>NZ_LZQD01000009.1:97211-210056 GCF_001858025.1 Trichormus sp. NMC-1 | reverse complement strand
GACGCGGAGAAAATGAAGAATAACTTAATTATCTATTCCCAATGACCAATTACCAATTACCAATTACCAATTACCAATTACCAATCACCAATTATGAATCTTTCATCATTAAAGTTTTTTCGCAGTTTACGTCAAGATAACCACCAATTTGCGGTAATTGGGTTAGGTCGTTTTGGTCGTTCTGTATGTTCAACATTACATAATTTAGGTTATCAAGTTCTGGCTACAGATATCGATGAGAAGCGGGTTTCAGAAGCATTAACTGAGGAAATAGTTAGCCATGCTGTGCAATTAGACTCAACTGAATCTGCCGCACTCAAAGAAGCTGGTATTCTTGAATTTGATACAGTAATTGTGGCAATTGGTAACTATATCCAGGAAAGTATTATCACGACTCTCAATGTCAAAGAAGCTGGTGTACCTCATGTAGTTGCTAAAGCTTCTAGTGAAGTTCACCGCAAGCTGTTAAAGCGAGTGGGAGCAGATCATGTAGTTTTCCCAGAATATGAAGCAGGTTGTGCTTTAGCAAGGACACTGACTAAACCATCTATTCTAGACCGATTTGATCTCGACCCAGATCATAGTATTGTTGAGTTGATTGTCCCTGATGAATTTCACGGCAAAACTGTTGCAGAAATCCAACTTCGTAATCGTTATGGTTTAAATTTGTTGGCAGTGAGTCAGGATGGTAAATTTAAGATTAATCCTGACACCACCAAGCGTTTAGAACGTGGTTCCGCAATGGTAGTTATTGGCTGCAATAAAGATATTAACCGCTTGCCAATTTGAGGAAGCAGGGTGCAGGGGGCAGGTTGCAGGGGGCAGGTTGCAGGGTGCAGTAGATCATTATTTCTCCGCGTCACCCCATCTCCCCATCTCCCCATCTCCCCATCTCTTCATCTCCCCATCCCCGCGTCCCCGTCATCACCTCGGCTGTTGTTCAACAGTCTTAGGCACTTCAGTGGGGTTTACTGGCATTGCTTGCTCAGGTGCTGGTAGTACTACATCACTGTTAGAAGTAGGAGTTGGGGTTGCTGTTTGACTAACTTCAGGTTTTTTTGTTGTTAAATATTGGGCAATTTGCTGTGTCATCTGGTCAATTTTTGCGAATTGCTCAGTATTGCCTTGTTGAGAATATTCTTGACGAGCGCGTTTTAATGCTTGATAAGCTTGTTTGAAATTGCCTTGATTATATAAAGTTACCCCTAAGTTATAGTAAGCTAAAGCATTTTTGGGATTTTGGCGAATAGCTTGTTGGTAAATGGTAATAGCTTGGGAGGGTTGACCCTGAATTACCATGAGACTACCCAAATTGTTGTAAGCTACGGTATTGTTGGGATTTAGCTTTAAGGCTTGACGATAGGCTGTGATGGCTTGTTCTACTTGACCTTCTTGTTGAGATGCGATCGCTAAATTAAAGTAAGCATTAGAATTGCTACCATCTAAATTAATTGCTTGTTGAAAAGCTGCGATCGCTTCTTGTCGCCGTTCTTGTTCGTATAATACTAAACCTAAATTATACTGTGCCGCCGCCATTGTCGGACTTGTTACCAACGCTTGACGGTAAGCTGTAATTGCTGCTTCTTTTTGTCCTTGTTTTTGTAAAGCTAACCCCAAATTGTAATAAGCATCACCTAAATTGGGATTCAGTCTAATCGCTTCTCCATATTCTTGGACAGCTAAATCTAGGCGATTTTGCTCCAAAAATATATTACCTAAATAATTTCGCGCCATGCCAATGTTAGGATCTCGCTGCAAAGCTTGACGAAATGCAGATTCTGCACCTTGTAAATCTTGGCGCTGATAACGTGTCACTCCCAGTTGATACAAGATAGCTGCGTCTAAATCCTGAGAAACGGCCTTTTGTGCCAACAACTTACTACCAGGTAAATCAGTAATTGTCGGTAATCCCAACAACAGAAATGCCGAAGAAGCTAATACGATTCCTAATTGCTGTGCATAATTTTTGGAAAATGATGCTTTAAACAGCCTGTGTAAGCACGGTGTACTCTGAATTGTTTTAGACATGAATTGTAACCCTGTATTCATATATTCTCACTCAATCAGAGTACCCATAACTAAATCAAAAATTCACAATTCACAATTCGTAATTCGTAAACAGGGAACAGGGAACAGGGAACAGGGAACAGGGTGCAGGGAACAGGGAACAGGGAACAGGGTGCAGTAGGTAATTATTTCTCCGCGTCCCCGCGTCTCCCTATCTCCGCGTCTCCCTATCTCCGCGTCAGTCTAAATGATCGTGCGATTCAACTGGACATGATATTACTCAGCACTCAGAGTTCCTTCAGGCAAAATCAGCATGGCATCACCAAAAGAATAAAAACGATATTGAGAGGCGATCGCTTGTTGATAAATCTTCAATAACCTCTGTCTACCAATTAAAGCACTTACCAACATCAATAAACTCGAACGCGGCAGGTGAAAATTAGTAATTAGACCTTCTACTACCCGCCATTGATAGCCAGGATAAATAAACAAGTTTATTTTGCCTACATAGGGTTGCAAATCCCCAAATTGAGCCAAACCCTCTAAAGTACGAACTACCGTGGTGCCGACGGCAATAATGCGCCCCCCAGCGGCTTTAGTAGCCCGGATTTGCTCAATTGTCGTAGCACTGACTTCAATCCATTCTTCATGCATTTGGTGAGTAGTTACATCTTCGACTTCCACAGGACGAAAAGTCCCGACACCAACGTGCAGCGTGACAAAAGCTTGATTAATGCCGCGATCGCGCAATTTATCCAACAGTTCTGGTGTAAAGTGTAATCCTGCCGTTGGGGCTGCGATCGCTCCTTGTTGTTGAGCATACACCGTTTGATACTGTTCATCAGCAGCCGTAGAAGCCGTGATATAAGGAGGCAGCGGTATTTCCCCAAATTGCTCTAACACTTGCACCAAAGAAATATTCTCTGGTAAATCAAATTGTAATAACCGTCCTCCTGTTGCCGCATCCGTCTCCAAAACTGTTGCCGTGAGTTCAGTGCTGAGTGATAATTTGTTTCCATCAAAAATAATTTGAGTTCCAATTTTAAAGTGTTTTCCTGGCTTCACCAAAGCCAACCAACAATTATGCTGTCTTTCTTCCAACAGCAAAACTTCCACTTTGGCCCCCGTTGACTTGCGTCCATACAAACGTGCTGGCATGACTTTAGTATTATTCATCACCAACAAATCACCAGGTTGTAGTAGTTCAGGCAAATCCCGGAAAATGTGATTTAGGGCTAACGTTTCCTGTCCCGCACTGGGAGAATTAACCACCAGTAAACGCGAACTATCCCTTGGAACAGCCGGATTTTGGGCAATCAGTTCACTTGGTAGTTCATAGTCATACCCAGACAATGAACGGTCTAAATTAATATTTTGTATCTCTAAGTCAGACATTTCCTTAAAAGGTCGGTTAGAAACCGCATATACAAAGCAAAAACCCACCTATATATTTTGAAATCGTTAATTTTCCATGTTTGTTCAATAAATAAGGGTTTAGCAATACTAAACCCTTACTTGATTATAGTTAATCATGTTTATTTTATGATAGTTCTTCCTTATCAGTTTCATGATAACAAATCTAAAATCCGTTGTCAACCCCCCAATACTCATTCGCCAGTTTTACTCCTGAATTCTGACTCCTGACTCCTGACTCCTGACTCCTGACTCCTGCTGTATATAGGACTCCTATTTGATTATTGAACAAGACTCAGTACATACTGAAACCGATGAAGTTGATTAGAATGCGTGTGGCGGTTAAAGCGGTGAAGCTACTGTTCAAGGAACTGGTTTTGGCAAGAAAAGTTCTAGACTGAATAATTAAGAATAAATGGTGTCAACAAAAACGTGATGAGACTGGCTGAAAGCTTAACAATTGATTGGGTTTTAGTAAACACCTGCGTGCAGTTTGCAGCTTGGGGGTTATTCTCCCTATTACTCGCAGAAATATTAAGGGACAGCTACCATGCTTTGTGTCACCAGGTTACTTGGCTGGCTAAATGGCACAATAAGCACCATGTGGCTTATCGTCGGGATTTATCGTTAGTTTCCCAGAAAGCTTATCTAGATTCCCAGCTTTACCACGACATATTAGAGTCGAGTTTACTGGTAGTCATATTAACAGCACTTGCCTTACTCGCCCAGCAATGGGGGTTATGGTTGGGAGTCGTCTATGCTGTAACTTTTTTGTATGGTGCATCTGGGCGCTATTTCCAAGGGACAATTGATACAGACTACAACCACCTACCTGGACCTTTAGAGACAATTCCTTCCGTTTGGTTCGTGAATAGAACTTATCATTGGCGACATCATTTTGATGATGTTAACGCTTATTACAGTGGTGTCTTTCCTTTAGTAGATAAAATTTTGGGAACAGGACTTTCTGTCAAAGGTAAAACCGTGGCTTTAACGGGTGCGTCTGGTGCTTTAGGACAAGCATTAGTGGCGGAGTTACTGAAGCACAATGCTACAGTTGTGGCATTAAGCACCAATCCCGACAAAATACAGCCGCAAGCTGGAGTGAAAGTGCTGGCTTGGGAATTGGGTAATGAAGCGAAACTACAAGCCAGATTAGAGAAAGTGGATATTCTAATTATCAATCATGGCGTGAATGTTTATAGCGATCGCACTTCGGCAGCAATTCAAAATTCCTATGAAGTGAACACTTTTTCGGCGTTGCGGTTGATAGATATATTTTCTGCAACTGTTAGAGGCCCATTCGCTAAAGCTACCAAGGAAATTTGGGTTAACACTTCGGAAGCGGAGGTTTCCCCAGCCTTGAGTCCCCTTTATGAACTTAGTAAAAGAGCCTTAGGGGATATTATTACTCTCAAGCAACTAGATCGAGTTTGTGTAATTCGCAAGTTAATCTTGGGACCTTTTAAAAGTCAACTAAATCCTTATGGTGTGATGTCAGCAACCCAAGTAGCGCGAGGGATTTTGTTTTTAGCCAAGCGGGATTTTAGGAATATTATTGTCACGGTAAATCCGCTGACATATGTGCTGTTTCCCATCAAGGAATTTACAACTTGGTTATATTATCGCCTTTTTAGTAAAGCCTTAAAAACTGACTGATTTTACAGCAATTAGGATTTTAATCAGCCATCTTGTAGAGACATTTACTAATAGACATCTGGTGGTAAATATTGTAGAGACGTTCCATGGAACGTCTCTACAAGGGTTTTAGGTCACGCATATTTAAAGAAAGGTCGATGTCTAATTTCTACATGGTGGTATGGCGATTCTCAATGAGTCATGAACACATATTTTATAGTGGATGTTGGGTTACGACGCGGTTTTTTATCGTCTTGATCATCAAATTTTACAATTCTTAGAAGAATATGGTGCGCTTGTTTTTGACAGTGATTTTAGTTTTTTTAACTTCATGTAGTAGTATTGTATTGCTACCGACTTATGATTTAGTCCAAAAAGCGATCGCACTCCAGGTAGAACAAACCCAACAACAACTTAGCCAAAAGCTAGATTTAGACTTCCAAGCATTTGACATCCAGGGACTTTCAATTACTCAACAAAAACCCCTAACGATTGAAAATTTACCCGCTTACCGTGTGCGGGGAACCTATAATCTCATAGTCAAATTACCAAAACGCAGCTTTACCCAAGCGCAAAAACCCTTTGAACTTTATTTGCAAATTCAGAAAGAAGGTAAAAGCTGGAGGTTGCTGCTTCCAGACAAAAATAGTCAAAATACTCACCCAATTTGGCGTAGTTATCTGATTCTTTAGATCAATTCACTTAATTAAAGCTACAAATGAATCTCCGCGTCTCTCCGTCCCCGCGTCCCCGCGTCTGTCCATTTGTATCAACCTTAAAGTGAAACGGTATTAGTTGGTGTGTGCTACTGCAAAAACTATCACAAGTCAACAAGCTAAAAACTCAAGTTCAAAATCCCAAATTTTTATACAGCAGGAGTCAGGAGGGGCGAACGGCCGTTCGCCCGTACAGTAGTCAGGAGTCAGTAGTGAAACTGGCTTGGTGTCTAGGTTTCAAGTTTGATTTTGTACCTCATTGATCTGCAATCTGCTGTAACTAAGTACCCACGCAAAATTAATTGTACATATTGATTGAAAATAAAAATGTCTGTATTCCTTACCTGTTCCCTGTTCCCTGTTCCCTGTTCCCTGTTCCCTGTTCCCTGTTCCCTGTTCCCTGTTCCCTGTTCCCTGTTCCCTGTTCCCTGTTCCCTGTTCCCTGTTCCCTGTTCCCTGTTCCCTGTTCCCTGTTCCCTGTTCCCTCTCGTAACTATAAAATTTATTTTGCACGACTACTTACCATGTGCTATTAGAAAAACCAGCACATAGACAGAAGTATAACAGCTAACCTATAGCCATGATGGGGATAACTGTTTTACCGAAGATAAAAAATATGTATTTCAACTTTTTTATCAGTTCTATTGTGGGAATTGTTGTCACAGTATTACTAGCTTTTGGGGTTTTGCAATGGTTACATATCCCTGCTGGTAATTTTCTCGATTGGGTGATTGGTGGTGCAAGTTTTTGGTGGTTATTAGTAATTGTCACAGTTCCTTGGAATGTGCATTTTCAAGCTAAAGAAGTTTTAGCAGAAGCCGCAGAATCAATTGAAAAAAACATTCCTGTAGATGAAAAACAAATTAATTATGTAAAAGCTTTAGCCAAGCGCTCCTTCTGGCTGGCAATTGGTTTACACTTAATCTCAGCCGTTGGTCTTTATATCTTAGCGGCTACTGGTATTAGTGCTGTAGGATATATCAGTTCTGGTGCAGCTTTGTTATTAACTTTACTGCGTCCAGCTATCAGCGCTTATGAATATTTATATGCTCGGTTGAGAATGATTCGCCAAGCATTTACTTATCCTCGTGAAGATATTTTGGAACTTCGTAACCGCTTTTATGAACTTGAACAAAAAATCCAATCTTTAGAAGATCAACTCAATCCAGAACAGTCTTATTCTTTAGTAGCTAATCAACAACGTTTTTCTGAAGAAACCCGCCGAGAACTAGCGCGAATTATGGCTAATTTAGAGGAATTGCGGGCTACAAATCAATCAGAACATGAACGTCTATCGAGAGAAGCTAGAAATGCGATCGCCCAACTTTCTAGTGATGGACAATTTCTCGATAATGTTCGGGAAATTATCAGATTCTTTAAATCAGCATAATCATAAATCAAAGTAATCCGGCTGATTCATAAAGTCGTTTAAATAAGGCTTTAATTTTTGTACCATAATCTAAATCTGCTGACCATCTTCCTGATAGTTTATCAACTGATGGAGCAATACCCCTGGTAACAAATCTAAACCGAGGATCTACTTCTTGTTGTACTAAAGGTTCTAAACTGGCGTAGGCTTTCAAATGTTGAATATGCGCTCTGACACCAATTCTGGCACTAGGAAAAGATGCTGCTTGTGCGCCACCACCTATTGCTCCTAAACCAGCAAAGTTATTTTGCTGAGGTTTAACATCGCCACCAAAACGTAAGAATCCAGTTTCTAAACACATTTGACAAAAGGCAATATCATGGTTTACTCCTTCGAGAGCAGCTTCTTCTCGATAAAGTTTCGGCACATCAGGAAACTGGATTAGGGCGTTTTCATTGTTGTTCTTTAAAAAGATTTGTAGCTGTATTTCTGAGGTATTGCCATTGGAAATAATTTTGTCAATTTGTCCTGGACAAACTGTTAAAATCGAGCGTAACTTGAGAGTACTAGTTGCACCATCCCAGGCAATAGAAATATTAAAATCCCGAAGTTCGATGGCTTTGATGTAAACTATGCGGCGATAGGTAACACGGTTAACATTAGGTGATTTTGATAAATCAAGCCCTAGCCGATCTACTAAATCAATGGGGATGTAAGAGTTGCCATTAATCAGTACTCCTTGCTCTGCGTAATTTTGGCCATTGATATTGATATTAATTGGTGGATAATTGGGTTCTACGGGACTTCCAGGATTCGGATCAATTACTCGACTCCAAGCTATTAATCCATCAACAATTCCTAAAGCAAAATCACGGCGACGAGTTTGTAGTAAAGTTCGATCATCTGGACTGCTAATAAAACCTACTTGTAGTAATAATGCTGCGATCGCAGTCTGACGACAAAATCTTAAACTACCTAAGCCACTATCTGTATCAGGTTTAACGCCACGATTCGGTAATTGAGGCACACGGCGCAACAATCCCATCAGCAACATCTCTGCATTTTGCTTACGGATATTGTTGTTGGCAATATAGAAAACACTAGCTCCCCGGACACTAGGACTACTAGCCGCATCAGAATGAATTTCTACCGTCACATCAGTGGAACGAGCGCGAGAATTAATCCAGGTGATAGTTTGAGCAGCACTCAAATCATCAGGAACAGCTAACACTTCCACAGTCCGGGATCTCAGTTCTGTAACAATCAAATCCCGTAAAAGAATCATTTCTTTCGCTTCAGTAGTACCACCTGCGATCGCACCAGAATCAATTCCGCCCGCTTCTTTGCCCCCATGCGCCGCCGAAATAAATATACGTCCCATTTTTGATGTTTCCCGTTGTTAAGCTTCAGCTTATGCAATTTTATCGATTATTCGGGTTCTGGGAACAAGAATTATAATAGTCATTGGTCATTAGTCATTGGTCATTGGTCATTAGTCATTGGTCATTGGTCATTAGTCATTGGTCATTGGTCATTAGTCATTGGTCATTGGTCATTAGTCATTGGTCATTGGTCATTAGTCATTGGTCATTGGTCATTAGTCATTGGTCATTGGTCATTAGTCATTGGTCATTGGTCATTAGTCATTGGTCATTGGTCATTAGTCATTGGTCATTGGTCATTAGTCATTGGTCATTGGTCATTAGTCATTGGTCATTGGTCATTAGTCATTGGTCATTGGTCATTAGTCATTGGTCATTGGTCATTAGTCATTGGTCATTGGTCATTAGTCATTGGTCATTGGTCATTAGTCATTGGTCATTGGTCATTAGTCATTGGTCATTGGTCATTAGTCATTGGTCATTGGTCATTAGTCATTGGTCATTGGTCATTAGTCATTGGTCATTGGTCATTAGTCATTGGTCATTGGTCATTAGTCATTGGTCATTGGTCATTAGTCATTGGTCATTGGTCATTAGTCATTGGTCATTCCTCCCCGTCTCCATCTCCATCTCCGTCTCCCTCTCCGCGTCCCCGCGTCCCCATTCCCCCCATTACCTAAAAAATGCAAATCCCCCGCTTACATCCAGACACAGTTGAAGAAGTCAAACTCCGGGCTGATATTGTTGATGTTGTTTCGGAGTATGTAGTCTTACGGAAGCGCGGAAAAGATTTTGTTGGTTTATGCCCTTTTCATGATGAGAAAAGCCCCAGTTTCACCGTCAGCCCAAACAAGCAAATGTATTATTGCTTCGGTTGTCAAGCTGGAGGTAACGCCATTAAGTTTGTGATGGATTTGAGTAAACGCCACTTTACGGAAGTGGTACTAGACTTAGCACGGCGTTACCAAGTCCCTGTACAAACCTTAGAACCAGAGCAAAGGCAAGAATTACAGCGCCAGTTATCTCTGCGTGAGCAGTTGTATGAGGTTTTGGCTTCCACAGCCCAATTTTATCAACACGCCCTCAGACACACGCAGCAACAAAAGGTAATGCAGTATTTACAGGAGAGTCGCCAACTTAAAGAAGAGACAATTCAACAATTTGGTTTAGGTTATGCGCCTTCTGGTTGGGAAACCCTGCATCGGTATTTGGTGGAAGATAAACGCTACCCAGTGCAATTGGTGGAAAAGGCGGGTTTGATTAAACCGAGGAAAGAAGGAGGTGGATATTATGATGTATTTCGGGATAGGTTGATGATTCCTATTCGTGACGTACAAGGGCGAGTAATTGCTTTTGGTGGGAGAACTTTGACAGATGAACAACCCAAATATTTAAATTCCCCAGAAACAGAACTTTTTAGTAAAGGTAAAACCTTATTTGCTCTAGATCAAGCTAAAGACGGAATTGCTAAACTAGATCAAGCTGTGGTAGTTGAGGGATACTTTGATGCGATCGCTCTCCATGCTGCGGGAATTAATAACGCCGTCGCTTCTCTGGGAACAGCTTTAAGCATAGAACAAGTCCGTCTACTCTTGCGTTACACCGATTCTAAACAACTAGTACTCAACTTTGATGCTGATAAAGCTGGAACCAACGCGGCCGAAAGAGCGATTGGTGAAATTGCAACTTTAGCATATCAAGGCGAAGTGCAATTAAAAATTCTTAACTTACCCAACGGTAAAGATGCTGATGAATACTTGCATAGTCATACAGCCGCAGATTATCAGCAACTATTAACCAACGCTCCATTATGGTTAAATTGGCAGATTCAGCAAATTATTAAAGATAGAGATTTAAGACAAGCTACCGATTTTCAGCAAGTCACGCAACAAATAGTAAAACTCTTGCAAAATATAGTTAATAGTGATACTCTTAATTACTACATTTCCTACTGTGCAGAAATACTCAGCTTAGGGGACGCTAGACTTACTCCTCTAAGAACTGAGAACTTACTAACTCAAATTGCTCCTACTAAGGTACAAAGCCCAAGTGCAAGAGTACGCAAACAGGAGCCTAAAACGCCAAAGCTATCTCTAGTAAATACTGAACGTAGTCTACTAGAACGAGCCGAGGCGTTATTATTACAAATTTATCTCCATTGTCCAGAACAACGTCAAGTAATAATTAACGAATTAGAAGAGCGAAATTTAGAATTGAGCCTTTCTCATCACCGGTTTTTATGGTTACAGATTTCCGAATTAACAGACGAAGCTGATTTAATTTCCAGTTTGCAAAATCGATATTTAGAATTATCAGAAGAATTAGTATTAGTTGCTCATTTATTCCATTTAAATGAGAAAACCAATAAAGAAATATTGCGTACTCCCCAAGTAGTTCAAGCAACGCTGGCTTGTATGGAAATAGTCTTGAGAGAAAAGCGTTGTCGTCACTTTATGGAACTATGGGAGAACATAGATATCCAAGCAGAACCTGAGAAATATAAATATTATGCAGACGCTATGTATGCTGAAAAAACGCGACTACAAGAACTAGACAAACTACGACAATTTTCGATTACAGAATTATTGTAATATCACAGAGAATAGGGTTGAAACTATAAACGGTGTTAGTCGTATAGCTCACCAAAACCCGCTTACGGTGGGCAATGCCCACCCTACTTATATTTCAAAAATCGAATAGGATTGCTATATGAAATATGGTTCGTTAAAAAAACTTTAACAAAGAGTAATACAGCACTTCCCGATGTTATGAGGTACAAGAACCCCACCCCCAACCCCCTCCCCGCAAGCGATGAGGGGGCTAAGATGTACCTCATAAGAGCGGAAACCGCTGTAGCCTTATTTTAGCAAATGTGTTTGGTAACAAATTTAATAACATCTGCTAAACCGGCTTGAGTTTTCAAATTCGTAAAAATGAAAGGTTTTTGATCGCGCATTTTTTTTGCATCTCGTTCCATCACACCTAAATCAGCACCAACATAGGGTGCAAGGTCAGTTTTATTAATAACTAATAAATCAGATTTAGTAATACCTGGGCCACCTTTGCGGGGAATTTTATCACCAGCAGCCACATCAATCACATAGATTGTTAAATCAACTAATTCAGGACTAAAAGTAGCAGCTAAATTATCACCACCACTTTCTAAAAAGACCAAATCTAAATCTGTAAATTTTTCTTCTAATTGTTCAATTGCGGCTAAATTCATCGAAGCATCTTCGCGGATAGCAGTATGGGGACAACCTCCTGTTTCTACACCCAAAATGCGATCGCTCTCCAACGCCTGAGAACGCACCAAAAACTGGGCATCCTCTTGAGTATATATATCATTCGTCACTACTGCTAAGTTATATTGTGCGCGTAAAGCCTTACACAAAGCATCAACTAAAGCCGTTTTCCCCGAACCCACTGGCCCTGCTACCCCAACTCGAAATGTATTCATAAAATTAGTCATTAGTTATTAGTCATTAGTCATTGGTCATTGGTTATTTGTGAAATTATCAAATATTCCCTATTCCCTATTCCCTATTCCCTGTCACCTGTCACCTGTTCCCTGATTTAACTTCTAAACAACCTAGTATACTGGATTTCATGCTGCATACTAGCCAAAGATAACCCCCAACTACAACAAGCCAAATCATCATCCTCCAAAGCCAGAATTTCCACCATTGCAGCAATTAATAATTCTTGTAACCCAAGTAATAATTCTTGTCCAGCAGTTTGACCTAGGGGAATAAGTTTAACTCCCGCAGTAATTAAATTATTTGCCCAACTATGGAGATATGCTAATGATGCAGCGTCTGTGCTGATTTGCCAATGAGCGCCAGCAATCCCAAAAGCGATCGCATAATTGCAAGGATAACCCACAGATGTAGCTAATGGTAAAGTTGCCGGTGCGAGTTTACCTAATAATTGTAAGAGCGATCGCCCCATTTGCCAACTAGAAGCGCGTAACTCTTCGGTATCTCTCACCGCAGATAACCACAAATTCCATCGACGTAAAGCTTCTACATCATCCAGATTAGCAGCATTTAACGCTCTTACCATTACAGCGGTATCTAGCCGAATTGACCCATAACGTAACTCAGCTTCTAACCAATGTTTGAGATTTTCCACATTAGTAATAGTGCCATTTTCCACCAACATTTCCAAACCTTCTGAATAGCTATAAGCTCCCACCGGTAAAGCTGGACTAGCTAATTGTAAAATAGATAAAAAATTACTATGAGTGAGAATGTCCATAAGCTCCTAATTCTGGTTGAAAAGGTACAACCTCTTCCTTAATTTCTAAACCCAATTGTGTCAACATAGCCTGTAAAACTGCATCTGGCGACAAGCGTAAATAAGTTGGAGTAATTTCTACAGGTACATGACGATTTCCCAAATGATATGCAGCCCTTAATAGTAAAGGTGTGGCGGCAAACACAGTCAAAACAGGTTCAGGTTTAGCAATAATTCTGATTAAATTACTTTGACTTTCATCAGCGAGAATGTCACCATCATGTAAAACTGTACCTCTTGGTAAACGCAAAAACACAACTTTACCATCCTCCAATGTAAATCGGTGACGGCTGCGGGCGCGTTCTTCTGCGGTGAGTGCGAGAGTTAAATTAACTACAACATTGGAGTCAGTTCGTTGATATTGCGTCAAAGTTAGCATAATTGATTCATCAATACATATCTTGATGAATTTTAAACCTTTCTTGTCCCACAAAACTATAAATCCATAAAAGCCCCCTTACTTATTAAGTAAAGAGGCTAGTAATTAGATATTTAAACTATTTACAGCAGATTGCAGATCAATGAGGTACAGAATCAAAATTGAAACCTAGATACCAAGCCAGTTTTACTCCTGACTCCTGACTCCTGACTCCTGCTATATTTAAACTATTTAAACAGTTTAATGTTCATCTCTTGCATGAATGTGAGCCGGCGGACTAGTCGCCTCAATTGCTGTAAATGGTTCCAGAATGTTATAAGAATGCATCGCACCCTTTGGTACTACCCAGGAACTTCCCCTTTCCAACAAAATTTTTTGTCCCTCAATATCCAATTCCGCGCGACCATTAATAACAAAACCAACAGTTTCATATTCTCTTTGAGTTGGCTGCTTATCATTTTCTGGTTGTTCGTCTTCCCACAAACGCATGGAAACATTTTTACCAGATGCAAGATATTTTTGTCCGAGTTGACCTTTTGGAGAGTAGGCAGAATCTACTTTTTTAACACTGGTATCACTCATATTTTTACCGCCAAAATTATTAAATGTGAATTCATAAATATGCCAGAAAGTTGTTAGCCAATACTGTTCGGTTAAGAGTTTTCGTAGGTTGGGTTAAGCGATAGCGCAACTCAACAAAAGCCTATCAATGTTGGGTTTCCTAACGTCAAACCAACCTACATAATTATATTTTTTGGGCTTAACAGAAAAGTATTGAGTTGTTAGCTACTTATTGTTATTTTGATTTTTCCGGAATAGTTTCTTGATAAAAACCGCGTCGAGTACCCGTAATTGGCTCTACAGTTTTTTCAACATTTGTTTTTACATCTTCTAAAAACTCTTTGGTCGCATCAGGAACTGGTTCATCAAGATTTAGTTTTTCTTTGATGTTTTCTGCTGTCTCTTTCAGTATTTTCGGAGCGTTTTCTACTGGCTTGTCATTTCTGATTTTTGCCGTGTCGGGAGTACCTTTGTAATAGATACCTTCTGGAGTTTTCACAGTCTCAGCTTGCGCCAGAGAATTACTATAATTCAAAGCAGGGAAACCGAAAAAAGTAAAAGCCATCAGAGAAATTATTACAATTGGACGGAAAATTTTTCTTTGGAGAAAATTCAAAATCTGATTCATAAAAAACCTCAAATGTATGCTATTTTGACTCAACATTTAACTTGACCACATATCGAAATTTTGGATGTTTTTATTACTATCCAAAATCTCAAATCTAAGCTTGAGTAACAGCCGCCCCAGAAGTGGGTTTAGGAGGCTTAATACCAGCAGCAATCCGCGCCCGATAAAGTTCTATTAATTGCTGTTCATCTTTACCTAAATCGTTGTGAATTTCTTTGAAAATTGCTGTGGCTACGGGGTCAGTATACATTGCCGACAAATTGCTAAGATCACCAATACCTGTTTGGATATCACCTAATGCACAACGTATTTGATAGATATCATCACTACCAGTTAAGGCTGTTTTTAATTGGGCATATTGATTAGCGATATTAGCAGCCAAAGATGGTTTTTCGTGCAATCTATTCAGATAGGTTTCCAGCTTTTTAATGTGGTGCTGTTTATTCAAAATCATTTCTTGAAACAGAGCGCTTACTTCCTGATCAGATTCTTTTTCTAAATAATGTTCTAAAGCTTCCATCGAATAACGTTCACCAGCTAAAGCCGTATTCAAACCTTTCAGAATTTCATTCTTTGTTGAACCACCCCAAGCATCAGCTAATTTCCACCATTCAGCACTTGTGTCTTTTTCATCAGGTAATCCAGCATCTTTCCCACCATAACCCAAACGATTTAATAGTGCTGTTGTAAAAATTGCCAAGTCACCAGGTTCACGGGATGTAATTAAATTACCGTCTACAACTACTGGTTCATCTATATAATTTGCTCCAGCATTGCTGATGTCTTTGCGAATAGCAGTAAATCCTGTTATTTGTTTACCTTTGAGTAAATCACCTTCAATTAAAACTTGTGGTCCATGACATACAGCAGCTATCAATTTACCTTGCTTCATCGCTTCTCTGACAAAGCAAACTGTATTACAATTAAGCCGCATTTTATCAGGAGCCATACCACCAGGAATTACTACCGCCGCGAATTCATCAACTATGGCTTCTGTTGTGGTTGCATCAGCTTGTTTGCTCAGTTTTCCTCGTTTACCTTTATATTTTTCATTCATCCGAGAACCAAGGACTACTACCTCGATTCCGGCTTGTTTTAATCCATTATAAGGTACTATAAATTCTAGATCTTCTACTCCTTGTTCAATGAGAATAGCGACTTTCTTATTAGCAGAATTACTCGAATTATTATTGTGTGTCATGGATTTATCCCTGGTTATTTGTAAGGATGAGTTGAAAAAATGGTTATTGAATACCAACAATATTTGATAATCTTTGATGAAATTTATTGCTATCTACGTAGTTAAATAGCAAATAATTCTTCGTAATCATGTGAGAAAGAAGTATGAAATTTCAGGAAATTTTCCGGTGTAATAGCATTTTGTAGCACTGCAAAAACCGCACGTACATGAATAGCAGCTGTAGTGGGGTCTATATTTTCTTTTTGACTTGCACGCTCAATAAATTCTTGCAAATGAAATGATTGATTAGCTTCTGTCTCGCTCTCACGTAAATATTGACCTAATGCTTCTGGTAGTTGTGCCGCTAATTCTTGTATTTCATCATTAGGAATAAGTTCCTTAATGGTTGCTAATGTAGCTTGAGTAGCACGTTCAGCCTCTTCACGAGAATTAGATTGGGTTAGACTTTGTACATGAGTAATAAACTCTGTATATTCCATTTTTCACCTCCGTTGATAAAAACTAATCATCTAAATGACGTAAGTTGCTCGTTAGGGAAAAGATGACTTTTCACAGAAAACAAAGGATTTAAATAATCTTCTTACCCACTTAGCAATTACTAACTGAATTAAAAACAAATTTAACTAAGAGATAAACACAGAGTAAACACTATGCTTGTTACTCTGTGGTTGCGGTTGTGATGATTGGGGCAGCTGCACCCTTAAATCCTTACGCCACGCCCTTTGCTTCTTATTGATTAGTTTACGTTTATTTATATTTATCTTCATCTGTCTTACGACTGGTTTAAATATGCTAGTTTGTAAATGACAAATCTATCTTTTTATAGTGTTTTTATAATCTACTACTTACTAATAGTAATGAAGTAATGGAGACATTTGTAAGTGTTGATTTTTGGACATGGCAAATTCTCAAATTACCACTGCTGCTGGGGGGTTTAAATTTCCGTTACAACCATTCATTACCAATAATTTGAAGTAATATGGCGTAATTCAACTTTAGATAGAGCTAATTCCCAACCAATTCCCTACTACGAGAGAGGTTTTATATTTAAGGCTCTACCGTATTTGTTATTTAATGGGTATTAATTTAAAAATACTCTCCTCTGCTATAGGACTAATATAGGACTCCTATATCTGGGCTTACTAAGACTTAAACTATATCTCGATGAAAATCCCTGTCTAAATAATAGCTAAGTTTTGAGAGTATTTATAATTATATAAAACTGTGTTGCTTCTAGTTGCATATCATATTGACTTACTGTGATGAGTTTTTCTACTATTTAAATTAAACGCGGCTTTAGCAGTTCTAATAAAAGTAAGGATACTTCTACAATGTCTAATCTATTATTCACCAATTTACCTGTTGAACAACAAGAAATTATAGTGGGTGGTTCTGATTCTGATAGCGGTATAAACTCTGTTACGGGCAATACCAACACAATTCCTGATGCTGTGAACAGCAGCTTATCCAACTTGTTTGACGTGAACAATTTTTTAGGTAGTATGGATGGATTATTAACTAATTTTATCCCAAATTCAGTTCCGTTGGTTTAACGCAAAGAAACCCAAAATTAGAATTATTAAAGCTGTTGTTGGGTTGCGCTGTCGCTTAACCCAACCTACATTGCTAGACAGCTTTTTGTTGAGATACAATATACAGCGGATTCCTTTGTTATAAGGTACATCATAGCCCCCTCATCGCTTGCTCTTAGGGGGTTGGGGGTGGGGTTCTTGTACCTCATGACACTGGGAAGTGCTGTATATAGTTAGCAGTTTTATGAATCAATGAGAACGAAGAAAATGTAAAGACTTTTCATGAAAAATCTCTACAGTTTTCCTCTTTTCTGTCACCTGTTAACTCTATTTCTTAATAGTTAACTCATAATTGCTTGATATCGCCCCAACGCAATTAAAGGAAAATACTGTTGATAGAGGTGATACTTCAAATAAAAATGACAAGGAAAACCCGTTCCTGTAAAGTATGATTCATCCCAAGTACCATCAGATTTTTGAGTTGTTAATAGGTAGTTAATTCCTTTTTCAAGGCTATCAGTAGCTAATTTACCCGTTGCTTCACCTGCGGCTATTAAACCAATTAACGCCCAAGCTGTTTGGGAAGCTGTGCTGTCTCCTTTTCCTTTCAGGTGGGAATTGTTGTAACTAAAACAAGTTTCCCCCCAACCACCATCATTATTTTGAACTTTGACTAACCAAGCTGCACCTCTTTCTATATTGTCTTCATATTTTTGAGGATTTATCAAAGCTAAAGCTGATAAAACGCCACTAGTTCCATAAATGTAATTTACTCCCCAACGTCCAAACCAACAACCTTCTGATTCTTGTTCATCTAATAGATAAGTTAGGGACTTTTCCAAGTTATCTGGTTTAATTGATAAATTACAAGCCCCCAACATTTCTAATACTCTAGCAGTGACATCTGCTGTATTGGGATCAATCATGGCTTTCAAATCACCATAAGGAACAGAATTAAGCCAATCTTGATTATTATCTACATCAAAAGCCGCCCAACCTCCTGGTTGACATTGCATTGATACTATCCAATTTAAAGCACGATTAATAGCTTGTTTTTTCAGTTCTTCATTTGGCAATTTTGTCTGATGTAAAGCCATGACTACCACAGCCGAATCATCAACATCGGGATAGAAGCGATTGTCAAATTCAAACGCCCATGCGCCGGGTTTTCCTTGATGATTTTTTACCGCCCAATCACCATAATCTAAAATTTGTTTTTCTATTAACCATTCTCCAGCTTTCACGATGGTAGGATGATCTGGTGCAAAACCTGAATCAATTAAGGCGCGAATCGCCCAAGCTGTATCCCATACAGGTGAAACACAAGGCTGAACGCAATAATTATTTTCTGTTTCTATGACAAAATTATCAACTGCTTTTAAACCCCGATATATAATTGGGTCGTTAGCATCGTAATCTAAACACTTTAAAGCTAATAAGGAATTCAACATGGCGGGAATAATTCCTCCCCAATCTCCTGTAGCTTCTTGACGTTCTAAAATCCATTTTTCTGCGGCTTTAATTCCTTCATTTCTAAAAGGTACAAAATTCAAGCTTTCTGCTAATTTAAAACCATCATCGAGGATGTTGAATATATCTGACCAATCGCCATTTTGGGGTAATTCCCATTTGACGTTATTCACACCTTCTGTATATAATTCATCTAAATTGATTGGGTTGTCAATTTGAAAGATAGGTTTACGATCAAAGACAATTAATAATGGTACTGTACTAGAACGCGCCCAACTAGAAAGTTCATAAATATTAAATGGGAAATTATTTGGTAACAACATTACCCAAGAAGGTAAAGAAGGAAGTCCGCGCCAATTGTAACAGCCAATTAATGCCAGATGTAACTTGGTAAAAATGCGAGTTTTGCTGATTCCACCTTTTTCTAGAATCAGAGATTTCGCTTTCACCATTGCGGGATCATTTGCGGGTACACCTAACAACCTCAACGCCATATAAGCTTCTACGGTTGTACTGAGTTCCCCACCATCACCATAAAACAGTTCCCAACCGCCATGTTCTCGTTGTTGCGATCGCAGATATGATTCAACTTTGTGTAAAGGTCTGGTTTTGTCTGTTCCCCAAATCTTGTGCAGCAGAACGGTTTCAGAGGTAATGGTAACATTAGATTCTAATTCCGCCCACCAGTAACCATCTGGATTTTGAATTGAAAGCAGATGTTTTTGACTCGCTGCTATCGCTTCAGTAACTTGCTTGACTTTCACCCTGTCTTGTGTATACATAAAATACTCGCCTCAGCACCAAATAATAATAACGTAACCCTGTAGGGGCGTATTGCAATACGCCCCTACCAATACCAAACATTCTTTCCTAAAATCATTAGACATAGTATTCTGTCTGAGTCACTGAGAATTTGCAATAGGTCATGGCGGCAATTGTATTGGGGTTGATGCTTTTATCCTTGGCAATTTGGTTATTTTTACTGTTGTTTTGGGGGCAGTTTTGGCGAGTAGATCAACAGTTAGAGACAAGAAAAGAGGTTACACAAACAGCCTTACCGACGGTGTGTGTGGTAATTCCAGCGCGGAATGAAGCTGATGTCATCCCGATTAGTTTGCGATCGCTCCTCCTCCAAGACTATGGTGGTAATTTCCAGATATTTTTGGTAGATGATCAGAGTACAGATGGTACAGCCAACTTTGCCCAAGGAGTAGTCTATGCCGTCAACAAACCCCAGCAATTGCATATTGTCTCTAGTCAAGATTTACCTCCTGGTTGGACTGGTAAACTCTGGGCTATGGAACAAGGTGTACAAGCCGCTATAAAGACTTTTCAGGAAACATCCCTACAATTACCCGATTATTTTTTACTTACTGATGCAGATATAGAACATGATCCTAGCAACCTGCGGCGATTAATTACCAAAGCCGAACAAGACAACTTAGACTTAGTATCTGTCATGGTGCGACTGCGTTGTCAAAGCTTTTGGGAACAATTGTTAATTCCTGCTTTCGTCTTCTTCTTCCAAAAACTCTACCCATTTCGCTGGGTAAATAACCCCAAAAAAGCGATCGCAGCCGCTGCGGGAGGATGTATATTAATTCGTCCAGAAGCTTTAAACAGAATTGGTGGGTTGCAAATAATTCGCCAAGCCTTAATAGATGATTGTTCTTTAGCACAAGCCGTCAAATCCAGTCAAGGGCGCATTTGGCTAGGATTGAGTGCTGTAACTCACAGCTTACGCCCTTATGATTCCCTGAAAACGATTTGGGATATGGTAGCCCGTAGTGCCTATACTCAACTCAATTATTCTCCCTTTCTGCTCATTGGCAGTGTGTTGGGAATGATTTTAGTTTATTTATTGCCACCTCTAGGAATTATCCTTGGTTTAATATTAGGCAATTGGGCTATTACCCTCACCGCCTTCACAGTATATTTATTGATGACTTTTGCTTATTTCCCGATTATCCGCTTTTATAAATGTATCCCTTGGTTCGCCTTCAGCTTACCAATAATTGCCCTTTTCTATACCTTAATGACCGTAGATTCCGCCATCCGTCACTGGCAAGGGCGAGGTGGTGCTTGGAAAGGCAGAGTTTATCCGTAATTCGTAAACAGGGAACAGGGAACAGGGAACAGGGAATAGGGAACAGGGAACAGGGAATTCTTATTTTTCCCCGCGTCTCCGCGTCTCCCCATCTCCGCGTCTCCCCATCTCCCCATCTCCCCATCTCCGCGTCACTGCGTCACCGCGTCACTGCGTTACCGCGTCACCGCGTCACTGCGTCACCGCGTCCCCTCATCTCCGCGTCCCCTCAGGGCTGAATCAGCAAAAAGTAATTGAGTAATTTTCGTTAAAACTTTGAGTCCTTTTAAAGATCCACGAATGAGTCGAGTAGCAGCTATAGGTTGACACAGTAGCTGCCAAGCTAGAGGTAAAACTCGCAATGAACCATCAGGACTAATAGCTGATGTCAGATTAGGTATATCGTCAGCAGCATCATCACTAACTACACGCAGTATAGCCACAGATACCCCAATTTGCTGGAAAAATTCCAAGGCTGTAAATCCTTCCATATCTACGACATCAGCCCCTGATATTTTACCCAAATCACGCTTTTCTGCTGCTGACCAAATCACGCGATCGCTCGTTAAGCCTTTGACAAAAGACACATGATCCCCTATTTGGGTATGTATATCTGCGGTGAACGAGCGATCGCACTCTTGCAGATTTTCTTGAAAAAGGCATTTTTGATATAAAACAATATCTCCAACCGTGTAGCGCTGATTTAAACTGCCACACAAACCCATCATCAGCACTCGATTTTCTGGATCATGGGGAATATTTTCTAAGTATTGTCGCAGTGGCTGCATACCCACGGGAATTGCTAAGACTTGTGGTTGGGAACGAGTGACGCGACTTAAACCACGACACACAGCTTTGTATTCTGCACCCTGTGGGACTAAAATTGTGTGCATAAGCACTAATCACATTAAAAAGTTTTAAACTTCGGGCAATTATTGTAGCATGACCCTAGCTCGTGTTCCTGCTCCCCGACTATTGGCGCAAGCAGAACCAGGACAACTACCAGAACCAGGAAAGCTACCGGGACCAGGAGGAACGAACATAAAAGACCAAAGTAATTTCTCCTCTGCTGTGGCTTGAGCCGCTTTAGCTGCTTCATCATCTTCAATTCCTATTCCCAATCCGTTAAATGATTCGCGGGATGTCGCTAAGAAACTGGAAGCCATCGAGAGAAAGTGTCTACAGTAGAAACTGTGTTTACTGCTGTGGCTTCTCGTGAAGGTGAGCCGAATCAGGTACGCTGTATATCAAGCTGAAAAAAGAACGACAAATTACAACATCTGCACTCCCAGATCAACTGCGTTCTGATTTGCCTCTCGTTACCTGGTGTTACTACAAGTGTAGAGGATAGTTAAATTTATTGAACATCGGTTTTACGAACACTAGTACATAACGGCGTAAATTAACCAACCATTAAAAATTCTCAAAAAGCTTGTGTCGTCTGCTTTTTTAATTTTTAATTATTAATTTTTAATTCCGCCCTGCGGTACTAGAATGTAGCCATTGGGAAAACTGACCAAAATGTGGGTCATTAATGTAGCATGACTAAATGATTGTGTCAGCGGTAGAATGATTGATTTTCCAAGATGGTACAGACTAATAACTCAAAATCCGCACGCGAAGTTTTTAATATCTCCAGATGGGCAATTAAATTTTCGTGGTTGACGGTATGTTTTTGGATAGCGGTGACAGTAGCGGGTATTCTCGCTTTCGGTTCTCTCAAATACGCTTTGTTTCCAGATATTACTTTTCCCGTGGTGGTGGTAAATGCTCAAGCACCCCTAACTTCTGCGTTAGAAACAGAAGCTAAGTTAACAAAACCACTGGAAGAAAGCCTCAAGTCCCTAGAAGGAATTGATAATATCCGTTCCTCAACTTATCCGGGGCAAAGTGCGGTAAGCCTGTTGTTTGCAGTTGGTACAGATTTAGAAACTTCTACTAACAAAACGAAGAGCGCACTGAAGGAGTTAAAACTCCCGGAAGGAGCTAATTATAAGATTATTCCTTTAAACCTGAATGAGTCATCAGTCATTAGTTATGCCATTGAGAGTCAGTCAGGAAATTTGGGTGATTTGCAGAAATTAGCCAATGAGAAGATTTTACCAGCGATCGCTAAATTGCCAGGAGTTCTCAAAGTCTCACTTTTGGGCGCTCCACCAAAATCACCTCCTCTCAATCCTAGCAATGCCACTGCGGCTTTAACAGGGGGAGCAAATTTAGTCAGATTTAATGGTCAAGATGTACTAGCATTTCAAGTTATCAAACGTGGTGATGCTAACACTTTAGAAGTAGTCAGTCGAGTCGAACAGGAAGTACAAAACCTGCGTTCTACCCTGAAAGATGTCAAACTCACCCTAGCCGCTACCCAAGCTGAATATATCCGCCAAGCCACCCAGTCAACTATAGATGCGTTGATAGAAGCTATCATTTTGGCAGTTGTCGTAATTTTCCCATTTTTATGGAATTGGCGAGCCACTTTGATTTCTGCTTTGGCAATTCCCACATCTTTGTTAGCGACGTTTATCGTCATGGCAATTTTCGGCTTCAACCTAGAAACGATTACGTTGTTGGCTTTGGCTTTAGTGATTGGTAGTGTCATTGATGATGCCATCATTGATGTAGAAAACATCTTGCGGCACATCGAAGAAGGGCAAAGTCCCCGCGAAGCTGCACACTTAGCTACCGATGAAATTGGTTTAACAGTCGTCGCTACAACTGCCACAGCCGTAGCCGTATTCTTACCTATTGGTTTAATGGGTGGAGTAGTCGGGCAGTTTTTCGAGCCATTCGGAATCACGGTTTCTGCTTCCTATATTGCTTCTACATTGGTAGCTCGGACTTTATCACCGGTTTTATCTATTTACTGGCTCAAACCTGTTAAGAAAAATTCCCAGAACGGAGAATTGAACCACGTTCTGCGAAGCAGTTCCCGAAGGGTAGAACACGAAGAACGCGAAGACAAGAGTGTATCCAAGAGTTCTTGGGTAAGTCTTGCAAATATTGGAGTTTATTTTACCGATGCTTATCGCAATTTACTCTCTTGGTCTTTAAACCACCGCAAAATAGTT
Organism: Trichormus sp. NMC-1; assembly: GCF_001858025.1. GTDB lineage: Bacteria > Cyanobacteriota > Cyanobacteriia > Cyanobacteriales > Nostocaceae > Anabaena. The sequence continues at coordinate 186,307 of NZ_LZQD01000009.1, read as the reverse complement.
ATTGCCTTAGCTGTACTCAGTTTTATTGCTGGAATTGCCCTAGTTCCTTTTATTCCCAAGGGTTTTATTCCCAAATTAGATCGCGGTGAATTTAACATTACTTACACTGCACCTCTGCCTAAAATACCTGATTTAGCAGCTTTGCAGCAATTAGGAGATAGGAGGCAGGGAGAAAGAACTTTTTCCCAGTCCCCAATCCCCAATCCCCAATCCCAAATACCTATTCCTAACCCTCTGAATGACTCTTTAGAGGTGGCGAAAAAACTAGAAGCAGAGGTGAGAAAATCCCCAGATGTGGAAACAGTTTTTACTACTGTCGGTTCTCGTGGAGGTGAGCCAAATAAGGGAACTCTCTATGTCAAGCTGAAGGAAGATCGCACGATTAAAACGGCAGAGTTACAAGATCAATTACGGCAAACTTTGCCTAAACTTCCTGGTGTAAATACCAGTGTAGAAGATATTCAATTTGTGGATACTGGTGGAGAAAAACCTTTACAGATAGCACTTCGCGGTAATGATCTCAAAGCTTTGAATCAAGCGGCTAAGTCTATTAAAGACCGCATTACCAAAATCCCAGGATTTGCTGATGTCACAGTTACAGGAGACACAAATAATGCAGATCAGGTTTTTCAAATTGAACGACTGAATCAGGAACGGGTTGCATATATCAGTGCTAATTTGGGTCAGGGTTTAACTTTGGGTGATGCTACAGATAAAATTGTTGCAGAAGCAAAAGGAGTTTTACCTGCTGATATCACTTTAGGTTTAGGTGGAGATTCTGCCCGACAAAATGAAGTTTTTGGTAGTTTTATTTCAACTTTGATTTTATCGGCTTTGTGTATCATTGTTGTGTTAATTTTACTGTTCAAAAGCTGGGTAGATCCGTTAGTGATTGGCGTTTCTTTACCTTTAGCTGTGGTGGGAGCGATGTTAGCTTTACTCTTTACCAAAAGTGATTTTGGCATGATTTCTTTGATTGGTTTTGTGTTTTTATTAGGACTGGCAAATAAAAACGCTATTGTTTTGGTAGATTACATTAATCAGTTACGCCGATCAGGTTTGGAACGCACGGAAGCTATTCTCAAAGCTGGACCAGTCAGACTTAGACCAATTATGATGACTACTGTCTCTACTCTTTTAGGGATGTTACCTATTGCTTTGGGTTTTGGTGCGGGTTCAGAATTGCGATCGCCTATGGCTGTAGCTATTGCTGGCGGTTTGGTAAGTTCTACTATCCTTAGTTTAATTGTTGTCCCGGTTGTCTATACAATTTTAGATGATTGGTTTCCCAGGAAGAAGATGACAGTTGACAGGTGACAGTTTGAGATCCCCGACTTCTAAAACTTCCATCTTGGTAAATGAGAAGATTGATCACAGAAGTCGGGGATCTGATATCGTCTGAATCAGGATTTATAGGATGTTTGTTTGTGTTATAATTTTTTTGTCTGATAGCGTAGCCATATCAGGATGTCCAGGATTAAAGGATTTACAAGATTTTAGTTCCTTCAATTTCTTAAAACATCAAAAAAATTCAAAAATTCAAAAAAAAATTTCGTTTTTTTGGGGTTTAACCCCGTTGACTTTTTCCGCTGGAAGTGATATTTTTATAATGGGAATGCGTGCCTAAATAAAAATTTTACTTACACTCCATTATATTAATAAGACTATCTTACCACATTGACCCCGACTGCGACCCCTAAAAAAAGGAATTTTTTTGAAGAAAAACTTATTTTAAATTTATTATTTAATAATAAAAACTTATTAATAGTGTAAAAGCTCAGTTTTTTGATAAATCCTGTAAATCCTTTAATCCTGTAAATCCTGATTCTGACAATAATGAAATATTGAGGAGTGAGAGGTCATTGAATGCGGGCTTTTGTGACTGGTGGTACAGGATTTGTAGGTTCTCATGTAGTGCGATCGCTGTTGGAGTCAGGATACAAAGTTACAGCTTCGGTGCGTGGGAGTAGTAACTTGGGCAATTTACAGGGTTTAGCAGTAGATATCGTCAAAAGTGATTTAAATGATCCGCATATCTGGAAACAGATGCAGGGTTGTAACTACCTGTTTCATGTCGCTGCTCATTATTCTCTCTGGCAAAAAGACCGCGATTTACTGTATCGTCATAATGTGGAAGGAACGCGCAATCTTTTAGCAGCAGCGCAAAAAGCGGGAATTGAACGCACAGTTTATACCAGTTCTGTCGCAGCTATTGGTGTGGGGAAATCTGGTCAAGTGGTTGATGAAACCTATCAGAGTCCTGTAGAGAAGTTGGTAGGAGACTATAAAAAGTCTAAATTCCTAGCTGAACAAGTGGCGATCGCAGCAGCAAAACAAGGTCAAGATATTGTGATAGTTAATCCTAGCAGTCCGATTGGATCTATGGATATTAAACCCACACCCACCGGAGATATTATCCTGCGGTTTTTGCGACGACAAATGCCGGCTTATGTAGATACTGGTTTGAACTTTATTGACGTAAGAGACGTTGCTAGAGGACATTTGCTGGCTTTAGAAAAAGGAAAAGGGGGCGATCGCTATATCTTAGGACATCAAAATCTTAGCCTCAAACAACTGCTAGAAATACTATCTGACATCACAGGATTAAAAGCACCGCAAATATCCGTCCCAGCTTTTTTACCATTAAGCGTTGCTTGGATAGAAGAAAAAATACTCGCACCTTTAGGAAAAACACCCACAGTTCCCATAGATGGAGTCCGCATGGCAATGCAACCAATGTATTATGATGCTTCCAAGGCCGTCCGCGAACTAGGTCTACCTCAGTCCCCTCTGAATGTAGCACTCAAGGATGCTGTTGACTGGTTTACTGCTAATGGTTATGTGAAATGAAAAACCTCACCCCTCACCCCTCTCCTACAAGGAGAGGGGAAAAAGCCCCCTTCCATCTTAGGGAAGGGGGTTGGGGGTTAGGTCTTCAACTTAAGTGGTGTTATCAAGAGAGGAGAATAGTTAAATGGCGATTAATCTACAACAAGCAATTGATATCGGAAAGTATTTAGTTACACAACGTCTGTTAGGGCGTAAACGCTTTCCTCTCGTATTGATGTTAGAACCTTTGTTTCGGTGCAACTTAGCTTGTACCGGATGTGGAAAAATCCAACATCCCACAGAAGTTCTCAAACAAAATCTCACCCCAGAACAGTGTTTTGCGGCTGTGGAAGAATGCGGCGCACCTGTTGTTTCTATTCCTGGAGGAGAACCCTTATTACACCCGCAAATTGATGAAATTGTTAAAGGTTTAGTAGAACGCAAGAAATATGTTTACTTGTGTACCAATGGTTTGTTATTAGAAAAGAGTCTCCATAAATTTCAACCTTCTCCTTATCTGAGTTTTAGCGTTCACCTCGATGGAATGCGGGAATGGCATGATAAATGTGTGGACAGAAAAGGCGTTTTTGATACTGCTGTTCAAGCAATTCGCGCTGCTAAAGCTAAAGGTTTTCGTGTCACTACTAACACGACTATTTTTGAAGGTTGCGATGTCAAAGAAATGCAGGAGTTTTTCGACTTTCTGGAAACTCTAGGAACTGATGGAATGATGATTTCTCCTGGTTACGGTTACGCATGGGCCCCAGATCAGGATCATTTTCTGCAAAGAGAACAAACCCGCGCTTTATTCCGAGAAATTCTCACACCTTACACTTCTGGTAAGAAAAATTGGAATTTTAATCACAACCCGCTATTTTTAGATTTTCTCATTGGTGAGAAAGACTATGAATGTACTCCTTGGGGTAGTCCTAGTTATAGTGTTCTTGGTTGGCAAAAACCTTGTTATCTCTTGAATGAAGGATACTATACAAGTTTCAAACAGTTGTTGGATGAGACTGATTGGAGTCAATACGGACGCGCTAGTGGTAATCCTAAATGTGCTGATTGTATGGTTCATTGTGGTTATGAACCAACCGCAGCGATGGATGCTATGCAACCGCAAAATATAGTCCGTTCTATGGGGACTGTGTTTGGTAGAGGGTAATCTGAAAAGTGTCTGAATCAGGATTACCAGGATTAATGGATGTACAGGATAAAATAATAGTTGAATCACATTTAATCATGTTTATCCTCAAATCTAGTAAATTCTGATTCAGATTATGAAAAATTTTTGAATCAAAAGGATAAAAATGATAAAATAGTAGTTGAGAGATGGATTCTTAGTAATAATTCCTAGTCTGCTTTATAAAATAGGAGATGAGAATGATGACATCAAAACTTTATGAAACAGATTTTTATGCTTGGACATTAGAACAAGCAAAATTATTAAAACAAGGTCAACTAAATCAACTTGATATTTTAAATTTAATAGAGGAAATTGAATCTTTGGGTAAGCGAGAAAAGCAAGAGTTGAGAAATAGACTTGGGATTTTGATTGGACATCTTCTGAAATGGCAGTATCAAAGCAATAAACGCAGTAATAGTTGGAAAGCAACAATTAGAGAACAACGTCGTCGCATTAAAGAACTTCTTGAAGAAAACCCCAGTCTGAAATCTTATTTATCGGCAGCAATTGTTTCTGCTTACCAAGATGGTATAGATTTAGCAATTCAGGAAACTAATTTACCTGATACGACTTTTCCTGTTAATAATCCCTATAGTATTAACCAAATTCTCGATCCAGATTTTTTGGTTAATGAATAGGAATAATAAGCGTCGTTTTGAACTACTTATTTCATGTAATCGCCGTTCATTTAAAGCTAGTAGTATAATGCTCGCAAAATTTATCAGCTGTCAGATTGTATTGTACCAATCTCTCCCTAATAGCTTTATCGTCATTAATTTTGTTTTCTACACATAATGACTTGATGAAATCAGATGTATTTTTACACAATAGAGCTAACTTTTCTCTATTAATAATTCTTGTTTTCTCTGTAAGTCTGGCAGCATACCCAAGTTTAACTGATGGATGAACCATTATCGGAGTAAATTTGCAAGTTTTATCATAATTATTAGTAAACCAAACGCCTGATCCATTTAGTTGATCGCAGTCACCTTTACTAATAGTATCCGTAATCGCTCCATTTTTGCACTCAATCACAAAGTATGATAGGTTTCCGAGTTCCCAAAAGACATCTGAACCTTCCCCATATTGTGCTTCTGGACGCTGACTATTAAACCCAATATACTGAGCAATCGTTTTAAATGATTCTTCAAATATATCTGCTGTCTCTGGTTTAAATATCAATGATTCTAACAATCCATTCATCTCAACAATGATTTTATTTGGATTATCAAATTTTTGTTTTAAATAATCCCCACATATTCTTGCTTGATCCATAGCTTTCGATTCTAGCTTATGATATGCAATGCCTCCCATTGGCTTAGTTACTCTTGAGTTATCACTGGCGGCTGACATCAAAGCTTTTTGTGCCTCTGCCGGATCATACAAGTTAATGTATTCTGCCAAGCATTGTTTTAGGTACGATTTAAGAGGTTTCTCATCTACTTTATTTACAACTTCTCTAAGCTCATTCACTGCGGCATTATAGTTTTTTATAGAAGCAAAATCATACGCTTTCCTTTGTGCAATTGTTATCAAATCAGGTGTACTAATTTCCTCGTATGAAAGTGCTGCCAAAGCTCCTTTGCTTTTAGATACCCAATCTTGGTTTCTATGTAAGCAATACATAGTCGCTTCTCGTATCGCAGACAAGTCTTCTCCTTTAATCTGCTCAGAAATCTTTTCCGACAAGTCTATTTGTGCCTTAGTTGCTGGAGAAAATCTATTTATTGCATCTTCAGCATATAATTGGCTAGTAAGATTACGCCCCATTAAAAATACAACACAGTAATCGTCGCTGGATCTAACCCCGCGCCCCATTCCTTGCTCTATTTTTTGAACTAGTTGAGTAGCTTTTCTTGAACTTCCCATTAGGATGACTTGTTCAACTTTATCAATTAGCCGTCGAGCAACTGGCAATCCATCAATGACAAGAAATCTACAAGCATCCTTCGGTAAGTCTATTCCATCGTAGCGATTAACTAATATAGTCAGACCAACTTTTTCCTTTTTTAAGCGAGTTATTCCTTCATACAGATTATCCTTATTCAAAATTTGATCGGCCTGATCTTGCCAGTATTTAGAGCGTTCCTCTGACGGAACGATAACCACAACATTCACATCTTGTGAAATCGACTTACAAAACTGCTTGATTTCATCATCAGTTAGTTTAGTGTTAATTACTTGTGGAAGGAGAATCATCCTATCACCAATATCACCTGCTGTGTCAGGTATAACAGCTTTATTGATAGACTCCTCTGTAATACCAAAATGGCTGGACAAAATACTATCATCTACTAAAGTCGCTGTCATAAATATCTTTCTACGAGCATTAGTAATACTCGGAATCATATCAATTGGTATACAGTGCGGTGATATCTCTATTTTATCCGAGCTAACAACGCACCTTGATATAGCTAGTGATTCCTTTATCAATGGCCATACAAACTTTAGCCATTCAGCTTCTTTGTTTTTAATTAATATTTGTGATATTTCTGGTATCTTACTTTGCCAACTCCAAAAAGGAACTTGCATAAAAACATCACGTTCACGATTATTAATCTCAGATTCCTTTACTAAACATTGATCACGAAGTGATTCTTTAAAGCATCTATAAATTTCTTTATATGCAGTATTTCGGCTATCAATTGTTAACATAAATTGGTCTTCTACTGTGTCAAGACAAGCGTGTGCATCATCAATAATAATGCTACCAATGCTGATTTTGATACCTTCATCACCAACACCAAAAACTGATTTTCCATTAACTAGCTTGTATATATTAACAACTAAAATAGCTTTGCCTGAACGAAATCTATGAGAATTAGTGTCGTCGGTAACTTCAATTCCTAGGTCTTGTGCTTCACAAGTAACTTGTTTTACTAAATAGTTGTCAGGAACTACATAAACTGCCGGACCTTTACCTTCATTTAAGCAACTCTTGAGGATAAGTAATCCGACTACGGTTTTGCCGCTACCAGTATTCATTTTGACAACTAAATCCTTTTCATTCCTCCTTGAAAACCAATGATCCCAAACCTGTGTTTGAACGTCTCTACGATATTCAAACTTGCCTTCTTTCTTACCTGGAAGAGCAGTAAATATTTCTCTAGGATGGAGAGATGTATCACTTGTATTTCCGGTATTAATTTTCCCCAAGTCAATAGGCATAATATCTCCTGTATTATTCAAGCGGAGCTATATAGACTGAATAGCGTAGCCTATAATTTATTTTATACCATAAATACCTGTCGAGAGAATTCCACCTGCTTATCCAGCGCTTGTAAGGCTCCGCGATCGCACTATCCTACCCGAAAAGCTGGTTAGGAAGGTTATGGATGTGATCGTGTTAATCTAAAAATACTGCAACTTTATAACTTACCCAGCCATGAAAACATCAACTCAGGTAAATGATATTTTGCAAGCTATATCTGATCTAGCTTTTGAAGATCAATCATTTATCGCTGAAATTCTCGCCAAAAGGATGATCGAATTGAGAAGAAGTCAAATTGCCTCAAGAGCTAAAGAAGCTGAGGAGAATTATAGATTGGGTAATGTTCATACTGGTACTGTTGAAGATTTGATGATGGCTTCGAGTGATGATTGAGATTATTTGGGATGAGCCATTCCTACGAATATTGAAAAAATGGCGCAAGAAGCATCCTGAACTCGTTGAAAGATTTCAGCAAAAAATCTCTCTTTTTATCAACGATCCATTTCATTCATCATTGAAAACACATAGTTTAAGCGGAAATCTGGAAGGTTATTGGGAGTTGAGTATCACCTATGAATATCGGCTTGTTTTCCAATTTATCTCTGACAGCAAAGTTTTACTAATTGATATTGGAACTCACGATGAGGTTTATTAGCACTTCCTCTTTTCATCCTTCATTTAAATTCATCATCATCTCGTAAGTTGCCACATTAAATCCATTAGCTTCAAATAACTGCTTTGCAAATTCATTTTGTGCAGCGACTTGAAGTATCAATACTTGTGAACCTAACTTTTTTGCTGCATCTATTGAAGCATTTAACAGCAATTTTCCTGCTCCCATTCCCCGCACCGATTCATCAATGTAAATGTCATGAAGCCATACTGCTTCTGGTGCAATATCAACCAAACTGCTTTCTTCTAACCTTGTAAATGAATAACCAACAATTTCATTTTCTACTTCCACAACTAACACAACTGCTTTTGGGTTAACAATCTCTTCGGCAAAAAAATCAAAAAGCTGTTGTTCATGATTTTCAAATTCAACAAATCTTAAAGGATTGAAATTGTGATGTTGATGAACAAGTTTGAGGGCGTACTTCAGCACAGCTTGATGATCATTTATGGTTGCTTGTCTAATTATCATTTCTGCCAAGTTCGACTATTTGTTTGTTTACTAAATTGTCCTTTCGGAAAAAGTCGCTGTTCTAATTCTTCATAACTGCCTTCAAAATCACATTTTCCATAAAGTGGACATTGACGACAATAAATGCCTTTAGTGTAACGTTCTAAATTCTCACGATTGAAGAAATAGGGTTTGTGGCTAAATGTACTTGCTACCCACTGCCATGACATATTATTACTGGCTGGATCACCATCAAGCAAGTGCTGTAAAAACCATTTTGCGCCAGCTTGCCATTGAATACGTCGCCAATGGACAATATAAGCGGCTAACCACATTCTGATGTGATTGTGCAGGTAGCCAGTTTCCTGTAACTCTCGGCTAAAGCTGTCAATGCAAACGCTACCAGTAGTTCCTGTTGTAATATCTTGGGGTAAGGCTTCTGCGTAGTCTGCTAATTTGTAGCCGGTTTTGTATTCTTCTTGATTTTGCCAAATACCTTTTCCTAGTTTGATGTATAATCTTTGCCAATAATCACGCCAAGCTAATTCCGTAATTAGTTTAGTTGCTTCGTCGGAATTCTGGACTTTATCAAGAATGTAATCTCGAATTTCCCGCAAACTCAAAACGCCATAACGAATATAAGGTGATAGTCTTGTGACTGCACCCGTTAAAAAATTACGTGTTTTTGCGTATGATACTGGGTCTATTTTATCTAATATTTGTTTGGCAGCTTTCCGTCCCCCCACAGTCATGCTGATGTGATCATCTCGCTCGGCGGCTTGGGGAAATTGTTCGCGCAGATACGCTACTAATTCTTCACGACTGGTAAAATCACGTAACATAAAATTATTAGTTTAGACTTAATTGTAGTGCCAATCTCGATTAGCAACGGTTTAAATGTTAATACCCATTTTAAACATGATTGCGTCAAGTGGAACGTCTCTAGCGTTGACAATCTAAAATCTAAAATCTCATCAAAAATTTCAATCCTGATTTTTGCAATTTATCTAAATCCCATCATGACCAACATTCCCCAAACTGGACAACTAGCACCCGACTTCACCACTCCAGATCAAAACGACAAACCAGTTAGCCTTGCTGACTTCAGTGAATGGATAGTCCTTTATTTCTACCCCAAAGACGACACTCCAGGATGCACCACAGAAGCAAAAGACTTCACCGATTTATCTCCACAATTCACTGCACTGGGAGCTAAAATCATCGGTGTCAGTCCAGATTCAGGTAAAGCACATTGCAAATTTATCGACAAACATCAATTATCAATTACCCTATTAAGTGACCCAGAACATCAATTAATAGAAGCCTATGGTGCTTGGAGATTAAAGAAGTTTATGGGTAAAGAATATATGGGTGTGGCTCGGTCAACTTTTTTGATTTCACCTGATAAAACCATCGCCTATGCTTGGCCAAATGTCAAAACTAAAGGTCATGCTCTAGCAGTGTTAACAAAATTGCAGGAATTAGCAGCCGTTTAAGAGGATGTTTGTTAAGTATCAGGTTTGAGGTTTTGATACATCAGTGATGACTTTGAAAACATCCTCTCAATTAACTCAACTGCGATCGCCTAGTCTCAAAGCTTAAATCACCACTTCTTCCCGCTGACAATCAAAAACAAGCTCAAAAGAAGCATCCGGTGTCAGCTGGCGTAAGTGTTGCATATAACCATCAGCGTTGGAACGGCTGCGGAATCGCCCGACAATCACCCGTTCCTGATTTGCAACCACACGAGCGATCGCCCAACCATTCAGGCGATTTCTGTAAGCAAGTGCTTGATTTTCTGACTTTGTATCTTTGTAATCAGTATTTTGTGGCATGATTATATTAACCGTATGAAATTTAGTGAACAGCGTTAGTGTGTCTCTAAGGGGGGATACACTAGCGCCTTTAATTGATGATGCCACCTTGTTATTACATAATTTTAAAATTGTCAATACTTAGTGTGACAATATAGCTTCTACTCAGCACAAAAACTGAGGTGAATTGAGTTTGCATATTTTTAAAGATACACAAACCAAGTTCACAAAAATACTGCTGAATGCTGAGTCAAGTCGCTTCGCTCCAATTAAAAAAAGTCAATAAAGCACCACCTTTTTTGCTAAAATGTTGACAACATACCTAAGTATCAATTAATCAAGAGATATGAGATTCATGACATCAATATTCAAAAAAGTAGCTACAGAAATGGGAGCTACTGTTTTAATCGAACCTGAATATGAATTAATTGGACATATTACCTTTAAAAACGGTAAAAAATCAGTTTTTGATAATACTAGACTAAATGTTAATGGTTTTGGTTCTGCATATTTAGCTAAAGATAAAGCTTTCTCTAATTATTTTTTGCAACAGTTTGGTTATAAAGTTACAGAGGGAAAAACATTTTTTAATGAAAAAATTTGTGCAACAATACCCAATCCTAGAAATATACATGATGGCTGGAATTATGTTCAAGAATTAGGATTACCAGTAATTGTCAAACCCTTAAATTTGAGTTTAGGAATCTTAGTCACGAAGGTTTACGAAAAATCAGAGTACTATGATGTCGCCGAGAAAATTTTTAATATTCACCCAGGATTAATTGTTGAAAGATTCTATACAGGAAATGACTATAGAATTCTCGCTTTTAATGATGAAGTACTTGCTGCTTATCAAAGAATTCCTTTATCCGTAACTGGTGATGGTAATTCTACTATTTTGCAATTAATCCAAATCAAACGGGAAAAGTTGATACAAACTGGCGAAAAAATATTAATTGATCTAGAAGATTTTCGCATAATTAAAAAATTGCAACAACAAAATCTCACACTTGAAAGTGTAATTGCCAAAGATAATATAGTCTATCTTTTAGATAATGCCAATTTATCTACTGGTGGTGATTCAGTAGATTTTACCGATAGTATTCATCCTGATTTCCAGCAACTAGCGATTAATATAACTAAAGATATGGGGCTGAAATTAGCAGGTGTAGATATACTAACCAGTGATATTACTAAACCACTAGTAGATTATACCCTCTTGGAAGTTAATGCCGCTCCAGGTTTAGCTCACTATGCATCTCTTGGTAAGAGGCAAACCCAGAAAGTAGAAGATTTATGTTACAAAATTATGCAAGCACTAGAAACAGAATAAATTAGACATCGACCGAATTTCAATGTATATCTTCTAGAATCCTTGTAGAGACATTTCTCCTCTAGGTATTTTCAGATATACATTATTTATCGGTGATGCCTATTAGATCCTGTTCAATAAAAATGAATTCACCAATTTTTACGAAGTAGTGATTCAAATTCAGCTTGCAAAGCTTGTATTTCTGCCACTCTTGCTACTAGTAAATTATCTCTTCCGGCATCTTGTAACCTGGATTTCCAATATTGAATACTCTCCGAGTTATTCCACCAAAATTGAATCACCGTATCTACAACTTGATCTAGATTCCAATCCAACTTTGGTAGAACAGATTCCACAGATTCTAGAAACCCATCGAGTGTACAAGTATGGGTTCCCAGATATTCCACACCAGGAGGCTGAGGTTTTTGCCAACTCTGCTGTTGGTGATTAAAAAAGTACAAAACTGGAGATACTCCTACAATATCGAAAGTAAATCTCATTCCAGTCCTCCCAATCTATTTAATCAATTCCAAATCAACCTAGTGTTTTGGCAAAAAATGGCTGAAAAAATAGTCAACTCCAGCTAGAAAAAGTAGGATTTTTGCCTAGTCCATAGGTTTGAAAATTTAGTCGAGAATTAGCACTTGTTAGCCGAGAGTGCTAATTTTTATTCAATTGTCTAATGTCTTATTAAAGAGTTTCCAGCATTAATTAAGGAATACATGTTATTTTTAATAATTTCTTAATTATTGCTGCCACTCAGGGACTTCCAGATCAAAAATATCCCATCTTTTTTAGGGCTGGGAGCTGCGGAGGAAAAGTCGTTTTGATGCTGTGAAATGGGATAATTTATTGTTTGGAGTTCCCTAATGAGGTGGATTATCAGTAGTTGGACAAAATTAAATAAAAAAATTAAATTGATTCCTGGCGCGAACAATCAAACAGATGTAAACCCAACCGTTGAGACAGTTGCTCACACACCTTCACCCCACGCACACTGTTACCCCGAACATCTAGCAGAGGTGAAAACACTCCAATTCCCATTTGGTTAGGAACAACGGCGATAATTCCCCCACAAACGCCGCTTTTTGCCGGAATTCCCACATTATAAGCCCATTCACCCGCAAAGTTATACATCCCGCAGGTGTACATCACGCTCAATATATCTTTGATATAGCGGTTATCTACCGCTTTTTCCTTGGTAATGGGGTTAATACCTTTGTTAGCCAGAGTTGCTGCCATCACCGCCAAGTCTCGACAATTAACCATTACAGAACATTGTTGAAAATATAAATCCAACGCTTCCTCAATATTTTGGTCAATCATGCCAAAATTTAGCATCAGGTGTGCTGTAGCGCGGTTGCGATGTCCCGTACTGCGTTCTGAGGTAAACACAGAAATATCCACAAATACATCCCGCCCAATATAGCGCCGATACATATCTAGCAATCGATTTAGGCGTTCAGTTGGACCAGAACCCTTGATTAAGCTGGTGGTAGCGATAGCCCCGGCGTTCACCATAGGATTATAAGGTCGCTTTGATTGCTCATCCAGAATAATTGCATTAAATGCTTCTCCTGTCGGTTCCACTCCTACCCTAGTCAAAATATAATCCCGTCCATGATCTTCTAACGCCTGTCCATAGACAAAGACCTTAGAAATCGACTGAATAGTAAATAGTTGTTGATAATCACCGACTTCATAAATCTGGCCATCTACAGTAGCAATGCAGATACTAAATAAGTTGGGGTTGACTTTTGCCAGTTCGGGAATGTAGTTAGCTACCACACCTTCTTGCAGAGATTTGTACTGAGAATGCAAATCTTTAAGCACTTCTGGAAATGGTGATGGCACTATTTCTAAATTTTCTGGGTTTCCCATGTGGCTAATAGCTTGTTATTAAGCGTTAAATTGGATTTACTAGTTTGGGTATGCAAGAGTTTGCGTAAATGACGAGTAATTTTTGCTACACTTAAAATTTATCTCCACAAGCTCACACCCCTTTTTTCATTGTCTCATTATTACTTTTTTTTGCATGAGAAAAATACTTACTGGAGTAGTAACTGATTTTTTATCAGTATATTTTTTTGAGAAATTTTATTTAATTTATACTAGTTAATATAAAATCATTACGTATATAAACTTAAAATTTTTGTATTATATGTATCTGGATTTTTGCTAAATTTAAATTTTTCTAATAGGTAATTATTAGGTTTTTCTGCTTGCTCAATGATAGTTTTATCTAACTTTAAGCAAATAAACTATGTAAGTATTTAACATGAGTTTTTGAATTTAAAGACAGAAATCTTGACAAAAATCAAATTTTCTAGTTGGTTAAATATAATACAAAAATCTGAAAAAGAGCTTTTAACAGATTCAAGATCCTACTTGCTTCATTTAAGAACAACCTAATATTAACTTTTCATAAGAAATTCTTGACGATCAGAAAAAAAAGGTTACATAGCCAAAATCCGCAGTTGAACAAGGTTCTGCCCTAGAAACCAGAATTTAAATTTGGCTAAATGACCAAAACCTACGCTAAATCCCTGATCCCCAAGCCAAAAGGTTCATGTTAATGTGTTGCAGTTATAAACAAAAAGTGAAATCGGAACGAGTTCGAGTTTTAGGGAGTATCACTATTCACTGGTGAAAAACCAAAGAAATTATAAGACTTAAGTTCTACAGTCGCTTTAAAATCGGACGCATGAATCAAAGACATTTGTTGACTATTGTCGCCCTGTTTCTGGGTGTTTTGGGTTTACCCTCAGTCGGTAGTACTCAAACCATCAAGGGAACCTCTCCAGTGAACCAAGCATTACCAACAGGTGATGTGGTGAAAGTAGGAGAGTACCAATCCTCTGGGCAGAAACCTACTTCTAATACTGTGAATGCAGAAATTCATCCTCACAGCATTGGAGGCCGTCAGGCGGCAACTCTTTACATCAAGAATATTCCCGTTCTCACCTTTTTGAGTTCTGCCCCAATTGCTAGTACGGAAACAAAAATCGGCGCAATTGGAAATAGTGAGGGACTAAAATATTCTGCCCTTGTATCTACTAACTCCAAAAAGGTCGCTAGTTTCGGGAATGTGATAGATGTGAGCAACCAAATTAGCTCCATTGACAATGACCCCGTGAAGAGAGCTAGTGTAGTAGCTTCTAGAATCAACCAACTGATTCAGGAGAACGTGGACGCGAGTCAAATTACCGTCAGTTGGAAAACAGAAGACCAATCTCTAGTCAATAATAAAGCCCAAAACAAAGGCAACTCTGTTCGACAGGCAGATCGTTACTCGATCAAAGTAAATGATCAAGAATTGGTAGAAATTAATCAAGGCATCCAATTAGCAGACAGCACCAAGAATCTAGCTAAAGATGCTTTACAAGCGACCAATCGCCTACGCAGACTCATCGGCAATGCATCTCCCATCACTGAGATTGCTAACTTACCAGTAACGCCAGTATCCCTACAAAAGCTACCACAACAGATTGCCATTGGTGGATTAAAAATCAACTTCAAGGGCATAGCTTCTTGGTACGGCTATGATTGGTCTGGTAATAAAACTGCCAGTGGGGAAAGATTTAATCCCGAAGCATTCACAGCTGCCCATCGCAGTTTACCCATGGGTACAAAAGTTCGTGTTACTAACACCCGCAATGGTCGCTCTGTGGTTGTGCGAATTAATGACCGGGGTCCCTACATCGGGGGTCGAATTATTGACCTTTCTGTCGGTGCTGCTCGAATTTTAGGCATGATTAGCAGTGGCATTGCTCCAGTGCAAATTGAGGTTTTGGGAAGATAACCAACTTCCTACTCTCTACTCTTTTCTCGCTCTTCACTATTGCTGAATTCCCCTAGTTGATTCATCCCTGACTCCGTTTTCAGATATAAACTAACGGGGGAGAGGATCGAGAAGAACTAGGGGTATTTTGTGCGCTTGCTGACAACAGTTGCAGCTTTACGCTGCTATTTAAATCAACGTCGCTGCCTAGCGGCAAGGCTTGCGTCTACAGAAAGCAATCTCATGCTTTCTGAGGAGCTATTATTTGATGATCAGACTATTTGGGATCAGACAGAAATCGGGTTGGTGCCAACGATGGGAGGGCTGCATAAAGGTCATCTCAGCCTCATTGAACGAGCGCGGCAGGAAAATTCTACGGTTGTTGTGAGTATTTTTGTCAATCCCCTGCAATTTGGACCTAATGAGGATTTTCAACGCTATCCCCGAACGTTGGAGCTAGACCGAGAATTTTGTGAACAAGCAGGAGTAGATGCGATTTTTGCCCCTACTCCGGAAGAAATTGGAGTACCGCAGAATAGTATACAGGAATCTCAGGTTACACAAGTGATCCCTCCATCTGCTATGATATCAGGCTTGTGTAGTCTTTCTCGGCCAGGACACTTTCAAGGTGTGGCAACGATTGTGACCAAGCTTTTCAACTTGGTCCAACCTGACCGAGCCTACTTCGGTCAAAAAGATGGTCAGCAACTGGCAATTATTAAACGGCTAGTGGCTGATTTAAATTTGCCGATAGAGATTGTTGCTTGTCCAACGGTGCGGGAAGTGTCGGGCTTGGCCTTGAGTTCTCGCAATCAATATTTGACTGCAACGGAAAAAGAGCAAGCTACAGTGTTATTTAAAGGTTTGCGCCAAGCTGAAGCGGCATTTCGTGCTGGGGTTCGTAACAGCAGCGAACTGATAGCGTTGGCGCGGCAAGAAATAGCAAAAGTCAACACTATCTTCGTGGAATATATTGAATTGGTTGAACCGAGTACGTTGATGTTTTTAGAAAAAGTTGAGGAGGAAGGAATGCTGGCGATCGCAGCACGTCTAGGTTCTACACGGTTGATCGACAATACTATCTTGTGCGATGTCTACGACGGGCTACGTCAACGCCAAGCGATCATCGCCATTGATGGCCCAGCTGGTGCTGGTAAATCTACAGTAGCTCGCCAAGTGGCAAACCAGCTAGGTCTAGTGTATTTAGATACGGGAGCTATGTACCGAGCTATCACTTGGCTAGTGCTGAAAAATGGCATTGTTTTAGATGATGAATGTGCGATCGCAGAAGATGCGCGTTGCGCTATCGCTGAATTAGCTCATCAGTGTAAAATTGAACTTACTCCCAGCCCTAACCTCCAATCTCCCGTAGGTGTATCGATTAATGGTACTGATGTTACCCAAGAAATTCGCACAATTGAGGTAACTTCAAAAGTATCTGCGATCGCAGCCCAAAGCGAAGTGCGAAAAGCACTGGTAAAACAACAGCAAAGCTGGGGTAAACGCGGTGGCTTAGTGGCTGAAGGCCGGGACATTGGTACTCATGTGTTCCCCGATGCTGAAGTGAAAATCTTCTTAACTGCTTCTGTTGGTGAACGCGCCCGTCGCCGTCTGCAAGACTTTAGAAAACAAG
Organism: Trichormus sp. NMC-1; assembly: GCF_001858025.1. GTDB lineage: Bacteria > Cyanobacteriota > Cyanobacteriia > Cyanobacteriales > Nostocaceae > Anabaena. The sequence continues at coordinate 169,418 of NZ_LZQD01000009.1, read as the reverse complement.
GTCAACCCGAAGTTACTTTAGAGCAGCTGGAACGGGATATTGCTGAACGAGACCAAAAAGATAGCACTCGCAAGGTTTCTCCCTTGAAAAAAGCAGCGGATGCAGTGGAAGTTCAAACTGATGGTTTAAGCGCCTCTGAAGTGGCTGCACAAATTGTTGACTGCTATCAAAAGCGGTTATCTGATGAGTGGTAATCACTGTGGCTTCTGATGAGTGGTAATCACTGTGGCTTGTCTTATATCTTGTAGTTAAAAATGGTGGTGGGTGATTATCAACTCACCATCAACAAAAATCAAAAATCGTCTTATATATAGCGGTTCCCATATTCGTGAGGTACAGCTTTTAAATATTTAACCGCAGATAGAAGAGAATGTATACATCCGTAGGGTGGCTTCTCGAACTCGAAAATTACGCAAATGGAAGCAGATAATTTTCTACATCAACAGACTAGTACCGCAGGGCGGAAGTCAAAAGTCAAAAGTCAAAAGTCAAAACGAAGACAGCATAAGATTGTTGGAGATTTAGAATGGTTGGTTTATTTACGCCGTGCTGTACTAGTACCGCTTTCTTGGAATTAAAAATTCAAATTAAAAATGAAAAAAGCAGATCACACAAACTTTTCAATAATTGTTCGTGGTCTGCTTGCTTATTTGCGCCTTTCTGTACAAAGCAGATTACATAAACTTTTCGAGAGTTTTTCATGGTCTGCTTATTTGCGCCTTGCTGTACTAGGAAACACTAAATCTTTATTTACAAGCCGAGTATTATAAACAATAAATTAAAGTAATATTAGGGTTTGTTCATCTATCCATAGGTAGACTTTTAAAAGTTTCGTTAGCAAGAAAAACTCAAGACCATTTGCACAGACTGCTTTTTGAATTTGCCATTATCTAGAGAGATTGACAGAAGAGTAGATAATTGCTTTGTGGAGGAAGAATATTTCCATGAAAAAAGAATGCGATCCATAGACAGAAACAAAGACTCACAAAAGTGATGATTGATGTGTAGAATGAATTTATGAAATCCTTATGAGACATATTTCCTGTAAATTGCTCATTGGACTTTGGCGATGAAGTATTAGCCATTTTTATTCATAGTTCAAAATCCATAGAGATTTGCCTTATAGGAAAACTACTTGGTCTGAATGTTCACTTTGGTAGTAAAATAAAATTGTTAAGTTTTATATCCTAGAATTAAGGATATAAAACATTTAAACACAAAACCTATAATTTCCTAAGCTCCTGCAATAGCTTTCCACGGAAAACCGATCAAGAGAGGATTTCACAAAATGGCATTTACACAAGCTCCCCTACCCTTCGACTTTAATGCACTAGAGCCATATGGCATGAAAGGTGAAACTTTCGAGTATCACTATGGCAAGCATCACAAAGCTTATGCAGACAACCTGAATAAGCTCACTGACGGGACAGAACTTGCTGATAAGTCCCTGGAAGAGGTAATCCAAATCTCCTTCAAAGACTCCTCTAAAGTTGGCATCTTTAACAACGCCGCGCAAGTTTGGAACCACACCTTCTTCTGGAATTCTTTAAAACCAGCAGGCGGTGGCGCACCTACAGGCGCATTAGCTGCTAAGATTGACCAAGATTTTGGTAGCTTTGACAAATTCAAAGAAGAATTTTCTAACGCGGCTGCTACTCAGTTCGGTAGTGGCTGGGCTTGGTTGATTGATGATGGTGGTACACTCAAGGTAATCAAAACCCCAAACGCAGAAAACCCTCTAGCACATGGCAAAAAGGCACTTCTCACTTTAGATGTTTGGGAACACGCTTACTACATTGATTACAGAAATGCTCGTCCTGCATTCATCAAGAATTTCTTAGATCAATTGGTTAACTGGGAATTTGCAGCAGCAAATTTTGCTGCTTAATCAACTGCAAAAAATAATTAGTTAATTTACAAGAATTTTGCAGTCATGATTATGATCGTGACTGCTTTTTGATTTATCAGTCTTTCCCATATTATCAACTATACCCTTCATGCTATTTAAGTTTTTAGAAAGTCCTAAATCTCCTATTGCCCAGAAAAGAGTAACTCCTAGTTGGTGTATGACTTATGGAAAATTAAATAAGTGCGCTGGTTTTGTCTGTGTGGCCGTGACCGAAGAGGACGCTCCAGAGTGGGAGACGCGGTGACGCGGAGAGATTATCCCCGTGTCCCCGTGTCCCCGCGTCTTCTTCAATTGCAGCCGCTTGGTACTATAAAAATCTCAAATCCTATGGATAGCAAAACACTCGCTCAATACCTAGAAGCTACAGATGGCATCTCCAAACCTTGGCTACTGGTACAACTACGCCTGAAAAAACTACAAGAACGGCGAGATACCATCTCATCAACAGCCTACGCCGAAGAACTCGCAGATATTCATCAAGATTTGATGAATTTGGGCGAATGGTGGCGAGGAATTGAAGATCAAGTTTTTTAATGCAGATAGCGCCTAAATTGTGTGATGATAATAGCCTATATTTGTAGCGGATTGATAACGGTGTAACTAGGCATGGATTATCGGGATGCAGGCGTTGATGTTGAAGCGGGTAGAGCTTTTGTAGACCAAATTCGCAATTTGGTTCACAGCACCTTTAGACCGGAAGTTTTAGGTGGACTGGGTGGCTTTGGTGGCTGCTTTCAACTACCCACAGGTTACAAAGAACCCGTTTTGGTTTCTGGGACAGATGGTGTAGGTACAAAGCTGAAAATAGCCCAAATTCTCAACCGCCATGACACCGTTGGTATTGATTTGGTGGGGATGTGTGTTAACGATGTGTTGACATCCGGCGCAGAACCGTTGTTTTTTCTAGATTATGTAGCTACAGGTAAGCTAGATAAAGACCAGTTAACTCAAGTTGTGGCAGGAATAGCTACTGGTTGTAAGTTGGCTGGTTCTGCTTTATTGGGGGGAGAAACGGCGGAAATGCCAGGTTTTTACCAAGTTGGTGAATATGACTTGGCTGGTTTTTGTGTGGGAATTGTGGAAAAAAGCCTCATGTTGAATGGTTCCCAGGTACAAGTTGGAGATGTGGCTGTAGGTTTAGCTAGTGCTGGTGTTCACAGTAATGGTTTAAGTTTAGTGAGAAAGATTGTTAGTGATGGTGGTTTTTCCTGGAATGACACCCCAGCATTATTAAATGGAGAATCTATCGGCGAAACTTTCCTTACACCTACCCGCATTTATGTTAAACCTGTTTTGGCAGCGTTGAAAGCAGGGTTAGAAATTCATGGAATGGCGCATATCACTGGTGGAGGTTTACCAGAGAATTTACCTAGAAGTTTAGGAAAAGATCAGTCAATCAAAATTAACCCCAGTAGTTGGAATATTCCCCCCGTGTTTCAGTGGTTAGCTGAGGCTGGTTCTGTCGGTGCTGAAGCTATGTATAATACCTTCAATATGGGGATTGGATTTGTAGTGCTGGTTCCACCCCATCAAGCAGAAGAAGTTATTACCCATTTTCAGTTGCAAGATATTCCCGCTTATGCGATTGGTGAAGTCGTGACAGGTGCAGGTAAATTAGAGGGTTTATGGAAGATGGGGTGATGGGGTGACGCGGGGACGCGGAGATAGGGAGAAATAATGATCTACTGCACCCTGCACCCTACCTATTTATTCCCTATTTCCCATTCCTTATCGTCTTCAGCAAACCATAAATATCAGTATTTATGGCAACTTAGGCAAAATTTTAGACTCTCTTTATAGAAGTAATCAAAAATACTCATGACCATCAGCGTTTAGATTTGCTAACGTAGTCGTAACAAATCTAAAAAAATCATTGAAGTAGCCGAGAGAGTAGCAGACAAAACTAGTTTGCTGTATTAGCGATTTCTAGTTTCTCAATCTAGTGTGTGATTGTATTAAAAATTACGTATTTTCTGTTCAGAGGGGGTTATGGTTATAGATTTTGCCCGGACTACTGCTTCTACAGAACTTTTAAAACAAGTATTCCAGAGCATTGATGCCCAAAGTTGTCCAAGTTTATACAACTTTCATATGCACACAGTCCACTCAGATGGAAGGTTGCAGCCGATTGGGTTAATGGAACAAGCGATCGCTATTGGCTTAAAAGGAATGGCGATTACAGATCATCATACAATTACTGGCTATCAAGCCGCACACGCTTGGTTAGAAGATTGGAAGTGGAATCATCCAGATATATACAGTCCTTATCTATGGAGTGGTGTAGAAATTAATGCCAATCTGTTGGATGTAGAAGTTCACATTTTGGCTTATGGTTTTGAGCCAGAAAACTCTAGTCTAAAACCGTATTTGCAAAGAAAAGCGACTACAGGCCAAGACTATGAAATAGCCAATGTCATTACCGCTATTCATGACGCTGGAGGAATAGCAGTACTGGCTCATCCAGCACGTTACAAGCGATCGCTCTTTGACTTGATTCCCGCTGCGGTAGAACAAGGTATTGATGGTGTTGAAGCTTTCTATGCTTACAAAAATCCCAACCCCTGGAAACCCTGCGCGGTGGAATCAGAACAAGTGCAGAATTTAGCTGATGAATTCGGTTTATTTAACACCTGTGGGACAGATACCCACGGTTTAAATCTACTACAACGCTTGTAAAGCACAAGTAAATCGCTTAGGCGCAAATTAAAAAAATCTCAATTTTAACTAAATTCTGGGGTTTTAAGTCCTCCGCTTCTACAAGCGACAAGTATATTAGGCGAAATCTAAATCTCCATCACAATACTTAATTACGTGTCCCTAGCGGGACCGGAGGCATTATTACGAATTACGAATTACGAATTACGAATTACGAATTACGAATTACGAATTACGAATTACGAATTACGAATTACGAATTACGAATTACGAATTACGAATTACGAATTACGAATTACGAATTACGAATTACGAATTACGAATTACGAATTACGAATTACGAATTACGAATTACGAATTACGAATTACGAATTACGAATTACGAATTACGAATTACGAATTACGAATTACGAATTACGAATTACGAATTACGAATTACGAATTACGAATTACGAATTACGAATTACGAATTACGAATTACGAATTACGAATTACGAATTACGAATTATTTTAACGCTGTTGAAATTCAACTTCTTTTTCTAAAATTTTGACATCATAGTTGCCAAAAAAATCGTGTCCAAGTAGCCCAATTCTCGCTTTGGGAGCGATCGCCACTGTGGCATTATTAACTACAGCACCACTAACGGCAATTGTTGGCATTTTACCAGTTTTGAACTCTACCACGCTACCATCTGCGATCATGGCGTTTATCTTTCCCGAAGGTTGAACTTTCAGGGCTGTGGCCATTCCTTGAGTAATGAGAATACCACTCGCACCAGTATCAACAATCATCTCAAACACTTGATTACCATTAAAATTAACATCTATAATCGGAGTCCTGCCGCTACGACGCTTAATGGGGACTCGAAACACTCTGGTACTTGGTTGATTTAGTTGATTTACCCCGCATAGTTGCCCTAAACTCACAGTTTTACCTGATGATGTCACCATAAAACAAGCACCAGGATCATTAGCTTTTGCTACGTAGGGTACTGTTAAAAACGTCATCCCAAATATAGATGCAATTCCTATCCTCTCAACTGCTTTCATTGTTTATGGTTTCTGTAAACTGCTTAAAAATCCTCTAAATCTAGAATAATCGAAAATCTTGACTATACCTACAACAAAGATTTTCCGAGTCACTGATCGAGTCACTGAAATTCCCAGAGGATATCTGAAAGCTCAAAAAAGCCACCGTCTTGACAAGAAGTTGTGCGAATAATCACCACTCTCAGCGGCTTTCTTTCTAGCAGTTAAATGTTGAGTTGATCAGAAATTAAAGGATTTAATACCTCATACCCTACAGAAACACAAGAGGTTCGGTCTACACCTAGCTTGCATTACCCTTGTCTAAGCAAGCTACAGATTCTTATTTAAACCTCGGCTGTATGTCTTACGTAGGCCTTTGGCTCTATTTTGTAGGCGTAAGCCTCACCGTTAGGCTATTTGGAATTTTGAATTGTTTTATCATCTTGTAAAAACTTGATCATAATTGATCATAAATCGAGATTAAGCTAGTGTTTCTGGACAATAGCCCAAACCCCGGACAAACTGTTGCCGGAAAGCCTCAATTTCTTCTCTCTCCGGATTACCATGAGAGACAATTGCTACTTGATAACGGCGCATCACATCCACAGGAAACTGTCCCGCTTCTAAACTCCAAAGTGCCATTTGCACTCTCATGGGTGGTTCGTAGCTGATTCCTAATTCATTGAGAAAAGCTCGAAAATCACCATCGTCTTGAGGTGAAAGTGGATCTCTGAGTTTGATCCTCACTACCCAACCATCAATCTGATGAATTACGGTGATGAAGGAAATTGGGTTTTGGGGTCTGCCATGCAGATGTTGAACAACCCTAAGAGTTAAACTGGCATTTGCTAGGTAATATAAATATTCCATGATGGCGCTTGGGATCGAAGCTAATCCTACTTCTCTATCTTCGTAAATAAAGCATAGTTCCCGGTAGGGTAAAAGCACCCGTTTTTATATGGGGAGGTTTACCCAATTTTGGGAAATTGTCATTAGTCATTAGCAATAGGTGTAGCGAACAGCTAATCAGGCAAGAGGTGGTAGCTGCTAACCAAATCCAGGATTATAGGTTAGGTAAACTAGAGGCATCATGGAATCCTATTGATAAATAATCTTAATAGAGATGGATGGACTTTCATCAAGCTGGTACAGTAGATTTTCAAAAAGCTAGATTTACAGCAGAATTCAGGAGTCAGGAGTCAGGAGTCAGGATTGAAGAAGACACTCTTAGACGGGGATACCCCATGTCTAAAGCCAGGGGATTCCAGCAAGGAATGTCTTTTTTATTCTCCACGACTTAAGTCGGGGGCTTGAAACCATTTGCGTCGAACGTCGGACACAGACGACTCTCCGCGTCGCCGCGTCTCCCACTCTCCGCGTCCTCTTCGGTTCAGGAGTCAGGAGTAAAACTGGCGAGTGTGTCTAGGTTTCAATTTTGATTTTGTACCTCATTGATCTGCAATCTGCTGTATTATCTGCTTTTCAAGCTTATTTTCACACTATCAGAATATTATGACATTATTTAATCCAGAAGATTGTTTAATTTTAGTAGTCGATGATGTCAAACTAAATTTGCGAATTATAGCCAATATTTTAGATAAAGTTGGTTATGAATATACGTTAGTTTCCAATGGAAATCAGGCTTTAGAACGGGTCAACTCTGCTCGTCCAGACTTAATTTTATTAGACTTGATGATGCCAGAGATGGATGGTTTAGAGGTATGTGAAAAAATTCAAACTAATCCCGAATTATCAGAAATTCCGATTATTTTTATTTCTGCTAGTAAAGAGCAAGATCATTTACTTAAAGCTTTTGAAAAAGGAGCAGTTGATTATATTATAAAACCGTTCTATGCAGCGGAACTTTTAGCTCGTGTGAGAATGCATTTAGAACTAAAATATTCACGGCAAGAATTGAAAAAATTATTACATGAACAAGGAGAATTAGTCAAAAAATTAGAAACATTAGCCAATACAGATTCATTAACTGGAGTTTGGAACCGCCGTTATCTTTTAATGATAGCAGAACAAGAAATAAAGCGTAGTCAAAGATATTATCTTCCTTTTGCTGTGCTTTTAATAGACATTGACTTTTTTAAACGAATTAATGATACATTTGGACATAATATAGGAGATGAAGTCATTATATTTATGACCAAAACCGTCCTAAGTTATTTGCGTCAAGTAGATTCTTTTGGTAGATTTGGGGGTGAAGAATTTGTCGTATTATTACCAGAAACAGATATCAATGCAGCGATAACAGTAGCTGAACGTATTCGAGAAAAAATTGAAACTCAATATATTTTTGTTGGGAGTAAAAAAGTATCAATTACGGTGAGTATTGGGGTGTCTAGCTATAAATTTGGAGATAAAACTATTGATCCTATTATTCAACGAGCCGATAAGGCACTTTATCAAGCCAAAAATCAAGGACGCAACCGCGTAATTGCTGATACAGCAGGGAATAAGGAATAGAATAAGATTATAGAGATTTTTATTTATTAGAAAAAATGTCTAATTAATTTTGTTGAGGTACTTAATTAGAGTTTGCTGAAAATTATTTATGGGGATGTTAATTTTTAATTTTTAATTTTTAATTCTTAATTCTTAATTCTTAATTCTTAATTCCTCCTAGGGGTTGACTTCTTTAAATCAAAGTTTCTAGTGCTTGTCGTATAGATGGAAATTGCTCAATTATTAAAGGTAGTTGATCCATATTAAAAGCATCCAAGTTACTGTGTAGAGAATTAGCATAATCCACTAATAATTGACAGTCATACTCTTGTCCCCATGCCTCTAATCGTTGAATAAACTGCTTTATTTGCCGAATTTTAAGAGTTTTACGTAAAGTATTCCAGACCATTTGTTCTTCTTGTTCTAATTTGATTAATAATTCTGATAAATTTATTGGAACTGTTAATAAATTAAAACTCGGAATATTGGTAAAAAAGCTATCTAATTGATTCTGATTTTCAACTATACTCAGCGGTTGTAAATGTTTTCTAAGTTCTGTGACAAGTTGGATGCGACTAACAGGTTTGGATAAAAATCCCTGACAGATTTGCTCAAGTTCATACTGCTCTTGGGGCTGAGATGAAGCAGTGATTATCACTATAGGAATTTCTTGCGTTTGTTCATCCTGTTTGAGATATTTTGCGGTTTCTTTTCCATCCCTGTTGGGCATTTTTATATCCAGCAAAATCAAATCAGGTTGGTGTAATTGAGCTAAATCAATGGCTTGTTGTCCATCTTCTGCAAGCAGAACCTGATGATGAGTTTTATCAAAATATTCCTTGATTAATTCCCGATTTGAATCTACATCATCCACAACTAAAATTGTACTAGGCTTAAATTGGTTCAAATGTTCATCTTGGTAAGATTCTGTAACTATTTGTGTCAACTCAATCGCAGGTGAAACTGTGGGAAAAACGAAAGTGAAAATACTACCTATTCCCAATTCACTTTGGACTGTCACCATGCCCCCCATCATGTTAATTAATCGTTGAGTGATTGCTAGTCCTAAACCTGTACCTCCATATTTGCGGTTGCTTTGTCCGACACTTTGAACAAACGCCTCAAAAATACTTTGTTGTTGATGACGGTCAATACCAATACCTGTATCTTCAACAGAAATTTCTAACCAGATTTTTTCTTCATTATTTGTAAAATAGGAATGAGCGCGAATAGATATTTGAATTTCTCCTTTTTCTGTGAACTTCAAAGCATTGCCGACAACATTAAAAAGTATTTGACGCAAACGAATTTCATCAATATAAATAGATTGAGGTAATGTGTCCTCAATAGTTGAGCGAATAATTAAATTTTTTGCGGTAGCAGTTGGGTTAAATATTTGGATTATTTCGCGAATTAATGAGCGTAAATCTATAGGTTCATAGTGGAGTTCAAGTTTGCCGGCTTCAATTTTAGAAAGGTCAAGAATATCATTAATCAAGGCCAGTAGAGTTCTACTACTAGTAGTAATTGCTTGAACATAAGAGGCTATAGGAGTTTCTGTGACAGCAGATTGTAATAAGTCGGCAAAACCCAAAATGGCATTCATCGGGGTACGAATTTCGTGACTCATATTCGCAAGAAATTCGCTTTTTGCTTGGTTAGCAGTTTCTGCTTGGCGTTTTGCTTCCTCTAGTGCCAAGTTTTTCAGCGTCAGTTCTTCTTCAGCTTGTTTGCGAGCCGTTATGTCCATAACAGTTCCAAAGTAGCGAATAATTTCACCTGCTTCATTGGATAAAGCTACCGCTTGGCCAGATACCCAAATGATCTCTCCATGAGGCTTACAGTAACGATATTCCATCGAGAAAGTACGCCCTTGTTGGATAGCGTTATTCCATTCAGTCAAAATGTTTTCTTGGTCATCAGGATGAAGTGCCTCAATCCAGCCCTTACCTAGAGCCTCTAGCATGGACATTCCGGTCAATTCTGAGTAACGGGGATTGATATACGAGCAGTTACCTTGGTGATCAATTTGAAAAATACCAACGGGTGCATGGGTGACTAAAATTCTATAGCGTTGCTCACTTTCTCTGAGTGCTGCTTCGGCTTGTTTGCGATGGCTGATGTCAGTTTCTAAGCCCACCATTCGCATCAAATTACCTGTTGTTTGATCCCACAGTGCTTGCCCTCGGTCAAGAATCCACATATAGCTGCCATCTCTGCGCTGCACACGGTACTCAACGCTGAAAAATGGTGTTTTTCGGTTGAGGTGATCATTAAGCCTCTGCCTGACCTTTTCTATATCCTCTGGATGAATGCGCCTAGACCACTTCTCCATAAAGTCAGTTAACTCATGGGTTTGAAAACCGCGCATTTCTTTCCAACGGTCTGATAAGAAAACTGCGTTGGTTTGCAGATTCCAATCCCAAATTCCGTCATTACTGCCACGCAGAGCCAGTTGCCACCGTTCTTCACTGTCTCGGAGGGCTGATTCTGTATGTTTGCGCTCGCTGACATCATCGAGAACATAAGAAAAACGAGGGCGATCGCTATTACCAAGGCCAATATAACAAACTGTGCCAGACATCCATTTTACTTTTCCATCTATGGTGTGTTGATATTCAAACCGAACTGGTTGACCTGTGCGTTGACTCTCTCGATAATGAGTTATCCAGAGGCGAAGATATTCTGGAGGTATACTCATTTGACTGGCAAGTTGATTTTGCAGTAGCTCTGGGGTAGTCTTGAAAAACTGAGCAGATGCAGAGTTATCAGATAGATGTAAGATGTCATCATCTAGTAGTTCCACCACACCCATCATTATCGGTGCAGAATCATAAAAGCTCCGCACTGTTGCCTCTCTTTCTCTGAGTGCGGCTTCGGCTTGTTGAGCGCGGACTAATTCTTGTTGCAAACGTTGATTTGCGGCTTGTAATTCAGTAGTCCTTTCTGCTACCTTCGCTTCCAGTTCTATATTCGCTCTTTGGACTTGCTCTAGTAAAGTTCCTTGTTGAATAGCATTGGCTACTTGTATTGATAGGTGTTCTAGAAACTCTATTTCATCACATTGCAACATGGCGTGAATGCTACTCAGTGTTACTAATCCCACCAGTTGTCCCTGTTCGTTGAGAACTGGTAAATGGCGAATTCTATGCTGTCGAAGTAATTCTATGACTGTCATTGGCTCTCGTGCTTGCCATTCTTGACAGGTAATCAATTCCCTTGTCATGACTTCCGCAACTGTGGTTTTTCTTAAGTTGCGCTCTTGTGCAGCTAGTTTCACCAAATCTCGCTCTGTTAGTAAGCCAACTAATTGCCCGTTATCTAAGACAAAAAGGCAACTGGTGTACGGAGAATCTGACCTAGAGACTTGATTCCCTATTTGACTCATCATTTGTACTGCTTCCAGTAAAAATGCATCTGGATTGACAACAACAAAGTGGCGTTGAATACAATCCTGAGTGAGATAATGTAGTGAAGGTGTTGTAGATTCCATAATCAACCCCTGAGAAGATATTCCTACAACCTGACTTGAAAATAAGACCCCACCCCTAACCCCTCCCCCTTCGGGTGAATGCCTCCGGCTCCCGTAAGGGATACACCAGTCGCCTACGGTGGGAAACCCGCCTACAGCGCTAGTTCACCGCAAGCAAGGAGGGGAATAAGAAGTTGTTCATGTGTCCTGGTGTACGCAGTTAATGATGGCTACTTAGATGGTGCATGACTAAGAAAATTGTTGAGCATAATACCGCGCATATCTCCCTTCTAAAGCTAACAATTCTTCATGATTTCCCGATTCGACAATTTGCCCTTTTTCTAACACTAAAATGCGATCGCACTTCCGCACTGTCGATAACCTGTGAGCTATAATCAGAACTGTGCGGTTTTTCATCAATCTTTCTAAAGCTTGCTGTACCAAAGCTTCGGATTCTGAATCTAAGGCAGATGTCGCTTCATCTAGTATCAATATTTGCGGGTTTAACAGTACAGCACGTGCGATCGCAATTCTCTGTTTTTGTCCCCCAGATAAATTCACACCTCGCTCACCTACCCAAGTATTATAACCTTCTGGTAGTTGCTGAATAAATTGATGAGCATTAGCAATTTTTGCGGCTTCTTCTACTGCACTGAGTTCAAAAGCTTTTTGTCCAAAAGCGATATTTTGGGCAATTGTTCCCGAAAACATAATGGTTTCTTGGGGAACTATGCCAATTTGTTTTCTTAAACTATTGAGGGTGACATCTTGAATATTTACACCATCTATGAAAATTTCCCCAACTTCAGGCTCATAAAATCGGGGTAAAAGATTGACAAAGGTGGTTTTTCCAGCACCAGACGCACCGACAAGAGCGATCGCTTGACCTGGCATTACCAATAAACTAATCTTATTTAATACAGTTTCTCCAGGTTTATAAGCAAAAGTCACATCACGATATTCAACTTTGCCCTTTACAGTTGGTAGAGTAATTGCATTTGGCTTTTCTACCACTGTTGGTTGAATTGCTAACAAATCAAAAACCCGATCAACTGATGCCTCTCCTTGTTTAAATTCGTTATAGTTATTAGTAGTATGTCCGATGGGATCAATTAACAAAGCTGCTGCTGCTAAATAGCTAAAAAATGCGCCTACTGTTAAATTGTTTTGAGAAATTTGCCAAGTTCCCACCATCAGCAAAGATAAAGCACTCAAAGCTTCCAAAAATCCGACAATAGGAATTTGAATTGCTTTTAATCTTTCTGCTGAATATTTAGCTCTTAAACTGCGTTCGGCTTCATGACTAAATCTAGCAATTTCATAGTCTTCGGCAGCAAAAGCTTGAATTAAACGAATACCGCTAAAAACTTCGGTGAGAATAGCCGATAAATCCGAAACCCGATTTTGACTTTTAAGAGAATATTTACGTAAACGTTCCCCAAACCAACCGATTAAAATTCCCATAATTGGTGCAACAATCACTGTAGCCAAAGTGAGTTGCCAATTCAAGTAAATCATGTAAATGGGAATTGCTACCAACTGCAAAATGCAGGGAACAAAATCATGAAAAACCTTATTAATGACTTCCCCAACTCTGTCAACATCTTCGGTGAGACGATAAGATAAATCACCAGCTTTTGCAGTTTCAAAATAGCTGAGATTTAGCTTTTGCAAATGTGTGTAAACTTGTTGACGGAGATGAAAAGCCACCCTTAAAGCTGCGCGTGCCATGTATAAATCTTGCAGGGACTGAAAAAATCCACGCACCAGAAATACTAAAGCACAGATTCCTGTTAATTGAGCGATCGCTATGATATTACCCTGCCCAAAGGGAACTGCCAATTTACCCGCTAAATTAATTAACGTTAAAGTTGCCAGCACATATCCCAAAATACCCACAAATCCCTTAGCGATAGTTTCCCATTGGGTGCGGATATAGGGTAGCAGTATCCAATAATTAGAGCGTGTTTTCAAGTTGTAACTTCCAAAAATAATATTTTCCTTGTTTGAAGCTACCAGTTTTTGGTAATTCGTAAACAGGGAACAGGGAATAGGGAATAGGGAATAGGGAATAGGGAACAGGGAACAGGGAACAGGGAACAGGTAATAAATAGGCAGGGAACAGGGTGCAGTAGATCATTATTTCTCCCCAACTCCCCAACTCCCCAACTCCCCAATCCCTACCTTCCCAACCAAGTTTTGATGACATCTAACAAACTAGAACCACCCCACATCAAAGCAAATAGAATTGAGGTAGTTAAAATTGCTCCCATCACACAGAGGACTAAACCACCTAAACTAATAGCACCATCATCTTCTGATAAACCAAAGGCTGTCACAAAAATGCCCATTGCTGGTAAGGTATTGGTTCCAGGGATGGGAATCATCATCGAAATGGCCATGAGAGCGATCGCAATACCAATAGTCACTCTTCCTGGTAATGTAGTACAAATATAAGATAGACGCGGACGTGCGATCGCTTCAATTCTTCGCAACCAAGGCAATCCCGCTTTGAGAAAACCCTGAACTGTAGATAGTTGCAGAGGATGATTAAACATCTTTTGAGGTAGCCAAGGGGTTTTCGCACCTGCAATTAACTGTACTGCTAACAGAAAAATCAGCACACCAAAAGGAGTTGAATAACCAGGTGCAGGAACTGGTAAAGCTGAAGGTAGAGACAAAATCACCAGCAAAAACCCGAAAATTCTTTCTCCAGCTAATAGCAAAATATCTGCCAAAGTTACTTTTTCCGGTCTTTCTTCTTCAAAAAAATAGCGTTGTAATTCGTTAGAAAGTTTAGCCATATAATCTTGTCAGAATCTTGTTAGAAATTATTACAATTCAGTTCTTGTTATACATCAACAAAAATCTTACCTGAAGCCAGATTCAGCAAAGATAATTCCCTATACCTCAAAGTAACCCAGTGCATAGAATCTAACTCGCTAAAAAGTGGCATCCAACATCTTAACGCTATGTATATGTAATTTTTCAGAATAATATTAAGTTTAGATGAAGTTATCTTATATTCAGCATACACGGGGTTAGACAAGCAAGATGCAAAGATATTTGAAAGTGCTACGGCTTTTTTGGAGTGCAGCGATCGCAGCCGAATTGGAATATCGCCTTAACTTTATATTAGCCGCCCTCAGCAGCATAGGCAATCTAGCGGGTAGTGTATTTGGGTTATTCTTGTTTTACCGCACTGGCTACACTTTTACTGGCTGGTCATGGGAAGCAGCTTTGATAGTCTTGGGAATTTTTACATTACTCCAAGGCTTTTCTGCGACTTTCCTAGCTCCCAACTTAAACCGCATTGTCCGTCATGTCCAGGAAGGGACATTAGACTTTGTATTATTAAAACCTATCCGCAGTCAGTTTTGGCTTTCCACTCACACTCTATCACCGTGGGGACTACCAGATTTAATCTTTGGCTGTATCATTATTGGCTATGCAGGTAAACGCCTCGGTTTAGGAATCGATAAGTACCTGAGTAGTATATTGCCTTTATTTTGCAGTTTAGTGATTCTCTACAGCTTGTGGTTTATGCTGGGAGCGACTACGATCTGGTTTGTTAAACTATACAACGTCACTGAGGTATTACGAGGTTTTTTAGAAGCTGGCAGGTATCCTACTGTAGCATATCCCGCCGCTTATCGCGTATTTTTTACCTTTGTAGTTCCAGTAGCATTTTTAACAACAGTTCCTGCTCAAGCGATGTTAGGTCAAGGTCAATCTACCTGGTTGATAGGTTCGGTATTTTTATCTGTAGTTTTGTTTTCTATTTCTACTTGGTTTTGGCGGTTTGCATTACGATTTTATACTAGTGCTTCCAGTTAATTTGACAGCAGGAGTGATTAGGCAAGAATTAAGATCCCCGACTTCTGCTGTCATCATCTCCAGAAATTGTGATTTGTCTTGAGAAGTCGGGGATTTGGGAAACCTGACGATTACAACATATCTGGATCTTCACCCAATTCTCGTAATCTGGCAGCTAACCTAGCTGCTTTTGCCTTAGCTGCTTCCGCTTGAGATTTAGCTACTTCCGCTTGTGATTTAGCGGCTTCCGCTTGTGACTTAGCTGCTTCCTCTGGTAATAGAACTAGATTACCAGCAGCATCATAAAACCGCGCCCAAATTGTAGTTTCCCTTTCTACCGTTCCTTCCCAAGTTCCCAACCATAAACCTAAACGTCTACTCCATAGCCAACCATGTTCATTTGGTATCAACGGCTGATACTTTTGGTTATCATCTAAATGCCATCCTTGTAAAGAATGAGGATTAAATGGATCATAGACAAAATAATCCGAGGTACGAAAAGTCTGTTCATAAAGGTCCTTTTTAATACCTTTATCTATTGCTGCCGTAGAAGGTGACATTAATTCCACAATTACATCAGGATAGCGACCATTTTCGTCCCAAACCACCCAACCTTGTCGAGTGTTAGTACCATCAATATTGAGAACAGCGAAGAAATCGGGTCCGCGAAAATCACGATTGCGAACCTGGGTGCTGCTGTAATAAATAAACATATTGCCCCCAGTAAAATAATCATTGCGATCGCACCAAAGCTGCTGCAATGATCGGATAAGGACATTCATTCCAGTCCGGTGTCTATTTGATTCCAAGGGTTCACCATCATCAAATATTAAATCTGTTGGCGGGTTATGGGTTTCACCATCGTCAAACACGAAATATGTGGATGAGTCATCCCTGTCAACAATGGCTAGATTCTTCTCGGTAGTCATGAGTGATTATCGCCTTTTTCATCAAGCCTAAACTTCTATAATAATCTGCCCAGAGTTTTCTCAAAGCCTTTGACTATAGCGGTAATTGCTTAAAATTTATTAAAATTCCCGATTTTATCCAGTAAAATTACAGAAAAGCATATATTATATAGTTGAGTCGCTACGATTCCCAGTTTTATAGCGATCTTGCCCCTGGTAATAGCTTCGCTAGATTTACCCTAATTAGTCACAGATCATTTTTGATAGGAATGAAGTCTATGTTTATCAAAGAACAGGTTTCAATAGTGCCTTTTACTGTTGATACCTTTAATAGTTTGTTTAATAGTCAAATAAATGATGCAAATATTGAAGCGACGGTTGATCTGGCAGCGTCAAATCCTTTGAAATTGTACTATTTCATGCAGAGATATGCTTATTTTAATAGCTTTGCTGGTAGTTTAGTTGCCAGATTAGCCTCTGCCATTGGTCTTTCATATGATTTGTTTCGCTATCCAGAAGAACCAGTTTTAGATCAATCCGATCGCGGATTGGAGATTGCTGCTAAAGTATTTGCAGCGACAATTGATGAACATGCTGATGGTAAGGCGTACAAAGTGCCACATCGCACTTTAGCTCAAACTACTTTGAAAGCAATTAGTGATTATGCAAAGTTGAGTAATGTTGAGTGCAATCAAATTGCTCAGACACCCAGCTATATGCAAAGAATTGTTGCTGACTTCATATTTGGGTATCAAGGTAAAATTGGTGATGTTGAAGCTTTAGTTACTGCTATAGGCTATCATATCGGTTCAGAATTGCTGGCTGATCGGGAATACAGTTTAATTGATAAAGTTATTCGCTATAATCATCGTGGAGTAGCTTTTGACACTTGGTTGCAAGGAAAAAAAATAGATGTTGGCAGCAAGCGTATAAATCCTTGGTACTGGATTGTAGTTCATGGTAAACATAATGATTTGGGTGTAGAAGCCGAACATCGTGACTTGGCATTAGAGGCACTAAATCTAGTAGCACAGTATCGTCCCGAATCAAATGAGGAAATCTTAAAATGGGCATCAAAAGGTTTCCTTGATTTTGTTGCCTTACAAAGCAGACTTTTTTCGGAAATTGAAACTGAACTAAGAACTATAAAAACATTCCAAATAGTTCCTAACTTGAGTGAATTTAATATCGCAGTAACATCTCAATAGCTGCTGATGCTGACAATTTTTATCATCTAATTTAGTAGAATTGGTATCCAGGAAAAAATAGGAAGGGGAATGGGAACATAAAAACCTTTTCCCCAAGTCTTATTTTGAGTTCAAAACGCTTAACTCAGTAGTATAGTGCTGTTCACTCAAATGCTTTCGGAAGATTGTTTGATATGATTGTGGTAACATTTTTTGCGTTGGGGGCTTTCTTGACCTTATTTTTTACCCCCTTATTTTCTCAAATTATTGCCACATCTCATCTTCAACCTTCTTGTCACCCGCTAAGGTTTTTGGCGTTGCATAATGGCGGTATGAATTAGGTTTCGCGCAAAGTCGCAAAGGAGCAAAGCCGCAAAGGTTGAGATTTAAAATTTTTCAATTTCATACTCCAATTCAGCAACGCCAGGTTTTTCATATTAAGTCTGTGAAACTAGAAACTCAGATAATTTATTGGTGTTAAGATGGCAAAAAAGATCCCAAGTTATAAATTTAGCAAGAATTCTTACTTCAAATACACAAAGCATCAATCTAGTGAAATTTTAAAGATTTCCAGTAGTTTTTTTGCTCTTATCGGAGGAGTCATTCTAGCATCAAATACTGAAATCAGTGGTTATGGCTTTATTCTCTTAGCCATGAGTTCTAGTCAGATGTTGATTGCTAACTTACAAACTGGAGATAAAATAATGATATTATATGCAAGTTCTGTATTTATCTTTGTGGACTGCTTAGGAGTGTATAGATGGCTTTTGAATTAACTAATAGTTTTCAAAGCAGTGTTAAACTATTAACACTGCAATAAGTATACAAGTAGGTGGGCAGGGAAAAACTAAAATGTGTAAGGTTATACTAAAAACGGTTGAGATATGGACTTTTGTAAAAGCACAAAAACCCCAGATTTGTAGGGGTTTAGCACTGCTAAACCCCTACCCATAAAATCAAGTAATTAAGCCGTGTTGAGTATAATATTAAGAAGAAAGATTGTTGTTAAATTTGAAACGTTCTGTACGGTAATTATTTCGTTCTCCTCTGGCATCTTGCAACTGTGAATTGGCGAACAGCAACTAGTTATGATGCGACTCTGGCAATTGTTGCCGGTTTAAAAATAAGTAATAATCGCTATGAGTTACAAAATAAACTGCATGATTCAAGTTTTTCAGTTGATGGTGCAACAGGAAAAATTCAGTTTTCAAAATCAGGCGATCGCATAAACAATAACATCTTCTTAATCAAAGTTCAACAAAAACCTGGAACTGACAAATACGAGTTCGTGCCAATTCAACCTTAATTTTACAACTTTACTAAATTTCCATCATAAATTATCCTTAACCCAACTCCTAAAATTCCGCATAGCCTGACTTCTCCCAATAGTTAAACACTGCTGCACATACTCGTTAACTAATTCCACAATAGGGATATTAGGAAAATTAGGACTAGATTGAGATTTTACATATTTCCCTTCCTGTAACAAGAAAATCTCCAAACCTTGATGTTTATATCGCCAAAGTTCAGGAACTCCTAAGATTTTATAATTATCCAATTCAGTACGGCAAGTAATATCAATTTCGATAGCTAAATCTGGTGGTGGATCTATATTTAAATCAATCCGATTTTTCCCAATCACCGCAGCTTGATTTTGAATATAAAAACTGGTATCTGGTTCTACAGCTTGTCGCATTCTCTCATTTTTAAGTGTTGTAGAACCAAAAGGCTCAAAATCAATTTCGAGTTTATCTAATAAGATTTTGACTAAATCACCAAGCAATTCTTTATCTTTTTCGTGTTCAGGTAAAGGAACCATAATTTCTAACCAACCATCACTATAGGAAATACGCGCTGCACGTCTTTCTCCCATTTCTTCCAAAATATTTTCTAATTGCTGCCAACTAATATCTTTTAGTAACATCTGTTGGCCTGGGTTGACAATAATTTGTTGCAGTTCTAAAAGCATATTGCCTCAGAGATTGTCAATTATTTGAGAATTGTCTTTCTTTATAATATGACCAAAAGTTATAATCTAACTTCATTCACCTCTCAATTGGTATTTCCTGTAAAATCAACATCTGAAGATAGTGCAACAGGAGAAAACAGGCGTGCCTACACTAGGTGTAAATATTGACCATATCGCTACCATTCGTCAAGCCAGACGCACAGTAGAACCAGACCCAGTAGCGGCTGCGGTGTTGGCAGAATTAGCAGGTGCAGATGGAATTACCGTACATTTACGGGAAGACAGAAGACATATTCAAGACAGAGATGTAAGAATTTTAAGGCAAACAGTGCGATCGCACCTAAACTTAGAAATGGCTGCAACTGATGAAATGTTGGCGATCGCTCTCGACATCAAACCCGATTATGTAACATTAGTACCCGAAAAACGCGAAGAAGTAACCACAGAAGGCGGTTTGGATATTGTCGGGCAAATTGCTAGAATAGGAGAGATAGTTGATAAACTGCAAAATGCTGGCATTCCCGTGAGTCTGTTTATTGATGCCGAATCAGCACAAATTGAAGCTTCTGTCAAGGTGCAAGCTAAGTTTATTGAACTGCACACAGGGCAGTATGCGGAGGCTAAAGACGAAACAACCCGCCAGCGGGAATTAGCCTTATTGGCTCAAGGCTGTGAAAAAGCGATTAAAGCTGGGTTACGAGTAAATGCCGGACACGGACTCACATACTGGAATGTTTACCCCGTGGCGGCGCTTCTAGGTATGGAAGAACTCAACATTGGTCATACCATCATCAGTCGAGCAGCTTTAGTAGGAATAGAAAGAGCCGTCCGCGAAATGAAACAAGCAATATTGGGAATTAGTCATTAGTCATTAGTCATTAGCAACTGATAACTGAACTAGAGGGGTTGTAGCTGCGTAATCCTAAAAAATCTAGAGTCACATTTGTAAATTCAGACCTCTATGACTTCCACACAGCCTAACAACCTACCTCTTTGGGTACAAGATCGGGATACAGTGATTGCATACAGTACCCATGCGGAATGGCGTTATCAGACACCACCGGATTATAGCCGTTCCAAAGAAAATCTGGCTAAAGAAAGTACCCGCAATCACGTTGAAGGTACACTAGAAGCGATCGTTCAAAACTTGGTCAGAACCTTTGAAATGGAGGTATCTTTTAAAAGTAACCCTCAACAATGGTTATCTGTGGTGAATGATCAGCTTCGTGTCAGTACCAACGGAGGTAAGGAGTATACAGCAGCAGATTTATCTGCCCAAGGTACTTACAATCTCTTCATGGCTGATTCCCAATATTACAAAGCTTCAGAAGAAAGTTTTGAATCATCAGCTAAACTGTTCCACAGTACATTTCCGCAAGGCTTTCCCTGGGAAGTGCTGGAAGTTTACTCTGGTCCACCTAATGTTACATTCAAGTGGAGACACTGGGGACATTTTCAGGGTGCATATAAAGACTTTGCACCGACTGGAGAAACCGTAGAAATTATTGGTATGAGTGTAGCTCATGTAACCGATGATTTAAAGGTTCTTTCCTTAGAACACTATTTTGACAACAACCTGTTCTTAGAAAAGCTGACAGCAGGTGGTAAACAGGTAAGTAGTGAAAATAAGGGTGGTGGTTGTCCTTTTAGTTCTTGGTTTAAGGGATTAAAGAAAAGTTAACTTATTAGGGTACAGTCAGACTCCTGTACCCTATAAATTATTAAATAGTAACCAAGGGATGAAGATGCAAACATACTATTACGTTTTAGCTAGTCAACACTTTCTGCTCGAAGAAGAACCAATACACGAAGTTTTGAAGGAACGCACCCGTCATTACCACGAACAAGAAAAACAAATTGATTTTTGGTTAGTCAAGCAACCAGCTTTTCTGGAAGCACCGGAATTTGCCAAGATCAAAGCGAAGTGTCCTAAGCCTTATGTAGCGATTATTTCTACCAACTCGCAATTTATTACTTGGTTGAAATTGCGCCTAGAATATGTGATCACCGGTGAATTTAAAGCGCCTTCAGCAACGATTCCTGATGCTTTAGCTGCTTTAACTACAGTTTCATAATAGTATAGCAGGAGTCAGAAGGGGCGTATTGCAATACGCCCGTACAGGAGTCAGGAGTAAAACCCTCTTTTAGTGGGAGTTTCATTATCAATTGATGTCCTAACCACCCTGTCCACGGCTATATATTGTGTTCTGGGCGCTGACGTAAGTAGAGGAGATCAATTAAAAATATTCATTTAATTGATTTCCTACTGCTACTGCAAATCTAGAGATATTGAACCCAGAAAAACTGATATAATGTCCGGTTAAAGACTTATCATTAGGGAACCGCGCGGGGACGGGTCGAGTTTTTTTGATCAGCAATTAGCCGGACTTGATATGAAGATTTTTGATTTGGAAGTTCTCTAGAGAACAGAGATTTTGAGAAATATTTTGAGAACCTACAATTTTATGTATATACCTTTTGTGCCAAGATTTCCGACTTTACCCAGTATTTTATTATTAGCGAGCGCTTCCTTAGTTGGTAGCATTAGTCCAGTTATTGCTCAACAAACCCTTCCTACTTGTCAACCTCCCAGTGCAGGAGAATATCTTTTATTAGTAGTCAGTCCCACAGCGAATAATCAAAAGCAGTTGCGTAGCGCCTTACCATCTGATCTCAAGACCGTTACCTGCAAATATCTTAACGAGACAGTAACGCGGATTGGTGGGTTTAACAAAATTGATGATGCCAACCGCTGGGCTAAGTATGTTAACAATATTGTGGGCTTGTCTGCCATTATTACTACTAGACCAACAACAGCAACAACAAGAACAGCAACAGCAACAACAATACCAACAGCACCAATACCAAGAGCAACAATATCATCTCAGACAGTCAGCTATAATCCCAAAGTCTTAGGAGATGGTTTTGCAATATTGGTAGATTATTTCAACCGCCCAGAAATAGCAAGTAATGTGCAGAAGACAGTAGGAGGGAATGTAGGTCTTGTTTCCTATGGACAGCGCCCTTACTTATTAGCTGTTTATACGACCAACCAACAAGAAGCATACAAGACATTACAAAAACTGAGCGAAAATGGTTTTTTTGCCCTCTTAGCAGATGGAAAAAAAGTGATGTTGCTGCGCTCAGTGGTAAATGTCAAATAATCAGTTGACCAATGACCAATGACTAATGACCAATGACCAATGACTAATAATCAGTTGACCAATGACTAATGACCAATGACTAATAAGCAGTCCTAGCCAACCAAAAAATAGTTATACCCAAAGCAGAACCAGCTATGACTTGAACGGGAGTATGTCCAAGTAGTTCCTTGAGCCTGTCTTGGCTAAAGTCTGGTTTTTCATCAAATAACTCATCAATCATTTGATTGAGTATTCGAGCTTGCTTACCTGCGGCTTGGCGAACTCCAGCTGCATCATACATGACGATGATGGCAAAAATAGTAGCTAAAGCAAATTCAGCAGATGCCCAACCGATAGTTTGTCCAACACCAGCTGCGAGGGCTGTCACCAAAGCTGAATGGGCGCTGGGCATTCCGCCGGTTGTCACTAAAACACGCACATTCAGTTTGCGATTTTTGACTAACTCAACAATGAGTTTTAATGCTTGAGCAACAAAACAAGCTACAAGGGCAACCAGCAGCACCCGGTTGTTGAAAATGTCGCCTATGTCCTGCATGGTATTTTGGTTAGGTGATTAAATTATGAGCAGTGGTTGTGTGTTGAGGAACGATGTTTGGTAGAACTCAAAATCCCAAATCTACCTAGCAAAGCAGAAATCACGCTTACAGATAGATATTTTGGAAATCATTCAGCATAGCGGCCTTCTGCCTTTTGCCTTTTGACAGACTACTAGTGATTGCGACTAACTATATAATGAGCGATCGCTTGGAGAGGTAGGGCTTTTTCTCCAAAGGATGCCAATTCTGTACAAGCTGCCTCAACCAGTTGTTGTGCTTGAGAACGTGATTCCTCAATTCCCCACAGGCTGGGATAGGTGACTTTTTCGGCTGTTAAGTCTTTACCTGCGGTTTTGCCTAATTGCTCTTGGGTAGCAGTGATATCCAGAATATCATCGATAATTTGGAAAGCCAGGCCAATATTTTGAGAATAACGAGTTAATTTTTGGATATTTTCAGCTGATGCCCCGGCCAAAATTCCGCCACAAACGACACAAGCTTCTAACAGGGCAGCGGTTTTATGGTTATGAATAAAATTCAGAGTTTCCAGGGAAATATCTGACTTACCTTCTGAATCTAAATCTACCACTTGACCGCCCACCAATCCAGCCGCTCCTAGCGCCCGGCCGAGACGAGCAATCACCTGCAAAACTTGGTCTCTAGGGACATTGTGGGGTGTTTGGGTAGCGACAAATTCAAAAGCCAAGGCTAATAAGCCATCCCCTGCCAAAATCGCAATATCTTCGCCGTAGACCTTGTGATTTGTCAATTTACCGCGACGATAGTCGTCATTATCCATTGCTGGCAAATCGTCATGAATCAGCGACATAGTGTGGATCATTTCCACAGCGCAAGCTGTAGGCATAGCCATTTCGATTGTACCGCCGATCATTTCACAGGTAGCCAGACAAAGAATGGGACGCACGCGCTTACCACCTGCTAAGAGGGAGTAGCGCATTGCTTCGTAAATCTTTTCTGGGTAAACGACAGGAATCGCCAAATCTAGGGCAGTTTCACACAGCTTTTGTCGTTCTTTGAGATAAGCTGCGAGGTTAAACCTGGCGGCTTCTGCTGTTTTTTGAAAGTTATCCGTTGCTACCATTCTTCAGATCCTAAAATTTTCGGTTGCTTGAGATATGTGTGATAATTTTACGGTGTGCTGGGGCAGAAACACTCACTTATGATGCAATTTTGGATTTTAGATTTTCGATTTATTCCATAGTGGAAACTAGGGAAATTTACCAAAAAAATCTCAAATCGGCACAGTTAGTTAGGAATAATTATCACTCCTTAATGGTTTGTGGCTCGTAAATAGCTAGATACTGTATTTTGCAATAACATAGCGACTGTCATCGGTCCAATGCCACCAGGGACTGGGGTGAGATATTCTGCCACCCTAGCAGTTGCGGCAAAGTCGATATCACCGACTAAATGACTTTTGCCACTGCTATCAGTGAGACGATTTATCCCCACATCTACCACAACAGCGCCCGGTTTCACCATATCAGCAGTGATTAGTCCGGGAAGGCCTGCTGCTGCAATGAGAATATCAGCATTTTGGGTGATAGTTTTTAAGTCCTGCGATCGCGAATGAGCGATAGTAACTGTAGCATTAGCCTCTAATAGCATCAAGGCCATCGGCTTACCTACCAAAATACTCCGTCCTACCACTACTGCCTGTTTTCCCTCCAGAGAAATTTTATATTCTTCCAGTAGTCGCATGACACCAGCTGGGGTACAACTGCGTAAACCTGCTTCTCCCCGCACCAGTCGTCCTAAGTTAACCGGGTGTAGTCCGTCTGCGTCTTTGTCGGGTTCTATTTGATGTAAAAGAGCGATGCTATCTAAATGACCAGGTAAAGGTAACTGTACCAGAATTCCATCCACCTGTTCATCTTGGTTAAGTTGTGCTATTACCGCTTCTAGTTCTGTGAGGGTAGTGTCGGTAGGGAAATGCTTACCAAAGGAGGTAATACCCACTTTCGCACAGGCTTTTTCTTTGTTGCGGACATAAGCTGCTGAGGCTGGATTATCACCAACCATTAGCACTGCTAAACCTGGGGGACGACCGATTTTGGGTTTTAATTCTGCAATAGTCGCAGCTAGTTGTTTGTGAATTTTTTCCGCTAATGCTTTACCATCGAGCATTTTGGCAGTTTTTGTTTCCATGACAATTGCAGAGAGGATCGGCCTTTATTTTAAATCCCTAGCAGCCCCCAAGTGAAGCTTGCGGAAAAGTTCAATTTGTCAGCCCAACAGCTTATTCTATGGCTAGGATGAATGGAACCTGGCGATAAGGTAAGCATCAATGGAAAAATTATTAAAATGGCTTGGTTTGAGGCCACAAGCAAAAATTTCTTCTCTAAGGTTCTTTCATCTAGTATTGACTTTTTTACTGGTATTTGAACTTTATGGTTGTAGTAATTCGAGAAATCCGGGTAATACCAGTAACCTGATACTTAGTGCTAATGCCACGCCCATTCGAGAAATTAAACCAGCACCAAAGAATCAGGCTACAGTTTACATCCAAGGTAAGGTAGAGAAGGAAGCTCCCCTAATCAAGCAGAAAGCTTATCAAATTAACGACTCAACAGGCAAAATCTGGGTTCTCACTCATCAAAACAATCTCCAAGTGGGACAACAGGTAATATTTAAGGGTAAGGTAAGATACAAAAGTATCCCTTTAGCCGGCAAAGAGTACGGGGAAGTTTACCTAGAAGAAGAATAATTATGAGCAATCAAGTACCTCATGTAGCACTCGCTATTCTCTACCAAAATGGCAAATGTCTGATGCAATTGCGAGACGACATTCCCGGTATTAACTATCCTGGATCTTGGGGGCTGTTTGGCGGACATCTCGAACCCGGTGAAACCCCAGAGATAGCACTTGTACGAGAAATTATCGAAGAAATCGGTTATGAGTTACCTTCTTTTACCAAATTCGCCGTTTATCCCAATGAAAAAGCAATTTGCCATATTTTTCAAGCACCATTATTAGTGGGATTAGAGCAATTAGTGCTAAACGAAGGCTGGGATATGGGTTTATTGACACCTGACGATATTCGTCAGGGTAGTTGTTATTCATCCATAGCAGGTGAAGTGCGGCCATTTGGAGATATGCACCAACGCATTATGCTGGATTTTATTAGCAAAAGTTTTCCCGAAAGCAATTAAGAATCTGCTGCAATAGGGAGAGGCTAAGTTAATAAAACAATGATATTACACAGGGAAGCAGTCATCTGATACCCCAATCAACTTATAACTGTGGTGGAGTGAACCGAATGCAAACAGTCAACAAACTACCCCGCTGGTTAAGTGTGGGATTAGCCTTTCCCGTTGCCATTCTTAACGGTTGGTTATTAATTCAGGTTGTACAGTATTTTCAACCTTTGGTAAGTTTAGTTGCTAGTGCTATTTTACTAGCTTTTGTTTTGGATTATCCGATTAATTTTTTTCATAAACGGGGAGTACCGCGTAACTTAGCAATTGTCGGAGTATTACTATTAGCCGTAGTTATTTTAGGGGCTGTAGGAGTTATCTTGCTGCCGCTAATTTTCGCACAACTAAATGAATTTGTTAATATTCTTCCGGCTTGGATTGATTCAGGGAATCAACAATTAGATGCTTTCCTCAATTGGGCAGCTACACAACAGTTACCTGTAAA
Source organism: Trichormus sp. NMC-1 (assembly GCF_001858025.1). GTDB lineage: Bacteria > Cyanobacteriota > Cyanobacteriia > Cyanobacteriales > Nostocaceae > Anabaena. The sequence goes on along the minus strand of NZ_LZQD01000009.1, from coordinate 142,655 downwards.
TGTCAGTGGTTTAGCTACTCAAATTCTCGAAAGAATTTCTAATCAATTTCAGTCTTTTACTGGAAAAATTCTGGGTTTTGCTTTTGATACTATTGGCGTTTTAGTTAATATTTTGCTCGCGGTAGTATTAACTATTTACCTGATATTAAATGGTGAACGTTTGTGGGATGGAATTTATCAATGGTTTTCGCCCCATATCGGTACAAAAGTCAGGGAATTACTCCGGGAAGATTTCCAAAATTATTTCATCGGACAAGCAACATTAGGCGCTGTTTTAGCGGTGACAGTGACATTAGCATTTGTGGCGCTGCGAGTTCCTTTAGCTTTACTTTTTGGAATTGCTATTGGCTTTTTCTCTCTTTTCCCTTTTGGTACAGGTATTGGTATTGGTATTGTTAGTTTGTTGGTAGCTTTAGAAAATTTTTGGGAAGGGGTAGAAGTTGCGGCTATTGCTGTGGCTATTGATCAAGTAAATTCTAATATTGTCGCACCACGTCTTTTAGGAAGTTTGACTGGTTTAAATCCAGTTTGGGTGGTGATTTCTTTGTTGTTGGGTGCGAAGTTGGGCGGTGTTTTGGGTTTGTTGGTGGCTATTCCTATCGCTAGTTTTATTAAGGATCTTGCTGATAGTTGGCGCGTGGGTGAGTTGAGGAAGGTTGAGGAGGTAATTGAAACGCAGAGGGGCGCTGAGGTTAACGCAGAGGTTCGCTGAGGTTTGTTTTATTTTTTGGGTGGGGTTAATTTTTTCTAGAGAAAGGACATATTTGGGAGTTTGATTATGCTGAAAAAACTCATTCTCGAAAATTGGAAAAGTTTCCGTTATGCTGAACTTCCACTTGACCCTTTAACTGTGCTGATTGGAACTAATGCAAGTGGTAAGTCTAATGTGGTGGAAGCTTTGGAATTTTTACAAAGAATAGCAAACGGTGAAAATATTGAAACAGCTTTAGCAGGAGATAAAACACTTCCTTCTATTCGTGGTGGTGTAGAATGGGCTGCAAGAAAAGGTGAAAATGAGTTTACTTTAAAGGTATTAGTTGGAGGTAAAGATGAGGAAACAGATTATTGTTATAGTATTAAATTAAAAACAAAACCAACTATTAATAGTTTGATAGAAAAAATCATCATCTACAATGAGAAAAATAATAAATATTATCCTATTAAATTTGGGTTAGCAGCACATAATAAATTTTTTCTAAAAAGTCGTTTGCTTAATCGTAGTTCAGACGATAGAATGACACTGGATTTTATAGATTTAGAAAATATTTATGGTGAGAATGGTTCTGGAAGTGGACAACTCAGCGAAAAAAACTCATATCAAATGAAAATAGTTCAAGAACAATCTCTAGATTTAATTAATAAATTTATTTTACCAACAATTCAAAATATCCATATTCTAAATCCCATTTCATATACAATGCGTGATTATTCACGACTTTCTGAGAATATAGAAGGTGATGGTTCAAATATTGCTGGAGTTTTAGCAGCATTACCAGATGACAAAAAAGCAGAAGTTGAGAATACCCTATCTGAATATTTAAAAGATTTACCAGAAGGTGATATTAAAAAAGTATGGGCTGAACCAGTAGGAAGACTGAAAACAGATGCTATGCTTTACTGTCAGGAAGAATGGAAACCAGGAGAAATAACAGAAATTGATGCTAGAAGTATGTCAGATGGAACATTACGCTTTCTAGCAATTCTCACAGCATTGCTTACACGCCCAGAAGGTAGTCAAATTGTCATAGAAGAAATAGATAATGGTTTACATCCTTCCCGTGCAGCATTACTGGTGAAAATATTAAAAGAAATTGGCACTAAACGCAATATTGATATTTTACTCACTACCCATAATCCAGCTTTACTAGATGCGTTTGGTTCGGAAATAGTTCCATTTGTAGTTGTTGCACATCGAGATTCAGAAACCGGAGAAAGTAAACTTACCCTTTTAGAAGATATTGAAAATCTGCCTCTTTTACTAGCATCAGGTACTTTAGGAAGATTAGCCACTAAAGGCGCAATTGAAAAGAGTCTTTCTAATCAAAAGTAAAGCATATTATGAGAAAGATTCTGATTATTGATACATCAATACTTTGTGTTTATCTTGGTGTTCCTGGTAAAGAAACCTGTGGTAATGATAATGAAAAATGGGATCAAAAACTAGTTAAATTTCGTTTTGAAGAAGAAGAAAAACAAGGAACGAAGTTTATACTGCCATTAGCAACTATTATGGAAACTGGTAATCATATTGCCCAAGCCAAATCTAACCGATATGAAATTGCTCAAACTTTCTCTACTATTTTAATGAAAGTAGCAGATGGCGTTATACCTTGGGAAATTTTTACAACTCAAGTGGGTGAACTTTGGAACACCGAACAATTAAAACAGTTAGCTGCTGAATGGCCTACTCTAGCAGCTAGAAAGATTTCTATTGGAGACGCGACAATTAAGACTGTAGCTGAATTTTACGCTAAAACTAGTAGTACATTCCAAGTGGAAATTTTTACGGGTGATGGTGGGCTTAAAGCTTATGAACCAGCTACACCCCCACGAAAACGCCGCACGCAGTAGTTGCAGAAAATCATAATCTCTCTCTTCCTCTTTGCGCCTTTGCGCCTTTGCGTGAGACTTCCTAAAATCTACACCAAAAAATAAATAAACCTTAAGCGATCGCACCCCACATCAAGCTATGATCGCATAGAGTGCCTAATCTGTGCCTTCTAACAGCATCTACCATGACGACTTCCACACCAGAACCCAATCCCCCAAACACACCACTTACCGATACAAATCTGGTAGAAGACCGTAGCAAACTGAGTAAAATGTATCAGCACTACGTAGAAGTCAAGGATAAATATCCTCATGCGTTGCTGCTGTATAGAGTAGGTGATTTTTTTGAAACTTTCTTCCAAGATGCTGTCACCATCTCCAGAGAATTAGAATTAGTTTTAACCAGTAAACACGGTGGTGAAGTCGGTCGCGTCGCTATGACTGGTGTACCTCATCACGCTTGGGAACGCTACACAACCCTGCTGGTGGAAAAAGGTTTCGCTGTGGTAATTTGCGACCAAGTGGAAGACTCGGCTGATGCTATTGGTTTAGTAAAGCGAGAAGTAACGCGCATCCTCACACCAGGGACTTTATTAGAAGAGGGAATGCTGAAAGCCAGTCGTAATAATTACCTTGCGGCTGTGGTAATTGCTGTCAATCATTGGGGTTTAGCTTATGCAGACATCTCAACTGGGGAATTTCTCACATCTCAAGGTAGTGATTTAGAACACCTGACGCAAGAGTTAATGCGTTTACAACCTTCCGAAGTGCTGTTTCCCACTAACGCCCCCGATTTAGGTAGTTTACTGCGTCCAGGGGAAACTTCGCCCTCTCTTCCCCAATGTTTACCACCTACATTTTGTTATAGCTTGCGATCGCAAGTTCCCTTTTCCCAAGCTGAAGCTAGAAGTAAATTATTGCAGAAATTCAAAGTGCGATCGCTAGAAGGTTTAGGTTGTGAACATCTTCCCCTCGCAGTTCGCGCCGCTGGTGGTCTTTTGGAATACATCGAAGATACTCAAAAAGCCAATCCAGTCTCCCTGCAATTATTACGCACCTATACTCTTACTGATTATTTAATAGTCGATCATCAAACCCGCCGTAACCTGGAAATTACCCAAACCGTCCGCGATAGCACATTTCACGGTTCTCTATTATGGGCGTTAGATAGAACTCGCACCGCAATGGGTAGCAGGGCTTTAAGAAGATGGTTGTTACAACCGCTACTTGATCTTAAAGGAATTAAATCCCGCCAAGATACAATTCAAGAATTAGTAGAAAATACGCCTTTGCGTCAGGATTTGCGGAATTTATTAAGGCAAATTTACGATTTAGAACGTTTAACAGTCAGAGCAGCTTCTGGTAGAGCTAATGCACGGGATTTAGTAGCTTTAGCTGATTCTTTCTCCCGTTTACCTGAATTATCTCGCTTAGTTGAAGATGCTCATTCCCCTTTCTTGAAAGCTTTGCAAAAAGTCCCGCCCATCTTAGAAGAACTAGCAGAAAAGTTACACGCTCACATCGTAGAATCACCACCTATACATCTCAAAGAAGGTGGTTTAATTCGGGCAGGAATTAATGCGCTTTTGGATGAAAGAAAAGCTACTGTAGAAAGTGATCAACAGTGGATTGCAAATTTAGAAGTTGATGAAAGAGTGAGAACGGGAATCCCGACTTTGAAGGTAGGATTTAATAAGAGTTTTGGTTATTATATCAGTATTTCCCGCAGTAAATCTGACCAAGTTCCCGATAATTACATTCGCAAACAAACTCTGACAAATGAGGAACGTTACATTACTCCTGATTTGAAAGAACGAGAAGCGCGAATTCTCACAGCGCGAGATGATTTAAATCAGTTGGAATATGAGATTTTTGACGCATTACGGGATGAAGTGGGTAATCATGCCGAAATAATCCGCAATATTTCCCGCGCTGTCGCCGCAGCAGATGTATTATGTGGTTTGGCTGATTTGGCTGTACATCAAGGTTACTGTCGTCCGGAAATGCTGACAGGACGGGAGATTGCGGTTATTGATGGTCGTCACCCGGTGGTGGAACAGTCTTTACCTGCTGGGTTTTTTGTCCCTAATTCTACTTGGTTAGGGGAAACGAACCGCAGAGGCACAGAGGACACGGAGGAGGAGAAGCCTGATTTGGTGATTCTCACGGGGCCCAATGCTAGTGGGAAGAGTTGTTATTTAAGACAGGTGGGTTTAATTCAATTAATGGCGCAAGTAGGAAGTTTTGTGCCAGCGCGGTCTGCTAGATTGGGAGTGTGCGATCGCATTTTTACTCGTGTTGGGGCTGTAGATGATTTAGCAACTGGTCAATCTACGTTTATGGTAGAAATGAATGAAACTGCAAATATCCTCAATCATGCAACTGCTCAATCTTTGGTTTTATTAGATGAAATTGGGCGTGGGACAGCAACATTTGACGGTTTATCAATAGCTTGGGCTGTGGCTGAATATTTAGCCGTTGATATTAAATCTCGGACAATTTTTGCTACCCATTATCATGAGTTAAATGAATTGGCTACTATTATTTCTAATGTGGCAAATTATCAAGTTACGGTAAAAGAGTTACCTGACCAAATTATCTTTTTACATCAAGTTCAACCCGGTGGTGCTGATAAATCCTATGGGATAGAAGCAGGAAGATTAGCAGGTTTACCGGCGGTGGTAATCAAGCGTGCAAAACAGGTAATGGGACAAATAGAGAAACACAGTAAAATAGCAATGGGTTTGCGAGAAGGACTGTAATTATCTCAGCAGAAATGTTGGGTTTTGTTCCACCCCTTTGGGGAAAAAAGCTACAACCCAGCCTGGGTCAGAAAATAGCGATTTGTTTAGCCAATCAGGTCTATGACTTACGCATTGACAAAATTTATCACATAATATGGATTTTATCTCTTGTAGGGTGCGTCAGACCCGATAATTTAGCAAAAAACAGATGTTTTCTATCTGACGCACCGCACTAATAATAAAATGTAAGAGACTAAATCAATGTACCCTTCGGGAAGCAAGCTACAATTATTCTTGATATTTTATTCTATGCAGCTTCATATTAATTTGGTATAAAGCAAAAATTTTTTTTAGTTTTCCACATCTCTAATTAAGGTAGCTTCACCACCTAATTTTACTAAGCGAATATTAGGAACGCAGACTAAGATGATGAAATCCGTAACGCACCAAACCCTTGATCATGGTGCGTTACGCTATCATTCTAAGCGTAGCCATGCCCAATAACAGATGGTACAGCCTGTTACAAAAAATTGCCAATAGTGCCTATTATGTTTCATCAAATCTTTATTTATACTTTATTTTTCATAAATGTATCCCTATTTACTAAATAGATGCTAAAAATCAAACAAAGTATTTACCGGAAATTGCATAACATTTATACCAAGAAAAATAATTCATCAAAAATATACAAAAACAATACAAAAAATACAAAAAAATAACTTAAAGTTACAAGTGACAGGCAGAACTTTCTTAAGTGCTGTATGAATGAGTTAGTGTTAATCATGGCAAAACTTATCTACCATAACTAAAATAGTAGTTCGTCAAATAAGTTTGATGTAGTTGACATTGAGGTTGGTAATAAGTTAAATAACTCTTCATCTCATTATAAAAACATCTGGTATTATCGAGCGAATACTAATCAAATCAACTTTTGGTTGCCAGTATTTATCAATTAACCTAAAATGAAATTAACAAATCTAGAAGATTCATACCAACTTTCACCTCTACAGGAAGGAATGTTGTTTAATAGCCTAATTGCTCAACAGTCTGGAGTTGATATTGAGCAGGTTATTTGTTTAGTGCCAGAAAAAATTGATGTGAAAATATTTCAAAAAGCATGGATTAAAGTTTTAGAAAGACACGCAATTTTAAGAAGTAGCTTTGATTGGTCAAACGAAAATGAACCACTACAACTAGTACATAAACAAGTAATTCTTTCTCTGGAAGAACAAGATTGGAGTAGCTTATCTGACACCGAACAAAAGCATAAATTGCGGACTTATCTTCAGAGCGATCGCACACTAGGTTTTCAGCTAAATACAGCACCATTAATGCGTTTAGCATTATTTCAGTTAAGTGAATCTGTGTACCAATTTGTTTGGACTTTTCATCATGCTTTGCTAGATGGTCGGTCTTTACTCATCATTCTCAAAGAAGTTTTTACCTTTTATCAAGCTTTTTACCAAGGAAAGGATGTAGAAATCATGCAACCGCATTCTTATAAAAATCATATTCAATGGTTACAGCAACAAGACTGGTCAAAAAATGCAAGTTTTTGGCAGCAATTACTTCAAGGTTTTACTGCACCAACTCCTTTATTATTAGACCAAAATCCTCATAAAAAAAGCGGTTTTGGAGAGCAAAAAATTAGATTATCAGCAAAAAATACTCGGATATTAGAAGATTTAGCACAACAACATCAACTCACTCTCAATACCTTAATACAGGCAGCTTGGGCTATATTATTGAGTCGCTATAGTGGTGAAAATGACGTTGTTTTTGGTGCAACTAGAGCTTGTCGTTATTCATCTGTACCTGGTTCAGAATCAATGGTAGGACAATTAACTAATACCCTACCAATACGAGTAAAAATATCAGGAGAAATACCTGTACTTCCTTGGTTAAAAGAATTGCGATCGCAGTGGGTAACTTTGAGAGAATATGAACATACACCCCTGGTAAAAATTCAGAGTTGGAGTAATGTTCCTGGTGAAAGTTCATTATTTAATAGTCTTGTCGTCTTTGAAAATTACGAATTAAATCAGGCTTTATATTCTCATGATCAAAAATGGAAAAACTGGGAAGTGCAGCTAGAAGAACAAACAAATTGTCCTCTGACATTAGTTGGTTATGCAGGAACAGAACTTTTACTAAAAATAAAATATGACAAACGCAGTTTTAACGACGATAAAATTCTGCGAATGCTGGGACATCTGCAAACCTTATTATCCAGCATAGCCACAAATCCCCACCAAACTCTAGGAGAATTACCCCTATTAACAGCAGATGAACAACATCAAATGTTAATAGAGTGGAATCATACAGCCGCAGATTTTAACCAGCAAATCTGTATTCATCAACTATTTGAATCACAGGTAGAAAAAACACCAGAAGCTGTTGCTGTTGTCTTTGGAAATGAGCAATTAACCTACCAAGAACTTAATTTTCAAGCAAATCAATTAGCTTATCAACTCAAAGAACTAGGAGTGAAACCAGGAGTACTGGTTGCAGTTTACCTAGAACGTTCCTTAGAGATGATTCCCGCAGTTTTGGGAATTTTAAAAGCTGGAGGTGCTTATGTACCCTTAGAACCCAATTTTCCCCAAGCACGTATTCAATTACTCCTGTCTTCACTGCAAATTAATTGTTTAGTTACCCAAACTAAGTTATTACCTAAGATTCAGGAATTAGAAACACAGCTTCCCGCACTACAACACTTAATTTGTTTAGATAAATGTGCAGCGAAACAATGGGGAAATCAGCAAATATGGAATCGTTCCTATCTAGATCAATTACCCACAGAAACTTTAACCACATCTGTTAATTCTGATGATATTGCCTACATAATTTTTACATCTGGCTCTACAGGAACACCAAAAGGTGTAGTTGTCCGTCATCAACCTGTTATCAATCTGATTTCCTGGGTTAACAAAACATTTAATGTTAATTCCTCTGACAGAATTTTGTTTATCACATCTTTGTGTTTTGATCTATCAGTTTATGACATTTTTGGACTTCTAGCCGCAGGTGGTTCTATTCGGGTTGTGTCTAATCAAGATGTTAGAGATCCAGAAGCTTTATTAAACATTCTTTGCCATGAGCCGATTACTTTTTGGGATTCAGCACCCCCAGCATTACAACAGTTAGCTTCCTTATTCACCACAGTTAAATCTAGTAATTTTCATCCCTTGTTGCGGTTGGTATTTATGAGTGGTGATTGGATACCAGTCACATTACCAGACTTACTAAAAACTACATTTCCAGAAGTGGAAGTAATTAGTTTAGGAGGAGCAACCGAAGCCACAGTTTGGTCTAATTATTATCCAATTGGTAAAGTAGAAGCACATTGGAAGAGTATTCCCTATGGTAAACCTATCCAAAATGCACAATATTATATTCTGGATTCTTACCTTAATCCTTGTCCCATTGGTGTAGCGGGGGATTTGTATATTGGTGGAGTTTGTTTAGCTTCTGGTTATTTAAATCAACCAGAACTGACAGCACAAAAATTTCTTCCTAATCCCTTTAGTAAAAATCCCGAATCACGACTTTATAAAACTGGAGATTTAGCCCGCTATTTCCCAGATGGTAATATTGAATTCTTGGGAAGAATTGACCATCAAGTAAAAATTCGTGGTTTCCGCATTGAATTGGGAGAAATTGAAAGTATACTCGCACAACACCCTGGAGTAGAAGAAACAGTAGTTATCGCCAGGGAAGATGAACCAGGATATAAGCGACTGGTGGCTTATATGGTGCTAAATCAACAATATGCACCCAAAAATATCAACGAATTACGGCAGTTTCTACAAAAGAAATTACCAGAGTACATGATTCCTTCTACCTTGATACCTATTAACTACATTCCACTAACAGCTAATGGTAAGGTAAACCGTTCGGCTTTACCCATACCTGACCAAACACGACCCAATTTAGAAAAAGCCTTTATTGCTCCTAGCAACGCGATAGAATTCCAATTAACTGAGATTTGGAAACAAGTATTAGGTATTAACTCAATTGGAGTTAAAGATAATTTCTTTGAGTTGGGGGGACATTCCGTATTGGCTGTGAAATTGTTCACCCAAATCGAACAGAAACTTGGTAAAAAACTGCCGCTCGCTACCTTATTTCATTCACCAACAATAGAAGAGTTAGCGAACATTCTCAGTCAAGAAAACGATCCCGTTTCTTGGTCTTCTCTAGTACCTATTCAGTCGGTTAGGAGTAGTAAACCTCCTTTATTCCTGGTTCATGCTCTTGGTGGAAATATCATTGGCTACCAAACCCTAGTTCGTTACTTAGATTCAGAACAACCGATTTATGGACTACAAGCACAAGGACTAGATGGTAAACAGCCTCCTCACACCAGAGTTGAAGACATGGCTGCTCATTACATTCAAGAAATTCGCACTGTCCAACCTCATGGACCCTATCTATTAGCTGGTTTCTCTAGTGGTGGTATAGTTGCTTTTGAGATGGGTCAGCAGTTGGTAGCCCAAGGTGAGCAGGTGGCTCTATTAGCAATGTTCGATACCTATAACCCCAGGCTGTATATCGAAAATCCCTCCCTCAGCCATACCATGTATGCTTACGGGCGTACCTTGTTACAACTATCGCTACGAGCTAAATGGTACTATTTTCTAGCTAAGATGGACTGGTTGCGGGTACTCTTAACTGGGAATCCTCATAGCAAGTATGACCTGTGGAATAATTACACTTTTTCTGAAGATAGCAACCCTGACAATATGGAGTTCATAGAAACTCTAAAACGGGCAACAATGGCAGATTATGTTCCGGAGGCTTATCCTGGTCGAGTAACTCTATTTACTACTAAGGAAATGTTGAGATGGTGTCGCTATGAAACAGATAGAGGCTGGAAAAATCTGGCTCAGAAAGGTTTAGATATCTATGATGTACCAGGTACACATTTAGGTATGTTAGATGAACCCAATGTGCAGGTTTTAGCAGAAAAATTGCAGGTTTGCTTAGAGCAAGCACAAGAAAATTACTGGGAAGAAAACGCGATTATCCTATCAAATCGGATGATTAAAACCCATAGCGCTGGCGAAGTGGTAAATCGGTAAAATCATTGATAAATAACCCAAAATGAGCAAACAGGAAATCGCCCCTCCCAGACAAAGCCAAGGTGCAAACAAAAGATGACAAAGCTCTTTTAGTGTGAAAAGTTACATTATTTCCTCACTTCATTTCTGGTGTTGAAAGATAAGATGTGGGGAAACCACTACAGCCTAACTGCCAACAGCCGCTTGCATGGATTTGTTAGACTGATAACACACCAGGATTTTTCAGTCACAACGCCAGCAGACGAGGCAATTCATGCTTACAAATACCCTACTTCTCTCAAACCAACTCCCCTCCCTCCAATATTCATCCACCTCAGAACGGTTTGATGAAACCTGGGAAGCCCCACTGGCAACCCTTTTGGGACTAGGACGCGCCGCTGGTGCTAACTTTATCGAATTCTATTTAGAACGTCGTAACTACATCAGTTGTTTAGCAGAAGACGACACCATCACCAGTATTTCACCCAGTTTAGCGACAGGTGCAGGAGTTAGAGTATTTCGTGGCAAAGCTGACTGCTACGTCAGCACCAATAACCTGACATTTTCCGGGTTAAAAGCAGCTTTAGAAAAAGGTCTTTCTATCTTAGGATTACAACTACCTGCACCTAGTGCTTTCATTCCCGAAATTAACCTCGAATTACTGAGAGACTACGCCACCAAACGCGGCAAAGATGGCTGGCTACCTCTATGTAGTTCTATCCGTGAAATGGGAGAAGTTCTCCTTGATGGTACTGCCCAACTCCACAAAAAAGCTACCCACGTTCAATCACGCCGTGCTTCCTATTTCCGCGACTGGCAAGAAGTTTTAGTTGCTGCTAGTGATGGTACCTTTGCCCGTGATATCCGCCTCACCCAGTCTGTAGGATTTAATATTCTCTGTGCTGACGGTGCTAACCGTGCCTCAATTGCTGAACGTGCAGGTAACACCAGTGATGCTAACTTCCTGAGAACCTGGGATTATCAACAAGCATCTGAACAAATCGCCGAATCAGCAGGTAAAATGCTTTATGCAGATTACGTAGAATCAGGAACTTACCCCATCATTATGGCCAATCACTTTGGCGGCGTAATTTTCCACGAAGCCTGCGGACACCTGTTAGAAACAACCCAAATTGAACGCAACACCACACCATTTGCTGATAAAAAAGGTGAAAAAATTGCCCATGAAAGTTTAACAGCTTGGGATGAAGGACGCGCTGATAATGCCTTCGGGACAATTGATATGGATGACGAAGGAATGCCAGCACAAAGAACATTATTAATTGAAAAAGGTGTTCTCAAAAACTTCCTAGCTGACAGAACCGGTTCCATTCGTACCGGACATCCAAGAACAGGCAGTGGCCGCCGTCAAAATTACACTTTTGCTGCCGCTAGTCGGATGCGAAATACTTATATTGATACTGGCGAATACACCAACGAAGATTTATTTGCCTCTGTTGATAAAGGTATTTACTGTAAAAAAATGGGTGGCGGTAGTGTAGGCGCTACAGGTCAATTTAACTTTAGTGTTGATGAAGCTTATTTAATAGAAAATGGCAAACTTACCAAACCATTAAAAGGCGCTACTCTGATTGGTGAAGCTAAGGAAATTATGAACAAAATTTCCATGTGTTCCCAAGATTTAGAACTTGCACCTGGTTTCTGTGGTTCTGTGAGTGGCAGCATTTACACCACAGTTGGACAACCTCATATTAAGGTTGATTCTATTACTGTTGGCGGAAGATAGATAATTTTAGATTTTGGATTGTGAATGATCAAAAATTTACGTAGGTTGGGTTAAGCGACAGCGCAACCCAACAAAAGAGTTCGTTTTGTTGAATTATTTGTGTTGGGTTTCCTTGCGTCAAACGCCACTCGTCTCAAGCCGGGAAACCCGTCCACAACGGTGGCTTCCCAACCTACCATGTTCATAGATTTTCATTGTGAATTGAAATATGACAAAAATACAAGAAATTGCAACTTACGCTCAAGAAAATGCCGCTAAACTTGGCATTAAAAAGTTTGATATTTACGGCTCAACTGTAGATGATACGAGCGTTCAGGTTGACCAAGGTGAACCGAAACAAGTTAAGGCTTCTAATCGTTCTGGGGTGACTGTTAGAGTCTGGAATGAAGAAAATACAATGGGTGTGACTAGCACTACAGATGTAGATCCTCTGGGATTAGAATTAGCTTTGAAAACTGCTTATGAAGCTAGTTTTTTTGGTGTTAAGGAAAATATCCCTGATTTTAGTCCAGAAGCGACTGTTCCTATTCCTAATACACGTCATGAGAAAGCACCCCAAGCCCCAGTTTCTGAACTGATAGAAAAATTATTAGTAGCAGAAAAAGAACTGATATCTACTCATCCTGCCATTACAAGTGTGCCTTATAATGGTTTGGCACAAAGGGATATTGACAGGTTTTATGTCAATAGTGATGGTGCTGTAAGAACAGAATCTCATTCTTTAGCTACGGTTTATCTTTACACCAAAACTGAGGAAGAAAATAAGAAACCACGCAGTGCAGGTGCTTATCGAGTTAAGGAAAGTTTGGCTGAGTTAGATATTGCTGGTTGTATTAAGGAAACGGCACAGAAAACTATCAGTCATTTGAATTATGAAAAAATCAAAACTGGTAAATATCGAGTTGTTTTTTCACCGGAAGCTTTCTTGAGTTTATTGGGTGCTTTTTCTAATTTATTCAACGCTCAAAGTATTCTGGACAATCAAAGTTTATCTAAAGCTGAAGATATCGGTAAACAACTTGCTTCACCGTTACTTTCAGTTTATGATGATGCTTTACATCCAGCTAATATTGGTGCAGAAACTTTTGATGGTGAAGGTACTCCTACCCGTCAAATCAAGTTGATAGAAAATGGTGTTTTAACCAGCTTTCTCCACAGTGCAGGAACTGCTAAAAGGTTTAATACTACACCTACAGGTAATGCTAGTATTGGCGCAAAAGTAAGCGTAAGTCCCAATTTTTATCACGTTTTTGCAGCAGGAAACCCTGAGTCAGAATTGAGTTTGGAAACTGCGGAAAATGTGATTTTAATTGATGATTTGCAAGCTCTCCATGCAGGTGTTAAATCTTTACAAGGTTCGTTTTCTTTACCTTTTGATGGTTGGCTTATTAACAAAGGTGAAAAAACTAGTATTGAGTCTGCAACCGTAGCTGGTGATTTCTTGGAACTTTTGAAGTCTATTGTTTATGTAGAGAAAGAGGTGGAGTTAACACCAGGTGGAGTTTCTCCTAGGGTTTGGGTGAATGAACTTTCGATTACTGGTGAGTAAGATATTTTCACCAAATAGTCAGTAAGTCAGCCGCATTTATTAGTGCTGAACTAATGTTTCGTAGGGTGGGTTAGCAGCAGCGTAACCCACCATTGTCCTAAGTTAACGGTATGTTGGGGAACACAAAACAATAAATTACCGAAAAACTGTCTGATGTTGTTAATAGTTAATTGTGCCATCAGGCATTACCGTTTCACGCAAATCTACACCTGTCAGATTTGTAGTACTCATTTCTGCTCTGATTAGATTTGCCTTACTTAAATTAGCACCAGTCAAGTCTGTTCTGGCAAGATAGGCATCAACCAAGTCTACTTCAGTTAGATTAGCCTGACGCAGGTTAGCCCGACTTAAATCTGCTCTACTTAGTCTGGCAAAACTCAGGTTTGCTTGACTTAATTTGGCTCCAGTCAGTTTAGTATCTGGCATAGTTGCACCATACAAGTTAACACCTGTAAGTTCAGCATCAATTAGATTTGAGCGCTCTAGCCTAGAATTTATCATGTTAGCACCTTTCAAATTAGCACCAGCCAGATTGGTGTCGCTCAGAGATGCATTATTCAAAATCGCTCCACTCAGGTTAGCACCACTCAAATCGGCATAACGCAGCATTGCTTCACTTAAGTTAGCACCACTCAAATCTACTTTAGCTAAGTCTGCACCAGTTAAATTAGCGCCTCGTAGATCAGCTTTATGCAGGTTAGCACCTCGGAGAATAGCAGAATAGATTCTCTTTTCTTCTCGCAGGTTAGCACCACGCAAACACGCGCCTGTTAAGTTAGCACCACTTAAATCAGCACCACGCAAGTCGGCATCCATTAAGTTAGCATCCAGCATATCCGCCAAAGTTAAATTGGCATTACGCAAATCAGCACCCTGCAAACTTGCACCATGCAAATCAGCATCATGCAAGTTGGCACTTATTAAACTAGCCTGATTGAGGTTTGCACCACTTAGCTGGGTAGAAATTAAATTTGCTTTATTCAGGATTGCCCGATTTAGATAGGTAAAAATTAGAATAGCATTCCGCAAATCCGCCTTATTTAAGGCTATACCAATCAAATCTGCACCAAACAGATTTACTCCATTTAAATTTGCCTCAATAAATTTTTTTTCTCCATCTGCATATCGCTTCAGAAGTTCATTAGCATCCATATTTTTACCCTGTCAATTACCAAAATATTTCCAAATTTTCCTAGTACTAATAATGCTCAAAAATTGCCATCATTGTTTTTTTTGAACATATCTTTATTAGGGGGTACTATAAATTGACAGGTATTATCGTCAGCGATATTATTCTCATAGATATAATCAACGTTAGTTAATGTGATTTCATGATGAGGATTACTTAGAGGTCTAGTTGCTTGAGATGAATAGCTGTTGATTGGTTGATATTGGTTGGTGCTGGATGAAATATCTTTATATAAACCGCGCATAGATTGGATAATTGCACTGGCAGCTTGAGTATTGTCATCCGGGTGGCCTAGATATCTAACGGTATTGTTTAGTTTAGATTCAAGCTCTTTGATAGTTGAACAAGAATCAAACAATTTCTGCAATAAACTATCAAGTTCTTCAGATCTAAGTTTGAACCAGTCTTCTTCCTTGAAACTAAATTTGTGGTACAGTGCAGAAAACAGAACTATCTTAGCCCTAAGCGGGTTAGTATACTTCATAATATTTTGCCTTAAATTAAACTGATCATATTGAGATTCTTTTTTACTGTTTGGAGATTGAGATATTACATTTGATGATATTTCTTCAGAGTTATAAAAGATGTATTCCTCTTGATTAGGTTGATTTACGAGTATTCCTGATGATTCCTCATTTCTCACATATAGCTTCTGCACTTCATTAAAAATGACACTGGCAACTAGGGCATATTCAGCTTGTTTGTTAAGGCTTTTTACAACTTTAGATAAAGATACTTTCAACTTATATAAAGTTGGGTTCAATGTACATAATTCTTGAATCAATTCTTGTAGTTTACAGCTATTTAGCTGATATTGATCATTTTCCCACCTATTTTTACAAGTACAGAAGACTAATTTTTTAATTCGCGTTGAGTTTTCATGCTGTTCTAAATATTTTGCTACTTCGTCAAGACTAGATAGAGTTTTCATCGGTAGTTCTCCGGCACAGGTATCCGATAGGAATAAATTATAACCGCACTAGCGCTCTAGTGGGTAGTAAAAGTTTTCAACCAGTTTAGAACAAGGGGAACACGGGTAAAAGAAACTGATGGCAAAAAAGTATATAGTAATAACCGTACTCTTAGCTTTGTATGGTTTCTCAACAAAACGCGCTCTTATATATAAGAGTATATTGTATAAAATTTTAAATCGCTATATCAAAGCTCATAAAATTTATCTCGTGTTCGGTTAAAGACTTATCATTAGGGAACAGCACGGTGATAATTTTTGACAATTCAGAGGGAACAGGGAAAACGTCAACCACGCCAACGCTAAAGCATCTCTGGGTGTAGATTGGTCATAAGTTAATGAACCTGTATCGACATGAATACCCAAAGCCATGACAGTTGCTTGGGCAGAATTTAAAGAAATATGACGTTTTTGTAATTCTTCCGCCATTAAGGTCGTCGTAGCGCCCACTCGGTCAAGATACAATTGTGTGGCAGGAATATCAGTATCTTGTCCGAGGTGATGGTCATAAACTACAACTTCTTGGATATTGGGTAAATCGAACCATTCAGCAGCTTTACCCAAGCGATCGCGCTGTTGAGTAGATTGAAATAATGACACTGTTTTTTTTCGTTGCTCGTCATCTGGTAAAAACATCCTTTTTTTTGACTGAGCTTTAAACTCAGAACTAAAGTTTCTTATCTGTTCCCTATTCCCTGTTCCCTTATTTTGTAATTCAGGGAAAATGATCATGTTTATTTTGCGTATAACCCACATACATCCAATCTAAATTACCGAGGATAATGCTCGGCTAAAAATTCTCTTGCTTCTCCTTTATCCTTAATAATACCATCCAAGGTAGCAGTCAATAAATCATCAAGCATTTGCTTATATTCTGGACTAGGTTTGTAACCTAATTCTTTTAAATCATTTCCAGTTAATAGCGGTTGTACATTTGCCCATGTTGTTAAATATTGCCAAATCTTTCTTCTGATTTTTCGGGAACTTTGTAAAGCAATTAAAATTAAAGTTGGTAAATCATGCTTTTTGAGTAAATCTACAGTTTGACTAGGATAATCGCAAGTAGGTAATAATGTGATTATCTCTGCTTGAATGTGGGATAAATTCTTTAATCTGGCAATACTATCATCAGCTAATTGCAGATTTTTGGCTACCTTTGCTCGATATTCTGGTTTTAAATAACTGATTAAAGCTTCTAGACGAATTTGCCAATTGCTCAAGGTTTGTTTTCTGTCAAATCTTCCTAAACAACGTTCTAATAAATTTAATTGTCGGCAGAGTTCTGAATCTAATTTTAGGGTAGGATGGATACACTGCAAAGCACCTAAATTATCCAGCAATTTTAAAGCTGATTGCCAATAATGAGCTAATAAGATATATTTTAATTCTGTTTTGAGGCGAGTTTGTAAAGCAGGTGTTTTGCTGTTTTCTTGGGAAGTGCGGTCATATACTCCGCTATTTATGGCATAACGAATATATGTTTCTGTTTGCTTTTCTATTTCAAATCCAAACCGCACAGCAAAACGGACACCGCGATAAATTCGAGTTGGATCTTCAATAAAGCTATTAGCGTGTAAAATCCGAATTTGCTTGGCTTGTAAATCTAAGAAACCACCAAAAAAATCCAGTAATTCCCCAGCACGAGGAGAAGTTAACCTTAAGGCCATAGCATTAATAGTAAAATCCCGTCGATATAAATCTTGACGAATTGAACTCGCTTCAACTTCAGGATTGGCTGCGGGATAAGGATAAAATTCAGTTCTAGAAGTGGCAATATCTACCCATAATGAATCTAATTCTGGGTCTTTGTGCCATAATAAGGCGGCAGTTTGAAATGCACCATGAATTTCTAAACGGGCATTTTTATAAATTTCCTGGAGTGCTTTTGCTAATTCTACACCTGCACCTACAGATGCTGTTTTATGAAAACCATCAACTACTAAATCAATATCATTAATCATTAAAGTGCCGGGTTCAGTTTCTGCTAATAGCAAATCCCGCACTGCACCACCTACTAAATAAAGATGCCAACCGCGTTTTTCTGCTTCTTGAGATGCGGTGGTGAGTAGTTGCCAAAGTTGGGGATTTAATTTATTTTGCAATTGTGGCAAATTAATATTAATTTCACCATCTTTTTGTATTTCTCCATCAAATATATCTGCTTGATGTAATTCCCTTAACACATCGGTGCGGGTGACAATACCAACTAGATTATTATTTTCTAATACTGGTAAACGTCCAATATCATAAGTCACCATTAAGGACTCAATTTGTGGCAAAGTGGTATCTGGGGTAATGGTCTTTAAATTGGTTGTCATGTATCCTTTAACTGGTGCATGACTAAATCCGTGATGTAAGGCTATATCTAAATCACGTCGTGAAATTATACCAACTAATTGCCCTTGGGGATTGACGACAGATAAACCAGAATGGCCGTAACGTAGTAAAATGCGTTGTGCTTCGGCTATTGTGGTTTCTGGTCGAATGGTGCGGACTGGGGAAGACATTAAATCCCTAGCTGTGGGAGGGTGGGGAATTTGGGCTTTTAACCCATTCAGGAGTTGCTGCAAGATAGGCTGTGAGTCTTGTGTGCGAAGATTCAAGGAAGCGGCTTGAGAATGTCCACCACCGTCAAATACTTGAAAGAGAAGATTCAGATTTGTACCGGAAATGTGCGATCGCCCAATCACAGTTAATCGCCAATCATCATCACCTAAAGCATATTCATTTGCCAACAGGATGGCATCAATTTCTGTTAATTCGACCAGTTCTGTAGCTAAACCAGATAACCCCGGCACAAAACCATCTGTTCTTAATGTCACCCAACCTATCGTATATCCCCTGAGACAGATATACTCTAAAGTTTCCAAAGCCTGACTTAATAATTGTTGCAATTGTGGCGATAAACCGGGATCACGGTAAGTGGAAATTACTGATAAACTCGCTCCCTGTTGCATCAACCACGCCAACGCTAAAGCATCTCTGGGTGTAGATTGGTCATAAGTTAATGAACCTGTATCGACATGAATACCCAAAGCCATGACAGTTGCTTGGGCAGAATTTAAAGAAATATGACGTTTTTGTAATTCTTCCGCCATTAAGGTCGTCGTAGCGCCCACTCGGTCAAGATACAATTGTGTGGCAGGAATATCAGTATCTTGTCCGAGGTGATGGTCATAAACTACAACTTCTTGGATATTGGGTAAATCGAACCATTCAGCAGCTTTACCCAAGCGATCGCGCTGTTGAGTATCCACAACCGTTAAAGAGCGAATCTTTTCTGGATTTACCGAACGTCTTTCAATTAGCGCATACTCATCTCGATGCAGCGCTAAAAAGTCACGCACAGGCGGATGCGCTCCCCCAGTTAGCACAATTTTACTCCCTGGTAGCAGACAAGTTAAGCCAACAGCCGCCCCCAAAGCGTCAAAATCAGCAGTTGTGTGACAAAGAATTAAATCCATAGGGAATAGGGAATAGGGAATAGGGAATAGGGAATAGGGAATAGGTGACAGTAAAGAGAGCAGAGGGAGGAGGGTACAGCGAGCAGGGAGAAGAAGCAAGAGAGATAATGACTAATGACTAATGACTAATGACTAATGACAATTGATCATCTGTTACAAACCGGACGTAAAATATTAATGGTTCAGAAGACCAAGTGAGTTCACAGGGGTCACTGAACAACCCAGTCTGTCCATCATACAGCGACAGTCTTGGGACAATTTACGATATCGCTGTGTTGGGAAAAGTAAAAATGACCTTAGTATTCCAATTTGCTTTAGTATCTCTAGTTCTAATGTCTTTTGTCTTGGTTATTGGCGTTCCTGTCGCTTATGCAACTCCTCAAAATTGGGTTGAATCGAAAAAGCTGCTGTGGGTTGGTTCTGGAGTTTGGACTGTTTTAGTGCTTTTAGTTGGGATATTAAACTTTTTTGTGGTGTAGGGTACGGCTACAAACAGTCTCAAGCACATAACATAAAATTTTAGAGGAGCAGAAAAGCTAAGGTAATAAGGTCAAAGAAGAAAAAGAGAGATTTTCTTTTTCCTGATGACTTTTTCCTGAACTTGCTTTCCTGCTCCTCTATATTGACGGCAGAAAAGTGTATTGGCTAAGAATTTATAGTTAATTTAAGAGGCAGTCATGGCAGTTTTTGAGGGAAATTTTACTCAAACAGAGCCTTTGCGGTTTGCAATGGTGATTGGTCGATTCAATGACTTAGTTACTCTCAAACTTGTAGAAGGATGTCAAGATTGTCTAAAACGTCATGGTATAAATCCCGATCCTCAAGGCAATCAAGTAGACTATGTTTGGGTTCCAGGCAGTTTTGAAGTTCCTACCGTCGCTCGGCAGTTGGCACTCTCCCATCGTTATGATGCCATAATTTGCCTGGGTGCGGTGATTAAAGGACAAACGCCCCATTTTGATTATGTATCATCTGAAGTAGCTAAGGGTATTGCTGCTGCCAGCTTTCAAACAGGTGTACCCGTGATTTTTGGCATTTTGACAACGGACACGATGCAACAAGCATTAGAGCGAGCCGGAATTAAAAGTAATCATGGCTGGGATTATGCCATGAATGCCATAGAAATGGCCAGCCTGATGCGTAATTTACGCTCTAGCCTAGCAGAACCTTATGCTCGGAATGCTCAAACCTTACCAGCTGCAATCCAAAACCCTGTGGAGTCAGAGGTGGTTTAGGGAGCAGGGGAAGGGAGAGACGCGGGGACGCGGAGAAGGGGAGAGGGGGAGACGCGGAGATTGGGTACTGGTTTTTCTCCAATGACTAATGACTAATGACTAATGACCAATGACCAATGACTAATGACCAATGACTAATGACCAATGACTAATGACCAATGACTAATGACCAATGACTAATGACCAATGACTAATGACCAATGACTAATGACCAATGACTAATGACCAATGACTAATGACCAATGACTAATGACCAATGACTAATGACCAATGACTAATGACCAATGACTAATGACCAATGACTAATGACCAATGACTAATGACCAATGACTAATGACCAATGACTAATGACCAATGACTAATGACCAATGACTAATGACCAATGACTAATGACCAATGACTAATGACCAAAAAAAATAAATTTAGGGGTTGACAAACCAGGAAAAATCTGAGATAGTTATATTAATGTGAAAGTTGCGGGTATAGCTCAGTGGTAGAGCGCAACCTTGCCAAGGTTGATGTCGCGCGTTCGAATCGCGTTACCCGCTTTTCAGTTAATATCAAAATGCTCAGACGATTAAATCCCTGATGTCATGTGTTTGTGTAACAACAAAGGCAAGAGCAAGTTAAATCTGAGCCATTATGCCGTAAAACAAGCATCTTCCAACTTAACAGAAAAATCAGTGTAGTGCCATAACTTCAGGCTAGTACCGCTGCTCTTAATTAAAAATTACAAATTAAAAAAGCAAACTGTACAAGCTTTTTAGGGATTTTTAATGGCCTGTTATTTCTGCCAGTTTGTACTCAGTATTTTGTCAAATTTAAAATGGCAACTACAATGCAGCCAGAAATATACTAGAAATAGTCCTGACTGTGGCGATATCCGCCATGACTAAAACTGCCGAAAGCAGCGTTTAACAAGTGTGAAATTTTCCTCCTGTCAGCAACTGCTGTTGAAGAATTCTGCTTGGTGAGGCTGACTTTTAGAAATAGCAGTCCAAGAAGTAATTCTTGGAGTCTCCAGCTAGAACCGTTCAGAAAAACACGCTCAAGTTATTTATATCGCTTGTGCCATCTAAAAAACCTGAAAAAATAGACTTCAATACGGAATATATTTGTCCTTGCCGTCGCCGTGGGCAATTAATCCCGATTACGCTAACAGAAGCATTTGGATGCGATCGCTGTCAGCAAATTTTTGTTGTAGAAGATAATGGTCACGTGCTAGAAAAACTTTCTCCCACCTATCCGTATAAGCAAGCTTGGCGCTGGACGGGAAATAGTTGGAGTCTGATCCAACCTCGATGGGGAGAAAATTATTGGCCGATAGCACTGGGGATTATTTTCGTGTTAGTGATTATATGGCTACCATTAGCACTGCGATTAGCCAATGCTTCAAGCATTCTTGTTTGGGCAATAGTAGCACTGCTGTTGGCTATCCCGCCAGCAATCATGGTCTGGCTTACCTACAGACGTTAACTCAATGACCGTTGAAGTTTTTGATGATTTTCCTGAACCTGTAAAAAGTGCTAAACGCGCTTATCAAGCTTCCCTGAAGTTAGGTATCACAAAGGGAGTAGATCGGAGTCGCGCTGTGCTGGCAATGGCACAAGCGCTAAAACATTCATTCGACGACATTCTAGAAGCCAATACATTGGATCTAGAAGCCAGTCGAGAAATGGCAGTATCAGAGTTGATTTTAGATTGGTTGAAGCTAACTCCCTCAAGGTTAGAGAATACAGTGGTGATTCTCCAACGGTTGGGGGAATTATCAGATCCACTGCGACGGGTGAGAACTGCCCATTATCAACAGGAAGACTCCCAAAGTTATACCCAGTTGATGCCTTTGGGAGTGATTGGCTTTATTTATGAGGCTTTTCCTGATTTGGGTGCGATCGCATCTGGTTTTTGTATTAAAACTGGTAATAGTGTGATTCTCAAAGGCAGTACGGAAGCTAGTCATTCTAACGCTGCGATCGCAGAAGTACTGCAAAATGCTATTACTGGAGTTGGTTTACCAGCGGGTTGTATAGAATTAGTTACAGCCGAACATGGTGCTTCTATTCGAGATTTAGTTACTCAAGACCAGTATTTAAATTTAGTCATTCCCTATGGACGTTCTAGCTTAATCCAGCAGGTGGTAAGACAAGCAACTTGTCCGGTTTTAAAGTCAGCGATGGGTAATTGTTACCTGTACTGGTCGCTCAATAGTAGCTTGGAAATGGTGCGCTGGATGATTCTCGATAGTCATGAGAGTGAACCAGATCCGGTAAACGCCATTGAAAAGGTTCTTATTCATCGTCAAGCTTTACCATCTTCCTTGTCTGTGTTGTGGAATAGCTTAAAGGACAAAGGCTTTGAACTCAAAGCAGATGAGGAATTAGTAGAAGCTTTTCCCCAGTTGCAGTTAGCGAAAGAGGGAGAATGGGGAACGCCCTATTTAACGAAAACAGTAGCTTTTAAATTGGTGGATAGCTTAGAAAGTGCGATCGCTTGGATTAATCAATATAGTAGCGGCCATGCTGATTGCATTGTTACAGAATCTTACCAGGAAAGTCGGCAATTTGCTTTAGGAGTCAACAGCGCCTCTACCTATATCAATGCTTCCCCTCGGTTTTCCCGCAACTCTTCACGGGGAGATGCTGTATTTTTAGGAATGTCGAATCAAAGAGGACATCGCAGGGGATTTATTAGTTTGGAGACTTTGACGACTGTGAAGCATATTGTCCAGGGGAATGGACGGTTTTAGGAGTTACAGCAGCGGTTAGCAGTTAATAGTAAAAAGCACCTCAATTTGTAGCAGAATTGCCAAGCCGCTGCTTTTCCTCATGTGCCACTGGTGGCAGATATTGTTGAAGGTGGCAAAGCTCCTACCCTTTTCTACCACAGAATGGCCAAATTTGGGTTTTAAAATTGTCTTTTTTCCCCTAACTACACTCATGGCTGTAACTGAAGTCATGAGTGTTTGTTTGGGTCACTTAAAAGAACAGGGAATTACTGATAATTTACCGGGTTTGATGAACTTTCAGAATTTTCAATAACTCATGGATTTTTCGCAATATTTAGCGCTGGAAAAGCAGTATCAATTATGCTCTATGTCAGTATATTGAGTATAAAAAGCGTAAACAAGTGATGTTGCAAGAGAAAGAAGAAACGATCTCTCATACTGAAGCAGTGTATGTAGTATAATTTTATGATGGATCTTTACAGCCTCACTTCCCTAATCGAAATTCATTATTTAAGATAATTCAAAAAATAAAAACTTATGTCTACTATTCCTACTATTGAATCAAGAAACCTCAGTCTTTCAACAATTTTTCATGATTTCTATATTGTCCCAGATTTTCAACGTGAATATGTTTGGCAAAAAGATCAGGTTCAAAAATTACTTGAAGATTTATTTGAAGGATTAGGTTTAGACGAAGGAGATACAAATTTATCTGAATATTTTTTAGGCTCGATTGTTGTATATCCAGATTCTACTGATGATAAACAAACTTTTCAATTAATAGATGGTCAACAAAGACTCACTACTATATATCTAATTTTTTGTGTTATTAGAGACTCTATTAAAAAACTGGGTGATAATTCAAAAGCGATAGAAGGTTATTTACAAGGTACTACTCAAAATACAGAAACAGGTGAAGATATTGACAAACCTAGATTAAGTCTTCAATATGATAGCTTTGGACAAAAAGTTATTAATGATTATATTTTAGATGGAAAAGAACCTGAGAAGTTATTACTGCAATCTTCAGCATCTGCTGATAATATAGCGAAAGCATGGAAAGTGATTAAAAAATATTTTTCAGAAAATTTAGAAGAGGATATTAAACTATATAAAAAAGTTTCGACAGCTATTGCCAGCCGAACTAAATTAATTAGAATTGAAACCCCTAATTTAACAAATGCTTTAAAAGTTTTTGAAACAATTAATGAAAGAGGTATAGGATTAACTCCTGTTGATTTGTTGAAAAATTACCTATTCATTCATACGGCAAAAGAACAGGCAAGAGACCGCCATTGGCAAGCTTTAACGAAAAAATGGGAAGAACTTTTAAAATTACTATATGAGAATAAACAACAACCTTTGCAATTTTTACGCTATTATTTGATGTCTCATTACGAGGTTGACTTATCAAATAGTTTTCCAGAAGAAGAAATTTATGATTGGTTTCTTAAATATGGAGAAAAACGAGGTATTCAGAATAATCCTGTAAAATTTCTCGATGATCTTATTTTAGCTGCTGATCACTATTGCAAATTTAATCAAGGAAAAAATATTGATGGCTCAGATAATTTACATTTAAAAGCTATTGGTAAAATTCAAGGTAGAGTCAAAGCTCATTTACTATTATTATTAGGAGGACATTTATTAGAAAAAAATATTTTTGAAAAACTATCATATTATATTGAAAACTTATTTTTCATTATTTCCATTACTAGAAAAACTAGGCGAAAAGACTTTAATATTACTAGAGAATTTGCTCTTTGGTCAAGGGAGTTAAGATGTATAAAAACCATTGAAAATTTAGACGATTTTGTTTATAAACATTTTATCCCTCAAATCACAGAATTGAAAGAAGAATTTCACCAATCTGTAAGCCAAACTTCTGGCTCAAATTTAGCTAAGTATCGCTTACGTTATCTATTAGCTAAAATAACTCAATATGTTGAAAAAGAAGCCTTTGGTCACTCTGAATCTCTTGATTTTTACTTAGATAAATCAATCACTATTGAACATATTTTACCTCAGTCTAAACAAGATTCTTCTTCTAGTAAACTCGGTAATTTAACTTTATTAGAAAAAACTATAAATAGTTCTATCTCTGATAAAGACTATCAAGATAAACTATCAGGATATCAACAATCAAAAATATTGATTACTCGTTCCTTAGCTGAAAAACCTCATGTTGGTAATAATACACAAATAAATCGTGCAATGGTTAATCTTGGCCTAATTCATTTTGGAATGTGGGATTATGAAGCTATTAATAAACGTCAAGAAATTTTAGTTAATATCGCTATGAAAGTTTGGGGACTAGACATCTTTTAGATGTGAAAACTTGAAGTTGATATCAGGATGGAACATTTATCACCCATCAAATCTATTTCTTATATCTAGATACCCGACTTCTTTATGAAATCAGGTATCAGACTTCCAGCTTAACTAACCTTTCCCACTCCCGCTAAATCCAAAATCGGCGCAATCAAATCTTCCCGCTTCACCGCCATCATATGCACACCTTGGCACAATTCCCGCGCAATCTGCACCTGTTCCGCCGCAATTTTCATTCCTTCTTGTAACGGCTGTTTCGCTTTTGCTAATCTATCAATAATGTGTTCAGGAATATTTACACCAGGAACCATGCGATTAATAAACTGGGCATTTTTTGCTGATTTCAACAGAAAAATTCCCGCTAAAATTGGTTTATTGTAACCTGCGGCAATTTTATCCATGAACTTTTCTAATCTTTCAAAATCAGTAATTAATTGACTTTGAAAAAATTGCGCCCCGGCTTCTATCTTCTTTTCAAAACGACTTTGCAAACCTGACCAACTTTGAGATTGAGGATCTACCGCTGCACCTGCAAATAAATCTAATGCACCATCATTCAGGGCTTTATTATTAAAATCAACACCCTGATTCATCTTCCTAATTAACTGCAATAACCGCACAGCTTCTAAATCAAAAACGGCTTTTGCTTCAGGATGATCACCGGCTTTTACAGGGTCGCCAGTTAAAGCTAAAATGTTGCGGATACCCAAAGCATGAGCGCCCATTAAATCTGCTTGTATTCCAATTCTATTGCGATCGCGGCAAGCAACTTGGCAAATCGGCTCAATTCCATTCTGCAACAAAATCACCGACGCTGCCAACGAAGACATTCCCAACACAGCGCGGCTACCATCAGTAATATTGACAGCATGAACCCTTCCCTTAAGAGTCGCCGCCATTTCGATTGTATGGGTGGGATTTCCGCCCTTGGGAGGTGCAACTTCGGCGGTAATTAAAAATTCACCCGCAAGGGCTGCTTTACGGAAGTTATTAAAAGCACTGGAGCTATGGGTATCCGGCATAACATTAAATTTTCGGTTTTCTAATAGGGTAAAACACATTACACCTAAAAGCCTAAACCTTAGAGAGGAACAGAGAAACCCAAAGCAGCTTTGACTTGCATTAAAGTTTGATTAGCTATAGCCTCCGCTTTCTCCCTACCATCTCGCAAAACTGACTCTAAATAACCTTTATCCGCCATTACTTCCTGATATTTATCTTGAATTGGTTTTAAAGCATTAATTGCCGTTTCTGTCAACAAAGGTTTGAATTGTCCCCAACCCATATCTGCACATTCAACCGCCACCTCTTCCTTGGTTTTTCCAACCAGTAGGGTATAGAGAGTTAATAAATTATGACATTCTGGGCGTTCTGGATCATCAAAAGTTAAACCCCTCACCAAATCAGTTTTACAGCGTTTAATTTTCTTGGTAATCTCTTCTGGAGAATCTAAAACATTAATTCGGCTTAATTCCGAAGGATCTGATTTTGACATTTTCCGTGTTCCATCTGTCAAACTCATCACCCTTGCACCTTCCTTTCTAATCAAAGGATCTGGTAATTTTAATACAGGTGCTTTTTTCGCAAATTGGTGATTAAACCGATTGACGATATCCCGCGTCAGTTCCAAATGTTGCTTTTGGTCTTCACCCACCGGCACTTTATCCGCTTGATAAAGCAGAATATCCGCAGCCATAAGTACAGGATAATCTAACAAACCCACACCGACATTTTCCCCTTGTTTAACGGCTTTTTCCTTAAACTGGATCATATCTTGCAACCAGTTAAGGGGGGTAATGCAATTTAGCAACCAGGTGAGTTCACTGTGGGCGGAAACGTGAGATTGGACAAAAATGCTAGAATGACTCAAATCGATACCACAGGCTAAATATAAAGCAGCAATGGTGTAAGTATCAGCCGCTAAAGTGGCGGGGGTGTGCGGTACGGTAATGGCGTGTAAATCCACCACACAAAAGAAATTTTCATACTGGTCTTGAATTTCTACCCAGTTACGAATCGCACCTAAATAGTTACCCAAGTGTAAGTTACCAGTTGGTTGAACTCCCGACAGAACGCGCTGCTTACCCATAATTTTTCAGTTAATGAAGCTAATACCCCGACTATGTTACAGCTATTTTCAGGTAAATAAACCACATTTTTTTTCTCACGCAGAGGAGGACACTTGCGTGGGCGGGTTTCCCGACTTGAGCAAAGTGTCCGTCGCGCAGAGGCACAGAGAGAAATCAACAGTGTGGTCTAAATACATGAAAATTGCTGTATGAACCCAGCCGCTAAAGTGGCGGGGTTGTGCGGTACGGTAATGGCGTGTAAATCCACCACACAAAAGAAATTTTCATACTGGTCTTGAATTTCTACCCAGTTACGAATCGCACCTAAATAGTTACCCAAGTGTAAGTTACCAGTTGGTTGAACTCCCGACAGAACGCGCTGCTTACCCATAATTTTTCAGTTAATGAAGCTAATACCCCGACTATGTTACAGCTATTTTCAGGTAAATAAACCACATTTTTTTTCTCACGCAGAGGAGGACACTTGCGTGGGCGGGTTTCCCGACTTGAGCAAAGTGTCCGTCGCGCAGAGGCACAGAGAGAAATCAACAGTGTGGTCTAAATACATGAAAATTGCTGTATGAAACCTAGATACCAAGAGACTTTTTACACTGTCACCTGTCACCTGTCACCTTCTATATAGAGGCGTTGCAGGCAAAATCTCCACATTCTTGTTAAGGGGTATTTATTGATATTAACGCAACTGTGATAACAAGGTTTTTATCTTGGGAGTAGATAGCAATTTCTGAGCATCAGTAATTATGCTTTGACCCCAAAGATTCTTTCTCATACAATGAAAGTCAGCAAAGTTTTTATCTAACTTTAATGCAGTTTCTGCTAATTTATAGGCCTGTTGTTGTTCTCCTTTAACATACAAAGCTACAGCTAAAGCTAAGGTGGCTTCAGCAGATTGATTGTTAATTTTTATGGCTTGTTGCCATTGTTTAATCGCTGTTTCTATGTCTCCCTGTTCATATTTAATGAAGGCTATATTATTGATAGCTGCTAAGTGATTGACATCTTGAGCAACTGCTTGATTATAATTGGACATAGCATTTATACCGTTTCCTAGTGGATAATAGTTAATACATCTACTGGGGTAAGCATCCGTAAAATATTGATAATTTTTTTGTCAGATATGGCTTACGCCTCCCGTAAGGGATACAGGATATCCAGGATTTGAGGATTTACAGGATGTTTGATAGTTTGTCCTGATGTTTTAGATCCCCGATTTCTTTAAGAAGTCGGGGATCTGATCGTTGCTGTTGCTATTAACGCAACTGTGATAACAAGGTTTTTATCTGGGGAGTTGATAGCAATTTCTGAGCATCGCTTATTATTTTATTACCCCAAATATTCTTTTTCATAAAGTTGACATCAGCAAAGTTTTTATCTAACTTTAATGCCGTTTCTGCTAACTGATAAGCTTGTTGTTGTTCCCCTTTACGATACAAAGCCACAGCTAAAGCTAAGATTGGTTCGGCAGATTGATTATTAATTTTTATGGATTCTTGCCATTGTTTAATCGCTGTTTCTATGTCTCCCTGTTCATATTTGATTAAACCTATATTATTAACAGCAGCTAAACTGTTAGCATCTTTAGAAACTGCTTGATTATAATCAGACATGGCGGCTGTGTAGTTTCCTTGTTGATGATAAACAACCCCTCGTCCAGCATAAGCATCAGCATAATTTGGATTAATAGCAATAGCTTTGTTATAATCAATTAAGGCTAAATCAAATTTTTTCTGTTCAGCGTAAAGAACCCCGCGATTGTTGTAAAACGACGCACGGGGGCTGAGTTTAATTGCCTCATTTATCGCTATTTCTGCTTCTGCATACCTTTTTAAACCTTTTAAAGCTCCCCACTTCTCGTTATACAAATTTGGATTATTTGGCTGGAGATGTAAATTGCAAAACAGCTAAATCTAATTTACCAAAATTGGTATTAGGTAGAATTTGGGCTTGATAGGGTTTACCGTCAGGTGTTTGAATTTTAATCTTCTTAAGATTAACTCCCAGGAGTACATGAGAGTTAGTCACAACTAAATAAGAGTTTCCCTTTTTAGCAAGAATTGTTCCTGAACCTCCGTTATTATCACCAATAACTTTAACTGTAATTTGTTTAGCGATGGTTTGTAGTTGTTTTTGTGAATAAAATTCACCATTTTCTGGTTCTAGGTTGCAGCTTTGATTAATTATTTGAGCTTGAGATCGCACGGGAATTGTTAAAACTAATGTAGGGAAAAATAGGAAGAATAAAGAGTAAAAAATGGTGATGTTTCGTTTCATGTTAGTTAATGATGATTTGTTACTTTGTAGGGTGGGTTAGCGATAGCGTTAAAATCACCTGCTCTTATATCATCATTTTCAGCGATTTTTTCATAATTTTTTTCCTGATCAGATTCCACTATTTGATACAAAGTTAAAAATGAATTCATCTTTTGACTATTCATTTGAATTACAACTTTTTGACCTGTTTCTCCTGGAAATGTATAAACATCAAGATTACTATTTAAACTACCTTTACCATCTTTAACGGTGATAACAGCAGCACTTCCTTTAGTACAAACACGATTAGCTTCTTTATCAGCCGTTAATGCTAATATACTGTTCAAGCTAGTCATACCCATAAGGGTAAACATAGAAAACAGCGTTAAAGTTCCAAATCGGCACAATATATGGTTGATCATTCCCTGAGATTCCCTGGTGACTGCTGAAAATAAGAGGTATTGTGACAATATCATTGTGATAGCGATTTTGTCATTAGACGTAGCAAAAAATATTTTGTTTCTATGACTACTTTAACCACCATAGTCTTAGCAGGAGGCAAAAGTTCTCGTATGGGAGAAGATAAAGCCTTAATTTCCATTCAGGGAATACCCTTATTGCCAAGAGTTTGCAATGTCGCTAAAAATTGTACCGATACCATATATATAGTCACACCTTGGCCAGAACGATATCAACACCTGCCATTGCCTCGATGTGAATTTATACAAGAAAACCCCAGCGACACACAAGGACCCCTAGTAGGTTTTGCACAAGGACTGGGGAGAGTAAAAACAGAATGGGTATTATTATTAGCTTGCGACTTACCGAACTTGCGAGTTGAAGTGTTGCAAGATTGGGTGAAAAGACTAGATACTGTAGAAGAAGAAAATATTGCCTTTTTGGTAAAAAATACTAAAGGTTGGGAACCACTTTGTGGTTTTTATCGCAGTTGTTGTTTACCCCTACTATTAGATTTTATCAACCAAGGAGGACGCTCATTTCAAAAGTGGCTGAAACAATATCCAGTAAAAGTGTTACCCTTATCAGAACCAGATATCCTCTTTAACTGCAACACCCCAGAAGATGTACAGCAACTTTTAGTTAATTAAGCCATAATAAAAACAAACTCATCTCCTCTTAACCTCCGCGTTACCTCTGCGTTACCTCCGCGTTCCTCTGCGTTAAAAAAAAATTAATTATGCCTTGGAAATCATCTGTAATAACACTCATCTTAACCCTCTTCTTATTCTCCTGTACCACAGCAACAACTCAAATACCGCCACAAAAATCAAACATAACATCAGCAACAAGAGTTGTTTCCCTTTCCTCTCTTGCAGCTGATATTATCTTGCAGTTAGATAAAAGTAAACTTGTTGGAATTACTGGTACTAGCTTATTTAAAAATGACTCCAAATTTGAAAATATTCCCCGTGTTAGCGAAGGTCAAAGTCCGCCGAATTTAGAAAAAATTGTTTCTTTAAAACCAGATTTAGTTATTGGTACAACTGGGTTTTCTGACGTACCCATGCAAAAACTTAAACAGCTAGGAATACCGACTTTATCCACTCAAATAAATAGCTGGAAATCTCTAGAAGAATTAACTAAAACACTTGCTCAAGCAATTGATGTAGATCCGCAACCGTTATTAAATCGCTACAAAACTCTTTTACCTAATAACCCAACTCAAAATCCTTCTACTTTAGTTTTAGTTAGTCGCCAACCGATTTTAACACCAAATAAAAATAGTTGGGCTGGTGATTTAGTTGCCAGATTTGGAGCTAAAAATATAGCTGCTGAATTACAAGGTAACAGTCCCATTGGTGGGTATGTGACACTTTCAGCGGAGAAAGTCTTAGAGTCAAATCCAGAAGTTTTAATTGTCGTTAATGCCGAACCAACCTTATTAGATTCCTTAAAAAAGGAACCGTTTTGGCAGAAACTACAAGCTACTAAAAATAATCGAGTTTATGTTTTTGATTATTATGGACTGGTAAATCCAGGTAGCCTAAATGCGATTGAGAAAGCTTCTGAGCAGTTGAATAAAGCTTTATTAGTAAAATAATTAGTTCTTTTTTATTTTTTATGATTCATTGGTCATTAGTTCAAAAATGTTTAAATTTTGACTAATGACCAGAGAATATTAGCTGAAATCGCGTAACATTTTCTTCAGTTCGAGATTGTGCATCTCTTCTTGTCCTATCATGCCACGGGCGAATTCTTCTAGGTAAATACTGGCATTAGTGACAGTTTCTAGAAGACTTTTGTACATATCCAAAGCGTTCTTTTCATGAGATAAACTTTCTGTCAAGATATCCTTGACTGTATGTTTAAAAGTTTCTTCCATTGGGGTGATTCTCAAGGTAGGATGTCCCTCTAAACCTGTGAGAATTTCTCCTACTTGTTGGGCATGAAGTAAAGATTCTGCGGCTTGGGCTTTGAAGAATGCCACAATAGGTATGCGATTAGGGCCTGTTACCATCAAGGAATAATGGGTGTAGCGAACTACCCCAGCTAGTTCAAATTCCATAATGGCGTTGAGGATATCAATGGTCTTTTGGTGGTCGAGTTCTTGCATCAGTTGTTAAGTTCAGAAAAATTACAAATGGAGAGTCTTTCGCTACCAATTATGAGTGAGAAGTTATACTTTTTTCAGGTTTTGAAAAACCAAACTATCCTCACTCTTAGTTTTTAACTATTTTCTCTCTTATTCACCATTTTAAACTTCTTATTCTGTACTTCCAATGGTGTGAAAATACTAATTTTGTGCTTTAGTGTTAGTTTTTGCTATCATTTTTTGAGTATTTTCCTTTATGCTTTTCACCAACTTGGTGACATTTTCTGGGGTTTTGAGTGCTGGCGCGGGTGGGATAGCAGTCGGCCAAACTTTCACCAGTTCAGCCAAAGCTGTCTCTATGGCTTTATGTGTTTTCGGATTTTCTTGTGCCGTTTGGCTAGAAATGGTTTTATATAGTTCATTAGAGTAGACTAGAAAGCCACGGGAGTCCTGATATTATATTGGGGCGCTAATTTTGCCATTTGCGACTGCTGCGCCATATTCTGCGTTAGCTGCATCTAACAACCCGTTGATTAGTTGAAAGTTGCAAAAGATTCGCAATTAATTTGCATAGTATACTGAATTAGAAATTCTTGTCAATACAGCAGTTTGCGTAGTTAGGAGGTACAAAATCTAAATTGAACCCTATACACAAAGCCAGTTTTACTCCTGACTCCTGAACCGATAGCGCAGCGTGGCGTAAGCCATAGGTCTGCGAAGCGTCTCCTGACTCCTGAATTCTGCTGTAAGTCTCAATTACTTTGAAAGTGCAATTTACTTTCCTTGAGTTAAGCTTGTTGTCAAAAGTCCAACGATAATAATAATCGTATTAGATTCAGACAACCCATAAAATACATTTGCGAGGTATGGAACTTGCCAAAAGTTATGATTAAATCAAAACGTGTATCCCTGATTTTGATTGGGATTCTCAGCTTTTATCTAGTTGTGGGAGCATCTGCACCAGCCTATGGGATGCATATTATGGAAGGTTACTTACCACCTGGTTGGGCGATTTTTTGGTGGGTGGTAGCTTTGCCATTTTTTGGGTTAGGATTGCGATCGCTCACCCGCATCACCCAAGCTAACCCCGAACTAAAATTACTCCTAGCATTATCGGGAGCCTTTACCTTTGTATTATCAGCCCTAAAAATGCCTTCAGTCACAGGTAGTTGTTCCCATCCTACAGGAACAGGGTTAGGCGCGGTGCTATTTGGACCATTGGCGATGTCGGTTTTAGGAACTTTAGTATTATTATTTCAAGCACTACTTTTAGCTCATGGTGGTTTGACGACATTAGGAGCGAATGCTTTTTCAATGGCTATTGCAGGTCCATTTGCTGCTTACTGGATATATCATCTAACAATACGGCTAACTGGTAAACAAAAAATCGCTATTTTTATAGCCGCAGCTTTAGCAGATTTACTTACCTATATCATTACTTCTGCACAACTCGCCTTGGCTTTTCCTGCTCCCGTCGGTGGATTTATCGCTTCATTCGCTAAGTTTGCGGGAATTTTTGCCATTACTCAAATTCCTCTAGCAATTAGTGAAGGATTATTAACAGTATTGGTGTGGAACTGGTTACAATCCTATTCTTCTCCAGAACTAGAATTATTGAAATTAATCAAACAGGAACCTCAAATCAATGAATCAATCTAAAAACGGATTGAATAACTGGCTGTTAGTAATAGCAGTGATTACCTTAGCAATCATACCTTTAGTATTCGTGCGCGAAGGTGAATTTTCTGGTTCAGATGAAAAAGCCCAAAAAGCAATTAGTGAAGTTCAGCCAGGATATAAACCCTGGTTTACACCCGTATTTGAACCGCCAAGCGGGGAAATAGAAAGCCTATTATTTTGCTCTCAAGCTGCTTTAGGTGCTGGGGTAGTTGGTTACGCAATCGGATTATATAAGGGGCGTTCCCAGCAGCAAAAAAATAAAGAATGACCGAATTGAAATAATTCGTAATTTGTAATTCGTAATTCGTAATTCGTAATTAATCCAAAATTGATTGACTCTACAAATAGATACCCTTGCTTACACAAATAGGTTGCGTTGGTTAGCACCTCAACAAAAATTACTCTTAGCAATTGCACTCTTAATTATCGCTGCTTTTGCCCATCCCCAAGTACAAATTTTAATTACCATTTGGATAAGTATTTGGACAGTTGTTTATGCTGGTATTCCCGCTAAAATTTACCTCAAATTAGTTTATATCGGCTCTTTATTTTGTTTAACCAGTTTACCAGCTTTACTAATCAATGGAGTAGAAACTAGTCACATAAATTTGGTGCAGAACGACTCAGTTACAGGACTGACTTTAGGTAATTTTTATGTATATGTCAGTAGACATGGAATTGAGCAAGGATTCACCATTTTAACAAGAGCAATTTCCTCACTTTCCTGCCTATATTTCATAATTCTCACCACCCCATTTACTGAAATTCTCCAAACTATGCGCCGTGTGGGATTTCCGGTGCTTTTAACAGACCTGTTATTATTGATGTACCGCTTTATTTTTGTCTTGTTAAACACAGCATCTGAGTTATGGACAGCGCAACAGTCTCGTGGTGGCTACCGCACTTTTAAAACTGGCATAAAAAGTTTATCTTTGCTCATTAGTCAATTACTCAAACGCACTTTCATCAATTATCGTCAAATTTCTTTAACTTTAGCATCACGTGGTTTTAATGGAGAGTTTAAATTTTGGCATCCGCAACGTTATTTTGTATCTAACCGCTATGGTATTGAGGCAATGATTGGATGTGTGATCTTAATAATATTAGAATTTAGATGAATATGGATAATCATGAATATTTAATAGAGTTTGAAGAAGTTTATTATATTTATTCTGGAGCCAAACAATCAGCTTTAAACGGGTTAAATTTGAAAATTCCTGCTCATAAAAAATGCGCGTTAATTGGTCAAAATGGTTGTGGTAAAACTACCTTATTTTTATTGGCTAATGGTTTATATAAGCCGCACAAAGGTAAGGTATATTGGAGAGGTAATACCATAAAATATGACCGTCAATCACTAACAGATTTACGTCAAAAAGTTGGGTTAATTTTTCAAGATCCAGAACAGCAATTAGTTGCTTCCACCGTAGAAGAAGATATTTCCTATGGTTTGTGTAATTTGGGTTTACCAGTTGCAGAAATTAAAGCGCGAGTTGAACAAGCTTTAGATGAATTTGCTTTACATGAATTTGCCGAAAGACCAGTACATCATCTCAGTTTAGGACAGAAAAAACGCGTTTCTATAGCAGATGTAATGGTATTAAAACCAGAATTGTTGTTGTTAGATGAACCTACAGCATATTTAGATAAACTGCATACTCGTAATTTAATGAAAACCTTGAAAAAAATTCATACAGATAAAACTACAATATTAATGGCAACTCATGATCTTGATTTAGTTTATCTTTGGTCTGATTGGATATTTGTCATGGATAAGGGAAAGTTAATATTAGAGGGAACACCTCAAGATGTGTTTAGCCAGACTGATATTATGGAAGAATTACAGTTAGGTGTGCCATTGATATATGAGATGCTTTTTAACGATGTAACTTCTGAAGAAAAGCCAATTTTAGAAAAGCTAAGTCAGAAAATATTGAAATCACATCGTTATTTTTAGCCAAACCAAATCTCAATAAAATAGTCTAGATTCGCAATTATTGCTCACAAAACTTGAATTAATTGATAATTTTTAATCGTACCAATAATACGATGAGTTCTAGATAAATCACCAGGTTCAGGTGTATAAATCCAAGCATAACTAAAAGCTGGTAATTGAGAAATTGAGTCTACCGTTTTACCATGAATAGGGGTGTAGAAGTTAATCAATACAGCTTCTTTGCCTTCTAATTTGGCAAAAAATATAGGATTGTTTTTAAGAATTGAGGCTATTTCTTGCCGTTGAAAAAAGACTCTAAAACTAGGGTTAAAATCACTTAACAACCCTAAATTACCAGCAGTAGCTATAGATAACCAACAAGCAATTAACCAACTTGCCACCCAATATCGAGAAGTAAGTAAATTGTTACCAAAATAGTAACGACTAATCCAAACTAAAGGCACAATTAAGCAAGCCAAACCCAAAATCAAAGCGAGAATTGCATATTTGCGAATATCAATACTACCTGCTACCAAAGCTACTATACCAGCTACAATAGCTATACTACCTAACACACCAAAACCATAACTAAGATTCCGAGGAAGATATCTCATATTCCTAGAAAAAAGCAATGTTTTTATTTCTTCCTGTGTTGGTGTAAATTCTCTATTGTAAATTTCCCCCAGCCAATCTAAACCTACAGCCGCAAGTATAGCAATAAAGGGATAAAGGTAAAGACTGTAGTGAGATAAACGAGTAGAAAATAGACTAATTTCTGTAAATAACGTCAGAGGAAAACCCACTAATAGCAATTGGTAGCGAGGAATTGGGTAACGAATGACTAAAGCTAATCCTAAAAGGCTAAAAAAGAACCAAGGAAAAGATTTTAAAGGCACATTCCAGAAATAGAAAATTATGCCATTTCCCTGACGTTCATTACTACCTAGTTCTACCACAAACCCCAATAATTTTCCAAAACTATCACTTCCGTAACGCAGCCAATTAAACCATAACCAAACTAAAGTAGGAATTAAACCGACTAAAACTCCTAAATACAACATGGGGTTAAAAAGATGACGATGACGACGATGTTCCCCAATTAAATAAGGTAATAATGCAGTTATTGGTACAACAATCATCAAACTTCTCATTAAGAAGCCTAACCCAAAACTTAACCCAGTTATAAAAACATAAATATAGCGACTTTGCGGATATAATTCAGCTTTGAGTAATGCCAAAATAGCTACGCTTACTAATAAAATTGTTGGTAAATCTGGTGTAGATAACCGACAATATTGCAGCCAGAGAAATTCTACACTCAAAATACCCCCGGCAAGATATGCTATCTTTTGATCAAGTAAGATTTTCGCTATTTCATATATAACTAATAAGCTGAAAATTCCCGCAATCATACTAGGCAGTCGCGCACTAGTATCACTGACACCAAATAGTTTATAACAAAGAGCAATTAACCAATAAAAACCAGGAGTTTTATGATGAGCATTACCCCAAGGAGCTATCCAGTCACCAGAATCAAACATCTGACGCGCTCTCCTCGCATACAGTGCTTCATCATGTGCCATGAGGCTATTTTCTCCAGAAGTAAATAACAATAAAGGAATTAGCCAAATTAATAAATTAAAATAAGGAAATATCCTCAGCAAAAGAAGACGCTGCCAAATAGCAAGAAACAATGATGATTTGTACAACATTTGTGGAATACGAGTTGAATTGAATATTATTAGCTCTCAGGGCTTGAATTTAGTGTGTTGATGAAAATGAGTTCAGAGGGAACTCTTAACGGGCAACTCTTAACAGAAAAAACTCATGTTTTTAAACATGAGATTGAAATAATGACACTGTTTTTTTTCGTGCTACGTATCTCAAAAAACATCTTTTTTTTAACTGAGCTTTAAACTCAGAACTAAAGTTTCTTATCTGTTAAGAGTTCCCTGTTCCCTTTTTTTGTAAGTTAATATACAAAATTAGCACAATCTAGTGAAAGACTTTTCCAAAATAGACCCAAAATAGACATTTATGCTACTTAGACCAAATCAACGCCTTAAGTTAGATGACACCGATGATAAGTTATTTTATGACTATCCGCGCTTTGTCACCCATGTAGATGAAGGCTTTATTCAACAATTGACAGATTTATATCGTCAGCGACTTAAACCCAACACAAGAATTTTTGATATGATGAGCAGCTGGGTGTCTCATCTACCAACAGAAATAGAGTTTGATCATGTGGAAGGACATGGACTCAACGCTGAAGAGCTTGCACGTAATCCTCGCTTAAACCATTACTTCGTGCAGAATATCAACGAAAAGCCTCAGCTACCTTTACCTGATCAAGATTTCGATGCTGTTATCAACTGTGTTTCTGTGCAGTATATGCAGTATCCAGAAGCAGTATTTACGGAAATTCACCGCATCCTCAAACCTGGTGGTGTCGCCATTATCAGCTTTTCTAACCGAATGTTCCATCAAAAGGCGATTCAAGCGTGGCGGGATGTGTCGGAAGCGTCTAGACTCGAATTAGTTAAGCGTTACTTTGCCTCAGCACCCGGATTTACTACTCCAGAAGTGATTGTCAATCAATCAACAGCGCCAAACTTCTTACAATGG
Source organism: Trichormus sp. NMC-1 (assembly GCF_001858025.1). GTDB lineage: Bacteria > Cyanobacteriota > Cyanobacteriia > Cyanobacteriales > Nostocaceae > Anabaena. The sequence goes on along the minus strand of NZ_LZQD01000009.1, from coordinate 103,950 downwards.
TTGGGTATACCAGGAGGAGATCCCTTCTATGCTGCGATCGCTTATCGTCATGAAGACGCGGGGCTAGGAGGACGCGGTGACACGGTGACACGGTGACGCGGGGATAAGAGGACGCGGTGACACGGTGACACAGTGACGTGGGGAGTTCATCACAAAGCTGCCGGAAAATTGGTAATTCTCAATACAAATAATGATCAAAAAGTAAATTTTCCGGTAAAAAACCTACGGAAGCGCAGATAATTGCTTCAAACCTCTCACATTTTAAGGAGAAACCAAACGTGATTTTATCCCGTGGGCGCAGGATTTTAGCTAGTTTGTTACTGTGTGTCTTACTACTGACTACAGCTTGTGCTACAAAAGCACCTAACCGCTTTGACCAGGTACAACAGGAAAGCACCAAGCAAAAAAGTGGTCAGTCCGTTGCTGAAAATGCTACACAGGGTAGTCAATTAAACGCTTTTTTCCCTGATGGGGAAGATGGCTATGATCGAGTTTATACCCAAGAGAAAAAAGGCTTTTCGGAAGCGAATTTGAAAAAAGACGGCAAGGTTGTTGCTCAATTGGCTATTTCTGACACCACCAGCTTACCTGGAGTAGCTTCCAAATATGCCAATAGCACCAAGAAAATTGACGGCTATCCCGCAGTAGAACAGGGCAAAACCCAAACTTCTGTTTTGGTGGGTAAGTACCAAGTCAAGGTGATTTCTAAAGATCCATTATTCACTGCAAGCGATCGCGCTGACTGGATTGAGAAATTTGATCTTGATGATCTAGCTAAATTGAAATAACCCTGACTCTCAACTTCAGATAACAAACCCTCAAATAGGAGATTTTTGTGAGCAAATCTATCTTCGAGTTAGTTGATGAACTACCAACTAGTAACTTGACTGTATCTATGCTGAGAGCCTTAGATTTTGTCGCTCCCGGTGAGTGGCAAAATACTGTCGGCTTTGTCAACACGATTAAAACCGTCACTGGTGAAGATGACGAGAGTTTAATTCAGCAAATTGGTGAACGCGCAATTTATCTATTCAACGACAAATCCCAAGGATATCAAACAGCTTTGTGGCTTTATCAAACTGTTGATGGTACAGATAAAGCTTTAGGTGCAGCCGCTTTAGCTAATAAAGTAGGTCAATCAATTCCCCTATTAGGTTTTTTAAACTCTATCACTCCCAAACCAGATCAAGCTCAAACTATCGACTTAACCTTAAAAGTAGTTGCTGAATTAGTAGCTTTTTGCCAAATAAACGGCATTCCCGGTGATAGCATTGGCGATTTTGTCGCTTCTTTAGGTGAGTATAGTGGTGAATCACTCATCCGCATGGTGGCTTTAATTTGCGTTGATGGTTTGATCCCCCTGGGACCAGACTTCATCGACAAAGCCCTATCAGGTATTAGTCGGATGAGTCCCCAGGACTTAGGACAAAACTCAACTTTCCAAAACATCAAAAATACTATTCCTGGCAACAATGATGCTGGTAAACTCAACTTTATCGGCGAAAGTTTTGATTCCGTTAAAGGTTGGATGAGTGGTATTGTGGCAGCCAATAATTTAACACCACAAAAGGTTGTTGGTAACTTGCAAAATTTTGTCCAACTCGCTGATGACAAATTAGACTACCTAGCGGCGTTCCTGGATGTAGCTACAAATTACTATGAACACACTGGTACGCAAACTTTAGCTCGGCGTTTAATTGAACGCGCAGTGGCGGAAATTTAGGCTCAATAATTCTGCCTAAATACAACTTGTAGTAGTGCCGCCCATAAATACAGCACTACTACAAATAGCTTTTTATTAACTTGTGCGTGCTATTTGCGGCTGTTAAGAAACATCACCACAAATAACAGAAGTGAAGCGGAATAATGAAGAGATGCAGACTGGATTTACAGCCGCAATAGACATTACTCTAAAGTTCTTACTTGAAGCGAGAACGTTGTTGACGACGTTGCTTGTGTCTAGCGATTGCTTTACGCTTCTCTTTTTCTAAAGGTGTTTCAAAATGGCGATTCTTCCGCATATCTTGGAAAATTCCGGCTTTAGAAACTTCACGTTTAAATCTCCGCAAAGCTGATTCAATACCTTCATTTTCCCCCAAAACTACTTGCGTCATTCTCATTCCTCCTATTGTGGGTGAATATATAGTTCCAAAAAACATAGACAAATATCTCATGCCTTTTGTTTGCCGGGAATAACCCCGACGGGGCGAACTACAACGCCCCCTATCCCTAGACTAAACGCTGTCGGGACTACTTTACGTAAAATACTTTTTTCTGGCTTCTCGTTTTTCGGTTCTGATTTGATTAGCTACTCTTGAGAATGTTTTATTTCGTCTGATTTATAGGATTTTCTGTCACACAGGAGCTATGGTCGGCTCAATTTTGACTCTGGTGCAGTCTCAGATCAGGACTTTCACCACTTCTCAAGGATCTACGCTTCTTGAACTCAAGACTAATATATCACATTCACATCTTGCATCACATAATATAGGCAAAAATTAATGATATTTTTGTGCCACAGATGTTAATATTTAACTAGATCTGACTAGATTTTTGTTATTTAAATCTAATACTATACTAGAGTTAAAAAAATATATCAGCAGAGTTGACTCTTGGGATTTATCTATTGGCGACTCTAGGGTGATAAATTTTTCAGAACAGGATTAATAACGGCGATTATCACGATCATTATTACCCTAGCTACCACGGGAAGGACTTCTTTCTTCACGAGGTTTAGCCTTATTTACCTTTAAAGCACGACCCATCCATTCAGCGCCATCAAGTGCTTCAATGGCTTTAGTTTCTTGGTCATCACCTTCCATTTCCACGAAAGCAAAACCACGTGGTCGTCCTGTTTCCCTATCAGTGGGTAACTGCACACGATTAACCGTTCCGTACTGAGAAAAAGCCATTTTTAGGTCTTCTTCTGTAACCTGATAGGACAGATTTCCAACGTAAATCGACATAATAACTGCTGGTCTCCCAAATCAACATATTGTAGAAAGTTAGATTCGGAGAGACTCATTTATAAAGAAATTAAAACGACTTACTCAACCGAAAATAATCCTTACATCCTACACTATAGCATAGCCTTTGTATATGAACTCGTTACGAGTAACATTTCTAGAAAAACTCATACACTTATTCAAGGCACATCTGAGGCAAACTCTGCTAAGAGGATGTTTTGTTTTGGGCGAATATAATAGAGCCTCCGGCACGCTCCGCGAACGCTACTACACAGGCAAAGTCCACCTCCGTGGACTAATGAAAAAATGAGATTTTTAACCCGCGCAGGCGGGTTTAGTTTGTATAGCCGCGACTTCTAGTCGCCAGGGCTGTAATAATTTAGACTTTTCAAACAACCTCTAAGGATTGTGCTGATTTCTGACACAATATCTGATGATGTTGAGAACTACTAGCCAGCAAACCGCCCCATTGACTAATATCACCCGTGTTATACTTTAACGGACTACCATCAAAGTGCGTAAATTTACCACCAGCTTCTGTTAAAATTAGTTCGGGTGCAGCTATATCCCAATCTTTGGGTGCAGATTTACCAGAAAGAGAAATGTAAATATCTGCTTCTTGTTCAAGAATAGCAGCGATTTTACAACCCACACTACCAATGGCTTTTTGATTTTGACAGGGTAGATTTTTGAGGAGATGTTCTAATCTTTCATTGCGGTGAGAACGACTGACAACTAAGGTTAAATCTTCGATGGGTTTATTGTCAGCTACTTTTACGGGAACAGAACCATTAACGGTTTCCACAAAAGTACCGCCACCTTTAGTAGCATAATATAACTTTTCCGCTTCTGGTATGGCCACCACTGCTAAAACTGGACTTGTTCCTTGAACTAAAGCAATGTGAATTGCATATTCACCAGTTTTGTTGATAAAGTCCCGTGTTCCATCTAAAGGATCAATTATCCAAACCCATTCACAGGGATTTTTACCCTGTTGAGATTTATAGGTTTCTTCACTGATATAACCAAATTCTTCATTACCTAAAGCTGCTTGAAGCTTGTCTAAAATATATTGACTAACAGCCACATCTGCAACAGTTACAGGCTCATTTTGTTTATATTGTACGTCTAAGTTTCCGTCTTCGACAGTTCCGTGATAATAAGAACGCAGTAATTTAGCTGCACCCCAACCTATTTCACGAGTAATTTTTAGTATTTCTTCTAAGTTTGGCATTCTTTTGATTTTGGTAAAGTAGAGATTTTATGAAAAGATCACGTAAAGGTGTAAAGGCGCAAAGGTATAATCAGTTTACAAAAAATAAGTTAGTTGTGGTAATTTTATCCTTAATCTCTGCCTTATTGATGGCGATTGCCTCTACAGCTACTAGTATATATTTTTATGGTAACAATTATACTCCTATTCGGGCAGATGCCGCAATTGTTTTAGGTGCAGCAGTTTGGGGAAAACAACCATCTCCTGTGTTTCGAGAACGGATTAACCACGCTATTAATTTATATGAAACCGGTTATGTCCGCACTCTCATTTTTACAGGTGGAGTTGGTAATGGTGATGAACTAGCAGAAGCGCTAGTTGGTAAACTCTATGCTGTCAGCAAAGGTGTAAAATCATCTGATATTCTCATAGAAACTACGTCTCGAACTACTTCCCAAAATCTACAAAATGCTTCAGAATTAGTGGCAAATTACCAATTCAAGAAAATTCTCATTGTTAGCGATCCATTACATTTAAAACGTGCTGTTTTAATGGCTAGAAATTTAGGTTTAGATGCCCAACCATCTCCCACACCGACTACCCGCTATCAAAGTTTAAATAGTCAGTTGCCTTTTTTGATGAGAGAAACTTATTTCTACTTTGTTTATTTATTATTTAAAATCTAATTTTTCAATCTACAGCAGTCCTAAATGAGTTGTAAAAAAATCTATTCCCTATTCCCTATTCCCTGCCTCTACGAGTAGTTTATAAATCAAATATGATTGCTATAATTTAAATTTCTATCCAACGGCGTGTACCAAAATATTTACAAGCTTCAGCCGCAATATTACTAGCTAATTCTAGAGATTGCTGGAAATTTGATTGTAAAATGTAATGACAGAAAGCACCATGAAAAATATCTCCTGCACCTAATGTATCAACGGTTTTAATTTTCGGTACATTGATTAAACCTCTTTTTTGATAACTTAAATATTCTATCGGTTTTTCTCCTTGAGTAATGGCAATATGAGGAATGTTAAAATTCTGAAGATAGGTAAAAACATCTTTTTGATTTTTGCATCCTGGAGGAGAAAAGTTAGCGGAACAAATTGCATAATCTACAAAAGGCAAGATTTCCTCAAATCCAGTTTTCCAACTTCCACCGTCAATCACAACGGGGATAGTTTGGTTTTTAGCTGTTTCGGCAATGATTTTACTAACTGCCATTTGATGTCCATCGATAAGTATGATATCAATGTTTTGTAAAATATTTGTTGGAGTCGAGGTAATATTAGCCTGAGTTTTCACTGCATTAATAGAAATTACTGCCCTTTCCCCAGTACTTTGGGTGACAATAATAGAAGAAACTGGTGGTGGTGTATCTTTGCTGGAGTCTAAGTCAATAATTGCAACTTGATAATTTCCTAAATCGGTGCGAATTAGCTGCGTCATTGGGTGAGAACCCAGCACAGTCAAGAGTTGAGCTTGATTACCTAAATGACTAAAAGTAACAGCCGCATTTGTTGCTGGGCCACCTGCTGCTACAGTATAGTCAGTAGCAACAAGCTTTTGATTATTTAGGGGGGGAGAGTCGGCCAGATAAATTAAATCTACGGTGACTAAACCTACAAATAAGGCAGAATTGGTCATTTGTAATTGGTAACGTGATCTAATAATTTGTAGTTGTATGGTAACTTAATTTTCAAGGTGTAATTTGAATTTCTTTTTTCTGTGTCTCGACTGTTTCAGTTTTTATTTTGCCATAGGTAAATTGTAGTTGGATACAATACAATCGAATAGTTGCTGTTGGAAGTTCTTCTGCTCAACTCAACTTACAAATGAGAATTATTGTCTTTTTTTTCATGTAAAATATTTTATGCAAACTGATCCAAAACCATCAACACTTTATATTGTCGGTACACCGATTGGCAATTTAGAAGATATCACTTTTCGGGCGGTGCGAATTTTGCAAACTGTGGATATTATTGCGGCGGAAGATACACGCCACACCGGGAAACTACTGCAACATTTCCAGGTGAAAACGGACCAAATGAGTTATCATGAACATAACCAGAATAGCCGCATTCCTGAGTTATTAGAGCATTTGACGAATGGGAAAGCGATCGCACTGGTTAGTGATGCGGGAATGCCCGGAATTTCTGATCCAGGATATGAATTGGTAAAAGCGTGTATTGAAGCAGGAATCACAGTTGTACCTATTCCTGGTGCAAGTGCAGCAATTACAGCTTTGAGTGCTGGGGGATTACCAACAGATAGGTTTATTTTTGAAGGCTTTTTAGCAGCGAAGAGTCAACAACGACGACAACAATTAGAATATTTGCAAGCTGAACCCCGAACGTTGATTTTTTACGAGTCTCCTCACCGCTTACGGGATAGTTTAGAGGATTTAGGGGCAGTGTTGGGGAGCGATCGCTTTATAGTCATAGCACGAGAACTAACTAAATTATACGAAGAATTTTGGCGAGGGACAATAGGGGAAGCGATCGCACATTACCAGCAAAAAGAACCCCAAGGCGAATATACCCTGTTAGTGGCAGGG
>NZ_LZQD01000009.1:32862-96866 GCF_001858025.1 Trichormus sp. NMC-1 | reverse complement strand
CCCCCAGCCAGTAAACCCCAAATCACCGAAGCAGAACTCAAAGCCGAATTATTACAGATTATGAAACAAGGCGTATCGCGTTCCCAAGCCAGCAGACAGTTAGCCCAAGATACATCAATTTCCCGTCGTCAACTGTATCAGTTAGCCCTTGCTATAGAGTTCGATTCTGAATCTGTAATTACCTCTGAATGAAAAAATAACCAGGGAGAAGAAAATATAGAAATTCTGGCGCGTTGCATAATTGCGGGATGATTTGAGAATCTGCATCAATATATAATCACCGCGTCTCCGCGTTAGCCTCAATCATCTCCTTATTCAGCAACGCCGAAATTCTTATCTTCTTCCCTGGTTAATAGCTACTAACGAAAGAAAATCAAAGGTTGAAATTAGGATTGAAAAACAAAATTGGTATTGACATTCAAACCAGTAACGCCATTAACAATAGCAACTGTTTGACCATTCAGTCCAATTTCAGTATTACCACTTACAACACTGAGAGTCAAACTGCTGGATGAAATACCAAGAACCCCGATCACATCAACACCCTTTTGGAAGTCAAGGATAGTATTAGCAGCATCAGGTAGTTCAACAGTGGCGATCCAGAATTGGTCAGCACCAGCACCACCAGAGAGTAAGTTACCACCACCTAACTGCACATAGAACTTATCATCACCATCCCCACCTAGAGCGCGATCATCTTTACCCAGGTAGAAGATATCATTACCAGCACCACCAGACATCCGATTACCACCTTGAGCATCGGTAGCATCAAATACGTCATTACCGCTGCCACCAAAAGCGCTATCGCCTTTGTTCACATAGATAGTATCTGCACCACTACCAGTATTGATGCGGTTACGTCCAGCAATGGTAGAAGACGCTGTTTGAGCATCTACCTCATCGTTACCAGCACCAGTAAACACAGAATCATTGATACCATCAAAGGCAGTATTAGCAGCACCAGCCACTAATTTGTCATCAGCAGTAGTTCCTGATACCAATTGGGTTTCTTGTTGTGCTGCGGCCTCTTCTGGTGTCACCCCAAACATAGTTTGGTACATGAGTTTGTATATCTCAGTATTGTCCAGAGTGCTGGGTAATAGATCCGCATTCATCCCATAGGCTTTAGAAACAATACTACCAGGGAAATCGGGAGTACCTACCCAAGCAACACCAAAGTTACCCATTGGTCCATCTATGCTATCTACAGATGGGAAAGGTCTCCAAGGTGCTTCTGGTGTACCTGTACTGCCATTGATACCATCTAAAACTACCTGATTGGTATTGGTTGTGGTAGGATTAACGCGGATAAATGGCGCACTAGGCTCGGTATCTGCCAGTGCAGGAGTAGATGTAGAGTTGCCAGAAGGACGGGTGTAAGGCGCGAATTGGAAAACCTGCATCCCACCAGCATCACTATCAGCGGCTGTAATTACCAAAGTATTGGGATCTTGGTTATTCACATAATCCATTGCTACACCGATCGCTGCATCAGCCCGACGTACACCTTCTATAGTACCGACCGCATTGTTGTTATTACCAAAGTTGTCACTACCTTCTTCTTCCAATACCACAAAGAAGCCATCGGGGTCTTGGCTGAGAATTTTCAAAGACGCATCTAGCATCTCGGCCACTGTGGGCGCAGTAGCTACATATAGGGGGAGAGGATCAGAACTATTCAGTCCTAGTACTTCTTCTCTGCGATCGTCAAAGGTGTGATTAGCAGCAAAGACTCCCAGCAACTTGGTGGAAGCGGTAGCAGTTGCTACAGCAGCATTCATTTGCTCTTCCGTGTAAACCACGCTGTAACCCAAAGATTTTGCTAAATCAATCAGGTTAGTGGTAGGACGATCTTCGGCATCACTGAAAGCCGCATCAATTTGGGCGGTAACGTGGAAACCAGTAGTACCTTTGGGTAATAGGTAAACTTCGCCCCCTGCCATAATGATCTGAGTGCCAGAACGAATCACCTGTTCGGCAATTTCGGCGGTTTTATCACGGGCGCGGATGGTGTTCCCAACGCGGTTAGTGGTGGCAGCAGCAAAAGCGGCTGTTCCAGGTTCACCAATATGACCTGATTGAATGAGGGCGGTTGCTTTACCAGCAGCGATCGCCTCTTCTAAAATTGTGTAGCCAACTTTACCAGAAGCAGGAGTAACGATAGATTGGTCTTCATTCAAGCCAAAGGACTCGTTAAATACCTTCACACCGGTGGCGTGGGTTACAGCCCCTGCATTGGAAGTACCAGTTAACTGGTTTTCCATGTGTCCCAAGTACACACCTGCATTGGACATCTTGTCCCAATTCAACCTACCATCAGGGCCAAGATCAATATTGCGGGCTGCCATGTAGTGAGAAGGACTTGCACCATCTGGATGGATAAAAATCACATTCCCAGTTGACTTGGTGGCTTGAGGTGCTGGTGTTGGTTCAGGGTTACGAGATGGTAACTCAACATCAAATAGAGTCTCATACATCAACTCATAAATTTTGGTATTGTCTAAGGTTGCAGGTAATTTGTCTGCATTTAGACCATGAGCTTTAGAAACTATAGAACCACTAAAATCTGGTGTACCCGCCCAACCAATACCAAAACCAAACACATCACCACTAGCATCTGGAGCAGAAACATAAGGTAAGGTGTTAGCTCCTGTTTGACCGTCTAGTGGTACGTTCCGGTTTTCTGTGGTGGGGTTATTGTTGATGTTGCCTAGATTTACTCCAGGAGTGCGGGGATCTACTACTTGTAAACCACCAGCATCACTATCGGCAGCAGTCACCATTAAAGTATTAGGATACTTCTCAATGAAGTCCATTGCTACCCCAATGGCTGCATCTGTACGACGCAAGCCTTCTAAAGTACCAGGAGTGTTGTTATTGTTGCCGAAGTTGTCTGTCCCTTCTTCTTCCACAATGGCAATAGAACCATTGTCAAAGTTAGGGTGCATTTCCATTAACTTCTGGGTGACATCCAACATCTCGGCAATGGTGGGCGCTGTTTCCCGATACAATGGTAAGTTATTCGCTGCTAAAACTTCTTCAGGGCGATCGTTAAAAGTATGGATAGGTGCAAATACACCCAATACTTTTGTTGGGGGTGTAGCTAAATCAAGTAAAGCTGTGAGTTGTTCTTCGTTGTAAACAACTGTGTAACCTAAACTTTGAGCTAGTGTAATCAGGTTTTCTGTAGGGCGTACTAGGGAGTTGGTACTCAGAGCATCTAGTTGAGCAGCAGTACCGTGGAAACCAGCAGTACCAACAGGTAAAAGGTTGAGTTCACCACCACCCATGATGAAGTCAACACCTGACATGATTACCTGTTTGGCAATTTCCGCAGCTTGGGCGCGAGGTACAATGCGACTTCCATCAGCGTTAACAATTTCTTCTGTTTTGGCTACAAAGGCGGCTGTACCAGGTTCAAAAATAGCCCCAGATTGAACTAAGGCGGTTACTTTGTTAGCTGCGATCGCCGATTCTACGATCGTTTGGTTGCTACCATTGAGGGAAACTATAGGAGCATTCTCGGCTTCATAACCAAAAGACTCAGCATAAACCTTAGCACCTGTTGCATGGGTGACAGCACCACCGTTGGATGTTCCACCCAGTTGGTCTTCCATGTGACCCAGGTAAACACCAGCATTGGACATTTTATCCCAATTCAAACGTCCGTCGGGACCCTTATCTACAAATCTTGCAAAGGCGAAGTGAGATGGACTAGTTCCATCTGGGTGCATGAAAATGACATGATTACCTGTGGTCATAAAACCTCTGAATTAATCAGTTCAGTGTTTGGAAGTCATTCTCACTTAACTATGCTTTAGTTAAGAAAAGTTACTGCAACAGGTTAACTCAAATTTATTTATTTCTTAAAATTTCTCTGCTTTGGATGCTTACGTAATGTGTGCCTTGCCCTTAGTGGTATCGCTTCAGCCTACCACGTATCATCAGTTGAGAATTTCCGTGTCTTTAGACCGGGAAGAGGTGAATAATAAATTAGATTAAACACAATACAGCAGAATTCAGGAGTCAGTAGGGGCGTATTGCAATACGCCCGTACAGGAGTCAGGAGTAAAACTGGTGAATGTGTCTAGGTTTCAATTTTGATTCTGTACCGTATGGCTACGCCACGGATACTGTTGGCTGACGCTCATGGCGAAGCCTCATTGATCTGCAATCTGCTGTAAGCCCAATTGAATATCTAAAATCTCCAATCTCAAGCTTGTCTCAAACCCGCTCTAGACTGGAGGACTTTGCTAAGTTTGAGGCTAATATTAAAATGGAAATTATTGAGAAATTGAGGATAAACTGAGAATGACCCAGGTGGTTTTAGGAGAAAACGAAGGTATAGATTCAGCCCTCCGTCGGTTTAAACGCCAAGTCTCCAAAGCTGGTATATTGGCCGATGTAAAGTATCATAAGCACTTTGAAACTCCCCACGAAAAACGCAAACGTAAGGCAGTCTCAGCTAGACGCAAACTTCGTTTTTAAATATCCATTCGGCTTGGTACTGGTGTGATAGTAGGTGAGAGGTGACAAGAGGAAGTTTACCAATCACCAATTACCCATTACCAGCCTCAACCAGATAACTAGTACACAACGGCGTAAATCAACCAACCATTAAAAATTACTAAAAAGCTTGTATCATCTGCTTTTTTAATTTTTAATTGTTAATTTTTAATTCCGAGAAAGCGGTACTAGCCACCTGGATTAATATCACTAGTACTGCTATTACAACGATTCATAGCCTTTTCTACACCCTGCTTAAGGCTAAGTTCAACACACTCAACCACAAAGTCCAGCACCAGAGACATTAATTTAGTTTCCGTAGCAGAAAATCGCCCTAACACATGGGAAACCGTCTCAGAATTATCATCATTAGCTACACCCTTGGGTTTACCAATACCGATTCGCAACCGGGGGAAGTTTTGGCTACTTAAATGGGAGATAGTGCTTTTCATCCCATTATGTCCCCCCGCAGAACCAGACAAGCGCAGACGAGTCTTTCCCAAAGGTAAATCCATATCATCATAAATTACCAGCACTGACTCAGGCTGTAATTTATACCAACTTGTCACCGCTTGAATAGACTGTCCGGAACGATTCATATAAGTTAGCGGCTTCAGCAGACGAATTTTACCGCCACCCCGTGCAGTACCTTCACCAAACTGTCCTTGAAATTTGCGATTTTCCCCTAGGGGAATTTGCCAAGCACGGGAAAGAGCATCTAAAGCTGCAAAGCCAATATTATGGCGAGTTTGGTCATATTTAGGCTCTGGATTCCCCAACCCGACAATTAGCTGGGGAATTACCAAAGCTGGTTGGGTAAGAACTTCTGTCATTTTTTCTAACTGGTGGGAGAAGAACCAGCAGTATCCTGCTGCAATTTGGCTGATTCAATTTTCTTCGGTTCCAGTTCAGCAGTAGTTTTGACAGATTCTTCCAATTGTTCAGCTTCACGTTTAAACTCAGTTTGAAATTCATTGGAAGCTTCTTGGAAACTGCGAATAGTTTTACCTAAACTACGACCAATTTCTGGTAGCTTCTTAGGGCCAAAGATTAACAGTGCCACTACCATAATTAAACCCATTTCTGGCAGACCAATACCAAAGATGTTCATGATTTTTCTCCTTTAGATTCTCCAACAGCAGTCCAACCTCACCATATTTAGTCTAATCAATAGTTTTTCAACTCAGCTTCCCTGAGTCACTTTGTGCTTTTAGTCTAAAGTCCAGTAATTATACATTTTGCCAAAAAATAAAAATCTGTGTATTCCTGGACTGTCACCTGTCACCTGTACCCTGTCACCTGCTATAACTGTTGTTGATTAACAATCATTACCCAAAGAGCAAAAAACCCGGACAAGCCGGGTCTATGGTAACTTGTTATCCAAGCTTGATGTTTTAATGGCAATTAGCCGCCTAAACTGCGCCAATCAACAAGTACATCCTGAATCAACAGAGATTTATTGTAAACTTGCAGAATAATTAACAAAAACACCAAAAATAAAGCCATAAAAACACCCATTAAAGGTGTCGTTCCCCAACCTGGAGATACTTTACCATACTCAGCATTTAAGGGTCTGAGGATATCTCCCAACTTAGTCCGTTGTGCCATAGTTTACCTAAGATCAATTGCCAAAACTTTTTTAATTTTCTTATTGCCCACTGTAGGGTTCTGCAATATTTCAGCAGGATGTTTACCTTACAGATGGGATTATTCTGACTATGACCATAATACCACTATGAGGGTAGGGTGGTTTGTCTGGGTTGAGTGAATGTATGGGTGGTATTTATGTTAAATTTTGTAATATTCTATAAACATCGTTCTCATAATATAAACCTAAATTTATGGACTTAGAACCCGGTTTAGTGCTTGGCGTTTCTTTCTGTGCAATCCTAGTTGCCATTACTAGTATGGCAATTTACACATCTTTTGGGCCTCCTAGCACTCAGTTAGACGATCCTTTTGAAGACCACGAAGATTAATCAACTTATCCGAAATTAGGCTGAAAACCCTGGAATCAAAACCTTCCTGCAACCTGCAATCTGCTGTATCACTGATTTAATTCCGACTATTCTGATCCTATCTAGTTTTGGTCATTGCTAATTGGGTGATATCAAGTCCCGCTAATTGCTATTCAAAAAAACTCCACCCCTCCCCCTTTCTCCCCATCTCCCCATCTCCGCGTCCCCGCGTCCCCGCGTCAGCCCCAATGATCAGTATTTAACCGGAAAGAATATAACTCCCCAGTTCCTATTGACCGACTTTCTTAAGTTCTAAAAAAATGTCATAGCGCCGACTACGACTATCATCAACCGCAGTTGTTACACCAATATTCCGTGTCGCTGCGAGAAATTTCTGTTGATTGGGAAACAAAGAATTGAGAGTAAAACTTTTAACAGTCCTATCCACATCCAAGAAAAATTGACCATTGGGTGGATTCAGTTCTGTGGGGACTGTTTGTTGAAAAGAGAGATTACTAGCTAAAGAATTATTAGGCAGGAGTAAAACCCTTTTGTAGTAAGAGTTTCATTATCAATTGATGTCCTAACCACCCTGTCTACGGCTATAAAAACCCAAAAAGTTTTGAGATTTTGGTGTCTTTTCAGCCAGAGATGAAAGCTTCTCATCCTTTCAGCGTTTGGTTTTGCTGGTGTTTGTTTGTGGCGATCATTTTTGCTATCTGTCAAGAATATAGCGGACAGCTAAAATTACTATACGGCTGTCGCTACGAACAAGGAGGAGAGAAAACCTATGCGCCTACCAGATGAACCAGATATTCCAGCACAGATCAACATCGTCCCCATGATTGATGTGATATTTGCGATTTTGACTTTTTTTATCATGTCAACGCTATTTTTAACCCGACAAGAAGGTTTACCTGTAAATTTGCCAAAGGCGGCGACATCACGGCAATCCCAAATTCCTACTAGAATTACTGTGACGGTAGAATCATCTGGACTCGTCAGCCTGAACAAAAAGCCGACTACAGTTGATGCTTTAGCTGAGGAAATACGTAATTTAATGGGTACAGATTCAGAATCTATCGTAATAATTAATGCGGATGCTCAAGTTGAACATGGGAATGTGATAGCGGTGATGGATAAAGTGCGTCAGGTGAAAGGTGCAAAATTAGCGATCGCTACTCAAAAGCCTTAGAGTAAGATTTGGTAAGTTTGTCGGAATTTTTAAGTTTTTATTTTCCCCCTCTCTGTGGAGAGGGAGTCAGAGGGTGAGGTTCTAGAAAAACCAACCGTAAGAATGTAAACCCTTACCCAAAAGATTTACACCGAGATAGCAAATCCAAACAACAACAAAGCCAGTAGCGGCTAAAATTGCTGGTTTGCGTCCTTGCCAACCGCGAGTGATTCTAGAATGCAGATAAGCGGCGAAAACTAACCAAGTGATTAACGCCCAAGTTTCTTTTGGGTCCCAACTCCAGTAAGAACCCCATGCTTCATTAGCCCAAACACCACCAGCAATAATACCGATTGTGAGTAGGGGAAATCCCAAACCGATAATGCGATAACTGATATTGTCTAGGGTTTCCGCTAAAGTCAGGCGTTGAGGTGAAAGAATTTCAGCCGTGGAAATGGGAGTAGTTGTTACTGCATCCAAAACAGCAGTACCATTACCATTGTTGTTGCTTTCATAACGAGAAAAGCCATTGTTTTCCGATGGAGGTGTTGGCGGTTGAGTAACTAATTCTCCAGCTTTGAGCAGTTTGTAACCGTTGCTGCGATAACCACCATTACCAACAGAACTACCTTGTAATTGGATATTTTGTCCGCGAGTCACAATTAAAAATGCGATCGCTAACAACGCTCCCACCATCAAAGCCGAATAACTCAACATCATCACACTGACGTGCATCATCAGCCAATTCGACTTTAAAGCAGGAACTAAAGGCTCTGACACCTGCATTGTTGATGGTAGTGTCAAAGTAGCAAAAGCCGCAATTCCCATGGCGACAGGTGCAGTGACAACCCCAACCAAACGACTACGGCTGTTATTTTCTGCAATTAAATGAACAGCGGTAATTCCCCAAGTTAAGAAAAATAGAGACTCGTAAAGATTACTAAGAGGAAAATAACCAGCTTCTATCCATCTTGCTCCTAATAGGGTAGCAATACACAAATTAGCGATCGCCATTCCAGCTGTCCCCAAAGCCGCAGTCACCGATAAACTCGGAAAAGCCGCCCCCACCCAATACACCAACATGGTGCAGAATAAGATGGCAAAGGACGCATTATCTAGCCAGTTCTGGAGTACAACCAGATTCATAAACTTTTCTCTCCAGTGGATACTTGAATCAATTATCAGTTATCAGTTCTCAGAGAGAGTTAAAGAATAAACCTAACTCAAAAAAAGATCACTTACAGCAGAATTCAGGAGTTAGAAGTCAGTAGGGGTTTAGTAGCGAGAGCAACATGAGTATCAACTTAAGCTCAAACCGTTTTCCCACAGCCGTTCTACCCCACCCCTTAGTCCCCTCCCCTCTTGAGGGGAGGGGAAGTTTTACGTTAGTAAAACGGGGGTGGGGTTCTTCTTGCTGGATTGATTGGTCATTGAGTAAGTTGGATATAACGTCATTACAAGTCTTTCACGTTAAGTTGACACCAATGAGCTTTTGCTTTACCCGTACAGGAGTAAAAACCCCTTGATACCCGATTGTTGGTTTAAATTTCCTACTTCCTGCAACCTGCAATCTGCTGTATCACTGATTTAATTCCGACTATTCTGATCCTATCTAGTTTTGGTCATTGCTAATTGGGTGATATCAAGTCCCGCTAATTGCTATTCAAAAAAACTCCACCCCTCCCCCTTTCTCCCCATCTCCCCATCTCCGCGTCCCCGCGTCCCCGCGTCAGCCCCAATGATCAGTATTTAACCGGAAAGAATATAACTCCCCAGTTCCTATTGACCGACTTTCTTAAGTTCTAAAAAAATGTCATAGCGCCGACTACGACTATCATCAACCGCAGTTGTTACACCAATATTCCGTGTCGCTGCGAGAAATTTCTGTTGATTGGGAAACAAAGAATTGAGAGTAAAACTTTTAACAGTCCTATCCACATCCAAGAAAAATTGACCATTGGGTGGATTCAGTTCTGTGGGGACTGTTTGTTGAAAAGAGAGATTACTAGCTAAAGAATTATTAGGTTTGGGAAGAATTTTATCGGTAATGGGAGCGCCCAAAACAAAGAAAGCCACATCATCATCTAACCAGCCATGAGTAGCCGTTAAAGTTCCAAAAGGTGAAATCCAGTTGACAACAGGTTTACCAGCCACCTTCGCCTCTTGAATCTTAAATTGGTATTGATTTTGCATCGCCTCATCTAGCTGTTTTAAGGAATTTTCCCCAGCTTGGCGTAGGCTTTGCCCGCCGTAGGCATCGTTTGCCTGTACCATAAATACTAAACCTGACCGAAAATTATCTGGTGAACCATCGTTGGGAGTATTAGGAATCACCGCCACAGAAAATTCTCCTTTCATCCAAGTCAGCAAATCTTTCTCTAAATCCAGATTTGTCAAAGATTTTACACCCTGTCGCACTTGTTCTGGCGAGATGGGTGATAAAGGATTTCTTTGAGAAGTAGAAACATAGTCTCCCCAAAGCCGCTGTAAGTTACTCCCAGACAGCATCATGAAAGTTTCACTAGGAAGACGATTTTGCATTTTCCCAGCTTTATTCTCTACCGCCAACACCCGCTGACTATTAGGATTTAACCAAGAAACACCCTTTAAGCCTATTCCTTTGTCCTCTAAGATCACAGTTCCCGCTAAACCTTGGTTATTTTGAAGTTGAGATAAAACCTGAGCAGGTAAAGGCCGATTCCTATCCGTAGCAGCTATTCTCGCAGCGGTGGGAATATTGACGTAAAACTGGGCAAAAGGTTGATAACTGGAAATTTTTGGGAAATTCTCAACAAAGCCACCGCTTGTCGCTAAAGATACTTTAGTTTTATAAGCATCAATTGTTCTTTCTGCGGCTTGAGGATTATCGGTGATGACGAGATACCGCTCATCTATTAGCGCTGCTGAGAGATTTTCCCCAGCTTGTCCCTCAGTTTGTTTAATGGCGATTCCTTGATAAATCCGGTCAATCCATTTACCTTGTTTGAGCGGTTTAGGTTGTGCCAAGATATTATTGGCGATTTCTGGATTTTTGATTGGTAGCACCATTACCACTGATTGCTCAGAAGCAACTTCCGCATTAGTAGCTATTGGTTTAGGTGCAGGTTTTCCCACCGGGGGAGCCAAAATTGCAATGGTGACTTCATCACCTACCCAAGGTTGAATATCTTTCTGGAAATCGTAACCATTATTAGCCAGAAATCGTTGTTGCAATTGTACTAAATTCTTATCCAGTTCCGCTTGGGTTTCTGATGTCCCAAACTCCCGCAACTTCTGCCATTGTTTAGTATCCGTCGTCAAGGAAACTGTTAATAAGGCATCTTGAGGAATAATATTTGCACCCACCGGCAAATCTCTAGATAATGGTTGTCCTTGGGTTAAAAACCAATATGCTACACTCCCCGCACTAATCAATAACCCAGCAGCTGAGAGTGTCAGCAGCAAAGACGGTTTCTTTTTTTTATTCATCACATCAAACACAAACCGTAGTTGTTAGTAGTAACGCTATAGCGCCTCAGATACTATTGATAACTTCAGCACTGACTACAAACTATTTTTTCTCCGATACAAAAAAGCTAACAAATGCTAACAAATGTGCGCTTTTTCTTCCTGCTTCATCCTGTTCGTGTCGGCACTATCCAGTCCACAGGCTAACACCTAATTCAATTACCATTAGCACTCATCTGTGTGTTTCCCAAATATTTGGTTAGATAAGGGGAAAATACTTCATAAATCAAGGTTAGAGGCTGTCCATGATGCCAAAACAAATAATGACGACCCCAAAAGGGACCAACTTCATCAAAGCCTGACTCTAACGCAGCTGAGTAACCACAGTAAATTCCTCGAATATCTCGATACAACTCGGTGCGAATCCGAGCTAAACTCGCCCAAATTGGTAAGGAACGGTTTTGCAGATACTCATCTACATGACTCGCTTCCCACCATGAAGTAGCATATCCCAATCGCTGTCCAGAGGCAGTACGTAGCCACACCTGTCGGCGCAGTCTGGGACTGGGAACAACTTGAATTAAGTCGGGAGCGTTATCCGGGTTTGTGCCAATTAACGACATATCGATAACATCCACTTCTATCGGCTCACAAGTGAGTAATTGTAAGTGTCTGGTGGGGGAGCCATCACCCAAAAGTAGCAATTGCCAAGCAGGTGCTAACTGAGTGTGAGACAAACCTTTTTGAATATCTTCCTCTTTACCTTGCCAAATCGGATTTAGCCTATGCCAAGCGGTTGGCAATGTCAAGTTATTTGTTTGTGTAACAGTAGTAGTCAATTTTATTTACAAAACTTCACCTATCTCTATGAAAGCACAAAAAACCCAGTGTCCCAAGGGGAATCTGGGTTAGATAAGCTGACAAATATATTATCAGCACTTGTCAATTAAGACCTAAAAAATGCGGATGGCGAGACTCGAACTCGCAAGGCAAAGCCACACGCACCTCAAGCGTGCGCGTATACCAATTCCGCCACATCCGCACGGGTTGCCTAGATTTAGAATATAGCATAAAAAAGAGAATATCCCAAATATTTCCCAAATTTCTTTATTGGGGTGATGGGGTGATGGGGAGACGCGGGGACGCGGAGACACGGAGAAATAATTATCTACTGCCCCTGCCTCCTGCTCCCCTGAACGCTTACAAAATTTGTGAGAATTTGCAGTAATGCGACAGCTTTATCTCAACGGGATGGGAGAGAATGTCAATCTACTGGTACTAATATCAAAGCTAGAAAATGAAGTTTGACAAAATTTTAATTGCTAATCGGGGAGAAATAGCACTTCGCATTCTCCGAGCTTGTGAAGAAATGGGAATTGCGACTGTTGCTATTCACTCCACTGTTGACCGGAACGCTCTCCACGTCCAACTTGCGGATGAGGCAGTTTGCATTGGCGAACCTGCCAGCAGTAAAAGTTATTTGAATATTCCCAATATTATTGCCGCCGCCTTGACGCGCAATGCCACCGCCATTCATCCTGGTTATGGCTTTTTAGCTGAAAATGCTCGGTTTGCAGAAATTTGTGCTGACCATCACATTGCCTTTATTGGCCCTAGCCCCGAAGCTATCCGGTTGATGGGGGATAAAGCCACGGCCAAAGAAACCATGCAAAGAGCGGGAGTACCGACTGTACCGGGCAGCGATGGTTTGGTAGAATCTGAGCAAGAAGGTAAGAAAATTGCTCAAGAGATCGGCTATCCTGTGATGATCAAAGCCACAGCCGGTGGTGGTGGACGCGGTATGCGCCTTGTCCGCTCAGAAGACGAGTTTGTCAAACTTTTTTTAGCAGCCCAAGGAGAAGCAGGAGCCGCTTTTGGTAATGCTGGCGTTTATATAGAAAAATTTATCGAACGTCCCCGCCACATTGAATTTCAAATCTTGGCAGATAACTATGGTAATGTCATCCACTTAGGCGAGAGAGATTGTTCAATTCAGCGTCGCAATCAAAAGCTACTGGAAGAAGCCCCTAGCCCTGCGCTCGACTCAGCCCTCCGGGAAAAAATGGGAGATGCTGCCGTCAAAGCAGCCCAATTCATCAACTACACTGGCGCAGGAACTATCGAGTTTCTTCTGGATAAATCCGGTAAATTCTATTTTATGGAAATGAACACCCGGATACAAGTTGAGCATCCTGTCACAGAGATGATTACTGGTATAGACTTAGTGGTTGAACAAATCCGCATTGCCCAAGGTGAAAGACTGCAACTGACTCAAGATCAAGTAGTTCTACGGGGTCATGCCATTGAATGCCGCATTAATGCCGAAGATCCCGATCATGATTTTCGTCCCTCTCCTGGAAAGATTAGCGGCTATCTACCACCTGGAGGACCCGGCGTGCGGATTGATTCTCATGTATACACAGATTACCAAATTCCCCCCTATTATGACTCTCTCATTGGGAAGCTAATTGTGTGGGCTCCAGACCGCCCCACTGCCATTAACCGCATGAAACGCGCTTTGCGGGAATGTGCCATTACCGGACTACCAACTACCATCGGGTTTCATCAAAAAATCATGGAAACTCCGCAGTTTTTGGAAGGCAATATTTACACCGATTTTGTCCAGGAAATGAAATTGCAGTAATTGGCAAGATGGGGAGATGGAGATCGGAATGCATCCCCGCGTCTCCCCCTCTCCGCGTCCCCGCGTCTCCCCCTCTCCCATCTCCTGCCTCCAATCACCTAATTCACACGAGACATCATGGTCAGTAATCCTTGCTGACCTAGTAAAATTTCTCGAATGAGGCTCAAAATAGCAACCCAAATAATGGGGGTGATATCCACTCCGCCAATAGGTTGTACTAGCTTTCGCAATGGGACTAAAAAGGGTTCCGTTGGCCAAGCGATGAGATTAAAAGGCAAACGATTGAGATTCACTTGTGGATACCAAGTGAGAACGATACGGAAAATAAACAAAAATGTCATCACTCCCAAAACGGGTCCGAGAGTCCAAGAGGTCAGGTTAACACCAGTCATCACTTTCAGCTACTATCTGTGAAGAAATCAAAAACTTGGGGTCTGCCAAAAAAGTTTAAGCTTTGTAAAGCATTCTCTCTCTCATTTTAACCAAATGCTGTCGTCTTACCTGAGATTGGTGTCTTTTTTTGTCGAGAGATGAAGCTGATAATTGATAATTGATAACTGATAACTGATAATTGCTTCTCAAGAAAGTGATACAAGATTAAAATTAGGATGAACAGTGTAAAAAAAGGTTGAGAACTATGACACCCTCTTTAGCAAATTTTCTTTGGAGTCTGGTTTGGGGTACTGCAATTGTGGTTATCCCTGCAACAGTTGGGCTGATTTTCATTAGCCAAAAAGATAAAATCCAACGTTTTTAATGCTTGGGGACTAGGGACTGGGGAATGAGGACTGGGAAATTGATATTTCGTATCTGCTCCCCAGCACCTATGCCCTAATGGTGCTAAAAAGCTTCAGAGCTTCTTTGCCAGATGCTTTGAAGCTTAATTTGAAGCTTAAATATATGGTCAATAGTTTAGAGTAGTGATTTTAATTGTGACTCGCTAACATAGATTTGATATTGGGAAAACAGAAATGATAAATTTTGGGCTGAATTCAGCTGGTGTTTTGGCTCAGGTTAATTTTGGGACGAACTCAGCCAGTATTCTAGGAATTTTCCTGGCTGTGGCTGGAGCAGCACTGTATTTTCTTCGCACTGTGCGTCCAGAACTTTCACGAGATCAAGATATCTTTTTTGCAGCAGTAGGCTTGCTGTGTGGTTTTATTTTGATCTTCCAAGGATGGCGGCTAGACCCAATTCTACAATTTGGTCAGTTGCTTTTAGTTGGTACTACTGTATTTTTTGCCGTTGAAAGTATTCGTCTACGGAGTATAGCGACCCAACAAGCTAAACGGAATACGCCAATTGTGGACGATGAGCGCGAGGTCAGCAGAAAATATTCTTACTCTGAGCGGCGGAATTATCAAGCTGAGATGGATGCAGATTTGGAACCACTGCCTTACGAGGAGGAAGAACGTCCTCAACGTGCTAGGATTCGCGGTAGCAGAGATGAAGAATCAGGGCGTGATGATTATTATGAGGAGCAACCTCCCCGCCGTTCAGAACGCCGCAATAATAGGGACAAACCAGAAACAGGAGAAACGAACCGTCGTTCTAGCTCTAGGCGTTCAGTGAGTCGTCCTACTGAAAGTTATGAAGAAGAAAATTGGGGTTCTGTTTCTAGGGGAGTTGATGATTGGGAAAGTCCACCAGAGGATGTAAAAAAAACACCCCGTCGTACTAATAACCGACCCCAGCGTCCAGAAAGTCGTGAGGATGATGTTGCTCCCAGACCGAGAAAGCGTCGTCCACCCACTGATTCTACTCCCGGCAGACAGAGGGATGATGATGAGGCAATTCCCACTGATTATGTGCCATACAACCCAATCGAAAAGCCAAGTGAGCGACCAGATAATTCCAACGATTTTGATGACGATATTTAAATCATTTGGGGTGGTGGTAGTGTCGGAGGAGAGGGAAAAAGTTTGATGTGAAAACATTTATCTCTAGATTTTGGCTCCAAAAACCAATTCATTGGAGCCTAATTTGTGGTTTGACAAGTTTACTTATATCCTGTGGTGCTAATGAGATTTCTTTAGGGCCTACTTCTCTGAATAGTCGCTATAAGGAGGAGCAACCTGCATTTAGTGGAAATGGTCGGTTTTTAGCTTTTGTATCCAATCGCAATGGTAGTCAGCAGTTGTTAGTGTACGACTTAGAAACCCAAGTTTTTATTCGTACACCGGGTTTAAACAGACGGGAAACAATTGCCGAAAGTCCTAGCCAGAGCTATACAGGTCGTTATATCTGTTACATTACTAGCGACCAAGGCAGACCAGTGATAGCATTGTACGATCGCTCTATACAACAGTCACAAATCCTCACTCCCACCTATCGGGGTTGGATCAGAAATCCTTACATCAGTCCTGATGGGCGTTATGTTGTGTTTGAATCTGCTAGTCGTGGACAGTGGGATATTGAAGTTTTAGATCGAGGTCCGACTGTGGAGTTAGATATTCCCAATGGTGCAACTGTAAACAATTAAAAATTAAAAATTAAGAATTAAAAATGAAGAATAATTAATAACCAATGACCAATGATAAATTACTTATTATTTTATTTTTATGCTCTAGTTTGTTGACTGGGTGTTTTGGCTACCCGCGTTTGTTAAGTTATCCATTTGATGCCGGTGGTCGGAGTCTCAATAGTCTGGCTTCAGAAGTAAATCCCCAAATTTCTGGGAGATATATTGTGTTTACGACTGACCGCAGGGGTAGCCAAGATGTCTATATGTTCGATACGGTGACTCGAAATTTGGTGGATTTACCGGATTTGAATTCCTTTGATAGCATCGCTTCTCATCCTTCAGTGACTCAAGATGGTCGTTATATTGTGTTTGTGGGGAGTCGTCAGGGACGATCTGGGATTTTTCTCTATGACCGGGAAACTCGTCAATCACGGAATTTAACTACTAATCTGCAAGCGGAAATCCGCAATCCTACAATTAGTGCTGATGGAAGTAGGATTGCTTTTGAGTTTAGTAATAATGGGCAATGGGATATTTTACTGTATGACCGTTCTGGACGACAGTTGAATATCCCGCAAGAACCGAGGTGAATACAATTAAAAATTAAAAATTAAGAATTAAAAATTAATTGTACTCACAACTCAGGATTCATGATTCGGTTTTTTGGACGGATTCGATGAGCGATCGCACTTGTTGTGTCCCTTCTGATGGTTCAAAGGAGAGGGGGAATTTACCCCGGACGAGCATTCGCAAGCCTAAAGGTGCAAGGCTGAGTAATCCTTTTAAATCGCGGAAGTAGTTACCAACTACTTGGATACCAAATTGACGTTCATCAATCCAACCACCTGCTTTCACTAACTCGATCAATACTTTGCGGTGACGAATTGAACGGCTATCGCTGGCTTGTTTGCGATCAAGAATTTCTTGTTTAATTTTGGTGATTTGTTCTAATGGTGCAACTTCCATTGGACAAACTGAATCGCAGTATAAACAGCGAGTACAACCCCAAACGCCTTTAGTACCTTCGTTATAGTTTTCTAAACGATTTTCAGTATCACTATCGCGGGAATCGGCTACCATGCGATATGCTTTGGCCAGAGCATGGGGGCCTACAAAGTCGGGATTGACTTCGCGAGCGTTGCATTCAGAGTAGCAAGCACCGCACATAATACAATTGCCAGTTTGATCGAGGAGCGATCGCTCTTGTGGTGTTTGCAAAAACTCTTTTTCTGGTACTTGTCGTGCTGCTGTACTCACATAAGGAGCAACAGCTTCTAAGTTATTCCAAAAACTGCTCATATCCACAACCAAATCCTTAATTACGGGCATATTACCCAAAGGAGCGATGGTGATTTCGTGAATGGTATTATCTTCGGTTTTCGATGATGAAATTTGTGGTAATCTAGCTAGTTCACTGCCAACATTTTCCTTACAAGCTAAAGCTGAACGTCCATTGATTCGCATCGCACAGCTACCACAAATCGTATTGCGGCAATTTTTGCGAAATGCTAAAGTTCCATCTTGTTCCCACTTAATCTGATTGAGGCAATCTAGGATTGTATTACCTGGTTCTACCTGCAAAGGATAAGTTTGCACAACAGGGACGGAATTTTGTTGCTGCCGAATAATCTTAAAAATAACTTCCATTGTTACCCACCAAATTATTAAAATTGCCTCACCTGGCTCCGAAATCATCAGTAAAGCCAGGTTATTGGGAAAAATAAACAGCTAAGAGGCTGACATTTAATGATCTCATGATTTCAATTCCAGGATAACCATTAAGATTTTAGTTGTAGAAATGCCGTCGGGGGCATTTGTCTCCAAAAAGCATATGGTTAGATTTCATTTACTTGTTGGACAGTACAAGGTAGGGGTGTTTAACCGTGCCAATTTTAGATTTTGGATAATGGAATTGTTTTTTGTACCCTTACGGGGAAGCAAGCTATATGCCCTAAACCTTGAGGGTGCAGTCAGTCTCAAATCTAAAATCTAAAATCCAAAATTGTTTGACCTAGAAAGGTGCTTGCCTGATTAAATGTACCTTAGACTATCATTACATCTTAAAGTCTGCTCCGGGATGAAGGCTTGGGGACTGGACTTTTCCACCTTTACAGGTATGAAGCATAAATTTTGAAAAATCTTTTTTTATTTTCGCCAACCAGCAGCGAGGGATTTACTGATAACTACTTTAACCTTGTTCCTTTACACTTGACACTTCTTTAGTCAAGTCCCAGTTATAAAAATTCTTCCAGCAGTAGGGAAGAACGATATTTTAAATATGTAGAAGTGTTAAAGCGGATGACAATCATCTGGTCGTGACTATCAAGCAGCGGATAGATGTGGTAAATTGATTCTTCCCCTAGACAGACTTACAGAATAATTGGAGAGATTTGGCCTGATGCTAATAAAAGGGTGGAAAATCCAGCCTGGTTTTTGTTTCATCTCTATCAAGAAAACTGTAGATTTAACTCACTCACTCAAAATTGCTCCTCTCAATTAGATAAATTTTGATAAAAGCCATGACCCAATACTCATGAGAGCATAAAGCCAGAGGAAAATCCACACTGCTTTTTCTCTACCCAAGTTCAGGGATTAAAAAAAAAGTTGCTCCGCAAGTTGAATTTTAAATTAAACAAATATTTTGCTATTATTAGTCCATGCTAGTATTTAATAGAAAATTACGAAGGAACAAAACCAAAGCTAATAACCGCACAAGTGCGGCTGTTGCTGATTTGTTTATTCGTAATGTAGAGATAAGAAAATTCACATCTCTACTGGCTGGACAAAAGGGTGTATGTCCGTAAGACCATAAGCAAATACTATGCTGTCCTAAGCTTGAGATGAGGAGTGGGGACTACCCTACAAGTCAAGGTCAAGAAAGGCAAGCACAGAAAGTGGAAAACCTGCAATTTGTTGTCTCTACGACTTTTTTGTAGTAGAACTAACCTGATTTGTAAAGGTGGCTTAAAATTACACCCCTACAGTAACGCCAAAAGATAAAATACTTTTATTTCTAATGGCGAATGATGGTTAAAAGTGCTGTAAAATCACCTAAATAAATGTCTGTGAATACCATGACCTCTAATTTATTGTGGATAGAGGTGCTTGGGCTGTTCATATCAGCAGGAATTCACTCCTCACCCTAGAGTCTTCAGTAGCTCTATGCAGTGGCTAAGAAGCCAAATACTGGAATAAAACGACATTGTTGATCAGCTTGGAGAGATTAAGGAAATTTTGAAAATAATGACTGAAACTGCAACCGCCGCATTAACTGGAAAAGCACTACTTGCTAAAGTAAAAGAGCTTTCTAATTTACCACGCCGAGAAAGAGCAAAGCAGTGCGGCTATTACACCGTCACTAAAAATAACCAAGTTCGTGTTAATCTCACCGATTTTTATGATGCTTTGCTGTCTGCTAGAGGTATTCCTCTTAGTCCAGAAGCACCTAAAGATGGACGTGGCCGCGAACCGACATACCGCGTAAGTGTTCACCAAAATCGTCAAATTGTCATTGGTGCTACCTACACCAAAGCAATGGGCTTAAAACCTGGTGATGAGTTTGAAATTAGGCTCGGTTACAAGCATATTCACTTGATTCAGTTGGGTGAAAGTGATAAAAAGTTAACATCCCAGGATGTAGACTCTGACGAAACAGAGTTAGAAGATGAAGAGGAAAATTAAATTTTTCTGATAGTAGGGGTAAGTTTTGGGTGAGTGCTTGATAACTTGTCCCTACTGCTACAGATAACTAGTACGGCAGTGCGGAATTAAAAATTAAAAATTAAAAATTAAAAAAGCAGATTACACCAGCTGTTGAAGAATTTTTAATGGTTGGTTGACGGCTGCTGTTGTGTACTAGGATTTGTAGCTTAAAAATTCGTTCACAGAAAAATTCCGATTTTACCAACAATTTTAGATTTCAGAAAAGCCGATTTGAGATTTTTTTGTTTGAGGTTGATGCGGGATTAAAGTTTCTCTAGGCCAAAACCCTTTGTGGGTGACATAAATCCAAAATCCAAAATCCAAAATTGCTGGAACTTGTGCATGAGTCACAAATTCTAGTAGAGTCTTGATTAATAAACAAGAACTCTATTTTGGATAGAAGTATATCGTGTTCTTTTTGTCGGTTTCAATAGCATTTTTAGAGCCATTGACCAATACTTTACTGACATTTCTTAAAGATTCGTCAGTACTGCTAGTTGTCATGGCTTTTTTCATTACTTGGGTAGGGTGCTGGTTGCCAATAGCAGTGATAATTGGGATGGTTATAAATTGGCAACTTAATAAACCTTTACAACCAGATCAAAAAATACCTTTATTGGTTTCTCTCTATTTATTAGCACCCTTGATTCTCTGGGGAATAAATGGGCTAGGACTGGGGTCTTTTGCTGATTATGGTTTGGTTGTTAACCGTTCTATTTTTGGTTCCTTACTGCTGGGTTTTGGTTTGGGTGTGTTGGGATTAGTTGTAGTGTTTACCTGCCAATTTTGGCTCGGTTGGTGCTATTTAGAAAAATCAAATATCAAGTTAATACCAACTATTTTGCTACCAATTTCCTTGGTGGCTTTATTTGTGGGTGGGATAGAAGAGTTAGTTTTTCGGGGTTTTTTGTTAACTCAGTTAGAGAAGGATTATGCAATTTGGGTGGCGGCGATTATTTCCAGCTTGATTTTTGCTTTACTACATTTAGTTTGGGAACAACGGGAAACTGTACCGCAAATCCCTGGATTGTGGTTAATGGGAATGGTTTTGGTGGTGGCCAGATTCGCTGATAGTAATAATTTAGGAATAGCTTGGGGACTTCATGCCGGATGGGTATGGGCGATCGCTACCATAGATACAGCAGAACTTATTACCTACACAGGAAAAGTCTCAGAATGGCTAACAGGTAAAAACAAAAAACCCCTAGCTGGTTTGGCTGGGGTTCTGTGCGTTCTGGGAACAGGAGTGATTCTTTGGTTATTTTCTCAGTCTGTTTGAAATTAGTGGTAATTCGTAATCATCATCCTAAAATTAAGAATTATCGAAAAATTGGGTTTAAAGCCCCGTCCTTCTAGGACGGCTTTCTCTTAGTATGGAGATTTATGCTGAATCCGAAATAAAATCCTAGCATGAAAACCCTGAAGTTTAAGCTGTATCAACACAATCGGAATAGATATCTCAAACGCACCATCAATGCTGCCGGAGTTATCTATAACCACTGTATTGCCCTGCATAAACGATACTATCGCATATGGGGTAAACACTTGAACTGCTCTAAACTTCAAGCTCATATTGCCAAACTCAGGAAACGTCATCCCTTCTGGCAACTAGTAGGTTCCCAAGCAGTACAGGATATCTGTCAACGCATTGAGAAAGCCTATCAACTATTCTTTAAGCAACACCAGAAGGGGGTAAGACCACCCGGATTTAAGAAAGCTAAAAGATATAAATCCTTCACCCTCAAGCAAGCCGGATACAAATTTATGGGAGGTAACAGAGTCAAGATAGGTCAGCGAGTTTATCAGTATTGGAAGTCTAAAGAGATAGAAGGAACAGTCAAGACCCTAACTATCAAACGCACATCCCTAGGTGAGTTGTTTATGCTAGTTGTTGTTGACAGTGAAACCGAACTAATGAGCAAATTCGAGACGAGTAGAATCGCTGGATTTGATTTTGGTTTGAAAACATTTCTGACTGTCTCCAATGGCACTAAGATTGAATCACCATCTTTCCTCAAGCAATCCATAAATGCCATCAAGCAAGCCAGTCGTCAACATTCAAAGAAAGTTAAAGGTTCCAATAATCGAGAGAAAGCTAGAAAGAACTTAGTTCGCAAGTATGAAAATATCTCAAATCGCCGTATTGATTGGTTCTGGAAACTAGCCCATAACCTCACCGATGAATTTGATATCCTCTGCTTTGAAACATTAAATCTGAGAGGAATGCAACGCCTCTGGGGAAGGAAGATATCAGACTTAGCTTTTGGAGAATTTCTGCAAATTCTGGAATGGGTTGCTCAGAAAAAAGGGAAGTTTGTGGTCTTCATAGATCGATGGTATCCCAGTTCTAAAACCTGTTCTGCTTGTGGACATGTCTTGAAAGAGTTGGATTTATCAGTCAGAGAATGGCGTTGTCCATCTTGTCAATCTGTCAATGGACGAGATGAAAATGCTGCTAAAAATATTTGTGCGGTCGGGGCATCGACCGCTAAGGTAGGTGATGTTAGACAGGGTTTCCCTGCAATTGCTGTTTGAGCTTAGAATCCCCGTGCGTTTACGCCGGGGAGTATGTCAAGAATTATTACCTAACCACCAAAACCAGGGATTAAACGTTTCAATGCGCGACCGGCTACATCGCCATAGCGCAGTTCTCCACACAGGATTTTACCCATGATTTGAGCGCCAGAGGGACGTTTAACACCCACTTTGTAACCAATACCAGGGAAGCGATAAAATGCTCCGGCTAACTTTTGCGCCCAAGCCATTTCTGAACCCCATTGTTCGTTAACGGCGTTGCTATATTGCTCTAAGGCGTTGATATCCCCACTAAGAGCATCGTTAATAGATGCTGCGGCTAGGACACCACTAAAAATAGAGGGACGAATACCTTCGGCGGTAAAAGGATCAACTACACAAGCAGCTTCACCAGCTAAAACTGCATTTTGGGTATGCAGCTTTTGGTTTCCATCCCAAATACACAGGGGATGACCATACTGCTTGCTATTTGTGACATTTACATTAAAAGATTTGGCGTATTCATCTAAAATTTTCTTAAAATCCTGGGGTTCGCCACCAATAAATGTACCAACCCCGATAGAATAACCGTCAGCTTTGGGGAAGTTCCAGATATAACCGTTTTTGACTAAACCAAACTCAAAGTGAATTGTCGATTTTTTCTCTACATTTGCTGGAATTTCAGCTTCTAATGCTCCTGCTAGACGGCGTTTACGGTCTTTGAAGCCGAGCCATTTTGCCATTGGACCCTTTGCACCATCAGCGGCGATTAAGTAGCGGCCTTCTACTAATCCGTTTGCTGTGTTAACTTGCCAATAATCGGTTTTAAATTCAATGCCTGTGACTTCTGTATTGTCTCGTAGTTCAGCACCTTGGCTTTGAGCTTGCTGTACTAAGAAATGGTCGAAAACATCTCGCCGTACCATCCAGACTGGTTCTTTGGTGGCGATTTTGGCTTCTACGGGGTCGCCTAATTTCCAAGTGAAGCGGAGAGAGTCAGCTTTGACAGAAATTGCGGGGCTAAAGTCAAAGTCAAACCATTGTGCGATCGCTGGTGACACACCACCACCACAAGGTTTATATCGGGGCAGGGATTCTTTTTCCAAAACTAAGACTGAGCGTCCCCGCTTGGCTAAATGATATGCTGCTGTTCCACCCGCTGGGCCAGCACCGATGATGATGCAGTCGTACATAATGGCTGAATTTTTGCTTTCTATTTTAATTAGTTGATTTTCCAGTATATATAAGGCTTTCGGATTTTTGGTAAAGTTTCAATAAATATAGGGAAGGGGAATAGGGAAGAGTCCAGAAGGGATTAATGTTTTTCTCCTGAACTCTTGTAGCTGCTCTTACTCAATACTCGGTACTCAATACTCGGCACTCGGTACTCGGTACTCGGCACTGCTTAGACGGTGGTGATGTCTTTTTCTTTGTCTGCCAACAATTCATCAATTCTGGCAGTGTACTTATTTGTCAGTTTTTGCAGTTTGTCTTGCTGATCTCGTGATTCGTCTTCGGACATTTCCGCAGCTTTTTCCTGTTTACGAATCGAGTCGAGAGCATCACGACGGATATTGCGAATGCCTACCCGACCTTCTTCAGCATACTTAGCGGCCATTTTGACAAATTCTTTCCGGCGATCGCTTGTCAAAGGTGGAATATTGAGCCGAATCACAGAACCGTCATTACTGGGGGTTATACCTATATCTGACAAAGAAATTGCTTTTTCAACTATGTTGAGACTGCTCTTATCGTAAGGCTGAATCAGGATTGTTGAAGCATCAGGGGTGCTGATATTTGCTAGAGATTTCAAGGCGGTGGGTGTACCGTAATATTCCACCTGTACCTTATCTAGTAGACTCGCATTGGCGCGACCAGTGCGAATGGTATTAAAAGAGCGTTGAGTAGCCTCAACGCTATGCTGCATCTTACTTTCAGCTTCAGCTAATTTCACAAGAACCTCCCACAAGGGTACCGATTGATTCTCCCATTACTGCTCGGCGGATATTACCTCGCACCGTTAAGTCAAATACAAGAATGGGAATATTATTTTCTTTACACAAGGCAATTGCGGTGCTATCCATGACTCGCAAATCTTTAGCCAAAACATGGGCGTAGGTGAGGGTTTTATAACGCTTGGCATCAGGATAAATGTGAGGATCAGCGTCGTAGATTCCGTCTACTTTGGTGGCTTTAAAAATCACTTCTGCATCTATTTCGGCTGCTCTTAAAGCGGCTGTGGTATCTGTAGTAAAGAAGGGATTTCCCGAACCTGCACCAAAAATTACCACCCGTCCTTTTTCGAGATGACGGATGGCACGACGACGAATATACGGTTCTGCTAATTCTTGCATAGCGATCGCAGTTTGTACCCGTGTCTGTATCCCTATCCGTTCTAGCGAATCTTGCAGCGTCATGGCATTCATTACCGTGGCAATCATCCCTATGTAGTCAGCAGCTGCCCTGTCCATACCTGCTGATGCCGCTTTGACACCTCGAAAAATATTACCGCCGCCTACGACGATGGCCATTTGAACGCCAGTGGCTATCACCTCTCCTACCTCTGCGGCTATCTCTTTGACCACTTCTGGGTCAATACCATAGCCCATGTTGCCCATCAAGGCTTCACCACTCAGTTTAAGTAAAACCCGTCGGTAATTCGTTCCCATGAAGTTTCGCTTTATCAAAAAAGTTGCAATTGCCTCCAATTTAAGATAGCAGTACAATGACTATCTGTGTCTAGTTCTGGTCTATTTCCGCCATACTAATGGCGTACCAACTGGTTGTGTTTGTACTGGCTGGATTTCTTGACCTTGAAATAATGCTGCGATCGCATTTCTTAAATAATCTGTTCCCTCTGCTAATGGATCTTGGGGATGATCGTCAATTTGACCTTTGTACCGCAAAATTCCATGATGATCGATTAAAAAAGCTGTAGGTGTGATGATGGCACCAAAGCTACAAGTCACATCCTGGGTTGAGTCCCGTAGGTAGGGAAAGTTTAACTCATGTTGCTGGGCAAAAGCTTTCATATTCTCAAAATTTGACCCAGGGCTAAAGTCTTCTCCATTTTTAACATCATTGTCATTGGCATGACTACCATTTAAACCAATTAGTGTGAACCCGCGTGGGGAGAATTCCGCTTGAATACTTTTTAGTCTACTAACATACAACTCTACATAGGGACAATAGTTACACATGGATATGACACATACAGAGCGTAAATTTTCTAAATAACGGCTGAGATGGTGTACGCGCTCATCAACTCCTGGTAACTCAAAATCTGGGGAATAACTGCCAATCGGCGTATCAATTGTTTCTAGTATAGTCATCTTCTCTTGCCCGAAGGAACTAGGAACAAAAACTTTTTCAAAATCAGCGTCGGTTTCCAAGTGTAAAACCACGCTTGAGCATCTGTTTTATATCCAATTAATTTTATATACTAATTTAGCAGGCGTAAATTGTAAAACTACTCAATCTAGTGCTAGTACAGCACGGCGTAAATAAACCAACCATTCTAAATCTCCAACAATCTTATGCTGTCTTCGTTTTGACTTTTGACTTTTGACTTTTGACTTCCGCCCTGCGGTACTAGTGCTATTTTTATCGTCTCAACGTATATTTTTTATGTAAATTTTATATAAAAATATTGCCAAGCAGCACGTAAATTTTCTATGAAAAATCCCACGGATGCATTTATATCAACAAAAACCTGGCTTTGGCAAGGTTTCCCCATATGTTACCAAACCCAAGGAACTAGTGGACCTGCTGTGATTCTGGTGCATGGCTTTGGCGCATCGTGGTTACACTGGCGCAAAAATATACCAGTTTTAGCAGAAAATTGTCGGGTTTATGCCATTGATTTGATTGGCTTTGGTGGTTCAGCTAAACCTGCACCTGGTGAGAAAATTACCTACACACTAGAAACTTGGGGACAGCAAATAGCCGATTTTTGTCGGGAAGTGGTGGGTGAACCTGCTTTTTTGGTAGGTAATTCCATTGGTTGTATTGTCGCTCTGCAAGCTGCGGTAATTAACCCGGATATGGCGTTAGGAACTGCATTACTTAACTGTTCTTTGCGGTTACTGCACGATCGCAAACGTGTTACTTTACCTTGGATCAAGCGTTTTGGTGCGCCAATTCTACAAAACTTTTTATCTATTAAACCAGTAGGTGATTTCTTTTTTAGTCAATTAGCTCAACCGCAAACAGTCAAAAAGATTCTTTTACAAGCCTATGCGAACGGGGAAACAGTGACAGATGAGTTAGTAGATATTTTGATGACACCGGCAAAAGATCCTGGTGCTGCTGCCGTATTCTTGGCTTTTACTGCTTATTCCAGTGGACCTTTAGCGGAAGACTTATTACCTATATTATCTTGTCCAGCGATTATTTTATGGGGAACGGCTGACCCGTGGGAACCTATTAATTTAGGTAGAGAGTTAGCCCATTTTCCCCAAGTACAAAAGTTTATTCCTTTAGAAGGTGTGGGGCATTGCCCTCAAGATGAAGCTCCGGAGTTGGTAAATCCCATTTTACAACATTGGATTAGTGATCAGGCATAAAAAATAGGGAGAATGCACCTACTTTCTCAAAAATTGATTTATTTTGAGCGATTTATAGGATGCTTCTCCCGCTAATTGCAAAGTTAAAACTCTGCGGCTATTCACTAGGTTTTGCTAACTTGAGCTTTTCAGAGAATCAGCAACTAATCACATCTAGCTCTGCATCTTCTTACAGCCCTTCTTATGCATCTACGGAGACAGCTCCTATCTTTGCCGTTGTCTTCATCATCATCATTATCATCATCATCACCACCTTTTCTGCCACCAGAGATAAATTGTTGATCCTCTGTGGATAGGTCAACTAATAAATCAGAAAGTAAATCGAATTTAGTCATTGTTGCCGTCATGATTGTTAGCCTCATTTATTTAATATAGGTTTTCAAAACCTATTGCTTTATTTATATCTATGTTTTTGATAATTTTAATTATACTTTGGTTATAAATAAGGAATATATTTTTATTTCTTTTGGATTATTATCAATGGTGTTTTTTCTATTTAAATAATTTCAATTTAGTCTATTGATAAATAAAATGCACCCTTGGTATTGACATACCTGGATGGGTGCAAAATTATGGCTATAACTTTGACGTTTTTTTCAACTCTGCGCGTGTCAATTATCCCAAATTATTTCCGAATTATGGAATCACCGAAAAGACATGAATGATTAAATTCTGACATTATAAGTAGGGCGATAGACAAGGGGGCGGTAGATTAAAAAGCGATAGCTAGACCCACCCCCATTACCTCCATTATCCCCATTATCTTCTCCGTTATCTCCGTTATCTTCTTCGTCTTCGTCGTCTTCAGAGGAGGAAAAACCTTTACCTTTACTCATGCTGCCTTTTTTACAGGATAGCAGAGAGCATCCTCCTGCTAAAATCTCCTGTTCCTCTGTCGATAAATCAACAATTAAATCAGATTGCACGACTTGATTTGACATGATTTTTAGCCTCATTTAGTGATATAGGCAGTACATACCTATATATCTATTTATAAAGAGAATTTTAAATATTTAATTAACCTAAAGACATAAAAAAATAATAAAAATATGACTGAAGAATTGGTTATAAATATATTAAATTATTATTGCCAATAGCCAGATTTTTGACAATATTTATATCACCTAAAAGTGAGAATTGTAGTAATCACCAGGTATAGACATATCTACAAAAAATTTTATAAAGTAACTATAGAAAAATGTCGAGAGTAAAATTCATCTCAAAATCTAAATAGCTCACTAAGAAGATGGATTTTTTTAAAAATTTATTAAAATTTTATCCTAGTTATTTTTACAAAAATTAAATTTTTGCTGCCCAAGATAGAAGCATCTATGAGGATTTGTAAGAATTTATATTTAGTATTTTTTGTAGTATAATCACCTGTTGCAATAGTTAAATTACTATTACCTTCGTGGTCAATATCAGTTTTTTTGTCAACATAAATTACCTTCAGCTAAAATAGAAGATGCTTGACCAATAACTACATATTCCTGTTTTACTCGCGACAGATATTTAAATAATTGATGTTGATTGAGTTAAGGATTTTTAGATATATTATTGTTGGTGGCAACGATAGGGCAACGAAAGCTTTGATGATATTAATTTATACAGTTAAAAACTGCAAATGTTCTCCAGGTTTTGACAAGAAGGTATCAGGAGTTCCTTGAATTTGTACCTGACCTTTTTCTATAAGGACAATCCAATTAGCGCGATGAATGACACTGGGACGATGGGTAATTAAAATAGTGGTTTTACCTTGACGATATTCCAAAAGACGATCTAGAACATGAGCTTCACTGATGGGATCTAGTCCTGCGGTAGCCTCATCTAAAATCAGTATAGGTGGATTTGTGAGAATTCCGCGAGCGATCGCTAATCTTTGTCTTTGTCCACCGGAAAGATTTGCTCCAAATTCCCCTAATACGGTTTGATATTTATTAGGTAATTGACTGATAAAACCATCTGCATCAGCAATATCGCAAGCTTTAACTATTTCTTCAAAAGGAATAGAAGGTGTTCCTAAACGAAAGTTTTCCAAAATTGAACGACTCCAAAAATGAGGTTCTTGGGGGACATAAACGACTTGTTGTCGTAAACAATCTAAAGCAATATCTTGGATATTAAGATATCCGATGCGGATATTACCAGAATCAGGTTGATATAAGCCACCCAATAATTTAGCTAAAGTGCTTTTACCACACCCAGACTTCCCAATTAAAGCAATTACTTTTCCTCCGGGAAGCTTAAGAGAAAAATCATCTAATAAATCAACTCTTCCAGGGTGATGGAATTTGAGATGGGAACAACTAATATCTGCATCACCAAAAATTTGTACAACTGGTTTGGGACTTCCTCCTACTACTTCTGGTGTAGCATCAATAACTTCTAATAATCGGGAAACTGCGGTTTGGGAGCGAAAATATTCATCAACAAAGTCAACTAATGAGCTAATTAAAGCTAAAACATTCACCTGTAAAGCGTTAAAAGCTAACATTTGACCAATGCTTAAATTTCCCTGAATTACTAAAATACTCCCAAATCCTAGTAAAATGACACCACCAATTGTAGATAGAAGTTTAGCAATAGTACCGTTGATAATTGCTATTTGAATTGTACTGAAAGTAAGATTGGCAAGACGGCCAAAACGACTTTGAAATTCATCCCAAAATTGAGGAGCAGCATTTGTAGTTTTGACTACCTGTGCGCCTTTAAATGTTTCTACTAAAACACCTTGATTTTCTGCTCCTAAAACTAAAATACTACGGGTTTTTTGTTGAAGAATGGGTAAAAAAGGTAAGACAGATAAAGTCATTAATCCAGCAATTAATAAAACTGCTGTCGTTAATTGCCAGCTATAAAATAACATTAAGCAAAAAGAAATTACAGCAATAAAAAATTGACTAGGTAAAACAATAACAATCTGTGATACTAGCTGGTTGATTTCATTAATATCTCGTAGTCGGCTGGCGATTTCGCCACTCCGACGAGATTCATAATAACTTAAGGGTAATTGGAGAAGTTTCCGCCCAAATTCTAGGACTAAACCTAATTGTAATCTTTGCCCAAAATGAGAAATCATTAAGGATTCAAATACTTGCAAACCTGCACTAAATAAACTCATAACTACAACTGCAGAAACCACAACTGTAAGTAACTGCACATCCCCACGCACGAGAACATCATCTGTTAATAATTGAATCAAAATAGGAGTTCCCAAAGCTAATAAACCCAGGACAATATTGATCATTAAAACCTGAGTTAGCAAGCCACGATAGGGTAAGATGCGGCGGAAAAAACGCGTGATACCACCTTTTGATTGTTCTTGAGGTTGTTCAAAAAATTGATCTGGATCTGGCTCTAATAAGAGCATGACCCCTTTCCAACCATTAGTGAATTCTTCTTTAGTAAGATAACGAAGCCCGACAGCAGGATCAGCAATAACGTATTTTTTGCCTTTTTTACCATATAAAACCACCCAATGGTAGCCTTGCCAATGGATAATTGCCGGTAATGTAATTTCGGTAATTCTGTCTATAATTTCTGGGGAAGCTTTGACGGCTCTAGCATTAAAACCAAGATTTTCAGAACCTCGCTTTAAACCTAATAATGTTGTTCCTAATTGTCCAGTGCCTACGGCTTCTCGGCTTTTAGTCATGCTTAAAAAGCGTCCATAATGCTTGGTAATGGAAGCTAGACAAGCGGCTCCACAGTCTTCTTCACTTAACTGTAAAGTACACTGGTAATTTTGATGAGGTTTGAAGATATTGAACATAATTATTAAGAGGAGTTTAGTAGGTTGGCTTGCGCTGTTGCTTAACTCAATCTACTGTTTTGTACGATTTTCAAAGAATGTATTGAATTATGAGTTGGTGATTAATTTGGCTTTTCTGAGGATGAATTGCAGTACAGTTTCCCGACGAGAAATAATATCAGCGCGTCCTTCCATACCAGATTTGAGATGACACAAGCGATACCTTCTGTCAGCTTCGCTATCGCTTTTTCCTAGATATAGGGTTTCTGGTTCAATGGTGACTTCATAGGTAGATGCTTGGGGTGTACCTATAACTGGATTATTTTGTGTAGTTGCTAGAGCATCTGGTGCGACTGTTTTCACAGTTCCTTTGAGAGTTCCATACTCTGGATAGGGACAAGCAGAAACCTGCATTTGTACTGCTTGATTTGCTTTTACTTTGTCAATATCTTTTGCGGAAACATTAGCTTTGATAATTAAAGGAGCATCAAGAGGAGCAATTTGAGCAAGAGCTTCACTTAGTTGTACACTCTGTCCAGGGTTGCGGAGTTTGAATTGCATGAGTGTGCCGGTAGTTGGGGAACGAATCACACTTTTTATCAATTCATTTTCGAGTTGTTGTAGTTCTTGACGAGTGCGAATTTGTTGTTTTTGTAGTTCTAAACGTTGTTGAAGTAATGTTTCTCCTTCTTTTTTTAAAGCGGCTAAAGTAGCTTCACCTCTGGACTGTTCTTGTTGAATTCGTTCCGATGCTACGGTTACAGTTGAGTTACTAGGATTAATGGCAATTTTGGCTTTTTGTAAGTTGATTTGTGCTAATTTTACGGCTTGTTCTTTTTCTTCTTGGAGATTTTTAGAACTAGATTTTGCTTGTTCTAATTTGGCTTGAGCAGATTTTACAGCTTGGTCTTTTTCTTCAACTAAATTCTTAGACACTGCTCCTGTTCCCATTATGCTCTGTAAGCGATCTCGCTGCAATTTAGCCAGATTTAAGCCGGCTTCTGCTTCTTGTACAGTTGCTATTAATACTTTTTCTGTTTGTAATCTTTTGAGTTGATCCTGCGCTAATTTTACAGCTATTTCTGCTTGGCTCATTTCCGCATTAGCTTTAATTTGCTGATCTTTATAGTTGCGTTCAGTACCAGTCAACTCAGCTTGTGCGGCTATAATGGTGCGGTCATTTAAATTGGTTTGAGCAATTATTTGAGTATTGATTTGATTGATTTGAGCATCAATTTGAATAAGTTGTAATTGATTTTTATCAAAAGTAGTTTGCAGTTGTTTTTTTTGAGATTGTAGTTGGGAATCATCCAGGTAAGCAATGATTTCTCCCTGATTTACCAACTGATTTTCTTTAACTGCAATTTTTTTGACAGTTCCCGTCATTGCAGATTCAACTAACCTTAATTCTCCTAATGGTCGAATAGTTGCAGGAACTTTCACTGTAACGTTGTAATGTAATACAGAGGTGAGACTTACAGCTACTACAAACATAGTAATCATCACTCCCCCACCGATATTTATCCATTTACCAATATGGGGAAGAAATTCATTAGCTTCTAGTATATGCAAATCTTCTGGAGTCGGGTTATTGAAGTTATACCAAGAATTGTTTTCTTGACGTTGCCAGGAATCCACGGTATTGCACCTTTAGTTATGAATAAATAACTTGATTTTCAAAACACAAGTAATCAGAAAAAGAGAATATTTGTGTCTCTTTCCTACTTTGTATAAGCCTACATTTGAGAATAGTTGATACTGGTTTATAATCACCAGTGCTAGGTGCTTCCTCAAAAAATCGCCAATCTTAAATTTCAGTACCATCAGTTAGTATCTCTTGTTCTTTACCTGATAAAGCCACAAGCATTTGATTTGACATGATTGTTATCCTCACCTACTTAATTAGGCGTTTCACAACCTAAGAACTTAACTATAAGCATTGTTGCCTAGGAATTCATAAATCTACGGGTAGAAAGTAAAGTTTGCAAGTTTACCTCTAAGAGTAGAGACAAAATAGTTTTTTTTGACTAAAATAGAATTATTAAAAGATTAATTGTATTAGAGAAAATCTAGATAATATTTAGTTTTTGTTTTTACAAAAATCGCCTGAATCGCCCCAGGCATTCAATTTTTTCATTCAATAAAGAATTCAATATCTATATTTTTAGATATCTCTAATTATAAAAAAATCATTTTCCTATATTTCTAAATCCAGAATTATTCAGTATCCAGACAGTAGCTGAGTTAACATATAAGCACAGATAGCACTACCGATAGGAACTGTTAAATTATCAACTCCCAAAAAAGAAAAGGCTTCTAAAACTGTAGCAATTAAGGCTACCATTAATGAGACTATCCAAGTTTGCCAAATGTTTCCTTGGGTAAGCAGTAAAATAGCCACACAAATAAAATAACTAATTAAAGTAACTGTGAAAGAACCTTCCCAACTTTTTTGAGAACCAAAAATTGTATATTTATGTTTGCCAAAGCGTTTCCCAATTAAAGCTGCTAGTCCATCTCCCCAAGCCATAATCATAATTCCTAAAACAGCGTATTGGGGTTGATGTAAATGCCAAAAACCTGCAACTAAAACTCCTATACTCACAGCATAGAAAAATGTTCCCAAGCTTTGACGACCGACGCTATTAATACCAGGAAGAATTGGGAATAGATAGGATAATAAGGTGATAAAACTCGCTAAAATTGAAGCTGTAATTCCCACAAATGGGGGAATATCTAACCACCAAGCGATTAAAATAACGTTACCTGTGCCAATATGCACGATTTTACGGATGATTTCGGGTTCGCTATCAGTAAAACGACTAACTACCCAAGCAATGCCAATAATTAATCCCACCCAAGCCGCAGCAGGGGCAATTTGCAGCGACAATGGTGAAAGGGTTCCTAAACTGAGGGCTGTGTTAAACAATGATGGAATAGAGGTATTTTTAACTTTAATCCTACTTTATTAGATTTGGGTATGAAAATATTATTGATTTGGCTAATTAAGGGTTATCGCTTATTTATTTCTCCCCTGTTTCCCCCCACTTGTCGCTTTCAACCTACTTGTTCTATGTATGCTATTCAAGCTATTGAACGGTTTGGGGTGTTCCGTGGTGGTTGGATGGGTATTATGCGGATTTTGCGCTGTCATCCTTTTCATCCAGGGGGTTATGATCCTGTTCCAGAGGTGGAGTCAAAGTCTTGTTGTGAACATGAGAAGTGATAGATTATTCCTTTCATTTAGAATTATATCTTTGAAAAATCATGCGACCATATCACCAAATCCCGATTATTGAATGTGGTGAACCTTTAGTACAAATTCCTCTAGAATTGTTTGCGGTGGAATCTCCTCACCCTTATGAAAAGTTAGGTGCTACTTATGGGGAACATTCACCTTATTTTCTGCGCGAAAGTGTAATTGCAAATTTGATTCAGGCGCAAAATTATTTACAATTACTACATCCCTATTGGTATATTCAGATATTCGATGCTTATCGTCCTGTGGCTGTACAGCAGTTTATGGTAGATTACAGCTTTGGGGAAGCGTTGCGAGACAGGGGTTTGACAGCAGCGCAATTATCACCTCAGCAACGGGAAGAAGTTTGGGAAGCGGTTTATGAAATTTGGGCTGTACCCAGTTTAGATATGAATACCCCTCCTCCCCATAGTACGGGGGCTGCGGTAGATATTACCCTAGTGGATGAAAATGGACAAGTTGTCGATATGGGTTCACCGATTGATGAAATGTCCGAGCGATCGCACCCTGAATATTATGCTAAGAGTAATCAACAGTATGATGCTCACCGTCAATTACTGCGAGATATGATGTTAAAAGCCGGTTTTCAACGCAATCCTAGAGAATGGTGGCATTTTTCTTTTGGTGATCAAATGTGGGCTTGGTTGCAGAATCAACCAACTGCTCGTTATGGTAGGTTGGTTTGATTAAACGCAGAGGAACGCTGAGGTTAACGCGGAGGTTCGCTGAGGTTATTGTTTACGCATCCTGGGGGTTGAGATGAATCATTTTCCAAGTTGTATATGTGCCGATAGGACTCCACAGTAAATAAGGAAGCAGTAATAATGCAGCCCAAATAGAAATAGGTAATACTGCAATGGTTACTAAAAGACAGATAATGAAACCTGTACCTCCGAGAATTGTACCCACCTTTAAACTGCGAAGCCGGAACATTACAGGTGTGTAAGCAATGGTAAATATTTCTAGAAGTAGGTATAAACCCATCATTAACCAAGTTGTACCAGTACCGGGGTTGTGTTCCCAGACAATATAAGCTGACCAAGCACCACAAATAAATATTACAGTCCAAATTAGCGGAATTGCGGCTTCAAAAGTAAGCCATCTGGGTC
Source organism: Trichormus sp. NMC-1 (assembly GCF_001858025.1). Classification (GTDB taxonomy): domain Bacteria; phylum Cyanobacteriota; class Cyanobacteriia; order Cyanobacteriales; family Nostocaceae; genus Anabaena. Next base: position 61,773 of record NZ_LZQD01000009.1, on the reverse strand, counting down.
TTTGTAAGTGCCTGAACCACTGGCGATCACTAGGTGTAATGAGGTTAGCCCCTAATGCAACTAAGAAAGCTACACCCCCGATTACCATCCAAGATTTAATCATACTTTTCTATCTTTGGTGCTGATTTTCATGACGACTGATGCAGTAATATTATCAGTCGATAATGTGGTTAATTGTACATATTGGAGATGGGGAGATGGGGAGACGCGGGGACGGGGAGATGGGGAGATGGGGGGACGGGGAGATGGGGAGACGCGGGGACGGGGAGAAATTATGATTTACTGCCCCCTGCCCCCTGCCCCCAATCTATATCTTATGGCTTCATATTTGGTGGTAATTATGTCTGTAGGTGGGGGTATATAGTCAGTTGATGGAACTAGGCTATGTAAATAGGGAACATACCAAGCAACCAGTGATGAATATGCATACTGAATCCGAAGTGCGATCGCACGACCAGCACCAAACATCGCTTGCACCTAAACTACAAGATATTGCTAAAACTATTCACCTCACAGGTTGGCTGAGTTTCTGGGTACAATTGGGACTGGCTGTGGTTTCTGGTTTAGTTTTGTTGTTTGCTATTACTGGTCGTGATTTTGCTCAACAACAAAATGCTGGTTTAGGAATTGGGATATTTTGGGGTATTTGCGGAATTTTACTGCTATTGTTCAGTGTATTTTGGAATTTTCGCTACACACGCTTCGGTAAACGCCTAGCCAATCCTAATTCAACTTTGCATCCTAGTAAGGCAGAAACCGTTACAGCTATCCGACTGGGAATTATAATCAGTTTAGTAGGGATGTTATTAAGCATTTTTGGTGCAGGAGCCACGGTGGCTGTGCTAGTAGGCAAATCTGTATCCCAACCCCCAGGAGTAGCATTTACTGACCCTTACAGAATTATTCGCGCAATGGATGTATTTGTAGAAGTGGCAAATATTAATGGCATTGCGGCTCATTTTGTGGGGACTGTGGCTTCACTGTGGTTACTGGAGCAAGTCCATCAATCGTAATTCGTAATTCGTAATTCGTAATTCGTAATTCGTAATTCGTAATTCGTAATTCGTAATTCGTAATTCGTAATTCGTAATTCGTAATTCGTAATTCGTAATTGGGGACAGGAGAAAGATATCAATAATCATCCTCCGCGTCCCCGCGTCACCCCATCTCCGCGTCACCCCATCTCCCCGTCACCCCATCTCCCCGTCACCCCATCTCCCCGTCACCCCATCTCCCCATCTCCCTATTCTTCCACGCGATACCCTAATTCGGCTAACCTGATTCTTGATTGTCGCCATTTGGGTTGAACTTTGACAAATAATTCTAAGTAAACTTTCCCAGCAATGAGTTTTTGGATTTGTTCACGAGCTTCGCTACCAATTGCTTTGAGCATTGTGCCACCTTTACCAATCAGAATTCCTTTTTGGGAATCGCGTTCGACGTTGATGGTAGCGAGTACACGGGTAATAGCTGGGGTTTCTTCTACTAGATCAATTGCGATCGCTACTGAATGAGGTACTTCTTCTCGCGTCAGTAGCAAAATCTGTTCCCTGATTAATTCTCCCATAATGAAGCGTTCTGGTTGGTCTGTCACTAAATCAGGTGGATAATAAAACGGTCCTGATTCTAAATTTCCAATTAATAATTCTTGCAGATTTACTAATTCTGCACCTGTTTTGGCAGAAAATTTGACACTTTGCCATTGATGAGAATTGGCTAATTCTGTGTAACTTTCATCTAGTTTCTGAAAATCTGATGGTTGTTCGTCGCTTTTGTTGATACCTAAAACCACTGGTGTTTGACTACGACTCAGTAACTCGGCAATATAGCGATCGCCTGAACCACAAGCTACTGTACCATCAACTACAAACAGTACTACATCTACTGACTCAATAGCAATTTTGGCATTTTTTACCAGCACTTCCCCCAATTGATGATGAGGTTTATGAATTCCTGGTGTGTCTACAAAAATTAGTTGGGCTTTTTCAGTAGTTAAAATTCCTCGCAAGCGATTTCGCGTAGTTTGGGCTACTGGTGAAGTGATGGCTATTTTTTGACCGACTAAATGATTCATCAGAGTAGATTTACCGACATTGGGACGACCAATAATGCCGATAAAACCTGATTTAAATTCAGGAGGAGCCTGGGGAATTGTGACTTCTCCTGCCATAGAGAAGGTATAATTATCAATACTACTCACCTTTGACTCCACCTTCATATTTCACACTGGGGATAAATTGGTTTTTTTTCAAATCAAAAACAGACATAAAAATTACCCTGGTCTGTGCGGGGTTGTCCTTATTTTCAGTTTAATCTATTACTGAATATATTTTCATCTTTTCGCACAAGCTACTGTACCATCAACTACAAACAGTACTACATCTACTGACTCAATAGCAATTTTGGCATTTTTTACCAGCACTTCCCCCAATTGATGATGAGGTTTATGAATTCCTGGTGTGTCTACAAAAATTAGTTGGGCTTTTTCAGTAGTTAAAATTCCTCGCAAGCGATTTCGCGTAGTTTGGGCTACTGGTGAAGTGATGGCTATTTTTTGACCGACTAAATGATTCATCAGAGTAGATTTACCGACATTGGGACGACCAATAATGCCGATAAAACCTGATTTAAATTCAGGAGGAGCCTGGGGAATTGTGACTTCTCCTGCCATAGAGAAGGTATAATTATCAATACTACTCACCTTTGACTCCACCTTCATATTTCACACTGGGGATAAATTGGTTTTTTTTCAAATCAAAAACAGACATAAAAATTACCCTGGTCTGTGCGGGGTTGTCCTTATTTTCAGTTTAATCTATTACTGAATATATTTTCATCTTTTCGTCGTAAGAATTCAGGAGTCAGGAGTCAGGAGTCAGAATATTTGTTGGTAGTAGGAATCTATAGAAGCAAGTTTTTCAGGAAATTATCAAGAATGACTCGAAAATTATGATTCATCCTGTATCCTTACTTTTCATAAAAAGATATCAGCAATAATACAAAGTTAGGAAAATTGTAAAATTACAAGTTTTCTGACTGCTAAATTTTTCCAATTTATGACTGAAGCATTCCCAAGACAGACTCACCTTGATTTACAGCCTGATTTGTTGACATATCATAAACCAATCCATCTGCTTCAGCACAGATATCAATTACAGTAGGTAATTTACCTTCTTTATTAAAACTAATAATTTGATACAGTCTATCTCCCGCTTTGACACTACTACCCAATTTAACTCTAGATTGAATCATACCACCTGCAATAGCATAATAAGTTTTTCTGTGGCTACTGGTTGCAAAATACATTTGATGAGATTGTGTTTGCGGTAGCATCAAGTCAGGATTTTGTAAAACCCTTTTTTGTGCTAGATAGTTTTTTACACCCCGCACACCTTGAGCGACTGAATCAGATTTTATCTGCATTCCTGTTCCCAGTTCTAATGTCCAAGCTTCGATATCAAATCTGATATTTTTACCCAGTTTTTCAAAAGCAGATTCTAGTGCTAACCAAGGTTTGATAAAAGCTTCATCAAAAGCATCCCCATCATATTCATCTAATAAAATCCCATAATCAAGTAAGAAGTATTTGGCGCTATCTTCTCGCTTGGGGAAATAATAAAAATAGTCTAAACCTTGATCACCAGAAGAGTGTAAATCAATTAAGTAGTCTGCATCTAAACAGAGGGCTTGTAGTTGATAGCGAAATAGTTCAGTGTAGGGGACACTAGCAGGAGAATTAATTTTTTCTAAATTTTTGGCAAATTTACTTTTAATTGTAGTTAAATAATTTTGTCTGACGACCTCTATATCAAGATGCAATTGAGATTGAGTAAAAGCTACTAAATCATCAGCTTCTTTCTCATAGTCCCAAAAAATGCGATTCCAGTTCTTACCTTCATAAGCACAAAACCTCCCAGGAGAGAAATGTTGAGCGCGTTCATTTGTTCCCATAGGATTACAAACAGGAACTAACCAAATCTCTCCAGCCAAATCAGTGTGATTTATTGATGATAAAAACTCGATTAGCTGATAAATAACGGCATTACCAGAAATTTCTGCTCCATGTAAATTAGATTGAATATAAACCTTTTTACCAGGATGAAAACCGATAAATTTGTAAACTTGAAGAAAGAGGATATCACCTGAAGCCATTTGACGTAAAGGAATAGTTTCAATAATGGGAAACATAATAAAATTGGTGATAATTTGATGATTGGCGAATTACCTATAGGGTAGAAACATTCTCTAGAATGTCTCTACATGAGGTTACAATTTTTTATTAGTGAGTTTAAGTTCCTGGTAAATTCCGCAATCTATCATCTAAATGAGTCCGGTCTGCCAAAGCTTTTAACATTGGTCCATGTTCAGTAAATTCGATAATACTTAAAGAGCTAACAGGACATCCCCAACGATAACGAAAGCGTCCGACATCAATTCCTAATAAACTACAAAGAATGATTCTGATAGTTGCCTTATGAGCAACAACTAAAACATTACCATCATCGTAAAGATGCTTAATTTCTTCAATTACTTGCATAGCACGAGCAGCAATGGTGATTGCTCTTTCCCCACCAGTTGGAGCATACCAAGCAGGGTCAGCTGACCAACGGATATAATCATCATGATATTCACGACTGATGATTTCTGGGGTTTTTCCTTCCCATTCACCATAGTTAATTTCCTTCAAACCATCTCGCAGTTCAGGTTGCATTCCTATAGCTGTACATAAAGGTTTTGCTGTTGCTATGGTTCGTCGCATGGGACTAGAAAAAATTGCTTTCCAAGGGGTAGAACTGTAAGCAGCAGCAAAAGCATTTGCCATTTCTAAGCCGTCAGGGGTGAGTTCTGAGTCTATTGCACCGCAATAGGCATTCATACGACTAGATTCTGTTTGTCCATGACGGAGTAGATAAAGAGTTAGGCTCACGGTATATTCTCACTGTGGTTGAAATTGCCATTGTCAATATTCAGAGAATAACCTGATTGTTGGCCGGCAAAATGTGCGATCGCTCATTATATTAAAGAAAGTGCCAATCAAATTTAATATTGACAATGTTAACAACCGCCGTAAATCCCTATCTTGATGGTAATTTTGCCCCTGTTTCTCAAGAAATCACCACTGATACACTGCAAGTTATAGGTGAATTACCCGCTGATCTTTCTGGGATGTTTGTGCGAAATGGACCCAATCCCCAACGCTCACCCATTGGTCAGTATCACTGGTTTGACGGTGATGGAATGTTACATGGTGTACAAATCAGCAACGGTAAGGCCACTTATCGCAATCGCTACGTTCGCACCAGAGGCTGGAAAATCGAAAATGAGGCGGGTAAAGCTGTCTGGAGTGGATTTATGGAACCACCCCAACAGGATAATCCTCATGGCATCGGCAAAAATACCGCTAATACAGCCTTAGTATGGCACGCAGGTCAATTTTTGGCATTGTGGGAAGGAGGTGCGCCACACAATATCCAACTTCCTGAATTAGACAGCATTGGTGAATACACTTACAACAACCAGCTGATTTCTGCTTTTACTGCTCACCCAAAAGTAGATCCAGTGACTGGGGAAATGATGTTTTTTGGTTACTCGTTTGCACCACCATACTTACAATATGGCGTAGTTTCAGCACAAGGGGAATTATTGCGAACAGTACCAATTGATATCCCTATGGGGGTAATGATGCATGATTTTGCCATTACTGAAAAGTATAGTATTTTCATGGATTTACCCGTGACTTTCAGCCCAGAAAGAATGCAACGGGGAGAACCAATGATGATGTTTGAGAACCAACGCCCCAGTCGCTTTGGCATTGTCCCGCGTCACGGAGACAACAGCAATATCCGCTGGTTTGAAAGTTCCCCCTGCTACGTCTTCCACACCCTCAACGCCTATGAAGAAGGAGACGAAGTAGTACTTATTGCTTGTCGCATGAGTTCTACCACCATTCTCATGGGTGGTTCACAAACAGATCCCACAGCAGATATACCCCTCCTCCACCGCTGGCGGTTTAACCTAATTACAGGTGCAGTCAAAGAAGAAAAGCTAGACGATGTACCCGCAGAATTTCCCCGTGTTAACGAAAACCTCCTGGGAAGAAAAACCCAATATGGCTACGCTGGCAAAATGGCAACAAGTCCTGTACCTTTATTTGAGGGAGTAATTAAGTACAATTTCAGTCATGGCAAATCCCAAACCCATGAATTTGGAAAAGGACGCTATGGTGGTGAATCAGTATTTGCACCCAGCCTGAATGCCACCACAGAAGATGATGGTTGGCTAATCACCTTTGTTTATGATCAAAATTCAGAAACTTCGGAATTAGTAGTCATCAATGCTCAAGATATAACCAGTGAACCTGTCGCGCGGGTAATTATTCCCCAACGAGTACCTTACGGTTTCCACGGTGCTTGGATTTCAGAAGCACAATTGAGCAATTCTCTCTAATTCAAGTTCAAGTAAATTCTAGGAATACGGCATCTCAAATATTGCAAGTCAGCAGATAATATTAAAGGTGTCGTATCAATTCAATACTTTTCGGTTAAGAGTTTTTGTAGGTTGGGTTAAGCGACAGCGCAACCCAACAAATGCTTACAAGTGTTGGGTACTTTTAACCTTTACTTAATTTATCTATTAACCTTGAAACTTACCTACTTTTTTTATGCCTCGAAAAACTAAATCTGCATCCCCAGCTACCCCAGCAATACCACTGGCACTCTCTGAATTGCATATCTATTTAGAGGGTTTAGAAAAAGAACACCAATCAATATTGAAACAGATTAAAAAAAAGCGGACAGAATTAAATAATTTTGTGGAAAGAATGCGCTCTTTAGCCACAGATGTATTTCATCAAGCTACTCCCAGTTTCAAGAAAATGGCGGAACTTGATCAAGAAATTCATGCGCTGTTTAATGAGATTTTGACTACGAGAAAATTTGGTAAACAAACAGAAAAACATATCAAAGAACTTTACCTTAATCTCCAGATGACAGGAATAATTAGCCCCAAATCTGTTGGTAAAGATGATGATGAAGAATTAGATGAACTGTTTGAAAATTCTGAAGAAATGGATAGCGATGAAACTAATCAAAACCGCCATCAATATTGGGAATCACAACAGGAAGTAGAATCTAGTTCTGCCAGCAGAACCGAAGAATCAAGAAAAGTTCGGCAGACATTTCTGAAGTTAGCGGAAATCTTTCACCCAGATAAGGTAAAAGACAGCGAAACGCAAATGTCACACACAGAAATCATGAAGGAAATTAATAAAGCCTATCAAGAAGGAGATTTAGCGCGACTTTTAGAAATTGAACGTCAGCACCAGTTAGGGGAATCTATTGATAGCAATAGTGAGGATGATTTGACGCGCAGGTGCAAGAATTTAGAACAACAAAATGAAATTCTGAAAAATCAATATGAAAAATTAAAACAGGAACTACGTTTAGCTAAAAATACTCCTGAAGGAGCAATGGTTTCAGATGCTCGCAAAGCTGCTAAACAAGGGATTAATTCTATTGATTTAATGGTGAAAACACTAGAATCTCAGATTAGTATTGTTGCTGATATTCGTGATTTTGTGAAGGGATTTAGAGAACAAAAAATTACTATTAAAGAATTTCTCGATGGTCCTCCAAGTTTGCGTTCTTCAAAGCAGGAAATGATGGAGGAACTCTTAGAACAAATGATGGAAGAATTAGGTGGTATTATTATCTTTTAAAACCTGAATCTTTTTAACTGCAATTTATCACTTTGGGTAATTCTGGTTTTTTGAGACTAAATCAGCAAAGTCACGCAAAGTCTTTCCATACTTGTCTCCTGCAACCGAGTAAACATCATTATGATTTGCTGTCTCTACCCACAAAGAAAGTTTGGGTGAGGTTACAGAAGCAAACAATTTTTGTCCATGAGTAAAAGGAATCACATTATCCAATTTACCATGCATTACTAATACGGGACTTTGTACTTTTTTGATTTTATCGAGATTTCTAAATTTATCAAAAGGCAAAATTGGCAAAGGTACAACTACCCGAAAAGCTGAAGTAAATGTACTTTCAAGAATTAATCCTGCAACAGGTTTTCGTGCTGCTAAATCTACCGCTGAACCACCTCCAACAGAACGTCCAAAAACAATAATCTGCTGTGGTGGAATTTTTAAATCTTGAGTCAAATAATTATAAGCAGCATCAATATCTTGATAAGCATTATTTTCTGTAGGTTTTCCCTGACTCGTACCATATCCACGATAGTCATAAGCAAAAATATTGAAACCAAAATCGCGTATTTTTTGCAATATTTCCTGAATATCTCCTAAATCTTCGGCATTACCATGAGCATAAAGAACTGTATATTTAGCTTGCGGATTTTGTAAATAAATGGATGAAATTTGCGTATTTTCTGCACTTGTGATTTTGATAATTTCCTTAGTATCTTTATAGCTAGATGGTTGCGGTAAGAAAATCATACTATCTGCACGAAAATAAACATATCCCGCAAAAAATATATAGATAAAAAGTAATGATTTAAACATTCTTTTCCAGCTTAAATCACCTATTAGGAGTTTTTTTAGACGCTGTTTATCCATTACAGCACTTCCCAGTTTTATGAAGTACAAGAACCCCACCCCCAACCCCCTCCCCGCAAGCGATGAGGGGGCTAAGATGTACCTCATAAGAGCGGAAACATCTGTATTTACAGCACATTTTATCTGAGTGAAGTATACAAATTATTTGTCTTTTCAAAAGATGACACCTAACTTATTAGTCTGAAAAATCTCTTCTTCCTTCGCGCTCTTTGCGTCTTTGCGGTTCGTTTATTTCATGCCTTATATTAAGTTGGAAGCTTAGATAAAAAATAAACTTACACATTTGGAATACTCCCACTTATTGCCAGAAATCAGTAACTTCATAACCCAATTCGGTGATCATGTGGCGTAACAGAGGTAAACTCAGTCCAATTACATTGCTGTGACAACCCTCGATTTTTTCTACAAACAAACTACCAAAACCTTCAATAGCAAAGGCTCCAGCACATTTGAGGGGTTCACCTGTGTCCACATAGGCAAGAATTGCGCGATCGCTCATTTGAGCAAAGTATACTCTCGTCACTTGACACTTGACAACACTCTGATTTTTTGTTGTGTCAATTACAATATGACCAGTATACAAGTCACCAAAGTTACCTTGCATTATTTGCCAACGTGCGATCGCTTCCTCTGCATCCCCAGGTTTGCCATAAATCTCACCATTCATTGCTAAAACTGAATCACAACCCATAATCAAGGCTGATGGAAACTGAGATATTACAGTTTCTGCTTTACACTGAGCCAGTGTTTGCACTAATTGTGCAGGATCATGATGTTGAATTTGCGACTCATCAAAATCACTAGGACAAACTATCGGTTCAATCCCCACAGTTTGCAGTAAACGACGACGCGCTGGAGAAGCAGATGCAAGTACAAATTGAGGAATTACCATAGTCAAGAATATGGGAACAATCGGTAATGGGTGATGGCTGATTAGAAAAACTCTGCTCCCTATCACCTGTCACCTGATTAATTAATACACTTTAAAAGAACCTACAATTTCATCAATCATGGGTTGCAGTCTTTTCCACCGCTTTTCAGGAACTGAGGCATTAAAGGTAAAAAGCTTGCCACGACTCACAGCTACACTAGAGATATTGTGTCGTTTTTGCTGATTAGGAAGTTGAACCTCATACTCTAGAAAGTAGTATATTTTACCATCAGATTCTTTTTGCACCGCATTGACTAATTCTGCGGAACGGCCAGAATCTGGAGGAGCAAGAGCAGCTTTTCCTAATCTATATCCAACTTCTGTAGGTGTCCCCAATTCTGGTAAAGTTTTTCCATCAGGAACAGGACTAATTACCACAGAGACATTTTCTGAGACTTCAATTAAATCATGAAAAACTACATCGGGACCGTTGGCAACTTTAACTTGCAACCACCCATTAGGATATAAAAACTGATAACCATCAGCACCATCTACAAAGCTTTTGAGTCCAGCAGCAGAAGCTACATCAGTGTTACTGAGACTGAAGCTAAATACTAATAACAAAATTAACGCAATTTTTTTCCACATTTATCAAAATTCCTTTGGACCCGAAGCAATATAAGGCAAGCGTTATTGCACCATCCCATTTTCCCATAAAGGTTACGCTTTAGATTAGGAAAAGGATCTTGATATTTTTTTGTAGCCTTTGATTGGTAATTGCTTCAACTGCTTGGGCAACTTGAGTTAATACCATTGTAGGATCTTTTGTCTGAGTCAGCACAGCAAAGGGTAATAAACCGGGAACAGTCAGAAATTTATCTGTTGGTTGTTCCCATAGACGTATGACATCAAACTCATGGTAAGTTTTCTCTAATCTAAAGTTGTTTTCATTGACTAATTCTGACCCTGTTTTTCGTAAATAGATGACTATTTGACGCATTCTTTTGTTAGGAAAGCGTCGATACACCCTGACTCGATAATCTAACATCCTAAAGGGCATATCTTCGTCAGTGTCGGTTTGAAATTCGCTATGTAGAACTAATTCATCTGATTGTAATAAGATTAATGAATCAGCGCGAATTGGTTCGTTTGATAATTCTGTGGGGCTGTAGGGGCGAAGCATTCGGGCGATAACTTATCCCTGAAACTGTTGATTTTCTGTCCGAATGCTTCGCCCTTACGATTAATTTAATCGGTGAACCTAGTAACCATGTTGCTAAGTCGTCTTTGCAGTTTTCAGCTAGGAATTTGCAGATGTTGTCATACATGGGAATTTGCAAAAATGTGATTAGTTGTTTTTAATAAATAAAAATTCACTTTCCCAACCTAATTCTAATTCATCAACCAAAGCGCAAGCAGCCGCTAATGCTTTATCTTGTTGTTTTTCTTGCCATTGTCTCAAGAGACTTTCAATCAACGCACTACGGTTTTCAACTTTTTGATCAATGTAATTTAGTAGTTCATCTGGCAATGAAATTGAGATTTTAGCCATATATTACCCAAAGTCATACTATAAGTAGTATAGCTTATTTTCATATTTTTAATCTAGTAGTCAGAATATAGAATTTGATTTAGTTGTGGTGATAATTCTCAGGTAAGATTAATCTTTCCAGGTGTATCTGTCATGGTTCTATTTCTATATCTTCTCTTATTTACATGATAGCTGGTGATGGTAGTATGATGTATACTATATGTTATGTTTGTTTTTGTCTACGACTCCCGTAAGGGATATGTTTATCAACTCAACCTACTGAAAATGTGAAGATATGAATCAGCAAGTTTATAAAACTTTATTCCAGAAAAAGGCGTTAAAAAATGCTTTGGGTAATTTTAAATTTCCTTCAGACTTAGAGGAACGTCACAAAATTGTTAAAAAATGGGTTAATGCTTTAAAATCAGGTACTCTTGATCAAGTAAAAGAAGTTTCTTTACATGGTGATTTTCTCAAAGATATATTTCAAGATGTTTTAGGTTATTGTTCTATTATTGAAGGTGCTGGTAAAGTTTGGGAAATTCATGCAGAACAAACAATTGCTGATGGTGGTGGTTCTGCTGATGCAGCTTTGGGATTTTTTACCGCTACAGAAAATAACAAGGGAAAGGTAAACTTACAGGGTAAAGTTGTTGCACCAATTGAGTTAAAAGGGACAAAAGATGATTTAGATAGACCCGCATCAGGCAGAAAAGAATCAGCAGTTGATCAGGGTTGGCGTTATGCTAATTATACACCTGATTGTCATTGGATTATTATTTCTAATTATCGAGAATTGCGATTATATCATACTAATAAGACTCCGGCTTATTATGAAAAGTTTTTATTAGTTGATTTAGCAAATTTAGAGGATTTTAAAAGATTTTATTTTCTGCTTTGTCGGCAAAGTTTTTTACCAATTAAAGATATATCTAAAATTGATACGTTGTTAGTAACTTCTGAGGAAGCACAAGAGAAAATTACTAAAGAACTGTATGAAGAATATAAGCAAGTAAGATTAAATATAGTTAAACATTTTCGCTTTTTTGCTTCATTAGATATTCCTAACCGTAATCAAGTATTAATTGAGAAAGCACAAAAAACTTTAGACAGAATTTTATTTATTGCTTTTTGTGAAAGTAAAAGACTATTACCAGAAAAGACAATTACTAAAGCCCATGATAGCAAAGATGCTTATAATCCTCGGTCAATTTGGGAAAATTATCAAGCTGTTTTTCGTTGGGTTGACCAAGGTAATGAAGATCCACCAATTCCCGGTTATAATGGTGGTTTATTTAAACATGATCCAATTTTAGATGAACAATTAAATATTCCAGATCCTTTATGTAAGCAACTTAAAGAACTAACGCGCTTTGATTTTGATTCGGAAGTTTCTGTAGATATTTTGGGGCGAATATTTGAACAGTCAATTACAGATTTAGAAGAATTAAAAGCGGATGTTGCTAAACAGGAATTTGATAAAAAACAAGGTAAACGGAAAAAGTTAGGCGTATTTTACACTCCTGCTTATATTACTCAATATATTGTCGAAGTTGCAATTGGTGGATATTTGCAAAAACGCGAAGATGAATTAAGAGAAAAGTTTAAATTAGAGGAATTTGCAGATACACCTCAAAACCGAAAAAGGGAAATTGAATTTTGGGAAAGTTACCGTGATGAGGTATTAGTAAAAACGCGAGTTATTGATCCTGCTTGCGGTTCTGGTGCGTTTTTAATCGCGGCTTTTGATTATTTTGCAAGTCAGTATCAACGAGTTAATGATAATTTGCGATTTCTGAAACATCAAAGTAATAAAAAATCCGATGTAGAGACGTTCCATGGAACGTCTCTACAATCTTTACCGGAAATGTCTATTGAATTAGATAAAACTATTCTCAGTAATAATTTATTTGGGGTGGATTTATCTCCAGAGTCGGTAGAAATTACTAAGTTATCTTTGTGGTTAAAAACTGCAACTCAAGGAAAAACATTAACTTATTTGGATGATAATATTAAAATCGGTAATTCTATCGTTGCTGATTCACAATTTACAGATTTACCTTTTATTTGGGAAAGTGAATTTTCTCAAGTTTTTACTGAAGGTGGTTTTGATGTGGTAATTGGAAATCCTCCTTATATTCGTCAACTTTTATTATCTGATATAAAATCTTATTTACAAGAAAGATATAAATGCTATCATGGGTCGGCTGACTTGTATGTTTATTTCTATGAGAAAGGTTTAAATCTTCTGAAATCGGAAGGAATACTTTCTTATATTGTGACTAATAAATGGTTGCGTTCTGGTTATGGTGAACCTTTGCGACGGTTCTTTTCTCAGGAAAGTGTGTTTGAACAAATTATTGATTTTGGACACGCACCAATTTTTGAAGACGCTGATACTTTTCCCTGTATTATCGCAGCGAGGAAAATTACCCCACCCCAACCCTCCAATATCAAAAGTTTATCCTCATCTTCCCCCCGTAGCGGGGGGACTGACGGGGGTGCGAGGAGGGAGGAAGAGGAGGTTTTAGTTTGTTCTGTTCCTCGTGAGGAGTTGAAAAATATTAATCTCACTCAATATGTGCAGAATCAAGAAAACAGTTACACTATTCCTTGGTCGCGTTTTACTGCTAATGCTTGGAGTTTAGAACCACCTGCGGTTGATGATTTAATGCGGAAAATTCAACGGGTAGGAGTTCCGTTAAATGAATTTACTGGTACTAAGTCGTATTGGGGAGTTTGTACAGGTTTTAATGAAGCTTTTTTAATAGATGAAACAACTAAAAATAAATTAGTTTCATCTGATCCAAAATCAGCAGAAATTATTAAGCCTTATTTAAGAGGTCAAGATATTAAAAGATGGGTTCCTGAATGGGAAAATTTGTGGATGATTTTTACTCGTCGAGGAATTGATATTGATGCTTACCCAGCTGTTAAAAATTATTTATTTCAATATCAAAATAAACTGGAACCTCGTCCTAACAATGTAAATAAAGATGATTGGCAAGGACGTAAATCTGGTAGTTTTAAATGGTATGAAATACAAGATGCTGTTAACTATTGGCAATTCTTTGAGCAGCCAAAAATTATATATCAGGAAATACAATTTCACTCTTCTTATAGTTATGATCATCTTGGCTATTTTACTAATAATAAAGCTTTTATAATTCCCTCATCTGATTTATATATTTTAGCTATTCTTAACTCTCCGCTTATGTGGTGGCATAATTGGCGATATTTACCACACATGAAAGATGAGGCTTTAAACCCTGCTGGTTATTTAATGGAAACTCTACCCATTGCACAACCTACAGCAGAAATACGCGCAGAAGTAGAAACAATTGTCACGCGGTTAATTGAAATTACCAAAATCAACGGACAAGTTTATAAAGATGTTCTCGACTGGTTGCAAATAGAATACAAAATTGAGAAACTGGGAAATAAACTAGAAGATTTCTCAACTTTGGAATTTCCAGACTTTGTAGAAGAAGTTAGAAAAAGAATGCCAAAACCAAAAACTACTAAAAAATCTTCAGACCCTTTAAGTATACCAGCATTTACAGCTTTACGCAAAGCACATAATGATTATGTTCCAGAAATTAATAGCCGGAAAAACGAAGCTTTAAAATTAGAAAATCGTCTTTCTGATTTAGTGAATCAAGCTTATCAACTCACACCCGAAGAAATTGATTTAATGTGGAAAACAGCACCACCAAGAATGCCGATTTCCAGAGTTGATAAGTAATAGAACTTGAAAACATCAGATACCCAGATCCCCGACTTCTTTAAGAAGTCGGGGATCTATTTGTCTATTTGTATCTATGTTAAAATAGTAAATTAATAACCCATCCAAACAAGATTGCAAAAACATCATGGTTTCTATTTCCAATACAGAAATCCAGTTGTATAATATCGAATTTTTACCTTAACCCATCACAAAATCTGTAAAACCACCATTGTCATATCATCAGTATTTTGCTTATCTGGTCCGATGAATTCCTGAACTTTATCAAATAAATAATCGACAATTTCCTGTGGACCATTGCAATAACGACAAGCGAAGTTAAAAGAAGTGATAAAATTTTCTTCATCAAAGCGATCGCCCCCAGCCGCTGCCGCATCAGTTAAACCGTCTGTATAATAAATCACTGTATCTCCTGGCTCTAACTGCGCTTGGGCATCTTCATATTCGCTATTAGCATCCAAACCAATCAGCATCCCTATAGTATCCAAACGGCTCACAGTTTTCGTCGCTGCGTGCCACCAAAAAGGCGGATTATGTGCTGCATTACTATAGGATAAAACCCGCGTTATGGGGTTATATTCCGAGTAAAACATCGTGATAAAGCGGTGAGAATTTTCCAAATCTGCATACATGACGCGATTCAAATTTTGGAGAATTCCAGCAGGAGAATTACCATGTAATACTTCTCCCCGTAACATTCCCCGCATCATCGTCATAATCAATCCTGCGGGGACACCTTTACCCATCACATCCCCAATTACCAAACCCCAACAAGCTTCTTCGGCACTAATGTATTTATGTGGTTGTAATTGTTTGTGATTTGTGGGAATAAAATCATAATAATCTCCACCCACACGATTAGCCGGTTTACAACGTGCAGCCAAAACTACACCGGGAATACTAGGACATTGACGTGGTAAAAGTCGCCGTTGAATTTCTGCACCAATTTCTAATTCTTGATCTAGACGTTCCTTTTTCCTCAGTTCTACCGCTAGTTCATCATTTTCAATTGCTACGGCTGTTTGATCTGCAACTAATCTAACTAACTTTTGTCTAGTTTCCGTCCAACTATATTGTGGATCACGGCTCAATACATAGAGCCATCCCCTTTCTGTATGCTTAACTAAAATAGCCGTGCCAAAAATTTGCACATCTGGCCCCAAATAGCGATGCATCTCATCATCCAAAATCCCTGTCGTTGTTGTTAGCGGCACAGAATTTGATAAAAGCGTAATTTGACTACTGGCAGTTTCCAGAGCTTTTCTAATATTTTTTCGTTGTTGACTATCTTGCCAATGCAGTTGCTCTAACCTAATTTGACCATTAGGTTTATAAAGAAATAAAGCGCTACCTTCTGCATCAGTAACTCTTGTGGCCATGAGTGGAATCAATTCCAAAAACTGATTCAGATTATTAAAACTTCTGAGGGCAAATCCTAAAGAACTGAGCAAATCTTGAATTTTGTTTTGTTCTCGGTGTAACCTGGCCACCAGTTCTTTCAGTGCCACGACTGGAGTGACATCTGTCGCGGCACTACTATTACTTTCAGTTGGGTGAGAAGGAACTTGAGACACAGGCAAATACGCTATTGCTTTTTAGATCAGCAGATTTATGATTTCTTATAAATCCTTGGTTTTTGGCATTGCTAAATCATATTGGACAAAATTATTGATTTTAGCAAGAGTAGAAAGACTTAGTAAATAATGTTGGTCAGTATGGCATTCGCTGATGGCATTTTTGGCTATTTATGGCGATTTTACAGAAATATCTTGCTTTATTTGTCAAAAATAAAACAGTCACAAACTGTAATTTTGATGGTTGCTAAACGGCTTTTCATTTTTTCATAACTAAATCAGCAATTCATATACCTTGAGAAATAAAAGTTTGTTGTTAGCAAAATAGTCTTTTCATCTGACAGAGTAACTATCGACAATCAGCGATTAAGGAACAAGATGTATTTTAGGTGAGTTTCTTGATGAGTTCGTTGACAATTTAAATTGCTAAATAGCTCAAAAAAAGTATTTGCGAGTCAATTGGTAAATAAAGTCAGTGAGTAAAGTTTAGAGTGTTAATCTAGCTTACTGACACCACTTTATTTTTTGAGGATACCTTCTCTGGTACTCAAGCAACAGTATAGATGCATTTAAGAAACCACTTGGTAACTTAAACATAGAGCTTTAGTGTGCAATTCTAACAGAAGTTAGCCATTAATTGTAAAAAAACAATTATTTTAGAAATTCGGGGTTCCCATTGCCAAAATGTCCCATAATTAGGGCTAAAAATAAATCACCCCATCCCCCTGCTTTCCCAGATAAGCGGCACTAGTACACAACGGCGTAAATAAGCCACCCATTTAAAATGCCTAAAACCCTGACGGAATGGTAATTACGAATTACGTATCCCTAGCGGGACCGTAGGACGAATTACGAATTACGAATTACGAATTACGAATTACGAATTACGAATTACGAATTACGAATTACGAATTACGAATTACGAATTACGAATTACGAATTACGAATTACGAATTACGAATTACGAATTACGAATTACGAATTACGAATTACGAATTACGAATTACGAATTACGAATTACGAATTACGAATTACGAATTACGAATTACGAATTACGAATTACGAATTACGAATTACGAATTACGAATTACGAATTACGAATTACGAATTACGAATTACGAATTACGAATTACGAATTACGAATTACGAATTACGAATTACGAATTACGAATTACGAATTACGAATTACGAATTACGAATTACGAATTACGAATTACGAATTACGAATTACGAATTACGAATTACGAATTACGAATTACGAATTACGAATTACGAATTACGAATTACGAATTACGAATTACGAATTACGAATTACGAATTACGAATTACGAATTACGAATTACGAATTACGAATTACGAATTACGAATTACGAATTACGAATTACGAATTACGAATTACGAATTACGAATTACGAATTACGAATTACGAATTACGAATTACGAATTACGAATTACGAATTACGAATTACGAATTACGAATTACGAATTACGAATTACGAATTACGAATTACGAATTACGAATTACGAATTACGAATTACGAATTACGAATTACGAATTACGAATTACGAATTACGAATTACGCAAAGCGGTACTAGCCATTCAATAACGCTTCTACAAATTCATAGCTAGAGAATGGGCGCAGGTCTTCAATTCCTTCTCCTGCACCGATAAAACGAATCGGTAAACCCAATTGCTTAACAACGGCCAGAGCCACACCTCCTTTAGCTGTACCATCTAGCTTAGTTAAGACAACGCCGCTCAGTTGGGCAGCTTGGGAAAAGACTTCAGCTTGCCGGAGTCCGTTTTGTCCTAAGGTAGAATCTAGAACCAAGAGAGATTCTACATGAGCATTGGGGGCTTTTTTGTCAATAATTCTGCGGATTTTACTCAATTCGTCCATTAAGTTTTTCTTGTTTTGTAGTCGCCCAGCGGTATCTATTAACAGTAATTCGGTTTCCCGTGATTGGGCTGCTGCGATCGCATCAAATACAACTGCGGCGGGGTCTGTGTTCTTCCCCGGATTGGCAATTACTTCTACACCGCTTCTGCTTCCCCACACTTTTACTTGTTCTACAGCAGCTGCGCGGAAGGTGTCAGCAGCACCAATCAAGCATTTATAACCAGATTTTTGGGCTAAATGGGCAATTTTGCCGATTGTGGTAGTTTTACCTGCACCATTCACCCCTGTAATTAACCAAATGGTGAGGTTGTCTTTTTCTGGGGCAAAGCTAGATTTTGGCGATGTTTGAGTTGGTGTATCTAGCATATCCCGAAGGATTTGTTTCAAGAATGCGATCGCTTGTTCTGGTGGGGTGATTTCATCCCGCAGTTTTTTCTGTAAAGCATCAATAATAAAATCTGTCGCTTCTACACCTACATCTGCTTGTAGGAGTAATGCCTCAATTTCTGTTACAGCTGCTTGATTTAAAGGGCCTTGACCAACAATTGACTTGAGTTGGTTAAGGATATTTCGCCTGGTTTTATCTAAACCTTGACGTAGCTTTTTCAGCCAGGTAATTTCTTCTATAGAAACATCTTCTGCCCGTCTGCCTTGGGCTGCTAAAACTTCAACTGACCAGACAAACCCATCATCAAATTCTATTTCCGGAATTTCTGCTTCTATCTCTGGTGTGGTTGATGCCGAAGTTGGTGTAATTGCTGGTTCTTCAACTTCAATCGCGTTAGCTATCAATCTTTCCTGCTTGGCTTGTCTTTCGGCGGCTGCCCGTTCTAAAAAGGATAAGTTAGCTGGTTGTCCCTCGCTGACTGTGGCTTCTGGGCTGGAAATTTCTGTTGTTTCGGCAATGGCCTCGACTGGGGCTGATTCCTCAATCACAGATATCTCTTCAGCTGCGGTTGATGGTGTGACTTCCGCCGCTAAGGGTTCTGTTGTTTCGGCAATGGCCTCGACTGGGGCTGATTCCTCAATCACAGATATCTCTTCAGCTGCGGTTGATGGTGTGACTTCCGCCGCTAAGGGTTCTGTTGTTTCGGCAATGGCCTCGACTGGGGCTGATTCCTCAATCACAGATATCTCTTCAGCTGCGGTTGATGGTGTGACTTCCGCCGCTAAGGGTTCTGTTGTTTCGGCAATGGCCTCGACTGGGGCTGATTCCTCAATCACAGATATCTCTTCAGCTGCGGTTGATGGTGTGACTTCCGCCGCTAAGGGTTCTGTTGTTTCGGCAATGGCCTCGACTGGGGCTGATTCCTCAATCACAGATATCTCTTCAGCTGCGGTTGATGGTGTGACTTCCGCCGCTAAGGGTTCTGTTGTTTCGGCAATGGCCTCGACTGGGGCTGATTCCTCAATCACAGATATCTCTTCAGCTGCGGTTGATGGGGTGATTTCCGCCGCTGGGGTTTCTGTTGTTTCTTCTAATATTTGAGATTGTTGTTTTTGCTGAATATTTTTATATGCGGCTTTAGCAAACGCTAACAAATCCGCCGTGTCTGGCGTAGGTGCTGCGGATGGTTCTGGTGGTGTTTCTTCTGTAGGCTGATTTTCCCCCTGTGGCTGTTGTTCAGGGGTATCGGGAGTATCGTTATGTTGACGGCGGAACCAATTAAAAACCATTGCAGCAGTACTATATTATTTAGTAAATTATGAAATTATCAGTTATTAGTTCTTAGTTTAATTTAATTCCCCACCTTTTCCTGCTAAAAAAGCGGTTTATCCTCACTTGGAACCCTTACATGAAACTGGTGAAGTGAGGACAACACCTAAGCCGTTTGTTTATGTTCTGTGACTCGGCGCAGCACACCATTAATAAAACGATGTCCTTCATCTCCACTGTAGCGCTTGGCTAATTCTACAGCTTCGTTGATGGCAATACTGGCGGGAACTCCCATCAATTTCATTTCTGCCACAGCTATTTGCAAGATATCGCGGTCAATTTGCGCGAGGCGGCTGACTTGCCAATCTACTAAGGCTTCAGAAACAAGTGTATCAATGAGATTCCGGTTTTCGTAGACGGTGATGATAATTTGTTTGGCGTAATTACGAACGTCTTTGTCTTGATTCGCTAATTGAATTAATTCCGGGAAATCAACGGCTGTACCCAATTGATTAATGGCTGTTTGGGTGTAAGTAATCGCTTCTTGGAGCATGGTTCTAGCTGTATTTAGGTCTGAAGCCCTAGTTTGGCTAGTTAAAAGGCGATCGTTGCTGCGTTGAAGTTCGCCTGCTGCATTGTTGAGGGTATCTTGCACTTCTGTGGTGAGAGTGCGTACTGCTCCGAGTACTAATTTGGCTACTAATTGTTCATCTGGTAGTTTATCTAATTTTTTGGGGTTGACTGGCAACTGGCTGAGGCTTAACAACGCCAATTCGCGTGCTATTTGCTGAGGTTTACGAGGTTGCATAATGGTAAGAGTGATTAGCTAAAAGGAGCAAACTCATAATCATATCAAGTTTTGCACCGTGAAATCATAATTTACGTTTTGTCCACAGGAATCACATGATTTTGGGTTCCTATGGGTGATATTGCTTTTGGTAAAATTAAGGGTGCTAGGGGTGTATTGGCGGAAACAATCCCACCAGAGACTACTATTTTAAAAGCATCTTCCACAGATAGCGAAAGGTTGACTACTTCGTTTTCTGGAACTACTGCATACCATCCAGTGGTAGGGTTGGGGGTGGTGGGAACGAAAACGCTCAACATGGGGGTAGACATCTGAGCTTGGATATCACTACTAATTACACCTGTGACAAAAGCGATCGCCCAAATTCCTCGTCTGGGATATTCTAATAAAACCACACGCCGAAATTTGCCATTGGAATCTTTAAGTATTGTTTCCAATAGTTGCTTGAGGGTTTTGTATACCTGACCAGCTAAGGGAATCGCTTGCAATAAACGCTCACCAAAGTCTAGTAACCATTTACCAGCTATATTTCGAGCCATCAAGCCAATGATCAGGATACTCAGTAGTGGTACAGCCAGTCCAACTACTAAGTTCAGTACATTGACTAATATAGGATGTAAACCATCAAAGGGATTTAGCTGTTTGGGGATTTGGGTGAGGAAGTTAACTACCCAACTGGCAATAGTAATAGTCAGCCAGATGGTAGTTGCTAGGGGAATCACCACCAACAAACCAGCAATCAGGTCATTTTTTAAGTCCTGTTTCAGGCGTTCAACTACCAAGCCCCTGTTCTCCTTTTTTAGGCTATTAAAATTTTGTGATTGGTATTCATAGTCCCTTGGCTAAAAGCTGTCGGCACTACTTTAGGTAGAATATTCAACCTATCTTCCCAAGAAAAGCATCAGTGGTGGGTTTTTCACTAGTGTTACTTTTCTTTGTAATACTTGTAAATGATTGTTGCAAGTTTCTTAGATAATACTTATCCTAACGTGCCATATCATCAGATGCTCATAATTATAGACAGCAAACAGCAATGGATAGACTGAGGATATCTAGTGACTGATGAATAAGTCACAGATTCCCTGGCGCAAATTTTAAAAATTAAGTTTTGTTAAGAAAATTAATTTACCCGTCATTTTTAGCTTCGTCAGCTACTAAATTGGGTGTGGGTAGATATTTCATTTCCCAGACTTTAAGCAAAATTAAATATTCATAGAATGCTTGCAAGGTACACCAAGCTAAACCAGGGTTTCCGTCTAAGCAGCCACCCAAGAAAAAATACATATACACAAAGCGGATTACTGGTCTAGCAGGTATACGCAAGGATAAGTCTTTGAGGGCGCGTCGTCTTTCAACTTCTGATTTGCCAAAAAATAAATCTCGCCAGTTAACTTCTCCATTTTGTAATTGATACAAAGTTTCTTTAGCTTCATCAGTGGAATAACGGTTATGTTTTTCCAACCAGCGGCTTAAACCTTTACTAGAAGTGTAATGAGGATAGGTTTGTTTTAAAAAGCTTGTTGTACCATTACACACTTCTCGTTCCGTATGACCATAGTCTGTAAACCAGACTTTACCGTGGCGAAAAAGGCGCAATTGGTAACGGGGATATTGGGTGCTATAGCGAATCCAACGATTCATAAACATCACCCTTTCCGCAACGTAGTAGCCGATGTAGTCGGGATTTTGAGTAGCAGCGACGCATTCAGCAAAAAGTTCTGGTGTCATGCGTTCGTCGGCTTCGAGAATGTACACCCATTCATATTTGGGGATGACAGATTCTAGCATCCAGGTGCGTTGTTTCCCGTGGCTTTCAAAAAGATGTTGGACGACGCGGACAGGATAACGATTAGCAATTTCTACAGTGCGATCGCTACTGCAAGAGTCTACTACAATGATGTCATCAGATAGGAGCGCTGACTCAATACAGGCAGCAATATCTAATTCTTCGTTATATGTAAGTATGTAAATTGAGAACATTTCCGGTTTTTTAGCGCTTTGAAGTGATTCATAATCAGCTGCCAATGCTCGGTCACAAGGAGACGCGGAGACGGTGGGACGCGGGGACGCGGAGATTCATTTGTAGCTTTAATTAAGTGAATTCAATACTTATAGCAGGAGTCAGGAGTCAGGAGTCAGGAGTCAGGAGTAAAACCCTCTTGTAGTGGGAGTTTCATTATCAATTGATGTCCTAACCACCCTGTCCACGGCTATAAGTAGAATTATTTAGACATTTTTGAACAGGATAGAACTTACGCAAAACAGAACGGAAGTAGGGGTAATTCATGAATTACCCCTACGCAAGAATCAGGTTTTGAGTTCAATCTTGCGTAAGTCCTACAGGAATGAAATTGCTGTTCCCTATTCCCTATTCCCTGTTCCCTACCATAACTTACTTACACAAGCAAAGCCTGTTTTCTGAGGATATATGTATTAGTCCACCGGTGTGGACTTGGTTTGTATAGCCCCTGATTTATAGTCAGAGGGCAACATACTTAACGCCTAGTAGATTAACGCGCTGGAGCCTTACGTTTTGCACTTTGTAAAGCACCCATACCCCTTAATCCTGTCCAACCGATGATGATATAACCAATGGACAACAGCAAGCTGCTGAAACCAATCCTGAGTCCAGATTTCCAAGCATTGTCTTTAGCTTGTTTTTCTACTTCTTCTTTGCGCTGGCGAATTTGGCTACGTCTGTCATTAGCAAGTGTTTGAGGATCTGTTCGTTGAGCAATCAATTTGTCAAGCTCTTGGGGATTTGCTTTAGCTTTCTGAAGTAAATCCTTTTGGTCTGCGGGAAGTTGGGGGTTATCAAGTGCTTGTTTATATTTCTGCTCGTCTTTGAGTAGTTCAGTAATCTGAGCTTTTAGTTGGGTTCGCGCTTGTTCTAACTGAGCTTTGGCCTGAGCATTGTTCAGTTGCGCTTGGATTTGGGATAGCTGGTTGTCCAGTTGATTTTCTGCTTGCTGGGCTTCTTGGGAAATTTGAGTTACTGTTTGGGTGCTGGCTTGGCGCACGTTGTTCAGGTGCAGGGGAAAAATTAGTAAGAACATCAAACCTAATATGCTGGAGATGATCAGAACAGGAAATCTTAAATCAATACCTTGGGGACGGTCACTTCCCACTTCATCTATCCAATATCCAGCCAATAGCATCCCTAAGCCTACTAGGGGAACAATTCCTCGGTCAACTAAGGCTGTAGCCAAGGCAATTTGTGATTGCTTATTGGTGGGACTAAAACCCAATAAAAGAATCACGAAATCCACGAAAAAAGACAAAATGCAAACTATCCCCACTACCTTAAGTGTGAGTGAAGTATTTGAAGCCGCAACACGGTTAACCATATTTTTGTAAATTCGTTGTGAATAAAACTGTTTGCTATCTATAAAGTTACAACTCTTGGAGCAGAAAGCCCATCCGATTGATACTTACTTTCTGCTTAACCATCCTTTTTCTGTGAGTATCCAACTGCCTATGGAAAGACTAGCTTAATTATATCTTGCCAGACTTTTGGTTTTAAACTATACCATATTACTAACTGTAGTTTATATTAATTTCATTAAATACTATGTGATTGAAGTTGCAAATAAATATAAATATATCAGCGTAAAAAACGAAAAGATGTGAATAAAGAATCATAAATATTTACACAGACTTACTTAGACTATCTTGTGGTTTGACATCACCCGTCAGGATTTGTTCCCAAATAGCTAAATCTTCTGGACGGTCAATATCAGCCAAGGTAGGTAAGTGAAAAAATGATAAGTTTAGCTTTAAAGCAATTTCTAGAGTCTGTTGGTATACTTGAGCCGTTCCCCAGGCGATG
The DNA here is from genome assembly GCF_001858025.1 of Trichormus sp. NMC-1. GTDB lineage: Bacteria > Cyanobacteriota > Cyanobacteriia > Cyanobacteriales > Nostocaceae > Anabaena. Next base: position 37,276 of record NZ_LZQD01000009.1, on the reverse strand, counting down.
TCATAAAATAACTCTGGGATAAATTGTCGTAAACCAATTAAGTAATATCCACCGTCAATTGCAGGGCCAAGCACAAGATCAAAAACCTGTAGTTGCTCAAATGCGGTTGCTAAAATTTGCTCATTCACCCCAGGACAGTCAGTGCCAATGATAATTACATATTCTGCACTGTTTTGAAAAGCATCCGCAAGCGATCGCACTAAACGCTGACCTAAATCTCCTTCACCTTGAGTCTGGTAAACCAAATCCAAACCCAGCCAATCTTGCATAAGTTGCAAATTACCCCCCGCAAACTGCACTTGTGCAGATACCGCAGCTACTTTTTGCAATTCCTGCACATGAAAAATTGTATGTTCGGTCATCTGCTTTTGCAGATTAGCAGCACCAACACTACCCAAAGCAGGTATTAGTCTTGTTTTTGTCGTTCCAGGTTCTGGATAGCGGGTAAAAATAATCAGATGTTGTTTAGCGTTTACTAGTGATTTCATGTGCGCCAACAAAAATCAAATAGGAGTCCTATACAGCGGATTCCTTGGTTATAAGGTACATCATAGCCCCCTCATCGCTTGCGGGGAGGGGGTTGGGGGTGGGGTTCTTGTACCTCATGACACTGGGAAGTGCTGTATTTCTAATTCTAATAGCAAAAATCACCTTTTGCGTTGGCTTTATCTTGCTGTTTTGCAGTTCGCATAGCTCCTAAAATAGTAGAAACAAACACACATCGTTTTGTTGTTCCACCAGACTTATTAGACAGGGTAATTCTTCCTAATGGTGGCTTTCTCACACTACCCAAGTAATCAAATTGGATTTGTCGAACGCCATTAGACAGTTGTAGAGTTGTTTCATCATCTAAACGTATATTAGAATCTAAGTTATTCCAGTTAGCATTTGATGAATTTACACTACTACGGTGAATAGCCCATTGAACTATACCATTTTGTTCCCTAAAACTAGCTTGCCAAGTCAATTTTTCCTTTTTGGCTTCACTTTGAGCTTGGCGCATTGCATTGTATACTACATTTTGAGCAATGTTCAGACGGCGAGTGTTCACAAAACTCAGCCAACCGGGTGTTACTATTGCGGATAATACGCCAATTATTAATAACACAGGCATCATTTCTAGTAAAGTAAAACCACTATCATAGTTATTACTTACAGCTTTTTTATTCTTCGCTAAAAATATTTTTATATATGCATTCATTTGGGAATACTTTTGAATCTTCGTGTAGAGATAATCTGTTGATTTGTATCAACATTAAAGTTGAACGAGATTAGAGGATGTTTGAAATAGCCCTTTGTCAACAGATAAAAGGGGCTAATAAAGCTACTTATAAACAGTTGTAATTCACAAGCAGCCACTAAATCATTTTTTAATTGGGTTCGATATTTTAGCCAATGCACACAAATCTTACGAAGATCATTAATCATGTACAGTAAAGAAAAAATTGGACTTAACCAAGGTTTTATATTTACCATGCGAGTCACATAACGGCTCAGTCCAATACCTCTGAAAAATGGGATTAGATACTCTTTTTGTAACCGTGAAATTGGGATTTTATGATCAATCTCCATTTCCGGATTGTACCAAATTTCCCATCCAGCTTTTTGGATATAAGACAGCATTTCTAAATCTTCACCAGTCAGCATATTCCCGTTGACTCTACCAGTTAAAATAGGGTCAGTCGGTACATTATCTATCCAAGCTTGTTTGCGGACAACCAGTCCAGCAGAAGGTGGTAGTAATTTTTTTCTGGCTTCATAGAGTAGAGGTAAATTTCCTCGCTCTGTAATTGCTAAAAATGGGGCAATTCTTTGAAAATTTGCGGGTGGTTCTACTTCCCAGTCAGGATGAACTTGGCTACCATAAGCCCCAGCTTGGGGATGTTTTTGGGCAAAATTATAAGCTGTTTCTACCCAATTTGAGTTTGGGTAATTGTCATCATCTAAAAAACCAATTAGTTGACTTTTCGCTACTGCTATTGCTTTGTTTCTAGCGTACGCTGCACCTTGTTTTGGTTCAAAGCAGTATTTTAAAGGATAGGGACATTGCCAATTTCTTTGATAAGTGCGGACAACTTCAGCTGTATTATCTGTGCTGTTGTTATCAACAACAATTATTTCCCAAGATAGATGCTCAGTTTTCAGTTGATTTTGCAGACGTTCTAGTAACTCAGGTAAACGATGTTCACCGTTGTAGGTGGGAATAGCTACAGTAAAATCAAAAGGAAAATCAAGGCAATTATTCATTGCTTTTAAATGATATTTTTATTGAGGACAATTTCTGAATCAAAGTCTTACAGAAACACTTAACCAATACGAAGTCCCTTTTTACTGGATAATTACTTCTGCTGAACCGAACTAGCAATTTAGCAAGTCTATGAAACCAAAAATTTTACCCAATGTTTCTATTGTGCTATGTTTGTGACTATTTTTTATATAGTATAATTACTAATCTTTGCTAAACGTATTACTACAATTAACTGGGCTTACAATTTGCATCTGTAGCTGTTTGCGTACCACCAATAAGTGTTCTTACGATTATACAGCGTCTCAACCCACTGGCAGCAGTAGTTCCTGCACTAGGTATAGCTACCATAACTATTAAATCTAATGGATTATTATCAGTGGCAGTAGTCGGGGTTTTCAAAGCGCCCATGTAGTCAAAAGTAATTGTTCCAGAACCGGGTTCAGTGACACCTATACTTTTACCGGTAACTGTTGTATTATAATTATTCGTAAGATTGGTATACAATAAGACTTGTTTTTCTTGAAGGTCGATAGCTAAACGCTTCCAACTATCATCTGAAGGTGCAGTAGTTCCCGGATAAACGACATATTTAGGGATGTTGTCTATGACTTTAAAACTCGCACTATAGGTAAGTTTCTTCTTTTTGGCTTCTGTCTGTGCTTCTCGCATAGCAGAAACAACGCCCTCAAAAGCTTTATTTAACCGTTGTCTTTGCACAAATCCCGACCAACTAGGAGCCATGATTGCTGCTAAAATTCCTGCAATTAGCAGCACTATTGAGAGTTCTAGTAGGCTGAAACCAGAATTTCCCTCAAATGAGTCACGTGCTGAACAACGGTGTTTATTCTTGATATTCCTGCTATGTAATTGTAGTAAATTCATGATCAATCCTTTTTTTATGATTAGAGAGGCTTCTGATTCTCCTTGTTTTCCCTACAAGACAAGGGGTTAGATTTATGGTGCTTGTGCGTTAATAACGATACTGTCAAGACATAATATTACGTAAGGTTTTGACTCTATTTAGGCTCTATTTTGACTCTATTTTGAATTGTTTAATTGGTGTATAAAAATCCGCGTGCTTGTACGATAGCGTTGACTGAAGGAAAGTAGGTTGCTTGGTTTTTATCAGTGTAAGTTGTGTTACTGCTTTGGATTCTAGCTAAAGCATTACCTCGGATAAACACCTGTGCGGTAGTGGTCACTCTCCCTGTATTAATAGGATCTAGATAATTACTAACGCAAGCATAGAAGCTGCTTGGTGATGTTGTATTACTAGGTATCACTTGTGGTTGTTTACTAGTATTACTAAGACTATAATTAGCGTCAGTCAGGCATTGTCGTGTTAGATCAGGGATACTTCCAGTTGGATCTTTCACGGGGATGGTTTGATCTATATAGTCAATCAGTACTTGAGGTGTAGCTGTATATTTTGTTCGATCTGCTGTCCATAGTTTCATCTTTTGAGTTATACTGCCAGTTGTTGAATCAAGGTCAAATGGCTGGAAACCCGCATCAGGACAATATCCAGAGATAAATTTAGTAGTAGTATCGTATTTAGTAGGACAATCACTTATACCACTAGTGCCACTGATGCTTCGCACACCATCCTTAATTTCCCATCTAGCAATACGTGCAGTTCTAGACCAAGTAGGATAAATATTATTAATATTATGAATCAAATAATAAGCTACTAGGGAATATCTGAAGGCATCATCTTTACTTGCACTGTCATTAGGAACGGCGTTTGGAACTATTTCCCGCTTCCAAAAAACTAGTACAGGTAATCCATTGGGAACCACAGGCAGAGAATCATTAATACCACTTTCGAGGGGGAAGGTGGTATTGTTTGTCTTCTCAACACCTCGTTGATCATAGATGTAGACAGCTTGTTGTAAATCGCGGGTGATGAAATCCATTGCTGTTTGGATTTCTTGTTCAGAAGTTGCCTTAGCTTGTTCTTTTTGGTCTGTATTGGCAATATTAACTATTAATCCTAGTAATGGGGTCAGGATTAAAAATGCCATCGTCAAAGCTATCAACAATTCAATCAGGGTAAAACCATCAACTTGATTATTCACCCTGGGAGACTTAATAAATCCTCTAAGTAAGAATGTGATTGTTTTAAACATAGGTTTTACCTCTTTTAAATAGATAGATGCTGTGTTA
>NZ_LZQD01000009.1:0-32655 GCF_001858025.1 Trichormus sp. NMC-1 | reverse complement strand
AGGGAACAGGGAAGCAATATTAACTATTAATCCTAGTAATGGGGTCAGGATTAAAAATGCCATCGTCAAAGCTATCAACAATTCAATCAGGGTAAAACCATCAACTTGATTATTCACCCTGGGAGACTTAATAAATCCTCTAAGTAAGAATGTGATTGTTTTAAACATAGGTTTTACCTCTTTTAAATAGATAGATGCTGTGTTAATAAGTAGGTTGGCGTTAAAAATTGTCGTTATGACAAGGGAACAGGGAACAGGGAACAGGGAAGAGGTTTTGAGCCAATTTTACTTTTCGTTACATATTTCTGTTTTTCCCCGTCCACCTACTTAAACTTCCCATCTAATTTTGACAGTTTTTATCGGCCTTAGTACCCAAACGATTACATAAAGCCAGAAATGTTGTGTTGCTTTTAATGACATCCGCAGCCAATTCTATGATTGGGGCTTGTTTATTACCTAATTTATTGGTAACAATTGTTTGCGTTTTTTTGCTAGTAGTGGTGCTGGCTACGACAGTTTTACTAAAGTCAACATCTTTTCGATATACCCTAACGGCTAAACGGTAGCCATCGTTTGCTTCTGACTCTTCAACTCTAATTCGACTGGCTTGAATGTAAAATTGATTTCTCTTATTTGGGTCGCTCGAACAATTAGGAGGAAGAATAACACCATCCGTCTGAAAGCAATATAGACCTGTTGGGGAGATGGGAGGGAGCATATTCGTACTTGTGATTAAATAATCCTCGGGTTTATCTTCCAGACTTCTTTTTGCGGTTAACGGATCATACTTTTTAAATTCAGGATCAATAGTCTTTATATATTCCTTTGGAGGATCATCACTGGATTCTACCGCTATTCTTCCAGACCTGACCCCATCAATAAATGATTTTCCGGCTTGAGACCCTTGTTCAACGCGGCGAGATTGAAGGCGGGTAGCGGTGGACAAAAGCAGCATGGGTGCTATGGCTGCTACTAAGAGAGAAGCAACAAGCATCCCCACTAATGACTCCATGATAGTGAAACCATCATCTTTGCCATTGTTGTGTTTCAGACTCTGATTTAGACCCCGACTGAAACTGTGTTGAATTTTGAATTGTTTAAGCTGAATCATAATTTTGTGTACAGCTAATCGGCATTTAAGTTGACTGAAGAACCCCTCTCCCAACCTCTCCCCCACAGGGAGAGAGGCTTCTAATTTCTTCATTTGGTGCTATCGTTTTTTCAAATTCCCTCTCCTCTTAGGAGAGGGCTAGGGAGAGGTAGGGAATAGGCTGGGGGTTATGTCTCATATCTGAGATATTTGATCCTGTGATTATGGGCAATTAGGAGAACCAGTAGGACGCTGATCATCATCAATTGCGTTGTTACCATCAGTATCTTTAGCACATAACAAAGTTTCTACCCAAGCATCATCTCTGCCAACTTCCCGGAAGTATTCATTGGGTAAATCAGGTACTGGTTGAACTAATTTTTGGGCAAACAAGTCTGGTGACTGGGAAAGAAGTCCCACATCATAACCCCACAGACGTGTTGGTGGTTGATAGAAAGGAAGTCTGCCCAGGGCGTTTCCTACCGGTACGTTGCCAGTGCGGTATAGAAGATTAGAGGCAGCAAGATCAGTGGTTAAACTAGTAACAATTGGTGCTGTAGCATAGGCACTTTTCTTCAACTGCATGAAGATACCATTAATCCTTGCTGTTACCGCAGTATTAGTTGTGGCAGACCAGTGTTCTAAGAAGCGGACATAGTTGTGTAGACCGCCATTATCTTCTGTAGAACGAGCGGGGGTATCCCCAGCAGCAACGATTAGGTTGAAAGTAGTTGCTGTAGCAGCTTGCAACCAATTACTGTTCCTAGTAGGATTAATTCTGTTTTCAGGTGGGGCTGGGTTGGTAGGAGTACCGAAGGGGTTATTGATCTGTAAAACTGGTTCCCATCTGCCGCTACTATCCTGTTTTAACCAAGGTATATAGACAGCAGGATTTGTTAGTGCTGGTTGGTTACTACAAGTTCCTTGAGTGAAACAGGCTGCGTCAAATAATTGTATTTTACCATCTGCACCTACTCCGTATATCTTACGAGGAGTAACTATAGCACCAGTCACGGGATCTCGTTGATAAGGTATTCTTTTGGGAAAAGCTGGATTTGCCCAATCACCTTCAGGTGGTGTACCCAGGGAGCCAGTTTTTATTGAAGTCATTTGGTTACCTTCAATGCCCGTTCCCCAATTACTTTGTCCCTGGTTTTTATAGTTGTCGACGGTGGCAACATTAGTAATTGCCCACTTTTTAGGGTCTGTACATAAATTAATATCTGTTTCTGGGCAAATTTCAAACACAAAATCTCTGGCTACTCTTTGTCTGACAACAGGGGTGACAAAATTATTCAAGTAAGAACTACCCTGAATACCAGAGGCGGAGTCAAGGTCTATGGGATAAGTAGTTGTTCCATATCTCTTGATGACATCAGTATTTGGTAGAGTATACTCTGTTACTGGCATTACCGGAGCAAAGGTATTGAACAGGAAGTTCCGGTTCTCTGGCAGAATGGCGGGCGGGGTAGTAAAAAAATCAGAATCAACCTTAAACGTCCGGTTGCTAATTGAAGTAGCATCCCCCAAGTTATTATTCCAGTCATAGTCTCCCTCATTGCGGAAGCCTAATCTGAAGTTATTAGATAGTAAAGTCACAGCATCAGCAATTACAGCCGCAGATCGCCATTCATCACCAGTTGTACATTTGGGCAACCTTGGATCACCTTTACGGCAGGCAAAATCGTCATCGAGATCACTGCGACTATAGAAATTAGTCCAATTAATATCTAGTGGAGTTTGGAATTCTTCTTTAGTGTGGAGATTGAAGTTACCATCGACATACACAGGTAAATTGCTTGCTAAAATCAAACCTTTTTCTGCATCTCGATAGTCTAGTTCGCGCCAGAGTCTTGACCCATTGACAAGCATAATTGCATTAGGGCGACGAGTCGGGTCAAGTTTATAATCTACTGCACTTTCTAGCTTTCTCGCTGTTGCTTTTAGGTTTGTAGGGGCAGTTAAATCTGGTAGAGCATCATCGCGGGTAGCGTAGATAATGCCACTATTGGGAAGTAAATATTCTGTTGCTGCCGACTTTCCACCAATTGTTTTTGTGCGGAGTAAATTCATGTCTAGGACAGTGGCACGAATTTCTAGAGGTTGTCGGTCTCGTAGAGGAAGATTGTATTCTGTCCCTGGATTGGCTCCACCATCAATATTAGTGAAGGTTTCTAAAGCTGTTGTTGTGCTATTGTCTGCATGAATTGCTTTTACCTGCCTGGCATCCAAAAAGGCTGCTTCAAATATGGCACCGTGAGGAATCACGGCATTGGTAGGTGTGACGCTACCTTCTAAAATCTGGAGGGCGCAAATGGCCGCATCAATTGTAGATTGTTGTGAAAGACTGCGAGCAGATGGTGTTGTTGCTAAAGCCTTTTTGAGAAGTCCATCATCTAGTGAACGTCCATTTTTATATTTTAAGTTTGATTGATAGGTTAACAATTGCAAATAATTACTGGCAGATTTAGTCGGTGGTCCATAAACTATGCCGTTATTGGACTTACCATTGATATTAGTTATACCACCACCAAAACCAGTAGGCGGAGTCCAAGAAGGTAATCCGTTTCTATTCCTAGCTGTGAGGCTGCTAGTTGGGTCATAAAAGCTACTAACACAGGCTATAGGTTTTGGATACTCTTGGTTATAATTACTGGGGTTGTAGTGATAAACCGCCGTTGCCCGCATCCTTAAGTATGGTAGATTCTCTGCAACAGGTGTACCCTTTGTAAATGTAATCTTTGGATCATACATCCAATAGGGAGAAGAATCTTGTGAAGATTGTGTTCCATCGAACACAGGCATCATATCCGACCAGATTTCCGTAGAAGCGGTAGTGAAATTAGTAGTTGCAGGGGTATCACTTTGACGTAAATAAATCCCTGCACCTGTAACTACTCGCAACCCTCCTACAGGATCTTGGGGGTTTTCTGGTATTTTCGCAGCCTCTAGTTCCCAATCTCTATCTCTGTCGGTAGACCCTACATCAGCTAATGTCTGTACACGAGAGAGACGATAGCGATCTTTGGTTTCAGGCTGATCGATATCGAAGTTATCCCACTCAATCTCACTTATATTTTGAATATCTGTGGGATTGGGTCCCACAAACTGAGGCTTAAAGTTTGGGTTTTTTGGGTCTTTAATCTTCCACCATAATTGAGGTAAGTTATTACCAACTAGAACTCTGTCACCGAAGAAAGATTCTTTTGCCTCTATGCTCTGCAATGATGGTTCTGTTGCTTGAGGTTTAAGTTTTCCACCACTAGTATTTAGTTTCAATGTGGCAAAGCCAGTCTCTGTTTTGCCATCATCGGGGTTTGTAGGAAAAACCCAAGCATCTGCGGGACGTAGTGACTCACCACTACCTTGCAGTGGACTGCTGGGTCCCGATAAAGCATTTCCATTTAAAGCGACTTCGTTGAAGGGTACACGCCGAGTCCGTTTTTTAAAGTAAATTTCTAACTGTTCGTCACGTAAGTTTGGTAATTCAGCTGGTGTCGGGGAAAAAACTCCTATAGCTTCTTGTACTTCTGGTGGATCATTAATCGTATTCTGATAAGTCGCATAACTAGCATTAGCAGGAAGGGGATTAGCATCTGTCTGAGCCTTAACCAAGCGGTTAATACGCTGTGCATAAGCTAGACTGTTGTAAGCTATACCAGGTGTGGCAGTGCCTGTTACTGATTGTTGATTTTGGAGTGATACTGTTGAAGGTGCAGTTCCTTTTCCAGGAAATAAATCAAACTGAGTAAATTTGCTACTAGCTGCTGTAAATCCACCAGTAGCTATATTTCCCCCAACTGTGACTTTGGCGTTGTCATCATCGTAAAAACAGGAAGCAGGACTGCTGACTTGATATAGTCTAATATCTGCTGAATCCGAACCTGTCAAGAAGTTGGCATTGGTAAAAATTCGACCATTAAGTCTGAAGTTAACACCAGGAGTTAATACCAGGTCATCTTCATAAACTACTGCGTTGTTAATTAGAGATTGCTGAACTTTGTCTTGTTCATACTCTAGGGCTGAGAAACTTCTATTACCTTTGTTAACTTCATAGTTGGTTGTATCAGTTATGGTAGTGTCTGAGGTGATGGGAACTGTTGCAGTATAAACAAAGAATGCTTTGACTAGTCTTAATTCCTTAGTACTTTGGAACCAACCATTGACACCAACTAAACTCGCACTAGTACCTCCAGCATTTTCACATGATTCACCTATAGTTGCAAAAGTCATAGGTGTGGATCTGGCCTGTAATGGATTTCTTTTGGTTTTATATTGAGTTTTATTGTTATTCAACTCAGGATTTTTATAGTAAATCCCATATAAAGTGTAGCTATCAAATTTTCCGTTGTTGTCAGTATCAACGGGGAATCGCCATGCTGTTTTTAATGGCTCTGCTGAGTCTGGATGACTAAGTTCCAGAAGCGTTTCATCACCAAATGTATATTCTTTGATTTGGTCTTCTAAAACACCGTCTAAAGCGTTATCATTAGGCGTAGATCGTGGTAGTCGTTTGTCATTAAATAACTTGTTTAATTTAGCTCTAGCTCTATCAAGTGCAGGTGTGGCGGATGTAAGAACTGCTTGATTGACACGAACGTTGCTGGCATTTTTAGCCCGGTCAAAAGACCGAAACATGATTGCAATGGTCAGAAGAACAACTACTATAGATACCATCACCACTGTTGGCAACACAAAACCTGCATTGGCTGCTTCCGTCTTTCTATTAACGCCAAAAACAGTTCTGAGTAGCCAAATAAGTTGTTTTTTAGTTGTTTGGAAAAACTTTCGGCTGATTTTTTTGGATATCCTTATGAATGCCTTGACTGGATAACGTTTTTGAGACATAGCTGCTCCCTTTGTCAAGTAGTTTGGTACGTATTTTTAATTTTTTGTCGATATCTGCAACTTTGTCTAACAACATCGGTTTGCAGACAAAAATCTAGGCTAATTTTTATGTAAACGTTGTATTTTGGGTTGTTGACTCAGTTGATGAATCAAGTATTTACACACTTAGATTGCTGATTTTAGTTATAACATTGTTGAAATCTTGATTTGCATCTGGAAATTACTGAATTTTTCGCTATCCTTTATACAAAATTGTTTGATTGTTGGGGCTTTTTTAAGCGATTGTACTTAAAGTAGAGTTATCTAAAATATAACTTCATAAAGTTTTTATAAAGACTGTAAGGTTATACTACCCAGTTGCGAAGGAAAAAATATCACTCAAGGGGAAAAATAAATTAGATATCAGAGAAAAAAGAATGTAGGGACCTTGAATGTAAAGACGTTCCATGGAACGTCTCTACATCTTCTTGTTCTTCTACTTTCGATCTAGAGTGTGGGAATGAATCTCCCCGTCTGTGCATCTGTCTATTTCAACTAAACTAGCCAAAAAAGCCGCAACCTCCCTAGATGGGGAGGCTGTTGGTGCAAATCAACATTTGCTAATCCTGGGAAGTGCCAAGAAATGAAGGTTGGGGCGTAACTTTAGTAATGGTTGAGGTTAATACCAGCTTCTTTAGCCATTGCTTCTAAACCTTTGACTTCTAAGGTTTTGATGGCTTTGGTAGATAGTTTCATTTTCACCCAGCGATTACCACCTGCCCACCAAACACGCTTACTTTGCAGATTAACGTGTTGTAGGCGCTTGGTGTGACGGTTGGAGTGGGAGACGGAACAAGCGTTATTGGCTTTTTTACCAGTTAGTTCACAACGACGGGACATAATATCTCCTGGGATATCAATACAACCTTTCTATTCTAGGGGCTTTAAGGATAAAATTGCTTTTCTTCTCAGGTATAGCTGAAAAACCCCACCCCCAACCCCCTCCCCGCAAGCGATGAGGGGACTATGATGTACTTTATGTGATTAGAAAACGCTACTAATTCTATGATCTCGTTCCCAGTCTCTGACTGGGAATGCTATCACAGAGGCTCTGCCTCGGCTATCATGGAAGGCATATGGAAGGCAGAGCCTTCTAGAATTCATTCCCATACAGAGTATGGGAACGAGAAGTATGGGAACGAAAAATTAATTGTTGATTGTTTATTTGCTGGCTTGTTCTGTGAGTTTGGTGAGTACGTCGTTGGAACGTTCCACAAAGGATTTCATCCCTTCAGCGTCAAAACCCTTTTGGGACATCAGCGCTAAATCATAGACGTGTTGACAAATCATTTTCACCAATTGGTCTGTAGGCGACTGACCATCACCTTGAATGATACTACCTTGGCTCAGATGTGCCAGGTTTTGAATGAGCGGGTGAGCAGTATTAACGAGTAAAATGTGGTCTTCAGGAAATTCGTTGTTTTGCTGTTGCATCATGGCGTTCATTTCCCGCAGACGACGGAGAATTTCTGGTAACAACACCATTGCGGGTGGTGTTCCTTGGGGGTCATCTGATTTTAAGGCTTCGGTGCGGATGTTGAGTTTGGGTTTGTTGAGTGATTTTTCAAATAATTCTTTTATTGATTCACTCTTGGTTTTGTTGGTTGTGGGGTCAACTATTTCGCCTTCTTTGTTATCGAGCAGGGTATTATCAAGGTCAGAATCTACCCGCGTAAATTTAACATCCTGATATTCACGTTCGAGGAAGTTAATAAAATGGGTATCGATGAAGGAGTCCATAAACAGGACTTCTAAGCCTTGATTTTTGTGTAGTTGGATGTAGGTGGCTTGGGTGGCTTCGTCGGTGCTGTAGAAAACGCGGTTTTCGTGGCGTTCTTTGTTCCGTTCTAGGTACTCTTTCAGGGTTGTGTAGGGGATGCCGGTGTTGGATGAGGTGGAGGTGACATCTTGCCAAACATCACCTTCTGAGGATTGTACTTCAACGGTGGGAGTTTCGGCTGGTTTGGTTTCTAGTTTGGCGGTGCTGCGGAAGATGAGGATGTCTTCAACTTGTTTTTTGAATTTGTCGTCGTTAAGAACACCAAATTTGACGAAGGTTCCCAGGTCTTTCCAGGCACTGATATATTGTTCGCGGTTGTCGCGGTATAGTTCCTTTAAGCGATCGCCTACTTTCTTGGCTATGTAGTCACCAATTCTTTTAACTGTGCGATCGCCTTGTAAAGCACTACGGGAAACGTTCAAAGGTATATCAGTGCTATCAATTACTCCCCGCATGGGCATCAAAAATTGGGGGATAATCTCTTCACAGTTATCACTGACAAAAACCTGATTGCAGAATAACTTGATTTGTCCTTTAGTGACATCGACATCAGGACGCATTTTCGGGAAATACATAATCCCGTTAATAATAAAGGGATAATCTGTATTTAGATGCACCCAAAGTAGGGGTTCTTCTTGAAATGGATATAGATAGCGGTAAAATTCTAAATAATCTTCGTCTGTCAGATTACTGGGAGACTCCCGCCAAGCTGCTTTTTGTTTATTTAATACTTCACCATCCAGTTTAATCGGCACTGGCATGAAGTCGCAGTAAGTCTTGACAAGGTTTCTAATTCGTGCTGCTTCTAAAAATTCCTCTTCTTCTCCTTGGAGAGTGAGAGTAATGGTAGTCCCGCGAGTGGTGCGGGTTGATTCTTCTAGGGTGAATGCTGGGGAACCATCACAAGTCCAGTGTACTGCTTGAGAACCTTCTTTATATGAGAGAGTATCAATCTCTACTTTTTGCGCCACCATGAAGGAGGAGTAAAAGCCTAAACCAAAGTGACCAATTATCGGTTGGTCTGATTTACCTTCATACTTGTGAATAAATTCTTCAGCACTAGAGAAAGCAACTTGGTTAATATATTTTTTTACTTCCTCTGCTGTCATGCCAATGCCATTATCAGTAATGGAGAGGGTTTTGTTGTCTTTATCAATGGCAATTTGAATTTCGTCTTCGCCAATGTCTCCATTATACTCCCCAGCACGGGCTACCATTTTTAGCTTCTGGATGGCATCTACTGCGTTAGATACGAGTTCCCGCAGGAATATTTGGTGGTCTGAGTAAAGGGACTTCTTGATAATGGGGAAAATATTCTCAGTATGAATACTGATGGTTCCTTGTTCTAACATAACCTTGGTTTCATAAAATTCGCTTATTCTGAATTTTAATAGTATCGTGAGTGCGATCGCTTGTCCTCTTAAGGTTTGTTTCCCCCCTAATACTGATGCGGATTTCCCTACTTAATTCTTTTTTGTATCTACCATACGTGAGTAATTATGTTTATGGGCGTTCTATATATTGACATAATCTCAGTTCACAAAATATCTGATACAAATCAACTTTGTCTTCAGACTATTTAATTAATTATTTCCCTAATTAACTGCTTGGCATTATCTACACACACTTTCCAGTTTAAACGAGATTGATATTGTTCAAAAGATGAATAAGCCAATTGCTCATATTCACTATAATTTGTCATCAAGTTTATTATATAGTGACAGTATTCTGAAGTGTCGGCGTTAAGAGAAAATGTTTTACCATTCAGGTTATCTTTAACTGCTGTTGAAATACCACCAATATTACTTGCTAAAGAGGGTAAACCAAAAGAACTAGCTTCACAAAATACATGACCAAATGCTTCTGCTCTAGAAGGTAAAATTAGAAAATGTGATTCAGCAAATAAGCTATTAATTTTCTCAAATCCTTGAGGTGTAGATTTATCAATAAATCCCATAACTTTCACAAATTCTGGCAAAGGTTGATTAATTATTGGTTGACACCCAACTACTGTTAATTCAGTATTTAACCCGGCATTATTTAACTCTTGAGCTACTTGAAAAGCAATATTTCCTCCTTTTCTTACCCAGTCAACACCGATAAAAAGCAATTTACATTTTGTCTTCTCTCTAGAATTGATAATTTCTCCAATATCTTCCCAAGTTCTATTACATTCTAAATTAGCCCCATAGGGAACTACTTTAATTTTAGATGCAGCAATACCGTAGGTTTGCATAGCATCTTTAGCAGCCCATTCTGAAGTATATATAATTAATTGACAACGATTAAGAGCTTTTGCTTCCATTGCATATATATTTTTAATATTTTCATCGCATAAATTATCCATGTATTGATAGAAATTGATCAAAGAACTCAAAGTGGCATCAGTCCATAACACTAGAGGTTGCTGACAATTGAGATTAGCAATTGGTACTATATTGTCTGCACATAAAACTATATCTGGATTTGATAAATTCAACTTATTTTCAATTTGACGGGCATAATTTTTGATAACTAATGGTTCTGCCCAGCGATAATAATCTTTGTTAAATAAATATCTATAAAAAATCCATTTTGCTTTAGTAAAAGCTGCTAATTTCTTTTCAAGTGGGCAAATATAATCTATTTGTGTGGATTCATCGGTAAGATGCTTGGCGATGTAATATGCAGCCTCACAGCGTCCCTGTAAATATTTCGGCCAAGAATTTTTATTTAAAATATCATCAACTGCTACGTAAGCTATTTTCATGATTTAATTTCTATGCGTCAATTTTTGTATAACCAAAGAATGTACTCATATTAAATAATGACGGAAATTTATTTATTAGTTTTGTCGCTAATGGAGAAGGTAATAACACCATGATTAAAAATTTGACGCAAGCTTTATAGATGATTCGCTTCTGTAGAAGTCTAGGATCTCTTTTAATTGTTTGCCACAAAATTCTCATTATTAGTAAGTTATTTTGTTTTCCGGGAGCTACGTCTAGTGTTTTATAACAGAGATACTTATAAAGATTAGCTATTGATTGTGGCTGAATATGCTGTAAGGTTGCAGCTTTTTTATCTTGGAAAGCACTGTGAATAACTTGTAATTGTGCTATTTCCATACCCACAATATTAGATGACACAGAATTAGGAAGAATGCGATATAAAATTTGAACTTTTGGTACGCAGACAAAATCGGTTATTGCAGCTAAACGCATCCATGCATCACGATCTTGAGCATTTGTTAGAGATTCATTAAAGCCATCTACTTTAGCTAAAACATTTTGACGAATCATCACATTAGATCCACTGGCAATAAAATCATTTAACAACAGTTTTGCATAAACATCACCTTGCCAAGTAATATGACTACATGGTCGCAAAAACTTACCTTGTTCATCAATAGCATCAGTCCAACTGTACACAACACCAGCTTGAGGATTTTCTTTAAGTGCTTTATATTGTGCTTCCAGTTTATCTGGTGTCCAAATATCATCAGCATCTAAAAAAGAAATTAATTCTCCAGCAGCATGAGTTAAACCCCGATTTCGATTAACTGAACCATTAGCTTTTGGATAGTTATATATTTTGATTCTTTCATCTTGGATACTAGAAACTATCTCTAATGTTCCGTCACTAGAATCTGAATTTATAACAATCACTTCAAAGTGAGAATATGTTTGTTGTAAAACAGATTCTATAGTTTCTTTAATTGTTTTTGCTCCATTATAGACAGGTATAATTACAGAAATTAGTTCCATAATAATTACGTGATGAATTTTTGGAAAAATCTTCTAATTTTTAAAGTTTCTAAATAAAAAGGACTAATCATAGTTGCTCTTAGTCGCTCTAGTTCACAAGCAGTAAGAATGTCGCTATTTATCAATTTATAGCAACGAATATAATATAATATAAATTTACGTAAATCATTAATGAGATAAGCAAAAAATGCAAAAGGTTTTTGCCAGGTTGGTAATATTAGCATTCGTAAATGATGACGAGCTAAACCAACAGATTGCATGAGAGAAATTAAATAATTTCGTTCTAACCGTGATGCTGGGATAATATGCTCTATTTGCATGGTTGGATTATACCAAATTTCCCAACCAACTTTTTGGATATAACATAAAGCTTCAGCATCTTCACTACCGAGCATTGATGAACCAACTCTACCAACCAAAAAAGGTTGTTTGGGAACGTTATCTTGCCATGCTTGACGACGAACGACTAACCCCGCAGTTGGCGGAAATCCCTGTTTTCGGGGTTCAAATAAATGAGGTTTTTCACCTCTTTCGGTAATGGCTAGATAGAATATGATTGGTTTAATATTTTCTGGAGGATTCACTTCAAACTTACCACTGATTCTACTAGCTATTGCTCCAGCATGAGGATTATTTACAGCAAATTTATAAGCCTCTATAATCCAATTAGGTGCAGGTAAATTATCATCATCTAAGAAACAGATAATTTCACTTTGTGCTTCTTGAATAGCTTTAGCTCTAGCGAAGGCTGCACCTTGTTGAATTTCCAATAAATACTTTAACAAATATGGATGATTCCAGTTAGTTTGGTAATTTTGAACTAACTGTGCTGTGCCATCTTTACTGTTATTATCAACAACTAAAATTTCCCATTTCAGGTTTTCTACTCCCTGTTGTTTCTGTAAATGCTCTATAACTTTGGGTAAACGGCTTTCACCATTAAAGGTCGGTATGGCAACAGTCAAGTCAAGTGACATGATTAAAAACTCAGTTTTTTTGTAATATTAAAAAATAATGGTATGGATTGCTGGGGTCGATAAATTCGTGTTTTACAGTTAGCCCAGCTTTGGTAACGGAACTTAAAAACCGCTGTTTGGGATATCCTTTCAGTCCCACTTCCCAATAGTGTTGTTTACATAGTGGCTGTCTACTCCAGAACTTGGGTATATTGATAAATAAGTGCCTCGCTCTATCTGTAAAAGAAAATTTTACCTGTAGTGCTAGATATTCAGTATTATAGGGGATAGAGATCAACAAGTATTTTTTTGTTGCTACTGCCAGTTTTTGCAATGCCAGTTCTGATTGTTCATAGGGAAGATGTTCTAGAACCTGAAACAGGATAATTACATCATATTTGTCTTGTGGCAGTATAAAGTCTTGTGTAAGATCCAACATCATGTCTGGGTTGAGATGAGGATCAACGTCAGCTGTGGTGACGTTATAGTCATTCCTCTTGAGAATATCTGTGAACAGAGAATTAAAAATTCCGATTTCCAGGACGTTTTTTACTTGCTTACCGAGTGAAAATAATAGACGCAACTGGTTGTGGTAACTAATAAATCTATATTTGGAAAAATATTCTGAATTTTTAAGATTTAAAGAGGTGATTAATTCCATAGTGACTATTTGCCTCAATTAACAAACTTTTTCCACTCATAGTGAGCCATGTATCGCCCACTATATGGCTATAATTTACACTTCTGATGATACTCCCAACAACTTTACAGTAGAAGGAACGGCTACAGGTTGTTTTTTACTAAAAGTCAAACCATTTTTACCCATATCAATGATGATGGTGTCACCAGAGATAAAAGTATTCTCCAGTAACTTAGTAGCAAGAGGATTTTCTACTTCTCGCTGAATTGACCGTTTTAGGGGACGTGCGCCGTATACTGGGTCATAACCAGCTTCTACTAAGTGGTCACAAGCGGCTTGGGAAATTTCAAAAAATATTTTCTGTTCTCGTAGCAGATTTTCCACCCGTTTGAGTTGTATGCGGATAATATGCCGCATTTCGGAACGGTTGAGGGTATGGAAGAGAATAATGTCATCAACGCGGTTGAGAAATTCAGGGCGGAAGTGACTTCGCAAACCATCCATCACCTTGTTACGCATAATATCATACTTGGAATCATCACCAGCTACATCGAGAATATGTTCACTGCCGATATTACTAGTCATGACTATGACAGTATTACGGAAATCTACTGCCCGTCCTTGGGAATCAGTAACTCTACCATCATCTAAGACTTGTAACAAAATATTAAATACATCGGGATGGGCTTTTTCTACTTCATCAAGAAGCACCACTGAGTAAGGATGCCGGCGAATTGCTTCAGAAAGTTGTCCACCTTCTTCATAACCGATGTATCCTGGAGGCGCACCAACTAGGCGAGAAACCGAGTGTTTCTCCATGTACTCGGACATATCCAACCGCACCAAAGCATCCTCGGAATCAAAGAGAAACTGAGCTAATGCACGGGCGAGTTCGGTTTTACCTACGCCAGTTGGTCCCATAAACAAAAAAGAACCAATAGGTCGAGAGGGGTCTTTCATCCCTGCACGGGCGCGACGAATAGCCGCAGAGACGGCGGAAACTGCTTCTTCTTGTCCGATTACCCTTTCGTGTAAATGAAGTTCTAATTTGAGTAATTTTTGTCGTTCTGATTCCAAAAGACGATTGACGGGGATTCCTGTCCATTTGGCGACAATTTCGGCAATGTCTGCTTCGGTGACTTGTTCGCGCAACAGAGTAGAACCTTGGCTTTGAATTTCTAACAGTTTTGCTTCTTTAATTTCGCGATCGCGCTGCACTCCCTCTAATTTGCCATACTTAAGTTGAGCAGCTTTATTCAAATCATAATCCCGTTCGGCTTGTTCAATTTGCACCCGCAGAGCATCTTCTTCTTTCTTTAAAACACTAATAGCTTCTAATAACTGCTTTTCACCCTGCCATTGCTCATTAAATGTTTGTTGTTTTACAGTTAAAGTGGCAATTTCTTCCTCAATGCGCGCTAAACGCTCTCTAGTTTGGG
Source organism: Trichormus sp. NMC-1 (assembly GCF_001858025.1). Taxonomy (GTDB): domain Bacteria; phylum Cyanobacteriota; class Cyanobacteriia; order Cyanobacteriales; family Nostocaceae; genus Anabaena. Next base: position 18,117 of record NZ_LZQD01000009.1, on the reverse strand, counting down.
CAATTCCTTTCTCTTCTCCTGATAATGACAGCTTTTCCATTTCTAGCTGCATCAAACGTCTGTCAATGGTTTCCAATTCCGCAGGTTTGGAGGTAATCTCCATTTTTAACTTCGCTGCGGCTTCATCAACTAAATCAATGGCTTTATCGGGTAAAAACCGATCAGCAATGTAACGCGCTGATAAAGTTGCGGCTGCTACTAAAGCCGAGTCGGATATTTTTACATTATGATGCACTTCATAACGTTCTTTTAAACCCCGCAGAATAGAAATAGTATTTTCTACGCTTGGTTGGTCTACATATACTTGTTGAAAACGACGTTCTAAAGCAGCATCTTTTTCAATGTATTTGCGATATTCATCTAAAGTTGTCGCACCAATACAACGCAACTCACCTCGCGCCAACATGGGTTTCAGCAAGTTTCCTGCATCCATAGCCCCTTGCTGATTGGAACCAGTACCAACTACAGTATGAAGTTCGTCAATAAAGAGAACTATTTGCCCATTAGATTCAATAACTTCACGGAGAACATTTTTTAAACGGTCTTCAAACTCACCTCGGTATTTTGCCCCAGCAATTAAACTTCCGATATCTAAAGATATCAATTGACGATTCTTCAAAGATTCGGGAACGTCGCCGTTGACCATTCTTTGAGCTAAAGCTTCTGCGATCGCCGTTTTACCAACTCCCGGCTCACCAATTAACACAGGGTTATTTTTACTACGACGAGATAAAACCTGAATTACCCGGCGAATTTCATCATCTCGGCCAATCACAGGATCTAATTTTCCAGCTTTTGCCTGTTCTGTCAAATCTCGTCCAAACCGTTTTAAAGCTTCATAAGGTGCATCCGTAGATTCTGCTTCTCCCACCTTTTGAGTCACTTTTTGGGTAACGCGAACAGTTTTGACAGCAATTTCTAACTTAGCTATATCTACATTTAAGCCTTTAAAAATTCGCCTACCAATGCGATCGTCTTCCGCAAAAGCAAGGAGTATATGCCCTTCAGCAATTTCCTCATTTCTCATTCTGACGCGAATTTCTTCAGCACGGTCAAGTAGCAAATCTAAGTTGCGCCCTAAGTAAAGCTGATCACTTTTACCGACTTTCGGCTGGCGTTGGGTATAAGCTTCTAATTGCTGTTGTAAGCGGACAGGATCAACTTCAGCACGAGCGAGAATATTGGTAGCTAAACTAGTAGATTCTTCTAAAAGCGCAATAATTAAATGTTCAACTTCTAATTGCTGTTGTTGATAAGCACGGACTATATCCTGAGATTTAGTAATGGCTTCCCAGGCTGTATCAGTAAATTTATTAGGATCTGTAGGCTGCATCTTGAGAATTTTAGATTTGTGATTTTAGATTTGTGATTTTAGATTTGTGATTTAATTTAGGATTTGGTGATTGCTATAACAACCAGAAAAATATACTTCATAATTCATACATTTTCGATTATTTCCGGTTAGAGTCTTTAATTATATACTCAAATAACTTTGCTAATAATTTCCCCACCATCAAGATTGAGGATGGGGATATCTCGAAAATTTTGACCTGAAATTTACTTACTAACAAGCTGTTCAGGTGATTCTTGTTTGGCGGATGAGCTTTGGCTGCTCAGTTGAATTAGTTCAATTTTATACCCATCTGGATCTTCAATAAAAGCAATTACTGTAGCACCGTGTTTCATTGGGCCTGGTTCCCGGACAACTTTACCACCACGATTTTTAATCTCCTCACAGGTGCTGTAAATATCATCCACGCCCAGGGCAATATGACCGTAAGCTGTCCCCAATTCGTACTTTTCTACTCCCCAATTATAGGTTAGTTCAATTACGGCTTGTTCACTTTCCTCACCGTAGCCGACAAAAGCCAGGGTAAACTCTCCACCTGGATAATCTTTGCGGCGCAGTAATTTCATTCCTAGAAGTTCGCAGTAAAATTTTAAGGACTCTTCTAGGTTGCCCACTCGTAACATTGTATGTAGTAATCGCATATTGACCTTTTGTTTAGTTCTTACTTATATTTTATTCCTCATCAAGGATTTCCACAGAAACCGCGTCTAACTCTACTTGAGGGCTGATACGGAGATGGGGAGATGGGGAGAAATAATTACCTTCAGCATAGCTGCCGTTTGTATAGGGTTCCGCAAGAAGCGCTATTTAGAACTTTACCGTTTAAAAATCTAAAATTAAGCAAGACGGGACGATAGGTAATTTGATTCTGACCTACCGCCCCATTTTTACTCTTTTTAGGAAGAGAGTATCAACTAGAACTTATAAACGACCAATATTCGTCAGTCCCAAAACAATACCAATACCAATTACATGACCAAAAGCCATTGCACCAATGAAGGTGGGAATACTAACGGGGAGTAAGGGCATCTGTGGTCCAACTTTGGGATATTTAATCGCAAAACTTAGTAAAAGTACTACTAAGCTGCTGGCACTAATAATGATACCTACGGTAGGACTCCATACGGGTGTTGCGGGAACGGATGCTGCAGCGGCTAGTAAGATAGATGATATCAAGGTGTATTCTCCTAAATGAAAAATGAATGTAAGCCTACAAAATTATAAAATTACACAGGACAAAGCAAAAGTTTTTGACCTAGCTTAGGCTCATTTTGTGATTATTTGTGATTATTTTTAATTCTTCAGGCTTACAATGCGGGTTAAAATTTGCGGCATTACTCAACCACAGCAGTCTATAGCGATAGCGTCCCTTGGTGCAACAGCACTAGGGTTTATTTGCGTGCCTACTTCACCACGCTACGTCACCATAGAGCAAATCCAGGCAGCAGTGGCTCAACTCCCTAGCAAGATTGATAGAATTGGTGTTTTCGCCAACACCAGCATTACTGAAATTAGCCAAACAGTGATGAAATCAGGTTTGACAGGTGTCCAGTTACACGGAGATGAATTACCAGAATTTTGCTATCAATTGCGTCAATCTCTGCCCCAAATAGAAATAATTAAAGCGATGAGAGTTCGTAATCTAGAGCATCTGCAAACGGCGGCTAACTATACCAAATTTGTAGATACTTTACTACTTGATGCCTATCATCCTCAACAGCTAGGGGGTACAGGTAAAACCTTAAATTGGCAGATGCTACAGGAATTCAGTCCTTCTTGTCCTTGGTTTTTGGCTGGAGGACTGACACCGGATAATATTCTAGACGCTTTAAGTCAGGTAAAACCCAATGGTATTGATTTATCAAGTGGTGTAGAACGTTCACCCGGTGATAAAGATTTAGACAAAGTAGCCCTATTGTTTCAAAGGCTAGGTAGTGGGTAATAGGTGATAGGAAGCAGGAAGCAGGGGGCAGGGGGCAGGGACAAGAGGACAAGAGGACACGGAGACACGGAGACACGGGGACGCGGAGATATGGGAAAAGAAGACACGGGGATAGGGGGGAAGAGTTGACTGTCAGAAGACAATCTCTCTTTGTCACCGCGTCCTCTTCTTTCCCATCTCCCCATCTCCCCATCTCCCTGTTTTCTAGAAAAATGATGCTTGGTGGCGAATCAAGTTGAAGAATTCTTCACGGGTTTTATGCTCTTCTTGGAATACACCCACCATAGAACTGGTGACTGTCCAAGAACCGGGTTTCTGCACACCCCTCATCACCATGCACATATGGCTGGCTTCCATGACAACGGCCACACCCTTCGGTTCGAGAATTGTCTGAACTGCTTCAGCGATTTGTCGGGTTAGTCTCTCCTGTACTTGCAAGCGACGGGAATACATCTCTACAATCCGCGCTAGTTTACTCAATCCCACAACTTTTTGATTAGGGATATAAGCAACGTGCGCTCTGCCCATAAATGGCAGCATATGATGTTCACACAGACTGAAGAAGTTAATATCTCTAACTAGCACCATCTCATCATGTCCTTCGTCAAAGATGGCTCCATTGACGAGCTTTTCTAGAGATTGGTTGTAGCCACTGGTGAGAAACTGCATCGCCTCCGCTACGCGCTTGGGTGTTTTTAGGAGTCCTTCGCGTTCTGGATCTTCGCCAACGCCTACTAGTATTGCCCGCACCGCTTCCATCATGTGTTCCGTATGTTCTTCTGTAGGCGGATGCAAGTCTGGTTGCCGCCCATCATGAGTATTACGGTCAGGTCTGGTATCGATGGCTTCTGCCAAGTCAGGAATTAAAGGAGATGTGGAGCGATTGGAACCGTTGGAACTAGCGATAGTCATGATTGAATTTTGGTAAATTTGGTAATTGATAATTTGGTCATTGGTGAGTCAGCGCGGTCTTGGGGAGCCACTGCGGTCTTGGGGTCTCCCCAAATGGAGCAAGTGGCGTGGTTTCCCCCATGAGTGACTGACGAACCCGAAGGGTAATTGGTCATGAAAAAAATGACTCGATTACCAGTTAAAGAACACCAGCATTTGACATTAGAGTTAATTCTTCAATCACTGCTTGCTGTGGAAGTAAGACCGTGTGGAGAATTGTCTGAGCTACAATTTCTGGGGTTAACATTTTTGAACGGTCAAAGTTAACATGAACTGTTTCTGTGTCCCAAATTTCAGTATTAACAGAACCTGGACAAATAGCAGTTACACGAATGCCGTGAACCCGTTCTTCTTGAGCTAGAGTTTGAGAAAGAACTAGTAAGCCAGCTTTGCTAACGCAGTAGGCTCCCCAACCAGCAAAGGCTTGTTTGGCAGCTATGGAAGCGACATTGATAATTGTGCCTGTACCCCGTTGCCGCATTTCGGGCAAAATTCCCATCATGCATTGAAAGGCGCTGGTGAGATTTAAGTTAATCACCTGCTGCCAGTCTTCTAGGGGGGTATCGCTCAAATTGGCGGTGTATCCCATCCCAGCATTGTTTACCAGAATATCTATGTTGCCAAATTCAAGAGCGATCGCTTGGATTTTTGCTTGTACTTGGGAAACGCAAGCTAAATCCAGAGTGAAGGCTTTTGCTTCTACACCGATTTCTGTAGCTGTTTTCGCCACAGCCGCCAATTTATGCTCAGAACGGCTAACCAAGGCGACATCTATTCCTGCCTTTGCAAAGGCCAAAGCTGTGGCTTTGCCTATTCCGCTGCTGGCTCCGGTAATCAGAGCGCGTCGTTTTTGCTCAAAACTCATTTTATCTCCCCATTTTTTGGCAGTGCTGTGAGCCACCAGCCACCCATAAGTTAAATAAATCTAAAAATCCGATTATTGTTTTCTGACAAGTGCTATAATGCATTGCCATTATGGGTATATTTCCTACCATTAGTTTTTCCAGTCAGGAGAACAAGTATCTGTCTGGAAAATTTGGTCGTCAACTCAAGGCCGATTACTGAATACTACGCAAACTAACCCATTAAATGGAATTAATTTGCTTAACACACAAATGCCTACAGCTGATCAGATTGTTAAAAATCTTTAAGCAGCCCTAGGCAATTATAGCACTCCTGTAGTGCCATTCGATTTTGGCTATGATTTTTTAGTTAGTGAGCGAGTTCGGTAAAGACACCAATTTTGCGGAATTTCTCATAGCGGAGTTGGCGGCGTTCTGGGGCGGTTAAACGATTAAGTTCGTCCAAGTTGTCCAACAAGGCTTGCTTGAGAGTTGTAGCTGCACTCAGGGGGTCAGAATGAGCGCCACCGATGGGTTCAGACAATATTTGGTCAATTATTCCCAAGTTTTTCAAGTCGTGGGAGATAATTTTTAATGCCACAGCGGCTTGAGGGGCTTTGCTGGCATCTTTCCACAAAATAGCGGCACAGGCTTCTGGGGTAGCCACGGTGTAAACAGAGTGTTCAAACATCAATAAGCGATCGCCCACTCCAATACCCAAAGCCCCACCGGAACCGCCTTCACCTATGACTGTACAAAGGATTGGCACATCAAAACAGAACATTTGCCGGAGGTTGTAAGCGATCGCTTCTCCCTGTCCTTGATGTTCGGCTTCTATACCCGCCCAAGCCCCTGGTGTGTCAATAAAGGTCACAATCGGCATACTAAACTTGTTGGCGTGTTCCATTAACCGCAAGGCTTTACGGTAGCCACCAGGTGCAGCCATGCCAAAATTGCGGGCGACGTTATCTTTGGTATCCCGGCCTTTTTGATGTCCTAACATCACCACAGGTTGTCCACCCAAACGACCAACACCACCAACTAAAGCTGGATCATCACCTCCACAGCGATCGCCATGTAACTCCATCCATTCATCACTGATGGCCTGAATATAATCTAGAGTACTGGGACGGCGAGGATGTCGAGCTACTTGCAGTCGCTGAGATGGGGTGAGACTGCTAAAAATTTCCTCACGCAATTGCATAGCCCTTGTTTCCAGTTGGCGAATTTGACCAGAAACGTCAACGCCATTTTCTTCTGCAAGTTTCCGAATTTGGTCAATCCGTGTAGCCAATTCTGCTAACGGCTTTTCAAAATCCAACAGTAGCGGTTTGCGCTCAGTAATTGCCATAGTTAGGGAATAGGGATTAGGGAATAGGGATTAGGGAATAGGGAACAGATATTCAGTCACTCATTCCCAATGACCAATGACCAATGACTAATGACCAATGACTAAACTAATAATGGTCTAAAACCGTGTTTAATCGATACTTGACCAATTTGCTCCATTTTGTCTACGGTAATCTGATTACGACCCCAAGAAAAGTTTGTGTATAACTTCTCAAATTCCAGCAGCATTGATTCCGCAAAACAAGCAAACAACTGGCGTGCTGGTACATCCATATTGACAATTTTCATAATTTTCCAGTCAATATCTAGGGAATGCTCAACAATTCCACCATTTAACACATACACACCAGGATGCTGAATTTTTGTCCCTAAGTTTTTAGGATAGCCTCCATCAATCAGTAAACAGGGTTGTTTCAAAACTGTGGGGTCAATTTCTACGCCTTTGGGCATACTGGCGACCCAAACGACAATATCTGCTTGGGGTAGTGCTTCCTGTAGACCCATAATTTTACCTCGTCCCAGTTCACCTTGCAATTCTTGGAGACGTTCTTGGTTACGAGCTATCAGCAGTAGTTCTTGGACATCTGTCTTTTTATCTAGCCAGCGTGTAACTGCACTACCAATATCCCCAGTCGCACCACACACAGCCACAGTCGCTTTCGACAGTTCTATTCCTAGTTGTTTGGAGGCTTCTTCTACTTGCCGACAGATAATGTAGGCTGTATGGGTATTGCCTGTGGTGAAGCGTTCAAACTCTAATTTGACGTTACGGACTTGGCTAAACTGCTCTAAATTAAAGTTCTCAAAAATAATTGAGGAAAATCCACCTAAAGCCGTAATATCAATGCCATGCTTCTGAGCATGAGCCATAGCATTCAGAATTTTGCGTGTTGCTGCTTTAATGCGGCGATTGGCCAGCATTTCCGGCAAAAAGCAAGATTCTACATACCGTCCTTCAATTTTTTGCCCAGTGATGCTGGTGACTGTGATGTGATCAACAATTTGCGGTGGAGCGCTACACCAAAAATCTAGCCCTTGATCGGCATATTCTGGGTATCCCAATTCTTGAGCTACGGATTGAGCGTGTTCTAAACTAGTCAGATGTCCAATTAGACCAAACATGTAGTGATATATTAGGCGTGTGCTGTCAAAGGTGGGAAATTAGCGGGTAAGAGATAATACCTAACTCTTTAAAATACTATACAAAGTGTCCAAAAAATTCGTAATTCGTAATTCGTAATTCGTAATTTGTAATTCGTAATTACACTCCCGGTTTTAGGCATTTAGTTGGGAAGATAGATGCTACCTTAATTTTTCCCTCAGGGGTAACAGGTTAGTCACCCCTATAGAGATATTTAGACAGGTAGGAGTCCGTAAGCTGAGAGACGCATAATATCACGAGTTGTGAAGCCGATGTGACTTAATGCTTCACCGTATTGAATCATGAAATCTTCTACTAAGGCTTCTTTTTCCATTGCCAGGACTTGGGCATCATCTGCTACTTGGTTGAGCATTTTCCAGACAAGGGGCAGGTTTTGGCGATTGGCTGTTTCTAATTCAGCTTTGGATTCTGCAAAGTGTTTTTGCAGCCAAACTTCACCAAAGTTGAGATGGCTGTATTCTTCTTTAACTACACCTTCTGTGATTTTACGGGCAAAATCATCAGCAACAGGAATGTAGATGTTGTATGCAGCGATCGCAAAACATTCGATAATTAAAGCTTGAATCAGCAAGCAAGTAACAACTTTCCCTTCTGCGGCTGCGGTTTGAAAATTTTGGTGCAGTCCTAAGAAAAACTTCTGAGCAAATTGCATATCTGGTGTGACTTGCAAGTTGCGTCCACAAGCCTCAAATCCTTTTTTGTGGCGGCTTTCCATCTTCGATAAGCGAATCAGTTCTTCTTTACTGTCTGGCAGTAGTTTAGTCAGTTCGATGTAATTATCATGGGCTTCTTGTTCCCCTTCAATCACAATTGCATTAATACGGCTATATGCGTCTTTGTATTTTTCACTCTGGAAATCAATTTTTTCAATTTGCTTAACAAGCTGCTGCATGGTATGTTTACTCCGGAACACTGAATCATTTGATACGAAAATTTAATCAACCATAGTAATTTAAGGTAATTATCACTGTGGTTTAATTTAACTTAACAAGAAATTATAGCTATTAGATTAGTTTTTACTGGGGGTGATGCATTAGTCCTAGGAGGGAGGAGGCAAGAACCTGGATAGAAAAAAGCTTGTAACATAGGCTTTTGCGTAGTTTATGACTATAAAGTTATTTCTGCAATGCTGTACTTTTCTTAAAAAAATCAATGTGTTGAAAGCCATAACTCATGTCCAACCCAAACTGGAATCTGAAAACCGGGAATTTTTTGAGCCTCATAGTTTTACTGCTGGGTGCATTGATCGTTTTACTACCTTTGATTGTAGTCTTTCTCACTTCCTTTGCTGCTATAGGTACGACTCCTGGAGTTTTGGGACAAAATAACTGGACTTTAGCGAATTACCGCGAAGCTTGGGAAAGAGGGAAGTTTTTACTAGCATTTGCTAATTCTACCTTGGTAGCGATCGCAGTTACGGCTTTTCAAATTATCACATCTGCTTTGGCCGGTTATGCCCTCGCTAGGCTGAAATTTTGGGGTAGACAAGCGCTGCTATTAGTGGTATTGGCAACGTTGGTGATTCCCTTTCAGTTATTGGTGATTCCCATCTTTTTAGTTTTGAAGTGGGGACACATGATCAATACCTACTGGGCTTTGATTTTACCCTCTGCCGTAAACGGCTTTGGAATTTTTCTGTTACGTCAATATTTCCAGACAATTCCCATAGAATTGGAAGAAGCAGCAGCCATTGATGGAGCGAACCGACTGCAAATTTTGTGGCGCATCATGTTACCTTTAGCACGTCCGGCTTTAGTTACGCTGTTTTTGTTCACCTTTATTGGGGAATGGAACGATTTATTTAAGCCTTTGGTGTTTACGACACGCCCGGAATTAAGAACGGTGCAATTGGCGTTGGCAGAATTTCAAGAACAGTTTACCAATAATTGGCCATTGATGATGGCAGCAGTGACAATTACGACTGTACCAGTGATGGTGTTATTTCTGATTGGTCAAAGGCAGTTTATTCGCGGTATTGCGACAACGGGGATTAAGAATTAGTCAGAATCAGGATATCCAGGATTTTAGGATTTACAGGATGTAGGTTTCTGTTTTTTTCATGTCAAGACTTGACAAGACGCAACAAATAAATTACTATTATGTTATGAGTAGAAATCTGTACGCGCATATATATAGTAAAAATTTCAAGTAAAGGTGAGCGAGAAAGACAACGCGCAGAAAGATTAGCAGAACAATTACGCGCTCTTGGTGTTGAACCTGATTTTGGTGATGATGAATAGAAGCAACGAGCCAGGAAAGATAATTGCAATTCAAGAAACGGAACGCCAATTCTCAATTTGCAAATTGGGTACTCTTTGAAATTCTCTCACATTAGATGTAACAACAATGTGATTATGAGTTATTGCTGTTGCTGCGATAAGTAGGTTAACAGAAAAATTTAAAGGTATGTGAAGAAAAGTAAAATCGCCCAAAGCTCTCTTCCTGTTCCCTGTTAAGAGTTCCCTGTTCCCTTGCCCCAACGACAATTTTTAACGCCCACCTACTTATCAAGTAGATATCCCATGATTAAAATTCTACTTCCTTTGGTGGTAATAGCTCATCTCGATATGACTCAAAAATGATACTTTCTTCTGTTCCTTGATATTGCAGAATTATTTCTGGCCAAGTGGTGGGTTTTGTCGCCAAGAAAGTCACAAATACTGGACTTTCACTAATTCCCTCTGGTGTTTCAGCCAGTTCAACTTGTCCATTTTTATAAATTCCTTCAATGGTTTGTAACATATAGTATTGCCTCCATACAAAATTTGACTAATTCCTTCAAGTAGTGCAAACTTCTTGTTTTTCCTAGTTTCCGTTTTCGACATTAATTTGATTATACAGATATAAAAAACCAAATACAAGAACCGAAAAAATTTACTTTAAGTTCTAAACTTAAGAGCAGTTTGATCACGTATTTGACGATTTATTTTTGCTCTATGTTTAAGGATGAATTTTACCATCAGGCATGATTGCTGCTCGAAGTTTTGCGCCTGACAAGTTGGCTCCTTATAAATCACATTTAACACAATTTTTTGTCTTCAATAGCTGCTGAATATGTGCAGGATTTGCAGCATATACAGGAGCGGTAACTAAACTAAAAATAGTTGTAATAATAGCCAAATAAATCTTGTACATCCACTGATTCCCCTTCTCTAAGTTGTCTGAAATTACAGGTAAATAGCGTATTCAATATCACTTACTCAATTGTAACTCTATCATTTCAATACTCAGAGATTTTATGCAAATGAAATAAATAATACTTTGCGCTCTTTCCTTTGCGCCTCTGCGTCTCTGCGTGAAACAAAAAATCCACAATGTAAGGTAAACCACTCCAGACAAACAGATAAAAACACTAAACTCAGATTCTGTTACCAACAGAAATTATGCAAAAGCTGGGTTTGATTTTAATTATTGTCTCATTTTCTCCCTGGCTGGCGATCGCTATCATTGTGCCATTTCTACCTATTACCGTAGCTCAGAAAGCCTTATTAGTACCAGCATTATTGGTTATTGCGGAAATTATATTTTGGTTAGGTGTGCTATTGGTAGGTAAAGAAGTTGCCCAAAGGTATAAACGTTATTTGAGTTTTCGTTATCTAAAGATACTGCTAAAAAAATTCAGGCGCAGAAGAAACAAAAGAGCAAAATAGACTCTTTCCCCCTGCACACTGCCCCCTACTCCCTACTCCCTCCATTTGTACCTCTTCCAGCTAGATTCGCCACCATGATTACCAGTTGAGATAAGTCAATGGGTTTAGCCATGTGCATTTGGAAACCTGCCAAATAAGCTTCTTGGCATTCCTCATCACGAACATATCCCGTCAACGCTGCTGCGGGAATTTTTCCTCCGGCTTCAGGACTAAGCGATCGCACTTGCCGGATTAAACTATAGCCATCCTGGTTCATCATCCCAATATCAGATAGCAGCACATCATATCTGCCAGGGTTACTTGTGAGTATTGAGAGCGCGTCTTGAGCAGATTTAGCCGTCGTTACCTCACCTCCATACCCTTTAAGCATTGTCATCAGTAATTCACGTATATCTGCCTCATCATCCACAACAAGTATATGCAAACCCTCCAGTGACGGCAGATCATCAGTCGTTGATTCTAGACCTTCTGTCAAAGCTCTCACCCCTGAATCACTCGGCAACCAGTTCTCCTTGATAGTGGAAGAAAGCGGTAACCTCACGATTATGGTTGATCCTAGCCCCTCACCTGGACTTTCTGCATAAACCGTACCACCATGAAGTTCGACCAAATAACGGACAATCGATAGTCCCAACCCAATTCCGTTATAGGCGCGGGTTTTGCTGCTATCAGCCTGCCGGAAGCGCTCAAAAACATAAGGGAGAAAATCATTAGCTATACCAATACCCGTGTCACTAACTCGAATCTCGGCTTGGGAATCAACACGTTCCAGAGTGACTTCAACACGTCCCCCCTCAGGGGTAAATTTAACAGCATTAGAAAGCAAATTCCAGAGTATCTGTTGCAAGCGGTCTAAATCACCCAGTACTTTTCCAATTGCAGGTTGCAACCGGGCTACAACCTGAATGTTTTTAGCCTCTGCGGACAACCGCACAACTTTAAGGGCTGAACCAATTACAGAATCGAGATCAATTAGGCTATTGTTCAGACGGAGTTTACCAGTCGTAATGCGGGAAATATCTAAGAGATCCTCAATTAGTTGGCTTTGCGCCCTAGCGCAGCGCTCGATGACTTCAAGTCCCTGAGAGATTTTATCAGCCCCAAGACTTTGGGTGCGGAGTAACCGAGACCACCCCAACATGGCATTAAGTGGGTTGCGGAGTTCATGGGAGAGAATAGATAAAAACTCATCTTTGGTGCGGTTAGATTCCTCTGCTTGCAAGCGGGCTGACTGCTCCTGAGCCAATAACTGAGCGCGTTCTGCCGCGAACTGCTTCTGCTGCGTGATATCCTGAATTGCCAACAGAATCATCGGTTCATTGTCTTGTTGAATAATTTTACAACCATTGAGCAGCATAATTCTGTACCCAATTTTCTCAAAGACTCTCTCTACCTCAAAGTCGTGAAGCCGAGTATTTTTGAGGAAAATTTCTTCTAAGAGCGTGATCAGATTGGGAATGTTCCACTGACCATTTCCTAGCTCAAATATTAGTTGCTGCTCTGTTTGTGCTGAGGAAATTTGGAACGTTTGATAAAAAGCGTGATTGGCTGTCACAACTCGTAAACTAGAATCAATCACCACTAAAGGTTGTGGTACAGTTTCCACAATGGCTTCAGCATAATTACGGGACTCTTCTAGCTGCTGGGCGCTGCGCTTGATGGCATCAATATCCATCAATACCATCACCACGCCATCAATTTGATTACTTGTAGTCCTGTAAGGTCGAATTCGCAGATTATACCAATGCCCTTGCTGGTCTTGCACTTCTAGTTCTTTGACATTCAGGGTGTCAATCACTTCTAATAGCAATGACTCCAAATTAGCAACATTGATTGTGGAACGAATATCACTAAATGGTCGCCCCACATCTGTAGGAATCAAATTGAGGAGTTGCTGTGCTGTGGGAGTGAAGCGGCGAATCCGTAAATCATTTGCCAATATTAAAATGGGAATATTGACACTACTGAGCAAATTCAACAGATCGTTGTTGACATGGTGTAATTCCAGATTCCGAATTTGCAGTTCGTCGTTGGTTGTTTTCAGTTCTTCGTTAGTTGCTTGAACTTCTTCTTTTGCTGTTTGCAACTCTTCATTAGTGCTTTGTAGTTCTTCGTTACTTGACAGAATTTCTTCATTTGCCACTTTCAAGTCTTGAGTTGTGGCTTCCTGCTCCTGAATCATCGATTCTAAATACTCTTGAGTCAGAGCAAGTTCCTGTTTAGCAGCTACCAGTTCCTGTTTCAATCGAACTATTTCCGAAACTATGCCTCCCTGTTCTTGATTTTCAGGTGTTATGGCAGTTTGCTCTGCTAATGAAGGTACATCTTCAAATAAGACCAGAAAGTAGCGAATTTCTACTGCTAAGGGAGTTTTGACCGGAATCACCTCAACATTCACTTTCCTGGGCGGTTCACTCCCCTCTATCTGTAATTTTTCCTTTCTTACGGAAACATCCAGCCTTTTGGACTGATGAATTGCGGTTCGCAATTCTTCCAGCAAGCCCTTTCGAGCCATTTTCAGCAAATTGAAACTGGGCTGACCTGGAGCAGGTCTTAAATAAAGACTGGTATCTCCGCGAAATTGGAGAATGTCCATATTGTCGCTGATTAAAACACCAACTGGCGCATAACGATTTAAGACAAGTTGGTCAGCTTCTTTGTGTAAATCATCAATATCCCAAGGCTTCTCACTCATTTTTTTGTCAAGGTTTACTCTCGCTACGGGATAGTTGCCCCTGGAAAAGTTAAAATTCAGGTTAGTAGGTACTAATTTCTTAGAATAAATCTTGTTTCTTCTATCTACTAAGGCAAATAAGTCTGAAAATTCTCCCGCACTCTCTGAATTACCTAACATCAAAAACCCTGTGGGCTTGAGACTGTAATGGAAAATCGTCATCAACTGCTTTTGTAGACCGGAGTCTAAATAAATCAGCAAATTCCGACAAGTAATCAGATCTAGATTAGAAAATGGTGGATCACTGATCAAGTTTTGTCTAGCAAAGATACACTGTTCACGAAGTGATTTGTTGATTTGATATCCACCCTCCACTTCCACAAAAAAGCGTCTGAGCCGTTCTGGTGAAACATCAGTTATTTCGTTCTGCTTATAAATACCTGACCTGGCTTTTTCGATTCCTATTTCATTAATATCTGTCGCAAAAATTTGGATAGCAGGTTTGGAGATGACATCTTCCAAAAACTCTAATAAGCAAATGGCAATGGAGTAAACTTCCTGACCAGTAGCACATCCTGTCACCCAGATCCGAATTGGCGACTGTACTGACTTACCTTTAACAATACTCGGAAATACTCTCTCCTTTAAGGCTTGGTAAGCATTACTGTCACGGAAAAAACTGGTGACATTGATGAGTATCTCGTGGTATAAAGCCTGTACTTCAGCCGGATGGTTTTGGAGATACTCGACGTAATCTTCCAGCCGTTCCAGATTGTACAGCAACATCCGTCGAGCAAGTCGCCGTTTTAAGGTAGTTTGCTTGTAGCGGCTAAAGTCAACTCCGCTAGCATTTTGCAGTAAAGTAAAGATTGTGGGTATAGTTTCCGGACTTTCTATAAGTGGCTCGACTGTTGGTGAAAGAACCGACCGGGTAAAATTGGGATGAAGAGCAATTTTTGCCAGTTCTTTGGCAATTTCTTGTGGTGACAAAATGAAGTCAACATGACCTGTGGCAATGGCAATGCTGGGCATTTCCCGAAATTGAGCCGATGTTTCAGACTGAGCAAAGGTAATACCTCCAGCGGCTTTAATTGCCTGTGTTCCTATTGTGCCGTCTGCATCACTTCCAGATAGGACAACACTCATTGCTTTGTTTCCCTGCTCTGCTGCCAATGAATTTAAGAAGGCATCACCTGGTCTGTATCTCCCTTCAACTTTTTCACGGGGTACGAGTTGTAACATCCCTTGCTCTAGGGTCATTTTCGTATTCGGGGGAATAATATAGACTTGGTTCGGTTCTATGGCTATACCAGAGTACGCTTCGTGGACAGGCATCTGAGTTGTTTTCGCTAGAATCTCAGTCAGTAGGCTCTGATGATTGGG
This sequence comes from Trichormus sp. NMC-1, assembly GCF_001858025.1. Classification (GTDB taxonomy): domain Bacteria; phylum Cyanobacteriota; class Cyanobacteriia; order Cyanobacteriales; family Nostocaceae; genus Anabaena. Next base: position 2,812 of record NZ_LZQD01000009.1, on the reverse strand, counting down.
GTCTAAGTGCTGAATCAGTACAAATGCCATTCCCGTATCAATTGGTAATTGCTCTAGCAGCTGGGTGAATGCTTCTAATCCCCCCGCAGACGCTATAACCCCTACAATTGGAAATATTTGATGGCTTTGAGTCTGCTGTTTTTCTTCCCCGACTTCAACATCTGTGGTATTGGACTGAGTTGGTTCAGAAGACTGTTGATCGTTCATATAAAATTAGTTGTTCCTATCATTAACTCGTCAAACAATTTTAGATTTTAGATTTTAGATTTTAGATTTTAGATTGACCTCAGTTGTCAATTTAGTGGCTCTGAATAAATAATTTTAGATTTGGGATTTTAGGTTTGTTTTCGTGTTTAAATTTCGGTGCTTGTCTATGTTGTCGGAGCGTGTCGTAGACAGACGCTGGGTGTAGCTTCCGTCCCCAAAGAAATATAGGCTTTTTTATAGCAGTTACCAGGGTAATTAGGAGAACTATTATTTCCGCCTGATACAGACAAAATTTTAAAAAGCTCACTGTGGTGTTCTAGAGCGTAGCTATTAGCTAACTACTGACGTGCATAAATTTAAAATTCGGTTAATTATTTCTTGAACTACTACTAGTACTGCATTGCGGAAATAAGCCTACCATTCAAAATCTCTGAAAACATGACGCTGTATTCTTTTTTAACTTTTAATTTTTAATTTTTAATTCCGCCCTGTGGTACTGGTGGATATATTATGAAAATTTAGTACAAATTAGTAGCAATAGGTAGCGCTTTGATCAACAAAGCTAAATACCTGTTAAGCCTATTTTAGTTGATATTTTCACCTAACAGCTTACACTACCATAAATTGAGTTAAATACATATCTAGCAACAGGCAGATAAATATGCTTAATTTTAAGTATTGGTAATCGAGAAAATTCTTACTCATCTCTGAGTGCATCTATGTCTATTGATGAACCCCAGTCACGATAACTTGTTAGTATACAGGTGAAATATAGCGTTTCCCACTAAGTGGGATATACAAAATTACCCCTCCACAACCCTCCCCTTACCAAGGGGAGGATGCGCGACAGCGCGGGTGGGGTGTATTTCATGACCTGGGGAATTGCTATATCTACATTAATCAGGAGTACAGTCACTAATGGCAGGACATAAACTTAGTGAAGTAGAACTACAACAAGCTTTGAGTAGTTTACCTGGATGGCAAATTAAAGAAGGTAAGTTGTATAAAGAATACAAATTTAACTCTTTCCCAATTGCGTTAGGTTGGATGGTTAGCGTTGGTGTTCACGCGGAAACAATGGGACATCACCCTGAATGGTTTAATGTTTACAACACCGTTCGGGTGAATCTTGTTACCCACGACATCGGTAATGCTATCAGTAATTTAGATGTGGAATTGGCGAAGAAAATGGAAGAAATCTATAATTCGTAATTCGTAAACAAGGGAACAGGGAACTCTTAACAGGGAACAGGAATTAATTATGATCCTCTTCTTCCTAGTTCCCAATGACTAATGACTAATGACTAATGACTAATGACTAATGACTAATGACTAATGACTAATGACTAATGACTAATGACTAATGACTAATGACTAATGACTAATGACTAATGACTAATGACTAATGACTAATGACTAATGACTAATTTGTCTCTTGAATCTGTAACCTAATCGTGTGTTGTGTTGCGCCACTGAGTTGCAGTTCCATGATTTCGCCACCAAGGGGTTCTACGCAAGTGAGGAGCGATCGCAGATTTGGTGTACTCGCTCCCGTGTCCACATACAATCTATCGGCTAAATTACTGATTTTCTTCCAAGTCATATATAACTTAGCAATGCTTTGTTCCATCTGCGATGCTTGATTTACCAAGTCAGCAGCGATACTTAAACAGCCGATTCTTTGCGCTTCTTCTAAGGCTGTTTCAATATCCACATTTTCCTCTGTCAACGCCTGAACTTGGGCTGCTGATTTGAGATATTTTCCTAATTGACGTGCTTCTGTGGTTGCTTGCTTGAGAGTATCAACATCAGGATTAGCAGCTATATCCCTTTGTAATGCCTTTTGGTGTGATTCGGGCAGTTTCTCCATTTCTTTGACCAAAGGGGCAATATAGCGCGGTGGCAGGCTGTTATCTGCGGCTTTTTCTCTAACTTCTTCAGGTAATAAATCTGAAGACATAGCTGTCCATTCGTCGGTGAGTTGACGGACTTCTCTGCGGGTGATGCGATCGCCTTTTTGGGCGGCTTCACTCACCATCTGTTGCACTTCTGGAGAGGCTTTGGCGGTTTCGACAAAAGCACGTTTACTAAAGTTATTGACACTACCTGGGTCAAGTTTGCCATCTTCAATCAATGTATCAGCACTATTTGCGAGTTGAATCCAACTATAAGCTTGAGTTTTACTAATTTCCCGTTCTTTAAGCCATTTGAGAAAACCAGCACCGCGTCCGTCTCCGTTTTTCTTCTCTCTGTCACGGACAGAACGCAAAATGCGACCTCGCCAAATTTCTGTTTGTAAATCAAAGCGATCGCATACTTGCCAAGCTACATCTAGCTGCTGTAAAAAATCTGACTCCAGAATTTGTTCATCTTCTGGATCTGGTAGTTCAAAATCTAAGTCTACTGGCTGTTGCAGTGCAGCAGCAAGGTCATTCATAGAGTCGGTATCTTGCACGATGGATAGCTCTTTTGTGTATGCGATTAGCCGATTGCGACAAACAATAAGCAGTTAAGTATTATAGTTGATAAATTTAAAATTACGTGAATTAGACAATTCCAGATTTTTACTTGACGACAGCAGATTGCAGATCAATGAGGTACAGAA
>NZ_LZQD01000008.1:164209-229810 GCF_001858025.1 Trichormus sp. NMC-1 | reverse complement strand
CCCATCTCCCCATCTCCCCATCTCCCCATCAATTTAACGGTTCTCGTTTTGAAGTCAAGGCTGGAAACTGGGGATTTTTACTTGATTTATTCGTTGTTGAGCATTGAGAGATGCTATACCTAGAAAATACTCAACTAGATGTTCAGTTGAATTTTTTTTAGTTTGGTTCAGTACCAAGTAATAGCCAAAATAACCAAGGTGTTTTTCGGTTACGGCGCTCAAAAATTGCCAAAGCTGTGGAAATCTACCTTTGAGTAGTATGCCATGCTGTGCTATTTTGGCTGTGTTTGCTGCAAAAGCTACAAATTGCCTTGGCTGGCGCTACCTGATAAGAAAGCTGTCTGTTGCTATATATTGGGCTTAGGAACATGGATCGATTTAGGGATTGGTAATGGGTATTGGGTAATAGGTAAGAGTTTTTCCAATGACCAATAACCAATAACCAATAACCAATGACCAATGACCAATAACCAATGACCAATGACCAGTTTTAATTTGTACAATGCATCTGTGACGTGGATCTTGTCTAGATTGGGCGTTTAACGATATTCATGAGCATTTCGACTTCCGTGCTGAGTGATTTGCTACAGTCACTACCCTACCTGCGACCCCAGTTATATTTCAAGGCTTCACTAACGGCGCTCTCCCATGCAATGGAAGATCAGGTTTTGGCTGCCACCTTGAGCCAGCCCCTGATTATTGCTAGTTTCCAACGAGAGCGATTCTACCGCCAAGAAGCTCATCGCTATCAACGACTGTCTCAACGAAGTAATCAAATATACGTATTATCGGCACCGGAAACGGAGTTTGCCCATAATTCGGAATACTATGAAAAAGTAGCTTTTGAGCCTGATGACGGTTTAAGTCAAGAGTGGCATTTGGTGGTGATCGCGGACAACTATGCTACCTGCTTGGTGTGCCGAGAAAGCGTTGGTTCTATTGCCAAAAATCAGCAGTTACCAGAAATTAGCCCTGGTTTAGATATCGACACAGCGAGAAGATTTGAGGGGATTTGGACATCAGAGCGGGGAGTAAGCCTCAAAGCCGCCCAATTGTTATTGGACAGAATTCTGGTTTACAGACCTGATTTGGTAGACAAAATTGAGGAGGCACGACAGAGGTTTGGTATTGGAGGATCAATCAAGATCACAGGCGCAGCGCCACTGAACGAATATGCTTGTGATATCGATACTGACCCTTTTGTACAGCGCTTGGTGACTTACCTGCAAGCTAGTCAGTATAAACTGCACAAGGCCTACCGTTCTATAGCGGCACAAGCACGGAAAGAACGCTTGGTAAACTCGATTAGCACGGCGATTAGGCGATCGCTTGATCCGCACTCTGTTCTCGAAGTGGCTGCACAAGAATTAGGTCAACATCTCGAAGCTGGTCGCTGTCTCATTTACCGCGCTCAAACTACCGAAGCCCAAGCCATCATTGAGCATGAGTTTTTAAGTCCTGGTGTGGTTTCGGTGCGGGGACAAACTTGGGAGTTAGAGAGCAATCCTCTGTTTCAAGAACTTACACAACAGGGTGAGGGCGTATGTGTTTCTGATACGCTGATTGACTATCGTGTGACTAGTTCTCCCAAACTTTCCTTAATTGTGAAAAAGTTGGGTATTCGTTCTTGGTTGATGGAACCTGTGTTCTCTCAAGGACGACTGTTGGGAATTGTTGAGTTACATTATTGCGATTTACCACCCCATGAGTGGCAACCAGGAGAATTGGATTTAGTGAAAGCGATCGCAACTCAAGTCGGTGCAGCCCTGATTCAAGCCGAAGCTTTTGCTAATTTAGAAGAACTGAACAAGCAGCTAGAAGCCCTTGATCGCACCCGCAGTAACTTGATAGCCATCACTGGTCATGAACTCCGTACCCCCCTATCTACTATTCAAGTTTGCCTCGAAAGTCTCGCTAGTGAGCCGGATATGCCACTAGAGTTGCAGCAGGTTATGCTCAGTACAGCCCTTTCTGACTCCGAACGGATGCGGAAACTAGTACAAGATTTCCTCACTCTTTCTAATTTAGAAAGTGGTCGAGTGGAATGGCATCCAGAAACCCTAAGTTTACAAGAATGTATAGATTTAGCTCTCAGCCGTTTGCGTACACGGTCATCAACAGAAAAAATACCCCAAATTAAAACGCAAATTCCGAAAACTTTACCTTTGATTAGGGCTGACGGTGATTGGCTAGTGGAAGTAATCGCAAAGCTGATAGACAATGCTTGTAAATTTACACCATCTCAAGGAGAGATTCACATTAAGGCGACTACTAGCAAACGCAATCAAATGGTTGAGGTGACTGTATCCGACACAGGACGGGGCATAGAACCTAATCGTCTCGAAGTAGTCTTTGACCGCTTTTATCAAGAAGAGGGAGCTTTGCGACGGACTGCGGGTGGTACAGGTCTGGGTTTAGCAATTTCTCGGCAAATAGTCACTGGTTGGGGCGGCAAAATTTGGGCAGAGTCCATCGGTAAAGACCAAGGTAGTCAGTTCCACTTCACTATTCCCATTGTTCAGGGTAGTGCAGAGGAACAGCAGTTGTTTGTTAAAAGCAAATAGGTCAGGACTTACTGAAGATCAAATCGGCGGTTAGAAACCGCGTCTACACAGACCAAACCCACCTGCGTGGGTTTCAAACCCTTAATTTTTCATTAGTCCGCGCAGGCGGACTTTGTTTGTATAGCCGCGACTTCCAGTCGCCAGGACTACCAACATCCTGTAAATCCTGATTCAGACAAATTTGCTGATAATTACTGTAAATAAACGTATAAAAGTATTTACAATCAAACAACAGCATAGTAAAACCAGTAACAGCCACACACAACTAAACTGGTGACACCACTGGCATGGAAGCACCCCAAGGTCAACAAGAAATCAGCAACCAACAATTAATAATCCCAGCAATCGAACCTGGCACAGAAGCAGAAACCCCAGAACCCGAAAAACCCTTTGCCGAGTTTGAGAGTAAAGTAAATGCAGTAGTCATATCACCCCAGGGACAAAGACGCATTGCCGTGGGTTTAATAGACGGCACAATAGAAATTTGGGATTTGCTAACTGGGGAAAAGTGGTCAAGTTGCCAAGGTCATAAAGGTTCTGTGAACTCAGTAGCCTTTAGTAGCGATGGTAGTAAGCTTGTTAGTGGCAGTAGTGATAATACAGTCCGGTTGTGGGATGCCGAAACTGGAGAAGCGATAGGTCAACCTTTCTTTGGTCATACAAGTAATGTCATATCAGTAGCCTTCAGTCCCGACGGCACACAGGTGGTGAGTGGCAGTGCTGACAACACAGTGCGGTTGTGGGATGCCAAGACCGGAAATGCTATCGGTCAACCATTCTCTGGTGATACAGTTCGGGTCTACTCAGTAGCCTTTAATCACGACGGTACACAAGTGGTGAGTGGCAGTGCTGACAACACAGTACGGTTGTGGGATGCTAAGACAGGAAATGCCATCGGTCAACCCTTTACTGGTCATACAGAATTTGTCAGGTCAGTAGCCTTCAGTCCTGACGGCAGTATGGTTGTCAGTGGCAGTGGTGACAACACAGTGAGACTGTGGGATGCCAAGACAGGAAATGCCATCGGTCAACCCTTTACTGGTCATACAAGTAATGTCATATCAGTAGCCTTTAATCACGACGGCACACAGGTGGTGAGTGGCAGTGAAGACAAGACAGTGCGGTTGTGGGATGCCAAGACAGGAAATGCCATCGGTCAACCCTTTATTGGTCATACAGAATTTGTCAATTCAGTAGCCTTCAGTCCTGACGGCAGTATGGTTGTCAGTGGCAGTGGTGACAACACAGTGAGACTGTGGGATGCCAAGACAGGAAATGCCATCGGTCAACCCTTTATTGGTCATACAGAATTTGTCAATTCAGTAGCCTTCAGTCCTGACGGCAGTATGGTTGTCAGTGGCAGTGGTGACAACACAGTGAGACTGTGGGATGCCAAGACAGGAAATGCCATCGGTCAACCCTTTACTGGTCATACAGAATTTGTCAGGTCAGTAGCCTTCAGTCCCGACGGTAAAACTGTGATCAGTGGCAGCGGTGACAACACAGTGAGACTGTGGGATGCCAAGACAGGAGCAGCAATTGGTCAACCTTTCTCTGGTCATACAAATAGTGTCAATTCAGTAGCCTTTAATCACGACGGTACACAGGTGGTAAGTAGCAGTTTTGACAACACAGTGAGAGTGTGGGATGCCAAAACAGGAAATGCCATCGGTCAACCCTTTACTGGTCATACAAATGGTGTCATGTCAGTAGCCTTTAATCACGACGGCACAGAAGTGGTGAGCGGCAGTAAAGACAACACAGTGAGACTGTGGGATGCCAAGACAGGAAATGCCATTGGTCAACCATTCTCTGGTCATGTAGGTATTGTTATGTCAGCAGCCTTTAATCACGACGGCACTCAGGTAGTCAGTGGCGGTGCTGACGAAAGAGTGCGGTTGTGGGATGCTAAGACAGGAGCAGCAATTGGTCAACCATTCTCTGGTCATACAAGTATCCTCATGTCAGTAGCCTTTAATCACGACGGCACACAAGTGGTGAGCGGCAGCGGTGACAAGACAGTGAGACTGTGGGATGCCAAGACAGGAGCAGCAATTGGTCAACCATTCTCTGGTCATACAAGTATCCTCATGTCAGTAGCCTTTAATCACGACGGCACACAAGTGGTGAGCGGCAGCGGTGACAAGACAGTGAGACTGTGGGATGCCAAGACAGGAGCAGCAATTGGTCAACCATTCTCTGGTCATACAAGTATCCTCATGTCAGTAGCCTTTAATCACGACGGCACACAAGTGGTGAGCGGCAGCGGTGACAAGACAGTGAGACTGTGGGATGCCAAGACAGGAAATGCCATCGGTCAACCCTTTACTGGTCATACAGGTGGGGTCTACTCAGTAGCCTTTAGTCCTGACAGCAGTATGGTTGTTAGTGGCAGTGGTGACAACACAGTCCGGTTGTGGGATATTTCCGACCCCCAGCACAAGCGACAAATAGAAATCGGAGAACATCAAGGAAAGGTTTCTTCCGTTGCTTTTGACCCTCTGGGAGACTACATTATCAGTGCTGGCGAAGATGGTATCAAAGTCTGGCGTTGGCAAAGATTTAATATTACTCGTGTTCCTCAAGCTTTCCGCAATGACCAAGCAACCGGTGAAGACTCTTTAGATGTCGCTAAGGAACTGCAATCTTTAGCTGATGTTTTGATGTTACGAAGTCTTGAACCTCCTTTAGCAGTGGCGATTTTAGGTAGTTGGGGTAGTGGTAAATCTTTTGGAATGCACTTAATAGAAAAACACATTACCAAAATTCGCTGTCAACAAATAACTGCAAAACAGACATGGGGAGAAAAGGGAGATGAACCAAATCTTTCTCCTTATGTTGGTCATGTTTACCAAATTAAATTTAATGCCTGGAGTTATGCTAAGTCTGATCTCTGGGCAAGTTTAATGCAGACTATTTTTGATCAACTTGACCGTCAATTAACTTTAGAAAAGCAATTAGGAGAAGTTTCTAATTTGCTGGCTGGTGGTGATGTTTGGCGTGTTATTAATCAGATGAATGATAGTGACAGAAAGGCAATTTTAGAATCGGAATTGAGCAAAGAAGTATTTGCTAAATTTAAAGAAAAAAATGCTGATGGTAATGCCCTTTGGGATATTCTCAGTGAAGTTAGAGAAGAAGAACAGAAGAAATTAGAACAAACGGAACAGGAATTACAAAATTTAGAAGCCGAAGTAAAAAGCAAGAATCAAGAAATTGAGAATAAATTTAATTTAGAAGTTAAGCAGCTTGAGCAAGAATTTAACCAAGAGGTGAAGAAGATTGAGGTGAATGTTGAAGAAGAAATGACAGATCTAGCGACATTGATTATTTTTCTGTCTCAACTTAAAGAAACTCTCAAAGATGATTTTGGTGATTCTATTCTCAAAGATTTTCTCAATTCCTGCGGGTTTAAAGATAAAAAAGATTTAGAAACTCAATTCCCGTTGTTGAAGTTAGATAAATTAGCTGACTCTAATCTCCTAGATGTAGCACAAGAATTAATTGCCAAGAAAGATGATAAAATTAAACTTATCATTAATAATGTCCAAAAAATAACTCATTTTCTGGAAGAACAACCTAGTAATATAGTTGGGTTAATTGAATTTACTAAGAAAGACAAAAAGACATTATTCATATTTTTGGGTGCAACTGCTTTACCATTTATCGCTTATTTTTTAATTGTTTCTGTTATCCCGAAGTTTTTACCAGCACTTCTAGAAATATCCACAGCTTTAAAACTTTGGTTAACTAGTGTAGCTGCTATTCCAGCTATATCTGTGAGTATGGAAATTTTAAAAAAAATCCAAATCTTGCAAGTAAAAACGGTGAAATTTTTACAAGTAGCTAGGGAAAATATTAAAGAGGAGAAACAAAAGCTAATTAAAACCAAGGATGAAAAAGTTAAAGAACAAATTAATCAACGTAAATCAGAATATGAGCAAAATCAAGTTAAGGAAATCTCCGCGAATAAGGAAGCAGCTAAACAAGAAATAACTGAAAAAGAGCAGGAAATTGAAAAACTGCAATTACAGGTAGAAAGACAAAAACAACGTGTTGGTTTAACTGCTCAATATAAATCTTTATTGGATTTTGTCAATAACCGTTTAGAGGATAATTCCTACCGAAAACTTCTTGGTTTAATGCACCAAATCCAAGATGATTTAGCAGATTTATCTGACCATTTAACCTATAAACCAGGAAATACAAATCCTGAAAAACTCAAAGCTCTTAAAAAATATTTCCCCAGAGGTTCTGCGAGAATAGTTTTATATATAGATGATTTAGATCGTTGTCCTCCTGATAGAGTTGTTCAAGTTTTAGAAGCTGTACAATTATTGTTAAATACAGAAATATTTGTCGTTATCTTAGCCATAGACGACCGTTATATTGGTCGGGCTTTAGAACACAATTATAGAGGAGTTTTAAAACGTGGTGGTACTCCCTCTGGTGTTGACTATATAGAGAAAATTATCCAAATTCCCTACAGAATGCGGCCTATTAGCAGAGAAGTAGCAGAAAAGTATTTAAAATCTTTGGTAGATATTGAAGAGGAGTCTAAAAAAGACAGTCAAAATATCTCTAATTCCCAGCAAATAATTGATGAAAATCTGATTTTGCAACAAACAACAGGAGAAAATAGTATCCCTTTACAACAAGTAAATGATGAAAGTAGCTTTTTAAAAGAATTAGAACAATTTCCAGAAAAATCATATCAAGATGAAATTGAAGAAATACCTGTTGATACTGAAGCACAAACAGAACAAGTTTATAATCTCCCAGTATCTACTTCTACTAAAAATTTAGGTGTTAAAGGTATTTCTGAATCTAGAACTAGAGAAGATAATTCAAAAGAGAATAATAGAAAAATACAACATTCTGCAAATACAGACCCATTAGTTACTTTTGAAAGATTTACTGCTGAAGAATTTAAATGGATAAAAGAATGTTGTCAGCACGTTGATTTAACTCCGAGAACTGCAAAACGACTTATTAATATTTGCAAAATCATTAAAATTATCTGGACTCCAACAGAGAATGATGCAACATGGAAAGTAGAACCAACACCAGAATGTAAGCAAACATTAATTGCGTTTCTGGCTTTAGCTGGTAGATATCCCAAGGAAATACGAAAAATATTGGAAGATATTTATTTAGAATTTGAAGAAGAAGGAAAAGATACGGTAGAAATTGAAAAAAATAAATGGCTCAACTATTTACAAAAATTAGATGTATTTATGGATAGATATAACCAAAGAGAATGGAAAAAGTTTAAAAATGATTTTGAAGAAATGCCACCACGAGATAAATTTCTGTTTGAAAAAAGAACTTTTAATTTAGCTAGATCATTCTGTTTTGTAGGTGATATTGGTTACGACCCCGATGATCATTATAATCGTGAATATAGATTTGAAGATAAGAAAAAAGATTATGGTTTTTATAGAGAGAATTTGTAATTCTATCAGCCCTGCAATTAATTGAATGACTCTTATTTGATTTTTGTTCGCATATAGGTGGTTAGGACATCAATTGATAATGAAACTCCCACTACAAGAGGGTTTTACTCCTGAACGGCAGTTGACGGCAGTTGCTACAAGTCGGGGAACCCGCCCATCGCACTGCCTCCTTTATGCCGGGGAACCCGTCCACCGCACTGCCTCCTCCTGTACGGGCGTATTGCAATACGCCCCTACTGACTCCTGCTATAGCTTGCGCTCTGCACTTAACAAACTGGAGCTTATGTAAAGAAATTTAAAGTAATGTAATGTAATGTTAATTTATAGATTGATTCTCAAAAATTGTTCTATTGTTGCTTGATCTCACATTCTGAAGCCTTTGGCCAGACTCAATCACTAAAAACTGTTACAGTCTATGACGCGATCGCAATATAAGCTCAATTACGATGTTAGTATGCCCTAAAAACGTTGAGAGACAACCTCTTATGGCAGACACTCTTACTGGTAAAACTCCACTTTTCGGTGGCAGCACTGGCGGATTGCTGAAAAAAGCACAAGAAGAAGAAAAGTACGCTATCACCTGGACTAGCCCTAAAGAGCAAGTTTTTGAAATGCCTACAGGTGGCGCTGCCACAATGGTTAAAGGCGAAAACCTGCTTTATATCGCTCGGAAAGAGTATGGCATCGCTTTGGGCGGCCAACTCCGGAAATTCAAAATCACAGACTACAAAATTTACCGGATTCTTCCCAGCGGTGAAACCACTTTCATTCACCCAGCTGATGGTGTGTTCCCAGAAAAAGTGAATGCTGGTCGTGATAAAGTGCGCTTTGTACCCCGCAGAATTGGTCAAAACCCCAGTCCTGCACAACTGAAGTTCAGTGGTAAAGCTACTTACGATGCATAGTACCGCAGGGCGGAATTAAAAATTAACAATTAAAAATTAAAAAAGCAGACTCAACAAGCTGTTAACGAATTTTTAATTGTTGGTTGATTTACGCCGTTGTGAATTAATCGTTGAGTAGTGGTTAATGGGTAATGGGGAAAAAGAAAAACTTTTACCAATTACCCATTGCCAATAACTCGTTCGTAATTGTTAATTTTTAAGTTTTAATTGTTAATTTTTAATTATTTATGATTTTTCCCGATTTCACCCAGTTTCAAAAACTCGCTTTACAAGGTAATTTTGTCCCTGTATATCAGGAATGGGTAGCTGACTTAGATACTCCTGTTTCTGCTTGGTATAAAGTATGTGCAGAGCAACCTTATAGCTTTTTACTGGAATCGGTGGAAGGGGGGGAAAAACTAGGGCGTTATAGTTTATTGGGTTGTGATCCTCTGTGGATTTTGGAAGCCAGAGGTGATAAAACTACCCAAACACATCGAGATGGTTCTGAGCAAGTTTTTACCGGCGATCCTTTTACAGTTTTAGCTGAATGTTTAGCACCCTATCACCCAGTAAAATTACCGCAACTACCTTCAGGAATTGGCGGTTTATTTGGGTTTTGGGGTTATGAATTAATTAATTGGATTGAGCCGCGTGTACCAATTCATCCCCAAGATGAGCGGAATATACCTGATGGATTGTGGATGCAGGTAGACCAGTTATTGGTTTTCGACCAGGTGAAACGGAAAATTTGGGCGATCGCATATGCTGATTTACGTGACCCAAATGTTAATTTAGAGGTAGCCTATCAACAGGCGTGCGATCGCATTCAGGAAATGGTCAGCAAGCTATCTTTACCCTTATCGCCACAAAATACCAAATTAGCTTGGACAGCCCCTGGAAACAAGCCCAAAGCAGGAATAGAGGAATACACCAGCAACTTCACCCGTCCAGAATTTTGCGCCAGTGTCGAAAAAGCTAAAGAATATATCAAAGCTGGTGATATCTTCCAAGTGGTCATTTCTCAACGCCTATCTACAGAATATACTGGCGACCCCTTCGCCCTTTATCGTTCTTTACGCCAAATCAATCCTTCACCTTACATGGCATATTTTAACTTTAAGGATTGGCAAATTATCGGTTCTAGTCCTGAAGTCATGGTGAAGGCAGAATGCGACCCAGATGGGGGTATAATCGCCACAGTCCGCCCCATTGCTGGAACAAGACCCAGAGGGAAGACAACGCAAGAAGATGCGGCTTTCGCTGAAGATTTACTCCAAGACCCCAAAGAAATCGCCGAACACGTCATGTTAGTTGATTTAGGACGCAATGATTTGGGGCGTGTGTGCGAAAGCGGTAGCGTTAAAGTTGATGAATTAATGGTAGTTGAACGCTATTCCCATGTTATGCACATTGTCAGTAATGTGGTGGGTAAATTAGCAAATGACAAAACAGCCTGGGATTTGCTTAAAGCCAGCTTCCCAGCCGGTACAGTCAGCGGTGCGCCGAAAATCAGAGCGATGGAAATCATCAACGAATTAGAACCAAGTCGCCGGGGTGTGTATTCTGGTGTGTATGGGTATTATGATTTTGAAGGGCAATTAAATAGTGCGATCGCAATTAGAACGATGGTATTGCATAATCATACCGTCACAGTCCAAGCTGGTGCCGGTTTAGTCGCTGATTCAGAACCAGAGAAGGAATACGAGGAAACGCTGAATAAAGCTAGAGGGTTATTAGAAGCAATTCGTTGTTTGCGGTGAACTCTATTTCCTACGAAGAAGGGAAATTAAAATCAACACTGGAGCTAAACTATGATACCAGACGGCAGATTAGCAAACACTTCACTTTTGTTTGAAACTTACAAAGTGAATGATTATTAACCTAACCCCCCAGCCCCCCTTCCCTACCAGGGAATGGGGGTTTCAAAGCCTCTCCCCGCGTCGGGGAGAGGTTTGGAGAGGGGTTTATTTATACATTAAAAACTTTTAAAACATCCTCTTAGTAAACCTTCAACCTTACTTGGTCGGATTAAAGTTGAAAAGGTAGATAAATTCAATTTATTTAAATTTAATGATGAACTCCAGAAGCGAATGGAAGAACTTTTGGATAGAAAAAAAGCTGATTTGCTGACTTCAGAGGAAGTTATAGAACTGGAAGCTATTGGAGAGTTAGATAGAATTTTCACTCACATCAATGCGATGTTAGTAGCTCAAGTATGACTATTTATGAATTTCTTGTAAAAGAATATAAATCTCTGTTTAGGTATAGGTAAAATTTTAGTATTTGCGCGGGGTAAAATTTGGCTTCAAATAAACAACGAGAATTACTAGAAAGTTTCATAGTTGACAATGAAGATTTAGAAGAACTAGAGGCAAAACTAGCTGAGTTCAATATTTTTGAAGCTATTGGTGTAGTAAGACAAGAAATTAGGCATTCAAATTTTTTAGCATTTCTGCTAGATCCATCTCAAAATCATAGACTTGATGATATTTTTCTCAAGCGATTTTTGAAGCGAGTGCTTTTAGAAACGGATAACCCTACAAATACAAATTATACAAAAATTAGTCCTGTTGATATAGATATAGCTGATTTAACAGACTCAGAGATTAGACGTGAGTGGCAAAATATTGATATTCTTATCCATTCACCGCGTAATAAATTAATATGTGCTATAGAAAATAAAATTGATTCGGGAGAACATTCAAACCAGTTAGAAAGATATCAGAACATTATTGATATTGAATACAAAAATTATCGAAAAATTTTAATTTATTTAACTCCCGAAGGAAGTTTATCATCTAAAGCCAATTGGAGAATATATAGCTATTCTCAAGTAATACAAATAATTGATAGTATTTGTAAAAGTTATAAATCTATACTTGGTGCAGATATTTACACATTAATGACACATTATTCCACATTAATTAGGAGATATATTGTGAGTGATTCAGAAATTGCAGAACTTTGCCGTAAAATTTATTTTAAACATAGGCAAGCTCTTGATTTAATTATTGAGCATCGTCCAGACTTACAGTCAGAAATAGTTGTGGAAATTAAGAAATTACTAAATCCACTTATTGAATCTAACGAAATATTTGCAGATTTTTGGAACAAGGGATACACAAGTTTTGGAGCGAAACACTGGGAAAATAAATTAGGAAGTCGAGTAATGATTTATTTTCAATTTGAAAATCTTCCTAGTTCTCTTAGCATGAGAGTGCAAATTGGACCCAGTGACAATAAAGAAATCCGTCAGAAAATATTTGAGTTATTACAAAAGCAAGACTATTCAAAAATTTTCAAAAAAACAAGACTAAGTTCAAAATGGACAACCATTTATAATAAACAAATTTTAAATAATATTGATTATGAGGATGGTGATATTGAAAATATCATCAAAAAAATTCAGGATTTTTGGCAAGATTTTAGTAAAAATGACTTTGTAGCTATAGAGCAGATAATTAGCACAACTATAGAGATGATTTTAAATCATAATTGAATAGTGCGATCGCAAAGCGCTCCGAAGGAATCGCAATTCGGACGATGGTATTGCATAATCATACCGTCACAGTCCAAGCAGGAGCCGGTTTAGTCGCTGATTCAGAACCCGAAAAGGAATATGAGGAAACACTGAATAAAGCCAGAGGGTTATTAGAAGCAATTCGTTGTTTGCGGTGAATTTCATAAAAAAGTAGAGACAAAAAATTTTTCTGTCTCCACACCACAAGTGCCAAATATAATAAATCAACGCCAACAGAAACTAGTTATATTTAGTGAAAATTGGCGCTGTGCCGAATCAAATTCATAAACTCCTCACGAGTCCGCCTATCTTCTGCAAACACACCACGCATAGCACTAGTCACAGTCCAAGAACCAGGTTTCTGCACACCCCTCATTACCATACACATATGAGTTGCTTCTATAACTACAGCAACTCCTTGGGGTTTGAGTAACCCTTGCAGTGCGTCAGCAATTTGCACTGTAAGACGTTCCTGCACTTGCAACCGTCGTGCATACATTTCACAAATGCGCGCAATTTTAGATAATCCTATCACCTTACCATTGGGAATATAGGCTACATGAGCGCGACCAATAATTGGTAGGATATGATGCTCACAGGAACTGAAAATATCAATGTCCCGAATTAATACCATTTCATTGGCATCTTCTTTGAAAACTGCTCCATTGAGGAGTTCATCTAAAGATTCATCATATCCCTTGGTGAGAAACTGCAAAGCTTTTACAACTCGTTTCGGAGTGTCTTTTAACCCTTCACGATCAGGATTTTCTCCTAATCCAATCAGCAAAGTACGCACAGCCTGAACCATTTCTGCTTCTGTGACAGTTGGCTGTTGCTGAGTAGATATAGATGATACTAATTGAGCAACAGAATTTATATCGGGACTAATCGATAGAGTCATTTGCTATGTTTGAGCGGTATGGGTTATGAACTGATTAACGGCAGATTAGCAAACACTTCACTTTTGTTTGAAACTTACAAAGTGAATGATTATTAACATATCTTAATCATAACAGACATTCATTAAGTTTTGTGTAAATTTCCTGAGTATTCAACTTTCTGCCAATAAAAACCACCTGATTTTTAGGTGAAGTTTGCCATTCATCAGCGTGTAAGTTGTAACGGGGTCCACTCAGTTGAAAAATATGGCGCAACTCACTATCACTAAACCATAAAATGCCCTTAGCTCGAAATACATCTTGCGGCATTTCTTCGGTAAGAAAATGCTCAAATTTATGCACATCAAATGGTCTATCACTTTGGAAAGAAATCGAAATAAACCCATCGTTCTCTAAATGATGAGAGTGATGATGATGATGATGATGATGATGTTCATGTTCATGATGATGTTCATGTTTATGAGTATCTTCATCATCAATAGCAATATACTCATCTGTAGGAGTTAAATCGACATCTAAAATAAGCGGTAACGCAACTTCTCCATATTTGGTATGCAGAATCCTCGCAGAATCTTTCAAATCATGGATGAACTTTTCTACTTCTTGCAGTTTTTCTGAAGGAACAAGATCTGTTTTATTCAGAAGAATAATATCTCCATAGGTAATCTGTTTTAAAGCAGCTTCACTTTGAAAATGTTCTTCATTAAATGTTTCCGCATCTACTACTGTCAGAATCGAGTCAATTTTTGTTAAATCTCTCAATTCCGTACCCAAAAAAGTTAAAATAATTGGTAGTGGGTCAGCGACACCAGTAGTTTCAATCACCAGATAATCAATCCGTTCTTCTCGTTCTAAAACCCGATAAACAGCATCAACTAAACCATCATTTATTGTGCAGCATATACAGCCATTGCTGAGTTCTACCATATCTTGGTCTACAGAAACTAGCAATTGGCTATCAATATTAATATCACCAAATTCATTTACAAGTACCGCAACTTTTAAATCTTGTTTATTCTTGAGAATTTGATTTAAAAGCGTAGTTTTGCCACTTCCTAAAAATCCTGTAATGATAGTTACAGGCATTCCCAGCTTGGGAATATCAATGCTTGGGTTTGAAGTTTGTTGTGTGAGAGTCGTCATATTTAAACCTCGTGGATGGAAGTTGTTGAATTTTGTTTTAAATTAGTCAAGCAAGCAGGTTTAAGCTGTGTTGTACTAGATTAATGAACTGACCATATTAAATCGAAACGAGAATCGTTATCAATATAGCGCAAAAAAGTCTGAATGTGACAACTTGGCTGAAAAAACTCAATTTCTGGAAAAATACAAGACATCGAAAGTGCTGTAAATATAGCAACGGACAAGGCTGTTAGGACATCAACCAATGCTAAAACTTAGACACCAAAAGATTTTTAGCTCTGTCACCTGTCCCCTGTCACCTGCTATATCTGTTCAAATGTGTATAATTAATTCTGTCGGAGTACTTACCAATCCCCAATCACAACAGCATCAAAGCCACTTCTTTTGCAAAATAAGTCAAAATTAAATCAGCACCAGCCCGTTTCATACTGGTTAAAGTTTCTAAAATCACCTTTTTCTCATCAATCCAGCCATTTTTAGCAGCAGCTTTAATCATGGCGTATTCACCACTAACGTTGTATGCTGCCACTGGTAAATTGGTCGCTGCTTTTACTTGACATATTATATCTAGATATGCTAAGGCTGGTTTGACCATAACGATATCTGCACCTTCAGCAATATCTAATTCCACCTCTTTTAAAGCTTCTTTTCATCTACAGTTAAAATCGTTTCCCGCACCATTTTTCGTAGGGTTTCAGTGCGACGCAAACGACGGGGACGCTGGAATAGGTGTGATGAATCTACGGGTGACATTAAATTTTATTTAAAATGATAATCGTTATTATACTCTAATTCAACACAGATGCAAGTTGGGTTGAGGAATGAAACAATATCGCAATATCTTTGGTATTAATCCTGAAACTGTTTGTAAAAGTTTTAACTAACCACATTATGTCTATGATATTGCCTAATCATACCGTCACAGTCCAAGTCGGTGCAGGTTTAGTCGCTGATTCAGATCCAGAAAAGGAGTAGGAGGAAACACTAAATAAAGCCAGAGGATTGTTAGAAGCAATTCGTTGTTTGCGTTAAATCAGTTATCAATTAGTAAATGTTGTCATAATTCATGATCCAGAAATAATACTTGTAAGGATTTTCATAAGTGTTGACAAATCTTCTGGAACTCGATAACGTTTTTGGTCTTGAGTTACTTGACGATTTTTGCGGTTATAAACTCCAAAACGCCAATCTTCACCAGTCGTAACTGCTCCATAAATAAGCTCAGAAGTAGATTTCGTCCATTGATCAAGTGCAATTAATTCAATAGCAAGTTGAGTAAATCCCCTCACCAAATCTGATTGTTTAGCTTCAATAACTAATAGATTTTGAGGTGCTGCAATATAATAATCTACAGTTCCTTTCAAATAATCATTGACTGCAATTGAATATTCTATATTAAGTCGCTGGTTAGTTAAATCGCATACCTCAAACAAAATTGGACCTATTAAAGCCTCACGTCTAGCAGTTTCATTCACTAAATCTATGTGAGATAAATTTCGCTGAATCTGGTGCTGTAAAAAGTCTAAATTTAGCGTTTCCGAAGATTCAGGTAATGTTAAATCTTGCCTTTCAATAGTGCAGTTTAATTCTGCTAAGATATCATCAATGGTAAAGGATAATTCAAAATATCGGCTGAAAGTATAGGATTCACCAGGTTTGAGAATACGACGGGAACTCATAAGCAACCTAAGTTAAATTAAGATAAGTCTATTTTACAGAAAATCCTTTAAAGTATCATCAAATTTAACTAGGCAATCTGTAATGGTTTTTGAGGAAGCATTCGGGGTTCTGGTAATACTTGATTTTCTTGAGTAAGCATCTCAACAAAAGCCTCAATTACTTCCTGACCATTTCTAGCAGCTTCTTCATAAGTTTTACCATGAGTATGAAACTCCTGCCAGGGAAATTCAGGTAAGTGAACTAAAAAAAGTTGATCCTCTTGAGACCATTGAATTACCATGCTGTAGTGATAAATCATTCTTCACCTTCCTTATTTTCTGGTTTTTCTAGTTCTTCCAGCTTTTTCAGCACCCGCTGAATGTTTTTTTCTAAATATAGCGGAGCATCATCTCCATCTTTTCCCGGTATGGTTAATGGTTCTTCCGGTAATAAAGGATGTTTCCAATAAGTATGACTTCCTTTACCTCTACCTGCTTGAAGGAGATACCCAACTTTTGCTACTATTGCCTTCAGTTCTCTTATTTTCTTCGGCATTTCTCATTACCACACTCCTGGTTTATATTGTATGCTATTTCTGTACAACATAATCATTGTCTGAATCAGGATATCCAGGATTTAAGGATTTACAGGATGATGATAAAATTAATCAGAAAAGTTAAACTACAATGATTAGTGTCTAAAAGATACATCACTCAAAAGGATTAATACGATTATTCATTTTCACTTTACCTCTAGTTTCAGAGACTAACTCCAGACATTCTTCTAAATCATCCCCTACCCATGTACCAGCATGACGTAAAATTGAACGTCCTGAAGCTGGCCTATAGTTAGTTTTTTCTGATAAATTTGTTTCTTGTTTATATTTAATAAATTCGACAAATTCATCAATCAATTTTAAATTTTCTGGTAAAATCGTTAATAAATTTTGTTCAATTTTTTGTCTTAATTCAAGAGAGTTCATAATTTTGATCTCCTAATTAAAATTAATATTTTTTACTTTTATAAAGATTGATTGTTGATTATGATAAAATTGTAGCATAAATTCGGGTTTCTGAAAACTCTATTACAACAATCATTTGTCAGAATCAGGATTTACAGGATTTAAGGATTTACAGGATGTTAATTTTTAATGATCTCACATTGAACTTAGGTAAGATAAAACTATCAGCCATAAGGAGTAACATTAACTATAAATATTTCTTCATCACTTGTTGCTTGAGACTAGAAGATTCATCTATCATTTTCTGATTATTAGTAATTACTTGCTCTAGTTTCTCTACTTCTGAAACTAATTTTTCTTGAGTTGATAAAGGTGGTAAAGGAACTTGTAAATCTGAATACATTTGACCATTAATATTAGGTTGTGATGTCCCTGTTTGAGTATCGGCAACCCACTTTTTATAAAAACTAGACTGAGTTACTAATTTCAAAAAATCGGGTAATAATTTATCTTTATTAGTGCGAAAACGAATTAAATAGCCTGCATATAGGGCTTTGCCATACTTGTTTTTGTATAAAAAAGTTTTTCCAACTGTAGCCCCTGATCTAGCAAAAACAAAATCACCTTCTTTCAAAATATATTTTTCTTCAATGTTTGCAGCAGTTCTCCACTCAGAATTTAATTCTCCATTATCATTAATGTCTGTAATTCTAATATAACGATAATCTGTCAGAGGATTTCCATCAATAGCACTCTCATTAGCACCATACTGAGGTTTGTCACAAATTGATCCTAACTTTACTAAATTATATTGACCATAAATATTATCAGATTTATTCTCAATTTCATTTTTAGCCTGTTCAATTGCCTCTTTGGACTTAATTACATTTTGATCTATCTCCTCACACTCATCTACTATTTGCTGCTGCACTTCTAAAGGTGGTAAAGGAATTTTAGTAGCTTTTACTCTTTCAGTATTAAGATTTTGTACTACTCCTCCAGCCGCACTTTCTGAAAATTGCTGTTGAGTATCTTTGTAGGATAAAATCTCATACAAATAATCTTTATTGAGTTTTTCACTAAATTTAGATAGGAGTAACCAACCATCATGAATGCAGCCAGATATTTTCATAATATAAGGTCTTCCAAAGCTCATTGAGTTAGATAAAATAAAGTCTCCTTCATTTACTTTTCTGGATTTTTCAGCACCTTCTAAAGTTATTTTTTCTGCTGTTTGAGTAATATATTTTGATCCTTCACTAACATCACCTATTTTAATCCAATTTATGCCATTTATATCTGTTGTGATATATTTATCAATTGGTCTAGGTGATGCACCTCTAACAATTTCGCATATATTTTCTAACTTTACTAACTCCCATTTAGTTTCAATTTTCAAATTTTTCTTAGGAGTAAGTGAAAAAGTTTTATTAAAATCCTTACGAGAGAAATCTAATAAATCTACCAAACTAGCATAAGTAATATATTCGCTGAGATTTTTCAATTCAACATCTTCACTATTACCATGAAAATTTTGCTGAATCCAATAATTTATTTTTTCAGAATTATAGCGATTATCAGGATCAAAAAGCGGCGTAATATGACTACCAGAAAGATATTTCAGCCCTTCATTACCTTTAGCATTACTCCATTCATAGCCAAGAAATTGTTTTTGTTCCTTATTATCCCCAGGACTTTTCACAATTAGAACTTTCTGTGAATTATTAACAGCCAAGATGAAATAATAGAGTTTATCTTTTTCAATTATTTGCAGATATTCTAAAAACCGCTTATTCAGTTCCACCTCTTTTTCTGGAGATAATAAATCCTTAAAAGATTTTCTCTTTTTCAAATTAACAATATCAGTGCTTTTATCAAACTCATTTTTATATTCTTTAAATAGTTCATATTCTAATAACTGCTCAGAAGGAACACCTAATAAAAGGGTTTGGTAATCGTCAAAACCTACATTAATATGCTCACAATACTTTTTCACCAAATAAATATCTTCATAAATTCCTCCACTTGCTTCTATTTCATATTGCCAATTTTCAAAAAAGTCTAAAACGCGATTGTTGTATTGTTCCGCAGGTTCAGGACGTTGTGCTTTTCTCCGCAAAAATAAGATAATTGTATTTGTTCCAGTTTTACTAAAGGTATTACTACCCAATTCTACAAGGGAAATAATATCAAAATATTTTAGTAAAATTTCTCTAGTAGCAATATGGGTATTATCAGAATTAGAAAGCACAGATGATGGTACAATAATTCCCGCAACTCCATTAGGTGCAAGTAGTTGTTTAGCTCGTTCAATAAAGAAACATTGAATATATTTATTACCTAAATCAGAAATAGTGCTAAAAAGCTCATACTTTTGTCGTTGTTCTTCCGATAAAGTATCTAAAAAATCTTCTACAGCAAAGGGTGGGTTAGCTACCAAAATATCAAAACTTTCTAACTTAATCTCTGGTATATCATCAAGAGCATCATGGGGTAGGATATTAATACCTTCCTGTCCATACATAAAAGCTGATACCTTCGCAACCTTTGATAGTCGAGATTCTTTTTCTATACCATAGATATTTCTGAAAAAAGCTGAAGGTTCTAATTTTTTATATTTTTCAATAAAAGGTTTTGTTTGAATTGCTAACTCAGTGAGAAAATGCCCTGAACCGCAAGCAAAATCTATCACTTTGGGTAACTCAGAATTATCTTTAAGAATGTTTTCTAAAGGCAAAGACATACAGATAAATCGAGTAACTGGAATAGGTGTAAAAAATTGTCCTTCAGATTGCTTAATACCATTATCTAAAAAGAACTCAAACATATCACCTAAAAACTGATTTTGTTCTTGATTTTTTAGGCGTAAGTCTTGCCACATTTGCACAATTTCTAGCAGAATTTTAATATTTTTATTAAACAAATTTTTGTTATAAACATCAATAAAAGCAAAATCATTATTAGTAAAAAATTTTAATTGACGAAAATAATCTTTAATTGTAGTTTTAATAGCATTGCGATTAGCAGGCCAAAACGCATTTTCAATATCATCATTACTTACATAAGTAATTTCTTCACCTAGATATTTCTCCATGCCATATTTATACAAACCTTGCAACCGATCTATAAAATCATAATAATTATCATAAGCTATACCTTTCCAATAAAATTTAAGTTCTTGGGGATGCTGAGTTTCATCTACAATTTTGCATAAGAAAAGATTAACTAAAATATCAAAAGCATTTTCTCGACCAGAAACATTATGCTTTCTCAAAATAGTTCTAAAAATATGATATTTTTTGTCTTTATCTTTAACATCAATAAATTTAAGGTCTTCAATAGTATATTTATCTTTACCAATTTGATATGCAGGAATATTATCCTCAAAAATGCCCTTAGTAGTTGCTTCTAATTGATAGGTTTCTTTCCACACTTTGAAACGTTCTTTTACATCTTTTGCTTTCTCAAAACTGAGTAGGTTATCATCCTCTGCTAGGATTTTCAGGTTGTCTTTATGAGATATAACGTAATACTCAAAAATACAAATATTATCCAGAAAATCAGAAGTATAAAGACACAAAAATTCAGTTCCCATAATTTGTTGGGCATAAGAAATTAGCTGTCCGCCATCATTTTTAGTATCTTTCCAAGCGTTATTAAACTCCTTACCTGCGGTTTTACACTCTATAATCAACATTGGTTTACCCTGTTGATTTTTGACTAAAATATCTGCACGACCACCACTAGCACCATGTCCAACTTTCCATGTAGGTTCTAGTTCTATGTGTTCAGGTTTATAGCCTTTTGATAATAGCCGATGTACACATTCAAATACTACAAAATTCTCGTTTTGAGAGAAATTACAAGTCTGACGCTCATTAATCTTTAAGCCGTGATCTTCAGGATAAATTAATTCTTTTTTATTAAAATCTACCTTGATAATTCCCTCAGTGTGTGAGAAACTCTTTGAGAATATACTTTTATTTTCTTGAAAGTTTAAGGATAGTAGAACAGATTTAAAATTTTCTTGAGTAATCATTTTTTGATATTGACAGCAATTACCTGATTATATATTTATAAATGCAACCTGTAACTCTGCACAATAGTTAAGTTAAATTTACCAGATTGGGAATGGTTGAATAGAGTGATTACTTTGCCCACCGTAGCGATCGCATCTAAATCAATATTCATAAGCCAGCATCTTTTTTACTCAGCATCATTATAAATAACCTGAGTAAACAT
This sequence comes from Trichormus sp. NMC-1, assembly GCF_001858025.1. Classification (GTDB taxonomy): domain Bacteria; phylum Cyanobacteriota; class Cyanobacteriia; order Cyanobacteriales; family Nostocaceae; genus Anabaena. Next base: position 208,479 of record NZ_LZQD01000008.1, on the reverse strand, counting down.
TATACTAAACCTAACCCATCTAAACCAGTATTTGTTAAGTATATTTACATCAACCAGGATGATTTTGATAACATAGTTTTCATCAGGTCTGCTCAAATTATAACTTTTCTAAATCCTGCACATCCTGATTCAGACAATCTGCGTTTATCTGCGTTCTTATCCTGAAAATCCTAAAATCCTGGACATCCTGATTCAGATAAAATATTAATTTTTTTGCGTTCCTTGCATAAACCCAACCTACATCTACATCTAAATATAATTAAAAAAGTAAATTGATAGCTTCTTAAATCATTATGGAAAACATTACCATTCAAGTTGACCCAGAAATTGCCAAAGCATACCGAGAAGCAGAACCAGAAAAACAGCAAAAAATCCAAATGTTTTTGAAAACCATGCTGCAAAAAGCAGTCAGTGAAAAACCACTCTTAGACATCATGGAAGCAGCGAGTCAACAAGCAATTGCTAACGGAATCACCCCAAAAATTTTAGAATCAATTCTCAATGATGAAAACTAACAATAAAAATCCTGCTATACTAAAAACCAGAAATCACCCTAATAATTAAATTATGATTATCCATAAAATTATCCAAGAATTAGAACAAATTCCAGAAGAAAAACTAGCAGAAATTTATAACTTAATCCACTATTTCCGCGTAGGATTAAATCAAACAAAACCTCAACCCAGAACACCAGGAATACTAACAGGAAAACTCAGCGACACCTTTTTTGATCCTCTACCTGAAGAAGAATTGCAACAATGGGAATAAATTATCTGATTGATACCCATATTTTATGATGGTGGTTTTTTGATGATCCTAAACTTGATAGATCATGCCGAGAAATAATTAAAAATCCTGATCATTGTATTTTTGTCAGTAGCGTATCCCCTTGGGAAATAGCCACTAAATACCGTATTGGTAAACTACCTGAAGCAAAAGACATATTACCAATCTATCCACAACTCTTAATTCAATCACAATTTATTGAACTAAATATTAATTCCAATCATGCTATTAGAGCAGGTACTTTACCTATAGATCATCGAGATCCTTTTGATCGTATGATTATGGCTCAAGCCGAAATTGAAAAAATGCCAGTTATCACTTATGATCAAGCATTTCATACAGGATTGATTGAAGTAATTCCTAATCCTGCAAATCCTTAAATCCTGTACATCCTGATATGGCTTACGCCACGCTACGCTATCAGACAAAAAAAAGCGGGCTAACCGCTATTACATGGTTAACCCGTTCAGCTTTGGGAACGCGCAGAGAAATTATTATTGCAATACCAACTTGACATTGGCGTTTTGCAGACCGCGCTGTTTTACTTCAGCCAAAGTCTTGTTAACGGCGTATTTTTGGTTAATAGAGTTGATCAACTCGGTTTGGTTGTGCTTCTTAGCAACACCCCACAAGTCAGCAATGAGGTCAAAAGAACCGTCACTGTTGCGAGACCAACCTAAATCGTACTCGCCTTCCAATACAGCAACGATGTCCGAACGTACACGCTGACCGTTATAACCACGAACATCAGCTTCGGTCTTGACGCTGATACCTAAGTCGCGCAAAGAAGACTTAAGGATTTCGGCATCGGTGATCTTGGTACGCAGAGTGCTAAAGTGAGACATTTGGGTTTCCTCCAATGAGAAGATTGATGAGAAAAACGACAACGGTTTCTTTTCAGCCAAGCCGCATTGATTGGGAGCGGCTTTTTTCTTCTAAACTGTTAGCTTTGTAGCTAACCTTTCCCCCCTGACATTGCAGGAGAAAGCTTTTAAAACTCCATGCGCTGATATTCAGCGACGGAGGATGCTGCTGGTCTAGCACGCTGTCTGGCCCAGTCTCTTAAAGCTGTGACCTGTTCTTGCATCGTTCGTGACAGTGGCAAAGTAGACTTCAATGCAGCAATAATATCTAATTGGGTGAACTCCCGATCTTGGGCGAAAGCTTCATACATCGCCGCCACAATCGCTTGTTCAATTTCTGCCCCAGAAAAGCCGTCTGACATTTTTGCTAGTTGTTCCAGATCAAATCTAGCAATATCTTCCCGCCGTTTGGTCAGGTGAATACCGAAGATATCCTGACGTTCTTCAGATGTGGGCAGATCCACAAAGAAAATTTCATCAAAGCGACCTTTCCTCAAAAACTCCCCAGGTAGGCGTTCCACGCGGTTAGCAGTCGCCATTACAAACACTGGAGATTTCTTTTCTTGCATCCAGGTGAGGAAAGAACCAAAAATTCTATTCGATGTCCCCCCATCAGAATCACCAGAACCGCCACTACCCGCGAAAGATTTATCCAATTCGTCGATAAACAGAATCGTTGGGGAAATTGATTCTGCTGTTTTTAGGGCGTTCCGCAGATTTGCTTCACTTCGACCCACCATTGAGCCGTCGTATACCCGCCCCATATCTAACCGCAAGATTGGTAAACCCCATAAACGGGAGGTAGTTTTGGCAATTAGTGACTTACCACAACCGGGAACACCGAGAATCAACATCCCCTTGGGTTGAGGCAAACCATACTCTCTCGCTCTTTCTGTAAAGGCGTTAGAGCGTTGTTTGAGCCACTTTTTCAATTCTTCCAAGCCACCAATAGCATCAATGGTTTCATCTTCTTCGATGTACTCTAAGATGCCATTGCGCCGAATCAGTTGTTTCTTCTCAGATAAAACTATATCTACTTCATCTTCCGTTAGTCGTCCGGTTGTTACCTGAGCCTTACGGTATACTTTTTCTGATTCGTCTTTAGTTAGACCTAAAGCTGCTCTGAGAAGTTTTTCTCGCGCCTCGGTGGTTAGTCGTCGGCCACGATGCTGTTCTTGGTGGTTTGTTAAAACTTTGTTCAACTCAACCATATCTGGTAGTTGGAAGTCTAGGACAACAACTTCTTTTTCCAGTTCAATAGGAACTTGCTGCATAGGAGACATCAGAATGATGTTCTTTTGCATTCCCTTGAAACTAGCGATCGCATCCCGTAGCGATCTAGTTGTTGCTGGCGCATCAATAAATGGATGTAAATCTTTAAGAATAAATATACCGGGTTCTTTCTGGCGAATAATCCACTCAATCGCCGCTTCTGGAGAAACTGTATTATGTTGAGTTGTATTCCGGGGTTGACCGTACTCAATGATACCGTGAGTTACAGTCCAAACATATACCCGGCGTTGTGGCTTTAACAATTGAGCGATTGTGGAAATTGCTTGCTCTGCCCGCTCTTCCTCGGAGGTCACAAGGTAGATTAGAGGGTATTGAGCTTGAATTAAAATATTGAGCTCTTCTTTCATACAATCGACCTACTTGAGACCTTATAAAGACAGTACAGTCATCGCTTTTGATAAAGACAACAGAAAAACTTCTTCTTCATAATTCCTACCTAGCAAGGAACCAATTCTTCCTCACCCTTCGGATGGGTTTCCTCTTGTTCCATTTCATCAATGGACAGATGCTCTTGACCAATTATTCCCGGTTGATTGCCCAGAGCTACTAATTCCCCATCACGTAATATTAGTGAACTTTCACAGGTAGGACAAGAATAAACTCTATGTGTTCGCCCATATAAAGACGCTTCTACTTCTTCGACTAATTCTGAATTTGTCAGGTAGAAATTGAGAGCGCGTTCTGCAAGTTCTGACATCGGCTCCGAATCAACTGCTGATCGAATTTTCAATCTTCTGTGCAGTTCAGGCGATAGATACAAAGTAACCTTTTGCTTAGTTTGCATATAACTCATTAACGGTCTTACCCGGGTATGTAACTAACGTTATCGGCTTCTTGATTCCTTGTCAAGATGGAAAAACGTTTTAACGGCTATTTTGTTACATTTCTTAATAATATTAGTTAGCAATTAGCCACCACATCATTAAACTGAGTGATTTATGTCACAATTAATCTGGTAGAGAAAACGGGGCAAAAAAGAGCAAGGGTGCAGGGGGAGATGAATTTTCCTCTCTGCCTCTTCTTTGATTGCACTGTCCGGAAATTGGGTAAAGGGTGTAATTATGTTTACTGCTGCCGTCAAAACCTGTAATTTGAGGCGAGTAATTGTGGCGCTAGTTTCTGGTGTTGGCACAGCAATGATTTTCTCAAGTTGTAGTGCTACTAGCTTCCCAACCTCCAAACTGACATGGGAGACTTACCACAATTCCCGTTATGGTTTTGAGTTTCCCTATCCCAGCAATTGGACTTCTGTCGCACCTCCAGACAATAACGATGGAGTTACCTTCGTGTCACCACAAAACCAAGATGCCGAAATTCGCGCTTGGGCAGGAAATCAATTACCAGAGTCAATTACCCAAGACCCAAAGACCATAAAAACGATAGACGAGAATTTTCAAACTGCTCAAGGAGTCTCTGGGGTGCTGGTGGTAGAAGTGGGAGAAGAGGTAAGTTCCATGCAATTGACCATCACTCAAGGCCAAGTGAAATATTATTGGCAAGGGAAAAGCAACAGCAAAGAATTTCGATATCGCTATCAGTTGTTTTACTACATTGCCCAGCAATATAAAATTCGTAATTCTTAATTCATAATTCGTAATAGTACCTACGGCAGGTTACCGCCAACGTAATTCATAATTCGTAATTGAGAAAACTTTTCCCCTTCCAATCCCCAGAATTAATGAGCGAGAGGGGACACAAACCTGATAGATTTAGCTATCAGCGAGTAAAAACTGGTAAAAATGAAAGTCCTGGTTATTGGTGGCGATGGGTATTGCGGTTGGGCAACAGCACTCTACCTTTCTAATCAAGGTTATGAAGTTGGAATTTTAGACAGTTTAGTGAGGCGGCATTGGGATAACGAACTGGGTGTTAACACACTTACCCCAATCGCACCCATTCAGCAACGCCTCCAGCGCTGGCAAGATTTAACTAGTAAATCTATCGACCTGTTCATCGGTGATATTACTAACTACGAATTTCTGCACAAATCCTTACACCAATTTCAGCCAAATGCCATAGTGCATTTTGGTGAACAACGTTCAGCACCATTTTCCATGATTGACCGCGATCATGCAGTTCTGACTCAGGTAAATAATGTAGTCGGTACATTAAACTTGCTGTATGCCATGCGGGAAGATTTCCCAGATTGTCATTTGGTGAAGTTGGGGACAATGGGTGAATATGGGACACCCAATATCGACATTGAAGAAGGTTACATCACGATTGAACACAACGGACGCAAAGATACTCTACCCTATCCTAAGCAGCCCGGTTCCATGTATCACTTAAGCAAAGTCCATGATAGCCATAATATTCACTTTGCTTGTCGGATTTGGGGATTGCGGGCAACAGACTTAAATCAAGGCATAGTTTACGGCGTTCTCACCGAAGAAACGGGGCTGGACGAACTGTTAATTAACCGCCTTGATTACGATGGTGTCTTTGGGACTGCACTCAACCGTTTCTGTATCCAAGCTGCAATTGGACATCCTCTGACTGTCTATGGGAAAGGTGGACAAACTCGCGGATTTTTAGATATTCGGGATACAGTGCGATGTATTGAATTAGCGATCGCTAACCCTGCACAACCTGGAGAATTCCGCGTATTTAACCAATTTACTGAATTATTCAGCGTTGGTGACTTGGCAATGATGGTGAAAAAAGCTGGCAATGCTATGGGATTGAATATAGACATCAATCACATTGACAACCCCAGAATCGAAAAAGAAGAACATTACTTCAACGCCAAAAACACAAAACTGCTAGATTTAGGCTTAGAACCTCACTATCTCTCAGATTCTTTACTTGATTCACTGTTAAACTTTGCTGTCAAGTATCAGGAACGAGTTGATAATCAGCAAATTTTGCCTAAAGTCTCTTGGCATAGAAAATAACTGGGAATAGGGAATAGGGAATAAATAGGCAGGGGGCAGGGGGCAGGGTGCAGGGGGCAGGAGGCAGGAGGCAGGGGGCAGGAGGCAGGGGGTTGAATTAAAATATTGAGCTCTTCTTTCATACAATCGACCTACTTGAGACCTTATAAAGACAGTACAGTCATCGCTTTTGATAAAGACAACAGAAAAACTTCTTCTTCATAATTCCTACCTAGCAAGGAACCAATTCTTCCTCACCCTTCGGATGGGTTTCCTCTTGTTCCATTTCATCAATGGACAGATGCTCTTGACCAATTATTCCCGGTTGATTGCCCAGAGCTACTAATTCCCCATATCTAAATATAATTAAAAAAGTAAGCGTAGCCGATAGCGTAGCGTGGCGTATGACTCCTACGTCGTCACGCAAGCTATAGCCATACGGGGGCAGGGGGCAGTAGATAATTATTTCTCCCCACCTCCCCACCTCCCCACCTCCCCACCTCCCCATCTCCCCATCTCCCCACCTCCCCATCTCCCCACCTCTCTACCTCCAGTCTTCTATTCATATGAGAATTGCCCTATTCACCGAAACTTTCTTACCCAAAGTTGATGGAATTGTGACGCGTCTACGTCACACAGTTGACTATTTACAACGTCATGGAAATCAAGTGTTAGTGATTGCCCCAGAAGGTGGGATCACTGAACATAAAGGAGCGAAAGTTTACGGCGTTACTGGCTTTCCTTTGCCTCTGTATCCAGAGCTAAAAATAGCACTACCTCGTCCAGCTATTGGTTATGCTTTAGAACAGTTTCAGCCGGATATTATTCATGTTGTCAATCCCGCTGTTTTGGGATTATCGGGGATTTTTTACAGTAAAGTCTTGAAAATTCCTTTGGTGGCTTCTTACCATACCCACTTGCCCCAATATCTGCAACATTACGGTTTAGGAATGTTAGAAGGATTACTATGGGAATTACTCAAAAGCGCTCATAATCAAGCAGAGTTAAATTTGTGTACATCCACAGCGATGGTGGAGGAATTATCAGGACATGGGATTGAACGGGTAGATTTATGGCAGAGAGGAGTTGATACAGAATTATTTCATCCTGATTTAGCAAGTGTCGAAATGCGATCGCGTCTATCCCAGAATCATCCAGAAAGCCCCTTACTTTTGTATGTAGGCCGTCTTTCCGCTGAAAAAGAAATTGAGCGGATTAAACCGATTTTACAAGCCATTCCTGGTGCGCGGTTGGCCTTGGTAGGAGATGGTCCCCACCGTCAAGCACTGGAAAAACATTTTGCCGGCACAAATACTTATTTTGTTGGTTATCTGATAGGAAAAGAGTTAGGTTCTGCCTTTGCTAGTGCTGATGCCTTTATTTTTCCTTCCCGGACAGAAACACTGGGATTAGTGCTGCTAGAAGCAATGGCAGCTGGGTGTCCAGTCGTAGCCGCCCGTTCTGGGGGAATTCCTGATATTGTTACAGATGGGGTAAATGGGTATCTTTTTAAACCGACAGCAGATATTCAAGAAGCTATTAATGCTACAGTGCGTTTATTACAAGAGCAACAAGAAGTTACCCAAATCCGTAAAAATGCCCGCAGAGAAGCGGAAAATTGGGGATGGGCAGCTGCTACCCGTCAATTACAAGATTATTATCAAAAGGTGATAGGGAATAGAGAATAGGGAAGCCAGAGGAAAATTAATCGACTTTTGACTTTGACTAATGACTAATGACTAATGACTAATGACTAATGACTAATGACTAATGACTAATGACTAATGACTAATGACTAATGACTAATGACTAATGACTAATGACTAATGACTAATGACTAATGACTAATGACTAATGACTAATGACTAATGACTAATGACTAATGACTAATGACTAATGACTAATGACTAATGACTAATGACTAATGACTAATGACTAATGACTAATGACTAATGACTAATGACTAATGACTAATGACTAATGACTAATGACTAATGACTAATGACTAATGACTAATGACTAATGACTAATGACTAATGACTAATGACTAATGACTAATGACTAATGACTAATGACTAATGACTAATGACTAATGACTAATGACTAATGACTAATGACTAATGACTAATGACTAATGACTAATGACTAATGACTAATGACTAATGACTAATGACTAATGACTAATGACTAATGACTAATGACTAATGACTAATGACTAATGACTAATGACTAATGACTAATGACTAATGACTAATGACTAATGACTAATGACTAATGACTAATGACTAATGACTAATGACTAATGACTAATGACTAATGACTAATGACTAATGACTAATGACTAATGACTAATGACTAATGACTAATGACTAATGACTAATGACTAATGACTAATGACTAATGACTAATGACTAATGACTATTTTTAATTATTTATGACACTCCCTAACGCCGGTAGCGTCTTGGCAACATTAACTGAACTTACTCAAGTTAATCGCACCCACACCCTACTCAGTCGAGTCAAAGATCTCTCTGTTAACGAATTTGTTTGCTTACTTGATTTCATTACAGCTGAGTTTCAGCAATTTCTCAGAGCTATTGATTTAATCAATAATGAAGCTCTAGAAAGTATGTTGGAAAAAGTTCTAGAAGCCATTACACTCAAAATTGGTCAAATTCTCCAAGCCGAACATACAGCCATTTTTTTAGTTGATTATGATAAGGCTCAACTATGGTCAAAAGTTCCCCAGAATAATAGCCAAAAATTCCTAGAAATACGCACTCCCTTAAATGTGGGTATTCCTGGTCATGTTGCGACTACAGGTCAATATCTCAACATAGCCCAAACCTCTACTCACCCTCTTTTTAGCCCAGAATTAGAAAGACAAATGGGCTATAAAATCCGCAATCTTTTATGTATGCCAGTTGTGAGTAGTAAAAAGCAAACTGTAGCTGTAGTGCAACTAGCAAATAAGGCTGGAAATGTTCCTTTTGATCAAGATGATGAAGAGTCATTTCGAGACTTTGCTTCTTCTATTGGTATTATCTTAGAAAGTTGTCAATCTTTTTATGTAGCGGCTCGCAATCAGCGCGGGGCAACGGCTTTATTGCGTGCGACTCAGACATTAGGGCAAAGTTTGGATTTAGAGGTGACTTTGCAAATAGTGATGGAACAAGCCCGGATTTTAATGCAAGCAGACCGCAGTGCGCTGTTTTTGTATCGTAAAGAAATGGGGGAACTATGGACGAAGGTAGCAGCAGCTGATGGTAAAAACTTGATTGAAGTCCGTATCCCTTCTAATCGCGGTATTGCTGGCTATGTGGCTTCTACTGGTCAAGCGCTGAATATCCCGGATGCTTATCAAGACCCTCGCTTTGACCCGACTACAGATCAAAAGACTGGGTATGTAACTCGCAATATTTTGTGTTTACCAGTATTTAATTCAGCTAATGAATTGATTGGAGTGACACAGTTAATTAATAAGCAACAAGGTAGTTTTTCTACTTCTGATGAAGAATTCATGCGGGCTTTTAATATTCAAGCGGGAATTGCTTTGGAAAATGCCCGGTTATTTGAAAACGTATTGCTAGAAAGACAATATCAAAAAGATATTCTCCAGAGTTTGTCAGATGCTGTAATTTCTACAGATATGCAAGGTCAAATTGTCACCATTAATGATGCAGCGCTGGAGTTAATTGGTTGTCCTTTGAAGGCAGCTAACAGAATTACTAATAAACTGTTGTGGAAGCAAAATTTGCTTGGTCGTAAAGTTTGGGAGGTTATGCCAATTGAAAATCTGCAAATGCGGCTGGAAGATAGTTTAAAACATGGGTCTAGGCATTATGTCCCAGAGCAAAGTTTGCTAGTAGGATTGTCTGAATTAGAGAATGGTGAAACTCAAAACTCAAAAGTCAAAACTCAGAAGTTAATTTTGGCGGTGCGCGATCGCCAGAACCCAGATATTTTTATTCCTTGGAATCAACTCCTGACTCCCCAGTCTGAGTTACTCAGTTCTAGTGTGGTGAAAGAGTTAGAACGCAGTATCAATCTCACCGTCAATCCCTTGACTAATCCAGAAGGTGGAGTCAGAGGTGGTTTAGTGGTATTGGAAGATATCAGTCGGGAAAAACGCCTCAAAAGCACCATGTACCGCTATCTGACTCCTCATGTAGCCGAGCAAGTTATGGCGCTGGGAGAAGATACTTTAATGGTAGGTGAGCGCAAAGAAGTAACCATCTTGTTCTCTGATATCCGAGGTTACACAACGCTGACAGAAAACTTGGGAGCAGCTGAGGTGGTATCGCTGCTGAATCAATATTTTGAAACAATGGTGGAGTCAGTTTTTCAATATGAAGGAACTTTAGATAAATTTATTGGTGATGCTTTAATGGCGGTATTTGGAGCGCCGTTACCGCTGACTGAAAATCATGCCTGGCGAGCAATACAGTCAGCATTGGATATGCGCCACCGATTGGAAGAATTTAACCAAAGACGGATTATGCAGGCGCAGCCTCAAATCCATATTGGCATTGGGATTAGTTCTGGGGAAGTAGTTTCCGGGAATATCGGTTCTCGCAAACGGATGGACTATACGGTGATTGGCGATGGGGTGAATTTGAGTTCCCGCTTGGAAGGTGTTACGAAGGAATATGGTTGTGATATTATTTTGAGCGAATTTACTTATAATTTGTGCAGCGATCGCATTTGGGTGCGACAACTAGATAAAATTCGCGTCAAAGGTAAACATCAGGCGGTATATATTTATGAATTAATTGGCGATCGCTCTATTCCCCTTGATGCTAACACCGAAGAGTTTTTGTTTCATTATCATGCTGGACGCACTGCTTATTCCTCCCGCAACTTTTCTCAAGCGATCGCCAGCTTTGAAGCCGCTAAACGCATCCGACCCTTAGACCAAGCCCTGAATACCCACCTAGAACGAGCCTATAATTATCAGCAAATACAACCTCCCGATTCTTGGGATGGTGTTTGGACAATGATCACTAAATAGTCATTGGTTATTGGTCATTGGTTATTGGTCATTGGTCATTGGTCATTGGAGAAAAACCAATCCCCGCGTCCCCGCGTCCCCATCTCCCCAGTCAAGAATCCTTAGTTTAATCTTCAGCTTCAGAGCCGTTGTTTGGTGAGGGACTTTCACCGATTTTGAGTTGTTTTTTCGTGCGTTTTAATTCCTTCCACATGGCCTTGATTTGCTCATAAGCTTCATCTGGTGGCAATTTTCCACCTGTTTCTAAGTTGCAGATGTAACTTACTCGCTGGGCAAATTCCTGTAGATTGGCATTAAAAACCAAGTTTTCTGGCTTTACATGACCGTAGTAGCGACCACGAGGATAGAGAAAATCATCTTTACTCACCATTTTTTTCTCCATGTATTCAAATCTGCCCCTGATTTTCAAAGTTTGCAGCAGAATCACTAGCAATTATTATCTCTATTTTGTCAGATCAAGAGAAAGCAAATTATTAGACGGTGCTTATAGGGAAGTTGTGGAGCAATTGGTTAATACCAGCTTTAACAACATCTATAGAGTTATCAGTTACTAATAAGCAAGCTGTAAAAAGTTTATGTTTAGCTATCCAAAGCTATTGACTAGCGATTGATCGCCCGCTATACATCTTTCCTCATAAAAGATTGCTATTTCCCAAAGGAGGTGAGTCTACTACAGCTTCAATTTGTTTAAAGGTTTTATTTTACATCGGAAACACTAGCTAATCAAGCCATAATATATACTTTTTTGACATGATTGCAAATTTTTTTTGACTAAAAATCACAATAAATCAAGTTTAAAAACCGGAATTTCCGGACAAAATAAGATTTCCTGGACAAAAATGTTTGATTTTAGATAATTTCCGCAATTTTTCTCCATTTGCCTCTAATCATTAATCGCCAAATGATCACTCATGGCCAATGGCTAATAACTAAAGATAAAATGGTGGAGCTTGAAACCATGCCTAGAAATGTGTCTACCAAAATGTCTATTAATTCCAAGCTATACGAAGGCAAAGCAAAAATCATCTACAGCACAGACGAACCTGAAGTCTTGTTGGCTGATTTCAAAGATGATGCTACTGCATTTAATGCCCAAAAACGTGGCAGTATTCAGGGTAAAGGAAGTATAAATTGCACTATTTCTAGTAAGTTGTTTCAACAGTTAGAAGTGCATGGAATCAAGACTCACTACATTGATAGTCCTGCTCCAAATCAAATGCGGGTACGCTCCGTGAAAATTGTACCCTTGGAAGTAGTTGTCAGAAATATTGCCGCTGGTAGTCTGTGTCAGCAAACAGGACTGCAACTAGGTACAGTTCTGCCACAGCCTTTGGTAGAGTTTTATTACAAAGACGATAAATTAGGAGATCCTCTGTTAACACGCGATCGCATATTCCTGTTGGCATTAGCCACTGCGGAACAAGTTGATCGCATTACTCATCTTGCATTGCAAATCAACGAGTTTCTTCAGGGTTTTTGGCAAAGCTGCGGTATCACCTTAGTAGACTTTAAACTTGAATTTGGTTTGGACTCACAACAGCAAATACTTTTGGCAGATGAAATTAGCCCCGACACCTGCCGTTTGTGGGACATAACAGAAGAAGATCCTAATCGCAGGGTAATGGACAAAGACCGCTTTCGCAGAGACATGGGGAATGTAGAAAATGCCTACCAGGAGGTTTTACAAAGGGTTTTAAAAGTCGTAGACAGCAGAAATCTTTGAATTTTGAATTTTGAATTTTGAATTTTTAATTCCGCATTTGCGGAATGCCTTAAAGAAAAGAGAAGCGGTATGTGTGGTAGTGAAGAGGAATATGAGTAAAATGCGTTTATCTCCTGTATTGCTGGCAGCGATGCCCTTGGCGAGTGTAGCTATCGCCTTTGCGGCTCCTTTGAATAGTTCCCTGAGAGCAAATGCACAAACTGCTAATGGTGTCAATCAAACAACAGAAGTTTCTACCCTAGAAACAACCCAGCCGCTAAAACAGGAATCTGGTCAGAGTGATGAAAACCAAGTATCTCAACCCAAACCAACAGCAGTAGTTATAGAGACGAAATCTCATCATTCTTCTACAAATGTTACAGCCTTAATAAATAACTCGGCATCGATAGCGGAACCAGAGGTAATTATACCCAATCCAACAACGCCAAAAACTACTCAAGTTACCCAATCAGCTTTAAATCGCAACTTAGCACCAATAGACAAAGCAGAAGTAGTTATCTCCAATCAGACAGCGCCAACAACTACTCAAGTTACCCAATCAGCTTTAAATCGCAACTTAGCACCAATAGACAAAGCAGAAGTAGTTATCTCCAATCAGACAGCGCCAACAACTACTCAAGTTACCCAATCAGCTTTAAATCGCAACTTAGCACCAATAGACAAAGCAGAAGTAGTTATCTCCAATCAGACAGCGCCAACAACTACTCAAGTTACCCAATTAGCTTTAAATCGCAACTTAGCACCGATAGACAAACCAGAATTAATTATATCCACCACGACAGCGCCGAAAACTGCTCAAGTCCCTCAGCAAGCGCCCAATCCTAGGACTACTCCCAGTCAGGAAAATGTCAATCCACCCACAGCAGAACCTCGTGTGCTGGTGTCAGAAGTAGCGATTACATCTCAAACGGGAACAATCTCACCAGAACTGGAAAGCGAAGTTTACAAAGTCATTCGTACCCAACCAGGACAAACAACTACTCGCTCCCAACTGCAAGAAGATATTAATGCGATCTTTGGTACAGGCTTTTTCTCCAACGTGCAAGCAATTCCAGAAGATACTCCTTTGGGGGTGCGGGTGAGTTTTGTTGTTGCTCCTAACCCAGTTCTGAGTAAGGTCCAAGTTGAAGCTAATCCGGGTACTGGTGTTGCTTCTGTAATTCCTGCTAACACTGTAGATGAAATCTTCCGCGATCAGTATGGCAAAATCTTGAATTTGCGGGACTTACAAGAAGGTGTTAAAAAATTAACTAAGCAGTATCAAGATAAAGGTTATGTGTTGGCTAACGTAATTGGAGCGCCCAAAGTCTCAGAAGATGGAGTTGTTACCCTACAAGTAGCAGAAGGGGTAGTGGAGAATATCAAAGTCCGTTTCCGCAGTAAAGACGGTCAGGAAACAGACGATAAAGGACAACCAATTCGGGGACGGACTAAGGAATATATCATTACAAGGGAATTGGAATTAAAGCCAGGACAAATATTCAACCGCAACATAGTTCAAAAAGACATACAACGAGTATTTGGACTGGGATTGTTTGAAGATGTGAATGTCTCCCTTGACCCTGGTACTGACCCCAGTAAGGTGGATGTAGTATTAAATGTGGCTGAACGTAGTAGCGGCTCAATTGCGGCTGGTGCGGGGATTAGTTCCGCGAGTGGGTTATTTGGGACTATTAGCTATCAGCAGCAAAATTTGGGAGGTAGAAACCAAAAATTAGGCACTGAGATCCAGCTAGGAGAGAGAGAACTGCTGTTTGACCTTCGCTTTACAGACCCTTGGATTGCGGGTGATCCTTACCGAACTTCTTATACAGCCAATATTTTCCGCCGTCGCTCAATTTCGTTGATTTTTGATGGCAAAGATGAAAATATTGAAACCTTTGATCCAAACAATATCACTAATCAAGATAAGCAAGATCGTCCCCGGATTACCCGTTTAGGTGGTGGTATCTCCTTTACCCGCCCTCTTTCCCCCAATCCCTACGAAAAGTCAGATTGGATTGCTTCAGCTGGCTTGCAGTATCAACGGGTTTCTGGCCGTGATGCTGATGGCGATCTCAGAAAGCAAGGTGCAGTATTTGATGATAATGGTAATATCATCAGCCCATTAGTTCCCCTGACTCAATCGGCAACAGGGGAAGACGATTTATTATTAGTGCAACTGGGCGCACAACGCGATCGCCGTAATAATCCTTTACAACCCAGCAGCGGTTCTTACCTCCGCGTCGGAGTTGATCAGTCTGTACCGATAGGACAAGGCAACATTTTTCTAACCAGAGTCAGGGGTAATTACAGTCAATATTTACCCGTGAAATTCCTCAGTTTTGGGAAAGGCACACAAACCCTAGCATTTAACCTTCAAGGCGGCACAGTCTTGGGTGACTTACCTCCCTACGAGGCCTTCACTCTTGGTGGTAGCAATTCTGTCCGGGGTTACGATGAAGGCAGATTAGCTTCTGGACGCAGTTATGTGCAAGCATCTGTCGAGTATCGCTTCCCCGTTTTCTCTGTAGTTAGTGGCGCTCTATTTTTGGATTATGGTAGTGACCTGGGAACTAGTACCAGAGCAGCTGAAGTGTTAAATAAAAATGGTAGTGGCTACGGTTATGGTCTGGGTGTGCGTGTACAGTCACCATTGGGGCCAATTCGCATAGATTATGGTATGAGCGATGATGGCGATAGCCGCATCAATTTTGGAATTGGGGAAAGGTTTTAAATTGGTCATTGGTCATTGGTCATTAGTCATTGGTCATTGGTCATTAGTCATTGGTCATTGGTCATTGGTCATTGGTCATTGGTCATTGGTCATTGGTCATTGGTCATTGGTCATTGGTCATTGGTCATTGGTCATTGGTCATTGGTCATTGGTCATTGGTCATTGGTCATTGGTCATTGGTCATTGGTCATTGGTCATTGGTCATTGGTCATTGGTCATTGGTCATTGGTCATTGGTCATTGGTCATTGGTCATTGGTCATTGGTCATTGGTCATTGGTCATTGGTCATTGGTCATTGGTCATTGGTCATTGGTCATTGGTCATTGGTCATTGGTCATTGGTCATTGGTCATTGGTCATTGGTCATTGGTCATTGGTCATTGGTCATTGGTCATTGGTCATTGGTCATTGGTCATTGGTCATTGGTCATTGGTCATTGGTCATTGGTCATTGGTCATTGGTCATTGGTCATTGGTCATTGGTCATTGGTCATTGGTCATTGGTCATTGGTCATTGGTCATTGGTCATTGGTCATTGGTCATTGGTCATTGGTCATTGGTCATTGGTCATTGGTCATTGGTCATTGGTCATTGGTCATTGGTCATTGGTCATTGGTCATTGGTCATTGGTCATTGGTCATTGGTCATTGGTCATTGGTCATTGGTCATTGGTCATTGGTCATTGGTCATTGGTCATTGGTCATTGGTCATTGGTCATTGGTCATTGGTCATTGGTCATTGGTCATTGGTCATTGGTCATTGGTCATTGGTCATTGGTCATTAGTCATTGGTCATTTTCTCCCCCTCTCCGCGTCCCCAATTATCTTGACTAAAAGAACTTGCCAATTTTCACCTTTGCCTTAATACTATTCCCCATACAGGCTTAAATCAGGGTTTCTACTAAAGATAAAAAATGAGCAGTACAAACCGAAATATATCGGCTTTTCGCCTATGCACCAACACACTTTAGCAGGGGAAATTACCCAAAGGGGTGTGGGGCTGCATAGTGGGGTGAGTACCCATGTACGGATACTACCAGCTGAGGTGGGAAGCGATCGCTATTTTGTCCGGGTGGATTTGCCAAATTCGCCGATTATTCCCGCCCAAGTTGCAGCAGTTAGTCAGACTCAGCTTTCAACTCAGTTGGGTGAAGGTGAGGTCAGTGTCCGCACTGTAGAGCATTTGTTAGCAGCTTTGGCGGCTATGGGTGTAGATAATGCCCGCATTGAAATTGATGGTCCAGAAGTACCACTTTTAGATGGTTCGGCTCAGGTATGGACTCAAAGCATTGCTGCTGTGGGTTTGGTATCACAGCCCGTCAGTGATGCACAAACACTGATAACGATTAAAGAACCAATTTGGGTTTATCAAGGTGATGCTTTTACCTGCGCCCTCCCCGCAGCAGAAACTCGGTTTAGTTATGGTATTGACTTTGAGTTACCTGCTATTGGTAATCAATGGTATAGTTGGTCACTAATTACCGATTTAGAAAATACTGGAAATACTGAAAACACTTTTGTTACAGAAATTGCTCCAGCCCGTACCTTTGGGTTATTGCATCAAATTGAATATCTCCAAAAGTCAGGATTAATCAAAGGTGGTAGCTTGGATAATGCTCTAGTTTGTGGGGCTGAAGGTTGGCTAAATCCACCCTTAAGATTTGAAAATGAGCCAGTACGTCATAAAATCTTAGATTTAGTGGGAGATATGAGCTTGTTGGGTAAATTTCCTATTGCTCACTTCTTGGCTTACAAAGCCAGTCATAATTTACACGTGCAACTGGCACAAAAAATTTTAGAATTAATCTAGAATTCAAACCTACTCAAGATTATTCACAGTTACTGATTTCACTAAGAATTAGTAATTACATATCACGAATTAGAAATTACCCATGTCAACTCTTACCCAAGCTAACTCTACTGACGTGACTACAACCCAAGGAGATAATCAAAATAGCAACACATCTGAGATTAAAACAACGTTCACGATTGAAGAGATTCAGCAACTATTACCTCACCGTTATCCGTTTTTACTGGTAGATAAAATTATTGACTATGTTCCAGGTAAATTGGCAGTGGGGGTAAAAAATATTACTTTCAATGAACCCCAATTTCAAGGGCATTTTCCCGGACGCTCACTGATGCCTGGTGTACTAATTGTGGAAGCAATGGCACAAGTAGGCGGAATTGTCATGACGCAAATGTCCGATTCACCTGGTGGTCTGTTCGTGTTTGCTGGGATTGATAAAGTCCGTTTCCGTCGTCAAGTAGTACCAGGAGATCAGCTTGTGATGACGGTGGAACTGTTGTGGGTAAAACAACGTCGTTTCGGTAAAATGCAAGGTCGAGCCGAGGTTGACGGACAACTAGCTGCTGAAGGGGAATTAATGTTTTCTTTAGTTAGCTAAAAGTCTTTGCTTATTGGTCATTAGTCATTGATTTTTAGTGTTAAAAAACTGACGATTGATCACATAGTATTTACTGATTTTCGCTACCCTTTTTTCAAGACACTACGCCCTCACACATAAATTGTTTTGCTGAACCTTTTTGTTCAGTAAATATTTAATACACAGCACTCAGTTCTGGAGAGTCACCTTTGAAAACGCTTATTCATCCAACTGCGGTAATACATCCTAACTCGGAACTCCACTCTACAGTGCAAGTCGGCGCTTATGCTGTGATTGGAGCGAATGTCACAGTCGGCGCGGAAACTGTGATTGGCGCTCATGCAGTGCTAGAGGGGCCGTGTGAAATTGGGGCGCGAAATCATATTTTTCCTGGTGCAGCTATTGGTATGGAACCCCAGGATCTCAAGTATGTGGGAGAACCAACTTGGGTAAAAATTGGGGACAATAATTCTATTCGGGAATACGTGACTATTAACCGCGCTACCGGTCGAGGTGAAGCGACGGTGATTGGAAATGGTAATCTACTTATGGCTTATGTTCATGTGGGTCATAACTGCTTGATTGAGGACTCGGTGGTAATTGCTAACTCTGTGGCTTTAGCGGGTCATGTTCACATTGAGTCAAGAGCTAGATTAAGCGGTGTTTTGGGTGTCCATCAATTTGTACATATCGGTGGTATGGCTATGGTGGGCGGTATGGCACGCATTGACCGAGATGTTCCTCCTTATATGTTGGTTGAGGGTAATCCTTCGAGAGTGCGATCGCTCAATCTGGTGGGTCTAAAACGCTCAGGAATGCCCACAAAAGACTTCCAAATCCTCAAAAAAGCTTTCCGCATTCTCTACCGTTCTAATTTCCTTTTTAAAGATGCTTTGGCAGAGTTGGAACAAATCGGAAATACTGAACAATTAGAACACTTACGCCGTTTTTTACTCCTTTCGCAAATGTCAGGAAGACGCGGTTTGATTCCCGGAAAAGGGCGAAAAAGCACTAGTGATGAGTCGTGATTTAGTTCCTTCATCATTAGTTGGATTAGGGATTATTCGACATATTCCCTAATCACTGGAAGAAGAATATGGATTAATTGAACCGCAAAGACGCGTTCGCCTTAGCGTTGCGAAGCAAAGAGCGCGTTCGTCGAAGACGTTCCGAAGGAAAGGAAGAAAGAAAGAAGAAGGAAGAAGGAAGAGGAAGAGGAAGAGAGCAAGAACACAACATCTAAAATTGAAATGCGTATATTTATCAGTACGGGTGAAGTCTCTGGCGATTTGCAGGGATCACTTTTAATTGCTGCACTTCAGCGTCAAGTTGCAGCTATGGGTTTGAAGTTGGAAGTTGTGGCTTTGGGTGGGGAGAAGATGTCCGCCGCCGGAGCGACTATTTTGGGCAATACTAGCGGTATTGGCTCGATGGGTATTATTGAGGCTCTACCTTACTTTATACCTACTGTTCAGGTACAACGCCAAGCGATCGCTTATCTGAAGCAAAATCCACCTGATTTGGTGGTGCTGATTGACTACATGACTCCCAATATCGGGATTGGTAGTTATATGGAGCAGCATTTTCCTGATGTGCCTATTGTGTATTACATTGCACCGCAAGAGTGGGTGTGGTCAACGAGTTTTGAGAGAACGAAGCGGATTATTAGCTTTACAGATAAGCTATTGGCGATTTTTCCCGAAGAAGCCCGTTATTATCAGGAGAAAGGGGCTAACGTTAATTGGGTTGGTCATCCGTTGATTGATCGGCTGGAAAATACTCCTAGTCGGGAAGCAGCACGGACAAGTTTGGGAATTAAAGGGGAACAGATTGCTGTTGCTCTTTTGCCAGCTTCTCGTCAACAAGAATTAAAATATCTATTACCAGCAATTTTCCAAGCTGCTCAAAATATCCAATCTAAATTACCAGAAACCCATTTTTGGATTCCTCTATCTTTGGAAACATTTAGACAACCTATTGAGAAAGCCATTCAAGATTACGGGTTACGAGCTACAGTTGTATCAGGTCAACAACAAGAAGTTTTTGCAGCGGCTGATTTTGCAATTACTAAATCTGGAACTGTCAATTTAGAATTAGCTTTGTTAAATGTACCGCAAGTAGTTGTTTATCGCCTTAATACCATTACTGCTTGGATTGCGCGTAATGTTCTTAAAGGTTCGATTCCCTTTGCTTCCCCAGTGAATTTAGTTGTGATGCGGGAAATTGTGCCAGAATTGTTACAAGAGCAAGCCACAGCCGAGAATATTACTCAAGCAGCGATGGAATTGTTATTAAATCCTGAGCGCAAACAGCAAACTTTGGCAGATTATCAGGAAATGCGGCGATGTTTGGGAGAAGTGGGTGTATGCGATCGCGCCGCCAAGGAAATTCTACAAATGCTACCCAATTAGAATTTTTTGATGAGGAATTAGTCAGGGAAAATAAATATAAAAGACCGATAGCTGTTGATTTATTTGCTGGTGCTGGGGGAATGACTCTTGGTTTTGAACAAGCGGGATTTGATGTTCTTGCAGCAGTGGAAATTGATCCTGTTCATTGTGCAGTTCACGAATTTAATTTCCCTTTTTGGCAAATTTTTTGTAAAAGTGTCGTTGAAATTACCGGAGAAGAAATTAGAAAATCATCTAAAATTAAAAATAAAGAAATTGATGTCGTCTTTGGTGGTCCACCCTGTCAAGGATTTTCTTTAATCGGTAAACGGCTGTTAGATGATCCGCGAAATAGTTTGGTTTTTAATTATATTCGTTTGGTTCTGGAGTTACAGCCTAAGTTTGTAGTTCTAGAAAATGTTAAAGGGATGACTGTAGGTAAACACCAGAATTTTCTTTTAGAAATAATCTCTGAGTTTGAAAAAAATAATTATAAAGTTTGCAAAGATTATCAAGTTTTAAATGCAGCTAATTATGGAGTCCCACAAAACCGAGAAAGATTGTTTTTGTTAGCTTGTCGTCAAGATTTAGATTTACCGAATTATCCCCAACCAATTACCACACCTATTAAAAAAAAGAAAAATATTAATAATCAGCTTTTATTAACTCCTACTGTAAAAAAAGCACTACAAGATTTACCAATAATTGAAAATTATCCAGAATTATATGAGCAAGATTGGATATTAGCAGATTTTGGTAAAAGCAGCAGATATGTTAAACGACTAAATAGTTTTAATTCTAAGTTTCAGAACTATGGTTATAAACGTATTTATGATCCAAAAATGCTCACTTCTAGTTTAAGAACAAAACATACAGAAGCATCAATTCAAAGATTTACAGAGACTTTACCAGGAAAAATTGAACCCATTAGCCGCTTTTATAAACTTGATTATAAAGGTATTTGCAACACATTAAGAGCCGGAACTGCTAGTAATAAAGGTGCATTTACTTCTCCCCGTCCCATTCATCCATTTATTCCCAGATGTATCACTGTGCGGGAAGCAGCACGTTTACATTCTTATCCTGACTGGTTTAGATTTCATGTGACAAAATGGCATGGTTTTAGACAAATTGGTAATTCTGTTCCTCCTTTATTAGCGAAAGCTATAGCATCAGAAATTATTAAAGCTTTGAATATAGAACCGTCTAGACCTAGAATAATTAAAAATCTGGGAAATGAGAGTTTATTACATTTTAATATGTCGGAAGCAGCTAAATATTATGATGTGAATGCAGATATTATTGAACCTAGAATCAAAAAGAAATGTGATAATTCAGAAGGGGCGTATTGCAATACGCCCCTACAGGAGTCCAAATAAACAAAACCAACCATGATTAAATCTAGGCATGGATTATAGAATTTAAATACGTTTAAACTGGGATTTAATGGATACTTTCTTGGCAGTTGCTATAATTTTATACAAATGAAATTTTTTTAAGATGATCTGGATCTGAATATGTTAAATAACCATCAAGTGATTGATAAATGTCTGAAATTACTTTCTCAAGGTTTATATCCTTATGTTGAACAGAAAATGAGATTAGTGTATGGTAATCAATGGCTTACTCAAGCTGGACAATGTTTGTCTCCAGATACAAATTTAAAACGAACTACAGAAGAAAGTTTACAGCAAGATATATCATCACTACTTTCTGTGATGACAAAAAGATGGGATAAAGCATTTAAAGATAAAGAGCGTTTATCTAATACTGAAAGGGCATTTGCAAGTGAAATTATTCAGATTCGCAATAAATGGGCGCATAATACACCATTTTCTACCGAAGATGCTTATCGCGCTATAGATAGTATTCATCGTTTATTGCAAGCTATTGAAGCCGAAGAAGCGCAAGAGGTTGAAAAATATAAACAAAAAATTTTTCAAGCTTTAGTACAAGAGCAAAATCGTAGTCAAAAACGAACACAACAACTATCTACTCAAGAAATAAGAATTAAGGAACGTTTAGCAGGAATTCTTAACGATATTCCTTTTGAAGATGTTACTTTGTTAGAAAGATCGTTAACTCATCGTTCTTATGCCTATGAAAATAGAATCAATAAAGATAATGAACAATTAGAATTCTTAGGAGATTGTATTTTAGGTTTTTTAGCAGGTGCTTATATTTATGAATTGTACGGGGATATTTCTGAAGGTGAATTAAGTAAATTAAAAGAGCGACTAGTTGATAATCCCCAATTATCAAAATTAGCTAATCAATTAAATTTGGGACAATGGATATTATTAGGAAAAGGAGAAAAATTACAAGATGGTAGCAAAAAAGAATCTCTATTGAGTAACACTTTTGAAGCTATTATTGGTGCGTACTATCTGGATTCTGGTATCCAAGCAGTCCAAGAAATAGTATATCCTTTATTTGAATCAGTAGGTGAGGATAAAATTCCTGAAAATATCAGTTTAGAGAATTTAGAAAATGCTAAAGGATTATTACAACAATACGCTCAAAAAAATGGATTTGATATTCCTGAATATACGACTATTCAAGAAACTGGAACAGATCACAACAAAGAGTTTACTGTTCAAGTTGAAATAGGAGGTAATATTTGTGGTCAAGGAAAAGGTAAGAGAAAGAAAGACGCTCAACAACAAGCAGCGGCCAATGCTTTGGAGAAACTCGGAGTAAAAGGATATGGCACTTAACGATTTCAGAGCAGTATTTCTTCCCTATTGCCTTCAGAAACAACCTGATGGAAGATATGTAGTTCTTAATAGGCGATACAAACCACTGGGTTTTAATACCAGAGAACATATCGAGTATGAAGACTATCCTATTTGTGTTAAATTGAAAGGTATAAGTTCAGCAACGGCAGAAAAACTATCGTGGAATTGTGATTCAAATACAGACATAATTTATCTGTACAACGATGGTTGTTTTCCAACAAAAAGTCCTGAAGATATGAAAAATTATCTTAAACGCTTAGAGATATTGGCAAAACTTAAAGTTGATTCGTGAGGTAATAGCAATTAGTGTCTGCAAAAGATATATTTCACGAAGCAGTAAAAAAGGCTTTACAAAAAGAGCAGTGGTTGATTACAGATGATCCACTCAAATTTAAATTTGGCAACGTCAAATTTAACATAGATTTAGGTGCTGAGAAATTAATTACTGCTGAAAGAGAAAGTGATAAAATAGCAGTAGAAATTAAGAGTTTTGTTAATCCTTCGGCTATTACAGACTTTTATGCTGCTTTAGGTCAGTTTCTCAGCTATCGTCTGGCTTTAGAAGCTCTTGAACCAGATCGTATACTATATATGGCAGTTCCATTTGAAGTTTATCAAACCTTTTTTCAGCTTGAATTTACACAAATTGCACTAAAAAGGTATCAAGTGTTATTAGTAGTATATGAACCAGATAATGAGGTGATTGTAGAATGGATAACATAGCCAAATATCGAGAATACATTCAAACATTACTCACAAATTACGCCAAAAACGATATTTCCACCGACGAAGTAGATGTGGAACTCATCTTTGATACAAAACGTGACCATTACCAGTGGATGAACGTTGGTTGGGAACATTTAAATCGTGTTTATATGACTGTGATTCACTTCGATATTAAAAACGGCAAAATTTGGTTACAACAGAATTTAACAGAAGAAAATCCAGCAGAAGATTTAGTAAAAATGGGTGTTCCCAGAGAAGATATCGTCCTGGGTTTACATCCTCCTTATAAACGTCCCTATACAGATTATGGAGTGGCTTAGAGGATGTTTTAAACGGAGCAATTTATCAATCTTTGCTAAACTGCTAATGGGTGAAGTATTACTAACAATAATCATAGCCAACCTGTCTCTTGAAGAGTTTTAATATCGTCTTCAAACTCTTCCACATCATAGTGGATAGAGATATTCCGTTGAGCAAGTAATTGTTGAAACTCTACATAATTCATCTCAGCAATTTTACTAGCTTTACCGAGACTAACCCTTTCTTGTAGAAATAGCATCACCGCAATTTCTACTAATAGTTCACTCGCTGTCATTCGACTAGAATTTAGAATTTCATCAGAAATAGTTAAACTCATAATTTAATCTCCTTGAGAACAGCAAACTTTCTGCAAACTCAGGATTCCGAAGATTTGAAGTTAAGTAGTTTGGGTTGATTATAGCATTTGTTGTCTGAATGAGGATTTTCAGGATTTAAGGATTTACAAGATTTCAAGAATTTTGTGTTTATCAAAAAATATTTTTTCCTGAAAATAACTTAATCCTACTCATCCTGATTCAGATATTGTTATCATAATTGACAGAATTGCCAGATTAACAAGATTTCGTGGTAATCAAAAATATTTAATCTCTTAATCCTGAAAATCCTTAAATCCTGGATATCCTGATTCAGACATTTTTATTCGCAATTTAAATATGAAAATTCAACAAATTCATTCTTGGCCTAGCACAGTTGGAGAAGCTATAACAATTCAAGAAACCCTGCAAAATCAAGTAATTACTACAGATTTATTCAAAGAACCTATCAAGTACGTTGCAGGTGTGGATATGGGTTTTCTCGAAGATGGTAAAATTAGCCGTGCAGCAGTTGCAGTACTGAGTTTTCCTGATTTGCAAGTAGTCGAAACGAGTTTAGCATATCGTCCTACAACCTTTCCTTACATACCTGGTTTCCTCTCCTTTCGGGAAATACCCGCCCTTCTCGATGCTTTAGAAAAGATTCAAACTATACCTGATATAATATTGTGTGATGGTCAAGGAATTGCTCACCCTCGAAGATTAGGCATAGCTTGCCATTTAGGAGTAATCGTGGATATACCGACAATTGGTGTAGCGAAATCTTTGCTCATTGGTAAACATGAAGAATTACCAGAAGCTAAAGGAAGTTGGCAACCATTAATACATAAAAAAGAAACTATTGGCGCAGTTTTACGTACACGAACCGGAGTAAAACCTCTCTATATATCTAGTGGACATCGCATCAGCTTACCGACAGCAATTGACTATGTATTACGCTGCACGCCAAAATATCGGTTGCCAGAAACTACCCGCATTGCTGATAAATTAGCATCTGACAGATAAAGTGTAGATTTTGTAGATAAGTCTTTAAGGGAACACCAAAAAATAAATTACCCAAAACAAAAATTGTAGGGTGGGTTAGGACGGTAGTCCGTAACCCACCATAAACTTAAGGGATAATTGGTGGGTTACGCTGCGCTCTAGCGTTCGCACAGCGTGTGCTTTGCACTTAGCCATGCCCGCAAGGGCTTTACCCACCCTACAAATTAGAGCTTTGTTATCTGGAAGTCATTAAAGTTGATTTTCAAGACTTGCTTACTAACACCCAATCATGTTAGGAATCGCACTGTAAGGAGTTGAAGTAGCTAAATAAAAGTTACCTAAGAATAATGAACGCACTAACTTTACAGTGGCAAGATGCAGGACAGAGTAAAACTCAACAAATTTATGAGCAACAGTCTAGCAAAAATCCTGGTACTGTTCGCATCGGTCGTGACCCTTTTCGGTGCGATATTATTTTAACTCACCCGACTGTCTCTGGTTTACACGTTGAAATATTTTTTCATCCTCAACAAAAACGTTTTTATATTAGAAATGTGCGGGAATCAAACCCTCCACAAATAGATGGTAAATCACTCATTCAAGGTGAAATGCTGTTAAATGAAGGGAGCATAATTTATTTAGGACAGCAACAACTTCAAGTTACTGCAATTGCTATCAACAGTATTGCCTCAACAATTTTATTCCCACCTCAACAACCACCAGCCCAAACAGGATTTCACCACCATAAAAAATCACTCCCGACACAACCAAAACCAGTTTATGGTTTGCAATGTTCTAGATGTCATAAAGTTTCCCCACCAGAAAATCTACAAGTAGGTTGTCCTTGGTGTGGTACATCTTTAGCAGCGGCTGTAAGTGTATTAGTAGCACCGAAGAATTGAGTGCTGGGTCAATTTCTCCAATCACTAATGACTAATAACCAATGACTAATTTACAAATTCAATTAAGTTGGGAAGATCCAGCGACGGGAGAAAGACGAGAACCTAAGTTAAGTTTACCTATCGCTTTTGGTCGAGAATTTGCCCGTTTACCAACAGAAATTAGGGGTCAACGTGTCTCGCGGATGCTGCTAAATAGCAATGAAGTTTCTCGCTATCATGTCCTGATTGATTGGGAACAAGATTGGGAACAAAATCACTTTTTAGTAATTGACCAAAATAGTGTTAATGGTGTGTTGGTAAATGGTCAACGCCAAACACGCCGTCAGTTAGCTAATGGGGATACTTTACAAATTGGTCCCTATATAATGACGGTGCAATTTGGGATAAATACTGTTATTCCCACTCCTAATAATCCTTCTACAATTCTATTTAATCATAATACTAATCTTCCAGATCCTAGTTTATCCCCAGTCAGTCCTGTAACTCCTTTAGGAAGTAATTTTCCGCCCCCAGCATTTCAAGATGCAAAAGTTGATTTACAGGCGCTTCATGCTACGGGTTTACCAGTTGATGAATATGATTATTTAGCGATTGGTGCGGGTTTGGGTAGTTTTGTTTGGGTTGATTTATTAAGAATTAGTGGTATTAAAGCTGAGAAAATTATCGCTGTGGGATTAGAAGCGGAACCCTATGCTCGTTATAAACGGCTGTGTTTGAATTCGCAAATTCCTCTACATGAAAGATTGCGCTCTAATTCAGATTCTTGTCCTGATAATATTTGGGGTTGGCCTAGTTATGCTGTGAGGGAATTTTGGCATGATTTAACTAAAGGTCAATTAAATTCAGCATTTAAATATTTATGGCAGGTTTTTGGTGAACCAACTTTTGCGGAAACTTATACTCCCCGTTCTGGTAATGTTTTTGATTCTATAGATAGAGAAGCAAAACGTATTGGTTGGCATCAAATTTATCGTTATGGACGAGTTAGATCAATTCGCAAAACTGAAGATGGTAGATATTGCGTTGCTTATTCTCGCAGTCCGGGAAATTATGCTTTTTTAGTTTGTCGTTATTTACATTTGGCTACGGGATATCCTGCTATTCAGTTTCTCCCAGATTTGCAAGCTTATAGAGAAAAATATCAAGATTTTAAGTCTGTTGTGAATGCGTATGAAGCACACGATCATGTATATGAACAGTTAGAACGCCAAGGTGGGACTGTTTTGATTAGGGGACGGGGTATTGTGGCTTCGCGGATTTTGCAGCGGATTTATGAAGCGAGAAAGCAAAATCGCAATATTACAGTTTTGCATTTAATGCGATCGCCCAAACCCCAAGGCAACAAATTTCAAAAGTCCCAGCGTACCGTCAAAAATCACTACGAATTTCAACCCTTTAACTGGCCAAAAGCCTGTTGGGGTGGTGAACTGCGAGTTATGTTAGAAAAAGCCACCCCTGAAGAACGCCAGCGTCTATTAGCAGACTGGGGTGGAACTACTACCGCAGACCGTTTAGATTGGCAAAATATCACTGAACAAGGTATTAAAGAAGGTTGGTATCAAATTACCTTTGGTCAGGTAATGGACGTAGAACGAGATAACGAAAATCACACCATTACCCATATCCAAGAAAAAGGTTTTGGGGAAATGAAGCTAACTGCTGACTTTATTATTGATGCTACGGGATTAGATGCCAAAGTTGATGCTAATCCGTTGTTAGAAGATTTGGTTCAACATTACAATTTACCTCTAAATCATTTAGGGCGGTTAGTAGTAGCAAATAATTTTGAACTAGTAGAAATGCGGAATATCAAAGGTCAAATTTATGCCGCAGGGGCGATAACTTTAGGTGGCCCCTATGCAGCAGTTGATAGTTTCCTGGGTTTGCAGTATGCGGCTTTAGTTGCTGTTGATGGATTATACACAGCCCGTGCGCCGGGAGTTGGGCGTTTAAATACCTTTAGTTCCTTTGGCCAATGGCTAAAATGGATGTCAAATCAATCACCGTAATTCGTAATTCGTAATTCGTAATTCGTAATTCGTAATTCGTAATTTTACTACAATGACCAATGACTAATCGGCGGCTAATCGCAATGCAGGATCAGGAAAAAGACTTTTAAATCCAGTTAAACGCTCACTCAATGACTCTGAAGAATTATTCCAAAGAGTTTCATAATAGAAGAAAACTACACCTAATCCGCGCTGTTGGGCGGCTCGTACTTGATATTTAATTTGTCGCATTGATACGGGTTTAGTTCTTAAACCTGCCATAATTCCGACTCCAGTAGGAATTATTTGCTGTACTTCTTGCATTTCTGGGCGAGAAATTTTGGCGTTAAACTGCTCCATATCCTCTCGATAAACTTGCACAATTAGCTCATCTACTATGTTTAACCGCACCCAGTTGAGCCAATCTTGTAGTTGAAGCTTGTAAGCAAAATCGTAGTAATTAGGTGAAACTGAAAAAATTGCTTTTGGTTTTATTTGTTTTATACTTTCATTAAGTCTGATCATAAAATCTGTGATTTTATTCGCACGCCAGCTTACCCATTCTGGATCTTGAGCATCTAATGGGGGATTCTTTTTGGTTTCTTGGCGGTACAAGGCCACAGTGTATTTATCATAGCCAAATTCATGAGGTAAACTCATGTGATCATCAAATTGAATGCCATCAATGTCATAGTTATTAGCCAGTTCTAAAAGCAGATTAGTAATAAACTGTTGTACTTCTGGATGAAAGGGATTTAACCACATAACTTCACCAGCCGCACTAATGGAAGTTTGGCTACCGTTCCGTTTTTGTGTGAACCATTCTGGTTTATTTAATGCTAGTTCTGATGTAGGAGGAGCCATAAAACCAAACTCAAACCAAGGAACAACGAGTAAATTTTGGCGATGGGCTTGGTTAATTACATCGGCAAGAATATCATGCCCATCTGAACCTCGAAAAACAAATGGTTGAATATCTAAACGTTTAGCTACGACGCTAGGATACATGACGTAGCCAGAATTCCAAACTACGGGATAAATAGTATTAAAGTTAAGCTGTCGCAGTTTTTTGACAGAATCCTGGACTTTTTGACGATCTTTAAAAATGTTAAGATCGTTGTTGGTTATCCACACGCCGCGAATTTCTTGACGGGGCGTTTGGGCGGTAACGGGGGTGAAGCTATTTCCCCATAAAACGGCGACAAAGGAAATTAGAAATAACAGCGGAAACACACTTTTAACTAATTGATGATGCCAACTGAAAGATAAAATATTAAATTTCAGTGTTTTGTAGGATGTATTAAGTAAAGATTTATGCATCTGCATCAGATGGCGACGGAATTTATGAGTCATTTTGTCTACGAGCATGAGAAATTTTGCTTGTGCATTGTATTTTGCTGGGAGGGTAATCCAAGCTGATTGCGTAAATTCATAATTGTTGACGTAGCTATTGAAAATTAGTGCCTGATTTGACTATTTTCTCTAGCTAAGGCACTTGTTAAATTAATTTTTGTTTTTTATGTTCAGCATTGCAATATAGGAATCCTATTTGAGTTTTGTGAAAGTGGCCTGCGCTTTGCGCTTACATCTACTCTCTTTCTTCCCTATTCCCTGCCTCAAAGTCATTTTGATAAATTTGCCAAATTCACAGTTAAATTTCTGAAATTTTGAATATATTTTGATTTCTTAACAACATTTAATAATATCTTTATTTTTGACATTAAACAAGTAATATGATTGGCATTTGCCCAGAAATATATTAATAAAATTATAGGTATGCCCTGGCAATAGATAATTAATACTTATCAGTGCTGCCCTGTAGAAATCTGGAGATCGTTCTCATCAATCTCAGAAAGTCAAGACTTTTAGCCGAAAAGATAAAAAAGATACCATAGAATAGTGTAAAAATGTATAGAATCTTGTAAAGATATAAATCACACTGCTGTTTAAGATGCAAACCTTGAAGCCTTCCTCCTCAATGCTTTCTGTAGCGCCAAAAGTATGCCAGCCTTTAAAGATTGTTGCCTTGGGAGATAGCTTAGTATATGGATATGGCGACCCAGAAAAAGGCGGTTGGGTGGAACAACTACGACGGTGGTGGATGTTGCCGGATAGCGTCGGTCATGTACTATATAATTTGGGGGTTAGGGGCGATCGCACTCAGCAAGTTTCCCAAAGGCTAGAAATAGAATTTCGCCATCGCGGAGAAATCCGTAACCGTGTTCC
This sequence comes from Trichormus sp. NMC-1, assembly GCF_001858025.1. Taxonomy (GTDB): domain Bacteria; phylum Cyanobacteriota; class Cyanobacteriia; order Cyanobacteriales; family Nostocaceae; genus Anabaena. The sequence continues at coordinate 178,241 of NZ_LZQD01000008.1, read as the reverse complement.
TGACTTGATTATTTTATCTGTTGGAGTTAACGACACACCCCGCTTAGGTCGTCCCACAGGCAAAAATTACACAAATTTTACCCAATTTGAAACCGAAATCGCGGCATTATTAGACCAAGCCCAACAACTGTGTCCCGTCCTCTTTGTTGGTATGGTTCCCGTAGATGAAACCAAAATGCCGTTTCTCGATTGTTTATACTACAATCACGTTGACCAATATCGCTACAAAGAAGCCACCCGTAAAGCGTGTAAGCAACGGCAAATACCCTATTTAGATATTTTCGACCAATGGCTAGAAAGAGATGAATCCTGGCGCACTCAACGCATCAGCGCAGACGGACTTCACCCCAATACATTAGGCTATCAAGACCTGCTAGAATCTGTACTCAATTGGCCAGAATTAGCAAAATATCATTGTCAATTAGATTATCAAATAATGGCAGAAGTCATAAAGCAGGAAGCAGATTAGAACCAATTCATTTTTAATTGTTAATTTTAAATTTTTAATTGTTTATGACTCCAACTTTATTTGGTCGTTGGCAAACTCGATTATTATTATTAGCAACTGTCGGCGTATTAATATCTATACCTTTTGCTATTGGTTTAATTGGCAACCGTCCGCACACAGTTTATTTTTGGATTCTCGCCTATATCGCCATTTTTGGTTTAGGTTGGGATGTGCTTTATAACTATCTGCAAAAATCACGTTGGGATAGAGATTGGCCAGCAGCTTATCAACTTTTTGCAGGTATTTGGGAAATGGTATTTGTCTTTTGTGGAATTAAGATTTTTGGCTTTTTACCCATACCTATGCCTAAAGAAGAACTACCAATAGGGGTGTTTTTTCTGCATTATAGTTTTGTTTGGTTTGCTGTTTTTATTATGTCACAAAGTTTAATGAGGATTATTTTTCCTCGCTGGCGTTTTCGGGGTGGAGAGTGGTTTTAAAACGCAGAGGTATGAGGAGGTAAACGCAAAGGGTTTTTTAATTTGGTGCCGAGGATCCGATAATTTTTAGTCCTTGTTTTTCTTTTTCTGCAAGTTCTATGTTTGAGGTGAGGAGTTTTTCTAGAATGTCATCGTTAGGGTGAAAATCATAAGCTTGCATGACTAGTTTATCTAATTAAGGTAAAAACCTAATTAGCGCTAATCAAATTAAACCAGAAAATTGGCACATTTCAGAGGACGAGGCCAAATAAGCTCTACAAGCCAAAGGCTACAATGTCAAACAAATCAAAAAAATCAAAAAAATCCACGGACTCAAGCATCAGGCATTAGAAAACCGCCTGGATGTATTACAAGAAACATCTACACAAGCGGTTTTTCAGGATATTTAACAGGCAATATTAGCTGACAGAGGTAGCTAATTCTGCTAAACGCTCTTGCTGGTCTTGAGATATACAAGATTGGATCACCGTTTCTAAATCGCCTTCCAGAACAGGGTTTAGTGTGTAATTTTGACCTAAGCGATGATCAGTAACACGGCTATCTTTATAGTTATAAGTGCGAATTTTTTCAGAACGGGAACCTGTACCAACTTGCGATCGCCTCATAGAAGTGACAGCCTCTTGTTGTTCCCGTAACTTCATTTCATACAATTTAGCCCGCAAAATTTGCATCGCCCGTTCTTTGTTTTGCAACTGGCTGCGTTCTTCTGTACAAAAAATTCTGATTCCCGTGGGTTTGTGGAACAAGTCAGCGGCTGTTTCCACCTTGTTGACGTTTTGTCCACCAGCACCACCAGAACGGGCGGTACTCATTTCAATATCTTTCGGGTCAATATGAATTTCCACATCATCCACTTCTGGCATAATGGCGATAGTCGCTGTAGAAGTGTGAACCCTTCCCCCAGCTTCCGTGGCTGGTACGCGCTGCACCCGATGCACTCCAGCTTCAAACTTCAGCTTGCTGTAAACGCTGTCGCCTTGAATTTCCAGAATCACCTCTTTGAAGCCACCCATTTCACCCAGAGATTCACTGACTAGCTTCACTTTCCAACCCTGAGTATCAGCATAGCGGGAATACATTCGCAGCAAATCACCAGCCCAAATACTTGCTTCATCGCCACCAGTACCAGCGCGAATTTCCAACATGATGTTTTTATCATCATTGGGGTCACGGGGTAGCAGCAACACCTTCAAGCGGCTTTCTAGGTATTCAAGCTTTTCTACTAGCTCATTGACTTCCAACGCTGCCATTTCTTGCAACTCAGGATCGCTATTTGCCTCTTTCAGTACCTGACGCGCCCCTACCAATTCATCCTGGGAGGTTTTCCAAATTTCATAGGTATTGACTACCTCTTCCAAAGAAGAACGAGACTTGGCAATTTTTTGATACTCATCGGGGTTTTTAGCGGTATCAGGGTCGCCCAGGCGACGTGTTAATTCATTAAAGGTTTGTTCAACAGATTTCAGTTTCTCCAGCAGGTATGATTCAGCCATGATCAGGGCAACGCTCCTTAAAAAATAACTAGTGTGGCTTTCTGCATTAAATGACAATCGACCCTGCATCTATGTAGGGTCGTCGTTAACAGCTACAGCCAACCAGCTACTTTTTATCTTGGTCGTCGCCAGAGGTTTGAGTACTGCTCATACCGTATTTGCGGAGGAAGCGCTCAACTCGACCCTCAGCATCAATCATCTTCTGAGTACCAGTGTAAAAGGGGTGGTTTCCAGACCAAACGTCTACGTGTAGTTCAGGCTTAGTAGAACCAACGGTCATGACAACTTGACCGTTACAGTAGACCTTAGCCTCTGGATACCACTGGGGATGAATATCAGATTTAGCCATTGTTCCTTTTGTGGTGAATCTATACAAATTATAACTGGGACTGGGGACTGGGGACTGGGGACTGGGGACTGGGGAAAAATTTGAATAACCTTCAGCATAGCTGCCTCCTGCCTCCTGCCTCCTGCCTCCTGCCTTACCGCTTGGAATACTGAGGAGCTTTCCGAGCTTTGTGTAAACCGTATTTTTTCCGTTCTTTAGCTCGTGGGTCACGAGTTAAGTAGCCTTCGGTTTTCAAAGGTGGACGGTTATCGGGGTCTAATTGGCACAAAGCACGAGCAACACCCAAGCGAATAGAATCTGCTTGTCCTGTCAAACCGCCGCCTACGGCCTTGACCAAAATGTCATATTCGTTTTCTAGTCCCAAAGTTTCCAAGGGCGCTTTGATGACTCCCAGGTAATTGGCGTTGAATTGGAAGTACAACACTCCATCTTTGCCATTCACAATCAACTTGCCTTCACCTGGAACTAGGCGTACACTGGCGACTGCGGACTTACGACGGCCAGTACCCCAGTACACGGCGCGACCGCTATTGGTTTCTACTGCGACCATTAATTTTCTCCAGGAATTGTACTAATGTTTAATTCTTTGGGTTGTTGAGCCTCATGGGGATGAGTAGGCCCAGCGTATACTTTCAGTTTGGTAAACAACTGCTTACCCAAGCTATTTTTAGGCAGCATACCTTTAACAGCTTGTTCTAAAATCCTTTCTGGTAGGCGCTGTTGCAGCTTGGCGAAGGTTTCTGTCTTCATCCCGCCGGGACGACCAGAATGGCGACGGTAGAGTTTTTGGGTACGTTTTTTGCCTGTAACTGCTACTTTTTCGGCGTTGATGACAACAACGAAATCACCTGTGTCCATATGGGGGGTATATTCAGCCTTTCTTTTCCCTCTCAAGACCATAGCGATTTCGCTGGCCAGGCGACCAAGGCGTTTATCGGTGGCATCTACTACGTACCACTCGCGCTCAAGGGATGCTTGAGGAGGAAGGTATGTTTTACTACTCATTGTTATTTATCCTTTGTTTTTGTTCTTGGTCAGTTGTCAGTGGAAGAAGGCAAGAGGCAAAAGGCAAGAATTTTTTAATTGATGTTTTCCCTATTCCTTGTCACCAATGACTAATAACCAAACACTAAATATGGTTGGGTGTCGTACCAAATTTCCGGAGGAAAGGGAAAATCGGGATAGCCTACTCGTAACAAGCATAAACCTTGGGGAGGCGCGGCGTATTTTACTTCTTCCCGGCGTTCTTCTTTCCAGATTTCGGTAAAGTTAGCCAGCGTCCTTTGTCCAGAACCCACTTGTACGAGCATTCCTAACAACAGGCGTACCATGCCATATAAGAATCCATTAGCCTGAATTTCAATATGGATAAACGACCCATTGCGACGACACTCTGCTGCCTGTACCTCTACCCAGGAATGCGATCGCGCTGAACCGGCTCGATGAAAGGCAGCTAAATGATGTTTTCCCAGCAGTGGTTCGAGGGCAGCTTGGATTAAGGATTCATCCAGGGGTGCATAATAATAATGCCAACTGAAGCGGTTCACGAACAAGTTCGGTAGAGCCTCAGTATAGATTGTGTAGCGATACCGTCGAGAGTCTGCACTAAAGCGAGCGTGCCAACGATCACTTACACCCGCTGAAGCCCTAATTAATATATCTGGAGGCAGATAGCTGTTCAGAACTGTTGCCCATTTGTGAGCCGGGATGAAACCTGTAGCGTCAAAATGGGCTACTTGAGCAGCGGCGTGAACTCCGGCATCGGTTCTCCCTGCGCCGTGAAGTGTCACATGATACCCCAGAATAGTAGCTATAGCTGTTTCTATTTCTTCCTGGACGGTTCGCTGGCGTGATTGCCGTTGCCAGCCATGAAACTGAGTACCTAAGTACTGAATGACCAAGGCTACTCGATGAGTTGCTGTAGGCTCGCGGCTATCTAACATATCAATCAATTTTAGATTTGTGATTTGTGATTTTAGATTTAATCCCAAATCCAAAATCCAAAATCCAAAATATGGTTACACCAGTTCAATGATTGCCATTTCAGCATTGTCACCGCGACGGGGTACGGTATGCAGGATACGAGTATAACCCCCTTGACGGTTGCCATAGCGAGTAGGAGCTTGCTCAAATAGAGCATGAACCAGTGTTTTGTCGTAGATATAGCCCAGGGCTTCCCGACGTGCTGCTAAGGAGCCATTTTTGGCGAGGGTAATCATTTTATCCACTTCACTTCGCAGGACTTTAGCGCGGATTAAAGTGGTGGTGATTCGACCATGACGGATGACTTCTGTGGTTAGCGCTCGCAACAGGGCGCGGCGCTGGTCTGCTGGTTTACTGAGTTTTTTGACTCGACAACGGTGACGCATAATAATGCACTGTGAATTATTAAAAATGGAAATTTAAGCGTGCTTAGAGCCTCTTTCTTGGGGTAAAGTTATTCCTAAACGTCGCTGTAAAGCTTCTACTACTTCTTCTGCGGACTTCTGACCGAAGTTTTTAATTTCGAGTAGGTCTTCTTGGGTGTAATCCAATAAGTCTGCCACAGAGTTAACTTGCGCTCGTTTGAGACAGTTATATGCCCGTACAGAAAGTTGCAACTCTTCAATCGGAATCTGAGCAGTTGGGTCATCTGGGATATCTGAACCTGTATCAGTTGGTTCCAGGGAGATATCTTTCAATGGGTTGAATAAATCTACCAAAATTCCAGCTGCCGAAGATAGGGCTTCTTGAGGAGAAAGACTGCCATTTGTCCAAACTTCTAATAGCAGTCGGTCTTTGAGCGATCCATCTCCACGCGCTTCTTCAACGCTATAGTTGACTTTTCGCACTGGCATAAATATTGAGTCGATTTGCAGAAAGTCCAAAGATGTGGCTTCTTCCCTTCCTCGCTCAACAGTGCGATATCCTTTGCCTCGTTCAATCCGAAATTCCATTTCCAGTTTGCCGCCATCCGCTAAGGTAGCTACATACTGGGTGGGATCAATGACTTCTACTTCACTGGGTAAATCAAAATGTGCCGCAGTGACTGTTACTGGTCCGTTAACGAGTAACCGACCAATCTGAGGTTGAGAGGAATAACTTTTGAGAATGACTTCCTTCATTCGCATGAGGATTTCCAGCACGTCTTCTCGCACGCCTGGAACTGTGGCAAACTCGTGGCTAACCCCAGCAATCCGCACTGCTGTAACCGCTGTACCCTCTAGATTGGACAGTAAAACCCGCCGCAGCGCGTTGCCAACTGTTGTTCCTTGACCGCGCTCTAGAGGTTCCAGAACAAATTTACTGTAATGGCTTCGACTTTCCTCAGTATTAGACTCTACACATTCAATTTGAAACTGCGCCACGGAGTAGCCTCCCTTTTTAAGGTGCTGCTAGCAGGCAAATTAATTGCCTCTCGAATTTACTTTCTGACCTGAGATTTTGTTGAGGCTGATCAAACTACGAACATTAAGAAAGGTTGTAAAGTTTGATGCCCCAATTTGACCCACAGGCACTGATAATTTGTGGATGAACCAAAATTTGATCAGTCCTGCCTGTGAGAATACCTGATTTGTTGCACCTGTCACCCAACGGTTCTGAAGTAGACAAGTATTTGCTCTGCTTTGGCAGTTTATACTTTGTACGCTCCAATTGCAGGTGATTTCCCCTAGCTTTGGCTTTCGTCTAAGCGTGATTAACAAGTTTTGTTTAAACTCGACGGCGCTTGGGCGGACGGCAACCATTGTGAGGAATCGGGGTAATATCCCGAATCAGGGTAATTTCTAATCCTGCTCCTTGAAGTGCGCGGATAGCAGTTTCTCTACCTGCTCCAGGTCCGCTGACCATTACCTCAATTTGGCGCATTCCTTGATCAATGGCTCTACGGGCTGCACTTTCAGCTGCTGTTTGTGCTGCAAAGGGTGTTCCCTTTTTTGCCCCCTTAAATCCACTAGAACCAGCACTTGCCCAGGAGATGACATCTCCATTTTGATCTGTAATAGAGACAATGCTATTGTTAAAAGTAGACTGGATGTAGGCAATACCGTTGGGTACGTTCCGTTTCTGCTTCTTGCTCCCGGATTTTTTAGTTGGTTGTCTGGCCATATTTGTTTAGTGAATTTAAGGTAAAACTTGCTTCTATGAGCAAGTGCTGAAAAATTATTTGCCAGGGGCTTTTTTCTTCCCAGCTACTGTCTGCCTTCTACCACGTCTGGTTCTAGCATTGGTGCGGGTTCTTTGGCCTCTGACGGGTAATCCCATGCGATGGCGACGACCTCTGTAAGTGCCTATATCAACTAGACGCTTGATATTCATCGCTTCTAAGCGCCGCAAGTCACCTTCGACTTGATAGTTGCTTTCTATTTCTCCCCGCAGGGCGGCAACATCGGCATCACTTAAGTCTTTAACGCGGGTGTCTGGGTTCACACCGGTCGCTGCTAAGATTTCTTGCGACCTTGATAACCCAATTCCGTAAATGTAAGTCAGACCAATTTCTACACGCTTGTCGCGTGGAAGGTCTACTCCGGAGATCCGTGCCACAATTAATCTCTCCCTATTTTTCTGGTAATCGCAGTTGGCAAAACGTGATTAATCGCGTCTTTTCGTTTGAATGGTGATCTGGTATGGTACCAAGCTCTTTTAGTCAGAGCGCTATCCTTGACGTTGTTTGTGCTTGGGGTTAACACAAATCACCATGACGCGACCACGGCGTTTGATCACGTTACATTTTTCACAAATTTTCTTGACTGAGGCTCTGACTTTCATGCCTTTTCTAATTGACTCCAAATAGTAAATTATAGCATTTCTAGAGAAAATAATTCAGTTAAGTAACTGGGAAAACCCCAAAAAAAGCTGCTTTATGGTAAGATTTTCTGCATAGATTTACTTTTTCCGCAGTCTATAGGTAATTCTGCCTTTTGTTAAGTCATAGGGCGTTAACTCCACTTTGACGCGATCGCCGGGTAAAATTTTGATGTAATTACGGCGAATCTTGCCAGAAATGTGTGCTAATACGTTAAAGCCATTGTCTAGATCAACTCGAAACATTGCATTGGGCAATGACTCGGTGACCGTACCTTCCATTTCAATCAAATCTTGCTTAGACAATTTGTTTTTTCCTCAACTCAACAATCTCCTGTGACCAAGCAGTGCTTTCATCTGCACAAGAACACAATTTGAGAAATATATCAACAGTTTATTAATATATCTTAGCTAAAAGGGAACTGAGACTGGGATCTGGGGACTGGGAAAATTGCTCCCCCTGCTTCCCCTACCTCCCGGTCATTCTTAAGCAGCTATGAGATTTTTCAATGCGTCAGTGACTTCTGCTTGGGACTGATTGCCGTTAACAGTCAGGAGTTTTTGGCGATCGCTGTAATAATCGATCAGGGGTGCAGTTTCCTCGCGGTAAACCTCTAAACGACGACGAATCACTTCTTCGTTATCGTCTTTTCTTCCTCGTCCCAGCAAGCGGGTAATAACAACGTCGTCTGGTGCATCCAAGTTGACTACCCTTTCACCACCCTGTCCGATCTTTTGCAGTAATTCTGCCAAAAAAGCTGCTTGGGTTACTTTACGAGGAAAGCCGTCAAGAATCCAACCTGTTTTTGTATCTGGTTGATTAAGACGCTCTTCTACTAGATCCTGAACTAGTTGATCAGGAACTAACTCACCCTGATCCATGTAGCTTTGTGCTTTTATGCCCAAAGGTGTTTGGTCTTGAATGGCTTGCCGTAATATATCACCAGTAGAAATATGGGGAATCTTCAAGAATTCAGCCAAAGTTATTGCCTGAGTTCCTTTACCAGCACCTGGTGGTCCCAAGAAGATTAAGCGAGTCACGATTATTTCACCATTCCTTCATAGCGCTGAGAAATCACATAAGTTTGGACTTGTTTTGCTGTCTCAATTGCCACACCTACCAGAATTAACAAAGATGTAGCACCCAATCCCTTAAAAGTTGGAACTTTCAAAGCACTTTCTACAGCTGTGGGAATAATCGCCACCAAGCCTAAAAAGATCGCACCCAAAAAAGTGAGTCTATTCGTTACACGCTCAATATACTCGCTTGTAGCTTTACCTGGACGAATGCCAGGAATACTAGAACCCATTTTTTTCAAGTTCTGAGCTACATCTACGGGGTTGAGAATCAACGACGAATAGAAGTAACTGAAGAAAACAATGGAAGTTAAATAAACTAGGGCGTATACCCACGGTGCAGAACCGCTAGGACTCAGGTAAGTGTTAACAATGTTGGCTAATTCTGGATTTTTGGTAAAATTGGCGATTAAAAGTGGCAAACTCAGGATTGCTGCTGCAAAAATAATCGGCATGACACCGCCAGAATTGAGGCGTAGGGGTAAATAACTCCGCTGCTCTGCCAAAACTCGTCTACCCACTTGGCGACGAGCAGAAATAATCGGGATGCGGCGCATTCCTTCCTGCACAAAGACAATCCCCACAATTGTGAGCAGGAATACTAAGACTAGAACGATGACGCGACCGACGATTTCCCGTCCCCCAACTTGTACTAAGTCGATGGTGTCGCCTAAAGATTTGGGTAGGGAAGCAACAATGTTGACAAAAATCAACAATGATGCACCATTACCTATGCCACGTTCTGTAATTAGTTCTGATGCCCACATGACAAACATAGAACCAGCGGTTAGAGCGATCGCTGTTTCAGCCACAAATAGTGGGCCTGGGTTTAAGGCAAACTGTTGCAGAAATAATGCCGAAAAGGCCACGCTTTGTATAATTGCCCAAACGACAGTTACATAGCGGGTAATTTGGGATATTTTCCGCCGACCTGCCTCACCTTCATTTTTCTGTAAATTTTCTAAAGAAGGAATTGCTGCGGTGAGCAATTGGATGATAATGGACGCATTAATGAAAGGCAAAATCCCCAAGGCAAATACACCTAAAGTAGACAAGCCCCGTCCAGAAAATATATCCAATAAACCAAATACGGAATTATTGCCCGAAATGGCCTCAGCAAACCTAGCTCTATCAATTCCTGGTATGGGCAAAAAGATTCCCAGGCGAACCAAAATTAAAATACCGACGGTAACAAGCAGCCTACCTCTGAGTCCGGCTGCTTGGGCCATCTGCATAAAAGTTTCTTGAGCCGTTGGGGCTTTATCTCGACTGATCATAGAGTGCTACCTTTATAGTGAACCAGGCGCTGGAAGCGAGTTGGCTAGCTTTAAATTGCGCTTTCTTGGCTCAGGTTAAGACTTCACAACTCCCACCAGCTGCCTCAATTTTGCTCCGGGCTTGTCCGGTGAAAGCTGCTGCTTGCACCTTGAGCGGAATGCTCAATTCCCCATTACCCAAAATTTTCAATGGACCTTTAGCAGCGGTAAGGATACCTGCTTCTCTTAAAGAGGCTAAAGTTACTTCAGTGTTGGCAGGTAAGGAGGCTAACTTCTCTACATTAATCGTAGTGTAAATTTTACGATTAATAACTGGAAAGCCCTTCAGCTTGGGTAAGCGGCGGTACAATGGCTGTTGACCACCTTCAAACCCAGGTCGAGTACCACTACCAGAACGGGATTTCTGACCCCGCATCCCTAAACCTGCACTAGCGCCTTGTCCGGCAGAAATACCTCTACCTACACGCTTACGGCGTTTTTTTGAGCCTTTTTGAGGCTTAACATCGTTGAGTCTCATGATGTAATTAGTAGTTTTTTAGACTAATACTTAGTAAGAATGTCATCTACTAGATGTAGAGATTCTCAATAGCAATACCCCGATCTTCAGCAACTTCAGCAAAGGTTCGCAGTGTAGATAGGGCATTAACTGCGGCTCTAGCATTGTTGAGAGGATTGTTGGAACCGAGTTGTTTGGCGAGAACGTTACGAACTCCTGCCAACTCTAATACAGTCCGTACTGCTCCACCAGCAATTACCCCTGTACCTGGTGCTGCGGGTCGCATCATCACCTTAGCACCGCCACCAACGCCATCAATGGGGTGGGGGATAGAATTGGATTTGGTAATAGGAATATCAATCAGATGTTTTTTCCCGTCGGCGACGCCTTTTTTCACGGCACCAATTACATCTGAGGCTTTACCTACTCCCACGCCAACTTGACCGCGTTCGTTACCAACGACCACAATCGCCCGGAAGCTTAGTTTTTTACCACCTTTGACGACCTTACTCACTCGTCGGATCTGAATAACTCGCTCTTGCCAAGTGGTTTCTTCTTTTTTGGCACGTTTTGTTCTAGATTTACGCTCTGTTGCCATAATTAATGCTCTGGTGAACGTCAGTTGTGAGTCAGTGCGCTTTTGGGGATTTTCCCATGAGCATCTGACGTATGCCTACGGCACGCTGTGAGAATGCGTAGCGTCAGTTGTCAATTGTCATTTGTCTTTTGTCATTTGTTTTGATAGCTAATGACTCATGACTAATGACTAATGACGCATGATTTTAGAAATCTAAACCAGCCTCCCGTGCTGCATCAGCTAGTGCTTTAATGCGACCGTGATATAGGTTTCCACCGCGATCAAAGACCACTTGAGTAATACCTTTTTCTAGCGATCGCACTGCTATCAATTTACCAACTTGCGCTGATGCATCGCAGTTTGACCCAGAAGCTAAACCAGATTTCAACTCTGGTTCTACAGTTGATGCTGCCACCAGGGTTTGATGCTGTGTATCGTCAATTACCTGAACATAAATATGTTCATTAGAACGGAATACAGCCAGACGTGGACGTTCTGGTGAACCGCTAACTTTGCCACGAACGCGCCGATGGCGACGCTGTTTTGATTCTCTACGAGTAAGTTTCATGTTTACTTCTTACCACCCTTACCAGTCTTACCAGCTTTGCGTCTGACCACTTCACCGGCATAGCGAATGCCTTTACCTTTGTAAGGTTCGGGTGGACGAACTGCACGGACTTTAGCTGCTGTGTTGCCTACAATTTCTTTGTCATAGCCACTGACTATGACATTGGTCGTACCTTCAACTGCAAATTGAATTCCATCTGGTGGTTCTATTTGCACTTGATGGCTGTAACCCATATTTAAAACTAAGTTACGGCCTTGTACTTGGGCGCGGTAACCTACCCCTTGAATTTCCAACCGACGTTGAAAACCAATGGATACTCCCTCAACCATGTTGGCAACTAAAGTCCGGCTTAAACCGTGTAGTTGCCTAGATGTGCGGGTTTCATCCCGACGTGTTACTAATAATGTTTCCCCTTCCTGGGAGACTGTAACATTAGCAGGTAAAGTGCGTGAAAGTTCGCCTTTTGGACCTTTCACGACTACACTAGTGCCATCAATCGCCACTTGTACTTTGGCGGGAACAGTAATTGGACGTTTACCAATTCGAGACATGATTTTTTGTCAGTTGTTCAGTTGTCAGTTCTGAGTCAGCGCTCACAACAGGCGGTTTTCCTATTTAGGTGGAAGTCATTCCGTCTTGGGTGCGACTGAGGTTCACCTAAGCTATGCCGGAGGCATCACCCGTGAGGGTCAGTTGTCAGTTTTCGGTTGCACTGACTATTGACGTTCGCGAATGCGTGCCGGAAGCACTTGACGACTACCAAACGTAGCAAAGCACTTCACCACCTAAATTCTGACGGCGTGCTTCGCGGTCAGTCATTATACCACTGGATGTAGAAATAATGGCGATACCGATACCGCCTAGTACTCTTGGTAATTCTTTTCGATTGGAGTAAACTCGCAAACCGGGCTTACTCACTCGCTTCAAGGCAGTGATTAGGGGTTGGCGATTTTTGCCCTTGTATTTCAGGGAAATCACCAGATTGCGCGTTACCCCTTCTCCTGATTCTCCAAATTCAGCAATAAAGCCTTCGTTCTGTAGAACTTTAGCAATATTACGAGTCATTTTTGTTGCTGGCACTTGTGTAGTTTGATGCCTTGCCAGATTAGCATTGCGGATGCGCGTCAGCATATCTGCAATTGTGTCGTTAGCCGCCATCGTTCCCTCTTTAGATGAACTTATTGATCGCGAAAGGGCATTCCCATTTCTTTAAGTAAGGCGCGACCCTCTTCGTCATTTTTTGCTGTGGTGATGATAGAAATATCGAGACCACGGACTTGATCGATGCTGTCGTACTCGACTTCTGGAAAAATTAGCTGTTCTCTTACACCCAGAGTGTAGTTGCCCCGTCCGTCAAAGCTTTTGGGACTAACGCCGCGAAAGTCGCGGATTCTGGGCAATGAAAGGCTAACAAGTCGATCCAGAAAGGCATACATCCGTTCGCCTCTCAGAGTCACCATGATACCAACAGGCATACCTTGACGAATTTTGAAGCCAGCGATCGCCTTTTTTGCCCTTGTCACTACTGGTTTTTGACCAGTTATCAGTGCAATTTCGTTTAAAGACGCTTCTAATGCTTTAGCATTTTGAGCAGCTTCTCCCAAACCCCGGTTAATAGTTATTTTTACTACCTTTGGTACTTGATGTACGTTGGTGTATTGAAACTGATTAATCAGTTTGGGGACAATTGTCTCTTGGTATAAGTTTTTGAGTCTGGTTGTCGCCATAGTTGTTTGTCCTTATTATCCCTGGGCTTGGTCAGGGTCGCTGCCAATTAAAAATTAAAAATTCCAAATTAAAAAATTGAAACTATTCATTTTTAATTGTTAATTTTTAATTGTTGAGTATCTCGCCTGTTTTTTTGAGCATCCTGACTTTCTTACCCTCGGCGGTGAAAGTGTAGCAGACGCGACTGGCGACGTTTTGCTTGGTGGAATAAAGCATCACGTTAGAGCTATGAATTGGGAATTCCTGGGTGATGATCTGCCCCGATTCCCCTTCTTGCTGAGGTTTAACGTGTTTGGTTTTAATATTCACACCTTTGATAAGGACTTTGCTGAGTTGGGGTAGTGCTTTGATCACTTCACCAACTTTACCCTTATCTTTACCAGCGATCACTTGTACAGTGTCACCGGTTTTAACGTGCATTTTGTGGAAAACTTTTGGTTGTGGCTTTGCCATTACAGCACCTCTGGAGCCAGAGAAACAATTTTGGTGAAATTTTTATCGCGTAATTCCCGTGCCACTGGGCCAAAGACCCGTGTACCTCTGGGATTACCATCTTTGTTGATGATCACGGCGGCATTGTCATCAAAACGAATGCTCATACCGCTGTCTCTATTAATACTTTTTCTGGTACGCACAATGACAGCTTCTACAACATCAGACTTTTTTACAGCCATGTTGGGTGTGGACTCTTTGACAACGGCGATAATTTTATCGCCCACGCCACCGTAACGGCGGGG
>NZ_LZQD01000008.1:0-163769 GCF_001858025.1 Trichormus sp. NMC-1 | reverse complement strand
CCCCCACGCCACCGTAACGGCGGTTACCTGCACCTAATACGCGGATGCACATTAGCTTTTTGGCACCGCTATTATCTGCGACATTCAGGTAGGTTTGGGGTTGAATCACAATCGGTCTCCCTTAGGAAGTTTGTGGCTTTGGAACAACTATTAAGTTGTAGATTTAGTGTTGAGGATTTCTGTGATTTGCCAGCGTTTGGTTTTACTCAGAGGTCTAGTTTCCCGAATGCGGACGCGATCGCCCACTTTGCAGTTATTTTCCTCATCGTGGACTTTATATCTCTGAGTTTTAACTACAATCTTGCCGTACTTGGGATGAGGAGCGCGGTTTTCTACAGCCACTACTACCGTTTTTTGCATTTTGTCGCTCACTACCAAGCCAACTCGTTCTTTGACTGCCATAATCTCCTACTTTTCTTCTTTAGTCGGCTGACTTGCTGCCCGTTGGCGTTCTCCCTCTACTGTTAGTAATTGGGACAAGCGATGGCGAGCGTGTCTGAACTGGTGAGGTTTCTCTAGCTGTCTAGTAGCTTTTTGCAAGCGCAACTGAAACAGTTGTCTTTTAACAGCGATAATTTCCTCAGCCAGCTTTTCGTCACTCAATTCTCTAGCTTCTGAAACTTTGGGAAGAGGCATAACCTACTCCTGCTCCTGTGGTTGAGAGCGAACAATAAACTTAGTTTTAATTGGTAGCTTAGTATCAGCTAATCGCATAGCTTCACGAGCTATTTCTTCGGTAACACCAGCGATTTCAAATAAAATCCGTCCTGGCTTGACTACGGCTACCCAAAACTCTGGGTTACCCTTACCAGAACCCATCCGGGTTTCAGCGGGACGCATGGTTACAGGTTTATCCGGGAAAATCCGAATCCATATCTTTCCACCCCGACGGATATAACGGGTCATGGCTCGACGAGAAGCTTCGATTTGCCGGGAGGTAATCCAAGCTGGTTCTTGAGCTTGGAGGGCAAAATCACCAAAGTTGAGGGTGCTGCCACGGCTGGCTAGACCCTCCATTCTTCCGCGTTGTTGTTTGCGGAATTTAGTTCTTCTAGGGCTTAACATGATTTGTCAGTTGTCGGTTGTCGGTTGTCGGTTGTCAGTTGTCAGTCGTCAGTCGTCAGCTTTTTTTACCACTGACTATTGACTACTGACCATTGACTATCCTTCATTTGAGCGGTCTTCAAATTGCTGGCGACGACGTTGTTGTTGACGGCGACGAGGATCGCGATCACGGTCTCGGTCGCGTGTTGCTGGTGGGGGTGGAATTTCTTCCTGTCCAGGAATAATTTCTCCCTTAAACACCCAAACTTTGATGCCCAAAATGCCGTAAACCGTTTGCGCTGTGCAGTAAGAGTAGTCAATATCAGCCCGTAAGGTATGTAAAGGTACTCTACCTTCCCGTGTCCACTCTGTCCGGGCAATTTCCGCACCGTTAAGCCGACCACTGACTTGAATTTTAATCCCTAGTACACCAGCCCTTTGAGCGCGCTGAATAGATTGACGTACTACCCGACGGAAGGAAACGCGGCGTTCCAATTGTTGAGCAATGTATTCAGCAATCAAGTAGGCATCAGCATCAACTCGTTGAACTTCAACTACGTTAATGCGAATTTGGCGGTTGCTACCCAACAGTTCTTGGAGTCCGGTACGCAATGATTCTATACCTTGTCCACCGCGACCTACAACTACACCTGGTCTAGCTGTACGCACTTCTAGGTCGATTTGGTCAGCTTTGCGCTCAATCCGTACTTCGGAAATTCCGGCGTTGTTTTGAGCGTATCTACCCAGTTTTTGTTCTATGTACTTACGGAGTTTGTGGTCTTCTTGTAATAGTTCTGGATAACGGTCAGGAACGGCAAACCAACGGGATTGATGTTCTTGAGTAATACCCAGACGAAAACCGACTGGATGAATTTTCTGTCCCACAAATGCTTCCTCTAAAATTTCTTACTGTACGCAATTGCTTGTGTCTATTGCTTATTTAGCAGCGGTGCCTGCGCCCACAGCTACAGTAATATGACAGGTTGGTTTGCGAATTTGGTAAGCTCGACCCTGCGCTCTGGGTTGAAACCGTTTCAGCACTGGGCCTTGGTCGGCATATGCCTGAGTAATCACTAGTTCGGCTCTATCTAGCCCTTCATTATGTTCAGCATTAGCGGCAGCACTTCTGAGTACCTTCAATACTGGATCACAAGCTCGATAGGGCATGAATTCTAGGATAATTAGGGCTTCTCGATATGACCGCCCCCGGATTTGGTCGAGTACTCGACGGACTTTGTAGGCAGAAATGCGGATATAACGAGCGATCGCTTTAACTTCTGTAGTATCAGTTGCCATAATTTTCTCCATCTTTATCAATTAAAAATTTAAATTTAAAAATTAAAAATGAACAACTTCAATTTTTTAATTTTTAATTCTGAATTTTTAATTGATTATCTGCCTGATTTTTTGTCACTTTTACCATGACCTCTGTAGGTACGTGTTGGGGCAAATTCTCCCAACTTATGACCCACCATCTGTTCATTTACAAACACTGGAACGTGTTGTCTGCCGTTGTGAACAGCTATTGTATGGCCTACCATCATAGGTAAAATTGTCGAGGCTCTTGACCAAGTTTTGATCACTTGCTTTTCATTTTTTGCGTTCAGCTTTTCCAGCTTACTGAGCAAATGATCGGCAACGAAAGGACCTTTTTTTAGAGAACGACCCATAGTTAGATTTTGGATTTTGGATTTTGGATTTTGAATTTCTAATTTTGGATTTTGGATAATTAAGGTGTCTGATCAGGCTTCAAAAACTTTGAATGCTTAAAAACAGACCCCATCTAAAATCCAAAATTTAAAACCTAAAATTCTAGGACTGACGACCGCCACGTCCACGTTTAGAAGATTTACGACGACGACGTACAATTAGTTTTGTACTCGCTTTCTTGCGATTACGTGTCTTTGCACCCAAAGTAGGTTTACCCCAAGGTGTCACAGGACCCGATCTACCGATGGGCGCTCTACCTTCACCACCACCATGTGGGTGGTCTACCGGGTTCATGACGCTACCTCTGACCTTGGGACGACGACCTTTCCAGCGATTTCGTCCGGCTTTACCAGCACTGAGGTTTCTCGCGTCGGTATTACCTACTTGTCCAATGGTGGCGTAGCATTCACGGCGAATCAGGCGCACTTCACCGGAAGGTAACTTAAGAGTGACATAATTGCCCTCTTTTGCCGCAACTTCGGCTTTTGCACCAGCAGCACGCACGATTTGACCACCTTTACCTGGAGTCATTTCGACGTTGTGAACTGTAGTACCTAAAGGAATCCTAGACAGAGGTAAGGCATTACCATCTTCAAACGGAGCGTCAGCGCCAGCAATAATTGTTGCGCCAACTTTCAATCCATTAGGATGTAAAATATACCGTTTTTCGCCATCTGCGTACAACACCAGAGCGATGCGCGCATTGCGATTTGGATCGTATTCAATTGCTGTAACTGTAGCAGCAATATCCCGTTTATCTCTCTTAAAGTCGATAATCCGGTAAAGTTGTTTGTGGCCGCCACCCCGACGACGGCTGGTTATCCGCCCTTGATTGTTCCGTCCTTTGGGACGGTGTACTGACTCAGTTAGTGATTTTTCTGGCTCAGTTTTGGTAATCTCCGCGAAGTCGGAGACTATAACTTGGCGAGTACTGGGGGTATAAGGGCGATAAGAACGAGTACCCATAAGTGATTTTTGATTTCGGATTTTCGATTTTGGATTCAGAATTTTTTGAATTTCGATTTCCGATTTTTAATTGTTTCGTGGCAATTATTTATTAACTAGCCCAATCTAAAATCTAAAATCTAAAATCTAAAATTCTTATACTTCTGGGAATAGAACTTGTCTAATCTTTTCTTCATCCCCAGGTGCGACGGTGACAATAGCTTTCTTGTATTGAGGCTTGTAACCGATAAATTTACCAACACGACGCTGTTTGCGTGGTGGTAATGCGGTATTGACTTTTACAACTTTGACTTGAAATAAGTCTTCAATTGCCGCTTTAATTTCTGGCTTGCTTGATTTTGGAGTTACTTCAAAAGTGTATTTATTTTGCTCCATCAGGATGGTCGCTTTTTCGGTAAGAATAGGGCGACGCACTAAGTCAGCAAGGTTACGGGGGTCAAAGTTAGGCACTGTAGACCTCCTGAATTTTTTCTAAAGCTGATGGTGTAACTACAACTTTGTCAGCGTGCAGTAAATCGTAAACATTTAATTGATCAGCGGCAATTAGCTTTAAATTTTCTATATTGCGGGCTGATAAAAGCACGTTTTCTGCTATTTCCGACAAAATCAATAATGATTTTTGTTCGGGTGCTGCTCCCCAACGAGCTAGTGCTGTCACCAATTCTTTGGTTTTCGGACGTTGTAGCTCGTTGCTAAATTCTTCTACAACTATTAAATCTTCGGCACGGCTGACGAAGGCTGTCCGCAGTGCTAAACGCCGTTCTTTGCGGTTCAATTTCAGGTTAAAATCTCTGGGTTTTGGTCCAAAGATCACACCACCACCACGCCACAGTGGTGAACGAATAGAACCTGCACGAGCGCGACCTGTGCCTTTCTGCCGCCAGGGTTTGCGACCACCACCTCTAACTTCGGAACGAGTTTTGGTACTGGCATTTCCTTGGCGAGAATTAGTCATTTGTCTGACTAATGCGCGGTGTACTATGTGAGCCGCTGTTTCTTCTTTGGCAACTCGCAAGTCGAAAGTTGTTTGGCCAACTTCCTCTCCTTGCCAATTTTTAACTACACTCTCAACCATCTTTATGTCCTTTGTCAGTTGTCAGTTGTCAGTTGTATTTAGCTAATGACTTATGACTAATGACTATTTACTACCAACTATCTTTGCGGGGACAACATTCACTAAGGCACCTGGCTTACCAGGAATAGCTCCCTTAATGAGAATTAAGTTGCGTTCTGCATCTACTCGCACTACGGTCAGTTTGCGAATTGTGACACGAGTACCTCCTAAACGCCCTGCCATCCGTTTACCGGGATAAACGCGACCAGGAGTTGTACCAGCACCGATGGAACCAGGCGCTCTGTGGTTTTTGGAACCATGGGACATGGGACCGCGACCGAAGTTGTTCCGTTTCTGGTTGCCCGCAAAACCGCGACCAATACTTGTACCGACTACATCTACAATTTGACCAGCACTAAAAATATCTGCTTTGATTTCTTGACCTAAAGCATAATCACCAGAGTTATCAATGCGATACTCGTTCAAGTGACGCAATGCTGGAGCAGATGATTTAGCCAAATGACCTAACAGTGGTCTATTCAATGCCTTTGGTTTGACTTCGCCATAACCAACTTGAACAGCGAAGTAACCGTCGGTCTGTTTTGTTTTAACTTGTGTAACAGTGCATGGCCCAGCTTGGATTACGGTGACAGGAATAGCTCTTCCTGCATCGTCAAATATTTGGGTCATGCCCAGCTTGGTGCCGAGAATACCTACAGACACAGTAACTGGTTCTCCTTTCTAGTTGCTGACCTTGGAATCGGATTTGCTTTAGACACAGTTCATCAGCGTCATTGGTGGACTAGCCTACCAAATTTACACTGTTGTTAAGCAGTGAAAATTCTTGATGACGCACAAAATATTGTCTCTACTGCTTGGTGAATCCTTTTGTTTTCACTCTCTTGGTCACCAGAACAGCCATAATTACCTTCTGATTAGGAAGGGATTACCTCTGGAATCAATGCAAGACGTTATTGCTTTGCGCTATGTGCAGCAATGCTTTCGTCCAAGCAATTGCTCTGGCACTCTACCGTTGTAGTAGGACTTAAGCGGTTGATTTCCACCCAGTATCCGTTCCCTGAGACTTTCTATAATGCCATAAAACAAACATTACGGATCAGGTTCTACTTCTATAACTACCTTAAACTATTGTTTGAGGTTTTGCCTGTTTTTTAAGGGGCTACGGGAGTGAACTTGGGAGGGAGCTTTGATTTGGCTTTGGGTTTAAAGCCATGACCTTCTTCAGTTTGACCTAAAAGCTTTTCTAGTTTAGCAGTCTCTTACGCATTTCAACCAGATTATCCTTTAGGAAATTAATTCATCAAATTTTGATGATTATGTTGGTTGGCAAGACTCAAGAAGATGCTATCTACTTTTACTGTTTGGTCACAATCTAAAATAATAAATCATTAATTTGTTTTTGTCTAGTAATTTTTAGGTGCTTGGGGTTAAATTTTGGGAAGATGGGGAAAATTAAAAAATTCCCGCTGCTCTATGCCCATTTTTGCTTAAATTCTGCAACTTAATCTAACTTAATCTACCACTAGAGAGTAAATAATAGAGATATCTGAGTGGGATAAAACGAAAATCTATGGCACTACTTACCACTGGCAACGGTTTAATCCGCGATTTGGAAAAATTCGGCGCTTTGGGTGTATATGTTCCTTTGGAAGGGGGATATGAAGGTCGGTATCGCCGTCGATTGCGGGCGGCGGGCTATATCAACCTCCACATGAGTGCGAGGGGACTGGGGGACGTTGCAGCCTATCTAACGAGAGTTCATGGAGTCAGACCTCCTCATTTGGGTAAAAAAAGCACTGGTAGCGGTGCAGCAGTGGGTGAAGTATATTATCTACCACCGATAATTAGCTATCAGTTAGAACAGCTTCCACCTAAATCTAAAGGTCTATTGCTGTGGATTATTGAGGGACATATTCTTTCTGACCAGGAAGTGGAGTATTTGGCTAATTTGCCCAAGTTAGAACCAAGAGTTAAGGTGGTGATTGAACGGGGTGGCGATCGCTATTTCCGTTGGACACCGTTAGAAAAAACTCTGTTAGCTAGTTAGTTAGTAAGGCGGGGAAACCCCGCCCATACAGCATGAGCATTTTCTTACTGCTTCAAAAACTGATAGTGTAGATTAAATCAAATTCTCGATAGATAACCAGACGGCAGGATTGAGCAGGGTTTTCTAGGAGTTCGTAATCTAAACCACCTGTAATTTGCGTTACTGGTCGCCTCAACGGTTTTTCAAACTGATACCACTCACGGTTACTCCACTCAAAGATTGTCGCGTCTACGGAATTTTGTAATTCTGATGCCAAAAGTAAGAGTTCTAATTTATCTTTGGCGCTACCAGTAATAAAGCATTTCAGACAAACTGACTGAGTAATTAGAGGTCTGGGTTCGTTGGCGGCGATGGTGTTGCATTTTCTGAATTCAATATCATAAGGCTCCAAGTGCAGATTTTCTAGTTGCTGCCAGGATTGTTCTATCTCATTGAGGCGATTGTCTAGATACGGTAGCAGTCCTAGCTTGGCATCAGTCAACAGTTGGCGAATATTAGAAGGCTGGGTCATTACTGAGTTTTTTCTCCACTATCCAGTCAGATTATCGTTATGTTGACTAGGTGAGGGATAAACTTTGGAAAACTTTGTTTAGGGATGTCAAACTGAAGTAGGGAGAGAATCAACCACTCCCTGCCGAATTGGCGTGAAGGTGATCAAGCAAAAATGAGACGTAAATCTACTGGTAGATCAGCTACTACTCCTAAACCCTCTATTTTCCAATCCCCGACATTTAACTTCGCCACCATTGCCATTTTGGGAGGTGTGCTGATTTTGGGAATTGGGATTGGGATTGCGTTTAGTTCTACAAGCACGTTGAGTCCATCAAATGTGGCTTCCCGTGAATTTATTGATACTAAAGCTCCAAATCCTGATCTTTGTGTACAGTTTGGAGCCAGTGCGATGGTAATGGATGCCCGACTGTTTGTAACTCTCAACCCTTTTAATGTCTATGTTGCTCAACCGAATATGCGTCCTGGCTGTGTTCTGAGACAAAATAACTGGGCAATTTTAGAAAATAAAAAACTTGTTACTTCAGATCAGGTAAGAGAATGTAAAAATCGCCTGAATACCTTTGGCTTTACAGGGGACTTAAACAGTGATAAGCCTGATATCCGGTGTATATATCAAAATGAAAATGCTCAAAACTTCTTCTTATCTCAACCAGGAGCCGTTGCACCATCTCAGGATACGGAAAGATTCTAAAAAGTAGAAGATAAGTCTTGGTGTACATAGTTCATCAAGACTATTAATTAGAAGGTAGCGGTTGACCAAACTCAATTACAGGAATATTGAGAATTTGATCGGAATAGTTTTCTGAATTAGGAATATTGAGTACAGAATTAGGAACTGTAATGCTATGAGAATTTTCTAAATAATCAGCAGCATTAGCTGGAAGAATAATCAAATTGGATAGTTGAGAAGGGTCTTGAGAATTGAGAGGGGGTACAGTCACAAAGGGTTGTTGGAAGTTATTGGTTGTCAGGGGTAGGTTAGTAGATGGTGGTGGTAGGGTAATTAAAGGGGCTGGGGATAGCTGATTACCAGGTGAAGGTGAGGAAATTGGTTGTGTTATGGTGCTATTATGGGAAATAACGGGGCGTAATACCCAGCGAGTGGGTTTTTTTGGGGAAATGGGCTGAAGTTGTACTTGATTGGCATCGACAAAACTTCCTGGTTCTAAATCGATGACGATGCGGGTAATGTTAGGGCTAAATTGGGAAACTCGAATTCGCTGAATTGTTCCAGGATAGTTTTTTTGGGTGTCAACCTTGCCTAACTGGGTATTAGGCAAATCTACAACTAAACGTGGTGGTTGGGGAAGGTAGAAATACTCAGGTTTTGTAGCTGCGGAAAGGGTAATTTCTAGTTGCTGTGTTTTGGGGTTAAAAAGCCATTTATTGAGTTTGGCAAATGTTGCGGCGATACTGATACCCATTTCCAGGGTAATGGTCGCAAATAGGCTCGCTCCTATTATCTGCTGGTATGAGGGAAAAAAGTTCCTAGTTGTGAGTTTAATTTTCATGTTTTAATGGCTATTTGATTTGGGAGTTTCTTTTTGGTCTGTTTGGGCTAAAGCTGTAAATTCTAAAGTTGTGGGAATGTTGTTGATTTTTAGTTGACCGGGAATATGATCGTTTTTGAGTTTTGACATTTGGATTGTGATAGCTTGATCTGGACTGTTTTGAGAAGAAGGAAGTTGACAAAAATTTGAGGTGTCAATTTTTCCCGATAAATGCAATTTTTGATTTTGTAATTTGCCTGAGAGCGGAAACTGTTTTTTGGTATCTGCGTTGGCGTTAGGTGGTAGTAAAGAGGCATTGAGATAAATACCAGATTGTTGAATATTTAAGATCAAAGAGTTGCCCTTTTCGCAGTTTGGTAGGTTTTTGGCTAGGGTGAGACGATAACGGCTGTTAATGAGACTCGTAGCGCTGAGATTATTTTCACCATAAGCGGTGACAGTTTTGAATAATACAAGAACTGAAGCGATCGCTATTCCAGAAATCGCTAAAGATTTAAAGTTGAAGTTGTTCATCATTGATAATTGGTGATTGGAGAGAATTAATTACCTACTGCCTACTGCTTTCAATTACGAATTATGAATTATTTCTTGGGTGTTAACTTCCGGGAGTAGGGAAGTGAGATGAGAGGTAACTTGACTGTAGCGACGGGTGATGAGTAGTGAAGAACGGCATTTTATTGCGAGTTCATCTGTGTATCGTCCTAGAGTTTGTCTTTCAATACCCCAAGCGCGACTGGTACCAGCAATGGTTAAATCAACATTTTCAGAGGCTGATACTACGGCTGGCATGGGTTCTGGGGCGGTGACGGTTTTGATTTCAATGCGATCGCTTACACTAGTTGGTAATTGCCTAATCATCGCCTGTAGTTCATAACTTAATTCATCTTGGGCGTAATTTCCTGATAAAACTTGTAAAATCTGCAACATACAAGTATCACGATGAATAAGCAGCCGCAGAGCGAGTATGAGGGCTAAATCATCATGGATATTTGCGGAGTAGGGAACTAGTAAACTTTCTAAGCGTTCACTTCCTCTGTCTACAAATACGGCGACATCTACTGGTGCGGTGGTAAGAATTTGTCCAACTCTTCCACCTAAACGATTATTACTAAAAGCTGGACGATGCCATCCTACCAGAATTAAATCTGCTTGTTCGATTTGAGCAATCTGGGCTGTTTCTCTAGCGACATTGCTGGATATGCGAACGATGGGATGTATATAGGAGCGTATTGTTAGCGGTTCTAAGGTATTGATCAATTCTTCTAGCTGGTGGTGACGCTCGGCAATTAATCGGTTAGCCTCAGTGGGGGTACTCTCAAAACCGTAGTCTTCTTCTAATTCAATCAGACTGAGAGGATTGATAATAGCGGGCTGTCGATGGTTGAGAGTGATATCTAGGTTAGGCTGCGCCAACGCTACTGCTAACTGTAGTAAACCTTTTTGTGTATTAGGGTTAGCTACTGGTACTAAGATTCGGTAGGGTTTAACGTAAGATTCGCTACTATCTATAATATCTATTTCTGTTTCTTCTTCTATTTCTGGCTCTACTACATCTAATTTGATTAAGCGTTTTGGATATGTCCATTCCAGTAATGGTGAAGTCATAAATGTTGTCACCAAAGCCATAACTACCAGCATGGTAAACAGCAATGGTGTAATTACGCCCAACTCTAAACCTATGTTTAATACGATTAATTCTGTTAAACCACGAGTATTCATTAACCAACCGAGGGCTGACGCTTCCCGTTTGTTAATGCCACTGAGGCGAGCAGCTATATAAGTACCAATATACTTGCCTGCGATCGCTACTCCTAAAACTAATGCACACAGCAGCCATAACTCAGGACGGTTGAGTAAACCAATTTGCGTCCGTAAACCACTGTAGGCGAAAAATATCGGTAGCAGAAAAATTAAGACGAAATCTTCAGTTTTTACGGCTAATTCTCTCACTAATTCGGCATTTTTGGGCATGACTGCGCCTAATAGAAATGCGCCAAAAATGAGGTGAATGCCAATAAATTCGGTAATGAGGGCAGAAGCCACTACTCCCATATAAATTACAGCCAGAACAAATTGGCTCAAACGTCCAGCGCGTTGATAATGAGTAACTAGACGTTTGAGAAACCAACGCCCAACTGTGAACATAAAACCTATGTAGAGTAGGCTTTCAATAATAGTGAGAACAGCTTTTTGATCGATGCTACCATTGCGAGCGACTGCGATCGCTACTGCCAAAATACACCATGCTGTCACATCATCGACTGCGGCACAAGTTAAAGCTAATGTCCCTAAACGTGTTCCCTGTAAATTGTTCTCAGTGATAATTCGCGCTAATACAGGAAAAGCTGTAATTGACATCGCCGCCCCTAAAAATAATGTAAAGGCGGTGAAGGAAACAGTCCCACTGGAAACTAGAGGATAAAGCAGCAAAGATAAAATCGTTGCCAGAGAAAAAGGAACGATAATGCTGATATTGGAAATCAGAACAGCTGCTTGTAAGTTACCGCTGAGATATTTGGGATTTAGCTCCAAACCAATCAAAAACATGAAAAATATCAGTCCTACCTGAGATAAAACATTCAGGAAAGGAATCGTTGCGGGTGGAAAAACACTAGTTGCTACATCAGGAGCAATCAAACCGAATAAAGATGGACCGAGCATAATCCCGGCAACAATCTCACCAATTACCAATGGTTGCTTAATTGATCGAAATGCCAAGCCTACTAGCCGTGACATTCCAATGACAATTAACACCTCAACCAGGACTAGAATAACTGTATGCATAGTTTCCTCTCAACAGACTATCCGGGTTCCCTAAGATAATTCTTTAAACCGTGACAAAATGTCAACCTTGATCAACATCCTTTGGGTGTATTTCCAGACATTTTTTATGTTAATTATTGTTAATAATCCCGGTAAAAGAGTAAAAAATTCTACTAATTTATTGCATATATAAACGAAAAATGACTTATACCTAAGCTATGCCAAGATAAACTAGTGTATGAGTCTTAAATTGCAATTTTTGTCTTAATAATCCTTAAATTTTACTCAAAAAAGTAAACTTTTAAATTTGAACAATTTTATACCAAATTAAGATGAAGCTGCATAGAAGATTATCTTAATAAGAATTAACCGCAGATAGGCGCAGTTCAAAATTAAAAAGTAGAAATTAAAAACAGTAGATATCAGCAGCGTTAGATTTGAGAGCAGAACAAGTCAGACAAGTGGCATAGAATTGCTGCTAAATAGCTATTCAGCAATACTTACAGTAGATTGCAGGAAGTACAAAAGTTAAACCAAAAATTCAGGAGTCAGTATGGGTAAGCCACGCAAGCTATGGGCTGACGCTCACTCCGAAGCCTGAATTCTTCTGTATATCTAAATTACAGCCAAATTTTCTCCCTGATGCTCTAAAATTTCTGCTGTAAATTTGTAGTTAAATTTTGTTAAGATTATAGACGGCGTTAGCTCTTCCTCCCAATTACCTATCCCCTAGCTGAGAGACACTTACTTCATGCTGCGATTAGAACATATAAGTAAAATTTATCCTACAGGCGAAGTTCTTAAAGATATCAACTGGGAAGTCAAACCAGGCGATCGCATTGGCTTAGTCGGTGTTAACGGTGCGGGAAAATCCACACAACTGAAAATCATCTCTGGGGAAATGGAACCCACCGCTGGTGAAATCATTCGTCCTAACAGCTTACATATAGCTTATCTCAACCAAGAGTTTGAGGTAGACCCCACCCGTACTGTCAGAGAAGAATTTTGGACGGTGTTCAAAGAAGCCAACGAAGTACAAATGGCTTTAACACACATCCCGCAAGAAATGGAAACAGCGAATCCAGAGGAATTGGATGAACTAATCCACAAATTAGATCGCTTACAGCGGCAATTTGAAGCGTTAGATGGCTACAACTTAGATGCTCGCATTGGCAAGATTTTACCAGAAATGGGATTTCAGGTAGAGGATAGCGATCGCTTAGTAAGTGCTTTTTCCGGTGGTTGGCAAATGCGGATGAGTTTGGGTAAAATCCTTTTACAAAAACCAGACTTATTACTACTGGATGAACCGACAAACCATCTGGACTTAGAAACCATTGAGTGGTTAGAAAATTACCTCAGAGGACTAATTACCCCAATGGTGATAGTGTCCCATGACCGGGAGTTTCTTGACCGCCTCTGTAACCAAATTGTCGAAACTGAACGCGGTGTTTCTAGTACATACCTCGGTAATTACTCCTCATACCTGCAACAAAAAGCTGAAAATCAATCAGCACAACTAAGTGCCTTTGAACGTCAGCAGAAAGAAATAGAAAAACAGCAAACCTTTGTAGACCGATTCCGCGCTAGTGCAACCCGCAGTACCCAAGCAAAAAGCCGGGAAAAACAACTAGATAAAATTGAACGCATCGAAGCACCGATAGCTGGTGTGAGAACTCTACATTTCCGTTTTCCTCCTGCACCTCGCAGCGGTCGGGAAGTGGTAGAAATTAAAGATTTAACCCATATTTATGGGGATAAAATTTTATTTTTGGCGGCAAATCTCTTAATTGAAAGAGGAGATAGAATTGCCTTTCTCGGTCCTAACGGTGCTGGTAAATCCACCCTGTTGAAAATTATTATGGGTGCAGAACCACCCACAGAAGGAATAGTAAAATTAGGCGATCACAACGTTATTCCTGGTTACTTTGAACAAAACCAAGCCGAAGCCTTAGACTTGAATAAAACCGTCATGGAAACTATCCATGATGAAGTTCCCGACTGGACAAATGAAGAAGTCCGCACGTTGCTGGGAAAATTTTTATTTACTGGTGATACCGTATTTAAGAAAGTTGCAGCTTTAAGTGGGGGAGAAAAAGCTCGGTTAGCATTGGCAAAAATGCTTTTATGTCCAGCAAATTTACTCATTCTGGATGAGCCGACAAACCACTTAGATATTCCAGCTAAGGAAATGTTGGAAGAATCTTTGCAAAACTATGATGGGACAGCGATTGTAGTTTCCCATGACCGTTATTTTATCTCTCAGGTAGCTAACAAAATTGTGGAAATTCGTGATGGTGAATTCCGGGTTTATTTGGGAGATTACCATTACTATCTCAACAAAATTGCTGAGGAGAAAGAACAAGCTAAGTTAGCAGCCATAGAAGCAGAAAAAGCTGCTAAAAAAGCCGCTAAAGCAGCTAAGGCTGGTGCAAAGCAGAAGTAGGTAATATCGGCAAATGGGTATGGGTGACTGATTGTGATTCTGGCTTTCTGTCACCTATTTTTTAACTAGCAACTTAACTTACACTAGATAATCAAAAAATAGTTTCTAAAACTTTTCCTGAATTAGATTTAACAGTAAAGCAAATATTGAATTTGTAAGGTTAAAAGTTGGATCAATTTCTTACTTATTTGGCAATCAGGTTAGATTAATAAATTAAACTTTCCAAACCTTTTTCACGAACTAAATGCAGTAATTTAAGAGCCGCACCTGTAGGTCGTTTTTGCCCAATTTCCCATTTTTGAACAGTTGATGAACTGATGTTTAAAATAGCAGCAAACACAGATTGGCTTACATTGAATGATTCACGAAGTTGCTTAATTTGTTGAGGTTCTAGCGGTTCAATTCGAGGTAAACACAAGCTATCAAATTCGCGTAACGTAACTTGACTCATTACACCAGCCTTGTATAGTCCTATAGCAGTTTCGTGAACAGCCTCAAGAATTGTTGACTTCTTCTTCCTCATTACAGATTACCTCTATTAATTCATCTTTCAATTTGGCTGTTTCAATAGCCTCTGCTGTTAAAGACAGCAGTTCTGATGACAGTTTTTTCAAGGCTTCTTTTTCATCCAGATCAATATTGCTACGCTCGTTTTTTGGAAACCCAAACACAAAAAACCAGCTATCTTCTTTGTTAGTAGCAACCAATGTACGGAAACCACCCCTCTTTCCTTTTCCAGAACGGGCAATGCGTTTTTTAAATAGTCCACCTCCTAGATCCGCTTCGTAAAGACCTGCTGTCATTTCTGCAACAGCATTACAGAGACTAGAATCATTTAACTTCTGATCTTTTGCCCAACGGTTAAACCATCGGGTTTTGTAGATTGCCATATTAGTTCTCTTTAACTAAAGTATAGCACTTAGTGCTATGATAGGCAATTATTAAAAATGTGTCTGAAAGTGCCTATAATATATATGATGTTATAATCAATCCTCAGTCACCATAAAAACAACCCAAGAGCTAATTTACTTGCAAACAGATGTTATCTAAACTAAGAGTTCAACACTACAAAAGCCTTTTTGATACAGAAGTGGATTTAGAACCATTGACTGTATTCATTGGTCCTAATGGTTCTGGTAAATCGAATATTTGTGAAGCTCTAGCTGTATTATCGGATTTTATGCAAAGGCTGGTAGTTAATACAGATCATAAGAGAATTATCCGTCGTTTTTCAGAGTCTTTAGAAATTGTACTTAGGAATGAGCAGAGTATTGAATCTAAATTCTGGCATGGAAAACCAGACTTTTTTAGATTTCAGATCAGTACCCTTACGTCAGCAGAAAATTCTTTTAAAAAATCTGAAATTATTGTTGAATTAGGAGTTTATTTTGATTATTCCGAGCAAGCTGTTGAATTAAAAAATATTGAAAATACTAATACTATAGTAGATAAATATACAAGCCCATTAAGAGAATTTTTAGTTTCTAATAAATTTCTAGATTCTCCTCTATATAATGCCCTGAGAAAAGTTAACATTTACGATTTTGCTCCAATTGCTATCTCTATTACAAGTCCATTAAATGGCAATATGGATAAGACTGGTCAAGGAATTGCCTATGCTTTACTTGATATTTTGCTGGCGAACCGTGAAGGTTTTGATGAATTACAGGAGCGTTTAACAAAGCTTGTTCCTAATATAAAAAAAATTGTATTACCTCGCGGGGAAAATCAAACTTTTTCACTGGAATTAGTTGATAGATATTCAGAACATCATATCCCTGCATCTGATATATCAGACGGTACATTGAGAATTTTGGCTTTTCTAACTGCACTGTATCAAGAAAACACTCCTAGTATTATTTGCTTTGAAGAAATAGAAAATGGAGTTCATCCTTGGCTACTGCACAAAATGATGGAGTTACTAAAAATTGTTTCCACTGAAGGAATAGCTGGTAAGCCTGTTCAGGTTTTAATTACAACCCATTCCCCTGTGTTGTTAAATTATGTTGAACCCCATCAAGTCCGTGCCGTTGAATTAGATAAAGAAGGTAAAACTCAAGTTCACAAATTACCTATAGATTCTGTTCGGTTTCAAAAAGCTTTAGAAGCTTATGATGGGGCATTAGGTGAACTGTGGTTTACGAATGTGTTTGGAGGAAATCCAGCATGAATCGTCGGATTCGTATTGGACTAATTGCTGAAGGGGAGGCAGAACTGGGGGCAAGTATTCCTTATATTAAACCAGAAGATGGTGGCAAAATAATCGCAAGAGAAAATGAAGGCGCACTGCATACTTTAATTAGACGAGAATTAGAAAATCCTGGATTTCCTGATTGTGATTTCATCCAAAGGCATCCATCATTTAAAGAAAAACAAAAATTTACTTTACGAACTGGACACTCTATTTTAGATCCACAATATCTAGCCCAAATTGTTATTTTATGGAAGCCAGAAGAGGTAGATATGATCCTCATTGTGGTTGATGCAGATGATAAACTAGATCAAAGAAAAATTGACTTAGAACAGGCTGTAAATAAAATTCGTGATAATCATTTAGATATTAACGAAAAACCAATTAGTGATCGCTCTGCCGGAGGTTTAGCAATTAGAAATCTCGAAACGTGGTTACTTGCTGATACCCAAACTGTTGCGACTATTTTAGGTGTAGAATTGCCGCCTCTGGAAAATTTAGAAGATTTAGACAATACAAAAGATATTTTGGAGAATGCAATTGCCAAATCAACGTATTTGTCTGAAGATACTAGCAATCAGCGATCGCTAGAAATTCGCTGGAACTTAGGTAAACAGATTGATTTAGCAATAATCAAAACTGTCTGTCCAAATGGATATGCTGCTTTTACACAATCTTTACTGGTAGCGACAAAAGCAGTTATGATTCGATGAAACATGATAACCAGCGCAATATCAGAAATTAATCAGCAGAATTTAACCTCCAGAGGTGGTTAGCAATGGTATCATTCGGATATTACAAAAAGTAAAGGGCAATTTTACTATGACCAAAGCACCTGTTGCTCCTGTGGTGCTAGTCATTTTAGACGGATGGGGCTACTGTGAGGAAAAGCGAGGAAACGCAATAGCTGCTGCTAAAACTCCAATCATGGACAGTTTATGGGCAGTTTATCCCCACACAACCATCCGCACATCAGGAAAAGCTGTAGGGTTGCCAGAAGGTCAAATGGGCAACTCGGAAGTTGGTCATTTGAATATTGGCGCTGGGCGAGTCGTGCCTCAAGAACTGGTACGCATCTCTGATGCAGTAGAAGATGGTTCCATAGCATTAAACCCAGCAATTGTCAAGATTTGCCAGGAAGTTCGCTCATCTAATGGCAAGTTGCATTTAGTAGGGCTTTGTTCTGATGGAGGGGTACATTCTCATCTAACCCATCTATTTGGACTAGTTGACTTAGCCAAAGAACAGCAACTTTCACAAGTTTGTATCCACGCCATTACCGATGGACGTGACACCCCTCCCAAGGAGGGCATCAAAGCAATTACACAGCTGCAAGACTACATAGATCAGGCTGGAATTGGGCAAATAGTAACTGTTAGTGGTCGCTATTATGCAATGGATCGTGACCACCGTTGGGATCGAGTTGAACGCGCCTACCATGTGATGACACAAGATAGCGCTGGTAATGGACTCACGGCGGTAGAAGTATTACAAGCATCTTACGCCGAAGGCATAACCGACGAGTTTGTGCTTCCAGTTAGGATTGCCCCTGGCGCAGTAGAACCGGGAGATGGGGTCATATTTTTCAACTTCCGCCCTGATCGCGCTAGACAACTGACACAAGCCTTTGTCAGTTCCAAATTTAGTGGGTTTGAAAGACAGCAAATTAAGCCGCTGTCCTTTGTGACTTTTACCCAGTACGATCCTGAATTACCAGTATCTGTGGCTTTTGCTCCCCAGAATCTGAGTAATATTTTAGGGGAAGTCATTGCTAATCATGGCTTAAAACAGTTTCGGACTGCGGAAACTGAAAAATATGCTCACGTCACCTATTTCTTTAATGGGGGATTAGAGGAACCTTGTGATGGAGAAGACCGGGAATTAGTCAGTAGTCCGATGGTGGCAACTTATGACTCAGAACCGGCAATGTCAGCGCAAGCAGTGACAGATGTAGCGATCGCAGCGGTAAAAAAGGGCATCTACTCCCTAATGGTAATGAACTATGCCAATCCAGACATGGTAGGGCATACTGGACAAATACCAGCTACAGTTACAGCTATTGAAACAGTTGATCGCTGTTTAGGTCGTCTCCTGGACACCATTGGTAAATTTGGCGGCACAGCAATCATTACTGCTGACCACGGCAATGCTGAGTATATGCTAGATGATGAGGGTAATCCTTGGACGGCTCACACCACTAACCCAGTTCCCTTAATCTTGGTAGAAGGCGAAAAAGTCAAAATACCTGGATATGGTACAAATGTGGAATTGAGAAATGATGGCAAGTTAGCCGACATTGCCCCCACTATTCTGGATATTTTACAGCTTCCCCAACCAACAGAAATGACCGGGCGATCGCTTCTTAAAGCAGCAGAATACGACTTGAAACCTACTCGCACTCCTGCACAAATAGGGTTGTAAAATATCCAGGAATTCAGAAGTAGGTCTTTAAGTAGGGGTTTAGCAATGCGCTTTACCCCTACACCCTTATCTCGTTCCTGGTCTCCGACTCTTAATGCTATCATAGAGGCTCTGACTCTACTGTCACACCGAGGCAGAGCCTTCTAGAATGCATTCTCATACAGAGTATGGAAACGAGAACAGTCTTTAAGGTTTAGCAATGCGCTTTACTCCTACAGGATTGATAAATCAAGAACTCATCCATTTTCAAACTTGTTATAAACGACATTTCTAATATGGCAATTACTAACATCGTGCAAGGTATTTGGGCATTTTCCGCTTTAGGATTAATAATCCTCGTGTTGCTGCATAGCCCTAAAGGTGATGGTATTGGTGCAATTGGTGGACAAGCTCAATTGTTCAGCAGTACCAAAAGTGCAGAAAATACATTAAATCGTATTACTTGGGCATTAGTAGTAATTTTTCTGGGTTTAACAGTGGTTTTAAGTGCCAATTGGCTGCCTAAATAAGTAAAAATGGGGAAAATAACCCAAAACCTCATATCTAAAACCCGAACAAACTTAGTTTTGCAACGGTCACTAGCAGTCCTGAGTTTAGCGATAATTACAGGACTGCTAATTATTTGTACTAACTTTCAAACTAGCGCTGTTGTGAACTCTAAATTTAGAAACGTTGCCTACAACATTTCTACAAGTTACAGTTTAGGGGAAAAGTTTATACAAAAAGTCCATCCTTTACCGTCAACCCTCGCAAGTTGGGAAAACAAGACGAACAGTGGGGATTATTTTGACAAAATTACACCTACAGAAGTTGGTTATTTAATTTGGTCAAGTTTTCCAGTAAGGGTGAAGATAGAAATACCAACAGGAATTAATGAACAACAGGCGCAACTATGGGTTAATAATGTTCTGCAATCTGTTCAAGAGTGGAGTGTTTATTTACCTTTGGAGGTAGTTGAGAAAGCAGAAATTGCTGATATTAAAATTTTCAGAAAAGCGCCACCTTTACAACTTGAACCTAATAGTAAAATTCCCCGTGCGCGTTCTGCTTTAACTAGCTACGAGACATACACTAATAATAATATTTTATTACACCGTTTTACTATCTTGTTGAGTCCTAGTCAAACTGGCGAATATGCGAAAGCTGCTGCACGTCATGAAATCGGCCATGCTTTGGGAATTTGGGGTCATAGTCCCCTGCAAACCGATGTTTTGTATTTTTCCCAAGTTCGCAAACCGCCTTCTATTTCGGCGCGAGATGTGAATACTTTAAAGCGTATTTATGAACAGCCTACAAGTTTGGGATGGTGAGTAATATCATGTCCGGTTGTTCGCGTAGCGTCTCGTCAGAGATATACTTATCATTTAGACTGACGCGGAGACAGAGAGACACGGGGACGCGGAGAATTTTTTTGATAAGTGATTAGGCGGACATGATATAAACAATTCAAATTTCAATACAGTTGTGGCGGGTGAATTTCGTCTGTTGTTAACTATATCTTCCTTAGTGCAGGCTGAAATCACTGTCTATTTTAATTGTATTAAACAGCTTGTGTAATCTGCTTTTTTAATGTTTAGGTTTTCTGTTTTAGGTTTTAAGTCTGCCCGGTTGTACTAGTACACTGCGGCGAAAATCTAGCTACTATTTTAAATAAGTGAAAAGCTGATGAAACAAACTTTTTTAATGTTTAAGTTTTAATTTTTAATTCCGACCTGCGGTACTACTACACTGCGCCTCTGCTTTCTATAGTAATTTTAATTTATGTAGTTTGTATATACTTATCTAGTTTCTCTAAAATTTCTACCAAATCTTCTAAAGTCAGAATTTCCTGGGATTCTTCACTGGCATGATTTGTATCGATAGAAGATTGTGTTGATTTTTTGTGGAAATATGAGCTAATGGAGAACATTTTTTTCTGTTTGGCTGGTTGATACTCTTAAATTTAAATGTAAATTGTGGAAAACTTGTGGAGATATTGACTTTTTTTTGAAACTCCCCGCTTTCTCATAGACGGGGATTATTCTTGAATTTCGTCGTTATTCGGCTATCTATCCCCTTCTTGCTGACGCTGAGGAAGGGGAATTATGGCGAATCTATTAAACCCGACGCAGATTTAATAGTTCTTGAGGAGAAGCCAACATATCGATCGCTACAAAGAAAATTTTACCTTGGGGATTGATTAAAAACCGCCAAGCAATATTCATGCCTACAGTCACACCGAACCAAGGAGTTTGGACTACACCAGTGATTTTCAGTTGCTTGGAACCATCTGGTTGAACTTCACAAATACCTTGTTGGGGCATCATATTCAGTCCTTGAGCTTCTTCTCGCATATATTTGGAGATCGCTTCTGGACCTACAATCGGCTTTTGGAATGGAGGTTGTAGCGCACCGTCAGTAGTGAATAGGGCAACAGCCGCATCAAAGTTATCTGCATTCATGGCTTCTATGTAGCCCAATACAGCAGGTTCTGTAATCCCCTCAATCTTGACAGAGGAAATCACTGGAGTTGTACGTTGGAATGCTGGTTCTGCTACGTCTTTGGGGTAACTGCTAGGGCCTAGTTCAGAAGTATCGAATCCCATGTTGACTACGGTATTCCGCAGTACAGTGATTTGTTGACCCTGATCAAGTTTCTGAGTAGCTTCTAGCACTACTTTCACACCAGGAGACATCTGATAACCCGCTGGGATAGGAGTGACAAGACCGCTTTTCATCAATTCTCCTAACTCATACCAGAAAGCGAGTTTGGTATTGACACTGAAGAACCCATAGGAACGGCTGATTGGAGTATCAGCACGACTGGCAAGATCCCGCATCACTTTTGTTTGATCTTCAGAAGACATCAGCTTAATTTGGGTTAGCAGACTTTCTGCTAGTTGCAAGCGTGCTGCTCCAGGTGCTGCGGGAGTAATGGTTTTACCCATTTCAGTGTATGCATACCACAAATAGGCTAGTTGATCATCAACGTTGAGTTGATCGAATAGTGCGATAGTTGCTGGAATCTGACTAGGAACTTGAGTGTTAGAAAAAATACTTTGAGCGGACTGAAGAGTCAAAGCCATGAGAGAAATCTCCAATTATTATTTGTTAATTAGCTGCTTTGAAATTTGCTAAGAAGGAGCTTTAAGTTGACATTTTTTTGGTAAAAAACCTCATCAACTCTCCTTATTGCAAGACTTCTATTACTACAAATGAGGTGAGACTAACCCAAAGTTCTGGCGGCAACTAAGTCAGTAGACATAGAGACCGCAGTTAGTATGGGGACTGTCTTACAGGTAAATCTTTAGTTGAATAACAAAGGTATTAGTTTACCTTTGGTGATCAATAACAAAACTGTATTGGTGCAGTTTTTTTCTTAGAGGTTTATCTTCTATGTAAAGAACTGTAACTTTATTCTTAAATATTGTAAATATCTTGATATTACGAATTGACATAAATACTCACATATGGAATGGAGATTTGGTGTACTGTCTTCAGCAAATCTCCAACGATAAATATTCCTGTCTACTGAACGGACTTAGCTCGATTTTGAATTTTGAATTGTTATAGCAACCGCCAAGGTGGTTAGGACGTGAACTAATGATAAAACCTAGATACAAACAGACTTTTAACTCTGTCACCTGTCACCTGTTAACTGTCACCTGCTATGAGACTTTTTCCTAAGCACCCCGACTGAGGGAGACAGGTCGCTGTGCTAACATTTCTGCATAAAGTTCTTCTAGGTGAGTGATATTATTATTGAGGGTATAGCGTTCTAATACTCGCCTTGCAGCTTTTTGCCCCAACAGTGTTGTTAACTCTGGGTGGTCTTGGAACAGTGGCAAAATGGTTCTGAGTTGCGATCGCACTGTTTTCGTACTAATAACTACACCAGCACCTTTTTCTAATACTTCCCCATCTGCACCCACATCTGTAGCTATACAAGCCAAACCACAAGCCATTGCTTCTAACAAAGATAAAGACAAACCCTCTACCAAAGAAGGCAAAATAAATACATCTGCTCCTCGTAAAATTTCTATGCGGCGTTCTTCATTGGCGATAAATCCTAACCAGATGATACCGTATTCCGCGCCATAAAACGGTTCTAAAGATGCTCTCAATGGACCATCACCCACCATCAGTAACTTGCTATGAACTCCCATCTTGGATTGCCTCCAAGCCCGCAGGAGGGATTCTACATTTTTTTCTGGGGCAATGCGTCCTTGATAAACAAACAAACGCTCGGCACCAAATTCTGCTTTAACTTGAGAAACACCAGGACAATACTTAGTGGTATCAACACCATTGGGAATTACCGCTATTTTGTGTTCTCCCACACCCATACTTGATAATAATTCACGCTGAATTTGGGAAAAAACAATTACCCGATCATAATTATCTAAAAACGGTGCGTAGAGTTGATAAGCCAAAAATTGTGTCCCAGATATTAGTTTTGCACCCTTACCTGCAAATGGTGTGTGAAAAGTAGCAACTAAGGGCAAATTTAATTCTTGACAAATTTCTGGCAAAACGAAGTCCAGAGTTGATAGAGTTAATGAAGCATGAACTATATCTGGTTTTATTTCCCGCAGAGAGTCTTTCAATACTTTAGTTGCATTGAAAGCGGGAATTGTATAAACTTGGGATTTATAAATAAACGGTAAAGAAACTTCTTTTAAATTCGGCCATTTATCTAGTTCTGATTCTTCTTGAGCAAAGTGAAGAAAACTTACTTTGTGTCCCCGGTCTAGTGAAATTAATGCATTTGTAATTTCTCGACTGTAGGTGACATTGCCACAAAAGGGCGTTTTTTTTCCAATCCAGGCTATGTGCATTCTTTGGTTAGGTGTAAAGTCAAGCGGTTTTAGGTTTGGGTTTAAGTTTGGGTTTAAGTTTAATGTATGTGGTTTCTTATAATTAGCTGTTTTTATCACGTTATACTTGCTGAATTTTCAGCCATGATGAGCATATCATATACTAGTTAAATAGAGCCTATATTTAAGTCAATTAAACTAGTACATAACGGCGTAAATTAACCAACCATTAAAAATTCTCAAAAAGCTTGTGTCGTCTGCTTTTTTAATTTTTAATTATTAATTTTTAATTCCGAGAAAGCGGTACTAGTGTAGTTGTGGCTTTGTATATGCTGATTCTAAGTTACTAATTAACTTACTTGATCACAACTTAATCAACATCATGTCTATTTCACAGCAAGTATTTCATTGATTTTAGCTGGCTTAAGTTTAGCACGAAACCCAATTGTTTTATTAAGTTGTTGATGATCTCAAACCTGATAGCTAATCACGGGAATTATACCAGGTTAATATACCTCCAAAGAAGACGATTGTAGCTAATCCCAAAAAGACCGCCTTTAAGCCAATAAAGGTTTCGGCTACACCAGCTAACGCCAACGGTAGGGTGAGGGCAATATTAATCACATTATTCTGCAAACCAAAGACTTTACCGCGCATTTCTGGGGGTGTTTCTGTCTGGATAGCGGTTTGCATGGGAATACCTACCAATGAGCCAAAGACACCAACAAGGGCAATTAACAGTATTGCTGCCCATAGCTGGCTTGTGAAGACTGAAAGACCAACCAAAGATGCGGCCACGCCTAGACAACCCCAGAGACTGAGTTGCCTATAGGAGAAACGTTGACCAAATTGACCGAGAATCGTCGCCCCGGCTGCGATTCCCACCCCAGCAGATGCCAGTAAAAAGCCGAATTGGGCGGCTTTCATGTTGGGAATAATTTCTGCCATGCGAACGGCCAGGACAGTGAGGGCTGCAAAGACAGAGAATAAGATGATCAGTTGTAATAAAGCATTACGAACCCGATGATTTTCTTTGAGGTAAAGTAAACCGTCGCGCAAGTCAGAGAAAACATGAGGGAATTCGGTTTCTGGGGGGTGGGGTTGTTCATTGGTCTTGAGTAGGAATAAAATAATTCCTGCGATCGCATAACTGCCACCAACAACAATTTCTTTACCCAGTCCACCACTACCCCCAACTTGTAACCACAATCCATCAGCTATTGCTAACAGCGGTTCCCCGACAGCAAAACCCACGATTACCGATGCCATCATCGTAGTTGTGTACAGCGAATTAGCCGACAGCAAATTCTGCTCTTCCACCACCAAGGGAATTGCAGCTTGTTCTGCTGGTGCAAAAAACTGGGTTAGGGTAGAAACTAAAAAAGTAACCGCCAAAATGATCAAAAAACCCACCGGCAAAACTCCTACAGGTTGCCAATCTTGAGTTAACCATAGTAGGAACGGAATTGATAAAACCAGGATACCGCGCCAAATATTCGTTGCTACCAACACAACTTTTTTTGACCAGCGGTCTACAAACACCCCAGCCACAGAACCAAACAGCACCGCTGGAATGGTAAAAACCATCATTAACGCCGACACCCAACCACTAATGCTTTGATCACTCTGTTGAAACTGAGTGTTAATCAAAGCAATCATTAGTACTAGATATACTTTATCAGCCAGTTGACAGAAAACCTGACCACCCCAAAGAGCCAGGAAATTTGGGTTTTTTAATACAGGTAAAAACCCTTTTTTTTCTACATTTTCTGATGGTGATTTTCCATCTGAACCAGACCCGTTTAATTGTGATGTTTCTGGTTCGCTCGCTACTTGTAAATTTTCCTGATTAGCATTACCTTTACCATTAGTTTCAGGAGTAGTTACTGATACTTCCGAACTTGTTTCTGATTGTTTAGGAATATCAGTTAAGGGCATTTCTGATCTGCAATTTTGATGCTGAGAAACATCTTTGGGGGACATTTCTTGGCTATTAACTTGGCTATTAACTTGGCTATTAGTGTGACTAACCTGAAGTTGGGAAACAGAATTGAGGTCATTGGGTGTTGTACTGTCTGATACCCTATTCTTGTTTTTAGCTTGGCTGGGTGACAGAGGCAGGATTTTTCTATCCAAATCAGACGATTGCATCATGGTTGGTGGCAAAATAGGAATCGATCAAGGTGGCAGAGCGAATAGGGCGACCAAAGTGATATTGGGCATACTGGCGCAAAATTTGCTCAACAGATAACCAGCCAGCATCTGTGGCTGCATCTATTTGTATTATCTCTGGTTGCGACAGATGTTGGAGCATGAACAGTTCTTTCGCATTCAGACGACCAGAAATCACTGGTAGGTCTTGGTGATGCACAACCGTTTCATAGTCAGGATTGGGGAGATTGGTTACTGCTGATTGGGGACTGGCTAAATTTCTTCTTTCTTTTTCCCTTTCTTTTCGTAAACCTTCCCAAGCCTGTAAACAAACCGTTCCCCCCGCAGGAACACTAAATCCTACTTTCCAATTAGGGTTTGTCAAGTCGGGGATGAGGGGAAGCTGGGTTAAGCAACAAACTTGGACTTGCGGCGTTAATCCTGCTAAAGATAAAAGATGAAATATTCCTTGAGATAGATGTGCAATTACATCTAATCCTTCTGTTTTAGGTAAACTTTCCAACCGCTGAAGATGTTCATTGAATAATTCATAAAGTTCTTCTTGCGGTTGTTCGCTTAAAGCCTGACACAAGACTATTTCAGCTAAATATTGACTAGCAGCTAATTTTCCTAAGTTTTTAGTTAGACCTGGATAGGTTTTTATAGTTTGCGCTTGAGTAATTGTATCTAAATTTCGCCCTTGGGAAATCAGTAATTCATTGACAATAAACATCCCACTTCTACCACCCAAGCTGGAGTTATGTTTCCGCGCCCCAGGAGCAACCGCCCGAATCAAACCGAATTCTTGGGTCAAAATTGTGACTATTTTATCCGACTCGCCGAGCGCCTGAGTTTTGAGATTAATGCCAGTTGCTTTATAAGTTCTACTCATTACTCATTATTTACTTAGTCATTAGTCATTAGTTAGCGGCAAAATAAATGACAACTTACAAAAACAACTTACAAAAACAAATGACTACTCACTCTTTTCTTTTTCCACGTGATTGCGCTGACGGAGCAAATCAATACCACGAGATGTGCCTAATCTTGTCGCACCAGCCATGATTAAATCTAGGGCTTCGTTGTGGGTGCGAATACCCCCTGATGCTTTAATTCCCACCCGTTCCCGTGCTATTTCTTTCAACATCTGCACATCCGCCACCGTTGCTCCGCCATTCCAACCTGTACTAGTTTTTAAGAAAGCCGCACCGGCTTCCATAGCTATTTCCGCAGCTATTCTTTTCTCCGGGTCTGTGAGTAGGCTAGTTTCTAAAATTACCTTGACACATTGCCCGGCTACTTCACAAATTGTAGCAATTTCCCGGTGAACTTCCTCAGTTTTTCCAGCTTTTAACCAGCCTAAATTAATCATCAAATCTAACTCCTCAGCGCCATTTTCCAACGCTTCTTGAGCTTCGTAAAATTTGACGGCTGAAGTTGTTGAACCAGTAGGAAAGCCAATCACCGTACAGACTTTGGGGTTTTTGTTGTGGAGAAGTTCAACTGCTTGCTTGACATAACAAGGTTGTATGCAAACCGTCGCAAAGTTAAATCTGTATGCTTCATCACACCACTGCGCCACTTGTTCCGGGGTAGCAGTTGGTAACAGGAGGGAGTGATCGATAAATGGCGCAATATCAATGTTTGGATAGTCTGCTGCCATCGTTTGTTCTGCCTGTGATAGATTATTAAAGTTTATGTTTATGAAAAACTAAAACATTTCTTATATATTAAACCACATATATTACGAGTTTATCCTGAAAACAGGCAGTTATACCGTTTCATTTTAAGGTTGATACAAATGGACAGACGCGGGGACGGGGAGACGGGGAGATTCATTTGTAGCTTTAATTAAGTGAATTGATATTAACTTAGTTTGGTATGTAGGATTTTCAAGTGTTTATGAATTTATGAAGGTATTAACTTTGACTTCAAATTATTTGAGTACCAGTTGCTAAAAAGTCAAGAATATTTTGAGCTAATGCTTGTGCTGCTAAGTATGGCACACCATTACCAACTGTTTTAAACATATTCGTAAGTGACATATTTTCTGGAAGTGAAAAATTAGCGGGTAAAGATTGAATAGCTAAAGCTTCCGCAACAGAAATACGTCTAATTTTGTAAGGATGCAAATGTACTTCATTATTCCCATAACAAGCTGTGGGAGAATAACGCCATCGGTGGAGACGTTTAAATGACTTTTTAGAATCATCTCCCTCATCAATAGTAGCAAATTTAATTATACCTGCTCTTGGTTGAAAATAATGTTTTGCGTTGGGATGGTTTAAGACATCATTTTTTATAAACCAATATTCAACGGTTAATTCTTGAGGAATATTTTCAGGACAAGGAATTATAGAATCTTCTTGAAATGCTTGGCTTTTATTCCAAGGATATGCAAATACTTTATTTTGAGGATATAAAATATATTTTTCCCAAGGAAATGTAAAATCAGATTTTATTTCCATATCCTTGAGAAAATTATTTCTAAATCCAATTAAAATAATTCTATCTCTATCTTGAGGTACACCATATTCAATAGAATTAATCAACCGTTCTGTTAATATATAACCTGATTGTTGTAATTTTATTTTCAAAGATTCATAAAATAAACGGTGTTTTGTTGTTCTCCACAAACCTTTAACATTTTCAAATAAAAAGAAATCAGGTAAGTTTTGACAAATCAATTCAATATAAGCAGATGAGAGTTTACCATTATCGCCTAAATGTCCTTTGTTTTTTCCACCAATAGAAAAATCAGGACAAGGTGGACCACCGATAAAACCAATTATATTATTCGATTTGCGGGAATCTTTGATTAATTCATTTAATTGTTGTGCTGGTTTTCCTTCTATTAATTTGCTTACGTCTGCGGCTTCACCTTGATGATATCCATATTCAGGTTGTGGGAGGTTGAGAATTTCCCGTGAATAGCGATATGCGGACATGAATGGGGGGAATATTTCGTTGACGTATGTGATTTTGTAGCCTGTAGTTTCAAAGCCTAAATCGAGGAATCCTGAACCGGAGAAAAAGGAGAAGATGGAAATAGTGTCATTCATTGATAAAATGCAATGATACAGTTTTTGCTGAATTAATTAAATATTATGTCTTCATCTGATTGGGAAAAGTTCTTATCTGAAGGAAAAAAAGCAGTTGAAATAGTTCGTAAAGGGTTGATAAATCGCGGTATCAATGCTGGTGAATCAAGAATAACAGAATTTGGTACTGATGAAGATATTCCAGTATATAGTAGTGATAATCAGCGTCAACTATTTTGGATATCAGTCAAAAGTGTTTCCGGGTTAGTGGAAAATCCGCGTATCTTACCTATTGGTTATAAAGGCTGGATGTGTGGAGAAGTAGAAAGCAAGCAATGGGTTAATCCACCATCTGTCATTATTTGGTATTGTCTAGCTAATGGAATGGCCTGGGGTGCTATTCCCTCAAGACGACTAAGTACCCGTTGGTTTATTTTTCCTGACCGTTGGGGAAGGATAGTAGACAAGCGCAAAACAAGTCAGTTAGGTTATACAGTATACCTTTATCCAAGCTGGCTGGTACTACCCGATGAAATACTAAGCAAAGAAGAAATTATTACTTATATTCAGAGGTTAACTCAACAAGGAGTTGGATAGAATTATAATAGTATTTATACAACTGCCTTGAAAAATCGGATTAGAGGAATATAACCATGTACGAAGAATTTATAGATTTTGAGGGGATTTTCAATCTTGCATTTAAGCACACTGAAGAATTGATTGATCTGGGATTTGATATTAGTGATCCTGCTGGTGTGACAGAACTAGAATGGATAGCAAATAAATATCCAGAACTCACAGAACGCTGCAATAAAGCTTTGCTAGAACTCATTGAGAAGCAAGCTAAGGCCACTCATGTATTTGTTGGTGTTGGATATTCTGAGAGTAATTTACATAGTTTTTGATTAAATTCATAGAGTGAAGCTTAGTGTGCTGCTTGGTTAATATACTAACTTGTACGGTTATTCAGATCATTAATTTAGTGTTTTCCTTACTTGCTTTATCTAAGTAATAATCCTTACTATAAATAAAGTTGCCACAGACTGTTTAACAACGGATAATTTCCATGGATATTAAAAAAACATCAGTACATTTTCTGTTAACTAATGATTCTGAAAACTGGTTATCTAACAATGAAGATGATCTAGATACAGCCAACCTTCCAATACTTTCTTTAGACCATCCCTGTCAGATACCAAACATAGGAGATTCTCTAACAATTTTTGATCAAGTAAATGAACAAGTTATTGAAGCTATAGTTACGAGTATAGAGCATAGTTATATAATAGATAAATTTAGTGAACAAGGTAGTTCCAGTATCGGGGTAATTCATCGTATTTTTGTATGTATTAAACAACTTGAAGAGGAAAAAGAAATCAATACCAAATAGTGATATAGCAATCCTAAATAAGTTGTAATAAAATTCACTTTCCGGCTAATGCCTTCCCCCTGAAGGCATCGGGGGGACTAAAAAGGGATAGAAACAATTTCAAAATTTCATGAATATAACAGGATCAAACATCATGTGGGAAGTTTTTGGAGTATCTGTATTTGGAAGAGTAATTGATTACATTGCTGATGATATACTTTATGAAGCTGAAAAAGCT
Source organism: Trichormus sp. NMC-1 (assembly GCF_001858025.1). Lineage (GTDB taxonomy): Bacteria > Cyanobacteriota > Cyanobacteriia > Cyanobacteriales > Nostocaceae > Anabaena. The sequence goes on along the minus strand of NZ_LZQD01000008.1, from coordinate 133,487 downwards.
ATTAATATTTCAAAATTTGCACAGAAAGCTATAGAAATTTTAGATACTGTGCCTAGTATATCTCCGTGTCACGATAGAGATTTTAAATGGGCTAGACCTATATTTGTTCTTAAAGACGGTACGGTAGTTAAAACTTGTAAAAACATAATTGGACTTAACCATATTTTTTTAGCTGATAATTATGGACATTTAATTTATGGTGGTTTTGTAAATTGGAATCATTCAGGTGATCTAAAAAATGCAATAAATCAAATTAAAAGGGAACTAAGATAAGTTACACAGTCTGCCAGCGAATAAATTCCTAATCAATTATTTCATCATATTGATTATAATCATCTTCCGGTAATTCTTTAATATCCACAAACATATCTGCCAAAGTTTTTTCATCTAGCCATTGATGACGTTCTTTTGTATAGTCTCCTTTGCCAGGAATGAAATATTGAATAAATCGAAATTTAATAATCTGAATCATAACTATAAAATGTTCAAAAAATAAATGTTCAACTTACAACGAATATTCACCGGATTTGTATTAACACTGTTCCAGATAATATATCGGATAACTCATTTATTTGTCGAGATTAAATATTCTTTCCGCAAACGTGCAGCATTGACAAAATATCAAGAAATTCTCGATTGGGTTAAAACTCAAAATATACCCTTAGACACCAGCGAAGCCTTAAAACTACCTGATCATTTTTTAGGTATTACTCATGATGACTTAGTTCAAGTCCTCCATACATCAGAGGATAGATACTATGTAGCAATCATGATTAATTATAGCTCAGGTATAACAGGTACGACACATAGAGTTAAAGGTATATTTGCTTGTGATGTACCTTTAAAACCCAGATATTTGACTAAAATTCCTAATGTTTGTCACCGTATCAATATTTTAGGAGAATATCAAAAACCATACAAAGCCGCCTGGGCTTTTACAAACCTTGAAGTTGACAAGCAATATAATGATTGTCTATTTGCAGTTCATCGTCAATTAAACTAATTATTTTATAACTTTATAATAGCTTTTATTAGCCTACAGAGGTACAAAATTATCTGCGTTTATCTGCGTTTATTCTCTTATATCTGCGGTTAATTCTTTATTCCTGTACCTCACTGAGATGAGAATCAGAATAATAGATATTTGCGCGAATTCATCCAAAAATATATTATTACTTGATAGGTATCTCTAAAGACAACCTATCGAGTATTGTCTTCATTAATTGCCTTTTTCAGCAAGTGCTTCTAAATGAAAAGCAAGATTATTAAGTGCGAACTGAATTTCTGTACTGTGAGGAATACTTCTCCATCTTGGAGTTGTAGCATGATCCAGCGCGGTTGTATCTAAGTATCGCGCAAAAACGATCAGTTTTTCTGAATCTGTTACAGCTGTAGCCAAATTTTCCAAAAATTCTTGAGGTGTCATAGCTTCGCAAATAGTGTAAACATCTGAGAAAATCACAGATGTTATGAGAATAACTGCTACACGACCATCAATCTGTTCAAAATTGCCTTAAATTTGTCCAATTTGAAAAATAAAACCCGCTTTTTATTTAGGAATAACTCCACTGAAAGCGGGTTTCAAATTTATGATTTGGTGCGAAATTATCCGACAACTTCAACTGGCTTCGCTTCCGGTAACAACCGCTTCACCCCTTGCTTCACAAAAGCTTCCAAAACAGCCATTTTTTGATTCTGCTGGAATACTGTTTGTAAAACTTGGCGCAATTTTTCCAGGTTTAAACCATTTCCTGTTTCTAATGCTATTTCTTGCTGTTCAAAATACTCAACTAAACTTAACCCAGCAACTCTAGTTAAATAAGCAGCACTCACTCCTTCAACTAGTCCCCCAGCAACGAAGGTGATAGCATTAGTTTTGAGAATACCAGTAACAGCCCTTGTAGAAAGTTCCACTAAACCTAACTTCAACATTAAACTTCCCATAGTTCCCGCTACTTGTTGCGCTTGTTCTAAGGAAATTTTTTGTTGATAAATATTACCCAAATCCATTACCATTTGGGCGTTAATCGCCGCAGTTGCTAATATATCTAAAGCGGGAATTGGGTTAGCAAAAGCAGCAGCAGCGGCAATCCACTGATTTTGTTCTATGATGGGTGTAGAGCGATCGCGCCGTACCCCATTTAAACAATCTTTCGCCTCAGCTTTCAATAACAGCACTTTCCGTAGAGTAGTCGTACAAACTAGCTGCTTTCCTTGCTGTCCTAAAATTTCCCCTAACTGCTGCGTTAACTGTTGAATGTCTGGTGCTGGTTGTTCCATCCATTCTTGCACAGAACCATCAGCTTCATGTTTCCGCACTTTCACAGAAACGGGAGAAGCCGCAGTTGCGACTACATTACCTGACATTCGCTGTTTTAAAGATTGCAAAACTGTAGCACGTTCATCTACTTGATACTGGTCTTGTTTATTAAAAACCAGCAATGTTGGCTGTTTTGCAGCTTTTAGTTGTTGTAAAACTTGAAATTCTGAGTCTGTCAAATCACCATTTGTCAGGAACAAAACAAAATCTGATTTTTGCAGTTCTGACAAAATAGCTACATTTGAATTTTCACCCAGTTCTGCAAACAAAGGTGCTGTTTCCGAAAAATGTAGAGACGTTGTATCTAACGTCTTGAGAATTTGAATAACTGTACTTTTACCTACAGACTTACCACCAGTGACAGCAACTTGAATTTCTCGTCTGTCTAACTCTAAGGGTAATTTAGCAAGTTGTTCGCGTAGGCTTTCTAAAGCTGGATGGTTGACTGCTTCTTGTGCAAGTTGGTTGATAACAGCCTCTGTTTGAGAAATTGCACTTTCTACAGATGCCCTATCTACAACCATATCATTTAGCTGTTCACCGGGGCGATTTTTCTGCAATAACCACAAACCCCCACCGACAGCTAAAGCACTCAGGAGTCCGAATTCTCCCACCTGTACTATTGAATCATGCCAAGTGTCTAACATCCACAGGGAGAAGGACAATCCTAGTCCTCCCACCAATATTGGTTTATGTAACTTCACAATTCTGATTCTCCGCGCTTGGATAGCTTTATCTTCAGAATAGATCAAAACCTGCTTTTGGGAGTGCCACAAGTAAACAGATTTAACTATAAAATACAATTATGCACTAGTTGAATAAATATTCACTTATTTATAGCTTGAGGTTAATACAGATGACACAGGAATTAATCGACCTCAGAAATAGCATTACAGAAGGACGTTACACAGATGCTTTAGCAATTGTGGATGAATTAGAGGGAATGAGTAAACAAGCAATTATCCGTAATATTCAGGCTTTTTTGAAGATTCTGCTGATGCATTTAATTAAAAATCAAATTGAGCAAAGATTAACAAATTCTTGGATTGCTTCTATTCGTAATTCATTGATAGAAATCAAAAAACTCAATCTGAAAGATAATAAAAAATCTCATTATATCAATCAAGATGAATGGCAAATTTACCTAGAAGATGAAGTTACACTAGCAATAGCAGATGCTAGTTTAGAGGTTTTGAATGGTACTTTAAAAAGACAGCAACTTTCGCAAATGTTAAATAAACCCCAATTAATATTAAATGCAACTGAGTTATTAGCAATGACATATAATTATCCAAATAGAGAATTACCAGACATTATAGATAATTATCTTGTTCAATTACCAGGGGGAGAAGATTGGAACAATGGCTAGAATTATTAAAAAATGCCAATTTAGTAAAATTAAAGGTAAATAAATATGAATACAAAATTGGTTGTAAAGCATGAAGAATAGCTGCTTGTTCTGCTATGTCTCCTCTCAGCTTTGTGTCCATTTGCAAAATAAAATCAGCATAAAACAAAACCCCGCAATCAATTAAGATTACAGGGTTTTGTGTTCCAAGTTGGTGGCGGGAAGTGGATTTGAACCACTGACCTTCGGGTTATGAGCCCGACGAGCTACCAGGCTGCTCTATCCCGCTTTGCTTTTGTCTCTCGACTTATTTAATATAACTCGAAGTCAAAAGTTTGTCAACTATAAAAACGATAATTCTCCAATTACTTCCAAACGCTTGTATTTTCCCAGGTTCATAAACTTCTCAGATAGGCTCTGGGCAACGCTGGGAGTAATCCAGCCCAGTTGTTGCAGCAGGTGAATGGCTACGGCATATTTTGCCCGTTTGGCTCCATCCATGACTTTTATTGCCAATCCCATGCCTTCACCAAGTCGGCCGATGCACTGTACACCTTCTGCTCCAGCTTTGCTGACAAGTTCGCTGGGAGCTAGGCGCATCAGTTCGGTATCGAATTCTCCTTCTCCAGCTACCATGTTGGGATGATGATTCATGGCGCGGACAATGCGTTCCATATCCAAACTACTGCTGGAGGCAAGCACAGCATATAAAGATGCCATTTGACTGAGTTGCATCAAATATGTGGGTGCGCCACAGTCATCATGGGCGGTGAGAAATTCTTCTGCTGGCATTCTTAGCAATTCTGCCACTTTGGTGATAATTAACTGCTGGACTGGGTGCTTACGATCCAAGTAGCTAGTTAAAGGCCAATGACGTTGCTGACAAACAGCTAACATTCCCGCGTGTTTACCAGAGCAGTTATATTCTAAAGGACTGTTTTTACCTTGAGGAATTGGACATTGGAGCGTAGTGGGGTCAAGGTCAGCCCGCCACATAATGTTAAATACCTGCCGTACCTGTTCTATGCTGCCTTTGTGGGAACTGGTGATAATTGCTAAGTCGCGATCGCTGAGTTCATAGCGTTCCAGTGTGCCTGTGGTGGTGACAGCCAGCGCCTGAAATGGTTTGAGGGCAGAACGGACAAAGGCGGCCGTTTCAGCATTGCCAGCGACAGAAAGAGTCCGTCCCCGTTCATCGCTGACAACAGCCTGGACTATATGCCGAGATTCGATAATACCTTCCCGCAGCAACCGGACTTCCAGTGCTGTGGATTGAGTTCGTTTTCCCATTGTCATGGGTTTATATTTATAATTTGTGAATTATTCAGTGGTCAGTTGTTAGTTGTTAATCGTCAGTCGTCAGTCGTCAGTCGTCAGTCGTCAGTTGTGTAACACTAATGACCAATGACTAATGACTAATTTACGAAAAATGCCAAACCATAGTACCAATAAGATACATGAGAGCCAAGCCAGCAAAAGTAATTTGTAGGCGTTGGAGGATGGGTTTAATCTCGTAGGAGACAATCAAGCGATCGCGGGAGATGACTTCTTGGGGTTTTGTCCAGGTTTGTCCGTCATACCAGCCTGATTCTTCATAGAAGACTGTAGGACTGTAAAGGCGATCGCGTACATAGTACCAGCCTAAATACAACCGCACCAATACCAACACTACCCCTAAACTGGCGGCGGCGGCTCCACAGAGGAGAAAATGAACAATATACTTATGTGGAGGAAAGCTGGCCGCAGCTACTGGCCCTGCTACTAGCCACGACCAACCCCAAATCCAAAAAATTTTTGTCAGATACCCGCCCCTGCTTAAGATGCTATCTCGAAATAGCCAGGAGTTTTTTAGCTCTTCGTATTCATTGAGCGGTTGTTGCTCTGTAGGAACGGGGCAATTAGAAACCGAGGATCTCATCATCTTGGCTTACCCTCACCGTCATCGGAGTTTGGTAGCGAAATCCGTTCTGCATGAATCCAGAACGCTTCTAAATTATAAAACTCTCGTTCTTTGGGCATCATGATGTGAACGATCACATCACCATAATCTTGTAGAACCCAACTTCCCTCAGCTTTTCCTTCTGTCCTTAAGGGACGGCGTTGTAGGTCGCTTTCGACTTTGGCCTCAATTGCTTGAGCGATCGCTCTTACTTGTACTCTAGAATAGCCAGTCATCATCACAAAATAATCTGACAGGTAAGAGACTTCTACTACTTTGAGCAATAAAATCTCTCCTGCTTTGCGTTCCGAGCCTGCTTCGGCGATGGTTCTGGCTAGTTTTCCACTCACCTCTTCTGTTTCAGCTATTGAACTGCTTACCGTATTCTTTGTCAGAGGGACAGATTGTAATGGGAAATTTCCTTGGAAATAATCAGTCATTCAACCTCAGGTGCTTTTTCCTTTTATAAGAACTTGTTTGATTTGCTTATTGTTGATCAGCAAACTAACTGCTAATTTATGATTACGTTTTTTTGAATACTAACAAAAAAATAGGTGTTTATGGGGGATGTTTGACAATTAGCCCCTCTGAGCGTCATATTTTACGTCGGTGGGGAAACTTACGCATCAATGCACCAGTAACGCTTATTTGCACTAGGCTATATCAATAAAGAGACGCTCCAGATGGGGAGATGGGGAGATGGGGAGACGCGGGGACGCAAGGAAAATTAAGAATTCCCTGTTCCCTGTTCCCTGTTCCCTGTTCCCTGTTCCCTGCCCCCTGCCCCCTGCCCCCTGTTTACGAATTACGAATTAGTTAAACCTCTTGTTTTCTCACGGCTTTGGGGCCAATTGCTTTACCGTCTGCGGTTAAAGAGTAACACAACGACTCATACTGATTTAAGGCTTGCTCAAAGGAATAATTTTCCACAGCATATTTACGACTGTTATCGCCTAGTTTTTTCAACTTTTCTTGGTTTTGGTAGAGGTCTAAAATTGCCATCGCTAAGGCTTGGGGATCTTCTGGAGGAACGATAACTCCACCACCACTTTGTTTTATCGCTCTAGCAGCTGTACCATTTTCAGGTACAGATCCCACTAACGCGCTGCCGCTGGCAAGTAAGACTTGAATTTTGGAGGGCATATTGAAAGATATGACATTTTTCTTCTGCACCACCAAACCTACGTCTGCTGCTGCCAACATTTGAGGTAAATCTTTGCGGGTTTGAAAGGGTAATAATAAAACGTTATCAGCACCCCAGTCTAGACACTGCTGTTGTAAACGTTGTAACCCTTTAGCTTCGCCCACAATCACAAAGGCAATTTCTGTGATATCACGTAGTTTTACCGCCGCTTTAATCACTGTTTCTAAGCCTTGTGTCAGGGCGATATTCCCTGAATATAAGACCACAAATTTACCATTTAGGTTATGTGTAGCACGGAAGGGGTTATCCTTTTTTGGTAATGGGCTGATAAAATTCACGTCCACCCAGTTGGGAATTTGGATGATTTTATCGGCTGCTACACCCTTGGAGAGCAAGTTTTCTACAAACCCATCAGCAATAACGCTAATTTTCGTGGCGGAGGCGTAGGCAAATTTTTCTAATTCTGTAAATATTTTGATCAGTAATTTATTTTTTAGCAGGCCGACGTGGATGGCTGCTTCTGGTAATATATCTTGTAGATTTAAGATCACTGGACAAGCGCGTAACCATCCTAGAAGTGCAGCTGGTACGCACACTGGCAGAGATGGCGATGTGGAAAGAATGACATCTGGCCGCCAGCCGATGATTGCCGGAAAAAAACTGGTGATTACAAAACTACCATCTAGCATCACCCGATCTAACAGGTTGGGTTGTGGACGAATCCACACATAACTACGTTGGATTTGAACACCATTTTTATGTTCGGTTACATAAAATTTGCCTCGATATTCTTGGTAAATTTGACGTTCAGGGTAGTTAGGCATAGCTGTGACTACGCGTACTTGATGGCCACGCTTCACGAGTCCCTCTGCTAATTCAGTCATTAGTGGGGCAATACCAATAGGCTCTGGGTGGTAGTTGTAGGAGTAAATTAAAATCCGCATAACAAATTAGTCGGAGTTCCCTGCTTTTTTGTTGAATGACTATATTTGTCTTCAAAGTCACTTTGGATCATAATATCTCATTATCTCTTTATACTTCTTGGTTGTCAGTAACTTTTCGTTGAAGATTATGTAAATTTTGATATCAGCTTTTTAAAGAAGATGCAGTTTTTTTAGTAACCATACCATAATGAATGACTATTTCAGACTTTGTTTTTTTGAGCTTTTACTCTTAAGTCTAAGCATAAAAAGTTTTTATTTATACTAAAATTTTGTAACAAAGGATGTATGATAATTAATCGGATCAGCAACTGCTATAAAAGCAAAATTTACCCAGAGCCATAAAATAGACTTGGGTAAATTCAGAAGTTATAGCAGGTGACAGGGAACAGGTGACAGGTGACAGTCTGAAAAGTCTTTTGGTGTCTAGGTTTTATAATCAGTTGGTGTCCTAACCGCCCTGTCCGTTGCTATACATTTGGTAGTTTTAGCTTAAAGAGCGAACAGTGAAAAGTTCTGATCTCCCCATCTCCCCATCTCCCCATCTCCCCATCTCCCCATCTCCCCATCTCCCCATCTCCCCATCTCCCCATCTCCCCATCTCCCCATCTCCCCATCTCCCCATCTCCCCATCTCCCCATCTCCCCATCTCCCCATCTCCCCATCTCCCCATCTCCCCATCTCCCCATCTCCCCATCTCCCCATCTCCCCATCTCCCCATCTCCCCATCTCCCCATCTCCCCATCTCCCCATCTCCCCATCTCCCCATCTCCCCATCTCCCCATCTCCCCATCTCCCCATCTCCCCATCTCCCCATCTCCCCATCTCCCCATCTCCCCATCTCCCCATCTCCCCATCTCCCCATCTCCCCATCTCCCCATCTCCCCATCTCCCCATCTCCCCATCTCCCCATCTCCCCATCTCCCCATCTCCCCATCTCCCCATCTCCCCATCTCCCCATCTCCCCATCTCCCCATCTCCCCATCTCCCCATCTCTTCTACAGTCCACCTTCGTCCATGCTTTTAGATTTGGTTTTGGCTTTGTTGGCGCTGCGTTTAAGGGCATGGTGTCCTAACCGCCCTGTCCGTTGCTATACATTTGGTAGTTTTAGCTTAAAGAGCGAACAGTGAAAAGTTCTGAGGGCAGAAAGGTGGGGTATTTAGACAAGCCACCAAAGCCAGAAAACTAATTTGTGGAGGACTTTAGAGAGTGTAATGAAACTGATAACTGATAAGTAATAACTGATAACTGTTAAACTGCTCCACTGTTTTTGTTAAACAATATGGTTATGGTTTTGAGAATCAGCCTTAAATCGTAAACTAAAGTCCAATTTTTTTGATACTGTAAATCTAGGCGAATTACATCCTCAAAACTGCGTACTGTGGAGCGACCGTTTACTTGCCATTCGCCTGTCATGCCAGGTTTAACATCTAAACGTTGCCACTCTGGTACTTCATAGCGTTCCACTTCATCAGGGGTAGGTGGCCGAGTACCAACTAAACTCATTTCCCCTTTGAGGACGTTCCAGAATTGAGGTAATTCATCGAGACTTGTACGTCGTAGAAAACGACCTACCCTTGTAATTCTGGGATCATTCTCATTTTTAAAGAAAGCACCTTCGACTTGGTTTTTGACTTGAGATTTTTTAGCTTCCGCATCCACGCACATAGAGCGAAATTTCCAAATAGCAAAATGTTTACCCATCCAACCGCACCGGATTTGACGGAAGAAAATGGGACCCGGATCGTTGAGTTGAATGGCGATCGCAATCGGAATCAATAAAAACCCTGTAATTACTAAACCTATCAATGATCCCGCTATATCAATCAGCCTTTTCATCCACGAGGCCACAGAAGGATGAGTTTGGGGTAACGGATCTATTTTCCTCGCAACGTTCTTCCGACTATCTCCAGGGCGAATAGATTCTATTGGTTCGACGCTGTTTAGAGACTCAATAGAAAATACCTGATCTAATCCAGTCAGGTTTAGCACTGCCATTACTTGAGGAGTAACATTACGAAGTGCGAATGCGGTTCCTTTTTCCTGAGCATATTTGAAATTACTCACCAAAGCCCCTAATCCACTACTATCCATAAAGGTAGTATTTTGGAAGTCAATGACAACCTGCTGAGGTTTTGAATCAGCTTGGATTAAGTTTTGGCAGGTTTGCTTAAAGCCGACAGCTTCAAGCACGGTTAAACGCTTACACACCTGCACTGTTGCTGTGTCGTTCAGGTAGGTAACGGGGAAATCTGCCTCTGTGGATTGGCTACTCATGAAGCTTTGCACTTTAGTTGCCATCTAAATCTAATCTGCCAAACATTGTTTTGTCCTAGAAAATTACTTAACCTAATTTTGAAACAGTAGGATTAAGGACAAGTGGCTAGTTTTTCGCTCAGAGAGGGGATATCTTCAGCTAGGGTTCACAATGGAACAAGAAGTTAAAAACATACTTGTTGTTGTGCAGAATCAGTGCGATCGCGCTGCTATCTATCATCTCATGATTGCTAAAACTAGAGTTAAACCCACCGCACGCCTGGTTGAAGTTTTTTCTGCTATTCAAGGGGAAGGACTGAATGTCGGGACACGTCAGATTTTTATTCGCTTTGGTCTTTGTGACTTACGTTGCCACTTTTGCGACAGTCCCCATACATGGAATGCACCCTCTATGTGTAAGATAGAGCGTTCACCTGGATTACGAGACTTTGAAATTCACTCTAATCCGGTTCCATTACCCATTTTAATCGAATGGGTGGAAAGACAAAATCTACCTTATCTACACGATAGCATCAGCTTAACGGGAGGAGAACCACTTCTTCATGCCCCATTTTTGGCACAATTTCTACCCATCGTGCGATCGCTCACCCATCTACCCATATACTTGGAAACAGGCGGACATCGCCCACAAGAACTTGGTCTGATTCTTCCTTACCTGGATTCTGTAGGTATGGATCTAAAACTTCCTAGTGTCAGCGGCGAAACTTATTGGACAGAACATAATAAATTTCTCCAAATTTGTTTTGATGCAAATTTAGAAATTTTTGTCAAAATTATCGTCTCTCAAAAGACAGAGCCAGCGGAATTGGAACGCGCGGCTTTGTTGGTAGCTGCGGTCAGTCAGGATATCCCCATCTTTTTACAACCTGTTACGCCTTTGGCAGATCCGGAAAAATTCAGTCAAGTACCTGTAACTGCACCAACTCCGGATCAAGTTTTAGTGTGGCAAGCTTTGATGAAGAAGTTTGTGAAGTCAGTACGAGTGATTCCCCAAACTCATAAAATGCTCAATCAGATGTAAGTTGAGGCAGGGGGCATGGGGCAGGGGGCAGGATACCATAATGAATGACTATTTCAGACTTTGTTTTTTTGAGCTTTTACTCTTAAGTCTAAGCATAAAAAGTTTTTATTTATACTAAAATTTTGTAACAAAGGATGTATGATAATTAATCGGATCAGCAACTGCTATAAAAGCAAAATTTACCCAGAGCCATAAAATAGACTTGGGTAAATTCAGAAGTTATAGCAGGTGACAGGGAACAGGTGACAGGTGACAGTCTGAAAAGTCTTTTGGTGTCTAGGTTTTATAATCAGTTGGTGTCCTAACCGCCCTGTCCGTTGCTATTCTCCCCATCTCCCCATCTCCCCATCTCCCCATCTCCCCATCTCCCCATCTCCCCATCTCCCCATCTCCCCATCTCCCCATCTCCCCATCTCCCCATCTCCCCATCTCCCCATCTCCCCATCTCCCCATCTCCCCATCTCCCCATCTCCCCATCTCCCCATCTCCCCATCTCCCCATCTCCCCATCTCCCCATCTCCCCATCTCCCCATCTCCCCATCTCCCCATCTCCCCATCTCCCCATCTCCCCATCTCCCCATCTCCCCATCTCCCCATCTCCCCATCTCCCCATCTCCCCATCTCCCCATCTCCCCATCTCCCCATCTCCCCATCTCCCCATCTCCCCATCTCCCCATCTCCCCATCTCCCCATCTCCCCATCTCCCCATCTCCCCATCTCCCCATCTCCCCATCTCCCCATCTCCCCATCTCCCCATCTCTTCTACAGTCCACCTTCGTCCATGCTTTTAGATTTGGTTTTGGCTTTGTTGGCGCTGCGTTTAAGGGCAGATAATCTGGCTTCATATCGAGAACGCTGACGCTTGCTAGGGGTGTTTTCAACTAAGGTTTTCAAAGCACTACCTAAACTCTTGTAGGCGTTGGGGAGACTGTAACCAAAACGAGTGGCTAGAGCGATCGCTTTTTCGTCTGCATCGAGTATTTCTTTGAGTTGCTTGTCCCCGTTATTTTTTTGATAGAGTCGCCAACCGGAAACGCCACACAGCGCCAAAGCTAACACCAGCAGCAATCCATCTTGTACCCATAATTCACCCACAGCACCACCTAATCCAATGGCCAGTGCTGCCATTTCCCAACCATCTTTGGGAATCGTGTCATTTTGAACGCGAGCTACTTCGTGCCAGAACAGGAGATTACGCTGATCCATTGCTAGAGCATCCCATTTCACCAAGTCGATTTGAATTTCTACTTGGTCTTTACCAATTTCTTCGCAGCGGACCAGGGGTGGATTAACCTCAGTTGTGCCTTCAACCGTGACCCAACTTTGTAATTCTGGTGGTAGTAAGCTTTTCAACCGACGGAGTTCACTCATTTCCGCTTTGGCTGAGGAGGTTGCATAGGATGTCATAAAATCCAGCCCTAAAAAACTTTAGTATATAGTGAGGGTATCACTTTGGAGTATAGCTATTTCAGTGATAATCCGCCTCACTCATTCGGAAAACTTCCCCGTTTTTTCCGAGCTTCCATTGCCTTTTCTAGCAAATCCAGTAGTCCTGGGGCTTCTTCCTGAATACTGAGTAACAGTCTTTCACCGAGTTCTATATTACCTGGGTCGTGACCTGTTACCATCACTTGTTGTAAGCGGGGTAAAGCTATGCTGTCAACAATCTGAATTAATCCACTCAGACAACGGTGAAATTGTCTTTCTGTGAGAATTGAGTCTTCTAGGGGAAACTCAATAATGGCACGAATTTCACCATCGGATGGATCATACTCCCATTGCAGCATTTTAGTTTCCCAAGAAATGGCCAGCATTGTTTGGAGGATAGATGCTTTGTGAGGATGCTCTTTAACTCCTGCCAGAACTTGAGGTGCAAAAACTCGGAAAAATTTTCCCTGTTCATCCAACTGGACAACTATCAGAAAATCTTCTAGGTTTTCAGCTTCTACACCTGTAATAATCCTGTCTTCATCATCATCAAAACGGTATTCCCAGCCAAGGTTGTCTAAGTAATTGGCTATCTGTTTCAGATTAGCTCCCATAAAAGCCTCATAAGGAACGGTGGAGCGGCTGTCACCAGACCTAGTTTAACCTGCTATGGGCATTGATTTAGATTGGTGCAGCTTCTTCTTGAAGAAGTGGAGAATTTATCTAGATTCGACCACTTAAGCCAGAAATACCCTAATTTTACTGGTTAAGGTGAGCATGAGTACCGAAAATTCTCTCAACTCATGTTTGAGCGCAGTTAATCAAGAATTTTGCTCTCACCAATTCCAGTGGTACTGGACAAAATATATCACTTTATTTGCTCATTATCTTGATGTAGGGAACTAATTTGCTGTTGTTATTTGCTTTTGTTGACAAATGCCCTGATGTGATAGCGGAAAATCATGGAACTATAAAAGGGATCATCCCCATAAAAATGAAAAGCCAATACAGTTTGGAAAATTTTTATAAAATGAGACTTTTACCTTTTATTGTAATTCTAAAATGTTAATATATTAAGTAACCTAGTTAAACCTAAAGGGTTTTTAATATTTAATAAATTTTCGATTTGTTCAAAAACTTCTGGGTTCACTGGAGTTTTTTCATGTTCATTTATTTTTCCTAATTTTCTGGAGGATGCCAACCAGCAAGTACCCAATAACTGCGAACTTCTAATGCATCTGCATCATCACTTAAATGTAAAGCTTTAACAGTAGCTCTACCAGTTGGTGTTTTCCCAACAATTTGTAAACCATCTTCTGTCCAGAAAAAATGTTCAAACCAAACTTGAGTACGGGGGTTAAATAATTTAACTATTTCGCCTGTTTCTGCATCAATACCTGTCGTTTTATCACTTTTATATCTATTACAAATAGGACAAGCTAACCATAAATTTGATTCATCATTACTACCACCTTTGGCTATAGGAATAATATGTTCAATTTCCAAACGTGCCATTACTAAATGTTGAGGACTCAAACAATAACCACAACGATTTTGAGCATTTTTCCGAACACGACGTTCTATTTCAACAGGAATGTAAAATCGAGCCATGACTGTTAATTAATCGCAGGTATTAAACCGCGTTCAACAGCCACTTTTAAAGCTTTAGCTTTACGTACCAAACCACATCGGTAAACTTGCATTAGTTCGTCTAGTTGGCTATTTTCTATATCATTTAGCTGTCCTTCTTGCTGACGTGCTAAGAGGTCACTAAAAATTTCTTGTTGTTGACTTTCCATTTGCAAATTGCACAATATTAAAACCTGCTCATCTGGTAATGATTCTACAGGTAATTCATTACTAGCGCGGTCAATCCATTCTAATAATACATCTTCAATTCGACGGTGGGTAAAAGCAGCGATTTCTTTAGCTTTTTGCACCAGGGTTTCTGGTAGTTGGAGGGTGATAGTTTCAGACATTTTGATAAAATGAAACTTTTACCTCTTATTGTAACTCTAAAATGTTAATATACAAGTAACCTAGTTCAATCTAAGTTAAAAATAATGATCAGTATTAATATTTTGGAATTAAATCTGTGCCAGCAAAAGATGCTTTTCATAACATTGTTAAAACAGCACTACAAAAAGAGGAATGGTTTATTAGTCATGATCCTTATCCACTGCAAGCAGGAACACTTGAATTATATGTTGATTTAGGCGCAGAAAAAGTTATTGCTGCCGAAAAACAAGGACAAAAAATAGCTGTAGAAATTAAAAGTTTTCTCAATCCTTCAAAAATTACAGAACTTTATGCTGCATTAGGACAATTTATAATTTACCGAATGGCTTTACAACAACAAGAACCAGAACGTATTTTATATTTAGCAGTTCCTATTTCTGTTTACAATGAATTTTTTATACTTCCATTTATTCAATCTGTAATTAAACAAAATCAACTTTGTTTGGTAGTTTATAATATTGAACAGGAGGTAATATCAGAATGGCAAAACTAGAGGAATATCGGCAATATATTAAAAATTTACTTCAACAACACGCTAGTATTGTTTGGGACAAACGCATTCAAGCGCAGACGATTTTTGATACAGAAAAAGACCATTATCAATTAATTTATGTGGGTTGGCGTGATCAAAATCGTATTTATGGGCCTGTTCTGCATTTAGATATTATTGATGGTAAAATCTGGATTCAGCAGGATGGTACAGAAGTAGGAATTGCTAATGAATTGGTTGAATTAGGTGTACCAAAAGAAGATATTGTTTTAGGTTTTCAATTGCCATCTGTGCGGAAGTATACAGATTTTGCTGTTAGTTAATATCTCCATAAAAATCATCATCTATTAACTGCTCTAAAGTAAAAGGCATATCAAGAGGATATTCCGATTCATCAGGTTTTCTCACTCCCAACTTAGCATTTTTACTTTCTTTAATTGCCAGTTTTCTAGCATCAGCATAAGCTATAAAAATTACTTCATGCAGATAATTTTTAAAAGAAGGATTTTCTTGTAAATCTTTTTTAATTCTAAAACGATGTTCAGTAATAGAACTGTACCAACTTCCTTTCATCATTTCAGGAGCATCAGCTTGAACAGTTAATTTGAGTAAGTGAGCAATTAAAATTGTTAAATTACTCAAAAAAGACCGTTTTTCCGATTTACCCATATCATCCAGTTCTAATAGCAAATGTTCCCAATCAATATCATGAAAATGTTTTTCTTTGATTTGTGTAATGAGAGTTTCTCGCCACAGATTAAAATCTTGTTCATAGAGTTGATGGTTCATATAGCATCCTGCCAAATAAATTAAGCTACCTGTTCCGCTAAAACTCGACCTTCCACCCGCTCATATTCATCCTCAAGCAGCCA
This sequence comes from Trichormus sp. NMC-1, assembly GCF_001858025.1. Taxonomy (GTDB): domain Bacteria; phylum Cyanobacteriota; class Cyanobacteriia; order Cyanobacteriales; family Nostocaceae; genus Anabaena. The sequence continues at coordinate 117,687 of NZ_LZQD01000008.1, read as the reverse complement.
AAGTTTTGCTTCTTCATAGCTGGAACAAGCAAAAATAATCTTGTAATTTTCTGTAGGATCTAAAATGCAAAAATTATTTTTATCGTCACCAAGCAACATCAAAATATAGGGTGGTACAGAGGTAGGGTCAACCCATATTTCTGTAAACTGCCAGTTATTGGCTAGGTCGGGTGCGGGGAATGACATGATATCTATCTCCAGTGACTTTTATTTCACCATAATGCAGAGGAATTTGACTGCCATTAATATCTATTCTATAGCCAATTGTGCTGGCAAAGTAGAGTCCATATCGTTCATGATTACGAATGATACCTGTGAACTCCCCATTTTCTATTATGGCTTGTGCTACCCTGAGCATTGTTGCTTCATCGTTAAAAACATGAGCAAATCCTTCTCGCTGCAATAATCTTTGCATTTGTGGTGTGTCTGGGAGATGCTTGGCAATATGTCTAGTGTCTAGAGTTATTTCCCTCTCTATTCCACTCATTTAATTAGTTACGGTTTTTAATCCTTAATTCTATAACTAAATTGCGATTCCTGTGGAGAGATTAACTATCGCTATTTCTATTTCCTTTACAGAAAGGTAAGTTGAGTAAAGCTACAGAAACCCCACGAGAGTATTTAAAAAGTTATTCAAAATTTTATATTTCTCAATAATAAAATTTCAGTAATACATCTAGTATCTGCTGTATTTTGATGATGACAGTATTATTTGTGGATGCGGGTTGTCTTTATGTCGGGGAATAAATCTATTTTTGATGAAGTGCATTTAGTAGTTGGGGTTATTGGTGCTGTTGTTGGTATTGCTGGTTTAGTTTTGACATACTCTCTTGCGATTGGTTGGACTCCAACAGTACCAGGTTTTGGTGCAAAAGACCGTTTTTCTTGTTCTCAACAACCAGATACACAAAGCGGGGGTCAGGTGTGGGCGGTGATGTATCGTAATGAACAGGGAATTAGACCTTGGTTAAAGATGGTGCATAACTTGGGTGAAGATTGGGATACACTAAGACGCTGTGCTGAGATTGCCGACCGTTTGGAGAAGTTTCGCCAAGATGGTTTAATAGGTTTGAGTTATCGTAATGATGCTAATACACCAGGACAAGCTGTTATTTGTGCTACTACAAGGCTAGACCCAAAAAGCTGTAATCTTTTGGTGACGCTTAGACCAAAAGCTGATGGATATAGTTCTTTGCGAAATATGACGGAAGCACTAAGGACTGGGGGGAGTGTAGAGCAAGGTTCTGGAGGTGGAAGTCAAGCTACTGAAAATTCCCAAGAGGTGAATTTAGAAAATTTTCTCGCAGAGGATGACCGTAAGGTGGTAATTGGTGGTAAATAATTGGCTGTGATTTTGGTAATCAAAATATGTTGGGTTGAACATTTCAAACCCAACATGATTATCAACTTAATTTGAGCGTCCTAGCTTTTTCAGTAAATTCTTGCGATTGTTAATTGCTGTTTGATAGTCAGGGCTAATAAGAATTGCTTTTTCGTATGATTTTAGCGCCTCTTCATATCGTTTCATCTGTTGTAGTGACCAGCCTCGATTATTCCAAGTATAAGCATTGTCAGGTTTAATGGCAATAGCTTTTTCGTAGGAAGAGATCGCCTTTTCGTACCTTTGGAATTCAGAGAGAGCCAAACCTCTGCTAGACCAAGCAAGAGCATCGTCAGGTTTAATGGCAACAGCTTTGTCGCAAGATGTTATCATCTCCTCATAGCGTTGCAAGTGATACAAGGACAAACATCGGTTAGACCAAGCAACAGCATAGTCAGGTTTAATAGCAATTGCTTCATCAAATAATGCGATCGCATCGGAGTAGCGGTTTAATTTGTTTAGTACTAAACCTTTATCTAACCTAAATTGGTAATTATCAGGTTTGAGCGTAATCGCTTGATCGTATGCTGTGAGAGCCTCTTCATAGCGTCCCAACGAATACAAAGAAGAAGCTTGACCTTGAAAAGCATTAGCAGGACTACTATCTCCCCAATCACTATTAATTTGAATTGCTTTTTCGTATGACGCGATAGCATCTTTATAGCGATTTAATTGCTGCAAAGCGGCACCTTTGCTTTGCCAATTCGCAGAACTCGGTTTGATCGCAATTGCTTTTTCGTATGCTGCAAGTGCCTCTGTATAGCGTTTTAACCAATATAAAGCATTGCCCCTACTGCTCCAAGTAGGATCAAAATTATATTTGAGATCAATTGCCTTATCGAATGATGCGAGTGCCTCTGTGTAGCGTTTTAAACGGTTCAAAGGAATACCTCTATTAGACCAACCTAGAGCATGGTCAGGTTTGAGTTCAACTGCTTTGTCGTGTGATACAAACGAATCTTTGTAACGTTTCAGGTAATACAGAGCAATCCCTCGACTATCCCAAGCTATATAAGAATCTGGCTGAAGATCAATTGCTTTATCAAATGTTGCAAGTGCCTCTTCATAACGTTTGGAAGCCAAGGAATCACGCCCTAAAGCTAACCACTGTTCTGCTGTTTTGGGTGTCCATTTTGTTCCTGTATTGCTACTATTATCAGCCAAAGTTTCTTCTGTGGAAATTTGAGCAACATTGGTGATATACGTATTAATTGGGACACCCCATCTAAAAGTACCAACCGCGTCACCAATCTGTGAATTCAAACCAGTTGTAGATTGCTGTTGTGGTTTTGGCTGTTCACCTTTAATTGCAGCTAGTTGTGCTAGTTCTACTTCGGTACGTCCATGTACTGCTATCACTTCACCATTAGTATTAAGTACAGGACTACCACTCATCCCTCCTGCCGTTATCGCAGTGTAGGAGATACCATAACCTTCCGTTCTGCTGCCAATTAAAGATACCTTACCCTCAACAAACTGTCTTCCTAAACCATTCCCAGGAAACCCAGTAATGTAAATGTTGTCTCCTATAGCTACTTTGTCAGAGTTACCCAATGAAAGAGCTTTATATGGACAATTTCTACCTTCTGGTTTAAATGTTACTAAAGCTAAATCCTGTTTTGGAAAGCGTTTAAGGCTTTTAATCTGGGTATTTTTCCAAAGGTACTGGTCGCTGGTTTGTAGCTGTAACTTAGCATTAGGTGGGATTACATGACGCGCTGTAAGTACAGTGCAAGCACTTTTATCTTCTCCGCTGATAAAAAATCCTGTCCCTTGTCCTGGTTTGTCTTCATAACTGACTAAAACCACACTTTCCCCCGCTAGGTTGCCAATTTCTCCCGGTGTTTTTGGTTTATTATTACAACTGGTGAGAGATAAAGCGAGAAAACCCAAGGTAGCACCCCAGTACCAAGATTTCATATAGGATTTAGGCTATGTGATAATTAAGATGAGTATACTTTTATATTGAATAAATCGTCAAATTTAACCAAATTCAGCCCTGCAATGAAAAATTACCTTTGTTATTGATGATATCCCCGGCTTTTAACAAACTACTCTAAAAATTCATTAAAAGCATTGTGAACATCACACTGAGATATAGCTTTTGCTCTTTTAACAAACTTTTCATCAAATGTATAACATTGAGAACAATGTTGACTATTAGTCATAGCATATTCTCTTCCTTTGCGCCTTTGCTCCTTTGCGTCTTTGCGCGAAACAAAAAAAAGGACGAACTAAAAAGTCCGCCCTTAAAATTGCCGAAAAAACTTAAATCTTCGCTTCTTCTCTCACCAACTTATCCCAACCCAAATCCTTCAAATTATTATTCCTTCTTAAAGGACGAGTTACCAATTCCAAAATGTCCCGCGTATTACCAAAACCGTGAATTTGAGCAAAAGTAAACTCCACAGACCACTTAGTATTAATACCCCGTGCTTCTAGTGGGTTAGCATGAGCCATACCAGTAATTACCAAATCAGGTTTCAACTCATAAATACGTTGAAGTTGATTGTAATTATCAGGCTTCTCAACAATAGTTGGTAAAGGTGAATTCATTTCCTGACAAGTCTTTTCTAACAAAGCCAACTCAGCAGCTTGATAGCGTTTATCCATGTAAGGAATACCGATTTCCTGAACAGTCATTCCGCAGCGAATCAAAAACCGCGCCATAGAAATTTCCAACAGGTTATCACCCATCAAAAACACCGATTTACCGCGAATTAATTTCACATAATCTTCCACACCAGCCCAAATTTGCGCTTCCCGTTCATCTAAACCCTGGGGAGTAATTCCAAACACAGAGCAGATTTTTTCAATCCAAGCGCGAGTACCGTCGGGACCAATGGGGAATGGTGCGCCAATTAGCTTACACTTGCGGCGACGCATTAAAGTTGTAGCAGTGCGGCTAAGGAAAGGATTCACACCAGCGACATAATACCCTTCTTCAATCACAGGTAATTCTGTAAATCGTTTTGCAGGTAGCCAACCAGAAACTTTGATACCTTGCTTTTTCAGTTCCAAAGTTAATTGTGTAACTACAGGGTCAGGTAAAGAACCAAACAGCACCAAAGGAGGATGATCTACATACTCAGATTCATCTTGGGCGATGTCTTCTTTTTTCTTACCGAAATTCATCAGCTTCTGAATGGCATTACGCTCGCCTTTTTCAGTTTCTGATACAGGAGACTTTTCAGGACAACGATGAGCCATCGCGGCTAACACAGTGTCCTCTCCTTGGGTAAATGCATAGTCGAGGCCGTTTGCACGAGCGACAACAATGGGAATACCTAAATCAGCTTCTAACTTAGGTGCTAAACCTTCCAAATCGGTTTTAATAATTTCTGTGGTGCAAGTACCAATCCAGACAATTACACTAGGATTGCGATCGCGTTTAATTTGCTCACACAACCGTTTTAATTCTTCATAATCATTCAACTGTGCGGAAATATCCCCTTCTTCCAACTCTGCCATTGCATAGCGGGGTTCTGCAAAAATCATCACTCCCATAGCATTTTGCAGGAAGTAACCACAGGTTTTTGTGCCAATTACCAAAAAGAAGCTATCTTCGATTTTTTGATATAACCACGCAACGCAGCTAATAGGGCAAAAAGTGTGATAATTTCCGGTTTCACATTCAAAATTTAAAGCTTCTGGCTGTTGTGCGACAGTCATATTAATATTCTCCCCTTAATTTTTAAAGCTTGTCAGCCAGTGAACAGTTATCAGTTATTAACCTGTTTCCTGATAACTGTTGGCTGTTTACTAATAACTGTTCACTGATTTAAGAATTGGGGAACAGACGCGCCATTTCTGATTCATCAAAAACCTCAGATGGCAGTTCTTCCCCCAACAGGTCGTTATTTTCCTCACCTTCTTGTTGGGATGTTTCATCACCCCAGACATCGGATAACACGTCTCTAAAGGCACTCTCATCAGGTGGATTGAGATCATCGCTGTCTTCGATGAGAGTCATGGAATCAAGAGTCATGGAATCAAAGGAAATATCACCAAATGCATCCTCTGCTTCTAAACTCGATGTTGGTTCGGACTCCTCTGAGAGATTGTTGCTAGATGAGTACATATCATCTAAGCCTTCTTCATTTTCCAGTGACTCACCTTCTCCCCAGGGTTGTTCAGTCTCATCTATGATTGTGAACTCTTGAGCAACCACCACCTCCCCAAAACCATTGAGATTATCCTCTTCTAACTCTTCTAATGGTTCATCCTCGGCGGTATCATCAGTAACCACAGCTGACCCATTTGAGTAAAACGGTGGTTCTACTATGGGACTGAAGCGATTACCAAGCAAGATATCTGGGTCAAAATTCAACTCCAGTACTTCAATCAGAGTGTCAGCGTCTGGATTTAGCTTGGCAAAAGGAAGCATTAACTGAGCTAGTTTGGGTTCTAGCGCATTTACTACTCCCAGGATGAGGTAAGAAGATGGTCGCTTTCCTCCATCAGGGGTGTAAACCGATTCCACCGCCATTTGCAGGGTAATCCAATCACGATTAACTTGAAAGAATTGCAACCACTTTTGTTTGAGCGTGTCCGTAAAATTATCAAAGAAAGCCATATACTCCTCCATCCTGAGAGGTAAAATGTTTTATACAATCATCAAGTCTAATTCCTCTTCTGCATTAGTGGCTTGTGGTTTACTCGGATTTAGATAAAAATCTGACAACAAAGAGAAAAGTTCTCTGTCGGGTGCATCGTTAGGAACGACACCTTCGGGACGTGCCAAGATTTGGTCAGCGATGCTCAGGTAATAGTCGCAAACATACTCCAGTGAAGGATCTGACTCTGCCATTTCAAACAGGGTTTTACCTTTGACGCGGGAAACACGGATATCTTCAATTAGAGGTAATACTTCCAAAACTGGCATTGGTACTGCTTCGATGTATTTTTCAATCAAGTCGCGCTTGACAGTACGATTACCGATTAACCCAGCTAAACGCAGTGGGTGAGTCCGTGCTTTCTCGCGGACTGAAGCGGCAATGCGGTTGGCAGCAAATAAAGCATCAAAGCCATTATCAGTAACAATCAGGCAGTAGTCTGCGTAGTTTAGAGGTGCTGCAAACCCGCCACACACAACGTCACCGAGAACGTCAAATAAAATTACATCATACTCATCAAAGGCATTTAATTCTTTGAGTAGTTTTACAGTTTCGCCAACTACATATCCACCACAGCCTGCCCCAGCTGGTGGTCCACCTGCCTCTACGCAATCAACCCCACCATAGCCTTTGTAAATTACATCTTCAGGCCAGACATCTTCGTAGTGATAGTCTTTTTCTTGCAGGGTGTCGATAATGGTGGGAATCAAAAACCCGGTCAGTGTGAAGGTGCTGTCGTGTTTTGGGTCACAGCCAATTTGCAGTACTTTTTTACCGCGTTTGGCTAATGCCACTGAGATGTTGCAGCTAGTTGTCGATTTGCCGATTCCACCTTTTCCGTAAACTGCTAGTTTCACTTTTGTTTGCCTCTTATAGTTTCTTTTCAAACTTGTGGCTCAAACATTGGCGCTTCACCTAGCTTGGTTCGGCGATGTGTGAGGTCTGTGAATGTCATTATTCTGCAAATTAACTAGAAAGGAAAGGGTCTGATAATCTGTAATTTGGCTTAAATCAGATTTAAAAAGATTATATTTAAGTAAATTGATTATTTTATCTATATAAAACCCAAAAATGCCTATTTTAATTTTTATAAGCAATTTTATAATACTTTTTATATAAAAATAGTTACAAAAGACAAAACAAAAATATCGCTGTTTAATAATGGCTTGCATAGGATTTGCTTATGCTTTTTCTACCAAATTAGCCAGCAGATATGCGGTCTGTAAATCAGAAGAGAAGTCTTCTCAGTCCTATGGTGGGAATAGCCATCTTAACTTTGGCTAGAAGATATTTGGGGAATTTTGGGTAAAATCTTCAAGACAATCTGATAGAGTTGGATGAGCGATGTTTACGGCTGACTACTATCTGAGAATTTTTACTTGTAAATAATTATTAAAGTTGAAAATATCTGTTCTTAAATCAAGAGAATTATGACATTAATAAATTTATTGTATAAATATTAATTTTCATTAATAGCTTTGATTTCTTGCAATGTTTGCCAGCCAGCGTGCCACTGAGAATTATCTTGTAATAATTTAGCATTGAGCCAAAAGCGAACTTGAGGGTCACAAGCAGCAACCATTTCCGCATATACCCATTTACCCTGATTTTTCCGATTAACAACTTGAAAATGTCGCCAACCATCAACTTTTTGCTGTGCTGTCCATTTGGAACCAAGTAAATAAGGAAATTTCTGTTTTTTAGGCATTTTTTCAGTTAATTCAGTGAACAAGAACAAAAGTATCTCATACCCATAAGCTATACTGCAAACGGTTCATTGTTTAACCAAATATGGAACCCCTCTCCAAACCTCTCCCCGCACCCCTCCCTAACCCTCCCCTACAAGGGAGGGAAGAGGAGAAACTTTTAATACGGGAGAGGCTTAAGACTTAGTTTTTGTATTATGAAAAAGTAAGGTTCCTAGCATCAGAAAGACACAGAGATGCAATTTGAATGATTATTAGCTTACCTAGAGACTTGCAGATAAAAAATATCCCAATCCCTACGGGACGTTACGCGAACGTTTTTAATTTTTAAGTTAAGTATTCAGGATAGAGAATACAGAAGACGCTACGCAGACCTGCGGTTCAGGAGAATAAAGGCTTTTTTAGTCAACTTTGATGATTTTGATAAAATCTCACTTCTCTCTATTCTTCATTTCATAAGCATTCTGACTCCTGACTCCTGACTCCTGACTCCTGACTCCTGACTCCTGACTCCTGACTCCTGACTCCTGACTCCTGACTCCTGACTCCTGACTCCTGACTCCTGACTCCTGACTCCTGACTCCTGACTCCTGACTCCTGACTCCTGACTCCTGACTCCTGACTCCTGACTCCTGAATTCTTACATTTTTAATATTTAATTTTTAATTTGATATCAAGTCAGCATTACGGTTAAATGTCTGACAATTTAATTTTTCATCTTCCTGAATACATAGAGAAAAGTATCGAATCTGCCGCCAACAGCCGTCAATATTGTTGATAATTTTGCGCTTTTTTTTGGAAAGGCGTTGACGGACGATTTCATTAGGACAAAGTATTTCTAAAGTACCTGTACCATCTTCATCATTGACAACACGAAACAAGCAGTCTTGTAACATAGCACGGGTACTGCTGTCAAAAAAGCGCTTAAATCGCTGAAGCTTTTCACCTTCAGTCATTTTGCTAACGGGATTCATGGTCAAAAAATCCTCATTTTCTATGTCGAAGTCATCATCCTCAAAGTCGTAGGGGTTAATCATCTTCAGTATCCACTAAGTACCTTGGCATAATTAAATTATAAAACTTCGTTTCTTTTCCTTTCCGCTACCAGGGGACAGGCTTTGACCGAAGAAGACGCGGTGAGGGGGAAGAAGAGGACGCGGTGACGCGGAGAGGGGAAGACGCGGAGAGATTTTCCCCGTGTCTCTTTACTCTTGACTTATCCCCGTGTCCCCGCGTCCCTCTTTCTCCGTGTCCCTCTTTCTCCGGACGCGGTGAGGGGGAAGAAGAGGACGCGGTGACGCGGAGAGGGGAAGACGCGGAGAGATTTTCCCCGTGTCTCTTTACTCTTGACTTATCCCCGTGTCCCCGCGTCCCTCTTTCTCCGTGTCCCCGCGTCCCCGTGTCCCCGTGTCCCTCTTTCTCCGTGTCTTCTTCAATCTCTGTTAGCTACTGGGGTAAAATTTCCCTCTATAAAACTCAGTTTGTTGATAACACTACTTTATCAGGATGTGAAGACCGATCCTGGTAAGGGCTTTGGTGTTTTTACAATGACGATATTAGAGACTGCCGCTGAAGTAGTTTATCAAAAAAGCCTATGCAACCTACTAATCCTAACCAATTTACAGAAAAAGCCTGGGAAGCGATCGCTCATACCCCTGATGTCGTCAAGCAATACCAGCAACAGCAGCTAGAAAGTGAACACCTGATGAAAGCGCTGCTAGAACAAGACGGACTAACTACCCCGATTTTAAGTAAAGCAGGTGTCAACCTCCAAAAACTGAGCGATCGCACCGACCAATTTATTTTACGTCAGCCCAAAGTATCAGGTAGCAGCACTTCTGTATACTTAGGGAAAAGCTTAGATACACTGTTAGACAGGGCTGATGCATATCGTAAAGAATTTAAAGACGAGTATATTTCTGTTGAACACTTATTGCTAAGTTACGCCAAAGATGACCGCTTTGGCAAAAGTCTATTCCAAGAATTTGGTGTAGATGAAAGCAAATTAAAGAATATCATTAAACAAATTCGGGGGAGCCAAAAAGTGACAGATCAAAGTCCAGAAGGAAAATATCAATCACTGGAAAAATACGGGCGTGACTTGACAGAAGCTGCACGCAAAGGTCAATTAGATCCAGTCATTGGCCGTGATGATGAAATTCGCCGTACCATTCAAATTCTCTCCCGTCGGACTAAAAATAATCCAGTTTTAATTGGTGAACCAGGTGTTGGTAAAACAGCCATTGCCGAAGGTTTAGCACAGCGGATAGTAGCTGGTGATGTTCCTCAGTCTCTTAAAGATAGGACATTAATTAGTTTAGATATGGGGGCTTTAATTGCCGGAGCAAAATTCCGAGGTGAATTTGAAGAACGCCTCAAAGCAGTATTAAAAGAAGTTACCGATTCGGGTGGAAATATAGTTTTATTTATCGACGAAATTCATACCGTTGTCGGTGCAGGTGCAACCCAAGGCGCTATGGATGCGGGAAACTTGTTAAAACCAATGTTAGCGCGGGGAGAATTGCGTTGTATTGGGGCGACAACTTTGGATGAATATCGTAAACACATCGAAAAAGATGCGGCTTTAGAAAGACGCTTCCAACAAGTTTATGTAGATCAACCAAGTGTAGAAGATACAGTTTCGATTCTGCGGGGTTTGAGAGAACGCTATGAAAACCACCACGGGGTAAAGATTTCTGATAGTGCGTTGGTTGCCGCTGCCACATTATCGAGTCGTTATATTAGCGATCGCTTTTTACCAGACAAAGCCATCGACTTAGTAGACGAAGCCGCAGCTAGGCTGAAAATGGAAATTACCTCCAAACCCGAAGAACTTGACGAAATCGACCGGAAGATTCTACAACTGGAAATGGAAAAACTTTCCTTGCAAAAAGAAAGTGATGCTGCTTCCAGAGAACGCCTAGAAAGACTAGAAAAAGAAATTGCTGACCTCAAAGAAGAACAAAGAACTTTGAGTACACAATGGCAATCGGAAAAAAGCATTATCGACAAAATTCAATCTGTGAAAAAAGAGATTGAAAAAGTTAATCTAGAAATCCAGCAAGCAAAAAGAGAGTATGACCTTAACCGCGCGGCTAAGTTGGAATACGGCGATTTAACAGATTTGCATCGCAAATTAGAAGATGCAGAAACCGAACTAGCAAACACCCAAGGAACTGGTAAATCTTTGCTGCGAGAAGAAGTTACCGAATCGGATATCGCCGAAATTATTTCTAAGTGGACAGGAATTCCCATCAGCAAATTGGTAGAATCAGAAAAAGAAAAACTGCTGCAATTAGAAGATGAACTCCACCACCGCGTTATTGGCCAAACTGAAGCAGTAACAGCCGTAGCAGATGCAATTCAACGTTCTCGCGCTGGACTTTCTGATCCTAATCGTCCCATTGCTAGTTTTATTTTCCTCGGTCCCACCGGTGTAGGTAAAACTGAATTAGCCAAAGCCCTAGCTGCATATATGTTTGACACTGAAGAAGCTTTGGTGCGGATAGATATGTCAGAATATATGGAGAAACACACCGTTTCCCGGCTGATTGGTGCGCCTCCCGGATATGTGGGTTATGAAGAAGGGGGACAATTAACAGAAGCAATTCGCCGTCGTCCTTACGCTGTTATTCTTTTCGATGAAATCGAGAAAGCCCACCCCGATGTATTTAATGTCTTTCTGCAAATTCTGGATGATGGTCGCGTCACCGATGCCCAAGGGCGGACAGTAGACTTTAAGAATAGCATTATTATCATGACTAGTAACATCGGTTCGCAGTACATTCTTGATGTGTCTGGTGATGATTCCCGCTATGATGAAATGCGTCATCGGGTAATGGAAGCAATGCGAGGTAGCTTCCGTCCTGAGTTTCTCAACCGAGTTGATGAATTTATTATCTTTCACAGTTTGCAAAAATCGGAATTACGGCAAATTGTCCAACTGCAAGTAGAAAGACTCAGAGAAAGATTAATCGACAGAAAAATGTCCCTGCGACTCTCAGGCGCGGCACTTGACTTTTTAGCAGAAGTAGGGTATGATCCGGTTTTCGGAGCTAGACCGCTGAAACGCGCAATTCAGCGAGAGTTAGAAACGCAAATTGCCAAAGCTATTTTACGCGGTGAATTCCACGACGGTGATACAATTTTTGTTGATGTTCAAAATGAACGTCTTGCTTTTAGTCGCTTACCCGTTGAGGTTTTTACCAGCTAAATAAATCGAATTTATTTTTGAACAACCCGGTTGCTTTAAGCCATCGGGTTTGTTAAAATTTTCGACAAATTAAATTTATAGCAGGAGTCAGGAGTCAGGAGTCAGGAGTCAGGAGTCAGGAGTCAGGAGTAAAACCCTCTTGTAGTGGGAATTTCATTATCAATTGATGTCCTAACCACCCTGTCCACGGCTATAAATTTAAAATTTTTTAAGTCTTTCCAGAGATTAACAAAAAATTACTATAAATCAATCTACTGTTGACTATTAATAAAATTGCAAATATCTGAAATATGTCTTTAGAACAAGTTGAAAGCTTTTATGAGATGTTGAGTTCACAGCCAGAAATTTATAAACAATACTATAATAATTGCTGTCAGCAAGGATTTTTGAGCAGTTGTCATTGGGATACCCAGAAAATTGTCAATTTTGCCGCAACTCTTGGCTACAACTTTACGGAAGGTGAATTAGAAGACTTATTTTTTGCAAGTGAACCGATGAAACTAATTCGGAATATCAACTTACGCTAATTAATTATTTGTAGTGAGGCTTTTAGACTTTAAAGTAGGGCTTTAGCCCTAACTACAAGCTAATTTTGAAATTTGTTATAAAAAAGGGAATAGGTAATAGATAAGAAACTAAAGTTTTAGAGTTTAAAACTCAGTCAAGAAAAAGATGTTTTTTAAATGAGAGTGGTACGAAAAAAACAGTGTCATTATTTCAATCTCATATTCCCCGTTAAGAGTTCCCTCTGAACTTATATATTTGTTATATATTTGTAATTTAAGAACTAGATAAAAATTTAATTAAACTAGTCTTAACCTATTAACTAGTTGTTTCTTAAAACAATAGCTATAAATTCATAGAAGCCTTTATCAATAAATAGATAAACAGCAGATTTTACCTCTTGCTGTTTTAAACAGCTTCTTAGGAGAATTTATTTATGGCACTCGCAGCAGGAAACATCGCATTTGTTGGTTTTAATGCGGATGGAAATGACGATTTTGCTTTTGTGGCAATCGTTGATATTAATGCAGGGGAAAGCATTACCTTTGAGGATAATGAATGGGACGGTTCTGCCTTGAATACAGGTGAAGGTAGATTTACTTGGACAGCTACTTCTCTAGTGACAGCAGGTACTATTGTTAGTATTAGTAGCACGAGTTTAAATTCTAAATCTGCAAGTACAGGCACACTCTCTACAGGCACAATTGTCCTTGGTAATAATGACGAATCGATTTACGCGTATCAAGGACCTGCGGCTACGCCAACATTTATCACGGCGATTTCTAGCAATGCTTTTAGTAATGCTACAACTGGTACGCTAACAAACACGGGGCTAACGGCTGGGGCAAATGCCCTGGCATTATCTGGTAGTATTGATGTTGCTGAATACAATGGTTCCCGTAGTGGACAAGCAAACTTTGTTTCCTATCTCTCGCTGATTAATAATCCTGCTAACTGGCAAACACAGGACGGTTCCGGCAACCAAAGTAATGATGGTACTGCCCCTGATGTACCTTTTAGTTCAGCAGCATTTGCTATCGGCGCAGGAGGGACAACACCCACAGTTAACTTATCTGTAAGTTCTAATATTGGTACAGAAGTAGGTACAACAGTAATCACAGTCACCGCCACAGCCTCTAGTGCCGTTTCTGGCAACCAGACTGTTAACTTGGGAGTATCGGGAACTGGTATTACTGCCAGCGATTACTACCTCAGCAATACCACAATTACTATTCCCAACGGACAAACCGCTGGTTCTGTCTCCTTCATTGTTGCTGATGATGCCGTAGTTGAAGCCACAGAAACCGCAATATTAACTTTCTCTAGTCCCTCCGCAGGTATTAGTTTAGGTGGCACTACTTCCCAAAACATTACCATTACCAATAACGACTCCAGCTTTTTAACGAAAGTTGGTGGCATCACCAGTACCAATGGTGCCGAAATACCCGCCTTTGATCCAGGGAGTGATCGTCTATTTGTCGTTGCTGGCAACAATGTTGAATTTTATACCGTTAGCAATACAGGTTCTCTGGCTGCGGCTGGTAGTTTGACTTCCGGAATCACTCCTGCTGCTGGTACTGCATTAATTCCCAACAGCGTAGCAGTGAAAAATGGTGTTGTTGCTGTTGCCTATGCCATCAAAAACACCACAACCAACGCCCAAGAAACTGGTAAAGTCGCCTTTTTCAATGCCGCAGATGGCAGCTTTATCAGTGCAGTTGATGTGGGTGCATTGCCTGATATGCTCACCTTTACACCCGATGGCACGAAGGTATTGGTAGCCAACGAAGGCGAACCCAACAGCTACGGACAGGCCAATTCTGTTGATCCAGAAGGTTCTGTTAGCATTATTGATATTTCGGGTGGTGTTGCCAGTGCAACAGTGCAAACTGCCACTTTTACCAGTTTTAACAGTCAGATTGCATCCCTCAAAGCCGCTGGTGTGAGAATTATCGGGCCTGGTGCTACAGTTGCCCAGGATGTGGAACCAGAATACATTGCAGTAGATCCAGATGGTTTAACCGCACGGATTATCCTGCAAGAAAACAATGCGATCGCAATTCTGAATATTACCACTGCCACAATCACCCAAATTCTGCCCCTTGGGAGGAAAGATCACAGTCTTCCTGGTAATGGCATAGATGCAAGTGATCAGGATGGTGGCATCAATATTCAGAACTGGCCTGTGTTTGGATTGTATCAACCAGATGCGATCGCTAACTTCACCGTCAACGGACAAACCTACTACATCACCGCTAACGAAGGTGATTCCCGCGACTATACAGGATTTAGTGAGGAAATCCGTGTTAGTAATGCCAGCTATGTCTTAGATCCAAATGTTTTCTCCAATGCGGCAATCCTGAAGCAAAATGCCAACTTGGGAAGATTGCAACTAACCAACGCCACAGGGGATACCAACGGAGACGGATATATTGATCGTATTGAAGCATTTGGAGCGCGTTCCTTCTCCATCTGGAATGCAAGCGGTACTCAGGTCTTTGATAGTGGCGACCAACTCGAACAAATCACAGCGGCAAGAGTCCCAACCCTGTTTAACTCCGATGGTCAAGCTGCCAACTTTGACAGCCGTAGCGACAACAAAGGGCCAGAACCGGAAGGCGTTGTAGTTGGAGTCATCAACAACCGCACCTATGCCTTTATCGGTCTAGAACGTACAGGAGATGTCATAGTTTATGATGTTACCAATCCTAACCAACCACAATTTGTACAGTACATCAACACACCAGAAGATGTCGCTCCTGAAGGGCTGACCTTTATCTCCGCAGCAGACAGTCCCACAGGCAAACCCCTTTTAGTCATCGCCAACGAAGTTAGCAAAACCGTTGCGGTATTTGAAGTTAACCCACCAGTCAGCATCCGTGATATTCAAGGCGCTGGACATACTTCCCCACTAGTAGGGCAAAATGTTAACGGTGTCGCAGGTATTGTCACTACGTTGGCTAATAACGGGTTCTATTTCCAAGACCCCAATCCAGACAATGACGACCGAACCAGCGAAGCTATTTTCGTCTTCACCTCATCAGCACCAACTGTACAAGTAGGCGACTCAATCACAGTCAGTGGAACAGTAACAGAATTCCGTCCGGGTGGCGCTGGCGGTACTAACAACTTAACTATCACAGAGATTACTAGCCCTTCAATTACCGTACTTTCCAATGGCAATTCCTTACCAGCTGCCATAGTTTTAGGTAATGGAGGTCGGGCAATTCCTACCACAGTCATTGATAACGATAGTAATGGTCAGGTAGGAAACGGTACATTTGACCCAGACCAAGACGGGATAGACTTCTATGAAAGTCTGGAAGGAATGCGGGTACAGATTAATAATCCTGTGACAGTTAGCCCAACCAATCAATTTGGGGAAATTTGGGTATTGGCTGATGATGGGGTAAATGCCACTGGTAGGACAGCCCGTGGTGGTGTGGGGATTAGTCAAGGTGACTTTAATCCAGAACGTATCCAAATTGACGATACTCTCACTGGTGGCACTTCTCCCAATGTCAGTGTAGGAGCGGAGTTAGGGACTATCGTCGGGGTAGTAAACTATAGCTTTGGCAACTATGAAATATTGCCCAGCACAGCACCTAATGTAGTTACACCAAGCACTTTGACTAAAGAGGTCACAAACCTCACTCCTACAGCTAACCAACTGACAATTGCCACCTTTAACGTCGAAAATCTTGATCCTGGTGATGGTGCAACTCAGTTTAATAATTTAGCTAATCGCATTGTCAATAATCTGAAATCACCAGACATTATCACTCTAGAAGAAATTCAGGATAATAACGGTCCTACCAACGACAGCGTAGTTGATGCCAGCACAACATACCAGACTTTAATTAATGCCATTGCTGCGGCTGGTGGCCCCACATATCAATATCGACAAATTAACCCAGTCGATGACACAAACGGCGGCCAACCAGGTGGTAATATCCGGGTAGGTTTCCTGTTTAATCCTCAACGTGTTTCATTTGTAGACATTGCTGGTGGTACATCAACCTCCAACACCACCGTTACTAACGCTAATGGTGTGCCGACACTCTCCGCTAGTCCTGGTCTGATTGACCCCACTAACGCTGCCTTTAATGCCAGTCGTAAACCCTTAGTAGGTGAATTCACCTTTAACGGTCAGACTGTCTATGTGATAGCTAATCATTTCAACTCCAAAGGTGGAGATCAACCCCTATTTGGTGTTAATCAACCCCCCGTTCTGACCAGCGAAACCCAACGTAATCAACAAGCGACGATTGTTAAAAACTTTGTCCAAAGCATTTTGGCAGTTAATCCTAATGCCAATATCGTAGTTGCCGGGGACTTAAATGACTTTGAGTTCTCCAATCCTCTAACTACTTTAGAAGGCGCTGGATTAAATACCTTAATTGAAACTCTTCCCCAAAATGAGCGTTATACCTACAACTTTGAAGGAAATGCTCAAAGTCTTGACCACATCTTAGTTAGTAACAACTTGCTGAGTAAGCTAGATGGATTTGATGTAGTTCATATCAATTCGGAGTTTTTCGACCAAGATAGTGACCACGACCCCAGCGTAGCTAGGTTTACGTTGAATAACCTCAATATCATTCAAGGTACACCAGGAAGAGACACACTCAATGGAACACCTGCTGATGATCTGATTCAAGGCTTTAATGGTAACGACCGTCTGTTCGGTAGAGCAGGTGATGATACCCTAGAGGGGGGAGAGGGTAACGATATCCTCAATGGTGAGACTGGTGCAGATACCTTAATTGGTGGTCTAGGTAATGACATTTACTACGTCGATAACATAGGCGATGTTGTGACTGAAAATGCAGATGAAGGCATAGATACAGTCTATTCCTCTGTAACTTTTACCCTTGTTAACACTGAACGTCTCTACCTGACAGGGACTGAAAATATTGACGGTATAGGCAATAGCAGCGATAACCAGATTGTTGGCAATAGTGGAAATAACAGTCTTATTGGTGGCAATGGTAACGACCGTCTGTTTGGTAGAGCAGGTGATGATAACCTAGAGGGGGGAGAGGGTAACGATATCCTCAATGGTGAGACTGGTGCAGATACCTTAATTGGTGGTCTAGGTAATGACATTTACTACGTCGATAACATAGGCGATGTTGTGACTGAAAATGCAGATGAAGGCATAGATACAGTCTATTCCTCTGTAACTTTTACCTTAGTTAATACTGAACGTCTCTACCTGACAGGGACTGAAAATATTGACGGTATAGGCAATAGCAGCGATAACCAGATTGTGGGCAATAGTGGAAATAATAGTCTTGTTGGTGGCGATGGTAACGATAACCTCTATGGTGGTGCTGGTGAAGATACCCTGACTGGTGGTCTAGGTAATGACAACTTATACTTAGGTGTGGATAATGCGGTTGATGTTGTCAATTATGTCTTTGGTGATGGTGTCGATAAGGTTTATCAATTTGTCCGTGGTGCGTCAGGGGATAGGCTTAATTTCAGCGATATCGCTGCTATTGATGTTGTTACATTAGGCGCTAATACACAACTTAGAGTCAGTGATGGAATTGAGAGTGATTTTGGTAAGGGTCAGTTATTAGTCACTTTATTGGGTACATCTGGTTTTAACAATGCTGATGTAGATGTAAACTTGTTCGGAGCTAATTTCCTATTCAGTTAATGTGAAAAGTTAGGTAAAAAAGGGGGAAAAGAAAAAACCTTTTCCCTTTTTCCCTAAAATAAATTGCCCCCCTGCTGTAAAAACTCTTCTTCCTCTGTGGTAGAAATACGTCCTAAAATTTGGTTACGGTGAGGAAAGCGTCCAAAACGGGAAATTATTTTCATATGCTCAAAAGCATACTCAATCGCACTCAGACTTTCGGGATCATGACTGAGTTGCTGAAATAACTTCACAGATTGACGCTGATGAGCTAAGTTTTCACTATGTTCAAAGGGTAAGTAAATAAACCAGCGTTGTACAGGCAATAATTCGCGATCGTAACCTTGTGCAACAGCGTGTTGTGCTGCTGAGAGTGCTTCCCAGTCAGTTGCAAAAGCGTCTGGAGTATCACGAAAAATATTTCGGGGAAATTGATCTAGCAGTAAAATCAAAGCCAGACAGGTTTCGGCTGTATTAATCCAATCATCTAAATACCCTGTCGCTGCTTTTTGGTAATCTTCGATAAACCGGGTGCGGATTTCCTCGTCAACATCTGGTTGTTTGCTAAACCAAAATTGCTGAGGTTTACCATAATCTAGTTCGTCAGGATGACCAAACCAAAATTCCAAAATAGTTTTTGCCTTTGACATTGCGATTATTGACTATTACAAAGCACTTGTCGCATTTTACGCATATTTGTAGGTAATTCCAAACTCATTGCTTGTTGAATGAAAATTGAAGGAATGGGAATATGTGGTGTGGCTTGGACTGAATAAGCGAGTAAAGTACCATTACCCAAATCTTTCAGGTCTAAATTGGCATGAAAGTCCTGAAAACTTCCCTTTTCCATCTTAAATTGAACTTGTTGTCCCAGCACTTCGACGACGTTCAGGTAAATTTCAACTTGGGCTGTAAAAAACAAAAAAGCTTTTTGTGCAGTTTGATACAGAAATTTGACATCACCTTTAGATGTCATTTCGCTTTTGGTAATATCAGGAAAATACTGTACCCAACGAGGGTAATCAGTGATTTGCTGCCATACAGTTGATCGCATCAAGGGTACATACATACTCGCCGTGACAGCACCACCCCAGGTAGTATGCGATCGCGTTTGCAGCAAAATTTCACCCTGGATTAGCGACTTTTGCTTATCTTGACTCCAAAGCATATCAGAACCTTTAATAGTTAAGTCTGAAATATCAAACGCAGACATATTGACTAGAGTTACTCCTCAACAAACCGTGAACAGTTGTCTTGTTTAGCTTCCTTATCGGTCAAATTATCCCATATCTGAAGGTGGCAGGTTTCAGACATCCTCTAAATCCCCATGACGAACTGAGGTTACTTGTTACTAATTGCCAGCATCTACCGAACCGGGAGGGGAAACTGCAAATCTTGAAGTTTGATCGATTTCACCACACTCAATTCTAATTACAGTTCAATTTTGATATTTTCTGGACATGATCTAAATTTCAGTGGATTCTGAATAAATTTGGTAAAAACAGGCTAGTACAGCTTGCTGGGAATGATTAATGATTAATGAAAAAAGCAGACGAAACAAGCTTTTCAGTAATTTTTAAACCTCCAAGTAGGGCCGTAGACCTGACTACGAGCGAATTTTGAAATTTGTTATTTTACTTAACATGGTTTGATTTCTTTTGGCCTACTGACTTAACAGCTTAGAATGACTATCAAGTGGTAATCATTAGGGAATCGAGCGGTGACGCAGAGAGTTTTTTTGATCAACAATTAGCCAGAATCCACATCATATCTCATTTTTAGTTTGATTTAAGAGGGAAATAGGATGAATCAATCTTCCATAAATCGCAAATTAACCCAAATATTTGGCATCCTTTTAGGTATGGGAATAGCTATTTTGATCCTGAGAGGCTTTGGTATTCTCACATTTCTTCCCGGTGGTGTGATTTGGCTATTGTTGTTGGCTGCGATCGCAGTAGGGATTTTCAGTTATCTTCAAAAGATATGGTGGCGTTTTTAATATCTGTCAGCAGATATAAGCCAGATGTGTTGAGCGTGGAAGATTGAAAATAACAGCTAACCTAGTTAAGTAGGTGCTATTGAGATATTTTTGAAGTTGTTACCGTTACAAATTGTAGTTATTGGTGGTGGGGCGGCAGGATTTTTTGGTGCAATCGCTTGTGCTGAAGCTAATCCTCAAGCCCAAGTGACGTTAATCGAAGCCAGTCGTCAACCTTTGGCGAAAGTGCTAATTTCTGGTGGAGGACGCTGTAACGTCACTCACGCTTGTTTTGATCCTCAAGAGTTAGCCCTCAATTACCCCAGAGGTGGAAAAGCTTTGCGGGGGGCTTTTACTCGTTTTCAACCCTTAGACACGGTAGACTGGTTTGCCGCTCATGGGGTAAATTTGAAAACTGAAGCAGATGGGCGGATGTTCCCAATTACAGATCGTTCGGAAACCATTGCTGAATGTTTGATTAAAGCTGCCTTTACAGCTAAGTTAGAACTTAGTATTGGTACACCTGTGGTTTCTGTAACTCGACAAAACCAGGGTTTTGAAATTCTTCTCAAATCAGGAGAAACGAAATATTGCGATTGCTTGCTTTTAGCCACAGGTAGCAGCATCATCGGTCATAAAATCGCTAGAGAATTAGGTCATCACATCGAAACACCTGTTCCTTCCCTATTCACATTTAACATTGCTGACCCTAAATTACAGGCATTAGCGGGAATCAGCATCACTCCTGTAAATCTGCGTTTATCCCTTCCCGGAAAACATCAACTACAACAAACTGGCCCTTTGTTAATCACCCACTGGGGTGTCAGCGGACCAGCAGTGCTGAAACTTTCGGCTTGGGGTGCAAGAATACTCCATGAAAATCGCTATCAAGCCAAATTATTGATCAATTGGCTGCCAAACTTGTCACAAGAGGAAGTCAAAGAAAAGATTTTATCAATAAAACAGGAATGGGGTAAAAAACCAGTAGCCCTTCATCGCGGAGTAGACTTACCCCATCGTCTCTGGCAATATATTATTGCTCGTATCGGTATAACCACTGAAGACCGTTGGGCAGAAATACCCAACAAAACCTTAAATCAGCTAGTCCAAGAAATTTCTCAAGGAGAATACTTAATTAGCGGTAAAGGTGCTTTTAAAGAAGAATTCGTCACCTGTGGTGGGGTTAGCCTCAAAGAAGTTAACTTTAAAACTATGGAAAGTAAGTTAGTACCTGGTTTGTATTTTGCCGGTGAAGTATTAGATATTGATGGAATTACGGGCGGATTTAACTTCCAGAGTGCTTGGACAACCGCTTATTTAGCTGGACAGGCAATAGCAAACCCTAATTAATTGACACATCTGATTCTATACTCTTTTGCTTCTAAAACTGTAACCAAAAAAGATCGGATTAAGGCATGATTATTTGGATAGTTATCAGATTCTGAACATTAAATTATGCAATTTAGTGAAATTATCAGTAAATTAAACGACACGATTACAGGCCACAGCCTGATTACTAACCGAGAACAAAATCCAGAAATTACCGGAGTCGCAGCCATAGATGAAGCTACATCTGCTACTCTCAGCTATGTAGAAGGTGCAAAATTTGCCTCTTTAATCAATTCTACGGCTGCTAGTGCTTTAATTTTGCCCCAGAATGAACAATTGCAGATGCAAGCTACAGAAAGAGGTATTGCTTGGTTATCAACCCCAGAACCAAGATTATTGTTTGCAAAAGCGATCGCTCTTTTTTATCAACCATATCGTCCCAATCCCGAAATTCACCTTACCGCAGTCATTCATCCCACAGCTAAAATCGGTAATGATGTTTATATTGGTTCCCATGTTGTAATTTCCCAAGGTGTGGAAATTGGCAATCATGCCATTATTCATCCTAACGTCGTCATTTATCCAGATGGGAAAATAGGCGATCGCACAACTCTACACGCTAATTGTACTATCCACGAACGTACCATCATCGGTGCAGACTGCGTAATTCATAGCGGTGCTGTCATCGGTGCAGAAGGCTTTGGCTTTGTTCCCACCCGCACGGGTTGGTTGAAAATGGAACAATCTGGTTACACTGTCTTAGAAGATGGTGTAGAAGTGGGTTGTAACTCTGCTATTGATCGTCCCGCAGTGGGAGAAACCAGAGTCGGACGCAATACCAAAATTGACAACTTAGTGCAGATAGGACATGGGTGTCAAATTGGTGCTGGTTGTGCGATCGCTGGTCAAGCAGGTATGGCTGGAGGCGTGAAGGTGGGAAATCGGGTAATTTTAGCCGGACAAGTAGGAATAGCTAATCAGGTGAAAATTGGAGATGGTGCGATCGCATCTGCTCAAGCTGGCATTCATAATGATATCGCACCGGGGGAGATTGTTTCTGGTAGTCCAGCAATGCCACACAAACTCTATCTCAAAGTATCTGCTGTTTATAGTCGCTTGCCAGATATATATCAATCTTTGAAACAATTGCAACGTCAATTAGGGAAAAAGTAAGTTCAATCTTGTCCATGATGATTTTGTTGTGGAACAGGCAAGATGCCTGTTCTAAATATTATGTAAATCTATCTTCTGTATAAGCTTTAATTGATCTAGGTCGAACGGTTTGCCAAGGATAACGAGGTTGAAGCTTATTCAACGGAAAACTAGCAAGACGATTTTCAATATGAGCTTTTTCCTCATCTGTAAGTCCAAACATTTCATAAACTGCTGCGTCAATCTCAGCTAATACATTAAAGAAATCAGCTTCCACTTGCTGAAAATCAGCAATTCTTTGCCGATATTCTTGCATGAGTTCAGGGTAGTTTTGAGGAATGACTAATTTTTGAATTAACCTACCAGATATAGAAGTATCATCATCAGAATTTATCGTGATGAGTTTATAAACCAATTCGGCTAAATCGGTATTTAACAAATCAATAAAAAATAAGCCTGTTTTCAGGAAGCTACCATCTAAACTTAATTCCTCAGCTTGCACATCTTCAGGACTCCAGTTGATAAAGTTGATATTTAAAATGCGATCAATTAACTTATATCGTTTAACTGCAATCTGATTTTCTATCTGAGATAACAACCATTCATCGGGATTATTTTTAGCAATATTTGCGAATTGAGATAGTTGATTATAACTATCTATTAATCGTTGTTCAATCTTAGGATCTAAGTTTTTAACCCAGGGTAAAGATTCTAGAATTCTTGGATGAAATTGACTATAATATCCTTGTACTACAGTAGAACGAAGTCTCACTGAAACAACAAAACGAATCAGTTTGCTATTTAAGTAACCGGCAATAGCTTCTAGTTTTACTCCGTCATGTTTTTCTAAAGCAACAAGTACACTATCTAATACAGCTATATTTATTTCTTCAGATGAGCAATCAACTATCGTAGCAGTTGGTAACTTAACAATTTTGGCAACTGCAATAAACTTATTCGGTATTACATCACTACCCCATAAACTCAACTTACCATTAGGTCTATTTTTAACCGCTTCCAAATCAACCCACCCAGCAGATTCTCCAGGCCAACCTACAGCTAAACTACGTCCAGCAATCACTTGAATAGGTTTATCTCCTGTCGCTTCTGGAGTGACTTCTACCCCTCCTCGTTGAATCCCATAAGTCCAAGAAAACGGGCGATTACTACGACTAATTTGTTGTGCAACAGCTTCCTTCAATTCAACAATATTACCACCATTACCATTAGGATATAACTTCCGTAAAATGGGTATATCTTCAGCATGAAGCAATGGTAAAAGATAATCTCCCCATCTGCCTTCTAATGGATTACTTGGATCAATATCCGTCACTCTAGGGCTAACTTTAGCATCAAAAAAATCACCATATTTGATTTTAACAGGCGGTTCATCACTTGGCCATTTAGAAGGAACATATAACTCAATTTCATCATCTTCTTTAGCCGGGGTTCGCTCAATCACCAAAATTAGAGGTACTCGTGCCACATCCCAAACAGGTTTATCTATAAACTCCAACCAAACCACTTTGCGTAATACAGCTTCTTGTCGCGGATAAAGTAATTTCCAAACCTTAGCCGCAGCTTCAGAATTAGCATAACCACCACTTACAACCATGCCTAAAAAACCACCAGATTGAAGCGATTCAGTTAAAGCACGATAGAGAAAAACTAAACCAGTATCAGCATTCTGTCCCCAAATTTGTTGCCATAATCCTCTCATTTCCTCGCTGTATTTTACCCGTTCGGCTCGGATATAAGGTGGATTACCAATAATATACTTCCACTGCTCACTATCCCTTTCCTGAGAACCAGGGGAAAGATAACCTTCTCCCAGAAAAGGTACTAAATCGGCATCTTTTAGCAAGCTATTCAAATTGTAAACATGAATATTTGGAGGAGTAGAAGAAGGTTTTACCCGTAATATTGCCCACATTAATTGAAAGTGACTGATAAAGGTAGCAAAAGGGTTTAAATCAAATCCCCAAACATTTGTTTGTAGTTCCTGCAAAACGTCATCTTGAGCAATTCCTCTCACTTTGATATCTTCTAGACGACGATGAACATAACGTACTAAAAATGAACCACTTCCACAAGATGGATCAAGTATTTTACCTTCATCATGACTAAAAATAGTTTGGTCTAGCAACCAATCAACTATTGAAGTAGGTGTATAAAACTCTCCTAATCGTTTCCGTTTAGCTGTAGGTAAAAAGGCTTGATAAATATCTCCCAAGATTTCCTCAGATAATCCTGAAAAATCGTAGGCATTAAACCGCATTATTAGCCGTTGCAACGCCTGATCTAAGATGCCATTAGTTTGATAAAGCCAATCAAAAACATTACGTTCAAAGGGTTCTTTATATAAACGTCCTACATCTTCAGCGATTAGCCTCACTAAAGCACGGGCATCTCCTGTAAGATGATCTACAAAGTCAGCCCAATCTTTTGGACCACCATTCGTAAGTCGTCTTTTTTTAGTAAGTTGTAAATCTTCTACTAATCTGAGAAACAAAACACGAGCAATGAGTACCGCTACAGAATCAGCAACAAAAGCCTCACGAATTCGCGCTTTAGCTTGCTCACCTTTGGCATTAACTTCACGCCCATACTGTTCTTCAAATTGAGGTAAAATGTCTTCAAATAAACGTCTTTCAAATTCAAATTGATTATTTACCCGCATTAATGCTCGACGTTGAGCTTCTCCAGCACCAGCTAAATTCTGCTCAATCTCTTGTTTGCGACGCTTATAGTCTTCGTACTGCCCGAATAATCGAGCAATAGCTTCCTCTCCGGCTATACTCAACTCAGCAAAGCTGGTTTGTAAGTCTTGTCGCAGTTGATTTAGTGTGGCTTCCGTATCCAGCTTTAAATAAATATAGGGCAACTTTCCACCAATAAAAGTCGCCCATTGATTGCCGTGTTCTGCTTGTTCAGCAGAGATAAATTTAAGCTGTTCTTTTAATTGCTCAAAAGTAGTTGCAGATAAATCAATTGGAACTTCAAAACCTTCGACTGGTTCACCTGTAGGTAAAACAATCCAAAGATATTTGGCTGTGAGAAATAAAACGTATCGGGTTAAACCCTCAACATATTTACTTTTTTGGTTCCATAGTTTTTTCCGTCCACTTTCTTTAGTCAGTTCAGCATCATCTTTTTTTAAATCTCCAACCACCCAAGCAATTTTTTCAGGAGTGAGCAGTTTAATGTCTGGATAGCCACCTCCGCCACCTTTATCCTCTGTCACCACTCGCTCTTTTGGATAGTCCAGCAACCCAGCTAAAAAATCCCGCACATCTGGATTATAGGAACGTTCCGGTCTGTCCCAGTTTAATGTCAACCATTTAATTAGGGGATCTTGTTGCTTTTTTGATTTACGATTGCTGGACACAAGTTTACCTCTTTGCAAAATTGCGGCTATGACTCGATTTGTAATGGTAAATATAAAACTAAAATCCCAATTTTTCCAAAACTGGTTTTGTAGAAACAATATGTCTTTCCAAACCCAATTCTTTCGGACTAACTCCTAAAGCCAAAGCAATTAATTGCGGTAAATGTAAAATCGGTAAACCTAATTTTTTCTCAATTACTTTTTCTACTTCTGGTTGACGAGAATCTAAATTCAGATGACACAAAGGACAAGGGGTAACAATACAATCAGCACCATTTTCTAAAGCGTCTTGAATATGCATTCCCGCCATTTTAAAAGAGTCAGTGGTGGCGTAGCTTGATAAAGGCCAACCACAACATTGAGTGCGACCACGATAATATACAGGTGTTGCGCCTACTGCCCGAAACATATTTTCCATCGCTTCTGGTTGGAAAGGGTCATCATAGGGCATGGATTTTTGAGCGCGGAGGAGATAACAGCCATAAAAAGCTGCACATTTTAACCCACTTAATTTGCGGGTGACACGGTTGGTGATTTCTTCTAAACCGTAATCTGTGACTAAAGCGTAAAGTAGATGTTTAACTTCTGTACTACCGCGATAAGGTGAACAGCCTTCTTTTTGTAACAATCCATTAACTTGATTGAGATAGGTTGGGTTATTGGACTGACATTCTTTCAAACGTTCATCAACATGACCAATTACACCTTGGCAAGTGCTGCAATGAGTCAAAAGAGGTAAATTTAATTCTTCTGCGAGAGCGATATTTCTGGCATTAACCGTATCTTCCAACAATTGGGAATCTTCTTTAAACGTACCCGAACCGCAGCAGGAAGCTTTTTTTAATTCAATTAGTTCAATACCCAGTTTTTGGGTGAGTGCCTGGGTTGATAAATATAATTCCCGACAAGCACCTTGAGCAACACAACCGGGATAGTAAGCGTATTTTAGCGTTTGAGATAGCATAAAATTATGTTTGGGTTAGAGCGATCGCTCTAGATAATTACAAAAATCATTACTGAAAGCCCTACGGCTGTAACCCCCCTCATCATATCCTTGATTGAGAATGGATACTTTATTTACGCCGTATTGTACTAGCAAGGCGCGAAGTTGTGGAAACAGCGAAGAACAATTGGAACCATAACTGAGAAAACAGAAGCTTGAGGGCGCTAGATATAGTAAAAAAAAGGCAAGCAGCCAACAAAACCTTAAAAATTCCTGAAAAGCTTATTTTCCGGGTTTTTAATTTTTAAATTTTAATTTTTAATTTTTAATTCCGCGCAGCGGTACTAGTTGTTTCGGTTGAGCCGGGGATTGCAAGTACCCAAAACTGTTGAGGAACAGCGGCTAAGATTTTTTTTGATGAAAAACCCTCAGCGGTATACGGAAGATCACGCTTTCCGATAAGATGTATATGCTCAAAAAAAACATTTCCCATAAAGAGCAAATCATAGCAACTGGTTAAGGACTTTATATCTATGAGCCAAGCACATATTTTTGATCAGGTAAAGAAAATCGTCGTAGAACAGCTAGATGTTCAACCGGAGCAAGTCGTACCTAACGCTAGTTTCGTCAACGATTTAGGAGCAGATTCCCTAGATATCGTGGAATTAGTGATGGCTTTGGAAGAAGAATTTGATATCGAAATTCCTGACGAAGCCGCTGAAAAGATTTTAACGGTAAAAGAGGTAGTGGATTACATTAACAGTAACGTTGCTGCCTCAGCCTAAAACAGTACTGAGTCTTGAGGAGCCAGTATATTGAGTTTTGACAGCACCGTGGGTGCGTTTCCTGACTTGAGGTAACTTTCGTCGGCGCTGCTAACTTATAGTAACTGGCATTGCTAAGTGCTGAGTATATAAACTCTAGACTTTTCTTGAGAAAAGAATCGAGTAAAAATGATCAAACCAATAGTAAACTCTTGACTCAGGATTTATAACTCAGCACTCTTGATTGTTCTGCCTGCTGCTTTTTCGCCACCTTTAACTGAATCATGACAGACTATAAACGTAAACGCGTTGTTGTAACTGGTGTTGGCGCGATTACACCTATTGGTAACACACCATCTGAATATTGGAAAGGATTGTTAAGTGGACGCAATGGCATTGACTACATCACTGCTTTTGATGCGTCTAATCATGATTGCCGCATTGCGGGTGAAGTGAAAAACTTCGATCCACATGACTACATGGAGCGCAAAGAAGCCAAGCGGACGGATCGGTTTGCCCAATTTGCGATCGCGGCGGCTATTCAGGCTGTAGGAGACGCGCAATTAGTTATCAATGACCTGAACGCAGAACATATAGGTGTCATGATTGGCTCAGGCATTGGTGGGATTAAAGTGTTGGAAGATCAACAAACTATCTACCTAAATCGTGGGCCTGATCGCTGTAGTCCGTTTATGATCCCGATGATGATCGCCAACATGGCAGCCGGGTTAACGGCAATTCATACTGGTGCTAAAGGTCCAAATTCTTGTTCTGTAACAGCCTGTGCTGCTGGTTCCAACGCCATTGGGGATGCTTTTCGCCTGATTCAAGGGGGATATGCCCAAGCAATGATTTGCGGGGGATGTGAGGCAGCAATTACACCCTTGTCTGTGGCTGGGTTTGCCGCAGCCAGAGCGCTTTCGACTCGGAACGATGATCCGGCCCATGCTAGTCGTCCTTTTGATCGCGATCGTGACGGCTTTGTCATGGGTGAAGGTTCAGGAATTTTAATTCTCGAAGAACTAGAACAGGCGTTGAGTCGGGGCGCTCGTATTTATGCAGAAATGGTAGGCTATGGTATGACCTGTGACGCTTACCATATGACCGCCCCAGTACCTGGAGGCTTAGGTGCTGCTAGAGCGATGGAACTGGCACTCAAGGACGCAGAACTCACACCAGAAATGATAAGCTACATCAATGCTCATGGGACTAGCACCTCAGCTAATGATGTCACGGAAACAGCAGCAATTAAAAAGGCTTTGGGCGATTATGCCTATCAGGTACCAATCAGTTCCACCAAGTCAATGACAGGTCATCTGTTAGGTGGTTCAGGCGGAATTGAAGCAGTGGCTACAGTCCTAGCGATCGCTAATGACCAAATTCCCCCCACCATCAATCTGGAAAATCCTGACGAAGGGTGTGACTTAGATTATGTACCTCACGTTAGCCGCGCTCAAACAGTAGCGGTAGCACTATCCAATTCTTTTGGATTTGGTGGTCATAATGTCACCCTGGCTTTTAAGAAATACCTCTAATTTGGATTTTGGATTTTGGATTTGCAATTAACAGTCTTCACTCATAGCCTGTTTTTAGAATCTCCAAAAATACTATTTATTCCAACTTGGTTACTTAAGTAATTTTGCGCTTGGTCGGCTCTCCTGAAATAAACGAGCGGAAAGTATCTCAAATATCATTCCCATCGCCACTAAGGGTTTGGCCTGACCAAATTATTAGCTTTATTCATCACTAGAAACTCAGAAGATCCCGCTTGTCCATCGACAAGGGAGAATGGGATGATGAGGATAGTGGGATCACTTGAAAATGACCCCAGCAAGAGAAAGCTACAAACAATGTTAACCCATCGTTAAAAACAAGAGATTATGGCTGTTGCAACCCAATCCCTCCAAGAACTTTGTATTAACTCAATTCGCTTTTTGGCTGTTGATGCCATAGAAAAATCTAAATCGGGACACCCTGGACTGCCAATGGGCGCGGCTCCAATGGCTTTTGTCCTTTGGGACTCCTTTATGCGGTATAACCCCAAAAACCCCAAATGGTTCAACCGCGATCGCTTTGTCTTGTCTGCCGGTCACGGCTCTATGTTGCAGTATGCTTTACTGTACCTGACAGGTTACGATAGCGTCACCATAGACGACATCAAGCAATTTCGTCAATGGGGGGCTAAGACCCCAGGCCACCCTGAAAATTTCGTCACAGCTGGTGTAGAAGTCACAACAGGCCCATTGGGTCAGGGAATTGCCAATGCAGTTGGTTTAGCCGTAGCAGAAGCACATCTGGCTGCTAAGTTCAACAAACCCGATGCCACAATTGTTGACCACTACACTTATGTAATTCTTGGTGATGGTTGCAACATGGAAGGAATTTCTGGTGAAGCTGCTTCCATAGCAGGACACTGGGGATTAGGTAAACTCATCGCTCTCTATGACGACAATCACATCTCCATTGATGGTTCTACAGATGTAGCATTTACCGAAGATGTTTCCAAGCGTTTTGAAGCTTACGGCTGGCACGTTCTGCACGTTAAAGATGGTAACACCGATTTAGAAGGAATTGCCAAAGCGATCGCAGCAGCAAAAGCCGTCACCGACAAACCCACCATGATTAAGGTGACAACCACCATCGGTTATGGTTCTCCCAACAAAGCTAATACCGCTGGTATTCACGGTGCTGCATTGGGTGCTGATGAAACAACAGCTACCCGCAAAAATTTAGGTTGGGAATACGATGCTTTTGTAGTTCCTGAAGATGCCCTCAATCATACCCGCAAGGCTGTTGAACGTGGTGCCGGTTACGAATCTGAGTGGAAAAAGACTTATGCTGACTACCAAGCTAAATACCCCCAAGAAGCGGCTGAATTTGAACGTTTCGTAAGTGGCGAATTACCTGATGGTTGGGATCAAGTATTACCTACCTACACAGCCGAAGACAAAGCATTACCTACCCGCAAACATTCAGAAACCTGCCTCAACAAACTAGGGGCTGTTTTACCGGAATTAATTGGTGGTTCTGCTGACTTAACCCACTCCAACCTCACTGAACTTAAAGGTGCCGGTGACTTCCAAAAAGGACAATTCCAAAACCGTAACATCCACTTTGGTGTGCGGGAACACGCAATGGGTGCGATCTGTAACGGTATAGCCCTACATGGTTCGGGCTTAATACCCTACGGTGCCACATTCCTAATCTTCACAGATTATATGCGTGCTGCTATTCGCTTGGCTGCTCTATCTGAAGCTGGCTCAATTTGGGTAATGACTCACGACTCCATTGGCCAAGGTGAAGATGGTCCTACACACCAACCGATTGAAACCCTCGCTTCTCTACGAGCGATTCCTGACTTAACTGTAATTCGCCCCGCAGACGGAAACGAAACCTCTGGTGGTTACAAAGTAGCAATTGAGAAGTCTAAAGCACAAGCTTCTACTTTATTGGCGTTCACTCGTCAAAACGTCCCCAACTTGGCAGGTACATCGATTGCAGGTGTCGCTAAGGGTGGATACACAATTGTTGATTCTCAAGGTACACCCGATATCATCCTCATTGGTACAGGTTCAGAATTAAGCCTCTGTGTCAGTGCAGCGGAAAAATTGACTGCTGAAGGTAAGAAAGTTCGTGTTGTTTCTATGCCTTCTTCTACCTTGTTTGATACACAAGATGCAGCTTATAGAGAATCTATTCTGCCAAAAGCTGTTACCAAGCGTCTATCTGTAGAAGCTGCTAGTAGCTTCGGTTGGCATAAATATATCGGTAGCGAAGGCGACACTGTAAGTATTGATACTTTTGGTGCTTCCGCTCCTGGTAATACTTGTTTGGAGAAGTTTGGCTTCACTGTTGATAATGTGTTAGCTAAAGCCAAAGCATTGTTAGGTTAATAGCAACAGTTTGTTTTTCTTAATTTGTGGGGTGGGCTAAATGGCTCACCTTTTTTTTACAAAAAAAGGGAAGAGGGAACAGGGAACAGGGAACAGATAAGAAACTTTAGTTCTGAGTTTAAAGCTCAGTCAAGTCGCTTCTCTACGAGACGCTGCGCGAACGCTCTAATTAAAAATTAAAAAAAGGTCATTATTTCAATCTCATGTTTAAAAACATGAGTTTTTTCTATTCCCTGCTGCCCGTTAAGAGTTCCCTCTGAATTTTTCTAGATTCTGAGTCTTTACATAACATTATTTTGGTCATCTTTTGGTAATTGAGTTCCGCACCTTTTACAAAATACTGCATCTGCATCATGAAAAGCTAAACTGCAACCTGAACAAATTGTTTCTACCTGATTCGCAGTCTTTACTAATCGCTTAATTAAATCTCCCACTTGCCAAGGAATCAGCGCTACTCCTGTTAGAATCATCAAAACTGTGAGTAAGCGACCTAATTCAGAAACTGGTATGACATCACCAAAGCCGACAGTTGTCATCGTCACAACTGAAAAATAAAAGGCATCTAAAAAAGTGCCAAAATTTTGTGGGTTAACTGGATGCTCAACTTGATAAATTAAGCCAGAATAAATAAAAACAATTGCAAATAAAGTAAATAATATCCGCGCAAAAATTACCCCATCTTCGCTACTGATACTCCCAAACAAAAATTTTGTATCTATAAATCTGATTAATCGCAAAATCCTGAACCAGCGCAATAGGCGGATAAAGCTAACATCTACTAAACCAACAAAAGATGGTAAAATTGCCATTAAGTCAATAATTGAATAAAAACTAACAAGATACTTGATTTTGTTTTCTGCACTCCATAAACGCAGTAAATATTCAACAGCGAAAATTATTAATATGCAAGTGTCTAATGTTTTTAGCTCTAAGTGAGCATCATCAGAGATATTATAAGTTTCTGCCACAAAAATTACTGATGATAATAAAACTAGAGTCGCAATTGTTAAATTAATTGCTTTACCAATTGGTGTTTCTAGGTCTGTTAAGTAAAATTCGATTTTTTCTCGATTTGGTAACATATATATAAACAAAATAAATGAACTACTTCACAGCACTAACAGCAAAAATGCCGCTATTATAGAAGATTATGCTATTAAACTCTCTTGCGAAGATGAACCAAGAATATTTTATGCGTCTAGCGCTAGAAGCAGCAAAAAAAGGAGATGCCCTTTATGGTGCGGTGATAGTTAAAGATAATGAAGTAGTTGCAGCAGCGTATAATACCGTAACTAGAGACAGTGATCCATCTGCCCATGCGGAAGTCAATGTCATTCGGAATTTAACAACTAAACTAAAAAACCCTTCTTTAGAAGGTTATTCTATATATACCACTGGTGAACCTTGCCCCATGTGTGCTACTGCTTGTGTATGGTTTGGAATATCAGAAATTATTTATGGTGCTTCCATTCAAGATTTAATTTCGATTAATCAAGCCCAGATTAATATATCTTGTGAAGAAGTTATCGCTAAATCATTTAGAAACATAAAAGTAACAAAAGGCATTTTAAAAAATGAATGTCTAGAATTATTTGCATAAAATAAAGCCCTGAAAATATATTCAGGGCTTGTGTATATCTTGCTAAATGCCACAATTCTTCAGGAAAATAAGCAGAAAGACGTGATGAATCTTGAATGCTTTGGCTTACATACTAGATGCACCAGTGGCAATGAGACGTTTGAATAAAGCTTCTGACCAACCAGTTTCTCTTAGTACAGCAGATGAGGAAACTTCTACATAAGCCTGCTCAATAAAAGCTAAATCAATCATACAAATTCTACCTAATGCATATTGCAATTCCTCTGGCTTGCCATCAAGTTTGAGCTGTTTACCAACTTCATGGACGACAATGGCCATAGCTGGAACTACGTGCTGAGGGGCAATTCCAATCTTCACATGAACAAGCCCAATATGCCAACGACAATCAGCATAGCCTTTACCCCAATCATCCATGCCTGTAAACATTTGATGAAACCATTGAATAAACGTTTCATGTAGGCGGTGAATTCGGCCCTCAGTTTTATTTAAAATGGCATTCATTTCTTCATCACGTCCTAGATAAGCATAGAAGTGATCAGCCATTGTTGAAGCATTTGCTAGTCCCCAGTCAGCGTGGGATTTAAGAATAGTTTTATCTTCGGGAGTTAAACCAATTCTTCTTTCCATTGTTGCCATAAAAGCGGTAGGTTCAATAGCCATAATTAACCCTTAAAAAAATAGATGTGGTTGAATAAACTATCAGTTATTACTGTTTAGTTTTTGTTGAATTAAGTCTTTGATATGGTCTGTAAAAGAGTATAATTTAAGATTACGCGCTTTTAACAGAGTTGCAAAAATATGCACCTTTTATTATTAATTGATGCCTAATATAAGTCACCAAAATTGCCTTTTGAATTACAGCAGATTGCAGATTAATGAGGTACAGAATCTAGATTGAAACCTATACACATTCGCCAGTTTTACTTCTGACTCCTGACTCCTGCTGTATCATGTTTTATTGCGTAAAAACCCAACTAAATTTTTGAGGAATGATTGACTGACAGATGGCTTTTCTACTGACTTTTCTAGAGGTTTAGTTGCAGCTACAAGTTCCTTCACTGGTTCTGGAAAAGTGACTGCGGGAGTAGAAATAGGCTCTTCTACAGTGAATGTGGGTGTAGCAGCAACCATAAAATACTCTTCTGCTAAACCAACTATGATCAGTCGGAAAGCAATTTGCTGCACAGTCGCAATGGGTATTGTCAGTTGATTGGCGATGTATTGTAGCGAAACCTGTCCGTTGACAAATTCCCACACGTGCCATTCTTGAGCATTTAACTGCATTTTGGGCTGTTTTACCATAAACCCTGACAAACCGGAAGTTGGATCTGGGAGCTTTTCTTCTAAAGCAGTCCAATCTCGCAGCGCACGGAGTCCAATTAATATTACCTCAGTAGCAGACATACTTAGACCAGTCATTTCCCCCAAAGGTAATGAAGATGTCGCTTCAAATCGAAACAGAGCATCCTTGACTTGGAATAAAGAACATACTGGACGCAAAACTTGGCTATTAAATAGCAATTTTAGTTGTTCTGGTTGTAGTAGTCCTTGAGATTTGAGACACAAACCCAGTGGTGAGTTGATGAAACAAGAGGAAATTTGAGTGACTCTAGAGATGACGCGCTCACTTATCCATGCCCTTTGGGCAATCATTAATGTTAAGCCTTGTTGGTCTAACCGATCTGCTGCGCTGACTACACGACCTTGATGCAGCCACATATAATAAACTTGTTTTTTCCTATTTTCATCTCCTTCAGGTAAAAATTCAATATAAAGTAGTCCTGTTTTTTTACCCTGGTCTAAAAACTGAAGTAGTTCTGGCAAAGAGAAATCTGCAAAGTTACCAGTAATAGTCATAATTTACCTCCTTCGTAAAAGGATCTAAATATTGAACAAATCAGAATAAAAATATTCCAAAATTTCATCTCTAAAAATTCTGATTTAATTGCAGAAATATTTCTAAAATCATCAGAATTGATGAGATATATTACACTGCACAACTTTCCATTAAGTACTGTACTAAGGCAATGACTGCCTCTGCTACAGACTCTCCTTCGTTAGGATTGACTCTAATCATAGGAGGTCTTTCGGCTTCATTAACGTATCCAATGGCAAGATATACATCTTCTTCAGACCAAGCTCCCGGACAATCGGTATGTGTTAGACCAATAATCATGGGAATCTGGGCGCGTTCTTGCATAAATTTGAGAATTTTACGCGCATGACGAAATTCTTTAGGTCGATGTGCTGCTATCAATAAAATATAAGCGTGAGCTTTGCGAATCAAAATATCCCACATGAAATCAAACCGAGATTGACCAGGTGTTCCATAAAGGTGCAAAGCCATATCAGGGCCAAATTGCAGCCGACCAAAGTCAAAGGCCACGGTGGTTCTTTGTTTCAGCAATGCTGTTTCATCAGTTGCACGGGTATCTGTATCTACAACCTCAATTTCACTGACAGAACGGATAAAAGTAGATTTACCTGCTCCTACTGTTCCCGTGACAATTAAGCACATAATCTCCATGTTTATTTACTCCATAAATAAACAAATTAATGATTGATGACTCACTAGCTTAAACAAACTCCTAAAGGGTTTTGAAAGTTGTTTAGTAATGGGTAAAAATTTATCTAGTACCGTTGTGAATTCAAAATTCAAAGTCAATACTAAGTGAATTTTTAAGGAATTGGAAATCGATAGTTTATTCAGTATTTTGCCTACCAAGGAACTGGTGTTCAGTTGCTGAGGGGAGTATTTAGATCAAAACTAGTTTTAATTCTGCAAGAACACGCTTGATTTCTAGCATTAGTAATCCTTGTTTTGCAGTTTCACTAGCCAATACAAGCAATACTGCATCTTCACCACAACCTGTCAAAATACCAAAGCCTTTGTTACCTTCTACAAAGATGCGGTCTACAGTTCCTCTGGCTAACTCTATCCCAATCCGTTCACCTAGGGATAGCATAGATGCTGACATTGCTGATACACGTTCTTCATCCATCCCACCTGGTAGACTTGCGCTCAAAGGTAGACCATCGGGAGTCACAAGTGCTGCTCCTTGAACGTCAGTAGTAGCAGTTACAAAGTGTTGTAAAATCATGCTCAGTTTTTCTGTATTAATAGCCATATGATTGTTCTCCGTTGTGTTGAATTTGAGAGTGAGCAGGGAATTTTTATCAATTCCTAATTCAATAAATTATTGATCTGTATCTCTAATTAAGTTTTTAAACGGGTAAGAAAAAAATTAACTTGGCTTTGTT
The DNA here is from genome assembly GCF_001858025.1 of Trichormus sp. NMC-1. Classification (GTDB taxonomy): domain Bacteria; phylum Cyanobacteriota; class Cyanobacteriia; order Cyanobacteriales; family Nostocaceae; genus Anabaena. Next base: position 81,312 of record NZ_LZQD01000008.1, on the reverse strand, counting down.
TATACCTCCACCTTTTATTTTCGCTAGAGCTTGACTGTGTAAAAGGATGCGCCTTGCTCAGTTCTCTATTGACTCCATTATGCTGAAAGAAAGGTTAGGATCATACCGAGAATATACTGAATTTAGTTGTTGTTATGACAGGTATAAGTTAAGCAAATATAACAGATGAGTATTTTTAGCTCAGGCTTTGAGACTCATACAGGGTAGAGAATGTGAGATTTAAGCTGAAAGCCTAGTGATTGCAGATTCTAGTCTGCCCTTGAGCATTATGTATTAATTTTTGTCAATAAAAATGCTGGATACTTGAAAAGCTGGTATAGATATGAACTGAAATAATAAATAGTAGTAATTCTGAAGAATACCTGGCAGGAGTGCTGAGTGCAATTGTTTTTTTAACTCAACACTCGTTACTTAGCACTTAGCAATGTTTTGGTAATACCTAAATCAAGTATCTTGTTCCAAATAAGATGAGAATGTATTGGCAAGAATAGCGGCTTGAGTGCGATCGCGCAAATTTAACCGGTTTAAAATATTGGTGACATGATTTTTGACTGTTCCCTCAGATATGTAGAGTTCATGGGCGATTTCTCGATTACTAGCACCTGTAGCAATTAACCGCAAAACCTCTTTCTCTCTGGGTGTCAGTTCAGCTAAACTCGGTGGTACAGATGTTGTCGGCTTAGATAAACTGGCAGGAAATTGAGTCAACAGTTTTTTAACTATTTCTGGATCTAGTTGAGAATAGCCTTTATCAACAGCGCGAATGGCAACAGCTAACTCTTCTGAAGGTGTATCTTTGAGTAAATAACCCATTGCCCCATTCTGTAAAACTGCTTTTACATATTCATCATCATCAAAAGTTGTCAATACTAAAACTTTGGTATTGGGAAAGCGTTTTTGAATTTCTTTTGTAGCTGCAACTCCATCAATGATCGGCATTCTGATATCCATTAAAACTACATCTGGCTGTAATTGTTCAACCAAATTAATGGCATTTTCACCATTTTCTGCTTCTCCAACTATTTCTAAATCTGCTTCTAATTCTAATAATGCTCTTAAACCTTGACGAATTAAACTTTGGTCATCTACAAGTAAGACTTTAATCATTATTTTCACCGAGATAAGGGAATATCAACTATTATTTGACAACCTGAACCATGAGCGCTGTTAATTGTAAATTCTCCTCCGAGTGATAAAGTGCGATCGCGCATACTTTGTAAACCAAAGCCAGTAGTATTTTGTTGTACATCAAAACCTCTACCATTATCTTCAACTATTAGTTTTAAAGCTGCTGTTGTTGTAATTAATTCTAATTTAACTACCGATGCATTTGCATATTTAGTAATATTTGTCAATGATTCTTGGATGATGCGATAAATGGGAGTAATTATTTCACTGGGCAAGGGAGATTTTAGAGATATTTTGCAGTTTAGTAAAACATTATTTGAGCGATGAAAATCTTCTGCCAGAATACCAATTGCCTGTTCTAAAGATTGCTCTTGCAAAGAATGTGAACGCATTTTAGAAACCGAGTGACGTACATCTTGCAATGCTTTTGAACCTAATTCTTTAGCTGTTGCTAAGAAAGTCAAAGCTCTAGGTATATCAGATTTTGCCAGCTTTAAAGCAGTTTCTAATTGTAGGTTTAACGCAGTTAGAGAATGTCCCAAAGAATCATGAATTTCCCTAGCGATGCGATTACGTTCTTCTAGGGTAGCTTGATTTTCAATTCTCAGAGCATATTGACGCAGTTTTTCATTAGCAATAGCTAGTTTTTCTCGACTTTGGCGTTCAGATAAGACTGCATTCATTAACAGCAAGACAAATACTAAACTTAACCCGAATAAAATTGTTAAACTAAAACTGAAAAACCGAAACCGTTCTTGAGCTAATGGAGATAATCGAAAAGGCGTTGAGCGATTATTAAGTGTGATCAAAAATAAGATAAATGATGAAAAAGTTACAGTCAAACGTCCAGGTAACGGAAAAATCAAACAACTGCGAGTTACTAAAATAAGATAAAGGAAGGGAAAAAGCCTAGTAGTTTTACCACCGAAAAAGCCAATTATTAAAATGAGGACAACTTCACTAGCTGTATATATTACTTTAGACAGATTATTATTCGTCGGTAATCTTAAGCCCATCAAACCAAAAATAGCCAAGCTACAAATAGTTAATTCTGGGAACTGCACAGAAAATCGAGGCGATGGGGATGGAATCATGACCATTAATACCGAAAGCCCCAGTAATGCCCACTCTAAATAAAGCAAAAAGCGAAAGGGATGATTATTAACCTGAATTGGGGGAGACATATCATTCAAAAGTTTACATTTGGGATTTTTAATTTTTAATTCCGCCGTACTGTAACTAGTACAGCACGGCGTAAATAAACCAACCATTCTAAATCTCCAACAATCTTATGCTGTCTTCGTTTTGACTTTTGACTTTTGACTTCCGCCCTGCGGTACTAGTCACCTTTGTCAGGACTGAACCATTACTTTAGTCATGGATGTAGACGTGACTTTATCCTCATGTAGTTGCTGAGGATAAGTTCTTATGATAGTGACATCAAACAAAAAAAACACAAGCTTATTTATGAAACTCAAAACATTATCATTTATGGCTGCTGCGCTTGCGCTAACTGTAACTGCAATTCCCTTCGCAGCGCAAGCACAACAAACTCCCCCTTCAGTCCAACCAGGTAAACAATTTGCCAAAAAGGGTGCTTGGCAAAAGCTGGGACTAACTGATGCCCAAAAAACCGAAATTCAGAAAATTCGCCGCGATACACGCGCTGAAATGGACAAAGTTCTGACAACAGAACAAAAACAACAGCTAAAAGCAGCGATGGAGGCACGTCGAAGTCAGTCTTCACAGCAAAGAGGTGAGTGGAAAGGTAAAAAAGAGCCTTTTGCTTCTCTAAATCTGACTGAAACGCAGAAAACCCGAATCAGTGAAATCAAGAAGTCTTCAAAACAAAAAATGCAAGCAGTCCTAACTCCAGCACAACGGGAACAACTCAAGCAAAGTTGGGAGAATAGAAAATCACGCCGTCAACAATCTAACCCCCAATAATGAGGAAAGCAGAGAGTAGGAATCAGAGGAAGTTAGGAAAATACTTTCTATCCCACTTTCTGCACTTCATTGATTATTCAATCAGCAATTGTTTTTTGTTTTAAGGGAATAATAATTACAAATTCTGTGCCAATACCAGGTGCAGAAAGACATTTTAAATTGCCTCCATGTTTTTCGGTAATAATTTTATAACTAATAGATAGGCCTAATCCTGTACCTTTACCCACTGGTTTTGTAGTGAAAAATGGTTCAAATAAATGTTTCTGTACATTTTCATTAATGCCAGAACCATTATCTTTGACGCAAATTACTACTTCTTGGTCACTAGTAATTTCGGTATAAATCTCTATTTTGGGATTGTCAATTGTTTTGCCATTGACTATTAACCATTGACCAGATACAGATGACTCATCTATGGCATCAATCCCATTAGCAAGAATATTCATAAATACTTGATTGAGTTGCCCAGCGTAGCATTCTACAAGCGGTAGATTAGCGTATTCCTTAATAACTTCAATTTCTGGACGGTCAGATGTCGCCTTGAAACGACTTTGTAAAATCATCAGCGTGCTATCAATACCTTCATGGATATTCACAGCTTTCATTTCTGCTTCATCCAAGCGAGAAAAATTTCGCAGAGATACGACGATTTCTGTAATTCTTTGTGCGCCAACATTCATTGAATTGAGTAATTTAGGCAAGTCTGCCATGATAAAATCGAGATCGATAGTTTCAATTTCATTTTGTATTTCTGCATTCGGCTGGGGATAGTGTTGCTGATAAAGTTGTATGAGTTTAATTAAATCTTGAATGTATATATTAGCTGGGGTAAGGTTGCCATAAATAAAGCTAACAGGATTGTTGATTTCATGGGCTACACCTGCTACCAATTGTCCTAAACTTGACATTTTTTCACTCTGCACTAATTGAGCAGCTAATTGTTGTGCCTCTTCGCGTAATTGAGCTTCTGAATGTAGCAATATTTCTTCAGCTTGCTTGCGTTGGGTAATGTCATGGACAATAACGACGTATTCTTGAAAATCTTGATGTAGTCGATCTGAGATGGAAACTTCCAAAGTTCTGATTTTCTGATAATCGCATAGAGTATGTTCTCCTCGTTTGTCCCATTGTTCTGGATATGCGGTTAATTCGGGTAGGAATTTTTGTAGGTGATGCCCCAATAATTGCGATGGATTACAACCAAAAAAGTCTTCTGTTGCCGGGTTTGCTTGGCGGATAATACCCTGTTCATCTACTACTAAAATTCCATCTTGGGCAACAGTAAATAAGTGTTCTGCGGCTTCTCGTGCTTCTGCTAGAGCAACTACTTGGGGTAAACTTGTCCAACAAGCGATCGCAACTCCGACAAATGCTACTGTTATCAACAAAATAACGACCAGATTTTTCACAGTAGTGATCGGGGCTACATTCAATAACCAAACAAATAAGCAACCCACCAAAACAGCACCGCAGAGGAGAAACATTAATATCCCCACTTGTATAGCTAGGGGGTCTTTAATTGAGGTTCGCTGATGTGATTTATACAGCTTTATCCACCAATGGGAACGGAAAACAGGAATGGGAAGATAACGCACTAAGGCATCAATCATTAATACAACAAAGGGCGCTAATAATCCTGCCAAAAAATCTTGCCAACCCCAAGCATAGGCAGTCACTAATAAAATTACAGCTTCTATGATAAAAAAGACTAAAGATAGTTTTGGCCACAATATATCTGGTTGATTTCGTTTTTTCCATAACCCTAAATGCATGAGCATGAACGCTACAAACCAGGCAACATTTCCCACTATGACAATTTGAGATATGTCTCCCCAAAGAAAATAGATCATGCTGATGCATAAACTCAAAACCAGTGATGAACCAAATACCCCACGAGATGAAACTAAAGAAAAAACTGGTGCTAAGTGTTTATCTACAGCTAACTGATAGATAATTCGGGGTGAATTAGAAATTGCGGTTGCTGAACCGAGTAAACAACAACTAGTCAGTAAAAAAGTGACGGTTATCGGTCCAAAGTCTCCCCAAAATGATACAGATGCTACGGCAAAATTAAGATAAGGATTATCTTCTAGACCTTCAATTGTGCATAATCGGATAATTACCCAAGAACCACCGATAAAAATGGGCAGCATTAACCAAGCTGCAATATCGAGAAAATTTAAAGTTTGTTTGGGGTGACGACTATCAGCGACAAATGATGAAACAGTTTCACAACTGTAGGTGGTATAGCTGAGAAAAAAGAACCATTTAGCCCAATTTATAAAATTTAACGATGTCCAATGCTGAGGAAAAAAGCTGGGACTATGGGGAGAGAAAACTAAAAAACCCAATCCTTGCAAACAGAATAATAAAAGCAAAAGTAAGGCAGGAAGTGAAAATAATAGATGTAAAATACTTAAAGCACGACTGCCACTAAAAGCAACAACAAAGGGTAATAAGGTAAAGCCGAGTTTAAAAATTAGCTCTGGACAGGGAATACCCAGTACTTCTAGATTAGAAGTAATCATATTTGTGAGTACCACCGAGTTGAGTGGTACAACTGAAAGCCACGATATGAAATATCCAATGGCGGCATAGCGGGCAATAATGGGGTAGCCTTGCCACAAACGAGTGATGTAGTTAGGAGTTCCCCCAGCTACATTTAAAAAATTTCTACCTAGATGTTTGACTTGATAGTTGATTAGCATTCCGACTATGACAGCGGGAACCCAAACGAAAATAGCTGCTGTTCCCAAGTCCGCATGAACAGTTGGGACTAATGTTATCCAACTGAGATGATTTGTAACACCAAAAGTCCAGGTTTCCAAAGTACTCATACTTCTTGGTAAGCTTTGGAATGCAAACTGATGATCAACTGGACTATGGGAACGTGACATAAATCTCTATGCTGTCTTAGGGTAAAAAAATCGGTAGGAGAAAAATTTCAAAACATGAGTGGTAAATTAATTGTATTTGAAGGAGTCGAAGGCTGTGGTAAAACTACTCAGATGCAAATGTGTAGTTTATGGCTAGAAAGTCAAGGCGTATCTGTGATTCTAACTCGTGAACCAGGGGGAACAGAGTTAGGGTTGCATTTGCGCCGACTACTGCTGGAAAAATCAGAGGATAAGCCTGTTGGGGAAGTGACAGAATTACTGTTGTATGCTGCTGATAGGGCGCAACACATTGAACAGGAACTCAAGCCGAATTTAGCAGTAGGGAAATATATTTTGTGCGATCGCTATACTGACTCTACCATTGCTTATCAAGGTTATGGCAGGGGTTTAAGTATGAGTATAATTAATCAGCTTAATAACATTGCTACTGATGGTTTAGAAAGTGACTTGACTATTTGGCTAGATGTTGATGTTGAGGTGGGACTATCTCGCAAACGTGGTCAAGCTACACTAGACCGTATTGAACAGGAAACAATTGCTTTTCATCGTCGTGTACAACAAGGATATACAGAATTAGCTGCAACTTACCCATCAAGAATTTTCCGAGTAGATGGAAGTTTGAGTCAAGAAGTTGTCCAAAAAATGATCCAGGAAATTTTAAATGCGCGCTTGTTTAATTAAATTATGTTTTCACCATTAATAGGGCAACCACAAGCAATAGAATTATTAACCCAAGCTGTCAAGCAAAACCGAATTGCACCAGCTTATATGTTTGTTGGTTCTGAAGGTGTGGGCAGAAGTTTAGCAGCAAGATGTTTTATTGAATTGCTGTTTTCTAGTTCTATAGAACCACATCAAATTCCCACTTTGCAAAATCGTATTCGTCAAGGAAATCACCCTTCCTTATTTTGGGTAGAACCAACTTATCAATATCAAGGACAACGACTTACAGCAGCAGAAGCAGCAGAGAAAGGAGTTAAACGAAAAGCACCTCCTGTAATTCGCCTAGAACAAATTCGAGAAATTACTCAATTTCTTTCCCGTCCACCTTTGGAAGCTTCTAGAAATGTGGTTGTATTAGAACAGGCGGAAACGATGGCGGAATCGGCTGCAAATGCTTTGTTGAAAACTTTAGAAGAACCTGGACAGGCGACATTAATTTTGATTGCACCTTCACCTGAATCTGTGTTACCAACTTTAGTATCACGCTGTCAAAAGATTCCTTTTTATCGTTTGGATAGGTCTGGAGTTGCTCAGGTATTGACACAAACAGGAAATGAAGAGATTTTACAGCATCCAGAAGTCTTGAGTTTAGCGGCTGGTAGTCCAGGAAGTGCGATCGTATCTTATCAGCAATTACAAACAATTCCCAATGATTTACTCCAACAGGTAACAAAAACACCTACATCTTATCGCAGTGCCTTGGAATTAGCCAAAAAAATTGATAAAGAATTAGATACAGAAGCCCAATTATGGTTAATTGATTATCTACAACAATCTTACTGGCAGCAAATACATCAACCAACTATTATTGAACAATTAGAAAAAACTCGGAAAAATCTACTTTGTTATGCTCAACCCCGCTTAGTTTGGGAATGCACATTTTTGTCAATATTTCAAATGTCGCGTAGTTACACCAATCCTCTATCATAGCTTGCGTGGCGTAGCCATAGATGCGCCTAATTATTTTGGAACATAGGGAATTATCTTGATAAAATCTCTGCGTACCTTTGCGCTAACCTCTGCGTACCTTTGCGTTTAAAAAAGATCCGATTTGGCGCAACTTCACAAAGAAATGGTATTACACCAGCCCTTAGTATGTTTGTTTTTCTGTTAAGAGTTCCCTCTCTCCAAGAATGAATTTAATTTTGTCCAACTAACTTGAAAATAAGACCCCACCCCTAACCCCTCCCCGCAAGCGATGAGGGGAATAAGAAGTTTTTCATGTGTCCTGGTGTACGCAATTCATGATGGCTACTTATACAAACCCAGTTTTAAAAACTCGTCCAATTACTTCTTCTACAGGTGGTTCAGTTACTGTTAAATCAATAACTTCCAAATCAGCTAAAATTTGTGATACGGTGCTAGTAAGTGCTTCTCGCTGGACTATAAACCGCACGGCTCGACCTTCTAAAAGTTGGATATCACCATAAGACATAAGTTTTTCTGCTGGTAGTGCTTGAGCTAATTCAACATAGATTTCTCGGTAAGGGGCGAAGTTTTCTAATAATCCATCTAAGCTACCATCATACATTAACTCTCCTTGGTGAATTACCAGCACTCTTTGACATAAAGCTGTGATATCCGCCATGTAATGACTTGTTAATAATACAGTTGCTTGATAAAGTTGATTGTAATCTTTTAAAAAGTCGCGGACTCCAACTTGAGCATTTACATCTAATCCTAAAGTTGGCTCATCTAAAAATAAAACTTGGGGACGGTGTAAAAGTGCTGCTAACAGTTCAGCTTTCATCCGTTCACCCAATGAAAGTTTTCTGACTGGTTGGTTAAGCTTACCTTCTAAAGAAAGCATTTCTGTTAATTCACCGATTCGACGATGAAATTCTTTATCAGAAATGTTGTAAACGGCGGCGTTAATTTTTAGAGAATCTAATGCTGGTAAATCCCAAATTAACTGCTGTTTTTGTCCCATCACCAAGGTGATTTTTTGCAAAAATGCTTCTTGACGACGAAAGGGAATTTGTCCAGCGACTCTGACTGTACCGCTAGAAGGATGAATTAGCCCGGTGAGCATTTTTAAAGTAGTAGTCTTACCTGCACCATTTGGCCCCAAAAAACCAACTACTTCACCAGGAGCAATTTCAAATGATACATCCTTAACGGCGTTAATCTGCCGATAGGTACGGCGAAAAAAGTGGCTGATGGTTCCACGAATACCCGGCTCTTTAATGGCTACTGGATAAGATTTACTCAGGTTTTCAGCGATGATAATTGACATAGTAGTTCACCTTAAACGTCCTGAGCGCAAAATACTAATAATTAACCACAAGCCTAACAAACTAGCCGCAGCAAATAGAACACTACTTACAAATGATAACTGAGATGTTTGGGCTTGACTAGAAATAATAGCTGCACCCATAATCAGGGAACCTACTAATATACTAAAAGAAAGCCGATTAGCGACATCATCCATTGTGCGGCGTATACCGTCTAAACCCTGAAGTGATAAGTTCCACTGAAAGGTTTCTGATGTTACACGGTCTAAGAATAGTTCAATTTGGCGAGGAGATTGTAAAGAGAGACTTTTGATATCTAAAGCGGTGCGTAAGAGCGATCGCACTGGATTATCTCCCAATAACTGCTGACGAAACAAATCTGTGATTAATGGCTTAATTTCATCAAATAAATTCACTTCTGGGTTAAAGGTACGCGCTACCCCTTCTAAATTTGCTAAGGTTTTAGCATACAAGCCCATATTGCTAGGTAAGCGAATTTTATTATTGCGGGCTATTTGCAAAATTTCATAAATTATCTGACTGAAATTTATATCAGTCAAGCTGGCATTGTAATATTTTCGCAGCATTCGGTCATAATCATTTTCTAACCGCGACAAAATCACTGGTTGAGCAGAATCTGAAAGTTGCAAAGTTAACTGAGCGCACCTCTGAGCATCTAAATCTACAATTGCTAACAACATTTCTGTTAAGATTTGCTGGGTACGGGGATCAAGTCTACCCACCATACCACAGTCTAACAACGCCACACGTCCAGATGTGAGATAAAACAAGTTACCTGGATGAGGATCAGCGTGAAAAAAGCCATCAATATATAGTTGCTGAAAAAATACTCTAAATAATAAAGTAGTGATCTCTGTTCGTTTGGCGACAGCATCTTGAGGATTTTCGTTACTTAAATCAGCTAACAGCAGGGGAACACCATCTAGCCACTCCATCACCAGTAATTTTTCTGTTGTCAAATCCCAGTTAATTTCTGCAACTACTATTTGTGTGGGATCATACCAACGACTTTGGGATAAGTTACGCCGGAGTTGGTCTGTAAAACCGGCTTCTCGTTTAAAATCTAATTCAGCTTCTAGGGCTTTAGTAAATTCTTCAGCAGTGGATTTGATGTCGTAATTTTGTCCAAAATCAGTCCGTGCTACTAAATCCGCGATCCCTTGAATTAAAGCAATATCTTGAGCAATCGTCACATCGATTCCCGGACGTTGGACTTTAAGAGCAACTTCCCTTCCATCTGCTAAAGTAGCACGATGGGTTTGAGCAATTGATCCCGCTGCTACTGGGACATGATTAATTGTGTTGAATGTTTCTTCTAGTGGGCGTTTTAGCTGTTTACGGATAACTAATTCTACTTCAGACCAAGGAACTGGCGGTACTTCGTCTTGGAGAGTTGACAGTTCTTCAATGTAACCAGCGCTCAGTAAATCTGGACGGGTAGAAAGTAGCTGTCCGAGTTTGACATAGACAGGCCCCAAATCTACCAAGATGTTTTTTAAGACCGCAGGTGTAGGTAGTTGAGGTTGATCAGCTTTACCACCAGTAAGCAACCTTCGCATATAGTCCCAGCCGTTGCGGAGGACTACTTCAATAATTTCTCGTTGTCGGGGAACAGTTTGGGTTAAGAACATTTTTTGGGGACTGAAGACAAAAAAATGTAAAAATCAAAATTTAAAAATCAAAATTTTAAATTTTAAATTTAAAAATTTAAAAAAAACTCTTGCCTACTGCGGCTTTACCTATTATCTTTGATTAAGAAATATGTTTTTGTTAAACAAAAAGTAAATTTAATAGTGATCCCCTTGACTCAAGGCTCAAAGTTGTTGCTTAAGCTAAATGTCACAGAATACTATAGACAATCTAGTTATAATTGGGAACAAGACTTTTGAGCCTCTACCAAGAGTTTTAACTTTTACAATAAGTCAGTAAACCGGGGATCATTTTCCAGGATTTTGAGAATCTGCTTAATTTCTTGGGTACGTTCTTTTTTTACTACCAGGGTAACATTGCGATCGCGCACAATTACGACATCATCTAGCCCAATAGTAACAACTACATCATCAGGATTGGAGGCATAAACAATCGCCCCTTGGGTATCTAGCCCTACATGGGTAGCTAATTCAACATTCTTGTTATTTTCTTGTTTGAGTAAGCGTTCGATCGCATTCCAGTCGCCTAGATCATCCCAACCAAATTCCACTGGTAAAACATATGCTAGAGTTGTTTTTTCCATGAGTGCATAATCTATACTTTGTTTAGGCAACAGGGGGTAAATATCAGGGCCTTGTTGTTCTAAAGGTTCGATAATTTCTGGAGCATGGGTATGTAGTTCTTCTAGAATCACACTTGCCCGAAAGACGAACATACCACTATTCCAGCTAAAACGTCCCGTTGATAAAAAAGTTTCTGCTGTTTCCCGGTTGGGCTTTTCAGTAAAGCGGTTGACATGATAAGCTGGCAACTCATTAAAGCTACCCATCTTTTGACCTTGTTCAATGTAGCCGTAACCAGTTGATGGGAAAGTCGGCTTGATCCCCAAAGTGACAATCGCTGCTGTGCTAGTCGCAAGTTCGGTAGCTGCACTCAAGGTATGTGCAAACACATCTTGATCAGCAATCCAGTGGTCAGCGGGGAAAAAGCCAATCACAGCCTCTGCTCCGTAACGCTTTTTAATTTCCAAACTTGCCCAAGTAACTGCGGCTGCTGTATCTCTTCCCTCTAATTCGACCAGCAAATTTTGATTTGGCAGATCAGGTAATTGTTCTCTTACTCCTTGAGCTATTTGACTAGAAGTTATCACCCATAGGTGATCCCAACCGCCCGCGAGTGTTAGCAGTCGATCAGCAGTTGATTGGAGTAAGCTTCTAGAACTACCATCGAGACTTAAAAATTGCTTAGGTCGGTCTCGGCGACTAAGAGGCCAAAAACGCTCACCTTTGCCGCCCGCAAGAATTACAGGGATAAATGAACTATTCATGTTGTCATATACACTTGCTTCAAAACCATACTAGTGTACATTCATTCAATTTTGGATTTGGAATTTGGGATTTAGGATTGTCTTCAAAAATGTTAAATTTATGAATTTCTTCTCAGTAGCTAATGGCAATACCCCCAAAAAAATCTAAAAAAATCTCAAAATCTGGCAAGATTTGCAGCTTGCATTAACATACCTTTAGGGAGTGGTTGAGTGGGGAGAGAATCGTGATAAAACAAGTTCAATGGTCAGAAAATCAAGTTATACCTCAGCAAGTACCCGCCTTAGATCAAGGGGTGCGATCGCCACGGACGGAAAATCAGGTCATACCTCAACAAGCCCCAGAATCAGAGGCAGAGGCAATACCACAGCCGCCAATTGATTCTCGAAATGTCGTCGAGTCAGTGGGTGCGCTCCCTAATGAGATATATGAGCGGTTGGGTTTGACGATGCCGCGCTGGCTACTGTGGATATTAACCTTTGTTTTAGGGATAATTTTATCCGGGTTGCTAGTATCAAGTTTAGCACTTTGGACTCCTCTGTGGAGTAATTTAGATCAGGCCCAAGATGATGATTTTGGCTCGAATACTAAAGATCAGCTAAAAGTACCTGGGTATTTAAAGAGTAAACTCTCCCAGTACCAACTTTCAAAACCCATGAATATTTTAGTTATGGGTATCGAACCAGTTAAGGGTACTGTTGATGGCTCCCCAGAAAGTTTTGCGGGTAGCAGCGATACGATGTTATTAGTACGGCTAAATCCCAGCGATAAATCTATTCGGGTGCTTTCAATTCCCAGAGGAACGATGATCTCGATTCCTGAACAGGGGCTAACTCAGGTATCGGAAGCTAATGCTAAAGGTGGGCCAGTATTAGCCGCAAGGGTAGTGAGCCGCACCTTAAATAATGCACCCATTGATCGCTATATTCGCATCTCTACTAGTGGACTGAGACAATTAGTTGATCAGTTGGGTGGGGTAGATGTATTTGTACCCCAAGAGATGAATTATAAAGATCAAGCTGGTGGTTTATCGGTAAATTTAGTCAGCGGTTGGCAGACTCTTAACGGTGAACAAGCAGAATTATTTGCCAGGTTTCGGGAGACAGGTTTAGGGGATCTACCACGAGTGCAGCGACAACAAGCACTGATAACCTCTTTGCTGCAACAAATGAATAGTCCCACAGTTTTACCCAGGTTGCCTCAATTAACTCGCATTATGCGAAAGTATTTTGATACCAATCTGAAAATGGAAGAAATGATGGCGTTGGCTAATTTTTCCGCGAATGTAGAGCGGGATAATTTTCAATTAACCATGTTACCAGGTACATTCAGCAAATTCAGCAAAGACCCCAATAGCTATTGGCTGAATATGAATGGACAACAAAGCTTATTGAATGATTATGTTGGGGTGAATGTACCCGGTCTGAAGCCAGATTTAAGACCTGTGTATCGCCTCAAAATTGCTATTCAAAATGCTTCCAATCAACCTCAGTTAACGGAACAAGTTATTACCTATCTCAAACAAAAAGGTTTTACAAATATTTACACCGTTCCTGAATGGCCTGATACCCAACGTCAAACTCAAATAGTTGTTCAGAAAGGAACTCATCAAACAGGAGTTGACTTACAACAAGTCTTAGGCTTGGGTCAAATCGATGTGTCAGCAACTGGAGATTTGGAATCTGACTTGACAATTCGGATTGGTAAAGATTGGAAATAGTTATTAGTCATTGGTCATTGGTCATTGGTCATTGGTCATTGGTCATTGGTCATTGGTCATTGGTCATTGGTCATTGGTCATTGGTCATTGGTCATTGGTCATTGGTCATTGGTCATTGGTCATTGGTCATTGGTCATTGGTCATTGGTCATTGGTCATTGGTCATTGGTCATTGGTCATTGGTCATTGGTCATTGGTCATTGGTCATTGGTCATTGGTCATTGGTCATTGGTCATTGGTCATTGGTCATTGGTCATTGGTCATTGGTCATTGGTCATTGGTCATTGGTCATTGGTCATTGGTCATTGGTCATTGGCAAAAAATAAGTAACAGTAAGGGTTTAGCATTGCGCTTTACCCCTACAAATGAAAATTAATAAACTTATGAAAAAGATTTTGTTGAGATTTTTAACTTTAATATTGATTTTGATGTTGGCTTTGTTCTGGGTAATTATCAATCCCAAACCTGCTTTTGCTCAAGTCAACACCATCAACTACAACAACGCCTCTTTAGAAAAAAGAGATTTTTCTCATGCTGATTTAGTCGGTGGGACTTTTGTGGCTGCGGAAATGCGAGGGGCAAATTTTCAAGGTGCGAATTTAACTAATGCGATTTTAACTAAAGGTGTTTTGTTAAAAGCAAATTTAGCAGATGCAAATTTAACAGGTGCTTTAGTTGATAGAGTGACCTTAGATGGTGCTAATCTGAAAAATGCCATTTTCACAGAAGCAACTTTAACCCGGAGTCGTTTTTATGATGCTGATGTTACTGGTGCTGATTTTACAGATGCTTTGATTGACCGTTATCAAGTATCCTTATTGTGTGAACGGGCAGATGGTGTTAATCCTGTAACTGGGGTTGCTACACGTGATAGTTTGGGATGTAAATAGGTGACAGGTGACAGGTGACAGGTGACAGTGAAGAAAAGCAGGGGAGCAGGGGGGTTAATTAACAAATGCCCAATGCCTAATGCCCAATGCCCAATGACTAATGACAATTGACTATTATTATTCGTGACACAATCAGAACAAAAACCCTCTCGTTCTTTCGCTGGCATTGCTGGTATTGTTGCCGCAGCGACGTTAATTAGTAAAGTCTTTGGCTTAATTAGACAACAAGCCATAGCGGCTGCTTTTGGTGTTGGTGCTGCTGCTACTGCGTACAGTTACGCCTATATTATCCCCGGTTTTCTATTAATTCTGCTAGGTGGTGTCAATGGACCTTTACATAGTGCCATTGTTAGCGTTTTAGCCAAGCGCAAACGAGAAGAAGCTGCACCTTTAGTAGAAACGGTAACAACCATAGTCGGTGGGTTGCTGTTGGTGGTGACAATTGCTCAGATTTTCTTGGCAGAACCAATCATTGATATAGTTGGGTATGGGTTAGAGCCTACCACGAGAGCGATCGCAATTCTTCAATTGCAAATAATGGCTCCTATGGCCTTATTCGCCGGTTTAATTGGCATTGGTTTTGGTACTCTCAACGCCGCAAATCAATATTGGTTACTATCAATTAGCCCTTTATTGTCTAGTATTACCGTAATTGCAGGTATTGGTATTTTAACTTTGCAATATGGCAAAGATATCATCAAGCCAGAATATGCTTTAATCGGTGGCATGATATTAGCTTGGGGAACCTTAGCAGGTGCGATTCTCCAATGGATAGTACAATTAATTGTGCAGTGGCGGTTAGGTTTAGGAACATTAAAGCTGAGATTTGATTTTAAATCTCCCGCTGTTCAAGAAGTAATTAAAATCATGACTCCCGCAACAATTTCTTCGGGAATGATGCCGATTAATGTCGCTACTGATTTATATTTTGCCAGTCCAATTAAAGGTGCAGCCGCAGGTTTTAACTATGCCAATTTATTAGTACAAACTCCCTTGGGGATTATTTCTAATATTATTTTACTGCCTTTATTACCCATATTTGCAAAATTAGCTGAACCGGAAAATTGGCCTGATTTAAAATTACGCATTCGTCAAGGACTTTTATTAACTGCTGTCACCATGCTACCTTTGGGTGCGTTAATGATAGCTTTATCTGAGCCAATTGTGCAGGTAGTTTATCAACGAGGAGCATTTAAACAAGAAGCTACACAGTTAGTATCTTCTCTGTTAGTTGCTTATGGAATTGGGATGTTTGTCTATTTGGCGCGTGATGTTTTAGTAAGAGTATTTTATGCTTTAGGTGATGGACAAACACCTTTTAGAATTAGCATTTTTAATATTTTACTGAATGCTGGTTTAGATTTTGTTTTGGTTAAACCTTTTGGTGCGCCTGGTTTGGTGTTAGCTACAGTTGGGGTAAATTGTAGTTCAATTTTAATGTTGTTGTGGTTGTTAAATCGTAAATTGAACGGTTTACCTTTGCGGGAATGGAGTTTACCAATTCTGGGTTTAACTGCGGGTAGCTTTGTCGCTGGGGTTGCAAGTTATGGGACTTTGGTTGCTTGTCAGCAGGTGTTGGGAAATAAGGGTTTAGTTATTTTGTTGTTGGAGTTGTCTATTTCTGGTTTGGTGGGAATTGGGGTATTTGCGGTTGTTGCAGCTTGGTTGAGAATACCGGAGGTTAATAGTTTTGTGGTGAAGATGCGGCAGAAGTTTTTGAAGAGGTAAATGTACTTAAGTTTCATAAACTCATCAGATAATTTATCTTGCTTTTACTTTATCTAAGAGCCTCAAGCTTTACCAATAAAAGGTTTACAAAAACTATGAAAGCACCTCCTTCCTCTGGAGAAGGATCAATCAAACGATGAGCAGATGGATTTCGGAAAGCGCCTACAACACCAGAATATAGTTCTCGATAACCATCTCTCTCTGAAGAGACAGTAAATTTTAACGCTAAAGTTCCATTATTTCCAAATACATCATTGACAAGGTTACGACCTGTTCTATTAGGGTCAGATATAGAACCCACATCACGTAACCTTTCTTCTAAAATTACTCCTGCTGTTCTTACAGCAGAATCCCACAACATAGGATCTGCTCCTCCAGCACTTAAAATAGGTAAACATCTTTGTTTCAACTCTTTATCAAACCCACTGATATCAGTCAAGGGACTTAGGTACTTTAGAAATGATGTATCTGGAGCATTAAAGTCTTCATCTACAGCTTCATAAATTTTTCCTTTTAGAGTACATTTCCATCTTTGAGAGATATTTTGATCAATGTATAGTAAATCATTGGCATTTAGAGCATTTAAAGCACCCTGAGTCAAATCTACTTCTTTAAGTTCATCCTCAGTTCCCCTCCAGTCGAAAAATGCTGCTTGAGGAGATGATGTTTCAAATGTTTCGATCCAGTATATTGTAAATTCTTCCTCTAGTTTCCTATCTCTAACACTTTTGACTAGCCATTGTGCTATTATTTTTTGTGTCTCCGTTAAGTTATACATTTAATTTTTACTTTGTCATAAATATGGGTGTTTATTTCAAATAATTGTGGGTTGATGCAATCATATAGATATCAACCGTTGGATCTTTTCTTTTCAGATAATTTTTTCTCAGACAATTTTAATAACTGTTTATGTACAAGTAATAATCCGTCTAACAAATCTTGCGGTAATTCTGATATTAATGGAATTTTCTCAGGGTGATTATTATGTAATATATACTTGTTTTTGATTGATGATAAACATAATACCAATCCTGACAGTTCATAAAAAGCTTCTGGAGTAGCCCACCTGTATACGCTAAAAATCCTATCAGTTAAGCACATAAAATCGAAAAAACTAACCTGATAATCCGAATCAAGACTAACTAAATAAATTTGATTAAAATTGCCCATACCAGTGCGCCAGTATTTCAGGTTTTTAAGAAACTGCATCTCATCAGTCAAATCTGCTACCCATGAATCTTCAAAAGATTCATTCTCATTTTCAATGAACCATCTTGACTGAAATTTATGTAAATTCATTTTTGAAACACCGTATTTCAAGGGTACAGTTTTTTGCACATTATAACATGAATATTTAATAATTATACCAATTCCAATAGGGTTATCAGTAAAATAGTCTGTAATTTTTGTATCCAATCTTCAACTCCTTTATGGCAAAATTCCCAATCAGCTAAATCAATCTCCCATGTTTTATTTACAGAACTTTCTATTTGTTGCATAAAGGCTTCATCTTCAAATATTTTCTGACAAAACTTAGAATAATCTAGCTGATATTTTTCTTGATATTTAACATCTCGTTGACGAAGTTCAGCAATTTTTACTGCAATCTTATCAAGAGTATACTGTTTAAGCGCCAAATCCATTGATTCTTGTAAATCTCCTAGTGCAGATAAAACTTCAATGTATTCATCTTTAATTGATACTGTTACCATATTTTTTACCTCATCATTAAGCTATTTGGTAAATTGCAGGTTAGTTAATCAAGATGCGGTTGTTCTCTGGTAATCATAAAGTCATCAGAGAAGTTATCTAAACTATCAATTAGAGATTGCCACGGGTTATCTTTAGCAATGAGAACAATAGCATTACCAATCTTTTTTATATAAACTTCAGTGCCTGTAAGTTGAAAGTCATCTGGCAAAATTACGACTTGGTGAATGCCGTCAGTGCTGAGTTTGGCAGTGTTCATAGTTTTGATATCCTTGCTTTTAATTTCTAAATTACTTGCTTTCTAAATCACTTATTATTGTGCCATAAATCAAAAACAGAAGTGAATTTACATAATCATAACATTTAAATATGATAAAATATTACTAATATCACAATAATTAACTCCCTGTTGATATTATGCAAACACAAACCCGGTACTACACCCCAGAAGAATATCTAGAACTAGAAGAGAAAGCAGAATATAAAAGCGAATACCGCGACGGAGACATTGTACCCATGACTGGAGGAACAACAAATCATAATAAAATTGCAGGTAACTTTTATGCTTATCTGAAATTTGCTTTAAAAAAGAAAAATTATGATGTTTATATTGGTGATGTGCGCTTGTGGATACCGCGTTATCGTCAATATACATACCCTGATGTGATGGTAATTCAAGGAGAACCTATTTACACGGGAGCAAATACAACTACCGTGATGAATCCTTTATTAATTGCTGAAGTTTCATCTAAATCAACTAGCAATTATGACCAAAGTGATAAGTTTCTTTATTATCGGTCAATACCTGAATTTAAAGAATATATTTTAATTAATCAATATCAATATCATGTTATGCAGTATGTAAAAACAGATGATAGTAAATGGATATTCACAGAATATGAATCTGAATCGGATATTTTTAAACTGCAAACAGTTGATTTTCAGATTGCGTTTAATGACTTATATGAACAAGTTAATTTTACACAAAGCAATGAAGAATAATTAACTAATAAAAGGTTAATCAATGTCCCTATGTTATTAACTGTTTGCAAATTAACACTTTTTTTATTTTCAGGATGATAACTGTTTATACCCTAAAAGACTGAGATTTGAACTTTTACAAGATCACGAAAAAACCTAAACGTGTCCTAGGGGTTTAGCATTGCTAAACCCCTACCTGATGGAATCAAAGGATTTAGCATTTTTGACAAAGTTAATTTTTGAACAGCTTTGAGTAGAACAATTAATAAAATCAGGTTAGAATAATTAAAAATCAATGGGAGATAGTAGTTTTTAGTGAATAAACCTCAAATCCCCAATTTACCACTACCAGCACCGCTTGTAGGTTCAGATGCTGGCTCTTTTACTGAGTATACAGTTACTCAACGAATGCCAGATATTGCTCGTCGTGTGATTATAGAAAATAAATTCCCCACAGAAATCAATCAAAGCTTGGAAAAACTAGCAGCAGAACTACCAAGCGGATATTTACAACCTTTAGTAAATGACACGGGTGCAGATTTTTCCGACTGGGAGAAATATCTAGAACCATATAAAAATCAACGTTGGGTAGATATTCCTTGGTTTTTTGCAGAAACTTATTTTTATCGTTTGATTCTGAATATTACTAATTACTTTAAACCTGGAGAATGGCAAAATGTTGATCCATTTGAGTTACAAAAAACTCAAGGTTTAGAAACATCAATTGACTCAATTATTTCTTTGTGTACTCAATTGCAGCAATGGTTAAATGAGTCGCAACAAGAAAATCAACCTAGCAAATCTTCGTTAATTGCTTTATTGTATTTTGCATTGTGGGGAAATCGGGTTGACTTAAGTTTATGGTCGGCTTTTGAAGATGACAGGAGTCGTTTTAATATTCAGACTCAATTAAATAATATATTAGTAGATGATACCTTTGCGGTTACTAAGTTATTAACAAAATCACCGAATAACTGTATTGATTTGGTTATTGATAATGCAGGGTTTGAGTTGATTTGTGATTTATGTTTAGTGGATTTTCTCTTAGGTAGTGGATTTGCAAATCAGGTTTATCTTCACTTAAAGCCTCATCCAACTTTTGTATCTGATGCAATGATCAAAGATGTGCATTATACGAAAGATTTTTTATGGCAAAGTAGCAATATTCAAGTTCAATCATTGGGACAGAGATTAACCGCAAATCTAGCTTCAGGTAAATTAGTTTTAACTGAAGATTATTTTTGGACTTCACCATTACCATTTTGGGAAATACCAAAAACCCTAAAAAATGAATTAGCAAAGTCGAATTTAATACTTGTCAAAGGTGATGCTAATTATCGGCGCTTGTTGGGCGATCGCTATTGGGATTTTACCACTAATTTTGCAGATATAGTTTCTTATTTACCTGCACCAATGGTAGCTTTACGTACTTTAAAATCGGAAGTTGCCGCAGGTCTTAAATCAGAAGTTATAGTGGAATTAGCAACAATTGACCCTCATTGGTTGACTAATGGACAATGGGGTGTAATTCAGTTAGTAGACTAAGCTATTTAGATAAGCGTTAGCTAATTTCAGTTATGAGATTAATTTCTGAACCATCGGTTCCTGTAAAAATCCAAAAAATGAAGCAACGGGTGCGATGGATGCATCCTAGCATTAAAGAACGGGAAATTGACCAAACCTGCATGATTTTAGATGATGGCAGGGAGGAAAGTCTAGATTTTTCGTTTATGGTCATGGGCGATACTGGTACTAAATCCCATTACGGACAACATCCTCAACGTCAAGTTGCGGAAATGATGCTAAATCATAGCGATGATTGCCGTTTTGTGCTTCATACTGGTGATGTAATTTATACGATTGGTTCCCGTGAATATTATCCGACCAATTTTATTGAACCTTATCGGGAATTTTTGGTAGGTGGTGAAAACCCCAAAAATATTGCTTATGACCAAATGGTGTTTAAGTTACCAATTTTGCCAGTTTTGGGTAATCATGATTACTATGATGTGCCTTTGCTGTATCGCTTAATAACAGGTTCAACCTTGTCTGTACGCCGGATGTTACGCTATAGAGATATTGAAATTGGTTGGCATGGTTCCAATCAAGGTGATGCTTATACAAGGGCATTTATTGATTATTTAGCGGCGCTTTCCCCAACAGATTTAGAATCTCATTTAGACGCACATTACACGGCTAAAAGTGATACAGGACGATGTTTGCATTACCAACCGGGAAAATTTACTCGCTTACCTAATCGGTATTATACTTTTCGTTATGGTGGAATTGACTTTTTTGCCCTTGATGCCAATACTTTTAATACACCAGAACCTTTACCAGAAAACCAAGCCGGAGATCTTTACCGTCGGGAATTGCAAGAACGTTGTCAGAAAATAGACCAAGAAGAGTTACAAATTTTGGCAGAGTTAGACAAACTCAACCCCGAAAACCCCGCCGAAGCTGAACAATTGGCTGATTTAAGTGGTAAATTAGACCAAATCAACGAAGTAAAAATTGATATGGAAAAGCAATTAGAATCTCATACAATTGCTGATGTCGATTTTGAACAACTTGAATGGTTGCGAAGTCGGTTGATTGAATCTTGGCATAATTCAGAAGTGCGGGGACGGGTAATATTTTTGCATCATCCTCCTTATGTTACAGAAGCAACTAAGTGGGATCAAGGACAAACTTTAGCAGTACGTCATCGTTTGCGGGGAGTATTTGAGCAAGTAGCGGCAACTTTGGGTAATATAACTCAAGAACGTCCGATTGTAGATGTAATTTTTAGTGGACACGCCCATTGTTTGGAATATCTGCGGACGGTGAATACAGGATACGCTGATTCTCATATTAATTATATTGTTTCTGGTGGCAGTGGTCGTCGTCCCCGTCGTCAACGGGAAGAAGGGACGGAACTGATGGAAACTTTTACTAATGAAGCCAGTAATTCTACTCGCAAAGTGGCAGATTCTTTGCTTTATGTGGGACGCAGTGGTTACGGTTCTCAAAGGAAAAAACCTTATTCCTGCGTGCGGGTAGATGTAAAAGCGGGGTTTCCTGCTAAGTTTATGGTTACACCACTAGTTACAGAATTAGTTGAGGGGAAATGGTGCGATCGCTCTTTAGAACCATTTATAATTTAATACTCATCATTTTTCTGAGTTGGGGAATATTACTTACTTTCTTTAACGTTCCCACAGCAGCATCTCCCGTTTACGAACTACGACGAAATCACAGTTCTGATTTTTATCTCACGCAGAGTCGCAGAGAAGAACGCAAGAGTTTGGTATTCTATTTGTGAAAACTTCTCTTTCTTACCTTCGTGTCCTATCCCTATAGCTCCTACGTCGCTACGCAAGCTATCGGGACGCTCCGCGAACGCGGTTCGTTAAAAAAGATTTATGTGCTATCGCGCAGACTAAACTAACATTATCAAGACCTTGTTGGGTAGCGCTGTCGCTTAACCCAACCTACTATAATTTATAACATTTGCGGAATTAAACTGACTTTTTTCGCAACACCATCCCAAACTATCCAATTAAACTTATTATCTAAATCATCACCAGTATTTGAAACTTTAAAATAGAACTTTTCTCCGCTTTTAAACTGCACTGCAAAATCAGCATTTTGGGCATAAACAACTATAAAACCTCTATCTCGTAAGCAATACATAGCCCAATTTTTTAATGATTGCTTATAAGGTTCGTGGGGAATTGGCGGGTTAGTAATTACGTCTTCAATGACTTTTAATATTTTTTCCATTGTCGCATTTAACTAGGATCACAACGTATTTCAATCATAAACCCATCGGGGTCATAAAAGTACACACCTCTACCTGTAGGACGGGTAACTGGGCCATGTGCAATTACTAAATTATTTTCCCTGATAACAGCTACAGCTTGATCAAATAATTCTGGATTTATATCAAACGCTAAATGATATGCTCTAGTAAAAGACTTACTGGGGTCAGGGTTTGGTGGTGATAATTCCGGTTCTGCAAATAAATCAATAATCGTCCCGTCGGGAGTGACAAAATTAGCGACTTTTCCCGTAGCTACGAGTTCTATTAATGTTGCAGGTACTTCTTCTCCTGTGAGTTCGTGTAAACCTAAAATATGACCGTAAAAATGGCGGGAAGCTTGCATATCGTGGACATTTAAAGCGATATGATGGACTTTGCGTAGGTAGCCGGGTGCAAGGACATTGCTAGATAACATAACCAACAAATTTATTTACTAAGATAGAGGTTAAAAGAAGTTTGAACTTTTATCTTTAGTATAAACCCATCATGCCTTTTGATTATTCTTTAGATTTTAAGTCCATAGACTTTCGCCAAAATCCAGAAATCTATCAGGTAGGTAGAGGCGAACAGGGAGTATTGTTGGTAGAACCTTATAAATCAGAAATTCTGCCTTATTGGCGCTTTAAAACTCCTGATATTGCCAGAGAATCTAGTGAAAAAATTTATAGTATGTTTCTAGATTATCTGGAACAAGACGATTTTGTGGGAGCAGATATGGCCAGGAAATTCTTGCAAATGGGATATATCCGTTCCCGTCGCTATGCTAATCATAAAAGCGGCAGAAAATATAATCCTAATAGCACATCATCAGATAATAAAAAAGAGATATTGCCTTATGATACAGACCCAATTAAGGCTGAATCTGCAGCAATATTTAAAGCTAAATGGATAGAAGCAAAAAATAATGATAAATATCGTCAAATGTTAGCCAATCATCAGCTTCTTACAGCTATGTAAAGATTTGGAAGTTTGAGAGAGTGAGAATTAGCCATAACGTACAGAGAAATTTGGGGCATTATAGCAACGCTTAACGCACCCTACAATTTAAGCCTCTACCATAATGTATAAATCTCAGATAAAAATAGGCTTAAAAATTGTAGGTTGGGTAGAACGCAGTGAAACCCAACAGAATGACGAAAATGTTGGGTTTCGTTCCATTAACACAACCTACATTATTATTTAATTAACGTCTATACTCATCCCCACAATCACCAATTAACTTATATAAATCTTTTGATTGTTGAGAAACTGCATCTATTTTACCTATATCCTCAACATCTAAATTGAAACCAAACACCTTAGCATTATCTTCTAAATGTTCCGCAATTCCCAATCTTGCACCGACAATTACACCCCCAACTGCTGGCTGATTTAAAATGTAATTCACAGCCACATTAGCGATACTTACTTGATGCTTATCAGCAATTATTTTCAGGGTAGAAAGTAACTCTTGGAATAATCCCCAACTACCCCAGTTAACAATCATTTGTTTGTATTTTCTCAAGCTGGTGGTGTTGATTTCTAAGCTTTTTGGTTCTGGTTTACCTAAATATTTTTCTGATAACAACCCACCGCAAACACTACCATAGGTAAATAGTTTAATATCATGTTCTTGACAAAATTTAACCATATTTACTTGTGGTCTTCTGTCAACCAATGAGAACTGCACTTGATTAGAAACAATCTTGATTCCTGCTTCGGTAATAATTTGCAAATGTTCGGTATCAAAATTAGTTAAAGCTAAATGTTTGATTTTACCTTCATCTTGCAATTCTGCCATATATTTGAGCGCATCTAAATAGTTAGAGTCTCCATATTCCCACCAATGGAACTGCATTAAATCTAATGATTTCACATCCATTCGACCCAGAGATATATCAATATTTTTCTCGACAATCTCTTTCGTCATCTTTCCAGGACGAGGAACCCATTTTGTAAAAGCTTGAATATTATTTACAGCTTCTTCTCCACGAGTCGCAATTAATTGACGACGAAATTCACCAATAAAATCCTCTGCTGGGCCATAATGGTCTGCTAAATCCCAAGTTGTAAAACCAGCATCGACATATTGAAACATTGACTCAATAGCGGTTTTTGGGTTAATGCGTCCATGTCCCCCGGAAACCTGCCACATTCCATTTAAAATTCGGCAAATTTTTAAATCAGGGGTAAATTGTAAATAGCTTTCTTGAGGTAAAGTCATAGTTTTTGTATTGTTATTTCCAATCTTTTTCTGCTTGTTCCAAAACATAAGCTGCAACGTTTTTAATTTCCGCTGTTGTTAATCTTTCTTTGTAGGCTGACATATTATTTTTACCATTAGTGACGATATTTGTAATCGCCTCTAAGGAATCCATCCCATATTTTTTGAGTGCATTCTTTTTGAGATTTTTCCCCCATCTAATAATGTTACCACCATCGATATGACAACCCGCACAATGAACGCTAAAAACTTCTGCACCATTTATAGTATCTACTGCATTAGCAGGTAAAATCAAAATACTTGTCCATAATGACAGGGTAACTAATATTAATGTTAGTAATCTTCTCACCCAACTTCTCCAATTTTTGTGATGACAATTTACAGCAATAAGCACTAAACACAATATTACAGTGATTCAAAGTCGGATGTAAATCCGGTAAATTCTGCACATTCTTCTTGAAAGGCTTCTGCTTCGCTGACATCCTCGATTTTATAGGACATGATACGTATACCATTTGGCATTTTTTTAGAACCAATCAATTCGCCTTTGTATTTACCTGCGAGTGTTTTAAACTCAACGCCATAAAGCTTCCAGGCTTCACCGTCACAAGTGATATTTACACGCCACATAGTTAATTTGCAATTATTACCAGTACATATTCATCATCTCACAAATAGGTAACACAGTAAAAATCATCTATTTGAATTTGTGGTTTTCTATCTAAAGGAGGTGTTTATCCAAAAAATACCGCGCCACAATGAGAATGTAGCATCATGTGCGATTGCTATATTAATTAGCTAAATTTCTAAGGGTAAACATGACTAACAACATCAAAGACAAAATTCAAGCCGATTTACAGGAAGCCAAAGCTACCGGACAGTTAAGAACAGAGAACGTTCGTGAAATAGTCAAATCCGCAGTTTCTCAGGTAGCTGCTGAATTGAAAGAAGGTTCTAGCGAGTTACGTACTTTAGTTAAAGATGCAGTTTCAGCAGTAATTGAAAATTTACAAGACAAAGGTAGCGAAATCAAAGAAGAAGTGACAGCTTCGATTGAAGGTGCGTTAGAAGGTGTGAATAGCAAAAGACATGAAGCTATTTTCAAAACCCAAACTGAACTGAAGACGCTACAAACGCGACTAGATAATGAAGAAGAACAACTTCAGCAAGAAGTTGATGGAATGTTAGCAGAGATAGTAGAAACTGGTAAAGAAAAATCTGCTAATACTAAAAGTACAATTGACTCGGCAATTAATGCGATTAAAGATAGTGAAGAAGTTAGTTTGTTAAAGAAACGTTATGCACAACTGCAAGCACAATTAGCGATTGTTAGAGCAAATTTAGCTGCACGTTATGGCGGGCGTTCTGGGGAAGTAAAAGACTATTTAGATGAAGCCAAAACCTGGTATGATCAAGCGCGTCCCCAAGTAGAATCTGTGGCTACACAGGTGGGAGAAAAACACTCTCAATTAGAAAATAAACTGGGTGAAGCAGGTGCTGTATTAGCTAAAAAAGAGCGCCACTTCAAGCAAATATTGAGAGATTTACTCTTAGCAACGGCTGACTCATTTAAAGATAAAGAACCTGAAGACAAAAAAACACTGACTAAATAAGTATCTATAGCAATCCTTGCGGAGGTTGTGAACATTTTGTAGGTTGGGTTGACGTTCTTGTTACCCAACATTTAGGGACTTTTGTTGGGTAGCGCTGTCGCTTAACCCAACCTACAAAAACTCTTAACCGAACAGTATTGATTTAGGACTGCTATAGAAGGTTTTTAATTTTCAAATGTAATCAAAAAAAAATGGTAATTAGTCTGATTGATTTTCGACTAATTACCAATTACCAATTACCAATTACCGAAATTAGTAAATACCTTCCTCTCTATTCTGGTTTTCATTATGTTTAGCAATTACCCAAATTGCATGAACACTACCAGGAAGCCAACCCAGAAGGGTAAGCAAGATGTTAATGAAGAAAGTTGGACCAACTCCAACGGTGAGAAAAACTCCTAATGGAGGTAAGAAAAAACCAAGCAGTAAACGGATGATGTTCATGATATTTTGCGAATGTTTTAACTTTGCAGTGACAGCAAATGATCGGGATTTTTCAACCTGCATTGGCAGGTTTTTGGCGTGAAAGATGGGACTTAAGAGGATATTTTGGGGTTAGTAGGAGTGCTTTGTAATTCAGGATTTCTTTCAGCAAAGTATTTACTGATAAAGGTGTTAGCCAAAGATAGAACTACTGGCCCAAGAATAAAAGCAATAATTCCGTGAACGCTAAAGCCAGGAACTAAAATTGATGCTAACCAAAAGCAAATTCCGTTGACTATTAGGGAAAATCCACCTAATGTTAAGAACGTCAATGGTAAAGATAGTGCGGAAATGATTGGTTTGACTGAACCGTTAATCAAACCAATAGCTAAACCTGCAATTAAAGCTGAAGGAAAATTGGCAAGATTAACGCCTGGAACAATTAAATCAACAATTAGCAGGCTTAAAGCTGTAGCGAGTATAGTTAAAAATGTTCCCCACATTGTTTTTACCTTTAAGTAACAGCAACATATATACTGTTTCTATCTTCTAGTAAAATTTAGGTTTTAACCTCTGGTTTTAGAATGAATTGGGTTATGTCGGAAGGAGGATTTTTTAAACGCAGAGGAACGCGGAGGGTTTTTTTAGTTATTCAGGTTTATGGTAGAGGGAGGTTTTATATAAATGTTGTTCTTGATGTGTTTCTAATACGCAATCAGATAAGGGATAAGTTACGCAGGTAATGACATAACCAGCTTGGATTTCATGGGGACGAAGAAATTTTTGTTCACTTTGATCAATTTCACCGCTAATAAGTTTAGCTACGCAAGCTGAACATTCTCCTTGTTTACAACCTGATGGTATGCGGATACCTGTCTCTTCTGCTATGTCGATTATATATTGATCTTCTGGTACTTGAATTGTGCGATCTAATTTTAGTTTTTCGTTAATTAATCTGATTTGGTAAATATTCATATCAATTTTGGATTTTTTGTTAGGTGAAGATATGATTTTTTCACGCAGAGGCGCAGAGAGTTGATTTGCGCCTTTTTGTGAGGTTTGATTTTATTGTTTGACTGCTTTCATTGATAAACCTATGCGTTTTAATTTTTCGTTAATTTCTAAAACCTGCACTTTGACGACTTGTCCAACTTTGACTATTTTTTGAGGATCATCTACGAATCTATCAGCAAGTTGGGAAATATGTACTAGTCCATCTTGGTGTACGCCGATATCAACAAATGCACCGAAGTTAGCAACGTTGGTAATTATTCCTTCTAGTTGCATTCCTATTTGCAAATCTTTAATTTCTTTGATTCCATCTTTGAATGTGGCGTACTTAAATTCAGCGCGGGGATCTCTTCCTGGTTTTTCTAGTTCGCTGAGGATGTCGCGCAGTGTTGGTTCTCCAATTGTGTCGGTGACGTATTTTTTGATGTTGGTTTTTTTGAGTTTTTCGGCAATTTCTGTGACTTGATTTAATGGTACTTGTAAATCTTTGGCTATTGATTCTATAAGTGCGTAACTTTCTGGATGTACTGCTGTATTATCTAAGGGGTTTTCACTACCACGAATTCTTAAGAAACCCGCTGCTTGTTCAAAGGCTTTTGGTCCTAATTTGGCTACTTTTAATAGTTGGCGGCGATTTTTAAAGGCTCCGTTTTGGTTGCGATAGACGATAATATTGTTAGCTACTGTGGGGGTAATTCCAGAGACAAAGGTGAGAAGTTCTTTGGAAGCGGTGTTTAAATCTACGCCAACATAGTTAACGCAGCTTTCTACGGTTTCATCTAATTTCTTTTTCAGCAATTTTTGATCTACATCATGTTGATATTGTCCGACTCCTATTGATTTGGGATCGATTTTTACTAATTCGGCTAAGGGATCTTGTAATCTTCGTCCGATGCTAATTGCACCGCGCACGGTAATATCTAAATCAGGAAACTCTTCTAGTGCAACTTTGCTGGCAGAATATATAGATGCACCTGATTCGTTTACCATGACTTTAACGGGTTTGCGTTCGCAGTTTGCTAATACTTCTACCACAAATTCGTCTGTTTCACGGGAAGCTGTTCCGTTGCCAATAGCAATTAGTTCAATTTGGTATTTTTCAATTAAGTTCTTGATGGTTTGTGCGGCTTTTTTGCGTTGTTCTAATGCTTGGTGGGGAAATACGGCTTGATATTCTAAAAATTTGCCTGTTTGTTCTAGTACTGCTACTTTACAACCAGTTCTAAAACCTGGATCTATGGCTAAAGTTGGTTTCATTCCTGCTGGTGCTGATAACAGCAATTCCCGTAAATTCGCTTCAAAGGTTTTGATCGATTCAATATCAGAGTAGGTTTTTTTCTCGGAAATTACTTCCCCAATCAGAGAATTTTTCATCAATCGGTTAAATGCATCTTTCAACATTGCTTGATAAAAATCCCGAAGGTTGCGAACTTTGGTTTTAATTTCTTGTAATTCTAAATAATTAAGTACGAAATCTTCATCAAAAGCAATTTCAAAGTTTAATATTTTTTCGGCTTCTCCCCGACACAAAGCCAGCATATTATGAGGGGCTATATTTTTAACTTTGATTTGATAGTTGCGGTACATTTCAAATTTGGTTGTACCTTCTGGATGTTCATCTTTGATGCGAGAAATAAACAAACCAGATTCTAAAAGATAAACCCGTAAATAGGCGCGTAATTCTGCTTTTTCGGCTACTTCTTCGGCGAGAATATCAGCAGCACCTTTTAAAGCTTCTTCTGCGGTTTTTACGCCTTTTGCTTCAGAAATATATTTCGCTGCTTCTGTTTCTAGGGAAGCTGTGACACCATTTTTGACATTTAGTGATTTAATAAAAGCTGCTAGGGGTTCGAGTCCTTTCTCTCTAGCGATAGTGGCGCGGGTGCGACGTTTGGGTTTATATGGTAGGTATAAATCCTCAAGTTCTGTTTTTTGTAAGCAGGAGGTAATTTTGGCGTTTAATTCATCGCTGAGTTTACCTTGTTCTGCGATCGCATTCAAAATCACTTTCTTTCTTTCTTCTAATTCTGTTAAGTATGTATACCTATCAGATAAATCCCGCAACTGCACTTCATTCATCTCATTGGTGCGTTCTTTGCGATAACGTGCAATAAAGGGAATTGTCGCACCTTCGGCTAAAAGTTCCAGCGCGTTTTGCACCTGATAAGGTTGAAGTTGTAGTTCAGTTGCTAGTAGTTGAGGAATGTTCAGCATTGGGTGTTTACGTTGAAAATGCTACTTTGGTAATATGTTAGGTGTTTTAAGTAGAATAGCGTAATTAAACTTAAGATATACGTAACGCCCAACCCTTTTCCTACTAAAAAAAGAGGAGCAGTTTAGGTAAAAGTATTATATTTAAATAATACCATCTACTTACTAGCACTACGATAGTTAAGCTCATCTACCAGATATACCAATCCTAAATGATTTATGAACGCTTTCTTTTCCCTATTCCCTGCCCCCACCAATCAGTTCTCAACTCAAATGGGATCACTATAGTTACAATATCTGAGATTCTTCACATCATAACTTTAAAAAAATATTGTAAAATAAACTTACTTACGTGTATGATAAATAGTTGTTCTCAAGTATAGGTTGAATTCGCCGCTTTTTAACCTATTATCTGTTAGCTCAGGATTTGGTAAAATGCCACTATTTTTTCTGATTCCGCTATTTACTGCTTTGATAACTGGCTATTGTTGTCAAAAAAGTACGGATGAAATTGCCAACATAGCGCGTGTGTTTACCGCTATTAGTTTCATTTTGAGTTTAGTTTTAGCACCTTGGCAGATTCAATTGCTATTGTTGATGATTATCCTCATTGGTAGTAATAAACTTTTGCGGACAAATTAAAACCATCAACTGTGAAAATATTAGCAATTAATCGCCCCTCTCACTAAAATTACCGTACTTTCTACACCAGAAGCGATAGTTTCGGGAATATTCCCTTGAATTGCTTGTTGTAATAAGCCCTCACGAGAAGCACCTAAAACGACAACATCATAACTTTCTGTTTTGACAACATTAATTACCTCTTCGGCCACAGCATCTGCTTGTACTGATGTCGCGGTAACTGTACTGTGCAAATTGCGGTGACGCATGAGTTGACGAGTAGATGCTTCTAAAACTGTCAAATCAGGCTGTAATTCTGAGGGTTTATCTGAAGGTTTAAATACCTGCATAAGACGAATTTCAGTATCATTACCTAATGTTACTAAAGCAGGTAATAATTTAATAGCTAACCTGGCATTGGGGCCTCCAGCCATTGGTACTAGCCAGCGGTTGAAGTGGGAAGAGTCAGAAATGTTACCTAATTTGACTAAGACAACATCACAGGTAGCTTGACGAATTATACTATCTACAACCGTGCCAAAAATCCGCCCAGGGGTAGAAGTGTTACCTTTCCAACCCATAAAAATCAAATCAATGTGTCGTTCGTTAACCGTCTCTAAAATCGCCTGGGCGACATCATGGGCGACTCGAATTTGCGTATGGATGGGAATTTGCCATTTTTTCCCTAAAACTTCCGCCTGTCTCAGTAAACGGCGACTTTTTGTAGTTTTAACTTGGGTTTCGGCTGGGGAACTATGACGGGAAATGAGGATAATTTGTAAACACTCTATTTCATAATAGCGATCGCGGGCAATAGTTGCTGCCATTTGTAACAGAGTCTCTGCTGTATCTGGGTTAGCGAGTGTAACTAATAATCTGCCTCTGCCAATATTAGGCGATCGCGTCTGGTAAACTACATAAGAAGGTTCTGGTTGCGGTCCACTAACTCCATTTTCACAATTAATATGGTCTGCTTCCGCCCGAATAATGTCTGCACGGGTAATAATTCCAATCAGTTTTTGTCCTTCCACCACTGGTAAACGACTGATTTGATAACGATCCAATAAATACAAAACATCACTCAGTGTTTGCTTGGGAGTGACTGTGACAGGCTGGGGTGACATCATTTCCCTTAAGGAAGTATCCCGACTTTTAGGTATTTTCTGTAAATCTGTTTGCGTGACAATTCCTACTAATTTACAGTTTTCCACCACCGGAAAACCACGATGGTGAGAACGGGAAAATGCTTGCATAACTTCATCAAAAGCCATCTCTATATCCAGAGTTTCCACCCGTTCCTGCATTACATCTTGGGCTGTTAACTGAGTTAATATTCCTACTATGGGAGCATCTTTTTGAATGTTGATACCATTTAATTGTAAAAGTTTGTCATACAGCGAACCAGGTACTACGTTATCAGCCACCAGATAAGATGTGACACAGACAATCATTAACGGTAACACCAGATTGAAATCTGTCGTCATTTCAAACACAATCACAATCGCTGTAATGGGGACTTTGGAAACAGCGCTAAAAAATCCTCCCATTCCCGCTAAAGCATAGGTAGTCGGAGAACCTAACCCCCAAAGATGAAACTCACACACCCCAATAATGTGTCCTAAACAAGAACCTAAAATTAGACTTGGTGCAAATAACCCCCCTGGTGCGCCAGAACCAAAAGCAATTAAAGTTAAGATAAACTGAGCGATGAAAGTAATTGCGGCAAAAGGCGCATTAGCTTCACTTGTAATCAGATACTCCCGTAAACCAGCATTATCTCGATAAGATTCCGGAAGTAAAGCGACAATCACACCAGAAACCAAGCCAGCTAAAGCCACCCGTAGCGGTAAGCTAATGTGCAATCGACGGTAAGCTTTAATACTAAAAATCAGTCCCCGATTAAATAACCCAGCCAGCAACCCTGCTAAAACACCCAGTAGCAAGTAAATCGGAATTTCTAGCACAGAGAAACTGCTAGAATAATTCATTAATTGCAGATTCAGTTGTAGACTCCCGCCACCTAACCACCGGGAAACTACCCCACCAATAAAAGAGGCGATAATTGCAGTTCCTAAAGTCAGTCCTGATAAATCTTGTAGTAACTCTTCAATAATAAATAACACCCCTGCTAAAGGTGCATTGAAAGCAGCTGATAAACCCGCACCAGCACCCGCCGCAATCATTTGTCGTCGGTGTTCTGGGGAAGTAGGAACCCAACGACTCATTCCCGCTGCTAACCCTGCACCGACGTGGACTGTGGGGCCTTGTCTTCCCAAGGTAATTCCCGAACCCAAAGCGATAATTGCGCTGAGTAGCTTCACAAACGCCACCCGCCAGGATAACTTAATTGGGACATTAGCAAGACTGGCTTTGACTTGGGGAATACCACTACCTGCGGCTTCTGGTGCTAACCTTTGCACCAACCAACCAGCCAAAAACCCAAAACTCATCCCAATTAAAGGTAAAGTTAGCCAAGCTGGTAAAAATTGGGTGCTGTGAACGCGCCATGTTCCCAACCATCCTGAACCTTGTTTGAGTAATACCGCCGATAAAGCTGCGACAAGACCAATAATACAAGCTTCGGCGTTGGCGTACCCCATAGAAGATATCGCTAAACCTCTTCTAGGCTGCCAAAAATGGCGAAAGCGTTGAGTCAGCATTGTTAGCGAATTCATAAATTTTAAATTTAAATTCTAATATTGAATTGATATAGCAATCCTAAATGAGTTATGAACAAAAAGATCCCCGACTTCTTAAAACGGAAGATTATGGGAAAATAAGTATTAATGAATCTCCTTTTAGTAATGTGGGATTATCCATGCAATTAGGAGAATTTAATTTAGAAGAAGTGCAGAATTTAGCCTCTCGTCATTTCCTAAATAGGGAAGATGCTATACCTCTGATGTCAATAGTGGGAGGACATCCTTATTTAGTAAGATTAGCATCTTATCATTTATATCATCATATTAGTGTTAAACAATTGCTGGAAGATATGGGTAAGGACGGTGGAATTTATCAACATCATTTAATTAGATATTTGGAATATCTACAAAACAATCAAGAATTAGGAAATGTTTTTAAACATATTATTAATCAAGAGCTTGTTAGGGTAGAGCAAAAAACTATTCCCCTGAAAAGATTGGAGTGGATGGGATTAATTAAACAGGAAGGTAATTATGTAAAAATCAGATGTGAATTATATCAGATGTATTTTAGCAATCGCTTGAATTGAGTTATGAAGCAAGAGATAAATGAGTCAGGAGTCAGGATTTCCCTATTCCCTATTAATTATTTTTGCCATTGATGGAAAGTCCTTCTACTATTAAAGAAGGCGTATAACAAGCCCCATTCCAATCAGCATCACCACCTAATTGAACTAATTGTTTGAGGGCTGTGTAGACGTTACCAGCGACCATAGTATCTTTAACTCTGCCAATTATTTGCCCATTTTTTACCCTATATCCTAAATCAATATTGATAGAAAAATCACCAGAAATGCTGCCGCTTTCTCCTAATATTTGATCGACAATTAAGCCATCTCCCATACTGTGGATTAAATCTTGTAAGGATGGGGAACCGGGTTGAATGAGAAAGTTAAATAAACCGGGAGTGGGATAGCTACCCAACCCAGGACGAAAACCATTACCAGTACTACCAATATTTAATTGTCGTCCAGTAGTGCGATCGCTATAAAAATTCCGTAAAATTCCGTTTTCGATAAACACCAAAGATTTTGTAGGATGGCCTTCATCATCAAAAGGACAGCTATAAGGCCCAGCTTCTGGGTCTTGGTAAAGAGTCAAAATAGGTGCAACCACTGGTGTACCTAACCTTTCTCCCCAAGGAGAAGACTTTTCTAATATCCGCTTACCGTTCAAAGCCGCCTGGACAGTTCCCCACAGCATATCCGCAGCTTTGGAAGTGAACAAAACGGGAACACGACCTATTGGGGTAGAAACATTTTCTTGCGCCCAATCTAATCGTTGTAAAATTTGGTGAGCTAATTTCTCTGGATTGAGTTCTCCTCGCTGGGTTTGTCCATCGGAAATACTCAAAAAGTCATCACCTCTGACCCATTCTGCTGACATATAGCAGCTGAGAGTAGTATCACTATAGTGACAATCTAAACCTTTGCTGTTGATTAACCTGGTATTTTCTATATCACATTCCCAGTCAGTGCTACAGAGAACATCAGGATAGACATCACGAATCAGCGCGATCGCTTCTTTGCCCCAGTCTATCAGCACCTCAACTGGCACTGATTCCCCTAAATCAGGGTAATAGGTATGAGAATTACTGACTAATTCTACTGGTTCTGGTTGGTTGAGTTGACTCAGAGCCAGCGCTCGCTCTACCATCACTTGCGGATCGACAGAACCATAAGCCACCATCAGTCCCGGACAACCATTCAGCCACAGCCGTAGTGCTGTACCTTCCGATTGACTAGTTTCTAGTTGTTTAAGGCGATTAGCCTCAAATAAAACTGGACGAGAAAGCGATCGCGATTGATACACTTCCGCAGCTTCTGCGCCAGATTTTAAGGACAGTTCTAGTAGATGTTCGGCTAGTGTATCTTGTGACAAATTTGCAGAACCCATTTCCCTTGATGAATTGTGGATATTGGATTGTAAATCCCAGATATACGCAGTCCATTATCCCATCAGCGTGTCTTAACAGTTGTAAATTTCGTGGGAATTGGGCATTGGGCAGAAAAAAGATCAAAAATCTTCCCTATTCCCTCATTCCCTCTTGCCTCTGCTTACAAATTTACCTCTTGTAACAGCCAAAATCCCGCAAAAGTCTGAGATTGCGGATCAGACTGCACACCAATAAAATGTACCCCATTGGCTTTTTCCTTTGCTTGTGCAAAGCCTTTAGCCTCAGCTAGGAGTTGAGGAGTTCTGATATTAGCTACAATCCAGCTTTCTGTTGCGCCAGTTTCTAAAATTAATCTGTCCCCTTGCTTGGTGTCAAAGTGCAAGTAAGCCATCTCTAAACCAGACATCCAACCAGCCAAAGGTAAAGCTCTCGGTGAGAAAATCAAAATACCAGGAATGCGAGCTTCAGGCGATAATTGCGCCAACTCTAGGGGGAAAGATTCACCAAAGCCTATTTCCCACTCTGGCATTTCTGCCAAATCCGCAGCTTCTAAAGTCACAAATGCCCACTGTTTACCTTCCAAAGCATCTGGTAAGCGCTGAGGTAAAGGTCTATCTAAACGCACAGAAGCATTAGTTCCCCCTTGATACCCTGGTTCCTGAGGATAAACTTCCTCATTCCGCTGTTGTAACCACTGGTTAAGAACCAAAGTACGACGACTAGATAAAGCAGGAATACCCACATCCTGACAAGCTTTAGTAATCATGTTATTCATTTGGCGGCGGAAAAAGCGAATTTTAATCGGCGCTTCCCCTGCTTTCTCAATAGCTTCCTGTAACGCTGTCCGCAACCAACCCGAATTTACCTGAGTACTGGGGCAATATTTAGCGTAGCGAAACAAAGAATCAGTTTTCGTGCGAATATCTGAGGGACTTTCACAAACTAAAACTTCCCAAACTTTTTTTTGATTTTCGTCCAAAATCGGACGGGAGTAAAAATCGAGTTCCCAAATACTGCCCATGTTTTGCGGTGAAATCTGGCGAGTTTATATTTTTCTATATTTTTACTCTACCAGTTCACTGCTTATCTGTTTAAACAGTCTCTTAACTTTTGAGCCAAAACCGAAACATGAGGTTCAGCCATAATACTATCATGATTACCGGGAATATCATGAATTTCTAAGCCACCAGCAGCTATTTCCTCCCACCTTTGCAGATAATCAGCATATTCTTGACTTTGATCAACTGCTCGGAAAAAGGTAACTTTACCTGCATAAACTGTTGGACAATAATTTCTGTAAGCATGAACGATGGCATCTCTAACAGCTAAGTGGCGGAGAGTGTGGGGTAAAGGCAGATTCCTCTTTACATAGAATTGATACACAGTTTCCGTGATTCTATCTTGAATTCGCCGATTAATTTTTTCCCAAATTGCGATCATCTGCTGTTGAAGTGTCAAATTATTAAAATTGCGACGATTGCGCTGAATCATATCTATTAAATACAACAATGTAAATTTACTGATACGAGACTTTCTTTTGACTGGAAATAAAGAATTAACAACTTGAGGGGATGAAGGTATCATTTTAGGAGGAAAAGCATCAAAAATCGTCAGTAATTCAACAGTCTCACCTTGAGCATAAAGTTGTTGCGCCATTTCATAAGCGATCACTCCTCCGGCACACCATCCTCCCAGTAAATATGGCCCATGAGGCTGAACAGTTTGGATTTCTTTAATATAGTGAGATGCCATATCTTCAACACAAGTATGAGGAGACTTTTTCCCATCTAACCCCTGTGCTTGTAACCCATAAACTGGTTGATCGGCATCCAGTTTAGATAATAAATTCAGGCTGTATATAAAACCTCCATAAATAGTATGAACATAGAAAAAAGGACGTTTTGAACCATGAGGTTGAATTGGTACTAATGAAGACCAAGAACTTGAATATCCTTCATCCCGAAGCACATTAGCTAATTGTCTAATTGTCGGAGCCTGGAAAAGAATAGTCAGAGCAATATTTTTACCAAATATTTTCTCAATTTGAGCAAATAAACGTACAGCTAATAGTGAATGTCCTCCTACATCAAAAAAGTTATCATTTAAACCAATAGGACGAATACCTAAAACATTTTCCCAAATTTTTGTCAGTTGCAGTTCTAAATTATCAGATGGAGTTGTATATTCTGCTGATTCAAGCTTTGTAAAATCGGGAGCAGGAAGAGCAAGACGGTTAATTTTACCATTAGGAGTTAAAGGCAAAACATCAAGCACAACAAAAGCAGCCGGAACCATATAATCAGGTAACTTCTGTTTCAGATACTGTTTTATTTCCTTGATACTTGCCTCATTTTCTCTAGGAATAATATAAGCTACTAATCGCTTCTCTCCAGGAATATCTTCTCTGGCAATAACAACTGTTTTTTGTACAGTCGGATGTTGAATTAAAGTTGCTTCTATTTCCCCTAACTCAATGCGGAAACCACGAATTTTGACTTGAAAATCCTTCCTACCTAAAAATTCTATGACACCATTAGATTTTAAGCGACCCAAATCTCCAGTGCGATAAATTCTTTTATTCTCACCTTTAGGATCATCTAAAAATGCTGCTTTTGTAAGTTCTGGTTTCTGCCAATAACCGAGGGCAATATGAGGACTTCTAATAGCAATTTCTCCGCAAATATCAGTAGGGTTGCCCATATCATCCAGCAAAAGAATTTCCGTGTCATCAAACGGATAACCAACTGGCACAAACTTATGAGTAATCTGCGTTTTTTTATCAATGAGATATTGGAGA
Source organism: Trichormus sp. NMC-1 (assembly GCF_001858025.1). Taxonomy (GTDB): domain Bacteria; phylum Cyanobacteriota; class Cyanobacteriia; order Cyanobacteriales; family Nostocaceae; genus Anabaena. The sequence continues at coordinate 43,076 of NZ_LZQD01000008.1, read as the reverse complement.
TTGAAAGAAGATTCTGTACAGCCTAAACCATTGACTAAAATACATTCATCACTAAAGTATTTTTGATATAATTCCACATCATTTTTAACAACCTCTTCTCCTCCCAAAACTACTAAACGTATCTGTGGAAGTCCCGTTGCTGCTATTGATTGTTTTTCTTCAGTTAATATCTGCATAAAGCTGCGATAAACAGTGGGAGTCGAATGATAAATACTAATCTTGTGTACTTCTAACCATGCCGATAAATGAGCTAAACCTTCTGTTTTGATATCAAATGGGTAAAGAGTAGCACCATTCAAAAGAGTAGAAAAGATATCTATAATTGCCCCATCAAAGCTATAAGATGCGAATAAACTTAACTTGTCATCTGCGGAAATATGAAGATTATTGGTATAGTTTCTGATAAAATGTAGGACATTGCGGTGATTTTGAATAACTCCTTTGGGCTTTCCTGTCGAACCAGAAGTATAAAGAAGATAAGCAATAGTATCTGGTGATATTTCGTGATTAATTTCTAAAGCCAAATCATTATTATTCAGTTCATCAATATTAATGATTGGTAGTTTTTCCGCAATTAATTCTTGAGCATCAACCAAATTATTGTGATTGGTTAAAACTACTTGGCAAAGAGAATCTTCTAAAATGTATAAAACCCTTTCTTGGGGATATTTGGGGTCAAGAGGAACATAGGTTTTACCTGCCTTGAGAACTCCCAAAATAGCAGCAATCATAGGTGCATCATGGTCAAATAACAGGGCTATATTAGCCTCTGTATTTAGATTTTCTGCCAGAATTACTTGGGCTATTCTATTGGCTTGGAGATTTAATTCTTGATAAGTCCATTGATGATTTTTGGTATGAATAGCTATCTTGTGGGGATATTTTTTAACTTGTTCTTCAAACCGTGCTGGAATCGATTGTTCAATCTCCTGTTTTGGGAATTCATTAAAGGAATTAGTAGGACAAGTAAGATTACGAAGATGGGATAATTCGTAACGTTCAGTTGCATTTAAAAGTGAGAAAGTAGAGATAGGTCGTTGTGGATTAGCAACAATTTCTGCTAACAATCGTTGAAAGTGTGTTACCATCCATTCAATAGTATCTGGATTGAAGAGAACTTTATTGTAGACCAATCGCAGATTAATTTTATGGTTATCTTCTCTAATATAGAGATTTAAATCAAATTTAGAAATGGTTTCTTGATCAGTAGTTTCAATAACTGAAACAGGTTCGACTTTTAATCCATTCAGTTGCAGGGAATCGCTTCTGAGATTAACCATATTAAACCAGACTTGAAATATTGGTGTGTGGCTTAAATTTCTTTCTAGCTGGAGTTCTTCTACTAACTTTTCAAATGGTAAATCCTGGTGAGCATAAGCCCCCAAAGTGACTTGTCGGACGCGATTGAGTAATTCCCGGAAACTAGGATTGCCACTTAAATCAGTCCGCAAAGCTAAAGTATTCACAAAAAAGCCAATTAAATCTTCAATTTCTCGGCGGTTGCGTCCCGCAATGGGAGTACCAACAATGACATCTTCTTGCCCACTGTAGCGACTAAGTAATATTTTAAATGCTGCCAGTAAGGTCATAAACAAAGTCACCCCCTCTTTTTGGCAGAGGGATTTGAGACTTGCAGTTAATTCAGAAGATAAAATAAAGGAATGAGAAGCCCCTCGGTAAGTTTGCACAGGAGGTCTAGGATAATCTGTAGGCAATTCTAATACAGGCAAAGTCCCACTTAACTGCCGTTTCCAGTAATTCAATTGCGATTCTAAAACTTCCCCAGCAAGCCACTCTCTTTGCCACAATGTCAAGTCTGCATACTGAATAGGTAGTTGCGGTAATGGAGAAGTTAATCCTTCAGAATAAGCGGTATAAAGTGCTTTCAACTCTGCAAACAACACCCGAAAAGACCAGCCATCAAAAACAATGTGATGAATGTTGATTAATAGCAGATTTTGCTCTGGACTCAATCGCAATAGTTTGATGCGAAATAGAGAATCTTCAGCTAGATTAAAAGGCTGCTGTGTTTCTTCTTTAGCTATTCTTTGAGCTTCTATTTCTCTTTGCTCATCAGGTAGAAATTGTAGATCAATTATAGGTAAATTGAAGTCAATATTATTAGTAATTACCTGAATTGGTTGTCCTGCTAGTGAGAGAAAATTTGTGTGCAGAATTTCATGACGTTGTAAAATTTCGCCAAGGCTTTGCTCTAATGCACTGATATTGAGTGACCCCAAAATTCCCAACCTATAGGACATATTATAAGCAGTGCTATTGGGTTCTAATTGGTCTAGAAACCAGAGGCGTTGTTGAGCAAAAGAAAGTGGCAGATTTTCTGACTGCTGTCTCGGTTTAATTGGTGCTAATGATAGGCTTTCAGTTTGATCTGCTGTGTCAATATGTTGGCAGAATTGGGCAATTGTCGGAAATTCAAACAGCAAGCGCAGGGGAATTTCTAGATTAAAGGCTTGTCGGATACGGGATATAAGGAGTGTGGCCAGTAATGAATGTCCTCCTAACTCGAAGAAGTTATCATGGATGCCAATGGTTTCTATTTTGAGTACCTGACTCCAAAGATTAGTAAGGATTTCTTCTGTAGGGTTACTAGGAGCAACATAATTACTTTGAACAGTGAAAAAATCGGGAGCAGGAAGAGCAAGACGGTTAATTTTCCCGTTAGGAGTCAAAGGAAGAGTATCGAGCATGACAAAGACGGGTGGTATCATGTAATTAGGTAGCCTGTCTTTGAGAAAATCGCGTAATTCTAAAGTCGTGGGGAGTGAATTTGCATCAGATACTATGTAAGCAACTAGACGCTTATCTCCTGAAGTATCTAGTACAGCAATGACAATAGTTTTACGAACAAGAGGATGTTGAATTAAGGTAGCTTCTATTTCCCCTAATTCAATGCGGAAACCCCGAATTTTGACTTGAAAATCCTTCCTTCCTAAAAATTCTATTGTGCCATCATTTCTTAAACGACCTAAATCTCCAGTCCGGTAAATTCGGCGATTTGTTGCTTCTGGATCGGGTAAAAATACGGCTTGGGTTAGTTGAGGATTTTGCCAATAACCAAGAGCAATGTAAGGGCTTCTAATAGCTATTTCACCATACAATTCAGCATTGAAGCCTAATTTATTGACTAATAAAATTTCTGTCTCTTCAATGGGATAACCAACCGGGATAAGATTATCAAAGTTTTCTGTTTGCTGATTGATGAAATACTGAAGAGTAACTGTTGATTCTGTTGGACCTAAACCATTGACAAAGATACAATCTGCTGAAAAATGTTGTTTGTATAAAGCCACATCTTTTTTCACTACTTCTTCTCCCCCCATGACTACTAACCGAATTTGAGGGAATGAGTTTTCTGACTCTTCTATTTGGGGTAAGGTTTCGAGAAAGTGTTTATAAACGGTGGGAGTGGAATGATAAATGCTAATTTTTTCTTGTTTTAAAGTTTTGGCAAGATGGGTTAGAGTTTGTGTTTTAATATCAATTGGATATAGGGTAGCTCCATTTAACAATGCACCAAAAATATCCATGACTGCTGCATCAAAGCTGTAGGATGCCAGCAGTGTTAATTTATCATCGGCAGCAATATGCAGATTATTGGTATAATTTCTGATAAAATGCAGCACGTTTCGATGATTTTGAATCACACCTTTCGGTTGTCCGGTTGAACCAGAGGTGTAGAGGATATAGGCTAGGGTATCTGGAGCAATAAATAAATTTATTTCATCAGCAAAATTATCTAATTCAATTTCATCAATATTAATAATTTTGATGTTTTTAGAAGTTAATTCTTGAGCAAAGGCGAGGTTTTTATTATTGGTGAGAATAGAAGTAGATTGGCAATCTTCCAGAATGTAAGTTAGCCTCAGTTGGGGATAGCTAGGGTCGAGAGGAACATAGGTTTTACCTGCCTTGAGAACTGCCAAAATAGCGGCAATCATGGGAGCATCATGATCAAATAATAAGGCGATTCTTGAAGTTCCTTCTGGGTATAATTGCAGAAGGTTGTGAGCGATGGCATTTACCCTATCGTTTAAGTTTACATAAGTCCACTGATGCTTTTTGGTATGAATAGCAATTTTATCTGGATATTTCCTCACTTGCTCTTCAAACCGAGCCGTGATTGATTGCTCAATAGCCGCTTTCGGAAATTCTATAAAAGGTTTATGAGGATAAACTGTGTTTTTCCCATTAGCTAAACGCTGTCTTTCTTTGCTACTCAAGAGAGATAAATTAGCAATGGGTTGTTCTGGATTGATGAGGATATTTTCTAGTAAAGTTTGAAACCTCTCGGCCATTGTTGTGATGGTTTCTGGATTGAATAAATCCCGGTTGTAAACCCACACCAAATCAATTCTTTCTGCTTCTTCACTCACATATAAAGTGATATCAAACTTAGCATTAGCTTCGGAAGTAGAGAGAATTTCTACAGTTAATCCAGGCATTTCTTGTTTCTGTTCTTCCAAGTTGATCATGTTAAACCAGACTTGAAACAGAGGATTGTAGCTAAGATTCCGTTCGGGTTGCAGTTCTTCTACTAACTTTTCAAAGGGCATCTCCTGATGTTCGTAAGCCCCTAATGTCACATCTTTAACTTTTGCCAGTAGTTCCCGAAAACTAGGATTATTATCCCAATGGGTGCGTAGCACTACAGTATTTATAAAAAACCCAATTAATCCTTCTAATTCAGGACGGGTACGACCTGCCACAGGAGAGCCAACTACAATATCTTCTGTACCTGTATAGCGAGATAATAAGATATTGAAGACAGCCAAGAGAGTCATAAATAGGGTAGTTCCTTCCCGCTGACTCAAAGTTTTAATCCCTTCACTCAGGGGTTGAGAAAGTTGGTGAATATGCTTTGCACCGCTAAAGGTTTGAATCGCTGGACGAGAATAGTCGGTGGGTAAATCTAGTAAAGGAGGTGCATTTTCGAGTTGTTGTTTCCAGTAAGAAAGTTGTTTTTGTAGAAATCTTCCAGCAAATCTTTCTCGCTGCCAATAAGCGAAATCAATATATTGAATAGGTAGTTTGGGCAAAGATGATATGGTTCCTTGCTGCTCATCTGAGTAAAGTATTCCTAATTCCCGATGCAGTAAGTTAATTGACCAACCATCAGAAATGATATGGTGTAGAGTCAGCAGTAATATATGTTCTTGTTCTTCAAGTCGGAGTAAGTTGCCTCGAATTAATGAATCTTTTTCTAAGTCGAAAGTTTGTAAATATTCCTTGTCAATTAATTTTTGTACTTCAGGTTCTTGAACATCTGTTGATAAATTTTGTAAGTCAATTAAGGGCAGAGAGAAATGAGAATTCTCTTGGACGATAGTAACAGGAATACCATCACGAGTTGCAATATTAGTGCGGAGGATTTCGTGACGGGAAATTAGCAATTTTAAGGCTTGTTCCAGGGCTGGTAAATTGAGATGTCCGTTGAGTCTGAAAGCCATTGCCATGTTGTAGGCAGCATTTTTACCCTCTAATTGGTCAAGAAACCATAGTCTCTCTTGGGCAAAAGATAGAGGTAAGTCCTGCTCTCTGGAAATCAGTTTAATTGGCTGAGGTGCATCTGGATGAACTTGCTGAAGAAATGCCAGAATTTCCGATTTGCGCGATCGCATTTGCTCCAGCAGGTCAGGTGTCATTGTTCCTTGGGGGGCAGTGTAGCGCAAACGACCCTCATCAATCCATAGCTTAACCTGAAGATGGCGAAGTTCAGATAAAAATTCTACAACAGGTTTCATAGTTCTCCAGCTTCTAAATTGGTTTCAGTGGATGCAAGTTCAGCTGACTTAGCCCACAGGATGGTTTCAATGCGATCGCTCAACTGCGCTATTGTCGGAGTTTCAAATAAAGCTCGTAGGGATAAAATTATCTCAAAGTCTTGACAAATACGAGATATAACTTGAGTACCTAAGAGAGAATGCCCACCTAACTCGAAGAAGTTATCATGAATGCCAACAGGTTCTACTTTGAGGATCTGACTCCAGATCTTAACCAGATTTTCTTCAGTGGAAGTACCAGGAACAACATAATTAGTTTGAGCAGAGGTAAAATTAGGAGCAGGAAGTGCGCGATGATCAATTTTGCCGTTGGGAGTTAAGGGGAAAGCCTCTAAAACTACACAGGCCGAAGGAATCATGTAATCAGGTAGCTTCTCTTTTAAAAACTGACGAATTTGATTTAAGATTTCCGATGGATGATTTTGGGTTGATATAGGAATAATATAAGCAATTAATCTTTTATCACCAGGGATATCTTCTCTAGTAATAACTTTGCTTTCCCGAATAATTGGATGTTGGTTTAAAACTGCTTCTATCTCTCCTAATTCTATTCTGAATCCCCGAATTTTCACTTGGTTATCAATCCGTCCCAGGAATTCAATCTTACCATTAGGTAAGTATCGAGCTAAGTCACCTGTTTTGTAAAGACGTGCTTCTGGGTCATTACTAAAGTGATTAGAGATAAATTTATCTTTTGTTAACTCCGGGCGGTTAAGATAGCCTTGGGCAAGACCAATACCACCAATATGTAGTTCTCCCAGCACACCAACAGGTACAGGTTGCAGATAACTGTCCAGAATATAAACTTGCGTATTAGCAATGGGACGACCAATAGCAAGTTTGCCATAGGTGCGATCGCTATCATCCCATTCTGCAACAGTAGCACAAACAGTGGCTTCCGTTGGCCCGTAAGCATTGAAAAAGCGTTTTCCAACAGACCAGTGGTTAATGAGATCAACAGGACAAGCTTCTCCTGCCACAATGATTGTCTGTAAGGCTGGGAGTTCTTGCACAGGCATAACTGCCAATGCCGATGGTGGAAGCGTGATATGGGTGATATCATAGTCACGCAATAGTTGAATTAATCCAGAACCTGGTAGCAGAGAGTCTTTTGTGCTTAAATACAGTCTTGCTCCTGACCCCAACGCCATCACTACTTCCCAGATAGAAGCGTCAAAGCTGAAAGAGGCAAACTGAAGAATGCGACTGGAAGCAAGCACATCAAACAGTTGAATCTGGGCTTGAGCCAAGTTGCAAAGCCCAGAATGAGTAACCATTACGCCTTTGGGTATGCCTGTTGACCCAGAAGTATAAATCACATCTGCCAAATGACTGGGCGTGATACCACTGACCACATTTTCCTGGTTGTATTGAGCAATTTGTTCCCATGTCTTATCAAGGCATATCACCTGTGCTTCATGCTCCGGTAGTCCCTCAACTAGTTGCTGTTCGGTCAGTAGCACTTGAACCTGGGCATCTGACAACATGAAACTCAGGCGTTCTTGGGGATAATCTGGGTCAAGAGGTACATATGCTCCTCCCGCTTTGAGTATCCCCAACAATCCTATTACCATTTCTAAGGAGCGTTCTACACAAATTCCTACCAGCACCTCCGGTCTTACACCCAAATTCTTCAGGTAGTGAGCAAGTTGATTTGCACGTTGATTAAGTTCCCGATAAGTGAGTTGTTGATTTACTCTTCGAGAAGCCGCGCTTTGCCCGTCTATCAACTAGATTGATGGATACATTTATCTTGGGGATAATCTACCTCCGTCTGATTCCATTCAACTAGATTGATGGATACATTTATCTTGGGGATAATCTACCTCCGTCTGATTCCATTCAACTAGATTGATGGATACATTTATCTTGGGGATAATCTACCTCCGTCTGATTCCATTCAACTAGATTGATGGATACATTTATCTTGGGGATAATCTACCTCCGTCTGATTCCATTCAACTAGATTGATGGATACATTTATCTTGGGGATAATCTACCTCCGTCTGATTCCATTCAACTAGATTGATGGATACATTTATCTTGGGGATAATCTACCTCCGTCTGATTCCATTCAACTAGATTGATGGATACATTTATCTTGGGGATAATCTACCTCCGTCTGATTCCATTCAACTAGATTGATGGATACATTTATCTTGGGGATAATCTACCTCCGTCTGATTCCATTCAACTAGATTGATGGATACATTTATCTTGGGGATAATCTACCTCCGTCTGATTCCATTCAACTAGATTGATGGATACATTTATCTTGGGGATAATCTACCTCCGTCTGATTCCATTCAACTAGATTGATGGATACATTTATCTTGGGGATAATCTACCTCAGTCTGATTCCATTCAACTAGTAATTGATGTTTTTCCCCTTCAGTGAGTAGAGGCAATTCCCAAATACTTTGAGTAGGAGCAGCTAATATCCCAGATAATAACATCTGCAAATGCTCTATCATTCGCTCTATGGTAGAACCATCAAACAAATCCGTATTATATTCCCACTCACCTATTAATTGTCCATGTCGTTCTGACATTGACAACGTGAGGTCAAATTTCGCCGTTTGTACTTCTGGTTGCAAAGCGGTGATGGTAACATCTGGTAACTGCAATTCTTCCAACGGTGCATTTTGCAAAGCAAACATCACCTGAAATACAGGAGTATGACTTAAATCTCTTGCTGGTTGCAGTACCTCTACTAACTGTTCAAATGGTACATCTTGATGGCTGTATGCTTCTAAACATACCTGCCTTACTTGACTTAGTAATTCTCTAAAACTAGGATTATTTGCTAAATCAGTCCGCAAAGCTAAAGTATTTACAAACAATCCCATCAACCCTTCAATTTCTCGGTGGTTACGTCCGGCAATTGGAGTTCCCACAATCACATCTTCTTGACCACTATAGCGACAAACTAAGACTTTAAATGCTGCCAGTAAAGTCATGAACAAAGTCACACCCTCTTGTTGACATAGGGATTTGATATTTGCGGTTAATTCTGGTGATAAAATGAAGGATTTAGTTGTGCCAATGTATGTTTGTACTCTGGGACGGGGACGGTCTGTAGGTAATTCTAATATTGGTAAATTTCCAGCTAATTGCTTTTTCCAGTGATTCAATTGCGATTCTAATACTTCTCCTCTAAACCACTGTCTTTGCCATAAAGTAAAGTCTGTATACTGAATCGGTAGTTCTAATAACGGAGAATTTAAACCCTGACAATAAGCTGTATAAAGTGCTTTTATTTCATTAAACAACACTCCAAATGACCAGCCATCAAAAATAATGTGGTGAATGTTGATTAGTAGCAAATGTGATTCGGCATTCAATCGCACAATTTTAACGCAAAATAGCGAATCTTTAGCTAGATTAAAAGGCTTTTCTGTTTCTTGTTTAGCTATTCTTTGAGCTTCTGCTTCTCGTTGCTCATCCGGTAGGGATTGTAAATCAATTACAGGTAAACTGAAAGCAATATGCTCATTAATAACCTGAGTTGGTTGCCCATCTACAACTACAAAATTCGTGTGCAGTATTTGATGACGCTGTATAATTTCACTAATGCTTTTCTCCAAGGCACTGATATTGATTAACCCCAAAAGCCGCAGCGTATAGGGCATATTATAAGCAGTGCTATTGGGTTCTAATTGGTCTAGAAACCAGAGGCGCTGTTGAGCAAAGGAAAGTGGCAGATTTTCTTGTTGCTGTCTGGGTTCGATCGCTGGTACTAATAAATTATCGCTTTGTTCTGTATTACCCATATTATAAGCAGTGCTATACAAAATTCGTGTGCAGTATTTGATGACGCTGTATAATTTCACTAATGCTTTTCTCCAAGGCACTGATATTGATTAACCCCAAAAGCCGCAGCGTATAGGGCATATTATAAGCAGTGCTATTGGGTTCTAATTGGTCTAGAAACCAGAGGCGCTGTTGAGCAAAGGAAAGTGGCAGATTTTCTTGTTGCTGTCTGGGTTCGATTGCTGGTACTAATAAATTATCGCTTTGTTCTGTATTACCTATTTGTTCCGATATTTTGGCAATGGTGGGAGTTTCAAATAGTAAGCGTAGTGGAAGTTCTAGGTTAAAGGTTTGTCTAATCAGAGAAATCACTTGGGTGGCAATTAATGAATGTCCACCCAACTCAAAGAAGTTATCTTCAATGCCAATATTGTCTACTTTAAGTACCTGACTCCAGATGTTGGACAGGATTTCTTCTGTAGGAGTTCTCGGAGCAGTATAATTACTTTTAGCAAAGGTGAAATCAACAGCAGGAAGAGCGCGATGGTCAATTTTGCCGTTAGGTGTTAAGGGGAAAGTCTCTAACACTACAAAGGCTGAAGGAACCATGTAATTAGGTAGCTTCTGTTTGAGGTATTCACGTATTTGTTCCGATATCGCCGATGGGGAATTTTTATTTGATGTGGGAATAATATAAGCAACTAATCGTTTATCACCGGGAATATCTTCTCTACAAATAACTTTAGCTTCTCTCAGATTTGAATGTTGGTTTAATACTGATTCTATTTCTCCTAATTCAATCCTGAAACCGCGAATTTTTACTTGGTTATCAATCCGTCCTAGATACTCAATATCACCATTTTCTAAATAGCGGGCTAAATCCCCTGTTTTGTAAAGACGTGCTTCTGGTTGATTATTAAAAGGATGAGAAATGAACCTTTCAGCAGTTAATTCTGGTCGATTTAAATAACCACGCGCTACACCAACACCACCAATATAAAGTTCTCCTGCAATACCAATGGGTACTGGTTGTAAGTAGGTATCTAATATATAAATTTGTGTATTTGCAATTGGACGACCAATTGGTATTAAACCCTCTCCTCCTGAAGCATTTGTTTTTTCAACTTTAGAAACAGTTGACCAAATTGTTGTTTCTGTGGGTCCATATACATTCCATACTTCTGAAACCGTTGCTAATAATTGATTTGCTAATTGTGTTGTTAATGCTTCTCCTCCACACAAAACTTTTGTATTTAACTTTCCTGTTGATAAACCAGCATTTAATAACATTTGCCATGTAGCTGGAGTAGCTTGCATGACTGTTACTACTGAATGTTGGATTTGGTTTAATAATCTATTTGCGTCTGTAGCAATTTCTCCGGTTACTACTATGACTTTAGCTCCAACTATTAATGGTAAATATAATTCTAAACCTGCGATATCAAAAGAGATGGTTGTAACTGCGTTTAATGTGTCTTTTGCTGTTAAACCTGGTTGCTGATTCATAGTAGTTAAAAAATTAACTACTCCTTGATGTTGTATTTGCACTCCCTTTGGTTTGCCAGTGGAACCAGAGGTGTAAATTATATAGGCTAGGTTGTTGGATTTGACTGCTTTTTCTATCTGTTGTGCGGGTGTTTTAGCAATTTCATCTGCATCTGTATCTAGACAAATGATCCTAGCTTGATGTTTTGGTAGTTTCTCAATCAAGGACCGCTGAGTTAACAGTATTGATACTTGGGAATCTGATAGCATGAACGCTAATCGCTCTTGGGGATAGGTATCTAGACAAATGATCCTAGCTTGATGTTTTGGTAGTTTCTCAATCAAGGACCGCTGAGTTAACAGTATTGATACTTGGGAATCTGATAGCATGAACGCTAATCGCTCTTGGGGATAGGTATCTAGACAAATGATCCTAGCTTGATGTTTTGGTAGTTTCTCAATCAAGGACCGCTGAGTTAACAGTATTGATACTTGGGAATCTGATAGCATGAACGCTAATCGCTCTTGGGGATAGGTATCTAGACAAATGATCCTAGCTTGATGTTTTGGTAGTTTCTCAATCAAGGACCGCTGAGTTAACAGTATTGATACTTGGGAATCTGATAGCATGAACGCTAATCGCTCTTGGGGATAGGTATCTAGACAAATGATCCTAGCTTGATGTTTTGGTAGTTTCTCAATCAAGGACCGCTGAGTTAACAGTATTGATACTTGGGAATCTGATAGCATGAACGCTAATCGCTCTTGGGGATAGGTATCTAGACAAATGATCCTAGCTTGATGTTTTGGTAGTTTCTCAATCAAGGACCGCTGAGTTAACAGTATTGATACTTGGGAATCTGATAGCATGAACGCTAATCGCTCTTGGGGATAGGTATCTAGACAAATGATCCTAGCTTGATGTTTTGGTAGTTTCTCAATCAAGGACCGCTGAGTTAACAGTATTGATACTTGGGAATCTGATAGCATGAACGCTAATCGCTCTTGGGGATAGGTATCTAGACAAATGATCCTAGCTTGATGTTTTGGTAGTTTCTCAATCAAGGACCGCTGAGTTAACAGTATTGATACTTGGGAATCTGATAGCATGAACGCTAATCGCTCTTGGGGATAGGTATCTAGACAAATGATCCTAGCTTGATGTTTTGGTAGTTTCTCAATCAAGGACCGCTGAGTTAACAGTATTGATACTTGGGAATCTGATAGCATGAACGCTAATCGCTCTTGGGGATAGGTATCTAGACAAATGATCCTAGCTTGATGTTTTGGTAGTTTCTCAATCAAGGACCGCTGAGTTAACAGTATTGATACTTGGGAATCTGATAGCATGAACGCTAATCGCTCTTGGGGATAGGTATCTAGACAAATGATCCTAGCTTGATGTTTTGGTAGTTTCTCAATCAAGGACCGCTGAGTTAACAGTATTGATACTTGGGAATCTGATAGCATGAACGCTAATCGCTCTTGGGGATAGGTATCTAGACAAATGATCCTAGCTTGATGTTTTGGTAGTTTCTCAATCAAGGACCGCTGAGTTAACAGTATTGATACTTGGGAATCTGATAGCATGAACGCTAATCGCTCTTGGGGATAGGTATCTAGACAAATGATCCTAGCTTGATGTTTTGGTAGTTTCTCAATCAAGGACCGCTGAGTTAACAGTATTGATACTTGGGAATCTGATAGCATGAACGCTAATCGCTCTTGGGGATAGGTATCTAGACAAATGATCCTAGCTTGATGTTTTGGTAGTTTCTCAATCAAGGACCGCTGAGTTAACAGTATTGATACTTGGGAATCTGATAGCATGAACGCTAATCGCTCTTGGGGATAGGTATCTAGACAAATGATCCTAGCTTGATGTTTTGGTAGTTTCTCAATCAAGGACCGCTGAGTTAACAGTATTGATACTTGGGAATCTGATAGCATGAACGCTAATCGCTCTTGGGGATAGGTATCTAGACAAATGATCCTAGCTTGATGTTTTGGTAGTTTCTCAATCAAGGACCGCTGAGTTAACAGTATTGATACTTGGGAATCTGATAGCATGAACGCTAATCGCTCTTGGGGATAGGTATCTAGACAAATGATCCTAGCTTGATGTTTTGGTAGTTTCTCAATCAAGGACCGCTGAGTTAACAGTATTGATACTTGGGAATCTGATAGCATGAACGCTAATCGCTCTTGGGGATAGGTATCTAGACAAATGATCCTAGCTTGATGTTTTGGTAGTTTCTCAATCAAGGACCGCTGAGTTAACAGTATTGATACTTGGGAATCTGATAGCATGAACGCTAATCGCTCTTGGGGATAGGTATCTAGACAAATGATCCTAGCTTGATGTTTTGGTAGTTTCTCAATCAAGGACCGCTGAGTTAACAGTATTGATACTTGGGAATCTGATAGCATGAACGCTAATCGCTCTTGGGGATAGGTATCTAGACAAATGATCCTAGCTTGATGTTTTGGTAGTTTCTCAATCAAGGACCGCTGAGTTAACAGTATTGATACTTGGGAATCTGATAGCATGAACGCTAATCGCTCTTGGGGATAGGTATCTAGACAAATGATCCTAGCTTGATGTTTTGGTAGTTTCTCAATCAAGGACCGCTGAGTTAACAGTATTGATACTTGGGAATCTGATAGCATGAACGCTAATCGCTCTTGGGGATAGGTATCTAGACAAATGATCCTAGCTTGATGTTTTGGTAGTTTCTCAATCAAGGACCGCTGAGTTAACAGTATTGATACTTGGGAATCTGATAGCATGAACGCTAATCGCTCTTGGGGATAGGTATCTAGACAAATGATCCTAGCTTGATGTTTTGGTAGTTTCTCAATCAAGGACCGCTGAGTTAACAGTATTGATACTTGGGAATCTGATAGCATGAACGCTAATCGCTCTTGGGGATAGGTATCTAGACAAATGATCCTAGCTTGATGTTTTGGTAGTTTCTCAATCAAGGACCGCTGAGTTAACAGTATTGATACTTGGGAATCTGATAGCATGAACGCTAATCGCTCTTGGGGATAGGTATCTAGACAAATGATCCTAGCTTGATGTTTTGGTAGTTTCTCAATCAAGGACCGCTGAGTTAACAGTATTGATACTTGGGAATCTGATAGCATGAACGCTAATCGCTCTTGGGGATAGGTATCTAGACAAATGATCCTAGCTTGATGTTTTGGTAGTTTCTCAATCAAGGACCGCTGAGTTAACAGTATTGATACTTGGGAATCTGATAGCATGAACGCTAATCGCTCTTGGGGATAGGTATCTAGACAAATGATCCTAGCTTGATGTTTTGGTAGTTTCTCAATCAAGGACCGCTGAGTTAACAGTATTGATACTTGGGAATCTGATAGCATGAACGCTAATCGCTCTTGGGGATAGGTATCTAGACAAATGATCCTAGCTTGATGTTTTGGTAGTTTCTCAAAATAATTGATGGATACATTTATCTTGGGGATAATCTACCTCCGTCTGATTCCATTCAACTAGATTGATGGATACATTTATCTTGGGGATAATCTACCTCAGTCTGATTCCATTCAATTAATAATTGATGTCTTTCTTTTTCTGTAATTAGAGGAATATCAGCAAGAGTTTGTTCAGGAAGATTAATTATATTTGTTAATAGAGTTTCTAGATGTCCTAACATTCGAGCTATGGCATCATCGGCAAATCGAGTTTGTTGATAATTAATTTTTAGTAATAAATCTGATTCTGCATCAACAGATAATATCAAAGGATATTCAAAACATTCTAATTTTTCATAATTTCCAAATATTACCAGCATCTCAAATAATGGTAATTCTGGGGGAATTTCACTATATTGTCGAATTTGTTCTAGGGGAATATATTCATACTCTGTCAAAGTAGACCATTGTCTCTGTATGTTTTTCAGCCAGGATAAAACTGAAGCATCAGGTGCAACGGAAACTCGCACAGGTACAATATAAAAATCAGGTTTTTCGGTGGTTGCACCAAACAGAATATCTGTTTCTCTAGTATAGTGACTCAAAAGTAAAGCCACTGCCGCTTTAATGAGACTATAAAGGCTTAATTTATTGTTTTGGGAAAAAGTTGTTAAATCCGAAGTTTTACTGCTTGACAGGCGAATTTCTTGGGTTGCATGGGATAGGTGGGATGAGGAGGAAGGTGTCAACCCAGGTAATGTGGCAGGGGCTGTGAAACCGTGTAAAAAACTCCTCCAGAATCTTTCAGGATTTGCATAGGACTCTAGAGAGGTATCTTTTATATTCTTCATAATTAATCTAAATTATTGACTAAATTAATACTTTGGGCAGGTTTTTTCAATTGCCTATAACAAAGATTATTATTATGGCAAACCCCTGCCAAAATTTTAGTTTAGCAGGGGATTGTCTAGTTCAAGCAGAAAGCACTATCGCCGAAATTGCTATTGCTAGTCATTTATGCGATTCATCCAGAGACAACTCCATCTGCAAGACCAAGACCGTTGTTGTAATTATCCAGGTTGGTATTAATTACACTACCAGAATCTAAGGGATAGAGAACATTGGTGTTGGATCTATAGGCGCTTGGTAAACTGGAGGCACTGGAAATACCTAGATTCCAGAAGCTATTAGCAAGCTGAGGGCTACTAACAGTGCTGCCCGTCATTCGGAATATCGCGCCATCACCTTTCTTATCGCCATTTTCGTCTGGAGTGAAGCCTTGTAACCAGTTGATGCCTTCGTTGATATAGTATCGTTCATCCTTATCAGTCGCATTCGCAGTGTCAATGGGGTTGCCAGCGAGATAATTCAACCAACCAGCAACCAAGGAACGACCAAGATCGTAACGCTTATCTGTGTTGGGGTGTTGTGAGGAATCAACAATCTGGCGTGCTTGATTGAGAGTATAGAAGATTGTGTTCTCACCTGTATCAGTTTTACCGTTGCGGTTGTAGTCACCGATGAGTAAACCGATGTCATATTGTCCTCTGACTGGATCAAGAACTTTTCCAGGTTGCTCGGAGTTGGTATAAGGTGCGAACAGAAGATCACTGCCTGGGAAATTGGGCTGTGTTTTTTGTGATGGTTCGTTGCCTTGAATACCATCCCAGAACTTCTGCCACTCTGTATTTTGCCAGAAGCCTGGAGTACGCACACCAGGGGCGTTAATCAAGGTGTCAGTATCTGTGGCACTGTTATTGTTAGGATTGGTATCAGTGAACCCTGTGGGAGGAGTGACTGTAGCAGTGTTGATCAGAGAAGTTGTTGTTGGTGCAACATATTTCTGAACATCTAAATACTCAATCTTGAATTGATCGTTTGTATCATCCGTCTTAGCGGCGATAACTAAAGTGTTACCAACATTGTTAGCAGCATTGATATTCGCCCAGCGACTACTGCTACCACCCAAGTTAACTTCAGTGAAGCCAAAGCTGCTGAGAATAGAGTCGCTTAAATTAGTGACAGGACTGTTAAAGTTACCGATCCACACGGAGATGTCACTGTCATTAACGACGTATTCCAGATAAGCCCTATCAATGATAACTGATTCAGAGAATCGGAATAGGACGTAGTTATCTCTGCCACCGCCGTTATCAACGCGATGAAAAGTACCAGTTTCGCTGCTGTCGGTAACACCTAAACCACCACTATAGCTACCGAGATAAGCAGTACTCCAAGCTCCATTTGTACCATCTACACGGCTAAAGGCACGTGCGTTAACAGAAATACCGTCCTTTGTGAACGTCCGGCTATTACCATTGGCTCCAGTTGTAAAACTATTACCAGTGAAGTCAAAAGTGGTGGTTGAAGAAACGGAGGAACTAGATGAGCTAGGACTAGCACCTACTGTAGCGTTCACTGTGTAAGTGATGCTACTACCACCTGTCAGAGTCACATAATCGTTGATGTTGCCTGTACCACTGAGTTGATTGTTTCTAGCTCCTCCGGTGGCCACACTTGTCCAGGTAACATTTGTCAGCAGGCTGGGTATGATATCGCTAACGAGGGCATCGGTGGCAGTCATTAGACCATTGTTGGCGACAACGATGGTATAGGTTATTTGCTGTCCGGGAGCTACTGTGGTCAAACCGTCGGTTTTGGTAATCGACAAGTCGCTGATATTTTTGATTAGTCCCGCATCAATGGTGAAGTTGTCAGCTGTACCGACGAAGAATTGAGTCGTTGAGCCGTTGGCATTAACAACATTACTATCAACCGCACTGTTACCTACATTGGCAGTGGTGAATCCATCAAAGCCAGTGGGTTGAACAAATTGAACACTGTAGGTGTTATTGGTGTTGACAGTAAATTCGTATAGACCGTCGGCATCGGTTGTTGCTGTTCCGATTTGAGTACCAGCTTGGCTAAAGAGCTTAACACTGACTCCGGCAACACCAGATTCACCCGTTTCTTGGATACCATTTCCATTGGTGTCGTACCAAACGCGATCGCCAATTCTGACAGTGGGGGGAGCGATTTGAGAAATCCCTGCATCCACAGTAGTATTGTTTTCCCCAGAAGCAAGAGTGACAATCTGGGTTTTGCCAGTGGTGGTATTAGCATCAGAATCTACAGCATCATCAATACCTACGTTAGCTTGAGTAAACTGATATCCTGTAGGCAAATTAGAGAATTGGACTTGATATTGTTGACCAGGTGTGAGTCCAGTGAAGTTGTAGTTGCCACTCGTATCGGTAGTTTTGGTCTCAGTGGTGTTGTCCGCAGTGGTACTAATTAGTCCATCTGCTCCCCCACCGATCAGGGTAACGGTTACACCGGCTACTCCGTCTTCACCAGCATCTTGAATGCCGTTCTTGCTGGAATCGTTGAATACAAAGTCTCCTAATGAAGCTGTCTTGTAGAAACCTGCATCAACTGTGGTGTCATTTTCTCCAGGAGACAGATTCACAACATCGGAGATGAGTCCATCACTATCAACGCTATCATCACCACCAACATTAGTAGGACTTACGCCGTTAAAGCCAGTGGGTTGGACAAACTGAATTTTGTAGTCTCCTGGTAGCAGGTTGGTGAAGGAGTAAAGGCCATCACTGTCTGTAGTGGTACTAGAGATGACAGTAGTGCCAGTTGCATTCAATAGTTTGACAGTGGCACCACCTATACCTGTTTCTCCATCATCTTGAATGCCGTTGGCGTTGCTATCTTCAAAGACAAAATCACCCAAGCTGGCTCGTCTTACCAAACCTGCATCTAATGTGTCGTTGAATTGTCCTGATGTCAGGGTGACTGTTTGGGTTAAGCCTGTGCTGGGGTTAGCATCGCTATCTTTGGCATCATTATTTCCCTCGTTATCTCTGGTGAAGCTGTAACCTTCTGGGGCGGTGAATTGGACTTGGTAGTCTCCGGGAGTTAAGCCACTAAATTGGTAGTTACCATTAGCATCTGTTGTGGTGCTGGTAATGACACTGCCATCTGCGGGGTTGATTAAGTCTACGATGACATCTTCTAAACCAGTTTCTCCAGCATCTTGAATGCCATTGTTGTTCCCATCGTTAAATACGAAGTCTCCCAATGAGGCTGTGTTGTAGAAGCCTGCATCAACTGTGGTGTCATTTTCTCCAGGAGATAGGTTAATAACTCCAGTGGTTAAGTTACCAGCCGCATCGCTATCAACGCTATCATCAACACCAACATTAGCGGTACTTACGTTAGTGAAGTCATTGGGTTGAACAAACTGAACTTTGTAGTCTCCTGGTTGCAGGTTGGTGAAGGAATATAGTCCACTGCCATTGGTGCTGGTGGTGGCAATGAAATTACCATTTGCATCCAATAAGTTGACTGTGGCATTGTTTATACCTGCTTCACCAGCATCTTGAATGCCGTTGGCGTTTTTGTCTTCAAAGACAAAGTTACCCAAGCTGGCTAGTGGTACTAAACCTGCATCTAATGTGCCGTTGAAATCTCCGGATGTCAGGGTGACTGTTTGGGTTAAGCCTGTGCTGGTGTTAGCATCGGAGTCTACAGCATCATTTCCACCTTGGTCAGATGTGCTGAAACTATAACCTGTTGGGGCGGTGAATTGGACTTGGTAGTCTCCGGGAGTTAAGCCACTGAATTGGTAGCCACCGTTAGTATTGGTGGTGGTTGTAGCAATGACACTGCCATCTGCGGGGTTGATTAACTCTACTGTTACCCCACTAACTCCTGCTTCACCTGCATCTTGGATGCCGTTGTTGTTACCATCGTTAAATACGAAGTCTCCCAATGAGGCTGTGTTGTAGAAGCCTGCATCAACTGTGGTGTCATTTTCTCCGGGAGATAGGTTAATAACTCCAGTGGTTAAGTTACCAGCCGCATCGCTATCAACGCTATCATCAACACCAACATTAGCGGTACTTACGTTAGTGAAGTCATTGGGTTGAACAAACTGAACTTTGTAATCCCCTGGTTGCAGGTCGTTGAAGGAGTAGAGTCCGTCACCGTCTGTCGTGGTGGTAGCAATGACGTTACCTGCTGTATCTAACAGGTTGACACTAGCGTTAGCAATGCCTTGTTCCCCTGCATCTTGGATGCCATCTGCATCTAGGTCATGGAAAACTTTGTCTCCCAAGCTGGCTAGTTGGACTAAACCTGCGTCTAATGTGCCGTTGAATTCTCCACTTGTCAGGGTGACTGTTTGAGTCAAGCCTGTGCTGGTGTTGGCATCAGAATCTACAGTATCGTCTCCACCTTGGTTCGCTGTGCTGAAAACATAACCTGTTGGTGATGTGAATTTAACTTGGTAGTCTCCGGGGGTTAAGCCTGTGAAGGTGTAAGCACCAGTGCCATCTGTGGTGGTTGTAGCAATGACACTGCCATCTGTGGGGTTGATTAATTCGACTGTGACTTCACCAATTCCTGCTTCACCAGCATCTTGAATGCCGTTGTTGTTCCCATCGTTAAATACAAAGTCTCCCAGTGAGGCTGTGTTGTAGAAGCCTGCATCAACTGTGGTGTCATTTTCTCCAGGAGATAGGTTAATAACTCCAGTGGTTAAGTTACCAGCCGCATCGCTATCAACGCTATCATCAACACCAACATTAGCGGTACTTACGTTAGTGAAGTCATTGGGTTGAACAAACTGAACTTTGTAGTCTCCTGGTTGCAGGTTTGTGAAGGAATACAATCCGTCACCGTCTGTAGTGGTGGTAGCAATGACGTTACCTGCTGTATCTAACAGGTTGACACTAGCGTTAGCAATGCCTTGTTCCCCTGCATCTTGGATGCCATCTGCATCTAGGTCATGGAAAACTTTGTCTCCCAAGCTGGCTAGTTGGACTAAACCTGCGTCTAATGTGCCGTTGAATTCTCCACTTGTCAGGGTGACTGTTTGAGTCAAGCCTGTGCTGGTGTTGGCATCAGAATCTACAGTATCGTCTCCACCTTGGTTCGCTGTGCTGAAAACATAACCTGTTGGTGATGTGAATTTAACTTGGTAGTCTCCGGGGGTTAAGCCTGTGAAGGTGTAAGCACCAGTGCCATCTGTGGTGGTTGTAGCAATGACACTGCCATCTGTGGGGTTGATTAATTCGACTGTGACTTCACCAATTCCTGCTTCACCTGCATCTTGAATGCCGTTGTTGTTAGCATCGTTGAATACAAAGTCTCCCAGTGAGGCTGTGTTGTAGAAGCCTGCATCAACTGTGGTGTCATTTTCTCCAGGAGATAGGTTAATAACTCCAGTGGTTAAGTTACCAGCCGCATCGCTATCAACGCTATCATCAACACCAACATTAGCGGTACTTACGTTAGTGAAGTCATTGGGTTGAACAAACTGAACTTTGTAGTCTCCTGGTTGCAGGTTTGTGAAGGAATACAATCCGTCACCGTCTGTAGTGGTGGTAGCAATGACGTTACCTGCTGTATCTAACAGGTTGACACTAGCGTTAGCAATGCCTTGTTCCCCTGCATCTTGGATGCCATCTGCATCTAGGTCATGGAAAACTTTGTCTCCCAAGCTGGCTAGTTGGACTAAACCTGCGTCTAATGTGCCGTTGAATTCTCCACTTGTCAGGGTGACTGTTTGAGTCAAGCCTGTGCTGGTGTTGGCATCAGAATCTACAGTATCGTCTCCACCTTGGTTCGCTGTGCTGAAAACATAACCTGTTGGTGATGTGAATTTAACTTGGTAGTCTCCGGGGGTTAAGCCTGTGAAGGTGTAAGCACCGGTCTCATCTGTGGTGGTTGTAGCAATGACACTGCCATCTGCGGGGTTGATTAACTCTACTGTTACCCCACTAACTCCTGCTTCACCTGCATCTTGGATGCCGTTGTTGTTACCATCGTTAAATACGAAGTCTCCCAATGAGGCTGTGTTGTAGAAGCCTGCATCAACTGTGGTGTCATTTTCTCCAGGAGATAGGTTAATAACTCCAGTGGTTAAGTTACCAGCCGCATCGCTATCAACGCTATCATCAACACCAACATTAGCGGTACTTACGTTAGTGAAGTCATTGGGTTGAACAAACTGAACTTTGTAATCCCCTGGTTGCAGGTCGTTGAAGGAGTAGAGTCCGTCACCGTCTGTCGTGGTGGTAGCAATGACGTTACCTGCTGTATCTAACAGGTTGACACTAGCGTTAGCAATGCCTTGTTCCCCTGCATCTTGGATGCCATCTGCATCTAGGTCATGGAAAACTTTGTCTCCCAAGCTGGCTAGTTGGACTAAACCTGCGTCTAATGTGCCGTTGAATTCTCCACTTGTCAGGGTGACTGTTTGAGTCAAGCCTGTGCTGGTGTTGGCATCAGAATCTACAGTATCGTCTCCACCTTGGTTCGCTGTGCTGAAAACATAACCTGTTGGTGATGTGAATTTAACTTGGTAGTTTCCGGGGGTTAAGCCTGTGAAGGTGTAAGCACCAGTGCCATCTGTGGTGGTTGTAGCAATGACACTGCCATTTGCGGGGTTGATTAACTCGACTGTGACTCCACCTACTCCTGCTTCACCTGCATCTTGGATGCCGTTGTTGTTACCATCGTTGAATACGAAGTCTCCTAATGAGGCTTTTTTGTAGAAGCCTGCATCAATGGTGTTGTTAATCTCTCCACCACGTAAAATAATAGGCGTGGAAGTAAAATTATTGCTGGGGTTGGCGTTGGAATCGAAAGATGTGTTGCTGCCTTGCAGGTAGGGACTGACTGTATTAAAGTCGGTTGGCAAGGTAAATCTCACCTGATAAGAGCCATTAGGACTATTAGTAACAGTAGAGCCACCAGAAGAGTTATAGTTAACAGTGATATTAGGCAGCAGGGGTCCAAACTGATACCAACCCTTCTCAATTGCTGCTGTGTTGGGGTTGTCTCCGGTGGTAGTAGTACCGAGAACATCACCGCTGGCATTGAGTAATGTAACAGTTGCGCCATCAATTCCTGATTCGTTAGCGTCCTGAATTCCATTCGCATTCAGGTCTTCCCAAACAAAATCGCCAATACCCGCTGTCTTGACTTCCAAGAAAAGAGGCTGCACTGAATTACCATTAGCATCTTTACCAGCGACAATTACAGCAATATCTTGGCCAGCCACTGGCACAAATGTGCTGCCATTAGTTACAGCTGCCTGAACAAGAGCATTTGCTTTTGCAAAGGTTTTATCATAAGTGGTTCCCAAAGTGGTCAAGTCAGTAGGAATTTGGTCACCTAGTATTTTCCAGAGGGCTAACTGTATATCTCCTCGGAAGTAGGTAACATTATTGTAGACGTATGCATTGGCATTCGTTGTTGAGAGATTTGCTTTTTCTGTAACGTTGTTAAATAACCAGTTGATTTGCTGAAGTTTATTCAGGAATTGATCGGTATCGGTAGATGAGCGAATTAGTGTTTGTGAGTCATTTTGAAGTACGCCAGTAGGTATAATTTCATAAGTGGAATAAGTTGCAGCAGTGTAAATGGTAGTTCCCGTACTCATCTGAACTATACTGTTAGCACACCAAGCATCATAAGATCCATTCAGCAGTCCGCCGTTGGAGATGGTGACATTTACGTAGCTGGGTAAACCAAATCTTGTAGTATTTGAGATGTCGTAGTCGACGATTCTTTCGCCAACTGTATCCTGTAATGTTGAGTTAAAGATTGAGAAATTATCGGCCATGGTTTGTGATACCTATTCAGTAATTCGAGGGGTGTTTTTTTAGGTGTTCTGGGAATTGCCTGGTAAATCTCTTGATTGGCTGTCCCTTTGTATAGCTAACGTCGTTAGTAAGGAATTAAGGTGAAATTGCTTTTGTCAATTCGTAATAATCCTTAAATTTATAGGTCTTAAATATACCTCTTTACTGTTTTTGAGTAGGAATGAATTAAGCATTAAAATGCTACGCAATAGCACTAGGCAAAGTGCCAAAGGCGATCGAATTGATAAAAATAGTATTTCCTACTCTGATTATCAGAATTCTTTTAAGAATGATTGCTCACTGACAAATAAGAATTGGCCTTAACTTGTTTGTGACGAGGTAACATTTAACTTATTAGTAAGAATAGTATGGATGTGGCCAAAGTTACTACTACTTTTAGTGAAATTTCTGCAAAGATTGATGTAAATACTGTGAAGATTGGCTTTTTTGCACTTGGTGAATACTGTGAACAGCTAATAGATGAGTTGGTGTCTTAATTCTGAAAGCTTTTTATCATATAGCTTTAAACGATTATTCAAAATTAAAGCTCCAGCAAGTTTTTAGTATAATTAACCTGAGAAAATTCTCAAATATAATTTAGCAACAATAAATATTACAGCATTAAAGCTCATTATACTATTCCTATATCTATAAAAATAAGATATTTGAGTAATTAAATATACAAATAAGTTACGATATAATGCGATCGCTAACGTACATCTATAAGTCATGTTCCCAAATTGATTAATAGTCAGTCGCATCAAACAACTGACCACTAATTGTTACCCTTCACTCATTACTCATTACTGGCTCTAATTTTCCCACTTCAATGGACAAATGCTGATCCATCCAAGTCTGCAAATCAGTCAGCACTTGATGATAATTGATGTCACAGTGTAAATCATGATAAGCTCCCGGATACTCAATACGTTGTTTATCTGAATAAGTGACTCGCTGGTAAAAAAGTTCACTTCCCCCAGGTAAAGCTACTCTATCCGCACCACCATGCAAAATTAATAGCGGTACTTGCCATTCTGCTGCATGAGCATGAATCCAAGCTAGTGTAGCAAAAAACTCTGTAGAAAACCGGGCTGTGGCACGGGTATGGCGTAACTGATCTTGAGTGTAGCTGGTCACAATCTCCTCATTCCGTGAACCAGCAGTTGTGTCTAGTCCGGTATTTAAGGAAAAACGCGGCCACACCCGCGAGAGCATTTTTCCTAAAAGTATTCGTATCGGTGATACTCCCACCTCTCCAATACTTGGTGCAGATACAATCACACCTTGCAATGCAGATGCGTCCTGTGGATAGCGCAGAGTGTAGTCTAAGACTATCATTCCGCCCATGCTATGACCAAAAAGGAAAATTGGGCATCCTGGTTGCTGCTTTTGTATTATCTGTAAGAAGGCTCGGACATCATCACGAAACTCAGCCCAAGTATTGATGTAACCTCTTTGACCAGGTGAGCGTCCATGACCACGCAAAT
Organism: Trichormus sp. NMC-1; assembly: GCF_001858025.1. Classification (GTDB taxonomy): domain Bacteria; phylum Cyanobacteriota; class Cyanobacteriia; order Cyanobacteriales; family Nostocaceae; genus Anabaena. The sequence goes on along the minus strand of NZ_LZQD01000008.1, from coordinate 18,443 downwards.
CTAAGCCATAAATAGCATATTGCTTAGGTAACAAATGCTCAACTATATTTGTATACAGACCGCTGTGTCCTCCCAGTCCATGTACTATAACTAATATCGCTCTTACCTTACCCTCTGGATTCCAGCTTTGGTAATACAGATCAAGTCCCCCAACACCTTTAAATGTGCCGACGCTGTGGTAAATCATAGGGTTAATTTTTTACGTTCTTTCCCAGCAAGCTATTAGCCTATCAAGGTACATTGTAAGGAAATTTGCTTCTAACTGGGGGAGGAATTACAGAAATTTAGGTGACAGGTGACAGGTGACAGGTGACAGTGAAGATAAAATAAGCAGATGGAAAATACTAACGGGTCAGAAAATTTACCACCTGTGACTGACGCAACTATCCAGCGGGTGTGGGAAGGTGTAGCTGCGGCAAGCCATCGCTCTATTCGTTATACTATAGAAACTACTCTCCTTCAGTTATCGGCTATTGATCAGGAATATGGGGAACGGCGAGTTAATGCTAATATCAGACGTTGGGTAGTGCGATCGCTCATTCATTGCCTATTCAGTGTCAAAGTTGAAAACATTGAAAATATCCCACCCACACCAGCAATCTTAGCTGCTAATCATCTTCACCACTTCGACCCATTGGTTTTACTCTCAGAAATTCCCACCCAGCCTCACTATTATATTCTCGGTGATGCCCGCACTCTCTATAACAAATGGTGGAAACGCTGGATTTTAGGTTTTGCTGGTGGTGTTATTCCTTTAGAAAGAATTTGGGGTGAAGAACAGGCTGTTATTGCCGCTGCTAAAGCCGGACGAGACGATTTACAAGAACTTGCTCAAGTCATTAAAGATACCGTTAACCCTGGTGGAGATATCCAGACAATCCGCCGCATAGACCGCATTGTTTCGGCTATTTTAGCCCGTGGAGATGGGTTGATGATTTTTCCTGAGGGAAAACTGGGAACTGCTGAAGGTCATTTGCATCCTTTCAAACGCGGGACTGTAATTTATGCTTGGCGGGCTGGCGTGCCAATTGTACCCATAGCATTAATTGGTACTCATGACTTATTTTTGAGAAAAAAGTTAACAATTCGGGTGGGCGAACCTTTATATTTTCCCCCAACTACAAGGCCGAAGCGTCAGGAAATAGATTCAGCTTTGGAAGCATTACAAGAAGCAATACAGGCTTTGTTACTTACAGATTATCAAGAACCAACGGGGATAAAGTTGTTACAGAATTTTCTCAATCGGATGTTGTTGTAAAAGGAAATATTGCGATGCCTGCGGCGGGCCGAGCCATCGCTTCACTCATGATACTGCATAGATTACATAAAACCCCACCCCTAGCCCCTCCCCGCAAGCGAGGAGGGGGACTGGATTTTCGGTTAAATTTTGTTTTTAGGGTTGGAAATTCACTCCGTGTACGGAGTTTTACAGAAGTTATATCTGGTTCAACTTCCAGAAGAGGACGGGAAAACAGTAGCCCCCTCTCTAACAGCGCCCAAATCGTTATATTCTATACGTAAATTCCCTAACTCATAATTGACTCAAGATGCAAATAGACTTTCATCATGGTGTCACCTACGTTGTAGCGCGACTAGCGGGTTTTGACCACGAAGATGCTAGTATCGTGGCTTACTGCGCCCAGTATGTAGATGATGCTATCAATAGCGGTTTAATCCGATTCGATAATGGGGCGATGTTTACTCGCATTAGTTCCGCCCACAAAATGCTAGATTATCGCAATTTTCAGGAGTTAGCAATTCATCATGTTTGGATTCCTTTTCATTTTTTACCTGGAAATGGCGGAAAACCAGCAGGTGAAGATCCTGAAGGGAAGTTTATCGAAAAATTGATTTGTCGTCCTAATAGTTATGTCGCGCAGCAAATGGTGAGGGAATGTATCCAACGCCGTGATACTGCTTATAGTTTACATCGTCTGGGTATTACAATGCACGTTTATGTTGATACTTGGGCGCATCAAGGTTTTGCTGGTGTTAATCATCGAGTTAATGAAGCGAAAAAATTACTTGATGAAAATGAACAACCAGATCGTAATTTGATGGATAGATTGAAGAATTATTTTGTCAGTGAAGCTTTACCTTTAGGACATGGTGCAGTTTTAAGTCATCCTGATAAGCCGTTTTTACGTTGGGGTTATATCAACGGTAGGTGTGAGAAAATTAGCCGTAATAATCCTGAAGATTTTCTGGCTGCGGCTGATCATATGTGTAAGGCTATGCAGCGTTATTTAAAAGGTGATCCTGATGCCATTGTACCAGGTTTACCAGCACCTGATAAAAGTTTAATTGCCTTGATGTTGGCAAATATTAAAGATGTTAAAGGTACTGTACGTCATCAAAAATGGATAAGTGCAATATCCCAAGGTCAATTTAGTTTTGGTGCAGCCAATATTAACTATATTCCTAAAGGTAAAAGTTCCTGGAAATACCTCGCTTTGGGAACTGAAAGCCCGGTTGACAAAGATAATGAGATTTTTCCCTATCATCCTAGTTTCCTAGTCAGCAATTGGAAATTGTTTCATGATGCTTTACAAGCACATCAATTTTACGTTATTCACGATTTGCTACCCCAATATGGAATTTGTGTCGCTTGAAAGTATAGATACCCGACTTCTTAAAGAAGTCGGGTATCTAAGAGAGATAAAGTTTTTCACCTCACCTGTAATAAGCCTTTAAAGAAGTAAATCATATTCATAAATATCATTTCTATCCACAGCATGACATGATCTAACCATGCTAAAATTTGCTCTAGGGGATGGATTTCATAACCTAAAAATGTGGCGGTGGTTTCTATCCAATCTGGCTGGATTTGAGGTTGATTTTTTACCTCATTTTCAGCTTGGGAATGAGTAGCTACTTTTGAGGATTTGTTATTTTTAAATAAATCCCTTTTTGATTTTGCCCTTTTTGATTTTGGGAATAACTCTGTCTGACTATTTTCTGTAAATGAACTAGCAGTTAAACTAGAATTTACATCATCAGCATTTATTTCTAAATCACCAAATAAGTCACCCCAACTTAACCAAGCATCAGGAATTAAATCTGATTGCTGCAATTGATGATTTTGATTAATCTGGTTTAAAGGTTTAATTCTTGGTTCTTCTGCATTTGATTGAGCATCAATTTGTTGAATTTTCCTACCACCAAAGAAGTAATTTATTGCAGATTCAATTAATGCTGGAATATTCAAAGTTTGATTTTCTAAGCCATCAGCATTAACTGTCATTTCTCTTCTGGATTCTACTTGTTCTCTACCATATATAAATATATCCAATTGAGTTTGAGCAATTTGAATAATTCCCTGGCTACGCTGTTTTATCGGTACATTAGCTTTAGCTTCTATTTTGGCTAAGGCTGTATCTAGAAAAGCTAACAATCTATCAGGATAAGAAGATTGTATTTTTACGTGAAAATTGTTTTCAGGTAAATCTATTATGCTAGAATTATTACTACTAGTTAGCTTTGTTAATATGCGGTCAATTTCTGGTAAGATGTTCTGTTCTTTTTTGACTTGAGCTAAATTGAAAGAATAATTATATTCAGCGACTGCGCTATTAATTTTATCTGCTACTTTTGCCTGTTGTTGAATTGTCAAAACATCCAAAATTCTGTTATCGTTGGTAACAAGTACCAAATTACGATTTTCCAATTGTGCAGCAATTCCTAGCACTTTTGGTATATGCTTCTGGAGTGTATTTTCTGGTTTTAGAGATTTAGTAATATTAGATTTGGGTTGCTTTTTAACACCTTTCCACAACTTAAAACGGGTAGCTACTTCCAGGAAGGTATCACCCAAAAACATCAATGGGTTGACATTTTGTGAATTTTCTGTATCAGAAGCTGCCGCAGATGGTAAATTTTGGACTAACTCTAGTACGTGCTGAATAGGTGTATCCACAGGTGGGGGAGTTTCTGATTTTAGCCTTTTTCCAGCAAGTTCATCTGGCTGAAACAGTTGGTAAAGTGGGTAAAGTAGGGCTTCGACACTCCATTTGGTAGCAACTTGCAAATTTCGGAAGGAGTTTTCCCACTGTTGTGTCAACCGCTGAGAATGCTGGTTGAAAAAGTTAAAGATTTTACTTTGATAACGACCGGAGGAACCAGAAGACATGGTAGAGATTTGTTAGTGTGAGTGTGATTAAGTTTTGAGACTCCTACAAAACTGTTACTTATCGTCAGTCAGTGATATCAAGTCTGTTCGCATATTTATCATCTCTGTTGGGGCTGGGAATCGGAAAACAGATATTATCACTAATTAGCCGGGCTTGATATAACATCATGATAATGGAAAATAAGCTCAAGTAAGTTTAATTTAGACAATCCCAAACCCGAACTTAATTTTTACATTAATTGTTAATCTTTATTGATTATGACTCTATCTCCATCCCATACCCAATTTATATCAGCAATAATTGACAAGTTGCGCTCTTGCTGTCAAGTTAATATCCAATCTTCTTGGGTTTATCGGCAAGTTGACTGGGGAATTACTGAGGTGATAAACTCAGATTTGTCTCTTTGGGAACCTGTAAAGCTAAATGATAAAGCTCATGTTGCTTGGACAGGGGGAAAGCAGGTGTTGTGGTTGGTGCAAAAATTGGTTGTTCCCCCAGATTTACAAGGTTATGATTTAACGGGTTTATGTTTACGGTTGGCTTTGGTTTGGTGGGCGGATGCGGCGGAGATTTATGTTAATGGTAAGTTGGTATTGGTTGGTGATTTGTTTGATTGTTCTCCACGAGTGCTTTTAAGTCAAGAGGTAAAAGCTGGGGAGGAGTTTGTTGTTGCTTTGCGGTTGGTGAGTCCGGGTCATTGTGATGGGGCTTTGATGCGATCGCTCTTGGTTTTTGAGTCTTTGGATTATAATAGGCTAGATCCTGGTTTTTTGGCTGATGAGTTGGCTGTTGTTCAAATATTTTTGGAAGGGTTCGCACCGGAACGGTTATCTGCTTTGGTTGCGGAAGTAGAAAGATTAATGAACCGCGTTCGCGCAGCGTCTCGAAGAGAAGGCGCGTTCGCGCAGCGTCTCGAAGAGAAGGACGCGAAGGAAGAAAGAAAAGAAGAGAAGAAGGAAGAATGGGAAAGTGTTCTTTTTAATCTTCGTGAGTCTTTAATTCAATCCAAAATCCAAAATCTAAAATCTAAAATTCATTTGTTAGGTCATGCTCATTTAGATTTAGCATGGTTATGGCCTGTTTCTGAAACTTGGAAAGCCGCAGTTAGTACTTTTGAGTCAGCGTTAAGTTTACAGGCTGATTTTCCAGAGTTGATTTTCTGTCATACTACTCCGGCTTTGTATGCTTGGGTTGAGGAATATCGTCCAGATTTATTTGCGAAGATTCAAACCCAGGTTAAAACGGGAAAATGGGAAGTTTTGGGTGGGTTTTGGGTGGAACCGGATTTGAATTTGATTTCTGGTGAGTCTATTGTCCGTCAGTTATTATATGGTCAGCGTTATTTTCAGGAACGGTTTGGGAAAATATCTCCTGTGGTTTGGGTTCCTGATACTTTTGGTTTCTGTGCGACTTTACCTCAGTTTTTCGCAAATGCGGGAATTGAGTTTTTTGTGACTCAGAAGTTACGCTGGAATGATACTACTAAGTTTGATTATGGCGCTTTTTGGTGGCGATCGCTTGATGGTAGTCAAATATTTAGTTTTATGTCTGCAACCATAGGCGAAACTATTGATCCTGTTAAAATGGCGAACTATGTCTGTGAATGGGAAACTCAAACTGGTTTAGTAGATTCTCTTTGGCTTCCCGGTGTCGGTGATCATGGTGGTGGTCCGACTCGTGATATGTTGGAAATAGCAAGGCGTTGGGAAGATTCTCCAATTTTTCCCAAGTTGGAATTTACAACTTCGGAAAATTATCTCCAACAGATAAAATCCCAAAGTCACAATTTACCTGTTTGGGAAGATGAACTTTATTTAGAATTTCATCGCGGATGTTATACTACCCACGCAGACCAAAAACGCTGGAATCGGAAATCTGAAAATCTTTTATATGAAGCTGAGTTATTTGCAACTTTAGCAAATATTATCTGTGGGGTGCAATATCCTCAAGATGAAATTGAAGCTGCTTGGAAAAAAGTTTTATTTAATCAGTTTCACGATATTCTCCCTGGTACTTCTATTACTCAAGTTTATGAGGATGCTTTACCGGAATGGGAACAAGTGGAACAAGTGGGAAATCATATCTTAGATGAATCCTTGAGTGCGATCGCATCTCATATCAGTTTACCACAACCACCCCAACCCAACAGCATACCCATCATAATTTTTAATTCTCTCAACTGGCAACGTTGCGAAGTCGTCAGCGTTACTTTACCGAAAACGATTTTAACAGATTCCCAGTCCACGCAGGTGGACTTCGTTTGTGTAGCCCCAGAATTCCATTCTGAGGGTAATTCTAATCTAAATGATATAGCCCCGGAATTACATTCTGAGGATAATCATAACTCAAATTGGAAAATTTACGACATTACTGGAAATCAACTTCCGTCCCAGAAAAGCGAAAACTCAACTTTGTTATTTCTGGCTACTGTGCCATCTGTAGGATATCAAATATATTGGCTTTCTCCAACATCCGAAAATCCCCATATCGACAATTCCGAAATTCCCAAAAACTGGATATTAGAAAATGAATATTTGCGAGTTCAGGTCAACCCCGAAACCGGAGACTTAAAATCTGTCTTTGACAAAATCCAACAACGGGAAATTTTAAATGGTGCGGGAAATCAACTTCAGGCTTTTGAAGATAGCGGACAATATTGGGATGCTTGGAATATTGACCCCGATTATACCACAAAACCTCTACCGGCAACGGAATTAAAATCAATTCAATGGCTAGAAAATGGAAAAATACAACAACGTTTGCGGGTAGTGCGTCAACTGGGAAATTCGCAGTTTTGTCAAGATTACATTCTTCAAACCGGTTCACCACTTTTGAAAATTGCTAATACTGTAAATTGGCAAGAAAATCAAGTATTAGTGAAAACAGCCTTTCCTGTCAACGTCGCAGCCGATTTTGCTACTTATGAAATTCCCTGCGGTGCAATTCGGCGTTCAACCAACCCCCAAACCCCGGCAGAAAAGGCTAAATGGGAAGTACCCGCTTTACGTTGGGCAGATTTAACCACCGACACGGAAACCGGAAAATACGGAGTTAGCTTACTGAATGATTGTAAATATGGTTACAACTGCCGCAGCAATCAAATCCGCCTCACTTTGCTCAGAAGTCCTAACTGGCCTGACCCGAAAGCTGACAGAGGTATACATGAATTTACTTATGCTTTGTATCCCCATGCAGATAGTTGGGAAACAGCCCACACTGTTAGATATGGATATGAGTTAAATATACCATTAAAAGTATTAGTTAATCCACCAAATCAACAATCTGGATTGAATAGTTGCCCAAGCCAAAGTTTTCTGAATTTATCAGCAGATAATTTGATTATCATGGCTTTAAAACCCAGTGAAGATCATCCACAAAAATTCCTAATTCGCTTTTATGAATGTCACGGAAAAACAGCAGAGTTATCTTTACAAAGTGATGTTTTCAGTTTAGAAGCAGCAGTTGATTTATTGGAAAGACCGATAAATCAAGAAATTGATCAAATTGCTCCTTGGAAAATTAGTACATTTGCAGTTGGATGCAATAAAATTGAAGGCGGGTAAACCCCGCCCTTACTAGCTTTACAGTTGAAAACTGTACTTCACTGATCCCAAACCCGCTATACAGCACTTCCCGATGTTATGAGGTACAAGAACCCCACCCCCAACCCCCTCCCCGCAAGCGATGAGGGGGCTAAGATGTACCTCATAAGAGCGGAAACCGCTATATTAATTCTAATTCGTAATTCATGATTAAATTACGAATTAGAAATTACTCAAAAATCTAAACTTATCCAGTCTGGTTGACGATAATAACGTGTCATGTTGTCAAACTTCCGCAATTCAACTCGGTTGATTAAAATCTCTGGGAAATTTAACAGCCATTGTTGATTTAACTCAGATAACATAGTACTGAGGTTGATGCGGTCTGGTTCTGCGGGAATTTCCCCAAAATAGCCTAATGTAATGTGGGCTGTAAAGTTATAATGTTGCTCAATCCCCAAGCCCATTAACTTGCGATTTTGATAAATGAGCCTGCGGATTTGAATAATCTCCTCATAGGAGCTTTCATCTTTGGGTACTAAACACACACCTATAGCCCTGGGCATAACTAACAGTCCCAGCATTTGCCAGGAAATGGGATTAGCTGGCTTTGTCCTGGATTCTTGATGTTGCTTAAATAAATCACCTAAGCAAGAGTTCAATTCCTCGGCAAATTGGGGATTTTTGTCAGTGGCATGATGGAAAGCATGATCCCAAATCAAGTCTGCTACGGTTAAATGAAAACTGGCAGGAGGTACAGGTACAATCAAATCACAGTTGACAGGTAACTCTAAAAGCGATCGCTGATAACTCTCTATTTGGCTGTAGAAAGCAGCATTTTCCGTATCTTCTCCCGCCGGTGGGGTAATCAGCGTATAGCCAGGAAAAGGTGATGGTTCTCTGATTCCAGAATTGGACTGAAATTTAGAAGATTCCTGGATATGCTGAACTTGGGTTCTGTAAAATTCTGGTAGCATCATTCTTGCTACCCGATTTAAGTAGGTTTGGTAGTTGTCGTCCAATCTTCATCGCCTCGCGCTCTCTTGATAGATTGTAGGGAAATTTACTCAATTTGACCAAATTAATTTGGTTTTTAAATTTTAAATTTTAAATTTTTAAATTTTTAACCGAGTACCGTGGGTTTAAATCCCCCTGTTCAATAACCGGCAAGTTTTGGGTCGAGGTCTAAGAGGATGTTTTAAAAGTTTTTAATGTATAAATAAACCCCTCTCCAAACCTCTCCCCGACGCGGGGAGAGGCTTTGAAACCCCCATTCCCTGGTAGGGAAGGGGGGCTGGGGGGTTAGGTTCTTGGAAATTATTGGTTTCATCTAATACTTTTCAAACAACCTCTAAATCCCCGTCACAAAACTTAATTACGTATCCCTAGCGGGACCGTAGGCACTATTACGAATTACGTATCCCTAGCGGGACCGAAGGAAATATTACGAATTATTTAATTGCTATGCCAATCTATGTTTACTGGGGTGAGGATGATTTTGCCATTGAAAAAGCAGTGACGGTTTTGCGCGATCGCATTCTCGATCCTCTTTGGCTCAGTTTTAATTATACTGCTTTCCCTCCAGAACAAGCCGATGCTGTGATTCAGGCGTTAAATCAAGTCATGACACCGACTTTCGGCGCTGGTGGGCGTTTGGTGTGGTTAATCAATACTACCCTTTGTCAACACTGTCCAGAAAATGTCTTAGCCGAATTACAACGCACTTTATCCGTTATTCCCGAAAACTCGTTTTTATTACTTACTAGCCGTAATAAGCCTGATGAACGCCTGAAAGCCACAAAATTGTTGAAACAATCCGCTCAGGAATTCCGCGAGTTTTCCCTCATTCCCCCCTGGAAAACGGAATTGTTGGTGCAAGCTGTCAATCAAGCTGCTCAAACTGTGGGGGTGAAATTGACTCCCCAGACGGCGGAACTCTTGGCGGAATCTGTAGGTAATGATACCAGGCTTCTTTACAATGAAATGGAGAAATTGCGGCTTTACATCGCAGGTAGCAACAAGCCTTTAGATGTAAAGACAGTCACTGCCTTAGTGAGAAATACTACCCAAAATACCCTGCAATTATCAGCAGCGATTAGAACTGGAGATACAGCCAAAGCCTTGGGAATTGTTGCTGATTTGATCAATGCTTCCGAACCGGGATTGCGGATAGTTGCCACTTTGATCGGTCAATTTCGGACTTGGTTATTGGTAAAGATTATGATGGAAACAGGAGAGCGCAATCCTCAAGCGATCGCTCAAGCTGCTGAAATCAATAACCCCAAACGCATCTATTTTTTACAGCAAGAAGTCAAGTCTCTCTCAGTACAGCAATTAATCTCATCTTTACCGCTGCTTCTGGAATTAGAAGTTAGCCTTAAACAAGGAGCCTCGGAAACATCTGCACTCCAAACTAAAGTCATAGAACTTTGTCAAGTCTGTCAAGGAAATTAAATAATTCGTAATTCGTAATTCGTAATTCGTAATTAGGGCTTGCTTAATAAAGCTAAAACTTAGATATACAGCAGTTTGGGTAGTTAGGAGGTACAAAATCTAAATTGAAACCTATACAAAAAGCCAGTTTTACTCCTGACTCCTGACTCCTGACTCCTGACTCCCGACTCCTGACTTCTAGCGCTAACCAAAAGACTTTTATGGCTAACGTTACGCTATCAGCAAGTCCTAATTATAAGTTTTAATTCACTAAAAGTTGCAGGAATTTGACTTTGACTGGAACTTATAATCCCTAAAACAAATCAAACCTATTATCATATCCTTACTATAGTTCTGTGTCACCTATCCTATGCCGGAAAATTACTTTGTCTTTTTCCCAATTCCGATTCAACGAATCCTGTCTCACTCCTTGGTATTTGCAACCCTCACCAGTGCGAGTGTGATTTTTAGCACTTTAGGGCTGAGTCCCAAAGCCGCGGCGCAAAGTATCACAGTTAACAATACAGAAGTCACTAACTATGCCCAATCTGTATTAAAAATGGAACCAGACCGTCAGCAAGCCTTTGATGAAATTAAAAAACTGATTGGAGAGAAAGAAATACCCAAGATAGTTTGTAACGACTCCAGGAGTATGAATTCTTTACCCAGTAAAGCCAGGGACATTGCGGTTAATTATTGTAACCGCTCTCAGAAAATTGTCGAAAATCATGGACTTAGTATTGAGCGGTTCAATGCAATTACTTTAGAAATCCAAAACAGCAGTGATTTAAAGCGGCAGGTATACAACACATTATTGCGTCTGCAAAAAGACTCTGAAAAAAAGTAAGAACGAGAATTACAGTTAAATTACTTAAAAATGTTTAAATACAACAGCAGTACACAGTCAGTAGGGGTTTAGCAATGCGCTTTACCCCTACTTCAGTAAAACCCGCTTTCAAGACAGCAAGATCGATCCCTGTTTCCTCTAGATCAAACTTGGCAACAAAACTTTGTTGTCACCAAAACCCTATATACTAGACTAGAATTTGTTAAATTTGAGATTTTTGTTAATTCTGATACCATAAACTATTAATTTTACGATGAAATACTAGATAGTTTTTCCGGTTTTTGAGTAAAAACTAAATCCAGTATCATCAAAAGACGCGAACTTGATGTGGTGTGAAAATAAAGAGAGGAGTGAAAAAATGGATTTACGTGGAGATGCATTGCAAATCCTCAAAGAAACTAGTCGAACTTTTTACATCCCAATTAGTATTTTACCGTCAGGATTGCAAGAAGCCGTTGCCTCAGCATACTTGTGTATGCGTGCAATTGACGAAATTGAAGATCATCCACAACTGGATAATGCCACAAAGGCCCAGCTGTTGCGAAATATGAGCTTGACATTACAAGCAGGAGTTGATGGTTTTGCGGTAGATGCTTTTTCAGTAGCATTTAGCGGCTACGAGAATTCTTTAGCAGAAGTTAGTCTACGGGTTAGAGAATGGTCAATACTAGCACCGGAGAGCATTGCTCCTCGGATTTGGGATGCAACAGCAGCAATGGCTGATAGAATGGCTTACTGGGCAGAAAAAAACTGGACAATTGAAACCGAATCTGACTTAGACCGATACACATTTGGGGTAGCAGGTGCAGTCGGCTTGTTACTCTCGGATTTATGGTCTTGGTATGATGGCACACAAACTAACCGGACTCAAGCGATTGGGTTTGGGCGCGGTTTACAAGCTGTGAATATCCTACGTAATAATACTGAAGATTTAACCCGTGGTGTAGACTTTTTCCCCGATGGTTGGAATAACGACAATCTCCAAGAATATGCACGTCGTCATCTTATCTTGGCAGATGCTTATACTAGCTCTCTTCCGGCTGGCCCGGCTTTGCAATTCTGCCAAATCCCTCTGGCCTTAGCTCATGGTACTCTTGACGCTTTGGTTAGTGGTAAGGAAAAACTCAGCCGCAGTGATGTTTATGCACTGATTGAAAACCTGATGGGTATCAATGTAAAAGCTAGTTAAGAGCCTGGGAAATCTGTTCAAATTAGTACGGGCGTATTGCAATACGCCCCTTCTGAATTCTGCTGTATTAACCGTTTTTAGTATAACTTGATTGAAGATGAAGCTCAGTAACGATATTTTGATACAGTGATGCTTTGTTGAACGGTGGAATCTCTATGTCCCAGATATCGCTCCCCCAATCGCTTCAGAAAGACCTACCGCTCACCGCTCTTGCACCCATGCAGGATGTTACAAATCTCTGGTTTATGAAGGTCATTGCCCACTATGGCAGTCCTGACTACTTTTTCACTGAGTATTTCCGCGTCAATGATACCTCACGGCTCAATCGTCACATTCTGTCAGCAATTACCGAAAACGATACCGGTCGCCCGGTTTTTGCTCAAATGATTGGTGAAAGTATTCCTGACTTAGTAAGAACAGCCAAGGAACTCTGCAAATATAATATCGCGGGAGTAGACTTGAATATGGGCTGTCCAGCACCTCGAATTTATCGCAAAAATGTTGGCGGTGGATTGCTGCGAGAACCGGAAAAAGTAGAGCAGATTTTGGGAGAATTGCGTGATGCTGTGAATGATAAACCTTTAACTGTGAAAATGCGCGTAGGCTTTGAAAATACAGATAACTTTTATGAAATTCTCGATATCATCAATCGCCACAACATTGATTTGTTGAGTTTGCACGGTCGCACGGTGAAAGATATGTACCACGGTGAAGTTAAATATGATTTGATTGCGGAAGCAGTTAAACGGGTTCATTGTCCAGTGCTGGCTAATGGCAATATCAACTCGGCGAAAACTGCCCTGGAAGTGCTTTCTCAAACGGGTGCGGCGGGTGTAATGGTGGGACGCTGGGCGATTGGGAATCCTTGGCTTTTTCATCAAATTCGTCAGGCTTTGCGAGGTGAGGAGATCACACCTGTTCCTTTGGTAGAGGTACGCAACTATATTGATCGTTTATGGCAAACTCCTACAGCCTCAACTATACCAGAACGGGCGCGGGTAAGTTACCTGAAAATGTTCCTTAATTACATTGCTTTAAGTGTTGACACTGAAGGTCATTTTCTCCGGCTGATGCGACGGGTGCAGACTGAGGTAGAAATGTTTAATTTGTGCGATCGCTTTCTCCTTAGTGAAGGAACGAAAACTTTAGCCCTAGCACCTTCCTTGAGCGAGTAGATGAGGTATCTCGCAGAAAAGAAGATAAATTAACTTAGCCTTTTTGTGTTAGGAATTGAGTTGAAGCATACAGACGCAAAGAACGCAGAGGAAGAGTATTGAGAATGGGTCTGGTTTGGCAGGCTGATTTTTATCGTAGTCCGCTGCGAGATGCAGAAGGGCAGATATTGTGGGAGTTGTTGATTTGTGATGAGACTCGCCGCTTTGAGTTCGTGGCTACCTGTCCCCAGTCACAAGCTAATTCGCGTTGGCTTACTGAACAACTTCAGTTGGCAGGTGGTGAAAAGTTACCAGATGTAATTCAGGTGTTTCGCCCCCAGTCTTTGAGTTTAATTGCAGTGGCTGGACGCAATTTGGGTATTAATGTTGAACCTACCCGCAAGACTTTGGCACTAAAACAGTGGTTGGCAGCAAAGCAATATCCTGTCGTTGTAGATAAACCACCTCCAGCACCATTACCGGAAAATCTTTGGGGGGAAGAGTGGCGTTTTGCTACAATTCTGGCAGGTAATCTCTTGGATGAGTTTACAGAGCGCCCTATTCCTGTTATTCATATACCAGAATTTCTGAAACCGATTAATCTCGGTTTAGCATCAACTGTGTCCGTTCCCGGTGTGGTAATTTATGGTGGACGGCAGTCTATGCGTTTAGCGCGGTGGTTACAGGAAGCTGATGCTGTATCATTAAATTACATTGCTGGTGCGCCTGATGGCTTGATTTTAGAAGCTGGTTTAGCAGATAGATGGATTTTGGCGACTTTTGAAGATACTGAAGTTTCTGCTGCTGCTCAGGTATATGAACAGCGAAAACAGTTAAGTAAGGGATTGCATTTTTTATTGATACAACCGGATGATTCTGGGATGACTTACAGTGGTTTTTGGTTGTTACAAGCTGAAAACTGATAAAGCAGGGAATAGGGAATAGGGAATAATGAATCACCCCATCTCCCTCTTTCTTTCTCCCCATCCTCGCGTCTCCCCATCTCCCCATCCTCGCGTCTCCTAAATTCTTAATTATCAGCTTCTCCTCCGACGACGACATCTTTGATTCGCAGACTTGGGCTACCACAACCTACGGGTAAACCGTTTTGTCCACCTTTACCGCATCCACCTGATTCATCCCAGTAAAAATCATCACCTATGCCTTCAATATCAGCTAGGGTTTGGAAAACGTTACCGGAAAGTGTTACATCCTTGACTGGTTCTGCAATTTTGCCGTTTCTAATCATCCATGCTTCACCGGCGCTAAAGGTGAACATTTCTCCATTCGTCATTCCACCTAACCAATTTCGGGCATAGACTCCTTCTTTGATATCAGTAAATAAGTCTGCTACTGGTGTATTACCCCTCTTAATCCAAGTGTTTGTCATTCGCACAATGGGCATAAAGTGATAATTCAGACAGCGAGCATTACCTGTGGGTGCTTCTTCTAATTTGCCAGCAGTTTCACGGGAATGTAAACGCCCGACTAAAACTCCATCTTCAATTAATTGCGTAGTTGTCGCAGGTGTGCCTTCGTCGTCGTAAAAATAACTACCACGATGACCTTCTGGGGCTGCACCATCAAAAATTTGCAGTTCTTCGGAACCAAAGCGACGACCAAGGGTCATAACTTCCAGTAAGTCTGGGTTTTCATAGGCCATATCAGCTTCGGAAAGATGCCCAAAAGCTTCATGAACAAATAAACCACTGAGAATTGGGTCAATAACTACGGTATAAGTATTACCTTTGACTGGTGGTAAGGATAAAGCGGTAACGGCTCTTTGGGCGGCGCTCTTGACTTGGGTATCTAAATCAGTTAAGTCTTGGTATGCTTTGCGAGAGCCGGTGGTTTCTCTACCAGTTTGTACGGTGTCGCCGTTTCTGGCTGTGGCTGCAAAGCGCATTTCCATGTCTACCCAAGATTGCTCAATGAGAGTTCCTTCAGAGGAGGCGAGAATGACTCTTTGGGCGCTGTCACTATAACGAACTGAGGTGGTGGTGATGCGGGAATCAACGTTTTTGAGTAAGTCAGTATAGCGATCGCACAATTCTTTTTTCTGTTTTAGGGAAACTGTGCGTGGATCGATACCTGTTAGGGGTAAATTACATATAGCTTGTATGGGATCAATGGGTGCGAGTATGGTTTCTTCATCTCCCACTATCCGCGCCGCTGCGATCGCTTCTTCGATTCGTTCTTTTATCGTCGCCAACTGGTTAAAACTACTTAACCCCCAGCCACCTTTATAACAAGCGCGAACATGGCCACCAATAGAAATACCTTCGCTGAGGGTTTCTATCTTGTCACCACGCAACAAGATATCCGTTCCTTCTGCTTCTTCTAGGCGAATCATCAGATAATCTACACGGTGGGAATAACGGGCTATTAACTCAGAGAGTAAATTTTGTACGTCAGCAAGTGTCTTTGGCATTGTTGTGAGTGATCATCACGAACTACTTTTATTTTCCAACTATTTAGGTCAAGTCGCTTCGCTCCAATTAAAAATTAAAAATTATTAATTAAAAATTGCAATCAGTGGGGGCTTGCACCCAAAATTAATGAATTTTAAATTATTATTATTCTTTAATTTTTAACTTTTAATTAAAAAAATGTCAATTTTGTTATTTTGGGTATCATGTAGATGGTCGGAGTTTTTTGAGCTTTTTATTTATTATTCAAAAACGTATTTTTCAGCTACTTTCCAATAACGAGAAAACCGCTTTAAGTCAATAAAACCATCGTAATCAAAAAATGGTTCTACTTCTAAAACTTCCAATTCTAAAGAATGCTCAATTTGGGTGCAAATTTCCTCAAATCTGGGACTAGGGCTATCTGTGGTGACAACTAATTTAGCATCATGTTCTTTCGCAAACTTGATAATTTCTTCTGCCACATTTCCCCGACGGATTTCCACAGGTAATTCTAACAAGCATTCATAGATAAAGGTAAGGCGTTTTAGACTCAGTTGCCATTCCTCAATTAAAGCATCATCCCAAACCCAAATGGCTGGTCTATTGGGATATTCTTTAAATGCGGGGTTTTGGGGACTCAAACAGTCTCCATTTATCCAAATAATTGGTTTATTCATATTGATAATTTGGTTATATAGGAATCATATTTGATTTTTGTTGGCGCAGCCTGCGCTTTGCGCTTACAGAATTCAATATACATTTATTCCTTCTTCACTGTTCACTGTTCACTGTTACCTACCTCTACGAGTAAGAGGATGTTTGAAAAGTATTTTGGGTAACATTTAAGTCTCAAAAACCTAACCCCCCTTCCCCCCTTACCTACAAGGGAAGGGGGGCTTCAAAGCCTCTCCTCTTGTAGGGGAGAGGTTTGGAGAGAGGTTTCTAGTATATATTTTGACTTTTCAAACATCCTCTAAGTTTATGAATCAAACCGGATTCCTTATATCTTTCTTGATTGCTACATCTACTTGTTCTAAAAGTGAATCTAAAGTAGAGGAGTTATCTAATACTATATCAGCCTTGGCTACTTTTTCTGCAATTGGTAATTGGCTATTAATTCTAGCTGTGGCTTGTTCGCTGTTTAAATGATTGCGCTGGATTAATCTTTGTTGTTGCTGTTCTGGTGAACAATATACAACCCAAATTTCACTAACTAGATTTTCTAAACCAACTTCAAATAACAAAGGTATCACTAAAACTAAAGTATTTGCAGATGATTCATTAATAGCTTGATCAAAACAATTTCGCACATAAGGATGTATGACATTTTCTAGCCAATTTCGTGCTTCTGATTGTTGAAAAATAATTTCTCCTAACTTTTGACGATTTAAATTCCCATCAGATAATAAAATTTCTTTACCATATCTTGCGGTAATTTGTGCGAGAGTAGGTGAACCAATAGATACTGCATCTCTAGCATAAACATCCGCATCTAAAATTGGCAATTTATAAGCATTTTGTAAATAATTAGCTACTGTACTTTTACCTGTAGCTATACCACCAGTTAAGCCGATTAAACGTTTGGTCATTGGTAATTGTAAATAATTCGTAATTCGTAATTCGTAATTAATAAATAACCGAAGTTGAGAATTTAAATTTTGCGTTTTGGATGGAATTATTCAAAGTTTTAAAATTTATTCACTACAATAATCTCAAATGATCAAGCCCCTTGTACTATCTATCACAAGGGGGATCATTTTTAATTTTTAATTCTTAATTATCCTGGATTTGCCCATTTTATAATAGCGTTGGTTAAGCCATCTAAGGTATATTCCTCGGCTTCTATATCGACACGACCAAATAAACTATGACAAGTTTGGGAAGTTTGGGGACCGATAGAAGCAATGGAAACTTTCTCTAAGTAATGTGTTATTCCATCTGTAAATTTACTGGCTGTTAATAGACAGAAAAATTGTACAGTTTTAGAACTAGCAAAAGTGATGACATCTAAAGTGCGGTTTCGCAAAGCCAACTCTGCTTCTGGGGGAATAGTTTGAGGACAGCAAGATTCATAGGTGGGAACTTCTATAACGTTTGCACCTTTGATAGTTAATTCTTTGACTAAAACGTCTCTTCCACCACTTTCTACTCTGGGAAATAAAATCTTTTTACCCGCTAATTCTTCGGGAAAGTTTCCCACTAAAGAGTCAGCAATAAAGTGGGGAGGAATAAAATCAGGACGGATATTTTGTTTTTTCAGACTTTGGGCTGTTTTTTCACCGACAACCGCAATTTTTACCCCAGCGAGGGAACTGTTATCTTTACCTTTGGTGTGGAGTCTAGTAAAAAAGTGTTCTACTCCGTTGCTGGAAGTGAGAATTAACCAGTTGAAACTGGATAAATTAGCGATCGCTTCATCTAAAGCGAACCAACTTGAAGGAGGTCCAATTTCTAAAGCTGGCATTTCTATTACTGTAGCACCTGCGGCATTCAGGCGATCGCTAAATTGGCTGGACTGTCCAACTGAACGTGTAACTAAAATGGTTTTTCCTGCAAGGGGAGATAAAGGTAAATTGCTATCCACGATTTTCTCGTTCAGAATTGTGGGAATTGAGAATAGTTTATAAGAAAATAGGGTAAAAACGCCGGAATTGAGAAATTTTTAATTTTTAATTTTCAATTTTTAATTTTTAAAGGTATAGCAACGGACAGGGTGGTTAGGACATCAATTGATAAT
>NZ_LZQD01000007.1:260954-271535 GCF_001858025.1 Trichormus sp. NMC-1 | reverse complement strand
GACAACTGAGTACGAGCGATCGCAATAATCCAACCCTCAGTGGCAGATATTCAGATGACTACCGTTTAACAGGACTTAGCGCAGGTCAACAGATACGTCTGGACATGACCTCTTCATTTGATACGTACTTACAGCTTGTTAATGAAAGTACGGGACAAGTAATTGCTGAAAATGATGACTCCAACGGTACTAGAAACTCTCAAATTAACTTAACTGTTCAAGCTGGAGTTTCCTACATTGCACGAGCTACTAGCTATTCTTCTGGTGTAACTGGCAACTACAATATTAGTCTAACTGGAAGTCAAGTTTCTGATTGGTTTGATCAAAACATTCGAGATACAGAGCTACGCTCAGAAATTCGCAATCGTATGACTGATGGGAGTTTAGATCGAAATGATATGATTGCTATTTTCCGAAATGCTAGGGATGGCAGTACAATTGACGGCAACGAACTAACTGATCTTCGGACATTAGTGAACAATACAGACCGGATTAGTATGCAAGAACCAGTGCGTGTTTTATCTAGAAAAATTGCTAATGGGAATATTGCCAACGGACGGGCTGGAATTGGTAATCTAGTTGCAAGTAGTAGTTCTAGTCAGATGGATAGGTTAATTGATAAGTGGTTTTTGGGTACTATTCGACCAACAACAACTAACTCTAACTTTACTTATCGTTTCGCAAGTGGTTCTCTATTTCAAAATGGAATTTCCCAAGACGATGTGCGTCAAAGTACAGCATTGAATAACTGTTATTTTATGGCCGGGTTAGCTACTACAGCACTTCGCCAATCTAATACCATTCAAAATATGTTCATAGATAATGGAGATGGAACATTTACAGTTCGTTTTTACGATGTTACCAACCAAGTTGCTGATTATGTAACAGTTGATAAGTACCTACCTGTGGATACTTATGGTAGGTTTGTTTACGCCAATAGAGGTAGTCTCCACAATGATCAAAATAATGAATTATGGGTGGCATTAGCTGAAAAAGCCTATGCACAGTTCAACGAATCCGATACTACTAACCAAATTGGCCGCAACAACAATGACAGAAATTCTTATTATGGTATTGAATGGGGTTTTGCTAATGTTGCGTTAACTAATATTACAGGCTCAAGATCAAACAGTTTTTCTGACTTTAACCTTAATGGTCTTTTAAATCAGATTAATGCAGCTAGACCAATAATTGTAAACTCAAAAAGTTCTGGTGTACTTCCCTCTATTGTTCCGAGCCATTCTTATACTTTGACAAGTTACGATTCTCAGACACAAAAGTTTAGGCTTTTTAACCCTCGCGTTGGTAGCACACAACCCAGAAATATTGATATGATAATTGAACAATTAAGATTGTATTTCAGTGGTTGGATTTATATTTAGGTTGCTTAAATTTTAATTGAGTGCGATCACTCCTCTCACCTCAATGAATAAATAATTGTAAGGGTTTAGCAATGCTAAACCCCTACGTTTTAGGTATAGTTTGTGGATGATGAGATAGCGATTTTTTTTGGCGGATGGAGGAAAGCGATAGCGAAGCGCTAACCAAAGGTATCGCCTTTTTGCCTTTTTGCTGTTCTGAGTCTGCGTTAGCGGTAGCTCACCGAAGGTATCGCAGTATAATGTAAGTAGCTTTTAACCCATATTTCTATGACATTAACAGAAATTTTACCCTCACTGCAAAAATTATCCCATCAAGAAAAAATCAAAGCCATTCAATTTTTAGCCACAGAATTAGCTAAAGATGAAGAAAATTTACTAGAAGAATCACTTGAGTATGGTGAGATAGATACAGGATTAAATTTTCAACCTCTTACTGAAACAGAAATGATTGAGCAAAGCAAATCTGCTCTAGAAGCATACCGGCGTACAGGTTCAGCAGTCAAACATGAACAAGTGCGGAAATGGGCAAATAGTTTAGGCAATAACGCCAATGTCTGAAATAGTTTGGACAGAAACTGCCATTAATGACTTAAATCGGCATTACGATTTTATATCACTGAATAATGCTGTTGCAGCAGGACGCGCAGTACAAGCAATAGTTTCTTCTGGTGAAAGTCTACAACAAAATCCACGTCGAGGAGCAATTGTAGATGAAATAGCAGGATTAAGAAAACTTTTAGTTTCTTTTGGTAAATACGGCTTTATCATCCACTACGTTATTCTTGAGGATGATGTGATTATTTTACGCATCTATCATGGACGAGAGAATCGACCTTGTTAGTCAGTAGAGTAGGCATTTTATTATTAATTATTTATGAAGTTTGTAGGGGTTTAGCAATACACTTTACCCCTACGTTTTTGGTACTTGTTGTAGAAATGATGAAGATAGAATAAGATTAAGTTATACCGTCAGTCAGAAAAGAGGTATAACTCAATGACAAGCATCAAAACAGCTATTTCAATTGAAGAATCACTCTATGAAGAAGCAACTGCTTTAGCAAATGCAATGAAGATTCCTCGCAGTAAATTATTTGCTCTAGCAATGGAAGAATTTCTGCGTCGTAAAAAACATCGCCAATTAGTAGAAAGTGTTAATGAAGCTTATGCAGATGGTTTGGATGAATCAGAACAAATCATGTTAGCAGCAATGCGACACCATCAAGGACAATTAAAAGAAAAAGAATGGTAATTAAGCAAGGTGATATTTATTGGATTGATTTGGGAGAACCAATAGGATCAGAACCAGCTTATATCCGTCCTTATGTAGTGATCCAAAATGATTTGCTCAACAGTTCTCAAATCAGAACGGTAATAGTTTGTGCATTAACTTCTAATTTGCGACGAGCTAAGGCAATGGGTAATGTTTTACTAGAGTTAGGAGAAGCTAATCTTGATCGGCAAAGTGTGGTAAATGTATCGCAGATTTTTACAGTAGATAAAGCTTTATTAACTGAAAAAATCGGGACGCTATCTAAAGAAAGAATTAGACAAATTTTAGCAGGATTATTAATAGTAACAGAACCACAGGAAATAGATTTAGATGAATAAATAGATTTCCTCTCGTTCCCATACAGAGTATGGGAACGAGATATTTTAGCTATGTAAGAAGACAAAACCCAGCTTCAATAATTTAAGGGGGTTTAGCAATGCTAAACCCCTACAGATTCCTAAATTATAAAAATAATAAATTAAGCTCCTTCTGGACGATCAATTTTTTGACCAGGAGAAGATTCATAAAGAGCATCCAACTGTTCCCGTGCATCTTCAACATTAATTGAACGCATTACCAACAGCGGTTCTTTAATAAAGTTACCTGCGCTATCTAACAATTCTGGATGGGGTACGGACTTTCTTTTAGCCCCATAATAGCCCCCTTGATTACCCATTGACGAGGAATTTGTTGGATAAGGCCGCTCTCTATCAAAACTGAACATGATCAGATTGCGAATTAAATTACCCACAGCTATAAATGCAAGGACAGTAAAAGCTAAAATGTAAAGTAGGTGTAACATCGAATTATCCTCCAGGGCAACAAGTTTTAAAGCTTTATATCGTAGTGATTAACTTTCGCTCACCCATGATTTGTGATGATGAGGAATGTTAAATTATCTATTTGATCTATTTGTGATGTGATATTTTGTAATCCTATTAAGATTACGGTAACATGGGCTACATTATTTTTTTATGAAAATAATGTTAAGCTTTCTTTCTTATCATTGCGACTTATATACAGTTTTGTCACATAGTAAGTCACGGTTATTTTGACTGACGGTAGCGCATCCCTACATTCCAACATTCGCTTACCAATTGATGCCAAGGCATTATAGTTGCCATATCTATCCCGGCTTGTTCATTAGTTGCAGTAAACAGCATCTTTGCTGTGTTAAGTTCGGCTTGCGCTTGTTTAACTCGTTGTAACAAGTTAAATTGCTCTTCATCACTCATAAATTGGATTTTCTCATTTTCCAGTAGTTCAAGCGATCGCCCAAACCAATATTGAAAATCCTCTAACAATGGCTCCAAGACTGATTTTAGCAATTCAGTACTCGGTGGATTCGAGTCTCCCATATATGAAAAGCATATTTCCTAATTTCTTTTTAATATTAACCTTATTTACGAATCTTAACAATTAATTCATAACTGTCCATATTGCCAAGAAAATCAAAAATCTGTAACCTAAGATACCATGCACAATAATATAAATTTAGCAATAGGCTTGTAAGGTTCCTTGGGAGTAAGTCTGGATATGTCTAAAGGAACAAATCAGGAAAGAGGAGTCAGGAGTCAGGAGTCAGGAGTCAGGAGAAAGGAGAATGAAGAAAATTTTTCTATTCCCTGTTCCCTGACAACCTGATTGAATTTAATTTTGTATTGTATGGCTTTTACCAAAAGCCTGTGGTTGGGCTAAATTAGGAGAAACCATAGCCAGTGGACTATTATTTATTTTGTAAAGATATTTTTTGTCAAATTTATTTTTAATCACTTCGCCAAAATTTTAACAGCCGATGTCGCCAAATCAAGAAACTCAACCAGCCGAAAAAATCTATTTACCGCGGACCAGCGAATCAGAAACATTAAAAAAGATTCGCCACACAGCTTCGCATATCATGGCAATGGCAGTACAAAAGCTGTTTCCTAAAGCGCAAGTCACAATTGGACCCTGGATTGAAAATGGGTTTTATTATGACTTTGATAGTCCAGAACCCTTCAGCGACAAAGATTTGAAAGCCATTCAAAAAGAAATGGTGAAGATTATTAATCGCAAATTACCATTAATTCGGGAAGAAGTCAGCCGAGAAGAAGCCCAAAGCCGCATTGAAGCCATTAAAGAACCTTATAAACTGGAAATTCTGGCAGATATCAAACAAGAACCGATCACAATTTACCATTTGGGAGATCAATGGTGGGATTTGTGCGCTGGACCCCACCTCGAAAATACCAGTGAAATTAACCCCAAAGCTCTAGAATTAGAAAGCGTTGCTGGTGCTTATTGGCGTGGAGATGAAAAGAAAGCCCAATTACAGCGCATTTATGCCACAGCTTGGGAAACTCCCGAACAATTAGCAGAGTACAAACGCCGGAAAGAAGAAGCCCTGCGCCGTGATCATCGTAAAATAGGGAAAGAACTGGGATTATTTATCTTTTCCGATTTAGTCGGTCCTGGTTTACCTTTGTGGACTCCCAAAGGAACTTTACTGAGAACGATTTTAGAAGACTTCCTCAAAAAAGAACAATTAAAACGGGGTTATTTACCTGTAGTTACCCCCCACATTGCCAGAGTTGATTTATTTAAAACATCTGGACACTGGCAGAAATACAAGGAAGATATGTTTCCTTTAATGGCTGAAGATGAGGAAGCAAGAGCGATAGAACAGGGTTTTGTCATGAAACCGATGAATTGCCCTTTCCATATTCAAATATACAAGAGTGAATTACGGTCATACCGGGAATTACCGATGCGGTTGGCGGAATTCGGCACAGTTTACCGTTATGAACAATCGGGAGAATTGGGTGGTTTAACCAGAGTGCGCGGTTTTACTGTTGATGATTCTCATTTATTTGTGACTCCCGAACAGCTAGACAGCGAATTTCTGAATGTTGTAGATTTGATTTTGAGCGTTTTCAAAAGTCTGCAATTAAAGAATTTTAAAGCTAGATTGAGTTTCCGTGACCCAGCCAGTGATAAGTATATCGGTTCTGATGAAGCTTGGGATAAAGCGGAAGGTGCGATTCGTCGCGCTGTGGAACAATTGGGAATGGATTATTTTGAAGGAATTGGGGAAGCGGCTTTCTATGGTCCAAAACTCGATTTTATCTTCAGTGATGCTTTGGAACGGGAATGGCAATTAGGAACAGTGCAGGTAGATTATAATTTACCCGAAAGGTTTGATTTAGAATACGTGGCTGAAGATGGTTCTCGCAAACGTCCGGTAATGCTTCACCGCGCACCATTTGGTTCTTTGGAACGGTTAATTGGGATTTTGATTGAAGAGTACGCGGGTGATTTCCCCTTGTGGTTAGCACCTGTGCAAATCAGGTTATTACCTGTAAGTGATCTTCAGTTAGATTTTACCAAAGAGGTAGTAGGGAAGATGGTTGCGTTAGGAATTCGGGCGGAAGTGGATTTGAGTGGCGATCGCTTGGGTAAGTTGATTCGCAACGCCGAAAAGGATAAAATACCTGTCATGGCGGTGGTTGGTGCCAAGGAAGTAGAAACCAACAGCTTGAGTATCCGTACCCGCGCTTCTGGGGAATTGGGAGTCATAACTGTAGATGAAGTTGTGGATAAAATCACAGGAGCAATTACTAACTTTAGCAACTTCTAAGAAAGTAAAGAGTAGGTTGGGTAGAACAAAGTGAAACCTAACCTACAACTTTTTTGAACCTTGTAGAATGAATTTTGGAGTAAAAAATGCTAAATATTGAATATCTTACCAACACAGAAGGAAATACTATTGCAGTTGTAATTCCTATTGACATCTGGAGACAATTACTACCTACAGAAGATGCCTCTTTGGATGAACTTGCTGAAGCAGTAGAAGACTATTGTATGAACAAAGCTATGAATGAATCTGTGAATACCCCATTGCTAAATCGAGCTAAAGCCTTAGCCTATCTTGAGGAATAATTATCTTGGAAGTTTAAAACTCTCTGTGACTCTGCGCCTCTGCGTGAAAAAAATCATATTTCTAACCAGCAAAATCCCAAAACTTCTCACTCAAAAGCGCATCAACATTCAGGCTAAACTTCCATAAATCAGGAAACTCAATTTGAGGATAATCTTCCCTAACTTCCATCAGTGAATCTTCCCAAGCTTGATCTAACACTTCTGTAAAATATCGCTTCAGACTAGGGGATTGTTTAAGAAGAATTCTTAACTGACGACGTTGTTCTCGAATTGTCACTTCCCAGCCACGATTATCATACTCACTATTAATATAAATCCGTTTTAATAAATGCACCCATAGCACAATCAAGCGACTTTCAATCTCAGCCCTATCCCTACTCGCCAAGATTTCCATCTCCTCAATCAAATGTTCCACATCCAAACCATGAAAATCTCGCGCCTTGAGTTTGAGGATTGTATCCTCTAGCCATAGGTACTGATCTTGATCATAAAGACCTTCTTTGGCTAATTGAATTTCTGTCATAGATTTAACAGTGCCTCTAATTGTCCATTTTAGATCATCAAGCAAATAAAGGCGTTTTTTAATCTACTCAATCCTAAGCATAAGATTTATTGAGGTATATATTCTCCCTATGCCAACCTGGGATAAAAACTTATAAAGAAATTGTTAAAAAGTTTAGTACAATGACATTATTCACTGATAAGTATTTTTTCCTATTGACATGATAGCGGATCAATTTCCCTGGCTTACCGCGATTGTCCTATTTCCACTTCTGGCATCCTTTCTCATCCCTGTATTGCCTGATAAAGACGGCAAACTTGTCCGATGGTATGCACTAGGGGTAGGAATCGCCGACTTTGGTTTAATGTGTTACGCCTTTTGGAAGCATTACGATGCCAGTAGTGCTAGTTTTCAGCTTGGAGAAAGTTATGTCTGGATGCCTCAGTTAGGTTTGAACTGGGCAGTTTCTGTTGATGGTCTTTCGGTCCCGCTGGTACTTTTAGCTGGATTTGTTACCACCCTGGCGATTTTTTCGGCTTGGCAGGTTGACCGCAGACCAAAGCTTTTCTATTTTCTCATGCTTGTGTTGTATTCTGCACAAGTTGGGGTGTTTGTTGCCCAAGACTTGTTGTTATTCTTCATCATGTGGGAAGTCGAACTAATTCCCGTATATTTACTAGTTTGCATTTGGGGTGGACAACGGCGACGCTACGCAGCTACAAAATTTTTACTTTATACTGCCGCCGCTTCTATATTTATTTTAGTCGCAGCCTTAGCAATGGGGCTATATGGTGGGGGAAATGTCACCTTTGATATTGCAGAACTTGCACAGAAAGAATATCCCCTGACTCTCCAACTGCTACTTTATGCAGGTTTGCTAATTGCCTTTGGTGTCAAACTTGCTATTTTTCCCTTCCATACTTGGCTACCGGATGCCCACGGGGAAGCATCTTCTCCCGTGTCGATGATTTTGGCGGGTGTGCTTTTGAAAATGGGCGGATACGGATTAATTCGCCTCAATCTTGAACTTCTTCCTGATGCACATATTTACTTTGCACCAGTTTTAGCCATTCTCGGTGTTGTCAATATTATCTATGGTGCATTAAACTCTTTTGCCCAAACGAATATGAAACGGCGTTTGGCTAATTCGTCAATTTCCCACATGGGTTTTGTACTTCTAGGAATTGCGTCTTTTACCGATTTGGGTATTAACGGCGCAATGTTGCAAATGATCTCCCACGGTTTGATTGCTTCGGTGTTATTCTTCTTGGCAGGTGTAACTTACGATCGCTCTCGGACGATGGTAATGGCAGATATGGGCGGTATTGGTCAAGCGATGCCGAAAGTATTTGCCCTCTTTACAATGGGTGCAATGGCATCTTTGGCTTTACCGGGAATGAGTGGCTTTGTGGGTGAACTTTCGGTTTTTGTGGGGATAACAACTAGCGATGTTTACACTTCCACCTTCTGTACCGTTACAGTTTTCCTAGCTGCTGTGGGAGTTATCCTCACACCTATTTACCTGCTTTCCATGCTGAGACAGGTATTTTATGGTTCTGGTGCAGACCTGATCTGTGACATTAATAATGCAGGTTTGGAAAATCAGGAAGATGAAGGAACGGCTTGTTTTGGTACAGATTGTCTCCTACCTACGGAAACTGTATATACTGATGCCAGACCTCGTGAAGTGTTTATTGCCGCCTCTTTTCTAGTGCTGATTATTGGGATTGGTTTCTATCCCAAAGTGGCTATGCAAATGTACGATGTGAAAACTGTAGCCATTAATGCTCATGTTCGCCAGTCTTATACAATCATCTCCCAATCAAATCCCCGAATTTATGCCAATGGGTTCTTAAATCCGCACATCTCAGCAACCGAGTTAACTCCTGTGTTGGGAACATTGAAGTAACAGTGCAGCTTCATAAAGAAATGGTATAAGTTCTAATCAACTCTAATACCGGATCTGTCGTAGGGGTAAAGCAAAAGCTCATTGGTGTCAACTTAACGTGAAAGACTCTTCATTGACGTTATATCCAACTTACTCCATGACCAATCAATCCAGAATCACCCCACCCCTGTTTTACTAACGTAAAACTTCCCCTCCCCTCTTGAGGGGAGGGGACTAAGGGGTGGGGTAGAACGGCTGTGGGAAAACGGTTTGAGCTTAAGTTGATACTCATGAGCTTTTGCTTTACCCCTACAGCTTTAAATAATTATTTTGGTTATGGAAAAATCACTAATCTCTTTCAACGCTTATTCCTTGCACCTGATTCACCTTTTTAACCTTCAAACTCTTGATATAAGTAGGTGGGCGTTAAAAATTGTCGTTGGGGCAAGGGAACAGGGAACTCTTAACAGGGAACAGGAAGAGAGCTTTGGGCGATTTTACTTTTCTTCACATACCTTTAAATTTTTCTGTTAACCTACTTATCTAAGTTTTAGCTTTATTAAGCAAGCCCTAAATTAATTTAACTCTAAAGTAAGTATCAGGATAATAAAAATGAAGCCAGCTAATCATCTTTATGCGTATCTATAAAGTACCACCAATATATGAGATGCTAGTGGATCGATTAGTGAGTATTGACAGATGTCATTGGTTTCTACTGTTACGGTTAAAGTCCCTGCGACAACGGCAAATTTGGGGCCTGGTTTTGACTGCATCGGTGCAGCCTTAAAGCTATACAACGAATTTAAGTTTACTTGTCTGGCTACTGGTGGTTTAATTATTCAAGTCTCTGGTGCAGAAGCGGAAAAGGTGCAAACTGATGAGAGTAATCTTCTGTATCAGGCTTTTGTAAAGTTATATCAATATATAGATCAAACGCCGCCGCCGGTGAAAATTGAAATTAAGTTAGGAGTACGTTTAGCTAGGGGTTTGGGTAGTTCTGCGACTGCAATTGTGGGGGGGTTGGTGGCTGCAAATCAATTAGCAGGTTCACCTTTATCTGAATTGCAGGTAATGGAATTAGCGATCGCTATGGAGGGACATCCTGATAATGTAGTACCTGCTTTATTAGGGGGATGTCGTCTGGCTGCAACTAGCCAAACAGGTTGGGAAATTTGTGATATTACCTGGCATCGGCATATAGTACCAGTAGTGGCAATTCCTGATTTTGAGTTATCAACTTCAGAAGCAAGGCGAGTTTTACCAACAGAGGTAAGTCGTGCAGATGCGATTTTCAATATTGCCCATTTTGGTTTATTGTTGCGGGGTTTGGCAACGAATCAGGAAGAATGGTTAAAAGCAGCTTTACAAGATAAGTTACATCAACCTTATCGTCAAGCTTTAATTCCTGGTTACGATGATGTGGCTGCTGCTGCTGTAGCTGCTGGTGCTTATGGCATGGTGATCAGTGGCGCAGGCCCAACACTTTTAGCTTTAACAGATACAACACATACATATGGGGTAGTGACAGCGATGTCAAATGCTTGGAAACAAGCCGGAATTAAATCTACTGTGCGATCGCTCGCCCTCGATACTCAAGGGGCAACGATATTGTAGCAGGGGG
>NZ_LZQD01000007.1:97878-260239 GCF_001858025.1 Trichormus sp. NMC-1 | reverse complement strand
GAGCAGGGGAGGCAGGGGAGGCAGGGGAGGAATTACCAATTACCAATTACCAAAATAATATACATATGGAACAAATGCAGGTACAGATAAAAGAACTTAACGAGCAAATTCAGGCGCTCCAGCAAGAACGCGATGCCCTGACTAATAATAAAGTAGAGTCTGGGGAGAATGATTCACCTCAGGCAATAGTTGAGGCTTACCGTCGTCAAGCTAGAGAAAATGTGCAATTATCGGCTGAACTTAAAGGCATTGATGATGCGATCGCTGCGCTAACCGAAGGTATCACATTTCTAGAAAGAGAGATACAACAAAAACAAGGCTATCTAAGCAAGCGTTCAGCCCTATCCATCCGCATTTCTCAACAGCAGGAGCAGCTAGAAGAAGCCAAAAAAGTGGCTCAAGTTCACGCCCTGCGGGTTAATCAACTCGCCCAGGAACTAGCCACAGAAATCAAATTCCTCAAAGCCTGTGCTGATGAACTTAGTCCCATGTATTGGCAAGTTTACTACAAACCCTTTATTACCGGATTTAAAACCATCTCCGTTCCCTACGTCCGTTCTGATGGGGAAGTATGGACAATTGTCAACCGTATTGTCTAAAGACTAGATATCAATTTTGTAGAAATGTAAACTCGATATTAAAAATCAGGATTATAACTGAAGGCGGTAACATTAGTTGCCGTTTTTTTGTTGACGTTACAAAACTTTGCTTTTAGAATAGACACGAAGGCATTTGAGTAAGTATTTATTACTAATAATGCCCAAGATAGCAAATATTAAGAGCAAAAACGTTTACAAAAGTAACGATTCCTTAATATAATGTAAACAAAAGCGAAACCAAAAATATATTGTCAGAAGTGATGAATGCCATAGAACTTCCTTGGTTGTCAGCCATAATATTTCTCCCTTTAGTGGCCACCCTAGCCATCCCTTTCATCCCCGATAAAGACGGTAAAACCGTTCGCTGGTACGGGCTAGGAGTAGCATTTGCAGACTTTGCATTAATGATTTTTGCCTTCTGGCAGAGCTACGACTTCCAAAGTTCAGCCCTGCAACTGACAGAAAACTATGCTTGGATACCCCAGATTGGTTTTAACTGGGCTGTCGGGGTTGATGGTTTGTCAATGCCCCTGATACTTTTAACAGGCTTAATCAACACTCTCGCAATATTCGCGGCTTGGAAAGTAGACAACAAGCCGCGTTTATTCTATGCCTTAATGTTGGTGATGTACAGCGCCCAATTAGGCGTGTTCCTCGCCCAAGACTTGCTCATGTTCTTCTTAATGTGGGAAATAGAGTTAGTACCCGTTTACTTACTAATTTCCATCTGGGGAGGAAAAAACCGCCGCTACGCAGCTACCAAATTCATTATTTATACCGCAGCCGCATCTATATTTATTCTCGTAGCTGGTTTTGCAATGGCATTCTATGGTGATAACGTCACCTTCAACATGACAGCATTGGGAATGAAAGAATATCCCCAAGCCTTAGAACTAGCACTATATACAGGTTTTTTAATTGCTTACGGTGTAAAACTACCAATTTTCCCTTTTCACACATGGTTGCCTGATGCTCACGGTGAAGCATCTGCTCCTGGTTCCATGATTTTGGCTGGTGTGTTGTTGAAGATGGGTGGTTATGCACTTATCCGCTTTAACGTGGAAATGTTAGCAGATGCCCACGTTGTCTTTGCTCCAGTTTTAGCAGTCTTAGGAGTAGTTAACATAGTTTACGGTGCTTGTTGCGCCTTTGCTCAAACCAACCTCAAACGCCGTTTGGCTTACTCTTCAATTGCCCACATGGGGTTTGTGTTGATTGGGATTGCTTCTTACACAGAAATCGGTATCAGCGGTGCTGTGTTACAGATGGTTTCTCACGGTTTAATTGCAGCTAGTTTGTTCTTCTTGTCTGGTGTGACTTACGAACGTACCCACACCTTAATGATGGATAAAATGGGCGGTATGGCTAAGGTAATGCCCAAAACCTTCGCACTATTTACTATCGGTTCCATGGCTTCTCTAGCTTTACCCGGTATGAGTGGTTTCGTCGGTGAGTTGATGGTATTCCTGGGTATTGGCACCAGTGATGTTTATAGTTCCAATTTCAAAGTTGTAGTCATCTTCTTATCAGCAGTTGGCGTGATTTTGACACCGATTTATCTACTTTCAATGTTGCGTCAAGTGTTCTACGGTGAGCAAAGCGAAGAGTTACATTTAGATGCTGTTATCTCTGATGTTAAACCCCGCGAATTGTTCATCACTGCTTGTTTGTTAATTCCCATCATCGGTATTGGTTTCTATCCTAAGATGGTGACACAAGCTTATGATGTGAAAACAGTAGAAGTTGCGGCTCATGCTCGTCAAGTGTTGCCAGTTATTGCTCGTCAACAACCTACTAATTTGTACTCGCAAATCTTTACAGCACCAACATTAGCAAGTTCTGAAGTAGTTAATTAATCGTAGGGGCGAAGCATTTGGACAGAAAATCAATCGTTTCTGCGATAAGTTATCACCCAAATGCTTCGCCCTTACAGGATATGATTAAGATTCGATCATATAAGTCTTGATACCATGAAGCAATAAACCTAATCCCCAGCCTAATATGGGATAAATTGCCCAGAAATATGAAGGACTTGTGAACAGGTTCAATAAAATCAAAAACCCATTGATCACAATAAAAGAAATTAGGTGTGATTTGAATTCTTTACGTTTTTGAGAATTAGATATTTGTTGTTTTTTCATTTCTACTTGCTGTATTAACCATTCTTTTTCAGCAGCTTGCAATGATTCGGACGAAACTCCTAGTTCTAATGCAATCTCGATAATTTGCTCTTGAGAAAATTCTCCCTCCTGCTTACGAGCAAAAGCTTTTTGGAGAATCTGTTGCATTTCTTCTGAACTGTAAGTCATATAAATACCTAGAAGGGTAAAAATAGTTAGGTAGATGTCCCTTGCTAAGAATTTTCATTAGTCTCTTGAATTTAAAGAAGTTAGTTTTGCAGCTTTAGCTACATAACCAGTTAAAAAATATTTGTCTGTTGTTACGAACTGCTTAGAAATATATTTTATATCTGAAAAAATAATTCATGAAGTAATTGACAGCACAAATATAGATTTATTCGGTTTGAATTAATGCTTTGCTTAATATTTTGAAACTCGTTTAAGCAACAAGGATAGTTCTTCCTTATCAAGATTAATTTTATCAGATTTTTGGATGCCAGTCAATAGCTTTAACTCATAAAATGCGAAAATATTTTCTTTGCTAACTGAGGTTATTGAGAAAGAATCAAATTCAGTACATTTAACTCATGAGAATTTAAAAGATACTTTTCGGTAAAGACTTTATTTCTAATTTCTTCTAAGCTATAACTTCTAAACACTACAAAGGGAAATTCTTGATAATTGTGACCTATGGGTAAAACGTTACCGACAGGGTATAATAAACGAATGTAGGTAGATAAAATATCCCGAAAAAGTTGATCTTCCGGTTCTTTTGGTTCACTTTCAAAATATTCTTTCATCACTTCACCACTAATAAACGCAAATAATGGTAAAGCATAATATTGATCTGTGTGTTGACTACTCTGTTCTAGTCTTTGTGTTTTCTTTACATCATCTTTTAGATTTTTCACCAATTCTATAGCATCTTTAATAGCTACTGATAAACTTCCTGGATAAGAAGATTTACGACGGATAATTTCGTGCATATTTTTCCACAGTTCTTCATTTGCGTAGGTTGATATATCAGCTAGTCGCATTTGATAAGTTTCTTCTAATTTATTATTAACAATAGGAACTACTAATAAACCTCCACTAATATAACCAGGTTCAAGTTTACCAAAATCTAGTAACTTATCGAGAGTATGATAAATTTCTGAAAACTTACTGTTAAAAGACTTTTGTAGTGTTAAATAATTAGACTCAGTTGCATTTTGAATCACAAAATCTGCTCGTCCTAGCAGGTTTTCTAAATTTGTATAAACTTGTTTTAACAACACATCGCTTTTAGTGCGTTGATATTCTGTTTTTAATTGACGGATAAGGTTGACCATTTGAGCGGAAAATGTCTCCCCAGCAGCAAAAACAGATTTTCCACCGATAGGAATAAGAATGAAGTTATCTCGACCTATCCGACCATAACCAAAAATTCTGGTCATGATAGAAGCTTTTAAAATCAATAAAATATTTAACAGACTTAGCGCACTTTCTTGTAAAGATATTTCTGGGTCATCTTGATAATAAACTGCTCGTTCTGCTAAATAGAAAATTAGTTCTTTATCCTGATTATCTATATTCTCATTTCCTCGACCTCTGTAAATAACCTGAATTACTTCCATCAGGTTTTTTTCAATTTCAAAGTTAGGAATTTCTACCAAAATATGTTTAGCTTTAGGAAAGGATAAACCTCGACTACCAGAAGCAGTCATAAAAATGACTTTGACATTTTCTTGAAATTTTTGAATTTCTTTCTTTTCATCCTCAGATATATTTGCGTGTATTTCTAAATAATCTATACATTTTTCAAATTTTCCCCGGTGTTGTTTAATTTTATCAATCAATTCTGCTAATTTACGCTTGTTTTGAATATAAACAATTACCTGCTCAACATCTAACCGTTGTAAGAGAGATTCAATATCTTTTAAAATCTCAGCTTGTAACCCAGATTCTAAATTGTATTGTTGCTTTAATCCCCCTTCTTCACTAAATTTACAAGACTCAATTAATACTTTATAACTTAGAGATAAACTACTAGCTGGGTAAGAGTTAGTATTAATAACAGTTGCTTCTAAACCTTTAAATTTTAATGGTTGAACAGAAAGAGGTTGAGCAATATCTACAGCACGACGAAAATATATTTTATCGGGTTCTGGTGAGGTATCAGATAGGTGTTGAATAATCACATTTTTATCAACAATAGAAGCATCAGCGACAATTACTTTAGTATTAAAACCATGTTGAGAATCCATTAATTGATACTTCTCTATGATTTGATGAATTCCATTTAAAAACTCCACACCTCCATCATTACCTGTGATTTCATCTATCATGATAAATAAGTGTTTAATTCTCTTAGATATTTCTTGCATTTTTTGAGGTAAAACTTTCCCTTCTGGGGTGTTGTAAGCATTTCTAAATATTTTATCAAAATGCTTTAATGTGTTACCAGCATCAGTCATTTTTAAGGCTTGAATAGAAGCAGTTGCGATAATATTATTTGATATTTTTTGTTCGACAATTGTGGAAATAGCCTCGCAAATACTATTAAGAACACCCAGTTTCTTTTGTCCAACATCTTGAATTACATCTTCCTTGGTTCGTTTAAATCTGTCCGAACGTCGGGCTTTTTGTTCAATATCCCTACTATCCAGAAAGTCAACAGATTTTTCAATAAATTTACCCTGACGCTGGTTAGATGTGTATTGAACTGTGTAACGACCAAAATTATTTGTAATTAGGTTGCTGTTAGTGTTTATAGCTAATAATTTGTCATGAGATAATTTTCCGGTATTTTTATCTTTAAATTTTTCGATGATATCCAAATTAACTTGTTTACGAGGACTAACATAAAAGAAAAGAAAACCTTCATCTATATGTGCTTTCAAAAAATCAACAATTGCGGTAGTTTTACCAATTCCCGGATTTCCAGTTAAAAATATATAAGTGGATTGAGAAATTAGAGCTTTTTTAATTAATTCAGCATGAGCATCTCTTAATGTTATATTTCCAGTTAACCCTAACTCATTCATCAATTCTGAAGGAACTGTTCCAACCGAGTTGATAAATCCAGTAATTTTCTCTGTGTGACGAGGTAGAATAGTAATCTTATCAGCAGGAATTTCTAAAAGAGAATCAACAAACTCTTTACCGCGTTCAAAACTCCGGTAAGCACTGCGTTTAATTTGATTTAAAACCTGCTTGCGTGCTTCGGGAATTTCTTTAGGACTAGAATCATGTTTGTAAATCTGATAACAGGTTTTTAAGATATCTACATTTTCCTGTTGAATGGATATTGTACTAATTCCGCGATCGCTATATCCTATAGAATTGAAGACCACACTTGCTGTATCTGGGAGAATAGTAGATTTTTGGAGAAATTCATAGAAGCTATGGAGATAACAAGCAGCTTGAATTGACTTGGTACTTTCTTTATCTCTATATTTAAAAGCAGTAAAATATGTCTTTAAACCTTCCGAAAATTCCAACCCTAAAGATTCAGTATCAATTCTAAGATTAGAAAAGACACTTTTAGAACGTAAATAGCTAATATCCCGCATTAATAACCGACGGATTATTTCTATATAATCAATATTTTCAACATCTTCATTAGTATTGATAGAAAATACCGATAAATCAACACAAATAACTCGATACTCTTTTCTATGACGTAATAAAATCAAAGTATCTGCATTGA
The DNA here is from genome assembly GCF_001858025.1 of Trichormus sp. NMC-1. Lineage (GTDB taxonomy): Bacteria > Cyanobacteriota > Cyanobacteriia > Cyanobacteriales > Nostocaceae > Anabaena. The sequence continues at coordinate 253,829 of NZ_LZQD01000007.1, read as the reverse complement.
GAAATTCACCTTTTCTCTTATACCTTGTAATATCTTGAGAGATGTTATCTAAGTTGTCAAATTGAGATAATACTTCACTAAACCACTGAAAATCATCTTTGGTGTCATAAGTACCAATACTGTTATCACCATTAAACCGACATTGATAATATAATATTTCCACATTTTGGAACTTATACGGTTTATCCCAACCTGTAGATTTGATGTATTCTCGAAAGAAATTAAAGCCACTTAAAAAACCCTTTTGAATAAAAAATATACTCCAATTTTTAGCCATATCTCTTTCTACAGTGCTGATAACTTTATCAACAACTCGCTGTTGGATTTTGAATAACTTTAGCTGCTGTAATTCCTGACGATATAAATCACCAAATCTGTGCTGAATTTTCTTTTCTTCAATGTAAGCAAGAATCCCAATATTAAAACCTACTTCAAACAAACGTCCTAAATCTTCAGCTATTTTGGATTTCATGATGTTTAGTGATATATTTTTTAAACGCGGAGGAACGCTGAGTAAAGCGCAGAGTAGCGCAGAGAAAGAGAACTCTATGTTCCTCTGCGTTAACCTCAGCGTCACTCTGCGTTTAAAATGGTTCTTACCAGAGTTAAAAATGCTAAAGAGTTAAATTCACCTTTTCCTCTAATATGATTAAACAAAGAAAGTTTACCAACGGATTTATCTCCGATTAAATTGTCGTAGGGATCAAGTTTAATGTGAATTTGTTTGTCGGCTTTTTGGTAGCGCGAGAAGTGAAGTAAAGTCAAATATTGCAAGATATCATCTTTTAATGAACCATCAAAAATCAGTCCTTTATGGATATCTTCATCGTCAAGAATTCCTTGATAAATGTTTAACAGTGTTGCATAAGAAATTACACCTCTATAATATCTTTCTTCGTCTTTACCTACTTTAATTCCATTAAATAAGTTGAAAAATACAACGGATTTCTTACTAGGATCTTCGAGTAAATTTGTTAGTTCTACTGTGTCTTGAATATACAAAGAACTTGGTTCAGTACCTTTATCTTTATCTTCCAATCTAACCGCATAATATTTATCAAAAAACATGGGATAGATTTTGATATCATGATATTCAGATTTTAACCCTTTAATCACATCTCTTGACATGAAGAAAAGTCCATCATCATCTTCTGTCTGTGTCATGTGTAATGTGCTAGTAAAAGGTGCTTTCGCAATATAGACAATGTGTTTGTATCCCAATTGGTAAAGTTCAGTCACTTTATCAATAATTACGCTAGGATTTGTATACATTTCTTTCTGGTTATAGTTGTCAGAAAAAGTTGTAGGTAACTGAAATTTAACTACTCCATTTTTCGTGTTTACACCTATAATTTCTCCCATTAAATTGGAGATTTTTGCCGAACCACTCCACCCTCGATCACTTTCACGACTAGAGACAATAATAATCGCTAGTTTGTCTAATTGGGGAGATTTTGAGGAACTATTGAAACTAAATTTTTTAGGTAAAACAGAGTACAAAGAACTCATGGTATTAGGAATTTTAAACCCTAATTCTCTAATGTCAAATCCTTGGTAATTAGCGCGATGTGTTTCATTGAATAAATGAGATAAAACAGCAGATAAAGAAACTATAAATTTTTCTATCGGTGCATCATCATCTTTACCGTGCAGATGTAATCTGAGAATGGGAATAAATAATCTTGTCTGCTTGTCTAATAAAATTTTAAGACATATATAAGCAAGCAACCCGTAAGTAAATTTATAAACAAAAGCTTGATGAGGTTCTAGTTTTTTCTCTTCTAAACGATAGGGAAATAATAAAAGTTGCCGATTTTTGAAATGTTGACTGTAAATATTTAAACATCTTTTATCATTTAAAGGTGCAAAAACTACTGGTAATGTACGAATAGCAGTTAAATCATATTCCATGCTAAAGGTTTCTTGATCATCTTTAGCAAAAAAGTGAATGTCGTTGATAGTAACTTTAGCTGGTAGGGTACAAAGGGAATTTGTTTCTGTATTTGGTTTTCCCAAAGATATGTATTTTAGAACTTCCTTGGGATTTCTTCTGACAACAGGTTTAAAAAATGTATTGTTATTAAAAATAGTCTGGGTATCTTCTTCAAGAATCCCGTTTTTTACAGAAATATGTACAGGATAATCTCTTGTGGGAAAGGAAGTTTTACGCTTGAGGAGATTTTGCAGCACACTCTTGAGACGATTGATTTTAAAATGAACATTAAACTCAGTAAAATCTTCAAGAATTCTCCGAAATAAGTCCTGTTTTGCTATATCATCAGACCCTTTCAGTATTGATATTACTCCTTGTTCAAATTCTGTAATAGGATCATATTTTAATTCATCATTCAGGTTGTAGTCCTTTCTTTTTGGATCTTGACAAGACGCAAATAAAAAATAGTACAAAAACGCTATTCTTAATACCTCTTTTGCAAATGATTCTTGCTGTAAAGGATCTGCAAGTGCATCTTTATGTTCTTTGCTATCTGGATTCAGGATATTGAAACGATAATCAAAAACGCTTTTACCGCCATCAGTATGAACTTTACCATCAAACTTCAATTTTAGTCCAAATACAAATTGAATTTCTCCCCGATTTTCATCTTTTGTTTCTCCCAAAAAACCTTCTACTATAGGAATAATTGGCAGCTTATCAAATGCTTCACCAAGGGAAAAAGCATCTTTGTAATTAACTTCAGCACCTGCATAACTGACGAGGTAATCACCATCAGCTTTATTGCTATCGTTGATATATTCTTCTATAAGTCTTAGTCTTCTAATTAAATCTTCTAAGTATATACCACCTGGTATAGCACCTGCTGAATTGAGATTGCTACTATTAGTGTTAATATTTTCTAGCAGAAACTCTAAATAATTTATCTGTGCTTGTTTTTTGAGTTTTCCTAATGTTTCTTTATTGACAACATCCCGCAACCGGAAAAGGTCAGAATTTTGATCTTTTTCTAAATCTTCAAGAATGTATTCTAAGTCTTGTTTTTCTTCAGCATTTACACCCGCAAATTCCACCCGAATATGATGTTCTAAACCCTTTCGTAATTCTGCCTCAAAATCACGGGTTTTCTGGACAGAAATAGTTAGTTTATGAACTTTTAGCAATTCTCTATTTTCAGGATTCTTTCTATTAAATGTTAACCGTTGTTTTTGCAAATTATCATAAGGAAGAAAAGGATAGGTAAAGTCTAATTTAGCTGTTTTTCCTTTGAATGTTTGTAAATCTGTAATTAATTTACTCACAAATTCTTCGATTGATGCACTATTTCCTAATGATGATGTTAATAATTTCTGGACACAATCTTTAATTGCATGAATTTGAGTCCGAAAATTTTGTTCAGAACCTGGACTAATATTTACAGTAGCAGAACGGACGCTATTTGTAGATGCTCCCAAGGGATTTTCTACCTGTAAATTAGCAACTTCAGTTGCTACCTGATCAATATTGATTCTTAACCGCTTATTATCATCAGAAAGTTTAAATATTTGTTGATTCGGTTTCTGTAAAACTAATAAAATTTTTGTTAATAAATCAGTATAATCCACATTGGCTAAGTCTGGATTTATTGTTATTTTATTCATTTGCACCCTTAATTGTTGTCTTTAAAATCACATTATAAAAATAATAATGCTTTACGTCTTGACAAGTCAATACAGAATAAAAATAAAGATACCCGACTTCTTAGAGAAATCGGGTATTTGTTACACCAAAGCTGCCACTTTCCCCAACAAACCCTGAAACAAACGCAAACCATCGCTATTACCTAACGCAGAATCTGCTGCTCTTTCTGGATGTGGCATCATTCCCAAAACATTGCCTTGAAGATTACAAATCCCTGCAATGCTGTTTAATGAACCGTTGGGATTTTCCCCTTGGTAACGAAATAGAACTTGTCCGTTATCTTCAATTTCTGCTAAAGTCTTTTTATCAGCATAAAATCGCCCTTCCCCGTGAGCAATGGGTAAAGTGATAATTTCACCCTCTGCATAACCTTGAGTCCAAGGTAAATTATTACGCTCAACTTTCAACGGAGAGCGATCGCAAATAAAATGCAAATCTTGATTTCTCGCTAATACCCCAGGTAATAAACCAGCTTCAGTTAATACCTGAAACCCATTACAAATACCGAGGACAAATTTACCTTTTTGTGCGTGTTCAATCACCTGTGGCATCACCGGAGAAAACCGAGCGATCGCACCACAACGTAAATAATCCCCGTAACTAAAGCCACCGGGGACAATCACCACATCTATATCACCAATATCAGTCTCTTGATGCCATACCATGCGCGTTGGCTGTCCTAGCAAGTCTCTAGTGACATAAGCCACATCGCGATCGCAGTTAGACCCTGGAAAAACTAAAACACCGAATTTCATAATTAGTCATTAGTCATTAGTCATTGGTCATTAGTCATTGGTGATTGGTAATAGTTATTTCCTATACACCAATCACCCATTACCCATTACCTACTTTAGAACACTCCCGTTTGTGATTCGACTTCAATCAACTCAAAGCGGTAATTTTCAATCACCGGATTTGCTAACATTTGGTCACACATTTGATTTAGGTCATGACGCGCTTTAGTCTCCTCAGGAGAAATGATGGTGACTTCCATATACTTGCCAATACGCACCTGCTCAACATTATCGTATCCCAGTTGCTTGAGGCCAGATTGTACAGCCACACCAGCAGGATCTAAGACTGAAGGCCGAAGCGTCACGAAAATTTTAGCTAAATATTTTCTTTGCACAGGTCTTTTTGCTGAATGCTGCGATCGCTATACTATAACTTTACTGTTCCAACTGGGTGAAAATATAATCACAAACTAGTTATACCAAACAGATGCTAATTTGAAATAGTCATCCATGATACCAAATTTTTATAATTCCCCATTCAAAATCTAAAATCTAAAATTGCTATGAGAGCCATACGCACCCGCAGTCAAGAGCGAATTTTAACTCTGTTAAAAAACATTAAACAAGGAATTTCCGCCCAAGACCTTTACATAGAACTACGGAACCGCAGTCAGAGCATGGGTTTAGCAACAGTTTATCGCTCACTGGAAGCCCTCAAACTAGAAGGACAGGTTCAGGTGCGAACATTGGCTAATGGAGAAGCCCTCTACAGCCTCACCCAGCAAGACAAACATCACCTAACTTGCTTACAATGTGGACTTTCCATACCCATTCATCAATGTCCCGTCCATGAACTAGAAACAGAATTAAAAGCCAGCCATAAATTCAAAGTTTTTTATCACACCTTAGAATTTTTCGGCTTGTGTAACCAATGTCAAGTCAATAGTCAATAGTCATTGGTCATTAAGTTATTCTTAATTTTCTCCGCGTCTCCCCCTCTCCCCCTCTCCGCGTCTGCCCTAATTATAAGTATTTAACCGAACACGCTATCACTGAGGGTTTGAGCCAGTAGAAACATCAGACACAACAGAACGTATCCCCTCTAAAGCAGCGGGAATAGTGCGAGGATCTATAAAAATCACCTTACTACTATCGCTTTTACCAATAGCTGTCCCCATATCCAGATAACCCAAAGCAAACAGAACTTCCACAGCCTTCTTAGCTTCAGGGTTAGTTTTAATTTTTTGGGAAATAATTTCTGCTGATTCTGCAATAGCTTGCGCCCTCAAAACCTGTTGTTGACGTTCAGCTTGCGCCTTTAAAACGATCGCTTTTTGTTCAGCTTCAGCTTGCAAAATTACTGATTTTTGTCGAGCTTCAGCATCCAGAAGTTGAGCATCAGCCTTACCCCTAGCACTATTAACAGCAGATTCTCTATCGCCCTCAGAAGTAAGAATTGATGCCCGTTTCCGTCGTTCAGCCGACATTTGCAATTCCATTGCTTCCCGCACCGCCTGAGAAGGGATAATATCCCTCAACTCAACCCTTGTCACCTTCACACCCCAAGGATCAGTAGAAACATCCAAATCCTGTAACAACAGCTCATTAATTTGAGAACGGGCAGTAAAAGTTTGGTCTAACTCCAATTGTCCCATTTCCGAGCGAATTTGAGTTAACACCAAATTAACCATCGCCGACTGCAAATTTTCCACCTTATACCAGGCTTTTTCCATATCCACAATCCGCCAGTAAACCACAGCATCCACCTCAATCCCCACATTGTCGCGGGTAATGCACTTTTGGGGAGGAATATCTAAGACTTTTTCGCGGATAGTTTCTCGGTAGACAACTTTATCAAGGAAAGGCAGAACAAAATTTAGCCCTGGTTGCATTTTCTTGTTATAACTACCTAATCTTTCCACCAAAGCTTCATTTCCCTGATTGACAACACGCACAGATCCGGCAACAGCAGAACCACCAAGCGCCAAAAAGACAAGTAAAAAAAACTGTTCCATAATAATTCTCCTAATTGCGGAGTCTAGATTTTACAAAACCAATCACCACAGACTAAGAATGCAAAATATTTTCTGGCATCACAATTAAAGTAGTCCCTTCCCTTCTCACCACATAAACACTTTGATGAGGTGGTACACACAGTTTGTCATCATCACACCTAGCCCGCCAAGAATTACCCTCGTATAAAACCCTTCCTGTTTGTCCCACAGGAATTTCTGTTAAAGTTTCTGCAATGACTGCATCCTGAATTTTCGACTTACGCCGTCGTGGTTGCAAAAATCGCCGCGAAAGTAAAATCAGCATTGTGGAAAGCAACAGCCAAACTGCGACTTGCAGCCAGACACTTCCCAAACCGAGTTGAGACAGTAGCGCCACTACAAAAGCGCTAATTCCCATCATGAAAGCCACAAAAGCCGATGGTAAAAATAGTTCCATTAAACACAGAACCGATCCTGCCAGCAGCCAGATTAAGGTAAAAATTGGCATAGCGCCATCCTAGACACTACATTACATTCAGCTAAATATAGGAATCCGGTTTGGTTTCTGAATTTACTCGTAGAGGTAGGGAACAGGGAACAGGGAACAGAGAAGAAGGAATCAAGGTATACGGAGTTCTGTTCAAAATTCAAATAGGAGTCCTATATATTTCTGTGATTAGATACAGTCATACCCTGATGAATTACGGAAAATAAAACTTGGTATTTTTAACAGGCAATTTTTGATTAAATTGATTAATAAGGTGTAGCCTGGCGTACACAAACCGAGTTTATTATAATCTGCCAGTCATTGACAGCTAAACTTAATCGAAATTCACAAGTTAATTCATTCTTTATAATTTATACATTATGATTTCTACTCAACAGATCATTCATTGCCCAAATCCAGACTGTCATCAACCGATTAATTCTGTCGGAGATAAGTTTTGTGTCAGTTGCCAGACTCCCCTAATTTACCGCTATCTTTGGGCGACTGGCGCAGAAGCAGCGAAAATGTTACCAGGGAGATTGATAGCAGATAGGTATGAAGTAATTACACAGCAGATTTGGCTAGATACTCAACCAGCACTACCACCAGAAGTACCGTCAGAATTGCCAAAAACAGTTATTCCTTACCTAAAGTTATATCAACAGCAGTTACACATCCCCCAACCCTATGGATTTACTAGTTTCTTAGATGCTGGTGACATCTTACTGCTAGAAAATGCGCCCATAGATGAAATGGGAAATCTCTACCCAACTATTACCGCAGCTTGGGAACAAGCAAAAGCAGTCAGACAAGTTTACTGGCTATGGCAAATGTTCCAACTGTGGACACCATTATCAGAATTGGGAGTAGCCCAAAGTTTGCTCATAGCAGATAACTTACTTGTTCAAGGTTGGTGTGTAAAGTTGTTAGAACTTCACCCCACAACAGAGACAATCAGCTTACAGGATTTGGGTCAGTTCTGGCAGCCTTGGGTAGCAGGGGCAAAAACAGAAATTGCCCAACGTTTAGGCAACATAATCGAGCAAATGTGCCAAAAAGAGGCAGAATTCACAGCCATAGCCACCCAACTCAATCAATTATTACTAATATCAGCATCTGAGTTGCCCTTAATGCTAACAGTCGCAGGGGTGACAGATTCAGGGGTAGTCATGAGACATAACGAAGACACTTGTTACCCCAGTCACTCTGAAGAATTAAATGACTATTTATACCCACATTTATCAATTGTTTGTGATGGTATTGGTGGACATGAAGGCGGCGAAGTTGCCAGTAAATTAGCAGTGCAGTCTCTGAAGTTGCAAATTCGCGCCTTGCTAAAAGATGTCGCCGAACAAACAGAATTTGTCCCCCCAGACTTGTTGCAGCAGCAATTAGCTGCCAGCTTGCGGGTAGTGAATAACATGATTTGGTCACGCAATGACGAACAAAACCGCCAAGGTAGAGAACGCATGGCAACGACTTTAGTTATGGCTGTACAACTACCACAAAAAGTAGTTACAACGGCTGGCTGGGAGTCAGAAAATGCCCATGAACTTTACTTAGCGACTGTTGGTGATAGTCGTGCTTACTGGATAACTCCCAACTATTGCCAATTACTGACAATAGACGATGATATGGCCACAAGGGAAGTATGTTTTGGGCAGAGTCTGTATCGCCAAGCAATTCAAGCACCTAATGCCAATGCCCTTACCCAAGCATTAGGCACAAAAGAAGCGGAATTTCTCAACTTTGCCATCAAGCGCTTGATCTTGGAAGAAGACGGGATTTTGTTGCTGTGTTCAGATGGTTTAAGTGATCATAACTGGGTGGAAAAATCTTGGCAAGATTACGCAATTCCACTATTAACAGGTCAACTATCAGTAGCAGATGCTGCCCAGAAATGGGTGAAGCTGGCAAATGAAAAAAATGGTCAAGATAATACATCTGTTGTTGTCACTCTTTGCCGAATCTCTCAAGCCTTTTTAGTGCCGATTACACCTGCACCCTTGGCAATAGAACCTATTGAACCAGAGGAACCAGCAATAACAGTACCAGAACTAGAAGCCCCCACAGTAGAATCATTAGCAGAAAGTTCTCAAACCTTGCTGGATTTAGATTTGACAGAGGAACCTGCCCAAACTCCCGTTAAACAACCAAATCGGGGTAAGCTGGTGGTCATGCTGGTGGGATTCTTCGCTTTGCTGCTAGGAAGTGCCAGTGTGGGTTTATTTGCTTGGTGGCAACTAAATCCTCAATCTTTTAGGCAAACTTGTCAGCAATTTCCCCAAAAAGTACAGCAATTATGTCCAGAACCCAAATAAGGTGATATTTGACCATCGTCCATATGTGGTAAAATCGTCCAAGCGTGAAAAATCAGTAATAGAGTCCGCTCGATGCTGAAAATGACCATCTAACTCTGGATAGCAGCAACAGCCTATCTTGAGGAACAGTTCATTAAGGCAATTTCAGTGACGGATAGCTGTGGAGATGGTTGTGGAACAGCAAAAGTTAAATGTAAGTAATTTTATGAAAGTTGGCGATCGCGTTCGTGTTAAAGAATCGGTAGTAGTTTATCATCATCCTGAGCATCGCGGCCAGGCTTTTGACATCCAAGGTACAGAAGGCGAAATCAGCGCTATTGTTACTCAATGGAACGATAGACCTGTAAGTGCTAACTTTCCACTCTTAGTCCAGTTTAGTAAAAAATTTAAAGCTCATTTACGCGAACAGGAAATAGAAGTTATTTAAATCACTCATTAGCGGCGACGAAACCACCCCATAATATTGAGTTCGCCGCGCATTTTTTCTAAGTCTCGACGATTCTCTGCTGCGGTTGTGTAATACCACTGACAATGATCCTGAAATTCAGAACGTGTCTGAACTTCATGATAAAACTGGTGGGTTGTTTGGTAACTAGCAAAGGTTTCGTCAACTTCCGGCTGAGGTGACGGGACGATATATGGTAGTTCGTTACTCATCTGTAATTGGTAATAATTATAAGTTATAGCAGGAGTCAGGAGGGGCGTATTGCAATACGCCCGTACAGGAGGAGGCAGTGCGGTGGACGGGTTCCTCGACTTGTAGCAACTGCCGTCAACTGCCGTTCAGGAGTAAAATCCTCTTGTAGTGGGAGTTTCATTATCAATTGATATCCTAACCACCCTGTCAACGGCTATATTTAAGTTTGACATCAATTTTTCATAACCAACCCCGTAAGCTATAAATAAAACTGCCAATATATTCTTTTAAGGCGTTGGTAAATTGGTTCAAGTTATTAGAATCTGGTAATAAATTCAGGATAGCGGCTTTGGGAGTGCTGGTGAGTTCTTGCAGTTCACCCCGACTAACCAAAAAGTCAGTAGGTGTAGGAATGACATCAATACCTTGACGCTGAAATATTTTCAGAGATCGCGGCATATGCATGGCAGAAGTTATTAATAATACCTTTTTAATACCCCGATTTTCCAGAATTTTACGGATATTGACAGCATTTTCATAGGTATTGAGAGATAATGGTTCTTGAATTATTACTTCGGCTGGGATACCAATAGATGTGAGGATGGTGGCCATATCTGCTGACTCTGGGGAACCACTACCACGCCAATCAATGCGACCGCCACTTAAGATGATTATAGGCGCTTTTTTTTGCCGATAGAGTTGAGCCGCATAAATAACGCGATCGCCTGGTTCACTTAAATCCACAGTGGGACGAGGCCAAATAGCTGATTTAGTGGCACCACCTAAGACTACAATAGCTTCTGCATTGGGGATTTGGGCAGCAGGGATATTTTGCCATTCTAGCGATCGCACCAGATTTTTAGCCACCCAAGCATTACTGCACAGAAGTAATAAAATTAAAGATAGAGAAATAGCGCTTGCCGCAATTCGTGGACGTTTCCACAACGTTACCAAAGCCACTATCAAGCTGACACTAGCTAATCCCAAAGGGTAAAAAAATAGAGGCAAGAATTTAGAAAGATATAGAAACATAATTCGTAGAGAAGGGAATAGGGAATAGGCAAGAGTTATATATAGCAGGAGTCAGGAGTCAGGAGTCAGGAGTCAGGAGTAAAACCCTTTTGTAGTGGGAGTTTCATTATCAATTGATGTCCTAACTACCCTGTCCACGGCTATAATTAATTTTCTAATGCCCAATGCCCAATGCCCAATTTTACCTTTGCCAAAACCGAAAATTGAAACTTCCAGGAGCGCGACGATAACGGCGGATAGGTTTTCTCTTTTGCTGTTTAGTACTCCTCTCATTGGTTTCTTCAATTTCTTCTTCAGCAAAATCATCTGTCGGCTCAATTTGAGCGTCTTCCTTACTTCTCCACCAAGCAATAATCCAGCCTCCACCGACAGCAGCAAATCCCCCAAATAAGATACTTATCGGGGCGCGATAACCCAATAACAAAAAGCTGAACATGAAAAATAACCAGTATTTCAGTGCAGCATCGATGCCATCATTAGAAGCTACATTGGGCATCGGGGGGTTATTTTCGTTGACAGTGGTGAACCATCCTAAAGCAAAACCACCCATAATACCCACAAAGAGACTCAAGATGAGTGAGGCTCCTGTGAAGGTGGCGATAATGGTTAAAATGAACCCAAAGACTAGTTGAGAAAAGAAGTTTGGCGAAGAAGACAAAATATCGCCTAAGAGATTATTTTTGGGAGCCATATACCAATTGTGGATTTTGGGTTTTAGATTTTGAATTGGGAAAATTATTAAATAAGTTCAGAGGGAACAGGGAACAGGGAACAGGGAATAGGAAAAACTCATGTTTAAAAACATGAGATTGAACTAATGATCGGAGGCGGCTCCGCTCCGGCTCCGCAATGTTTTTTCGTGCCACTCTCCTTCAAAAAACATCTTTTTTTTGACTGAGCTTTAAACTCAGAACTAAAGTTTCTTATCTGTTAAGAGTTCCCTATTCCTTATTCCCTATTCCCTATTCCCTTTTTTAGTAATTGTGCCTCTAGTGGTTGAGTTGTATCCAAAATTTTAATATATGCTTGCTCTTTGTCTGTAAAAGGTTCAGCTTGGTTAAGTTGAGAAACCAACAAATCAGCAGTAGCATCAGCAATATCACCAGTACGGTTAACAAGACGCTCTTGTAGTACTTCTAGGGGTGCTGTACATTGGATAATCTGTAGAGGTAATTGATGTTGTTGTGTTTGCGCTATGACATCTTGGCGTAAATGCTGACGGTCATACTTGGCATCTAAAATCACAGTCCAGCCTTGATTAGCCAGTGTAATTCCCAATGTCAACAACCGTTCATAAGTCTTCTGTGTCATCTCAGGTGTATAGATTTCATCACCACCACGTTCTAGCAGCGGAATTCCCGCCAAATGTTTCCGCACCGCATCAGAACGCAAGTGAACTGCTCCCAATTTCCGTGCCAAATATCTAGCTGTGGTACTTTTACCAGAACCTGATAAACCCGACATCAAAATCAGTTGTCCTTGTTTGGGTTTAGTATATTCCCAAGCTTGGCGATAATATGCAGATGCTGTGTTTGCAGCTTCATCCTTGACAGTCGCAGGTACACTAGGATCATCTAATAAAAACGAAGTCACCTTAGCCCTGACATAAGCTTGACGACTTAAATACAAAGGTAACACCTGCAAACCTTCCCAATCTCCAGTTTGCTCTACATAAGCATTCAAGAAGGCATTTCCCAAGTCTTTACGGCCTCGCGCTTCAATATCCATCACCGTAAATGCTACATCATACATAACATCAACAAAGCGGAACGGCTCATTAAACTCAATGCAGTCAAACAACAGTATTTTGTCATTCCACAGAGCAATATTTCTGAGGTGTAAATCTCCATGACATTCACGAATGTAGTTATTGGCAATTCTACTGCTAAATAATTCTGGATATTGAGCAAAAAAGTTATCTGTATATTTTTTTGTTTGCTCAAACTGTTCTTGTGTCTGAGGTTTACCAATATACTTTTCAGTTTGACCGTAATTTTCATCAATTGCTAACCGCACTTTTGGCACTTCTCCAAAGCTGCGAATATAATCATTACTCTCTGCTTTGGAATGATATTCAGCTACCACTCGTCCCAAATTTTCTAAGTTGCTTTCATTTAACTTACCCTCAGCAAACAGTTCGCTAAATAGAGACTCTTGAGGAAACTGGCGCATTTTGACTGTATATTCGACAGTTTCTCCTGTTCCATCTAAATGGTATTGTTCTCCTGCTAAAGTTATAGGTAAAACTTCCAAGTACAATTCACCTGCTCCCCGCTGATTTAAACGGAACTCTTCCTGACAAAAATGCTGGCGTTTTTCTCTAGTAGAGAAGTCTAAAAAGCCAAAATTTACAGGTTTTTTGAGTTTATAAACATAATCGCCCGTTAGCAATACATAAGAAACATGAGTTTGAATGAGTTGAATTGGTTCTGTCACCGCATGGGGATAAAATCCTGGCTGTAACATTTGCTGAATTAATGCCGGAAGAGTTGTTTGTGTCATAAGTAGTCATGCAAAATAAATTTCATATTGAGCAGAGGGAATAGGGAATAGGGAATAGACAAGGAATACAGCGATTTCTGTTTTGTCAAAAAATGTGCAATTAATTTTGCTCAGGTACTTAGGTTTTTGGATTTTTAAACGCAGATAAGTACTTAAGCAAAAATATTTAGACTGTCAAGAGTCATCTGTCCCCTGTCCCCTGTCCCCTGTCCCCTGCTATATCATCTGTGGCCATATTTGGCTCTGATATTAAGGCGCTTAACAAAAAAAACCAGGATTAAACCCCTGGTTTTATCAGTAATTATTACAAACTTCAAGTGATATGAAATAAAAAATTTACACTTGTTTTAGTTTTTAGCAGCAAAAAAACTTAGGTGATAGGTTGTACCTTTAGCGGGGTGAATCTGAACTTCACGAAGCACAGTTTTACCACTCCACTCCAGTTCAGGAATATCAAGTTGAATTTCTGTCTTGTTAGGAATAGCTTGTTTGAGCAGGCGTTCAACGACTTTAGCATTAACTACTAGAGAAATTGATTCAGCACCTTTGTGACCGTACAAATTTGCTGGTATTAACCCTGAACGGCGCAAAGCGTTGGGCTTGCTACCTTCTGGGCGCTTTTGAGATTCGACTGTAATTGCCATAGTAATTGTGAGTTGTGAGTTGTGAGTTGTGAGTTGTGAGTTGACCGAAGAGGACGCGGAGACTGGGAGACGCACAGACGCGGAGAGTTGCCTGTGTCCGACGCTCGACGCAAATGGTTTCAAGCCCCCGACTACAGTCGTGGAGAAGAAAAAAGACATTCCTTGCTGGAATCCCCTGGCTTTAGACATGGGGTGTAAGAGTGTCCCCGTGTCCCCTCGTCCCCGCGTCCCCGCGTCTTCTTCAATTGCGCTATGCACTCAGTAGAGAGACGGGTGTACCATCTGGCTGTAACAGACCGCGTTTTGGTCCGTGGATGGGGTCTTCTACAATTATGGTTTGATCTCGACTTGCTCCCAAGGAGACAATCGCAATCGGGACTTCCATTAATTCGGCTAAGAATTTCAGATAGTCCAGTGCTTGCTGTGGTAAATCTTCCAGCTGACGACAGTGACTTGTTGACACTTGCCATCCTGGTAAGGTTTTGTAGATGGGACGACAACGGGCGAATTGACGGGCGTTAGTGGGGAAGTGTTCGCAACGTTCACCATCAATCTCATAAGCTACACAAACATTGATTTCCTCTAGTTCATCGAGAACATCAAGTTTAGTAATTGCTATACAATCCATACCGTTAATGCGGACTGCATAGCGACCAATGACAGCATCAAACCAACCACAGCGACGTTTACGCCCTGTTGTTGTGCCAAATTCTGCACCGCGATCGCACAACAATTCCCCAATTTCGCCATCTAGTTCCGTTGGGAATGGACCTTCGCCTACTCTTGTAGTGTAGGCTTTCGATACCCCAATCACCCGATCTATCATTGTCGGGCCTAGTCCACTGCCAACGCAAGCCCCCCCAGCAACTGGGTTTGAGGATGTGACGTAGGGATAAGTTCCGTGATCTAGGTCAAGCAATGTACCTTGTGCGCCTTCAAACAAAATATTCCGTCGTCGTAAAACCGCATCATATATTTTCAACGATGTATCGACGACGAAAGGACGCAAGCGTTCTGCATAACCTAAATACTCCTCAATCACCACTTGTGGATCTAAGGGCGGCAGATTATACAGCTTTTCTAAAATGACGTTTTTATAATTAATCGTCCACTCTAACTGGTCACGTAATTCATCTGGGTTCATCAAATCCAAAACCCTGATGCCTATCCGCTCAGATTTGTCAGCGTAGGTGGGGCCAATTCCTCTACCAGTCGTGCCGATTTTATGACTTCCCCGTCGTTCTTCCGATGCCTGGTCAATCAACCTATGGTAAGGCATGGTAACGTGAGCCGTCTGAGATATGAGCAGATTAGCAGTGGAAATATTGAGTTTTTCTAGTTGTTCGAGTTCTTTTATCAAAACCTGTGGATCTATCACTGTCCCACAGCCGATAATACACTCAGTATCTGGATACAAAATACCAGAGGGAATTAAGTGCAGCTTAAATGTCTGACCTTGGACTACGATTGTGTGTCCAGCGTTAACTCCCCCTTGGTAACGTACCACCACATCTGCGGAGCGGCTGAGTAAGTCAGTTATTTTACCTTTTCCTTCATCGCCCCACTGGGCACCTATGACAATGACGTTAGCCAAGAGATTATATTAAAGGGTAAAGTTTCCACAAATTACAATTATTAACAGATTCTTGATCTTTTGTCAAGAAACTCAAATCAATTCAAAATTCAGAAAAACTTTTCCCTGTTCCCTGTTCCCTGTTCCCTGTTCTTTATGAAAAAAATCCGAATTTTTGATCACCTTGGTGTTGACTACCAAAATCCCCGCTGGTGGTTTGATGTATTAATTATTGCCATGATTTACTATATTGTCTCTTGGCTAGTATTGAAAAAAATGTCTGTTCCTGCTTTTGGTACTCCTGTTTGGCCAGCTACAGGTTTTGCTATTGGCTTTTTGTTGCTGTGGGGGCGCGCGCGTTGGTTTGGAGTTTTTTTAGGAGCAATGTTAGCTAATTCTATCGGCATTAAAACTATAATTTTAGCTTTTATTGGCGGTATTGGTACTACTATTGGCTCACTAATTTCTGTAACGCTAATACTGCTATTAACTCGAACCAATTATCCTCTTAATCAAGTTAAAAATGTAGTCATTTTCTCTCTTTGTAGTTTGTTTACTGGCACTATTTTTCAAGCTTTATTAGGAGCAATTACAGTTTGTTTAGGTGGTTATGAACCTTGGCATAAATATTTAGAAATTTCCTTGGGTTGGTGGGTTGGTGATTCTATAGGAATTTTATTATTTGCTCCACTTGTCTTAAATTTAGCTAAAAAGATACCTGCTGTTGAAGTGAAATATTGGCTAAACCGGGAAATATTAGTAACAGTCATTACTTTATCTATAGTTAGTTATTTTACTTTTATTCAACCAAAACCATTAGAGTATTTACTATTACCGCCATTGTTTTGGTCTGCTTTTCGCTTTGGTCGCAAAATTACTACTATATTGGTAGTAATTATTTCGACACTAGCTGCTGTTGCCACTGGTTATCGCTTAGGAGTATTTTATGACGCGGCTTTAAAGAATCATTCAATTTTGTTATTACAATTGTTTATAGGTGTAATATCTGTGACTACTATGGTTATGTTAGCTATTGTCACAGAAAACCATCAATATAGGTTAAATCTGAAAACAGCCAATGCCGAGCTAGAACAAAGAGTTTTTGAACGTACTAGAGATTTACAAGAAAGTGAAGCTAAAGCACAGGAACTAGCTACAAAAGCCGAAGCAGCGAACCAGGCCAAAAGCGCGTTTATTGCCAATATGAGCCATGAATTGCGATCGCCTCTCAATGCAGTTATTGGGTTTTCGCAATTGATGTTACGGGCTAATAATCTCCCCCCAGAGCAGTATGAAAATGCCGGGATTATTTATCGTAGCGGTGACTACTTACTAACGCTCATTAATCATATTCTGGATTTATCGAAAATCGAAGCTGGTAAAACAACTCTAAATATACATAACTTTAACTTATATCGCTTGCTGGATGATTTAGAAGATATGTTGCATTTGCGGGCTAGTGATGCCGGCTTAGAACTGATATTCGAGCGTAGTCAAAACGTCCCCAATCATATCTGCACCGATGAAGTAAAACTCCGGCAAGTTTTAATTAATTTACTGAGTAATGCCATCAAATTCACCCCCAATGGAGGATCAATTACTCTGAGTGTAGAAAAAGGGGATGAAGGAACAGAGGATGTTTTTAGCCTCCATTTCTGTCTTCGAGATACTGGTGTGGGTATTGCACCTGCGGAACTGCCAAAACTATTTGATGCTTTTATTCAAGCTCAAGCTGGAAAAGAAATGCAGGAAGGAACGGGTTTAGGTTTAGCAATTAGTCGTAAATTTGTGCTGTTGATGGGAGGGGATATTACCGTTGAAAGTGAATTAGGAAAAGGCACAACTTTTCAATTCTATATTCAGGCGAAATTGGGTCAAGAAACAATCAGCAATAGTACAGAAGGGCGGCAGCGTGTGTTGGCGCTTGCTCCGGGACAGCCTACTTACAAAATTCTCACAGTGGATGATAAGCCTATTAATCGACAGCTTTTGTACAAACTTCTGAGTCCCTTGGGATTTGAGATCAAAGAAGCCAGTAACGGACAAGAAGCCATAACTATTTGGGATGAGTGGGAACCACATTTAATTTGGATGGATATGCGGATGCCTGTCATGGATGGTTACGAGGCTACAAAGCATATTAAATCTACGACAAAAGGCAATGCTACGGCGGTGATAGCTTTAACTGCGAGTGTTTTAGAAGAAGAGAAAGCCATAGTTATTTCTGCTGGTTGTGATGACTTTCTCCGCAAACCTTTTGCCGAACACACAATTTTTGATGCCCTGGCTAAACATCTTGGTGTTAAATATATATTTGCTGAAACTCATTCTGCAAATTTGGAACATATAGAAGAAAAATCTTTAACATCTGATAGTCTAAGTTGTATGGATCAAGAATGGATTAATCAATTATATGAAGCAGCTTTAGAAGCCAATACAAATTTGGTTATAGAATTAATCAAAGAAATTCCCAAAACAGAAACTTTGTTAATTCTATCTTAGTTGCCAGACAATTTGAATTTGAGAAATTAGTTGAGTTCACTGAACCTTTGATAAGTAATAATTAGAAAATATTAAGTTGCCATGTTGAAACTACTCAGATATGTTAGTATTTTTCTGATTACCGTCTGTTTGCTATTTGCTTGTCATGCTTCATCGCCGACCGAATTCAAACGCCTTCCTTTGAAAGTGCAATTTACATCTTTTATTGGAGAGTATCCAGGCATCATTGCTCAAGAAAAAGGATTCTTCAAAGCCCAAGGGGTAGATGTGGAACTATATGCGGATGCCTGTCATGGATGGTTACGAGGCTACTAAGCATATTAAATCTACTACTAAAGGCAATGCTACGGCGGTGATAGCTTTAACTGCGAGTGTTTTAGAAGAAGAGAAAGCCATAGTTCTTTCTGCTGGTTGTGATGACTTTCTCCGCAAACCTTTTGCCGAACACACAATTTTTGATGCCCTGGCTAAACATCTGGGTATCAAATATATATTTGCTGAAAATCATTCTGAAAAATCAGAATTGATAGAAGAAAATACTTTAAGATCTGATAATCTAACTTGTATGCATCAAGAATGGATTAATCAATTATATGAAGCAGCTTTAGAAGCCAATACAAATTTGGTTATAGAATTAATCAAAGAAATTCCCAAAACAGAAACTTTGTTAATTCAATCTTTAAGAAAAGTTGCCAGACAATTTGAATTTGAGAAATTAGTTGAGTTTACTGAACCTTTGATAAATAATGAATAGTCATAACGCCAAAAAATCAAAACAAATCCCCCTGAGATTATTGTTAATTATCCCCTTTGTCTTGCAAATTGTCGGCGCGGTAGGGCTAGTGGGCTATTTGTCTTACCGAACCGGACAGCAGGCGATTGCAAAACTGGCCGAGGAATTGATGACGGAGACGAGTAATCGCATTGAGCAATATCTTGATAGTTATATGGGAAAAGCTCAGGAAATCAACCGCATGAATGTGGAGGCTTTTGAGTCGGGAATCTTGGACTTGAATGATTTTAAGGCTTTGGGTAAATATTTCTATCATCAGGTGCGAGCGTTTAATTTTGCTTATAATAACTTTGGTAGTAAAGAGGGAGGATTTATTGGTAGTGGTTATGAAGAAGATTACAGTTGGGGAATTGTAGAAATTCTTCCACATAGCAATAAAAGATATGGCTATTCAGTAGATGATCAAGGTAATCGTGTCAATTTACGCTACACAATAGAAGATCCAGAGGTAATTAATTCTGCTTGGTACTTAGATGCAGTAAAAGCAGGTAAACCCATTTGGAGTTCTATTTACAATCAGGGAGATGCAGCTACTTTCTTCAGCATTTCAGCCAGCACTCCAGTTTATGACAAACAGAAAAATTTTCTAGGTGTATTTGGTATTGATCTTGAACTTAATAAAATTAGCCAATTTCTGAAAACACTGAATAAACAAAACTCAGGTCACATCTTCATCATAGAGCGATCGGGATTACTGGTTGCGAGTACATCAAATGAATCTCCTGCACCCATTGTCAATCGCAAAGCAACAAGACTGAAAGCCTTGAATAGTCGTGAAATAGTCATTCGTGATTTGACTGGGGAGTTAATAAAACTATTTGGTAGTTTAAAAGCAATTAATAAACCACAATCACTCCGCCCTAATCTTGACCAAAATCCTTTTGTTCGCGTCATTCCCTATCGAGATAAATATGGTTTGGATTGGGTAGTAGTGATGGCCATTCCAGAATCTCAATTCCTGGGAGAAATTCAAGCTAATACCAAGACAACTATTTTACTTTGTCTCTTAACTTTAATTCTCGCTACAGGATTAGGAATTATTACCTCAAATTTGATTGCTAAACCGATTAAGCTATTAAGTCAAGCTAGTAGAGCGATCTCTACTGGTGAACTTAGTCAGGTCGTAGAAATCAAAGGAGTTTCTGAACTAGAAAATTTGGCTGATTCATTTAATAGTATGGCTTTTCAGTTACAAACATCTTTTGAAACTTTAGAAAATCGTGTCCAGGAACGCACCGCAGAATTAGTAATTGCTAAAGAAAAAGCAGAAGTAGCAAATCAAGCTAAAAGTACATTTATTGCCAACATGAGTCATGAATTGCGCTCACCTTTAAATGCTATTCTTGGCTTTTCGCAATTGATGATACGTGCTAAAAATCTCCCCTCCGATCAATATGAAAATGTAGGTATCATTTATCGCAGTGGAGATTATCTACTAACATTAATTAATAATGTTCTGGATTTATCCAAAATAGAAGCAGGTAAAACTACCCTTAATCCTAAAGATTTTGACCTTTATCGCTTGCTAGATGATTTAGAAGATATGCTACATTTACGAGCCAGTAATCAAGGCTTAACTTTAATATTTCAAAGGAGTGAAAATGTCCCCCGTTATATTTGCACTGATGAAGTAAAACTACGACAAGTGTTAATTAATCTAATTAGTAATTCTATCAAATTTACTCAGTCAGGAGGAATTATTTTAACTGTCAATAATAGCAGTGAAGAAATCACAGATATTGTGACTCTTGATTTTCAAGTTCGTGATACAGGAATGGGTATTGCCGCTGCCGAATTACCAAAATTATTTGAGGCTTTTTTGCAAACACAATCTGGGAAAGATTCTCAGGAGGGAACAGGTTTAGGTTTAGCTATCAGTCGGAAATTTGTACAGTTAATGGGAGGAGATATTGCCGTTGAAAGTGAATTAGGAAAAGGGACAACTTTTAAATTTTATATTCAAGCTAAATTAGGTCAAAAAATTAACAGTAATGCTTTAGAAGAACAGCCACAAGTTTTAGGAATTGCACCAGGACAGCCTATATATAAACTATTAACAGTAGATGATAAATCTATTAATCGTCAATTGTTAATTAAGCTTTTAGAACCCTTGGGTTTTGAGATCAAAGAAGCCAGTAACGGACAAGAAGCCATAACTATTTGGGATGAGTGGGAACCGCATTTAATTTGGATGGATATGCGGATGCCTGTCATGGATGGTTACGAGGCTACTAAGCATATTAAATCTACTACTAAAGGCAATGCTACGGCGGTGATAGCTTTAACTGCGAGTGTTTTAGAAGAAGAGAAAGCCATAGTTCTTTCTGCTGGTTGTGATGACTTTCTCCGCAAACCTTTTGCCGAACACACAATTTTTGATGCCCTGGCTAAACATCTTGGTGTTAAATATATATTTGCTGAAACTCATTCTGCAAATTTGGAACATATAGAAGAAAAATCTTTAACATCTGATAGTCTAAGTTGTATGGATCAAGAATGGATTAATCAATTATATGAAGCAGCTTTAGAAGTGGTGAATATTACCGTTTGGATAGCGAAAGTGGTTCTGATGTAGTTATGGCTGACCAATTGTGTGGGCAATTCTACACTCGTTTATTGAGTTTACCAGATATTGTCCCCAGCGATCGCGCCATTTCGGCTTTGACAACTATATATGATGCTTGTTTTCTCAAGTTTCAAAATGGTGAATTCGGTGCTGCTAACGGTGTTCTTCCCAATGGTTTACCAGATACAAATTTGGTTATAGAATTAATCAAAGAAATTCCCAAAACAGAAACTTTGTTAATTCTATCTTTAACAAAACTTGCCCGACAATTTGAATTTGAGAAATTAGTTGAGTTCACTGAACCTTTGATAAGTAATAATTAGAAAATATTAAGTTGCCATGTTGAAACTACTCAGATATGTTAGTATTTTTCTGATTACCGTCTGTTTGCTATTTGCTTGTCATGCTTCATCGCCGACCGAATTCAAACGCCTTCCTTTGAAAGTGCAATTTACATCTTTTATTGGAGAGTATCCAGGCATCATTGCTCAAGAAAAAGGATTCTTCAAAGCCCAAGGGGTAGATGTGGAACTAATTTCTAAACCATACGCCCAATTGGAAAGAGCAAATTTCAGTGCGGGTAAGTATGATGGTACTTCAATCTCCTTGGGAAGTGTTATCATCTTGAGTGCCACAAATCCTGATATACAAGGCGTGCTGGTTATAGATGAATCAACAGGAGCAGATGTAGTAGTCGCCCAACCACAAATAAAAACTGTCGCTGACTTGCAAGGGAAAAAACTAGGTGCAAGTCTAGGTGGTTTTAGCGAACTTTTCGTGACTGAGATGTTGAAAACTGTCAACTTGACCAGCGATAATGTGAAATTGGTTAAATTAGAGGCTTTAGAAATTCCTCAAGGCCTGAAAAATAATGTTATTCAAGCCGGACACACTTGGCAACCCCATCTTTCTGAAGCTATCAAATCAGGGGGACATATCCTATTTACCAGCAAACAAACCCCAGGCTTGATTTTAGATCTGATTGTCTTTCGCAAAGAGATAATTCGCGATCGCCCCGAAGACGTTCGGGCATTTGTGCGAGGATGGCTGCAAGCCGCTGCCTACTGGAGGGCAAATGTTCAGGAAGGAAACGCGATAGTCAGTAAAGCCTTAAAAATTCCTAGTAATACAATCTCCCTGGAGGGAGTAAACCTCACTGATTTAGGTGAAAATCAAAAATTATTTCAATCTAGCAACCCTAACTCCATTTACAAAACTGCCAAAATATATGCAGACTTTTTTATTCGCTCTGGAAACGTGACGCGCATTCCTGAGCTAAAAAGTTTGTTCAATTCTTCGTTTTTGAACTCTCCCTCCTAATTTAAAGCTATGGGCATCCGTACAAAGTTGATCGCGTCGTTTCTCGTTGTTGCTTTGGTTCCATTGCTGCTATTGGCATTTATCAACAAACAGACAACTGAAAAGGCACTAACTGACAACGCCAAACAAGCCCTATCTGCGGCGGCTAACGAAACTGCTAACAGAATAGATACCTTTATTAATGGAAATCTCGATTCTGTCCGCGTAGAGGCAATTTTACCAGGTTTGTCACGCTACCTCAGCCTCACTCCAAAACAGCGAGATGATAGCCCCGAAATGCAATTGGCGACAGAAACATTAATCCGTCTCAGTCGCAAAGATATGCTCAATGTTCTCTCTTATGCTTTGCTCGACTTAAACGGTAAAAATGTATTGGATACACGTACACTGAATATTGGCAAAGATGAATCAGTTCAAGATTATTTTAAAAAACCATTGCAAACTGGGTTCTCCTTTGTTTCTAGCATGAAGCTATCGCCGACAATTCCTGACCTGATTACCCTATTTTTTAGCAGCCCAGTTCGCAACGCCAAGGGAGATATATTGGGTGTATTGCGTGTTTCATACAATGCTACTGTTGTGCAGCAATTAGTAACTCGACAAACTGAACGGGCTGGGGCAAAATCTTTTGCTATTCTTTTAGATGAAAATAATATTTATCTGGCACATAGCACTGCACCAAAACTAATTTTTAAATCAATTGTGCCTCTACCTATCGATGTTGTAACTCAACTGCAACAGCAAGGGCGCTTGCCTAATTCTCCTGTTAAAGAATTGGCAACTAATGAGTCAAAACTTAAACAAGCATTAGATAATAAACAGTCGTATTTAATTGGTTCTTTAGAAGCAGCCGGTAATCAGGTTAATCTGATTGCGATTTCTCGTTTGCAATATAAACCTTGGACTGTGTTGTTTGCACAGCCACTTGCTGTTGCCTTAGCACCCGTAGAAAAGCAAATTCGTGACGCAATGTTTCTATTTGCCTTGATCGCCTCAGTCGTGACAATCATCGCTTTTGCTATTGGCCAACTGGTAACAAAGCGAATAATTTACCTTAATAATATAGTTTCCCATTTTACCACAGGTAACTTAGATATCCGCGTCAAAATTAACTCAAAAGACGAAATAGGTCAACTGGCAAAATCGTTTAATAATATGGCCTTTCAGTTACAAACCTCTTTTGAAACTTTGGAACATCGAGTCCAAGAACGCACCGAAGAGCTAGTGATTGCCAATCATAAATTGGAGTTGTTGGCAAATGTGGATGGGTTAACTCAGATTGCTAATCGCCGCTGTTTTGATAACTATCTAGCTGTAGAACATACACGGCATCAACGAGAACAAAATCCCCTGGCACTGATCATGATTGATATCGATTACTTTAAGGTTTATAACGATAGTTATGGACATCAAGGTGGCGATGAATGTTTGATTAAAGTAGCACAGGAAATTGCCAAAGTTACTCAACGACAGACTGATTTAGTTGCCCGCTACGGTGGTGAAGAGTTTGCCGTAATTTTGAGCAATACCGATATCCAAGGGGCGCTCAAGGTTGCTAATACTATCCAAACTGCGATCGCTTCTTTGGAGATTCCCCATCAGAATTCTCAAGTGAGTAATTACATTACCCTGAGTATGGGGGTTGCCAGTCTGGTTCCTACCTTAGAACAAAATTTAGAAACTCTGATTTCCTCTGCTGATCAAGCCTTGTATACAGCTAAAGTGCAGGGACGCAATCGAGCGATCGCTCATAAAAATTATACAAATACAGGGAGCTTTGCGATTTAGGATTAACTTATAGAACATCTCAATAATCCATGATGAGCGATCGCAATTTGGGATGAATGGGAACCGCATTTAATCTGGATGGATATGAGAATGCCCATCATGAACGGTTACGAAGCTACCAAGTACATCAAATTCACTACCAAAGGTAATGCTACCGCTGTAATTAACCGATACACCCAGCGTTTTGGAAGAAGAGAAAGCGATAGTGCTTTCTGCTTGTGATGACTTCCTCCGCAAACCATTTAGAGAACACACAATTTTTGATGCACTAGCTAAACATCTGGGTGTAAGCTATATCTTTACCCAAACAAGATCACTTATATTAGATAATTCAGCAGAAAACGCTTTTACATCCCAAAATTTGACTTGTATGTCTGAAGAATGGATTACTCAGCTATATGCAGCTGCTCTTGATGCCAATACTAACCTCGTCTTGCAACTAGTAGGAGAAATTCCCGAAACAGAAAATCGCCTAGCACAAGCCTTGGCGAAACTTGCGCGTCAATTTGAATTTGAGCAGCTTGTTGACTTAGCCGAACCCCTAATAACCAATGAATCTTGATTCTCAACCAGAAAACAAAGGTAACATTCTCCTAGTAGATGACATTCCAGAGAACTTACAATTACTAAGCGATTTACTGGTTAAACTCGGCTACACTGTTCGCAGCGTCACCAGTGGGCGAATGGCTCTGAAAACGGTGAAGGTGAAACGACCAGATGTGATCCTCTTAGATATCAAAATGCCAGAAATGGATGGCTATCAAGTCTGTCAAGCGCTGAAAGCTGATGAGAATTTACGCAATATTCCCGTTATTTTTATTAGTGCTTTAGATGATGTTTTCGACAAAGTAACCGCCTTTAAATCAGGTGGTATAGACTACATCACAAAACCTTTTCAAATTGAAGAAGTAGTAGCGCGTCTGGAAAATCAGTTAACCATTCAACGTCAACAACGCCTTTTAGAACAAGAAGTTGCTAACCGCAGGGAAACAGAAGAGGTGCTTTATCAGTCTAGAGCTTTGCTGTCGAGCGTTTTGAATAGTTCACTTGATGGTATTGCGGCACTGCAAGCTGTCCGCGACCCTACAACAGGGGATATTGAAGATTTTCGTTGTTTAGTTGTCAACCCGGTAATCGCCAGAGCCTTTGACCGTAGCCGTGAAGAGATGATCGGCAAGTTGGTGCTAAAAAAATTCGTAAACCGTCTTGACCCAGAACTCTTTGATCGCTTTGTTGATGTTGTCGAGATGGGTGAACCTCTAGAACAGGATTTTTACTATCCATCAGGAAATTCTTATTGGTTCCACTTTGTGGCGGTAAAGTTAGGTGATGGTTTTGCTATTACCATACGTGATATCACTGCCCGGAAACAAACTGAACTGGCTTTGCAAGATGCAAATGATCAACTTGTATTACTGGCAAATTTGGATGCTTTGACTCAGGTGGCTAATCGTCGCTGTTTCAATAATCGTCTCAAAGAGGAATGGCAGAAACTAGCCCAAGAACAGCAGCCACTTTCCTTGATTTTACTCGATCTTGATGCCTTTAAACGCTATAACGACTACTACGGTCATTTGGCTGGTGATGATTGTCTATTCAAAATCTCGCAAACATTGTATCAATTTATTCGTCGTCAAGATATCAATCGTCCTACTGACTTGGTGGCTCGTTACGGTGGGGAAGAATTTACGGTACTGCTCCCAAATACGAATTTAGAAGGAGCGATTAAGGTAGCAGCTAGAATTCAGCAAGCAATTCATGATCTGGCGATTCCTCATGAACAGTCTAATGTCAAAGATATCGTCACAGTTAGTCTAGGAATTGCCTCTGTTGTACCAACATTGGAAGTTCAACCAGATACATTAATTGCTTATGCTGATCAAGCTTTATACAATGCTAAACAACAAGGGCGCGATCGCTATTGTACATACTCCTTCCCCTCTGTGCAGCGATAATGACCAATACCAATAATCCTTCTTCAGAGAGAGATTTTTTTTATGACCGTTTTTGTTAAGATTAATAAAATTTTTACAAAAAAAGACCACTATGGCTTTATACGCAGAATTGCATCGGCATCTAGGTGGTTCAGTTGTACCTCGTGTATTATGGCGGTATTTTGAGCGCCATGCTACAGATTTAATTTCTCGTTTTGCTGAATATTCTGAATTTGAGGACTTTTACACCCGTCCCCGCAATACTTTAGATGAGTATTTAGAATTGCATACTTTGGTGGAAAGTGTGCAAACTGTGGAAACATTACCTTATTTTATCTATCGCTTGCTGCGTGGTGCGTATATCTTTGAAAACTTGGCTTATTTGGAATTGCGGTATACTCCCTATTTACGCACTCCTGAACATCTGAGTCAAAACGAAAGAATTGATAAGATGGCAGAAATTGTGGAAATTGTGGGTAAAGCTAGTCATTCTTTGGAATATCCGATTATTACTAGCCAAATTCTCTGTATGCACTCCCGTTTACCTTATGAAGTAAATAAGGCAATTGTTGATTTAGCAGCGCAAAATAGAGAATATGTTTGTGCTGTGGATGTGGCAGGGGGCGATCGCTATTATGCTGAAAGAATGCCAGAATGGATGAGTTTATATAACTATGCCCGTTCTCAAGGTTTGAACACCACCGGACATCTTTACGAAACTACCGATGGTTGCTATCCAGAACTTTTACCTTATTTAATGCGAATTGGTCACGGTATCCAAATTCCTTTACTTTACCCAGAATTATTGACAGATTTAGCGAAACAGGGTCAATGTTTAGAAGTTTGTCCCACAACTTATTTAAAAACAGGAACTTTACAGGATATTCGCCAATTAAAGTTAGTTTTTGATAGATGTTTTGCAGCGGGGGTTGATATTGCCATATGTACGGATAACGCTGGTTTGCACAATATGCGACTACCGTTTGAGTATGAAAATCTCTTGACTTACGACATCATCAATTTTGCCCAGTTACAAGCTTGTCAAGATGCAGCTTTCCGTCATGCGTTTGCTTGGCCTTATACTCAACGTCCTGCATCTTTATTAAATGGCTTATTGAAACCGGAAGCAGATCAGGTTTTGGCAATGCAAGATTAAAGTAGGACTTACGCAAGATGTGACTGAAAACCTTATTCCTGTGTAGCGGTAATTCATGAATTACCGCTACTTTGGTTCTGTTTTGCGTAAGTCCTAACTTAATTAAAGCTACAAATGGATCTCCCCGTCACCGCGTCTGTCCATTTGTATACACCTTAAAGTGAAACGGTATTACACCCCTTCTGTAGCGCCACCAATTGTTTTCCAGGCAGTAAGGCCACCTTTAATTTCCGAGACATCAGTGAAGCCAGCACCGCGCAAGATTTGGGCTGCATGGGCTGCATGGGCTTCATGTTCGCCATAAACGTAGATTTGGCGTTCTTTGTGCAGAGCAGATTTAGCACGGGATTCCAAGTCATCTAAGGGAATTGAGATAGCCCCAGTGATATGGCCGTGATTGTAAGTGTAGCGATCGCGCACATCAACAATTGTAAAAGCAGGTTGACCCCATTCGAGAAGGGACATCAGATCCTGAACATCAGCGACTAAACTACTACTCATAAGTTTTTTCCGCTTATCACCTCATCTGCAATTTATCAAAGATCCTCTTATAATCAGGTTTTCTTTACAATTAATCAAAAATTCTGTTGAGATGTTAAATAGATATTAAATAAAACTACACATCTGTCAGAAGCCAGTAGTCGGAATATTGTAGGCTAATGTTCTGTACGTTCGCTCAATTTTTAATTTTTAATTTTTGATTTTTGATTTTTGATTTTTGATTTTTGATTTGTAATTCCGGCTATGGCATCTACTATTCAAGCTTTACCAACAGAAGTTGTATATTTAATTACGGCTGGAGAGGTAATTGACTCTTTATCCGCTGTAGTGCGGGAATTGGTGGAAAATTCCCTAGATGCTGGTGCAACGCGCATTGTAGTTTCTCTATGGCCACAAAATTGGCGAGTCCGCGTAGCTGATAATGGTTGTGGAATGAATCTTGATGACTTGCAACAAGCCGCAGCAGCCCATAGCACCAGTAAAATTCGTTCTAGTGCGGATTTATGGAAAATTACCAGTTTAGGGTTTCGTGGTGAGGCGTTACACAGCTTAACAACCTTGGCAGATTTAGAAATTTTCAGTCGTCCCGTAGGTGGAAATGAGGGATACCGGGTTGTTTATAACGAAGGTGGAGAAGTAGTCAAACTAGAAATAGCTCCAATAGCCCCTGGAACAGTCGTCACGGTCTCTAATTTGTTCGCTAACTGCCCCGCCCGTCGTCAAGGTTTACCCGCCCCTGCACAGCAAATGAAGGCAGTACAAGGGATAATTCAACAAATTGCCCTTTGTCATCCTCAAGTCACTTACCAAGTTTGGCAAAATGACCGAGAATTGTTCACTATCTGTCCAGCTGCGACTGTAGAACAATTAATCCCGCAAATTCTGCCCCAAGTGCGAGCGAGTGATTTGCATTTTTGTCAGTTAGAATTACCAAACTTGGACAAATCAGTCATAAATATAGTCATAGGTTTACCAGATAGGTGTCATCGTCATCGTCCTGATTGGGTAAAAGTAGCGATTAATGGCAGGATGATTAAATCACCGGAATTAGAGCAAACGATTTTATCAGCATTTCACAAAACATTACCGCGCGATCGCTATCCCATTTGTTTTTTACATCTGGCCATTTCTCCTGACCAAATCAATTGGAATCGCAACCCTGCCAAAACTGAAATTTATCTCAACGACATAACTTTTTGGCAAGAACAAATTACCCAAGCTATTAACCAAGCACTGCGGATTTCCGAAGTGAATATTAAAGAATCTGTTCAAACAACACGAGTCAGTAAATTACTCAAAGTTGCAGAAACAAAAGGTGGTTATAATTTTCAACCTCAAAATCAACCTCAAAATCAAAATCAAGCTCATACTCAGAACTATTTAAAAGCTGTTGCCCAAGTAAGCAATACTTATATTATTGCTGAACATTCAGGAGGAATGTGGTTAGTAGAACAGCACATTGCCCATGAGCGAGTTTTGTATGAACAACTTTGTGATCATTGGCAACTTGTAGCTGTAGAAACACCAATTATTCTTTATCAATTATCACCAGCGCAAGTTTCCCAACTGCAAAATATCAATTTAGATATTGAACCATTTGGTGAAAAACTTTGGGCAGTTCGCAATATTCCCGCAATGTTACAACAACGTGAAGACTGTGCCGAAGCACTTTTAGAACTGAGTTGGGGAGGAGATTTACAAACAGCCCAAGTTGCTGTTGCTTGTCGCAGTGCTATTCGTAACGGTACACCAATGAATTTACCAGAAATGCAGAAATTATTAGATGATTGGCAACGCACACGCAACCCCCGCACCTGTCCACATGGTAGACCGATTTATTTATCTTTGGAAGAATCTTCTTTAGCTCGGTTTTTCCGTCGTAATTGGGTAATTGGCAAAAGTCATGGAATTTGATATTCACGTAAGTTGCTAGTATCTCAGGTTCTCTAATCCTTCGGGGTTTGCTGACAATGCTATTTTTAATACAGCTTTTTTAAGTATTCAAATGAATAAATAAAGAATACTTATTGAGATTACGAAATATGTCTTTCCTGTGATTTTTAGTTAATAAAATAACTTTTACCACACAAATATTACGTAGATAACAAAAAATATATTTAATGAGTATAAACGTGCAAAGCCTTACTACACAAAATTTACAAAGTTTTCAATCAGATTTTGTCAACTTATTTGTGATTAACTCGCTTATTGATAAATCTGCTCACACGAGTTTGAGCAAAACTAGATATTTGCGTTAGCTATGTCAGGAAATTATGATTTCATTGTCAATAACTGGGAACAGATTGATCATCTCTCAATGACTACCTAATTCAATTCAGATAATTCGGAGGTAATCAAAAAAAATTGACTCTACTATACAAACAAGGAAGCAATTAGTTGAACAATTACAAATCTGTTCTCAACTAACGTAATGCTCCAGGTGTAATTAGGAGAAAAATTGATGTTATACTCCGAAAAAATCAAAAATCAAGAATTATTGACCGAACTTAGTGTTGAAGCATCTGCTAACATTAAAGGTGGTCAAGATTCTCAAAATGGCCAAAACGGTCAAAATGGCCAAACCGGTCAAAACGGTCAAAACGGTCAAACTACGTTTAATCAAAGCAAATATCTCCAAGCCTTAGGTATTGCTTATCTCAGTCCTCCAGGAACTAATGAAATAACCGATGAGGAAGCGTTGTTAGCTCAATACCAAGGCTGGAAATAGTAGCCAGATTGATGCGACTTAATCATCAGCAAGTTTGGCTTTTTGCATGAATATTCAACCACTAATAATGAATTTAGATTTTCATCTAATTCAGTTCACATACAGCAGGAGTCAGAAGGGGCGTATTGCAATACGCCCGTACTCAAAATGGGCATATTGCAATACGCCCGTACATTTAGTAGAGACGTTTCGCCGAAATGTCTCTACAGGAGTCAGAAGTAAAACTGGCGAATGTGTATAGGTTTCAATCTAGATGCTGTACCTCATTGATCTGCAATCTGCTGTAAGTACCAACATAATAAAGCTGATTTCTGATTGTAGGAATCAGCTTTATTCTCCTGAAAAACTGCAACTGGTTATAATTAGTTTTGATTTTGAAAAGTACAAGCAATTGCTAATTCCGCATTTTTTACCAATGTTTCTTGATCAAGAAGAGAAACTGGATATTGGGGAGTTAACAGCAATAACTTTTCAATTCTCTGCCTCGCCGCTTCTACAACTGCTGTATCTAAACTACCATTATTCAAACTGGCAGAAAAATCTTCAGCTATTTTATAAGTCCGTTCCAAAGATGAAGAATTGATATTTCGAGAAACTATAAATAAATCACAACCAGCATGAAAAGCTCGCGCCACCGTTCCTGATAGCATAAACATCTCAGCAACTGCTTTCATATCTAAATCATCAGAAACTATCACACCTTGAAAACCTAATTCTTCTCTCAAAATATCATTTAAAATTATTTTAGATAAAGTTGCCGGCACATCAGCATCGATTTGAGGAAACAAAATATGCGCTGTCATAATTAATGGAACCTGTTCCTTAATCAAGGTTTGAAAAGGTATCAATTCCCGATTTCGCAAATCTTCTAAACTTAAATTCAATATTGGTAACTCAAGATGAGAGTCTGTGCTAGTGTCTCCATGTCCGGGAAAGTGTTTAGCGCAACCGAGAATTCCTCCTTCCCTTAGTCCTTGAAAATATTCACGCGCACCTTGACTAGCAGTTTCGGGAGTAGTCCCAAAAGCACGAGTTCCAATAATCGGGTTTTGGGGATTTGAGAAAATATCAGCCACAGGAGACCAAGAAAGATTAATACTCAGTGATTTTAATTCTAATGCTGTGGCTTTTGCGACTTCATATGCGTGGCTTTGTAGCAAATAAGCATGAGGAAAACGGGTAATAGGTAAAGGTGTGCGGACAACACGACCACCTTCATGGTCTAATGTAGTGAACATGAAATCACGTTCAGCATATTGGTGAATTTGGTCAATTAGCTGCTTGAAGCTTTCTAACCAAACCGGATAAGGTACACCGTCAAGAAAATTTTTGGCGAAAAATATGACCCCAACTGGTTTTAACTCGTTTAGCGCCCGTTTATCATCATCGCCGAGGGTTGTACCAGAAATACCGAGAATCAGGTGATTACCAAAGCTTTGGAGATGCTGAGATGTGTGCATAATTGGCTGACCAAAAGAAAATTAAATCCTCTCTACTCTATCTTTTGGCCTCTAATTCCTCAGCCTTTTCAGGAAGTGATACCAAATGTAACGGATTGCAACATATAATGAGAATCGAGAAAACAGTTAAGAAATATTGAAAAGCAGTAGGTTTAAATGCGAGTAGTGATTGCTGGTGCTGGTTTAGCAGGACTTTCCTGCGCCAAATATCTCACAGATTTAGGACACACTCCCATTGTTTTGGAACGTCGGGATGTATTGGGTGGTCTAGTGGCGGCGTGGAAAGACTCTGACGGCGACTGGTACGAAACCGGGTTACACGCCTTCTTTGGGGCATATCCCAATATGCTGCAACTGTTCAAGGAGTTGGGGATTGAAGACCGACTCCAGTGGAAAGAGCATACACTGATTTTTAATCAACCAGATAAACCCGGAACACTCTCACGTTTTGATGTTCCTGATATTCCTGCTCCGTTTAACATCATTACCTCGATTCTTCGCAACAACGATATGTTGACTTGGGAGCAGAAGATTCGTTTCGCCATTGGGTTGCTTCCAGCCATAGTTCGCGGTCAAAAGTATGTTGAGGAGATGGACAAGTACAACTTCTCAGATTGGTTAAAAAGGCGAGGTGTTGGTGAGCGGGTAGCCAGTGACGTGTTTATGGCTGCTTCCAAAGCGTTAACCTTTATCAACCCCGATGAAGTTTCCTCCACAATTTTATTAACCGCCCTCAATCGTTTTTTACAAGAACGATACGGCTCCAAAATCGCCTTTTTGGATGGTTCTCCCACAGAAAGACTTTGCCAACCCATCGTGGATTACATTACCGAACGGGGTGGACAAGTCAGACTAAATGCGCCCTTAAAAGAGATTTTGCTCAACCCGGATGGTACAGTAAAAGGGTTCTTGCTCCGCGGGTTAAATGAGGAGCAAGATCAAGAAATGACAGCAGACTTTTACGTATCAGCCATGTCGGTTGACCCATTAAAAGTCATGTTGCCAGAACCTTGGAAGCAGATGGAATTTTTCCAACAGCTGGAAGGTTTAGAAGGTGTACCAGTAATTAACCTGCATCTATGGTTTGATCAGAAGTTAACAGACATTGATCACCTACTTTTTTCGCGATCGCCCCTCCTCAGCGTTTATGCTGATATGAGCAACACTTGTCGTGAATATGCTAACCCCTCTCGCTCAATGCTGGAATTAGTTCTAGCTCCCGCCAAAGATTGGATTAGCAAATCTGACGAGGAAATTGTCAGGGCTACTATGGCCGAGTTGGAAAAACTCTTTCCTGACCACTTTAAAGGAGACAACCCGGCAAAACTGCTGAAATCTCACGTCGTAAAAACGCCGCGTTCAGTTTACAAAGCGACACCTGGTCGTCAACAGTACCGTCCACCCCAAAAAACTCCTGTAGCCAACTTCTTTTTGAGCGGGAGTTACACCATGCAACGCTATCTAGGCAGTATGGAGGGAGCAGTACTTTCTGGTAAGCTAACAGCGCAGGCGATCTCCGATAGCTTGCGTGGCGACAAAGGAGCCATAGCGCCATCGGTAGCAAACTCTTCCAACCTGCAAACGCTAACTCGACCGCCCGCAACGAATGCTGCAACTGCCTGATTCCCCCCCGCGCATGAAAACGCTGGTCTCTGTAGACGATTCCTACAAACTTTGTCAGGAACTCACTGCCAAGTATGCCAAGACATTTTACCTGGGTACATTGCTGATGAGTCGGGCAAAGCGTCAATCTGTTTGGGCAATATACGCTTGGTGTCGCCGTACAGATGAATTAGTAGATGGCCCCGCATCTGCTCTAACCACGCCAGAAACCCTAGACCTATGGGAAAAGCAGCTGGAATCAATTTTTGCCGGCTGCCCATTGGACAATTACGACGTAGCTTTAGTCGATACTCTCCACCGCTTTGCCATAGACATTCAACCCTTCCGGGATATGATTGCCGGTCAGCGCATGGATTTATATCGCAGTCGTTATGAAACATTTGAGGATTTATACCTCTATTGCTACCGGGTTGCTGGTACTGTCGGCTTAATGTCAACAGCGATTATGGGTATAGATACCAGCATCTATACAGCGCCCTGGCATCGAAACCAACAACCTTATATTCCCACAGAAGAAGCGATCGCTCTAGGAATTGCCAATCAACTCACCAACATTCTCCGAGATGTCGGTGAGGACGCAAAACGGGGGCGGATCTATATTCCCCTAGAAGACTTGGCCAAATTCAACTACACCGAACAAGACTTTTTTAAAGGTGTAGTAGATGATCGCTGGCGTTCTCTTATGCGTTTTGAAATTGACCGCGCCCGCCAATTCTATATTCAGGCAGACAAAGGAGTTAGCTACCTCGCACCCGATGCCCGTTGGCCAGTTTGGACTGCATCAATGCTGTATGGGCAGATTTTAGATGTGATTGAGCGCAATGATTATGAAGTGTTCAGTCAGCGTGCTTACGTTCCCCAAGGGCAAAAGTTACTTACTTTACCAAGAGCTTGGATGCGATCGCAAGTATTATAGGGTCATTTGTCAGTGGTCACTAGTGATTAGTAACTGACCACTGAACAAATGAAAAAATAACTATTGACTTGCTTAAAAATCTCTGATAACATTGTTGTCTATGACCGGGAGAGGTGGCTGAGTGGTCGAAAGCGGCAGATTGCTAATCTGTTGATGGAATCGTAAGGTCCATCCGAGGGTTCGAATCCCTCCTTCTCCGTTTTTAGCCGAGTAAAAATTAATATTTTCCTAGCACTGATACTTCTTGAGATGGATGCTATTATTTAGGCTTTGGAGTCTGGATAGAATTGATCTGGATTTTCAACCTAGTTTTATCCTACTTTCAGGCTCCTGAATATCCCAGGATTGAGAGTTATCCATGTCCAGAATTAATGTTTCCCTAGCTTTAACAGTATTTACCATAGCCAGCGGCTTATTCATGGCTGCTTGTGATAATACCACCACAACTAACCCAACACCCGCAGGAACTACTGCCACCCCAGCAGCTAACTCAACCACAACCACCGATAATCCTAAAGGGTTGAAAATTGGTAGTTTGTTACCAACAACCGGTGACTTAGCCTCTATTGGTCAGCAAATGGTTGGTTCCGTTCCCTTACTTGTCGATACCGTCAACGCTTGCGGTGGTGTCAACGGAGAAAAAGTCACTTTAGTAGAAGTAGACGACCAAACCGACCCCAAAGCCGGTGCAGCTGGTATGACCAAATTAGCAACTGTAGATAAAGTAGCTGGTGTAGTTGGTTCCTTTGCTAGTAGCGTTTCTACAGCTGCTGTTTCCGTAGCTGTACCCAATAAAGTTATGATCGTTTCCCCTGGTAGCACCAGTCCCGTCTTCACCGACAAAGCCCAAAAAGGTGACTTTAAAGGCTTTTGGGCGCGGACTGCTCCCCCTGATACCTACCAAGCACTAGCTTTAGCCCAACTTGCTAAGAAAAAAGGATTTAAAAGAGTTTCCACAGTTGTAATTAACAACGACTATGGCGTAGGTTTTGAAAAAGCATTTGTGAAAACCTTTGAACAATTAGGTGGAACAGTAGTTAATAAAGATAAACCAGTTCGCTACGACCCCAAAGCCCAAACCTTTGATACTGAAGCAGGTGCTACTTTTGCTGGTAAACCCGACGCAGTACTGGCTGTGATGTATGCCGAAACAGGCAGTTTATTCCTCAAAGCAGCCTATCAGCAAGGTGTAGCAAAAGGAGTACAAATTATGCTCACAGATGGGGTGAAATCAGATACCTTTCCTGGACAAGTTGGTAAAAGTGCTGACGGAAAATATCTATTATCGGGTGCGATTGGGACAGTACCTGGTTCTGATGGTAAAGCATTAGCAAGTTTCAAAAAACTTTGGCAAGAGAAAAAAGGCGGTTCCCCAGGAGAATATGCACCTCAAGCTTGGGATGCTGCTGCTTTGTTAACATTGGCAGCACAAGCTGCTAAAGAAAATACAGGCGTTGGTATTGCGGGAAAAATCCGTGAAGTAGCTGGTGGAACTGGCACAGAAGTAACTGATGTCTGTGAGGGATTGAAGTTACTAAAAGAAGGTAAAAAGATTAACTACCAAGGAGCCAGTGGTAATGTAGACGTTGATGCCAATGGCGATGTCCTTGGTGTTTACGATGTTTGGACTGTGGGAGACGACGGCAAAATCAAGGTGATTGATAAAGTTAGTCCCAAGTAGTTGGGGAGGCAGGGGAGATGGGGAGATGGGGAGATGGGGAGGCAGGGGAGGCAGGGGGAGATGGGGAGATGGGGAGGAATATTTATCTTTCTTCTACCTTATTTCTTCCTTCTATTCCCTGTTCCCTATTCCCTGTTCCCTATTCCCTATTCCCTTTTAATTAAAACCCGCCAAAATTGTAACCGACTCCAAACAAGAGACCGAGATCGGTTTGACCGAAAAATCCAGCATTGACAGAGGCTGTGGCAGTAAAGCGATTATTTAGAGGTACATCAATACCACCAGTCAGTAATACAGCCGTTTCCGAGTTATCACCCGTTTGAATGGCTGCACCGACTCCTACATAAGGAGCAATTGCTAGGGGTTCAGTAAAAGGATCTCCTCCTGCGGGCTGGAAGGAGAAGTCGTAAGTGATGGGAATGAGAAATAGGGTATTATCTCCTAGAATCACTGACGGTCTTACTGATAAAGACCTCGTAAAACCGACTTTGCTGATGATTGTGAAGTTACCATCGCCCAAGGCTGAAGCTCCACCACTTACACCAATATTACCGCCTACGCCAACATAGCTGCTACCGCCACGGGTGGATCTTCCTACATCAATATCCGATTGTGCTATTTGATTTGGCTGTGCTACTTGAGCCGCAGATGGTTGGGAAGTAGACTCTGAAGCTACATCTGTCAGCATCATGGATGAGGTGGCAACTGTACCGGGAACGGGTATGATTGTCCGACTAGGTGTTTTTTCTGTAGCAGCGTTAGGAAACTGGGGTACTTCTTCAGAGGTGGTGGCTGTGGATTGGGCGCTAACTTGGCTGTCTGGCATGATATTGGCAGCAAGCTCAGTTGCTTCTGTTTCGGAAACAGGTATTATGTCTGTAGAAGTGTTGGTGAGCGCTGGCACTTTTGCCAAAGAAGCTGCTGAGGGTTCGGCACTGACTTGGTTGTCAGGCATTACAGGATCAATAGGCTGTGTCGTCTGAGCATTGGCGGATAGACTAATACTTAAAACTGCAAGGGCAGCTAGACTTGGTAAAGACAAAACATTTTTACGCAAAAACATCATATTCACATTCACTCCTACAAGAATCTACAATAATTATGGCAAAAAGGGATTCTGTTGGTTTAATTCAACAAATTTGAGCAATACTCAACATCTAACACCAAAAAAACGATTTTACATCTTTAATTTGACATATGCACTTGGGATTTGATAGCAACCCATTGAATTTTGAAGAAGACACGGGGACACGGGGACACGGGGAAAGAGGGACACGGGGATAAGTCAAGAGTAAAGAGACACGGAAATATGGGAAAAGAGTTGACTGTCAGAAGACAATCTTTCTTTCTCACCGCGTCACCGCGTCTCCCCCTCACCGCGTCTTCTTCTTCCGCGTCGCCGCGTCTCCCACTCTGGAGCGTCCTCTTAGGTCAGTACTCGGACAGAATTAATTACACACATTGCTTTCTTGTTCAAAACAAGTTGAAGCCATAAACCCTTATTTGCTAAGATTTGCGGAGATGTATATTCAAAAAAAGCAACTCTGCAACACTATGCCAACATCTGCAATTGACGATAAAGACGCAGCAGCTATCCACGCAGCGAGGGAAGGGGTTGCTGTCTGCGACAATCGCTCTCATTGGGGAATCATCCGTGTTTCTAATGATGATAGACTGCGCTTTTTACACGGACAAAGTACTAATGATTTCCAAGGACTGAAACCTGGATCAGGCTGTGATACGGTGATTGTGACATCTACAGCCCGAACGATTGACTTGGTGACTGGCTATGTTCTAGATGATGCAGTATTACTGTTGGTTTCACTTAAGCGCCGTGAGTCGCTCATGCAATGGTTAGATCGTTATATTTTCTTTGCTGACAAGGTAATATTAACCGATGTGACTGATGAAACTGCAACCCTGAGCTTAATTGGCACTCAAAGTAACGGCATAATTGAAAAGCTGGGCGCTGGGAGGCTGATTGGTCAACCTGATGGTAATCATATCTTAGTTGATGGTGTGATATTTGCGGTGGGTAGCGGTTTGGCGAACCCTGGATATACGCTAATTTTCCCATCTGCTGAAAAAGAAAAATTGTGGAATCAAATCTTAGAATTTGGTGCGGTAGAATTGAGCGATCGCGCTTGGGATATATTAAGAATATTACAAGGTCGTCCAGCCCCGGATTTTGAACTCACGGATGATTATAATCCCCTAGAAGTAGGTTTATGGCAGACAGTATCTTTTAATAAAGGCTGCTACATCGGACAAGAAACTATTGCGAGATTAAATACATATAAAGGTGTAAAACAATACCTTTGGGGAATTCGGCTTGATGCTGCTGCGGAACCGGGAACCGTGATCACGATTGGGGAAGAAAAAGTGGGTAAACTCACCAGTTACACAGAAACCCCTGATGGTCACTTTGGACTAGGTTACATCCGTAGTAAAGCCGGTGGTGTAGGTTTAAAAGTGCAAGTTGGAGAAACCGAGGGGGAAGTAGTTGCAGTTCCATTTGTATCTCACGAATATCCGTAGAAGGCTGCTTTTGTAGGGGAGATGTGCTGTGTTTCAGTGGGATTAAATCAAAAATCTGGATTTACATTTTGCGGGTAATTGTTTCGTCTTTTTCCCATCTCACACCTTGACAAAATTCATCTATCCAAGAAGGTAAACTACGGGCGTTAGTAGTAGGTGAAAGATGAGAAACTTGTTTGACTGGAATGCTCATAAATGTAGGGTTGTGATTGGGTTTGTTAACTCTTGAGAGGCTAGGCACAGCTTTGGTTTGATGAGGAACTGTTGTAGTTGTTGAGAGCGAGAGCGCCAGTTCTGAACCGTCAGTTTTGCGGAGCGTCTTGTCACTTTGCGTTAGTGCTTGTTCTCGCCCTATTTGCGAAAGCGGTTTGGTTGGAGAATGGCGATTAACTGATGTAGTTACTGCACCAACCGCCACAGATTCCCGCTTTTGATCCACATTTGTGGTAATTCTCAATAACACCTGTTTGTGTTCTTTTTGTATTGGTGTATCTGCAACCTGACTCTTGGCTAGAGACGTACTAACAACCTGGTTTTTAGCTAGAGAATGCTGTGATTTTAATAAATTTAACTCTTCTTCAAGATTGAAGTTAAGACCTAAAGCCGCAACTATTTTATCTGGATTATTATTTAACTCTAGAAGAAAAGGGAGTATTTTTTTCAATTCTGGTTCTAAAATAGATAAAGTGGCTAAAATATAACCAGAAGACGGTCTGCGTAAACCATCATAATCTCGCCAAATTTGCATTTTGACTAGCCAAGAACGATTTTCTTCGTAATAACTCAGCCACTTCATTTTTAATGATTGACGTAGCTGTTGAATATCCATTTATTCCCTCGCTTTATTTGCACCAAATTACAGAATTTATATATTTTCAGTTAGCTTTATCCCTGGGGATGAAACCGATAATAAAGCATATATTTAACTTTTTTACCACCTAATAAATGTTGTTCTACCAGTCGCGGTACTTCTTGAGGTTTAACTCCGCAATACCAAACCATCTCTGGTAAGACTAGCACCATTGGACCATTACCACATTGACCTAAGCAGCCACTAGCTGTAACTGTCACATTAAGTACAGGTAAAGCTTGGAAAGCGGCTAAAACTTCCTCTGCACCTTGTTTTCTACAAGTACGATGTTGACATACTTGCACACAATTAGGAAGAGATTGTTCCTGAGTTGGGACGGTTGACATTTTTTTGGTGTTAATTCCCTAAAAATAGCTAAATATTTACTGTTTTTACCCACTAATAACTTTTTTATCAAGACGTTCAGCCAGCCACAATTTAATAATAGAATCAGGAGTCACACCCAAACGCTTGGCTTCATGTTCTAAGGCTTCAATCATCCACATCGGGAAATCAATATTAATTCGTTTTTGTTCATAACCTGGACGACGTGCTTGAGATAAATCTAAGAATTCAGTGATGTCTTCATCGTTGTCAAATTTTGCATCAAATTCTTCAGCTTTCATCAATACTTACCTCTTCGTTACGGGAACAACGAATCGCCACCCAATAGTGGCGATAGGTAAAAAACTTCTAATTGATAACCAATCCTTTACTCGCTAACCATTCACTATTAAATATCCGTGATTGATAGCGAGAACCACTGTCACACAAAATAGTGACAATAGTATGTCCTGGGCCTAATTGTTTGGCTAAAGCCACAGCTGCACCCACATTAATTCCCGTGGAACCACCCATTAATAAACCATCTTTTCTTAATAGTTGATAAACAACACGTAACGCTTCTGGATCATCAATTTGCATGGCATCATCAATAGGTGCGCCTTCCATATTGGCTGTAATGCGACTATTTCCGATACCTTCAGTAATGGAATTACCTTCCATTTTGATTTCGCCAGTTTTGATATAGCTGTATAGTCCGCTACCCAATGGGTCAGCAACAACACATTTAACCGCCGGATTTTGCTTTTTCAGGTACATTGCTACACCAGCATAAGTACCACCCGTACCAGTTGCCGCTACCCAACTATCTATTTTACCGTTGGTCTGTTGCCAAATTTCTCTACCGGTGGTTTCATAATGGGCGAGACGATTTGCTAAATTATCAAACTGATTTGCCCAAATTGCGTTTTCCATTTCCGCCGCAATTCTACCAGATAGTTTGACGTAATTATTAGGATCTTTGTAAGGTACAGCCGGAACAGGACGAACTTCTGCACCCAAGGTAGTCAAAGCGTCTATTTTTTCTTGGGATTGGGTATTGGGAATAATAATCAAGCATTTGTAACCTTTAGCGTTGCAGATATGC
Source organism: Trichormus sp. NMC-1 (assembly GCF_001858025.1). Classification (GTDB taxonomy): domain Bacteria; phylum Cyanobacteriota; class Cyanobacteriia; order Cyanobacteriales; family Nostocaceae; genus Anabaena. The sequence goes on along the minus strand of NZ_LZQD01000007.1, from coordinate 212,486 downwards.
GCTAATCCAATACCCGTATTCCCCGCAGTTCCTTCTACTACTGTGCCACCAGGTTTGAGAAGTCCTTTTTTTTCTGCATCTTCGATAATGTACAGTGCTGCGCGATCTTTAACAGAACCACCAGGGTTGAGAAATTCTGCTTTAGCCAAGATTTCACAACCGGTTTCTTCACTAAAACTGTTTAAGCGAATTAGTGGCGTGTTACCAATTGTACCGACAAATCCATTTTTGATATCCATGTTGAATCTACCTGAGTTCTTCGCTATCAAATTCTGACATTTAATCTCCATCCTATGGCGATATTTTTATCGACAATTTCCGAAAAGCAAGTACAAAAGATTGAATCTAAACTAGATACAGTAATGGTAATATTACCTTGTTTATTTATTACAGTAATTTCAATTCCTGGGGTAAATTACCATACAATATACTAAATAATGTCCTAAACAAGGTGGACGCGGATGAAATCTCCCGATGAACATAATCAAGACATTCAACGTCAGGTAGAAAAGCGACTGAGAGAAATGGACGATCAAATCCATGCTATTGATGCACCTTTCTATAAAACTCAGAAACATCAACCAGAACAATCTCAAAAACCTTGGCTAAAAAAAGTAATTCTCGCTGGGAAATTTTTTGGCTTGGCTGTTGCAGCTTTGGTTGCAGTGCGAGTAGCCTCAGTTTTAGCGGGAGTTGTTATTTTTGGGGCTTTGGCTTTTCTGACTTACAAGCTTTTCTGGGAATCGAAAATTAAGAACTCTAAATAAAGTGTCATCACCATGAATTATCAAGTTGGAACTGACCAATTTATCAATGATTTAGAACGGGTTTCTCAAGTTCGATCTGAGATTTCTATTTGTTTAAGTAGAATCGCCGATACTATTAATCAAGCCGAATTAGCTGGAGATACTTCTTCTGGTAAGTTAAGTTTAATCAGAGATATTGAAGACATTACAGCCGCTAGTAAAAATCTCAGAAATGGTGTCTTTCGGCTGTTGGTTTTAGGCGATATGAAACGGGGTAAAAGTACGTTTCTCAATGCTTTAATTGGTGAGAATTTATTACCCAGTGACGTAAATCCCTGCACAGCAGTATTAACAATTTTACGCTATGGAGCAGAAAAGAAAGTTACTATTCATTTCAATGATGGCAAAAGTCCGCAACAGCTAGACTTTCAAACCTTTAAATATAAATATACCATTGATCCGGCAGAAGCGAAGAAGTTAGAACAGGAACAAAAACAAGCATTTCCTGATGTTGATTATGCAGTTGTTGAGTATCCTTTAACTTTACTAGAAAAGGGGATTGAAATTGTTGATAGTCCTGGTTTGAATGACACAGAAGCCCGAAATGAGTTATCTTTAGGATATGTGAATAACTGTCATGCAATTTTATTTGTGATGCGGGCTTCACAACCTTGTACTTTAGGGGAAAGACGTTACTTAGAGAATTATATCAAAGGACGAGGTTTATCAGTTTTCTTTTTAGTTAATGCTTGGGATCAGGTGAAAGAATCATTAATTGATCCTGATGATATTGATGAATTGACAGCAGCAGAAACTAGACTTCGACAAGTATTTAAAGCCAATTTAGCTGAATATTGTTCTGTAGATGGACAAGATATCTACGATGAAAGAGTGTTTGAACTTTCTTCAATTCAAGCACTGAGACGCAGATTAAAAAATCCCCAAGCTGATTTAAGTAAAACTGGCTTTCCTGAGTTTATGGGGGCGTTAAATACGTTTCTGACGAGGGAAAGAGCGATCGCAGAATTGCGTCAAGTCAGAACCTTAGCTAGACAAGCTGTAAACCATACTTACGAAGCGATTGACAGACGGATTCCTTTACTTGATCAAGATGTAGATGAATTGAAAAAACGGATTGATTCGGTTGAACCTGAATTTACCAAACTCAATAGTATCCGTGATCAATTCCAAAAAGAAATTATCAATACCAGAGACTCTCAAGCGCGAGGAATATCAGAATCTTTTCGCAGCTACGTTTTAAACTTAGGTAATAACTTTGAAAATGATTTCTTGCGTTATCAACCAGAATTGAATTTGCTTGATTTCTTAAGTAGTGGAAAACGAGACGCTTTTAACATCGCACTCCAAAAAGCCTTTGAACAATATATCACAGATAAATTTTCAGCTTGGACTTTAACTGCTGAAAAAGACATGAATGCAGGGTTTAGAGAATTATCTAATTCCGCTGCACAATATGGTGCTTCTTACAATCAAGTTACCAACCAAATTAACGAAAAATTAACTGGACAAAAAGTGAATGTTAACGCCTATTCTACCACAGAAGATGATGACTCTCCTGGCTGGGCAAAATGGGCAATGGGTTTGTTATCTTTATCTAGAGGTAACTTAGCAGGTGTAGCTTTAGCTAGTGCGGGTTTTGATTGGAAAAACATCCTCTTGAACTACTTCACTGTCATTGGTGTGGGGGGGATGATTACAGCAGTGACAGGTATTTTTCTTGGTCCTATTGGCTTTGCTTTGTTAGGTTTGGGAGTAGGAATTTTACAAGCAGATCAAGCAAGAAAAGAGTTAGTAAAAACTGCGAAAAAAGAGTTGGTAAAATATCTTCCTCAAGTAGCAAATGAACAAACTCCCATTGTTTACGATGCAGTGAAAGAGTGTTTTAATACTTACGAAAAAGAAGTAAGTCAGCGCATAAATGATGATATTACTTCTCGTAAATCGGAATTAGATAATCTTCTCCAACAGAAAAAAACACGGGAAATTAATCGAGAAAGTGAATTTAAACGGTTTAAGAATTTACAGGAGAATATCATCGAACAATTGCAAAAAATTGAAGCTGCTTACAGTAATCTATTAGCTTATTATAGCTAAAATAAAAGATCCCCGACTTCTTTAAGAAGTCGGGGATCTGGGTGTTTAACTAAATGACAAATAACATCATGGAACAAAAATATCAAGATTATAGCGAATTAATTAATGCTCTAAAATCTACCTGTAAAGTATTGAATTTAGAGCGGAATTCACAACTACATCAAGATGTAACTTCTCTTTGTGATTATTTAGCTAATCCTAATTTCCAGATTGCGGTATTTGGTCCTTTTAATCATGGTAAATCAACATTGCTAAATGCGATGTTAGGAAATCGGACTTTACCTATTGATTTAATTCCCACAACAGGTGCAGCAATTACTGTTAAATATGGTACAACTGTCCGCACTCGGATTATGTTAGTAGATGGTACAGAAATCTATCGTAGTGGAACAGAAGTGTTACAACAATTTGCGGTTTTAGATGGTAATAGACAGATGCGAAAAGATGTTGCTTCTGTTGAAGTTTTTTGTCCCCATCCTTTTTTAGAAACGGGAATAGAATTTATTGATTTACCAGGAACTAATGATAGAGAAGCACAGGATATTTTAGTCAAAGATAGATTATTAGGTACAGATTTAGTCATTCAATTATTAGATGCGCGGAAACTAATGACTTTAGGAGAAAGAGAAAATCTCCGCGATTGGTTATTAGATAGAAATATTAAAACAGTTATTTTTGTAGCGAATTTTCTGAATTTACTCGAACCGGAAGAACAAAAACAAGTCCAAAATCGTTTACTATTTGTAGCTGAAAGTTTCCGCGCTGATTTACCTCCAGGTTTTAGTAATTTATATCGAGTTGATGCTTTACCTGCTTTACGCGCGAGATTAAAAGGTGATGTTGCGCTTGCGAATAGTAGCGGTTTAGCTGCTTTTGAAACTGCTTTACAAAATCTAGTTGGGATTTTACAGCAAAATTCCGGTAATGTGCGTTTACCAAGAGTGCAAGCTGTATCTTCTCAACTGCAAACTTTATTAGTTGATAAAATTTATAAATGTTCTCAAGAAATTAAAATTTTTGATGATAAAGAAAATGCCCGAATAGAAATTAAACAAAAAGCTCAAAATCTAATTTATCAAGGTTTTAAAACCAGCATTTATGAATTAGAAAGTTGGTTATCTTTACCTAATCTATTAGCCAAATATCAAGCTGACATTGCAGTTGCACTAGCTGAAAATAATTTGCAATCTTGGCAAACAGGAACTTTTAAAAAAGACTTGACAGAATTACAAAACTCTGTAATTAAATGGTTGTATCAAGCTTATGATTTTTTCAAATCAGAACGTCCAGAAGATTTAAAAATTCCCTTTCCTAATGCACCTCAATTAACTTTACCTGAAAAACAAACTAATCTTAATACAAATGATTTAAGTGAACCTGGTTCTCTAGCTGTTGGAGGTGGTATTGGTTGGTTGTTGGGTGGGCCAGTAGGTGCTGCTGTGGTTGGGAGTATTTCTTATTTATTAAATAAAAACTTGCAAAAACAAGATGAACAATCAACTAAAGATTCTTATAATCAACAAGTTGCTAAAATTTGTATAGCTGCGGCTGAAAATTATTTATCACGTTTTAGTAGTCAGGGTTTATCTATCTTGGCTGAATATGAACAAAAAGCTGCTAAAGTAATTTACTTTGAAGCGAGTAAAGAACCAGTAGAAATTACTCAACAAAGGGAAGATTTACAAAAGTTTCAAAATGAATTTAATCAGTTGTTGGCAGAGTTAAAGAAAGCGAATATCTCAACTAAATATCAACCTTATCAAGATAAACCTAAATCTGCAAGTCCTCAACCACCAAAACAACAAGTTTATACACCTCCAACAGAAAATACTCCTCGGAATACTCAAACAAAGGTAGAACCTCTGCGTCAACAGGTTTATACTCCACCACCTCCACCACCAAACCCCGCAGAGGTAGAAGCGAAATTTCGGAATTGGGAACTTGATCAAGAAATAGCGCAAATAAAAGCTAATATGAAATCACCGGGTACAAATCAGAAACCACAAAATCCGCCAAAAAAACAAGCTGAGATAGATAAAATTGTTCGCGCTTATAAAATTTTAGGGTTACAACCGACTGCTTCTTTTGATGAAGTGAAACAAGCTTATAAGACTTTAGTGAAAAAATGGCATCCTGATTTATTTGTGAATCAACCACAAATGCAAAAACAAACACAGGAGAAGATGCGGTTAATTAATGATGCTTATAATATTTTAGCGGAATTATAATACATGAATAGCACTTTCCCATCATTTACAATCAATCGAAATATTAGATGAAATCGGTGCTAAATGTGATTTAGCAGAAGCATACTACCAACTAGGTTTAACATATCAAAAAATGGGGGAAACCGAAAACAGCAACAGCAACTTTAACGAAGCTATCCGACTATTCAACGAAATGGAAGCACCCAAGCAAATTGAGAAAGTGGAAAAAGCTAAAATAGGAAATATTGATTAATCAAATGTATATTAAAATCATGTATATATTTCATGTTTGTAGGGGTTTAGCAATGCTAAACCCCTACCCATATTAACTCATAAATTTTATCTAATTACGAATTATATTAACATCTTCATAAATATCTTCCATTGTTAAATTTAACCCAACAGAATCTAAACGCAATTTATCATCTTTACCCAAAACTACCATTGACCAATTTCCTGAAATTTCTCGACGATAAACTTCTACTTTGATTTGATTTTGGTAAATTAACACATATTCTTGCAAGCTATCTAGGGTTTGATAATTGATGCGTTTTTCTCGTTTATCTGTGGTTGCAGTTGAGTCAGATAATACTTCTATAATTAGATTAGGACGAGTTTTAAAATACCTTTCTTTATCTTCGGTGTCGCAGGTAACTAAAATATCAGGATAATAAAATATGTCGGCGTTTTTTACTTGGACGTTAACTTTCATGTCTGACACGAAAGCACGACAAGAACTTCCACGCAAATGAGGACGTAAGATGGCAATAATGTTAGTAGCAATGAGGTTGTGTTCTTCACTAGCACCTGCCATTGCAAAGACTTGTCCGGCTATGTATTCATGACGAATATCGCTGGATTTCTCGGCTTCAAAGTATTCTTGAACGCTAAGGAAATTTAGAGGAGATTGCATAGTTTTTTATCCTTGATGAATTATTATGAATTTTATATTTACCAAATTTTACTCATATTCAAAACAAATCCAGGTAAAATAGGATCACAGCTAACAGTATCAGGATTTTCTAAACATTCTTCTGTTTGTCCAGGACGATAAATATAAACTTGGCGATTTTTGCGATCAATTAATAAGCCTAATTGTATTCCTGGTTCCTGCATATATTCGGTCATTTTGTCTTTTAACGGTTGCAGGTTATCAGAAGCTGATCTTAATTCGATGACAAAATCAGGACATATGGGTGCAAACTTTTTTTGTTGTTCTGGTGTGAGTGTATTCCATCTTGCTAATTTTATCCAAGCAGCATCAGGAGAACGTTCTGCACCTGTGGAGAGTTTAAAACCTGTGCTGGAAGTAAAAGTGATACCTGTACCATCTTTTTCTGACCATACCCACAATTGTCCAAATATATTACCTTCTCGATTTCCTGTTTCTGAACCTGTCGGTGACATAATTGATATTTCTCCAAATCTATTTCTTTCAATGCGTAAGTCACGGTTTACCTGACAGAATTCAAAAAATTGTTCGTCTGTCATTGATGACGGCATTTGCAATATTAAGGGGGATGATAGCATGGTGATTTCCTCCATATTTGCTTACCTAAATGACTTTATTATATCGCTACGAAAGGTTTGTGACTATATAGCGGTTCTCGGTGAGATGCAATACAATCGAGACAATTGAGGGTGCGGAAAGCCCGTTCCTACAGGTTTTCTGATGAAAATCGCTATATATAAAAAATGGTGGGTTACGCTGTCGCTAACCCACCCTACGAAGAATGTTGATGTTACTGGAAATTATTTGTTAGGTTGGGGTGTCATGCGTAAATAAGGTTTGATTTCTTTGTAACCTTTGGGGAATTTCTCTTTGAGGATTTCGGGATCTTTTAATGATGGAACAATTACGCAGTCTTCTCCATCTTTCCAGTCAGCGGGAGTAGCAACGCTGTAATGATCAGTTAATTGCAGAGAGTCAATTACTCGCAATAGTTCATCAAAGTTGCGTCCGGTGCTGGGGGGGTAGGTAAAGCTAAGACGCAGTTTTTTGTTGGGGTCAATAACGAAGACGGAACGCACTGTGATGTTTGCAGCTGCGTTGGGGTGAATCATGTCATAAAGGTCGGAAACCTTTTTGTCTGCGTCTGCGAGAATGGGGTAGTTGAGGGCGGTTCCTTGGGTTTCTTCAATATCTCCCACCCAGCCATTATGGGAGTCTACATCATCGACGCTGAGTGCGATCGCTTTTACGTTGCGTTTATCAAATTCTGGTTTCAGTTTAGCTACTGTACCTAATTCAGTGGTGCAAACTGGTGTAAAGTCAGCAGGGTGGGAGAATAGCACTACCCAGCTATCACCTGCCCATGCGTAAAAATCAATATCACCGTGTGTTGAGGCTTGAGTAAAGTTGGGTACTGTATCACCAAGACGGAGAGTCATGCAAGATTCCCTGTAGTTAGAAAAACATATATATTCTACTTTGAAATAATGCCATAAAACACCGATTATCCCATCGGGCTGTCGAGGTTTGTAACAAAATTTTAAGTTTGGGGATTTTTTTGACACACCACAATTTCTTGATAGGCTTGAATCATTTGCTGTGCGATCGCATCCCAGCTAAAATTTTGTAAAGCGTATTTTTGGGCATTTACCCCCCGTCTCTGGCATTCTTGGGGATTTAACAAGGCTGCTTTTAACAACTCCACCAGTGATTTTACATGAGTTTTCCCCACCCAACCAGACTCACTATCGATCACCTGCTGATATATATGCACTTGGTCAGAGATTACCACAGGTGTTCCCGCTACCATTGCTTCAGCTACCGCAATTCCAAAATTTTCATAGTAAGAAGGTAAAACAAATAAATTCGCAGCTTTTAATAAAGTAGTTTTGACTTTTCCAGTGACAAAACCTGTAATTGTTGTGTGTGCCTTTAATGGTGAATTTTCAATTTGCGATTGAATTTTAGCTTCATAATTTGGATCTTGGGGATTTGTTCCCGCTAAAACAAAGTGAAATTGCAAACCATCATTTAATAATTTTTCTAATGCGGGAAGTAATAAATCTAAACCCTTTTTGGGGTCAATGCGGGACATAAATAAAACCACAGGTTTATCACTAGGAATACCAAGCTTACTCCACACCTCCTCGGTATTTATTGGCGGCGGAATAACACCCAAAGGAATCACTAAATCTTTTGTTTGTACGCCAAATCTTGCTGATATTTTCGCTTCTTGTTCACTAGTAAAATGAACTGCTGCTGCACCCGCTAAATTACGACGTTCTATCAATTCAACATAAAGCTGTTTTAATTGTTTTTTCTTTTGTAAATCAGCAGGATCAAGAGTTCCTAAAGGACGTAAAATATAAGGTAAATTTTGTTGACGACAAATTACTGCTGACGCACTACTAACAGGAGAAAATAAAGCATGAATATGGGCAATATCAAACTCGTTAGCGTGACTTATTAACCATTTTAATAAATCCAGAGAAAACTTATATCTGCGAAATGGCGCACAACGAAAGTAAATGATTTCATAACCATCTTGCTTTATAGGGCGATTTAAAGGCACGTCAAGAGCTTTTTGACCAGAATCGCCATTACTATCTGTTGTGATGATTGTAACCTCTTCACCTGATGCAGCCAACGCTGGGGCTAACCCTAATACCATTTGACTAGGACCACCATAAATTAAAGAAATCGAGGGAACAATATGTAATATTTTCATTTTCTATGCTTTTACTCCTGACTCCTGAATTCTGCTGTAAAACTCAAACTGTTGCTGTGCTAAAGCCTTATTTGTATATTGAAACATGGCTTTTTCATAACCCAAAGCACCCAAACTTTCAGCCAAATCAGGTTTTTCCATTAATTGCAACAAACAATTAGCTAAAGCTTGAGAATCACCTTCAGGAAAGATTAAACCAGCATCACCGATTACATAAGGAATTTCCCCAGAGTCAGAACCAATTACAGGAACTTTACAAGCCATAGCTTCAATTAAAACATGACCAAATTGTTCCTTCCAACCTACAGCAGTGAGAGTTTTAAACTTGTAAGTTGTTTCTGAAGGCAAAACTAAAGTACTCATTAAATTGATATATTTAGCGACTTCATCATGGGGAACACTTTCTACCATAATTAGTCTATCTTGAATATTATTTTCTGCTGAGATTTTAATTAATTCATCTTTTAAATCTCCTCGTCCTAATAGAAGTAATTTCCAAGGTTGATCTTTTAAAGATATCAATGATTGCAAGAGAGTTAATAAACCTTTTTCTGGTACAAATCTGCCCACAAACCCAACAACAAAATCTCCTTCATTGATACCTAATTTAGCGGCTAATTCTGGCTGAAGTTGAGGAGTAAAAAGAGTTTCATCTACACCTAATTGTGGCATAACTTTAATGGTGCCATTATATCCTCGTTGACGTAAAATTTCCGCACCATCTTGATTACCAGAAATAATACCGTGACTGTTGTTAAGATTATATTTTTCTAATAAAGCAACGGGTAATTTTAATTCATAAGGTAAATTCCACCAAGTAAAAAATACATTTTTAGCTTTAAGTCCTAATAGCTGATTTAAGACAATCATTTGTGTATAAGCCAAACCCCTAGAACCTTGTTCTACATGAATAATTTGGGGGCGAAATTTTCGCAACAAAGTTATCAAATCAGCACCAAAAGTCAGAAGTCCTTGATGATTTTGACTAAAATTAGATACAGGTACTATTTTAAATGCACCTTCATCACGATATTTAGATTCAATAATTTTGTTTTGCACCCCTCCTGGTTTCCAACATTTAGGAACTACAACAGTAACTTCAATTCCCGGTTGTAGTCGTGATAAAGCGCGTAACTTTTCGCAATTCAAATCTACAATATAGGTATGACTAGCAACTAAAATTCTCATAATAAATTTTGAATATAATTGACAACATTGAAATAAAGAAAAACCTAATCCTTCCCCAGCAGAATAACATTGATCTTCCTCCTTCTTCCATCTTTCTTCGCGTCCTTCGCGTCTTCGCGGTTCATTTAATCCATATTCTTCTGGCGGGCAAGATGCCCACCCCACAAGAAAGATGTTTTAATTGTAGAGTTAGAAAAATCTAAATCTGTTGATCTAAACGACTGTAAATTTGTCCATCATTCCAGAGTGATTGAATCATACTACCCACAGCTTTCAGAAAACCCAAAACATAGAAAACCCCACGAGTTGCAACTTTAATCGGAGAACCGCTTTTATAACAAGGTGGATTCCCCAGAACGTGACAATCAAACAAACGTCCATAGAGACGTAAAGCCTGGGTAAAAGTGAGATTTTTCAACCCCAGTAAAAAATGGTTGTGATAGAAAGTGATTTGATAATTTAGCGATCGCATACTAATATCATGACAGCCTCCCGTTTCTTCCCCTAAATGTACCAAATGCGCCGCTGGGTCATACCAAATTTTATACCCAGTTTTTCTGACCCGCAAACAGAAATCTGATTCTTCCCGCACCGCACTACCGCGAAACCGCTCATCAAACTTCAGCCCATACTTAGTAAAAATTTCGCTACGAAAAGACATATTACAACCCCGTGCTGTCAGTACCTGTTGAGGTTTGGTAGTATGGACTAAATCAATGTGATACCAAGCAATACCAGGGTCCATTGCTTCTGGGGGTAGATATTCAATCTCCAATTCTCCCCCAGAGTCACCTAATTTCATCCTGTCAAAAACCCGCCCCGCAACCGCCCCTATCTCTGGATTTTGCAAATAATTGTTGACATGAGCCGTTAAAAATCCAGGATTTAAAACTACATCATCATCAATAAATAAGATGATTTCACCCTGTGATCTTCTCACCGCATAATTTCGCGCTCCTGGTAAACTAGCCCAATCCAAACGCAACAATTTAATTTTACCTGCTGCTGACATTTCCTCCAAAAAAGCTTGAGTTTCTGGTTCGTGAGTTTGGGTTTGGTCTACTACTAAAACTTCAAAATGTGGATAGTCTTGCTTTAAAACATCGACAATACTATCCCGGAGCAGTTTCTCTCGTCGATATGTGGGAATAACAACTGAAATAAGAGGTAAATTATCCATAAGTTTTGATGATTTAGATGGTATTAATTAAACTTGTTTAAAGTTAGCATTTTTATTTCCAACATTAATTTATTTGTAAACACGTTCTAGTTTTTGCATAAGAATTTTTTCTAATTTAGTAAACATAAAAATATATATTGTTAGTAAAGTTAGAGATATAAATAAAGAAAATAATATGGTCAAATAACTATTTATCTGTATGCTTTTAGTTAATTTAGGTAGAAGTACAAAGTATAACGGTTGATGAATGAGATAAATTTGGTAAGAATAAATTCCTGAAATTGAAAGAAAACTGAGAATCCATTTTAAGCTGACTATTTTTTCTAATTTCCATAATATTGCTTTTATACCCAAAAAGAAGAAGGGAGTAAATAGCATATCGAAACCTAGCATATATATAATATTTATACCTTTGATCACCAAAAAACCATAGAGCATCAAACCTAAAGCAAAAACAATGCTAGATACCTGAAAATCTATTTTCCTAAATTCATGATGTTCAGCATAAATAAATCCCCAATACAAACCCAGAAAAAACTGAAATATATAGCTACCCAGAAAATTATTTTGCAAGAAAAATAAGTAACTAGCCGTATTATTTTCTAACAGGAAGTAGAAAGCAAGGATTTTAGTAAGAGTAGCTGCGATAATTCCAGTCCATAAAATCTCTAGGCGTTTATTTTTGCAAATTATAAATATCAAAGGTGTTACAAGATAAGCTTCGAGAATTACAGTAAAAAACCAGAAGCCTGGGTTAATTGCTTGTGTATGGACACCTGCTAAACCGAGAACCGATAAAATAAAGTTTGGTGTTGAAGTAATTTGAAACCTACCAAAAAAATAATAAAGTAAGCAAGTTAATATTACAGCTAACCAATAAGATGGATAAAGCCTAAATAATCTTTTTCCCAACCATGATTTCCATCTGACTTTGATTTGATCACTCCCTGCTTTCATTGATCGAGATACTAAGGCATAGCTGGTGTTAAAACCGGCCATTAAAAAAAATATATCGACGGCAGCATATCCGATTCTGGCGAAATTTCTATCTAAAATAGAAATCAATTGATTACGTTCTGGATAATTTTGAAAAAAATGAAATAAAATAATTCCTAATATTGCTAATCCTTTTGTTCTATCAATCCAATGAAATCTGCTTATTTGTGTTTGACTTTGAGTATTCATATCAGATACATACTTGACTATTGAGATTATTTTTAAACGAACGTTTTTTCTGACCTTTTTGGTTACCTGGTATTTCTTCTTGGCTTTCTTGTTTATCGATTACTGGCAATTTGAATGCTATTCCCGCACACAACCAATAATAAACAGCAACTGGATCGACATCTAAAGGGTAGTAATATGTATTATAGCTAATAAACAGTATAAACACCCACATACTTGCGCCATAAGTCCGTAAGTCACGGTTTTTGATGGTGCGATGTGCCTTAAAAGCCGCAATTGTGATACTAGTAACCAAGCCTAAAAAAGCCAAAACTCCGACAATTCCCACTTCATAGAGTAATTTGGGGTAGTAGGTTTCCACTAACCTGGTTGAACCCATAACACGAGCCGAGTTTGTGGCTCGACCTAAGCCACTACCGATAGGAGTATCAACATTTTTCCAGCTGTCCTCAAATTGGCCAACAATAAATGCTTGAGGTGGTGCTGCATTCCACCGACTAACGAAACTATCCATTCTGTCTTGCACAACAACGGGGTTAGCTGCCATTGCAATTACTAAAATCAGTGCAAACCCTCCTACTAGTGGAATAAACCGTTTAAGGTTGCCAATTTGACCAGTCAATAATAGCAAAAGTACGAAGCAAGTTGGTACTAAAGCTAAGGCAATTCTCTGTCCAGAGATAACGGCGTTCACAAAAACTAATGCTAAAGCCACCAAACTGACCAACCGCCAAATAATGGATTTGTCACTAAAAGTGGTGGCAAAGGTAAAAAAGGTACTGGAAATTAAGAACCATGCCCATTGCCAAGGAGCGACAAAGGTTCCTGGCAAGCGAATTACCCCCTGTTCAGGAGTATATAATAATGCTCCACCAAAAAAGCAACGAGCTTCTAGGGATGCTTTAAATAAGGCATCTCCTGACACACCCACAGTCCCTTTACATACTCCAATTGTGAGTAGGATATATTGGATAACTCCCAAGATACCGCAGATTAGTATCAGGACAATCTGAAGGCGCGATAACAGTATAAAATCTTGCTTATTGCGAATTAAATAATAGACACAACTAATTAAGGGTAAATAGCCTAAGAACACTTTTAAACCGAGAATTCCCACCCCTAGAGGTATGTCATTAGAAGGTGGGGTTAGAATTCCCACGGGTACATTGCTAATAGGTGGGTTGAACTGCTGTCCACCATTGATAAACATCAGGGTTAGCAAAGAGCAACCGAAGAGAATCAAAAGTGGGGTTTTAATGGCTTTAGGAACGATGAAGGGTTGATTTTGTTTTTTGCAAGTTTGCCACAGTGCGATCGCTACTGGCACATAAAAAGCATCTTTAGCTAATTGGAGTATGGGACTGTTACCCAACATATAAATAATTGTACCTGCAAAAGGTACGTACATCACAAAGGCAAATAAAGCTTGGCGGGGATATTTGTAGCAAAGGGATATCACCACGATGCCTAATACGCCAGGAATTGCGATTTTAATTCCACCGACGAGAAAAAGCAGCATTCCCAGGAATAAACCGCTTCCTAAAAGTTTACTGATTAAGCTGGTAAATTCTTTACGTGCTTGGGCGGCTTTGCGCTTTTGGGCTAACTCTTCTTTCAGGCTGAGGGTGGAAGTCTCGGCTTTTGACTGCTTTTTTTTTCCCTGAGATTTCCGCTTTGTTTTTGCCATGACCAATAATTACTAATTCGTAATTCATAATTCGTAATTCGTAATTCGTAATTCGTAATTAGGAGGGTACAAGCCCCCAGTGATTGCAACTACGAATTACGTTAGCGTAGGCTGCCGGTGGAGCAACTCGATTTTGTGAGATCCTGAAACAGCAGGGGGCGCAGGGGATTCAGGGGATGCAGGGGGGGGATTAGTGATTTCGCAACCAAGGTGATGGATTATTAATCATATTCACCAAACCGGATAAAACTTGGTTGTAATTTGCATAAACTTCTCTTCCTATTTCTACATCCATGTAGTTACATTTGACAGCAAATTCAATCCAGGTTTGAGTTTCGGCAGCTTCAGCCTGTCTTCGACACGCTCCGCGAACACAATCACTTAATTTAGCGATAAATGCTGCTTCATAACGCCGCTTTCTCCATGCTTCAGCTAAATTAGCACAAACAGAACGTGAGGATCTACGAATTTGATCAGTTAACGAATATCTCTCCTCCACAGGGAACTTCTTTGATAGCTCAAAAATTTTCATTGCTGCTTCAAAGGCAATTTTATAAATCCCCAAATCTTTATGATCTTTGATTGCTTGTTTATTCACCGTTTTGCCTCCCCTGCGTCCCTTGCCTCCCCTGCCTCCCCTGCTCTCTTCACCATGATCTCACTTTTTCGAGTTACTCCCGGCTGCCGGAGGCGCTTACTTAGCACTTGATTATGCTAAATGTTGCTGGACTTTTGAGACTAATTCATTTGTCCAATGGTTAGCAAGTTCAGCATTGGCAGCTTCAACCATGACTCTGATTAATGGTTCTGTACCAGAAGCGCGGACTAAGATTCTTCCTCTATCACCCATTGCCGCTTCAGCTTGTGCGATCGCATTTTGTACAGGTTGACAATTTTGCCATCCTAAACGGCGCTCACGATCTAAGACTCGCACATTCCGTAATAGTTGCGGATAAGTTTGAAAGCTTTGATCTACCATTTCACTCAATGAAACACCTGCTTCTTTGACCACAGTAGCTATATGCAAAGCTGTTAACAAGCCATCACCGGTAATGCCATAATGACGGCAGAGAATGTGACCTGATTGTTCACCGCCTAGCATTCCCCCTGTCCGTAGCATTTCGGCTTGCACATACTGATCACCTACGGCGGTACGAATTAATTTACCACCCAATTGCTGCCAAGCTTTCTCAAAGCCTAAGTTAGCCATGACAGTAGAAATAATCAGGTTATCTGGTAACTGTTGCTTTTGTTGTAAGTGACAACCCCAGAGGTAAAGAATATAATCACCATTAATTTCTCTGCCCGTATTATCCACAGCTAAAACCCGATCAGCATCACCATCAAAGGCAAAACCGATATCGGCGTGATGTTGCTTAACTGTGGCTTGGAGAATATCTAAATGAGTGGAACCGCAGTTAACATTAATGCGATCGCCATCTGCTTGATTATGCAGACAAATCACCTCTGCACCCATTTGTTGAAATACCGACGGCGCTAACCCAACTGCTGCCCCCCAAGCTAAGTCTAAAACAATCTTCATCCCCTGAAGATTCACCGCCGGGTGTAAAGGTTGTTGCAACGCCTCACGATAATGCCCTATTAACTCTGTCCGTGAATAATGCCGTCCGCATTTATCCACAACCGCCCCAGGTGATATCTTACCCCGCAGTCCTGCTTCAATTTCTGCCTGTAATGCTGGGGACAATTTCGCACCATTGGCACCAAAAAGTTTAATGCCGTTATCTTCTGGTGGATTGTGGCTGGCAGAAATCATAATCCCACCGATAGCATCACTCATGCTGGCAAGATAGGCCACACAGGGAGTAGGACATAACCCTAAATACCAAACTTCTAATCCTGCTGCTGTTAAACCTGCACTCAAGGCCATGGCTAACATATCGCTGGAGTTTCGAGAGTCCTGTCCTACAATCACTGGGCCAACTTCTGCCCCATGATTGCGTAATACAATACCCGCCCAAAAACCCACTTGCAACGCTAAGGGCGCACTCAGCAATTCTCCCACTTTCCCGCGAATCCCATCTGTACCAAATAAGGGATTTGCAGGTAGGGGAATTAAGTTAAGCGCACAACTATTTTCAATTCCTGTTCTCAATTCTTCAGATTTGGTAAAAGAACCCTCAGAAATCCAGCCTTGAGTCCGAGTTATAGAAGAAACCATATTTTTAGACACTCCACACAATCACACCGGAGAATAACACGTTAGACTTTGTTCAACAATTCTGATCTGACGAAATTGCTTTTCAACAGTTCGCCTGTAATTGCTTTTCTTAATGACAATTAAGTTTAACGATCCTATATTACGTAAAATTACATATAGTTATAGATCATTAACGATGAATATTGTGTAAATCATAGCTGCTTAAATCATAAAGACAAAAAAATATATCTAAATTTCTCACAAGTCTGTATAATCTAACACAAATATTCTGTATCTTAAAGAATTTTAATATAAATTCTCATCAAATAGTTTTAATGTAACGTTTTAATGGTGTTTTTTAGCCGTTAGTACAGAAAACTCCAGCAGTTAATTTTTTTAGAGTTGAGAAATTTAATATGAGCAGCAATTTAGCAAGCAAATTACGTGTAGGTACAAAGAAAGCCCACACCATGGCAGAAAATGTGGGATTTGTCAAGTGTTTTTTAAAGGGAGTAGTAGAGAAAAACTCCTACCGCAAATTAGTTGCTAACTTTTATTTCATCTACTCGGCTATGGAAGAGGAGATGGAGAAGCACCGCAATCACCCGATTGTTGGCAAAATTTATTTTCCCCAACTCAACCGCAAACATACTTTAGAGCAAGATTTAACTTACTACTACGGTTACAACTGGCGGGAACAAATCAAATTATCTCCTGCGGGTGAGGCTTATGTAAACCGGATTCGGGAAATTTCTGCCACAGAACCAGAGTTATTAATTGCTCATTCTTATACCCGTTATCTAGGTGATTTATCGGGTGGACAAATCCTTAAAGGTATTGCCCAAACAGCGATGAAGCTGGGTGAAGGGGAAGGGACTGCTTTTTATGAGTTTGCAGATATTACCGATGAGAAGGCATTTAAAGCCGAGTATCGTCAAAATTTGGATGCTATGCCTATTGATGATGCTACAGGCGATCGCATTACAGAAGAAGCAAATGCCGCTTTTGGCGTGAACATGAAGATGTTCCAAGAGTTAGAAGGTAACTTAATTAAAGCCATTGGCATCATGGTTTATAACGCCATGACACGGAAGCGCACCAAGGGTAGCACTGAATTGGTGACTGCTGAGTAATGAGGTGACAGGTGACAGGTTACAGGTGACAGTTTGAAAAGCCTTTCATTGTCACGGCTATTACTAACGAATGTCGAATTATATAGGGGTAATTTCCCTGTGATTGTTTTCTGTGCATGAAAGCAACCGCAGGGAAGTTACCCCTAAATTTTGTCATTCAGCAGACGAAATTCTTGCACACCCCGCAAGAAAATTTGATAATATAGCTTATCTTAAATCCTTCTTGAGAGAGAAGACACGCGAAACACTTATACTCAAAACGGTTAGGAACTTTACTTTTTATGGATGAAAAGACTCAGTTATAAGCCTCTCCCTGTTCACGGGGAGAGGTTTGGAGAGGGGTTCCATATTTGGTTAAACTATGAACCGTTTACAGTATATAAATACGTGCTTTTAATTTCCGTATTTTCTCATATCTGAATTTGGATTGCTATAGCTGCTGTTGATGCAACGCAAAGAGAAATGATGAATTCCAAGAAGTTCCAGAAATTAGTAACACTTGCAAATGAACACGGGATTAATTGCCAAGCAGCACCAGAAGAGTGCTTGGTTGCATCCTTACCTGGATACGACGATTTTCTATTAGCTTTTACTTGGTCTAGTGGAGTTGAAACAGAACCATCAGAGTATGAATTAATAGCAATTAGCGTACAGGATATTACGATAGAAAGAACAGTAGCAGCTTGGCAGATTCCGACTTATTTATTTAGCAACGTTTTAAGACAAGCACAGATGCTTGTAGCTGCTCATATAGATTTTATAAGAGGATAAACAATAGCTTTTAGCTATATCTATATCTCAGGAAATCCCAAATTCTTGCCTAAGATACTAGCAGGAGTCGTATGTTTAGTATTTTTACTAAGTATTTAGTATCACTAACTATCATGAATCTTGATTGTTAATTTGTGTTCCTAAAGCAGATACAGAATAGTTTTTGAGTTTTTAGAACAACTATTTGGTGAATAAAAAAAGTTACATTTTATCGGCTTAATATTGTCATCAACAAGTTGATTTTAGGTACATATCTAAGGGTAGATACAATCCACCATAAAAAAGTTTAGATTTGTCTAGAAATGTAAAGACATTAGTGAAAAAACATGGCTGATATTGTTGATACTGCTGCAAATGCTGGATCTTTTAACACCTTAGTTGCTGCGGTTCAGGCTGCTGGGTTAGTTGATACTCTCAAAGGTCCAGGACCATTTACAGTTTTTGCACCTACTGATGAGGCATTTGCTAAACTTCCACCAGGTACGGTAGATGCTTTACTGAAAGACATTCCCAAGCTCAAGAAAATCCTGACTTATCATGTTGTTTCAGGTAAGGTTCTAGCAGCAGATGTAGTTAAGCTCAAGTCAGCTACTACTGTACAAGGTTCAGATGTGAAAATTGACGCTTCCAATGGTGTCAAGATCAATAATGCTAATGTTGCAACACCAGATGTTGCTGCTGATAACGGCGTTATTCATATCATTGATACAGTCTTGATTCCTGCGTAAGCAAGCCTTTAGATAGAGAACACATTTATGGGGCAGTGATTAACTATAGTCGCTGTCCTATAATAGTATTAAGCTTTTTGAGAATGAAAAATTACAAAGAATGATCATTCTTTTGACAAAAATATCAACGGTGAGGTATTTATTACTGGCTTAATAGATCCATTTAGTAACTTTTTAGACAAGATTTAACTCTTGTTGTAAATCATCAAAGTCTACAGAAAACACATCTATTTGTTCACGGGCAAGGGCAGCAATAAAATCACGGCGGTTTAACCCGGCTATTTGTGCAGCTTTTTCTTGGGAAATTTCATTTTTTTGATACCAAAATATAGCTGCTGCTAGGCGCATATCGCGCACAAAATCATCTGGAGAAAGACGACGAGCAGAAAATACTTCTGGGGGTAAGTCTAGGTTTACTTTAGTCATAATAATATGATTTGCAGTCTATTTATAGATAGTATCAAATTTTTCTCCAGAAAATAAATCACAAGAAAAAAATTAAAAAGTGAATCAGGCTAAAATTATATACTAACTAACAGCAAAGTTTGTATATTGTCTGATTTTAATTGACTATTCATATAATTCTTGATCTATATTTTGCGCTAAACTCCCATTTTCTACTACCCCAATAAAATCAGCTAGTGGATCATTTATGATATCTTTTTCACTGGGTAAAGGAATATTATCACCCGATTCATAAGCTGTTTCAATCCATAATTCCCGCGCTTCATTGATATTTGTCATTGTCTCTTCTAAGGTTTCTCCTTGAGTGAGACATCCAGGTAAATCTTTGATTTCTGCTACATATCCACCTTGTTCTGCGTCAGGGTAAAGAGTGACGGAATATTTAAGGTTTAAATAGTATTCTAAAGATTGTTTTACGAATTTCATTAATTTACTTATGAAAAATGATATTATATATGGTATCAACTTTTTTGAAAATGAGAACTACTTACAAATAGAAAATTGTAATCTTATGACTAAAGTAGAATTTACTCTTCCCATTGATACCATCACAGATACCATCAGACAAGAAGCAGAAAATAAAGCTAAAGAAGCTTATATTATGACACTTCTTAAACATGGAGAAATTAGCAGTGGTAAAGCAGGTCAATTATTAGGAATATCTCGATTAGATGTGATTGAATTAATGTCTCAATATGAGATATCTATTTTTGATGATAGTATGAGTTTAGAGGAATTTCAAGCAGAAGTAAATCAGGCAAAAATGAGGTTAGAAGGTAATAATTTATGATTATTGTTTCCGATACAACCCCATTAAGTGAACTTTCTAAAGTTGGTAAATTAGATTTACTTCATGCGGTATTTGGAAAAGTAATAATTCCTCAACAAGTCTATGAAGAATTGACTACAGGTAATCATCCTGCCGTTGCTGCTGTAAAATCTGCTTTATGGTTAGAAGTTATTTCTGTAAGCAATACCCAATTGATTGAACAATTGCAATTAGAAACAGATTTAGATTTAGGAGAATGTTCTGCAATTATTTTAGCAGAAGAATTAAAAGCAGGTCAACTTTTAATTGATGAAAAAGCTGGTAGAAAGGTTGCTATTAGTAGAGGTTTGCCAATTATTGGTTTAGTTGGAGTGATTATTTTAGCCAAAGATCAAGGGTTGATTGATAATGTCAAAGATATTTTAGATGATTTAATCAGTAAAGGAACAAGAATTAGTCCCAAAATTTATAATTATGCTCTCATTACAGCAAGAGAAATTTAAAATACACTAAATTGATTTTTTGGCGGTAAATTTTAACGAGTTTTATTTGATATTAATGAAATTAGGTTAAAATCCGAATATTGGCAATTTTAGGTATAAAAACTAGATTATGGCAAATCCAGAGCATTTAGCAATACTGAAGCGGGGGGTAGAAGTTTGGAATCAGTGGAGAGATAAAGATCAAAATGTAAGATTTAATCTTGAATATATGTATGTTGACGTTGATGATCTGAGTAAGGCTAACTCCATGAAGGCTGACCTTAGTGAAGCTGACCTTAGATTTGCTACCCTTAGATTTGCTGACCTTAGATTTGCTAATCTAAGTGGTGCTAACCTCAGTGACGCTAAACTGCAAGCGGCTAACCTGAGTGGTGCTAATTTAAGTGGTGCTAACCTTAGATATGTTTATTTGAACGGAGCTAACCTGCGCGGTGCTAACCTTGAATTAGTTAATATATCACGCGATTTTATGTTCAATTATGACATCAAGTTCACTTGTGATAAGGCAAATTTTACAGGTGTTTGCATAGAAGAAAATTCGTGGCCACGTTTCACACCTATTAATGAAGTAATTTGTGAATACGTATATATTATTAATGTTAATGACGATGAAACAAAAAAACGCATACCTAACAATGGTAATTTTGAACCTGGAGAGTTTGCCAGATTATGGCAACGAAATGATTCAATTTTACGCAATATTCCCCAAGTCGATAATACTATCAATAATCAAGGAGTTCAATTTTTCAACCAAAATATTTACGATTGGCAAAGATTAAAATTCAAATCAAAAACAGAAATTAAAATTGCTGAAGCATTAGAACGCGCTGGAGTTTTATTTTTTCCCAATTGTTTAGCACGACTTAACACAGTCAGTGGAAGAGGAAATAAAGAACCTGATTTTCTTATTTGTTACAATGGTCAATGGGGAATTTTGGAAGTTGATGGACCACATCACGACACCCCAGAACAGAGATTTAAGGATGAAGAAACAGACCAGAGTTTCAAGAAAAACGGTATCAAAGTTGTAGAAAGATTTGATGCGGAAAGATGTTATAACAATCCTGATGAAGTAGTGCAGGAATTTTTCAACATGATAGATATTGGATATTGTTAAAATAAAGCATAAAGAAGATCCCCGACTTCTTTTTTAATCTTGTCAATAAAATGTAAATTGATCTAAGAAGTCGGGGATCTGGATCTTGTGGTAAAATTGAGGTTAAATCAAGCAACTTAGGTTATAATCAAATAAATATCAACAATTATTCCTTACCAATAACCACAACTATGAACAGGGAATTAGTGAAAAAATTAGTTGAAATTATTCATTGTTTATCCCCAGAAGAGAAACAATTATTGGAAACAGAATTACAAATTAAACCTGATTGGAATATTATCAAAAAAAGCATCCTTCAAAGAGGAGAAACACTTAACCAAAGACTTAACAATCAATCTTTACAAGATACAATTACTAATATGAAGGGATAAGATCCCCGACTTCTGAGATTAATTTACAATTTATTGACAAGTTGAAAAAAGAAGTCGGGGATCTGGAGGGGATCTGGATATTGTGGTAAAATCAATTAATAAAACCACACACAAAACATGGCCACAAAAATCCCCGTTACAGTCATCACCGGCTTTTTAGGAAGCGGTAAAACCAGCATTATCCGTCACCTACTCCAAAACAACCAAGGACGACGCATAGCAGTATTAGTCAACGAATTTGGCGAACTGGGGATAGATGGAGAATTATTGAAATCTTGTCAAATTTGCCCCGAAGATGAAACAGAAGAAAATCCAGAAAATACTAATATATTTGAACTGACAAACGGCTGTTTATGCTGCACTGTTCAAGAAGAATTTTACCCGACAATGCGGGAATTAATTAAACGCCGAGATAGTATAGATTATATTATCATTGAAACCTCTGGTTTAGCTTTACCAAAACCCTTAATTAAAGCCTTTCGTTGGCAAGAAATCCGCAACGCTGCTACAGTAGATGCAGTGATTACCGTTGTAGATTGTGCTGCGGTTGCTGCGGGAACATTTGCTAGTGATTTAGAAGCGATCGCTGCACAACGTCAAGAAGATGATAGTCTAGAACATGAAACACCATTACAAGAATTGTTTGAAGATCAACTTGCTTGTGCTGATTTAGTAATTTTGAATAAAACTGATTTAGTTGATAGTGAAACTCAAGCCAAAGTCCTAGAATTAGTCAAGAATGAATTACCTAGAGTTGTGAAAATTGTCTCTAGTGATTATGGTAAACTAGACCCATCTATATTATTAGGATTTGCAGCCGCAGTTGAAGATAATTTAGATTCACGTCCTAGTCATCACGACACAGAAGAAGACCATGATCATGATGATGAAATTAATTCAACTCACGTGATTTTAGACCGGACATTTGACCCAGAAAAGCTACAAGCAAGATTAGAAAAACTAGCACAAGAACAAGAAATTTACCGCATTAAAGGATTTGTGGCTGTTGCTAATAAACCCATGCGGTTAGTTATGCAAGGTGTAGGAAATAGATTTGATAAATTTTATGACCGTCCTTGGAAAGTAGAAGAAACAAAACAAACCAGTTTAGTTTTTATCGGTCGTAATTTACAATCTTCAGAAATAGAATCTCAATTAGTCAGTTTGTAAGTAGTAATCATCTTTCAGCTTGATTAATTTTTCCTCTTATCTCATTACTGTCACCTTTCACCTGTCAACTGTCACCTAATATTATGAATATCACAGATTTATTTAATGTTGCCAATCTTTTTGTTTTGCCTTTTTGGGCGTTAATGATTTTCTTACCTAACTGGAATGTCACCCGCAAGGTAATGGAATCTTATTTACCTTTTGTGGTTTTAGCTGGTGCATATTCCTATTTATTTGTCGTCAGTATTACTCCAGAAAACGCCGCTGCTTTATCAAATCCTCAATTAGCAGATATAGCCAAGTTTTTTGGTGATGAAACAGCTGCTGCTACAGGTTGGATTCATTTTTTGGTGATGGATTTATTTGTAGGTAGATGGATTTATTGGGAAGGACAAAAAACCAAGATTTGGACAATTCACTCTTTAGCTTTGTGTCTGTTTGCAGGTCCAATGGGTGTCCTTTCTCATATTTTCACATCTTGGATTACTAAAGCTTTTTCTAAAGGTTCTGAAGGTGTGAAGCTAGAAGAAAAAACTGCTGCTAATTAAATTAATATAGGGGTTTAGCAATGCTAAACCCTCCTGAATGATGCGGTAATTAATATTAAGCTGCTACAGATTCTCTATAGTGGGCATCTAACCAACAGCGCGGTAGTTTCTCCCCAGAGGGAAATACTAATTCTTCTTTTTGATAAATATCCGTTTCCTGTTCTTCTTGTCCTTCTTGGTCTTTGGCGTGGACAATTTCACTACTAGGATCAAGTAGTTCCTGAATATCGACTATTTTAACTAAATTATGGCTATCTTTGAGTTGTAAAAACATATACAAAATCCTCCATTAATTATTTTGTGTAGTGTTGATGTGTGAATTTTCAACGCAGAGGTACGCGGAGGTTAGCGCAGAGGTAAGAGGAGGAAGAGGTGAAGAGAGAGTTTAGATTTCTCTTTGGTATTTTTCCAAAATATCTACTAAGGCAACTTGGCATTGCAAGGGTAATAAATCAATTAAAGCTAGTTCCTTTCTACCACCACCAATTTTCACTGGGATAGATTCCAAGACTTGAATAACTTTATCTTCATTGACAGTCTTGGAAGTAATTAAAGGATATAACTGTTCAGCAACAATGGTATGAAGTTTGGCATTAGATAAATAAAGATGCCACTTAGCAACATCTATATAGACAGTTTCGCCAATTTCAGATGCTAGGGCTTCTAGTAATTCTGTGGTATTAGTTTTAGCCATTGAAATAACCTAATGGGAAATAATAGCCTGAACCTTCAGCTTATCTCACATTATCGCGCAATTAGCTAAAATATCTCTACTACCATAGGTTACAATTACCCCAGCTTCAGCAGTCATTCTTTAGGTGGATTCGGGTGGTGTTTGGTCGTAATTAGCGATCGCACTAATATAAATTAGATGCAGCAGTACTACACCTACCCAACCTAGCGTTAAAGGTGTTAACCACTCCCAGGATGTGGCTTTCAAGATGTGGAAAAACCACAACCCTGAATTGACAGTAGCAGCAACAGCTACATGAAAAGCAAAATTCATCCGGTCATCTAATTTGCGAAAATCTGGGTCTTTGCGATCAGGTTTGCGAGGCCAACGAGGAGGCATAAATAATAAATATTTGTGAATTTGTTACAGACGTTAATACACCCTCATCATTTTAAGGGTTTTAGGTGTCAGTTGCTTACATAAGTAGTCGTGCAAAATAAATTATCTAGTTAGGGCAGGGAATAGGGAATACAGAGATTTTTATTTTTCGGCAAAATGTCTAATTAATTTTGCTGAGGTAATTACCTACATTAAAGTAGCTGAATTTTCGTAAGCCAACTCCATAGTCTCCAGTAACTTGGGAATATCATAGGGTTTAGTTACCCAATAGGAAATACCCAAAGTTGAAACTAATTCCTCTGGATAACCATAAGCCGTAGCGAATATAATAGCTAAATTGATGCCCTGAATCTGAAGGTGTTGGTAAACTTCAACTCCTGTGAGTTCGGGCATTCTATTATCTAAAATCAATAAATCTGGTTGACACTTAACTACTTTTTCTAAAGCTTCTTTACCATCCTTTGCTGCTCTGACATCCCACCCTTCTTGATCCAGCAACAAAGAGAGCATCTCTCGACAATCTTGGTCATCATCTGCAATCAGAACTTTGCGCTTTTTTAAATTTTCATTATTCATAAATTTTTCTTGGTTATGGGTAGAGAAAACATCTCAGTCATTGGTTCTGACTGAGAAGTATTTAATACGGGAAGAGATGTAAAACTAACTTGTGCAAATTCAGAATAGGGCATTTTTTCTACTATAACTTTTACTGTGCCACCTTTACCTGCATTCTCAAAAGAGTTGAGAAAACAGCGCAGCAGCTTGCGTAACAGCGATCTGATATCTGCTGATACTGTAATTATCTCTGTCCAATCAGTGAGAATTTCCACCTTGCGGATAGCAGCCTCAGTTGCTAAAAGGTCTACCAAATCGCCCAAACTATCAGTAAGTGATAGAGGTTGAATTTGTCCGATTTCTAATGATGCCAAATTGCGCCAAATTGCAGCACGATGACGAAATATTTGAATTGATTTTTCAGCCTGTTGCAGTAATTGCATTGCATAATCTAAGCGATTAACAGCTACCATCCGAGAACTAATTTCCAGTTTTAACCGTGCGGCTTGATGACCTTGAATGATATCTTGGCGCAGTTCTTCTAATGGTTGATAATCATCAGGATTTGATGCTAACACACGACGAATATCTTTTTCTAAATTTCCTATCAATAATTCTGCTTCAATACCGTGAGATGCACATAGCAATATCTCTTTTAACCTTTGTCCCGCATCTGGACGACGGACGGATATACTTAATACACCAATAATCTCCCGGTTTTCGTCCCGCAGGGGAATTCCCTGGCAAGTAAAAGGATGAAATCCTTGAATAAAATGCTCTGCGGCCACAATTTCTACATAATCTTCTTCAGCTAAAGGAGTACCGATACCATTAGCACCAGCGACAGCTTCCGACAGCAGAGAACCCGGAGTAGGAAATGATTCGGAAGCTTGTACAGTTTGCTTGTCACCCACCACATCTAGTAGAATGGCTTGGCGATCGCTTAACATCACTGCATGACGATCTGTTCCAGCAGCCTGTGATAAGGTTCGGAAGTAGGGAGCAGCTAAATTAATCAGATCACTATGTTGCTTTACTAAACGTTCAGTCTCTAAGCTCGATAGTTTCTCGGCTTGAAGAGCGCGGTTATCAGCCCCTTGTAAATGCGATCTTTCCCAAGCACGATAGATTTCTGAGCGCAACATCTCAGCACGAATTCCGCCTGTTGATGTGTATATAAGTCCTGCTTCTACTGCATTATTTCCCTGAGGGGACATAGTTTTAACATCTCTTGGTGAGAAATATCACTGAGAACTTACGGAAAGCAAAAATTAGGAGAGGGTCAGGGAGAGGTAGGGAAGGGGGTTGGGGGGTTAGGTTTATATTATATTTTTTAACGCCCACTTACTTACAGCAGAATTCAGGAGTCAGGAGACGCTTCGCAGACCTATGGCTTACGCCACGCTGCGCTATCGGTTCAGGAGTCAGGAGTAAAACAGGCTTGGTGTCTAGGTTTCAATTTTGATTCTGTACCTCATTGATCTGCAATCTGCTGTATTATCAAATACAGCACTTCCCAGTGTTATGAGGTACAAGAACCCCACCCCCAACCCCCTCCCCGCAAGCGATGAGGGGGCTAAGATGTACTTCATAAGAGCGGAAACCGCTGTAATTATCAAATATTCTCAATTTTTATGCTCATGTCTCAACAGCTATAGCAATCCTAGTTGATGAATGAGAAATTTTTTAACGCACCGCCTAAAAAACAAAAAAAATAGAGAACTATCAGTTTTTATCCCTAAATTTTTACATCAACCAACTGGATGAATTTTTATTTTTTTGAATTAACATTTATTCATCTTTTTGATAGAGGGAGTTAATCAATCCACTTGTGAAGATGGTAATGACCTAAAGCGGTGGATAAAAATGGCTAAAGCAAATCCAGTTGAACTCCAAAAACATTTGAAAGGTGTTGACTATCCTGCTAATAAGGAAGAATTGATTGAACACGCTAGAGAGCAAGGAGCCGACAAGCAGCTGCTTTCATTACTAGAACAATTGCCAGAAGATGAAGAATATGAAGATCCAACCGAACTTAACAAAGCTATAGGGGAGATTCAGTAGGTTAGATCATGGGTAATTGGTAATAGATTTTCTCATCACCAATTACCCAATCTAAAATCCCGAATTGCTATAATCTCCTGATTTTCCACCAGTCTTACTTACCAAACTAATGGATTCAATTTGAATCGACTTTTCTAAAGCTTTTGCCATATCGTACAAAGTCAGCGCCGCCACAGAAACCGCAGTTAAAGCTTCCATTTCTACACCAGTTTCAGCTTTCGTTTTCACTGTGGCATAAATTTGATAACCAGGTAGTTGGGGATCTGGTATTACCTCAACTGTAATTTTTTGTAAGGGTAAAGGATGACAGAGGGGAATTAAATTAGAGGTCTGTTTAGCGGCCATAATCCCCGCTAACCTAGCAGTTCCCAAAACATCCCCTTTAGGAGCATTTCCGGCTTGAATGACGGCAAAGGTGGCTGGTAGCATCCGCACCCTGGCTTTCGCTACAGCTTGGCGCACAGTAGGGATTTTGTCAGACACATCAACCATTTGCGCCTCTCCTTGATCATCGAGATGAGTTAAGTTAACAGAATTTGCAAAAATATCTTGCGTCATTTGGGAAAGATGTGTTATTGTTAGATGCAGTCGGTTAAGGGTGTGTAGCTCAGTGGACTAGAGCACGTGGCTACGGACCACGGTGTCGGGGGTTCGAATCCCTCCTCGCCCGTTAAATGAAAATATAATAAACTGCACAAGCTCTTTGTTTAGGGTTTGTGCATTTTATTATATATATTTTTATAGCCGTGGACAGGGTGGCTAAGACATCAATTGATAATGAAACTTCCACTACAAGAGGGTTTTACTCCTGACTCCTGACTCCTGACTCCTGCTATATTTTATCTTTTCAAAGCATAAACATCTTTACCACGACCGAAGGCAAAGCGCAGGGAATGGGATAAATCGCGGCTAGACTGGGTGACGAAAATCAGAATGGCCAAGACAGTTAAACCAGTCGCAAAACCAAACATACTGCGATAGCCGATTTGTTCAGCAATAAAACCCACCACTGGGCCAGCTATAGCCAGTCCAATATCGAAGCCCATTAAAGATACGCCAAATATTCGCCCCCGTTCATGGGGTAAGGCTCGATCTGTCATCATCACAGAAATCATGGGAATAGCAGTACCAGAAGCTGCACCTTCAATAACTGCTGCTATTAGGAAAATTAAGGCGCTGTTTGCTTGCCAAATAAATACCATTGCTAAAGTATAGGCAATCAAGCTAAAAGTTACAAATAAACCACGTCCATATTTATCAGAAGCTCGACCGGCAAACAATCTAATACTAAAACTAGATATAGCAGCGGCAGTAAAAAACAACCCAGCATTTAAATCTACCCCTGTTGATTTGATGTACAAAGCGATAAATGTATGTACAGTACCTAAAGACAAACCAATTAGTAACAGAACAATAGCGGGTACACGCACACGGGGACTAATCAGCAATTGCCAAAATCCATCATCAGCAGTCTTTGTAGGTTGTTCAAGAATAGGTGGATTGACAATGGGCAAGATACATAGTAAACCCAAACTACCGGAAACAGCAGAGAAAATAAATAATGGAGTATAACCAGCTACTGCCATTAAATATCCACCTATAGCCGGACCAAGTGCTACACCGACGGGATTAACCAAACTCATATAACCGATGACTTCACCACGACGGTGTTCTGGTGCTAAGTCTCCTACTAAGGCGATGTAAGCTGTACCAAAGGCGGCAATACTGATGCCATGAAAGGCACGAATTACCATTAAAGGTAGAAGTGATTTTACTACCAAATAACCAAGGGGAGCGATCGCTGCCACTGACATTCCAATCAGCAACACAATCTTTCTCCCCCGACTATCTGCTAATGCACCAACTAGGGGACGAAATAGCAACATCCCAATGGCAAAGCTACCCATCACAGTCCCAATTTGTTGCTTTGTCGCGCCAATAGATTCGATATACAAGGGTAAAGTCGGCAACAATGAAGCTAAACTTGACCAAAATAATAAACCCGCCGCAAATAATATCAGCAGGTTTCGCCGCAGATCACGGTCAAAAGTATCAAAAGCTTTCACGGCAGATGCAATTTTAATGCTAAGTAATTTGTCTTTCTATTGTTACGTTACTTAACATTTTTTGCCACCACCTCTCGCACCCGATATATCGGCCTTCCTTGAGATTCATGATAAGTCCGCATCAATAACTCTGCCAATAGACCGAAGCAAAATAACTGCACGCCTGTTACTAGTAATAAAACCGCCAAAATCAGCAAAGGGCGATTCCCAATCATTTCAGCCCAAACCAATTTCAGGAAAGTCAGGTAAATGCCGATTCCCAACCCAGAAACCATTGAAATTAAACCAAACAGTCCAAAAACGTGCATTGGCCGGGTGAGAAACTTCTTCATAAACAGAATAGTTAACAAATCCATCAATACTCGGAAAGTCCGTGAAATCCCATATTTACTTTTTCCAAAGCGTCGCGCATGATGACGCACAGGCAATTCCGTAATTCTCGCCCCTTCGATATATGCCAAAGCCGGTAAAAATCGGTGTAATTCCCCGTAAAGATTCATATCTGCAACTAATTCGCTACGATAGGCTTTCAGAGAACAACCATAATCATGAATATACACGCTAGTAGTGCGGCGAATTAACCAATTGGCAATTTTAGAAGGAAGCAACCGATTTACCGCCCCATCTTGGCGATTTTGCCGCCAACCACTGACCAAATCATATCCCTCATCCAGCTTTGCTAATAACATAGGGATATCAGCCGGGTCATTTTGCAAATCTGCATCTAAAGTGATGATCGCTTTCCCTGTGGCATAATTAAACCCAGCCGCCATTGCCGCAGTTTGTCCGTAGTTACGTCGCAAAATTACCGCCTTTAAATCAGTGCGGATTTGGGCTTGTTCCTTGAGAAATTCCGCCGTACCATCGCTAGAACCATCATCTACACAGATGATTTCATAATTTAAATTACTAGCTGTGAGAGTGGAAGAAATGGCTTCTAGTAATAAAGGTAAACTTTCTACCTCATCTTTTATGGGTACAACTACGGATACATCTGGTAATTGGTAATTGGTAATTGGTAATTGGTAATTGGTCATAGGGATATTAAAACAGTTAGCTGGTTCCCAGTCTCTGACTGGGAATCATATCACAGAGGCTCTGCCTCTAGAGTCACTAAAGGCAGAGCCTTGTAGAATTCATTCCCATACAGAGTATGGGAACGAGGAATTACAAATTACGAATTACCAACATAGCTGTTCACAACTCTCCCAGCACCGCGTAATTGTTTATAATATGACTGACTAATTTGATCTCCTTGTTCCGAAAGTTGATCAATTCCAATTCCGTTACGTCCTTGTTCTTTTCCTGAACTGTGAATATAGCAACTATCACCTAAATATAAACCTACATGAGTTGCTTTTTGAGGAGTGCCAAAAAATATTAAATCCCCTAGTTGTAATTCATTAATATCAATTGGTTGGGTAAAAGCTTCTTGTTGATAAGCATCTCTTGGTAGCCACACACCCACAGATTTAAATGCTGCTTGCATTAAACCAGAACAGTCATAATTTGGTGCTACAGTTCCACCCCAAAGGTAATAATTATCTTGTTGTTTTGCAGCTTGAGTAAAAGCGATAATTTCCGGTATGCGTTGTTGAATTTCTGCGGCTGAGATGAATTGGGGTTGATATACTGCTTCTGCTGGTTGGAGAAATTGCAAATCTTGAACAGATAACCATCCTGGATAATCATCTTCACATAAAAGAACTTCTATAGCTGTATCTTGATGATTGGATGTGATTTTCAAATGTCGTCCTGTTGCGGCTTGAGTTGCTAAACGGACACATTCAGGAGAATCATAGAGACTTAAGTCAGTGTTACAGTGATATTCTGTTGTTGGGGAATGGGGAATTAGTACGTTTATTGACATAATTAATATTATCAGAATCAGGATATCCAGGATTTAAGGATGAACAGGATTATATAATCAATTATTGTCTGATAGCGAAGCGTGGCGTAGCCATATCAGGATGTACTGGATTTAAGCATTAACAATATTAAACGATGAACAAGATAATACAGCATATTATCGTGATTAATTCCTAAATCCTAACATTATCTGAATTGAAATTTATGGTTGAAACTCTGCTTTCAGTTCTTTGATGTAGTTATTTAGCGTCGCGATGTTCTGATCGTAGGCAGAATAGTCACCCAGTGAAACACGTTTTACATAAAATGCAAATTGCAGATTTCTCCTGTTAAAGAAGGTGAGGAATGGGTCTTTGAGGTTATCTTCGTTTGGACTAATTGGCCAGTTATTCTTTTTGTAATCCTCAAGTTTAGTGATCGTATATTCGCATTGGTCAATCTCCTGGTTGATGATATCTTTGATGTACTTATTTAGCGTGGCGATATTCTGATCGTAGGCAGAATAGTCACCCAGTGAAACACGTTTTACATAAAACGCAAATGGCAGATTTCTCCTGTTGAAGAATTTGAGGAATGCATCTGGCTTGAGGCTATCTCCATTTAGACCAATTGGGAACTGATTCTTTTTATATTTCTCAAGTTCAGGGATTATCTCTTTCGCAGCTTTGATTGTTTCTTTAGGTTTTACCGAAATGTAGGACTTATAAATTTCTGCTTTTTCTAATAACTCTTGGGTGGTTTTCAGATCAACCTTAGCCGTTCTAATTTGGTACTGTACTGTTTCTAAGTCAGTGTTAGCTTTTTTCAACTTTTTCAACTGATTCATCCCATAAACAGAAGCCATACCCGCAATTATTACTAAACCCACAGCTAAACCAGAACTTAATTTTAATCTTTTTTCTCCTTTTTTGATTTGTTCATCAGCTTGAATTTTCGCATCTGCTAATATTTTTGTTGCTTGTTGCTGCTGTTTTAATTCTACCTTTGTCTTGTTTAGTTCTGCTAATAACTCATTTCCCTGTTGTTGACGAATAAACTCAACTAAATAATCATGTACTAATTGATATCTATCCGCAGGTGATTCTGGTAACAATAACACCAAACCCGACGCAACGAAAATCTGTAAGACTAAATCTAGGTTTTCACTGTCTTCTACAAATTGTTCTGCTAACTCAATACGAGTTTTTAAAGGTCTTGTGCCATTTTCATCTGTGAGTAAATATAAAACCAGTCGAGCAACTTTTTTATTTTCTGCACCACAATCTTTAATAACATCTTCTAAAAACTTTTCAACTAATTTTTCTTTACCAAATTCTCGATATTGATCTAAAGTTTTAATTTGTTCTGATTGTAATTGTGTCCCCACAATTTGTAATTCAATCGGTCTAACTTCCCCAATATCTCCTGCTAAGTCTTTTACTAATTCATCTATTAATTCTGCTTGTAAATAAAAACGTGTTTTTTCAGTGAGACTTTTAATCACTGCTTTAGTATCTTCGGGCAAGAAATTACCCAAATGATAACGAATATTTTTATCAAGAATGTTATTGTTAGTAACTGTTAAATCCACTAAACGATCTAATTCTAATAAATAATGTAAATAATCTTCTCGTAAAGAAAGGACAATTTTTACGAAAGGAATATCTAAGCAGACTCGTAAAAAGTCATAAAATTGTCTTCTTTGTTTTTGCTCAGTATAGACAAAGAAAAATTCTTCAAATTGGTCAAATATCAAAACTGTTAATAAATTTTTATCGGCGTTTTTTCGCAATTGTTGAATAATTGTATCCGTAGAGTGTAGAGACGTTCCATGGAACGTCTCTACATTTAATTTGGATAATGTTTGTACATTTGATTGTAAATACTGTCCTAAAATTTCTATCCAATTTGTATAAATTCGTAAAAGTATCGGTAAAGCATCACGTTCTCCAATAGGTTCTTGTTGAAGTGCAGGAATTAAACCACCTTGTAAAATTGAACTTTTCCCAACTCCAGACTGTCCATGAATGACAGTTAATTTATGTTCATTTCCTGCAATTCTTCCCCGCAACCGTTTTACATCTTGTTCTCTACCAGAAGCAGAAATTTCTTGAGCAATTGTTCCTGTATCTTCAATATCTGAATTTTCAGATTTAATAACTTTGCGTTGGGGGTTTAAATAAGATGCACCAACAAAAGCTATAAATCCATATTGTTGTTTAATTTGTAATCTTGCTTGTTTAATTTCAAAAGCTTTCAAATATTGTTGTTCTTGAAAATACAGTAAATTTAATTCTTCTAATATATCAATATATAGTTTAGGATTATATTGTGGGAGGCTTTCATTTTTTGCAGTTTCTAAATTTTTAATTGCTGCGGAAATTTCTCCTAAAAATATTTGAGAACGTGCAAAAAGTAAGCGATATAAACCATATTCTTGAGATGGAATATTAGGAATATTAGTTAAAATATCTAATGCTTGCTGCGCGTACTGGTTTGCTTTTGTCCATTCTTCATTTTTTAATGCTACTTCTGCGAGAAAACCATAATTTTGACCTAACCCCCTAACCCCCTTCCCTGCTAGGGAATGGGGAATTAAAGCCTCTCTCCTTGTAGGAGAGAGGTTTGGAGAGAGGTTTTCATATAATTTTAGAGATTTTTGAGCGAAACTTTCTAAATCATTCCATGCTTTTAAATGTCGTAATATTTCACCTAAACGGTTGTTATATTCAATTACTAAATCTAATCTTTCTGCTTTTTCAAAAATATCTAAAGCTTGCTGTAAATAATCTCTCGCATTTTGCCAATTTTCTTGATTTTCAGTATTATTGATTTCAGCTTTTCGAGTATAAGCTAAGGAGATTTTCACCAATGTTATACCGTGACGTTCTAAATTATTATTCGCTTGCCAAAATTCTCGACTACGTTGATAATAAATTAAGGCATCATCTAGATGATCTTGTTGATATTCCCGTAAACCAAAAACCAAGTCTAAACCTGCTTGTATTTCTGGGTTTATATCTTCTCCTCTATCTTGTAAATCCTGACGTGCTGATTCTATTTCTTTGTAAATTTGAGGAGTAGGAATAACATCATTAGTAAAAATTCCTTCTGTTGTGTGTTGAAGTAGATTAATTAAATCCTCTGAATCATTTTCAAAGTCCAGAATACTACCCCAATTTTCTAAATCTGGTGCGACTCTGATAATTTTTCTGAGAATTTGATCATCTATCCAGATCAAGATCGGAAAAGGAAAGTTTTTTCTAAATTCCTCTCGAATTTGATTAGACAAACTCAAAACTACGTCTATGTTTTTAACAGAGTCTAAACCAGAAATCATTAAAGCTTGTGGTTGTTCATTTCCCAATTCTTGAGATATTTGATTGTACAGACTTTTAACTGATTCTGATAAAGTAATTTCTTTAATGGGTATAGAAGTTTCTTTTTTGAGTTGTGCTGCTATTTGCTGACGTAATTTAGCATAATTACAGCGCAGAAAAATCAGTGATAATTGACCTTGAGATAGCCTAATTGCTCTTAAAATAGTTCGTAAAGAGTTATCGTTATTCTCAGGAGGACTTTCTTGATTATTCATGATGTTGATTTTAGTGTAATTGTAGGTTGGGTTGAGGGAAGCGAAACCCAACCATTAAGGTTTAATGTTAGGTTTTTTGAACCCAAACTACGCAAGTTAATTATAGCAGTTCTCAATTGAGTGAAATGCAAGAACCCTTAACCCCTCCCCGCTGTTTCGTGGAGGGGAACTGGAATTAATGTTTTACTATGCAATGTGATTATTTATGATGTTAATTCCTTTGATTCTATCAAAATTGGATTAATATCAAACCAAGATCCGTCATCATCTCGATATTCAAAAACAAACATACTGCGAAGTAGGATATCATATTGTTCATTACCTCTATAAGTTTTTGTTTCCCATACTTCTTTTAGTAATTCCCATTCATCTGGTGTAATTGCTAAATTCAACTCATTACAACGTTTTTTGATAACGCTTTCTACACATTTTCGAGAAATTGGTGTATCTTCCATTTGCAAACAGCGAAATAATAACATTAACAAGTTCCGCAAATGACCACCGCTAACTTTACAAAGTCGTTCTAATGTTTCAGGACTCTCAAAAACTTTTGTAATTAAATTTTGACTTTCTGACCAATTTACACCAGGAAAAGCTCTTTTCATTACCATTTCTTGTAGTAGTTTAATTCCTGCTTGATAATCTGCACCATTTCTTTGTTTAATAGCCACCATTGGTAATACTTTTGGATCTACTCCAAAGCGATTTGTTAATCTACCTAAAGCGTTAGAAAATATGAGAACTAGGGGAATTGTATAAACAACATGACAGTTTAATTTGTTTAACTGTTCACCACGTTCTACAAATAGATATTCTGGCTGATATTGACCATTTGGTTTCAGTGCATTATCTACCCTATCAAGGTTATCAATGATCACAACTAAACCTGATTTACCTTGTTTTTTCAGTCTTTCTTTTGCAGGTATGAGTAATTCTTTGTTAATTGATTCTAAAATTCCATTGGTGCGCGGTTCTAAATATTGTCGTAGTTGACTACGCAGTTTAGGACTATCTTTAGTTTTAGCGGTAATTTTGCCAATACCTACAGATAATTCAGCTTCCACACCAATATCTAGGGGTGTTTGTAAAAATTCAGCTATTTCTGTAAATAGGTTTTGAAAATATCCTGGTTTGAGTTTAATTTGTGCAGATTCTAAACTTTGGCTAACTTCACGGGCTATGGCTAGTAAAATATCTGTAATATCAATATCAGCTAAATCTAAACTTTGGCTAGACTCAAAATAAACTACATGAAATCCTTGTTCTTGTAATTCTGCTTTCAACCGCAGCAATTCAGTAGACTTACCGCAACCAATATGTCCTGTAAATAATTGACAAGTCGGTGTTTCTGGAGAAAGTAGGGTAATAGTTCGTTTTAATTCTCTAATTATTTCTGCACCCCGCACCTCTGAAAAATCAATATAGTATTGTTCATCTTCAGCTTTGCTTTTATCAAGAGTTTTATTCGGGTTGCAAGCTTGATAAAACCTCATTAAATCAAGTGTCATGATAAATTACCTAAAATCAGCCTAATTATAGTTACTATCTCAGTAATTATACAGGTAATGATAGGATGAAGCGAGAAACTAGACTCCTGATAGCATAAGGAAATTATTCACAAATGGTTTTTTTTAATAAAAACGAACAACTAGAACATCTCGGTAATGAAATTTTAGAG
Organism: Trichormus sp. NMC-1; assembly: GCF_001858025.1. GTDB lineage: Bacteria > Cyanobacteriota > Cyanobacteriia > Cyanobacteriales > Nostocaceae > Anabaena. The sequence continues at coordinate 175,884 of NZ_LZQD01000007.1, read as the reverse complement.
GCAACTTGGTCTAAATTTACAAGTTTAGCTCGTAACCAAATTGCTTTAACTTGGGTTGTTTATGATCCACCAGTGCTAGTAAATACAGGTGGTGCGTTGACTCCTGATGCTTTTTGGAATCATCCGGTGCGAGGATTTAGTTATCGTGGTGTTGAACGTACCTATCCCGCTAGTGTAGTCAAGTTGTTTTATTTAGTAGCGGTTCATGAATGGCTAGGAAAGGGAATGAGCAATACTTCCAAGGAATTGGAGCGAGCTTTGCGGGATATGATTGTGGACTCTAGTAATGATGCTACCAGTTTAATTGTCGATATTCTCAGCGGTACTACATCGGGAGCAGAGTTACCCCCTGGCCCTTTTGAAACTTGGAAATATCAGCGCCATATTATTAATCGCTATTATCAGTCTTTGGGGTGGGAGGAAATGGCGACGATTAACGTCTGTCAAAAAACTTGGGGTGATGGCCCCTATGGAAGAGAAAGGGCGTTTTATGGAGAGATGTTTGAAAATCGGAATATGCTGACTACCAATGCTACTGCTAGGTTATTGCATAGTATCGTGGGTGGGGTAGCGGTGTCGAGTGTGCGATCGCAATCCATGATGTCTTTACTCAAACGCAGTCTTAACCCTGATGAGTTACCCCAAGACGTGGAAGAAGACCAAGTTACAGGCTTTCTAGGCAGTGGATTACCCCAAAATAGTCAAATCTGGTCAAAAGCCGGTTGGACAAGTTCTGTGCGCCATGATGCGGCTTATATTGAATTACCAGATCAGCGTCCTTATCTATTAGTAGTATTTACGGAAGGGAAAGAACAAGCGAAGAGTCGGGAAATCTTACCGTTTGTTTCCGGAAAAATTGCGGAAGCAGTTAGCAATTTATAAACATGATACAAATGGTGCGTTAACAGAAATTAACGCACTTTACCAAATTTAAACAGCGCCGAATCTTGAATTGATTAATCTTCCTACTCAACCGGGTAAATCTAAAGCAATCAACAAAGCCTGTGCCAAATGCGCCATTACCACTTCAGAAAGTACCCCTCTTAAACGCAAAAAGCGGGTTTTAGACAACACCCGCACCTGATCTGCCATTGCGATTGAGTCTTTCCTCAGTCCGCCATCTGGTGCTAAAATTAAAACTTGAGTAGGGTAAACTCGCTTCCCGTCTTGATAGGTGGTACAAGGTACTGCCAAAACCACAGGGCTAGATAGATTAATCACGTCACGACTGACTATAATTACGGGGCGAGTTCCTCCCTGTTCTGAACCTTCAGTCATTTCTAGACGCGCATCATACACTTCACCCCTTCTCATCTTGGAGATTCCCCTAGCTGCAACGCCTCCCACTGAGCCGGCGCAAATTCAGCCTCCATTTTTAATACTTCGGTCTGATAATCTGGGTCTTTTGCCATTTCCGCCAAAGCAGCATCAATTTCGGCTCTCTTTTGGGCTGCTAATTCCCGCTTCAAAGCCTGCACCACAAAATCATTCCTACTTTTGGCTTTTCCCTCTAGGACTGCTTTATCTGTAGCTTCTAGCAGTTCTTTCGGGATTGTTAACGTCGTGCGAATTGTTTCTGCTTTCATGGCGCGTTCTAGACTGTGATGTCTGAAGTGATGCTTTATATGATATCGTTTTGAGCATCAATTAATAAGTGCAAGTTGGTCATTAATAATTTCCACATTTAGACATCAGTAATGATATCGGAATTCAGCAATCAACAGCCTTGCTGTATCGAGTTACATTATTTACCTCGCCGTTCCCCAGCAACTTATGAAAACACCCATAGCATTGTCAACTCGTCTGGATACTTACTACCAGCAAATCAAGACAATTATCATAGCTCGTCAAAATCCCATTACTGGTTTGCTTCCTGCGAGTACAGCAATTACCGCTCATGGTGATTATACTGATGCTTGGGTAAGAGATAACGTTTACAGCATTTTAGCAGTTTGGGGTTTAGCTCTTGCATATCGTAAACTAGACAACGACGAGGGACGCACCTATGAACTTCAGCATAGTGTTGTCAAGTTAATGCGTGGCTTGCTGTTTGCCATGATGCGACAAGCACAAAAAGTAGAAACATTTAAACATACTCAATCTTTATTAGATGGACTGCACGCTAAATACAATACAGCCACTGGTGACATTGTAGTTGGTGATGACGAATGGGGACATTTGCAACTTGATGCAACATCAATATTTTTACTGATGTTGGCGCAAATGACTGCTGGGGGATTATCAATTATTTATACACTTGATGAAGTTAACTTTGTCCAAAATTTAGTTTATTATATTGGCCGAGCTTACCGCACTCCCGACTTTGGCATTTGGGAAAGAGGAAATAAAATTAATCATGGAAGTGCTGAATTAAATGCTAGTTCCGTAGGAATGGCTAAAGCAGCTTTAGAAGCTATCAATGGACTCAATCTTTTTGGTATACATGGAAGTCAAACTTCAGTAATTCATGTACTACCCGATGAAATTGCTAGAGCCAGAATTACCTTAGAATCTTTATTACCAAGAGAATCAGGTTCTAAAGAAGTTGATGCAGCGCTTTTAAGTATTATTAGTTATCCCGCTTTTGCAGTGGAAGATGTGCAATTGCGAGAACGGACTTTTAATAAAATTATCACCAAACTCGCAGGTAAATACGGTTGTAAACGCTTTTTGCGAGATGGACATCAAACCGTTTTAGAAGACACTCAACGCTTACATTATGAACCTGGGGAATTAAAGCAATTTGAAGATATTGAATGTGAATGGCCGTTATTTTTCACATATTTAGTTCTGGATGGTATATTTCGCGGTGAACAAGAACAAGTTAAACAATATCAACAACTATTAGAATCATTACTTGTAGAAAGTGAAGGAATAGGGTTATTACCTGAACTTTATTATGTCCCCGCTGAAAACGTCGAAGCCGAAAAATTAGCACCACAAACTCAACCGCGTTTACCTAACGAAAATATCCCTTTAGTTTGGGCGCAAAGTTTATACTTACTGGGTCAAATGTTGAGTGAAGGATTAATAGCAATTGGCGAAATTGATCCTTTAGGTAGACATTTGTGTATAAATAAAAAACGCGAAGCCTTAATACAAATTGCTTTGTTAGCAGAAGACGAAGAATTACAAGCAAAACTAGCAGTTCACGGAATTGAAACCCAAACTCCTACCCAAGTTGAACCAATTCAAGTGAGAAAATCTGGGGATCTTTCCCACATTTATACACAAATTGGGCGGAATGATAAACTCGGTTTAACTGGTCGTCCGATACGACGTTTGCGGAGTTTGACAACATCAAGAATTTTTAGGATTTGCGGTGAAACCGTTGTATTTTTGCCATCTTTTCTTGATTCTCAGCAGTTTTATTTAACTCTTGATTACCATTTTTTGGTAGATCAACTGAGAAGTGAATTAGCTTATATTCAAAAATATTGGAGTGATTTAGGTCGTCCGACTCTGACTTTAATGTTAACTCACACCATGTTAGAAATTGGTTCCGAAGCATTATTAGAATTAATGCAAGAACTAAAAGATGGTGTTTGTAACGGTGTCCAGGTAAAATTAGGGCGAATAAATCAGTTAATGCTGACAGCAGGAATGCAAACAATTGATTTTCTTCCCAATGCCGAATTTTCCCAATTACCATTAAAAAATGCCGGGATACGTTGCTATTATCTAGCTTATAATCCGGCGAAAAATTGGCGGTTAGGACATACCCAAGAATTCCAAATGGAATGTGAAACTAACCTGAATTCATTGTTGCTGCATTTGCGTTCATCAGAAAATATTTATGAGCAAATTGAGTTATTACAAACTTTAAAACGGTTACAAAGCTTAGAATTTGATACAGGATATGGTGGTCCTGGACGGCCTGTAACAGTAGCAGATTTACTGGATGAAGTTTACACCAAAGCCGGAGATTTAGGCATTTGGGCGGTAGTGCGTCGCGCTGCGGGTTTGCGCCGAATGGTGGATATTGGCTTGTCTGATGCAGTCACAAGTATAGTGGTACGAGGTAAGCAAATTGCTGTAGGTAGGGCTTACAGTGAGGCTTCTCTGATGGTTGTACCCATGTCTCACCATGAAATTGCGGAAAAAATAAATAACTTCTGTCGTGAGGATATCCGCGATCGCGTTTTGACGCAAGAGATTTTGATTTATTTGGGTATATTAATCAAATCAGAACCAGAATTATTTCAAGGACTGCTAACCCTAAGAGTTGGTTATTTGATTCTATTAATTACCAGCGAACTAGCTCAAGAACTGCACGTTACTCAAGATGAAGCCTACGATTACTTAATGCAACTTTCGCCATTTGAAGTAAAAATACGCTTGTATAAAGTCTTAACTGGTTATAGTGGCGTAAGTGGTTTATTACGTCAACAAGAATCACTTCACGTCAAACAAAAAGAAAGTGATATCGCTTGGGTAATTTTACCAGCAATTAGCGAAGAAATTGCCATTAATTCCGAAAATTGGCGGAGATTTCGCCAAGCAGAAGGCGCACTGAACCGAGTTCCCAAAAACTTTTTTAAACAAGTTTGGCTATTAATGCAACATTGTAAAGGTCTAGTAATTGGCGATAAATTAGAACGACGCAATCGTTTAGATAGTGAAATAATGCTTTCCGAAATGACATCAGGAGAAAGAAATTTTGCTTTGCTAGTTGAACATTTGCTAAATAAAATTGAAGCCCCAGAATATCGCCAAGTTAATGTAGAAGCATTGATGGAATTAGCCGCCATAGTCGCTAATAACCCCAGCTTGCAAATTGAAGAATATATAGTTTTAGATGTGTTAGTCGGTCACGCAGTGCGGTTAGCATGGCTAGAAAATCATCCCCATCGCAGTCATCATTATGATGAAGATAAAGGTTTAGCATGGCCATATTTTTACAATACTTCTCCTCAAGATTGCGCTAATTATATTTTGAAGGCGTTTAGGTTCTTGATAGAGTTTGGAGAAGATGCTTAAACGCAGAGGAACACAGAGGTAAGCGCGGAGGAACGCAGAGAATGCAAGAGAATGAGTTAAGTGGGTTGATTATTGGTTGTGCGATGAGGATACATACTGCGTTGGGACCTGGGTTGTTAGAGTCAGCTTATGAGGAATGTTTAGACTATGAACTCAAAAAAGCCAATCTCAATATTGGTAGACAAATTCCTGTACCCTTGATTTACGAAAATGTAAAACTAGATTGTGCTTATCGGTTAGATTTGCTAGTCGAAAACAAAATTATTGTCGAAGTTAAAGCAGTCGAATCCTTAAATCCGATTCATTCCGTTCAACTTCTCACCTATCTCAAACTAGCCAAATGTAAACTGGGACTCCTCATCAACTTTAACGTCCTCCACCTCAAAGATGGCATCAAACGAGTAGCTAACAACCTCTAACTCCGCGTACCTCCGCGTTAACCTCAGCGTGACTCAGCGTTAAAAAAACTTATTTCACAGAAACAGCATCAACATCAACAGTATTATCTGTAGATGTAGACTCATTAACGCTAGTTTCTACATCACCTTTTTTCGCTTTCCAGCCATCAATAACTAATCCAGAAACTTCAGAAACTAGTAAAGTCAAAAGCAAAACATCATCAATTTGTCCAATAACAGGTATAAAATCGGGAGCAATATCTATGGGGCTGAGAAGATACGCTATTGTACCCAGAATTACCCACCAACGGTATTTGGGGTTACGAAGTGTATTCCGATACCAGCTGTAAAGCGATTGAATTGAGAAGTTCATATTTCTAACCTCCAGTTATTTTTATTTTGGCAAATTCTCTTCTAAACTCCCGGTGGGAATAACCGCCCTAGTGTGTATAGAAGATGGTACTAGTAAGGAGTTATTTACTACTTATCTAGCGATAAAGTGGGTGAGTGTGGTAATGGTGCATTAATCTTTAAAATTAAAATGCTCTAGCATTGTTGCTCTAGTAATGGAGGGAGGAAACCTACATAGTGGATATTTTAGATTTGTTTAAGAAGGGCGGCCCGGCAATGTGGCCTCTGCTGGTGCTGTCTGTCCTATCTGTAAGTGTCATTTTCGAGCGTCTGTGGTTCTGGTTGCGGATTTTGACACAGGAAAAGGAAATAGTTGAGCGCGTTCTTGATGCTGCTGCGGAAAATTGGGAAATAGCTACAGAAATTGCCCAAAAAGCAGTAGATCAACCGATTGGACGTTTTCTCTATGCACCGCTACGTTTACAAAAAGGTGATGCGGAAACCTTTCGATTGGCGCTAGAGTCAACGGCGGGTGAAGAAATAGCAGATATGCGGAGGGGAGAAAAACTTTTAGAATCTGTGATTGCTCTCTCCCCGCTATTAGGATTGTTGGGTACAGTTTTAGGTTTGATTCAGTCTTTGCGCTCAATTCGCATTGGCGATTTGGGTACTGAATCGACGGCTGGCGTAACTACTGGGATTGGGGAATCCTTGATTAGTACGGCAACTGGGTTAATCGTTGCGATCGCTACTTTGGTATTTTATCGCCTGTTTCAGGGTTTTGTTGTTAACCAAGCCAAAGTTTTTAATAAAGCTGGGAATGATTTAGAGTTACTCTATCGTCAGTTTCCCCCTGATCCTCATCAAAGTACATCAGAAATTGTACGGGAATCTGCACGGGAACGCTTTAATCCACCCCGCAAGCGAGGTAAAAACAAGTTTACTGAAACTCCTGAAACTCCTCTGGAGGAAACACCCCCAAATTCTCACCCTAACTCGTCACCAGAGCTAGAAAATGAAAGTTAACCTGCATACTCCCGTTGAAGAAGTCCAGATTCAAATTATCCCTTTAATTGATGTCGTTTTTTGTATTCTGACATTCTTTTTGTTGGCAGCCTTGCAATTTACTCGTCAACAAGCAATTAATGTTGATTTACCCAAAGCCAGCACAGGTACAACTTCTGCTGCCAGTTCACAGAAGAGTAGCAATATCTTACCTGTGACTATTGATGCTGTTGGTCAAACTTACATTGAAAAAGATCCTGTCAGACGGGAGGAATTAGAAGCAAGATTAAAACAATATGTCCAAGCAAATCCTAATGGCATCTTGGTGCTGAATGCATCGCGTACAGCAACTTATAACGATGTCATCCAAACATTAGATTTGCTGCGGCAAGTGGGAGGTAATCGTGTGTCTTTGGGAATTATTCCTGGGCCATCTCAACCACTCACCAACTCACCAATTACCCCGATGATGCCAATACCTAACACGGTACCAATTCCGGGCAGTGATTCTCAAGGCAATTTTAACCCTTCTCTGCCCCCAGCCCCAAATCAATTCCCTGGAACTGGGGAAGGTATCAATCCTGGTATTTCACCTATAGTTCCCAACAACAGCGTCCCTCAAGTGCCTGTAGCACCGGGAAACGGCAATTCTACACCTAAAAGGTGACACAATTTCTGTAAACGTTTGTATGTGAAAATCCCCCAAACCCTGTTTAATAGTATGGGCTAGGGGGAATTTTATTTTTTAGAAATATCAAGAAAAATTGGATAAACCTAAAGATATCTAAAATAAAATCCAGTTGGAATAAGAACTGCTGCTAATTTATAAATAATTGGTTAAGCTACAAAGATTTTTCTATCAATAAACCAAGTAATTTATCGCCATCACCATTTACGTTTCAAGGGTTGCGGCAATGAATATTGTGACACTGTTAATTGTTTGGATAGTCACTTCTATCAGCTTGTGGATTATTAGCAAATTGCCTTTTGGGGTTGAAATTGATACTCCAGGGAAAGCCGTCTTTTCCGCTGCAATTCTTGGTATTATTACAGCATTAGTCAGACCAATTCTAGGTGCTGTATTCATTATCCCAAATTTTGCCACATTTGACTTATTATCTGGTATCTTCACATTCATGATTGCTGTGGCTTGTTTTAGTATTGCTGCATGGTTAGTGGAGGGTTTTCGCTTACGTTATGGTGTTTGGAGTGCTGTTTTAGGAGCTTTTGCTCTGACTGTTATTAACAGCGTACTTTACAAATTACTGGGTGTGTAAATAATTCGTAATTCGTAATTGCTAATTCGTAATTTAGAATTTACTACATGGTAAATTTTCTTAGTTGTAAACAAGGTTGCTTTGCATTGACTATTTTATGATCTGCAACCTTTAATTACGAATTACGAATTACGAATTATGAATTATAAATTATTCGTTGTTACTAGGAGGGGCAACTGGGATGGTAGATTTTTGTTGACGTTGATCGCGTTTTTTCCGATCAGCGGTGAGTATATCTGCCATCACTATCAGTGCTTGTGCCATCTTGTCTAGGTTAGAGCGGTATAATTCTAAATCTTTGCTAAGTTTATCTTCTGATAAATGCAAACCATTAGCGATCGCTTTTAGTGCCTCATTGCGTTGCTTGTCATCTTTGACTAGTTCGGGATCTGCTAGTTCCAACAATGAGAATAAACCAATAGCAAACAAGCGACTGTATTTAAAATTAGGATTTTGAGCGATCGCTTGCAGTTGTGCTTGCAAATCGCCATCTACATCCAAGTGAGTGGTTTGACTCAACCAAGCAATTAAGTCCTTAGCTGGCAAACTTTGAGCGACAGCTTGCAATCTTGCTGCATCCTGTCGATAAAGTTGTGGATCTTGCTCTACAGACTGAGATAAAGCATTAAAAATCGCTTCTTGATCCCGTTCGGGTTGATAGCCTTGCATGAAGCGGTCAAAAGATGTGACGAAGCCCAAGGCATAAATTGAATTGTAGCTAAAATCGACATTGACCGACAGCAGATGCATTTCTACCATCAACTCTTCCACTACCCGGCGGTAAATAGTGTTGATTGGACGGGTATGAAGACTGTAGAAAGTTCGCTTTGTATCAGAGACAGTACGGACGTTATTCACAGAGAAAATGTTAAGGGCGACGTGTTCTTATTTTCTAGCTTAAAGGCTTCTTTGCCAAGTTATCCTATTTTGGATTTTGGATTTTAGATTTTGGGTTCTCAAAGACTTACTGCATCAGCTTTACAGTTTTTTCTGTCACCATCATTTTTATTTCTGGGGATGAGGCAGAATATGGAACATTTAAGGGTAAGTAGGCAGCGAAAAGAATATTGCAAGAGATTAGCATATTCCGTGATCCAATCTAACGATTTGGTAGCCTATGAAGACTTAAATGTTAAAGGCATGGTAAAAAACCGACATTTAGCTAAATCAATTTCTGATGCTGGATGGTCTACTTTTAGGCAATGGTTAGAATATCTTGGATATAAGTATGGAAAGGTAACTGTTGCAGTTCCTCCGCATAATACTTCTCAGAATTGCTCTAATTGTGGTCAAAAAGTACAAAAATCTTTATCAACTAGAACCCATGTTTGTCATCATTGTGGGTTTGTAGAAGATAGAGATATAAATGCCAGTATCAATATTCTGAAATTAGCATTAAGTACCGCAGGACATTCGGGAACTTACGCTACAGGAGATTTGCCCTCTTGGGCGATTGGTGTAAACCTGTCGTCTAATGGCGAGTCTATGAATGTAGAATCCCCTCGCCTTTAGGCAGGGGAGTGTCAACGCTACACGAAGATTAATTGAATAGAAACTCTCAACGTCAGAGCGTCTTCTTCGTCACGTTGATTCATCAGCTAATGATTGGACAAAGTAAGCAGATGAAGGATTTAAACTTGATGTGGGGCTTGTCTGGTGAGTATTTTGATATCCCGGCTCGAAAAGATGATCATCGTTGCTGACTAAGCTGGGGAATAGGGTTTCTAAAGCTTCTTCTTCAGTTTCAAAGATTTCAAAAACTGTATCCATCATTGTCACCTCAAAAACAAGTTTGGCCTCTGGGTGGACATTGCAAATGCGGAAACTGCCCTTCACTTTATCAGCATCACGCATCCCAGCGACCAAAGAAGTGAGACCAGAACTATCAATAAAATCTACTTGTGCCAGGTTCACAACTACATGACGACTGAGTTTGGAAATACATTCCTGTAATTTCAGGCGGAATTGCCAAGCCGTTGTGATGTCTAGGCGATCTGTAGGTTTCAAGACAATTACAGTACTGCCGTCTTGGATTGTATAGGCTTTTTGGTCTATATTCACTGTACCTCTCCGTGATATGGGCTGAAGATCAACTACTTTTGTATATAGACTTAAAATTAGTGAGCCAAAAAACTTGCTGTTCTTATCATCTTTAAATTTCACCTTCATTGGGATAGTTCTTAGATTTTTAGTAAGTTAGTTGGCTCACCAGACACAGGAGCATCCTCAGATGAAATTGGAGATGAGCAAGCTACAACTAAAAAATACGACATTTTTGTCAAATGCCTGTATTTAGTAGTTTAACGCACATACATTAAGTATGACTTGGTGTCCAGTTGATCCAATCTTGAGGCTTAAGAAAAGTTTCATACAACTCAGCTTCGGGCGTATTGGGTTCTGGTTTGTAGCCGTATTCCCAACGCACTAAAGGTGGTAGGGACATGAGAATGGATTCTGTGCGTCCGTTGGTTTGGAGTCCAAAGATTGTCCCCCGGTCGTAAACCAAGTTAAATTCTACATATCTGCCGCGACGGTATAGTTGAAAATTCCGTTGGCGATCGCTATATTCTATCCCATGTCGTCTTTGCACAATTGGTACATAGGCTGGTAAAAAGGCTCCACCACAGTCTTGCACCAATGCAAACAACTCTTCCCAAGTGCGTGGTGGTAGTTTTCCTACCTCGTTACTATAAATAGCCGCTGCTCCATTGGGGTCGGGTCCGCGATATATAGTCCCTTGCCCATCTTGGTAATCCAAAAACAAACCGCCCACACCGCGTGTTTCATCCCGATGTTTGAGATAGAAATATTCATCACACCAACGCTTAAATACCGGGTAATATTCTGGGTGATGTTGATCGCAAGCTTGTTTGAGAGTTTGATGGAAATGGGCTGCATCTTCAGCAAAAGGGTAATAAGGTGTCAAATCAGCGCCACCACCAAACCACCAGACTGGGCCTGCTTCAAAATAGCGGTAATTTAAATGGACTGTGGGTACGTAAGGATTACGGGGATGTAACACCAGTGAAGTTCCTGTGGCATAAAAGCCGTGTCCTTCTGCTTCGGGACGTTGGGCTAAAATCGACGGTGGCAGATGGGAACCCCAAACTTCAGAAAAATTTACACCAGCTTGTTCAAAGATAGCCCCATCACGCAGTACACGCGATCGCCCCCCACCCCCTTCTGGACGCTGCCAACTGTCTTCTTGAAACTTACCAACACCATCCAGTTCCTCTAAACCTTGAGTAATTTCGGCTTGTAAATTTTGCATAAACTGACTGACTCTAGCCTGAGCGTCAGATGCTGGAAGAAACTGGGATGATTCTGCTGCTAGAGTGGGTGTTTGTGAGTTGGTCAACATAGATTCCCGAACCTAAAATTACAATTTCTGTGAAAGCTACAAATTTTCATTTTCAAAATTTGTCGGCAATCAGAGCCACCAAAGCTCAAGAATGCCAAAACTGCTTTTTCTTAGTTATCAAGCATTTGCACCATTGATGGGCATGACTAGAGCTATTGTCCCTCAAATGCGTATAGGCTTGTATATTAACCAAGTTTTTTTTCGACTTTTTGCTTGGAACATTCTGGTACGAATACCAGACTCTGACCAATTAGTCTACAAAGTAGTTTGTTTGTTGGATGACATCTGTGGCAAATAGATGAAAGGCTGAAGCAAAGAGCTACTGCCTAAAATGCCAAAGTTAGTAGATACTGTGTAGGTTTGCTCCTAGAGGAGGATGAGAAAAGTGCAAAGTTGGTTGTCAAAATTCAGCCACCGCAAACGTCTTCGATTTTGCGCTGCTCTGGTGCGGACCTATCGAGAGATCAGTTCTGCTTCTGTAGATGAACTGTGGCAACAAGTGGTTGACTTCACAGATGTTTCTTGGCATCCACTACTCAAAAGTACAAATGTACCCTTAGGACTAGTACCCAAACCTGGATTGATTTTCCAGGCTTTCACACGCTTTTCGCCGATTCCCATCCAGATTTTTGTAGAATGCGTCAATCCCAAAAAAATGCTGAGTATCCGCATTTTGGCAATTCCGGGAATTGAGGAACGGGTGACATACCAAGTTGAGTCAACTGTTTGTGGTAGTTATTTATCTTATTCTGTGACATTACGCGGTTGGTTATCACCTCTAATTTGGTCGTTCTCTCGTCCTTATGCAGATCGGGTAGCACGTTCCTTGGTGGAAGCTGTAGAAAAGGCAGCATTACAAGCAGTTTCAGGAAAGAAAAAATCCTTGAATGGTGGGTGTTTGGATTTTTAGGGACTGGAGAAATGGGTCAGTTGTCTGTTAAGCGTTAAAAGCCTTGTAATAACTGATAACTGATAACTGCCCCAAGAAAGTTAAGATGCAAGTAGGTAAAAATGACAATTTTTTAAATTTTATTAAGGCGCAAGGGTATACACGCTATGTATGATGTTTTAGATTCTCACTCAGTCCTAGAAGTCTTGCGACCAGTTGAAGATCCAGAGCTTCGCAAAAGCCTGGTAGAACTGAATATGATTCGCAACGTCAAAATTGACGCTGGCAAGGTTAGCTTTACTTTGGTATTGACAACTCCTGCCTGTCCCTTACGGGAATTTATTGTTGAAGATTGTAAAAAAGCGGTACACAAGCTCCCAGGTGTGACAGATATCAGTGTAGAAGTGACAGCAGAAACACCACAGCAAAAAAGCTTACCTGACCGTAATGGTGTTCCGGGCGTAAAAAATATTATTGCTGTTTCTAGCGGTAAAGGCGGCGTTGGTAAAAGTACAGTGGCGGTAAATGTCGCAGTGGCTCTAGCACAAACAGGAGCCAAAGTCGGCTTGTTAGATGCTGATATTTACGGGCCTAATGACCCCACGATGCTGGGGTTGGCTGATGCCAAAATTGCTGTTCGCTCCACAGAAACAGGTGACATCCTGGAACCTGCTTTTAATCATGGTGTCAAATTAGTCTCAATGGGCTTTTTAATAGACCGAGATCAGCCAGTTATTTGGCGTGGACCAATGCTGAATGGCATAATTCGCCAATTTCTCTATCAGGTGGAATGGGGAGAACTGGACTATTTAATTGTGGATATGCCACCAGGAACTGGAGATGCTCAGTTAACTTTAACCCAAGCAGTACCGATAGCTGGGGCAGTGATTGTGACTACACCGCAAACAGTAGCGCTGTTGGATTCGCGGAAAGGGTTGCGGATGTTCCAGCAGTTGAATATCCCGGTATTGGGAATTGTGGAAAATATGAGCTATTTTATTCCCCCAGATCAACCAGATAAACAATATGATATTTTCGGTTCCGGAGGTGGCTCAAAAACTGCCGCAGAATTAGGAGTACCACTGTTGGGATGTGTACCTTTAGAAATTTCTACCAGAATTGGCGGTGATAATGGTGTGCCAATAGTTGTTGCTGAACCAAATTCAGCTTCGGCTATTGCCCTGAAAGCGATCGCTTTAACTATCGCCGGTAAAGTATCAGTCGCTGCTCTAACATAAGGCAGAAGGCATAAGGAAGGCAGGTAATTCTTACTTTTCTCGTCCCCGCGTCTCCCCATCTCCCTATCTCCGCGTCCTCAATCCCTATCTAACGCTCAAGTTCCTCCTCGCACAATGTTGTTAAAACCTTCGCTCCCCAAAATCCGCTGGCAATATTGGTTTAAGCCCTGGCAGCAAATAGATTGGCTATTATTGTGTTTAGTTATTGCTGCCAGTATGTTTGGCGGACTCATGATCCTGAGTACAGAACTCAATGAGTCAGTTATTGACTGGTGGTGGCATTGGCTTGTAGCTGGTATTGGATCAATTATTGCTCTGTTTTTAGCTCGTTGCCGCTACGAAAACCTGATTCAGTGGCATTGGATAACTTACGCTCTGACTAATTTCAGCTTGATTGTGGTCATGGTGGCTGGTACAAGTGCCAAAGGCGCACAGCGATGGATTAGTATTGCGGGCTTCAATGTTCAACCTTCAGAATTTGCCAAAGTAGGCGTAATTATCACCCTCGCAGCTTTGTTACACAGGCGTACTGCTTCCTCTTTAGATAGTGTTTTCCGTGTTTTGGCAATTACAGCTGTTCCTTGGGGATTGATATTTTTACAGCCAGATTTAGCTACTTCACTCGTATTTGCGGCGATAGTTTTGGGAATGCTGTATTGGGCAAATGCCAACCCTGGTTGGTTGATTCTGATGATTTCCCCTGTGATATCCGCCATTCTCTTCAGTATATCCTGGCCCTTATCAGAACCGATAGTTTTGTTCAAAGAACTCATTTTTAGTCCCTTGGGTTTATTTTGGGCAGGTGCTATGGGGATTGTGGGATGGCAGACTTTACCCTGGCGGAGATTTAATCTTGGTGCGCTTGCTGCTTTTACTCTCAATATGTTGGGGGGTGAATTAGGTGTTTTTGCTTGGAATCATGTATTAAAAGAATATCAAAAAGATAGGTTGAGTGTATTTATCAATCCTGAACATGATCCCCTTGGTGCGGGTTATCACTTAATTCAATCTCGTATTGCTATTGGTGCAGGAGAAATCTGGGGACAGGGTTTGTTTAGAGGTCCGATGACTCAACTCAATTTTGTACCAGAGCAGCACACAGATTTTATTTTCTCTGCCGTTGGTGAAGAATTTGGTTTTGTTGGTTGTTTAATAGTATTATTTGTCTTTTGCTTGATCTGTTTCCGTATACTACACATAGCTCAAACCGCCAAAGATAATTTCGGCTCTCTGTTGGCTATTGGTGTTTTATCCATGATTATCTTTCAACTAATTGTTAATGTAGGTATGACCGTTGGTTTAGCACCTGTAGCTGGTATACCCTTACCTTGGATGAGTTATGGTCGTTCTGCGATGTTGACCAACTTCATCGCTTTAGGAATAGTAGAATCTGTAGCCAATTTCCGCCAACGTCAAAAATATTATTAAATTAGGTGACAGGTGACTGGGGAGATGGGGAGACGCGGGGACGCGGGGACGCTCAAAATGGGGAGAGTATTTATCTTAGGACTTACGCAAAAGTAAAGAAAAAATGAACCGCAAAGACGCGTTCGCGGTAGCGTTGCGTAGCAAAGAGCGCGTATCGCTAAAGCGAAAGCTCCGCTAACGCGTAGCGTCTCGAAGAGAAGGAAAAAGGGTTTAGAGAAATTTTGCGTAAGTCCTGTATCTTTCTTCGTCCAGCACCCAGCAAGAAAGCCCCCAGCAAGAAAGCCTCCCTCTGACAACTAACAAACAACTAATATTAAGGTGTTAACAGAGAATAAACCGAGGGTAAAAACATGATTCTGCCAGGAGCAACTGTTCGCGTCAAAAATCCCGCAGACACCTATTATCGCTATGAAGGACTTGTGCAACGAGTCAGTGATGGCAAGGTAGCTGTACTTTTTGAAGGTGGTAATTGGGATAAATTAATTACCTTTCGCTTGCCAGAATTAGAACCTGTAGACACTACAGCCAAGAAAAAAGGAAAATAATAATTGAGTCATTAGTCAGTGGTCATGAGTCATTAGTAAAAGACTAAGGACTAATGACTAAGGACTAATGACTAAGGACTACTATGCGTCTACCTTTACCACAGTTTACTACAGGCGATCGCCATCCTCACCACATTGGGGAGGTGATCGAAACCGCGACTACCGAATTTTTGGCACAGTGTTTAGAACCGGAAGACTTGAGTTTTCCGCCTATGCCACCTTTTGGTAGTTGGGTTTGTGCTGTGGATGAAGAATCTGGCAATCAAGTCTATGCTGTGGTGTATCATGCCACAACTATGCCTATAGATTCAGTACACAGAGCCAGGGCGTTGGGGTTGTCCTTGCAAACTTTGCGCGAGGAACAACCCCAGATATTTGCTATGCTCAGAACTGAATTTCGGGCAGCGATTGTTGGATTTGAACAGCAGTCTCAAAATCTAAGTTATAACCAAGGAGTATATCAGTATCTCCCACCCCGTCCACCTCAGATTCATCAAGCTGTTTATCGGTGTCAGCCGGAAGCGATTGTCAAGTTCACCGAAAAACTAGATTTTTTGCGGACATTACTTTTGATTAACGGTGCGCCGGTAGAATCTTTGGCCGCGTCTGCCATTCGTGAGGTTTACCAGTTACGCAAAGCTGACCGAGAATGGTTGATTAAAGCGGGAAGACACTTGAGTGTGCTGCTAAAAGACGATTATGATCGCTTGCGGTTTATTTTGAGTCAAATCCACCCCTAGGTAGTTAGTTCCCAAACAAATACCTGGGTAGTATGTAGTATTAAGTTAAGTTTTTTTAATCTTTGTTCAGGGGAGCTTTTGAAAGTTATATAAATCAGGCGATAGTTCTTGCGATTATCGCAGCTGCACCGTTGCCCATTTCGGTCCTACTTATGGAACTCTTATCACAAGTACTGACTTCGGAACCAACCTCCCAAGTTCTTGGTAAGGAACCAATTGTTCCCTTTGCTATTTTATTGGTGGTTATTTTAGTTGTACCTATCCTTTTTGATCGGCTAAGATTGCCAGGATTAGTGGGTTTGGTTGGCTCTGGGGTAGTACTTGGTCCGTCAGGCTGGCGTTTATTGGAGTCAGAATCGCCAATGATCACCTTGCTATCAGACATTGGGTTAGTTTACTTAATGTTTATAGCGGGATTAGAATTTAATATCAAAGTTTTTCGTGAACAGAAAATTCGTTCCTTGGTGTTTGGTAGTTTGACTTTCAGTCTACCCCTGATGATCGGCACATTAGTAGGGCGATTTTTGGGCTTTAGCTGGGATACTTCCATATTAATTGGTGCTTTACTTGCCTCTCACTCTCTTTTGGCATATCCGATTATCAGTCATTTGGGAGTGGTAAATAACGAGGCTATCACCATGACAATGGGAGCCACAATTTTTACGGATATCGGTACACTGCTGATATTAAGTGTTTGTATAGCAAGCTCTCAGGCTGGGGTATTCAGCGTTGAGCAACTAATCCCTATAGTAGCATTAATAACAAGTTACGCTTTGATAGTGTTAGTAGGGTTTGATTGGGCAGGTAAAGAATTTTTCCGACGCTCTGGAGACGACGAGGGCAACAAGTTTTTATTTGTCTTAATGTCTGTGTTTCTCGCCGCTGTAGTTGCTCAAATGATGGGGTTAGAAAAAATCGTCGGTGTGTTTTTAGCGGGTTTGGCGGTGAATGAAGCTGTGGGCGAAGGGCCAGTTAAAGAAAAATTGGTGTTTATTGGCAGTGTGCTATTTATTCCCATTTTCTTTGTTGATCTGGGTTCAAGGATTGATTTACCTACCTTTTTTGACGGCGATAGCACAATCACGTTATTGTTGTTAATTTTCTGCGGTTTGATTACTAGCAAATTTATAGCCGCTTTGGTGGCAAAACTGGTTTACCGCTATAACTGGCAAGAAACCCTCACAATTTGGTCGCTATCAATTCCTTTGGTAAGTACGACATTAGCAGTGGCATTAGGGGGATATCGGTCAGGGTTACTGCCACCATTGGTATTCAACAGCGTTATTGTTTTAATGGTGATGACAGCGACTTTGGGGCCTTGGCTGACGAGTCTGGTGGCTGCGAGTGCTACTGGCTTAACTTGTTCATCCGCTCAAGAGGCATCACCAAGTCCTCTGTCTGAACAGCAAGGACAATCAGCAGATGATCATTTGACAATTGTCGTACCTTTGTATAATCCCCATAATCAAAGGTATTTGATTGAAATGGCGGCATTATTGGCCTGTCAGTCCAATGGCAAAATTTTACCATTAGCGATCGCTCATGCTACGGCTCAGATGGATACACCCCAGTTAGAAGTCGCTTGGCAACGGAGTGAGCGGTTATTAGCAAAAGCCACTGCACAAAGTCAATTATTGGGAGCAAAAGCTGAACCATTACTGCGAATTGATGATGCCTTTGCCCCAGGAATTAGCAGGGCGGCTCGTGAACAAAAGGCAAATTTAATTATCATGGGTTGGGGTAAACGTACTGGCTTGAGGGCGCGTTTGTTGGGTAATGTGATTGATAGTGTCCTGTGGGCATCCCATTGCCCAGTGGCTGTGGCACGTCTGGTAGAATCACCAAAAAAAATTCAGCGCATCCTGGTGCCGATAGAAAACTTCATGACTCCCACACTAACTCCTGTAAAATTTGCTCAGATGTTAGCAGATGCCAATCACAGCCACATTACTATCTTAAATGTGTGCGATCGCCGCACCAGTTCGAGTAAAATTGCTGCTAGGCGATCCCATCTCTCTGTACTAGTATCTAAATTAGCTTTGGCTCATCCGCCAGAGATTCAAATTATTGCTCATGAAAATGTTGCCCAAGCGATTTTGCAAGCCGCCAGATTATATGATTTAATTGTTTTGCCTTTTATCCGTAATCGTACTAGTCCGGGAGGATTAGCCATTAGTGATGTTACCAACCAATTAGTTAGCCAACTGACTTGCTCAATCATTATTCTGGGTGAACCACAACACAATCAAAATGTACTTTGGTCAAAAACTATTCCTAGTAATACAGCTTCTGTGTAAAAATACTGTAAAAAACATTTATATTCTTTTTGAAGATTTGATGAACTCTAGCTAAAAATCCTCCCATTATTAGAAAATGTTAGTTATTTTGCTTCTTTAATCATGCAGGTAACAAACACTAAGATCACCACATTGTATATGTAGAAAAATTATTCAATCCACAAATACATTTTTCCGTGATCTTCGTTAATTATCTATTTTTGTACCCTAGCTGGGTAATCCCACAATCAAGATCATACCCACTGGAAATAACTGTAAAATTACCGAGAAATTTATGAGAATTTTGGTGACGGGCGGTGCTGGGTTTATTGGTTCCCATTTGATCGACCGACTAATGGCTGAAGGTCATGAAGTTATATGCTTGGATAACTTTTACACGGGACATAAACGTAATATCCTCAAATGGTTAAACAACCCTAATTTTGAGATGATCCGTCATGACATCACCGAGCAAATTCGGTTAGAAGTGGATCAAATTTATCATTTAGCTTGCCCCGCGTCTCCAGTACATTACCAGTACAACCCCATTAAAACCGTTAAAACTAACGTGATGGGAACAATGAATATGTTGGGGTTAGCTAAACGTGTGAAAGCAAGGTTTTTGTTAGCTTCCACCAGTGAAGTCTACGGTGATCCAGAAGTTCATCCCCAAACCGAAGATTATCGAGGTAGTGTCAATCCTATTGGTATCCGTTCTTGCTACGACGAAGGCAAAAGAATCGCTGAAACTTTAGCATTTGACTACTACCGAGAAAATAAAGTCGATATTCGGGTTGCCAGAATATTTAACACCTATGGACCACGAATGTTAGAAAACGATGGTCGGGTAGTCAGCAACTTGATAGTTCAAGCCTTACGGGGTAATCCTTTGACTGTGTACGGTGAAGGTACACAAACTCGTAGCTTCTGCTATGTCTCTGACTTAGTGGAAGGACTAATCAGGTTGATGAATGGTGAGTACATTGGGCCAGTAAATCTGGGTAATCCTGATGAATACACAATTTTGGAATTGGCACAGGCTGTGCAGAACTTAATTAACCCAGATGCACAAATTAAGTTTGAACCCTTACCTTCAGATGATCCTCGTCGTCGTCGTCCCGATATTACTAGAGCTAAGACTTGGTTAAATTGGGAACCTACCATTCCTCTGCAAGATGGGTTAAAACTGGCAATAGAAGATTTCCGCCAACGTATTGAAAGTAACAATTAGTTAGTTGTTATTAGTCATTAGGCATTTGTGAACTAATGACTAATGACTAATAACCAATGACAAAAAAACAAGGAGTTAAAAAATGCGTGTTTGTGTAATCGGGACTGGTTATGTTGGTTTGGTAACAGGTGCTTGTTTAGCTCATATTGGACATGATGTTATTTGCATAGATAACAACGAAGAAAAAGTAAAATTAATGAAGTCTGGGCAGTCGCCAATTTTCGAGCCAGGACTCTCGGAAATTATGCAGTCTGCCATTAATACAGGCAATATTCTATTTTCTTCTGATCTGGCTGCTGGAGTAGCTCACGGCGAAATTCTGTTTATTGCGGTGGGAACTCCTCCTTTACCCACTGGTGAAAGTGATACCCGCTATGTAGAAGCTGTAGCTCGCGGTATCGGGGAAAATCTCAACGGTGGTTATAAGGTCATTGTCAATAAATCTACTGTACCTATCGGCTCTGGTGACTGGGTAAGGATGATTGTTTTAGATGGCATTGCTGAACGCCAAAAAACATTGATACCAGCGGGTGGGACAGCAGTGGAGGAGAAATTACCAGAGATTGCTGCTCAGTTTGATGTCGTCAGCAATCCAGAGTTTTTACGGGAAGGTTCAGCAGTTTATGACACCTTTAACCCGGATCGGATTGTCTTAGGGGGCAATAGTCAACAAGCAGTGGGGATGATGAAAGAACTATATGCCCCAATTGTGGAACGCAAGTTTGCTGCTGACCAGTCTTTACCCCCTGTACCAGTACTGGTTACAGACCTGAGTTCCGCAGAAATGATCAAATACGCTGCTAATGCTTTTTTGGCAACCAAGATTAGTTTTATTAACGAAGTTGCTAATATTTGCGATCGCGTTGGTGCAGATGTTACCCAAGTAGCCAAAGGTATCGGCTTAGATTCCCGGATTGGTAACAAGTTCTTACAAGCTGGGATTGGTTGGGGTGGTTCCTGCTTCCCTAAAGATGTCTCGGCGCTGATTCATACAGCCGATGATTATGGCTATGAAGCCCAACTCATGAAAGCCGCTGTGAGTGTGAATGAACGCCAACGTTTGATTGCTTTGGAAAAACTCCAGCAAGTCCTGAAAATCCTCAAAGGTAAAACTGTGGGACTTCTTGGCCTTACGTTCAAGCCAGATACGGACGATTTACGTGATGCACCTGCGCTCAACTTAATTGAGCAACTCAACCGACTGGGAGCTAAAGTTAAAGCTTATGACCCCATAGTTTCCCAAACTGGTTTGCGTCATGGTCTTTCTGGTGTCTTGGTAGAAACTGATGCTGAAAGACTAGCTGATGGCTGTGATGCTTTGGTACTCGTCACTGAATGGCAACAGTTCAGCACTTTAGATTATGCGAAGATGGCAAAATTGATGAGTCACGCCGTGATGATTGATGGTCGTAACTTCTTAGACCCCGAAAGAATGGTCAGGGCTGGGTTTCAATATGTAGGTGTGGGACGATAAAAAATTAAAAATTAAAAATTAAAAATTAAAAATTAAAAAATTTATGCAACTTGTGTTTTTTAATTTTTAATGACATCGCCGCCCAGAGTAGACTAGGCGGCATTTAATTTTTTTTCCATTTCAAGGACTACGAGGGATACGTTCTATTTCTGCATAACCGCTAAAAATTAACCTTTGACCTTCAGTTTCTAAACGGTTAAGTCGCATTTTTACCCCATCAAGGTCAAAGCGATCTAAATCGACCATGTTATCCAAAATTTCTACCAACGCCATACTTAAAGTTTGGGAAATTTCTCGCTGCGGTTCTGGAACTTGCTCAAGTTCAATTTTCGGATCTTTAAAAGAAACCCGTCGTCGTCTTTCAATCCCGATACCTATGGTCATACTCAGGGGTATGATTTCGCCGTTGTTTAAATCGGCTTTAGCTACAAGATGTAACCGATTTCCCGGTAATAGCTGTATTTGGACTTCCGTAAACGAAACTGGTTCCCCACCAGATATTGCCATTAAAGTTGGTTCAGAAAGGTTGAGCAGGCGCTTTTTAACCAGTTCTGCCTTAAAGGCTTCGTTGATGCCTGTTTCTGATAGTACTACCTGCGCTACCGCTTGGGTGGGTTGCTTAAGGCTGAGTTTGCCACTCAAAACCGAGCCGAAGTCAATGGAGACTGCATCGGTTTCAAAAGACATTTCTTCAACTGCGAAGTCTTTACGAATTACTAAGCCACGACCGCTCATTTTAAAGCTATCAATGCTGCCTTGCAACAGTTTGCTGGAGGGATAGCAGCGCACAAAGACTTCTACTGACTCGCTCATGCTAAACAGGTGGCGAATCGTTTGGCTGGCGACTGTGTTGAGCATTCGCTCTCCCCAATCGCTGCCTTTGGGATCTGTTAAACCAGTAAGTCCGCCTAACATTAGGTTCTGGGTCTCTAGAAGTTCTTTGTACTTTTGTAACAAATTGTCAACAATTGTGCAAGCGATCCCCAGATTTAATGTTCTGATAGCTGTGTGCAGGATAACTGATGGTTGATATATAAATGTGTCGGATGTTACAACTTTTCCGTGAAAGTTGAGATTGACAAAGCTGTTAAAGTTTGGTCTTTTCCGTCCGTGAAGTGAGGTTAAGGTACTAAACCCAACATCAGTGTTCTGTCTATTAAGTTTAGTTATTGCTGAAATCAATAAATTGGTACGTTACACTAACTACTGCTCTAGCGTTCGCACAGCGTGTGCTTTGCACTTAGCCATGCCCGAAGGGCTATACGCACCCTACTCGACAAACAAAATATTAAACAAAATATTGAAGTTAGTGGAGCGATGCCTGGGGCTGGCTACACTTACACCGCCAAGCATCCTGAACTACCGATCTCTAACCAACTAGCGCTTTTTTTCTCTTAGTGTAATAGTAATTATTGTAACCACTTAATTTCTTATTATCCCCGTTAGCAACAA
The DNA here is from genome assembly GCF_001858025.1 of Trichormus sp. NMC-1. GTDB lineage: Bacteria > Cyanobacteriota > Cyanobacteriia > Cyanobacteriales > Nostocaceae > Anabaena. The sequence goes on along the minus strand of NZ_LZQD01000007.1, from coordinate 153,239 downwards.
CACCTAAGACGTTGATGGGAGAAGTTCTGAGAGTATCCTGAAGTTGTATCAATGCCGATTTATCTGTTTTGTCGATCCTTGCCACCAGTATCATACCATCAGTTTGCGGTGCTAGGAGTCTGGCATCAACTAATCCCAGCATTGGAGGGGCATCATAAATCACCAAATCAAAGTTTTCCTTAAAATATTCCATCAGGTTCTTCATCTTCTCTGATGAGAGCAACCGGGCAGGATCAGGCGGTGTAGGTCCTGCAGTAATCACAGATAATAGAGGCATGGAAGTCATTTTCTGAATTAAGTCCTCAACTGGCATATCTTTAGATATTAAATTACTCAATCCCGATAGATTATGTAAATTTGATACTTTGTGAACCTGGGGGCGGCGGAGATCCGCATCTACAAGTAGTACTCGTTTTCCCAAGGCGGCGGCTATTTGGGCGATATGGAATGAAACTGTAGTTTTTCCATCTCCGGGCATAGCAGAGGAAACAACTAAGGCATGAATTGGTTGATCAGAATTGAGTAGTTGAATATTGGAATAAAGAACCTGTAAAGATTCCCAAAATATTCCTTGTCCATAATAGCCATCACCTGCTTTGCGATTACGGAAGAGATTAGAAAACCAACCTATATTTTGGGAAAGTTTATCTAACAAATTTTCTTTTCCGGCAACGCCGTTGTTAGGATTAGATAATGGATTAGTGGAAATTTGTTTATCAAGAGGAAGAGATCCCAAAAATGGGAGTTTTAATTTCTCTTTCATGCTCTCGACGCTATGATAGGTGTTGTCCATTTTTTCTAAGAGCAAGCCAATACCAATTCCCGCAGCCAAACTGGTCATTAATCCCAACAATAAACTACGTGGAATATCTGGAGATATAGGCAATTCACCCTGAGAGGGTGATTGTATTAATTCCCAAGGAACTTCTGTTTGTGCTACTCCAATTGAAAGTTCTTGTTCGGTAGTTAAAAACTTATTCAGGGCATCATTTGCGACTTGCAATTCCCTTTGAATTTCGCTGTATTCTCTAGCTAAAATTGGTAACTCCTGAAATCTGCGCTTTAATTGCTGTTCAACCTTAGCCAGTTCTTGGCTTTCTACCTCTAGTTTCTGAATCTGAGTAGTCGCTTCTGCTACTCTTAGACCTAAAAACCGATTTGCCTCCTCTTCCAGAAGAGGCAGAAGATTTCGTCTTTTCTCCTGTAGTGATTCTATGATTGGGCTGTCAGGTTGAAAACGAACTAATTCTCCAGATAGTTGAGTTTCCAATTGGCGTAATTGGACTACTAACTGCCCATATATAGGTGCGTTATTTAATGTTGCTAGTTTTCCTTCTCGTGTTGATAAACTGATATAAGCAGCACGCGCTGTGGCTAACTGTTGATTAACATCTAGTCGTTGCTGATCCAAGGTTTGCATTTGTTGAGCAACTGAAGTAGATTTGCTTTCTGGATCAATAAACTCGTATCTTTGTCGGAAAATTTCCAGTTTTCGTTCTAACTGAGTGACAATATTTTGACGTATGGGCCGTTGTTTTTTTATAAACTCAAGCCCCTGACGTAACTTCGTTTGACGCTTTTCCAAACTGTTCTTTAAATAATATTCAGAAATTGTATCTAATACTCTTTTAATTTCCTGAGGATATTTGCTTTTATAGCTCACTTCTATAAGTTTTGTGGAACCTAATCGACGGATAGTTAAATTTCTGATCAAGTACTCATAAGTAATCTTCTTAGGATTATAAGTAATATCTGTAGATGGAGATTTAGGGGGCAACTCATTGATAACATTTTTTATGACTTCCTGACTTTTCAAAACCTGAATTTGACTGTCGTAATCTAGTCCTGATTTAGTACCTACCGAGTCTGGAAGATCGAGTGCTTGTAAAGTGTTGTCTCCTGTTACAGGTTCAACTAAAAGCTGAAAATTGCCTTGATATATCTTTTCTTGGTTCAATGTTGAATAAGCAACAACACCCATAACAGATACAACAACCACTGATATCACTAAGGCTCGTCGTTGCAGAACCCCCAATAATTCTCTTGGATTCCAATCTTCATCCTCGGTTTCCAAAGGTGAAAAAGGCTGAAATGGCAATAATGCTGGTGCAACAGTTACCTTTCCATTTTCATGAGCATTTGAGACTAGATTAGAATTATGATTTATCATGGATTTTTATCGTTGAATTATCTAGGTAAATATTTTATGATTCTTCGGTCTCAGTTGTACCGAACTAATTTTTAAAATGCCCAATGAGTAAACTTAAAATTTTAAACTTATCAAAATTACCCACTCCGTAGAGGCCTTCTTTGTTTTCTTTTTCAGTATCTTTACGTAATAGCATTTTTTATCCCTGAGTCAATTTTCTACCATTATAGTCTTGTGTGAATTGTATCATCATGGGAAGATAAAAAAAATTTGTTTACATTCTACACCCTAGCTTCTCTGTTGTGTGTTTTGTTGATGATATAGCAATCCGGTTTGATTACTGAATAACGTGCATGGTGTAGTAGTCATAGTTACTTATCCGTTATGGATAATCTTAACTCTTAAAAGGCAAGAAAGGTACTGAGTTTTTTAAGCGCTAGGCGACTTTTGCTCTAGCTTCCGTAAGGGATACAAAAAAATCAAATAGGAATCCTACTATATAATTTGCGTAATTCTTCAAGAATATGTAGATTTTGATATGGGGGAACTATTCATCTTTTGCTGGAATAGGAAAAGATACTTCAGCTTGTTGTCCCATTTTCCTTTTCTTAATGGGTTGAGCAGGATTACCTGCATAAATCATCATTGACTCTAAGGATTTTCCAGTTACACTACCTAGAGTTAAAACTGCGCCCTGTCCGATTGTGACTCCTGGACCAATTACGGATTTTGCTGATATCCAACTACTCTCTTCAATATGAATGGGAGCAGGAATCAATTGAAATTCTGGATGATTCCAGTCATGATTACCAGTACATAGATAAACCCCTTGGGACAGACAGACATGATTTTCTATCACGACAGGTGCAAGGTTGTCAATCCAGGTATTTTCTCCAATCCAAACATAGTTACCAATACTCAAACGCCAGGGAAATTTGATTCGCACCCCCGGTTTTATGCGGACTCCTTTACCGATATTTGCACCAAAAATCCGGAGAACACCAATTTTTACTGATGATATCGGTAGCAAATAACTTTCAACTAAAGGTGAACCGAGAAAGTACCACAAAAGTTGCTGAAGGTAGGGCGCACCTGGAGTATAATTGCCGACAGTGTAATTATCTAGACGCATAAACTGGGGGACGAAAACGAGGGTTGAAACTGGCTCCAGTACGACCTGATACAATCCACAATAGAGAACGTCCACTATCGCGGATAATACGGACAACTGATTCGCTAGGTCGTTTGGAGGGAATAGAAATAGGGGTAAAAGTCATGCCTTGGCTACCTAAAACTAGGGTGGCTATAGTTGTTGCCCTCGGTAGATGAAAATCGGAAGTGATCAGGTAGACGTGCTGAATATGACGTTGTCGGAAATCGTCAACCAGGGTAGTAAAATTAGTAACTGTGTCAACAGCACGATAGTCAAGGTGAATGCGATTGGTGGGAATAGCCACAGCCCCGAAAATAGCCAAGGCTTGGGCTGGGAGTATACCACTAGAAACCCAGATGTCTAGATGGGGATGATTTTGAGCAAATTCGGCAGTAAATTCTTCTCGCTCTGGACCACCACCAAGGGTAAGGATAGCTTGGGGATGGGGTGCTTGATAGGAAGCGATCGCTATTCTGATCGGAATAACACTGAGAAGCACCAGGATCAAGCCGACTAAACTTAAAACCCAATATTTTTTGAATTGGCGATATAACCACTTCATGAGTAAAATCAATGTGTTTTCAGTTGGTTTATTTGGACTGTCTTCCACAAAGCGTACACAAGAAACATGAATTCGCCCACCCTGATCACACTAGCATCATACAATTTAACAGCTGTTATTGATTAATAATTTTTTGATACGCAGTGGCTAACTGTTTAGCAATTGTCTCCCATGAATAGCGTTCTAAAGCAAATGAACGTCCATTTTGACCCATTTGTTCCCGCAATTGGGGAGAATTTAAAAAATTAGCGATCGCTCCTTGCAAAGCTTCTATTTCTCCTTCTACAATAATTCCAGCTTGAGCTTCAGCGATTTCCGGCGCAATTTGCACACCCGGCGTTGTAATAATTGGTAAACCCGACACCATCGCCTCTGCTAGAGCAATACCAAAATTTTCGGAATAAGTGGGCAGTACAAACAAATCCGAACCTTGCAATAGCAAATCTTTATCATATCCACTGACAAACCCGACAAATGAAGTTTGCTCTGTGAGATTCAAGGATGCCACTATTTGCTGTAAAGATTTAACGTATAAATCTTCTCCAGAACCGGCAATAAGTAAGTGAAACTTCTGTTCTTTTTTTACTAACTCACCCAGTGCTTGAATCAACAATTCAGGACGTTTCTTATAGTGTAGACGGGAAAGAAACAGCACAATGGGAACTTCAATAGAGATATGATAGCGATCGCGCAATTTGTATTTAGCATCAGGAATCAATACAGGTGGATTCACTCCCAAAGGCAAAACTATTTTAGGTGGCTTAACCTCAAACCGCAGTGCATCTTCCATTTCACCCACAGATGTACAGTGGATAGCCCCAGCATTATTTAAATTACGTCGCTCAATTAAAGTGCTGTAAACTTGCTTTTTTAACTGGCTTTGCGCCAATGCCCAAGGTGTTAATTGTCCCATGATTCTCACCGTGTATGGAACTTGTTGCCATTGGGCAAAAATAGCCGCACAGCTAGGAAGGTATGAAAATAAATAGTGATTATCTAAAATGTCGTAATTTTTGATATTTTGCCATAGCCACTGCGTAAATCCGGGTGAAGGTAGAAATGCTTTGATGCGAGCCGCAGGGGGAAAAAACCAAACTGGTAGTCCTTGGTATTCCACTCGCTCAAATAATGGCACATCCAGCAGCATTCCCTCATCATCATTAGTAGTTGCAATCTCTGCATTTATTCCTTCTGCTCTCAAGGCTCGTACCAAATTGAGAACTACCTGAGTGGGACCCCCTAGCTTAGGGCTGATAGAAGGAATTACGTGTAAAACTTTCATTGTATAATATATCTCACTGTAATTAACTTCGCGGATACAGCTTAGGTAAGCGTTTAATACCCAATAAACGAGGAAAAGTCTTGGCAAAGAAAATTAGCCCCACAATTGGTAGGAGTGAAGTTGTAAAGATAATCAGACTTCGCATAGAAATTGCTGCTGTAAAAAAGCCTAAAGCGTTGACTACTAGACCGTAACCAGTAGTATGAAATGCGGCTGTCCGAGACCACCAAGTTGCTAATATACCTATGCACAGAGATATTAATAACACTGCCAACAGACCCCCCATCATGTAGCTTTCGCCGACATAAGTTGAAGCTACTGTCCAACCATCAGCACCCACCACTTCCTCAATGGATATACTTAAACCTTCCGGTTTATCAGGCCACAATACTCTAGGTATGGGTTTAGTGGCAAATACAAATAACAATTCTAGTCCCAGAAAATCATGCTTAATCGGGAAGGCATCGACTAATAAACCGATGCTATGCAGGTTGTAGTCCACTGCTAGAGTTCCTTGCACTTTTTGAGAAGCGTAGGCTGCGGTTGCTAAATATCGGCTGATGCCCATCTCTCTAAACCCCAGCATATGACGGGTGGCAAACAACATGGCATATGCCATTACAGCAATAGGCGCAGTGACATTGAACAGATTAGGACGCTGTAATGTGAGTAAATAGCCACCCAAGAATGTGGCAATATAGGCACCAAAGATATTGCGTGTTCCGCCGGCAAATCCATCAAAAAAAGTGAACGCAAAGACGATACCAACCAAAAATATCTGCCAACTGCGAAAAGATTGACGACGATTCCAGATAATACCTGCTAAGGGTGGTATGGCGTAAGAAAATAGCTTCAGTTCCGATAAAAATACTCGCCAGTCGCCTAAACGCCCTCGTCCCCACGGCACAGCAAACCGGGGACCAAGTTGAGCTTCCATTAGCTTGATAGGATTAAACTCAACTGACATAAAAACATACAAGTATGCGAGAAAGGCTGATATGCAAAAGATCCGAAACAACGCTTTATCAGGAATATTACCGAAATCTAACAAACTGGGAGGTGCTGGCTTAAACAAAGTTATGTGGCGACCTATTCCTAGTCCACCAAACCCAACCAAAAGAGCGTAGAGAGCATGGGATGTTTGCTCAGATGTCAAAAGTTGATCAAACTTTGTCTGTGGATATAGAAACTCAATCAGTGTTAAAAAATACAGAGCTACGATACAAGCTAAATCGGCTCGAAACAAATTTCCCAACCCGCGACGACTGTCACTCCAGATACTGAGCGCTATTCCTATTATTACAGTAATAGCTACCTGATTAGCCATGAAGCTAGGAGTTTGCTCTAGACTAATGTTTACAAATGCTATGACTAAGCTAGATATCAAGGCAACTGTTCCCAAAAATGTTGCCTTTGTGATGCGTTTTTTGACGATAGGTGGATAGTAGGGATTGCTGGAGATGTTCATGAGATTGATATCATGTCCAATAAATAATTCATAATTCGTAATTCGTAATTAAGTTTTGGAATGGGGATTTAACCCCAACAAAAAACTTGCTACCTGTAGAGGTAGGGGTATTAAACCCTTTCATTGACTGTCATATCCTTCATTCCGTAAAATCCTTAAATCAGTTAAATCAGTGATAAAAAACTGTGAATCTGCGAATTAATAGACATTGCATACAACATCTCTACATTATGGGTGATTTGCCAGATATGGTACGACTGAGGCTTTGATAAAGAGATTCATAACTATCTACCATATTTGCTAAAGAAAATCGCTCTTTGATTAATTGATAACCTGCACTAGCCACAGAATCCCGTAAATCTGGATTAACAAAAGCGTCTAACCCAGTCAAGTTGTCTTTTCCAGAAGCTATCAAACAAACTTCTGAGGGAAACTTTAGCTCATCGGCTAGAGATGAACTAATCATACATGGCAAAGACCAAGCCATTGCCTCCAACAAAGCAAATGGTAATCCCTCAAACTGAGCAGGATGAAAAAATCCATCTGCTGCTGCTAAAAATGGTGTCACGTCTTTTTGCCAACCCAAGCGTTGAATGTATTCTTGGGCATTATATTCGACAACCAATTGATCCCACATGGGAGTTAAACGCCCATCTCCAACCCATAAAAAACGCGCAGCCGGAAGGTTCCGCTTGAGGTGAGTAGCCCATTGTAAAAATAGCAGCGGTTGCTTTTGTGCTTCCATTCTTCCCACTGCTACTATTAGTAATTCATCTGCATGGACTCCTAGTTGTGAACGAGCAGCTTGACGCTTTGTCAAACGTTCTGTATCTTCAGGAATGCAAACTCCATTGTCAATGACTGTTATTTGCTGCTCAAAAGAAGGGAGAAACTTTTTTAATTCTCTACCACGATTTTCGGAAATGGCTAGAAGTGAACCGCTAAAATTATTTAATGCTCTTTTAGCTATTTTGTCCCGCCATGTGCCTAAAACTGCTCCTAAACTGGCCTGAGTTTGGGTAATATGGATAGTTGCTAATCTCGGTATTTGTAGAGAATCAGACCATGTTAATAAATCCAACCCATCTTCTAAGTTTTGCTTGTTGAGATGAATAATATCAGGTTGAAAAGCTTGCCAATCTGAGATACAAGCATGATTAGAGCGAGGGAAAACATCGGAAAAGGAGCGCAATTTACGATTATATGTATTGATGTAGGGCGATCGCAATACTTCTCCAAACCGACTAAATGAACTAGCAAGTTCATCCATGATTGGATGTTGAGAACACCATAAGCCCACAGAATAGCCCCGGTTTGCTAATTCTTGCCCCAGATAAATTAAATAGAGTTCACCTCCACCTCGTGACCCAGAACTGCTGCTAACAAATAAGATTCGCATTAAATTGTGATAATTAATTTTTGAACAATCTCTAACATCAATCAACCAAACAAACTACCGAGCAACTTTTTTAAACACTTCAACCCAACTTTCTGCACCGGCTTGGAGCGAAAAATTAATTGATTTTTTGAGTGATTCTTCGCTTGCGGCTGCAATTGTTTCTGGATTGTTTAAATAATTTATTAAAATTTCAGTCAGACTAACAACATCACCTGATGGAAATAGAAAGCCATTTTTACCAGGTTCAACTAAATCATAAGCAGCACCAACTGTATCAGAACAAATAATAGGTAATCCAGCCCCAAGAGCTTGATTAACAACTACTCCCCAACCATCATATCGACTAGGTAAGACAAATATATCAGCTTCTCGAAAAAAATGCGGCAAATTTTCAGGAGCTTGAAATCCTGCATATTCAATTTTTTGCCGAGTCATAATGGGTAATACTTCTAACAATTGAGGAAGTTCTGCTTCTCTTCCCACCAGCAGTAAACGAGCATTTAAACCAGCTTGAATCAGATGATCAAATCCTTGAATCAGAACATCCACTCCTTTGCGGGCAATCATCTGACCACAAAATAGAATAGTAATGGGATTGCGTGGACGCTGGGGTAAATCTTGGCTAAAAGTAGTTAAATCGCAATAGTAAGGAATATTAAAAATAGGTTTATCAGGAAAACGTTGTTGATAGTCTTCTTGTGCTTTAGTGCCAATGGCAGCTATCGCTCGACAATATTTTAAACTATCGGCTAAGTATTTTTGTAATTTTCCTTTAATTCCCTGTGAACTACCCACCATTTTTTCACCCCAAAAAATACAAGGAATTTTTTGAGCTTGCAATCTGAGTAACAATTGAGTAGTTACATTCATATAGCCATTTAGCACCACCACATCAACTTCAGTCGTTGATGGCAAATGCCAGTTAAAATGAAATCGGGATAAACCCCAAGCTAAATGAAACCCTGGTAATATGTGTTCATAAGGTTGCAAGGGTTTTTCTGGCCAAGGAGAATCGGCACAAGCAGGTTCTAGATAATATACAGTGAGGTCTACTTGTGAACACCGAGAAATTTCAAAGAATAAGTCTCTTTGATAAGGAGATGGCAGAATAGAATAGCAAATAACCTTTATTTTTTGAATTGTTTCTCTATTTAGTTGGGACATTTTTAAACAATGTTTTTGTAATTGTTGGATAGCCGTATAAGTACATACGATGGCGAACGTTACCAACAAAATGTCTGACTTTAACTCCTGTATAGTCCATGTCTTGCTGCCAAAACCACATTCCCTGACTATTCACAACGTACTTGCTAACAGGTAAAGCTGTAGCACCAGAGGAACTCATCATTACATCCAAAATAGTCTGTTCCGTGAAATGGTGATAATCTGCTAAAGTCCACCCTTTCATTAATTCGTAGCAAAGAGTGCTAGACAAATGATTTTTCGGAATGTATAGTAACCCTGAATTAAAATCTCGAATTGGCTGTATATCTAAAGATTTAGCTCGATCAAATATCCTTTGATCAAAAGAATAACAACCAGGTTCAGTACAGTAGAAGCCCTGTTGAATTTTTAACCTTTCTCGAATCTCAACAGGATCAGAGAAAACTAGTATATCTGGATCGGAGAAAAGAACATTAAATTTTTCCTGCAATGATAGTTTCAGCAAAAAAACTTTGCCATATGGATGTTGATTATAAAATTGATTAATAAATTCATTTGATAAAAAACAATTATTTATTTGAGATTTGAGACTAACAATTGTACCATTAGGGAAAAGGCGCATAAAAATATTAAGCTCTTTTTCTGTTACTTCACCATCTATTACAAAAGTTATATCCAGATAATTATTTAAAAAATATAGCCAACTCCATGCTGTCCATAATCCCTCAATAAAGGTCTTGTGTTGAACCAAAACAACTAGATTGGTTTCTTGCTTTCGTGTTTCAATAGGAGGCATTTTGAGAATTTCTTGCTTGATAGGCCAAGGAAAATTCCTTTGTATTTGTGCAACTTTACGACCAAGCAAGAATTTAATAAATTTGAACATAGTAAACATTTCCTTAAGTATTAAATATTTATATCATACATGATAATAAATTTTCAAAAAGCTTTTCTATCAAAGTATGTTCTGATAAAGAACTTAAACTATAAGGAGAGTGGCTTGTCAGATATTCTAAAGATTTGGGACATCTCAAAATAGACTGTATCAAATCAGCAATTTTATTACCACTAACTTCCTCCAAAATCCAACCATTCTCACCATCTACAACCACTTCACCACAGGAACGAGAAGCAATAATAGGTAATTTCCAAGCTTGCGCTTCCAGTTGCGTTAATCCAAACCCATCGGAAATAGTCGGGAACAAAAACACATCTGCCATCTGGTAATATTGTGCTGTTTCACTCCTATTAACATGACCTAACCAACGAATTTGCGGATGGTTTTGGAAATGAGATGGAATCTCAATTTGCACAGAGCCGACAATCAAGAATTCAACAGGATATCCCTCAAGCTGTTGGACAGCATCTAATACAGCCGCAATTCCTTTTCGCAAAATTACCTGTCCCAAAAATAATACCCTTAAAGGACGCTCTTGAGAAAATAATTCTGGAGAAGTGCGGACAAAGTTACTAGCTGCTTGTGGTGGAGTATATACTAATGGAATGATATGAATTTTTTTAGGCTCAATACCAGTTTTTTCTAAGAGTTGACGCGACCAATTAGAATTGACCACAATAGCATCAGCTAGAGTACATTCTTCTCTCCAGCTTTGCCAATATTCAGGAGGTGCTGGTTGCCAATCTGCACGATACTGAGGATATCGTTGATACTCTTGAGTGACAATTTTTTCTTCCCACAAACCTGGGTCAATTTGACCTAGTATTGTATACCATCCCTGTTGTTTTGCAAATCGAAAAATCTCTAAAGCGGCATAGCTGTAAGAAAATAGTATGGGAGGATGTGTAATCTGGTCAGATAGCCTTGTTAAGGTCTTGATTGTCTGTTGCTGAAACCATTGATTACGAGCAATAACTCGATTCCATCCTGTGTTTTTTTGTAGACGTTGAGTTAATTCAAATCGAATTAAAGAACTAGTGAAAGCGCTAACAGATGCTAGTTCCAAGTCTGGGTGGTATCTTTCCCGTAAATTAGCTAAGACAGATTTAGGTAAAAAATTTAGTGGAGACTGAGGTGATACCCAAGCATCTGTAATCAAGTGAGCAAGCTGTCCCTGCTGATGTAAAGCTCTGGGTATGGTGTAATGCTCACGCGCTCCAATCTGGCAAGATATCCAATTATAAGGTGCTGTAGGCATGGATGAGGAATTTATTTCTAATAATAAAATGAGATCCTCCACTTCTTAAAGAAGTCGAGGATCTAAAAACTGAATATTAACTTTTACTTTTGAAAGATGCTTAACTATAAGTCAAGCATGGCTATTAACCGATGAGTGATATGTCTGTTGCAGCTAATACGGTACCGATTCCCAAATTAGCGAAGACTCCGCCTACTCCAGTTCCAAAAGCCGACAAGTTTTCATTGTAGAACAAGTCTCCGGTTCCTTGATTATAAACAAAGTAAAAGTTTTGAGCATCAATACCAGAGTTGTTAGCTTGGTTGACTGAGATAAAACCATTAGCAACCGCTGACAAATCTAACCCCACAGAAGCCGCTACAGCTGCAAAGGTGTCAACCTGCAAATCAATTCCATCTATTCCAGAAACGAAGCCTGTAATTGTATCCTTACCGACAGTAGTAGTCGTAGGTCCGATCAACCCTAAAGTAACCCCTGTTTCTTCTAAAAACCCTGTTACTGGATCTACAGCTAGAGCTTGACCACCAAATTCAAAAATATCAGCGCCAGCACCACCGATGAGAGTATCATTACCCGCTTTTCCATTCAGGGTGTCATCGCCCGCGCCACCAGTGATAGTATTAGCAGCAGAATTTCCTAGTATAACGGTATCAACATTGCTATTCTGTCTGACATTGGCAAGATTGGTTCCAGCGATATTGATAAATTCAATTTCACTACCCATATTAGTCCAAGTACCGCCAGCAGTAAGAACGGTAACGTCAACACTATCAATACCTTCACCGGGAATCTCTACTACATTATCAAGAGAATCAATGATATAGCTATCATCACCGAGTCCACCACTGAGGATATCTGCGCCTGTTCCACCAATTAAGATGTCATCTCCCTGATTACCGAATAATTGATCATTACCAGCACCGCCCAAAATGATGTCGTTGCCGAAACCGCCATAAATGGTATCGTTACCAGCTAATCCAAATAAGATATTATCGCTGCCGTTGCCAGTAATAACATTGGCTAAGTTATTGCCTTCCCCGGCTACAGCGCCTCCACCAAGAGTCAGGTTCTCAATCTGAGTTCCACTTATCAATGTGACTCCAGGCGCACCTGTTGACAAAGAAAAGTCACGGGTAGAAAAAACGGTATCGTTTCCACCACCTGTTTCGTTGATAAACAAGCCTGTGTAGGTAATATCTAAAATTTGATAATAGTCGTCTCCGGCACCGCCTATATAGACACCAGAAGCACTAATAAGGTTAAAAGTGTCATTGCCGGCTTCCCCTTCAAGTCTTGCACCCTCTGCTCCACTTAAAATATCATCCCCTGCTCCAGCTTTAACCTTCGTGTTAGTGGTAAAACTGGCAAACACATCGTTACTGCTTGTACCGATCACCGTTGCATTGCTAAGGTTGGGAACTACAGTACCATCGACAGTGTAATATCCGTCAAAAATATTGAATATTGGCATATTCGGAAGAATCCTTTTGTTATCTAGGTGTAAAACTTAATTCGACTTTGGTACTCATGCTCAGGATAAAAAAAAATATCCCTAGCTTAATTTGAATTTAAAATCCTGTTGGAGTACTGATTCGGTTTTACATCTGAGAGTGTACCATACTTGTTGTTTAACAAACTAAATATTGCATATACAAAAACAAATGATGCATATGCAAGCTTATAAATGATCTTTTCCTATTTCGCGTCATCTAACCTCTGGACAAAATAGATATATTTTTTTAGACATATAAGCGTTTATACGATAATTGTAATTATTAAGCCTAATATAGACTCTATTATATACGACCTGATTTTTTAGACATCCTCTGACATCTGGGGTTATTCTTCATTTCATTGACCATGACATTACTATTTTTTCGACTGTTGCAATCAGAGGTTATTGAAAAATGAGATCCCCAACTTCTCAAAGAAATCGGGGATCTGAAATAGTAAATATTAACTTTTACTTTTGAAAGACGCTTAACTATTAGTCAAGCATGGCTATTAAGCGATGAGTGATATGTCGGTCGCTACTAATGTGGTACCGACTCCCAAGTTAGCGAAGATTCCGCCTCCACCAGAACCAAAAGCCGACAAGTTTGCATTGTAGAACAAGTCTCCAGTGCCTTGATTATAAACAAAGTAAAAGTTTTGAGCATCAATACCAGCATTGGTAGCTTGGTTGACTACGGTAAAACCATTAGCAGCAACTGCTGATAAATCTAACCCCACAGAACCAGCTACAGCTGTAAAGGTGCTAACATCTAGGGTAATATCATCTGTTCCAGACACGAAGCCTGTAATTGTATCCTTGCCGATGGTATTAGTTACTGTCCCTGTTAACCCTAAAAGTGTCCCTGTTTCGCCTAAAAATCCGGTTACAGGATCTAACGCTAAAGCATTACCACCAAATTCAAAAGTGTCATCACCTGCACTACCGACAAGAGTATCATTGCCAGCTTTTCCTTTCAGGGTGTCATTGCCCGCGCCACCTGTAAGAGTGTTAGCAGCAGAGTTGCCAATTATAGTGGTGTTAACAGCGTTGGACTGTGTGACATTGGCAGCAACATTTCCACCAATATTAATGAATTCAACCTCTGCACTTGTAGCCCAAGTACTGCCAACAACAGCAGGAGTAACATCAACAGTATCAGTGCCTTCACCAGCAAGCTCTACTACAAGGTCAAGAGAATCGATAATGTATCTATCATCATCAACTCCACCAGTCAAGGTATCTGTGCCTGTTCCAGCAATTAAGATGTCATTGCCTTGATTACCGAATAATTGATCATTACCAGCACCGCCATCGATTGTATCGTCGCCGAAACTGCCATAAATGGTATCAGCACCAGCTAATCCAGTTAAGATATTGTCTTGCCGATTGCCGATAATCAGATTATCAAGGTTATTGCCTTCACCTGTAATGGCTGCGCTGAAAGCATCAAGAGTCAGGTTCTCGATCAGATTTGCGCTTACAAGTAATGAAACTCCGGTTGTACCAGTTGACAAAGAAAAATTTTGCTGTGAAAAGACGGTATCTATTCCACCACCTGTTTCATCGATCTTTAAATCTGTGTATGCAAAATCATAAATCTTATAAAGATCGTCTCCTGCACCACCTATATAAACACCTGAGCCAGCGGTGAGATCAAAAATGTCATTACCGGCTTCGCCTTCGAGTCTTGCACCGGCTGCTCCTTTTAAAATATCATCTCCCGCTCCAGCTTTGATTTTAACGTTAGTGACATCGGGACGAGAAGTAACAAAGAGATCGTCAACGCCTGTACCGATAATCGTTGCATTGGTAGGATTTTCAAATCTAACTCCATTTAGAGTGTAATAGCCGTTAAAGATGTTAAAGATGTTAGATATTGCCATATTCGAGAGACTCCTTGTTGTGATCTAGGTCTAGAACTTAACTCAATTTTGCTACTCTTTGGTGAGGATCTAAAAAAATATCATCACCTGAATTTTAACTTGTGAGCTAAGACTCATTCAGTATAAACTACACATCGGCAAAGTTGCAAAAAATCTACCAATGTCTACTTAAACTACTGACTTTGTTGATTGAGTATAACTTATGATTATTGAAATTCATGGAAATTATATTGAGGTAATAATTTCATGACAGTAATATCTTCTCTGATGATACAGGAAGAGTATTTCTACGTAAATGTAGATAAGAAAGTAATGATTTGGCGGAAATCGGTTGACGTTGTTGATGATATTGTCTAATCAGTTTAGGGATAAGAAACAAACCTTCTACAATGCCAGACGTTCTTCCGTGCCTGATTAACCAGAAAATACGGCTCATACACTGTCCAATGCCTAACCAAAAGAAGAGGATAGGATACCGCAAATAAGCTAACAACATCTGATTAGCGATGCTTGCAGCAGTAATGCGTGGGTTGTTATGGTGTTCTAATTGGGTGTTATGAAATACTCTCAACCATGAACTTTCGAGAATACCCCACCCCATATCATGAAGTCGCAGAGATAAATCAACTTCTTCCATTCCATAAGCAACTGGCAAATTAACATATCCAGTAGTTTGTTGAAATACTTCTTTCCGATAAGCGCATCCACAGCCGATAAAATTAGATCCCCATGTACCAGTCAATTGTGCTGGTGTAATTGTTTCATGAATATGGAATATATTAGCTGCTATAACTGCTGCTGTGGGAAAAGAATTAAAAAGATTTGTTAAGCGTTCAAAGTAGTCTGTATCTAGAGGATAAGAATCATCATCAAAACTGGCTACAATTGGGTTATTTGCATGAGCGATGGCTATATTCCTCCCACCACCTGGACCGACTTGAACAGAACTCTTAATAATTTTGATAGACGGCAAATTTAAGTTTTTGAGTCCTGGCTCAGTTGTGGTGTCATTACCATCGATATGAATAATGATTTCATCGGGACAAGGATTACATTCTAAAATTTTCTCCAATGTTTCTACAAGTTGGGATAATCGATTATACGTGGGAATTATTGCAGTAACTTTACAAGTATTCATTATATGAATTGTTAATCATTTATGTCAAACATCTTGTCAGGATTTGATGAGTGTAACTTAGCTAATTTTATTTACGGCTATCACTCAGTCTTGCTAGTGAAAACAGCCAGAAAAACCCGATTAAATAACGAAACCGTCCTAACCAAAGATGCCATGAAAATGTTGCTTGATATAATTCCCAACCTTTTTTAATTTCACCTTCACGTAGACACTCTAAACTTACCGGTCTAATATGTCTTGTCAATATTTCTAGTCTTTCTCTCTCTCGTATTTTTCCACCGGGATATTGATTGCTTTTTTCTTGTTGTATGAGGTAGCAAGTTCCTTCATAAGTTTTGGTGGTGATAGCAATTGCACTATTAGAATGCTGACGATAGGCTAATACAGAAGGAGAATTAATGTAAATAAATCCCGTTGCTGTTCCTAATCTCAACCACAAATCATTGTCTTCAGAATTAATCCATTTATCTGTAAAACTACCTATTTCTTGGAGAATATCTCGCCGAATGGTAACGGAACTAGTGAGAAATGAATTAGCATTTTCATTTGATGCATACAAATCTTTGTAGGCAGTATAGTTAAGTTGTGAAACTTGGTCAAAATTTAACTCATTTTCATTACTAAAAAATATAGATTTACCTGCCAAAAAAGCAGGCTTATTTGTTTCTCTAATGACTGCTGCGTACACTCCTAAAGTCCAAGGAAACCATATATCATCGCTATCCAGGAAAGCAATATATTCTCCTTGAGAGATTTGAATAGCCATATTTCTGGCTTTTCCGGGGCCTTGGTTGTTCTGTTGGAGAATTTTTATATTTTGTCCATATTGTGCTAATACATCAATAGTATTGTCTGTGGAACCATCATCGACAACAATCACTTCATAATCATCAAAATCTTGGTTAAATACAGAGTCTATTGTTGCTTTGATAATACTCACTCTATTGAAAACAGGAATAACAACGGAGAAGAATACCATATTTAATTAAGTTAATATCAATTATTTATTTAAATTTCCCGGCTTTCAAGTCTTGTTTAAACAGATCTAGTTTTTCATCTAATTGATCCAATTTATTTTCCATAACATGATCTTTACTTAACTGAAACTGAGATTTGTGAACAAGTTGACGAATATAAGAAACCATGCGTTTGATTTCAAGAAATTTTAATCCGGGAATTTTTTCACTAATACTATTAAATCGATAAAATCGATTGACTTTGTACTCCAGATTTAATGATTGACAGAAGTCAGTCCATTTAAAATCAGGGATACCCGCATTAGATTTTAGAGAAATCCAAGGTACACGTAGTGCGTCAGCGACTATTGCACCATGCATGGCTGCACTGACGACAAGTTCGGATTTGCTAATTTCCTGAAGAACTTTTTCTACCTCCCAGCGTGGATCAATACAAATGTAATCTAATTGCCGACAAACTTCTAAAAATATTTCTGGGCTACTTTCCATCTCCCATGCATAGGGAATGAAAGCCAATTTATACTTTTTCTTCGTATCAGTAGGACGATAAACTCGGTTAACTAAAATAGCAGTATCAGCAATTCCCAACTCTGGTGGGATGTTTAAAGCAGAAGCAGTTAGAGGTCCTCTGACGCAATATATTGTCCATGTATCATCTATCTGGGGAAGATTACCAAATCCATGGCCTGTACCAAAAATAATAGTTTGCTTAAATTTAGGCAAATTTTCATTTAACAATGTGCCAAATCCGACAAATGCTGCCTCAGAAGTACTATCGTTAAAGACTCCTGGTAAAAGTTGTGGCCAAAGCCAGCCATTGAGATCATCTCCAAAGTTAGCAAAGGGAACATAACTTCTGGTTTTGTTGGCATAGTATAATTTCATTTTTATTCCTCAGTTATAAATTTTAAAATGATAACTAAGTCCAGATACCAACACCATGCATAAATCTTTTCATGATTCTGCGAGCGAAAGACTCTAAATGATTAGGAATATTATCTGTATTAATCACATAATTTCCATCTAGACCATCGTAATTTAATTGTTCAGGATTGGCAATTTTTTCTCGCCAATCTTGTTCTACAGCATGATCCCATCCAGGAAAACCTCGTTCTCTAGCTACACGACGAGTATCTAGTCTTTTCTGAATTTGTTCAGGAGTTCTGTACTTGTAGTGTTTATATAAAATCCGTTCTTTATTAACTACGCCCATGTGCTGTGGCCAGGAACCAGTATCCCAAATTAATCCATCACGATGTCGGAAAAATCTTGGTTCAGAATTTTCGATTTTGTAAAACTTTAGGGATGATAATATTTCCGATATGGGTTGATTGAAATCTATTAAATCTATATCTTTAGTTGTTAGATAGTATTCAATAGGAATTCCCCAGACAACGTGATTAAACTGACTAATTTTTGAGAGAAATTCACGCGGAGATGGACTATAAAATTCATCAGCATCGAGATGACACCACCAATCACCTGGTTTGGCTTGATGCTTAAAAGCATTGAATACTTCACCTCGTAGAGATTCCTGGAACACTTTACCATCTTGTTTCCAGGGAATAATTTTCTCGCTTTGCATAGACAGGACTTTTTCCCAGGTTCCGTCTGTGCTTGCACCATCATAAACGTAGATATAATCTGACCATTGAGAAGCTTGTTCTAAGCAGTATCCAATAATATCGACTTCGTTTTTAACTAAACAAATTGAGTGAATTTTAAAATCATTATTTGACATAAGTTATCCTTTAAATATGCTGATTTTTTATTTACCTCACATTTTCTGCCAAGACAGAATGGATGGTAGCCAAGCTTTTAATCTTCTAATGAAATATGTCATTTCTCACAGTTAGCCATCATGTCATAAATTTGGTTTGAAATTTTCTTTTCCAATCTGCCATTTTTTCGGCTACAGAAAAGCCAAAAATTTTGTAAGTTAACCTATAAGTTTGAGGAGCATAATTACCTTGAGGTATAAAGTTTTTTTGCTTCATTTTAATTTGGTGAATAACTTTATTTGCCCAATCTGGATTAGATAACCAAATAATTCGAGCGCACTCAAACCTTGCTTGATTAATTGCTAATTGTCTTGACTCTGTTAATTCACCAATAGATTCGAGAAATTCTTCTAGTTGATCTGTAATATTTAAGCGTTCACGATAATTTTTTGATTTATCTTTTTTGCAAACTGTTGACTCACTCCATTGTCTATAAACTGAACCGGATTCGGCAAAATACTCAAATTGTTTTCCTGCTTTTAACAGTCGTAAATACAATTCATGTTCTTGACAGCAAGATTGACTAGCTTTCCACGCTCCCACATCGACAAGAGCCTGTTTTCTCCAAAGGGGACTACCTGTTTGAGGTAAGTACCAACGAGCTAGTAAAATCCAGGCATCGTGAGGTTCAGGAATAGGTAAAATTTCTTGTTTAGATATATCTTTTTGCCAATATTCAAAAATACTGGGACTGTAAATTATATCTATACTGGGAACCTGATCCAAAAATTTGACTTGTTGTTCAATCTTGGTAGGAAGTAAGTAATCATCTGCGTCTAGATATTGTAACCATTCTCCTGTACTTAGTTCTAATAAACGATTACGAGCAACATTCCCCCCGCGATTTTCTCCTGTTTCCCAGTGAATGGAATTACCAAAACTTTTAATTTTTTCTAAACTTCCATCTGTAGAGCCATCATCAACAACAATTACTTCTTTGTGAGGATAACTCTGATTTAAACAGCTTTCTATAGCTTGTGCAATCCATTGTTCTGCATTGTAGCAGGGAATTAAAATACTAACTTTTGGTAGCATAATTTGATTTAGTTTTAATTTGAAAACATAATTTCTATTGATTGAATCGAGCCATTAAATTTGAATATGTAAATTTTTAGCTATTAATCAATTAATTAGGTTTTGATATAATTTTTGAGTTTGTATTCCTATATATTCCCAACTCAAGCGATCGCATGACTCCTCAACTAAATAACCCAATTTGTGTAAATCAAGCTGAGTACTAACTTTCAAAGCCTGTAATAATCCCTGCTCATCTTCTGGATCATACAGCAACCAATCTGCTCTATCCAATGTTTCCATAATACTTTTACTGCGAGGAGCAATAATTGGTTTATTGTATGACATTGCCAGAATCAGACTACCTGAAGTTAAAATACTTTTAAAAGGCAGAACTACGACATCGGCTGCACTAAAAAAAAGATGTATTTTGCTATCTTCTACAAACTGATCATGAAGGAAAACTCCCTGTATTTTAGCAGCTTGTTCTTTGAGTTTTTGACCATAGGCTTGATCTAATGCTTTTCCTGCTATTAATAGGATACTTTCTTTTAGAAATTCCTGATTTCCCTCGAAAACTTTTAGTAAGCCTTCAATTCCCTTATAAGGGCGTAACATACCTAAGTTAAGGTAAACACGTCCAGATAATGGTATTTCTAAAACTTTTCTGGCTTGAACTTGAGAAATTGCTCTACTATAAACTTCTCGATAGTGTCCGTGAGGAATAACCTCAAATTTGTCACTTTCTACCTTATAGGTTTGCCCAATGTCCTGAACAGATGAAGCATGGTGAACAATAATTTTATCGGCTAGTTTGAGCAAATTTTGTTTCAGCCAATGTTCTAGAAATGGGAACTGAGAATCATGAGCGATGTGATCATGATTTGTCCAAACTACTTTCACACCTGCTAATTTAGTTAACACAATGTCAACTAATAATTTGATGGTATAGACCAATCTAATTACTAGATTTTTCCCCTTGGTATAGGGAGTTGTCCAGTGTAAATGTAAAATATCTATTTTATTTGTACTAGCTTTAATTTCTCTGTATATCGGAAATACTCGACGATAACCACAGGGAAATAAAACTTCTACTCCTTGATTCTCTAAGGCTTGAGATAACAGTGTTTGATAGGGGTTAATAATGCGGTAATCTGGCATCATTAAAACCCTCAAAGTTTTATCTGACGAATTACCAGAATTCATCGCTGTAAATCCTTGAGGAATCCATTCTGCACTAAATGGCGAATTCCTTCGCTATACATTAAGTGTCGAATTTTGCCGACATAGTGACGAGATGGAGAACCGTTGATACCTCCTTCTAAATGTACGTCATAAGCAGGTGGTAACAGTTCTACTCCAAACTTGGAGCTACATAAAGCATAGATAGTTTGCTCAATCCGCCAGAAATGTCCAATAATATTTGGTAGCGCCAGAAATTCTTCTATCCAATCTAAATTAAGCGATCGCTTGTGAATTAGTCCCAATCCTGAATTTACTCGCCCGGACAAATCAAAACCAAGATGATTTTTCACTACATCCGCTTCAACTGTGTAGGCACTTTCCACATCACCATTGAGTGTATTTAGTTGATAATCTGGATTGTCGATGCGGTTCAGAAGTTCTGTAGGTGCTGTAAAAAACAGGATATCGCTATCTAACAGTAATAAGCGATCGCACTGCAAATATAAAGCAAAGTCAAACACCTTAGGGGAGAGGAGATTTGTTTTGCGAAACTCTAAACAGCGAGGATAGGATGCTAGAGAGGCTAAAACCTTTTCATCAGCCTGTTTTTTGTCAATAATGCGAGCATTGGGAAAGTGATGCTGCAAAGTTGCTAGATTTTCATCAGTCAGAGTTCCATCATCATGAATACACAAACCATAATGACGCTGAGAAAAATGATAAAAAGACTTTAATGCCCAGACTAAATTTAGCCAATCATTGGCAGAAGTAAAAACATGAATTTCACAACTAGTATCAGATGTGTTAGTAATCGGTTTGGAACTCAATATACTTTTTCTAACTGAATCCCTGTAGTAAGCTGTGGGCAGTCCATGCTCATACTTTTTGCGGATCTGATAAATTATTGAACCAATAGACATAACTCTTTCAACTCCTCATCAGGATTTTTTTGACACTTGCTTTCAAAGTAGCAAATGAATTACTTGCGCTTTTTTCTTTATTTGCAAGATGATTTTGAATAGCTTGTTTTAAGTATATTGATCGTTCTTGTTGTAAAGCTGCAAATGCATTTATTTTTTTCTCAATTTCTCCCTGATTTTCACGGATAAAATTTATTTTTTCTACTAAAACAGCATATTCTGTAGTTTCTAAGCAACAGTCTGAAAGATTACTTTCTTTTAGTAATCGTTCTACTTTATCATCATAATTGATAGCTATAAAAGGTTTTCCCATTTGCATTGCAAAAATGATGGCATGATATCTACTAGCAACCAGTATTTCACTATCAATTAGTGGTTGCAATGAAAATTCTTGAAAAGGTATTTTTCCTAAGTATTTTTCCAGTAAATCAAAATCTCTATTCACATTAAAATTCAAAGGAAAAGGATTAAGTTGAAATTGAGATAATGCTTTAATCCACATTTCCGGCTCAAAATCTTTCCAGTGACATGGTGCTAAATTAATAGCAATTTTATTGTTGGTACTAGAGGTATTTGGTTCAACTGGTGGAAAAGGAAAACACCAAGTTAAATCTGGATGGACTTCTACTTTAGGATGATGGTTGAGCAATGACTTACTTATTTCATCTCTCACATAAAAAAAATCAGATTTTTCGATTAAAGCCAACAATTCTGGTAGTAAATCTTGAGAAACTCGATTGACTCCTAAACCAAAGACACCAATTTTAGCCTTACATCTTGTAATCCATTGCTTTATATTAACCCATATTCCTACCCTTTCAAATACCAGTCCACCTCCACCAATTAATATCCAATCGAAACTCTCAAGGTATTCTTGTGGTGGAGATAGATAATGAGGTAGAAAAACAATATTGTTACCTTGAAGTAATTTAGTAATGCAGTATTGAATGCGGTCATCTCCAGCATTAAGGGCATTGTAATATCCAAAAATCGCAATTTTCATGGTTTATAAAATAATTTAAAAAATATAGTTTCTTGTTTAAGCAACCCTTTTTTACTTTATAATTGCTTTATTTAGCTTTCATTAGACTGAAATACAAATCTTTTAATTCTATCTTGAAGGTTTGATACTAATAAAATTTGGGGATTCCTAAAGACGATAATTAACATTTTTATGAATCGAAAATATTTTTTCTCTCCTGCGTTCAATGATTTTTGAACTTCTTGATCGAGAACAACATGATACAACCATTTGCCTTGTAAAGTCATACGACTTTTGAGTTTTAATTTGTTGGAGTCGCTCCAAATCAGAGGAAATACAACCTTAAGCAGTTCCTGGGCAACTTTTGTTTTATGAGTCGATTTTTGATTACTAGTAAATCTAAAGCAAGATAATTCACTATCAATTTTGCCAACGATACTATTTTCTAGCAAAATTCTACACCAGTATTCATAATCCATCACATAGTTTAGGTCTTCTTTAAAGAAGCCAACTTTTTCAGTAATGCGTCTTGTCCAGAAAACTTCTGGCTGTACAAACTGGCGTTTTTTCCACCATACATCCCATAAATCTAAAATCTCTGCTAGAGTTTGTATATTGGCAAATTGTTCACCAATTTTTTCCCCTTCCTCATTTACATAACGACAAATTCCATGCAGTAAGTCTGTGTCAGGAAATTGGCGAAAATATTCAGCAACTTTAAACAGTGTTCCTGGTAAATAATAGTCATCACTGTTTAGATAAGCTATGATTTCCCCAGTTGCTTGGGCAATACCTTTATTAATAGCATGAGTTTGACCATTATCTGGCTCACTTATCCAATAGGTTATCCAGGGTTCATATTGTTTGATAATCTCAACTGTATTATCTGTGCTACCACCGTCAATAATTATATATTCTAAATTGGGATACCCCTGTAATAATATTGAGCGGATAGTTTGTTCAATAAAATGCCCTTGATTATAACTGGGTGTAATAATACTAATTCGAGGAAGTTCAGATCTAGCCTGAGTTGGTTCTGGGATTTGAATTTCTTTGTTCCCTAAGCTATTATTTAGCTCTGTTTCTGGTTGAGGCAAAGATGTTAAAGGATAAACCGTTTGATCATTTGTCATCATTATTTAACTGTTGCAGGAATTTCCCAATAATGTTCTATGGCTATAGGCGTTCTGTTCTGATCAGGAGGTACAAGAGAATTATAGACATCTTTTTCTTTTACCTCTAACGTGGCTATACCTTCTTCCCAACACAACCACTTACTTCTGGGGATAGATAACCCTACACTCAGTCTATAATTACCAGATGCTAGTGGAAGACAAGGGATAATGCAATCAGTGTATGAATCTCCTTCTGTAAGTGACATATCTAACCCACTTAATGGTTTAGTTGAATAATGCATTAGCTTATTTCCAGAAAATGTATGAATACATAAATCTACGCCACCTTTAGGGATATCTTCAGGGCAAAAGAACCGAATTCTGATACGCAAGTAATCCCATGTTCTGACGACTGCTTTATTAGATTCTTTTTCATCTAAAAGAGTAATTTCTAGAATAGAAAATTTATTTAGATTTTCTCTATTTTCTAATTTAAAAATTGTGCCAGGTTGGTAAAAAACACTGTTTTCTAAGCTTTGCCAATAGGAGTTTAAACAATTTTCTATTTTCCCGTTGCAGTTAATCTGCCCTGATTTTAAATAAATCCCTCTATTACATAGTTTTTCAATAGTTCCCATATTATGACTTACAAACAAAACTGTTCTGCCTTCTCTTCCGACTTCTTCCATTTTTCCTAAACATTTTTGCTGAAAGGCTGCATCTCCCACTGCTAGAACCTCATCTACAATCAAAATCTCTGGTTCTAAATGTGCCGCTACTGCAAAAGCCAGTCTTACATACATTCCCGAAGAATAACGCTTCACTGGCGTATCTAGAAATTTCTCTACCTCAGAAAACGCCACAATTTCATCAAATTTACGTTTAATTTCTACCTTACTCATCCCCAGAATGGCACCGTTGAGAAAGATATTCTCTCTTCCAGTTAACTCACCATGAAAACCAGTACCTACCTCCAATAAACTAGCAACTCTTCCCTTAATTTTGATTCTTCCTTGGGTGGGTTCAGTAATTCGGCTTAAAATCTTCAAAAGCGTTGATTTTCCTGCCCCATTACGACCAATAATCCCAACTCTATCACCCTGGTTAACCTCAAACCCAACATCATTCAGCGCCCAAAATTCTTCAAATTGAGGGTTTTCTGTTTTTGCTTTGGGATTTATTAAACTACCAATAGACTTAACCTGATTAGCTATCACATCCCGCAACGCGGTATTGCGTTCTTGTTTTTGGTGTCCAATAATATATTTTTTACTTAGGTTCTCAACGCGAATAACGGTATCATTCATTATTAATGTAGTTGTAATCTAGTTTTTAGTATTTTTTAAGTTTCGATACTATAAGCAGCCTCATTGCTAATGGGACTGAAAAAATACGACAAAATTCTCTAGCAAAATTCTAGCAAACAAACGGTCTCAATCACACAGGAATTTGATTTAATTTGTGGCTCTCAATGGCGGCTACACTTCATTTAACTCAGGCTGATTGCTGATAAACCAGCCAAAAAATCTTGTTATTAGAGATATAACTCAGAAATAAACGATTAGCTCTCATGACTTTTTAATTTGATCAGCTAATCTAAATTACATCGGCAAATTTCTTTTCCATCTTGCGGAAATACCAAACACCACTGAATAAGAGTGAGATTACAAGTGCAAAGGATAGAAAAAACCCTGGTAAATATAAATGCGACTCACCGCCTAAAATTGCCCAGCGAAAACCATCAATTACCCCAACCATCGGGTTTAATGAGTAGATAAATCGCCACTTTTCGGGAACCAGGCTGCTACTAAAGCCTACTGGTGAGATATATAGACCAAACTGCACAATAAACGGCACTATATACCGAAAATCTCGATACTGGACATTCAAAGAAGCCAACCATAAGCCTGCTCCCATGGAAGCGGCAAAAGCAATACTAATAAATAAGGGTAGAGTCAAAATGCGCCAACTAGGAACGAAATTGTACCATGCCATGAGCGCCAATAAGATCATTCCTGAAATCAAAAAATCTACAAAGCTTACTACCACTGCACTTGTAGGAACTATCAAGCGAGGAAAATAGACTTTGGAAATTAGGTTTGAATTGCTAATCAAACTATTGCTGCACTCCGTGAGGGAATTGCCGAAAAACTGCCAGGGTAACATTCCGGCAAAGACAAGGATAGGATAAGGTACACCCTGGGATGGCAATTTTGCTAACTGCCCAAACACGACTGTAAACACCACCATGGTTAGAAATGGACGAATCAAAGCCCAAGCCATGCCGATTGCTGTTTGCTTGTACCGGACTAAAATATCTCGCCATGCTAGGAAATAAAATAGTTCCCGATAGCGCCAGAGGTCTCTCCAATATTGTTGTTCTGTCCGCCCTGCTTCAATCAGTAATTCTGGTGGAGAAATGGTGTCTTTCATATCGAAAATTTAGGCTAATCTAAATACAAGGATGCAAATGCCTGAAAATTACCTCAGTTGATCACCCAAAAATCCTTGATACTGTTGCCACCAATGACATGGGATTGCCTGAAGGTAAACTCTCCTACAGAAGGATTTCTATGTGGATTAATTACTCCTGTTGCCTGCTGCCAAAGTTCTGCAGGTGCTAATGACAACTCATATACTGATTGATGCTTACAAACGTGATACCACTTCGTTTCTTGGCAGTTATCACACCAAAAAGCCTCTAACCACTCTCCTTCTATAGCAACTGCGGTTTTTGCTGCTACTAACATCAGAGCTTGTTTTCGTCTCATCCCTCTTTGCTGTAGTTGTCCGGCTCGTTCAGCAAACAGCCCATATTTTTGACTCATGCTATTCATATCGCAGCCATGTACAGGACAGTAGATAGCTCGACGTTTAGAACGATTCCGATTTCGGTCACACCTTCTCTGCACTTTGGCCTCCTGCATCAGTTTGATACAAAAATATCACAAGAAGGTTGCATGGGAGGGACTGAGATCAAAAAGACCATCAAAGCCCAACTCCTAATTTTAAAGTTGATGTATTCAATTTTAAAAGCTAAGTTTTGTCAGTGTGACATCTTAGCACATGAACGGTGATTACTCATAAATAGTGCAGCTAACTGATTACAAATTAGACTGTCGTAGGACGCTGAGATATTGTTTAGCGATGATTTGCGGCGTAAAGTTTGACTGCAAATACTGCCGTGATGCCTTGCCCATGCGTTCTGCTAGTTTGCGATCGCTATTCAGCCGACGAATAAACTCTGCTAGAGCCAAACTGTCTCCATTCTCAACAGCTTTACCGCATTTACCATCAGTAATTAGTTGTCGCAAATAAGAGTACTTTGAACAAATCACTGCTACTGGTCTTCCGGTGGCTAAAGCCGGGTAAAGCTTGCTAGGGGCAACGAGGCTTTCCATACCTGCTTCGACACTCACTAGAGATAGATCGCAAGCTGTCAGAGAGTAAGGTAGTACTTGCTTATCCTGATAGGGTAAAAATAGGAAATTGGTTAGGCCTAACTGATTGACTTCTTGGATCAAACGTTCTCGTTTTGCTCCGTCGCCAATAC
Organism: Trichormus sp. NMC-1; assembly: GCF_001858025.1. GTDB lineage: Bacteria > Cyanobacteriota > Cyanobacteriia > Cyanobacteriales > Nostocaceae > Anabaena. The sequence continues at coordinate 125,863 of NZ_LZQD01000007.1, read as the reverse complement.
AAACAAATTGAATAGGTTCATCTTGTAGTTGTTTGGCAGTTTCTAGAATGGTGTCTATGTCGTGACACCTGCCCATATTACCAGAATAGAGGACTGTGAATTTATTGACTAAATTATGTTTTTTGGCAAACCAATTATTTTCTTTTGCCATTGGCACAATTAAGTCAGGATCTCCCCAACTATGAATCACAGATACTTTATCCGCTACATCTGGACAGATTGTGATTATTCTTTCCTTCATATCAGGACTCAGAACCACAATCCCTTTTGATTTTCGCCAAATTTTACGGTTCAGTTCCCGCCAAAACCCTGTAAGAGGGTGATTTCTAGATACTACTCCCAGTGCGATCGCAATATCTGGATAAAGATCATAGAGTAAGCAAACGTAAGATACTCTAAAACACAGGTGAGCTAAATATCCGGCAATGGGTAAAAAAGGCGGCGCTGAAGTCAGCAGAAATACATTATGCCTGCGGAAATTTTTTACCAAATGGATAAAAGCACGTAAGGTGAAGAGGACACCATTGACTGCTTTGCCACGAATCCTTCCAGACCAGACTTGGGTAGAGCGTGATCGTTGAATGCGTATACCACCTGAGTGTTCAACTGCCGGAGCCTTATCAGTTGAAAATGCATACCCTGGCTGCCCTGTAAATACTTCAATATTTACACCTTGCTGCTCTAGCTGTTTTACCAGTTCTTCTATCAGCTGTCCGGTTGCAGCATAGTCAGGCGGGAAAAATTCAGAGGTTACAGATATTTTTAGTAATTGATTATACAAGTTTTCCCCTGCTTCGGTAGGCTCAGATAGCTCTGCCGACGATAATGCTGATGTCGTCACACTCTTTTCGTTGTAAAGTCTCTTGATGTCAATATCTGCTTTCTTTTTTATTAGTAAATTTTTATCATTTTTAAAATTTTGATTGTGGGATGTTTTTTGATCAGAAGTGGTTGACTTTTTCGGCCAGAATGCCATGAGTGTAGTTTCCCGTAGAAAATTTTTATGCTCACAGGTAAGTAGGCTTTGAACAACCAAGTTATGTAAAGGTCTGTAAATCTGACTCCAGTACCCATTTTGTATGAGTTCTCGCAAAGTTACAAAACTAAACATAGATGGATATTGCCTACCTCCTTAATATTGACAGCGATGATTCGGAAAAAAATTTTTGAAATCCCGATCTGTTATTTCTTGAATCTTTTATTACCTATTATCAAACGCTTACATTGTAAATGATAATAGGATAATTACTATCGCGTATCTTTTGCGTGTCTAAAATTACTAAGTATCTCATAGGTATTTTCCTAAATGAAAGCTCCTTTTTAAAAAATTATACGATGTGATTTATCCAAACTAGTATGCACTAAATTGTTCACTACAACACAAACATAAGAGGTAATGATAAAAAAATCCTGAAAGAATAAGCATATCTTAAAAGTATCTTCATCTCATCTTTATAAAGTCCTGAGCTTACTTATACAAGAACACAAAGAGATATAAAAGTTCCCGCGTATTATTTGTGCCTTGTCTGACTCCTCAAACAAACAAACTAACTAGATTAGCGCAAAAAACCAACCTATTTAAAAGATAGAGAAACTAGGCTAAAATCCTCTTTACTCCCGCAATATCTCCCTAAAGCTTCCCCTACATCGTCAACAACTTGCGCCGTAAATTGTCCAACGCGGCATTTGCACTCACATGACGAATTAAAGACCGACCACGAATAGTCCCAAACCGATGTTCAAAACTTGTCACCTCAGATCCTGGTCCGGCTAAACCTATATACACCAAACCTACCGGCTTGTCATTAGTTCCCCCAGTCGGACCGGCAATTCCCGTAATACTTAAACCCCAAGTAGTACCTAAGCGATTTTTCACACCAAGAGCCATTTGTGCCGCTACAGTTTTACTCACAGCACCAAATTGATCTAAATCTTCTGGGTTAACCCCCAACAGCCCAACCTTGACCGAATTATCATAAGAAATTACCCCACCCCAAAAGTAATCAGAACTACCAGAAATATCCGTTAACATTTGTCCCAAGCCACCACCGGTGCAAGATTCAGCCACTGAGAGAGTTTCCCCCGACTCCCGCAACAACTTACCCACCACAGAAGCCAAGTTGTCATCATCAGCACCGTAATAATCTAAGCCAGCAATCTCTATCAGTTGCTGCTCAATTGGTGCAATTAAAGCCTTCGCAGCAGTTTCTGAACTTGCTTTTGCCGAAACTCGCAATCTCACCTCCCCTTTACCTGCATAGGTTGCTACTGTCGGGTTAAGTAAATTCAAGTAGTCTGAAACTTTTTCCGCTAAAGTTGATTCACCAATTCCCCAAAATCTTAAACTGCGGCTATGAATGATTTCCTTACCCCAACCCTGACTTTTGAGAAAAGGTACGGCTGTTTCTTGCCACATTGGGTAAAGTTCACTAGGAACACCGGGGAAAGTGAAAATAGTTAAACCTGGACGGGGTTGCCAAATAATACCGGGTGCTGTGCCTGTAGGATTGGGTAAAACTTTGGCACCTTGGGGAATTAAAGCTTGTTTGCGGTTGCTTGGAGACATCACACGCCCACGTTGGGTAAATTTATCAGTTATATCTTCAATAATTTCTGGATCTTCTACCAAGGGAACGCCAAAAAAATCAGCGATAGTTTCACAAGTCAGGTCATCAGGTGTGGGGCCAAGTCCACCTGTGAAAATCAGAATTTGCACCCTAGCAGCGGCAATTTCTATCACTTGCTTGAGTCTTTCCGGATTATCCCCTACCACAGTTTGATAATAATGGGGAATGCCTAATTTTGCTAACTGCTGGGCTAGATATTGAGCATTACTGTTGAGGATATCACCTAGCAATAATTCAGTACCAACACAAATAATTTCTGCACTCATGGAATTTTAGATTTTAACCCAAGTTGCTAGTTATCTAGTTTAGGCAGGGAAAAAGGTAATTGGTAAAATTGCTGATTAAACGCTGTTGTCTTCCGGTCAAGAGTCACCTCCTACGGGCAGGAGAAACCCCTACGGACTGGCTCCCCAAGACCGCACAGACTCACCTTTTCCCTAAGTAGCAACTTACGTTTTAGATGAAAATCCAAAATCCGAAATCTAAAATCGCTTAGGCTAGAACTGGAACAGGAATTTCGAGGTGTGGATACAATGGGAAGCGATCGCACAATGCTGCCACCCGTTGCCGACATTCTAGAGTCACTGTATCGGAATCTGGAGATAACAAGCGATCGCTAATAATATTGCCAATTTCTGTAAATTCTGCCACACCCAAGCCTCTTGTAGTCATGGCCGGAGAACCTAACCTGAGACCACTAGTAACAAAAGGTGATTGTGGATCAAAAGGAACTGTATTTTTGTTAGCAGTAATATTGACAGTGCTAACTAGTTGATCTGCTTTTTTACCTGTCATGCCGATAGACTGTAAATCTACTAGCATTAAATGATTATCTGTACCATTAGATACTAATTTCAATCCTCGCTTTTGTAATTGATTAGCCAAAGCACTAGCATTTTCAATTACTTGACCAGAATAGGTTGTAAACTCTGGCTTCAATGCTTCACCAAAAGCTACTGCTTTGCCAGCAATTACGTGTTCTAGTGGTCCGCCTTGAGTTCCAGGGAAAACTGATTTATCCAGTTTTTTACCAAGTTCTGCATCACGGGTCAAAATTAAACCACCTCTTGGACCACGCAAAGTTTTGTGGGTAGTGGTTGTGACTACATCACAATAAGACAGGGGATTAGGATGATGACCAGTGGCAACTAAACCAGCAATGTGAGCAATATCTGCTAATAGGTAAGCACCGATTTCATCAGCAATGCTGCGGAATTTTGCAAAATCAATCACGCGGGGATAAGCAGAATAACCACAAATCAGCAGTTTAGGACGTTCTTTCAAAGCCAAGTCGCGGATTTGGTCATAATCTAATTGTTCTGTTTGCTGACTCACGCCATAGTGACGGACTTGGAACCACTTACCCGATACATTCACTGGTGAACCGTGGGTGAGATGTCCCCCGTGAGACAAATCCATGCCCATAATTGTGTCCCCTGGTTCTAGTAGGGTCAGGAAAACTGCAAAATTGGCTTGTGCGCCCGAATGGGGTTGTACATTGGCATGAGCAGCACCAAATAGCTGTTTAGCACGGTCAATGGCTATTTGTTCAATTTTGTCAACAAATTCACAACCGCCATAATAACGTTTACCTGGCAAGCCTTCCGCATATTTATTGGTGAGAACAGAACCTTGAGCCGCTAATACAGCCGCAGAGGTAAAGTTTTCACTGGCGATTAATTCTAAGTGGTCACGTTGACGCTGGAGTTCTTGGTTAATTAACTCGCTAATAGCAGGATCGGCAGATTTAAGTAAGTCTGAGTTAGTCTTATTCACGTTTACTATCCTTGTCCAAATTGGTGAAATTCTAGATGTTGGTTGGTAGCAACATCGAAGTAACAGTCTGAATATAGCAATCCTAAATCATTTGGCACGAATCAAGGTTGATATTAGAATTGGTATTACTTTTTACTAAAAAACTAAATCTCTAGGATAGATAATATACAATAAAGTAGGGTGCGGTGAGCAACTTTCTGCTGTCCACATCCATGTTGTGCTTAAAAGAGCGATTTAGGCGGCTCAGTTGGCATTTTCCACCAAAGAAAATCATCAAAATGTAAAATGTGTAGACTTTGGCGGGTCTGTTGCACATCACCCTTTTAGTATCTACAAAGTTGACCCTCTCCGAAGTTAAATGTGGGTAGCAATGAGGATTTACAGGAGGGATTGAGATGTTAGTAATTTTAATGGACGAGCAAATCCTTGCCCCTGAACAGGTTTGCCAGTCTTGTTTGCTTGCTAATGGTAGCGGTCAACCCCGCTGGGGTGGGGGTCAACTGCGCTGTGGTCAAGCGATTCGCCAATTAACTGAACAGCACCCAGAGCAGTATGAGTGTGTAATGGGTTTTAGGATTGCCAATGTAAAATAATCTAATTTTTGAGCAATATCAAGCAGCTGCGTTATCCTAGGCTCAAATAGCTATTGAAATTCCAGCTACAGGATAACGCTATATGTCTTTACGCGGATCTACTACGGTTCCCGACCGAATTTTTGCTTCTTTACCTTATTTGCTGCCTCTAATTGACAGTTTAGTCTTTGGTAGCTTTTTGTTGAGACAATTTCCAATACTCACAGTTTTGCTTCTACCGCTGCAACCAGTCCTATTTATTTACGGTAGTTTAGGGCAAATTGGTCAAATAATTGTGTTTTTCGCTTTGTTTATCTTAGTGGTGAGAAATGAAAAAATCAATCACTTCATTCGTTTCAACACAATGCAAGCAATTCTTTTAGATATTGTTATATTTTTGTGTTCCATACTACTGCGAATTTTGACTCCGGTTCCTGGTGCTGGGTTTGCTATAGAAACTCTAGCCAATACCATCTTTTTAGGTATAGTGGCATCCGTTGTCTATTCTGTATTCCAGTCTCTGATGGGGCGCTATGCAGAAATACCAGCCATTTCTGATGCTGTTTATATGCAAGTGCGTTAGGGTTAATACCAATTTTTGATTTTGGCTTCACAGTTTTGAGAATAAGCTGTTCCCAAAATCTGAAACTTGGTATTAACGGGCTACGACGGTATTTTCTAGGCGACCAATACCTTCAATTTCTATCCGGATGCGATCGCCTATATTTAAGGGACCAACGCCAAAGGGTGTACCTGTTAGCACAATATCTCCAGGTAAAAGTGTCATCACTTGACTGATATAAGACACTAAAAAATCTGGGGAAAAAACCATCTGATCAATACAGGCCGATTGGACTGGATGGGGATCGTCATTCAAAAATGTCTGTAATCTGGCTCCTGGATTTAATTCTCGGACAATCCAAGGACCCAAAGGACAGAATGTATCAAAACCTTTGGCTCTTGTCCATTGAGCGTCGTTTTTTTGTAAATCCCTGGCTGTAACATCATTAGCAATGGTGTAACCCCAAATCTTAGTTTGTGCTTGTTCTGGTGTACAGTCACAGGTGCGATCGCCAATCACTAAAGCCAACTCGCCTTCATAGTCTACTCGTTGTGACTGGTGAGGATACTTAATTTCTATTTCCGAAGCAATGATAGTTGTGGGCGGCTTGAGGAAAATCAGCGGTTCAACCGGTACGGTAGTTCCCATTTCGGCTGCATGGTCTGCATAATTCTTGCCTACGGCCACAATTTTAGAGGGAGAACAGGGAGCCAGGATTTGGTATTTGTCCGGTTCCAAGATTACATCCGTGGGTTGACCATCCAACCAAGGTGGAGCGTCTAGAACCTCCACGTTGAGGGACAATTGCAGCAACCCATAATAAATTTGTCCTTCTTGACTTTTAACTCGCACATAGCGCTGCGCCATAACCTTGATTATTATCCTTAGAGATCCAAAATTCGGCTTCTTTGGCTAATGATTTAAATTGAAAACTGGTAAGATTATAGTTCCTTGTTGCTTATGTTTATTTTTATCAGTAGCATTTTACTATGTTTGTATAAAAATATCATTAGCGGCCTTTTTGTCCATAAGGTGAGCAAAAATATATGACCACAGTTTACGAAACAATGTACATCCTGCGTCCTGATTTGGGAGATGAGCAGGTAGATCAAGCAGTTACCAAATACCAGAACTTGTTGACTGAACAAGGTGCTGAAAAGGTAGAAATTCAAAATCGTGGTAAGCGCCGTCTTGCTTATGAAATCAACAGGCATCGTGATGGCATCTACATCCAATTTAACTACTCAGCCCCGGCAACTGCGATCGCTCCCCTGGAACGCGCCATGCGGTTGAGTGAAGAAGTGATTCGCTATCTGACTATTAAGCAAGAAATCAAGGAAGAAGAATCAGCTACAGAGGCTGTCGCCGCTTAAACTTCTGGTGATAAGTCCTCCCGGATTTTCCCGATCAAACGCTAAAGAATAGATATTCATTGTAGGACAGGCAAAACACCTGTCCTATCGTGTAATTCACTTTTAGGGAAATTTGTGTATTTTAACACTTGTCAATTTCTCTTAAGTGAGATATGTTTTTCGTAAATTAATGCGGTGGTAGTTTGAATATTTTACGTAAAGTAGTCCCGACAGCGTTTAGTCTAGGGATAGGGGGCGTTGTAGTTCGCCCTGTTGGGGTTATTCCCGGCAAACGAAAGGCATGAGATATTTGTCTATGTTTTTTGGAACTATTATCGCAGTTATACCTAAAAGATGTAATCCACTGTGAGCCAATCTGACACACCCAACACCCAAGCTTTATCTACTGAAATATCCCAGTTGCACCAAGAGTTGCAACTTCGAGATCAATTAGTGCAACAGCTATCTCAAGAACTATTCCGGCTAGTAAAGGGTAATACCAATTTTATCCCTCAACGGTCTGAGTCTGAGTGCGATTTGAGTCAATTAGAGGCGTTAAGAGAGCAACTCCAAGCTGTTGAACAACAGGTAACGTTCTATCAAGAGCAAATTACATCTCGTGATACCGAAATTCACCAATTGCGACAGTCAGTCCAAGAACTAACTGATCGTAGTCGAATGTTAGAGCAAGTTGTGCAAGAATTGCCCCAAATTTACCGTCGTAAATTTGAGGAACGCATGGCTCCGGTGAGAGATAAGGTTGGAATTCTCCAACGAGAAAATAGGCAACTACAGGCAGAACTGCAAAGTGTGAGTTACAGGTTAGCACTAAAAACTCGTCACGCAAGTCACAGTGGTATTGATTTACCAAACTTCTCTAGTACTATATCTGGACAAAGTAATATGTCCGCTCCCCAGAATGCATAATGTATTCTCTTTAACACCATTCCACTAACACCAATTTAATCTGAAGCTGCATAGAATAAGGTTTCAAGGACAACTACCACAGATGCACGCAGATAAATACACAAGAGTTAATGGGTTTCATGATTCTATGCAAGCTCACATTAAATTGGTATAAAACGCATATCAGAATTAAACGCTTTCTTACGGAAATATCTAGGAATGGGCAATGATTTCGCTTTAGGGTATATAAGCCTCTGGAAGTTAAACTAATACCAAGAGAGAAAACCTTATCCAGCAAATCTTACACCATCCAAAATGGTGTAAGTGAATTCGTTGAACCAAAAATAATCTCCGTGGCTTTAGCCCGGAGAGTGTCAAGAACATTGAGATTTAGCTAAATAGTACCAGACTTAACCGTTAATTAACGCCAGAGAATATATCTTCGTAACTGTTAAATATCTCAAACACTGAATCTAAGTGAGTGAGTTCCAAAATTAACCTAACAGGGGCTTTGACGTTGCAAAGAACTAAGCGACAACCACTTTCACGCACAGCTTTCAGCCCTTTAACAAGGGGGACTAACCCACAACTATCCATGAAATCCACTTCTGCTAGATCAATAACCCAGAGTTGCTGAGACTGGGGATTCACTCTAGCCATCTGTTCGCTTAAGGCTGTACCTCCCTCTAAGTCTATACTTCCTTGGGGTTTAAACAAAATTACTTGACGTTCTTGTGTAATAGTCATGAATTTAAGTGTGTAGTTGAAACGCTATGAAAAAAGGAGTTTTCATTAATACTGTTTTTGCTCAACAGTAAATATACTGATGTAAACCGATTGTTCGGGACTTATCGCAATTATAGTCGATCTAAGTTGATACAGTATTTATCTCGTATAATTTATGATAGATTCTCTCAATATAAGCATAATATCCTGGTAATTTCGGTAGCAAATTTATCTGTTACGAAATTTTTATAAAAAGTAAGAATTATTATAATTTTTTTGATAAGTAAACGGGAACAATATTTTTGCAGCCAGGTAGGCTGATCTAAAAATTTATCGAACAGAATTCAGGAGTCAGGAGTCAGTTGGGTATTTTGTCCGACTGGCGCATGAATAAACGGGTTTAAGACCCCCACCAAATTGAAAATTTGGTGGTCTACCCTTCCCGGAGGGACACTTCGTGAACGGGAACGCCAAGGGCGAACAATCAGTGGCGGATCTGAATCCTGCACTGATTGCATTCTGACTCCTGAATTCTGACTCCTGAATTCTTCTTCAAGATTTCCTTCTGCCCTCAACCCTCAACCTACCGCTGAAGGCAAATAAAACTCAAAACCGATGACTTCTTGTAGCGTTTTCATTGACACCCTAACCAAAAACAAGCAAAGATATAGTAAAAGTAAAAATTTGTAAAGTCGGCGGTGTTGGATGTCTCTTGAGCTAATTTCACTAGAAAACATCCAAGAAATTGCTCGTAATTACGGTTATTGGGCAATTTTTTTAGGAATTTTGCTAGAGAATTTGGGCATTCCTCTTCCTGGTGAAACCGTAACTTTAGTAGGCGGTTTTCTGGCTGGCAGTGATGAACTAAATTACTGGCTGGTTCTCGGTGACGCTGTTGCAGGTGCTGTAATTGGCGGTAATTGCGGCTATTGGATTGGTAGGGTTGGTGGTTGGCCTTTCTTGCTACAAGTGGGGAATATATTCCGCATATCTGAAGCGCGACTACTGAGTATTAAAGAACAATTTACTGAAAATGCCGCTAAAGCTGTATTTTTTGGGCGCTTTTTTGCCTTATTGCGAATTTTTGCTTCACCACTTGCGGGGATAGCGGAAATGCCCTTTGGCAAATTCCTGATTTATAACGTTGCTGGGGCGACTACTTGGGCTAGTGTGATGGTGACTTTAGCTTTTTTCGCGGGGAGAATTATTTCCCTAGAACAATTAGTTGCTTGGGTAAGTAAATTTGCAATTTTGGCGTTACTTATCTTAGTTGCTGTGATTGCTGTACCCATTTGGTTGGAGTCCCGCGAAGTTAAACATCAAACGGAAGAGTAGGGGACTAAGATCCCCGACTTCTTAAAGAAGTCGGGGATCTGACTTCTTACTTGTTGCTTTGCGCCCAAATGCGGGTAGGTAGACCCCAAACGTAGATAAAGCCTTCTGCGGCTTTGTGATCAAATTGGTCTTCGGCTCCGTAGGTTGCTAAGTCGGGAGTATAGAGGGAATTATCACTCCAACGGCCTACTATGGTGGCGTTACCTTTGAAAAGTTTTAAGCGCACCACACCAGAAACTCGTTCTTGTGTTTGTTGAATAAAGGCATCTAATGCGGCTTTAAGTGGGCTGTACCAAAGTCCGTTGTATACCAATTTGGTGTAGGTTTCTTCAATACCCCGCTTGTATTGACTGACATCGGCTGTCAAAGTTAGGCTTTCTAAATCACGGTGGGCGTTAATTAAAACTACCATTGCGGGTGATTCGTAAATTTCCCGCGATTTGATGCCTACTAAGCGGTTTTCAATCATGTCAATCCGCCCAATACCGTGATTTCCTACTATCTGATTGAGTTGTTCGATTAACTCAACTGGGTTTTTAGATGTACCGTTGATTGTGGTAGGAAGCCCTTTTTGGAAGCCAATTTCTAGATATTCCGGCTCGTTGGGAGTATCGGCTATGGCCTTGGTCATTTCATAGATTTCTTCTGGTGGTTCGTTAGCTGGATCTTCCAACGTACCAGCTTCGATGCTACGACCCAGTAAGTTTTTATCTATACTAAAGGGAGAAGATTTTTTCACCGGTGCAGGAATACCACATCGCTCACCATAGGCTATGGTTTCTTCCCGACTCATTCCCCATTCTCTCGCTGGTGCGAGGATTTTCAGATTGGGATTGAGGGCTGTACAGGAAACATCAAAACGTACTTGGTCGTTACCTTTGCCTGTGCAACCGTGAGCGATCGCATCAGCACCATATTTTGCAGCTGCTTCTACTAGGATTTTAGCAATCAACGGCCGAGCTAGGGCTGTTCCTAGAGGATAACGATTTTCATAGAGGGCGTTGGCTTGAATCGCAGGAAATGCGTAATCTTTAATGAAGATATCTTTAACATCTGCTACCAGCGATTCACTTGCACCCGATTTCAGGGCTTTTTCTCGAACTGGTTCTAATTCATCTCCCTGGCCTAAATCTGCTGCTAGGGTAATTACCTCTTCTACTCCCCACTCTTGCTTTAAGTAGGGAATGCAAACAGAAGTATCTACTCCACCAGAATATGCCAGAACAACCTTTTTGGCGCGACCCATTAGTTTCTCCACTTAGGAAAACAAAGAATGAGTCATTATTATATCTGACTTAACCAGCGTATATTTTCCTAATGCAACAGCTATCCAATTAAAAATTAAAAATTAAAAGTTAAAAAAACCTGACTCTATAAGCTTTTTATTGATTTAGGGGCTGGATTATACGTACAAATATGGTATCTTAAAATTCAAGTTGATGTACTTATACAGATGTTTTTTCAAGAAACCATGACTATCTTCTCTTTGTCATATTCTAAATATGAATAATAGTGATATGGGTGAAACTATGTTTTTTAGTATTGTAATTCCAACTTATAATCGCTTGCCAATTTTGCAAAAGTGCCTCCGTGCTTTAGAAGGACAGGAGTTAAGCAACGCAAAACACATAAAAGGTTATGAGGTTGTGTTGGTAGATGATGGTTCTACTGATGGTACTTTGGACTGGTTAGCGGCACACAAAGATGAGTTTCCCCATGTGCGCTGTTTTGAACAAGATCATGCTGGCCCTGCTGCTGCGCGAAATTTGGGGGTTGAAAAAGCACAAGGTGACACAATTATTTTTATTGATAGTGATTTAGTGGTTTTGCCTAATTTCCTCCAAGCTCATACAAATGCTTTAGTACAGGAAAGGGAGAAATTAGGAAGCGATAGGTTTTTTACTTACGGTGCTGTAATTAATACTTGCAATTTTGAAAATCCCACCGCAGAACCTTATAAAATCACAGATTTTTCGGCTGCTTTTTTTGCTACAGGTAATGTGGCAATTCCCAAACATTGGTTAGAAGCAGCAGGTTTATTTGATAATAGTTTTCAACTTTATGGTTGGGAAGATTTAGAATTAGGTGTAAGGTTAAAAAAATTAGGTTTGCAATTAATTAAATGTCCTGAAGCTGTTGGTTATCATTGGCATCCACCTTTTAGTTTAAAGCAAATTCCTAAGTTAATTGATCAAGAAATTCAACGGGGACGCATGGGAGTTTTGTTTTATCAAAAACATCCTACTTGGGAAGTAAAAATGATGATTCAAATGACTTGGTTTCATCGTTTATTATGGGGGATTCTTTCTATAAATGGGTTGTTGAATGAAAGAACTATGGCTCCTTTTTTGCAATGGTTGATTAATATTGGTAAGCCGCAATTGGCTTTGGAAATTGCGCGAATTTTCTTAAATTGGTATAATGTTAAGGGTGTTTATGCTGCTTATGAGGAGATGCAACATCAAGCATAGGGTTACATTAGTGTAACTGCATAAAAAAACAGGTAGTAGTATGTGTTATACTGTTACCTGTTTTAATACAATCAAGCAATTTTAGAAGTTTTTACTACTTCTTTAAAGTGTCAAATAGTTTGTCAGTGAGTTCTTTGGTAGATTTTTTAATCTCACACTCTTTCTTCAAAGAGTAATCTATTCTGCTCAACCTCTTCATCCTTTCCATTGTTTGGTTGAACTGATCCTTCCGCAAGTCCTTCGTTATTTCTGTGATTTCCATCTTCATTTTCATCATCCTCGCTCCCATCTACTTGTAATTTATCTATGATGTCTATTGGTCTACGCACAAGATGAAATATCAATTGTTCTATATTAGACTCTAAATCCGTCGGCTCTCGTACACATTGAAACAATTCTTCTGCTTCTTTATAGTCTATAACAAAACTATGAGAGGGATAGTTATAAATAAGATTCTTTATCTGCATTTGAATCTGTGATTGATGCACTGAAAATAAAAATATCAGCATCAAGCTCTTCACATAATTCTTTAATATATTCTGCTAATTGTTGTTTTGGTTCCATTTGTTATATTTGGTTAAAACAATGTAAATTATTTCTTAGCCCTAATCTAATGTATCATAGCATTTATACTTATATTATACCTTTTTATTATCCAAATCACGTATAGACAGTAATTATAAACTACTAACATCAAATAACAATTTTTGTTAATCTACAGTTAAATTTGGTCTATTTCTTCACATTCGCTACAATTGTGCTACCCTAGAACAGTTGACTAAAAATTCCGCACATCCGGGGATTCGGGTGTTTCCTTAATGGAAATGCGCCTGGGTGGAGGTTTAACCCGAATAGGAGTTACAAAAATGCCCGTTGTTTCATTGGCTCAAATGATGGAGTCTGGGGTTCACTTTGGACACCAAACCCGACGCTGGAACCCAAAGATGTCTCCGTACATCTACACCTCTCGTAATGGTGTACACATCATCGATTTGGTGCAAACAGCACAGTTGATGGATAATGCATACAACTATATGCGAACCCAATCAGAGCAAGGTAAGAAATTCCTGTTCGTGGGGACAAAGCGCCAAGCAGCAGGAATTGTTGCTCAAGAAGCTGCTCGTTGTGGTTCTCACTACATTAACCAACGTTGGTTGGGTGGAATGCTCACCAACTGGGCGACAATCAAAACCAGAGCAGACAGGTTGAAAGATTTAGAACGCCGTGAAGAAACGGGCGCGTTAGATTTGTTGCCGAAAAAAGAAGCTTCCATGCTGCGTCGGGAAATGACAAAGCTGCAAAAGTACTTGGGCGGTATTAAAAATATGCGAAAAGTACCCGATGTTGTGATCATTGTTGACCAACGCCGGGAGTATAACGCAGTTCAAGAATGCCAAAAATTAAGTATTCCTATTGTATCCATGTTGGATACAAACTGTGATCCAGATGTAGTAGATATTCCCATTCCAGCCAATGATGATGCAATCAGGTCGATTAAGCTGATTGTCGGCAAATTAGCTGATGCTATTTATGAAGGCCGTCACGGTCAACTGGAAGCGGAAGAAGATTACGAAGATTACTCTGAAGAAGACTACGACTACGACGAAAGTGAGTACGCTGACGCAGTGGTTCCCGACGAAGAAGAGGAAGCATAAGTAGAGAAAGGATGCAGGATGAAAAAACTGATTTCATCCTTCAATACCTTACCTTGTCCATTTTCTGTAGGTTGGTTTAAGCGACAGCGCAACCCAACCTACAAATCAAGGCTTTTTCCAATTTGGACAAGGTATTTATCCTTCATAATTCATAATTCATGGCTCATACTTTGTATTGTCGTGAGTAAGATAGAAATACTCAACACCGTGAGCGATTACAAATCTTCTTGTCAAGTTAGGAATTGAGGCAACATGGCGGAAATATCTGCAAAACTCGTCCAAGAGCTACGCCAAAAAACTGGTGCCGGCATGATGGACTGCAAAAAAGCGCTGAAAGAAACTGATGGCGACATAGAAAAAGCCGGGGATTGGTTGCGGCAAAAAGGCATCGCTTCTGCGGGTAAAAAAAGCGATCGCATTGCGGCAGAAGGTCTAGTAGACACCTACATTCAGCCAGGTGGCCAAGTGGGTGTACTGATAGAAGTCAACTGTCAAACAGACTTTGTTGCCCGTAACGATGCTTTTAAAGCTTTAGTTAAGAGCCTAGCCAAGCAAGCAGCAACGGCTGATACTGTTGAGTCTTTACTAGCTCAACCCTATGTTGAAGATGCCAACGTTACCGTAGACGAAGCCATTAAGCAAGTTATTGCTACCCTGGGAGAAAATATTCAGGTGCGGCGCTTTGTCAATTTTGCTCTTGGTGACACACCAGGAGTAGTAGATAGCTACATTCACACTGGTGGCCGAGTTGGTGTTTTGGTTCAACTGAACACCCAAACCAAGGAAGCATCCAGTAATGAAGAATTCCAAAGCTTGGCTAAAAACGCAGCTATGCAAGTTGCGGCTTGTCCTAACGTCGAGTATGTCAGCATAGATCAAATTCCTGCCGAACTTGCCACAAAAGAAAAAGAGATCGAAATGGGCAAGGATGACTTAGCCAATAAGCCAGAGAACATCAAAGAAAAGATTGTTCAAGGACGAATTGACAAACGCCTTAAAGAAATGACTTTGCTGGATCAACCTTACATTCGTGATCAAAGTATCTCGGTAGAAGACTTGGTGAAACAAGTTAAGTCTAAAATAGGTGAAGAAGTTCAAGTCAATCGCTTTGTGCGTTATGTCCTAGGCGAAGGCATTGAAAAGAACGAAATTAGCTTTGCTGATGAAGTCGCTGCTCAAATGGGCGTTAAGTAATTTAGTCATTAGTCAATGGTCAGTAGTCAGTTGTTAAGAACATATAATTAACTAGTGGCTATTGACTATAGACTTGTGACTAATCAATACTTAAATCACTACACAGTAGACAGTCCTGATGCTTTATGGTATGGTTTTTGCCCAGCAATGAAACTGATAACTGTTGGCTGTTAGCCGTTAAAATACAGGTCTAGCAAGCTTTGCTGACCTGTATTTTATTGGCAGGAGAGCTTTTTTGATCAGCAATTAGCCGGACTTGATATAATTTATAATTTTTAATTATCTATAGCAGTTGCCAGGTAGCTGAGGACAATCTTAAATTCTGGAATCTTTGTCAGACAAGAGTTTGAAAAAGCTGACTGCTGACTGCTATAAATAATCATTTGCCCCAAATGTTGTACATTTGCACCAAAATAAGGTGCAGATGGAAAATAACGAGAAGATATGGCCAGAGCAATTGAGCGAATAGAGCGGGATATTGCAATGCAGAAAGAAGCGATTAGTGCGATCGCTAGAGAACTTCACAGTGCTTATGTCAGTTATTTAACTATTTTAGGAGCAGCCTTACAGAAACAGTTGATTTTGGCAACCTACCACCTCTGTACTCAGGGATATGCAGAAAACTTTCTGAGGTTTTCACTGAATCAGCGGCAGCAATTGCAACAAGGCATCCGCAAACTAGGTCAAAAAGCTGCTGAACAGTTGCTCAATTATCTTCACGGTGAAGAAGTTGAGGAAGTTGAGGAAGTTGAGGAAGTTAACGAGAGTGATAACAATCCAAAATCCAAAACCCAAAAGCCCAAATACTTAGATCCATCTAACCCGATAGAATTGGCAGAATGGCAGCAAGATTTAGAGGAAGCGATTGTGGAAACACTAAAAAAAGTTTCCCATGATGCTAATTTTTTGCTCCAAAAAGCTGGGATTTTACCCAAAAAATTACCAGAACCAATTTTAGCAGCGGCGGCGGCATCTGAAGCGTCTGCGGAGGTTATGCCAGGTCCACCAAATTTATTGAACATAGTAATTGAAATTAGCAATGATCAAGAATCAGAAGATTCTAGCCTGACGCAGATCATAACTATTAACTTGCGACTAGGAGAAATTGAATTTGCTGATACCACACTTTTGTCAGGGCGCAAGCAAATTCGGAATATTTTACTACAGCTTAATAAACTGGGAAGAGACTATCAAAAAAAGCAGCGAGAACTCAAAGTTGCAGAAGCTGAAGCTGCATGGCGTGCTAGTTGGTTTGAATAGAGTAATGACCAATGACCAATGACCAATGACCAATGACTAATGACCAATGACTAATGACACTCCCGATTGGATAAGATTGCATAAAGCCTTGGCGGTAGAGGCTGAACATGGCTTTGCGGATTTGCTGGGTAAGCAATACCGCTTCAGTGAATTTCTGAGTTTGACTTTTGGGAAATTCCCCCAAGCTTTGCCCCCCAAAGAACGCTTTCGCTGGCACGAAATAGCGATGCAATTTGCCAGCTATCCAAATTTGGGAGTAGAAGCAAGACAACACTTAATTGCCGAAGTCCGAAGATATCTCTACCAACTACAGCAAGAACTGGAGGAGGGGGAGCAGGGAAGCAGGGGAGCAGAGGAGCAGGGGAGAATATATCCAAGTAAAACCATAAATCTCACAACTCCAATTGTGGCCGAAGTTAGTCGGCGACTAGCTCCAAAAATTGAGCAAAAACTCAGTGAGTTGCCAGAAATAGGCATCAAAAATGCTGGAAATTTAGGGCGGTTGGATTTACATACTGTGCGTGATTTACTGTTTTACTATCCCCGTGACCATATTGATTATGCGCGTCAGGTAAATATTCAAGAGTTGCAGGGGGGTGAAACAGTAACGATAATAGCCACGGTGAAGCGTTGTAATTTTTTTACTAGCCCTAAAAATAAGAAATTATCAATTTTAGAATTAATCCTTAAAGATAATACAGGTCAAATTAAAGTTAGTCGATTTTATGCGGGGGCGCGTTTTAGCAGTCGTGGTTGGCAAGAAGGTTTAAAACGCCGCTATCCGGTGGGTAGTGTAATTGCGGCTTGTGGGTTGGTAAAGGGAGGTAAATATGGGTTAACGCTGGATAACCCTGAATTAGAAGTTTTGGCAAATCCAGGGGATACCATTGATTCCCTGACGATTGGGCGGGTAGTGCCGATTTATGCTTTGACTGAGGGAGTGGTGGCGAATACGGTACGTCAAGCGGTAATTACGGCTTTACCTGCTGCCGTTAATTTGAAAGACCCCTTACCTAAAGGTTTGCGGGAAAAGTATGGTTTGATGGAATTGAAGGATGCGATCGCTAATATTCATTTCCCTGAAGATAGCGATGCTTTAAAAACTGCCCGTCGGCGTTTGGTATTTGATGAATTTTTCTATCTACAATTAGGCTTATTGCAACGTCAGAAAAAAGCCAAAGAAATTCAAACTAGCGCCATTCTTGCCCCCAAAGGACAACTATTAGAAAATTTCCACAAAATACTACCTTTTCAACTTACCGGCGCACAGCAAAGAGTTATCAACGATATTCTCAACGACTTGCAAAAATCTACACCCATGAATCGGTTAGTACAAGGTGATGTAGGTTCAGGTAAAACCGTTGTTGCTGTTGTGGCTATTTTGGCAGCAATTCAATCAGGTTATCAAGCAGCGTTGATGGCTCCGACGGAAGTATTAGCAGAACAACATTATCGCAAATTAGTTAGTTGGTTTAATTTACTACATTTGCCCGTTGAATTATTAACAGGTTCGACAAAAATAGCCAAAAGGCGAGAAATTCACTCTCAATTAGAAACAGGTGAATTACCTTTGTTAGTGGGAACTCATGCCTTAATTCAAGATAAAGTCAATTTTCAAAGTTTAGGTTTAGTTGTCATTGATGAACAGCATCGTTTTGGGGTTGAACAAAGGGCAAAGTTACAACAAAAAGGCGAACAACCTCATGTTTTAACCATGACAGCAACTCCCATTCCTCGAACTTTAGCTTTAACAGTTCATGGTGATTTAGATGTTAGTCAAATTGATGAATTACCACCAGGAAGACAACAAATTCAAACTACTTTGTTAACTGGTCAACAAAGACCTCAAGCTTATGATTTAATGCGTCGAGAAGTTGCTCAAGGTAGACAAATATATGTAGTTTTACCGTTGGTGGAAGAATCAGAAAAATTAGATTTGCGTTCTGCGGTGGATGAACATCAAAAGTTACAAGAAAGTATTTTTCCTGACTTTCAAGTTGGGTTATTACATGGTCGCATGACTTCCGCAGAGAAAGATGAAGCTATTACGAAATTCCGCGATAATGAAACGCAGATTTTAGTTTCTACTACTGTGGTGGAAGTGGGTGTAGACGTGCCAAATGCAACAGTGATGCTCATTGAACACGCGGAAAGATTTGGTTTATCACAGTTGCATCAATTACGGGGACGTGTTGGCCGAGGTGCAGCGCAATCTTATTGTTTATTAATGAGTAGTTCCAGAAGTGCAGATGCTCAACAACGGTTAAAGGTGTTGGAACAGTCTCAAGATGGGTTTTTTATCTCGGAAATGGATATGCGTTTTCGGGGGCCTGGGGAAGTGATGGGAACTCGTCAATCAGGTGTAGCAGATTTTACTTTAGCTAGTTTAGTGGAAGATGAGGATGTTTTGCTGTTAGCGCGACAAGCAGCAGAGAAAGTGATTGATATGGATGTAGATTTAGAGCGTTGGCCGTTGATGCAGGATGAGTTGCAGTATAGGTATGCGCGGTTAATGGGTGGAGCAATTTTGACGTAAAATAACTGAGTAAATATTAGTTACAGGGAATAAAAATAACTTAATGGCAATACCTTTCACTGTTAAAGAAATGAAGAAAGCTTGGAATGGTAATCTATCAGCTTATCAAAAAATACCCCGTACTAATGCCCATCGTTTACTATTATTTTATGCCGTTGAATGTGGTTTGAAAGCAGTATTGATGCAAAGACAGAAAACAAATCGTACTGATTTATGTACAGATATTAGCGAATGCAAGCATAATATTAACAAATTATTAAGTAAATTAGGTGCAGGAGGTTCCCGAAGTTTACCCTACGAAATATTTATAGAGGAAATATTGGATACAAGGAAAAATGAAGAAGAGAGGAAATTAAACCCTGGTCAAATTAATGAACTGTGGCGTTATGGAGGAAAAGTTATTGCTATAGTTAATAGAGATGGTAATGGCAAAGTAGAAGCGAATGATGAAGATATAGAAAATAAACTGCTAGAAATATCAAAATGGATTGCAAAGGAACTTGAAAGATTATGAATACAGCAAAAAAATTCCTAACGTGGCTTGATATTAGAAGAACTATTCGTGCAAAAACTAATTATGGTACTAATCTACCAGATGGTGTAGTGAAGATTTATTGTTATTCAGATGCTTTAGAGATATATCTTCCTACAGACGAAAATATTGATAATGCTAAAATAGCTTTAAAGAATTGGTTTAAAGACTGGTATCAAGAAGAAGAATCTGTGATTTTTCTAGATATTAGTGATGCAACATTACCTGTAGAATTTATCATTGGTGAAGAACCTTATATAACTGATGTTGAAATTCGTCCTTTTTGGGAAGAAATTGCGTATTTAAAAAGTGAATCAGAAACAGAAAATGCCATTCAGCAGGTTGTTAAACTGCCAGAAATTTCCTCTAATAACTGTAATTTGATAGCTTTCTATTCTTTTAAAGGTGGTGTGGGGAGAACTTTAAATTTAGCAGCACATCTTTTCGCCTTACTAGATAGAGCTAAGGAGTTAAATAATCCGATCAAAATCCTTGTGATAGATGCAGATTTAGAAGCACCAGGTCTTACATACTGGAATGCTTTAGAAAAACAACAAGCATCTGTTTCTTTTATTGATTTTTTAGAAGTTTATCACTATTCTCCAATTGAAAGAGAAGAAACACTTTCATTATTTGCTCGTGAAGTTCAAAAATCAGCTAAAAATGAAGGTAAATCAACAATATATTTCCTACCAGCATTTCTGAAAGATGAAGAGTTATTAGATACTCCTATTTTACCTGAACATTTGGTGAGAGGTATTGATGGAGTTTGGGAATATGGGAATGCTCTGTATAGTTTAGGTGCAGTTTTGGAAGTAGATTATATTTTTATTGATTTGAGAGCAGGTTTAAGTGAAATCTCAAGTCCCATAATTTTTGATCCTCGAATACAGCGTTTTTTGGTGACAACAATTAATGATCAATCTATTCAAGGTACAAGTCTGGTTTTAAAACAAATTGGTAAAGTTGCACCATTGGAAACACAACTTAAAGATAAGACATACCATGATCCAAGTATTATCATTAGTATGTTAAAAGAAGAATTTAAAGAATTACCAAATTTTAACAATGCTGTAACAGAATTAGTTTCTGCTTATGGGCAAGATCAAGATAATAAATTATTAAATGAGACAAGAATAGAAATTAAAGAAACCTATTTTGCCGAGGAATTATTCTATATTAATAATTGGGAAGATGCACGATCAAAATTAGCTGGAACTTCGGTAATAAGAAATGCTCTAGATTGGGCAAATCAGCAATTAGTCAAAGGTGAGGAGGAAGCAACGTTTACAGAAAATATAGAGGAAATAAAATTACCTAAGCAACAAGAAGTAACCAGACTGAGAGATTTATGTCAAAAATATGAATATGCTGAATCAGGAGAAGGGGAAGATTTACTAATTACAGAACCTTTGCAAAATTTAGCAACTAATTTTCAAGATGAATTACCTCATGTAATATCAATTGGAGCTAAAGGGGCGGGAAAAACTTTTAATTATATTCAACTTTCACGGTTTAAATATTGGGAAGATTTTATCAATACAATTAATAAAATTTCTCATGACAAAAATAATGAAACTGTTAGTCAAATACATATTTTTCCTTTTTTGGAATCCCGTACACTCCAAAAAAATGCTAATACTGTAATCAGTGAAGCCAGAAATGAGGTAAGAATAGCATTAGATAATCATGTTCCTGAATTTAAACATTCCGAATATGTAGATAGGATAAAGAATACACTAGATTCTGAAGATTGGAATGAACCAAGATGGACTCAATTCTGGGTTGGTGAAATTGCTAGATCAATTGGTATGAGTGAAAATATAGATAGTCCTCTTACTTTGAGTAATATAAATCAATATTTAAGAAATAAAGAATTAAAAATTATCTTTTTGTTTGATGGATTAGAAGATATTTTCCCTGATATTGCTGCTAATGAAAAACAGCGTACAGCTTTAAAGGCGTTGATTGATGATTTACCCAAGAAATTATCAGAAATTAGGCAATCTCATCTGGGTATAATCATTTTCTTACGTCGTGATTTTCTCAGATATACAATTACTCAAAATTTAGGACAATTTGAAAATCTGTACCGTTCCTATGATTTATCTTGGAATCAGGAGTCTTTCTTGAGGTTAGTTTATTGGATTTGTAGTGAATCTAATGTTATTGGGGCAAAAAAAGGAAGTATTTATAGTTTAACTAAAGAGAATCTGATTACTGAATTAGAAAATTTATGGGGTAAAAGACTAGGGTCTAAAGAAGCATATACCGCTTCTTGGGTATTTGCAGCTTTAACAGATTTCAAGGGTAGACTTCAGGCTAGAGATATTGTCCGCTTTTTGTATCATGCAGCTAAGATTACATTAGATAATGCTGATGTACAATTTGAAAAGTGGTATACAAACCGACTATTACCTCCCAAAGCTATTCGCCGCGCTTTAAAACCATGTAGTGACGAAAAAGTGAGAGAAGCTAGAGAAGAATATCCGGCTTTTAAAACATGGGTAGATGAACAACTTCCTTTTGCTTCTGAAAGAAAAATACCTTTTGCTGTAGAAGACTTCAATATGGATCAGCAAACTGTAAGAATGTTAGAAGAAATGGGGGTAATTTATGAAGATAAAGAACAAGAGAAAATAGCGCGATTTTATATACCGGAAATTTTCCGAGAAGGTTTAGGTTTTTCTGGTCAGGGTGCAAGACCTCGAATAGTAGCATTAAAGCGTAGGGTATTAGGGAAAGGCATTTTGTAATATTTGTTTTTTCCATTTAAGTCATAATTATTTCAGGTCTAATCATTCTAGGAGGTGTGATTGTGGTTATTTCTCAAACCAACCCGCCAAACCTTACAACAGAGGTGACAAAAACTGACTTCACTCCAGATGAGTATCGAGTGATGGAGGAAAGCGCAGAAGAACGTCATGAATATTGTAATGGAGAAATTATTGTTATGCCTGGAGGTTCAGAAGTTCATAGCCGTATTACCGTAAATATTACTACTTTGCTCAATTTAGCTCTCAGAGATACTGACTTTCAAACTTATAATGGAGACTTAAGAATCTGGATTCCTGATTTTAATCATGGAACTTATGCAGATGTTCTGGTGATTAATGGTGAACCGGAATTTAACGGCAATCGTACTGATGAAATTCTCAATCCTTTACTGATTATTGAAGTTCTTTCTCCTTCTACGGAAGGTTATGATAGGGGGGAGAAATTTAGAAAATATCGCTCTCTTTCTAGCTTTTGTGAATATGTGCTTGTCAGTCAAACTGAACCTTATATTGAGGATTATTATAAACAGGAAGAGCAAAATAATAATCTTTGGCAATTGCAAGTTTATGATCAGATTGAAAAGTCAGTTCGTCTGCATAGTTTAAATGTAGAAATTTCCATGACAGAAATTTATCGGCGGGTGAAATTTTAAGAGCGTAAAAATCAGATTATTAAGATGTTACAGCACTTTGCTCAACTATTTGGTACAAAACGGAATCCTATAACCCTTGCTTCATAAACCTTTTGGATATTTAGGTGTGGTAATTTAAAAAGAAAAGTGCTGTAACTATAATAAATACTGTATATCAGGGAATCAAATGCTAAAAATTACATTTTGTAACGTAGATAAATTACTTATAAGCCAATGAAAATTAAAGTCAAAAATCTTGGTGCTTTAAAACAAGCCGAATTCACACTTGGCGACCTAACGATCATTTGTGGATACAACAATACTGGAAAAACTTATGCAACTTACGCGCTGTTCGGCTTTTTATATACTTGGCGCAAGATGTTTTCTATTAAAATCAACGACGACAAGATTGAGCAACTGCTTGCTGACGGTGTAATTTGTCTTGATATACAAGAATATGTTAATCAGGTTGAGCAGATTGTGACTCAAGGTTGTCAGGCATATACCCAGGAATTACCAAAGATTTTTGCAGCATCGGCTGAACGATTTAAGGAATCAGAATTTCAAGTAATCCTGGACACGAAAAATATACGTTTAGCAAGGAGATTTGATTCGGAAATTGGCTCTGGCGAAGTATCACTTTTTTCGATTACTAAAAGTGAAGAAAGCGCAGAATTAGTTGTCACTTTGCTGGTTGAAAAAGATAAGATAAAAATCCCCACTAAAATCATCGAGCGTATCATTGCCGACGCTCTCAAAGATATCATTTTCGATCCGCTTTTCCCTCACCCTTTCATCGCCAGTAGTGAGCGAACCGGTGCGGCCATTTTTCGCAAAGATTTGAATTTTGATCGCAATCGCTTGTTTGAAGAAATAGGTCAGGCTGGACAAAATATTGATCGAATGGAACTTCTACTTAAAGATTATGGAGATTATGCCCTGCCAATAAAAACAAATGTAGATTTTATCCGGCAACTTGAAAGCATTGTCAAAAAAAGTAGTTTCATTGCTGAGAACCACCCTGATGTACTGGCAGATTTCGCTGACATTATAGGTGGTGAGTACACCGTAACTCGTAACGATGAGCTTTATTATCAGCCGAAGGGTACACGGGTTAAGCTTTCTATGGATGAAAGTTCTAGCGCCGTGCGTTCTTTACTAGATATCGGCTTTTACCTAAGACACGAAGCCCAGCCTGGTGATTTGCTGATGGTAGATGAACCTGAACTGAACCTACACCCCGAAAATCAGCGTCGAGTTGCGCGACTTTTTGCTCGACTGGTTAACTTGGGTATTAAGGTTTTTATCACTACCCACAGTGATTACATTATTAAAGAACTGAATACGCTGATCATGCTAAATCATGATAAACCTCATCTCAAGCGAATTGCGGAACAAGAAGGATATCGACAAGAAGAACTAATTTTTTCTGAAAAAATCAAAGTCTACATTGCAGAAGAAGCATATACAACAGGAACAACAGTAGGGGGAAAGACAAAAAGAACTAAAGGACAAACTCTGATACCAGCCGACATTAGCCCAGAATTGGGTATTGAAGCCCGCAGTTTTGATACAACTATTGAAACAATGAATCGGATTCAGGAAGCAATTGTTTGGGGTGAGGATTAATGTCTGATATTGCTATCCTCAAAAAAATGATTAAGGAAGATGCTACAGTTCCATTAGAAAAGAAAAATGGCAAAAATATAGTTACGCTTATAGAGCCTGATCTCCCCGACTGTTTCGTAACAATTCATGAAATGCCCCATAATAATGATGTCATTATTATCAAGGCAGATAAGTTTAAGTCACCAGATACAGTGTTTATTGGCTCAAAAGGTGAGTGTAAGCGTGCCGATTTTGTCATCGTCGCCGATACTGATACGCAACAGGTCATTCTCTGCATTGAGATGAAGGCGAAGACAACGACAACCACAGAGAAGAAAATTATTGAGCAACTTAAGGGTGCAAAGTGTTTTGCCGCCTATTGTCAGAAAATTGGCAAAGAGTTTTGGGAGCAACCGACATTCCTTGACAGTTATGTTTATCGCTTCGTCACTATCAGAAATATCAACATTCATAAGAGACCAACGCGTGAGGAAAAAACGGTTACTCATGACAGTCCCGAAAGGATGCTAAAAATTAGCTCTCCTAAGGGTCTTCAATTTAATCGTTTGATTGGAGGTAAATAGAAAAGATCGCTGCATAAAGACTTTTCCAATTTACTTTACACAAGTTATGAGAAAATAATATACAGAAAATCCAATTTTCAAGGGATGTGTGATTAAATATATCAACGAATTTTAAAATAAACAAAATCCTTTATGCGACGAGACTCAATCTTTTACAAACTATTCCAACAATATCCATCCCTGCTATTTGAACTATTGACGAATCCTCCCACCAATGCGGATACTTACAGATTTGATTCCGTAGCAGTCAAAGAACCTAAATTTGAAATTGACGGCGTATTTTTACCACCAGAAACAGAAGGTGCAGGAATTGTATATTTTTGTGAGGTACAATTCCAAAAAGATGAAATACTTTATGAAAGAGTATTTGCTGAATCTTCACTATATTTCTACCGAAACCGTGCCAGATTTAGCGATTGGCAAGCAGTGATAATTTATCCATCTCGCAATACAGAACAAAGTGATATTTATCCTCATCGGGGATTGCTTAATAGTGACCAAGTACATCGAATATATTTAGATGAATTGGGAAATATTCGGCAATTACCTGTATGGGTAGCATTGATGGTACTAACTACCTTAGAAGAAAGTCAAGCACCAGAAGAAGCAAGGTATTTGTTAACAAGAACCAGTGAAGAAATACCATCGCCATCAAGTCGCGCCATAATAGAGATGATCACGACGATAATGGTGTACAAGTTTGAACAACTCAGCCGCAGGGAGGTAGAATCTATGCTAGGAATTACACTCAAAGAAACGCGAGTTTACCGGGAAATCAAAGAAGAAGGACGGGAAGAAGGAGTAGAAGAAGCAACAGTTAATCTGGTTATCCGACTATTGACTAAGCGGTTTGGAGAACTATCGGTCGAAATACGCGCTTCAATTTCTGCTTTACCATTACCTGTGCTAGAAAATTTGAGCGAAGCACTGTTAGACTTCACCTGTTTGGCTGATTTACAGGGTTGGTTAGCAGCGGTTAAAGATTAAAGATACTGTATTTGGATCACTGAAAAAAATTAAAAAAGGGTTTTGTCCACAGACATCACCCCTAATTACAACTGCAAAAATTCCCAATTAACTAAACTCGATAGTATCCACAAACACTAAAATATGCTGCTTGATGTCCTCAGCTTCCTCCTCAACAGAACCGGGAGTGTCGCCATTAAAAAAGCTGCGCTGGCTGCTAACTATATACAAAAATTCCCCATTGACAAAGGCTAAAAGCCCTCGATAAGCATCTAATCTGATGGCATTTCCGTTATTTTCTTGTTTAGAAATCGTTGAACCTTTAGGCATATCGACTAAGGTATAGTAAGACCCCCCCGCAATATCTTGCAAATATTCGGTATACTTGACCTCAGCACCTGGGACATTGGCAAAAATCGCCTGGGGTAAATACTTATCTACAAGAATTGAGTGCAAATATTTTTCCTGTCCTTTAGACTCGATTTCCTCTACATATTCTGAAGGAAGAGGATAATAATCAACTCTCAGCAAAGTTCCGACATCATCAGAAAAGCCAACTATTCCTTCTTGACTTTGAATTTTTCCCCCTTGCTCTGGATTAACCGGTATGGGAACGATAAAATTACCCAAGGGTGACTCATATACCTGTTGACCCAGGTCATCAACTATGATTGTTTGATATTCGTCTTCTCCGTATTCTTCGTCTTCTTCGGCTTCTTGGATAGCGGCTATCACCTCTTTGGTAATTTCCTCCGCTTCTTCATCTTCCATCTCTAAAGCTATCTGTAGTTTTTTCAGGTAAGACTGTTTTTGTGTGGGGATACTCAGATCCTCATCTAACAGCATAATTACCCCAGCCGCAAAGCCATCCAGTACTACATCATCTGCCAGACTAGCGTTAGCGGTATTAAACAGAGGTCCGAGTCCTTCTTGTCCTGCGATCGCTATTAGTCTATCAACTAACTCTGTCATATCCTCTTCTGAGTATTCGTCGAAAACCTCGAATTCCCAGAGAATATCGGCTAAACTGTCTGCATCTATGTCTTCTATGGAAGAATCAACTATGGCAGTAATAACTGCGATCGCTGCTACTGCTTCTTCTGGACTTAGTGATTCTTCCGTGGTTTCTTTTGAGTTAAATACCTGATCATACTTTGTCATAATTTCTATCTCCATCAAGGGCTTTTTAGTAATAACCGATAACGCACAAGTAACAATTGTTAGTTTAGCAACCCACGGGACATTCTCCAGATCAGGTTGACTAAATTTTTTTGTAAACCAAATCAGGTATGTATCTATTTCATTACTTATTTGGTTGAGCAATACGTGCTTCAATATCTTCCAATGTGCGTAACAATAGACGAGTTGCTTGCAATTGCCAACCCCATTTCTGAATTCTAAAAGCTACCACCGTTCCCAATACCGCTGCTAATAAGCCTATCGGTTGATTGAGAGAAATCCCAAATAACAAACCCAATCCAGCAATTCCCCAAAACGGTAAAGCTGCTGCTTGTCTTTGTTCCTCCACTATTTCTGCAATTTTACTAGATTGCATGGTAGCCAATAATTCAGCCCTAATTTGCCGCTGTTCTGCTAATGAGACTGACAAACCGATCTTCCGGCG
Source organism: Trichormus sp. NMC-1 (assembly GCF_001858025.1). Lineage (GTDB taxonomy): Bacteria > Cyanobacteriota > Cyanobacteriia > Cyanobacteriales > Nostocaceae > Anabaena. The sequence goes on along the minus strand of NZ_LZQD01000007.1, from coordinate 98,168 downwards.
GAGTTTTTCCATCTTCCGGGCATCGGTGCTGTACTCAGTTAGCTCATCTTCCGCCATTTTTTGCAATCGTTCTATTTGTGACATGGTGTATGGGATTCACGATTCTCTGTACAGCTATTATCCCGAATAATTGTTAATTTTTCTTAAAGAAGCCAGAAGTTAAACAGTTTTAAATTGCTGAACACAAGCTACTTGTTGACATACAGCAGGTTGCGTAGTTAGGAGGTACAAAATCTAAATTGAAACCTATACACAAAGCCAGTTTTACTCCTGACTCCTGTACGGGCGTA
>NZ_LZQD01000007.1:0-97702 GCF_001858025.1 Trichormus sp. NMC-1 | reverse complement strand
GAGGTACAAAATCTAAATTGAAACTGTACTCAGTTAGCTCATCTTCCGCCATTTTTTGCAATCGTTCTATTTGTGACATGGTGTATGGGATTCACGATTCTCTGTACAGCTATTATCCCGAATAATTGTTAATTTTTCTTAAAGAAGCCAGAAGTTAAACAGTTTTAAATTGCTGAACACAAGCTACTTGTTGACATACAGCAGGTTGCGTAGTTAGGAGGTACAAAATCTAAATTGAAACCTATACACAAAGCCAGTTTTACTCCTGACTCCTGTACGGGCGTATTGCAATACGCCCCTCCTGACGGATGTATTCTGCTGTATGCCTTTGGCCTTACCCTAGGGTAGGAGTATTAAACTCGTTTATTTCTGATAAAATCACCAATGACTAATTACTAATGACTAATGACTAAAACATGGTTCAGAATGGGAATGGCAGGGATTTTTATCCTCTCAGTTGCCTTACGTTTTTGGGGACTGAATCGATTTAACACTTTGGTATTTGATGAAGTTTACTTTGCCCAATTTGGCAATAACTATCTTACTCGTACCCCATTTTTTAATGCTCACCCACCGTTAAGTCAATATATCATTGGTGTTGGTATTTGGATTGGTAGTCATATCCCTTTTTGGCACGATACAGTCAATGGGTTGACAGGTTCTTTATTATCCCCTTGGAGTTATCGTTGGGCAAATGCTTTTACAGGTTCATTTATTCCTTTAATAGTTATTTTACTTACTTATCAATTAAGTTATCGCCGTAGCTTTGCTTTATTAGCCGGATTATTTACAGCTTGTGACGGATTGTTTTTGGTAGAATCTCGTTATGCTCTCAGTAATATCTATATAGTTATCTTTGGTTTACTAGGGCAATGGTTTTTATTATTAGCATTAGAAAAACAGAAACAACGGCGTTGGTTGTGGTTAGTTTTGACTGGAGTTAGTTTTGGTGCGTCAGTCGGTACTAAGTGGAATGGCTTATGGTTTCTTGCAGGTGCTTATGGAATGTGGATAGCAGCTTGGATAATTCGTTGGCTGCAATCTTTTTCACCCTTGACCCGTGTTCCCTTATTCTCTTATTTGTATCCCTTAAATTCTACTACTAAATCTCAAGCTAAAACAGACGATATTACTATTCAAACCCCACTGCAAAATCTCACTCAAATTAATATTTTCCAGATGATATCCTATTTAGGAATTATCCCCGCCATCATCTACATTCTAATTTGGATTCCTCACCTCCAACTAGATACAAGGTATGGATTTATAGCGGTTCATCAAGAGATTTTGAAGTTTCATCTTCAGTTGGGTGGTAATAGCGCTAGTGTACATCCTTATTGTGCAGCTTGGTACAAATGGCCATTATTAACTCGACCTATGGCTTATTATTACCAAACAACTCAAAGTATAAAAGATCCCCTCTCTGTATTCGGGCCTCCTTTACCTGCTGGTGCTGGGAAAGTAGTTTATGATGTCCATGCTATGGGTAATCCTTTTTTATGGTGGTTTGGCTTGGCAGCAATTATATTTTTAATAGGAATGCTGTTTGTAAAAATGGTTTTACCAGGAATACAGCAAAAACGTGTTTTTATTCCTAAAAATCTCGGTGTTGATACTTGGATTGCTTTATATTTAGTTATTAACTATGCAGCTAATTTCTTACCTTGGGTGAAGGTAAATCGCTGCGTGTTTATTTATCATTATATGTGTGCAGTAGTATTTGTATTTATAGCGATCGCTTGGTTTGTTGATCAATGTCTTCGTAGTTATCATCGAGAACTGCGTGCGCTTGGTGTGACAATTACATTCATTATTGTCGCTGCTTTTGTTTTTTGGATGCCTATTTATTTGGGTTTACCTCTTTCTTTAGAGGATTATCGCCTACGGATGTGGTTTAGAACTTGGATTTGAGTTGATCAACAAAATTATTTTATTGATTTTTTACTTAACATAGCTACATAAACACTGTTTATTTAATCGCCTGTATTTTACATTTCTTATCGGTATTCAGTAAAACTGCCTGTTACACTGAAACCAGTTGGCAGATTAGGGTAACTATACCCAATGACAAATTAGAAGTAAAATGATATTAAGCAAGACAACAAAATTAAGCTTAGTGGAAATGGCGAATTAGCTAAATATCTCATTTAATTTCTTGCCGAGATAGGAAAATTATTACAGCGTCGGCATATGTTGGAAATAATCTGCAAATTAATTTAATTAAAAGCGCTAAGAGAGTTACATTTAGGTAGAATACTAACCCTGACAGGTGAGAAAATCTATCGCTAACTCTAATCTTGACGCACCTAGATAATAAAGGGTAATCGAGATGGATATAGGGTTAAAAGTGCAGAATGTGAATGTTACCAGCTTGAAAGAAGCACCAATTCATATTTCGAGCAAAATTCAACCTCATGGTATTTTGTTAGTTTTAGAAGAACCAGAGTTAAAAGTATTGCAAGTTAGCAATAACACCTTAAATATTTTCGGAATTTCTCCGGAAAATATGCTGGGCAAAAAATTAGAAGATTTAGTAGATCCCTTCCAAATAGAAAGAATTAAATCGGGTTTATCAGAACAGAATCTAGATTTTATTAATCCTACCAAAATTTGGATTAGAAAAAAAGGTGATGAATACACCGTATTTGATGCCGTATTTCACCGTAACACTGAAGGGTTTTTAATCCTGGAATTAGAACCTGCTATTTCCCAAGAAAATATTCCATTTTTAAGCTTTTATCATTTAGCAAGAGCATCCATAAATCAACTAGAAACTACTAAAAATCTCCGAGAATTTGGTCAAATCATCGTCCAGGAAATCCGCAAGGTGACGGGATTTGACAGAATAATGTTATATAAATTCGATGATGATGGACATGGTTCTGTGATCGCTGAAGAAAAAATCGAAAGTTTAGAACCTTACTTGGGTTTACACTTTCCAGAGTCAGATATTCCCAAACCTGCCAGAAAATTATTTATTTCCAATTCAATTAGATTAATCCCAGATGCTCATTCTCAACCGATAGAAATATTTCCTGTCAATAATCCTGTAACTGAGCGTCCGGTTGATTTAACACAATCTAGTCTCAGAAGTGCGGCATCTTGCCATACAGAATATTTACATAATATGGGTGTGGGCGCTTCTTTGACTATCTCTTTGATTAAAGACCAAAAACTTTGGGGATTGATTGCTTGTCATCATCAAACACCCAAATATGTTTCTTATGAATTGCGGAAAGCTTGCGAATTCTTGGGAAGATTGATATTTTCGGAAATTTCTGCTAGAGAAGAAACAGAAGATTATGACTATCGGATGAATTTGACATCTATTCAATCACTATTAGTTGAATATATGTCCCACGAAGATAACTTTATTGATGGCTTGGTGAAAAAACAGCCCAATCTTCTGGATTTAACTAGTGCGAAAGGAGCAGCAGTTTGTTTTGGGGGAAATTACACCTTGATTGGTGAAACTCCCAAAGAAGAAGACTTAAACTTTTTAGTGGAATGGCTCAAGAATAATATAGAGGACGAGGTATTTTATACAGATTCTCTTCCTAGTCTATATCCAGATGCTGTCAGCTTCAAAAATGTCGCTAGTGGTTTGTTAGCTATTCCTATTTCTCAGCGGAATTATGTTTTGTGGTTCCGACCGGAAGTGATTCAAACTGTAAATTGGGGTGGTGATCCTCATAAGGCATTTGAAGTTAGTCAATCACATGGAAATTTGCGTTTGTGTCCACGTAAATCATTTGAATTGTGGAAAGAAACAGTCAGATTAACATCTTTACCCTGGAAATATGTAGAAATTAGAGCCGCTTTAGAACTGAGAAAGGCAATTGTGAATATTGTCCTCCGTCAAGCTGATGAATTAGCTCAATTAGCGCAAGATTTAGAACGTTCTAATGCAGAGTTGAAAAAATTTGCATATGTGGCTTCCCATGATTTGCAAGAACCACTCAATCAAGTAGCCAATTATGTGCAACTATTAGAGATGCGCTACGAAGCCCAACTTGATGAAGATGCGAAAGAGTTTATTAACTACGCAGTCGAGGGAGTGAGCTTAATGCAGACGTTAATTGATGACGTACTAGCATACTCCAAAGTAGATTCCCAAGCGATCGCATTTCAAGTGACTGAAGTAGACACAGCCTTAGAACGCGCTCTCAGCAATTTACGCAAACGTATTTCCGAAACAGGTACTATTATTACCCATGACCCCTTACCTACCGTCATGGCTGACAGTACACAACTAATGCAGCTATTTCTGAACCTGATAGGTAACGCGATTAAGTTCCGCAGTGAAGAACCACCGCAAATTCATATAGGTGCAGAGAGACTAGAAGATGAGTGGTTATTCTCAGTGCGCGATAATGGAATTGGCATAGAACCGCAATTTAGCGATCGCATTTTTATTATCTTTCAACGCCTACACACAAGGGATGAATATCCCGGCACAGGTATGGGCTTGGCAATTTGTAAGAAAATTGTCGAATGTCATCGGGGGCGGATCTGGGTTGAGTCGCAACTCGGACAGGGCGCAACCTTCTACTTTACCATTCCAGCCGGAGGACGTGAGCGTGAGCGCAGAAACGGAAGAAACACACAAAATAATCTTTTTAGTTGAGGATAATAAAGCCGACATCCGTCTGATTCAAGAAGCATTAAAAACTAGTACATTACCCCATCAGGTAGTGACAGTTAGAGATGGCATAGACGCTATGGCTTATCTCCGTCAAGAAGGCGAATATGCAGATGCACCACGCCCAGATCTGATCTTACTAGATTTGAACTTACCCAGAAAAGATGGACGAGAAGTACTAGCAGAAATTAAATCAGATCCCAAACTCAAACGCATTCCTGTGGTAGTGTTAACAACTTCCAAAAACGAAGATGACATCTACCACAGCTACGACTTACACGTAAACTGCTACATCACCAAATCCCGTAACCTCAGCCAACTATTTCAAATAGTTAAAGGGATTGAGGAATTTTGGTTTTCTACCGCTACCTTACCATCAGATTAAAGCCAGAAAGCATGGGAGAAAAATTATTGTTCAGGACTCAAAAATCAGAAATTAGAGGGGGATTAAACCAGGAAATTATGGCTGCGAGCTACTCAGTGAAAATCTTGTTGATTGAGGACAACTTGGCAGAAGCTAGGTTGTTACAAGAGTTTCTCAAGCAAGCCCAAACCAAAGAGTTTAGTTTAGTTCATGTGCAACGATTACGAGACGCATTTTCTGAACTAAGTCAGCAAATCTATGATGTAATTTTGTTGGATTTAACCTTACCAGATAGTCAAGGATTATCATCTTTACCACTGTTGATAAGTCACGCTCCTAGTACACCAATTGTTGTTCTCACCAACACCAACGATGAAGAACTCGCAATTGAGGCAGTGCGACAGGGAGCGCAAGATTATTTAGTTAAAAGGCAAGTAAATCCAGATGTATTAGTGCGTTCAGTCCGATATGCAATAGAAAGAAAACAGGTTTTAGAACAATTACGTACAGTCAATCAAGCATTAGAAACTAGGGTTGAAGAACGAACTGCGGAATTGGTAAAAGCCAAAGAAATCAATCAATTCAAATCTGAATTTGTCTCCATGCTTTCTCATGACATTCGTAATCCTTTAAATACTATTCTCTTAGCTGCTGGATTGCTACAAAACAGTGATGAAAAATTAACCAAAGAGAAAAAAGTTAATCATTTGCGGATGATTCGCTCTGCCATTAAAAATATGGCACAGTTATTAGATGAAGTTTCCTTCATCGGTAAAGCTGATTCTGGGAAATTACACAGTCAACTAAGTCAAATAGATTTAGAAGCTTTTTGCCATCAAACCCTAGAAGAATTACATTTAACTGCTTTAGATAAGCAAGTTACCATAGAGTTCACTAGTTTTGGTGATTTTAAAGACACCCTTTGGGATGAAAGCTTATTACGGCACATTTTAGAAAATTTGCTCAGTAATGCCATTAAGTATTCCCACCCTGGCAGCAAAGTCAAATTTGAATTAATTAGTCAAGACAAAACTGTTACTTTTCGGGTTCAAGATTCGGGAATTGGCATTTCCAAACATGACCAAAAACGGCTATTTCAACCCTTTAATCGGGGAGAAAATGTCGGCAGTATTTCTGGTACAGGTATGGGTTTAGCAATTGTCAAAAAATGTGTAGAAGCTCATGGTGGTGAGATTTCAGTTGATAGTCAAGTTGGTGTCGGAACAACATTTACTGTGATTTTACCATTGATTAAAATGTAAAATGTTGTCATCATAAAAAAGTTAAAGTTTGAAATTCAAACTCAGCCGAATTTTTTTGATAAATTTGACGTAAAAAATTGGCTGGCATTGTTAATTCTACTCCTAAAAAACGTAGGTTGGGTTAAGCGAAAGTGCAACCCAACAAACCCAACATTTTATAATTTTCCGTTACCGCTGCATTTAATTAAGTTTGTTTGCTGGTTTTAATGGTGCAGATTGGTTAAGACTGCGGAAATATAAACCACCAATAACCAGCCAAAACAGGATATATGCTACAGCTTGGGCTAAATACAATTTTTGGTTATAACCAAATAGAGTTTTTAGCAAAATTCCCGGAAATTGTTTATCAGGTAAAATGTCAGAAAAATCCCAAATTTGCCAACCTAAAACACAAGCATTACTTCCTCCTTGACAAATATTCAGAGCATTAATTTGGTTAAAAGCCGTGACAGCAGCATCAAGATGACGAAGAGCCGAAATTACTAAACCGGAAACTATTGTTAATAGTAATATCCCCATCCATTGAAAAAATTGACTGAGGTTAATGCGGATACTCCACTTAAATAACAGCATTCCAATTAACACTGCTATAGTTAATCCTCCTATTGCTCCCAGCACAGGTATAAAACCCGATTGAAATTGAGCAACAATAAATAATGCTGTCTCTAAACCTTCTCGAAAAACAGCAATAAAGATTAAGCTAAAAATTGCCCAAGCTGCTTTTTTATCTTCATTCAAAGCAGTGTTTACAGAAGTTTGAATTTCAGCTTTGAGGAATCTTGCCTGTTGTGTCATCCAAATTAACATCCAACTGAGCATAGAAATTGCTATTAACCCTAATCCCATTTCAAACAATTGCTTGAAAACTGGTGCATAGAGTAAATCAGACGTTTGCAATCCTTGGATAGTTAAATTGAGTATCAACCCAACTACAAAACTAGCTATTACCGCACTGATAACACCTAAATATATCCAGCGATGTAATTTTTGTTGTTGAGCTTGCTGTAAACAAGCAAAGACAATGCCTACCACTAAAGCAGCTTCTACACCTTCGCGTAAAGTAATGAAAAAAGTCGGTAATGCAGCACTCCAATTCATAGGACATTAATTAGCTTCAATAGCAGATGGTTCTATTGGCTTAACTACCACAGATTTTTCTTTATGTCCATCTTTCTGGGATTTTTGGCGATGATGTTTTTGTTATTTGTAACTGTAATGGTAGCTAAAATTCCTGGATAATTTGCCATTACTGCTGCTAAAAATGGTGCATTTCCTTGAATTTCACCTGTGCTAAAGTCTAAATTCCAGTTGATAACACCAGCAATATTTCCTTTTACAAAACTTAGTTACAAATTACGAATTACGTATCCCTGACGGAACCGGAGGCATTATTACTCACATCTTGCACCTGGCGACTGGAAGTCCCGGCTAGACAGACAAAACCCGCCTACGCGGGTTTGAAACCACTGATTTTCCGTGAGTCCGCGCAGGCGGACTTAGTTTGTGTAGCCACGAATTCTATTCGTTAGGGCTTGGTGCAAGATATGTGATTAGGAATTATTTTAAACAGGGGAGTCTATATTCACGACTTCCCGTTTCACAAACAAAGCCCGATAAACTGGTTCACCCTTGTTAATAGTGCCTATTTCCCGTTCTGTGGGAACTGGGAGAGGATTCTCTGCTAACCATTCCTCTGTACCCATTTTCACAAACGCTGGGTGTTCAGAAAAGCGATCGCACATTTCCACAGCAATAAATTTTTGATCAGATTGCACAAATACAACTCCTCCCACCGCCAAATAACCGGCTAATTCTGTCACTAACTCTGGTTGCACTACACGCCTTTTAGCATGGCGGTTTTTAAACCAAGGATCAGGGAATTGAATGGTTACGCGCTGTAAAATTCCTGGTGTTAAAGTCGATAAAAGAGGTGTTAATGAGTTATTAACATTGCAAAATAAATAATGCAAATTTGTTAAACCCGACTCACAACGCAACCTATTGGCATCTACAACCAAAGGTTCCCGAATTTCCAAACCTAAAAAATTCCAGTTTGGTTCTGCTTGTGCCATTTCTAGTAAAAACCTGCCCCTAGCGCAACCAATATCTAAGTGTAGGGGCTGGTTAGGCTGTGGATAAACCTTCTCCCACTCCAGGGGATTCGCTGGTATTTGATACTTGTTAGCAAGTGGGTTAACGTGTTGACGAACTCGGACAACTGCCAAAATCAAATCTCCTTGAGGTAAAAAAATTCAACATAAATGTGTACAAATATTAAGTCTGACTGCTGATCCCCAGTCAGCCAAAGCAAGAGTTATACTTTGGGAAAAAGAGTATTTGCTCTTCTGCTTTTAACATTTTCTTAAATCAATGAATAATATCAATTTTCGTTTTGCCATAGTTAGTGACTTACACATTGGGCTTCCCCATACAATTTGGGATCATCCTAGCCGCTTTCATCTTGTCGAAGTCAGTATTCCAGCCTTTGAAAGTGTACTAGAACATTTAATCCAACTCGATTTAGATTTTCTCTTGATTCCCGGAGACTTAACCCAACACGGTGAACCAGAAAACCACGCTTGGTTGCAAACAAAGTTATCTCAACTTCCTTTTCCTGTCTATGTTGTTCCTGGTAATCATGACGTACCCGTGTTAATGGCAAATGAGCAATCAATTGCTTTCGCTGATTTCCCTCACTATTACCGCAAGTTTGGCTATGAAAACCCAGAGCAATCTTACTACAATTGTCAATTATTGCCAGGAGTGCGGCTGATAGGTCTAAATTCTAACTCATTTGATGACCAGGGTAAGCAGATCGGGCGTTTGGATGAAAAACAACTCAAATGGCTAGAATCAGAACTAGCAGCGATTGGGGATGAATTGGTTTTGGTAATGGTGCATCATAATGTGGTTGAGCATTTGCCTAATCAATCAAACCACCCTATGGCAAATCGCTATATGCTAGAAAATGCACCAGAGCTACTAGACTTATTACGTAAACATGGAGTTAGATTAGTCTTTACAGGGCATTTGCACGTTCAGGATGTAGCTTGTGCAGATGGAGTATATGATATTACCACTGGTTCCTTAGTCAGCTATCCTCATCCTTATCGTGTTCTAGAGTTTCAACGGGATCATGTCGGTAGGGAATGGTTACAAATTATATCTCATCGCGTGGAATCAGTTCCAGATTTTCCCAACTTACAGCAGTCATCAAAAGAATGGATGGGCGATCGCTCTTTCCCCTTCCTGATCAAGTTACTAACTTTACCACCCTTAAACCTACCATTGGCGCAAGCAAAAGAACTAGCCCCCAATTTGCGAGACTTTTGGGCAACTATTGCCGATGGAGATGGAGTCTTAGACTATCCAGAATTTCCCCTAGAAGTGCGTCGCTACATTCAAAAATATGGTGCAGTTAGTCATACTGGTCATCCTACCGCTATTGATAACAACAGTAGATTGTTAATTGGTGATTGGTGATAAAACATCTTCATAATAGATAGAAATGATCGCTATTTTTGGATTTTAATTATATGATAGCGATCGCTCTTTTTTATTTTTTCCACCAATCAATGTTTTTATATTCTCATTCAACCAGAGACGTAGGGGTTTAGCAATGCTAAAACCTGAAAATTTTCTCATTATTTCAAGCCGTAATTGACAAATACTGATGCAATCTAATAAAATAGAGAGGGTTAATGTTTTTCAAAAATAACTTATGGGAATTGAAGAATTATTACTACCATTTCGAGAACAAATATTAAAAATTGCCACTAAATATGGTGCTTATAATCTGCGGGTTTTTGGTTCTGTTGCTAGGGGTGAAGCAACACCAGATAGTGATGTAGATTTTTTAGTAGAATTAAAACCGCAAAGTAGTTTATTTGATTATATTGGTTTAATGCAGGATTTAGCAGCATTATTGGGACGAAAAGTGGATATTGCTGAACCTGGTAATTTACATGAATTAATTAGAGATAAAGTATTAAGTGAGGCTGTACCTTTATGAAAGATGAGCGTTTATATTTAAGTAATATTCAAGAATGTATTGAACGAATAGAAGAATATACGAAAGGTGGTAAAGAGGAATTTATGCAAACCAAAATGATTCAAGATGCTGTAATTCGTAATTTTGAAATCATTGGAGAAGCAACAAAAAGATTATCACCTGAGTTGAGAAGTAAATATTCAGATGTTCCTTGGCAGCAAATGGCAGGTTTACGAGATGTTTTAATTCATGATTATTTAAAGGTAAATCTTAATTTAGTTTGGCAGATTATTGAACAGAATTTATCTGATTTAAAAACACAAGTTACAGCGATTATGGAAAATTTATAACATCTGGTAGGGGTTTAGCAGTAAAACCGATAACCCGCCTGGGAATTAATTCCCAGTCTCATAGCAAAAGTCATCTAAAGATGACTAAAAATACCCATAAATCTATTTTATTGTTGATAAAATATCATCTGGTATCATAGGGTTTAAACCTTGAATATTGAGAAAATGTTTAAGATTGTATGTGGCAAAATAATCTACTGGATAGGTAATTACTAATCCTGCTAAACGAACATCAAAGATTCTGGCTGATAGACAATTAGTATTAACAGCTAATTCTAAAGTTTTCTCTGTAGTTAATTGGTTAGGATATAAGACTTCAAAAACACCACTTAAATAAACTTCTGTAATTAGCTTGTTAACATCTTGTGGCGTTAATGCCTGATTTTTCATTGCTACAGAATTGGTTAAAATTCTGTATAGTTCTATGATATTTTGTTCAGCAATAACTCCTATAATTTGATTTTCAAATACTAAGTTTAACAAATTGGCAGAGTTTTCATGATAAACTGATGATTCATCATGAGCATAAATTAATACATTGGTGTCGAAGAATACTTTAATCTTGTTCATAAATCTTTTCTCTGTCTAAATATTCTTCTTTGATATCCAGTTTGAATGTAGGAAAATGATACTTACGTTTTTTGATGGGAATGATGACAATTTCCACTTCATCACCATTTTGCAAGGTATCGGGTAAACTGTCTTGGAGAATAATTGTTTGATTTTGGATATATCCTTTCATATTTTTGAATAATCTGATAAAGGACTCTTTTTTTGTACTCTATTATAACATAAAAGGTAGGGATTTAGCATTGCTAAACCCCTATAAACTATTGATATAATTAATCTTGCCAATTTTGTTTTGCTCTAGCAAAAATTTCCTCAATACTTTGATCTTGATATATCGTTTTTGAGATTTCTACATAATCAGTAGGGGTTTTGTGTAGCAAGGTTAAGAACCGCATAGCTGCTGCTGAACCAAGAGATTCATATAGTGCTTTGATGCCTTTGATTTTAATTTCTGTATCATCCATGATATTATTTATTTCCATAGTTTTCATTATTCCTAATATAATCAATTGGGTTCATGATGGCTATTTCTAACTCTAATTTCTAATGGCATTAATCAATAAATTATGACGTTACAATTTGAATGGGATGAAAACAAACGTTTAAATAATATTCGTAAACATGGTATTAATTTTGTAGATGCCTTGATCATTTTTGAAAATGACAATGTTATTATAGAAGATGATCGGTTTAACTATAATGAACAAAGATTTATTGCTTTAGGACTTCTTCAAGGATGGGTGATAGTTATTGTCTATACTGAACGTGAGGATATCATCAGAATTATATCAGCTAGGAAAGCCACCAAATATGAACAACGAACCTATTTTGAACAAATCGCTGACTGATTGGCAAAGATTAGAGACAATGGCAGATGAAGATATTGATTTTTCCGACTGTCCAGAGATTACCCCTTCTCAATTTGCCAAAGCAACAGTGCGTCGTGGCAGAAAATATATACCAAAAAAAGAACCAGTAATGTTGAATATTGATAAAGACGTGATTGAGTGGTTTAAATCTCAGGGAGAATCTTATCAAAATCAAATCAATGCTTTATTGAGAGATTATATGCAAACACACCAATCCTAATGGCTTTATTTTTCAGGAATAGCAGACAATAAACAACGTAAAGCACGATTCACTGCTTCTGATGTTTGAAAAACTTGAGCGACATCAGGATCAAGAATTACACTAATTCTCTTTTCTGAGGTGGTAGCAAAACGATTAGGACGAGCTTTTGTATAATCGAAATTATACTCTGGTAATAAATCATCTGATTCAAAATCATCTTGCTGATTAATTGGTGTTTTGTTCATAGTCTTGTCTCTCTTTTTTAGTAGGTAAACGACAGCTAAAAATACGGATTAAATTACTTTCTCTTTCGGTAAAACAAACTAAAAGTAAGTGATTTTGATTTGAATAACCAATAATAATCTCTCTTTTTTCACCGAAGGAATGAGCTAAGTCATCAAATATCAAGGCAAATGGATCATCAAATACTGTTTTTGCTTCCTCACAACTAATTCCATGTTTGTTGATGTTTATTTGCGCTTTATTTTCATCCCATTCAAATTCTACCCTCATATAAACCTATCATTCAAGTTTTTATCATTAAAATTATACTTGATGTTGAAGCGTTATCTGTTAACTGCTATGGAGATTTATACATCATTAGCAATTCTTGATTCTCGGTTAGCAGATGGGGTAATTTGTTGTGGTGTTAGTTTGGTTATTTTTGATTAGTTTAACGTATTGGTAGAGAATAGAAGGTAAATTCAGGAATGAGAATATTAAGTTATAATTTATTTAATACATCTTGTATGTCGTTAGCTTTTTGCATCTCACCTTGCTGCTGATAGAGTTGTTTAGCTGTTTCTAAATCTTTAATTCCTTGTTGTTTATTGCCTTTTAAGAAATAAACACCTGCGCGATTATTGTAAGCATTTGCGTATAGAGGATTAATTTTAATGGTTTTATCAAAATCAGCAATAGCTAAATCTATTTTTCTTTGCTCAAAGTAAATAGCTCCGCGCTCATTATAAGCATCTACGTATAGAGGATTAATCTTAATAGCTTTATTAAAATCAGCAATAGCAAAATCCGATTGTTTTTGCTCACGGTAAGTAATTCCTCTCAACATATAAACGTTTGCATTTTGAGGCTCAAGTTTAATAATTTTGGTAAGGTCAGCTATCACTAAGTCATTCTTTCCTTGCTTGCTATAAATAACTGTGCGATGCCTATAAGCAAGAGTATCTTGAGGATTAATTTTAATAGCTATATCTAAATCAGCAATAGCTAAGTCATTCTTCCCTTGTTCTTTATAAATACTTCCTCTATTGGTATAATTTTCTGCATCTTGAGGATTAATTTTAATAGCTTGGGTAAAATCAGAAATAGCTAAATCGTTCTTTCCTTGTACAATATAAGCAAGTGCGCGATGACTGTAAGCCTCTGCATATTGAGGATTAATTTTAATAGCTTGGGTAAAATCAGAAATAGCTAAATCGTTCTTTCCTTGTACAATATAAGCAAGTGCGCGATGACTGTAAGCCTCTGCATATTGAGGATTAATTTTAATAGCTTGGGTAAAATCAGAAATAGCTAAATCGTTCTTTCCTTGTACAATATAAGCAAGTGCGCGATGACTGTAAGCCTCTGCATATTGAGGATTAATTTTAATAGCTTGGGTAAAATCAGAAATAGCTAAATCGTTCTTTCCTTGTACAATATAAGCAAGTGCGCGATGACTGTAAGCCTCTGCATATTGAGGATTAATTTTAATAGCTTGGGTAAAATCAGAAATAGCTAAATCGTTCTTTCCTTGTACAATATAAGCAAGTGCGCGATGACTGTAAGCCTCTGCATATTGAGGATTAATTTTAATAGCTTGGGTAAAATCAGAAATAGCTAAATCGTTCTTTCCTTGTACAATATAAGCAAGTGCGCGATGACTGTAAGCCTCTGCATATTGAGGATTAATTTTAATAGCTTGGGTAAAATCAGAAATAGCTAAATCGTTCTTTCCTTGTACAATATAAGCAAGTGCGCGATGACTGTAAGCCTCTGCATATTGAGGATTAATTTTAATAGCTTGGGTAAAATCAGAAATAGCTAAGTCATTCTTTCTTTGCTGAAGATAAATATCAGCACGCCCCTTATAAGCATAGTCATATTGAGGATCAATAGTAATAGCTTCCGTATAACTAGCAATGGCCATATCTAGATTACCTTGATGACTATAAACATTTCCACGATTATAGTAAGCACTTGGAAGTCTAGGATTAAATTTAATAGCTTGTGTAAAATCAGCAATAGACTCATCATATCTATTTAATTTATCAAATATATTTCCACGAATCTGATAAAGATAAAAATCCTCCTTTTTATTTTTTTTCGCTTCTGTAATTGCTTTATTCAATGCTTGTAAGGCATTTTCGTATTTGTTCAACCGTACAAAAGTTAAACCTTTAAAAGCATACGAATAATGAAATGTTGGTTGTTTATTAATGGCAGTATTAAATGCAAACAAAGCTGAATTATATTTTTTATCCCACAACCAAATAAGACCAATATTGTAATAAGCTTGCCAAGAGTGTGGATCTTTAATAGCTGCTTCTTTCATTGCTTCAATTGCATTATCTGTATTACCAAGTCGCCATAATTGAATACCATAAGTTAGCCATTGTTTCCCAGTACCATTCACAGGATCAGGTGCATTATAAGTTGGTAATAATGATAAAATCATAGAATTTATATCTGCCGATTTTGCTTGATTTTTAGCAACATTTAATTTAACTGGTGGTAACTGCCATAATCTCTCTGATTGATAAAATAAAAAACTCTCAATAGATAAACCTAAACTAAGTCCTACAAAATCTGTTTCTGCATAATTATGAATACCAACTAATTGCCCTTCCGTATCCCAAATACCACCCCCACTCATGCCCGGAAATCCTTCATTAAAATATGCTAATTCATAGCCTTTTGTTTTCGCATAAACCTCTCTTGCCTCTGAATTTCCCATAATTCCCACACTAAACAAAGAAGGATGATTTAACTCTTCCCCCTTCCAACCATAAAGAAAAACAAATTGTTCTTTTAACTCATAATCCCCCAAAGTAGCAACTTGATAAACCTGAGAACTACGAAACTGTAAAACAGCCATATCAAGTCCCTTTCTGGTGCGAATAGTCTGATTATCCACCTTATATACTTGTTTATCAGGTGCAACAACTTGATACTCCTGTTTATCTTCCACCACATGAGCAGCAGTTAACACATAATAAATATCCTTATCCTTAGCAATAATTACCCCGCTACCAATACCACCATCAGCTTTTTTAATCTGCACCGAAGACAGTTTAGCAATATCTAAAACCTTAGCCGGAATACCCCCAATTTTCCTAATTACCCTCTCAGGAAACAAAGCTAAATCAGGTGCAGCTTCATCAACTAAATTAACCGCAATTCCCCAACTATAATTACCCCATTCCTTTAAAGTCTTCTCATCAGGTTGTTCACCTTGTAAATAGCGAAAATCAGTTTGTAAAACCGGGTGAGCAAGTTTACTATTTATCCCCACCAAATAACCATTTTCATTAATAATTGCTCCCCCACTCATCCCCTGTCGAATATCATTATCATAAGCTATTTGCTGTCCTTTAATTAACGGCTGATTTAAAAATAATTTCGCTGTACCTTTGGTAGTTTGCAAATTACCTTTAACATATCCTCCAGCAAAAACCTTTTCTCCTGGTTTAATATTCTCTTCCCCTAAACCAGCAACTAAATAAGTGGTTTCACTGCTAAAAGTCAATTTAGCTAAATCATATAAATCATCTTTTTTATTATCTTGTCTATCTACCTTAGAAAATTCAACCGGATAAACTTGATTATCTGGAGTGACAATTTTCACAGATTTAGCATTTTCTATCACATGATAATTAGTGAGAACAGTATAAAAACCGTTTTGTTTTTTGATAATTGTTCCTGAAGCTGCTTCTTTATCATCAACTAGGACTTTGACGGTAATTTCTTTTAAGATATTCTTTAATTCTGATTCTGATAATGTCCCTGGTTTGCGTGCGAATAGGGAAGAACTACAACCAGTGATAATAATCGGAGAAGCGGGAAATAGGAGAATAAAGAATAATAATAAATGGGATAATTTGTGTAATTTCATAGATGATACTCCTGGTAATATATAATTTGGTAATTGGTTAATTTTCCGTTTGTTTCATAACCCGTCGGGGAATCAATTCCCCGTCTAATAGCAGAAGTCCGTTAAAACGGACTAAAAAACCCCTTCCATTCAGTCGGTTTCAACCGACTTTAGCTTTCAGACAGGGAATTTATTCCCTGGCTTGAAACACCTTGAAAATATCAACAGTACAAGTTAAATTATGACGAGGTTTTACTGAACAGGAATCTTGCATGAAGGCTTCCTTAGCGTCACCATTTAACACAGCAGTAAAGTCTTTCAATTCTTGCTCATGATCATCTGAATCTAACAATGTTAAAATCAAAGTATGACAATCTTTTCCTGTCGTCGTACATAAAGACTTAAATCTTTTATTAGGATCATTTTCAGCTTCAGAATAACCCCAAGTTAAAGTTTTCAAAGTTCCATTATCATAAGCATCTTTTAATTTCGGTGTGACTTCGTCACATCTCCGTTGAGGAGGAAAACCAGCTTTAACAAAATTCGTGCGTTTCCACACTATTAAATCTCGTTTTTTCTCGTTCCCATACTCTGTATGGGAATGAATAATGGAAGACTCCGGCTTCCTTAAAGTAGAGTCAGAGACTCTATCAAAGCATTCCCAGTCTGGAGACTGGGAACGAGAGACGAGAGATGGTTACTTCATATCAGTTATCCAAGCTTTAATAACATAATCTCCTAAAGCTGCATTTTCTGATTTAATTTTCAACTCGTATTCACCTTTTTCTACCATAATAGTAGCCGTGAAATTATTGTCTTTATTTGCAACATCTGTCACGGACATAAAATTCTGATCATCTAATTTACGAATAGTGAAAATAGGATTGAAATCATTACTAACTATTTCCACAGTTAAATATTGTTTCTTCTCACTTTTAAATTCATAAACATCAAAAATTTTATCACTAGCTTTAAGCAAAGTGCCTATTTTCAAGATATTATTCATAATTTATCATTTAATAATATAGGGACAATTCATGAATTGTCCCTACAAGAGTTTCAAGTTACGCACATTTAATTATATTCCCTACGAATTAAGTTGTCTGCAAATTGCAAACACGGAAGTGTAACCATGAAGGAAAGTTCTCTCACTCACAGGTCCGATTTCACCACTACCGAAAAAACCGCCTATGGGGATGTCATGAAAGTAACGCTTAAATAGCTGAGAATCAAAATTAGGCTGACCGTAAAGTCCTGCACCACGTCCAACACAACTAAACATCAAAGCTGCCAAAGGAGAGGATTCACTACGGTTGTTGTCAAGATATTCTTGTAAAAGCAATTCTAGGTCTTCAGCAGAAGCTTGAGCATCCCGCAGGTGAAATTGTAACCTTTGACCAGGACGAACGCGATCGCCAATAGCGATCGCACCAGCGGATGGATCTACACCCAGTAAATTGCGAATTAAAAAATCACCCTGCTGTAAAGAAGGTTTAAACTCATTCATTGCTAAACCAACAAACAGAGAATTCTGTGCCAGTAAACGTTCCTGTTCACTAAGACTACCAATCAAATCTCGCAAAATTACTAAAGGTACTTGCTCATCTAACTCCAAAATAATATTGCGTTCAGCTTTAGTCACACGCAATGGCTGGCCAATCGGTCGGCATCCTTGGGCCACAATTGTTTCCAGCACAATATCACCACTCAAAGCTAAACCCACCGTCCCCTCACGATATAAGCGGTTGTGACAAAATAAAGCGATCCGATCACTCACAAACCCACCACTAGCTTGTCCCCCCACAACTACCGAACCCGGATAAGCAAAATCTAAGCCCTGCAATAAATCATTAGTTCCTGACGAAAACGCACTAGACAATAAGATAAATTGGGGTACTGGTGATGGTGGCACACCGACTAAATCAATCCAAGCATCGGGAGAACTATCTAAATCAGGTAATTCTTCAGCCACAACATGAAAAGCCTGGATATTCACCCCTGGAAGATGGGCTAAAGTCAAACTGATAGCTGGTTCTGCTTCTATTTCTTCGGTTTTTCCTGGTTCTCTCCTACCCACTACACCAGCAGCACTACAACCAATCAGCACAGGTACTGAAAGTTTTTCTGCCAGCAATGGCAAGAGTCGGGAATATTCACTTGTAAAAGCAGACGAAATGAACACCAGCCCCAGATCCGCAGGTGCTGTTAAAGATGAGACAGCTTGTTGTACCACATCTGCAACAGCTGCTTCTAAAGAAGGACGGGTTGATAGGGCATTTGCCCACTGCATTTTGTCTGCCATGAGTTCTGGGCTTCTTTCTCTATTGAGGCTAGTAATTGATGGTTTTATCTAGGGAAGTATTGCATCCGACAAAAGTTCATGCACCAGCCCTTCATCTACCCCCGCATCTAGGACGGTGACTTCTTGCCAGATGCATTTAAATATATTGTATGATTGTTTTTCTGTAGTACTGTCCCCACAAAATCTTAAAACATAGAGGAGAACACAGTACAGATGAGGCAATTTGTTGTATTAGTTATGGATTATCAGGCTCAAATACGAACTGATCAGGTCAGTGGTTAGAATAGTAAGCGATAGAGAAAACACTGCAATTTTTGAATTTTTTTCTACACTGGTATAAACAACACATAACGAGACTAAAACAATGACAAATATCCAAGAAACAGCAAATCCCGATATTCAAGACAAGATCCAGGAAGAAATTGAACAAGCGCGTGTAGTCTGTGACACTACAGGTAGCGGTTCGCCTGAATGTGCTGCGGCTTGGGATGCAGTTGAAGAACTGCAAGCTGAAGCTTCCCACCAGCGTCAAGAGAAGCCAAAAAACTCTTTAGAAAAATACTGTGATGCTAATCCCGAAGCAGATGAGTGCCGACTTTACGAAGACTAGAAATTGAGTTAATACCTTTTCTTCTAGTCTAGTGGGCAAGCAACCACGATCTATTAACTGATTATCTTGCACCTTCCCACCACTCCATATCCATCTCATATCCTCCCTTTACTCATTTTTTTTGCGTGTGGGGAATGTGAAGGCGTTTATGCAGAGGACAAAACCTCAGCCACAACCTTGAAAAAGAAAGCAAAGAAAGCATTTTTTCTCGGTATGCTGAATAAAAAATAGATTGGGCTGAATTCCTAAATTCTTCCTGGTACTATTTTATCTAAGTGCAGAATATCAGCTACAGATTCATGAGTTGCTTGCTTTTTTGCCTTAATTAAACTATCAAATAAAAGATAATTGAAGAAGGAGCCAGGAGTCAGAATCAATCAGTCGGGGATTGGGACTCGCAACTAATTGTTCGCCCTTGGCGTTCCCGTTCACGAAGTGTCCCTCCGGGAAGGGTAGACCACCAAATCGTAGATTTGGTGGGGGTATTAAACCCGTTTATTCATCCGCCACTCGCACAGAATACCTTTCCTGTATTCTGAACGGCAGTTGACGGCAGTTGCTACAAGTCGGGGAACCCGTCCACCGCACTGCCTCCTCCTGACTCCTGAATTCTGTTCGATAAATATTAGATTTATCACCTAAAAAACCTGACAAACCTAACACAATTTATGCCACAAATTTGGTTTCGCCCTTACGTCTGGATGGAATATAGATTAGCCTTATTATTTACAGTAATTATTCCCCTGATTCTGCTAATTTGGGCATTTGCACAAAAATCAGAAGCAATACAACGCTTATTAATGATTTACTGGCGAGTAGCAAGTTTATTGCTAATAACACTTTACTTAATGATTGGTGGATTGGCCGTAAGTTTTATTTCTGCTTTAATAGCTCGTATTCTCATCCCCATTTCTCTATGGTTCTGGGTTGATATCAACGATGAAATTGAATATCAATCCAGTGGTTTATTGAAATTAATTTTCACATCTTGGCGCTGGGCAACAACTGTTTACTGTATTCTGAGTACAGTAGCTCTTGTACCTTTTTTGGGTTGTGCTTTTTCTGAAAGTTCCCTCAAAAGCTCCTACTGTAGAGTTTGGTTGGAAGCACCATTAATGTTTAAAGATTACTTCCATTACAATAGCAAGCCTGCTTTTCTCAGCTTTCTAGGCATAATTGGTTTAGTAGTTTATGTGGTTTATTTAAGCTACTTCGTGCTGATTAAGCTAGGCAAACAGGGGCGTTCAGCCACACAATAAAAAAGATGAAAAATGAAAATTAATTTCAGATGTAAATACTTCAGATGAGTAAATAAGTTACACGGTTTTTGATTGATGAATAATTCCATTGGTAAACGGCTAGAGCAATATACTGTCAAACGCCCTCAAGAAGTCCTAATTGTCACGATCAACATGACTGAGGAACAGGACAAGATCGCAATTTTTAAAGGTTTTTCTAGTTCTTTGATGCGTCCCACTGCCTCTGACCCGGATGTACCTGTTTTACCAGATGAAGCCACAATTCTCGGTATTGACCGCATCGGTAGCCCTTATAATCCTGAATCACCCCGTTATATCGAAAGAGGAATCTCTTGGGAAGCTATGCAAGTCCTATTATCAGAAGTAGGAGTCTAAGTAAGACTCCTGTAGGGGCGTATTGCAATACGCCCCTACTCCTGAATTCTTACATTGTGAATTTTGCTCATGTCCCTTTCTGGATACACCCTTCCCGTTTTTGCTTGTGCTGCTGCTGTTGCCGCTTTACACTGGTTACGTCATGGTCAACCCCTGTCTGTAACTTCAGTAGATTTGATTGAACCGGACGTAATCGCCGAAATACCAATTGAACAA
The DNA here is from genome assembly GCF_001858025.1 of Trichormus sp. NMC-1. Lineage (GTDB taxonomy): Bacteria > Cyanobacteriota > Cyanobacteriia > Cyanobacteriales > Nostocaceae > Anabaena. Next base: position 76,597 of record NZ_LZQD01000007.1, on the reverse strand, counting down.
GTAGCAGGACTATCTGAAAATAGCGCTTTGGCAATTACCCGCAGTGATCCGGGTGATAACCTCGATTTGACTAAAAATACGCCAATTTGGGCGTTGGTGCAATGGTTCGAGGGAGATGGGGAATCAGTTGTGATTAAGGGTGGTGAGGGAATTGGTAAGCAATTGAATGGTGAGGGGAAAGCTGCAATTTATGGTTATGCTCAAAGGTTGTTAACAGAGAATTTGCAGCGGTTGCTCACAGCAGGGGAAAAAATCACCGTCACGATTATTTTACCGGAAGGGCGATCGCTTGCCCTGAGAACTTCCAATGCTGCTTTTGGTGTAGTCGAAGGACTTTCTTTATTAGGAACAACGGGGATTTCTCAACCTTTGAGTACACCAGATCAACTCACAGCTTTTCGTGGGGAGTTACAAGATAAAGCTAGTCGGTTTGAAAATTTAGTCTTCTGTATTGGCGAAAACGGCTTAGATTTAGCGCGAAAACTAGGGATAAATTCGGAACAATTGGTAAAAACTGCTAACTGGATTGGACCGATGTTAGTAGAAGCTGACTTGCTAGGAGTGAAAGAAATTTTATTATTTGGCTATCACGGTAAACTGATGAAACTCGCAGGGGGAATTTTTCACACCCATCATCATTTAGCTGATGGCCGACGGGAAATTTTAGCAGCACACTGTGCAATGCTGGGTTTACAGTCTCCAGATATACAAACAGTGTTTCATAGCCCTACTGCGGAAGCAGCATTAAAACACCTGCGATCGCTCGATCATTCTACTGCCAGTAATTGGGTCAATCAAGTTTATGGTAGCCTTGCTGAAACCATTGATATTCGTTGCCAAGAATATATTCACAGCCACACCGACAGGGGTATGAACACCACAGTCTGTGGTTCAGTTCTTTTTGACCGCGATCGCCAAATTATCGTCAAAAGTAAAACTGGTGGTATGTTAATAGAAAAATTATGTTAACTTATTATGAATTATCATAATAAACCAAATAAATAATTTTTTGGATTACCTACTATAGAGTCATCTGTAGCTTTTCATACCCAACTAGATTTATCGGCTCAACAGACGCGTCAGCAGTCGCGTCTATCTATATAGGTTTTTCTGACTATTACTAGCCTAAAAAGCCGGAAATGGTGACCACGTTAAATTTGACGTAAGTATTCAGGATAGAGAATACATAAGTCAGAAGAATAAAGGCTTTTCGAGTCAAATTTGATGATGTTGAGAAAATCTCAATTCTCTCTATTCCTGATTTTATAAGCATTCTGACTCCTGACTCCTGAATTCTTACAATTAGACCGATTTATCCTTAAAGACACACTCTCGCAATCATGAATACAGCGGTGACTCTACCAACCGAACAAGCATCTCAAACACAATCAAATTTGAGAAAGCTTGATCGCCAAATAATTGTAATTTTAGACTTTGGCTCTCAATATTCAGAACTAATTGCCCGTCGTATCCGCGAAACTCAAGTATATTCTGAAGTTCTTTCCTATCGGACAACAGCTGAACATTTACAACAACTAAATCCCAAAGGAATTATTTTGTCCGGCGGTCCAAATTCAGTATATGGCGATAACGCTCCCCATTGTGACCCAGAAATCTGGAAGTTGGGAATCCCCATCTTAGGTGTGTGCTACGGTATGCAACTGATGGTCAACCAACTGGGTGGGGAAGTCACCAAAGCTGAACGAGGTGAATACGGCAAGGCATCATTATATATAGATGACCCCACAGACTTGCTGACTAATGTTGAAGATGGCACAACAATGTGGATGAGTCATGGCGACTCAGTGACACAAATACCACCAGGATTTGAATTACTGGCACATACAGAAAATACTCCCTGTGCGGCTATTGCAGACCACGACAAGAAACTCTACGGTGTACAGTTCCATCCTGAAGTCGTACATTCCCTTGGTGGTTTAGCATTAATTCGCAACTTTGTTTATCACATCTGTGACTGTGAACCGACTTGGACAACAGCAGCTTTTGTAGAAGAGTCTATTCGGGAAATTCGCGCTAGAGTCGGTGATAAGCGGGTGCTGTTGGCGCTTTCTGGAGGTGTAGATTCTTCAACTCTGGCATTTTTGCTGTATAAAGCCATTGGTGAACAGCTGACTTGTGTGTTTATTGATCAAGGCTTTATGCGGAAGTTAGAGCCAGAAAGATTGTTGAAGTTGTTCCAAGAACAGTTTCACATTCCGGTAAAATATGTGAATGCACGCGATCGCTTTATTGCCGCTATTGCCGGTGTCACAGACCCCGAAGAAAAACGCCGCCGCATAGGACATGAATTTATTAGCGTCTTTGAAGAAACATCCAAAGACCTTGGTCATTTTGACTACCTAGCTCAAGGTACATTGTATCCAGATGTAATTGAATCTGCTGATACCAACGTTGATCCTAAAACAGGTGAACGGGTAGCAGTCAAAATCAAGAGTCATCACAATGTTGGTGGTTTACCCAAAGACTTGAGATTTAAACTGGTGGAACCATTGCGGAAACTCTTTAAAGATGAAGTCCGCAAAGTTGGTCGTTCTATCGGTTTACCAGAAGAAATTGTCCAAAGACAACCTTTCCCAGGGCCTGGTTTAGCAATTCGCATTTTAGGTGAAGTCACCGCCGACAGGTTAAATATTTTACGCGATGCCGATTTAATTGTCCGCCAAGAAATTAACCAGCGCGGCTTGTATCATGAAGTTTGGCAAGCATTCGCTGTATTGCTACCGATTCGGAGTGTGGGTGTAATGGGTGATAAACGTACCTACGCTTACCCGATTGTCTTGCGGATTGTCACTAGTGAAGATGGGATGACAGCGGATTGGGCGCGTGTGCCTTATGAGGTCTTAGAAGCGATTTCTACCCGCATTGTCAACGAGGTGAAAGGGGTAAACCGCGTGGTTTACGATATCACTTCTAAGCCACCTGGAACCATTGAATGGGAATGATATCGTGTCCGGTTGACTGAAGAGGACGCTCCAGAGTGGGAGACGCGGAGAGTCGCCTGTGTCTTTGTTAAATCCCCTAAATTTATTTATGGGGATTCCCTTCTGCCCTCTGTCTTTGTCCTGAAGGACAAGCTGCGCGAACGTACTTCTTCCTTTTTAAGCGGAGAGTTTTTTGTTAAGCAATTAACCGGACTTGAGATTACAAATCAGAAAATATCCCAAAAATAGCGGAAAATCTTCTCTATCAGGACTTACGCAAAACAGACCGGAAGTAGGGGTAATTCATGAATTACCCCTACGCAAGAATCAGGTTTTGAGTTCAATCTTGCGTAAGTCCTATCTATTTCTCCTCTCTCTGAGCCTCTGAGATATGCGTTGATTGGGATAATTTATTTCTTGGCAATCCCTTATATACAACGTCTCTACATTCGCTCCTTGTGGGGGAAACATGGAGCTTATTTTTGTTTGGGCTAAATGATCAGCGATCGCAGTAAAATTACTCTTGGTTTGATGGCTGAGGATAAAACAAGAAGCTGATTGAATATGCTTCTTTCTAATTCCCAACACTAATGGAGATATTATGCAAGCTAATCTCCCTTTAACTGGCTTACGCATTCTTGTGGTTGATGATGATGAAGATAGCCGCTTTTACGTTTCTATAGTTTTAGAAGCAGATGGCGCTAGTGTTACAGCAGTTCCATCGGCTGCGTCTGCCATAGAAATACTACCTAAGTTAAAACCTGATGCGTTAATCTGCGATATCGCTATGCCTGATGAAGATGGTTATACCTTCATTCGTAAGGTGCGATCGCTCAAAGCAGATGAAGGAGGACGAGTTCCTGCTATTGCTCTTACTGCTTATGCAGATAGTGAGGATCGTATCTGTGCCTTAGAAGCTGGCTTTCAAAATCATGTAGCTAAACCTGTTGATCCAAGTGAATTAGTGGCAATTATCGCCAATTTAGTCACACTTAGTCAATGTTTAAGCAGTAAATACCACGACCTTTGCTGAAGACTTGGGTTACTGATACTATTTTACTCCTGGTTCAAAGCTAATGCTTTCAGACTGGTATGCTGGGGGTTCAACGTGAATTAAAATTCTGACTGGACTAAAGCGTGCTTCTAATTGGTTTTCTACTTCTTCGGTAATACGGTGAGCAGTTTCTACATCTGGTGCATCTACTATTAAATGCATTTCTACGAAAACTTGGCGGCCAAGAACACCACGGGAGGCGATATCATGGCAGTTAACCACTCCAGGAACACTAACAGCGATCGCATGAATGGCTTCGGGAGCGATCGCCATTTCATCGACTAAAGAAGGCAAATTCTCTTTTAAAACTGACCATCCACTCCAAAATACCAATAAAGCCACAGGAAAGGCTAAGACCACATCTAGCCATTGAAAATTTAACCACCAAATACCAATCAAACCACCAAGTACCGCAATCGTCACCCAAACATCACTCATCGTATGTGTAGCGTCAGCAATCAAAATTGGGCTACCTATCCGCTTACCTACACTACGTTCATAAAAGGTGACAAAAATATTCACACCTAAGACAAGCAGTAATAACCACAGTTCTGCTGCTGTTATTTTTACAGGTTCACCACCCTTAAGAATTCTCTCCACTGCTCCTTGCAAAATCTCAAAACAGGCTATTCCTAAAAAAGCCGCAATTCCCAAGGCTCCTACCGCTTCAAATTTGTGGTGTCCATAGGGATGTTCTCGATCTGGATATGGGCAAGAAAACCTACTCGTAAACAATCCTAAAACATTGTTGGCGCTATCTGTCACACTATGTAATGCATCAGCTAACAAACTGAGAGAACCTGTTGAGTACCCCACAAATGCCTTTAATCCCATTACAAACAAATTAAGTAATAGGGTAATAATTAAAACTTTTCGCACTTCGGCGCGATTATCGTAAGTCATAGATAATTTATAACATCAAGTTCTATGACTTCTACTGTAAAACATAAAGCACAAATCAACACAAATAAAATGTATCAAAGTCCTACTCCATAAGGAATAAGTCTATCGACAGCCTCTAAATTTACTACTAATTTATTGAGATTATTTTTAACTAAAATTAGCTACAATCCTGATGTATTTGGGGATTATCATCGCCTATAACAGACTATTATTATCATTAATAACTAAGATATTTTACGATATTTTCCAGTTTCATTATCTGCAAATTGTCTAAATCCAACGGATGCGATTTTTGATCCTGCCAAAAAAGCAGCAATTTTTCACCCCATCACCCCATCCAGTAAAATATGTAATTACCAAGAAGTTTTAACCAAAAAGCTCTATGTCTTCTACCTCTCTCACACTGAATCTAGGTGAAGGTTCTGTATCCTTTAGTTTTTCACCCCAAGCCGCACGAGAATTAAAAGCAGCAATAGACGAATTAATGACAAGTCTGAAAGCTGTTACTGCTAAACCCACTCCAGGTGGTGGTAAAGTTACTCCCCAACCTCCTTTGGAATATCGCTACACTGGCGAGGTTTTTTTAGAAGTTTTTTGCAATCCTAATATCTGGCCTACTCCCTTTGCTGCTAAAGTTCTGCTCACTGTCCGCAACGTCAACCTTCGCGTAACTACAGAAGCTGAACTCACTCGCGTTATTGAGGATATTAACCAGTATTTAGAGCAAGTCGGTTAACTCACAAAGTATCACGTACAAAAAAATATACTTGTCCAAAGTCATCAACTCTGAACAAGTATAAACAAAACAATTACTACTTTAAAAGGACAATGCGTAGGCGTAGCCAATCTTACATATGGCTTGCTGCAAAAGTAGTATAAGTTTAGGCTGTAGGTTTTCTGCTTTCTTGGGAAATTAAAATCAGAGCTATACCGTAGATTTAGCTTCTAGTAATTGGTCATGTCATCCACTACTTAACACCCAAGCCAAAATCTAAAATTTATCCTTGACTAGTCGTTGTCCCATTCTTCCCGACCAATTAAATCACCAATGCGATCGCGCAACAAAAAGTCACATTTCTCTAATTCACATTCAACACATACCCACTCTCTGGCTGGGATGTATTGGCAGAGTGTATATATTGGTTGCTGACGGCTCAACATTCCCTTTTGCACCAGTTGGCGTGCTTCGTCCTGGATGACATCCAGAGAGTAGTAATTGATAGAAGGCACCGTATTCACACTCATGTTTTTACTCACAAATTTACATTTAGATAGTATTCCCAATATTAATCAGGAACAAAGATGGCAATAATTAGACCTGTGGCTAGGTTTTGTAATTTGCTATACGGAACTATTATCATTTTGACGCTACAGACCTGTAAATTATCTAAAGAAATATTAAGTTTGTCAAGGAATCATAACATTGATGATAAATACCCTTCACATTATGAATACCAGAGTAGTTATAGCAGGTGAATCTTCACAGGTAACAGAGTTGAAAGTCTGTTTGTGTCTAAGTTTTATCATTTGTTGATGTCCTCACCGGCGGTTGCCATAACTTAACTTACCCGACTTACTCGAAATCAGGGGCGCACCCATTTGCTCCTGTCATTCATCCCAAGCTGCATTATGGCTAACGCCACCCTGGGCAAATGTACCAGAAGTAGTGCTGCTAACGGTTTAATATTGTGTCCAATTTTTAGCTTTAGCGTCACCCTAGAGATAGACTTATCATTAGGGAACCGCGCTCTGACGCTCTGACGCGGTGAATTTTGTTGAGAAGCAATTATCCAGACTGGATATGAGCTAAATAAATATCGTAAAGTCTGTAATGTTTTCATAAAAGAATCGACCAGCAATTTTTTGCCGGAAATAGGGTATAAACTATTGCAAGTTACAATGGCTAAGTTACACCAGTAAGTTTTATAGCAACCCATCTGTTAACATTTTTTTAACCTATTCTGCTATTAATGGATTAATTTAACCCCTAATTATATTAAAAACCTGGTGTGGAGCCAGGTTTCTGGTTGTATAACTGTTCAGGAGTACGGAGTGCTGATTGAAGAAGACACGGAGACACGGGGACACGGAGACACGGGGACACCCCATGTCTAAAGCCAGGGGATTTCAGCAAGGAATGTCTTTTTTCTTCTCCACGACTGTAGTCGGGGGCTTGAAACCATTTGCTTCGAACGTCGGACACAGGCGACTCTCCGCGTCTGTGCGTCTCCCACTGTCCGCGTCCTCTTCGGTCAAACCCCATTTTCTCTTACACCCCATACCCAGTATGTGGTCAATTTTCAGCTAATTATTCGTGAACTTCTGGCTCATTTTCATCTGAGAACCCCACTGGACGCTCCTGCTGGAGTTGGTTTAATAAACTCAGCACTTTAGTACCTCGCTCTATAGAGCGATCTTCAATAAACAGAACTTCTGGTGTGCGACGTAGCCTTACCCTCGCACCCAGTTCGCTGCGGACATAACCCGTCGCTGACTTTAAACCCGCCATTGTTTCAGCCTTAGCTTCCTCTGTCCCATAAATGCTGACGAAGATTTTAGCGTGTTGCAAGTCACCGGAAACATCCACATCAGTGACACTTACCATTCCTGTACCCACACGGTCATCCTTAATACCGTTGAGCAGCATTTGGCTAACTTCCCGTTTAATTAATTCAGCAACGCGGGAAACGCGGCGATTTGTAGCCATATAAATTCCGCCTTCTCACAGAGGTTGTACAACATGAATAGATGCTTTTTTTAGAGCGGACACTGCTTGAAGCAGCTAAAGCCCACAACACACAGTCCAAAGGGATCAACCCCGGTGGTGTATCCCTTGTCTAGATTGTACTCAAACCCAGCATCGCCCGGAGAGTAAGCGTTAAGAAAAACAGACTCCCCATAAAAAAGCCCAAAATAGCAATTAAGGTGATTGGGCGTTTAAAAAGCGGCTTTAATGGCTCAAAGGCATTCAGAAAAAGACCTAAGACGATACTGATCAAGTACCGAGGGTAGCGAAAGACGTTATCCCAAAATCCGTCAAACATTTGAATATAGACTGCCTTGTTATAAAATGTAAGTTTGTTTTCAGGTGCTTATTTAAGCTAATTATAATCTATGGTGCTGAAAATCGCTCAATTCATATAAAATATGATTCGTTAGTTATATTGGCTTTATCTTGAGGATAATGTCCAACATTATTAAGTTTGATTATTTCACCATTTGGGACAGATTTCACAAAGGTTTCGGCAATATCCACCGACAACCAAGGGTCAATCATTCCCCATTGTACTAAAATGGGTTGTTGCCATTCTTTAAACCCAGATTCTATTTCAATCATCGCTTGTTCAAGCTGCAAATTACGAATTGTGGACAGCAAACCACGACCAGATGAAGAAGTTTTCAAATAGGGTTTACGATAAACATCTAAATCTTTATCTTCAATACGATAACGACTACCACCTTCTAAAGTTCTATCAACTAATAAAGGGTCTTGAGTCATCATTTCTCCTGCTAAAGGTAAACCCATTTGTTTGATTTTCCAAGGTAATTTAGCAGCAGTGGAAATGGGTGTATTTAAAATAGCTATGTTGGCAATTTTTTCGGGATGACGCAAGGCATATTGTAAGCCCACAGAACCTAAAAATCCTTGTACAACTAAGGAAAAACGTTCTAATTCTACAGCTTTCACAAATCCTTCTAAAGCTGTAATAAATGCGTCGGGAGTATAAGCAAAATCCTGTTTTTCAGGTTTAGCAGAAAATCCGTAACCAATCCAATCTGGTGCGATCGCTCTTGTACCTTGTGCTGCCAAAGCTGGTAGAATGTTTCTCCAGCTATAACTTTGGGAAACTATACCGTGTAAGCACAATACTGGTAATAAGACAGATGGGTGCATTCATATCCCATCACCATTTATAGATCCAACCAGTATGCAGGTGATTAGCAACCAAGCTCAGAAAATTGGATTAACAGAGCGAATTGGAAGGAAGTTGGGAAGGATGGCCAAACCTTTAACCGGGTTATTTCCGCAATACACGAATCCCGCCAGGATTGGCCTCATTAGGGAAGCGGAAGAAACTATGCGCTGCCTGCGTTTAGGTTTAACGGAAAGTCCTATAATGCCGCTGAACGAGTCCCTGGCAATTCATCAACTTCTTGACACGATTCAATAGACATCTGGTGAAAATTAAATATGCGTGACCTAAAACCCTTGTAGAGACGTTCCATGGAACGTCTCTACAGTATTTACCGGAGATGTCTAATCATCTAGTTACTAAAAATAACTTCAGTAGGATATTCATATCAAGGGTTGAATCGCGGGAAAAGTGCTGTGAATTAAGGTAAGAAGGTTTTAAAGCGTTCTCAAAAACGAGTTTCTAGGAAAGTTAAAGGATCAAAAAATCGAGGCAAAGCTAGACATATTTTAGGAAAACGCCACCTGAAAATAAGTAGGCAACGTAAAGACCATGCTGTGAAATTAGCACGGTGCGTAGTTCAGTCTAACGACTTGATAGCTTATGAAGATTTAAGGGTAAAAAATATGGTGAGAAATCATTGTTTAGCTAAGTCAATAAATGACGCATCTTGGTATCAGTTCCGTGTCTGGCTGGAATATTTTGGTAAGGTATTTCAGAAGGTCACAGTTGCGGTAAACCCGCAATATACTAGCCAGGAATGCTCTAGTTGTGGTGAAATTGTTAAAAAGACTTTATCCACTCGTACTCACACTTGCAGGTGTGGTTGTGTCATGGATAGAGATGAGAATGCAGCTAGAAATATCCTGAGTCGAGGATTGAGTACCGTAGGGCATACGGGAACTTTTGCGCTAGACGCAAGCAACGCTTTAGGAGATAAGTCCTCTACTCAGGTTGGAGAAATCCTGTCTGAGCAAGTCATGTCTTTGATTAAAGAATCTCAGTCACTTTAGTGCTGAGAGTGTCAAATAGCTGAGTTTTAGTTGAATCATAAATAAATGGTAAGTCAAATCCCCAAAGAAATTTGCCCACGTCCCTTTTTAAAGTGGGCTGGGGGTAAAAATCGGTTAATTCCGCAATATGAAGATTATTTTCCCCAGAATTTCCATACTTACTATGAACCCTTTTTAGGTGGAGGGGCTGTTTTTTTTCATCTGCAACCTAAAACAGCAATTTTAACTGATATTAATGCCGAATTAATTACTACTTATCGCTGTGTTAGAGATCATGTTGAAGAATTAATTGAACTACTACAAAAACATAAAGACAGACATACTAAATATGATCGAGATTATTATTATGATGTACGTTCCTATCCTGAAGGCACGAATCTAGAAAAAGCGGCTCGGTTTATTTATCTGAATAAAACCTGTTTTAACGGTCTTTATCGAGTCAATTCTCAAGGTAAATTTAACGTGCCTTTGGGTAAATATAAAAATCCTGGTATTTGTCAAGAAGATGTTTTGCGAATTGCATCACAAGCACTTTCTCAAGCAGACATTCAACAAGCCGATTTTACCGAAGTCTTAAAATATGCGACTAGCAGTGATGATTTTGTTTTTTTTGACCCACCATATTATCCTGTCAGTGAAACTAGCTATTTTACAGCTTACAGTCGCAATGCTTTTGCGGAAAGTCAGCAAGTTGAATTAAAAGATGTATTTGTAAAATTAGCTGAACGTGGTGTAAAAGTTATGCTATCTAATTCAGATTGTAAATTTATTCGTGACCTTTATAGCAATTTCAATATTCATACCATATCAGCAAGCAGGTCAATTAATTCCAATGCTAAAAAGCGTGGAAAAATTACTGAAGTATTAGTAACTTCATATTAAATATGATTGTTAGACCAGGCAATAAAGGAACTTAAATTATGAACTGCGAGCAAATTCTGATTATACCCAACTTGTTTGGTTAACCATGATATGGCTTGTGGTTTCATACCTCCACCGTCAATTAATACGATTGCTGCTGCTGGATAACAATCTTGAATATTTAAATTTAGATAAGGGAGTTTTTCGTCAACGGAACCGCTAGTTTGCTGCCATTTACACTCAATAATCAGTCCTGAAGAAATTGATTTAGAACCAATAATGTAAAAGTCTACAGTTATTTCGCTACCATAAATTCCTTTTCCGACATGAACCTGCTTTGCATATCTTTTGATGATGTTATTCGAGTTTAAAAGACATTCAAGGCGTTTTTTTTCTGGTAAATCAGAACCCACTTGGACATATTTGTGTGCCAACAAAGTCCCTTCTACAGCGTTTTCTAAGACATTACCAGATGTAACTGCTTTTCCACCCTGAGTCATATTTATCCTGATTATCTTCAAAAGGGTTCCTCATATTAGGATTCCTTAGAAGGGACAGGAAATTGTCGAGTATAAGAATTTTTGATGAGATAAATCAATCAAAAACTAGAAATATTATAGTAATTTTGTACTCAAAAACAAATGTATTGATATAAAGATAAAGGCTATGTTGCTAAAGACTGTAAAGGAAATGATGTGGTCAGATGTGAAAATTGTCAAACCAGGGGTATTAACTGGTTATGATCACCGCCTTCTTCTCTAATTCTCCCGTTACTGGGGGAGAAATAGAGGAGATATTTGTTTTGTAACAACAGGTGTATAAAGTGGAGCAGGGCTTCAGATAAATTGAGCGATTTCAGCTTGGCTTCAGCAAGTTTTAACTTCAGCATGACCATTGCGGATAGCCCATGCGAGTTCTAACATTTGAGTCCAGCGCTTTTGTAACTGTTTGGGGGTACATTGGACAGCTTTTGCGATCGCTTGATCATTCTCAAGAGCAGTTTTCAGATTAAAGATTTGCTGTTGCTGTTCTGTGAGTTGGTTCCAAAAGATCTCCCACTGCTGGGAAGATAAACCCAACTTATGTTCCAAACCAGCACCTAACCATTGATGTACTAATTGCCAATGGTGTTGTTTGGCAAATTTTTCCACATGGTATTTAAAGCGTTGTTGCAAATAGTCGCGTTGACGGCTAGTAAGACCAAGAATTTGGTCAATTTCCGGTGCTGAGAGGTCTTGCAGCTTAAGAGATAGGTAATCCATGCAGTCAGATTGACCTTGAGATTCCAGATATTTCATCAATTCTGTAATCACGCGATCGCGTTCCGACTCCTCAGATGGATCAAAATTAGGTTTAGCAACCATTTGCGACCTAATCTGCTGCACTGCCAAATTACGTTGATAAGATTCTGCTTCTTCAGTCTTAGCCGAATCCACAGCCATCTCAATATCGACAGTAGTTTCTTGAGGCTGACGGCGAGCAAAACCTTGAGCGCGTAATACAATCAATTGTTGATTAGCACCACCAGGTAAATTAATCCGGCGTTTAGCATACTGCTCTGTAAACGCCATATACTCAGCTAGTTGTAGCTGAGTACGAGGTGTGTAATCTTCAGGTAATTCATTTTCCCGACGAAAAGCTTTAATCGCTTCGATATAAAAAGCTTGGAGAAAATCTTCAATTAGATTGTAACGAGCTTCAAAACCTAATTCTGAGCCGGCAACTGTAACGTGGCGATAAACAATAGCACCCAGACTGCTATGTAATTCCACACGTCCTTGTCTTGAACCCAATTGGTAGTAACGCAAGCACTTTTGTATTCGATGTCTTGCTAAAGTAATCTGCCAAGACCTGATTTGGCCAGAAGTTTGGATGCGAGAGCTTTTATCACAAATGCGTTCTACTTCCTTGGCTATGCGCTCGGCTATAGCTTGCACACACCCAACAGAAGCTTTAACTTGAGTCTGCAATTCCTGACCTAGCAGTTGTACTAAACTATCAGTGTTACCATCTGATAAGTCTTCGGTCGAAACATCGGTGTCAAAAGCAGGTGTAGAATTTGGCAGATTGACGAGGTTAGCTTTCATGACTTTTCCTGAAATTGGTATTGCACCTTAACTAAAACGCAGACACAGTACTTAAGGCCAGTTCTAACTGGAGAATCTTGCTAATATTTACCAAGACCCACCACAGGTATTGCTCACCTATAAGACTGTAGGAAATTTCAAAAGTTAAGGGCCTGTCAATTGTGTCGCTTTTTTTATCAGCAACTAGATCAAATTTAAGACATAGGTCTTGGTGGAGTGGGAAAACTAATCTAAAGCATGGGAATGCCCAGATTTTTCGCCATCCCGTGTTCCGCGCTCCCAGAGCCTGTGAGTGGGAAAATTTCAAAACTGGAGTATGTTTATCACAATTTCCGAAACAGATGATTGCACTTGTAAAGCTCTCTTATTATACCCAAGCTGCTGCTGCTTCCCAACCTAACCCCCTCCGTGTAATTACTGGTTCTTCATCCGTCAAGTCTAAAATGGTAGACACTTCAGAAGTCGGCTCTTCGCCCGTGTCTATAATAATATCTACCAAGTTATCCAAACGGTCAAATAGCTCTACCCGCGACAGAATAGAATCTGGATTAACTCCAAATATTCCATCCTCTACATCATTTGGTGGTAAATGTGCCGAAGTGGAAATAATCGGATTTTCTAACGCTTCCAGCAATGCCAAACAGACAATATGATTTGGCACTCGAATTCCCGTCGTTTTACGCTTGGGATTTTGTACCAGTCGCGGTACTAACTTGGTAGCAGGTAGCAAAAACGTGTAGCTTCCTGGTATCAAACGCTTCATAATCCGATAGGCTGTATCACTTACGAAGGCATAAGTCGCCACATTAGAAAGCGAGGGACATAAAAAGGTCAGTGGTTTATCATTCGCTAACTGCTTGATTTGTCGCACTCTTTCCACCGCCGACTTGGCATTCAAATCACAACCAATTGCATAGACTGTATCAGTCGGGTAGAGCATGATAGCGCCACTAGAGAGCGCCAACTTTATTTCATCTATTCGGCGGTTTTGAGGATTATCAGGATGAATTGTGAAAATTTTTGCCATAAAAGATGCTGAGGTTGAGATTGGGGCTTTTGCATTGGCAGGAAAATAGTAACAATGGGAGGAAGGGGACGCGGTGACGCGGAGAAGGGGAGACACGGGGATTGGGTATTGGTTTTTCTCCAATGACCAATGACCAATGACCAATGACCAATGACCAATGACCAATGACCAATGACCAATGACCAATGACCAATGACCAATGACCAATGACCAATGACCAATGACCAATGACCAATGACCAATGACCAATGACCAATGACCAATGACCAATGACCAATGACCAATGACCAATGACCAATGACCAATGACCAATGACCAATGACCAATGACCAATGACCAATGACCAATGACCAATGACGGGGAGGGAGAGACGCGGTGACGCGGAGAAGGGGAGACACGGTGACGCGGAGAAGGGGAGTGACCAATGACCAATGACCAATGACCAATGACCAATGACCAATGACCAATGACCAATGACCAATGACCAATGACCAATGACCAATGACCAATGACCAATGACCAATGACCAATGACCAATGACCAATGACTAATAACCAATGACTAATTTATGAATAAAATCGCTTATCTTCAATGTCCAACGGGTATTTCCGGTGATATGTGCCTGGGTTCCTTAGTAAGTCTAGGTGTTCCCGTAGAGTATTTAGTGGCAAAACTCAACAATTTGGGAATTGAGCAAGAATACCAATTACGGGCAGAACTTGTTCATCGTCAAACTCAGCAAGCAACCAAAATCCATGTAGATTTATTACATCACCATCACCACCATCACCACGAACACAATCATCAACATGGTCGCCACTTACCAGAAATAGAGAAGATGATTCTCAAAGCCAAGTTGCCATCACAGGCGGAAGCTTGGAGTTTAGCTGTATTCCGCCAGTTAGCATTGGCAGAAGGGGCTGTCCACGGCATTGAACCTGAAAAAGTTCATTTCCATGAAGTGGGTGCTGTAGACGCGATTGTGGATATTGTCGGTACTTGCTTGGGGTTAGATTGGTTGGGTATCGACAGCAATCAGGAAGGATTACCCCTTCTATACTGCTCACCATTTCCGACTGGTGGGGGAACTGTTCGGGCTGCACATGGTCAAATGGCAGTACCTGTACCCGCAGTATTAAAACTTTGGGAAATGCGGAGTTGTCCAGTTTATAGCAACGGTATTGACAGAGAACTGGTGACACCGACCGGGGCTGCGATCGCTACTACGTTAGCAAGAAGTTTTGGTTCACCACCGCCAATTACCCTCCAAAAAGTGGGACTAGGAGCAGGTTCCCTTGACTTACCCATCCCCAATATACTACGCCTCTGGCTCGGTGAAACTACGAATTTACAGACAAATATTCCTGATTTTGCGGATACTAGTCCAAATTTAGAAACAATTTCTGTACTAGAAACCCAAATTGATGACTTAAATCCCCAAGCTGTTGGTTATGTGTTTGAGGCTTTATTCGCAGCTGGTGCGGTGGATGTCTTTACTCAACCAATAGGAATGAAAAAATCTCGTCCAGGGATTTTGTTAACCGTCATTTGTCATCCAGCACAATTGGCCAGTTGTGAAGAGGTTTTATTCCGCGAAACTACTACTTTAGGAATTCGTCGAATTTCTGGACAACGCCATATTTTACAACGGGAAATTCAACAAGTGGAAACACCTTATGGCATGGTGCGTATTAAAGTGGCTTGGAAAGACAAAACAGCAGAAAAGAAAGAAAAGAATATTACTAATGTGCAGCCCGAATACGAAGATTGTGCAGATTTAGCACGAAAACATAATATTCCCTGGCTGGAAGTTCAACGCCTAGCTTTACAGACTTGGTATTTGGAGAAAAAATATGATAAAAAAACCGCAGATAAACGCAGATAAACGCAGATAAACGCAGATAATTTATTTGTTGGTGTTGGTTAATTAGGGCATTCTTTAATCATCATAGGGTGGTTAATATCCACCCTAAAATCGGGAATTAAGGTGAATTATATTTAATCAGTGCCGCGCTGCACATTCTGTGTCAATCCTTTAGCAGCATTTCCAACATTTTCCTGAAGATTTTCTACTCCTCGTTGAGTCCCCCTGGTTACACCTTCTCGCAATTCTTCCGCCGAACTTCCTACATCTTCACCTAAGTTTTTTACTCTTTCACCAAAGGGTGTTCCTGAACGATAATTGCGAACATATTGCTCAGTACTATCAATTCCCTTGGTTTCAACGTTTCTCTGAGCATTTTCTATTAGCTCATCTGCTCTTTCTTTGGCTGCTTTTTCTGATTTTTTCGCTCTGGGATCTACATCACTAAAGTTGTTAATTCCCCCTTCATAGGGAGGAATAGTATAATCTGTAGTGGGATTATATTGCTGAACATTCGGTGGTTGTCCTGCTGGTTGGGGTGGTTGTCCGGCTATGGTGGGACGATTACAAGCTTGTGCTAAAAACAGAAAACTTGCTGCCAAAAATACTGTTAAAATTCTCAGTGGGCGCAGATTCTGCAAACTAATAATTACTCTTTTCATTTTCTTCTCCTTGTATGTTGTCTGACAAAAAAATAAAATCCTATTTGCCTACGGCTGGATTTTTTTGTAATTCAGGTCTAGCACTTGCTTCATCTGCTTTTTCTTGTAAAAATTCTGAAGCTTTTTCCACTGACTCTGTTACAGTTTCTATTCGCTTTTGAATGCGAGTTCCTAAATCTGGTTCGCGCTGAATTAATCCACCTGGTTCAGGATGTTTGAATTCTTCTTTTGTGATTCTTGGTAATTCTGCCTCTTTCTTAACTCTACCGGCAGGTGTTTCTCCCCCAGGATAAAGAATTTCTGATTCTTTATGGGCGGCTATTAATAATTGTGAATTGAAAGGTAAACTAGCTTGATCATCTTCTGACTTCCTGGATTCAGTAGTTACTTTTGGGTCTGTAGACATTCGCAAGTTTGTATATTTGTCGCTACCACTCTTATAAGGATTATTTGCTCCACTTGCTTGTACAGGAGTATTTTTGGGATTTTCACCTTGAGCATTTACTCCGCTACAAGCCGTGCTAACTATCAACAATATTCCTGCTAAAAAGATAGTTAAAATCTGGCGTATTTGCAGCTTTTTCAAGAAATTTATCAAACTTTTCACTTACTCCTCCTTATCCAGGATTAAACTTCAAATCGTCGTTTTCGCCAAAAACTAAAGTTATTAACATCAACAACGCCTACCAATTTTAAAAGAATATAACTACAGCAACCTCTAGCGTAGGTTACATTTTACTTCTGAGAAAATTCTAATTTTATCTAACTAGAGAGAGAGATTATTTAATATAATTATTTTGGGCAATTTAATCATTAAATTCCACAAATAATCAAAATAATGAAGAAAATTTTACGTTGGTTTATTTTGGGGGGAACGCTGTTTTTTTTAGGAAAAGCACTGAAGGATAATTGGCTAGAAGTAACTTCTATCCGTATTGATGCGGCAGGATGGGCAATTTTAGCAATTGCTACAGGTGTAACTTTACTTGCACACACATGGGCTGGTTGGATATGGACTTGGGTGTTGCAAGAGTTAAATCAACCTGTATCATCTGCTCAATTTATCCAAGTTTATCTAAAAACGAATATTGCTAAGTATTTACCTGGTAATGTCTGGCATTACTATGGACGAATTTTGGCGGCTAAAAATGCTAATGTATCTGCTGGTAAAGCGATTTTAAGCGTTTTGCTAGAACCTTTACTCATGCTTGCAGCGGCTTTAATTATTATTGTTTTATTCGGTAGTCAATTTGCAGTTAATAATACTAATTTGGGGTTACAAATTCTGCAATTGCTGAGTTTAGTTGTGGTACTTGGTGCGGTTCATCCTTGGGTTTTGAATCCAGCAATTCGCTTTTTATATAGATTAAAATCCAAAAAATCTAATTCTGAAAATCAGCCTATTAGTAGTTTAAATATTAAACGCTATCCTCTAAGACCTTTGTTGGGAGAATTGGTGTTTCTAGGACTGCGTGGAACTGGTTTTATATTAACTATGTTTGCTCTGGGTTCGTTAAACTTGAGCCACATTCCTTTATTACTGGGTGCTTTTAGTTTTGCTTGGGTTTTAGGTTTGGTTGTTCCCGGTGCGCCTGGTGGAATCGGCGTGTTTGAAGCTACAGCACTGACAATTTTACAGTATCACTTCCCCACCGCTTTAGTAATTAGTGCGATCGCTCTTTATCGTCTCATTAGCATCTTAGCTGAAATCGCCGGCGCTACCTTAGCTTCCCTCGACGAACGCCTTGCTAATTAGGGCTTGCTGAAAACGCCAAATCAACCAAACCGAACAATTTATACTCAAAACGGTTAGGAACTTTACCTTTTAGTAATGAAAAAGCTAAGTTCTAAGCCTCTCCAGTATTAAATGTTATTCCTTTTCCCTCTCCTCTTAGGAGAGGGTTATGGAGAGGTACGGGGAGAGGTTTGGAGAGGGGTTCCATATTTGGTTAAATTATGAACCGTTTGCAGTATAAAAAAGGCTTACTCCAAAAAATGTTTGTCTAAAATAAGGTAATACCACCAATTTCTCTACACAGGAACTAACTCCACCATGATCGTAGCCAAAGAAAATTTCCCCAACCTAACCCCCGAAGAATATTTCACTTGGGAAGAAAAGCAACTAGAAAAACACGAACTGATCGACGGTCAAGTTTATGCCATGAGCGGCGGTAGCGTCAACCACGGTCGTATTGCTATCCGCTTCACCTCCATGTTTGATGCCCATTTAGAGAATAGTGGTTGTATAACTGGGAATTCTGATATCAAGGTGAATATTGTCGAGACGAATAACTATACCCATCCAGATGCGAGTGTAACTTGCGATGAACGAGATAAAAATACTTCCAACTATTTTACCTATCCCTGCTTAATCGTTGAAGTTCTCTCCAAAACTACCGAAGCCTACGATCGCGGTAGCAAGTTCAGAATGTATCAAAATAACCCCGTATTGAAAGATTACCTATTGGTTAGTTCCACCAGCATCGAAATCGACCTGTATCACAAAAATGATGCAGGACAATGGATGATTATTAATTATGGAGAAGGCGACATCATTGAACTAAAGAGCATCAATCTCAGTTTCCCCATTGAGCAAGTCTATCGCGGTTTAACCCTTGAACCAGAGAACGGGTAATAAAACATAAAACAAAACACCAGCAGAAAATACTCTAGAACTAACCCTTTTAAGGTATGAAATATGGCAACCAACACTATCTCGATAAGCGATATAAGTTTTGTACAAGTAAGTTTAGTTGAGGTACGGGATACAGGACATATCAATGTAAATGATCGGCATTTTGCACTCAAAGCAGGAGCAAGCATTGATATTACTCCATCCCTTTGTAAGGGTATTAATATCATCACACTCGTTGTTAACACAAACTCTATCAAAGATGATCCCTTAAGGTTGGTGAATGGAAAGTATGAGTGGCTGGGAAGATTCGAGTTTTATGTAGATGGAGCGATCGCTGGTTCGTATTCAAAACGAGGTCTGTACATCATAGGGGGAAAGGAATATATCATTGCATCAATAGAGGTAAACGTTGTAAGGGATGCAAGTAAACCCACAGTTATGCAGCTTATCAATCAACTACAAAGAGTGCAGGGCATAACTGATGCGAACAAAACAGATTTTTCTAAGTCTCATCCTCATCTCGTTTTCAAAAATGGCGTAACCATTAACACCTGGAAAAACCATGCAGGCGTTGATCATGTTTTTATTACTGATCGTTCAGGAAAATGTGTCTATGGAGGATATGTAGGGTGGATACACTGGAAATACCTAGAAATCGCTCTTCAAACACTGCACAACGAGTTCAGGGAGCATATTGTCTAAGTTTTTACTGTTGTTTTCCGGGTTAAGAATTACCCAAAAATCAGGAGTCATAAAAATGTTATCGCTCACCCGCAAACGATAAAAAACTTCGATGTGATATAAGCGATAGCGTATCCCTTACGGGACTCGAAGAGATAGCTAACCGAAAATTTTAGATTTTAAATTTTAGATTTTGGATTGGGAATTTTCGGTACAAGCCCCGCCCCTTCAGGGCGGAATTAATCCAAAATCGCCGATCTAAAATCCTCAAGCTCCACACTTGAGGGTGGAGTAAATCCAAAATCCAAAATCGTAAATCCAAAATTGATTGACCGTAAGTCCTACGGACAGGCTGCGCCAACGCGTAGCGTTCCACATAAAAGGTATCGCTCTCTATCGTCTCATTAGCATCTTAGCTGAAATCGCCGGCGCTACCTTAGCTTCCCTCGACGAACGTTTTCCCAGCTAGTTACTAAATGCTCAGGCGGTTTAACTACCACAATTTATCTTTTTTGTCAATATCAAAACTTCTAGCCATCAAAAAACAGCATCGAATGTTTGGCAAAATTTGTTTTTGTAACCCCTGATTAATTGGTTAAGTTTTGTATAGTTTATTTTTGATGATTCCTGAAAGACTTATATATTAAGGCTTTCTATCTCATGCTTACAACTAAATACTAAAAATAGACATAATAATGGATTTTACGAATTCCTCTAAATCATAGCAGATCGCTGAAAGTATTGCAATAGCGTTGCTAATTAAAAATAATTCTCAATTAATTATTAAGAAAATATAAAGCAAAAATTTTGTTTAATATAAATTTTTAAACAGATAAAACTTTATAATAAGATTTAGCTATATTTCATCATGAAAGGCGAGAAATAGTTGACACTCCCCGGTCTAAAGACACGGGGATTCTGAAAAAGCCCAAAAACGGACTCTTAAATGCGTAGTCAAAGCGCCCCTATAGACTATATCGAGATTTAATCCCAACGTTGCCTTTACTTTTCTTAAAATATTTGCTGTGGCATTTGCATCAGCTAATTTTTTTTAATTATTTTGATGGGGGTGGGGGGACTTGAACCCCCACGACCGTTTAAGGTCAACGGATTTTCATTCTTCCGCAGCTTTCACTGCTGCCTTGTTACTTGAGCAACTTTAGGCTTTAAGAATTGGACTCTCCCTTTACCCTCGGCTTTACGTTAGGGTAGCTCCCGTCGAGTCTCTGCACCTTCCCCGAATTTTGGATTTAGAATTTTAGATTTAACTCCAAAATAAAATCTCAACTATAAATTTTCTGGGCTTGGCTCAGGATTGCCATATCTGTAAACAGATTTAGGTTTCCCTGAATTTGAGAGCTTCCACTTGAAAGATTTCTCTATCAAGGCTCAGTTTTCTAAGTCCGTAGCGTCTACCATTCCGCCACACCCCCAAGGGTTTCTGAATCTGGAGGTAAAAAAACCTCCTCATCTATTCCACCATCAATTGCGTCTTTTGTGCAAGTAGTTTTAAAAGTTTTTTTCAAATACTACTTTTTTTATTTAGCACCTAAATTAACTACTCATGTTATGAGTTTTTTAACTTAGCTACTCAGCCGCGTTTGATTGCGAAATCACATTATATCATAATCTTAGCTGTTTTTTCCAATTATGACAAGTACTTGGAAAATTTATTTGCTTTCCTGGCAAAACCCAAGAATGATACTTCCCTTGCTTCAGCCATTCAGCATATCATGAGGAGTGGACGCACCAAATAGTCTCATATAATCCGACAAAGAATTATGGTTGTAGCGCTACTGTATCTGATTTTGGCCGGAGCTTATCTTCTGGTAGTACCAATGGTTGTAATGCTTTATCTAAAGCTGCGTTGGTACACAGCAAGCTCTGTAGAGCGTGGGTTTATGTACTTTTTAGTGTTCTTCTTCTTTCCGGGTTTGTTACTGCTCTCCCCGATTGTGAATTTGCGACCCCGGCGTAGACAAATTGTTTAATTTAGATTGGTAGGTCATCATTCTCATGCGACGCATTGATGCAATCGGAATTGGCTTGGGTGTTTTTGTGGCTGGTGGCTTGGCTTATGCAGGATTGCAGCTAATCGGTTTAGACGGTCAGAATGCTGGTATTTGGAGCCAATTCTTACTGGTTGTTGGCTTAATAGGCTGGTTAGCCACATATCTTTTCCGAGCAGGTAGTAAAAAAATGACCTACCATCAACAACGGGAAGAGTATGAAAAAGCTTTCCTGCAAAAGCGACTAGATGAACTAACTCCTGAAGAATTAGCAAAAATTCAAGCTGAAATAGAATCAGGAAATTAGGTAACAGGGTACAGGTGACAGGTGACAGGGAAAATGGGAAGATGGGGAGACGCGGAGATGGGGAGACACGGGGACGCGGAGAATAACCTTCTAACTATTCCCAATTCCCAATTCCCAATTCCCGATTCCCAATTCCCAATTCCCTTCTTCTGACCAATGACTGCAATTTCCCATTGTTTTGAAACCCTGAGACGGAATCAAGAGTGCGCTCTGATTCCGTTTATTACTGCCGGTGATCCAGATTTAGAAACCACAGCTAAGGCTTTGGAACTTTTAGATCGCTCTGGAGCGGATATTATTGAGTTAGGTGTTCCCTATTCTGACCCTTTGGCAGATGGGCCTGTGATTCAAGCAGCAGCTACCCGCGCTTTGGAACGGGGGACTACATTGGATCAGGTGCTGGAAATGCTACAAGCAACTACTCCCAGCTTAAAAGCACCAATTATTTTATTTACCTATTACAACCCAATTTTACATCGAGGAATTGAAAAGTTTCTCCAGCAAATTAAGGCGGCTGGTGTAGCGGGTTTAGTAGTTCCTGATTTACCTTTAGAAGAGGCAGGAGGGTTGTTGCAACCAGCGAGTGAGGTGGGAATAGATTTAACTTTGTTGGTGGCTCCCACAAGTTCTGCCCAGAGGATAGAAGCGATCGCTCGTGCTTCTCAAGGATTTATCTATTTGGTCAGTGTGACTGGGGTAACAGGAATGCGATCGCAAATGGAAAGCCGAGTTTCCGATTTACTCACACAAATTCGCAACGTTACAGATAAACCTATCGGCGTAGGCTTTGGTATTTCTGACATTGAACAAGCTCGTCAAGTGCGGGAATGGGGCGCAGATGCCGCAATTGTCGGTAGTGCTATTGTCAAGCGATTAGCAGATGGGACACCGGAAGAGGGACTCAGTGCGATCGCTCAATTTTGCCAAAATCTGAAGACAGCTATCAAAACTACCTCTTGATGATTTGGGGAAAGTAGATTAAAAAGTATAACAGGGTAGTTTTTTTATCATCCATTAGTGGACAATTTGACTGATATAGTCTTGAATGTTAACAGCACATCCCAGGTTTAAAAAAACTACCTGATCAATTTGCTTATAGTTTGAGTCTTATATAAGTTGAAATAGGCAATCAATTATGAGTGTGAGAGTAAGTCAGTCAAAGTTAACTTATGCTGCCGTCGTGGTTAAGGGGTAAAAGCGATGAGTGAAAGTATGGCATTTATCGGCGGAGTTGCTGTAGCTGGTCTGGCGGCTCTCCTATTACTAAAAGGAACAAATACCCCTATACAATCTAACTTCGCTGCTGCCCCACAAATGCCCACCACGTTTGTAGCGCCTCAGTTAATGCAGCAACCGATGCAGTATCCGCCTTACGGGCAACCAGTATATCCCAATCAACAACCTATTGCTCCCAATTCTGACCAGCGTCTAGAAATGGAAAAGCTGAATATGCAAATGGAGAAGTTGAAAAGCGACAACCAACAGTTAGTGTTGCAAAACCAACAACTTCAGCTGCAAGCCCAAAATTTAACCCAGAAGCAGTGGGAATCAGCCCAACAGTTTAATCAACAAAAAGTAGCTGCACTACCACCTGAACAAAATCCTTGGTGGTCTTCACCCATAGTTTGGGCCGTTGGTGGGGCGACACTAACTATTGGTGGTGGCGTTGTGGTTGCTGGTGTCTTGGCTTTGTTTTCTCCAAAACAGCATCGTCCTACCCGCACTGTGCAGGTAATTCACCCTTACAACGGACCTACACCACCCTTAGCGACTGTTCGACGGGCTGAGTTTTTACCTTCCACCCGCACAGAAGCTAGACGAATGGAAACAGCAGAATACGACGAACTACACTGAAAAATTTAAAATTCAAAACTGAAAGTTGCATTTTATAACCATCAGCTAAAAGCGGCTTTAGACAAAATATCTGTAGATAGTAGATATTTTGTCAACCCGCCCATATTTTTGGGTTTTGAAATTTGTCGAAGCTGTACTAGTATAGGCTGACAGAAATAACTGAGCCATTAAAAATTCCTAAAAAGCTTGTGTAATCTGCTTTTTTAATTTGTAATTTGTAATTTTTAATTTTCCCCTGCTGTGGTTGGTGTGTTAGTCTTAGCTGGTTTTTCTGGGGAAGTAGTTTGATTACTTTGGTTATTTTTCTTAGTCAGAGCCTGTTTAGCGACATTTTCTGCGGCTTGTTTAAACATGGGTTCTAATTTATCTTGCCAGTATTTGATATTGGGTAACTTTTCTGGATGATCTCGATAAGCTAGAACTTTATCCCATTGGCCATTATCAATAGCTTGATTAATTTCATTAGCTAGTGCTTCTGCTTTTGCCCAATCTTGTTGCCATTGATTAATTGTCTGGACTGTTTCTTTGATTCCTGAAGCAGCATTAGCAGGAATTGATCTGAGTATAGCGATCGCACCGGGCAAATCTCCTGACTCAAACTTCTGTCTGGCTTTTTCGACAATTTTCTCCTGATCCGCATTAGCACTGGCTGTTTCCGGTTCAGAAGTTGATTGTGCGGAAGTTTCTGGCGCAGGAGTCACTACAGGAATAGGTTTTGGTTGAGGTTTGGGAATTGGTCGAGATGCAATTAAGGGACTATCTTCTACAGTTTGAATAGAAACCCCTTGATCCCGTAAGCAAGCAATCCATAGATCTTCATTGGTGATCACATCCGAGTGCGCCCAAGCCAAACGTCCTGATTTGAGCTTAACTTGTATCCAACCTCGTTTTGTCCGCTTACCAGTCACATCAAAGCCACTGTCCTCACCCACAGTTTTCAAAATATTATCAGAATTAATCGCACTTGGTTCAGAACGGATATTAGAATTAGCCGCCACCATGGCCGAGCAGTTTTTAGCTGATGTGCTGTTGTTCCCTGTCCAATTAGCAGCTATATTTTTCACATTGGGATACAAATTTGTGACCAAAGCAGCTGCACCACCTGCTAATAGGATGCCAATTAATAAAGGTAATGGATCTGGTTGGCTAGAAGAGTCGTTATGAACCGGTTTGCTAACCACTGGATTAGCGGGAGCAATAGCCACTGTATGCTGCTGTGAAAATACTTGAGACAGAGGTTTGGGGGGTTGGTAGCTAATTTGTTTGGGAGACTCTGAATGTATGAAAGATACAGAAGTAAGATTGAGCAACTCTCTACAGGCTTGCAATGTTTCCGTAGCAGTTTGGTAGCGGTCTTTGAAGTGATAACGCACCATCTTACTGAGGATTTCTGCCAAGCGGTAATTAACAGGAATAAAATGTTGCCAGAGGATTTCACCTGTATTCGGATCTTCTTGTAATTGCTTGGCTGGGACTCCTGTTAATGCTTGAATAGCAATAATACCAAGGGCATAAACATCACTATTAGGACGGGGTTTACCTTGTCCTTGTTCAGTAGGCATATAGCCAGGTGTACCAATAGCTACTGTAGCTGTGAGTTGTCCCCCAGCGGTAACTAATGTAGAGCTTAATTGTTTGACTGCCCCAAAATCTACTAAAACTAGTCTATAGTCAGCAGTGCGACGGATGATATTATCTGGCTTGATGTCGCGGTGAATTACACCTTCTTGATGGACAAACTCCAAAATACCCAAAACTTCTAGCAACAGTTGCATAACCTGGCTTTCACTCCAAGGTTGGCCGGGTATGAGTTCCTCATTCAGGGTATGTCCGTCAATATATTCTTGAACTAAGAAAAATTCTTGATTTTCGTCAAAATAAGCCAGCAGTCGGGGTATTTGGTCATGATTACCCAGTTTTTCTAAAGTTTCGGCTTCGCTGTTGAATAGCCGTTTAGCAGTTTCAAAAATTGTGGGGTCAGTGCTGTTAGGTTTGAGGTGTTTGACAACGCAGATGGGATGACCAGGCCGTCTGGTATCTTGGGCAATATAAGTTTGACCAAATCCTCCAGTTGCCAAAATGCGTATGACTTGGTATCGATGGTCTAATAATTTGCCTATCATATTCCCTCCCCAGTTTTAACACCTAATTTTCCAGATGGTAGTCAATATCTCCAAATTTTCTTCTAGGAAATCCGCTATCTTGAGAAAAGATTTAGACTAACAACACAGTTCTTGAAGAAAACCAACAAATTTTTACTTTTTGTTTAGTATCTCTGTTAATTAGCAATGCCACCTAAGATAACAAACTACACTACATGGCAGCAAGCTGAAATCCTCATGCAACCTGCTTTTATTCGCGTTGTCGATAATATTCGCAAGCATCTAGATACATCTTCCTGGAAAGGAACTTACCATGATGTGCTGATTTGGCCATCTAACATTACTGATGAAACAAAAGCTTTGATAAATCAGTTGTTGACAGCTATGGAAACTGCTACACCGGAACAGGTAGAGGAAATTAAGGAGACTCTGACTCATTTGCCTATGCCCCATCCAGGATACCATCTGCGCTTGCAACGTCAAGAGCAGCAAATTAATGTAGATTTGTGGAATATTTGTTACCAAGTATGTTTTTTAAATTACGGTTGTGAAAATTCCGCAGTGGATATTGACACTAGTTTAATCGATGAATCGGGAGAAGTGGATTGGCAGAATTTGGAAGATAAGACTAAGGAGTTAGTTAAGCAGGTATTTGATAGTTTACCAGAGGTGTGAAGCTGGGGGGTGTAGTGTTGCAGGTGCTGTGTGGGATGATACAGATGGTCAACAGCGAAGCGTCTTTTACAGCTTTCTACAGCGTCACAGTGAAAATAAAAATTAATTGAAGTTGCTATTTATAAAGATAAAGAGAGTGATCCTATCCATGCAATCATAGGCAAGACTAAATTTAATAAAATACAACTAATTACCTGTGACTATTGAACTTCTTGGAGCTAATAAGTCTGAATTATAGGAGTAATAACATCAACTAAGTAGGTGAACGGAAAAAAACCGAAAACAGCGAGCGATCGCTTTCCGG
The DNA here is from genome assembly GCF_001858025.1 of Trichormus sp. NMC-1. Classification (GTDB taxonomy): domain Bacteria; phylum Cyanobacteriota; class Cyanobacteriia; order Cyanobacteriales; family Nostocaceae; genus Anabaena. The sequence continues at coordinate 49,703 of NZ_LZQD01000007.1, read as the reverse complement.
TTACTCAACAAAGATCAAGCAATAGATGTCTTTGAATATCTACCTACAGAAGTACAAGAAGAACTAATTAATTCTCTCCATGATGTCCAAGTGGTACATCTAGTGGAAGAAATGAGTCCTGATGAAAGAGCAGAATTATTTGATGAACTACCAGCAGGAGTAGTTAAACGGCTATTACAACAACTCAGTCCAGAACAAAGACAAGCAACAGCAACGATTCTCGGCTATGCAGAAGGCACTGCTGGGCGGGTAATGACAACTGAATATGTGCGGTTGCGACGAGGATTAACTGTAGGTGAAGCCTTAAGTAAAATCCGTAACGACAATTTTTAACGCCAACCTACTTAACAGGGACTTGATTATGGAGCTAACCATAGCATTAATGCTAAAAGAAATAATTAGCATTAAAAGTATTATCGATGACTTGTAAAACGGAATTGGGCATGATAAAGATTGTTGCAGAAACATGAGCAATGCAGAAATTATAACAACGGAAGTTTCCTATGGCTATCTTGCGACTTGAAGACGGTACTACATACACTCAACTGAGTGACATTGTACGTGAGCTTGCTCCTCTGAATGTCCAGATCAATTGCTGGCAGATAGGGCGAGATCCGGAACTGAGAGCCTTGCTGGCTCAGGATATGCTTAGTGATGTCGAAAAAGAGCAGGTACTGAAAGCACTTGACATCTACTTCCAGCAGTTGGCCACAAATGCTGGCTATCAGGAGCGCGACCTGATTGCGCTGCATCCCAGCGTCCCCAATCTTGACACTATGCTGTCCAAATTTGATCGAGTCCATACTCACGCCGATGACGAAGTGCGTTACATCATTGCCGGTGAGGGCATCTTTGGGTTTGTGCGTCCTGACGGTAGCCAGGTAGAACTGACGGTGCAGCCTGAGGATTATATCAACGTGCCTGCTGGCACCGAACACTGGTTTTATCTAACAGCATTACGGCAGATTAAAGCTGTGCGCTACTTCACAAGTAGAGAGGGCTGGGTACCTGAGTACACTGATACGGAAATTCGCTTGCGCCCCGCTTCAGTAGATTTGCGCTCGCAATCTATACTACAATCCCAAATCCTATGAGTAGTGATCCGCGCCCTACTCTCATCGCTGCTGCCCGTCAGTTCTATCAGATGGGCTGGATGATAGGCACAGCTGGCAATCTTTCGGCAAGAATGCCGGATGGTAGCTTCTGGATTACGGCCAGTGGATGCCCCAAAGGCCAGCTAATCACTGATGATTTTGTGCTTATGAATTTGGATACCTGTAAGAGCGAGGCGTACCTCGCCCCTACGCAGTCTCATCCTCAAAAACGCCCATCAGCTGAGACGAGCATTCACGCAGCAATCTACAGCCTATTTCCAGATGCCCAAGCCTGCTACCACGTCCATTCCATTGAGAACAACTTGGTTTCTCGCTTTATAATCGGTGATGCTCTGCCTTTGCCGCCTCTGGAAATGCTTAAAGGTCTAGGAGTTTGGGAAGAAAACCCACAGGTGGTAATACCGATTTTTGCCAATCATCTAGAAGTATCCCAGATTGCCGATGAGATTTATGCTCGCTTTAAGACCACAATGCCCCAGGTGCCAGTTCTGCTCATTCGCGACCACGGAGTTACTGTATGGGCTTCTTCACTAGAAGGTGTGAGCAACTATCTGGAGATAGCGGAGTATATTTTTCGCTACATGGTAGCTGGTCAAAAAATTGGCATGGAACTTGGTTAAATTATCGGTAGTCTTACGTTGATAAACCTTTAATTTACATAATTAGGGCGGGCATCCTGCCCACCCCACAAGAGTTTTAGTTCTAAGTAATATGCAAGTTAAATGTCCAACAGCTTATTTATCCATCACAAGCTTATGGATTTGAGGGCGTTAATTCGCCATATACCTGACTTTCCCATACCAAGAATCTTTTTCCGAGTGAGAGTTATTAAATTTAGCTGCGTAACAGCTTAGGTGAGAAATAAAACGAGTAAAGTATTTCAATCGTGATTTGACTGCAATAAAGTTTCCCAGCTATGACAGTTACTTACCAAGGCAACCGACTTAAAATTATTCTGACCGATATTGAGGGTACGACAACCGATATTAGTTTTGTGCATGAAGTTCTTTTTCCGTATTCTGCAAAACATTTATCAGGCTGGGTACATAATCACTTAGAATTGCCGATTATTCAGGATATCCTGCAACAAGTCAGAGAAATCAGTGGCCAATCAAATCTTGATGTGGAAAGCTGCCTGAGTAACTTGATGATTTGGCACACTGAAGATCGCAAAATTACTCCATTAAAAACCCTGCAAGGTTTAATCTGGCAAGAAGGGTATGACAGCGGTGAGCTAAAGGCTCATGTGTATCCTGACGCTGTTGAATGTCTTCAACATTGGTATGCTGCGGGTTTAAAACTAGCTATCTATTCTTCCGGTTCTGTTGCTGCTCAGAAACTATTGTTTAAAAACACTTTAATGGGGGATTTAACTCCATTATTCTCCATGTACTTCGATACAACTACAGGCAACAAGACAGAGAGTCAGTCCTACCTTACCATTGCAGATGAATTACTTGTCCTCCCGCAGGAAATTTTGTTCCTGTCTGACTCTTCCAAAGAGTTAGCTGCGGCCAGGGCTGCTAATTTCAACGTTTGTGGGTTAAATAGACAAACCACAGATGTAGATCCTAACTTTATGTATGTGACAAAGTTCTCGCAAATTCCTTTAGAATTATTCTGAAAATTAATGGTATTTGGTAATCACTTAATTACAGTAAACTCTCTACGAATCTATGTGAAGTTTGACAGTAAATAGGCTGATAGACTTGACACAGATGATCACAATAGTTAAATTTCTAAATTAAACAGAAATCAAGGTAGCAAAAGCCATTCTCGTGTAAAGTACTACTAGCATGAGTATTAGTATCAGACATCTATCCGAGAAAACCATTCTGGGTTAGGATGATAAACTGACAATGCCTTGATTAAATTATCGATATTGAGTTGTTGAGATTTTATGGACAAATGTCCACCAGATGGCAGTAGCAACCTCCTCTAAGCTGGCGAGATAGTCTCCCGGCGCGGGGGAGACTATAGGAGGTATTTATAATGCTGACACAAGACGTTCGCAATTCCTTAGACATTGCTGACTTAAACCAATTGAAATGTGATTTAAACTGTTTACAACCTGTGGATGTGGGGGAATACATCTCACAATTACCTGAACAACAGCGAGCGATCGCTTTCCGGTTACTCAACAAAGATCAAGCAATAGATGTCTTTGAATATCTACCTACAGAAGTACAAGAAGAACTAATTAATTCTCTCCATGATGTCCAAGTGGTACATCTAGTGGAAGAAATGAGTCCTGATGAAAGAGCAGAATTATTTGATGAACTACCAGCAGGAGTAGTTAAACGGCTATTACAACAACTCAGTCCAGAACAAAGACAAGCAACAGCAACGATTCTCGGCTATGCAGAAGGCACTGCTGGGCGGGTAATGACAACTGAATATGTGCGGTTGCGACGAGGATTAACTGTAGGTGAAGCCTTAAGTAAAATCCGCCTGCAAGACGAAGATAAGGAAACAATTTATTATGCCTACGTCACAGATGATAACCGTACTTTAGTCAGTGTTGTTTCTTTGCGTCAGCTGTTATTTACTTTTCCCGATGTCTTAATTAAAGATATTGCTAGTTCCCACGTTGTCAAAGTCAGAACAGAAACCTCACAGGAAGAAGTCGCCCGCATTATGCAGCGTTACGACTTAATCGCTATGCCTGTAGTTGACAGGGAAGATAGATTAGTCGGTATTATTACGATTGATGATGTCGTCGATATTTTAGAAGAAGAAGCCACAGAAGATATCCAAAAATTGGCAGGGGTAAGTGGTGATGAAGAAGCTTTATCTCCCGCACACATCACGATTCGTAAACGGTTGCCTTGGTTATTGGGGATTATGGGATTGTATATTGGTGCTGCCAGTGCGATCGCTCCTTTTCAACAAGTCATCGCTGCTGTACCAGTCCTGGCTGTGATCATGCCCATATTTTCTAACACAGGCGGAACTGTTGGTATACAAGCCCTCACAGTCACCATTCGCGGTTTAGGTGTAGGTGAAGTCACACCCGAAGATACTGGAAAAATTCTCCGCAAAGAACTTTTAGCCGGTTTAGGAACAGCAGTAGCTTTAGGGATAACGATGATTGCCCTTTCCCTAATTTGGGCTAAACCCCAAGAACGATGGGTAGCTTTGATTGCCGGGGCAGTTATGGCCACTAATACAATGGTGGCTGTTACTCTAGGAACTTTGCTACCAATGGGTTTAAGGCATCTCAAACTAGATCCAGCTTTAATGAGTGGTCCGTTAGTAACCACACTCCTGGATACAATTGGCTTTTTAACTTTCCTCAGTATGATTTCTATTGCTTTAAATATTTTTCATTTACAACCTTAATCAAAATCTCTCCCAAAAGCTGATAAATGCTGAGTTTTTTGGAGAGATTATTAACAGTTTAATTGCCTCCTACAACACAGCAAGAGATAATCAAATTGCCTAGCTCTCGAAAAAGTACAATCGCTGTCTTTAAACTGCCAAAACTTGACAAAATTGCACTTTTTAGCTTAACATCGGTCCCTGATTAACAAAATTACTAACTTCTCTTTCCGGAATAACCATGACTACAGTATCCCAAATTGAAGACAGCGAATTCGATATACTTCTAGAATCAGAACCAATATTTGTCATTGATTTTACGGCTCCTTGGTGTGGCCCTTGTCGGAAAATTTCTGCTTTAATAGAACAACTGGCTGAAGCATATCAAGGTCGCGTTAAAGTTCTGAAAATCGACATCGATAAAAATAAAGTTAACGCCAGAAAGTATGGAGTCAAAAGTATTCCGGCGGTATTAATTTTTAAAGGTGGAGAAGTGGTAGAAAATATAGTGGGCGTTGTACCTTACGAAGATTATACTACTGCTGTTGAGAAGCATATTTAAGTTATAGCAACTGTGTTTGAATCTTCTAGACAAATAGCAAAATTGTGTAACTTTAAACATTTTTTTCGCGCCATCTGTTTACCATTAACCTTCACAGGTGTCAATTGGATACAAAGACAGGTGCTATTATTTTGGCTGCCAACTAAATTAAAAAGCTGTAGAGGTGCGAGCAATAGCAGCCCTAAAGCCTTCGGCTAACGCGCCTCTACTCCGAGAACTAATAGCCATTTATGCCTACTACTACCTGGAATCGTCATCACATTCTTTCCTTAGCTGACTTCACAACGGCTGAATATAACGCCGTTTTACAAACTGCGGCCTCGTTTCAAGAAGTACTATCACGACGCACAAAGAAAGTCCCAACTTTACAGGGACAAGTGGTAGCAAATTTATTTTTTGAACCTTCTACCCGCACTCGCAGCAGTTTTGAAATTGCGGCCAAAAGACTAAGTGCCGATACATTAAACTTTGCTGCTGCTACATCTTCCATGACAAAGGGAGAGACAATTCTGGATACAGCGAAGACTTATTTGGCAATGGGAACTGATATTATGGTTATACGCCATAAAGATGCAGGAGTTCCCCAAGCGATCGCACAAGAAATGGATCGTTTAGGTGTAAAAGTTAGCGTCCTCAATGCTGGTGATGGACAACATGAACATCCATCTCAAGGATTACTTGATTTATTTACTATTTCTAGCTTAATTGACCCTGCACAACCCCGCATCGAATTATTAGCGGGTAAAAAAATTGCTATTGTTGGGGATATTTTACATTCTCGTGTAGCCCGTTCTAATATTTGGAGTTTAATTGCCAGTGGTGCAGAAGTCCATCTAGCCGCACCTCCCACATTATTACCTAAATTCTTTGCTGAATATTTAGGAGCCACAGAAAATTCTCAACGGTTATTTACCCATTGGCAACTAGAACCTGCTTTGGAAAATGCTGATTTTGTCATGACTTTGCGTTTACAAAAAGAACGCATGACAGCGCATTTACTACCCAGTTTAAGAGAATATCATCAACTATTTGGCATTACTCGCGCCAAGTTAAAACTCTGTAAACCAAACGTTAAAGTTTTGCATCCAGGGCCAGTTAACCGGGGTGTAGAAATTAGTTCTGATTTAATGGATGATCCTGAATTTAGTTTAATTCAATCGCAAGTTACCAGCGGTGTAGCGGTGCGGATGGCGTTGTTGTATTTTATCGGTAGTGGTAAGGTTTCAGGAATTTAATAGTTCCAGACCTTCAGTATTGTGTCCTAACCTATCTAGCAACTGCTAGATGTGGATTTGAGCAAGTTGCTCCCACTCAAAACTCACAGAGAGAAGCATTCCCGTATCCAGGCAAGCTATAATTTTCTTGCGGAGCAACTTTACAAAAATTTATGAGTAATCCCCTTGTGCAAGCCTTTTTTGTAGGCAGAGCAGTAGCTGAAGTGATTAATGAGCGGGTAGAGGTCGCTTTGACCGATGCTTTGAGTGAATTGGGCAAATTTGATGCCGAAGCCAGAGAACAGCTGCGCCAGTTTACAGATGAAGTTATAGCACGAGCTAATCGGGCGGCTGAAGCGGCGCAAACTGGTACAACCACAGGTACTACTCCCACTGGTTCAGGTTCAGGTGACTTGCAAGCAGATATCGATGAATTACGGGCAGAAATTGCCTTGTTGCGAACTGAACTGCAAAAATATCGTACCAGTTCAAAATAGGAGTAACTGGGAAAAAGGTAATTGGCAATTGGCAAGAATTTTTTCTAGTCTCCAATCACCAGTCCCCAGTTAACCCTTCATTGGCTTTTGCTCAAAGTTGATAAAAAGAGTTTAAAATTCAGAGTGTCTTTTTTTACGGGATATTCGGTTAAAACCCAACGGTACGCGAAAAATATGGAACAAGGTTACTCAGATAAGGCATACCGTTGGAATCGTGAAAGCTATTCTAGAAAAAGGCGCTTTATAGACATTTGGTCTTTTGTATTGACCTTAATGTTTAAACTGTGGCGCTTTAACAAAGCTTGGAGTTACCCTGGCGGTGTGACTGAGTTGAAGCAAGCTGCTAGACGCAAAGCCCAAGCGATCTGGATTAGAAATACGTTTTTGGACTTAGGTCCGACTTTTATTAAAGTAGGGCAATTGTTTTCTACCCGCGCGGATATCTTCCCTGGTGAATACGTGGAAGAACTATCTAAGCTACAAGATAGAGTACCAGCATTCAGCTATGAACAAGTAGAAGCGATTATTGAGCAAGAACTTAGTAAAAAAATTCCCGAACTCTTCGGGAGTTTTGAACCGATTCCCCTAGCTGCTGCTAGTTTGGGGCAAGTTCACAAGGCTGTGTTACATTCTGGGGAATCAGTAGTTGTCAAGGTGCAGCGTCCTGGACTGAAGAAGTTGTTTGAAATCGATTTGCAAATTCTCAAAGGTATTGCTCGTTATTTTCAAGGCCATCCCAAATGGGGACGGGGAAGAGATTGGATGGGCATTTATGAAGAATGTTGTCGCATTCTTTGGGAAGAAATCGATTATCTCAATGAAGGTCGCAATGCAGATACTTTTCGCCGCAACTTTCGTACTTATGACTGGGTGAAGGTTCCACGGGTTTACTGGCGTTATACCACCTCTAAAATCATTACTTTGGAGTATGTTCCAGGGATTAAAGTTAGCCAATATGAAGCTTTAGAGGCTGCGGGTGTAGATAGAAAAGCGATCGCTCGTTATGGCGCTCAAGCTTACTTACACCAGCTACTTAATAATGGTTTCTTCCACGCCGATCCCCACCCTGGTAATCTAGCAGTTAGCCCAGATGGGGCTTTGATTTTCTATGATTTCGGGATGATGGGGCGGATTAAATCCAATGTCCGCGAAGGACTCATGGAAACGCTGTTTGGTATCGCTCAAAAAGATGGCGATCGTGTGGTTCAGTCTCTCATAGATTTGGGTGCGATCGCACCAACAGACGATATGGGGCCTGTACGACGTTCTGTCCAGTATATGCTGGACAATTTCATGGATAAGCCCTTTGAAAATCAATCAGTTGCCGCTATTAGTGAAGACCTTTACCAAATAGCTTACGATCAACCATTTAGATTTCCTGCAACTTTTACCTTTGTGATGCGGGCTTTTTCTACCCTAGAGGGGGTAGGCAAGGGACTAGATCCAGAATTTAATTTTATGGAAGTTGCCCAGCCCTATGCAATGCAGCTGATTACCGACAACAATAGCTCAGAGGGGAATAGTTTCTTGAATGAATTAAGTCGTCAAGCAGTGCAAGTCAGTAGTACCGCCTTAGGATTACCACGAAGATTAGAGGATACACTAGATAAACTAGAACGTGGAGATATCCGCGTGCGGGTTCGCTCTGTAGAAACAGAACGATTGCTACGCAGGCAGAGTAACATTCAACTAGGAACAAGCTACGCTCTAATAATCAGTGGATTTACACTTTCCGCTACGATTCTATTAGTGAATCATGAACTATGGTTGGCAATTCTGGCTGGTTTGATAGCAGCAGCAGTCTCAGTCATACTAATTCGTTTGCTTTTACGCCTCGACCGTTATGATCGTATGTATTAATTGTTTCCAAAAAAATTTATGAAACTTAACTTTACCGGTTGTACCGATCCGGGACTTATTCGTTCTAATAATCAAGATGCTTACCACATAGACCCAGAAGGGCGATTTTTCATAGTTGCTGATGGGATGGGTGGTCATGCAGGCGGTGAAGAAGCTAGTCGCATTGCTACCCAGGAAATTCAGGCTTATTTGGCAGCACATTGGCAATCTTCCCAATCTGCACCAGAATTATTAGAACAAGCTTTGTTGGCAGCTAATGCAGCTATTTTGCAGGATCAGCAAAATCACCCTGAACGGTCTGACATGGGGACAACGGCTGTAGTCGTACTGTTTCCTTCACAAGAACAACCTTGGTGCGCTCACATCGGAGATTCGAGATTATACCGCTTTCGTGACTCGCAACTACAACAAATCACAGAAGACCATACTTGGATAGCCAGAGCAATCAAAATTGGTGATCTCTCTGTCGATGAAGCTAGGTTGCATCCCTATCGCCATGTTTTATCCCGCTGTTTGGGGCGTGAAGATGTGCATCATGTTGATGTACAACCACTAGAACTTAAAGTTGGCGATCGCTTGTTGTTATGTAGTGATGGACTCACAGAGGAACTTGTTGACCAAAAGATTGGAAGCTACCTCCAAGATACACCTTGGTTAGATAAAGCAGCCTTCTCTCTAGTTGAAGCTGCTAAGGAAGAAGGTGGTCACGACAATATCACCATCGTCCTTGTTGCTGTAGAGTCCAATTCTTAATTTCATTGCTCAATAGTCATTGGTCATTGGAAATGAGGGACTGATACGATTTCCCCCATTTTCAGTCAATGGTTAAATTATCAACAATTGACAAATTACCGACAAATTACCAATGACCATTGACAAATCGAGTAAATATACTCAACATTTTGTTCAATTTGAGCATTTTTCTTATTTACAAATTGATAAAAATATCTTTAACCTCTAAATTTACCTGACGAGGCTAAATTTACATAATCTCAAAAATAAACATCTCGCACCTTTCACCCTTGCCAGTCTTAACTGTAAGGAGAGTAATTAAGCCAACCCTAAGCCCATGCTAAAGCCCACTTGAGTTGTAACGCTAGTTTATTTACTCGAAATATAACTTAGCAGACTTGAGTTGTAGATTAGTATGTCTAGGTTCAAAATATATCAGCATAAAAACCAATCTTAGGGAACAAGGCTTTTTGTCAAACAATTGTTATCTTTCTTAATACGGATCAACAAATGTCAGGCATATACTGTCCCAAGTATGATCCCTTTGGCTCTTATGTAAGCAATATCACTTTTAGGCGTTGTTTTTTGGTTTTAACTATGAATCAACCAGTTGAGCTTTCCTTAGAACAGCAATTTAACATCCGCTCATTTGCTACACAAGTTCAGCACATGAGCCATGAACAAGCCCAAGACTTTTTAGTTAGGCTTTATGAGCAAATGGTTGTGCGGGAGGCAACCTATAAAGAACTTCTCAAGCATCAGTGGGGACTAGATCCCGGCTCCACTATGGCATAGAGTAAATATTCTTGTGTCGCAGTGGGCGACCTCCTTCTCTTGCTAGGTTCCAGGGAGGAAAACAGCTGGGGATGCTGGGGCGTCAACTTCGATCAGCGATTGCTACTTTCTTGAATCCAAAAACTTGTATCAGTAAATTAATTCGCACTGCGATCAAACGTTCAATAGTCTTTTAGAGCGTAGGTTGTCAGTTGCTCACTCAAATCAATAATTAGCCTTTACATTAGATTGGCGTATTTGACGCAGCAACGATCCGGTTATTTGGCTAAATAAACTTTCACAACTTTTTGTACATTAGCTTTATGTATATCTTTAGTATAAATTCTCAGCTTCTATACTAGAATCATACTGGATTAGATATTTATAGCCGTGGACAGGGTGGTTAGGACATCAATTGATAATGAAACTCGCACTACAAGAGGGTTTTACTCCTGACTCCTGACTCCTGACTCCTGGTATAGTATTCTTCACTTCCAAGATTTATATAACTATAGTTTCCTAACCTTGAGATATTTTGTTTATAAAAGTTTACTTTTTAGGATTGAGCGCTCTAAAAATACATATATTTCTTGTAACATAATGAGATTAACTTTAACCAGACAAATCAAATGGTGAATCGGTATCCATGGCTTCTAGCTTGGCTAGGATTAGCGGTTTAATCTTTTCATACTCTTTTTTGAGTAACTCCTTACTGTATTGTGCGTCCCTAGATGATGCCAATATCTTGCTCATTTGCAACCACTCTTGCAGTCGCTCACATTGACTGGAGGCAATATTGGAAGGTAGAACATGAGTACAACGACTGGGTGTCTCTCGTGCAAAGAATAACAAGCGATAATTACCTGTATATTGCAGTAAGCGGACGATCTCCTGTCCAAAGGTGGTTTTGAGATCAATGTAGTAAGGTAACCATTTAGCTCCATGTTGGCGGTTATAGATGACTGTAATCCACAACAACATGGGGTGAGGAAGGGAAATAAAAAGAAATTGATTGTAGCGGGTACAGACTAAGCGCTTACGAATTTCTTGTAGAGGTAGCATCACCCACAAGGCTGGTAAAGCTTCACCATGATTATAGATAGTTTGGGGAAAAAAAATATCAGCGATTGGTTTATTTGCTGGCCAAGAAGCGAGACGAGCAATCTCATCGCTAATGGGGGATAACCGCAGTTCAGTTTTGATTTTTTTTTCAATTGCTGGGGTTACAAGCTGTTCAGATTTGGTCTTTTGTTCAATATCAGGATGAATTGTGAAACTTTGTTTGACTAAAGGCAGATTTTGACTATTCTTTTTACGTATTCTGTCCTCCTGTTCTGCTGCTACTAAGACAGTGAGGATATCATTGATTCTTTGAGGGCGCGCGCTGGCTTTTTTTGCTAAACAACTCATCACCAAATCTTCGACTGGCTTTGGTATTTGTAATTTAGGATTAACTTGAGCAAATGACAGTGGTTGTTGAAACACATGAGCCTGATACCATGCGCCAAAAGTGTGAGTTGATGCCATCAGTGGCATTTTACCTGTGAGCATCTCAAACATCATCACACCCAAACTATAAATATCCGAGCGATTATCTAACTCCTTACCCTCAATTTGTTCTGGAGAAGAATAAGCCAGAGTACCCAAATAGAATTTCGTCTGATCACTATCCGACATGATTAACTTGGCAATTCCAAAGTCTAACACCTTGACTAATTCCCCAAAACTGGCATCTTGAATCACCAGCATATTGCTAGGCTTAATATCACGATGGATAATTGGGCAAATTACCCCATCGACTGGGATACCATTGTGAGCGCACTGCAAGCCCAGACAAATTTGCCGAGCCATACTGAGAAATCTAGATACAGAGATATTTTGGTCGCGGATTTCAGTACTGAGACTTTTTCCTTGCAAGTATTCCATTACGTAGTATGGAGTGTTATTTTCATCTACGCCATAGTCCATCACGCGGACAATATGAATGCTTTTTTGACCTAGTAAGGCACAGGTTTTTGCTTCTCGCTCAAAACGTTCTTGCAAACGCATTTTTTCGTTTTGCATGGATAAGGCGAGAAACTTAATAGCAACGGGTACACCTCCCAACAAAATATCCTTAGCACGATAAACCCGTCCCATTGCTCCAGTCCCAATTAGCTCTTGAAGCTGGTAGCGTTTGCTGAGTAAACGACCAATGTTGGGGTCTGACATAGATAATTCGACTCCAATGTTCAACAATCGTGGATTAAACCTTAATAAGGGTCTAATTTTTGCATTTTTCTTGATTTGAGTTAAAAACCAGTAGGGTGTTAATAGAATTATCCGGCTATTTAAGTATATTCACACATATAATTTTGAAGGTTGTCAATAATTTTTTGTTGCTCTATCAGCTGATTACATAGAAACTAAATGTCTAATCTCTTGTGCAATTGTCTTTTTTTGACTTTTCTATGGGTAAATTCAAAGACTGGAGATTCTGAAGTCCTGTGAGTTAATTTTAATTAACTAAAAACAGACAAGATTCACTTTTTCAGGTAATGGTTCCCTATGTAGGCTGACGCGCCAGGCTTGCTTCCATTGTACTGGTTAAAAAATGACCGGCGAGGATACCGCTAGTCAGATAGTAATGATCATCTGAAACCTGGTGTAAGGTTTCAAAACCGCTACGACGTTCACGATCGCCCAATACCCAGTAACGCTGTACGATCGTATCTGGACAAATCCAACCTTCACCTTCAACCTGTCCTAAAAGATTGTGCTGGAGTAAAAAAGTATATTGACGATCGCCATCATGCAGTCTTCCTTTATATTGGCAAGATATTTCTGAGCGATCGCTGCCTGGAAATACCAACTTTGTGGCCATAGAAAACCAGTTGTCACGATTCCAAACTACTAAAGTCATGCCCTTAAAGCTGATTGGCATACCATTACGTTCTAACCAACTTCCTTGCATGATCCAGCGTCCTGGTTCTAATAAAAAAGTGTGCGTCACCGAATATAGTCCTTGTTTTGAACCAATACGTAAAAATAGATATATATATATAACATAGTCTCTTAAGGATAAATCAGCAAAAGATATTTTTCAGGCAGTACTATGACTATGAACTTCTCCTAAAAGCACTTCTTGTTTCGCTCCAGTTGCAGCGGGTAAGTTACCAGGAATACCTAGTTTTCGCCAGTATGCTAAGACGGCGAAGGCGATCGCTTCTTTAAAAGCCGCACTTAAGCCGACATCATCTGTAGTTAAAACTGGAATTGATGCCAATAACAACTCTAACCGATGTTTTAAGTAAAGATTTCGACTACCACCGCCACATATTAATACTCTTTGTGGCATTTGTGGTAAAAAGGTTCGATAACTGTGAACAATTGAAGCTGCTGTCAGTTCTGTGATTGTCGCCAACACATCTGCGGGGCTGAGTTGGTAGACTTGGGCATCCTGTAAACAATTATTGAAGTAAGTGACACCAAATAACTCTCGTCCGGTAGATTTAGGTGGTGGTAAATGAAAATAATCTTGACTGAGCCATTTTTCTACTAATGGTTGGTAGGGAGTACCACTAGCTGCCCAAGTTCCGTTTTCATCGTAGCTTTTAGCACCATCTGTAAAATGTTGCACAGCTAGATCCAACAAACTATTTCCTGGGCCTGTATCCCAACCAAGAATTTGAGAAAGCCAGTTGTCACACCGAGCAGGTAGATAAGCAACATTACCAATACCACCAATATTTTGAATACAACGCCCTTCTTGTGGATGACTGAGTAAATAGGCATCGACTCTAGGAACAAGAGGCGCACCATGACCACCAGCCGCAATATCAGCCACACGAAAATTACTGATAGTAGTAATACCTGTAAGGCGTGAAATTAAAGCACCCCGACCAAGTTGCAAACTATAGCCCAAAGAGAGAGGGAGAGAAGTTTTCTCCCCTTTTATTTGCGGTGGTCGATGGTAAACTGTTTGACCGTGGGAGCCGATTAAGGTAGCTGGTGGATGACCAATTTGAATATTTTGGGCGGCTTGGGAAAAAGCTAGAGCGATCGCATCATCTATTTCTGCTAATTCTGCCATTGAGATGGCCGCACCAGCGCAAATTGCTAAAATGCGTTCTCTGAGTTGGCTGGGGTAGGGATAGGTTTCCCCGGCTAGTAATTGAACTTTTAGATCCAAATCTGTGCCACAAATCTCTACCAACGCGGTATCTATGCCATCTACGGATGTGCCACTCATTAAGCCGATAACGCGAGTCGGGTGCATTGGTAGAGATTTTGATTTTGATTGCAAGAGTAGTTTAATTCATAACTATTGCCGATGTCAAAACCAGAAACTCACTAGATCACAAAGTTATGGCAGGTGACAGAGTTGAAAGTCTGTTTGTGTCTCAGGTTTTTATCAATAAATATCTTTAGAATACTGGCAAGTGCTGTAGCAATTATTTATTGCGAAATTTTGAACATCTTGTAGGTTATACGCGGTAATTACAGAGATTTTCGGGTAGATGCACCAAATTAGATAAAAGATCAAAAAATTCGGCGCTGGCTCACAAAGAAATGGGACGAATTATTGATTTTGCTTACGGTTCACATCTTGTAAATCAAGAGCATAATTTAAACGTAAAATATTTACTCCAGGTTCACCAAATATTCCTAAAAACCTGCCATCAGTATACTTGTTAATTGAAGGTATTATTTCATCTTCTTTGATACCTCTGGCCCGTGCTACTCTTGCTAACTGCTGTCGCGCTGCTTTCAAGGAAATATGGGGATCTAAACCAGAACCAGATGTGTAAATTAAATCAGCCAGTGGTTGTATATTCTCATCTTGGAATTGAGTTGCTTGCTCCCGAATCCTATTAATCAGATCTGGATTACTAGGAGCGAGATTACTAGCTCCAGATATACCCGTTGGCTTGGCTTTCCTGCCTTGACTATATCTCACTGCACTAGGACGACCCTGAAAATATCGTTCTGATGTAAAAAGTTGACCAATCACAGCCGAACCAATGGGTTGATTATCAATGTTTAACATAATGCTACCGTTGGCGGAAAATGGGAAAGCAAACTGACCCATTCCCAGGATGATCAGAGGATAGATAATTGCTGTCAATAACCAAAGCAACAGAGTCATCCGTATGGCTCGGATAGCTTCTTGAATAAATACCATAATTGAATTTTAGATTTTAGATTTTAGATTTGGGATCTGGATAGTAGGATTTGAATCGCGATTTAAAAGGTTCTCCGTGTCTCCTATCTCTTCTTCAATTCCTGCTGTATTTAAGCTAATCCTACCAATGTAATTAGCATATCTAATAATTTAATAGCAATAAATGGAGCAATCACACCACCTAATCCATAAATTAAGATATTGCGTTGCAGAAGTTGATTAGCTGTTAAAGGTCTAAATTTTACACCCTTTAATGCCAAAGGAATCAAAGCCGGAATAATTAAAGCGTTATAAATCAGTGCCGACAGTACTGCCGAATTAGCACTGGTTAACCTCATAATATTCAAGCTTTCTAGATTAGCAGCCGTAAAAATTACTGGGATGATGGCAAAATATTTAGCAATATCATTAGCGATAGAAAATGTCGTTAAAGCCCCACGAGTAATCAACAATTGTTTACCAATAGTAATGATATCAATCAATTTTGTGGGGTCAGAGTCCAAATCCACCATATTAGCTGCTTCTTTGGCGGCTTGAGTGCCTGTATTCATGGCTATGCCTACATTAGCTTGTGCTAAGGCGGGAGCATCATTAGTCCCGTCTCCCGTCATCGCCACCAGTTTACCCTCAGCTTGCTCCCGTTGAATGACGCTGATTTTCTCTTCTGGTGTGGCTTCGGCTATGAATTCATCGACTCCAGCCTCTTTAGCAATGACAGCAGCAGTAATGTGGTTGTCTCCAGTGAGCATCACGGTACGCACTCCCATTCGCCGCACTTGGTCAAATCGTTCGCGGATACCAGGTTTGACAATATCTTTGAGATAAATAACACCGTAAATTTCATTATCTAGGCAAATTGCTAGGGGTGTACCTCCTTGGTGGGAAACTTGTTCGTAAGCGGTATCTAATTCTGGGGCTACGCGTCCATTGCGGGAAGCGACAAACCCTTTAATTGCACCAACTGAGCCTTTTCTGACTTCCCTCCCGCCAGGTAAATTAGTGCCACTCATGCGGGTTTTGGCGGAAAATTCTACTCCTTGTGATTTTTTGCGGTCTAAGTCAAACTTTGCGCCTAACCTTTCTGCTAGTCGGATGATAGATTTACCTTCTGGAGTATCGTCCAATATACTAGCGGCTAAGGCGATATTGGCAATTTCGTCCATTGTATGCCCGTTAATGGGGATAAAAGCTTCAGCGAGACGGTTGCCGATAGTGATTGTACCTGTTTTATCTAGTATAAGAGTATTAATATCTCCACAGGCTTCCACTGCCCTTCCGGAAGTAGCAATAACGTTAAATTGGGCGACGCGATCCATACCTGCGATGCCAATAGCGCTGAGTAAAGCGCCAATGGTAGTGGGAATCAGGGCGACTAAAAGGGCAATGAGTGTGGGTATGCTGACTGGACTGTTCACATAATAAGCGAAGGCAGGTATTGTGGCGACCACAAATAAAAATACGAGGCTGAGAACTGCCAGCAGTACCGTCAAGGCTATTTCATTGGGTGTTTTGCGGCGTTCTGCACCTTCGACTAAGGCGATCATCCGGTCAATAAAGCCTTTACCGGGGTCAGCGGTGATGCGGATAATTAATTCATCGGAGATGATGCGAGTACCACCAGTAACGGAACTGGCAACATCTGAACCTGATTCCTTGAGAACTGGTGCAGATTCCCCAGTAATTGCTGATTCATCTACTGAAGCAACACCCAAAATCACTTCACCATCAGCAGGGATGATATCACCTGCTACGACGTAGACAGTATCACCTTGTTTCAGGCTGGTAGAAGAGACTTCTGTGATTGTGCCATCGACGACGATTTTTTTGGCGATGGTTTCTGATTTTGTTGATCGTAAAGCATCGGCTTGGGCTTTACCGCGTCCTTCGGCTACAGCTTCGGCAAAATTGGCAAACACAATCGTGAAGAACAAAATTATTGTGATCAAGCCGTTGAAAAGTGCCGGGTTTTTCTGGTTAACTATCCCAAATAGTGGGGGATATATCGTTGCAGCTAGAGTGATGATTGTTCCCAACCAGACCACAAACATGACGGGATTTTTAATTGCATATTTGGGATGTAGCTTGACAAAGGTATCTCTAATTGCCCTAGTGTATAGTCCCTGGGTACTTATCCGTTTTTTTTGGCGTTTTTGACGGCGATCGCTAGGACGAGGACGGGAAGATTTAGGTTTTGGGGTAGTTGCAGCTGGATTCATATATTTGGTAATTGGTGATTAGTGATTGGTGATTAGTGATTGGTCATTGGTCATTGGTGATTGGTCATTGGTCATTGGTCATTGGTCATTGGTGATTGGGAATAGGTAATTAAGTTATTCTTCATTTTCTCCGCGTCTCCGCGTCCTCGCGTCCCCGCGTCCCCGCGTCCCCATCTCCCCGTCCCCTAACTTCCCGAAGCTAATTTAAAACCTTCGGCTATGGGGCCTAAAGCTAAAACTGGGAAGAAAGTCAGTAGTCCTAAAATGATGGTTACGCCGGCGGTGACAGTTGTAAATAGGAGAGAATCGGTTCTGAGGGTAGCACGGGTTTCTGGTTGTTTCGGTTTGCGAGACATACTATCAGCCAAGAGGAGGATGGCAATAATGGGAATGTAACGCCCTACTAAAATGCTAAAACTGGTACTCAAGTTCCACCAGAGACTGTTGTCCTTTAACCCCTCCAAGCCAGAACCATTATTTGCTGAGGCTGAAGCGTATTCATAAACTACTTGAGAAATACCATGAAAGCCTGGGTTGCTGATTCCTGCTAGGGAGATAGGATAGGCTAGAGCTATCGCACTAGGAAGCAAAACTATAACCGGGTGAATCAGCAGCACTACACTGGCCAGAAAGATTTCCCGTTTTTCTATTTTGCGCCCAAAAAATTCCGGGGTGCGTCCTACCATTAACCCGGTGATAAACATGGTCAGAATTAGGTAAATAAATAAGTATGCTGTGCCTATTCCCTGTCCTCCCCAAATGATTTGTATAAATAAGTTGAATAAGGTGGAAAATATTCCTTGAGGCATGAGGGAATCGTGCATCCCGTTGATAGCACCGCACATGGTAGCAGTAGTTGTGACTGCCCATAATGCAGTTTCTGCCCAGCCAAATCGCTGTTCTTTACCTTCTAAGTTCGGTAGTTCTACCCCCAGGTTTTTGTTAATGATGGGATTTCCTTGCAGTTCGCCAACGGTAGTCACCCAAATTAGAATTACAAAGATAATAAACACCATCCAAAATAGTAACCAAGCTTGTTTGAGGTTATTGGCGAATATGCCGTAGGTGTAAATTAAGGATGTGGGGATAGAAATCATGGCGATAATTTCTATTAAGTTAGAAGCACCATTAGGATTTTCAAAGGGGTGGGCGGAGTTAGCACCAAAAAAACCGCCGCCGTTGTCACCTAACATTTTGATGATTTCAAAGGAAGCAACCGGTCCTCTAGGTATATACTGAGTTCCTCCCTCTAAGGTTTGGAGAACTAGAGTCTCTTTTAATGTTTGCGGTACACCTAAGATAATGAGTGCGATCGCACCGATAATGGAAAGAGGTAGTAAGATGCGCGTAATTGCACGAGTGAGATCCACATAAAAATTCCCTAACTTTCTCCCTGTCAACCCACGAATAAAAGCAATTCCTACCGCTAAACCTGTGGCTGCTGAGGTGAACATTAAAAAACCTAAAGCAGCAGATTGGCTAAAATAGCTTAAGCTTGTTTCTCCTATGTAGTGTTGCTGGTCAGTATTAGTCAGAAAAGAAATAGTAGTGTGCAGTAAGGTATCCCATTTCATCGCCCCAAAGCCGTTAGGATTCCAGGGTAAAAGTCTCTGAAAAGAAATTAGTAAATATACAGAAATACCCATGACTAGATTGGTGCATATTACTGCCCGGATATACTGCCAACCTGTCATTTCATCTTTTCTGCGGACACCCCCTAGTATATAGAGAATTTTCTCTATTGGGTTCATCATAGGATCAAGTATTGTGCTTTCTCCTAAAAATACACTGGCTATGTATTGTCCCAATTTGGGAGTAATGAATATGACGATACACAGCGTTAACGCAATTTGTAAAAAACCTTGTCCCATTTAGTTTGTACTCAATTAAACTGAAGTTTTAGCCTGTCAATACTTAGAGATAACAGATGAATGAATTACTCGTAAATTTGATGGTTAAGAATTGGGTGATTGCTCTGAATCACCTCAAGAGAGTAAATCTGAATTTACTATTTTCTAGATGTTTGTTGAAGTTGATGTTAAAAATATTTCAATCTTACTCTTATTCATTTTTTCGCTAGTTAGCATTATCTATAGGATTCCTATATTTATACAACACATTATCGTTCCTGCCTCTCAAGATATAGAAACCAATGATAACTTTTTTACACTATTACTGATTTCTAGTATAAGATTACACCCTTTTACATATCTCATGCCAAATATAACCGAGATTAGCTGATGATTATATTCTATATTTTCGAGTTTTGGTGAATATAATTAGTTATGCCAGAGTTATGCCAGGACATATTGGCAGATTAAAGCTGTAAAAGTCTAGTAGCGCAGGGTTGAATTAAAATAATTCGTAAATCGTAATTAAAGACTATTTCAGTTACAAGGGATTAATTAACTGTTTTTGTAAAGCTACAACAACAGCACTTTGACGATTACCGACTCCCAACTTATGCAGGATTGCATGAACATGAACTCTGACAGTACCATCTGTAATGTAAAGAGTTTCAGCTATTTGATGATTGGTTTTGCCGGCGGCTAGAAGTTTGAGAATTTCCTCTTCTCGGTGGGTAAGAGGATTGGAGGCTTTTAAAATGTTTTCTGAACGACTCTGGGATGAATCAAAAGCAAAAGAAGAACGAATTTCTTTAGTTGCAGTTTCATCCCACCAAGATGCTCCAGCAGCTACAGAACGGAGAGCTAAAACCAATTTTTCCGCGATAATTCCTTTGAGACAATAGCCTTGAGCGCCCGCTGCAATTAACCGCGCAATCAGGGATTTTTCAGCATGGGAAGTGAGGATTAAAACTGGCAAATTAGGATATTTTTGTTTAATTTCGTAACAGGCTTCAATTCCCCCAATTCCTGGTAATCCTACATCTAAAAGAACGATATCGAGAGAATGCTGGTTGACTAACTCAATGGCTGTTTCACCATCTTCCGCTTCAGCAATAATCTCCAAACCAGTTTCCTGCTGCAATCGCACACGCAAACCTAAACGGAAAAGTTCATCATCCTCTACGAGGAGGATTTTTATAGGGGTAGAAGACATCTGATATTATTTAAGACTTAAATGGTAAAACGGGGAGCTTGAAAGCAAAAATAGCGCCATTGGGAACTCTGTTTTCTGCCCATATTATACCCTGATGAGCTTCAATAATTTGTCGAGATAAATAAAGTCCTAATCCCGAACCTTTAGCTTGACGTTGGGAAAGCCCACCACTATAGCTATTTCCTTGGTAAAATCTTTCAAATAAGTGGGAAAATTGTTCAGGTTGGATACCTGCACCTGTATCTAAAATCTTCACAACTTGATAGGAAGTTTGAGGTTCTAAAACTATTTCAACATGATCACCGCGTCGAGAATGGTTAATAGCATTAATGATCAAATTGCTAAAAACTCGTTGCAGTTGCAAAGCATCACCATTAACCCAGAGCGATCGCTTCCAATCAGAGTTACCATAGTTTAATGATAGATGAATCCGACGATTTGCCGCTAATTCAATTAAAGTAGCCGTTGCTGTTTCTGCTAGGATACTTAAATCCACAGGAGCTAAATCCAGTTTTAAGCCTTCAATATCATTGCGATAAACATCTAACAAAGTTTCTAATAAATCTAAAGAAGTTTCATGACTGCGTGCCATTGTTGCTAAAACTTTCTGTTGAGTTGGTAAAACAGCACCAAATTTTTCTTGTTGAAAAGCTTTAATAGTTTCAATTGCTCCTAAAAGCGGTGTTTTTAAATCATGGGTAAGTGTGGAAGCAAAATCTTCTCGCAGTCTCACTAATTGCGCTTGAGATTCGAGTTTAGTTTGAGTAAGGGCAATGGCTTTTTGAGATTTTCTTAATCGCTGACTTAAAAATCCGGTGACTATCAAAGCTATTGCGGCAATTACTCGACTAGCAACAGTAGAAGCCCGAATTACTTCACCTCCAGGTATCCAGGCATTTAACATAGTTAGAAAAACAGCAATAAATGTTGCACTTATTGTTGCCATTCCCCCAAACCAAGAATTGACTAATAAAATTGCTCCACTGTAAAGATATCCAAAAACATAGTCTTTTGGGGTGGAATATTCTAAAACTGCTAGAAAGATAAATATAGTCACAATCAGTAATATTTTACTAATGCGTAAATTATTGTTTATTAATTTATTTTTAAAATATGCCATTTACTAAATTACCCTTTCTCGACTTATATAAGTATAGCTCAAGGTTCAGATCCCCGACTTCTTCAAGAAGTCGGGGATCTTGTTGTATCTTGTTTACTAGCGTTTAGATTTTCCCTAAACTTTACTAAACACTGATATATATCTTTAGGTAGACAGATAAATAGAAAAAATAAACAGTTTTTATATCCTTGTATTGCTTGTTTTTATTGCGAAAATCATCAATGATATAAATTCATCCAGACGACGATATGGCTGAATAATTCAAAAATTGGTTTTACTGAATTTGACTGATACTATTAGGAGTTTTTATAATTCATGTTACAAGGTTGGATGCAAATTGCATTGACATTAATTATCGTCATTGCCACTACTCCCTTATTAGGGAAGTATATTGCTCGTGTTTTTCTCAAAGAAAGCACAATGCTTGACTCCGTTTTAAATCCCTTAGAAAGAATAATTTACGCATTAATTGGAGTCCGTCCAGAAGATGAAATGACAGGTTGGCAATATGCCAAAGCGATACTTTATAGTAATCTTGTCATGGCGATTTTGGTATTTATCATTTTGATGACTCAAGGATTTTTACCGTTTAATCCTACAGGATTAAAAGCACCAAATTGGGATTTGGCATTACACACCACCCTCTCTTTTTTAACTAACACAGATCAACAACATTACTCTGGAGAAACAACCTTTAGTTATGCCAGTCAAACCTTTGCTTTAGGTTTTTTAATGTTTACCTCAGCAGCGACAGGTTTAGCAGTGGGGATTGCCTTTATTCGCGGTTTAACTGGGAGAGGATTAGGGAATTTTTACAGTGATTTAACTAAAGCAATTACCAGAATTTTACTACCTATGTCTATTGTGGGGGGATTATTATTAATCATGGCTGGTGTCCCCGAAACCCTTGCAGGAGTAGCCACAGCCACAACATTAGAAGGTGCTACTCAAGCGATTTCTCGCGGACCAGTTGCCCACTTAGAAATTATCAAACAAATTGGTGAAAATGGCGGCGGTTTTTTTGGTGTTAACTCAGCCCACCCCTTGGAAAATCCCAACGGGTTTTCTAATTTATTAGCCACTTGGGCGATGATTTCTATCCCTTCAGCTTTTATTTACACCTATGGAGTATTTGCTAATAATCTCAAACAAGCTTGGTTAGTATTTTGGATGGTATTTATCATCTTTATTTTATTGGTAGTAATAACAGCAATTGGTGAATATCAAGGCAATCCTCTCGTTAATTCTTTGTTAGGATCACAGCAACCCAACTTAGAAGGAAAAGAAGTCAGATTTGGTTGGGTGCAAACAGCACTTTGGGCAGTTATGACAACAGCAACAATGTGTGGTGCTGTCAACGGAATGCACGATTCCTTAATGCCACCTGGTGGATTTTCCACACTCTCAAATCTCTTTTTACAAATTATTTGGGGAGGACAGGGAACCGGCACAGCATATTTATTTATCTACTTGATTTTGGCAGTATTTTTAACTGGTTTAATGGTAGGAAGAACACCAGAATTTTTAGGACGCAAAATTGAGAAACAAGAAATAGTTCTTTCCAGCGTAGTTTTATTAGTTCATCCTTTCGCAGTTTTGATTCCTTGGGCAATAGTTTTTGCCTTTCCTGATGTGCTTTCAGGTATTAGTAACCCTGGCTTTCATGGAGTTTCTCAAGTAGTTTATGAATACGCTTCTGCGGCTGCAAATAACGGTTCTGGTTTTGAAGGATTGGGAGATAATACCCTGTGGTGGAATCTTAGTACCAGCGTCAGCATTTTAGCCGGTCGTTACATTCCCATCACCGCTTTACTATTACTAGCAGATGGTATTTCTAGAAAACAACTAGTTCCCATGACTTCCGGTACTCTCAGAACTGATACTCGTTTGTTTACTGGAGTTACAGGAGGAGTAATTTTAATTTTGGGGGCGCTAACTTTCTTTCCCGTATTAGTTTTAGGTCCCATTGCTGAATGGTTTTTACTTGCTAAATCATAGCCCCCTCCTCGCTTGCGGGGAGGGGGTTGGGGGGTGGGGTCTTTCTTTATAACTAAATTTTCATGAAAACTACAAAAACTCGACAAGAACGTAAACATACTCCCAAGGTTATAAAGACTGGAATTTATTCTAGAGCTTTTAAGCAAGCGTTTGTTAAATTAGACCCACGCAATATGCTAAAAAATCCCGTGATGTTTTTGGTGTGGGTGGGGACGATTATTACGGCTTTAGTAACTATTGAACCGAATCTTTTTGGGGTTATTCCTGGTAATAACCCTCGACTTTTTAATGGTCTAATTACGATAATTTTGTTCTTCACTCTTGTTTTTGCGAATTTTGCTGAAGCGGTTGCTGAAGGAAGAGGAAAAGCGCAAGCTGATTCATTACGGGCGACAAAATCCGATGTCACAGCCCGAAAACTTCTCCCTGACGGTTCTATTCAAGAAGTTAATTCTACTACTTTGCGTCGTGGTGACCAAATTAAAGTTATCGCTGGTGATGTTATTCCCGCAGACGGAGAAGTAATTGCTGGAGTGGCCGCTGTAGATGAATCTGCTATTACTGGAGAATCTGCACCCGTTTTAAAACAACCAGGAACTGATATTGCTAGTTCTGTAACTGGAGGAACGCGCATTAATTCGGATGAATTAACAATTAGAGTAACATCAGATCCAGGTCAAGGTTTTATTGACAGAATGATTGCTTTAGTTGAGGGTGCTTCTCGCACTAAAACCCCCAACGAAATTGCTTTAACTGTACTTTTGGCAGTGCTAACTCAAGTTTTTTTAGTGGTAATTGCTACTATACCTACAGTGTCAGTTTATGTTAAATCGCCTGTAAGTATTGCGGTATTAATTGCCTTATTAGTAGCATTAATTCCCACCACAATTGGCGGATTATTAAGTGCAATTGGCATTGCCGGGATGGATAGAGTCTCTCAATTTAACGTCATAGCCACATCTGGAAGGGCTGTAGAAGCCTGTGGAGATATTAACACTTTAGTTTTAGATAAAACGGGAACAATTACTTTAGGAAACCGCATGGCAGAGGAATTTATTCCTGTTAAAGGTCATTCCCTCAATGAAGTTGCCCAAATTTCCTTAGTATCGAGTATTTTTGATGAAACTCCCGAAGGAAAATCAATTGTTAAATTAGCCGAATCATTAGGCGCAAAATTAGATTTTAATCCCCAAATTGCCGAGGGAATTGAATTTTCAGCAAAGACGCGAATGAGTGGAATTGATTTACCAAATGGTGTAGAAATTCGCAAAGGTGCTGTAGATGCAATTAAAGGATTTGTGCGTTCTCGCAATGGACAATTAACGCCAGAACTTGATACAGCTTACGAGCGAGTTTCTAAATTAGGAGGAACACCATTAGCAATTTGTCAAAATGATGATATTTACGGTGTAATTTATCTCAAAGATATTATTAAACCTGGGATTAAAGAACGTTTTGATCAAATGCGAAGAATGGGAATTAAAACTGTAATGTTAACAGGAGATAACCGTCTCACTGCTTCGGTAATTGCCGAAGAAGCTGGTGTAGATGACTTTATTGCGGAAGCAACACCAGAGGATAAAATTGAAGTAATTCGTAGCGAACAAGCTCAAGGAAAATTAGTCGCTATGACTGGAGATGGTACTAATGATGCACCAGCTTTAGCTCAAGCAAATGTGGGTGTGGCAATGAATTCTGGTACACAAGCAGCGAAAGAAGCTGCAAATATGGTTGACTTAGATTCAGACCCTACCAAATTAATTGATATCGTCACTATTGGCAAACAATTACTAATTACTCGTGGGGCTTTAACAACTTTCTCAATTGCTAATGATGTCGCTAAATACTTTGCAATTATTCCGGCAATTTTCCCAGGTATTGGTGTTAGCGGTTTAAATATCATGGGTTTAGTAAGTACCCAATCTGCGGTTTTATCAGCATTAATTTACAACGCATTAATTATTCCCGCCTTGATTCCCTTAGCATTAACTGGTGTGAAATTTCGTCCTCTCACCGCTGACCAACTTCTGCAAAGAAATATCTTTATTTACGGATTAGGTGGCGTGATTGCTCCTTTTATTGCTATCAAAATCATTGACATTTTCATTGCATCTGTAGGACTAGCCTAATCAAAACTCCGCGTACCTCTGCGCTAACCTTCGCGTACCTCTGCGTTTAAACTCCTTCACCCTCTTAAATTATGAACCAACTATCAGAACTCATCAACTATAAACGCAATCGCGTTCCTCTGAGTCTGTTTTTACTGCTTTGCTTTAACTTATTACTAGCACCAGCAGTACAAGCAGCCACACCAGTAACAGAATCGCGTTTTTCAGCTTACACAATTACTTTGTTGGGACTTGTTACTCTGTGTCTTTGTGTTTATTTATTTGTTGTGATTTTTCAACCTGAGAGGTTTTAATTACTAATTTGTAATTCGTAGGTTGGGTTAAGCAACAGCGCAACCCAACAAAAACTTTAACTTTAATATTTTTTAACTAGGGAGATTTGAAAATGAGTCAGAGACACCAAGTTAGTAAAGCGATTCGTTCGACTTTGGTTTTATGGGTGATAACGGCTTTTATCTATCCTTTATTTATGTTGATTTCGGGACAAGTTGCTTTTTCTTATCAAGCTAATGGTAGTTTAATTACAAATTCTCAAGGTGTGATTATTGGTTCAGCTTTAATCGGTCAACCTTTTACAAGTGAAAAGTATTTTTGGAGTCGTCCTAGCACTACTAATTACAGCACAGCAGACCCAAAAAAGGATGAAGCTGGTGTTTTGAAAACTGGTGTATCTGGTGCTAGTAATTTAGCTCCCAGTAATCCAGTTTTGTTAGAACGCATTAATGGGAATGATGGTGAAATTAATCGTTTAAAAAAAGCGGGTATTCAACCTACGGCTGATTTAGTCTATACTTCTGGTTCTAGTCTTGATCCTCACATTACTCCTGAAGGTGCAAAGGCGCAAGTTGCACGAGTAGCCAAAGCGCGAGGAGTTGATTCTAAGCAACTGGAAACTTTAATTGATCAAAATACTGATGGTCGCTTTTTGGGTATATTTGGTGAACCTGGTGTGAATGTTTTGAAGCTAAATCTCGCAGTGGATAAAATTAGCAAATAAGTAACTAGACGAAAATAAATTAAAGTAGATTAAGTAATGTAAAAAATCTGGAAATAATTTTGTAGTGAGGCCTTCAGCCCTCAAATAAGGACTAAAGTCCTGACTACAAACCTTGAATTATTCAGGCCGTTCTACTTAAGTAGGAATTTGTTCATGTTTAATCCCAATAACCTATCCCCCGACAATTCTTATATTCGCACAGCCAAACGGGGAAAGCATAAGATATTCATTGGTATGGCTCCCGGTGTGGGTAAAACTTACAAAATGCTGGAAGAAGCACACCAACTTAAACAAGAAGGGATTGATGTTGTAATTGGCGTTTTAGAAACTCATGGACGCAAAGATACGGCTACAAAAGCTATAGGATTGGAGGTAATTCCTAAAAAAACCATTATTCACAAGAATATCAACCTTCAAGAAATGGATACAGAGGCAATTTTAAATCGTTCTCCTCAACTGGTTTTAGTTGATGAATTGGCTCATACAAATATACCTTGTTCACTGAGAGAAAAACGTTATCAAGATGTAGAATTAATTTTAGCAGCCGGTATTGATGTTTACTCTACTGTTAATATTCAACATTTGGAAAGTTTGAATGATTTGGTAGCAAGAATTACGGGTGTTGTGGTGCGAGAACGCATTCC
Source organism: Trichormus sp. NMC-1 (assembly GCF_001858025.1). GTDB lineage: Bacteria > Cyanobacteriota > Cyanobacteriia > Cyanobacteriales > Nostocaceae > Anabaena. Next base: position 22,297 of record NZ_LZQD01000007.1, on the reverse strand, counting down.
CGATATTCTCTTAGATGAAGCTGATGCTGTTGTTGTGATTGATGTCACTCCAGAAACTTTAGAAGAGCGTTTGCGGGAAGGTAAAATTTATGCTAATGATAAAATTGAGCAATCTTTAGAAAACTTTTTTCAGCGGCGTAATTTAATTGCTTTGCGGGAATTGGCATTAAGAGAAGTAGCTGATACTGTTGAAGAAGAAGCAAATACTTCTATCTCTACTGGACACAGTTGTAATATCCACGAACGAGTTTTAGTATGTGTATCTACTTATCCAAATTCTATTCAATTATTGCGTCGTGGGGCGCGGATTGCTAGTTATATGAATGCTAGGTTGTATACTGTATTCATTGCAGATCCTGAACGTTTTCTCACCAAAAAAGAAAGTTTACATATTCATACTTGTGAGAAACTATGCCAAGAATTTGGTGGTGAATTTATCCACGTTAAAAGTAATAATGTTCCTCAAGCAATTGCCCAAGTTGCTGCAACTCATCATATCACCCAAATAGTCATCGGTGAAAGTCAGCAACCTCGATGGAAAAGATTTTTTAAAGGTTCTTTTACGCAACGATTGATGGAGTTAATCAGAGAGCAAAAAATAGATTTACATATTATCGCTACTGATAAATAATTTTGTTTCGCGCATAGACACCAACTGAGGACGACTTCTCGTATGGTAATGCACCGAAAATCTCAGATGGTGCGTTAGCCTCCGGCATAACACACCCTACCAGATGCTTAACTAATCAATTAGACATCTCCGAGAATTAAATCTGCGTGACTTGAAACCCTTGTAGAGACGTTCCATGGAACGTCTCTACAATCTTTTTCACCAGATGTCTATTACATAATATTAATGGGATCTACGTCAATTGTTAAGCTAACTGAGGAAGGACAAAGCGCCCTGATTTCTTGCCAATCTGGTAAATGAGGTAATGCGTCAGCAGTAAATTTCAGTAATATTTGCCAGCGATAACGATTAGCTACTCGTAAAATATTAGCTGGTGCTGGCCCCAATATTTCAAATCCTTCTGTATCACTGAAATTGGTAGCAATGATTTGGGCTGTATTTTGGACTTGAATGGGATCAAGACTACTCAAACGCAATAAAATTAATCTGCCATAAGGAGGATAATTAAGTGCTTGTCTTTGCTCTAATTCTGCATCAGAAAAAGATTGATAATCATGACTTTTAACTGCTTCAATTACTGGATGTTCTGGGGTGTATGTTTGCACGATTACCCTTCCTGGATCTTCTCCTCTTCCCGCACGTCCTGCAACTTGGGTTAAGGTTTGAAATGTGCGTTCATTGGCGCGATAGTCTGATAAATGCAATAATCCATCAGCAGCAACAACACCTACTAACGTAACTTGGGGTAAGTCTAAACCTTTGGTGAGCATTTGTGTTCCCACTAATAAATCTGCTTCACCGTTCGCAAATTGGGTGAGTAAGTTACGATGTGAACCTTTGTTGCGGGTGGTGTCGCTATCAAAGCGAATTAATTTAAGAGCAGGAAATTGGCGGTTTAATTCCTGTGCTACTCGCTGAGTTCCGCTTCCAAAGAACTTTAAATAGGGAGAACTGCATTCTGGACAATGTGGGGGATGCGATCGCCCATAATTACAATAATGACACCTTAATAATTGCGGCGCACCCTCTTCTACATGATGATACGCCAGAGAAACATCACAATGTGGACATTCCAGCACATAACCACAACTGCGACAAGAAACAAATGTGCTATGTCCCCGACGATGAATAAATAAAATTCCCTGTTGTTTCCTTTCCTGTAGCTGTTCTAAAGCTTCTTGTAAAGACCTACTAAAAATAGACCGATTTCCCTCCTGTAACTCTCGACGCATATCCACAATTTCCACAGGTGGTAACGGACGAGAATTAATCCGTTCAGGAAGTGATAAATAATAAAGAACTGATTTCTGAATACTCATCTCTTGTCCCCCCTCCTCCCTTGCGGGGATAGAGGTTGAAATATCCTGTCCCCCCTCCTCGCTTGCGGGGAGGGGGCTAGGGGGTGGGGTTCCTCCCACACTCACCCAACTTTCCAAAGAAGGAGTCGCGGAACCCAAAATTAACGGACAATCTTCTAATTCAGCCCGCCATTGTGCGACGGTGCGGGCGTGGTAGGTGGGAATGGGGGAATCTTGTTTAAAGCTGCTGTCGTGTTCTTCATCTAAAATAATTAAACCCAAGTTGGGTAAAGGGGCGAAAATGGCGCTGCGAGTCCCAATTACTACTTGAGGTTCTCCCGTGAACATTTGTCGCCAAGTGTCGTAGCGTTCACCGTCAGAGAGGGCGCTGTGATAAACCTGAACTCGGTTTCCAAATCGGGCGCGAAAACGATCTGTGAGTTGGGGAGTGAGTCCGATTTCGGGAACTAATACCAAAGCGGATTTACCTTGGTTCAACAGAGGTGCGATCGCTTGTAAATATACTTCTGTTTTCCCTGAACCTGTTACCCCGTGCAACAATACTTGAGCAAATCCATTTAAAGATTGTATTAATTCTAGGGCGCTAGTTTGAGCATCTGTTAAAGATTTTGCTTGATCCCCAGCCATGAGGGGACTTTGTTCTCTGCGTAATATTTCTCGTTCTTCAATTACTATATAGCTCTTTTCTACCAAAGCTTTGAGGATAGAAGTACTGGCGCTACAAATTTGTAATAATTCACTTTGCCATAATTCTCCACCTTGTCGTCGTAGCACTTCCACAATTTCTCTTTGACGGGGGGTTAAATCTCGGTCATTATTTTCTATCAGTGTTACCGCTTTTTGCAGTTTGGGTTGATTTTGTCGTGGCGGTTCTAGGTAGTTTTCTGCTAATCCCAAGCGGATTAATTCACGAGTTCCCCGATAGGAAGATTTAACTTTTTGTTGAATATAGTAATAACTGTAGTCACCTGTAGGAGTTTTTTGTAATAGTGCTAAAACTTGTTGCGCTGTAGGTGACATGAAAACAGAAGTATTGTTAGAGACATCTTGATCTTTTCCTAAAGATGTCAGACGCAAACGACGTTGCGATCGCCCTAATAATCCTGGTGGTAGAGCCACCCGAATTACTTGAATTAGAGGCGTATAGTAATAAGCGGCGATGCGATTGAGTAATTCCCAATAGGTGCTAGGGAAAAATCTTTTGCTGACTACATCTTCTACTTCCCGAATTTTGTCTGCTGGTAGATCAACATTAGGCTGTGTCAGTAAGCGAATTGCGAGCGCTCCTACCTGTTGTGTTCCAAAGGGAACAGTTAAAATGTCCCCTGGTTTTATTTCTAACTGGGGTGGTATTTTGTATGTATATAGGTCTGAGCTTCCTGGACAATCTACGAGTACTTCAATCCATCGATAAACAGTTGTTTTTGACTGGTATAACTCCCCAGGTTCCGCCACAGCTACAGAAGATAATTTTACGCTCTGAATATACATGATTACCGACTTTTTCAACCAATATTTACTTACATACCCTGATCAAATTAACCAGGCTTACTTAACTTTAACTTGTTGGATTACTACAAGCAAACGGTATTTCGCAATACTTTTATTACCAATCATACTTGATAAGTTTTAACTGATGTAATCTACTAGACAATTTAATTTCCACAGTACGTGCAATAAATATTTAATGCTAACTACACAAATGACATCCTCTTAGATATTAAAGAATCAATTGCTTAAGTACGAAATAGGGAATATTATTTTTTCCGCCCATTGATAGATATTCAATATTTCAGCTATATGAGATGCTTTTATACAATTAATATTTTCCGGATTTTCATTCAGCATTTTCGTAATTTGTATCATTTACTAACCGTCCACTTCCATCGCCTAAACCCACTAAAAATATAGGAAAATACATGAAAATTTAAGACCTAGGGATCTTTAGATGGAATTTTTATATTTGTTAAGGTTGAGAATGTTTGAGGGGGGTTTGACATATTTGGTGATTAATAAAAAAATGAGGAATATGTCTGCTGGTACTCTGAGAAGATGGTATTTTGGGTGCAAAGCCCATATAGGTTGTATCTAAACATAACCGAAAAACATGACAAACAGGTACAGATTTTCGTTCCAAATCAGGAATTTTTGAGAAGATTGTATTTGTCTAGGTAAATGAATGTATTTATCTCTTCAGAAAAACTACCAATCCTCAAACGAGCATCTGTCACTAATTTATGTACCAAACAAAGCAACAATCCCTAAAGGAAACTATGAATCTTGCTGAATTGGGAACAATGGAAATACTGGAGAACGCGGCTGATCATGAAGAACCATCACTTGATAGTTTAGAGGCAGTGGTATTTGAAGACTCTTTAATTGTAGAAAATTTGGAGTCAGATGAACGGGATGGCGATGAGATGGCAGCCGCTCGTCCTTCGGGATACAATAAAACCGAACATGATGATGCTGTAGGCGCGTTTTTTAAAGAAATGGCGCGTTATCCTCTCTTAAAACCTGATGAAGAAGTAGAGTTAGCTCGTCGAGTCAGGTTTTTAGAAGAAGTAAAAGACTTACAAGCTGCTTTGGAATTAGAACAGGGACAGCAACCGAGCAAAAGCGAAGTAGCCGCCAAGTTTGACATGACAGAGAAACAACTGGAAAGTCGCTTGTATCAAGGAAGAGTAGCGAAGCGGAAAATGATTCGCTCGAATCTGAGGTTGGTGGTATCTATCGCCAAGCGTTATCTCAACCGGGGAGTTCCTTTTCTAGATTTGATTCAGGAAGGCGCAATGGGGTTAAATCGCGCCGCAGAGAAGTTTGACCCTGATAAAGGCTATAAGTTCTCTACTTATGCTTATTGGTGGATTAGACAGGCGATTACACGAGCGATCGCTAATGATGCGCGAACCATCCGTCTACCAATCCATATTGTTGAAAAACTTAACAAACTTAAAAAAGCCCAAAGAGAACTTAAACAAAAACTTGCTCGCAACCCCTCGGAAGCGGAAATGGCCGCAGCTTTGGAAATTAGCGTTCAACAACTGCGTCAACTCCAACAACTACGCCGTCAAGCATTATCTCTCAATCACCGCGTCGGTAAGGAAGAAGACACGGAATTAATGGACTTGCTGGAAGATGAAGATAACCAATCTCCAGAAGCCAAAATGAATGAAAACATGATGCGTCAGGAGATTTGGGAAGTCTTAGGTGATGTCCTCACCCCACGGGAGAAAGACGTAATTTCTCTGCGCTATGGACTGACAACCAGCGAACCCTGCACTTTGGAAGAAGTGGGAAATATGTTCAACCTCTCCCGTGAACGAGTCCGCCAAATTCAAAGTAAAGCCATGCGAAAATTACGCCGTCCCCACATTGCTAAACGTTTAAAAGGTTGGTTAATATGAGTCATTAGTCATTAGTCATTGGTCATTAGTCATTAGTTAAGAAAATTTACGCACTTAACTATAAACTATGGACTATAGAGTATGAACTAAAGACTAATGACTTCTCATAGCAATTTAATTGTCAGGTTTGCTGAACCCAGTGATTGCACTACACTGTTTGCATTAATTCAGGCGCTTGCAGAATACGAAAAATTATCTCATGCTGTCACTGGCAATGCTCTATTACTGAAGGAGCATTTATTTGGCTCACCAAAATATATAGAGGCAATTTTAGTGGAATCTGCGGGTCAAGCTGTGGGATTTGCCCTATTCTTTCACAATTATTCTACATTTCTGACTAAGCCAGGAATTTATCTAGAAGATTTATTTGTTTTACCAGAATTTCGCCGCCAAGGTATTGGTAAAGCACTTCTAGCTAAATTAGCCAAAATAGCTATAGAACGGGATTGTGGGCGCTTAGAATGGAGTGTTTTGGATTGGAATGTCTCAGCACAAGCATTTTACCGCAGCATGGGAGCAGATATTTTAGATGATTGGCGAATTTGTCGCGTTACTGAAGAGGCAATAAAAAATTTAGCAGATAAAGGATGAAGTTTTTAGAATAAAGGATAAAGTTTAAAGTTTTTGATCCACTTTTCCTTTTATTCTTCATTATTAATTTATTCTTGCTAATCTTAAATTTCCATTTATAGCAGGAGTAGGGGCGTATTGCAATACGCCCGTACAGGAGTCAGGAGTAAAACCCTCTTTTAGTGGGAGTTTCATTATCAATTGATGTCCTAACCACCCTGTCCACGGCTATATATAAATTTTATATAAATTTACATTTTTCATCCATCCTCAAATTAGTAGCGCAGGACGGAAATTAAAAATTGAAAAATTAAAATTTAAACATTAAAACACTTGTTTGATCAGCTTTTCGCCTATTTTAAATAGTAGGTGGATTTCCACCGCAGTTTACTTCTAACTCAGTCAATCTTGAACCCTTAATTGTCAGAGCCAAGTTTGACAGCCTGTCGTTTGACACAAGCAACTGCTCAACTCACAATTATGGAGGAGATTTGACAGAATTAGCCGTTGTTGTAGAGAGAACACGAGATGAAAAAGATAATTTCAGTATTACTGTTAGGCATAGCTATCTTCACCTTTGCCTTCAGTAGTCCAGCTTTGGCAGATGCTGCTGCGGGAAAAGCAGTATTTAGTGCTAACTGTGCTTCTTGTCACGCAGGTGGCAAGAATTTGGTTAACGCTGCTAAAAGCCTCAAGAAGGCGGATTTGGTAAAGTACAATATGTACTCAGCAGAGGCAATTATTGCCCAAGTTAGCAAGGGTAAAGGTGCTATGCCTGCTTTCACCGGTCGTTTAAAACCATCCCAGGCTGAAGATGTAGCAGCTTACGTACTGGAACAAGCAGATAAAGATTGGAAGTAATCCCATATCTAAGGTGATTAACTAATCACATATCTTGCACCAAGCCCTAACGAATAGAATTCGTGGCTACACAAACTAAGTCCGCCTGCGCGGACTCACGGAAAATCAGTGGTTTCAAACCCGCGTAGGCGGGTTTTGTCTGTCTAGCCGCGACTTCCAGTCGCCAGGTGCAAGATGTGAGTAATAATTGGCGGGGCTTTTTGTCCCGCAAATTTTTGTAATTCTGAAATTATCAAAGGAGATGTGTATGACTTATTTCTGGCGATTAATTTTCAGTATGATTATAGCTTTTTCTCTAGCTTTTTTAGCCCCAAGTGCAAATTCATCACTTCTTGCTAACACCCAAATTTCAGCCCGTGATTTTTTTAAATTGGGTGTAAACCAAATGCAGCAAGGTAATTACCAATCAGCAATTGAGAATTTGACTTTGGCGATTCAAATGCAGAGTGACTTGAGTGCAGCTTATAGCGATCGCTGTTTGGCTTATCTACAGCTACAAGATTACCATGCGGCCATCGCAGATTGTACCCAAGCGCTGAGTTTAGCACCTGATAGCTCTCAAGCTTATCTCAACCGGGGACTAGCACACTACAGACAAGGGAATTATCCTAATGCTATTGCTGATTACAATCAAGTAATTGCGCTAACACCGGCTAATTTTCGCGCTCACTACAACCGAGGGATAGCTTTGGCTGAAGAAGGTAATTACTCCCAAGCGATAATTGATTATAACCTGGCATTAACTCAAATTTCCCCCACTAACACACTACTGTTAGCAGATATATACAATGACAGAGGTTTAGCTTATTTAGAATTGCAAAATCTAGCAGCGGCTATGAAGGATTTTAATTTAGCAATTCATTTCAACGCTGATGATGACAGAGCATATTTTAACCGAGCTTGTGCCTGTGAGCGTAGCGGTGATATCCTGGGAGCAATGCATGACTTTTCCCAAGTTATCAGGCTGAACCCCAGTAATGTACTAGCTTACGTTAATCGGGGAGTAGCCAACTATAACTTAGGGTACTACCAAAGAGCGATCGCTGATTTACAACAAGCATCAGCATACTTTGGAAAGCAAGGACAGAAACTTGCCCAAGCAAAAATCTTAAATTTGCTGAAAACTGTTCAACAAGAAATCTCATCAGTTATAGAAATTGCTTAACTCTCATAAGTGGTCGTGCAAAATAAATTGCATATTTAGGGGAGGAAACAGATTTCTTCACAAATAAAACTGGATTTTCCGGTAAAATTCCTCGGAAATTTCAGCTAATTTCATATAACCATTTTTAATGATTTAGATATAATTAAAAATATTTATTTGGGAAATAAAATTGCAAAAAATCATACATTTTTATTAATTAATAAAATCAAATTTTGTTGTATCCTAATGAAGTAAATAATAACAAATTATCATAACTAGTAATAAAATATGGGCTTTTCCAACATTGCTATAGAACAAAGAGAAAAAGAAGCTGAAGCTCTGAAGACTTTTCTCATCTACAGTCTCATTGGTTCATTAGCATTACATCTGGGGGTACTAGCTTTATGTATAAGCAAATTTTTACTGAGAGTACCTGAAGTTAAAGATCAACCTATTGAAGTGACAATTCTCGAAACCATCCCCCAGGAAATAGCCAAACCACAAGCAGATCAAAATTCTCCAGTCAATATAAACTCTGGTGGAGGTGGTAACGACGTGAAAAATTTGATCCCAGCAGCAACTTCTATCAGCGCCATAACTCCGGCTTTTTTACCTGTAGCCAAACAGCACCAACCGAAAACCACTAATAACTTTATCGCCAAACAACCCCAAGCGCCAACTATTCCTGAACCTGCGACAACACAACCCCCGGTAGAAACTAAACCAATACAGAGGTTAGATGAAAACTCAAACACCCCAGCATCTAATCAACCTCAACCAGATGCGACTGTGACAAACGACTCAAAAACCCAAAATATCCAATCATCAAACTTAGAAATTCAACCAAATTCTAGTTCCAAAAATATCTCAACTACCTCCACTTCTTCCACACAAGCGTCACAGAATGTAGTTTCAACAAGTGGAAATCTTGTCGGTAATTTAGGTAATCGATTGAGAAATAGTTTGGGTAAAGGTTCTGGTAATGGTATTGGTAACGGTTTCGGTAATGGCGTTGGTAACGGTTCTGGTAATGGCGTTGGTAACGGGGTTGGAAATAAACCAAAAACAGAAGATACAACAGTAGCTACAGCACCGAAACCTCCTATAGAAAATAGTTCTAAATTGAATCGCGCAGATTGTCTACAGTGTCAAATCAGATATCCAGATAGAGCCAGACGGCGAGGCGTAGAAGGAAATCCAGAAGTTGCTATTGATACTGATAATAAAGGTAATGTCACGCGGGTACGGTTAATCCGTTCCAGTGGTGATAGCGAACTAGATCAAGCTGCTCAACAAGCAGCACAAGAGTGGAAATTAACACCTACAGAAGCAGGAAGACAAGGAGTAAGAGCCTCAGTTAATTTTGCTATTAAAGGATCACAGCGTCATCGCCAACTTCAAGAACGTCAAATAGAAAAACAAAGAGAAGCCGCCCAGAAAAAACCTGAAAAAGAAGCTTCTACTTCTACTTTCAGAGAATCACCTCAACACAATCAACGGAAAACAACTCCTATTATTACCGATATTTCCCCCGAAAATACAACTAGACGTAGACAAGAATCTCCACCTTCTGAGAGTAAACCAGTCTCATCTCCTCGTCAGCGTGTAGAACCTGAAAAACCTAAGCCAATAGAAGAATCTACACCCCGTCGTCGTTCACCACAATCCGTAAAATCTGATGAAGGTAGAGCCGAAAGAGTTCAAAAAAGCCGGAGACGGTTAGAAGAAATCCTCCGTCGTCGTCAAAAATCCTCTGACTCACCAGCACCAGCAGAAGCACCCACACCACCAAAACCTGCGACTACATCACCTACTGAGTCTAATAGTGATTCAGAAATTAGTAATTAGTCATCATTAAAGATACCTGATTTTTTAGAGAAGTTGGATATTTGAGTTTTGATTAATTCAAATATGACAGCTTGTCTTTTGACAGTTTTTATATTAATAAGGTAAATCTCACATAGTAATTGTTTTTACCGGGTGTGAGTTCAGAAATATGAATAAGAATTTGTTTTTCCTGCCAGTTTCTTTATTGAGCTTACTGGTAGCCTTTCCTGCTGTTGCTGATAATAATAGAACTGAAAATAATGTAGTAAATTCTGAGATTCCTAGTTTAAGTGAAATTGAATTACCCGCCACAAATGCTGAATTATTAACTCAACAACCAGCATCAACTGAAGTTAAGGAAGAAACTCAGCCAGAAGCAGATTTAACTCCCACAAATGATGCAGATATCTCTATAGAAACAATTGGTGAAAAAGACCCTTTACCTGAATCTACTCCTACTTATGTAATTGAAAAAGAAGAAATTCAAAAACAGGGTGCAACCAGCGTTGCTGATATTTTGAAAAGAATGCCAGGTTTTGCGATTAATGATGTCGGACATGGTGCAGATATTCACACAGGTACATATTACCGGGGTGCATCAATTAATCAATCTGTCTTTCTGATTAATGGTAGACCAATTAATAGTAATGTCAATACATATCATGGTGCAACTGACTTAAATAGTATTCCTATAGAAGCTATAGAAAGAGTTGAATTATATAGTGGGGCTGCTTCCTCTTTATATGGTTCATCAGCTTTTGGGGGAGTTGTCAATATCATTACTAAACAAGGTGATGGAAAACCTAAATTAAATGCTAGTGCAGAATTTGGCTCATTAAATTTAAATAATCAACAGATAACTTATGGTGGTTCATCTGGTGCAGTCAAATACAACTTTAGCTTTGAAAGATACTTTATAGATAACCGTTATCGTGTACCTGTGGGAGCAGCAAACCGTGATTCCGAAGGGTTTTTATCGAATGCAGATACAGCTACAAGCACTTATTTTGGCAGCATTGGTGTAGATTTAGATTCCAAAAATTCTGTCAATTTAGATGTGACTACACTGAGTAGTCGTCGAGGTTTAATTTATTTCGGTTTTCCATTACAAAAAGACCGACTTGATCATGATGGTTTAAATATTGGTTTATCTTGGAAAACTCGACTTGGTAAAGGAGAAAACTCTAATTTAACAACTTCTATTGGTTATAACCAAGATTACTTTAGCACTTATGGTCCGACCGCAGGCACATTTTACCGCACCGGTATTTTAGATACTCAACAAATTACAGCCAGAGTAGATCATGATTGGAAACTTAGCCCTAATAATCAGTTACGTTGGGGTTTAGATTTAAAAAATACTGATTTAAAGGGCGATGTTTTTAGTACAGCACCTAATAGAATTGCCAACAACGAAAAAGAAAATCGCAGCCTCTTAAATACAGCTTTATTTGCTGTCAATACTTTGAATATTAGCGATGATTTTTTAGTTGATTTAGGGCTAAGACAAAGCTTTGATGAGCAGTTTGGTAATTATCTTAACCCTAGTTTTGGCTTACGTTATGCTGTTAATCCAGCCGTTGCTGTGCGTGGAAGTTGGGCAGGAGCGCAGCGCAATCCAGGTTTAGATCAGTTATATGTTTATGATACGGTTCATGCTTGGCAACCAAACCCAGATTTAAAACCAGAAACTGGTTCTGCTTGGACTGCGGGAGTGGATGTGAGATTGTCTAATAATTTGCTGGGACAGTTTACATATTTTGGCAGTAGTTTAGATAATCGGTTAGGAATAATTAGTGGAAGATGGGAAAATATCGGCTTAGTAGATACCAATGGTTTAGAAGCAGCATTGCAATTAAAAATTGCTCGTCAATGGTCAACTTTTCTCAACTACACTTATACAGATGCCCAAATTAAAACTGGAACTGAAAAAGGATTACAATTAGGATTAATTCCTTACTCCTTACTTCAAGCTGGAATTGGTTATGAAAAGGCGGGATGGCAAGCTAATATGTATGTGACTTATAATAGTGGTTCCCGTCGCTCTATTTTTACCAATACTGCTGGTGGTGATAAAAATACAGACTTCTCAGCATCTTTTGTGAATTTTGATTTAAGTGGTCGGATTCCTGTCAGTAAAAATTTGGGGTTGATTATTTATTTGGAAAATTTACTCGGTGAGCAATATGAGCGAGTTAATCGTATTTATAGTCCTGGGTTTACTTTTCGAGTGGGTTTAACTTCAAATATCTAATTTCTCGTAAGAATTCAGGAGTCAGGAGTCAGGAGTCAGAATGCTTATGAAATGAAGAATAGAGAGAGGTGAGATTTTATCAAAATCATCAAAGTTGACTAAAAAAGCCTTTATTCTCCTGAACCGCAGGTCTGCGTAGCGTCTTCTGTATTCTCTATCCTGAATACTTACAATTTCTCCTCCATCCAAAGCAGCAGCTACCCGAATTTTTAGACAAGTCAGGTATCTGATTATTTAATGTAGCGTTGTCAAAATCTGCTAAAGTATCTGCTAATCGATAGGCTGGTTTTAGTAGGAAGCGACGTGACCATTACAAAACGCCAATTACCTAATTTTTTCAAATTCAGCAAAAATCCTAGCCTTTCTCAGAGATTAATGCTGATTGGGTTAGGAATTACTCTGTTTTTCATCTTTTTAGCCTTTTTCGCACCTGTATTTCAGGCTTGGGGATGGCTACAAAATCCTAAAGAATTTCTCTCTAACCCCATTCACGAAGCACCCTCAGCTAAACATTGGTTTGGGACAAGTCGCTTGGGTTATGATGTATTTTCCCGAACTGTATTTGGTGTCCAAGCCGCACTGCAAGTAGTGATTTTGGCAACGGCGCTAAGTATGGTGATTGGTGTACCATTGGGGATGGTGAGTGGCTATCTGGGTGGAAGATTAGATAAGATATTGCTGTTTCTCATGGATAGCATTTACACCCTACCAGGATTATTACTTTCCGTCACACTGGCATTTGTGGTAGGGAGAGGAATCTTGAATGCTGCGATCGCTATTAGTATCGCCTACATACCCCAATATTATCGCGTTGTTCGCAACCACACCGTCAGCGTCAAAACCGAAGTCTACATCGAAGCCGCGCAAGCAATGGGCGCTTCTACCTGGGTTATATTATCCCGTTATCTATTTTTTAATGTCATTCAAAGCGTACCTGTCCTCTTTACTCTCAACGCCGCAGATGCCATATTAGTTTTAGGCGGTTTAGGATTTTTGGGTTTAGGATTACCAGAAGAAGTCCCCGAATGGGGATACGATTTAAAACAAGCCCTAGAAGCACTACCCACAGGCATTTGGTGGACTACTCTTTTCCCTGGTTCAGCGATGACATTCCTCGTGGTAGGGTTATCCCTACTTGGTGAAGGGTTAAACGAATTTGTCAATCCCCGTCTGAGAAGAGAAAATAGTATTCGCAAGTAGGGGCAGAAAAACCCGGTTCTTGCTAGTCATGTTCAGAATAGACAACTAACAAACTGAGAGATTCGTGTGAAAGATAACATTTCTTTAATTGCTGCTGCTGCTGGTGGGTTAATGCTTTCTGTTGCCCTTTCTGGGATTTTAAGAGGTACACCAGTCACAGAATGGGAACAGGTAAGCAATAATTCCTACCGAGTTGCTAATGTGCAAATGATTAGTAACCACAAATGAATAGGAATTATTGGCATCCACAAAACCCAATTTACACTTTTTTCTGCGTAACTGTAAAGTATTTTGGCTTAGATATCTCTTTTTAGTTGATACCTGCTAGTTGCAGCAGGTTTAATAAATTTTTACTATTGATGAATATATCTTCAGTAAAGTTTTGAGGATAAATAAAATAAAGTTAAAGGAGCATTCGGTTCTTTTTGTAGTTGCTTTTTTAAAATACTAATTGCTTCTTCTATATTCCCACTTCTAAACAATGCCATTCCTAGTAGGTAATATGATTCAAAAATTGGTATGATTAGTATGATTTTTTGGTTTTATCTAAAATAAATATCTGGGAATAAGCCTTGTGCAGCAAGTAATTGGTATTGATTTGGGGGGAACAGCGATTAAGCTGGGGCGTTTTACAGCAGATGGTACTTGTTTACAATCTTTAACGGTAGCGACTCCCCAACCTGCAACACCGGCAGCGGTAATGATGCAGATGGTAGATGCCATAGCTCAAATTGACCCAGATAATCAAACCATAGCTATAGGTGTGGGAACTCCTGGCCCTGCTGACGCAACTGGACGCATTGCTAAAGTTGCCATTAACCTCTCTGGATGGCATGATGTTCCCTTAGCAGATTGGTTAGAAGCCAAAACTGGTAAACCAACCATCCTCGCTAATGATGCTAACTGTGCAGGGTTGGGGGAAGCTTGGTTAGGTGCCGGTCGTCACTTTCAAAATCTGATTCTGCTAACTTTAGGGACTGGGGTTGGTGGTGCAATTATTCTTGATGGTAAATTGTTTGTCGGACATCAAGGTGCAGCCGGAGAATTAGGTTTAATTACCTTAAATCCTAACGGATCAATGTGTAATAGTGGCAATCAAGGTTCTTTAGAACAGTATGCATCAGTGACAGCTATTCGTCGCCGTACTGGTAAAGAACCAGCAGAATTAGGCGCACTTGCTCAAGCAGGAGATGCTGAAGCTTTGAGTTTTTGGCAAGAATATGGCAGAGACTTAGGAATTGGTTTAACGAGTTTAATATATGTACTTACACCACAAGCAATTATTATTGGTGGTGGTATCAGTGCTAGTTTTGACTTTTTTTTACCAGCTGTGCAGGCAGAAATTGAAAAGCGGGTTTTACCTACATCGCGTCTAGGTTTACAAATTTTGCCCGCAGAACTTGGTAACTCAGCAGGAATGGCAGGTGCAGCTAAATTAGCAATGACATTGTGTTCGGTTAAAGACTGATAATTAGGGCTGACGCGAACATGATATCACTCTGTCACTTGCGGCACTTCAAAAGTAACATCTTCATACACATCTGCAACATCACACTTAAAATCTACACTAGCTAGATGTATATTATCCCCTTTTCCATAGGGATATAGTACCCATTGCCCTTCTGGGTTACGGCGAAAAACTTCTATGTTAATCCGGGTTTGACTCACCAACACATATTCTTCAAGTGACTCGATATTTCGATAATCAGCAAATTTATCACCTCTGTCAAATCCTTCTGTGGTGGGAGATAAAACCTCGATAATTAAACAGGGATAACGCAGAAAGTTGTTAAAGGTTCTATCCCTTTCGTCGCAACTGACTATGACATCAGGGTAGTAATATGTATCAATAGATTCAATATGCGCCTTCGTGTCTGCCATATAAGCCTGACAGCCTCTCCCACGCAGATGATTTCTGAGCATTGAAGCAATATTAAGAGTAATAATCACATGAGTATTACTTGCACCTGCCATTGCATAAACATCTCCATGTCTGTATTCATGCTTAATGGCACTGGTTTCTTCTGCTTGGAGATATTCTTCAGGAGAAATATAGCTATAACTGGGACTTGCAATCATTGACAATCTCCTCTTTAATATTGTCTGCTGTTAAACACTGTTAATTTTACTTATTTTCAGCTTGAGTTGAAACAGTTAAAACTTGAGGTGGTGAAGCATCTGGAGGATAGAGAAAGTCTACTTCTACTAAAGAGCGATCGCCTGACTTCATATTTAATGATACTAATGGTTTCCCTTGTTCACCTCTGGTTTGCACTAAATGTACAAACTCAGTTTTTGGTTTACCTTGATCATCTTGATAACGTACTCGCACTGTTCCTCGAAAGAAGACTTGACGCGCTGGTGTGGTGAAAAAGCGTAGTCCTGATTTATTTAACTGATCTTCTTTGATGGGAGTTTGCACCGACACAGTTACAGTTTGCTGTTTTTGAGTTGTATTGTATAAAGGCAACCTAAGACTATACTGAATTCCATAATTGCCATGAGCGCGATAAGCCGTATCAGGATAGCGGACTAACATAGATGCGCTTTGAATTTGACCGGTACCAAAAGTTCCACCATGTAGTGTGCTTAAAGGGTAAGAAAAAGCTTGACCGGGTTGAGGAATTGTCAAATAATTAACTTTAGGATTATCGACTAAGAGCGATCGCCATTGAGAACCACTTGCTACACCTGCTACCCTTCCATAAATCCTTGGTTTACCAGTTTCTTCAAGGGGAGTTGGGACTTTATCTCTAGGTGTAGATAATTCACCGTTATCTAATAAATTTTGCCACTCTGCTAAATTGGGCGCACGTTCACTACCATCAACATTCGTGCGAGCAAACATAGCTAAACTAGCTGCGTAAACAGTTCCATTACTCGACAAGCGCATAAATGTAGAGCGACCATTCAGTGGCGGTGTCAATCCTTGCACGGGAATTGGTAGATTTAATAACATCTGACTTGCCCCTGGAGGAATAACAATTTGGGCAGGGAAAATTGCTTGTCTTCTTCCTCTTAGCACATCAGACATCACCCGACTACCAGGGCCTGCAAAAACTGTACCCAAATTATTGGGAATAAAAGAATCTAACTGAATAAATGGTGCATCTGGTTGACTTAAATAACTTGCTGCTTGCAATATATTGACTTTCACTGGTTGAGAACCAGGGTTATGCAACATTATTCCCTGGTAAAGAGAACGTAAATTTTCTGGTGGATCTGCTTTAGCAACATGATGAGCAAAAATATCAAACCGTCCCCGAAAAGGAAAATTTAAATGTGCCGTTGGTACTTTTTTCCCAGTTCCTGGAAAGGTAGAAAGTAAAATTCCCTCTTTTAAAACCAATTCGGGGCTATTGCTATTAAATACTGGCACATTATTTAACTGCCCTGGTAAAGGACGAACTTCTTGTGGTTGTACCACTTCTTCAACTGGTGGTGTGACTTGAGTTGCTTGAGCGAGTGTTAAACCGAGTAAGAGTGGCAACATAAATATTGAGGAAAATTTTTCTAAAGAGACGCTGACAACCTTATATAAGTGCCAGTTTGTTAAGAATTAAAACAAAGTTAGCAAGAATGCTGTGCAAATTTTCTTGATTCAAAATCGGCACATGAATAAAGATGCAAGGAATAGGGAGTTGAAATTGACTCAGGTAGTCCAACACTGAATAATAAAAGTATAGGCATTAAATAATTTTTCAGATTCTGTTAGTTTTTTTATTTCTTTTACTGCGACATTACCCCAACCATAACCACGCTCACCTCCCATCTGAGGTGATAAATTAACTGTTTACCAGCAAAATATTGAAGGTAAATGTCGTCATAACTGGGTGACGGAAAATTTAGACACTGAGGAAATTATTGCTGTAGTCTATGAACCCATAATTCGTTATTTACCTCCTAGTCAAAATACCACAGATAATACAAGAGAGATAAAGGAAGATTTAACAAAAATTGTTGATGAACTGCTAGGTCAACTTTTTAGAAATCAAGATATTGAGAGTGAAGTTGTTGATAATTCTACAGAATCTGAATCTCAAACAGCAGCAGTAAATTCTGGAGAAAACATTGAATTAGAAAATGAATTTACACCTATTTTAGATTTACCATTTGAAGAGGAAACTTTCGTCTTTTGGGATGAAGATACTCCATTACCAGAACCACCAGTAGATGATTCACCAGAATGGGATAATGCCAGGGATATACCTATGGCTGAAACGAGATATTCAAAAGAAGAAAATCAGTATAATTTTACTGATAACCAAGTTTCGATAAATGAAATAAAAACTGAAGAAACAGTCACAGAGACAATACCTGAAGTTGATGCTTTTAGGGAAGAAAAGTCAGCTAAATTTGTTGGAACAACAGAGGAAGAAACTGAAACACAAAAAAGAAAAGTTGCTTTTACACCAAACTACAATGGTGTGGTTTCATCTCCAACAGTAACTTCTCAAAATCAGCAGTGGATACGGGAAGTGGAAGTTCCTATTAAGAAGGATGTTGCAGCCAGTTGGCAAAAGGTTCTAGGTTTAAACTGGTTGAAAATGCGGCATAATCTCAAAGTTGAAAATGCCAAAATTGCTCAAACAGCAGTTGAAATTCTCAAGGCTTATGGAGAGACATTAGCAGATGGTTCTAGACTTTATAGAAGTGATGCTTTTGTAATTAAAAAAGAAGGTGAAAAGTATAGTATCCATCATCGGCGTGATGAATTGTCTAACTTTTCTCATTCTCTGATGGAATTTACTGTCAATTCTAGTCATGATATAAAAATTAAAGTTCCTCCTACACAAATGTTAGAACAGGTTGATTCTAGGGCAAACAAAGGTCAGTTGTAAATCAAATGAAATCACGGCAATTCCAGCACTATTAGAGACTCTGAACTTGTCTGGTTGTATTATCACCATTGATGCAATGGGTACGCAAAAATCCATTGCCGAACAAATAATAGCCGGAAATGCTGATTATATTTTAAGCCTCAAAGATAATCATCCGACGCTACATCAACAAGTGAAAAATTGGTTTGAAATGGCACAATCCTTAAACTTTAAAGATGTTGATGTCAGTATTAGTCAACGTGTAGAAAAAGGACATCACCGTATCGAGAATCGTACAGTTTATACTGTTCCAGTGTCACAACTACCAGCACTTCATGAACAAAACCAATGGGCAGGATTAACAACAGTAGTTATGGTAGTTCGGAAGATTCAGCATTGGAATAAAACTACTCATGAGGTGCAATTTTATATCACTAGTCTTGATAGTGATGCTAACAAAATTGGTAGTGCAATCCGACAACATTGGGGCATTGAAAACTCTGTTCATTGGACATTAGATGTCACTTTCCATGAAGATGAATCTCGAATCCGTTCTATGCACAGTCCACAAAACTTTGCTTTATTACGTCGCATTGCCCTCAATGCCTTAGACCGAGAAACAACTTTTCGTCGTAGTATTCGACAAAAGTCAAGACGAGCTGCGATGAATGATCAGTACATGGTTTCTGTGTTAGCAGCATCCATAGCAAACTATTCTCCTCTACTGTAATTCCCCTGTCAATAGGGTTTGAGATGCGCTAACCCTGAATAATAAAGTGATTCACAAACGAACTTACCACAGTCGTAACTAATCTCAACTTCTGTTCCTTCCACTAATTGTTCAACATTAACAGTAGTTTGCAAAGTTGTTTGCCAAAAACTTTCTGCACAATCTAGAGATGAGATATCCGTAGACTGTACAGACAAGATACGAGCAACGACTTCGATACTTAATTGTGTACGACTTGCTGCCATGCCACAACAAATAACGTAATCAGGTTTAAGTTCATTGATTTTGGCAATGACGCGAGAACTAGCAAGCTGAACATCTACAGGTAGTCGGCGCAAAAAAATTAAATCATGAGGTAGACAAGCCATTTTGGCTAACTCAAGTAACAAATCATCAGAAGAATTTGACAGTTGTTCACTCAGCCAAGTGTCAAAAGAAGTTAATAGTATTTTTTTCTGCATAATAAATATTAATTAGAATTAGAATATAAATGAAATGCCCTCCCTAATAAATTTACAAGGAGCAGGTAAATGCCAGTAATTGCAGTCGTAGATTACGATATGGGAAATTTGCACTCAGTCTGCAAAGGTTTAGAAAAAGCTGGGGCAACTCCTAAAGTAACTTATTCTGCCAAGGAATTAGAACAAGCAGATGCAATAGTTCTGCCAGGAGTGGGAGCATTTGATCCCGCAGTGCAACACCTGCGAGCGCGTGGTTTAGAACAACCGATTAAAGATGTGATCGCATCTGGTAAACCTTTCTTAGGTATTTGTCTAGGACTGCAAATTTTGTTTGAATACAGCGACGAAGGGACTCAACCAGGACTAGGAATTGTGCGCGGAAAAGTGCGGAGATTTCGCTCAGAACCAAGTATTGCTATTCCCCACATGGGTTGGAATCAACTACAACTCACTCAGCCAAAAAGCATTTTGTGGGAACATTTACCTTCTGAACCTTGGGTTTATTTTGTCCATTCCTACTATGTTGACCCCATTGATCCGCAAATTCTGGCGGCAACAGTTACTCATGGTAGCCAAACTGTGACAGCTGCTATCGCTCATGAAAACCTCATGGCAGTCCAATTCCATCCCGAAAAATCCTCTAATATAGGATTGCAAGTTTTATCGAATTTTGTGGCTCAAGTCCGCGAAAAGATTCCTGCTTAATAAAAATTTGCAATTTTATTAGTTGTCTAAAACTCACAACCAATGACCAAAGACTAATAGCTAATGAGTCTGAGAATTTACGGGAATCGACTGCTTAAAACTTTACCAGGGCAAGAAACCAGACCTACCAGTGCGCGAGTACGGGGGGCAGTTTTTAATATTTGGCAAGGGCAAATTGATGGTTGTTGCTGGCTGGATTTGTGCGCCGGTAGTGGTTCAATGGGGGCAGAGGCTTTATGTAGGGGAGCTAAATTGGTCGTAGGAATTGAACAATCTAGTAAAGCCTGTGCAATGATCAAACAAAACTGGCAGCTGGTAGCTAATACCGACCAAAAATTTGAGGTATTGCGAGGAAATGTACTCCAGCAGTTAAAAAACTTATCAGGTAAGCAATTTGACAAAATCTATTTTGACCCACCTTATACCAGTGGGTTATATGAGCCAGTTTTAGAAGCGATCGCTCATTATCAAATTTTAGATGCTGATGGAGAAATAGCAGTTGAACATAGTCCTCAAGCTTGGGAAGCACCAGAAATCCCTAATTGGGAAATCTCCCATCAAAAAGTTTATGGCAATACAGCGCTAACTTTTTACAGAACTATGGAATTAGAAGAGATGGAGTGATGGGGTGCTAGGTTGATAGGATTCCAATTCTTTCTAACTCCCCACCACTCACAACTTAGGACTCAATACTCAGCACTCAGTTTTAGCCTCCCAACTCGTTGGGGCGCTTATATTGCCTATAAGCAGCATAGAACAGTCCGCTAAGGGTGACGAAAATCAGACCCAACACAATACCTGAGAGCAGGGGTTCAACCACTGTAAATCTCCTCTTTGCAATTATTCAACTTCGTTTCCTGTTTTTGATTTTACCAAATCCAGCATCAATCCCGCGCCCTATAATGTTTTTGGAATATAAATACTATATAAAAATCATTATCTGTACTTGCAGACACAATCAAGAACTTTTAAGCTATGTGTAGGAAATGAAAAGTTTTTTGTACACCTAGACTGTAACAGCAACCCTTTTGGATAACCAGCTTACCAAACCTGAATCAAAGTTTCAGTGGATCGCTTTGTCGGCTTTGGCGATACTCATAGTAATCCCTTTGGCCATTCTTGGTGTTCAGATGGCTCAAGCCTCCGATCCATATGTCAAGAATGTCCTATCGCTGATGGGAAACCCAGTACAGGGAAAGGCTATCTTTCAAATCAACTGTGCTGGATGTCACGGTTTAGAAGCAGATGGACTAGTAGGCCCAAGTTTACAAGCTGTCCCCAAGCGTAAATCTCGATATGGGTTAATTCACCAAGTGATTAGTGGTGAAACACCTCCTATGCCAAAATTCCAGCCCAGCGCCCAAGAAATGGCGGACCTTTTGAGCTATTTGGAAGGTCTTTGAATGTTAGTACAAATTAACAACGATAGTCAGAAAAATGCTCTCCTACCACTATCAGTCCTGACAGATGGAATGTTTGTTGAATTTATGATTTTGGAGATGTCTAATTAGAAAACTTTGCTTTGAAACTTTTTTGAAAGCAGAGGGGCGCGGAGGTTAATGCATAGGTGACAATTACCAGCGTTCCTTTACGCCTTACTCTAAATTATCCTGCATTTATCAATTACAGTAATCTGTTTAACTCAGTTTGAGTGTACATTCCAGAATCAATTTTTGATTCACCAAGGAATAGGGTTGAATTTTTAATGCTTGTTGAAAAGCTTCGATAGCTTCACCATACTTTCCCAGTGCTGCATAACACAACCCCATCCCGTGAAGTGCGCCAAAATGCACTGGATTTAACTGAACAACCATTTGGCAGTCATCTAGAGATTTTTGATAATTACCTATACTATAGTAAAGAAAAGCTCTTCTGTTCCACGCTTCGCCGAAATCTGCTTGTATGTTTATCAATTCAGTTAGTAATTTTTCAGCAGAACTAATCTCACCTGCATCAATCAACTTTTGACTGTGGTCAATTTTTTCCAGTCCATATATACCTTTTTCCTGAAACCAGAGCCGCCAAATTTTTCGAGTCGCTTGCTTACGGACTATAGCATCAGGATTTTTCAAGTCGTCAAGTAGTGAATTGATAGATAAAGAATCCATGAATTTCAGATAGGTTAGTTTATCTTAGGAACAACTTTTGCACAAAATTATCTCCTAAGATGGACGTAAAGTCATCCTTGAATTCTCTTAAGTTAATTAAGAATTGTTCATGTTATAGCAATCGCCAAGGTGGTTAGGACACTAACTTATTATCAAACCTAGATACCAAAAGACTTTTCACTCTGTTACCTATCCCCTGCTACATCTTTTGTTAGCAATAGTATCTTACAAAAAACAAAACCCCCCGGGTGTGAAGCGGG
>NZ_LZQD01000006.1:309478-313001 GCF_001858025.1 Trichormus sp. NMC-1 | reverse complement strand
TTACCGTGATTCAGCTATCAACGAATCGCACGCTTCCCACTGATGTACTTGCTCAGTTTGCGCTGGTAATTCTTTAGTCATTAGTAAAATATTGTACTGTTGCTGACTCTAGGAAGATGTCTGTTTAAGATTGATACAAATAGACAGACACTATTACTAGGAATCCTACATGAGGCTATGGCTTTCTCTCCATCACTAGCAGTAACTACTTTAATAATTATAGTTTTTTAATGAGGTTTAGGTAATCTCTCAATTAGAAGCTTCGTCATCTACTGGGAGAAGTAATTCTCCATTGCCAGTAAGCATTTCTATTTCTTTTAAAGACTGGTCTTCAGCGGTATATATTGCAGGTAAATACACCTGAAATTCTGTACCTTTATTTAAGCTACTTGATACGGTGATAAAACCATTATGACCTTTAATAATACCTATGACTGTTGATAATCCTAGTCCTGTACCTTTGCCAAATTCTTTAGTCGTAAAAAAAGGTTCAAATATTCTATTTAATATTTTACTGGGAATGCCAATACCTGTATCAATCACCGTGATGACAATGTAAGAGCCAACTTGTGCATCTAGATGCATTTTGGCAGAAGTTTCATCAATCCAAATATTCTCAGCAGCTATTGTTAAAGTACCGCCATTGACCATAGCATCACGAGCATTTAAACATAAATTCATCACTACTTGATCTAATTGGGTAATGTCACCATAGATGGGGAGTAGGTTGGGCTGAATTTTTGTATGAATTGTAATCGATTTTGGAAATGTTTGTTCAAGCATTTGTTGCATTTCTAAAATCAAATATTTTACTTGAATGACGACGCGTTCGCCTGGAATTCCTTTGGCAAAGGATAGGACTTGCTTAACTAAATTAGCCCCTCGGTTAGCATTATTTTCTATGATCGATATTATCTGTTGAACTTGCGGATCATGGTATTTAGTTTTAAGTAAATATGCAGACATCAAAATAGGCGACAAGACATTATTTAAATCATGAGCAATACCACCTGCTAGAGTACCAATACTATCCATACGTTGGGCGCGTAAAAATTGCTGTTCTAATTGTTTTTTCTGGGTAATATCAGTGTCAACAACCAGGATAGATTTAGGTTTATTATGCTCATCATGTACTAAAGTCCAGCAACTTTCTACGATAATTTCTGTGCTATATTTTGTAATTTTATTTAATTCACCTTGCCAGAAACCACACATCAATACTTTTTGATAAATTTCATTTCGTTGTGCCACAGGTTCATCTACCCAGAGTTCCCTGGCATTTTGATCTATAACTTCTTCATATTTCCATCCATACAATTTTTCTGCACTTTTGTTCCATAGTAAAATTTTGTAGTTTAAATCTATGACAACAATGGCATCTTTAGTAATATTGAGTAATGCTGCTTGTTCGCGCAACTTTTGTTCTACATATTTACGGGCTGAAATATCTTCAAAAATATATAAACGCCCAAAATATTTATCATTTTGACCACGAATTTGAGTAGAAAAACGCCGAATTATCCGCCCATCGTTAAAGCGAATTTCATCTTCAATAACACAGAGATTTTTTTCATCTTGTAGAGGTTGGCATGATGCTATAAAGGCAGGAAGATCCAGGATCAATTGGCTACAATCAGGAATAATATCTTGATTTTTAAATTTCCGGATTTCCATGCCATCTTTAAGATGTTCAATTTTCCAAATTTCACAGAAGCGATCATTAAAATAAAGAATGTCGTCAGTACGATTATCAACTACATAAAAACCAAGTGGTGAAACACTATTCATAGAGCGCAAAAGTGCTTCTTGCCAACGCAATTCATTTTCTGCCTGTTTGCGTTCAGTGATATCCTCAACTATATAGGCGAATTGCTGACGATTGCCATGATGGTTAGGAATAGCTGAAACTGTCGCTGATAACCAATTTACTCCCTGGGGATTGTCGTAATTAGTTTCAAATCTCACAGGTGATTGGGTAAGCTCTGCTTGACGATAGTGATGTATCCAATCCTTTAAATGCCTTTTGTCTGTGCCAATTTCCCGCGCTAGACGATTTTGCATTGCTTCTGGCGTGAGTCCTAAAAATTTGGCGGTGGTAGGATTATCAGAAATATGTAGAATGTCGTTATCTACTAATTCCACAATTCCCATCATCATTGGCGCACTCTCGAAGAAACTGTGTAAGGTAGATTCACTTTGGGAGAGTGCTTCTTGTGCCTGTTTGTATTCCCGATTAATGGTGGCTAATTCTGTTAAATTTCGCCGGATTTCTAATTGTTTGACAATAATACGACTAATAGATTGCAGTGCTGCCAATTGTTTAGGGCTGATTTGGCGTGGTACTTGATCTACTACACACAGAGTCCCGATTATCTCTCCTTTTGCTACTGTTAAAGGTATGCCAACATAAAATCTCACATAGGGTTCCGAGGTAACTATATCGGCTGTCGCAAAGCGTTCATCTAGCAAGGTATCAGGAATAATCAAAACATCGCCTTGCTGGAGGCAAAGCGGACAAAAGCCAGTGTCTGTTGGCATTTCCTGGATATCTAATCCTACCTTGGCTTTGAACCACTGACGATTGGCATCAATAAAATTAATTAGAGCAATTGGTGTATCACAAATCTGGGCGGCTAACAATGCTAAATCGTCAAACGTTTCTTCTGGTTCTGTATCAAGAATGTTGTACTGTCGTAGCGCCTCAAGCCTCGCTGCTTCATTATTAGACACTGGTAATCTCATGAAAATTTTCCTAGTATTACTGAATGACAACGTGCGATTGTGTTACTCTCGGTCTTCTAAGTTAATCAAGCAGGGAAGGTTAGGGAACTCCACAAAAAAGATGATCCAAATTTCTGCAACTAAAATGACCTTTCCTCCCCCTGCTCCCCGCTCCCTGCCCCCCTGCTCTCAAAACGACGGGATATTTTTTTATTTGGAAGTCTCTTAGGGATTGTCATCGGGAACTTTTAACTGTTAACAGGCAAAGCGAAAGAATCAAGATAGATATGCTGGTCTACTTAGGGTTCGACTGCCCTAAGACCCACAATTCGTTTTTATTCGTTCCCTCGGAGAGATTGATTGTTCCGTTAGGTGTAGCCGCTTCGACCATTGGATTCCCAGGACTCTTACCGTTACTTGGCTCGTATTCGGCGGGAATAAGCTCCAATGAGGTCAGGGGTTTTAATGTTGCGCCCTGCCTTTGAATAGGTCGCTTTCTAAGGCTCTGTTTCACCGTAGGAACTCCCTGTTAGCACCAGTGTCAACCCGCAACGGTTGTCTGATTATGCCCTGTTCCCAGCTTCACCCTCCAGAAACCGAGTCTGGTCAGTGTGGGCAGGTAAGGAGTCAATTCTGAGTCTGAATGGCAAGGTTTGCACTTGCATCTGACCGAGAGTTCAGCCTTTAGTGACAGTAATCTGCTGTCGGGCTGGAGTGGTTATTTACGGACTGATTACCGAGATTCACCGCTCAACGAATCGCACTAGCCATTTCAACCACTGGATTCCCTAGACTCTTGCCG
>NZ_LZQD01000006.1:236183-309345 GCF_001858025.1 Trichormus sp. NMC-1 | reverse complement strand
AAAAGTTTTTAATGTATAAATAAACCCCTCTCCAAACCTCTCCCCGACGCGGGGAGAGGCTTTGAAACCCCCATTCCCTGGTAGGGAAGGGGGCTGGGGGGTTAGGTTCTTGGAAATTATTGGTTTCATCTAATACTTTTCAAACAACCTCTTAGGCATATAAATGTAAAACCTAGATAGCTCAAGGGATTCAGGGCTAAAAAAGTTAAGAAGGTCCCATCAGGGATACAGAAAAATTTAAGGTAATTTCTATAGTAGCCCTTGATTTATAATTAATTTCTATTAATTACACTAGAAAATTATCAAAACTTAATTATGAAAACCCCACTTGCTTTTCCTATTAAAACTAGAACCGAAGATAGCTTTGGTGTTACCTTTGCTCCATTGTCTCTTGAGGAAATCTATACTAAAGCTGATGACCCAGCTAATGGTGCTGTGGTGCTAATGAGTGGGATGGTTCGTAATCAAACCGACGGACAACCTGTGGTTGCTTTAGAGTATCAAGCTTACGATCCGATGGCATTACAAGTATTTTATCAAATTGCAGATGATATTCGCTACCAATGGCCTAATGTGAAGCGGGTGGTCATATATCATCGCATTGGGCGGTTACAAGTTGGAGAAATCAGTGTTTTAGTGGCTGTGGGATGTCCCCATCGAGGTGAAGCATTTGCTGCTTGTCAATATGCAATTGACACCATTAAACACCAAGCACCTATTTGGAAGAAAGAACATTGGCAAGATGGTTCTAGTAGTTGGGTGAGTATTGGTGCTTGCGAAGTGACGGACGCTAATTGTTAGAAGAAAAATAGGTAAGTTTTAATTCGTAACCGGGTTGAAAGTCTTTCTGTGTCTGTGTTTGCAGTTCCCATGCTCGTAAGGTACAAAGTTTTCTAGTTTTAGGGAACTCTTAACAGGGAATAAATTGGTGTGTACTTCATTAAAGGGTGTTTGAAAAGTCTAAATTCATACTTCACTGGGCGACTAGAAGTCGCGACTACACAGACAAAACCCACCTCCGTGGGTTTCAAACCCTTGATTTTTCGTTAGTCCACGCAGGTGGACTTGGCTTGTGTAGTAGTGAATTATATTCGCCCAAAACTTTTCAAACATCCTCTTAGACTGGGAAACGCTATAACCCTATTGCGGTAACTGTTAAAATTGCTTTTTTAAGCATTTAGTGAGTGAGGTTTGTTTGATTTTGTAATTAAATTTAATTAAACAATTGTAAATTAATAGAGAATTTTATTTGCAATTGTTTACATAACTATCAGTAAATATCAGATAACTATTGCGGTTTGTAACTATTTTGCATATTCGTTCGGAATAGTCCTTTAGACTAATTGACGATGGAAAAACCAAAATAGTTGGATCAAGGCAATGGACTCTGTAAATTTATTTTGTCATGAATTTGTAGTTGCTGTTTCCTCTGTAGCTTGTATTATGGGGCTGTTTTTACTGTGGGATGACAAGAAGCAACAAAAAGATGATGCTCAAGAAACAGAAGAAATTCTTTTGAGAATGAGCTTTGCTTACTGGCTGGTTTACTGCGTGGCTTTTGGGATCGAAAAGACAGTTTTACCAAACTGGGAAAGTTTAGCAATGGCCGTGAAAATTACTACAGCGTTATCCTATTTTTTAACTTTTTCTTGTATCCTCAGTTTACCATTACATAAATTTGCAGTGCATGAAGTTGAGGAATAATCAAAAGTTAAGGGAGGAGAATATTCGGCTCTTCCCTTTGTGAATCGTCGTATTCATGTAATTTTCATAGCGATCGCAATTGCTATTTCCAGTTGCTCCAATTCCAAAGTCGTGAGAACAAATACCTCTTGTACCGTCTTACCCTGCCGTGCAATGACTTTATAACCCCCGCGAATGGGTACAGACACACGCAACTGCATTTTTGGACAATGACCTCTCGCTCGCCCAATGACTGCCGGTGTTACAGTGTGAATGCCGTCTTGTTGACATAGACGTTCTAAAATTGCGATTAGACCAGAAATGTGGGTGGAGTGATTCCAGACTAGTCTACCATCCGTGGGTTTGCCCATGATTATGCTGCTTCCAGAGGAGCCATAGTCAAACCAGCCCGTCGCAGCTGTTGGTGGTATAGTTCCGCTTGTTCCTGGGGACCTACCCAAACGATCGCTTGTCCTTCGTAATGTATCTGATTTGTGAGATCCCAAGCGCGATCGCTCGACATTCCCGGAATATACTTGAGCAAACACTCAGCTACATGGGGAAATGTATTGAAATCGTCATTCAATACAATCACTTTGTAATTTGGATAAGTTTTGCGAGTAACTTGATTAACCCGATCAGGTGTTACTGTTGGCGCTGTTGCCATGCCATAAACAGCTGTTAGTCTTTTAAGCATAAGTAGGTTGGCGTTAAAAATTGTCGTTATGACAAGGGAACAGGGAACAGGGAAGAGGTTTTGAGCCAATTTTGCTTTTCGTTACATATTTCTGTTTTTCCCCGTCCACCTACATAGAACAATAATTGAAAAGGACAGAGGGACACAGGGACGCGAGGACAGGGGGAAATCCCATAGAAGACAGCTAGAAGATTCAAACTTGAGCAGGGTTGCGCTCCGCGTCTTTGCGTCTTTTTAGTCAAAAAAGAGGTTTGACAAACCCAGACTACAAAAACTAGTTTAACCTAACTTACTTTAACTGTATCAACATTTATAGTTCAGTTTTTCTTAGATATCGGTTACAAAAAAAGGGAATAGGGAATAGGGAATAGGGAATAGGGAATGGATAAGAAACTTTAGTTCTGAGTTTAAAGCTCAATCAAGTCGCTTCTCTACGAGACGCTGCGCGAACGCTCCAATTAAAAATTAAAAATTATTAATTAAAAATTGCAATCAGTGGGGGCTTGCAGCCAAAATTAATTAAAAATTATTATTAATCTTAAATTTTTAATTTTTAACTTTTAACTTTTAACTTTTAATTAAAAAAGGTCATTATTTCAATCTCATGTTTCTAAACATGAGTTTTTTTTGTTAAGAGTTGCCCGTTAAGAGTTCCCTCTGAATGATTTTAGGATTCTTTATTAACTTAATTAAGTTTATTAACTTAATAACTAAATAAATAAATGAATTAACTTTAGAGATGACAGCAGTATTTGGCAGTTGCTATACAGGTGTTAGGTTATGAGAAAAGCAAAATATGATTTTAGGTGTGGAGAGGTTTTCTGTAATTTCTGAATAAAGGTTTTTAATTTACACAAAATTATTTGTATAGATGAAATTAGCAATATCTAGCAATGTCAGCTCAACCTTATTCTTCTAGAGATAGATGATGTATGAAATTTAATTAAGAGGATGTTTGAAAAGTCCCTCATAGTGTATCAAAAACTCTCATATCCCCCCTTGTAATGATTATCATTTTTACAATACTGTATATTTTATTTCCGCAGGGGGCAGGGGGCAGGGAGCAGGGGTAAAATTATTCGTATAAATACTTAGAAAAGTAAATAATATGAAATTTGCTTAAAAAGTTGAAAAAACACCTGAAAGTGACTTGACTATTTACTTTTGATCTGGGTATTATTTTTAATGTGCGTGTGGTTGACTTTACACAACATTTTGGGTATTTACGTGAACCCACCTGTCTGGTGAACAATTTCAATTTTGTATTAAAGGACGATGATGATGAAACGATTTATTATGCCTTTGGTGATTAGTGCTGCTGCTGTTGGTGGTGCTATGACTTGCTTATCTCCTGCTAATGCGGTGGTAGTCACTTTGAATAATACTCAGTATAATGTGACTACTGTTGGGGGAACGTTTAATAGCAATCAGATTGCTCTAGAATTAAACCCTTGGTGGGGGCAATCGGATGTCGCTCAATCATTTGCCAACCAAGTCCAAACCCCGGAACTTCGGTTTGCGTGGACTCGACTTGATATCGGTATGTTTGGTTCTGTTTCAAGTCGCGTGTTTGGTGTCGGTGAAGAAGTTATAGATACCCGTGTTATTCCTGCCCAGTGGGCTGTAGCCACTGAGCTACCCCAAGCAGAAGTACCCTTCGACAACATCCCCGGAGGAGCAACAATTCCGACAGTGGGGGGACTGTTCGCCTTGGGACTGATGAGAAAGGCTAAAAAGAGCATAGCATCAAAAAGCCGACTCGCCAACCCTGTAACCGGGACGGTTAGCTAGGATTTGCAGGGAGCAGGGAGCAGGGGGCAGGGGGCAGGGGGAATGGAAAAAGAACCAATCAAAAGTCATGAAGACCTAGAAGTATACAAAATGGCATTTGATGTTGCCATGAACATCTTTGAATTATCTAAAAAGTTTCCTGTTGAAGAACGTTATTCTTTAACTGACCAGATTCGTAGATCATCCCGTTCTGTATGTGCTAATTTAGCTGAAGCTTGGAGAAAACGTCGTTATGAAGCAGCTTTTATAGCTAAATTGAATGACAGTGTTCGCGGAGCGTGTCGTAGACAAGCTGAAGCAGCAGAAACGCAAACTTGGCTAAAATTTGCTGTGAAATGTGGTTATTTAGATGTTAATACAGCCAGAGAACTTTATGCAACTTACAACCGAGTTTTAGGCACTCTAGTAACTATAATCAACAATCCATCTCCCTGGTTGATAAAACGCTAATTTCTCATCTCCCTGCCCCCTGCCCCCTGCTCCCTGGAAATACAAAAAATTAAAACAAACCTATGAAAACAAAAAAAGCCGCAAAAGTCCCTACCAAAGCAATAGAAATCACTGAAAATCTTGAAAAGCGTTCATTTGCCTTATTACGCATTACTGGTTATTTTCTGCTCGTGTTTTCCCTGGTTAACTACCTAGCCATTCTCCTTCCGCCTCAGCTAACAAACCCCAATTGGGAATTTGAGGCAATTGGTAGAATGGTGGATAATGTTTGGTCTATCTTGCTAGGTTTTACATTCATATTTTTATTCACCCAATCTAGCATAATTAATGGCAAACAAATCGCTACATTAAAATTTTTATCTTGGATAGCTTTAGTAATTGGCATATTTTATCTATTAATGTTGCCCTTGGGCATCAATAATAGCTTAACACTTTATAGGAATATAAACAATCAATTTGCTACTCAACAAGCACAACAACAAGAGCAGATTCAGCAAATCACCGAAAGATTGCAAACAGTAACATCTCCTCAACAACTAAATAGTATTGCTAGTGGTTTAAATATTCCCATAGATCCTAACTCTAACAAGTCTCCTGAAGAGTTGAAAAAACAAATTTCTCAGCAAATTCAAACTTCGGCTCAAACGGCTTTAGATACAGCCACTACAGCAAAAAGAGGACAAACGATAAATTTAGTTAAAACATCTGTAAGAATTAACTTAGGGACAATTATTTCAGGATTTTGCTTTATTAGCCTTTGGAGATTAACTGGTTGGATACGTACCATTGATAAAAATGTTTAATTGCCAACTTCTAATTATGCTTGAAAAATGTGAACAATAATGTTCATCAAACAAACCAAACTTACCGACACCAAAGCAGAACAATTAAAAGGTGGGGCAAAGCGTAGATTTATAGCACAAACAGTGGTGGCATTGGGAAAAGGAGGACAGTCACTGGCAGCGCGAGAGTTAGGATGGAATCGCGTCACCATTGGCAAAGGAATTAAAGAATTAACCAATATTTACAAAGTTTCAAAAAGAAGAAATTAAGAAAAAAATTATAGAAGTTATTCCAGCTTTAGCCATTGCCGGTGCGGGAGTTGGTGCTACTATTGGGGGACCTGTTGGTGCTGCTATTGGCTTCCTCCTGACTCCTGACTCCTGACTCCTGGCTCCTGGCTCCTGACTCCTAACCCTAACGGAAAGACTTTTATACCTACGGCTCCCGTAAGGGATACAGCAAGCCCTATCTATTTTTATCAACCTTAGAGGGTGTTTGAAAAGTCTCAATCCATACTAACCCTGGCGAATATAATAAGGTGCAAGGAATAGACATTTTACCCATCAAAAACTTATCACTTTTCCGCCAAAGCAACTATTCAAAAGCTGCTTCTAATTCTTCCTCCTGACTCCTGACTCCTGACTCCTGGCTCCTGGCTCCTGACTCCTAACCCTAACGGAAAGACTTTTATACCTACGGCTCCCGTAAGGGATACAGCAAGCCCTATCTATTTTTATCAACCTTAGAGGGTGTTTGAAAAGTCTCAATCCATACTAACCCTGGCGACTAGAAGTCGCGGCTACACAGACAAAACCCACCTCCGTGGGTTTGAAACACCTGTTTTTTGGTTAGTCCACGCACGTGGACTTCGTTTGTGTAGTAGCGAATTATATTCGCCCAAAACTTTTCAAACATCCTCTTAAAGTGAAGCGATATTACCGCCAATCATCCCAATTTTGGTTAAAAATGGAAGTATCAGGAAAAGCCGTAGGATTACCATTTTGCTCCAACAGACGTTTGAGAACTTGTAGTTGCGGTTCCTGTTTAGGTAAATCATCAACTAATTGGTAAGGTGCGATTCCTTGTTTGAGAGCAAAAGCAGCCACAGTTCCCGCAGCCGCACCAGAAGACCACTCAAAAGAATGTACCCGATAAGCAGCAGCAGCTATGTGACTAGTAGCAATACTCTTACCACCTACTAATAAATTATCAATCTTTTGGGGAATCATCGCCCGCAGAGCAATTTGGAAAGGATACGCTTGTCCCGCACCACGTCTTTCTCCTGCACGTTCCGTATTACCAGGTGCTTCTGCGGGACTTTTTGTCATGCAAGGATGAAAATCAATAGCGTAGTGACCGATACCTACAGCATCAGGGAAAATAGTCGAACGACTTCGCCGCATAGCTTTATCAGGAGAAACTTCACCCCTAATTACAGAAGTAGCCTCTAAACCAGCCAGTGTCGCTTTTAACTGGCGATACATATCTGTCGGCAAAGTTTTACGGTAATATTCGTCATTATAATTGCGGCGAGAAATATCAACTTCCCAAATCCCAAAACCTTGCGGTTGTCCCCAACTGGGACGGCCAATAATGCGTCTTCCTTCCCGCATATAGGGATATTTCGATAAACCATGTACTGTTCCCATTGGGGAATTTAAACCCGTTAACAACCGATTATTTGGGTACGGTTTTTTTACACCTTCACCTAATTGAGAATCAGTAGTTCCCGCATACAACCAATAAAAATAGGAAAGAGCATTTTCTTCACCTTTGCGGAAAGTTTCAGTTCGCAATCCCCCCATCCAACCACCTGGCTGTAACTGGCCACTGGCTTGCAACTGTTGACGAGTGTAGATGAGATTATCATCTTTAGTTCCTGGACGGTAGTCATTACCCCAAGTCCAGTTTTGCATAGAGATATCCCCAGGAGTAGGAACAGTAAAATTAATACCACCAAATTTCATTTGTTTTCCTTGTTGAGGACTCCAAATGCGACGATAGGTAAACACTAAATCAAAATTCGCCAGTCGTGCTAATTCATAACTGAAATATGGTGCATATTGTGAGTAAAATGGAGGCATTGCTTGCTGTTGCGGTTCCTTAGTCGCCTCCATTGCAAAAGTGTAGGTAAAACCTTGAGTACAATAAGGATCGTTAGTGGTGCTAGAAGAGGAAGGTTCCAGGTAAGAGAGTGCATCAATACCCAAGCGATAAGGAACATCTGCTAAAGCGATAATTTCCCCAGTTTCACTGGTATCAATAACGTACCATTTTGAGGCATTATTTTGAGCTTGTTTGGGGACGAAGCGAATAATAGCTTTACTCAACCGAGATGAGTTTTCATAGCGATAAGCATCTTCAATGGTTTGAGATAAAGGAAAAGTGTTGAGAGGTGGTGCGCCTTTTGTGGGTTGATGTTGAATAGCTGTGGCGTTGTTAATAATTTTACCATCAGCACTAATTCCTAATTCTTTAATTACGGTGTTGGGAAACCATTGCAACTTTCCTTTACCCTGCTTTTCTGCATCTTTGAGCATTTGGGTAAGAATGTTGTGAGCATCACGAGGAAGAAAGCAGGAGTCACTTACCCAACAATCGCCGGGGTTAAGTTTACCATATTTGCGTTGAATACGGTTTCGTAATTCCAAATATCCGCGAGAATAGAATTGTTTAGCCCGTTGAGTTGGTCTTTCATCTAATGCAGATGTACCTTGAGAGGAGATTTGTCCACCCAACCAGTCAGTAATTTCCGTTAAGCAAACTGTCCGTCCTGCAAGTAACCCCTCATAAGCTGTCGCTGCACCGGATAGTCCACCACCAACAATGAGAATTTCACAATTTACGGTTTTATCTGGGTTTCTGGGTGGGGTAGCGCTGACGAAATAGGGGGTGAGAAAGGTGGGAAGTAAACTGAGACTGATGATTGATTTCTGGAAGCTTTTTTTGTCTCTGCGCTTCATGGTTTATGCACTCCGTGTACTACTGCGTCAACTTGTAGACGGTAGCATCTGAAGAAATGTTCTTTACAAGGTGGGTGATCTCAAATCCATCTGGCAAATTCTATCTTGTCCGGTTAAAGACTTATAATAAGGTTTGTAGTCAGGTCTTTAGACCTGAAAGTAGGGCTAAAGCCCTAACTACGAGCCAATTTCAGAATTTGTTACCTTACTTAACATAGTTTTATTTATTTTCGCCTACCTACTTACTCAGTACACCTGAATTTTCTATAATCCTATTCCCTATTCCCTATTATGGATATTATTGAAATTCTCAAAGCCGACTATCAAAGATTTCCCGTTGATCAAACTTACAGCATTTATGCTTCTGATGTTTATTTTCAAGATACGGTTTTTAAATTTCGTGGTTTAGAACTTTATAAATGGATGATTAAATTCATTCAGACTTTTTTCTTAAATCTGAAAATGGATTTGCATAACATCCAACGTCAAGAAGACATCATTAAAAGCGAATGGACGCTGAGTTGGAATTCTCCCCTTCCTTGGAAACCACGCATATCTATCTCTGGTTGGAGTGAATTACGTCTTAATGCTGATGATTTGATAGTTTCCCACATTGATTATTGGCATTGTTCAAGTTTAGATGTACTAAAGCAGCACTTCTTTTCCGTAAACAACGGATAATGTAAATAAATGTAAACAAAATTCAGGCAGGACAGAATCATCCATGCGAGTAATTTTAATGACCGGCAAGGGTGGCGTAGGTAAAACCTCCGTTGCGGCTGCAACAGGGCTGCGTTGTGCAGAACTCGGATACCGTACATTAGTTTTAAGTACAGACCCTGCTCACTCCCTAGCAGACAGTTTTGATCTAGAATTAGGACATGATGCCCGACAAGTCCGCCCAAATTTGTGGGGAGCAGAACTCGACGCACTCCAAGAATTAGAAGGTAACTGGGGTGCGGTGAAGCGTTATATCACTCAGGTGTTACAAGCAAGGGGTTTAGACGGGATACAAGCCGAAGAATTAGCCATTTTACCGGGAATGGATGAGATTTTTGGCTTGGTCAGAATGAAACGTCACTATGATGAAGGGGAATTTGACGTTTTAATTATTGACTCGGCTCCGACTGGTACGGCTCTACGTTTGTTGAGTTTACCAGAAGTCGGCGGCTGGTATATGCGGCGCTTCTATAAACCTTTTCAAAACATCTCGGTAGCACTTAGACCTCTAGTTGAGCCTATTTTTAGACCAATTGTTGGTTTTTCGTTACCAGATAAAGAAGTAATGGATGCTCCTTATGAGTTTTATGAACAAATAGAAGCTTTAGAAAAAGTATTGACTGACAATACTCAAACTTCAGTCCGTCTTGTCACCAACCCAGAAAAGATGGTGATTAAAGAATCTCTCCGCGCTCATGCTTATTTGAGTTTATATAATGTGGCTACCGATTTAATTATTGCTAATCGCATTATTCCTAAAGAAGTTGAAGATCCCTTCTTCAAACGTTGGAAAGAAAATCAAGAACAATATCGCCAAGAAATTCATGAAAACTTCCACCCCTTACCTGTGAAGGAAGTACCTCTTTATTCTGAAGAAATGTGCGGTTTAGCAGCATTAGAGAGACTCAAAGAAACGCTCTACCAGGATGAAGATCCAACTCAGATATATTATAAAGAAACAACTATCCGAGTTGTGCAGGAAAATAACCAATACAGCTTGGAACTGTATTTACCGGGTATTCCCAAAAACCAAATTCAACTCAATAAAAGTGGCGATGAATTAAATATTACGATTGGTAATCATCGTCGTAATTTAGTTTTACCGCAGGCTTTAGCAGCACTTCAACCATCAGGTGCAAAAATGGAAGATGATTATCTAAAAATTCGCTTTGCTGACATTGGGAAGGTTTAGATGATTACTTAACAGGTGACTGAAAATTCTTATAGCAATCCAACTACATGATACAGCAGAATTCAGGAGTCAGGAGTAAAACTGGCTTGGTATCTAGGTTTCAATTTTGATTCTGTACCTCATTGATCTGCAATCTGCTGTATGTAAGAAAATTCTGTTGCCTGTTAAGATCAAGATTAAAGGATTAGCAGGGTGATTTTAACCTCATCCAAAATAGTGGTGCTAGAAGAGGAAGGTTCCAGGTAAGAGAGTGCATCAATACCCAAGCGATAAGGAACATCTGCTAAAGCGATAATTTCCCCAGTTTCACTGGTATCAATAACGTACCATTTTGAGGCATTATTTTGAGCTTGTTTGGGGACGAAGCGAATAATAGCTTTACTCAACCGAGATGAGTTTTCATAGCGATAATCCAAACTCCAAACTCCAAACTCCAAACTCCAAACTCCAAACTCCAAACTCCAAACTCCAAACTCCAAACTCCAAACTCCAAACTCCAAACTCCAAACTCCAAACTCCAAACTCCAAACTCCAAACTCCAAACTCCAAACTCCAAACTCCAAACTCCAAACTCCAAACTCCAAACTCCAAACTCCAAACTCCAAACTCCAAACTCCAAACTCCAAACTCCAAACTCCAAACTCCAAACTCCAAACTCCAAACTCCAAACTCCAAACTCCAAACTCCAAACTCCAAACTCCAAACTCCAAACTCCAAACTCCAAACTCCAAACTCCAAACTCCAAACTCCAAACTCCAAAATCCTTTGACCGTAATCTTACTGAAGACAAAGACATGAGTAAAATCTAAAAATACGATTAAGCTGAATCGCTTACCATAGTAAGATACTAAATGATTTTATCAAAGCAATGGCCTCCATCCCTCCATTAGACCTGAGGACAGGTATGGAAAAAGAAAATTTATTACGTCGGATTACAAATCGCATTAGACCATCCTTAGAGTTAGAAGACATTATCACAGTAGTCTCGGCTGAAGTTCGCTCTTTACTGGGAACTGACCGAGTCATGATTTACAAATTTCATGCTGATGGTAGTGGTGAGGTTATTGCTGAATCTATTTATGAAAATCGTTTACCGTCTTTATTGGGGTTGAATTTTCCTGCGGATGACATTCCTCTCCACGCGCGGGAAATGTTTATTAAGTCGCGGGTGCGTTCTGTAGTAAATGTTGATTCTAGAGAGATTGGTCAATGTCCTCAGCGTGATCTGGAAACCGGAGAAATTATCTCTGAGGAGATTATTTATCGGACATTAGATCCATGTCATGTAGAATATTTGACGGCTTTGGGTGTTAAATCTTCTGTAGTTGCGCCGATTATTTATCAAGATGAACTTTGGGGATTGTTAGTATCTCATCATTCTCAAGCTCGTGATGTGGCAGAATCTGAACTAGAAGTGATGCAAATGGTAGTAGAGCAGTTACCCATAGCGATCGCTCAAAATCACCTCCTCACCCAAGCCCGCGCCAAAGCCGAACAAGAAACTATCATTAACAGCATTGGTACTTTACTCCATTCACTACCAACGATAGTTTTACAACCACCATTAGAAGCCACAGTGGCCGCTTTTAAGGGAGTTGGAGGCAGATTATGTATCAGACAAAGCACCTTTGACTTTGAAAATAGCAGCTTTAGAAGCTTATCTGAATGTTTAATTCCTGGTAGGGATTGTTTTGAACTTTATACCTGTGGACAGCAACCTGAAATTCCAGCCCAAAGCAAATATCCCTTATTAGAGCAGTATAGTGTCTGGCAGGAACATTATAAATTTGGTGAATATGAAGTTTGGGCAATTTCCGACATCTATGAAAATCCGAATTTAAGAAATGTACAAGTTGCTTTTAAACCCACAAAAATTCGCAGCATCTTGATGATTCCGCTCCACTATCGTCAGCAATTGGTGGGCTATTTAAGTATTTTTCGTAATGAACTAGATACAGAAACCCTTTGGGCTGGACAATTTGATCCAGATCATCGGCAAATTTACCCCCGGCTATCTTTTGAAATTTGGCGAGAAACTAAAAAAGCACAACCTCAAAAATGGACAAATGAAGAAATTAATTTAGCGAAAGAAATCAGTAAACACTTTGCTTCCGCAATTCAGCAATATGAACTTTACCAACAAGTACAAGCATTTAATGAAAACTTAGAAAAACAAGTTCAGAAGCGAACATTAGAAATGCAAAGGACTGCTGAACAACAACAAGCAGTATTTGGAGTTATTAACAAGATTCGTGAATCTCTAGAAATTGAAACTATTTTTCAAACCACCACTAAGGAAGTTTGCCAATTAATCAAAGCTGATCGTGTTTCTGTTTATAAATTCAGTGCCGATTGGGGTGGGCAATTTGTCGGTGATTTTGAAGCTGCTAGTCCCAACTGGTTAAATGATACTAAACTGGGAATCAATACAATTTGGAATGATACTTATTTACAAGAAACCAAGGGAGGACGCTACCAAAATAATGAAACTTTTGCTGTAGATGATATCTATAAAATGGGTTTTGCTCCCTGTCATGTTGATAATTTAGAGCAGTTTCAAATTCTGGCTTTTGTGTTGGCTCCTATTTTTGTAGGCAAAAAACTTTGGGGTTTACTTTGTACTTATCAACACTCCAGTTCCAGAAAATGGCAATACACAGAAGTTAGTTTCATTAGTCAGATTGCTTCCCAATTAGGGGTAGCGATTCAACAAGCTGAATTACTAGTGAAAACTAAACAGCAAGCTGAACAATTAACGCAAACTCTGCATGAATTACAATCAACTCAAACCCAACTTATTCAAACTGAAAAAATGTCTTCTTTGGGGCAACTTGTAGCAGGTGTTGCCCATGAAATTAATAATCCAG
The DNA here is from genome assembly GCF_001858025.1 of Trichormus sp. NMC-1. Lineage (GTDB taxonomy): Bacteria > Cyanobacteriota > Cyanobacteriia > Cyanobacteriales > Nostocaceae > Anabaena. The sequence goes on along the minus strand of NZ_LZQD01000006.1, from coordinate 296,199 downwards.
TTAACTTTATATCTGGCAATCTTGTCCATATCAATGAATATGCTGAAGATTTACTCAGTATGCTCCATCTTTATCAGCAGGAATGCCCAGAACCCAGTTTAGAGATTGTGGAACGAGCAGAAGAATTAGATTTAGAATTTCTGATTGAAGATTTACCAAAAAGTTTATCTTCTATGCAAATTGGAGTTGACAGAATTCGGCAAATCGTCTTATCTCTGCGAAATTTTTCACGCCTTGATGAGTCAGAAATGAAGGAAGTGAATATCCATGATGGCATTGATAGCACTTTACTGATTTTACAGCATCGCTTAAAAGCCAGACCAGAAAGTCCGAACATTCAAATAATCAAAGAATATGGCAATTTACCTTTGGTAGAGTGTTATCCTGGACAACTAAATCAAGTATTTATGAATGTTTTAAGTAATGCAATTGATGCCTTAGAAAATTATAAAACATTTAAATCAGAAAATACCCAATTAGGGAAAATTACTATTTGTACTTCTATAGGTGAAATGAATGAAAATGTGCAGAGTGCAGTAATTCGTATTAGTGACAATGGACCAGGAATGCCCAAAGCTCAAAAGGCAAGAATATTTGACCCATTTTTCACTACTAAGCCAGTGGGTAAAGGTACTGGCTTGGGGTTATCAATTAGTTATCAAATTGTGGTGGAAAAACACGGCGGTGTATTTAAATGTGATTCACAACCAAATGTAGGTACAGAATTCTGGATTGAAATTCCCATTTTCCACATCACCTAATCTCGTATCTCGTTCCCAGTCTCTGACTCTTAATGCTATGGCGTTTATCACAATCACCCCACCCCCAACCCCCTCCCCGCAAGCGAGGAGGGGGCTAAGATGTACTTCATAAGAGCGGAAACCGTGTATAGTTTTTTGATAAATTGATGTAACCTAATTGAGAGGGGAGATTAGGTAAGAGGAAAGCTCAATCATTACAGACCTTAACATAATCACCGTTAGCATCTGGCACCCATCTACAAGATAAATCGCGCTTAAACATATCCCACAGGGCAGCATCCGCCTCTTGCATCCGTTGCCTTTTCTGCTCATTTTCTTTTCGGACTAGGGCATCGTAGGCTTTATCATCAGCTGATGATAAAGTTGCTTTCCACGCTCTATACTCCTCTCTCGGAGTACGTGAAATCACGGGGTCAATTCTGGCATACCATTGTTCATGTGTTTCATTACTTCTCTTATTTAAAATGCGTTGAAGTATTCGGTTGCCAGGTTTTGTTGGGGCTACACTTCCATTATTAACTAGAGGTTGAGAACTGGTTGAATTATTACTATCGCGAATAGCATTCTGAAACTCTAGGTCAAGGTCTTGTGGAGTTTGAGTAGTTCCTTTGGGACTAATGCCAAATCCGCTCCCAAGAAAATCAGCAATAGGCTGATGTCGGAGATCGCGTTTGGCTTTCTGGATAATCTCGTAAACCTCTCGTTCTTCAGGAGAAAGACTATTCACATATTGCTGCTCCTTCTGGTTTACTAAGTCTGTAGATTGAGAGGGGCGTTGGGAGGGTGTCCTAGGTGTCCTACGCGACCTTCTCACCTTACGCCTTATCGGGATGATATCTTTGATGTCAAAAGCAAGAAGGGATTCACCTCTATTGGCAACCGATGTGGCAGAAGATTGCCCTAGAGCTGGAAGAGGACTTATCAGTAGAGCACTCATCAAAACTAAGCTAATCATATTTCTACTGTAAGGTAGCTCAATTTGAGCATCAGCACTGGCAGCAGAACGACACAGAGTATTGCTAAAGTGAGTTGGCATATATGAATTGATTAATCTAAGTACACATTTAAGATTGTAGCATAGCAGCAGATAAAGCTGATATTGGCACGTTGACCCCAGCATCTCTGAGTGCAAGGTACACGTTTGGCGAACGCCATAGCACGGGTATACCCCTAGCAAGTAGGGGCTTCTGCCCGAATTTACCAAAATGATAAATTTTCTAACTCTGTCATTACCTGGCTAAATTTATTTACAGGAATTTCTTTTGTAGAAGCCAAGTTAAACTTTGCGATCGCTCCTCTAACATCATCCTCAGTTACAGCAGAATTCAGGAGACGCTTGGCAGACCTATGGCTTACGCCACGCTGCGCTATCGGTTCAGGAGTCAGGAGTAAAACTGGCGGAGGCTTATATTAAAAATAATCGGTATTCTATTTTCCATACAGAGTATGGAAATGAATTTTAGTAATAGTAGAGGCAGAGCCTCTGTAATAGCATTCCCAGTTGGAAACTGGGAACGAGTTAACCCAAGATTCAAAATTGAACTATTTCTAATTCCTAAGTTGTACAGGCATAGCTAAATAGGTCATTTTTAAACCGCCCAAAGGTGTAAAAATTACTGGCGTGAGACTTTGATTTAAATGCATTTGAATTTCTGAAGATGGTAACTCTTTCAAGCCTTCCATTAAATATTTGACATTAAAGGCAATATCTATATCTTCCCCAGATATTTGTGCCGGCATTGATTCTGTACCACTACCCACATCTTGGGCTTCACAAGATAAAGTAATTTCTTGATTGGCGTTATCAATGCTAACTTTGACAATATTATTTTTCTGATCTGCTAACACAGCAATTCGCTCTAAAGTGCTAATAAATTGCCGCCGTTCAATAGTAACTTGTCGCTCAAATTGGCGGGGAATTAATTGCCGATACGCGGGATATTGTCCTTCTAAAGTTCGGCTGGTTAGGCGTTGATTTTGCCAAGCAAACACTATTTGACCTTGATCAAAATATAAGGCTACAGTTTCTTCTGAGGAGCTATGAGCTAACATCCGTTGTAGTTCCCGTAATGCTCTTGCGGGTACTGTTACCTCAAGTTGACTGCTACCCTCCAGCGGACGCTCATTAGTTGTTTCTAGCACAGCTAAACGGTGTCCGTCAGTCGCTGCAAATTCTAAGGTGTCTTGTTTAACTGTTAAATGCACACCCGTGAGAACTTGTTTGGTTTCATCAGCACTAGTAGCAAATAATGAACCTCTTAATCCTTCAATTAAAGCAGCCGTGGTGAGGTGAATTGCTTCTGAATTTTCAATTATGGGTAATTCGGGAAATTCTTCTGCTCCCATAGCGCGGACTTGATACTTACCGCTTTTGGGTTTGAGAGTGACAATGATACCTTCTCCGGTGTTGTCCCCTGATTCATCGTCTAGGGTGATTTCACCTTCTGGTAAGCGAGAGGTGATATCTACAAGTAGTTTAGCAGGAAGTGCGATCGCTCCCCCTTCTAATACTTCAGCACTAAAACTGGTGCGGATACCCAAGCTGAGATCAAAGGCTGTTAAGCTGACTTGGTTAGTTTGAGCGTCCGCTTGCAGCAGTACGTTAGCAAGTACGGGATGAGTTGGCCTTGATGGTACTGCACGACTGACGAGTGATAGGTTGGTACTGAGATCGCTTTGAGCGCAAACTAATTTCATAAATCTGAGATACAGCTGGTGAAGGATAATGGTAACAAATTTTGGACTGGGGATTGAAATACAATTCGATATCCGAAAGCATATAAATATTCAATGACGCAGCAAAGCTATGAAACCTGCTTGTTCAAAGTGTTTATCATAAGCAAGAGCCTCTAAAATATTTTGCATCTCCATAATTTTAAATGACGCACAATCTGTATGACTCCAACCTTGATCTAGACGTTGGTTATATAATTCGAGTGCGCTGATAAACAGTTCACTCGTTTGAGGAACAATCTCAATATTAGAATTGCTAAAAGATTGATTAATTAGACTAATTGCTGCTCTCTTAAAATTACTTCCTTGTTTAGAAAAAGCATTCAACAATTCAGTGAATACCATTTCACTGGTAACTATGCGGACATTAGGCAATAAAGATGCAGTCACACTTCTAGCTTTAAGATGCAATTCATCGTTAGGATTTAGTAGAGCAATCCAGTAACCTGTGTCAGCAAATACTTTTTTCATTCTTCACTCTTGGGTGAACCATATAGATAGTGATCTAAATTTTTTGACATATCAGATGGTAGCTTTTCCCATTCTGATTGAGGAATTTGGCTACTGACATCATCAATGAAATTAAAAAAAGATTGTGATGCTAAGGTATCGGTAAAATCTCCAGTTCTATTTTCGGAAACTCTTTGCTTAAACCTGTTTTTAATGAACAGTAAGAAATTTAATACTTCTTGGATTAAAAAGTCAGGGGTTTGAGAAATTTCTTTGATTAGTTCTTCTTTTACTGTCATGACTTCACCTCGTTTATTGCGTTAATTATATCATCTTAGCAATAGCTTAGATTTATTTCGCTAATTTGAAATTAATAGATGGTAATAAAAGATTTAATCATATTTAGTAATGGCTGTATAAATATCTCTACTATTGGCTTGGCAAAAGCAACTAAAACCGAAATAGCAATTCCAAAAAAAATAGCCTGTTGAATAGAATATTTCTCTACTTTTTTCTCTAGATCATCCAAACGTGTTTTTAAATAAGGAAGAGAAGAAACTAAATCAGGACTATTCATTAAGTCAGAGGGAATTGAACTATAACCGATCTTATTTCGTGGATTATCATCTTCTTTATCTAAGTCTGCATACCATATAGAAAAAACCCTTTCACCTCTTTCTATATGAAGGTGAAGAGGTCCAGCATTATAAACAGCAAAAATTAGTTTGCCACAATGACCAGGATCTACATGAAGACCTGAAACATTAATCAAGCCCTTTGATTTAAATTTAAATCTAATTGAAATAAATGCAAGTGCATTGTTAGGAATTTTGATTTCTTCAGAAGTTATTAGAAATGCAAACTGTCCTGGAGGGATAGGAACAGTATCTTTCTCACTAAGAGGAATTTTTTTTCGTTCTTTCAGAGGTGTATCAGGAAGGGGTGAAATATAAACTTCTTCCCCTAAACACAATTGGTATGATGCAGACTCAATTTGATCATCATTAAATGGTTCAATTAAACTAGGAAGACGAGAACGCAAAGTCTGTGATGACCAAAAACTCATTTTTATTTCCTCAAGATATGATTAAATGAAAGTTTTCTATTAATAGAGGCGAAATACCAACTAGACTTCTTACTTTAAATTACACCAATTTGATAAGTTATTAAACCTGCATCAATATCAATAACTACCGTTCCTCCCCGATTTTTTTCTACCTGTCGCCAGACATCATAACCCATGAGAATAGCCCTCTCCCAATCTCCTAGCGAACAACAAGAAACTTCTAAATGAGATGTCATATTTTTAATAGTCTTCAATAGTTGATAATCTAATGTTGAAACACCTTCTAAGAAACCATGATCTTTAGCATAACTAAATACAAGTGCTGCTATACCTTCTTCAATAGCTACCGCACGACCTCCATCTTCTACTTCGTCAATAAGATGATTACTTTTACGCTTACGTTTAAGCATACTACGAGTAACCACCGACCAACCCAAAACTGCGGCGTAGGAAAAATGAAAAATGTCATGAAAGCGGTAGCCATCACTTTTATAAGAATTATCAGTGAGGTCATTTCCAATCTGTTCTTTGTTTATAAATGCCTTCATTTTGACTGAATTATCTCGGCTTATCTCTGTAATTTCTACTTCAAATTGTCGTGGTAAACTTTCATGTTCGGGAAAGTCATTATCAAAGATGTAACTTGTATTTTTATTATCTGTTTCAGGTGAATTTCTCCATCCCCAACGGTCATTGCACTTTGTTAAATTATCTTCTGCAATTTCTTGTAAATTCAGGTTAAATTTACTGGCTATATTGGAAATATACCAAAGCATATCTCCTAATTCTTCAGAGATTCCTTCTTCAAATAATTTGTGTGCATCACCGTCTCGTAAATGTTTTTTATATTCTGTCATCAATGAACCAACTTCACCAACTAAACCTAATAGCGGGATGATTAATTCACTACCTTCTACAGCAGGAATTTGATCTGTATTTAGTGCTTGTGTTTGATATTCAGAAAAATTCATAATGCAATTCCTTCTATTAAAAAATTTGACTTTATGGATAATAATATTTAGTTAATTTTGAGGAAAAATAATTGCTTGCGTATTCTTTTTAAGATATAAAGGATGGCGTGGATATCCATATTTTGTTAACCCTAAACAGTAAAGAGGTTTTTGGACAGAAATAAGATTGATAACTTCTTGATCTCGTTTTTTTAAGTTGCCTTTTGTACCCCATGCTAAAATAATTTTAGATGTATTATTTATTGCTAATTCTAGATAGTAATTATTTTCTTTTCCTACAGGTTCATCTACCTGACGAAGTTCACGCGGGTTTGTAGCAATATAAGCAAACAAATTCACCACTTCAAGAGAACCATAACCCCAAGATTTAGCAAAGTTAATACATTTACGAAGTGTGGGATCATCTTTTTCTTGGTCAGCGATGCTTGGGTTAAGCATGACAAAAGTAACTTGCTGTAAATTTTTATCCCATTTACGTCCCAGTACGTAGCGGTAATTTCCATCAATCTTTGCATATTTTTCCATTTGACCATACTTTCCTGTTCATGAATCAAAATTTCTAATTATTAAGACATATCAAAACAAACACAACTGATGAGATTTTTCTGTATCTGCATTTTGCACAGCTTTTAATTTTTTATTCTGAGTATTCTGCTGAGATTTTTTATGCAATTTTGATAAATTATCCGATATCTTAGATGTAGGTTTCACGAAAGAATCTAACTCTAAAGATAACTGCTGACAATTATCTTGCAAGTTAGGAATTTCTAATGGTGGCAATCTCTCTGCTAAAGTTTCTTTAACTTTATCATTAATACACCATTTAGGTGGATAAAAATAATCAATTGGTTGAGGAGTTGGAGTAAATTTGGCTTTTATCTTTTTGCGATTACTTTTTAAATCAGGAAATGCGGCTCGACAGTATTTATCAGTTTCACAAAAAAGATTTTGACAGTCTATAGCTTGTAGCGGACGACCCCAGAGCGATTGAAAATTTAATCCCAAACGTTGAAATTCATTTTCTTGATTTTCTGTCATCCAATGAATGACATCAGCATAACTTTTTCCCTCAATATCAATAAAACATTTGTTTATACCGCGTTCTGCTCCTGGTCCTGCTATGGTAAAACTATTTTCATCAAAATTAATAACTTCACTATAGTTAATATCTGTTGCTAATTGGTAAGCCATAAACTTACCTAACAATGGATATCCTTCAATAATATGAAAAATCTCCTCAAAACTTTTAGCTTTGACTATGGGATTAATTACCTTATCTTGGAAAACCATTTTATCAATTAATGCCAAATGATTTTGGTGTTTTTTATCATAACCGAACTCTTTACTAGCACAAGACATATATGCACTTGTATAAATCACATAGCCAAGATCCATAGCATCTTGTAATATGTTTGAATATATGTCTAAATCAAAATTAGACAGTGTAATATAATCTCCTATTTTGTTTTCTAAATATTCCCAAGTTTCTATTTTATTAAAAATTTTAAATAGCAAAATCCTAAATAATACTTCCTCTTCATTTTGACTCCTATTCCCATTGTAAATTACATTTTTGATCAGATATTGAGAAACCCGATCACTGACTCGATAAGCATTACAAAATTTATAAGTATTAAGAATAGGATCACTCGTCCAAGGTGGAGGTACATTTTTAATTTTGTTGAAAAATACTTCTTGGCGCATAGCAGAAAATCGCCAATAGGTATCAAAAATTTCTTGTCTTACTTTCATACACTGCTCTCCTGGCTTATCGTCATCAGTTTTCCTCAATTATGGGGTAATACAGTCCAGTTAAATCCAAAAATCAACATTATCAGAGTTTTTGTTAGGTTGTGCTGTTGCTTAACTCAACCTACCATTTTCTTAACTTAACTTGCAAAAATCTCTAAAAACGTAAAAACACTCAAAAATCCCTTTGCGCCTTTGCGCCTTTGCGTGAGACTAGGCTTAATCAGAAATTCATCACACTCAGGAGAGCAAAATCTGAAACCTTTATTTAACAAGGCTTGGAGTATTACGAATTACGAATTATTTTAATCCAAGTTTCACAGGTGGGACGAGATAGCTGCTAATTGCCACAATAGAAGAAAGAGCAAGCAATCATTTAACTTTAAACTCTAATTAATCTGGTCTACACCAAGTAGCCAATATCCTACCACTCAGGGACTAACACGGAGACTAAACTACACATGAAGACAAATAATCACAACCTAACAGCCAAAAATATGGATACCAAGTTTTTGTTCCACACATTGGGAACCAAAAAAAGAGGCTGGATATTAACTGGTTTAGCAATTGTGCTTATTGGTGGCTGTTCTCGTATGAATAGCAAGACTTTAGAAGCCGAACAAAATATTCCTCAAAGTCAGAATACTCCAGTAGTGGCTCCTCCTGCCATGATTTCCTCCTCTGGAGATCCTAACTTTATAGTTAAAGTAGTACAAAATGTTGGTGGTGCTGTGGTTCGCATTGATTCTACCCGAACCATCACATCTCAACCAGCAGAAGAATTTGGCGATCCATTTTTCCAGCGGTTTTTCAGCGATAGAGTCCCACAACCAAGAGAAAGAGTAGAAAGAGGTAGCGGATCAGGATTTATAATTAATTCCTCTGGGCAAATTTTGACTAATTCCCACGTAGTAGACGGCGCGGATAGAGTAACAGTTACACTCAAAGATGGACGTACTTTTAACGGTAAAGTCTTGGGTGAAGATCCAGTAACAGATGTAGCGATGATTCAAATTGACGCTAATAATCTACCCACCTTAGCTCTAGGTAATTCCGATATTTTACAACCCGGAGAACCTGTGATTGCCATTGGTAATCCTTTAGGTTTAAATAATACTGTCACCTCTGGAATTATCAGTGCTATGGGTCGTTCTGGTAGTGAAATTGGCGCTACTGATAAACGTGTAGATTATTTACAAACAGATGCAGCAATTAATCCTGGTAATTCTGGCGGACCACTACTAAATGCTCGTGGTGAAGTGATAGGAATGAATACAGCAATTATCCAAGGCGCTCAAGGTTTAGGATTTGCAATTCCTATTAATACAGTGCAGAAAATATCTCAGGAATTAATTACTAAAGGTAGGGCAGATCATCCATATTTGGGTATTCAAATGGTGACGCTAACACCTGAAGTTAAGGAAAAAGTTATTAGTACATTTGGCGATCGCGTGAATTTAGTCGCAGATCAAGGAGTTTTATTATTAAGAATTGCCCCTAACTCACCAGCAGCAATTGGTAGACTCCGCCCAGGTGATGTAATCAAAAGCATTAATAACCAACCTGTTAGTAAAGTAGAGGAAGTACAAAAGCTAGTGGAAAATAGTAAAATTGGTAGTCCATTACCAATCCAAGTAGAGCGAAATGGGCAAACAATTCAAGTTACAGTTAAACCTGCACCTTTACCCATTAGGAATGAAAGTTGATTTTAGATATTTATCAAGATTAAATCCCAATTTATAGGAGTTTATTTCATGACTGAATTAGCGCCAATTATTCAATTAGGTAATCCGATATTACGCCAAAAAGCTGTGGAGATTGAAAATATTCAAGATGAGCATATCCAACAACTCATCGACGATTTAATCGCCACTGTTGCCCAAGCTAACGGCGTAGGAATTGCATCTCCCCAAGTAGCAGAATCTTATCGTTTATTTATTGTCGCTTCCCGACCTAATGCTCGGTATCCCCATGCGCCGGAAATGGAACCAACAGCAATGATTAATCCCCAAATCATTTCTCATTCAACTGAAGTTGTCAAAGGTTGGGAAGGTTGTTTAAGTGTTCCGGGAATTAGGGGTTTAGTTCCTAGATATCAAAAAATTAAAATTGAATATACAGATAGAAATGGGAATTTGCAAAAACAAGAATTAACTGATTTTGTAGCGCGAATTTTTCAACATGAATATGATCATTTGGAAGGAAAAGTGTTTTTAGATAGGGTAGAATCTACCTATGACTTGCTAACAGAGGCAGAATATCAAAAGCAGATAATTGGTATAGCAGGTGAGAGGTGACAGTTGACAGGTGACAGGTGACAGGATCAGCAAACCCTAATTATTTACCTCAAGGGTAAACATCAGCAAAAATGCTGAATAGTGGTGCTATGAACGGTTATTCTGATTTTTAGCCCCTTTGAATATGAATTATGAAAAAGCTGATTAATCAACCGGAAAACTTTGTTAGGGAAAGTCTAGAAGGAATGGCTGTGGCTCATGGTGATTTAATAAAGGTAAATTATGAGCCAACTTTTGTCTATCGTGCCGATGCACCTATTCAGGGAAAGGTAGCAATTATTTCTGGGGGTGGAAGTGGTCACGAACCAATGCACGCTGGCTTTGTTGGTGACGGAATGCTTGATGCTGCTTGTCCTGGGGAAGTTTTCACCTCACCCACACCTGACCAAATGTTAGCCGCAGCGCAACAGGTAGATGGTGGTGCTGGTATTCTTTATATTGTCAAAAATTATAGTGGCGATTTGATGAATTTTGAAATGGCGACGGAATTAGCCAGAAGTGAAGGCATCCGTACCCTAAATATTATCATTGATGATGATGTAGCTGTAAAAGATAGTTTGTATACCCAAGGCAGAAGAGGTGTAGGAACAACCGTGCTGGCGGAAAAAATTTGTGGTGCAGCCGCAAAACAAGGTTATGATTTGCAGCAAGTAGCTTCCTTGTGTAGAAAGGTAAATTTGCATGGACGGAGTGTGGGAGTTGCCCTCAGTTCTTGTACAGTGCCGATGAAGGGTACACCGACTTTTGCTTTGGGAGATGATGAAATAGAATTAGGGATTGGGATTCATGGGGAACCTGGTAGAGAGAGAGTTGCCATGAAATCAGTCGATGAGATTACAGAGATTTTAGTGGAATCGCTCACTGATGATACCGCCTATAGTCGCACAGTGCGGGAGTGGAACGAAGCCACAGAGGGATGGGTAGATGTGGAACTGTTAAATAAACCCCTGCAAAAAGGCGATCGCATTCTAGCATTTGTTAACAGTATGGGTGGGACTCCCATTTCTGAACTTTATCTTGTCTATCGCAAACTAGCAGAAATCTGTGAGCAGGAAGGACTACAAATTGTCCGAAACTTAATTGGCCCCTACATCACATCTTTGGAAATGCAAGGCTGCTCAATTACCCTGCTAAAGTTGGATGATGAGATGCTGCGGTTATGGGATGCACCAGTAAAAACGCCAAGTTTACGCTGGGGAATGTGAGATGATTACTCAGGTGCAAATTGTCGAATGGTTACAGGTTTTCGCTTCTGTCATTGAGCATCATAAAGAAGATTTGACAGAATTAGATGCGGCCATAGGTGATGGTGATCATGGTATCAATATGGATCGCGGGTTAAAAAAAATCAGCAGTCAGTTAGGGAGTTTTACAGGTAAAGACATCAGCAGCATTTTCAAAGCTGTCAGCATGACTTTAATTTCCAGTATTGGTGGTGCAAGTGGACCCCTCTATGGAACTTGGTTTTTAAGGGCTAGTTCCGCAACAAATGGTAAGCAGGAATTAACAACAGAAGATACCCTCAAAGTCCTTCAGGCTGGTTTAGATGGTTTGCTAGAACGTGGTAAGGCGCAGTTAGGAGATAAAACTATGGTAGATGTGATGTCTCCGGCTGTAGGTGCTTTTGAGCAAGCTGTCAGCGAGGGTTTAGGGACTGTAGAAGCCTTGCAGATGGCGGTTACTGCGGCAGAACAAGGGTTAAAGGCAACTATCCCCATGTTAGCTAAAAAAGGCAGGGCGAGTTATCTAGGTGAGCGAAGTTTGGGACATCAAGATCCTGGAGGTACTTCTGCTTATTGGATGTTGCGGAGTTTATTGGAGGTGGTAGAAGGTACGAGGGGATCAGGCAGGGGACGCGGTGACGCGGGGACACGGTGACGCGGAGAAGGGGGGACGCGGTGACGCGGGGAAAGAAGAGGACATCTGACTGAAAAGACGGGACACAAGCCCCGTCCTTCTAGGACGGCTTTTCTTGATTCTTAATATACTCTTTTAATATTTCTAGTGGCGCACCCCCGACTGAAATAGCAAAATAACTGGGACTCCATAGAGATTCTTCGTGGGGTTTTTTATATCCGGCTTGTCCATATCTGCGGCTGGATACCCCTTTTAGAGCATTTACTATTTGAGAAACGGATAATTTAGGAGGATATTCAATCAGTGCATGGACGTGATTTCCTTCACCATTGAATTCAAGCACTTTAAAATTCATTTTTTCAGCCACCTCACGAAATGTTTTTTCAGTATGTCAAAACCTAAATACAAGCTAAATAAATGCGGGTTTTAGGATGTGGACAAGGAATAATAGAATGGGTAACTAACTGGCTAAGGTATTACAGTGGTTGGCATTGTTATCGTTTCTCACAGTAAACAATTAGCGCTGGGAGTGCGGGAACTAGCCGCACAGATGGTTCAAGGACAAGTTCCTCTTGCTGTTGCAGCGGGGATTGATGATCCTGCAAATCCACTAGGTACAGATGCCATACAGGTTTATGAAGCGATCTCATCTGTATTGTGTGATGATGGTGTTCTAGTACTGATGGATTTGGGTAGTGCTTTGATGAGCGCGGAAATGGCGCTAGAGTTTCTATCCCCAGAACAGCGAGAAAAAGTATATTTGTGTGCCGCACCTCTGGTAGAAGGGGCTGTGGTGGCTGCTGTAGCTGCGGCTGCGGGAAAAGACATACACCAAGTTATCGCCGAAGCACAGGGCGCATTAGTATCAAAAGCCACGCAGTTAGGTTTTATTAGTAGGGCTGGATTTAACCAATCAATAGACGGAAAACCAGCAATGCCCTTATCAGTAAGTAGCCAACCTATCCTCAATGAAGAAATTCCTACGAGAGAAATTAGACTTACAGTTAATAATCGCTTAGGTTTACACGCTCGTCCTGCGGCTCAATTTGTAGGAACTGCATCCCGGTTTAAATCCCAAATTAGAGTCCAAAATTTAACCAGAAATACGGAAGCAGTTCGGGGTGACAGTATAAATCAGGTCACAACTTTGGGAGTGCGTCAAGGACATGAATTGCTGATTACTGCTACTGGTGTTGATGCCCAAGAAGTGCTGACGGCATTGCAAGCTTTAATTACCAACAACTTTGGCGAAGATAATACTATTGTCGAATTACCACCCGCTGTCCCGCAAGAAGAGACACCGCCTCAGCAAGGGGAAATTATCGGTATTGCGGCTTCTCCAGGAATAGCGATCGCACCAATAGTTCATTATCAATCTGCCACTATTGCAATTACCGAATATCATATAGAAAATGTAGAAATAGAGTGGCAAAGATTACAATCAGCTATGCAAATAGCTAAACAGGAAATTCAAACTTTGCTCTCCCACGCCTCTATTCAAATTGGGGACGCAGACGCAGCTATTTTTGATGCCCATTTATTATTTTTAGCAGATCCTGTATTACTAGAAGCCGTCAAAAAGAGTATTTTTGAAAAACGCCTCAATGCAGAAGCAGCTTGGCAAGCTGTAGTAGACGAAGTAGCAAATTCCTACCGCAGACTTGAAGATGCTTATTTGCAAGAACGAGTGGATGATGTTGTCGATGTGGGGCGGAGGGTGTTAAGAATATTACTGGGAAACTCACCCTCTGACTTAGACTTGACAGAACCATCAATTATCATTGCCAGTGATTTAACTCCTTCAGATACAGCCAAGCTTGATCCCACCAAGGTTTTGGGTATTTGTATGACTTCGGGTAGTGCTACTTCCCATACTGCAATTATCGCCCGGACATTGGGGATTCCTGCGGTTTTGGGTATCGATGCTCAGGTGTTAAACTTGGAAAGCGGCACTTTGCTCGGACTAGATGGGGAAATTGGCAGGGCTTGGATAGCACCAACAGCGGCTACCTTAGCTAGATTAGAAACCAAACAGCGAGTCTGGCGAACAGCCCAAGAAGAAGCAAGAAAAAAGGCACATCAGCCAGCAATTACCCGTGATGGGCGACAAATTCAGGTTTTTGCGAATATTGGTAGCCTTGCAGATGTTCAAGTCGCTGTCGCTAATGGTGCAGAGGGAGTGGGATTACTACGGACTGAATTTTTGTATCTTGATCGGACAAGTGCGCCTGGAGAAGAAGAACAATTAGCAGTTTATCAAGCGATCGCTCAAGTTCTCGAAAATCGACCTTTAATTATTCGCACTTTAGATGTAGGTGGAGATAAACCACTCCCTTATCTAAGTACAGGAGTTGCAGAAGCTAATCCCTTTTTAGGTGTGCGGGGAATTCGTTTCTGTTTAGCAAATCCGCAATTATTGAAAACCCAATTACGAGCAATTTTACGTGCTAGTGCCGGCAATATGATCAAAGTCATGTGGCCGATGATTGTCACTTTAACAGAAGTCAGAGCCGCAAAGGCAATTTTGACTGAGGTACAAAGGGAACTGCGGGAAGCGGGTATAGCTTTTGATGAGAAAATGGAAGTGGGAATGATGATTGAAACACCCGCAGCCGTTGCTATAGCTGATCAATTAGCGAGGGAAGTTGATTTCTTCAGTATTGGCACAAATGATTTAAGCCAGTATGTCATGGCAGGCGATCGCACTAATCCTAGAGTAGCAACTTTAGCAGATGCCATGCACCCCGCTGTTTTGCGAATGATCCAGCAAACAGTACAAGCTGCTCATAAAGAGAGTATTTGGGTAGGATTATGTGGAGAAGTCGCAGCAGACGTTTTCGTTGCACCAATTTTATTAGGTTTAGGTTTGGATGAATTGAGTGTCAATCCCCAAGCTATAGCCCCACTCAAACAGGCAATCTCACATTTAACTATAACTGAAGCCCAAGCGATCGCATCTGTGGCATTACAGCAAGATTCCGCAACCAGCGTCAGAGAGTTAGTTTATCCAATTGGCTAAAATCACAAAAAAAGGGAACAGGGAACAGGGAACAGGGAATAGATAAGAAACTTTAGTTCTGAGTTTAAAGCTCATTCAAGTCGCTTCTCTACGAGACGCTGCGCGAACGCTCCAATTAAAAAAAGGTCATTATTTCAATCTCATGTTTTCAAACATGAGTTTTTTCTGTTAAGAGTTGCCCGTTAAGAGTTCCCTCTGAACTCATCAAAAATCAGAATTTTACCCCTAACTGTCCATTGAAACCACGTATAGAATGATATCCAGCACCAAGAAAAACGTTTTTAGTAGCGTTTGCTTGCACACCACCAGAAAATGCCACACCCTGATCTTTGGAATATAAACCAACACCTACATAAGGAGAAATCACAGGTAAATTCACAAATTTTAAGATATCTACACCTGTAGAACTATCGGCACCAGTGCCGATTTCAACCCCTAAACTCAACGCCCTAGCACCGACAGCATAGGTAACTTCACCATCTTTTTCACCCACAGAAATCCAAGGTTGGGGTACAATTTGTGCTGATGCTTGATTAGGGGTAAATAAAACTAATAAACCCAGCGATGTGATAAGTATTTTCATAAAAACTACTGATTTCATTTTTTTTCACCTCACTATTTGCCACAATAAACAATCATGACGTATTTTACCTAAACTAAGTGCCTGAAAACAGAAAAGACGCAAAGCCAGAAACCTACCTCTCTGCGTTCCTCTGCGTTAAAAACTCTTACCTCTACATCCTCTCCAAAACCCTAATTCCCAACATATCTAATCCTAACTTCAACGTTCTCGCAGTTAAATCACATAACATCAACCGCGATGTTCTTACAGGTTCCTCAGATTTCAGCACCGGACAATTTTCATAAAACTTATTAAACTTATCGCTGAGATTATATAAATAATCACACAAACGATTTGGGAGTAAATCTTGTTCAACTTCACCAATCACTTCATCGAGTTGTAACAAATGTTTTGCTAAAGTAAATTCTGTATCTTCTCTCAAAATTATTTTGGCATTATCTCCCAAATTAGCAAAGTCAATATTACCTTCTCGACTAATACCTTGAGTCCTCACATAAGCATAAATCATATAAGGCGCTGTATTCCCTTTGAGGGAAAGCATCTTATCATAACTGAAAACATAATTACTAGTGCGATTTTGGCTTAAATCGGCATATTTTACCGCACTAATACCAACTACATTAGCAACGTTATTAATAAATTCTTCAGTTTCTTCTCTACCTTCTTCTTTTAATCTCGCTTCCAAATCTGCACGAGTGCGAGAAACTGCTTCATCTAACAAATCTCTTAACCGGACAGTATCCCCAGAACGAGTTTTGAATTTCTTCCCATCTTCACCTAAAACCAAACCAAAAGGAACGTGAACAATTTTCACATTATCAGGTATCCAATTGGCTTTTTTTGCTACTTGGAGAAATTGAGAAAAGTGATTAGCTTGTCCTTCATCTGTAACATAAATAATCCGCTTGGCTTGATCTTCTTGAATCCGGTAACGCAGTGCTGCTAAATCTGTAGTAGCGTAGTTATAACCACCATCAGATTTCTGGACAATTAAAGGTAAAGGTTCACCTTCTCTATTTGTAAAACCATCTAAGAAAACACATTTTGCGCCTTGGTTTTCTTCTACTAATCCTGCTGTTTCTAAATCTTCTACTACTGCTGGAAGAAAAGAATTGTAAAAAGATTCTCCCCTTTCATTTAATTTGATATCCAGCAAATCATAAATTATCTGAAATTCTTTTCGTGACTGTTCACACAAAAGCTTCCAAGCATGAAGGGTATCTTCAGCACCTGCTTGTAATCTGACAACTTCTTGACGTGCTGTTTCTTGAAAAGATTCATCTGCATCAAACCGTTGTTTAGCTTGACGATAAAAATTAACTAAATCTCCAATATCTAAAGCGTCAGCGGTGGTAAGTGCTTCTGGGTAAACTTCCCGCAAGTAGGTGATTAACATCCCAAATTGCGTACCCCAATCACCAACATGATTTAACCGCAATACATCATGTCCACGAAATTCTAAAATCCGGGCTATGCAATCACCAATAATTGTAGAACGCAAATGTCCGACGTGCATTTCTTTAGCAATATTCGGACTGGAAAAATCGACAATTTCCTTTTGGGGATTTTTCGCTGTGGGAACTCCTAACCGAGAATCTGCTTTAATTGCGTTGAGTTGTGCTTCCAGGTAGGATGTTTGCAATTTTAAATTAATAAAACCAGGCCCAGCGATTTCTGGTGGTTCGCAAATATCAGATATATCTAGTTTTTCTACAATAGCAGATGCGATCGCTCTCGGTTGCATTCCCAACTTCTTACTCAAGGATAAAGCCACATTCGCTTGAAAATCCCCAAACTTAGGATTACTCGCAGTCACCAAAATCGGATCTACCCCGGTGTAGTCAGCGCCAAACGCAGCCACCAAAGCCTGTGCTAATTTCAGTTTAAGTTGTTCTTGTGTAGCGTTCATATTCAAATATTATCTGTGTCGAAGATGCTATGGGCTGCTGAAAATTAGGATATTCCCAAACGCTCGACCATTCTAGCGTCATATCATGTCCGGTTAAAGACTTATCATTAGGGCTGACGCTCAAGACACGGGGACGCGGAGATGGGGAGATGGGGAGACGCGAGGAAAACTAAGAATTCCCTGTTCCCTGTTCCCTGTTCCCTGTTCCCTGTTCCCTGTTCCCTGTTCCCTGTTCCCTGTTCCCTGTTCCCTGTTCCCTGTTCCCTGTTCCCTGTTCCCTGTTCCCTGTTCCCTGTTCCCTGTTCCCTGTTCCCTGTTCCCTGTTCCCTGTTCCCTGTTCCCTGTTCCCTGTTCCCTGTTCCCTGTTCCCTGTTCCCTGTTCCCTGTTCCCTGTTCCCTGTTCCCTGTTCCCTGTTCCCTGTTCCCTGTTCCCTGTTCCCTGTTCCCTGTTCCCTGTTCCCTGTTTACGAATTACGAATTATTTAACAACTGTCATACTTTGAATTCGCCACACACCTTGTTTGCGAATCAAATCATAACGAACTCGTAACCGATCTTCAGAAGACTTTTTACTTTCACCCTGTTCATAAAAGTGGGTAACTTCCTTAACTGTAGCTTCTACCACAGCGTTATCTGCAACCGTCTCCTTCTGATTGACAAATTCCACCTTCACATCATGCTCGTACTTACGATAGCGGCTATCTCCTATATCTTGCTTGACAATTAACCGCCATTGTGATAGAGCAGAACCAGTCAAAATCTCATCTAAACGATTAATTTCATGATTTGGGCCTAAAGCTGCGGCCTTAGTAGATAACCAAGTTTTAATCACTTCCTCTGCTGTCGCTGTTGTTAGTTGACCTAACCCCACTTCTGGTTTGCTTTTGGGGTCAGGGATCTTGATTACTGGTTGATTGAGTTCTATAGCCAAAGGTTCTCCCTGTAAAGTTGCTTTCGGGAAAAACATATTGTTTAACCATCCCCAAGCTGTAGAAGCTAATAACCAAAAAACTAATAAACCCCCCAAAGATAAGAAAACCATCCACACTACACGGGTTTTGGCATCTAAGGTATGAGCAAAAGTGCGCCGTTGTCGAGCATGAGATGGGCGATATTCCCAAACACGATCTCGACTGTTAGGGGAAGTTGGCTTGCGTCGGCGACGCTTTTTGGTGTGACTGGGTGCAGTAGAATGAGCAGCACCATTCATGTGCTGGTGATTTCCTGCTGTCCCTATTTCTTCAGATGGCGAATGTACAGGTATCGCTGGTGTGTGACTTTCGGAAATAGGTACTTGAGGTGAGGAGAACTGAGGAGATTCAGATATTTCTCTAACTGGTGTTGCTGGGAACTCTACATCAGGTGTACGGTTGTGATGCACCTGGCGACCATTACCAGTCTCATGACTGCGATGATGGGGACTATTAGGGGGCGCAGGAAAAGGCTGGCGGTTAATTGTGTCCCATTCATTAGTGGTTTGAGCATCTGTTGGTAAAGCCTCTAAATAAGCTTGTACCTGTGCATCAGCAAAGTAATCTTTCAAAGAAGCTTTTTGTTTTGCCAAATCACGAAAGTGGGGAAATACCTCTTGTTGTAACCACAACTCACCATATAAACACAATCCTGGCAGCAAGTCTGGTGAGTCTTGAGATTTTTCTCGAATAATAGCTAAAGCTTCATATTCCTGACTCAGTTCTAAAACGCGGGTTGCTTCTTCAGTTTGTCCTAATAACAAAGCACATAAAGACTGTTCTAAATGCACATCTTGGCGCTTACCCAGACGGATTAACATTTGCTTGGCTTGACGAATTAAAGCAGGTTGGCGTTGGGTAAAACCCCTGGCTATCAAGGCATAAACTGCTAAATATGTGGACACGGCAGAGGGTCGCTTGCTTTCAGCTTCAAAGAGTTTGTGCTGTTCTGCAACGGTTAAGTGGTTGCGTAACTGTTGGATAAATCTGAGAAAGTCGTCTATGTTTAAACCAGATTGGTCATTGCCATTTCCATCCATTCCGCCCCGATCTTCTAAAATCCCCTGCAATAATCCCAATCCCTGACGGCGTTCTTTGGTTTTTTCTTGAGGTAATGCCAGTAATTCTAAGATTCGATATGGTCGCAGCTTACACAAATCCGCTGCAATTTCCTCTTGTACGCTGGGGAATATCCCTTCGCGTAATAGTAATTCCTCGCCAGTTTCTAGAGATATGGCGGCATTTTCGTAGTGACCTTGCTGCCATTGTTCCCGTCCCAGTTCTAGGCAGGCTAAGGCGACAGTGAGAATAATATCTGGTAGTTCAGGACTTGTGAAAAATTCCTCACTAGTCAGACGATTGCCGACTTTTACGGCGACGCTACGATTTTTATTGACTAGATACGGGCGACCTAGTTTGAGTACCAGTTCGTATTCGCCTAACTCTTGGAGGATTAATAAAGCCCCTACTAATTCCTCTGGAGCAATTTCGATGCTGAGACTTTGGGTATCTGCTTCGGTCTTGTTGCTTTGGGCGCGATTTTCCGATCCCAATGTCACAGATGACCTATCAGGATCATAGGCGTGGGCAAGATACTGATGATTGTAGGCGCTGCGTTCTTTGGAATCTGATAAAACCACGTAAGCTTCTTCTATGAGTTGTTTACGAGAAGATATGGCTGTAATCGAATACTCCCGTCGTGGCAATTGAACAATGCGATCGCTATACGCTTGCCGCAATTGTTCCTCACTTGCCGCTAACGGTAATCCTAAAATCCGGTAGTAATCGAGCGGAATTCGCACAGCCTACTTCCCCTGCACCGTGTTCGCGTAGTCTCTACTAGAGATCGACATAGTTCACCCAGATTATTCCAGGTATGTAAAACCGTGCCATAATAATAGCTTTAGTAATACCGTGTCAAATATACACTTAAAGTGTATATTGCCACAGCCATTTTTCTTCCTTTCGGAGAATTAATTCATATCCTAAGAATTTATGTTGGGCTTTGGTGTAGCCCACCGAAGATATCTCACTCAGCGGAGTACCGTATGCACTTGCCTAGCGAGCCTTAGCCTTCTATTTTTATCCTTAGTATATTTGCTGCAACCTTCACCTTCTCCCCCTGTTTCCGTGTCTCTTCCTTAATATCAAATTGGGCTATTCCCAGTTAATGTGTGATATTAACACGCCCTAGCATTATTTGATCCTGATAACTAGGAAATAAACAATACCATAGTTAGACTTTAATGACAACCATTTTACCAAATATAAGTATTTTTGCGTAATTTCATCTAAATTCTCGAAAACTGTTAATAGCTATGCAGAAAGCCAGCTATTCAGATTGCTACCTTAATAATTAAGAAAATGAGTAGGGAAAATTAAAAACAGCTATTTGCCTTGAGGAGCAAGAATAGGTCATAAAGAGGTCATAAAGATTAAAAATGGAAAAATTACAACTTACCCATTCCCTACAGGATTGTTTTAGTGCATAAATTAAGATTTGATTGTGAGATGTTGATTCTTGTCAACGTTGGCTTGTTAATAGCTGACGTAATATAAGACCAACTTAGATTAAAAACCGTAGCTTTAATTTGTACAACAGGAATATTTGACAATAATGCTTCAAGAACGCACGTTACCCCCATTTGATGCTGCCACAGTCCAGATTACTAAAGAAGAAGGCTTGGCTTTATACGAAGACATGACATTAGGTCGCTTCTTTGAAGATAAATGTGCCGAAATGTATTACAGGGGCAAAATGTTTGGTTTTGTCCACCTGTACAACGGTCAAGAAGCTGTTGCCAGCGGTATTATCAGAGGAGCAATGCGACCGGGTGAAGACTACGTTTCCAGCACCTACCGCGACCACGTTCATGCTTTGAGCGCCGGAGTTCCAGCAAACGAGGTAATGGCAGAATTATTTGGTAAAGCCACAGGTTGCAGCAAAGGGCGCGGTGGTTCCATGCATATGTTTTCTGCTGAACACCGTTTATTAGGTGGCTATGCTTTCGTAGCTGAAGGTATTCCCGTCGCGTCTGGGGCAGCTTTCCAAACTAAATATCGTCGGGAAGTCTTAGGAGACAAAAATGCCGACCAAGTAACCGCTTGCTTTTTTGGTGACGGTGCTTCCAACAACGGTCAATTTTTTGAAACATTGAATATGGCAGCTTTATGGAAACTGCCAATCCTGTTTGTGGTAGAAAATAATAAATGGGCGATTGGTATGGCTCACGACCGCGCCACCTCCCAACCAGAGATTTACAAAAAAGCCAGTGTGTTTAACATGGTGGGCGTGGAAGTAGACGGAATGGATGTTTTAGCAGTGCGACAAGTGGCTCAAGAAGCCGTAGCCCGCGCCCGTGCCGGAGAAGGCCCCACCTTAATCGAAGCTATGACCTATCGCTTCCGTGGTCATTCCCTTGCCGACCCAGACGAACTCCGCAGCAAAGCCGAAAAAGAATTCTGGTTTGCCCGTGACCCCATCAAAAAATTAGCTGCTTATTTGCTAGAGAAAAATCTAGCAGATGAATCAGAATTAAAAGCCATAGAGAAGAAAATTCAGGATATCATCGATGAAGCCGTAAAATTCGCCGAAAGCAGCCCCGAACCAGACCCAAGCGAGTTATATCGCTTCATTTTTGCAGAAGACGTGTAACTAGGGAACAGGTGACAGGTGACAGGTGACAGAGGTAAATTTTACCAATTACCAATCACCAATCACCATATGCCTAACGGCAGGCTACCGCCAACACCAATTATCAATCACCAATTACCAATCACCAAAAATCATGTTTTCAATTGCCATTGAACAGCAACAATACAAAACCTACATTCTTTCTGATGATAATGCTGGTACACAAATAGAAGTAGTACCAGAACGTGGCGGTATCATTACCCGTTGGCGTATTCAAGGTCAAGAAGTCTTTTATTTAGATACTGAACGCTTTACCCATCCTGATTTGAGCGTCAGAGGTGGAAATCCGATTTTGTTTCCTCTTTGCGGTAATTTACCGGATAATACTTATACCGTTAGCGGTAAACAATACACTATCAAACAACATGGTTTTGCTCGTGAATTACCTTGGGAAGCAACTGAGCAAAAAACTGACGGTAAAGCTAGTCTGACTGTTGTTCTCAAGAGCAATGAGGAAACCAAGGCAGTTTATCCTTTTGACTTTGAACTGGCTTTCACCTACGAATTACAGGGTAATACCTTAGTAGTGCGTCAGGAATATAAAAATTTGTCATCGACACCAATGCCATTTTCGGCTGGTTTCCATCCCTATTTTCTCTGTGGTGATAAAAATCAGCTAGAGGTGGAAATTCCCTCTGGACAGTATCAAGACAATAAAACCAAGGAATTCCACGCCTTTAACGGCAAATTCGACTTTAACCAGGATGAAATTGATTTTGCCTTTGGAGGGCTAACTAGTCAATCTGCCTCTGTGACAGATAACAGCCGCAGGTTAAAGCTGACGTTAGATTATGATGATTTCTCTACCTGGTTGGTTTTCTGGACGGTGAAGGGCAAAGAATTCTATTGTCTAGAGCCTTGGAGCGCCACCCGCAATGCTCTAAATACTGGTGAAAACTTGACTGTGTTAGCACCTGGAGCTAGTTGCACTGCTTCTTTCCGGTTAACGGGAAATTTTTTCTAAAACCCCTTGACAAAACTATGGTTGTTGATGGTATATTGGGAAAGTTGCAAATTGCAGCAAAAGGGTCGCTAACTCAACGGTAGAGTACTCGGCTTTTAACCGATTAGTTCCGGGTTCGAATCCCGGGCGACCCATTTTTAAGCAAAAGACGCTCGCTGAGACTTTGAAAATAAAAGTTGAGGCGAGCTTTTTTGTTATTAGTCCATTTGTGAATCAATACTGTTCGGTTAAGAATTTTTGTAGGTTGGGTTGAACAAAGTGAAACCCAACAAATACCTGTAAATGTTGGGTTTCGTTCCTCAACCCAACCTACATAATTTAATTTTTTGAGCTTAACCGACAAGTATTGATTTGTGAATGATATCAAATCCGGCTAATTGCTAATCAAAAAGACTGTACGCGTCACCGTATCGTGTCGGCAATTAATAAAGAAAATATAAAAATTCTGTAAATTATAATCGTAAGACTAGGCAAAAGAAAATAAATGTTATATATTTTATTCAACGCCTTATACCGAAAGATTTATAGACTACCAAATATGTGATCCCCCTAGCTTGGAGTAAAAAGCAGCTAGGGGGATCTTGTTTTAAGGCAAAAAAGTAAAAAATCTGAGCAACTCTAACTGCTGCCCAGATTGATTTAGTTTAGTTCTGTCTGTGTCTCAGTTAACTACACAAACAAGCATCGCCATTCCGGTAATCAAGTCCAATTTTCTCAGACCAAATTTTCAATCGGTCACAAAGACACGTGAGGATGCATATTTTGTGGCGGGACTCAGACCCTCCGCGTCCCCATCACCGTATCATCTTGTTGACTTAAAGACAATGAATAAATTATAATTTTGGATTGTCTGTCTAATTCCTGCTCGGATCAGGTAGACATACTGCAAAAGCTGGCAAAAGCTATAAATCGTGTCTCTACAGGAGATAAAAGCCAGCTACCTGTACGGCAACTTCAAGGACAATTTCATGACTTACGCAATTATTGAAACTGGTGGCAAACAAATAAAAGTCGAGGCAGGTCGATTCTATGACATTGAACTGCTGACTGCCGAACCAGACGAAAAAGTGACAATAGACGAAGTATTACTGGTACAGCACGAGGGTGGAGTCTCTATTGGGCAGCCACTAGTGGCAGGTGCGACTGTAGAAGGGACGGTGATGCGACACTTTAGAGGTCGTAAAGTCCTGGTTTACAAAATGAAGCCGAAAAAGAAAACCCGCAAAAAACGGGGACATCGCCAGGAAATCACCAGACTTTTGATTAACTCCATCAATCTCAATGGTGAGGTGTTGGCTTATGAAGAAGCCCCAACTACTATTGAAACTCCCAATGTGGTTGATAGCGCTCCCGCTGAAGAAATCGCTGCTGAATAATAAACAACAAGTAAATACATAAGAGGAAATTATGGCTCATAAGAAAGGTACGGGTAGTACGCGTAACGGACGCGATTCTAATGCTCAACGTCTGGGCGTAAAGCGATTTGGTGGTCAAGTTGTACGTGCAGGAAACATTCTGGTGCGTCAACGTGGTACAAAATTTCATCCTGGTAACAACGTTGGTATTGGCAACGATGACACCTTGTTTGCTTTAGTTGATGGTGTAGTTACTTTTGAAAGAAAGGGCAAAACCCGGAAAAAAGTGAGCGTTTATCCAGCCGTTGCTGCTGAAGCATTAGCAAGTTAAATATAGCTGTGAAAAAGTAGAGACGTTCCATGTAACGTCTCTATCAGGTTTCTAGATAATGCATATTTAAAGAAAGGTCGATGTCTATCTAGTAGACTGCAGCGGAAATAAAGCTACTATTAAAAATTCCTAAAAAGCTGGTGGAATCTGCTTGTTAAATTTTTAATTTTTTAATTCCGAGAAAGCAGTGCTAGTTGTTTTTAAATTGGCTACTGGCTACTAATTTAAATTAACCTATGAAGTAGGACACCTATGGCTAAACCTGCCAGTGAAAAGATAGAGGTGAACAAAAAAGCTAGACTTTCCTGGAAACCAGCGGCTTGAAAGTCTATCTTGACTAAGATAGTTGCGGAAAGAATAAGTAAGGTATCAAGAAATATCCGAAACCAAGCGATCATCATGAAAAATAGCAAAGCTGCTAAAACAGCTACACAAAAAGACCTCGCATTTGATTGAAACAAGATATTGTAATACTCTGTTAGTTTTGACCAAGGAGTAGTCAAGCTAACTAGTAAAAGTAAGATAGCAACTACAACGATTAACCACACAAACCAAGGTGCTTTTGTTTGAGATATTACCCAGCCCAAAGTACTGTAACTCAGTAGTACTAGTGCCAGGGAAAACCAAGGAAATTGTTTCAAACTTAACATAGATTGGTATTTCCAGTACTGGGTGCAAATATTATTGCCAAGATTATGTAGAAAAACCAAAGGCTTTATTTTATAGAATAGCAGGCTGAAAATCCCTGGGATGTTCAAAAAAACCTGAGATTGTATTTATTTTTTGAATATCTTCCCTTAAACTCTAAGTCTATAATCATGTTTTTTGCAGCCCCAATCACTAGGCGCTTATGCTATCACCAACAAATTTAATTAGTAAAGTATCAAGCTTCTCGGACTTTTTTTGTAAAAATTAGTTAAATTATGATCTTAAACATTTGTAAACTGTTAGCAGTCGAGTAGCCGCGTGTCACATTTTATTAAGGTTAAGGACTAATCATGAGAAAACTTGCTATCGTTGAGCGCGTATGCCTGATTGGACATATCGTGTCTATGGTATTTGGACTAGTAGGGATATTACTAGTTGTTCCTAATGCCGAAGTAATTTTCAATTTATCTGAGGTTGGACAGACAGTCATGCAGTGGAGTATGGCTGGTGGCGGCGTAGCTTATATGATTTTGGGTGCGGTAGGTGTTTTCCTGTATGCTTACCGGACTTTGGGTTTAGGTCGCACCTTGGGGTTTCTGATCCCATCACTCGGAATTTCTTTGACCAGCGAATTACTGGGAACTAGCACAGGCTTTCCTTTTGGTCACTACAGCTACCTGAGTGGTTTGGGTTATAAAATTGCGGGTTTAGTACCATTCACAATTCCCTTGTCCTGGTTTTATGTGGGATGTGTGTCTTACCTGTTGGCGCGTGTTGGTTTAGAAGTAGATAAAAAACCGAGCTTATTACGTCATCTTAGTGCGATCGCACTCGGCGCTTTATTACTGACTTCTTGGGATTTTGTGCTTGACCCAGCCATGAGTCAAACTTCTCTTCCCTTCTGGTATTGGCAACAACCAGGGGCTTTCTTTGGAATGCCTTACCAAAACTTTGCTGGTTGGATGGGTACAGGTTGCTTATTTATGACAGTAGCGGCGCTGTTATGGAGAAACAACCCACTGAAGTTAGAGCGATCGCAACTCAATATTCCTTTGGTTGTATATTTGGCTAACTTTGGTTTTGCCACAGTTATGAGTTTGGCTGCTGGTTTTTCCATTCCTGTATTGCTAGGTGTGGCACTTGGTGTTGCTCCTGCTGTGGCACTTTGGTTGAGAGGTCCGAGTGCATCTGCTGCTGTTGAACCAACCACCAAGGAAGTTTCCGTTGCCAGCGTTAAAGTCGCTTTCAAGTAAGCTGACCGAATTTGAGATTTTAAATTTTGAATTTTGGATTGAAAGATTCAAAATTCAAAATTTAAATAGGAATTACGAATTAGGAATTACGAATTATTTTAATTTTTAATTCACGGCGGTACTAGTTTACATAAATTGTGGGAAAATTTAATAATTTATAGCGGTTCTCTGGTGGTATGGCGTGAGGCATCGCCCATTTCGTGAATTGAGCCATCATTAAAGTAGACAACAACAGCCCAACCACCAGGGCCAGGGTTGCCGGTGCAAGCACCATCTGTATATATGCTTTGAATTATAGGTTGGGTGAACATAGTGGAAGTATTAAACTGCAAAGGACACGAACAAAAAAATAATTAGTGACAAATTTTGGTCAATAATATTCAGGCTATTATATTCACATCTTGCACCTTCTCAATAAAGGTTGGTTGGCATTGCCCTTTAACAGGAAATAATTAGGTTTTTGGACTTTTATTTTCGCGGCGAAGATTATGGTGCAAGATATGAGTATAGTTAATAATCAAGTTTTTCAACTTTGTTTAAAATTTTTATAACTGCTGCCAAAATTATTTCCTGCTGATCTATCCAAACAAGCGGTTTTTTAATTGATTGACTCGAACTATATCCGGCTCGATCATAAATACAAACTCGTGAAATTTTTAGTAATTAAAGTTGCTTCCCCTTGAATAATATAAATAAACTCATCTTGTTGAGTATGCCAATGTCTCAATGCTGAACAGCTTCCTGGAGTCAGAGTGACTAAGTTCACACCAAAATTTTTTAGTCCGGCTGCATTTCCTAAAGCTTGTTTGACTCGTCCTGCAATTCGAGATTTAAATACATCTGGATAACCCCCTCCCCGCAAGCGAGGAGGGGACTAAGATGTATATAATTCAAGTGCATACCGCTATATAGTTATACAGAGCAACTACTAAAAATCTTGATTATACAAAGCGCTATTTCCCTTCTATTACTACTTATCCAAGTACCAGCAACGGCAATTTTACTGTCACGTCTGCTGAAAGGCCCAAGACGACATCCGCCCCTGGAACCTGAACAACCAACGCTGGATATTTTGGGTAGTGTAAGTGTTGTTGTTCCCACACTCAATGAAGCACTGCGGATTAGTCCTCTGTTAGCTGGGTTAACTCGGCAAAGCTATGAAGTCCGAGAAATTATTGTAGTTGATAGTAAGTCCCAAGATGGCACTCCCGACTTAGTAAAAGCTGCACAGCAAAAAGATCCCCGTTTTCGTCTGATGACTGATGATCCTTTACCTTCTGGTTGGGTGGGTCGTCCTTGGGCGTTACATAACGGCTTTTTATTTAGTTCTGAGTGGAGTGAGTGGTTTTTGGGAATGGATGCGGATATCCAGCCCCATCCTGGCTTGGTAGCGAGTTTGGTGAAAACAGCCCAAGCAGAAGGCTATGATTTGGTTTCTCTTTCGCCTCAATTTATTCTCAAGTATCCAGGGGAGTGCTGGTTACAACCGGCTTTGTTGATGACGCTGCTATATAGATTTGATCCCACTGGCATTTACACAGAACAACCAGAAAGGGTGATGGCTAATGGTCAGTGTTTTTTGTGTCGGCGCTCAGTTTTAGGGGCTGTGAGTGGTTATAACAGCGCTAAGGGTTCTTTTTGTGATGATGTGACTTTGGCGCGGCATATTGCGGCTCAAGGCTTTAAAGTGGGCTTTTTCGATGGCGCAAAAGTGCTGAAGGTACGGATGTATGAGGGCGCAATGGAAACTTGGAAAGAGTGGGGGCGCAGTCTTGATTTGAAGGATGCTTCTTCCCGCGCTCAGATTTGGGGAGATTTATGGCTGTTGTCAGCCGTTCAAGGTATGCCCATATTGATCTTACTTGGTTTTCTTCCCTGGCTCCCACTGCCTTCCCTGCTTCCCCTGCACCTGTTATGGGGACTAAATATATTTTTATTGCTAATTCGCTTTGCTTTATTATTAGCGATCGCTCCATCCTATGATCGCAACAGTGCTAAAGGTGGCTGGTTATTCTGGCTTTCCCCCTTGGCTGATCCCTTGGCTGTGCTGCGAATTTTCTTATCTGCGTTTCATACTCCGCGAGAGTGGCGCGGAAGAAAGTATTAGCCTCATATAGCGGTTCTCGGTTGAGTGAGATACAATCACCCCACCCCCAACCCCCTCCCCGCAAGCGATGAGGGGACTATGATGTATCGCAAGTTCATACCGCTATATAGCAGGAGTCAGGAGGGGCGAACGGCCGTTCGCCCGTACAGGAGTAAAACCCTCTTGATAGTGGGAGTTTCATTATCAATTGATGTCCTAACCACCCTATCCACGGCTATACAAGTGAGATGAGAGCAATAGCTGAAGGGATAAAAACCCCAATTCAGCTAGAGAAACTGCGAAATTGAGGCTGTGATTTTGGTCAGGGTTATCTGTTTTCTCAACCGTTAGCAGCCAAATCAGTTTTGGATCTGCTTGCGTCTGCACCGCAATGGTAATGATTTATTTTCAGTCAGTTTCAGTTCCTACTTGATCACCTCGTTCTAATTCCCAGAGAATTTGATTACCTTCTCTTCGTACTCGTGAAACTATCCAGTTCCGCCAACGCCACTGGTCTCCCCGACTGGTGACAGCGCTGGCGTGGACATCCATGAGGTCTGCTAGTTCTGAACTAGTTATTAAGTAGCCTTTTTCAGCAATTTCGTCAGCTACCCGCAGAGTTTCAACCAAGTTACGGAGTTGCGAAACCCTCATCTCAGATGGTTTTTCGTCGTTTGTCGTCGCAGCGGACGCTGTAGATGGTTCCATAATAGTTATGTCTAATGGAAAAGTACTGCTTTCCGGGATGTTTTCGTTAATTTTTGTAGAGTTTAATGGAGAATCAGATACTTTTGCTACATTGATTTCGTTCGTATTGGGTAAGGTTTGGTCAGCATTTCCAGAGGATAATTGTTGAAGAGATGGGATTTTGCCGCTGGCAAAGGAGCGAGCAATCACATCACAACGTTCGTTACCTATGTTACCAGAATGTCCGCGCACGTGTTGCCATTTTACGAGTCGGCTGTTAAGTTCATCAAGGGTTTCTAAAAGGTCTTGGTTTTGGACTGGGTTCCCATCTGACTTTTTCCAGCCTTTCTTTTTCCAGCCTTGCATCCATTTGGTAACGGAGTTGATCAGATATTCGCTATCGGTGTAGAGGGTAATAGGTTCGGTTTGTCCAGATGTTTTCAGGAATTGCAGGGCTGCGATCGCTGCTTGCATTTCCATTTTATTATTGGTGGTATGGCGTGAGGCATCGCCCATTTCGTGAATTGAGCCATCATTAAAGTAGACAACAACAGCCCAACCACCAGGGCCAGGGTTGCCGGTGCAAGCACCATCTGTATATATGCTTTGAATTATAGGTTGGGTGAACATAGTGGAAGTATTAAACTGCAAAGGACACGAACAAAAAAATAATTAGTGACAAATTTTGGTCAATAATATTCAGGCTATTATATTCACATCTTGCACCTTCTCAATAAAGGTTGGTTGGCATTGCCCTTTAACAGGAAATAATTAGGTTTTTGGACTTTTATTTTCGCGGCGAAGATTATGGTGCAAGATATGAGTATAGTTAATAATCAAGTTTTTCAACTTTGTTTAAAATTTTTATAACTGCTGCCAAAATTATTTCCTGCTGATCTATCCAAACAAGCGGTTTTTTAATTGATTGACTCGAACTATATCCGGCTCGATCATAAATACAAACTCGTGAAATTTTTAGTAATTAAAGTTGCTTCCCCTTGAATAATATAAATAAACTCATCTTGTTGAGTATGCCAATGTCTCAATGCTGAACAGCTTCCTGGAGTCAGAGTGACTAAGTTCACACCAAAATTTTTTAGTCCGGCTGCATTTCCTAAAGCTTGTTTGACTCGTCCTGCAATTCGAGATTTAAATACATCTGGATAAACAGAAGTTGTTCGACGAGGTACATTGTCTGGATTAATAATCATGATTATATTCCGCAAATAATGGGTTATAACGTCGCATTAGTTTAAGTCCATCTACATCATATTGGAAACCCCATTTTTCATAAAAGGGAATCATCTCTGATAAACAATAAAGGGCGATATTTTCAACTTCTTGCAACTGTGGATGATTAATTACTTCATCTAACAATTTAGCACCAAAACCCATTTCTCTATAGTTAGATTTAATAATTACGTCATAAAGTGTTCCTCGATAAACAAAGTCGGTGAGAACTCGACAAAAACCAATTAATTCTTCGTTATCACCTACCAAAGCAATTATTATATCTGATCCCTTTAACATCTTGACAACACGCTCATAAGTCCGGCCTTTGCTCCAGAATTCATTTTTGTATAATTCTACAAGTTCATAAACTTGGGTTTCAGTTAACTGGTTAACGACTTTATAATTCATAAATTATTGAGGAAAGTTTTATTAATCAAACTAATTCTGTATTTTACTCAATGGCGTTGATAAACCATCGATACTAATAATATTTTTCTGCTGTTGATATTCTTTAATTCCCTCTTCCCCTTTTTTACTAGCCCATTTAACTAAAGTTTCTCTTTGTCCTTGATATTCATACAGCGGCACACCAAAACCACAAGAAGTTTGAACTCGTTCAATATCTGCAACAATAATTTGTCTAATTCCAGAAACAGGATAAAATAGAGGATAGAGAGAATTCCATTCAGGAGAATCTGGTAAAATTGTTTTTCCCTGACCATAAAGACGGAGAATACAAGCAGGTTCTTGAAAAGCACAAAACATAAAGGTTATTCGTCCATTTTCCTGCAAATGAGCGGATGTTTCGTTACCACTACCTGTGACATCCAAATAACCAACTCGGTGGGGGGAGAGAATGCGAAAACTTTCTAAACCCTTGGGAGAAAGGTTAACATGACCGGTAGAACTCAAGGGTGCAGAACCTACAAAAAACAGGTTTTGGGCTGCAATAAAGTTTTGCAGTTCTTCTGTAATACAATCAAAAAGTTTAGACATAACCGATGTGATGATTTTAGCAATTTTTTGATTTTATTATATTCCATTAAAGTTTAACTTTTACTTAATATGTCGTCAATTCTTTTGCCTCCACCTATTCAAAAAATTAATAGTGAAATATCGGCTAATGCAGGTGTTAAGTTATCTATTTTGCGTCTTGATCTCATGCATCCCGAAATTAACGGTAATAAATGGTTTAAGCTAAAGTATAACCTGTCCGAAGCTAAAGAGAAAAATTTCTCAACCATCCTTACCTTTGGTGGTGCATATTCTAACCATATTTATGCTACCGCAGCAGCAGGTAAAATATTTGGTTTCCGCACGATTGGGGTAATTCGTGGAGAAGAAAATATCCCTCTAAATCCTACTTTACAATTTGCAGTAGCACAGGGTATGCAATTACTATATATTGATCGTCGGACATATAAACAACGTCATACAGATGAATTAAAAAACCAATTAAAACTGCAATTTGGGGAAGTATTCATTATTCCTGAAGGTGGTTGTAACTTAAATGGTATGCGTGGTTGTATAGAGATATTAGAAACGGTTAAAGAATTTAACACTATCTGTCTAGCTTGCGGTACAGGAACAACACTGGCAGGTATGACACTATCATTAAATCAACAACAAAAAGTGATGGGATTTCCTATATTAAAAGGTGGTGATTTTCTCAAAGAAGATATCAATAACCTATTAACAAATTATCTGGATTCTGGCTTACCAGCACCTGTTAATTGTCCCGCACCTTGGGAATTAATTTGTAATTATCATTTTGGTGGTTACGCTAAGGTAAATAATGAATTAAGGCTATTTTGTCAAAATTTTCAACAAGAATATGGCATACCTTTAGATTATGTATATACAGGAAAAATGTTTTATGGAGTTATGGATTTAATAGCAAAAGGGTTTTTAAAGTCGGATTCTTTACTTTTAGTACATACAGGTGGGTTACAGGGTAATCTTGGATAAAGCAGTACAAAAGTTTGATAAATTGATTTACAGCGGTTTCCGCTCTTATGAGGTGCATCTTAGCCCCCTCATCGCTTGCGGGGAGGGGGTTGGGGGTGGGGTTCTTGTACCTCATAACACCGGGAAGTGCTGTATCGCATCATTCAACAAAAAAGAGAAAGTACTGAAGATATACTAAAAACGGTTGGAAACTTTACTTTTAAACGCAGAGGTTCGCTGAGGTAAACGCAAAGTGACGCAGAGTTTTGACTGACTTGTAAAAAGGGGACTTATCCTGCCCACCCGTCTTATATTTAACTGTGTATATCTACTTAAATGCAAGTAAATGCACTATGTGTCGATGACTGTACACCGTGATGTCAAGTAAGAATGAAGAACTTTGGTTACATTTTAAAGAGTATATGAAAAATCTCAGTACTTACGTATTTTTATCAGGATACGCTATATATTAGTATCTAGGAATAAATGATGTTAGCTAGTTTGGGATTAAAAGAGATGCAACGCAATCGTAGTTCGACTCAAGAATCAACTCAAGTTTCTACCAATACCAATAATTCTAGCCAACAAGTTCAACATATCTATACTTTAGAAAACTTGGTTAAAACATTAGAAGAAGTAGCTACTCACCTAGCAGCAAATTAGTAAAGCTTCTGCAATAGTGATAACTTAGAAAGGAAAATTTATTTCCTTCTTTTTTGTTTGGTAAAGAGGGAGTGAACTGCTTTTTCACTACAGATAGTTTCAATTTCTTTTTGGTTATCTTATGCATGAAGGTTGGCTTGTTCTTGTAACCAAGAATCCACAGGTTGTCCATCTTTGCGTTTGAGTTCTATTTCTATTACCATGACTTCTTTAGAACCAGGAGGTGCGGGTTTTTGGTGAAAAATGATCTCATACTCTAGGGGGTTTTGATTATGTTCTTTTAACCAATCTTGGACTTTGGTAAGGGCAAAAAATGATTGTCCTTGGGCGAACATTTGGGTAATTTTCATTTGCAATGTGTAAGGATTGATGCGTCCCATTTTTATTGACTCCTTTGGTATTTGTAATTATTATAGTCTCACGCAGAGGCGCTCCAGACGCAAAGAGGAAGATTGAGTTGGGAGTTTTTTATTCTTCTGTGTTAAATTCAACTTTATCATAAATGTCTGATAACAAGATTTGGCAGGGAATAGAGGCTAAATTTACATTTTCATCTGCATCTACAAATTCTGAAAATATCCATTTATTATTATCAGTTCTAAAATATTGCTCAATGTGCATTGTGTATTGATCAATTAAAATATATTCTTGTAAAGTGGGAATGGTGCGATAAGCGGCAAATTTTTCATCTCTATCTTTGCTTCTGGTAGATTTCGATATGTATTTTTAATCCCTGACTTATTAAAAAAGCTGGGGATATATTTTAAAAATTTGTTAATTAATAAAAATTTGCATGAATTGGCGGTAGATTTATGAAAGAAAGAATAATTGACTAAAGTTTAGACTAAATTGGTTATATTCAAGAAAAAAAAGGAGTCTGATTGAATACAGTCTCCCTTTTGACAGGAACTGAGAGAAATCCGGGCTAACTCTGACTCGCCAATATGAAACTTGCCAGATTAGAAGAATTCCGTCAAGCAGCCTACAAACATCTATGTAGAGCTAAAGACGCTACCTTTGAATTGACAGATGCCATATTTATACAACACCCAAAATTGCCACCCCATGCACTTTGCTTTAATTCAAAGTTATTACTTCTAAATTTTCTTAAATTTTTAAGAAGCAGATAAGTAAATTTTGAATTGTTTAGGGTTGGAGTTGAATATATTTACTTACCTGTAGGTTATTAATAAGGGCTTTTCTCCGGATATAGGAGGTTAATACGCTTTTGACGTAATGCTAATTCTTCTTTGTGCAGCTGCTCTAACTGCTCTACTATCTCTTCTTTTACCCCTATAATAGCAGCCATTTGTAGAATTTTTCCCTTTTCACCTTCATCAAGTTCTCCATCAGCAGCAGAAGCTCTAATTGCTGTGAGAAGTAAATCTCTTTGTGCGATAGATACTTGAGGAGAGCGAGCAATTACCTCTTGTATATCTTCATCTGCTTCGTATGCTTTTAGCTCTTCAATTACCCAGTCTGCTACTCCCCAGGATGCACAGAATCCAATAGCCCAATCTTTTTCTTCCTGTGAGAGAACTCCATCTCCCTTAGCGCAACATAAAACTGATTTGATATAAATGCAACAATCTTCATCTGTAGGGATCTCGCTAAATCCAAAAAACCAATTAAATATCCAAGATTGACCAAGTTTTTTGATGTCAGACATAAATTTTCCTTCTTGTCTATTAAAACATGATTTCACTCTGGGATGTTATCATTACTAAGGGAAAAAAACAAGGACAGTTTAGACTGTCAACAGACAATATCTTAAACTGCCAATATTTACTAGCAAAAAGCCTAATATAGCATTTCCTAGTCTAATGAAGTACAAAAATATCTGCGTTTATCTGTGTTTATCTGCGTTTAATTATTACTGCTTGTACCTCACTTGAATGGGAATTGCTATATTAAAAATATATTAATCAATGCAAAAATTTGGGTAGGCAAGAACCTACCCCACAAACTCCTATTTCAACGCTGCTAACAAATCACTTTTCGCAGTTTCTAAAGCTTCTGGTAACTTACTCGCATCTCTTCCCCCAGCTTGCGCGAGATTGGGTTTTCCACCACCTCCACCTCCACAGATTTTCGCTATAGTTCCCACAAATTTTCCTGCTTGTATTCCTTTTTTATTAACTTCAGAACTAAAAGCAGCAACGATACTCACTTTTCCGGCTTCGGGAATAGAACCTAAAACCACTGCACCATTACCGATTTTTTGCAGCAATCTTTCCGCAGCAGCTTTTAATGATTCTGCGTCAATATCTTCCATTTGGGCGATAATAATTTTGTGTTCTCCGATGATTTCCGCAGTCTGTAATAAGCTGTCAGATTTAACAATTGCTATTTGTGATTTCAGGCTTTGAATTTCTTTTTCACTGTTGCGGAGTTCGGTTTGTAGAGTTGTGATTCTGTCGGGTATTTCTTCGGGTTTGACTTTAAAGCGATCGCACAAATCTTTAGTTACTATATCACGCACATTCAAATAATCCAATACTGCCGCACCAGAAACTGCTTCTATTCTTCTGACTCCAGACGCAACTCCGGCTTCGGAAATAATCTTAAAAACGCCAATTTCCGCCGTATTATTAACATGAGTTCCCCCGCACAGTTCCATTGAAACACCAGGGAAATCAATCACGCGGACTTGATCACCGTATTTTTCCCCAAACATCGCTACTGCACCTTTAGCTTTAGCTTCGGCTATAGGCACCTCTTCTATTGTAGCAGAATGCGCTTCAGAAATCCAACTATTTACTAATTCTTCAATTTGCTGAACTTCTTCCACAGTTAAAGCGCGGGGACAGTTAAAATCAAAGCGCAATCTATCAAAAGAAACCAAAGAACCAGCTTGAGAAATTCCTTCATCTACAACTTTCTTTAATGCAGCTTGCAATAAATGAGTTGCTGTATGATTAGTTTGAGAACGACGACGACAACCGCGATCTATTTGGGCGGTAATTTCATCACCAATTCTAATTGTTCCCCTTTCAATGCGTCCGAAATGAATAAAGAAATCAGATTCTTTTTTCACATCTTCAATTCTGACTAAAATACCATCACCGCTAATATATCCTTTATCTCCAATTTGTCCACCAGATTCAGCATAAAATGGAGTTTTATCAAGAACAATTTGTACTTCTGTTCCTGCTTCTGCTGCTTCTTCGGAAACACCAGCAACTAATAAAACTTCGATTTTTGCAGTTGTTGCTAATTGGGTATAACCAATGAATTGTGTAGAGTGAATATGTTCTGCAAGTTTATCTAAAGAACCTTGAACAGTTAAATCAATAGTTTCATGTGCAGCTTTTGCACGTTCTACTTGTTTTTGCATTTCTGCATTGAAACCATCAACATCAACAGTAATGTTATTTTCTTCTGCGACTTCTTGGGTTAATTCTAATGGGAAACCGTAGGTATCATAGAGAGTAAAAGCACTTTCTCCACTAATAGAACTTTGTCCTTGCTGTTTTACAGTTTCGATAATTTCTGCTAACAGCTTTTCTCCTCTATCTAAAGTTTTGAGAAAATTAACTTCTTCTCTTTGTAATTCGGCTTTAATAGCAGTTGCTCTTTGCCGCAAATTTGGGTAAATTGATTCTGAAAGAGAAATTGCTGTTTCTGCAACTTGGTTAATAAATTCTCCCGAAATTCCGATTAATCTCCCATGTCTGACAACACGACGAATCAAACGCCGTAAAACATAACCTCTTCCCACATTAGAAGCGCGAATTTCATCAGCAATCATGTGAACCACAGAACGGACATGATCACCAATTACCTTTAAAGAAACTTTCGTATTTTCATCACTTTCGTAATAATCAATTTTGGCAATTTTTGCTGCTGTTTCAATAATCGGAAAAATCAAATCTGTTTCATAATTATTTGGCTTCTTTTGCAGGATTTGCGCCATTCTTTCCAAACCCATTCCCGTGTCAATATTCTTATTTTGCAACGGGGTTAAATTACCAGTAGCATCCCGATTATATTGCATAAATACCAAGTTATAAAACTCGATAAATCGGGTATCATCTTCTAAATCAATATTATCCTCACCGCGTTCTGGGTGAAAATCATAATAAATTTCCGAACATGGTCCACATGGTCCAGTGATTCCTGATACCCAGAAGTTATCATCTGCACCCATGCGCTTGATGCGTTTTTCGCTTACACCAATGGTATCTCGCCAAATTGCAAAAGCTTCGTCGTCTTCCTCAAACACGCTAACAACGAGATTTTCAGGAGAAATACCAAAGACTTGAGTGGATAATTCCCAACCCCATGCGATCGCCTGTGGTTTAAAATAATCACCAAAGCTAAAATTACCCAACATCTCAAAAAATGTATGATGGCGCTTAGTCCGTCCCACATTTTCGATATCATTGGTACGGATACACTTTTGCGAAGTCGTAGCGCGTTTAAATTCCGGCGTGCGCTGTCCCAGAAATATAGGCTTAAATGGTAACATACCTGCGATCGTCAGCAGCACTGTAGGATCTTCTGGTACAAGGGACGCACTCGGAAGCGGTTGGTGTCCCCGTTGGGTGTAGAAGTCGAGGAATAAAGCGCGAATATCGTTACCGCTAAGATACTGGGGAGTTGAAGACATGAGAGATTACAAAAAAATAATAATTTAAGTTGCTAGTTATCTAGTTTAGGCTGGTAATCGCTAATTGGTGATGAGTAAAATCTTGACCTGTTACCTGTTACTACGTGTTTGTTATAGTTATTACAGCAAATTTACAAAATTCTGTCATTTTATATAAATGCCAGATTTAATGACTAATTGACATAAACTAGGCTCAAAAACCACATATTAAGCATAATTTTGACTATTGATGAACTTCTCTGACTTTAGCAAAAAAACCTTATATAGCAACTATAACACGGGATTCTTAAGAAATACTTGTGAAAAAACGGTATAGGGATATGAATAAGGATACAAATAAAAAATACACGTAAACGCCGTTATAACATCAGCAGATCAGATATTCTATTACTTCATTTTGGATTTTAGATGGCTACCGTTTGCATAATTCAGTAGTCAAAATCTTTTTAAAACCCAGTTATCAAAGCCGCTTTGAATAAAAAACTTTTTTTTGCTTGACATTTCTCTAGATTACTTTTAACAAAACTTAAATTATGGAAATGTATCTTTATTTAGGCAAAGATATTATTCCGTGTTTATACATCATTGAGCGCAATTGCAAACATCCTACTGTATGTATCAAATAAATTTACAAGTTATTAAGAAAAGAGGAAAAATGAAAATTAGCAATTACCGTAGGAGGTTTAAATAAATTAGGGTTTCTCCTGTAGGGTGCATCAAATATCGAAAATTTGTTAATTATTATCTAATTATTAATTTTGACGTACCCTTGTAATATAACAATTGTGTAAGTCCTATATGTATGATATTTGCTTGTAAAAAATAGTTGTACAAGGCTGTTTGTGGGAATAATTTATACAAGTAAACATCTCCACAAAAGAATGTAGATCCGAACATCCCTGGAAAGTCTCTACAAGGGTTTGGGATAACCTATATTTAATTTCACCAGATGTTTATTTGACTTGGAAATAGAGAAAATGCAAAACAATGAAAAGTTCAATTTTAGTTTTTGGAACTAATAATTTTCTGGCTACACTTCCCGATCAAATTCTTGATACAAATATCTTTAATATAGATATTGTTACCAATCTCAATCAGGCTCAGTCTTGCATTCACATTACGCCCATAGATATAATCTTGGTGCAAGCAAGTCTAGATGGAAGTATGGGATTATGTTCTTGGTTAAAAGAACAAACTAAGTTATCTTGTGTGTACTGTATTTTGTTTGAGGATCGTCCTGAGTTACTTACTCTGAGAAGTCAGGAAAATTGGGAGTGGGAATTATTAGTAAATGCTGCTGCACTAGAACAAGGTGCGGATGCTTATGTTTGGCAAATTCCTGAAAATCAAACCACATATAGTTTAGCAAATTTTGCTGCTAATTATCAAATAATAATAGCTCAATTTACGGTGGGTTTACGGAAAGCACAAAAATATCGGGATTTGCTGGAGAAAAATGCCTTACTATCAGCAATTGCCCTAGCGGATTCATTAACAGAATTAAATAATCGTCGGGCTTTAGAATGGGACTTACCTAGACAAGTTCAACAAGCCAGAGCGTTAAAAAATCCCTTCAGTCTCATTATGTTAGATGTAGACTTTTTCAAAAAAGTTAACGATACTCACGGGCATTTAGTAGGTGATCGCATTTTACAATTACTTTGTAAAAGGTTGCAAAATAATCTGCGTTCCCAAGAAATTCCCTTCCGCTATGGAGGAGAAGAATTTGTAGTTTTGTTGACGAATACAAGCATTGAAGAAGCACTAAATATCGGTCATCGTCTCAATCGAGTAGTTCATGAAAGCTCATTTGTGATTAGCAATAAACTCTCTATTAATATTACTATTAGCTTAGGTGTAGCTACTTTAGAATCGGAGGACGATGAGACTGGAATCAGTTTATTACATCGTGCTGATCAATGCTTATTAAAAGCCAAAGAAACTGGTAGAAATAAAGTGGTAATTTGTAATAATCATCATATTTCCCCTGTAAATGCTGTTTCTTCTTAACTAAGAATAACTTGTTGACATTCAGACACAGTAGCCCGTTTTTTCATAGCCGCAACTAAAGCTTCATAACTCGACCAATTTTCCTGGATCAGGTTTTTAGACTGGAGAATATGAAACCGTTGCTTTTGCTGATAAACCGCTTCCTGAAAACCGAGAACTCGCAAAACTTCAGTTAACTTACTTTTATCATCATCTCCACCTTCAGCAGAGTCAAAAACCAAAGTTTCCGCAGCAATTCCCGCCATCCAAATAGTACAATAACGGTCTAACATTTGGGCGCTAATCTTCCCCGTTTCCAACTGCGCTGCTAACTCGCTATCTTCCAAACATATCCCACCTTGTCCTGGTTGTCCTTGTTTCCAAGCTTCCCAAGCGCTGAGAGTATAGCCAGTCACAGAAATTCCTAACAGGTGAGCAACAAGAAAATGACCGGCTTCATGATGTATAATCCGTTCTTTATATTTTGGAGAAAATCGCGCCAGCACATCTAATACTATCGTCCCTCCCTTTCCTTGAAAACTGAAATTATCCAAAGTCGCAATACCCAAAAACGCCACAGTCACTAAAGCGGGTATTGTTGGTGACAGATGTACTAATGGTCCCAACAGAGTTGAGAGAGTTATGAGAAAGACAGAAATAGCAACGAGATTGATTGCAGTTTGGCTCATTTTCAGGTTGATGAATACAGCTTAATCTTTCTTCATTTTAGATACTTTACAAAAGTCTGAGCTTGGGCTGATAGCCTGTGGTTTTGATACCAAGCATAAGCATGATCTGCAACCGTCTGTCCTGCTGATAAGTTCATACTATTTTGATACTTATCCGCCAGCCAGTAATGCTTACCTGCTTCTAGACCATCTACATCTTTACCTTCATACCATATTCCGACGGGCAACAATTTGTGAGCGCAGTAAGCAGCAAAGATTGTTGATTTTGTCAAGTGTTCAAGTGAGTAATTAAAAAACCCTACCAAGGAAGTTGATAATATATCACTGATTTCTTGAGCAGACTTAACTCCCAAGCAAGTAACTGGGATATTATTCACTGGCTCAATTGCAAACTTTAGAGCCGGGCCAATATCTAATATTTCCTCAATTTCCAACTCTTGACAAGTCCGCTTTAATGCTAATAATGATTGTTGATAAACACGAGAACGGGGACCACCACCACCAAATACTACCAAACGCCGAGAACGTTCTGATAAAGGTGTGAGATATTCAGGTTCACCCACATTAGAAAAAACTGGTAAAGTAGGAATATCAGAGTGTTTTCCGTTGCTGAATTTACTGATAATCTCAGCATATCCTTGTTTGCTGGTAATACAGCGATCGCTCAATTTTACCAAACGCGCTGCTAAATTTCTTTGGAGTGGTGATGTCCAGAACTGACTATTCCAAATTGGACCAAAAGCATAGATTTCATGAAACATCGTCACTAAACGGCGGTTATTTCCAGCTTTTCGCCATTTTTCTAAACCTTCCACCAACCAAACAGGACAACCTCTCCTAGCGTAACCATAGCCCACATAATGCAGTAGTATAGTTTGTTCTGAGTTCTGGTCATTAGGTAATAAATCTAACAAAGCATTTTGTGATCTATATTCTACCTGCTTAACCGTAAATCCTTCTACAAAATCTTCCCCAGACCAATTTGCATCTCCAATGATAAACTCAGTTACCACTCCAAAATCTTGACGCATTTGTTTCGCTAAATTTAGCCCATAGTCTCCCACTCCAT
The DNA here is from genome assembly GCF_001858025.1 of Trichormus sp. NMC-1. GTDB lineage: Bacteria > Cyanobacteriota > Cyanobacteriia > Cyanobacteriales > Nostocaceae > Anabaena. The sequence goes on along the minus strand of NZ_LZQD01000006.1, from coordinate 254,613 downwards.
CTACCGCAGGAGGTAGACGGGGAACAATTACAGTCATCTGGTCTAAATTATTCATATCGATTGCTTGGCGATATCATTGATAAAATTTGTTACCCTAAAAACTTGTTGCTCTAGGTCAAAATCTGATATTTGATTTGGAATTGCTTTTTTCTTAATTTTGATTTCTGCAACTGTCATCTCTTGCATTAAATTAGCCAGAGAGTTGATATAAATATCTTCCCACGGTTTAGTACCTGGTAACTTCCAAACCCAATCTCCACAAATATCATAGGCCATAGGAATTTGACTCGTAACCACTGGTAATTTTGCTGCTAAATACTCACTGATTTTTGTGGTATAGCGAAAACTGCCAACTCCATCCACACTTTGAGGTAAACTAGCAACATCCATTGCTGCCATGTAATCAAGCACCTGCTCAACAGGGACATTACCTGGTAGAAAAATGCGCTTTCCTAAATCCTCTCCTGCTAATTTCTGTAAATAAGCCAGTCCATTTCCATCCCCAACCACTAGAATACTGACATCTTGGCGGTTAATTTTCTGGAACGCTTTTAATAATTCATAACCATAGCAATATTGAACACTTTGAATCCAAGCTAGTGAACCCAGTAACCCAAACACAAGGGAATTATCTGCAATTCCTAGTTGTTGACGAATTTGTACGCGACTATCGGCCAACTGTTCCATAGTCCGATCATAATATGACCAACCTGCCGCTGTGACCGCTTTTGGCGCTCCAAAGGTTAATGCTCTACCAACTAAGTAAGGTGTCCAGCCAATAAACCCAGCGCAAAAGCGACAGAGCATTCGCTCATATAGATTTACAATTGGTGCGAGAATGGGATATTTTAAATTAATAAAAGGTGCGATCGCATCCCCGCTACTAAAAATATAGGGAATACCAAAAAACCATCGCAGCCATAAACAAGCCATACCCCCTAAAGCTCCAGTTCCTTCCATCACAACTAGGCTAGGCTTTGTTTGCACAGCTTGTTGAATTATATTTATAAAGCTTTTGAATTTATTAGAGCGATCAAATGGTACAATCTCAACACTAAAGTTTTGTAAAAGTTTTAATATTCGAGCTTCATCATTTGAACCAGCGCCTTTGGTAGCAAAGACTAAAATCTTAACGTTTGTCATCTGAATTTTCTCAAGTAAGTAAATTTATATTAGTGATATACTATACAGTATCCAATTGCTGCGAACAGTTTGTAAATGTACTAATTTAGGCATTTGCTTGTGGTATTCCTGTAATTGGCAGTAGTAGCGAAATTCCTGATATTGGGTAATAATGCGGGAGTAGTGGTTGGCGCAAAAGATGAAAATGATTGGGTTGCAGCTATTTCACATTTGCTCAAAAGTCCATCTTGGCATCAAGAAATAGAACAGAAAGGGCCATTTGGACACAAAAAGTTGAAGCAGGTAATGTCGAAATTAAAGGTGCTATTCACGAACTAGAACTAAAACCTGCTGCGGAAGCTGAATGGGTGTTTGTACCACTCAAACCGGGAAAATATGGTTTACGCTGTACCATAGCTGGACACACAGAAGCAGGAATGATTGGAGATATTGTGATTAAATAGGGCTTGCTGATAGCGTAGCGTCAGCCATAAAAGTCTTTTCGTGATCACTTTGAATGTGTTCAGCATCTCATAAAGGAAAATGGAGCTTCTTCTTTCCGTTTCACTCAAGTCAGAATCACAAAATTGTTGTTGATGGTTGCCAAATTTATGAAGTAAGAGGGTTGACGGCAACCTAGAAACCTGATATAATAAATTTTGATAAGGAAGAACTATCTGGCAATATATAGGACTCCTGCGCTTTGCGCTTACAGAACTCCGTATAGCTTGATTCCTTCTCAATACTTGTCGGTTAAGCTCAAAAAAATGAAATTACGTAGGTTGGGTTAAGGCACGAAACCCAACATTTACAGGCATTTGTTGGGTTTCACTTTGTTCAACCCAACCTACAAAAATCCTTAACCGAACAGTATTGGATTCCTTCTTTTCTGTTCCCTGTTCCCTGTTCCCTACCTCTACGAGTAAATATGCCTACGGCACGCTACCGCGAACAGAAACCAAACCGGATTCCTATAGAGAAAATTAAAATTAATGATATGACTCAAATGCGTCTCGCTATTATCTGCGATTACCCAGAAGAGAACTGGTATAGTATGGATTTATGCGCTCAGATGCTAATTAAACAATTGCAAGCTGAACACACTGCATCTATTCAAGCTATAAAAGTTCTGCCAAAATTTAATAGTCGTTGTCAACAAATCCCCTGGATTGGTAAAAAGCAATTTGCCTATAATGCAGATCGTCTACTCAATCGATTTTGGGATTATCCCCAGTATCTCAAACCAAGGGTAACAGATTTCGATTTTTATCACATATCTGACCACTCCTACGCCCATTTAGCCCATGTTTTACCCCCAGAACGGACGGGAGTATATTGTCATGATATTGATGCCTTTCGCTCTCTTGTAGAGCCAGAAAAAGAACCAAGACCGGCTTGGTATCAAACTATGTCTCGCAGAATTTTACACGGCTTACAATCCTGTGCAGTTGTCTTTTATTCTACTGCAGAAGTTAGAAAACAAATTGAGCATTACCAACTCGTAGAAGCATCACGTCTAGTTCACGCCCCCTATGGTATCGCCTCAGAATTTAGTATTAATACTGATCAAGCAAGTAATATTGACCAAGAAATATTAGAAATAGCAAAAATAGGTACTACACCTTTTCTTTTACACGTTGGTAGTTGCATTCCCCGTAAACGTATTGATATTCTATTAGAAGTATTTGCACGAGTCCAACTTATTCATCCAGAGTTGCAACTAGTTAAAGTCAGTGGTGAGTGGACACAAAGCCAACAACAGCAAATTGCTCAATTGAATCTCAGCAAGTCGATAATTCACCTCCAGGATTTACAACGCTCTACTATAGCAACCCTTTACCAACGAGCCTCAGCAGTGTTATTAACAAGTGACGCAGAGGGCTTTGGATTACCTGTAATTGAAGCCTTAGCTTGTGGGGCGATAGTAGTTGCTAGTGATATTCCTGTGTTGCGCGAAGTTGGTGGAGAAGGTGTGATATACTGTCCAACTGCGGATGTATCAGCGTGGGTAAAAAAGATAGCGCAACTATTATCAAACCCAACGAGCGCACCTATGATCAATGTCCGTCTCAATCAAGCACAGAAATATTCTTGGTCTCATCATACTCAAATTATTGCGAAATCTTATATAAAATTAGCGGGTGTTGAAAATATATGAAAATTGTATTTGTCAACCCAGTGGGAGTAATTGGTGGTGCTGAGAGAGTTTTACTAACTATTTGTGCGGCACTTTTGAATACACAGCCCGATATTCAACTACATCTAATTGTAGGTACTGATGGACCATTGATAGAACAAGCAGAAAAATTGGGAGTGCAAGTCAAATTACTGAAACTACCAGCAGAATTAAATCAACTGGGAGATAGTGCTTTCAAAGGTAGTAATCAAGCCATAGCCGGATTGACATTACTATTAAGACTAGTAAAAATTTTACCAAGTTTCGGTACATATTTGGGAGAATTCAAGCGATCGCTCCGGGAACTCAAACCAGACTTAATTCACTCCAACGGCATTAAAACTCATCTACTAACTGCATTGGCTGGAATCAAGGATATACCTGTAGTTTGGCACATCCATGACTTCTATGGCTCACGTCCATTCATGGCAAAGATTTTAAACTTAAAACGGGTGAGCTATGGTGTTAAACAGGGAATTGCTATTTCCCAAGCTGTCGCCCAAGATGCTCAAACCACACTCCCAAACTTACCAATAGAAGTAATTTATAATGCCGTAGATGTCAATTACTTTTCCCCAACTTCTCCAACTTTACATTTGACTCTGCAAGTAGGACTAGTTGCGACTTTTGCACGTTGGAAAGGGCATGATATTTTTCTAGAAGCAGCATCAGAAATTATCAAAAAGCATCCTCATTTAAACGTGCGTTTCTGTATTGTGGGTGGAGCAATTTATAAAACTCGTGGTTCCCAATTTTCTGAACAGGAATTAAAAGACAAAGCCGCAGATTTAGATATTGCAAACAAAGTTGATTTTCTCGGCTTCCAAGAAAATATAGCCGCAATTTACCGTGATTTAGATATTGTAGTTCACGCCAGTACTCAACCAGAACCATTTGGTTTAGCAATAGTAGAAGCAATGGCTTGTGGTAAACCGGTGATAGTATCCCAAGCCGGTGGTGCGGCTGAGTTATTTACCCATAACTATGATGCAATTGGTGTCCCACCAGGAGAACCAAAGGCTTTAGCCGCAGCTATTCTAGATTTACTCAACAACCCAGAAAAACGTCAAATCATCTCAGAAAATGCGAGACATACAGTTACAGAGCGTTTCAGTCACGAACGTTTAGGTAAGCAACTTATGAAAGTCTATGTAGGGTATGCTGAATAAATCTCAAAACATTACAGGTAAATGGTTTTAGCCATTTTGACTTTCAAAAAGTGCAAGATTTTATGACATGGGAACTCGAAAACCTTGCATTTAAGTTTGATGTAAAGGAAAAATCGCTTCCATCCAACTCTTGAAACTGTTCCCTGTTCCCTGTTCCCTGTTCCCTGTCTCCACGACAAGACTTTTTCAGCAACCCCTATGTAATGAATGTATAGGACTTATCATTTAATTTTAATAAACTCATGTTCAAAAATAGCCTTAGAGGGTGTTTGAAAAGTCTAAATTATTACAGCCCTAGCGACTAGAAGTCGCGGCTACACAGGCGAAACCCACCTGCGTGGGTTTGAAAACCTTAATTTTGGTTAGTCCACGGAGGTGGACTTTGCTTGTGTAGTAGCGTTCGCGTCAGCGTGCCGGAGGCATCTTTATAATCGCCGGAAACTTTTCAAATACCCTCTTAGCAATTCTTACAACACAATACTTTATTTAAATGATAAGCACTATATTCTAATCATTAAGCTCTACTAACGGCATAATAACTAGAATCTGGCTGATTAGCATTGATGCCATTCATCGCTACACCTAGAACATTTTGCTCTGCTTTCTCCAACATTTCTTTAGAGAGAGAAACACTATGAGAATCAGCTACACCTGGACGTACTACAAACAAAATTCCATTCACTAGTTTTCCTAAAATCGTTGCATCCGCAGCTACAGTTAATGGTGAAGTGTCAATGATGACAAAATCATACTTTTGGGCGACTTGTGCCACAAACACAGCCATTTGACTAGAATCAAGTAGTGACGCTGGGTTATGATTGAGTTCACCAGCCGTGAGAACTTCTAAATTAGGGACAATTTCAGTCACACCCTTGTCTAAATCCAACTGACATTTGAGAACGTTACTTAAACCCACTTCATTGGGAATTTCCCAAATTTTGTGTTGACTGGGATTACGCAAATCGGCATCTACTAGTAAGACGTTGCGCCCTAATTGAGATATCGAGAAGGCTAAATTGGCAGCAATTGTTGATTTACCTTCTTTAGGTACAGAACTAGAGACTACAATCACCTTAATTGATTGTTCAGAATTAAAAAATCTCAGATTAGTTTGCAGCATCCGAAAAGCCTCGCTGACAGGGGAATCAGGTTGGTTTTTGACGATGACTTCAGGGATAAAATTGCCATTGGGAAAAGGTGGAATATAGCCCAGTAAGTTGTAACCCAATAACTCTTTGGCAGATTTGGAGGTTTTGATAGTTTTGTCCAATTTTTCTAAAACAAAGGCAGTAGCTACCCCCAACACAATCCCACCAATTAATCCTTGCAGTAAGTTTATATACTGACGGCTCCTGATTGGTACTCCTGGAATTAAGGCAGGTGTAACAATCCTAGCATTACTGACTTGGAGATTTTCCGCCACTTGCAATTCTTGATACCGAGCCAACAGATTTTGATAGCTCAAATCAGTTGCAGATATTTCCCGTTCTAACTGGCGTTGCTGCAATTCTAGCTGCGGTAAGGTATTAGCCCTTTGTCTGTAAAATTCAATCACTCCAGCTAAAGATTTCAGTCGTACCTGTAAACTCAGGCGTTCTGCTTCGGCGTTGGCAAAAGTACTCAAAATTCCTTGTTGTAAACCTTGACCTCTTAGTTGCACAATTCTTTCAGGTTCTACGGTTGTATTTAAACGCCCTGCTTTACCGATAAAACTTTGTTCTATTCGCTTCTTTAGTTCTTTTCTGAGAATCACTTCCTCTTTTTTCAAGTCAACCATTGTGGGATGAGTATCTGTCAACCGCAAACCGACAACTTGTATCTTTTGCTGGACATCTTGCAATTGTCCCAGAACTGCAACTGTTGATGGCGATTCACCCACAAAACCTGCAATCACAGCCTCTTGGGAACTAACACCAAACAGTTTCTGGATTGATTCCATTCGGGCAGTTTGCGAAGATAGATCGGATTTAGTTGTAGCTACTTGTCTATCTAAATCAGTCAAAATTCCCACGCTGGCCGTGGCTTCAGCTTTCAAGTCTAAAACTCGATTCTGCTGTTTAAAAAATTGTAGTCTGCGTTCAGATGCTTGTAATGCAGCTTTCCTCACGGGCAACTGTTGGGCAATAAAGTCTCTAGCAGACCTGGTTTGTGCGCGGTTCGCATTGATATCATTTTCTATATAGACTTTCATTAAAGTGTTTACAACTGAAGCCGCTATTCTGGGATTTGTACTTGTATAATATACTTCCAGAATATCTGTATTTTCAATATTTTTTACTTGCAGGTCTTTCAAAAACACTAGAGGGTTAATATTGAGGCGAATGGCATTGATTGTCTTTTCCGCTAAGGGCAGAGAACGCAAAACGGCTACTTCTGTTCCTAATGGTCTACCACTGACTGAATTCTCTAATTGTCCTAATTGGTTACCTACTCCTGTGAGGGTGGAGGTAGAGTTCTTTTTCAGTACTAACTGGCCTCCTGCCTGATAAATAGGCGTTTCTAGTACCGTCTTGACTACACTTAATGCCAAAAGGCTTATAAAAACTATAGAAGTGGGCAACCAACGTCGCTTAAGTATTGACCAATAGCGCAAATATTCTTCCATATTCTTTTCTATCGAGTTTGAATTTTATGATCTTGGTTCTCAGATTTTGATTTCTCTATTCTTATAGACTCAGCAAAGACTATCTTTTACAAAGTCCCATATTGAATCTTATACCGTTTCTTTGTGAAGCAGCGCCAAATTGCGTTTTAGAGTAAATCTTTAATTTGACCAATTATGCCCACTTTACAGAAAAAAACAAAGCCAAGTAAAAAATATCACAGCTTTTTGATAGATACATCCCATAGTATAGATGTTTAGTTTGCCTAAAATCAATGTGTTTGTCAATACACTAGTCAAGATTACTCCATTAAACTTTACAACGGGATTTAGGCAGAAATTTGTGAACTATTTCTTTATTATCAGGATAAATACGTAAAATTTAGATAAAGATCATTGACATAAGTTGTCTCAAATGCAAAATTGGTAATAAGAGATAACACTTGTGTAATCTTTTGTCATGGTTAATTGTTTATCTAATCTTGCTTATAAGTAAAGGTTCGCTTATAACTTAGTAATATTAAGTACGTGCTTAGAAAAAACACAATGAGCGCAATAAAGCTGTATAAATTATAGTTACAGACTACTCACTGTACTATACATTCAGATATCTCCTTCAAACACAGAAGTTCTATAATAATAGGAAATGAAAAAACAGAAACAAGAAAGACTGCCAAAAAAGCCCATAGAAATAACAGACAGTATTGAAAATCTGTCTTTCTCCTTGTTGCAGTTGCTTGGCTATATTCTGCTCATATTTTCTCTCATTGACTACCTGGCTATCCTCATACCCCCACGCTTGACAGAGCCAGCATGGGAATTTCAAGCCATTGGACAAATGGTAGATCACGTCTGGTCTATCTTGCTGGGATTAACATTTATATTTCTGACTCGTTGGATACGCATTATCGATAAAAATCTTGGATAAGAATGGAGATAAAAATGTTCATCAGTAGCCAAAAACTGAACCAAGCTAAACAAGCATTTTTGCTCCGATTTAAACCTTTAATGCAAACCCAGCGATTTTACTTGCTTGGTATTTTTACAACCTTGGCTGTTTTGCATTTAGATATAATTAGAAACCACCCCCTTGAAGGTGAACAAATTACATTTTATGCAGTTTACTGGGGAGGTATTTTATATTTACTTTGGCAAAACCAGCAACAAGAAACAACTCCAACATTGTTCTCTGGCTGCTTAGGTTTAGGATTGCTATTTGTAGTCATAATTAGACCGCTAAATCTATGGCATTTAGACCTAATGCTATTTAGATTCGGTCCGATTTTAGCTGGCTTGGGTTTAGGTTTACTATCTTTTGGCTTTTTAGGAATCAGGCATTATTGGCGCTTATTTTTGTTATTGTGCTTAATGCTTTTTCCCTTTAATTTTATCAATGGAATTTTCGATTCCCGGTTAAATTTTAATGGAGTCACGGCAACTATAGCCGCTTTCTTACTCCACTATCTAGGCTTTGGTGCTACTCACTCTGGAACTTTAGTAAAACTGCCAACAGGCCAAGTTGAAGTTCTTTATGCCTGCACTGGTGGAGCATTAATTTTGTGGCTAATACAGCTAACTCTACTGATTATGATAGTAGTTGTTACCCTATCTTGGAAACAGAGATGGGGATTAGTTATATCTGCTGTCGGTACGGGATTTTTAGTTGGCTGTATTCGTGTAGCTTTGTTAGCTGTGGTGGTGAATAACCGCAACCAGTTTGACTATTGGCACGGACAGTCTGGGGGAACTATTTTTATGGGATTTGCAACTATTACTTTTGCCGCCTTATGTAACTGGATACTGCCAGTAGATGTTTTAGTTTCGACAGAAACCCCATTAACTACCACGGTTCCCCTAGAGCCAAAAAGACGCTTTCTACTTGCTGCTACCTGGGTGGGAATTATATTGACTGCTATTTATTTAATAGCCAGCAGAAGACCCCTAAGTGCTGCTATTTTTCCAGATGCAATTCCTCTGAATAACTGGCAACAAGTCAAAATTAAGCCTCTGGGTCAGCAGAAATATCAAATTGCGATGACTGATAAGTTCGTATTGGTGGAATCTGCAACAGACTATAGTTATCTCAAAAATGGTCAGAAATTGGAATTGCAGATGCGTTATGTGATCAATACTAGAGGTGATCAAAACCCCTTTTTGCTCCAGCTAAGTCCAGACTTAATTAAAGATAGTCAGAACAACCGGAGACAGCTAAAAGGAGTTGGTTACTATGCACTTTATAGTGACAGCAAACAAGCTTATTTGACAGCCTGTATTAATCCCCGTGGAGGTAGTACTTTGACTTCATCTCAATTTATGCAGAATCGGTATAAATACGATCTTACCTTAAACCGTTTACTACCTTGGGTTTTGGGTCAGGACGTTCTCAGAGATGACCGCTGTATATGGACGCAATTATCTGTTCCCTTGAATGGATTACTTGCCACTGATATTTATACGGTGTTAGAATCGGTTTGGAATGATAATTATGCTACCTGGCAAACCCTATTTATGACAAAATACTGATCATCCGACTTACGTAGGCTAGTACAGCACGGCGTAAATAAACCAACCATTCTAAATCTCCAACAATCTTATGCTGTCTTCGTTTTGACTTTTGACTTTTGACTTTTGACTTCCGCCCTGCGGTACTAGTCTGTCTATCTCTACGTCATATCAATCTGTTCAAATTCATAAATTATCAGATTGTGTAAATTTCAGGGTGGAAAGTCGATACTTTATCAAAGTACGACAATCTTATTTATACTTTTTCAAAAATCATTAGCTGCTCATTAAAGAATTTCCATAAATACAGAAGAGTATAAATCAGTTTATCTGGACTCCACTAGAGTGACTCGTGATCGTGTTTCCTTTATTAACCAGGCGTTTTGCTTTTAATGTTAAAACCATGCCGAAAACAGCAAATTATCGGATTATCCATTTGTCTAAATATTATCCTCCAGACCGAGGTGGGATAGAAACACACGTACAAACTCTAGCGCAAACTCAGGCTGCTTTAGGTGCAGAAGTCCATGTAGTTTGTGTGAATGCTTTTAATCAGCAAGGACAGTTATCTAGCAGCACCCAGACTGTAAAGGAGATGGATGGTAATGTTAGTGTGACAAGGATGGGTAGGCTGTTATCATTAGCCAGATTTGATGTCTGTCCAGAACTTCCCAAAAAAGTATGTCAACTAGCTAAACAACCAAATACCTTACTGCATCTGCATACACCCAATCCGACAATGCTGATGGCTTTAACAATGTTGCATAGGCGTGTACCTTTGGTAATTACCCACCACAGCGACGTTATTAAACAGAAAGTTTTGAAATATGGATTACGTCCATTTGAACATCTAGTTTACAGTAGAAGCTCTCAGGTTTTAACCACCAGTTCACCCTATATTCAAGGCTCAAAATTTTTACGTTTTTATCGTGATAAATTGAGTTATCTGCCGCTTGGTTTAGATGGTTATAATTATAGTCAGCCGAATCAAAGAGCGATCGCATTTAGTCACAATCTCAAGAAACAATATCCTGGGCCAATTTGGTTGGCAGTTGGTAGATTAGTCTATTACAAAGCATTCCACGTAGCAATTGAAGCTCTCACTATGGTAGCAGGAACACTAGTAATAATTGGTGTTGGGTCTTTAGAGCAAGAACTAAAAAGTCTGGCTAAGAAATTGGGAGTAGACAAGCGTATTGTTTGGTTAGGTCATGTAAACGAGGATGAACTTGTCGGTGCTTATCATGCTGCAACCAGTCTTTGGTTTCCTTCTAATGTCCGCAGTGAGGGTTTTGGATTAGTGCAAGTAGAAGCAATGGCTAGTGGTTGTCCGGTAATTAATGCCAATATTCCCTGTAGTGGAGTACCTTGGGTGAGTAGGCATGAACAAGAAGGTTTAACTGTACCCATTAACACCCCAATAGCTTTAGCTGAAGCTTCACAACGTCTGCTTTCTGAACCTGGTTTGCGTAATCGATTAGCAGCAGCAAGCCGCAAACGAGCAGAATATTTTAACCACACAACTATGGCACAACGCAGTTTTAAATTTTATGAAGAAGTTTTGCATCAAGAACGCAACTATGCAGGTATACCAAAATCAGTGAATTTGTTATGAAAGTTCTGCACGTTTATGCGGGAAATTTATTTGGCGGGATAGAAACGCTGCTGGTGACATTAGCAAAAGAGCAAAGTTTATGTTCACAGATGCAGCATCACTTTGCACTATGCTTTGAGGGGAGATTGGCCAAGGAATTGCAAAATTTAGGTGCAAAGGTGCATCTGTTGGGCAAAGTCCGAATAAGTCGTCCTTGGACGGTGTGGCGAGCTAGGGAGCAACTCCAGCAACTATTGAAGCAAGAAGGATTTGATCTAGTTATTTGTCATTCTTGCTGGCCGCAAGCGATTTTTGGGTCCGTTGTCAGAGCTAACAATTTACCATTAGTCTTTTGGTGTCATGATGTGCCTAATGGTGAACACCCTCTGGAACGTTGGGCAAAGTTAGTACCGCCAGATTTAGTAATTGCGAATAGTTGTTACACTCAAGCATCTGTGCCGAAACTCTATTCAACCTATAGCGATATCCTTTACTACCCTGTAGCCTGTCCAAATATTGATAATCATGCCTCAAATCGTCATGCGGTGAGAGCCGAACTCAATACACCTGAAGATGCGATAGTGATTATCCAAGTCTCTCGTTTGGAACGCTGGAAGGGACAAAGTATGTTACTCTCAGCTTTGGGGCAATTACGTGACATCCCTGGCTGGATATGTTGGATAGCTGGGGGAGTACAACGCTCCCATGAGGCTGAATATTTAGAAGAACTAAAGGTACAAGTACAGGAACTTGGTATTGCCGACCGTGTGCTATTTTTAGGACAACGATCTGATGTACCAAACTTGTTAGCTGCTGCTGATATTCACTGTCAACCGAATACGGGAGCAGAACCATTTGGTATTGCTTTTATAGAAGCCCTTTATGCAGGTTTGCCAGTGGTGACAACTGCTTTGGGTGGACCTTTGGATATTGTTGATGATTCCTGTGGGCGTTTGGTTGCAGCCAATGATATTGATGCTTTGAGTCAGGTTGTAGGGACACTGATCTCTAGTCCTCATGAAAGAGCCTCTTTAGCATCTGGGAGTAAAGCACGGGCTGAGTATCTTTGCAATCCGCAACAGCAATTAAATCGGCTGTATAGTTTGCTTTCTCAAGTTGTTAAGCAGGAGGTAGCAGCATGAATTTATCTAATTATTGTTCAGGGCTTTGAAATTTATTTGTGTTGTTAATTTGTGGTCATTTTTTCATGATTTAATTTTATGATTAGTGAAATTCATAACCCAATCCCCATACTATATTTATGTCCTCATGGTGATAGGGCTGGTGCTGAGAGGATGCTTGATGCCTTGATTCGAGGACACTTAAAGACAGAGACAGTTTGCTTTCAGCCTAAGGTAATTTGTGGGACTGATGGCAAATTTAGTCAAGGGCTAAGGACAGATAGTATTCCTGTAGAAATTCATCAAATGCGTCTTAGGTCGCTTTTTTCTAGCGTTGCATGGCTACGGCTATATCTTCAAGCGAACAAAATCCGTCTGATACATACTACTATGGCTCACTACCATCAATTTGCTTGGTTGGCGAGCCGTGGTCTTGGTGTAAAATGCCTCTGGTTTAATCACGGTCCCTGTTCAGCGCGTTGGTGGAAAGGTGTAGCACATACTTTTCCCGCAGATGCGGTTGTTGTGGAAGGAAAATTCATTGCTGAACAACATAAAGGCTTCACTTTCAGCCCCAAGCCACACACAATAGCTTTAGGGCTGGAAAATTATTGGTTTGAGAAACGTCCAGACTTAAGAACTGCAAAACGTGCTGAATTGGGATTGGCTGATACGGAATTCGCTATTGGTATTTTAGGACGGATTGAAGAATGGAAAAGACAGCACTGTTTTTTAGATGCTATATCCTACCTGCCACCAGATATTATAGCTAATTCTCACTTTTTTATAGCTGGTGAACCATCTTTAGGCAGGGGACAGGAATATTTTCATCAACTAAAACAAATGCATGAAATCCATCCTGATCGAGAACGCATCAAAATTCTTGGTTATGTAGAATCTGAGTCATTTTTAGAAGCAATGGATATTGTTGTACATTGTGCTGAAAATGATCCTTTTCCAGTAGTTATTCTGGAATCAATGGCTAAGGAAAAAATTGTTATTGGCTCCAATAGTGGAGGAGTTACAGAGATGATTACCTCTGGTAATAATGGATTCATAGAAGACCCTACTAGTAGTAAAAATTTAGCTGGGGTAATCACTAAGGCTATTTTGCAAAATTCAATCCTTTCAGAAATGAGATTAGCTGCAAAGGAAACGGTTTTAACAAAATTTAATTCCCAAAGATTGGTTGAAGAATTTGAAGCTCTATATTGCGCGTTAGTGAGAACAATATAATTTAGTAGTGAGGACATATTATATGAAACATTGGCAGGACTATGCTAAAGATCCCAATTCAGCGGAAGCGCATCTGTTGAGAACACAGACACTTAAAAATGCTTGGCATGAACCAATTGAAGATAGAATTGCTTACTTAGTTGCAGCTGCATCTGGTAAGGATATATTAGATATTGGAGTTGTTAACCATACGCTTGAAAGTGAAAGCGAACCAAATTGGTTACATAAAAATCTTAGTCATGCATCAGCTTCTTGTTTGGGTATTGATATACTTGCAGAAGAGGTAAAAAAATTAAAAGCAGCAGGTTATAACGTGGAAATTTGTGACATCACAAAGAATTCACTTGAGCAAAAATTTAATTTGATTGTTGCTGGTGAGGTGATTGAACATTTAGAAGATATTGGAGCTATATTTAGATTTGCCAAACAGCATCTAACTCCAGAAGGTTATTTAATTTTAACCACGCCTAATCCATTTTATTTTCAAAGAATATATTCATTTTGGAAAAATCAGCAAAATGAAAATGTAGATCATGTTTGTTATCATTTTCCTTCTGGTATTGCTGAACTAGCGGAGCGTAATGATTTGGCTTTGGTTAGATATAGAGGAGTTTTAGTCCCGCTCAGAACTTGGAAAGGGAAGTTGATTAAGAAATTAGGTGCAAAAATTGGATTAGCTCCTGAATATTTATGCGATACCATAATTTATGAATGTCAAATTAATTCTGAGTTATAAAATTTGGCAGAATAGCTAACGATTGGGCAGGTTTTTTTTGGATTATTATGCAGTTTGACTAATCCTATTTTACCTTTTGCATTATCCAATCATCTCCCTGTAAAAAAACCAGACTTTGAAGTTATTCAAACAACTTCGCCGTAAACCAATGCCTGTTTTACCTCAGAAAGTAAATAACTTTACTTAATTACATGGCTCTAAAAACAGATCAGCACTTACCCCTTTCATCTCCTATAATTGCAAAACTAAACTGGACATGGGCGCACACCTTCATCTTGTTACAGTTTTCCCTGCAAATATTACTCTTATTTCCGCCAATCGGGGTTTTCCGAGTACTCGTGCGAATTGCTTCTTTTTCCCTTGGTTTGTTTTTATTAGTGCGGCTACCTACAGCAGAAAAACAAAAACATCCAGCAACTGAGCCAGCAATTATAGTCCTAGCAATCATGCTGCTACAGTTCTGCCTAAATCCTTATATTAATTCGGTAACGGCAGGATTAGCTCAAGGAGCGATGTATCTTGCTATTCTCAGTCCTCTTTTTTGGGTCAGAGGGTTAAAAATTACACCCAAGGCTTTTGAAAGCTTAATGTTTTTGATGTGGGGAATTAACACATTGAGTACCATTGTTGGGGTGTTACAGGTATACTATCCGGATAAATTTCAGTTAGCTGTTTCCACTGGGATTACAAACAACGCCTTTGGTGGAGAGGACTTATTAATCACGTTAGCTAATGGCGCACAGGTATATAGACCAATGGGTTTAACTGATATACCGGGAGGTGCAGCCAATTCAGGTTTATATGCTCTTTTATTCGGGGTTGCATTTGCGCTCAGAAATAAAAACCCGATTTTAAGAATTGCTGGTATTAGTAGTGCTGGTATTGGTTTATTTTGTATCTACTTAACACAAATTCGTTCTATTTTGGTATTGGCTGCTATTTCTATGGTTGTTTTGGCAATGGTCTTAATCAGAACAGGTCAAGTTGCCCGTGCCACAGCGATGATATCAGGCGTGACGGGCTTGTTTGCAGGGACATTTTTTTGGGCAATAGCCATTGGGGGACAATCAACACTAAAACGCATAAATAGCTTATTTGCTGCTTCTCCTCAAGAAATTTACCAACAAAACAGAGGGGGGTTTTTGCAAAATACTTTTGAGATTTTATTACCTAAATATCCTTTGGGCGCAGGTTTGGGGCGTTGGGGGATGATAAATGGCTATTTCGGTGACAATGCCGACCTGGTATCTCAACCCATTTGGGTAGAGATTCAGTGGACAGCATGGTTGCTAGATGGGGGAGTGCCACTAATATTTGCTTACATTTTTACCCTTTATTGGGCTTGTCAGACAGCATGGAATATTGCTATCAATCGCAAATTGGGAGATTTTGCACTGTGGGGAGGGTTAATTTTTGCATATGATATTGGGGTGGTGGCGCTAACTTTCAACTACCCTATTTTTATGAGTCAGGGCGGTATGGAGTTTTGGTTACTGAATACAGCATTATTTGTAGCTGCTAATCATGTTTTGGATCAAAAACCCTTAGATGTGCAGTAATGAAGTCTTATTTGCTCGTAACAGGTGACTTTGTCAAAACTGGTGGCATTGATTGGGTAAATTGTCATTTTGCCTTTGATTAGTCCAGAATTGTAGTAGCTAAACATTTATATAATCACACAAAATCCTGGATATATGTTCAAATTCAAAAAGCACACCAATACAAATTCCCGTTCTGCAGATCTACCTCCTCATCTGACAATGCACTATTTGCCAGAACATACAGAAAGTATCCTTGATGTAGGGTGTAATGTAGGGCTGGGTCTCAAGTTTGCCAGCGAGTTGGGGGTTAAAAAACTTTATGGTATCGATATCAATCCCCACGCAATTGAGTTAGCAAAAGATAATCTCAAAGATATTGATGAAGTTGAATTGTATCATCATTCAGCTGATAGACTGCCCATTAGAGATGCAAGTGTTGACGCAGTTAATTGTACTGAAGTCTTAGAGCATATTCCCTTTGATCTTCGTCCTTGTCTGATAGAAGAAATTCACAGAGTTCTTGCAAATAATGGAAAATTGCTCATAACTGTACCCGCAAGGGGTCTTTTTCATTTCTTAGACCCAGCAAATTTTCGACTGATGTTTCCGTCCCTTTTTAACACTGTGAGCAAGCTTGTGGGCGGAAGTGGAAGAGAGTTAGGATATGCTGAACAGAAACACGATATAGTATGGCATCATCACTTCACCATACCTGAACTTAAAGCTTTACTCGAACCGCTATTTAATATTTATCATATTCGAGGTAGAGGCTGCTTTTTTAGCCCAATTTGTAATTGGCTAGAGTGGCCTTTCTATCGAATGAATCGCATGAATAATATTTTATATAAAACAATCAGTGAGCTACACCAATGGGATATGTCTTGTGATTGGGGTATGGGATTAGCCTATAATGTATTAATTGTAGCAGAGAAGAAAAGTGACCTTTCTGAAAGTTGATCAATTCCACTGCAATACTGATCGCCAATTCAATGTCAAAGAATTCCTGAAAGGATTGGTCTATGAAGTCTTATTTGCTCGTAACAGGTGACTTTGTTAAAACTGGTGGCATGGACAGAGCCAATTTTGCTTTGGCTGACTACTTAGCAAGGCAAGGTGAACAAGTACATTTAGTAGCTCATCGGGTAGCTAGTGAGTTGTTAGCTTATCCTAATGTTAAATTCCATCGAGTACCAAAGCTAAGGAATTCTTATCTACTCAGCAGTCCTTTACTGAATAGAAGGGGACGCATCTTAGCACAGCGATTAGCTGCAAATGGTGGTAGAGTTTTGGTCAATGGTGGTAATTGTCAATGGCCAGATGTGAACTGGGTGCATTATGTTCATGCAGCTTACCAACCTGATAATAAAGCTGGGTTATTGCGTCAGTTGAAAGGTTCGGTTTCACGTCAAATGTTTTTAGATGCAGAAAAAAAAGCATTAAACTCTGCGCGGGTAATTATTGTGAATTCAGACCGTACTAAACAAGATTTGATTGAGAAATTAGCGATTCCTGAGCAAAAACTGCACACAGTATACTATGGAATCGAACCGCAAATCTTTTATCCAGCAACTCCAGAAGAAAGAATAGCACTACGTCAGCAGCTAGGATGGCCAGAAGATAAAGCAATTGTAGTATTTATTGGTGCCTTGAGCGATCGCCGCAAAGGATTTGATACTCTATTTGCAGCATGGCAACAGTTATGTAAATCCCCTAATTGGGATGCTGAATTGGTAGTGATTGGAGTTGGTGCAGAACTACCACTATGGCAACGTCGCGCTGCTGATGCTGGTATTTCTAATATTCATTTTTTGGGTTTTCGTGCTGATGTGCCGAAATTGTTGCAAGCTGCTGATTGTTTAGTTGCTCCAACTCGTTATGAAGCTTATGGTTTAGGGGTGCATGAAGCCTTGTGTTGTGGAATACCTGCTATAGTCAGTGCTAATGCCGGGGTGGCTGAACGCTATCCAGAGGAGTTACAAGACTTGTTGCTTCTTAATCCTAATGATGCTGTTAATTTAGCAACACTGCTGCTAAAATGGCAATCGCATCAAGATGATTATAGTCAGTTAGTATTGTCTTTTTCCCAAGAATTACGAGGTTATAGTTGGGATAATATGGCGAAAAATATCTTGGAAATACAGCGGATTTCATCTGAGTGAGGTACACCTGTAGCGGGCTGTCCGGCCCACACCACAAGAGTTTTATAATTCATATTTATACCTCATTTACCTGCAATCTGCTGTAATTTAACCCAATGGACGATTTAATAAAGAAATTAGAGCAACGTTTAGCTTCTTTTTGACAGGTAGAGGAAGAGATTGAGTGAATAGTTCAATAGCATCAACCCAGTTACGCGGTAGTAAATTGAGCAGAGATTCTAAGTTTAATGCCCCCTTTGTTAGTGAATTATTGAATATTCTGGTTTCAATAAGTGTTAATCCTGCTTTATGAGCCAGGGATTCTATTTCATCTAAATATAATAGAAAGATATTAGGACTTACGCATTGACAAAAAATATCATCTATGTAGTCTAGATAATGGCATCCTTGCGAAGGTTGGCAAAAATATGCTCACGGACAACAGAAGTAAACAGATTCCTTTGTACTTCATACCAATTGCTAATTATATTTT
>NZ_LZQD01000006.1:199325-234807 GCF_001858025.1 Trichormus sp. NMC-1 | reverse complement strand
TCTCTCATACCCATTACTCGACGACTCTTATTTATCAATGCACTATTTTGTTATTCTGTCAATGCGTAAGTCCTAGATATGACCTTCCGCATCTGGCTGAAATTGAACAGTTTCAAACTGACTCGTATCAGTAAAATTGGAAAACTTAGGTAAGCGATTGCGGAAATATTCACCATTAGGAGTACTCATAATAATATATCCTCCCGGCTTTAGCATTTGAGCTATTTTTATTAAAAATTGATCTGGATGGGCAACATGTTCAATAACTTCATTAATTAATATGACATCAAATAATGATTCAAAATTAATAGTAAAAATGTCCCCGGCTACATAGTGTATTTGTCCATGTTCCCACTTCAGTTTTACATAATCAATCAACTCTTCACGCAAATCATTCCACGTCACTTCATAGCCTAGTTCTGCCAGAGACAAACTAAAATTTCCTTGTGCAGCAGCAACATCTAATACTTTTGCTCCTGGCTTGGCAATCTTTTGTACTAAGTCTAAAGTCTGCTTGAAACGATTAGCATAAGCGTAAACATAGCCCAAATTACTACTGGTATCTCCATATATTTCCCATAAATCGTAGGGATAACTATATTTCCAGCTTTTATGCCAATTAGGTTGCGGGGTAACTTTTTTCATTGTTTTTGGGATAGGCGACGTTTTTTAGCGACTTTATAGCTTTGTCAAGCAGGCTTGCTCAAAATTCAGAACAAGCTTGTAGGAATTCTTTTGCTCGTACTTTAGTACTATTGATTTTTATCCATTGATATGATGCCTCTTGTAGCTGCAAATATTCTTCCGTTGTTAGAGAAGAAGTTTTTTCAATAAGTTCCTGATAATTGTGATAGATAATGCAATTAGACTCATTGAGTCCATGCGGAGCGCAGTTTTTGGGTTTTAGGTCAAGGTCTCGAAAGCATAAAACACATCCATTTGCAGCTAGTTCATAATGGCGTAAACAATCCCATCCTCCACGTTTTGTAGTTATCCCAAAACGAGATTGCCTTAAATCAAGATAATATTCTTCTTCAGAAAAAAAACAATAGTTATCAGAACGTATATCAGAAAAAACAGATTCTGAGATATTACTAGCTACCTCTTTATCAACCATATAAACTGGAAAGTCTTTAATTTTACTATTATGTTTTTCTTCCCAAATCTTTTCTTCAGGAATAGAGAAACTAATTGGGATAATGTTCTTGGGATCAGGTATCCACTCGTGAAGCTGAGGCGGTAAAAATTGATCTAATTTACGAGAGTACACCCCATTAAACATTTCTCTTTTAAAGTATTTAAACTGTGAAATCTTAGTAAATAATAACCAAGGACGTTTCAGGAAATTACTATAAGAATAGGGAAATATTGGTGGCGGATCTTGTCCATCCAAAATTGCTAGTTTTTCAGGCTTAACACGGGATGATAACTTCTCAAATAATTGCCATTGTTCCCAAATGTTAGCAATTACAATTAAGTCATAGCTATCTAAGTCTATTTCCCAAAAATATCTAGCTTCAGCTAATTCTGGAATATCTTCTAGAAGACCGTAAAGAGTAAAACCTCCTCCTCGAAGCCTAGACCTAAAGCTATCAGTTAACGGGGCATACATACTGTCGTGTCG
The DNA here is from genome assembly GCF_001858025.1 of Trichormus sp. NMC-1. GTDB lineage: Bacteria > Cyanobacteriota > Cyanobacteriia > Cyanobacteriales > Nostocaceae > Anabaena. Next base: position 233,183 of record NZ_LZQD01000006.1, on the reverse strand, counting down.
TGGGACATCAACGCAGTTCTCTCCTAACAGTACCCGCAGACCGTGAAATAAACCTTCTGATAAATAATCTACACGGTTAGAGTGCAAAAATAATACTTTCATTACAAACTTCCATTTTTTGGTTTAGGTTTTCTATAATTTCTGGATCTCCAGTAACACTTGATATCCAACGAAATTGGCGATCGCATTTATGTTGTTTAGATGTATTGATCATGCTAATTTTTAGGTTAAATTATGGGACTGTAGCAATAACTTGCCGTTTTTGCCAGTGTTCTAAATAAATTTCACTTGTCTGCTGGGCAATTTTTTGCCAACAAAACTGCTGTGACTGCTGCTTTGCCCAAATGCGAGCAGAAGATAACCTTTCGTTGTCATTAAGTAAAGCAACAACTTTCTCTGCCATCTTATCAGTATCACCCCGATCAACTAAATATTCTTCTGGGAGCATCATTGGTGGACCCGGTGCATTATATGCAATGACGGGAAGGGATGCAGCCAGCATCTCCAATACTCCAAATCCAAAACCTTCAATGTAGGAAGGAAATATTCCAAGTGAGCAATCACTTAAAAGACTTGGTAAATCGTTCGGTTCAAAACGAGGAATTACTTCAATTTGATTTCTAATTTTTGGAGGAAAACACTCCAGTACTTCGATATCGGAAGCATATAATCCCTTAGTACCAATTAAACGAAAAGTGATATTGGGAATATGTTGGCAAATATTTTTAACAATCTTAGGGAAGTCACTAGCACCTTTTCGATTATCAAAAGTTCCCACAAAAGCTACTTTTGGTTCTGAAGGCAAGTCACTGGAAACTTGATCAAATAGTGGGCGACGCAGCCGGCTAATTCCCAAAGGAATTACACATATTTTACTTTCTGCTATACCATTTTTAAGCAATTCTATTTTATCATCTTGATTCGATACATTAACTAAGTCAGTTTCTATAAATGTATGATGGGCAATCTGTATATTTTTTTGTGATTGAATTTCATCAAGTTTGGTGATTAGTAAAGATTGTTTGAAGAAAAATTTGAGTTTAGACTTCCAATTTGGTTTTGGCTTTAATAACTTTCTTACCAACTCTGGCTGGAAATGATAGGCAAGCAGTGGACAACGAGCCACCATCAATGTATCAGAGGGAAACTCATCTCTTGGATAAGGTAAATAGCTTTGATCGTAATCAATCACATCATAATTAATAGCATTTATTTTCAAATAATTTCTGAGGCTCTCAGCATAAAGCTTGCGTAACTTGTCACTATTCAAAGACTGAAAATTTTCTCCTAATAGATCAGAAGGGGTAATAAATGTAATTTCCCATTCTAAACATTCTAATTCCTCAGCAAGCTCAACTAGAACTTTAGGCGCACCCAAGGATTTTACCTTTGGGTTATGGCTGCAAAATAGTATTTTCATGAACTGCCTCCTAAGAATTTTTTTTAGTCTGACTAAGTTCTAGTAGTGAATCTTCTAATTCTCATCAATGGCTTATATATTGTATTCTTTTGGGTTCAACTAATATTATAGTTAGCAAAACCACGATAAGTAAGCACTGAATGAACTAACAAGGGAGGTATTCTAGATAAAAAACCAAAAATTATAACTCCATGAATTGTTGATATATCTAAATTCATTAACAGTATAGCTTGCAAAACCAATGTCATTGGTATCTCAATCCAACAATATTCAATCCATGCTTTTGACAAATTAATAGAAATCATGATATCAATAAAAGAATTTACTACTGTCACAATAATTATCATAAACAATTCATTTTTCAGGTGACTATACTTATTTCCTATAATCCAAAGAATCTGCTCAGGAAAAATATAACACACTGTAACCATCAAGATTCCAAATAATAAAAATAAACCTAATATTTGAAAGTAACGACGACGTAAAATGACTACTGACTGACAACGAGAAAAACCAGGTAAAACAATTGTAGCCATTACAGAATTAATAACGGCAAAAATCACACCTATGCGTCCTAAAGCTCCCAATTCAGCAATATTCTGAGTACTGCCAAATATGCTTATCAGAAAAACACTTAATTGGCCTTGAATACAAAAGAAAATACTGTTAGGTAGTGAATGTTTAATTGTTGTAAATATAAATTTACTATCTTCTTGATTTCTAGATACTTGGTTATCAATATTTTCACGAGCCAAGCGTCCCAAAACAAAACGCTGTAATCCTGATGCTAAAGATGCAGATGCAATTGCTACTGTAGCATTCCAAAAACTTAAGTACCCTAATCCTAACAATATGAGTCTGGAAATTGCTGAAAAAATATCTAGATTCTGAATTCGATTAATTTGAGAATGGAGACGAGGTACTACTATTAGTACACCATTAGTTAATTGAAAATTCAGCCCTAGTAATACCACAATCGTTATCAAAACTGCATAACCTATTGAAGCACCATTACGAATCAACATCCAAATTAAAATTGGTGTGACGACAGAGATGGAAATTGCCGCTAAATAGTAGCGGAAACGCATTGCAGTATTAATTAACTGACCAAAACGATAACGATCTTGCCAAACTTTTCCTCCAATAGCAGAAAGGCTAATACTGATGCCAGAATCAGCTAGTATATTCATTGTTGATAGCATCGAATTAGCAATTGTGTAATAGGCATATTCTCGCTGTTCTAAAGTACGAACTATGAAAATTCCACTAGCGAGGGTCAAAGCTTGAACTATAATTTGCACAGAGACAAATTTGCCCAGTAATTTAGTCCAATGAACAAAATTTGCAGGTAAAGACATCTACTCACTCGTCTCTTCTTATTAGTAGACAGTCAATTTTCATTTAGATAAATCCACAACCTTCACTTAGTATTACTCTAAACTAAGGTTAAAGTACTTCCTTATACTTGTCAATCCGTTAATTTTACTACTTTTATTGAACGGTCTGCATAAGTTATAGCAGGTGACAGGGAACAGGTGACAGGTAACAGTCTGAAAAGTCTTTTGGTGTCTATGTTTTATAATCAGTTGGTGTCCTAACCGCCCTGTCTGTTGCTATACTATAGAAGATATGTGTGCAGAAATCAAAATAATCCTGTTCACTAAAAGTTTCAAATTAATTAAGCGGGTTTCCAAGTACCGTGAAAGCTGTGGGGAATAACGCTGGGTAAACCTAGTTTACAAACAGGTTCATCGTTCAAGTGTTGGCTCTCGAATATCCAAACCTCGCTACTATTGGTATTACCATCGTAAACCACTGTTAAAATCCAACTTTGCTCAGGGTTTTGATTGTCTTGTGCTGGGAGAGGTTCACAAGGATAGCGATTTTCACCCAAGTCTGCTTCCGACAGAGTTCCAGTTTGATGATCAAAACGAGCAATACCGTTTAATATTTCCCCCGCAACATCTGTTCCTTCCCGAAAAATAGACATATAACTATAGCGAGAAAACTTACCCACATTTTGCGGTGGAACATTAGGAAATTCACAACTTCTATTTAATAGAGTTTCAATTCCCGTCACTTTCCCTGTTTGCGGATTAAGTTGTACCCGCGTCAACGTGGTTTTAGCAACTGTTTGAGTTTCTCCAGATGCAACCTCTTTTAAAAATTGATTAGTTTGAAAATCTGCATAACGAGAAAAATCTACAATCACCGTACCACTATCATCAATATAACCATTACCAAAATGCCATTGAAACCAAGGTTCTGTAATTCCTTCACTCACTAAAGATAAGGTTTCTCTATCAATTACTAAAATCTTAGTTCCTTTTTGTGGTAGCCATTGCAGCGAATCACTGTAACTACTAATTCCCAACAAAATAGGCCAAACATTTAAATGTACCGCAGGCGCAAAAAATATTAAATATTGTCCCGCTAAAACAAAATCATGTATGACAGGAAAACCTGCTAATGTCAACTTTGCTGTTTTCAAAATCTTGCCTGTTAAGTCACTTTTGTAGATACTTAATATCGCATTTGCTCCCGGACTCACACCAAAATTAAAAATTTCCCCTGTTGTATAATCAACTTTAGGATGTGCAGAATAAGGTTGTTTTTTCTCTAAACCATCTAAATTATCTAATCCTTGTGTTTCTAAAGTCTGCAAATCTAATGCATAAGGATTATCACCTTCCCACAATGCCAGCAGTTTATCAGGTAATGCCAAAACAGAAGTATTTGCAGCGTGCTTAACAGGTTTACGCCATTGATTCCAAATGGGACCAGGTGCAGTCATGCCATAATTACCATATAGTAATTTACCCGCCGCAGTTTCTTCTTGATAACCAGCAGTCTGCACATAGCGATAAACCCCAGTTGCACCAGCATCAGTAAAATGGACAGCTAAAATAGCACCATCTCCGTCAAACCAATGTCCTACTGACACACCACCCCGTTCTAGTCGCGCTGCACCATTGCGGTAAAGAGTACCCCGCAAACCATCAGGGATTTTACCCGCGATAACAGGTAATTGCGTGGGAGGAAATTCAGTTGCAGGTTGAGATATGGCTTTTGACCAAGTTTTTTGAGTTGACTTTTTATCAATTGTTTGCATAGTTCTAAAATTAGAGATTTTCTAGAAATTCTGTAACAGTCAGTTTCTATCTTTATTTATCTAAACACGGACATCCTAAATGCACACACAACTTTTGACAATGTTGAGTTACCTGTGGCTGTAGATTAGAGATAGTGATGGGATTAGACGGTAAGCTTGTGGCAAAGGATCTACCTGAGTGTATTTCATCCCACAGCGATCGCATTTGTAAACCCCGACCTTTACCAGGTGCATGAATGCCAAAACCAGAAATGATACTGCACCAAACAGGCCGAAAATGCCTAATTAGCACAGACTCACCCCAAGCTACTAAATCTACAGCCATTGCTACTACTGTAAAGTGAAAATCAGCAATATCAAGATTATTAACTTGGCGAATAGAATTTCTATGTTCTCTTAAACGACCAATTAAACCACCTGCAATAGTTCCTGTTCCAGTCCGCTTCCCTGGATTTTCTGCTTTGCCAATATAAATTGGCAGACAACAAGAATTTTGATTAGCGTAAGCTATAGCTGAGTAAAGCGGAAATTCTCCCCTGTAATAAAGTAAATAGACACCAACATAGCCAGCTAACTCTTCTTTGAGTTCTTCTAGTTCAGTTAGTGGATAACAATGCTGTCTAGCTTGAAACTCAATTAACTGCTCACGTAGTGTTGGAGGTGCTTGAAAGACTTCTAATGGCATGAAAAATTGTAACTATAAATAACTAGACAGCAGTCTTAATTTTGAGCCGAGAGTCAACTTTTTGTAAATGGGTATGGATGCTAGTAGCGATAATATAAGCCAGGGTGACAGGTACAGCATTACCAATTTGACGCATGGACTCACCCCAAGCGCCGGGAAAGTAGTAATCATCAGGGAAAGTTTGCAATCTTGCAGCCTCACGTACCGTAAAATAGCGGACTTGTCCATCAGGGAAAGCAAGCATATTTTCACCACCGGGGACACCATGTACACCTGCTTTGAGAGTTTTGGCTGGTTCATCCCAAGGGCTACCTGTATGACCTGGATAGCTTTTAGCACCGGGAATGTAGATATGATTGGGAATTTTTACTGCTAAAGTAGTTTTTTCAGATAGTGGTAAGTTGGCGATCGCATCTCTCACAGTCAGCCAAGGAGAAGTTATGCTACCAATTAAACTCGCTCCCTTCCGTTGATAGCTACTGCGTATTTTTTTGGGCATTTCTGGGCGATATAACTTAGCAATACCGTGATGTTCCCAGTATTCACCTGTCACCCATTTATGCCAAATCAGCGCCTCTTCTGTATGGGTTGGTTCAGGAAAAGACCAGTTAGCTTGTAAATCGGAACGGAAACCAACAATAAACACTCGTTCACGTTTCTGTGGTACTCCATAATCAGCTGCATTTAACAACCGCCACATCACCCGATAACTAAGTTCATCCTTGATATTACTGCGTTGATGTTGCTGAAGTCTTACTAAATGATCAGCCCAAGATTCATCAGCCTTGGGTTGCACTTCAGGATAATTTAACTGTAAAAGAATATACTCAAAATAATTAATAAAATTAGGTCGCACTAAACCACGGACATTTTCAACTAAAAAAGCTTTAGGACGTAATTCCCGCACAGCGCGGAAAAATTCGGGAAACATATCCCGTTTATCTAAATAACCATTATGGTTGCCACCAATAGAAAAAGGCTGACAAGGTGGACCACCTGCTAAAAGGTCTATTTCTCCTCTCACATTGGAGTAGTCAAAATCAGCCACATCCATTTGATGGAGACACCAGTCACTCACAAGTTGCATCCCTCTCTGCTGATTTTCACGGATGGTGTGACAACTATGTTTATCTCGTTCCACAAGTGCTTGATGATGGAAGCCAGCGCGATCGCATCCCATCGCTAGACCTCCAGCACCTGTAAATAACTCTAGTGATTTGAATTTAGACACGAACTATAAAATCTATAACAATTTCAAAACATATTGATGATATATCTAACTTGCAGTCAGTGAATATAAAAAAATCTAGTTAAATCTTATTATCCACAATTAAACCCAATTATGACAACCAAAACCACCTTCAACTCCTGGGTAACTTGTCCCCAACCCAACCCCCAAGCCAAATTACGCTTATTCTGCTTACCCTACGCAGGAGGTAGCGCAATGGTATTTCGCACCTGGCCTAATGATTTACCCCCCACTATCGAAGTGTGTCCTCTAGAACTTCCTGGAAGGGGAAGACAAATGAACTTACCTCCCTACACAAAAATGCAACCTTTGGTAAGGGAAATAGCCCAAAATCTCACCCCATATCTAGATAAACCCTTTGCTATTTTTGGTCATAGTATGGGTGGACTTGTCAGCTTTGAATTAACTCGTTTACTACGGTCAGATTATAATTTAACTCCATTACATTTATTTATATCTGCTCGCAATGCTCCACAACTTCCTCGTACAAGAAAACCGATTTATAACTTACCAGATGCAGAGTTTTGGCAAGAAATCCGTAATTTCAATGGTACTCCTGATGATGTTATAGAAAATCAAGACATTATCCAACTTTTTCTCCCTATTCTCCGGGCTGATTTTACAGTTTTAGGTACATACATTTATACAAATCAACCGCCTCTTGATTGTCCTCTGAGTGTTTTTGGTGGTTTACAAGATAAAGAATTTAATGATTATGAGTTAGAAGCATGGCGTGAACAAACTACTGCCTCTTTTTCATTACAAATGCTTGAAGGTAATCACTTCTTTATTCGCTCTAACCAAAATCTTTTACTGAGAAGCATAGCTCAACAGTTAGAGTAAAAATATTTTTTATATCCATAATTCTACCTCAGATAGATGTTGATATAGCGGTATACACTTGAATGAGATACATCATAGCCCCCTCATCGCTTGCGGGGAGGACGTTGGGGTTGGGGTTCTTGAGATACATCATAGCCCCCTCATCGCTTGCGGGGAGGACGTTGGGGTTGGGGTTCTTGAGATACATCATAGCCCCCTCATCGCTTGCGGGGAGGGAAACATCAAAAAGATGTTATTAAATTTGTTACCAAACACATTTGCTAAAATAAGGCTACAGCGGTTTCCGCTCTTTTGAGATACATCATAGCCCCCTCATCGCTTGCGGGGAGGGGGTTGGGGGTGGGGTTCTTGTATATCACTCAACCGAGAACCGCTATATTATTACTTTTAGCTATAATTTTCAACAGACTTAACAATCTATATCTGGAATAAAATTAGAAATATTTACAATTACCCTAAAAGGGGATTTATTATTTTTTCGTAAGTATTCAGGATAGAGAATACAGAAGAAGCTACGCAGACCTGTGGTTCTGGAGAATAAAGACTTTTTTACTCAACTTTGATGATTTTGATAAAATCTCAGTTCTCTCTATTCTTCATTTCATAAGCATTCTGAACCAAAGGTCTGCGAAGCGTCTCCTGACTCCTGACTCCTGAATTCTTACATTTTTTCAATAATTTAAATTGTAAAGGATTGTGAAAAAAGCTTACAGGTACGGCTATTGCGATTCCCATAGCTATAAAACCGAACCCACTGAATTTATCTCCTAGTGTTATTGTTTAAGTAGGAAGCTAAAGATTAAGCTTCAGGCATGAAAAGATTTAAAAAAGTATGACCGTTGTTTGCCATCGATGAAGCTTGAAATTCAGCCTCCACAAGCCAAATTAGAGGATTGTACAGGAGATAGATATGGCACTTATTCGTTGGGACCCACTCCGGGACATTGAACGCCTAGAACCATTCCGCGAACTTGAACGTTGGGACCCACTCCGCGAAATGGATACCCTACAACGGCGCATGAATCGTTTGTTTGAAAGAATTATACCAACTGATGGGGGTGAAAGAGGAGGAATTACCTTTATTCCTTCTGCTGAACTTGAAGAAACTGATGATGCATTTAAATTGAGACTAGAATTACCTGGTCTGGAAGCGAAAGATGTAAATGTGGAAGTAACCCCTGAAGCTGTTTCTATTACTGGTGAAAGGAAATCTGAAACCACAACAGAAAGAGAAGGTTACACTCGTTCTGAATTTCGTTATGGCAAATTCCAACGGGTAATTCCTTTACCTTCCCTTGTCCAACATGAACAAGTACAGGCTGAATATAAAGATGGTATTCTGCGGTTAAACTTACCAAAAGCAGAACCAGAAAAACAAAAAGCGTTTAAAGTTAATCTTGGTTAATTTGTCAGTAGTTTCTGATTTGTAAAAACCCAGATTCTCATTTCTCGTTTTCTCGTTCCCATACTCTGTATGGGAATATTCTCGTTCCCATACTCTGTATGGGAATGAATTCAATAAGGCTCTGCCTTTCCTTGTATAGCCGTGGACAGGGTGGTTAGGACATCAATTGATAGATAATGAAACTCTCACTGCAAGACGCGAAACTCAGCAATGCTCAACTTTTGGTCGAAATATAGGAATCCGGTTTGATTCCTGTTCGCGGTAGCGTGCCGTAGGCATATTTACTCGTAGAGGCAGGGAACTCTTAACAGGGAACTCTTAACAGAAAAGAAGGAATATAAGGTGTACTGAGTTTGTAAGCGCAAAGCGCAGGCTGCGCCAACAAAAATCAAATATTATTCCTATACAACTATCCCGGTGAAGAAATCAGAAATCTTTTCAACTGCGGCTGATGGTCAAAATAATGTAGAAACAACTAAAAGATTTGGGTGATAAGGTAAGCGCAGCTGATAAAAGCCGAGTTGAAGGACTGGTGAAGGATTTGCGAGAAGCCATTAACCAAGATAACTTTGAGCAAATTAAGTCTATTAGCAGTGAGTTACAGCAAGTCTTGATGCAAGTCGGTAGCGCAGTTTATGCCCACGCGGGAACCGCCAATGGAAGTGGTGAACCACAAAGTAGTCGAGGTGAAGATGTGATAGATGCTGATTTTGTGGAAAATAAGTAAAAAAAAGGATGAATCATAAATTACAAAGGATAAACAACTTCATCCTTCTATTTCATCCATTAGGAGGATGCTTTTAAACCTTATTTATCCAGATTATCAGTAAGCAGAGATGAACAAGTAGAAAGACTTAATTCAATACGAAGTTTCAGTGTCAGGCAAACTTAATACAGCGGAACAATCCCAGGGGCTGAGATTGCTTCGCTGTTTATTGTTGACAATTAAAGTTTGTATCTTATGCTGGGCTTTTATTTTAATGATTTGAAGAAAAGTTGCACTAAAACACACACTGATGTAGTTTCGTTTGCTTGAATAGCTATATTAAGAGGACTGAAATTTGTAATTCTTAATTATGGCTACTAAAACCATTGATGTTAGGGAATATACTGTCAGAGCGCATAAAAGACAGATTCATACTCGTGTCTTCAATTTTGTCTGTAAAGAATGTAATCAGCCGACTAAACGCGAAACTTTTGGACCCCGACCCTTATATTGTGAAATCTGTCGCCCTCCCCAAGCACCTAAAAGATCGCCCCAAGAATCTAAAAAGGCAAAACCTCGCCCAATGTCTTATCAAAGCGACATAAATCTAGAATGAATGATTGATTGAAGTGATATGAATCCCAAAGAACAGCTACAACCACCTTCAGACGTATTTATCAAGCCATTGTTGGAATTACGAGACTATTATGCTGGTCTTACACAAGAATACCAACGGTTATTTATAGAGGCGCGATCGCAACTTGATCATGCGGAAGCTTTGTTGTCTAATTGGTCTTATGAAAATGATCATGATCAGTTTTCACAACTTGAAAATGCGAATCAAGAAGGGTCACTCTTGTTTCTGTCATCAGATAACAATTCTGACTTAGACTTTTTGGAGTCTATAGAATCAGAACTTTCCAACTTAGATCAATTGGAGATAGATTATCCAACTTCTCCGACTACAGAGAAAGAAGATTCTCGGCTTCCCAATCTCCCCTCAGAAAACGATGATCATTTCATCAAGAGGGCAGAAGTGCCGATGCTACCCCAATATCATCCTCTAACTCGGATGGAAGCTCTCAAAAAGCTATTGCATGAATATGCTGGTACTGTGTGCCATATAGATTTTATTGTGCGATCGCTTTATGGCGAGTTGGAGCCAACTATCTTCAGAGTAGTCAAAGGTAGAGTCCAATCCTCTCTCACCCAAGGCAGAGAAAGGGGTTACTGGTCAGCTATTCCCAATGAACCTGGTTGTTATACTCTGGTTTTAAGTTTGTTAGCTCCCAATCATCACCATGCATTCGCTCAGAGTGTCAAAACCCGAAAGAAAAAATCTTTCATTTTACCTAAGAGCGAAGTAGTACCCATGCTCAGAGCTTTTGCTGGTCAATTTTTGATTGATGCTATCACCTCTTTCTTACAGCAAAATCCTGGGCAAATTTTCAGCGTCAATGAAATAGTCAATGGAATTTATGGAGACATTGATTCTCAGCAACTCAGAGAAGTAAAAAACAAAGTTCTGAATGAATTATCTAGAGGTCATCGGACTGGAAGATTCTCTAGAGTTCCTAACCAAATTGGCTTCTATACTTGGGATGCCAATACCATTCTTCAGAAAACTTCTCGCTGAACAATCTTGAAAATGAGGCGTGCTATTTTATAGCGATAGTTCCAGGAGGCAGGACAAGAGGACACGGAGACACGGAGACACGGAGACACGGGGACACGGGGACGCGGAGATATGGGACAAGAAGACACGGGGATAGGGGGAAAGAGTTGACTGTCAGAAGACAATCTCTCTTTCTCACCGCGTCTCCCCATCACCGCGTCACCGCGTCCTCTTCTTCCCCATCACCCCATCACCCCATCTCCCCATCTCCGCGTCCCCGCGTCACCCCATCTCCCCATCACCCAATCTCCCCATCCCCGCGTCACCCCATCTCCTTCTGATAGATTTAAAAATTAAAAAGTAACTTGTTCACCAGGATTAGGCGCAATTACCTGTGTTGACAAATTGTTTTTCTCTAATAAAGCTCGAAATTCCTCAACACTTCCCTGAGTTTGGATGAACTTATTTAACAATCCCTCAAATAACACATCCCCTCCAGCAGCTGTAGGTAACATGAGTTGAGGTTGCAACCACTTGGCTACTTCTAAAGCACTATTCATACCTTTAATAATCGGACCGAGGACAGGTAAACCCAAGCCAATCATAGGAGTAATCACTACATCAACTGGTGCAAGTTGCTTCAGTTGCGGTGAATGATATCCATGAGGCTCGTAATAGAGAGTTAAATTACTCGCCAACTCTTTGAGCAGATAAGCGTTTTCTAAGACAGTGGGGCCAATGGGAGAGCCAGGAAGAGCTTTAATTTCTACTTGATCATTCAATGTGAAATTTTCACCATGAGCTAGGGTGATAACTTGGGTGTAACCCAACTGCTCTACTACTTTGGCCGCATTGGGAGAAGCTACAACCTGAATATTCCGGTCAAGTTGCTTGAGGGTGGGAGGGTGAGCATGATCTTCCAAACCCTGAGATAACAGAATCAAGTCAATATTTTCTGGTATCGGCCTCTCTTGAAGTCGAGAACCTTTAAATAACCAATCCAAATTGCCGAAAGTTAAAGAACCAACTAACCAAGGGTCAATTAGAATCCGTTGTCTGCCAATTTCCATCAGCCAACTATTGCTGTCTAACCAAGTGAAGTACATAGCCGCCTAGGTTGTAAGATTAATGCCTGTTCTAATTATGAATTGTTTGGGGATTGGGGTGATGGGGAGACGCGGGGACAGAGAAAAAACAGTAGGGGTTTAGCATTGCTAAACCCCTATTAACCGCTGATTGCTACTGTATGTCTATTTTTCTTTTGCGCCCAACATCTGTAAAAGTTTGTCTACATTATCTAAATCGCCAACAATTCGCCGAATTGGTTGAGGCCAAACCTTCACTAGGGTGGGAGTTGCGGAAACTTGATTGATTTCGGCTTGTTCTGGATGTGTTAAAACGTCAATTACTTTGAGAGTGTAAGGATATCCAAGCGATCGCTCTAGTAATTCGTGTAAATTTTCCAAAATCCGTTCAGTGGCTCCGCTATGACCAGCCACAAACAGGCGCAGGACATAGCCTTGAGTATTGAGTGTTGTCTGTGGTGCAGTTATCACTCTTTGCGGGTATTGTGGTGTCACCTCAGCAAGGTCTAAGCGGACAATTAAGTCATGGTCTTCCCAAAGCTGGGGGAATGAGGAGCGATAAGTTGCCAACACTATGCGATCGCACAATCCTTCCTGCCAAGGCGCTGTTTGCCATACTAGCTCCCCCGTACCAAAAATAGCTTTCAGCACTGTCTGGTGGCGAATAACAGCCGGATAAGCTTCCGCAAAGGTCTGCACTTGTTGCGTGCGTGGATTGAGCCAGTGATCAATGGTTGCTGTATAACAAGGCACTAAAAAATGTGGCGGCTCTGGTAAATCTAGCATTTCTTGCAAAGCCGCACACAAATGTAAATGCCATCGTCCCTGTTTACTAGGGTCAATGCAATAAATTAAATCGCCTCCAGGTGTAAACAGAGCAATCCCTTTGAACAACTGGGGTCTAGATAGTTTGTCTGTAGTTAACTTGATCACAGTGTCTGGGGACTAGGGTGGTGGGGAGATGGGGTGGTGGGGAGATGGGGAGATGGGGACGCGGGGACGCGGAGAGGGAGACACGGAGACACGGGGAAAATGACCAATGACCAATGACCAATGACCAATGACCAATGACCAATGACCATTAAACACGTCCTCGAAGGAATTGTGCCATTTCATTGGGAGTTGGTGACATTTCCAAGGCGGTTTCTTCAGTAATACGACCTTCTTGGTACAAATTGAGTAAGGACTGATTCATAGTCACCATGCCATCAAAGCTGGCTTGCTTCATCAATTCAGCAATTTCATCATATTTGCCATCTTTAATCCATTCTTTCACAGCTTCGGTGTTAATCAGGACATCGTGGAAGGCTGCTCGTTTACCATCTGTTGTGCGACACAAACCTTGGGCAATCACTGACACTAAAGACTCGGAAATTGCTACCCGCATTGCATCCTGTTCCTCACCTGAGTAGAGATTCAGAATCCGCTCAATAGTTTTGACAGCACTATTGGTGTGCAAGGTTCCCATAACCAAGTGACCAGTTTGAGCCGCTTTTAGGGCAGTATTGACTGTCTCTTTATCCCGCATTTCCCCGACCAGAATCAAATCTGGGTCTTCCCGTAAAGCTGCTTTGAGGGCGTTGTCAAACTTCCGGGTGTGCATTCCCACTTCCCGCTGCTTGACTAAGGACTTGCGGCTTTGGTGGACAAATTCAATTGGGTCTTCAATGGTGATAATGTGCTTAGGCATTTCTCTGTTGATGTAGTCAACCATCGCTGCCATTGTCGTAGATTTACCTGAACCAGTGGGGCCTGTCACCAAAATCAACCCTTTGTGATAATGGCAAATATCCCGAAAAACTGGAGGTAATCTCAATTGATCCATAGACAAGATTTTGAGCGGAATTAACCGCAGCACCATTGCATAGCCTCTGAGGGTGTCAAAAACATTAATCCGTACACGGGCAAATTCGTACTGCGTCGCACCGTCAAATTCTAGGTTGTCTTGAAACCTCTGAATTTCTCCATCGCTCATAATCTCCCGTAACCAACTCATAAAAGTTTCTTTATCGGTTTCTGGATAATTGGTGGTTTCAATTTCTCCTCGATTACGGAAGCGGGGTATTTCTCCAACACCTAAGTGAACGTCAGAAAATCCCTGATCAAAAGCTTCTTGAATTAACTGTGCTAAGGTCATCCCCACAGGCTTTTTGGGAGTAGCCATAGCCATAGGCATTGGTGGTGGTGCAGGAGGACGTTGGGCGGCAGCAGGCATACCTGGTGGTTGGGGATTGTTAAGTGCAGTAGGATTATTAGTCCTCTCTGTTGACATCTGCAACGTTTTTGTCGGTTGGTGCTGTACAGATGATGTTGGCAGTGGTGGCGGTAGTGGTGGCAGATTGCGGGGTTTTGATTCTGTCATATAAGGAAGGAGTGCAAAATAAATTATCTAGTTAGGGCAAGGAATAGGGAATAGGGAATAGGGAATAGGGAATTAATTCCAATACAGCAGATTGCAGATCAATGAGGTACAGAATCAAAATTGAAACCTAGACACCAAGCCAGTTTTACTCCTGACTCCTGTACGGGCGTATTGCAATACGCCCCTACTCCTGAATTCTGCTGTATTTATCGATGGTGTAGAAATTCTTTACCCAATATAACCTTGTTTTACACCGATTAATCTTCCGTAATATTCCGCAAATAATTAGAAACTTGCTTGTATTTAATCGCACTAAATATAGGATTAGCCCTGTTTTAAAGTTTTAAATGACAATAAATGAGAAATTTTTCATAGTTCATAAATACAGTTTGCAACCACAATCAGGAACAGATAAATTTTTCAGCCCTGTCTGAGAATTATGAGAGGTAGTCTGAATTATTATAAGAAATGTTAAGCTATCTTGAAGTCAGGTTCAGAGAATCAATGGTTTGCTCTCATACCCAAAAGGGTATATTCCTAAAGACTTATACCAAAACCATCCTGACTCCTGAAACCTGAATTGGACTAGACATTCATAATTACCAAAAACTAACTGTAAAGTTTAGTAAAGAAATGCTCATTTTTCCAGCAGGGTTCTATATACTGGATTTCACTGAAGTCAATTTAGTTAACTCGCAAACAGCGAGAAACGACTGAAAGTAAAATTTTAAACTTTGCTGTGTAATTTGGGAGGAAAAGTCATGGTTTTGGCTGAAAGCTCTAATCAAGGAAAGACCTACTCCTTGTTAATGATGAAAAGCTTTTTGATATGGACTTTCACATTGGCAGTCTGCTTACTAGTGGTTGGTTTTCCATTAGTTGTGGTAATGGCTACGGTCGGATGCCTGTTATCGATTGTTTTGCAATCTGTAATGCCTGTTAGTGCAGTGCTACTGGTGGCAGGTGGTTTAATCATGTTCAATGTTATGACAGTGTTGATTATGGCTGGTGTGCTGACTGCTAAAGGTGTTCATCCCAAAGAGGTCAGATGGTTAAGCTGGCTTCATGGAGAGGAAGACAAAGCGCAGACTACTGTTTTTGCAGCTTGTCCCTTAACTTGCGAACTCAAATAGTTAACATTGTTAAACTCGATGAACAGTGCATCTGCCCGGTTAAGCCGGGTTTTTTCATGTTGGTTTTTTGTCAGTTATCAGTTATCAGTTGTCTAATGACTAATGACTAATAACTCATGACTAATCAAAACCGAGTTGGTATTATTTTAGGTACTCGTCCCGAAGCGATTAAACTAGCGCCGGTAATTCAGGTTTTCCAAGGTTCTCCAGATTTGGAATTACAGGTAATTCTGACTGGACAACATCGAGAAATGGTTGAACAGGTGATGCAGTTGTTCAACTTAAAGGCAGATCATAATCTGGAGATTATGCAGCCTAAACAATCTCTGAATGATATTACCTGCCGGAGTTTACAAGGTTTAGAAGCGTTATTTATAGAACAAAAGCTAGATTTAGTTATAGTCCAGGGAGACACGACAACAGCTTTTGCGGCGGCGTTGGCAGCTTTTTATCAAAAAATTCCTGTAGGTCATGTGGAAGCAGGGTTAAGAACTGATGACTTATTTAATCCTTATCCCGAAGAAGCTAATAGAAGATTAATTTCCCAAATAACACAGTTACATTTTGCTCCCACCTCCCTCGCGGTGGCAAATTTGCAAGCTTCTGGTGTGTTGGGAGAAATTCATCTGACGGGTAATACGGTGATTGATGCATTGTTGAATGTAGCCGCAAGTCACCCAGCTTGTAATATACCGGGTTTAAACTGGGATGAATATAGGACTATACTGGTAACAGTGCATCGTCGCGAGAATTGGGGAGAACCACTGCAAGCGATCGCACAAAGTTTTTTACAGATTTTAGATAAATTTCCTGATACAGCCTTATTACTGCCCTTACACCGCAATCCCACAGTTAGAGAACCATTGCAGCAGTTGTTAGGTAATCATCCGCGCATATTCTTGACAGAACCCTTAGATTATGGTCAATTAGTAGGGGCAATAGAGCGATCGCACTTATTATTAACAGACTCCGGTGGTTTACAAGAAGAAGCACCCAGTTTAGGTAAACCCGTTTTGGTTCTCAGAGACACCACAGAAAGACCAGAAGCAGTTACCGCAGGTACAGCTAAATTAGTGGGAACTGAAACTAGGAGTATTGTTGCTGCTGCAAGTGAGTTATTAAGTAACCCTGAAGCATACACAGCAATGGCTAATGCAATTAATCCCTTTGGTGATGGTCATGCAGCAGAACGCATTTTGGAAATAGTGAAAAATTATTTGGGGTAAAAATTAAGATACTCAGACTTATGCATTGACCAATCTATCCAGAATCACCCCACCCCCGTTTTACTAACGTAAAACTTCCCCTCCCCTCTTGAGGGGAGGGGACTAAGGGGTGGGGTAGAACGGCTGTGGGAAAACCGTTTGAGCTTAAGTTGATACTCATGAGCAATGCGCTTTACCCCTACAACACTCAAAACCCCTCCACAAAACAGAGAGGAGGGGATTCAAAAGGTACTTTTAACGGGGAGGGGTTCTTCAGCAATAGTAAGTAATCAACTGAACATGATATCCCCAATCACCTCTAACTAATACCTAAAGCGCTACGAGTTGCAGGGCCAACTACACCATCGACAAGGAGATTATTACGACGTTGAAAATTACGGACTTGATGAGCAGTATTGGGACCAAAAACACCATCAACTCTTATCCCTAAAGCTCTTTGAACCACTCTCACGCGCTCACCTCTGGCTCCCTGTGCTAATAAAACTCGACCCCCAACACCAGGAGTAGGACGATTGGGAGATGTCCCTGGATTTATCCCAATCCATCTTTCAGCCACATAATATCCTTTGTAACGTCCTGAAGTAATTTGAGCAAAACCATTACTCACATTCCCCGTAGACCCAATATTTGTGCCATTAGGTACACAAGCTACAGAGGAGTTACCACCACTAGGACCTCTACGAATATATAAACAACTACCATTAGTGTTGACATATTCTGCGGAAGCCTCTTGAACTTGGGAAACAGCAGCAAGAAAGACAGTTACACCAGCTAAAGCCAACCAAGCAGACGATTTCAGCAGTTTTTGCCAATTGATGACTGGTAAAGTAGGAAGATTTAATTCGATATTTACAGGTGTCTCTTCATTAGCCATATACATATGGGAATAAGCCATATATTCCATGATGCCCCGCTCCTTTATGTAAATAATTGGGATATTACAGACGATTAACTTGTTTTTATCTAGATTTAATCCAGATATATTTTATACTCTTTAATTAGCAGAAAGTTTGATGCCATATTCCGCCCTTTGAACTGTCACATAGGGTGTTTTTGCCGAAATCATAAATTACTAAAATGATAAATAGCCTCAATTCCCAAAGCGCTCAGAAGTATTAAAGTTATCAGAGCGAATTTGATTCCCATAGCGCCACACTTCTACTTTTTCTGGGCTAATTAAGTATGAAAAAGTACCGTTATCTGCTTGATATTTGTCTTTACCAACGTTCCGAGCGGCTATCTTAAAAGGTTTACTGGCATCTTCTTTTAATTGCCCAATGTAAAAGAGTTGACCGTTTTCTTCACAGACTTGGACACGAATCTTTGCCGTCTCACCTGTCATAACTGTAACGCCCGCGCATTCAGTCTCAAAATTTACGGGATTAATATTGACGGGAATTGGTTGTGGAGGTGAAACTGGTCGCTCTAAAGGTGTTTTAGCCATAATGGAGGCAGGTAATAGGTGTAGAGGATCAACCGCTAAACGACTATTTTGATAAAATTCAAAATGCAAATGAGGGGCTGTACTATTACCTGTAGATCCCATTTCCGCAATTATTTGACCTTGATTGACTTGTTGACCTTTGCTGACTAACAAGCGTCGATTGTGTCCATAGACTGTTAAACTACCATTAGTAGGATGTTTGATCTCAATCACATTACCTAATCCCCAATCATCCCAACCAGCTTTGATAACTGTACCAGATGCAGCAGCGAAAATAGGAGTGCCAATAGCACCGGCGATATCAATTCCCTCATGTTGATATTTACGGAAACCTTGAGAAATAATTCCTTGAGTCGGCCAGATTAAGTCATTACGAAGTAAGGGAGTTGGATTTACTAAGGAAGCTTTGACTGTCTGAGGTGACGCAGAGGTAGTTGTACTTAAAACAAATGTTAAAGATATTAACCCAATCAAGGTATAAGTACAGAACCAAGAAAGAGGATTTTTTGGCATAAAAAACTTTTGGATTCTTTATTTGCTGTTTCAGCATCACTCATCTGACATCAGGAAAATTGTTACAGATAGATTAATATATCCATTTCACTTTTAGGTTGATACAAATGGAGAGACGCGGTGACGCGGTGACAAGGCAGCAAGTTTTGTGTCGAGGTCTAAATCCCCGTTGCAAAACTTACTTACGAATTACGAATTATTTTAACCGGACTTGATATCAGGCATTGCATTACTGCTACTCATGTTTATAGATTCTAGTATAATCATGTACTAGAGGTTGCAAATCTGAAATGAATCATGGACAAAAGTCAAAGTGTAAAGCAGCAGTCAAGTCAAACCACAGAAATTGGTCTAGACATAGTAAAAGAGACATCTCAACCTAAAAATCTGTTGGTAAAGTATCCTTGGATTTTGTTTGTTGGGTTGTTGGGAATTCCTCTGGGAGTTGCAATCTTTAGCTATTATGAACTGAGTTATGTTGGGGATGTTCCCCAGAAACAACCAGAAAAAACCCCGGATTTAGTGGTTAAACAACCAATGGACATAACGTCTGATACTAGCAATGCTACACCAGCATGGTTAATATTAGCGATCGCTCTAACTTGTGCTTCTGGTTGTTTGGTTATTTTTCGTTTACTCAAACTTCCACAACGAATTTGAAAGTGTAGGGTTGAGAGTGAGTGTAAGGTGTAAGCAAACCCCCAATACCAGCTAGGGTGATGAAGTGGATTGAATTTTCGAGATGTTGATAAAAACTGCCAACTTGGCAACCAATCTATGAGTAACCCAGTTAAATTAATGAAAGATAAACGACTTTAAGGGTGTTGTTATCAGGAGCAACTACATTACAAACTTAGTCTTAACAGACTTTTTATCAAGTCTTTATTAAGGACATATAAAGTAATCTAAAAACATTTTTATTTTGCTATTTGTTCATTAAAAAAATAATAATCAGGTTTCACATTTGCTGCAACAGGAATATTACCAGCGTATAGGCGTTGTCTTTGACGTACAATTTAGCCCCCCTAAAAAATAGGCAGCGTCTATAAATATTCCTGAACGCCGCAGCAGCAAATGCAGAGTGAGAGATTAAAGGCGCTTGATATGCCTTCTCTCACTCTTCTTTTATTGGTAATTGGTAATTGGTAATTGGTAAAAAGCCATTAATAACAAAACCAAAGTTATAGCAGGAGTCAGGAGGGGCGAACGGCCGTTCGCCCGTACAGGAGGAGGCAGTGCGGTGGACGGGTTCCCAAGGCAGTCCGGTCTTGGTGGTTTCCCCAAAGAGGAACTGCCGTCGGCATAAAGGAGGCAGTGCGTTGGGCGGGTTCCCCGACTTGTAGCAACTGCCGTCAACTGCCGTTCAGGAGTAAAACCCTCTTGTAGTGGGAGTTTCATTATCAATTGATATCCTAACCACCCTGTCCACGGCTATATCATAAATAACCAATTATTAACTTAGCATACCATAACCTCGACTTTAACAGAAATTGGTATCTTTCAAAAATTCTAAAATTGCTGCATTTACGACATCAGCAGCACCAGTTGAGGCATCATGATAACAATTCTGTAAAATTTGCAAGCGCGAATTAGGGATATGTTGATGTAATTTTTCGCCATGACTGACAGGAAACCAACTATCTTGATCACCCCATAAAACGAGAGTAGGACATTCAATAATACTAAGATTACTTTGAATGTTAGTCAGTATATTGGGCTTTTTGGTTTGGAAATTCTCAATTTCCTTGATTGCTATTTGTAACTCTTCAGTAACTTTTACCAAAGAACCTGGAATCTCAATAAATGGGTAAGTGATCCAATAAACATCTTCCTCTGAGAGAATCGTAGGATCAAATAGCACCCTGCGTCTTTCTATAGCCATCACTTCTCTGACTATAGGTGCAAACAAATATGCTAGACGGAGAGAATCTATAGTCTGGATTATTTCTAATGGAATTTTGGCAAGTATTCCCATAACCCAATGGGGTAAACTTTCGGCAAAAATAGGCACATTAATTACTACTAAACGCCCGATTAATTGAGGATATTTTTCAGCTAACCCTAGAGCAACTAATGCACCTAAAGACTCTGCTACAATTATAGGTGGTTCATCACATAAAGCCTGAATAATTCGCTTGAGTTCAAGTACTTGATGACCATTTTCTTCTCGGCGTGATAGAGGTTTTTCTGAGAAACCATAGCCTTTAGCATCAAAACAAATCACCCGAAAATATTGCGATAAGGGTTTTATACTGTGCCGCCAATTATAACTCCAACTACCTAAACCATGTAATAAAATCAACGGCTTACCTGTACCTTTTTCGCCGTAGGCTATTTGTACGGGGTAGCCCTTGGCATCAGTAATAATCAGATTTTGCCGCCCTTGAGGAAAATTAACTTGCCACCAATCTTGCATTATGTGATTAATAACTAATTTAACTGCCAGTTAAGGCGCTCCATAGCATTCTTATTAATATCACAGGTAAGGCAATTAAGACAATAGCAAGCAACAACAATCCCGCGAAAAGTGCGATAATAAAACCCTGATCAGCTTTCTTTTTTTCACCAGGAGATTTTAAGTAATCTTCTAATAACTTGATATTATAATTGTTAGCTGTCCATGCAAAATCAAAAAAGTCTCCTAGCATGGGTATAGCGCCAATTAAAGCATCTATGATGATATTTACAACCATTCTGCTCAAACTGGCTCTAGATACGCCCATTCGAGCGGATTCGATGATAATGTAAATAGAAAGTATCAATCCCAAAACATCACCACCAACAGGTATTAATCCCAGAATGGGATCTAAACCAATTCCCACTTGAGTGCCGGGAATGGTGATAGCATTATCCAATAATCTACTAATTTGATTTAGACGCTTTAATGTAGGTGCATAACCATCAGCTTCAATGGCAGATCGATGAGGAGAATTAGACATTTTTTGGTAAGTAGTAATTCGTAATTTGGAAAAAAGCAGAAATATTGCTAACAGCACTCAGGACTGTTTCAGTGATGTTTTTGATTGTATATCTTCACCAACAGTAATATTCAATTGGTATCCGATGAGGAGAACAAAGGCACTCATCCATAACCACAGCATTAAAACTATGAAAGTTCCTACTGCACCATAGACTTTATTATAGTTGCCGAAATTGGTGACATAAAGGCGAAATAGAGCAGAAAGAATTGCCCAGAATATAGCAGCTAATACAGCCCCTGGCATTAGTGGTATACCTTGTTTCCAGACGCTAGAACCATAACGATAGACTAAGCTAAAGGTAGAGGCAACAATTACCAAGGCTAAAGGCCAGAGTAACAGTTGCCAAATATGCAATAAGAATTCTAAGGCAGCATTGCCACTCACTACTATTCCTAAGATTAAATCGCTGGTAAATACGAGGAATGAAGCTAATATTAATAGTAAAATCGTCCCAATTGTTAATTCTAATGAAATGAGTTTAGCTTTCCAAAAGGGGCGGGTATTTTCTGGGCTAACTTGCTGGATTTGATCAAAGGTAGTCATGGCAGTACTAACTGCACCAGAAGCTGTCCAAATAGCGAGTAGAAAACTCAAAGAAAACAAACTACTATTTTTAGAGTCGGCAATTTCTTTGGTAGCAAAATCACTAATTAAAATCCAAGCTTCTTGAGGTACAATTTGACTCAGTCGCATGGCTAGTTGAAGAAATGTGTTTTGTAAGGATTCTGCCATTAACCCAATGGCTGTCAGCACCGCAAGAATGGCTGGAAACAGCGATAACATAGCATTAAAGGCAATTTGTGAAGCCAGTCCTAAAAGTCTGATTTCGATAGTCCTGGCAAAGGTTTTTTTCAGTGTACGCCAAGTGAGGTGATGAAAGAAGCTGACAAAACGAGGCTTAGACATATATATTTACAAGTTACATCTTGTGGAAAAGTAAAAATTAATATAAGTATCAGATGTGCGGATTTCTGGCAGAGTTGTCAGTGGTGGCTTCCTGAGTGATTCTACTTTACAGAATAATTTCTAACTACACTTAACTAAAATAATGACTGAAAATATTGATAAAGCTGCCCAGTTAACACAACAGTGGTTGGCTGAAATTCAAGCCTTGAAACAGCAGATGACAGAACTTCAGCAAAAACGTGATGAGGCTTGGGAAAGTTCACAAAAATGGCGACAGTTATATAATACCGAATCAGAACAACGCCGTGCAGATGCCAGAATGTACCAACAAGCGATAGCGAAGCGCTCCGAAGGAATCGCATCTGTAAAAGCTGAACTGCTTAATCTCCAGGGTATAGATGCTCTCAAATCCACTGATGCTACAAACACAGCTATTGAACCAGAAATCACACAACTAACATCTGTGGAAGAAGTCAAAGCTAAACTGATCTTCCTGACTAAAGAACGCGATCGCTTGTTACAAGCTTTGAAAACCGAGCAAGATAACCATGCCCAAACTCGTAAAAGTCTCACAACTGCTTTGGGTGATGCTATTGATAGCTTGGCAAAGGCGCGAGCAGGGAATATAAAGCAGGGTGCAACAGAGCAGGGTGTAGAGGGAAAAGATGTTTGATGAGTCTGTGCGGTTAGGCTATTTAGAATTTTTATCAACTTTAGTGATACTAGCAAATAAAACCTAAATTTTAAGTTTTGTAATGAATCAAAACAGCAGTGCTGCTTCCACTCAGGAGAAATCGGTTACTAAACAACAGCTAATGATAAATCCACTGACTATTATTGGTGGTGAACTATTGTTAGCATTGCCTTTGGGGTTCCTATTAGCAAAATTGCAAGTTGGGGGAATTGCCTGGATATTTGGGGGAATTGTGGCTGGTGTGTTCGTATGTCAGGGATATCGAGTTCTGTACGAATATACACCTAAACCAAACCGGACTGCGAGAAAGATAGGAATGGCACTTGTTGGTTTAACTGTTGGTGCTGCCAATGCGCCAGATCATCTAGGTAATGTCGCTGCTAACTTGCCAATTTTTGCTGTGCTGACTTTTTTCATGCTGCTGTGCAGTATAGGTATTGGCTATTTTTATTCTCGTTTCAGTAAAACGAACATTTTAACGGCCATGCTGGCCACAGTTCCAGGTGGTGTGGGAGTGATGTCAGCGATCGCAGCAGATTACAATCGCAATGTTAGTCTAGTGGCATTAGTCCAAGCCATTCGTGTTACTTCCGTTGTTGTCATCATTCCCTTTATTGCCAAAACAGCCCTTGGTAATTCCTGGAATTTGCCAGTACTGCCAGTAAAATCAGCTTTAATCAGTTTCGATCCTATACAACTAGGATTACTCTTATTAGTTCTGCTAATTACAGCATTATTGGTTTATTTAGTTAAATTGGGCAAAATTCCCGCTGGTGATTTTTTTGGGGCGCTGTTAATTGGTATTGCCATTAATCCTTTACTAGATATATTGCCTTTTATGGGTGATATTGACTTTACCCCACCAACTTTAATTAAATTAGTGGGACAAATGTTGCTGGGAATTACTATAGGCGAATATTGGGGAGATAAACCCAAATTTGACAAACTGACTCTAGGCTATGCCTTGGTTTCCGTCGCCATGACACTCATTGTCGGTGCGATCGCTGCTATACTAGCGATGAAATTAACTACTTGGGACTGGTTGACTTGTCTGCTAGTGACAGCACCAGGAGGATCAGCAGAAATGATTCTTGTCGCCCTGACTTTAAATCATCATGTCGAAATTGTCACAACTGGGCATATAGTCCGATTGATTGCAATTAACAGTTCTTTACCTATATGGTTGTTTTTATTTCGCCGTTTTGACAGTTTTATGGAGCAAACAGCAGATGGTATCCCACATTCAAGAAGTTGATGCCCAACAATGGGTAAAAACTCGTTCTTCACTAGACTCCAATGAATCTACTTTCCTAATTTGGACAGGTAAAATTTATAGCTTTGTTCCTGGTGAAAAACGACAACTATTGTTTAAAATTGTGGGCATGAGTGTGAGTCGTTGTATTCTTACTCTGGAAGGTCGTTGGGATTTTACTTCTAGGGAATTGACTTACTACCTGAACCCAGACACAGATGAGATTTTGCGGAAATGGGAAAACCCTTGGACAGGGGAAACAGTGTCGGTAATGCACGTTGCGAATAGTCCAGTGCAAGGCAAGTTTAACGGTAAATTACCTGTGCAAGTTGATGGAGAAAATACCACCTTCGTCTTTGATATCTTTCCTAATTATCCCAATCCTTTAGCAGAAGATGCCAAATTTGCTGAATACTGTCCATCATCAATATATCAAGCTGCGGAATTATTTAAAATCACAGTCCCTAGTGCAGATTTGGTGAACTCAGAATTGAACAGTGTGACAGAACTGAAGCTAAGTTGGGATAGAATTGGTCAATGGTTGCCTTGGATGAAAATGGGCGATCGCTCCGGTTATCTTATTTATAGTGCTACAGGCAGCAAAGTCCGCAGTTTTACAGAATTACCCCCACTCCTCCAAGCAGAAATCAATACTCGCGTTCCTTTGTATAAGCAAGCTCCAAAAGCCTTTATGGAAGGTGAAGATATAACTTCTTGGTTATATTTCCAAAAGCATTTTCCCGCTTATTTGGCTGGAGAAATCTTTCCCTTACCCGCACCAGAGGAAACCTAAGCTAATCCGTCTTTAAGTTGCAGAATCCCTAGCCGCAGAAAGACGCGGAGAGGGGGTGACCTCACATCTTGCACCTGGCGACTGGAAGTCCCGGCTAGACAGACAAAACCCGCCTACGCGGGTTTGAAACCACTGATTTTCCGTGAGTCCGCGCAGGCGGACTTAGTTTGTGTAGCCACGAATTCTATTCGTTAGGGCTTGGTGCAAGATATGTGGTGTCCTCTTTCCCCGCGTCCCCATGTCCCCGCGTCCTCTTTTCCCGTGTCCCTATTAAGAGTTCCCTGCTGTATGTTGATAAATAGGAATTTTAATGACAAACTCAGTTCCAGCACCATTTATAGACGAACATTCCAAAAAGCCCTTATGTTTTTCAGTAATAATTTGATAACTAATAGACATTCCCATTCCTGTTCCCTTCCCAACCGATTTGGTGGTAAAGAAGGGATTAAAAATCTGTTTTTGAATATTTTCTGGCATTCCTAGCCCGTTATCAGCGATCGCAATTTTTACCCAATCTGAATCTATTAACGAAGTATGAATGGTAATTTTTGGAAGTAGTGGTTCCTTGAGCATTCTTTCTTCTAGAGTATCAATGGCATTGCTAAGAATATTCATAAACACCTGATTAATTTGTCCAGCGTAACATTCTAATAAAGGTAATTTGCTATAGTTTTTGATAACTTGAATAGCTGGACGATTTTGTTGTTCTTTAAGACGATGTTGCAAAATCATCAGCGTACTATCGATACCCTCATGAATCTCCACAGCCTTGAATTCAGCTTCATCAAGACGGGAAAAAGTACGTAACGATAGCACAATTTCGCGGATACGGTGAGTACCAACTTTCATAGAAGTGATGACTTTTGGTAAATCTTCCTGAATGTAAATTAGATCAATTTTTTCAGATAAAGCCTGAAATTCAGGATTCATTTTTAAATGTTCTTGATATAAGTGAATTACCCGCAGTAAGTCTTGGGAATAATCATCAAGATGGCCAAGATTACCGTAGATAAAATTGACGGGATTATTGATTTCATGGGCAACTCCAGCCACCAACTGTCCCAGACTAGACATTTTTTCGCTTTGTACAAGTTGAATTTGAGCCTGTTGCAATTCCTGTAATGTTTGTGCTAACTCTTCAGATTTACTTCGTTCTCTAGCTTCACTTTCCCGCAATGTTTCTTCCACTTTTTGACGCTGGGTAATCTCATCTTTGAGTTGTTCATGAGTTTGTAGTTGCTCAAAAACAGCCTGAAATGTATTTGCTAAAAACTGAATTTCATTGGCAGGGATTTTTTCTGGCATAGAGAAGGTAGCTGTTTCTTTACTAATAGCTACAGCCTGGTTCAAAATATTCAGGGGACGCAAAACATTTCTCCGAATCAGTACCCACATCAACCACAAAATAATCACAATCCCCGACAGCAATGTTAATGTAGAAGTGAGGAAAGCTTTGCCAGCTTGGGCTTTCATTTGTCTCAAGTCTACAATAGCGATCGCTAACCCCCGTCGTCCTGAAGTCCCAAATAGAACACTACGAAAAGGCAAGATTTGCACCAATACTGGTTTTTTATCCAACACCATCTCATAAGTAGTGGCAATTTCCGTATTCGCTGACTGGTGAATGCCTTGTCGGAGTTGCGGATGTTTGTCTGTATATAAACGCTTTTGGCTCTCTTGACTATCTGCCAGAATGGTTCCATCCCCGTTGACAATGGTAATCTCGATGATGGCAGGTAAAGTTGCATAGTTTTGAAGAATTCGCCGTAAAATATGACGTTGCTCTACTTCTAACAGTCCTTCACTGGCAAATTTAATCGATTGCGTAATTATCTGAGCGCGTGTGCGGACTTGTTTTTCCAGATCTGATTGGATCAACTGATAATTAATCCACAGCGTTCCTAACCCAACAGTTGCTAGGGACAAACCACAGCTAAAGAGAAGTTGCTGTGATAGATTGTGTGTACGTAACCAGGATAATTTCCTCAAAATTTCCAACCCCGACCCTTGAAGATACTGGCTGCTTGAGCATAGAGAACAATGTAATCACGAATACAGCGGGTTCCGCTCTTATGAGGTACATCTTAGCCCCCTCATCGCTTGCTCTTAGGGGGTTGGGGGTGGGGTTCTTGTACCTCATAACATCGGGAAGTGCTGTATTGATTTCATTAACTGTATCATAAAACAATTTCATGATCATTTTAGTGTCAGATGGTTTATATTCTCTGATATTCAGATTAAATTTTCCTGAATTCATAAATTTCTAAAGGTAAATTGTCAGGGTCTTTAAAAAAGGTAAATTTTTTACCTGTAAATTCATCAATTCTAATATTTTCAACTTCGATATGATGGGATTTTAAATAATTAACACTTTCCTCAATATTCTCAACTGCAAAAGCTAAATGTCTTAAACCACAGGCTTCAGGATTACTAAATCTTTGGGGAGGGTTGGGAAAGGAGAATAATTCAATTTGGGTATTTCCTACTTGTAAATCTAATTTATAGGAATTTCTGGCGCTGCGGAATGTTTCGTGAATAATCTCAAATCCTAAAATTTCAACATAAAAATGTTTTGATTTTTGGTAATCAGAACAAATAATAGCAACATGATGAACACCGGAAATTTTCATATCAATGATGAACTTATTTGTTAATAAGAATTTATATGTTTTTTTTTATCTCTCGGTAAATTTCTCTAATAACTGTACTACGTTTTTGGCATCCTTAATAGCTTGTTTTGCCTTAGAAATAAGAAGATTAGGAGCTATATAATCTTCATAGTCAACTTCAACTCTCAACAATCGCAAACGCTCTAAAGTTTGCCCTAACTTTATAAAATCACGTTCTTTACTACCTAATAATTCTGTAATTACATATGTATGTACACCAACTTTAAGAGTTCTTAAATTAGTATATCCTTCAAAATCTCTTAAGTAGTTCCTGGTT
Organism: Trichormus sp. NMC-1; assembly: GCF_001858025.1. Lineage (GTDB taxonomy): Bacteria > Cyanobacteriota > Cyanobacteriia > Cyanobacteriales > Nostocaceae > Anabaena. The sequence continues at coordinate 204,813 of NZ_LZQD01000006.1, read as the reverse complement.
AAACAGAAAGCGGAGTAATACGCCCTACTAATACAAGAGCGTATTTTAGCTTCATTAATTGATGCACTATTTGCCTGATTTGAGGTACTAATTACTTCATTATATAAAGTTTCTGCAACCTCTAAATAACTTGACCAATCAAATTTCATTCAAAGTCCAAATGAATACAAAGATTTACAGCAACCCCTAATGAAGCATCTATCCACCAATTTTCATCAAATTCGTCTAATTGATTTAAAGATTCATCAACAAATTCTGGACTAGCGCAAATAGAAATAATCAGATATTCCCATTCTGAAGATTCAGGATCAACATACAACTTCAATCGTAATTTCTCTGTTGGAAAATACTTTCTTATTTGTGGATGAGCTTCCAGGATTACATCTATCAGATTTGAATGATTTTGCAAAAATCTGTTTACATCAAGAATGTTTTCTATTGTGTAGAATTTAGAAATTCTGCTGAACTTATAAGATTGTTTACTATCTTCTGTTAGCCAGTTATTTTCTGTATTTTGAAACCAATCATCGCTACAACGTTTTTTAGGTTTAACAAATGTATGAACCAAAAAACTAGTTTTTAGTAAATTGTGTTTTTCTTGATTTTTGAGAACCATTTTTTCTCCTTACTTAGAACTAGAGTTAGGATCTAAATAAATGACATCGGCTTTATTTAGCATAGATTGAACCACATCTGCTTCTATTAGAGATTGAGATAATTGTTCTTGTAACTTTTTCACATCTGTTGAATCTAAAGCCACATAAAACTCTTTTGAACCACTTGCATCTTGATACGCAATTTTTAAGGTATGAACTACTAAAGCACCAGCAATTCCTTCTTTTGTTTCTGTTTTAAAAACGGGTCTGACATCGGTAATTATCCGGGAATTCAAGAAAATACTATCATAGTCTTGTAACAAACTTATCGCTTGTGAAGAAATACTAATAGAGCCATCAATTGCCAGTATTTTTGTTAGTCGTTGTTGAAAATGTGCTAATTCTTGCGAAGAGAATTCTGAAAAGGTGTCATCACTAGAAACAGCATTAACTAACCCTGTAATTATTTCAGAATTTTTAAGATTTTCTTGGATACGAAGAGAGTAAATTGAACGAATAGCTTTTAAAATTTCTTGTAAATCATCAATAGGGACTTCCTCTATTTTTGGAGAAATTTCCCATACTAAACTATCTATATCTACGAAGGGATGAACTTCTGTTATTGCCTTCAGTAGGCGATTAAATAGAGGTTCATCAATTTTTATAATTAATGTAATACCGAATTCATATTGTTGGGGAATTTTGAGACTCTTCATTGCCATTAAAATTGATATTTTGGATTTTCCAAATTAATCTATATTTAGACTAGCATCAAAACCATTGATTTTTTACCTTCTTAAGGGCAGGCTTTTTAGCCCACCCTAATTAATTATTCCCGTAAAATAGTCTTTGATACAATCCTGGTTTTTTTGCGATCGCTCTCTGTTAGTTCTTCACCAGCTTGTAAGCGAGTGGCAGAAACTTGTAACACCGTGGCAGCATTGGTGTCACCGATTTGCAAAGCGGTTTTAGCAGCAGTTTGCAGCATTGTCACCGCACCAGCGCGATCGCCCTGTGACAATTTTGCCTCTGCTACCTGAGTTTGACGATACTTAGCTAATACCAAAATCGACTGTAACACCTGGGGATTCACAGCCGGTTGATAAGTCTTGGAGATATGGGCATATATCGGTAACAGGGTGGAAAATAAACCCTCTTTGTTTTCAGCAGGATCATCATAGCGAATTTGGATATGTCCAATTACTTGTTCTCCTTCTGGTAACTGTCCCAGATAAATATTCGCCAAAACTACCCGTTCTACATCCTTCATTAAATCTCCCAACCGCACAATAAAGCTACCATTGGCTTCTATTTCCACTGGTAACTCAATGGTTTCTGGGGCAACTTGGGCGATGGGTTTCAGTTCTGCTAGTCGCACACCCGGTACTAGAGACAGCAACAGGTGGGCATTGGTTAAACCCACAGACTGAATGCGCTTAAACAAGCGACTAAATTGGTCTACGGCTTGTTCTGGACGCTCAATATAAGCGAGAGTACCACCACCAGCATCGGCAATTTTTTCCAGCAAATCCTGATTCCAGTCATTGCCAAAGCCGAAGGTGTTGATTGTTAGGTTTACTCTAGTGGCTTTTTGAGCCAGTTCTAGACAGCGCTTGTGGTCATTGGGGCCAATTTGCCATTTCCAAATTTTTAACCCGTTGTCACCGCGCCCATCTGTGAGTAGAAAGGCTTGGGAAACAGCGCCTTTTGTGCCTTTGAGTAATTCTGTGATTCCCAGAGATAACCCTTCCGCAAGGACTGTGCCACCACCAGCTTTCAGTTTTTTGTGTAACTGAGATTTGATGCTTTCGGGGTCTTTGACGATTTGGTTGGGGATAATTACCTCAGCAGTCCCCGCAAAAGCGACAATAGAGATGCGATCGCTGGGATTAAGTTGAGCTAATAATTGTTCTACTGCCTGAATCACAGTTTTCATCGGTTCCCCATGCATGGAACCACTTTTATCCAGCATCAGGCATAAATTTAGCGGTAAACTTTGGTCTAGTTCATTTGCAAGGGAGGAAATGGAAATTGCTAGTTGACGTTGGTTACTCGATTGAGCGGCATCAACATTAGTATCATTTAGTGCCGACAGTAATTCAACTTTCATTTAGGAGGGGCATCCTGCAACACGGTTTTTGAGACAATTCTGGTTTTTTTGCGATCGCTTTCGGATAACTCTTCCCCAGCCTGTAAGCGCGTGGCGTTGGTTTGCAATACCGTTGCTGCACCTTGATCTCCCATCTGCAAAGCCGTTTTCGCCGCTGTTTGCAGCATTGTTGCCGCCCCAGCCCGATCACCCTGTTGTAATTTTGCTTCGGCTAACTGGGTTTGGCGATACTTGGCTAAAGCCAAAATTGACTGTTGGACTTGGGGATTGGCAGTTGGTTGGTAAAGCTGGTTAACATTGGCATAAACTGGCATATTTAGGGAAAATAATCCGGTTTGGTTTTGGGCGGGGTCATCGTAGCGGACTTGCACATTAGCGATCGCCTGTTTACCTTCTGGCAACTGTCCCAAATAAATATTAGCCAAAATCACCCGTTCTACATCTTTCATTAAATCTCCCAATCGCACTAAAAACCGTCCATCAGCATCTGGTTGCACTGGTAATTCAATGGTATCTGGAGCTACTTGGGCAATAGGTTTGAGTTCAGCTAAACGCACATTCGGTAACAGTGAAAATATCAGATAAGCATTAGTCAATCCCACTGTTTGCATCCGGCTAAACAAGCGACCGAACTTATCCATAGCTTGATCTGGTTGTTCAATATGAGACAAATTCCCCAGTCCAGCATCAGCTATTTTTTCTAAAATATCCTGATTCCAATTGTCACCAAAACCCAATGTGTTCAAAGTCAAATTATAGCTGGCTGCTAATTGGGCAAATTTCAAACAGCGATTGTTATCACCATGTTCATTTTCCCCATCAGTTAACAAAAAGGCTTGGGAAATAGTTTCTTTTTTCCCCTTGGCTAATTCCTCAATCCCCAACCGCAAACCCTCATCAATCGCTGTACCACCATCCGCAGTCAGGAGGTTAATTTGCTGTTTGATCTGGTTTCGATCTGAAATTACTTGATTTGGGACTAAAACCTTAGCACGGTGATCAAAAACAACGATACTCAGACGATCTTCAGAACTGAGTCTATCAACCAAGAGAGTAGCAGCTTTTTTCACAGTTTCCAGCGATCGCCCTTTCATCGAACCGCTATGATCAAGAATTAAGCATAAATTTAGTGGTACAGTCCGATCCAGAGTTTCCCCAATTGCGGAAATCGAAACCGCTAACTGACGTTGACTGCTTGGTTGATGCACGTCTACATTAGCATCATTAAGAGTAGGCTGCAAATTAACCTTCATAAGCCAAGTTTCCTATCAGAGATATCTATATCTATTTATAAATAACTTCAAAACGCAGCATTTGCGCTACGGAAAACAGCTTTATCAAGGTTTTCAACAAAAAAAACAGGGTGCAGGAATTTCTTCACCTACACCCTTTGACTACAGCTATTTTTTGCTACTTTGCTAGTTACTGGAGTTTAGACTGGTATATTCAAAACAGCTAAGATTTGAACTTTTATTAAGATTACGAAAAATCCGAGACTTGTAGGGGTTTAGCACTGCTAAACCCCTACCTATAAACTCAAACAATTAAATTATTTGAGTATAATTGCTAATCGGTAATGGGGGAAAAATGCAAAAACTCCTCTTCCCCATTCCCCGTCAACAGACTACACAACCAATCTAAAATCCCCAGAACTGAGAGTCATATCAGCATTACTTAAACGAGCAAACTCAGACACTCCTGTTGCACCCAGAACATTACCATCTTGGTTATAGAACAAACTACCAGTCCCTTGACTAAAGACAATGTGGGCATTACTAGCATCTACAAACTCATTATCAGTAACCACCGCAAAATCTGTGAACGCTTGTCCCACAGAGTTAGTAATGGCATTGAAGATGGTCTTACTTAATACAATCTGGTCTTGTCCCCCTTCAAACAGGGAGATAGAGTCAGCACCTAGCAAACTAGTAAATAATCCATCACTCAAGGCATTATCCAGTAAATTGATACTGGAACCAGCCGTTACCGCATCAGTAATTGTCCCCGTTACAGGCGCAGTCGTGCCAATGATATAATTACTAGCAGGAGCTAAAGTTAAAGCCACAGTTTCATTACTTTCAATGATGCTATCTACGGTGGGGTCAATAGTCAGATTTGCTGTTGCAGAACCCGCAGCAAAGGTAATTTTTCCATCTGTACGCGAGAAAGCTGAGGCACCGGTTTGAATGTAGTCGGTGTTAAAGGTGGCTGTACCTCCAACTTTATAGCTCACGCTTAGGGCAGAGGTAGTAATGCCTGTACGAGTGAAAGTGTAAACTAAATTGGTTGTTCCATCTTCAGTGACACTGCTAGGAGCTACCGCTAGGGTAATGGATGGAAAATCATCATTAGTGATAGTTCCAACAACAGCAGTCGTCGTGCCAATGTCATAACCAAATCCTCTAGCTAGTCTTAAAAACACGGTTTCATTACTTTCAATGGTAGTGTCTGCTGTGGGGTTAATAGTCAGATTTGCTGTATTTGCACCAGCCGCAAAAGTAATGTTACCTCTTGGGGTCGTAATTGATGTGGAAATTTGTCCACCAGTTAGGACATAGTCGGTATTGAAGGTGGCTGTACCCCCAAGTATATAGTTCACGCTTAGGGCATTGGTAGTGTCTCCTGTACGGGTGAAGGTATAAACCAGGTTAGCTACTCCATCTTCTAGTACACTCTTAGGACCTACAGTTATGGTGACAGATGTCGCCAAAGTATCATTATCAGCAATGGTGGCAGTAGCTGTATTGGAACCACTGATAGTATAGCCAGTGGGGGCAGTAAT
>NZ_LZQD01000006.1:184946-198802 GCF_001858025.1 Trichormus sp. NMC-1 | reverse complement strand
GTGATGGTGGCAATGATGGTTTCGCTAGGATCAACAACAGCATCATCAATGGTTGGTAAGGTGATGGTAGCTGTAGCTGAACCTGCTGCAAAGGAGGCTATTCCTGCACCAGAGTCGGTATAGTCGGAAACGACTGTAGCTGTACCACTAAGACTATAACTGACGGTTAAAGCTGCTGCGGTGTTTGTGCGAGTGAGGGTAAATACGCTGTCAGTCGAGCCTGTTTCTGCACCATCTGTGGTTTTAACGATGGATAGCGTTCCAATATCATTATCAGCAATGGTGGCAGTAGCTGTATTGGAACCACTGATAGTATAGCCAGATGGAGCCGTGATGGTGGCAATGATGGTTTCGCTAGGATCAACAACAGCATCATCAATGGTTGGTAAGGTGATGGTAGCTGTAGCTGAACCTGCTGCAAAGGAGGCTATTCCTGCACCAGAGTCGGTATAGTCGGAAACGACTGTAGCTGTACCACTAAGACTATAACTGACGGTTAAAGCTGCTGCGGTGTTTGTGCGAGTGAGGGTAAATACGCTGTCAGTCGAGCCTGTTTCTGCACCATCTGTGGTTTTGGCGATCGCTATAGTAGAAAGAGAAGCGATCGCAGCATCTACTCTAATTAATCCACTCCCGGTGAGAAAGTCATACCCAGGAGTATTCATGTCTAATGCTGTATTCTTCAAGGCGTTGTAAATCTGGGTATTAGTTACGCCTGGAATTGCTTGACGGATTAAAGCTGCTGCTGCCGCCGCTGAGGGTGCAGCTGCTGATGTACCGCTGAAATTGGGTTTACCATTACCATCTCTATCCTGCCCAAAGAATGTAGTATCAACACCATCGGGTGCTGTAATAGCAGGCTGCTCGCGAATAACTGGTGTTGCCAGTCTGTTTCCTGCTGTATCGAATAGGATAGGAGTACCACCTAAAGAGGTGAATGACTCAGCGACAGGCGGTGTTACCCCAAATGCTGGTGTTTGTTGATAATACGCAGCCGCTACACCTTGACCGTTAGCAGATTGATTGTGTCCAAAGGAAGTTGAACTATTGGTGGCAAATTGAAATGTATTATTAGCAGAACCAAAATCAATATATTTGATTATGGATGGGTCTGGTCCGCCGACTGTGTTACGTTTGCCGATCGCTAGGTATCCTGTTCCAGTTCCACTTACGGCCAAAAATTCATATGGATCGGCATTAAGGTTATTATTTGTACTAGAGGCAAAGAGAGTGCTTGTAAAGCTAGGAGCCGCGAACAAAAACAGATCCAAATCGCTTTGGGAACCTGCCCCGCCAATGCTGGCAGAGGCAAAGGGCTGATCCCATTGGAAAGCAGCTCTAAATGAACCGTTGACAGTAATTGCTTGGAAATTATTTACTGTCCCACTGGGATCAAAATCCTGAAAGGTGTAGGATTGTCCGGCAACAGTGGCAGTGCTACCTACCACGAATGGGCTTTCATAGGAGCGACGGGCTTGATTACCTGCCGAAGAAAAATAGGCAACGCCAGTTGATGCCACTTGATCTACCGCTTGGGTGACAATACCATCTTGGAAATACGGCTCGGCGAAATAAAATACATCATCGACAATCACACTTGCCCCTGCTCCACCATTAGCTACAGGTTTTGCCAGATTCAAAATTCCATTGGCAAAGCCAGCTTGTCCACCAACGAAGGCAGTATTAAAAGCGAGTGTCGCTCCTGGGGCTACGTCAGCGACAATTTGCAACATTGCCCGACCTTCGTCACTACCACCGGAAGCTAAATCTTGCAGTACAATTACCCCTGATGGCAAATCCCCAGAAGTAACATCAGCAGCAGCACCACCTAAGTTATTGTAACTATCCGAGAGAACACCAATGGTGATACCTGCTCCATTGACACCATATATTGAACGAGCAATGTCTGAACGTTGAGCTACGTCGCCCTGACTAGTAACGGAACCAACATTTGTTACAACTTCATCAGACGGACTGCTAACCAAGCCGACATTTGTTGCCGGGGTGTCAGTATTATTTGTGATTGGTGCGTAAGCGGGACGAACTAAACGCAAGCTGGATAATGCAGCTATATTACCCAGTTCTGATATGGAAATCAACCCTGAAACTACACGACCAAAAGCAGAAACTTGTTGTATTCCTAGTGCTTGTAAGTCAGACAATAATTGAGCAGGGTCACTATCTGCTGTGGCTTCAATAGCAACATTATCACCGATTATCTGTAGTGATGAATCATTAGCAACAAGACCACCAGTTGAGCTATTTACCGATGAAGATGACGGATCAATGCCTGTAAATAGGGTTGCGAGATCTGAGCTAAGTTTTGCTAGTGGTCCATTTGTCAGCGCAAATAAGTTAGACAAGTTTTGCTGTGCAAGTGGAACTACTGACAGTTCTGAATCTGCTGATGAGGTGTTTTCAACGTTGGTGAGTTCGTCATTGGTCGAATCGGGCAATGGGTTGATGTTGCTATCCATAGAATTGATTAATTAGGGTAAATGGTTGTCTGAACTTTTGATTTGTGGCTCAGAGAATGTCTGAGAAGTCAAATTGCAATGAATTTGTATTGGTTTTAGAATTGTTGCCAGCAGGGATTAATGTCACAATTTCACTTAAATCATTTTTGTGACATTGCGTGCTATTGGTTGTAAATGCTACATAACTTTGTACTGGTGTCAGTTCCAGACTCTGGGTACAGATTTTCAATTTATGTACATTTGATCCAGAAGGAGTTAAGCACCCTGGCTCACTTCAGTGATCCAAACAGGGGAAATCGTTCAGGGTTTTGGGTTATCTGACTGTGTAATTTCTATTGATTGTGTTTTTATCCGTGTATACTGGCACGTCCAGCCCATCATAATCACAAACATATTTATGAGTAAATACAGAAAGTTCAGGAATTAATACATATATGTGTATAAAATTAATATCATTAACAGATTTCAACACAGGGTAAAAATTTAGCTATGAATAGTGAAGAAGCATTAAGCTTGGTATATAAACTATTTAGTACCAAGTACGAGATGCCCTTGACTCCTCTTGAACAAGAGATTTTTCGTCAAAGCTGGGAGGGTAAAGAATATAAAGATATGAAAATTGCTGGCTATTCTTCTGCTTACGTTAAGACTAATATTGCACCAGAATTGTGGAAAAAAATATCTAAGATTTTAGGAGTGACTGTAGGAAAAAAGAATTTACAGGTAGTGTTGCATAATTTACCACGAGAGAGGTTGTCAACGAAGTTAGAAACACCCTCGGAATTGGGTTCAGTTGATAGTAAATCTGTACAAAATTGGCAAAATATGTCCGATTTGGAAATATTTGGACGTGGTGAGGAATTGGCAACTTTGCAAAAGTGGATTTTACAAGATGAATGTCGCTTGGTGGTAATTTCTGGAATGGGTGGAATAGGTAAAACTACATTAACTGGAAATGTTTTGAAACATTTGGTGAGTCTTCAAGAGGCTAGATTTGCAAATATTATTTGGCTTTCGTTGGAAAATGCGCCAACATTAGAAAGTATTTTGACAGAAATTCTCGACTTGCTTTCACCTCAACAGCATTTAGTTCCGTCTATTGAAAATCTGCTAGATAAGTTGCGATCGCATCGCTATTTAATTATTTTTGATGCTGTAGAAAATATCTTTGCTAAAGATAGTTTAGCGGGTAAGTATCGTCAGGGTTATGAACCATATAGTAATTTATTCAAACAAATAAGTACATTTCAACATCAAAGTTGTTTATTATTAACGACTATTGAAATTCCTAGAGAAATTAGTTTTTTAGTAGGCAATAATAGTCCTGTACGCTTATTACAACTTCAAGGTTTAGCAATTCAGCCAGCTAAACAAATATTCCGCAACAGAGGATTAACTGAAGAAGAAGATTGGAAAAAGCTAATCAACTTATATCGCGGTAATCCTTTAGCATTAAAAATAGTGGCGACAATGATTTTAGAAATATTTAATGGTAAGTCCAGTGATTTTTTAGCAGAAAATACTATATTTATTGGTCAAATTGCCGATATATTAGATAGAGATTTCGCGCGATTATTTTATTTAGAAATCCAACTACTCTATTGTTTAGCTAATATAAAAGCACCGGTGAAGTTTGCTCAATTATGTGGATATTTTGAGCAGAATATATCTAAATCACAAGTAATAGCAGTGCTAGAGTCTTTAGTCATGCGATCGCTCATCGAGAAAAATCTTGAAAACGGCGAATTTTTGTTTAGTCTTCAGCCAGTAATTCAAAAGTATGTTCAAAATTATTACACTAAGTAATATCACAGACTAAAAATTAACAGATACGGACATTTCTAGGTCGAGTATGAATTGATTACAGATCCATTACCCTCGCCTCATTTGCCAAAAACATAGTTTAATATTGATGAAAAATATCCTCGCAACCTAGCTTTCTTGACCATAAGTGAGAAATCCACACCCTAAATCACCCAAGCATCGCGTTAGGATGTAGTACATTAACGGCATAGTTTCAGGCGATCAGTTGCTATGGACATTTCCCCCATCAAGGCTGTTCAATCCCCTTATTACGGCGATAATTTCTATCGGACACCTCCACCAGATTTACCTTCCCTACTTTTGAAGGAGCGAATTGTCTATCTAGGAATGCCACTGGTTCCTTCTGTTACGGAATTGATCGTCGCCGAATTGCTTTATTTACAATCCGACGATCCCGAAAAGCCAATTAAAATCTACATCAACTCCACAGGAACTTCTGGTTACAGTGGCGAACCTATCGGTTTTGAAACCGAAGCCTTCGCTATCTATGACACCATGAAATACATCAAGCCAGCCATCCACACCATTTGTATCGGTTCGGCGATGGGTATGGCGGCAATGCTTCTTAGTGCTGGTACACCAGGTTGCCGTGCTAGTTTACCTAATTCCAGCATTATCTTACATCAGCCCAAGAGCTACGCTCAAGGACAAGCCACCGATATTCAAATTCGGGCTAAGGAAGTTCTGGTCAACAAAGCAGCAATGGTTGATATTCTGTCTTTCACCACTAAGCAGGCATCAGAAAAAATTAGCAAGGACATGGATCGCCTTCTGTACATGACACCCTACCAAGCCAAGGAATACGGTTTGATTGACCGAGTTTTTGAAAAAGAAGAACTCGCTAATCCCCCACTCCCTGCAAGTGTGCTTTAAAGAAGGTGACAGGTGACAGGTGACAGGTGACAGGTGACAGAAAGAAGGCAAGAGGTAAAAGTTCATTTTTCTTTTCCTCCGCTATTTCCAATTCCCTATTCCCTTGACTAATAACTAATTACAAAAGGAGTACCGAAAATGCCTATAGGCGTTCCTAAAGTTCCTTACCGGATGCCCGGAGGACAGTATACAGACTGGATTAGCATTTATGACCGCCTCTACCGGGAAAGAATTATTTTTCTGGGACGAGATGTTGATGACGAAATCGCTAACCAAATTATTGCCGTCATGCTTTATTTGGATTCAGATGATCCAGGTAAGGATATTTTCTTGTATATCAATTCCCCTGGTGGCATGGTTACGTCTGGATTGGCGATTTATGATACCATGCAACACATCAAATCTGATGTTGTCACCATTTGTGTTGGGTTAGCAGCTTCAATGGGTTCTTTTCTGTTAGCCGCTGGAACAAAGGGTAAGCGGATGGCGCTGCCTCACTCCCGGATTATGATTCACCAACCTTCCGGTGGTACTCGTGGCCAAGCCTCTGATATCGAAATTGAAGCCAGGGAGATTCTGCGGATTCGCCACCAACTCAATCAGATTTATGCTGACAATACTAGTCAAGCTTTAGCCAAAATTGAAAAAGACATGGATCGTGACTTTTTTATGTCTGCTCAAGAAGCTAAAGAATACGGTTTAATTGACCGTGTGATTGAAGAAAGGGTGTAAATAGGGCAAAATAAATTCAAAATTTGAAGTTGAAAATTCAAAAGTAGAAATTCTTCATTTTGAATTTTTAATTTTGAATTTTGAATTGGAGCAAAGCAACATGGATTTGGGAGATTGTTACCGTTTATTGGGGTTGAGATCGGGAGCCTCTTTTGCTGACATTAAGGCATCTTACCGCCGACTGGTGCAGCAATATCATCCCGATATGAACCCAAATGATGAAAGAGCTAAAGATAAATTTATTGCTTTGACAGAGGCTTATCGATTCCTGCAAACGGTAATACCGCCAGAGGAAATAGCCCTAAAATCAAATAGTTCATCCAGTTCATCAAATTCTGTAAATAATTACACGGAGGTAAAAGCCCAAAGTTCAGGAACATCAACTACTGTAATGCCTCACCCACCGACCTTAGAAGATATAGAACAACGGTTAAAGTGGAAGACTTATGAACAGTTACAGCGGTTTTTGCAAGAAAGACGTTTTCCTCAAGCGATCGCTCTCGTGGAAGCTTTAGCTGCTAGATTACCAGAAGATATAGAAGTACGCCAATGGCAAGCGATCGCTTATCAAATCTGGGGAAGAGCGCTAATTGCTGAAAAACAACTGCCTAAAGCCAGAATTTATCTCAAAAAAGCTTTAAAGACAGATCCCCACAATAAAACTCTTTTGAATGAAGTACAGCGGGATTTCCAGCGCTTGGGTCAGAAATTTTAACAGTTATCACTTATCAGTTTTATGACTGGCTCTAAGTCCACCATATCTCTGATAGTTGTTATAGCAACCGCCAAGGTGGTTAGGACATAAAAAGAATTTTCACACTTACTATTGGATCATGTTTTTTGTGGAGTTCTCTGAATTGTTTTTCTTGCAGAGAATATTCTTGCTGATGCAAAATAATCATCGTCTCCTCGTCCTCTTCGGTGACCCGATGTAATATTTTAGCTTTCGTTTTGGGTTACGGGAACCGGCAGCCGTGGATCAAGGTCTTCAACTGGTGAGAGGGGATACCAGTGCTGAAAAAAGTTGAATTCAGCTGGCATTTAACTTCTACTAATTAATGAAATAAATCAGGGTGTAGAAAAATTGTATGTCGAAATCTGCAATTACCGTAACCGTTAAATTGTTCGCTGCCTATCAAGAGGCTTATGGTGTAAATGAACTAGTGCTGGAATTTCCTCTTAGTACACCAGTCAAAGCGGTATGCGATCGCTTGATCACCGAACACCCAGAACTCTCTCAATGGCGTGATGTAACCCGCTTTGGGATTAATCTCATTTTTGTTGAACCAGACACCCTACTAAAAGATAGCGATGAAGTCGTGCTAATTCCACCCGTTAGCGGCGGCTAAACAAGCAGGGGGGCGGGGCGCAAGGGAAGTAATTGTCTATTCCTTATTTCTTACTGTCACCTGTTCGCTTACTAAAAAATATCCGACTATTTTTGTCGGGTATGTTTGACGTGTATTTTAGGGCGTGTTAGAGTAATCCAAAGTTGACGGACATACGGGGAAAGCTAGTTTATGACTCAGGCGATTGCAAACCTAAACCAAGCAAACACTTCCATACTGCAAGCCTTGAAGTGTAAGGAATGTGGAGCAGAATATGAACTCAAAGCAAGTCATGTTTGTGAGTTATGCTTCGGTCCATTGGAAGTCAAATATGACTACAATGCTTTGCGCCAGTCCGTCAGCCGAGAAAAAATCCAAGCTGGTCCAAATTCAATTTGGCGCTACCGTCAATTTTTGCCTGTCGCTACTGATAATGTTATCGATGTAGGAACGGGGATGACTCCCTTAGTGAGATCGCACCGTCTTGCCCGTCGCCTGGGTTTAAATAAACTTTATATTAAAAATGATGCCGTCAATATGCCCACCCTGAGCTTCAAAGATCGGGTGGTGTCAGTTGCACTGAGCAGAGCTAGAGAATTAGGTTTTACGACAGTTTCTTGCGCTAGTACAGGTAACTTAGCAAATTCTACAGCTGCGATCGCAGCCCATGCAGGTTTAGACTGCTGCGTATTCATCCCCTCCGACTTAGAAGCAGGTAAAATCATCGGTAGCTTAATCTACAGTCCCACCCTCATGGCTGTAAAAGGCAATTACGATCAAGTTAATCGTCTCTGCTCAGAAGTTGCCAACACACACGGATGGGGTTTTGTCAATATCAATTTACGCCCTTACTATTCCGAAGGTTCCAAAACATTAGGCTTTGAAGTAGCAGAACAACTAGGTTGGGAACTACCAGATCATATCGTTGCGCCCCTAGCATCTGGTTCCCTGTTCACCAAAATCTATAAAGGTTTCAACGAATTCGTAGAAGTCGGTTTGGTAGAAGGCAAAAACGTTCGTTTCAGCGGCGCTCAAGCTGAAGGCTGTTCCCCCATTGCCAAAGCCTTCAAAGAAGGACGTGACTTTATCCAGCCAGTGAAACCAAACACAATCGCTAAATCAATCGCTATTGGTAATCCAGCAGATGGTGTTTATGCTGTAGAAATAGCCCAGAAAACTGGCGGTAACATTGAATCAGTCAATGATGCAGAAATTATCGAAGGCATGAAGCTACTGGCAGAAACCGAAGGTATCTTCACCGAAACAGCTGGCGGTACAACCGTTGCAGTCCTGAAAAAATTGGTAGAAGCTGGAAAAATTGATCCAGATGAAACTACAGTGGTTTATATCACTGGCAATGGTTTGAAAACTCAAGAAGCAATCCAAGGCTACATTGGCGAACCTTTGACCATTGATGCCAAACTAGATAGTTTTGAACGGGCGCTAGAGAGATCCCGCACACTTGATCGCTTAGAATGGCAACAAGTTCTCGTTTAATCATTAGTCATTAGTCATTCGAGTTGCAACAAATGACGACTGATAAATGATTGTAGGGGTTTAGGAACATGGATTCATTAACTGACAATTCTTTGTAGGTTGGGTAAAGCGACAGCGTAACCCAACATTAAATTACATAAATTAAGAGTTGTACTTTATTAAATTCACATTCCTTAGCATTGGTAAACCCCTAGTAACTAACCACTGAAAATCGAAAATTAAAGTTGAAATTATGGCTGTAAAAGTTTTAGTTCCCACAGCACTGCAAAAATTTACAAATAATCAAGCTGCCCTAGAATGCAGTGGTAGCAACATTACTGAGTTATTTGATTCCTTAGAAGAAAGCTGTCCTGGTATCAAATCACGTTTGTGCGATGAAAATGGTAAGCCAAGACGGTTCTTGAATTTGTACGTCAATAGTGAAGACATCCGCTTTTTAGAAGGCACAGAAACCGTGCTGAAAGATGGGGATGAAGTCAGTATTGTTCCAGCCGTTGCAGGTGGTTGAGATATCTTAAAATTAGCGAACTGATTCTGGCTAGGCGCGGGTATGTCAAAATGAGAATAACTGATTACCCCAAGGTGAGCAACTCGCTCCAAAAGCTAGATATAAGGATTGACCTGAGTAATGGCAGAAGAAACCAATCAAAATCAGGCGGGAGAAGTGGCTCCCAGTGTTGCTGGAGAAACCGTTCCTAGTCGTAACGAACCAGTAGCTACAAGCCTTCCTACAGCTAACACGCCAGATCCCAAAACAGCAAACCCAAAAGTTAATCCCAATGCTGCTGCACCTGCTCAAGAAAAACCTGACGCAGCCGCTAAAGCTCCCAAAAAGGAAAAACCTCCAGCAGTTGAAGACAAGCCTTTTGAAGAGTTTATGCAGCAGGAATACTTACCAGCTTTGCAAAAGGCAATTGTTGCGGAAGGAGTACCAGATGTACAGCTAACTTTTGCCAAGCAGAAATATCCTATTACTGGGTTTAACTTTGCAGAAGAATGCTGGCAAATTATCGGTAGTTGGCAAAACGGACAGCGCCAATTTAACGTTTATTTCCCCGATGCAGATATTCAAGGTAAAAAAGGCTTTTCCTGTAACGAAGGTAAAAAACCTAGTACCCTGGAATCATTCTTAATCGACGAGCGCAAAATTACCCTTGATTTGTTGGTATCTCGGTTAGTCTATCGCTTAAACGGTCAAAAGTGGCTGGGGAGAAATTAATTATTGGTCATTAGTCATTAGTCATTGGTTTTGGACAAATGACTGATTCCTAAGCTGAAAATCCGATAATTTGCAATACCATCATTTAATGTAACTCTTTTGGGGTGGGCATTCTGCCCACCCTTGATAATGAGACTTAAACAAAAAGGCGTTGCATAAATACGGGATGATTTAGTCAAATATGGGTATTTGCCAATATTACAAATAGTGAAGTAAGTACCTGTGCAAAATTAATTGCCTATTTTTTAATAAGGTTTCAGGCTTAGATGTGTAAGTCCAGCTACATCAAATACACCTAAATAGAGAATCTATATCCAGAATTTGGGGTTGACACTGGTAAATAATTATAAAGCATTCGATTTATTTGTATAAAATATAACTAAAAAATTTAATATCTGTGATGTAAATCTCCGCTGGTAATACTTCTAAAACCAACACTAGTTGAGTGCAATTTGACTTCTCAGACATCCTCTGAGTAACAACTGAAAATTTCAGACAGGCATTTACCTAATTAATCAAGTCTATGAATAGCATAATCAAACCACTGCTCGATTTGACCCATGACCAACTCAGCAAATTTGCGAGTTTAGAAGACTTTTGGCAACAGTTCGACACTATATTTGGTACACAATACGACCGTACAGTTGCCGTAGATCTGCGTTCTCAGTGGCAAACAGGTGATTTTAGTCAACTTCCCGAAGTGGAAGTGATGATTAGGGATAGTCTTGACAATAGAAATGGTACGTATGCTGCCCGTGCCAACAAGATTTATCTATCAGCTAGTTTTGTTGCTAGAACTACCCCAGAAGCCATTAGTGCAGTTCTGTTACGAGAAATGGGCAGTTTTGTTAATACTCAGATTAATCAGACTCGTAGTGGTGGAGATCAAGGAGCGGTTTTTGCTAAGTATGTGCAGAATGAAAGGGCTAATGCTAAAGGCTTAGGCACTAGTAATATACTTTTTCAACAGGGTAGAACAGCCACGTACCACAATTCATCATCCTCCTTGATGAGGTGTTCTTGTTCTGCTTGTATATCAGCCCCTACTAAACAAAAAGTAACATTAAGTTCATCGAGGACTACTCCACAGCAACTCACTTCAGTTCCATCTGGAGATAACCGCATTGACTCACTTTTGAGCGGTTATAGGTGGATCTCTGGGACAATCTCCTACAGTTTCTATTCTGGAGGCTCTTACTACGGCAGCGAAGTAGGGTTGGCACCTGTCAGCGATGTGATTAAATTTAATGTACGCAAAATCCTGGTAAATGTCATCTCCCCACTAATTAACGTCAATTTTGTTGAAGTTAGCGACTCTGCCTCTAGTTATGGTCAAATTCGCTATCTTCTTTCAACGAATCCCGGCTATGCCTATGCTTACTATCCATTTTCAACTGATACGAATCAGGGAAATAGTAATGACAGAGCAGGTGATGTATTTTTAAACCCCAGCTATGATAATAGTTCCAGTACAAATGGATTTCAGGGCGGAGTGGGTACTCACGGCTACATGAGTTTAATTCACGAAACCCTCCATGCCCTAGGGCTAAAACATCCAGGTAACTACAACGCTGGTGGTGGTGGCACAGATGGACCCTATCTGCCATTTGGTCAAGATAATACGAGTAACACGGTGATGACCTACAACTTTACCGGCAACTCGGCTGCCACTCCGATGGCTTATGATTTATTGGCTTTACAATATCTTTATGGAGCAAGAACATTTAACTCCAGTAACACCACCTATAGATTTAGAAGCGTTTTTGGATATTCAACCCAAGTGGAATATCCAGTAACTGTGGGTAGTGAAACTAATCCTACTAAACTAACAATTTGGGATAGTGGTGGTATAGACACCTTGGATTTTTCAGGTTTAGGGTTTCAGTATAGTGGCTACAGATTTGAACTATATCCAGGTGGATGGCTAACGACACAAAGTGCTTTTAATGGCACCACATACCAGGCCGATGGTGATACAGGAGGTACAACTTATGTAACCACAACTTATGGTACACAAATCGGATATGGAGTATATATCGAGAATATCGTTAACTCTTCCAGTGATGATTACATCATTGCTGGCTTGGGGACTAACAATGTGTTTAGTGGTTACGGTTTTGCGACTGCAACTGGTAATGACACCATAGAAGGAGCAAATAATCTCGATACCCTAAACTTATCAGCTTTTCCTTTTTCTAGTGTTACCCAAACCCAAAGTGGAAATAACCTAGTGCTGGGACTAGGATCTGGACGTTCTGTAACAGTCAAAGATTACTACCTTCAAACTCCTGTTAGCCGTATTAAGCTTCAGTTTTCTAGTGCGAATGCCCTATCCTTCGCCAAAACAACCGATGGATCAGAAACAGGACTGGCTGCCAGCATCTTTACCCTCACCCGCGCAGGTGACCTGATAGCAGCCCAGAGTGTCAATTACAGTCTTGGTGGCACAGCCACAGTCGGTTCCGACTATACCAATCCTGGTGCAGGCATAGTGAGGGAGAAATTAATTATTGGTCATTAGTCATTAGTCATTGGTTTTGGACAAATGACTGATTCCTAAGCTGAAAATCCTTAGAACAACAATACTCTTACTCCTGTTAACGCCACCCCTGGTGTTGACTACACGAATCTGACTGGAACTCTGATTATTGCTGCTAACACCTCCTTTGGCACTATCAGTATTCCCATTCTCAATGACAACTTCAATGAACCAGATGAAGCGTTTACGGTAACTTTGTCTGGTGCAGTCAATGCCACCATCAGTCCAGATGGGGGGACTGGAGAAGTCATTATTACTGATACCTGGCAAAGTTCTATCACCCGTACCTTACCCAGTGGAGTGGAAAATCTCAAACTCATTGGAACAACCAACCTGGTTTATACCTTCACCCGGAGCGGTGTAACAACCACTGCCCTAACTGTGAACTATATAGTTGGGGGTACAGCCACCTTTAACACCGACTACACCCAAACTGGTGCAACAAGTTTCACTTCAACAACAGGTAGCATTACTTTTGCTGCGGGTGCAAGTACAGCAAATCTCACTGTTGACCCCACAGCAGATACCATCATTGAAAGTGATGAAACTGTTGCTTTAACTTTAGCAACAGGAACAGGTTACACAGTTGCTACAACCACCGCTGTCACTGGAACCATTATCAATGACGATCCTTCGTCCCAAGCAATTCTGTCCATCAATGATATCACTGTTGTTGAAGGCAAAGATGCTAATGCTTTCCTCACTGTCAGTCTTAGCAGTCTTAGTAACCAGCCGGTCAGTGTTAACTATACTCTTACTCCTGTTAACGCCACCCCTGGTGTTGACTACACGAATCTGACTGGAACTCTGATTATTGCTGCTAACACCTCCTTTGGCACTATCAGTATTCCCATTCTCAATGACAACTTCAATGAACCAGATGAAGCGTTTACGGTAACTTTGTCTGGTGCAGTCAATGCCACCATCAGTCCAGATGGGGGGACTGGAGAAGTCATTATTACTGATACCTGGCAAAGTTCTATCACCCGTACCTTACCCAGTGGAGTGGAAAATCTCAAACTCATTGGAACAACCAACCTGGTTTATACCTTCACCCGGAGCGGTGTAACAACCACTGCCCTAACTGTGAACTATATAGTTGGGGGTACAGCCACCTTAAACACCGACTACACCCAAACTGGTGCAACAAGTTTCACTTCAACAACAGGTAGCATTACTTTTGCTGCGGGTGCAAGTACAGCAATTATCACTGTTGACCCCACAGCAGACACCATCATTGAAAGTAATGAAACCGTTGTTTTAAGACTAGCCACAGGAACGGGTTATACCATTGGCACAACAACAGCTATAACTGGAAGTATTACCAATGATGACTTCCCCGCCATTACCCTAGCCGTAGCTCCAGG
>NZ_LZQD01000006.1:183265-184269 GCF_001858025.1 Trichormus sp. NMC-1 | reverse complement strand
TAGCGTACTAGAAGATGGAACAACCAACCTGGTTTATACCTTCACCCGGAGCGGTGTAACAACCACTGCCCTAACTGTGAACTATATAGTTGGGGGTACAGCCACCTTAAACACCGACTACACCCAAACTGGTGCAACAAGTTTCACTTCAACAACAGGTAGCATTACTTTTGCTGCGGGTGCAAGTACAGCAATTATCACTGTTGACCCCACAGCAGACACCATCATTGAAAGTAATGAAACCGTTGTTTTAAGACTAGCCACAGGAACGGGTTATACCATTGGCACAACAACAGCTATAACTGGAAGTATTACCAATGATGACTTACCCGCCATTACCCTAGCCGTAGCTCCAGGTAGCGTACTAGAAGATGGAACAACCAACCTGGTTTATACTTTTACCAGAGCCGGAAGCACTACCACTGCCCTAACAGTGAAGTATAACGTTGGGGGTACAGCCACCTTTAACACCGACTACACCCAAACTAGTGCAGCCACTTTCACAGCAACAACAGGAACAATTACCTTTGCTGCGGGTTCAAGTACAGCAACTCTCACTGTTGACCCCACAGCAGATACCATCATTGAAAGTGATGAAACCGTTGCTTTAACTTTAGCAACAGGAACAGGTTACAGCATTGGCACAACAACGGCTGTGAACGGAACTATCACTAATGATGATTTTGGTACACTATCTACGCTATCCATCGTCAAAACTACAGATGGTGCAGAAACAGGAGCAGTTGGCAGCGTCTTTACCCTCACCCGCACAGGTAATCTTACAGCAGCTTTAAACGTCAATTACAGTCTTGGTGGCACAGCTACAGTCGGTTCCGACTATACCAATCCTGGTGCAGGCATAGTGACCTTTGCAGCAGGTTCCGCCACAGCTACCATCAACTTACCTACTATTGATGATGCCTTTGTAGACAGTGCTGAAACCATTATCGCCACCATTACGGCTCCCACTGGTTATACTATCAGTATCCTGGTGCAGGCATAGT
>NZ_LZQD01000006.1:163951-183105 GCF_001858025.1 Trichormus sp. NMC-1 | reverse complement strand
TAGCGTACTAGAAGATGGAACAACCAACCTGGTTTATACCTTCACCCGGAGCGGTGTAACAACCACTGCCCTAACTGTGAACTATATAGTTGGGGGTACAGCCACCTTTAACACCGACTACACCCAAACTGGTGCAACAAGTTTCACTTCAACAACAGGTAGCATTACTTTTGCTGCGGGTGCAAGTACAGCAAATCTCACTGTTGACCCCACAGCAGATACCATCATTGAAAGTGATGAAACTGTTGCTTTAACTTTAGCAACAGGAACAGGTTACACAGTTGCTACAACCACCGCTGTCACTGGAACCATTATCAATGACGATCCTTCGTCCCAAGCAATTCTGTCCATCAATGATATCACTGTTGTTGAAGGCAAAGATGCTAATGCTTTCCTCACTGTCAGTCTTAGCAGTCTTAGTAACCAGCCGGTCAGTGTTAACTATACTCTTACTCCTGTTAACGCCACCCCTGGTGTTGACTACACGAATCTGACTGGAACTCTGATTATTGCTGCTAACACCTCCTTTGGCACTATCAGTATTCCCATTCTCAATGACAACTTCAATGAACCAGATGAAGCGTTTACGGTAACTTTGTCTGGTGCAGTCAATGCCACCATCAGTCCAGATGGGGGGACTGGAGAAGTCATTATTACTGATACCTGGCAAAGTTCT
This sequence comes from Trichormus sp. NMC-1, assembly GCF_001858025.1. GTDB lineage: Bacteria > Cyanobacteriota > Cyanobacteriia > Cyanobacteriales > Nostocaceae > Anabaena. The sequence continues at coordinate 182,429 of NZ_LZQD01000006.1, read as the reverse complement.
ATCACCCGTACCTTACCCAGTGGAGTGGAAAATCTCAAACTCATTGGTACTGCTGCTATCAATGGTACTGGTAATGTAGGTAATAACGTCCTGACTGGTAATAGTGCCAATAATACTCTGTCAGGTCTGAATGGTGATGACACATACTCTTTCCTGGCCAATACTCCTTTAGGAATCGACACTATTATTGAAACACCAATAGGAGGAATTGATACTATCGACTTTAGCGGTACTACTGCTGCCGTCAAGGTCAATCTGGGTGTCATTACATCACAAACGGTTAATAGCAATCTGAAACTGATTCTCTCTGCCAATAACGTGATTGAAAACGCCACTGGTGGCACAGGAAATGACCGTTTCACAGGTAATTCACTGGATAACACCTTAATTGGTGGTGACGGAAATGACCAACTTCTGGGGTTAGCCGGAAATGATACTCTCTGGGGAGGAGCAGGTGATGATAATCTCACTGGTGGAGTTGGTAGTGATAAATATCTGTTTCAAAGTGGTGGGGTATTTAGCAGTGCGCTAGGTGTTGACTTTATTACCCAGTTTGAAGCGGGACTAGACCAGATTGTGCTGAGTAAAACTACTTTCAATGCCATTACTAACTCTGTGGGACAACCGTTAACAGATTTTGCGGTAGTTGCTGATGATGAGTTTGTAGATGCTAGTAATGCCCACATTGTTTTTAGCCAAAGCACTGGTACTATATTTTATAACCGAGATGGTAATGTTCTCGGTGGAGTGGGAGTGTTTGAGTTTGCCAGTTTAGGTAATCCTGATGTTACCCTCAGTGGCAGCAATTTCAGTTTGGTTGTGTAGTCTGTTGAAGGGGTTTGTTTTGCTTACCCACCTTTTAAAAGCGCAACAGCTTCTTAGCTTTACAATTCGTGGAAATGGTAGGTAACGGCTCCAGTAACGGGGTCGTTATCTATTCTGACATAACCTGATTGCAGCATTTCTTTGAGAACCTTTTCCACTTCCGCAAAACTAGCTCCAGTTGCTTTCACCCCTTGAGTCACAGTTAAATTACCCCCCTTGCTTTCTGCGGCTTCGAGCAGTTTAACCATCAGTTGGTTACCAGTGGGTTGATAAACTTGGGAATTAACTACGGCTTGATTTAGTGGTACACCCGAAGGGGATAAACCTGCTTTGAGTCTAAGCTTCTGTTCATACTCTTCAGTCATACCAGGGATGAGGAATAGATCCACTATCTGCCCTATGTACAACAAACCACCAGTACACAACCACAATATACCAGTTCCTATCTTGCCATTGTATAACCGGTGCAACCCTCCCAAGCCTAATAATCCACCTGCACACAAGAGATAAGAGATTAAAAGACGGTCTTTATTTTGATTTTTTTCCACATTCATCTTGTTTTCAGCCCCTTAGATTAGCTCTTGTTTTTTAAGATTGTTAGTTGCTGGCTGCACTTTAGGCACTCTTCCTTTAAAATAACTTACATACTAGGATGCCAAAGGCTGAACATTGTGGTTGACTACCGATTTTCAACCAGCAATTTCGTAACTACTAAAGTTTTGTTGCAACTCTTAATGTTTTATTTGCCATTTTCCCGGCTACACCTTGGTAGACTGAATTTTATACATAATGTAATTATTGTCCTTAGCTGCACCTTGTGAGAGCCTAAACTTTGGCTTTCTGGTGTACTCAAACATAAGAAAAACATTCATGGCAGTCAAAAAATGGTAGATTCCCTCAAAAAACCAGGCTTTGAAGAAATGCGGCCCGGGGTTAAAGTCCCTTCCAAAGAAACCCTCTTAACACCCCGCTTTTACACAACAGATTTTGATGAAATGGCGCGGATGGACATCTCCGTCAACGAAGACGAGTTAAGAGCCATTCTGGAAGAATTCCGCGTTGACTACAACCGCCATCACTTTGTCAGAGATGCCGAATTTGAGCAATCCTGGAATCATATTGATGGGGAAACTCGCCAATTGTTCGTTGAATTTCTGGAACGCTCCTGTACAGCCGAGTTTTCCGGCTTTTTGCTTTACAAAGAACTCGGCCGTCGCTTGAAGGATACAAGCCCTCTATTAGCTGAATGCTTTAACCTGATGTCACGGGATGAAGCACGTCATGCTGGGTTCTTAAACAAAGCAATGTCAGACTTTGATCTATCTCTAGATTTAGGGTTTTTGACTAAGAGCCGCAGTTATACCTTTTTTAAGCCCAAATTCATCTTTTACGCTACTTATCTTTCTGAGAAGATTGGTTATTGGCGCTATATCACCATTTATCGCCATTTAGAACAACATCCTGAAGACCGGATTTACCCAATCTTCCGTTTCTTTGAAAATTGGTGTCAGGATGAAAACCGTCATGGTGATTTCTTTGATGCCATCATGAGAGCGCAGCCACAAATGCTCAATGACTGGAAAGCCAAACTATGGAGTCGGTTCTTCCTGTTGTCGGTATTTGCGACAATGTATCTCAATGACATCCAGCGCAAAGATTTTTATGCTTCTCTAGGCTTAGATGCGAGAGAATATGACATCCATGTGATTAAGAAGACTAATGAAACCGCAGGTAGAGTCTTCCCACTGATGCTAGATGTAGAAAATCCAGAGTTTTATCGGCGTTTGGATGTTTGCGTCAAAAATAACGAAAAATTGACTGCAATTTCCAAGTCCAACAGTCCTAAATTCCTGCAATTCTTCCAAAAAGCGCCAATTTACCTATCTCATGGTTGGCAGTTATTAAAGCTTTACTTGATGAAACCTATTGATGCGGTTTCTGCTCATGGTCAAGCTCGCTAATTTAGACTAGTTTTACAAAAACTTTGGTGGTTCTGTGATGTACAGAGCCACTTTTTTTGTTTTCATCAGTATATTTAGGGAGCAAATTACAGAAAGTCAGCTTGAATTTTGAAGAAGACACGGGGATACCCGATGTCTAAAGCCAGGGGATTCCAGCAAGGAATGTCTTTTTTATTCTCCAGGACTTAAGTCGGGGGCTTGAAACCATTTGCGTCGAACTTAATTGGCAAGGTGCAATTCGCAAGATGAAATAATTTATGAAAATCAAATTTATGGTAATTGTTTTTTACTTTTATCTGTAACCATTTGGGAAAGAATATAGCTGGTGAAATCCAGCAACTGATCCAACAAAACGCCAATAATAGCGATATAGAGTATGGACTCAAGAATGTATTTACCGTTGCTAGTTTTATAAGCATTCCAAGCCAGAAAGCCAAGCCCTTTTGAGCCGACGAGCATTTCTGTAGCAATGACTGTAAACCAAGCTATCCAAAGGCCGATTCTCAAAGCTTTAAATACATGATGGATAGCTACACGAAAGTTATTATCTTGTTTGCGAAATTGTTGGAAACCTGTGGCTGTTTCAATGATAATTGACCAGAAGACACCGAAAAAAACAACAAACACAGCGGAAGCTTCTTTCTCTTTAAATACGATGAGAGCGAGGGGTAAAAATGCTATAGCAGGAATGCTGTTGGGTATTTGACATATCCGCGTAAATAGCTGATAAACTATACCATTAATACCAATGATAAAACCGATAAACAGACCCAGAACAGCGGCTGGAATATAACCTACAAATAACAATTGTAGGCTTGCTAAAACGTCTAACAAGATACTATTTTCCATTCCTCAGTTATGATCTGAAACGTCTGGGGAATAAATACTAAAGCAATAATACTCAATAGCTGCGGAAAGGAAAACTCAAAAGCGGATGTGAAAACCTAACTAAAATTTATCATTAAATAAAACTTCAATAAAGAAATTAAATAATCTTTCAATAATTGAGAGTTATGAAAATAATACAAACGTAAATCTGTACCTGATTTAACCAAATTATGTAAAAGCAATTATAAATACAGCACTTCCCAGCCCAGACAAGCTAAAGGCTGTTGGAAAAATACCCGCAGTAGATAACCTGGTTCTTCTAATGAAAGCAATTCAAAGCTATTTAGGTAATTAAAGACTTTTTGACATTCCTTATAGAAACCACGAATTCCTTTTTCTTCATGAGGAAAATAAGCAGTCAGATTTTGCAAAAATTTTTCATAATTTTTATCAACTTTAATATCTAACCCGTTAGGTAGATGATAATGAATCTGCACAGGATCTGCTATTGATTCTATGCTGACATTCACAGCTGCTAAGGCGCGGGTAAGTAGGTTAGTTGTACCTTTATCTCCCAAACCAAAAATCATTGATGCGCCCACATCAAATGTGTATTCTTGACGTTGAAAATAGCCAGCGCTACCACCAGGTATCAGATAACTTTCTAGGACTAAGACTTTTGCTCCTTTGGAGGCTAACTGGGTGGCTGTTACTAAACCCCCAATACCAGCACCAATGACAATAACATCAAATAATTCGTAATTCATAATTCGTAATACAGCACTTCTCAGTGTCATGAGTTACAAGAACCCCACCCCCAACCCCCTAAGAGCAAGCGATGAGGGGGCTATGATGTAGCTTATAACAAAGGAATCCGCTGTAATATAGCAATCCTAAATCATGCATAAAAACCAGACTTTATTTACTCTGCGCCTTCTGCGTCTCTACGGTTGGTTAAACAAAAATAATTTCCACACACAAAATAGAATAGCTATATATAAATTATCAAAGATGAAATTGTCTCATGGGAATTTCATCGTTCATATTTTTGGAATTATTTCCCTAAATTACGTTTCATTTGTTCCAACTCGTCTTGAGTTTCCCAACGCAGAAATGTATTTTCTAAATCGTCGAAACTATTAGGTGGAGTTTGCCAAGGATTGGTTTCTAAGCGCTGCTGAGTTTGAGTTTTTGCACGCGCTGTCTGTGCTTCGGTGGCTTTAGCTTGTACTTCTTGACGACGCTGCTGAATTTTGCGTAGAAGTTCCTGAGATTGGATAATGCGTTCTTTTAAACCCTGCATTTGTCCCCAACGCTGATTTCCTTCGCGCAGAAGTGCGTCTTCTCTATCTTGCGCTGCTGAGGCTAAATCCTGTCTACCTGCGGCTTTAGCCTTTTGTATACGAATGTGCCAACGTTGGATTTCTTGGGCTGTGGAGAGAATATCATCTTGCGATCGCTTCTCCTGTAATTGTAACTCAGCAATCAACTTTAAAGTATCTTCTTCTTGCTCTCGTAGCTGTTCTAACAGCATTTCTAATTCCAGATGTGGATTATTACGCAAGAATTCTTCTAAACGTTCTTCTAAAAACCGACTTAAATCATCAAATAAGCCCACTGTCAAAACTCCAAATGTTAGGTGTGTAACTATTTTATTGTAATCATTTTATCGGGAGTGTTCAAATAAATTATTTTTACTATCGGTTTACTTAAACGATTGCTACTTTGATAAATTAAGGTTTTACTATTGCACTATACTCAATCATACTATTGATGGTGTATACATGGATGCTCAATTATCAGTCGATGGAAATAATTGGACTTGGACACTACTATAAAAGGGAAAATCATCATATTAAATTGTAATTAAATTATATATTTTTGTATCATCATTATCTAAATTTCCTGAGATTTGCATTTTCTACCTATAGTTAGCAAGGGTGTGAGATTGTGCAGTATCAACCAATCCTTTTTGGTCTTAATTATTAATATAGAATTAGAGATAATAGCGGTGATTGAGATATGCGATATCAAGTCAAGTTAAATAAAATAGATAAAGTCTATGCTATCTGGTGTCCTGCTTTACCTGGATGTTGGACAGTTGGAGAAACGGAACAAGAGGCTTTAGATAAGATGAAATATGCGATTCAAGCTTACCTAGAAACTGCTGATGAAGTTAGTAAAAATTCAGAATTTTATTATGTAGAAGTTAGATAATACTAATTAGCAAAAATACGTATTCATTAATTCGATAATTACCTAAAGTGGTGTAACCCAATAGGTAATACCGTTAACAGTTTTATTCCTCAACCCAAACTTAGGTAAATCCTCTTCATTCCAACCAAGATAAGTCCAATGAGGAAGATCATTTTCGACAGTCTGAAACCAACCATTTTGATTTAATGCTTGTCTCTGTGCTGCGCTAGATACTCGTAAATCAATCGCTAATCCCCAGAGATGTTGTGAAGTTCCTGGGGGTGCAACTGTACCGAGAATTTTTGTTTCTTTACCTTGTTGTACTTGTGATAAAGTTTGACTATTAGTGTATTTTTGCCAAAATCTTAAATTGGTAGCAAAACTGCGTGTACAATCACCAGAATATCCAGATTTAAGAGGAATCTTTTGCAAATGTCTAGCTTTATTAAAAGCTTCAGCGGCAGCTTTTTGTAAATAACATTCTGTAGTTCCCTCTACTAAATCTACTCGCAGATTACCCTGATATTCTTGGGTTTGTTGTTCGTTGTCTAAGATCACTTTTGGTGGTAGTTTAATTTCTGGTTGTTGATTTATAAATACTGTACCGTAAGCACGCAGGATGATATATTCAAATGTATTAGGTTGGGGAAAATTTGTTGCTATTTGGTGAGTAATTGTAGCTATAAAGCGCTGTTGTTCATCTAATTGCTGATTGGGAATAAATGGTGTAGATGGTATTGTATTGACATTATTTATTATTGCCGTATTTTCTAATGATTCATAGTAGTTAATATCACTACTGGCAACTAGAGTAAAAAATATGAAGGTAATGATGGTAATAAAAGTTAATTTTCTTAAACGGCGTTTTAGTTTGGAATGACGTTTCATTGAAAAAATGATTGACTTGACAACTTGGTTTTAATTATATTACAGATTTTCAGGAATACTTAAAAAGTGTAAAAATCAGTATTTTCTCTTCTGTCTTAATGTTTAATAAGAATACTGAATAACCATATTAATTCTCATCATTAGGGTGGAATTTACCCAGATATTCCCTGAATAATACTCATAATAAATGTAAAAATCATATATAATATGTTAGTTAACATACTTATAACAAAATATTACAAACTGTATAAATGCTAACAAATCGATTAACCGCTATAGAGTTATTTGCTGGTATTGGTGGTTTCCGTCTGGGTTTAGAAAATGCCAATATCGAAACTGTATGGGCAAATGATATCAATGAACTGTGTTGTAAAGTTTATAAAAGTAATTTTGGTAAAGATGCAATTGTTTTAGGAGATATTAACGAAATTTCTATATCAGATATACCTAATCATAATATTTTAACGGCTGGGTTTCCTTGTCAACCATTTAGTTCAGCTGGAAAAAAGCTCGGAGTAAGAGATAGAGTTAGGGGGACGTTATTTGAACGCATTGTAGAAATTATAGATGCAAAAAAACCAAAATATTTCTTTTTAGAAAATGTTAAAAGACTCTTAACAATGGAGAATGGCTATCATTTCCGAGTAATCTTAAATGCACTATCTGAATTAGATTATTTGATTGAATGGAGAATTATTAGTCCTATTAGTTTTGGTATTCCTCAAAATAGAGATAGAATTTTGATTTTTGGTACTAAGTTAAATTCTACGGATATAAATTATCATCTTTTGGAAAATACATCTGTCTTTTTAACCAAAGACGACTTAATAGATTTAGAAAATATAGAAATATTAATAGAAAAAGAACTATCGCCTATAACTGCAAATAAAGGTAAAAATTATCATTGGGGAATTGCCTATAAAAATAAGATGTTCACACAAAATCTGTCTCCATTATCAGATATAAAACCCAGAAAAAAGCTAAAACATATTTTGCAAGATGAAGCAATAGTAGATACTCAATTTGATTTCACAAATGATACCTTAGAACGTATTAAGCAAAGTAAGTCAGTGAATCGTTATTGTCAGGGAGTAGAAATATTATATAACCAAGAGGGAGGCTCAAGACTAGGTTATACAATCTTTGGAATTAATGGTATTGCATCAACATTAACTGCTTCTACATCAAGACACTATGAACGCTATAAAATAGGTGAAAAATTTCGCAGATTAACTAATGTTGAATATGCTCGATTAATGGGTTTCCCTGATGATTGGTGTAGAGAAGCTAAAATTTACAATCAATATGCTTTATTTGGTAATGCCATTGTCCCTGCTTGTGTAGAATGGGTATGTAAAAGGATTGGGGAAAAAAATATTGAATTTCCTAAATCTACTTGGCAGCAATTAAGTTTGGCTATTTAGTTGACTTTTGAAAAATATGGAATTACTAACGCTAGAATCTCTTAAAAAGGCTGCACAGAGTTTTTGTTTAGAACTGAGTGCAATACCAATTCATAATCTGTATGGGGTTACAGATGGTAAAGCCGTAGGAACTTACGTTGAATCTGCTTTTAATCAATATTTATCTACAAGATATGATTACACCCTTGGTAGTGCAGCATTAGGAATTGATTTTCCTGGCTTAGAAGTTGATTTAAAAGTAACATCAATTCGACAGCCACAGTCTTCATGTCCTTTTAGAAATGCTAGTCAAAAGGTTTATGGATTAGGTTATAATCTATTAATATTTGCATACGAAAAAATTGATAATCATAGTTCTCATACTGCTAATTTAAAATTCCAAAATGTTGTTTTTGTAGATAAGAAACGTACTGGAGATTATCAAACAAGCTACGGTATAACAGAAATTATACGCCGGAATGGTAATAAGGATGATGTGATAGCTTTTTTAGAGGAACGGAATTTCCCCCTAGATGAAATTGGTCGGGAAACACTAGCAGAAAGAATTTTAGAGAAACCTCCAGAAATTGTCTATCTGACTATTTCTAATGCTTTACAATGGCGGTTGCAATACAGCAGGGTTATCCAAGTTTCCACAATAGGAACAACAACAGGGATAGAAAATCTATTAACATAGATTGTAACTAGCCTTTTTAATTATTAATTATTAATCCTTAATTGCTTATGACCATGCACAATTCCCCACAATTCCAAGACGCATTTGATGTGATAGTCGTCGGTGCAGGTCACTCCGGTTGCGAAGCAGCTTTAGCTACTGCCCGCCTCGGTTGTCGGACTCTGCTGTTAACCCTTAATCTAGATAGAATCGCTTGGCAACCTTGTAACCCAGCAGTAGGTGGCCCAGCCAAATCTCAATTAACCCATGAAGTTGATGCTTTGGGTGGAGAAATTGGCAAAGTCGCAGACCGCACCTATCTACAAAAACGCATCCTCAACTCTTCACGAGGACCTGCGGTGTGGGCATTACGAGCGCAAACCGATAAGCGCGAATATGCAACAGTCATGAAGACCATTGTCGAGAATCAAGACAATTTGACAATTCGGGAAGGAATGGCCACCGACTTGGTGCTGGGTGCTAACGATGAAATTATCGGTGTACAAACTTACTTTGGCATGGCATTTCAATGCAAAGCCTTGATTATCACCACCGGCACATTTTTGGGTGGTAAAATTTGGGTGGGTAACAAGTCAATGGCTGCTGGACGTGCGGGAGAATTTGCGGCTGAAGGATTGACAGAAACTCTCAATCGCTTAGGATTTGAAACGGGAAGATTAAAAACAGGAACACCGGCGCGGGTAGATAGACGCTCGGCAGATTACAGTAAAATGGAAATTCAGCCGGGAGATAAAGAAGTCCGCTGGTTTAGCTTTGACCCCCAAGCGTGGGTAGAACGGGAACAAATGGCTTGTTATATGACCCGGACTACTGCGGAAACTCATCGTTTGATTCGGGAAAATTTGCACCTATCACCGGTTTATGGTGGTTGGGTGGAAGCTAAAGGACCCCGTTATTGTCCGAGTATTGAAGATAAGATTGTCCGCTTTGCAGATAAAGAAAGCCACCAAATTTTTATTGAACCAGAAGGTCGGGATATTCCCGAATTATACATCCAAGGGTTTTCCACGGGTTTACCAGAAAATCTGCAATTGTTAATGTTGCGGAGTCTTCCCGGTTTGGAAAACTGCGTGATGCTGCGTCCTGCCTATGCAGTGGAATATGATTATATACCTGCAACTCAGTGTTATCCCACATTGATGACGAAGAAGGTAGAAGGGCTATTTTGCGCGGGACAAATTAATGGGACAACCGGTTATGAAGAAGCTGCGGCTCAAGGTTTGGTAGCGGGAATTAATGCAGCCCGATTTGTCCGGGGTGAGGAAATGATTATTTTCCCCCGTGAGCAAAGTTACATTGGCACTTTAGTTGATGATTTGTGTACAAAGGATTTACGAGAACCTTACCGTATGCTCACGAGTAGGTCTGAGTACCGCTTGTTACTGCGTTCTGATAATGCTGACCAACGTTTGACACCTTTGGGACGAGAAATTGGTTTAATTGATGATCGTCGTTGGGATTTGTTTACTAGCAAACAAGAACAGATTACGGCGGAGAAAGAACGCTTGCATTCTACCAGAATTAAAGAACTGGAGGAAGTAGGGAAAGCGATCGCACAGGATACCCAACAAGTAATTAAAGGCTCAATTACCCTGGCTGACTTATTGCGTCGTCCAGGAATACATTACGTTGATTTAGAAAGGTACGGACTAGGTAACACCACCCTCAACCAAGCGGAAAAAGAAGGTGCAGAAATTGACATTAAATATTCTGGATATCTAGTCAGACAGCAAAACCAAATCGAGCAAACGGCACGTCAAGCAAACCGCCAGTTACCAGCTGATTTAGACTACACAACAATTGATACTCTTTCTAAAGAAGCCAGAGAAAAGCTCAACAAGGTAAAACCCCTAACTATCGGTCAAGCAGCGCGAATTGGCGGAGTTAATCCAGCTGATATCAACGCCTTACTCATTTATTTAGAAATACGTAAAACCAAAACTCAGCCAGATTTTTCGGTATTAGTTTCCACCAAATATCATCAAGGGTGAGTATAGTATAGGTTAGGGGATCAGTATGATCGATGACATAAATTTGTGAAGTGATATTATCAATCATTTCCAAATCATTGTAGAATTTAATACCACCGCTCAATCAACTTATGTCCTCTGGGATTAAGTGATTGGCTGTTTGATTAAAAAACTCGATATCCCGGCAATCAAAGTGTCGTTTCCCCGTCCTAGCAGCTACAACCGAAGAAGTCTATGATACCAGAAGCCAGCAACCATCTCACTATTTCGGAAGCATCAGAGGACTTAATCACCAATGAGCCTTGGTCGATAGAGACTTACGTTGAAGGCTTGATGGATGATATCTTCACCGATATCGATGACATTCTCGATGGTCGAAGGAAGCGGCCTGCCAAAACTGTGCGGACAGAATACCCATCTGTGCAAACAGTGACGGTGAAGATGCCAGAAGTTGTTTTACCACCAAGAGTACACCAAGCAGTCAAGGCAATATCGCCAAGCAAAAACCAGCAACCGAGTACATTGGTGTTCAATGCTCCCTCCGTTACCGCAATTAGTCCCAAGACTGAGCAAAAAAGTCGTGGTTTAGACAAGCTGCTAATTTTGGCAGCGTCCTTGGGCTTGGCAATTGTCGGTACAGTAGTCTATCTAACAGAGTCAGGATTACTAACTAACCAATTGACTTCGCAGAGTCTGCCAACAGAGCAATTAGCATCACCAGTAGCAATAAAGCCAGACCCGCAAGCCGAGTTGGTTAATTATATGCTAGAAGCCCTGGCGGTGATAGACCAGCAAGGAGTAACCAATAATCAGACACCTGCTAAACCTGGATTTCCCGATGTAAATCTGAATCAGACAAATGCTTTGGCTTTGCCAAGTACCCAACCGCTGGGGACTCTACCACCACCTTTGGCGGCTAACAATGTCCCCCCAGTTCCGAGTCGGACAACAAACGTGATTGAACGGATTTATATCCCCGTTTATCAAGCGCCCCAACCTATGCGTCCCTTACCACCGGTTCCGCCAATTCTCCCGCAGGGTTCTGCACCTAATACTGTACAACCAGTAGCCAAGCCGATACCGGAAAAAGTGTCAACTCCATCTGTGAAAACCCCAGTGACAGATGTGAAGCCAGCGGTTAATCCTCAGCCACTGAGAATATTACCACCAAAACTGCCTACTGCTACAGCAACTACACCAACAGTAGTTATAGAAAAAGCCCCAACTACTATCCAGCAACAGGCATCTTTACCTGCCTATTCCGCAGAGTTAGAGGGATTGCTAGAGTTGGGTAACAAATCCGCCGCTTTGTTTAAAATCGATAGTGTGACTCGCCGGATTAACTTGGGAGAGAATATTGGTTCTAGTGGTTGGACGCTAGTAGAGGTGAGTAACGGTGAGGCAATTATCCGTCGTAACGGTGAAGTGCGATCAATTTACGCAGGGCAGAAGTTGTAAAACTCCTCCTAGCACTAAGTAATATCGTGTTCGGTTAAAGACTTAATAATTAGGGAACCGCACTCCAGATAGGGAAGGGGTTAATTAACAGTAGCCCAAAAGCTAACAATTACTACCAATTACTCACTATTATCCCAGCCAAAGTCATCAACTATTGGGATTTTGTTGTAAAATACCTTCATGCTACTAGGATTCAAGACCGAACTCAAGGTAAACAAGCAACAACGTCTACTACTGGCACAACACGCAGGAGTAGCCAGACACGCTTGGAATCAAGGTTTAGCATTGTGTCAACAGGTTCTCATACATAATCGGACAAAACCTGAAGATAAAATTAAATTTCCCACAGCCATAGACTTACATAAATGGTTAGTAGCAGCAGTTAAATCTACCCATCCTTGGTATTATGATGTATCTAAATGCGCTCCTCAATACGCATTAAGACATTTATCAGATGCCTTTAAATCTTTTTTCAAGAAAGTTAAAGGGTTTCCTAACTTCAAAAAAAAGGTAGACATGATTCTTTTACTTTAGATGGTGCAATTCACATTGACCATAAAAAAGTAAAAGTTCCTGTAATTGGATGGCTAAAGACTTATGAACTTCTACCTTTTGGATATAAACCCAAATCAATCACAATTAGTAAACAAGCTGATAAGTGGTTTATCTCCTGGAAAATAGCAGTAGAAACTAGTAGTGGTTCGACTTCCTTCGACTTCCTTCGACTTCGCTCAGGACAAGTCGCTCAGGACAAGTCGCTCACCAACCCGACTTCGCTCACTAACCGTGAAATTCCTAAAAAACAAGAGTTTGTTGGAGTTGACTTAGGAATAAATCATCTAGCAGTGTTGTCAACAGGAGAAATATTTAATGGAGCAAAAAGTTATAAAAAGTATGAGAAAGAATTAGCAAGAATGCAATATTTGAACCGTCATAAACAAGTCGGTTCTCATGATAACTTTTATGGCTTACGCCGCGCTACGCTCAGGTTCGGGGGTAGGTCTATTGGATGTTTTTTAAGGTTGGCTTACTCTTCAGATTTCTGCACAGATAGAGTAATCATAATCAGCCAGAGATGATATTATTCCATTTACTCAGAATATAAATACATACTTTTAGCAAGCAAGTATCAGGTTTTATCTATGATTTGTATATATTTTTTTATATATCAAATTGGTATTTTGATTAAGGATAGGTAAAATCCACATCTACAACAATTCAAATAAATTGCTATACTAAGAATTTACTAAATTATTTAGTAAACATTTTTTGGTTCTTCATAAAGTCCTCATCAAAACTTTAACTCAAATACTAATTAAAGTCAATTTTGCTAAAAAGCCTTATGTCCAACTCTAATTCATCACTCAATGCGTCTATTAATGCTCATCAACAGCATTCATTCATCAAAAATTCCAGAAATGTGATGGAAATGCTAGTGGTAGAGGAAGTTGAAAAACAAATTCAATGCTTACCCATGAAAACTGCCAAGTACATTAAAGCATCAGAAGTGGTAGCATATGCGTTAAATCGCTTGCCCTGCCTATATGCTACTAGTAAACGAGGGTGGCAGCGACAATGGCATCACGGAAAAACAGAGTTGTACCAGAAAATTTCCACATCTGTGCGTCAGGGAATTGCAGCTGTACAACGAGATCCGCTCCGTATTAACGATCCTCTGAATTTCCTAGAAGATCAGGCTGCACAGACTGCTTTGGAAGGGCTAAAAGTATTGCTGCAACGTGAAGATATATCATGGGACAACCTCAACAATGTGGTTGAACAAACCTTGCTCAACACACAGCAAGGAAATATAACTTGGCGCAATGGTCGTTCAGACAATCAAACATTTGACTGGGAGAAGCATCGACGGTAACTGTACAATGCGATAAATTATAGGGTAGGATGTGACCGAATTCAGGTTTCAGCGTCAATGAATTTATTCGGGAACAAATCTCAAATCCTCAAGGTAGGGGTGGGGTAAATCTAAAATCTAAAATCTCAAATCTAAAATCGGTTAACTGGATTCAAAAAAAGGAAAAATAAAAATTTAGCGCTTGTTAAGGTTAGCTTCTAAGGTTTTGACCTGAGTTTGCAGTTCTTCTACTGCTTTTATATGCGATCGCTCTAGCAAATAACCTGTCCAAACAAAGCTACCAGCTAACACCGTAACTGCGCCAACTAAAATACCTGTGAGCAATTTTACCTGGGAACGAAGATGTTTCACTTCGTAAATTTGATATTGAGTTGGGGAAAGAGAATTTAGATTGGCATCTTGATTTTCTCTGACTACTTCTACAGTTACATTATTTACATTAGTTACATTTTCTACTATTTTAAACTCAATTTTGCTTTGTAGCCAATCAACAATCAAGTTAGGGCAATTCGTCTTAAACCATTGCCAAGCAATCATCCTGAATGCAGGTTTAGACATTTTGGAAATTACTTTTAGAGTTCTATTGAGAGTGCGAAACTGAATCTTTTGATTGATCAGGTTAGTTGCTCCTACATCATAGAGACAGTTCAAGATCAACTTAATTGTCGTTTCCTCTCTAGCAAATAAATTTTCTAACAAGAGGAGAACGTCTTGCATAAGTTTTTCTTCTCTTTCCTTTTCTGTAGGCAATTTTGTTAATTCATTTGATGTTTTTACTGACTCAGCCATAATTTGTGTATAAAAAAGTATTATTTTTATGTATTTATCTATAATTATATCCACATACAAAAGTATTGTAAAACCTCGCTGGAAATAGACCCTTTTCCAGCAGAGCAATATCTACGGTAAGCTAACGCTCAACCCATTTACGACTTTGTAGGCGACAAATTACCAAAAAAGTCATAATAATTCAATGCTTCTAAAATGCCCCAGGCATAATGCCCTTGAGCAAAATAGATTTGTGGACAGCCCCGCAGCTTTTCAAGTTCTTGGCTGTAATTCCCAACCACAACAGCTAATGTATTCCCCGCCAGCATAGATTCATCATTACCTGATGCCCCTGCTACCAAGAACCGCTGAACAGGTAAACCCCATTTCAAAGCCGCATAACGAATTGCATCTCCTTTAGAAGCGCGAATAGGCACTAAATCAAGATACATATTATGGCTATAAATACCCTTGACAGGAAGCTGATGGCGACGCAGATGGCGGGTAATTTCCCGGAAGCTTGGTGATTTTTCTTCATCCACAAAATAGCTGATTTTAAACTTGCCTTGAGCTTCTGGTGGCTGTAATTCAACCCCAGGAATATCCTTCATTGCGGCACGAATTATCTTAGATTTCCAATGATAGCCAATGTGTTTTTGCCAACTTGTATCTAGTACCACTTGGGGACCATAATAGATTTCACTTCCTGCTGATGTAATTAGCAAATCTGGCATTGGAAATCGCCATTCTTCCAACATACTCAAGGTACTTTCGAGGCTGCGTCCAGTCGCAATACCAACTCCAGTTGTATCCCCCTTATTGCCAATTTGCTCAATCAACTGTTGTAAGGCTTCCTTATCACCTAATAATGTGTTATCTATTTCGCATACGAGGAAACGATCAGCAGTTGGTAGGTGGTTTGTATCAGGTATATTCCAGTCTGGATGGTCAACTGCTAGAGATTCACTCAGCGGACTAAGCAGAGATTGAACTCGTCTTTGGGGAAATAAATCCACTTGCTCCAGATATTGCTCTACATGACTATCCCAGGAAAAATGTTTGCAGACATTAACCAAGCCATTGTTAGACCAGCGTTGCCATTGTTCAGTATCTGTCAGAGTGGTTCGCAATGCATCTTGTATTTCTTGAATATTCAGAGGATCAATCAGCAGTCCATTCTCGCAAGCTGATAGGATATCCCTTGGACCACCGTCAGCAGTGGCAATAATCGGTACACCACAAGCACTGGCCTCAATCAGAGTTAGTCCAAATGGTTCTGTCAATGCAGGATTGATAAAAACTCCTCTTGTCTTAGCCGTCAGCCGATATAAGTCAGGTACATCGTCAGCATTGTGGTGTTTGGGATAAGCGATATGACCATAAAGATCATAGCGATCTATTAATTGCAATATTTCGATAAATACCTGGCGTGGCCCTGATTCCATCGTCATGATATCCTCGCGTTTTCCCAGTACAATCACCAGGTTGGCTAAGTTACGCAGTTCCGGATCTTCGCCATAAGCTTTGATGAGACTACGCACATTTTTACGAATAGCCGGACGGGAAATTGCCATGATGATTGGCTTTTGCGGATCTTTGAGAAATCGCTCCAATTCCTTTTGAATCGGTGGGTTCTGCCAATCATCTGCTGCTGGGTAGAAACGCTCTAGAGTTACACCAGGAGGGATTACCACCATTCTTTCCGGTTGATAGTGGTCATAAACGCCGTACTGCTGCTCAACTTCTTGATGAGTACTGGCTATAACTAGGGCTGCACTACCAAGTGTGGTTTCCTCTGCTTCAATTCGCGTACTGATATGAAAGTGATCTTCAATGACTTCTTGTTTGGTTCCCTGTTCTAGTAATCGTTGCTGCTTAACACGTCCGAGGGAGTGACCTGTATGTACAAGAGGCGTTCCTAACCAGCCTGCAACCCGACAGCCAACATAGCCAGCGTCAGCGTAGTGTGTATGAATCACATTCGGTATTCTGCCAACTTTACGAATGTGTCTGAGCAATTCATCTGCAAAGGTATCTAAATGCTGCCAGAGAACTTCTTTGCGGAGGTAGCGACGGGGACCACAGGCAAGACGAATAATTTGGGCTTTGTCTGAGAGAATTTCTATTGGTTGAGCATAATCAGGACTAACTTTTGGGTCATTCACCAACCGCGTAACTAAATCAACTCTTTCTACTTTTGGGTTTTTGGCTAATGTGCAGGCCAGTTCCACTACATATTTTGTTTGTCCACCAGTATCTGCATCTCTTCCTAATTCTAGATTGTTACCACGAATTAAACCATGAACACTAACGAGTAGAATGTATATCCCTGGATTGTGTGACATCTTGTCTTCCTCCATAATTAACCGTATTGCAGGCTATGTTTAGCCTTTTTATACTGAATGGACTTGACTGTTATAAGTGAAACATCCATCATACAGGTAGGTAGTGCATTTTAACACTTTTTTTAAAGCATCTGAATCTATAAAAAATTCGGAAAATTTATGGTTTTTCAGTTCATAGGAATGAATAGCAGGTGACAGGTGACTCTTAACAGGTGACAGTGCTAGAAGCCTTTTATTGTGTAAGTTTTAGCATTGGTTGATGTCCTAACCGCCTTGTCCGTTGCTATACCTGGGAAAGGCAGATAAGCAGATAATAAAAAAAGCTAAAAAAGCGCCCTCTGCGAACAGAAGACGCTTTTTTATGAATGAGACTTGTTTAACCAAGACTCTCGTTAATTATTAACCGTTGATAGCAGGAGCGCTCATTGCAACAGGAGCAACATCACCAGCAGCCAAGTCTAGGGGGAAGTTGTGAGCGTTACGCTCGTGCATTACTTCCATACCGAGGTTAGCGCGGTTGATTACGTCAGCCCATGTACCAATTACACGACCTTGAGAATCAATGATGGATTGGTTGAAGTTGAAACCGTTCAAGTTGAACGCCATTGTGCTTACGCCCAAAGCGGTGAACCAAATCCCAACTACTGGCCATGCAGCCAAGAAGAAGTGAAGTGAACGGCTGTTGTTGAAGGAAGCGTATTGGAAAATCAAGCGACCGAAGTAACCGTGTGCTGCAACGATGTTGTAGGTTTCTTCTTCTTGACCGAACTTGTAACCGTAGTTTTGTGATTCGGTTTCGGTTGTTTCACGAACCAAGGAAGATGTAACCAAAGAACCGTGCATTGCAGAGAACAAGGAACCACCGAATACACCAGCTACTCCCAACATATGGAAGGGGTGCATCAAGATGTTGTGTTCAGCTTGGAACACGATCATGAAGTTGAAGGTTCCAGAGATACCTAAAGGCATACCGTCGGAGAATGAACCTTGACCGATTGGGATTGTCTCACGGGCTGACGACCTACCGCCACCTTGCCAATTTCTAAACCCATACTTAGCATCATAGGTAGCATCTGCGTGAGAAGGACGATATTTTTGCGCCATCTCATCATAATCTTCAGGACGGGTATTTTTATTTCTGACTAAGATAGCGATCGGTGTTCCCAGAGTTTTACCTTCAAAGACTCCTGATAATATCTCACAGGTGTCCGCTTCCTTGCGAGGAGTCGTGATTTTACTTTGTCCTGGCCGTCTTCTGTCTAGTTC
>NZ_LZQD01000006.1:155683-163867 GCF_001858025.1 Trichormus sp. NMC-1 | reverse complement strand
AGATCCAAGGACGCATACCTAAGCGGAAAGAAAGTTCCCATTCACGACCGAGGTAGCAAGCTACACCGATTAAGAAGTGGAAAATTACCAATTGGTAAGGACCACCGTTGTACAACCACTCATCTAAGGAAGCTGCTTCCCAGATTGGGTAGAAGTGCAAACCAATAGCGTTAGAAGAAGGAACAACTGCACCAGAGATGATGTTGTTTCCGTAAATCAAAGAACCTGCAACTGGCTCACGGATACCGTCGATGTCAACGGGAGGCGCAGCGATGAAAGCGATGATGAAGCAGGTGGTAGCAGCTAACAGGGTAGGAATCATCAGTACTCCGAACCAACCGATGTAGATACGGTTTTCGGTGCTGGTGATCCACTCGCAAAAGCGATCCCATACGTTAGCGTTTGAGCGCTGTTGTAAGGTTGTGGTCATTTTATGAGTGCTTTATTTTTGTATGATGTTGATAGGTTTTTTTGCCTATCTGTATTCAAGATTAAAACCTAAGTTGAGTTTTGTAAAGATAATTAAAATTAGTATTGGTTATCACAGTTATATGTTTTTCTAATGTAACGAGATTTACAAAAGGTATTTGGGTGGGGAACCCGGGCAACGCACTGGCTCCCCCACAAGATTTATAGATGATTTTCAGATGTGGAAGTTAACCAGGAGGCCAGGACATAGGACGACGACCTAGTATATGTATATGTAGGTGATGGACTGTTTGACCGCCATCAGCACCAGTATTCATGACTACGCGATAACCGTTTTCTAGTCCAGCTTCTGCTGCGACTTTTTGGACTGTTAACAATAGATGTCCTAATAAAGCCTGATCTTCTGGTTTGGCTGTTGCGAGGTTAACTATGGGTTTTTTGGGAATGACAAGGATGTGAACTGGGGCTTGGGGGTTAACATCTGTAAAGGCCAGGGCTAAATCGTCTTCATAAACAATATTCGCGGGAATTTCTTTACGAATGATTTTGCTGAAAATCGTTTCTGTGGTATTGCTCATGCAGATTTACTTACTCATCTTCTTTGGAATAGTTATCATATAAGTAGGTTGGCGTTAAAAATTGTCGTTGGGATAAGGCAGGGGGCAGGGAGCTTTCTAGCAGGGGGAAAAAGGGTTTTAGCCTTATTTACTTTTCTTTACACAGTTTGGTTTTATTCTGCCCACCTACTTATATGCGATCGCCAGTAGCATCTAAGAAAGTTATTAATAACTAATAACTAATTTAACTCAGAGATACAATTAATTTTATAACTCTTTCCTTAACTTCTTCACGCACACGACGAAAGGTGTCAATATCTTGATCTTTAGGATCATCAAGTTGCCAATCTGCAAATACTTCTCTTAACACCCAAGCTTCTGGTAAATTCACACCGCAACCGCATAAAGAAATCACCGCATCAAAATCTTCAGGGTTAAAATCACTGAAAGGTTTAGAAGTTTGATGACTAATATCAATGCCTATTTCTGCCATAACTTCTACAGTGATGGGATCTACTTCACTAGATGCTAAACCAGAACTAGAAACTGCGATTTTACCCGCTCCTAAAGTTTTAGCAAAACCTTCTGCCATTTGGGAACGACGGGAATTATGTTTACAGATAAACATTACCTTTTTCATAATGTTATTAGTTATTAATAAATTGCACAATTAAATCTAACTATAGGAATCCGGTTTGATTCCTGTTCGCGGTAGCGTGCCGTAGGCATATTTACTCGTAGAGGCAGGGAACTCTTAACAGGGAACTCTTAACAGAAAAGAAGGAATATAAGGTGTACTGAGTTTGTAAGCGCAAAGCGCAGGCTGCGCCAACAAAAATCAAATATTATTCCTATATGTGAGAAAAAATTAACACGGTTAGGTGGGCAATGCCCACCTACTTATTACCCACAACATGGTTTTTTCAAAGCTTGTACTTCCTGTTCAGAATCCACAGTAGCACCCATATTCTCATCTGGTTTTGTATCTGCCACCTTTACCACAAATACTTCCCAGCGATTGCCATCAGGATCTGTTACCCACACCTTATCTTGTAAAGCATAGCAACATTCTGTATTTTCCTCTGTAAACAATGCTAGTCCAGCGTCTACAAACCTTTTTATAGAAGCTTGTACTTCTTGTGTACTTCCAACCTGCACACCCAAATGAGATAATGCTCCCCCAGTCTGTACGCTAGAAGTTAGGTTCAGTGTCAGGTTTAAAGCTGGGTTGGGAATATCAAACTTAGCATAGTCAGCCTTATATTTAACAGGTTCTACACCAAACATTGCTTGATAAAATGTTACAGATTTTTCAATGTTGGTGACATTCAAAGCGACATGAGTTTTCAGACTTGACATAAAATTTTCTCCTTGTAGGAATTATTTTATATTGATTATAATCAATATAACTAGGAAGGATGAATACAGCGGGGATCTAACAAAGTTGCCTTTTCTGGTTCCCTAGGAAACCAAGCTGCTGTGCGCTTACAAAATTCAACCAGCATTAACATTACTGGAACTTCAATTAAAACTCCTACGACTGTTGCTAATGCAGCACCAGAATTTAAACCAAACAACATTACTGCTGTGGCAATAGCAACTTCAAAATGATTACTAGCACCAATTAAAGCCGCAGGGGCTGCATCTTCATAGGATATATTCAATTTTAATGCTGCTACATAACTAATCAAGAAAATAAAATTAGTTTGAATGAATAAGGGAACAGCAATTAATAGAATGTGCAAGGGATTTTTAACAATTAATTCTCCCTTAAAGGCAAATAGCAAAACTAAAGTAATCAATAAAGCACTAGTAGCAATGGGAGAGAGATATTTCAGAAATTCTCTTTCAAACCATTGTTTACCTTTATATTCAAAAATCCAGTAGCGACTATACATCCCTGCAATTAACGGCAAGCCAACATAAATCAATACAGATAAAACTATTGTTTGCCAAGGAACTGTTAAATCATTTGCTGCTAGTAACCATCTCCCTAATGGAGCATATAAAAACAGCATTGCTAGAGAATTAACTGCCACCATTACCAAGGTATGTGCTTGATTTCCATAAGCAAGATATCCCCACATTAAAACCATTGCTGTACAGGGAGCAATTCCTAATAAAATTGCCCCAGCAATGTAAGAATTGGCTAAACTAACTTCATTGCCACGAATTAATTCTGCACCTGTAATCAATGGTTTAAATAACCAACCTAAAAAGAATTGGGCAAATACCACCATTGTGAATGGTTTAATTAACCAATTCATGACTAAAGTCAGAAGCACAGGTTTTGGTGTGCGGAGTGCATTTTTAGCTTGGGTAAAGTCGATTTTCACCATGATGGGGTACATCATGAAAAATAGACATATAGCAATGGGAATTGATACTTGATAAATGCTAATAGCGTCTAGGGTTATGGCAATACCTGGAAATAATTTCCCCAATGTAATTCCTACTAATATGCAGATGAAAACCCAAACAGTTAGGTACTTTTCAAAAAAGCTGAGATTGCTTTGAGGTTTGACTGGGGTTGTATTTTCCTGCTGATTTATATTCATGCATATCTCCTAATAATCAACAGATGTAATTTATGATTGGTAATTGGGAAAACTATAGATAGCATTTGTCGGTTGAGTGATGTACAAGAACCCCACCCCCAACCCCCTAAGAGCAAGCGAGGACGGGACTATGATATGAATCAATTTTGAATTATTTTAATCACCGTCACCAGCTTTCCACGCAATATCTTTACTAGGTTGAGGATTTGGTAACTTCAGAGAAACCAAAGCTGCTGCTAAAACAAAAAACGTTGATGTCCACAGACAACCGACTAAACCTGATAACTGATAAACTAAACCTGATAATACAGTACCTGCGAGACGACCACCAGAGTTAGCCATATAATAAAAACCAACATTTAAGGCTACTTTGTCATCATCGGTAAATGCTAACACTAAATAGGAATGAACAGCGGAATTGAAAGCAAATACCACACCAAAGATGAGGAGTCCACCAATAATTACTAGATTAGCAGGTAAACCGATTTGCAGAGCAAGAGCGATCGCACAAGGAACAGCAGTTAAAGTAAAAGTCCAAAATTGGATAGTCTGAGATTGTGGTGGACGACCAGAACCAAACTTTTGCATTAAATTTGGGGCTAAAAATTGAATAATTCCATAACCGATTACCCAACAAGCCAAAAACCCTCCCACTTGATAAAAAGACCAACCTAAAGTCTCACGCAAAAACACCGGTAAAGCTACAACAAACCACACATCTCTCGAACCAAAAAGAAAGAATCTAGCCGCAGATAAAATATTAATTTCCTGACTTTTAGAAAACAGTTGACTAAATTTCACCTTCTTCTTAATTTTGCCCATTCCCTTCGGCAACATCAACCCAGTGAACATAATTAAAAATAGTCCACCAGCCATTATCAACAGAGAATTCACAAACCCAAACAAAGATAAAATCGCACTACCAATAAAAAAACCAACTCCCTTTAAAGCATTTTTAGAACCCGTTAAAACTGCCACCCATTTAAACAAAGAAGATTGAGCATCTTGAGGAACTACCAAACGAATAGCACTTTTAGTACTCATCTTAGTTAAGTCTTTTGCAATTCCTGAAAAAGCCTGTGCAACCATTACATAAAGAACTGCAACCCACTGTACCCAATTAGGATTTAACCAAGACAACATCACCAGAGAGAAAATCTGTAAACCAATACCAGTGTAAAGAGTAACTTTCAATCCAAATTGCGAACCAATCCAACCACCTAAAAAATTTGTAACAATACCAAAAACTTCATAAAATAGAAACAGAGAGGCAATTTGCAGAGGTGTATAACCAATTTTATTAAAATAAAGCAACACCAACATTCGCAAAGCACCATCAGTAATGGTGAACCCCCAATAAGCCAAAGTAACTAAAGCGTAGTTCTTTAAATTAGCATTAGAACTTGTAGTAGAAGCCATGATTAAAAATTCACTAAAAAATTTACAATGTCAACTTTTAAACTTTTAAACTCTTCATCTCTGCGTGACGGACACTTTGCACAAGTCGGGAGACCCGCCCATGCAAGTGTCCTCCTCTGCGTGAAAAAAATCTTTGTGGGGTAGAAACAAAATTCCACCCCCTTTAAACCATTATTTCTGCAAACTTAAAGCCACCTTTCGCGCTAATTCCACCATGCGATTGGCATAACCCCATTCATTGTCATACCAAGCCAGAATTTTCACTTGAGTTTCATCTACAACCATTGTGGAAAGGGCATCAATAATTGAAGAACGAGGATCATCTTTATAATCAATTGACACTAAAGGACGTTCTTCATAACCCAAAATTCCTTTTAATGGTTCTTGTTCAGAAGCTGTTTTCAACAAACCATTAATTTCTGCTACAGTTGTCGGGCGAACAACTTCAAATACACAATCTGTTAAAGAAGCATTTAACAAAGGTACACGCACTGCTAAACCATTCAATTTACCATTTAATTCTGGATAAATTAACCCGATAGCTGTAGCTGAACCCGTGCTAGTGGGAATTAATGACATACTTGTTGCCCTAGCGCGACGCAAGTCTTTATGAGGTGCATCCACGATAGTTTGAGTATTAGTATTGTCATGAATTGTGGTAATTATTCCATGCTTAATTCCTAAGCCTTCATGAATTACTTTTACCACTGGGGCTAAACAGTTTGTAGTGCAAGAAGCAGCAGTTAATAAATGATGTTGTTCAGGTTCATAAAGGTAATCATTTACCCCCATGACAATATTTAAAGCTTCTTCTTTGACAGGTGCAGCAACAATTACTTTCTGCACACCTCTTTTAAAATAATGTTCCAGGGAAGCGGGTGTTCTAAACTTACCGGAACATTCCAAAACTATATCAACACCAAAGTCTTCCCAAGGAACTTCACCAGGTAGAGAATATTCACTAAAACTCAGGGGTTTACCATCAATTACAACTTGGTTTTCTACAGCTTCAACTTCCGGTGTCCAGCGTCCATGTACAGAATCAAATTTGAGCAAGTGTGCTGCTGTTTCTGCACCACCTTTAGTTTCATTAATATGTACAAATTCTAGTTCTTTCCAACCCCAAGCAGCCCGGAGATCAAGCCTTCCTATGCGGCCAAATCCATTGATTCCTACACGAATTGTCATGTTAAAATTCCTTTTGTTTACGCAATAATTCTCCCAGTGTCAAGTCAAATTGTGACTTTCCAGCAAATACTGTTCCTATTTTGCCTTTGTATAAGTGAACGTAATCAAGTTTGTAAGCTTCCTCTGATAAAGGAACATAGCCAACAGAAATAGCTGTAGTTGCTGCTTGTTTAATGTAGAAATCTGCAAACTTATACACTACACTTTTGTTTTTGCTAGACCAAAGATTGACATATATAAATAAGGGTCGAGAAAGAGGTTGATATTTGGCTTTTTCTACTGTTTCTCGTGATGGGAAAACAGCCCCTTTACCGTTATTAACTGCTAAGACTTTTAATTTATCTTTGTTTTCTTCGTAGTAAGCATAGCCAAAGTAACCCAATGCATCAGGGTCTTTATTAATACCTGCAACTAACGCTTCATCATTTTCGCTGGCTGTGTAATCTTTGCGGCTGGCTTTGGCTTTACCAACAACGGCTTCGGTAAAATAGTCAAAGGTTCCAGATTTATCGCCAGCACCGTATAATTTTATTGGGCGGTCTGGCCAAGAAGCGCGTACTTGGTTCCAACGGGTGATTTTTCCTTCAGCTTCTGGTTCCCATATCTTTTTTAGTTCAGCAACTGTAATGTCTTTTGCCCAGTTGTTTTGGGGGTTTACAGCTACAGTTAGGGCATCAAAGGCAATGGGTAATTCCATGTAGCTTACGCCATTTTTTTTACAAGCTGCCATCTCTGTCTGGGTAATCGGCCGAGAGGCGTTACTGATGTCTGTTTCTCCAGTGCAGAAGTTTTCAAAACCTCCGCTAGTACCGGAAATGCTGACTTTTACTTGGGCGTTATTTTTGGAGTCGGCTTGAAACTCTTTAGCGATCGCTTGGGTAATCGGATAAACTGTACTAGAACCATCTATTTTGATGATTGCAACATTTGCTGAATCAGTAACTTGTGTTGCCTGTTGAGTTTGAATTGATGAGTCGGATGTACTTGCACAGCTAGTCACAAATGTAAACATCCCAACCGTTAAAGCCAATTTAGTCGCTGTTGTTTTCACTGACCTCACCTGTATTGCTGATACTAACAGTATTTCTCTATCATTTCAAAAAAAATTGATATGTCAAGCACAAGGATAGCATTGTATATAAAAATTAATCAAAAAAACTTGATATATTGGATAGGAGACTTATCGTCTTGATATTATCCAGCTTGTTAATCACAGCAAGAACGACGTGTTGGCATGATATGATTGAGCCGAAAATCTGCTAAATATTGTTCTAAAACCCGAAATTGGGGCAAATTTAAACTGTAATAAATCCAGCGTCCTTCATGACGGGCATTAACGAGATTTGCTTCTTTAAGATTTTTGAGATGAAAAGACAGTTTTGATTGACTTATCTCTAAAGCATCACATAAATCACATACACAAAGTTCACGCTGACGCAGTAATTCTATCACGCTGACTCTAATCGGGTCAGATAGGGCATGAAAACCCGCTACAATTGAATTGTGAATAGCAATTGGCATTATTTCAAATTAAAAATTAAAAATTGAAAATTGAAAATTGAAAATTGGGTGATTGGTAATTGGTAATTGGTAATTAGGGATTGGTGATTATTGGTAATTAAGTTATTCTTAATTTTCTCCGCGTCCCCGCGTCTCCTCAATTATGACGCAGCAACTACTGTTTCTGGTTGATAGCGAATTCCAGCTTCTTTGAATCTTTGTAAAGCTTCACCCAAGCTATCAGCAATAAGTAAATTGAAATTGGTGTAGCAATTTACTATTTTTGAGGAATTAATTTAATTAAACTCCTTAAAGTAGAATTAACGGATTCTGAATCAGGAAAGTATTGTTTCACGTCAGGATCAAGAACAATTATATCATTTTGACTAGGGAAATTTTTTACTGTTGTTGTACCATCTTCATTATGAATAGTAACACTATATCCTTCTTGATACTGTTGATAATATTTACCCTGAATGGGATTTTTTAGTTGACTTAAATCATATTCTTCTTTTAAGTCATCGTCTAATTCA
>NZ_LZQD01000006.1:8231-154893 GCF_001858025.1 Trichormus sp. NMC-1 | reverse complement strand
TCTTTGAATCTTTGTAAAGCTTCACCCAAGCGATCGCAATCGGCAATTAAACTAATTCTCACATAGCCTTCACCACCAATACCAAAAGCATTACCAGGAGTGACAACCACACCAGTTTGCTGCAAAATATTCAAAGCAAAGTCTGTGGAATTTATGCCTACAGGACATTTCACCCACAAATACATTGTCGCTTCGGTTTTGGGAATATTCCAACCCAATTTTCCTAAACCATCAATGAGAAAATCTCGACGGGTGCGGTAACGTTGTTGGACTTCATGTAAATAAGAATCAGGAAGTTGCAAAGCTGTTTCTGCTGCTGTTTGCAAAGCGGAAAAAATGCCATAATCCAAATTGGTTTTTAAAGTCCGTAAACCTTGGATCACATGACGATTTCCAACTACAAAACCAACGCGCCAACCTGCCATATTATAGGTTTTAGAAAGGGTGTGAAACTCGACACCGATATCTTTCGCACCGGGAATTTCTAACAAGCTAGTGGGTTGATAACCATCAAAAGCTAATTCTGCATAACATAAATCATGAACTAAGAGGATTTCATACTTCCGCGCAAAAGCAACAATTTCTTCAAAGAATTCACGGGGGGCGGTGGCGGCAGTAGGATTACTGGGATAATTGAAATAGAGGATTTTGGCTTTTCTGGCAACTTCCTCAGGAATAGCAGCTAAATCAATTAACCAGTTATTTTCTTCTTTGAGAATTAAATTGTGGATAACTCCCCCAGCAATGATGGGGCCACGAAAGTGAACAGGATAGGATGGTGAAGGTACTAAAACAATATCACCGGGATTGATGTAAGCGATCGCTAAATGTCCCAACCCTTCCTTAGAACCTAGCAGCGGTAAAGCCTCACTATCAGGATTGAGAACCACACCATAGCGGCGATGATACCATTGAGTAATTGCTTTGCGGAAACTTGCAGTTCCTTCAAATGGGGGATAACCGTGATTAGCAGGATTTTGCAAAGCTGCCATTGCGGCTTCTATTACAGGTTGGGGTGTGGGTCCATCAGGGTTTCCCATACCCAAATCAATTAAGTCTAGCCCTTGTTCTCTAGCCTTAGCCTTTAATTCGTCCAAACGGGCAAATACATAAGGTGGCAATTTTTGTATCCGTTCTGCGGGAGTAATCCAACTCAAACTCATTCTATAACCTCGAAATAGGAAACAGGGGACTGGAGACTGGGAATAGATGAAAATTTTACCAATTACCAATCACCTATTACCAATTACCCATTTTTAATTTTCAATTTTTAATTTTTAATTGGTTTGGTGCAGTGGTAGAAACCATTGCGGCCATCAATTGTTCCAACGCTACATTAAACGGTAAACGGTGGATATCAGAATTAGGTTCTAGACTAATTTCCGCTGCTGTTTGTAATTCGCCCAGAGTGATATTACCTAATCCCAAATCTGCTAATTTTTGGGGTAGTCCAATCTCTACATAGAACTTCAACAATTGTTGTCTTGCTGATGCTGCTAGTTGATTGCCCTGGATCATTTCTTCTAACCGTAGTTGCACCAAGATGCCATAGGCGACTTTTTCCCCGTGAATGCTACCATGTCCAGCAATGTGGGTTAAGCCATTATGGACGGCATGGGCGGCGACTGTGCGACATTGTGCGCCACCAAGTCCACCAATTACACCAGCTAGGAGTACAGTTGCGTCTACAACTTCTTGCCAAACTTGGCTACCAGGAGATTGTAAAGCAACGGCGGATTTTTGGAACAAAATATCTCGTAAAACCCTTGCTTGTTGGACTGCGGCAATAATTAGAGTTTCTTGTAAATGTCCACTACTAACTGATGCTTCATACCATTTAGCGATCGCATCCCCAATTCCTGCCACTAAAGTTCGTTGGGGTGCAGTCTGAATCAAATCATAATCCAGAATTAGCACATCTGGACAGCGAGATAAAGCCACATCATACAAAAACGCCCCTGTAGCTGAATATACATTAGAAAGGGCAGTCCACGCCGCACAGGTAGCCGCAGAGGTGGGAATTGTGACAACTGGTAATGTCAATTGGTGGGCAACTAATTTAGCCGTATCTAAAGCTTTACCACCACCAACACCGACAATGATATCAGCCTTATGTTCCTTAGCGGCTTTGCGTAAAGCTTTCAGACTAGCTTCACAACAATCAACACCATAAGAAACTGAGACAGTATGTAATTCTTGGGATTGAAAAATCGGTTGTAAACTCTGTTGGCTAATATTCAGAGTATGGTTTCCTGACACAATAAACGGACGAGTTCCCAAATTAGCAACTTCAGCCGCAGCTGTTGACAACGCACCCGCACCGCGAATTACTTTCCCAGGGGAAATAGTAGAGACGTTCCAGGAAACGTCTGTACATTCTTTGTTAACAGAGGTTTGGGCAGAAAAAATTTCAGTAGAATGTTGATTAGGCATGATTTCTATTTTGCCAAAACTATTGATATTTCTTAATCAAATTTTAAAATAATCCTTATTGTATTATAGATGACAAAAAAATTGTGTAATAGGGAAAAATATACAGCAAAATTCAGAAGGCAGGGGGCAGGGTGCAGGGTGCAGGGGGAAAGAATTTGCCAATTACCAATTACCCATTCCCTATTCCCTCTTAGCTGTCACCTGTCACCTGTCACCTGTCACCTATTCGCTATGAAGCCGGAGGTTTTGGTAGTGAGGCCAACTTGTCTAAATAAACTTCAACTGCCATTTCAGTGTCTTCACGGCTGGTTAAAGCGCGGTTTACTTGACCCAAGTACACGGGTATAGACAAACCTGTTTCTGGGTGGATAATGGTGCGAGCGCGGACTGTCAGTTGCTTGTTATTGCCGCTACCTAAGCGACCAGGAGAATAGAGATTACTAGCTGCTTGACGTAAAGTTGCTTCTAATTGCGTGGGGGTAATTTCCGGTGAGGTTGTAATTACCGCTTGGTTAGAACCGTTGTCATAAACTAGGGTGTATTTCACAGCACCCGGAATAACTGTGCGACTCAGAGGAACGAGGGAAAGTGAAAATAACCCCGCTGTTAGTACCAGCATAAAGCCTGTTGTTCCCACCAGTCGAAAGCGAAAGCCCCATTTGAACAGGAAGGCCAAGATTGTCAGGACTGCAAATACTATCGTCGCAATACCACACCATTGGGTGTATTGCAGAAAATTAGCTGTACTAGGCATAAGGTTTTGATTACGGACATACCCATTTTACCTACTGTTTACACTAGTACCGCAGGAGGGGAATGAAAAAAGCAAATTACACCAGCTTTTTGTTTGGTGATTACTTTTAAAACCCCTATGTAGAGATGTTCTGGGTAATGTCTCTACATAAAGATGAAAGTTTCGCGCAAAAGAGCAAAGAAAGATATTTATACTGCAAACGGTTCATAGTTTAACCAAATATGGAACCCCTCTCCAAACCTTTCCCCGCACCTCTCCCTAACCCTCTCCTAAGAGGAGAGGGAAAAGGAATAACATTTAATACTGGAGAGGCTTTGAACTTGTTCTTTGTATTATAAGAAAGTCCAGGTTTTAGCCGTTTTGAGTATAGCGGATGTTTTAAAAGTGTTGGGCGAATATAATAGAGCCTCCGGCACGCTAACGCGAACGCTACTACACAAACTAGGATGGATTAGCTCCGAAAGTACGCCACCATGATCATTAGACATCTCCGATAAAGATTGTAGTAGAGACGTTCCATGGAACGTCTCTACAACGGTTTTAGGTCACGCATATTTAATTTCTGGAGATGTCTATTGAATTTATGGTGTGTTACGGACTACCGTTATCTATGAAAACCTCATACCAAACTTATATCTTGGTTGACAGAAAAGTCATTACTGCTGGTGACGTTATCTAAAATGGCAATTTGTTGACTGTTGAAGAACAAAGTCTTAGTGCTGTAGTTGAAGTTAAACTGTTTTAAAGTGACTCCTGTGCCAAAACTCGTAGCAAAAATCTTAATTTTGTCCCCTTCTAGGCGATTAAAGTCTTGGATACGGTCGATTCCTTGATCTGGTTCACCAAAGGTGAATTTATCTGCACCAACTCCTCCCACCAGCAGATCGTTACCAGCACCACCCTCAAGTTCATCGTTGCCCGCACCACTAAAGAGGGTATCGTTGCCAGCATCACCATAGAGGGAATCGTTGCCAGCATCACCATAGAGCGTATCATTACCCTCATTACCATAGAGCTTATCGTTGCCAGTACCACCATTGAGGAAATCGTTGCCAGTACCACCAAAGAGGGAATCGTTGCCCGCATCACCAAAGAGGATATCGTTACCATCTTCACCATTGAGGGTATCGTTACCATCTTCACCATAGAGGAAATCGTTACCATCTTCACCATAGAGGCTATCGTTGCCAGCACCACCATTGAGGCTATCGTTGCCAGCACCACCATTGAGGGAATCACCATAGAGGGAATCGTTGCCAGCACCACCATTGAGGGAATCACCATAGAGGGAATCGTTGCCAGCACCACCATTGAGGGAATCACCATAGAGGGAATCGTTGCCAGCACCACCATTGAGGCTATCGTTGCCAGCACCACCATTGAGGGAATCGTTGCCAGCACCACCATTGAGGCTATCGTTGCCATCTTCACCAAAGAGGGAATCGTTGCCAGCACCACCATTGAGGAAATCGTTGCCAGCATCACCATAGAGGAAATCGTCGCCAGCATCACCATTGAGGTTATCATCGCCAGTACCGCCATCGAGGAGATCTTTGCCAGCACCACCAATGAGGTTATCGTTACCATCTTCACCATCGAGGGTATCGTTGCCCGCACCACCATCGAGGAAATCTTTGCCAGTACTACCTTTGAGGACATTGTCGCCAGTACCACCAATGAGGATATCGTTGCCAGTACCACCATAGAGTTCATCGTTGCCAGCATCACCAATGAGGATATCGTTGCCAGCACCACCATTGAGGGTATCGTTGCCAGCATCACCAATGAGGAAATCGTTGCCAGCATCACCACTGAGGGTATCGTCGCCAGTACGACCAATGAGGGTATCGTCGCCAGCACCACCAATGAGGATATCGTTGCCAGCACCACCATCGAGTTGATCGTTGCCAGCACCACCATCGAGTTGATCGTTGCCAGCACCACCAAGGAGGAGATCATTGCCAGTACCACCAAGGAGGAGATCATTGCCCTCATTACCATCGAGGTTATCATCGCCAGTACCACCATCGAGGTTATCGTTGCCCGCACCACCATCGAGGTTATCGTTGCCAGCACCACCAATGAGGGTATCGTTGCCAGTACCACCATGTAATATACTATTACCACCATCCCCAATTAAGATGTCGTTACCTCCAGAGCCGATAATATTTTCAATGGAGATTAATTGGTCTGTTTCTGTGGAGCCTGTGAAAGTCACGCGCCCAGTCGCCAAATTGGCTGTAATCCCCGCATTTCCATAGCGATAATCGGCAGTATCATTTCCAGCACCACCATAGAGGGTATCATTGCCAGTACCACCAATGATGAGATCATTGCCAGTACCACCAATGAGGAGATCATTGCCAGTACCACCATTGAGGGTATCATTGTCAGCACCACCATCGAGGGTATCGTTGCCAGTACCACCAATGAGGGTATCGTCGCCAGTACCACCATCGAGGGAATCGTTGCCAGTACCACCATTGAGGGAATCGTCGCCAGCACCACCATCGAGGGTATCGTTGCCCGCACCACCATTGAGGGAATCGTCGCCCGCACCACCATCTAATACATTATTACCACTATCCCCAATTAAGCTGTCGTTACCATCAGAGCCGATGAAATTGTTAATGGAAATTAACTGCTCCCTTTCGGCTTGTTGTTGTGCTTCAAGGCTAAAATACGAGAAATTTTGTTGTCTATTTGCCATGATGATTTCGGTTGTTTATATTTTGATTTGTTGTCTCTGAATGCCTTCAAACACCTATTTTTTCGTAGACATTAAGATAGCGAAGGACTATTGAACCTGAATCCGTTAAAGCCAGTTGCAATAAGCATTCGCCATTTGCAGATGAGTCTATTTACAGCACTTCCCAGTGTCATGAAGTACAAGAACCCCACCCCCAACCCCCTCCCCGCAAGCGATGAGGGGGCTATGATGTACCTTATAACAAAGGAATGCGCTGTAATTTCTGGGAGTTTGGCACCACTGAAGAAAATACCAGCAAATAGGTATTACCTGTTATACGATGTATTCCCACATTTCGTCATTTAAATGATTCTAGCTTGTTTAGCGATCGCTCACAAGATATAGAATTACACATAAGTATTCCAACGTCAATATTGGTAGTTAGGATAAAGCAGGGGGGCTATCTTGCAGGGCAGAAGCGGGTTTAAGCCTAGTTAATATTTCTTGAAATACTTTTCTGTTTTTACGTTAATTTACTTAAAATAAAGTTTATTGAAAGACTTAATATGGGTTGCGTAACTTTAGCAGGTTTAGATTACACAGTTTATTGAACTGGTACTTTACAGCACTTCCCGGTGTTATGAGGTACATCATAGCCCCGTCCTCGCTTGCTCTTAGGGGGTTGGGGGTGGGGTGATTGTATCTCACTCAACCGATAAACGCTATATTTAGGGCTGGCTGAAAAAGTGGGAATAGCGCGAGGATTGTAATTTTAATTATCTCTCAATTTAAGACGTGATTGATATTGATAAATAACTCCACACAATGCAGCGACAAATACCCAAGAGAGAGTATTTAACCGAATATCAAAAGTAGTGATATCAACAGTATTAAATAATATCCAACCGATAAAGGTGAGCAGATAACTAAAGAAGATTAATCTATTTTCTGGTTCTATAGATTTGGATTTCCATAAAAGTTGACTAGCGGCAATTATTATCCAAGCAAGTAACCCACAGAATAGCAAAGTTGTAATTAAACCAGTTTCCGCAGACAGCATTAAAAATAAATTGTGGGGATGACCTAAATCAATTTGCATTTTATCTTTGTAGAGTCCGCTAAAACTGCGTAAACCTGAACCAGTGAAAGGATGTTGTTGAGTTAAATTAAGAGCAAATTGCCATTGGGTTTTTCTCATCAATGCCACTGGTCTATCAGGATACATATCATCATTTAACCGCGCCCAAATTACGTAGGGAACGAAACTACGGAAAAATTGAGCAATAGGTGCAGGTGCAAAAGCTGCTAATAAAAAACTACTGGCAATACTGACAACCGCAGCAACAATTAATCGCCAACCTTTATATAAAGCATAAGCTAAACAAGCACTAATAGCGATGACCCAGCCGTTGCGAGAATTAGTTAAGATTAAAGCGATAAAATTGGCAAATACTGTAATTGTTAAGA
Organism: Trichormus sp. NMC-1; assembly: GCF_001858025.1. GTDB lineage: Bacteria > Cyanobacteriota > Cyanobacteriia > Cyanobacteriales > Nostocaceae > Anabaena. The sequence goes on along the minus strand of NZ_LZQD01000006.1, from coordinate 147,550 downwards.
AGATAATTAAACGATTTTTTTGCTTAAGTTTGTGATAGTTTTCTAGCCATAAACCTAAACCCAAAATGAAAATAGTTACTAAATATGCGGCTAAAGTATTAGCGTGCATGAAGTTAGCAGCCATGCGTCCTGGTGGTAATCCTCCTGGTGCAACTGTCCAATCTAAGACAATCCATAAAAACTGAACTTGGAAATTCCAACCGCAAAATAATTGCCCAAAGCCTATTATTAAAACCGGGACAGAACCAAATACCATTATCCAAGATATTTGTCGTAATTGGGCAGGTGTTTGAATGAGGGGAGTTAGTCCAGTGAAAAACAAAAAGAAGGGTACTAAATTGAATAAACCTAAAAAAGCCTCTAGTTTATGAGAGGCAAATCCGGTGGTAATGAGTAGTAAGATACTCAAAAAAGCAAATCCCTTGTGAATTGGGCGATCGCTAATGATATGGTATTGTTTGCGCCAAGTTAGCAATGATGCCACAACTATAGAGATACCGCCCAAAAATGGACTAATTGGGAAAGATAGTAGTCCAAATTGTAGAAAATTCCAAGGGGTTTGTAAACGGGGATTTGGATGATAAAAAGCCTTGTTCAAGCTGGCTCCCAACATTCTGCACGGGTGAGACGAATTTGCGCTAAGGTAAAGATAGTAGGAATAATTCGACCGTAGTTAGTTGCGATCGCTCTCCACCCCAAATCAGCCAAAAACCAAGTCCACATCATTGGCCCAACAATCGCAAATATGCTGCGAACTGCACCATAACGAGCCGCACTTAAAGTCATACTCCGTCGCGCCATTTGTGCTGTCACATAGCCTTGAAACTGTTTACTGGCTACTTCTGTTCCTGTAATTACTGCTTGTTTAGCCGCTTGATAAGTAGCAAAATGGAGAGCAAATTGTTTGGCAATTTGTTTGAGTACAAATGGTTGGATGACGGAAGTTACAGCTAAGGCGCTACCACCTTTAAAAATTAATCCTAAAGGATCTTTTTGTAATGACAGTGGTAATGGTTGTTTAAGTTCTGATGTTAAAAGCTGTTGCTGCACTTGTGTGGTTAATTTTTGCTGTTCTGGTTCTGGCAGTTTTTTCCAAACTTTTCCGAGCAGGTGCAAAAATATTTCTGCTTCTAAATCAACTGTTGTTAAATCTTGATAATAGGCAATTTTCAGATACTTACAGACTTGAATTAATGTTTGTCGGTAAGTTACTTGATAGCTACGTCCGCGTAATACCGTCATTCCATCAGCTGCTAAAAAACGAAAGCGGTTTTCTATTGTGTCTAACCAAGCTGCGTGGTTTTGACTTTGCACCACGATGGGTTCTGGTGTGTGAACATAATCTAGGGGATTGAACTTCCGACTAAACAGAATAGCTGTTAAGTCCTGTAGTTCCTCTTCCGTGGCTAACTCTAGTACTGGCCTCAGTTCATCCAATTTCTCATCCTCCCTTTTGTGCAGATAGTCTGTACCTTATTGTACTATCAGCTTTCGGCAGTCATAAAATTAGGATGATCTAGCCGATACAAAATCTAAAATCCAAAAATAGTATGACTGATATTGCCATAATTGGTGCTGGAATATCTGGTTTAGTCTGCGCCCAGCAATTACGTCAAGCTGGTTATTCGGTGGTAGTTGTAGAAAAGTCTCGTGGTGTGGGAGGAAGAGTTGCGACACGCCGCTTACAGGGAACTTGTGCTGATCATGGTGCTTGTTATATTCAGCCTCAAGGTGAATTATTGAGCAGGTTTGTGAAGATGTTATGCGATCGCCATATTATCGAACTTTGGACAGATACTGTTGATCAATTCCATGTAGACTCAGGACTCAGGACACAAAAGCCCGGATTATATTATGTTGCACCAGCGGGAATGAGTGCGATCGCTAAATTTCTGACTCCAGATTTAGAAATTTTACTCGATCAGCGTGCGATCGCTCTTAACACCACCCCAGAAAATACATGGCGTATCACCTTAGAATCTAGTCAAGCCGAATTAACCGCCAAAGCTGTAGTAGTCGCTATCCCCTCACCCCAAGCTTGGGATTTATTAGCACCTTTAGAAAAAAGTATATTGGATGTGGGATTTTTAGATCGCCTGAGTTCTGTCCAATTTGACCCTTCTATTAGTGTGATGATGGGATATCCTGCCAATTCCCAACCCCTTCCCAACTGGAAAGCTTTAACTTTTGTTGATCATGCAGATTTAGGATGGATTGGATTCGATAGTAGCAAACGTCTCCAATCAGAACAACCTCATTTTGTGCTGCAAAGTAGTGCCAAGCTTGCCCAAGCGCATCTAGAAACCCCAGATTTACAACCAGTAGGACAATATATGTTGGAGAAAGCTGCTGAATCTTTAGCGCTTCCCTGGCTAAAAAATCCTGAATGGATGCAAATACATCGTTGGCGTTATGCTTTTCCTCGCCTTCCTTTAAATGTAACTTGTTTATCTGCAAATACTTCCCCACCTTTAGTTTGCTGTGGTGATTGGTGTGGTGGGAATCTAATAGCAGGAGCAATGCTTTCTGGACTTGCTGCTGCTGGTGAAATTGATCATCAGCTAGATCATCTACTCCTAGAGAATGTCAATTTTTTAGACCTTTTGGAGGATGTCTAACTTAACTTTAAGTAAAAAATATCTAACTTTTAGGGTGCATTAGCCTTGATTTAGCGCACCACAATAAATAATAGCCCCCTCCCCGCAAGCGATGAGGGGAATAAGAAGTTTTTCATGTGTCCTGGTGTACGCAGTTCATGATGGCTACTTATATCATGTCAGCTTGAAAAAGGTTTTGTATCAATTCACTTAATTAAAGCTACAAATGAATCTCTAAGTAGGTTAACTTGTTGAGTATTGACATTTGTTCACACCAATTTTCGGTTAATTAAACCACAGTGTAGAGACGTTATCTACAACGTCTCTACAGTTCTGTTGAATTTAACCTAACTTCACATAAGACATGGAGAAATATTTTCATGCTTCTTGTTGTCAGCAGTGTATGATGATTACTTGGGGGTAAAAAATTAATATTTCTTAGTAAGAATATAATTAATTTAACAATTACTTTTTAGATGCGGCACATTTGAACTGATTCAGGGGGTTTAAGCCCCCTACTCCAACTGTCTTCAATTTTTAATTTTTAATTTTGCATCATCCTGTATACTGATTTTCATCGGTCTATGTGTATAGAACATTTACCAATTAGCTGGCGAGATGTAAAAAATGTCAACAGTGAAACTTGAAGTTCAATTATCTTCACAACAATTGCTCAAGGCTGTTGAGCAGTTGAAACAGCCAGATTTAGAGAAATTTGTATCTCAAATTATTATTTTACAAGCTCACAGAAAAGCTGATAACCTGCTAAAAAATGAAGGAGAATTGTTTATAAAAACTAATCAGGATCTTCCTTCTACCTTTCTAAATTATCACAATAAATTAATAGCTACAAGAGAAGAAGAAAAACTTACAGATGAGGAATATAGAGAGTTATTAAGCCTCAGTGAACAGATAGATAAATTGCAAGCATACCGATTAGAATATTTGGCAAATTTGGCGCTTTTGCATGGAATTACTTTGACTGAATTAATGCAAAATTTAGGATTTCAGACGTAAATTACGTCCATTTACCAAATATAATACAGCAGATTGCAGATCAATGAGGTACAGAATCAAAATTGAAACCTAGACACCAAGGCAGTTTTACTCCTGACTCCTGACTCCTGAATTCTGCTGTATATTGTTTAGGGTTGGAGTTATTTTTTAGGGTGACATCATGAAAACAAAAAAAAATCAAGGATTCAAAAGAGCATTACAGCTTAAAGGCTCAGTCATCGGCTCAATTTATCAAGATGTTATCTGGTGTGGAAGTTTTGGTGTAGTAGTCTCGATACTTTATTATTTAAAATTGCCAGTTTCCCAGCCTATTTTAGGAAGTATTATCCCCAGTATCGTCTTAGGTTTATTACTAGTATTTCGGACAAACACAGCTTATGAACGCTTTTGGGAAGGTAGAAAAATTTGGGGTTCTTTAGTAAATAATACCCGAAATTTAGCCAGACAGATTTGGGTATCTATTGATGAAATAGAACCCGAAGATAAAGATCATAAAATTGATGCTTTAAATTTACTTGTTGCTTTTTCTGTAGCGACAAAACTGCATTTACGAGGAGAAACCATAGATAGTGAATTAGAAGAATTAACACCCGACCATAAATTTATTAAATTAAAGACTATGAATAATCCTCCCATAGAAGTGGCTTTCTGGATTGGAGATTATTTACAACAGCAATATAACCGTAATTGCATTAATAGTTACCAGTTGGCAGCTATGCAAGAATTATTAAACAATTTGGTCGATAATTTAGGGGCTTGTGAACGTATCTTAAAAACACCAATTCCTCTGGCTTATTCCATTCATCTTAAGCAATTATTATTGCTATATTGCTTACTACTACCTTTTCAAATAGTACAAAGCTTAACTTGGTGGACTGGGTTAATTTCTGCTTTAGTTAGCTTTACTCTATTGGGTATTGAAGCTATTGGTTTAGAAATTGAAAATCCCTTCGGATACGATGCCAATGACTTGCCACTAGATACGATTTGCCGCACAATGAAACTAAATATTGACGATTTAATCAGCCTTCGTCCCAGTGTGCAGAATAAAGATATTTAAAGTTGCATAGATGTAGTTCATATGCTTATTTCGGTGTTGCTGAATTCAGGTATGAAATTCTCTTACTTGAATTTTTAAACCTCTTACCTTTGCGTCTTTGCGTGAGACTAATTCATACTTCAATTATGCAACGCCCTTATTTTGAATGTACCTTGCATTCCCATTGCAGTGCCGTCTCTACTTGCGCGTATTCTACCATAGCTTGGGATACCAATAATACCGCATCATTTGTATTGCCATCACGTCCCAATTTTTCTAATTGCTGACAAAGTAAAGATAAGTTTTTTGCCCCAACAATCGCACTGCTAGACTTAAGAGAATGCGCTTCTAATTGGAGTATTTTTGCATTCCCTTGAATAATAGCATCATTCAGCGATCGCAATCGTTGGGGTGTATCTTCCAAATAAGAATCAATTATTTGAATAAATTCTTCGATAATGTTATTGCAAATCTTATCTTTTAATTCGTTTAAAGCGATGGCATCAAGCACATTATTAGGCATAGCTTTAGATGTTTCATCCATAGTTTGCTAATTAAAATACAGCAGAATTCAGGAGTAGAGACGTTCCGCTGGAACGTCTCTACTGGAGTAAAATCCCCGTGATACCTGATTTTTAGTTTAAATTTTGTAATTCCTCCAACCTGCAATTTGCTGTATTTAAAAGCTGGGACTTTTTGACTAGTAAAAATTGTCAATTACAGCAGATTGCAGATCAGTGAGGTACAGAATCAAAATTGAAACCTAGACACATTCGCCAGTTTTACTCCTGACTCCTGAACCGATAGTGGCGTAAGCCATAGGTCTGCGAAGCGCCTCCTGAATTCTGCTGTAATATTTGTATTATTCCACTACCGTAGAACCGAAACGATAGCCTTTACCGTAAACTGTATGAATCAGTGTAGATTCATTATCTGGCTCAATTTTACGACGCAACAGACGAATTAATGCAGCTATCACATTGCTACCAGGTTGCTCTTTATCTTGCCACAGATGTTGCATAATTTGCGAGTGAGTCAACAATTGTCCAGGATTTTCCATCAAGTATTGCAGTAGTTGGCTTTCTTTTTGCGATAGTTCAATAATTCGTTCTTGACGATAAGCAACTTGATTTTCAACATCAAGTTCTAAATCAGCTACTATTAAACGTCCGGTTGTTGTACTGTATGTCTCCACACCAGAACGACGCAACAAAGCACGGACTCTTGCTAATAACTCCCGCAATTCAAAGGGTTTGACTAAATAATCATCTGCACCAGCATCTAAACCTTGCACACGGTCATCTAAAGTATCTTTAGCAGTGAGAAACAGCACAGGAGTGATTTTAGCTTGGTGTCGTAATTCCTGACAAATTTCTAAGCCTGTTTTTCCAGGTAACATCCAATCTAAAATTAGTAAATCATAACTGCCTGCTTGTGCAAGTTTGCTGCCGTTGATTCCATCATAAGCAGCATCAACAATATAACCCTCACGAGTTAACACGCGACTCAAGGGATCAGTTAATTCAATTTCGTCATCGACTAATAAAATTCTCATGCTGCTTGTACTAAGCATATAATAAACCGCAAAGACAAAGACACCAAGAAAAAGAATGCTGACTGTTGCACTACCAAAAGGGGAATTACTTAAAAATAGCATCCGCCTGCTGCAATCTGTGGGATTGGACTTTAGTGCTTTTTTAGATTCTGGAACCCGTCAACTGCAAATTCCTGATGCTAGTGGACAAGCGAAGGCGCTGCTAGTAAGAGCGCAAGATGTACCTGTGTATGTAGAATATGGTCAGGCACAGCTTGGGATTGTGGGTTATGATGTACTCAGTGAGAAAAAGCCGCAAGTTGCACAATTAGTAGATTTGCAATTTGGTTATTGTCGGATGTCAGTAGCAGTAAAAGCCTCTAGTCCCTACAAATTGCCTGTAGATTTACCTGCTCACGGTCGAGTTGCTTCTAAATATGTGAATTGTGCGCGGGAATATTTTCAAAGTCTGGATTTACCTGTGGAAATAGTTCCTTTGTATGGTTCCGTGGAACTAGGTCCGATTACGGGGATGTCTGAGGCGATTGTAGATATAGTTTCTACAGGACGGACTTTGAAGGAAAATGGTTTGGTGGAAATTGCGACTTTGTATGAAAGTACAGCTAGGTTAATTGCTCATCCTCTCAGTTATCGGCTGAATATGGGTAATTTACACCAATTGGTGACACAGCTAAGAGAGGGATTTTAACAGTTATCAGTTATACTAATTCTCTGTGAAAATAGATAGGATAACTAAGCTCAAAACTCTGGCCATATCAGGATTTTAAACTTAGGTATTCTAAGCAAGCTCACAAATACAGCAGAATTCAGGAGTAGGGGCGTATTGCAATACGCCCGTACAGGAGTCAGGAGTAAAACTGGCTTTGTGTATAGGGTTCAATTTAGATTTTGTACCTCCTAACTACCCAAACTGCTGTAATTAGTATAACTGTTAACTGTAGAGCGATCTTCAATCCAGGAGAAAATCAAGAGAATATTCTATTTTGTCAATCAGGTTTTTGTTGATTTTTTAAATAAACAAGTGCGAAGAATTAGCGATCGCAAGAGATTTTGTCTACTACCTGAATACGCCCTCTAACAACGCGACGCAAAAGCCTGTTGAGCGCTTCCTCTTCTTCTTCTTCTAGGCACTCATCTAGGATAGCTGCCATTAATCCGTAGCGATCTGCTTTGGTCAGAACTCCAGTGTCAGCAGAAGCAGCGATAATTTCCGAAACAGCACCTGGAAGGAGCCTAATGTTAGACATGGCGGATGGCTTTAAACTCTACAACATTAATATCCCCCGAAACCTCTACCATCGGAGTGATTGTGAAATCTATTTAATTGTGAGAATTATCAGTTGTCATGGTGATAGCACGAGGGATAATTTAGTGATACGGATCACACACTTAAGTAAAAATACACCGCTTCATACTTTATTTACAAAAAAAGGGAACTCTTAACAGATAAGAAACTTTAGTTCTGAGTTTAAAGCTCAGTCAAAAATTTGAATGATTATTAGCTTATGATTACAGCGATGTCGTAGAGCTACGCCAACGAGACTGGCTCACCGCAGGCATCGCACAAACCCTGCACTGTCACTTCATAGGTTTCACCACGCAAACCAGGACGTAAACTCTTCATCTCTATACACTGAAAAGCTTCCCAAGCAATATCTTCAATTGCCCCACATTGATGACAGCAGAAGTGATGATGAGGTAGAACATTAGCGTCGTAACGAGAAACTCCCTCTTCCAGCAGCACTTCCCGCACCAAACCCACTTCTCTTAGTGCTTGCAGAGAACTATAAATCGTTGCCTGGGATGAGACTGGAGAATCTTTATTCAAATCGGTGAGGATTTGCTCAACTGTCGGGTGATCGGCGCGAGATAGTAAATTTGCATATACCGCAAACCGCTGAGGAGTTACCCTCAAACTCTTGGACTTCAAGGTTTGAATAATTGCGTTTGCTTGTTGCTGCATACTTGTAGCTGCGTTAGATTACTTCTATATTAGAGTCTACCACATTATTGAATCAATATCAAATTTGTATTTTTATATTAATTGAGTATTTATAACTATTGAATTTTTCTTAAATCAGAATTATTCTGATATATGTCAGCGAAAAGCAAGTTCACACATCAACTAGATATTAAGAGGTCAACATGGCTGTTATTGAAAGAGTTCCCAACGTTGTATTCAAAACCCGCGTCCGTGACGAGTCCATTGGTGGACCAAACCCTTTCCGTTGGCAAGAACGCACCACCCAAGAACTTTTTGATGGGAAGCGCGTAGTTGTGTTTTCATTACCTGGGGCTTTTACTCCCACCTGTTCCACCTCACACCTGCCCCGTTATGAAGAACTCTTCAAAGACTTCAAAGCTTTAGGAGTTGACCAAGTAATTTGCATATCTGTCAATGATGCCTTTGTTATGTACCAATGGGGCAAACAACAAGGTGCTGAAAGTGTATTTTTGCTTCCCGATGGTAATGGTGAATTTACCCGTAAAATGGGGATGTTAGTAGATAAGTCTAATCTAGGCTTTGGATTACGCTCTTGGCGTTATTCAATGGTGGTGAATGACGGTAAAATTGAAAAGATTTTCATTGAACCAGGTTTTGATGATAACTGTCCCACCGATCCCTTTGAAGTTTCTGATGCAGACACCATGTTGGCTTACCTAAAAGGGGCAGCTTAATTCGTAATTGCTAATTAGTAATTAATAGGTTATAGCTATAGTAATCCTATTAGACATCTCCTGAAAAGAATGTAGAGACGTTCCATGGAACTTCTCTACAAGGGTTCCAGGAAACGCATATTGAATTTCCGGAGATGTCTATTTGATTCGTGAAAATTTTGTCGGGTCGGCATTACCCACAAAAAATAGATTTTTCCCCATCATTTAGGATTGCTATTAAAACCTGCAAAAATTCCCAAATCTTTAATTACGAATTATTAATTCTTCATTCAAGATTTTTAATCTAAAATCCACAACCAAAAAGTGATATGACCTACGATTTTGACTTATTTGTGATTGGTGCTGGTTCAGGTGGAATTGCAACAGCCAGACGTGCCGCCGAATATGGCGCTAAAGTAGGAGTTGCCGAGTTTGACAGACTAGGTGGTACTTGCGTTAATCGTGGTTGTGTCCCCAAAAAACTCATGGTTTATGCTTCTCATTTTTCTGAGTTGTTTACAGATGCTCAAGGATACGGCTGGAGTGCTGTTGAGAGTTCTGTAAATTGGGAAAAGATGATTACGGCGGTAAATAATGAAGTAATTCGCCTCAATGGGATTTATCAAGGAATGCTGGATAAGTCCAAAATTGAAGTTTTACAGGGACATGGTAAGTTAGTTGATGCTCATACAGTTATAGTGGGAGAACGTCAAATCACCGCCGACAAAATTCTCATTGCTGTGGGTGGGTATCCTGTGAAACCGAACATTGAGGGCATCGAACACGCTATTACCTCCGATGATATTTTTAACCTTAAAGAACAGCCTAAGCGGATTGTAATTTTGGGTGGAGGTTATATTGGTGCAGAATTTGCTTGTATCCTGAATGGACTGGGAACCGAAGTCACCCAGATAATTCGTGGTGAAAAGATTTTGCGTGGTTTTGATGAAGATTTGCAGATTGAAATTCAGCAAGCAATGAGTAACCACGGCATTAAAATTATCAATAAAATCCAAAATATAGCAATTGAGAAAAGTGCAGAAGGCGTTAAAGTAACTGTTAGCAGGGCTGAAGGCTCAGAAGAGACAATAATTGCTGATGCTGTCAGTTTAGCTGCAACCGGTCGCAAACCAAACACCCAAAAATTGGGTTTGGAAAATACCAAAGTCAAACTGCACGATGATGGATTAATTATTGTTGATAAATATAGTTGCACAGATGAAGAAAATATCTATGCAGTCGGAGATTGTAGCAACAAAGTCAACCTGACTCCAGTGGCGATTAATGAAGGACGAGCTTTAGCTGATACCGTATTTGGTGGCAAGTCTCGCACCATGAGTTATGAAAATATACCTACAGCTATCTTTACCACACCAGAAGCTGCAACTGTGGGTTTGACTGAAGCAGAAGCTAGGGAGCAATATGGGGAAGCGGTGAAAATTTATCGCAGTCGTTTCCGCCCGATGTACTACACCTTAACAGGTAAAGACGAAAAAACAATGATGAAGTTGGTGGTAGATAGAAATACCGATAAGGTACTGGGAGCGCACATGGTGGGAACAAATGCCGCAGAAATTATTCAAGGAATAGCGATCGCTCTGAAGATGGGTGCAACTAAAGCTAACTTTGATGCTACGGTAGGTATCCATCCCAGTTCAGCTGAAGAATTTGTCACCATGAGATAAAATCAAAACTACTATAAATTGGGCATGGAATTATGTAAAAAAATTAATATAATGCTCTTACTATGAGCATTTATCCATCCCCGCAAAAATCTAACAAACAATACCGACGGCGTGAAAATGACTGGCGGTTGTTTTTGCGTCTAGTACCCTATGCCCGACGCAGTGGGCTACTACTGACGCTTTCAATGTCTCTACTGATTCCCATTGCCTTAGCTAACGCCATTCAACCATTATTGATTGGACAGGCAATATCTCTAATTCGTCAAGAACCCAGCACCTATGAATTTCTCAAAAATCGCTCCCTCTCGGAAGGTTTAGCAATCCTTCAAGGATTTTTTTTGGCAGCAATGATCATCAGATTGTCACTGACAGGTATTCAAGGTTATCTGGTACAGAAACTAGGACAAAAAATTACTGCTGCAATCCGTGAGGATTTATTTCACCATGTAACATCTCTGGCAGTACGTTTTTTTGATCGCACACCTGTAGGTAAACTAATTACTAGACTGACTAGCGATGTAGAAAGTTTAGGAGATGTATTTGCTACGGGAGCGATTGGGATTGTCTCCGATTTGTTTTCTATGCTGGTGATTATTGGTTTGATGTTTTCTCTTCAGTGGCAACTTGCTGGTTTGCTGCTGTTAATTCTCTTACCAATCACCTGGGTAATTATTTACTTTCAGCAGCAGTATCGCAAAGCAAATTATAAAGCCCGCGAAGAACTGTCAAAACTAAATTCCCAATTGCAAGAAAACATTGTGGGGATTAATGTAGTCCAGTTATTCCGCAGGGAACAATTTAATGCAAAATTGTTTCGTGCCACTAATAATCAATATATCAAGGAATTAGATACTACCATTTGGTATGATTCTGCTGTTTCAGGAACCTTAGAATGGATTAGTCTGATTGCCATTGCTGGGGTATTGTGGATTGGTGGTTTATTGCTATTGGATAAAAATATCACTTTTGGGATTTTGTCAGCATTTATTTTATATGCCCAACAATTATTCGATCCTTTGCGGAATTTTGCTGAAAAATTTACTGTCATTCAATCTGGTTTTACTGCTGTTGAAAGAGTGAGTGATATTTTAGATGAACGCATAGAAATAAGCGATCTTCTCCATCCTCAGTCTTCAATTTTGAATGTTAATCTTGGCTATATAGATGAAATCATTGATAGTTTGGAATCCCAAAAATTTGCTCCTAGAGATGAACTTGGAGAAATTCGTTTTGAACACGTTTGGTTTGCTTACAAAGACGATGATTATGTAATTAAAGACTTAGACTTTACCATTCATCCCGGTGAAAAAATCGCCTTAGTCGGTCCAACAGGTGCAGGTAAAAGTTCTATTATCCGGCTTTTGTGTCGTCTTTATGAACCCACACAAGGACGCATTCTGATTGATGGCGTAGATATCCGTGAGATACCACAAGCCGAACTGCGGCGTTATATGGCAGTGATTTTGCAAGAAGCCTTTTTGTTTGCTGGTGATGTTAAAAGTAATATTACTTTAGGGGATAGTTACACATTTGCAGAGATTCAACAAGCTGCGAAAAAAACTAATGTTGCTGAATTTATTGATCAATTACCCCAAGGCTATGATACTCAATTAAGAGAAAGAGGGACAAATATTTCTAGTGGACAAAAACAACTTTTAGCCTTTGCTCGCGCGGCAATTCGTAACCCACAAATTTTAGTATTAGATGAAGCTACAGCTAGTTTGGATGTTGGAACAGAAGCTTTAGTTCAACAGGCATTAAATCAGCTTTTAATCAAACGGACTGCGATTATTATTGCTCACCGTTTGTCAACAATTCGCAATGTAGACAGAATTTTTGTTTTGAAGCGTGGGGAATTAATCGAGCAAGGAAGCCATGAACAATTGATAGAACAAGGAGGACTTTACGCCACATTGCATAACTTGCAGATGCTGGGGACTTAGGAGATGGGGAAGTCGGGACGCGGTGACACGGGGACGCGGGGACGCGGTGACGCGGGGAGGCGGGGACGCGGGGACGCGGTGACACGGGGAAAATTAAGAATTACCTGTTCCCTGTTCCCTCTGATATAGCCGTGGACAGGGTGGTTAGGACATCAATTGATAATGAAACTCTCACTACAAGATGGTTTTACTCCTGACTCCTGACTCCTGACTCCTGACTCCTGACTCCTGACTCCTGACTCCTGACTCCTGACTCCTGACTCCTGACTCCTGACTCCTGACTCCTGACTCCTGACTCCTGACTCCTGACTCCTGACTCCTGACTCCTGACTCCTGACTCCTGACTCCTGACTCCTGACTCCTGACTCCTGACTCCTGACTCCTGACTCCTGACTCCTGACTCCTGACTCCTGACTCCTGACTCCTGACTCCTGACTCCTGACTCCTGACTCCTGACTCCTGACTCCTGACTCCTGACTCCTGACTCCTGACTCCTGACTCCTGACTCCTGACTCCTGACTCCTGACTCCTGACTCCTGACTCCTGACTCCTGACTCCTGACTCCTGACTCCTGACTCCTGACTCCTGACTCCTGACTCCTGACTCCTGCTATAAATGTGAAATTTATTTTGCATGACTACTTATAAAAAATACCCACCCAGATAAAAATCTGAATGGGTAATAAAAAAGGGAGCAATAAAACCCCCAAAGAATTGAATTATTTGCTTTCAGTGAAATCTGCATCAATCACATCATCACCACTACCAGAAGGGGGAGTAGAACCGCCTGAGGGAGGTTCAGCACCAGCACCAGGAGTTTCACCAGCACCAGCTTGTTGATAGATGTTGCTACCAACAGCAAACAATGCTTGTTGCAATTCTGGTGTCAGCTTCTTGATTTGCTCATCATCTTCCTTAGCTACTGCATCTCGCAGTTCTTTTACCAAACCTTCGATTTTGGTTTTATCAGCTTCGGGAACTTTATCACCCAATTCTTGCAACTGCTTTTCAGCTTGGTATGCTAAAGAGTCGGCTTGGTTCTTACGTTCAATCTTCTCACGCCGTTCTTTGTCGCTAGAAGCGTTTTGTTCGGCTTCGCGCACCATGCGGTCAACGTCGTTTTTATCCAAGGTAGAAGCGCCAGTAATGCTGATAGATTGTTCTTTACCAGTGCCTTTATCCTTAGCGGTGACGTTGAGGATACCGTTTGCGTCAATGTCAAAGGTAACTTCAATTTGAGGTACGCCACGAGGTGCGGGGGGAATACCATCTAAACGGAAGGTTCCCAAACTCTTGTTATCATTTGAGAATTCCCGTTCCCCTTGGAGGACGTGAATTTCTACGTTAGTTTGACCGTCTACAGCAGTCGAGAAAACTTCTGATTTTTTGGTAGGAATTGTGGTGTTGCGAGGAATAATCTTGGTCATCACACCACCCAAGGTTTCTACACCCAAGGATAGTGGTGATACGTCTAACAACAAGATACCTGTAACGTCACCAGCTAGAACACCTGCTTGAATTGCTGCACCAACTGCTACAACTTCATCAGGGTTAACAGTTTGGTTAGGCTCTCTACCTAATACCCGCTTCACTACCTCTTGGACTGCGGGAATACGGGTGGAACCACCTACTAACACGACTTCATCGATATTGCTCTTGTTTAACTTGGCATCTCTGAGAGCATTTTCTACGGGGATGCGGCAACGGTCAATTAAGTCGGAGCAAAGTTCTTCAAATGTGGCGCGAGTTAGAGTTGTATCCAGGTGCTTGGGACCATCCTGGGTAGCGGTGATAAATGGTAAGTTAATTTCTGCTTGGGTAACGCTAGAAAGTTCAATTTTGGCTTTTTCTGCGGCTTCAGTCAGACGTTGTAAGGCTTGTTTGTCTTTGCGGAGGTCAATACCTTCGGCTTTTCTGAATTGTTCAGCTAAGAAGTCAACTATTTTTTTATCGAAGTCGTCACCACCAAGGTGAGTATCTCCAGATGTAGCTAGTACTTCAAATACACCATCGCCTACTTCTAGTACGGATACGTCGAATGTACCACCACCAAGGTCAAATACGAGGATAGTTTCGTTGCTCTTTTTATCAAAGCCATAAGCCAAGGAAGCGGCTGTGGGTTCGTTGATAATTCGTAGAACTTCAACCCCAGCGATTTTACCAGCGTCTTTGGTGGCTTGGCGTTGGGAGTCGTTGAAATATGCAGGAACGGTGATTACTGCTTGGGTAACGGTTTCACCCAGATATTTACTAGCGTCTTCTACTAGTTTGCGGAGGACTTGGGCAGAAATTTCTTCAGGAGAAAATTGTTTGCCAGCGCCTGGTGAGTCTAGCTTAACGTTACCGCCACTACCTAGGACTTTGTAAGATACTTCTGTAGTTTCCTTGGTCACTTCGTCATAACGACGACCGATAAAGCGTTTAACCGAATAAAAGGTATTTTCGGGGTTCATCACCGCTTGACGTTTGGCGATTTGACCAACCAAGCGATCGCCATTTTTGGCAAATGCGACTACTGATGGTGTTGTCCGAAAGCCTTCTGCATTGGCGATGACAGTGGGTTTACCACCTTCCATCACTGCTACGCAGGAGTTCGTCGTACCTAAGTCTATTCCAACTACTTTTGCCATTTTATTTTTTTGACTCCGTATAACTACAAATGAATGGGATTATAAAGGACTAAATCGTGAACTAACTGATTCAAAAAAGCAGTCCGTTCAGCATGGTTTAGCTTTTCTGGGCTTGAAACCGCAAGTTATGCTGATATATATACTGAACTTGTGTAGCCAGTCCATGAAGGGTGGTTTCCCGAACCTTGAATAGGACGGTTAATTTTAAAGTTTGTTTTTAGTTGGTTCATGGATCAATTTGCTGTCACTCTGACTAATGTAGGAGAATTAATACGTTCACGAATTGGGGTGAACCGTAATCTCAAAGTCGTATTTGCCGTCAAATTGAGGTTATGGGCAAGCTAATGGCACAGTGTATCTGCTTGCAAACCTAGTAAACTAGCGTTTTAGAGAACCCAAATCACCGGGGTAAACAGCAACGCGATAAGATAGCTACAAAGCTAATCTCAGCAATCAATCCAGAGTGAAAACTGACAGCATATTTAGTAAATCTAAAGAGCAATCTTTGGCATCCCTGCTTTAACGAACTAAGAGGATGTTTGAAAAGTTTTTGCCTGCCTTGGAAAGGGGGGTGGGGGGATCTCGATCAATTTTGATACTTTTCAAACAACCTCTAAGGTTGGAAGGAAGTAACAAGTTAATATTTATATGAAGGAAATACAGAAAAAAGGTGCTATTAGCGGCAGACCCTTCTCGCCATCAAAAGCTGGTGGTAAGATTCTGAAACTCGATTACACAAAAGTTAAAATCACAAATAAGGGTACTGATATAGTTGAATCCCATATCCGCAGGTTTAATCCTGTTGGTGACGCAGAAATGAAAATGGTAGAAAGATTAAGAAAAATAGCCGCAGATGAAATCTTAGCTGAACCAGTCGATCTCCGCTTCTATACCCATGAACTCCGGGAGTACTTGAGGTATAAACAACTTGGATACCCAACAGGACAACCAGATGATCCAGATGCGGCTTATGAACTCTGGAATAATGCTCACACAGCAACACTAGAGGATTATGGGCTAAAGGAAGGGCCTGGCGTGTTATTTATGGAAATAACTTTGTAAAATGATGCTCTGCTAGGGCGTAAGCATTCAGGTAGAGCTTTTAATGTCTGTCTAAAACCTCTACCTGAATACTCAAAACATATTATTTTTTAGCCTCAAATCCTCTTAAAATTAAAGATGGGAGGGATATTCATGAAAAACTCAATCCAATTAACTCAACTCGAATTAGTACTTATAAAATTAGTGGCCAAAGGACAGGGTAATTGGAGTTGGTATGAACTAGCCAATTCTCTTTCTCGCTTAGATGTACCCAGAGAACCTGACATGATGGTGGTACTAAAGGATCTGGTGGCTAAGGGTTTGCTTGAAAGACACATATTACCAGGTTCACCACGCGATCGCTGGGACTTGACACCAGCAGGTACTAAAATCCTGATGGAATATCAATATCATCAAGATATGGTATTCAAAAACTAAATTCAAAAATTGTATGCTTTCCCTGTCTCCCACTCTCCAAGCTAGACTCTCCCAACCTCTAAAAATTGGCTCATTTGAGGTTAAAAGCCGTGTGTTGCAATCGCCGTTATCGGGGGTGACAGATTTGGTATTTCGTCGCTTAGTGCGTCGTTATGCACCAGAATCGATGATGTATACCGAAATGGTGAATGCAACAGGATTGCACTACGTCAAGGAGTTACCCATAATTATGGAGGTAGATCCCAACGAACGCCCCATTAGCATTCAGTTGTTTGATTGTCGTCCAGATTTCCTCGCCGAAGCAGCAATAAAAGCAGTTGCTGAAGGTGCAGATACTGTTGATATTAATATGGGTTGTCCAGTTAATAAAATCACTAAAAATGGTGGTGGTTCTTCCTTATTGCGACAACCAGAAATAGCAGAAGCAATTGTGCGGGAAGTTGTGAAAGCTGTTGATGTTCCCGTTACCGTCAAAACCCGAATTGGTTGGAATGATCAAGAAATTACCATTCTGGATTTTGCTAAAAGAATGGAAGATGCTGGCGCAAAAATGATTACGGTGCATGGACGTACCCGCGCTCAAGGTTACAATGGTAACGCTCGTTGGGAATGGATTGCACGGGTGAAGCAAGTGCTTTCAATTCCCGTAATTGGTAATGGAGATATTTTCTCTGTGGAAGCAGCAGTGAAATGCTTAGAAGAAACTGGTGCAGATGGGGTAATGTGTTCTCGTGGAACTTTAGGTTATCCATTTTTGGTAGGTGAAGTTGATCATTTCCTGAAAACTGGGGAATTATTACCGGCACCAAATGCAATTCAAAGATTGGAATGTGCCAGAGAACATTTATATGCTTTATGGGAATATAAGGGCGACAGAGGTGTGCGTCAAGCTCGTAAACATATGACTTGGTATGCTAAAGGTTTTATGGGTGCAGCAGAGTTGCGAGGACAGTTAAGTTTAGTAGAAACAGTGCAGCAAGGTTTGGATTTAATTGATAAAGCAATGGAAAAACTGGCAGCTGGTTATGAACCAGAGGAAGATGCACAAGCCGACTTAGTTATAGTGTGAAGATTTGTCAAATTTGGCGATTTATTCGAGTCGTCAAATTCCATCTTGTTGGGTTATTTATTCAATACTTAATTACGGAACAAATACTGTCCAAAATACTCTATTGTTATGTTTAGTGATAACAAGTGGAGAGAAATGGACAATAAGATGTTATCAGTAACTCAGAAGTTAGTTGTTAGCAGTCTATTAGCAGTGTCTTGGATGACTCCTGTACTGGCGACCCAAGACCAACCGCTAACCCGTGCAGAACTTTATAAATTGATTAAGACAGTTGAACTTTTGTTACAAAACAAAACTCCACGGAAAGCCGAACTAAATGATGTGATGGTTCCCCGTGATGCTGTGAAAACAGGAGTTGGTTCTGAGGCGCAATTATTCTTTAATGATAAATCTTTAATTCGTGTAGATCAACGGAGTATTTTTCGATTTGAGCCAGGTGTACGCCGTTTTCAATTGCCAAATCGAATTGCTTTGAATGAAATGATTTTCAAGCTAGAAAATGGCACGGCTTTGATTTTGAGTCCACCGGGTAGCGTGGGAACGGAAGTGGAAACCCCAGAAAGTAAAATTAGTATTTTGGCCATAAATACGATAAATACTAAAGATAACAAACCATCTTTATCTCCAACATCTCTCTTTTCACCAGCTATTAAACCTAGTGCAGTGATGGTGATTCATGATGCTCAAAATAATCACACACAAGTTTTTGCACTCACAGATGGAGATATTACAATATCTGATCAACAAGATAAAAAAACGGTTGCTCTCAAAGGTGGTCAAACTGTAGCCGTGAGAAATGGTTTGGTGGGAAAAGTACAGGAATTTGATTTACAGGGATTTTATAAATCAACTAACTTGACTAGTGGTTTGGCTCCAGGACAAGAAAATTTAGTTGCCCAAGAAGCGCCTAAAGTTCAAGAAACCATCAATGCTGTGAGAACTCAAACTTTAGCAGCTTTGAGAAATCAAACTAAAAGAATTCAAGGATTTACTAACAGTTTTCTCAGTGATGCTTTGGGTGGAACAGAAGGAGATTTAAATCCTCGGTTTCGAGGTTCTGTGAGAATTAATAACCCACAAGTAACTAAAGGAACTGTCTACCGAACAGAAGGTAATAATGCAATTTTTATTCCTGAAAATAATCCCAATGCTGTTAAGAACATTACCGTATATTTTGATAAAGAAACTGTCAATATTGACATTGACGGTAACAGGGGAGTAAGTAATAAGGCTGGCTTAAATGGTAATAATGGCAGCGGTTCTGTGATTAATGCTAATGGAGAAATCACTCAAATTGATGTTTTTGGTGTGAATGGGGAAGAACTTAAAAACGGAATTCCCTATAGTGGTATTTTGACAACTGGGGTAGCACGCGATCGCTAATTTTCTCTTTTTATATATAGATGTGAGGAGTCATGATGGGTGCAAAAAATTTATTGCTTCTATCTGGAGTGGTATTAATTTCTTTAAATTTACCCGCTTTTGCAGATAATATTGAACAGGCTAATAATTCACAAAACTCACAATTAATTTTTCTAGAAGAACCTGAAAATTTCGATATATCTCAAACACCAGCAGCATCTGAAAGTAGCAATCGCGTAACATCAGTTTCACAATTATCTGATGTACAAACGAGTGATTGGGCATTTACAGCCTTGAAATCTTTAGTAGAACGTTATGGTGTGATTGCTAGTTATCCTGATGGTACATTTAAAGGTAATCGTTCCATCAGTCGTTATGAATTTGCCGCAGGTTTACAAGCTGTCATGCAGAAAATTGATGAATTATCTGCTGGGGGTTTATCAAATGGTGTGAGCAAAGAAGATTTAGAAAAAATCCAGAAGTTACAAGCAGAATTTGCTGGAGAATTATCTGTTTTAAGAGGAAGAATTGATAATTTAGAAGCACGAAATGCTAATATAGAATCACAACAGTTTTCTACTACTGCTAAATTAGCTGGACAAGTTATATTCGGACTAGCCACAGGTTCAGGTGGTGCGCCTCCAGGTAATGGTGAAGCTAACACAATTCTCACACAATTAACTCAGTTACAATTAATTTCTTCTTTTAATGGTAAAGACGTTTTTCGGATTGGGTTAACTTCAGGAAATAGTACTGGTGATAGCTTTGGTAATCCTCAAGCTTTTAATACGAATATGGCCAGGTTGGCTTGGCAAGCAGATTATGATAATCAGGTAAAATTAGATTCTTTAGAATATAGGATAGCAGGATTAGGCGATAAAGTAGTTTTCACCTTTAGACCTGTAGGATTTAGTCTGAGTAGTGTTCTCAGCGTTAATTCTCCCTACGCTAATGCAGGACAAGGAGCGATTTCTTCCTTTGCTGGTTCAACTTCTTTGTTGAGAATTGGTAGTCTTGATGCTGGGGTAGGTTTTGATTGGTTGATGTCTGATAAAATGCGGTTGCAATTTGCTTACGGAACCAGAAATAGTAACAACACTAATGAAGGTGTATTTGGTGCAGATCATAGTGCTTTAGGAGTGCAACTTTTATATAAACCAACCTCTTCTTTAATTACTGGTTTAGCTTATGTAAATGCTTATGCTAGTGATGGTCAATTAGATACTGGGACAGGTAGTGGTAACGCAGATACATCTGGAGGATTAAATGAGCCTGCTCAAATTCATGCTGTGAATGCGAGTATGAAATGGCAAGTAAGTGATAATGTGGTTTTGAGTTTATGGGGGGGTGCAGTAGTTACTGATTTCGTCAAATCAGATGCGGTTGCTCTTAGCAGTACTTACCAGGCTTCTGTAGGTTTATATGATCCTTTTGGGAGAAAAGGTGATTTATTGGGTTTGATATATGGTCAACCGTTGAAGTTGAACGATGGTTCTTTAATTGCTAATGTTGATAGTGGTAATTCTACACATTATGAGGTTTTTTATCGTTATTTAGTTAATGATAATATAGCAATTACTCCTGGATTTTTTATTGTTACTGACCCTGGTCATGTTTCGGCAAATAATGATATTTTTGTGGGGGTGTTGAGGACAACTTTTAATTTTTAGAGCAGGTGTAGAAAAACCGTAGACTTTAGCAGAGTTTTTGCGTAAGTCCTAAATTAATTGCAAATATGACGTTCATCTTCTCTCACATTGCGATTATTTTGCAGATAGTTTGTTATTTCTGCACACCCCTTTTTCAGTAAATAATCTAAATCCAAATCCCACAACATCACCCCAGCATTTTTACCACCACTTATCAAAATTTTGCTGTCAGGACTGAAACTAACGCTGTTAACTTGATTTGCATATCCTAATAATGTGTTGATTAAAGTACCCGTTTTTACGTTCCATAATTTGATAGTATGGTCAGCACTTCCAGAAGCTAAAATCTGACTATCAGTAGTGAAACTGAGACTAGTTACTCCGTCATTATGTCCTGTGAGAGTATGAATTAATTCCCCTGTATTTACATTCCAAAGTTTGATATTATTATCCCAACTAGCAGACGCAATAATTTTTCCATCAGGACTAAATTTCACGGATGAAATAGCTAAACCATGTCCTGTAAAATCTTTAACTAAAGTACCATTTATTCGCCAAAGTTTTACTGTATTATCGGAACTTCCAGAAGCTATGATTTGACTCTCAGGACTAAAATCAACACTTGTCACTTCATCAGTATGTCTTGTGAAAGTTTTTAATAATTTACCATCTGTTAAACGCCAAAGTTTAATGGTTTTATCAGCGCTACCAGAAGCAAGCATTTGATTATCTGGACTAATGCTAATACTTGTAACTCGGTTTTGATGTCCTGTGATTGTTTTCAGGAGTTGATAGTTTTGAGAATTCCAAATTTTAATACTTTTATCAGCACTTGCTGTTACTAATATTTGATCATCAGGACTAAAAGTTAAAGCATTGATAATATCTTTATGTGCTTGAAATTTAGTAAGCTGATTTTTTTGCCGAATGCTAACTTTTCCATCCCAACCAGCAGCAAATATTTTATCTTTACTAATAGCTACACTATTAATATCCTCTAATTGAGGTGGATTAACTGTTACTTGCCATAATTTAATAGTTTTATCAGCACTTGCAGAAGCGACAAATTTACCATCTGGGCTAAAACTCACATCTCTAACTTGTTCTCCATGACCTTTCAAAGTAGTTAATAAACTACCATCTAAACGCCAAAGTTTAATAGTATTATCAGCAGATGCAGAAGCGATTATTTGATTATTTGGACTAAAGTTGATACTGTTTATTTGTTCGCTGTGTTCTGCTAAAGTTTGTAATAATTCACCTTTATAATTCCACAGTTTAATAGTTTTATCACCACTAGCAGAAGCGATAAATTTACCATTCTTGCTAAATTTAACTTTAGTAATACGTGATTGATGTCCAGATAAAGTTTTAATTAATTTACCATCTTCAGTTTTCCAAATTTTCACTAAATTATCTTCACCACCGGAAGCAATAATTTGATCATCAGGACTAAAACTAACGGTATTTACCCAGCCATTATCAGCATTCCATGTCTTGATTAAAGTACCATCAATGCGCCATAAGTTTATTGTCTTATCTAAACTACTAGAAACAATAAATTTACCATTATGACTAAAGTTAATATCAGTAATATTATCCTTGTGTCCAACTAAATCATAAATTAACTTACCATCAAGCGTGTAGATTTTGATATTATTACCTGCACTAACAGCCAATATTTTACCATTGGGACTAAAATCAATGGCTGTAATTCTATTTTCAAATTCTGTAATAGTTGTAATTAACTTTCCTTGAAAATCCCAAATTTTTACTGTTCTGTCATCACTTGCAGAAGCCAATATTTTACCATTGGGACTAAACTTAATTGCATTGACTTGTTGACTATGACCTTGTAAACGATTGACTTCTTGAGTTTGCTGAATAGCTTGTTGCAAAGTTGCTACAGTTGCTAGTTGAATATCCTTCCCCGGTGCAAAAACTTGTTTAAATTCTCTTCCAGCTTTCACACTAGCAATTACAGACTCTAATTGTTGATTAGATAGTAATAATGCTGCTGATGAAGAATTTAAAGCGGAAATTTCTCGAAACTGGGCTGTTTGTTTTTGGAAATAGGCAAAACCACCTAAGACACTAGCAGAAATACCCAAAATACTCATAATAGCTACAGCAATTTGTGCTTGTCTAAGTCGCTTTTTTTGCTCAAGTTGTTGTTTTTCTCTAGCTTCTAAACAAGCAGCAATAAAGTTTTGAATATCTGCTGATAATTCATCAGTGTATTTAATATAAATTTCTTCAGCTTCTGCTAAACGGATACCTTGCAATAAAAAATCAGCTTGTTCGTGGTGATGTTTCCATAAACTTGCTGCTTGTTCAATTTGGCGTTGCGATCGCAGTTTACTACGATTTTCCTCTAACCACCAGCGCAAAGTTGACCAATGACGGATTAAAATTTCATGGACTACTTCAATTGTCACCAAACCAGTTGGGGGAAGTGGTTGTATTTCCGTACCTTTGACAGTTCCTATTTCCTCCTCTAAATTCACCACTACCAACTTCGCTGTAGTTAAAACTTGTAGAGTTCTTTCTATCAATTCTTCAGGATATTTCTTTACCACCAACTCAGATTTTAAAACTCTGCGTCTAGTATCTTCTGTCCCTTCCCCCAATTGCGTTAATGAAAGAAAAATCCACCGGGTACATTCTTGCGCTGGCTGATCTAAACTTTCATAAACTGCTTGTGCTTTCTTCTCCAACGCACCTTTAATTCCTGCTACTTGCTGCTGATAAGCCTTTAAAGTTAACTCACCTTCTTGGCGAAATTCCCACAACTGTTCTAAAACAAATTCTAATAACGGTAAATCTCCTGCTGAATGATTTAACTCTTGTAACAAAATTTCTACCAGTCCAGTTTCTACTTTTAAACCCACTTGTTCTGCTGGATTAACAATCACACGACGATAATCATCATCACTCAATTTTGGTGTAACTAAAACACTAGAATTTTGTAATAAATTAGCTAATTCTGCAACTTCCAAACAAGGGGCGATAAAATCAGCACGTAAGGTAATTACTAATTTAAATCTATCCGGGGCATATTTTAACGCTCCTAAAATCAATTCTAAAAATCGGTTTCTATCTTCACTGGGTGCGAGAGTAAATAATTCTTCAAATTGGTCAATCACTAAAACTATAATTGGTTCTATGCGATTGCGTAACCAATAAACAAAACCTTCTACACCTTGATATAAAACTCCTTCTAATAAAAGATGAGGAGAATTAAAACTTTCATTTTCCGTAGTCTTCACATTGGCAAGTTTTTGAGATAAAGTTTGTAATGGACGTGAACCAGGACGCAAACTTTTTATTAACCAATCATCACTTCCTGGTAGTTGTTTTCCCAAGCGCAATTTAGCAATTAATCCAGCTTGAACTACAGAAGATTTACCACTACCAGAAGCACCAACTACTGCTAAAAATGATTTATGTGCTAACTCATTAATTAATTGTTGAGTTAAGGATTCCCTGCCATAAAAAAATTGTGCGTCTTCTTCACCAAAAGCGCGTAAACCTCGATAAGGACAAATTTTTAAATCTAATCCTGTTTTGTGAGTGCTTGTACCACTAATTGCAGGAATTATTTCTATTACTCCCTGTGTACCTGAAAGCCAAATTTGCAAATTTATAGATCCAGCTAGATATACTTGTAATTGAGTAATCCAACCAGCTACCGATAAACCAGCAGGTTGAGATGCTGATTTTAAAGTAGTAATTAGCGCTTCAGTGAATTGTTCAGAATTATTTTTAGGAGAGTTTGCAGCGATGATACATTGTCCTTTTGTAGTGCCGATTTGCAAATCTTCTACCCATTCTTGAATAGCAGAAATAGCAGTTTCTGGACAATCTAAAATAATGATTTGTTGAGTAACTTGAGAATGGCGTAATTGTTGACGTAACCAAGAACGACTCAAGCATATTTCTTTTAATAAAATTAATGCTGCTTCACCTGTGGAAGTTTTCTCTAATCGTCCCCGCAAATATAATAAAGCTGTGCGCTGCTGTTCACTGGTTGAATTTAAAAATTCTTGAATTTCTGTTTGCACATCTTGAGATGTTATAGTTACTGCACGAGGTAAATACTGTAATTCAAAATTACCAGCACTAGCTAAAATTTTACTAAAATATAATGTCATTTGCGAGTGACTACTTCCTTCAATCACTAACGCGGTTCGGGCAGGATAAGATGCAGGAATTTCGGGAATTCTTCCTAAAATTAATTCTCCCACACTTTCCACAATTCGCTTCGGCGTTTGCAGTGGATATTCACTAAAAAGCTGAGTTTCTCCTTTGCCTCTTTTTTGCTGATTAATTAACCGTAATTGCTGATTAATTTTATCTATATATTGTAAAGTTTGGTGAAAAACGTAATTGTAAATTCCATCAGCAGAAATCAGCCCTTGTGCATTTGCAGACTTGCCTTTTAAAGCTTCTATTAAATAATAAGTAAATACTCCATGTCCTAGTTCGCTAAATTCCCAAGATTGCTGATTGCTATCACAAGAAAGTAAGGCATAAAAACCTTTACTTTTGGCTGCACGTTGTTGTAATATTTCCACTAATTGCGGTGTCGGATTTACTCCTCTCAGTGTCATTCCACCGCTATGACAAGCATCAAGCCAAATCAACTGATTTTCTGCTTGACTACTACCTAATATTTGTAATAGTTCTTTAACCGCTAACCCTGTATTTTGGATGTTGTCTTTGTGGGTATCTGCTAAACATAAAAATGCTTCCTGCGTCTCAGGATTTATGATCCCATGACCAGAAAAATAACAGAGAATTGTATCTAGTGGTTGAGCAGTAGTAGTAATTTTTTTAAGGCTAGCAGTAACGGTTGCTAAAAGTGGCAATTGTTGAGTAAAATCATGTAAAATTACCACTTCTGTTTGGGAAAATTGCTGCTGTGTTGCACTAGTCAAAGCTTCAGCTAATCCCTGACAATCAACAGCAGAATAACGTAAAGAAGGAAGTTGTTGATCTTGATATTGGTTCACTCCCACTAGCAACAACCACAGTTTAGCAGTGATTGTTTTTTGAACTTGATTTGATTGACTGGTAGCAACACCGCGTGGACACATATTAAATTAAGATTTGATAAAAATTGTAGGTTGGGTTAAGCGACAGCGCAACCCAACAAAATCTTGATACTGTTGGGTTTCCTTGCGTCAACCCAACCTACTACGTAGAAGTTTACTTTTAAGTTTAATATTGTATTATATATGGTAATCTTTTGGTTTCAAAATCACCACACATTTTTACAAATAGGTAACAAATTTAAAATGACTGAAAATAATCATGATCAAAATAGTAACTCTTCAAAAAATAACTCCTTTCCTATCAGTGTGTTCCTATTAATGGCAATGATGTTTCCTTTACTCAATCCTGGTTATAATCCACCGACAATACCTATTTTGGGATTTCACCGCATAGTTTCTCAAAGGAATATTCGTCAATTCAAAAAATTAGATATGGACTATAAAGAAAAAGAGCTAGAAAAATTATTAGAGTATTTGATAGTTCAAGATTATTGGTTTTTAACTAGCCAAGATTTATATGATTTTTTTCTCACTAAATCTAGAGAAGTACCGTATGAGTATCGTAACAAGAACGCTATTATGTTGACATTTGATGATAGCTATAAAACAGTATACACAAATTTATTACCTATTTTATCTAAACTGGAAAAGAAATATGGCAAAAAAGTTAAGGTGGTTTTATTTGTGAATCCAGGTACATTAGCAAATGAGGATAATATGAGTTCAACTCACTTAGGATGTCAGGACTTAAGAGTGGGTTTGCAAAAAGGTTTTTTTGATATTCAATCTCATGGAGATAATCATAAAAATTTGACAGAAATTTCTGAGCAGGAAATTGTAAGAGAACTATTACTAGCTAGGATTAAACTAAGAAAATGTACAGAAGATTTAGATCCAGAACAAAAAGTAGCATCTCATCTTGCTTATCCCTATGGTGCTTATAATAAACAGGTGCTTGAGTATGTCAATAAGTATTATTTATCTGCATATCTATATAATGATAAGTTACTAAACTATAGTTGTTTACAAGACAATTATAAAATTCCTAGATTAATGGTTAATAGACAAAAATCCAGTCAAGAGTTAATAGAAGCAATTCAAAGATTTTCACCTGACAAGAAGAATAATTTTAAAGAGCAATGTTAGAAAATGAAATTTATAGAATATAAACTAGAAGATGAATATACATCAATTCTACCATTGTTCCAAAAAAATGTCATATTAACATTTTTAATGTAAGTGAAATTTCAAGTAATCTAGCTATAATATTATTAGTTGATTGTGAAAATCAATCACTAGAGTATGCCAGGTTTAACCAACAATTACAGGAGATGCATCAATGACTAGCATTTTAAGAATCAAGGATAATATTGGTACTACTACTTTTAAGCAAAGCACAAAACAATTTAAAGACTTGAAAAAAAGTGATCCTACATTCTTAGCACGAGCAGGTCAGACATATTTTGCCACAACTGTTGATAGGGGTTCTAGTGATCCTAAAAGTGCTAATTATTATGGCGGTGATCATTGGAAAGTTACTTTTAAGGATAAGTTGAAACCTCAAGAGGGTGGTGATTCTATTTTTACTTGGTTTGTTTTTAAGGGTGATGTAGAAGAATATAGACTTGTGCCTTAAAATTCGCAGTTAGCGCTATGATGCTAAGAGGATTTTTGAAAAGTTGCAAAGTCTACTAGAAACCCCTCTCCAAACCTCTCCCCCACAGGGAGAGAGGCTTTGATATTCCCAAAAATACTTTTCAAACATCCTCTAATAGCAAACTTAAATTTGCATTTTAGATTTAATTGGATACATGATCAAATTAACTCCGTTGTTATAGATGAGAAATTAAGTAGGTGAACGGAAAAAAACCGAAATATGTAACGAAAAGTAAAGTTGCCCAAAACCTAAAGTTGCCCAAAACCTCTTCTGGGAGAGAGGCTTTGATATTCCCAAAAATACTTTTCAAACATCCTCTAATAGCAAACTTAAATTTGCATTTTAGATTTAATTGGATACATGATCAAATTAACTCCGTTGTTATAGATGAGAAATTAAGTAGGTGAACGGAAAAAAACCGAAATATGTAACGAAAAGTAAAGTTGCCCAAAACCTCTTCTCTGTTCCCTGTTCCCTTGTCATAACGACAATTTTTAACGCCAACCTACTTATCTATTTGGGATAATAGGAAACTTGCGAATATCTACAGGAAGTTGAACTTTATTTTGCCTTTGAAAGTAATCGCGTGAGTAATAATTTTGCCGTCCGCTATTATCAATAAATTGGGTGTAACCTTGCAACATAATTTGTTTGCTACCGTAACTAAAGGTTAATAGAGAGTTGGCAAAACTTTGATTATAATTTGCTGTTGCGTAGGTATGATTATTGTCTTGGACATTGAGTCCATAGGTGACTAATTTTTTAGTTCCCCAGTCACAGTCTGTAGGATGACATTGACCGAATACTTGAATGTTTAATGTATTGTTACCAGCAGAAGTAATTACTAAGCGAGTAATGCCGCGAGTATTGGCATCTTTGTTTACCCAAGTACCCACAAAATCCCCTGGTGCAGCAATAGCAGGACTAACTAAAGCAGTAGCTAAAGCTAAACTAGCAACCGTAATATTTAAAGAACGTTTTAACATTTTAGTAACTTTCCATTATTTGTGTTTATCTACAATGAAAAAGATGAAATGACTAAATCCATTAAATTAAATTTTTCACAATCCAAAATCCCAAATTGGATGAATTAATTAACGCCACTTTTCACTCCAAGCACCCGTAACATTAAAACCACCATTTACAGGATTTAATTTCAAAGAACCATAATTAAAAGTGTTGCAAATCGGACCAAAACCAGCAGCACAAATATCACTTGCACCGTAACCATTTAAGGAACGGGTTCCAAGATGGGAATAAGTTGTTCCTCCCCAATTACCATTACCAAACCAGGTTGTATTTTTCGGTCCGACACGAAGAACGCAACGCAAACCTTCACCTTGACGATTTCCATTCAAGTCAGAAACTTTGTATTCATCTAAATATCCACCACAAGTGGTTGGTTTTGGCAAAGGTTTGTAATGAGTAGATTTAACTAATTGCCATTCTTCATTCCATGCACCAGTAACACGAATTGTTGAGAAACTTATGACTTTAATTTGGAGATTTCCGGGAAAATTATTGTTGATATCTTCGCCATTACCATGAATATCTGAGGCAAAACCAAAAAGATTAGAACCTCTATAAATTGCTTGTCCGAGATGACGATATTTTGCACCACCCCAATTACCTTCGCCATACCATGCTAATCGGGGAATAGTGTTACCTGATTTACCTCCACTAAATTTAACGCAGCGAATACCAAAACCTTGACGGTTATCTAATGGTTTGACAATGTAAGTACGAAGATGAGGTTCACAGGTAAAGCTGGATTTTTGAACTATGTGTAAATTTTGCAATGTTGGTACTTGTGCTAAAGTGCTAGTTGTAGCAGTGAGGGCAGTTATAGTCCCAATTGTTAAAGATTTTATTGTTTGGCGAAACATAGTTATCTTTTGTTGTAGTAAAGTTTGTTTGTGAAAGCTTTATCAACGCCTTCACTGTTGTTATAGGTAGAGTAATTATTTTTTATGCAATCTCGAAAAGACATAATTGAAATTTTTTCAACTTTTGTGCAATTTAGTAGCGATCGCTTTGACCATTGGGCGGTAGAATCAAAACTGCGGCGCAGTATGCAAAGTTGTCTCAACCGCACACCCCAAGAAACGTCAGAATCGTTCTGGGCATTATATTGGTATAAGTTTTGGCAGGTTACAGAAACTCAGCCCTTAGCGAAAGAACATCTCACCGCTTACTTACAGGAATCTTGTTATTGGGTATCCCAAAAAACAGTTACAAGTTTTGCTAGTACGCAGTATCAACTGTCAGACTGCTTTCAAATTGCTATTTCCCAAGTTGAGAAAATTTTCCAAGGTTTTAACCCAAATCAAAGCTTTAGTCTCAAAAATTACGCAACTACGATTTTTAGTAATTCTATTCGAGAGACTTTGCGTCAACGTCATGAAGTTGATATCTGCACAGATTGGGGATTATTGCGGAAAATCACGAAAAAGCGGTTGCTGGAGTCTTTAGAAACTGCTGGTTTATCTCCCGCTGAGGTGAATGGTTATGCACTGGCTTGGGAATGCTTCAAAACGTGCTATGTTCCCTCTCCCACAGGTACGTCTCGTCAACTTCCTCCCCCAGATTTAGCCACTTGGAATGCGATCGCTAAAAGTTATAATTCTCAAAGCAGTCAACAGGTAAATCCCCAAACTCTGGAAAAATGGCTGCTGAATACTGCTAAAGCTGTCCGCAAATATCTTTATCCCACACACAATTCTCTCAACACACCCAAAGGTGGAGATGATTCTTTAGAGTGGTTAGATAATCTTCCGGGGTTACAACAAGAGTCTTTAGTTAACGAAATTATCGCCCAAGAAGAAGCAGCAACCAGAAATAACCAGCAAAGCGAAATCAATCAAGTCTTAATAACAACAATATCCGAAATAGAACCACAATTACAGCAAATATTGCAATTATATTACCATCAGCAGCTAACCCAAGACAAAATTGCCAAACACCTAGAAATGCAGCAATATACCGTTTCTCGACGACTGAAAAAAGCACAAGAAAGTTTATTAAAATCTTTAGCTAACTGGAGTCGAGACACCCTGCATATTTCCATCACTTCAGACCTACTCAAAAATATGAGTATATTAATGGAAGAATGGCTACAAAATTATTACAGCAGAATTCAGGAGTCAGGAGTCAGGAGTCAGAAGTAAAAGTCTTTTGGTGTTTTCCTCTTGATTTCAAATTCCCAGTTAATTTAAGATTACATATCTTCTTCCTTCTTCCTTCTTCCTTCTTCCTTCTTCCTTCGCGTCTATCCCTACGGGACGCTACGCGAACGCGGTTTATTAAATCCGTATTCATTTAATCCCAAATTCCCAATCATGCTAACCTTTGAGAACCCGACAGATTTAATTTTAGAAATTCCTAACCGACAGCAAGCGAGTTTTCCCAATCAATCTTTTTCTAACTCATATTCACGCTATCAAGCTTATATTAATGAACTTTGTTTAAATGCTGTCTTACAATGGTTGCAAGAAGATTTGACACCACAAGCAAAGATATGGCCAACTACCACAGCATTATCCAGTTTTTGGGAATTTGTAAATGGAACTGCGGTCATAGTAGACTCCAAAAAATTAATTTTGGTTCCTCAAGACACAATTGATTTGAGTGAATTCCGCGTACCTCAAGAATGGGTAGATATACCAAACTGGGGAGGAGATTATTATTTAGCTGTACAAGTAGAACCAGAAGATGGTTATGTGAAAATTTGGGGTTATTGTACCCATGCACAACTTAAAACAAAAGGTAGTTATGACGCAAGCGAACGCACTTATGCCCTAGATGCGAGTGATATAATCCAAGATATCAATGTATTAACATTAACATTGCAGCTTTGTCCAACCGAAATTACACGCACCGCTATTACTCCGCTACCAGATTTACCACTAACACAAGCCCAAAATCTAATTACCCGGTTAGCAAATCCAGAAATAATCACCCCCCGGTTAGCAATTCCTTTTCCTTTATGGGGTGCATTAATTGAAAATGGTGGTTGGCGAAAAAGCCTATATCAAAAGCGTTTAGGACTACCAGAACAATGGTCTATTTTACAATGGTTAGAAACTGGTGTATCTGAAATTGCTGAAAATATAGGTTGGGGAAAATTGAATTTAGAAATGGGTGCAGCTAGTGCGAGAAGTGTAACAGAAACTCAACCACAACAAACCTTATTTCGACAATTAGAAATTGCAGGACAACTATACGAATTACTAGTCATACCTCAAACAGAAGAAACTTGGCGCTTTGAATTGCGTAACCTCACTATCGCTGCAACCATACCCGGTGGTTTTAAACTCCGACTTCTCACCGAAGATTTACAAACTTTCCCCGATAATGAAGCAGTAGCCACAACTGCGGTACAATCAATATTTGTAGATGTAGCCTTAGAACCAGGAGAAGGCATAGTTTGGGAAATTGAACCTTTACCAGAAAACTATGACCGGGAAATTCTCAGGTTTTAATTATATATCTTTTGCACTCTTACTTAAAATTTTAACTGCTTATGATTGGGGTCGCAATTGTCGGGACTGGATTTGGTCAAAAAGTACATATTCCCGCATTTCAAGCACATCACAAAACCGAAATAGTCGCTGTTTATCATCGAGATATTAAAAAAGCTCAAGCTATTGCTACAGCGAATAATATTCCCCATGCTAGTGATAACTTAACAGAAATTCTTGCTTTATCAGAAGTTCAAGCAGTCAGCATTTCTACACCGCCATTTTTACATTATGAAATGGCTAAACAAGTTTTAGAAGCTGGTAAACATCTCTTACTAGAAAAACCTATTACTTTAAATGCAACTGAAGCCAAACAATTATATCAGTTAGCAAAAAATAAAGGTGTAATTGCAACAGTAGATTTTGAATTTCGCTTTATCCCCGCATGGCAATTTTTTGCACAACTTCTTTCCTCAAATTATGTAGGAAATATCCGCTTAATTAAAATTGATTGGTTGGGTGCTTCCCGCGCTGATGTTTCCCGTCCTTGGAATTGGTATTCTGCAAAAGAAAAAGGCGGTGGTGCATTAGGATCTTTAGGTTCCCATGCTTTTGATTATATTAACTGGCTATTTGGAACAGTTCACAAATTAAACGCCCATTTGAGTACAGCAATTACCGAAAGAATTGACCCAGCCAATGGAGAATTAAAAGCAGTAAATACAGATGATAATTGTCTATTATCTCTGGAATTAGCAAATGGCACACCTTGCCAAGTTGCTATTAGTGCAGTTGTTCATGCAGAAAGAACTCATCGAGTAGAAGTCTATGGAGATAAAGGTACAATAATTTTAGGTAACGATAATCAAAAAGATTATATTCACGGTTTTCGGGTTTGGAGTTTTCAACCAGGTCAACCTTTAACAGAAATAGAAATTCCTAAACAATTACTATTTCCCCAACACTACAATGATGGTCGGATTTGTGCATTCCTTCGTGTTGTTGATGAATGGGTAAAAGGAATTGAAACTAAGCAGGAAATTACACCATCTTTGCGAGAAGGAGTTTATTCGCAATTATTAATGGATTTATCTCATCAATCTCATGAAACAGGAAGTTGGGTAAATGTGCCGAGTTTGGGAGAGTTTTTAGATTAATATTTAGGACTTACGCACAAGACAACCGCAAAGAATCCAGGGAATAAATTCCCTGTCTTATAGCTAAAGTCGGTTTAAACCGACTATTTTTCCTTTACAGCAGATTCCTTTGTTATAAGGTACATCATAGTAAAGAAAAGTAAACAAGGCTAAAACCCTTTCTCCCCCTGCACCCTGCACCCTGCCCCCTGCCTTATCCCAACGACAATTTTTAAAACGCCAACCTACTTACTGCATTCTATCAATAGTCCGATATTGAATAGCTTCTGCTACGTGTTGCGGTTTGAGATCATCATCCCCTGCCAAATCTGCAATAGTTCGTGCTACCTTGAGAATGCGATCGCTTGCTCTAGCCGATAAACCCAATTTTCTAATCGCAGCTTCTAATAAATTCCGACTAGCATCATCTAAATTACACCACTTTTGCAGATGACTACTTTGCATTTGGGCATTACAACGCAGATTTGTTTCTGATTGAAAACGAATCATAGCCCGTTCTCTTGCTGTTTTCACTCTTTGTGCTACAGATTTCGACCCTTCCCCCGTTGCAGCTTGGGTGATTTCCTCTGGTTTCAAGCGATTCACAGCCACTTGTAAATCAATTCTATCCATTAACGGACCCGATAACTTAGCCCAATATTGCTCTCGGTGACGAGGGGAACAAGTACACTCTTGAATCGTATCGCCATAATAACCACAAGGACAAGGATTGGTACTCGCTACCAATGTAAATTGTGCAGGAAACGTCACTGACTGTCTAGTTCGGGAAATTGTCACAAAACCATCTTCCAAAGGTTGACGCAGAAACTCTAATACATCTCTTTTAAACTCCGTAAGTTCATCGAGAAAAAGTATCCCTCGATGTGATAAAGATATCTCTCCAGGACGAGGAAAAGTGCCACCACCAACGAGAGAAGGCCCCGATGCCGAATGGTGAGGACTACGAAAAGGGCGATCGCGCACCAAAGAACCACGATTTTTCAACAACCCAGCTACAGAATGAATCCGCGTTACTTCCAGCGATTCAGAAAACTCCAAAGGTGGTAAAATACCCGGTAAACGACGTGCTAACATCGTCTTTCCGCTGCCAGGTGGTCCGACAAAAATTAAATTATGTCCGCCAGCAGCCGCAATTTCCAAAGCCCGACGCGCATGAGCTTGTCCTTTGACATCATGCAAATCTGCGCCTGTATAAACTACATCTAACCTATTTCCGGTTTCATCCAACTTTACAGGTTTGTAACGTCCTGGATTATTTAACAAATCCACCACATCAGCAATATGTCTGCAACCATAAACCGCTAATCCTTCCACCACCGCAGCTTCTTGAGCATTATCAACAGGAACAACTAAACCCGTAATTCCCATTTTTTGGGCAGTTGCAGCAATAGGAAGTACACCCGCAACAGGACGCAAACTCCCATCTAAAGAAACTTCCCCCAAAAATAAAAAATCTCCCAACAAATCAGGATTAACTTGTTCAGAAGCCGCTAAAATGCCCATACTAATCGGTAAATCAAAAGCGGGTCCTTCCTTGCGTAAATCTGCGGGAGTGAGGTTAATTACAATCTTTCGCATGGGAAAAGCAAAACCCGCATTTTTCAAAGTTGCTTTTACCCGTTCTTTAGATTCTTGAATAGCCGAATCTGGTAAACCTAAAATCACAATTCCCGGTAAACCCCCGGAAACATCAACTTCCACACCCACTTTTATAGCGTCAATCCCGATAATAGATGCACTCCAGACTCTAGCCAGCATTTATTTTCACCACTAACCTTTTAAAATCTCTACCAGATGAGTAGGTAGATTTGCATGAGTGAAAACACTCAATAAGACGGTTAGTAATTCAAAACTCATGCGATCGCATAAATAATATTATGGTTTCAGTACAACTTTGATACAGTTTAATGCCGTAACCGCCCTCATCAGGCTGCTTTAAGAATTACCGCCCGGTGAAGCAGCATGAATTAGTTCTGGTTTCTCTTCAGTAGCAGGACGCTCAATCGTGTGAGCCGATGTCGGGTGTTGATCACGCTCAAAAGTTTTTACTGGCACAGACTGACCTGTTTCAATTGATTGGTACAGCGCCTCAATAATATGAACATCGTTCAATCCTTCTATTCCCGATGGCTCTGGATCTCGATTTTGGAGAATGCAATCTGAGAAATATGTGAATTCAGCAGCTAACTGATCATGGCTTTCAAAGGTGCGTTCCTGAGTTTCACCATCAATAGTTAGGTAGTGCTTAATATCTCCCTGCCAAGTGTAAGCGGATTCTACTCGGATATCGCCCTTAGTGCCTACAACCTGGTAATTAGAAACTTTTGCGGCTCCAAAGCTACAGGTAAATGTTGCTAGTCGCTCATTAGGAAAACGCAGGATAACGCTACTCATTTCTTCCACTTCGCTGAAGCGTTGTTCTCCTTTGGTAGCTGCTACAGCAAACACTTCGGTTGGTTCATCTTGAAACAAATAGCGTGCGGCATTAATGCAGTAAATACCAATATCATAAAGTGTTCCACCACCTGTAATTTCTCGTAAACGAATGTTGCCTTGTTCTACTTGTTGAGAAAAAACAGAGTTGAAAAGTCGTGCTTCACCAATTTGGTGCGATTTTACTATTTCTATAGCCTGTAAATTTGCGGGTTCTAGATGTAATCTATAAGCAATCATCAGCTTTATACCATTGTCGTTGGCAGCCCTATTCATGGCATCGCACTCTTGTTCCGTTACAGCCATTGGCTTTTCACAAAGCACATGAATAACCTGATTAGCTGCCCGCACAGTATACTCACAATGTAGGTGATTGGGTAATGCAATATAAACAGCATCTATCAACCCGCTCGTCAGACATTCCTCATAGTCCTCATAAGAATAAGTATGCTCAATGCCATACTGTTTGCTGAGTTCTTCACGTTTTATAGGGTCATCGGAAACTAGAGCAACTAATTCAGAGTTATCGGCAGAAGTAAACGCAGGTAAAGCAGCTTGTTGAGCAAACCAACCTAAACCAACAACAGCATAACGAATTTTGCGTTTTTCGTTTGTAGTTGTCATTTTTAGACCTCTTGATGAAGAACTTGTTTAAAAAATCATTCCTTTATATATGGTGATGAAAATTTTAAAGTATTCCCTCATACTGATGAGAGAACTTGAATCCTACACCTAAAAAAGTTGCCAGAAATTACGCTAAAGATGGTGTTTTGTTACCCACTGTATCTAATCAGGTTCGTAATACACCTGCTGAAATTAAAGATTACTTTCAGAAATTTCTGAAACTGAAGCCGGTAGGAAAAATTGATGAAGAAAATATTCGTATATATTGCAATATCGCAATTAATTCTGGTATTTATACCTTCAATTTAACTCAAGATGGCCAAGTCAATAAAGTGCAAGCACGTTATACATTTGTTTACCGCAAAGTTGGAAATAAATGGTTAATTATCGAACATCATTCTTCGGCAATGCCTGAAAAAGTTAATTAGGGCTTGCTGAAAAAGTCTTTCCGTTAGGGCTAGGAGTCAGAAGTCAGGAGTCAGGAGTCAGGAGGAAGAATTAGAAGGAGATCAGAATATTCTCAAATCTGGGTAAATGAACGGTTTTTGATGATTTTATCGCTTATTTCTTGCACCTTCTCCTACTTTTTTCAGCCTGAAACTGTTGATATATCTGGGTTTTTGGTTTATATGCCTAACGGCACGCTCCGCGAACAGCAAACCCTATTTACAGATATTTTTTTTCTGACAATACATATTGTCCACAGAGATTTTTCAGATATTCTACTTCTGAAAGTCCCGTAAACATATACTTTTTTAACCTCCAATTTCTTATAATTGCCTAATACCCATTTCCAAACCCTCACATACACCCGTTAGAAAATCTAAATCCAAAGTCGCAATAGTGTCACTCGCTTTGTGATAATGAGGATTCCTCATAAAAGCCGTATCCGTTACCATCATCGCTGGATAACCTTGATCCCAAAAAGGTGCATGATCACTAAGTCGAGTTTGGGGAACCATTAAACCTCGGTTTGGTGTCGGTAGCCACTGACTAGATACTCCCACTTGGCGAATACTCCTACTCAGACTAATTAAATCAGCCAAAGTCCGAAAATTGCCAATTAAAGCGATAAAATCACCAGAATTTGGATAAAAAAGTTCTAGAGGCGATGGGTATTTTTGAGAACCAGGAGTGAAGTCTCGATATCCTAACATTTCCAAAGATATCATCAGGCGTAAATGTTGCTTTTGTTCACGTAACAAAGCTGCATAATCAGCACTACCCAGTAAGCCATATTCTTCCATATCAAAAGCAACCAGTCGCAAAGGATATCTGATTGGTTGCCCAGCAAAACTTCTGGCAAATTCTAATAAAACTGCCACACCTGTAGCGTTATCATCAGCTGCTACTGTACCAGGTACGCCATCATAGTGAGCGCCAATTAAAATAGGTGCTAAATCTCTCTTGTGCTTGTCCGCTGTAGCGGGTAAATTCAAAATCAAGTTTTTACAGGTTTTACTCCCTACTTGGAAGGTGTGGATTTCCACACTTCCCCATTGTGCAAATTGTTGGCGAATGTATTCTTGAACAAAGAAATGACCCGCAGTCGCCATATAGGGATCGCGTTCTCTCGCTATCTGCTGAAGGTGATTTTGTAACCGCTGTTTTAAATTCAAAGTAGTAATTAGTGATTAATATAGCGTTTCCCAGTCTAATGAAGTACACACCAATTTATTCCCTGTTCCCTGTTCCCTGTTCCCTGTTCCCTAAAATCTAGAAAACTTTGTACCTCACGAGCATGGGAACTGCTATAAAATTTTGACCAATAATTCCTTGATGCTACAAGCCCCCGGATTTATCCATGAAATCAATCCAAAATACAAAATCGGATGACCTGTTAAGAGTTTCCTGTTCTCTCTCTTCAAATGCTATCCTAGTGCAAGCAAGTAGCGCCTCAAGCTCAAATTTCTCTAATTCTTGATTGAATGATGATAATTACACCATTGGGCGGTTTTCATCATTTAGCAGCAAGCTAGAGGTAGTCCAGCCATATAATAATAAATTTATAAAAGACGCTTAGGAGAAGAGTAACGCATGGGCAAGGTAGTCGGCATCGACTTGGGTACAACCAACTCAGTAGTCGCCGTGATGGAGGGTGGCAAGCCGGTGGTGATTGCCAATGCAGAAGGAATGCGAACCACCCCCTCAGTCGTTGGTTTTAGTAAAGAAGGTGAAAGGGTAGTTGGGCAAATGGCAAGACGACAAACCGTCCTCAATCCCCAAAATACCTTTTTTGCAGTCAAACGCTTCATTGGGCGCAAGTATGGCGAATTAAACCCAGATTCTAAACGTGTACCCTACACGATCCGCAAAGATGAAATGGGCAGTATTAAAGTTACCTGTCCCCGTCTGAATAAGGAATTTGCCCCAGAAGAAATTTCGGCCATGATCCTCAAGAAATTGGCAGATGACGCTAGTCGCTATTTGGGAGAACCTGTCACCGGGGCTGTAATTACCGTTCCTGCTTATTTTAATGATTCCCAGCGCCAAGCAACCCGTGATGCGGGCAGAATTGCGGGTTTAGAGGTATTGCGAATTCTCAATGAACCAACTGCGGCATCTTTGGCTTACGGATTAGATCGAGGTGACACAGAAACTATCTTAGTCTTTGACTTGGGTGGTGGGACTTTTGATGTATCGATTCTGGAAGTAGGTGACGGCATATTTGAAGTTAAATCCACTAGTGGAGATACCCAGTTAGGTGGTAATGATTTTGACAAAAAAATAGTTGATTGGTTAGCAGACCAATTTTTAGAAGCAGAAGGTTTAGACTTAAGACGCGATCGCCAAGCTTTGCAACGTTTGATGGAAGCAGCCGAAAAAGCCAAAATAGAACTTTCCGCCGTCAGCGTCACCGATATTAACTTACCCTTCATCACTGCCACAGAGGACGGTCCCAAACATCTAGAAACTCGCATGACGCGATCGCAATTTGAAGGCTTGTGCGGTGACTTAATCAGTCGAGTGCGAACCCCTGTCAAAAGGGCGCTCAAAGATGCCGGACTCTCCCCTGTAGATATTGAAGAAGTTGTACTAGTAGGCGGTTCCACAAGGATACCAATGGTGAAACAGCTAGTACGTGACTTAATTGGAACTGAACCCAACGAAAACGTTAACCCTGATGAAGTGGTGGCGGTGGGTGCAGCTATTCAGGCAGGGATTCTCGCAGGTGAACTCAAGGATGTACTGCTTTTAGATGTCACGCCTCTATCTATGGGATTAGAAACCATCGGCGGTGTGATGAAAAAACTTATTCCCCGCAACACGACTATACCAGTACGGCGCTCTGACATTTTTTCCACTTCTGAAAATAACCAAAACAGCGTCGAAATCCACGTTGTCCAGGGTGAGCGGGAAATGGCAACAAATAACAAGTCTTTAGGACGGTTCAAGCTGTATGGTATTCCGCCAGCACCAAGAGGTATCCCCCAAGTTCAAGTATCATTTGATATTGATGCTAACGGTATTTTACAGGTAACAGCCTTAGATCGCACTACTGGACGCGAACAAAGTATTACCATTCAAGGTGCTTCTACCTTGAGTGAGTCGGAAGTGAATCGCATGATTCAAGATGCTCAAAAATACTCCGAAGTTGACCGGGAACGCAAAGAACGAGTAGAAAAACGCACTCGTTCCGAAGCAATAATTTTACAAGCCGAACGGCAATTGCGGGAAGTAGCCTTAGAAATGGGGATGCAATTTGCCCGCAACCGTCGTCAACGCATTGATAATATTTCTCGTGAACTGCGGGAAAGTTTAAAAGAAAATGACGATCGCGGAATTGACCAAGCTTACGCAGACCTGCAAGATGCTCTGTATGAGCTAAATCGAGAAGTCCGTCAGTATTATGCTGAGGATGAAGACGAAGACTTGTTTGGTGCCATTCGTGACATTTTCACTGGTGACAAAGAACGAGAACGAGATTCTTCTAGAGAAACCTATCGGGAACGGGATTCTTATAACCGGGACTATGGCAGGGATAATGGCAGAGACTCTAGTAGGGACAATCGTTCTTCCTCCTATGATAGCCGTCCAGCACCCAAGAAGCGTCCCAGCTACCAAGATAACTGGGATGATGAGGATGATTGGCTGTAATTCAATTTTGGATTTTAGACTTCGGCTGCGCTCAGTCGAACGATTTTGGAGTTTGGACTTCGCTAAAATCTAAAATCAACTATTGACCAACGCTACTGTTTAGGAAATAGGTGACAGGTAACAGACTGACAACTAAATAACTGATAACTGATAACTAATAACTGATAACTGATTAACTGACTTATGCAAAATTTGCAGAATTTTCGAGATTATTACGAAATTTTGGGAGTAGATAAAGAGGCCTCTAACGAAGAAATTAAAAAGGTATATCGCAGGTTAGCAAGGCAATATCACCCTGATCTTAATCCCGGTAACAAAGAAGCAGAAGAAAAATTTAAGATTATCGGTGAGGCTTATGAAATCCTTTCCGATCCCAGTAGGCGATCGCAATATGACCAGTTTAGCCGCTACTGGAAACAAAAAGGCTTTGCTGGTGCTAAACAAACACCAAAACCAAAAGGCTGGGGAGATCGTCCTAACAGCCGCACCAGTAATCAGGAAGTAGACCCCAGTGAGTTTTCAGATTTTGAAAGTTTTATTAATCAAGTAATTGGTGTCAGCAGTCGTCAAGATACCAGAAATGGCTCAGGTTCTGGAACTTCTAGCACTTCTAGCACCTCTAGCAGCCCTAGCGACCCGTTTCGGACTCCCAGAACCAAAGTTGCATACACAGTCAACACCCCACCCCGCAGCACTCGCAGGGATATAGAAGCCCGCTTGACTTTGCCCCTAGAAAAAGCTTATCAAGGTGGTAATGAACGTATTCGCTTAGAAGATGGGCGATCGCTCGAAGTAACTATGCCCCCAGGTATGGTAACAGGTCAAACCATCCGTTTGCGAAATCAAGGTATTGGTGGCGGCGATTTATACTTAAAAATTACCGTCGATCCTCATCCTTTGTTTAAAATAGAAGGCTCTAATATATTCTGTCAAATTCCCGTGACTCCCAGTGAAGCAGTCTTAGGAGGACAAGTAGAAGCACCAACTCTGGACGGCCCAGTAAAAATGACTATTCCCTCTGCTGTCAGATCAGGTCAAAGATTCCGTCTTGCTAATAAAGGCTACCCTGGGGAAAACGGTAAACGTGGTGATCAATTAGTGGAAGTTCAGATAGTTACACCGAAATCTATTACAGATGAAGAACGAGAACTTTATGAAAAATTGCGGGAAATAGAAACCTTTAAACCTCGCGCTGATTTAATTTAACAGCAAAGTCAGAATCAGGATGTCCAGGACTTAAGGATGAACAGGATGAAAAAGATGTGGAAAGTATGTGAGGTTGGGTAAAATAACCCTCCTCATACTTTTTATAAGTTCGTCAATAATCTAGTTTTTCTCAAAATAAATGTTAATACAGTCTCTTCTTCAGCAAGAATATCCGCCATAACTTCCATTCCCGCTTGAATGGGATATTTTTGTAAATCTCTTTGCAAATGCAGCTTTTCGGGTTCAATTGTCACTTCAAAATAAGATTCTCCTGTGTTATTATTCTGAGGTAAAATCGCATCTGCTGTAATTGACCTCACTGCACCTTCAAGTATACCATAATCAGGGTGAGGACATATCTTCATCATTCAGTTCAACTAAACCAGCGGGGTTTGTTGGTAGCTGTTCCTGTTGTTCAGCACTTAAGCTATGACGATATTCCTCGTCTTTCCAAGCACGAATGATATCTAGATTGGACATATTTAACCTCATTAAAAAACTCTACGTCTTTATTAGGAAATAACGAAATATTCCCCAGAAGTCGCAGTTGTCAAAGTATTATTGATGACATTTTCACCAATTCCAGAATAATAATCATTCTCATCAAGAATGTCAAGTAATCTATCCGTGTAGAGTAAATATGCTTAAGTACAGCTTAGGGAATTAAAAACTCTAAATGCTCACCTGCTATGCTCAGTAGTTCCGCAGGAGTACCTTGTAGTTTTAATTGTCCAGTATCTAACAGAACAATCCAATCTGCGCGTTTAATTACTCTTGGACGATGACTAATCAAAATAGTAGTTTTACCTTGACGATAAGTGAGCAGGGGAAACGCATCTTATCAATAAGGGCGATTCAATCTCAATAATGACCAAAATATTCGCATTAACGACCACTTATTGACAATATTTTAGTCCATTACTATGATCCTGAAAAAATCAATCAAACGATAAATAGGGATTTCTTGGTTTATACATGAAAACGGTATTTTGTCAATAAGATTTAGATGCGTTTCCCCTGATAAAGGCGTAAAAGTCCGTAACCAATACCCGCTAAACCTGTCATTAATCCTGGGGTTTCTATTCCCAAGGGGACACCACAACGCAGGTTGTTTTTTTGGAGATTATCTAATATTTGGGAAGCAATTTTTTCGGTCTTTCTGACAATTTCTGGGTAATCTAATTTCGCATTTGCTATTAATAATAAGTCAATGTTTCCTAAGTCTCCATGACAGAGACAATGGTTATCACCAAATCCTTGTTTGATGGTGGTTTCAATGGCGGTTTTAATTTCTTTATACATGATTAAATTCAGTGCATTTCCTGGGATACCCAAACGTCCTAAACCAATTCCGGGCGCACCACTACACCATGCTGTCATGAAACTATTTTTTACATTCTCTTGCCGTAGATCTAACCAGTTATTTGTACTGGGGTGAAAATGACTGCGTTCGTAGTTAATTGCTGCTATGGCTATTCAATTCCTGATTCGTTGAAGAAGTTAGGGATATGTAAATCTGTGTCTCGATGATATAAATCGCGGGAATGAGGATATGTTGTAAATAGGGGAATATCGTTTTTCCACAGTGCTTCTTGTTCTGCGGAAATGATTTGAATCAGTTGCGGACGGTTTTTGACATCTATCCAAAGTTTATCAAATAAGCGATCCCTCTCTAAGCCATTTCGTAAAAAATCAGGATGATAACTTTCCCGTAGTAACAAAGCATAGGTTCTACTAGCACGCATCACTACCCGCACTTTATCTTCTGCAAACTGCGTTAAAATCTCCGTTAATTCTTGGCGATATTCTAATAAAATCTCATAAACAGCAGTAAATCCTTTGATAATTGCATCTGTATATTCTTGTACATTCACTTCCTGTTGATT
The DNA here is from genome assembly GCF_001858025.1 of Trichormus sp. NMC-1. Taxonomy (GTDB): domain Bacteria; phylum Cyanobacteriota; class Cyanobacteriia; order Cyanobacteriales; family Nostocaceae; genus Anabaena. The sequence goes on along the minus strand of NZ_LZQD01000006.1, from coordinate 104,290 downwards.
TAATTGAGGACGGTTTTGACTAGCTTCGATCACAGCCTGATGACGTTCAACCCGCATGGTATCTGTCCCTACCTGCACTAATTGCGGAACTTTATCCGGTGTTAATTGTCCCTTAGCACCTCCCAAACCACTTAAATCAATTCCAGGTGCTTCCATATTTCCCCAGGCTATCTCTGGTAATAAACCTGGTAGTGTAGAAATAGGGACAGTTAGTTATAAGTTTCCAATAAGTAAAAAATTACGGGCAACTGTATTTGCCAATAGGGGAGAACACGTAGACTATTTACCCAATGTATTTAGTACATTTAATGATGAAGATGGGGGTTCTGGTTCACTTTCTACCTTTGCTCAATATAGTCCTATCTACCGCATTGTTTCCCAAGGTGCGGGTTTAGGGTTGAATTATGAATTGAGTTCGGGGATTAACTTAACTTTAGGTTATTTAGCTCCCAATGCCGAAAGTCCAGAAAATTTAACTCCTGATAGCAGTAATGGAACGACAGCAGGAGGTTTATTTAATGGTCGCTACTCAGCTTTAGCACAATTAACCATCCAACCAAGCAGAAATTTAGCTTTTGGTTTAACTTACCTCAACGGTTATACCGCAGGAACACCGACTTTCCTTAATGATGTGGGAACAATTTCCGCCAATTCACCGAGTTTAATTTCCGATAATGCCCGCAGAGAAATTAACGCTTATGGTGTAGCGGGGTTGTGGCGAGTTTCTCCCAAATTTGCTGTCAATAGTTGGTTTATGTATACTAATCAACAAGGTAGATCCGCAGGAACAGATAATGAAAGTGCAGATGTTTACAGTTATGCGATCGCTCTAGCTTTTCCTGATTTGGGTAAAGAAGGTAATCTGGGAGGTATTATCGCCGGCGTTCCCCCCTATGCAACTCGTTCTGGTATCATTCCTTTCTATAGACCATTTTTAGGTGGTGCAAGTGATGTAGTTAATACCATTCCTAATCGTGCCACACCCTTGCATTTGGAAGCTTTCTATAAGTATAAATTAAATGATCATATTTCCATTACACCGGGTGTAATTTGGCTAGTAGCTCCCAACCAAACCAGTAATAATCCTGATGTTGTCATTGGTACGGTGAGGACAACATTCACGTTTTAATTCTACTAAAGGCAGAGCCTTTAAAATTAGTTCCCATACTCTGTATGGGAACAAGTTGTACAGCTTATTTCACAAAAGATTTAAAATATAAAAAACATTTTTGAGCAAAGTGAATCAAAGCCGTGAGTCAAAACGGAACAAAGCCACAAAGCAGCGAAACTACAACATATTACTCCCTGCTAGGATTGCATCCTTCCGCATCAGTGATTGATATTCGTCGCGTTTACAGAGAACTTAGTAAACAGTATCATCCAGATACAACAGAATTACCTGCTAGTATTGCTACTGAAAAATTTCAACAAATTAATGAAGCTTATGCTACCCTCAGTCATCCAGAACGACGGTTAAGTTATGATGTAAAGATTGGCTATTCTCGATTTGGGGTAATTCAAGCACCAACAGATTTAAACCATTCCGTGCATAAACCTTATGATTACTCAAAATCAATGTATCTGGATGCGAGCGATCGCCCTTTATCATCTGGAGAAATCTTTGTATTATTTGTGTTAGGCTTAACCCTTGTGGGTTGTTTGCTACTAGCGATCGCTGTCGCCGTTATTCGTGGTGAACCCAGTTTACAAACCCACCTTTCTCAACCGCTGAATACACAACAGCAAATTACCCAAATTTACCAACTAAAGACACAGACAGAGAGTAAAATTAACAATCAATAATTGCTTAATCTAAAATCCAAAATCTACAATCCAAGTTATGTCTATTTTGCCCTCTGACACACCTTTATATAGCCATCCTTTACCACAAATCGAACAGTGGCTAAAAAATCAAGGTTGTCAACAAGATGAAAATGAACTACATTGTTGGCGATTACAAAAACCTAGTTGGCAAGCCGAACTTTGGCTAGATATCGAGCAGATTACAGTCCGATATATCCAAGCTGGAGAAAACGGTCAAGATATCCAACGTTCTTTTAAATATTCTTTAAGTCGAGAAGATATAGAACAAGCTGTTTTTTCTGGTCCTTAGTTATTAGTCATTAGTTATTAGAAACTGATATAGCAGATTGCAGATCAATGAGGCTTCGCCGTGAGCGTCAGCCGATAGCTTGCGTGGCGTAGCCATACGGTACATAATCACAATTGAAACCTAGACAGCAAGCCAGTTTTACTCCTGACTCCTGACTCCTGACTCCTGACTCCTGACTCCTGACTCCTGAATTCTGCTGTAACTATCAACTATCAACTAAACCTTCCCAAAACGCCTTTCCCGTTGCTGATAGGCACAGAGAGCTAGGTGAAACTCTTGGCGGTCAAAATCTGGCCAGAGAGCATCAGTAATATAAATTTCTCCATAGGCCATTTGCCAAAGTAAGAAATTTGATAACCGCATTTCTCCACTAGTCCGAATGAGTAAATCAGGATCTGCTACTCCTGCGGTGTATAAATGACTTTCAAAAACCTCTTCAGAAATTTCTTCAGGTTGTAGGAGACCTTGTTGCACCTTGAGTGCGATCGCTCGACAAGCTTGTAAAATCTCCTGCCTACCGCCATAATTTGTGGCTACAGTAAACCGGATACTGCGATTATCCTTAGTTTCTGCCATAGAGCGAGAAATCTCCTCTTGGAGTGCTTTTGGTAAAGCTTGCAAATTCCCCACAAACTGAATCTGCACATTTTCTTCTACCATTTCCCGCAGTTCTTGACGCAAAACTCGCTGGAACAGAGTCATCAAAAACTCTACCTCCTCCTGTGGCCTTTTCCAATTCTCCGTGGAAAAAGCATACACAGTCAGTGCCTTAATTCCCCAATCCTTACAACAGCGGAGCAAATCCTTAATCGCATCTACACCAGCTTTATGACCCATAATCCGGGGTAAACCTTGACGTTTAGCCCATCGACCATTGCCATCCATAATCACCGCAACGTGCTGGGGAAGTAGTTCTTTTTTTAAATCAGAGGGTAAATATTGCAGTTCAGTATGTTGTGTTGTCATTTTTTACTTCGAGAAGCAGTCGATAATAAACCGAGTAATCGTGAACCCAATGCTAGTGTTTTTCCACCAATTTGACGAATTAAACTTAAAAGACCCGGAGCAACTGCTTCCCGATCTACAGTTGGCGAAAATCTAACCTCTAAAGATTCTTTTAGCTTCTTAATCGTCAGTGGCCTGTATAGAGTTCCCCGTTCCGCTAAGGAAATAGAACCCGTTTCTTCTGATACAACCACACAAATGCAATTTTCGACCCGCTCAGTAATTCCCATTGCTGCCCGATGGCGTGTACCCAACTGGCGCGAGGCTGTGCGTCCCGAAAGTGGTAAAATTATACCCGATGCTACAATCCGCGAACCACGAATCAAAGTTGCCCCGTCGTGTAATAAAGTTTTTGGCTGAAAAATTGTCTGTATTAGTTCCTTAGAAACTTCTGCATTTAACTTAACTCCGGGTACAGAAAAATCTCGCTCATCAATTGGTCCGGAAGTTTCCAAAATCAGCAAAGCGCCAATTCGGTTTTTTGACAGTTCTTTGACTGCATCGACAATTTCATCAATTACGCTATCAGATTTGGGAACTGCCAAGCGGTCGGGTTGGAATAACTGCCGAAATTCACCCCGTCCCAGTTGTTCCAAAAATCGGCGAAATTCTGACTGGAGTGCTACCGCCATTGCTACAGCACAACCAATTACCAACTTTTCCAGAACGAAATTGAGTAGAGGTAGCCCTAAAGTGCCACTGAATGCTGAGGCAAGCATCAAGAGTATAAATCCCCGCACCATCCACAGCGTCCGGCGTTCACTAATAATCACTAGGATCATGTATGTCAGCGCCAGCACCAACACAATATCCAGAGTCCCAACTAGCAAGGACTGTGACCATTCTGGGTTTATCAGCCGTTGCTTCCACCAATCTCTCATGACATCTGGATTCTAATAGTCATTAGTCATTAGTCATTAGTCATTAGTCATTGGTTCTTAGCTAATAACTAATGACCAAGGACTACTCACTATTTAAGTCGTTCGGGTAGGCAATCTTGTCGAATTATGTCTTGATAAGTTTCGCGCTGCAAAATTAAATTTGCTTCGCTATTCGCCACTAAAACAGCTGCCGGTCGGGGCAGACGGTTGTAGTTAGATGCCATACTGTAATTGTACGCACCAGTTCCCATAACTACGAGAATGTCGCCTGGTTGAGTTTTTGGTAGTTGGGCATTTTTAATCAGAATATCTCCTGATTCACAATGTTTACCAGCCAATGTGACTGTTTCTGTCAAAGAAGCTGACATTTTATTAGCAACGACTGCCCGATAAACTGATTGGTAGGTAATGGGGCGGGGATTGTCAGACATTCCACCATCAATCGTTACATAAGTACGAATATCAGGAATGACTTTAGCTGAACCAATAGTGTAGGCTGTAACGCAAGCAGTCGCAATTAGCGATCGCCCTGGTTCACATAATAATTTTGGTAAAGGTAGATTTTCCGCCGCACAAGCTTGTTGAACTACTTCACAAATTGCCTTTGACCATTCTTCGATGCTAGGGGGATCATCTGATTCTGTGTACTTAATTCCTAAACCACCACCAACATTTAATTCTGTCAATTCCAAATCATACTTGGCTGCATCCCGCAACCACTGTACCATCACCACACCCAAATCCCGATGGGGCTGACGTTCAAAAATCTGCGAACCAATATGAGCGTGTAATCCCACACAGTTTAAACCAGGTTGTTTGCTGACAAAGGCAAATACCTCATCTAAATCATTGGGATCAAAGCCAAATTTACTATCTAAATGTCCGGTGCGAATATATTCGTGGGTATGGCATTCAATCCCCGGAGTTAACCGCAACATGATACGGATTTTTTGTAGAGACGTTTCATGAAACGTCTCTACAATGTCTACCAAGGTATGTAATTCATGCCAATTGTCAGCAACAATGGTACAACCCGATTCAATGGCTAAAACTAACTCATCACGAGATTTATTATTGCCGTGCAGGTAGATTTTATCTGGACTAACACCCGCATTCAAGGCGGTGTAAAGTTCACCACCAGAGACTACATCTATTCCTAAACCTTCTGAGGCAACGATCGCACAAACAGCTAGACAATTCCATGCCTTGGAAGCGTACAATACTTGAGATTCACCTTTGTAGTATTGTTTGAATGTATCCCGGTATTGTTGGCAAGCTGTCCGCAGAGTTTCTTCATCTAAAATATATAAAGGTGAACCAAACTGCTGAACTAGTGTTGTGACATCACACCCACCGATTTCCAGGGAGTCATGACGATTAACTCTGGCACTTAAGGGTAAGAGTTCTTGATTAGGTGAAAGCGTTGTGTTATTTCGCTTTTGAGGTAAATATTGATTGCCAGAAGGTTGAACCCCGACGGGGTGAGTCGATACCATAAATAATAAAAGTTGTCCTTGTGAAAATTACGGGCGTGACTTATTCTCCCGATTCCCAGTTTACAACTTTGCTGGTAATGGGTAATAGGTGATTGGTAATGGGTGATTGATAAGAGGTAATGGGTAATTAAGTTATTCTTCATTTTCCCCATCTCCCCATCTCCCCACCTCCCCATCTCCCCATCTCCCCTGCCCCCTGCCCCCTGCCTCCTCTAACCGTGATTTTATTAGATTTAAAAATTCAATCCTTGACACTTGAGCATTTGAGTGCATTGCTGGAACTGGATAAAGCTTGTTTTGATGGCTTGTGGACAATGGATGGCTACCGACGGGAGTTGGAAAGCCCTAACAGTCATTTTTTAGGTTTATTTTCCCCGTTTTCTAGCACTGATTTGCTGGCAATGGGCTGTTTTTGGTCAATTTTAGAAGAAGCACACATTACAATTTTGGCGGTTCATCCTCAATATCACCGTCAAGGTTTGGGACAGGTTTTGTTATATTCTTTGCTGAAGACAGCGAGCGATCGCGGTTTGGAGCGAGCAACCCTCGAAGTCCGCGCTTCCAACCAGGCAGCAATCTCGTTATATCAAAAATTTGGCTTTAAAACAGCCGGCAGAAGACCACGTTACTACAAAGATAACGATGAAGATGCCCTGATTCTTTGGCTTTCTGACCTACAACAGCCAAAATTTCTCAAAACTTTAGATGATTGGCAGATCATGGTTAGCAATCGCCTCAGTTAACAAGGGGACTCGGTGATAGGGAGACGCGGTGAGAAAGAGAGATTGTCTTCTGACAGTCAACTCTTTCCCAGTATCCCCGTGTCTTCTTTTCCCATATCTCCGTGTCTCTTTACTCTTGACTTATCGCCGCGTCCCCTGTTCCCTGTTCCCTGTTCCCTGTTCCCTGTTCCCTGTTCCCTTGTCATAACGACAATTTTTAACGCCAACCTACTTATTGATTTTTAATTGTTTTCTCCCTAATGAGAAAAAATGTAATTTCCATGCTATTGAATTCTCATCAGAATTTTAAACTTTATTTAGCCTTTTCATAACCTAGGCTTATTAAAAACAGAAGTTTATTGACAAAAAGGGTCGATATATGATACATAGTTTCCCTTGGGGCTAAATAAACAAAATCTCAACATGAAAGCTTTATATGTTTGTCATTAGTCCCAAAAAGCCTGATAAATTCAACCTCCTCAGTACACTAGCTACACAAAAAGTAATAAAAAGTTAGCAATTAACTCATCACCATGTCTGATGGCGATTGGATGTTCAAAATTTGTATACAAACATCCAAACTTTTAGCCTGTGCTAAAATCAGCATACCGGCACGACCGCAGGTGATGGGAAAAATGCCATGTTTGAACGCTTCACAGAAAAAGCCATTAAGGTAATCATGCTGGCCCAAGAAGAGGCCCGCCGTTTAGGTCACAACTTTGTTGGAACTGAGCAGATCCTCTTGGGTCTGATTGGTGAAGGCACAGGAGTAGCCGCCAAGGTGCTGAAATCGATGGGCGTTAATCTCAAAGATGCCCGAATTGAAGTTGAAAAAATTATAGGTCGAGGATCTGGCTTTGTAGCTGTGGAAATTCCGTTTACGCCACGGGCAAAGCGAGTTCTAGAACTATCCTTGGAAGAAGCACGCCAACTGGGGCATAACTACATAGGCACCGAGCATCTGCTGTTGGGCCTCATCCGCGAAGGGGAAGGTGTAGCAGCCAGGGTGCTAGAAAACCTCGGTGTAGATTTATCTAAGGTGAGAACTCAGGTAATCCGAATGCTGGGAGAAACTGCCGAAGTTTCACCAGGAGGCGGTCCATCTGGTCGCACAAAAACCCCGACTTTGGATGAATTTGGTTCCAATCTGACCCAAATGGCCACGGACAATAAACTTGATCCTGTGGTGGGACGTGCCAAAGAAATTGAGCGCGTGATTCAAATTTTGGGTCGCCGGACTAAAAACAATCCAGTGCTGATTGGTGAACCAGGAGTTGGTAAGACAGCGATCGCTGAAGGTTTAGCGAGCCGCATTGCTAACAAAGATGTCCCCGACATCCTGGAAGATAAGCGTGTTGTCACTCTCGATATTGGTTTGCTGGTAGCAGGAACCAAGTACCGGGGTGAATTTGAAGAACGTCTAAAAAAAATCATGGATGAAATCCGCTCGGCGGGTAATGTCATCCTGGTAATTGACGAGGTTCACACTTTAATTGGTGCAGGTGCGGCTGAAGGCGCAATTGATGCGGCGAATATCCTCAAACCAGCTTTGGCTAGAGGCGAATTGCAGTGTATCGGGGCGACAACTTTAGATGAGTACCGCAAGCACATTGAACGGGATGCAGCGTTGGAAAGACGTTTCCAGCCTGTGATGGTGGGTGAGCCTTCCGTTGATGAAACAATTGAAATTTTATATGGTTTGCGCGAACGCTACGAGCAACACCACAAACTGAAAATCTCCGATGAAGCTTTGGTAGCAGCGGCGAAATTGTCTGATAGATATATCAGCGATCGCTATTTGCCAGATAAAGCCATCGATTTGGTTGATGAAGCGGGTTCTCGCGTGCGTTTAATGAACTCCCAACTGCCACCCGCAGCGAAAGAGTTAGACAAGGAATTGCGGCAAATCTTAAAAGAAAAAGATGATGCAGTGCGTTCTCAGGATTTTGACCGAGCCGGAGAATTGCGCGATCGGGAAATGGAAATTAAAGCGGAAATTCGCGCGATCGCTCAAAGCAAAACCAATGCTACTGGTGGTGACGGTTTAGAACCAGTTGTCACCGAAGAAGACATTGCTCACATTGTCGCTTCCTGGACAGGTGTACCGGTGAACAAACTCACCGAGTCTGAGTCCGAGAAGTTGCTGCACATGGAAGACACCTTGCATCAACGTCTCATCGGTCAAGATGACGCTGTGAAGGCTGTTTCCCGCGCTATTCGTCGCGCTCGTGTTGGTTTGAAAAATCCAAATCGACCGATTGCGAGTTTTGTCTTCTCTGGTCCGACTGGGGTTGGTAAAACTGAATTGGCGAAATCCTTGGCTTCTTACTTCTTCGGTTCTGAAGAAGCAATGATTCGCTTGGATATGTCCGAATACATGGAGCGTCATACCGTCAGTAAATTGATTGGTTCACCTCCTGGTTATGTGGGCTACAACGAAGGTGGTCAGTTAACAGAAGCTGTCCGTCGTCGTCCTTACACTGTGGTGCTGTTTGACGAAATCGAAAAAGCACACCCCGATGTGTTCAATATGCTCTTGCAAATTTTGGAAGATGGTCGTTTAACTGACGCGAAAGGACGCACGGTGGACTTTAAGAACACCTTGCTAATTTTGACTTCCAACATTGGTTCTAAGGTAATTGAAAAAGGTGGTAGCGGTATCGGCTTTGAGTTCTCTGAAGATGCGACTGAGACACAATACAACAGAATTCGCTCTTTGGTGAATGAGGAACTGAAACAATACTTCCGTCCTGAGTTCCTGAACCGGTTAGATGAAATTATCGTCTTCCGTCAATTGAACAAGATTGAAGTTACCCAAATCGCCGAAATCATGCTCAAGGAAGTGTTCGGTCGGTTGACAGATAAGGGCATTGTCTTGGAAGTCACAGACCGCTTCAAGGAGCGCTTGATAACTGAGGGTTACAGCCCCAGCTACGGTGCAAGGCCATTACGTCGGGCAATTATGCGCTTGTTGGAAGATAGTTTGGCGGAAGAAATTCTGTCTGGACGCATCAAAGATGGCGATACTGCTCTTGTTGATGTTGATGAAAATGGCATTGTTCAAGTTAGTTCTCAACAAACACGGGAGTTATCAACTCCTGGTGTTGAGTTGTAGTTAGGATTTTTTAGTTGTTAATTAAACGGTGGGGGATTTCGGTTCTCTACCGTTTTTTTTGTTTTTTATCACGCAGAGGCGCAGAGGCACAGAGAGGAGAAGGAGGTTTTGAGTGTAGGATAAAATGTTAGATAGACACAATAAGTAATAATAGGTGTTCCCAGTTATGATTTTTACTGATGTGGTAGAAGCGATAAAAGGTTTTTCAATTGAAGAAAAGTTACAAATTCAATTGTTATTGCAGCAATATTTAAGAGAAGAACGTCGGGAGGAAATTTATCAAAATTTGCAAAGTGCGAAGCGAGAAAAAGAAAATGGTGAACTCACATTTTCTGCAAATATTGATGAATTAAAGGAACAAAATATCAGCCGTCGTGAATTGATGAAGTTACCTATAGAGGAACGACAAAAGATTTTAGCGGCACAATCTGATTTAATGTTAGAACATTACCAGCAAAATCAAGAATGGCAAGAATTAGAGGCAGGAGACTTAATTGATTACTAATTCTTCTATTCCTAAACGGGGTGATATCTGGCTGACTAATTTTGATCCAACTGTGGGAGCCGAAATTAAAAAAGTAAGACCTGCTATAATTGTCAGTTCTGATGGTGTTGGTAAGTTACCAATTAAATTAATTGCACCAATTACAGATTGGAAGGAATATTATACTGAAAATATTTGGCACGTTAAGATTGAAGCCAATATCAAGAATAGTTTGTCAAAAGATTCTGCTGTAGATATTTTACAATTGCGCGGTGTAGATGTACAAAGATTAGTCCGTAAAATTGGAGAATGTTCGAGTGAAATAATGGAAGAAATCGCTGCGGCTATTGCGGTAGTGGTTGAGTATAATGAATAGAAAGTTGATTTCAAAATCAATAATAACTAGGAATTTTCAATAATTAGAAAAAAATTGGAGAGAAATAAATGACAGCTATTGCTATATGGTTCAATGACGAAAATCCTGATAGCCCTTCTTTATGGGTAGCTGCTGATAGTCGCGTATCAAAACTAACAGATGTTGGACACTCTGGCCATTCTACTCTCATTGATGATGCTGCCAAGGTATTTACACTCCCAGTAATTTGTAAATATCCTGGTGAAAATGGATTATATTCCAGAATTTCTCACTATCAAACTTATGGCTATTGTTTTGCAGGTAACACCTTATTAGGACAAAATTCTTTCTTATCAATAATGCCTTTATTAAGTAACTTAATAGCTAATGAGAAATACATACCTCCAATGAATTGTGTGGCAGAATTTATATATCAATATTTAAGTAGGTCTTTTGATGAATACAAGGTTATTGCTTGTAACAACTCAGCAATTGAGGTAGCTTTATTTGGCTGGTGTCATGCTAATCAAAAATACTATATTTTTCATTATTATCCTTCTCAAAATGAAGAAGGAGAGTATAAGATTAACTGTATAACTCATACTGATTTAACTAGAAAATCATTTATTTACCTTGGTGATGAAAAAGATGATTTAGAAGTAAAAATTAAAGAAGGTTTTAATAAACAGGATATAGCTGATATAGTTTTGTCTAGGACTCCTCAATATGTCATTGAAACGCATATTCAAAATCATAAGTATCCAAGTATTGGTGGAGATTTGCAATTAGGAATTGCTAATCAATACGGTTTTCAACCATATTTAATATGTAAACCAAGAGTTTTTGGAAAACCTGAAGCTTATTTAAGTTACTTGGGTTACGAACTACACCAAGATATAAAAAATGTTGGATATGCACTGGTTGGATTACCTGGAATGATTTAGTAGTGTTTGGTGAACTCGAAGGAAGTGAAACCCAACAAATCCATTTTTAGTGTTGGCTATCGCTATAGTGGGAGGTGCGCTGATAGTGAAGGAATGCGATCGCTCTTAGTTAATGGTGGAGGTAATGCGATCGCTCTTAGTTAGATGATGATGGAGGTGTGCGATCGCTATTAACTGAACTTAACGAAATTATTTCACTTCAACCGGAGGATGTTCACCTATTCCATACAAAACAAGACGCAAATTAACTACACCTTCACGGTTTAGTTGTAGTGTTTCTACCATAGCACGTCCTGTAGGAGTCAAACCAATTACCAAACTAAAATCTTCATTCCAACTAAAATGTTCATTCCATTTTTGTTGACGTGGATGGTAAAGAGAGACAATATTACCACCTACTGGATCTATTCCTTCAGTCTTGTTATACTTATGATTATTACAACCCTGACAAGAAAAAGCCAAATTATCTAAACTTGTTTTTCCTCCTTGACTTTTAGGAATAATATGTTCAATTGAGAAGGGTTGAATAGCAAAACGCGCTTGACTTCGACAATATTCACAACATCCCTTTGCACGTTCAGCTACAGCTTTTTTCTGTTGTGATGTTACTCTTTTTTCAGACATAAACTTGTGTCTGAATACCTAAATTTTCCATCAAAATATTTAGAGAAATCCCCCTTAATTTTGCTAACTCTATCAAATATTCTATCCGTTGTGCTTGCTGTTTTTCTATCATTTCCGTCAAGTGTAGTAACTCTCGATATTCATTATCCGTGAGAGTTTCTGCATCTCTTTTATCTATTAAATTGTTGTAAGATTTCTGAATATCTAAAGGAATACTTTGATTAATTTTCAATAATATCTCGGACTCCTGTTTCTGCAAACTCGGAGCATTTCTTTGTGCTTGTAAAGCGATGACTTGAGAAATAAACTGTTTTAAATCAGCTTGATTCAACTGCTCAACTACTTTGAGCAAGTCTTCTGAAGATAATTGTAGTTCAACTTGCATTTTTGGCATATTTCTATCTTACCAGCTATTTAAGTTGATTGTATCTCGATTATACATAAATTTACGGCTGAATACCCAATTCACAAAATTATTTAGCAAATTGACTTTGACAATAACTAAATACAGCAAATATGAAAGTTAATTTTCGTGTAAACATACAATATTTAAAAGTAACAACCAATTATCAAGTATTATAAACATAATTAAAAACAAAGGATGAAAAAATGCAAGCCTTTCTCCTCAGCAGCGAAGAAGTCGCAAAACGTGCCAAAGAATTATATGACAATGGTATTCGTCAGCAAGTAGAAACAGAAGAAAACATCGGTAAAATGATAATTATTGATATAGAAACAGGTGAATATGCTATTGATAAAACAGATTTGCTAGACCTTTTGGTATTCGTATTGGTTACAAAGTCGCTGCATCTTTCAGTGGTGATATGGAGCGTGATTATCGGTGATAAATGGTATTATTAGTGGTAGAGAATTAATTTTCCCCGACCGTTTTTCATGTATACTAAAAACGGTTAATATCTCGACTTTATTAGGATAACAAAATTCAAAGCGAAAACTTCAATAAAAACTCTGCGTCACTTTGCGTTTACCTCAGCGAACCTCTGCGTTTATAAGTAAAGTTTCCAACCGTTTTTCATGAATGTTAAATGCTGTCTTTGCTTTCCTGTCAAGGTGAATTGTGACTATTTATTTCTCCACAACAGCTAATTTCAAAGGATACAAAAGTTCAGACCCATTTAATTGCCAAATTCTCAACACCAATACAGCAGCTACAGTTAACCACACACAAAAATATAATGGTATGATTTTTTCAGTTTTCGGAGATATTTAATGACTTCGGATATTCAAAACATTAGATGGGGAATTCTCGGTACAGGTCAGATTGCTGAGAATTTTGCCTTGAGTCTGACAGGGCTTGAGGGCGCAGTCAAGCAATCAGTAGCTTCAAGGAATCCCAATAACGCAGTCCGTTTTTCCCAACAATTCGGTTTTGCTAATGCCCATCAAACGCTTCAGGACTTCTTCAATGATCCGGAGATTGATGTAATTTACATTGCTACGCCGACTAGTTTACATCAGGAACACTGCCTCATGGCACTGAACAGCGGAAAAGCTATTCTCTGCGAAAAGCCATTTACTCGCTCATGGGAAGAAGCATACCAGGTAGTGGAGCAATCCCGCTCACGTGGTCTATTCTGCATGGAAGCAATGTGGATGCGGTTTAACCCATTCATTCAGGAATGCAAACAATTAATTCAACAGAAGCACATCGGAGATATCTGTTCGCTGAATGCGGGAATCGGCTACAAAAAGGATTTGGCAAAGTTGGGACAACCAGAAGATGGGCGTGGGGCGATGCTCGTCTTTGGCTGTTATGCGCTTAATCTAGCTTTTTTCTTGTTTGGGGAACCGCAAAATCACCAGTGTCAGGTGATTCGCACAGATGCAGGTGTGGATGTCAATTGTGCAGTCATTCTGGGTTATCCGAACCATACTGTTTCCATCACTGCCACTATCAACGGTACACAGTCCAATGATGTTCACATTGTGGGTACAGATGGGTGCATTCATATCCCATCACCATTTATAGATCCAACCAGTATGCAGGTGATTAGCAACCAAGCTCAGAAAATTGGATTAACAGAGCGAATTGGAAGGAAGTTGGGAAGGATGGCCAAACCTTTAACCGGGTTATTTCCGCAATACACGAATCCCGCCAGGATTGGCCTCATTAGGGAAGCGGAAGAAACTATGCGCTGCCTGCGTTTAGGTTTAACGGAAAGTCCTATAATGCCGCTGAACGAGTCCCTGGCAATTCATCAACTTCTTGACACGATTCAATAGACATCTGGTGAAAATTAAATATGCGTGACCTAAAACCCTTGTAGAGACGTTCCATGGAACGTCTCTACAGTATTTACCGGAGATGTCTAATCATCTAGTTACTAAAAATAACTTCAGTAGGATATTCATATCAAGGGTTGAATCGCGGGAAAAGTGCTGTGAATTTCCTTGTGATAGTTAAACTGCTGCGGATACTGAAGACATTCAATCAACTCAACTATGTGAAGTCCTAACTCAGCAGAAAGTCGGTGAGGTTGGTCATTATGTATTGAATCAAGCATATCTTGAGGTCCGCGAAAGAAATCGACGAATTTTCCAGATCCAGCTGGACGAAATGATTTGCCTTTGACCATCGGATACTTTTGATAGTAGCCCAATTTATCAGTTTTTATCTGCAATTGGTTGGCTACATACTCAACTTTGGACTTGACTCTAGTTAGCAGACGCTCTACAAATTGTTGATTTTCGTAATCATCATCTCTGTGAATTAAAACTGGTTCCTGGTCATTACGCAAATAAGGAACAAAGAGAATTCCATCATCACCTATGACTGTTAGAGATTTATCCCTGGGAGCAACTAATCCAGCTGTGACTCTGGCAACAACCCCGTCGTTGTACTCGATACAACCAACGGAAAAATCAGGTGCCATTTGATCAACCTGAATTCCCTTATCCGGTATTTGACAGGAAGAGAATGCTGTGACTTTCTTCGCTGGACCAAAAAAAGCGGCTAACCAGGTGAGAAAGTATCCTGCGTGTTCATAGGTACAACCGACTTCAAACTCATCTTTTGCAGGCCAACAAGCCCCTGATTGGGTTTGCCATGACCAGGGTTGCATCTTGGGAGCAATCATTCCATCATCGAAATTGGCATACACTAATCGCACTTTGCCAATAGCACCATCTCTGATAGCTTTCCAAACAGTTTGTGCTGTGTCACTTAACACATTACAGGGAGCGCAACCGAGGCGGACATTTTTTTCTTTCGCCATACTAATTAGGAGACGAGCCTCGTTAAGATCCATTCCCAAAGGCTTTTCTGTATAAACGTGTTTATTGGCATTAATTGCAGCAGCAGACACAGAGAAATGGCTTCTGGGATTAGTTAGATTGAGGATCATTTCAACTGACGAATCCTCCAGAACTGCTTCCAAAGTCGGATAAGCATTGAGTGAGAAATACCGACAAAACTCATCGCGTCGATTGGGATTCTGGTCAAATGCTCCCTGCACAATAAAGTCAGGATGAGATTTGATGTTATTTAGATAGAAATCAGCAACGTAACCACATCCAATGATGGCAATTTTCATCTGTTTCTGAATAATTTGTTAACTAACCTTTCACAACAGTTTAACAAGCTTAATCTGCTTTTTGAATTTTGAATTCACTGTTGTACTAAGTAGATTGGCGGAAATAACTATCTAGTCAAAAAGTGGGAAAAGCTGATAAAACTTAGTTTTTTATTATAATGGAGACTTAAGAATCTGGATTCCTGATTTTAATCATGGAACTTATGCAGATGTTCTGGTGATTAATGGTGAACCGGAATTTAACGGCAATCGTACTGATGAAATTCTCAATCCTTTACTGATTATTGAAGTTCTTTCTCCTTCTACGGAAGGTTATGATAGGGGGGAGAAATTTTTGATAAAATCTCAGTTCTCTCTATTCTTCATTTCATAAGCATTCTGACTCCTGACTCCTGACTCCTGAATTCTTACGTTTTTTATCTCCTGCTTTCTGCCTACTTGCACTAGTTAGACTCAGAACGACGTACAAAAGGTAACAGGTCTTGTAAAATCACTTCATGATAATGTTCTTGAGGATAATGTCCAACATTATTAAGTTTGATTATTTCACCATTTGGGACAGATTTCACAAAGGTTTCGGCAATATCCACCGACAACCAAGGGTCAATCATTCCCCATTGTACTAAAATGGGTTGTTGCCATTCTTTAAACCCAGATTCTATTTCAATCATCGCTTGTTCAAGCTGCAAATTACGAATTGTGGACAGCAAACCACGACCAGATGAAGAAGTTTTCAAATAGGGTTTACGATAAACATCTAAATCTTTATCTTCAATACGATAACGACTACCACCTTCTAAAGTTCTATCAACTAATAAAGGGTCTTGAGTCATCATTTCTCCTGCTAAAGGTAAACCCATTTGTTTGATTTTCCAAGGTAATTTAGCAGCAGTGGAAATGGGTGTATTTAAAATAGCTATGTTGGCAATTTTTTCGGGATGACGCAAGGCATATTGTAAGCCCACAGAACCTAAAAATCCTTGTACAACTAAGGAAAAACGTTCTAATTCTACAGCTTTCACAAATCCTTCTAAAGCTGTAATAAATGCGTCGGGAGTATAAGCAAAATCCTGTTTTTCAGGTTTAGCAGAAAATCCGTAACCAATCCAATCTGGTGCGATCGCTCTTGTACCTTGTGCTGCCAAAGCTGGTAGAATGTTTCTCCAGCTATAACTTTGGGAAACTATACCGTGTAAGCACAATACTGGTAATAAGTCACTTCTACCAATTGATTCTGCTTCTCGATAAAACCATTCTAGGGAATCTACTGTAATCCGATGTTCTGTAATTGACACTTTATTTTCCTATTTGGGAATGCAACAGCCTCATATAAAAGGCGTAATTTTGAAGAAGGAGTCAGGAGTCAGGAGTCAGGAGTCAGGAGTCAGGAGTCAGGAGTCAGGAGTCAGGAGTCAGGAGTCAGGAGTCAGGAGTCAGGAGTCAGGAGTCAGGAGTCAGGAGTCAGGAGTCAGGAGTCAGGAGTCAGGAGTCAGGAGTCAGGAGTCAG
The DNA here is from genome assembly GCF_001858025.1 of Trichormus sp. NMC-1. GTDB lineage: Bacteria > Cyanobacteriota > Cyanobacteriia > Cyanobacteriales > Nostocaceae > Anabaena. Next base: position 87,490 of record NZ_LZQD01000006.1, on the reverse strand, counting down.
GAGTCAGGAGTCAGGAGTCAGGAGTCAGGAGTCAGGAGTCAGGAGTCAGGAGTCAGGAGTCAGGAGTCAGGAGTCAGGAGTCAGGAGTCAGGAGTCAGGAGTCAGGAGTCAGGAGTCAGGAGTCAGGAGTCAGGAGTCAGGAGTCAGGGTTTTCCCAATCACCTAAGTAGCTTGGCACAATTAAATATAAAACCTCTCTCCAAACCTCTCCCCTACAAGGGGAGAGGCTTTGACTCCCCCTTCCCTGGTAGGGAAGGGGGTTGGGGGTTAGGTTTATATTATATTTTTTAACGCCCAATCACCTATTATCAACTCATTCTTGATACTGCTTTTCAATTTGCAGATATTTGGGAACATCCATGAGTTCTTGAAAATTTCTAAAATTCATCAAACCAGGAAAATTAGCTGTGTTTTCCTGTTCTTTCAGGTGACGGAAACAACTACTCATGACTTCAGTTACAGCCATGAGTGCAGTTAGGGGGAAAAAGACAATTTTAAAACCTAATTTTTGTAATTCATCTACGGAAATTTCGGGTGTTTTCCCACCTTCTACAATATTAGCTACCAACGGCACATCAGGGAAAGCTGCGGCTATGGTTTGTAATTCTCCCACAGATTGGGGTGCTTCCACAAACAAGACATCTGCGCCGGCATTGATGTATGATTGTCCACGAGCGATCGCTTCCTCTAAGCCTAAAGGTGCGCGTGCATCTGTTCTCGCAATAATTACCAACCCACTATCACCCCTTGCTTCCACCGCAGCACGAATTTTTCCCGCGTGTTCTGTCATGGGAATTACTCGCTTACCCTCAAAATGACCACACTTTTTTGGCCATTCTTGATCTTCCAAAATTACCCCAGCTAACCCCAACTGTACCGCATCCTTCACAGTTCGCATCACATTTAAAGCGTTACCATAGCCCGTATCACAATCAGCAATTAACGGTATATTAATTGACTGAGCAATTCGCCCTACACTATACAGCATTTCTGTAGCAGTCAGAAACCCGTAATCAGGTAAACCCAGCGTAGAAGCCGCAATCCCAAAACCGCTGGTAGCAGCAACATCAAATCCTGCTTTCTCTACCAACTTTGCACTCAAACAGTCATAAACACCGGGAATAACGATAATTTCAGGACGTGCGAGTAATTCCCGTAGTTTTTGACAATAAGACATACAAGCAATAATAAATGTATTATTTTGAGAATACCGTAAATAGTGTATTGACTTTTTTTTTAATTGGAGCGTTCGCGCAGCGTCTCGTAGAGAAGCGACTTGACGTTTTATCAGAGTTGTCTATTACCCCCCCTAATACTATGCTTGAGGGAGAAATAAATCACAAACACTTTATCCAAAATAATTAACTATTGAATACCTAGCTAAATTAGAGATAATTTGACTAATTACCAATGACTAATTACCAATGACAAAACCTATAGAAATCCGCAACCCTCGCACCGGGAAATTTGATTACGTCATTATCCCACCACCTCCCAAGCTACTATCCCAGCAGTGTCACCGTCTTCGCAGAGGACAAATTCATTGGCACGAATTGGGTATTGATGGCAGAATTGAAGCTTTACAACAGTGGAAGCAAGCTATATTATCTGGACGTAAACAGCTAACAGATGCATTGGTAAATGATACAGGCAGATTATCAACATCAGAATTAGAGATTAACTCTTTTATTTCTAATATTGATAGATGGTGTAATTTAGCCCCCCAGTTATTACAAGAAAATGCCAAAAATACATCTATTTCATTTATAGCCTTACAACAAACTGCCGTTCCTTATTCATTAGTAGGCATAATTAGTCCTTGGAACTTTCCCCTTTTGCTGTCTACAATTGAAACAATTCCTGCTCTACTAGCAGGTTGTGCTGTCATAGTCAAACCCAGCGAAATTACTCCTCGTTTTGTAGCACCATTAATAACTGCACTTAATACTGTTCCTCAATTACGCGATGTGTTAAATTTTGTTGAAGGAGCGGGACAAATAGGAGCAGCTTTAATTGAAGAGGTAGATTTAATCTGTTTTACAGGCAGCGTTGAAACTGGTCGTGTAGTTGCAGAAGCCGCAGCTAGAAATTTTATTCCTGCGTTCTTAGAATTAGGAGGAAAAGACCCAGCTATTGTTTTAGAATCAGCTAATTTAGATTTAGCAACTTCAGCAATTTTATGGAGTTCTGTTATTAACACCGGACAGTCTTGTTCATCAATAGAAAGGATTTATGTAGCTGAATCTATCTTTGAAGAATTTTATCATCAATTGGTAGTTAAAGCTTCTCGCTTACAATTAGCATATCCAAAATTAGAAAATGGTGAAATTGGTCCAATCATTTCTGAAAACCAAGCCGCAATTATTAACGAACATCTACAAGATGCAATATCCAAAGGAGCAGTAATTCACTGTGGTGGTAAAGTGGAAGAATTAGGTGGTGGTTGGTGGTGTCGTCCCACAGTTATGACTGAGGTGAATCATTCCATGAAAATCATGACTGAAGAAACATTTAGTCCGATTATGCCAGTGATGTCTTTTTCTACAGTAGAAGAAGCAATAGATTTAGCAAATGATTCTATTTATGGATTGAGTGCATCTGTATTTTCTGAATCAGAAGAATTAGCCTTAGCAGTTGCTAGACAAATAGATGTCGGTGCTATTAGTATTAATGATGCAGGTTTAACAGCTATGATGCCCGAAGGAGAGAAAAACGCCTTTAAATTTTCTGGTTTAGGAGCTTCGTACATGGGTGCAGCAAAGTTTAAAAAATTCATGCGAAAAAAAGCCTTTTTGATTAAAACCAACACCAATAAAGACCCTTGGTGGTTTAATGATGGAGAATAGGAACAATTAAAAATTAAGAATTAAAAATTAAAAAACTTCTCCCTGTAGCCTTTTCTCAATGACCAATGACTAATGACTAATTATGTTTAATATTCGTTTAGAAATGCCTGTTTTAGCTCGTCATGAAGGTGAATGGGTGGGAACTTATACCCTAGTTGATACAACAGGAAAAATCCTTGACAGTCATCAATCTCATTTAAGTTGTCAGTTTCCTGAAAATAGCGAGTATTCTTACTATCAAATCAATCGTTATACCTGGGAAAATGGTAAAAAAGAAGAACATCAATTTCCAGGGACATATCAAGATAAAAAACTCTGGTTTGACACCGAACGTATTCAAGGTAGAGCCTGGGAAGTTGATGATTCAACCGTTATTTTGTGGTTCGGTTATAAACAATTTCCAGCAGATATGTATTTATATGAAATGATTCAAATTAGTCCAGATAATAACTATCGCGCTCGCACTTGGCACTGGTTTAAAAATGACCAAATTTACCAACGCACTTTTATTCAAGAAGAAAGAGTGAAGTCAATATAAATTTTCTCAGTCTTATTGACTAGGACTTATACAGAGTAAAATCAAAAAAGTTGCTAAAAAAAAAGACGGAATCATGATGTTTCCGTCGTAGGGTTGGTTTTTAATTTAACCTGAGCAAAAGTTATGGAAGTTTTACAGTCTTTAAACGTCAATTCTGTTTCCAGCGAAACATTACATTTACTCACCTTGTTAAGGGGAGTTTGAGAAATTTAGCCCCCGATTTATGGGTGTGTTGGGGGCTAATACCAATTCTGTGTAAAATTGCGCTAAATAAATGCCGTAGAGACGAGAATCCCTACTCATGTAACGTCTCTACATCCGGCAATAAAGCGCATCCTCATAAAGAAATGGTATAAAACCTAAACCCACGAGTATTGTTTTCTATCTTTACGCCTGAAACTTTTTTACCGCCATCTTTTTTTTCAGTTTATTCATACCGTAAAACATCCCACCAAATACTAGCAAACTCATATTTGTGGAAAATCCAAAGGGAACAGGGGTGGAGGAAATGTTAATGTTGTTGAAACCTGCTGCGGAACTGTTAGTACTGAGATTTTCATTTAAAGAGATTTGTATTCGGTAATTTCCAGCTGTTCCAAGTGGAGTGACAGTTGCTATTTCGTTAATTCCAGAACCATAACCAGGGATAGTGTCATTCGGATCAGTAGTTCTCTGAAAAAATGTTCTACTAGTCGGACCAATGATTCTTATAAGGAAGCTATCAGCATCATTGGTGACTCCTGTGGCGTTACCATTAAATGCCCAATTAAAGGTCATTGTAATTGGTTGAGCAGCATCAGCAGCAGAAACGGCAAAAATATTACTTCTGGCGTCACTATTATTATTTACTAAGGAGTCATTAGGTATGTTTGCGTTGGTAGTATTCGCACCTATGAGTAGAAAATTGCTTGTAAATACATTACCGAATCCGTTCGGTGAAGCTTGTGTGTTAATTACTGTACTCGGAGATGCATTGTTTTTAACAACACCAGTAACTTGGCTAAAATTTGTAGTAGAAAATGATATATTCAGTGCTTGAGCAGATTGGGCTGACAGAGTGATACCGGCAGCAGTCATAACTCCAGATAGAGTTATTGCCGTATTAGCAAACTTTTGAAAAGCGGATTTAATCTTGTACTTCATTCGTTGTTATCCTCGTTGATTGGAGATACAAATTGATTTCTTAATGTAAAGAAAACAATCACTTGATATAACTAAGTAGGTTGGCGTTGAAAATTGTCGTTATGACAAGGGAACAGGGAACAGGGAATAGGGAACAGGGAAGAGGTTTTGAGCCAATTTTACTTTTCGTTACATATTTCTGTTTTTCCCCGTCCACCTACTTAACCAGATTTATGTGTGAAAAATTTTACTTTTAAGCACGCTTTCTTTCTTTAAAAAACTTTTTTCAGGTAATCCCGACAAAAGGAATTTTTCAAGAAGTTCAACATTAACAGGTTTAGTTACTTTTTAGTATAGCTTTACTTGTTGATCTCAGTGTTATTAAGTAAGTATCCATTATTTCTACCTCTTTTGTCAAGATTCTACATCCAAATTTCACAAACCCCGAAGATTGCATTGATAGTAAGCCACTAATGGTGTCGGGTAGTTGTTTACCTTTTCTATTGACGATGATGAGTTGCGTGTTACAATAACAACTCAGTAAATGCGAACACTTACTTGCCTGACTTAACACCTGCTAACTGTGCTAATTCTTCCCAATGGGGACTTAAATTATACAAACTGGTAACTTTAACAACTACCCGCTGTTCAGCTGCTGATATTTTTTTAGTACTGTGTCAAACTTAGAGTTTAAGTAACCTGGTTATATCAAGTTACACATTCTTTATTTGCTACTAACTACATCAGGATAATTACTTAACTAGAAAAATAACTAAAATAAACAATAACTTTACCCAAACTTTATAAATAAGTCGGGCATCTCCTGCTTTCTTTTTTCATAGTAAATCTTGCCTGTAACTCCCCAAGTTGTTTAATGTAGGATTGCAATATATCCAAAATTGCAACTTGACAAGGTATAGGCATGACAAAAAGCGACAAAATAAATTTTTCTACTCCTAGCGGTTTTCCTGAATTTCTGCCCAGCGAAAAGCGTTTAGAAGTATATTTACTTGATATAATTCGGCGTGTATTTGAAAGCTATGGTTTTACACCTATTGAAACCCCAGCCGTTGAACGCTTGGAAGTGCTGCAAGCAAAGGGCAATCAAGGTGATAACATAATATATGGCATTGAGCCTATTTTACCGCCAAATCGCCAAGCAGAAAAGGATAAATCCGGCGAAACTGGTTCGGAAGCAAGAGCTTTAAAATTTGATCAAACTGTTCCCTTTGCGGCTTATATTGCCCGTCACTTAAATGAATTAACTTTTCCCTTTGCTCGTTATCAAATGGATATGGTTTTTCGGGGAGAACGGGCAAAAGATGGACGTTTTCGGCAATTCCGTCAATGTGATATTGATGTGGTGGCTCGTGGTAAACTCAGCTTGTTATATGATGCCCAAATGCCTGCAATTATCACCGAAATTTTTGAAGCAATTAATATCGGTGATTTTGTCATTCGCATCAATAACAGAAAAATTCTTACTGGTTTTTTTCAGTCAGTGGGAGTTGCAGAAAATCAAATAAAAGCCTGTATTGGCATTATTGATAATCTGGAAAAAATTGGAGAAGCTAAGGTTGAATCAGAGTTAGAAAAAGAAGGTATTTCTTTTGAACAAACAGAGAAAATTATTGAGTTTATTAAAATTGATAATAGCGTTGTTGGTACTTTAGATCAACTCAAATACCTAGCTAGAAGATCAGAATCAGAGCAATTCAATTTAGGAGTAAGTGAATTAGAAACGGTAATTAATGGAGTTAGAAATTTAGGAGTTTCCGAAAAACGTTTCTGTATTGATTTATCTATTGCTCGTGGTTTAAATTATTATACTGGCACGGTTTACGAAACTAGTCTTATAGGACATGAAGCTTTAGGTAGTATCTGTTCAGGTGGCAGATATGAGGAATTAGTGGGGATGTTTTTAGGGGAAAAAATGCCTGGTGTGGGTATTTCTATCGGCTTGACTCGGTTAATTAGTCGGTTGTTAAAAGCGGGTATTCTTAATACATTATCTGCCACACCTACCCAAGTTGTAGTAGTGAATATGCAAGAGGATTTAATGCCTGTTTATTTAAAGGTATCACAACAATTGCGTCAAGCAGGAATTAATGTTGTGACTAACTTTGAAAAACGTCCTTTGGGTAAACAATTTCAAGCAGCAGATAAACAAGGAATTCAATTTTGTGTAATTATTGGTGCTGATGAAGCCGCAGCCGAAAAATCATCATTGAAGGATTTGAAAAGTGGTGAACAAGTAGAAGTGGCTTTAGTAGATTTAGCCACAGAAGTTAAACGTAGGCTTGTTTAAGTTAAATTAGAGGTAGATGTGGGGTGAGACACCTGAAGGGGTTAACACTGCACCCGAATATGGCAGTATGCGCGATATAATGCTTGTGATTGATTCCTTTGGCTAGGTGTCAATTCATTAGAGCGATCGCACATCGATAACGGAACAGCGATCGCTTCTTTTATTTACTCAAATTTTTTACTCATTTTTACTCATTTTTACTCATTTTTACTCAAAATCGATCTTGCCAAAAATCCGGTTAGGGACAGCAGATGACAACAGAAGTAGAAAACACTTTAAAAGTTGCTAAACAAGCATTTGCACATTTTACTCATGGATTAGCAACTGGTGAATGGCAAACATTTTTAGATATGACTACAGATGATTTTACCTTTTGGTTCCCAATGGGAAAATTTCACGGGTTAAATCAAGGTAAAGAAAGAGCAAAAGAATTTTTTGAATATGTTTCTCAAGCTTTTGAAAATGGTTTAAAGTTGGCTTCTCTAGATAGCATTACTAGCAACGAAAAAACAGTTATTTTTGAATTTCGGGATGAAGGAAATTTATTGGGAAAAGCTTACAAAAATCGAGTTGCAGTTGCTTTTGATGTGCGAGATAATAAAATTTGTAGCTATCGAGAATACTTTGGTAGTGATGGAAAATCCTATTAGTTTTTAACACACAATTAAATTTGTAGCTATTTAAAAAAAAGTCTTTTTCCCTCCTCTGTTGCAGGGAGGGATTATGGTTGAAATCAGAGTATAATTTAGGGAAACGAAAAATTATATATTGCGGTGATTTCCTTAAAGTTAATTTTTCCCATTCTCTAAACCATTAATTTCTCGACATTTTACTTCAGCAGCTTGATAAGCTACCAAATATTCGTGATCACCTAACATCACATCACCATAATATTCATAAGGTGCTTTACCATAAATTGGCAAAGGATCATCTTCTGGATAATCTTCTTTTGATTCGTCGATTATTGCTTTTAGCTTTTTGACAGTCAGGCTTTGCGCGGGAAAATACCAAAGGTCTTTATGGTTTTTTTGCAAATAAGGAAAGGTGGGATCAATGATGACATCACCTAACTCAATCCAACCATGTTCAACAGGTTTATATGGCTGACCACTAAATACTAAAAAACCTTGAACATACTTTGAACCCTCGGTTGCTACAGCTGCTTTATAAGCATTTTCAAAAGGCTTTTTAGCTTTACTTTTGATGCTTTGTGCAACTTGGTGAGATAAGGCTTCATCTAATAATTTACTCATGGGTGAGATTTTCCTCTATGAAATACCTGTAATTATTTCCATAATCTCTTAATTTCTGCACTTAGCAAATAAATTTTATCATTTTATCACGAAGAGATGTAAATAGGGTCAATGCTAGGAAATTAGATTAAATGAACTGCGTTCGCGTAGTGTTCCGTAAGTAAAGATGCAAAGGTAATAGATACAAACTATGGTTTCAATCCCTAATAGGGAGTAAGAGAAATTGCAATTAGCTACAAGTTATGAAGAATTTTTCAGGCACAAAATTACTCCGTTGGATCATCTCTGCCAATTCCCAATTTTCGTAATCGAAATTTGACGTTTTCCGGTTGGATTCCGCAATAGTAAAATTGTTTGCCACGCAGATTAGCAAGATAGTAACCAGATTTGCCGTCACCTGCTCGGAACAACTCAATAATTATTTGCTGCTTAGTGATTCCATATAGAAGCTCAAAATCATTAAAGTCAACAGCAAAAGGCAGTTTTGAGTAGAAAAGCTTGCCAACTTTTATATACCACTTTCCTTCCCGGCACTCAAAAACTCGGTAGTAATCTGGGGTAAAAACTGTAGTGTCTGACATAATATAAGAAAGTCCCTAGTTCAGCTAAGGACACAAACTAAATCAAATAAACGACAAGCTATTTACGAAGTGTTGATTGAAGTATTGTTTCAATCCCTAATAGGGAGTAAGAGAAATTGCAATCAGAGCCAGCAAACGCACCACGCACCACCGAATCGTTTCAATCCCTAATAGGGAGTAATGAAAATTGCAATTTGATAGTCTTTTAGTCTATAACCATTAGGGTTTCGTTTCAATCCCTAATAGGGAGTAATGAAAATTGCAATCCTCACTAGCAAAGCTTTCTAAAGTTCCTCAGACTAATTCAGTTTCAATCCCTAATAGGGAGTAATGAAAATTGCAATATTGCAGACTGCAACTGGAATAAATTATCTTTTGACGTTTCAATCCCTAATAGGGAGTAATGAAAATTGCAATCTAGATTTTTTACTTGCCACAGTGCTATTTCTGCAAGTGGTTTCAATCCCTAATAGGGAGTAATGAAAATTGCAATCCTTGCAATCCATCAGCCAAACCAGAAAGACCAAAGCCTAGTTTCAATCCCTAATAGGGAGTAATGAAAATTGCAATAGAGAAAGTGATTGAGCCTGAACCAGAAACAGAAAAGTTTCAATCCCTAATAGGGAGTAAGAGAAATTGCAATCACAGGACACACCAGTAACCACGGAGCAAAGTTCAGTCGTTTCAATCCCTAATAGGGAGTAAGAGAAATTGCAATTTTACCTATCGTCCCAGCACCCTCTTGGACGGCATCGTTTCAATCCCTAATAGGGAGTAAGAGAAATTGCAATTAAACAAAACAATTCGTTTTATCGACTTCTATGCTGTTTCAATCCCTAATAGGGAGTAAGAGAAATTGCAATCCGTATTGTTAAAAAATCTTTCTGTATTCACAAATACATGTTTCAATCCCTAATAGGGAGTAAGAGAAATTGCAATCCTATGGGTTTTGTTATCGAAGCCTTCTTGTATTTATCGGTTTCAATCCCTAATAGGGAGTAAGAGAAATTGCAATCACAATACCAAATACTCTGAATCCATCACCATTGAAAACAGGTTTCAATCCCTAATAGGGAGTAAGAGAAATTGCAATCTCCCTGTCCTGGTGTTTTGGATAGGAATACACTATTGAAGTTTCAATCCCTAATAGGGAGTAAGAGAAATTGCAATCCTCTGGTGTTGCTCGGCACAGAATGTAGATGCAGTTATGTTTCAATCCCTAATAGGGAGTAAGAGAAATTGCAATCCTCTGGTGTTGCTCGGCACAGAATGTAGATGCAGTTATGTTTCAATCCCTAATAGGGAGTAAGAGAAATTGCAATCCTGGGATATGAGTTAAAACAACAAGAACAAAAAATTGTTTCAATCCCTAATAGGGAGTAAGAGAAATTGCAATTTCATCATTAATTACTCTTCCAGCATTTGCTCAATACAAAGTTTCAATCCCTAATAGGGAGTAAGAGAAATTGCAATTTATATTGTTCCAAGGTTGGCAACCATGTCCTGAGTGTAAGTTTCAATCCCTAATAGGGAGTAAGAGAAATTGCAATAAATTCCAGTAGAAAAGAATCTAGAATACACGGAAAAGTTTCAATCCCTAATAGGGAGTAAGAGAAATTGCAATCTTGCAATACGTGCGTGATCGTGATCTTTTTACTAGTTTCAATCCCTAATAGGGAGTAAGAGAAATTGCAATCCGACTCAAAATAGGCGAGATTTTATTGCAGTATGTCGCCGTTTCAATCCCTAATAGGGAGTAAGAGAAATTGCAATATGGCGAGATTCTAGGCAAAAAATCCACTTACGGGTTTCAATCCCTAATAGGGAGTAAGAGAAATTGCAATTCAGGAAATAATATTACTTTAGCCAGCCCCACGCTGTTTCAATCCCTAATAGGGAGTAAGAGAAATTGCAATTTACAAGCTAGAAATTGCCAAGTTTTTAATGTTTCAATCCCTAATAGGGAGTAAGAGAAATTGCAATATTAACACGTTCGGATATCCAGAATCTAGTAGTTTATATGTTTCAATCCCTAATAGGGAGTAAGAGAAATTGCAATAATTTGTTCCATCATTTCTTCATAACTCAGTTCTAGTTTCAATCCCTAATAGGGAGTAAGAGAAATTGCAATCTGATCGTCTGGTACAACACCTTCACTATTTAGTTTCAATCCCTAATAGGGAGTAATGAAAATTGCAATTGACATTGTATTAGAAATTATGTGTAATGAACCTAACGTTTCAATCCCTAATAGGGAGTAATGAAAATTGCAATTTAAATTCATCTGAGATAAATGCACATCTTATAGATCCATTGTTTCAATCCCTAATAGGGAGTAATGAAAATTGCAATGGAATTAATAATTATGAGTGATGTATTTGCTAGACCAAATAGTTTCAATCCCTAATAGGGAGTAATGAAAATTGCAATGATTAGTTAATCAATAACTTACGTAGTTTTAAGTGTTTCAATCCCTAATAGGGAGTAATGAAAATTGCAATGCAGATATATCAAAACACTCGTATTACCTAGAGTTTCAATCCCTAATAGGGAGTAATGAAAATTGCAATTTAAATCTACAATTTGAGGGGCGATAATTATTTGTGTTTCAATCCCTAATAGGGAGTAATGAAAATTGCAATAATACGTCAGGAATGGGGAGGAAGGCTTCGCTATGTTTCAATCCCTAATAGGGAGTAATGAAAATTGCAATGTCAACATAGTTGCAAGAGTTCAATGGGCAGCAATGGCACGTTTCAATCCCTAATAGGGAGTAATGAAAATTGCAATCAGTGGATTTATCTGTCGTTTTGCACAGTTGCAAGATGGGCGTTTCAATCCCTAATAGGGAGTAATGAAAATTGCAATAGCGGGAGGCTGAAAGCCCTGCTGTATTTAGTTTTCAAGGTTCGATTGCGCGAATAGGATCATCATAGTCCATTCCAGAAATTGTGTCAAGAACAAAAAACGCTGAAACCCAGTCACTGTATGGTGCGCGGATGGTTCATCAACATTAATAGCCGCAAAGCCAAGCCCATCAAGAGATACAGCTATTTTTTTGCAACATCTAAATTTTACACCCACCCATCCGCGCTAAAAAGCCGATTCTTAACTTACCAAATCAGGGAAAACCTCTTGTACAGCCGGATGTACCAAACGACCATTCTGCACATTCAAACCCTTAGCCAAAGCAGGATTCACATCCAAAGCCTTAATTCCCAAATTAGCCAACTGTACAACATAAGGTAAAGTACTGTTGTTGAGTGCTTGGGTTGCTGTCCAAGGTACTGCCCCTGGCATATTAGGAACACCATAATGTACCACTCCCTCATCAATATATACTGGATTGGTGTGGGATGTGGGGTGTAATGTTTCTACACATCCACCTTGGTCAACAGCAACATCCACAATTACCGAACCGGAATGCATTTGTTTAACTAATTCGCGGGATACTAAAGTTGGCGCTTTCCGTCCCAAAACTAAAACTGCACCAATGAGTAAATCGGCTTCTTTAACTGCGGCTTCAATATGAGCAGAGTTGCTGTAAAGTAATTCAACTCTCGAACCAAAAAGAGTTTCTAAATAAGATAGGCGTTCAACGCTGACATCGAGAATCTGCACAGCCGCACCCATACCCACAGCAATTCTAGCTGCTTCTGTGCCGACCACGCCACCGCCTAAAATCACCACTTTGCCTGGTTTGACACCAGGGACACCCCCCAACAGTACACCCTTGCCACCTTGCTGACGTTCTAGGAACCTAGCCCCAAATTGTACTGCTAACCGACCAGCAATGATACTCATGGGGGTAAGCAGAGGCAGTTTATTCGCACCAGGTTGTTCTACAGTTTCGTAAGCGATCGCACAAATGCCACAATCAATTAAATGTTCTGTTAATTTGCGATCTGCTGCCAAATGCAAATAAGTAAATAATAATTGTCCTTTTTGCAGAAATTTATACTCACTTACCAGAGGTTCTTTAACCTTAACAACTAGCTCTCGATTCCAAACTGCATCCTGGGTAGAGACAATTTCCGCTCCAGCGATACTATAGTCTTCATCTGTAAATCCAGCACCAGTACCAGCTTCGGACTGAACAAAAACATCATGTCCATTTTCCCGTAGTACCCGCACACTAGAAGGACTTAACCCGACACGAAACTCTTGATCTTTAGTTTCCTTGGGAACGCCGATTTCCATTTACAGCCTCTGATATTTTTTTGTTTCACTTTAGCCTGCCAGTATCTATCTCGCTACTTCCGTATTCAGTAATTCAAAATTCAAAAATAAAAATTAAAAATTAGTAAAATTAGTAAAATTAGTAAAATAGGAGTTACGCATTGACAAAAAGTATAAAATATGTGTGGCTGTGAAAACCACATTTATCGGTAAAAATAGAATTAGTTGCAGTCTGAAATAAGGTATTTTGGTGAACGCATATCATGATTGATTTGTACAGTGCGTAAGTCCTATAAAATTACCTCACACAAGCTCATCAGTTGTTTTTTACAATATCTTGACTAATCCCCAAGTCTTCTTACAATAGATAAAGAATAATTACAAATTGTAAAGTAAGCATTTGCATCGCTATCTCCAAGCCGTTGCTGTGGAAATTCTCAAGCTACCTTGGCAACCAAGCACTGCAATTAGCTGAAAAATAACTGTAAAATTTCGTTTGCTGTCCAGAAGAGAGGAATTTTTGACAATGGCACAACCCACAGTTACCCCTAAATTAGAAGAACCCAAATTTGGCTTTAATGAATATGCCGAGCGTTTGAATGGTCGAGCAGCGATGATTGGCTTCATCTTGATGATGCTGATTGAATATCTTACCAATCAAGGTGTACTATCTTGGCTCGGTTTAAAGTAGTTCCAGCCGCAAGTAAAGAATTTTATGACTTACGCAAAACTGAACGAAAGTAGCGGTAATTCATGAATTACCACTACGCAAGAATCAGGTTTTCAGTTACATCTTGAGTAAGTCCTAAATTTGCAGTTGTAAACTAGTAATTAGAAGAGTCCTAACCAGTTGGAACTTCCAGCTGGTTATATTTTGTCTAGTTGAATAGTTATAGCAGGAGTCAGAAGGGGCGTATTGCAATACGCCCGTACTCAGAAGGGGCGTATTGCAATACGCCTGTACAGGAGTCAGGAGTAAAAACCTCTTGTAGTGGGAGTTTCATTATCAATTGATGTCCTAAGCACCCTGTCCACGGCTATATCATTAGGGACGAAGATGAGAAAGCCAAATTGCGATCGCGGTATTGTAGAGAAAACTTAAGTAAAAATTTAACGGGAAACAAGCAAGTTGTGATGAACGCTGTACTACCTCGTTTTTTGAAGTCAGCCTACCGAAAAGAACCGATAGTCACTGCCTTAACGACAATAGGTGTCGTGGACGCGCTGATTGGTGGCTTGGATGATAGCTGGTCGTTATTTGCTTTTGGCTTGGGAACAGCAGGAATAGCCCTGGTCTTGAAGGTATGGCTGAGACAACAGCGTCCCCCTTTACCAGAGGAGCCTGTAGTGCAACATTATTTACCGTCTCAGTCCTCTAGTCCACCTTTACCAGTACTGACGGTTTCTAAGAAAAAACCACCCAGGAAAGAATATTGATTGTTAAGGGCTGAGTGTTTATTCCATTGAAAAAGTGAGGAAAATCGGTGAAGAGTCAGGGAAGAAGCTATGGAAATGCTGTGATTCGCCCTCAGATGATTTTGGCATTTATGGCAGCTGTCGCCTTAGCAACTTCTATGGGACAGGATTTTTATATACATTCTGCTCAGGCGGCTAATGAAGTAATACCGAACTCCCCAGAGAGAAAAAGCTTTGCTCATCCCCAACTCCTTCATACCTTACGCGGACATACGGGAACTGTTAAATCTCTAGCTTTTAGTCCTAATAGTAAACTTCTAGTAAGTGGTGGCGGAGAAAACGAGGGTATAATTTACTTCTGGAATCTGAAAAATGGCAAAAAAGTCGGTACGATTAACAGAGCGCATCAAGCATCTGTCAATGCTGTTTTGATTACACCAGATGGTCAAACCCTTGTCAGTTGTGGTAGTGACTACAAAATTAACCTTTGGAATCTCAAAAGTCTGAAATTTAGCCGCTCTTTTGGAGAACATACTGGCCAACTTTTATCTTTAGTAGCTTCTTCTGATAGTAAAGTTCTTGTTAGCGGTGGTTTAGACGGAATTCGCTTGTGGGATTTACGCCAACAGCGCCCACTGTCTACCTTAGTCAGCTTTGATAATGCAATTTATACCTTGGCCATTAGTCCTGATGGGCAGACTTTAGCTAGTGGTGATAGTAAGGGTATTGTAAAATTGTGGAATTTGAGTAATGGTAAATTAATCCAGCAGTTAAAAGCACATTCTCAGATAGTTACTGCTGTCGCTTTTACCCCCAACGGCGAAAGGTTAGTTACTTCTAGCCGGGATAAAACTATTAAAATTTGGGATGTTAATAACGGTGTGCAAATCCAAACCCTGACAGGACATAATAATTGGGTGAATGCCATTGCTATCAATCCCGATGGACAAACCCTAGCCAGCGCCGGCAAAGATGGAATAAAATTATGGGATTTAACTACAGGTGAATTAAAACATACACTTGATGGTCATAGTGACTGGGTGAGTGCGTTGGCGCAGCCTATCGAAGATATCGCTTTTAGTCCCGATGGAAAAATGCTGGCCAGTGGTGGATTTGATCAAAAAATTAATATTTGGCAGACTCAGTAATATTACTACATCTCAAAAGTATTTTGTTGTGCTAAAAACCTGGCATAACAAGCTAAGATAATGACGGTAAAACAGACAGTTATTGGCATAATTATATGCATTAACTGTGCTACTAAATCTAATTGATTCCAATTACGCCCCATCCAGTTGGTCAAGAAGATGTGAAATAGCATCCAAAAGAAAATGCCAACAGGAGTCATCATTGCTAATAATCTAGCTGTTCTTGCTGCCCTCCAGTAGTGTAGCAACCTCAAGGACAGCCAACATCCCAATACTTGTCCAACCCACCAGCCAAAAATAAAATTGAGAAAAGGGGGTATAAATCCATCTGGAGTGACACCGGGCATAAATATTTTCACATAACCCACACCTAAAAAATAACCTGGATACATCAGTAGGACAGCACCTATTAAACTACCTATAGCTGCGGCTAGATATCCGCCTTTTTTATACTGTGGCAAAGACATAATCAACTCAATCTCTAATGTTTTTATACTATATAAATTCAAAATTAATCAACATATTTCCGCAAATGTGGCTGAACTTTTATATACTTGACTAAATAGAATAACGTAAGTAATTAAAGGTTGGCCAATTTCAAAAATAGTTTGGTTTATTTTCGCCTACCTACTTAAGTAAATAAATTTTTATTATAGCCGTGGACAGGGTAGTTAGGACATCAATTGATAATGAAACTCCCACTAAAAGAGGGTTTTACTCCTGACTCCTGACTCCTGACTCCTGCTATAGTTGATTTCCTCAGCACTGTGGCGGTTTCTATAATTGATTGGATTACAATAAAGTTAAGATAGATTAGCGCACGTATTAACTCAAATTCTCCCAAAAACCATGAAAACTCAAGTAGTTAATATAACTTATGAAATTGAAATTAAACCAGGGGAAAAATTGACTCTACCGGAATCTTTAACGAACAATATAGGAGCAGGCAATTGGATAATTACTATCCAACCAAAACCAAATTCTTCTCCAGTTACCCGCAGTCATGACGCATTTTTAAAAGGCTACACCCCAGAAGATGAAGGACTCTATGACGACTATACAACCGGGTGAATTCTGGGTAGCTGATATTCCCTTTACAAGTGGTGCAAGTTCTAAAAAACGCCCCATCCTTGTACTTTGGTTAGATGGTGATGATGTTGTAGTCGCTGTAGTTACTTCAGCACAACCACGTACACAAACAGATGTATTTTTAAACGATTGGTCAATGGCAGGTCTGCGTGTTCCCTCAACTGTACGTTTATCTAGGCTGGATTGCTTAGAAAAGAGTTTATTAATAGCGAAAATAGGACTAATTTCTGAATTAGATGCCAACCAATTGAAAACTGTATGGGATGCTTTTATTAAACCTCAATTTTAATGGCAATAAAAAAACCCCCAAATGGAGGTTGATAAGTTATTCGCGTGGAGTGAACAACTAAATAATTAATACTTACAGTAGATACAGTAATCCGAACAAAATAATCCAAATTACGTCTACAAAGTGCCAGTACAGTTCAGCGGCTTCAATACCGAAGTGCTTTTCATTGCTGTAATGACCGGGAGTGCGCGATCGCCACAAAACTGCCAAAATTGCTAAAACTCCTACAGTCACGTGTAAACCGTGAAAGCCAGTTAAAACATAAAACGTACTAGCAAACAAATTGGTAGTTAAACCAAATTCCAGATGGGTATATTCATAAACCTGCCCCACCAAGAAAATTGCACCCATAGCCGCCGTAATTGCCAACCAGGTACGCATTCCCTTGCCATCATTTTTTTTGATTGCAGTATCAGCATTGTGCATAACAAAACTGCTGGCAATCAAAATTACTGTATTCACACTAGGTAACAGCAGTTCTAACTCTGGTGTACCGGCGGGAGGCCATACAGGTAGGGTAGCGCGGAAAGCTAAATAAGCTCCGAACATTCCCATAAAAATCATCCCTTCCGCAATCAGAAATATAACTAGACCAAACAAGCGATGATCTGGATGTGCTTCGTGATGAGAATCTGCGGTTGCGTGGTGATGATTTTGTTCAATTTTCGCTGGGTCAACTATCTGACTTTGCATGAATTTTTAAATTGGTAATTGGTAATTGGTAATTGGTAATTGGTAATTGGTGACTGGGGCGATGGGGAAAAATTTCTTCTATTGCATCTTGTCTATTCCCTATTCCCTATTCCCTATTCCCTTCCTCCTCAATTACACGCCAGACTCAATAGTTGGATATGGTTCGTCAGGTTTGGCGCTTAATACTTGATTGACATCAACTTTTTTCTCTTTCACGCCGTAATCGTAGGGTCCTGTAGTCAAAACCGGTAGTTTTTCAAAATTCTCAATCGCTGGTGGTGAAGTTGTCATCCACTCTAGGGTGAGTCCTCTCCAAGGATTATTACCAGCTTTTGGTCCGTACAACCAACTCCAAATCGCATTGATAATAAATGGTAAAGTCGAAATCGCTAAGATATAAGACCCGTAAGTACAGATTTCATTCAAAGAAGTGAATTTAGGGTCATATTGGGCAACGCGGCGATTCATACCCATCATCCCTAACTTGTGCATGGGTAAAAAAGTCATATTGAGACCAACAATGGTCAAAACCGCGTGAACCTTACCCCAAAATTCGTTCATCATTCGTCCCGTCATTTTCGGGAACCAATGGTAAATCGCTGCAAAAATTCCGAGTACGCTACCACCAAAGAGAACGTAGTGCAAGTGGGCGACGACAAAATAGGTATCGTGAACGTGAATATCAAAGGGAACTGATGCCAACATCACACCACTAATACCACCAATCACAAAGGTTCCCAAGAAACCCATCGCAAAAATCATGGGACTATTGAGGCTGATTTTGCCACCCCAGATAGTTGCTAACCAACCGAAAATTTTGATGCCCGTGGGAACAGCGATGATCATGGTCGTGATCATAAAGAACATCCGCAACCAACCAGGGATACCGCTGGTAAACATATGGTGCGCCCAGACGATTAACCCCAAAAAGCTGATAGCTAGAGATGAATAAGCGATCGCTTTATAACCAAAAATCGGCTTACGGGCATGAACTGGCAGAATTTCTGAAATTGCCCCAAAAAACGGCAAAATCATAATGTAAACCGCTGGGTGAGAGTAAAACCAGAACATATGCTGGTAAACCACAGGATCACCACCACCAGTCGGGTTAAAAAATGTTGTTCCTGCTAATAAGTCAAAGGAAAGCAGAATTAGCGCCCCCGCTAGAACTGGTGTAGATATCAATACCAGCGCCGAAGTTGCTAACATCGACCAGCAAAACAAGGGCATTTGATGGATTCCCATGCTAGGAACACGCATTTTGAGGATGGTGACGAGAAAGTTAATCGCCCCCAAAATCGAAGATGTACCCAACAGCAGGACGCTGACAATCCAAATCGCTTCACCCACTTGACCTGTTACCAAGCTTAAAGGAGGGTAGGAAGTCCAACCGGCATCAGGTGCATCACCCACCGCCAAACTGGCGATAAGTAACACACCCGCTGGGGGAATCATCCAAAAAGCCACCGCATTTAAGCGTGGAAAAGCCATATCCCTAGCCCCAATCATCAGGGGTATGAGATAGTTAGCAAAACCCGCCCCTGCTGGTACAATCCACAGGAAAATCATGATCGTGGCGTGGAGTGTAAACAGACTGTTATAGACTTCTGGAGTGACAAAATCTACCTCTGGGGTACGGAGTTCTGTCCGCACTAAGTCAGCCATCACACCGCCAATGCAGTAAAAAACAAAGGAAGTGACTAGGTATTGAATGCCAATTACCTTATGGTCGGTACTAAAACCAAAAAAGTCTCGCCAATGTCTTTCCCCTAATTCTTCAACATCAGGGATTTTGGCAGTTTCTTGCAACTGTGCTTGTGTCATGGTCAATTAGTTATTAGTCATTAGTCATTAGTTATTAGCCGTGATCTGCGACTATCTAACCATTGATTAATGGTGAACTTGATGGAGAATTTCTGAGTGAATTCCCATGTCTTTGGTGTAAGGAGCGAGAAATTGATCTGGGGATAAATCCGCTGGCTTCATGGCCACGGCTTGATTCAAGGTTTCTTTACTAGCTACAAGTTGCTCTTGCATCCAGTTGTTAAATGCTTCCTCTGATTCAACAACTATGGGCGATCGCATGGCACCGTGATATGGTCCGCAAAGTTCAGCACAGATGAGAGTATAGTCACCTGATTTTCTGGGTGTAAAGCGAAACTCGCTTTGTCTACCGGGGATAGCATCTTGTTTGAGGCGGAACTCAGGAACCCAGAAAGCATGAATCACATCATTGGCGGTCATATTGATTCGCACTTGCCGCCCGATGGGAAGGTGCATTTCCCCTGTAGTTACACCAGTCTCTGGGTAAGTAAAAATCCAGGCGTACTGAAGACCCGCAATGTTAACTTGGATGTAGGGTGCTTCACCTTCATACTGCATTTGAGACATTTGATGACCATTGTCCATTTCCGCAATGGGGGTTTCGGACAATGCTGTTTGAGATTGTTCTGTCTGTGGTGCATTACTTAAAGTAGCAGCAATTGCAGTTCCTGGACTTGTCATTGCTTCCTGAGTCATCGGCGCTTCATGGACGGAATGGGGATCAAATCCGCCGAGATCGTTGTACACTTCAAAACTATAGATAGAAATCCCCAGGACAATAATTGCTGGGATCGCCGTCCAGAGTATTTCTAAAGGCACATTACCCTCAATGGGTGGACCATCTTCATTGTCGCCAGCACGCCGACGGTATTTAAATGCAGCGTAAATTAAAACACTTTCGACTATTAAAAATATACCTGTAGAAACGATCATCATCGTGTTGAATAGACCATCTACTAAGACGGCTTCATCAGATGCGGCTGTAGGTAACAGACCGTGATTTTGACCGTACCAAAGGCTGGCTAGGGTTAGCACAATGCCAATTAGTAATGTCCAGATGGAACTTGGAATTTTCACGGCTTACTTAATGGAATTTACGACGTTATCTCAAAGTCACTCACTTACTAAGGTAGTGCAGCCTATAGGATATGGACTCTCAATATCTGAAATCTTTATTAATTTTTTTGATTGGTTGATCAATCTTGAGTAAAACCGATTTATATGATATGACCCCAAAAAAAAAGACAATTACTAGCGAAATTTAAGGAAAACTTTAGGAAATTTTAATTAATTGCCACTCATCACTTATTAATATCTTAAAAAATACCTAAATCTTACAGCTAAAAGTACCTGAAGTGATTCAAAGTATAAGTGAAAGCCAATTTTGAAACTCTAGCTCATAGGTTAGGGTGTAGATAGGTCTTTTCTGATCAAATAGATAATTTTAAGAATATCTACCTCAAGCGGGCGGAAGGTATCGTTGATGAACGAATTTGTCCTACAACAACAAAATGAAGCGGCAGCCCAACACAATAGCCCCAAGGAAGTAATTCGTCGCTTGGTGTGGAAAATTTGCATAGCCACCTTGATTTTGATGGCCATAGGCAGTGCCACCCGCGTCATGAATGCTGGGCTTGCTTGCCCTGATTGGCCTTTGTGCTATGGGGAATTGGTGCCAGCCAAGCAAATGAATCTCCAGGTGTTCTTGGAGTGGTTTCACAGATTGGACGCAGCTTTGATTGGTTTTAGCGCGATCGCACTTGCTGGTTTATCCTGGTGGCATCGTCGTGTTTTACCCAACTGGCTACCTTGGGCTTCAACATTCGCCCTGTTCTTAATCGTCTTCCAAGGCGTTTTGGGTGGACTCACTGTCACCGAATTGTTGCGATTTGATATCGTTACCGCCCATTTGGGAACGGCGCTATTGTTTTTCACTACTCTCTTAGTCATCGGTACGGCACTTAGCCCATATCAGGGGACTGGAACTGTTGGAAAGCTGCCTTGGGTGGGTTTAGCAGCTTCTGTTTTGGTGTACCTACAAAGTTTACTAGGTGCGGTGGTAGGTTCTCGCTGGGCGCTACACCAATGCTTTGGTGATTCTCAACTTTGCGGAGTTATGTACAGCCATATTTTTGGCTTAATCCCGCCAACAGTAGCTACTTTGGCAATCGTATTTATCTCATGGCGCACTCCAGCTTTACACCCTGCTTTGCGCCGATTAGCAAATATGGCTGGAAGCTTATTGATTTTACAACTGCTGTTGGGAGTCGCCACTTTTCGCTTACATCTACAAGTTGAGCCGCTAACCGTTACTCACCAAGCTGTAGGTGCTACTTTGCTGGGTACTTTAGTGGTGTTTACAGTTTTAGGGCTACGTGACAGAACAAATGGAATCATTACTCAGTAAACAGTAAGCGGTTATCAGTAATTATGTGAGGGATAAAAAGCGCCACGAAAGCCTCCCAACAGTCTTATAGGGAGATTTATACCCAAGGGATGAAATTGATAACTGATAACTGATACCTGAAAACTGATACCTGAAAACTGATAACTGAGAAAGGAAGTAGAGCTAACATGATTGAGACTAATGTCTCTCGCCACCACGATACATTTTTACAAGTAATTCAAAGTTACTACCAGCTAACTAAGCCACGCATTATTCCGTTGCTGTTAATTACCACTGCTGGGAGTATGTGGATTGCTGCAAAGGGACAAGTTGACCCTTTCCTATTGCTAGTAACCCTGATGGGTGGTACTTTGGCTGCTGCCAGCGCTCAGACTATTAACTGTATCTATGACCGAGATATAGATTATGATATGGAGCGGACGCGCCATCGTCCTATGCCTTCTGGTAGGGTGCAGCCCCGTGATGCCTTGATTTTTGCGATCGCTCTGGCTGTTGCTTCTTTTACCCTACTCACAGTATTTGCCAATTTATTAGCCGCACTTTTAGCATTTTCTGGGATTGTATTTTACGTTTTAGTTTATACCCACTGGCTAAAACGTCACAGCACTCAAAATATTGTCATTGGTGGTGCGGCGGGGGCGATTCCAGCCCTAGTTGGTTGGGCGGCTGTGACGGATACTTTAAGCTGGGCAGCTTGGCTAATTTTTGCCATTGTGTTTTTGTGGACTCCCCCTCATTTCTGGGCTTTGGCTTTGATGATTCGTGATGATTATGCCAAAGTGGGAATACCCATGTTACCGGTAGTAGCTGGTGATAAAGCCACGGTACGTCAGATTTGGTACTATACGGTGATTACCGTGACAGCAACTGTACTGCTGTTTTATCCTTTACACGCTAGTGGTTTTGTCTATGTGTTTGTAGCATTGACATTGGGGGGAATATTTGTTCACAAGGCTTGGCGCTTGTTGCAAAATCCAGAGGATCGAACTGTAGCTAGAGAGTTATTCCTTTATTCGATTTCCTACATGATGCTTTTGTGTTTAGCGATGGTGGTTGATAGTTTACCGATTACTCACAGTTTGGTAAGTGCTGTGGTTAATCAGTTTAGTTAGTAGGAAGAGCGATGGTGCTTGGCGCTATCGCTTTTTTTAACGCTGAGGGACGCTGAGGTTGAAAATTTTGATTTGAGTTAAGGTTTTTGGAAAAGGCAAATCTTGAGTGGGAAGGGAGTATCCTTTTTTTAACGCAGAGGAACGCTGAGGTTAGCGCTGAGGTACGCTGAGGTTGAAAATCTTGATTTGAGTTAAGGTTTTTGGAAAAGGCAAATCTCGACTGAGGTTCTGAGATATCCTTAGATAGGATAGAGATTCGCCGAATAAAGTAGAATGAAGCTGGCAGCAAGAGTAAGTCAGGTGACACCCTCTATAACCTTAGCGATCGCAGCTAAAGCTAAGGCCATGAAAGCAGAGGGTATAGATGTTTGTAGTTTTAGCGCCGGAGAACCGGATTTTGACACCCCGGCGCATATCAAAGCCGCAGCAGTAAAAGCTTTGGATGAAGGCAAAACCAAGTATGGTGCAGCCGCTGGAGAACCAAAGTTAAGGGAAGCGATCGCCCAAAAGCTGAAAACAGATAACGGTCTTGATTATAAGTCAGAGAATGTGATTGTCACTAATGGTGGTAAGCATTCTTTGTACAATTTGATGATGGCGCTAATTGATCCGGGTGATGAGGTCATTATTCCTGCACCCTACTGGCTAAGTTATCCAGAAATGGTGATTTTAGCAGCTGGTAAACCAGTAATTGTGCAAACTGACGCTTCTACTGGCTATAAAATTACCCCGGAACAATTGCAAAAGGCAATTACCCCAAAAACTAAGTTATTTGTCCTCAACTCTCCATCTAACCCCACAGGGATGGTGTACACGCCAGAGGAAATTAAAGCTTTGGCGAAAGTAGTAGTTGATGCAGATATCTATGTTGTTTCTGATGAAATTTATGAAAAAATCCTCTATGACGGTGCAGAACATATCAGCATCGGTTCTCTAGGTAAGGAAATTTTTGAGCGCACCTTGATTAGTAACGGTTTTGCTAAAGGTTACTCGATGACTGGGTGGCGACTTGGTTATTTAGCAGGGCCTGTGGAAATTATTAAAGCTGCTAGTACCATTCAAGGGCATAGTACATCAAATGTGTGTACTTTTGCTCAATATGGTGCGATCGCGGCTTTGGAAAGTTCCCAAGACTGTGTGGAAGAAATGCGTCAAGCTTTCGCTAAACGTCGTCAGGTAATGTTAGATAGACTCAACGCTATCCCCGGTTTGAGTTGTCCTAAACCAGATGGTGCTTTTTATCTGTTTCCTGATATCAGCAAAACCGGCTTGAAGTCTCTGGAATTTTGCAACGCTTTACTAGAAGCACATCAAGTTGCAGTTATTCCAGGCGTGGCTTTCGGTGCTGATAACAACATTCGCCTTTCCTATGCTACTGATATGGCGACGATTGAAAAGGGAATGGATAGGTTAGAGAAATTTGTGCGTTCTCGAATTTAACAGCAATCATCTCATCCATTTTCCATAATGATGAGACAGACAAATTATATCTCCCCAACCCTCCTTAATCTGGTGAGTTAGGGAGATAAAAAATAGGGAATAGGGAGATAAGGAATAGGGAATAGGGAATAGGGAATAGGGAATAGGGAATAGGGAATAGGGAATAGGGAATAGGGAATAGGGAATAGGGAATAGGGAATAGGGAATAGGGAATAGGGAATAGGGAATAGGGAATAGGGAATAGGGAATAGGGAATAGGGAATAGGGAATAGGGAATAGGGAATAGGGAATAGGGAATAGGGAATAGGGAATAGGGAATAGGGAATAGGGAATAGGGAATAGGGAATAGGGAATAGGGAATAGGGAATAGGGAATAGGGAATAGGGAATAGGGAATAGGGAATAGGGAATAGGGAATAGGGAATAGGGAATAGGGAATAGGGAATAGGGAATAGGGAATAGGGAATAGGGAATAGGGAATAGGGAATAGGGAATAGGGAATAGGGAATAGGGAATAGGGAATAGGGAATAGGGAATAGGGAATAGGGAATAGGGAATAGGGAATAGGGAATAGGGAATAGGGAATAGGGAATAGGGAATAGGGAATAGGGAATAGGGAATAGGGAATAGGGAATAGGGAATAGGGAATAGGGAATAGGGAATAGGGAATAGGGAATAGGGAATAGGGAATAGGGAATAGGGAATAGGGAATAGGGAATAGGGGGAGAAAATTACGAATTACGAATTACGTTGGCGGTAGCCTGCCGTAGGCACTATTACGAATTACGAATTAATCCCATTTCTTGCAAACCTTGACGCAGACGTTGGGCTTCTTGGGGGTTTTGTAGCTCATGGAGAGCGATCGCACTTTCAAAAGCTGCTAAACTGGTTTCAACATCGCCCACCTTTAACAGCACTACTCCCAAATTTTGATAAGCTTCTGCATAGTCAGGATTTAACAGGATAGCTTGGTTATAGGCATCAATAGCTTCAGCAAATAAACCCATTGCTTTATTTACCATACCCACATTGTAATGACCAAAAACAAAACCAGGGTCAATCTTTAAAGCTGTTTCATAAGCATTTTTTGCTCCTTGTAAATCTCCAGCCGCTTTCAACAAATTACCCAGATTATTATATCCTCCTAACTTCAACAAAGGATAAATAGGCAATTTTACAGCAGCTTGATAATGGGAAAGAGCCTGATTTACATTTTTTAAATGTGTATTAGCAATTCCTAAGTGATAATGTAATTCATACAAAATATCATAATTTGTTTCATTGGTTGTAATGGTTTCATGAATAATATTTCTACCTCCCTTAGATTGAAAATCTTTAAATCCGCGTGGGCGGTTTTTGTTTGCGGAATTTTGATTCCCAAGCACCTGCTTTAAACCTCTAGTTAATAACTCCATCCCCTCCTTAATTTTCCCCATTTCCACATACAAAGCTCCCAATTTACTGCAAACATAAGCATCATTAGGATTAGCTGCAAAAAATTCTTCCATTGCGGCGGCAGCTTTAGTATACTTGTTTTGTTGGTTAATTACAGCTTTTTGATATCCCGCGTGGAGAATTGCTACCCCTGGTAAATAACCAATTTGCCAATTGGGTTCTTGAGCTAAAATAGCGGTAATGCTATCATCAACCAACGCATGATAAGGGCGATCAAAACATATATCTGGATGGTTGCGAAACAGTCGAGAAACCAGAGAATAAGGTGATTGTGTTGCTCCAACTTCTTGACGCACAAGATTAATTAATAGATATTCTTCTATATTAATTGCTGCTTTTAGATGCGGCACAATTTCCGGTGTCAGGCTTTCATCAGCATCTAATACTAAAACCCAATCTCCTGTGACGTATTTTAAAGCTTCATTGCGAGCCTTACTGAAGTTATTACACCATTCAAAATGATGTAACTTAGCCCCGAACTGTTGGGCAATTTGGGGCGTTTTGTCAGTTGATCCTGTATCTAAGACTACAATTTCATCGACAACATTTTTCACACTACTCAGGCACTTTGGCAAGGCAGTTTCTTCGTTTTTAACAATCATACACAAGCTGAGTTTCATATAGCAGCAAGATAGTATTTACAGCTTTGGTCAATAATAGCTTATGTAATCAAGGATGAAAAATGTGTCAATATTAACAATATATGTGTAAAAATTACTTCCAGGGTTGGGGTAAAAAAAGACTTAACTAGACAAATGTCGCGTTTTTGCGATTTTATTGTAAATTTTGGTAATAATTTCACTATTGTCAACTGCGAAAATGCACAATATTTTCTGTAATGTAGAGAGAATTTTGGATACAGTTATCCAGTTTGATCAAGAGAAAATCAAAGAGCGTATTGTGCCAGATGATGTATATTATTGATTGTCAAATCCCATTTTTGGCGATACAATTAGAGCGATTACGCATAGAACTGAGTTTTTACAGTACTCTAGACATTAGCTATAGCTTTGCTCACCGCAGCATTGCATTCACCGATACTAACTTACAAAGTTTATAGGGAAAAGCTTCTATGGTAGACTTTACAGTGGCTATCTGTACATACAATGGTGAAAAACGTGTATTAGATGTCTTAGAAAAATTGCGATCGCAAGTTGGCACAGAGAAACTTGTTTGGGAAATTTTGATTATTGATAATAATAGCACTGATAAGACTGCTGAGGTAGTAAAAGACTATTTATCTAATTGGACTGAACCTTATTCTCTGAAATATTATTTTGAAGCAGAACAAGGACTCGCTTTTGCTCGAAGATGTGCTATCCGAGAAGCAAAAAGTGATTTAATTGGATTTTTAGATGATGATAATTTACCCTATCCTAACTGGGTAGCAGCCGCGTATAAATTCGGTCAAACTCATGCAGAGGCAGGTGCTTATGGGGGACAAATTCATGGAAAATTTGAAGTCGAACCTCCTCCAGGATTTGCAAGAATAGCTAGATTTTTTGCACTTATAGAAGGTAATAAAAATTATTGCTACAACGAAAAATATCCATCAACTAAAAAAAGAATGTTTCCCCCTGGTGCGGGAATAGTAATTCGTAAAAAAGCCTGGCAAGAAAGTATTCCACCAATTCCCTTATTGCCCCAAACAAATGAAGATTTAGAGATGTTATATTATCTGTGGCAAAAAGGCTGGAAATTGTGGTTTAATGCTGAAATGGAATTAGATCATTTTATTCCTAAATCACGATTTGAACAGGAGTATTTAAGAAAGTTTTTCCGCCAGAATGGGATATGTCGATATTATTTTAGAATGCTCAATTATCAACCTTGGCAAAGACCAGTGATGAGTATTATATACATGATTAATGATTTTCAAAAAGCAATTAGTTTTTATATTAAAAACAGAAATGTTTTAAAAACTGATGTGGTAATAAATGGAGAAATGGAATTGCTTTTAAGTCTATCTCTCAGTCCTTTTTATCATTGGAAAAAATGATGATCAATTACTAATAGACATCCTCTAAGAAACCCAGTAAAATTTTATCCACAGAAGTGCATCTGGCTTGGCTGAGGATTTTCAATGGTGGCACTGATAGTTAGTAGGTAGGCGGGAATATTTATTACGAATTACGAATTATTTTAATTCTAATAGTTCTTGTAACGCAGATTCAATCTGGGTAGCATCTTTAACAAATCTACAAAATGGGATGTCTTTTGTCCATGCTTCATAAAAAGATTCATTCTTGTAATAAGCATTAGGTAGAAAAACATGAGGAATACCTAACAGGATACAAAGAATATGTCCATGCAAACGATTGGTAATAACGAGTTGATGTTGCTGAAATTGATAAATACCACTGTACATAAAACTCCATAAAAGTTTGTGCATAGAAGGATTATACATTTGATTAAATTTATCAGTATTAGAATAAATAGATTGCCATTTCTGCCGATATATCCACTCAACTGGAGCCATCAAACCGCGTTGCCAAACTTCTCTTACCATTTGCGTAACAAAACGTTTTATACCTCTGTATCGAACTCCTAGCAACCATTCGCATGAAACCCAATCTTGTACAACTAAGTTAGGAATTTTGACATTATCTACCGAAAATCCCTGATTTAATTCTTTGTCTGTTCTACAGAGAAAGAGAATTGATTGTTTTGGCTGACGGTTAGTAGATACACCTGGTAAATTTAATAACTGGAAAGCCATATCAGGTGATTTAATAACTCGGCATTTATCAAAAGATTCTTCGGCAATTTTATAGCTACGATCATCACGGACAAATATAGTTAAATTAGGATGGGAATTAAATACATCTGCGGTTTTTTTAAGATTATCTAAATTGCTAAACAAAATACTTTGTGGGAGAATAATAATTGGGCGATCTTGATATTTAGCAATAATTTGCTCTCGAAACTTTTGATGAGTAGGCCAAAGGTCTCCTAAATTACCTCCTCCGTGCAGAAATATGGGAGATTTACCAATTTTTTCTTCCATTTCTGCTGGTGAAAAATCTGCAATGCTAGAAGCGTAGTTAATTTTGGTTTTCATGATATCAGTTAGGTAAATCACCGTCCCCAACCAAATCAAATGATCTCCTAAATTGAGGTGATCTGGATAGTTAAGCAATGCACATGATTCAAATCTATCTAATTGGCCTAAAGCTTTGTGTAATTCTTCTTTGATTGTCTGGGCAATGATATTTTTCATGGCTGCGTTGTTCCTGAAAATAAGGGATAAAAAATGGTGAATTGCTTAAAGCCTTCGTTCAACTATCAACATTCGTCGATAAGATAACGATCCTCTGGCAATCTAAACCTACCTAACACTTAGTAGTCAATCATGCAACATAATACTATATTATCAAATAATCTACTTATTTGATTCTCAAAAATAAATCTGTTGAATATGAACATGGATTTTAAGAATATTTTTCCAAAATTCACTCATAGCAATACTTGCAGAAGTTGTGAACATCTTGTAGGTTGGGTTAAACGCGGTAATTAACTTATAACGCTCATAGGACTTACGCAAAACAGAGCCAAAGTAGCGGTAATTCATGAATTACCGCTACACACGAATAAGGTTTTCAGTCACATCTTGCGTAAGTCCTAGCTCACAGATAAATCATCAAACTGCTTCGTAACCCAACATCCACTATACAATATGTGTTCATGACTTATTTAGGATCGCTATAGCTATAGGGTTCAGCATTGCTAAACCCTGACTTTTGAATGAAGATTAATTCTTGTAATTCTGCAAATAGTCACCTAAATTTAAACCAATCACCCCGACAAGTATTAAAAGTATAGATATGAGTTTTACGAGTGTGAAAGACTCACGAAACCAGACAATACCAATACTAGTAATGACGATAGTACCCAAACCAGACCAAACAGCATAAACGATACTAACTTCCAGTTTTCTGAGAGAAAGGGTCAAAAAAATCAAACAAAGTCCATAAAAGACAAAGATGAAAATTGAAGGAACTATTTTAGTGAATTCTTCAGACAATTTCATGCAAGTTGTGCCGAAGACTTCAAAAATAATTGCTATGATGAGGTAAACCCAACTGATTGGCATAATTATTATAAATGCTGGAGAAGATTGCCGAATTAAGGTTATTCAATTATCCCTATTTAACCTATAAAATTCTATAAGTAGAAAATGAAAGGGTTGAATACTTCACCCTACAGAACATACGTCTATACTTAGGTTATTTTACCTGCTCTAAGTAAGCTACAGATGGGTTCTACATAAGAGTTTATATCTCTTACGAAACCGGAGGCACTATTACGAATTACGAATTACGAATTACGAATTACGAATTACGAATTACGAATTATTTTAATCAGCTTCTTTCTGTTTTAAACGATCTGAAACAATGGGGATTTTAATTATAAATTCAGCACCTTGTCCCGGAGTAGATACACAGATAAGTTGTCCACCATGTTTTTCAACTACAATTTGATAGCTGATTGATAATCCTAAGCCGGTTCCTTGACCTACAGGTTTAGTAGTAAAGAAGGGGTCGAACAAGCGCTTTTGGATATTATCCGGTATTCCTAATCCATTATCCGCGATACTAATCATTACTTGATTATCATCAGTTAATTCAGTACGAATATGTATTGTGATATCTTTGTGAATTTTGGCAGTTATATCATCACTAGAAACTGATAATTTGTAACTTTCTGAAAGCGCATCAATAGCATTGGCAATGATATTCATAAATACCTGATTAAGTTGCCCTGCATAACACTCCACTAAGGGGAGATTTCCATACTCTTTAATCACCTTAATTTCGGGACGATCAGGTTTAGCTTTTAGGTTATGTCTGAGAATAATTAATGTATTTTCTATGCCTTCATGAATATCAACTAATTTAAGTTCTGCCTGATCTAGTCGAGAAAAATTACGTAGCGATAAGACAATTTCGTTGATTCGGGTAGCACCTACTTTCATAGAAGATAATAATTTTGGCAAATCTTCTATAATAAAGTCGATTTCAATTCCCTCAAGTTTTGCTTGTGATATTACATCACAATGAGGTTGCTCCTGTTGATAACATTCCAGTAGATATAGTAAGTCTTTGACGTATTCAGTTGCATAGTTGAGATTGCCATAAATAAAATTCATGGGATTGTTGATTTCATGTGCAATCCCAGCCACAAGCTGTCCCAAAGCAATCATTTTTTCATTCTGTAGCAATCGAGAATAATTGTGTTGGAGATCCCGAAAATCTGCCCGCGCGACTCTGGCTCGTTCTTTTTCCTTTTGTAATCGAGTTACAGTTAAAACATTGATGTGAGAATAAGCTAAAAGCAATTGATGGAAATCAAGTAATCCATGCTGGCAAGATGAATCTGTAATTAAAATCGGCTCATAGACAAGTTTTTGCGATCGCCCTAAAGCTATCTGAGTCGCTTCCACAATTGATATCTCTTCAGGTAAAATACATATTTCTGGCTGCAAAAAATTATATAGATAATCAACAGGCCGTCCAGCAAACAGCCCTAAACCATAAGGACGGCTCATTTGCTCAAAAAATAGTCGCCGCGAAATCATGCCTACACATTGCCGATTTTTAGTCAAGATAATTCCTGGAAGTAACGGCTCTTCTTCAAAAAGTTCAGTCAATTCGTTTCCTAGATGATCTAGCTCGATTTGAACAGTCCAAACTGGTAGTTCCTGCAAGGTTGACTCTAGTTTTAGGTTCAACTCATCAGCATTTCTCATGCTATGCATAGCCAGCATTTTTGCAATCCTTAATATTCAGGTAATATTGACGCTTACTAACATCCGCATTATTGCTTAAGCTCGTATCAAAAAACGACGTATCAAACCTTCTTGCAACGCACTTCATCTGAGGTTCTTTGCAGAATGTGCGGTTATTGATTAAATCAAGCGATCGCATTCTCAAGATTGCCGCAGGAAATACTAGGGTTTGGGTGAAACATACAGCAGAATTCAGGAGTCAGGAGTCAGGAGTCAGGAGTATAGCAGAATCGATTTAGTCTCTAATAAGCGGATGCCATAAATCTTAGCACTCAGCCTTTAACTAAAAGTTAAGGATTAAAGCTAAAATCAGCCAAAATGACCTAGAATATTTTGTCTAAGGAAATTTACTTAATTTAAATTGGCAATTACTTAAAAATCTGTGTAAATACTGTAGATATTACTTATTGTGGGCAAATTATCGGGTCTGACGTGGTTGGTGAGCTTGCCGAACCACACCATAGAAGAGATAAAATCCACAATTCATATTTGATCAACTTTGTCAATGCGTAATTCTTATAGTTATTTATTTTTCACATAATTCTACCTCAAGGAAGTTGGACAAACACCCTTAGGAAGATGCGGCTATCTAGGAAATTAGTATCAAATGTGTCAGGAGAAAAACTATTTTCTGATAAGAAGACTTATGAAAATAAACTTCCGGTCAATTGGGAAGCTGTTGCAGGAAACTTTTACAGAATGGAGTGAAGATAAAGCCTCGCGGTTAGCGGCCTCATTGGCTTATTACACCATTTTTTCACTTGCACCCTTACTAATTATCGTTATTGCCATTACTGGAACTCTCTTTGGTGAGGAGGCAGCCAGGGGTGAAATTGTCCAGCAAATTCAAGGTTTAGTCGGCAAAGAGGGGGCAGAATTTATAGAACTAGCGATTAAAAATGCCAGTAAACCAGAGGAGGGAAATATCGCTTCTATTATTAGTATTTTAGCCTTGCTATTGGGTGCAACTGGTTTATTTGCTGAGTTACAGGATTCCTTAAATACAATTTGGGAAGTAAAACCCAAACCTGGACGGAATATGTTTAATATTATTCGCCAGCGCTTTTTGTCCTTTGCAATGGTGGTAGGAATTGGATTTTTACTACTAGTTTCCCTAGTAATTAGTGCAGCATTATCAGCGATAACTACATACTTTACTAATGTGCTACCGGGAGTGGATATAATCTGGCAGATTATCAATTTTATCTTGTCTTTTAGCATTACTACAGTGCTGTTTGGGTTAATTTTCAAAGTTTTACCTGATGTCAAAATTGGTTGGAGTGATGTGTTAATTGGTGCGGTGATCACATCAATTTTATTTTCCCTGGGCAAGTTTTTATTAGGACATTACCTCGGTAACAGCAGTTTTGCTTCTACCTACGGTGCAGCTGGTTCATTGATGGTAATTCTCGCTTGGGTATACTATGCCGCCCAAATTCTCTTTTTTGGTGCTGAGTTCACCCAAGTTTATGCCAGAAAATATGGTAATCGCATCATTCCTACAAAGAACGCTGTATCCATAAACCCCAAGGAAAACAATAACCCAGGGTATCGCTGATACCAAAAAGTATTTAAAGATTAGAAACCCTAATTAAAATGTAAAATATGACGGTTGTATTAGATGCCCGAATGTGATTGAGCGTTATACTTTGCCGGAAATGGGCAATCTGTGGAATGAAAACTATAAGCTACAAACCTGGCTGCAAGTAGAAATTGCTGTTTGCGAAGCACAGGCAGAATTGGGTTACATTCCATCAGAAGCAGTTGCAGAAATTAAGTCTAAGGCGAATTTTGACCCTCAGCGGGTGCTAGAAATTGAGGCTGAAGTTCGCCATGATATGATCGCTTTCTTGACAAATGTCAATGAATATGTAGGTGATGCAGGACGCTATATTCACCTCGGTTTAACAAGTTCGGATGTGTTGGATACGGCTTTGGCGCTGCAATTGGTTGCGAGTTTGGATGTGCTGTTGCTACGCCTAGAAGATTTAATCCAGGCAATTCGCCACAAGGCCAGAGAACACCGTTATACTGTGATGATTGGGCGATCGCATGGTATTCACGCTGAACCAATGACTTTTGGTTTTAAGTTAGCTGGATGGTTGGCAGAAGTGTTGCGACACCAAGAACGTTTGCAAATTCTCCGCAAAACCATAGCTGTAGGTAAAATCTCTGGTGCAGTGGGAACTTATGCTAATATCGAACCTCGTGTAGAAGCGATCGCTTGTCAAAAACTCGGACTCAAACCTGATACCGCCTCTACACAAGTAATTTCCCGCGATATCCATGCTGATTATGTACAGCAATTAGCCCTTGTTGCTGCATCCATTGAACGCTTTGCTGTAGAAATTCGCAATCTCCAAAAAACCGACGTTTTGGAAGTTGAGGAATTCTTCGCCAAAGGCCAAAAAGGCTCCAGTGCTATGCCCCACAAACGCAACCCCATTCGTTCTGAACGGCTTACCGGGATGGCGCGATTAGTCAGAAGTCATGCAGGTGCAGCTTTAGAAAACGTGGCTTTATGGCACGAACGAGATATTTCTCACAGTTCTGTAGAACGGGTAGTTTTACCAGATGCTTGCATTTTAACTCACTTCATGCTGCATGAAATCACAGACTTGGTGACAAATCTGCTGGTTTATCCCCAGAATATGGAACGGAATCTCAACTGCTATGGTGGCGTAGTTTTCAGCCAAAGAGTTTTACTGACTTTGATCGACAAAGGACTCAACCGCGAAGAAGCTTATGCGATCGTTCAACAAAATGCACACACAGCTTGGAATCAACCAGAAGGTAATTTCCGGGATTTGATTAGCAAAGATACCCGTGTTACTCAAAATTTGTCATCAGCAGAAATAGAAACCTGTTTTGATCCACAGCAGCATCTCAGACATTTAGACCAAGTTTATCAAAGGCTGGGTATTTAGAATTCCTGCTGCTATTGATCGAAAAGATGCTTTTCTTTAGATATGCGTTTTCTAAAACTTTTGTAGAGACGTTCTTTTGTAGAGACGTTCCATGGAACGTCTCTACATTTTTTTTCACTACAGCAGAATTCAGGAGTTAAGAGTAAAACCCTCTTGTAGTGGGAGTTTCATTATCAATTGATGTCCTAAGCACCCTGTCCACGGCTCGAATTACGAATTACGAATTACGAATTATTTCCCCCTGTTTGTTCTGCGTTAAAAAAATACACCCACCAGCCACCAAAAACGCCACCGCACCTCTAAATCCACTGGCTACAGCTGTCATCCCTGGCGGAAAAAATACGCCAAATAAACTCATTGCTAAGGAAAATCCCCCAAAATACATCCCAATTCCTAACCCAGCCCAGCGCTGAGGCATTAACTCCAAAGCAAAGGGAATTACCCCATTGACAATTAAACTAAATCCAGTTATTATGAAAAATATAATGGAAATCTGTGCGCGCAGATATACCATCGCCAGAATTGAGCAAACAGTTATACCGACACCTGCGAGCATGACTCGACGATTTCCCAGCTTGACTGCACAGAAACCTGCGGGTAAGGCAGCAACAGCCAGAGCTAATCCAAACCAAACCATGATTGTAGTTATATCATTGGTATGGAATTGAGTTTTCAGGGTTTTGCCTAAAGCATCCATGAGTAACCGGGAACCGCAACCGACAGAAAAACCGGTGACTAGGATTAAACCTAAGTTTTTGAGAGGTATTTTGGGTGTTTCTAGGTTTTGTTGTGCTGTTGGTATTGCTGGGGGTTGGACAAAGCGTAACGCAAATGCAGCAGCAAGAAGAACAAAGGAAGCGATCGCAAAAGCAAAAATTGCACCTAAACTCAGAATAAACTGATTTGCAATTCCCCGAAAAGCAGCAACGACTCCTCCCGCTAAAGTCACAAAACTGACTGCTAAAGGTAACTCAGAAGGAATTGCATATGTTCCCAACAAGCAAATTGCTGGAGAACGAAAGACAGTCATTGCTAAAGCCCAAGCTACCAAAACTAATGGTAAAATTCCCCGTATCACCTCAGTCGGTGGGATGAAAGTCACAATACAGGGTATAGCGATAAACAAAGTTGAAGCGAGAATTACACCTGCGGAAATAAAAGGAAAGCGAGTTCCTAATTTCAGTCTAGCTTGATCTGAAAGTCCCCCCATCAGTGGTTCCATCACCACAGCCAAGGCATTTTCTACAACTAATATACCAACTGCTAAAGATGCGGGAAAACCAAATTGAGTTAAAAGTTGGGGTAAATAAGTATTATAAACCAACCAAGCCAGGGTAATTGCTGCCTGCAAACCTGCTAAAACCCAAACTTGTAACCATAAAATACTGCGTTGAGATTTTGAGGTATTCATCCGATTTTCGATTTCCTACGGATAGGAAAGGTAACAGGTAAAGGGAGTTTTTGGAATTAATTTGGAATTAATTTATTCTCCATTCTCCATTCTCCATTCTCTGTTCCCTGTTCCCTGTTCTCTGTTCCCTATTATTTAATACTGAGGAACAGAAGAATCTACTTCCTGACTCCAAGCATTAATTCCACCTTTGACATTAGTTCCCACAAT
This sequence comes from Trichormus sp. NMC-1, assembly GCF_001858025.1. GTDB lineage: Bacteria > Cyanobacteriota > Cyanobacteriia > Cyanobacteriales > Nostocaceae > Anabaena. The sequence continues at coordinate 51,455 of NZ_LZQD01000006.1, read as the reverse complement.
TCCGGCTTCCTTGAGGATACCAAGGGCTTTTGCAGAACGTCCACCCATTTTACAATGAGCAATTAAGCGGTGTCCGTTGAGTATTTCCTTCACCTTAGCAACACCATCACCGTTTTCAATATCAGGTAAAGGTACTAATACAGAACCAGGAATTTTAGCAATTTCATACTCGTGGGGGTTACGGACATCTAGCAATACAAAGTCCTTTGCACCACTATCTATTAATGCCTTCAACTCCGTCACCGTCATTTCTTGAATTTCCATTTGCTGTTTCGCTTCTTCTGCTTGCGCTTGCGGTATACCGCAGAATATTTCGTAGTCTATTAACTTTTCAATGACTGGACGAATTGGATTAGGACGCAGTTTCAATTCTCGGAATTTCATTTCTAAGGCATTGTACAACAGCAAGCGTCCGCTGAGGGTATTACCATTACCAAGAATAATTTTGACTGTTTCTGTGGCTTGAATGATACCAATCATTCCTGGTAAAATCCCTAATACACCACCTTCTGCACAGGAGGGAACCATTCCTGGTGGTGGTGGTTCTGGATACAAATCACGATAGTTGGGACCACCTTCATAGTTAAATACGGTAGCTTGTCCTTCAAAGCGGAAAATAGAACCGTAAACGTTAGGTTTGTCTAACAATACGCAAGCGTCGTTAACTAGATATCTGGTGGGGAAGTTATCAGTACCATCAACTACGATATCGTAAGGACGAATGATATCGAGGGCGTTTTCGGAACTGATACGAGTTTCGTATAAATCAACTTGACAATGGGGGTTGATTTCGTGAATACGGTTTTTCGCGGATTCGATTTTCGGTTTACCTACCCAAGATGTTCCGTGAATAACTTGACGTTGCAGATTGGAAGTATCAACGATATCAAAATCTACAATACCAATGCGGCCAATCCCTGCTGCTGCTAAATATAACAGCAATGGTGAACCTAGTCCACCAGTACCGATACACAATACACTGGCAGCTTTGAGGCGTTTTTGCCCTTCCAGTCCCACTTCTGGCAAGATTAAGTGACGGGAGTAGCGTTCGTAGTCGTCTTTAGTCAACTGGATTTCATCCAGATTCGGATTTAGCATAGTTAAATGAGTCAGCGCGGAGTATTAATGTTAACTTAAAATTGTTAAGTTTATATGTTCGATTGTCTCAAGTTGAAATTGGTGATTTTCGTCCAGACTCCAACTTTGGAGTTTGCCCGCTTTACCATTTTCAACGGAAACTATTATATATGAGTATTCTGGCCAAGCATACAGTCTATCCCATTCTGAAGGAATAGCGGGGTGATCGGGATGGGAATGATAGATACCAATTATACTCAAGTTGCGGTTTCTGGCTTCTCTTTGCATTTGTAACATGAAAGCGGGTGCGATCGCATATCTTCTCTTGGTACTCTGGGCTTCTACTGTAAAATTCACCGCTTCTTGATTCCAGGCGTTTTCTGTGGGTATGACTGTAATTAGAGTTTTGCTATCTTCAGCCATATGGCCAAGCATTATCCCACAGCATTCTTCAGGATAGGTGCTTTCGGCGTGATTGTTGATAATTTGTAAATGTTCTGGGTGGAGTTTGAGGTTCATTTTTGATTTTCAACCGCAGATTAACGCAGATTAAGAGGATATGTTTTTAGAGGTTGTGTACTGCTCGTTTGGTTTCTATTTGAGAATTTCCAACTTCGAGAAGCTATCCTACTGGTGTCTACATCTGCGGTTAAAAATTACTATATTACATCAAGTTCGGTTAATTGCTTATCAAAGATACAATCTAGGACTTACGCATTGAAAAAGTTCATCAAAAAAGTTCATCAAATATAAATTGTGGATTTTATCTTTTCTATGGTGTGGTTCGGCAAGCTCACCAACCACGTCAGACCGGTTAATTTGCCCACAATTAACAAAATTTTGCCATCTGATGCAACCTACAAATATGCTATTTTAATTACTAAATCTGAGGGGGCTACTATTGTACAATAAACTATGCAAGTGATTATCCCAAGTTAAACTTATGTTCCCAAAGGCGCTGGTTATCTTATCCGTTTTTGCGGCAATTAACTCTCCGGTTGCACTTCTTCCCGTTCAAGCTCAAAGAGCCTCACAGTGTCCACGAGTAAATAATAAGGATATTAAGTTACTTTTTGTTCAATGGAATAACTCTTTACAAACTGGCTCACCTAAAAAAGTTGCCAGAAATTACGCTAAAGATGGTGTTTTGTTACCCACTGTATCTAATCAGGTTCGTAATACACCTGCTGAAATTAAAGATTACTTTCAGAAATTTCTGAAACTGAAGCCGGTAGGAAAAATTGATGAAGAAAATATTCGTATATATTGCAATATCGCAATTAATTCTGGTATTTATACCTTCAATTTAACTCAAGATGGCCAAGTCAATAAAGTGCAAGCACGTTATACATTTGTTTACCGCAAAGTTGGAAATAAATGGTTAATTATCGAACATCATTCTTCGGCAATGCCTGAAAAAGTTAATTAGGGCTTGCTGAAAAAGTCTTTCCGTTAGGGCTAGGAGTCAGAAGTCAGGAGTCAGGAGTCAGGAGTCAGGAGTCAGGAGTCAGGAGTCAGGAGGAAGAATTAGAAGAAGAGAAGAATAGTCTTGAATCAGATCCAGTGATAGATTTTTGGTAGTTTCAAGGCTTATTCCTTGCACCTTATTCACCTTTTTAACCTTCTAACTCTTGATATATCTAAGTTTTAGCTTTATTAAGCAAGCCCTAATTAATGCCTCTTCCCTGCACCTAAATATAATTCTCCCACTTTGGGATCAGTTAACAATTCTCTACCAGTTCCAGAAATAGCATCTCGTCCTGATTCTAATACACAACCACGATCAGCCATTTCTAAAGCTTTACGGGCATTTTGTTCTACTAAGACAATGGCTGTACCTGATTGGTTAATTTGTTTAATTTGCTCAAATACTTGCGTTACCAAAATGGGAGATAAAGCCGCTGAAGGTTCATCTAAAAGCAGTAAACTAGGTTCTAACATCAAAGCTTTACCCATCGCTAACATCTGTCTTTCCCCACCGGATAAGGTTCCTGCACGTTGACGACGGCGATCGCTTAATCTAGGAAACATGGTAAATATTTTGTCTTTTAGCGGTTTGAGGGAAATATTTCGCACAAAGGCTCCCATTTCCAGATTTTCTTCAATCGTCAAGGAAGGGAAAACGTTGGCTATCTGTGGGATATAACACATCCCCCGTTGGACGATTTGATTTGACTTTAACCCCACAATATTTTCCCCTTTGAAGGTAATTGTACCTAGGTGGGGTTTTAAAAGTCCAAATATGGTTTTTGCTAAAGTGGATTTACCAGCACCATTAGGCCCAATAACGGTAACTAATTCGCCGGGTGATACTCGAAAATTTACACCTTGCAATATATCTACATCTTTGATATATCCAGCGTAGACATTTTCCACTTCTAATAAATAATTTGTCATAAGTTATTAGGAATAGGGAATAGGGAATAGGGAATAGGGAATAGGGAATAGGGAATAGGGAATAGGGAATAGGGAATAGGGAATAGGGAATAGGGAATAGGGAATAGGTAGGAGTTAATTAATTTTTCCCTGTCACCTGTCACCTGTCACCTGTCACCTATCCCCAGTCACCTAATCTGCTATTTTTTGCAGTTCAGGTCTTTCTTCTGCCAGAATTGCATTTTCTACAGGGCAAACTTGTAAACAGATGCCACAGTCGATACAGGTAGCAAAGTCAATCCAGTACCAATCGGTGCCTTTGACGTTTTTACCTGGGCCATCATGAATGCAAGCTACAGGACAAGCTACTACGCAGTCAGCCACGCCTTCACAAACATCAGTCACAATTGTATGTGGCATTTTATCGATTCCCTCTCTTTAATGAATCAGTAGTTTTTAGCGTAACAATTTGTAATGTTATTTGTTAACCTACTGCTTCAATTGTCGTTGTACCATCCGCTTGAATCCAGGCGATTTGGGCGATAGAGCGATCGCTTGCATATTGACGGATAGCCTCTGTATCTCTTCCCCCCAAGTCAATTTCTACTCGCACTAAATCAGGAGTATCTCGCAACTTCTGGGCGTAAGCAAAAGCCGCAGCTTCAGCCGTTTTGCTTTCTGGTACTACTAACCAATTACTTGCGGGTATATTCTGGGGTAATTGCTGAGTTGATACAAGAGTTTGGTATAAATCATCAATGCTCAATTCAAAACCAATACCGGGAATGTTTTCCCCTTGGGGATGATATAGCCCCAAAAGTTGATCATAACGACCACCTCGCCCTAAAACCTTGGCTTGACCATCTGTATCACTGACTACTTCAAACACAATACCTGTGTAATAATCAATAGTTTGAATCAAACTCAGGTCGAGAATTAAGGGAAATTTGCGGTCTGATTCTAGTAAATCTACTAGAGATTTGAGATTATTTACCGCCTCTTGCTGCTCGGAGTCTAGATCTAAGCTGCTGACTTTTGCCAAGACATCTGCACTATTACCGCGCAAATCCAGCATGATTCTGGCACGTTCGCGGAGTTCGTCACTTAGAGGTAGAGTATCTATGGTAATGCGATCAAGATGAGCGATCGCACTCCGCACCTTACTTTGCAAATTGGCAGGAAAAGCATTGAGTAGGGAGCGAGTAATTCCTGCTTCACCTAAGATTAAATGCCAGCCCTGCAAATCTAAAGCGGCTAAACAATTAGCTACCAACAATAGCACTTCGGCATTTGCCAGCAACCCACCAGATCCTAGCAATTCCACCCCAGCTTGATAATACTCTTGCTGACGATTATGCCGTTTTTCCCAGTTGCGGCGAAATACGTTGGCATTGTAATACAGCCGTTGGGGATAAGTTGCTTCTGCCATGCGAGTAACAACTGTACGGGCAATAGAAGCTGTGAGTTCTGGACGTAAGCCCAATTCTTCATTTTGCCCATTTTGCAGTTCAATTACCATCTGGCGCTGAATTGCTTCACCCGCCATCAAAGTATCCATGCGTTCCAAAGTTGAGGTGATAATCCTGTGATATCCCCAACGATGAAATACTTGTTGTAACCTATCTTCAATCCAGCGTTTTTGAGCCACATCTAAGGGAAGTAAATCCCTAGCTCCCGCTGCTGGTTGATACACCATTATTTTTTTCCACCAAACAAACCACCAAACAAACCGCCACTTCCAGACTTATCTGGTTGCTTATCTCCACTATTAGGAGATGAATTCACCTGAGTAGCACTGGGTTTAATGCCTAAAGCCTTGTCTACTTTGGGTTTCCATTCCAAAGCCAATTTGTCTTGAGGATTTAATTTCAGTGCATTGTCAAAGTGAATCTTTGCCATTCGCAGCTGATTTTCCCCTAAATATGCCATTGCGATCAAGCTATGGCAACGACTATTTCTCGGCTCTAGCCTCAAGGCATCTTGCAATTCTACTTTGGCTAGGACAAATTGGTTTTTCTGAAGTAACGTTTGAGCGCGACGGACGTACTGTTCTACAGCTGTGTCTTCTTTGGGCGGTGGTGGCGGTGGTGGTGGCGCTAGATTTGTCCTGGGGGGACTGGCGTTAGGTAATTGAGGCTTGATGATTAACGTCCCTGATTTTCGCATCAGGTAGACTAAATTTAATTCACTAATTTGACCAATTATTTGGGTTGCTTGCGGCAATTCATCAAATTGGGTTGTGGCAATTTTAGTGATCTGATTTTTGTACAATAGGTCTATATCGTGTGCGATCGCAAATTCTTTGGCTAAATCGGTGGTGAGATCTACTGATGCTGATCCTTGTGCCAGACGCTTGCCTATTTGCGATAATACTAAGGTATATTCTGCCCGATTGCGTTCTACAGATAGTTTTTCGTATGCTGGATTAACCAGCTTAGATAACAATTCATTGGCTATATATTTTTCTGTTTCACCGACCACAGTAGAACTATCTGGGTGCAAGCGCCGAGCAATTTTGAGATAGCGTTTGCGAACTTCTTTTGCATCTGCATCAATTGGAACACACAAAACTGCATGATGATCTATGAAATCATATTTGAATAGTCCACAATCTAATTTTAAAGCCATAATAATAGTAGTGTTGCGTGTTGCACCCAAACAGCAATTTCAATTAGTTTACCCTACCTATAATCTTTAGCTATCAGTTCTCGATCATTGTCTTTGATCACCAAGCTGAAAGAGGGGTAACTTTTACTAATTCCTGGCTCAAAGTGTTATGAATATAACCATTGGTTGCCAGTATTTTACCAGAATCGATTTGGAAAGGACTGTTATCGTAGGCAGTGATTTTGCCCCCAGCTTCTTGCAATAAAATTATACCAGCAGCAATATCCCAAGGTGCAATTCCTCTTTCCCAATAACCATCAACACGGCCACAGGCAACATAAGCCAAATCTAGAGATGCTGAACCGCCACGTCTCACGCCTTGGGTAAGATGGGTAAGATGACAGAATTCTGCGTAGTTATTGTCTGCAGTTTCTCGACGGTCATAAGCAAATCCCGTAGTCAACAAGCTTTTGCTCAATTCATTAGTTTGAGAAACCTTGATCGGGCGGCGGTTGCGCGTTGCTCCTAAGCTGGCGGCCGCTCGGAATAGTTCTTGATGGAAAGGGTCATAAATTACACCTACTTGTGATACACCATTAATAAACAAGCCAATGGAAACTGCGAAACATGGATATTGATGGGCGTAGTTGGTTGTACCATCTAAAGGATCAATTGCCCACAGGTATTCACTCTCTTGGTTGCCGAGTTTCCCTGATTCTTCCGCGAGAATAGAATGTTGGGGAAAATGGCGGTGCAAAATTTCTAAAATCACCTTTTCAGAAGCTTTATCAGCTGCGGTAACTAAATCACCAGGTCGTCCTTTTTCAGTAGTTGCATCTTCTACTTTACCTAAATAATCTTGTAAAATTACACCAGCCGCTAATGCCGCTTCAGTAGCAATATCTAGAAAAATTTGTAAGTTAGTCATTGGTTATTAGTCATTGGTTATTAGTCATTGGTCATTAGTCATTGGTCATTAGTCATTGGTCATTGGAAATAGGTAATTAAGTTATTCTTCATTTTCTCCGCGTCCCCGCGTCTCCGCGTCCCCGCGTCTCCTCCTCTCCGCGTCACCCCATCCCTGTTCGCTGTTTAACGATAAAGACGGCGAAATTCACCAGGAGTCAGACGCATGGGTTTATCAGGGTTCCAGATTCCTTTTCCCATGAGTCTAGCCCATTGTTGGGCGCGTTCTAAGCGCTCGTCGTATTTGTGATTGGGCGATCGCGCTACAAATAAAGCATACCCTTGTTTGAGTACTTCTTCATTTAACAACAGCTGATCTTTCCACACATAGGCTAAAGTTCGCCCAAATTTATCTTTGGCTTCTAAGTCCAACTCCAGCTTCACTGGTTTCTCTGCACCACCAATCAAACTATCTAAAAGTTCTTTAGCGTCTTCTCCCCAAGGACGCTGACGTAAATCTGGCGCTTCTAAACCAATTAACCGCAGTGGAGAAATTAAATTCGGTTGTTCTGTCATACCTAGTACTTCCAAGGTTTGTCCACTGACAACCCGCGCTACTTTCACTTCAGCCGGAATGTTAGTAGGCGGGTTTTTACCTTGACAACTTACCAACAACAACAAGCAAGATAATATTGCTATTTTTTGCGCCAAGATGCTAAAACGCCTCTTTAAAGCCGCCATTTTACTCAGTAAGTATCTGCACCCTGCCACAATCTTCATTTTTTGCCTCTAGTCTTCATCTAAGGGTAAACCCGCTTTAATTTTGCCTTTGCCAAAAAAGCGCCCAAACTGGAGTTCATACACTTCATCTTCGTCTTGTGTTTCTACTTCCAAGTCAGAACGGGCATAACTGACACATAGCAAAGCGTAACCTTTGCGGCGTAAGTCGGGGGATAATCCAATGGCTTCTGGTTGGTAAATGTCTCCAGAGATGACTCTGACAGCGCAAGTAGTGCAAGCCCCGTTGCGACAAGAGAAGGGTAATTCTACGCCATTGTGTTCGGCTGTGTGCAGAATATAGCGGTCTTCTGGGACTTGCAGAGTGTATGATGTGCCGGTAGCGCGATCGTGTACTCTGATTGTGTGGGTCTGAACCATCTTCATTTTTGGGTGAGAATATGGGATTTTAGATTCAGTCTAAAAGATTTACTAATTTTTTGAAAAGCAATTTAACAGCTTTTACAGCTGTTCGACTTCTCACCAGCGATACTGGTTTGCCGGCTACCTTCTCCTGGTCTAGGAATTCCCCCAACTCTTTCACTAGTAAATTAGTGCGGCGGCGCTTTGGCTCAACTCCAGAAAATACCCATTGCCATATCGCCTTTCTACAGATAGTGCTACCACCGGACACCTTATTTTTGGAAATATCGCCGCTGGATTCCTGAGTAGGAGCATAGCCCAGCGACTTTTGAAATTTCCTCAAGCTTAGGTAACGCTTGGTAGGTTTTCCAGAAATTCTACCCTTACGAATTTTCACTACCGGATTACCATCATCACCAAAAAAGTTTTGCAGTGGGAATATCTGAGAAATAATTGTGGCTTGCAAGCGATCGCCAAAATTAAACTCATCAAACACTTGTATGTATTTTGCAAATCTTTCATCTTTAAGTAACACAGTTAATTCAACTTCAATCAACTGCTCCTCACGCTGTAAGCTACAAATGCGCTGCGCGTGGAATTTCACCGAGTCAGTTAATCCCAGTCCGGCCGTCTGGGAGTAAAGACGATCATACTTTTTACTCTTCCTTTCCCCAGATAGCCACCCCCAAAGTAACGGAACTTTTCCAGAAACGCCACGCTTTGAAACCACCAGCGCGACCTCTGGAAACTGCCAAGCTAAATCTTGTCTGGCACGGCTGATGATTGGTGACTGTACTTTATTTAAGTGATTTAACCGCAGAATTAATTCCCGAATTCTGGAAACCACCGGATCTAAAACTCGAACAAATCGAGAACGATCGCTACAGTAATCAAAGTAGTAACAGGCTATAGCCAGCGCGTCCGCGTCGTCGTCCTTGTCGGGTAGTTGCAGGTGGTTCTCACGATACCTTCTCAGTTCCTTGTGTCCGATTAGTCTAATTTCCACTCCGGCGCGGGTTAAGAGTTGAGTCCAAAATTTAGAGTAATTGACCCCGGTGGGTTCAAGGATGGCTACGTCTGGTTTTAAAGCCAATAGCCCTGATATTCCTTTTTGGTTGCTCTGGAAATGATGGAATTTGTAATCATAGTAAAATTCCCTAACATCACTCGGTTTGCTTTCAAGTAAGCAGCACGAAACCGATGACTTAGAGACATCTAAACCAACTATTCTCATATAATTTGTAAGGGGTGTGAAATTACGCTTAAGAATCACCCAAAGGCCATAACAGCCTAATTCAGTCTCAAAGCAGCAAAAGTAACCAAGCTTATGAATCTAAGAAAGCCAAAAAGCTTACTTCATCGTCAAAGCCTTAAGTTACTTTGCTGGTTGCAAGATTGGTTTGGACCCAATCCGCGACACACCAGGGGGTGTGTTTCGGCTGCTGGGACAAGCAGCCATCATCAGGCGGTTTTTTGAGAATTCATGACAGATTGTATTTGCATATCTACCAAATCTTGCGGCATACTTTCAGCCACATTGACCCCGTTTTGAGCGAATTTTTGAGCAACGTAAGTTAGTGAGCAATTTTCAATAGCTGAAACATATTTCGCCATTGATGCCATAGCTATATTGCCAGCCAAGAATCGCCGCTTGCGAATCAAAATATATTCTTCGTCGAATGGCATTATTGATGGGGGTGCTTGGTTACTGTTCATAGCTGTCTAGGATAGTCTGGATGTGGGAGTCAACTTCTTGCTGGGTGAATTTTTCGGCTAATTTTCTTGACTCCACGCCGACACCAACAATGATTGCATCAACTGGCTTACCAGTAATGAGAGATACATAACTAGCCAGGCTGGTTACTGCCAAATTTGATGCCAGAATATTTCGCTTATCAACAAGCAAATACTGTTCATCAAACGGTTTTATCGATTGGGATGAAATCATACTTATCTGCTAAAAATCAGTTTTGACAACCCGTGGACAGCCCTTTTTCTCACCCGCGATAATACTCTCCAGGATTGTTTCAGAGATTTTCTGATTACTGAGTTTATCTGCTTCTGCGATGGCGATTTGTGCAAAACTATTTAAAATTTGCTCATAATTAGCTTCGGACATTTTCAATTTATCACTCAGGAACTGAACCATGAGTGACATAGTGAATTGATTAACAAACAATGCACGTTTGTGGATTAGGACGTAATCTTCGTTATAGGGAACCAAGGATTTAGGCATTAGAAAAGCCCTCCTTCAGATACACCTTCACGTACTTCGTTTGAAAAATCTTCAATATCAGGTTCTTTGGCGGTTTTGTTAAGCAGTCCGCGCTGTTCGCCTTTTAATATCCGCAGTTCATGACGAAGTGAGTCGATCTCGTCTTTAATTGCCTCTGATTGATCTTCTCGAATCTTGAACTCAACACTTCTCATAAGTCCAGATGCCTCATCTAGCGGGTCATCATATTCGTTAATTTCGCAAGTCATCTCTAGGTGCTTACTTTCGTAGTTACCTAGGTTGAGAATTCGTTTGTAAGTGATAGTTTTGATTCTCATTATTCCTCCACGTAATTATTGACAGCTTGTTCGATTCTTGAATTTTCTCTAAGACCAAAAGCGGCATAACTGAGAGCCTGAAATCTTGTCAATGAATTCATCCGGCTGACTTTAGGTATGATTGATTCTAGGATTAGCGCTTGTTCTGCATCTGGTTCAAGTCTGACACCCCTTTCTAGTCCGATGATGTAATCAGCCAGGGCTAATAGTTGAGCCTTAGTTAACATCAAAAACTACCTCATAGGGATGATGATTATTGCTTTCAAGTAGTCGGGCATAGGCGCAAGCATCGTCACGGCGACGAAATCTAGCAACGCAGACATTAAAAAGTGAAGCCTCTTTGCGAAATACGCACCAGGGGCTAAGAGTATTACGATAGTTCATAGGTAGATGGTAAATAATGCCGACAGCTACACCCTGTCGGCGTTTACAAAAGACAGTTGCAATTAGCTACTACGAAAATTAATTTTATTTGCGTCTAGACATCATTAATTATTGGTCATTGGTCATTGGTCATTGGTCATTAGATATCAGTCATTTCATTGAGCCGTAAAATAGCGCTAGATATACCCTTTTCGTATACAGGATTATCAATATCATTGTTCATTTTATTGATAAGACCACCTACGATTGCGTATACCTGCCACTGCTTTAATGACGGATAATTAGACCTGATTTTGTCAACAAGTTCGCTCACGTAATCAGTCAAAGTGTCAAAAGCAACTTCATCCGTAGGACTAGATATGATTCCAGTTATCTGCGACTGCTTCAGTGACGGACAATTAGGGCTAATTTCGTTAATTGGGTCGCTCACATGATTGGTAATTGGTAGTTGTGATAGGTGATGAAGTAATTACCTCATCACCAATAAGCATTAGGTCAGGAACACATCAAGAATTACTTACTCGTCGTCTTCGTCGGATTCGTCTTCGTCATCTTCAGATTTGATGACTAGAATTGCGTTACGATTTTCGTCTTTTTTAACTTCGGCGATGTGCAAATTAACGCCGTCATCTTCTACTTGAACAGTTGCGCAGTCTTGGAACTGTTCGAGCTTCGCTGTTAGATCTTGAACTGTTATTGTCATGGGTTTTTGTTGTTATGTTGACTGAACATTGAACGAGAAAATATCACCGCGCTGTCAACTCGTGATCAGCGCCTATGTCTCCGGTGATTGCAGTTTGTCCACGCAAGGTCTAGGCGTGGGTGCTTGCTCCGTGTGGGAATCCCCGATGTGGGGTGGGAGCGGCGCAGGGAATTCAAAATTGACTTGCAATATTGAGTTCTGCTGTTGTTCTGGAAAAGCTAAGGTGAGAGACTTTGAGCAACCAGCCAATTTATAACTACTTGCCGAGTATTAACTTGGCTGGAATCGTGCATCTCTCAACATGAATGATACGTCCTGATTTTTACTTTGTCAAGACCTTTCATTCATGAATAAAACGTCCTATGATAGAAGAGCAAAAACTAAATCAGGAAAAGTCTCCTTTGAGGCTACTAAGAGAAGAGGCGGGGCTAACGCGCCCCCAAGTTAAAGACAAAATCGGTGTTTCGGAGCGACGGCAGGCTGACTGGGAATCAGGTAAGGCTATGCCAAATGCTGAGAACGTTGCCGCGCTATGTCGCTTATACCGAGTTTCTCTAAAGACCATGTTTCACTCATTGGGGATTAATACTTTAGGAATACCCGACGATTAAGCTCTCCCCACTTCGGCGCTAGGTCCAATATCCAAATCTAAAATCCGGTTTCAGCATCCCAACCACCTATTCACCAGGTGGTGACAGATTCTTGTATTCAAAATCAAGGAGGAATGGGAACAATTAGCACTGAGGATTACTTACAAACCAAATTATGTCTGTTTTAGATTTTTTGACTAGCCTTTCCAACAGCACACCTGAGCCAATGGTTGGGTTGGTATTGGCGACGCTCTTTATCCTGTTCCTTCTATTGGTGGCAATTGCCTTTTTAATTTTCCTAATTTTTCTCCAACGAATACCAGGAACTGGCTTTCTGTTTGTGGACTTGGATGAAATGATAACCAGATGGTTAACGCCAAAGCCCAGCCCATCCAGGCGTGGAAGAGAAAGTAGGAGCGATTTACAGGTGCGGCTGTTGCAACTACTCAACAATGACGTAGCTACAGCCAGACGACTGATCAACCAACAACGGCAATTACATCCAGAGAAGTCAGACAGATGGATTCTGGAAAAAGTGATTTGGGATTTGGAGCGCGATCGCAATTAACATTCCTGCATTCAAAAATATGACTTGGACAGAAAAACACGACCAATTTTGCTTAAAGAACTCCATCCCACCAGCTGCAAAACTTCTATGGCAGTGGCTAATCAGGGAAGGAGTAGCAGAGGAAGTTGAGCCAGACTTATCCGAATTTAACCACTGGGTCGAGAAACATCGAGGTAAAGGTTACGCCCACAATTACCTCAAACAGATGTTTAACGTCTTGGTAGAAAACCGTGTAATACAGACGATTAAACAGTATTCATGGAAGGTATTCAAGTTAATAGTTAGACCGCTGGAGTGGCTAAAACCACGCAGGAAACAAAAGTTACACAATCCTAACTCAACTTACAAAACACCCACTCCAAACCCCACTAATTCCGTTGACCAGGATGTTCAGCAGCAGCATATCTTATCTAGTCAACAACTAATGGCTGAAGAGGGTATTCATTTTGACACACATGAAAAGGAAGTTTTAGCCCGTCCTCAATTTGAAATTAAAGCTGCACTACTGCTGTTTAAGATGCGAGGTGCTGAACAGAAAATCAACAATCCTGAAGGATGGATACGGCACTGCTTAAGACATAGATATTGGGATCAGGACAGGAACTATTGCGCTATAGTTCAGCACTTTGGTGGTGCAGTGATGAATATTGAGGATTACTTTTTACCAAGTCAAAACCATGAATAACCAGAGAGAACTATTCAAGAACTGGATACGCCAACGCTTTATAACAGAAGCTGACCTTTACAATATGCCGACGGACTTAGCACTGTGTTGGTGTGAGGCCATGAGAGAAATAGCTGATTCAATGCGCCATGAGATAGTTCCGTTCCGCCGTCCTGGTAGTGGCAGCTAATCTTTTTATACCAAAGTGATTACCATGTCTACATTATTTAACCTTGATGAGTACACCTCAATACCAGAGGTTCCTAGGTTGATAGATCCAGCTTGGGATGAAATTGTTCTAGATTGTTCTGGAAACATTGAGTCTAACGGTCAGGTTACATTGCTCTATGATTCATCCAGTGAACCACCAGACCCAGACGACCACGAAACACCTTATGATTTCCAGCAGGCGTGGTTAAAATGGGAGGAGCAATTTCCAGAAATTGCTGAAGAAATTAAAACCAAATTTAGGGCAGGGCAACAGGTCGCAGTCTCGAAACCAGATTCTAAATATTTTGGAGCAATTACCAAAGTCAAGAAAATTGTGCGGTGTTCAGTGCAGACTGAACTCTGGGGAACGGCTGGAGTTTTCCACTGGTCAGAATTGGAGCTAATTAAAGATATTGAGGAAGAATTTCTGGAAGAGTTACCCCAAGAATTCGTTGATGATGTTCTGGAAGAGCCGGTGAAGGGTTTTCATTTTGAAGAGGGAGGAATTTATTGGCACTCTTCCAGAAATACTCAATTCAAAATTACCAAGCTACTCGCGTCAGTTTCCAAGTGTCAGGGATATTTTGCAGGTGAAATTATCAAGGAGAAAGTTTTGCTACGCGAGTTGTCTTCTCTTCCAAGAATATCGACGGATTCATCGTCTTTACTCAAAGACGGCGCTACAAAGGTAATTACTTCCTCATCGCCTACCGAGTTAGGTGTAGATTCTAATGAAGTCGTGACTCTTCCAGAACAAGTAAATAGTGTTCTGGAAAAGTCCAAAGTTAACCAGTGGATAGAGTCTTATTACGTGAATCGCAGTGGGTCAAAGTATTGGTACTACCGCTATTGCTACTACCAGGGAAGGATTAAACATATCCATATACCAGGCGGTAACACCATGAGCGATAAGTGTCTGGAGATGAAACAGAGGATTGAGAAAGCGATCGCACTCGGACATCTTCCAGAACAAATTCAGCAGTTAATCAAGAGTGCGTAAAAAAATAGGTATGTCCCACTCGTCGGGACATACCTATCTGGGTTGTGCGTCATCTACCAAATTTGAAACTGGTATAAATATATCATAATTATTCTTTTTTAATTCCAAGGAGAGCGGGGTTGTAAAAAACCACATATCGAAATTCTCCGTTACTCTGTTCAGAGCATTTGAGTGAAAGTTTGAATAATTCCTCAGCCAATTCTAAAAGAGTATGATTTTCTGGAAAAGTTGCCAGTTGGAGTAGTCGCTTATGAATTTTCTTGGGGATGGTCATAGTGTTGCGATCGCTCCTCTAATTTCATTACCACTAATTTCTATATACCCCTCCAAAGCCTTGAAGTCACGATGACCGGTGATTTTTTTGATAGTCGCAGTGGCCACACCATTATTGTGTAGCTTAGTTATAAAACTCCGCCGGGTGGAATGAGTGCTGACACCCTTGGCGGTCAGACCTGATTTTTCCACTGCCTTCATAAACACCGCGTACACATTTCGCCAAGTGACAGACCTACCCCCGTCCCGATTTGGGAATAACCAGGGACTAGCACCAGGTGCGAACGACCGCAAATTTTCAAACAGAATTGGGTGAACCGGCACTTGTCTAGTTTCAGCAGTTCCATCCGGCCTCTTTTTTCTGGTGGCAGCGCGAAAAGTGATTACATCCCTTGGGGTTCCATTTGGCAGATACACATCACTTACCCGTAACTGCACCAAAGCCCCCCACCTTTCCCCCGTGTACCAAGCCAAGTCTAATAGTAATTTGTACTTAATAGTTTTAATATTTCGTCTCAACTTTGAATAATCACTTTCTGTAAGAATTGCGGCTTTTCCACTTCGTGCATTTTTCATTGAAAAAGTTTTACCTTTAGCTATTCCGGTTTTACCTTTAAGGGTGGTAAATCTGGAATATATTCTTTATTACCCACTACCTATAATAGCCTGTGTTTTATATATAGCAAGACTTTTGACTAATTTTTAAACATTCCGTTTTTACATAAAAGTGGAATATTTACATTTAATTGATAGCGATTTATTAATGGTTTAGAAACTATTGATAAATTATTTAATCGACATGGCTGAACCAACATTACAGCAAATTTTCGGCAATGGTGCAACTCAAACCGCGACAACAGTAACTTTACTGAAATCCGACATTGGAGTCACCGATGCCGTAGCAAAAGGTGAGGCAATTCTTGCTGGTACGGCTCTCAAGGCTAAGACATATCTTACTCAAGCAAACTTTGACGCAAACATCGACCAGTCAGTTGTTGTAGAAGAAGGGTTCTCTAGTTTTATTACCCGTGGGGAAGGTAATATTTCTTATCGGAATGATCAGCTGACACTAACTTTTTCTAAGGTAGACAGCGGCGCAACATTAAATCCTAACGATTACTAATGGGGTACTGCCAATCGGGCGATACTGCCCGTGTTACTTTTCCAGATGGCAGCAGCAGGGATTTCGCCGCGCCTATCGATATCACCTGTGAGGATGGGGCGCTAGAGCCTAATGGGATTCCAGTAGATGTCTGCATCCGAGTGAATCTAACAGTCCGGTTCATCTCTCGTGGGCGATTGGTAACAACAACGCAAACTTACACCAAATGCTCGACTAGTTTTTCGGGAATGCAAGTAGGCATCCCCGTATTGGGACTACGTACTCGATCCGAATCTAATAACGGACAAACGTATTTAGAACTACTCGCTTCTTATGGTGCGGCTGAACCATCATGGGCGATTTGGGATAATTGGAGTACTGAGACCACGACGGGGACTTTCTCAATAATTTCTATCAAGAAGAGATTCGCGCCTAATCAAGGTGAAGATTATTTAAAAAAAATCATCACCGTAAGGCAAGGGGCGCAGGAATTGCACAAAGGGCAACATGATAGCTGTGCCTTCAGTGTTGAATGTATCAAGCCCTGTCCTCCTAATACATTGGATTGTGGCGGCTGTTGTTTGGATTGTGCAGGTATTTTTAATCAATTATCTGCACTTACGAAAAAAGTTTTATCAATGAAATAGTATGAGTAGTTGCGATGAAATCTCCAGTCAGATTGCGGCTTTAAGTGCGGCTATTGGGGGATTAGATGGGAAGTTTGCACTTAAAAAAGATATTGCTGATTTGCAAAATCAAATTAATAAATGCATCCCTCAATCTCAGAAAGAAGGAATCATACAATCTGCGGTTTCCAGAGCGTACAACGAAATTTACAGCGCATTAGTTGCTTTCATCAAAAGCCTGGGGGACAAGGGACTAGAGCAAAGAGTCGCAGCTTTAGAGAAAATATCTTCGACAATATTATCCCAACTCACAGCTACTAAAAGTATTGCGAATCAAGCATTGGGATTAGCAAAACAAGCATTAGGGAAATCTGGTGTTCCTGGTCCTAAAGGGGAGCCGGGCAAGCAGGGAGCTAAAGGCGACCGTGGTTTCAAAGGCGAACCGGGTAAGCCAGGGGCTAAAGGCGACCGTGGCTTCAAAGGCGAACCGGGTAAACAGGGAGCTAAGGGTGAGCGTGGTTTTAAAGGTGAACCGGGTAAGCCAGGGGCTAAAGGCGACCGTGGCTTCAAAGGCGAACCGGGTAAACAGGGAGCTAAGGGTGAGCGTGGTTTTAAAGGTGAACCGGGTAAGCCAGGGGCTAAAGGCGACCGTGGCTTCAAAGGCGAACCGGGTAAACAGGGAGCTAAGGGTGAGCGTGGTTTTAAAGGTGAACCTGGTAAACAGGGAGTTAAGGGTGAGCGTGGTTTTCAAGGCGTTCAGGGTCCCCGTGGGGGCGATGGTAGTCCAGGAGGAGCTAAGGGCGAAGGTTCTAATAACGACCTAGCGCGGCGAGTTCAGACCCTTGAACAATATTCCGAATCGCTTGAAATTTACATTCAGCAGATAGCGGTGAATTTTCAATCTTTCTCACAACCCATCGTTGATTTTATCGATTTCTTCGCAGGATTTTTTGAATAATCATGCCTTACTCCACTAGTAATTCAGCCGCTCATTTTGCCCGTGTCAGCCGACAACTTTCAGCTGATCTTGCCTACAGAGTCTCCAGGATGAAGCAATTGCCCGGACTCGCTAATGGGCTAACCTCCGCTCTACAGCGAAATCAATATATGCAAAGCAAGGTACTTAAACCATTAGACACAACAATAAAAAAAGCAGAAAAAACAGGTGGACTCTTAGACAAAATACTTGGGCTTGGTGGTTCTGCTAAGGCTTTACAAATAGGGTCGATAGTTACTGCCGTAATTGGGATAGGTGGAGTTGCCGCCATTCTTGCTATCAAAATTAAATATGATGAGATGACGCAAGCAGCACAAGAAAAGGGGACAGATATACTTTCACGGGACTTATCTAAAGCTTTAACCCAAATACAAATTAATAGATCAAAGTTAAGGGAGTTTGAGCTTAGTGACCAACGAACTAGAGACAGAACTTACGCGCTTGAAAAACAAATTGCACCAATTAATAAAACCGTAAATGACACTTTATATGAAGTGCGACAAGGCAGGCAGATTTTAGAAGGGAAGATAACTGAAAGTAAACAACAGTCCAATGATGCTTTATACGAAGTGCGACAAGGCAGGCAGATTCTGGAAGGGAAGATAACTGAAAGCAAACAACAAGCCAATGACGCGTTATATGAAACTCGTCAGGGACGACAGATTCTGGAAGGGAAGATAGCCGAAAGCAAACAACAAGCCAATGACGCGTTATATGAAACTCGTCAGGGACGACAGATTCTGGAAGGGCAAATATCAGAATCTCGCAAATTAGGTAATGATGCCCTTTCTAGGATAAACAAAAATGCAACTTTAATTGATACTTTGACGAGACAATATAACGAATTATCATCTTTGAAAGTAGGACAGGGATTAGGAGGGGCGGTTAACGCCAGGTTGACAGAATTGAGATTGCAAATACAAGCCGCTCAAAACATCGCCCAAAGTGCAATAGACAAGAATCATCTACAAGATGGAGAAATAAGGGCTGCGGTAGGATTATCATCCTCTTTGATTCGGGCTTTTGATGCAGTACCCAGACAAGGAGACATAGCCGCATTAAGGAACGAGTTAAACCAAAAAACAGAGGCAACTCAAAACTTAATTGACACAAAAATCAACAAAGCCGAGATTAAGCACAATAACGATATATTCTCTCACGATGCCTTACAGAAAAAGCTTGAGAAAGATTATTCTCAAAGCATTGAAGACAATAACAAGGCATTGTTTGGTGGCAAGAATCCATTTGCGTATCTAGATAAAATATCCGCTGATACCAAGAAGTTGCAAGATGATTATCGAGATTTAGCCGCTTTGCAATATAAAGCATCTCAGGGAGATGCGAAAGCCGCTGCGGAGGTTGATAAAAAAATTGCTCTTGAGCTTGATAATTTCTGGGAGGATATTAAGAACAGAAATTCAAACAGAAGTATTATTCCAGTAATTGAAAAAGATGTCAGCAAACAGGTTAATAAAAAAATTGCTCCAATTAATAATCAACTCAACGAAATTAGCAAAGACTTAGATAAGCAGGAACGAGAGATCAATGAAATCAACAAGAAAATAAAGGAAGGAGAGACGATGGATATTGAAGCTAATAAAAAGTTAGATAAAATGCTACCGTTGCTAGGGAATATCCCACTTCTCCCTGGTAGAGTTTCTGATGCTCTCAGACCTTCCATTCCTACACTCCCTCAAATTAATACTGAAGTGGGTAAAGCTGTTTGTAAGTCGTTTAACGGAGGGTGCGGTAAATCCGCTCTAGACGGTCAAACCGCAGATATCAACAGCGCTGCTAAAGCCAATAATAACGACTTACTTAATAAATTTAATGCTGGCGCAAATGCTGGCTTACTAGCAGGACAACAGGAAATTTTAAAGCGCCTTGGTAATTTTATTCCCGGTGGTTTGTCAGGTAAATTGATTGATGGTTTTAAATGGTTGCAGATAGATAGAGCCTTGAATATTCTTACTTTTGCTGCCACAGTCCATAATGCTGCAATGCTTTCAAACGACATTCTTCAAACACTTGTTGGCGCACTAACTAATGTTCTTACTTTAATAACTCCCAAAGATGAAAAAGGGCAGCCTTTTGATGTTGGACAGGCAATAAATAGCACTGTCGAAGGAGTTGTCAAAGGGATTGTGGGGGCTGAGAATTACACCAACCTCACCAATGCTTGGGCTAAAGCTAATCGCATTTACCAGGCTACAACGAACGTTTTGAATAGTTTCATGAGCCTTACTCAGGTTGTTCTACAAGCATCCGAAATGATAGCTGCTTACACCGGGAAAATAGGCAATGCCTTGAAAAAAGGTGGGGTAGTTCTGGAAAATGCCTATGGGTGGATGAATCCGCAGCCTAAATTTAATCGTGTTACGCAAGCGCTAGAAGGCTTCCAGGCTACTGCGTCAACTGTGCAAATGGTGACTCAGATACCACTAGATTTCGTAAATGCCACAACGGAGCTAACAACAGCTTCAACTGAATTTGTTAAGGCTGTAAAGGAAGACGGTAACGAGAAAAATAAAGCCACTGAGATACCAGAACCTGACAAGGTTAAAGAAAAAGAAACTCAGTCCAAGACTGATTCCCAACCCTCTCCATTTGATTTCAGTGATTTATTTGACGGGGAGGATTAATTATGGCAACTAATTTACCAGATAACCCCTTTGAGCATTTACAAAAAACCTATCAAATTGAATTTAACAGAAGGGTTGACAGGTTTTTTAAAGACGTGCAAGGTAATGGAGACTTGTCGGGACCTCGACCATCATTAAAGCTTGCCTGCCGAATGACGGACAATGATAACCAAGCTATCACGGACATGAGGCACAAGTTATTTTTTGATGTTATTGGTTATGGCAGGAAAAATTTAGCTGTTGTTTATGGCAATAAATTTGATACCGCGCCGCCCGTTGCTGGGCATCCTCAATTATTTTTGCACTTCTCTCAGGATGGTGCCGCTCAACCGACCGATGAACCGTTAATTGAGCATGAAAAAAGTTGCAGGTTGATGAAATTCTCGTGTTCTGCTGATGGCAAACAACCTGCTATCACGAAAGCAGATATGACTGCAATTGCTAATGAGATAAAGTCTTTATTTCTGGATGCTAAAAAAGGTATCACATACACTACTGGAAATAAGTCAGCAAGCTACACAGACCCAGATAACGGATTTCCTAAGGGCAATTATTTGTTAGTAAATGCAAAGACTGATGCTACAAACATTTACTCAAAGATGTGCAACGCTATTGACGTACCCTACAAGGGTGATAGCCACATCGTTGTCAACGACCCAGACAAAGCGTCTACCACGACTGCCACGGCTGGTAAAACAACTATTCTAGGAAAGCAGCGCAACAACAGGAGATACCGCCCCGTTGCTATCCTTCGATTCCGATACGCTTATATAAGCCTGGGTAACTTGATCAATCCTATATTCCTGATAGACACCACACTGAGAAATCAAAGCCTGGTCGAATGGTTGTAGTGTTGGTGGGGAAATTTTGAGAAAACCTATTAGGTTTCACCCCAAAAGTTAACAGCAAAATACGGGATATGGTGAACCAAGAAGTATCCCGTAGTAGCGAAAATTTAATATGAGTTTTAGAGATTTAGAGCGATTTGAATCACAAAAAGCAGCATACGACAATTACAAGGCATGGAAGGCTTTAGGCCCCGATGCTAAAAAAGCCTTGTACGATGCTATTCCAAATATTGCCACCAGCAGGGCTAAACCTGTATTTGGGACGGGGTTTATCATTCCATTTAATGCTACAGGTACTATTGTTGTTTACGTAGAAACTAAGAAAATTTTGGCAGCTACTCAAGGTTCTGGCCCTGGGTCCGATGTTGCCACTGCTCTTAGAACTGCCCTAGATGGTCAATACTTTGCGGCGGCAACAGGTACTACCCCAGTAGTCATTGATAATCCCCGCTATAAATTCGCGAGGCTTTCTTTCATTAACAGAGAGTCATTCGTGGATCGTGTTTCCAGAATCACTAAACGGTCTTATAAAAAGCCTTCCAGTGACACTGTTTCCGCTCCTTTCGGCGGGAAAACGATGACAGAGGATTACGACACCGCAGTGGTGAACATCAAAGCCAAGACAAGCGGGGCTAAAGCTTGGGCAGATAGCAGTACGTCAACTGTCAAGAAATCGTTCAAATTTACCCCAGAAGGCTAAAAACATGGCTGGAATTGCACAAAGAGAAGGATTTATTTGGACTCCCGATGACGATATTGATCTGCTTTCTGTCGATGTTGACATAGATGCCAGCGAAGAAGAGGTCAAAGGCATGATCGGCATCAACAAAGCTGGTAGGGAGTGGTTGAGGGGTGAAACCACATTAAGTGAGTATTGCGATAAGCTTCAACTCTTTGGCACTCCTGACCCATACGAGTTAGTAGGCGAATTCTTAGATCACACTGAACTGATCATGAGGCATGGTCTGTGAGGCAACTGGACTTAAATAATCCTGCCAATTTCTCATTGGTTTATTCAAACTCCATACCTCCACTTTGTTTTACGAAGGAAGACGGTGAGGAAGTTTGTGCCAGGCTAACAAAAATTATCGTGCCTATAGTTTTTGATAGTCAGGTAATATCAGTTGCGGTTAGCACGTCAGTTCCGGCGGGCGCTATTTGGGAGTTCGCCGGGACTTTGAGCAAGATTATAGTTACAGCGCTCGGTGACTCTATCTCTGAGGAGAAGAAACCTTTATTTTTGGGTGAGAGGAATTTAATCTGCTTTCAGGAGGTAAAAGCTGATTACAAGATAACTATCTTGCCTCCCAAGTGGTTTAAGGATATCTCCATCGGAATCTATCAGTATGATGGACCCGATGTAACCCTAGATATTGACTACCTTGCACGAATTGAAGGCAAAATTGACGCTCTCACTCCATCTAATTAGCGATCGCACTTGAAAAGCGATCGCTCTCACCTTTTCCAGGATTATGAGTACCGAACGACTGACGATGTTGATCACCGTCCTGACTATTGCCACACAGTCAGGACTTTATTTAATCACCGGTGGCTTCTCCATTGGTAGCAAGGTCTCTGATATGGGTGCTGAAATTAAGTTACTCAGGTCTGAGATAGTAGCTCAGAATGAAATTCAGAATTATCGCCTGGATGCGCTCGAAGGGGCAAAGACCGCCAACTCATCTGGTAATAATTGACTCTATCGCTAACTAATCTCAATTGAGTCTGGATGAACTTTTATCAAGCTGGTGCGGCTGATTTTCAAGAAGCTTGATTTATCAATACTTTCGCCCCTTAGAAGAAGCTGCACCTGGACTGGACGAATGAAGCTGTATTCTTCTTTTCTTGTTGAGAATTGATGAGAATCAAAATCCCAAGGGCAACATTCTATACCCTGACTTGACTACGACTTGACTCTGACTTCCGGTTGGGGATTCATTGTAAAAATATCTTGTTTAATATTTGCATTTTTTGGGTTTTTGTTTTATTATTGAAATTCATGGCACCTGGAGAGGTGGCCGAGTGGTTGAAGGCGCAGACCTGGAAAGTCTGTTATGCAGAAATGTATACGAGGGTTCGAATCCCTCCCTCTCCGTTTCTGAAACAGGTTTAAATATTTTCAGTTGACCTGGATTGATACAAACATTCTGGGTCAATTTTTTATGCGGTAAAGAATCAGTAAGTACAGAAACCTTAATTGCGGCTTTTTGTAAAATGTTATTTAGGCTAAAGTTATATTATGGCAACAAACACCAAAACAGCGATGCAAGCCGAACAATATCCTTTTGCTCAAGAATTGATTACTGATATTGAAGGTAATGTCAGAAAAGTAGTTATAGATTTTCATGACTATTTACGCTTGCTAGAAGCAATTGAAGATGAAGGACTCATCCTAGCAATGCAAGAAGTAAAACATGAAACACCACTTAACCTTGATGAAGCTTTAGCAGAATTAGAATCAGAGTGAATACCCAGTATCTACCCAGCTTTATAAAAGATTTGAAGAGTCTTAAAAGTACACCTTATTATAAGTCTATTAAAACTCTTGCTTTTGAAGAAATACCGCAAATAGGAAATTTTGAAGAAATCAGTAATAGACATCTCCGGAAAAGAATGTAGAGACGTTCCATGGAACGTCTCTACAAGGGTTCTAGGAAAGCGTCAGGGATATGATGATGCTTATAGAATTCGTGTTGGTGATTATCGAATTGGGATTATTTTTAATAGTGAAACACTAATATTTCAAAGGGTTTTGCATCGAAAAGAGATTTATCGTTATTTTCCCACATAAGGTTTAGCGATCGCTAAAATTGGACTTTAGCGCTAAAAAGTGGCAAAAATTACCTGATTAACGTAATTTATCGGGCTGATATTGGTATACTTATGAATAAATTTGTAATAACAGCCTGTTACTATGTTGGACACATCCAATTTTCAAATTACCATTGCCTTCACTGATACAGACTTAGACGACGAAGACAAGAATCAGGAAGTGCAGAAGCTACGGAATACACTCCAGTCGCTAGACGAAGTAGAAAACGTAAGGGGAGTTATTGACCCCAACCCCCCAAAGGACGGCCGAGGTGCAGGTTTGATACCAGGATGGTTAATGGCTGAGGTAAAACCAGCCAATGCTTTAAAATTGTTTGGGGTTTTAAAACGCTTGGTTAAGCAACCAATTAAATTTAATGTTAAAGCCTCAGATGGTAGAGAAATCAGTCTAGAAATCAACAACAAAGAAGAATTTGAATTTTTTTATCAGAAAGCACAGGATTTTATTAACAACAAACAGGACTAGATAATGAGGAAGTTTGCACTGCTGATAGGGGTGAGTGAATATCAACATGGATTAAGTCAGCTAAATGGGGTTGTGCAAGATTTAGAAAAAATGCAGCGAGTTTTACTGCATCTAGATATGGGTGGCTTTGCTAAAGATGATGTCACAGTCCTGAAAAACCCCGAAAAAATAGAGATGGAAAAAGCGATTGAACAGCTTTTTTCCAACCGAGATAAAGATGACTTGGTACTATTGTACTTTGCTGGTCACGGTATCCTTGATTTTAATAGTAATAAATTCTACATAACAAATAGCAAGACAGAGCGAGATATCCACAAAAACTTGGTTAAGGCTACTGCTACTGAGGCTACTTGGATAAAGGATAGAATGAACGAAAGCCGTTCTCGGCGAATGGTTGTAATTCTTGACTCTTGCTTTAGCGGTGCTTTTGCAATGAAAAGAGCGGTCAGAAGTGCTGATATTACTGTAGATATTAAAACTCAGTTGGGAGGTGAAGGAAGGGCAATTTTGGCTTCTTCTAGTGCTACTGAGTATTCTCAAGAAGAATCATCAGGTGGAATTTATACCAGTTATATTGTTGAAGGTATTGAAACTGGTGCGGCTGACACTGATAATGATGGTTATATTTCTGTTCAAGAACTTCATGAGTTTGCCTTTAAAAAGGTACATGAAGCAGCACCCGCGATGAAACCACAAATTGAGACTTCTCAAGAAGGCTACAAAATTAAAATAGCAAAAGCACCTGAAGGTGATTTAAAATTAAAACTTGAAGTGAAGGTGATTTAAATTTAAAATTAAAACTTGAAGGTGATTTAAAATTAAAACTTGAAGGTGATTTAAAATTAAAATTAGAGTATCGCAAGAAAGTAGAAGAATCAGTTATTAACGGTGAAATTACTGGTTCATTGAAGGAGTATTTAAAAGTAGTACAAGAAATATATAAACTATCAGATGATGACGCTGGACAAATTGAAAAACAAGTCTTAGAGCCACATCAAAAATATCAGGAAAGCCTCAGACTATATGAAGGAAATTACACAAAAATTATTAGTGATGGAAAAATTCCTGAACAACAAAAACATAAAGTCTTAAAAGACTTACAGCAACTATTAAATTTAAGAGATGAGGATGTAAAACCTATTCATGATAGGTTAATTTCACCTGCAAATAATCCCCCAGAAACACCACCAACTCCACCTCAAACTGATAACCTATCCTCAGAAAAAGGTATAGACTACACCACACTGCGTGACCTACTAGCAGCACAAAAATGGCAGGAAGCAGATAAAGAAACCTACGAAGTTATGATTAAAGCTGTAAGTAAAAAGTCTGGGGACTGGCTTACAAGCGATGAATTATTAAATTTCCCATGTAAAGACCTCCGCACAATTGACCAATTGTGGGTAAAATACAGTAAAGGAAAATTTGGCTTCAGCGTCCAAAAGGAGATATACTTGAGCGTGGGTGGTAAGGCTGATGGCAAGTATTATTCAGATGCCTGGGGAAAATTTGTGGAAAAAGTAGGATGGAAAGATGAAGTTACCTATGATGCGTCTCCCCACGGACACTTACCTTTTGATATTATTTACCTTAAAGTAGTCGGACACTTACCTTTTGATATTATTTACCTTAGTTTAATAAATTTAAAGAGTAGGTCTCTTCTCTCTTCTCTCGCATCGAGACTTGTAAACTGTAACATCTAAGGCTTTCCAAAATTTGTAAATATTTATTACAGCCCTCTTTCCCACGCTAGAATCAACATTTGCGATTTTCGTTACCTGGCACGGCAGAGAAAAAGCTATTTGCGTGGATAAATTTTTCTGCTACCTCCTGCACCTCTGTACTTTCCGTTACCCTTTGCTTATCCCACGGTAAACTCATCTGTCCGGGTGACTTCTTCCCCTTACCGCTTTTCTTCATTGACGGTAAAAACCGACTTCCCCAATAGTTTCTTTTTTCTGGTTTGGCCTTTGGTTTATACCTCTTGCAAAACCCGCGATATTTAGCTGCACATTCTTCCAAAGTTCTCCCCAGTTGCAAAAATGCCGGATGCCATTGAGTGATACCATCATTACTCAAGCGGTCATGAGTACCGTAATTACTAAAGTCATAAAAAAATCCTTGCTGTATTCCTGCTGCTTTCGGGTTAGCGTGGATATATCGCAAAGTATTTAACGCCCGACGATAATCTGTATTCTCAAAACCTGTACTGTGATATCGCTTTTCCCAAAAATGCCCTGTGCGGTTCAGCATTCGATTAAAACACATAGCAGTGTACCAGTTTAACCAGTGCATAACTTTTGGTAATTCTTCTGGCTGTTTTGGTTCTAGGAGATAATGAACATGATTACTCATAATGCACAGTGCATAGAGTTTAAAACCATACTTTTGTTGTGCTTTTTTAATCGCATAAAGAAAAACTTCACGACATTCTAACCGTGTAAGTCGAAATTCGCGGTTATTGCAACGGGTAGTGATGTGATAACAGAAACCTGGTTTACAATTGCGTTTTGGACGAGACATGAGATTTTATTTTGTAGGGTGGGTTAGAGGATGTTTTAAAAGTTTTTAATGTATAAATAAAACCCTCTCCAAACCTCTCCCCGACGCGGGGAGAGGCTTTGAAACCCCCATTCCCTGGTAGGGAAGGGGGGCAGGGGGGTTAGGTTCTTGGAAATTATTGGTTTCATCTAATACTTTTCAAACAACCTCTTAGGCGCAACAAACAATCATGGGTTCTATAAGATAATTATTATTGTGCGCCGTAACCCACCATGAATATTGATGCTTAATGGTGGGTTACGCTGTCGCTCTTGCGAAGCCATGCCCGCAAGGGCTTTACCCACCCTACAATTTCACTTTTCAAACATTCTCTAAGACGGCTTGGTACATAGAGCGAATTCGCCAACAGATGACTCAGCATAGTAGTCTGTGCCTACGGCAGTGGCAAATAAATCTGCATTGCCGCAACCAATAGCGCAAGGGGCTAAATCGAGACTAGTTGCCACTAAATACATGGTTTGAAATACAGTGCCTACATTTTTCAGAATATTAGCATAGGCAATGGATTCGTAATACCAGGCGATTCTAGAAAATCGAGCCGCTAAAATAATTAGAACTTGAGGAGTTTGTTCATGATGATTATTTTGCGCTGCTTCCACCAGTAAAGCTTCTACTTGAGAAGTTCTAGGAGACACTAAAGAAAGTTGATGTTCTTGAGGATTGTAATGGTACAAACCAGAGGGAATATGATCGCAACTATTAATTATAGTATAAACTTCTAATTCATAGCAAGCTCCGGCACTGGGATATGGTCGATTACTCAGTTCTTGTGTGTCTATTTTGAGGATGTTTCTAACTCTGAGTGAACGGTAAAGAAATTCTCCTAATTGGCGATCGCTAATTACTTGGTCGCCATAATCTCGAATTGATTTTCTCTCTTCTAAAACCAAAGTAAAAGATAAATCATCTTTTTTGAGTGCTTCTATATCCGGTCGATATAGGGAAATAACACTGTCCGTTACCTGACTTTTAATAGCAGGAAGTGGGGGAATTTTGCCCAAAAAGCGATAGGTTCTTTCCACTGGTTGGCGATGTCTTCCGGTTCTGACTTTACTGTGAAAAAGTAAATCGTGAAATTCCCATTGCACAAGTGCATCCTGTTGATCTTCGGCAATTTCTCCCCCTGTTTCCACTTCCGAAAGCATCTTGGCTGTGTCCAGCAAATTGAGAAATTGTTGGACGACATTTGCAGAAATGCCAGATATTTTTTCGCAAAGTTGAGAGTAAGAGCATGGTTGATTAAGTTCAGCTAAAATAGCACCTCCTCGCCAATCTGCTATTACCAACTGCACCTTAGATAGGGGGGATTCCAATACTATTTGATTGTTATGGCGATGCAAATAAGCAAACCGTGATAAAACATAAGAATATTGGGGAGAAACTTCTTGAATTTTAACTTGAATTTTAAATATAGGTGCAGGTACAAGAGGAACCACCTTGACTAGCGGTGTTCCGTCTGCACAGAAAGTTTGACATATCAGTCCAAGGCGTTCAAATTGTTCAAGATAATAATAAAATTCAGGCAGCTTAGAGAATCCATCAGTTTCCTGAACCAGAGAACTCAGTTGTTCTCGCGTTCCTCCCTCACCGCAAAGTGCTTGCCAAGCTTTCAATATTCCCAGAGAACACTTGGTTAAAGAAAGCGTATTTTTAGAGTAGGTTGCAGTTTGACAGTGAAGCACCCATTCCTGATTTTGCTGCTCTAGAGATATGTTAGGTAAAAAAGAAAGGATGGAAGTTTCAGACATAAGTAGGTTGGCGTTAAAAATTGTCGTTGGGATAAGGCAGGGGGCAGGGGGCAGGGAGAAAAAGGTTTTTAGCCTTATTTACTTTTCTTTAGATAGTTTGGTTTTATTCTGCCCACCTGACTTGAGAATAAAACCCCACCCCTAACCCCTCCCCGCAAGCGAGGAGGGGAATAAGAAGTTCTTTTTCATGTGTTCTGGTGTACGCAGTTCATGATGGCTACTTATAATTAACAAATTATCCTAAAAACGGTTAATATCTCGACTTTATGAGGATAACAAAATTCAAAGCGAAAACTTCAATAAAAACTCTGCGTCACTTTGCGTTTACCTCAGCGAACCTCTGCGTTTAAAAATAAAGCTTCCAAAGGTTTTTATCATAACTAAAAAATTGATTGAGGATTTAGTTTTTCTTCTGGTAGCGGTTCTGAGAGCCATCCTAACTGTATGGGGAGATTGTAAAGTCTTCCCGGTGCTAATCTCCGCCAATAATGGCGCATCCCAGGAACAATCACTTTGACTACATTTAAATTGATATCGGGACGAGTTTGATCCAATACAAACATAGACATTCCCTTATTTTCTACAATTTTTTGGCAAGCTAAAACATCATCGAGTAAATCTTCATGGACAAACTGATGATAGTCAGAGGAAATCTTTTCAGGTAGGTGAGGATGGGGAAAAAGATAGGCACTATCTTCAATAGTGGTTTGCTCCGATTTATGATTGTTTGAGTCAGAGTTTGTCTCCCGTGCTGCTAAAACCGAGGGGAGTGATTGATTAACTTCAGTTAAAGCTCTGGTAATTGCTATTTTGGCATCGAAATGCGCTCCAAAACCTAACAATCGTTGACTAACTTTTTGATCGAAAGTACTAGAAATAGCGACAAAAGTGGGAATGCCAAAATCGCTGGTAACATCAAGAACCCAAATCAGGCGTTCAATTGTGCGGTAATATTCTTGTAATCCCCGAATGTATGGGTCATCAAAACTTGCTAAATTTACACCAGGTCGCTGCAAGCGATTATACCACCACAAACAAACGCTATCCCGCTCTACCAATTCCATAAAACCTTGCAGAATAGCTTCTTCCATATTATTGCCGGCGGCGGCTCCGTTGGAGTCTGCCCAGCAATCGGGACTTTGAGAGCGAGGATAACCGTAATAGCAATAAGCTGTAGGTAAATATTTGAAGGTTTGATCCGTTAAAGACCAAATGGGAGTCCAATCAATTATTCGAGAGGTATCGAAGGGTTCTGGTATTTTTTGATGGGGGGGACAATTGACATTCCAAAGATGTCGATTTTGATATTGTTTGGAACTAAAATTTAGGCAGGTATGGGGATGAATAGCTGTTTTACCTAAGTCTTGATAAGTGGCGCGAATGCGGATTTCGTCGCCCTGAAATGTTCCAGAATAGCGTTCTATGGCTTCGCACAAACCGCTGGCTTTGGCTTGGTTTACGGTTTTACCTTTACCACCGCTGCGACCTCTGACTGTTTGGCGCAGAAAATAAAGGTCGTCGAACATGAGACCAAAGTTGTGTCCAGCTACATAGGTGTGATTCCAGCGGTGGGTGGGGTGAGAAAGGCGATTGAGATTTCGCACGACTCCGGTAATCGGACTAATGTGATGTTCGTATTTTGCTAAGGTTTCTTCTGGGGTGAGGCTGCGATAGCCACCATCTTCGACAAAGGCTTTGGGACGACTTTGTAAATTGATGGGGATGGAAGAGCGAGTAGGAGCGTATAATTCAACTTGGCCACAACTGCGACATTGGGGACGCTGAACTAACTGATGGGAAACCATTTCTAGCGATCGCAGATTTAGGGTTATGACCCGACTTTCTAAGGGTTGATTTTCTGCCTGTGCAACCCATTTCCCCACTTCTGTTGCCGCTAAACCAAATGCAGTTTGCAGAGTAGAAGGTAACGCAGCTTTAGAAGTCGGGAAAGAAGCGGCTTTTCCTTTTCTTTGGTGGATAAACGCATCTACAGGACGATTGCCTCTTAATCGCTGTGCTAAACATTCCCAACAACCTGTTCTTCCAGGATGGAAAATCGGACCAATCCACAGCACAGTTCCCACTGGTTTAATTAACATCCAAGGTTGCTGTAATTGGAGTGCTTTTTGATTAAAAATAGCCAGTTCATCCCGCAGGTAATCATCTGTTAAAACAACCTGATATTTTCCCTGCTGATTTACCTGAAGATTCAATGATTCTAAACTTGATACAAATAAGTGAGTGGGAATATTACCAAAGGTTGTTATCCCTACTTCATCTGTTGATTGCAAATAAGATACTTGCTGATTATTTATGGGTAAGCTATCCCAAAAAGCGCTTGCTTCAGGAGATAAATTGCTATGGTTTTCAACAATATAACCCTGCTGTTCTAATCGCATCAAACCATAGTAAACTTCCGGCGCAGATACTCTATCTGCCAGTAAATTAACTAACTCTTCTACTGTGTGAGAACCATCCAGCAAAGGAGCTAATTTTTGATAGATTTGTCCGGTCAAAAATATAGGATCTTGCTCCCAGAGTAAAAAGACACCTTCTGGTTCTACTACTTCTATATGAAAGCAATGCTTAAATCTTGGTTGAAGAATCATGACCCTAAATTATAGTTTTTATTTAACCCTGCTCTGTGGAGGTCATGGTTGTTATATTATAAGTGCTGTTTGCGGCCATACCCTCAAACTTGGGAGAGAAGAATCATACTCCCCTCCCAACTATGGGGGCAATTCAATTGCGTAGATATTGCCAAGAAACTCAATACAATCTAAGTGGGACTTTAGCCTTTTGGTAAAGGTATTGGCTGTAAAAAACGGGTTTTTTAACTTTCGCTAACTATTAGCAGCAACCGGGTATTCTATCAGGAGGAATTGCAAAGAGATTACCGCTAGTAAAAGCTGGTCGATTCACTTAACATTCATCGGTTTTGCGCTCTACATCACGGGCGATGTTTAGCAGCAAGCGGGTATCATTCCCTCAAGTTCTTTGGAAAAGTTCTCTTTCGTCCAAACTGATAGTTCCTCCTCTGAAATATTGGCCGGTTTTGGTGGTACGGGGATACGCCAAACTACATAACCTGCTTCCGAACCAACACTCCAGTTATATGTGGATTGATCAATAATCACCTCCACACCTTCAGGGATTTCGATCCCTTCGCGTTGCAGCATTTTTCTGGGGTGATTAATTAGTTTTTCCTTAAACTCAGCGTCTAGCCATGCTTTGGCAATGATTTGAGAAACTTGCTGGCCGATTTGCTGCCATCCTGCTTGTAGTACCATGTTTCCTTGTTGACTGTGTTTAATTGAATACTTTGTTAGATTGTACACCAAAGCGCAATAACCAGCAATAGAATTTAGCTTGACCGTACTTTTGCTGGAAAACCCTATAATTTAAGCTAATTTCCAAATTACGATTGCTGACAGCGTTCTACATAAATTTGAGAAACTCGATCTCCTGGGTTACAGCGCAAACAATCTTTAAACAGTTCTGCTGCTTCCCTAAAATAACGATTATTGTAGAGCAATAAAGCTTCTTCAAAGATTAAGCGAGTCATTAACTTACCCTCTCGCAATTCCGGTGAGTCAGCATCAAAGACTTCAAAAATTGACACCATTTCTGATTTACCTTTAACTTTCACTTTGTCAATCAGACGAATATGATATTGGTTAGCATTTTCCAACCGGGAAAAAGTATGGTGACTAATTAACAGTGACACCCCATAATTTTTAGTCAATCCTTCAATACGGGAAGCTAAATTAACAGCATCACTAATCACGGTCCCATCCATGCGGTTTTGTCCACCGACCGTACCTAACATCAAAGAACCTGTATTGATGCCAATCCCAATTTTAATGGCCGGATACCCCACACTTTGTCGATTTTGATTATATTCAACTACCCTTGACAACATATCAATAGCTGCTTTTACCGCATCATCAGCACTGCGACTAAACAATGCCATAATTCCATCACCAATGTATTTATCAATAAAACCTTGATTCTCGATAATGGCAGGTTCCATGCGACTTAGATAGGAGTTAATAAATTTAAAATTATCTTCCGGGTTCATAGTTTCTGATATACTTGTGAAGTCGCGAATATCAGAAAATAATACTGACATTTCTTGCTGTACATTGTCGCCTAATTGGACATCAACAATGCTTTCTTTTTCCAACAATTGTAGAAATTGACGTGGCACAAAGCGGGAAAAAGCTTGGTTAAGTTGAAAAAGTTCATTAGTGAATCTTTCTTGTTCTGCTTGGGATTTTTTGCGTTCTGTAATATCTTGAAAAGCGATAATAGCATAAGCAATATTGCCTTGCTCATCAAATATTGGTGTTCCCCAAACTTCTATGGGAATAACTTTGTCTACTTGGCAGATTTCCATATCATCAACAGTCGTCGTTTCCCCTTTTAATGCCTGCATTAAAGCATCCCGTTCTCTCAGGTTTCTTCCTAGATAAACTTGATAAAGTCCTGCCAGTTGTTCATTATGTTGTTCATTATAAGTATGGGTAGCTATTTCTTGACCAAGAATTTGCTGTGCGGTACGATTGGCGTAGTAAGGTTTACCATTTCCATCTACCACAAATACACCTACTGACACGGCTTCTAGGAATTGAGCTAACCGTCTCTCACTTTCTTTGACTTCTGAATAAAGTTTGGCATTTTCAATTGAGATAGCCGCTTGAGAAAATAAAATTTTTAATACTTCCAACCTATCAGCAGTAAATGCACCTGTGGTTAAATTATTTTCTAAATACAGAATGCCAACTAATTTCCCTTGATTGATAATAGGAGAACATAATACTGATTTGGGTTGATGTTGGATGATATAGGGATCAGCAGCAAAAATTTTTTGGGTAGTCGCATCATCGAATACGAGGGTTTCTGATGTGCGCGAGACATAATTGATTAAACTAACTGGAATTTCTGAACTAGATTCAACTGGAATTGACTTTAATAAAGAGGTTACGCATAATATTTCTAAGTTGGTAGTTTCACTAAATCCAGTGGCTTCTATTACCAAATTACCTGCTTTTTGTAAGATAAAAGCACATTTTTGCGCTCCGGCATTTTTAATGGCTGCTTGCATCAAAGTTGAAAGTAATTGCTCTAAAATGATTTCTCCAGACAGAGCTTGAGAAACTTCAATTACTGTCGCTAAGTCTAAAACTGCTGAATTACTTGTGCTAGTAGAACAAATAGTTCCTTTTGTCATCTGAGCGAGAGTATCGCTAGTATTTATGTTAGTGTGTCG
Organism: Trichormus sp. NMC-1; assembly: GCF_001858025.1. Classification (GTDB taxonomy): domain Bacteria; phylum Cyanobacteriota; class Cyanobacteriia; order Cyanobacteriales; family Nostocaceae; genus Anabaena. The sequence goes on along the minus strand of NZ_LZQD01000006.1, from coordinate 17,309 downwards.
GTTAAATATGGGGATGAGTAATTGAGGATAACGTTTTTCTAAATCCTTCAATTTGGCTTTTGCCCCCCAACGAGCATAAGCGTAGTAAGCATTAATTAAATAAGTTTGAGCAATTGGTTGGTAGCCCCAAGCAAGATAAAATTTGGCTGCTAATTCCTGAGCTAAGGCTTCTTCGTTGAGATACTCATATTTTCGAGATTCAGCAATAGCACGTTCGTAAAATTCCATCGCTTTGACATTTTGACCAAAAATTCGATATTGCTCTGCTTCTACTAGATAAAATTTATGCATATAATTCATTGGAGCCAGTTTTGCCCATTTATGCATTTTTTTCTGGTTAGCTTGCACTTGAGCGAGAAGTTGTTTTCGTTTTGATTTTGAAGTGTCTGGATAGATTGCTAGTCGAGACAAAGAATCGTAAAAATAAAATAGAGGAACAAATGGCGAACCTACGACTGATTCTAAATTCTTTGCGGCTTTTTCTGCGTTTTCAATTGCTTGTATATAATCAGCAAACAAATAGCAGAGGATAAGTTTATTAAAATATAAATTATAAGTAGCAGTTTGGTCATTTGCGGACAGATGAACTGGCAACATTATCTGTTCGTCATACACTTTGCCGCTTAAAATACAGGGATTTTCTGGGGTTTCAATTAAATTTAAAACAGCTTGATGATAAATTTGATTGTAATTAAGGGCAGTTTTTTGTTTGAGTTTATCTATAGCATCATTGTAAGTCTGCATTTCTTTAGCAACTTCGCCTAATTCTTTACCAATGGCGTATAAACGAAAGCAGTATTGATGAGCAGAATAAGCAGCAAATTCTAAATCTCCAGTTTCCAGTCCACTAAAATAAGCATCTAATAAAGGTTTTACTCCTTCTTTGGCGTGATCTTTCCAATGAAAGATAAAGTTATAAACATGAAATAAGGTTTGGGTTTTGGCTTCTTTAGCATTTAAACTTTCTAACAAACTTAAAGCTAGTTGTCCAAATTGATAGCCAGTGTCAATATCTCCGACAATGCCACAAAGTATCAATCCGTAAGTAGCGTAAACAACTACAGAACCAGAAGTATTACCGTATTTAACTGATAGTTTGAGTAATTTAAATATAATCAACGGATATAATTGAGGAGTGCTTAAATAAACAGCAGATTGGACGCTTAATAGAACTTGCATTGCTGCTAACTTCAATGGCTTGCTCATTAGCGGCAAGTTAATTAAATCGGCTGGTTTTTTCCTAGCCAAAGTTAACTTTGTTCCCAACATTCCCAGCAAAATATTTAAATTACTGGGTTTTTCTGGAAAGTTAACTCCTAATAATTTCACCACCGATAAAGCTGTCTGCACTGCTTTTAACAGTTGGTTTTGTACTGTATAAGCTTGAATTTTAATTTCATAAATTTTTATTTTATCTAGAAGTGATTGGGCTTGCTGTATCACTACCTCAGATAATTTTTCTATCTGCTCAAAATCAGTGCCGAGATAAGCTGCTTCTGCGGCTTTTTCATATAATGCTAATGTTAGGTTATACTGATTATCCCAACTGTCTGCTGCTAAAAGCTCTATTCCTACATTTAAGTATTTGGTAGCAGCCGTATAAGCAGTAGCAGCTAAGGCTTTAGTTCCAGCAATTAAATTTAATTGAGCTAGTTCATCTCGTTCAGCTTGATGATCAAGAAGATTTATGCCAATATTCAACTGATTGACAATTTCAAAAATCTTTTCTTCTCGTGCTTCTAGAGAAATATTTCTCAAAAGCAGTTGTCCAATTTTTAGGTGTGTAGACTGTTTTTGGCTTTCTGGAATTAGGAAATAAGCTGCTTGCTGCACTCGATCATGCAAAAATTTGTAATAAATTATGATTTGTTCTCGGTTATTTATGATTGGGTTTTGATTACTGAATGATGGATCTTCTTGAAATAATTTATAAGTTTCACTTTGAGGTAAAATTAAACCTTCTTGTAACCCCAACCACAAATCTGCTGCTGTTTCTGCCTGAGATTTTTCATAAACAATCGCTAGAGTATCCAAGTCAAATTCATTGCCAATACAAGCAGCCAGTTTTAATACTTCTTGAGTCTTATCTGGTAATTTTTGCAATTGGTTAGCCATAAATTCAACTACATCATTGCTGGCTGCTAAGGACTTAACTTGTGTAATATCACACTGCCAGAATCGGGAATTAAAATCAAAAGAAATTATGCCGTCTTGATGTAGAGATTTAAGAAATTGATTAGCAAAAAATGGGTTGCCTTGGGTTTTTAGATGCACCAATTCAGTTAAAGGCAAGGCTATTGCTGAAGGACAATTTAAAGTATCAGCAATCAAGTGGTTGAGGTCATGCACATTTAATGGTGCTAAGGTGATTTGATTAATTATGGCTTGATTTTTCTGGATTTCATCTAATGTTAATATGAGGGGATGAGTTAGATGAACTTCATTGTCACGATAGGCTCCTATTATTAATAAACAACTGAGTTCTCCCTCTGTCATTAATAGCTGAATTAATTTTAATGAGGCAGAATCAGCCCATTGTAAGTCATCTAAGAAAATAACTAGGGGATGTTCTTTACTGGCAAATACTTGAATAAATTTTTCAAATAATATATTGAACCGATTTTGGGCAGCGGTGGGGGGAATTTCTGGAACTTTTGGTTGTTTGCCGATAATTCTTTCTAGTTCGGGAATAACATCAATAATTACCTGTCCGTTTTCTCCTAATGCTGACAATATTTTGGTCTTCCATGAGGCTAGAGATCCGACTCTTTCTGTGAGTAACTGCCGCATTAAATGCTGGAATGCTTGCACTAAGGCAGAGAAAGGAATATTGCGCTTAAACTGGTCAAATTTACCGTCAATAAAGTAACCATGTTGGCGGACAATTGGTTTGTGAACTTCATTTACTATGGCTGTTTTTCCAATTCCCGAAAATCCTGCCACCAGCATCATTTCGATGGTTCCCTGACTGATGCGATCAAATGCTGCTAACAAGGTGAAAACTTCTGTTTCCCTACCGTAGAGTTTTTCGGGAATAAAAAATCTGTCGGAAATATCTCTTTGTCCTAAAATAAATGGGGTAATTTCGCTGTTAGTTTGCCATTTTTGTAAACAGTTTTCTAAGTCGTACCGGAGTCCAAATGCACTTTGATACCTTTCTTCCGGGGTTTTCGCCATCAATTTAATGATGATGTCGTTAACTATCTGGGGAATGGCTGGATTAACCTCAATGGGGGGAATAGGTTTTTGAGCAATATGGCAGTAAACTAACTCCATTGGGTCATTTGATTGGAAGGGAAGTCTGTTGGTTAGCAGTTCGTAAAATGTCACTCCTAGGGAATAGAAATCGGTGCGATAATCAATACCTCGGTTCATTCGTCCCGTTTGTTCTGGGGACATATAAGCTAAGGTTCCTTCTAGCACGTTAGGATTTTGAATTTCCTGATTTTCTCTGAGTAAAAGAGAGGAGATACTGAAGTCTATTAGTTTTACTTGTTTAGTTTGGGGATTAATTAAAATATTGTGCGGCTTGATATCTTTATGAATGATATGGTGATGATAAAGTCTTTCTAAAGTTTCGGCAATGGCAATGGCTATATTCAGAAATTCTTCTAAGCTGAGGTTTTTGGAGTTGTTGTATTCTTTGAGGGAGATATCGCCAAAGTCCTCCATTACTAGTGCAAAACCATTGCGGTAGTTTTCTAAGCTAATGGGGGAGATAATCCCAGGTAGGTTGAGGTTTTTGGCAATGATGTATTGATTGCGGAACTGCACAAGTTCGGCAAAAGTGGGATACTCGCTTTTGTGCAGTTTGATGACAATAGATTTTTGGTCTGATTCTTTAATTCCCCGATAAACTAGGGTTCTGGAGCCATCATAGATTTTTTCGTTTACCCGATAGCCTGGAAGTGTGATCATCAATTTTGTCATCTCTGTCATCTGCCTTCAGGACAATAATAACCGAATTGACACTCCCCTACTTAGAAGTTATGTGGTTAGAGATTATGAGTTATTGCCCAAAACAAAATATGATCCGTATTATGGTGAGGCAACTGCCATGAAATTCGACTCCTCAAAACTTTTCAAACATCCTTTGAGAGCATTTTTAACTTCATTGTGATATGCAGCAGGGAACTCTTAACAGGGTTGAAAGTCTTTTGTTATATGGCTTTTTTTCTGAAATTTTGTATTTCATTTACCTGAAATCTGCTGTAAGTCGTATTGTGGCCTTTTCAAAACAAAAATATATTGAATATTGATACATATAAGCTAAGTCTAGGCAGTATACAGCAAATACTCAACACATCATCTATACCGAAACTCAAAATTATCGGAAAATCCGCTAAAATTGCACAGTGTCATTAAAAACCCATTATCCAAATATAACTATAATTTTACCCAGTCATCCCCATTCTGAACACTAACGCACCGGCTGAAATGTTTGAACAGAGGGGATATACAGTTATAAAACAAGTAGGCTAAAAAAACGGGGAGACTAACGTGAGTTCTGAATTTGATTACGATTTAGTGATTATCGGCGCGGGTGTAGGTGGACATGGCGCAGCCCTACACGCCGCTAACTATGGTCTGAAAACAGCGATTATCGAAGCAGCAGACATGGGGGGAACTTGTGTCAACCGGGGCTGTATTCCCTCTAAGGCGCTGTTGGCGGCTTCGGGAAGGGTGCGGGAGTTACGCAACGCTCACCACCTGAAATCTTTGGGAATTCAAGTTGGTAATGTAGAATTTGATCGGCAAGCGATCGCTAATCATGCCGATAATCTTGTTTCTAAAATTCAAGGAGACTTAACCAACAGCCTCAAACGTTTGGGAGTCGATATCATTCGCGGTTGGGGAAAAGTCGCTGGGACTCAAAAAGTCTCCGTGACTACAGACAAAGGTGAAAAAACCATCACAGCCCAAGATATCATTCTTTGTCCCGGTTCTGTTCCTTTTGTTCCTCCCGGAATTGAAGTAGACGGTAAAACTGTCTTTACCAGTGACCAAGGAGTAAAATTAGAATCCTTACCCCAATGGATAGCGATTATTGGTAGTGGTTATATCGGTTTGGAATTTTCTGATATTTACACCGCTTTGGGCTGTGAAGTCACGATGATTGAAGCCCTAGATGTGTTAATGCCAGGATTTGACCGCGATATTGCTAAACTGGCAGAACGGGTTTTAATCGCTCCCCGCGATATTGAAACCAAAGTGGGAATATACGCCAAAAGAATAATTCCCGGTTCTCCCGTGGTGATTGAATTGGCAGATTTCCAAACTAAAGAAGATCTAGAGGTTTTAGAAGTTGATGCTTGTTTAGTAGCGACAGGACGCATTCCCGCAACCCAAAATCTTGGTTTAGATTCTGTGGGTGTGGAACTGGATAAACGGAATTTTATCCCCGTTAATGACAGTATGGCGGTACTCTCAGGTGGTGAAGTTGTCCCCCACCTCTGGGCTATTGGCGACGCAAATGGGAAAATGATGCTGGCACACGCGGCTTCTGGTCAAGGTATTGTGGCTGTAGACAATATCCTGGGTAAAGGCAAAAAAGTAGACTATCGCAGCATTCCCGCAGCCGCTTTTACTCATCCCGAAGTTAGTTATGTGGGTTTAACGGAAACAGCAGCCCAAGAATTGGGTTTAGCTGAAGGCTTTGAAATTGCTACTAGTAAGAGTTATTTCAAAGGTAATTCTAAGGCTTTGGCAGAAAAAGAAGCTGATGGTATCGCTAAAGTGATTTACCGTAAAGATACTGGTGAAGTTTTAGGTGTGCATATTTTCGGATTACACGCTTCAGATTTGATTCACGAAGCCTCCGCAGCGGTAGCTAACCGTCAATCTGTGCAGAACCTGGCTCATTTGGTTCACGCCCATCCTACACTATCAGAAGTGCTGGATGAAGCTTATAAAAGAGCGATCGCAAGTTAGAAGAAGGTGACAGGGAACAGGTGACAGGTGACAGGTGACAGGTGACAGAAAGATAAATATTTCTCCTCCCTCCGCTGCTTCCCCTGCTTCCCCTGCTTCCCCTACTTCCCCTACTTCCCAGTTCCCACCGTTTCCTGTTCCCTGTTAAAAAATGCAAATTCGTCGTCGTTCACCTAGTCAAGCCATTGATGTTTCTATTTTGGGCTATAGGATAGCTCTACCAGATTCAGAACCAAATAATATTTTAGAAGAAATTGTCTGGCAAAAAGAGATAGAAGTTGAGAAAATGCGGGAAAAGCTGCCTTTGGCAGAATTGCAGAAAAAGCTAGTCTCTGCACCCCCAAGTCGTGATTTTATCGCCGCACTCCGTCAAGGTAAAACCAAACCCGCACTGATTGCTGAAGTTAAAAAAGCTTCTCCTAGTAAAGGAGTTTTATGTGCAGATTTTGACCCAGTAGCGATCGCACAATCTTATCAAGCCGGTGGTGCTAGTTGTCTTTCTGTACTCACAGATACCAAGTTTTTTCAAGGTAGTTTTGAAAACTTATCTTTGGTTCGTGCTGCCGTATATTTACCATTACTATGTAAGGAATTTATCATTTATCCTTATCAAATGTATTTGGCGCGAATTAATGGCGCAGATGCGATTTTATTAATAGCTGCAATTCTTAGTGATCAAGATTTACAATACTTTGTCAAAATTGCTAACAAGCTAAAAATGGCAGCTTTGATAGAAGTCCATAGTCTAGAAGAACTTGATCGAGTTTTAGCCTTAGATGGTGTTTCCTTAGTTGGTATAAATAATCGCAATCTAGAAGATTTTTCTGTTGACTTACAAACTACCTGTCAACTACTGAAAGAAAGAGGTAGCCAATTGCAGGAAAAAAATATTCTTGTAGTCAGCGAGTCAGGACTTCATAACTCAGAAGATTTAAGTGTAGTGGAAACAGCAGGTGCTTCAGCAGTGCTGATTGGTGAGTCTTTAGTAAAACAACCAGATCCGAAATTGGCAATTACTAATCTTTTTGGTAAATAACAGCAACAGGGAACAGGGAACAGGGAACAGGGAACAGGGAACAGGGAACAGAAGAAAAATACATAATCTCCCAATGACCAATGCCCAATGCCCAAACTTTGTTTCCTATGTAACAATTTAGTGGAAAGAGATACACTCTGAGTAAGATGAAATCTCAAAGAAAGCACTCTCAAACTAACTTCATGGAGCAACTTCCTCTACCTGCACCTATCCACTATGAACTTATACTTCAAGTTTTAGAGAAGCAAACCATGAGCGCAGTAAGTCAAAACTCAGATTTACGGCATCAGATCAGTCAGCTAATTATTACCATGCGAAAAGCTGCGGCGCAACAGAAGCGACTGGAGGAAATTTGTCAAGCTTCTGCTGTCGTGGTTGATCATCGTTGGTCACTTAATCATCTTGGGGGAAAAGTTATTACTCCTGATTGATACCTACAGCAGATGTCGCTCTCTCAGGTACTATAAACTGATGACGAAATTTGTAGATGAATATCTAAAATTTGCCATCCGATTTAACCATCCTCACACAAATTTGACTTTTATTTGACTTTTAGGATAGAGATAATGGACGATAAGTTGATGTTGATGATTCCTGGCCCCACCCCGGTTCCAGAAGCGGCTTTACTGGCATTAGCCAAGCATCCTATTGGTCATCGTACCAGTGAATTCAGCAACATGATGGGTGAGGTGACAGAAAACCTCAAATGGCTACATCAAACTGCAAGTGATGTACTAATGCTGAATGTTAGCGGTACTGGTGCAGTGGAAGCTGGGATAATTAATTTTCTCTCAAGCGGCGATCGCATTTTAGTTGGTTCTAATGGTAAATTTGGTGAACGTTGGGTAGAAGTAGGCCAAGCTTTTGGTCTCAATGTCGAAGCTGTTACCGCAGAATGGGGACAACCTTTAGACCCAGACAAGTTTGCACAAAAGTTGCAAGCAGACACCAACAAGGAAATCAAAGCTGTAATTATCACCCACAGCGAAACCTCAACGGGTGTAATCAATGATCTAGAAGCTATCAACCGCCACGTTAAAGAACATGGTCAAGCCTTAATTATCGTTGATGCTGTCACCAGTTTAGGTGCTTACAATGTACCTGTAGATGCTTGGGGTTTAGATGTAGTCGCTTCTGGTTCCCAAAAAGGCTACATGATTCCTCCCGGTTTAGGATTTGTTTCTGTCAGTCCCAAAGCTTGGGAAGCTTACAAAACTGCGAAATTGCCAAAATATTATTTAGATTTAGGTAAATATCGCAAAGCTACTGCTAAAAATACAACTCCTTTTACTCCCCCAGTTAACTTAATGGTGGCACTACACACCACTTTGGGGATGATGAAAAAAGAAGGTTTGGAATCAATCTTTACTCGTCATGAACGGCAGAAAAATGCTACCCGTGCAGCAATGAAAGCCTTAAATTTACCATTGTTTGCTGGAGATGATTGTGCGAGTCCAGCAATTACAGCCGTAGCAACCCCAGGAATTGAAGCGGATAAAATTCGGTCATTGATGAAAAAACGCTTTGATATTGCTTTAGCTGGTGGTCAAGACCATCTGAGTAATAAGATTTTCCGAATTGGTCACTTGGGTTTTGTGAGCGATCGCGATATCCTCAGCTGTATAGCCTCACTGGAAGTAGTTCTCTTAGAAATTGGCCATGAAAAGTTCAATTCTGGCGCAGGTGTAGCCGCAGCAGCGAGAGTTTTTGCACAATAGTTAATAGTCATTGGTGATTGGTCATTGGTGATTGGTCATTGGTCATTGGTCATTAGTCATTAGTTATTGGTCATTGGGAATATTTTATTTTTCTTCCTTCTGACTCCTGACTCCTGACTCCTGACTCCTGACTCCTGACTCCTGCCATAACATTAAAAGAGCGAGTTAAACAAATAACTCGCTCTTTTAGTTTGAATTTAAATGAGTATAAACAGTCTGAATTAATCGTTTTATCTCTCAAACTTTGCACAGGGCAGAGTTGATGTGACATACCTCAATTCTCCTGAAGTAGCTCAACTATCCAACATTTAACTTGACTACAGCCAGCGGTCAAAATTCTCACCAGCAATCAATTTTCTAATTTCTAATTTTGATTTTGAATTTCTAATTTTG
>NZ_LZQD01000006.1:6378-8215 GCF_001858025.1 Trichormus sp. NMC-1 | reverse complement strand
TTTTGAATTTCTAATTTTGAATTTTGAATTTTGAATTTTGAATTTTGTGAAATTGACTCCTGCACAAGAGGCATTTTGAATTGCTTACCTATGCCGTCTCCAACCAATCATAAATTTGTTCTAACTGCTCTAGAGTAATAAACCCATATTGCCACAGAATCATGGTTAAAGAACCTGGGTCTTGCTCACGGTGACGCAGCGCTACAGAAAGGGAAGCTGTGGAAATTGCCAAATCTTCCTGGAGAAAATTAATCAATCGAGAATATCTTGATGGTGCCATTTGTTTCTCACCTCCTTGAGTAGAGTGTATTATCATCTATCTTTTCCTTATTTCTGAGTATTATGTAGCCAGTATTTTATGTGTCACTATGCTGTTAATTGATAATTACCTCAGCACAGGTGGTTTATTATTCCTCTAGGAGCAAGTTTTCCCAGAGTTGAGGAGAAATCAAACCCCGCTTTTACCCTGGTTTACCCCAATTTGAAGTAATACCATTTGGGATTTTAGGTTGTGGATGTTAAATGGGATTTTAGGTTGTGGATGTTAAATTTTCTATTCTTAAAGACTTACTAGATCAGCTTTTGGGTATTCCATAACTCACAATCGTTTTGCAAATGGATATTATTTAAATTGACTTTGCCAATTTTAGAGTTTGGGTTTTGGATTTTGGAACTGTTTTTTGGTAATCCGAGGAAAAAGCAAGTTAAATTTTCCACCTCTTGTGGGTACAGTCAATCTAAAATCGCAATTCTAAAATCCAAAATAGTTTGGCTTCATCTTGTGTCCTTTTCTGTGCTTTATGTGATCACACATGGAGTTAAAAAGATTTCATAGCCTATACTCCTCTATTGACGACTAGTTACACTTACGTCAAAGGGAGGATTTTTGCATAAACTCTGGGATTGGTATTCTAGCTAGGAAGCAAAGATTAGGATCGTATCTGGGAAACAGCAGAGTTTGATGTGATTAGCGCCACTAGTAAATCTTAACCTCTTAACTGTGAATTTTACTATTTTACGTAATAGTTTTTTTACCAAGATATCTTCATTAAAACTTTATAGTTCCTTCACACAGTAAGCAACCACGTTCTAGTTACTGAGAAGCACCAGGATTTAAGAATTCAATTTTTACCTTATCACCTACTTGCAAGCCTAATTCTGTAGCTCGTTCGGCTCGAAGTTCAATTACTTGGTTTATGGGTACATTAGGCCCATAGGTTGGACAAGGCTCACTCTTACAGGAAGGTGCAGCAGTTTGAATATACTTGACTTTCCCATTTTCCATAAAGACCATATCCAAGGCTACAGGTACATTCTTCATCCAGAAACTTACAGGTTCTGCTGAGGGAAAAACAAACAGCATCCCCTGGTCATCTGGTAAAGCAGGTCGATACATCAGCCCCATCATTTGCTCTTTTGGCGTTCGCGCTACTTCTAACTTAATTTTGGTTCCGTTAGGAATAGTGGCTAAGGCAGAAATCGGCAGATTTTGACCTCGATACGCTAGTGTTTGCACTTGGGAATCTGATGTAGTAGTAGGAGGGTTAGCTGCGGTTGGTGGAGAACAGCCTATCAACAAAACACTCAGGAATATAGAAAACAAACTTAGCCAACGAAACATAAGCTATTCGCATTTCAAATGTTAATTTGCGGTTTTTGTAATTTAGACTTCGATTTTACAGAAATTTTCGCAAAATAGCTCACTATTTTAAGTTATTTTTTTGTGATCAAAATCATATGAAAAATCCCACCCTTATAAGAGGATGGGAAATTCCACATCTTCGCTGTCAAAAGAGGCAAGGGAGCAGGGAGCTTTCTAGCAGGGGGCAGGGGGAAA
>NZ_LZQD01000006.1:0-5779 GCF_001858025.1 Trichormus sp. NMC-1 | reverse complement strand
TAGGGGCGTATTGCAATACGCCCCTACAGGAGTGAAACTGCCTTGCTGTCTAGGTTTCAAGTTTGATTTTGTACCTTATTGATCTGCAATCTGCTGTAATTACTGATTAAATAAACTCCCCGCGTCTCCGCGTCACCGCGTCCCACCGTCACCGCGTCTCCGATTTAATTGGCGGCTGACTGAGCTTCTTGATAAATAATTTCTTGAAACTGAATCATATCTTTCTGCGGATCTGCGAGACTAACTTTAACTAACAATTGTTCACCCAAATTCACAGAACGCTTAAAGACCATTGGCAACTGTAAGCCTAAATCTTCTAGTAAGATTAATGCCAAGTTGCTATCTTCGCGCAGCCACATCAAGACTGTGATTTGCCATACTTGCTGAGGATGACGGCGTAGATACTCTAGGGCATAATACCTGTTTGTTTGTCGTTCCACCATTGTTAGTTCTTGGGTGGTACTGGTGACAGTCATCATCACTTCTTTGAGTTGTTCTGCGGAGAAAGGCAAAACTTCGCCCCGCAAGTGGGCTTTCAGTTGGAAGTGAGTGAGTAAGTCACTGTAACGACGAATCGGGGAAGTTGCTTGGGTGTAAGTATCTAAACCCAAACCAGCATGGCGCACAGGTGTAATGCTCATTTCACTTTTGGGCATACAACGACGCATAGCACAGGAACGAACAAACCCGGCTGGAAGTTGCAGTAATTCTTGTTCTGGGGGTAATTCTGGTTGGGGTTGTCCGCGAAATGGTAAAGGTATGTTATGTGCTTGTCCGTAACGCGCCGCTACTTCTCCGGCGAGAATCATCATTTCTGCTACCAACTGCCGGGATAAGGAATCATCTAAAATGTCAATGCTGATATCATCGTCTTTGACTTTGATCATCGCCTCTGGCATATTGATGCTGATGGCTCCTTGATTATACCGCCAAGCTTTACGCCGTTGTGCAGAATTAGCGATCGCTGCAATTTCTGGTTCTGCTTCTACTCCCAATTCCAACATCTCGTCTACATCTTCATAGGTGAGGCGATAAGTCGGCTTCATCAAGCTAGGATGAATGCGGTAATCTTCTACAGATCCAGTTTGATCTAAAACAATCCCAAAGCTGAGAGCGCAACAAATTTTCCCCTGTACCAAACTCATGGGGCCAGTGGCTAATACCTCCGGAAACATGGGAATCATCCCCGTTGGTAAATAAACTGTACTCCCCCGCTTTCTGGCTTCTAAATCCAAATCATCTTCTGGAATTAACCACCTAGTCGGGTCAGCAATATGTACCCACAAACGTTCTCGACCATCTGGTAGTAATTCCCAACTCAATCCATCATCTATCTCGGTAGTACTTTCATCATCAATTGTGTATACCTTCAGATGAGTCAGATCTAGACGATTTACATCTAAGTCAGTTGGGGGAAAATCTAAGCGTTGTTGCGCCACTTCTAATACCTTGTTGGGAAACTGAACGGGAATTGAAGAACGACGCAGGAACAGGTTCTCATGGGTATTCCACCAACCTATGTCTATCAACAGTTGAAAGGCTGCTTGGGGTGTAGCAGACCGTCCCAGCATATTCATAGTTTCTAAAACTGGTACACCGGGGGGATACGCACGAGCTAAAGAGTCGAAGTTTACCCCCGTTCGCACAATGTCTGCCAGTAACACCGCGTATTTTTCCAGTGCTTCTAAGCGCTGGCGGTCATGGCGTTGCCATTCTACGGGTTCACCCTTGAGTGCCTGTTCTACACGCCCTAAAAATTCCTGCTGTCCCTTAGCTTTTTGGGTTTCTACTTCAATCTGGTGTTTTCGTTCTGCTACTTGTGTAGCGGTACGCGGTTCGTAAGCATCGCCTTTTTGCTTGAAATAGAGTTTGTCCTCTGATAACAAACAATGAGCGGCATAACACTGAGGCGCATCTGATTCCGAAAACAGCAGATTTGCCATTTGGCTGGGGGTAACTGTTTCTCCATCTTCCACCAGCAATTCCCAAGCTACTTCCAAGCTAGATGGATCTAAGTAAGGCTTGACTTGTTCTAAAAACTTGGCAATTTCCGAGGGCTTGTAAGTTTGTCCGTTAACTGTATGAGTTATTTGTCGAGGCGCGAGGCTGTGGGATTGTCCTCGTTCATCTACTACAAACCAACGGGTCTTGCCGTCTGGACGATCTACTACTCCTAGACGGCTATCGCCTTGAACCCTAAATTCAACTAGCGTCCCCTTGTCCACAACTCTCGCACTTTAATAATTTTAGATTTTAGATTTTAGATTTTGGATTAAATAATTACTATCTAATCCCCAATCTGATGATTTGAAATTGGGAATGCTATTATACATTCCTTTACTTTTAATCAAATTTTAGATTTTGGACTGAAAGAAACGTTTAATAAATATTGCCAACGTTACTTTTTCTGGATTATTCCTCAAATCCAAAATCCAAAATCCAAAATCTTCTTAGCCTTCTGCGTTAATGAATGGCAACAAGGCCACAATTCGAGAGCGTTTAATCGCCAATGTCAGGTGGCGCTGTTGCTGAGATGTCAACCCAGTAATCCGCCGGGGTAGAATTTTACCACGCTCGGTGATAAATTTACGCAATAAATCAACGTCTTTATAATCGATTGGTTCTCCTGGCTTAATTGGCGACAGGCGACGACGATAATAACTCATCTTTACTTAATTTCCTTGTGAACAGTGTGTTTGTTACAGTGGGTACAGAACTTTTTCAGTTCTAAGCGACCAGTGGTGTTCCGACGGTTCTTGGTGCTGGTATAGCGAGAAACGCCATTTGAACGCTTGTCTGGGTTAGTACGACACTCGGTGCATTCTAGTGTCACTATTATGCGGGCACCTTTACTCTTAGCCATAATCTTACAAACAGTAAAGCCTGGAGAGATTTAACACAAATGACTATCTTCTCACATTTCGCTGCACTTTTTCAACTAATCGCTTAATTTTTAAATCCAGCGAATAGCCACGCCGCGAGGAAACGATTATAGTTTTAGCATAGCGGTCATGGAAAGCCTGCCGCATTTGAGTATCGGACAAGGCTGCACCACAGTCAATTGCTAGAGGAAGCACTAGCAGTATAGCAGTGGGATTAGCTATTATATTGCTCAACCCAATGGAGAGTAGCAAGGCACAAGGGCAAATTATTCCCTCGCGCTGCAATAATGCCTGCAATTGGGGGATTCTGCCGACTATTTGCCCGTTTTGAATTTCTAAAATTTTTAAATCAAACGCCCAACGTCCTAAACTTTGTCCCTGATTGTTATACACCACTAGCACTCGTAAAACTAGCCAAGTGAAGATAAAAACAAAGATTTGGACAAATTGAATCCCCAGATTACTGCTTCCCAGTAAGGAACTGACTAACCAGACACCAAGAAAATCTATCCCCAGTGCCATACCCCGGCGAATAATTTCTGCCTTGGGGTAGTGTTTTTGTGGGACTTTAACTATAGTCATACACAATAAGTGTTTATGTTTAGGTGTAGGGAATTATTTATTGCCCCTATTTTTAATATTAAAGCGATAATTTAAGTACTTGTTGCATGAGTCTGTTTGGAACTTGCCACAAGCAAAGATCAGCGGTTGGTTAAAATCATCAATACTGAACAGGTGTCTCTACCATTTATTTGTATTTTTGAGGATTACCCACAATGACATCTATAGGCATAGTTGCTACTCAAATTTCAATCAGCACAATCATTCCCATGCTGATTGCTATTAATGATCGTGATTATCTACAGTTTAAAGAATTGGAAAAAACCTTTGTTGCCCAGAATAACGTTGAAGTTTGGCAGGATGTTTTTAATTTCCGCATTTTACCAGCACTTGATCAGCAATCTAAAAAATGGCTATTAGAAGCGTGGTGTGGTGAGGGAGTTGTCATTGAAAGCAGAGCCTTAAAGTAGGCATTCCCAGCCAGAGGCTAGGAACGAGATAAATCTTAAAGTAGGCTGGGTTCCTCCTAACAGCCCTGGCGACTAGAAGTCGCGGCTACACAGGCAAAACCCACCTACGTGGGTTGTAAACCCTTGATTTTCCGCTAGTGTTCTCGTTTCTCGTTCCCATACTCCGTATGGGAATGAATTCTAGAAGGCTCTGCCTTCCTCCTAACAGTAGAGTCAGAGCCTTAAAGTAGGCATTCCCAGCCAGAGGCTAGGAACGAGATAAAGAGTCAGAGACTGGGAACGAGATAAATCTTAAAGTAGGGTGGGTAAAGCCCTTGCGGGCATGGCTTCGCTAGAGCGACAGCGTAACCCACCATAGCCTCTACAAAAAACTAAGCAATCAAACTAAAATCGCTACTAGCAAGGGTAATATCAAGATTCCCTAAACGGGCAAACTCAAACACAGTGGCTGCACCCAGAACATTTCCATCCTGGTTATAGAATAAACTACCAGAACTTTGACTATAAACAATCCGAGCAGCATTTGCATTGACTAATGCATCATCAGTGACTACTGCAAAATTAGTTAAAGCTTGTCCGACAGTGTTAGTAATAGCCGTGAATGTGCTTTTACTCAGAACAATTTTGTCTTGTCCGGCATCAAACTGGGTAATGTAGTCAACGCCTAAACTAGTGGTAAATACCCCATTGCCTTGGAAGCGATATTGATCATTACCGAGTCCACCGTTGAGAATATCATCACCTAATCCTCCCCAGAGAATATCATTTCCCGCTAATCCTTGCAGTTGATCATTGCCTTCACCACCAATGAGAAGGTTATCAAGAGCGTTACCCGTGAGACGGTCATTACCTGTGCCACCTGTAGCATTTTCGATAACGTTGTTGGCAGAAAGAATGAGTTTCAGATTACTGTTGACAGTCTGTGAGGTGATTACACCCAAATTCACATTCACAGGGGCAGTAGTACCACTAAAGTCAATAGTATCAATTCCTCCTGTTGTAGTTTCTACAATCTTATCTGTTCCTAAAGCGGTATTAGCAACAAAAGAGTATGTGTCATTACCATTCAGACCTGTAAGGGTATTATTGGCACTGTTACCTGTGAGGACGTTATTACTGGCATTACCTGTACCATTGATAGCCGTTGTTCCTGTGAGAGTCAGGTTTTCTACGTTGGTTGGTAAGGTAGTGGTAGCTGACGCAATGAGGGTATCGGTTATGGTTGTAATGGCGCTGGCTTTAGTCCCCAAACTAGCATTGGTAGGAGATGTCAGCGTCAGGGTAAAGGTTTCATTTGCTTCATTGATGGAATCATTGAGAATGGGAAGAATGATGGATTGAGTTGTTATCCCTGGGTTAAAGGTCAAAGTTTCTGTTTTGCTGGTATAGTCTGAACCTGCTATAGCTGTACCATTACTAGTTGCATAGTTCACCGTAATGGTTTGGGTGCTGGTGTTGGAAAGAGTAACGGTATAAGTGACGTTTTGAGGATTTGTTTGACCTTCGACTATCGTCTGGTCAGCACTGAGATTAATAGTTATAGATGATGAAACATCATCATTAGTAATAGTTCCCGTCACCGCAGCAGTTGTACCAACGGTGTAACCTGTACCTGTAGCTAAAGTTAAAGCCACGGTTTCATTAGCTTCAACTGTGGTATCTGCGGTGGGGTCTATTATTAGAGTTGCGGTACTCGAACCAGCTGCAAAGGAGTAACGGTATAAGTGACGTTTTGAGGATTGGTTTGACCTTCGACTATGGTCTGGTCAGCACTGAGGTTAATAGTGACAGACGATGCCACGTCATCATTAGTAATAGTACCAGTAACGGCTGTGGTTGTACCAATGGTGTAACCTGTACCTGTGG
>NZ_LZQD01000058.1 GCF_001858025.1 Trichormus sp. NMC-1 | reverse complement strand
CACAGGTACAGGTTACACCATTGGTACAACTACAGCGGTAACAGGAACTATTACTAATGATGATGTGGCTTCACCCACCATTACCTTAGCTGTATCTCCTGCCAGCGTTACGGAAGATGGAACCGCCAACCTAGTTTACACCTTCACCCGCACAGGTAGTACTACCAATGCCTTAACCGTCAACTATGGCATTACTGGCACAGCCGCTAGTACCGACTATACAGGTGCAACACCCGGAACAGGAAAAACCATTACTTTTGCAGCGGGCAGTAGCACAGCAACCCTAACAATAGACCCCACCGCAGATACCACCGTTGAATCTAACGAAACCGTGGCTTTAACTTTAGCCACAGGTACAGGTTACACCATTGGTACAACTGCTGCGGTGACGGGAACTATTACTAATGATGATGTAGCTTTACCCAATATTACCCTAGCTGTATCTCCAGCCAGCGTTACTGAAGATGGAACAGGCAACCTAGTTTACACCTTTACCCGCACAGGT
>NZ_LZQD01000057.1 GCF_001858025.1 Trichormus sp. NMC-1 | reverse complement strand
GATCTTGGGGGCGGCCAGCAGGCGGGCGTGAAACGTTGGACGAAGGAAAGAGTGTATGCTCGGCTTCCGGGCGGCTTTCGTGCGTTCGTCTATTTTATTTACCGCTATGTTCTTCGGTTGGGATTTCTAGACGGAAAGGAAGGGGTGGCCTTCCATGTGCTCCAAGGTTTCTGGTACCGTTATCTCGTCGACATGAAGCTATATGAGGTGCGCACCTTTATGAAGAGGCACGACGTGGATGTTGTAACTGCAATTCAATCGGTCCTTGGCGTCCAGATCCGCTGACATTTCTGCAGGATGGAAAGCCAATACCAAGAGAATTGATGGCCCACCTCTATGACAGCCGCGAAACCATCCTCGTGACTGGCAGAGGGGGCTCTCGAAGCGCCTTTGCTGCCGGATTTTCAAGCCTTGAACTTAGAAATCAAGGGCGCTCAGACGTGCATTTGCACCCGTAAGCTACTGGGGCAACTTCATCACGATCGTCCGTGCGCATTCTATTATTTGGGCATGGAGCAGGCGGGT
>NZ_LZQD01000056.1 GCF_001858025.1 Trichormus sp. NMC-1 | reverse complement strand
AGCCTTCATGATTACGATACAGATTCGGGCTGACGACCATCGAGAGGAACGAAAGCAACAGAATGAAACAGTTTCCGTCGCTCAAACCCTCAAGATCGAGGTTAACTGGATCCTTGACGCCTATGTCGAGCGGAGCATTAGATCCGAGAGGATTAAAGAACTCATAGGCGATACCGATTATGAGCTCATGAAAGTTGGTTGGATAACTCCCAGCTTTCCACAAGGCGGGAAAATCTGGAATGAAGTTAAATACGGAAATTCCGTCAAGCTTAGTAGAGATCGGATTGACCGATTTAATGATCTTATTGGGAAAATTGGACATGAAGCTGCATCTGACTTTATCAGATTTTATGAGCAATTCCCGAATAGAGAAGAGTATGCAAAGTTTGAGCTGAACTCGATTCTCACCTACATTGAAAATGATGGCTATTTTGGTCGTGTAGGTGAGAGGCTTATTCTGAGTCTGAATGATGTCATTCAGGCAAACGGGAATCTGTCGCTCATCAAAGAAAATCCGATTTACAAATCCACCTATTCCGCAAGCCTTTATGCGAGAAGACTTGATGATATGAGAAATATTCTCAAGCAAATTGATGGACTGTCCGAAGATGAATAAGATTTCTAGTTTTCTCTGTTTATGAGACATCTCGACGTT
>NZ_LZQD01000055.1:151-671 GCF_001858025.1 Trichormus sp. NMC-1 | reverse complement strand
AATGAAGTAGCGAAGAAATTTCAGAAAGTGCGGATGGCGTAGCATTCCATCATGATCGTTGCCATGCTTTACAAAGCTATCCTGACGGGATTTGCCGCGACCGCCCGGATTATAGTCACAATCAGTGAAATAGCGCACGCGATGCACAGGGATGCCCTTGCGCTCGACCAACGAGGTCGTGAGTTGATGAGCGAGATCTGCATTATGCAGAAATGCTGCATGATCGCCTTTGAATGAGAGCGGGTCGAAGCTCAGGTTTGCGAGCATCTCTTGCTCGGGAGCGGTCAATTCGATGGTGAAGGCCGTGTCTGTCATGCCATCGATCTACCACTGCGATGAAGTTCAGAACAGTCCAAAACAAGAACAAAAGCTTAGCCCAGCTTGGCAATGGAGATCGAGGGATCTGCAATTTGATGCAATCGCAGATGTGGTTAGGCGCCGGTTTGCCCTTGAGATGGCAACAGGAACCAAGGTGATCGATCAGGATACAACAGCGAAGCCACAACAGCAGCCATGGCTT
>NZ_LZQD01000055.1:0-113 GCF_001858025.1 Trichormus sp. NMC-1 | reverse complement strand
CGGCCATGATGTTTCCAGCTCGCCCACAGTCCAGATATCGTGGCCGATATGACGCACGACGTTGATACCGCCTGCAATTACCTCATCGCCAAAACCGCGATAGTCGTCTGGCA
>NZ_LZQD01000054.1 GCF_001858025.1 Trichormus sp. NMC-1 | reverse complement strand
TCTTTGAATCTTTGTAAAGCTTCACCCAAGCTATCAGCAATAAGTAAATTGAAATTGGTGTAGCAATTTACTATTTTTGAGGAATTAATTTAATTAAACTCCTTAAAGTAGAATTAACGGATTCTGAATCAGGAAAGTATTGTTTCACGTCAGGATCAAGAACAATTATATCATTTTGACTAGGGAAATTTTTTACTGTTGTTGTACCATCTTCATTATGAATAGTAACACTATATCCTTCTTGATACTGTTGATAATATTTACCCTGAATGGGATTTTTTAGTTGACTTAAATCATATTCTTCTTTTAAGTCATCGTCTAATTCATATTGTATTTTCTCGTTCATAATATCTCCTTTCTTTAGGTGTAACTAATCTTGCACTAATTAACCGGATTTTATCATTACGATCTGCATGAGAAACAAATAAATATCTACCTTGATCGGATAATCCTATTATAATATAGCGAGTCTCTCCTAATGAATGTTCAGGATCGTCAAAGTTGATAGATAAAGGATCATTAAATATCGAAACTGCTTCCTCAAAAGAAACACCATGTTTTTTCTGATTTAATTTATCTTTATCTTCATCCCATTCAAATTTTAGTTCCAACTCAATTTTAACCCCTTGTATTCAAATTTATGACACAGCAACTACTGTTTCTGGTTGATAGCGAAT
>NZ_LZQD01000053.1 GCF_001858025.1 Trichormus sp. NMC-1 | reverse complement strand
ATACTGCTGGGTTCGGTTTGATCAAAGACTTAGTTACAATCAGTCTCGCTATGCTCATGCGGCCTCGCTCATCGACAAAAGGCGCAACATACCATGCTCTCGGTTCCGACCGCGCCTCTCACTGCCCTATGTCGACAAAAGGGACTGGAGCTTCGTGTCCCACGCATCCAGGGCGGTGCGCTTCTCATCGTCATACTTGTAACGATTGTAGATCCCAGCGACCCCTGCCCTTGTTCCACTGATATGGTTGAGCACACTCTCTGTGACCTCGACAGGAACCCTCAACGACTGAAGGTGGGTTGCGCCTGTTCTGCGGATATCGTGTAGCCGCCAGTTCGGAACCTCCACCTGGTCGGGGTCTCCTCCGTCCTCGATCTGCTTCGCTTTCAGATATGCGATCATGTCCTTGTGGAGCGCCGCCCGTCCCTTGAAGAAGCCCGACACGGGGGTTGTGCCAGTGGTAGTAAAAACGAGACCCTTCCGCTTCGGTCCCAGCAATTGCAGCTCCGCCAACGCCAGGCTTGTCAAAGGTATGACGTGTTCCTGATCATTCTTCGCCCGATCCGCTGGCAGTGTCCATCGACGTGCATCGAGGTCAATTTCGGACCAGTCCATCTCGGCAACTTCCTGACGCCGTTGCATCGTAAGGATCAGCATCCTGACAAAGGGTCCCCAAGGCCATCCGGAATTTTCGGTAGCCCTCCATAAGGCGA
>NZ_LZQD01000052.1 GCF_001858025.1 Trichormus sp. NMC-1 | reverse complement strand
TCAAGCCTTGATCCCGTACCATGGTACGGGACCTATATGGGCTGCATTGCAGCGATTCAAAGGAAATCACCGATGCCTTCACCCACCAAAACTGCGGTGCTCCACCGCATGGTCATGCCCAATCACACTTGCCCCTATGGCCTGAAATCCAAGCATCTCCTTGAAACGCGAGGCTACCAGGTCGATGATCGGCACCTCACCACGCGCGAACAGACCGACGCGTTCAAGGCTGAACACGGCGTTGCGACCACCCCCCAGACCTTCATCGATGGTGAGCGTATTGGAGGTCATGATGACCTGCGGCGATTCTTCGGGATCAAGGTCCCCGATCCCAATGCTACCAGCTATCGTCCGATCATCGCGCTCTTCGCCATGACCGCAGCGATGGCGATTGCGGCCGGCATCGCGGTCGAAGGCACGGCCCTGAGCATTCGCGTTGCGGAGTGGTTTATTGCTTTCAGCATGTGCGTGCTCGCGCTGCTCAAACTCCAGAATGTCGACAAGTTTGCGACGATGTTCCTCAATTACGACCTTCTGGCAAAGCGCTGGGTGCCTTATGCGACCCTTTATCCTTTCGCTGAGGGCCTCGCCGGTGTGCTGATGGTCTCGGGCCAACTGCATTGGCTCTCGATACCGGTGGCGCTGTTCATCGGCACGATCGGTGCGGTGTCTGTGTTCAAGGCGGTCTACGTTGAGCGGCGCGAACTCAAATGCGCTTGCGTGGGCGGTGACAGC
>NZ_LZQD01000051.1 GCF_001858025.1 Trichormus sp. NMC-1 | reverse complement strand
TTTCTCCAGCAATACCAATAGGTACTGGTTGCAGATGAGAATTTAATATATAAAGCTGTAAATCTGGAATTGCACAACCAATAACGTTTGATGAAGAATCAATATCAATTATATTGATGGGACGATAGGTAACATGAACGGTGGTTTCTGTAATTCCGTACATATTAACTAATTGGGGAAATTTATCCCCATGTCTGTCAAACCAAGGTTTTAAGCTTTGAATATTAAGCGATTCTCCACCAAAAATTACCAAGCGTAAGCTTAAGTTCCTGTGATGATTTAAAGATGTTTCTAGTTGAATCAGTTGCTGAAATGCTGATGGGGTTTGATTCAGGACTGTTATTTTTTCTTGAGATAATAGGTTATAAAATTGTTCTGGTGAGCGACTGACATCATAAGGGATAATTACTAGACTACCTCCATATAAGAGCGCACCCCAAATTTCCCACACGGAAAAGTCGAAAGCGTAGGAGTGAAATAGACTCCAAACATCTTTCTGGTTAAATTTAAACCTGTCTTGAGTTGTTGCAAATAACCGGATGATGTTATGGTGGGCAATGAGAACACCTTTAGGTTTACCTGTTGACCCAGATGTATAAATTATATAGGCTATGTTCTGAGCTTTAACTGTTTTTTCTATTTGTTGTACTGGTATTTTTCTGATCTGCTCCCAATCACTATCTAAACAAACTATGCTAGTTTGATGTTCTGGCAGTTTTTCTACTAGATGCTGTTGTGTTAATAGTATTGATACTTGGGAATCTGATAGCATGA
>NZ_LZQD01000050.1 GCF_001858025.1 Trichormus sp. NMC-1 | reverse complement strand
CCACCTTAAACACCGACTACACCCAAACTGGAAGCGCTAGTTTTAGTGCCACCACTGGAACCATCACCTTTGCCGCTGGTTCTAGCACTGCCACTTTAACGATTGACCCCACAGCAGATACCATTTTTGAAAGCGATGAAACCGTTAGGCTGACTCTTGCCAGTAACTCTGCCTATACAATCGGCACCACAAATGCAGTGTTGGCTACTATCACGAATGATGAACTACTAACTTACACTAGCTTTAGTAACCCCGCCTCTATTTCTATACCTGATGCAGCGGCCGGCATTCCCTACCCCTCAACCATCAATATCTCAGGTGTCAGTGCCAATCTTGCTAACCTCAAAGTCACCCTCACCAACCTCAGCCATACTTTTCCCGATGATATTGATATTCTACTAGTCGGACCGACCGGAGCTAAAGCTATCTTCATGTCAGATGTAGGTGGATCTAATGACCTCAACAATGTTACTTTGACCATCGATCCATCAGCAACGGTAGCTCTGTCAGATTCAGAACAACTGACGAGTGGCACTTATTTACCAACAGATTTTGAATCTGGAGATACCTTTAACTCTCCTGCGCCGTTAGGCCCTTACGACACAAATTTCTCCGTCTTCAACAATACCAATCCCAATGGTGTTTGGAGTCTCTACATCATGGATGATGAAGTCAATGATGGTGGGACAATTGCAGGAGGTTGGTCACTCGCCATCGGAACCGCCTTGACTGTACCCAACATCAGCCTAGCCGTATCTCCCACTAGCGTACTAGAA
>NZ_LZQD01000005.1:381555-432369 GCF_001858025.1 Trichormus sp. NMC-1 | reverse complement strand
AAGCTAAAGTCGGTTAAAACCGACTATTTTTATTTTATAGGCTCTGCCTTTTGTTTAGAGGGAGTCAGAGACTCCTGATAGCATTCCCAGTCTGGAGACTGGGAACGAGATATCATGTTTTGTGGTGTCATGTTCTTGATCCCAACTTCATATTTATAAAATTTTGATAAATATTATACCCTTACGCAAAATTACCATTGCTTATTAGGCAGTTATTAAGTTATTTTACTATGGTGCTAGTGACATACATATATAAATTCACTGAATATGTACGTTTGTGATTCTTCCTTATTATCAAGCGTTGAGTATCAAAATCTCAACTCCGATTTTTGGCAGTTATGGCAAGAATATCAAGACTATCTATACCGTTGTTGTGTCAAGTGGATGGGTAACGCTATTGATGGGGAAGATGTGCTGAGTCAAGCAATGTTGAAAGCTTGGGATAAAATACGTAATTCTACGGTTGAGATTAAAAATTTTAAAACTTGGGTAACAAAACTAACTTATAATCTCTGTGTTGATATCCATAGAGAACGTCGTCGGGGTGGAAAGCAGGTTGAAAGTTTGGATGCAATAGGTTTTGAATATCAAGAGGAAATAGCTAGTCAGGAAGAAGAAAATCTAATTCTTGTTGCTACGCAACAAGAATTAGATAATTTTTTTTGTCTTGCTATGGATGAGTTACCTCCTAAACTGCGAGAAACGTTTATTTTGCACTTTAAGGAAGAATTATCATATAAAGAAATTGCGGAAAAATTGAATATTTCTTATGAGAATGTGGACCTATTGTCAATCAAAATTATCCGGTTAGTATCACTGTTATAAGTGGAACAACTTTACCTGTTGGCAATTATGGCTTCCGTGTCAATCTTTCCTTAGCACCCCAATAATTTTTCAGAGACGGCGATAAACTTCTGTAGGGGTGGACAGTCTTTCACCCTTATATGAATTTTATCCTCTGAGTATACCAGGTGTAATACAGATAAAATTAATAACTGAAATGCTGAAAAAATTACAAAATATTCTTCCCTTATTATGTTTATTTGGTATTGGTTTTGCTCCCATACCAGCTTATAGTCAACAATTGCGGGTTTCCCCTTTAGTCATTGAACGCCAAGCAGCATCAGGACAAGCAAGGGGTGTTATTGATGTTACTAATAATTCTGATAAAACATTTCGAGCCAGAGTTTCTTTGAAACCTTTTACTTATATCCGGGAAGGACTTAAAGTTTTAGAATCTAGTCCTAATGACTTAACACCCTATTTAACATTTTCTCCCCGTGAATTAGTGGTTGAACCAGGACAAACACGCTCTATTCGTTTCAATGCTAGGTTGCTTCCCAGTTTAGCGCAAGGAGAGTATAGGGCAATGTTTTCTGTAGAGCAGTTGCAAGACAAAAGTGATCCTAATACCAAAAACGAAGTGGGTATTGATGTTAATATTGCTGCAACTATTTTTGTGCGTAACGGTGAGCTAATTCCCACTTTAAATATTGAAAAGGCATTTTATGATGGTAAGACTAAAGAAATTAGACTTTTAGTTAAGAATACAGGAAAAGCTACAACTCGCCCAAGAACTGAATGGAATTTAACTCAAAATGGTAAGCCTGTTAACTCTGGTAAATTAGAGGAAACTACGATTGTTGCTGAAGGTGATAGATATATTAGAATTGTCTATCCCCCCAAAGGACAAACCCTCACACCCGGTACATATAACTTTTCAGGACAATTAAAATGGGACTTTCCCAAAAAAGGCGGAACTTTACCTTTTAATGTCAATTTCACTGTTTCTCCAGAAGATATTAAAAGAGAAACAAAATCTGATTAAGTAGGTGGGCGTTAAAAATTGTCGTTGGGGCAAGGGAACAGGGAACAGGGAACAGGGAACAAGGAACAGGGAACAGGGAACAAGGAACAGGGAACAGGGAACAAGGAACAGGGAACAGGGAACAAGGAACAGGGAACAGGGAACAAGGAACAGGGAACAGGGAACAAGGAACAGGGAACAGGGAACAGGGAACAGGGAACAGGGAACAGGGAACAAGGAACAGGGAACAGGGAACAGGGAACAGGGAACAGGGAACAGGGAACAGGGAACAAGGAACAGGGAACAGGGAACAGGGAACAGGGAACAGGGAACAAGGAACAGGGAACAGGGAACAGGGAACAAGGAACAGGGAACAGGGAACAGGGAACAGGGAACAAGGAACAGGGAACAGGGAACAGGGAACAGGGAACAAGGAACAGGGAACAGGGAACAAGGAACAGGGAACAGGGAACAAGGAACAGGGAACAGGGAACAAGGAACAGGGAACAGGGAACAGGGAACAGGGAACAGGGAACAAGGAACAGGGAACAGGGAACAGGGAACAAGGAACAGGGAACAGGGAACAGGGAACAGGGAACAGGGAACAAGGAACAGGGAACAGGGAACAAGGAACAGGGAACAGGGAACAAGGAACAGGGAACAGGAAGAGAGTTTTGGGCGATTTGACTTTTCTTCACATACCTTTAAATTTTTCTGTTTACCTACTTAAACCCGAAATAAATAACTGAAAACCTCGTGTTGATTTAATTTATGTGTTTCCAGCTTACGTACTGCTGAATTACCATCAACAACCTGCTTTAACTTCATCTGAACAGATTGTTAATCATTCTATCAATGAAGTTAAAGTTTTGCCATCCTACCCCAAACCTGAAAGTAATCAAACAAAAACTTTTAGTTCATCTCCCCAACCTGAGCTAGAGCAAACCATAAATTTTAGTACATCTCAACGTCAGATTAATCATAATTTAATTTCTAAAATTACTCAATCTCCTGATGCTTCTAACCAAAAACCCGAAGAAAAATCACCGCAATTTGTTATTTTACCAGTAGGAATTAAAGTTGGTAAGCGTAATATTTTAGACTCTTCCTTTGTCAGAGGTTATGAAGATGGAGCAAAAGCAGTTAATTTTGCTGATTGGTTGGTGACATTTCAAGATTTAACTACAGCATTAAATTTAAATGTTAATAATTTACCTAATGGACAAATAGAAGTAACTGGAGTTGGTTTAATTAAACGCATTAACCCCAAAGAATTAACTACAGATCCCGAATTAGGTTTAGTAATCTCAGTTGCTAAAATTGAGGAATTATTAGGAGTTAAAACTCAATTTGATATTGTATCCTATTCTATTATACTTGATCCTCCTTGGTTAAATTTTCAAGGTAAAAAAAACCACCAACAAGAAATTCCAGTCATATTAGAAGGTTTACCTGTTGTTAAATCTCCTGATTTGACTTTTTCCACTTTTGGACAACAAATTAATCTTAGTGGTAGTGAAAATAGTAATAAATTAACCACTCAAGGTACTTTAACAACCATTGGTACAATCTTAGGAGGAAGTTGGTTTTTAAGAATTAATCAACCAGATTTACTTGATAATAAAACTTGGCAAATTCAAGAAGCACAATATTTTAAACCAGGTGAGTTTAATGATTATATTATAGGGTCTCAACCAACTTTTTGGCAAAGTCAAGGTAGGGGTGATTATTGGGGTTTGACTACTATTAGAAGATTTGGTTTTAAAGCAGATACTCTTAATGGTACTGCCTATTCTCCTTCTCAACGTTTACAAAGTAATACTATTAACCGTATTATTGAGGGAACAGCAGCACCAGGAACTTTAGTAAAATTAGTTTCTGGTTTTGATAATACAATTTTTGATCAGGTATTAGTTGATTCTACAGGAGTTTATCGTTTTGATAATATTCCTATTGGTAGTAATGGCGGAAATTATCGAGTTTTATTATATGCAAATGGACAGTTAGCAAGTACCCCTGTAGAACAAGAACCGATATTTCTAAATCTTCCTGGACAGTTAACTAAAGGTACATCAAGTTTAATTGTATCCGGTGGTTTGAGTAGACAAACAACAACTAATGAATTTTTTGGTGATTTAACAGATGTTCGCGGAGGAGTTGGTTATCGTTATGGTGTTTCCGATTCTTTAACTTTGGGTGCTGGTGTTGTTTATGATCGACATCTATTAGGATTATTTGATATATTTTATCAACCTAATAACTTTCCCTTGAAATTAGCGGTATCAGCTTTACAAACACCAGAAAAATTCAAATATAATGCTAATATTGAATTTAGACCTTCTCCTAAATTTAATCTAAATTTATCTAGTAATGAACTATTTCAGAGTTTTAATTTGAATTGGAATTTAGCCAGAGGTTTCAATATTACCAGCAGTGGTAATAATAACAGCGATATTATTAATGTGGGTTTTAATTTTAATCAGAATTTTGGTAATATATTTACTTCTTCTAATTTAAAATTGGATAATAAAGGACAATTAGACTGGAACTCTAACGCTCGGTGGCGTAAATTTAATGTATCAGCTAGATCAAGTTCTACTGGTTTAGGATTACAGTTAAATTATGATGGTGATATTTTTAACTTACCAGGAAATGAATCTTTAACTTTAAATTATGAAACTAATAATTCTAATAATCGCAATAATGATTTATTGACCTTAAAATGGAAATATAAATCACCATATCGTCAAAGTGATCAACGTTTTATCTGGGATTTTGATCTAGGTTATGGTATAGGTTCTCAAGGTAGTGGTTTTTTAGCTTCTGTTTCTACTGTGTTTATTCCCGGTTTATCTTTACGTTTACGTTATGATGGTGTTTCTTTAACTTCAGATAGTGCTTCTTATCGGATTGAAATTGGTTCAGCAGTTAATTTTAGTCCCATTTTTAGCCCTGGAGATACAAGATTTGAACGTTTACGCAGTGAAGGAGGAATGTTTGTTCAACCATTTTTAGATAAGAATAATAATGGTATTAGAGATAATAATGAAGAGATTTATACTCAAGATATCGAATTATTATTAATGCTGAATAATAAAAAGCTGAATCGTAACAATTCAAATATTACAAAACAAGGTGTATTTGTCAGACTTGAACCTGGTATTTATCGTTTAGATTTAGATCCTGCTGGTTATCCTCTGGATTATAAACCTACTCAAGTTTCTTCTGCAATAGAAGTAGTTGCAGGTAGTTATACTAATTTTTCCATACCTTTTGTTGCTTCCTATACTCTAGCCGGTACTGTCACAGACTCCCAAGGAAAACCTATTGCTGGTGCTAAAGTTGAAGCGATTAACCCTAATAATAAATCATCAACGATATCTATTACTAATAGTGCTGGTATTTTCTATTTAGAACAATTACCATTAGGAACATATCAATTAACAGTTAATGGTAAACCTGCTGAACCTAATACAGTGACGATTAACCCAGATAATCCAACTTTAAAAGAATTAAATTTGAAGTTACCTTGATAAGTTGATATTCCTAAAATATTCAATAGCCATATAAACCCAGAAAGTAGATAAATCGAGGGATTAAAGCTTTTTAAAGTAAAGCAAGTGCAAAGTTTTTGAAGGTCAGTATTGGGAATATGTTATTATTATTTTCTCGTTCCCATACTCTGTATGGAAATGAATGTTAAAAGGTTCTACCTTTTGTTTAGAGGGAGTCAGAGACTCCTGATAGCATTCCCAGTCTGGAGACTGGGAACGAGTTTAACCCTCTTTTCTCTGCGTCCTCTGTGCCTGGAGTGGTTTGTTTCTCCCCATTTTATTGATAAACAAAAACCGGAACTCTTTTATATGCAGGTGTCCCACTTTGCGGGTCAATTTCTGCTTTAAATAACACATTCGCTTCAGGATAAAACATAAAAGCTACACCTTCACGAATTTCACCACAAATAATTTCAATATTGTTTAATTCTCCCGCATTCCCTCTAACTGTAACTCGTTGATGTTCCTGAAAACCTGCTTTTTTAATATCCAAACTATTCATTAAAATACAATGACGATGGGGCATATTTCTATATTTATCTTCACTGCGATAGACTACTGTATTATGTTGTCCATAACTGCGTCCTGTTCCTAATATGACTATAATTCCTGACTGATTTTCTGAAACTCCAAAATCAGATTTATTCGGTAAAGATAATTGCGGTAAAGGTGTAACAAACATCTGCGCTTTACCATCAGATGTGGGAAATTTCGGTTCTTCTAAAATCCGTCCTGCAATCATAAATTCTTCTTTAGTTTTATCAATATCAGCTATTTTTTCATAACCAGGAATGGTTTTAGCAATTAATTCTCTGACATAAACTGTATCTTGTAATTTACGCCAATTTATCGGTTTTTCTCCATGTAAACGATGAGCAATTTCTGTAATTAATTCTATTTCTGAAATCAAATCAGAATTATGTGGTTGTAAATGACTTTTACCTTCATCATTTAAACGCACAAAGTTATTACCTGATTCAGTTGTCGTTTTATGGGGATTTTCAAACCGATTGAAAACAGGTAAAATTAGAGTTTGCGTTTTCGCTAATCCGTGAAAATGTCCTAAATTCGGTTTAGTAGATACATAAAATATAGTTTCTACTTGTGATAATGCTCGTTTTGCTTGTTGTAAGTCTGGATTTGCTGCATACAGATTTCCCCCTAAACAAAAAAGTGTCTTTATCTTTTCTAATTCTGCTGCTTCTATTAAATCACGGGTATGATAACCAGGCGTTTCGCTAACGGGTTTTCCTAATAGTTGCGATAGTGCTTGTTTGATTTCTTCGCGCAAGTGAACTGTGACACCCATTGAACCAAATCCTTGCACATTTGAATGTCCACGAATCGGCATTGTTCCCGCACCAATTTTACCAGCGTTACCTGTAATTAAGGCTGTATTTGCTATACTAAAAACATTATCAACTCCTTTTGCTTGTTGAGTTACACCCATAGCCCAAGCAAAAACGACACTCTCTGATTTACCAATTAGATAAGCTGTGGCTGTAATTTCTTCTTGAGATAAACCGCAAGTTTTAGTGATATTATTCCAGGATATATTATTAGCATAATCTAAAACTTGTTGCCAGTCTTGAGTATAAGAATTGAGATATTCTGTTTTGATTAAATTTTGTTCAATGAGGGATTTTTGCAACCCTACAAATAATGCAACATCGCTACCAGGAATTGGTTGTAAATACAAAGAAGATATATCTGAACCTCCTGTGAGTAAAGATTTGATGGGAAACGCAGGAGATGCAAATTTAACTAAACCGATTTCAATTTGGGGATTAATAACAATTACTTTACCACCTCTTTCTCGCAATTTGATTAATTCGTTCATCAATCGCGGATGATTTGCAGGTGCGTTAGAACCAATTAAAACTATACAATCACTATGTTTGAGGCTCTCTAAACTTACCATTGATGTGCCTGAGCCAAAAACTTTTTTTAACCCCACTGTTGAGGGGGCGTGACATAAATCAGAACAGTCTGCTAAATTATTACTACCAAGCGATCGCATCAATAATTGTAGTAAATAGGCAGCTTCGTTAGATGAACGTCCAGAACTATAACTAGCAAGGCGTTCTGGTGATTGATCAAAAGCTGTTGTTGCAATCTGGTAAACTTCTTCCCAGCTAATGCGTTGATAATGGGATGATCCTGATCTGAGAATGAGAGGATAACTAAGTCTACCTAAATCATCGCATTCTTGAGAAGTAAGTTGTTGTAATTCACTGATGCTATATTGTTGGAAAAAATCTGGTTTAATTCCTGGTTGCAATTCCGCTGCGATCGCTTCTACACTTTTAGCACAGCGTTGTAAATATTCTCCTGCTTCATTTACAAACCCCCCTTTTTGTCCACCTGTACCCCAAGCACAGGATAAACACGTACTTTTATGATTAAGGGTTTGCCATAATTGTAACCCTTGTGGTGAGAGGGTTTTTTCTACCCAATATTGGATTACAGGTAAACCACCCCCAGCAGGGGAGTTAGACTTGATTTCGGGTAAATTATCCATAGTTAGCCAAATTTCAACTCGCTTAACTAACTATTATTATTGCCAAAAATAGTTTTTACTGTCTAAACCTATAGAGATATTCTATATAACGTCTCGATTTGACGTGTAATTACTCTTCCACTACTTCAACTAAGTCTTCAATCATTACATCCAAAGCGCGAGCCATTTTGAGTATGGATGTAAAGTCTACCATAGCTAACCCAGGCGCTCTTGCATAGGCTCTCACAGAACTATATGCCACACCGGAACGGTCAGAAACTTCTTTGAGTGTCCAACCCTTTTCATCAGCGAATTCTCTAATTTTTAACTTAATCAGCCCCATTGACTATTGACAAACGATTGAATTATATCGTTTAATAGATTTTATCAAATAAAAAGACCGCCCTCCGGCTGTAGAAACTGAAAAGCGATCCCAAAGGTGTCATCGCTTTCAAAAGTAAAATTTTCACTTTCAAAAGACACTTAACATTATGGTATCATCTTTCAAGCCAAAAACAACTCCTATTCGCACATCAAAAATTGTCCACAAATCGTCAACTCTCCATCAACTAGCACGATTTGTCACTGAAGATGCTGTTTGCGTGATGTTCAAAATAAGTTTTGAGAATATTTATACAGTTGAATGTTGGCGTTACGTGGTTTATGTCCACGGAAAAGGTTTAAGTAAATTTGTCAGTTACGCCGATTTTCCGCCTATTATCAGCGTAGATTCTCCCACTACTTCAGATTGTATCAAGTGGCGTAAACGCTGGCGTAAGTGCCATAATTATGGTCAAAGAAAGCACGCACCTTCATGGTGGACAGAGTTTTTTACTCTTCAGTTTGGGGCAGCTTCTTCGGAGTCGATGTTATCTAGTTGGTGGCAATTAATTGGATTAATTAATTTTGCTTTTTCTCAAGAAACATTACAACAACTCCAAACCAGCCATCGTCAAGTAAAAATGATGTTCGAGCAAGAGGTAAAAGGCAAGAGGAAGTAATTTTCTTTTCCCTATTACCTATTCCCTTCTTACTGTCAAGAGTCACCTGTTAAGAGTCCCCTATTCTGCCGGTTTATTAGCAGCACGGTTAGCACGGGCTTCAGCTGAACTCATCACTTCTTCCATGTTTTCCAGCACTTCACCAGGGAAGTTTTCCAAAACTCTGGTAGAAATAGCGACTCGACCTTTACCTTCATCTAAGTCAATAATTACAGCTTTGATGGGTTGACCGATTTGAAAGACTTTTTCCAAAGATTCAATAAATTTTTGGCTGACTTGTTTGATGTGCAGTAAGGCGCTGACACCATTTAACTCCACAAATACACCAAAAGGTTTGATGCCGGTAATTTTTCCTTCCACCAATTGACCGACTTCTAATAAACTGAAGTTGCTAGAACGAGTGGCTAAACGTTGGGAAAGAATGAGTTTTTTGGTGTTAGAGTTGACTTCCAAAAATCCCGCAGTTAGAGTTTGACCTTTGAGTGCGTCTAGGTTATCACGTTCGGCGAGGTGCGATCGCGGAATAAATCCCCGTAAACCAAGAAGATCAACAGTGATACCACCTTTATTCACACCCGTTACCCGCACTTGGACTGTCTGGGAATTTTCCTGCATTTGTACGAGTTTCTCCCAGATGTGCTGAATTTCTAACTGCTTACGAGAAAGAGT
This sequence comes from Trichormus sp. NMC-1, assembly GCF_001858025.1. Classification (GTDB taxonomy): domain Bacteria; phylum Cyanobacteriota; class Cyanobacteriia; order Cyanobacteriales; family Nostocaceae; genus Anabaena. Next base: position 422,838 of record NZ_LZQD01000005.1, on the reverse strand, counting down.
AACTTGACCTTCAGCATCCTGATCTCGGATAATCAAAAACTCCATATCCTCCTGCAACAGTAGGACTTCTGCCAAATCAGTTACTGCTCTCAAAGAAGCCTCTTCGCGGGGGAGAAAAGCCGACGACTTACCACCAATATCAACATAAGCTCCATCATGCTCAAGTTGAAACACCTTACCATGTACAACCTGTCCCTTTTGAAATTGGTAGTCGTGTTTTTCTAGTGCTTTGGCAAAATCGTCCATTGAAAAAGACGAATTGGCTGTTTGAGAAAGTGGTGATTCGGAATTCATGACGTTTGAAGATAAATTGTTATGAGAAGAAGGAGTGCTACTTCGTGAAGCTACGCTTTCCAGGAGTTCAGGAGAAATCAACTAGCGAGTCTCTTAAAAAACTCTTTTTACACTGCTAAAACGCTGGCAAAAAGTTTTTGTACTTGTTCCCAAGCATCGGACGCAGCTTTAGGATTATAGCTGGCACGACGGTCACAGAAAAATCCGTGTTCAGATCCATCGTAGCGAAACACACGATGGGAAATGTTATATTTTTCTAACTCAGCTTCGATTTGGTTGATCTGTTCTTGAGGAATACTAATATCTTCGCTGCCAAAAAAGGTGTAGATAGTTCCTGTAATTTCTTGGGTGCGGGTAACAGTAGGATCTCCACCACCGGGAGTGCGGGTGGTAATACCAGCACCATAAAAGGAAGCGGTGGCTTGAATGTCTGGAAGGGTGGCGGCTAAATATGCTACATGACCGCCAAAACAAAAGCCAATACAGCCAAAGGCATCTGGTTTGACTTTGGGAAGACTTTTGAGATAATTGATAGCTAGTTGAATATCGCTTAATAGTTCTGAGGCTTTGGTTTGCATGGCGTAACCTCTACCCGTTTCAATATCTTCAGGGGTGTAACCTGCTTCATATCCAGGTGCTTGACGTTGAAAGAGTGCGGGAGCAATGACTACATATCCTAGTTTAGCAATCCGTTCTGTTACATCCCGAATATGATCATTAACACCAAAAATCTCTTGCAGAATCACAATCCCTGGATAAGTACCAGGATTTTGAGGTTGTGCCAGATAAGCAGCCATTTGCAAATTATCTGGCGTTGACGTAGCGTCTTGTAGAGAAAGATTAACCGTTGTGGTGTCTATGACTCGTTCTGTCATAATAATTTTTACTATAGCGCTGTAATTGTCTGATATAACTATGCCAGTATCTTCAGGCTGTTTTCAACCAAATTATCTTTCCTTGTATGTATTCGCAATATTTATCAGCAAAATCCAAGTAAATCGGCGTTAAAAAATCAACCTCTGTAACAAAATGTAAAATCAACAAATACCTTGAAAATATTTCAGTTCAAGGTTTTTACAAAACTACACATACATTGGTTTGATTGTGCCGACTCACTTAATGTATCAATAATATATTTAACGGGTAGCATACACAGATGATCAAGAGCAGCTACCAGTAATCAGGAGAATTGGTGATGATTCAATTCCGTATTCAGCCAGATAGTGAAATTCCGGCATCTAACCAACTGTTTAATCAAATCCGATTTGCGATCGCTTCTGGGCAATATCCACCTGCATATAAATTGCCCAGCACTAGGGCATTAGCAATGCAAACCGGATTACATCGCAATACGATTAGCAAGGTTTATCGGCAGTTGGAGGAAGAAGGATTTGTTGAAAGTCTGGCAGGTTCAGGAATATATGTCCGAACCCAAGGTCATGAGGGCGGAAGTAGGTCAAAGTCACCTATTCTTAAGCAATATCCCGAAGCATACAAAGTAGTCCAACAAGCCTTGGATGAATTGCTCAATCAAGGTTGCTCTCTGAATGAAGCACGAGAACTATGTTTAGCAGAAGTAGACTGGCGCTTGCGTTGTAGTGCTAGAGTGCTGGTAGTAGTACCATCTCAAGACATTGGTGCTGGGGAATTAATGGTGGATGAATTACAAGAAGCCTTAAAAATCCCAGTCCAGTTGGTAGCAATGGAAGAATTATCGGCGGTATTAGACCAAACTACCTCGGCCACATTAGTCACCAGTCGATATTTTATCGGAGAAGTAGAAGCGATCGCAGCACCAAAAGCTGTGCGTGTCATTCCCCTAGATATTCACGACTATGCGAAGGAACTTAATGTAGTTAAAAGTCTTCCCAAAGCTAGTTGTATAGGCATCGTCAGCCTTAGTCCTGGTATTCTCAGAGCTACAGAGATCATCCTGCACGGTTTACGGGGAGATGAATTATTGGTGATGACTTCCCAACCAAAAGATGCTTATAAACTACAAGCAATCATCAAACGGGCGGAAATAACTTTTTGTACCGATCAAACCAGCTATTTAGCAGTACAAGCAGGAGTGCAAATAGTTCTAGACGATCTCATTCGTCCACCCAAACTGATTCGCTGTGAAAACTACATTGGTTCTCTGTCAATTAATTTGCTTAAACGAGAACTTGGTTTGGTTTAAGTTCGGGGACTTGGGGAAGAAGAGGACGCGGTGACGCGGTGATGGGGAGATGGGGAGATGGGGAGATACGGGTAGGGGAAGACGCGGAGACAGTGGGACGCGGAGACGCGGAGAGTTTGTTTGATCAGCAATTAAGTAGAGTAAAACCCTCTTTCTCCCTGCCCCCTGCCCCCTGCCCCCTGCCTATTTATTCCCTGTTCCCTGTTCCCTGTTCCCTGTTTACGAATTACGAATTATTTTGACTAATTTGTAAAAACTCTCGCACTCGCTGCAAGTAGGTTTCTGGGTCTTCCAGCATGGGGAAATGGGCTGTATTCGGAATCAAAGCCAATTCAACTTTCTCACTTAGTGCTGCCGCTTTCCGTCCCAATTCAGCCGGAATAATGATGTCATATTCCCCAGCTACCAGCAGCGTTGGTACTGTTAATTTGGCAAATTCTTGGGGCATTATTTCTGCTTGTTGTTTATTAACAGAAGTAAAAATTGTCCCTAAAGCTGCATCATAATCAGCATCAATGAAATCTTGTAAAAAAGCCTGACGTTCAAATTTAGGAATGGGACTATGCAAAAATCTCGCCATAAATATTTTGTCAGCCAAGGGTATTTTCCCTAACCACTTGGGACGGAATTTAACTACTAATCCACCGAATTTATAAAAGGCAGCAAAGGCTTTTTCGTCATATTCAAAAATGCCGCTACAAGTTAAAATCGCTTTTTCCACTCTTTGGGGGTAGCGGTTGAGAAACAAAGTCGCAACGGAAGCACCCATTGAATGAGCATTAATATAAACGCGCTGAAGTTGCAAATCATCTAACAAAGCAGCTAAATCTTCAGCGTATTCTTCTAATTCATAACTTAACTCAGCAATGGCCTCAGCTTTTTCCTCAGTTGACTGTGACTCAACCACAGACTCCCCAGCTTGGACAATGGTAGGTTTACCATGAGAACGTCCAAACCCCCGCATATCATAGAGTAAACAATCAAATTCTGCTAATAAAGCCTCAGCCGTACTTCGCCAATACCTAGACGAACCAGCCCAACCATGAATGAAAACCATCACTGGCTTTACCAAATCCGATGGCTTTTTCATCCACTCGTAGTAATGCTCAACCCCGCGAACCCTGATATAAGGCATTAGTCATTAGTCCTTTGTCATTAGTCCTTCGTCATTAGTCATTGTGCCTTTACTGATGACTAATAACTAGTGACTAATGACTATTATGCTGATTCTGGTTTAGGTAGTGAAGAAGGATGCACTAGCAGTTCAGCAGTAGAACGCTTCTCAACCATTTCCTTGGTGACAGTGCAGCGAGTTACATCCTTACGAGATGGTAACTCATACATAACATCCAGCATCAATTCTTCCACAATACCCCGTAAAGCCCGCGCCCCAGTTTTGCGACGGTAGGCTTCTTGAGCGATCGCTCGCAAGGCTTCTGGTTTAAAATCTAACTGGACATTATCCATTTTCAGCAATTTTTGGTACTGCTTCACCAAAGCGCTGCGTGGTTGGGTGAGAATTGCCATTAGCGCCTCTTCATCCAGGGGATCTACCACCGCTACCATTGGCATCCGCCCTATGAATTCGGGAATCATCCCAAATTTTACCAAGTCATCTGGTTGGAGATGGCGTAGAGTATCTGCTGCCCGTTTTTCCTTACTTTGGCCTTCTCCCGGTTGGACAAAGCCCATTGACTTTTTACCCACTCTCTGATCTACGACTTTTTCCAAGCCCACAAAGGCACCGCCGCAGATAAAGAGAATGTTACTAGTATCAATCTGGATACAGTCTTGATAAGGGTGCTTACGTCCGCCTTGGGGGGGAACGTTGGCAATTGTTCCCTCCAACATTTTCAGCAAAGCTTGCTGTACGCCTTCTCCAGAAACATCCCTTGTAATCGATGTATTTTCACTCTTGCGGGCGATTTTATCAATTTCGTCGATGTAGATAATTCCCCGCTGTGCTTCCTCTACATCTAAATCTGCCACTTGCAACAGTCGCAACAAGATATTTTCCACATCTTCCCCCACATACCCTGCTTCTGTCAGAGTTGTGGCATCAGCAACAGCAAAGGGAACATCAAGGATTTTTGCCAGAGTTTGGGCTAAGAGAGTTTTGCCGCAACCGGTGGGTCCCATTAACAAAATATTGGACTTTTGTAGTTCTATGGCATCATCTACCCCACCTTTTCCATTCGCTTTAGACTGAACAATAGCCAAGCGTTTATAGTGATTGTAAACTGCCACTGACAGAACTTTTTTGGCCTCATCTTGACCAATAACGTGTTCGTCTAGATATTTTTTAATCTCTCTGGGTTTGGGTATTTGGTTAAATGAGAGATTGGCAGAACGGGTACGGCGTTTTTGAGGTGGTTCTGACCGTGGTGCTGGTTGGGAAGCGGCAGCATTCGTATCAAGTAACTCCTCATCTAGGATTTCATTACACAAGTCTACGCATTCATCGCAGATGTAGACTCCCGGCCCCGCGATTAATTTACGCACCTGCTCTTGAGACTTGCCACAAAATGAACATTTTAAATGGGAGTCGTACTTAGACATACCAGCCTCTTATTTCAGAATGGTGACGTTTTCCCCTGCTGTGGGAAGATTTTGTCGGGAAATGACCTGATCGATCAAACCGTAATTCTTCGCCTCTTCTGCCGACATGAAAAAGTCGCGTTCTGTATCTGCTTCGATTCTTTCTAAGGGTTGACCAGTATGCTTGGCCATTAACTGGTTCAAGTTACCCTTAATGTAAAGAATTTCTCGCGCTTGAATTTCAATGTCAATGGCTTGTCCTTGAGCGCCACCAAGGGGTTGGTGAATCATAATCCGAGAGTCAGGTAAAGACATCCGCTTTCCAGGAGTTCCAGATGTCAATAGAAAGGCCCCCATGCTCGCGGCTAGTCCAAAACAGATGGTTACAACATCGGGACGTATTTGCTGTATTGTATCATAGATTGCCATCCCTGCGTAGACGGAACCACCAGGAGAATTAATGTAAAGTTGAATATCCTTTTCTGAGTCTTCAGCATCTAAGAATAGCAATTGGGCAACTATTGAGTTGGCTACAGCATCATCTATTGGTGTTCCCAAAAAAATAATCCGCTCTCGCAGTAGGCGGGAGTAGATATCAAAAGCCCTTTCTCCCACACCTGATTGTTCTACCACCATCGGGACGATGTTGCTAGGACTGCTCAAGTTGCAACTAATGCCGATGGGACTCAAGCTGCTAATTGGGTAATTTCCCGACTGCGATACAAGCATACAAGAATATTTAACAATAAGTGGGACAGATTTTGCAGCCGTTATGGCTGATTTTTTCACAGATTGAATTTTGATTTGAGCTATGTGTTAACCATTATGCCTTATATAAATATAAATTCTTGCCGTTGAAGTTAGTCTTGGATGCTGAGTGTGAAGTCAGGAGGCAGGAAGTAGGAGACGCAAAGGCAGAAGGCAGAAGGTAATTATTTCTCCCTATCTCCCTCGTCTTCCCATCTCCCCATCTTCCTTACTCAGGACTTGTAGTTGGTTCTTCGGTAGCAGCTTCAGGACTTTGATCTGCTGATTCTGCTGCTGGTTCCTCTGTCGCACTTAAAGAACCGTAAGGTACTAGTTCCACACTGGAGTTGGCTAAAAGCCAATCAATGATTTTTTCGTTTAACAGTTCGTTCTCTACCACTGATTGTAGTCTGACCGGATCTACATCTTCGTCAGGATACTGTTCTATCAGTTCTTTGACTCTAGCTTGAACTTCTGGAGGTGTCACTTGGATAGATTCGCGTTTGCCGATTTCTTGGATGGCTAGGGAACGTTTTAGGCGTTCAATTGCCTCTGGCTGCGATCGCTCCCGCAATTGGGGAATAATATCTTGGGTAAACAGCTTTTTCACATCTAGCCCCTGCTGTGACAGTTTCATTGCTGTCTGTGTCAACATGGCATCGACTTCTTGTTCAATTAAGGTCGCTGGTAAATCAACTTCTACGTTTTTGATCAGTACTTCTAACAAGGCTTCTTGCTGATTTGCCTTAGTTTTATCTTCAGCCTCTTTTTGATAGCGCGTTTCTAAAGATGCCCGCAATTGTTCCAATGTCTCAAATTCACTCACTTCTTGAGCAAAATCGTCATTCAATTCCGGTAGTTCTTTTTCCTTAATTTCTTTGAGTGTCACTGTGAACAGTGCGGGTTTACCAGCTAACTCTTTGTTAGCATAAGGATCTGGAAACTGCGCCGCAATTTCTCTAGTTTCTCCAGGGTTCATTCCTACCATCCCGGAGACAAAACCTGGGATAAACTTATCTTCTTGTAACTCGACTTGAAAATCAGTCGCTTCTCCACCGGGAATTGGTGTGGGTTCTGTTGATTCGTCTTCACCTTCAGCTTTGGTGATTACACCTTTAAAATCAACTACGGCGATATCCCCAATTTGGGCGGCTCGTCCTTCCACAGGAATCAAGGTGGCCATTTCTTGGCGTTCCTTGTCTAGTAACTCATCCACCCTTGTGGGATCGTACTTGATTTCCTCGGCTTTGGCTTGCAAACCTGTGTACTGCGTCAAATTGATTTCTGGTTCTATATCAACCGCAGCTGAAATCACCAAGGGTTGCCCAGGTTCATAATTATTAATCAAATCATCAAAGGATGAGCGTAAACGCGGTTGACCAATGGCCTGGATGGCTTCTTGTTTGACTGCTTCTTCAATACCATCTGGAATTAATTCTTCCAGGGCTGCTGCTTTAATACGAGTTACGCCTAGGCGCTGTAATAATATCTGCCGGGGTACTTTGCCTTTGCGAAACCCAGGAATATTGACACTTTTACTTAAGTTTTTAACAACCTGTTCGTATTTTTGTTTGGTAATTTCCGGTGTAATCTCTATTTCCAGCCCTATTTGGCTGGCGGGAAGTTTTTCCTGGGTGACTTTCATGCGTTGTCTCTAATTTTCTGGTGTTTTCATCTCTGAGTACATACCAAGACGCGTATGGTTCGCGTTACTAACTTGCTGTCTCAGGGGATAGGATATGCCTTGTAGACATGATCTCATCCAAGGTCGGGACGGTTGCCCTCTAGCAGATATCCAGTTTACTGCCAATGGCAAAAGACTTAACACTTTACTGCAATATCTTTACCGATAGCATTTTTACCTCAAATTCATAAGTCTTGAGCAGTTATTCAGTGTTTGGGACTCAAAAACCTGCTAAATTCTCGGCTGTTTGGGTTTTTTACAAGCAACTGGGCCTTGGTAGTGGTGATCAGATTGCTCATACCATGATATCCTTTCAACATAGTAACTCTCAGTCTAGGGTTCTACCATTGGTTCTCACAGCTTTCTGCAAAAAGAGTGCTAATATTATCTTGCTAAGTAGGTGGGCAGAATAGAACCAAACTGTGTAAAGAAAAGTAAATAAGGCTAAACCCCTTTTCTCCCTGCCCCCTGCCTTATCCCAACGACAATTTTTAACGCCAACCTACTTACATAGATATTTTCTAATGTCCTGATTCTGAATCTATCGTCAAAGCAAGTATATTTCAGACTATCGGCAACCTAACTTTACAGGTAACAGGCTTTTTTACCTGATAGGTCAGGGATATAGAAAATACCTCAATGCCAATATTTCAATTTTTCTCTGAAAGTACAGTTTGTTATATGATAATATGTGATTAAAATTCGTGAGTGAAATTTAATTCACTAAATTATTGTAAAATTGCATATCGCTTAAGTATAAAAAATATAAAGGGTTGAAATTTTGAATAAATTTAGAAAAAAGATGGTGCTGAATTGAAGTATAAATAAGTATAAGGCGCTCGCTCTTTCCTAGGATTTCGGGAGGCATAGGCAATCGAACTAAGCGCGAACAGCCAAAGTTGAGATGATTAGATTTTTGAATTTCATATAGCAGATTGCAGATCAATGAGGTACAGAATCAAAATTGAAACCTAGACAGCAAGCCAGTTTTACTCCTGAATTCTGCTGTATTTTGATTCAGCGTCGCTGAAAAAAAGCTCTCAAAACTATTTAAACGTATTTAATGTCTGATTTGCCCATTATAAATATTGTGATTTGTGCCAAAAAATTGTTCATAACCTCTTAAAGGAGGAGTTGAGTTTGTCTAAATCCTATCGTGTAGCTATTTTGGGAGCGACTGGTGCTGTCGGCACAGAGTTGCTGGAACTACTAGAAAGCCGAAATTTTCCGATTGCTAATTTAAAATTGTTAGCATCTGAGCGCAGTGTCGGCAAAACACTCAAATTTAAAGGGGAAAATATACCGGTTGAGCCTGTGACTGAACAGGCTTTTGAAAACGTGGATATAGTGCTGGCTAGTGCGGGCGGCGGAACATCCAAAACCTGGGCTGGGGTAGCAGTAGCAAAAGGCGCAGTAGTGATAGATAACTCCAGTGCTTTCCGTATGCACCCAGAAGTTCCCTTGGTCGTACCAGAGGTAAATCCCCAAGCAGCAGCTAGTCACAAAGGCATTATTGCCAATCCCAACTGCACAACAATTTTAATGACGTTAGCAGTATGGCCATTGCATAAAATTAAACCAGTAAAACGGATTGTCGCGGCTACCTATCAATCGGCTAGTGGCGCTGGTGCTAAAGCAATGGAAGAAGTCCTAACCCAAACCAGCGACATATTACAAGGGAAACAGCCAGTAGCTGAAGTACTACCTTACCCGTTGGCTTTTAATTTATTTCCTCATAATTCCCCATTAACCGATTTAGGGTATTGTGAAGAAGAACTGAAAATGGTCAACGAAACCCGCAAAATATTTGGTAGTCAAGAAATCAGAATAACTGCAACTTGTGTACGGGTTCCCGTACTCCGCGCTCATTCAGAAGCAATTAATCTAGAATTCGAGACACCTTTTAATCCAGATGAGGCTAGAGCAATTTTAAGTCAAGCCCCTGGTGTAAAATTGGTAGAAGATTGGCAAGCAAATCATTTTCCCATGCCAATAGAAGCTAGTGGGCGAGACGAAGTTTTAGTGGGGAGAATTCGTCAAGATATTTCTCATCATTGTGGCTTGGAACTATGGCTGTGTGGTGACCAAATTCGCAAAGGCGCAGGATTAAATGCAGTGCAAATTGCCGAATTATTAATAGAGAAAAATCTACTCCAATCGACTACAGCGTAGTTTGGTAATTGGTAATTGGTAATTGGTAATTGTGTAATCTTCCTTTCTTCTACCTCGTCACCAATAACCAATGACTAATAACTAATAACTAATGACTAATGACTAATGACTAATGACTAATGACTAATAATTAATGATTAACGACTAATCAGGAGTACAAAGAGGGTGGGAGATTTTGGTACGATTGTAACTGCTATGATTACGCCGTTTAAAGCAGACGGCAACGTTGACTATGATGTAGCAGCAAAATTAGCAGCGCATCTAGTTAATAACGGTACAGATACATTAGTTGTATGTGGGACAACGGGAGAATCTCCTACCTTAAGTTGGGACGAGGAATACCAGTTGTTTGTTGAGGTATTGCAGGCCGTAGCTGGGAAAGCTAAAGTAATTGCTGGCTGTGGTTCTAACTCAACAACCGAAGCGATCGCAGCAACCGAAAAAGCAGCTAGAATAGGAGTACATGGTTCTTTACAAGTTGTCCCCTATTACAACAAACCGCCGCAAGCGGGATTGTATCAACACTTCCAGGCAATAGCAAAAGCCTGTCCCGACTTACCAATGTTGTTATATAACATCCCTGGTCGTACAGGTCAAAACCTGAGTCCAGAAACAGTTGTACGTCTAGCAGAAATTGACAACATTGTGGGAATTAAAGAAGCCAGCGGCAACTTAGACCAGTCTAGTGAAATTCGCCGCTTGACACCCAAAGAATTTCTGATTTACGCTGGAGATGATTCTTTAACCTTGCCTATGTTAGCTATAGGTGCTAAGGGTGTAGTAAGTGTAGCTTCTCATCTGGTAGGTAATCAACTACAACAGATGATTCAGGCTTTTAATGTCGGTAAAATTCAAATTGCCACTGAGATTCATCTACAACTGTTCCCCTTGTTTAAAGCTTTATTTTTAACTACAAATCCTATCCTAGTTAAGCAAGCACTAAAACTTCAAGGTTGGGAGGTTGGTTCCATGCGTCTGCCCCTATGTGAAGGTGACGCAGAAATCTGTCAAAAGTTAGAGGCTGTGCTGAAAGAACTTAGTTTAATCTAAGCGCCAATATGTTGGATACTGGCAAACTCCGATTGCCCAAAATACATATAAATAATTGGCAATAATTGTTACCAAGGTGCGATTTAAACATTTGTGCTACAACTGAAAGATATAAAAATCCTGTTCTCCGAGATACTCCGCGAACAGTAAAAATTTCATTTTATTCAATAAAAAATTGGATATCGGAATTAAAACTTGGCTGTTTTTACACTGACTACACTATATAAAATCAGTGTTGTATTTCATACAAGAAAGCTAACTATCAACTGATTCACAACCAACAACAATCTCAAGGAGAAAATGGTTAAGAACGAAATTGAATCAGCCCTCAAAATTATTCCTTTGGGTGGCTTGCACGAAATCGGTAAAAATACCTGTGTATTCGAGTACGAAGATGAAATAATCCTGTTAGATGCAGGATTGGCTTTTCCCACCAACGGAATGCATGGCGTTAACATCGTATTACCAGATACAACTTACCTACGAGAAAATCGCCACAAAATTAAAGGCATGGTCGTGACTCATGGTCATGAAGACCATATCGGGGGGATTGCATTTCACCTCAAGCAATTTGATATCCCGGTGATTTATGGCCCCAGACTAGCAATGGCAATGCTAGAGGGTAAATTGGAAGAAGCAGGGGTACGCGATCGCACAGAATTAAGAACAGTCCTTCCCCGCGATGTAGTCCGAATTGGCAAAGCCTTTTTTGTCGAATATATCCGCAATACCCACTCCATCGCTGATAGCTTCACAGTTGCCCTGCATACTCCCCTGGGTGTAGTCATCCACACAGGAGATTTTAAAATTGACCACACCCCAGTCGATGGGGAAAAATTTGACTTGCAACGTCTAGCAGAACATGGCGAGAAAGGCGTACTTTGTTTATTAAGTGATTCCACTAACTCAGAAGTACCAGGTTTTACACCTTCAGAACGTTCTGTTTATCCTAATCTGGATCGAGTCTTCTCTCAAGCGACTGGAAGACTATTTGTCACCACCTTTGCTTCCAGCGTGCATCGCATCAACATGATTTTGGATTTAGCAAAGAAACACAATCGTGTAGTGACAGTTGTCGGGCGTTCGATGCTGAATTTGATTGCCCATGCCCGGAATTTAGGTTATATCAAGTGCGAAGATAATTTGCTGCAACCGCTGCACATGGTTCGCAGTATGCCAGATGAGAATGTGCTGGTTTTGACCACTGGTTCTCAGGGTGAAACGATGTCAGCCATGACCCGAATTGCTAACAAACAACACCCCCACATCAAAATTCGCACAGGAGATACAGTCGTATTCTCCGCTAACCCAATTCCTGGGAATACAATTGCGGTGGTGAACACCATCGATAAATTGATGATACAGGGAGCAAAAGTGGTCTATGGACGGGATAAAGGCATTCACGTTTCGGGACACGGTTGCCAAGAAGACCAAAAGCTGATGATTGCTTTAACTCGACCCAAGTTCTTTGTGCCTTTCCACGGCGAACATCGGATGTTGGTGAAGCACGCGGAAACGGCTCAAAGTATGGGCATCCCATCTGAAAATATGATTATTATTGAGAATGGGGATGTGATAGAACTGACGGAGCAATCTATCCGTGTTGCGGGTAAAGTGCAATCAGGGATTGAACTTGTGGATACTACTAGTTCTGGTATGGTCAGCGCTAAAGTCTTGCAAGAACGGCAAAGTATGGCTTCAGAAGGTATTGTTACTGTTGCTGCTGCCATTGATTGGACTGGTAAACTGTTGGCAAAACCTGAAATTCACCTCCGGGGTGTGGTGACAAGTATAGAGCGATCGCTCCTACTAAAGTGGGTACAACAGCGAATTGAAGAAATTCTCAGTGTCCGTTGGTCGGAATTTGCAGCCGGAGGTGAACCAGCCGATATCGATTGGGGTGGTTTACAAGGAACTTTAGAAAAAGAATTGGCACGTTCCATGCGTCGAGAATTGCAATGTCAACCTTCTGTGACTTTGTTGATGCAAATCCCTGAGGAACCACCTGTGAAGGTTGCTGATGGTAGAAGGCGGCGGACTCGGCCAACGGCGCAAGTAGCTTCATAAGAGTTAGCTCACGCAATCGATCTTAGCGATCCCGAAGGGTAGACGCAAAGGGGCAAAGGTGTTTTTCAGCATCTTTGCTTTTTTGTGTTGAGGCTCAGAGAATTACTTTTTTTTCAAGATGTGAAAAGCTAAGATCAATAAAGATCAAGATTACATAGCAAGTAAATAGTTATGCTACCTATTAACAAAAAAATTGTTACTGATGCCGCAATGCAACCAGTGGCTGTTTTAATTGATTATCAAGACTGGCAGAAAATTGAACAAATATTAAATGTCTATCAATTACAACAACAAGCAAATAGTGATTTAAACAAGTACGCGGGTATTATTAAATTAACTCAAGACTCTTTAGAATATCAACAACAAATTAGGGATGAATGGAGTTGACGCAGCCTTTAATATTGTTAGATACAAATAAATATATTGCTGTATTTTTTGGGTGGTAGGTTAGTAAACCCATTAGCATCCGGGCAATATTTTGTTTCAGTGATTACTGAAATCGAATTGCTATCTTATCCTAGCCTGAGTTCAGTTGAAGAAACACAAATAATTGATTTTTTAAATAAAATTACAGTTGTTGGTATTGATAATAATATTAAAAATTTAACGATTTCACTTCGCAAACAATACAAACTTAGACTTCCTGATGCAGTAATTGTAGCAACTGCAAAATCTCTCAACGCCACATTATTTACAAATGATCTAAAACTGGCCAACTTAATAGAAATTAATACTCAATCAGTGGAAATTGTGTAATGAAATATGATAGGTAGTTCAGCCAATGAATCCAGAGGTAAATTAGAAGTAGATCCGTAAACCGGGAATGTAACCCAGTGCTAAACCCAGGTAAGTTAGCCCTAACACGCCATAAATGGTAAATTGCAGCACAATCAACCGTTAAACTTAACTATTTGCAGCATTTATACTTATTCAAACTACTAATGATTATTAGATATAATAAGACTTGTAAATGTTACACTAAAACCTGTCCAAAGGTAGAGGTCTTCATTAGAATTTAAACTGTGTGAAGTTATGGAAAAGTTCCAAGGAATACAGTACCACTTCCGGGAAAATTAGGCTTAACTTGACTTAGTAATACATCGGTTCTGACATTAAGTGCCTACTCACACTTTTTATATAATTTTCGTCAGAATAGTTTTTGTTCAGGAAAGGCAATTGTCTTAATTGTATATATATTCATCGGTAAGGTGAATACCCTCATTAAAAGAGAGGCGTGATCATGAAGGTATTTAATAATACCACTAAAAAGATTTTTCTAGTCAGTTGGGTATCGCTCCATCAAGCAGAGACGAGTACAGCTGATGCTACCCAATTACAAAGTTCACATTCTAAGTTTAATTGGGATTTTCTGGGACCGTTACGTCAGTGGTTGGATAACCTCAAAGTGAGCGATCGCTTGTTTGCTCATCGGTTGTGTAAATTCATTCCCGCTCAATGTCCTTTTGAGCGTGATGTCAAAGTATTTGGTAAAACCATGTTTCACATTCCGCCAATGTGCAAACTAAACCCTTTGTATGAAGAAGTAGTAGGTTTAAGGTTTAGAGCGATGTGCTATTTAGCTGATGAGTGCGGCGAAGATATTTCACAGTACTGCTAATGGAGTGCTGAGTGCTGAGTATCGAGTGTTGAGTACCGAGTATTGAGTACCGAGTCCAGAGTTGATTACAGTTACTGTCAACTCTGGACTTTTTAATTAATGACCAATGACCGATGGAGAGACACGGGGACGCGGAGACACGGGGAGATGGGGAGAGCGGGAGAGCGGGAGACGCAGGGATTGGGTATTGGTTTTTCTCCAATGACCAATGACCAATGACCAATGACCAATGACTAATGACTAATGACCAATGACTAATGACTAATAACTAATTCTTTTTAGCTTGCCATTTTTGAAGAGCATCCTGAGCGTCTTCGTAAGCGACTGTCACCTCTGGGACTAAAGCAGCTGTTTCAATAGCGGTGCTGAAATTACCTTGAGCGGCGCGATTTTTAGCCAAATCTAAAATCTTTTCACTCCATTGATTAATAGATTTTTGGGCAATGTCAAAGCCTGGTTCTCCAGGTGGTACTTTTTTGGCAACTTCAATGGCGCGATTGTAGCTAGAAGCTTGTCCGGGTCGAATTAAAGCATTAGCCGCATCTAACACAGTTTTGTTACTTACATACTGCTTGGCTTCTAGCCGCCATTTTTCCATTGCCGCTTGTGCTTGGGGATAAAGAGGCTCAGAAGTAGTAATTAACTTAGAAATAGCGATCGCTTCACCATATTGTCTTTTTTGAGCGCGTTCTGTGGCTAAATCTAAAATCATCTGACTCCAAACCTGAATATTATCCTGAGCTTGTTGATAAAGCGGTTCACCGGGTAGAATTTTTCTAGCCGTGGCGATCGCTTGACTCAAATCAGCAGTTTTAGTTTCGCTGAGGGACATTTTCGCTAATTCAAAAATTGCTTGTTCACGCTTTTTGGGGTCAGGAGTCGAAGCAATGGGGGCGCTGACTGGTTGTGTTGGTTCAATTGTTTGGGAAACTGTGGGATTACTAACGGCTGTTGATAACTGTTTAAACCGAAAACTAGCCTGATTGCGGAGAAGAAAAGTAGCCATTAAACCTACTATGATCATGCTGCCTCCACCCCATAAGATAAATTGCTTCCAAATGGGGGTGTTGGCCTGAAATGAAGGACTGGCGTAGTCTTTAGCAGCGGAGGGGATAAACCTGCCTGCTGTATTTAATTCTGGAGAAGTTGCCAGCATTTGATGACTATCAACCAGCGGATTGGCGACTGTTCCATCTGCATTTGTCGGCTTTTCAACCGCTGGGGAAGTTTTGTTGAGTGTAGTTTCTACGGTTTTGCTTTCTGCCCACCAAGCTTTGTCTGAGGTAGAATTTTGAGCGTCTTTATTTCCCAGGGGAGGTGCGGCACGAGTTACAGCAAAGTTTTCTTCAGGAAAAATAATTTGCTCTGCTTCCGAGTCGCTGTCTAACGTCAAGGTGGGCAAAATGACTTGCGGTTTAGAAGGAATAAAAGTGGCAGGGTTTTGGATCGGTCGCCAGTGATGTTGACATAGTTCTGGGGTGAAAGAACTCAAATAGCTGTTTAAATCTGCCAAGCTGCTGCCCTTTCCAGAACGTAAAGCTTGCAATAAGGCGGCTGTAAAGAATCCGTGACCTAGTTCGCTACTTTCGTGAGAAAATTCCTCTGGTTGGCAAGAAAGAATAGTTGCTAATTGTAATTCTTGGGCTAGTTCGATGATTTCTTGACCAACAGGAGCATCGGCTTGAGTACCAAAGGCGCGGTTGATGTCTAATATGAGTAAGACATTGAGTCCGGTAACTTGTAGCCCTTGCATTAGCGATCGCACTTCTATGCCTGTATCCCGAACAAGTTCCGCATTGCCTTCTACCGGCATTAAGTAATCTTTATCGTTGTGGTTAACTCCATAGCCGCTGAAAAAGAACCATAGCTGATCCTCTGGTTGCCAAGATGTGGCGGCTAATTCCTCCAGCAAAAACAGAATATTTTCCTTAGTTGGGTAGGAGGCTCGCTCCCCTATCGGTGGCGAAGTAGTTGTCATCAGCAGGGAGTTTTCAGGCAAAAAACCTGTTTCTGTTACCAAAAAATCCTTTAACGCCTCAGCATCTGCTTGAGCGCAACTTAAAGGTTGGAATAATTGATATTGATTGATACCAATAGCGATCGCCCAGTAATTTACCATCCCGCTCTTTGTCGGTTATTTATTGTTTGCCTAAAATTGCGGTTGGCCTTGCTCAAATAACAAAGCTAACCTATGAACAAAGGTGTGGTGTGTAGGGAATTCCCACAAAAAAATTTAGTTAGGAAGTTTCAACCTTTAACAGCGAGCAAAATATATTTTCTGCCTACTGTCCTTCTTGCTAATCACCGGATAAAATGTAATCTTTATGACGTTAATAAAGCGGAAAATACTTTTACTCAATTAAAACGAAAGGTCATTATTCAGGAGACAGGAGTTAATGATTAGGATTTACACTCAAGAACCATCATCAATCATCCCCTTTTCATTTATTGGCCAATTTGGCAGGAAAATCCGGATAATTCAAGGGGGAATGTGGCTGTTACTATCGGTTCCTCTGTGGTTTGCCATGTCCGCGATCGCACCCCAAAATGTGCAAGCTTACACAGCCAGAGTTGACTTAGGCATTGAAAGTCTAAAGGATGAAAACTACGAAACCGTTCTGAGAAGAGCAGAAATGGTTGCTAGGGCTGCGGCTCAACGCAGCTTTGACCAAGATATATTAGTTACAGATGTTTCTATAATTGTCACAGTCCAAAGTCATGGATTGATCGCCCCAGTTTTAACTTTAGATGTCAGTCGCGTGGAATGGAAACAGCGCCCTGATCCCCAACGTTGGGTAACTTACTTCAAAACTGCGCGATCGCTACTCTTATTTAAAACACAGACTCCACTCCCTGATCCTGCACCTGATGTACCTGCCACAGTTAACCAACCTACGCCCAAAACACCATAAGCAGATCATTAACTGTATTCGACTTAGAGGATGTTTTAAAAGTTTTTAATGTATAAATAAACCCCTCTCCAAACCTCTCCCCGAGGCGGGGAGAGGCTTTGAAACCCCCATTCCAGTAACAAAAGTTTTTCCTTTTCCCTCTCCTTGTAGGAGAGGGTTAGGGAGAGGTAGGGAAGGGGGGCTGGGGGGTTAGGTTCTTGGAAATTATTGGTTTCATCTAATACTTTTCAAACAACCTCTTAGCCGAAATTTGCAGCATCTACCATTGCTGATGTCAATTGATGGCTTAGAATAAAAAGGTTGTCAAGAATCACGATATCCGCTATCATGGCTGTTCCAAAGAAGAAAACATCCAAATCCAAACGAGACAAACGCCGCGCTACCTGGACACACAAGGCTGTTGTTGAAGCTCAAAAAGCGCTCT
This sequence comes from Trichormus sp. NMC-1, assembly GCF_001858025.1. Taxonomy (GTDB): domain Bacteria; phylum Cyanobacteriota; class Cyanobacteriia; order Cyanobacteriales; family Nostocaceae; genus Anabaena. The sequence continues at coordinate 405,150 of NZ_LZQD01000005.1, read as the reverse complement.
CTCTCGGTAAATCAATTTTGTCTGGACGTTCTCGATTCGTTTATCCAACGGCTGAAGAACCAGAAGAAGAGTCATAATTTCTTCATCAGGAACAGCACAAATAGCACAGCAAGAACAAGCGCTTTTTCTGGGCTTTCCTGATGAAATCAACTACAAACCGCTAAACGCCCCGCGTTATGGCGGATGTTTCCAGGAGGTAATTTGATGAAATTTTTTCAGAAACCAGGTCTAGAAGAAAGTGAACGGGTTCCTCCTGGCCAACATCTAGCTCAAGGCTTCCCAGTCTTAATATCATGTCCGGTTAAAGACTTATCATTAGGGCTGACACGGAGGCGCGGAGACACGGATATTAATTTGTAGCTTTAATCTAAGTGATTTGATATTACAACTTTGGCTTTTAGCAAAAATGGCTAAATCCCCAGAATTCGCTTCAGTAGCCATAATTTGTTTTTATAGGGAATGTATCGCCAATTTAAATCCAGCCAAAATGAGTTTTTCAAAACACTTTTGTGATGGGAAAAAGTATCAAAACTAGCTTTACCGTGATAACTACCAATACCACTATCACCTACACCACCAAATGGTAAAGATGAAATCCCAAATTGCATAACTGTATCGTTGATACATACGCCACCAGATAAAGTTTCTTGTAAAACTCGTTTTTGCAGGTCTTTATTTTGGGAAAACAAGTATAAAGCTAAGGGTTTTGGTCGAGAGTTAATTAAATCTATCGCTTCAGCAATATCTGTATATGCAATTATCGGCAGAATGGGGCCAAATATTTCCTCCTGCATAACTGAATCTTCTAAAGAAATATTATCAATTATTGTGGGAGCAATATAATTTTGTTCAGGGTTAGTTTCTCCACCAATGACAATTTCACCATCTTTGAGAAAATTGGCCAATCTTGCAAATTGTTTTTGGCTAATAATTCTGGCATAATCAGGACTGGTTTCTGGATTATCACCATAAAATTCTTTGAGGCATTTTTGCAGACCATTTAGCAAATCTTGTTTGATTTTTTGGTCTACTAATAGATAATCAGGAGCAATACAAGTTTGTCCAGCGTTAATAAATTTGCCCCAAATAATGCGTTTGATAGTATGTTCAATATTAATTTCTGTATCGACGATACAAGGACTTTTCCCACCTAATTCTAAGGTGACTGGGGTAAGATTCTTAGCCGCTGCTGCCATGACGATTTTCCCGACGGCTGTACCACCAGTAAAGAAGATGTGATCAAATTTTTCTTCTAGTAACTGTTGGCTGATTTCTACACCTCCTTCTATTACAGAAATATAATTTTTTTCAAAGTATTTACCAATGATTTCCGCTAAAAGCTGTGAAGTATGGGGAGCAATTTCTGAAGGTTTGATAATTGCACAATTCCCGGCGGCAATTGCACCGACTAAAGGTGAGATAATTAACTGAAAGGGATAGTTCCAAGCTCCGATAATTAAAACTACTCCTAGAGGTTCTGGATGAATTTTAGCTGAGTAAGGAAAGAATTCTAAGGGAACTTCTGCTTTTTTAGGTTTAGTCCAATCAGTGATATTTTTGATCGCATAGTCAATTTCTTTGATTGCACCAATTTCTGAGGTATAAGTCTCAAATTCTGGCTTATGCAAATCTGCTTTTAATGCTTGGATGATTGCTGGTTGATTTTCAATAATTGCTTGTTTGAGAATTTTGAGTTGTGCAATCCGAAAAGCAACGTTTTTAGTTGCACCTGTTTTGAAAAAATCCCTTTGTAGGTTGAGAATTTCGGTAATTTTGGATATTTCAGTAGCGACCATTTTTTTATCTTGTAACTAATTTGAATTTGGATTTTTGAATTGTTTACTCCCTTCTAGAAGAATACCGATTAAATGAAATGCTTTAATGAACCGCGTTCACGTATCCCTGACGGGAGGCGTTAGCCATAGTGTCCCGTAGGGAAAGACGCGAAGTACGCGTAGCAAAGGAAGAAGGAAGAAGGAGGAAGATAAGTAGTCTTACTCTGAGGGGGTAATCAAGATTTTATAGGTAAATGAACAATGAAAATACTACCTTGACCTAATTCAGATGTTACATGAATAAAACCTTGATGTGCTTCTACAATACGACGCGCTAAGTATAGTCCTAATCCACTACCAGAACGGTTGTGATTCCCTTGACGAAATCTTTCAAATAAGGTGGGTTGTTCTTCTGGAGGAATACCATAACCTGTATCAGCTACTTCAATAATATTTATAAATTGGTCATTTTTTTCTAGTTGATGTTCACAGTTGAGGCGGATGGTAACTGAACCGGAATCTGTAAATTTGATCGCGTTACCTATCAGGTTTGTAAATAGGCGATGTAGTTCTAAGCGATCGCCCATGAAGGTTTTTGCGGTTGAGTTATCAGGGAATTCCAGATTTATAGCTAGTGCTTTTTCTGCGGCTAAAGGGGCTAATTCTCCAGCGATTTCTTTAAGTAACTGGCTGAGATTAACTGGTTGAAATGTGAGAGTTTTGCGCCCTGCTTCAAAGCGATAAACTTCTAATAAAGTATTAACCATAGTTAGGAGGTTGATGTTACTACGTGCCATGATAGTCATGACTTCCTGCATTGGCGGTGATAACTCTCCTAAAGCACCTTGCTGTAATAGGCTTAACATCCGATCTGCGGCTACTAAGGGAGTGCGTAAGTCATGGGTGAGACGGGAAACGAAATCTTGGCGCTGGAGGGCAATTTCATCACGTTCATCTATACTATGTTTGAGTCGTAAAAGCGATCGCACTCTGGCCAATAATTCATCGACTGTTACGGGTTTGCGGATAAAGTCATCAGCACCTAAATCCAATCCTTGGGCGACGTTAGGAGTATCATGGGCAGTAATTAGTAATATGGGAATATATTGCTGCAAATTCATTTCGCTACGAATACATCTAGTTACTTCATAGCCATCCATTCCTGGCATCATTAAATCCAGTAACACCAAATCACAGGGAGATGCTTGCAGTTGTGCCATTGCTTGGGCACCATTTTCAGCAGTACTAATTATATAGCCTTCGGTTTCTAAGATGGTTTTGACAAGAAAGATGTTATCGGGTGAGTCGTCTACAACTAGTATTTTGCCGGTGCGAGGAGATTTTGAACTCATAGATTTTGAAAGGTAGAGGCAAAAAGTCAACTTTTCTTAGGTTAGCTGAATCTGTAACCATCTATGAGTAATTCGCTTCAGCAATAGAGTTTTTGTCAGAGTCTAATGTCCCTTCAGTATCACATATATTTTTAATACAACTCATTTGTCTTTGGTAAGGGGGTTGAGAGGCGTTTTCAGTAAAACCCAATCGATATAAAGCACAAGTATCTGCGTTTTCAGGAGGTGTCCTATATTTTGGCTATTTTTATCCTTCAACAGCCATTTTAAAATTTTTTATCTTTTTATCTGTTTAAGTTTCAACAGAAATATCATGTAAGAGTTGCTGAAATTTATCTGTAGAAAGAATCTCTTTTTTATGAAATGTTATTAAGGCAGATGATTTATTTTCGACTGCATCAATAACAACATTTCAATTTTGTGGTAATAATTGCTCAAATTCCGAAAGTGAAGGAATAGAAATTGCTCTTTTATGCAGTGTTTTCAATACAGATAAATCATTGATATTATTCACCGCATCAATTATAGATGTTGGTAATTCACCAAATCTTGTTTCTAAGACTTCAATCACGCTATCTTGACTTGTTTGAAGAACTCCTAACTGACGACCTTCTTCAAGACCTTCTTCAATTCCTTCTTGTTTGGCTAATCTTTCAATACTGGTTACATAGCGCATTTTTCTTGCCTCTTCGTAACTTCTGATTTCTGTTTTAAAATTAATTGCCAAGTTTTCAGGTAAAACCATTATCCAGTCAATAAACCGGAATAACTGTCTGATATCTTGCCTACTTAAACCACTTTCTAAGAGCATTCTCACTAAACTTAATTTCCACTGTAATCTATTTTCAGGATTACGTTTAGTTGCTTTACTCTTTAAATGTGCCATCACAACGATAGCAAAAGGATTCTTGCTAGTTTCTAGACTTGACCAGGATGGTTCATAATAAGCTAAGGGAAAGAAAAACTCTAAAAACTTGTCAAAATAAAGTTCTATAATTTCTTTCCAAGGACTATCGTAATCGGTAGATTGTTCAGTCATAAACTAAAACAAGAAATACCTTTGTGCCATTGGCAAAACTGTTGCAGGTTCACAAGTTAGTAATTCACCATCTGCACGAACTTCGTAGGTTTCAGGATTTACTTCAATATGAGGTAAAGCATCATTTAACTTCATATCCTGCTTAGTTAATTGACGTGTTCCCGAAACTGAAACTGCTAATTTTTTCAATCCTAACATTTGGGGAATTTCTCTTTCTAAACTTGCTTGAGAAACAAATGTTAATGATGTGGCATTCCTCGCACCTGCAAAACTACCAAACATGGGGCGCATATGTACAGGCTGCGGTGTGGGAATACTAGCATTAGCATCACCCATTTGTGACCAAGCAATCATGCCTCCTTTAATCACAATTTCCGGTTTCACGCCAAAAAACGCCGGTTTCCACAAACACAAATCGGCTAATTTTCCCGCTTCTACTGACCCCACATATTCAGCAATCCCATGTGTAATCGCCGGATTAATGGTATATTTAGCAACATATCTTTTTGCGCGAAAATTGTCTGACCTCTCCCCCAACCCCTCTCCTACCAGGAGAGGGTAGAGTGTTCCGCGTTGTACCTTCATTTTGTGTGCTGTCTGCCAAGTCCGAATTATCACTTCACCAACACGACCCATCGCTTGGGAATCGGAAGCAATCATACTAAACGCGCCTAAGTCGTGCAGAATATCTTCAGCAGCGATAGTTTCTCGACGAATGCGGGACTCAGCAAACGAGACATCTTCAGGAATTGCGGGATCAAGGTGATGACATACCATTAACATATCCAGGTGTTCATCTAGAGTGTTGACGGTGTAAGGACGGGTGGGGTTGGTGGAAGATGGTAAAACGTTGGTTTGTCCGCACACCTTGATGATATCCGGTGCGTGTCCTCCCCCTGCGCCTTCGGTATGGTAGGTGTGAATAGCACGATGTTTAAAAGCCGCAATAGTATCTTCGACAAATCCGGCTTCGTTTAATGTATCGGTGTGAATTGCTACTTGAACATCATATTCATCTGCGACGGTTAAACAAGTATCAATTGTGGCAGGGGTAGTTCCCCAGTCTTCATGCAATTTTAAACCGATGACACCTGCTTCAACTTGTTCTACTAATCCTTGGGGTTGACTTGTATTGCCTTTTCCTAAAAATCCCAAGTTGACAGGAAAAGCATCAGCTGCTTGCAGCATTCGGTAGATATTCCAGGGGCCGGGAGTGCAGGTGGTGGCGTTTGTACCTGTTGCGGGGCCTGTTCCTCCACCTATCATTGTGGTAATACCTGATGCGATCGCTACTTCAATCTGTTGGGGACATATAAAATGGATGTGGGTATCTATTCCCCCCGCTGTGAGAATCATTCCTTCTCCGGCTAAAGCTTCGGTTCCGGGGCCAATAATAATATCTATGTTGTCTTGAATATAGGGATTTCCGGCTTTACCAATTTTAAATATTTTCCCATCTTTAATGCCAATATCGGCTTTGACAATTCCCCACCAATCGAGAATCAAAGCATTAGTAATTACTAAATCTACAGCACCATCATGATTAGAAATGGGGGATTGTCCCATTCCGTCTCTGATGACTTTTCCTCCACCAAATTTTACTTCGTCGCCGTAGGTTGTGAAGTCTTGTTCGACTTCGATAAATAATTCTGTGTCAGCTAGTCTGATTTTGTCTCCTACTGTTGGTCCGTAGGTTTCGGCGTAGGCTTGACGGTTCATTTTGTAGGGCATATTTTATCCTTTTTTTTAACGCAGAGGAACGCTGAGGTTAGCGCGGAGGTTCGCTGAGGGTTTTTTAGAGGTTGCCGTTGATTTTGTTGTTGAAGCCGTAAATTTGGCGTTTACCAACGAGGGGGATTAATGTTATTTCTTTTTCGTCTCCTGGTTCAAATCTCACGGCTGTGCCGGCGGGGATATCTAATCGCATTCCTCGCGCTTTTTCTCTATCAAAATGTAGGGCGGCGTTAACTTCGTAAAAGTGAAAATGTGAACCTATTTGAATTGGGCGATCTCCTGTATTTGCTATTATTAATTTTGTGGTTTGATGACCTGCATTTAATTCTATTTCACCTGTTGGTGTGATTATTTCTCCGGGAATCATAATTTGGTTTTCCTGATTTACAGCTTTTCTCAGAATTATACAAATGGTTTGAAAGCTTGAGGACATAGTTCTACAATATCTTGATATTTAGAACTCGCCGATGTGTTTGCAGCATTTATACTTCCTCATATATTATACAATCTTGCTGCATACCAGCTTAATTATGTCTTTAGGTATAAAAATAAACTGATTATTGGTGTTAAGTTATAAAAAAGATTACACCAATCAGAAACAGAGTAATTTGTCAAGTCACCTAATGAAAATCGTCTGCACCGTATAATTGCTGCGATGTTGGAAGCTCTCAAGCAGAGTTTTGTGTTAGAGATGAAGCTTGGTAATATTCTCATTGTTCATAATGGTAATGTGATTTTTAATTCATTTGAGTCTAGACAATCGATACGGAGAGAATTATGAGCTTAGAAAAACGGGTTGAAGCAACTGCCAAAAATATTGAAGGCAAAGTTCAAGAAGCTTTAGGCAATGTTACGGGAGATACCCAAACTCAAGCTGAAGGTCAGGCAAAACAGGTCGAAGCCAGCACTATTCACGTTGTTGAAAATGTGAAAGATCAAGTCAAAAAAATTATTGATTAAGAGTATCATTTTTCTGGAAAGTATAAATAGCTATCATACTATCTATACTTTCTAGTTTTGCACTTTTAGTTAATAGTCAAATCAATGCCTTAAAAATAAAAGTTTGGGAATTTAGAATGATTTTATTTCAACAAGCCCGGAAATTATTGCTCACTATTAGCCTAGTTTTATTAGTCTCAACTTCTATAGGATTGGGTTTAGCTTCTGGAGCTAGTTGGGCGGCAACTTCACTCACTGATATAACCGATAAACCCTATATTCAAATAGCAATGATGGATAGAGGAAAGGCAGTCTCTAAGAATATTGATGGCAAAGCTCAAGAAGCATTTGGTAATGTTACAGGCGACCCAAAAGACCAAGTTGTTGGTAAAGCTAAACAAGCCGAAAGCCAAGTTCGTAACACTATAGAAGATGTGAAAAGCAATGTTCGTTTATCAGGAAGAGCAAAGGCAGTCTCTAAGAATATTGATGGCAAAACTCAAGCAGCAGCCGGCAATATTACAGGTGATCTGAAAGACCTGGCTGCTGGCAAAGCTAAACAAGCTGAAAGCCAAGTTCGTAACACCGTAGAAGATGTGAAAGCCCAGGTTCAAAACCTCTTCAATTAAGAAATATCAAACATCGGGTTTACATCAAAATAGCGAAATTCAAAAGCCGTTCAGTCATTGCTAAATTTGATTGAACAGAGGTAGATTTTTTAAATTTGTTTGTGTCCTAATTCCACTAATGATTTCTGGTAGCAACATATGACTAATCTCAATAATCCTAATCCTAATAACCGTGACGATAATGTCAGGAATGATAAATCTGGGTCTTACGATCATGGTTACTCTGATGGTCGTGTCTCTGGAACAAACCTTAAGAACGAAGCCCTAGAAGCACGCGATCAAAATAATACCGCTAGTGGCCTAATAATTGGTATGGGTATTACCGCTTTGCTGGGAATGGGTGGACTTGCTTACTACTTTTGGGGGCGGCCAACTACCAACTCAGTAATTATTGTACCTACTCCTGCTGCCTCTCAACAGCCGGCTAAACAGACAACAATCATCGAAAAGACGAATACTATTGAGCGTGTTCCCGTACCAGTAACTGTTCCTACTCCTGCTCAACAAAGAGCGCCTAATGTCAACGTTAAAGTTGATGTTCCCCAGCCACAAGCACCTAAACAAGAGAAGACAGATGTTAAGGTGATTGCCCCTAATAATCCACAGCCTGCTCCCGCTCAACAGAACACGACGATTAACGTAGCTCCTGCTGAATCATCCACCAAGACTCCAACATCGACCTCTACCCCAGATAAGTCGAGTTCCAACACGCAGACATCTCCTAATACGCCCAAAGCTAATTCAGATACTGGTACTACAACGAATTCAAACCCATAGCAAAAAAAGTCTTTATCTTCTCTTTTTCCTATCTTAATGGTTTTTCATTAACGAATAGGATTATGTACAGTAACTAACTTTGTCCCATCAGGAAAAGTGGCTTCTACCTGCACATCATGAATCATTTCTGGTACACCTTCCATGACATCATTACGAGTTAATAAAGTTGTGCCATAACTCATCAAATCTGCTACAGTTTGACCATCTCTTGCACCTTCCAAAATAGCAGCAGAAATAAAAGCAACGGCTTCGGGATGATTCAATTTCAAACCTCTATTTTTGCGTCTTTCTGCTACTAAAGCAGCAGTAAAAATTAATAACTTATCTTTTTCCTGGGGTGTAAGCTTCATTATCCTTTCTTTTGTGGTTAGTTTAAATTTGCCATACTCTGGGAATACAATTACCACGATTTAACAAAGATACTCGTAATATTTGCCAAATATTTGTAAACCAATTTCTGACTTCTGATGTAGAATTACCACGATATCGACACAAAAATCCATGTGGTAAGCGAGTTACTCCAGCCCCAGAGTTGTGAATGATTAAAGAACGGGCTTTGTCAATGATTTCTCCGGGAATTGGACTTCCTACCCAAACTAGAGTACCGACAACGGGGTTTCCCGCTAACCCGTGGGGACTGTGAAATACTTCTTTGCTACCGGGTATGATTTGTCTATCAATCCACAACGGAATACTATTTTGCCAGATTTCGGTGTGCGATCGCATTTCTCCTTCTAAAAACTTTTCTCCCCTCGCACTCCTTCCCAACCGTGTAATTTCCCAGCCGATAAAGCTAGAATTGGTATCTAAATTTACTTTTAAATCTTGGCGATAAACAGCACCGTTGAATAAAATAGTCTCTTGAGGTAAATATTCTAAACAAGCATTAGCATCAATTTGGATATTTACCCTTTGTCTTGCGGGTAAGCCGTTACTGCGATATACCTTACCAGCAGCGGCTGTGGTGATTAATGTTTGGGAATTTTTTTCGAGGTGAATTTCGGAGGATAAGCGATCGCCCCCCACAATGCCGCCAGCGGTGTGTAAAATGACGCTATGGCAAACTTCCTGTCCTTCTGGGTAAAAGGGGCGTTGTACCTTGAAAGGGGCTTGATGGTGGTTGTAAATTAACTGGGTAGAATCTTGGCGATTAGCATAAACTAAATTAAGTTTGCCATGCCAATTTTTATCTATTGGACTGTTAACAATCATTGATAAATGGATAAAATTTGTCTGATTTTAACTTTATTATTGATAATATAAATATTATTACATCTATTAGAGACGTTATATACAATGTCTCTAAAAAATACTCTTGCCAAAACTTGATTAATTGCTCACTTTTTGATGCAATCAATTTATTAAATCAGCAATATAAAGTCAAAAACATTTTCATACTGCACCTTGACGAATCATTTCAAATCCATATACATAGATGTCAGCAACCTTATAGCGTTTCTGTTTTTCGCGCCATTCAATAATACCAATCTCTTGTAAAAAAGAAGCAAACTCTTCAAAATCTGCTATATCATGTGCTGATTCTTGCCATATATTACGTAACTCGTCTTTATCTAAAAAGGCTGATTTTTGCTTGAGAGAATCAAAAAATTGAGCCAAATCAGGATATTCCTCTTTTATTTCATCACAGCGTTTTTCTGATGCTTTCTTTAACCCGATTTCTAAAGATTTACTTCGCAGTAAACGGTCAGTAGGTGGTTGAATTGATGATTTTCCTTTATAGCTTAATTCTTGCTCTTTTGCTCCTTCTAATAATATGCTTAAACTTCGAGGAAAAGTAGTATCACTTGAGTCTGTTAATCTTTCATAAACCCATCTTGATACATATTTAGCTTTGTCTCCTGTTCTGCGACGACTTCCCCAAAGTAATTCTAAGGCTTTATCAATCACTTCTTCACTAGCTTGATCAATACTTTCAACAGCAATAGGAGAGAATCTATCAACTAAATTTTTGAAACCTTCAGATTGTACTACTTGGCGCAGTGCTAATCTTAAAAAATCAACCCTAGTCCACTGTAAGAGAATATCACGTCCATTGAAATGACTTCTGTTGTCAAAAATTAAACGATGCCATATATCTTCTCTCAAGAAAATTTTAAACCTAATTGCTGTTAATCTGTTAGCATCACAAGACTGAATTAGTTGAAATAATCCAGTGAGTGCTTGCTGTCTTACTTCTCCTACCTTACGAAAGTCTTCATCTAAATCATCGTAAAGAAACCATAGCTTTTGAGATTTCTTTTTAGCTTCTTCATTAATTATATCTATAATATCTTTAACTATAAGTGGAAGATGAGATTGAGTAGATAATTGTAGTAAAGCTTGAGTGCATTCATACTGCCATCTTTCTTTAGGCAACTTACTGATAATTTCTTTGATTTCACTAAATTTGTCACTTCTAGGGAATTTAAATAAATCTTCTTGATGACACCTCAATAGTAAATAAGCCCTCCAAAAAGCTTCCCATGACCCATTATTTTGCTGCAAACTTTGATGGATAGTTTGGAATTCATCACGAACGGGGCGGCTTTCCTTAAAGCTGCCATGAGCCGACAAAAATACAGTATTATCCAACCGTCCATGAGCTAGTCTTTGAGCCACACTTTTGTGTTTGAGAAAAAGCGAATACAGAGCAGTTTTACCTGTTCCCTTTCGTCCTCTTATCAAACAGGTTGTATCATCCAAAAATTTGTCAAAATCAGTGGTGCGCTGAAATAGTAGATTCAAATTCTGTTTTGTATCAGCAGCATTGACTTCAGGAAATTGTAGGCTTTCAATAATTGGCCAGCGTTTCTCTAAATTAGTTAAAATATTTTTGCGTTGGAGTTCATCAGTTTCCTCATCAATCAAATTGGCAATTTTATTATAATAATCTAGTAAAGCTGGCACGGGATAGTTTTCAGCTAAAGCAATTGGCGACAGGTAAGGAACTACTAAAGCTTCTTCTATTTTTAATTGGGAATTATCTAAATCCTCCTCGTCATTATTTTCATTGGTTACTGTTTTTATCCTTTCAATCAAAGATTTCCAAACTTTTTTTACTTTAGATAAACCAATTTTAGTAACATCAGGGACAGGAGAAAAAACAAATTTAATTTGTAGATTTTTAAAACTCTGAAGAGATTGCAAAAGGACTTCTATTCCTTGTTTATTTTGTTCATTAGGAAAAAGAAAAATAATTGCTTCATCAGCAGCTTGAATTAATGATAAAGCTCCCCATTGATTAATTCCCGTTCTCGAATCAATTAAGAGAATATCTGGTTTTAATTGTTCGTAAATTTCTCGCTTGAAAACAGTCCAAAGATTTTGATCTCCATCAATAACAGTATTAGCATGAAGATCATCAACCTTAGAAATATAATCAAGACTAAGACAACCAGCAGGAACAACAAATAATCTTCCTTTAGCGTTTGGTATTCTCACTTCACCAAATATTTCAGTAATGGAAATACTCGGTTTTATTCCTTCTGGTAAATAGGAACGTTCATAAAAATAGTCAACAATTCCATTTTTTGGTTGTTCTTGTAGGTTAAAAGCCGTACTTAAACCAGGTGCTTCTAAATCTAAATCTACAGCTACAACTTTACGTCCCCGCATTGCTAAAATCCAAGCAACATGAGTTAATGCCGTAGTGCGTCCTACTCCTCCTTTAAAGGAATAAAATGTTACTGTTCTGGGTAGACTAAGTTCGCGCTGAGGTGCTGTTGGTTGGTTTTGTGGGTTTGCAGCTTGGATAGCTAAATCCTGCCAAGTATGTATTGATGCTGGATCAAAAATCTGTGGTGGTGAAATATTAAGTGATTCAGCTTCTTCAAGTGTATATAAGGAAAGAAAACCAGGAGATAAATGAGGAACTTGTGATTTAAGTAAGTTAGAAATTTGTTCTTTACGTTGAGGAATAGATAAACTTATAAAAGCATTACTCACAATAGTCAAATTCAATAAACCTGATGTAGAAATATTTACATCGACCCATTCCTGTGACTTCTGTACATACTGGTTTGTAATTTCCTGTTTTAGTAAAACCTGCCAATTTTCCTGCATTTGATCACCTCTTTAAAGTTGAGTAGCTTGCTTCAGTAACCAACTTTTGATACTTGTGTATGCGTATAACCAGCGTTTGTAATTTAATTCATCAGGTTCAAGACTAGAATAACGCATATCTATAAAATGTTGACCCATGGGATTTTCCACTTGATCAAGCCATTTCCTTCCTTCTGAAAAATTATCAATTCTAGATTTAAGTTTATTATGTTGTTTAAGAAGTTCTGTGTAACTATGTGTCCTCAAGTTTTGACTTGTAACCCCAGTTAGAGTATTACAAATAATTGCCTTGAGTAAGCACTCAATGGTTACACCACCAAAGTGCATAGCCCCAACTTTCCTTACAGGATGCAGTGTTTCAGTATCAGTATGGCGCTCCATAAAAGCTGCCTGGTAATCTTCCATACTTGTTAAACTTAGAGTTCAAGCTTGATAAGTATATTATTAAATTGGGATTTTTGAGCTAAAAATTAACCATTAACCACGAAAAGACACCCGAACCTTAAAGATGGTATTCCCAGAACTAAAAAATCAGCTTTTATCTATAAGTTGAATTGAAACTCTATATTCTTTCCGCGCCCTCTGCGCCTCTGCGGTTCAATTTCCATAAAAAAACAGCCGCCCCCTTGCGGAAGCAGCCGTTTTCAAATTAGTGGATTATAGAGAATTAGTAATCGAAATCTCCGCCACCCATACCAGCACCAGCAGCAGGAGCGCCATCCTTAGGCTCAGGCTTGTCAACTACGATACATTCGGTTGTCAACACCATTCCCGCAATAGAAGCCGCATTTTGCAGCGCAGAACGAGTTACTTTCGCAGGATCAACAATACCAGCTTCCAACATATCAACGAATTCGTTGGTAGCAGCGTTGAAACCAACGTTGAATTCCTTCTCTTTCACACGTTCAGCAATAACAGCGCCATTCTGACCGGCATTTTCTGCAATTCTCTTTAGAGGTGCAGGTAAAGCACGAGCCACAATTAAAGCACCAGTCAACTCTTCATCCTTGAGGTTAGCCTTAGCCCACTCTTCCAACTGGGGAGCGAGGTGAGCTAGGGTTGTACCACCACCGGGAACAATACCTTCTTCTACAGCAGCCTTGGTAGCGTTGATAGCATCTTCCAAGCGCAGCTTCTTGTCCTTCATTTCGGTTTCGGTAGCTGCACCAACTTTCACAACAGCTACACCACCAGACAATTTAGCCAAACGCTCTTGCAGTTTTTCTTTGTCGTAGGAAGATTCGGTTTCTTCCATCTGACGACGGATTTGTTCGCAACGAGCCTTAACTGGAGCTTCGTTACCTTCAGCAACAATTGTGGTGCTGTCTTTGGTGATGGTGATACGGCGAGCTTTACCCAGGTTATCTAGCTTGGTGGTATCCAGCTTCAAACCAGCATCTTCGGTGATGAGTAGACCACCAGTTAAGACGGCAATATCTTCTAGCATAGCCTTACGGCGATCGCCAAAACCAGGAGCTTTAACAGCCGCAACGTTGAGTACACCGCGCAAACGGTTAACTACCAAAGTTGCCAAAGCTTCTTTTTCGATATCTTCGGCGATAATTACCAAAGGACGACCAGAACGAGCTACTTGCTCAAGTACAGGAACTAAGTCTTGGACTAAAGCAATTTTCTTGTCTGTTAACAAGATGTAAGGCTCATCGAAAACCGTTTCCATCCGCTCTGCATCGGTAGCGAAGTAAGGGGAAATATAACCCTTATCAAAGCGCATCCCTTCGGTAATTTCGAGTTCGGTGGTCATAGATTTCCCTTCTTCTAGGGAAATTACGCCTTCTTTACCCACCTTATCCATAGCTTGAGCAATCATGCTGCCGACTTCTTCGTCGTTACCAGCAGAAATTGCCGCAACTTGTGCGATCGCTTTAGAATCTTCTACAGGGCGAGCGTGTTCAGCAATTTTTTCTACTAAAAACGCAGATGCTTTATCAATACCGCGCTTCAATAAAATCGCATTAGCGCCAGCTGCAACGTTCCGCAAGCCTTCCTTAACGATCGCATGAGCCAAAACGGTAGCGGTGGTTGTTCCATCACCCGCAGCGTCATTGGTCTTAGAAGCAGCTTGACGAATTAGCGCCACACCTGTGTTTTCAATGTGGTCTTCTAATTCAATTTCTTTAGCGATGGTGACACCGTCATTAACGATTTGTGGTGCGCCAAATTTCTTCTCTAGAACTACGTTGCGACCTTTAGGGCCAAGGGTAACAGCTACAGCCTCAGCTAAGATATCAATACCGCGTTCTAGAGCGCGACGAGCGTTTTCGTTGTAAATAATGCGCTTTGCCATATAAGTCTAAATCCAGGTAAAGGTAATAACTTAAAATTTGTCTTGAATTTGGGGATTGGGGATTGGGGATTGGGGATTGGTAATTGGTCATAGGGGAAAACTTTTTCTGGTCCCCATATACCTCATACCCCTCATCACCCTTTTAGATCACGACTGCTAGAATATCTTTCTCAGAAAGCAGTACATATTCTTCAGTGCCGAGCTTGATGTCAGTGCCAGCGTACTTGGAGTACAGCACCTTATCGCCGATTTTAATTTCCATTTCTTGACGGTTACCGTCGTCATTACGCTTGCCAGGACCAAGGGCTACTACTTCCCCTACTTGGGGCTTTTCCTTAGCGGTGTCTGGCAAATACAGACCACCTGCGGTCTTTTCTTCAGCGGCGGTCACTTTTACGAAAACGCGATCGCCCAAAGGTTGAACTGTAGAAACGCTTAGAGATACAGCTGCCATAAAAATTTTTCTTGCCTTGTTAGCACTCTCGACTCCTGAGTGCTAATTTACCGAAGTGCAGCGTCTAATGGCAATAATTCCAGGTGTACGGGTTCCCGAACTATGAAAGCGCGGCTATACTTAAGTATTTGTACTTAATTAGTATAGTTGTCAGGTTTTGTTGCGTAGGTAATGAATATTTTTATATGGACAACTTTATTTGCAAAGCTGGCAAATTGTTATAGAACTGTAATCAGGGAGCCGCTTAATGAGTAACATTGCCGTCCAATCCCCAAAACTACCAAAACTGTGGAACTTAAAACCTCAAGTCATTGTTTGGACAATCTAGAACTGGCAAATATTCAAGGGACAGGTTTCTGTTTTTTCTGAGCAGGTGGTTGCTCACTCCGGGTGAAAACAAGCTAGTCTGGAATCCGGCAAATGCTTGCAAGACCCTCTCAAGGAGCTACATCTCAACCAAATGCTTTCTTCGTCATCCCATTTGCATCTTCAGAACTAAATCCAACTGCTTGCGTGTTTGTTGTTCTAGGCAGATAATGGTAGTTTACCCAGATGGGGTCTGGTATAGCCAAACGAAACCGGAAGTCATTGAGCGGATCATCCAAGAACACTTAATCGGCAGAATGGTGGTGGTTGAAGGATATGCATTTTTGACCCATCCTTTGCCAGAAACTTACCCCGTTTCTTGTAAACCTCTGAAATAGAGGCTTAACATCCAAAGGAGATAGCAGAGCAGCAGTAAGCGAATGAAAGTGGGGGTTAGTTTTGAACTAGGATCATCTTCAGTCAATACTGAAGTTGTCAACCAAAAGGATTTTGATTTTATCAATCTTTTTTAGTCCGCCCCTTTCAAAGCAGTATATAATAGCGCATTATAAATACTGTTTCTCTCCGTATCTTTACTGGAATTTTGCCATCCATCTGCCTGTAAGATTGAAAGTGACCGTCACTTTTTAGACTTCGAGGCAGCAAGGGCAAGTTAAGTGGGAAAAAAACAGCATCTCAATAATCCACCATAGAGGATAACTATTCAAGACCTTGATGGATCGAAGCGCGACAAGTGCCACTGCTATGAAAGAGCCCAGCATGAAAGATCACAAACGACTTCTATTGATTGACGATGACCCTAACCTCATCTTGCTGGTGAAGGATTACTTGGAATTCCGGGGATACGAAGTCATCACAGCCGAAAATGGACGAGAAGCTCTGGAAATTTTAGAACATGAAGTTCCAGACATGATCATCTGTGACGTGATGATGCCAGAAATGGACGGATATACTTTCGTTGAACAAGTCCGGCAAAACGAACGTACTAGTTGGATACCTGTTCTTTTCCTCTCCGCTAAAGGACAAAGTGCAGACCGAGTTAAAGGTTTGAACAAAGGTGCTGATGTATACATGGTCAAACCCTTTGAACCTGAAGAACTCGTAGCACAAGTAGAATCCTCACTCAAGCAAACCATCCGTTGGAAAGAACACCAGACAAAGGGAGGGGAAAACGGTTCCCGTATCCAGGTTCCCTTTGATGTGCAGTTAACTCCAACTGAACTGAAAGTAGTCCAGTTTGTAGCCAGAGGTTTAGCTAACCGGGAAATCGCTGAAGAATTAAATGTCAGTCAGCGTACTGTTGAAAGCCATGTATCCAATATGTTGGGTAAAACCAATCTCCACAACCGCACCGAACTAGCGCGTTGGGCGATTGAAAATCAAATGGCTTAAACCCACTGCTGATTTGGTGAAATTTTAAAGTTATGAGTTTTGAGTTACAGTGTCCTAACTCAAAACTCAAAACTAGAATTTTTCTTTTGCATTCAGCCTGAAAGCTCATAAATTATGAATTGTGAAGTCAAATTTGGATTTTCTAAATTCAAACTTCATAATTCATAGTTTATGATACAGTCCTTAACTCCTATCTTCCAACCCGGATATCACCTAAAAATATCACTACATCACCTCACGCAAATCTCCTAATTTCCCCGACTATAAAGGAAATATAGCGGATAGGGGCTTGATAAGTTTCTATACAACAGAGAATTAATTAAAAGTCGGTCTTTTACATATACGTATATAAAGAATTACATTTGCTGCACCATGAATATAAGTGATTTAAAAATAACCTGTAAATAACCGGACTTGAGATAATACCAAGTAGATGGTTAATTTTAGCCAATTACCCTGGAGGAAGAAAATTTACATCTTCATAAAGTTGCGTCATTGTTCCTTCAAAGTTAATGCTGTGTAATTGAAATGATGCTTGTTCTCCCGCATAAGACTGTAACACCCAAAGTCCCTCATCATTGCGTCGGAAACATTCAACTCTCGGTTTTTTTGTATTAATTAAAATATATTCTTGTAAACTTTCCAAAGTTTGATAATCAATGAATTTGTCACCTCTATCAAATCCTTCCGTAGAATCAGATAAAACTTCAATTATTAAACAAGGAAATCTTTTATATCCTGGTGTTTCTTGATCACGTTGGTCGCAAGTTACCATGATATCAGGATAAAAAAATCTATTTAAAGATTCGATTCTGGCTTTCATATCAGAAATATATACCCGACAACCAGAACCACGGACATGATTACGAAGTAGAGTAAACAAGTTTCCCGCAATGGTAACATGGGGATCAAAAGCGCCAGCCATTGCGTAGATATATCCATCAATATATTCATGCTTGACAGGGCTGTTTTCTTCTAATTCTAAATACTCTTCTGGGGTAATGTAGATTTGGGGAGAAGCAACCATATTGAAAGCCTCAAAACCATAATCAATTATAGCCGTAGGGTGGGTTAGCGACAGCGTAACCCACCGAAAACTTAGAGATAATGGTGGGTTACGGACTACCGTCCTAACCCACCCTACAATTAAAACTCCGCGCTTTGTGGTGTACGCGGGAACGGAATTACATCCCGAATATTTCCCATACCCGTCATAAATTGCACCAATCTTTCAAACCCCAAACCGAAACCAGCATGGGGAACTGTACCATAACGACGCAAATCTAAATACCACCATAAATCTTCTGGGTTCATACCTTGGGCTAATACCCGTTTTTCTAACACATCAAGTCTTTCTTCCCGTTGAGAACCGCCAATTATTTCGCCTATTTTCGGTGCGAGAATATCCATAGCGCGGACGGTTTTTTCATCGTCACTCAACCGCATATAAAAGGCTTTGATTTGGGCTGGATAGTCTGTAACAATCACAGGCTTTTTAAACAGTTGTTCTGCTAAATAGCGTTCATGTTCTGATTGCAAATCTGCACCCCAACTAACAGGATAATCAAATTTAACATCAGCTTTTTCTAAAAGTTTGACTGCTTCTGTATAAGTCAATCTTTCAAATTGATTATTAATAATGTTATTTGCGGTTTCTAAGACAGTCTTATCAATACGTTCATTGAAAAACTCCATGTCTTCTGGACAAGTTTCTAATACATATTTAAAGATATATTTCAGAAA
The DNA here is from genome assembly GCF_001858025.1 of Trichormus sp. NMC-1. Classification (GTDB taxonomy): domain Bacteria; phylum Cyanobacteriota; class Cyanobacteriia; order Cyanobacteriales; family Nostocaceae; genus Anabaena. The sequence continues at coordinate 386,622 of NZ_LZQD01000005.1, read as the reverse complement.
CTCTTCCGCTAAATCCATATCACCTTCTAAATCACAAAAAGCCATTTCTGGTTCAACCATCCAAAATTCTGCTAAGTGACGAGAAGTATTAGAATTTTCAGCCCGGAATGTGGGACCAAAGGTGTAGACGTTAGTAAAAGCCATTGCCATAATTTCCGCTTCTAACTGTCCACTTACTGTTAAATAAGCTGGTTTACTAAAGAAGTCTTGGCTATAATCAATTTCTTGATTTTCGGTGCGGGGAACATTCTTTAAATTGAAATTGGTAACGCTAAATAATTCTCCAGCACCTTCGCAGTCACTAGCGGTAATAATGGGAGTATGTACCCACAAAAATCCTTTTTCTTGAAAGAATTGGTGAATAGCTGCTGAACAAGCATTTCTGACTCGGAAGACTGCACCAAAGGAGTTGGTTCTAGAACGCAAATGTGCAATGGTGCGTAGAAACTCAAAGGAATGACGTTTCTTTTGTAGAGGATATATATCGGGATCAGCATCACCGTAGACTTTAACGCTATCAGCTTTTAATTCTATGCGCTGTCCTTTTCCTTGGGAAGCGACAAGTACACCTGTTATTTCTACAGAAGCACCAGTATTGATTTGTTTTAAGATTCCTTCGTAGTCTGGTAAATCTTGATTAATGACAATTTGCAAATTACCTAATGAAGAACCATCATTAACTTCTAAAAAAGCAAAACCTTTTAACTCGCGTTTTGTTCTTACCCAACCTTGAACTACTAAAGACTCTTCAGGTTGACCAGTTTTTAATATTTCTGCAATTCGCCGATTTACCATTTTCTACAATTTGTATTTTGTAAATGTGTATAGTCTTTATTTTAAGAAAAATTAACAATTAAGCCAATCCTACCTAATTTTACAATCCCAAATTAGAACTACCCAACCCAAGATTTTAATAACCAACCGATAATAACTCCCATTCCCCCAAAGCGGACTACTTGCCAAAAAGGTCTTTTCAGACTCGTCCAAGAAAACAACTGGCTTTCCAAATTTATTTCTAAGGCTTCCAATTGTTGTTGAATGCGTTTTAACTCCTTTTTGATTCCTGGGTGCTGATGCTTATTTTGCTTGAGATTTTTTAGTTCTTGTTGCCATTGTGCCTTTTGTTCTTGATCCCTTTGCACTTGGGCATACCGTTCTTTCAATAATAAGAGGGAATTTTCCACTTCTTCCAGTTCCTGTGCAAAATCGGCTTCGGGATTTTCCTCTGGTGACGGTTGAGTTGATTGTTTGGGCGGCTTCATCGACAAACTAGTAAACTAGGATAATTAATCAATAGTCATTGGTCATTAGTCAAGGTTCTGAACTAAAAACTTTTGACTCAGCACGGGCTAAACGCCCCACTACCGCTAACGGCACTCAGCACTTAGTCTTATGTCTCAAATTTCTCAAACCAGTCAACTGAATGAAATTAGCACTTTAGAACTGGCACAAGCCCTGATGGAAAGACTAAGTATCTCTCCTGATGATTGGCATCGTCTCAAGTCTAACCGCAATTCCCGCGCTAGTGAACAGGTAGCCGCCGCGATCGTGTTTTTGGTCAAAAACCAGCCACAAGAAGCTCAAGCGAGATTAGAACAGGCTATTGGTTGGCTAGATAAGTCCATTTCAGCCCCTCCTTGTGAAAGTCACGGGAAAAAATGATGAGGTGATGCGGGGACGCGGAGATGAGGATCAGGGTAGGGGCGTATTGCAATACGCCCCTACGTATGCCTCCTGCCTTCATCGCCGTAAAGATAGTAACCGACGGGTTTCTAATTGCTTACAAAGCCTTAATTCTGTTCCTTTGCGGTTCCATTCTACCTGATCAAAAATCTGATGAAGAAGAGACATTCCGCGACCACTTTCGGCTTCATCTGGAGGTAAATAGTCTGTGGGATCGCTATCGAAATCAGGTAAAGGTGTGAATCCACTACCTTGGTCGGAAATGATCCACCAATATTGATTATCTATCAAGGAAAAACGCACTACTACTAATTTACCGGGATCAAGATTATTTCCATGTTTAGCTGCGTTTACTAGGGCTTCTTGAAGTCCTAGGCGCAACTCTGCTTGTAATTTGGCGGGAACTTCTGCCAATAGTAAATCTAATATCGGACAAAGATAAAGAGTCGAGGCAAAACTAATAGTACCCCAAGAACGTCCAACTGGACGAAGAGAAATGGTAATCACAAGAGAAACCCCGTAGCTTTTAGTTAGCTAGACATCAGTTTGCTGTCACAGGCACCCTGATAAAAATTGAGGTGGTCATGCTGCTTTCAAACTAGCGTCTGTAAAACTAAATTTTGAAAATGCTGGGGAGCATTGACTCTAAACATAAGTTAGAATTGCTTGGTTCAAAATTGGCTGTAATTATTTTGACTAATGTATTTAACAACTTTTAAGTTGCTATTAATTTGAAGGAGTATGGAACTACTCTATTTAATTGCCTCTTTATAATTTACGCAATCTAATTCACCTTTTTAAGAGCCTATGCAACTTCAATGTAAAAAAAGAATTTCTATTTTTAGCCTAATTAGATCTTAGCATTAGTACTATGCACTAGACTACAAATTTTTCATTTGGGTTTTTGTAAAGAATTCGCTAACTTTACGCCAAAGGTGATAATACCAGAAAAGCGACAGCTTCGACGTGAGCGGTTTGGGGAAATAAATCAGCTGGCTGTACTCTTGTAAGAGTGTATGTTCCATCTTTACAAAGTAATTTGAGGTCACGGGCTAGGGTCGCTACTTTACAACTGACGTAAACAATCCGAGATGGTTTCAAGTCAAGTAAAGTTTTGATGACATTAGCTTCACATCCTTTACGTGGCGGATCAAGTAATACAACATCTGGTATAATCCCCAAATCTGGCAGGATTTTCTCCACTGCTCCTATTTGAAATGTAACATTATTAATCCCGTTATGTTGGGCATTGGAAATAGCCTGTTCTACGGCTGCTGATTGCACTTCCAAGCCTGTAACTTGCCGGGCTTGTTTCGCTAAAGGCAAGGTTAAAGTCCCAATACCGCAGTAGGCATCGACTAGAACTTCATGACCTTGAAGATTGAGTTCTGACTGAATTACCTTTAATAGGGCTTCTGCGGTTTCGGTGGATACTTGAAAAAATGTATCTGGGAGTACTTGAAATTCTAGCCCAGCAAATATTTCGCGCAGGGCAGGAACTCCGGCAATACAACGAGTTTCGTTGCCAAAGATAGCATTTGTGCGATCGCTATTCCGATTTAGTGACACCCCCACCAATTGGGGATATCGCTGCAACCATTCTTCTGCTTGGCTTTCTATTCTGGGTAATTTCCAATCCTTCACCACTAAAGTCAGCAGCATTTCACCTGTACGACGACCTATGCGTAAACCCAGATGGCGAATTTGCCCTTGGTGACGAAGTTCGTTGTAAATTGACCAACCTTGCTTTTGGATATCCTGCTTGACTTCAGCCAGCATCGGATTTAAGCGTTGGTCTTGGACGGGACATTGATTTAAGTTAATTAATTGGTGGCTACCTTTTTGGTAATAACCAGCTTGTACTTGGCCTGTCGCTGAGACACCCAGAGGATAGGTAACTTTATTCCGATAACCTAAGGATGAATCAGCCCCTAATACATCGTCTACAGGTGGTTGAACAAACCCGCCAATACGTTCTAAAGCTTGAACCACCTGATTACGCTTGGCTATTAACTGGTAATCATAATTAATATGCTGCCACTGACAGCCACCACATTTATCAGCCACAATGCAACTGGGTCGGATACGTCCTGGAGAGCGTTTGACTATCTGCTCCAGTTTACCATAAGCATATTTTGGTTTAACTTGTAATAATTTCACCAGCACGCGATCGCCCCTAACAGTGTCTGGAACAAATACCACACGCTGATCAAAGCGTCCCACTCCATCACCAGTATCACTCAAATCAGAAATATCAACTTCAATTACTTCACCCTGTCGCCAAGCTGTATTAGTCATTAGTCATTCAATTTTGGATGTTGGATGTGGGATTTTGGATTTGGTGATTGAAGAATTATTACAATTACTTCCTTAATTTTCCCCAATCCCCAATCCCCAGTTCCCATCCCCATCTTCTCACACCCTTCACTTCTGTACCTCTAACTGGTTAAACTAGCAAATAATATTTCGCGTAACAGCTTAATAATCATGACTGTAATTAGCCAAGTTATTCTCCAAGCCGATGACGAACTGCGCTACCCCAGTAGTGGCGAACTCAAGAGTATTAAAGAATTTTTGGAAACTGGTGTACAACGCACAAGAATTGTCACTACCCTCGCCGAAAATGAAAAAAAGATAGTCCAAGAAGCCACCAAAAAACTTTGGCAAAAGCGTCCTGACTTTATCTCCCCCGGTGGTAATGCTTACGGTGAAAAGCAACGTGCTTTGTGTATCCGTGATTTCGGTTGGTACTTACGCCTGATTACCTACGGTGTACTTGCTGGCGATAAAGAACCAATTGAAAAAATTGGTTTAGTGGGCGTGCGGGAAATGTACAACTCTCTGGGCGTTCCTGTTCCTGGAATGGTTGAAGCTATCACTTCCCTCAAGCAAGCATCATTAGATTTATTGAGTGCTGAAGATGCGGCCGAAGCAGCACCTTACTTTGATTACATCATTCAAGCGATGTCCTAATCTAAAACCTGTGCTGGTTCTCCCAGTGGATTTTGAGTCTACTAGAGATATCAGACGTTAGCACTTGATGGCAATAAATTTCTTCATGTGATCATATTGTCCCCACACTTGGTAGTGGCTATGGCAAATTATTTGTCAAGTTATTAACCGATTGTGGGGATATTTGCTCAGAATCCCTATTCAACAACCATCAGCCTTATTTTTATAGTATGGCAGCTGACAGGCTTCCGCCGTGAGTTTCGACAAGCGTTCGACTGAATCCGCGTCAGCGCCTCAATTCAGAGGGAACAGGGAACGGGCAACAGGGAACAGAAAAACTCATGTTTAAAAACATGAGATTGAAATAATGACACTGTTTTTTTTGTGCCACTCTCCTTCAAAAAACATCCTTTTTTTTGACTGAGCTTTAAA
>NZ_LZQD01000005.1:257789-381250 GCF_001858025.1 Trichormus sp. NMC-1 | reverse complement strand
AACAGGGAACGGGCAACAACAGGGAACGGGCAACAGGGAACAGAAAAACTCATGTTTAAAAACATGAGATTGAAATAATGACACTGTTTTTTTTGTGCCACTCTCCTTCAAAAAACATCCTTTTTTTTGACTGAGCTTTAAACTCAGAACTAAAGTTTCTTATTTGTTCCCTGTTCCCTTCTTTGTAAGCTTTACCTAAGGGACTTTACCCATAGCTTGCTTCCTAGTTGAAAAACTGAATTACGAATTACGAATTACGAATTATTTTTAATTGTTTATAATTACCAGTAATAAAAAGCCAACAATCCTGTAGAAGGCTGTCGGCACTTGATGTGTTCCCTATTAATGACTCGGCTAGAGTTCAGTTGTACTTAATTATGCCAATTACCTAATTATAATGAGACGATCCTAATCATCGATACTTGTGATTCTAATCATAAATACTTGTGATCAAAATCACGTGATAATTACAGACAAAATGTATTCCATTTATTTAGCATTTTTATCGATATAGAAAAAAATATCAACATTATTGAATTAGGAACAGTAGCTCAGATCCAACAGTCAACTCTGATCAAGAAGAGGTGGCGCATGACCTTTCTGTCAGCAAAACTTGGGTGGAAAACTCAGACTGAATGACGACTATTTGCCAGGTTTTCTGCATCAGAATTTACCCCTGTACCTGTGTCTTTTATTTAAATTAATACTAAATATTTCGGATATAAAATGAAGCTGAATTTGATGAGATTAACCGCTGGGATAATGCTTCTAGGCATATCTGTAAGTTGTACGATGCTACAGCAGCATGAAAAAACCCTCATAACTACTCAGACAGCACTTTTAACTAGAGATAATTCTCAAGCCGATAAACCGCCTACCAAAACTGCCACAATTACCGTCGAAGGTGAAAAAGTTCCCGTTCAACTCAGACTATATAAATATAGCAATTTATTAACTACCTACTTTCCTGAAAAGGATTTTTTAGTTACAGGAAGCAGTTCTGGAGAAGGAAGCGGAGTGAGGTTTATTGCTAACTTTGGTGGTCAAAAAAATGAGAATGCATATATTCATTTTGCCTTTTTGAATAATTTTAAAAATCTCACACAAGTTAGAAACTTTGTGAATGGTAAGAATGGTTTAATTGCATCTAATAAATGGCGCGTTGGAAGCCGGAATAATAATGTCAAATATCCCTGGGCGAAAGAAAGAATTGTTTTCAGCCAAGGTAAAAATATAGTGGGTGCTGTTTACATTGGAGAACAAAAAGGTAAAGCTTTCTATGTCATCACTCATTTGCCGGTAGAATATGGTGATGGCTTTGAGCCAAGAGCAGATTTTATTTTGAAAAACCTAGAAATAGGTAGGTAACGCCAATACAAAATTGATATTTTTTAAAGATTTTTAAAAGTTGATTATTGATTTACTTCTTCTTGTGATTCATCTCTAATATTAAAGTAGTGAAAAAGATTTGCAACTGTTAAATCTGATGCTTGTTGTAAATTAGATGTAAGTAGGTGGGCGTTAAAAATTGTCGTTGGGGCAAGGGAACAGGGAACAGGGAACAGGGAACAGGAAGAGAGCTTTGGGCGCTCAAAAGCTGACTCCTCAGAGTATGAACAATCAGCAGAGAGGCTTAGAATTAGCTAATAACTGAAATATAGCAATCTTAAATAAGATATGAACACCTATTTTTCTCTACCTCTGCGCTCTCTGCGTCTCTGCGGTTCGTTTTAAAAATTCCGTTCATAAATCAAATAGGATTGCTATATAGTAACTGCGATCGCCCTAATTATATCCACACAGCGATCGCATTTTGCAGAGTTACCAAGCATAGTTTATCTATTGTAGACAAACAAATAGTATGGAAAATAATACTTTTACTCTTGGTCTGTGGTGAAGATAAAAGATAGGCATTAATATGAAAGTAAGAGTAGTGATTCAGCGACTAGAAGCTGATGGTTGGTATTTAGTCAGAACTAGGGGAAGTCACCGACAGTTTAAACATCTTGATAAACTTGGTACAGTTACAGTTTCCGGTAAACCTAATATTGACATACCCATTGGTACAATAAAAAGTATTTGGAGATAAACACAATTGGAAGAAGAATAATGCGTTATACAGTAGTAATTGAAAAAGGAAATACTAGCTATGGTGCTTATGTTCCCGACTTACCTGGTTGTATAGCTGTAGCTGAAACATTAACAGAAGTTAAACAACTAATTGTAGAGTCCATAGAATTTTATATAGAAGGTTTAATAGAGTCAGGTTTACCAATTCCCCAACCTACAAGTATCGCTCAGGAAGTTGAAGTTTTAATTTAAGTAGCAAATAACCATGAATAAATACGGAAATTGGCAATCTATGATAAAATCATAAGAAACATAATTAACATTATGAACACCTCACAACTGCTTCAAGAAATCAACTACAACTTAGAAAAGCTATCTCCAGACAATTTAAAAATAGTTGCCGAATTTTTAGCTTATCTAGCAGATAAAGAAAGCGAATTAGCTACCCAAGAACTACTTGATATTCCTGGTTTTATCGCATCTTTTGAAAGAGGTAAACAAGATGTCATTGAAGGTCGAGTTAAAAATTGGAAAAACATAAGGTCTGATGTATAATCTTGTTTTATCTACTGAAGCCGAGAAAATTTATGTTTCAGCCACACAAAGTTTAGCGAAAAAACTAGCAAGGTGCTTTGAACAGCTAGAACAAAATCCTCGGTTTCATCCTAATATTAAACTCCTTAAAGGTGATTTATCAGGATATTACCGTTATCGTATCGGTGAATATAGAGTAGTTTACGAAATTGATGATACAACTAATCAGGTTATTGTAACTACTATTGCTCATCGTTCCAAGGTGTATGAATAAAGTCTCAATAAATTGGTCGTAAAAAATGAAGATAAATTATTATCCCACCGCAAAACCTGTAAATTGCCGCTTATAAGGAGCATGAAATCCTAAAACAATATCTTCTTTAGGTACACCAGCAGCCATTAATTCATTAGCAATACCAATTTCCGTACCATCTCTTTGTATCCAGATTTTATCATCTTTAATATCAACATGAATAATCACCCCATAAGTTCTAATTTGTTGTTTCCAACCAATATTTAATACTTGATAATGATGACGTTGCGTATCAAAAAGCAATTGAATTTCTGTACCATTAGCTATATCATTACGAGAATGATTGCTTAAAATATCTTGAATAATTTGTGAGTAATTTATTCCTTCCATAAAACAATCTCCTGGGTTAAAGAATCAAAAATTAAAACCTTAATTTGATATTCTTTTAAAGAGTCTTGGATAAATTGACGAGAGAAAAAATCTCGATATGTGTCTTCGCTAATAGCTAAATATAAAATCCTTTCAGGTTGTTCTTTTTTTAATGCTAACCGATAATTGAGAGTTTGACCTAAAGCAAGATGAAATTCAGTTACTTCAGATGCACCTACAAAAGATTTCACTTCTACAGCTATTTGTTGACCTTGTTTTTGCGCTGCTAATAGTCTTTCTGCGCCTAAGTCTACAAAAAATTCGATATCATCAACTTTAATATACAGTGGATCATGGGTAATGTTCCAACCATCTTTTTGTAAAGCATTACGTACAGATTCATGAAATATATCTTTAGATGGCATAAGCAAACAATTAATTAACATCAATAATTATATCTAAAATCTCTTTCAATCCCATAAAAGATTAGTATCTAGCTTCATGAAATTATCTCAAAAATTTCCTCATCTGTGTAAACTGTTTCATTCTTTTGCATCAAATAAGAACGCAATGCACGGAATTTGTGGCTAAAGATGTAGTCCTCAATAGCTTTACTAACTAAACTATCAGCAGATATACCTTCAGTTTGAGTAATTTCTAAAAGTGCTGCTTTCAGTTCTGGAGTAATAGTAATGGTTAGGGTATCTTGCATATTTTATCAGCGAGTAACATAATTAATTATACAATAAATCAAACTATTGATTACAGATAGATGTTAATATGAAAGTAAGAATAGTGATTCAGCGACTGGAAGCTGATGGTTGGTATTTAGTCAGAACATACAGAATTTAAAGATAAATCTGTAGAAGTATTAGTAGTTATCCAACCATTAGATAATACAGAAACTACCACAATAAAACATAATGCTTGGGGAAAAATTACTACTAAAAAATCAATTCAAGACGCAATTAGTAGAATGCAACAACTAAGGAAAGAAGTAGGTTTAGATAAAAACTTAATTTGTGAAATGATTGAAGAATGACGAAGATTTTAATACAGTTTGTTTTAGGAGGTTATGAAATATGATTGCTTCTCCCAATATTTACATCACACCAGAAGAATATTTAGCAATGGAAGAAAAAAGCACAGTTAAACATGAATATATTGATGGATATATTTATGCAATGGCTGGCGCACTTGATTCTCATGTTACTATAGCTTTAAATATGGCTTCTTTACTCCGTAATCACGTTCGGGGTTCTGGTTGTCGGGTATATATTGCTGACATGAAAGCGAGAATAGAATCTTTAAATAGATTTTACTATCCTGACGTGATGGTAACTTGTGATTCACGAGATCAAGAAACTCCAGGTTATAAAAGATTTCCTTGTTTAATAATTGAAGTTTTATCTAATTCTACTGAAGGATTTGATAGAGGTGATAAATTTGCTGATTATCAAATGTTGGAAACTTTGCAAGAATACGTTTTAATTAATACAAAAAAACCAAGAGTTGAATGTTTTAGACGCAATGATGATGGACTTTGGACTTTACAATCTTATGTAGGTGAACAAGCATCATTTCAATTACAAACTATCAATTTTGCAGGTACAATGGCAGAACTTTATGAAGATGTGAATTTTCATTCTCTTGAATCAGAAAACCCTGAGAACAACATGACATAAATAACAATCTAGCCAAAAAATGTAACAAGATTAAAAAAAAGTCGGGAATCTTCAGATAGAATATTTCTCTGTCCCCTTGGTGCATAACTTCCATGACCACCACCTCCGAAAATCCCTTTTCTCCCCCAGAAATAGCCTCAGAAGGCATTAAACCAGAAGAATATACCGAAATCGTCCGCCGCTTAGGTCGTCACCCCAACAAAGCCGAATTAGGTATGTTTGGGGTGATGTGGTCAGAACATTGCTGTTATAAAAATTCCCGCCCATTACTCAAACAGTTTCCCACCACGGGACCCCGCATACTTGTCGGACCAGGTGAAAATGCTGGAGTTGTGGATATCGGCGACGGACTACAATTAGCGTTTAAAATAGAATCCCATAACCACCCTTCCGCCGTTGAACCATTTCAAGGTGCTGCAACCGGAGTTGGTGGGATATTAAGAGATATCTTTACAATGGGGGCGCGTCCCATAGCTTTATTAAACTCTTTGCGGTTTGGAGATTTGAATGATCCAAAAACCCAAAGATTATTTACAGGTGTAGTTGCGGGAATTTCACATTATGGTAATTGCGTTGGAGTGCCGACTGTAGGCGGTGAAGTCTATTTTGACCCTGCCTACTCTGGAAATCCCCTAGTCAATGTCATGGCGCTGGGTTTGATGGAAACGTCAGAAATTGTCAAATCAGGGGCTTCCGGCTTCGGAAATCCGGTGCTGTATGTGGGTTCAACCACGGGACGGGATGGCATGGGCGGCGCAAGTTTTGCCAGTGCGGAATTAACTGAGGAATCAATGGATAACCGTCCTGCGGTGCAAGTAGGAGATCCATTTTTAGAAAAGTCCTTAATTGAAGCTTGTTTAGAGGCATTTAAAACCGGGGCTGTAGTTGCGGCACAGGATATGGGCGCTGCGGGTATCACCTGTTCTACTTCGGAAATGGCGGCTAAAGGTGGTGTCGGTATTGAATTCGATTTAGATAAAATTCCGGTGCGAGAATCGGGAATGATTCCTTATGAATACCTGCTTTCGGAATCTCAAGAACGAATGTTGTTTGTTGCTGAAAAAGGACGAGAACAGGAATTAATTGATATTTTCCACCGTTGGGGACTGCAAGCTGTGGTTGCGGGTACGGTAATTGAAGAACCTATTGTCAGGATTTGGTTTGAGGGGAAAATTGCCGCAGAAATTCCTGCTGATGCTTTGGCGGAAAATACGCCTTTGTATGAAAGAGAATTATTGACAGAAGCCCCCGAATATGCCCAAAAAGCTTGGCAATGGACAAGTGCTAGTTTACCTGTTTGCAATGTTGAGGGAATTGAAATTGCGGGAAGTCTGCAAAGTTGGCATGATATTTTATTGACTTTGTTAGATACTCCTAGCATTGCTTCTAAAAGCTGGGTTTATCGCCAATATGACCATCAAGTTCAGAATAATACCGTATTGTTACCCGGTGGTGCAGATGCGGCTGTGGTGCGGTTACGTCCTTTAGAAGAAACTCCTAATCTTACATCCCCAATTGCAAATCTAAAATCGGGCGTTGCGGCTACGGTAGATTGTAATTCTCGTTATGTCTATCTTGATCCTTATGAAGGGGCTAAGGCAGTAGTAGCGGAAGCTGCCCGGAATCTTAGCTGTGTGGGCGCTGAACCTCTGGCTGTGACAGATAACCTCAATTTTGGTAGTCCAGAAAAACCCATTGGTTATTGGCAATTAGCGTCCGCTTGTCGAGGTTTGAGTGAAGGTTGTCGTGAGTTGGGAACGCCGGTAACTGGTGGGAATGTCTCTCTCTACAATGAAACTTTTGATGCGGAAGGTAATCCTCAACCAATTTATCCGACTCCGGTTGTGGGTATGGTGGGGTTGATTCCTGATTTAACAAAAATTTGCGGACAAGGTTGGCAAAATGCAGATGATATAATTTATCTTCTGGGTTTACCTATTCAATCCAAAATCGAATTAGGTGCTTCTGAATATTTGGCAACTATTCATCATACGATCGCAGGTAAACCCCCTAGAGTTGATTTTGATTTAGAACGTCGTGTACAAAAAGCTTGTCGTGATGGTATTCGCGCACGTTGGGTAAATTCTGCCCATGATTCGGCTGAAGGTGGTGTGGCTGTGGCTTTAGCGGAATCTTGTCTTTCTGGAAATTTGGGTGCGGAAATTAATTTCCCAATTAGTGCAAATCATGATTCCCGTTTTGATGAAGTTCTATTTGGTGAAGGTGGGGCGAGAATTTTAGTTTCTGTCAGTGAAGAAAACCAAGAAAAATGGGAATCCTATTTAAAGGAACATCTGACAGAAAATTGGCAAAAGCTGGGAACAGTTAGTAATTCTGGGAATTTGCAGATTTTAACCGCAGATAACCATCAGTTACTCCAGGTTAGTCTCGAAGATATGAGCGATCGCTATTCTCAAGCAATCTCCAACCGTCTCGCTATCTACACCAATACCTAATCGACATCAAAAATCAAGGATGAATCATAAAAATTTACAATTCTTACTTCATCCTTGACCAATTTACTGTACTGTTTTAATGGATGGTTAAAGATTTGTTAAGAGGTAGGAAGAAGGTGACAGGTGACAGGTGACAGGTGACAGGTGACAGGTGACAGGTGACAGGTGACAGGTGACAGGTGACAGGTGACAGGTGACAGGTGACAGGTGACAGGTGACAGGTGACAGGTGACAGGTGACAGGTGACAGGTGACAGGTGACAGGTGACAGGTGACAGGTGACAGGTGACAGGTGACAGGTGACAGGTGACAGGTGACAGGTGACAGGTGACAGGTGACAGGTGACAGGTGACAGGTGACAGGTGACAGGTGACAGGTGACAGGTGACAGGTGACAGGTGACAGGTGACAGGTGACAGGTGACAGGTGACAGGTGACAGGTGACAGGTGACAGGTGACAGGTGACAGGTGACAGGTGACAGGTGACAGGTGACAGGTGACAGGTGACAGGTGACAGGTGACAGGTGACAGGTGACAGGTGACAGGTGACAGGTGACAGGTGACAGGTGACAGGTGACAGGTGACAGGTGACAGGTGACAGGTGACAGGTGACAGGTGACAGGTGACAGGTGACAGGTGACAGGTGACAGGTGACAGGTGACAGGTGACAGGTGACAGGTGACAGGTGACAGGTGACAGGTGACAGGTGACAGGTGACAGGTGACAGGTGACAGGTGACAGGTAAGAGACAAGATAAGTATTTTTCTCCCCTGCCCCCTGCACCCTGCCCCCTGCACCCTGCACCCTGCCCCCTGCCCAGTTCCCACCGACTCGACACCCCACCAGGAGCAATACCAGCATGATTCCCATTAATTCCGTTACCTCGGATGAACACCATCCTGACAAGCCCGAAGAAGCTTGTGGTGTTTTTGGCATCTACGCCCCAGAACAAGACGTTGCTAAATTGACCTACTTTGGATTGTATGCTCTCCAACATCGGGGTCAAGAATCTGCTGGTATTGCTACCTTTGAGGGTCAGGTAGTACACCAACACAAAGATATGGGTTTGGTATCTCAAGTCTTTAATGAAACCATTTTAGATGAGTTACCCGGTAATTTAGCTGTTGGTCACACGCGTTATTCAACCACCGGTTCCAGCCGCAAAGTTAACGCCCAACCCGCTGTGGTGGAAACTCGCTTAGGTTTATTAGCATTAGCACATAATGGTAATTTAGTCAATACTGTAAAACTGCGAGAAGAATTAGTTAAGAGCGATTTTAACTTAGTCACCACAACCGACTCAGAAATGATTGCTTATGCGATCGCACAAGAAGTCAACGCCGGTGCAGATTGGTTAGAAGGTTCTATCCTCGCCTTTAAACGGTGTGAAGGTGCATTTAGCCTAACCATTGGTACACCTACAGGTGTGATGGGTGTGCGTGATCCTCATGGCATTCGTCCCTTAGTCATAGGCACTTTAGATAGTGATCCTGTGCGTTACGTTCTGGCTTCCGAAACTTGCGGTTTAGATATTATTGGTGCTGAATACCTGCGAGATGTCGAACCAGGGGAGTTAGTTTGGATAACCGAAGCCGGTTTAGCTTCCTTCCATTGGAGTCAACAGCCCGAACGCAAACTGTGTATTTTTGAAATGATCTATTTTGCCCGTCCTGATAGCCTCATGCACAACGAAACTTTATATAGTTATCGGATGCGGTTAGGACGAAGAATAGCCAAAGAATCTCCCGTAAATGCCGATATAGTTTTTGGAGTTCCTGATTCTGGTATACCTGCTGCAATTGGCTTTTCCCAAGCTTCTGGTATTCCCTACGGTGAAGGACTGATTAAAAATCGCTACGTTGGACGCACCTTTATTCAGCCGACACAAGCCATGCGTGAGTTAGGTTTGCGGATGAAACTCAACCCCCTCAAAGATGTGTTAGCTGGTAAAAGAGTGATCATTGTCGATGATTCCATTGTGCGGGGTACTACCAGCCGTAAACTCGTCAAAACCCTGCGTGAAGCCGGTGCGGTGGAAGTACACATGAGAATTTCTTCACCTCCTGTCACTCATCCTTGCTTCTACGGTATTGATACCGATACTCAGGATCAATTAATTGCTGCGACTAAATCAGTGGCAGAAATTGCTAAACAATTAGAAGTTGATAGCCTTGCTTATCTGAGTTGGGACGGAATGTTGGAAGAAACAAAAGAAGATACTAATAATTTCTGTTCAGCTTGTTTTACTGGTGATTATCCGGTTGCTATTCCTGAACAGGTGAAACGTTCTAAATTGATGTTGGAAAAAATCGGCGTTTAGATAATTCTATCATCTTGTGGGGTGGGCATACTTCGACAAGCTCAGTACAAGTCCTGCCCGCCTCAATATTTAATTATCACAAATCAGGATATCCAGGATTTAAGGATTTACAGGATTTTTATTTGATGAACTATCATTTATTTTCAGATTCATCTAAAAATTAGATCCTTTTGTCAGAATCAGGATTTACAGGATTTGAGGATTTACAGGATTTTTATTTGATAATTTATCATAATATAGCAGGAGTCAGGAGTCAGGAGTCAGGAGTCAGGAGTCAGGAGTCAGGAGAAAAACCCTTTAGTAGCAAGAACTTGACCGTTAATTGATGTCCTAACCGCCTTGGCACTGACTATATTTAAAAATCATCTAAAAATTACATCCTTTTGTCTGAATCAGGATATCCAGGATGAAAGGATTTACAGGATTTTTATTTGATGAACTATTAGATAGTTTCAGAATCATCTAAAAATTACATCCTTTTGTCTGAATCAGGATATCCAGGATTTGAGGATTTATAGGATTTTTATTTGATGAACTATCACATCTTTTAAAAATCAGCTACATCATCATTTATATAACATCCAAAAATTATCATATCCCCCAAATCAAACTTCTGAAAAAATCCTCATTCCAACAAACTTTTTTCCTCAAAAACACTTGACAAAATCTCAAGATTGACATATCCTAATAGAATGGGAATCTGTGTCGTCCATATATAACAGCTTTTAAAAAATTCAATCCTATACATCCTCAAATCCTGGATATCCTGATTCAGACAAATCAGATTATTCATGGGTGAAACTCCCAAAGACATTTATAGACTATTAATAACATAGGTATATTATTAAGTATTTTGGCGATAAAATAGAATATTGATTGACACTAATTTTTATTGTCACAATTCTAATTGGAGATTGAAAACTGATGTTGAACATTACAAACACCAATTTTAGACTGATAAGCAATAACTTCACTAATGAAGTAATGAGAGAAATAGCTTACAGTATGGACTTATTAATTCCTGGATTTTACTTATGGCTACCAGGAATACATATTCGGTTTGGTGGGGCTGTTCCTGATGATCAACCTTACAGATATCCAGGTACAATACATAGTAATATAGGGATGGCTTTAGTATTACCAGATTATAAGATATTCACAACTTATAATGGTAGTTATGACCCTCAATAAGCATCAAATAGAGGGACTACCAAAGTTTAAATGTACAATTTTAGATGCAAATCAATTTGAAAAATTAATGATTGATGCCGGTTATTCTATATCAGGAACTGCTCCAGCACAAGGTAACAGAATTAAAGTTTGGTGGGTTCATGAACAATACCCAAGAGTAGAATCTATTTATACTTCTGATCGAAAAAAGGTAATTACTGCTTATCATGTATGAGTATTTTGGCGATAAAATAGATTTACTCCATAATCCAGTAATTTTATGTGAAAAAATTTAGGTTCTTGCGTAAAACCCCGTCCCCTCATATCCTCATCCCTCAGCCTATGCGATTAATTTTATACAGTAAACCCGGTTGTCATTTGTGTGAAGGCTTACAAGAAAAGCTTGAACAAATCACAGATCCTAGTTTTGAGTTAGAAATTAGAGATATTACAACTCGTGAAGATTGGTTTGGTAAATATCAGTATGAAATACCTGTACTGTATCTAATACAGGATGACTCAGAGGTAGAACATCCTGTAACCCGTCCTTCTCCTCGTGCTAGTGTCACGCAATTACAACAAATGCTTTGTAAATATATGTCCAATTTAGAAAAAAATAATGCAGAATAGGCGCAAGTAAAGCTTGTGGCGAGGTGCAGCAAATGAACTTAAGGGAATTACTAGCGACTGTAGAAGGTCTGGAAAATCCTAGTTTAGCCGATGTGGAAGTGAAGGGCATTAAAACTAACTCTCATGCTTGCGGTGTGGGAGATTTGTTTATTGGGATGCCAGGAACTAGAGTAGATGGTGGGGAGTTTTGGTCGAGTGCTTTGGCTGCTGGTGCGGTTGCGGCTATTGTTTCTCCCGAAGCTATCCAGAAAAATCCGCCAACACCGGAATCTATGGTGATTTCTGCTGGTAATATGACGAAAGCTTGCGCTCAAATTGCAGCAGCTTTTTACGGTTATCCTGGACAAAAGCTGAAATTGGTGGGTGTAACTGGTACAAATGGCAAGACTACTACTACTCACTTAATTGAATATTTTATTACGAAAGCTAGTTTAGCTACGGCTTTGCTGGGAACTCTCTACACTCGTTGGCCGGGTTTTGAGGAAACTGCTGTTCACACTACTCCTTTTGCGGTGGAATTACAACAACAGTTAGCCGCAGCGGTAAATGCTGGTTGTGAGTTTGGGGTAATGGAAGTCAGTTCCCACGCTTTAGCACAGGGTAGGGTTTTGGGTTGTTCGTTTGAGGTGGGGGTGTTTAGCAATCTCACCCAAGACCATCTTGACTATCACACAGATATGGAGGATTATTTTGCAGCGAAGGCGTTGTTATTTAGTCCTGATTATCTCCAAGGAAGGGCAATTATTAACGCTGATGATGAATATGGTAAGCGTTTAATTGCAGGATTGAAACGAGAACGGGTTTGGAGTTACAGTGTTAATGATAATAACGCCGATTTTTGGATGAGTGATTTAAGTTATCAGCCAAATGGTGTCAATGGAATTTTACATACACCAAAGGGTGATGTGGCTTTTGCTTCGCCTTTAGTTGGTCAGTATAATTTAGAAAATCTTTTGGCTGCTGTTGGTGCGGTTTTACATTTGGGGTTAGATTTGCAATTGGTAGCCAATGGGATTCCTGATTTTCCTGGTGTTCCTGGACGTATGGAACGGGTACAAATTAGTGATGACCAAGATGTGAGCGTGATTGTGGATTATGCTCACACTCCTGATAGTTTGGAGAATTTGCTGAAAGCGGCTCGTCCGTTTATTCCTGGTAAAATGATATGTGTGTTTGGTTGTGGGGGCGACCGCGATCGCACTAAACGTCCTAAAATGGGAAAAATAGCCGCCCAGTTAGCTGATGTGGCTGTGGTGACTTCAGATAATCCCCGCACTGAAGACCCAGAAAAGATTTTGCAGGATGTATTGGCAGGTATTCCTGATTCTGTGCAACCGATGGTAATATGCGATCGCGCCACTGCAATTCATACCGCCATTTTACAAGCAAAACCCGGTGATGGGGTGTTGTTGGCTGGTAAAGGTCACGAAGATTATCAAATTCTCGGTACTGAAAAAATCCATTTTGACGACCGAGAACAAGCACGAGACGCTTTACAGCAAAGAATCAAGGAACAATCTTGAAGAAGGAGTCAGGAGTCAGTAGCCAGGAGCGGAGCCGGAGACGCTCCGCCTCCGGTCAGAATGAATCAGTCGAGGATTGGGACCTGCGACTGATTAAAGACCACCAAATCGTAGATTTAGTGGGGGTCTTAAACCCGGTTATTCATCCGCCACTCGCACAGAATACCCAACTAAATTCTGACTCCTGACGGATGTATTCTGTTCGATAAAACTTCCAAAAGATGAGAACTGCCCATAAATCAGTTAAATTAACTATGGAGCAGTTGCTGATTGTCAAATACCAGTCGCAAAGAATTTAGTTACTAAACAAAGTCTGCTTCATTTGAGCCAACACAGAGGCACATATGCCAAGAACACAGAAAAACGATAACTTTGTTGACAAATCCTTTACCGTCATGGCAGATTTGATCCTCAAACTGCTACCAGCTAACAGAAAAGCTAAAGAAGCATTTGTCTATTACCGAGATGGGATGTCAGCCCAGGCAGAAGGCGAATATGCTGAAGCACTGGATTACTATGAAGAAGCTCTCACACTAGAGGAAGACTCCAATGATCAGAGTTATATTCTCTACAATATGGGGCTGATTTACGCTAGTAATGGCGACCACAACAAAGCTTTAGAATACTATCATCAGGCTATTGAGTTAAATCCTCGTCTACCCCAAGCGTTGAATAACATCGCCGTGATTTATCATTTTCAAGGCGAAAAGGCTAAAGAAGCTGGAGATAACGACGCTGGAGAAGCACTTTTTGACCAAGCCTCAGATTATTGGATTAGAGCAATTCGCATGGCTCCCAATAATTACATTGAAGCTCAAAACTGGTTAAAAACCACTGGGCGATCGCAAATTGACGTATTCTTTTAACCAAATTAGTCATTGGTCTTCAGTAATTTACTAAGTAGGTGGGCGTTAAAAATTGTCGTTGGGGCAAGGGAATAGGGAACAGGGAACAGGGAACAGGAAGAGAGTTTTGGGCGATTTTACTTTTCTTCACACATTTTGGTTATCTCACGTCCACCTACTTAATGACTAATGACTAATGACTAATGACTAATGACTAATGACTAATGACTAATGACTAATGACTAATGACTAATGACTAATGACTAATGACTAATGACTAATGACTAATGACTAATGACTAATGACTAATGACTAATGACTAATGACTAATGACTAATGACTAATGACTAATGACTAATGACTAATGACTAATGACTAATGACTAATGACTAATGACTAATGACTAATGACTAATGACTAATGACTAATGACTAATGACTAATGACTAATGACTAATGACTAATGACTAATCACTAATTACTAATGACTAATCACTAATTACTAAACTATGATTGATCGTGAACAAGTTCGCAAAGTCGCTAATCTCGCTCGGTTAGAATTGACACCTGACGAGGAAGAGAAATTCACCACCCAACTGGGCAGTATTTTGGAGTATGTCGAACAACTCAGTGAACTTGATGTCACAGATGTACTGCCAACAACCAGAGCTATTGATGTCAGCAATGTGACAAGAGAAGATAAATTACAGCCTTATCCTGATCGAGAAGCTATCCTCAGCAGCGCACCTCAACAAGAAGGCGATTTTTTCAAAGTCCCCAAAATTCTCAATGCTGAGTAAACCGCTTACCAAAGAAGGGGAAGGGGAAAGAAATAACTAAAAATCTCCTTCTCTTTTTCCTTTTGATCCCCCACTCCTCACCTAGTGGTGTCACACATCCACAAAATCAATCCTCTTCATTCGCGCTATCATGCATTGTTTGCAAAAAAGGTGAAAGTTCTTTATTTAACCTACCTGCCCGGACAAACTCAGCATAGGTATCTGCTTCAATTGCCAGTAGTTCCCCTCGCAGTTCTGCGGTTGTAAATTCTTGTAAGTTTGGGTATTCATCAAGTAACTTGTTAATTTTTTCTTGCCAAAGAGTAATTTCTCCAGAAAGCAGCGTCTTCTGGTAGTGATAAAACTCTGGCTGAATTCCGGGACGCTTTTGTGTTGTTTCTAAATATTCCAGCGCCCGTTGGAGAGCAACTTGACGAGCAATTGCTTCCATGTATTCTTGACGTAACGGTTGCGAACCTAAAAGTTGTAGTTTTTCTAACAATGCTTGGGTGGTTAAGCCTTGTACTAACAGTGTAAATAAAACTACTCCAAATACTGTGGCAATAATTTCTTCTCTTTGGGGGAGTGTGGCTGGTACACTCAAAGCCAGGGCAATGGAGACAGACCCGCGTAGACCACCCCACGACAACACAGTTTGTTCAGATAAAGAAATTTCGGATTTAGCCAGCCAGTTGCTGAGACTGCTTAAGCTATAAATAGATACTGCCCTGGCCACAATAATGACGGCAATTGTGACGGCAATAATTTTTAAATTATCTCCTAAAACAGCAAAGTGAATTTGATCGCCAATTAAGAGAAAAACAATCGAATTGACAAAAAAAGCTAGAAATTCCCAAAATTCAGTGACAATGATCCGTGTGCGCGGATTCATGCCAATGCGCGAGCCAAAGTTGCCTAAAATTAAAGCTGTGGTGACTACTCCAATTACTCCAGAACCACCTAAATGTTCTGTAATTAAGTAAGTGCTGTAGGCAGAAACGAGGGTGAGAGATTGTTCTACTAATGGTAAGTCGAAACGTTGTGTTAGGTAAGAAATGCCAAACCCAATTATTCCGCCAACGCCGATACCAATACCTACTACCTGAAAAAATTCCCATAACGCAGACTGGAAGTCCAATGTGGCAGTACCTAACGGCAGAGCAACTAATAAGCCAAAAGCCACCACGGCCATACCATCATTAAATAAACTTTCTCCTTCCATCAGCGTTCTTAGACGTTTGCTTGCGCCTAGTTCCCGAAACAGAGCCGTTACCGAAACTGGATCAGTTGCTGATAGACTAGCTCCAATTAATAGAGCAACACTCAGTTCAAGTCCCGCGAATTGATGAAGACCGAGTGCTACTCCGGCAATAGAAATTACCACCCCAAGCACTGCATACAGACAAATAGGTAGCAAATCTCGCTTTAAGTCTGACCACTTCAAATTCCAAGCCGCTTCAAACAGCAGTGGTGGTAAGAAAATCACCAGAATCAATTCAGGAGAGAGATTCACCAATCGCACATTTACGAATGCTAACCCTAATCCCACAATCACCAGTAAGAGTGTGTAAGGAATGCGGCGAAACCAACTAAAAATTTGTGGTAGTGTTGCTACACCTAAAGACACAGAGAGTACTAGTAGAAATTGCTTGAGTTGTTCTGTAATTAGGACTTCACCCGTTGCAGACTCCAATGTCATAAGAGTATTTCACTTAAATAGAAGATTTACTAAGTAGGTTAGCGTTAAAAATTGTCGTTATGACAAGGGAACAGGGAACGGGGAACGGGGAACAGAGAAAAGGTTTTGGGCAACTTTACTTTTCGTTACATAGTTCGGTTTTTTTCCGTTCACCTGACTTGAAAATAAGACCCCACCCCTAACCCCTCATCGCTTGCGGGGAGGGGAATAAGAAGTTTTCCATGTGTCCTGGTGTACGCAGTTCATGATGGCTACTTATCAATGAAAATAGAGAAATTATCAAACCGCTAACCAGTTGAGTTGGGGTAACAGTCTCCAACTGTCTTCAATTTTTAATTTTTAATTTTTAATTTTTTCCTTGTCCATTATAGTTTTTTTTAGGAGAATCTGATATTTCTCGCCTGATTTCTTTCACCTCACTTACTTCAAAAATTAGTGTGAATGCTTGACCCATTTCTTTTTCGAGAAACGCTTCTAAAAGACTTACTTGCTTTGATGTTACAGGTGACTGGGCGCGAACACTCAGGCGAACTTGGGGCGGATTATTCAGCCAATTAGTATCCGTTTTCAGTAGTTCTAAACGTTGAAAAGTTATGGTTCGGTTGAGTAGAGCTTTTTGCAGATTGTTTTCAAGTTGTGCTTGTCTAATTAGTTGGGTAAAGCCCACCGTTAAAGGTATCAGTAAAATACCCGTCAATGCCAATGCCCATAGGAGTGCTTTTTGGGCGCGATGCAAAGGAGAATAGCCAGTGAATAAGAATGTCAGCATACAAGCAAGGCTAATACCCAAAAGGTTCGTTAGGTAGAGCAACGTTGCTCCTAAACTAAGCGACCAGTCAGATTTTGCTAGACCTAAGCCAATGACGCAGATTGGCGGCATCAGCGCCACAGCTATTGCTGTTCCTGCCAGACTAGCAGAGATTTTTGTATTTACCTTAGCGTAGCCACTGATACCACCTGCGGCAACAGCAATACCCAAATCGAGCAGGTTAGGTTTGGAGCGAGATAACACTTCACTACCAAAACTAGGTAGATTAACTAGGGCTGCTATACTGTAAGAAATTAAAAGTGCTAATAATGTGCCTAATAATACTGCTATTACGCCTTGACGAAATAGGTTGATATTTCCGATCAATGCACCGAAGGCTAAACCTCGAATTGGTAACATCAGGGGTGCAATAATCATCGCTCCAATAATTACAGCAGTGCTGTTGGTGAGTAACCCAAATGTAGCGATCGCACATGAACCAATAATCAACACCAAATATGTTGCGTCGGGTGTAGACTCTTCCAACAACTCATAGACCAACTGTTTTAGTTGTGATGGTTCAACCTTTTTGCGCTTGAACTCACTAAAACGATTCCGAATATTGTTTATCAAAGCCCGCTCCCCAAATCAAATAATTCAATTCTAAATTAAGGATTTTAAACAAAAGGTTCAGCAAAAATATCTATCTCTAGATAAAATAATTCGTAACTCGTAATTCGTAATAAGTAGGTGGGCGTTAAAAATTGTCGTTGGGGCAAGGGAACAGACAACTTTTTCAGCAAACCCTAATTAAGTTTTATAACAAAGATTTAGACCCCTGATAGAAGCTCTTTACTTACTTACGTTGTTTTTTTTGCACCGAATCTACTCAAAAAAAAGCTCAACAAAAAACCCGCTCGCGCAGGTTTACACACAACACAACTATGAACTTTGAAAACTTAATATTAGCGATAAGAAGCCATCTCTGCTTCCAACTGACGAACTAGTTTTTCGTCGGACTTGGCTCTAGCTACTTCCAATCGATGTTCTAGACTTTTTTGAATGTTCTGTCTGTGAGCTTCTTCGGCTTTTTGAACTGCTTCTAGTCTATTGCTACTCATAGCCATAACTCCTTTATGTTTATTTTTATGTCATGCAATTATAACATAACATATATTTTGTAGCTGTTGTTACAGAAAATTATATGGAAACATATACTAATAGTCAAGCCTTGTTTCATCAGCAAATGAGCCAATCAAAAATCCTGACTTTATTGAGCGATTTTGGCAATAACGATGTGTATGTTGGGGTAATGAAGGGTGTTATTGCTCAAATTAATCCAGATTTGCAGTTAGTAGACTTGACGCACCAAATTCCTCCCCAAAACGTCGCCGCAGCAAGGTTTTGCTTGATGAATGCTTATCCCTATTTCACCATTGGTACAGTACATTTAGCAGTGGTAGATCCGGGGGTGGGTAGTCAAAGGAGAGCGATACCTTCGGTCGGCGCAGCCATCGCTGTAAAATTAGCTCAAGGTTTTCTAGTCGGTCCCGATAACGGCATTTTTAGTGGTATAACCAGCAAAAATCAAGTTATTACAGCAGTAGAGCTTACAAATCTTAACTTTTGGCGCACATCTCAACCTAGCAGCACATTTCATGGTAGAGATATCTTTGCACCAGCAGCAGCGCATCTAGCAAGTGGTGTATCTTTGCAAGAATTAGGAAAGGAAATCAATCCTGAAACTTTGGTAAAATTAGATATTGGCGAATGCTACGAGACAACAACAGGTGTAGCAGGTTGTATTCAATATATAGATTATTTTGGCAACTTAGTCAGCAATATTCCCGGAAGTTATGTACAAGGGAAAACCTGGAGTGTAAATGTAGCAGATTTAACAATACCGGGATGTGAAACCTACAGTGATGTACAAGTTGGGGAAGCCTTAGCTTTAGTTGGTAGTCACGGTTGGGTAGAAATTGCGATCAATAGTGGTAATGCACATACGCAATTGCAGATTAACTGGCAAGATACCCTACAAGTCTTGTTTTTGCAGTCTTGCTAATTTATACTTAAAGGGAAGTTTCGCGCAGAGTCGCAGAGGAGCAAAGACGCAAAGAAAGACATTAACCTGTATTTTGATATAAATACATAAAAATTACTGTAAACAATAAAACTAGAATGAAATACAAATTATCCGCAACCTTTATTTTCGCACCTTTGATGGCGTTAGCCACCACTCAAAACAAGTTAAACAATGTAATACCATTTCTTTGTGAGCCTGCGCCAAATTTTTTGATCTTTTTTGTCTGAATCAGGATATCCAAGATTTCAGGATTTACAGGATGTTTAATTGTGGTGATGTTGATGAGTTTTGGGGAATTTTTGATATTGATTGTTTTTTATGACTTTGTGAGTTTTCAATCTGACCCTATATGCCGACACAGATTCCCATTATAATTTAATGATAAACTAAACTAGAAAAAATTGTCAAGGGGTTTCTTATGAATATTCAGACAAAATCCCATCCTGAAAATCCTAAAATCCTAGACATCCTGATTCAGACAATTAATGACAATTAAAATGTTAAAATACACAAATAACGACTTGGTATCATATCATGATGATTACTCAAGAATTAGCACCTGAACAAAACATCTCTGAAGATATAATTTTTCCTCCCAGTGATTTATATAGTGATGAACCTTCCGTGGAAACAGAACTACATCTACGACAAATAATCTTACTGTTAAAATGTTTAGAATGGTTATGGAAAGATAGATATGATTTCTATGCAGCGGGAAATCTGACTATTTACTATAGTCCAAACCAGAAAAAATCAGAATTTTTCCGTGGTCCTGATTTTTTTGTAGTCTTAGGAACAGAACGCAACACCCGTAAAAGTTGGGTAGTGTGGAACGAAGATGGTAAATATCCTCATGTAATTTTAGAAATTCTCTCACCTACAACAGCGAAGACTGATAGAGAATATAAAAAACAACTTTATCAAGATACTTTTCGGACACCGGATTATTTTTGGTTTGACCCTTATACATTAGAATTTGCAGGTTTTCATTTATTAGATGGCAAATATCAACCACTAGAAGCAAATGAGAAAGGGCATTTATGGAGTGAACAATTAGGTTTATATTTGGGAATTCATGACGGATTATTACGCTATTTCACACCAGCAGGAAAGTTAGTACCTACACCTGAAGAAACCGCAGAAACTTTAGCAGCAAAATTGCGGGAATTAAATATTGACCCAGATACAATTTAGATCCCATTAAAAATGGAGGTTGGGTTAAGCGACAGTACATCAATGTTAAAAATAAAAAAGAGGATGATTGAATATGACTACACAAACATTATCTGCACCGGAAGTCTATCAAGGACAGTTTGGGGATTTTACAATTACGAAGAGCGATCGCACAGGTGTGATAATTTATCGCACAGGATTAATGATAGCAGCCCTATGTTTTGCCATTGGTAGCGGTTTAGTCCTCTTTTATCCCCAACCTGCTGCAATTCAAGCTATTACCCCTCTCTACACCTGTTTTAGTCTTGCACTTGGTGTCAGTTTATTAACTATTCACATATATATGAAATTGCTGCACCAAATCTTACAGCTTTTCTGGATAATTGGTAGCATTTCCGCTTTTATTTTCGGACATTTTGATAGTCAGCCTTTTGCAATAACTATTTACAATCAACCCTTAACTATATTGGGAATTGGTTTTACCTTTGCAGCATTAACAGGTATTTTCTTCAAAGAAGGTTTTTGCTTTCATCGTTTAGAAACTAAAATCTTAACTCCCCTTGTTCCTTTACT
This sequence comes from Trichormus sp. NMC-1, assembly GCF_001858025.1. Classification (GTDB taxonomy): domain Bacteria; phylum Cyanobacteriota; class Cyanobacteriia; order Cyanobacteriales; family Nostocaceae; genus Anabaena. Next base: position 360,340 of record NZ_LZQD01000005.1, on the reverse strand, counting down.
TTTGTTAGGACATTTAACAGGAATTTTATCAACTCAAGCCGAACAGGTTTTATTAGGAATTTGGGCGATTTTATTTTTAGTCTTTGCGTTGCGGAAAACAATCCAAAATATTCCTGATGATATTGGTGATAAATCTGTATTTGATTATTTGGAAAATCAACGAGCAGCGAATGGTTAAAAAATCAGGTGCTAAAACTTGATAAAAGCTCACGCAAAGGCGCATGAGCGAAGCAAAGCACGAAGTGCGTTAGGCGCAAAGGTTTGATGTTCATAAATGTCAATTATAGAAGAAAGGACATATTGGTTAGCTTGGTCGCAAATTTCTGGAATTGGTCCTATATTACTGCAAAGATTACAACAGCATTTTGGTAATTTAGAAACAGCTTGGAAAGCTAGTCCTGGGGAATTGCGAAAAGTCGAAGGTTTTGGATTTCAAACATTAGAAAAAGTCGTCCAACAAAAATCACGTTTAAATCCAGAACAACTACTTATCCAACACCAACAAGCAAACCCTCTTTTTTGGACACCAGCAGATGCAGAATATCCCCAATTGCTGCGAGAAATTCCTAGTCCTCCTCCACTTTTATATTATCGGGGTGAAGTTGATTTACAGGAAAATTCAGGACAAAAACCCTTAGTGGGAATTGTGGGAACACGTCAACCTACAGAATATGGAATTAAATGGACTCGTCAAATTAGTACCGCTTTAGCAAAAAATGGTTTTACTGTTGTTTCGGGAATGGCCGAAGGAATAGACACCGAAAGTCATTCAGCAGCAATGAAAGCGGGAGGAAGAACAATAGCAGTTGTGGGAACAGGTGTAGATGTTATTTATCCCCAGAAAAATCGAGATTTATATAAACAGATTTTGACATCTGGAATAGTAATTAGTGAATATCCTGCAAAAACTACACCCAACCGCATCCATTTTCCCCGTCGAAATCGGATTATTGCCGGTTTATGTCGTGCGGTGTTAGTTATGGAAGCACCGATAAAATCAGGTGCATTAATTACAGCAACTTATGCGAATGAATTTTGTCGAGATGTTTACGCTTTACCGGGAAGAGTTGATGATCAACCATCACAAGGTTGTTTAAAATTAATTAGTCAAGGTGCGGGTTTAATTAATCAAGAATTGGGTGAATTATTAATCATGCTGGGAGCAATTCCCCAAATTGATGTAGATATACCAGCAGTTAAATCGACTCCTTTACCGAATTTATCACCAGAATTGCAACAGGTAATAGATACTTTAGCTATTGATGCTTTATCTTTTGATTTTATTATTCAAAAAACAGGTATGAATGCTGCTTTAGTTTCCAGTTCTTTATTACAATTAGAACTCATGGGTTTAGTATCGCAATTACCAGGAATGCGATATCAGAAACTCTAAGGGAACTGGTAATTACGAATTACGAATTACGAATTACGAATGAATTCATTGTGGTGGATAATATTGTGGAGTCATCACAGGGGCTTGATAAGTACCCATAGGCACATTATTAACCATCCCGTTAGGGACAACAGGATTCATCATTGGGGGTTGAATAAAAGGTTGAACTGGTTGAACTGGCTGAAAATTAGTGGTAGGTAGATTAGTTGTGGGAGTGCGGGGAGAGACAACACTTTGACTAAACTGTTGGTAAGCAGCAGCAGAGATGGAACTAATGAGTTTTTCTGCGCGAGGATCATTCGTCGGGCGTTGTACCATGACAGCAGCGATGTAGCGCTTACCAGAGGGAATATCAATTAAACCTGCATCTGCCAACATTGTGGCAATATCGCCTGTTTTGTGGTAAGCTTTTGAGCCTTGTCCCAAACCAGAGGGTAAGAGATGATCTCGCTCTGTGCGGCTCATAATATTTAACATCAGATCACGCGATCGCATACTCACAATATTTCCCTGATTGATCATAGAAATCAAATTCCCCAATTCTCTAGGACTGGTGGTATTTGTTCCTTGCAAATCCGGGAGTGAATTGCGAATCATTGTCGTCGCTAATCCCCAAGTCCGAAAACGTTCATTCAGTATATCCTTACCTCCCAGTCGGGAAATGAGCATATTTGTCGCTGTATTATCGCTGATAGTAATCATTTTGGTAGCGATTTCCAGCGCACTGTATTGAGTACCGACGCGGTTAGACTTTAAAGTTCCAGAACCACCTGCAATCATCTCTTGTTGCAGAGTCAGCATTTCATCCAGGCGAATTTTTCCCGCATCCACATCCTGGAAAAGAGCAATTAAAATGGGGACTTTAATCGTGCTGGCCGCAGAAAAACTCGCATTGCTATTAATATCTACATAAGCTCCTGTATCCAAATCTACCATAAACACCCCAGGAGTTAGATTTGCCTGGGCTGTGGCCAGATTCTGCACAGTGGTTTTCAAAGGAATTATTTCCTGGGATAGATATAAGCTAGGAGTTGTGACTGGAGAATTAGATTGTGTCTGAGATTGGCCATTAGCCTGAGATGGGGAAGTAGGGGCTGAAGCGATGCGATTAGCAGGATCTAAAACTGACAACAGCGTGCCGACAATCGCACCGAGTCCAACTCCGACAATCAACAACCGCAACGAATACAATATCGTTCTGGCCATAGGCTTTAACCGCGTCTTCCGCGAGGTGCGCCGGTCTATTTTCGGCTTACCTTGTTTTTGGACACGCACTGTTTTAAACTTCACAGTACCCGGTTGTGCCATCTTGCCCTTGGGAATGGGTTTCACAGCTGCCGGCATGACTACCTTAGAGGGTGGTCTTCGCCCCTCAGTCGGAACTGTAGGAGGACTGATATTATTATTTAGGCGTATTATCGCCACAGATTCGCCTTTATTGGTAGCCTGTTGCTGGTTCTTGACTGGTTTTGGTACTGCCTTTTGAACTGGGCGTGGACGGCGACGACGCTCTCTAGGTTGCCGTCGTGAGACAGCTATTAGTTTGTCACTTGATTCTGACACAGCTACTCCTTGTGACCCACTCGACTTGGTTTTTTGTAAACGTTCGACCCAAAATTGACTATTCATGCACCTTGATACTCAGATCACTGGTTGGAACTAAGTAGCTTTTTTTTGTTTAGTGTAAGTCATATTAATCCTTTTGGGTAATGATTGCGTAGATATTAAGCTATTAATTATAGCCGTGGACAGGGTGGTTAGGACATCAATTGATAATGAAACTCCCACTACAAGAGGGTTTTACTCCTGACTCCTGAACGGCAGTTGCTTTATGCCGGGGAACCCGTCCACCGCACTGCCTCCTCCTGACTCCTGACTCCTGCTATACAAGTTTTCTTGTTGAATGCGATTGTGGATTGCCCATTCTACTTGTCGCAAAATCCCGCGCAGCATAGCGACTTCAGCAGTTTTTATGTGAGCGCGATTATATAAATAACGAAATTTTTCCATTCGACTAGCGGCCGTATGGGGATAAAGATAACCTATGGATAATAGTAGGGATTCTAATTCTTGGTAGTAAGGTTCGACGACATCCAAGGGGGCGATTTCTGTAGGAGGTAGCTTTTGAGTGACAACGACTTCTGCTAATTGAGACAATTCGTAACAACAAATAGCCACAGCGGTAGCCAAATTTAGGGATGGATAATTGGGACTGGTGGGGATGAAAATTAACTTTTGGGCATAATTTAATTCCTCATTGCTTAATCCTCGGTCTTCTCTGCCAAAAATTAAAGCTACAGGCTGTTCTGGTTCTGTTAATAACCAAGGTAAGGCAGTGCGGGGGCTTTCTAGGGGGATTTCTCCACTGTAATCACGACCCATAGTAGCGATCGCGCGGACGCATCCCTGCAATGCTTGTGGTAATGTCTCTACTATAACCGCAGATTCTAAAATCTCCTGAGCATGAACTGCCATCTTTAAGGCATCATCATCATAGCGATCGCATTGTGGATTCACCAATACTAAATTACATAAGCCAAAATTTTTCATAACTCTGGCAATGGAGCCTAAATTTAAGGGGCCTGCTGGCTCTACTAACACAATTCTGATTCCAGCCCCACCCATACTTTGCCTCCATTGACAGTACCACCGATCATCCTTGGTACTATTTTAGCTGTCCTGACAAATACTCAACACATAGCTGCACAATTTTCTCAAAGTGAAAGTCCTGGACTAAATCTGCTAAAGCCTTAGCTAGATTTGCGTGAACATCGGGAATTTGAGCTATCAATTCAACAGTCTGACGTTTGCTACATTTACTCGCAGCCCTCTGTAGCTGCACAATCCATTCATCAGACATGATCTGTAAAGACGAAGGAGAAAGGGTAAATAATGAAGAATCTGGATTTTTTTCGCCTAGATTTTCCGTTTTTTCGGCGTAAATATAACGAACTCCCAAATGTTCAGCCAGCTTATTGAATAGGAATTCTTCTTGAAAAGGCTTGTGAATAAAATCATCGCAACCTATAGATAAAATGGCAGTTCGCTGTTCTTCAAAAGCGCTGGCAGTCAAAGCAATGATTTTGCAATGATTCTGCACAGACTCTGAATTTTGCCTCTGTGCAGCCCGAATCCGCCGAGTTGCTTCATAACCATCCATCACAGGCATCTGCATATCCATAAATATCAGATGAGGTTGGTAACGCTCCCACAATTCGACTCCCTCCAAACCATTAGCCGCTTCATACACCTCAAACCCCAGGGGAGTAAGCAACTCTACTAAAAGTTTTTGACTCTCCCATTGGTTTTCCACCACAAGTAAACGGTAAACCGGTTGATTAGGAGCTAAGTGCATCACACGACGGTTTGGCAGTTGGGTGCGAACAGTTACTTTTTCAGCACAATCAACCTTAACAGTAAAGCGAAATATACTCCCCTGACTGACTACACTCTCAACCGTAATCTCACCGTTCATCAGCTTGACAAACTTTTGGCTAATAGCTAATCCTAATCCTGTTCCTTCATGGGATTGAGCAATTCTGGTTTGCACAAACGGAGTAAATAGCCGCTTGATATCCTCTGGTGCAATGCCTGCTCCGGTATCTTCGACCTCAAAAAGCAAGATAGCAGAAACCTGATCTACCCTACCCCCGGCTCTAATTCGTAGTGTCACTAACCCTTGTTGGGTAAATTTAATGGCATTCCCCAACAAGTTTAGTAAAATTTGGCGGAGTTTAACTTCATCGGTGGTGATGTATTGGGGAACATCGGCAGCACGATCAAAAATGAGCGTCAATTTATTGGCTGTAGATTTCAGCCGTAATAAATCTTCCAGACTATTCAGCAAGTAATATAAATCAAAACTGGTGGGATTGAGTGTAATTCTACCTGCTTCAATCTTAGACATTTCCAGCACATCATTAATCAGTTCTAGCAGGTGTTGTCCACTGCGGTTGATAATTTCCAGATACCCCTGATTTTTTTGCTCAAGGGAGACATCACGGCTCATAACTTGAGAAAAGCCCAAGATAGCATTTAGTGGAGTCCGCAGTTCATGACTCATGTTAGAAAGAAATTCACTTTTCGCCCGATTAGCTGATTCTGCTGCATCTCTGGCTTTTTCTAGTTCTACTGACTGTTGTTGAATCTGAGTAAATAATTCGGCTTGATAGAGGGCGATTCCTAACTGGTTACTAATATTAACAACAAGATTAATTTCGTGTTGTTTCCATTGACGGGGACTAGCATTTTGATAAACTGCCAACAATCCCCATAATTTGCCTGACTGAAAAATTGGTACAGCGATATAGGCTCTGGCTTGGAATTTCTGCAAAAGTTGCAGATAACAATCTTCAAATCCAGCTTTATATATGTCTTCTACAACTCGATAATTTGTGCCTTGATTATAACGACCACCTTTGGTTTCTTGGAGATAAGTATCTTCTAATAAATTATTGTTATAGGTATGATGATTTTGGGCTGTTCTAGGGAATTTTCTTCTATCGAAATTTCTGACAGTACATCGCTCATTTAAAGTCACATTTTCCGCCAAGTTGGGATAATTATTTTGTTCTTGCCACAGAGCAATCCATCCACAACCTACCGATTCAGCCACAAATTCTCCACTCCAGTCTGGATGGAAACGGTAAATGGCAACGCGATCGCACTTTAATAATTGTCTTAATTCTTGTGTTGTGGCGCGGAATATTTGTTCAATATCTAAAGTCCGCCGCATCCGTTCAACTACTCGCAATGTTGCCCGTTGCTGTTCTATATTTTTCTTTAAAGCATCCTCAAACAATTGCCTTTCTAGCTCTGCTCCTGCCCTGGCTGCAAAAATTTCTAAAATAAGTTCTTCGGTGTGGGTTTTCACCATTGGCTTGGTATCCAAAACCTTTAAATGTCCCAGAATATTTCCCGTTGAATCATGCAGTGGGATCGCCCAATAGCTTTCTACTTCTAACTTACCAAGATGTTCATGGTCAGGAAACAAAGACTGAATACTATGGGGATAGTAGACTATTGATTTTGATAATATTTGTTGACAGGGAGTTCCGGCCAAATCATACTCAAAGTCTTCTCCAAAGTCTTCTCCTTGCCAGAATGCTAATGTACAAGCCCTAGTTTTTGCTGAATCTACAAATCGGGTCACAAAAGCATAGCGCACTTGTAAAACTTCTGCTAGGTAACGAACCAATGAATGAAAGAATTCACTACCCGTTTTTGAGGCTGTACCTGCAAAAATTAACTGTAAGGCAGTTTCCTGACGTTTGCGTTCGGTGATATCTTCGGAAATACCTAATAAATACTGTGGAGTGCCATTTGCATCTAAAATCGGGATTTTTTTAGTATGTAGGATTCTCACTCCCTTATCTTTGGTTTGAATAGTTTCTTCTATTATTTCTAATAAGGTTCGGTTGGCTAAAACTTCTCGATCTCTAGTAGTAAAAAAATCTGCCTCTTGGGGAGTAAAAAAGTCAGCATCTTTTTTGCCAATTAACTCTTCTCTTGTATATCCAAGTAACTCCGAGCCGGCTTTGTTCAAGCGGACAAACTTGAGATCTTTGGCATCTTTCACAAAGATCATATCGGGAATATTTTCAATGATTGAATCTAGGAATGCTTGAGTTTGTCTGATTTCTTCTTCTTGTCGTTTGCGTTCGGCTTCCAGTCGCGCCTTTTCACTAATATCTGTATGGCAACAGATAAATCTAATTGGCTTGTTATTATTATCCCACAGTGCCTGACCACGCTCTAAAATCCATTTGTAGCTGCCATCTTTGCAAAGCATCCGATACTCTTGAATGAGGAAAGGAACTTCCCTATTCATGTGAGTATAATTTGCATGAATTACAAATTCTAAGTCATCTGGATGAATGCGTTTGAGCCATTCCTTAATATTATTGGCAATTTCCTGCTCTTCATAGCCGAGTATTTCCTTCCAGCGAGCAGAGTAAAAGATTTCCGATGTCTGTAAATTAAAATCATAAATTCCATCCTTACTAGCTTGAATTGCTAATTGCCAACGTTCCTCACTTTTTTTTAATTCCTCTTCTGCCTGTAGGCGTTTTATCTCTGTTTGATTAGCACTAATAAACTTGCCAATACTTTGAGACATTAATTCAATGATTTCTCTTTCATGGCTGGCAAATTGCTCAAGTCTGACATCAGTGGAAAAAAAGCAAAGCGTACCATAAATCTTGCCATCAACCCAAATGGGAGTGCCAATGTAAGACTCTAGTTTCAAACTTTGGTAAAGTGGATGGCAACGCATCTCCTCTATTTGCCCAACATTGTGGAAAGTAACAGTTTCATTGCGCTCAACTACCTGACTACAATAAGCATCTGCAAGTTCAATTTTTAATCCGGGAACTAAGGAATCAATGTTAGATTTGACAGCCAGAAATGAATAAGTTTGATTATAAATCTGACCAACTGCCCCTGCTGAAAATCGGAGGATTTGACAACCTGTAGCTAAATAGTCTATAAAAAGTTCTTCAACATTATGAAAATCGGTCATATTGATCCGATGTAACTGCTTTAAACTAGAACTAAAATCAGCTAGTGCCTGAGTTTTTTTCAGCAACTCTTCATTTTGAGCAACTAATTGATTTTGTAAATATCTAATTCGCAGTTGATTTTCAACTCTAGCTATGACTTCCTCGGTTTGAAAGGGTTTGCTAATGTAATCAGCACCACCCACTGTGAAGGATTTTACTTTATCTAAAGGTTCATCTAAAGCACTGATAAAAATAATAGGTATATCACGGCTATATTCATTTTCTTTCAACTTTTGGCAAAGTTCATAGCCATTCATATTGGACATCATAATATCCAACAAAATCAGATCTGGTAATTTGGCCTGAACTGACCTGAGTGCCATCTCCGCATCGGGTGCAGATCGCACTTTATAACCATTATTAGAAAGTACTTTAGATAATAAAATTAAATTTATGGGATTATCATCAACTACTAAGATATTTGCTAAAAATTGCGAGTTTTTCTGGCTCATACTCATTTTTATTCTGGATAAAGAAGATTTTATGTTTCTTCATTTTGCTTGACTAGGTTTAATTTAAGAATTCAGGAGTTATAGCAGGTGACAGGTGACAGGTGACAGGTGACAGGTGACAGGGGGCAGAGGGCAGGAGAATGGGATTATCATCAACTACTAAGATATTTGCTAAAAATTGCGAGTTTTTCTGGCTCATACTCATTTTTATTCTGGATAAAGAAGATTTTATGTTTCTTCATTTTGCTTGACTAGGTTTAATTTAAGAATTCAGGAGTTATAGCAGGTGACAGGTGGCAGGTGACAGGTGACAGGTGACAGGGGGCAGAGGGCAGGATTACGAATTACGAATTACGAATTACGAATTAGATGTTAACTGCTAATCTAAAGAGCAAATCTGTGGCTGCATGATTTTCTAGAGGTTGGGCAAAGAAATATCCTTGTCCCTTAGTACAACCAAGCAACTGAAGTTTTAAAATTTGTTCGACTTTTTCCACTCCCTCGGCAATCACTTCAATTCCTAAGTCATGGGCTAGGTTGATAATCGCCCGAACTACGTGCTTTCCGCTTGCTAAATCCAGTTTTTGGACAAAAGAACGATCAATTTTTAAGACATCTAGTGGCAGTTCGTAAAGTCGGCTCAGGGAAGAATAGCCAGTGCCAAAATCATCGATATAGATCCGCACTCCTAGCTTTCGCAAATTTTCTAGTGTTTGCTTGGCAGTGACTGCATTCTCTACCATAGCAGTCTCAGTAATCTCTAATACTAAATTTTGAGACTGCAAACCTGTTTCTTGTAAAATCTGCTTGATTTGTGCAACTAGATTAGGAACTGCTAACTGTTGACTAGAAATATTGACGCTGACAGTCAGAGAATTAAAATAAAGAGGAAACTGCTGTTGCCAATTACGGAGTTGACGGCAAGCTTCTTGCAAAACCCATGCGTCAATTTCGATAATCAAGCCGCTGCTTTCTGCTAAAGGTATAAATTGGTCAGGAAACATCAGTCCCAAAGTTGGGTGTTGCCAGCGGATTAAGGCTTCAAAACCTAAAATTTCGCCATTTTTCATGGATACAATTGGCTGATAACAAAGCTTAAACTCGTTGTGAACTATAGCTAATTTCATATCTCGCTCTAATCGCAGTTGAGCTAGTTCTTCCGCAGATAGGAATGTGGTTTGAGTTTCTGGTTGTCGCTCAATTGCATTCGTCAATTTCATGAGCCGTTCGGCATTGTTAGCAGCAATCTCCACCAGTCGCTGTTCCTGTTGGGAGAGAGTACCCAATTTACCACAGCTTAAAAGCTCCAGTGCCACCTGGATTACAGTCAAAGGGGTACGCAACTCATGACTGATATCCAAGAACATTTCATCGTTCAAGTCTGGCGTATTAATTTCAATAGCTTGGAACTTTAATAGCTGATTAGTAGTCATATTGGATACTTTGTCAAGACAAAGTAGTAGGCTGATAGTTAAGAAGAATAGGGAGCAATTATGGAAAATATGTGGAGTAGCAACGCCAACTTCATTTTTTCCAACCTAGCGCCACTAACAACTGTTCAGCTAATTGAGCAGGTTTAAAGGGTTTGGCAATCATGGCTTTGACAGCCAAATCAGCAAAGCGGCGTTGATCTGATGCTTGTACCTTGGCAGTTAGCAGAATGACGGGAATATGCTTTGTTGCTGGGTTGGACTGAAGTTTTTGAAATGTCATTAATCCATCCATGTCTGGCAGCATTACATCTAGCAAAATTGCATCTGGCTGCTCAGTCTCGGCTTTTTGCAGTCCTTCGCTGCTGGTTCGAGCTAAAATTACCTCTAATCCTGCCATGATTTCTAGGCTAATTTTAGCCACTTCCCGAATATCATCTTCATCATCTATCACCAAAACTTTTTTTGTTTTCATGGGCTTTTATGAGTTTTGTCGTCAACTAAAGTACAAAATTCAACTATATGGCAGTAAGTTAGTAGTTGTGGATAGATTTTATCCCATTAGTAAAATTTACGTTCTTGCTGATAAATTGCACTACTACCGCAGGACGGAAATAAACCACCCATTCCCAATTGCTGAAAAGTTCATGCTGTATTCATTTTTAATTTTTTTTAATTTTTTTTAATTTTAAATTTTTAATTCCGTCTTGCGGTACTAGTATCAAAGCTTATGAGGATTCTGCTGGTAGACGATGATGAAAGCATAGTCGGAGTTTTGACAAGGCTGCTACAGGAGCAGAACTATGTTCTTGATGTAGCCAAAGATGGTGAGTCTGGTTGGGAGTTGGTAGAAAGCTTTCAGTATGATCTGGTTTTGTTGGATGTGATGCTCCCTAAACTCGATGGGATCAGTTTTTGCCGTCGTCTGAGAGATCAGAAAAATCCAGTGTTGGTGATGCTGTTGACGGCTCGTGATACCACGACTGATAAGCTGGTAGGGCTGGATAGTGGAGCAGATGATTATGTTGTTAAGCCTTTTAATGTCCAAGAACTTGCAGCCAGAATCCGTGCTTTAATCCGTCGTGGCAGTATTTCTACAAATCCGATTCTCATTTGTGGTGAGCTACATCTGGACTCGAATATGCATGAGGTAATTTATCGGGGACAGGTGCTGCAATTCAGTCGCAAAGAGTACCTCTTGGTGGAGTTGTTTCTCCGCAATCAAAAACGGGTTTACAGTTGCAGAGATATTGTTGATCATTTATGGCCGTTTGATGCTGAACCACCTAATGAATCTACGGTTAGATCTCACATTAAAAATATTCGTCGTCAGTTAAAAGCCGTTGGTGCGGTTGATTTGCTGGAAACAGTTTATGGACAAGGATATAGGATTAATCCTACTTTTATTTCGTCTAGTCATCATCAAACGGTTGTCAGTTCAGTTAAACAAGAAAGTTTAGATAACTCTGTTGCAGAAATATGGCATAGTACAAAAAACTTAACTTTTGAGCGCTTAAGTTTGATCGAAGCAGCGATTCCATCTTTGGAATTAGGCAGATTTGATGAAAATGTCTATCTACAAGTTATTCAAAATGCTCATAAGCTGGCAGGATCTCTGGGTATGTTTGGCTTTGACAAAGGGAGTACTCTAGCTCGGCAAATCGAAGTTCTATTTGAATGTGAATTTCAGATGCGATCGCACTTTACTACTATTTCCCTACAGAAATTGGCTCAGAAATTAGAGCCTTTGGTGATTACCTTACGTCAGCAACTAGAAGGAAAAATCAAAGAAGTAATTGATATCCGGACTACAGCCGATAATTCTCAACTATTTGAGCTAATCAATGCCAAAATTATGGTAGTTGATGATGATTTACAAATTTTGATCAGGCTGAGAACATTGCTGGAACCTTTGGGTGTGCAACTGACTTGTTTAGATAATCCCGATAATTTCTGGAAAACATTGAATTTGACTCGCCCAGATTTTTTGATTCTTGATGTGAATATGCCTAGTGGAACTGAAGGGTTGCATTTGTGTGAGTCTATACGTCAAAATCATGACTGGAATTGGCTGCCTATACTGTTTCTGACTGGTTGTACTGATGTAGAGACTTTGCAACAAGCTTTTATCAAAGGTGCTGATGACTACTTGACAAAGCCATTTGTTGCTCAGGAACTCTTAATCAGAATTGTCAATCGTCTCCAGCGCATCCGCACCATCAGAAATCAGATTTAGACAGATTGACTTGTAGTCGTTAATTATGAACAACTTTCACACTGATCCAGGTAAAGGTAACATTCTTATTGTTGACGATACACCAAACAATTTACATTTACTTTCCAGTATGCTGGAAGAACAGGGGTATGAGGTACGTTGCGCTAATAACGGTGCGATCGCACTCAAGGCTGTAGCGATAGAGCATCCAGATATTATCCTCTTAGACATTAATATGCCCAATATCAATGGCTATCAGGTTTGTGAGCAGTTAAAACGAGATCCCCATACTCAAGAAATTCCCGTAATTTTCCTCAGCGCCCTCAGCGAAACTATAGATAAAGTTAGAGCTTTTCGCGTCGGAGCAGTAGACTATATTACCAAACCTTTTCAAGTCGAAGAAGTACTAGCTCGAATTGAGAATCAATTAAGTTTGCGACGAATGCAAATAGAACTCCAACAAGCGAAAGCAAAAGCAGTGAAAGCTTTAGAACAGGAGCAAGAACTCAATCGTCTCAAGTCAGAGTTTGTGTCCATGATTTCCCATGATTTTCGCAATCCACTTACCAGTATTCAAGGTTTTGCCGGATTGCTTGAATGTGGTGGAGAAACTCCTGCTCCTGAGACAATCAACCGTTACATTAACAAGATTAATACTGCTGTTGATAACCTGCTTTCTTTATTAGATGAGATCCTGCTCATCGGCAGTATTGAAGTGGGGAAAATGCAGTATGTACCTGTATCAGTTAACTTGCAGGAATTTTGTCTCGAACTCATTGACACCCTAAAATATAGTCTAGGTAATCACAATCAAATATGTTTCACTTGCTGTGGAGACTCAACTCAGGCAGAAATGGATTTAACAATACTCCAACGAATACTTAATAACTTACTCTCTAATGCTATTAAATATTCTCATCCTGGAGAGCCGGTTTATCTTGATTTAGAATGTCAAAACCAAATGACTATATTCCAAGTCCGAGATCAAGGAATGGGAATTCCCTTAGAAAATCAACCATACTTGTTTGAAGCATTCTACCGCTCTAGTAATGTCGGTGATATTAAAGGCACTGGTTTAGGACTTGCAATAGTGAAAAAATGTGTGGAAGTTCATCAAGGAAAGATTGCACTGGAAAGTAAAGAACAAATAGGTACAAAGATTACTGTATCCCTACCTCGTTATCCAGGGATAGCAATTTCCGATACTTAATTTAAGAACAAAATTAAGAATTCAGGACTCAGGAGTCAGGAGTCAGGATTCAGGAGTCAGAATGCTTATGAAATGAAGAATAGAGATAGGTGAGATTTTATCAAAATCATCAAAGTTTACTAAAAAAGCCTTTATTCTCCTGAACCGCAGGTCTGCGTAGCTTCTTCTGTATTCTCTATCCTGAATACTTACGAACAAAATGCCAAATTCGACAGATTATCCATTGTTGGTGCAGTACCTAAATATTTAGCTACTATCCCCAACAATTGCTCTGTAGCTACGGGTTTGTTCATAAAATCTGTAGCACCAAAAACTTTAGCTCGAACTTTATCAAAAACACCATCACTGCCGGTCAAGATGACTATAGGTGTCTTAGCAAACAAAGGAGTTCTTCGTAAAGTTGCACAGAGTTCATATCCGTTCATCCCTGGCATAATCAAATCTAAAAAAATGAAGTCTGGCTTATTCTCAATTAAAATTGGTAGAGCTTGCAAAGGGTCTTCAATTTTGATAAACCTCATTTCATTTGAGGTAACAATTCGCTCTAACATTTTACAAACCTGGGGGCTATCATCAATACAAGCTATTAATGGAGCATTGGGGTTGTTTAATTTTTTGTTACTGTTGTAGTTGTTTTTAACTTTCATTACTAGTAACGGCAAGTCGGGGACTTCTACTAGTGCTGTTATTCCTTGATTAATATAAGGAAGCAAGGAATGGGCAATTTTGATGACGCTCTGTTTCATTTTTACAGATAAATCCCACAGCGTATTTTGACCGTTAAGAAAAGTCTCAAAATTTTTGTAGACTGATGGACTTACTTGTCTTCTTAGTTCTTCCGGTTTGACCAGAACTGGTGCTAAGTCAGGAGAGAAACTTGCTAACCCAGCTTTTGACCAACTATTCCAGAAGTCTTGCATTTCCCTGAGAAACATCTTTGCAGTTGTGGAATTAATTGGTGCTTCTAAGATAATATTTTGATTTTTTTCGCAAGTTAAAGAGGTAGAATTTGCCTGCTGGGCTAAATCAAATAAAAGTTCTGATATTGTACTTTCTACAATAGCGTTAATTTGTTCGGCTTTGATTTTATTCCCTTGACGCAGGTTTTCTAGAAAGTAATAATCCCAATGATCTATTGATGTATTTTCGGGATTTAAGTTTAATTTACTAATATCAAGATAGGGACAATATTTAGCTAAATTTCTCCGCAATCGTCGAGATGGATGAGTTCCTCCTGTTGCCCAAACTAGCTGTCCTAGACGATAATAGAAAATCCATGTTTTTCCTTCGGAACTTCTAATATTTAACTGTCCGTTATATTGCAGTTGTGTACAAATTTGGAATTCTTGAAAAAGGCTAGTGGATTCTATAAGTTTTAGATTATTCATGTCTGCTCTGAATTAAAAAGTTAATTTGGTATAATCAGGGTAATAATGACTACTTTTAGCGATGGTTGATTTAACAAAAATCATTTAACTCCAGCAATAGTCGCACTACTCTTATAGTTTTAATTTAGACCAAGATTGTGCAGAAGTTGTGGAAACAATACTTAATATATATATTCAAGTTAAAGGGTAGGGAGGGAAACAGCTATTATGTTCCCAATAGTGGCAAAACCTTACGCTTTAATAACTCAATTAAATCTGCTTGCATATATTCATATTCATCAGGGATATCTAAACAGATTACTCTTTTACCTTTGAGAAAGGATTGGAAGTTCTTAGATAGTTTGCTTTTATGGGATTTTTCCATCACAAAGATGATATCAGCCCATTCTATAGCTTCTGTAGAGACTGGGATTTCGGCGGTTCTGTCTAAACCTGCGGAATCTACCTCTAGTCCTGGATATTCACAGAATACAGCTTCAGCGGTAGGGCTGCGTAGTCTATTTTGGCTACAGAGGAATAATAGTTTTTTCATCTTAAACTACACTTATTCGTGCATCATGATTAGATTTAGGTTTGACTGTAATTTCTACATCAATTCCCAATTTATTGAGAAATCTAAACATTCTGTCTAGAGAAAAACCTGTAAGTCTTCCTCTCATTAAAGCAGAAACTTTTGGTTGATCAATTCTTAATAATTCAATCTTATTGAGTAATTAATGGTACTTAAAGTCTGTGGACTTATAAGCATCAATGGTTTTTAATAGTGTTTATGACAACACCTAATGACAAAAATATTAAGAAAAAATTCGGTGATTGCCTACGTCAAATTAGGCAAGGCCGTGGACTATCTCAAGAAGAATTAGCACATTTGTGTCACTTAGATCGCAGTTATGTAGGAGGAGTCGAGCGTGGAGAAAGAAATATAAGTCTTTTAAATATCCACAAAATAGCAGATGCTTTAAATATTTCACCCAGAGAGTTTTTTAATGACTAAAATACCAGAAAATATACGCCTTAAGGAACTAGTAATAATTGCTAATTCAAATAAACCTTTTTTTGATGATTTCATTAGCTTTCTAAATTCAGAGAATTATATTAATCTGTATAAATTTGTAGTAGAGCAGGATTCTGCAAAAGCCAAAATTGTATTACAAAAATATTTAGAGCGGAAGATTCCTAACAACGTTAAATTATATGACGGAATTGCTCGTCCATATTCTGAAGATAAAGCTAAATGGCTGATTTTAGGCTGGATTTTTAGAGATGCTCCTGAACAACGTCTCAAAGCATTTTTAAATATGTTCAATGGAACACCTATTCAGCGCAAGTCAGAACTAATTAATCAGGTTCGTCAATATGTTTCTACTATTTTATCTAAACCAGAACAGTGGGAATGGGTAGCTATTTTTGAAGTTATAATTGATCGTTTAGAAGGAAGCCGTCGAGCCATAAAAGGCAATCTATTTGAAGCAATTGTTCGTATAAATCTAAAACAAATATTCAAAAGTAATAACTTAGACCTTTCTGTTGAAGAAACTCAAATTAAACTAGGTGATGAAACCTATGATGTTAAAGTTAGTGGAAGCAAAGGAACTATCTTAATTCCCGTTAAAACTCGTGAAACAATGGGAGGTGGTCATGCTCATTTGTTTACAAGAGATATATACAAAGCAATTGAAGCAGCAAATAATTCAGGATTTACCTGTATTCCAGTTATTATTGCTGAATCTTGGACAGGTGATCTAATTTCACTAGGCTGTGAAAATTATATATATATAAATAAAAATCCTAATCTAATTACTGTAGTAGAACCGTTACTATCTCAAAAGCTCCAAAAGCTTTTACCTATTTTCAAAACCATCGAATAGCTATGTGTTAAAAATCCGTTTAGAAGCAATCTCACAATAATTATCATTAATTTCAATACCAATAAAGTTACGGCCTTTTTTATTAGCAACTAATCCTACTGTACCGGAACCAAAAAATGGGTCAAGAACTATCCCAGATTCAGGTGATCCTGCTAAAATACATGGTTCTACTAGTTTTTCTGGGAAAACAGCAAAATGGGCATCTCTGAATTTAGATAAAGGTACTTGCCAAACTGTTCTTTTATTTCTACCTTTGGGATGAAAAGCTTGATCCCATCTTCCTTTATGTAAGTTAGAATTCCCTGCATTTTTTCCTTCTTCTGGAGTTCCTCCTGCTTTACCAAGATGATTGCGGCCTCCTTTCATTTTACTGTTATCTGAAAAAGTTACATGAGGTTCACGAATAGCATCTGCATCATAATAATATTTTGAACTTTTGGCAAATAAAAATATATATTCATGATCAGTAGTTGGGCGATTTTTCACAGAAGAGGGCATTGCATTTGGTTTGTACCAAATAATATCAGACCTGAGAATCCAACCTCTTTCTTTCAGAGATAATGCTAATTTCCACGGAAGTCCTGCTAAATTTCCATTTATATATTTATCGCCTAAATTTAACCAAAGTGTGCCATCTTCTTTTAAAACTCTTTTGACTTCATCAAATACTTCCACGAGACGATTTATATATTTTTCTGGGCTTTCTTCATTTCCAATTTGTTGATTTGCACAGTAGTCACGCTGATCATAATAAGGAGGACTTGTAATAACTGTTTGCACTAATTCATCTGGTAGCTTCTTCAAAGCATCCAAAGCTTCTGCATTGATGATAAAGTTTGTCTGATCAAAATTTACTTCTTCAATTTCTTCTAATTTCACTATTAACTTTCGATCAAGACCGGCAAACAGTGGAAGATTTGCTGTTATGTAATTTACCACAAAAATTAATTTTAATTACTTGATGGTACTTATAGTCATCTTAACCTATTTTCTGATTAGAAGCAACTGGTTTTTATATTAATATTTTCGATTACTTATCCTCAAAAATTATTTATTTGTGTTCATCTATGCTTTTTGATATTCTCCTAGTTAATCTTGACCCTACAATTGGCAGTAAAATTAAAAAAACACGCCCCTGTTTAATAATCTCACCCCACGAAATCAACCATCATCTTTCCACCGTAATTGTTGCACCAATGACAACAAAAGGGCAAGCATACCCCACAAGAGTAACCTGTCAATTTCAAGGAAAAGAAGGACAAATTGTACTTGACCAAATTCGCACAATAGATAAAACTCGATTAGTCAAACTTCTTGGTCAAATTACGACAGAAGAACAAAAAACAGTTCTGGATATTCTAGCTGAAATGTTCGCTGAATAAATAACCTTCCCTCTTCTTCCTCCTCTTCCTCCTCTTCCTTAGCGCCTTTGCGCGAAACAAAAAAGACGCAGAAAACGACTCTCTCTGCGCCTCTCTTGTCTCTGCGTGAAAAAAATCCTAAACCATCTCAGAAGTCTGCACCGTAGGCTGGGGCTGAGGCTGGAACATAAACAGCGAATAAACCACATCACGGCGGATATTCACCATCATATCCAAAAACAACTCATAACCCTCACTCTTATACTCAATCAGAGGGTCTTTTTGCCCATAACCACGCAAACCAACCGACTCACGCAAAGCATCCATTTGTTGCAGATGTTCTCGCCACAAAGTATCTATGCGTTGCAAAATAAAGAACCGTTCAGCTTGACGCATCAAACCCGGTTGAATTTGGTCAATTTGCGCTTCCTTCATATCATAAGCAATCCGCGCTTGTTCATGGAGGAAAGCCTTAATTTCCGCAACCCCCATATCCTCCAACTGACTAGACTGCAAATCCTCCAACAGGTAAACAAACTCCTTCACCTTATCCACCAACTTATCCAACTCCCATTCTTCCGAAGGTAAATCAGGGTTGATGTAATAATCAACGATGTCATCCATCGTTTTTTCAGCGTATTTAATTACCTGTTCCTTCAAATCTTGACCTTCCAACACCCGGCGACGTTCCGCATAGATAGCACGACGTTGGTTATTCATCACCTCGTCATACTCAAACACCTGCTTACGGATGTCGTAGTAATAAGTCTCAACCTTTTTCTGTGCGCCTTCCAAACTGCGGGTTAACATCCCCGACTCAATAGGCATATCTTCCTCTACTTGGAAAGCATTCATCAAGCCGGCAACGCGATCGCCCCCAAAGATCCGTAATAAGTTATCCTCTAAACTGAGGAAGAATCTTGTCGTTCCCGGGTCGCCTTGTCTTCCCGCTCGTCCGCGTAACTGGTTATCAATCCGCCTTGATTCATGGCGTTCTGTACCAATCACGTGCAAACCACCTCTACTGACCACATCATCATGTTCAGTGCTGGTGAATACTTCATACTCCTTCTTAATGTTTTGGTAAGCTGACCGCAATTTCTGAATTACTACGTCATCAGTAGGTGCTTTTTCCGCCGCTACAGCTACCTTTTCTTCGGCTTCCAACTCCGGTAAACTGCGCTCACCGTAAGCTTTGACAGCCACTTCCACCGCTTCTTTCAACAGCTGTTCTGTTTGCTTTGTCAACTGGGTAGGGAAAATTTCCGGGGAAGCCCGCCAAGTTTTCACCTTTTTACCAGGAACAAAACCTTGACCACCACCACTACCACCCATAGGTAGTCCAGAAGCCCTTTGCATACTAAAAATATCTTCATCTTCTGGGCTGACAATGCGGGGCATAAAGTATTCTCGCAACTTCAACCGCGCCATATACTCAGAGTTACCACCGAGAATAATATCCGTACCTCTTCCCGCCATGTTCGTGGCAATAGTTACTGCACCCCTGCGTCCGGCTTGGGCGACAATTTCCGCTTCCCGTTCCACATTTTCTGGTCTAGCGTTGAGTAACTCGTGGGGAATGTTGATTTCCTTCAAGAGTCGGCTGAGAAGTTCAGATTTTTCAACGCTGGTGGTTCCCACTAACACAGGTCTACCATTTTCGTGCATTTCGGCACATTCTTTAGCGATCGCACCCCATTTGCCTGCTTCGGTCTTAAATACCATATCAGACAGGTCTTCCCGTCTTCTCACCCGATTGGTGGGAATAATAGTTACTTCCCGTTTGTAAATCTTTTCAAACTCGACTTCTTCGGTTTTTGCAGTTCCT
This sequence comes from Trichormus sp. NMC-1, assembly GCF_001858025.1. Classification (GTDB taxonomy): domain Bacteria; phylum Cyanobacteriota; class Cyanobacteriia; order Cyanobacteriales; family Nostocaceae; genus Anabaena. The sequence continues at coordinate 340,635 of NZ_LZQD01000005.1, read as the reverse complement.
GTCATTCCCCCCAACTTGGGATACAGCAAAAACAGATTTTGATAGGTAATTGTGGCTAAAGTTTGGGTTTCTGGCTGAATTTCTACGTGTTCTTTAGCTTCAACTGCTTGGTGTAAACCATCACTCCAACGTCGTCCCGTCAGCACCCGACCTGTAAATTCATCGACAATAACAACTTCGTCATTACGGACAATATAGTTTACATCCTTGAGAAACAATTCCTTAGCTTTAATCGCATTAAAGATAAAATGCGCCCAAGGGTCTTCTGGATCAAATAAATCTGTCACACCCAAAAGATTTTCTGCTTCCGCAAAGCCTTCATCACTCAACAGAACGTTACGATCTTTTTCATTGACTTCGTAATGCTCATCTTTTTTGAGTGTAAAAGCGATTTCTGCCGCTTGCAAATACTTTTCTGTCGGTCTTTCCACCTGCCCAGAAATAATCAGCGGTGTCCGCGCCTCATCAACTAAAATCGAGTCTACTTCATCAATGACGCAATAATTAAACGGGCGTTGTACCACATCGGCCATCGATGTCGCCATATTATCCCGCAGATAGTCAAAGCCTATCTCGCTGTTTGTGACATAAGTAATATCACAAGCATAGTTTTTTTGGCGTTCACTGGGGGTCATGGTGGACTGAATTAGCCCTACACTTAACCCCAAGAACCGATGTACTTGACCCATCCATTCCGCGTCCCGACGTGCCAGGTAATCATTAACGGTAATAACGTGTACACCTTGACCAGTTAGGGCATTTAAATAACTCGGTAAGGTAGCAACCAAAGTTTTACCTTCACCGGTTTTCATTTCGGCAATTTGCCCAGTGTGGAGAATTATCCCGCCTAATAGTTGCACGTCAAAGTGCCGTAACCCCAGCACTCGTCGTCCCGACTCCCGGACAAGGGCAAAAGCTTCAGGTAAGATATCATCTAGTGTTTCGCCTTTAGCCAGACGCTGTTTAAACTCGATGGTTTTACCTTTTAACTCTTCATCAGAGAGTGCCTTAATTTCTTCCTCTAAAAGGTTAATTTCTGTAATGTCAGGTTGGTATTTTTTAAGCTTACGAGCGTTGGGATCGCCCAACAAAAGTTTTAGCATGGCAGTTTATAGAACTAAATCAAGGGGAATGGAGATTAAAGCTTTGGTTATTTGATTATAAACATTTAACCTAACCCAGCCATTTTGCTTGTGGATGGGTGAAAAACCAGAATTAACTCAAAAACGAAATGAAAATTTACCAATCACCTCAGTTTGTGATTGGTTTTAACTCATATCTTATAGTTAAACTTCCTTAATAGTATCATTTTGCCACCAGAACAGGAGGCAGGAGGCAGGCTTGCCGTGAGCGTAGCCGAACGGGGGCAGGGTGCAGTAGATAATTATTTCTCCGCGTCTCCGCGTCCCCACGTCCCCGCGTCACCCCATCACCGCGTCACCCCATCTCCCCATCACCCCATCACCCTATCTCCGCGTCTCCTCACCTTCCCAATCCCTACTCCCATTCTGGAGTGAGGCTGCGGAAGTCATACTTATCAGCACCAATATGACAACTGACGCAACCGTTCAGGTTTACAGGTTGTGGTAATTTAACACCAGGATGTAAAGCTTTGAAATAACGGGACTCATTGAGGCGATAGGGTGTTGAGTCATCTTGGAGGTGAAGACGGGAGAAAGTGGAAAGGTACTTCCACACTAAAATGCGCGGTGGATCGACTAAAGGCTTAATTTGTACACCATAGTGCTGGGAGTCTTGGAGGAGATTTTTCCATGTTTGGGTGGGAAAAACCGCTGGTGGTATGCCGATGTGACAGGTAGCACAGTTTTCTAGATATAGTTCTTGCGCTAGTTGGTATTGTGCCGGCACTACATCAACAGTGCCAATGGATGATGGAGGGTTAGCTGCGTGGGTGCTGGTGGCTAAACCTAGTATAAATCCTATGGCTATACTCCAACCAAAAATGACTAGCATCACAATCAGCAGTTGGCGTTTCAGTCTTTGATGGGATGGTTTATGCTTAATCGTATTTAACATCAATTTAGTTACTTTAGCGTAAATATTGTATTTTCTTGTATCTATTAAACTAAAAACCTCATCATTGAGCAATCTGTGACCACCTGATGTTTAGACTGTTTTTATAAGAATTTGTTGCATGATGTGTTATTTACTTGCAGGTTTTATCATTTCTTTCAAAAAGTGGAATACCATTTTCCTCTAAAAACTCTTCTGCCAATTCTTGCCAACTTGAATTGAATCTTGGGTAAAATTTAGGGGTACAAACATAAGCTTCTAAATTTAACCCTGCGTAATTTTTATTTAACTCTTTATCGAACAAATTAATAGTGTTTTTTAATTGACTAATAGCGTCTACCCTATTCTTGTTTACCTTCTTTATGCTTGTTGCATTCAATTTAAACTCTACAAAACAAAAATCGTTGTCATCAAAAAAGACAACATCGCAATGAGAATTACCAAATCCTAAAAGTCCTTTTTTTCCATCAATAGGAATAAAACCAACTATTTTAGCATTGATTATATTAAATGATTTAGTGTTATCAAAGCCGTTTATAACAGTCTCAATACCATTTATATTTACTGTAAATGTATTATCATCAAGCTGAATATTGATAATAAAAGATTGTCCTTGATAATCTATCACTGAAAACTCTGCTTTTAATTCAATTTCTAGAAAATCTGAAAATGTAGCAAAACTATTTGATAGATGTTCTTTTATATCTTCAAACTTGCTCATCTTCTTGCAAAAGTTCTAGCGTGAATACTGTACAAAGCCTGAAAATCACCACCCAAAATTTCGGAAACAGTATCTAAATAATTTTGTTTAATAGTACCTTTTTTAGTATTAAAAATGGACTCACAAGAATTCGTTGTTTCAGAAACCGATTGATTCCCTAATGAATAAGCTGAAAAATCACGAGCATTTAACCAACAATCTTTATGGATTATTTCTGTTACTTCAGATTCTGCTGAGGGATTTTTTTCTACTACTCTGTTTGCAAACAGTAGATTATTAAAAACTGTGAGTACATAGGGACTATGGGTTGTAATAATGAGTTGATTATCATCATTTTGATTCACCATTAAAGCTAATAACTCAATCAGTTGTTTTTGTGCGACAGGGAATAAATGTGCTTCAGGTTCTTCTAAGATTCTTAACACTTTTACATCGTCAAGGATATTAAGGAATATATCTTGTAATATTCTTATAGATTCTTGCTGTCCTGATGAAGCATTAGAGAGATAAACATAATCATTTGCTTCATTATCTAATCTGATTCTTTCGTTCCCATAAGTATCAATATAATATTTACCTTTTAATATTCCATCAATTTTGTTTATTATAATAGATAATTTTCTTCTTCTTTCTAATGTTATGTTTCTACCAAAAGTTAGTTCTTCAATATTTCCAAACTTATTAAAAATGTCTCTGGTTTTTATAACTTTTTTCATGAATTGCAGCATTAAAATTTCATCAATTTTTTGTGAGTTACGTTCATAATTAGAAGCTAAAATATTTTCTGACAAACTGCTTTGAATACTTGCAAATAAATACTTTTCAAATAAATCAGAATAACTTACAGTTGCACTTCTTCCCGAAATTATAAATAATGAATCTGTTTGCTCACTTTCAAATAATTCATTTAAAATTGTATAAAGCTGTTGAGCATATTTTATTTTCTCTTCTTCATTAATTAATGATTTAATATTATAATTGGAATTTAAATATTCCTGCCTAAGTCTCAGTTTAATACCACTTGCAGAATTTTTAAAATCCTCATTTATAAGAGCAGTATATATAATTTTCATTTCTTTATTTCGTTCTAAGGTTAATTTTATATATTTATCTTTCTCTAAACTATAATAAAACACTATTTCAAAATTACGCAAATGATTGGTAGGACCAAAAAACTTATAAAATTTTTGTCGAATAGGAGATAAAATATCAGAATCAATATCCAGATATTTCTGCTTATCCTGGTAAATTTGGCTAAATAAATCATCCTTTAGTGTTTTAAAAAAGTAAATGAGTCTAGCAATAGTACTTTTACCACTAGCTTGTTCACCAATCAAAACTAATATTTTTTTGACTTCAATTTCTGCATTTTGAATTGCACCGAAGTTTTTGATAATAATTTTCTGCATAATTCAAATTTCTTTTTTTATATTCTACAATCAATGTAGCAAAACTAATTTGTTTGATGCTACCCATCGCTGACTTGTTTATCAAGGAAAATCACCTCAGCAAGACAAGCCAGCAGTTTTGGATACATTTTTTAAGCGTTTTTTAATTAAGGAATTGCCACAGATCGCAATAATCGCTCAACTACAGTTTTAGCATTGCGTCCACCTCTAGGAATGAGGCGATGACACAGAACATAAGGTGCTAAAAACTTGACATCATCAGGAAGAGCGTAATCTCTGCCGGAGATAAAAGCTAGTGCTTGGGTAGCTTTTTGTAATGCCACACTACCACGAGGACTAACGCCAAGAGTGATTTCTTCATCCTGTCTCGTTGTCCGCACTAATTCCAGGATGTATTGTTGCAAGGAGGTTTCCACTTGTACCTGAGAACAAAGTTGGCGTAACTGAGCAACTTCTGCCAAGGTAATACAAGGCTGCACATCATCAACTGGAAGACGCTGCTGGATAGTTTGCAGCATTTGCAGTTCTTCTGACTCTGAGGGATAGCCTAAACTCAAAGACAGCATAAACCGATCCATTTGTGCTTCTGGCAGGGGAAATGTGCCTTGGTACTCGATGGGGTTCTGGGTAGCAATGACAAAGAAAGGCTGAGGAACGGGACGAGAGACACCATCAACTGTGACTTGATACTCTTCCATTACTTCCAGTAAAGCTGACTGAGTACGCGGGGTGGCACGGTTGATTTCATCAGATAGCAAGACATTGGCAAATACTGGCCCAGGGAGAAAAGTAAATTCGCCGCTTTTTGGGTTCCAAATGTTAGTGCCGGTGATGTCCGTTGGTAGTAAATCGGGAGTACATTGTATCCTTTGAAATTTACCATCAAGCGATCGCGCTAGAGATTTGGCAAGCAAGGTTTTACCAACTCCAGGGACATCTTCGAGCAGGGCATGACCACCACCCAGCAAAGCAACTAGCACTAAGCGTATTGCTTCATTTTTGCCAACAATGGTACGAGCCAGATTTTGTGTTAAAGCGTCAATTTTTTCTCTCATGCTTACTAGGTATTAGGGACTGGGGACTAGGGACTGGAGACTGGAGAGGTTGGGAGGTTGGGAGGTTGGGAGGTTGGGAGGTTGGGAGAATAACATATTACTTCTTACCTATTTCCTCTTCACTGTCACCTGTCACCTGTCACCTGTCAGCTTCTTCTATATACATTGTTCCCTATTAACATTCCCAATTCAGCATTCTGTACTCAAAAGTTCTCTGGCTACGGTGCAGTCAAGTTGAATTTGGGTTTTTAGGGCTTCTAGAGAAGGGAATTTTTGTTCAGGACGCAAAAATTTTACTAGTTGCACAACTAGGTTTTTACCGTATAAATCAGCAGACCAATCTAACAAATGTACTTCTACAGAGGGATCAGTACCGTTGACAGTGGGGCGATTGCCGATATTCATTACGCCTAAGTTCTGAGTAGGAGGCGTATCTGACGTTTCGCTGAGGATGATAACCCGAACTGCGTAAACTCCTTGACGTGGTAAAAATTTGTCTTTTGGTAGTTGGAGGTTAGCGGTAGGAAAGCCGATGGTTTTACCCAAATGTTGACCTGGGATAACTAATCCAGTCAGGGTGTATGGTCTGCCTAATAAGCGAGTTGCCCGTTGAATATCGCCTTCTTGCAAAGTTTGGCGAATCAATGAAGTGCTAATCCGATGGTCTTCACTCGAAGTATGATTAACGCTTTTGCCATTTGTGGGTAAATCGTTGTTATCAGTTTGGATGGGAACGATGGTTACGGGTATTTTGTACTTGGCGGCGAGTATTTGCAAATCCTGGGCAGTACCGGTGCGCTTTTGACCAAAACAGAAATCCTGACCAACGCTGATTCGTTGACATTGCAGTTGTTGGACAAGGATTTTTTCTACGAATTCTTCCGGTGATAGGGCTGATAGTTCTTTATCGAAGGGTAATAATACCAGTTGTTCTACCCCAAGCGATCGCAACTGTTGAACTTTTTCATCCAGCGGTGTTAACAAAGCACGGGGTTGGCCTGTAAAAAACTCATGTGGATGGGGATGAAAGGTGACAACTGTTGAGTAGATAGGTTTTTGGGGTGAGTTTTCTGGTAATTTCTCCCCATCTTCCCACCCCTCTTCATTCCCAACTGACTGCAAAACTGGTTGAATTACCCTTTGATGACCAAGATGAACACCATCAAATTTTCCAAGGGCAACAGCAGTTGGTGTTAGAGCCAATTTGGTCGAGGAAGCAACCCACACAGAACACCCATTTTGAGACAAATTTAGCACGTGGATTCTGGGATTTTAGGTTTATCGTAGCTATCAGCGCTCGGCAACCCTGTGAGGGGAACCATAGCCACTTTTTTGCTAGGGGGAGTTTGTTTACCTACCCTCAGCCCTTAGAGAGGCATCTAGCGGATTTTTTGGACTGCTGGTGAAACTACAAAGTTAATTTACCAGTTGTTGCCATCTCAGCAATAGGTAGGCTCTGGCGCTGAAAGCTCCTGATCACCAATCTAATCTAAAATCGATAAATCCCTCAAATTGAGAATCTTTACACTGACCAAATAATTCGTAATTCGTAATTCGTAATAGTGCCTCCGGCAGGCTACGCCAACGTAATTCGTAATTCGTAATTTCGTAATAGTGCTTACAGCAGGCTACGCCAACGTAATTCAAGGTTACAAGCCCCTGGCTTTAGACATGGGATGATAATTACCTGTCCCTAACGAAACGGTCGGCACTATTACGCATTATCAATTAGGAATTACACTGACTTGGTGACGGGAAAAGATTCTGTGAAAGGATCTAAGACTGGAACCTGAAGTACTAATCCTTCCCGTGCCATGATTGCACCAGGAAATTTCTCAACTGCTTCTTTGCCGACATTATCTAAAAAATCATCGTTGTGGGCAGGGTCATGGTGATAAATCACCAGGGTTTTGACGTTGGCTGCTTGTGCTATTTTTACAGCTTCTTGCCAGGTAGAATGTCCCCAACCTATTTTCGGTGATTTTGGAGAATAGTATTCATCATCTGTGTAGGTGGAATCGTAAATGACGATGTCGGCATCACGGGACAGCCACAGGACGTTTTCATCCAATTTATTTTGAAAATGTTCAGTATCTGTAATGTAAACAGCAGAACCACCGCGCCAGTTAACTCTATATCCTACGGCTTCACCTGGATGGTTTAATGGTGCGGTTTCTATGAAAATGTCATCGATTTCGATTGGTTGCCCCGCTTTAATGTTGTAGAAATTCAAGTGTGCTTGCATAATCTGCAAGGGTACGGGGAAGTTGGGATGAAGCATCTGATCATTGAGCCTTTGCTCAATTGTCGAGCCATCTGGTGCGATCGCTCCGTAGATATTAAATTTATTACCTTTGATAAATGCTGGGGTAAAGAAAGGAAACCCCTGCATATGATCCCAGTGGCAATGAGTGAAGAATATGTGACCTTCTACGGGCATTTGGGGTAACAAAGATTGCCCCAAAACATGAACTCCTGTACCACAATCAAAAATTAAGCGCTTACCGCCCACTTGCATTGATATGCAAGGGGTATTACCCCCGTAACGGACGGTTTTTAGACCTGGACAGGGGATGCTGCCCCTGACGCCCCAAAATTGTACGGTAAATTGGTTCTCTATCCTAGACATGGGTGTTGTTTGCTGGACTGAGCGGGCGAGCGATTAAAAACAATGAGTTTTATTTTTTTAGTTTATAGTGGACTGCGGTTGGCACTCTGTTAAATTCACGGCGGTACTAAGTCTTTATCGGTAAAATAGCATACTCTGTTTAAGAACTTTTTGGGAAATCATGAGTGATGTACTGAAGTATACCACTTTTCAAGATACTAGAGTTTATACTTATTTAGGGATTTCAATATATCTCCTAACTTTATATAGGACTCCTATTTGAATTTTGTTGGCGCAGCCTGCGCTTTGCGCTTACAGAACTCCGTATACCTTGATTCCTTCTTCTCTGTTAAGAGTTCCCTGTTAAGAGTTCCCTACCTCTACGAGTAAATATGCCTACGGCACGCTACCGCGAACAGAAACCAAACCGGATTCCTATAGCTTAAATTGTGCGGACATGATTTTAATTTAGGCTGGTGTCCAAAAAACCAAAAATTTACGGAAGTTTAAATTCTCGTTTCGATAATTGTTGCAGTGCATTGGCATAAGTAAGATTGTATTGCAATGGGGTAATACTGATGTAGTTTTCACGGATAACCTGGACATCGGTAGGAATGTTTAACGGTAAATTCAAATCTGTGGGTGGTTCTATGTCCTCTACAACCTCTCCTGTTAACCAGTAGTAAGTTTTTCCTCGTGGATCTACTCTTTTGTTAAAAACATCAACGTAACGGCGCACTCCTTGGCGAGTAAAAGTGACACCAGCAATTTCTGCCGACGGGACGGGAGGAATATTGACGTTAAGCAACATCAAGCCTGGGAGAGGTTCTGCTACTAGCTGATCTACTAGGAGTTTGGCAAAGTTTGCAGCTGGGTGAAAGTCTTTGTGTGTATGACTGGTAAGACTGAGGGCAATGCTGGTAATGCCTTCTATCACTCCTTCCATTGCGGCTGAAACAGTTCCAGAGTAAAGAATTTCTGTTCCTAAATTGGCACCTTGATTAATGCCTGATAGCACTAGGTCTGGGGGCGAATCTAGTAATGCCCACAATGCCAATTTTACGCAATCGGATGGTGTGCCATCACAAGCCCATGCTTTGATGGCAGGATGAAAAAGTGCTTCCACCATTTCGGCGCGAATTGGTTGATGCAAGGTTAGTCCGTGTCCTGTTGCTGAACGCTCTCGATCTGGGCAAACTACTGTAATATCATGACCCGCTTCTGCCAAGCAGTTAGCTAAGGTACGGATACCTAGGGCAGAAATGCCGTCATCGTTGCTAATTAGTAATTTCATACTTCGATATTCATCAGTTAAGGGTCGGTTGTCAGTGTCTGCGGTCACAAGTAAATAATAAAAAATACCTCTAAACTGCTAAAAATAGAAATAGTCTAGTTTATTAATGGCACATTCCCAAGCTTATTTCTTCTCCAGTCCATAACTTTGGACTATAGACTATTAAAGAGGTAACAGGGAACTGGGAGTTTTATTGAAGATGACACGGGGACGCACAGACGCGGTGATTCATCAAACGCTACGCCTCTCCGTGTCCGTAACGAAAGTTCCAGAGGGCTGAAACCTCGTCTGAATCTTCTATTCAGACGCTGGAAATTGTGCGGAGTTACAATCAGAGTCAAGTTTCTGTCTCCGTGTCCCCGCGTCTCCCTCTCCCCGCGTCTCTTCGTGAAGGTACAGGAAATAGGAAATTTTAATTTTGTTCCCTGTTCTCTATTCGCTGTTCCCTTTTTTGATGAGTAATAACTAAAGATAATGACTAATGACTAGCAATTTAGAGGATCAACTTTTAGCATTGCGCCAAGAAGGAGAAGCAGCGATCGCATCGGCTGATACCCTGGAACGCCTGGAAGAACTGCGAGTTAACTATTTGGGCAAAAAAGGTCAATTGGGTGCGCTGTTACGCAGCATGGGACAAATGAGTGCGGAGGAGCGTCCCAAAATTGGCGCGATCGCTAATACAGTTAAAGAAGCTATCCAAAACTCTCTTGACCAGCAACGCACCGCTTTAGAATCTGCTCAAATTGAAGCACAGCTAGAGTCTGAAACTTTAGATGTGACTATGCCGGGTATTTACCGTCCCCAAGGTCGCATTCATCCCCTCAATGGTATCATTGACCAAGCTTTGGATATCTTTGTTGGTATGGGCTACACGGTGGCTCAAGGGTCGGAGATGGAAACAGATTACTACAATTTTGAAGCCCTGAATACCCCACCTGACCATCCAGCCCGTGATATGCAGGATACCTTCTATTTACCAGATGGGAATTTACTGCGGACTCATACTTCATCGGTGCAAATTCGCTACATGGAAAAGGAAGAACCACCGATTAGAATTGTTGCCCCAGGACGAGTTTACCGAAGAGATGATGTAGATGCTACCCACTCCGCAGTTTTCCATCAAATTGAACTTTTAGCCATTGATGAAGGATTGACTTTTACAGACCTCAAAGGCACAGTTAAGGTATTTTTGCAAGCGATTTTTGGTGATTTACCAATTCGTTTCCGCGCTAGTTATTTCCCTTTTACTGAACCTTCTGCGGAAGTTGATTTGCAGTGGAATGGACGCTGGTTGGAAGTCATGGGTTGCGGTATGGTTGACCCCAATGTACTTAAATCAGTGGGTTATGATCCTGAAGTTTATAGTGGTTTTGCTGCCGGTTTTGGTGTAGAACGTTTTGCGATGGTTTTACATCAAATTGATGATATTCGCCGTTTGTATAATAGCGATTTGCGCTTTTTACAGCAGTTTTAATGTAGGGGCGGGGTTTCCCCGCTCTTGATAATTTTCAATAGACCGCAGATAAAAACAAACAATGTATAGATTTTTAATATTTGGTAATTCCGGTTCTGGAAAAAGTACTCTTGCTAAGAAACTAGGACAAGATTTGCATATTCCTATTCTTGATCTAGATACTATTGTCTGGGAACAAAATCAAATCGCCATCAGACGTAATCACGAAAATGTTTCCAATGATCTGCGAGATTTTCTAGCAAATAATAACTCTTGGGTAATAGAAGGTTGTTACAGTACTCTGATTAAAATTGCTCTTGAATTGGCGACTGAAATCTATTTTCTCAACCCTGGTATTGATAAATGTCTTGAAAATAACCGCCATCGTCCTTGGGAACCACACAAATTTAAATCACCGCAGGAACAAGCAGAAACTTTTGAGTTTTTAAACAGTTGGATTCAACAATACACAGAACGCGATGATGAATTTGGTTATTCATCCCATTGCGCCATATTTGAGAAATTTCAGGGAAAAAAGCATGAAATTAGGGAATAATTATATTTTAAATTTAAAAATCAAACTCTTTAGCAATTGTTTCTATAGGTAAAAACAAAGATAATTCCCGATCTAAAAAAGGAATAAACTCATGTTTCAGATAAAATTCCTTAGCTTGTAAATCTATAGCATCAACTCTCACCGCAAAAATACCAATTTCTTGAGCAGCGCGAACAATACGATATAATGCATCTGCTAAAAGTTCTCCCCCTAAACCTTGTCCCTTTACAGTATTATCAACTGCCAACTTACCAATTAAAGTAGCAGGAATCGGATAAGCAGGTATTCTTTTTTGATAAGATTCAGGCAAGAGTTCATACTCAATAATACTCGCGCTCAGTGTATAGTAACCATCAACTTTCATACTTCCTAATTCTTTCACCGCCACAAAGGTTTTAGCAATACCTTTTTGATGGTTTTGTCGAGCATATTTTTTCAGATAATCATTGAGAACTTTATAACCACAGTCAAAAGAATCCTTTTTATATTTCTTCTCAATAGGTAAAAAATTCCATCTCCCTTCACTATTTGTCATATTTATCCCTAAACTTTTTCAGGGTAGTTTTGAGTTTTCCCTTGAGTTGTGGAGGATTTTCCATGATAGACATAAATAAATCTCTATCCCGACTTGATAAAACCAGCCTTTCATGGGCATCTATTTCTTGTCTAGCAATGGGAAGCAGATAAGAAAGGGTATAAGCAGTCAAGGAAACTCCTTTAAGGGCTGCTGCTTGTTCTAAGAGTTCTTTTTGCTCTTGTGTAACCCTCAAATCAACTCTACTGTCTTTGGGTGAAGAGGTTTCTAACATCTTGGCGATTTAGCGAACATCCTAAATTCAATTCAGATTATAGCATTTTAGGCGTACAATGTACACACAAATAAAATTTTATTGCGCCAGTCTACCATTGTTTTAAGATACAAAGGTGAGTTTTGGCGATACCAACTGACTAATTTTTGCAATTATCACAATGTCCACAACGCCAATTTTCAGCTTCTTGACTAAAACCAAAAGCATTTAACAAAAATTGCCAACGACACTTTTTAGTATTTAAATATTCACTCATTTTTTTAGCAGCTTGTAACTGCATTTGTGGCTGACTTCCCGACTTTGTAGAAATCGCATAATGAAAAGGATCAAGCCATTGCAATTGTCCAGTACTATGAAGTAGAGAAAGCGCCGTTGCAGCATCAGGAAATTGTCGCGTTATAGCCGTTACTTCTCCTTGTTGTGGTAACTTTTTCACTAACTGTTGCGCTTTTTGTTGTTGCTTAAACATTTGTTCTTGAAAAAACTGCTGTCTTTGTTTATCTTCAGCATCTAAAAAACCCGTTGGTTCACTGATTAAAGTTAACGCTTCTGCTGGTTTTCCATCTCTTCCAGCACGTCCCATTTCTTGCACATATTCAGATAATAAATGTGGTGCGTGAAAGTGAACAACCCAGCGCACATTACTTTTATTAATCCCCATTCCAAAAGCACAAGTACAAACTACAAACGGTATTTTTCCACCTAACCAACTTGCTTCTACTGCGCGTCTTTCTGTTGCACCTAATCCTGCATGATAACTAGCTGTATTAAATCCCATTTCTGTTAACCACTCGGCTAAATTCTCGCTATCTTTCCGAGTGCGGACATAAATTAAACCAGTTTGATTTGGTCGATTTTGAATAAATTTTAATAATTGTTGTTTTCTTCCTTTTGGTGTCCAAGCAATACGAATACTAAGATGTAAATTTGGACGGTAAGGATTAAGTTTAAAACTATCAGGTTGCTGTAATTGTAAAACTGTAGAAATAATTTTTTGGGCTGAAGGATCAGCAGTTGCTGTAAAAGCTGCTAAACTAATTTTAGTTCCTGGTGGTTTTGATTTTAATAACGCTGGACGGACTGCACCTAAACGCCGATAAGCAGGACGAAATGTATCCCCCCATTGTACTAAACAATGAGCTTCATCAAGGATAATTCCATTAATTTGTAATTGGGGATGAGATAATCTTTCCCAAACCGGGGGACTGAGTAAAGTTTCTGGTGATAAATATAATAATCTTAATTGTTGTTTTTCCAAAGCTTGCAAAGCTGCACGACGTTGATTTGCAGGTAATTCACTGTGTAAAAGTGCTGCTTTTTGGTTCCGTTGACGTAGTTCTTCAACTTGGTTTTCCATTAGTGCTACTAAGGGAGAAACTACTAAAGTTAATCCGGTTTTCAATAGTGCGGGAAGTTGAAAACAAATTGATTTTCCCCCACCTGTGGGCATAATAATTAATGCGTCTTTTTGGGATAATAAACTCCTGACAATTTCTCCTTGTGGGGGACGGAAATCATCATAACCCCAGATTTGTTTTAATGCGGTGCGAACTTCGGTTAATGATGTATTATTGGGTTGATTCATATTTTTAAATTTACAAATCTCTGGCTTTATATTCTTCCATTTGGACGATGGATAGCCTTTCCATGCTGATCAAAGCAATCTACAGCAGTTCCCGGAAATGCAGAAATGAAACGTTTTAGCATTTCAATATCATCTTTAAATACTGTCATTCACACTGAGAAAAAGCCCTTATCAACTGCATGACTAACAATCATATCTTGCATTTGTTTTAACAACTCTTCATCATTACATTTACGAAGGTTTTGTCGATATCTTTCTGCTGTCTCCCAAGCGTCTTTCCGATTAATCCATCGGCGATCTTTCATTTGCATATCAGGCTTAGGTGTTTTATCTAGTCCCACCATTTCCACAGTTGCTTGAGCTACTTTTTGTTCTTCGAGAGATAAAAAAGGATGTACTTGAATATGTCCACCTTTAGTATACTCAAAAGCTCGGAAAGTATTATCTTGATCAAGCCAATAGAACTCACTTCTTGCAGCTATTTTAGCAGAAATTATGTGAAGATTTTGCCATGAATCTTTCCATCTTCTCTCCATAGGCGATTTCTTGGTAGAGTTGCAATTAATACAAGCTAAACAGAAGTTTTCCCAGTTAGTTTTTTCATCAGAAAATAGTGCTTGTGGTAATATATGTTCAACAGCTAAAGATGAGCCAAGACGCATTTCACAGTAAGAACAATATTCACCAAGTTGATCAATTAAATTTTTTCGTGCATTTCTATAATCTTTGAAAACTTTAGTATTTTTACCTCGAACTACTGGCCTCATTATTTATAATCCTCTTGCAAGACGTTCCATTTTCAAAAAAGCATGATAGGCAACATCATCACTATATGGTTCTATTAATTCATCCAGTTGTGTTTTTAACTTTTCCAATTCTTCAGGAGATGAATTACTAGAATTTTCTAGCATCTGATAATATCTTTCTGCTGTTTCCATCATTGTTTGATATCGCTCATTTCTGTATGGATTAGGAACGTGCATCACGTTTTCTGTGATATATTCTATATTCTTATTTTCATATTCTGCCGCTGGTATTAAATCTGGGTTATTTAAATCAATCAGTTCCCCATCTCTTAAAGACTGGATAATATGTTCAGAATGGGTAGTGGCAAAAAATTGAATTTTCGGAAATGTTCTTTTTAAATCTTCGACAACTCGACGTTGCCATTTAGGATGTAGATGTAAATCAATTTCATCAATAAGTACGATACCTGGTGTAAGTCGAGCAGCTTCACCTTCAAATTGGGGATTTAGAGTAACACAACGATAGGCGATATCAGCAACCATTCCTATCATGTTACGCACTCCATCGCTTAACATTTGAAATGGTAAAGTTCTTCTATCTTTTGAACTTGCAACTAATTCTTTTCTGGAGATGTCAAATTTCACATCTTGCCAGTCTTCCATACAATTTTTAATAGCTTCTTTGACTGCGGACAAGATGCCAATAGTTTTTCCTTGTTGTAAAGATACCAATTCCCATGTTTTAAACCACTGTATTAATTTATCAGGTTCATAGGACTTTGTAAGACAATTTTTATACCCTAAAAATCGAGAACCAGGGGAAAGTGTTTTGAGATTTTTTGTTTCTCTATTTCTATGTTGAACCCAAAGGCGACCTGTACTGTAATATGAAATTACGGGCAAAATAATCTTGTCTCTATCTTGTTCTTGAATACGAACTTTTTGCTGTAATTCTCTAGCATATTGTGATATTTCTTTTGCATCTTCACGAGTTGTAGTACCACCATCTGTTTTTATCTCTCTTGTCCATGAAATTTCTGGGACATCTTCAAAACAACCTTGACAATATACAACAACTGGTAGAATTGGTTCTAGTGTCGGTGTTTGTCCTTCTTTCCTGATGATATGACGAATTTCATCTTTCAGAATCTTGCGTGTATCAATATTATCAATCCCTAAGAAAAAACTTCCTACACCTACTGCTAGTGCATCAAGAATTGCAGTTTTTCCTGTAGCATTATCACCAATAAAAACGTTAAACTGATCGGAAAACTCAAAAACTTTATGCTCAAAGCATCGAAAATTCTCAAGTTCAAGCTGTCTGATTTTCATGTTATCCTCACAAATATCATTTCATCAGGTAAATTCAATAATACATTAAATAACCAATATGGAAGAACTACTCGAACTCAGACAACTTCTAGAACAGGGTAAAATTCCTGAAGCTTTATTATTAGTGGATGAATTAGAAGAAATGAGCCTAAGTGATAAAATCAATAAAATTGATAGTTATGGCGTAATTCTACTCATCCATTTAATCAAACAAAAAGCTGAAAAACGTTCTACCCGTTCTTGGGAAATATCTATAGAAAATGCAGTGCGGGAAATTAATAAAATTAATAAACGCCGCAAATCTGGTGGTGTTTACTTGAATCAAATAGAATTAATGGAAATTCTGCAACAAGGATATCAAGTAGCACTAAAAAGAGCGGCGATAGAAGCATTTGAAGGACGTTATGAAACAGAAGAATTAGCACCTATGGTTAATGAACAAGAAATATTAACTCATGCTTTGGAATTAATTCAAAAGTAGTCAGAACTCACAGATCCCCGACTTCTTCAAGAAGTCGGGGATCTAGGGTATATATGTTATTATGCTGTCACTTCTTCCTTGACTTCCTTCTGCAATGCAGAATACAATCTATTCAGTGCATTCACGTAAGCCTGAGCAGATGCCACAATGATATCGGTGTTGGCTGCATGACCTGAAAACACACGCGATTCATATTTTAAGCGGATGGTTACTTCTCCAAGAGCATCAATTCCTCCTGTAACCGATTGTACGGAGAATTCAATCAAGTCGTTAGGTACATTCACTACCCGATTGATGGCTTTATAAACTGCGTCTACTGGGCCTGTACCAATAGCTGCGTCGGTTAATTCTTCACCGTCGGGGGTGCGGAGAGTAACCGTAGCGGTGGGTTTGGCGTTGCTACCGCAAGAAACCTGCACTAACTCTACCTGAAACAAAGCAGGTGATTGTTGGATTTCATCGTTAACAATGGCTTCCAAATCCCAATCTGAGATTTCTTTCTTTTTATCCGCTAATTCTTTGAATCTGACGAAGGCTTTATTTAATTCGGTTTCTGACAGTTCAAAGCCCAATTCTTTCAAGCGGGTTCCGAAAGCATTTCTGCCAGAATGTTTGCCCAAGACGATTTGATTGTCTGTCAAACCAATCAATTGAGCATCCATAATCTCATAGGTGAGCTTGTTTTTCAACACCCCATCTTGATGAATACCAGACTCGTGTGCAAAGGCATTAGCCCCGACAATGGCTTTATTTGGTTGCACCAACATTCCTGTCAAGTTGGAAACAAGACGTGAAGTTTTGTAAATTTGTTTGGTGTCAATATTCGTGAGGGGTGCTTCAGAATCTTCTGAACGTCCTAAGAAGGGGTTAAAATATTGCCGTCTGACGTGCAGTGCCATGACCAATTCTTCTAAAGCCGCATTTCCTGCCCGTTCACCAATACCGTTGATGGTACATTCTAACTGCCTTGCACCATTTTTGACGGCTTCTAAGAAGTTCGCAACGGCTAAACCCAAGTCGTTATGGCCGTGAACGGAAATAATGGCTTGGTCGATGTTGGGGACATTTTCGATAATGCCTTTAATCATGTCCCCAAATTCGCTGGGTGTGGTGTAACCTACGGTGTCAGGAATGTTAACTGTTGTTGCACCAGCTGCGATCGCTCTCTCTAATACTTGATAAAGGAATTGTGGATCAGAACGAGCCGCATCCATTGGCGAAAATTCGACATCATCCATGAAGGACTTAGCATAGGCTACCATTTCTTCTGCGATCGCTAACACTTCTGCCCTTGACTTCCGCAGTTGATACTCTAAGTGAATATCAGAAGTAGAAATAAAGGTGTGAATTCTGCCGTGAACTGCTGGTTTTAATGCTGCCGCTGCCGCTTCGATATCTGCTTTAATGGCTCTAGCCAAACTACAAATTACAGGGCCATCTTCTGTCCCTACAATTTGGGCAATTTTCTTAACTGCCTCAAAATCTCCAGGACTAGCAAAGGCAAAACCAGCTTCAATAATATCCACACCTAGACGCGCTAATTGCTTGGCAATAATCAGCTTTTCGTCTATATTTAGAGTCGCTCCTGGACACTGTTCTCCATCTCGCAGTGTCGTATCAAAGATGATAATTCTGTCTGCTTGATTTCTCATCGCTTTTGGGTTGTTTAGTTTTGATTGTGGGCTTAAAATACCTTGAACTTTATTTTTTAACTCTTGGTTTTGTAAATAATTGTTAACTTTACTAACCTTCCGTCTTTTCTATTTGGTCTCTAATATCGTTCAAGTCTATATATCTATCCGTAGCATTGCGTAATTCTCTCGCTATCATTCCTTCTGTTGATACGACTGTTATGTGCGTATTTTTTGAGCGTAATAGTTCTATTGCTCTTTCAAAATCACCATCGCCGCTGAATAAGACAACTCTGTCGTACTGGTCTACTGTATTAAACATATCTACAACAATTTCAATATCTAAATTCGCTTTTTGCGAGTAACGACCAGAGACATCATCGTAGTATTCTTTGAGAATTTTAGTGCGTACTGTATATCCCAAACTAATTAGCGCATCTCGAAAACCACGTTGATCTTGTGGATCTTTTAAGCCAGTGTACCAGAAGGCATTAATCAATGTCGTTTCTGACTGCTCGTTTTTGAAGTATTCTAACACTCGTCGCGGGTCAAAAAACCAGCCATTTTTTTGTTGAGCATAGAACATATTGTTTCCATCTACAAAAATAGACAGACGATTCATTGGAGAACCCATAGAAATTTACACCTAAATAATAGATAAGAATGTAAGATGGAAGCATAGATTATAGCAATTCTTAATTGGCAAAGTCGCTAATATCTATAAAAGGTAGTTTTCATGTATAGCTTTTATCTTACCTCTGTCAAAGCAGAAAATTGGCTAAAACATTAAATTTGTGAGACTTATAACTAAACCTGTTTAACCTCCAACGCTTTCAAAAATCCCCTGTGATCAAAAATCTACCAATAAAATTGACTCTTTAACACCATTGGGATCTGGATATCAATCAAGTTTACTCCTAAAAGAGGTATGACATAGAGACTTGGGTGGGATCTAGGCTGATACGCATCAATATATTTTCTCATTAACCGTAGGAATTATTTCCTGGTAAGTATTAATATTTAAGCGGTGGGAGAAGACTCCCAGGGAGGGTAGCCTAGTCTAACCTTGTTTACCAGCCACCTTTTGCCTACACACTGCCAAACCAAATTATACGGGTTAGTGATAGAAGGATCAAAGTTTCTTTTCCTTCTTCTGTCCAATTGGTTAAGTTGAGTACTAGCGTTAGGATAGAATCTGGCTGTCATCAATGGCAAAGAAAGGTGAAGTTAGTCTGGTTCATCATCTGTGCAACAATCACAGAGACGACGAATCCAGTCAGACAAATAGTTGAGCCGTATTTGTATAGATAGTCTTTTAGTGTAACTGTACTCATGGAAGTTTAGTAATAATTAAAGCATACTTCACAAATGTATAATAAAATATTTTCATTGAAGTTTTATTTCAAA
This sequence comes from Trichormus sp. NMC-1, assembly GCF_001858025.1. Classification (GTDB taxonomy): domain Bacteria; phylum Cyanobacteriota; class Cyanobacteriia; order Cyanobacteriales; family Nostocaceae; genus Anabaena. The sequence continues at coordinate 321,514 of NZ_LZQD01000005.1, read as the reverse complement.
ATGTTGCTATTAAAACCTTTTCCTTATAGATGTGCAGCTTATGCCTAGATTATCATCAAGTTGATGAAAGCGGATGTGCGTTCGGTAGCTTTAGATATAGTTTTTGATATACCAAGTAGCTATGGTGAGGCTAATAATCACCAATTTCAGCAGGTGTCACCACAATATCGGAGTATAGCCGTTGCCAGATAACGTATTCACATAAACTGTATCCCTGACGTTCGCAGAAGTTATCATCAAACCCAGACACAAAAAGACTTTCAAGCCTGTTTTAACAAATAAAGTTACTTTAGCTGCACGTTCTGACTGAAAATTTTACGGTAGGCTTCACCTACGTAGGAGAGAAGTTTACCAGTGAAGTCTTATATTTAATTAATTCTACCTATTTATGTATTTGAATCAGAAAACTGGAACAATGATTTACAGCCAGAAAAGGTTTTCCAAAATCACAGAAAACTCAACCAATAACAACTATTATTAATTTTTCATAACTGCAAAGTTTATCCAGTTATTCAGAAGATTATCAGTCAACACTTTTGCACCTACAAAAATTAATTTAGCAAAGGGATTTAACATTGAATGCTAAAATACTTGCCGGACGCTACAAACTTATTAAAGTTCTTGGTGCAGGTGGATTTAGTGAAACCTATATTGCAGAAGATATACAGCGTTCTGACAACCGCCAATGTGTAGTCAAACATTTAAAACCAGCTACAACTAAAGCCGAGACTTTAGCACTTGCTAGGCGTTTATTTAGTTCAGAAGCAAAAACCCTAGCCAGACTAGGAACACATAATCAAATTCCTCAGCTTCTAGCATCTTTTGAAGAAGATCAAGAATTTTATTTAGTGCAAGAGTACATACTTGGGCATCCATTAAATCAGGAATTACTATCAAGTAAATGTATCGCTGAAAGTTTAGTTATCCCCATTTTAAAAAACTTGTTGCACATATTAAAATTTGTCCATGAAAATGGTGTAATTCATCGAGATATTAAACCGAACAATATTATCCGCCGTCACTCAGACTGGAAACTAGTATTAATAGACTTTGGGGCGGTGAAAGAAGTCAGCAACCATATCACAGAAAATATTGATTCAACAGCCTTGACTATTGGTATTGGTACTAAAGGTTATGCACCTAGTGAACAATGTTTTGGTCATCCTCAATATAATAGCGATATTTACGCCATTGGCATGATTGGAATTAAAGCCTTGACGGGGATTTTTCCTCATGAGTTAGTAAGAGATATTGATGGCAAAGTAAAATGGATTGATCAAGCTAAAGTTAGTCAGCCCTTAGCAGCAATTATCAATAAAATGGTATTAGATGATTATAAAAAACGATATCAATCTGCATTAGAAGTTTTAGAGGAACTGGATAAATTGCCAATTTGTGAAAATGGTAAAATTGGTTTTTATACAGATTATTCCACAGATAATTTATCTTTATGTGACGCTGACTCTCCCACCACACCTTGGACGGGATTTTCGTAAATATTAAAATAAAAATATTTCATGTTTATGATTTAATGCTGATATGTTTATGAATATTGCATTAACTTACTCAAAAACAACACCACTATAAATTTCCATCATTGGTAACTCAACTCCAACAGACTCTAAAAAAATAGATTGTTCCAAATTATTAAAATCGCTACGCTCAACGGAGGTAATCATAATTTCTTAACCAATTACATTGAAAGTCCCTATAATTTTATCCTAGATGTAGGTTTGGTTGACGGAAGGAAACCCAACATCAACAATACTTTTGTTGGGTTTCGCTGTCGCTTAACCCAACCTACAATTTTATTAACTTTACGTCAGACAAAATCCTTAAAATAGGATTCCGTTTTAGCCATTCATACCACCAAATCTGTGCTAAAGCATCTGAGGGAATATCTGCTGGTAAATCTTCCCAACCTTTGACAACCCACTCAAATAATTGACGGTGATTTTCTGTGGGTGGGTTGACATGGAACAACCCTCGATAAGTCGGCCTAACCAGGCAAGGTAGGCGCTCTGACGTTTAAGATATCCGCTACGGTGAAAGCTAACTCCTTTGGGAATGCCACTTGTAGTATTAATGTGGTACACATATTTCTGGTTGTCAAGGGGATAGAAAAAAAATTGCTTCTCTTGGTGTCACGCGTCACTTTTTCCCTATGTCAGTGGCTTTTGCCGAATAATTGTCCACATTTTTGCCAAAAAATACAAACAAATGTCCAAATTTTTGCCAAGATAGAAATATTATTTTGTAAAAATTCACTTGGCAAAAATCAGCATGAGTGAAAAAGCCATAGAAAATTACGGGAAAAGTTTTCTCGTTCTAATTTTGCCGATATCGTTTTTGATTGTTTTCCTGGTCAATACCTGGAGAATTTTACTGCTAATCTTAGCGCTGCTGATGGCCTTCAACCTTTGGCAGCAATATAGATGGGATAAGTGGTGTGAGCAAGTTAACCCACTTTTTTATCAGTTAATTCGGGAAAACCAGGGAAAAATTACACCGATGGATTTGGCAATCAAGGGTGATTTTTCTGGGACGGTGGCAAAACGCTATTTAGATGATAAATCTAAAGAATTTGGCGCTAGTATACTGGATTCTGAAAATGAGAGTCCGTCTTACTACTTCATAACTGCCAGTATTCTGGGCGATATACTTGATAGTAGTGAGCCAGTAGAAAAACTTCCTGCTCGTCCGGTGACTAATGTTGCTCGTTCTTTTTTAGCACCACCGGAAATAATTTCCCAGGAAGAAGAAATACAAACCGAAACCGAATTATTACCCGAAACTAGCCATGAGAAAGTTAAAAAACCTCTGGAAGAACAGTTAGTTTTTGGTTCACTTATTCAATCTGAATTAGCTAAAAGGCTAAGTGTTTATTCCAGTACGGTTTATAAACGGCGGAATGACCCTGATTTTCCAGAATGGACTCGCAGCCGTGATCCTGATGGAATTGCTTGGTCTTATTCGCGTAAGTCTAAAGAGTTTTTCCCTGTAGAAGAATTAGGTGACAGGTGACAGGTGACAGGGAATAGAAGGAAGTTTACCAATTACCCATTACCAATCACCTATTACCAATCCCGATAGCTTGACTGATGGAGGTTAAGCCGTTTTCTTCTAATTTGGTTAATAAGCCGGTGAGGATACGGCGTACCATCATTGGCCCTTCATAAATCCAGCCTGTATAAACTTGGATCAGGCTTGCACCGGCTGTGATTTTTTCCCAAGCATCCTCAGCGGTAAATATGCCACCTACGCCAATGATGGGGATTTCTCCTTGGGTTTGCTGGTAAATAAAGCGAATTACTTCTGTAGAACGTTGCCGCAATGGCGCTCCGCTAATTCCCCCTGCTTCTTCTTGGGGGGATTTACCAGTTTGAGCAATTACTGAAGTTTTTAGTCCTTCACGGCTAATTGTAGTGTTGGTGGCAATAATTCCGGCTAATTTGTATGTTTTAGCGAGGGAAATAATATCAGCGATCGCTTCCCATTCTAAATCTGGTGCTATCTTCACAAAAACGGGCTTTTGTGAATGATTTTCTGTTTGTAATACATCTAATATTTGACTGAGCATGGCAGCATCTTGGAGCGATCGCAATCCTGGTGTATTGGGAGAAGAGACATTCACTACAAAATAATCACCCAAATCTTTAAGTAAGCGAAAGCTCTCCAGGTAATCCTGTGCTGCTAGTTCCAAGGGTGTTATCTTAGATTTACCTAAATTTATGCCTATCGGTACTGAGCGAGTTAATTCTTGCTGACTCGATGCCAATCTAGCTGCCATTGCTGCCGCACCAGAGTTATTAAAGCCCATGCGGTTGAGGGCGGCTTGATCTAATGGTAAGCGAAACAAACGGGGAGGAGGATTTCCAGGTTGTGGATGATATGTGACAGTACCCAGTTCAGCGAAGCCAAAACCAAAACTAGACCAGATTCCCGCCGCTAGTCCATCCTTATCAAAACCAGCGGACAAACCTACAGGGTTAGGGAAATTTAGCCCAAACAGATTTTGTTCTAAACTTGTATTATCTAGGCAAAAAGACCTTTGTAGGCTGCTATTTAACCAGCTAAAAGGAGGATTATAGCTTGCTTGTGATAGCCAGCTAAAAGTACGAATAGTTTGCTGGTGTAACCACTCTGGATCTGTTTTGACCAGAGTGAATAAAAAAGGATTAATTACTGCTTGATAAATATCCAAACTAGGTTAACATCTACCAATTATTAACAAATACCAGATTAATCAGAATTTTTCTCTGGTGATTATAAATATAATACTACAACTTATGTCAACAGATAATCAGATGGAGCAGCCAAATCAACCTCTATCAGCCGAACAACAAATCCTGTTGTTGTTCCAAATCCTCCATAAACTTAGAGAAGAGGAAAATGTTGACGTTCTGATCACAACTACAATTACTTATCTTCAACAACAGTTTGACTATCCATTGATTTGGATTGCTGTTTATAATCAGGCAAATAAAACCTTGTATGGCAAAGGGGGTATTACGCCTGATGGTGACACAAGTTATTTACAAAGATCCGTTGTATTAAATCCAGGGAATTTATTAGAGCCAGCTGTAACAGAACTGCGTCCCGTGGGCATACCTAATTTACAAGAACAAGTCCGCGCCTCAGAATGGCAAGAATTAGCCATAAAATACAATATCCAGGGAACAATTATTTTACCAATTCACTATAAAAATAGATGTTTGGGTCTGGTGTTAATTGGTTCACAACGCTGGGGATACTTACTGAGTGGAGAAGCAAGAGCAAGACTGTTAATAGTTGTAGGGGAACTGGGAATAATACTTAATCAAAAGGAAAAAGCTTGGCAACAACAGGAAACCCCAAGTACGAGCGAGGAATTATTAAAACTGCTGGAAAATTTACGCTCCCTTAACGACTTCAATAAAAAGTTAGAAACAGCAGTCGATGCCACCCATAAATTTGTTTCCCCCACTCGGACAAATATTTACTGGTATGAACGGGAAAGACATTATTTCTGGTGTCGCATGAGTAGTCAGCTGGTGAGCATGGGTCGTAATTTAAGCAATCAGCCCCCCACCGCAGGGATAACAGTACAGGAGTTAGGCGATGTTTATTTCAATTTGGCAGTTAATGAAGTAGTCTGCATTAGTGAATCGAGCGGTTCTATCAACAACAATTTGCAGGGTAAATTGTTGCAAAGCTTGGGGGTGCGATCGCTCTTAGCTGCGCCGATCATTCTGCACAAAGACTTAGTGGGCTTTCTGGCGGTGGAAAGTACTGAACCGCAAGTTTGGACTCAAGCCGACAAACATTTCATCCAAGGTGCGGCTGGGTTAATCTCCTTAGTTGCTCCCACTGACAGCATGGAAAGCACCATCGGACAAATTCAACAAGACAACCAACTGATTAAGCAAATTACCCAAGCTATTTATAAAGATCAAGACCTACCAGAAATTTTATACCCTTGTGCCAAAATCATTATAGAGCGGTTAGCGGCAACGCAGTTTTTGCTTTTACAGTACCAACCCAACCAAAATATTTATCAAGTTTTTTACCAAAGTGCAATCAAGCATCGCCGCGCTTGGAGATTGAGTCTTACCGCTCTCCCAGAAATAGATTTTCAGATGTTGCAAAATGCAACGCAAGCATTAGAGATTGAAAACTTAGACGCAGATTTGCCCTTATTTACCTGGCGCTCTCAGTTACTAGAAAATGGTGTGCGATCGCTTTTGATTTGTAACTGTATTCAAGGTCATACGCCGCAAATACTCTTGGTGATTACTCACGAAACTCATCGCTCTTGGACAACTCAAGAAAAAGAATTGTTGTGGTTCTTCAGTCAGCAAATAGGTGTCATCGTTCGTAATTGGCAGTTACGTATAATTACTCAAGAGCAGGAAAAAATTTCCCAGATATTCAAACAATACCCTAGCATCTTGATAGAAGCTGAAAGTGGGACTATTGAGAAAAAAGCCCTAAAACACATAGCAACTGTATTGCAATGTCCACTGGCCGTCATTCTCTCTTGGTCTCCTAGTCAGGAATGGGCAACAATTATTCCAGGGGTAATGACCAATAATCACTTTGGGATTGTTGAAAATATTCCTATTTCCATCGAGAGAGATGTTCTGATCGAGTTGGCAGTGGCACATAATAGTTACGTGATTTTCAAAGCGTATGATTTACCACCAGCAACCAGGCAATGGTTAACTGTTCCTGATCGTGGTCAAGTTTGGGTGATGGCATTACGTAGTACGGCTGATTCTCAACCTATAGGTATAGTGTTGCTGGCAGATTATGCAGAACAAGCTTGGTCAGATATCAATCTCAGTGTTACCGCAACTCTTGTTTCTCAATTAGCTTGGTGGCAAAGTCAACAGCAAATTATCCAAGCTCTAGAGTCCAATAGTGAGGGATTGCGAGAACTCAACTGGTACAAACATCGACGTTTAGAAGAAGTCCGGAGAATGTTGAATCAGACACTCACTAAGATTCATGATTTAGGTATTCCGGCTAATGAACTGACTCAAATGCGTTACAAGCTGCTGCTACGGCAGTTAGACTATATCACTAACTCTATGACCGGAGTGATTAAACAGGAGCAATGGCAGCTACACATGAGTTGGGAAACAATGTCAATTTCCAGTTTATTGAAGCGTGCAATTGAACGAGTAGATACTTTAGTTAAACAACAACAGATGTGGATAGGTGTGCATGGTTTAGCACAACCGACTGAACCAGTCACAGCCTCCAAAAGCTCTTCATTATCTGGAGAACTGCTGACGGCATCTAATCCATCTCCATTAGCTACATCTGGGGATATCGTCAAAATAGAATTCATTGTCCACGAGTTGTTATTGGCTGCCTGTAAACGTTCTCCAATTGGTGAAAGAATTGATATCTGGTATAACCAGTTAGATGAGCGATCGCTAGAACTGTTAATTACAGATCATGGCATCATTGATCCATATCTATTAGCAGAGTTAAGCCAAAATGGACACAAGAATGTACTGGCTTCTGCAAATCTCAACCAACCACCTGGTTTGCATCTGCTAATTTGCAAACACCTGATCCAACAGATGGGAGGAGAATTGCAAATATATCAATCACCAGATCATCGAGTAGTCAGTCGCTTAGTATTGCCTTTAGCTCCTAGTAATTCTGAAGGAAATACTATAGGTAATACTTCGTCGCTTACTCAGTAGTAGTATTGAGTAATATATAGCAGGAGTCAGAAGGGGCGTATTGCAATACGCCCGTACAGGAGGAGTCAGTGCGGTGGACGGGTTTCCCGACTTGTAGCAACTGCCGTCAACTGCCGTTCAGGAGTAAAACCCTCTTGTAGTGGGAGTTTCATTATCAATTGATGTCCTAACCACCCTGTCCACGGCTATATATCAATTCACTTAATTCAACCTACAAATAAATCCCCGCGTCTCCGCGTCTCCCCATCCTTTAACAACGAATTCTAAATATGGGACGTAATATTGCTAAATCTAATCTACCTGAAAAAATCTGTGTAGTCTGTCAACGTCCCTTTAGTTGGCGCAAAAAATGGGAAGATTGTTGGGACGAAGTGAAATATTGCTCTGAACGTTGCCGTCGTCGTCGTTCTCAGGCTAAAAATGAAACGAATCAAAGTTAAAACTAGACAAACGCAATTAAATGACTTTACAAGTAAAACCTAAATTAATTATTCATGGTGGGGCTGGTAGTTCTCTCCAAGGGAAGGGAGGAATAGAGGCTGTAAGGCGATCGCTCTATACTGTCATCGAAGAGGTCTATTCTCACCTCCTAGCAGGTGCTACAGCCTCAGAAGCCGTGGTGCGCGGTTGCCAAATATTGGAAGATAATCCCCGTTTTAATGCAGGTACTGGTTCGGTACTTCAATCTGATGGGCAAATTCGCATGAGTGCTTCTTTGATGGATGGTACATCAGGGCGTTTTAGTGGTGTAATTAATGTTTCACGGGTAAAAAACCCCATTGAGTTGGCGCAATTTTTACAAACCTCCCCAGATCGGGTTTTGTCTGATCACGGTTCATTGGAGTTATCGCGGGAGTTGCAAGTTCCTACCTACAATGGTTTAACTGATTTACGCTTGCAAGAATGGATACAAGAACGCCAGGATAACTTTAAAAGCACGATGGCTGGGGTAGTCGCTGAACCAGAACTAGCCCAAAGCAGTAATGCGGGACGGGGTACAATTGGTGTAGTAGCTTTAGATGGCTATGGCAAATTAGCGGCTGGTACTTCCACTGGTGGTAAAGGCTTTGAACGTATTGGTCGAGTCAGTGATTCTGCTATGCCTGCTGGTAATTATGCTACTAATAATGCTGGTGTCAGCTGTACTGGGATTGGCGAAGATATTATTGATGAGTGTTTAGCAGCGAAGATTGTCATCCGTGTTAGTGATGGTATGTCTTTGCCAGAAGCTATGTTGCGCTCATTTACCGAAGCTAGTAAGAATGCACGGGATTTGGGTGCGATCGCTCTTGATGCCACTGGAGCTATATCATGGGGTAAAACTAGCGAAATTATTCTTGCTGCTTATCACAATGGTGACACTATTGGCGATACTTTGGAATGGAATGATGGCGAGTTGATCGGTTATTGTTGAGGAGGATTTTTTTAAACGCAGAGGGACGCTGAGGTTAGCGCAGAGGTTCGCTGAGGTTTTTTGAGGTGCGTTCCGAACGCACCCTACAAAATCTTAAAGCCGTGGACAGGGTGGTTAGGACATCAATTGATAATGGAACTCTCACTAAAAGAGGGTTTTACTCCTGACTCCTGACTCCTGACTCCTGCTAGAATTTTCAGTTTTTCTCTTCCAACCTGGTTTAACTACCTGACGACTTCTGGCAATTACTAAAGCATCGTTTTCTACATCTTCCGTTACTGTGGAACCTGCGGCTATATAAACATCATTTCCCACAGTAATAGGTGCAACTAACACACTATTAGAACCTGTTTTGGTGCGATCGCCTATTTTAGTTCTATGTTTCTTTACTCCGTCGTAGTTGGCGGTGATTGTCCCTGCACCAATATTTACCTGAGTTCCGGTTGTAGTATCGCCTAAATAGGATAAATGAGCTACATTAGTGCGATCGCCTAATTGGGTATTCTTCAACTCGACAAAATTACCAATTCGACAACCAGCACCTACCTCAGAATGACCGCGCAAATGAGCATAGGGACCAATGCGAGTTTCTGCTTGCACAACGCTATCTGTGACTACAGAATACTGCACAGTGACATTTTGACCCAATTCGCTATTTTCAATTAAACTACCAGGGCCAATGCGACTACCGGACTGAATCATAGTTTTACCGCGCAGGTGCGTTTGCGGTTCAATAATCACATCTGGTTGTAATTCCACCGTTTCATCAATGGTAATACTTGCAGGATCAATTAGCGTTACACCAGCTAAAAGCCATTTTTCCTTAATGCGTCTTTGCAAAATATCGTTAGCTGTGGCTAATTGTAATCTGTCATTAATTCCTAAAATTTCTTGGTAATCTTCCACATCTACAGCCATTACTTTTCCCACTTCAGTAACGGCATCTGTAAGATAATATTCTTTCTGGGCATTATTTGCTGCTAAATGAGGCAAAAACTTTGCTAAATCTGGCCAACGGAAACAGTAAATACCAGCATTAACGCGGTTATTTTCTCTTTGGTTAGAAGTGCAATCTTTATCTTCTACTATTTTCTGCACAATACCGTCACAATCACAAAAAACTCTTCCGTAACCTTGGGGATTGGATAACTGTGCAGAGAGAATAGTACAAGAATTTTGATTTTCTTGATGGGTTTGTAACAGGTTTTTCAGAGTTTCTGCACGCAACAAAGGTACATCACCATTCAAAATCAGCAAATCCCCAGTATAACCTTCCAAATAGGGAAGTAATTGTTGGATAGCATGACCTGTACCTAATTGTAAAGTCTGTTCCACAAACTCTAAACCAGGAATTTCCGCCATTGCCGTTTTCACTTGTTGGGATTGATAGCCAACAATTACTAATCTCCGTTCAGGTGAAAAGGGTTCGACGCTTTCAATAACTCTCTCAACTAAAGATTTTCCACCTAAAGAATGTAAAACTTTAGGCAGGTTTGATTTCATTCTTGTTCCTTTTCCTGCCGCGAGAATTGCTACAACAACCATAATTAAGTATCAGTAAATTTCAATGATGAATATTTTTAGTATTTTCCGATTCAGACTAAAATCATATCAGTTAATCAATACATACTGAAATTTTCATAAATTATATAGCGTTCCCTAATTACATTAGATCCAGTACATCATAGTCCCCTCCTCGCTTGCGGGGAGGGGGTTGGGGGTGGGGTGTTTGTATCTCACACTAATTACAAAATATTTTAACTCCACCTTTTTTTCCATTGAGAGCTAGTTTCTAAAATAGAGGCTTGTTGTTCTTGTTGTCTTCGCATAATTATAACTTCCGCAGCATCCCTCAATTGGGGATCACGGTAAGGAATAGCCGCACGAGTTTGTAAATGTTCTTTTTCCTCTTCTGAAAGAGGGGGAAGAGGACGAATTTCTTCCTCCTCATCTCCCCAATTATCCACCGACTCATCTCTGGGATATCCGGCTATGGTACCAGGTGTCTGTCTTCCTATGGGTGTGGTAGAACCTATGACTAAGCCAGCTGCTAAAAGTGCAGTGCGTACAGCCGCAGCACAGGAATAAGTCGCTAGTAAGCCATTTTGATGTAAACACAAGGCGACTTTTTGTATAAATTCCACAGTCCATAATTGTGGACAATGCGGTGGTGAAAAGGGATCAAGAAAAATAGCATCAGCTTGGAAACCTGACTGATGTACTAATTGAATTGATTCTCTAGCATCACCTATGAGTAACTTTGCTTTTAAGCGTTCTGTATAAGATTGATGCCCAAAAGCTAGTTCGGTCAAGGTTTGTCTGAACGCGTAGTCCCAATCATAGAATATACGCTGGTTAATGGCTGCTTTTGGGACTTCTGGATTTAGTTCTAAACCAATGACTTCAACATAACAAATGGGATTTGCTTCCCAAATTACTTGTAACGCTGCGGCTGTGTTGTATCCTAGACCATAACAAACATCTAAAATCCTGACTATTCCATTTCCGGCTGCTTTCTGCACTTGAGTAGGAAGTGCAAACTTCAAATAACTCTCTTGTCTAGCTCCATAATGGCTATGAAAAGCCTCGTCAAATTCTTCGGAAAAGAAGGTAAAAGAACCATCTTGTGTTTGTTGGGGTGTAAAATTATCTGAATATGACATTTTGTTCGTAATACTAAACTAATCATTAATAACTAATGAGTCCTACCACAGTTGTTGTTTCTCCCAAATGGTTATTTGAACATCTTAACGATTCTCAAGTTGTAATTGTCGATTGTCGCTTTTCTCTGGCTGATTCACAACTGGGACAAAAGCAATATCAAGAAAGTCACATAGCAGGAGCTTATTATTTAGATTTAAATCAAGATTTATCTAGTCCTGTGGCAGAACATGGGGGAAGACATCCTTTACCTAATATCAATGATTTAGCTGATAAATTAGCGAAAATCGGAGTTAATTACCAAAAAACTCTGGTAGTTACCTATGATGATTCTCGGTTGGCGTTTGCATCTCGTTTATGGTGGTTATTACGGTATTTAGGACATGAGCAAGTAGCCGTTTTAGATGGTGGGTTTGCAGGTTGGCAAAAAGCTGGATATCCGGTTTCCGATGTGATTCCAACATCTCAAAAGGGGCTATTTATTCCGCAATTACAAGGGCAAAAAGTTGTAGATTATACTTATGTAAAAAATCGCAAAGATCGTCCAGATGTAGTTTTGGTAGATTCAAGGGAGAGCGATCGCTATCGTGGAGAACGAGAACCCATTGATAAAATTGCCGGTCATATTCCCGGTGCTGTCAACTATCCTTGGCAAGAAGTCACCGACGCGAATGGCTGTTTACTCCCCCAATCAGAACAACATCAAAGATGGGAACAGTTAGAAACCGCTAAAGAAATTTTAGTTTATTGTGGTTCCGGTGTTACGGCTTGTGTGAATTTACTGTCTTTAGAAATTGCGGGAATTTCTACCGGTAAACTTTATGCTGGGAGTTGGAGTGATTGGATTAGTCATTAGCTGAGGAGAGTCCTTCGGGGAGGGAATAGGGAACAGTCGTGAAATCCTGCCCGAATACTGGGTTTCAAGCCCCTAACTATATTGATAGGGACGTTAATTTTAAATTTTTAATTCTTAATTTTTAATTTTTATAGCAGATTGCAGATCAATGAGGTACAGAATCAAAATTGAAACCTAGACAGCAAGCCAGTTTTACTCCTGACTCCTGAATTCTGCTGTAATTCCCCCAAGGGGTTGACTGTTATATGTTAAATTCTTTTATTTATCTTCATGGCTTTGCATCTAGCCCTAAATCTACTAAAGCACAGGATATCAGCGATCGCTTTACCCAACTTCACATCAAGCTGAAAATTCCCGATTTAAATGCTGGCGATTTTTCCCAGTTAACAATCACTCGTCAGCTAAATCAAGTCGCTGCTGAATTCAGTAATTCTGCACCTGTAACCCTGATTGGTTCTAGTTTAGGTGGTTTGACATCGGCTCATTTAGGGGAACAATACCCACAAGTGCAACGCTTAGTTTTATTAGCACCAGCTTTTGGGTTTTTATCCCATTGGTTGCCCAAGTTAGGAGAAGAAGCTTTAAAACGTTGGCAAAAAGAACAATATCTTTTAGTACATCACTCTGGGGAAAAACGAGAATTACCTCTAAGTTACAATTTCGTCACAGATGCTGCCCAATACCAAGAAAAAAATCTCCAACGTCCGATTCCCACATTGATTCTGCATGGTACAGAAGATGAAGTTATTCCCATTACCGCTAGTCGTGAATTTGCGAGTTCCCGTCCTTGGGTAAAATTAGTAGAACTAGATAGCGATCACGCTTTGGGAAACGTCAGCACCGAAATTTGGCAGGCAATTCACTCATTTTGTCAACTATAGCAGGTGACAGGGAACAGGTGACAGGTGACAGTGCTAGAAGTCTTTTATGGTCTAAGTTTTAGCATTGATTAATGTCCTAACCGCTTTGTCCGTTGCTATACCTTAAAGTAAAATCTCAAATCTAAATCAAATCTAAATCAAATCTAAAATTAATATGCTTCCCTTCATTCGTTCAGATTTAGCCCAATTTACTGCCTATAAACCCCACCCCAGCAGCGATACAGCCGAACCAGTCGCCATCCAATTTGATCGGCTAGATACCAATGAAAGTCCTTATGATTTACCAGTGGAGATTAAAGAAAAACTGGCATGGACTTTTGGGCAAGTGATTGAAAGCAATCGTTACCCTGATGGTGGACATGAGACACTCAAAGATGCGATCGCCGAATATGTCAATGAGTCAGCTAATCTTTCATCCTCTGTTATTACTGCTGCGAATATTTCCGTCGGTAATGGTTCCGATGAACTTATCCGTTCTTTATTGATTGCCACTTGTTTAGGCTCAGAAGGCTCTATTTTAGTTGCCAACCCCACTTTTTCCATGTACGCGATTTTGGCGCAAACCCTGGGCATTTCTGTGGTAACGGTGGGTAGAGATGAAAGCAATTTTGAAATAGACTTAAAAGCCGCACAATCAGCCCTTGAAGCCACTCAACATCCCCCCATTCGCGTAGTTTTCGTCGTTCACCCCAATTCCCCTACCGCCAATTGTTTAACTGCGGCTGAATTGACATGGTTAAGGAGTTTACCAGAGGAAATTTTAGTAGTTATTGATGAAGCTTACTTTGAATTTAGCCAAACTACCTTAGTTGGGGAATTAGTACAACGTCCGAATTGGGTAGTGCTGCGGACTTTTTCCAAAGCTTTCCGGTTAGCAGCTATGCGTGTGGGCTATTGTGTAGGGAATCCAGATGCGATCGCTATTTTAGAAAAAGTCCGTCTCCCCTACAATCTTCCCAGTTTTTCTATTGCTTCTGCCTTAGTTGCTTTACAAAATCGCCAACTTTTGCTGGAGTCAATTCCCGAAACTCTCAGTGAACGCAGCAAACTTATCACCGCTTTATCCCCACATCCCTTATTAGAGATTACAGCCAGCGATACTAACTTTATTTACCTGCGTCTTCAACCAAATGCTTCTCACCCAGCAGATACTACTTTAAAAAGTCTTCACCAAACACTCAGAAATCAAGGAACTCTTGTCAGATTACTTCCTGGGGGATTGCGAATTACTGTAGGAACACCCACAGAAAACACTCATACCTTAAACCGATTACAAACGGCTTTAGCAACTCTGGATTAACTATTCGTAACCAAAATAGCCATCTCCATCACTGCCCAAACGACGAACTATCGCCACCGTTTGCGGCAGCACACCTACTAACATAGCAAAGGCCGCATCCGGCAGATCAGCAACTATTTCTGGTGGAAAATACTGTTCAAATTGATCAATAATTTTTTGGACTCGCTCCCCAGAAGCTGAGTTTTCTGTAATTTGTTTAATCAAGCGAATCCATTGTCGCCTAATCAAGTAAGCTTTCTGACGATCTTCATGAGATTCAGGCGTTAATAACGACAGATTGCCGATAGGTAGTACACATTGGCAATCTTGATCATAATCCCCACCTACTATTGCTCCTGGCCCAGCGAACTCTGCATGGTAGCCTTTAAAGACTATTAACCCATTCCGTCTTCGACTATTAACTATGAAAACTTTTCCGCTATGCAGCGCCGCAAGAATGTCAGATCTTTGCGATGCCGACGGGGGGCATTGCCAACGCTCAATTCCATCTCCCATGGTCAGCTTATCCACGAAACCAGTTTCAGCGCCAGAAGTTGATACCATAGCGGCCTGATAGCGTCGGCGTTGTTCGCTATCCATGTTTTCTTAAATTTTCTACGACGGTGTTAAGGCTATGCACTTTTAGATATCCAAATAATTATCCGTTTAGTTAAATCAATTTTTCTGACTGGCTTTATATTCTCACGATTTTTTTGGGAAAATTTAGCTTCATTGCCAACTAAATCAGCGTTGTTTGGCAATTGTTAATCACATTTTATGGGATTTAGCTGCATTTGTCTTCAACTGTACGAGTCTTTTCTTAAAGTTTTTATAAAGATGAAATCTTCAATGCTAATTTAGTATGAGGATTCCAAAAACTTTTCAGCTATGGGTTATCTGTGTTATATACTTTTACTCTATTGAAAATAGCCAGCTAAAAAAATCCACAATACAGAAGAATTCAGGAGTCAGGAGTACAACAGGCGAATGTGTCTAGGTTTCAATTTAGATTCTGTACCTCATTGATCTGCAATCTGCTGAATTGATCAAAACTACACCAATTCTATCTAACTGCCCGTTTTGCCGATGTTTTCCATAAAAACCTGATATTTATATGCATAGTGACATATCCTCCCGTGTTTAACTGTCACAACAGGTTCTTAGGAGTTGAGTTATAGCAGAGTCTTCCTAGATATTAACATTTCTAAAATTTCTGAGTATCATGTTTCTTGACTTTTGAAAATTAATTTTCAGGCTGATACATAAAACAGCCGTAAATTAGCCCATAAATTTATCTATTTGTCAAAAAATAACTCATCTCCTGCTCCTATTCAAGTTCTATTTAGGTGTTTATGCAAGAAAATCTGCCGTGAGGGGTTGAGGAAAAAGGTATTCCAATGAGATTCTATTTTATGTACCCGACGATATCCCAGCTTGAAATAAAGTTGCCTAGCTTGATGGTTATTTTCCAATACGTGGAGATATAAATCTTTAAATCCCCATTCTTGGCACACTTGTTCACAGCTAGTCAATAAGCTGGAAGCCACGCCATGCCTACGGTATTGTGGGTTGACAGCTAAATTGGATAAGTAAGGAAAACACTTGTGAGCATTTGCCCAAGAATCACTAAAACGCACTCCCAGTTCTACAGTTCCCAATATTTTATCAGTACTCGCCATACTTGTGTCAACAGCGACTAAACAAACGTGATGAGGTGATATTGAGGCTAAACGATTTCTTAAGTCTTCGTAAATACCCAAACGTAATAAGGGAAAAGCCCAGCCCCAGAAACCTGTTTGGGAGTGAAAGCTTTCCGCAATGATTTGGGCGATACTAGTCAAATCATCAGATGTAGCTGCACGGATTTGAAGTTTCCGGGAAGTTGGGATAGGAACTTCTGTGACTGACTGTTGAGGATGTGGGGGAAAAAACCAGGATGGAAAAGCTAGTTGAGGATAGATTGACTGTGCATTTTCAGACACCTGAGTGATTTGCGGGCAAAAGCAACTCGGCATCAGATGACAAATTCCGTATTGATCGGCAATCATACAAAATGTAAAACTTTTTTTATGGTTCTGTAAGCTGCGCTCCTCAAAGAAGCCAGAAGTTTTAGTTTCATCAATCTACCTGGTTGAGTAGGTTTATTTACATCCATGTATATCTTTGATTTGAGAATATAAAGATGAGTGGTATGTTTATTAAACAACTAGTTTACGGTGGTCTGGCTAGGGTGAGTACCAACAAGCGTAGCAAAACCTATCCAAACTACCTGTCTTAGTATTAACCCAATTGGCCAGTCATCTAGTGTAGGTTGGTAATGGGTAACGATTTGGGAAAAAAGTCAAATTCTAGATTAAACTCTCTTATCTTCTTGTAAAAAGTCACCTTTTCCTTAACTAGCAACTTACGTTATTAGTTCTGATGGCTAAATTGGAAATTATTACTTGTTTAATTGTATACTTGGCTTGGAAATAAGAATATTGTAATATTCATGACTCTACCATGACTACCATAAATAAAATTGGCTTATCAGTGTTAGTACAACTGCTGGCATGGAAAAACTTAATATACAACTTCATGGCTATGTTGGCTCTATCTAGGAGCGTTGTATGGAGCCTAAAAAGGTTATTACAAGAGATAAGAGAAGATTTGGTGAGTAAAAATCAACTAGATCAAGGGAAAATAACTATGAAATTAACTGCACTGTGCCATTAGTTAAAAACAATCATTACTAGCTAGTAAGTACAATTACCGTGAGGGAAAAGTTCTATATCTAGCAGTCATATAGCTCAATCGTCTCTAGGTCGAAATGTTCAAACCTTACCTGATTCAGAAATATCTCTATCTGATCAGATTATTCTTTATCCGACTGCCGATGCAGCAGGAAAGCGGTGCATGACATCACAAGCAAACAGTAAGCCGAAAATTTTGGTTGTCGATGATGAGCCGGACAACCTAGACTTGCTTTACCGCAGCTTCTATCGCGAGTATCAGGTGCTGAGGGCTAACTCTGGGCCTGCGGCACTGGAACTGCTGGCAAGAGAGGGAGACATATCAGTAATCATCTCAGATCAGCGGATGCCGATGATGAGCGGTACAGAATTTCTGAGTCTGACAGCAACTCAATATCCAGATATTATCCGAATTATTTTAACTGGCTACACTGATGTCGAAGACTTGGTGGAAGCTATTAACTCTGGCAAAGTATTTAAATATGTTACTAAACCTTGGGAAGCAGAAGAACTCAAAGCTGTGGTCCGCCAAGCTTTGGATACACATAATGTTCTCAAGACCAGAACCCGCGAACTCACTCGCACACTGCGGCGAGAATCGCTACTAAATACAGTTACTAATACGATTCGTAGCGCCCTGGACTATAGGCAAATTTTGCAAACGATAGTCGATACAGTGGGGCATATGTTAGAGGTGGATGTTTGTCTTTTACGTCCCTTCCAAGATGAGCAGTTGGCGGCTGAAGGATTTATTTATCAAAAAACAGCCAGTGATGACGAAGAAGAGGGCGGATTGGAAGATGGGGAGATAGAAGAATTTTTGCCCTCCACCCCTGAGTCACTTTTGGCTCAAACAGTCTGGGAAACCAGGGAAGTACAGGTGATTTATAATGTGGCTGGTGATGAGCGGATCCAAAATGATCGCGATCGCGCAGCGGCGTTTACAAATGCTAAAATCTGCTCTAGCTTAGTTGTACCGCTGATTTGTCAACAAGAACTCAGAGCAGTGTTGACTCTACATAAGTGTTATCAATCCCGTACCTGGGGAGATGACGAGGTGCAACTCGTTTCAGTTGTAGCAGATCAGGCAGCCTTGGCCTTGTCTCAAGCTTATGCTTATGAACAGGTTGATGCTTTAGCAAAAAGAGAAGCTTTAATTAATACAATTACGAGAGCAATTCGTTCTAGCTTAGATCCACAAGATATATTTGCAGCTATTACTCAACAATTAGGACAAGCGTTAAATGTAGATGGTTGTGTGCTGTCGCTGTGGACAGAAGAAGATGAATTTGTGCAATGTGTAGGCTTGTATGACAGTACTGAAGATTTCAACAATTTAAGAAAAAATAACTTCAACAGCAATCATCGCACCGTTACTCAACACTTACCCAGTTCCCAAGCGCCAATTCGGAAGAATCCGATTTTGCAAGAAATATTGCGGACACAGGAACCTGTGGTAATTACTGATATAACTCACTCTTCCTCAGATGTCCAAGCCTTTGATTTACCTTTGAAAATGCGACCGCGATCGCTGATGGTGGTTCCCCTGATAATTGATGGTCAATGTATTGGTAGTATCACCCTGCGAGAAGGTCACAAAGTTCGCAAGTGGCTGCTATCAGAAATTGAATTATCTAAATCAGTAGCAGCCCAAGCAGCGATCGCAGTCCAACAGTCACGCTTGTACCAAAAAACTCGTGAACAAGCAGAACGCCTCATACAACTAGATAGACAAAAAACGGAATTTTTTCAAAATATTTCCCATGAATTTCGGACTCCCATCACCTTGATTCAAGGACCATTAGAGTCAGCAGTAGCATCCGGTGAAGGGTTATCCCACGCCCAAAGTGCGATCGCTCTCCGCAATTCTCGTCGTCTGCTGCGATTGGTAAATCAACTACTAGACTTACAACGCCTAGATGCTGGCAGAATGCAGCCTAGTTTCCGCCCTTGCGATATGATCGAATTTGTCAACCAAATTGTCGAATCATTTCGTCTCTATTGCGAGAAAAAAGGACTGCAAGTCATTACCGATTTACTAGAATGTCCCCTAGTCTACTTGGATCTGGAAAAATTTGACAAAGTACTCTACAACCTCTTGTCAAATGCCATGAAATTTACTCCTGAGGGAGGCACAATCAGGGTCAGACTATACAATGAAGGAAATGCCTGCATAGTGCAAATCCAAGATACAGGAATCGGCATTCTTCCCGAACAAATTCCCCACCTATTTGAGCGCTTCCGTCAAGCAGAAGGCTCAGAAAACCGCAGCTATGAAGGTAGTGGATTAGGTTTGTCTCTAGTCAAAGAATTGGTAGAACTACACGGCGGTCGAGTTAAAGTACAATCAGTCTATGGGCAAGGTACTCAATTTACCTTACGGCTATTGACTGGTGCAGATCACTTACCCCCAGAACAAGTACTACACATCCCCGGTGAACTGAATACCAGCCGCGCCAGTGTAGAACTAGCTGATATAGAACCAGTAGAATCGACGGAAGATAATCTAGAATTTATTACCAGAGATTTATCATCTAGTCCAGGAATTTTAAACTCCAACAGACAACTTCCCGCCCAATCCAAAACTGATCAATTAATCTTGGTTGTAGACGACAACCCAGATATGCGCTCTTATGTATCCACCATTCTCCGCCAAAATGGCTATCAAGTAGCTACTGCTCGTAACGGTTATGAAGGGTATAACATAGCACAAGAACTTCATCCCGGCTTAATCATCACAGACTTAATGATGCCCTTGGTCACGGGGCTAGAAATGATTCAGATGATCAGAGGCGATGATAATATGCGTGGTATACCCATCATTCTGCTCACAGCAAAGGTTGATGAAGAAACTCGCATTGAAGGCACAGAAAATGGTGCTGATGCCTATTTAGCTAAACCATTCAATGACCGGGAACTTTTAGCAGGAGCGAAGAATCTTTTAGCTCTGAAGGAAAATGAAAAACGCGTCTTGGAGTTAAACACCTACCTGACAGAATCAGTACTCAAGCGCTTTTTGCCATCTGCATTAGTGCAGAAAGCCGCATCTGGCAATTTGTCCCTAGATTTGCGACCGGAACCACGTTTAGTTACAGTTTTGTTTAGTGACATTGTTGGTTTCACCCAATTATCAAATACTCTCAGATCCCGCAAAGTCGCAGAAGTACTCAATGAATATCTAGAAATTATGACCAAAGTTGTTTTTAACAATGGCGGTACTGTAGATAAATTCATGGGAGATGCCATATTAGCTTTATATGGAGCGCCCGAAGAACTCACACCAAATGAACAGGTACGTCGTGCTATCGGTACAGCCAGAGGAATGCAAAACGCCCTCATTAATTTAAACAAGCGCTGGCGAGAACAAGGTATATTCGAGACTGACGGGCGTAATGGCGTGCAGTTTCGTTGTGGTATTCACCAAGGTACAGCAGTTGTCGGGATGTTTGGTAGTGAACAACGTGCTGATTACACAGCAATTGGTCCCAGTGTGAATATTGCTGCTAGGTTGCAGGCTGCTGCTGTTCCAGGTACTATTTTGGTATCGGCAGCTGTTGCCGATTATTTACAAGAAGAAGAAATTACTAAAGGTAGTCCGTTGGAACTTAAAGGAATAGATGAAACAGTTCTCACATTCGTAGTTACACCACAACCAGAAAGTTTCCCAGCTAATGACTAAATTTCAGACTGGATGATGAATTAAGGATGAGCAATTAGTTAAAGCACTCAATCATAAAATCATATCCAGTTTTGAGTTGAATATGATGCCACCAGTTACAGATAAATCTTTGATTCCTTTGCAAACCGGGAGAAGACATACTGATCCGCCTTTTTTGTGGGTTAGTGTATTTATAAGTTCAATTTCGCTCCACTTGCTGGTTTTTTGGTTATTAGGCTCATCTGATGAGTTTAGACCTTGGATTCCCCACTCTAGTCAAGCTAACATTCCTGTTGATTTCATAGATATTTCGCCTCAAGAAGAATCAACAGCCAAACCCAAATTTATCGCTAAAACAGTTACACCAAAATTTTCCTCTTCAACTCAAAGCTCCGTTACAGCATCTTTACCAGAAACAACACCAGAAACCACGCCAACTACTCCTGAAAATCAAGATAATGGCGCTATAAGTTCTGATTTTAATCCTCCACAGGAGTCTCAAACTGAGAACTCTAAAGTTAATAATCAGCCAGTTCCGCAACGGGTAGACTCGAAACCGACAGAAACTCCTACACCGACAGAAACTCCTACACCGACAGAAACCCCAACACCGACAGAAACTCCTACACCAACAGAAACTCCTACACCAACAGAAACTCCTACACCAACAGAAACACTTTCACAGAGAATTCCATTAGATGATCTTCCCTGGAATCGTCGTCAAGAAGTAAAACTGGGACAGGGAACCCTACTCCCAAAAGATATTCCCTCAGATTCCCCAACCCCAACAGAAGAACCTTCCCCAACCCCAACAGAAGAACCTTCCCCAACTCCCACAGAGGAAACTTCACAAACTCCCACGAGAGGGGGTTTACTAGCGAATGTTTCTCCGATACTGAAAGATGAAGTTAATCAATTAATACAAGAAAGACGATTAATTCAAGATGCTTTACCTGATGTTCTGGCAGAATATCAAGGTAGTAGCAGTAAGCAATTAGACGCTAGTTTTTTCCCTAGTGATTCTGAAATAAAGTCAGCAAATTTACTAGTTAGTTTAGTAATTGATAACAATGGCAAATTTCAACAAGCTGTAGTTTTAGAAATCGAACCGACGACACTCAGCAGTGAAAAAAGCATCTATGAGCAAGCACTTAATGATATTTTTAAGCAAGAAAGCTTTCTTGCCGCCCATAACGAAGATGGCTCAAAACCAGATTTGAGTAATTTGTATATGCGGATTAGGATTGGGCCAATTAATTCTCCATAACAATACCTTGTCCATTGTTTGTAGGTTGGGTTAAGCGACAGCGCAACCCGACGCATTTGTTGGGTTTCATCCTATTGCTTCGTGTTCACGCAGTGTCCCGCAGGGATATGTTCACATTCCACAACCCAACCTACAAATCACGACTTTTTTCGATTGGGACAAGGTATTGCATAAATACTTGTATTTTTTCCAAATCTATGTTATCTTTACATAGACAGAGATTCGCGGGTGTAGTTTAGTGGTAAAACTTTAGCCTTCCAAGCTAATAATGCGGGTTCGATTCCCGCCACCCGCTTGATTAAATAACTAAATCCAGTTAAAAATAGCATTCAAGTTAGGTTAAATCACCCAGACCTCTAAATATTGACAAATAGGACAAAATGTGAGTTTTCTAAGAAGGTAAGATGAAAACCACAATTCAAGGTTTATGCTGTCTCCCCTATTTGATGCTTTTGTAGAAGCCAGTCCAGTCAGTGTAATGATGCGAGTGCTGATGGAAAATATTTTTAACCCCTCACGAATGGATCAGCTGACTCCATCATTTGAGCCAATGAAACTACTGGCACATTTTTTTTACTCCTATTCGGGTTAAACCTCCACCCAGGTGCATTTCTGATAATTTAAGAAACACCCGAATTCCTGGATGTGCGGATTTTAGACAACTATAGTAGGGTAACACAAATATTTTGAGTTTTGCGGTGAAATTGGATTTTTTATTTTCAGTATCAATATTTTAAGGATACTGAAAGGATTAACAATTTATGCTAATTTTAGTACCAGGGTTAACTACTTCATAAGATACACAACTATATGAATACGATTTTAATTATTGAAGACGAGCCACAAATTAGGAAGAACATTCAGCAAATTCTTGATCTGGAGGGTTTTGCTACCATTACGGCAGAAGATGGGTTAGAAGGGTTAGATATGGCGGAAAAACATCAGCCGGATATGATTATTTGTGATGTGATGATGCCAAATTTAGATGGTTATGGCTTGATTGAAGTATTACGTCAAAAACCATTAACTGCGGACATTCCCTTCATTTTTCTGACTGCAAAAGCGGAAAATAATGATCTGCGTCAAGGAATGGAACTAGGTGCAGATGACTATTTAATCAAGCCATTTAAAGCGGATGAACTGATTAGAGCTATTTCTACGCGATTTGAAAAACGTCAAGTATTAACCCTTTGAAAATAGATCGCTATTTTATTAGCAATGTTGATAAAATTGAAAGTAAAGAATCTATTCTCAAAAGTATCATTCAGTTAGCAAATACGTTGAAGGTTGATATTGTTGCTGAAGGTGTAGAAACCAATGAAGAGGTAAATTGGTTGAAACAAAATAATTGTGATGTTATTCAAGGATATTTTTTCAGTCGTCCTTTACCAATAGAAGATTTGAAAGTTTTTCTACTGGCTCAATAAATAAAAGTCTACAAAAGCACTTTTTCATATCAGGGAAATAAGGAAAAATGAAAACTATTTTAATTATTGAAGATGAAGTTCAAATCAGAAACAATATTCAGCAGATATTGCACCTGTCAGATTTTGATACATTAGTTGCAGAAAATGGGTTACAGGGTTTAGATTTGGCTAAACATAAACATCCTGATTTGATAATTTGCGATTTAATGATGCCTGAGTTAGATGGCTATGGTGTATTAACTCAACTGCGTCAACATAGTGAAACTGCAACAATTCCTGTAATTTTCTTAACTGCTAAATCAGAGTGGTCAGATTTACGTAAAGGGATGGAACTTGGTGCTGATGATTATTTAACGAAGCCTTTTAATTCTACTCAATTATTGCAAGCGATTATTACTAGACTCAGTAAAAAAGCAATATTTGAGCAAAAAACTCAGGAAAAAATGGATGATTTACGTAGTTCTATTACTCATGCATTACCCCATGAAATTAATACTCCTCTCAATCATATTATGGGAATGACAGAATTATTGATTGAAGAATATGGACAACTTGACCAGGCAGAAATATTAGAAATGCTACAACATATTAATAAAGCTGGTCAACGTTTACATAGATTAACTGAAAATTTTCTCATGTATGCAAGCTTGGAGTTATTAGCATCTAAACCGGAAAAAGTAGCAGCACTGAGAAATAATGGAGTTAAAACTTTTGTCAGATCAATAGTTGAAAATGCGGCTTTAAATATTGCCAAAAAAGCTGATAGAGAAGCTGATTTAAATATTGATATATCAGACGATATAGTAAAAATATCTCCTGCAAAAATAGCTAAAATTGCTGAAGAAATAATTGAGAATGCCTTTAAATTTTCCCTGCCTAATACACCAGTGAAGATTGTCGGAAATAGTAATAATAATGCCTTTAATTTGTATGTAATTGACCACGGACGTGGTATGACTCAGGAGCAAATTAATAATGTTGGGGCTTATGTCCAGTTTGAACGTAAAATGTATGAACAACAAGGTTCTGGTTTAGGATTATTAATTGCTAAAAGATTGGTAGAACTGCATGGAGGAGTGTTTTCCATTGAGAGTATCTATGAAAAGCAAACTATTATGAGAATTGTGCTTCCTCAGTAAATTATTAGAGCAGGGAACAGGGAACAGGGAATAGAAAAACCAATTGTGTAATTAATTCTGTCCCATTACTTATTTTGACAAAGGAATCCTAACTGTAAATGTTGTTCCCTTTCTTATTTCGGTATCTAATGTAATTTCACCTTGATGTTGATCAACACATTTTTTGACTATAGCTAAACCCAATCCTGTACCAGAAATACTACCAACGTTAGAAGCGCGATAAAATGATTCAAATAAATTAATTCGATCTTTTTCAGGAATACCAATACCAGAATCTTGAATTTTAAAGATTAGTTGGTTATTTTCGATATTCAATCTGAAATCAACTAAACTATTTTCAGGAGAATATTTCATAGCATTGCTGAGAAGATTTGTGAGAATTTGGCGAATTAGTTTTGGGTCAAACTGCACAACTAAAATATCATTTAATGTTGGCTCGCTGGTATTAACAGAAAATTCTATTGTATGTTTGCTGCTAATAGTTTCTATTTGATTTTTGAGATGACGACAAAAGCCAATTATATCTAGCACTTCTGGTTTAAATTCCATTTTCTCAGCTTCAGCGCGGTTGATCATCAGAACATCATCTAGAAGTTGGACTGTATGCTTGATGCTTTTTTGAATAATCTCTAGGTGTTCTTCTTTTCTTTTTGGACTGAGGCGATCGCTATAATTTTGTAAAATGTCTGTAGATGAGGAAACAATGGCTAAAGGTGTGCGAAACTCATGGGATGCCATACTAATGAAGCGCGATCGCATTTGACTGAGTTCTTTTTCTTTTTCTAAGGATATTCGTAATTTATAAAATAGATCGGATTGTTGAATAGCGATCGCTAATTGTTCAGCTATTTGTTGGACAAGTTCAATTTCAAAAGTTTCCCAGTGACGGGGTGCAGAACATTGATGAATACACAACAAACCCCATAAAAGGTCTCCCTGTATTAATGGCACAACTAAATTAGCGCGAATCTGAAATTGCGCCAAAACATCATGATGACATTTTAAAAATCCGGCATTGTCAATATCATCTACTACTTGTATTCTCCCTTGTTGATAGTAGATAGCATATTCTTCACCAAAATAGTGGTCATGAATTTTAATTTCTAGGGCTGATTTAAAACCACCAAGTACAGATTCTGAGACAAATTCACCATCATTAAAATTACTGTCAGGATCGAATTTAAAAATTCCTACTCGATCTACATTGATTAATTGCCGGATTTCTTCAACAGCAGTATTAAAAATAGCAGCTAAATCCAGGGATTGACGAATGCGTTGGGTAGTCTCCAGTAGTAAATGTTCTCTTTCTACTTGTTGCTTAATTTTTTGTTCTGCTTGTTTGCGGTTTGTAATATCAATATTCACCCCAATTATCCGTTGTCCTTCCCCTTGGGAATTGCGCTGGACAGTAGCGTAAGCTTGGATGATCCGGACTTTACCATCTGGCAAGACTATTCTAAATTCAGGATCAAAGTCTCTTTCACCCCTAATCGCTTGCCATAACCATTCACGGGTATGTACTGCATCCTCTGGATGTAAGCCCCTTTCCCATGCGTCCACAGCACCTGAAAATTCTGAGACTTTGACTCCATAGATTTCATACATTCGGTCATCCCAAATCAAATGATCATTGACTAGATCCCAGTCCCAAATGCCAATTTCCGCCGATTTGACTGCTAATTCTAGACGATTGGAGATGTTAAAGAGTTCGGCTGTCCGTTGCTGGACTCTGGCTTCTAGTTCTTGGTTAAGTTGATAGAGGGCTGATTCTGCCTGTTGTTTTTGCGTGAGTTCAATTTGGACTTGTTCGTAAGTATTTGCCTGTTTAATAGCAATTGCTAATTGAATTGATAATTGCCTTACCAGTTCGATTTCCTCAAGTTCCCAATTGTGAGGAATATCGTGGTAACTGGTTAACATCAACCCCCAAATTTTATTTTCCACAATAATGGGAATCATCAGTTTAGATCGAATATCAAACCCGATCAGCATCTCCTGATGGCATTGAGTCATGGATTCCAAGTAGATGTCATTAATTACCCGAATTTGCCCTTGAAGATAAGATTCAAGGTATTCAGGGGTAATGCAAGGATCATGGGGTTCGCTATGGAGAACGGAAATTCCACCGGCAACAATAGATTCGGCGATCACTTTACCACTAAAGTCAGGACGGAACTGGTAAATAATTACGCGATCGCATTGCAACAGCAATCTGATTTCTGCAACTGTGGTATTGAGAATTTCTTCTATATCTAAAGATGAGCGAATTTGAGTAGCAACTTTAGTAATTAACTGTTCTTGCGTTGCTTTTCTCTTGAGTGCAATGGTGCGCTCGTCTACTTGTTGTTCTAGTTCAACATTGCGATTTTCTAATAGTTCTATTTTCTCTGCTTCTAGTTGCGATACTTTTTTTTCTAAGTAAGTCGTTATTTTATATAATTCTAAGGGGTTAATAACTTGTAAAATACTGGTTTGGGTAATAATGCCCAACAATTCCCCTTCTTTCCCTGTCACTGCTAAACGCTGAATCAATCGCTGTTCCATGATCTGCTGCACAGCCAACAGAGATTCACCAGCATTGACGCAGAAAACAGGGGTACTCATCAGATCCGCTGCTGTATAGGTATCAAAATTTAGGTTTAGAGCCTGAAACTGGACAATATCACGCTCAGTTAAAATGCCAATGGGAATTGTTAAAAATTCCTGTATTTGCACAATCATCACGGAACTAACGCGATTTTCTGCCATTAAGCAAGCGATCGCTAATATGGAAACATCCGCAACTGCACAAATTACCTTGGTCGTCATCACTTCATTGACCAACCGCAACTGCAACAAGTCCGCAGGGCGTGATGTTTGCCGCAAACTTTCATGAGTCAACATTCCCACCAGTTGATTTTGGTCATCAAGCAATGGTAGATGGCGAATGTGGTGGTGTTGAAGCAGATTAATGGCAAAAAACAGGTCAGTAAACTGTGACTCGCGCAAGGTGACGACAGGATGATTCATGACATCACCAATGGCTAAATTTGCCAAATCCCGTTTCTGGGCGCTGAGTCGGACTACATCCCTTTCTGTGAAAATTCCTACAAGTTGATTATTTTCTACCACCAGGACACAACTAGAACGCGCCTCTATTTGTAATTTATCCTGTTGATTATCAGTGGTTTGGGCAACTGAACAAACTCCTCTGACACCACTCATTTGAGCGATCGCTTCTGTAACAGTTGTATCCGCTGTCACCATTAGCGGGTGACGAACGATAGCAGATTTTAATTCCGCTTCACTCATAGCATTAATAGATAATGAACTACCTCATCTTACTTCGTTGAAGATGGGGTTTCTACATCCAGCCCTCTAAATATTGATAAATAGCACACAATGTGAGTTTTCTAAGAAGGTAAGATGAAAACCCTTTAGAGGGCTGGTTAAATCACCATAGAAAGCAGTTTTTAATAATTTTAAGAAAAAAATATCACTGTAGAAATTTCTCAGTGATAGGTAGGTTTGAGTAATGGTAGTTATTAACTGTCACATAGCGATAAGAAAGGTGACATAAATCCAACATTAACCAAATCTACCGCTGATATAAGCTTTAGTATCTTCTTGCTGTGGATTGTTGAAAATTAATTCTGTGGAGTTGTACTCTACTAAATAGCCTGTTCTACCGCCTTTATCGGAAGTTTTGACATTAAAAAAGGCTGTTTTATCAGAAACCCGTGCAGCTTGTTGCATATTGTGGGTAACGATCACAATGGTGTATTGTTCTTTGAGTTCGTGAATTAGTTCTTCAACCCGCAAAGTAGAAATAGGATCAAGAGCCGAGCATGGTTCATCCATGAGGATCACCTCTGGTTGAACTGCGATCGCTCTAGCAATACATAAACGCTGTTGTTGTCCACCTGATAAAGATAAACCACTTTGCTTAAGTTTATCTTTGACTTCATCCCATAAAGCAGCTTGTCGCAAACTCCGTTCAACCAATTCATTAAGATCTCCTTTGTAGCCGTTGA
The DNA here is from genome assembly GCF_001858025.1 of Trichormus sp. NMC-1. Lineage (GTDB taxonomy): Bacteria > Cyanobacteriota > Cyanobacteriia > Cyanobacteriales > Nostocaceae > Anabaena. The sequence goes on along the minus strand of NZ_LZQD01000005.1, from coordinate 292,988 downwards.
TTTTGGCTCCAAAAGTAATATTGTCAAAAATTGATTTGGGAAAAGGGTTTGGTCTTTGAAACACCATACCAATCCGACGACGTACTTCTACCGGATCAATATCTGGTGCATACAAATTATTATCACCAAAATAAATTTTACCTTCGGCTCGAAACGATTCAATTAAATCGTTAAGACGGTTATAGCATCGAAGTAATGTACTCTTACCACAGCCTGAAGGCCCAATAAAAGCCGTAGCCTTATTTTTGGGAATATCTAGCCAAACATTCTGTACAGCAAGGAAGTTACCGTAGTAAATATTCAGATTTTCTGTACGTAAAACCGCATCAGTCCCATTCATCGTACTAGCGTTAGTAGCCATAAATAGTTTAGAGATAATTTTTAGGGATGATCAACCATCATGTTGAAGTATTTTGTTAAGCTTTTTGCCTTGTTGCCCAACGAGCGATGATACTTGTAATCAGAACCATCAAAACCAAGATTAGGGAAGCAGCCCAAGCTAGAGACTGCCAATTTTGAAAAGGTGAAACTGAGAAGTTATAAACTAAAACTGCCAGAGAAGCTGTTGGTTGAAATAAGCCACTAGGCCAAAAAGAGGAAAACAGCGCCGTAAATAGTAACGGTGCAGTTTCTCCAGATGCTCTGGCGATCGCTAACGTAGAACCAGTTACAATTGCTGGTAAAGCTGCTGGTAATACCACCTGTGCGACCGTTTGAAACTGAGTTGCGCCTAACCCCACAGATGCTTGACGCAAATCTTGGGAAACTAACTGTAAAGCTTCGTCTGTGGTTCTCACAATCGTGGGTAACATCAAAATTGCCAACGCAAACCCACCACCGAAAGCTGAGTAAGAACCTAAATTCAGCTTTACTAATGTCAAAACCACAATTCCATAAGCAAATACCCCAGCAATAATAGAGGGAACTCCACTGAGAATGTTAGTAGCAAACCGTATCCATCTAGCTACTTTACTAGAACTAAACTCTGTTAAATAAATTGCCGCTAACACACCAAAAGGAATACTGATGAATGCACCAATTCCCACCATAAATAGGGTTCCCAAAATGGCATTACCAAAACCTCCTCCCTTTCTCAGAGGCGCTGGGGGCAATTCTGTAAACACACTGAGGTTTAAACTGCTAAAACCTTTAAACAATACATAAGAAAGAACAGCCACCAGAGGTAGCAGCGCCAATACTCCACAAATAAATGCAACTACGGTCATTGCCGTGTTGAACATTGTTCGGGGAGAGGAAGGGGAGCGAGTCAGGCTGCTTTGGGGAAAAGAAGAAGTCATAAATTCAACCTAAAACTACAGTCGCTTAACCCGGAGAACAATAAACTCTGCCAAAACATTCACTACCAGCGTTAGAAAAAACAGAACTAAAGCAGCGTACATTAAAGCTGAAATTTGTAACCCACTGGCTTCAGAAAATTGGCTGGCTAGTAGAGACGAAATTGTATTAGATGGAGCGAGTAAGGAAATATTGATGTTGTTGGAATTACCAATTAACATTGTTACAGCCATTGTTTCTCCCATGGCTCTACCAAGTGCCAACATCACCGCACTGACAATGCCAGAAAAGGCAGCGGGGATGATAACTTGAAAAAGTGTTTCCCAACGAGTTGCACCCAGTCCGATAGCGGCTTGACGCAAACTAGGGGGTACAGAAATTAAGGCATCACGGGAGATAGCAGTGATGATTGGTAAAGTCATAATTGCTAATATCACTCCAGCCGGTAGCATTCCTGGCCCTGTGGGTGGGGTGCTAAAAAATGGTATCCAGCCGAAGGAACTATGCAGCCATTTGCCCAAGTTGGTCAAAATCGGGATTAAAACAAAAATTCCCCATACTCCATAGACAACACTAGGAATAGCTGCTAGTAGTTCTACTAAAAATACCAATACCACCCGCACCGGAGCAGGTAGAAAATTTTCACTTAGTAAAACAGCAGTACCGACACCAATAGGTATAGCTAATAACAAGCCCAGAAAAGAACTAATGAGAGTGCCATAGACTTGTGGCAGCACCCCATATTCATTATTTACAGGATTCCAAGTGGTTTGAAATAAAAAGCCAAAACCAAACTCTTGAATGGCAGGCCAAGCCCCAATAGCAACCTGTGCCGTGATCCATAATAAAGTGCCAGCGATCGCTAGAGCAAAAAGCTGTGTCAACCAAATAAATCCCTGATCTAGAGATTTGTCTATCTCCGAGCGCTGTTTAATCGCTGAGGGCATATTCTGAGAATTTGTAGTCATAAATACTGACTGTAAAAATCAAATCAGAAAAAATATGAGAGGGAACCAGACTTAAGAAGAAAGTACCGACTACTGAGTATGAAACCAGTAAGCAACCAACACATCCTGGTATTAGTGGCTACGTCTATACTTTAAGTATTGCTTCGTCGTTTTTTGCATCTGAGACACTAGCTAATCAGGGTTCCCAACTGATTGGTAAATTAAATTATTGTGCTTAAACTATTGCTGGAGTATTGCGATTAAACGAAAAGGTGAGACTACTGACTCGCATCAGTTCCACCACTCACAGCAATTTTATAGTCAGGACTAATTTGGTCAGCCGCAGCAGCAACCTTACTAATCACATTTGCTGGTAGAGGAACATAACCTAATTCTCCAGCCAGCTTTTGACCATCAGTTAATGCATACTCAATTGCTGCTTCTATGGCTTTGGCTTTAGCCGCATCCGGATATTTTTTGTATACAAGAAGCCAGGTATACGTAACAATGGGATAGGAATCTGCACCTTCTGGGTCAGCAATGAAAGCACGGAGATTTTCTGGAAGAGTTACAGCTGCCAGAGTCTTAGATGCTGACTCCTCATTAGCTACAACCATTGTGCCACTCTTGTTTTCCAAAGCTGCAAACTTAATATTATTTTGTTTGGCGTAGCCATACTCAATATAACCAATAGAACCTTGAGTTTGTTGAATTTGGGCTGTTACACCTTCATTACCTTTAGCGCCAACTCCCACAGGCCAGGCTACGCTTTTACCTTCACCAACTTTAGTTTTCCACTCTGGGCTAATAGCACTCATGTGTTTTGTGAACACACCTGTAGTCCCACTACCATCAGCACGATATACAACAGTGATTGGTTGTTTGGGCAACTTTGCTTCAGGGTTAGCTTTAGCAATTGCCGGATCATCCCATGACTTGATTTTACCCAATAAGATATCAGTATAAACTGTGCGTGGTAGTTTTAGTTCAGTAACATCTGGTAGATTGTAAGCTAGTACAATACTCCCGGCAGTTACAGGTAGTAAAATCACGCCTTTATCTTGGGGTACTTTGGCGATCTCTTCATCCTTCATCGCTACATCACTAGCACCAAAGTCTACAGTACCTTGGATAAATTGCTCAACACCAGCACCGCTACCTACTGACTGATAGCTAACTTGCAAACTCGGATATTTTTTGTTTAAATCAGTAAACCAACTTGCATACAATGGTGCGGGGAAAGTTGCGCCAGCACCGGTTAAGGTGATATTTCCACCAAGATCGAGTTTAGCTGGACTAGAAGCAGTTGTATTTTGAGTAGTGCCAGGAGTTTCAGTTGTAGCAGTATTGTCAGGGCTTGAATTTCCCCCGCAAGCCGCTAACCCCATTGTCAGTGTTAACACTGCTGCTGAAGTTATAAATGAATTATTCTTTACTCGATTTAGATGTAATACCATTGCTGTAAATATCTGTAAATTTCCAGATGAGCGCTTCTAAGATACCGCTAAATGATTCATAATAAGGTTAACGGTAGGTTAATAATCTCAAAAATCTCTTGACTTCGATTCCAATTCAAGGTTTTTTGTATTAATTTTTATCTACTCTATACGGTTAACATAAGTATTTATTCTCGGTAACTAGTTAAGTAACAAAGAACAATGTTACCTTTTACTCAATCACCTAACCTCAGTAATACCAATTTTCAGTGTTAAGGCTGGGTCTCATCTTCTTACCATTGGCCTATACTGGTTGCTGTTAGCTTTACCTTTGGCCTATTCCCTGTTCCCTGTTCAATGTTTGCTGCTTCCAATCAATTATTATGGTCTATGATTGGCTTACTCCTAACAATGGGTGGCACGTTCCTAGAAGCCTATGGCACTACTTTTCCTTGGAGTTGGGGTCAGCAAGGAGTTAAAACCTTGTCTTTAGGTGTTAGCTATCAAATTGGAGCCGTGCTGCTAGTCGGTTGTTTAGGAGGCAAAAATGCTGGTGCGCTTTCTCAGATTGCTTATTTAGTCATGGGATTAACCTTGTTACCTGTATTTGCCGAAGGAGGCGGTATTGGTTATGTTAAGCTATCTCAGTTTGGCTATCTGCTCGGCTTTATTCCCGGAGCTTGGATTTGCGGCTATTTTGCCTTTAAAGCCAGACCTCGTTTAGAAATGTTGGCTTTTAGTTGTTTTTGTGGATTGCTAACAGTCCACATCTGCGGTATTGCTTATTTAATGATTGGCTATCTTTTGCCCGGAAAAGTGGCAGATAACCTACCTTTAATGCAAGCAATCCTTAAATACTCTTGGTTTTCACTACCAGGTCAACTAGCTGTAGTTTGTGCTGTCACCATAGTAGCATATGTGCTACGACATATAATGTTTTATTAGTCATTGATCAGTAGTCAGATGACTAATGGCTAATGACTAATGATTAATGACTAATTCATCATGCGTTTAAAAAATCACCTCTTTTGGATTGCGGCCTTTTTAGCTTTTTTTCTAGATCAAGTGACAAAATTCTGGGTAGTACGAACTTTTGCTTTGGGACAAACACTACCATTACTCCCAGGTATATTTCATTTTACCTATGTTACTAATACAGGTGCAGCGTTTAGTTTATTAAGTGGAAAAGTAGAGTGGTTGCGATGGCTCTCTTTAGGTGTAAGTTTAGTATTGATAGCCATTGCCACATTTGGCCCTATGTTAAGTTTTTGGGATCAGTTGGGTTATGGCTTGATTTTAGGTGGGGCTATAGGTAATGGGATTGATCGGTTTTCTTTAGGCTACGTGGTTGATTTTCTGGATTTTCGCCTGATTAACTTTGCCGTATTTAATGTGGCAGATTCTTTTATTAGTATTGGTATTGTTTGCCTTTTAATTGCTTCTTTGCAACAAACATCTACCACAAGTCACAGACCCCGCTAATTTGATACCCAAATTTTCGGTAATTGGGAAAAAGGTAATTTCTGAAATTGTCCCCTTTTACCCAGCTGCTCTCTTTTTCAACTCTGATTTTAATAAATATCAACAAAGAAACCTGGAGTTTAGCATCTCCAGGCTACCAAATAAATGAAAGGTTTATTTATTAAATTTCAATGCACCAACTAACATTACCTATAAAGCACCCTGAGGAGGAGTTGGTAATATCTCATTACTAGGAACTGGCATGGGTGAACTTGCGCCCGGTTCCGTACTACTGTTGGGTGTATCTGATGTTGGTAAAATCATACTTCCTGGAGCAGGAGTTAAGTTACTGGAATTGCCTGGATCAGGAGTTGTTGCTGGTACTGTAGTGCTTTCAGGACTAATACCGCTTTCAGCAGGATTCGTTGCTGGTACTGTAGTGCCAGTAGGAATGGTAGAATTAATTGCTGTGCCACCTGAACAACGGGAATTGAGAGGAAACCGCTCGCACAGAATTTTCATACCAAGTGGTGACATTTTGATTTCCGTTGGTGAATTAGTAGATGAACTACTAGATTCTTCAGATACAGGGGATTGACTGGACTCGGCCATAGCAACATTAGTGGTAAGCGCCAATGTCAGGGCTGTACCAATCAGAGTCAGAAATTTTCCCTTCATTCGGAAATTAACCTCAAGGTCAACGGAACACTTCGCCAATTAAATCAAACAATTAATTGGAGAAAATCTTTCTAAAGGTAGATGTAGATTTTGATAATAAATGGTAGAGAGGTTTGGCGACAGTTAAATTTAAATATTTGGTTGATTGAAGAGTAGTTTCTAGCAATACCAACCTAAATATCCTGATTGTGCTTGTACAGCTAGTTTTTTGAGATAGAATGGGCATCCAGTAATATAGATAGAAATTTTTCTATCCGTAAACTAGTTCTAAAAATCACAAAATAATCTTGTTTCTCAAGCAGCATATAAGTATTAAATTGAACTTAGAAAATTCCGTACAGCCAATTTATTTATAGCTTGTGAGTAAAATAGTGTCAGACTAGCATTAAAATTACGATTCGCCCGATTCTTCACTAACAGCGTGTGATGTGATATAGCCGATGAGTTCCCCGCAACCGCCTCAAAAGCCACAAACGTTCCTTGGTCAACTGACACAAGCCGTCAATACTATTCAAGCTAGGGTTGATTTTTCTAAACTGGCGCTCAAGCCCAATGCCAAAGTACCAGAACTCTGGGTGCAGGATGCGGGGGCTGATAAAGCGGAAATATATCCGCTGTTGGGCGATCGCTATATTCTAGGTCGTAGTTCCAAATCTGCTGATATCGTCGTTCGCAACCCTGTTGTCAGCCAGATTCACCTATCTTTGTCCAGGGATTCGAGCCAACGGATTCCCACTTTCACCATTAAAGATGAGGGTTCTACTAACGGCATCTATTTAGGTAAGCGACGAGTCACTTCTCTAGAACTGCGTCATGGCGACATCTTTACCTTGGGACCGCCAGAATTAGCCGCTTCCGTGCGATTGCAATACGTCGATCCGCCACCCTGGTATATCAAAGCCGCAACATGGGGAATTTATAGTGTTGGTGGTGCCAGTGCCTTATTAGCCCTAGCGATTGGGGCAGAATGGACGAAATTTTCTGTCAGACCTCTACCTACAGCCACACGCGCCCCTGTGGTTGTATATGCCCGTGATGGTTCTACTCCACTCCGGGAGCCTAGAAATATTGCTCACGTAGACCTAAAGCAGCTATCAAATTTTGGTCCTTATTTGCCAGCCGCTGTGGTGGCTTCCGAGGATAGTCGTTATTATTGGCACTTTGGGGTAGATCCTTTAGGGGTATTGCGAGCCGTACTGATTAATAGTCGTAGCGGCGATGTCCAACAAGGCGCTAGTACAGTTACTCAGCAAGTTGCCCGTAGTTTATTCCGCGATTATGTAGGTAGACAAGATTCCTTGGGACGGAAAGTGCGTGAAGCTATTGTCTCCCTGAAATTAGAAACCTTTTACAGCAAAGATGATATTTTACTGACCTACTTAAATCGAGTATTTTTAGGTGGTGATACTTCCGGCTTTGAGGATGCAGCTAAATATTACTTTGAAAAGTCAGCTAAAGAATTAACTCTTGCTGAAGCAGCAACCTTAGTAGGAATTTTACCAGCTCCCAACGCCTTCGATTTTTGTGGAGAAGGGCTAAGGAAATTAGGAGCAGCCGATTACCGTAATCGTGTAATTAAACGGATGCTGGAAATGGGCAAAATCAGCACCGAAGATGCTAATCGAGCCAGACGTTCCACCGTTCAAGTTAGTCCTAAAGTTTGTGAAAGGCAAGCTCAGACAATTGCCCCTTACTTTTATAATTACGTCTTTCAAGAACTGGAATCAATTTTAGGGGAAGGAGCAGCAAGAGAGGGTAACTATATTATCGAAACTCAGTTAGATCCAGCCATTCAAGCTCAGGCAGAATCATCACTGCGAAATTCAGTTAGTAACGCTGGTTCAAGCTTTCGGTTTTCCCAAGGAGGCCTAGTAACTTTAGACTCCAGAACTGGAAGCATCTTAGCAATGGTAGGGGGGACGGATTATAAAAAAAGCCAGTTTAATCGGGCTGTGCAAGCTCAAAGACAACCAGGTTCCACCTTCAAGATATTTGCTTACGCTGCTGCTTTAGAACAGGGAATACCAACATCAAGAACCTATTCTTGCAGTGCATTCCCTTGGCAGGGCTTTACTTACAAACCCTGTCGGTCTGGTGGAGGTGGTAGTTTAGACGTAGCCACTGGTTTGGCACTTTCAGAAAACCCCATTGCTTTAAGAATTGCCAGAGAAGTGGGATTAAATAAAGTAGTGAATATGGCGCAGCGTTTGGGGGTCAAATCTTCACTTGATCCTGTTCCTGGTTTAGTTTTGGGTCAAAGTGTAGTCAATGTTTTAGAAATGACTGGTGCTTTTGGAGCTATTAGCAATCGTGGTGTTTGGAATCCGCCCCATGCTATTAGCAGGATTTTAGACAGTAGTGATTGTCAGGATCGCAAAGATTTAAAAACTTGTCGTGTTATCTATTCCTACGACCAAGATCCAGATGGTAATAAACGAGTGCTGAAAACAGATGTCGCCAATAAAATGACCAGCATGATGCAGGAGGTAATTTCCAGTGGTACTGGCCGCAGTGCTGCCCTGGGACGGGGACTGGGTGAAGCCGGTAAAACGGGGACAACAGATAAAAACGTTGACTTGTGGTTTATTGGTTTTATTCCCAGTCGGCAGCTTGTAACTGGTATTTGGCTAGGAAATGACGATAATTCCCCCACATCTGGTAGTAGCGCTCAAGCCGCCCAGTTATGGGGAAATTATATGGGGAAAATCACCAAATAAATTCAGAATTACGTTGGCGGTAGCCTGCCGTAGGCACTATTACGAATTACGAATTACGAATTATTACCTGTATCCTTCCCAAGAGGTAACTTCTAATGTGCCGTTAGGCTTAAATACCACTTGGAAGTGACCGAGAGCTTCTTTGTTGTTGGGAGCAGCTAAGTTTGAGCCATAAACAGATTGGAACATCTGCGGTAGAGGTGTTTCCCGAAAATAGTCAAAGGCTACTTGGTTGAGTGGTTCATAGTCAGCAATCACACCATCCTTATTTACCGCCACCCGATATTTCAAATCTGTGGTAAATGTGGGTGTTACACTCCAATTTTGGCGAATCATACCATAGAGCTTTTGGTTTAAATCTTTGACTTTTTTGGAGTCAGTGATTTTTTCGCCGATTACTTCTGGTTTTTTAGTGTATCCCAGCCAAGGACTGACTTCTAAAACACCTTTTTTATTAAAGACTACTCGGAATTGAGCGATGGGTTCGTTGGCAATGCGGCGGTTAGCAGGATTGTATAGTAGATTCGGCAGTGGTGTTTTGTCTACTGCATTATTGGAAGCTTTGTTAACAGCTTTATAACCAACGATACTACCATCGGCAGCCACACCTAAACGATAGATCAAATCTTCGGTGAATTCAGCACGATTATTCCAAACTGGATGAATTTGGTTATAAACTTGGCGATTTAATGCACGTAGTTGGGAGGGATCAGTAATTTCTGGAACTGAACTCAGAAGTGCTTCTAAATCTCTAATAATCGGTGTGGGTGAGGCTTCAACTGTAGGTGAAGCTTCAATTGTGGGTGAAGCTTCAATTGTGGGTGAGGCTGTGGATGTTGTGGTGCTGGACTGTTCCTCTGGCTTCGGTTCTGGTGGACGTACTTGGGGAGGAGGAATTAAGGTAAAAGCGATCGCTGCAACTGCCAAACTCGATACGCCTACAGATGCTGGTACTGCTTGCTTGAGCAATACTTGACTTGCGCCACCATAGCGTCTAGTGACTGGTTGTAGTTCTAGTGATAACTCTGGTAATGTTTGAGTATCAGCAAAAAACTGATCTACTGCTTCCACTAAATCAAACAACTGCACCGTATTCAACTCTATTTGAATGGATGGTTGTTTACCATCGTTGGTGTTAGACTCAAAACCCTCTGCACCAATCTCTGAATGTAGAATCAATCGGTGTCGGTTGGTGTCAATTTTTTGCAACTCCACTAGTTCCGACTCATGATTGTGTGCTTGGGGGTTGGGGACATTACTTAAAACTTCTTGAGCATAAGCACTTACAGCCCTGACCAAGCTTTCAAAAAATTCTCGCCCTCCGGCTATGGGCTGAGTATAACTAGATAAATAGCATTCAGCATTTACCAATATAGATAGTTCTGGGCGCAGGTCTTGAAACTGGGCAGATATGGTGACATCACTTAATCCCTCTAAGAGCAGTGTGCAATTAGGTAAACTGTACTTACGTTGAATATTCATAGAACCTCGCGGAATGCGGGAAACTCAGTCCCTTAAGGGCTGAGAGGGAAGCGGCACGGGCGGTTTTAACCGCAGTCAATATTAATTGCACTGGATGAGTCATAATGGTTATCAGATTGCATTGCTGAGGGGACAAAAACCAACCAGCGCCACACTGAATAAAACCAAGAGCGGTGACTACTTTATCAACTTCGTTGTTGATATCCCAACTCAACCCACTGGCAAGACTCCGAAAGTAATTGGGGTTGACTTGGGACGACGCGACATTGCCACCACTTCCACGGGTAAATCGTGGAATGGTAAACAGATTCAAAACGTTCGTGACTGTTATAGCAAGGTTAGAGCTAACGTTCAATCCAAACTTGTTAAAGAGCCTCATCTTGTCTAACTCCTCTAAAGTTCATTTTTTGAATTAGCTGAGAAATTTCTATTTGCCGCTCAATATTCCTATCGACTCCCCAACCGAGTTTGTTTTTCTTTAAGCTTCCTATTTCTTGCAACAACAAAGCTTGAGGTCTTTTTAGCTTCAAATAGGGAAGAACTTTTTCCAACATAGAATTAAGCTGCTGACCACTACACTCGTATCGATGCAGATGCCTCCAATTTGGTTGGTTAATCCTGTTTTGTCCTGTTATCGTTCCAACATTTGTAATTTCCCTTAACCACTCAATTAGTGGCTGATCACACATGGAGACGATCAACTTGTAATTAACGACGACTGAATTACGCGACTTTCCAACTGTTGCTGTCAGACAACCATCTCCATCAATCAATCCAGCAATATATGCAGCTTCAGCAATACTCAACTCATTGCACTGCTTTAAGTCAGTTCTTCCCCTTAGTTCTCTCTCGTTCTTTTTCAAGAACGATCGCATGGAAGCCTCTGTCACATCATATTCTTGACATAGTTCTTTTACTGAACTGCCAGCATCAAACCTTGTAAGAATCTCATCTTTGTTAGGATAAAGCTTGTTTGGTGTCGCCATTCCTGTAAGCCGTTGTTCAGTTCTACTACTGTAGCATTGAACAACGGCTTCACTCGGTCGTCTAGGCGACTTTTGAGAAGGCTTTCTGGGAGAGAACGGAGGTTTCAAGAATGGTTGAATCACAATATTTCTAAGCAGCTTGTTCAAAAATCTCAGCAACTGAATGCGAGTTTGGCTTTTGAAGACTTGACTAATATTAGACAATCTCTCAATACCAAGCCTAGAAGTAAAATAGAACGTCGCAGAACTAATCATTGGGCGTTCTATCAGCTGCGTTTGTTTGTTGGCTACAAGGCAAATATTGCTGGGGTGGGAGTAATATTTGTCCCACCTGCTTACACTAGTCAAACTTGTTCTCGATGCGGACATATTCACCCTGTCAAGGGCAAATCTTACCGTAACGGAAAAGTTTTTAAGTGTGGGCATTGTGGACTTGAACATGATGCTGATATCAACGCGGCTAAGAATATTGCTGCTTTGGGGTTGTCTGTAATCCAGCCCGAAAGTCCGGGGATGACGTGCCAATTACAAGGACAAATGTCTTTGTTTGGTATGCTCGCTCTGGGCTAAAGCTTAGTGTCTTTAGACCTGAGTTGCTTACTCTACTTCACCGTCAAAAAGAGAAATCCAGAAACGCTGCATTCCAGCTGTACCGGTGCAGAATAGTAATTTTCCTAATAAATCCATAGCCAATTCATCTAATTTTTCATCAGAGTTGAATGTCAGTGCCACAGAACGTCTGGCATTCATCCGGCTCTTAAAGTGCGCTCTAAATCGCTCTAGGTAATTAGCTAAACGCAAATTTTGTTCCAGTGGAATCTGCTTTTCGGACAATTGCTGATATATCATTAGTAGCTGACGAATGACAACTGTTAACCGCCGCGCTATGTAGCAAGTAATGACTACTAGTGCTTTTGCTTCCAGGATGCCTAATGGTCTGCGGATATGCGCTCGTCGCAGCGGGTTAGAGCTACGCATCCGCCATAAATTTACCCGATCTTTAATAATTCCTTTTAGGTCTAACTCTTGGGCAAAAGACAGAATGGCTTCAGAACCGCCAAGCTCTAAAGCTTCTATTGCCAGTAACATGAGGTCTATTTGCAACGTCGTTCTGCGAGGACAACCCTTGGGAGCGATCGCCGGATCTGGTAAAGTGTCCAGAATCATCGGCATGGCCTCAGGAGTTGGACTGTTGAACGGCGTTAAACTTGCGGAGACATTCATTCTTTAAAATACCTTGTGCTATTCCAATAAAGTGAGTCAAACAAAATTTAAGATATATAGCCAAACCATAACTTAGGCTTGTGGTGATGGCATGAGCAGCCCAATATATACAATACTTACTCTTGTTACTCACAGGTTTCCGTATACTGTAATGAAAGTTTTAAAGCATTTGTTCACCTGCCTTTTGTTGGTAGTAGAGATATATCTCTAGCTTGGGTTAAGTTCTCAGTTATCGTCAATGGCTCATGAAACAAAATTCCTCATCTCCAGCGTATGACATTATAGTGTACGATTTCTCAGGTATCTGAAATTGAGAAATAGAGGCTAGTACATAGAGGCAAAAAAACTGATCAGCCCTATTTACCTCACGATTATTTGTTGCGCCCTACAAATCAACCTTGACAACTGCACAAACTATGGATTTAAAGTCTCTGATTCGTGACATACCAGATTTTCCGAAGCCGGGAATATTATTTCGGGATATTACCACCTTACTGCGTGATCCAGATGGTTTGCGCTACACAATTGACTTTTTAACACAAAAATGCGTTGAATCTGAACTCAAGGCAGATTGCGTCGTGGGGATGGAATCTCGTGGGTTCATTTTTGGTGCGCCTCTAGCTTATCAATTAGGTGCTGGTTTTATTCCCGTGCGGAAAAAAGGCAAGTTACCAGCAGCTGTTCACCGCATTGATTATGAACTAGAGTATGGTACAGATAGCTTGGAAGTGCATCAGGACGCTTTGCATCCAGGTAGTAGGGTTTTGATTGTCGATGATTTGATTGCTACGGGTGGAACTGCAAGCGCGACAGCAAAGCTGCTACAAAAGTTTGGCTGCGAACTTGTAGGGTTTGGGTTTATCATCGAGCTACGGGATTTACAAGGGCGAAAACATCTGCCGGATGTGCCAATAATATCTGTGGTTGAATATTAGTCATTGGTCATTGGTTTTCCAGAAATGACGACAATTGGCAATTTATGACTTCTACAAAAATTTCCTTGGAGACGAGTCGAGATTGGCTCATTAAGCTAATCACAAATGAAACTTTCATTTATGTGAGCAAACGGTTGCTACAGGCGCTGTTGACGATTTTTTTAGCGTCGGCTTTGTCGTTTTTTATTATGAAGTTGTCTCCAGGGGATTACGTAGATACCCTGCGGCAAAATCCGAAAATTTCCCCGGAACGGATTGAGGAAATACGCCGACAATTTGGGTTAGATAAGTCTTGGCCTGAGCAGTTTTGGCTGTGGTTAACTCGAATTGTGACTAAGGGTGATTTTGGCACAAGTTTTGTTTATCAACGCTCTGTAGGATCGCTGTTGTTGGAAAGAGTACCAGCGACGTTGTTGTTAGCGATCGCTTCTTTAATTACAACATGGGCGATCGCTATTCCTCTGGGTATTCTCGCTGCTGTCAAGCAAAATCGCGGCACTGATAAGGTTTTGCAGGTAATTAGCTATGCTGGACAAGGGTTTCCCAGTTTTATTACTGCCTTATTTCTATTATTCTTAGCTCAAATCACTACCCCATTATTTCCGGTGGGTAACATGACTAGTATCGATCACGCTGAACTGACATGGCTGGGTAAGATATTAGATATCCTATGGCACATGATTTTACCGTTAATTGCCTTGAGTATTACCAGTTTTGCCGGGTTGCAACGTATTATGCGTGGTCAATTACTGGATGTATTGCGTCAAGATTATATCCAAACAGCCCGTGCTAAGGGACTTCCTGAAAATCGTGTCATATATGTTCATGCTTTGCGTAATGCTATCAACCCTTTAATTACTTTATTGGGTTTTGAATTAGCAAGTTTATTAAGCGGTGCATTTATTACCGAAAATTTCTTTAATTGGCCAGGTTTAGGAAAATTGACTTTACAAGCCGTTTTAGCTAAAGACCAATATTTAGTCATGGCCAGCTTGGTCATGAGTGCGGTGTTGTTAATTATTGGCAATTTAATTGCTGATTTAATGTTAAAAGCAGCAGATCCGCGAATTAAATTAGAAGACTTGAATTAATCTTTAGGAATAGGAAACTCACCCATTACCGAATATCAATGCTTTCTGAAAATTATTATATTGTCCGATCTCAAAGCACTGGACGTTATCTCACAGCACGTCCCAAATCTGATGATTCAGTTTATCTGTTGCTATTTCGAGAAAACTTTGATGCTCTAAGCTATCTCAATACCCATGCTGGAGAAGTAGCAAACCGCTTTGCTGTAGAACCTCTACCGGGAACACAGATAGGAAACTTGCTCAAACGTTGGGGTTTTGTTGGTGTGGGAATTGTGACAGATCCTTTATTACCCAATGTGGAGTTTTTGCAGAATATTTAAATATATATAAATAAAGAGTTCAGCATCTAAAACTCCGACATTTTGTGGTGGTAATTTCCGTTATTAAAAAACGTTCATAATCGTGATTATCCCAGCACTAGTCAACACGATTAAAACACCCATAACTATAGATTGACCGAAGCTATTTGGTAGTTTTGTATTATTCATTTCTAGTAAAATCCTTGTATTTTCTTAGGTTAAGAATAGCATTAACAATATAAATAGCTTTGCAAATCCAGGTAAAACTTAAAATCGCTTAAACTTTCTTAGTATATGATTAATTTTTCGTTCATTTTTGCTCACAGATAATTTATACTTGTATTCAGTAACAGACCTTAGTTGAGGTTGTAGTAATACCCGTACATAATCATTACCCAGTTTCCGGTCAGAATATGTGCCTTGATAGGATAAAATAAATTTTTATAAAGGTAACAAAAATTTGTCTAAGAAATAATCATGACAGTTTCCACAACATTTGACTTACAGCAATTAAATCAGCAATTTGAAACAGCCACTCCCAAAGAAATACTGGCGTGGTCTATAGAGAATATCCCCACAGGACTTGTACAAACAAGCGCCTTTAACGTGGATGACTTGGTAATTACTCACATTCTTTATACTGAACTCAATCATCCAGTTCCTGTAATTTTTCTCGATACTCTGTACCACTTCCCCCAAACCCTAGAACTGGTTGCGAAAGCTAAAGAAATCTATAACCTAGATTTACAAACTTATAAAACTCCAGATGTAGAAACCCGTGAAGCCTTTGCTGCTAAGTTTGGTGAAGCGCTTTGGGAAAAAGATATTGCTCAATTCCACAACATTACAAAAATTGAACCACTGTTACGGGGCTTAGACGAACTCAAGACTTCAGCTTGGATTACAGGTCGTAGACGTGACCAAGCTGTCACCCGTGCAAATATGCCTATATTTGAATTAGATAATCTGGGAAGACTGAAAGTAAATCCTATAGCAGCTTGGACACGCCAAGATAGTTGGGTTTATGTAGCTGAACATAAGGTAATATACAATCCTCTTCATGACGAAGGTTATCCCAGCATTGGTGACGAACCTATTACCACCAAAGTAGCTGACGGTGAAGACGAACGCGCTGGACGTTGGAGAGGAAGTGAAAAAACTGAATGTGGAATTCACATTTAGTCATTAGTCATTGGTTATTGGTCATTGGAAAAACGATTACCAATTACCTACAGTCAAAGTAGGGTGTGTTAGCGACAGCTTAACGCACCTTAATTTATGTATTTTGTCTGAATCAGGATGTCCAGGATTTAAGGATTTACAGGATTAAATTACCCATAGAGAATATCTTTGTAACCTCATTACCTTCGTGTCCTTCGCTTCTTCGTGGTTCCATAAAAAAGATAGAATATGTCAGAATCAGGATGTCCAGGATTTGAGGATTTTCAGGATGTTGTTTCTCTTTATCTGTGTTTATCTGCGTTTATCTGCGTTCAGTTATTTTTGATGTTTTTTTTAACGAACCACAGAGACACAGAGGACACAGAGAAAAATTTCAGTTATCAAAATTTAGATCCCCGACTTCTTTGATTAATCTTCTCATTCATCTTATATTATGTCAGAAGTCGGGGATCTTTGACTACAAAATAACATCCTGTAAATCCTTAAATCCTGGTTATCCTGATTCAGACTTAATAATTTTCTGTAACCTTTAAATGTTACAGTTTACAAGTCTCGACGCGAGAGAAGAGAAGAGATTAAAATAACTGTCAAGCTGTGAACCCCGACCGTCCTGCTCCCACATTCCCATCCTCGCATTCCAAGCTAAACTATACTTACTAACAGTAATAGGAAGGTGGGCTTCAGGTGCTTTTTTATCAAAAGTTATATCTTTGTAGTATAACCAATTCTTGTTTATATCTGTCTTCTCAAGTATTGTATAGTTAGTAAAGTTAACTTTTGGTCTTTTTTCGTCAAAATTCATATCGTTATAGTCCATACCTGCATTTTGTTTATTCTTCCACCCTACTTCTTCCCCGAACTTCTCCCAGATTTCCTCGTTATATTCTGTTGTTCCTCCTAAACCCTTATAAATTCGTTTCTGCACAGAAAAACCAAATTTACCATTACTGTATTTTACCCACAACTGGTCAATGGTTCGCAGGTCTGCACAGGGAAAATTATAAATGTCTTCAACATCTAACCAACCTTCGTTTTCCCGTTTTGCAACTGCTAACATTACTCTTAATGCTTCTTCATCCGCTTCTTTCCATTTTTCTGCTTTGAGGTAGTTTTGCAGTTTTCTGTAATCCATTCCTACCTCTGATTTTAATTCTACCTCTTGGTTTACAGGCTGAGGTGTGAAACTTTGAGGAATGAAAATTTCCTTTATCTTAGATAAGAATGACTTTCCTGGTTGTAACATAGAAAGATGTATGCTTGAATATGACCGTAATTTTAACAAAATCGGGTGATTGAAAATCGCGGTTAGTTTTAAACTACTGACTAATATGATTAAAATTCTCCACCTCTCAGATATCCACATGGGAAGCGGTTTCTCCCACGGACGCATCAATTCGGCAACAGGATTAAATACACGGTTGGAGGATTTTGTCAAGACTTTAGCTTTGTGTATCGACCAAGCCCTATCTGATGCTGTAGATTTGGTAATCTTTGGTGGTGATGCTTTTCCTGATGCTACGCCACCACCTTATGTACAAGAAGCTTTTGCTAGTCAATTTCGCCGCCTTGTTGATGCTGATATTCCGACAGTGCTGTTGGTGGGTAATCATGACCAACATTCCCAAGGAGTGGGAGGCGCAAGTTTAAATATTTACCGGACTTTAGGTGTACCGGGGTTTGTGGTGGGTGATACTTTGACTACTCATCATATCCAAACCCGTAACGGAAAGGTGCAAGTCATTACTCTCCCTTGGTTAACTCGTTCTACTTTGATGACTCGTCAAGAAACTGCGGGTTTATCTATGGCTGATGTTAATCAACTGTTAACAGAACGGCTACAAGTAGTTTTAGAAGGGGAAATTCGCCGTCTTGACCCGGATGTACCAACGGTGCTTTTGGCGCATTTGATGGCTGATAATGCCACTTTGGGGGCTGAACGTTTGTTAGCTGTGGGTAAAGGTTTTACTTTACCGCTATCTTTGCTGACTCGTCCTTGTTTTGATTATGTGGCTTTGGGTCACGTTCACAAACACCAAAATTTAAACAAATCCAATGACCCGCCGGTGATTTATCCTGGAAGTATTGAACGGGTGGATTTTAGCGAAGAGAAAGAAGATAAAGGTTATGTGATGGTGGAATTGGAACGGGGAAAAGTAAATTGGGAATTTTGCCCCTTACCTGTACGAGTATTCCGCACAATTGAGGTAGATTTATCTAAGGCGGATGATCCGCAAGCGGTTTTGTTTAAAGCTATAGCTAAATATAATATTGAAGATGCTGTAGTCAGGCTAATTTACAAACTGCGTTCTGAACAATTGGATTTAATTGATAATTCTTCTGTCCATAGTGCTTTAGGTGCAGCGCATACATATACAATTCAACCAGAGTTAGTTAGTCAGTTAGCTAAACCCCGGATTCCAGAATTAAGCGCTAGTAGCAGCATTGATCCAATGGACGCGCTAAAAACTTATTTGGATAATCGAGAAGATCTTAAAGACATTGCGGCCTCTATGCTAGAAGCAGCACATAAGTTATTAGGAGATGATGGGGAAATTTGGCTAGAGTCAGTTGTTGAGAATATTTAGACATCATTTAAACATCTGACAAGATTGCTAAAAAATGATCATTAACCGCTGTTAAGGAAAAAGAAACACCAAATATAGCAGGTGACAGGGAACAGGTGACAGGTGACAGAGTTGAAAGTGTGTTTGTGTCTAGGTTTTATCATTAGTTCATGTCCTAACCACCTTGGCGGTTGCTATATAAACAAAAGCAGTTGGTGAAGACTGCCGTTAGGTATAAGCTGACGGCTGAATGCTTACCAACTTGCTCTAGTTATTGATCTAACCCATCATATCAAGTCCGTTTGTTCGCTTTAGCGTATCCCTAGAGATAGACTTATCATTAAATGGGAACCGCGCAAGACACGGGAACGCAGAGAGATTTTAATAATAAGTGATGATCCGGATTTGATACCATATCTATTTGGGTCTTTTCTCTCTTTCTTTTTCTTATGGTGGGAGATTGCTCACTAATTTAAGTAAATATTCTGTGAGTCTAGTACACAACGGCGTAAATCAACCAACCATTAAAAATTACTAAAAAGCTTGTATCATCTGCTTTTTTAATTTTTAATTGTTAATTTTTGATTCCGAGAAAGCGGTACTAGTTGTTCTACTGATATCTTGCACCATTCTCAATAATCCCTGATTGACCAGGTTGGTGAACAAAAAATGAATGATTTCCGGTTTAATAAATCGCCATAAATCCAGTTTTTACGACTGCTACAAGATGTAAATTTACCAAAAATGTTCTCAATTATTAGGAGTATTTTGGATGCTTGTTAAGCAGGAACTAATATGGGAGCGGATAGCCCGTTCATAAACAACAGTCTGTGCTGTGCGTATACCTACATTCTGATATACCAAGTTAATTTCTGGAAATTCGCACCAAGTCATCAAAAAAACGTCTTTAGCTGGAGTAGTTATTTCATAATTATTCTCTTGTCTTTTCTTGATCAGCCTGCAATTATTCAGTTTTAATTTTTGTCTAAATAATTGCTCAAACTCTAGAATTGAACTTGAAGTAGCTTGCATTGGTTATACACGTTTAAACGTGGCAGTTGGATAAACACAGTCTTGTGATACCGTTAAGTATGACACTGTTTTGGAAAGTTGGGTTTTTCAGCTTAAAATTTTACATTCTTTGAGTTAGCCTACGCGGACGAAAGTTTGTGTGTGATCTGAACTGTAAGTACTAGTACGTCCGTGAATTCAAAATTCCCAAAGCTGATGGCGTAGGCTTTTAGATGATTTTGTAGCTTACTTCGACCTAGGACTATGGTAGCGCTTAAAGCTTATTTTTCCTTAAACGTCCATACCCCGTCATCCCAAGTTGCATCTGATGGGGGTGATTGTAACCAATGCTGACAACGGCTTATGTATAACATAGCTGCTTTGTCATTGTTATCAGCGGATAAGGCTTTAACAAATTCTGCTTGAGCTTGGATGAACTGACGATTAAGATAATATTTACGCCCTTGATGATAATGCTCAATTACTTCTAGTTTGGTATTATCAATGGCATCAGAACGTAGCCCTATTAACTCATAGATGGCTACAGGTTCATTTCGCCCTTTAACGCGAATGTAATCGAGTTCCCTAGCCCAAATGTCCTCTTGGCAGAGTCGATATGTATTGTCGCTGATAATAATATCGCAACCGTACTGTTTACTAACGCTTTCTAATCGAGAACCAAGATTCACACCATCACCAATAGCGGTAAATTCCATCCGCTTACTAGAGCCGATATTGCCACTAATCACCGTATCAGAATTAATGCCGATGCCTATTTTGATATGGGCTTTATTAGCTGCGAGACGATCTATATTTAATTGCTGTAAGCGAGTCCGCATTTCTAAAGATGTTTGCACAGCCATCCGAGCGTGTTGCTCTAAAGGTAGGGGTGAACCAAAGACAGCCATAATGGCATCGCCAATATATTTATCCAGAGTACCTTTATGTTTGAAGACAGCTTCTACCATTGATTCAAAATATTCATTGAGCATACCCACCACTTCTTCAGCTTCCATATTTTCTGTGAGGGTAGTGTAGCCACGAATATCAGAGAATAAAATAGTAACTTCTTTGCGATCGCCTCCTAGTTTAGCGTCATCTAATTTCAGCAGTTCTTCTGCCAATTCCTGAGTCATGTAACGGTACATAGTGCTTTTGAGCCGCTTTTCATCACTGATATCGTCCATGACTACTAGTGCGCCACAGACTTGATTTTCGTCGCTGGCATCAGCAATAGTGTTGAGTGATAAATTTATACTATGCTGCTCTTGGCTAGTCGTCAGAAGTGTGCGATCAGGGTAATATTGCTGACTAGTTTTTAAATCATTTGCGTATAAGGCATCTGCAAACCATTTACTAAAATCGCCTTCTTTAATATGCACAACATCACTAACTAGTTTGCCTTCTAAACGTTCGTCATTATCAAATCCTAGCAACCGTTTAGCGCTTTCATTAGCAGTGATAATATATCCGGCTTTATCTGAGGAAATGACACCATTAGAAAGACTGCGGAGAATATCCCGTTGCATTTGTTCTTGCTGTTTGATTTTGGCAAACAATTGAGCATTTTGCAATGCTACACCTGCCTGAATATTAAAAGCTTCCATAAACTCTTCATCATTATGATCAAAACTAGCTTGGAAGCAGTCAGGAGCTACAGGCCAATTAGCCGGATTGTACCCAGGAAATTCTCCTGTTTTCTTTTTATTTACTAATTGAGTAACACCAATCAATTCTTTATCGCTATTAAAAACTGGCATACACAGCAAACTACAGGTGCGATAGCCATTTTGCTGATCCATGTTTTGGGCTGTTTCTGAATCTGGATGCTCATACAAATCAAAGGGGATATTTAACTTTTTGCCAGATGCAGCAACGATGCCAGCAAAGCCTTTACCTATGGGTACTCGCAATTCTTTGGTTACACCATTACCCTGATTAATTGTTGTCCATAATTCATGGTGTTCGTGGTCTATTAACCACAGTGTACTGCGATCTGCATTCATCAGTTCTTTAGCTTCAGCCATTACCCGTTTTAGGGTATCTTCTAAATCAAGACTACTTTGACTTAGGGACTTGATTGCCTTCATCAGTGCTGCTGCTGCTCTTTGTTTTTGAGTAGCAATATAAAAAGAGCGCGATGATTCTAAAATCAGGCGAATGGAAGGCGCAAAATCTTGAAATAATTTTTCATCAGCGTCAGTAAACCCCTGGGTATCAATGCGATCTAAAAGGGGATCACTGGAATTATGCAGGTATTTTAATTTGTTTAATAATTGTACTACCGCTACTAATTCTCCGTCTTCATTTAACAGAGGTAAAGCCAACATTGTATAGGTGCGATAGCCGTTTCTTTTGTCTTGCTCTTGAGCAAATTTTGACCGTGTATCATTATAAAAATCAAAGGGGATATTGATTACTTGCTTGAGAGTCGCAACTTCTCCCGCAATACCTTTGTTAGCGGGAATTCTAATCTCTAAAAGCCGCTTACCTTGCCCTTCAGCTAAAGTAGACCAGAGTTCTTGTTTTTCTTGATCTAATAAAAATATTGTTGTCCGATCTGCTCCTAATAATTCTCCTGTTTTCAAGGTAATTGAATGCAACATTTCCTGTAAGATTGTTTCAAAACCCTGATAATCCAACATGGATAAGGTTTCGTTGACAATCCGTAATTTATGCTCAACTTCCTGAACTACTTGTTTAAAACTATCTTGAGTCAGGGGAGCGAGAAACTGAGCAATAGTTCCTTTTCTTTTGGATAGACTGACGACAGTTGAAGAGTCTGTTTGTAACTCATAGTTTTCTTGGTTTTTAACACCAATAATCAAATCCGTCGTCTCTTCAGCATTTGGTTGGTGTACTGACATAACTTTATTGGATATAGTAGGATTTAGAATTTACGAATGATCAACTGTACTATTAAACTTAATTTATTTTGGGTTTTGGGTCTAAGTATCATGACTTAAAAGTATACCCCTTTTATGAATGAATGATTTAGCAAGGGTGATCCTGTGCCAGAAACAGGCTGAACAATTGACAATTCACATTAGAGTTAAAAAGTACTCCCATCGTTGCCAATCCTAGATATATAAGCAGGAAGATTTACAAATCATTATATAGGAATATAAGCGGTTTTTAAACCTATTTATTTGTTATTTTGATTTGATGTTTTCATCCCTGCACGAATTCCTGCAACACATCTGTTTGATTTCTATCAGTTTGTTGACAATACTCTCGGAGTAAATCTTGCTCTGGTTGTGTCAATCTCAATGTGATGTAGATTTCAGGTTTAGACATATTTAAAATACCATTAGCTGAGGTATGTTAATTTTAGAGGATATTGTAATTCTGCGAAAGAGGAATAGATTATAAGACTGTAAATAGATAAAATAGTCTAACTATAAGTATTACTAATATGGAATTCCAAATTGGTATCAATGACTTCAAAAAATCAAGATTAGAGAAACTCATACATCTTAAAAACCATAATGCAGCTTTACGAATTACGTAATGTTAGGTTTTATTTATACATAAATCTTATATTACAAAAAATAAATACTCAGGTTTTTTAGTTAAAAATAAATATAGAATCTGGATTTGAATTGACTTTCATCAACCATAAAAAGAACCAAGTTGTTTACCATGAAAAATTGGCTGCATCAATTGTGTGTGGGCTTAATCTGTTGTGCTGTTTTTGTTTTCGGATGGCAAAATCGGGTATTAGCTGAAGAAATCACTAGCAATAGTACACCGATATTAAAGGCGCAATTAGCCCAATTAGAAGTTGCTCAAAATGTCTATGATTATCTCTTGCAATATCAACCAGAAACTTATAACATTTTGACAAAAACATTGGCAGAAAGTATCGAAGATGCCAAACAGCCAGTAGCAGAGGAATTAGTTAATGATTTGTGGGCATTATCTCCCAATAATCCCCAAGTTAAATGGAGAGAAAAAAATGGAAAAATTGAATATTTAATGTCAACTTGGAAATATGTGAATAATCCCAGTGTAGATTGGCCAGTGGGATCAAAAAAACTGCTACCCTATCAAACTTGGTTTACAGCAGTTCCACAAGTTAAACAATTTTGTCAGCAATATCAAGGTGTTGATAGCAATATTCCTGATAATATTGAACTTTCATTGAGGCTACAACAGTATTTGGGTTTGATTTTAAATAAATATTCCACTAAATCCCATTTTGTAGAAATGTGGGTAAAAGCAGAAGATTTAAGCAGACCATGTATTGATTCGGAAATTAACGATTCTAGTTGTAATCTTTTGCCTTTACCTATTCCTGATAGCAGTCCTGTAGTCAAGGCAATATACACCAATTCTTATACCAATGCCAAGAAAGAATATTATCCTTGGTCAGGTTTAGGCTATACATATGATTGGGGAAATCAGCAAAAACCTCATGCAGGTGCGAGTGAGTTTATTATTAACCCAATGCCAGAACAACCTGTAGAGGTGGAAGTTGTTTCTGTGACACCAACTCAAGAATACTGTCGGAATCAGATTGTACAGTAGGGCTTTTGTCCAGTAGGTAATATCAATTTTGCATCTTCACAATCAGGGTAGGTGGGCATTGCCCACCCTACTAATATGCAGAAAATAACTAATTTCGGTTGATACAAATGATGTCTAATTTGTATAGTGCGTAAGTCCTCTCATATTCCCTATTCCCTATTCCCTATTCCCTATTCCCTGCCTCCACGAGTAATTTCAGTAATCAAACCAGAGTCCTATATAAGTTTATAATTAAGCCCAAGCTGCTAATGAAGTTACACCAGCCCAGTCACCAGAAGGAGTTTGACCAATTATATAAAAAACATAGGAAACTGTCATACCAAACATATAAGTACGTAAGTTGGTAATATTTTCTGCCAAAAAGTCATCTAAAACTAGATAAACTTTAGCATCTTCCACTTCTTCTCCATAATATTCCTCTTCATGGAAAAGTTTACACACAGGAAAAGTTCTCGCAAAACCAACTGCTTCTAATAAACTATGAATCATGATTTCTCTGGTTGTACCTACTCTCACCGTCCAACCTTTATCTGTATAAAAACCAAAAATTTCTGGTTCGTAAAATTCTAAATCTTGTAAAATTGGTTGTAATCTGTTGAGTAAATTAACTGTAATTTCGGTTTGTGGTTGATATGCAGTTGAAAATATTTGTTCTGTATTATATATCCCCATTTGGTCGCAGTCTTCAGCATCTGTAGGAATATTTGGAGAAATTCCTATCCACTCCCCGGATTTGGTCATTCCCACAATAATATGAAAGCTATCTTTTGGATCGTGTAATGTCCGAATTTTGAGTAATTCTACATTGGTAAGATGAGATTTTAGTAAATCAATTAATGTTTGATAACTTGGCAATGTTTCTGGACTAAGATTTTCAGCTTGTGATCTAACAAACTGCCAATACTCTTCTAAATCTCCAGTTCGCATGATTTTTCCACCTTCGCTGTAACCCAAGAAATTTGGAGTTTCAGTTTTAAGTAAATTTTCTATACTTAATTCTCCTTGCATTTCTATTTCCCAAATAAAAGGGTGAATAGGGTGAGATGAACAACTCACAGGAAACTCTAAATCTCTTGCTAGTTCTGTCAGTTTGGCTAATAATTCAGCGTTACTAGATTTCATTTGATTACCTCATCTATTATGTTCAATTTTATATCCGCAGTGCGTCCAAATTCCTCTGGTGCATATTGTAAATACACCTGCGAACCTGGCCAAAGGAATGTACCAGGAGTCACAGAACGGACTAAATAATGTAAACTATAAACTCCTGGTTCGAGATGATCTGCATAAGAAATAATCCGATCTTTATAGATTGTTTTATATCCTAATTGCCAATTATCGGCTTTTGCTTGTAATGCCGGTGTCGCAGTTTGAAAACTATCATCTACAGCTTCAAAACCTGCGGGTAATGGGTCTTTAATCACTATATGATCTACAGAATGATCTGTAATTATTTCTAAACCAATATCAAAGACTTGTCCTGGTTGTAACGTTACTGGTTTATCAAAAGCATACATTCCCGTTTTTTGGATAACTTTCTCTGAATTAACTTTACTAATTTCTCGTGTTATCCGTAAACCATTAAATCTTCCTGATTGATTTCCTTGCAAGCGATAATTGTAAGCGACTAAATAATGTAAATTACCTTGACCAGATTTTTGCAAAACTAAATCATGACGACCACGAGGTAATTTATCCATCGGTACATTTACCTGAAAGCTAGGATTTTGGTAGCCATTAAAACGATTTTCTCCTAATTTTTTACCTGCTAATTTTACCGTAGCTAAAAAATTAGGTGGTGTGGGTTGGAGTTGACTATATTCTACCAAAGCTGTTAAGGCTTGGGCGTTATTATAACTTGTTTGCCATGTGCCATTTCTACGGAGATTAAGCAAACTTTGAAATAATTTATCGAGGATTTTGGCATTAGCTTTTTGGTCAATAAATAGTCTTAAAGCTTGGGATTGTGTTGTGGTTTGTGAATTCATCCAACTCCAACTCCGGGGTAAATTCACAACTGCGGTACGTCCAGTTTCATAGATATTCTTTTGTAACTGGATTCGCATGATTTGCGCTTCATTTTGCCATTCAGGAAATTGAAATAGATATCGCGCTAATTTTGTCTGACTACTGACATCAAAAGCATCGCGTTGTTGATAAATATCTGAAAGGAAACTATTGCGTTTATCACCTAGTTGTGATAATGCAATTAAAGCATTAAGTTGCAGTTGAGATTTACAGAGTTTTTGTTTACAAAAGTCGAATTGTCCGGGGTTGGTGAGAACATTTTGTAAATAATTTTTCAGACGAGATAAAATTATAGCATCGACTAAACCAGGATAAACTTGATTAGCTTTTACTAGTGATTCTGCGGCGTAAGTTGAAATCCAAGGATCTGATTTTTCCTGTCCTGGAAAAGCGACAAAACCACCATCTGCTATTTGCAGTTTTTGCAATTGTGCAATTGCTTGGTTTGCTTGTTGTTGGGGATTAAAGTCTGTAAATGTCTGATTATATTTTTGGGTAAGAGTTTGCAGATTTGCAGCAATTAGTAATTGACTTGCGGCTGGTTCTGCAAATGGTAAATTATGATCATCTAAAACTTGTTTTGCTGGGGCTTTAATTTCCGGAATTAAAGTACTCGCTAATTGAATATCTAAACCTCCTGTTTGCGGGAAAGTATTATTATCAACATTCAGGGGAATTTTTACCTGTTTTTCACTCACACCCGTTTCTACAACTTGTTCTGTAATTTCTAACGGTTTAATTTCCAGAGGAACTGTAAAAGCATCTGCGGTATTATTTAACCCGGTTCTAAATGTAACCTTACCTTCACCGATATTACCAGCCACCATTGGGAAACGATAAGCTTGGGTTCCTGACTCAACTTGTGTTTGTAGAGTTGTAGTTGTGGGGTTATTTTCTGCGAACTTGAGAGAACCGCTAAGTTCACCTTGAATGCTTATGTTTCCGGTGTTTGCGGTGGTGTTGGTGACGGATAAACCTGCAAGAATGCGATCGCCTGACCGAGCAAATTGTGGCAAGATAGCATTAGTTAATAATGGCTTTGTGGTGATAAATGTCGCTTCACCATTACCAAAACGCAGATTTCCGTCTGTAGCAACTACCATAACCCGCCATGTTGTTAAATCATCTGGTAATTTAAAAGTGATTTTCGCTTTACCTTTTTCATCAGTAATTACAGAACCATTGTAATAAGCTAAAGCTTGAAAATCTTTGCGAATGCGAGTATTTGCTAAAGCACTTGATAAGCCACCACCATAACCCCAACCTTTGGGTAGACTTGCAGCTAATTCTGTTAATCTGACATCAGGACGGTTATCACTAAATCGGATTGAAATTGGTTGTTCTGCATAAACAGTATCTACCAAATTTGGAGGACGATAACCAGCAAGTTGTAACACTGCTTCATTCACAACCATGACAGTAAATTGTCCTGGGGTTGGCTTTTCTTGAATATCTGTTAATTCCAGTTCTAGTGTTTCTTCTTTTCCCGGTTCTAAAGATTTTTTAACAGGGTTAATTTGCGCTTTTAAGTATTTATCTGCCAAATTAACTTTAAAAGGTGCAAAACCAATCCGGGCTAAATTTTCTAAACCTTCTACTTCTTTGACTTGATTTAAGGGTTTACCTTGTCTGACTAACACCGCTTCTACAGCAGCATTGGGTAACATTTCCGGCGTAACTGTAAACTGAATTTGTGGCGCACTTCCTTTAACTTTAATAACTTGTTGATAGAGAGGTTTATCTTTAATTACTGCAAAATATAATTCTCCTTCTGGGTAGGGAGATTGAATCAAAGCGGTAGCAGTCTCACCAACTTTGAATTCTTTTTTGTTTAATTTAACTGACAATTTATTTTTTTCTTCTTCACCCCAAAATACTTGATTTTTTCCTGTTACCCAAATTTGTAAATCTGAGGCTGTAATGTCATTGTTAGTATCACTAAAATTAGCCCGAATGCGATATGAACCTGATTCGGTTGGTTTTAAATTTACTGTTTGAGAACTATGAGAAGATGTAAATTCAATTTTAGAAACTGTTTGATATTCAACTTGATTTTTGGGAGTTCTGCTACCTTCAACTACTTGGGTGATGCTGTTATATTTCATCTGTTGTAATTCCAGATGCACTTGTTGATTTTCTAATGGTTTTCCGGTTGCGTCAGTCACAATAATTTCTATAGGAAAATCCTTACCAGCATCAGCTACAAAATTGCTTTTTAATCCAATAAGTCTGTTACTAGGTAAAGCGGTAAAAGTTTGAGAATTAGCAACCGATAAATTAGAAACATCTGCCACTTGTACATCTACCCGGTAAGTCATCGGATAGGGTAAATCTGACGCTACCGTTACTGTTTGACTATTTTTACCATTAGCATCAAGCTGAGTAGTAGTTTGTAAAACATCACTAGAAAGATTCGGACTTTCTTCTGGCCAAAACCACTGTCTACCAAAACTAAATTCCTCCCAACCTTTAGGAACAAAATTTGTCTGCTGACGAGTAATAAAATACTTGGCTTCTCCCCCTTCAACTGGTGCACCAAATAAATAATTACTAGCTACATCTGCATCAACTTTATTACCAATGAGTGCAAATTCTTTATTTAGCTTTAAATCAACTTTAAAATTCGGCGGTTTAAATTCAGCAACCCGAAACTCACCAGATATTTCTCGCTTATTTTTACCTTTAGCTTGAATAGTATAATAACCTAAAGGTAAGTTTTTTTGAATTGGTAACTCTAGAGAAAATGTCCCAAATTTATTTGTAGTTTGCGTACCTAAATCAGTATTTTCTCCGTTGGGATTTACTAAAGTTATTTTATAAGTTGCATTTATATCTTCCTGAATTTCACCTTTTGCTAAAAAATACGCAAAACCAGTAAACCAAGCTTTTTCTCCGGGTTGATATAACTTTCTATCGGAAAATATTACCCCTCGTGATGTCGGTTTCCCATCTTCCCAACCCGTATCAATACCGTAACCATAAGCACCGCTATATTCTTGAGTTCTCGCAAATGCCCAATCTTGATTTTCACGGGCAATTACTAATAATTTCGGTAATTTTTCATCTTGAGAATAACAATCTTTTAATTCCTCCTTATCAATTTTCAAAATTCCATTTTCATCAGTTTTACCATTTGCACAAGGTACAGATAGAGTCCGAGATTTTTCATTTAATTTTGATTGATAAATTTCAATATTTGCAGCTTTGACTGGTGAACCATCACTAAGATGATGAACACGAATTAAACCCGACTCTGGAAACCATTGACTAAATACACCTAAGTTTGTTAATTGCACCATTCCATAAGTTGTCGGTTCTCTCCACAATTGTTTATTATTTTCTTGATATTTATTAGTTCGTGCTTGCACTCCATAAGCTAACATTCCAGCAGCACCCAATTTTTCTTTAAGGGGAACATTTACAGTCACTGACTGATTTTTCTTAACTGCTATTTTGAAACTCTGCCACTTGGATGGTTTTGGCAATAAATCATCAGCATTATTTGTATAAACTAAATCCGTTGGCTTAATTATCCGATAAGCAGCTTGATATTTTGCTTCTGGTAAATTGATAGTATCAATATTGAGTTGTAAATCTTTATCTGTGGGGAAGATATTTAAATCAGAGGGAACTGAAATATTTCCAGCTAAGTCACCAGTATTATATTTAATTGTGAGAGGTTTACCCAATGTTTGCCCAAATTTATCTTTCAGATTTCTGCCAATATTAATCGTATAAGTTGTAGCTGGTTCTAAAGCATAAGGATTAATACTAACGATTCTATCTTGATCATAGATTTGCAGCACTCTATCAATGTCTTTAGGTGACGGATTAATTTTAATATTCTCTTTGGCAGAATCTGGTAATAAGACATTATTAAATTCTAGCTGGGGACTACCTTTAATAAATCTACCATAAGTTCCTGCTGAGTCTGGTTCTCCATAAGGTTTAATTCCCTGAAATACTAAAGGAGAATAAGTCGCCAATTTACTAGAAAACTCTTTCTCACTGGGAAGATTTCCATAACCTGGAAGTATACCTGGAGAAAATACTAACCTGTAATTATTAGCTCGTTTAAGTTCTCTTTGAGGGGTGATATTATAAATCCAATTGCGTTTAGAAGCATCAAACTTTTCTAAAGGATCTAAATTTTCTGATTCTTCGGATTTTGCTAATTCCACCTGAAAACCGACACCTTGATTTTTGCCTTCACGAATTAGCTGTAAATGCTGTTGTACAGAATCTAAATCTAGTTCAATATTCGATGTAAATTGCAACTTAGGCTGTAAATCAATTGCTTCAATTTCCGCTTTTTCAGCAGAGTTAACCCCTGGTAAGTTGCTGATATTAATTGGTTCAGTGTTAAAAGTCCAAGCCAAATCTTGATCTAAACGATGATTTTTTAAATCTGCTAACCCAGCTTTGAGAGTAACTTTAACTCGCGTGGCTTTGGGTAAAGCTTTATCCGCTTGAAAACCTACCATGCGCGGTGTTAAAAAGCGAAATTGTCCAGGTAAAAGTGGCCAAATGGCAAATTTCGTTAATAAATTCTGCTGTTCTGCACTATCAAGACTTTCAACGGGAATTAAAGCTTCTTTAAACCGAATACGAATTTGACTAAGAGTTTTCGCATCTCCCAAAGGACTAATTTGTTCTATCCATTCTGGTAACTTTGGCGGTGCAAGAGATGTAACCGTTGGTAATTTCTCTTTACCTGGAGTGATATCCACGAAATTACAGCCTGCTATGCCTAATATAACAGTAATAATAAATAGGAATTTAAGAAATTTTCTCATCATCATATTAAATAAATTCAAAAAATATCAATGGTTGACAATGCCCACCTTGCTTGTTTACATAGATACCTAATCTGATGTAACTATTTCCAACAAATCATACAATTCTTAACATTTCCAAAATATTGTTTTTTTGCGAAATCTCTTTTACCTAAATTGAAGTTTCCAATTATGAACTTTAAACCTCCTCTCCTCAAAACTCCGACTCTCTGTGTCTCTGCGACTCTGCGTGAGATAAAATCATATTTTCGTTATATCCATAGATATAAACCGATTAAAATTATCTTAACTGTAATTATCTTCTGCTTGATAGTGCGCTTAATTCCTTATCTTGCGCCTATTCATAGTGTAGATATAGCCCAAAACCAGTTAGCAATGGAATTTACAGATCGTCATGGTTTACCATTGGGAACTATACTAACTCATGACCAAGAACATACAGCAATTATCCCATTAACTCAGATTTCACCCCAATTTATCAATGCGATTTTAGCGGCTGAAGATAGTAGCTTTTATCAACACGGGGCGTTGGATTTGAAAGCAATTGTTCGCGCTATTAAGCAAGCAATTCATGCGAAAAAAATTGTTTCCGGTGCTTCGACAATTACAATGCAATTGGCGCGGATGTTAGATAATTCTCCTCGGAATATTTCGGGAAAGTTACAGGAAATTTGGCTATCTTGGCGGTTAACTGCGGGAATGAATAAAAATGAAATTCTCTCTGCTTATATTAATCGTTTACCAATGGGGGGAAATATTTATGGTGTGGAAGCAGCAGCGCGGATTTATTTTTCTATTTCTGCAAGTGATTTAAATTTAGCCCAAGCTTCGCTGTTAGCGGCTATTCCTAATAATCCTACTTATTTTAATCCTTATGAACATTGGGAAAGATTAAAGAAAAGGCAAAAATATGTTTTAAATCGCATGGTACAAGAGGGATATATTTCTCATTTAGAAGCGGAACGCATATATACAGAAAAAGTTGTTTTTCAATCTCGTCAAAAGGGAATTATTGCTGCACCCCATTTTTTGTTTTGGTTAGCACAAAACACCCCACCCCTAACCCCTCCCCGCAAGCGAGGAGGGGGACTGGAGTTATCTTCCCGCAAGCGAGGAGGGGAACTGGAGTTATCTTCCCGTCAGCGAGGAGGGGAACTGGAGTTATCTCCCCGTCAGCGAGGAGGGGGACTGGAATCTTCTCCTATTCAGACTACGATAAATCGTCCTTTGCAGCAGTTTGTGGAAGCACAGGTACAGCAGGTTATTTCTACTCTTGCTGAGAACAATGTCCATGATGCAGCTGCGGTGATAATTGACAACTACTCTGGGGAGGTTTTAGCTTATGTCGGTTCGCCTGATTATTTTAATGAAGCGAAATTAGGAAGAAATGATGGAGTACAGGCGTTGCGTCAACCAGGTTCTACTCTCAAGCCGTTTGTGTATGAATTAGCTTTAGAAAAAGGTGCAATTAAACCTAATTCTATTTTGGCGGATGTTCCTTCTCATTATGCAATTCCGGGGGCGAAATTATATAGCCCTACAGATTATACTAACAGCTTTCTTGGCCCCGTGCGAGTAAGAGTTGCTTTGGCAAATTCTTTAAATGTACCTGCGGTAAAGGTGTTAGAAAAAGTTGGTGTTCAAACCTTCTTAAATCGGTTGCATGAGTTGGGGTTTGCACATCTCAATCAAAGTGTTGAATATTACGGTTTGGGGTTGACTTTGGGTAGTGGAGAAGTGAGTTTATGGGAACTCGCCAGGGCTTATTTGACTATGGCGCGTTTGGGAGAAAATAGACCATTAGTCACTATATTGACTGACGAATCTCAGCCCCCAACTTCTCTTTCCCCAAGCAAAAAGCCAACTTGGCAATTAATTATCGATATTTTGAGCGATCGCTATGCCCGTGCTACTGCTTTTGGTGTAGACTCGGTGTTAAATTTGCCCTTCCCTACGGCTGTAAAAACAGGCACTTCATCAAATTATCGTGATACTTGGACTGTGGGCTTTTCTACAGATTACACTGTCGCTACTTGGGTAGGCAATTTCAACGGTGAACCAATGCGTCAGGTGTCTGGTGTGACTGGGGCTGCACCTTTGTGGAACCGGATTATGTTACACCTGCACGAACATCAATCTCCCGCAGATTTTCCACATCCAGAAGCAATGGTGCAATTACCCATCTGCGCTATTTCAGGGTTAAAACCTACACCGAATTGTCACTCAGTCGTACAAGAATATTTCTCCCCAGAAGATAAAATTGCCTATGAACATCAGCAAAACTTCCATTTACCACCAGAGTATGATGAATGGTTAGCAAAACAACCACAATTTAACTCTTTTGCTGTTGATAAACTCAGAATTTTATCTCCTCGTGATGGTGATTTGTTTCTAGTATATCCCGGTGCAGAAGCACAGCAAAAATTAGAATTTAAACTAGCCGGCGCATATAATCAACCGATAGAGTGGTGGCTGAATGGCAAGAAGTTATCTACACAATCAGCTAATGCTTTCTTTTGGCATTTACGCCCTGGTAGTTGGACTTTGGAAGCGAGAAGCAACCAAATGAGTGATAGGATAAATTTTCAAGTTGAGTTAGCTAATAACCAACCAATCCGTCGAGGTTTTTCTGTAGTCAATTCCACAAAATCCCCAGATTCTGGCAATTAATTGAGTTTTCCCAAAAACC
Organism: Trichormus sp. NMC-1; assembly: GCF_001858025.1. GTDB lineage: Bacteria > Cyanobacteriota > Cyanobacteriia > Cyanobacteriales > Nostocaceae > Anabaena. The sequence continues at coordinate 259,636 of NZ_LZQD01000005.1, read as the reverse complement.
AAATTTATCTTCCGGAAATTCCTGCCAAAAACTTGATGTTATAAATTAAGACTGAAGTTTTTATCAAATTTATCTACTCATGGCTAACACACAAGAACACAAATCTGCCAAAAAGACAAAACAGTCTTTTCCCTCCGTTGATATTGGTACTCCTAAAGTGCCAGTTCGCAAAAGCAAAACGAAAAAACAGGAACGTGAATTACTCAGCGACTGGGAAGACGCGAGTTAATTAGAGAGAGAAAACTTGAACAAAGACTCCGCGTACCTTTGCGTTTACCTCAGCGAGCCTCTGCGTTTAAAAGTAGAGTTCCAAACCATCTTTAGTATATAATCAGTGTCCTATCAGCTTTTTTCTCAGGCAAAAAATCACACTTCGTTTGTACAAGCTGAAAAACCGCTAAATTGAGGTAAAAAGCAAAACTGTACAATAGTGATTTAGCCTAAGTTAAAAATGAAAGTAGCAATTACTGGAGCCACAGGATTTATCGGTAGTCGTTTAGTAAAACGGCTACAAGATGAAGGTCATAGAGTACTAGTTTTCAGCCGGAATACCGGCTTGGCCTATAAGGTTTTTCCCTCTCAGGCTTTCCCAAATCTAGAAATATTAGCTTATACACCGGGTGTATCTGGTGCTTGGCAAGATGCTATTGCTGGTTGTGATGGTGTAGTCAATTTGGCAGGAGAACCTATTGCTGAGGAACGTTGGACACCAGAACGTAAGCAGAAAATTCTCAATAGCCGCAAACTCGGTACACAAAAAATTGTGGAAGCTATAGCTAAGGTTAATCCTCAGCCAACTGTGTTAGTCAACGCTTCGGCTATTGGCTACTATGGAACTAGCGAAACTGCTACCTTTGATGAAAAAAGCCCTTCTGGTAGAGATTTTCTGGCTCAAGTCTGCCAAGAATGGGAAGCCGAAGCGCAAAAAGTCAAAGATGCTGGTGTGCGGTTGGTAATTTTGCGCTTTGGTATTGTTTTGGGCAATGGTGGTGCTTTGGGGAAAATGATTACTCCTTTTAAACTCTTTGCCGGTGGACCTATTGGTAGTGGTCGGCAGTGGTTTTCATGGATTCATATAGACGATATAGTTAACTTAATTCTGCAAGCTTTAACTAAGCCAGAAATGGAGGGTATATATAATGCTACTGCTCCCAAACCTGTACGAATGACAGAGTTGAGTTCAACTATGGGACAGATAATGAATCGTCCTTCTTGGTTGCCCGTGCCGTCTTTTGCTTTAGAAGCTATGTTAGGAGATGGGGCAATAGTAGTTTTAGAAGGTCAGCAAGTTCTCCCCAAACGCACTTTAACATCAGGTTTTCAGTACAAATATCCCAATTTGCCAGCAGCGCTAAAGCAAATTCTTGAATAATTCTTGAATAATTTGTAATTCAATTTTAGATTGGTAATGGGTAATGGGTAATGGGTAATGGGTAATTGGTAATTGGTAATTGGTAATTCAATCATTATTCCCTATTCCCTATTCCCTATTCCCTATTCCCTCTCACCTGCTATAACTAATTTTTCATAAATTTCTTAGAAACCCAACTGGTAATTCCGCTGAGAATCGCACCACCCATCAGAATACCAATAGCGGGGTTAAATACAGGTATCCACAGTTGATGCCATAAATCTAAACCCAAGTTGATTCCTGAGGCATTACCAACGACTGCGATAGCAAACCACACAAAACCTAAAATCACCAGGAAAACATCAGCAACTAATAATAAGTTTAGCCAGTTTAATAATTTATCTTTCATCTTGTAAGTAGTAAGACTGAATAAAAGAAAAGTTAGTAGTAAGGGCTTTAGCCCTATCAAACCTAGCAAAAGAGCGCTGTCTACCTG
>NZ_LZQD01000005.1:195666-257512 GCF_001858025.1 Trichormus sp. NMC-1 | reverse complement strand
TTTCATGTGTCCTGGTGTACGCAGTTCATGATGGCTACTTATATAGGAGATTGCAGATCAATGAGGTACAGAATCAATACGTTGGATAACGCGGACTGCTTCACGACTGTGAGTGTGTAAGACTTCTTTGGATAACTGTTGTTGACCATAAAATGCTGCCAGTAGCCAATCTCTCCTGACTCCTGACTCCTGACTCCTGACTCCTACTTATATGCTTCTAGAATTAGTAATCATAATTCGTAATTACTAATGAATTACGAATTACTTATCCCTAACGGGACTGAGGAACTATTACGACTGAAAAATTACAAATTATTTTTCAAATAGCCATTTTTGGACTTTTTCTAAACTCTTCCAATCTGGTTTTCTGCTTAAACCATCGGCAATGCTACTTTTAATTTCATCTTCCCATTCTTGGTTGACAAAAATCAACTGTTGTGCAAAGTCGATGTGTTCGCGCAAACCTTTTTGACCTGTTTCCAGCATAGCTAAGGCCAGATTAATCCTGGCCTGTGGGTCTTGTGGATTTAACTTGACTGCTTTATTTGCAGCTTTGTAAGCTAAGTTGGCTTTGTTATCGAGTAGATATAACCAAGCCAGACAAATCCAAGCCGAACTAGTTTTAGGAGAGCGATCGCACACTTCTTTAAATACCGGAATGAGCGATTCTACCGATTCCCCGGCTTTATAACGTTCTAAACCTGTGTCAAACAGTTCTTCAATTGTTGTAGTCATTGGTCATTGGTTATTGGTCATTGGTTATTGGTCATTAGTCACTAGTTATTCACAACTGACGACTGACCACTAACAATTGACTATATTACACACCAAATGACTTGCCGCAACCGCAGGTTTGGGAGGCGTTAGGGTTAGTGAATTGAAACCCACCACCGATCATGGCATCACTATAATCGAGCATCAAACCGTATAGGTATAGCAGGCTCTTAGGATCACAGACAATTTTGAAGCCATCATAATCAAAAACTTCATCCTGAGGGGTGATCTTACTACTGTCCTCAAAATCCATCATGTAAGACATCCCGGAGCAACCACCTTGACGGACTCCTACCCGTAAACATAAATCTTGTTCATGCTTACCTTGAAGAGATTTTACCTGGTGTAATGCTGATTCGCTCAACAGAATGCCGCGTTGTTTAGCTTGAGTCGCTTGTGTCATGTGCTGTTTCAACTCCTGATTTAATCTCATCATTACCCGGCACAGGCTTGTAATAGCCTTGGGGTTGCTCTTTCTAGTTTTGTTCTATTCTAGCTGCATTGATGTCTCTAGATGCTAAAAAAGTAAACACTTTGTCAACAGAGAAGCCGGATTTTTATTCTAGAATTGAGAGATTCGGTGTATTTAGAGATAGGGTATTTTTCTTTTGCCAGCCTTGGAGCCATCAGAGCAGCAACCATTCTTTAAATACAGCAGGGAAAATATGATCCGAATCTTTGTCATTCCCCACAGTTTACTTCTAAATAGCTTTTTTTTGATTAACTTACTCTATGACAAGTTTTAATCGCTCTACCAGTCGTCGGTTGAAGAAATTAACCCAAATTCCTTCTGTATGGGAGGGCGATCGTCGTCCATTGTCATCATCACAAACTCAACCCAGAGACTCGGAGTCGAAGGGAGAATGTATTCTCTGGGTGGATGGCTCCCAAGGTATTGTTAGAGGTATGGATGTGGTATCCCCAGAACTGGGGCCAGAAGCAATTGTTCGTACCTTAATGCGAGCCATTGAGCATCCACAAAGTCCAGCTAAACCCGCCAGACCCCAAAGAATTGTGGTGCGAGACCGGGAAATTCAATTTTACCTGCGCGGGGTATTGCAAGATTTGGATATTGCCATTGACTACTCACCAGAATTACCTTTGATTGATGAACTGTTTCGCTCTTTTGCGGATATTATCGATAGTCAAATTCCCGATTTACCCCCACAATATGCAGAAATCCTCCAAGATAAGGCTTTTGCAATATGGGAAGCGGCTCCTTGGGAATTTCTGGAAGAACAGCAAATTTTATCAATAGAAATCAACAAGTGGGATGTGGGTACACTCTATACCTCAGTCATGGGAATGCTGGGAATGGAGTATGGAATTTTGTTTTATCGTTCAGAAGATTCTCTCAAGCGATTTCGTGCTGATGTTTTAAGGGATGAAGAATCAACTCAGGGTTTAGAAGAAGCTTTCCTCAAGCAGGATTGCTTTTTTCTCACCTTTGAACAAGATGAAGATGAAGATGAAGATTTAGGCGATTTACCAATCTCGGAAATTGAACCTACTTTCGGGAATATTCACCCCTTGGAAGGATTACGATCAGTTTTGTATGAGGAAGAAGCCCTGATTGTTTTTGTCGCTCTCGAAAGTTTAATTCGCTTTATGCGCGATTACCGTCGTCAATTGTACGAAGATGATTTTCCCACTCTCAGCCGACGTTATCGCATTTCTTTACCCAATCTTGATCAAGAAGCTAAATCAGTGTCTGTAACTGTCTCTACTATGCCTAAATTGGCAGCAGAATTAGAGAAAATGGCTGGCTTTGAAATCCCAGATGAAGATGACGACTACACAGCCTTGCATTCCTTACGGGATGACTTGATCCCAGAAGACTCTTTCCTCAGTTTAGGGGTGATTGCTTGGGAGATGTTAGATTCTTTACGCAAGGAGGTAAATTACCATCCAGTCGAGAAAATCAATCAAGTGGGTGATGGATTACCGGTGATTTTAGTTCAAACTTCCCGTCCTAAGGCGAAAATTGTGATTGAAAAGATTGAAGCGGCTGGGGGACTGAAAGCTATTTGCTTTAATCCAGGAGTTGATCCCTTTGATGGAGATTCTTACACAGCAGTTATGCCTTTTCAGACGCAACCCGAACACTATCGCTATGACTTGGGTTTGTTACAAACAGAGAATGGTGAGTTGTTCTTGTTTGGGGAATTTTTAGATAACGATCCCGTCCATGTCGAAGCTCGGAAAAAATGGAATCAGCGCTGTCAAAATACTCAAGGCTATTGCGCCTTAATCATTGCTAAAGGACTTACAGGGGCTTCTCGCGGTAATCCGCAGTTAAAAGACATGATGGCTCTATTTGAGGCGCGATCGCTCTCTCCCCAAGAGTTAGGACTCGGTACTCTCCAACTTATGCCCCAACTAAAACTTGAATAATCAGCTATGTAATTACCACAGATAAACATTTTTATCCCAATTTTATTGCCAGGGTGTTTATCTATGGCTTTTACAATAAAATTAAACTGCGTTCACTGCATTCTTTTTTGTAAAGAGAGACAATAATTAAGTGGAAAGGCATAACTAAAGATCACTATGTAAATAACTTTTGATGAGTTTAAAACCCTCTTCTCTCCTGTTTCTAGCAAAACTGCCCTTGCCTACAGGATTTTGCTCTGTCTTCGTAGTTTCTCTGTATCGTCAAAGGCGTGGCTGCACCAACCCGGAGCGTCTTTATCGTTAATAATAAGCACGCTTTAACGATACTGGTTCACCAGTCGCACTGTTATGGGGAAGCAAGCTACATGGAGTCAGTGGCTTTCTCAGACCGCATTGTTTCTACTCCAGCCTTTTCTAACGGCAAAAATATTTATGCCCACTTAGCAAAATTATTTATACTTTGAAAGATGAAAAATCAGCATGATATTAATGACATTGCTATTTCTCTGAGGCAAAGTCTGATACTATCATTTTTTACTTTTGCAACCAAAAAATTAGTTTCACAGTATTAATATACAGCAAATTGCATGACAAATAAAAAATGGGCCGTTAAACGTATAACTGTTAACCTAGCAACACAGGAAGCGGAAAAATTAGAAAAATATTGTCAACAGACTGGTAGACCCGCTACTGATGTAATTAGAGAACTCATTAGAGGTTTACTCCTCTCTGAAGAGGCTAAGGAGAAAGGCTAAAGGAGGTGGGGGATGGGGAAATATAGCAGGTGACAGGGAACAGGTGACAGGTGACAGTCTGAAAAGTCTTTTGGTGTCTAGGTTTTATAATCAGTTGGTGTCCTAACCGCCCTGTCCGTTGCTATAAATTTTAGATTTGAGATTGGACTTAATTAAATACAATCCAAAATCCCACATCCAAAATTTCATACCCAATCACCAATTCCCAATTCCCAATTCCCAATTCCCAATTCCCAATTCCCAAGCAAGTAGCAAATTCCGACACTAACACAGTTACAATTTGTAAAGAAACTGATAGCGCCGCATGGCGTAAGCCATAAAGGAACGAGGGAATGCGCGTTGCAATTGTAGGTGCGGGACTAGCTGGGCTGGCAACCGCAGTAGATTTAGCTGATGCAGGTTGTGAAGTCGAAATTTTTGAATCTCGTCCATTTGTGGGCGGCAAAGTTGGCAGTTGGGTAGATGGTGATGGCAACCATATTGAAATGGGGTTGCACGTATTTTTTGGCTGCTACTACAATCTGTTTGAGTTGATGCAGAAGGTGGGAGCAGGGGAAAACTTACGCCTCAAAGAACATAGTCATACTTTTATCAATAAAGGTGGACTCACTGGGGCTTTAGATTTCCGTTTTATCACTGGTGCGCCTTTTAATGGGTTAAAGGCATTTTTCACCACTTCCCAACTTTCACTACAGGATAAATTTCAAAATGCGATCGCTCTGGGAACTAGTCCCATTGTTCAAGGTTTGGTAGACTTTGACGGAGCGATGAAAACTATCCGCAAGTTAGATAAAATCAGCTTTTCCGACTGGTTTTATAGTCATGGAGGCAGTAAAGGCAGCATCAAACGCCTATGGAACCCTATCGCTTACGCCCTGGGTTTTATCGATTGCGATAATATTTCTGCCCGTTGTATGTTGACAATTTTCCAGTTTTTTGCTGTCAGAACTGAAGCTTCAATTCTGCGGATGCTGGAAGGTTCACCTCACGAATATTTACACAAACCAATTGTTGAATATTTAGAAGCCAGAGGCACAAAAATCTATACCCGTCGCCAAGTCCGGGAAATTCAGTTTGCTGAATCTAATGTTCCTGGGGGGGAAGAAACCCGCGTTACTGGTATATTAGTTGCTCAAGGCGATACAGAAGAAGTGATCACTGCTGATGCTTATGTCTGTGCTTGTGATGTCCCCGGAATTCAGCGGGTTTTACCCCAAGCATGGCGCAAGTGGTCAGAATTTGACAATATTTATAAACTTGATGCTGTTCCAGTCGCTACAGTGCAGCTACGGTTTGATGGTTGGGTGACGGAACTGGAAGATGACCAAAAGCGGAAACAGCTAAATCATGCGGTGGGAATAGATAATTTGTTATATACCGCAGATGCTGATTTTTCGTGTTTTGCTGATTTGGCTTTGACTAGCCCAGCAGATTATTATCGTCCTGGGGAGGGTTCGTTGTTGCAACTGGTATTGACACCGGGAGATCCTTTTATTAAACAGAGTAATGAAGCGATCGCACAACACGTCCTTAAACAAGTCCATGAACTGTTCCCCTCTTCCAGAGATTTAAACATGACTTGGTACAGTGTGGTAAAACTGGCTCAGTCTTTGTACAGGGAAGCACCAGGAATGGATGCGTACCGTCCTGACCAAAAAACACCTATACCTAATTTCTTCTTGACAGGTAGTTATACCCAGCAAGATTACATTGACAGTATGGAAGGTGCAACTATTTCTGGACGACGTGCGGCTAAGGTGATTCTGGAAAATGTGAAGAAATAGGTGACAGTTAAGAGGGAATAGGGAATAGGGAATAATGATTTAATTACCCATTACCAATCCCCAATTACCAATCAATCTAAAATCTAAAATCTAAAATCTAATGGCTGAATGGTTAGAGCATAGTGTGCAGGTGGAAGTTGAGGTTCCTATAGAATTAGTATGGAGCCTCTGGTCTGATTTGGAACAAATGCCTAAGTGGATGAAATGGATTGATTCGGTGAAAATTTTGCCAGATGATCCTGAAATATCTCTTTGGAAATTGAGTACAGGTGGTTGGGATTTTACCTGGAAATCTCGCATTCTCAAAATGGTTCCTAAGCAAATTATTCAATGGGAATCTGTTGATGGTTTACCGAATCAGGGTGCAATTCGCTTTTATGATCGTCATACTAGCAGCGTTGTCAAAATGACGGTTTCCTATGCTATTCCTGGCTTGCTTGGTAAACTCATGGATAATTTGTTTTTGGGAAAGGTGGTGGAGTCCACCATTCAAGCGGATTTAGAACGGTTTAAAGAATACGCTTTGAATGTGAAAGCAAATTAAGCTTACTGTAATAAAACCCAACAAATCATCAATGTTGGGTTATTTTATCCCTATGCTGCCTTTTAAGCGGATTTGGAGAGGTTTAAGGAATATGCTTTGAATTTAAAAATTGTCACATCATTCAATAGTTTGACCACGCTTAACAAGAGTAAAAATAAGATACTGTAATAATGCGTAAAGATACTATTTAATAAGCCCAAAAAACTGCTATTTCGTAAATTCTTCAGTGAGATTGCCTGATAACTTGCTTAATCGCAAAAACAAAGGTGCTAGTTTTTAGTTAGCACCTTCGTTTTTTATTAGAAAAACATTTTTCCTTGGGGTCGGGAACTCTAAACCATGATTCAGCCTATTAAATTTGCTTACAAGACTGATCTAGTTTTATGCTCCAAGGAGTACCCAAGGCTCACAAAACTTATAATAACCCTTATTTCAAAATTTGTCAAGTGTCAAGAATAAATTGACAAACTAAATTTTATTTATCTTAAGTATATTTTTATCCAGAAAATGTGTATATTTTTGTATAAATATTGAATGTAATATTAGTATGGTTGACAATATTAGCGTATATGATAATCTATGTAATGTTTTCTCTAGACCACGCTTTTCAACTTATTTAAAAGCTACTAATTACGACAAATTAAAAGCCTTGGAATTGTATAAACTAAATTTACAACTTTCTGAAGCTTTATATCCATTATTATCTGTGTTTGAAATAACTTTAAGAAATCGAGTTGTTAACGTTCTTTTTAAATACTATGGTTCTACCTGGTTTAACGAAAAGCTAAACTCAATTTTTTTAGTATCTACATTGAAGATACTATATTGGTAATTAAAATTTAAGCTGGGACACAGCATTGCTGTACCCCGATTGCGTATTCCTGATAACTAATTATTTACCACGTCGGATCGCTAAACAAATTAATGGTCAATTCGTCCTTTCCTGGTGGAACTGGGGTAATGCAAGCACGAATGACTTCTCCATCATCTAGTTCCACGGTGCAAGCATGACAAGACCCCATCAGACAACCAGTAGGAATTGATACCCCTGCCCGATCTGCGACATCTAACAGGGATTCTCCTACTTCAGCATTAACGGTGACATCATCTGGTAGAAAGCGGATGCTAATAGTCATTGGTCATTGGTCATTGGTCATTGGTCATTGGTCATTGGTCATTGGTCATTGGTCATTGGTCATTGGTCATTGGTCATTGGTCATTGGTCATTGGTCATTGGTCATTGGTCATTGGTCATTGGTCATTGGTCATTGGTCATTGGTCATTGGTCATTGGTCATTGGTCATTGGTCATTGGTCATTGGTCATTGGTCATTGGTCATTGGTCATTGGTCATTGGTCATTGGTCATTGGTCATTGGTCATTGGTCATTGGTCATTGGTCATTGGTCATTGGTCATTGGTCATTGGTCATTGGTCATTGGTCATTGGTCATTGGTCATTGGTCATTGGTCATTGGTCATTGGTCATTGGTCATTGGTCATTGGTCATTGGTCATTGGTCATTGGTCATTGGTCATTGGTCATTGGTCATTGGGTAATAATTACAAATTACAAATTACCCATTATTTAAGACAAAAAGGGATTTAAGTTTAAGTGATTTTCTATTTGGGTAGCTAAAGAGTCCAACATCTGTTCTCGCTGTTCTCTGTAATTAGCAACACCAGTGGGCAAAGATTTTAAACCTCGTTGTTGACGGAGACGGTTAATCCAAGCACGTCGCCAAGGGCCATTATCAAAAAGCCCGTGTAGATAAGTACCCCAAACAGATTGGCAACTATCTACTAAGCCTAAATTAGCATCATCAAATAGCGGTTGACAGGATTGTTTATCATCTTGGGTTTCTAAGCGCGATCGCCCTTGGTGGATTTCAAATCCATTCACAGGTAAGCCCATCTGCGGATAATTGGAACTAACTTGGCGCTGACGGGCGATTTTTTGTCCAGTAATCACTGTTTTGATTGGTAATAGATTTAACCCCTGAAATCTACCCGCTTGCCCCTCAGATCCCTCTGGATCTGCTATGATTTGACCCAGCATTTGGAAGCCACCACAGATGCCTAAAACTGTTCCCCCAGAAGCTGCATAATTTTGAATTGCTTCCGCCATGCCACTTTTTTGCAGCACGATTAAATCAGCAATTGTGGTCTTTGTTCCGGGAATAATTACGGCATCAGGATGTCCCAAATCTTGCTTTGGACTCACGTATTTTACTGAAACTGTTGGTTCTGATTCCAGTGCATCAAAGTCGGTAAAATTGGCAATTTTTGGTAAGCGGATGACAGTAATATTTAATTCAGCTTGGACTTTATGGGGTTTGCGTTCTAGCAAGTCTAGGGAGTCTTCCGCTGGAAATACTTGTTCTAAGTAAGGGATGACACCGACAACCGGAATACCCGTTCGTTCTTCTAACCATTTAATTCCCGGTTGGAGAATTGAACGCTGTCCCCGGAATTTATTAATGACTACCCCTTTAATTAAAGCGCGTTCGTCCGGTTCTAGTAACTCTAGGGTTCCAACTACGTGAGCGAAAGCGCCGCCTCGGTCAATATCTACTACTAACAGAGTTGGTGCATTTAAATATTTTGCCACCCGCATATTGGTTAAGTCGCGGTGCTTCAGATTAATTTCTGCTGGACTACCTGCACCTTCACAAACCAACAAGTCACATTCTGTTTTTAAATGTTGTAAGCATTCTTCAATAGTGCGCCAACCTAGTTCAAAATATTGCTCGTAATAATCTGTAGCACTAACAGTACCTACGGCTCTACCTTTAAGGATAACTTGAGAGGTCATATCCCCTTGCGGTTTCAGTAAAATTGGGTTCATTTCCACTAAGGGAACGACTCCCGCAGCCCAAGCTTGCACCGCCTGGGCGTAGCCTATTTCTCCACCACTGGCAGTAACATAAGCATTTAAAGCCATATTCTGACCTTTAAAGGGAGCTACTCGCCAACCACGCCGGGAGAGAATGCGACAAATGGCTGTAGTAATCAGTGATTTACCCGCGTGGGATGTTGTTCCCACTACCATAATTGATTTCATAGTGTGACTATTAATGTAATGTTTTTTAGATTTAGTAAGTAGGTTGGCGTTAAAAATTGTCGTTATGACAAGGGAACAGGGAACAGGGAACAGGTTTTGAGCCAATTTTACTTTTCGTTACATATTTCTGTTTTTCCCCGTCCACCTACTTAAAGCAATTTCAGGCTTAAAGAAAAAGTGCAATTCGGCAGAAATACAGCTTACTGCACTTGGCAATTATCAAGATGCTTCCATAACGCGCACGCTTTAGCACTACGCGGCTATACAGGCAAAATCCACCCTGGTAGATTTCCCACCCTAGTTTTCACTTTGGCTTGCTTATCTTAACTTGTTAATTTTTCATCTAAAAGGGTAGTCGAAACCAACGAGTTATGGCATTGTATAAGCGATCGCTCAATGAGGGACTACGCCAATCTTTTTCTGGGAATTTTTCTACCAACTGATGACCTAGGGGAGTTAGGCGAAAACCGTCTGTAATTCCCTGTCCATCGACTTCTCGCCGCAATACTCCCACTTCGATTAGCCAATCAAAGGCGTTATCACAGGACAATTCTGATAAAGGACGTTTGGTGTAGCCTAGTTTATAACCATTTTCCATCGCGATCGCACTGACGGAAACGCTTTGGTTACGCATCGTGATAAATAAACTGAGCTTGAACGGGGAACAAATGAGCGATCGCTCGGCTCTTTCCAGGGTAGTCCGCGAATAGACAAAGGGTTTGGTGTTTGGGGAATCAACAGCGGTCATGATTTAGGAGTTAAGGAAGTGGTGAGAATGAGCAAAAGGATATTATTTGTAAGTTATGCTATTTTTTCTCAAATTTATTTAAATATTGTAAATCATTGTAAAATTTCAGGTGCATCAACAATCTGAAACAGGAAAGGTTAATTATGCCACTAACAGTTGGTACAGATGCGCCTGCATTTACCGCTAAAGATACAAACGGCAACACAGTCTCATTATCTGATTTTGCTGGTAAGACGGTAGTTGTATATTTCTACCCCAAAGATGATACACCGGGCTGCACCAAGCAAGCCTGTAGTTTCCGGGATGCCCAATCTGAATATCAAGGTAAAAATGTTGTGGTGTTGGGAGTAAGTGCTGATGATCAAGCTGCCCATCAAGCATTCACCACTAAATACAATTTGAATTTCCCTTTATTGGTTGATACCGACAAAGCCCTGATCACAGCTTTTGATGTAGATGGTGGTGGTTATGCCAAGCGCGTCACTTTCGTCATTGACCCCAATGGTAAAATCGTCCATGTTGACAGTGCTGTTAATACCACTACCCATGCTAGTGATGTTTTAGCAGCATTGGGCTTGTAGTTCGTCACCCTGACTGGTGGATTTTAGAGTTTAAATTTTCAATGGGAAAACAAATCTAAAATCTAAAATCCAAAATTGTTTCAGAGGGAACTCTTAACGGGCAACTCTTCACAGAAAAAACTCATGTTTAAAGACATGAGATTGAAATAAAATAATGACACTGTTTTTTGACTGAGCTTTAAACTCAGCAAATGAGTGTTTCTTATCTGTTCCCTGTTCCCTGTTCCCTTTTTTTGTAACCTCAACTCCTACCCAAATCCGGGTTAGGGGTTGAGGTTTTAAGTTTTCATTTAGAGGGTAGGATAATCAAAGATGGTGTATTTTCACCAACTACATCTGGTGAAATTGAGGTTGGCTGCTGCGGAGTTTGCATCAGTTTGTCTTGTCTGGCTTTAAATGCTGCGGCTGCGTCATCCAATTGCTGATTCTGTTGCTCAGGATTCCAGTTGTTAGTCCCAAAGTTTGCTCTATGAATCATATCCAGCATATCGAACCCTGAGCCATTACCGGAAAGTGAATTGGTATTGCGTTCGCTGTCCAAACCACCAAAGGGTTGATTAGGATCAGCTAAACTGGGTGGTGCTACTAGCAGAGACGCAAAGCTAATGCCGGCGAAGGTCGCAACCAAGATTTTGTGAACTGGTAAAAATGGTCTTTTCATGAAATTTCCCCTCACATTTTGCCAACTTGATTATGCTTCTATCTTAAGCAAGTGTCTTGCGTAGTTGGGGTTGAATGGTGAGTAAAGCCACTACAGCAAATCCCAACAAGACTAGCAATGCTCCCCCAAAGGTAACATCACCCCAAAAGGCGTGCATGACGACATCATTTAATCCCCAAGTGCTATGTAGATACAAATAGCGAATGGGTTCAATAGCATAGCTGAGAGGATTTAGGGTTGCGATAACCTGCAACCAACCGGGCATAAAGGATAAAGGTGCTAAAGCTGTGCTGGCAAAGAGTAAAGGCAGGTTTGTGACAAAAATTACCGCGATTAGTTCGATGTGTCCCGGTAAAGCAAAAGCCAAACCGAGGGAAATAGCGGTGACACCCAAAGCCAGCAGCAGGACAATGAGAGCGATCGCACTTAATCCCGCTGCATCAGGTAAACCAGCCCCTAGAAACGCCGCAGCTGCCACAATTACAGCCGCTTGCAGTAAACTTTGGCTAATAATGAAAATGGCAGAAGCAAACACAATTGAGAACCGAGAAGCTAAAGGTGCAACCAGCAACCGATTTAAAAAGCCAAATTCTCTGTCAAACATTACAGGTAAACCGGCATTCAAAGCCCCAGCAAAAGCCGTAAATACTATTACACCTGCGGACAGAAATTGTCCGTAATTTGTCGTACTTCCAAATAAACCTTTAGGGGCATTTTGGAATAATGCACCAAACAACACCAACCACATCACCGGTTGAATAATTCCCGCTACCAGACTAGAAGGACGGCGTTGTAATTGGATAAATAGACGACGAGTTAAAGCCAGTGTTTCTTGGACTAATTCACTAAAGAAACTGGGAGTAGTATCTGTAACTACCGTAGGTGGGGTTAGTTGTTGCCAATTGATATCAGTCTTCATAGCAATTTTGTCATTTAGTTATACAGAGTGATAAAATTAACCAGTAAAGATTATAAATATTTTTGTAATTTTTAATTAGCAAAGAATATTTATAATTCTTAACACCTTATTATAACAAAAAATCATTGAGAGACTGTTCACAAATCAATACACCAGATAAATGAGGATTTTTCGTGTTTCCATAAACTCACTTATAGAGTAATCAACAGTTCAAATTTTATGACTCGACAACCACATGATCAATTTGCAAAAGAATATCTAGAGGAATTATTGACTTCTTTAGGTAATGTAGAAACCAGCAAAGATGTTAAAAGCGAAGTTCGGGAAATAGATGTTTGGTTTGTTCCCAATAATTCAGCGCAAAAATATAGAGGTGAAAGATAATGTAAATGATGAAGAGAGGGAGTTGATTATGAACTTATCACCAGCGTATCTTAAACAACGTGAAGAATGGCGACAAGAAGGACTGCAAGAAGGTAGACAGGAAGGTAGTTTAGACGGACAGCGTTTAATAGTAGTGAGTTTACTAACAGGTCGTTTTGGCGCTTTAGATGAGGAATTATCTGCTATGGTTACTCCGATTATGGAGCTTTCTTTAACAGAAAGAACTGAGTTACTACTCAATTTGTCGAATATTTCTCGTGAGGAATTATTGGCTAGGTTGGGAAATTGATTTCCCTAAAATTGTGAGAATTTAGGAATTAGGAGAAACAGAAATATTCTTCTTGGATCTCAATTCCTAATTCCCAATTACCCTATCTCATATTTTGCTTTTTCTCCGCTTTAGGATCACGATTAGCCACAGCAGCTAATTCGGCATCCATCAAAGTTTTTCCAGTTGCAGCCAGGTAAACATCATCTAAACTAGGACGAGATTGAGCAATACCAAAAATCGGTAAACCGACATTATTTAAGGCTTGCTGAATAGTAATTAAAGCGTCATTTTGGGGAGTGACTACCAAATTCAAGGAGTTACCTTGAGCGTTATTGATGATGATTTCTTGGACAAAAGGTAAAGCTTCTAGTAGATTTTTAGCAATGTCTGCTTCGTCGCTGGGTGAAAATTCGCGGATACGCAGGGTAATGCGATCGCCCCCAACTTGGTCTTTTAACTGCGAAGGTGTACCATTAGCAATAACTAGACCGCGATCTATGATTGCTACCCTATCAGCTAAAGCATCAACTTCTTCTAAATAATGGCTGGTAATCACAACCGTAGTTCCCGCAGCGCGTAACTTTCGCAGAAATTCCCATACCACAAAACGGCTTTCAATGTCAAGCCCTACCGTTGGTTCATCCAAAACTAACACATCTGGAGAATGGAGTAAACCAGCAGCCAAATCTAGGCGTTTGCGTAAACCACCAGAATAGGTTCCGGTTTTTTTATCTGCGTATTCTTGTAAACCCAGTAAATCCAATACAGTGTTAATCCGCTGTTTAATCACTGCACGAGGAAGATGATAAAGTGCCGCTTGCAATTGCAGCAACTCCTTACCCGTCAACACCTTATCTAAAGCCACTTCCTGAGCCACATAACCCAGCTTTTGCCTGGCTAATTTGGGGTGATCTAACGCCGAAATTCCCGAAACTTCGATTTTGCCAGCATCAGGGGTTGTCAGCGTACACAAAGCCCGGAGAGTAGTAGTTTTACCTGCACCGTTGGGTCCGAGTAAACCAAAGATTTCTCCAGGTTGTACCTGAAAGGAGACATCTTTGACGGCTTCAACAGTACCGTAGCGTTTTTGTAGATTTTCAATTAAAACGGCGGGAGCCATGACAGCTATAATCCCTAACTATACAATTCTCAACAATCTATCTTCTATTGTACGAGTTAGGCGTTAGCTGTGATGAGTTCTGTTCTACTTTTCTTGATCACCCTCTTCTGACTCCTGACTCCTGACTCCTGAATTCTGAATTCTGCTATAAGTCAGGGTTTTCTGGAGATGTCTATCATGTTCCTGGACGAGAGCGAATATGATCAGGTATATGATGACGATCGCCTAATACTTCTAACAAGGGACCATTAACATCAAATTTAACCATACTTACCGATGCGACCAAAATATTCACCCGATAGCGGTAGCGTCCCAAATCAATTCCCAGTAAACTGCAAAGCAGAATCCGAATCGTGGCTTTATGGGAAACTACTAAAACGTTACCTTGGGGATATTTTTCTTGAATTTCCGCAATTACAGGCATAGAACGGTTAGCAATATCTACCGCAGTTTCTCCACCAATGGGCGCATTCCAAGCGGGTTCTGTTAACCAGTTCACATAGTTTTCTGGGTAATTTTCTTGAACAAACGATTTACTCTTGGTTTCCCATTGTCCGTAACTACCTTCTCTTAATCCTTCCCGCACCTGCATCTCTATACCAGTAGCATCACAAAATGGCTTGGCGGTTGCAACTGTGCGCTTCATTGGACTAACATAAACCGCTGACCAATTCAATTTTTGATAAACATCGGCAAAACTCTCTGCCATCTGCATTCCTTCAGAGGTCAATTCTGCATCAGTTTTACCGCAGAAGTTACCACTTTGACTAAAAGTAGTTTCGCCATGTCGCAGTAAATATAAATTGAGTGTCATAGCTGGCGATGGGGATAAAAAAGTTTGTGTAAAAATAAAATATCTCAATCTCGCAATTGAGTATGTGACACCAGGACAAAAGACATCTCTGAAAAAGTCAATTCCCTCACCTACTGTTGTCTGCGACTTCTAAAGTAACGGATGAGAGTATTGTACCAAAGCGATCGCTACGAGAACACCGCAGACATGGCATGGCTCTAGGTTATCACCAATAGACATCTCCGAGAATTGAATGTGCGTGGTTTGAAACCCGTGTAGAGACGTTCCATGGGTAGGGATTCTCGGCTCTACAATATTTACCGGAGATGTCTAATTAGCATCTGCCAAAAACTCTCTATCATCTGAAAATAAGACAAAATCATCAACATAACGCAGATATTTCCACGCCTTTAACTTGTCTTTAATAAAATGATCTAAATAGTTAAGATAGACATTAGCAAAAAATTGGCTGGTAAGATTCCCAATTGGCAAACCCCGTTGTCTTTCTAGTGGCGTTAGTAATTGGTCTCCCGGAAAATATTCAACTACTGCGAATTGTTCATTGCTATTATCAATTAAACTATCTATTAACCAAAGTGTATCCGGGCATTTTAATTTATTATGTAGCAATGTTTTGAGAATTTCATGGTCAATACTAGGAAAATACTTTTGGATGTCGCACTGAAGAATATAGCGATTAGACCGCGCAAATTTAGTAAAACGACGTAAAGCCCGATGACTTCCAAATCCTACCCTATTTGCATAGGAATCATTGATAAATGTTGGTTCAATTAAGGGAACAATAATATTACATAAGGCATGATGCACTACTCTATCTCGATATGGTGCGGCGGAAATCATTCTCGTTTTTGGTTCTTTTATGTAAAATGTTCTATATTCACCTGGTTGATAAGTTTTATTGATTAGCTCTTGTTGTAATTTACTTAATTCACTTTCTAAGTTATAATTAAATTCTAAAACATTGTATCGAAATCTTTTACCTTTTTGGGCTTTTTTGGCTGATGCTAATATATTTTCAAATTCAACTATTTGAGGATAAAGATTACCATAGCGTTTCATAGGATTTTTGGTAATTGTTATACTAGCAAACTCGTGAAAAATAGACCCCTCTCCAAACCTCTCCCCGTTGCGGAGAGAGGCTTATAAGTTATTTTTTTCATTAGGAAAAAGTAAAATTTCTAACCGTTTTGAGTATAATTGGTAATTGGTAATTGGTAATTAAATCTCTATCTTAATCCTGTTCATCCTGATTCAGACAGGTTACTAATTTTTAATCACTGGTCGTTGATTTTGTTGTTTAATCCAGCCGCCTAATTCCATGCCAATCTCGTTGATTGCTTTGCCAGCATATTCATATCTATGAATAGGAATTAGCTGAAAATCTAGTAATAGTCTAGTTTGATAGCGGATAATATCTAATTGACTATTTAGAGGTTCTAATTGCATCAATTTTTGTTTGGCATAACGAACAATGATTAAACCTTCGAGTAATTCATATAATTCTTTTATCATCCTGTCTCCTAATATGAATTTATGGTCTTTGGGAAGACGGTTAAGAATGGGAACATACCATTTAATTAAATCATAAGTTTTTTGGATAATCGGTAATTCTTCCATTTAACTGCTAATTAATTTTTTAAAATTATCAAGGTTCAACATTAAGTTATTTGATTTAACCCACGCCAAGTTTTGACTAAGCAATAACTGTTTTTAGTAAATTAATTTTTCTTAGTCGTACTGTTTATAGTATAGCTGACAAAAAATATAAATCAAAAATTATTTTCTACCCATGAAATCCCCAATTTCTGATATTAATTGATGATTTATTGACAAAATAAACCAAGAAGTTAGAGTTTTTATCATCTTTTCAAAAAAATTTCTCGCTACGCGAGGGAGATAAGACAAGAAAAGAGCAAGAGGACAAAAGCGCATAGTGCTACTAAGTCCTCGCCGCACCACTACAGACAACCCGAAAACCGACATTGTTGTAGTAATCGAGGTTGTAGTTGTTGCGAAAAGCAGAACGGCAAATACCAGGATAGTTGCTCCACGAACCACCGCGCAGCAGCTTTTCGTCATTACCCTCTTCATCACTTAACCATGCGCTTTCATCTGTAGGCGCACCTTCATAGTTACTATGCCAATGGTCTTGACACCACTCCCATACATTGCCGTGCATATCGTATAATCCAAAGTTATTAGCTACTCCAAAACTCCCTACTTCTGTTGTTTCTTCTCTGTAAACTCCTTTAGATCCTTGACCATAAGTATAGTTACCATCATAGTTAGCCAAATCTGTTGTAATCGTCTCTCCAAAGTGAAATGGCGTGGTAGTTCCCGCTCGACAGGCATATTCCCATTCTGCTTCACTAGGTAAACGGTAGGTTCTACCTGTATATTGAGAAAGGCGTGAGCAGAACTCAACCGCATCTTCCCAAGAAACTCGCTCTACAGGACGATTTGCACCTTTAAATCTAGATGGATCTGGTTTGAGTTCACGGTTTACTTGGGGTAACTGTGCCACAAATCGCCATTGTGCTTGGGTGACTTGATATTTACCCATAAAGAAGGGTTGGACTGTGACAGAATGTTGGGGGATTTCATCTTCTTGGTGTTCCAATTCTTCTGGAGGAGAACCCATGATAAAAGTGCCACCGGGAATTAACATCATTTCTAGTTGAGCATCGTTAGCTAAGTCTTGAATAAAACCTGTAGCTTGTGCTGAATAACGGTCAATAGTTAGGTTAGACTGCTCAAGATCAGTTAAATCTTCTTCTGTTTGGTGAGATACTGCTTCCTCAATATTTTCTAGAGTATTATTAATATTAGATTGACTAGATTGATTAGCTGTTATAACTGCAACTTCAAAATTAAAAGTTTGTGGATTGATGGAATCATCTATAAGAATGATGGTTTTAACTTTAAATGTAAATTCCTGTAATGGAGGAGGATAAACAGCTTCAAATCTACCTCTAAAATCTATTCTGCCTTTATTGCGATCTTGTAACCATCCTTCAAATAACTTACCTGTTTGATGTTCTTCCCAAAAATAACTATCTTCACTATTTATTTTAAAAGTGATACTAGCTTCTGTTTGATTATCAACAAAACTCCAAGATAGGGTTTGTTCTTCTAGTTTTAAATTTTGAATTACTGAGAAAACCAACTGTGAACGAAATTGGACTTTACCTTGTGGAGAAATTAATAAATATATAGGAAATGAATTTTGTAATGCGTCATTCTCAGTAGCAATTTCTTCTACTGTTTCATCCCACTTACCAGTTGAGCTAGGTGATTTAAATTCACAAATATATTCTCCAGCAAAATGTTCAAAGAATTGTTTTTCACTCTCTGGTGGATTTCCCTCTCGTTTAACTCGTTCTGCAAATTCAGCATATTCTCCACCAAATTCTTTGAGAACTTTTAAAGAAATGGCAGCATAAGCTTTTTCTAAATTTCCTTTTTCTCCATCGTCCTCTAATGATGGTTGTTTTAATAAAGCAACACATTCTTTTAAAGACTTGCCTATTTGTTTTTCTATATAATCTGATATGGTATCAAAAATAAATCGAGAATCACTAAATGGCGCGTCTTCTAATAAAATATTCCTAATTCCTGGTACTACTTCATCAAATATTACTCCATCAGGATTAATATCTGTGGTAATATCAGTTAAAGGTTTAAGTATTCCTCCTAACAAAACTTCAGCCGTATGCACGGGTCTAGATTCACGTAATAAAATTTCTTGCACTAAGCGAATTACAGGTAAGCTAATTAAAGGTGCAGCCATTAATAATCCTGCTAATTTCCGTCCTAAAGGGGATGAAATCCGCCGGAAACGTTCAATTCTTTCTTCTGCATTTAAGTTACTAATTTGAGTTTGAGGTAATTGAGGTGGTGTAGTAAAATCTGAATCGTGAGGGAAAATAAAACCACCATTGATTTTATTATAGTTTCCAACTAAAAACGCCGCCCAATTACTAGCAACTTCTGGTTCTAGTGTTAAAACAGGAATTTTTGACCTATTTTCTAAATCAAAATCTTTCCAGATTAGAAGTTCATGAATGCGTAAATTACTATTAGCAACGTCTGATATTGAACCTCCATTTCGATTCACTAATCTGACCGCAGCACCTACTCTTAATCCACTTCTTAACCAGAGAGTGTTAGGTAACATTTGTAAAATTGCTAGGGGTTGATGTTTTGTCCAATGCTGTAAAGCAGAAAGAATAGTTCCATCAAACCACATTGGGGCGACACAATCACTAACAATTAAGATTAAACAACGTCCGGTGGGATCAATTAATTCTTGAAGGTTCTTAATTTGAACATTTTTCGTCTGTTGTTTACCAACTTTAGCCTTAATAATAATCTTGTCTTTATCTTTAGTTAATCCCCAAGTCCGAACCTCTCGAAAAATTCCGTAATGTTCTAATATTTCTTTTAATTCTTCAATCAGCTTCCGCCAAATTATCATTGATGAATTATCATCTATAACTAAGGCTAAATCTAACCAAGGTTCAGGTTCACTTTTGAGGACAGGAATACAGATCCTTTGTTCACCCGTACTTTGTTCAGCTATAAGTTTAACTGTTTCTATTTCATCGAGTATTGTTTGTCTTCCTGAATCTACCCGACGCATTAAAGGACGTAATGCTTTAACAAATTCTAATGGTTCTCTTAATGAACGGGGATCTGTATGTCTAATGGGTAAGGTTTTTCCTTTAATTTTATCATCAAAATTATTTGTAGAAGATGAGGGAGATATTGGAACTTCTCGTTTATCTGGTTTTAGAGGTTTAGGTTTGTTAACAATTAATCCTTTTTGCTGAATCAAGATATAAAAATACAAATAAAAATAAAAAGCTAATAATCTGAAGTATTGGTCATGTAATGTAGCGATCGCTAATAAATAAAAATAATACCCGAAATCAGCAATGCTTCCATCATAAAGTTCTTCTTTTGGTGTTTTCGCTGAATATTCTTGTTGTTTTAAACCCAACCAAATAACATCTGCAATATCTTCTCCCGTCATGTCATATTGAGCATTCAAACGGGATATTAATTGTTTAAATTTGTCGTTCTCTAAGATTGATTCAGCCATTTTTTCATTTTGATGTTCTTTTAATTTGATATATACTCTAAACGGCTTCAGCTAAAAATGGTTTATCTGTTAGTTTCCACAACCGCCAGGAACGCCAGGGAATAAATTCCCTGTCTAATAGCTCAAGTCCGTTAAAACGGACTAATAAATTTGTTTCTACCGTTCTCTTTATGTAAAATAATCACTCAATTTCACTAAGTGGTTTCATTAGTAAATCTCGAATTGCTTGTTTTTTCTGTTCATCTTGAGGACTATCTTCATGGGTAATGACGTAAATTGCATTTAATAATTGATCTGTGGCTTTATCCATTGCTTCCCCTACTTTGGGAACGAAGTGTTTAATTAATTGATTAATTTCTTGAGTTTTTTGATTAAATAATTCTTCGCCAAAATGAGCTTTAACGATTATTTCTAATTCATCTGATTCAGGATCTGGCATTCTCACTCGTAAACATCGCCGTTTAAAGGCTTGAGGAAAATCTCTTTCTCCATTACTGGTCATGATAATAATAGGAAAAGCATAACATTTTACTCGCCCACTTTTAATATTGACATCAATATCTTCATCTTGAGTTTGTACTTCAAATATGTTATCCTTATTTTTATCTTTAGAACGTCTAACTAATTCAGGAATTTCAAATTGTCCCTCTTCGAGTAAATTTAATAAATCGTTCGGTAGGTTAATGTCACTTTTATCAATTTCGTCAATTAATAATACTCTAGGTAGATAGGATGGTAAAAAAGCTGTTCCTAATGGTCCTAATTTTATATATTGTCCAATGGGTTGTTCTTCACTTTCTTTGTTATTGGCATCTTGGAGACGAGCGATCGCATCATAGCGATATAATCCTTCTTGCAAGGTGGATCTGGCTGTAATTGACCAAGATAATACAGGACCTAAGTTTAATTCATAAGCGATCGCATAAGCTAAAGATGTTTTTCCTGAACCGGGATTTCCTGTTACTAATAAAGGTCGTCTTAAATAAATTGCTGCATTCACAGCATCTCTCACTTCAATTGCTTGGTTAGATTCAGAAAGTCTAAAGTTTTGCCCTTTTTTGATTTCTCTTTCTTTCTTTTTCGCTAATTCAATTAATCTATTAAAGCGGGTTTTATCTACAGTTTCAGGAGTTTGTATTTCTGAAGATGTTTCTACATTATGATTCGTGACAAAATCTTCCTCTTTACCAAACTGTCGCCAAGGAGGAGATTTAATATCTTTTATTTTTTGTCGCAATTTTGTAATTTCCTCTTCTGTTAATTCTTGTTTACATTCACCTTTACCATGAAATAAATACCATTCCTTCATAATTGTCCTCCTTGTGTATATTGGTTAATTAGTTGATTAAATATTAGTTAAGAATCCCAACCTATTAAAACATCACCACCTACTAAACAATGAAATTGAGAATGTACCCGATGGGGATGGTCAAATAGGAAACCAAGATGATATCCTAAATATTCTTTTTGTTTGTCTACAACATAGGCATTTTCTCGAATTGTTCTAATTGATTCAAATAATATATCTGGATTTTTTAAACTATCAATGTTTAAAATATTTTCTAAAAAATTTTCAGGGTGTGCTATTTTTTCCTCCTCTCTAATTTTTAAATTTTCTAATGAATCTTCTCTTAACCAAAATGCAAAAGGAAGACCACAGGTTAAAACACTTGCTAAGAATTCCTGAATATAACAGGTATACTGTTCATTAAGTAAAGGAACATTCATATTGATACCAATTATGCCCTGTTTTTCCACATTTCTCCTAAAGTCTCTCCAATTATATGCTTGTGTTTGGTTTAGATCAGCTTGATTAAAATAGTATATTTTTCTATTAACTTCTTCTTGTTGTTGTAATTCATCTAATGTATTACAATTTTTTTTAAAAATATTATATAATTGATTATCATTAAAACGTTCGTAAGAACGAAGAACTAATTTATATCTATAACCAAACCACTCTGAGTTATTGTTATCCTCAATTTCAGGAGCAAAATTGACCAAATAATTCTTAGGTAAAAATAATTCAATTGTTAATCTGTTGTAATTTTTATTATCATTCATAATTTTGTAAGATTGATCAATTAAAGAACAATAATTTTTACAAATATCATTTTCGTCACTATTAATTGTTTCAAAAACATGAGGGTGTTTTGTTGGTGATTTTGAATGATCATTTTTCTGAAAAATTAATTCTGCTTTTAACTTAAATTGCTTATTAAGTGTACGTCTATTTATCATAACAGGCTCGCAGATAATCAGTAAATAAGGATCTCCTTTTTTATAAATATCATTATCATTAGATGTATTCTGATTTTTAGGTATAATTTTGATGAGGTTATTAAAAGTATCTTCGGTTATGCTAAAACTTTCTTTTGTTTTGTTAATCCAAGTTTCTAAATCTGATTTTTTATCTAATATTGCTTGTTCTGTAGATTGATATTGATAAAGATGATAAGCAAATCCCAGCATTAATTTTATATCAACTTGATAACTATCCTTATGTTGTATGTTCAAAAAAATATCTTTTAAATAAGGAAAATTATCTGTTTGTGATAATTCGCTATAACTTCCTTGAGGATCATTAGAAAACTGTAATAATATTTCATAACAAATAGATTTTATAATATTCCACTCAATATCATATATTATTTTCGATAATTCCTTATATTGTTGTTCTAAAAAATTAGAGTTTATTGCAGATTGATTTAATCCTATTTCATTACCATCTTCATCTATCAAGTATAAAGAAATCGGCTTTGGCTCATCATTATATTGATTTTCAAATGTATTTACTACATTGTCTTGAATTTCTCGCATTTCTTTAGGAAGAAGCAGCTTGTCTTTTTTTTGTAATTCTTCTAGCAACACCTTAGAAAATAATCCTGTTTTCTCAGCATCAAGATTTTTAGCTCTATATCCTTCTTTTGTTGCAAATAAAATAACCTGTTGACGTTCTTTTATTAAAGGACTTGTGTAAGGATATTCCTCTTTGGGGAATAATGATACTTGATCATGATAATCAGCACAGGCATCAATGATCAATATTTGTTGATTAAAAGTTCCAAAAGTATCTGACTTTAAAGATTGTAATAAAGATTGTAAATTGAGATTTTGTTTTCCATCGTCATAGAATAACCGACGATCTTGATAACCATTGCTAATACCATGTCCACCCCAATATATATACAATAAATCACCTTGTTCTTTCTTTTCAGGAATTTTTTCATTAATTGCTTTATAAATATTGTCACGGGTAGCTTTTTGTTTTTTATCCCATAGAGATTTGAAGTTCTGATTATTTTTTAGTTTATCTGGTTCAGCTAACTCAGAAATATAAAGCATAATATTATCAAGAGGAACATCTCTATCAAGCAAGCACTTTGCAAAATCTAAAGCATTTGCAGCCGCTCCAGGTAAGTCCCAACTTGAACCAGGATCATATTTTTCTATACCAATAACTACTGCATAAGTGTTTTGAGGATTAGGATTACTCATCTTACTTTTATAATCCTTGAATTCTTGGTAAAATATATTTCCATGTAGCCTTATTATTCCAATAAGCACTATGAGATTGGGGAAAAGGTTGTTTATTATCTACTTGGATATCTTGTACACCGGGAAAAATATTACTTCCAATATAACTTAGGAAATCTTGTAGATCATAAATATTTAGCCATTCAGGAAAACTTTGAGGTAATCGTTTATCCCTATCACTATTAAATTCTAAACTTTGCAGAGCATTAACTTCATAAAAATAAGGAGCTTGTGAACCAACGGTTATTAATAGTTTAACTTTTTTTATTACTTTTTCTTCGTTCAATAGTTGTTCAACTAATAAATCAACACAAGCAATTCCTCCCAAACTATGAGCAAGTAAAACCACTGGAGGTTCAGCTTTTTCAATATATTTATAAATCAAATCTCTAATTTTTTGACCACGCCCTTGATAAAGTAATACATCACCGACTATTGGATAGGTTGCATCTGAAATAAATCCTCTGTTGCGTTTGAGATAATATGTTGCTAGTGGTGATTGAGCAAATTTTAAAATTTGCTCTTGTAACCAATCTCCAATACCACGCTCTGAATCTATAATTTCATAACTAAGAGATTTAATCACATCATCTCTTAAGGTCGAATCTGTCAAAATCGGTGCAACTATTTTGTTCTCTTCGCAAATAGTAATTGATGTAGCAATAATGGCTCTAGCGATCGCATCCCGATATTCTGTTAAAGTATTATCTGAAATAGTTTTTAGTCCATCTTTATATGCTAGTGATTTAACAACATTTTTACAAGCATCTGCAAAAATATCTGCAATTCCACATTTTTGTAATTCAGCTTGTAAATTATCTGAAGGTTGAAAATTTTGTACTTTATTATCTAGTTTTTCGCTTGGCTTTTCTTGACGCGGAGTAAAACCCTGTTTTTCTGGTGTTTTCAATGATAACAACCGCAATTCATACAAAGGATCTTGATATAATTGCGTCCAACGGATAATATTTTCATCAGGTTGAGTTGCTTGATTATCATTTTGAGTAGAATCATAGAGAGGAATAGAAGCACCATCGGCATTTAATCTAGCTCCTAGAGAATCCCCCCATGCACAAGAAACTACTGTTAAGTTTGGTAGTCCTTCCAGAAGTTTCCCTTTAATTTGTGTAAATGTTTGTGAAAGGACAGGTTCTCTGACGGAGATTCCATGAATAAATATTACTGTTGTCATAATTGATTTTTGATTAAAACTATTTTTACTACAGCAAATTTACTGAGTGATACCTACGGTCAGCGATAGCGAAGCGCTGCTGCAAGCAGTTCGTTAATGCACTGACTACCACATGAGTTTTCGACGTGCCAGTTAGCTCAACATAGTTGTTGAGTTCTTAAAGTAGAGATGAAGGCATTCTGATAGCGATTTGCGGTTTCCCCCTAGCTGAGATTGCGTAACTATACGGCATACTACCAACTGTATAATAAAGTATTGCTACTTCTAAACAACTCTTAACTGAAGTAACCTCTTTCACACAAACGATTGGTTATGGCTAGTGCCGGAGGTAATCACTTGTGTCTTATACTTTGCTTCAAGGGCATCTTCAGAATTTTTGCTAATATCAAATCTTGTAATTTTTTATATCCTGTAAATCCTGAAATCCTGGTTATCCTGATTCAGACAATTTTTTAGATAATAACCGTCCCTAGGATCATACACCTAAATAATAGCATAAAAAGTCAAGAGGTCAAGAACCTAGTAAAATCGTTTAACTATTGCCAAGATTCTCAATAATCTTGAGAATGAACCTAGCATATTCTCAATAAACATAGTCGTATACTTTTTTTGTGAAAATCAGATTTGAAAAACTTATATGAGTCAGCGTTGAACTGATAACTGACCTACCATCTCTAGATATGGCAAAATAAAGAATTGTAATAACAAAAGTATTGTTAAGGTAATTTAGTGACTTCAACTGCTCAAACTACAGCAAGTGCGCGTCGCGCGGTCTTTCCATTTACAGCAATTGTCGGCCAGGAAGAAATGAAACTGGCACTGTTGTTAAACGTGATTGATCCCAAAATTGGTGGTGTAATGATTATGGGCGATCGCGGCACCGGCAAATCTACAACCATCCGTGCTTTGGCAGACCTGCTGCCAGAAATCCCCGTAGTTGCCAATGACCCCTTCAACAGTGACCCCAACGACCCGGACTTGATGAGTGATGAAGTCCGTCAAATACTAGCAGAAGGGGGAGAAATTCCCATCGCTCACAAAAAAGTCATCATGGTAGACCTACCATTAGGTGCAACAGAAGACCGGGTTTGCGGTACTATCGACATCGAAAAAGCTTTATCTGAAGGTGTGAAAGCCTTTGAACCAGGACTTCTGGCCAAAGCTAACAGAGGTATTCTCTACGTTGATGAAGTCAACTTGTTAGATGACCACTTGGTAGACGTACTCCTCGATTCCGCTGCTAGTGGTTGGAACACCGTCGAACGGGAAGGAATTTCTATTCGTCACCCAGCGCGGTTTGTTCTCGTTGGTTCGGGAAACCCAGAAGAAGGAGAATTGCGTCCTCAATTACTCGACCGTTTCGGAATGCACGCGGAAATTCACACCGTCAAAGAACCAGCTTTACGGGTGCAAATTGTGGAAGAACGGGGCGAATTTGACCAAAATCCTCCTGTATATTTAGAAAAACACAAAACGCCCCAAGAAGCATTACAACAGCAAATTGTCAATGCTCAGGAATTATTACCACAAGTTAACCTTGACTATGACTTGCGGGTGAAAATTTCGGAAGTTTGTTCAGAATTAGATGTAGACGGTTTGCGGGGTGACATCGTTACTAACCGTGCTGCTAAAGCCTTAACCTCCTTTGAAGGACGGACAGAAGTTACAGTTGACGATATTCGTCGGGTAATTACATTATGTCTGCGTCACCGTCTGCGGAAAGATCCCTTGGAATCCATTGATACTGGTTATAAAGTTGAAAAAGTCTTTTGTCGCGTTTTCGGTGTGGAACTACCAGAAGATTCAACACAGAAAAACGGCTCAGGCATGAAAGCTGGGGTTAGGTAATAGGTAATTAAATTTGGTCTTAGTCAGTAGTCAGTAGAAAAAAACTGACAACTGACTCTTTAGATGATGCCACCGTCACATCTTCTCTAGATTATTTCCAACCTTGCATTTCTACTAATTCCATACACAAATCATTAATTTGTTCTAAATCAGGTCGGTGAGGTAAAGTAGATTGGTCATAAAAAACATCCATCTCAGCCACTAAATCTTCTGCCATTTTCATCAACTTTTCATAAGTATACTCACCCATAAGAATAGCTTTCAAATCATTAATATCTCCCGCTACTCTTCTATCAACAATTAATTCTCCTCGCTGCAATATTTCCAAACCACTCCGCAGTAATCTAATACAGTGCATACCATGTTTCAAGTCATAACCTGACTTTTTCTCCATTGCTGCTCTAGCAGGATTTCTATTTTCTTGCCAAGATAAATAAGCCTTCCATTCTCTTAAAGCGATTTGATAGCTTTGGCTTTTTTGCAACAGTCGAATAAAGTCTTTGCGTCCATGAGTTAGATTTTGAGTATATGCTAAAGCCTCGTCTGCTAAAGTATATTGTTTCAAGACACCTTTAAAGTCAATATCTGCTGTCAGCAATTTGTATAACTGCTCTGATTCTTCTAAAAATTCAATTTTACCTCTAATTAAGATATACAGATATTCCAAAAAAGCATTTAACTCATCTTTACTTAAAGGTGCTTCATCTTCTATCCCATAATCAGATGGAATTGGTTTTTTAGCTGGTGGATTTAACAACCATTTGCGATGAGTTTCCATTTTTTTAATTTGAGCAAAAGCATAACCAGAGTAAGTATGCTTAACTTTTTTACTCAAAAATAGCTGTCTGTGATTAATTAAATGCTGTCCAATATTCGTTAAAAAAGGATAATTATTCAACCACAACAATTCTAAAACATTAGGATTTGCACCGGCTAATAAATGTAGGACTTTTCTTAATTCATAAATAACCGTGTCTTGATTACCATCAATAAACGGAAATATTCCCGGTTCATCCCACCCAGTATCTTTTTGTTCTATGCTATCAAATCCCAAATAGTAACGCTTGGGAGCAATAAAAACGCCACGATAATCATAGTCTGAATCAGGACGATTTAAACCATAACCATGACTACCTGCTAACCCAATGAAAATAGCTCTTTCTTCAACTTCGATTCTTTTCATAATTATGACCTGCTAAAAACCTAGTTGTATTTATAGCATTTCCTAGTCTAATGAAGTACAAAAATATCTGCGTTCATCTGCGTTTATCTGCGTTTAATTATTACTGCTTGTACCTCACTTGAATGGGAATTGCTATATATAGTAATAATATTTATTTGATTTTGGAAATAAACGTGAGGTGGGCATTGCCCACCCTACAAGACTTAAAAATTGTTAGATATCATTTATGATTCCTATATCTTTATTTCTAAAATCAATCATCGTCTGAAGATAAGCATCAGGCATTCCCGTATCAAAACACTTACCTTTAACAATATATCCTGTCATTTTCTCCAGTTGACGCAGTTCTTCTAAACAGGATGTTAACTGAAACTCACCTCGTTCTCGAAAGTTTTGTTCAATATGTGCTGCTAAACAATCAAAAATCTGCGGAGTGAGTAAATATAAGCCAAATATACATAAAAACTCATCTGCTGCGATTCCTTCTACAAGCAAATTTTGACGTGCATAGTCAACAGTTGGTTTTTCGTAAATTTTCGTTAGAGAAAGCAGCGAATTGAATTCTTGCCAAACTCCGGCAACACACCCCGCTTTATGAATAATTTGGGCTGACATTGTAGTTAAGCCAATAACACTGTGATTGACTTGTTCATACATATCCAAAATTTGCCTAGCACAGGATTTTTCGGTATTTGATTTATAAACATGATCGCCTAACATCAGCAAAAATGGCTCATTTTGTACCCAATCTTTTGCACAAAATACAGCGTGTCCATAGCCTAATTGTTCGGATTGAGTTAATATTGTGACTTTGCTGCCTAATTCTTGTAAATAGTGGCTATATTCTTGATTATCCGGTGATAGCTTGGCGAAAAGTTCTGGTTTTGGAGGATTGTTAAATAAATCAATAAATACTTCTTGATCCTCTGGTTGTACTACTATTCCTACTTCTGTAATTCCAGCGGTGATTGCTTCTTCTACAATTGCTAAAATAACAGGTTTAGCTCTGCCATCTTGATCAATAATTGGGAAAAGTTCTTTTTTCACTACTTTGGTTGCTGGAAATAAACGTGTGCCAAACCCAGCAGCCGGAATTACAGCTTTTCTTACTTTAGTTATTTGCATAAATCCTCTATTTTAAACAGTTTTGTTTAGTTTGATTATGCTGACTTATCACCGAAAATATACGTTTGAATTGGTGAATAATTCAGCAGTGTATGTAGTATGGGAGCAGTTAATTTTTCAGAACAGCTAGGAATTAGATGTTTATCCAATTCTGACTGCGCTTGTTTTATTAGCATACCAATTTTTTCTGCATCACCTGCTTGTAAGTGCGTCAATTGCAGCTTGGGTAAGTAACGTTTGCTTCTTGATTGGTAAAGTTAGAATTTGGCAACTACCTTTAGTTAGAGAAGGCTTGAGTATCAAAGATTTGACCTAAGCGTATAGTCCTTAATTAGTGCCAACAGGCAACGTGTAGCCCTTTTTTAGTTGTCAATTGTAGTAACTCTCACCTCCAACCCAATCACTATGTTTACCAAATAGGCACAAGCATCTTGGAACAAAAATTTTTGAAAATTTTCATAGCTGGTGGGCAAAAAAGATACAATCAACTTTTGTGAAGGAGCGATAG
This sequence comes from Trichormus sp. NMC-1, assembly GCF_001858025.1. GTDB lineage: Bacteria > Cyanobacteriota > Cyanobacteriia > Cyanobacteriales > Nostocaceae > Anabaena. The sequence goes on along the minus strand of NZ_LZQD01000005.1, from coordinate 228,206 downwards.
CTATCTGTTGACATTGGCTAGATGATAATATCCAAGAGGATTCTTTGCTAATCCTGACAAAATCTTGATTGCAGAACCTGAGCCAATCATGCTACTACTTTCATCTCCTGACTTTATAGTTTGATTTTCTGATATTTGAGCAAATTACAAAAAGACTTAGATTTTTTATACTATATCAACAAAATGTTTACTGTTAGGGTTTGTCTTGTTAGTTACTATCAGGGTGGAGTCGTTTTTAACTAGTGTCAGTTGATAAAGTGTCACTCTCTACACTAGCTATTTGGTTTGAAAAGAGATATCCTGATCTAATGCAAGGAGTGATACCACTTCACCTCATGTTTGTTACAGGTTATCCTCACAGTGCTTCCCCTAATAGCAGTGTTGCGGATTTAAAATGTTACATCAAAATAGTGGGTTGGTATAAAGTTATACGGGGAGCGCTTGAGTAAGGAAAAAGGACTCAGGCGCTTTTTCGTGTATCAATAAGTTTTAGACATCTTTTTGGTATCAATTTGCCTGTTTTTAATAGCACAATTTAAATAAGTAAATACAGGCAGTTTAGATTTGAGAGGGAAGGGTTTTGGGGTTTATTGGTTTGATAAAATACTGTTAAAACATCCTCTGATAGCGTTTCCTAGTAGAGGAAAGTACAAATTGAAATAGTCGTGCAAAATAAATTATCTAGTTATATCAATTCACTCAATTAAAGCTACAAATGAATCTCTCCGTCCCCGCGTCACCCCGTCTATCCATTTGTATCAACCTGAAAGTGAAACGGTATTAAGGGCAGGAACTCTTAACTGTTAACGGTCAACAGTTATAGAATATAGCTACGGATTATCGTAGAGAGATCGTTTAGCTGTTTCTTTGGCTCAATCAGAAATCGAAATCACTGTTTTGTGGCTCAAGGGGGTAAAATACATATGGATGCTGAGAAGATTAAACAGCGCTATGCCGCAGGAGAGAGATATTTTCCATCTGCTCAATTAAGTAAAGTCAAGTTGATTGATGCCTATTTACCAGGAATCAATTTATGGGGAGCAGATTTAAGTGAAGCTAATTTAGCTAGAGCTAAACTCTGGGGAGCAGATTTGAGTAGCGCGAATTTAGCGAAGGCGAATTTGACGAGAGCTAATTTGTGTGGCGTTAATCTCTGTGAGGCAAATCTTCGCGGCGCAAAGCTTTACTATACGAAGTTATATGGAGCAAATTTGACAGGTGCTTTTTATGATGACAGCACGCAGTTTTCTCAAGGTTTTGACCCCGTTAGTCATCATATGCGGAAGTTTTAGGCGGTTGTTTTTTTTAATAAAAATTAACTAAGATAGATTGATTTTTGATGATGTGGTAATTAAACTTAATAATATTTAAAATAGCTACAGAAAATGTAGAAAGATTGTATATAAAGTTTTTCGTTTGTAAAGGATAGTTGATCTTTCTTGTCAAAACAATCTTATTAGTTAGAAACTAGAAAGAATAAAACACAGCAATTATTTTTTATGAATGCTATTTCTAACTTTGAATTTAAGCGGTCAACTTGGCAAACAACTACTATCTTGACTCTGGGCTTTTGGCTCAGTGCCAGCTTAGTTTTAGATTGGGTAATTATGCCTAGTCTGTATCTGGCGGGAATGATGAATGAAGCTAGTTTTACAACCACAGGCTATGTGGTTTTTTGGAATTTTAATCGCCTAGAATTGTTATCCGCTGCTGTAGTTTTGACTAGTGTATTGGCTATTGGCAAAACTAAATCTGATTGGCGTTTGGGCAGTATAGTTTTATCTGCTTTACTTTTAACAGTCGCTTTGCTGGATACTTATTTCTTAACTCCCCAGATGTGCGCTGTGGGCAGTAATTTAAACCTCTTTACAGATGCGGCTGTAGTTCCGGCCACAATGAGTTTACTACACGGCGGTTATTTCTTGCTGGAAGGCTTGAAATTGGTTGCAGGTGCTATGCTTTTAAATTGGTGCTGGCGTGAAGTTTAACGGACTGGTGATGTGGAAATGCCATATTTGAGATTAAGAGGTGGGCATTGCCCACCCTACTGAAAATACTGAATTAATCTGATTCTGCTTCACTGTTGGGTAAAAGTAAGCGAATAGCGAGAATAGCAAAACCCACAGCAGCGATCGCTTTGAGTATACGTGTAGGAAATAATTCTGCAACTGCTCCCCCGGCTAATGCTCCTAACAAGCTGGTTAATAGTAGCGCTCCAGCAGTGCCGAAAAATACACCCCGCCGAGATTGACCACGACCAGAAAGAGCGATCGCAGCTAACTGACTTTTATCACCTAATTCTGATAGAAAGACTGTAATAAAGCTCAACCCTAAAAGATGCCAGTTCATATTGATTCTCTGTATAAATAATATCTACTAACCAATAAACACATCCCAAAAAAGCATTACAGAAATCAGCAGCAACATTACCCCTGCTGATTTTTCTACAGTTTTTGGACTAAGTTTACTGGCTATCCAGCCACCTAAAAGCACACCTAACAAGCTGGTGGTAATCAATGCAGCCCCAGAACCAATGAATACTACCCAAGGCTGATGAGATTCTGCACTCATTAACAAGGTAGATAGTTGCGTTTTATCGCCAATTTCGGCCAAAAATATGGTGATAAAAGTTGTTCCAAACACCACTAAGGTTGATTCCTGCTTTTTGGAACCTTCCTTAAAGACAGGCTCAATTACATAACCGTTGGTGTCTTTTAGTTCTAACTGGCTTACAGATACGGAGTCAAGTTTCACAGGCGTTGTCTTGTCCCTAAGTTGTTTTCATATTCTTCTCATTTTCTCAGATTTTTGTAATAAATTGCAACTCTTATCCAGAAAATACTTGATTAAAAACCAACAGCTTGATCAAACCGGATAATTTCCAAACTGCGATCGCCATAAACGGCCTCAATTTGTTGACGACAACAGTCGATGGCGAAATCGTTGAGTTCCTCTGGTTCAATCCCAAACATATCCTGAAAGGTTTCAACTTCCACCCGACAGAAACGGGGACGATGCTCGTAAATGGTGCATTCTCGCGTTGTTTGGTCAAAATTAACGCACCATCCTCCGTCTCCTACCATACTCAGGTAAAGCCCCAATTCTTCTGGTGAAAGATACTCTTCCAAATCTGGACGCTCTGCTGGATCAAGATGACAGCAGGCTCCACATTGCTTGATACATTGCCAAGTTGCCATAATTTACCCTACTTTGTAACTTCCCGCTATTTTACGTTTTTATTGCGTTTCTTATAATTTTGTTAAGTAAATTAAATCAGGTGTCTGCTTCCCGGATATGATCTATTGCGGGATTTGCAGTTGAATTATTGAATTTTTTAAGACAATTCGGAGGAAAAGAAAAAAATGGAAGCTTTAGCAAACATTAATTGGGAAGTTGTTTTTCAGTTGACCTGTGTAGGTCTAATCATCATTGCTGGACCAGTGGTAATCTTCCTGCTGGCTTTTCGCAACGGGAATCTGTAAATTTGTCAATGGGTAAGAGGTAATATCAAGTCCGGTTGTTCGCTTCAGCGTCTCCTTAGAGGATGTTTTAAAAGTATTGTATGAAACACCAAAAGCCTCAGAACCTAACCCCCCAGCCCCCCTTCCCTACCTCTCCCTAACCCTCTCCTACAAGGAGAGGGAAAAGGAAAAACTTTTGTTACTGGAATGGGGGTTTTAAAGCCTCTCTCCTTGTAGGAGAGAGGTTTGGAGAGAGGTTTTAAGTATATATTTTGACTTTACAAACATCCTCTTAGAGATACACTTATCATTAGGGACGACGCGGAGAGATTTTAATAATAAGTAATTATCCGGATTTGATGTAATGGGTAATAGTCTTTTTCCAATTATTAATTACCAATTACCCATTATGAATTTGTCTCACGCTCCAGAGGGAGAGTTTGAGTGATGGAATTTTTGATAGCCAGTAAAAAAGCCGCTAGATTTAGTTCTAGAGACTTTTTTTATCTACTCACCCTTAACTTCAAATTTCTCACCGACTGGAATATCAAACTCATCAATTCTTAAAGCTGCTTCTTTAGTTAAACCTGCTTTTGCACGAGTTGCTAGTATTTCTTGATAATATTCTTCGGGCGTTAACCCGTAATCTCTCTTAACGTAGGCAATTTTATCTTTAATGCAGTCCTCAATCATTAATTTGACATCAGGAATATGGTAATCTTCATTGAATGATTCAATATGTATTTTATGAGTTATTGAAGGAACTGCGAGTCTTTTTAGACCTCTTGCTTCTTTTAATCCTACCCCCCCAGCCCCCCTTCCCTACCTCTCCCTAACCCTCTCCTACAAGGAGAGGGAAAAGGAAAAACTTTTGTTACTGGAATGGGGGTTTTAAAGCCTCTCTCCTTGTAGGAGAGAGGTTTGGAGAGAGGTTTTAAGTATATATTTTGACTTTACAAACATCCTCTTAGAGATACACTTATCATTAGGGACGACGCGGAGAGATTTTAATAATAAGTAATTATCCGGATTTGATGTAATGGGTAATAGTCTTTTTCCAATTATTAATTACCAATTACCCATTATGAATTTGTCTCACGCTCCAGAGGGAGAGTTTGAGTGATGGAATTTTTGATAGCCAGTAAAAAAGCCGCTAGATTTAGTTCTAGAGACTTTTTTTATCTACTCACCCTTAACTTCAAATTTCTCACCGACTGGAATATCAAACTCATCAATTCTTAAAGCTGCTTCTTTAGTTAAACCTGCTTTTGCACGAGTTGCTAGTATTTCTTGATAATATTCTTCGGGCGTTAACCCGTAATCTCTCTTAACGTAGGCAATTTTATCTTTAATGCAGTCCTCAATCATTAATTTGACATCAGGAATATAGTAATCTTCATTGAATGATTCAATATGTATTTTATGAGTTATTGAAGGAACTGCGAGTCTTTTTAGACCTCTTGCTTCTTTTAATACCCGATTACCTATTAAATTGTCATGAACATCAAAAAAACTAAAAATTGTTTTGCCTTTTGTATTTCTTTTTAAAGCTGGTTTCAATCCTACAAAAATATCAACTGACGGGAATACACGGGTTAAAAACAAAAAATTATCCATTGTCGCATCCTCTTGGGTTCTTTAATTATCTAATATGTTATCTTCTACAGTGGCAAAAGAACACTTAAACCAAAAAACTGCTATGTGTGTAACCTGACATAGCAGTTTTAAATTAAGGGATTCTGTGACAAAGACTCTTATTATCTGTTGTAACTTGACAATATTTAATCTTATAAACAATGAATATTGAAAGACTTTTTTTAAACATTCTCTAACTGAATAAAAATAATTTTTATAGCCGTGGACAGGGTGGTTAGGACATCAATTGATAATGAAACTCCCACTACAAGAGGGTTTTACTCCTGACTCCTGTACAGACGTTTCTCCGAAACGTCTCTGACTCCTGCTATATCTATTATGGTTGAGAGAAACTTTCACATTCTGTTTTGAAAACCAGCAAGGTTGGTGAAAACCTTGCTGAGTTTAATCAATTATTTATTACTGTTTTGGAGTTCGTTAGCACTTCTCTTAGCTGTATCTGGGTACACAGAACTCCATTGTTTTAGAGCTTCACCAGATTCTTTAGCAATTCTTTGAGTTCTTTTACCAGGAGCATTTTCTGTTTGACGAGCTTCTTTGTTCCATTCTCCTGTAGTTTTGGGTCTGTCAGCATCATCCTGATGTACAACTTTGTCCAGTCGTCTGGTTACAGAGTTGCTGCTACGTCCAGATTCAATAGTAGAATCTAAGCTTGTTGCTAGAACTAAAAAAACAACTAAGGCAGTAGCCAAAAAACGCTTAAATTCAAAGTTTTGATATATAAACTTAATATTGTTGAGTGCTTTAGTAAATAAATTTGCCATCATTATACTCCATCAATTCAATGTGAATAACTTTTGACTGAGCAGAGCTTTACTGGTTAGCTAATAATCTGAATTAGCGATGATTCAGTAAAATCATATTGGTTTTATCACCAATTTAGCTGCCACTAGTACCGTTCAAAATTAGCAATAAAAAGCTAGTTATTCATCTAACAAAAGTTATAAAGTAGGTATCGAGCCTATACCTACTTCGATTCAGGAAGGCTGAAAATGTAGTTTATCTATAGCAATCCTATGATTTATGAACGCTTTCTTTTCCCTATTCCCTATTCCCTATTCCCTGCCCCCACCAATCAGTTCTCAACTCAAATAGGATCGCTATAGAAAGGTTGAGTTTCTTACTCATTCAGCACCGACAAAGCCTGAACCGCAGCTTGGACAATACCATCATACTGAGGTAAAGATAAATTAACCTTTTGGGCATCTTGCCGATTTATACCCAGTAAACCCATATTATCTCCTGGCTGCATGACTAAAACTTTACCCTCAGAATTTTTAACTCTTAACTCTGAACCAATACCGTTTTGATAAACGCCACAAGTGTATTTACGCTGTTTGTACTCAAAGTTAGCGCGTAGCTTTGTAGTTGGTGGGTTAAAAAATATTGAAAACTGACTGGGGAGTCTCACACCTGCTAACTCCATTTCAATGGTAGTATTGCCATTAAAGTTATTTTCTCGGAGTTTGTAAGCGACATCTACTCGCGCAGGTAAGGGAAAGTAATCACCCCAACGCCAAGCGATCGCTTTAATTTTATACTGTTGATTGTCGATAGTTTGCGCTACAGTCAGTTTGATGTGACCTTTACCAACGATTTTCTGCTCAATGATTTGTGCGTTAGCTGTCCAGAAAACAGGATCAGGATTTTCGATACCGCAAGGATGAAAGATATTTAGCTGTTGATATAACTCCTGATTGATGTGATTGAGATTTGCTTGAGCATCAATTTTCAGCAGCGGTTTGAGGTGTTGGGGTTCTAAACACTGATTCGCAAATTCAGATAAACGCGATCGCACTGAAAGCAAATTATCTGCTGGGAGAGAAAATCCTCCTGCGGCTTTATGTCCCCCAAATTTGCCCAGCAAGTCTCGACAATATTCTAAAGCTGCAAAAACGTTAAATTCTGGAATTCCCCGCGCTGAACCGCGAATTAAGCTATCATTTTCATAAGTACCGATGAAGACAGGAACTCCGTAACGTTCCACCAAGCGAGAAGCAACAATCCCAATGACACCATGATGCCAATTATCTTTAACAACGACTAATACTCGGTCTTTTTGTAAAGAGTTTACATATAAATCTTCAACCAGTGCGATCGCTTCCTGTTCAATTTCCTCACACATTTGCTGACGTTGGATGTTGATTTGTTCACACTGCATTGCTCTTGAGAGTGCTAATCCCATATCATCAGTAGTCAGCAATTCTATCACCGTTTGCGGGTTTCCAATTCTGCCAATCGCATTAATGCGCGGCCCCAAACGAAAACCAATATCTTCCGGTTTTAAAGATTTGGGATTTGGGATTTGGGATTTGAGATTACTTTCCCCTTCACTTGCTTGCACTCCAGCCACTTGAATTAAAGCTTGCACTCCTGGTAGAGTAGATTTAGGTAAAAGCTTTAAACCACGTTTCACCCAACGCCGATTTACACCAGTCAAAGGAGCTAAATCTGCAATAGTTCCCAATGTAAACAAAGCTAACATCGGCTGAACTAAACCTTTCAGTTCCCCTAATTGCTGCGCTAAACATACCGCTAAGATATAAGCCACACCCACACCAGCAACACCCCGATAAGGTGAAGATTCTGCTATAAGTTTGGGGTTAAGAATTGCGTTAGCTGGTGGTAATTTGGGCGGAATGTCGTGATGATCGGTGATAATTACCTTCAGACCGAGTTCTCTGGCTCTAGCGATTGGTTCAAAAGCAGATATACCATTATCTACAGTCAGGATTAATCCTACCCCTTCACTGTGGAATTCTTCGACAATGCGGTTGTTAATTCCATAACCTTCATGCATTCGACTAGGGATAGCATAATCTACATTTGCACCCAAAGCGCGAAGGCTTCTGAGCAGTACTGCAGTACTAGTCATTCCATCTGCATCGTAGTCTCCACAGATAGCGATCTTCTCTTTATTAGCGATCGCACTTGCCAACAATTCTACACTTAGCGCTAAATCGGGGAAATCCTCCAACGGAGAAGGTAAATTGAGAGATTCAGGATTTAAAAATGCTTGTGCTGCTTCTGGTGTTTCAATCCCCCGATTAATCAATAGTTGGCTAATAATAGGAGATAGATTGGTTAAACTTGCTAATTTTTCAGCTAATTCTGGATTTTGCAGCGCAATTTGCCAACGTTGATTAGGTAAGCGTTTGATAGGTTTGACTATTTCAGTTACAGGTCGGTCTAGCACTAAGAATGGGGTAATTGGTAATATCCTAATAGATATAGCAGGTGACAGGGGACAGGGGACAGGTGACAGTGTAAAAAATATTTTGGTGTCATCTCCACCTTGGCTGTTGCTATATTCAGACAAGATTAGACATGAGATGACAGTGAATCAGATAAAATAAAAACAAATCAACAAAAGGCAGTCTTTATGGTACACCAAATCAGTGAAATCAAATCCCCCACTGAACTGGTAATCTCTTGGGAAGCCTTACCCGATGATTTTCAGTTAGAGGATGAACCCGTGGAAAATACCGGACAGCCGATTTTGGCTGGTGCTTTGCGAGAAAGCTTAGAAATTGCGGGTTTCATTCAACCCCAGATGCTGATAGCCTCGAATTTTGGTTTGTGTGCCACATTAAACAGTCAATTTATCGCTAAAGCACCTGATTGGCTGTATGTTCCTTCAGTTAAAGAGATTTTAGCAGAACGCAAAAGCTACACACCCAATTTAGAAGGGGAAGTTCCGGCTATAGTCATAGAATTTTTATCAGACACCGACGGTGGAGAATATTCTGTGAAGCGAAGCTATCCACCAGGAAAATGGTTTTTTTACGAGCAAATTTTGCAAGTTCCCATTTATGTAATTTTTGATCCTGATGGCGGCTTATTAGAATATTATCAATTAGAAAATGGTCGCTACGAGTTAAAACAACCCGATGAAAATGGTCTGCATTGGATTGATGCAATGGGCTTATTTTTGGGAACTTGGAGAGGAGTAAAAGAAGGTAGAACAGGATATTGGTTAAGATGGTGGGATGAAGCAGGTAATTTGTTACCTTGGTCTGTAGAACAGATTGAACAAGAACGTCAACGTGCTGAACAAGAACGTCAAGAGAAAGAACGGCTAATCGCTTATTTAAAATCGCAGGGTATAGATCCTGATAATTTACCCACAGCAACACTTTAAATAAAGGATTCAGATCCCCGACTTCTTTAAGCAATCGGGGATTTTATTATCTTTGATTAACTAAAGTTAGCATTAATGCAGGTTTGTAGGCTGGGCAATGCGTGATTAATCTTACAAAAAAATTGCTCTAATATTCGCTCATTCCTACACCAACTGCATCCACTAATACTTTATCGCAAGAAAGTCCACCACTAGGAATTAACAAATTAGCTAATTTCTGTCCAGGAAGAGGACGTTTCACCTTCAGGCGAATTTCAGTTGCCAGGTTATTAGTACCGCTACATTTGAGGTTGAGACTGGCAGCAGTTCCTTGTCCAAATGTTCTCTCAAAAGCTGTTTTTACCTCAGATAAAGTAATTGTTTCCCCGATATTTTGAGCAAATAAATCTCTGACATCAGAAGCATTAACTTCTTTGAGCAAATCAACAGCAATGTCATAATAAGCATCTGCATCTCTACCGTCACAAGTTCCATGTTTAGTCCATTCATGACGCTCAAGATTAGATTTTACACCAGGCATAACTTCGGTTAATTCACCGTTTGTCTCGGCATCAACAGCTACCACAGGTAAAGCTTTCCAATTTCCCGTTTCGTCGCTATTGATATCATCAGCAGGAACACCACAGTAGGAAAGTTTATCAGGCCATAAACCATGTAACGTAAAGTTACTGGCATCATAGTTATTTTCAGTTTGTCCAATACACTCAGCTTTATTGGGGTGGGTTTCGCAGAAAGCAGACTGCCAAGATAGTGACAGTAAATATTTCTCGGCACAGCCTTGAGTCGGGCAGCCTGGAGCAGTCACAGGTATATTGCTAGTGTTATTACTTACTTTAATTGTAGTATTTATCCTATCTGCAATAACTAAACTCAATTTACCACAGTTCTTGTTTACCCATTTATTGCGTCCTTCGACTTTAATGGATACATAATCTCCGTCTTTGACATTCAAACCAGAGGCTGAGTAAACCTGTCCTGCTGGAAGTGACACAGGCTCACTTTTGGTTTTACTGCTGCTGTAAGCTTCGCAACCATTAGAGGCGAAATTTCCGTTGATGGGGTAGTCTGCATAGCTGGGTTGTTGGCCAAGAAGTAAAAAAAATAGCAAAAACGCTATGATCAATCGCATACTTTATCTCACTGTGTACAAAAAGACAGGATCGAATGTATCACGCCTGTATTTTTATTGAATATTTTTTCAACTTAATTTAATCTTTTATACTTAAACTTCATACAAGTGTACGTATTTATCAATTCCTGAAATCTTTATCTTGAGCTTATGTCCCCGACTGCTTAGACAAATCGGGGATATTGTAACTGACTAAAACACATTCACCTGCCCATCGTCAAGAATGTTGAGAGAGCGATCGCCTGGAAACTGATTACTAGGGCGCAGTTCTAAGCGCAGAGTACCGAAATTAGGTTTAGAAACAACAGCTTGTAAAGACCTGCCCGTATCATCCCAAAATAGCAGAGAAATATTGGGTTCTGTGGCACTTTGCTGATTTAAGCGATATTCCTTTCCTGGTTCTAGAGTCATTCGTTGCATTTCGGGAAATCTATCTAATTTCAAGACTCTAGGTGTGCGATTTACAACTTCCACACGAATATACTGACCAGGTTTAAATTCAAGTGGGCGCGGTCCACAATTAGAGGCACAAGTCCCAGCTAGAGTGACATGAGATTTATTACTTGGTGTCAACAGCAAAACTGTAGCAATCAATGTTGCGGTTATTAATTTAGTCATGGTCTTAAAAACTACAAAATTATCTTAAAAAATTGTCATGCCAGCTATCTGTAATTAAACTGAATTCCTAGATTAATAGTACCCATAATGGTGTTCTTGTATATCATCCTTTTCCGAGGATCTGCCCAAACTTGTTGAGCAGACAAACACATTCAACTAAATTCAGTTATAATTATTAACTGCGGTATTCGCTCTCAGTCTTGACGCTACTGCCCATACAGCCCTTCAAACCATCCGTCCGCCTAAGACTAGCGCCGCCCTTGGCGACAGGCCGATGTTAATTCTGGAGTTCTATGTCTTTTTCAACTCTCGGCTTGTCGAAAGAAATTATCCGTGCAGTCACAGAGCGGGGGTACACAAAACCCACGCCAATTCAAATGCAGGCGATACCTGCCGTCTTGTCAGGCGGTGATCTATTAGCTGGCGCTCAAACCGGTACGGGAAAGACCGCAAGCTTCACCCTACCGCTGCTGCATCTGTTGTCCTCCGACCAAAACAATAAAAGCACTGCTACTGGATATTCACCAATTCGGGCGCTGATTCTCACCCCTACTCGTGAACTTGCCGCACAGGTAGAAGAAAGCGTGAAAGATTATGGCAAGTACTTGAAACTAAACTCAATGGCCATGTTCGGCGGAGTTAGTATTAATCCCCAAAAACAGCGGTTAAGGGGGCGTGTAGATATTTTAGTTGCTACCCCAGGACGACTGCTAGATCATGTACATCAAAGAACTGTGAACCTGTCAAACATTGAAGTTTTGATACTGGATGAAGCAGATCGGATGTTAGACATGGGTTTTATTAATGATATCCGCCGTATCCTCTCGCTACTGCCCAAACAGCGACAGAATTTGTTATTTTTCGCCACCTTCTCCGACAAAATCAAGACACTGGCCGCAGGGTTACTCAATCACCCAACAATGATAGAGGTGGCACGCCGTAACGTTACCGCTGACACGATTGCACAGAAAGCGTATCAGGTAGATCGTGACAGAAAGCGCCAATTACTTGCTCACCTAATTCGCCAAGATAATTGGTATCAAGTGCTAGTATTTACCCGCACTAAATATGGTGCTGACCGTCTAGTAAAGCAGTTAGGCGAAGACCGCATCCAAGCACTAGCAATCCACGGTAACAAGAGCCAAGGGGCGCGTACCCACGCTTTAGCAAAGTTTAAAAATGGTAGTTTACAGGTACTTGTAGCTACAGACATTGCGGCGCGGGGTCTTGACATCAGTGAACTGCCCCATGTAGTCAATTTCGACTTACCCAATGTCCCAGAAGATTATGTCCATCGTATTGGTCGTACTGGCCGCGCTGGTGCCAATGGTGAAGCAGTATCCCTGGTGTGCGTCGATGAATACCAGTTATTAGCAGATATTGAAAAGCTGATTGAACAGCGTTTACCATTACAAGTAGTGGCGGGTTTTGGAATCAACCCCAATACCAAAGCTGAACCAATCCCCAATGGAAAACAAAACAAACAGAAACCCAGAAGAAGCAAAGGAACAGCGCGCTCTTCTAAAACTCAGTCACCCAGAAAAATGCGAGTTGTGGATTGAGTTGATATATCTCGTTCCCAGTCTCCGACTGGGAATGCAATCACAGAGGCTCTGATATCGTGTTCGGTTAAAGACTTATAGTTAGGACTGACGCGGGGACGCGGGGATGTGGGGACGCGGAGAGTTTTTTTAATAAGTAATTAAACGAACATGATAAGTATTACGAATTACGAATTACGAATTATTTTAACTCTATACAAAATCGGTGCAGTTTCCCCACACCGATTGCATAACTTAACTCTATTTTTGGACACCATTTTCCTTAAGCCACTGCGGAAGCTTGAGGTTTGGCAAAAATCATCCTCCCTGCTGAGGTTTGTAAGGCACTGGTGACAACTACCCGCAATTCACCACCTACATAACTGCTACCTTCCTCAACCACTACCATTGTGCCATCATCTAAATAGCCAATTCCTTGGCTGGGTTCTTTACCTTCTTTGAGAATTTTCAAATCTAGGTTATCACCGGGTAAATAAGATGGACGAACCGCATTCACCAAATCATTGACATTCAAAACTGGAACTTTCTGTACACTGGCAACTTTCGATAAGTTGTAGTCATTAGTTAACAGAGTGCCGTTGATTTCTTGGGCGAATTTTACCAATTTGGCATCAACTGTGGCAATATCTTCGTAGTCAGCAGGATTGATTAAAATTCTTTCTGGGTAAGCTTCTCTAATGCGGTTGAGAATTTCTAGTCCCCGTCTTCCTCGCACCCGCTTTTGGTCTTTGCTGGCATCAGCGACTTGTTGCAGTTCTTGCAAGACAAACTGCGGTACAAGAATTACCCCTTCCAGAAATCCGGTTTCTAGTAGGGTTTCAATGCGACCATCGATAATGCAACTCGTGTCTAAAACTTTGGTGTTGGCAGGTTTGAGAGTTCCTTCTACTACCAATGTTTCTACAGTGTTAGGATTAATTAACCGTAATAAACCCCGCCCATGTGTATCTGCCAAATTCATGCCAGTGACGGAGAGTATGATACTGCCGACTACTGCCACAAGGGGTTTGATAAATCCAAAATCTGCGGGAATGGGTAGTAAAAATAGCGGGGCTAACATTAAGTTGGCTAGTAATAGCCCAATTACTAAGCCAATGGCACGAGTTAAGATGACTTCTAGGGGCATTTCTCGGACTTGTGTTTCTAAGCGACGGTATGTCGTCTGAAAACTCAAACCGATAGCACCACCGATAATAGCGGCAAAGACGGCAACCACTAAGCGTAGGGCTTCTAGATTTGTTACTCCGTCGAGGGTTCCTGGGGGAAGTAGGTCGGTGCTGTAGTAACCTATTCCCGCAGATGCCAGAATAAATGAGAGAATGATAATGAGATCAAGCATAATTGTGCTGTTTTCCTACAATTGTAGTTACCCGATAGAGTAAGTATTTTTTATTTCCTCGGTCATAATGATTAAGAAATATGGACTTACCCTAGGTGTTCAGGCACGGAAGATATGCAAACATTATAACTAAAGAGTTTTCGCTGCATAATTATTCTTATTTTTGTTGTAAAAACATAAAAACTTGTAAACAAACTACTCATTTTCATAATTTGTAATTGTCCATTAAATTAATATAATTCTTGCTCAAAATGAGTCAAAAAGAAATTGTTTCTGGAATTCCCACTGCGGCTTATGTACATATTCCCTTTTGTCGGCGACGATGTTTTTATTGTGATTTCCCGGTGTCTGTGGTGGGCGATCGCTTGCGGGGTGAAACATCTGGTACAATTTACCAATATGTTGAGGCACTATGTCAGGAAATCAACATGGCACCAGCCTTTGGTCAACCCCTAGAAACAATTTTTTTTGGTGGTGGTACTCCTTCACTGCTGTCAGTTGAGCAGTTACAACGGATAATAGAAGCTTTAGCAGGACGCTTAGGAATTGCGGCAGGGGTAGAAATTTCTATGGAAATGGACCCCGGTACATTTGATTTAGCACATATCGCAGGTTATCGCAGTGCAGGTGTGAACCGGGTAAGTTTAGGTGTACAAGCTTTTCAAGAAGAATTGTTAAAACTTGCTGGGCGATCGCACTCAGTTACAGATATTCTTGCAGCTATAGACTTAATCCACCAAGTCGAGATACCCGAATTTAGCTTAGACCTAATTTCCGGGTTGCCACATCAGTCTTTAGGACAATGGCAAGATTCCCTGACTAAAGCGGTAGAAATTGCCCCAACTCATATTTCTATATATGACTTAACAATCGAACCAGGAACAGCTTTTGGTCGTTATTTCCAAGCTGGTGACAATCCTCTGCCGACGGATGAAACCACAGTCAAAATGTACCATAAGGCGCAGCAAGTTTTAACTGGTGCCGGTTATGAGCATTATGAAATTTCCAATTATGCTCAAAAAGGACATCAATGCCAACATAATCGTGTTTATTGGCAAAATCGCCCTTATTATGGCTTTGGTATGGGTGCAGCCAGTTATGTGCAAGGAAAACGCTTCACCCGTCCCCGGAAAACGAAGGAATATTACGAATGGTTGCAAAATGGCGCGGTGATTGCTTGTGAAATTACTCCACCAGAGGAAGAATTGTTAGAAACTTTAATGTTGGGGTTGCGTTTAGCAGAAGGTTTAAATGTGGTGACGTTGACAGAGAAGTTTGGAAAAGAAAAAGTAGAAGAAATTCATCAATGTTTGCGACCTTATTTTGCTCAAGGTTGGGTGAAAGTTGTGGGGGGAAACTTGCGTTTAACAGATCCCAATGGGTTTTTATTTTCTAACGTGGTATTAGCAAAGTTGTTTGAAAAGTTGGGGAATGATATAGGGGAATTCCCAGTGTAAGATTACAAAAATCTGTAATGGCGATAACCATAAATAAAATTTCATAAAAACTTAGCTTTTCTAATTCTTAAATTTTATTTAACCTGCATTAATTGAATCAAAAAATACCTTAATTTAAAGTTATAAATATTGATCAGCAGGTGAGATTCTACAAGCTTTGTCAAAAGAAGAAGTTGATGATGTTGATTATTCTGAACTCCTGTGAATCTTGTTAGCGTAGATCCTGTTTAGTCGGTACTTCTTCTGTCCCCTGAATCATGCATGGTAAACAATAGAAAAAATACATAGCCAATGACTAACGTACTCTGGCTGCAAGGTGGTGCTTGTTCAGGTAACACCATGTCATTTCTTAATGCCGAAGAACCGACAGCTTGTGATTTAATTGCTGACTTTGGAATTAAAATACTTTGGCATCCTTCCTTGGGTGTAGAACTAGGTGACAACTTACAAACACTGCTGTGGGAATGTGTTTTAGGTAAAACTCCTGTAGATATTTTAGTATTTGAAGGTAGCGTAGTTAACGCACCCAATGGTACAGGAGAATGGAACCGATTTGCAGACCGTCCCATGAAAGATTGGTTAAACGATTTAGCCAAAGTTGCAAAATTTATTGTAGCTGTGGGAGACTGTGCGACTTGGGGAGGAATTCCCGCCATGTCACCCAACCCCAGCGACTCGAAAGGATTGCAATTTCTCAAACGGGAAGAAGGCGGTTTTTTAGGGAAAGATTTCGTCAGCAAAGCCGGCTTACCTGTAATTAATATTCCCGGTTGTCCCGCACACCCCGACTGGATAACGCAGATATTAGTCGCCATAGCTACCGGACGCATTTCTGATATAGTTCTCGATGAACTCCACCGTCCCCAAACCTTCTTCAACACTTACACCCAAACAGGTTGTACCCGCAACGTTCACTTTGCATACAAAGCCACAACCGCCGAATTTGGACAACGTAAAGGCTGTTTATTCTACGACTTAGGTTGTCGCGGCCCCATGACCCATTCTTCCTGTAACCGCATTCTTTGGAACCGCGTCTCCTCCAAAACCCGCGCCGGAATGCCCTGTTTAGGCTGCACAGAACCCGAATTTCCATTTTTTGACCTCAAACCCGGAACAGTCTTTAAAACTCAAACTGTCCTCGGAGTTCCCAAAGAATTACCTCCCGGAGTCAACCACAAAGATTACGCAGTCCTCACCGTTGTGGCCAAAGACGCAGCCCCAAAATGGGCAGACGAAGACTTTTTTACAGTTTAGTAGGGGCGAAGCATTCAGGCGATAAATTATCGTTTTTTCCAAAGGTTATTTTCTGAATGCTTCGCCCGTACATTGGTCATTGGTAGAAAAACCGATTAGAGCCGGTTTGGTGGCTGTGATTGCTGGAAAACAAGCTGATAAACACGAATTATCCGGTTTAGCTGCTGTAGTTGATTTTGTTTCTCTTTATGTTAAGTATTTAATTCCTAAAGATGGTAGTAATCCAGAAGAAGCAGATGCAATTTTAGCTAAAGCATCACAACATCAATATGAGCAACTTGTTGAAGTTGCCAAAAAACATGGTGTGAGTTTATAGATTTGTAGGGTGGGCAATGCCCACCAATAAAAACGCGGAAGTTAAAACGATTTTCAGGTAAGTGAATTATAAACTTTTGTCTGAATCAGGATTGATAGGATTTAAGGATTTACAGGATGTTAATTTTGAATATTAAAAATGGGAATTTATGTACTTAACCTGAGTAAATTATCAATAAATAATCCTGTAAATCCTTTGATTTTGAGCATCCTGATTCAGACAGTTAAATATTTTGAAGATGTTAATTTTTAATCTTAAAAATGAAAATTTATTTACTCACAATGAACAAATTATCAATAAATAATCCTGTTGATCCTTAAATCCTGTTAGAGGATGTTTGAATGTTCCCTATTCCCTGTTCCCTATTCCCTATCATTATGCCAATTCAAACATTAGATATTTCACCCGTTGGTAGAGTTGAGGGTGATTTAGATGTCCGTGTTGAAATCGACAATGGATATGTGACAAACGCCTGGACTCATGCCGAACTTTTTCGCGGCTTTGAAATAATTTTACGCGGAAAAGACCCCCAAGCAGGCTTAATTGTCACCCCCCGAATTTGTGGAATTTGTGGCGGTTCTCACCTCAGTTCCGCATCTTGGGCGTTGGATACTGCTTGGGGAAATGAAGTTCCCCGAAATGCAATTTTGGCGAGAAACTTAGGTCAAATTGTCGAAACAATGCAAAGCATTCCTCGCTATTTTTATGGCTTGTTTGCTATTGACTTAACTAATAAAAATTATCGCCGTAGTCACTTTTATGATGAAGCTTGCCGGCGCTTTGCTGCTTTCACAGGGAAATCCTATGAAATCGGCATTACAATTTCTGGAAAACCTGTAGAAATCTATGCTTTATTAGGGGGACAATGGCCGCACAGCAGTTATATGGTGCCTGGTGGAGTGATGTGCGCCCCCACTTTAACTGACATTACCCGCGCCTGGGCAATTTTGGAATATTTCCGCACTAATTGGTTAGAACCTCTTTGGTTAGGTTGTTCTTTAGAAAGATATGAAGAAATTCAATCCTATGAAGACTTTCAAAAGTGGTTAAATGAAGATGTTAAACATCGAGAATCTGATTTAGGTTTATATTGGCGCATGGGGTTAGATATCGGTTTAGATAGATATGGTGCAGGTGTGGGTAAATATGTGACTTGGGGTTATATTCCCCATGAGGATAAATATAATCATCCCACCATTGAAGGACGTAACGCTGCTGTGATTATGAAAAGCGGTGTTTATGATAGCTTCACTGATACTCATGCCTTGATGAATCAATCATTTGCCCGTGAGAATTTAACCCATTCTTGGTATGATGAAGGTAAAGAAGATTGGCATCCAAGCGATCGCACTACTAACCCAATTAATAACAACCAAAAAGACTTTACTGGCGCTTATTCTTGGTCAAGTGCAGTCCTCCACCAAGACCTAGGACGTTTAGAAGCAGGTCCCCTAGCCCGTCAATTAGTTGCAGGGGGAAATCATGGCGAATCTTGGCAACATTACGACCCATTTATTCTCGACACATTCAAGAAAATGGGTGGTGCAAGTGTTCATCTTCGCCAATTAGGAAGAGTCCACGAAATAGTTAAACTATATCGTCAAGCTGAACGTTGTTTAAAGGAGTTCAAATTAAACGATCCTTGGTATATTAAACCAGAAGAAAAAGACGGTAAAGGTTGGGGTGCAACTGAAGCCGCTAGAGGTGCATTATGTCACTGGGTAGAAATCGAAAAAGGCAAAATTAAACAATACCAAGTTATCGCCCCCGGTACTTGGAATATCGGACCCCGTGACGGTGCAGGACAACTAGGACCGATTGAAAAAGCATTAATAGGAACGCCAATTCAAGACCCTAAAGACCCTGTAGAAGTGGGTCATGTCGCCCGTTCTTTTGATTCATGTTTGGTGTGTACTGTTCATGCCCATGATGCGAAAACTGGGGAAGAATTGGCTCGTTTTAGAACAGCTTGATTTATGTTACCCAGATCCCCGACTTCTCTAAGAAGTCGGGGATCTATTTTTTTGATAAGTCAGGGTTCTATATAATTGTTATTTACAGTACAAAAGTTCCCAAATCCGTGGGTTAGTCTGGATTTTAATGAATAATTGGTAATTCCTAATTATTACATTATGAATTATCAATTATCAATGACAAATTTACTAAAATTGGTAACTAATTGTGTCTAATTTAGAACTACATCAATATCTTTCTCAGCTTCCTGATGCTGCACTGCAAGAATTTATAGAATGGTGTATGTTGGAGCAGTCAAAAGCCGCAGGATTAGAATTTAAACCTGATCAAGGTAAGTTAAAGAATTTAGCACCAGCGGATTATTCTAAGCAATTAGTTGACCAATTTATGAAGGTAAAACCTGACCCGATTAGAGCCGGTTTGGTGGCTGTGATTGCTGGAAAACAAGCTGATAAACACGAATTATCCGGTTTAGCTGCTGTAGTTGATTTTGTTTCTCTTTATGTTAAGTATTTAATTCCTAAAGATGGTAGTAATCCAGAAGAAGCAGATGCAATTTTAGCTAAAGCATCACAACATCAATATGAGCAACTTGTTGAAGTTGCCAAAAAACATGGTGTGAGTTTATAGATTTGTAGGGTGGGCAATGCCCACCAATAAAAACGCGGAAGTTAAAACGATTTTCAGGTAAGTGAATTATAAACTTTTGTCTGAATCAGGATTGATAGGATTTAAGGATTTACAGGATGTTAATTTTGAATATTAAAAATGGGAATTTATGTACTTAACCTGAGTAAATTATCAATAAATAATCCTGTAAATCCTTTGATTTTGAGCATCCTGATTCAGACAGTTAAATATTTTGAAGATGTTAATTTTTAATCTTAAAAATGAAAATTTATTTACTCACAATGAACAAATTATCAATAAATAATCCTGTTGATCCTTAAATCCTGTTAGAGGATGTTTGAAAAGTTGCAAATTATACTCTAAACCCCTCTCCAAACCTCTCCCCCACAGGGAGAGAGGCTTTGATTCTTACTCCCCTTCCCTGGTAGGGAAGGGGTTGGGGGTTAGGTTCTGAGACTTTTGATGTTACCAAAAATACTTTTAAAACATCCTGTTAATCCTGATTCAGACAATAGCAAATGCTGACGCACTTGGTTAGTGTAAATGTTGGGTTTTCTTGCGTCAACCCAACCTACTTTATTCTTCCACATCAAACCACACAGGAGAAACATCATCAACCTGCCCATTATAATTAATCGTAATTTCCTGACCTTCCCGAATATATTGATGAGCAACAATATCAATTACATTTTTAGCAAAATTCTTAATATAAACAGCATTAGGATGATAAGAATGATTAAAAAGAGAAGCAAAACCTAAACCTATCGCTCCGCTTTCTCCATGCCAACCAAAATAATAATTCAATAAAACCGTTTTAGTAATTAACTTAATTTGCTGTTTAGGAATAACAATCACAGCGGCTCTTTCAATTAAATCACCTTTAGCAAAATCTTCCTGAGCAAATATACCTCTACCTTTAGTTTCTGTATCACGAAATACTAGCATATAGCAATTCTATCTGATGGGTGAGAATGATTTTTGACTAACCACTACAGATAAACGCAGAGAAAATAAACACTTAATTATTCAGATCCCCGACTTCTGAGTATTGATTGATAGTTTATGGACATGGTTAAACAAGAAGTCGGGGATCTTGGCTGCTATAGTCACTATAAAGTCAACGATTAAAGATGTAATCAAAATTTCCGTAAATATTAATTTTTCGTGCCAAGCTAATAATATTCATGTTATTATAAATATCCCATGCTAACTATCATTGGTTGTGGCAATCTCAATCGGAATGACGATGGTGTGGGCGTAATTATTGCCCAACGTTTACAGCAATATCTCGCCCAAAATCTTCACCCCAACATCCGCGTTTTTGATTGTGGAACTGCGGGAATAGAAGTGATGTTTCAAGCGAGAGGAAGTGAAAAATTAATTATTCTTGATGCCAGTTGCACAGGTTCAGAACCAGGTGCTATATTTAAAGTCCCAGGGAAAGAACTAGAAGCACTGCCCGAACCTAGTTACAACTTACATGATTTTCGTTGGGATCATGCCTTAGCCGCAGGGAGAAAAATCTTTCAAGATGATTTTCCTTCATTGGTAACAGTCTATTTAATTGAAGCGGCTAACTTGGATTTAGGGTGGGAATTAAGTCCTGTAGTTCAACATTCTGCCGATTTAGTTTTTGCCGAACTAATCAAAATTATCCAACAGAATGTTATGGCTTAATCAACAATCCAAAATCCAAAATCACATTAAACCCAGTCACGGTAAACTGGCAATTCATCCACTCTCATTTCAAAGGGTACAGTTTGAGTATCGGGAGGACAAATACGAATTTTAGCACTGCTAACAATGCCAGAGAGGACATTTGCCATTGCGACAATTTGCTGCAAAATTTGCCAATTAGTAAATTGATCAGGACATTCAATTACTAAAGTCAAAGCACTAGCGTGAGTTGTCGCATACCAACGACAATGGGACAACAGGTTTTGAACAATGCGATCGCATCCTTCATAAAAGTATCTACTAATCGAATACTCTAATTGTTGCCGTAGGATGATATCGGCTGATGTTGGCTGCATAGGGTGCTTATCATCAGCATCGAATTCTGATTCTCTTCTCGCCATTTCCTTGGGTTTTCCTATTTTATTTGCCAATTGCCATTACATAAAGTACGTCCTTATTGGTTCCTAGAAATTCTTGGGCTTCATCATCATAGAAAGCACCAATTCCACTACAATCTATTCCCCAATAATTGCTAAATAAATACACTCTCTGTCCGATAAATCCGGCTAATTGCATAGCGGTTTGATAACTCAAATAATCGGACACAAAAAACAAAGTTACAGCACAATCTCTAGCTATAGCTTGATTAATGCACAAGTAACCTGTTTTTTCGCTAAAGTTACCAGCTTTAATGAGATGTGTACCTTTATATAACCCTGGTGAAATCCCTTCAACATGATGCACCACTGAGTAAATTTCTATTTCCTCAAAATTCTCACTTGGTATTGGTCGTTGAACGGCTTGCAAAATTAGCCAATAGACCTCTTGGGAAATAGAATGTTTATGAAAACGTCGAATAGAACGCCTATTCCAAACGTTCTCAAAAAACCGTTTCCGGTCAAAATTAAATTGAGGATTTGCGAGATTTTGCTGGTGACTAGGTTGTAAAGACGTTGCTTGATAGGCATCTTCAACAAATTGATTAACTTGAAAATAGTCAGTACCACATACAAAAGGAATTGGTAACCTTAAGCGTCTGACTGGTTTTTCTTGTACTTCTCCCGATATCACACAACTAGTAATAAACTCCTTATTCTCAAATCCCAAATCTGCATTGAGATTAAGTTTATCAAAATCCAAGATTAGTTGTATGTTTTTTTCGTGAAGATATGCTGAAGCAGCGATAGCACCCAAATGGTGTCCGCTATCCAACAAACAATATCTAAAACTCCTGTCTTGATATTTCCAGCTAGACCTATGATAAACACAACTAACTAAAAAGATGAATCCGTTGATACGGTTATTAGGTATAACATAATTCTCGACTCCATCATCAATTAATTCATAAATTAATGTCAGACAATTATTCTCAACTTCTATATGGTAGATGCCATCTATGATTCCCTCAACACCACGAATCTGAACATAAACTTCCGTCGGATATAAAGCCCCCGCAGAAGGATTTACCCGTAATTTATAGAGTCCATCCTTATATATTTTCTCAAAGGTAATCGCACTAGTTAACCAGAGAAAATCATGAATAGGGTTATTGCGATTTAATTGCAACCGCCGATAAAAGCGTGGATAAACTTTAAAGGTCGTGGGTTGGGTGGAAGCATCAACATAATTTGGGTTAATTTGTACCGATAAGCAAGAATGCTTAGTTTGCTCGTGATAGGAGTTTCCATAAATCTTATTGTGAGGCATTTTTCAGTAACCTTAAAACTTCTCTATTGCTGGCAAAATCAATTGCTTTGTAATCATCCAAATTTTGTAAATTCATGTTAGGATTGTGTTGTAATAGCAATCTCACTACTTCTGTCTTTCCAGCCGATGCACCATACATCAGGACAGTTGCCCCATTATCGTTTTGATTGTTAATATCAATGTTGGTATTAAGCAGCAAATTCATTAAATCGTAGTGATTACCAAAACAAGCAAACCACAGAGCATTATTGTGATCATTATTTGTAGCATTGATATCCACACCTGCATCTATTAATTCCTTCACAATGGAATATTGTCCTTCTCTAGTAGCTTTCATTAAAGCCGTATCACCATTTTCACCACGCTGATTTAAATCTTCAGCGTTGTAACCTTTTGCTAATAGCCATTGGTTCGTGATTGAACTGAAATTTGACTGATTTGTTTGACTCATAATAATTAATGATTGTGAAGACAACTAAATAGGGAATGGTGAGCAATGCCCACCATATTGACAAGATTACTTAATACAGCAGATTGCAGATCAATGAGGTACAGAATCAAAATTGAAACCTAGACACATTCGCCAGTTTTACTCCTGACTCCTGAACCGATAGCGCAGCGTGGCGTAAGCCATAGGTCTGCGAAGCGCCTCCTGAATTCTGCTGTAAATGTTGGTTAATCACCACAGGGTTAGCTTATTAACCTATAGCCACTAAATCACGTCCTTTTGAGAACATCTCTCTAGTTGATTTTTCGGATTTAGGCACACCATAAAAAGTAGCTTTTGCATAGTCTAGAAATTAAATTTACACAGTCTTCCTTAAAACTTTCTCTAACTTTCTTTCTTGCTTTATACCTTGGTTTTAACTGAACCTGAAATAAAGTCAGAAAGTTTAACTCCGTAATCGCTTTTTGTTGGGGTAAGCAGTTCACTACCAACAATTTAGCTTATTTATATATTATCACTCTGATAAGTTAGAATTATGAATGATTTATAAAGATCGCAGCTTTTTTAATTATAAAACTGATTAAAAAATAGTTAATTGGAATACAGAACAGAAATTATATTTCATATTTTTATATGGGATATTACAATTTATTGTGGAAAGTTATGGCAATTCAATATGGTAATTACCATTAAATAAAAATGAAATTTATGGTTCTTCAGTATGCCAAAGTAATAAATTCAGATGTTTCTCGAAAATCAATTAATACTTAAGTAATTCTGTTGGGGTAATTATCTCTTTCAGAAGTAGGTGGTAGTCAGTGTATCCTAATTTCTTAGCAAGACTGATTGCATAAAGCTTGGCTCTTTCTATTTCGTTATGCTCTATTGCTGCTGCCAGTTTTTCAGTCAAAATTAATGTGGATTCTTGCTCGAACTTTTCTTTATCAGTTATGGCTCGAAGTTTCTCTGCCTCTGCTTTTGTATCTTCATGAGAACCACCCAATTGCCAAACTGCACCTCCTAAAACTTCTATCTGTTGAGATGAGTTTTGAGATGAGTTTTGAGATGATTTCCGAATCAATGTGAATAGGCAAATTTTAGAATTACATGGTGGAGAAAGGGAATTAAATCCGTCATTAAACTTGCGAATATCTCCCGTTTTATCAAAAGTAGTAGTTCGTTGAGTTGAAATATTTGTATTTACTGGTGCTACTGTTTTTAGTAAGCTAGATTCAGTTTCTGTAGCTTCTTGGGCTATCGCCGGATAGGCAATTATGGCGATAGTTGCGGTCAAACTGGCAATGTATTTTAGACGCATGGCTAAAGCCTCAAGTTCGTGGTTACGGGTTGAATTGGTATTTGATTAAGTACCAAATGAGAAAAATATCCGCTTTCAATAAAAACAGCTATTAAAAAATCTCCTAAATCATAATAGTTGCCTTATTCAAAGCGTAATTGATTTGGCAATTAAGGAATCTGGGAAATGATTGTTTATTGTATCAACCCTTAACTACACGCACATAAATAGCCCGTGCTGTTTCTCTATCTATAGTCATAGATAAAGTGTCACATTTAATTACAAAAGTAGGAAATTCCTGTTCTACAGTAATCGTATTTCCTGTTTTAATTCCCATAGAAATGAGCTTTTTTCTAATCGTCTCATCCTGAGTTTTACAAACAGTAACTATTCCACATTCTCCTGATTTCAGCAATTCTAAAGAACAACCCATCACACTAAAAGGAGTAAACATTGCAGTAAAATAATTAAAGATGAAAATTGCAAAGATGAAGTATGAGCAAGATCCTTCATCTTTGTTGAAACTAAAACATCAAAGCTTGAGGTAAAGTCCTAAAACTATTAGCAACTCCGATATTTAACCCGATAAATCCAACCACGCCCAGCCAGATCCAAGGAGTCAACAGTGGCCATCCCGTCGCCCTTGGCTCTCATTGAAGCATTAACTCGCATATTTACACTATCACCACAGGCAGACCAAACCTCACCTTGTGACCATAAATCATGGCGAACGTTATAGTCGGTTTCGCCCCTCAACTCCTGTTTCAACCTCAGTCCGCGACTACCAGCGAAAAAGTGTTCTGTTACTAGCTCCCCAGTGGTGTTAGGAGAAACATAACCTCGATAATCAGCATCGTAGAGGGCAATTTGTTGACCTTGAGGCACTTTGATGGGAATAGTTAAATTACAGCTTTTCCGGCGACTTTCTGCATCGCTATTCCCCAAGGCTATAAACTTATCAAATAGAATTCTTAGTTCTTGACCATCGTTGCTAACGCTCACACTAGCAGACCCATCCGGGCAACCGCTACCACCATAACTTATACCTACAATTTCAACTTTATCATTAGCAAAGGTGGGGCTAATAGAAGCTACCATTAATGTAGCCGTAGCCAGAAATACTTTGGCAAAATTCATGAATGCTCTCCTATGATTAGGTCTAATTTTTAGAAATGTCTGCGGTGTTATGCTGAAGATGAAAGATATTGCTCATCCTTCATATTTTTTGAAACTAAAACATCGAA
Organism: Trichormus sp. NMC-1; assembly: GCF_001858025.1. Taxonomy (GTDB): domain Bacteria; phylum Cyanobacteriota; class Cyanobacteriia; order Cyanobacteriales; family Nostocaceae; genus Anabaena. The sequence goes on along the minus strand of NZ_LZQD01000005.1, from coordinate 202,296 downwards.
GTTTTAGGCAACCTCCTACAACTATTTGCAGCTGCGATATTTGACCTTATAAACTAAACTACGCCTACGTCTAGCAAGATCAAAAGAATCAACGGTCGCCTGTCCAGTGCCGGTGGCTTTCATTGAAGCATTAACTTGCATATTTACACTAGAGCCACAGGCAGACCAAATCCCAGGTTTACCTTCTGGCTTTAATTTATGTCTAACTTTATAGTCAGTTTCACCCTTCAAAGTCTTTGCCAAAACCAGAGGTTCACTATCACCAAAAATGTATTCTACCAGTAAATTTCCAGTGGTTTTAGGAGAAACATAACCTCGATAATCAGCATTGTAGAGGGAAATTTGTTTCCCTGGAAGTGCTTCGATTTTAATGGTTAATTTACAGCTTTTTTCCTGACTTTCTGCATCGCCATTCCCCAAAGCTATAAACTTATCAAATAGAATGCTGACTTCTTCTCCATCGGGGCTAACGGCAGTACTGGCAGAATTTTCTGGGCAACCAGTACCAAAATATTCTGGTGGTTCTACAATTTTAATTTTATCATTACCAGAGGGGGGGATAGTAGGCTCAGTATCAGTAAGATCGGTAGAGGTGAGTTTAATAGGATCAGCAGATGTGAAGTTAATAGAATCAGCAAAGATGGGGCTAATAGAAGCTACCATTAATGTAGTCGTAGCCAGAAATACTTTGGCAAAATTCATAAATGCTCTCCTATGATTAGGTCTGAGTTTTAGCAATGTCTGCGGCGTTATGCTGAAGATGAAGGATGAACAATATCCTTCATCTTTGTTGAAGCTAAAACATCAAAGCTTTAGGCAAAGTCCTGCAACTATTTGTTGCATCTGCGATATTTGACATGATAAACCAAACCACGGTGAGCAAGATCAAACGAGTCAACGGTGGCCATCCCGTCGCCCTTAGCTCTGATTGAAGCATTAACTCGCATATTGACACTATCACCACAGGAACTCCACATGGTTGTCGCTAAATTATGTTCAACGTCATATTCTTTTTCACCCCGTAAGTCTTGGTTTAACTTCAGTCCGCGACTACCAGCGAAAAAGTATTCTGTCACTAGTGTCCCAGTGGTATTAGGAGCAACATAACCCCGATAATTAGCAGTGTAGATGGAAATTTGAAAGCCTCCAGGTACTTTGATAGGAATGGTTAAATTACAGCTTTTTCTCCGACTTTCTGCATCCCCATTACCCAAGGCTATAAACTTATCAAATAGTATGCTGAGTTCTTGACCATCGGGGCTAACAGTCACACTAGCAGACCTATCTGGGCAACCACTACCACCATAGCTTGCGCCTACAATTTCAACTTTTTCATTAGCCAAAGATGGGCTAATAGCAGCTACAATTAATGTAGCCGTAGCTAGAAATATTTTGGCAAAATTCATGAATGCTCTCCTATTGTGAAGTCTGAGTTTTAGCAATACCTGCGGCGGAATACTAAAGATGAGGATGCAAAATATGTGTTATCCTGTGTCCTTAGCAAAAAGAAATGCTTTGGCAAAATTCATGAATGCTTTCCTATTGTTAGGTATGATTTTTAGAGATATCTGGGAATAAATATTAAATATAAATAAGAGGATGAAACATATGTTTCATCCCCATTCTTAATAAGCTCTGAATTCAAAGCTTGTTAAGAGTTAGAATTCAATCAAAACTTTAGACGAGATAAGGTTCTTGATGAGTCTTAATTGTGCAGTTAGAGCGAGGGTATGTAACGCACAATAGAGCGAATCCTTTCGCCATTTGATCGTCATCTAAGAAGATTTGATCAGATTGATCAACTGTGCCTTCAACAACCTTACCTACACAGCTAGAGCAAGAACCGGAATGACAAGAGAAGGGCAATTCAATACCGGCTTCTTCTGCTGCATCTAGAATTGTAGTTTCTTCGTCACACTCAATTGTGGTGTCAAGGTTGTCCTTTTTGTTCATCAATCTTACTTGATATGAAGCCATTTTCCGGTTCTCCTCAAACGTTAATAAAGTTAGCTTTTCTGACTTGGTTAAGAGTCCCTGGCTGAATTCAAAATTCAAAATGAAGGTCTAACTTTTGAATTTTGAATTTATTTGCTGCAAGGTACACCAGAGGGAGTACCATCATCTGTTTTAAAAGACTTTCCACAACCGCAGGTATCAGTTGCATTGGGATTGGTGAACTTGAAGCCGCTGTCCATTACTCCCTCAACAAAATCGATGACCACACCTTCTAATAAGGGCGCACTTTTAGCATCAATGTAAAGCAACACATTACCTTGTTGGGTGACGACATCATCTGGTTGAGGCTGACTTGTAATGTCAATTCCATATTCATAGCCACTACAACCACCATCTTTGACAGAGATGCGGACACCTTTTGTGGTTTTATTAGATTCGTCGGTTGCGGAACCTCTTAAAAATGCCCACAGACGAAATTCTGCTTTTTCTGTTAGAGTAACAGTCATTTTGTTTCCTGTTCTGTAGCGATTATTCTGATTTCAGATGTGGGTTATTTATTGCTTATGTGCGGAATTTTAAACCGTCACAGATTGGGATTGGGAATATCGCCAAGGTGCAGTATTTCCGCAAACTGGACAATTGCGATCGCGGTGAGAACGACGTTTAGCAAATTCCATTCTGTTCAAGTCAATCGTCAGCAGTTCTGACAATAGCGGTTGACTAAAACCAGTAATCAGCTTCACTGCTTCCAAGGCTGTTAAACAAGCCAAAGTCCCAGAAACAGCCCCTAGAACGGAAAAACCGCGTCGATCCCAATCAGGCTTTTCTGGAAACAGACAGGATAAACAAGGGGTGACACCAGGAATAATCGTGGTGAGATAAGCCTCCATCCCATCCATAGCCGCCTCTACCATTGGCTTACGCGATCGCACACAAGCTTCATTTAACAAATTGCGTTCTGTGAAATTGTGAGCGCAATCCAAAGCCATATCCGCCGATTGCACCAACGAGTCCACATTTTCTGCGGTAATGTAATCGTGAACTACGTCCACTTCCACATCAGGATTGATGGCTTTTAGTGTTTCTTGGGCTTTAAATACTCTAGGTTTTCCCACCCAGTCGTCAGTCATCAAAATCTGACGATTCATATCATCCAGCCGCAAATCACCACCCCGGACTAGGATTAGCCGCCCAACGCCTGCTACTGCTAAGTAAAGCGCCGCTGTACCGCCTAATCCCCCCACACCTGACACCAAAACAGTCGCTGACTTGAGGCGCTTTTGAGCCGCTTCGCCAAAATTCGGGAGCATCATTTGGCGGCTATAGCGTTCTAATTCGGTAGGCGTTAGGTTGATCAATTTATACCTCCTAATCAGAAGTGATTTCTGTCAGCGTGACTACATTCTTTGGCTTATCGTTAAACACTTTGAACAGCTTTTGTTCATGGGGTGTTGATTCAATAAAAACTTCATAAGCTTTTTGCAAAGCTAAGGAATATTGAGTTAATTTTTCTGCATCACTCAAGTTAGCAGCAGTATCATCAATCTCTTTCATATATTGAGAGAATTTTTTCAATATATGGAGACGATTTACGTTTACAAATTGTTGGTCGTAGGGCAGTTGAAAGAAGATAAAATATTCTTCCGCATCTACGAGTTTGTTGAATTCTTGAATAGTCCCGGTCATTTGGCACTCTCCATTTGTTTTAGTTGCTGCTTGAGTTCATCTAATTGTCGATAGATTTCGTAGGTTTCAGCGGCAACGTCCATCAGTGTTTTGTAATCTGTTGGTAGTCCTTCTGCTAAGTCATGCAGATCCATTTTCATTTGACCTGCTTTACTATTTAGCTTTCTAATTTTGGTTGTGAGTTCCTCGATGGTCATTGGTTATTAGTCATTGGTCATTGGTCATTGGAACTACTCCCTTGCTACCATAAGAATATGGATTTATTGAACCGCGTTCACGAAGTGTATCGTAGGGATAGGCGCGTTCACGAAGTGTGCCGTAGGCATAGGACGCGAAGGAAGAGGGAAGAAGGAAGTAGGAAGTAGGATAATTCGTAAGGATTCAGGATACAGAATGTTTGATATAGCAGGGAAATCTTAACAGAATAGAAAAATATTCTTCTTTCTTCTCCTGACTCCTGTACGAGCGTATTGCAATACGCCCCTACTGACTCCTGAATTCTTCCCAATTTGTTAAATATTTCCTACTTCGGGGAAACGTTTGGCTAAGTCAATTCCTTTTTTGACGAATGATTCTCCTTCTTCTTCCAGTTTTTCTAGGGAATCAAAGCCGTAGCGATGGGCATCGCGTAAGGTTTTTACAGCTAATAATAAACGACCTGAAAAGACTAATGCCCAACCAAATCCTTCATGACCTAAATCAACTACAACATGAGAAATTAGTCCTGTTTCTTTCTCAACGCTGGAGGCTACAGCCCTGAAAAAGGCGTTGATTCGTGATATAGTTCCTGGATCAACTTCACCTTCAACAGAAATTGTTCGTTTCTTTTGTTTGGTGACAACAAAAGGTTTAAGTATTAATTCATCAGACCAATTCCGGTAAAAGCCATAACTATCTTGCGCCCGGATTTGTTGAACTAATGTTTTGAGAAATGGTGAAGTTATTGGTGTGCTTGTAGAGGTTCCGTTGACGCTGTTATTTTCACTCATACGGTTGCTTCGTTTTCTAGTTCTTCTGCAAATGTTGATGTTTTTGGTTGTAAAGCTTTACGCAACCAAGGTGGGGGGTTGCCTTTCAAGGTTTTGACTAATTTAGTCAAAATTTCTTCGATTTTTTCTTCTTCTGATTTAGCCTTGACTGGTGTTACACCTTTTTTGATTAAACGAGCGGCTGCACTACCACCAATGGCAACTACATAAACGATTGTACAATCATTTAATGCCTCAAGTTTAGGTGTGATTTTATCTTCGTTACCATCTTCTTTGAGGTCGCCTTCAAATTTCAGCGTTTCTAGGAATTCATATCCATGATCTGAAATTTCATAAACATCAATTTCTTTAGCCCAGCCAAAGTGAGCATTAACATGAATTCTGTCTGTTGTGGTGAAGGCAATTTTCACGTTCATTTGTCCTTTGTTGGTTGTCAGTTCATGAGCTAAATCGGCGGTTAGAAACCGCGTCTACACAGGCAAAACCCACCTGCGTGGGTTACAAACCCTTGATTTTTCATTAGTCCGCGCAGGCGGACTTTGTTTGTATAGCCGCGACTTCCAGTCGCCAGGGCAGTCAGATGTCATTTATTAATTACTGATGACCAATGATTCATCATTAATGACTCTTCGTGTTCTATAAATAGGTTTCCCATACCAAATAAAACTTCCATTGTGCCGCGATAGCCTACTTTGGTGAATAAGCCATTTCCTAAACGGTCATAGATGGGAATTCCGAGACGGTAGAAGGGGATTTTGAGGCGTTTAGCGATCGCATTCACGTTGGAATTACCAATCAGCAAATCAGAACCTACAGCCAATCCTTCCAAATCTTCTAAGTCGCCGATAGTAACGCTTTTGATGGGAAGATGTTCTAATAAAGGCGAGCGTGTTGTCGTCACAGCAGCGTGAATAGATGCTCCCATTGACTGCAAAAAATGCACCATAGACCAAAGTAAATCCGGTTCTAGCGCTAAAGATACCCGTTTTGCACCGAAGTAAAAATGAGTATCTAACATTGCATCTTGCAACTGACGACGTTGACGGCGATATTTTTCTGGTACGGGATTACCACTCAAAACCGCCAACGCTTGCAGAAACTCATCCACAGGTTCTAAACCTGTCAAATCCTTAAATACTTCGTAATCTGTACCAAAACGTGTTTGCAGAATCTTTGCTGCACCGCGCATACTTTCACTCAAAGCCAAAGTGAAAGCCGAACTACCCAAAGAACGCAGCTGTTTAAGAGTTGTACCGCTAACCGTCACCGCGCTATAGTCATCTTCCAAATGACCATCTAAGGAAGCACCCAAATCAGGCACAAAAATGGGTTCAAATCCAAAGGAACTAACAATTTCTCTAATTTCCTGCACATCTCCCGGAGTGAAAGCAGAACCAGCCAAAATGGTGATTTGCTCCGGTTTAATTCCCCCAGCTTTGGGAATTTCCTTGACAATGCTTTCAACCGCTGCTGCAAAACCGTCTTGCAACGCACCTTTAAAATCAGGAGTAGGAGCAAATGCGATCGCTAAATAGTCAAGTTCAGGATGACGTTTGCGGATTTCTTTCAAAAAACCCTCAATATCATCGCCTCTAGTTTCTGTTAACCCAGTCGTACACAAACCGATAATTTCCGGTTTAGCCTTTTCTACCAAAGTGAGAATAGCTTGCTCAACATTTTCTTCACCACCCAAAATAGTAGTGACTTCTGTCATTGCAGTAGTAGCGAGAGGAATTGCTTCCCGAAAATGTCTAACTAAAACCACCTTAGCAAAAGCAGTACAACCTTGAGAACCGTGGAATAAAGGCATAGTTCCCTTTAATCCCAAAAAAGCCAAAGATGCACCCAAAGCTTGACTTTGTTTGAGGGGATTAACCGTAAGAGACTTGTTGGGAGTATTAACAATTGCCATAGATTAATCTTTCATAAATTTTAAACTTTCCAGTCCCCCTCCTCGCTTGCGGGGAGGGGCTAGGGGTGGGGTTTTATGGCCAACCCA
>NZ_LZQD01000005.1:119405-195170 GCF_001858025.1 Trichormus sp. NMC-1 | reverse complement strand
GGGTTTTATGGCCACCCAAGAGCCATTAAACTTCCTCCTCATCCCAAGGTGCTGGTTTACGTACTTGCTCCCACACAGGACTGTATAAAGCTTCATACAATTCTCGCGCCATTTCTACCATGCCTACATATCCTGCATAGGGATGATGACGTTCTTGGTTAATATCTAAAAATGGAATTCTTGCCTTTAATGCCGTGTACTGATTTCGACCACCAGCTATTAACATATCAGCTTTAGTATCTCTTACCAACTGCAATAATTCTTGGGCGTTGCCTTTCTCCAACATAATCCCATCATTGCCCAATAAATTCTTGATTTTGGCTTTATCTTCTTCTGTACTTTTTCTCGTACTAGTAGCAACAACTTCAATTCCTAAATCTTTCGCAGCCGAAATAATTGACCAACTTTTCACACCGCCAGTATATAAAACCACCCGCTTACCTTTAAGCCGTTCTCTATAGGGAGCAAGTGCAATATCCAAAGCCGCAGTTTCCTCAGCAATTAACTTTTCTGTCCGTGCTTGTAAATCAGCATCACCTAATTTAGCAGCAATAGTTCGCAAACAACGGTTAATATCATCAATACCATAAAAAGACTCTTCAATGTAAGGAATATTGTAACGTTCCTCCATTTTTCGAGCCATATTTAACAACGCCCGTGAGCAAATCATTACATTTAATTTGGCACGGTGAGCATAACAAATTTCTTCATAGCGAGCATCACCAGTAATTTTAGATAAGACGCGAATACCTAACTTTTCAAATAAAGGTAAAACGCCCCACATTTCCCCAGCAATGTTGTACTCACCAATCAAATTAATATCATAAGGTGTAGTATATTCTGGTTCAGCAGTCCCAACTACATAATCAAGTAAAGCTTCACCACCGAAACGATTACCCAGATTTTTACTACCAATAAAACCCGGAGCAATTACCGGAATTACAGGAAGACCAATTTTTTCAGAAGCAACTTTACAAACTGCATCAATATCATCACCAATCAAAGCAGTTACACAAGTAGCATAAACAAAAATTGCTGTTGGGTTATAGCGTTCTTGTAATTCTAAAATAGCTTTATAGAGCTTTTTCTCACCACCGAAAATGACATCATTTTCACCAATATCAGTAGTAAAACCAGTCTTATAAAGCATCGGTCCAGAAGACAAACTACCCCGACTACCCCAAGAATTACCAGCACAAGCAATTGGACCATGTACCAAATGTGCAGCATCCGTAATTGGGACAAGAGCAATCATTGCTCCATCAAAAGCACAACCACCTTGAGCCGCACCTGGTTGAGCTTGTTGAGTACAAGACTTATTTTTCTTTTCTCCTTGTTTCTGTTGATTATGTTCGCATCCTGACTCACTAAGTAACTCGTTAATTTTGCTTTGGGTAATTTTCATCTCTCGTCTCGCGTTGGATGGAAGTTGTTAATTGAAATGTAAGCAAACCTGAATAGACTTCCCGCAAAATTCCTCTTTACACAATATTTACACAGATAAAGTTTCAGAAAAGATATCTATTTAGCTGTCGCCGAATTTTCATAACATTAACCCCTGCAAAAATATAAACTAAACTTAAATTTTCCAATCAAGTGCAAATCACAACTTTCTAACTATGCTGTAGCAGGAAACTCTTAACTCTTAACAGGCTGGAAAGTCTTGATCTCGATACCTTACCTAGCAACAGCTAGATTACTGAATGTGAGTATAAAAAAGAAATCTTTCTCTTGCGTCTGGGTGTGATATTTTTACCACATTCATAACAGAATGTTCCATGTATTTAGACCACACTCTTGAGTTCTCTTTGCGCCTCTGCGCCTCCGCGTGAGAAAAAAATGTAGTTAATTTACCTGAAAATCGCTGTAAGTGGGCGAAACAAAATTAAGATATGGACTGTAATAGATAACTCAGGTAAATGCAATAAAAAAAGAAAAGGGAAAAAGAAAAATTAGCATTCATTCAACTGGCAAAACTCATAACTTTGAATTTTGAATTTTGAATTGATTCCGCCTTTTCCTTACCCTTGATTAGACCATAACAAGGGCGGGAAAACCCCGCCCCCACCGGTATTCTTAACGAATTAAGTCGTAGGAAATATCGGTCTTAGAAGGAATATTGGTGTGTTGGTCGATATCTTCAAAGATTGTGTTAACAATCCAGTTGAGGAGGTTGATAATACCTTTATAACCAACAGTAGCGTAACGGTGGTAGTGGTGACGATCCATGATAGGATAGCCAATTCTTACCAGAGGAACCTTACAATCACGCCACAGGTACTTACCGTAGGAGTTACCAATTAACAAGTCTACGGGTTCTGTGAACAACAGTGATCTCATGTGCCACAAGTCCTTACCACCCCAGATTTTAGCGGACTTACCGAAGACGCTAGAATCTAACAATGCTTGCAGTTCTTTCTCGAATACTTCGTTGGTGTTGTGAACCAAGATATGTACAGGTTCAGCACCCATTTCCAACATGAAACCAACTACGCTGTAAACTAAGTCAGGATCACCGTAGATAGCGAAGCGCTTACCATGCAACCATGAGTGGGAATCGGTCATTGCGTCTACTGCACGACCACGTTCAATTTCCAACTCTTCAGGAATAGCCTTACCGGTCAATTCGCTGAGTTTCATCAAGAACTCATCAGTTCCCTTGATACCCCAAGGACGAGAAACACAAACGTCTTGCTTCCAATCCTTAGCGATGTACTCACGGGTTTTGGTGGTGGAGTAAGCTTGTAAAGCAACAGTAGCCTTAGCGTTGATGGCATCTGCTGCATCTTCCAACTTAGTACCACCTGGGTACATATCAAATTCACCAGTGTTAGGTGAATCAACATAATCACTGCTGTCAGATAAAACAGTGTAGTCAATACCCATCAAGTTAGCCATCCGCTTGATTTCGCGGTTGTTTTCTACGTAGGTATCAAAACCAGGAATGAAGTTGATTTTACCATTGCTCTTGGCTTTCTTCTTACCTGCGGTCAAGGTAGAAAGAATTCCCTTCATCATGTTGTCGTAACCAGTGATGTGGGAACCAACGAAGCTAGGTGTGTGAGCAAAAGGTACTGGGAAATCTTGAGGAACTGAACCAGCTTCTTTTGCATTACCAATGAATGACTGTAAGTCATCACCGATAACTTCTGCCATACAGGTAGTGCAGACAGCAATCATTTTTGGCTTGTAAAGCTTGTAGGAGTTAGCCAAGCCATCAATCATGTTTTGCAGACCACCGAACACAGCAGCGTCTTCAGTCATGGAAGAAGAAACGCCGGAGAATGGTTCTTTGTAGTGACGGGTTAAGTGGGTACGGAAGTAAGCCACACAACCTTGAGAACCTTGAACGAAGGGAAGAGTACCTTCAAAACCTACAGCAGCAAACATTGCTCCTAGAGGTTGACAACCCTTAGCTGGGTTAACGGTTAAAGCTGTACGAGCAAAGTTCTTTTCACGATACTCCCAGCCTTTTGTCCATTCTGCAACCCGTTCTACTTCTGAGGGTTCGTGACCGTTCTCAAACTGTCTCTTGTTTTCAAACAGTTGTTTGTATTCTGGTTGGTGGAATAGCTCAACGTGATCCTTAATATTTTCTGGATTCTGAGGCATTTTGTGTATCTCCAAGATTGCTGTGTTTGTTAGAGGGTGGGGAAACCGGGTAGGGAAACCCCACCCCTACGAGAAATGAGCATTCGTAGCGGGTGTGGAGGGGGTGCGTCCTTTGGGAGAAGCGGGGAATGTGGCTCAAAATTCAGAATGCAAAATCCAAAATCCGAAACTTTGAATTTTTAATTTTGAATCTTGAATTCCTAACTCCCCCCTGGGGTAAACACCCCAGGCTATCCCTTTACGGGAAGGGTTGCCCCTACTCTTTGGTGTTTCTAGACGGAAGCTTTAGCCTTAGCTTTAGCTTTCTTGTTCCAGGGAGCGCCGATTAATCCCCAGGTTGGGCTGTTTAGCGCCAAATCCATGTCACGAGCGAAGATTGCGAATCCGTCGTAACCGTGGTAAGGACCGGAGTATTTATTTGAACGGTTTAATAGCTTTTAGTCCCGCTATGTTTGCAGTGAGCAATGTCAGCAATAAACTATGTTTGCAGTTAACTCATTTATTTTTAGTCTAAATATAGGCTAATACCAACCTCTCGTTCCCAGGTTCAGACAGGAAAGGACTCAGTTAGCGTTTAACAAAGTTGAGGTAGAACCTCGTTATCTGCATTCCCAGCCTGAGTCTGGGAACGAGAAAAAAAATTAAGAATAAGTCTCACGCAAAGACGCAAAGGCGCAAAGGAAGAATTATGAAAGAACAGCTATTATGGGAATTGGAGCAGGTAAATCTGCGGTTGAAGTCTGCGAAGGCTAGGGTAACAATTCGAGAATCAAATGGATGTCTGCAATTACGGGCAACTTTACCTATTAAGCCGGGAGATGAGGATATCAGGGGAACTGGGAAAAAGCAATACAATCTTAGTTTGAATATTCCGGCAAATTTACTAGGGTTGAAAACGGCTGAGGAGGAAGCTTATGAGTTAGGTAAGTTAATTGCTAGAAAAAGTTTTGTTTGGAATGATAAATATTTGGGAAATGAGGCAATTAAAAAGGAGTTAATAACTATTGGTGAGTTATTAGAAAAGTTTGAGGATGAATATTTTAAAACCCATAAACGCACGACTAAAAGTGAACATACTTTTTTCTATTATTTTTCTCGCATTAAGCGTTATACAAATGCTGATGATTTGGCAATTGGGAAAGTTTTAATTAATGCGATTGATCAAATAGATAAGGAATGGGCTAAATATAATGCGGTGAGGGCTATTTCTATTTTTTGTCAACTTTTTAAAATTGAGATTAATTTAACTAGTTATTCTAAAGTTCCTGAAAGTAATTCTCGGAATGTTCCTACTGATAAGGAAATAGTTACGGGATTTTATAAGTTTGATGACTATCTCAATAACAGAGGTAAACAAGTTAATCAAGATGTGAAAGATAGCTGGCAACTTTGGCGCTGGACTTATGGAATGTTGGCGGTTTTTGGTTTACGTCCCAGGGAACTTTTTGTTAATCCTCATATTGATTGGTGGTTAAGTGATGAAAATATAGATTTAACTTGGAAAGTTGATAAAGATTGTAAAACTGGTGAAAGGGAAGCTTTACCTTTATATAAGGAATGGATTGATGAATTTGATTTAAGGAATCCTAAATATTTGGAAATGTTGGCTATAGCAATTAGTAAAAAGGATAAAAATAATCATGCAGAAATCACGGCTTTAATTCAAAGGGTAAGTTGGTGGTTTAGAAAAGTTGGTTTAGATTTTAAACCCTATGATTTACGTCATGGTTGGGCAATTCGAGCGCATATTTTGGGAGTTCCTATTAAGGCTGCGGCGGATAATTTGGGTCATAGTGTGCAGATTCATACGAAAACTTATCAACGTTGGTTTTCTTTGGATATGCGGAAGTTGGCAATTAATCAGGCTTTGAGTAAACGGAATGAGGTGGAGTTAATTAAGGATGAAAATACAGGGTTGAAAATGGAGAATGAAAAATTGAAGATTGAGGTTGAGAAGTTGAGGATGGAAATGGTTTATAAACGGAGTTAAGTTTAATAGCAATCAATAATAATGACGGGTAAAGATGGAGTAACTTAGATTTTAGTGGGGAGATTTTCATCAAATAAAAACCCATTCATGCAATTTTTCTCACTTCGTAATGACTCCCCATCAATTTTGCTGCGAATTGGATACAAGCATAAATATCTTCTCTTTCTAAAGATGGGTATTCTTCTAGCACTTCCTCGATAGAATCACCTGCACCTAAAAATTCTATAATTGTTTGTACAGAAATTCGAGTGTTAGTAATAATCGGTCTGCCGTTGCAAATATCTGGATGAATAGTTATTCGCTTTTCCATAACGGTTTTTCCTTTTTATAAACCTAGTGTTAAGTAGCTAAGAATAATATTATTTTACATGAGTGTTAATAAATTGTCATCATTTTTGAATAAAAGTTAAAATTGTGGATTTTGAGGTAATTAAGGATGAGAATTTGGTTTTGAAGATGGAGAATAAAAGGTTGAAGATTGAGATGGAGAAGTTGAGAATGGAAGTGGTTTATAAACGGAGTTAAGTTTGGTTAATTAAGAATATCATTTTTTTGAAGTGTGGTATACTTTAAAAGTTACAGTTAAGCAAGGAGTAGAAATTATGCAAATAATGATTGAAATTCCTGATAATCTTGCCAATCAATTACAACTACAACCGAGTCAAATTTCCCAAAAGGTGTTGGAGCTTATTGTAGCTGATAATTATCGTCAAGGTCTGATTGGAGCGGGAGAAGTTCACAAAATGTTAAATTTTTCTTCTCGATGGGAAACATATCAATTTCTTAAAGATCAAAAGGCTTACTTACCTTATACAGAGGAAGACTTAGAAGAAGATGTCCAAGCAATTCGTAATCTGTTAGGTACTAAATGATTATTGTTTCCGATACTTCTCCTATCAACTACCTCATTTTGATTGGTCAAATTGATCTTTTACCTCAACTGTTTGAGCAAATTATCATTCCTCAAGCAGTTTATAATGAGTTGTCTGATTCACTTGCTCCACTACCTGTCCAAACCTGGACTGTTGATACTCCTAGTTGGCTAAAAATTCAACCCGTTAGCCAACCTACCGATGAGATTTCAAATTTACTTGATCCTGGAGAATCTGAAGCTATTATTTTAGCTCAAGAATTGAATGCCGATTTACTTATATTAGACGATATGAAAGCAAGACGTATTGCTAAAGAAAGAGGTTTAGTGATCACAGGTATTCTGGGAATTTTGGATCAAGCAACAAGTATGAAGCTGATTAATTTGCCTAATGCTGTTCAAAGTCTTAATAACACATCTTTTTGGGCATCTGATAGTTTATTTCAAAAGTTGTTAGATAAGCATTGTTAAAATATATAACGTGTTAAAAATGTTCAAAATAGAAATTAAAAGTGATAACTCTGGTAATTACTTTGGAGAAGTTAGCGACCCGGAACTAGAGATATTTTATTCCACACAGAAGTATACTACACAAGAGCAAGCTACAGAAGATGCACATAAATGGATGGATTGGTTTAAAAAGTGTCCATCTGGAACTGTTGAAAGTATATACTACATTCTTGCTGTACCAGAAACTTGGGCTGGTCCACCTACAGGGACTCATCCATACTCTGGACTTCAAGTTAAAATTGGAAGAACTAAAAATGTTCTTCGTCGATTACAGAATCTACGAACTGGAACTTCTGGACAGCTTATAATTCATGCGCTTGAACCTGGGGGGTTTGAAATAGAGCGAATACGTCATAAAATGTTTGAATCTGACAGGCGGCAAGGTGAGTGGTTCGCTTGCTCTCCCGCACTAACTCAACATATCTTTGCAATATGGAGTCATTACAAAGTTCTTCCTCGAGAACATCAATATCTTGTCTTGCAATTACAACAAAGGATTGATATTCTACGTCGAGTACGGGCTGTTTTTGGTGGACCACCAGATATGATCAATCCTTCACTTAATGAGCCGTGGTTTGGAAAGATTTTTATTGATCTAGTTAATCCAAGTTGGATTCAAGATGAAAAATAGCTTTAGTAGTAGCACTTTCCTAAATCAGTAACCCAAAAAACTGCTTGAATAAAATAAGCTAACCGTTATACTTAAGGATATGCTAAAAAAAGTAATACTCCATCATTTCAAAAGCCATAAATCTACAGAACTCAATTTTGATAATTCCCGATTACATGGAATTGTAGGAAAAAACAGTGCTGGTAAAACAAGCGTATTACAAGCATTGCATAATCTCAGTAGGCTTGCTGCTCGGTCTATATCTCATCTATCATTTAGAGAAATATTTCAGTATGATCAATCACCTCAATTCATTACAACAATTGGGGAAACAGATATGTCTGTTACTGTAAGTGGTTTTTGGAAAGAGACAAATCAAGAGATTTGGGAAGTTTCTTATTCATATCATTTGAAACAGAAAGAAATGAATCCTTGGACTCCAGACACAAAATGGAAAATTAATGAAAATGAAGGTAGTTGGGATAAACGAAAGACAAAAATATTAACGAAATCCCCAGAAGATACAACAAGGACAAAAAGATTAACAAAATACCCAGATGCAATTTGTAAATCTTTAAAACCTACTGTTTACTTAAAATTAGATGCAAGTAAACTTGCTAAAGCAGCTTACAGTGATGAAGTTACACCAAGAATTGAGTCTGATGGTTCAGGGTTAGCACCCACTTTAGATTTTGTGCGTAATGAAGCTCCAGATAAGTTTCAACTCATAGAAGAAGTGTTGTGTAAAATCGTGCCAAATGTACGTAAAATTGGCATCAAGCGAGCAAAAGTTCCAGTCATTCGCGAGCGTTTCATCGAAGTTGATGGTAAACCTATTCACTATGAAGATACTCAAGAAATGACAGGGCAAGAAGTTATATTAGACATGAATACAGGTGAACGTATTCCAGCCCATGCAATTAGCGAAGGAACAATGTTAACCTTAGGATTATTAACTGTATTAATGAATCCTAATCAACCTAATTTAGTTTTATTAGATGATGTGGAACAGGGACTTCATCCTCAAGCACAACGTGAGTTAATGACTGTTTTTAAAGAAATCATTGCCGAAAATCCCAACTTGCAAATTATTTTCTCTACTCATTCCCCTTATATTATTGATGCACTTGCTCATTCTCAAGTCCACATATTAAATAACAGTAAATCAGGTTTCACAATTGCTAAACGTTTGGATGAACATCCTGATGTAGAATGGGCAAAAGAAACCTTAACAACTGGTGAATTTTGGGATGCTGAAGGTGAAGATTGGGTGGTAGAAGGAGAAGTCAGTGATTGAGTTTATTGTCATAGTTGAAAGTGGTGCAGATGCCAGAACAGCGACTAAATTAGCCGAGCGAGTTTTAAAGGAAAAATTAGATTGGTTAGATGATGATATTCTGCAACATTGTTTTCAGTGGACTGGTTTAGAGGAAGGGACAGAATTTTCTTGTTGGAGTGATATTAAAAAAATATTAATATCATCAGGTTTAAAATTCCCAAAATATCGAGGTCATCATAGTAAGGGTGTACCCTTAAAAGCTGATGGAGCAGCATCTATCAAGATTCTTAATTTGGTAAGGTTTCTACAAAAAACACGACAGATTAAAGCCGTTATATTTATCCGTGATTTAGATAATCAACCAGAACGTAAAGAAGGAATTGAACAAGCACGTTCAGAACATATTAATAAAACGCCGAAATTAGAAATTGTCATTGGTGCGGCTGATCCAAAACGTGAAGCATGGGTTTTAAATGGGTTTATACCGTCTAATCAACAAGAGAAACAAATTCTCGAAGAAATCAAAAATAACTTGAGTTTTGATCCTTGTATAGAGTCGCACAGATTACGTGCTACTTCTGAGAAAGAACCTGAACGAATAAGAAATGTAAAAGTAGTTGTTGAACAACTAACAGGAAAAGATATGGAACGGGAAAAGCAGTGTTGGGAAGAGACAAATTTAAAACATCTACGAGAAAGAGGAGTTGATACGGGTTTGACAGATTATATTCAAGAAGTTGAGAAACGATT
This sequence comes from Trichormus sp. NMC-1, assembly GCF_001858025.1. GTDB lineage: Bacteria > Cyanobacteriota > Cyanobacteriia > Cyanobacteriales > Nostocaceae > Anabaena. Next base: position 185,548 of record NZ_LZQD01000005.1, on the reverse strand, counting down.
AGCTGCAATTATTTTATCTGAATGAGGAATATTATAGAGTTGAGAGCGATCGCACCCATAGATCCCAACAAGCGATACCTTCTCTATGAGATGTGACAACTAACCGTCAGTTATCTCTTATGAATGATAAGTAAATGTTATAGCATTTTATAAAAATCAGTAGCATTTTAATAGCTTTTATTGAAACAATAAACATCTAGAGGCATCTATAAATATAGTAGAGACAAAATTATCAACTGTCCCTACGATAATTTTCACCAGATATCTAATCTGGTTGACTGTGTTCATTAAGTTTGGTTAATGATAGGTTTCTCTATAAGTATGCAAATTAATCTTTCTGTCACCGCTGCTACTATTGCCTTGTTAGCTGCCGCTCCGTCAATGGCCAAAGCTCAAGTTAATAACATCATTATTGGTCAAACCTCATCAACTCCCAAGACTTCAGTAGTCAATATGACCATCACTGAGTCTGAAGTCCTGGCAGCCCAAAAAGCCTGGGGCGACGCATTAGTTGCAATTTCCACCACCCACGATGAGAAGGGAAAAGCCGCAGCTAAGGCATTGGCTGAGAAAGTTATCGATCAAGCCTATGGTTATCAGTTCGGAGCAGTGCTGTTCAAGCCGACTCTCACAAAGAGACCACAGACTTTCCGCACGACACGCGAAGGTGCATTGGCCTATTTCGTAGGTGGAGATCCGTCTTTCCCTAATGATACCGGCTTTGCTCTCAAAGGATGGCGAAAGGCGGAAATTCGCAACGCTGGAGTCTTCATTGTTGGTAATGTGGCTACAACAATGGGTAATGTCTTAATTACTGACAACAATGGTAAAGTAACGACTGTGGACAAGACCTGGAAGTTCGTCAAGGACAAGAATGGTAAATTGCGTATTGTTGTACACCATTCCTCCCTGCCCCACAAAAATTAAAATCACCTGTTTCATCAGAAAAATAACAGGTTGGTGAAAAATTCAGCACCTTTTCACCTGCGTAAGTAATGGTGTTTCTTATATACCGACTTATCGCAACTTAGTAGCGATCGCCTATGACTCGTAAATTGGCGTAAATGTTATATTATAGGCGATCGCATTTTCACCAAAATCATGGCAGAAATATCCTTTACTGACAAAAACAAAATCGCTGAAATCATTAACACATCCAACCGATTAAAATATATTATACTCTTTACCTATAAAATTTCTCTAGAAGATATCATTTCTGTGCGGGTAGATGGTGATAACTTTGAAGTTGACGTGAATACGGAAACAGAGATGTTTCGCTTTAAAACTAAAGGCTTAGACAGTGTAATCATGAAAGATGTCGAAACAGGAATTTTACAATTAACCTTTGATCCAGCTTTAGCCCAAGGGATTTATAATATTGTTGATGAGTATTTGTAAGCAATTCTTGACCGTACATTTTTATTCACCGTATGTCGAATGAAGTGCATAGGCAAATTTAATTGCAGACATCATCAATATGGATATTTTTGGAAGTTGCTATAATCAAAACAAACTTAAAAATCCTGATATGATAGCCATTCCCCAACAACCACAAAAAATGACCATTGAGGAATATCTCGCATGGGAACTTAACCAAGATATTCGCTATGAATACATCAACGGCGAAGTTTTTGCCATGACTGGTGGTACAATTCCCCACAATGATATTGCGCTCAATCTTTACAGACCTCTATACTCTCATCTACGTCCTAGAGGTTGTCGAGTCAATGTATCAGATGTGAAAGTACAAGTTACCCCTAAAAGCCCATACTTCTATCCTGATCTTATCGTCAGTTGTCACCCTGATGACCTCAACGCCCGCAAATTTATTCAAAATCCCAAATTAATTGTTGAGGTTCTTTCTCCTGGTACAAGCGGTAAAGATAGAGGTGAAAAATTCAGATATTATTTAACAATGCCCAGTTTACAAGAATACATCTTGATTGATTCTGAAAAAATATCTGTTGAACGTTATTGTCGGGGAGAAGGAAGAATGTGGCTTTATTATCCTTACACAACTGGAGATATTATAACTTTATCAAGTATCGAATTTGAATTTCCGATTAAAATGCTTTATGATGGTGTTGGGTTAGAAACTGAATCACAAAACTAAAATTAACATACTTTAGCAAATAAATATTACTGTCAAATAAAATTTAGTGACTTATTACGATTATGGCAAAACGTAAAAAAAGTAATTTTCAGTGGATTAAAGAAACACTTGAATTAAAACCCGATCATCATTGGGAATCTCCCCCAGAATATAATATTTTTGTCGCAGGTAGAGGGGCTGTGCGTTTCAATGTTCCTCGCGGTTGGATATCTGAACCACAGGAAAAATCATTTAAGTTCATAGATAAAAAACCACCTGATGATGATTGTTGTTTAGAAGTATCTTATAATCATTTACCGCCTAATGACTGGACTCTGTTTCCCCTCAAATCAACTTTGAAGAAAATCATGGAAAATGATAGCCGTGATGTCATTGAAAGAGGAGAAGTGATAACAGTCAAGCGACAAACGGCTAGAATTATGTGGTGTGAAATTAAATTTATGGATACTCAAGCCTAACCAAGGGAAGCTTTTTCTCGGACTTGTGTTGGTTTAGGTTCTAATATTCAATGTTTGATTACTTTTGATTATTGGGCAGATCAGGCAGAACAATTATATACTCACCAATATAAAACGATTTATTTTTTGCCTTCATCTTCATTTACTGGCTATTTCAGAGCCGCTGAAATCTATATTTTGTTAGATCGCTCTCTATTTAGTCTAAGAACCAACCAGATGAAAAAGTTTTTATATGTAACATTTTTGATTTAATCACCATTTAAGCTAAATCTCAAAACCAGACAAAATCAGAACTTAATTATTTGCCGTTACCAACAAACAATGTTATTATAGAACATAATCAATTTCATTTAGGCTAAAAATTAAATTCTCTTAATTCCACCATCAAAAAACCTAAATTTAACACACCTTTCAACCCCCATCATCAAGTTCGGAGTAATCCCAAGAGTGCATTTGACGGAAAGGAAGACCCATCTTTTGGAATACATACTTCTCTTTCACACCAGAAGCAACTAAGTCTGGCTTCAATGCTTTGATGAATTCTTCAAATTCGTAAGCGGTAACGTCGTCATAAACGATGGTTCCGTTTTCGATGTAGTTGGTAGTACGTTTATAGTCGTCATTATGAGCGAACTCATAACCTGTACCAATCATCTTCATTCCCAAATCTTGGAAAGCGGGAACAACGTGACGAGGACGTAGACCACCAACCATCATTGCAACTGTCTTACCTTCCAAACGGGGGCGATATTTACCAACAATCGCATCCATTGTGGGTTGGTACTTAGCAATTACTTTCTCAGCATTTGCTTGGATCTTCGCGTCAAATTTTGAAGCGATTTCACGTAAAGATGCAGCAATCTTGGTAGGTCCAAAGAAGTTATATTCTAACCAGGGAATATAAATTTATATTCTGAAAAACCTCGATATATAAGATTTTGTATTCTGGTTTTTATAAATAAGCTTATTTGTGGATTAAAAAATATTTTTTCTGCATTTAAACACCCATTATAACCTGAAATTGATTCACAAAGTTTGCTTAACAGTGGCTTAAAATTCCTAAATCGATAAAATTGTTTATCTCAAACAGTTTTTAATCTTTGTAGATGAATACTATTTATATCCTGTTCGTTTAATTACTTATTAAAAAAACTCTCCGCGTCAGTCATAACTATACAGCGGATTCCTTTGTTATAAGGTACATCATAGCCCCCTCATCGCTTGCTCTTAGGGGGTTGGGGGTGGGGTTCTTGTACCTCATGACACAGGGAAGTGCTATAAGTCTTTAACCGAACACGATATTACTCCCATCTAGAGACGTTTCATGAAACGTCTCTACTATTAGTCTATTTCAATACCTCAGCAATTTGATATTTTGCTAATATTTGTCTTAATTGTTTTATCTCAGCCTTTAATTGTGCATTTTCTTCTTTCAAAGCATCAATGTCATCCTTTTTATCTACAGCTTGCTTAATTACCTGTTTCCGATTTTCTAAACTAAACCACTTTTGATAAATTTCTGTATGAATTTCTACAGAATGTCCTAAATTATCAGCAGCAGCCTTAATTGGTATGCCCATAATATGCGCTCTAATTGCCCACGCATGACGCAAATCATAGGGACTAAAGGGAATATTAACACGCCTAAACCAGGAAGAACAATTAACTCGAATAGTGTTAATTTCTGTATAACTACTTTTTCCAGAAACTTGACTATTTAAAAGTTCTAAACATTCTAAATTTTTCAAATCAAATAATTCAACCCATTCGGGATGTAGCGGTAAAGCCTCCCGATAACCAGTTTTAGTATCAGGGTGTACCTTCCAAGTGTTATCTTTATTTTCAGGATTAAACCACCAACTAATCTCAGGATTGACAAATAACTCTCTGGGACGTAAACCATAAGTAGCTAACATTCCATAAACCCATTGCCACATTTTCCAACTTTTTAAACAGTCTCTTTTAATTGTACCTTTTCTAGTAAGTGCATAATTGGCAAAAGATTGATAATATCTGACTATATCCTCATCGCTAGGAATATCTCTAGGCTGACTTTTTGGTTGTTTATTTTTGATTCCTTCTAGAGTAAAGCTAGTTAGATTGAGTGTTGATTTTAATACCTTTAAGCTTTTGATCGCACTGTACTTTGCATACTCATTATTTAACTCTACTAATTTTTGATCTATTGCTGATTGTGTTAAAACTGTGTCTATTCCTACTAACCTTTTCAGATAACCAGTGTAATAAGAGAAAGTGTGTTTACTTTTTTCTGTTAACTTGTGAGTTTTAAAATACTCAATTTCAAATTCTGCTAATATCTCCCCAACAGTTTTTACCTTATCTTCAAGTTGATCAACAGGTTGTCCTAAGTATTTATCATTCCATGCAAACTGCTGACGAGCAATTAATTTACCTAACTCATAAGCTTCTTCTTCTGCTGTTTTTAAACCATCTAAATTAGCAGGAATATTTAAAGAAATTTTGTATTGTTTTCTACCAGTTTTTCTAACATCCATTTCTCCAAGTTTGACGGGTAGAGAAGCTTGTAATTGAATAGTTCCCCCACTTACCACTAGTCCAACTTTTATCCTAGCTGCTTTTAATCGAGATTTGACATCTATCAAAGCTTGTTGAAATTTTTCTTCCAGATGTTGCCGAGTAGCTTTCATTTGTGTCTGCGTTCCTAAATAGCTGCCATCGGTAGATGCTGGTGGTGTGAAATCTCCAAAAATTTCCTGTAACTCTTTTTCTAGCATTGTCTTAAATTTGGATTAAAATTTAGTCCATTAAGAACAATGATCAAATTAAACAAAGTTATATATAGACTAAATTATGGTAGATTTAAGACACATTATCATAGTTTAAACAGGGAATACCATAAGCTTCTTCCATGTGACGGCTGATGTAGTTCATCGAGCGGTAACAGTGGATGAGGTTCATCTTCACGTTGGGGGTCATCAACATTTCGTTGATTGTACCGTCACCAGACCACTGAGCAACAACGCGCAAACCGATTTCTTCTAACAGAATGCGGCTGGCCCAAGCATCACCACCGATGTTGTAGTCACCAATGATGGCTACATCATAAGGAGTGCCTTCAAACTTCAATGTACCGTCTTTCTTAGCTTGATCTGCTCTGGGGAATACCCAGTCACGAATCATGTCGTTAGCGATGTGGTGTCCCAAGGACTGAGACACACCACGGAAACCTTCGCAACGAACAGGAATAACTGGCTTACCGATGGTTTTGGATGTCTTCTTAGCTACTGCTTCGATGTCATCTCCAATTAGACCGATGGGACATTCAGATTGAATAGAAACACCACGGTTTAAGGGGAATAATACGTCTAATTCTTCAATTAACTTGATGAGTTTCTTGTCTCCACCGAACACGATATCGCGTTCTTGGAAGTCAGAGGTGAAGTGCATGGTACCAAAGGTATCAATACCTGTTGTACCAATGTAGTAGTTACGACGACCAGACCAAGACCAGTAACCGCAACCTACGGGACCGTGGCTGATGTGGATCATGTCCTTAATAGGACCCCAAACCACACCCTTGGAACCTGCGTAAGCACAACCACGAGCGGTCATTACACCAGGAAGGGATTTGATGTTAGATTTAACACCACAATCAGCCTTACCTTCTTCGTATACGTTTAAGTGCTTTTCGCGCTTTTTAGCAGCTTTTTCGGGGTAAGCTTTGAGAACTTCTTTAACTAGTTCTTTTCTTTGTTCAACAATCTTCTTGTCATCTGGAGGAGTCATATTCTGTCTCTCTTGCTCCTAAGGAACGGGGGATAGGGTTGGGGACTTAATGTCCCCGGTGGGGATGGAGGGAAAGGAAGGTAAAAAGGAAATTATGTAGTGTTTTCCTTTTTCCTGTTCCTAAATAATCAATTACTACTTAGTAGCACCTGCGGGCTTACCAATGATTTCAGCGTGCTTGGTGTCATCATCAAGAATACCGAATTCAATCAACAATGCTTCCAACTCATCCATTTCAATTGGTGTGGGGATGGTGAGGTTCTTGTTGTTGATGATCTTCTTAGCTAATGCGCGGTATTCATTACCCTGATCGCTATCAGGTGCGTACTCGTTAACAGTCATCCGACGCAATTCTGCGTGTTGAACGATGTTGTCGCGGGGTACGAAGTGAATCATTTGAGTGTTCAAACGTTCAGCCAAGGTTTCGATCAATTCGATTTCACGGTCAACCTTACGGCTGTTACAGATCAAACCACCTAAACGTACACCACCGGAGTGAGCATATTTTAAAACACCACGAGCGATGTTGTTTGCAGCGTACATCGCCATCATTTCACCTGATGTAACGATGTAGATTTCTTGTGCTTTACCTTCACGGGAAAGAGCAATAATATAATTTTCTAAGCCGGAAAATGTTTATTTTCTACAATGTTTGCCGCAATCATTGTTTTGAGTAAACAGTTTTTTTATGAGGGTAAATCTAGGGTATAAACAGAACACAGGAAGCATTTGCCGATTTTCACCAAACAGTTATCACCGATGGGGGATATTTAGGCAGAATGCAAGCAGTAGAAAATCAAGAAAATCACTTAACGGCAAAATTAACAACAGAATTAAAGGCAATTAATGCTAGACTAAGAGCCGCTAGGGTGAGTGTTTCTGTCAGAAAATCTGGGAATTCATTACAGTTGAGAACTACCCTCCCTATTAAACCAGGTGATATTGATAAAAACGGTATTGGCACAAAGCAATATGATATTTCTTTGGGGATACCATTTAGTTTTGATGGTTTAAATACTGCGGAAGAAGAAGCTAATGAACTTGGAAAATTGATTGCTAGGAAACAGTTTCAATGGACTGATAAATATTTAGGTAAAACTAGATTTAAAGCTAAGTCTATCACAATTGGAGAGTTGATTTCTGAGTTTGAGGAAAACTATTTCCAAACTAGAAAACGCACTCTCAAAAGTAACAATACTTTTAATAGTTATTTCTATATTGCTAAAACACATTTGCCAAAAGATAAAATCGCTATAGATACCAATTTTATTGATGCTGTTAAATTTTGCTCATCATCGGATAGTGTAAAAAATGAATTAATAAAGGTGATTAGGGTTTTGTGTAAATGTTCTGGTGTAGAAGTTCCAGAATTGAGTAATTTAAAAATAAAGGCGATTTCTCAACGTAAACGTGATATACCCACTGATGCAGAGATAGAACAAGAATATCTGAAGTTTGAAAATTATGCTATTAATCGTTCTAGTAAGTTGACAACTAGGGAAGATAGAAATAATTGGAAACTTTGGCGTTGGGTATATGGGATGTTAGCAACTTATGGATTAAGACCAATTGAAATTTTTGTTAATCCTAATTTAAATTGGTGGTTATCTTCAGAAAATGTGATGAATACCTGGCGAGTAAATGAGGAATGTAAAACCGGAGAAAGGGAAGCTTTACCATTATATCCGCGTTGGGTGGAAACTTTTAATTTAAAAACAGATATAGAAGCAATTGAGTTATTAAAGGCAAAAATCAAAGATAAAGTTACGAGTAGAGAAATTAATTCTGCACGACATGGCACAGATCGATGGTTTAGATTTGTGGGGATTCCTTTTCAACCCTATGATTTACGGCATGGTTGGGCAATTAGAGCGCATTTAATGGGAATTCCCATTAAAGCTGCTGCTGATAATTTGGGTCATTCTGTGAATATGCACACATCTATTTATCAAAAGTGGTTTAGTTTGGAAAATCGCAAGGTGGCAATTGAGGAAGCGATTAAGAAAAAATCCAAAGTTGAAGATTTACAAGATATGGTGATTAAGCTGGAACAGGAAAATGAGAGGTTGAGAATTGAGAATGAAAGATTGAGGTTACGAATAGGAAATCAAGAGTTGATGCGAATCATTAATTAAATAATGCCTAGTACGGTGAGGTTTTAGCCCCATTTTTGGGGCGTGTAAGCTACTGGCAGTGATAAATTTTGTACTCATAACCATAGACTCCTGGTAAAGCTTGGGTATCAGCAATACATTTTTTCACTTCTTCGGCTACAGGTGCATGAAAATTAACTAGCCATAAATCAAAAGGTCGTGGTAAATATTTTAAGGTGTTTTCTAGAGCTTTTGTAGAAGTATTGGGATCTTTTTCTTGATGGGCTAAAAGAAATTGAGAAGTGACTTGTGAACCAGAAAATTTTAATTCCCAGGATATCCCCATCATTTCCCCAATTTGTACTAAGCTTTTGTGGGTTGTGGCAATGAGAACTGGAAACTGAGAATTTTGTTCAATCAATGGCACTAATAAATCAGGACGGTAGTATTTACGATAACCGAGATTAGAAGTAACACTAATGGCGCTGATTAATCCCATTAACAAAATGAGGGTAACGGCTTTTTTTCCAGTGATTCCCCATTTACCGATTTCTTGATTTTGATAACAAACTGCTAGACTAGCCCCTAATAAAATGATGACAGCGGGAAAATAAACAAAGTGATAACGAGCGCCTCGTGTGAGGTCTATACCCAGAAAATAGGTAAATATAAAGAATAAAGCGATCGCTCCCAATACTACCCCAGCTAACACCTGAGTCATTAAACTGTTTTCTGGTTGCTGTAGCTGCAATTTGAAGCCACGAACTAAAATCGGTGTTGCCCAAATAAAGAATATCAACATTAACAAACCAGAGAAAATCACAATTGTTAGTTGTGGTGCTTCTACTGGCAGCAAACATATCATTGTAATCCATGTTCCTAAAGCCTGAAAAATGGGGTTTACCCAATCTAGTCCGACGCGCGAACCTTGAATCCAATTAGTTAAAGTACTACGATAGGGATTATTTAAAAAGCTGGGCAACCAAACTAAACCTGCTACACCAGTACCAACTGCAACTGCATAAATACGCCACCAAAGAGGTGAATAGAAAAGAGGGAGGTGGGGAGAATTTATCTTCACATTTAACCGTGTTTGCTGATACCAAGGTAGCAGGATTAAAACCAAAGCCTCAGCGCAAAGTGTGAGGGTGAATAAGTAATGAGTAGCAATTCCTAAAGCGTTAATTCCTAACCAGGAAAGTGCTACAGAGATAGGTAATTGTGTATGGTTTTGTAGGTGACGTGTGGCAATTATTAAACAAGCTAAGGAAGCCATTACCCACAAAATTGCCAACGAATAATGACGAGCTTCTTGTGCTATAAAAATACCGTAGGGTGAAACTGCCATCATCGCAGCAGCTAGATGTCCCACTAATCGAGAACGAAAGGCCAATCTACCTAATATATAAGCAAGGGGAATTGAGGCTGCACCGAGTAAAGCTGGAAGTGAACGCGCTGCAAATAAAGATACCAAGCCTTCTGGATGGGGAAATAGCTTCATCCACAGATGAACTAAAACAAAATAAAGTGGGGGATGGGTATCTTGTGTGACTATTGTATGAATTACATCTCCAATACTAACTGCTGGATTTGGTTGAAGTGGTTGTAATAAAATATCAGGTGTAATTGCTTGATCAAGGGGTACTGGTAAAAAACTATTCCCCAAACTAAACACTAAAGTAGCAAACTCATCAGTCCAAGGAGGCTTTTCAGTCAAATTAGCTAAACGCAAGCTAAGACCAATAATAAACCAAATCAGTAATAGCAGCGGATGAAACCAGCCAGCAGAGACGGTAGAGCGCCAATTAAACAATTGCATCTGTTCTCAATCATGATTGTCACCTGCTAACCATAGCTCAACGGCAGGGTTACAGAATCTCTACCAAATTGGGTAAAATCATCATAGACATCTTCGGAAATAGTAGCTGTTCTTTTATAATCCTTTTTAATCAATGGCGATATTTTAACTTTACCTGAACTTTTTCCAGGTTGGGAATTAGCTATTTCTGAATTATGGCCTCCTATTTTTACTGAAGAAGAAACTCAAGGTTAGTTTGTTTGATTGGATTAGTTTTTTTGTGGAGTTCTTTCATGAGAAACAGGGAATTTTGCCTGAAGATATGTGCGGAGATTTTCTCCGCACCAATTTTTCTGTTTATTCGTGAATTGTAACTTTGATCATTTTAACTGGAGTTTTGGGGCGATCGCCTTGTCCCGTTGGAGTCGTTTCAATGGCTTTCAATACATCCATGCCTTCAGTAACTCGACCGAAAACAGGATGCTTGGATGGACCGGGTGTAAACCAATCTAAATAGGAGTTGTGGACAGTGTTGATGAAAAACTGGCAACTCCCACTATTAGGGGCCCCCGTATTAGCCATAGATAGAGTTCCTGGTTCGTTGGAAATTTTTCCATCTGCGGGATGCTCATCTTGAATGCACCCATCAGGAGCATTACCTGTCCCTGCACGAGGAGAGCTAGGATCTTTACTGTGAGGACAACCAAACTGCACCATGAAGTTTTTAATCACACGGTGGAAATGCAGACCATCATAAAAGCCACTTTTAGCCAATTTGATGAAATTTCCCGCAGTTATGGGCATAACATCGGTGAATAGCTCAAGAGTAATAGTACCAAGGGACGTTTCCAGAGTTGCGGTGGGATTTGCCATGAATATTGAATTACTAATCTGTGCAATGGGTTATTTTGTCGCTTCCAGTTTACCCAAAATCTTGAACATAATGTTGACTAAAATCCACAACTTTTCAAACTCACAATTTCCACTTGTGATAAATAAACTCAAGATTAGGTTGTTTTCTCGGCATTTTAATCTGGGAAAGCTAAACCGGTACTCGGATCTCTGATATATAATCCTAATGTCAAACTCCGCATCACTTCATCCCACACAGGTATTAATTGCTCTGCTTGATCTGCCCAATAATCAAAGGTAATCAAACATTGAATATTAGAACCTAAACCCACGCAAGTCCGAGAAAAAGCTTCCCTTGGTTCTGCTTGAGTATCAATAAATTTAATTTCACACCACATAATTCTGGCAGTTTGTCGCTTGACGGTAATCACTTCTCCTCTTTCAATCACGTCCCGGCTATCATTTTCCATGATTTTTTTTAAAGTAGATTTGAGAGGAAATAGAGTCCAATCATTAGCTGGTAAATGATTGTAAGATACCTCTAAACAACAATCATCATCAGGTGGGTTTTTATCCATGAACTTAAATGATTTTTCCTGTGGTTTAGATACCCAACCGCGAGGAACATTAAACCGCACAGCACCTCTACCTGCTACGAAAATATTATATTCTGGGGGAGATTCCCAATGATGATCTGGTTTTAATTCCAGGGTTTCTTTAATCCACTGAAAATTACTTTTTTTACGTTTTGCCATAATCGTAATGGGGTAAGAAATTTTATTTTACAGTAATATTTATTTGCTAGGACTTACGCAAGATGTGACTGAAAACCTGATTCTTGCTTAGGGGTAATTCATGAATTATTCCCTACTTTCATTCTCTTGTGCGTAAGTCCTGTTTGCTAGAGTATGTTAATTGTAGTGTTTTTCTTCAGTTTCCACTACAACACCATCATAAAGCATTTCAATTGGAAATTCAAATTCGATACTTGATGAAGTGATGATATCTCCAGTAGTGTAAGGATAATAAAGCCACATTCGTCCTTCTCCCCGACAATAACTTTCAACGGATATTTTTTCAGAATCAATCGAGATGTATTCTTGTAAACTGGGTATTGTTAGATAATATCTGAATTTTTCACCTCTATCTTTACTGCTTGTATCAGGAGAAATAACTTCCACAATTAATTTAGGATAAGATCAGGATCGAAATATACACTGTTAGGACTAATTTGCACTTTTACATCTTTTTTGGCTTCTTGCGCTTCTTTGTCCATCATTTGGATATAAGATTTGTGATTCACACTACCAGGATAGCGTAGCTCACCGCAGGTATCGCACCTCCACAACCTACAACACCAGAAGAATAAAGATTAAATGAACCGCGAAGACGCAAAGGACGCGAAGAAAGAAAGAAGAAGATTAGTATTCTTTTACTGGGAAGGGAGTATCAATGACATAGCCAAAATGCGATCGCTCTCAAACCTACAATATCGGAAATGTGTCGGTATAGCTATTGCTTTCTCTACGAAAAATAAAATATCAGTCTCGCTATTCTGGATTATCTGAACCAAACTTTTCTAATACCTTTACTGCTGTAAGCCAATAATTTATTGCAATATATATATCTGGTTCATCTTTACCATACATCTCACCTGCTAGAATAATTGCCTCACGAGTTATCTGGAGGATTAACCAGACGTGCAATTCATATAGTTCACGTAGCACCTGTTCATTAAAAATGGGAATAGCTGAAACTCCATGTACTTTTCCCTCATGTAATTGGTTAAGAAGGTTTTTCAGCAGATGTAGATTTGAAGGATGAGCAACATTGTTCAAGTCACCATAAACTTTTTGACTTCCTTTGGGTGCGTGCCTGACATTAGGTGTAGTACCTGGTTTTGCAACACCTGCTTTAATCTCATTAATCCGCGTTAGTATTTCATAATCTTGTTTTAGTACCGCAGATGCTTTCACATATTGTCCTTCAGAAATTAGCCGCTCAACCCAGTTAACTCCCTGAATAAAAACTGATATTAGTGTTAATATTTCGTCAATATTTGGGTTTGTCTTACCAGGTATATTAGCTCTGAATGATTGGAGATAGCTTATTACTGCTACCAACATCAACCGAGCATCTAACCACTCTTGCTTGTATGAATTTTTAGCTTGTTCACGTATATTCATACCAGCTTGTTCTATAGCAGCTTCAAGCTCAATACCAATTTTCAGAAACTGTCCTGTTGATTGAATAATTTTTTCTTTATTTTCATTATCGAACATAGAGTTATGTTAAGTATTTGGATATTGTAAATAAGCCATTTTCTCTGTAAAACCATTCTATAATATAACATTCTTAGATATATCTTTTAATTATTAGAGAATCAATTTGTTATACATTTATCAAAAATTATGTATCCCTCTTGACACCAGGTAAAAAATAGGGTAAAAAAACAATAAACCTACAACAAAAACCCCATTTCCCCAAAATTTCCCAGGGCAAAAATAGGGCATAAAAAAATCAAAATTCCCAACCAATAGTATTAACAAAAACCCTAGACAAAATAGCTTAATCTTCACGGATAGGCATAGCAAAACCACCACATACAACGTCACCTAATACGTCGTAAGATACGAAATCTAAATCTTGGTAAGCACCGTTTTCTTCTAGGAAGTTAATAGCGGTGATAATACCACGACCAGCACAACCTACACCGGGTTCTGGACCACCAGATTCTACGCACTTAACACCACGGAAACCGGTCAACATTACTTCGTGGAGTTCTAAATCTTCAACTGCACCTCTTTCAGCAGCCAAAGAAAGAACGGTGGTTTGAGCCTTGGAGTGCAGCATCAAACGGGTAGAGTCAGCTTTAGGGTCGCAACCTACGATCATGATGCGTTGACCCATTTCAGCCATAGCTGCAAGGGTGTTTTGAGAGGTGGTAGATTTACCGATACCGCCCTTGCCGTAGAATGCTATTTGTCTAATATTTGCGTCAGTACTCATTGTTCGTTTTTTCCTAGAATTGGTTGGTTGGTTGGTGTTTTGTCTTTCGTCTTTTGGTTCTCACGCCTATTTATCTACGGCAGTGAGCGTGTGTAGAACGTCGCTATGGTGGCGAACGCTCTACCAAACATAGAATCAGTGTTGAGTGCATTGTATTTATTAGGTTGTGAGGATTACTGGTGTGTCATTTATCAATTGTTCTTGATCATTTGCTAATGACTAATAACCACTGACTAATGACTAATTTCTAAACTGCTTCGACGATGATTTCTTTGCTGATGCGATCGCGTAATCTCGCTTCAATCGCCACCTTCAAAGTGGCTGTGCTGCTGGAACAAGAACCGCAAGCACCTTTGAGAATAACTTGTACTTTATTGCCTTCTATATCGTAGAGTTCTACATCTCCCCCGTCGGCAATTAATACGGGTCGGACTTCTTCATCTAATACTTTTTGAATCAGGGCAATTCTTTGAACATTAGTTAATGGTCTTTGTTGCCCCCCATTAAACATTGAATTAGCAATTTCTGTAGTAGCTTTCACGCCGTTGGTGTTGAGATTTGGTTTGGCGGTTTCCTGCTTTACTTCTCTTATTATATCATCAATTTTCGTTAAACAGGAACCGCATCCGCCACCAGCTTTTACATAATTTGTTACTTGCTCTGCACTGAGGAGATTATTTTGTGTAACTGCCTTTCTAATCTTAGTATCAGTGATACCAAAACAGCTACAAATTAGTACGCCTTCGTCATCATCATCATGGGCAGCTAAAGGAATGCCTCGATAATTATAGATAGCCGCTTCTAGAGCTTCTTGACCCATAACTGAGCAGTGCATTTTCGCTTCTGGCAAACCGCCCAGGTAATCGGCAATATCTTTATTAGACACCTTTAGGGCTTCATCTAATGTCAAGCCTTTTACCATTTCGGTTAAAGCACTAGAAGAAGCGATCGCACTGGTGCAACCAAAAGTTTGAAAACGAGCATCGAGAATTTTATCAGATGCAACTTCAACTTTTAAGTGCAATCTGAGAGCATCACCACAAGCAATACTGCCTATCTCTCCAGTTGCAACCTTAACTCCAGCTTCGCCTGTTTCTTCAATTGCACCCTGATTTTTGGGATCGTAAAACAATTCTAATACTTTATCGGTGTAGTCCCACATGGCTAATTTTGGATTTTAGATTTTAGATTTTGGATTATAAGAACTAATTGAGCGTTGGGTAGGGGTTTAGCATTGCTAAACCCTTACAAGATTTAGGAGACTTTTACACTAATGTACGGGCGAAGCATTGGGGCGATCAATTACAGCAGTTTCCGAAAGGCTATTTTCCGAATGCTTCGCCCCTACGGATTGTTGTTGTAACCAACCGGCATTATCATTTTTGAAGGGAGATAAAGCCCGAAGACGTTCAACAATTTCCGGCATTACAGCTATTACTTGGTCGATTTCAGCTTCGGTGGTGTAGCGACAAAGACTGAAGCGAATGGAACCATGTAAAGTGGTGTAAGGTAAACCCATCGCTCGTAAGACGTGGGAAGGTTCAAGAGAACCAGAAGTACAAGCAGAACCAGAGGAAGCACAAATACCGTATTTATTTAAGGAGAGCAGAATTGCTTCACCTTCAATATATTTGAAACCGATATTTGTGGTATTTGGCAATCTATTTTTGATATCACCATTTACTTCACAGTCGGGAATTTTAGCAAGAAGAGCTTTTTCCAAGCGATCGCGCAACTTTCTTTCTCTTTTCGTTGCCTCTTCTAAATGTAGCATTTCCAGTTCCGCAGCTTTGCCTAGAGCAATAATTCCGGGAACATTCTCTGTACCTGCTCTGCGTCCCCGTTCTTGGTGTCCACCCAGGAGGAAAGGACGGAACCGAACCCCACGACGCACATATAAAACACCGATACCTTTAGGTGCGTGAATTTTGTGACCAGATATAGTTAACATATCTATGGTGCTGGTCTTCATGTTCAAGGGTATTTTACCTACCGCTTGGACTGCATCGACGTGGAAGAGAGCGCCATATTCTTTAACTCTAGCACCAATCTCTTCAATAGGAAAGATAGTGCCGGTTTCATTATTGGCATACATCACGCTCACCAAAGCAGTATTACCTGTCAGGGAAGCTTCCAGTTCATTTAAATCTAACTGTCCCTTCGCATTTACTGACAAATAAGTAACAGTATAACCTTGGGTTTCTAATTGTTTGCAGACATTCAAAACTGCGGGGTGTTCTACCTGAGTTGTGATGATGTGGCGTTTTTCTGGTTGAGCTAATAATGCACCACGAATAGCAGCATTATCTCCTTCAGTTCCACAACTGGTAAAGATGATTTCTGATTCTTCTGCTCCTAGTAAAGCAGCAACTTGTTCTCTGGCTGTTTTTACAGCTTTGCCAAGTTGTCCACCAAAACTGTGCATACTAGAAGGATTACCGTAATAATCTGTCAGGTAAGGCAGCATCGCCTCTAAAACTTGAGGATCTACTTTGGTGGTAGCATTGTTATCGAGATAGATGCAATTTTTTTGCATTTTAGTCATTAGTTATTAGTCATTAGTCATTAGTCATTAGTCATTAGTCATTAGTCATTAATTAATGATGGGGGACAGGATAGAGATAAGAGATATTAATTACTAATTATCCCCCCTGTCCCTCTGCATTTTGCATCAAGCTGGTACTTGGCCTTGATGCTTTTGCAATTTTTCAGAGAACTTCTGGGAATAAGTGTTCCGCCAATTTTCCCAGTAATCTTGTTTATTTGTTAATTTAGCTAAGACACGGTTGTAATTAGCAAACCAACCTTCCCAATAATCGCTTGGTTGTTTAACGCAACCATCAGCAGTGGGACAACCTGCCTTGCATTGAGGTACAGTGTGAATACTGCCATCACAGTTTGTGCAAAGTTCCGAATCAATCCAGTGATTACCATCAACTACTTTGATTGCACCGGTGGGACAAACAGACAGACAGAGCTTGCAGGAAATACACTGGCTAGTAATTTTGTAAGCCATGATTATTTACCTTGGTGTGAATTGGGGATGAGGTGATTGGTAATAGGTGATTGGGAAAAAGGTGATTAGGAAACCTGGACGGGGAGACCCCGCCCCTACTGATTTTCTGTCACCTGTCACCTGTAACCTGTCACCTATTCCGCTACATATTGCTCGTAAAACTCTAAAGCAACCTTTTCAATTACGTCGTAAGCTTCAACAGTCTGTATCCCAGCTTCGTGCAATTTCTCTTTGGGACAGTTACCGATTTTGGAAACCAAGACTGCTTTACAATCTGCGATCGCTTTCATTATATTGTCTGCGGTAGCTTCTTCGCTGTAACCACCTTGACAATATTGATCAATCTTGCGATGACTGACAAAGCGTACTTCGTTACCATCAACTTCATAGACTTGAAATTCTTTAGCGTGTCCGAAGTGTTGGTTAACTAATCCACCACCTTTTGTGGCTACTGCAACTAGGATTTTGGGTTTGTTTTGTAGAGATTTGCCATTGTTACTCTCTACAGCAGTTGCTTTGGCTTTGTCTTTAGCTGCTTTAATTTCTTCTCTAAATTTCTCAATACCTTCGTGAACTTCTTGGCGTGTTTCAAAGTTATATTCTGGAGTCATTTCCAAGAACTTATCTTTGGTGAATTCTTGGCTACGATCTTCTCCTAATAATCCTACCGCATCTGCTCGGCACTGACGACAGTGACGCATCATTTTCATGTTACCAGAACAGTTGTCTTGGACTTCCTTCAGTTCTTTACCTGTGGGTCCCCGTTGACCGGTTAAACCGAAGTGTGTACCATGTTCTGGTGCAGAAATTAGCGGCATGATGTTGTGCAAGAATGCACCTCTGGCACGAATTGCCTTGTTAACTTCAACCAAGTGTTGGTCATTAATTCCCGGAATCATCACGGAATTAACTTTACACAAGATGTCAGCTTCTTTGAGAGCTTGCAATCCTTCCAACTGCTTTTCTAGGAGAATTTTTGCCCCTTCAACGCCTCTATAACGCTTGCGTTTGTAATGAACCCAAGAATAGATTTGAGCGCCTATTTCTGGGTCGATGGTGTTAAGGGTGATAGTAACGTGATCTATATTTAATTGCTTGATGCGATCAACATATTCTGTGAGCATCAAACCGTTAGTGGATAAGCACAGTTTAATATCTGGTGCTTTGTCTGCAATCAATTCAAAGGTACGGAAGGTTTTTTCTGGATTAGCCAAAGGATCACCAGGTCCCGCAACTCCCAAAACTGTCATTTGGGGAATTTTCCCGGCAATTACCAACACTTTATGTGCGGCTTCTTCAGGTGTGAGCAACTCACTTACCACTCCAGGGCGACTTTCGTTAGCACAGTCATACTTGCGGTTACAATAGTTACATTGAATATTACAAGCTGGGGCAACTGCAACGTGCATCCGGGCGTAATGGTGATGAGCTTCTTCACTGTAGCAGGGATGTTTAGCGATGCGTTCTATGAGTTTTTCGTCCATTTCAGGGGTGGTGCTGCTGTCGCAACCACAACCGCCAGATTTGGCTGGGGTGATGATGGTTTCCTGATTGGAGGAGGTGAGAATGTTTGTAGCAGGTAGTGTCATTGAATTTCGCAAGGTCGGTGGACTAAAGAGCCACTGTGGGAGATGCTGTTACTACTGCCAATGCCTATGAACTGAAGTCGCGTCTTATACTCATTTTGTTTGCAGGAGTATGATACTAATTGTGGATTATTTAGTGTTATTTGAGATCATGGCAAAAGTCTATTAATTAGGACTTTTAACCCAAAATCTAAAATCGTTCGACTGAGCGCAGCCGAAGTCTAAAATCCAAAATTTCTCCAAGGTTCGGCTGGTGTGTGTCGCCCCGTCAGGTCTTGGGTAGACTTTGTGTATACAGCCGCGACTTCGATTCACTTCAGGCATGGTGCTATCTCATCCCTCCACTCACTTTTGGCTTCTAATCTTTGTTAAGGAGCGTTAAGTGATTGGCGATAAATGATTTATAGCAGCCGTTTCTAGATAGGTGGTTTGGCTGTCTAGGATAGGATTTATTGGATATATTATGTTTGTACTCAAATCTATAAACCCCAATCTTTGCCAGGGTTACAAAAATTAAATAAAATTTTTTCGGGTAGAGGTTCTAGTATTTTTCGGTTGGGGTACGAGTATTGATCGAGTGGGGTTCAGGATTTATTTGTACTCAGTCCAAACCCAATCCCTGAGAGGTATTGGGCAATATTTGGGTTTATTTTGGGCTACATTAACCATGTACTCAAACGCTCCTCAAATCCTGCTGAAAGCCCTAATTTGCAAGGTATTTGAGGTGTAACTCTGAAGCAGAAAACGTTGTTAGAGTCCAGAGATCTGCCAAATTATATTCTGTATCCAACATATCATTTTTTTTGAGGTAAAAATGCAGTTCATATTCTTTTAACTTTTCGATGATTAATGATGTTAATTGCACTTTAAATTTATGTTGAATAAGCATTATGGCTTGAATAACATCATAACTATTAATGCAGATTATTGGCAACAAATTTAATTTTTTATGTCAGTTTTTCTGGGTTTCACCTTCTCAAAGCTGTTCAGGAATGAGAACTAATGTCAAATTACAGAATAGGGAATAAGAAAAAAATAATCGTTCTGAACTTTTAGCATCGCTACACTATATTTATAGAGAACAAGTTAAACAGGGGGAAATGTCATGAAAGCTGTAGTTATCCGTCGCTATGGTTCTGCGGAAGTGTTGGAGTATGAAGAGGTGGAACAGCCGAAAATCACGCCTGAGCAGCTACTTGTCAAGGTTCACGCTAGTAGTGTCAATCCCATTGACTGGAAAACCAGGAAGGGAATGTTGAGTTTGTTGACGGGGAACAACTTCCCCATGATTCTGGGTTTTGATGTGGCTGGAGAAGTGGTGAAAGTTGGTTCCCAGGTGACGCGGTTCAAAGTAGGAGATGCTATTTATGGCAGCACTAACTTTCCTGGGGGTGCTTATGCAGAATTCGCTGCTATCCCGGAAAATTTTGCGGCTCCCAAACCCACCAATATGAGTTATGAGGAAGCAGCCACTGTACCTTTAGCGGCGCTAACGGCTCTACAATCCCTGCAAAACTTGGGTGATATCAAATCAGGTCAAAAGGTATTGATTAATGGTGCATCGGGCGGTGTAGGCGTTTTTGCGGTGCAAATTGCTAAAGCTTTGGGGGCTGAGGTGACGGGCGTTTGCAGTACCAGAAATTTGGATTTGGTGAAATCTTTGAATGCAGATTTAGTGATTGACTATACGCAGCAGGATTTTACCGCAGGTAATGTGCAGTACGATATTATTTTTGATGCTGTTGCCAAAGGAGAATTTTCTAATTGCAGAAAAGTTTTAAAGCCAAATGGGGTTTATGTTTCCACTTTACCTACCCCGGAAGTAATTTTACAGGGTTTTTTAACAATGTTTCTGCCTGGTCAAAAGGTAAAATTTGTGTTGGAAATACCTAATAACAAGGATTTGGTTTATTTAAAAAATTTGATTGAAGGGGGTAAAATGCGGACAGTATGCGATCGCACTTATCCTTTGCAAGAATTAGCTGAGGCTCATCGATATAGTGAAGGTGAGCGTGCGGTGGGGAAAATTGCGATAGTGACGCTGGCCGCAGTTTCTGGTTAAATCGAGATTCTTTGGTCTATTAGCGACAATAAAATCCCAAATAACAATATTTTTTGTTAAAATATTAGTTGTATTTAATACTGGGTAAATTAATGAGGCAACATTTAAAAATTGCGTTACGCACAACATCAATCCAGGGGCTGATATTGTTACTCCCTATTTTGGGCAATTTTCTATCTTTAGCTAGTGCCAGAGCAAATTTAAATAGTAATCTGATAGTTAATGTAAATGGAATAAAAAACCAAACTGGAAAAATTTGTGCTAGTCTTTTCCATCAAAGCAAAGGATTTCCTAGTGACAGTAAAAAAGCTTTGCAATTCCAGTGTATCGAGATGAAAGAACCGCCTCAAAAACTGATTTTCAAGAACTTGAAAGCAGGCAATTATGCCGTTGCATTAATTCATGATGCCAATGCAGACGGTATTCTCAATAGCAATTCTTTTGGTATCCCTACAGAAGGTTTTGGGTTTTCCAATAATCCATTGATTCTAACAGGCCCACCCAAGTTTAACAATGCTGCTGTTTTAGTAGTTGGGCCTAGTACTGATATTCAGATTCAGTTGCAATACCTTTTGGGTGGCTAATTTAAATATTGGCGTTGCATAATGGCAATATAAATTCAGCACGGTATTGGAACTGCTCTACTATTTACCACCTGAGAATATATGATAGAACAAGAACTCTTGAACCGTATTACTAGCAACCAGAAAGTAATGGTTGGAAAACCGACAATCAAAGGCACACGCTTAACAGTCGAGTATATTCTTAATCTCTTGGCACACGGCGCAACAGTAACAGAAATTCTGGAAGAATATGAAGGTTTAGTAGAAGCAGATATTAGAGCTTGTTTATTATTTGCATCTCGCTCTCTAGAAAGTACAATTTTCATGCCTTTGACAGCGGAGATTGCGTAGATGCGATTTTTGGTAGATGAAAATACAGGTGTGGCTGTCGCTCGTTGGTTACGTGAACAAGGTCACGAAGTTTTCTCAGTTTATGAACAAGCACGAGGAATTGATGATAGCACAATTATTCAAAAGGCTTTTGATGAAAACTGGATTTTGATTACTAGCGACAAAGATTTTGGTGATAAGGTTTATCGGGATCAGTGTCCACATCGGGGTGTGATTCTTCTCCGTTTGGAAAATGAACGTTCTGCCAATAAAATCTACATTTTACAGCAGGTATTTGAAAAGTATATGGAACAGTTAGCGGATAGTTTTGTAGTAGTTACTGAAACTCAGATTAGATTTGCAAGGATAAAATAATTCGCTGTTGTTGAAAGATATTAAACTGTTATTGACTGAAGTCTAAATAGATATTTGGGGTCTGGGTAGTTATTGCTAATCAGTAAATTATTATTTTGTAGGGTGGGTTAGCAACAGCGTAACCCACCATTATTATTGATAGTGAATGGTGGGTTACGGCACATAATCATTATTCTATTTTACTTCTTTATTACCTCATCTGCCTAACCCACCCTACGATTACTAAAAAATGGATAAAATCACGCTATTCTAATTGTTAGCCGAATCATCTCTATAAAAAGTTAGAGCATCACTCTGTTGCAATGCAAAACTATTCAACTCATCCAATTTATACTCTTTAGCATTGCAACCATTATCATTGAAGGTTGAAGAAAGGATAGTCTTAGATTTATAGTAACTTTTATCGCCTTTTGGGTTATTCCAGAGATGCAGATCGAAAATAACTGGTTCGCTCGATAAACTTTCACATCCGTGTGAAGTCCAATAGAGATTATCACTATATTTTGCAAATGCAACAAGTTTGTATTGACTACGTTCGATATTTCCTGGGATATTACTCACTGTAACTGATAGTTTTGCTCCATCGCCATTCTCAGTCTTGACTTTTTGGTATCCTTCATGAGTACCTACCGGCTTATGGATTTTTTGATTAATTGTTGTGTTGGTAAATGATTTTGAGGGTATAGGACTGATAGTATTCCCAGGATTCGATGTGGAACCACTACCGCCTGGTGGTGTTTTAGTATGATTACTGCTAATCAATGCAGCAGCAATTGTTCCTATTGTGCCAATCACTGCAACAATAATTGTAGCCAATGTATTATTATTCATCTTTCTTATTTGCTGGCATAAGTGGCTTCTCGTAAAATTGACTCACGTTTATCTTTACCGAAACTACAGCACTTACCTAAACCTGAAAAGCGGAAAAAGGCGGATCGCAAAAAAAATTACCAAACAGACGGAAAAAAGCTGAAATATACGGATAAAGTCTGCTAAAATTACATATGTCGCGTTACATTGCTAGATATGCACGTTCATGAAATACTACAATTTGTGGATGACGCTGTTTATACCAATACAGGACAGCATCTCAATGACTTGCAGCGTGGAGTTATTGAGGGAACGCTAAAGCATCAAAAGTATGCTGATATTGCAGAAATTTGTGGTTGTAGCGCAGGTCATATCAAGGATGTAGGTTACGAACTTTTGCAAATGTTATCTGATATTTTTGATGAACCAATTGATAAAGGTAATCTTAAATCAGTTCTATAACGTCAAGGAAATGTGAATATTTCTTTGGGTAAAAATAGTAGTAATATATTTGGAAACGGCTGTATAAATGTTGGTTCAAAACAACCCAAAAATGAACCAGATAAAAATCAGGTTGTTGCTTCTAAGTTCCAGCAGCGAAGTAAGAATAAAACTAAGATTGAACGAATTGATAAATTACGGTATTTTGGCTTAAGTGACGAGCAAATTGCAGAGGTGCTAGATTTATCTTTGGAAGTTGTAAAGCAGGTAGAATCGGAATAATAAAGCTTTTAATTTCTACGGTGATTTATTATTTGCCTTTTTCCGCTGTACACAATCAATGTTATAATAACATTAATTCTTGAGTATCCTGTTATGAGCCAAATTCTAACTCTGGAACTGAGCGATAAGATAGCGATCGCTATTCAGCAACAAGCTAATAATGTCGGTATTTCTCCAGAAAATTTAGCAACAGCATTGCTAGAACAGCATTTTAGCCAAGTTTTGCCAGTATCTACAGATGTGCAAAAAGAATTAGCACAGGCGAAATTTGAGCGTCATTTTGGCACACTCAATATCTATAGTAGTACAAATATTGATAATGAGAGCATTGATGCAGACTTAGCGAGAGAGTATGCTAATAACTACGAGGAGGATTAATGCTAATTGATACCTCCGGGTTACTTTGTTTACATTATCCAACTGAGCCACTTCATAGTCTAGCTTGTACTGCATACAAAAAGGCTACAGTTAAACTAACTCACAGTTACATCATTGCTGAATATGTTGCTTTAGCAAATGCCAGACGCTTTCCTCGCTCATCCATACTTGCTTTTGTTGTTGACTTATTGGATAACCCAGATATTGAAACGGTTTGGATTAATGAATCATTGTACAGAAAAGCAATTGAGCTATTGATGATAAGGCAGGATAAAAGTTACTCTTTATGCGACTCCATCAGCTTTGTACTGATGCGTGAAAGAAGTATTAACGAAGCTTTAACAACAGATCGACACTTTGAGCAAGAAGGCTTTATTCGTTTACTGCATCCAAAATCATAATAAACATATTCATTATTTTAATATATCAAAATATCATCTTTGCTGAGTCATTGCCATCACGGTTGCAACAGTCAATTCTGAGATATTGCCAAGGCTGGGGAGTGTATCATTATTTGCATAAACGAGTGGTAACTCTTTATTTTCCCAAACCCAGATTTGCTTTCGCTGAATATCAATGAGCCAAGCAAGCTGTGTCCCGTTACTCAAGCAGTGCAGGATTTTTTGTTGTATATCTAAGGTGCTTTGATCAGGAGAACGAATTTCAATTAACCAGTCTGGTGAACCTTGTAGCGGTCCATCTTCATCAGTAAGACGTTCACTCTTAACAACCGCAATATAAGGTACGGGAGACATGGGAGGTACGATACACCGGAGTTCTTGGATAGCTTCGTAGGCGTTAGTTTGGCTGTTGATGGCGTTAACAAGGTTACGTTGGAGGCGCGAATGAAACAGCGTTGGCATGGGCTTTTGCTGGGCTTGTCCCTGGATAAACTCCCAGGCAGGAGAGGCTTCAATATTGGGTTGCTGAAGAAAATTATCTAATGGGTTAGTGAGGGTAGTAAATTGCATAGTTGCTATTATTTATTGTTCACATTTTTGGGAAGTTCAGTAAATTCAATCTTTCCTTTTTAATAAATGCAACATGGAATATTCTCATCCTGTAAATCCTTTAATCCTGGACATCCTGATTCAGACAAAAATTATAACACAAGATAACTCAATAACATCCATCTCCCTATATTTCTATTTTGTATTCCCACATACAGCAAACAAATCCTAAAACAAAATAAAGAAATCGCTTTTTTGACTACCAAAACCCTACACTAATAATAGTAGCTGAGTATACAGAAATCCAAGTTGTAATCCCTTCTATCTGCCATTTTTAGGCAATGAGTACAACTGAAATATATAGCTAATTATCTTGCCTAAATCGCTGTCAAGCCTCACAGGTAAAGAGATTTATCTTGAGTACAAAAAAACTGAATCCCCACCCCAGAAATACCAGTACCCCTGTTATAAAAAGCTAGTACCCCTACCCCAACAGAAAATGTAAAGTTCTGTCAAATAGGGGTTTAAACCTATTGAGTACAATCGTAATAAATTCAATAAATCTAATCGGTATCTGCGGTTATGTTTGCTTTCGAGTCACCTGATATAAGCATAAAAATACAACATGGCTTTTTTAACCAGACAGTACCGATGCAACAGTCTTTAGACAGTATTAGTAAACCCAAAACTGCAATTACAGACTTGCGGAAAAATCAACGTTCTGGCGGTTTTTTGGAGACATTAATGAGCGATTTTCGCATCATTTTTGAGCGTGATCCAGCAGCACGTAATTGGTTAGAGGTAATATTTTGTTACCCTGGATTTCATGCTCTGTGTTTACATCGTCTCGCGCATTGGTTACACCTGCGGAAAGTGGGTTTTATCCCACGTTTCATTTCTCACTTGGGACGGTTTTTCACAGGTATTGAAATTCACCCAGGTGCAGAAATTGGTAAAGGTGTATTTATCGATCATGGCATGGGTGTTGTGATTGGTGAAACTGCCATTGTGGGAGATTACACACTAATTTATCAGGGTGTAACATTGGGTGGAACTGGGAAAGAAAGCGGTAAACGTCATCCCACTTTAGGTAATAACGTTGTCGTGGGTGCCGGTGCAAAAGTTTTGGGAAATATTCAAATTAGCGATCGCGTCCGTATAGGTGCAGGTTCAATTGTCTTAGGTGATGTGCCTCCAGATTCCACTGTTGTGGGGATTCCTGGACGCATTATTTCCCATAAACAAAGCAAACGTCTCTCTCCTTTAGAACATGGAAAACTTCCTGATGTTGAAGCAGGTATAATTCGTTCTTTGCTTTCCAGAATTGAGAAACTTGAACAACAACTGCAAACCCTGACAAATCATCAGCAGCACGAGGATAGTTGAATTATGTTTTCACTAGGAGAACAAGTTTTGCAGATTCCTTTGAGTGATAGATGGCAAGTTTATCACCGTTTGCAAGAATTAATGATTACTTGTTCTTGTCCTCCAGATGGTTCTTTGCGAGTGCAAATCAATAGTTTCCAAGAAGCCATTCTTGTCCGTAGTGCAGTTAGGCAATTTTTAGCTTCTCGCTGTGAGTTAGTGACATGGTTAGAAGATTGTTGGCTTCACAGTTTTGAGTAAAAAGTGTGTGAGTAATCACAATTTACAACTTCTAGAATGTCTAATCAATACAATATCAGAGCGTAATTCATGATGCAAGCATGATTTAGACTCTGAAAAGCTCAAAGTTATTGTTCACTCACAAATTAGCTTGCAGACTGAAGAGAATTAACCTAAGCTTAGGTTTCACTCACTTTTCCAAATCTGCTAAATCTACTAAATCTCAAACTTCTCTGACATATTTCATTTCTGAATACAGTGAAATTAGTAACTAACATTGGGGATGGAATTTGAAAAATTATTGTCTAACTTGATATTTTCAACGTCAAATTATGGTACAGCGTAACAGCGATAAGAAATTACTTCACTTTTTGCATAATGAACTGGAACTTCCAAAAGCAAATATTGCTGTTGCTTTGCGACACCGTGAGTTAGATAAAGGACCAATACCGATGCTGCTTTGGCAATATGGTTTTATTGATTTAGAGCAGTTAGAAAAGATTTTTGATTGGTTAGCAGAACACGCTTAAACAATTCAAAAATATGATGTAATGACTCTTGCATCTAGTACAAAACAAAAATTAATGAACAGCTTGTTTAATGTGCTTTTTAAATTCTTAATTTTAATTGAAATTTTAATTGAAATTTTAAATTAAAATTCCGAGACAGCGGTACTAGTCTAAATTGTTAGCCAAAATTATTACATCTTAGATATGAAGCGAATATTTGTGAGACATCTATTGTCTATACAAAATATCAATTATTGTACACAAATGAGGCTACTACTATGATTGTTAGTTTAATTGCTGGACTGAGTATCTTATTATTGACAGGACTTACTAATAGCTATATTAGCTACTGGCTATTTGTAGAGCAGCCAAATGAAAGCAGAAAAAAATCTTCCTAAATTATACCAAGATTTTGTTTTCTGTCATACAGATGTGGTGTGAGTTATTGAGCAATAATTAAAGTTCATAAACCCTGTTTAATAACTAGCGCTATTTTTAGTATTTAAATTGGAAATTTTAATAATTTTTTTATATCTATTATTACTAGGAATTGTAGCGTTAAAGAGTATTAGTAAAAACTCCACTAGAGGGATATTTGAGATGAGTGAAATCATTATTAATGATACTACATTACGTGATGGTGAACAAGCAGCAGGTGTTGCTTTTAACCTAGAAGAAAAAGTAGCGATCGCTCAATTTCTTGATGCCATTGGCGTACCCGAATTAGAAGTCGGTATTCCGGCAATGGGAGAAGAAGAAATTCGGGCAATTACTGCCATTGTTAACTTAGATTTAGATGCGAAATTACTCGGTTGGAACCGCGCTGTAATTTCAGATATTAAAGCTTCTATTGCTTGTGGACTGCAACGAGTACATATTGCTATTCCCGTTTCTGGTATTCAAATTGCTGCTAAATTTCATGGTCAATGGAGAGTAAGTTTACAAAGACTTAAAGACTGTATTAGCTTCGCAGTTGATAATGGTCTTTGGGTTGCAGTCGGGGGAGAAGATTCTTCTAGAGCCGATGAAAATTTCCTCGAAGATGTGGCATTATATGCTCAAGAATGGGGTGCATCAAGATTTCGTTTTTGCGACACAGTTGGAGTTCTTGATCCTTTTGGAACTCATCTAAAAGTTAAACGGTTAGTATCTACTTTATCAATTCCCGTAGAAATTCACACCCATAATGATTTTGGTTTAGCAACTGCTAATGCTATTGCTGGGATAAAAGCTGGAGCCGTTTCTGTTAATACCACCGTTAATGGTTTAGGTGAAAGAGCCGGAAACGCAGCTTTAGAAGAAGTTATTATGGCTCTAAAATGCATCTATGGTGTTGATTTAGGGATTAAAACCCGACACTTATTAGAACTATCTCAATTGGTTGCTGCTGCATCAGGTGCTAATGTTCAACCTTGGAAAGCAATTGTCGGTAAAAATACCTTTGCTCATGAATCTGGTATTCATGCTCATGGTGTATTACAAAACCCAGAAACTTATGAACCTTTTGCTCCTGAAGAAGTAGGTTGGGAGAGAAGTTTAGTCATAGGTAAACATTCTGGACGGCATTTAGTATCTAATTTGTTAGAACAATATGGCATCTTTTTGAATTCAGAAGAAACCCAATCTATATTAGATGCAGTACGTCAACAATCAACACTAAAAAAACGTAGTCTCACTACAGAAGAACTGTTAAATCTAGTACGTGAACAGAGGTATTCTCATGCAGCGCGATGAATTAGAACTGGACTTACCTCCCGCTTTTGAAATTGGTCAAAAAGTACGAATTCGTAAATTGATCAAAAATGATGGTACGTTTCCTGGCCAAGACATTGGTGCAGTTTTGGCTCAAAAGGGAGACGTTGGTTATGTGGCAAGTATAGGCACATTTTTACAAAATACCTATATATATGCTGTGCATTTCTTAGATACAGGGTTCGTCATCGGTTGTAAAAAGAAAGAACTAGAAATTGTTGAGGAAAATAATGAAAGTAATGCTAAGAATGAATGATGCTGGTACTTTAGTTGTTTACGTTGCTAAAAAAGACCTTGAGGAAGAAGTTGTCAAACAAACTGATAGTGATGCAGGTAAAGTTCTCACTTTAGCTAATGGTTGGGAATTAGAATTTAGTGAGTTACCAGCTACAGAAAAATTACCCCTCACTGTAGAAGCTAAACGCCTCGCTTAGAAATTTGATGGTAGGGAGATGGTGAAAATCCATCTTTGAAGTCATGTCAAAATAATTCGTAATTGATAATCCTTAATTTGTAATTCTCATCATTGAGAAATTGAACTGCTTAATTGATAGTGTCGTTTACTCTCTTCAATTACGAATTACGTTCGCGTAGCGTGCCGGAGGCTCTATTACGAATTAGACATGATTCACCCTATCTAACTCAGTTTGACTAAAAGTTAATTTTGTAATTTTGAGTTATCGACATGGGTGAAAAGTATCAGTCGTTATCAGAATTGAATCTTGAAGGACAGTTTTTAGGTTTTGTTGGTGATAAACCAGGAAAATATAAATATTTAAGTTTAGCGATTCCCTCTGGGAAGGTGAAAGTTAAACTACCTAAAGATTTGCGCTGCTCTCCAGTTTCTTCTTTAGTACCTGGTGAACAAATTCGCGTTGGTGCTATCAGTAAATTGAACTCTCGCACAAAAAAGATCAAACTCAAAGCTTATCAAGTAGAAGCAGTTGGTTTGTGTTTCATTGAAAATCGTCAACCTCAAACCAAAGCCAAGATTATGGTTTGTCAAAAATCTGGTTGTATGAAACGGGGTGGAAAGGGGTTATTATCAGACTTAGAGAAAACTTTGTGCGATCGCGGTTTATCTGATAAAGTGACAATTGAACATACCGATTGTCAAAAACGTTGTAGCAGCGCTCCCAATTGTGTTTTGATGCTGGGTAAAAAGCAATACAAGAAAGTTCATCCAGAAGCTATAGCCTCTTTGTTAGAGAATCATTTGAGTTAAGTTATCAAGATATGTTATGAAATCATTGCAAAGGTGAAAGAGAACAACTCTCATTCGCCTATTTTTACTGTCAAGAGTTAACATAAAAATAGATCTGTAATTTGGATTGCACCTTTGGATCTAGGCGCGAAATTCATATACAGCAGAATTCAGGAGTCAGGAGTAAAACTGGCGAATGTGTCTAGGTTTCAATTTTGATTCTGTACCTCATTGATCTGCAATCTGCTGTAAAGTAAAACCAAGTAAAACAACCACAACACAATACGATGATATTTCTCAATCTCAACTACCAAATAAATTAGATGAAGTAGTCAAAGCATGGAACGAGTTAAAAAATAGCGCCAAATAAATAACCCAAATCCTCAACCTTCTTCAATAGTTGAGGATTTAAACCGCACTTTTAACTTCTGTATTTCTTCCTTCCTTTGCGCCTTTGCGCCTTTGCGTGAGACAAGTTATTTATCATCCCTTCTCAACCAAACCCTCCAACACCTGCTGTAAATCACTCGTTAACTCAGACACCGCTTGTCTCGCAGCAACCCGACTACTTTTATAACCCGAATAACGTTCAGAAACCGATATCGGTTTACCCACAGTAATCTTCACCTGCTGCTTACCCAATTGCGGACGAGGTAAAGGATTATTACCCTTAATTTTATTAACCATATCCCATAAAATTAAAGTCGTTTCTGCAAATCTTTCTACCGTGGGTTTTTCGCGGATGTAAATACCAGAAACAGCCACAAAACTCTCAACTAACCTCATGTGCCACATCCGAAAATATGCTTCTTCCGCAATTCTATCCCCCAAACTTTTCTCAATAGGTGATAATGATTTAATATCCTTAAAATCTTCTCTAAAGATATAATTCCAACCAGCTTGTTCCACCCGTCTACATCTATCAGCCCAATTTCCCCTAGATGACAAATCAAAATACTGTTCAGCAATGAATAACGAGATATTCATCACAGCTTGTAAACGATAACTTAAAGCTTCATTTCTATCTTTAATTTCTCCATTGGTAATCTTTGTATCTGGCAATGTTTGATGATAAAATCGGGTATAAAATTGCTCCATTATCGATAATAAATGTTCTGCTAAAGTCAATAACCGAGGATAAAGCACATCAAAAGAATTATTATTTGTTGACTTGACAGATAAACCACTAGCTGCTTCTAATTCAGTTAACAAATTTGCTATATTATCCCAAGGTTTATTAACATAACTATATTTAATTCCAATTGGTAAAATTAAAACTTTCTCATCTCTTTTGGCTTTTTGCAAATCTTCTGCACACCAAAAACCCATTTGAGCAATACCCGGTTCCAAAGGACTAACAATCTCTGATAACCCATTTGTCGCACCCTCCGGCGCAGCAGCCATTGGAAACTTACCATTAATATATAAATCCCGCGCTGAACGTAAACCAGTCCAGTCAGCTTTACCGCGTTGAATGGGAGTACCACCTAAATGAGAAGCAAGCCAACCAATATGTTTACCCGCCCATAGAGGAATTCCCCGATCATAGATAAAATGGGCATGAATCGGATGCTGTAGCTGTACACCCCGCTGTCGTGCTACCTTTGGCACAAGTTGGGAAAACAAGTAAGCTAAACAAAGTGGATCTTCTGTTTTAGGATGACGAAACGCCAGCATAAAGCGGATTTTCCCCTCCTGAAATTGCTGATAAAGATCAAGCAAAACTTCCACATTTTCTGCTTCAATTTGGCTAATAGGAGTTTTCCAGCGTATCCAGTCGGGTAAAAAAAGATGAACAAATCTTAATAGTAAGGGGTTCAGCGCTGGCGGAATAAATTCTAAAGGTGGTTGTGCTTGATACATTACTTCAGACAAGGTAGTTATCTCCTCAAGTTACATAGAAAAAGCAGAATTTGGTTAGTAGTAAGGACTTTAGTCCTCACTAAATGGAAACACTTTAAACATAACCGATTTGAAAAGTTAGGAAGTAAAGGTAAAAAACGATGCGATTATCACAAATGTTATTTGTTACACTGAGGGATGATCCGGCTGATGCGGAAATCCCTAGTCATAAATTGTTACTGCGTGCCGGTTATATCCGTCGCATCGGTAGCGGCATTTACGCTTATCTTCCCCTAATGTGGCGGGTTTTGCAAAAAGTTTCCCAAATTGTGCGGGAAGAAATGAACGCTACCGGCGCACAAGAATGTTTATTACCACAATTACAACCTTCTGAATTATGGAAGGAGTCGGGACGTTGGGACACCTATACTAAGGCTGAGGGAATTATGTTTTCTCTCGTTGATAGAAGAGAACAACAATTAGGACTTGGCCCAACTCATGAAGAAGTAATTACAACAGTTGCCCGTGATATGATTCGTTCATATCGTCAATTACCTCTACATTTATATCAACTGCAAACTAAATTTCGTGATGAAATTCGTCCCCGTTTTGGTTTAATGCGCGGTAGAGAATTTATCATGAAAGATGGTTATTCTTTTCATGCTGATGAAGAAAGTCTGAAAAAAACTTACCAGGATATGTACAAAGCATACAGTAATATGTTGCGACGTTCTGGTTTAGCTTTCCGAGCAGTAGAAGCTGATTCTGGTGCTATTGGTGGTTCTGGTTCTACAGAATTTATGGTGTTAGCAGATGCGGGAGAAGATGAAGTTCTCTACACTGAAGATGGTAAATATGCAGCGAATGTAGAAAAAGCAGTTTCTCTTCCTGCTGAGTCGGAAACTTCACCTTTTACAACTTACGAAAAACGGGAAACTCCGGGAACTGATACAATTGAAAAACTTTGTAATTTTCTCAAATGTTCTCCTACTCAAATTGTCAAAAACGTTTTATATCAAACTGTATATGATAACGGTTTAACGGTTTTGGTGTTGGTAAATATTCGCGGAGATCAGGAAGTTAATGAAGTCAAATTACAAAATGAATTGACTAAATTAGCTCCTCAATTTAGTGCAAAAGCTATTATTGCTTTTAGTATACCTACTAGTGAAACAATTGCCACTTGGGCAGCAAAATCTTTACCTTTAGGTTATATTGCACCAGATATTGCTGATGATTATATCGCTGGAAGTAAACAGGTAAATTCCCAGTTTGTGCGCTTGGTGGATAAAACCGCTGTGGAATTAAAGAATTTTGTCACTGGTGCAAATGAAGCTGGTTTTCATGTTGTTGGCGCAAATTGGGGTGAGCAATTTAAGCTACCTGCCTTAACAGTAGATATTCGTAAATCAAAAGCAGGAGATCGCTCACTTCACGATTCAAACCAAACCCTACAAACAGCTAGAGGTATCGAAGCCGGTCACATCTTCCAATTAGGGACAAAATACTCTGAAGCGATGGGTGCAACTTATACTAATGAACAAGGGGAAGAAAAGCCTTTGGTGATGGGTTGCTACGGTGTAGGTGTGTCTCGTTTAGCACAATCAGCGGTAGAGCAATCCTATGATAAGGATGGCATAATTTGGCCAGTTGCGATCGCACCATATCACGCCATTATCACAATTCCTAACATTAAAGATGCCCAACAAATCGCAGTAGCCGAAAAGCTTTACACCGAACTCAACTCTTCAGGTGTAGAAACTTTGTTAGATGACAGAGATGAACGTGCAGGTGTTAAATTCAAAGATGCCGATTTAATCGGAATTCCCTTTAGAATTGTTACCGGCAGAGCGATTACTAACGGTAAAGTTGAAGTAGTAAAACGCGCAACTCGTGAATCTCAAGAAATCCCGATTGAGGAAGTTGTCAATACGTTGCAACAGTGGATTAAAGACGCGATAGAAGGGTAAAATTAAACGCAGAGGGGCGCTGAGAGGATGTTTTAAAAGTATTTTTGGTAACATCAAAAGTCTCAGAACCTAACCCCCAACCCCTTCCCTACCAGGGAAGGGGAGTAAGAATCAAAGCCTCTCTCCCTGTGGGGGAGAGGTTTGGAGAGGGGTTTAGAGTATAATTTGCAACTTTTCAAACATCCTCTGAGGTAAAGGCGGAGGTACGCAGAGGTTTTTTTCTTGGTTAGCCCCCTAAATTGTCAATCTTGTACATCCTTTAATCCTAAAAATCCTGATATGGCTACGCTATCAGACAGTCAGTAGTAGGTTGGGTTGACGCAAGGAAACCCAACATTTCCTAAAATTAGAAAAGGTAAAACAAAATGGCTACAACAGAAATCAAATTTACCCTCACCTTACCCGAAGTCCCAGAAATTCATCGTTTAGAAGCAGAAAAAAAAAGCCAAAGAAGCATACATCATGACATTATTACGTCATGGAGATATTAGTGCTGGACGTGCAGCAGAATTATTAGAAATTGAACGGTGGCAACTTTCTGAATTAATGGATATTTATCAAATATCTCCCTTCCCTACCCAAACCAAGGAAGAACTACAGGAAGAAGTTACTCAAACAGTAGAAATTTTAAGCCAGTATAAAAAGTGATTATTGTCTCCGATACAACTCCCTTAAGTGAATTAGCAAAAGTTGGACAACTCAATTTACTGCGGGATATTTTTGGTAAAGTTATTTTTCAATTTCCTATTTGAATTTAGCAACGCCAGAAAGTTAAATATTACAAATAAAATTAAATTTGTGTAAATATCTATCCATCTATTTCAGGAAATGGCTATTGAGGATTTGAATCCTATATTAAAGGAGTAAATTCAAGGAGTAAGCAAAAGTACACATAAGTTGAAATAATTCATACTTTTGGATATTCAATCTCATCAATAATGAGGATGTAGAGTATTAACATAGTATTAAATATCTTCCCGTACACCATTTTCATATCCGTATTTCAAGAAACAATTATATTTACATCAAAATTTCGGTGACGGACTAGAACAGTCAACCTAAAATTAAAGATGAGATAAAGTTACTATGGGTGCAAGATTACAAAATGCTGAAATAGCCTAACCAAGAAGATTCTTAATCTAAAATCCCAATCCCAAATTGGTATGAAACAGGCAAAATTAAAATCAGCAGAATTTTCATACATTAAAGCATCTATCGATTTTAAGAACCAAACCATGCATCCCTATCGTCTTTAACCAGGTGTCTCCTCTCGATAACACTATTTCAGCCCTTTGTCAAGTAGGTTTTAGATATGAATGACCAACAAAGAACTAACCGGAATATTTCCTCAGGTGTAATAGCAGCCGTCTCAGCTGCGGTTGTCGCGGTAAGTGGCGGGGTAGCTTGGTTGACTTCCCAAACTCCCAATACTTCCACACCAGCAAACCCCTCTCAAATCATCAAACAACCATCAACAATCCAGCCGGGTAATGAGCAAACCGCTAGTATATATTGGCTGAGACCAACGGACAAAAGCGTTGAGTTAGTTCCTCAGCCGATAAAAATTACTGCGGCACAACCCAACCAAGCTTTAGAAGCTGCTTTTAAAACATTATTAGCGGGGCCAACTGAATCTACAGATTCTACAACCATTCCCCAAGGTACTCAGCTACTGGGACTAAAAGCGGACAAGAATGAAGTCCACGTTAATTTATCATCAGATTTTACCAGTGGTGGTGGTAGCACTTCCATGATGGGTCGTTTAGGTCAGGTTGTCTATACCGCTACAACTCTCAATCCTAACGCCAAAGTTTACATTGAAGTAAATGGCAAACAGTTGGATGTTTTAGGTGGTGAAGGAGTGGAACTAGAACAGCCTTTAACTCGTGAAAGCTTTAATAAAAATTATCCGCTTTAGCAAATAATCAATGGTCAGTGGTCAGTTTACCAAAAAATAAACTCATGACCAATGACCAATGACTAAGACTTATTTAACACCCTAAAGCTGCGGGCTTGCTGTTCTAACCGTGTGGACAAGCGCTCGCAAACACGATTGCACAAATCAAAAATAATTTCATCTTCCACCCGGTAGTAGGCGCAAGTTCCTTCACTGCGGCGGCTAAGGATTCCTGCTTGCCACATTACTTTTAGATGCTTAGACACATTTGCCTGAGACGTTTGTGTTGCCTCTACCAACTCTTGCACACATTTTTCCTCATCCCGTAGCAAGTGTAACAGCCGCAGACGCATCGGCTCACTTAACAGGCTAAAGTATTCAGCGACTTGTTGCACTACTTCTGGTGGTACAGGCAACGTTTGTTTCATCAGGATTAACCCGCAAGGACTGACTAAGTGTTAACAGTGAACAAAATAATTAGTAATCGGTAATGCGTAATTAATGTACATACTTACTTAAGTTATTGATAAAAAAATGCTTTTTCAGCGTGGGGCAAGAATTACGAATTACGAATGATCAATTACGAATTATTTTGACTCATTTCATATAGATATTAATACTTAATCAGGGTTAATTCGCATCAAAGGTTGACCATATTCTACCGATTCGCCATTCTGCACCAAAATTTCCATCACCTGTCCAGAAACCTCGGCTTCAATTTCGTTCATGAGCTTCATGGCTTCAATTATACAGACTGTTTGACCAGTGCGGACGCGATCGCCTACTTCCACAAAAGGCCCTTCAGTTGGTGCTGGTGCGCGATAAAAAGTTCCCACCATAGGGGACTGTACCTCTACAAATCTGGCAGCGGGTGTATTCACTGATAACGGTGATTGCGCCCCAGCCACAGAATTATCACGGCTTGTCGTTGTTTCTGGTAACTGTGTGGGTGCTATCTGATTTCCTGTCGTTACCGATGTCAATCCCGAACCCACCACACCACTTAGTGTAGCTTGACCTACCGCGAGTACATGATTACCGATAGCTTTCCGTACCGTTAACTCAAAATTATCGCTTTTGAGCGTTACTTCTGCAATATCCGTTTGTGCAATAGTTGCCAGTAGTTGGCGGATTTCATTAAAGTCTAATGGCACAGTTTTTTTTACCTCGACCTAAACGTAAATGAAAATCTTAAGTGTGGCAGAGATTTAATCCCTTTATAAACAAGGGATTGAAATCGGTAATACCAATTTTGGATTGGTAATTGGTAATTGGAGAATGATTACCTATTACCCAGTCACTATCCCAATTTGGTATTATGAAAATTATTCCCTGCCTAAATATTTATCTTCTCTGGTATCAATTTTGATACGTTCCCCTTGAGTAATAAACAAGGGAACCATAACAGTTGCACCAGTTTCCACAATTGCGGGTTTAGTGCCACCTGTAGCAGTATCACCTTTAACGCCAGGATCTGTTTGGATAATTTCCAGAACTACAGAATTAGGCAATTCTACTTCTAGAACCTGTTCACCCCAACGAATGACGTTGACTTCCATACCTTCTTTTAGGTATTTTACGCGATCGCCAATTTCCGCTACGGTCAATCTGCCTTCTTCGTAGGTTTCCATATCCATAAAGACCAACTCTTCGCCTTCTTTATAGGTATGCTGCATCGTAATTTTTTCCAGAGTAGCTTGTGGCAAAGATTCCCCAGCCCGGAAAGTTTTTTCGAGTACTTTCCCACTCTGGACATTTCTTAGTGTTGTTCGCACAAAGGCAGAACCTTTGCCCGGTTTAACGTGAAGGAAATCTATCACTCGCCATACAGACCCGTCTAAGACAATAGAGACACCGGGTCGAAAGTCGTTACTAGAGATCATGAAACTTTAATTTTTTGGAAGACAATCGGCATTTATTGTAACCTTCAAAGGTAGTCAGTTGTCAGTTGCTCCCCAAGAAGTGACTGCCAAATAGCAACAAACTACTGTTAAAAAACTCAGCAGTCATAACTCAACACTCAGGACTGTTACTGTGGGAAGATTATTCATGGGTGATTTCTTTCTCAACAATTTAATTAATGCTGCATTTGAACTATCCCATGTTTAACTTATTTAAGTCCTGGCTAAAGAACAGCCTCAAGGCAATACTCCTGGTAACTATATTTTTAGGCATAATTACAGCTGGGTGGACTCCTTCGGGTCACGCAGCCCTGCCATCTGGAAATGCAATTACCGATGGTAAAGCTTTGTTACGGTATGCACTTCCCATCGATAACAAACCAGTACGCAAACTGCAAGTCAGTTTAGAGGATATTTCTAACCAACTGCGGGCTAATAAGCGATGGGGCGCAGTTAATAATGACCTCAAACAAGCATCGCGGATACTCGATCAACCTTCCCAAATATTAGCAAGCGTTCCGGAAGAACGCCAACCTCAAGCCCAAGCTTGGATTACTGAGTTGAAATCTGGCATCGCAGAACTGCAAGAAGTAGTTAAAACCAAACAAAAAGAACCTATTCTTAACGGAAGAGCCAAATTACTAAATCTTGTCAGCTTGTTAGAAGAATCAATGGTGAAGGAATTCCCCTTTGAAATCCCTGCTGAGTACAGTAATTTGCCTCAACTCAAAGGTCGTGCCACTATCGCCATCAAAACTAATAAGGGCGACCTTACCGTAGTTGTAGACGGCTATAGCGCCCCTGTCACTGCTGGTAACTTTGTCGATTTAGTTCAACGAGGTTTTTATAACGGTTTGGAATTTACCCGTTCTGAAGAATCTTACGTACTCCAAACCGGAGATCCTTCTGGTAAAGAAGTCGGTTTCATTGATCCTCAAACTGGCAAATATCGCGCTGTTCCTTTAGAAATCTTAGTTGAAGGCGAAAAAGAGCCAACCTACGGCATTACTCTAGAAGATGCTGGACGTTATCTGGATATGCCAGTATTGCCTTTTTCTTCTTTTGGTGCATTAGCAATGGCGCGTCCTGAAGGTGACGTAAATGGCGCTTCTTCTCAAGTTTTCTTTTTCCTCTTTGAACCAGAACTTACTCCCGCAGGACGCAATCTTTTAGATGGTCGTTATACTGTGTTTGGCTATCTGACAGAAGGTAGAGAAATTTTAGATAAACTGAACGCAGATGACAAGATTGAATCTGCAACCGTTGTTCAGGGCATAGAAAATTTAGTGCAGCCAGAACCAGCTTAATTAATTTTAGATTTTAGATTTTGGATTAATTCTGAAATCTAAAATCTATTCTGTTTGCTGTCGTGTACTTTTTTATTTCTGCTCTTATTCTTATTCGCAGAATTTCTTTGTCTAAACACTTTCCTTGAATAAATTCTTGGACTATGTAGAATTTTTCCTTTTCTTCAAAGTACGCTAGTAAATGAGGAATTTGGGAATGTGTACCCAATACTTCTAAAATTCTCGCTTCTTTTTCAAAAAAATTGGCAACGCGAGTATTGAAATGGTGTTGAGGTAGAAGTTCCTTCACCACACATATAGGTTTACTGGGTTTTTGGGTGTCTGTAGCTTTATAGGTAATGCCAAAACCACCAGTTCCTAAAACTTCGATCATCTCATAACGTCCACCTAGTAGCATAGTCTAATTGCACCTAAAAACCGATACAGAGGTAATATATACAGCTTAATCTAGTATACAGCGGTTTCCGCTCTTATGAGGTACATCTTAGCCCCCTCCTCGCTTGCGGGGAGGGGGTTGGGGGTGGGGTTCTTGTACCTCATAACACCGGGAAGTGCTGTAAGTCTTAGTAAGTACAATGATCTAGGACTTACGCATTGACAGAATAACAAAATAGTGCATTGATAAATAAGAGTCGTCGAGTAATGGGTATGAGAGAATGAGAGAAATTACTAAACCCTCGACAGCACAATGCAATCTAGACATCTACACCTTATTTTTGCTGTCAGAGCCAAAGTATGGAGGGTGCAGTAGGTTAGCGGAGATATTGGGAGATGTTTCACATGATAGTGTAAACCGCTTTTTATTGAGAGAGAGATACGAACCCAAAGATTTATTCAGCATAATAGAGAAAATTATCAATCTGGAAGGAGGGATATTAAGTGTAGACGATACAGTCATAGAAAAGATTTACAGCGACCCTAAAAATGCGGAATTAATCAGTTATTTTTGGTCAGGGAAAGCCCATAAAACTATTATTGGCTTAAATTTAATTAGTCTATATTACAGTGATATTAATGGTAATTCAGTACCAATAAATTATAGAATATATGATAAAAAGGAGGGAAAAACAAAAAACGATTATTTTAGAGAAATGGTAATTGAAATAATAAGCTGGGGAGTCAAACCCAGAATGGTAACAGGAGATAGTTGGTATTCTGGAGTAGAAAACTTGAAATTTCTAAAAAACCAGAAATTGGGTTTCCTATTCGGAATTGAAAAAAATAGAACTGTTTCAAATGAGCCACACAAGTATTGTCAAGTAAGCACTCTGGCTATTCCCCAAGAAGGATTAAGGACTCATCTGAAAGAATTTGGATTTATAAAATTGTTTAGGAAAGACTTTAAAAAGGAAGACTCTAGACATTATATTTTATATCTACTAGATGAGGAGAAAATCAAAGACATAACCAGAAGTACCTTTATCACAATTCATGATACCCATTGGGGTATTGAAACATTTCATCGAGCCATAAAACAAGTATGTGGAATTTGTCGGTTCATGGTTAGAGATACCTGTGCAATCAAAACTCATATATTTTGTTCACTTCAAGCTTTTGTGAAATTGGAGTTTATGCGCTCTGAAAATATAATTAGCAATTGGTATGAAGTACAAAGGAATCTGTTTACTTCTGTTGTCCGTGAGCATATTTTTGCCAACCTTCGCAAGGATGCCATTATCTAGACTACATAGATGATATTTTTTGTCAATGCGTAAGTCCTATCTTATTAACTTTAAGTCTTTAAGCCTTGGCGTGAAGTATATTTATATTATTTATAGCAGATTGCAGATCAATGAGGTACAGAATCTAGATTGAAACCTATACACATTCGCCAGTTTTACTTCTGACTCCTGACTCCTGACTCCTGACTCCTGCTGTATATTTTTAATATTAGCAAATTAAAATTAAACTTCCCAATCTTCAAACGGTAAACCATTTACCCGGCTAAATTCTTTGACATTATGCGTCACCAATATCAAATTATTTGCCATAGCAATAGCCGCAATTTGTAAATCATTAGAACCAATCATAATTCCTTTTGCTGATAATTCTGCACGAATTCGTAAACGCTGCCGAATTGTCAACGATTTCCCATTCAGATAACGAGCGCAAACATTAGTATCTAGCAAATAAATCATGCAGCTTGTTCTTTTTGTTCAAAATTATCATCATCATCAAGAATAATGGGATCATCCTGACAACTACCATAGGTCTGTTCAAAAAAGCCAGAAGGCCAGCCTAATTCTTCTGGTGATTTTTGTTGAGGTTGAATTTTTGTGTCTGGATCATGTTTTTGTGATTTAAACTGTAAAAATTCAATAAAATTTAACACTTCTTCCTGTTGTTGAGGTGTTAAACTTTCGATAATTTCTAAGATAGATTTAGGCTTTTCCAGTGCTTGAGTCATAATTAAAAATCCTCATCATTTGTTAAAAACGACCTTTGCTGATTATATCTTATTTTTTAGCCGGTTAATCCGGTAGGGGTTTAGCATTGCTAAACCCCTACCAAACCGACAGTAAACCGATACCGAATCAATATCATTTGTAATTATTCAAAACCATCAAGGCGCACCTGAATCATCAATAATAGGAATTGTTTCATATTTTACTTCCCTTCTAGAACAACAGTTGCAATCGTTTTAAAATTTGCAAAACTTCAGCTAATTCATGTCGACGGGGAAATAGGGAAAATGTGCGTGATACGTCATATTGAGGTTTATCTGTGATAGATAGTTTTATAAATATAAATTCATCGTCATTTGTAGCCATACCAAATACAGATTTATCCGGCTGGGGAGTAGTTAACATATAGGCTAATAACTGCGGTATTGCTGCAACAACTGGAATGCTATTTCGTTTAGATTCAATCACAAAAATCCAAAGTTTTTCCTGTACAACTAGGACATCAATAAAACTGCGAATTGTTTCTTCTGGTTCTTCAATTTCTAAATTTATGCCATAAGGTGAGCGAATTCGGTAAGGTGAATCTAGAAAACCTGCAATTTCCAAAAGTGGCGAGACTACTAAAAGATTAATTGTCCCTTCTAATAATAGACCATCAACGCGATGATAATCATAACGCTGTTTGATGCGAGTAACACCTGATTGTTCTTGTGGATTGAGTTGGGGTAAGTCTGTCAACCATTCGTTAAAAAAGTTTTCATCTTCTGCTTGGTGTAAGTTACAACGAGTTTGTAAATCACTCAAGCTTTTAATGGTGTCTGTAATGCCAACGGTAGAAACCATATTAACTGTCTCCTAGATGATACTTTTATTTTAGTCTGTAAAGTAATAGGGAAATTTTATGATGAATAATAATTTATCTTCTCTACAAGTAAAAGATATTGGTGAACAAGGTCTTTTAGAAAGATTACAACGCTTTTGTCCACCAGATGTAATTGGAGATGATGCCGCAGTATTAACCACTAACCCAAATAAATCTTTGGTAGTGACAACAGATATGCTCGTTGATGGTGTGCATTTTAGTGATGTTACCACTTCCCCAGAAGATGCAGGTTGGCGGGCAGCGGCAGCGAATTTATCAGATTTAGCCGCAATGGGTGCGTTTCCCTTGGGGATCACCGTTGGACTGGGTTTACCTGGTGATATCAGCGTTAATTGGGTGGAAAGACTATATCAGGGAATGACAGAATGCTTGCAAAAGTATAATGTGCCTATAGTTGGCGGTGACATTGTGCGATCGCCCATCACCACTTTAGCAATTACCGCTTTTGGTCAAGCTACACCCGATTTCATTATTCGTCGTTCCGCTGCACAAGTAGGATATGCGATCGTTGTCACAGGCATTCACGGAGCCTCCCGTGCAGGCTTAGAATTACTCTTACACCCGGAAATAGGGCAAAACCTCAAAACTGAAGAAAAGGCAGCTTTAATCACCGCCCACCAGCGTCCCAACCCACGTTTAGATGTTATACCCATACTCAAGGAAATTCTCATATCCCCCTGCCCTATTCCTATAGCCGGTATGGATAGCAGTGACGGTTTAGCAGATGCTGTGCTACAAATCTGCCGAGCTAGTCATGTCGGTGCTGTGCTGGAATATAGCCAAATCACCATTCCCAAAGCTTTTGAAAAATGGCTAACCGCAGCACAAGCGCGAGAATATACTCTTTATGGTGG
The DNA here is from genome assembly GCF_001858025.1 of Trichormus sp. NMC-1. GTDB lineage: Bacteria > Cyanobacteriota > Cyanobacteriia > Cyanobacteriales > Nostocaceae > Anabaena. Next base: position 142,535 of record NZ_LZQD01000005.1, on the reverse strand, counting down.
AGAAGACTTTGAATTAGTACTGTGTTTACCCCAAGATACAGCAGAGACTTTGGTAAAACAACTCAGCACAGATGCAGCCATCATTGGCACAATCACACCAGATTTAACAGTCTTATTGCATGATCAAAATCAAAAAATACCTGACCAAATTCTCAGCCTTAATCAAGGATTTAAACATTTTACCAAGTAGGGGCGCGGAAAACCCCATGAGTATCAACTTAAGCTCAAACCGTTTTCCCACAGCCATTCTACCCCACCCCTTAGTCCCCTCACCTCTTGAGGGGAGGGGAAGTTTTACGTTAGTAAAACGGGGGTGGGGTGATTCTGGATAGATTGGTAATTGAGTAAGTTGGATATAACGTCATTGACTAGTCTTTCACGTTAAGTTGACACCAATGGGAAAACCCGCCCTTATCAATCGTCAAGATTTCAGGAGTTAGTTATTACTGTCACCGAAACAGTGCTGAGTAAAACTGACTCTACCCCCAATCACCTAACTATGCCCACTTCTGAGCTACTAATTCCGCCAAATCTAGAACTCGTTGGCTATAGCCCCACTCATTGTCATACCATGCCATGACTTTGATCATGTCATTGCCCATAACCAAAGTTAAGCTGGCATCAACAATAGAAGATTCATCAGTACCTTGATAATCAGATGAAACCAGTTGCAGTTCGGTGTAGCCTAAAATGCCTTTGAGATGACCTTCAGCCGCATCTTTCAACGCTTGGTTAACTTCTTCAGTAATAGTACGCTTCTCAACCTGAACCACGAAGTCTACCATTGACACGTTGGGAGTGGGTACACGCAAAGCAACACCATTCAGCTTGCCTTTTAGCTCTGGAATTACCAGTGCTACAGCCTTTGCCGCACCAGTAGAGGTAGGTACAATGTTGATAGCTGCCGCTCTAGCCCGACGTAAATCACGGTGAGAAGCGTCTAGCAAGCGCTGGTCACCAGTGTAGCTGTGGGTGGTGGTCATCGAACCTTTAATGATGCCAAATTTATCATTTAACACCTTGGCAATAGGAGCCAAACAGTTGGTGGTACAGCTGGCGTTACTGATGATATTGTGGATGTTGTGGTCATAATCATGATGATTCACACCCATCACAAAAGTGCCATCTTCGTTTTTACCAGGGGCTGTAATCAGAACCTTTTTAGCTCCAGCATTGACGTGCCGCATTGCCCCTTCTTTGCTGGTAAAAACACCAGTTGATTCAATAATCAGGTCAATGTCCCACGCTTTCCAGGGCAAGTTATCTGGGTTGCGATCAGATACGCATTTAATCGTCTTACCGTTGACGGTGATGGAGTTATCATCGGCACTGATATCAGCACCTTTTAACTTCCCTAGCATCGAGTCATACCTTAGCAGGTGAGCATTGGTTCTGGGATCTGATGTGTCATTAATAGCAACAAGATCTATATTGCTATTCTCTCTACCCACCCAGCAACGTGCAAAGTTCCGTCCAATGCGCCCAAAACCGTTGATTGCAACTCTAATCACAGTGTCTTGCCCTCTGTATTTATGCCTATAAGTTGATATCGTTGACCCCAATCATATCGCAAAGGGGGGGAGTGTTTATAACCATAAAGTGTTAGATCTAAAAAAAAACACACAATTTATTCAGGATTATGCGAGTAAAGGTTGTGAGTGGCGATGTACAATCTCACCGATTCCGGTACTAAATCAATAATTGAATGGCTTTGGTCACAAAGTTCACGGATGATACTTGACGAAACCTTAACTAAGGGTGTATGCAGTAATTGCCAGTTGATGCTACGAGACTGCTCTCTCACTTGTTGCTCAACTTGCTTGCAGATTAACTCACTTTGAGCTATAGTCTCACCACCTAGTAGTCGGGGTGCGATTAACCAATCGCACATTTGTGCTAATTCATGTCCACGATACCAACGGGGTAAAGTTTGGAAAGCATCCAAACCGATAATCCAATACCAATGAGTATTTGGGTAACAAGCAGATAAATCAATCAGGGTGTTAATAGCATAGGATCTCCCAGAGCGTTCTCTATCAATTAGAGAGATAGTAAACGCTGGGTTATTCATTGTGGCAAGTTGCAGCATTACTACTCGATGCTCAAACAAAGCTGCTTGTTTATGAGGAGGATTTCTTGATGGTACCCAAATTACTTGTTCTACGTGTACTTGAGCTAATGCTGTTTCAGCTATAAGTAGATGTCCCCAATGAATTGGGTCAAATGTGCCACCAAAAATTGCTAATCGTTGCATCCAGTCCAGAGATTGGGTTAAAGGCAGCAGAAGGGCTGAAGAGCTTTTCTAGCGGGACTATTCCCTTGAGATCAGAAACTTCTTGCTCTAAGGAGTTGAATAATATTTTCACTGTCAATGTACTATTGTAGTCAATTCATAGTGAGGCTTGATGCAATTTCCTATCAGTTTCATAGACCTGAGGACTTTCGTAGCTATTTCCAGTAAAACAAACAAAAATATGTATTTAAGATTACAAGATTTTTTTTCCCGATGTAGCCCCAATTTTCAGAATAGTCATAAGAAGATATTAAAAATAGAAAAAATCTCTTATGAGGGTAATATCTTTCTGAATAAGCAAAAACGAACTAAAAAATTAACCCTTTATTCAGGTAGGAACATCTTACAAGGGCAGTATCAGTAAAAATCAAAATCCTGTTATGATACGCGTGTCATTTGTGATGATTGTGTGGTGTGGTGTAAGAGGAATAAAAAATGAGTAATTCTATAGATTTTAGCGGTAGACCATTTCATTTCATTGGGATTGGTGGCATTGGAATGTCTGCCCTGGCTCATGTTTTGGCAAAGCGTCAATTACCAGTATCCGGTTCTGATTTGCGTCCTAACCAAATTACCCGCAAGTTAGAATCTCTCGGCGCTCACATTTTTAGCAGACAAGAAGCCAGCAATCTTGAATTCTTTCTGCCTCAAGTATCGGCGAATGGAGTATCATTAAATTCACAAGAACAATTGTCTGATCACAAGACAATACTTCCTCAAGTAATTTGTTCCACAGCTATAAACAACAATAATTTGGAATACAAAGCAGCCTTAGAATTGGGTTGCCCGATTTTACATCGTTCTGATGTCCTAGCTGCCTTGATTGCTGATTACCATAGTATTGCTGTGGCAGGAACTCACGGCAAGACTACAACAAGTAGCATGATTGGTTATATGCTCTTGCAAGCTGGTCTAGATCCTACCATTTTAGTGGGTGGTGAAGTCAACGCTTGGGAAGGAAATGCTCGACTGGGCGCAAGTCAGTATCTGGTAGCTGAGGCAGATGAATCAGATGGTTCTCTGGTGAAACACGCCCCAGAAATTGGGATCATCACTAATATTGAACTTGATCACCCTGACCATTACGACACATTAGAGGAAGTGATTGACACTTTCCAAAAATTTGCCCAAGGTTGCAAAACTTTAATAGGTAGCATTGATTGTGCCACAGTGCGCGATAGTTTGAAACCAACCATCAGCTATAGCCTAAATCCAGATACCAACGCTGACTATACCGTTACCAACATTGACTATCGCGCTGATGGTACAACTGCACTCGTTTGGGAAAAAGGTAAAGCATTAGGTGTATTAAATGTACGCCTCTTGAGTCGGCATAATCTCAGCAATGCTCTGGCAGCAGTAGCTGTGGGACGCTTACTCGGTTTAGAATTCGGGGAAATTGCTAAAGGTATCGCCACCTTTGAAGGTGCAAGACGGCGCTTTGAGTTCCGGGGGGAAGCAGCCGGTATTACCTTTATTGATGACTATGCCCATCACCCTAGTGAGATTCGTGCTACTCTTGCCGCAGCACGTCTCCAAGCCAGACCAGGACAGAGAGTAGTAGCCATCTTTCAACCCCATCGTTATAGTCGGACACTGACATTTTTAGAAGAATTTGCCGAATCCTTTACCCATGCTGATTTAGTAGTCATAACTGACATTTACAGTGCAGGTGAACCTGATTTAGGACAAATTAGCGGTGAAAAACTGGCAGCCGAAATTGCCAAACAGCACCAGCAGGTAATTTATCAACCAACTTTATCTTTAGTGTGTGAATTCTTGTTGTCAACGCTGCGCCCTGGTGACTTGGCATTGTTTCTTGGTGCCGGTAATTTAAATCAGGCGATTCCCGAAGTCATTGCCACACTTCGGGAACTGGTTACAGCCACATCCTAAGTGGAGCAAGCTTGCTAGGTTTTGTTTTGTGAGTTCATTCTCTATCTAGCAATGGTTTCATTAGTTAATGTTATTACCGGATCTGAACGGTAAATAAATGTCATAGAAATTACCAATAAAAGCAACGATGACAATCTCCCAGGCAGTTGGAAACGTCTGTACTATTTCGGCTTTGACTACCAAGAAACAGGAAGCAATTAAGGTGGTCGATAGTAAATTAATTTACTTACCCGGCACTGATTGTGCAATCAAGCCCCAGGCTTCTTTATCAGCGTTTACTTCCTACAGAGTTGGGGGCGGGGCAGAATGGTATGTTGCCCCCCGCAACGTAGAAGCATTACAAGCAAGTATTAAGTATGCCCAAGAACTGGCTTTACCAGTAACTATATTGGGAGCCGGTTCTAACTTGTTAGTAAGTGATCAAGGTATACCCGGTTTAGTTATTGCTACTCGTCATTTTCGCTCTAAGCACTTCGACTCACAAACCGGTCAATTAACCGTCGCAGCCGGAGAATCTATTCCCAGCTTGGCATGGGAAGCAGCAGATTTAGGATGGGAAGGCTTAGAGTGGGCTGTTGGTATCCCTGGAACAGTTGGGGGTGCTGTGGTCATGAATGCAGGAGCGCATAATAGCTGTATTGCAGATATGTTAATTAGCGCCGAAGTACTCTCACCCGATGGCACATTAGAAACTCTCACCCCATCTGAATTAGGTTATAAATACCGAAGTTCTTTATTGCAAGGCGGCAAACGTATAGTCACGCAAGCTACCTTCCAACTCCAACCAGGTGCAGATCCAGCACAAGTTATAGCCACAACCAAACAAAACAAACAGCATCGGCTTAGTACCCAACCTTACAATTTTCCTAGTTGTGGTAGTGTGTTCCGCAATCCTAAACCTTATACTGCTGGGTGGTTGATTGAACAAGCTGGTTTAAAAGGCTATCAAATCGGTGGAGCGCAAGTAGCACTACTTCATGCCAATTTTATCGTTAATCGTGGTGGGGCTAAAGCCAGCGATATCTTCTGTCTCATTAGTCATATTCAACATCAGGTACAAGAACGCTGGTCAATTTGGTTAGAGCCAGAAGTTAAAATGATCGGCGAGTTTCAACCTGTTTGCTGATAGGTTACAGAGGGCAGGTGACTCTTGACAGGGGGCAGGGGGATATTATCTTCCTATTACCTATTACCCATTACCAATTACCAATTACCAATTACCCACCACATCTATAATTGAATTTGATTTGTTATTCAAAGCATAAGTGGAAAATTAATTATGACAGCAGGAAAAGGACAGGGCTTTGGTTTTGGCTTAGGAAAAATGAAAGAACTGGCTGACGCTTTCAAAAAAGCCCAGCAAGTTCAAGAAGGTGCAAAACGTCTCCAAGAAGAATTGGAGCAAATGGAGATTCAAGGAGAATCGGGTGGTGGACTGGTTAAGGTAATTGTCAGTGGGAACCAAGAACCGAAGCGGGTGGAAATTTCCCCAGATGCTTTGGGAGAAGGTGCGGAAGTACTTTCTGATCTTCTGACAGCAGCCATGAAAGATGCCTACAACAAGTCCACTACCACCATGCGGGAACGTATGGAAGAATTAACCAGTGGACTGGAACTACCTGGATTTTAGTCATTAGTCATTAGTTCAGTGGTCAGTTGTCACTAGCAACAACAACTGACATCTGACATCTGACATCTGACACGCAAAGCAAAATTTATGCCTTACAAGTTACTATTTGTCTGCCTGGGGAATATTTGTCGCTCGCCCTCGGCAGAAAATATTATGAATCATCTGATTGAGCAGACTGATTTGAGCGCTAGTATTCACTGTGATTCTGCTGGTACTTCTAGCTATCACATTGGTAGTCCACCTGACCGACGCATGAGTGCGGCAGCGTCTACAAAGTTGGGAGTTAAACTACGTGGTCAAGCTCGCCAATTTCAAAAATCTGACTTTCAAGAATTTGATTTGATTTTGGCGATGGATAAAGACAATTTTGAAAATATCCTCGCTGTTGACCTTTCTGGGCAATATCACCATAAAGTTCGCTTAATGTGTGATTTTTGTTCTAGACATACAATCAGAGAAGTTCCCGACCCCTATTATGGCGGCTCAGAAGGATTCAATCAGGTTATTGACCTACTGCTTGATGCTTGTGAAGGTTTGCTGGACTATGTTAAAAGTCAACAACTTTAGGAAATAGGAGTCAGGAGTCAGGAGTCAGGAGGCAGGGTGCTGGCTTGCCGTGAGCGTAGCCGATAGCGTAGCGTGGCGTATGACTCCTACGTCGTCACGCAAGCTATAGCCATACGGGGGCAGGGGGCAGTAGATAATTATTTCTCCGCGTCTTGAGCGTCACCCCATCACCCCATGACTCTATTCCACCAGACCATGCTTCATCGCAAAACGCACGAGTTCGGCTCGGTTGCTAGTTGAAGTTTTTCTCAATAAACTGCTGACGTATTTTTCTACCGTTCGCGCACTCAGATGTAGCTGATGACCCATTTCGGCATTAGATAAACCATGAGTCAGTAGATATAGAACCTCCTGTTCTCTGGTAGTCAGTGATGAGAGTAGTTGGGGTGAATGGATTTGAGTAGACAGAGAATTATGGGCTTCCTTTGCTTTTGTAGCGGTGTAAGCGCCTAAATTATCTTGATGAGAAGAACGGTACTCCGTTTGGATAATTTGCGATCGCTCTAGCAAATTACGAATAGCTGCGGCTAATTCTTCTAGTTCAAAAGGCTTAGGTAAATATAAATCGCACCCTGATTGATAGCCCAGAATTCTTTCTTGGGTTTTGGTTCGCGCTGTTAACAAAATTACAGGTAGTAACCTAAATTCTGCTTGTTGACGCACCCGACGCACCAGTTCATAGCCGTTCATCCTTGGCATGACAATATCTGTGACAATCAAATCAGGATGATATTGGTCAACCATAGACAAAGCCTCTTGACCGTTATCAGCCATGATCACCGAATAGCCAGACAGTTCAAGATAATCACTAATAGACAGACGAGTGCCCAGGTCGTCATCCACTACAAGGATCTTCAAGGGCATGGACAGTACACCCCTACCATTTTTGTTACTCAGCAATTTGCTTTTATGAACACTATTAATAGACACTGGCAATATATAGTGTTCTTATGTTTCATAATATGACAGGATTACCTACTAATGACTGCCTTAAGAGTTATTTATAAAGAAAATCTTAAATTCTTTAGAAGTGTTTATGAAACTTGATGCAAATTAGACTCTCTGTGTTGAGTAGTATTACAGGGCGAAATTAAAACTTAAAAAAGCTGGTTTAAGCTGCTTTTCGGGAATTTTTAATGATTGGTTGACTTACGCCGTTGTGTACTAAGTGCTGAGAGTTTTGTAATTCGTAACAATTCTCTCAGCAGATGCAGCCATTGCTCACCTATCAAGAAATTATGATGATAATATCTAATCAAGCATTTATAATGCTATGATAAAGGATTACTTGAAACGTAAGCTTGATTAGTCTCAAGCCTATATTATTTAACGGAAGAATGCATTTTTAGTTGATTTACACTTAAAATTACTATTCCCATAGATTCACAGAACAGTCTCAAGAAATTTTTAGGCATATTTAACACAAACAAGATTTTCAATGAGTGACAAAAACGAAGGTTATAAAGTTATCACCGACAATCGTCAAGCCCGTTATTTGTATGAAATCCTGGAAACCTACGAAGCTGGAATTCAGCTAACAGGAACAGAGGTCAAGTCAATCCGTGCGGGTAAAGTTAATCTCCAAGATGGTTATGCGTTGATTCGTAACGGTGAAGCATGGCTAATAAATGCACATATTTCACCTTACACCTCTAGTGGACAATATTTTAATCATGAACCGCGCCGCACACGCAAGTTATTGCTGCATCGCCAAGAGCTTCGGAAGCTAATTGGTAAGGTAGAACAGCAGGGTTTAACCCTCGTCCCGTTGAAAATGTATCTTAAACGCGGCTGGGTAAAAGTGAGTATCGCCTTGGGTAAAGGAAAGAAACTTCACGACAAGCGCGAAGACCTCAAACGTCGTCAAGACCAGCGCGATATTCAACGGGCAATGAAAAGTTATTGAGCGAGACTGTCAATCAAATACCACAGCGGACTGAGAAACGGCTTCCAGCAAAGAGAATATTATATATCCTCAGCCTGATTTGGGATGAAACCTAGTTTATAGCCGCAGGTTGATGTGGCTTATTGTGAGAATCGGTACAGTGGTGATTATCTGAGTAAAGGATGAGGCTTTCTGACTATGAAAAGTAATTTTACCAAAGCTGTTGGCGCTGGGGTTCTCACTTTGAGTATGGGGATTTTGCCCTTAAGCCTTCTACCCGCACAAGCCCAAGTGAATCAACCGAGAACTGATACTGACCGCACCACGACTGTTTATGATCGCAACGATGTAGATTGGGGTTGGCTAGGATTGATTGGTCTATTAGGTCTAGCGGGTTTAGCGGGTAAAAAGCGTGAAAATGAACCAACCCGTTACCGTGACCCCAATACCCCAGGGGCCAGCACCTACAGGGACTAGTATCAATTTTGGATTTGGGATTTTAAATTTGGAATTGGGTATAGTGAATGTGAGTTAGTTTTGGGAATTTGTCATCACAGTACGATCTATCCAAATTGGGTATGAAAATAAAATAGTCTGTTGTCAGTAGAAAGATACTGACAACCACACTTATCCGCAAATTAGCATCAAATCCTCATACAGTATAGGCTGACATCAAACCTCTGAATAATTTTACTCAAGAAAATCAGTTGGTTGCGGTTTCTGGGTTGGGTTGAGCAGTTTCTGGCGCTAAAGGTGTCCAGTAGCTGGCAATTAAGGCGACCATGAACCACCAGAGAGTATTAACAGCTGGACGATACCAGACAGTATCTACTGTGCCGTGAGCGAGCATACCAAAAATAGTAGCGATCGCTCCAATTACCCAAAATCCCTCTAAACTTCTGGATTGTCGCAACCGTTGCATTTGCATAAATGCAGCATTAATGGTGACAATTATTAACCAGAGAAAACAAGCTAAACCCATAAAGCCAGTTTCTACAGCAATCTCCAGAAAAATTGAATATGCACTCAAAGCCGTAAATCGGGGTTGTTGGTAGAGAGGATAGACCTGATTAAAAGAATGGTGTCCAGGTCCAATACCAATAATTGGGCGATCGCGGATCATCTTAAAAACAGCATCCCAGACATTACGACGAAAATTATTACTACTATCTTGGCGGTCGGCAAATATACTGAGAACCCGCTGTTGTACAGGTTCGACAAAAATCACAGCCAGCACCAATACCCCAACTAAACCGCCCACAATAATTGGCAGTGACCAAGTTCGCCAAAAGGTCGGCATTTCCAAACTCCACCAATAAACTAGCAATGCCATCACAGTCAAAAGTGCCACCAATAAACCAATCCAGCCACCACGACTATAAGTGAGAACTAAGCAAGAAATATTAATAACAAACATCGTTACAGCTAAAGCTTTTCTCATCGGGCCCTGCCAAGCAAAAATAGCCACCAAGCTGAAAATCACGGCGGGTATCAGGTATCCTGCTAGTAAATTGGGATTGCCTAAATAACTGTAAACCCTTGTAGTCTTGGATAAAGGAGACTCAGGATCGACCCAAGTTGCCAAGGCTTTAGCGCCAAAAAACCATTGTCGGATGCCATATACGCCGACAATCAGCGATATATGTAAGTAAAGACTAATCAGCCAAGATCGAAATCGGGAAAACCTCAGCACCCTAGCGCATAAGGTAAAAAGTAACAAATAGAGTGTTAATGTTGCCAAGTCATTCAATGCTGCCTTTTTCACTGGTGATAAGGCTGTAGCGATCGCGGCTATTCCCCAATAAAGTAATACCAACAGATGAATCGGAGTGACAGATGCTGGATTTCCAGAATTTTTTTCATCTGATAAAGTTAGCAGCACCCAGAATCCTATACAAGCCACCAACAATACCAGCATTAAACTACTGGACACAAAAGGTGCAAAACCATAGATGAGGCTGAGAAGAGCCGCCGCTATTGTATCTCCCCACTGCATTAAAATACTAGTTTGCCGCCACGGACGCAAGATACCGACCAGAAACCGATGCAGGTAGCTGGTAGTCAAATATTCTTTCAGAGGTACAGAGGATAAAGTAAATCTTTGCCAGACTAAATTCATAGAAATGTTATGACCAATTAGCAGCTACAGCAATCCTAGCGGAGGTTGTGAACATTGTGTAGTTTGGCTTCTTACGCAGTAATTAACTGATCACGCTCATATATAAGTCACCCAACACCCACTATAAAATATGTGTTCACAATTCCTGACGGATTGCTGGCTTTAATGATAATCGGGGTCGCTATACAAAGATCACCGTCAGGATTAACAATTGATTTGATCTTTGACACTCCCCTTGGTCATTAAACATCATTCATTGTGAGGAAGTGGACGATTGCCGTGGCAAAGTAATCACATAACGATATCCTGATTCTGGGGAACCTTGAATCGAAATTTGTCCTTTGTGCAGTTCTGCCAGCTGACAGCTAAGTAACAGACCTAGTTTCTCACGAGACAGATTACCAGATAAATTGGCTAAATTATCATCAGTAGCGCCAACCAAAATTCCTAAATGATTATTCATCAAGTGTTCTGACTCCTCCCATATTTTGGGACAAGCCTCCTGATTTTCTAAATGAATATTATACTTTCCTGCCTCGCGTACCATTTCCAACATTGGCAAAGAATCGACGCGCAAGTAAGGATCAATCTCGCTGATGCCATCTCCCAACCAGGGATGGGAAACCCAAACGGTAATACTGAGTGTATCTTCTTTATAAGCAACGTGAACACGAACAATACTACTTGTTGCAGAAAGTTGAATCACACTAAAGATCAAGTGATACAGCATTTGCCGCACTTTATCTTTATCCAAAGGCCAAACGCGATTGCGTCCTGGTTCTATAGATAAGCGAATATCTTGCTCACGGCGACCAGCTACTTCTGCTAGGGTATTGATAGCTTGTTGACACAGCATTTCCACATCTACAGGGACTAAGTTCAACACATTTGAACTATCATCCATGATTCCTAGACCAGTAATTTCATTGACTAGGGAAAGTAAGTAACGCCCGCTATTTTGGATAATCTCTAGATATTCCCGCTGCTTAATCGTTAAAGGCCCATAAATTTCCCGGCCGAGAACACCAGCCATCCCCAGTACAGATGTTAAAGGTGTACGTAACTCTTGAGTTAACTGGTCTAAAAGTTCGAGTTTGAGTTGCTGAGTAGAACTAGAGCTTTGTTCTAAAATCGGTGGGGCAATTTTCAGATCTATTGTTTGGTCTTCTGGGAATGAAAAACTAGGAATTCTGCGGGCAGGACTTTCTTCTGATTTTCCTTGCAGCAATCGGTTGCGTTCAAATTCACTCATGCTCCAACGAGCAATAATTTGCAAAAACTCAATATCTCGCTCTGTAAAATTGCGGTGCTTGCGATCCATCACTGCCAATGCACCTAGGCAATATCCAGAAGCATCAATTAATGGCGCTCCTAAGTAGGAACGGATACCATAATTCTGCACTAACTTGCTGGAGGCTATTTCTGTATTGTTAGTATCGCTAGTATCATTAATAACTACTATTCGCGATGTCTCTACTACTTGGGTGCAAAAGGAATCTCGGCGTAATAATTGACGGCTTTGTGCCAAATCATTCATTAGTCCTAATCTTGATAAGCCTACCGACGATTTGAACCAGTGGATTTCTTGATCTATAAATCCCAAAATGGAAATTTCTGCGTCCAAAAAGTGGGCAGCGGTTTGAGCGGCTTCTTCAAATACCGGAATTGTTTGGGGTTGCTTCAACCCTAATTCTGACAATAGTTTGAGGCGTTGTTGTTCTTTGGTTGGTAAAGAATTCCAACCATCATTGGGGGCAAATAATTTATTGTCATGCTCTACCATTGCCGCTGCTACCTTGATACTTCTAGATACTGTAAGTTTTATAACCGCTGTGATCAGGTTACTATTTATTAGCATTCCCAAATTTCACCTCCGATTCACAAATTTGGCAAAAATTTTTTATTTAGTTATGGGAGTTGGTGAAAAAGTATCTAGGACTGATTAATCATGGGTAGTAAAGCTTTTTACTGAGTTTCAGGATTTTTACTTTTTGAGCTAGGATATTGCTACTTAATTTTTGATACTACTTGGTAATAAATCAAATGGTGATTAAAGTTCCTTTTGTAGACCTGAACTCACAACATCAGCCAATTCAAACTCAATTACAACAGGCAATTGAGGATGTATTCACAAAGGGAGATTTTATTCTAGGTCAAGCTTTATCTGATTTCGAGTCAGCCTTTGCAGCCGCATCTGCGACAGAATATGGAATTGGTGTAGCATCTGGAACCGATGCGATCGCTCTTGGTCTACAAGCTTGTCACATCGGTGCTGGTGATGAGGTGATTTTACCAGCTAATACTTTTGTCGCCACATTGATTGGTGTCATCAATGCTGGCGCTAAACCAATTTTAGTAGATTGTGACCCCAAAACCGCCTTAATTGACTTGGAGGCAGCCGCTCAAGCCATTACACCCCAAACCAAAGCTATTATTCCCGTACACCTATATGGTCAGATGGTATCACCAAGCCAATTATTAAATTTTGCAAATACTCACAAAGTCTTAATTTTTGAGGATGCAGCCCAAGCACACCTGGCTGAACGGGAAGGATATAAGGCAGGTTCAGTGGGTACTGCCGCCGCCTTTAGTTTCTATCCCAGCAAGAATTTAGGCGCATTTGGGGATGGAGGGATGGTAGTGACCACAGATGCAGATGTAGCAGCAAAAATGCGCCGCTTGCGAAATTACGGCTCATCTCAAAAGTATGTACATATCGAATCAGGTACGAATAGCCGCTTAGATACCTTGCAAGCCGCTGTACTACATAAAAAATTACCCTATTTATCTCAGTGGAATAGCGATCGCCTGACCATCGCCCAGATGTATGATAGAGAACTAGCACCGTTAGCTTATGCTGGTATTATTCCTATGCAAAACCAAAGCGGCACAGGACACATATATCATCTTTATGTGATCAAAATTGATGATTCTTGCCCCCTATCACGTCAGCAATTACAAGCACAACTGACCGCAGCCGGAATTCAAACTGGCATTCATTACCCAATTCCCTGCCATCTTCAGCCCGCATTTAGTTATTTAGGTTATCAACAAGGAGACTTTCCCCAATCAGAAAAGCTATCTCAACAAATACTATCTTTACCAATGTATCCAGGTTTGAAAAATAGTCAAATCACAGAAGTGATAGATGCTATTAATTCAAGTTGGGAATTAAAAGAAAACTGAGTTTAATTTATTTTACTTACTCAGCAATAGCCAGTATTCATGGCAAGTTTGAATTTTAACTTTTGAGTTTTAAATTTTGAATTATAACTATGGCACTCCAGCAACAAATTAAAAGCAGAAACACAGCCCAATTGTTAAGTTTCGGAATTTTCGGAATTTTGCTCTTGCTTTATGCTCCTATATTGCTACATTGGTTAGATGGTTGGCTGCACAAAACTATCAGTATAGAACATGAGTATTTCAGCCACGGTATTATCGGTCTCCCATTTGCTGGTTATCTGGCTTGGACAAACCGGAAACAGTGGCAACGTTTAGCTAATATTACCCATCCTATTGGCCTTGGCTTATTAATAACAGGGGTGATTTTTTATTTAAGTGGTGTAACTGAATGGGTTAATCTTTCCTTGCCCATCATACTGTCAGGACTTTGCTTATGGTTCAAGGGAATACCAGGGTTAAAATTACAAGGATTTCCCCTAATACTAGTATTTTTAGCCACTCCAACAGCATTACCTTACTTGATAACTCCCTATAGCTTTCCTCTGCAAAGCTTTATTGCTGGTACAGCTGCCTTTATCCTCAATCAATCTGGGATGACAGTAGTAGTAGATGGTATAAATTTATATATAGGAGGGAGAATTGTGGAAGTAGCCCCCTATTGTGCAGGCTTGAAAATGTTATTTACCACTCTTTATGTGGGCTTAATGCTGCTTTATTGGACAGATGCTTTATCTTCACGGCGGATAACTTTTGGCTTTCTATCTATTGCTGTCGTCATTAGTGTGACTGCTAATATCATTCGTAACACTTTACTGGCATACTTTCACGGTACAGGCCAAGATGGAGCTTTTTCATGGCTACATGAAGGTTGGGGTGGCGACCTATACTCTGGTTGTATGTTGTTATTACTAATACCTTTGCTAAATTGGATGAATAGTTATTTCTCAGAAGCATCAGCAATTAAGTTAGACGAGGAAATGGGAGAAGTTTAAACAATTTAAAATTCCATAGACATCTTGTGAAACAAGGATGTAGAGACGTTGCATGCAACGTCTCTACAAGGGTTCTGGAACACGCATATTTGAATTTGGTCGATTTCTAATACAAGTAGCTGGGTGTAACAACTTAATTGGGACAAAGCAAATAGGAAGAGATTTTTAGCCTAGTTCATATTTACATACAGCAGATTGCAGGTTGCAGAAAGTACAAAATGTCACCTGCTATAGTATAATGTAGCCTACGTGTAGAAAATTTTACTAATGACTTCCTTATCCAAGTTTTTCAAGGAACAGCAATGGAGTCAGGTAGCAGTGCTAATATTGCTGGTACTGCTGTTAGTAGTGGGAGCAGTTCCTGGATACCTAACAGGAAAATGGTCATGGAAACAGCCACCACCAATTACTCAACTCAAGGAATTGAAAAATATTCGGAAAGTGGGATTAAGTCTTCCTGGGTGGCAAACCATTAAACAGTCAGAATCACAAATTGGCGAACATAAATGGTCTTTACAGATACTCAAGCCAGAAGATTCAGCAATTGAGGTTATACTGCTGTTGCTACCACAAAACGGACCTAGAGATCAACCAGAGATAGAGTGGACAGATGTTAACGGCTGGGGGAAATTAAGTTGGGGAAAGTGGAACATAGCTCAATATCGTGATGCTGAATTTACTGTGAAACAGCCTTCCGTTTCAGAGTCAAATGCCACCAAAAAAGTTGAAGCTAGATTTTTTCGGGCTACGACACAACAACAAACTTTTGCTGTTTTACAATGGTACGCGATGCCCGATGGTGGAACTTCATCTCCACTAAAGTGGTTTGTGGCAGACCAATTGGCACAGTGGCAAAAAAAGCGTGTTCCTTGGGTGGCTGTGAGCATTCTGATACCAATGGAGCCTTTTGGGCAAGTGGAAACATCTTGGACAAAGCTTGAGTCTCTCGGTGCAACAGTGCAAACTGCATTGATGGCCAAAGCTCTTTAAAGTATATTATTTAACTATACTACACTGATGTTGATGGTTCCCAGTTTTTATATGCGTAAATTCAGCGCCCTGTGTTTTTTAACTCTTCAGGTGAGTGTTAGCTTAACCACATCTATCCTACCCGTTGTAGCGCAGCCTTCACCATCTTCAACAGAATCACCAGAACAATTTCCCATACCTCCTACAAGTTCTGAAGTTATATCTCCTAATGCAGACGAAATTTCTCCGCAATTCAACCGCTATCTCTTAGGCATAGGAGATGGAATTAGCGTTGTGGTTCAGCGTCCTCCTGGCCCATACAAGTTAGGAATTGGAGATTCTATTGCTGTGACAGTTGAGCGTTTTCCAGACTTAAGTTTTCAAGCTGCAATTAATTTAGAAGGAAATATTGTCGTCCCCCTATTGGGAGTAATTTTTTTAAAAGGTTTGAGTTTGCAAGAAGCACAGGAAAAAATTCGAGCAGGCTTAGATCGTTATGTCATTAATCCCAAGATATTGTTATCACTGAGTGGGCAACGTCCAGATTTGAGTTTTCAAGCCACAATTAGTCAAGACGGCAATATTGTGATTCCACAAGTAGGGCAAATTTCTATACAAGGCTTAAGTTTAGATGAAGCCCAAGAAAAAATTCGCTTGGCTTTAAGTCGTATTACTACTGATATAATTATAGTATCTTTAGCACAGATGCGACCAGTACAAGTTACTATTACGGGGGAAGTATTTCGTCCAGGAATTTATTCTGCGGGTTCAGGAATGCCTCGAATTACTGATATTTTACCTTTAGCAGGTGGTTCCACCTTGACCGCAGACCTACGACAAGTGGTAATTCGTCGTAAATTAACAGATGGTTCCATAGTTTCCCAAAATATTAACTTATATGCAGCGTTGCAAAATGGTGGTTCACTACCTAACCTGCGCTTACAAGATGGGGATGCAATAATTATACTTCGCCGGGAACTAGGTACTGATGACGGTTATGATCGCAAATTGGTGGCACGTTCCAATTTAGCTATCCCCCAGATTAAAATCCGAGTTTTAAACTATGCCGCAGGAGGAATTGCTACACAATCGCTGCCCAATGGTAGTACATTTCTAGATGTGTTAGGAAGTGTTCCTCTGAATACGGCTAATCTTAGGGATATTGCCTTGGTTCGTTTTGATCCTGAAAAAGGCAAAGCTGTTACTCAAAAGCTTGATGCCAAAAAGGCACTTGGTGGTGATGCTTCTCAAAATGTGGCACTGCAAGATAATGATGTGATTGTTGTTGGTCGAAATCTTGTTGGTAAACTTACTAATTTATTGAGTACCCTTACCCAGCCCTATTTTAATGTGCAATCATTTATCCGTTTTTTTGAAAACTTTGGTAGCGGCTTATTTGGTGGAGGTACAAATAAATAATTTCCAGAAACCATTTATGACTCATAACTAATAATTAATAACTAATTAAATAATATGACACCACCAATTGTTAAACGCTATCTTATTGCGTTTGAAAAGTATAAATGGATTGGATTAGCTAGTTTTTCTTTGGTAGTAGCTGGTTCAGTAGTAGTGGCAATACAACCAGATCCACCAGTTAGTTATGTAGCAGAATCTGCTATGAACTACGTTAGTCCCACAATTTCTTTCTCTAAAACTGGTACGGAAATTCAAGAACAAGGTAAGGAACTGACAGAAGAAATTTTATTATCCAACCAAATTATTGAAAATGTAGCAGCCAAAGTAAAAACTAAGCCAAAAACCATTGGTGCAAATGTGTCAATTAAATTGCCTAAGGCAGACGCAACTGGGAAATTAAATTCTTCAGGTATTATCCTTAAGTATGTAGATAGCAATCCCAACCGAGGCAAAGAGGTGTTGGACGAGTTGATGAAGTCAATGGTTCAGTTGAGTGGCGAGATTAATACTGGACGATTAAAAGCTATTATTAAAAAAGTGAACGATCGCTTACCAGAGTTTAAGCAAGAACTCCAAGCTGCTGAGAATAAACTAGAACAATATGATCGCCGGGAACGACCAGCAATTTTGGCAGCTGAAAATGGAAGTTTGCTAGGTGGTATTACTACGAGCCAAAATCAACAAAGGCAACTTGAATTTACCATTTCTGGAATTGATGCCCAAATCCGTAGTTTAGAAAATAAGTTGGGGTTAACAGTTGGACAGGCTTATGTTTCTTCGGCTTTGAGCGCTGATCCAATTATTGCCAACTTGCGATCGCAAATTTATCAAGCTGAATCACAAATTGCCCTTCTCAGAAAAGATTTACGACCTGAACACCCGACAATGATTCAATTACAGCGCCAAAAAGAAGCTTCTGAAGAATTACTCCAAGAACGTGCCGCTGAGGTGTTAGGAGGTGGTGGGATTGCAGCCCCTATCCAAGGTAATGTTCAGGGTATTCGTACCCAAAGTAGTCTAGATCCTACACGGCAGGCATTAGCAAACCAAATGGTGGCTTTGCAAACCCAAAAAGAGACGCTAGAACAACAACTAAAACAGCAAAAGGAACAGGAGGAACAATTAAGACGAGAATCTTCGCTTGTACCCAATAAACAATTAGAGCGATCGCGTTTGGAGCAGGTAGTTGGTCTGAAAAAAGCTATCTATGACCAAATGCAAGCAAAGCTCACTGATGCTAAAACCGCAGAAGCAGAAACTGTCAGTAGTCTTAGTATTGCCAGCCAGCCAACAGTTAGCGCTGTTCCTATTAAACCAAAGAGTGTCCCTGCGACATTGGCTATCGGTGGTTTCTTGGGTATGGTCATTGGTGGTGGTGTGATATTTTTGTTAGGGTCACTGGAAGGAACTTTCAAAACCAGAGAGGATATCCGCGAAAGTCTCAAACAAAAAGAAGTGCTATTGCTGGGAGAATTGCCTTTGATCCCTGTTGATAATTTAGATCCAGAAGCCTTACCAGTAATACTTTCTCCAGATTCGCCATATTTAGAGTTTTATGAAAAGTTTCGCAGTAATTTACGCCGCATAGGTGGTAAAAACTTAAAGGTAATATTGATTACTAGCGTCAGTAGCCAAGAGGGTAAAACAGTGAGTGCTTATAACTTGGGTATAGCTTCCGCACTGGCTGGGAAAAGAACCTTGATTATCGAAACAGATTTGCGATCGCCCTCCCGCGCTTGGTCTCTGAAAGTTGCTCCTGACACCTATGCCACTATGGAACCACTGCTTTATTATTCCAGCTTGAGTGACTGTATTCGCTTAGTTCCCGATGTAGAAAATTTATACATTATTCCCAGCGCAGGGCCAGTACGTCAATCTGCTGCTATCCTAGAATCGAGCGAAATGCGCCGCCTGATAGAAGACGCACGCGAGCGCTATGATTTAGTCATATTAGATACTAATCCTCTCAGCATTTCCAATGATCCATTGTTAATCCAACCCTATAGTGATGGTATAGTCCTGGTGGCACGACCAAACTATACACAAGAAAATATGTTGGGTGAAGCCATTGATCAATTGCTAGAAGATGAATTAGGACTATTAGGATCTATTATTAATGGTGCTGATATCAAAGTTAATCTACCTGAAGAACTAGTAGAATTACCTACCGCTACGCCTGAGATAGACCTGGAAGTAATCGAACCAGCCGCCGAAATTTCCGCTATTTTCCGCAAAAAATAGCGCCTAATCACCCTGAAACAACCTAAACAGAGGGGCAAAAATCATCCCGAACACAAAGCCGCCGATGTGCGCCCAGTAAGCAACTCCCCCAGTTTCAACACTCATATTGGCAGATGCTTGCAGACTGGCAAAACCAGAAATGAGATTTTGAATAAAGAAAAGACCAATCATTACCACTGCTGGAACATTGATGATGGTGACGAAAAACCCTAAAAAAACTAAGGTTTTAATTTTCGCTTGCGGAAACCAAAGAAGATAAGCACCTAAAACCCCAGCAATTGCACCACTAGCCCCCAAAGAAGGAATAGCAGAATTTATGCCAATAAACCATTGACATAAGGCAGCAGAAGCACCACAAGACAGATAAAAAATCAGATATTTTAAATGTCCTAAGCGTTCTTCAATATTGTTACCAAATATCCATAAATAAAGCATATTGGATATGAGATGCCACCAACCGCCATGTAAAAATTGTGAAGTAAATAACGTTGTCCACTCACCAGCTAAGTTGTTTGTGAACTCTCTTGGTATTAAGGCATATAGCTGAAAAAACTGCTCCAATTGTTCATTAGACAAACTTACTTCATGCAGGAAAATGACAATATTCATGCCAATCAATCCGTAAGTGAAATACGGAGTGATTCGCGTTGGGTTTTCGTCGTAAAGAGGAAACACAGGCGTTTTTTCTCATGATCTATTAATTGCAATATAGCCTGACTAGCTAGAAATTGGTCAGCGAAAAAGGAATAATAATCCCGTGTATGTACTGTGGCAATCTCTATCTCAAGTTTTTTTTGAACTTGCCAGATGAGGATTAATAGGCTGATAATCTAAGTATGCAAGTTTAACTAAAATCTAAAATATGGAAATCAACCTAAATTCTATTGAATCGCTAACCGCTAAGGTGCAAGCAGCAGTTACCGATACTCAAAATTTGGCTAACCAAGTCATTGCTAAAGTTCAAGAAACTACAACTCAGATCGTCGATTTTGCACAAGCAGCGCCCAGTTCCATAGCTAGTGCTGGTATAATTGCTACTCAAGAAACTTTCAAAATAGCCAACAATATCCGGTTTGAGAACTTACCAGCAGGTTTACAACTCAAATTTGCACGGGCTGGTGTGCGCGGTGGAATGCGAAATATTCAAGAAGCAGCCAACGTATTTGAAAGCATTCCGGCACAAATTCGCGCTCAAGGCCCAGAGGCAATTCGTGAATTTTGTCAAGATAAAGACTGGAGCCATATTCAAGCTCATGTCAATGGTGGCGGAAGCGAAGCTACTAACGGCATTTTTGAGCAATTTTGGGTTAATCGCGCCCGTGGTGGTGTGGATATGACTCCAGAAGAACTAGCAGTTGCCAAGCAGGTTTTGGCTGATGCAGCATTTAAAGCAGCAGTTGCAGAGGTAGTTGGCGCAGTTATCAAAGGAGCAGTTGCCGCCGCAGTAATTGAGTTAGTATTCTCCATATTGGAAAACTCATTATTATGCGTTGAAGGCAAAATTACACAGCAGGAGTTAGTGCAGAAAGTTGCCATAGCTACCGCCAAAGCTGGCATTTCTGGTGCTGTAATTACAGGAATTCTTTTAACAATCTGCATGATATTTCCGCCAATTGCGGCACTTTTAGGCGCAGCAGCAATTCCCTTGGCAGTTGCAGGTATTGGTTTTATGGGAGTTCGCGCTTGGGAAATATTCTGTCATGCAGATAGCTTATTTGGTATCACCGCACAAACACAAAAATTCCTGGGAATGACTCAAGCAGTGAGTTAAATCCAACTTTAAAAAGATTCTTCCTGGACCCCACCCCTAACCCCTCCCCGCAAGCGATGAGGGGAATAAGAAGTTTTTCATGTGTCCTGGTGTACGCAGTTCATGATGGCTACTTAAAACACTTTTCAGTCTTTTATAGTTTATGATTTAATTATCACAGGCATTACGATAATCTACTTACAAATAAAATTTTATGGACTTTGTTATCTTAGATACTGAAGGCAACCCCAACTTAAGTGAATTAGCTATTGTTGATAGTCAAGGTGTGGTCATTTATGAAGGTTTTTGTGATGGTAATTCTCATGGTTTTCAAAATGTTTTAAATCTCAAAAGTCTGAAAACATTATTAACGGAATTTCTGACTATTGTTGAAGATAAAAAAATCATCTGTCACTATGCAGAACATGATATTGATATCCTCAAACGTAGTTTTCGACAAGTTGGTTTACCTTGGCAAAATTTACAATTTGATTGTACCTGGATTCTAGCTAAAGACTGTTTTCCAAATTTAGATAGTTATTCTTTAGAGTATTTGAGTAAATATTTTAATCTTCGAGCTAATAATCAATATTTCTTCCTATTTATCTGGTGAAACTACAATCTCTGTAAATCCTGTGATTGAATATTTAAATGAACACAAAACAGAGTTGGAACAAAAATATCATAATGCAGCGATTATTAGTGATGGTGATGATATTGGTAAATTGAGGAATATTGCTGAAGCTTTAACTCACATCCAGTCATTTAAATTAACACAATATCGTTTAGGTAAAAGGGTATTACCAGAACATATTGTTATACAACATGGGCAGAAACATCATGTAATTGCTTTTCTAGAAATTAGTGGAACTCCCTTTACGAGTCGTATTACTAATTTTAATGAATTAGTTATTAATAATCCTCAAAGTAAGTTTGATTTAATTAGAGATGAACGTCAACCAGAGATTAGTGGTAAGGTAGGTAAGGAAAGAATCAAACAACTAGAAAATAGTGCTAATGGGAACTTTATTTTATTCAATAAACAAGATAGAATTCTCTTTGATTTGATTTATGATCTCATTATCAGTATTTATAACAAAGATTTAGATGTAGATTTGGAATCAGCTTTAACTTTCGTGACTACTCATCAAGAATGGTATCACTGGATTTTTTCCATATTTGGTTTTACTCCACCCAAAAAATAAAATCTCAGTTAGGTGAATGATGACTAATGAACTAAAAACACCAACAACTAGCAGTTAGCAACGCTAATATCATTTCTTTGTCAAGACTTTCAAGAGTCCTATGTCCTACAAAGAAACAGGCTTTTAGAGGATGTTTGAAAAATCGCAAAGTAGGGTGGGTATGGCTACGCCACGCAGGCTATAGGACGGTAGTCCGTAACCCACCATAAACTGAAGGAATAATGGTGGGTTAGCGCAGCGTAACCCACCCTACAATTTTGGTTTTGGGTAATTTATTTTTTGGTGTTCCCTTAGAGGATGTTTGAAAAATCGCCAAGTTTACTAGCAACCCCTCTCCATAGACGCGGAGAGGCTGCCCGTAGGGTATCCGATACAGGGAGAGAGGCTTTGATTCTTACTCTCATTCCCTGGTAGAGAAGGGGTTGGGGTTAGGTTTCGAGCAATTTGATCTCTAAATAAAATATTTTGAAAACATCCTCTAAATTTCCTAGAACTTCATAAGATCATAGGACTTACGCATTGACAAAAAATATCATCTATGTAGTCTAGATAATGGCATCCTTGCGAAGGTTGGCAAAAATATGCTCACGGACAACAGAAGTAAACAGATTCCTTTGTACTTCATACCAATTGCTAATTATATTTTCAGAGCGCATAAACTCCAATTTCACAAAAGCTTGAAGTGAACAAAATATATGAGTTTTGATTGCACAGGTATCTCTAACCATGAACCGACAAATTCCACATACTTGTTTTATGGCTCGATGAAATGTTTCAATACCCCAATGGGTATCATGAATTGTGATAAAGGTACTTCTGGTTATGTCTTTGATTTTCTCCTCATCTAGTAGATATAAAATATAATGTCTAGAGTCTTCCTTTTTAAAGTCTTTCCTAAACAATTTTATAAATCCAAATTCTTTCAGATGAGTCCTTAATCCTTCTTGGGGAATAGCCAGAGTGCTTACTTGACAATAC
>NZ_LZQD01000005.1:67689-118430 GCF_001858025.1 Trichormus sp. NMC-1 | reverse complement strand
AAGGTGTAGATGTCTAGATTGCATTGTGCTGTCGAGGGTTTAGTAATTTCTCTCATTCTCTCATACCCATTACTCGACGACTCTTATTTATCAATGCACTATTTTGTTATTCTGTCAATGCGTAAGTCCTAGATCATTGTACTTACTAAGACTTACAGCACTTCCCGGTGTTATGAGGTACAAGAACCCCACCCCCAACCCCCTCCCCGCAAGCGAGGAGGGGGCTAAGATGTACCTCATAAGAGCGGAAACCGCTGTATACTAGATTAAGCTGTATATATTACCTCTGTATCGGTTTTTAGGTGCAATTAGACTATGCTACTAGGTGGACGTTATGAGATGATCGAAGTTTTAGGAACTGGTGGTTTTGGCATTACCTATAAAGCTACAGACACCCAAAAACCCAGTAAACCTATATGTGTGGTGAAGGAACTTCTACCTCAACACCATTTCAATACTCGCGTTGCCAATTTTTTTGAAAAAGAAGCGAGAATTTTAGAAGTATTGGGTACACATTCCCAAATTCCTCATTTACTAGCGTACTTTGAAGAAAAGGAAAAATTCTACATAGTCCAAGAATTTATTCAAGGAAAGTGTTTAGACAAAGAAATTCTGCGCGGTAAGCGACTGAGTGAAGGTTATGTCACCAAATTATTACAGGATCTTTTAGAAGTTTTAGCTTTTGTTCACCAACAAGGGGTGATTCACCGTGATATCAAACCACCAAATCTGATTCGGCGACAACAAGATGGCAAAGTGTGTTTAATTGACTTTGGTATTGTTAAGGAAATGGCTTCTCAAATCGTGAATAGTCACGGTAATATGCAAAGTTCCATTGTAGCAGGTACTTCTGGTTATATGCCAGCAGAACAAGCTAGAGGAAAAACTGTTTTTCAAAGTGATATTTATGCGTTGGGAGTAACCGCTATTCAAGCATTAACCGGTTTACCACCTCAAAATATCGAAGAAAACCTGGAAACAGGAGAGTTAGAATGGAAACAAGAAGTCCAGCTAAGTGACAATTTAGCAGCAGTACTCACGAAAATGGTGCGTCGTCACTATAGTTTACGCTATGCCAATGCTCAAGCGGCTTTGGAGGATTTGAAAAAATTAACTTCTGCTTCACCTTTAGCAATTCCAGCATCCCAAATTATAGTTAATTCTTCTAGAGATATCTATTTTCAAGAAGCGACTACACACGCTCAACAAAGTCAGGGAAATGTTTCGGTTGTGGCGTTGAAAATATTGGAAGCGAAAAGAATTGAGTTAGGTTTATCTGAACTAGAAGCACTGAACATTAGAGCAGAGGTTTTACAACTTTATCGGGAGTCTGAACGTCAGCAACAAGAACTACTTCAGGAACAAGAAAGCAAGTTAAAAGAGTATGAACAAGTTTTAAAAGCAGCTGTTAATCAACAATATCCTTTTAGTCCAACAATGATTAAAGACTTGCAAGACTTTCGTCAGTATTTAGGGCTGAAAAATGAAGATTCATCTGTGATTGAGAAACGAGTTCTGAGTTCAAAAAGAGCAGAGTATGAACGTCGGCGACAAGAAGCAAAAAAAATAAATCAAACTCAGCTACCAGTTTCGGTCAAAGAGGAAAAACCTAAAACTGATACTCAAGAAAAGCAGCAAAAATTAGCCGATAAGTTGAGTGATAGTTCACAATCTTCATCTAGTTTAAAAACAAACTTATTTGAGTTTGAAACAGCACAATTGATTTCAAAATCTAGATTTATGGGTATAGGAACAACCTGGGAAATTCAGCGCAGTATAAAAAAATCAGCATTGTTTTTAGAAGAATTAGAAAATGGCATAATTTTAGAATTAGTGGCAATTCCTAGTGGTAATTTTTTAATGGGTTCGCCAGAAAATGAACTGGAAAGCACGGATAGGGGAAGTCCTCAACATGAAGTGACTATCAAACCATTTTTCATGGGGAAATTTACTGTCACTCAAGCACAATGGAAAGCCGTTTCTAGCTTACCAAAAGTTAAAATTGATTTAAACTCAGACCCATCTCATTTTAAAGGTGCTAACCGACCAGCGGAACAGATATCATGGTATGAAGCACAGGAGTTTTGCGCCAGATTATCACGAAAAACAGGTAAATTATATCGCTTACCCAGTGAAGCAGAATGGGAATATGCTTGTCGTGCAGGGACAACTACACCATTTAATTTTGGCGCTACTCTTAGCACTCATTTAGCAAATTATAATGGTGAATATGTTTATAGTAATGGCTCAAAAGGTGTTAACCGCAAAGAAACTACAAATGTAGGAACTTTTCCCGCTAATGCTTTCGGTTTACACGATATGCATGGTAATGTATGGGAGTGGTGCGAAGATGGTTGGTACGATAATTATATAGGTGCGCCAATTGATGGTAGTGCGCGACTGAGTGGAAGTAATAATCACCCTCGTCGTTTGCTGCGCGGAGGTTCTTGGTCTTACCGTCCTGTCTACTGCCGTTCTGCTTATCGCGTTAGTTACGTTGCGACTTGCAAGGATTTCAATCATGGTTTTCGTGTTGCTTGTTCTGTTACGTCGAGTTAGTAGTTCTTTATAAAATATTCCTACTTCACAAAATAAGATTTTTCAATTTCACAAATCATGTTTTCTACCAATTCTCTAGAGAATCAACTTCAACGCTGGAACGAAATTATTCGTAATCAACCAAATAACCCTAATGCTTACATTCAGCGAGGGATGTTTTACTTTAAACTTGCTAAAATTGAGGAATCAATTCAAGATTTTGACACCGCAGAAAAGTTAGATTCTAAAATTACACCCTATCTTTGGCAACGTGGTTTATCTTATTATTATGCCCAAAGATTTGCTGAGGGTGCGAAACAGTTTGAAATAGATTTAACTGTAAATTCTCAAGATGTGGAAGAAACAGTTTGGAGATATCTTTGTATAGCGCGTTTCTCAGGTGTGACGGAAGCGCGTAATTCTCTATTACCTGTGAAAAATGACTCCAGACAAATTATGCGTTCTGTCTATGATTTGTTTGCGGGAAATTGTGCAACTGATGATGTGTTAAATGTTGGTAAGTTGCAAGGAGTAAAAGGTAATTTCTATAGTCATCTTTATTTAGGTTTGTATTACGAAGCTGAGAATAATATTGAATTAGCGCAAGAGTATATTGTTAAAGCTGCTGATAATTACAAGATTGATGATTATATGTGGTATTTAGCGGTGGTGCATAAAAAATTGCGGGGGTGGATGTAGCGCGTTAAAAACGGATGCTGTTATAATACCTAAATACCAACAAACGCTAAAATCTTAACTCAAAAAGCTGTACACAATATGTCTTTAGAAATTCAATTTAGAAACCTGGTTGATACCACAAGCTCAACATTAGCTGAATATGATATAGAGAAATTAGATTTTTATAGGCAGTATGAACACTATGGAATAGCTTATGACGATTCTTTAAAAGGTGAAATAGTAGAGCTTCATCTTCAACGAGTAGTACAAGAATCTCTTTGTGGTGGCTGTGACTCTGATTTTAAGGTATCACATTTACGGAAATTAAGAGAATATTTTATTCTAAGCTATATAGTTGATAAAAAAACTTTACAGCCTTATTTGGCTATTTTAGAAAAAATTCTCTTCTTTATAACAAACGGTAGTATTTATTCTTTAGATCATGAAAATCAATGGCGAACAGCTATTCAAGCAGTTAAGGATATTAGAACTCTAGCTGGTCCGATTGCAGAACCTAGCATGGAAGACTTTCAAGAAAGATATAAACGTCAATTTGCAGTAGGTCAGGCGGCCAAGAATTTAAAGAAAAAAGGTTATGAATTAAGTATTGAAGATGGAAAAGTAATAATGAAATCTTCAGAAAAAGAGAGATTAATCAAGCAACTTGAGGATGATATAAAATTTCTTGGTGGTATAAACGTAGTTTCTAATTTATTTGCTTGGATAGAAAATGAATATTCGTTTAATCATAAACAAGAAAGATATCATTTAGTCCGCACATTTGACTCAAATGAGCCAAATGTACCTGTATCTTATCTTCTAAATCTAGCTGTTAAAAATCCTCTTAAATCATCTATATACATTTCTGGTTCTCCAGAAGATGCTTGGAAAAGATTAATTGAAACTTCTACGGAATTTGCAGCAATATTTGATGTACAGCCTTACGAACAACTTCAAATATTTTTCCAAACAATAGACACTTTAGTCAACTTTTTACAAGATATTACAGTTTATGATAGCATATTTACTCTAACTCAATTGCGACCATCTGATGTTTTAAGAATTTTACTTGGTTTGTTTGGATGGATTGATAGAGGTTTGTTTAGAACTAAAACAGGGTTAGATTTAGATCAAATCTTTGAAGTTATAGAGACAATTATTCAATCAGCAAATCATGATAGAACACCAACTTATTATGATTTTCAATCTCTAGCATCAAAAATGCCCAATATTTCTCACGAAAGTCTGAGAAAAATCTTAGATATCCTATCACATGAGAAATCTGCTAATCACAACTTAAAATTCCCCAATGATATTTCATCTGTAGATTTTCAATTTAAGCCTCTTTTGAAAACAAGCAATGATGAATATGTAATGTTAAATCCATCATGGTGTTCACCTGCTTTTTATCAAGCTATTATTTCTTTTCTAAAACAAAATGAATATATAATTTCTTATATTAAACAGCAATTTGACAATAAAAGCCTTGATCAAAAAGTTGGTGATGAGATTGAAAAATTTATTAAAGAGGAGTTTCAAAAAAAAGGAATATCTTGCAAATTCGGTAAATATAAGATTAATGGTATCCAAGGTGAATGTGACTTAGTTGTGGAAACTAAGGATACAATAATATTTATTGAAGTTAAAAAGAAAGAATTAACGCCACAAGCCAAGGGTGGTAATCAAGTTGATATATTTCTTGATATTACTAGAAGTTTAATAAAAGCACAAACTCAGCTTGCAGGACATGAAGAATTAATTAGGAAATCTGGTTGCTTACCGCTAAAAACTGGTTCAAGAATTGATTTAGATGGAAGAGATGTTGCTAAAATAGCAATTACACTACTAGATTTTGGTGGATTAAATGATAGAAATATTGTATTTTTACTCGATTTAATGATTAGGAATCAAATTCATATAACCGATTTGCCATCTCAAACAAAAGCTGATAAAATTCTGAAGGAAATAAATGACCTTTTAAAAAAACTAAATAATTTAAACTGTACTACTTCCAACTCTTCACCTTTTTCCAACAGTTGGTTTCTTAGTGTTCCACAGTTATTAGTTTTACTTGATAACGTAAATTCTAATGACTCGCTAAAAACAGAATTATGGAAAACGCGCAGCTTATCTGCAAGTACACTGGATTTTTATCGTGAATATTCATTTGCTAGAGATTTGCTAGGGTAAGGAGATAGAGAAATGATATACAAAGTTTATGATATCGTCGGTAAATATGCCATCACAGTTAATGGTGGAGAAAAGCTATATACTCAGATTCATCCATGTTTACTAAATAGTGAAACTGTAGAGTTAGATTTTGCAGGAGTGGAAATTTTTGCACCTCCATTCGTAAATTTTGCATTTGGTCAATTGTTGAAAGATATCCCAGCAGAGAAGTTGAATCAATTACTGGAATTCACTTCTCTCAATGATGATGGGTGGGATGTTATTAAACACGTGATGGCTAATGCTAAACGTTATTACTCTGATGAAAAATATCGTACTGCTGTGGATACGGTTATTACAGATATGGCTAGAACTTTCTAACGTCCCAACATTTTATCCCTGAGATGTTTAATGCGATCGCGCAATTTTCCCGCTTCCTCAAATTCCAACTTCTTCGCAGCTTCTTTCATCTGTTTTTCTAACAGGGTAATTAACTCTGGAATATCTTCTAACGATAATTCATCTAAATGATCATCTACCACCTTTAAATCACCTGAATTTAACCGCCGAGATACATCTAAAAACGACAAAATTGCATTACCGGATTTTTTCACAATTGGTTGTGGTGTAATTCCGTGCATTTTATTATGTGCTATTTGAATACCCCTTCTGCGGTCGGTTTCATCAATGGCTTTAATCATGCTTTTTGTTAAATTATCAGCATACATGATCGCTTTCCCACGAATATGGCGTGCTGCGCGGCCAATAGTTTGAATTAAAGAACGTTCCGCACGTAAGAAACCTTCTTTATCTGCGTCCATAATTGCAACTAAAGAAACTTCTGGTAAATCCAAACCTTCTCTCAGCAAATTCACCCCAACCAACACATCAAATTTACCTTCGCGTAAATCTTGTAAAATCTCAATGCGTTGAATGGAATTAATCTCAGAATGCAAATATCTGACTTTAATTGCTTTGTCTTCCAAATATTCAGTTAAATCTTCCGCCATGCGTTTAGTTAAAGTAGTAATTAACGTTCTTTCGTGGCGGTCAACTCTATCCTTTATTTCTCCTAACAAGTCATCAATTTGTCCTTCAGTGGGACGGACAAAAATTTCCGGGTCAACTACTCCCGTTGGTCTAATTACTTGCTCAACTATATTATCTTCCGAAATTTCTAATTCCCAATTTCCAGGAGTAGCAGAAACAAAAATACATTGATTAGGCTTTTGCCAAAATTCCTCTGCTTTTAAAGGACGATTATCCGCCGCACTGGGAAGGCGAAAACCATGATCAATTAATACTTTTTTCCGCGCTTGGTCGCCGTTATACATCCCCCGAATTTGGGGAACAGTAACGTGAGATTCATCTATTACCAATAACCAATCTTTAGGAAAATAATCAATTAAACATTCTGGTGGTTCTCCAGCTTGTCTACCTGCTAAATGACGAGAATAGTTTTCTACACCGTTACAATATCCGACTTCTCGCAACATTTCTAAGTCGTAACGGGTGCGTTGGTCTATACGTTGTGCTTCTACTAATTTTCCTAATTCTTCTAATGATAATTTTTGCTGTTTTAATTCTGCGGAAATATCTTCACAAGCAACTTCTAAACGTTCTTCTGGGGTGACAAAGTGACGTGCAGGGTAAATATTTACAGCTTGCAAACTACTGAGAATTTCTCCAGTTACCGGGTCGATATAGCGAATTGCGTCAATTTCATCACCAAAAAATTCAACGCGAATAATGCGGTCTTCATAAGCGGGGCCAATTTCTAAAACATCACCCCGAACGCGGAATTTTCCCCTGCCCATTTCTATATCGTTGCGGCTATACTGCACAGATGTCAAATCGCGCAAAATCTGCCTTTGATTAACTTCCATACCTATCTGCAAAGGGATAGCTGCTTTTAAGTATTCTGCCGGCATTCCTAAGCCGTAAATGCAGCTAATAGAAGCCACAACGATGACATCCTTGCGTTCAAATAGAGAACGGGTGGCGGAATGTCGCAACATATCTATCTCATCATTAATCGCCGCTGTTTTTTCTATATATGTGTCAGTGACGGGAATATAAGCTTCTGGTTGATAATAGTCGTAATAGCTGACAAAATACTCAACAGCGTTGTTGGGGAAGAACTCCCGTAATTCATTACATAATTGCGCGGCTAGGGTTTTATTATGCGCCAAAACTAAAGTCGGTTTCCCGATTTTCTCAATAACTGCGGCGATGGAAAAAGTCTTACCAGTTCCCGTCGCACCGAGTAAAGTTTGGTAACGATTACCTGCTTGGATGCTGGCTACAAGTTGTGCGATCGCTTGAGGTTGATCGCCAGTTGGAGTAAAGGGAGCTTGAAGACAAAATTCCGTCATACAGTTTTGCTGAAGATACCCTTTACCATAGTAGCTTCACCATCTGTTACCGTGGGGTTTTACAGCAAAATTCAGGAGTCAGTAGAGGACGCGGAGATGGAGGGACGCGGAGAATGAGGGACGCGGGGAAATAATTAGCAATAATTTTTAACAAAATTTGACTCTTTACATTTACTTATATGTCGGTTGTAAAGAAACTTATCTTTAAAGGAGGTTTTTTAAGGTTACACTCTCATATATAGGAAAAAATATATCTTTCCTTACTTATTGTAAAATTCACTTAACAAGCCATAGGTGTTAATTTATCAAGCGCCTGAGCTTCACAGGAGACATAACAGTGGAAGAAAATAACCAGAGTAATAATTTGAACACAGAAGAAGGTTCTCAGGGAACAATTATAGTTGCTGGAGAGCATCCCGTTGGCAGCAATGGCTTACAAGTCGCAGAAACATTCTCAATCGCTGGATTACGTCCTATTGGCACAAGTAGTTTAGAAGTGGTTGAATCCTATAACGAAATGGGAATTCGTCCCATTGGTGCTAACACATTCCAAGTTGTTAGTAGTATTAACCTGTCTGGTATTCGTCCCATTGGTTCTAGTTCAATAATAGTTTCTGAAAATTATTCAGTTTTCGGTAATCGTCCAATAGCACCAAATATTGTTGATGATTCGGAAATTCTGATGGGTTTTCTAGATTAGAGTCGATCTGAAAAGTTTTGGGCGGATTAAATATTGCCTCTAGCACTCTACGATTTAGCAGTTACGTAGTTTGCTGGAGGCATAATTACTTTAAATAATTCGTAATTCGTAATTCGTAATAGTGCCTACGGCAGGCTACCGCCAACGTAATTCGTAATTAAGTTTTCTCGTTCCCATACTCTGTATGGGAATGAATTCTAGAAGGCTCTGCCTTTAATAACCGCTTGAGGCAGAGCCTCTGTGATCACATTACCAGTCAGAGACTGGGAACGAGATATATAACTTTTGACACCAATGAGCAATGCGCTTTACCCCTACAGAAATGATATTAGTAGAATTAGGGAAACATCTATAAAATTTACGTAAATTTTCTATAGTAGGTTTTTAGCTGTATATGTATTAATCTTAATAAATAGCTGGCTTCTGCCCTGAATATGTGGATAATAACGTGGCAGTCTGCCTAGAGTATTAGAAAAATCGACATTATCAGCATGGTGAAGATCAGCAATGGGTAAGGCAATAGGAATTGATTTAGGGACAACTAACTCTGTCGCTGCTTTTAAGTTGGCAGAAGTGGAAGTAGTGACGGCAAATGATAACACCCCTCCAGAGAGGAAACTCACGCGCTCTGTAGTTGCTTACGACCAAGGTAAATTTTTAGTCGGAGAACAAGCTTACAACCAGCTACGCCATGACCCCGAAAACGTAGTTATTTCGATTAAACGCTTGATGGGTAGAGGTTTTGGTGATTCAGCAGTAAATAAGCAAAAATCGGAATTTGGTTACAAAATTTCCCAACCGACACAGGGAACAGACAACAGCATTGCGGTGTGGTTAGGAAATCAAGAATACCAACCAGAGGATATTTCAGCGGAAATTCTCAAAAAAGTGGTGCAAAATGCCCAAGCTTATCGCCAAGGAATTGGTAAAATCGACCAAGCTGTAATTACTATTCCGGCATATTTCAACGATAAACAGCGCTATGCTACCCGCACCGCCGCACTGAAAGCCGGACTAACTCCTTTGGAACTGCTACCAGAACCGACAGCAGCAGCGATATCCTACGGGTTTTCACCTAATAGCGACGATGTAAAAACGATTTTGGTTTATGACTTTGGCGGTGGGACATTTGATGCTTCAGTAATTACCGCAGCCGGAACTTCATTTATTGAACAGGGAAAAGCAGGAGATTTATGGTTAGGTGGCGATGACATCGACTCACGGCTAGTTAAGTTTGTCAAAGAGCAAATTGCTCAACAAGAAAGAATTGGCGATATTGAGGAATTAATCGCCAAAATGCCCTATTACCAACGGGTAAGGTTTAACGCTGATCTAAAAATAGCGGTAGAAAGGGCAAAAGTCGAATTAAGTAGTTTTACAGTGGCGATGATTGCGCCTTCTACGCAACTATTTGATGAATTGGGAATTGCAATTCCCATTGAGGTGGAAATCACCCGCGAGCAATTTGAAATCATGATTAGTGATTTGGTAGAAAATTCGCTGCAAATTTGCCGCCAAGCTTTAGAGTATGCTCAATATCACTTAGAAATGGTAGATGTGGTGCTTTTGGTAGGTGGTTCTTCCCAAATTCCCTTGGTACAAAGCAAACTTAAACAGGCTTTTGGCGCTAATAAAGTAGTTTTGCATCCCCGGCCTATGTACGCAGTGGCTGAAGGTGCAGCAATTGTAGCGGCTGGACAAACAGATAAAGTCACCACAGTATCCCGCGATTATGCCATTAAATTAGCAGATGGCAAGTATACAAAAGTGATTAATCGGGGTGATATTTTGCCAGTGACAACATCCCACACTTTTAAAACTATCGCTGAGGGACAACGGCTAATTCATTTTCAGTTTTTCAGCCCAGATGAAAATAATAATTATGAAAGAATTGGGGAAATGTGGTTGGGTTTAAATGAAAAATATCCAGCCGGAACCGAAATTACAGTGTATTTAGAGTTGGATGAAAAGAACAGCGATTTGCGAATGACAGCAACTTTAAAAAATGCTCCAGCGGTGAAAGTTAGTTGTACTTTTTCTCGTGGTCGTTCCGATGAGAGAATATATCAAGATTTAGAAGATGCGATCGCTCAACTCAATCACCAAAATCTGACTATATTCGGTGTGGAAGAAGCACTCAAGTTAGCAGTACCAGTGGTACAATTAACTAACCAAATTATTAATCCTGTCACAGGAGAAGAACGCAGCGATTTACGTCTACGGGCTGGAGAAAATTTGCAAAAATTCCAAGTTTCTATGTGTCCAGAACGCCTAGAAGCAGAAACTCAGATGCATGAGTGCGATCGCATAGTCAGACTTTGTGGGTTTATGATTCTCAAACCCCAGCAAGAAAGATTGCAAACACTAAGTCAAGAATTGGCATCTGCAATTAACACCAATAACCGCTCCGCAATGGAGTATCACAGCGAAGAAGCAAGACGAGAACTCACCAACCTACCCGAAGAAGTACAGGTAATTCAAGCTTGTATTATCGCCATCCAACAAGCCAAAGCAGTCGCACCTACCCAAGCAAATGCGATGTCTGACAAACTTTCCCGCACACTGTTAGCAATGTCTAATGGTGATGGTAACGAAGCCGAACGTTTGTTGCGTGAACTGCAACCAGATGTCCAACATTGGCTAAATCAAGATTTACCAACTAATAGCATTATCACAGGACTGACGCGATGAATACCAAGCTCAATTGTCCTGTGTGTGGTTATCAAGAAATTGAGGGTAATATTTGCCCTAACTGTGATACTGATCTTGCCCTCATTCGCACACTTCAAGATTTACCTCAACTAAAAAAACCGCTTTCACAAAGCAAATTTAGTAAATGGACTTTGACTGTAGCTTTGCTAATGTTGATGATAGGTATTGGATTGGGTGCAGGAGGCAGTTTTTTGATTGTAAAATCATCTCCTTTTATTTCCACAATAGTTAGTACCCCCAAACCATCTGTCAATTCTCCGGTAACATTGAAGCAGCCACCATCAATTATTTACACAGTCAAACCAGGAGATAGCCTGAGTTTAATTTCTGAAAAAATTTGCGAGAAAGGAACCGCTTGGGAAGTTCTAGTTGAAGCTAATCCTCTATTAGAAAAACGGGAAAACTACTATATAGATCCTGGTGAAAAATTAATGATTCCTCGTAGTTGTCAGGAGAAGAACCAATGAGCATTCTTGACAGCATCAAAGAAACAAGTCAGCAAGCCGAAAAACTCGCTCAACACAAGCAACTGCGAGAAGCTATTACCGTTGCTCAAACTGCACTCGCTGTTTGGGCTGAAAAACCTGCTTTCTGGGAACGTTGGCTGGGTAAATTATTCATCGGTAATCTTGTAGATAAGCTAGAACAACAATTAGAAGATTGGCGTAAACAAGTTGCACAAGCAGATAATTTAGCTAATCAAGCTCAATTGATTCTTCAACGAGATCATGGTGATCCTTTAGAAACTCAAGCTTTATCTAGTGCGATCGCACTTTATCATCTTCATAACCGAATTCTTCACGATAAGCAGGTATCATTAGCGATTCAAAACAGCCAACAGGAACTGGAAAAGCGAGAACAATTTCAAGTCTTGGTAAAGCAAGCACAATCACAGGCAGAAAATCGCTTTTTTATCAATGCACTCTCTACATATCAAGAAGCTGAAAAGTTATATTCTACAGATGCAATAAAACAAGCTATTTCAGAAATTCAAATCCAAGTTCAGCAAGAAGAAATTTACACTTCGGCGCTACAAAAAGCAAAGCAAGCAGTATCTGAAGGCAGATTACGGGGAGCGATCGCACTTTTAGATTTTTCTTTGACAAACTTTCCTCGTTCCGACGGCATAAATTTACTTGAAAAGATCAAATCAATAGTTCAAGGTAGAGAACTATTCCGTCAAGGATTAGCAGCCGAAAAAGCCGGGTATTTACCAGCAGCTAAATCTTTGTATGAAAATGCAAAATCTCTTTTACCGAATTTTACAGATTGCCAAATCCGCTTAGGTTTAGTTGCAATTAAAATGCAAGATTGGGAAAATGCACTATCTCACTTACAAGGTTTATCAGGACAACAAGCCGCTTATTTGCGAGGTTTTGTACTAGCTCAACAAGCAAATTTACAATTAGCTTATCGAGAATGGCAAGGTGTATCTGCTGGATCAATAACTGAACAACGAGAAATTATTAAACACATTGCTCAACATCAACGTTTACTATCTTTACAGAATATTGAAGAGTTAGTTAAAGCTGAAAATCTAGCAGCAGCTAAAATAGCCAGTACGGAATATATCCAAAAATTTGGAGCTAATTCTGTAGTTGAAGTTAATCTTCAAGAACATATCCAACCAAGTTTAGAAGCCGCAGTTTGGAAAGATTCAGACTGGACGAAGATTGCTACTGAAATGAAAAATATCTGGATGGTTAATCCTAATATTACTACATTACACAATTGGGCAGTAGCTACTTATTATTATTCTCAAAATAACCCTGATAAATTATTAGATTTAATTATTTCTCTATCAACTGCTATAGCAAATTTAACAACAGATCCAACTCTTGAAGATGTACCTTGGCTGGGAAATCAAGCTGTTGATTTTACTTCCATATCTTTAGAATTAAAACGCCGTTTAGAAGCAGCAATTGATAATATCAAAAATACCAATATTGAAGATTATGAACATTATGAATATTATTTAAAACTGCGCGATTACTACCGTTGCGAGTTAGTCGCACTCAGATTTATGGGAGAACCTGCAAACTCAGGAATGCAAGTCAATGATGTATTTATTACACCTGGCTGTTATCAAAAATTTAGTTCCCACTGGCAAAATCTTTTAATATATAAAATATATCCTAGTCAAAAAATTCTCCGTTCTCTCTATACCCCTTGGGGTTTAGCAGTAGCTGCTTGTTTAGAAAGTGATATTCAAAGAGCAATTGAAATCAAACCGACAACTCCAGCTAATAATGAAATCGAACAATTTGCTCATAGCTTCATCGCTTATTATCAAGGTTGCTATTACTTACAACAACAAAAATGGCAATTAGCAATTCTACCGTTGCAAGATGCTAAAGCCGAAATTCAAGATAATCAAGATTGGCAAAAAGAAATCGATAGACTTTTTAGTTTGCAACGTCAAGCTATATCAGAATTTTCAGAACATTTAAAATTTGCTCAGTTTTGGTATGATATTTTCAGCAGTAATGCTGCTAGAAGTTATTTAGCTGAATATAAAGCAGAAGAAATCAGAAAGCAGCTGATTAATGAAGAAATTACCGCAGTAAAAGCTTTAGAAAAACTTCAAGAGATTAAAAATATTGATGACGATAATCCTGTTGTCATTAGTATGATCGAAAAAGTGGAATTTAACCAAGATTTGGAAGAAATTGAGCAACTTTTTCATCAAAATCGTTTTGAACAAATGGTGAGTAAGGCTAAAAAATCACGCTATGATAGAGTACGTTATATTGTCGCCGAACTTTTTATAGATTTATTAATTAATGGGATTAAAAATGATACTTTAACTGATGGTGAAGCCATGCTTAATCTAGGAAGATGGGCTTATGAAATTTGTCCAGATGAACCTGCATTCCAAGAAATTTACCGTAGCCTCAAACTTTGTTGAAAAAGGGTGAATGATGAAAAGTAATCCCTACGATATTCTCGGTATATCTCAAGCTGCATCAAAAGCTGAAATTACCAAAGCTGTAGCCTTAGCAATAAAGCGCAAACAATATCCTATAGATGTGATTGCTAAAGCGCAAAAAAGCTTAATGAAGTCAGAAGAAAGAATAATTGCAGACTATTTGCGTCCAATATTGCCAACTATTAAGCGCTTCAAGTATAGTAATTTAGAGGCGTTGACACAAACAGCACCCTCACTGACTTTATTATCAGAATTTGATAATTTAGATCATGCGATCGCTCAAGCCACCCAACAAGAAAACCTAGAACGAGAACCTTTACCAATTCCTTTATCAGAACTATTCACAGAAGGCATCACAGCCTGTAGAGAAGGACGCTATCCCAAAGCGATCAAATACCTAGAAGACTACTGCCAACGCTGTAAAGAACACAATAGTCAAAACTATCTGCAAGCGCAAATATGGTTGATTAAAGCCTATCAAATGGGTGGACAATTACAAAGAGCGAAGGCCATTTCGCAAATGTTGAGTAATCATACTCATCCTCAAGTAAATACTTGGGCTAACAAAATCTTAGCTATGTTATCTAAAAAAACATAACCGTGTCTGAATTACCTCCAATTTATCCTCTAAGTCAAGAGTTACGCGATTTACTCATCCAAAAACTTGGTATTCTCGAAAAAGAAAATGTTGTCTTGCAACAATCTCTAAGAGAACAAAAAACTCAAACCGCAGCCCAAACTGAAGATTTATTTTTAGAACTGTTAGAAGTTGCTGATGCACTAGAAGCATTATTAGACTATCTGGAAAATAACCCTAACCCCAGTCCAGAATTTATAGAACGCTTACCCCGTTCCATAGCCGCAGTTAATCGTAAATTTATCAGCGTACTAGGAAAACGCCAACTTTTACCTATAGAATTGACAACTACAGAACCAGATTTTAACTTGTGTCGAGTCATAGATCGAGAAGAAAGAACTGATGTTCCCGACCAAACAATTACTAAAATTGTCCGTCGCGGATTTCGTTGGGGTGATAAAATTCTCCGTCCTACAGAAGTAATTACCGCTAAAGTAGAATCAAATTTAGATGATAATATAAATGAAATTATAAATGAAACTATAAATTAATATAGCGTTTATCGGTTGAGTGAGATACAATCACCCCACCCCCAACCCCCTCCCCGCTGTTTCGTGGAGGTGGCTATAATGTACCTCATGTGATTAAGAAACGCTATATTCAGATTATTTATTTGTAAAGGTTCGCACAGAACCAAAAGTACTAATAAATATACATTTAGAGTCACAATAGTCAAGGTAGTTCCAAATTTAAACTTGCTGAAAAATACTATGAATCCTGACAAAAGTAATATTAAAGAAACTTCCACATCCTCAAAAACATGGCATGGTTGGCAAGAAAATCTGACTTTAATTGCGATCGCTTTATGTTTAGCACTGGTGATTAGAACATTTATCGCCGAACCTCGGTTAATCCCATCAGCATCAATGTACCCCACCTTACACACAGGCGATCGCTTAGTAGTAGAAAAAGTATCCTATCATTTTCACCTTCCCAAAACTGGCGATATAGTCGTTTTTTCCTCACCACCAGAATTGCAACGTCGGGGATATGAAAAAAATCAAGCCTTTATCAAACGGGTAATTGGTATGCCCGGAGAGGTAATTAGTGTTAATAAGGGTAAAGTTTACCTCAATGGTCAACCCTTACCAGAAGACTACATCGCCGAACCCCCAAATCAACCATTCCCAGCCGTAACAGTCCCAGAAAATGAATTTTTTGTGATGGGAGACAACCGCAACGATAGCAATGACTCTCGCTACTGGGGCTTTTTACCACGAAAAAACCTCATTGGTCGCGCTACCTTTCGCTTCTGGCCTTTAGACCGTCTTGGGGTAATTTAATCATTAATCATTAGTCATTAGTCATTGGTCATTGGTCATTAGTTAATCTCTCCCTGCCTCCTCTGCTTTCTTTCTGTCACCTGTCACCCTTCGGGTTCACCAGTCGCTCATGGGGGAAACCCCCAAGACCGCGCTGGTTCACCTGTCACCTGTCACCCTTCGGGTTCACCAGTCGCTCATGGGGGAAACCCCCAAGACCGCGCTGGTTCACCTGTCACCTGTCACCCTTCGGGTTCACCAGTCGCTCATGGGGGAAACCCCCAAGACCGCGCTGGTTCACCTGTCACCTGTCACCCTTCGGGTTCACCAGTCGCTCATGGGGGAAACCCCCAAGACCGCGCTGGTTCACCTGTCACCTGTCACCTTCTTCCTAAAACCGCAGATAATACATTAACTGAGCGATCGCTTCACCAGATAATTCTAGGCGTTGCTGAAAATCAACCAGATTACGATAAAGCCCAGCAGTGACACGGTTCTGCAATACTGCTTGGGCTAGGGGCAAATCTATAAAAGGAATTTTCGCTAAACTCTCTAATGTTGCTGTATTCGGGTTCAGCAAGTAAGTAGGTTTATCTAGAGATTCGTCATCATAGTAACTAAAATTAAGTAGAGGTTTCAGTGGTTCTAGCCGCTGTACAGGCACACTCAAAGCCGCAGCAATATCCTCAATACAATAAAATTTAACACCAGAGCGGGAAAGTTCCACAAGCGATCGCCCTTGATGAATAGACAAACCAGGTAAACGCAGCCAATCATCAACAGTTGCTTGATTAGCATCAATACGCATACCCAGTTGTGCCGCCATCTGAATTTCTTCCCCAGATTGGAGACGATAGTAAGGATCGTTCACCAGCTTGGCGCGGAGTTTTTGCAATTTCAGATTTAAAGGTAGCCAGTTGTTCATCGTTTGTGCTTGCTTCAAGAAATCTGGTCTAGCAGATGGCGGCGCTTTTGCTCAAATTCATACTCCGAAATTAAACCATCTTGGCGCAGAGCATCCAACTCACGTACCGCACTAGCTACTGATTCTACTTGATTACTGACCTGAAGAGAAACCTTAGCTGCTGACTTACCGAAATTAAAATTTCGGTCAAAAGCCTCTTCATCTTGGGCTAAATACCAAACTCCCTCTATAGCACTAGCCACTTTAGGGATTGGTGTCCAAGACAACAAAACATATACAATTCCCCATAGTGGTTGTCCTAAGTAAAATTTATGTAATCCTGAAATTGTCATTGTGCCAGAAAAGGCTAAAATAGCAGCAATGCTTCGGCTTTTCCGTTTGTTTAAAATCATATCCATCAGTCTCCAAATACCACAACTCCTAAGACAAAACAGTCAACCTAGCAAATTCACTTAGATTAATTCAGCATAGTGAACTATGAAACAAAAAATGCATATCTAAATCTATTTTATGGATTTAGTCAATAGTTATCGGTTACTTCTGACAAGTTAAGTAAATTCAAACAACTAAGCTATGTACAATTCCTGTTTAATTGTTGAAAAAACCGACCAACATCTTAATTTTCTAACCATCTACTTAACTCTTAACTCTTAACAGAAAACAAGGAAAATCCGGGTACTGAGTTGTTTAAGCCCAGCCAGAACACAGACCATTTTGACTCTAGCTTGGGTGGCCTTAGCCATACACTCCCGTCAGGGATACAAAAAAATCACATATAACTGCTATATATATCATTACAAACCCTGGGCATTAATTCCCCTAATTCAACATTTCTGAGTCTGCACTTAGCTTTGCTGCCACCTTAAAGCTTTTATATGCAAATTTTACTAAAATGTCACAGAACTCCCTGCCACCAGAAGTACTTGAACTACTCATTGACCCATATGCTGTATTGGGAGTTTCTGTGAATGCGGATGATCATCAAGTTTTTAAACGTTATCATGCCTTAGCAAAGCAACTACATCCTGATAACTATATCAATACTAATAATCGAGATGCTGAATTAGGCAGAGTCATATTGACTCGTTTAGTTAACCCAGCTTACCAGGAATTGAAACAGACAAAAAAACGGCTCAACATAGTAGAAATGTTGCGCTTAAAAGCTCTAGACTTAGACCAACAGGAAGTTTTAGTTCTTCAAACTGGACTCAATCTCGACATCATGTCCCTGTCTCTTAATGAGGCTGAGTTTTTCTATGAAAAAGCCATCACTTCTTATGCCTCTGCCCAATATAAGTCACTCTCGCAATCACATCAAGTTACTAAACAAATCAGTAAACTGAATTTAGTTTATTTATCCTTACACAAAAATAATGCTTCAAACACAGAACAGTGGACAACTTCATCGAAGTCCATCATCCCCCGACCAGAAATCAAACCAGTCGATCTGAAATTACCTCAAGAAAAAAATCTTACCCCCAATCCGATCAACTATGCTCGACGTAACTATGAGCGGGCTGTTCAGTATGGAGAACAAGGAAAATGGGATCTAGCAGTACAAGAACTGCGCGATGCTATCAAGCTAGAACCAAATAACAGCGATTATTATGCATTACTGGGGGTAGTACATTTCCAACAGAAATTCCTAGGAATGGCTAAGGTTTACATACGTCAAGCATTAAAACTCAATCCCACTCAACCCCTAGCTTTGAAATACGCTGCTCAACTGAACATTCAATCTACTGAAAACGCTAATCCTAAATCAGTTGCCAAAGCTGTGGGTATCGCCGCCTTATTAAATCGATTTTTATCTAAAAAAGATTCTTAAGCCCGCAGAAGACACGGGGACGCGGAGAAACGGGGACGCGGGGACGGTTAGGGACTTCCAAATTAAAAAATATCCCAATCCCTCTCAGCAGTTCTATGGAATTTTGTAAAAGTGGCCTGCTGTCAGCACTATAGCCGTGGACAGGGTGGTTAGGACATCAATTGATAATGAAACTCCCACTACAAGAGGGTTTTACTCCTGACTCCTGACTCCTGACTCCTGCTATATTTTGAATTTTGAATTGATTTGTCCCCTGGACTAAAATAGAAATAGAGGCAAAATTTGAAGTTACTGAGTAATAACACTCGGTTGAATAGAAGCAAAATGGGATTCTTTGATTCTGAAATAGTTCAGCAAGAAGCCAAACAGCTGTTTGAAGATTATCAAGCGCTGATTCAACTTGGCAACAACTACGGCAAATTTGACCGCGAGGGCAAAAAGCTGTTTATTGAGCAAATGGAAGCAATGATGGATAGATATCGCGTCTTTATGAAGCGGTTCGAGCTATCAGAAGATTTCATGGCGCAAATGACCATGCAGCAGCTTAAAACTCAGATGGGTCAGTTTGGTGTCACTCCGCAACAAATGTTTGAGCAAATGAATGTCACCCTACAAAGGATGAAAACAGAGCTAGAAAAACAATTATGACTGGAGACTGGGGAGATGGGGAGATGGGGAGACGCGGGGACAGGGAGACGCGGGGACGCGGGGACGCTCAAGATGGGGAGATGGGGAGATGAGGAGAAATAATTACCTACTGCTCCCTGCTCCCTGCCCCCTGCCCCGCTCCCTGCCTCCATTAACACTAATTTGATTTAGGGCGAGTAAACTGGGAGGGTGACTTGAACTTTTCTACAGGTACATCCTTGAGAGCTTTCACCATAAAATCACGCCAGATGGGAGCAACCATACCACCACCTGTTGCACCACTGGACAATTGACGGTTATCGTCCCTCCCTACCCAGACAGCAGTTGTGAGTTGTGGTACTGTACCCACAAACCAAATATCTTTTTCAGAGGAAGTTGTTCCCGTCTTACCTGCGGCTGGCCTATCTAGAGCAGCACCTTTACCTGTACCACTTGTGACTACAGATTGCATGACATCAATAATCGCTGCCGATGCCCAAGGATCAAGGACTCGCTGCGGTTTGGGTGTGTTGTCGAGTAACACATTCCCACTGCTATCTGTGACTCGCACAATTACTGTTGGTGGCGACTGCCAGCCATAATTGGCAAAGGTAGCATAGGCACTAGCCATTTCTAGAGGTGTCATCCCAATTGCACCTAAAGGCAAAGAAGTTACAGGTTCCATTGGACTCATAATGCCCAAAGTGCGACAGATTTCAATTACTTTATTCATGCCCACCGCTTTACCAAGCTTAATCACGGGGATATTGCGAGACTGAGCCAGAGCAGTGCGAATTGACATAGAGCCGCTAAAGCCGCCATCATAGTTTCTCGGAAAGTACCAACCATTACCATCTCGGTAGCTGACTGGGGAATCTACCACTGTGCTATCTGGCCCATATTTGCCAGTGGCAAAGGCTGCATAATAAACAAAGGGTTTAAAAGAAGATCCTGGCTGGCGTAGAGCTTGGGTGGCGCGATTGAATTCACTGGCTTTAGGATCTACTCCACCGACTAGAGCTTTGACAAAATGTGTCCGGGGATCAACTGCTACTAGGGCGAGTTGGTTTTTGTATAACCCTTGTCCAAGTAAAGTTTTATGCCACTTGTTGACCGTTGCCTCTGCCATTTCTTGAAATTTGGCATCAACTGTGGTTTGCACCCGCATTCCACCTTTTAGCAGCGCTTCCCGCCCAAACTTTTTCGCCAATTCTTGGGCTACGGTATTGGTGATATAAGGTGAAGCACTGCCTTGAAATGACCTAATTCTACCAAGTTTGATTTCTTGCTTGAGAGCGTCGTCGTATTCCTTTTGGGTAATCCAAGTCAATTCTAGCATCCGCCCCAGAACTTCCTTTTGTTTCTGTTTTGCCAGCTTCATATTGGCAAATGGGCTGTATTCTTCTGGGGCTGGGATTAAACCCGCCATCATTGCTGACTCAGCCAAAGTTAAACTTGCTGATGACTTGTTAAAGTAACTACGTGCCGCTGTTTGTACACCGTAGTTGTTATGACCCCAATAAACTTGATTGAGGTACATTTCTAAAATTTGGTCTTTGGTGAGAATTTGCTCTAGCCTAATTGCTAAAACTGCCTCTGCTAACTTGCGGGTAAAAGCACGCTTTTGAGACAAAAACAGGTTTTTCACCAACTGCATGGTGATGGTAGAACCACCCTCTTTCACACCCCCTGCTATCAAGTTGACTACCACAGCCCGCCCAACACCACTAGGGTTAATACCGTGGTGAGTGTAGAAGGTAGCATCTTCACTGGCTAATACTGCCCGTTTGAGATTGGGGGAAATTTTATCTAGGGGTACAACTTCTCGGTTTGCTTCCCCGTGAACACTTGTTAAGAGCTTACCTTTAATGTCATATATGAATGTAGTTTCTGAAGGAGAAAAGTTACGTAGTTGTCTCACATCTGGCAAATTGCGGAAACTAATGGCTAGTCCAACTAGTCCTCCGGCTACAATAGAGCTTGCCAGCAAGGTGATAGATAACAGAGTACCGCCAGTTACCTGACCTACTCCTTTGAAAAACTCAAAACCAGATGAAGCCTTCTCTGGTGGCTGTTTGTCTTCAAAAGTCCTAGACGACACGGCGATCTCACTTCCTCACTTGTAAATATAAATGTAATTCATTCAATGAAAT
Source organism: Trichormus sp. NMC-1 (assembly GCF_001858025.1). Taxonomy (GTDB): domain Bacteria; phylum Cyanobacteriota; class Cyanobacteriia; order Cyanobacteriales; family Nostocaceae; genus Anabaena. Next base: position 96,897 of record NZ_LZQD01000005.1, on the reverse strand, counting down.
CAGACGGTTAATTTTTTGCAATTATAGTAGTTTGGCAGCGCAGTAAACGGATAATTTGCCAGTGAACATAACTAACCTAATTTCTAAAGTGCAAAATGTAGTTAATAGTGAATCCCTTAGTATGGCTCAAGATTTCTCTTGGCTGCATCGTGGTGTGGCAGAAATTTTTCCGGAACCTCATGATCATAGTGAAACTGAAAGTCTAGAACAGCGTTTAGCAAATGCAAATCGTCCTTTAAGAGTCAAGCTGGGTATTGATCCTACGGGTGCGGATATTCATCTTGGTCATAGTATACCAGTACGCAAACTACGGGCTTTTCAAGATGCTGGTCATACAGCTGTTCTGATTATTGGTGATTTTACCGCACGTATTGGTGATCCTACTGGCAAATCTGATGTGCGTCGTCAACTGACAGAAGCTGATGTAGCACAAAATGCCCAAACTTATCTTGACCAAGTGCGTCCTATTTTAGATTTTGACACACCTGGTCGGTTGGAGGTGCGTTATAACTCGGAATGGCTTTCCCGTCTAGATTTGGGGAAAACTTTGGAGTTACTTTCCACCATGACTGTTGGACAAATGTTAGCCAAAGAAGGTTTTGCAGAACGTTATAAAAAGGAGAATCCGATTTTCCTCCATGAGTTCCTGTATCCACTAATGCAGGGTTTTGATTCTGTGGCTGTTGAGGCTGACGTGGAGTTGGGCGGAACTGACCAAAAATTTAACATCGCTGTGGGGCGAGATTTACAACGCCATTTCGGGATAAAGCCTCAGTTTGGGCTACTTCTGCCAATTTTGATTGGTACTGATGGTGTACAAAAGATGTCTAAGTCTTTAGGTAATTATGTTGCTTTGGGAGAACATCCTTCCCAAAAATATCAGAAGTTGCAAGGTGTGCCAGATAATTTACTGTCACAGTATTTTGAATTGCTGACAGATTTACCTTTGGATAGTCTGCCAGAAAACCCGCGCGATCGCCAAGAATTTCTCGCTTGGGAAATTGTCCGTCAGTATCACGGCGAACAAGCGGCTAATGAGGCGAAAGAGGCAGCGAAAAGCGGTGGTAAGGAAGGTGCATTACCAATCTTTTTCCTAGATACCATACCTCAATTTCCCGCTAAATTAGCCTATATTCTCGGTGCTTGTGGTTTGTGTAAGAGTACAGGAGAAGGGAAACGCAAAATTCAAGAAGGTGGAGTGCGCTTAGATGGTACTAAAATTACTGATGTTGATACCTCTTACCAACAACATAGCGAATTAGACGGTAGAGTTTTACAAGTTGGTAAAAATAAGTTTATCAAACTTGTTTCTTCTAAGGAAAGCTTAAAAGAAGCGATGCCTATTATATAGTCAAATGTTGTTGAAAAAAGCTATTAGGCTGCGTTACGGCGCAGAATACTAGACTATTCTCTTTTTCTCGTTCCCATACTCTGTATGGCAATGAATTCTATAAGTCTCTGACTATGGCTTACGCTGGGCTATCAAAGATAACAGAGGCAGAGCCTCAATGATGGCATTCCCAGTCAGAGACTGGGAACGAGGTATAGGTGACTGGAGACAGCAAAGAGTTTTCCCCTGACTAATGACCAATGACTAATGACTAATGACTAATGACTACTGAAAAAATTATCGTTCCTTTAGATGTACCAGATTTAGAAAGTGCGATCGCTCTTGTTGATAAACTTCCTCAAGTCACTTTCTGGAAAGTTGGTTTGGAGTTGTTTACCGGCACTGGTCCGACTATTCTGGAAATTCTCAAATCTCGCCAAAAGCGGATTTTTCTAGATTTGAAATTTCACGATATCCCCAACACTGTCGCCGGTGCTTGTCGGGCTGCGGCTAGTTATGGAGTGGATTTATTGACAATTCACGCTACTAATGGTGAAGATGCCCTCAAGGCTGCGGTGGAAGCTGTGCAAATTGGGGCGGAAAAAGCGGGGACTAAACCACCAAAGTTAATCGCTATTACTTTGTTAACTAGCATTTCTACAAGACAGTTGGCGTTTGATTTGAAAATTCCTTTAGAATTGCCGGAATTTGCTTTACAAATGGCGCTTTTAGCTCAAGAATCTGGTTTAGATGGGGCGGTTTGTTCTCCCCAAGAAGTAGGACAATTACGAGAAAGTTGTGGAAATGATTTTTTACTAGTTTGTCCAGGAGTACGTCCAACTTGGGCAGAAAAGGGAGATCAAAAGCGATCGCTCACACCTTCTCAAGCTATACTTGCAGGTGCAGATTATCTAGTTATTGGTCGTCCTATCACTGCTGCGGCTGAACCTGAATTAGCTTGGAATCAGATTGTTGAAGAAGTTAACACAGTCTCATGAAAGCAAGAATCAGCTGGCTTGTAACTTCTAGCTGCTGGCTTTTAATCTCTAATAGCCTTCATTACCCTGCATTTTCCAAAACTCTCACCCCCCAGGATAGCAGGCAGGGGGAAAATGAAAAAATCGGTTTTTTCTGTTCTGAGCAAAGTTTAGAAACAATAACTACTCAGTTGTTGCGTGATTTACCGAGTTACGCCAACCGTACCACCCAACGCGCCCGTCGTCTGGGAAGAAGTGTAGACATTTTCCCTTATATATTGGCAGCAGGTAAACCGGAGTTTCAATCTCTACCTTTAAATCCCGGTATTGATGCCGTCAAATACGAATCGGAGGGAGTTGAGCAGATTTTTTTTACTACCTTGGAACGACAGTATATAAATAAAAAAGCGATAGAATTGCAACAATTTCACAGACTGTTTTTAACCAAAACTAAAAATGGTTGGAATTTGGTCATGATGTTGACTCAAACTGCTGCTTATCCAGCCAAATCAACTATTGCACCAGCAAGAGATAGTAGTAACGGTGCGATCGCTCAAGGTGTTAAACTTTGGTTACGCGATTGTCAAGCCGGAACTGTGCGAATGCGATAGTTGGAAATAAGTTTCATCAGCCGTGATTTCGGATTTCATCAAACTTCCCCCGCACTGCCTGTATATCCTGCCACATCAACCATTTAGGAGAACCCTTGTCTTTAGAAGGATTACGCAACAAGTAGGAAGGATGGAAAATCGGCATACATAAACGCCCTGACCACTCTAGCCATTGACCGCGAATTTTCGTAATTTGTCGCTTATCGCCTGTTACAGCTTTGACAGCAGTTGCACCTGTTAATAAAATAATTTTCGGATTAACTAGACGAATTTGTTCTAATAAATAAGGCTTACAAGCCGCCATTTCATCGGGTGTGGGAACTCGATTTTCTGGTGGACGGCATTTGACAATATTACAAATATATACGTCGTTATCTGGATTTAATTCTACAGATGCCAAAATTTTATCTAGTAATTGCCCTGATTTACCCACAAATGGTAAACCGGTTTCGTCTTCTTGTTGCCCCGGTGCTTCCCCAATAATCATGATTGTAGCTTGCAAGTTACCACGTCCCACTACAGCATGAGTGCGAGTTTTCCCCAATTCACAACGTTGGCAGATACGACAATGCTGTGCCAAATCGTCTATCTTGGCATAAGTATCGGTAGGAATGGGAATTTTAGAATCTGTGGGAATTAGATCTTTTTGGTTAAAGCTTGATTCGTTAAAAAGGCTAAGTTGAGTATCGTTGCTCATGAAAATTGGGATTTTGACTGGGCAATTTTTCTAAAGTAGGTGCTTATTTAAATATTATTGTATATGAGTATTAGGGTTTTTATTTATTTTCTGTTGTGTTTTTGAGTGTATATTAAATTGATGTATAACCAGTATTCGGAAATTAAACTATTGGCTAAGTGAAATCTAGGCTTAGTTTTGGGACAATAGCAAGTTAACCCGGAATACTGACTTCTTAGGGTGGCAAAGAATGAACAAATTAACCTTTTATATCGTTTTGTTACATAGTTTGTTTTTAGGAATGGGAACTGCTGGTGCTAAGTCACTACCAATCAATCGACTTAAACTGGGAACTGAAGCAGGGGTAAAGGTGGCTGAGAACACATTACCAACATCAAAAATATGGGTAATTAATCAAAATAAACAAGTACAAAAACAACCTTTTATGTGGGTAGTGCAAGATCTACATAAAGCCAGACAGCAACCATTTTTACAAATTGCTAAAACTCCTAATCAGCCCACAAAAAAGCCTACTCCTACCACTAAACCCGCGAAACCGGACGAATTAGAGCAATTTAATCAAGTAGTCAAAGATGCTGAAAAACTAGAAGGGATGTTTACTCTTTATCGCCAAAAAGAGAAAAATAAAATATATTTAGAGATTAAACCAGAGCAACTACAGAAAAACTTCTTAGCTACAGCCACCTTAGAATCGGGGATTGGTGAAAGAGGTATTTACAGTGGTATGCCATTGCAAGATTTTTTATTTTATTTCCAACGAGTAGATAATAACTTACAATTTGTAGTTCGTAATGTTAATTTTCGTACCCGTGAAGGAGACCCCCAAGCGCGATCGCTGGCCCGGTCTTTTAGTGACTCTATTCTCTATACTATCCCAATTAAAAGTATTAATCCAGAACGCAAAACCGTTCTCATTGATTTAGGTGAATTGCTGCTGACAGATTTAGCTGGATTATCTGCGGGTTTAGAATTGGCTGCTAGTCCTGACCAAAACTATTTTGGCAATGCTAAAGTTTTTCCAGGAAATGTAGAAATTGAATCGGTTTTCAATTTTTCTAGCAGTGGTAAAAGTAGCAATAATCAAAACCAAAATTTTAATGTGCTACCTGATAATCGGGGCTTTACTCTGCGAGTTCATTACAGCCTTTCCGAACTACCTAAAAATAATTATCAACCCCGGTTAGCAGACGATAGAGTGGGTTATTTCCTCACCGCTTATCAAGATTTATCCACAGATGATCGTAATGATCCTTTTGTGCGTTACATTAATCGCTGGAATTTAGAAAAACAAGATCCCAAAGCAGAAATTTCTCCACCCAAAAAACCGATAGTTTTCTGGATTGATAATGCTGTACCTTTGGAGTACCGGAGTGCAATTAAAGAAGGTGTCTTGATGTGGAATCAAGCCTTTTTAAAAGCGGGATTTAAAGATGCAATCGAAGTCCGACAAATGCCAGATAATGCCACATGGGATGCAGCGGACGTTCGTTACAATACAATCCGCTGGATTAATACTGTAGATGGATATTTTGCGATGGGGCCATCTCGTAGTAATCCTTTAACTGGAGAAATTTTAGATGCAGATATTCTCGTAGATGCTAGTTTTGTCAGGGTATTAAAAAAGGATTATCGTCAAATTGTTTTACCTAACCAAACACAAACTCGTACTTCCTTATCAGCATTGATTCAAAATCGTCTGCTTTGTAACAAAGGTGATAAAACTGCTAAAGGATTATTAGGTAATTTATCCAAACTAGCAGGAGAGTATGATTTATGCTACGGAATAGAATCTGCTAACCAATTTGCTTATGGTTCGCTGGCGATGTCACTATTGCCAAATATTACTCCGACCAAAGAGCAGGTGCAAGATTATATTCATCAATATTTACGTTTAATTATTGCTCATGAAGTTGGTCATACTTTAGGTTTACGGCACAATTTTCGTGGTAGTACCCTCTTAGCACCAGAGGAGATGAATAATGTAGAAATTAGCCGTAGCAAAGGCTTGACATCATCGGTAATGGATTATATTCCCCCCAATATTGCCCCCCAAGGTACGCAGCAGGGAGATTATTTTCCCAGTATGGTGGGAACTTATGATGACTGGGCAATTCAGTATGGCTACAGTCCCTCTGACGCGAAAACTCCTATTGCGGAAAAACCATTTTTAGATAAAATTGCTGAACAATCAGTAAAACCAGAGTTGAGTTATTCTCCTGATGAGGATACATCTGATATTGATCCGACTTCGGGGGCTTGGGATAATAGCGGCAATGTGCTGGTTTATTCTCAATGGCAGTTGGATAATTCCCGTCTGATGTGGCAACGTTTAAATCAGGGTTATCCAATAGCGGGAGAAAGTTATAGTGATTTAAGCGATCGCTTTGAAACTGTATTAGGTAATTATTTACAGCAGTTATTCTATACTAGTAAATACATTGGTGGACAGTCTTTTTATCGAGTTCATCCCAATCAAGGAAAGGGCAAATTGCCTTTTGTAGCAGTTCCAGTAGAACAACAAAGGCAGGCATTAGGAACATTACAAAAATATGTGTTTGCTGAAGATGCGCTGAATTTTTCTCCAGAATTGCTGAATAAATTAGCACCTTCTCGATGGCGACATTGGGGTAGTAATCCGAAAACGGGACGTTTAGATTATCCAATTCATAATTTGGTGTTGTTTGTTCAGAGTGCTGTGTTGGGGGATTTACTTTCAGGCGATCGCCTTTCTCGTCTCAAGGATATTGAATTGAAAAGTAAAGCTGGGCAATCATTGACTTTACCTGAGTTATTCGATACTTTGCAAAATGGAATTTGGACGGAAGTTTTACAACCCAAAGGTAAATTAAAAATTTCTAGTTTGCGGCGAGGTTTACAACGGGAATACCTGAATCTGTTGATGGCTATGGTGTTGCGGAAAGAAGGTGTACCAGAAGATGCTCGGACTTTAGCTTGGTATAAACTCCAACAATTGAATAGCAAACTCAGAAGAGTTAATTCTGAAGATGAATATACCAAAGCTTTTCTATTAGAAACGCGCGATCGCATTGAGAAAACCTTAAACGCACCATTACAAGGGAATTAGAATAATTCGTAATTCGTAATTAGGGCTTTTTCAACTCAAATAGGATTGCTATGGGAACACCAAAAAATAAATTACCCAAAAATCGTAGGGTGAGTTAGGACGGTAGTCCGTAACCCACCATAAATTTAGGGGATAATGGTGGGTTACGCTGCGCTAACCCACCCTACAGATTGGGGATTTTTTTATTTGGAAGTCCCTATATTGTAGAGACTTTTCAGGAAACATCTCTACATTTTCCGACCCTTAATTACTCAAAGCTTTGATAAACCGTTGCAAACTCTTAAACACACTGGGTTTTTTTGCAGGTGTTCCATCTGTGGAGTTTATCGGTTGTCCCTTCATGAGAATCATATCTAACTCATCACCTGCCGGTCTTTTTGGTAGTTCGGCGATTTTTTGATATTCGCCTTCAATTTCTAACCATACTTCCCACTGTCCAGGATAGCTACGCAAAACGGCGCTTTCTTCATCAACAGGGCGAAGGTAATAGCAAGATTCAATGGTGCTGATGAAACGGCGACGGGTTTCCCTAGCAGCGTAACCAATACCGACGACACCCGAATCTTCGAGACGAGGGTTTAACATGATGAAAGGGCGTGTACCAATTACTTCACATAGCTTTTCTATTTGCGGTACTTCTACGGAAGTTGGGGCGATAAAGAGGAAAATTTCATCTTCTGGCTGAATTTTGGTTTGTAAAGAAGCAGCCCTACCTGTACCAATATCTTCAATTTTAAATGGTACATCTTGCCAATCTCGACGGGCTAAAGCAGCTGCACCCGCATCAGCAAAAAAGACTTTCAGACGGGATTCATATTCAGCCAACACAGGCAGAAATTGTGCTGCAACTGGCATAAATTTGAGTTCGGGAAACAGAAAATCAACTTGAATGCGAGTCATGCCATCAGCTAAAGCAGATTTTACAGCTTCACGGGATTGGGCGATCGCATCTTCTAAAGTTTTGGGTAGTTCTGGCATAATTTAGATATTCGATAAAGTCTCTTGATCAATATTAGACATCTGGTGGTAAATATTGTAGAGACGTTCCATGGAACGTCTCTACAATGGTTTTAGGTCACGCATATTTAAAGAAAGGTCGATGTCTATTAGATTTAATATTTTACTAAAGATAAATCCGGCATCAATCTCTGCAAAACTTGTTTCAACACCATCGCTGTCCAATCAATATCAGCTGCTGTAGTCTGTTTTCCCAATGTCAACCGAATTCCTGACAAAGCCGCTTTTTCAGAATAACCCATTGCTAATAAAATCGGACTAGGGCTTAATTTACCACTATGACAAGCAGCACCGGCACTAATACCAATTCCCGCCAAGTTTAGCTGACGTACCAATGTTTTCCCGCTGATTTTTTCCCCGTCGGCGTATTTTAAATAAAAACTGAGATGATGAGGAAGACGGTGAATTAAATCACCCGTAGGAACTAAACCGGGAACATCTGCTAAAAGAGAAAATAAGCGATCGCGCAATCCGATCAATCTTAACCTTTCCCCCACCAATTCTTGCGCTGCTAATTCCGCAGCTACCCCAAAACTCGCAATAGCAGGTGTTGCTTGTGTACCCGAACGCATTCCTCTTTCTTGTCCACCTCCCCCCACCAAAGGCATTAAATCCACACCGGGACGCACATACAACGCCCCAGCACCCAAAGCACCATATAGTTTATGACTAGATAGACTTAGTAAATCTACAGGTAAAGTCTGCACATCTATAGGTAAACGTCCAGCAACTTGGACTGCATCTGTGTGAAATAAAGCACCATGTATTTTAGCAATTTTACCCAATTCTGCAATCGGTTGTACTGTCCCGACTTCACTTTGTCCGTAAATCACGGAGACTAAAACCGTGTTATGACGCAAAGCTGCTTTTAAATCTAGGGGATTGACTCTACCTTGATGATCAACACCCAACCGGGTTACATCCCAACCCCAACTTTCTAACATTCTTGTCGGTTCAGCGATCGCAGAATGTTCCACACTAGAAATAATCATATGTTGGGGGACACTGTAACATCGCGCTATCCCCATAATGGCTAAATTATCTGCTTCCGTTCCCCCAGAAGTAAAGATAATTGATTCAGGAATGGCGTTAATTAATCCTGCAACTTGCATTCTCGCCTGTTCCAGAACCAAGGCTGAACGGTTGCCCCATTCATGTAAACTGGAAGGATTACCCCATTCTTGGGAGAGAACTGCTTGCATGATGGCGATCGCTTCTGGACGAGTAGGAGTAGTTGCACTGTAATCTAAATATATTTGCATAAAATCAATAATTGAGTTATACCATGTTCGCCTATTTATTTATACTCAAAACGGTTAAGAATTTTACTTTCTCTTGACTAAAAAACTAGGTTCTAAGCCTCTCCCCGTGGACGGGGAGAGGTTTGGAGAGGGGTCAAGTTTTAAGCCGTTTGCAGTATATCAAAGAATAATTTTCCCATCTCCGTATTACTGAGTTAGTCCTCAATGCGGATCTATTCCATTTTGACGCAGTGGGTTTTCTATATAATTCGACATACACCTTTTGGGGAATAATAAAAACGTTAACCCTTAATTCACTTTTATCAGATTACCGTGTCTATTTTCCCTCATCAAAGATATTTATCTTATATTTTTTTATTAATCTTCACTCTTTTTGGTTGTCAAAAAGTCCAGTCTTCAAATCAGCGTTTAGCGCCATTACCCCAAGATCCATTAATTCAAGTTTACTTTAATCATTCCCAATCTTCAGAATATCAGGAAGCTTACCGTCAACAAACCCGCTTAGGAGATGACTTAGAAACACAGATTGTTGATGTTATTTCCCAAGCCACATCTACTGTAGACGTAGCAATACAAGAATTGCGTTTACCCAAAATTGCTCAAGCCCTAGCTGCTAAACATAAATCTGGGGTAAAAGTGAGAATAATTTTAGAGAATAACTATTCTCGTCCTTTGAGTAATTTCACACCAGCAGAAATCCAGAAATTAGCAAAAAGACAACAAGACCGACATCAAGAATTTCGTAAATTTGTTGATATCAACCAAGACAATCAAATCACACCTGAAGAAATTAGTCAACGAGATGCTTTAGCCATTATCCAAAATGCCAAAATACCCTGGATAGATGATACCGCCGATGGTTCCAAAGGTAGCAGTTTAATGCACCATAAATTTGTAATCGTAGATAATCGCTTTGTGATTATTACTTCTGCTAATTTTACCTTAAGCGATACTTTCGGTGATTTTACAAATCCCAGCAGTTTAGGAAACGCCAACAACTTATTAAGAATAGATAGTCCCGAATTAGCGACTTTATTTACAGAAGAGTTTAACATCATGTGGGGTGATGGAGCAGGAGGAAAACCAGATAGTATATTTGGTGTGAAAAAGCCGCTGCGTTTACCCAAACAAATCACTTTAGCTAATAATAAAATTACCGTACATTTTTCACCGACTTCAGCAACTCAGATTTGGAGTAATACTAGCAATGGGTTAATTGGTAAAACCTTGGATACAGCCACTCAATCTATAGATATGGCATTATTTGTATTTTCAGATCAACAATTAGCCAATATTTTAGAAAATCGTCATCATCAAAATGTACAAATTCGGGCTTTAATTGAACCACAATTTGCCTATCGTTTCTATAGTGAAGCTTTAGATATGATGGGAATTGCTGTCAGTGATAACTGTAAATATGAAATTGATAACCGTCTTTGGAAAAATCCTATTTCTACAGTTGGAGTTCCCACATTAGCCAAAGGAGATGTTTTACATCATAAATTTGCTGTCGTTGATAACCAAACCGTAATTACAGGTTCACATAATTGGTCAGAAGCAGCTAATCATGGTAATGATGAAACTTTACTAGTCATTGAAAATCCTACAGTAGCGGCTCATTATCAACGTGAATTTAATCGACTTTATACAAATATCAAACCAGGTTTACCGCCAAGAATTCAAGCTAAAATTGATGCAGAAGTCAAAAAATGTCCCCAAATTAAAACTCCTACATCTTTGGAAAAGTTAGAAACTACAACAATCAATCTCAACACAGCAACCCAGGAAGAATTAGAAACTCTCCCAGGTGTAGGTAAGAAATTAGCCGAAAGGATAATTATTGCTCGTCAACAGCAAAAATTTACATCCTTACAAGATGTAGAAAAAGTCCCAGGAATTAGTGTGAAAACCTTAGAAAAATGGCAAGAACGTGTAACTTGGTAATGTGAATAATCTGTATTTTTTACATCAGATGCCAATAAAAATATTGTCAAATGGGCATTTTCCCTTGGCAATTAATTTTTGTAGGTTGGGTTGACGGAAGGAAACCCAACATTTACGGACTTTTATGGGGTTGCGACTGCCTACGCCAACCTACAAAAATTATTAGACGGTTTATAATTTATGTAGACCGTTTTTTCTATAGAAATCTTGAATATGCTAATTATTCAAAACGAAATTAAACTTCGTCCTATGCAAGATAATCTTTATGATTATGAGTTAATGGAAAAATGGCGGACAGATGAGCAAGTATTAAAATATTATGGAGGACGAGATGATCCTCATTACCTAGAAAAAGTTATTGCCACCTATCAACCGAGAACTCAGGGAGAAGAACCTGTAATTCCCTGTATCTTCTCCTATAAAAATCAGGATATTGGTTATTTACAATATTATTGCCTCAATCAAATACCAGAAGAAATTAGACAAATGTATTGTTTAGAAAATACAGATAATGTCTATGGAATTGACTTATTTATCGGCGAAACTCAATATTGGAATCTAGGAATTGGTACACAAGTGCTTTCATCAGCCGTAGAGTTCATTTTTACAGAACTACAAGCTGTTAGAATAGTAATTGATCCAAGTGTAAAAAATCCCCGCGCTATCCGCTGCTATGAAAAATCAGGGTTTGTGAAAATTAAGCTGTTACCCTCCTATGAACTGCACGAGGGAAAACATCAGGATTGCTGGCTAATGGCAATAGACCGCAATAAATCATTACACTAAAATAAATGCCTGGCTGGGATTTAGCTTTCTTATAAAAAACCATGACTCAACCAACTACAAGAATTTGTATCCTAGGTGGAGGCTTTGGTGGCCTCTACACCGCCCTCCGTTTAAGCCAATTACCTTGGGAATCTAGTTCCAAACCTGAAATTATATTAGTAGATCAGAGCGATCGCTTTATCTTCTCTCCCCTACTCTACGAACTCCTCACCGACGAACTCCAAACCTGGGAAATTGCTCCTCCCTACCAAGAACTATTACAAGGTACAGGAGTGCGTTTTCATCAAGCAGTTGTCTCAGGAATTGACATAGACAAGCAACGGGTACAGTTACAAGATAGTCCAGGAATTTCCTACGACCGGCTAGTATTAGCTTTAGGTGGCGAAACACCCCTAGATTTAGTACCAGGCGCGACAGAATACGCCTATCCCTTCCGTAGCATCACTGACGTTTATCGTTTAGAAGAAAGATTGCGAATTTTAGAAGAATCAAATACTGAAAAAATTCGCGTCGCCATCGTTGGTGCTGGTTACAGTGGCGTAGAATTAGCCTGTAAACTCGCAGATAGAATTGGCGAAAAAGGACGCTTCCGCCTCATTGAAATCAGCGATCAAATTTTACGAACTTCCCCAGAGTTTAACCGCCAAGCCGCCAAAAAAGCCCTAGAAACCAAAGGCGTGTTTATTGACTTAGAAACCAAAGTAGTATCAATTGCAGAAGATACCATCTCCCTAGAGTATAAAGATCAAATAGACGAAATTCCCGTAGATTTGGTAATTTGGACAGTAGGAACAAGAATCGCCCCGGTGATCAAAACCCTACCCCTCAAGCAAAACCCGCGCGGCCAAATCACCACAACACCTCAACTGCAAGTACTTGAACATCCAGAAATTTTTGCATTAGGAGACTTAGCAGATTGTCTTGACGCAGAAGGAAAGCAAGTACCCGCCACAGCCCAAGTCGCCTTTCAACAAGCTGATTATACAGCATGGAACATCTGGGCTTCTTTAACCAATCGTCCCCTACTTCCCTTCCGCTATCAACAATTAGGCGAAATCATGGCCTTGGGAATAGACAACGCCACCCTCACAGGTTTAGGTATCAAACTAGATGGTTCTTTAGCATACCTCGCCCGTCGTCTAGCTTATTTGTATAGGCTTCCAACTTTAGATCATCAACTCAAAGTAGGCTTTAACTGGCTACTGCGTCCGATTATCGAAACCCTTTCTCGGTAAATCGCTTTCGATCTTCTGTTGAGGCTGGGTGTGGGGTGTAGGAAAAGAAAAGAATTGGTAAATACATTCAACCGTAGGGTGGGCAATGCCCACCTAAATCATTGACCGGTTGGTATTTCCCACCCTAGGAGACTTAAAATTTTATGGCTACGCCACGCAAGCTATCATATCCTGTCCGGTTGAATACTTATCATTTAGACTGACGCGGAGAGAGGGAGACGCGGGGACGCGGAGATTTTTTTTGATAAGTGATTAGACGGAAATGATATCAGATATCGTTGATAATTCCTATATCAGTCCTAATTGAACCCTATTGATTTATAAGTAATTAGCATTAGGTATTATTATTATTTATTATGAAAAAACCGAAAGTTATTTTTGTAGATGCTGTAGGTACACTCTTTGGTATCAAAGGCAGCGTAGGCATAGTTTATAGTCAAATCGCTCAAGAATTTGGCGTTGTGGTTTCCCCCGAAATCCTGAATATAGAATTTTTTAAAAGCTTTAAAGCTGCACCACCACCAGTATTTCTTGATGCAGATATTAAAGATATTGCTCAACGGGAATTTGATTGGTGGCGAATCATAGCCCTCAATACCTTTGCAGGTGCAGGCGTTCTCAAAGAATTTTCTGACTTTTCCGCTTTCTTTAGTGAACTCTATATCCACTTTGGCACTGCTGAACCTTGGTTTGTTTATCCAGATGTTCCCCTAGCTTTGGTGAACTGGCGACGGTTAGGAGTAGAATTGGGTGTATTGTCTAATTTCGATTCTCGGCTGTACTCAGTTTTACAAAGCTTGGGACTCAGAGATTATTTTAAATCCATCACCATTTCTACTCAAGTGCGTGCAGCTAAACCAGATCCGCAAATTTTTAAACTAGCCCTGCAAACCCATAACTGTTCCCCAGACGAAGCATGGCATATTGGTGACAGTATTACAGATGATTATTACGGTGCTAAAGCTGCTGGAATCAGGGGGATTTGGATTAACCGCGAGCAAAATTATTAAATTAGGGAACTCCAAACAATAAATTATCCAATTTTACCGAATCAAAACGACTTTTCCTCTCCCTGCACCCTGCACCCTGCCCTAAAAGCGATTGGGTATTTTTTTATTTGCAAGTCCCTTATTCTTGATCCCCTCAACTTTTTTACCCAGAAGAAGATTAGGGGAGAGAATTGCCAAAAAACCGCCAATGACGCAATTCTCACTAGTAAACTGCTGCGAAACTCCATCTAAAATCTAAAAAATAGCCGAAGAGCAAATAAAACAAGCTTTTTTAAGTTTTTATTTTTATTTTTAATTTAGCCCTGCGGTACTAGCATCTACCAATAAAGATATATTTAAAAATCTATCCCGTACAAATTCACTGTTTGTTTTTGAATCTATGAAGTCTTATTTAGCCGCCGCTATTCAAATGACCAGTGTGCCTGATCTACAGAAAAACTTGACACAGGCAGAAGAATTGATTGATCTGGCTGTGCGTCAGGGTGCGGAATTGGTGGGTTTACCAGAAAATTTCTCCTTCATGGGAGAAGAAAAAGACAAATTCACACAAGGGGAAGCGATCGCATTTGAATCAGCAAAATTTCTGAAAACGATGGCACAACGCTACCAAATTACCATCCTTGGCGGCGGCTTTCCCGTCCCTGTAGACGGCACAAGTAAAGTCTACAACACGGCTTTACTAATCAATCCCAACGGTGAAGAACTCGCCCGTTACCACAAAGCACATTTATTTGATGTCAATGTCCCTGACGGCAACACTTACCAAGAATCTAGTACAGTTATGGCTGGTAAAGCCTTGCCCCCAGTCTATTTCTCCGACGAATTGGGTAATTTAGGACTTTCTATTTGCTATGATGTCCGCTTCCCGGAACTATATCGACATCTAGCAGACAAGGGAGCCGATGTTGTCTTTATTCCTGCGGCTTTCACTGCTTTTACAGGTAAAGACCATTGGCAAGTATTACTACAAGCTAGAGCGATTGAAAATACTTGTTATGTCATTGCACCAGCCCAAACTGGTACTAACTACGCCCGTCGTCAAACCCACGGACACGCCATGATTATCGACCCTTGGGGTGTAATTTTAGCAGATGCAGGAGATAAACCAGGAGTAGCGATCGCAGAAATCAAACCCACTAGATTAGAACAAGTGCGTCGGCAAATGCCATCTTTACAGCATCGCGTGTTTTAGAAACTCAGATCCCTGACTTATAACAAATCGGGGATCTATACAGCGGATTCCTTTGTTATAAGGTACGTCATAGCCCCTCATCGCTTGCTCTTAGGGGGTTGGGGTGGGGTTCTTGTACCTCATGACACTGGGAAGTGCTATATCTTCATATGTGCGATCGCTATTTCGATTTGGTCAGGACGACAACCACTCAGCCAACGATAATAACCTGTTTGTGGATGAACACTGGGGGGAAGTATTGATGGTAGTTTAGTACCTCTAAATTCTAAAACTTCACCAGGGGCGGTGGTGATTTTGCGGGATTTGAGTTGAGGATGATTGATATCTGGCAATTTCAGTAAATATTGCGCCCGTCCTGGTCGTCCTGATGTAAATGCAACTGTGGTGGGTAGTGGTTGATGAGCGATAATTGCTGCCTGGGCGCTGTATCCATCACAGTCTATGGCGATTAAAAATTCTTGGGAGTTTTGACCGCAAAGGACACCTATACCGGTGGGGGTGACTTTGTAAAACCCGTGATGTCGGTTTCTAACTGGTACTTTTTCATATTGCTGTAGTTCATTCAGCAATGTTTGAGGAGACCAGGGATGTTGTTCCCATTGATACCCTAATGGTCTTTTTCCTTGAGTGGGAATGATAGGCCAGTGTGGAGGGAGTAGTTTGAGGGTATCAATCAGCTTTTGGATTGGTGGTTTTTTTAATCAAGCTTTTATTACCTATTTGTTTTTCAATGAGGTCTGCGTTAGCAGACAATTCACTCCACAACGCTACAAACTGGAACTTTTTACCACTACCTCCTCAAGCTGCTAAGAGAAATCCAACAAATAAATGATTCATTTTCACAGGATCAAAACGATTTTTTTTCCCCTGCTCTCCTACCCTAAAAGCTATGGGATATTTTTGTATTTGGAAATCTTTAATCACTTTGCAATCAGCTTTCTAAAAAACGGTGTAAGTAACAGCACATTGACAGTAAGATGACTACTTGTACATGGTGTGATTTAATAAAAGTAAGTTAGTATAAAAATTGTTAAGGGGGTCGAAATGGCGCAGTTCTCAGACTGGATGATAGTTGGTGCTTTTACGTTTGGTGTTGGTATAACTGGTTCTTTGACAGGACAAGTCAGCGTAGGTTTGCTAGGAAGCACTACAGGAGCAGTTATAGGTGCTGCTGTTTCAGGGAAATTACAGGATAAGAGACAGCATGATACAGTAAATGAATTAGATAAACTCAAGAAATTAGTAGCTACACAAGAGGAATTAACAAAGTTAAATCAACAAGTAGCAATTCTCCAACCAAGAGTAGAAGATTTACAAAAAGAGCAAGCAGCACTAGCACCAGTTAAAGGACAATATCAGGAAAAACTAGCAGCATTAAAACAAATTAATCAAAATTTAACTGCTCTGAAACAGCAAGAACAGGAATTAGAAAACCGCATTGCTGTAATTAATCAGAAAAAGCCAGATTTGTCTGAACTAGAAAAGCTGCAACAACAAATTGAAAAATTTAAAATTGATAAAAGTGGGTTAGAAGGTCAAATTAATGCCTTAAATTCTCAAGTTAAATCTTTGGAGTCACAAAAAGTAACTCTCCAGAATGTTGAATCAGAATTAGCAGCTAAACAAATAAGTTTGGATAATCTTAATATAGGATTTGAAAAACTGCAAAATCAAGCTCAACAATTAGAACAGCGGGCAACAGAAGTAGAATTATTGCGTGTTACTTATGATGGTCTTTTAGGAGAAAAAGAAAATTTTGAAACAAGAGTCAATCAGCTAAAGCCAGAAATAGAAAGATTAGAAGCTGAAAAACAACGCGTTTTACAAGCAATTCAAGAAAGCCAAAATGACTATCATAAAGTTGAAGAACTGCGTCGGATATTACATAACTTAAAAATTACCATCAGAGATCATGAATCAGAATTAAGACAGTTAGACAGGGAAATCCAGCATTTACAGGGTATCAAATCAGCACTGGAAGAGAATATTGCTCATTTACAAGTAGAAAAACAGGAACTTGAAGAAATAATTAAAAGACTTAAAGGAGAAATTACAGAAATAGAAAATAGTGCTAAACTAGCTTTACAATCTCTTAGAGAAAATCTTTGGCAGTATTTACCTGTCATCCAATTACAACTAGAAGAAACAGAATTTATTAGAGATTTTATTAGTAATATTCAATCTCAAGGATTAACTTTTTCAACACGAGTAATTAACGCTTTTCATACATCTTTAAAAGTACAAGATATATCAGCTTTGGCAATTTTAGCAGGAATTAGTGGCACAGGTAAAAGTGAACTACCACAAAGATATGCAAATTACATTGGAGCGCAATTATTAACTTTAGCTGTACAACCTCGTTGGGATTCTCCACAAGATTTACAGGGTTTTTATAACTATGTGGAGAAGAAGTTTAAACCGACTGATTTAATGCGGGGATTATATCAATATAATCATGATCCAAAAATGCAAGATAGAATTGTGATTGTGTTGCTCGATGAAATGAATTTAGCTAGAGTAGAATATTATTTCAGTGAGTTTTTATCTAAATTAGAAAGTCGTCGTAATCATGCAACTTATTTAGAAATTGATGTTGGTAGTTTAAGGATAAGCGAAAATGAACGTCGGTTAAAGATTCCCAATGAGTTTTTGTTTGTGGGAACAATGAATGAAGATGAAACTACACAAACTTTATCAGATAAGGTTTTAGATCGGGCAAATGTGTTAACTTTTGGTAAACCACAAAATTTGAAATTACGTCAGGAAAACCAAAATGGAAATAGTAGAAATCAACGTTCAGAATATTTGCCTTACAGTCATTTTCAAAAATGGGTTAAAATCCCAGATCCTAATTCTGAGTTAGTTAAAAAAGTTAAAGATATCTTGAATTATACTAATGAAGTGATGGAAAAATTGGGTCATCCTTTTGCCCATCGTGTTTATCAAGCTATTACTCAATATGTGGTTAATTATCCAGGAGTTGAGAATATTAATTCATCTGATTTTAAATTTGCCATTGCTGATCAATTTGGACAAAAATTATTACCAAAACTGCGGGGTGTGATGGTTGATGAAGCATCAAAAGAATTAGACGAACTGGAGAAAATTATTTTAGAAATTGATGATAAACCATTAATTACAGCTTTTAAGAAAGCACGAAAAGGACGTTATGGACAATTTAGCTGGCAAGGTTTAGTTTATGAGGATGAGCAAGTATCATGAAGATTTACCCTAGTTTGTTTGCTTATTTGAATAACTCACCTATGAGTTCCGATGATGATAACTTACTCAAAGCTAGTCAACGTCCAGTTATTGTTTTAGAATCAGAGGAAGTTTTATCAGCAATACCTTGGTTAATTCCTATTGATGATAGAGTGTATGAAGTAGGTTTTCCTTATTTACAACCTACAGATTTACAACATGATCAGCCTAATTTAGTATCTAAGTTAAATTTAGATATTTCTGGACAATCTTGTACTGTAAATATTAGTGATGAAGTATTAGATGTAGAAACTATCAAAGAAGAATCAGAAATAGAAGCATGGGAAAATAAATTAGGTAAATCTTTGGTAGATAAAACAACGGCTGAATTAATCCGTTTATTTATTGGAATGTTTACTGAAATATTGACAGATAAAAAATCAGCGAAAGCTCAAATATTACTAATTGATTTATCTGAAAAGTTAGCTATAATTAATCTTGAAGATGCTAATTTACCCATTGTAATTAGCTTAGATAGAAAATATCAACTGCACCGAAAACTAGAAGCAATCAGTGATAGATTGCGTCACCAACTGAGAAGACAAGCGGAATTAATGCCTGTTGGTAGAATTCAAGAAATGGATAGTTATTGTTTGCGTGATTATGTCCGTAGACCTGGGTTAACTGCTGTAGAAAAAGCGGGTTCAAAACAACAGCTAATGGGGATTAAACGCTATCAAGATTTTAATACACCTGAAAATAAGTTTCTAGGTCAGATTTTAGGTTTAAATTGTTTTCAATATAAGAAAAGTGGAGCAAGTCAATTTCAATCAGAAATTAGAAAAATTAGATTAGTAATTGATTTATTTAAACAACAACCAATAGTGAAAACTATTCAAGATAGAAGCTATCAATTTACTAAACCTAATTATGTATTGCAGCAAAATCCTATATACAGGAGTTTCTATCAAGCTTATTTGGAATATCTGCGACGAAAGAATGAAAAACAAAGGGTATGGAGTTTCAGGAGTGTATTATTAGCGGACACTGTTTATATTTATTTAGCAGCAGCATTGCTCAAATTTGAAGGAATAGATGTAGATGCTAATTTAGCCATTATTGGTAGTTTAATTCCCGATAAAGGACGTTATCTGGAGAGGGGAGAAAATATTACAGTTAAGGTCTTTTTAGAAAAACAAGTTTATGTATTTAGTGTGAAAAAGCAAATTGATGATATCAAAAGTGATTTGGTATTGGATTTAGAAATTCATCAATTAGATTCGATGGAATTAGAAACTAAAAAGTTAGTATTTCCGATTTGGGTATTTTGGTATCGTCCTAGTGATGAAATAATTATGCAAATGCAGGAATATGTACAAGATATAATAAATACCAAAAATGTCAAACTAGGATTATTATTTTATTTACAATTTCTTCCCAGTCAAGTGTTAACTAAAGTGAAGATAGAGCATTTTTGTGATAGAAAATTATGGTTAGTTCCATTACCTAACCCAATTACATTACAAGGATTTGATCAAATAGTTAATTTTATTGCCAAAGTAATTCAAGCATCTATGGAGTTAACAGTATGAATCAACAAGAGTTTTGGAGAGAATTACAACAATTAATTTATCAATCTAGGGAACTTTCAGAAACAACTCAAGCACAATCTGAGAAGTTATTACAAATTCAAGATTCTCCATCATTACCTACGCAATTAATTATAGAAACTGTGTGTAATGGTGCAGTTTATTTTAATGAGCGATCGCATTTAAACTTTCCCTCAATTATACCGCATATTTCCCTCAGTGGAAATCAACAAGTAGCATTAGAAATGGCACTTTCAAATAGTCCCATTGCTTTAATTTCTGGAACAGCAGCAACAGGAAAAACTCGTATTGCAAATAATCTTGCTCATGCAGCTATCAACCATTCTCATCGAGTTCTAATTTTAACTCATCACACTGCGTCCTTAACAGCTTATTATAACCTAACAACTTATCCCTTTTTATTATCTCAAACACAAAATTATCAGCAATGGATAATTAATCAATTGCGTTCTCAAAATTTCGCACAACCGCAGATGGATTATTTGCCATTACATCTGTTACCAGATGTAGAATTAGCAAGACTGCGAACATCTGCAAAACTAGAAAAATGGTTGCCAATTATTCAAAATAATTTACATCAACAATTAATAGAACTATTAAAATCCGAATTTCCTCACTTATCACAATCACGTCTTCAACTATTAGCTTATCGTCTGAAACAATTAGAATCATTACTAGAACAGCAATTGAAATTAAGTCAGATATATAATCATCTATCAGAAAAAGCATTGGCAGAAATTGCTAATCAGATGATGGAAAGTTCCCAAATTCCAATTTTGGCAACTGTTGCGGAATTTATGCAAACAGAAAATTGTTATTTTTGGGAATCCAATTTTGATTTAATTATTGTGGATGAAGCACATTCTCTCAACTGGATAGAATTAATTATATTATCAGGATTATGCCAAAAATTAGTTTTATTGGGTGAAGAAATCCCTACATATTATCGGAAAAATCGCAATATAAACTCATTCTTTACCCGCTTTCCTCAATGTTTCCAGTGGTTAAAGCAGCATTTGCTACCAACTTATGTTTATCAGCTAAAGGAACAATTTAGAATCCATTTAGAAATAGCTGAAATTGTTTATCCATGTATTTCTAAAGATTGGGTACAAACGCGATATTGGAACATTAATGATCCTCTTCCTCAAACTACACAAAGATTAGTTTGGCACGATGTACATCATGGAAATGTAGAGCAACAAATTATTAACTTTATTCAAAGTCTTCAAAATTTAAATTCAGAAATTATCCAGAAAATTGGCATAATTACTTTTTCCCTAGAAAATCGAAATTATCTAAAAAACAACTTAACCATAGAAAATAATAAAACATTTATTGGTACAATCGAAGAATGGTATGGAAATGAAAAAGAGATAATTATTGTTAATTGTGCAGTAACTCCTGAAAATATGACAATAGAAAATATTAATACAGCACTCACAAGAGGAAAAGACTATTTATTTTTATTCGGTGATTATGATTTATGGAAAACCTATAAATCTCCAATTCAATCATTATTGAATCAACCAGGATTATATAAGGAACGTCTAGTTTTAATATAAAATATCAAATATAAATTATGAAAATCGAAATTCAAATATCAGGAAAATTTCAACGTTTCCTATTGAGTGGTACAGAAGAAATAGCTATATCTGTAAATGATTTAATGCAGGAAGTGCAAGCAGTAGCTACACAACATCGCAGACGTACACCCCAACTATTACGTCAATCTTTTGGGTTAGATTTTATCCCAGAATCAGTATTAATTAACTTGTGCAAACAAGCAAGAAATATTGCTAACGATAATGAACTTTATCAAATACATTCCCTGAAATTATTACACCCTATTGAGTCTCAATTAAACAACCAAACTATTAACAAATATGCTTATCAATTTATTTCTGAAAAAGGTAATATTCAACTAACAGCAGATGATCCACAAATTCCCAGTTTCCCTGGCGCTATTTCTCAACAACCAGGAAATTATATCATTACCATAAAACAACCTATTTATCCTGATTTAGATCAGGAATTTATCCAAACAATATGGAATAATATTAGTGATTATTGGCAGAATTTACCAGCAATTAACAAAATAGAATTTATTTTACAATCTAGTAATTCTCAACAAATTTGTATTAATCATCAAAAAATTACGGCTTTTATTTCTATTCAAGAATTACCCTTAGAATTAAGAACAGCAATTACATTTTTACGCTTACAGGAAACTAACACATCAAATTTATCAATATCAGTGCAATCATTAGTAGAGGAATATCAATCAAGATATAGATATGAACAAATTAAGTTACCTGAACAGTTACAACCTAACTCTAATTCAACTCCTCAAAGTGGGTTGTTTATTCGTAATCGTCAAAATCGGAATATTTTCCATAAAATCATTAACGATGCTCGTCAATTTTTACTAATTTCTAGTTATATTATTGAAGATGAAGAACTAACAACACTAATTTGTGAAAAATCATTGCAACTACCTCAAGGAGTTTGGATATTAACAGACTTGAGAAACGAAGTTTTAGATCGTATTGATGAACAAATATCAGATAATATTTCTATCCCCGAACAATATAAGATTTCAGATGAACGGAAAAAAACTTGTTTAAGAATGTTACTCAATGCAGATATTCCCATTCGTAGCGGGGCTTTTCATTTAAAAACCTATATTTCTGAACAATATTCTTATTTAGGTTCTTGTAATCTTACTCGCGGAAGTTTAGATATTAATAAAGAAGCGGGGATAGTTTTTAGGAATAATTCTCAGCATCAAAACCTAATTAATTTATTTCAGCAATTTTGGCAAAAACGCAGTAGCGATGAGGTAATACCAGATATAAATAATGATGGTTTTCGTTTGCGTTCTCTCTTGCATAATCATCAAAATCAATATATATATTATCCTGATTTTTTGACATCATCACAATATGAAAGAGATTTAATTAAAGAACTAACAAACTTTAAAGGAGAGGTAAAAATTTACAGTCGCAGTTTTCAACCATCAGCAGAAATAGCAACTTGTCTACGTCGGTTAGACACACAGATTTTTATAGATTCAAGTATGTCAGTTAAAAACCAAAACTTGAATATTTATAAAATTAATAATCTCCATGCTAAAATAACTATTTTAGGAAATCAAGTAGCATATATTGGAGGAATTAATTTTAATTTCAATTCTAATTTTTCACGGACACATGATTTAATGTATAAAACCACCGACGCAAAAGAAATAAATCAGATAATTCGTCAACTACCATTACTAGATTCATAAACTATGACTACATTATTCAATTTAGAATCCTATATTGATGCTTGTCAATATACTCGCATATTTCAAAATTCACCAGAACAATCAATTCCTGACTCCAGAGAAAAATACAAAGCATTATTAGATAAATATAGTGAAAATCGTTATTTATCAGCACCAATTATTAATAACAATCGTTCATCAAAACTAACTATTAATTCCTCAGCATTAAATTATTTATCTGTAGGAAATGAATTAACTACGGGAGAACAAAAACACTTGTTTGTTATCAGTGATACATTAGATTTAATGACACTGAGTAACAGTAATATTTTAGGACGTGGTGACGGTTATTTATATAGCAGTGCTTATCATTATTGGAATCATTATACCGAAATTCATCAACATCAAATTACTAAACCATTGATATTTCTTGATTTAGATAATTTTGGTATTTCTAATTTAATTCCTGTCAGGTTAACACAAACTGAAAATAGTTATTATCAAATCCCTATTCTTGATACTAAGAATAAAATATTATTAGATAATATTTTTGACTGTCAAGCAATATACAAAAATATTTGTTATGCGGTATCTCAAAGTTTATTAAATCAATTTCCTCCGTTATTAACAAATGTAGAAACAGTTTATCATTTATCTAATTATTTGCAAAAAATTAACTTTTTACAACTCATTCAATCTTGTGAAAATCAAGAATCTGTAGATTTGATTATTGAAATTAAACGAGAAAATCAGATTTTATATAAGCAAATTAATTTAATAATATCAGATATTTCTAATATTGTTTTTGAGCAAATTAATTTTACTGATCTCCAGAAAATAGCAAATCAATATTCTCAATATCAATTTGTCTTAGTTAGTCAATATAATTTTTCAAAAAACATTAATACACATCTACCTAATTTTATTATCCTTTACCAAAATAATCAACAGTTCCCACAAATTTGGAGAGAAAAAAATAATTTAAATTTTCCTTTATTTGCGATTTATCTGGATGAAATTGAATTTGCTGTTGCTATTTTTGATAAAATAGAATGGATTAAATTATCTGATGAAAAAGATTTTATTTCTTACGAAGGTAAACCTACACTATTAATAGGAGCTATTCCTAGTTTAAATCAAGATTTTGTACGTATTACACAAGGTAGAAGTAATGCTAATTTACCTATTCGAGTTAATGGTAAAGATTACTGTATTAATGGTGTACCGCAAGATTATAAAATACAAATCGAGAACTATCAAGGATCAGATGAAACCCTTGTCAAAATTCAGTTTAATTTGCAACCTGGTTCTTTTCCAGAACTCAAGGTTAGGGATTTAAAAGATAATTATAAAATCAAGACTAGCTTTATTAATAGACAACAGACAGATAATAGCACTCAGAAATATTATAGTCATATTTTACCTGAACAAATTACAGCGAATCGTCAGCAACGATCATTAGATCAAATTCAACGATTAGAAAGACGTAGTGGTTTCCAAGAATTGATAAATAATTTAACTGAAATTGCTAGTGGATTAAATAAAATTACTAGTCAAAATTTTCAAAAAAATAATTATCATGTTCTAAATACAAGTATTAAGCGTTTTAAGTCCAAAATACATCAACAACCTGATTTATTACAGTTTATAGATATTTCATCAAATGAGCTAGTTGTTAATAAACTAATAGCAAACTTAAATCAAGGAAACCTTTCGAGGTTAGTTGATATTGTATATAACACACTCATATCTAATCAACCTTTAAATAATCAAAAAAAAGATTTGTTAGTAGATACGATTATTTTAATAGGTAAACTATATCAATTTTCCGAATATATATTATCAGATAGATTATTTTCTCAATTACAATTACAATTAAATAATGCTGATAAAGTTAGATATCGTAATCTATATAATGAATATTGGCAATGTCTAGCTAGAATAGCAATTAATGAAGAATTACAAGGAAAATATTTCAGTTTATTTGATTCTCAATATAGTTTACAAAAAAGTCAGTACCTATGGGGATATGGAAGAATTTTGCTTTGGTACTATAATTTTAATTCTTTCAGTTCATGTCTAAATTATCAAGAACATTTTATGAAAATAATAAATTATTTACTGACAAAACAATATAGAACATTCTCTGACGGATATAAACAAAATGCTTTTTTATCCCTAATTTATCTTCTAACTTTTCGCGCTCATAACTCAGATTTTTGTGGTAAAAATTCACGAGAATTTATTTTAGCAAAGCAAGTTGTTGAACATTTCCAGCATGATAAAATTATTTTAAACACAATTAGTAGAAAAAAGTCATTAAATCAGTATTTCCAAGAAATGATTGAAGGTACTTCCACAGCAGAGGAAATAGCAAATCTTCTTCAAGGTTAAATAACCTATTTATAATCAATTTATAGACAAAAGATGATTATTCAAAGATGTAGGTTGTAAGTTGGTAGTCATAGCAGATAACCTTATCTATACCTTCTCCTTACTATATTACACTGACCCGCAATATCGGTTGAATATTATGACATTGAATGAAGAACAACCACAAGTAGTTAAATAATTTATTGCTGCCATTTCCTCAGCTAAAAACAAAAAAACCGGGAAACTGAAACGCCCCCGGTTTATTCATAATGTGGGCATAGTATCGCTACACCCTATTTATTGCTGAGAAAAAGTCAAAAAATTAAACTTTAGCCGCTGCTCTCATTACCAATTCACCTTTAGCATACTTAGCAGCAAAATCTTCTAAAGAAATTTGCTTAATCTTGCTTGCGTTACCAGCAGTACCAAACTGTTCATAACGGTCAGCACAAACCTTCTGCATATATTTAATAGAAGGCTTGAGGAAGTGACGAGGATCAAATTCCTTGGGATTAGAAGCCAAAGCTTCACGCACAGCCGCAGTAATAGCCAAACGATTGTCGGTGTCAATATTGACCTTACGAACACCACTCTTGATACCTTTTTGAATTTCTTCTACAGGTACACCGTAGGTTTCAGGAATAGCACCACCATATTGGTTAATCAGTGCAATCAAATCTTCAGGTACAGAAGAAGAACCGTGCATTACCAAGTGGGTGTTAGGTAGACGACGGTGAATTTCTTCAATGCGGCTGATAGCCAAAATTTCGCCAGTAGGCTTACGGGTAAACTTGTAAGCACCATGACTTGTGCCAATAGCCACAGCCAAAGCATCTACTTGAGTTGCTTCTACAAAGTTAACAGCTTCATCAGGGTCAGTTAACAGTTGAGAATGGTCTAGTGTACCTTCAAAACCGTGACCATCTTCAGCTTCACCAGCACCAGTTTCTAGAGAACCCAAACAACCAAGTTCACCTTCAACGCTAACACCCAAAGAGTGAGCAACGTTGACAACTTCGCTGGTAACTTTAACGTTATATTCAAAGCTGGCAGGGGTTTTAGCGTCAGCTTCTAAAGAACCATCCATCATCACACTGGTGAAGTTGTTCTTAATAGCTGAGTAGCAGGTAGAAGGCGCATTACCATGATCTTGGTGCATGACAATGGGAATCTGAGGATAGGTTTCTACTGCTGCCAAAATCAGGTGGCGCAGGAAGTTTTCCCCTGCATAATTACGAGCGCCGCGAGAAGCTTGTAAGATTACGGGGCTATCTGTGTCAGCCGCCGCCTTCATAATTGCCTGAATCTGTTCTAAGTTATTAACGTTAAAAGCTGGAATGCCGTAACCGTTTTCAGCCGCGTGATCCAAAAGCAACCGCAGTGGTACAAGCGCCATATATATTCCTCCTAATTTGGGTATCAGCCAGTCAGTTTGATAGAAGCGTAATATTTATTTTAATGTAATTTTTACGCTAATCTTAAGGTTTTTTTCAACTTATAGGAAATTATAACTAGTAGCGGATGTTTATGCTGAAAAACTTTGCGGTCTTACTATATCAAAATAATCTATCATTTCCATATGATGCTGTAATATTCGCTACCGTCAACTCAGAAAGTTTGGTCGCTGGGTATACAAGAGGCTTTCTTACAGGGGACAGGCGAAAACAGGGTTGTACCCTATTTCATATTTCTTTACAGAGTTTGGGTTGGGTTTTTGACGCTGATCTACTTAACCTTTAATTACGTATCCCTAGCGGGACCGTAGGCATGATTACGAATTACGAATTAGTAATTATTCGGTAAAAATTTCTAATTTCCTGCGTTGTCTTGTCAGACTAGATCATTTTGCTCAATAACACTTCTTTATGATGAGAACAAAGCTTGTAAACTAAAATTAATCCAATGCTGAACCGAATTAAAGACTTAGCCACCACTCTAGCACCCCGGTTAGTGGAAATTCGCCGCCATATCCACTTACACCCAGAACTCAGCGGACAAGAGTATCAAACATCTGCTTTTGTTGCTGGTGTCTTGTCTTCTAGTGGCTTACACGTACAAGAATGCGTGGGCAAAACTGGTGTCATTGGTGAACTACAAGGCACTAAGCAAAATGATCGGGTATTAGCAATTCGTACTGATATGGATGCCTTACCGATTCAAGAGCGCAGCGGATTGGACTATGCTTCTCGGATAGAAGGTGTAATGCACGCTTGTGGACACGATGTCCACACGACAGTAGGGTTAGGTACAGCAATGGTACTATCCCAAATGGCAGCAGAGTTGGGGGGTAACGTCAGGTTTTTATTTCAGCCAGCAGAGGAAATTGCCCAAGGGGCAAACTGGATGGTAAAAGACGGGGTGATGGATAATGTTTCAGCTATCTTAGGAGTTCATGTTTTCCCTTCTATTCCTGCTGGTTCTATTGGCATCCGTTATGGGGCTTTGACCGCAGCCGCAGATAATTTAGAGATTATAATTATTGGTGAATCGGGACATGGTGCGCGTCCCCATGAAGCAGTTGATGCAATTTGGATTGCTTCCCAAGTGATTACGGCGCTGCAACAAGCTATTAGCCGCACTCAAAATCCTTTACGTCCTGTAGTGTTGAGTATTGGACAGATTAATGGTGGCAGAGCGCCAAATGTAATTGCTGATAAAGTACAATTGTTGGGAACTGTGCGATCGCTCCACCCAGAAACCCGCGCCCAACTACCAAACTGGATTGAAAGCATTGTCTCTAATCTTTGCAATTCTTACGGCGCAAAATACCAAGTTAATTATCGTCAGGGTGTACCAAGTGTCCAAAATGATTATGCCTTGACACAATTATTACAATCATCAGCAGAAGAAGCTTGGAGTAGCGAATTCGTCCAAGTCTTACCCGAACCTTCCCTTGGGGCTGAAGATTTTTCTGTTTATTTGGAACACGCCCCCGGTTCAATGTTTCGCTTGGGTGTCGGCTACAAAGATAGAATTATTAATCACCCCTTACATCATCCTCAATTTGAAGTTGATGAGTCTGCAATTATTACCGGGGTTGTGACTTTGGCTTATGCAGCTTATAAGTATTGGCTACTAAAATAAATAGTTCTAAAAAGTATGGACAGTTATCTTCGCCGCGACAATACAAGTCTAAAAACCTGATTATTTCCTAGGGTGGGCATTGCCCACCAACTCTTATTGAAAAGGTGCAAGATGTGAATTGAGCAAGTTTAACTAAAAATCAACTAAGTAGGTTAACAGAAAAATTTAAAGGTATGTGAAGAAAAGTAAAATCGCCCAAAGCTCTCTTCCTGTTCCCTGTTCCCTGTTCCCTGTTCCCTGTTCCCTGTTCCCTGTTCCCTGTTCCCTGTTCCCTGTTCCCTGTTCCCTGTTCCCTGTTCCCTGTTCCCTGTTCCCTGTTCCCTGTTCCCTGTTCCCTGTTCCCTGTTCCCTGTTCCCTGTTCCCTGTTCCCTGTTCCCTGTTCCCTGTTCCCTGTTCCCTGTTCCCTGTTCCCTGTTCCCTGTTCCCTGTTCCCTGTTCCCTGTTCCCTGTTCCCTGTTCCCTGTTCCCTGTTCCCTGTTCCCTGTTCCCTGTTCCCTGTTCCCTGTTCCCTGTTCCCTGTTCCCT
>NZ_LZQD01000005.1:0-67502 GCF_001858025.1 Trichormus sp. NMC-1 | reverse complement strand
AGGTATGTGAAGAAGTTCCCTGTTCCCTGTTCCCTGTTCCCTGTTCCCTGTTCCCTGTTCCCTGTTCCCTGTTCCCTGTTCCCTGTTCCCTGTTCCCTGTTCCCTGTTCCCTGTTCCCTGTTCCCTGTTCCCTGTTCCCTGTTCCCTGTTCCCTGTTCCCTGTTCCCTGTTCCCTGTTCCCTGTTCCCTGTTCCCTGTTCCCTGTTCCCTGTTCCCTGTTCCCTGTTCCCTGTTCCCTATTCCCTGTTCCCTTGCCCCAACGACAATTTTTAACGCCCACCTACTTATCGCATACAATAAATTGTCACCTAATATGATATTTTTAACAAGGAATTAATATTTAATTAATTTAATTGTCTGTAACATTATTTAATCAATTGATATTAAAAAAATTATTAATTTTATACATTGACAAATTATTTAGAAGTATGTGATGTTTTAGATGTTGTATTATTGCTTCGCTCTAACTCCCTCTACGCAAATATATTATCTGAAGGTAAAAACATGGCACAAAAAATTATTTACGGCACAGTTAGTGACGATGGAACAAAGCAAACTGGAGCAGGATTTAAGGTTGAATCACCAGAAGCGGGAATCTATTTAATTACTTTTTTAGAACCTTTTGTTGAACCCCCCAGCGTAGTGGCTACTTTAAAGGATTGGGGTGCTGATAATCAAATCATTGTTAAAGAAATCACTACCGAAAAATGTAAAGTTGCCATCTGGGATTTGGGAATTAAACAACAATCAGGCACAGCTTCTCCAGAACTGGTAGTTACCCAAGAAAAGTCAGCTTTTAATTTTATTGCGATTGGTGAAGGTAGTTAAGTGGGAACATTTCCTTAACTTTGAGACAGAGATTGCTATAATCCGATCTTCTTCTACTTAACCCCATTTGCTAGTTATGCCGACGAGCAATGGCTTTGCCCACCGTCGGCATTGTACCAGATCAACAGATAGGATTGCTATAGAGGTGAAACTATAGAAAATTATTGCTATACTATTTTGATTAATAGTAAGTTAAAAAATCCATTTTTAGCCGCTATTCATCAAGACAATGCCAAAAGCAACTTAAAGCTTTTCATTTCACCATAAACTTCACCTATACCATGCCATCAATAGAACCCCTAGAATCTTCATCACCACAACCTATTAGTAATAATTGGTACTTGTTAACTGTGCGTTCTAAAAAGCGGGAAGTCTTTTTAAAATATCTGAAATTTATGATCGACCAAAATAAACTAGAAGAATTAGTTTTAGATATTAAAATTCCCCAAGAATCAGTATATGAAGATATGGTTTTACTGAATCTTAGTAATTTCAAAAACGCCTCTACCTACCTAAAAAAAGTTGAATGTTTTCAGAATATAGAACGTAAACCCTTACAGTCAGAACAGGTTAATCGAATGTTAGGCATTGGGTAAATTGTCTGATGATTAAATAGAACATAAGTAGGTTAACAGAAAAATTTAAAGGTATGTGAAGAAAAGTAAAATCGCCCAAAGCTCTCTTCCTGTTCCCTGTTCCCTGTTCCCTGTTCCCTATTCCCTGTTCCCTTGCCCCAACGACAATTTTTAACGCCCACCTACTTACAGCAGAATTGAAGACGTTTCGGCGAAACGTCTCTACTGACTCCTGCAATCTGCTGTATTACAATAAGAAAAAATCGCACTACATCAAAGTAATGCAATCTAATGTTTAGCTATTAAAAAAACATGAATATATTACTCAGCAGCACTATATTAAACTCTTGCGCCAGCTTTAGTTCCGCCCATTTCTTGTTGAATTCGGCTTTTAGCAGCTTTGAATTGTGTAGCTAATTCCTCACTCTGTTGAGAACTTAAATTGTTGCGAATTGCTGCAAACATTGTGCTTTCTTCTTGGCGCACATGATCCGTAACATCGTCCATCAAGCGTCTGATTCTTTCCTTAAATTCAGGTGCAGTGGGGCTAATACCTTTGAGTTGATCCAAGATAATCCGCCAGCTTGCTTGTTCATCATATAATTCTTGGGTATCAGCATCACCATAAAAAGGCCTGACTCTGGGGTAGACAACTTCCTCTTCGGCAGCAGCATGAGCGCTGATATCCTTATAAAGTTGCCCAAAGTATTCTTGAATTTTTTGTGAATCGTTGCTTTGTAACAATTGTGTAAACAGGATATTTACTTTATTGTGATCCATACGCAGAGCATCTTGGATGTTCATATCTTGTTTGTCAGAATTTTGGGTAACAGCACTACCTACAGCACCGCTAATTGCAGCGATTGCATCTTGTACACGCCCCCAAATTCCTTGATCTGCATCTTGTCCAGTCAGTTCCCGCACACCCAAAATTTCGAGAATTCCTTTAAGTTGTTCTTGGTGGGCGCGGTTCTCAAAGTTAATAGTATTTAAAGAACCAATTGCTGCCATCACGTCAGCACCAACTATCTGTGCAGCTTTGTGAATTGTCAAGCCGTTCATTACTTGTTGATGCTTCAGCAATTCATGCTGAAATACTTTTTCAAAAAAGCTTAATTCATTACCTTGCATTAGTTGGCGAACCTTGTTCACCATTTCTTGTACTGTTTTATCCGCTTCTTTTTGAATGCCGTATTGAATAACTACAGTTTCTAGAATTCCTTGATTTTTGCGGTCGTCATCCAGCATTTTGCGGATATTATCGGTCACTTCCCGATCAGCCGATTCTCTCAAAAATAGTTCCTCATTTTGAATGAGCAACTGTTGAAGTAACTTCATATCTGCCAATTTTACCGCAATAGCATTACGCTTGGTATCATCTAAAGTAGCTACCATTTTGGGTTCTCCTCAAAAAAAACATGATTGATTACTGTTAATAGATTGACATAGATAAGAGGAAGCTTTCATCTTTCTTTGGAACGATACCTTTGTCAACTTAGGGTGGAAAATTAAAAATAATTCTTAATTTTATGATCATTCTTAAGCCAGATATCTAAATTTATCCTCTCGGTTCAATCACTAGATAGATAATTTTTTTAGCTGAATCTTCTAGATTGACTCAAAGATAGTTAAACAGGAAATTAATCCCATTGTCGATTTTAGATTTGAGATTTTGGGCAGAAGCCGATGTCGAGAAAATTCCTACTGCTTAATAATGAGGATGCTAAATAATGGAAACTACAGAAACAACTTCCACACCGTTCCCTAATCTCCCACCAATTATTGAAAGTGACGATAGAGAGTATCAAGATAGTGGCGTACCCAGCACAGTCGCGATGCCTGCGGCGAGCGAAGCTATCGCAGGACATCCCTTACACCCCCTAAGTATAATCTTTCCCATTGCCTTCTTAGCCGCCGCCCTAGGCAGTGACTTCGGCTATTGGTTAACTCGTGATTTTTTCTGGGCTAGGGCTTCGCTATGGTTAATTGGACTGGGATTAGTGACTGGGATTATCGCTTCAGTGATTGGGATGAGCGATTTTTTACAAATCGAACGAGTTCGCAAACGCACCGCAGGCTGGGCGCACTTGATTCTTAACATTTCTATCCTAGTGTTCACAACCATCAACTTTCTCCTCCGCTTAGGAGATCCAGAGGAGAGTATCTTACCAGGGGGACTGATCCTCTCCCTGATTGTGGGGACATTAACTAGCATTACCGGTTGGTTTGGTGCAGAACTCTCCTATCGCCTTGACATACTCACCGAGGTTCTACCTCGGTGATTCTTGACAGTTCATAGTAACTTGCTACCGAAGTAGTCTGACAGTCACTCCCTGCCCGTTTTAGGTCGTGCCGATGCCCCATGCCGACCATTTCTATATTTCTAGATGCGTTTTCATCCCTTTCTTGTTCAGTGCCGCAACTTAAGCAAAGTATTGAGCGAACAGAAAGGTCGATTTTACCCCAACGAAAACCACAGCATGAGCATACTTGGCTTGTTGGTTGCCATCTATCTATTACTCGGAAATCACGATTAAACTTTTCTGATTTAGCCGCGCATTGGTTTCTAAATTCTCGCCACCCCTGTAAACTAATTACCCTAGATAGTCTACGGTTTTTGACCATCCCTGACACATTCAAATCTTCCAAAATAATTACTTGGTTATCGCTAACTATTTTGGTTGACAACTTATGCAAGAAGTCTTTCCTAGTATCAGCAATTTGATTGTGTAATTTAGCAATTTTGATACGAGTTTTGTTTCTCCTTCTTGAGTCTTTTTGTTGTCGTGCTAACTTTCTCTGTAGTTTACGGATTTTGCGGTCATGCTTTGAGTAATCAGGGCTTAAAGCTTTTTCTCCATTACTCATGACAGCAAAAGTTTTCACACCCAAGTCAATACCTATGCTTTGGTTTTTAGCAACAGTAATTCTGGGTTCAATTTCTACTACAAAGCTAAGAAAATATCGGTTAGCGCCATCTTTAATAACCGTGACTGAGCTCGCTTGGGAGGGTAATTCTCTTGACCATATTGGTTTAATTGTCCCAATTTTGGCTAAGTAAACTTCTCCATCTTTTACAGAAAAACCTGCTTTGGTGAACTCTGCTGATTGTGAGTTAGTTTTCTTCTTGAATCTAGGCGTACCAACCTTTTTCCCTTTTCTCTTACCTTTAAGAGAATTGAAAAAGTTTTTGTAAGCAGTATCTAAATGTCTAAGAGACTGCTGTAATGGCACTGAAGAAACATCAGATAGCCATTTTCTTTCATCAGTCTTTTTAGATTGGGTAAGCATTGCCGAGAGTTTGTTGTACCCTGGCAATTTTGTCGAGCGTACCCGCTCGACCGCTTCGCTAACAGATTGCTTGCAGAAAGCTAGAGCATCATTCCAGACAACCCGAACACATCCAAACAACCGGGCTAAATTCTGCTGTTGTTGGTCTGTTGGATAGAATCTGTACTGATACCTAGCTTTCATATTTATGTTAGGATTGGTCTGTTAAAATATTCTACATTGGTTGGTCATAGATGGCAAGTGGGTTAAGGCATGAAAGACATAGCGTTTCAGACCTAAAAATACATTTGGTCTGCGTTACTAAGTATAGGAGAAAAATTTTTACCAATGAAAGCCTTGAATTAATCCACAAATCATTTGTAGAAGTAGCCAAAAAAATGGATTTTCAAATACTTGAATTTAACGGAGAATCAGACCACATTCACGCAGTAATCGAGTTTCCGCCTAAAATTTCTATATCTCAAATCGTTAATGCCTTAAAAGGTGTATCCAGTCGTAGATATGGTCAAGCTGGATACCCTAAACCTTATGGCAAACAGGCTCTTTGGAGTCCTAGTTACTTTGTGTCGTCAGTTGGAGGTGCGCCACTTGAAGTTCTTAAAAAATATATTCAGAATCAAGAAAAGCCGTCTTAGAACGACGGGGTTTTAAACCCATTTTTCTGATAACCCAGGTTCAGTTACAAGTCGGTAATATCAAGTCCGGTTTAAGACTTATCCTTGGGGACGAAACGGGGACGCGGGGACACGGAAACACGGAGATGCGGGGACACGGAGAGTTTTTAATAATATAGCAACGGACAGGGCGGTTAGGACACCAACTGATTATAAAACCTAGACACCAAAAGACTTTTCAGACTGTTCCCTGTCACCTGTCACCTGCTATAAGTGATGATCCGGATTCGATATAACGAGAAAAAAATATCCCCCTTACAAAGGGGGATTAGGAGTGTATCGGATTGTCAAATCATTGTTTTTCAACGCCTGTATGCACAGTTTTTACCCATTTTAAGCGTTTTGGACGGACTGACATCCGAGCAGTAGTACTACTCATGACTACTAACCAGTGCAGCATATATATACTGCCGCGCAGGGTTTGCAGTAGAAACAGAAAATGAGTAGAGATATTCAATTCCTGATCTTGACGTATCCGCTTTAAGCCGGCAAACATTCCTACTACTGACATTGTTACAGACAAGCCAGTAACAGAACTGAACATGGGTGGACGATGACGAACGATCGCCATTAATAAATCTGGTACTGCTGCTGTCGGCAAGATATACATGATCAGCAGAAAGATCAGCAAATCCCAGGTTTTCCGCGTACCCATGCGGTTTTGGAGGATCAGATTCCAATAATCTAAATAGCGCTGATAGCCGCCTTCTGCCCAACGGTTGCGCTGATGCCAAAGAGAGATCGCAGTTGTCACACCTTCTTCTTGCACTGGGGGATAGAACATACATTCAATATCCCATTTATCTAGATTTAGGCGAATTGTCAAATCCAAATCATCGGTGATGGTTTCTTCATTCCAGCCACCGCAGCTTGCCAAAGCTTGACGACGGACAAATTGACCATTACCCCGCAGTTCACCTAGTCCACCAATGGCAGTCCGTTGTTGTTGGAACCAGATATCAACTGCCATTTCTGCCATTTGTCCTTTAGTCCAAAAATTTTCTTTAGCGTTGGCGATCGCTTTTCGCACCTGCACCGCCCCCACCTGTTCTTTTTGAAATAAAGGCACTACTTGTAGCAGTAAATCTGGATTGACTTGAGCATCTGCATCAAATACGGCAATGATGTCTCCTTTAGTCATCGGTAGCACCTGATTCAAGGCTCCCGACTTACCGCCACCGGCTTGGGGAGAACGCCTGAGAACCTTAAGCTGTTTATATTCCTGCGTTAGTTCAGCTAGTAACTGCGGTGTGCTGTCAGTACTATTATCATCAATAATCCAGACTTCATATTCTCCATTGGAGTATTCTAGACTACATAGATTTTTGACTAATCTAGCAATAACAGCTTCCTCATTTTTTGCTGCAACCAACACAGAAACAGAAGGTAAATCTCCTTGTATTTCTTTAGCGTGGTGGCGGGGTCTAGCAAAGATAATACCCAAAGCATGAATGCCTAAGACCGTTGTCAGTCCTAGTATAAAAATGGAACCCCAGGAAACTAAATGCAGAGCGATCGTACCACTCCAGACTATAGTCAATACTAGAGCGGCTTTGGGTCTACGTCCTGGAAACTGAGATGATGGTAAATACACGGCATCTGGCTCTACCACTGACTCCTCTTCTGCCGATAGGTCGGACAACAGAGGATTAAGGGGATCGTGCGATTCGTTGTAAGAGTCCTCTTCGGGCCAGGAATTCGCTGGCATAGTTACTTGATTCAAAAACCAGTATTTGTCCTTAATATACATCAAGGGATGTATTTCCCAAATTTTGAAAAGATGACGCGGAGTTTGGAACACATTCTGTTCCTTCTGCGTTTCTTGTTGACCGAAGAAGACTCTCCAGATGGGGAGACGCGGTGACGCGGAGAGATTATCCCCGTGTCCCCGTGTCCCCGTGTCTCCGTGTCCCTCTTTCTCCGTGTCCCCGTCTCTTTCTGACACTCTCTTTCCTCCTGCCTGATCCAACTACAAATATTTACGCCTTGTCTCAACTAGGATTAAACCCAGCAGCGGCTTTGTCATAGTCAGATTAAGTTACTAAAATTACTAGTGAATCTACGGCGTAAGTCCTACCTTTCATCCGATCATCAGCAATCAACTCATACCATTTTCGAGTTTAGATTTTCGATTTTGCATAGTCAAAGGCTTACTAGATAAGATTTTGGCTATTCCATCTATCGCCATCAAGTTTGCAATTGGTATGACCTGTGAGGCGGCTGCGTATTTTTACCTGATTTGACACGCAGCTATCGAAAAAGAGTTAGTTACTAGCAAAATAATCTGGAAAACGTAGCAATCTGTAACTCTAGTAGGCTTCGCACCTACACGCTCTTTGGTAGAATATCTGGGTCGTTTAATCTGATTATGTCTATCTTTGAGCCAGTCAACAGACCTCATCAACCTTGATACATTAGCGCAAGAACTGGCGACAATCCAGCAAACGGGTTCTAAGCGAATTGCCTTGTTGGGTTCTCGTCATGTGCCAATTACTCATCAGAATCTCATTGAAATGATGACATATGCCCTAGTTTTATCGGGCAATCGCATCATTACCTCTGGTGCTACAGGCAGTAATTCCGCTGCCATCCGGGGAGCAACCAGGGCTGACCCAAACTTATTAACAGTAATTCTGCCCCAAAGTTTGGAACGCCAGCCCCATGAATCTCGCCAACAACTTGAGCAGGTAATGCATGGTGGGAAACCCGCCTACAGCGCTGGTTCACCGCAAGCGATGAGGGGAATAAGAAGTTTTTCATGTGTCCTGGTGTACGCAGTTCATGATGGCTACTTATATTTACTGATAGTGTGTATGAATACCCTTTTTTATGGGAATACTAAAGATGAAAAAGAATACATCTCCAGTGATCAGCTAAGTTGAGGAATATTTAAAAATGTCGTCTATTGACCAACTCCAGCCTGTAACTCCGCAACAAGCTAGTGTTTATTTACCTTACATTCAGGGTAGCAAGCGCACTTTCTTGCCCTATGCCATCAGCCTTTATCAAAAAGGTGTCTTGGAGGGACATCGCAAAATAGAAGGGAGTGATAATGTTCCCTTCGTCGCTACCTGGAATGTTGCTACCCTGCCCTCAGACTTAACCCGTTGCCGAATCCAGTTTGATGGCAATGCTGAATTAAGTTATGAAGTCATGATGGCAAGTTTTGAGTTTATTAATTTTTTAATTGAACTAATGGAAAACTATAAGCGCCACCGCATTAGTGATTTTTCCCAAACTTTTTACCGCAAGTTGCTGCGTGTAGAAGAATAAGGGACAGGAGACAAGAGGTAGGGGCGGTAGGGTGAATGGATATCAGGAGAAGAAGCAGAAGAAAAGAAAACTTTTTGGCATTGCTCCCTTACTCCCCCCTCCCTGCCCTCGAATCTCAACAAATATCTCAAACTAATTTATTCATAACGCCGGCCATCAGAAGCAACTAAAATTAGAAAACACCTAGCTGGGTTCAACAGACGTTTCAAATTAGGAGTGCATGGCGTGCCAACATCTGCTAAATATTTGCTGATTGGATCAGTAGAGACTTACAGTGGTAAATCCGCAACAGTTCTAGGTTTGTCTCATCAGTTAAAGCAAAAAGGACTGGATATAGCCTACGGCAAACCCCTAGGTACTTGTTTGAATGCTGCTGGTGAAACGATACTCGAAGAGGATGTCCAATTTATTACTCACAGCCTCCAACTTCCGGAAAACCGTGTTGCTCAGACTTTGTTAGCTTTAAATGAAGTCACTGTCCAAAAACGCTTACGGGGCGAAGACACAACTAATTATCAGCAGTCTCTAGTGCAGCAATATTTACAAATACCCCGTGGTGATTTGGTGCTGTTAGAGGGTGCTGGTGATTTGTCAGAAGGCAACTTGTTTGGCTTGTCCTTGCTGCAAGTAGCGGCAACCTTGGATGCTGATGTACTGCTGGTACATCGTTATAAATCTCTGCTTTCTGTTGAAGCTCTGTTATCTGCCAAGCAGCTTGTAGGCGACCGCTTGATTGGTGTTGTGATCAATGAAGTTCCTGCTGAACAATTAGAAGTAGGCAATAATCTCTTACGCCCATTTTTAGAACAGCAGGGGATTCCTGTATTAGCGATGTTGCCGAAAAGCGACTTGCTTCGTAGCGTCAGCGTCGGCGAACTGGTAAAACAGTTAAATGCAGAAGTTCTCTGTCGTAGCGATCGCTTAGATTTATTGGTGGAAACTCTGGCAATTGGGGCGATGAATGTGAATTCAGCAGTCAAATATTTCCGCAAACGCCGGAATAAGGCCGTAGTCACCGGGGGCGATCGCGTGGAAATTCAGCAAGCTGCTTTAGAAACTTCTACTCAATGCCTGATCCTCACCGGAAAATTACCACCTCCCGCCTTTATTCTCAATCGCGCCGAAGAATTAGAAATCCCGATCTTGTCTGTTGACCTCGACACCCTCACCACAGTGGAAATTGTTGACCGCGCCTTTGGTCAAGTCCGTGTCCATGAACCTCTGAAAGTAGAGTGCATTCGTCAATTAATGTCCGAACATTTTGACATTGACCGTTTATTGTCTCAACTAGGATTAAACCCAGCAGCGGCTTTGTCATAGTCAGATTAAGTTACTAAAATTACTAGTGAATCTACGGCGTAAGTCCTACCTTTCATCCGATCATCAGCAATCAACTCATACCATTTTCGAGTTTAGATTTTCGATTTTGCATAGTCAAAGGCTTACTAGATAAGATTTTGGCTATTCCATCTATCGCCATCAAGTTTGCAATTGGTATGACCTGTGAGGCGGCTGCGTATTTTTACCTGATTTGACACGCAGCTATCGAAAAAGAGTTAGTTACTAGCAAAATAATCTGGAAAACGTAGCAATCTGTAACTCTAGTAGGCTTCGCACCTACACGCTCTTTGGTAGAATATCTGGGTCGTTTAATCTGATTATGTCTATCTTTGAGCCAGTCAACAGACCTCATCAACCTTGATACATTAGCGCAAGAACTGGCGACAATCCAGCAAACGGGTTCTAAGCGAATTGCCTTGTTGGGTTCTCGTCATGTGCCAATTACTCATCAGAATCTCATTGAAATGATGACATATGCCCTAGTTTTATCGGGCAATCGCATCATTACCTCTGGTGCTACAGGCAGTAATTCCGCTGCCATCCGGGGAGCAACCAGGGCTGACCCAAACTTATTAACAGTAATTCTGCCCCAAAGTTTGGAACGCCAGCCCCATGAATCTCGCCAACAACTTGAGCAGGTAATGCATTTGGTAGAAAATCCCAGTAATGACAATCTGTCTTTAGCTGAGGCAAGTTACCTATGCAATAAAGAAATTGTCTCCCGTTGTCAGCAACTGATCTGCTTTGCTTTTCACGACAGTCGTACCCTACTGCAAACTTGTGGAGAGGCAGAAGAGCAAAGAAAAGTGGTGACACTGTTCTACTTTGACTAAAGTGCAACGTAGTCTCCACATAGCTAATGATAGAGATGGGAAATTACCAATGGTTACTGGGTAATGATTTTTCTAAATTACCCAGTATCCCTTTACGCTCACCAAGCAAAAACTACTAACACTATTCATTCGGTTGATGTCCCTATTGCAACTACCCATGCCTGCTGTTTTTTTGTACTCTATTGCGGCTGCCGCAGTTCTCATCTATGCCCCGTTTTTGTTGGTAGCTTATGCAAGGGCGCGAATTGGGTATGATATTTCTGCTCCTCGCGCCATGTTTGATAAATTGCCACCTTATGCTCAAAGAGCCACCTGGGCGCACCAAAACTCCTTTGAGGCGTTTATGATTTTTGCCGCCGCCGCACTCATGGCCTATGTCACAGGGGTGAATTCTTCTATGGCGGTAATGGCGGCGCTCGCTTTTATTCCCGCTCGGTTGCTATACTCTATTTTTTATATTTTGAATATACCCCTTTTGCGCTCGCTCATGTTTGGTATTGGCTCTTTTAGCTCTGCAACCCTCTTCTACTTGAGTATCATGCAACAGAGGTGATTCGGGAATAGGTGATTGGGGAATAGAAAAAAATGGCGTTGCTGAATAAGGAGATGATTGAGGCTGACGCGGGGACGCGGGGACACTGAGACGCGGTGATTATATAGGGCTTGCAGATTCTCAAATCATCCCGCAATTATGCAACGCCAAAAAAAACAATTACCAATTACTCATTACCCATTACCCATTACTCATTACCAAATTCAACATTTCACATTTAAAATCTATGGCTTCTACTTTTTCTTTTGACATTGTGAGCGACTTTGACCGCCAAGAATTAGTCAATGCTATTGATCAAGTGGTGCGAGACATCAAAAGCCGTTACGATCTCAAAGATACTCAAACTACTGTTGAGCTAGGTGAAGACAAAATTACCATTAGTACCGACAGTGATATGACTTTAGAGGCTGTACACGGCATACTGCGCGAAAAAGCCGCCAAACGCAACCTCTCTCAAAAAATATTTGATTTTGGCAAAGTTGAATCTGCCAGTGGGAACCGCCTCCGTCAAGAAATCACCCTCAAAAAAGGCATCAGCCAAGAAATTGCCAAACAAATCTCTAAATTGATTCGTGACGAATTCAAAAAGGTACAAGCCTCAATTCAAGGTGATGCAGTGCGAGTAACTGCTAAAGCTAAAGACGATTTGCAAATTGTGATTCAGCGTCTGAAACAAGAAGACTTTCCTGTGGCTTTGCAATTTACAAACTATCGTTAGGGACCGGGGACTAAGAAGAGTCAGGACTCAGGAGTCAGGAGTTTTATGCTGAACTAAAAGAACAAACCACCTTAAATTACCTTAAGGCTTGGAATCTGATTGTTCAGCATCTTTTCGATCTGGATTAATCAGCACTATTTGTCGCTGACTGGGATCAAATCGGTATGATTGTTCTTGCCTAATACTCTTAGCTTGTTGGGGATCAAAGTTGCGGCTAAATTCTGCTCGTAAAGTATTGACACGTCCTTCTACCAGCTTGACTTCTGTGCGAATTTCTCGCAACTTGTCTTGTTGTAACCAGTGATAAGCCCTGCCCCCTGCCCCCCTGCTTCTAACCGCGTCCTGCACCGATACTTTTTTGAAACGCCGGACGTTCAGAAACTTGTTTAATATAGTTCAAAACGGCTGGGTAAGAGCTTAAGTCTAACTTCAGCATGATGGGAATATAACCGAGCATAGATCCCACAGCTACATCGGCAACAGTGAATTCATCACCCAGCACAAAAGGTTGCTGCCCAAAAATTTCATTTAGAGGAGTCAATAAGCGGGGCATTTCCTTTTCTCGATTGGCTTCGATAAAAATACCTGTAGCCAAGGTGGAATTGGCAAATAATACCCACTGGGAAAATATGGCGCGTTCCTCTAGTGAAAATGCAGTTTTTCCATATTTTTCAGCAAGATACAACAAAATTGCCCCAGATTCCCACAGTTTAAAATCACCATCAACAATTGCAGGAACTTTACCTACAGGGTTAATTGCTAAGTATTCAGGCTGTAGATGTTCACCAGCTTTCATATCTAGCATCACAAATTCATAAGGAATTTCCAGTTCCTCTAAATACCACTTGATGATTGATGCACGACTAAAAGCGCCACCGTAAAGTTTCAACATAATTACCTAAAATCAAAGTACTTTGTGAGTGTGGGAATGTTGTTTAACGTTGTCTTCTTTGCTGACAACTCTGGCAGCATTTAGTACTCGTTTCCGTTCCGTAGAATAATTAAAATCGGTTTTGGTTGCACCAACGGGGATAAATAATTGGGCTGATTGACGACGCTTGTAGGTACGAGCAGCGGAAAATGCCCTTAGCACAAATTCATCTCCGAACTGTGCTGACTCTGGAATTCCATTAGGCATAACCAGTGTATCACCGTCCAATATAGATCCTAAAGTTGTTGCATAGGCAAGCTTGTAGGATGTAGGAATGCCTTTTAATATCGCTTCTAATGCGGCTGAGGGAATAGGCTCTATAACTTCAATTTGATGCACTTCTCCATCATCTTTGTAAAAGCAAGTTGCCAAGCCGATCACAATGTAATCATCGGTTGTGAGATCGTTCGCATTGGAATAAGAAATTGCTGTTGTCATCGTCAAATTTACTCAAAATTTAAATTTAGGAGTTGGGGAGTTGGGGAGTTGGGGAGTTGGGGAGTTGGGGAGTTGGGGAGTTGGGGAGTTGGGGAGTTGGGGAGTTGGGGAGTTGGGGAGTTGGGGAGTTGGGGAGTTGGGGAGTTGGGGAGTTGGGGAGTTGGGGAGTTGGGGAGTTGGGGAGTTGGGGAGTTGGGGAGTTGGGGAGTTGGGGAGTTGGGGAGTTGGGGAGTTGGGGAGTTGGGGAGTTGGGGAGTTGGGGAGTTGGGGAGTTGGGGAGTTGGGGAGTTGGGGAGTTGGGGAGTTGGGGAGTTGGGGAGTTGGGGAGTTGGGGAGTTGGGGAGTTGGGGAGTTGGGGAGTTGGGGAGTTGGGGAGTTGGGGAGTTGGGGAGTTGGGGAGTTGGGGAGTTGGGGAGTTGGGGAGTTGGGGAGTTGGGGAGTTGGGGAGTTGGGGAGTTGGGGAGTTGGGGAGTTGGGGAGTTGGGGAGTTGGGGAGTTGGGGAGTTGGGGAGTTGGGGAGTTGGGGAGTTGGGGAGTTGGGGAGTTGGGGAGTTGGGGAGTTGGGGAGTTGGGGAGTTGGGGAGTTGGGGAGTTGGGGAGTTGGGGAGTTGGGGAGTTGGGGAGTTGGGGAGTTGGGGAGTTGGGGAGTTGGGGAGTTGGGGAGTTGGGGAGTTGGGGAGTTGGGGAGTTGGGGAGTTGGGGAGTTGGGGAGTTGGGGAGTTGGAGAGTTGGGGAGTTGGGGAGAAATTATTACTTTCTGCCCCTATTCCCTATTCCCTATTCCCTATTTTCTGTCACCATATGCCTAACGGCTACCGCCCACACCAATCACCCAATTTCTGTCTTGTTGGCATTCTACCAAGTTGTTACTCTGACTACTTGACTAGTCTTCGAGATTGATGTAATTCTTTCGGGAATTAGACTTGAGGGTGAAGTATATATTATTGGGTTTATGGCTAACTAGATTTAAGTAGCCATTATCAACTGGGTACACCAGAACCGAGGAAAAAGGAATTAAGGGCTAAAGACTAGGAACTGGCATTTTTTACTCAGCACAACTTGCGGGAAATTGCCTTCCAGTTATCTAAAGCACTCAGAAATTTTTCAGACTAGGTTCAATTCAGTTCTTTCAGCAAAAAAAAGACTACTGAAAAAGTGACACAGTTCTAAACCCACTCATAGGCGAAAAACTATAATTTTATTTCACCGAGCAAATAGCTCAAGCAGAAAAATATGGATCATCACTCCTTTCTAGCTTCTGGTAGTCAACAAAATCAACGTTGCCAGTCCCTGAGTAAAAAAACT
This sequence comes from Trichormus sp. NMC-1, assembly GCF_001858025.1. Taxonomy (GTDB): domain Bacteria; phylum Cyanobacteriota; class Cyanobacteriia; order Cyanobacteriales; family Nostocaceae; genus Anabaena. The sequence goes on along the minus strand of NZ_LZQD01000005.1, from coordinate 52,742 downwards.
TTATATACGCAAATTGCTGAAGCAAAACGTAACAGTGAATCAGATATAGAGAATACTTACTTACGGTCTTGTGCTTTGAAGTTAGCTCAACAAGGAGATTACATTGAAGCGATCGCTTTGTTAAGCCAACTTATTGACAATCATCCCGACAATGCAGTTAATTACAACAACCGAGGGCTGATTTATTTTCAAAGTGGTGATTCTCAAAAAGCCCTGTACGACTACAACACAGCAATGCAACTGAATCCCAAGTTGGCTAGTGCTTATAATAACCGGGCTAATTACTATGCTGCTGCTGGGGAGTTAGTAGCCGCCCTATCTGACTACGATCAAGCCCTAGATTTGAATCCTCGCCATGTTCGCGCTTGGATTAACCGTGGCATTACTTTGCGTGAATTGGGGCAGTACGCGGAGGCAATTGAAAATTTTGAGACTGTACTGCTGTTTGGTCAGCTACAAGGTCATATTTGGGCTGAACGCGGTAGAACTTATCATCTTTGGGGTGACTGGAATTGTGCGATCGCTGATTATTACCGCTCCCTGACACATCTAACCTCCCTCGATACCAGTCAGGATATTTCTGCTTACCGCTTACGGTTACAACTGGAAAGCTGGTTAAACGAGTTGCTGAATCCTTACGTCAACTGATTGGCAGCTTTTTAACACAGGTTTAAAAATTCCTAAAAAATAATTTTTTAACTTTGAATTGGTCAATAGCAGACCTATGGGCTGATTTGCTAATAGATCATTCCCGCAAAAGAGGGAATCCAGATTGTCTTATGGAACATAAATACAGCAGGAGTCAGGACTCAGGAGTCAGGAGTTTTATGCTGAACTAAAAGAACAAACCACCTTAAATTACCTTAAGGCTTGGAATCTGATTGTTCAGCATCTTTTCGATCTGGATTAATCAGCACTATTTGTCGCTGACTGGGATCAAATCGGTATGATTGTTCTTGCCTAATACTCTTAGCTTGTTGGGGATCAAAGTTGCGGCTAAATTCTGCTCGTAAAGTATTGACACGTCCTTCTACCAGCTTGACTTCTGTGCGAATTTCTCGCAACTTGTCTTGTTGTAACCAGTGATAAGGCAAAAGTTGTACCAAGGCAGATACTGCTGCTGTAGCAATGACCAAGTTAACAGTTATCTTGGCTGTGGTTTCCAGCGCCATCACCTGGTAAGAACGTTGGCGAAGATGTTTTTTTGGTCGAGGTAAAGATCGACGACGTGGTTCTACTGGGTGTAGCGGAGGTCTGGATGGTTGAAACGCGTTCATGATGCTAAAAAGAGCCTCGCTGGTTGAAGGGAAGCACCGTCAAAAGCAAACTGGCGCTAATTGCGGCTTGATTTAGCTGCCATATTACTCCATTTTTTGAAAATTTCTACAGTGTTACATGATTAAAAAAAAATTACCTGGCGTATACAGGTACATTTCGCCAACGTAACTCACAGCTTAAAGCCTCAAGCCTTGGGAAAATGTACCCTCTACTGCCAAGGTGATTAGTCTTGTGAACGTGTCACATCTGGGCTTTATTTATAAAGTTCAGTAGCTAAACGCCAAGCTAGAATGCCTGGAATTAGAGCCACAGCTAGAGCGATGTACACTTGAGTATCAGATATAGGCATGGTGGAAACCCTCCTAACGTCAAACTAGATGATTAACCGATCCAAAAAAGCTAACTAGCTGTTAACCTTCGTTTACTACTTTTCACTGTTTTGCCAAGATTGGGGAATATCTTGTTACAAGATGCAACAAAAACCATGATGGGGAGACGGGGTGATGAGGAGACGCGGAGATCGGGAGATGGCAGACACGGAGACACGGAGATGGGGAGACACGGAGATGGGGAGATGGGGAGAAATAATAACCTTCTACCCCTTGCACCCTGCGCCCTGCTTCTACTTCATGAACTCGTAAACAGGTGAATTTATGGTTTTGTACTTGGGTATTGACTTTGGTACTTCCGGCGCACGGGGTGTGGTGATTGATGATGAAGCTAGGATTTTGTCCCAGATGCGTTATCCCTGGGAAATGGCGATTGATGCTGACTGGGTAACAACTTGTTGGGAAAAAGCGTTATGGAGGCTGTTAGCAGCAATTTCAGGGGAATTGGGGCAACAAATTGGGGCGATCGCTATCAACGGTACTTCATCCACTATTTTACTCACCGATAAAACTGGTCAGCCTGTAGATGCGCCATTGTTGTACAACGATGCACGGGGATCAATGGTGTTAAAGGATTTGATCAACATTGCACCACCCAACCATACCGTATTGAGTGCAACTTCCAGTCTTGCCAAACTTTTGTGGATGCAGCAATTACCTTCTTTTCGCCAAGCTAGATATTTACTACATCAAGCCGATTGGTTGGCTTTTCTACTGCATGGACAATTAGGCATCAGCGATTATCACAACGCTTTAAAGCTAGGTTATGACGTGGAAAAGTTCCAATATCCAGAATGGCTGGAAAAATTGCAAATTCCGATTCAGTTACCGCAGGTTTTAGCACCTGGTACTCCCATTGGCGAATTACGTCCAGAAATTGCCTCTAAATTCGGTTTACGGCGTGATTGTTTGGTGTGTGCTGGGACAACTGATAGCATTGCCGCTTTTCTAGCTAGTGGGGCAAAATTGCCGGGGGAAGCAGTAACTTCTTTAGGTTCTACTTTGGTACTCAAACTTTTGAGTCGTACCCGTGTAGAAGATGCGCGATATGGAATTTATAGCCATCGTTTAGGTGATTTGTGGCTGACTGGGGGTGCTTCTAATACAGGTGGTGCAGTGTTAAAGAATTTTTTCACTGATGAAGAGTTAGTCAGCTTCAGTCGGAATATTGATGTATCAAAACCGAGTGAATTAGATTATTATCCCTTGTTGAAGGAAGGCGATCGCTTTCCCATTAATGATCCCCAACTACTTCCAAGACTAGAACCCCGGCCAGACAATCCTGGAGAGTTTTTACATGGCTTGTTAGAAAGTATGGCGCGGATAGAAACGCAAGGTTATGAATTATTACAAAATTTAGGTGCTGATCAATTAACTCGTGTTTACACTGCTGGCGGTGGTGCAGCGAATTCTGCTTGGATGGGTATTAGAGGTAGATATTTAAAAGTTCCTGTTACTGCCTCTACAAACACAGAAGCAGCTTATGGGACGGCGCTTTTGGCAATGCAGAAATTAGGAACTTCTTATTTAGGATCGCTATAATTTTTATTATGCAAAAAAAAGTGAAAGTTAAACCAAATTCCAAACAGCAGAAAATTTTAGAACAGGAAGATGGTAGTTTAATTGTGAATTTAAAATCACCACCAGTTGATGGTAAAGCCAATGAAGAGTTAATTAAGCTATTAGCAGCAAATTTTGATGTACCCAAATCCTATATCAGAATTAAGTCAGGTTTATCATCTCGACAAAAACTCGTAGAAATTGATGATGTATAGAATATTTTATAGGCAAAGCTAAATTATTTAATTCTTACTTTTTCGTTCTTACTAACTTCTAAAGGTAAGAAAATCGTCAGCACTTCTCCACATCGAGGACTCTGACGCACAATCAACTTACCACCAATGGCCTGAAACAGATGCTTCGTTGCCGCAATATTTAAACTAATTGTTCCTGTTTCCGGTTGGAACATTAATAATTGACCTAAAGATTTACGAATTGGTAGTGTTGCAGTTCTGGTTGAATCGTGACAATCCAATTGAGGAGATAATTGTAACTTGAGTTGATCACCTGCTGGACTAACCTGAACTTGAATAGAACTACCGGGAGGTAAACTACGGGTAAAATTTTCCATTAAGCCAGTCAGTACCCGATCTAGCATAGCGGGATTACTTACCACCGTTGGCAATTGCTGAGGTAAAGCCACATCTAAAGTTAAATTTCGTCGAGTTGCAGCTTGTTGCCAACGAGGAATACTTTGCTGCAATACTTGATCTAGAGACATGGGCGTTAGATGTGTATTTGCAGATTTAGCTGCCGCACAATTTTCTAATTCAGCTGCTTTAAACAGCAACTCCATGCGATCAATTTGTTCAGTACATTCGTGATCAATAACTCCTAAGCGATTAATTACAGTAGTAGGTAAATCCTTTCGCTTGAGTAACAAACGAGTCAAAGTACGAATTGTTGTTAGTGGGGTACGGACTTCGTGAGCAAAGGCTTGTAGTAATTCTACATCGGGACGAGAGGATGGTTTTGCTGACGGGGAAACAGAAATATGGTGAAGTGGGGAAATAGGAGAAATATGTGTGACTTTATCCGCTTCTGGCTCTGCTAATTCCTGAAGCAGCAACTGGCTAAATTGAATTATAGTGTGATAGTTTGGTGCAACTGGGGCGTACTTTTCGACTAAATCGTCTAACTCAGCAAATAATTCTGGATTAGTCAAGATTACCCTAGCGCCGAGCGATCGCCAAGCCTGCTGCACTACCTCTGGTTCAAAGGAAAATAAAAATTCTTTTTTACCGCTTTTGTGTTCTGACAAAACCAGAACTAATCTAAATTTTTCTGTGAATACCAAGCAAAATCGCTCTGATCCCAGAGGATCAGCAGGTAATAAAGGTAAGATAGATTCATCGGGATTGATTTCATCAGGTTCGTAGCCGCAGCCTGTCACTCGCGTAGCGTTTGGGAGAGAAGACATCACTTCTGGTACTACACTCCCCGCAATTGCTGGTGAGATGTGAAAGGGCATCAAAGCCAACGGATTAAAAGGTTTTGCTGTAAAAGTTACTGTTTGTAAACTTTGAGTCAGTTTTGGTTGACTAAATAAGGGTGCTGGTGCAGTTAAAACTAAACCTTGAGTGATGTCAGACGAAGTTGTGGCTAAAGAATTGAGTAGTAGATGTTCTGTAGCTGCCAAACTGATGCGCCATTGCTGCTCGGCTTTGGCAGATGAACAATCAGCCATACTTGATTGGCTCTGGGCTAAAACTTCCCTCAAACTTGGCAAGATCCATTCGTACACAGGTTTTCACCCCTTCGTTGATTCAATAGCGTCTGACGGCAGCTAAAGCAGACATTGCACTACATACTTACGAGGTTATAGTGATTTCTGTACTAATGACAGTCGTAGAACCGAACAATTAAGGCGAAATTTCCCCTGGATTCATAATTATCAAGCAGAGGGGAGTATGAAGTCAGCCAATTACCTTTTCCCCTATCACCCCACAGTTTATAAAATTTTGATGGAAGATGCGTCAAACTGCTCCAAATCTGATAACATCAAGTGACCTATGTGGGACAGCATGATCTACCGTTAAAAAGCGGCTAAGACTCTAACTCATGTCAATAGAGAGTCTTTTGCCAAATACCAGTCTCCACAAGTCTGTAACCATCCAGAAAATTGAATTGGTGTTTGTCGGTATAGGCTAATGGATTTGAGCCGACAGAAGTTGTCCTAGTTTCAATTTTCTACAAATCCGGTGCTTGCTTAAGCACTAATTTTTTCTTGTGTTTAATTTCTGTTTTAAGATTCGCTCCTGGGCATCACACACTCAGTAAATCGCTTCAAGTACTCAATTGGGAGATAAACATGAAAAAACTAATTCCTTTCCTCGTTAGTGGCATTTTAGTAGCGGGCGTTGTTGGTTGCCAAGAAGCTCCTAAAACTGGTTCAGAAACTCCTGGTACAACCAATGAATCTCCTTCAGTACCAGCTAAACCCGCGTCTGAAACTACACAAACTACAGATAAAACTGTTCAACCTACTACAGCAGCTACAACCACACCACAAGCTACAACTACACCAGGAAACACAACTACAAAAATTACTCCTGGGGCTACCAAAGCTACCAGCGACTTGAAAACTGAAGTTAGCAAAAAGTTAAAAGAAGCTTTACCTAGCAATAAGTTGGAAGTAGAGAATAAAGAAGGTGAAATTATCCTCAAAGGTGCAGCTACTTCTTCTGAAGAACTCAAAAAAGCTGAAACTTTGGTTAAGGAAGTCAAAGGTGTGAAAAGCGTTAAGGTAGAAGCAAAAGTTACACCTGTGCAAAAGCCATAAACTTATAAATCACAAAGTTATACTTGACAGGCATCTTGCCTGTTTTACGGAATGATTTATTTGAGCAAAAATCATTTCTGAAATCGATATCGAAACTTGTCAGGATTTACATTTATGGTAAGTCCTGTTTTTCGTTTGCTTATAGTACAGCAGGAATCAGGGAATAGGGAATAGGTAGGATTTTAGATTCTGAAACACAGACAGGTAATGGTTTTGGGCTATGCATCTGTCACAATCATTTTTCAATTTGGTATAAATAAACTAAAGAGAAAAAAGGCTATAATACTTGCAATATAAGAGTTTTAACGTCTTCTGCTCAAAAAATCATCTCAATCTCCGATTCCGGTTTCTACCTGTTGGGGATATGCGGAAATGGCAATATATTGTTACAATACTTAACAACGTTCATCAACCCGGTGGCTTTCTTCATGATAGTTAAGACACTTCCCCCTAGTTACCGATCAAGTCCGGAGGACAGTCACGCAGGCGAATTGTCCGTGATTGAAGTAGTACCAGAAAATGTTACACAAACCTTGGTTAACAATTCGCCAAGATTTTCAGCATCTCAACAACAGACAATACTAGCTACAGCTAAAGCTGAACCAGAGATGCTGCTTTATGATCCTGAAGAGATACGCGCCTATTACAAAAGTAAACCTTGGCAGGTTTTTCGGCGGATTTTGGCAGTTTTACAACCAATTTTTTCCTTTGTTTTGGGGATATGGTGGGATAAAAAACGGGGAATTGTCGTCAAAAATGATAGCCGACGAGCTATTGAATTACGAATTTTGCTAACGAAATTGGGGCCTGCTTACATCAAAATTGGACAGGCTTTGTCTACCAGGCCGGATTTAGTTCCTCCGGTGTATCTGGAAGAATTAACTAAACTACAAGATCAATTACCGGCTTTTGCTAACGAAATCGCTTACCAGTTTATCGAAGAAGAGCTAGGAGCAACCCCAGAGAATATTTACGCGGAAATTTCCACTGAGCCAATTGCAGCGGCTTCTTTAGGACAAGTTTACAAAGGTAAGCTGAAAACTGGGGAAGAAGTGGCGATTAAAGTCCAGCGTCCAGATTTGCGGGAAAGTATCGCTATTGACTTGTATATTTTGCGCTATTTGGCTGGTTTGGTGCAGAGAAAAGTCAAACGGGTACGCAGTGATTTAGTCGGGATTTTGGATGAATTGGGCGATCGCATTTTTGAAGAAATGGATTATATCCACGAAGGCGAAAATGCTGAACGCTTTTTTCAATTATACGGTCATATGCAAGACATATATGTACCGAAAATTTACTGGGAATACACCAATCGTCGTGTGTTGACGATGGAGTGGATTAATGGGATTAAATTAACCCAAGCACAAGAACTTCAGGATCTGGGTATAAATGCCCGTTATCTTATTGAAGTAGGAGTACAGTGTTCTTTGCGTCAATTATTAGAACATGGGTTTTTCCATGCTGACCCCCACCCTGGTAATTTGTTAGCTACCTTTGATGGTAAATTGGCTTATCTTGACTTTGGGATGATGAGCGAGATTAAGCCACCACAGCGTTATGGTTTAATTGAAGCGATCGTTCACGTCGTTAACCGTGACTTTGACTCATTAGCCAAAGACTACGTTAAATTAGAATTTCTCACCCCAGAAACCGACTTAACACCAATTATTCCCGCATTTTCCAGAGTATTTGCTAATGCTCAAGGTGCAAGTGTAGCCGAACTCAACATTAAAAGCATCACCGATGATTTATCAGCTTTAATGTATGAATATCCCTTCCGCGTACCTCCCTACTATGCTTTAATTATTCGTTCTTTGGTGACTTTGGAAGGTATTGCTATTTATATCGATCCTGATTTCAAAGTTCTCAGTGAAGCTTATCCTTACGTTTCTAAACGCCTGTTAACAGATCCAGCAGATGAATTAAGAACATCATTGCAAGAGTTACTATTTAAAGATGGTAAATTCCGTTGGAATCGCCTAGAAAACTTGTTAACAAATGCCCGGAAAAATCAAGAATACGATTTGAACTTAGTATTAAATCAAGGAGTAGAGTTTCTGTCTTCTGAACGGGGTGCATTTATTCGTGACAGGTTGGTCGATGAGTTTGTGAACGGAATTGATGCTCTCAGCAAAAATGTCATGCATAATTTTACTTATGTATTGAGAGAAAGGGTAGGTTTGACAGCAGTTAATGAAATGCCCGGTGCTACATTAGAACAACAACAAACCTTAGATAATATCAAACGCATTTTGGGTATTCTTCGACAAACTAAGGGATTTGATCCTGCTCAACTTGCTCCTCAGGTAGCTCAGATACTTGTTAATCCCAGAGTGCATCATTTAGGTCAACAAATTGCTAATCGCTTTACACAAAAAGCTGTCACAAGGTTAATTCGCCAATTGTTAGCATCAGAATAAAATAGGTAATTGGGGACAAATCCATTCAAAATTCAAAATAACCCCTGGTTTTAGACATGGGGTGTCCCCGTGTCCCCGTGTCTTCTTCAATACTGTTCATGAATTATTTTGTTGTTGATCGTTTTTGTCGCGGTTAAGACTTTCTTCTAAGGCTTGAATTTGTTCACGACGGGCTTCTAATTCCAAGGAACGACGTGCTAAATCTTGGTTTTGCAACGTTAAACATTGTCGCCAATTTTCCGCTTTATCTGCTTCCTGTTGTAAAAACTCTGGAGTAATACCAGTTGTGAGGTAGGTTTGCACTACATTCAGTACCCATTTGGTAGCATCTTCAATTATTTCAACTTCACCTGTAGGGGAAAGCTTTACTAACACCAGCATTTTTTCACTTAAGGTATTTCCTTTCCCCAGGAGAATAAACGCCTCTTCGGAAATCATTGACCAACAATATTCAGTTTCCTGACTTGCTAATAAGTGTAATTGGTACTGGTCTAAAAATTCGTTTTTACGTACTTGAGCTAGGTATAGCATTGTCGCTATTAGGTAATTGGTGATTGGTAATTGGTAATTGGTGTTGGCGGTAGCCTGCCGTTAGGCATATGGTGATTGGTGATTGGTAAGTTTCTTCCTATCACCAATCGCCTGTTATAAAGTACGCAAGCGATACCTACGGCAACGCCTGAAGGCGATCGCGCAAAATTTCTGCTTGTTTCTCAGCCTCTGCTAAAGCATCCCGTACACCTTGAACTACATCTGCGGGAGCTTTATCCACAAACTTAGGATTACTCAGTCTATAACTTAGAGAAGCAGCTTCAGCTTCGGCTTTGCTGATACTTTTCTCTAGTTTGGCACGGAGAGCTTCAACATCTACAACACCTTTTAAGGGAATTACCACTTGGACAGTACCGACAACACCAGCAATAGAATTGTCTGATTCGTGGGTTTGAGTAGCTTCTGGCTGTGATATATTTTGGCTATCAACCGGCACAGACGAACTGGTAAATAACTTTTGTCTACCTTCGGCATTGAGTATATTGCGAACAACAAACCAACCTGCATAACCAAGACCAACGGTTTCAAAGAAAGTCCCAAAAAGAGGAAGACGCAAAATTGCATTTCCAACAATAATACCCACTCTAAAAAAAACAAGTCCGACAATAATTAAGCCAATAGCTTTTAAACCCTTGAAAGCTGATTTATTTAAAATTGATGGTTTTTTAGGTTCATCAATCAAAGCTTTGTTAGTAATAGTTAAAGTTTCTACCTTGGCCAAATCTTGAATGTAAGATTGTCCAGCATTGAGGATAAAACGTTCCTTCTCACTTTCACTTTGCAAATTAGCAGTGATTTTTACCCCTGGCTTGATGTCAGCTTCAGCCCGTAAATTGCGAATTGTGCGAATAGTATTAATTAACAATTCAAACTGTTCTTCCAATGTTGGGTCAATTAATTTTTCATCCGCATCAGGATAGGGTTGTAAGGCTAGAATTTGTGGATTCTCTGCTGGTTGTTGAGTAAGAGTTTGCCAAATTTCCTCAGTAATATGAGGCATCAAGGGATGAAGTAGTTTTAAAATTCCTTCTAAAATATAGGCAAGAATTTGCTGGGCAACTTTGAGAGATCCGGGATCTGCATCTTTTTGAAGGCGAGATTTTACTAATTCAATATACCAATCACAGAAATCACCCCAAATAAACTCATAAAGTCCCTTAGCAGCTTCTCCTAAACCGTAATTGTCGATGTAATTAGTGGTTTGTTTAACTACTTGATGATAACGGGAAATAATCCATTTATCACTGAGTTCTGTCGGTTCAGGTTTACCCAATTGGGCTGGAGTTTGCCCATCCAAATTCATCATTACAAATCGGGCTGCATTCCATAACTTATTCGCAAAGTTACGAGATGCTTCTACAGATGTTGATTCGTCTTTTTTGCGGTCATATTCTAAGCGAATATCTTGACCAGCACCTGCTACTTCTTTAATTAAGGTATAACGCAGGGCATCAGTTCCATATTTAGCGATTAGCAATAATGGGTCAATGCCATTATTTGCAGATTTAGACATTTTTTTGTTATTTTCATCCCTGACCAAGCCGTGAATATAAACAGTTTTAAACGGCATTTGTCCGGTGAAATGTCCCGCCATCATCGTCATTCTCGCCACCCAGAAAAAGATGATATCAAAACCTGTAACTAAGGTGGCGTTGGGGTAGTAAGTCGCTAAATCTGGAGTTTGTTCTGGCCAGCCTAAAGTTGAAAATGGCCAAAGTCCAGAAGAAAACCAAGTATCTAAAACATCAGGGTCTTGTTCTAATTGGACATTTTCCCCAAATTGCGATTTGGCTTTTTCCCAAGCTTCCGTTTCCGTTCGCGCTACGAAATAGGGTGTTGAGTCGGTGATTTGTCCGCCGGTTTCGCTGATAGCATACCAAGCCGGGATTTGATGACCCCACCATAATTGACGGGAAATACACCAGTCTCGCAAATTTACTAACCAGTCACGATAGACTTTTGTCCAGCGTTGGGGAACGAAATCTGGAGAATTTTGATTATCTAAAAATTCGAGAGTTTTATCAGCAAGGGGGCGAATTTTGACAAACCACTGAGTTGAAAGCAGAGGTTCAACAGGGACTTTTCCGCGATCGCTATAAGGTACTGTATGTTTATAATCTTCTATCTTCACCAAAACCCCATCTGCTTCTAGGCGAGAAATCACATTTTTCCTGGCCACAAAGCGGTCTTGTCCTTGAAACTCCCCGGCATTTTCGTTCAGAGTGCCGTCTTTATTCATAATATTGATAAACGGCAAATCATGACGTTTACCCATTTCAAAATCATTGGGGTCATGGGCTGGAGTCACTTTCACGCAACCCGTACCGAAAGCCGGGTCAACCAATTCATCACCAATAATCGGGATTTCTCGGTTCATAATTGGCAAAGTCAGGGTTTTACCAATTAAATGTTTATACCTTTCATCATTGGGATTAACCGCAACTGCTGTATCACCTAGCATCGTTTCTGGTCGAGTTGTCGCCACTTCTACAAAACCAGAACCGTCACTCAGCGGATAGCGGAAGTGCCACAGATTACCATTTACCTCTTTTGGTTCCACTTCCAAATCAGACACCGCAGACCCAGAAGCGGGACACCAATTCACCAAATAGTTACCGCGATAAATCAGTTCTTCATCATACAGACGAATAAAAGCTTCTAAAACAGCTTTCGATAAACCTTCATCTAAGGTGAAGCGTTCCCGTGTCCAGTCTACCGAAACACCCAAACGGCGCAGCTGATTAACAATTGTACCCCCAGATTCCGCTTTCCATTGCCAAGCCCGTTCTAGAAATTTTTCCCGTCCCAAATCATCGCGAGTTTTACCTTCAGCTTTGAGTTGCTTTTCGAGAATCGTTTGTACAGCAATGCTGGCATGGTCGGTTCCGGGTAGCCAGAGGGTATTGCGTCCTTTCATGCGATGGTAGCGCACCAGGGTATCAATCAACGCACTTTCAAAGGCGTGACCCATGTGCAAACTACCAGTCACGTTTGGGGGGGGAATGACGATACAGTAGGGTTCACCCTGGTGGTTGGGGTCAGCTTTGTAAACTTGGTTGTCTTCCCAGAATTTTTGCCATTTGGCTTCTGTGGAAAAGGGTTCGTAGAGACTGGGGAGATTGGGAATAGTTGCGGTCATGCGGGGAATAATCAGTTTTTTAGGACTCTATTAAATTTTGCCACAGGGTTGGTGGGGTTTTGATGAAAACGTAGACACGAAGTGGCTTCTTAACAACCCACTATATTAGACATCTGGTGGTAAATATTGTAGAGACGTTCCATGGAACGTCTCTACAAGGGTTTTAGGTCACGCATATTTAAAGAAAGGTCGATGTCTATTTATGTTATGCGAGCCATGTTACTTTCCCAGAATGATGGAGGAAATACCTTAATAGTATCTTGCAGGTAAGTATGTCACTTATAAGTGCGTACTTTTCATTATCTATGGGTATACTTTACTATAGTAATAGTTCAAAGCCAGTTTACCAGTGAATTAAATTGTCGGTTGGCTGTAGCGACAATCCAATCCAACAAAGACTTTGATCATGTGGAGTAACCGCAACGTCAAACTTATCTAAACCAATTCTGTGTGATAGCTTGCGTGGCGTAGCCATAGTTGCGCCAACTAAATCTCGTAGAAATATTATACAGCAGATTGCAAGTTGCAAGAGATACAAACTGCAAGTCAAAATTTAAATATCAAGCAGTCAATAGTGAGGTTAAATCATGTCTCAAAATACAGTTAACTACATAATTCATGATGGAAATGCACGCGGTCATAGTCAGATTGACTGGTTAGATAGTTATCATACATTTTCTTTCAGCCATTTTTATGATGCAAACCGCATGGGATTTCGTTCTCTGCGAGTCATAAATGATGACAGGATTGCTGCTGGGGCTGGATTTCCTACTCACGGACATAGAGATATGGAAATTCTTACCTATGTCTTGTCAGGTGCAGTTGAACATAAAGATAGTTTGGGTACAGGTTCGGTAATTCGTCCTGGTGACGCACAAATTATGAGTGCAGGGATTGGTATTATGCACAGTGAATTTAATCCCTCACAAACTGAAGAACTGCATTTACTGCAAATTTGGATGTTACCAGATACCCTAGGATTAACCCCAAGGTATGAACAAAAAACTTTTTCTGTAGAAGAAAAACGGGGAAAACTACGTTTAATTGCTGCACAAGATGGACGTGATCATGCGGTGACTATTCACCAAGATATTGATTTATATGCATCTATTTTAGAGCCAGGTGACGTTATTAATTATCGCGTCCAGTCTCATCGTTATGCTTGGTTACAAATAGCAACAGGTGAAGTAATTTTCAATGGTAAAGAACTTAGAGCAGGGGACGGAGTGCAAATTACTGGAGAAGAGCAACTAGAAATTACTACCAACCTCAACGCCGAAATATTGCTTTTTGACTTAGCTTAAACAGGAATTAATCCCAGTGCTGATAGTTAGTAAACGAACTAAGGCTTTGATTCTGTTCCTGTTAATATTGCCCTTCCAGACAATATTTGACAATCAGCAAACAATTCCTGCTATCAGCAGCACGTTCATAGACAACATGATCTGCCAAGCGTCGAAGCAGAAACCATCCATACCCTCCTACTTGTAGAGTACCTGGCTCCGGCTCGACTATCGCATCAGGATTAAAAGGTTGACCATGATCCCAAATTCTCATCTCTAAGCGGTCACTCCACAGACTCAATTCAATTTCTATGGTTGTTTCTGGTGGTAAAGCTCGATGAGCGTGACGAACAGCGTTGGTAAAGCCTTCTGCTAATGCTAAGTTGAGGCGATAAAGTTGGCTTTCTGACCAGCCGAATTCAGCTAAATATTGGAAAGAAAATTTTTCAAACCATTGTTGTACGTGGTTTAGGAGCTTAAGATCGCTCTTCACCGTCAGATGGTCTTGCTGCACTGTGGTAAGCATTGACCTTGACTTGAATATAGATAATTGAAAAATGGTATTGTTTGTGTTTTAGCGATTTTGGATTGAGAAATAGTTTTTATTTTCCATCCAAAATTGAAAATTTAAGATCAAGCTTAAACAGTCAAAATTTACGCCTGATGGTTTTCAAAAGCATATATGAGCTAGAACTATGAGCAGCTAAAATGCTATTCATGACTTGTAGCCAGCTAGTTTTTAGACTTACTCATAACTTTAGTATATGCTCTTGAAACTCACAGGCGTAACAGCGCTTTGTGGAAACTAATTTAGAACAGTCCCAAAGTCAGAGATTTATCTAATGGTAACGCAGCGCCAACACCTAACCACAGGGTGACGAGAGTACCAAACAGAAATACTGTTGTAGCTACTGGACGACGGAAGGGGTTTTGGAACTTATTCACGTTCTCAATAAAGGGAACGAGAATTAGCCCCAAGGGTACGGCAGCCATTGCTAATACTCCTAACAATTTGTTAGGTAGTGAACGTAAAATCTGGAAGACTGGGTATAGATACCACTCTGGCAAAATTTCCAAGGGAGTGGCAAAAGGATTAGCTGGTTCACCTGTCATGGCTGGATCTAGCACGGCTAGAGCCACAATACAAGCAAATGAACCCATAATTACGATGGGAAATACGTACAGCAAATCATTGGGCCAAGCAGGTTCACCATAGTAGTTATGTCCCATGCCTTGGGCAAGTTTGGCTCTTAACTTAGGATCGCTCAGATCGGGTTTTTTTTGCGTTGACATTTTTAAATGTACTCTCCTGCTGAAGTTGAGTTTAAGCATTGGTGAAAGCCATCAGATGTTTAGGCAATCTGCACGATTGTACATCTGGTGAAAAGGCAAATTTCTCAGGCCAGTATTTATAACTTTCACCGTTTACAGGTTCAGATAGTAGTGTTTGTTTACAACTTATGTTTTTTCTGCTTCCTAAGTTTAAAACAAACAATACTGATCTGGAAACTGAATCATGCTTTTTCGCTAATGACTGTCTGATTACAAAGGACCGGAAATACCTTGTTTGCGGATCATCAAGAAGTGGAACAGCATGAAGACTGCAATTAACCAAGGTAGAACGAAGGTGTGAGCGCTGTAGTAGCGGGTTAGTGTTGCTTGACCAACACTGGAACCACCGCGTAGTAGGTCGGAGATGAGAACGCCAACTACGGGAATTGCTTCTGGTACACCACTAACAATTTTTACAGCCCAGTAGCCAACTTGATCCCAAGGTAGGGAGTAGCCTGTCACACCGAAGGAAACGGTGATTACAGCGAGGATGACACCACTGATCCAGGTCAGTTCGCGGGGCTTTTTGAAGCCACCTGTGAGGTAAACCCGGAAGGTGTGCAGAATCATCATTAGCACCATCATGCTGGCTGACCAGCGGTGAATGGAGCGAATTAGCCAACCGAAGTTGACTTCATTCATGATGTACTCTACGGAGGAATAAGCTTCAGTGACTGTTGGCTTATAGTAGAATGTCATCGCAAATCCAGTAGCAAACTGGATCAAAAAGCAAACTAGGGTAATTCCACCTAGACAGTAGAAGATGTTGACGTGAGGAGGGACGTATTTGCTGGTTACGTCTTCTGCTAGCGCTTCGAGTTCTAAGCGTTCCTCAAACCAGTCATAAACATTGGCCATACAATCTCAAATTCCTAACAATCGGTTGCGGTTGATAAATCTCCCAATAGCAATTTTGGGATTTTCACAAAGATGAGTTTTTTTCAGAGTAATTAAATTTTTTCAGAAACTTAACACTCTGTAAATATGGAATATATTGCTTCCCCTTGGCAAGCTAACGCCAAAAACGTTGGCCACAAGGTAGATTTTATCGTTAATGAAGAGGGTTTGACCTAAATCAGTTGACTTAACAACTTGATGAGAGCAATGCACGTCTTCTATAAAAAAAGTAACATAGTCGAGAGATAGATTTCATAAACAATCGGGCATTTGGTCAGTTCTAGGGAATTTGGGTTGAGGTGGAATTGAAGATGGGGTTCATGAATAAACAGGTTTTGCGGCAAGGATTTTGTTTAGTTTTGGCTTTTTGCTGGGGTTTTGGCTCATTTATCCAACCAGCATCAGCTTTAACGCAGGAGCAGAAATTAGTTTCTGAGGTTTGGCGAATTGTCAATCGCTCTTATCTGGATGAAACGTTTAATCATCAAAACTGGGCTGATGTGCGGCAAAAAGCTCTAAAAAAGCCGCTGAATAACCCTGAAGCAGCTTATGGGGCAATTCAAAAGATGCTTAAGAGCCTTGATGATCCTTTTACTCGGTTTCTAGATCCAGAGCAGTACCGTAGTTTGCAAGTGAATACTTCTGGAGAACTGACGGGTGTGGGTTTACAAATTGCCCTCAATTCCCAAACTGGTAGCTTGGAAGTAATTACACCTATAGAAGGTTCTCCAGCGGAAAAAGCAGGACTCAAACCACGCGATCGCATTCTCAAAATTGAAGGTCTATCTACAGAGAATCTCACTCTTGACGAAGCTGCAGCGCGGATGCGTGGCCCAATCGGTAGTATTGTAACTCTCTTGATTGGACGAGAGGGAGAGGCAGAAAAGGAAATTATCTTAACGCGCGATCGCATTGAACTTAATCCGGTGGTAGCTGATTTACGTTTATCCCCCCAAGGGCAACCCATTGGCTACCTACGCCTAACTCAATTTAATGCTAATGCCTCTATGGAATTGGCGCACGCTATTTCTAGTTTAGAAAAAAAAGGCGCTGCTGCCTACATTCTCGATTTGCGAAATAATCCAGGAGGACTCTTACAAGCTGGAATTGAAGTCGCTAGGCAATGGTTAAACTCAGGCACAATCGTCTACACTGTCAACAGGCAAGGTCTTCAGGGGAATTTTGAAGCTGCTGGTGTAGCCCTGACAGAAGATCCTTTGGTGATTTTAGTCAATCAAGGAACTGCCAGCGCTAGTGAGATTCTAGCCGGTGCTTTGCAAGATAATGGTCGCGCCCAGTTAGTAGGTGAAACTACCTTTGGCAAGGGACTAATTCAATCCTTATTTGAATTGTCTGATGGTTCGGGTTTGGCGGTGACAATTGCTAAATACGAAACTCCTAACCACCGAGACATTAATAAGTTGGGTATTAAACCAGACAAAATAATTACTCAAGAACCAATTACCCGTCAGCAAATCGGTACAGAAGCCGATGGTCAATATCAAGCTGCTGTGGAAGTCTTGACTAAAGATTTGGTAGTAGTGGGGACGCGGTGATGGGGAGACGCGGTGATGGTGGGACGCTCTTACGCGGAGAAAATTAAGAATTACCTGTCACCTGCACCCTGCCCCCTGCCTAACGGGAGGCTACCGCCAACACCAATCGTTGATAAGCTTGGTCTATGAGACGTTTGCCTCGGAGAAAGCCTGTATTAGCGCCGGGGCAAATGTACTGTAAAGTTTCTGGTGTAAAGCGATCGCGCAGGGCTTGAAGACTTTTAACTTGTCTTGGCCAGTGAAAAGTCTTTGGTGTGCGGAGTGGAACCAGTTCACCTTTTTGGTTGGGAAGTAAATGCCGTCCAGAAAATAGCACGCCCCCAAATTCACGATAGTATAGACATGATGAGCCGGGAGAATGTCCCGGTGTCCAAATCGCTTGTGCTGTGGCCTCAAGAGTGTATTCTTGACCAAAGGTGGTAACAGTTGAGCCAGGTAATAAATAAGCTTCTTGTTCTTGAATAAGAATTTTACAGTTAAAGATTTGCTGAATCTCTGCCGCTTTGCCTATAGCACCGCGATGAGTGAGAAAGAGCCAGCTTACACCCCCATGTAAACACAAAAAATCCTGCGTTGTTTGTTCTATCGAGGGGCAGTCTATGAGGATGTTACCTTCATTTCTTAAAATCAAGTAAGAAGTTCCCCCTAATGTATCCCGATTAGGTGGAAATGCAAAAATGGTGTTGAGTGCGAAGTTTGTCGTTAAGTTTTCTTCTATCGGCACTTCATCAGGAAGTACAGTTATGGGTGGCTTAATCCTATGACTTGGCTGTTGAGATAAGGGGGACATGAGCAAAAAACCGAAACTGAGGAGTGGTGGACAATCGGGTTACAGTGTACTTACCCAACTCTGTTAACTGTAGTTGCAAAATTAGGGTTGCAGTCTTGCTTGTAGTCATGATGTTTTACAGAGACTACAGGTAGGTCATTTTGTCAAAACTGGTGAAGATAACATGGCATTTTGGTTTATCCTGTTACTGGGACTAGCTACTTATCTAATAATTCAGCGCAGCGTTGCTCAAATCACCCGAACGCCTGTGTGGTTGTTGTGGCTGGTGTTAATGACACCATCTTTTGTGTTGACTGGTTGGACGCTGATCTATGGTGCTAAACAACCGCCTCCAGCAACTCTGATTATCTGGCCGTCAGTTGTATCCCTGGTGTTATACTGGCTGTTGTTTCAGTGGGGTCGGCAAGTATCAGGAGATACACAGACTCAACCGTCAGATCCAGTCTCACAATCAGCCCATCATTCTACCTCAGAACCGACACCAGTGCGTCCTATTGAGCCAGCAGAAGAAACTCAACTGCGAAATTGTTTTTCTTGGTCTGTATACTACATCCAAAACATTGAGTATCGACCCCAAGCTGTGATTTGTCGTGGTCAGTTGCGAACAACACCAATTAATGCTTACCAGCAGATTAAAGCAAATATTGAATCAGTATTTGGCGATCGCTTCTTGGTAATATTTCAAGAAGGTATAAATGATAAACCTTTCTTTGTACTCGTTCCCAATAGTCAAGCTGCTAAACAAAGTAACAACAGCAAGCGAGAAAACTTAACTCAACCAGTCATAGCAATCCTACTCTTAGCAGCTACTTTAATAACTACTACTTTGATGGGTGCGAAAATTGCTGGTGTTGAATTCACTCAACTAGAATCTGACCCAACTATCTTGCTCAAAGGCTTACCCTATGCATTAGGGTTAATGACTATTTTAGGTATTCACGAACTTGGTCACTATTTCACGGCTAGATTCTACAAAATTCGCTCGACACTACCTTACTTTATTCCCGTCCCATTTTTCCTGGGAACTTTTGGCGCATTTATTCAAATGCGTAGTCCAATTCCCAACCGCAAAGCTTTATTTGATGTCAGTATAGCCGGGCCAATTGCGGGTTTTGTTGTTACCTTGCCCCTACTTTTATGGGGGTTAGCTCATTCGGAAATAGTTCCTCTCAACGAAAAACCCGGACTTTTGAATCCTGATTCTCTTAATCCTAAATATTCCATTTTATTAGCGTTGCTCTCAAAGTTAGCATTAGGAAGTGAGTTAACAGTAAAATCAGCAATTGATTTGCATCCAGTTGCAGTCGCTGGGTTTTTAGGACTGATTGTAACGGCATTAAACTTGATGCCCGTTGGACAACTTGATGGTGGACATATTGTCCATGCAATGTTTGGACAACGCACCGCAGTTGCTATTGGTCAAATTGCTCGTTTATTGTTATTACTACTTTCTTTTATCAGAGAGGAATTTTTATTGTGGGCAATTATTTTATTATTCGTGCCATTGATTGATGAACCTGCACTGAATGATGTCACCGAACTTGATAATGGACGTGATGTGTTGGGATTAATGGCAATAGCTTTATTATTGTTGATTGTGCTGCCATTACCTGAATTCTTGGCTCGTGTGTTGCAAATTTAGAAGCAATACAATCAGGTGGGCATGGCCCACCCTACTATCTAACTTTGACTAGCAGCAGAATTAGCCGCTTCAGTAGCCTTTGTAGATACAGCAGTACTACCCATGCGAATTTCCGAAGTGAAGGAAGCCATGCTAAAACCGCCAAAACGCTTCAGGACACTTACCCGCATTCGTAAATTGGGACTAGCAAACCACAACCGTTCTTCAGACCACATGGTTTCATACTCAGTAATGAGAGTCAGAGCGCCATCATTGCCCATTTTATAGCTGCCAGCGACGGGGGCTTTCTCTGCGTAACCCATTTCCCGCAGTAACTTACCTTCATCTGGATTATCTGCATCAGGAACTGTGGCTAAAACGGTAGAACCTTCGTGTTTTTCTTCGTCCCATTCCATTGTGCCGTTCCAGGTAACTCGCGCACCACAGGAAGCCGTACTAGGTTCAATTTCATACTGTTGACACAATTTGATCACTTCTGGATGATCTGCGGCCAGCATCTCAATGACGATGTCTGATTTACCGTCTTCCGATTGCTTAAAAGCCAAATGGTGACTGGTGCGATGAGAAAACCATTTACCAGCACTTAATTCAAAAAACTCTTCAATATTCATGAATCAAAATTTTCTAAATCCTACTTTTATTATTAAAATCTAGGACGGAGTCCTTTAACTTAAACTTGGTTGTCGATTTCTTCGAGTCTTTTGAGAGAAATTGTCGCAGCTTCTGCAACGTAGGGATGACTGTCTTTTTCTAGATATTTCAAAGCTGAGATGCTCTTGGGAGTGGGCAAATTACCCAAAGCTTCTGCAACACGCTGCCGTACTAACCAATCCTCTGCTTGGGCAAAGCGCAGGATATGACTTACAGACTCAATAGATTTAATTTCTCCTAAAGCAGAAATAGCCGCTTGTTGGATGACTACTTCTTCGCTATCGAGTGCTTTAATCAAAATTTCACGGGCGCGGGGGTCTTTAATATTACCGAGAGATACGGCTGCACTAAATCTAACTAGCCAATCAGTATCTTCATAAAACGCCCGTGATAAAGCCTCTAATGCTCTGTTATCACCTAAATAGCCTAAAGCCCCAGCAGCATCAGCACGGATACCATAATCGGGGTCAGTTTCTAAAATTCTTACTAATATGGGATAACATTCTGGGGTTTGCTTGATACCTAGAGCAAATACTGCCATTGAGCGCAGTTGCAGAGATTCATCATCTAAAACCTTTTTAATCAAAGGTACAGCATCTTCTGGGGAGATATGGCGTAAGCTGGCCAGGGCTACCATGCGATCGCGCAAATTTGGACTTTCTAACTGAGTAGAAATTATCTCTAAGCTGGGAGCATTCATTTAATTTACGGCACTTTCTTAATTTATCTTTACTTTAACTTAATTAACTACCTATGCCCCAGGTGTGAGTCTAATGTATTCCAGTTATCACTCAGATCCCACCCTTAACTGTGCCTCAGGTGTGAAGAGAAGAATAAAGGCTAAACGTAGGGTTAAAGGTACGACTGTAGAGTACAGCGTCAAACCTTCAGGAGAATCACAATGGTTCAACTTAGCGAACGTCCAGGTGTCAAACAAATCACAAGCTTGCAAGATAAGTTTATCTACGAAGTTGGTGCGATGTACGATGCTGAAAATCGCTTCTTAGAAGCACAGCAGATGATGTGGCAATGTTGTCAAAACAACCAGTGTAAGTCTCTAATTGAGACCCATATTCGTGAAACCGAGCAGCAAATCAGAAACCTAGAGCAGATTTTCAGCACTTTGAAACAGCAACCACAACGGGTTACTTGTGAAGCTGCGGCTGGTGTGATTAGTGATGGTCAAAAATTCATGCTACTAGCTGCTAATAATCCCACAATTCTCGACTTAGGTCTCGCGGGAGTCCAGTCTAAAGTTGAGCATTTCGAGATTGCTTGCTATCGTAGCTTGATTACAGTTGCTGAACGGATGGGACAACAAGAAGTAGTGCAGTTGCTACAGCAAAACTTGCACCAAGAAGAGCAGACTGCACAAAAAATTGACCAGTTGATGCCCCAGTTACTGCAAGCAGCACAGTCTGGTAACGGCAAAACTACTAAATCTCGCTAATTTACAGCGATTTGCATTCAAATAATTCATATTGTAGAGACGTTTGAGGAAACGTCTCTATCTTCGTTTGAGAGAAAAACCTTTGACAAACTCCTTGCAAAATTTATCTGCAAGGAATTAATTCTACAGACTAGGTGGCAAAATAATGTTATCAATTACATGAATAACACCGTTGCTGGCTGGAATATCTGCCTGAGTTACCTGAGCATCATTGACAAATACACCTGTAGCCTTATCAACTTTCACACTAATTGGATCACCTTGTAAGCTTTTGACTTGACCTGAGTTCAAATCGCTAGAAAGGACTTTACCCGGCACCACGTGATAAGTTAAAACTTTCACTAATACTTCTTTGTTTTCCTCCTTTAACAAATCCTGCAAAGCGTCTTGTGGTAATTTGGCAAAAGCTGCATCAGTGGGAGCAAAAATAGTGAAAGGACCCTTTCCTTGCAATACTTCTGTCAGTCCAGCAGCGTTTAAAGCCTTGATCAAGGTTGTAAAAGAGCCGTTTGATTCTGCCACTCCGATAACGTTTTTGGTTTCTGTTGTACTGGCAGGTGGTTGGGTTGTCGGAGGTGTAGTAGTTTCAGGTGTTTGAGTTCCTGGAGTGGTGGGAACTTCTGTTTCTGGCTTCACGGGTTGAGTTTGTCCAGATGTATTACGACCTCTATAGCGAGGCTCATTGAAAATACTTGGTCTAGGATTGAGTACTCCACTTCCACCTGTCTGCTTGACCTGTATTTTGCCTTTAGTATTGCCCTTTTCTTGAGATAGGGGTTGATAATTTTCTTGAATCCTTTGACTCCGATTGTAGGGAGCTTCGTTGAAAATACTCGGCTGAGGATTGAGGAGTTCTTTGGCTTGAGATGGTAAAGTCATCAGGAGGCTAAAGCCGGTTATGCCGACGATACCAGCGAATTTGGTCAATAATTTGCTGTAAGTTACATTCATAAATTGTGTTTGTCTTCATTGTTAACAAGCTACATAAAAACTTATAACATTTTGTTAAACCAAAATCTAACTAGAACCGAAAATCTGATTTTTAGTCCAGATTCAGACTATATAGTTATGATCAGCTAGTATTGCTTCTCCAAGAGGCGCTATGGGAAGCTGTGTAGCTGGCGCTGTGCGTTGATGCCGAATTAAAAATTAAAATTTTCAACAGCAAAGAAGGAAGAGTTTTCAACAATTGGGAATGGTTGGTCTATTTCTGCCGTTATGTACTAGGTTAATCCACATGAAACTAAATCATTGTTTTCAGGATTTTATTTGTTAATTTGCTGGTAAATATCTGGTAAATATATTTTGGTTAGCTATTAATGGCGACAAAAATTAGGACAAATTTTTACTTTATTTTTCATTAAATAAAAGATATGATAACTTAATAACTGGAAAAATTACTGTAACTAAAGATAGAATTATAAAATCCATAAAGTGAGTGACAGGATATACAAGATGCTGGAATTATATCAGTGGGAATTATCTCAATATTCTGAAAAGGTGCGCCTCATCCTTGACTATAAAGGGTTAGAGTATCGCAAAATCGAGGTGACACCAGGAATTGGACAAGTAGAATTATTTCGTTTGACTGGTCAGAAACAAGTTCCAGTATTAAAGGATGGTCATAGATATATTGTAGATTCTACGGAAATAGCTAAGTATTTAGACTTAGAATATCCAGATCGCCCAATGATACCAAAGGACCCGAAGAAACGCGCTACTGCTTTATTGATAGAAGATTGGGCGGATGAATCAATAGGTGTTAAGGGTAGAAAAGCATTCTTTGCGGCTATTAGTCAAGATCAAGATTTCCGTAAGTCTTTATTACCTGTTTCTACACCAGATGTTTTCAAAAATCTGGTAGAAGGTGTACCCAGTGATTTTCTCTCGGTTTTGGGTTTTGGGGTGGGTTTTACCCCAGATGTGATTAGTGCAGCGATCGCTAGTCTAAAACAAGATTTAGACATTCTGACAGAATTATTGGCAGATAGTCCTTATTTATTAGGAGATGAACCAACCATAGCTGATTTGGCAGTCGCGGGATTATCGATATTGTTGAAGTTTCCAGAAGGTTCTTACTTGGATTTACCCGCATCTCTCAGAGGTAAAGGAGTCCCCGGTTTAGCGGATAATCCTGATTATGAACTATTCTTCACTTGGCGCGATCGCCTCTACGCCCAATTCAGAAAACCTCTATCAACCATAACTCCAACAGCGCCAAGTGCGCCAACTTCAATTCAGATTGATTAGGTAAACAGGTGACAGGTGACAGGTGACAGGTAAGACTTTTTGCCAATCACCAATCACCAATCACCATAACTAATGACTAATGACTAATGACTAATGACTAATGACTAATGACCAATGACTAATAACTAACAAAATGAATTCAGGACAACCGCTAGGTTCAGTTATCCAAGGTTCACTAACTGGGGGTTTGGAAGTCAGACTACACCCGGATATTTCTGTAGAAGATATGCGGGTGGGTAAATTTTTGGTGGTACAGGGGATGCGATCGCGCTTTTTCTGTATGCTGACAGATGTAGCTTTAGGCGCTGCAAATGCACGTATTGTTGCTAGTCCCCCAAGTTGGGAAGATACTTTTTTGCGCGAGGTGTTAGCTGGAAGCGGAACCTATGGAATGGTCAACCTCGCACCAATGTTGATGTTTACCCCTGAATCTCAGGAATCTTTCTCCTCTCCTAATGGTAAATCTGTAAATTCATTTGTTCCGTCTTTCAAGGGTTTAGCGTCATTTCAACCGCAAACTAGCACGACGATGGAATTGCTACCTGTAAAAACCATTCCCAGTCACTTTAGCCAAGTTTACGACGCGAATGAAGATGATTTTCGGCGGGTATTTGGTTGGGAAGATGATCCTCACAGAAACAACTTCTCTATCGGTAAACCCTTAGATATGGATGTGCCGATTTGTATTGATTTAAATCGGTTTGTAGAACGAAGTAACGGCGTTTTTGGTAAATCAGGGACGGGGAAATCTTTCCTGACTCGCTTACTTTTAGCGGGTATAATTCGCAAAAATGCGGCTGTTAACTTGATTTTTGATATGCACTCAGAATATGGCTGGGAAGCAGTAGCAGAAGGTAAAGAAGTTAACACCGTCAAAGGTTTAAAACAATTATTTCCCGGTAAAGTCGAAGTTTATACTCTTGACCCCGAATCAACTAAACGCCGGGGCGTACGTGATGCACAAGAACTCTATCTTAGCTATGAGCAAATTGAAGTAGAAGATATTAAATTATGTGGCAGAGATTTAGGACTTTCCGAAGCAGCTTTAGATAATGCCAATATCTTATGCAACGAGTTAGGTAAATCTTGGATTCCTCAGTTATTCAATATGACAAGTGAGGATATTAAGATTTTTTGTGATGACAAGCCAGGACACCCAGGCTCAATTACTTCTTTACAGCGTAAGCTATTACGTTTAGATAGTCTAAAATATATGCGGGCAGTTTGTCCCCAAAACTATATTAGTAAGATTCTACAATCTTTAGAAGCTGGGAAAAATGTGGTGATAGAGTTTGGTTCCCAGTCAAATATGCTATCCTATATGTTGGTGACAAATATGATCACCAGACGCATTCACGAGCATTATGTCAAAAGAGCAGATCGATTTCTGCAAAGTAAGAATCCTTTAGATAGACCAACGCCATTAATGATTACAATTGAGGAAGCACACCGCTTTCTTGACCCAGGAGTGGTACAAAGTACAATTTTTGGAACCATAGCCCGCGAACTGCGGAAATATTTCGTAACACTTTTAGTAGTTGATCAACGTCCTTCTGGGATAGATAATGAAGTTATGTCCCAAATTGGGACTCGCATCACAGCATTGCTGAACGACGAAAAAGATATTGATGCAATTTTTACAGGTGTATCTGGTGCTGGGGCTTTACGCTCAGTATTAGCAAAGTTAGACTCTAAGCAACAAGCATTAATTTTAGGTCACGCCGTTCCCATGCCAGTAGTTGTACGTACCCGTCCCTATGACTCAGTATTTTACACCGAAATGGGCGACCAAGCCTGGGAAGAAAAATCAGATGCAGAAGTTTTCGCAGCCGCAGAACTAGCTAAAGCTGATTTAGGTTTTTAGACACCCTTACTTCGATAGTCATTATTTTAGTAACCAATGACGAATGACTAATGACCATTTCGTGACATCCCTCCATCATGGCAGCTTCATAAGTTCGGTTATCCGGCTACTTGCAGGCAACAGAAGAGGGGTTTTTGGAGTCACTATAGATATAGTCAGCGTTTTTAAGGAACTTTAAAACCAAATTAAGCAGTCAGCCCATTTTGCTTTATAATTGTAAGATTTATCTGGGCTACTTTACTATCCGCCAGATCTGCCGTACTATAAAAGAAGTACAACTCATACTGACTTCGTGTTTTATCGCTGCTGCCAGCAGACCAAGAAAAGAAGAATTCTTGAAAACAAACCATTGTGCTTCTAAGAGATTCCAAAATTGAGGAAGGGGAGGGGAACCCATTCTAGGGTACCACCGTCTGGAAAACGGCTATATAAATTAATTGCTTATGGTAGCTCACCTATATCTATTGATGTTTATACCACCCTTTTGAATTCGCCATAGTTGAGAAAAGATAAATTTTGTTTAGGGAGTAGAGGACAACGCACCAATGCCTACTGTTAACACCCAAACTGAAAACCTGAACACCAAATTCACAGCTGATATGGTGCGAACCTATCTGCGGGAAATTGGTCGTGTACCTCTGCTAACCCGTGAGCAAGAGATTGTTTATGGGAAGCAGGTGCAACAAATGATGACACTGGTAGAAGCTAAGGAAGCTTTGGCAAAGAAACTAGAGCATGAACCTAGTTTACCAGAGTTGGCTGCCCATGTTAATCAATCTGAACCCGATGTCAAGCAGACTTTGGCGCTTGGTAAACGAGCCAAGCAAAAAATGATTGAAGCCAATTTACGCTTGGTTGTAGCTATTGCGAAAAAGTATCAAAAAAGGAACATGGAATTTCTGGATTTAATCCAGGAAGGAACCTTGGGATTAGAAAGAGGGGTGGAGAAATTTGATCCTATGCGGGGTTATAAGTTCTCAACCTATGCTTACTGGTGGATTCGTCAAGCGATTACGAGAGCGATCGCACAACAAGGTCGCACCATCCGCCTACCCATCCATATTACCGAGAAACTGAACAAAATCAAAAAAGTGCAGCGGGAATTGGCACAAAAGTTAGGAAGATCCCCAACACCTACAGAAATCGCCAAAGAATTGGAATTAGAACCTGCTCAGATTCGTGAATATCTGAACATGGCGCGTCAACCAGTTTCTTTAGATGTGCGAGTTGGTGATAACCAGGATACCGAACTGCAAGAAATGCTGGAAGATGACGGACCATCACCAGAATATTACACCACTCAGGAATTCTTGCGCCAAGACCTCAATAACCTATTAGCAGAACTCACACCCCAACAGCGCGAAGTTGTGGCTCTGCGCTTTGGTTTAGAAGATGGTAATGAGATGTCCTTGGCGAAAGTCGGTGAGCGGTTGAATCTCAGCCGTGAGCGTGTTCGTCAATTAGAGCATCAAGCTCTTGCTCATTTACGTCGCCGTCGCGCCAATGTTAAAGAATACGTTGCCAGCTAAAAGCATACACGCACCGCAACTTATCCATAGACATCGCTTTTGGCGGTGTGCCTCCTGAATCCAGGGGGCAATTTTTTTATGCTTTTTGTTTGGCGCAAAATCACATCCCAAATTAATTTCCGAAAATCTTTGACGGTAATGCGGAATCGATAGACTTGCTGTTGTAGCTAAATATTATGGTTAATCTGTATAAATGTGAAGTAGTCAAGATTAAATCTCAATTATCCCTGAAAAAAACTTTCGTATTATTTCACCCTGAAAAATCTGCACAGAAATGCCAAAGTGAAAATAGCTAAGATACTATTTTTCATCCCCCATATGGCTGAATCTGTGGGATGAAGCCTATAGTGTAAAACAATGTTCGTTTTAAGAATATCGACTAAAATTCCAGAAAACTTACTTTATTGATTATTTTTGATTATAGACAATATATAAAACCTTTGAGGGAGCCTTAAAGTCATAGTGTTTAGTTATTCTTACAGTAAGTAACAGGAAAATAATTCATTTTGTTACAGGAGAAATCACGTGCTTAACAATTTTT
The DNA here is from genome assembly GCF_001858025.1 of Trichormus sp. NMC-1. GTDB lineage: Bacteria > Cyanobacteriota > Cyanobacteriia > Cyanobacteriales > Nostocaceae > Anabaena. The sequence goes on along the minus strand of NZ_LZQD01000005.1, from coordinate 24,837 downwards.
CTAAATTTATTACTCCAGGTCAGTTAAAATTTGCAGGTGTTGGCTTACTTGCCACTTTTGGTATGGTAGGTTTGGGTGCTGTCAGTGGACAGAATAAAATGTTGGTGAAATCTACAGCAGTAGCTGCAAATTTACAACTATCTACGAATCAAATTCAGAGTAGTGAGATTCAGAGTAGTGAGAAAACCTCTCTTTTGTCTAAACTCAGAGAAATCAGAGAGCAAAAAAGTCAACTACACACAGATGAATTTGACAGTAATAACTTAGAAAAAATTGAGCAAGTTTTTTCTGAACCAGAGAATAAAAATGTCAACATAGTTCCCACAACTAGAAACAACTTGGGACTATCAATACCAGTAAATTTACCCCAAAAAGATGGTATTTATCTCTATGGTCAGTCATCAACACCAAACCAGTTAGGACAAGGCTATATTGTCTTTCAGAAACAGCAAGGTCAGGTGATAGGTGCATTGTATATGCCTAGTTCTGAGTTTAGTTGTTTTCAGGGTACAATTGCCAAGTCTGGAGAACTAGCAATGACGGTCAGAAGTTCTCCTGGGGAAGTTGGTGCAATTCAAGTGTCCACAACCAGTAGAATACCTCAAATCACGGATGAGGATGCAATCAGTTATGCTTACTCAGTAGCACTGCAAGACTATCATCCACTCAAAACTATCAGTGCTAACGACAGAAAGATTTTACAGATGTGTAATCAAGAGTGATGCTAATAAATAGCAATCATCAACTGAGGTTTTTCCCTTACTGACTATTACTATCAGACTGAAAATTAAACTGTATGATTGCAGATTCTTCCCCCTTTTGCTCTGGGATTAATCCCAAATCCGTCTTGGAAAGTTTGCTCAAGTCGGCATAGCCGCCCACGCAACTTTCCGCAAAATCTAAAATCCAAAATAATAAATTAACGTCATCAATATTCAATTCCCGCTTGAGCTTTAACACCTTGATCGCGGAAAGGATGTTTAACAAGAGTCATTTCAGTAACTAAATCTGCCTTTTCCATTAATGCTGGTGGTGCGCCTCTACCTGTAAGAATTACGTGTTTATCAGGTGGTTTTTGCTCTAAACCGGCTAAAACTGCCTCAATTTGTAAATAACCGAGTTTGAGAGCAATATTAATTTCATCCAATAGTACCAATTTAAAGTCTGGGTCGCGGATGTATTCTAGGGATTTATTCCAAGCGATGCTGGCTTTGTCGAGATCCCGATCGCGGTCTTGAGTTTCCCAGGTGAAGCCTTCACCCATAGCGTGAAATTCTAATTGGTCTGACCAATGACTGAAAGCCCGCTTTTCGGAGGGTTCCCAGGCTCCTTTGATGAATTGAACTATTGCTACTTTGTATCCATGACCAAGCGATCGCATCACCATTCCCAAAGCCGCAGTGGTTTTACCTTTACCATTACCTGTGTTGACAATAATTAATCCTTTTTCGGGGATGGCTTTAGCTATTCGTTGATCTTGTACTTCCTTACGTCGCTGCATCTTTTTGCGGTACTGTTCATCACTCAGGGATGATGACATTACCTCATCAATCAAGCGCGAAATTTCTGGATCGGAATTTAATTCTTGGGGTGTGTCGTTTTTCATTACCTTTGTCAAAAAATAGGTGTTACAACTAGGGAAATAAAGTATAAGTTCTGGGTTTATACAATTTAGCTAAAATTGTATTGTTTATATATCCATTAAGATTACAATAAAAAATATCAGAAATATGTTAGTTTTTATAACATTATTTTCCAGTAATCCAGTCAGCGACTTGCAAATCAAAAAATATCCCATCGCTCTCCATGACGAGAGCCGTCGTTGATCAAATTTCATCAATTCTGGATGAAACTGCAATTCTCAACCGCATCAAGGATGATTTGTTGATGAAGGTAGATGATTTCCATTTCACCACATTTGGAGCCGCGATCGCTATAAGCATCGATATTACTAAAAAGCGATCGCATATATCTCACTACTGACAATATTAGCAATCGCCTTCAGTAAACCTTTTAGGTGATAGATCGTTAATGCGATCGCGTTTGACTTAGAGTAGGATCTGCGGTAATTTGTCCTTAATATCTAAATTAAAGTTACAAGCCCTAAATGACATCCCGAAATCGGTCTTCTATTCGAGTAACAGGAGTAACGACAACATGACATTACTACGCGCTTTTTTAGTTGTTTCTACACTTATCATTTTTACGGTATCAATTTATGCCATAGCCACAACGGGTATAAATTTTCCAGCCGTCTATTTTGGCGATTTGCTGAAGCTTGACTGGCGAGCTCAGTTCAACACGGATCTTTTGATTTTTCTCTCCCTAACGGCAATCTGGGTTACGTGGCGAGAGGGATTTACCCCCAAAGGGTTTCTCTTCGGCTTTCTGTGTCCTTCCGTTGGTGCCATGTTCGTATGTCCTTATTTGCTGCTCGCAACCTACAAGGCCAATGGCGATCCAAAGGAGTTGCTACTGGGCGTACATACTGACAAGTGACTGAGTGACTTTAGATCGAACTACACTTGTCTAGCAGCATATTGATTTCCGCAGCAACTTTCCAAGGATTTTGACCTTTGAATGGGGCTGCGATTACAGTTTCGTAGGGTTTCAACAAAATTTATCTTCAGAATAATTTCGTATTTACAGCAGGAGTCAGAAGGGGCGTATTGCAATACGCCCGTAAATTCGTAACCAAGTTGTTTTTCTAAAGCTACTTTATAGCTATGACCTGAATCCGTTTTTTCTAATTCTTCCAAAAATCTATTTCTATAATCTTCATATTTTTTAAAAGAAATATTTTTAAAGTCAATAATTTTGAAGTATTCAGAACCGTTACTTTTTTCTTGTATAATTTCAATCTAGATTCTGTACCTCATTGATCTGCAATCTGCTGTATACATATATTGATTATTAAGAATAGTATAAGAAACTACTTTAATAAAGTTATGAGCATGGACAGTTTAGCGCCTTTCAAGCCCTATCTCAGTTTTTTCTGCCTTATTACTGGACAAAATTCCTAGGATTTGTATCGAGCAGTATTGGCGGAATTGCTTAAAAGCTAGATAACATTATATTCGGTTGGATTCGGCGTATCTATAATTTGAGAGTTAGCAAAAATGTCAAAACAGCAAGGTAAGAAAATTGCACCTATCCCCATGTCTAACAATGTTAGCGTGGTTGACTTGATTGATACCTATTTTACGGCTTACAACTCAGCCCGGTTGCGGGAAGCCTGTCAACTGCTGACTAAAGAAGTGTTTCAAGAGGGTGTCACTGTAGGGGTTAGCCTTTCCGGGGCGATGACACCAGCCGGATTTGGAGTTTCCGCCCTTGCGCCTTTAATTCGCAATGGTTTTATTGACTGGATGATATGCACTGGTGCAAATCTTTACCATGATATGCACTACGGTTTGGGTTTTGAATTGTTTGCGGGTAGTCCGTTTTTAGATGATGTCAAATTGCGGGAAGAAGGGACAATCAGAATTTATGACATTATTTTTGGTTACGACGTACTGCTAGAAACCGATGCTTTCATCCGCAAAGTTCTCCAAGCAGAACCTTTCCAAAAACGCATGGGAACGGCTGAGTTTCACCATTTGCTAGGGAAGTGCGTGTGGGAAATAGAAAAGCAATTGGGTGTCAAAAATTCTTGCTTATTAGCAACAGCTTATGAATGTGGCGTACCTATTTACACTTCTTCTCCTGGAGATAGTTCCATTGGGATGAATGTTGCAGCGTTGGCGTTAGAAGGTTCAAAGTTGGTGATAGATCCTTCTATTGACGTAAATGAAACAGCAGCGATCGTCTATGGGGCGCGAGAAAACGACGGTACAAGTGCAGCGGTAATTATTGGTGGTGGTAGTCCTAAGAACTTTTTATTACAAACACAACCGCAACTTCACGAGGTCTTAGGATTGGAAGAACGAGGACATGATTTCTTTGTTCAGTTTACAGATGCACGTCCTGATACCGGTGGGTTATCGGGGGCGACTCCCGCAGAAGCTGTGAGTTGGGGTAAGATTGACCCAGATGAGTTGCCTAGTGCGATCGTTTGTTATACCGATAGTACGATCGCTCTGCCATTAGTAACAGCATACACTCTCAATCAGTGTCAACCTCGTACCCTGAAGCGGTTGTATGATGGACGGGAAGCACTTTTAGAGACTCTGCAAAAAGATTATCTAGCGGCTAAAGACAAGCCGGTTGTTAAGGAAGATAGTGGTGAGGAAGTAGCAACTTATCCTTGCGGTACACCAGTTAAACGTTAAGGTTTTACTATTTGTGGGCGATCGCTGATCAAGGTGCATCGCCCCTACATTTATTCATCAGATGTATATTTACTACTTTGCTGTTGTATTGCTTGTTTCACCACTTCGATATCTAACTCAAATATCCGAGCAATTTGTTCTACAGTAAGCCCCTCATTTAATAGTCTAGGAATCGTTTTTAACTTCGTTTCTTCTTTTACTTCTTGATAAAATCGAGTTTGCTGCTATTCGGTTAATCCAAACATTGCTTCTAATTCCTGATGGCTATAGGATGAGAATTTGTAAACCAGCATTTTTTCTACTAATTCTAAAAGTTAATTTTTTAGAATGACATCTAATATTTCTGGAAGTGTAAAATAAATATAGTAAAGAATTGGTGTACCAACAATATCTATAGTTCCATAACTACGACATGAAACAGAGTTAGGTATATTCAGATTAGGAACTTCAATAGGAGTAGAATTACTATGAAAAGTTATACACCATTTAGTTTTCATTTTTAACTTTCCATTTTCATCTCTATCTTCTTCTTTTTCACCTAAATCATAAAATAAATTATCATAAAAATACGCTATGTCTACCTTCTTAAATTCTTTATGAGTAATACTTTCTGAATATGGAAAGTAAGATTCTCCAAGACTGGGAATATTTACTTCTATTGTTTTAAAAAATATTCTTACTTGTTTCATAATATAACCTGTAGCAACTTTCCTTTGCTTCTCATTTTGAAAGGAAATTAAAGGAACATATTCACTTTTTAAAATTTGATTTTCTAGCAAAATTATTTCTTTCTGTTTTATCAAAGGATGACTATGACGAATTTGCTGAGAATAATTATACGAACGCACTAAAACATCTGATGCTTCAATAATTCCTAAATATACCTTTTGTATTACCTCAAAATCTGCTTTAAATATTTTAATACCTCTAATATTAAATCTAGGTTCTATATTTCCCAAAGAATTTTGATCATATTCCGTTTTATCAGTAAAATAAAAAGGGACAAAAAATTGGTTTTTTATCAGAATATTAGGAAACTTTTTCTGTAAAGCTAATTGTAATGCTAATTCGTAACCAAGTTGTTTTTCTAAAGCTACTTTATAGCTATGACCTGAATCCGTTTTTTCTAATTCTTCCAAAAATCTATTTCTATAATCTTCATATTTTTTAAAAGAAATATTTTTAAAGTCAATAATTTTGAAGTATTCAGAACCGTTACTTTTTTCTTGTATAATTAGATCAGGTCGTGGATAACGACGTAATAAGTCAATGTGATCAAATTTATTTCCCTGGTATTCTATATTAGGAAATATCCTAGTTTTTAAATCCCATTCCACACAGAAAAATTCTCTCCAGTATAATGCTTTACCATTACGGCGATGATTAACTTCAGAATATCCTTTTTGATATAACCACTCATTACCAGATTTATCTAATTCATTATCTTTACCTGTAAGATCCCACCAACCAACTCTATTTTCTTCTCCTGCTTTTATTCTCTTTTTTCGACGTGTAGCGTCTTCAATTCTGTTATTTTGATAACCATCTATTGGAATATCAGTATCTGCAAAACAGATATTTGGAAAATCATTTGTCTGAGGATCAAAATCCTCCTTAAAAAAGTATGTTTGACACATATCCTCCCAAACTTTATCAAAACCTTGTTCTCCTTGTATTCCCCAAAAATCACCATCATCTAAATCTGGGTTTAATCCTCCATACAAAAAAATCTCAATCGCTTCATAAAGTCCCCAGTAATCAGCATCTTTATAATGAGTATTTCTATCTATATTATCAAGAGCTTCTTTACAAAGAGTAATAGTTTCTTCAAAAGTATCTTGATCAAAAAGAGAGTGATTAATAGTTAAATAATTATCTCTAAATCGTTGCGAAAGAAATTGAATATCTTGACTTCTACCATAAACATGATCAGGTACATCTTCCTGTAATTGTTGAATAATTTCATCCAGGATAAAACAATAAAGATGAACTATATCGGTACTTTCATAGCTTATCATTGGACGTGGTAAGTCCATCACATCAATATAAATAGCTCCATTATCTAAATAAATAGCTCTATCTAAATATTTATATATTTTAGAATAGTCTATTTCTTCACTACGTCTAACTTTCTTTTCAATAGAATTAATTGCTAAATCATCATAAGCTTCTAATATGCGTTCAATCATCGAAAGTTTACTGTATAAAATACAATCACTTCCTTCTTCATATTCTAAACTAATACCTCCTGTACTCAAAGTTGGTTGATCTTGATTTTTCTTATTTTTAGCATCTTTTCTAGTAACTCTGGAATTATTTTCATTATCACGATCAAATTTTCTGAATGTTCGATACATTAAAAAGAAAAAATCACGCACTTTGTTAAATTTACTAATATCATCAGAATTAGTTCCATTTTGATATTTAGTAATAAAATCATCAAAACCTTTTGGTAAATAAAAAGCATATCCTTCAGGTTCAGATTTAATACCTACAAAGTCTGAAGTTATTTTAAGATTGAGTTTTGAAAAGTCCCACATAATACATCAACAATATTATTGAACAAAGAGGAAATTATCAAGATTGTGAATTAGATTATTTTGTTGTATATTCTAAGAGGTTGTTTACAAATTCCTTATGAGATGTAATAAAATCTCCAAAAGTTACTAATTCTTTATCATTCTTATTTAAAAGTTTGCGAAGAGGATTCTTATCTCGATTAAAAACACTATCCCAAATAAAAAACATGAGTTTATTTTTGATCTGATCTTCTGTAACTTTATCTGTATTTATGAAATGATAACCTATTTGCATATCTTCTATTCTCCCACTTCTGACAGAATTATGATTATCTTTAATAAAGATGTTAAATTTTTCTACTAGATATTTCCATTTTAATTTGCCATCTCCATAGCCTTCTAAAATGACAGTATCTAGTTTTTCATCATTATCTTCACTCCAATCTACATATTCCCATTCCCAACGTCTTTTAAAAGCATTATCCATGAAGTAAATAGAGTTATCAGAAGTATTCATTGTTCCAAAGATGGAAAGATTGTAAGGAATACGAATTGAACTACCAACTGCTTTGTTAACTTTTACTTTAATTTTAATTTTTTTAAAAATATCAGTAAAACTTTCTAAGTTACCTTTAGTTTCACCTGGATAAATATATTCAGGAATATTTTGGTTGTCAACGCCTCCGTATGTAAAACCTGTTAGTTCTACAAGTTTGGTAAATTCTAAATCAGAAATGTTAATTCCATAAGCTGACCAACCTTTGTCAAGACCATTTTCACATCGATCTAAAAGTTGAAAAATTGTACCAAAAATGGCTGAAGAATTACCTCGATTAATTTCATCAATTACTAAGGCAACATTTTGAGCTTTTGTACCTTCTTGTTTAGCTATTATAATATTTTTGTAGGCTTGTCCTAGTGCTTTTAAGAAATGACCTTCATAAAATTGATAGGAAACTTTTCCTTCTTTATCAGTCTGTGGCATTAATTTTCCCATAAAATCGCCATAGGTGTACTCTGGATGAAAAACAGTTTTAATGAGATTTTCAGGATGAACATCTTTATCAATCTTTAACTCTGTTTTAACAATTCCACCATCAATATCGTTGGAAATTTTATGGCTTTTACCAGTACCAGGACAGCCGAAAAATATTTTTTGAATTGGACTTGTCATGGTATTATCCTTAATTTTATCTTGTAATCTTTCCTCAATATCAGGTTGCTTTACATTAGGACGAGGGCGAGGTATTGGAGTTGTAGACATTTGATTGATCTATAAAATTTGAGCCAAAGTTTAATTATACTAAGTAAACGGAAAAATTACTAACTTCTTTGCACATCTTTATACATGAAAAAAGCCAATAAAGGAGATTTAGGAAGTTGACATTGGCTTTAAAATTTGTTATCATGAAGTCGATAAGGAAGAACTGTCTAGCAATAATTGACCACAATCAAAAAACACCCATCCAGTGATTGATCTGAATGGGTATTAATTAAATAAAATATGCAATTCAATTATCAAACATTCCCATAAACAGGAATAGCTGCACCTCGGATATCTTTAGCAGCTTCTGAAACTAAAAAGCAGATGACTTGGGCGATAGATTCCGGTTTTACCCACTTCTCAGCATTTTCTGCACCCATAGCTTCCCGGTTGGTGGGGGTATCAATGACACTGGGGAGAACAGTATTTGCCGTGATATTAGTTCCTTTGGTTTCATCAGCTATAGCTTTCGTTAAAGCTATCACACCAGCTTTAGCAGCAGAGTAAGCGGCTAATTTTCCCGCAGGTTCAGCACCAGCACGAGAACTGACCGTAACAATACGCCCATATCCGTGTTCTAGCATACTTTTCAGGCTATATTTACAAGTTAAAAAAGTTGTATTTAGGTTTAACTCCAATTCCTTTTTCCAACTGTAATAACTGTATTCGTGGGTTTTCCCCATTGAAAATCCACCCACGAGATGAATTAACACATCAACCCTTCCTATGCGGCTGATCACATATTCTACCGAAGCTTCATCCTCCAAATTAGCAGGGATAAAGTGAATTCTGGTAAAATCTTCAGGTGGAATAATTTCCTTCAAATGTTCTATCTCTTTAGAGTGACGATAAGGAATTGTCACCTCTGCACCTTGAGCGAGAACCGCTGGCGTTACGCCTAAACCCAGCCCACCAGTACCGCCTGTAAGTAAAACTTTTTTGCCTTTCATTAAAGATGCACTCCTGAAAGCACTCATGATTTACGATAGCGTCATAGGAAGAATCTGACATCTCACCTAAGGACTGACACATCACAGGTAGTTTCTGGAGGCACTATAGCGGTTCTCGGTTGAGTGAGATACAAGAACCCCACCCCCAACCCCCTCCCCGCAAGCGATGAGGGGACTATGATGTATCTCATTGTGCATACCGCTATATTACGAATTACGAATTACGAATTACGAATTACGAATTATTCGGTCATTATTTATCCCATAAACTTTCACATAAGTCGTCCAATTTTTTTCTAACATCCTGCACAGAAATTACACCTATCTTACTCACAATGCAAATTAGCCAAAGTCTCCACACAGCCATACTCGTAACCGACTTAGAACGCTCAGAAAACTTTTATGGTAAAGTATTAGGATTAGCAAAAATAGAACGCATCCTTAAATATCCTGGTGCATGGTATCAAATTGGCAATTATCAAATTCATCTGATAGTTTCGTCATCTGTCCCCACCGATAATCAAAACGAAAAATGGGGACGTAACCCTCATATTGCTTTCTGTGTTGCTGACTTAGAAGCTGCTAAAACAGAATTACTCAATCAAAATTATTCCATTCAAGCTAGTGCTTCCGGCCGCGCAGCTATTTTTACTAAAGATCCAGACGGGAATGTGATTGAATTGACTTCATTGTGAAAATTATTGCTTACGTTTACACAGATCCCTTATTAGAAACTGCTCCCGACGAAGCTACTTGGGGTTGGGAGGTAGATCGAGTTTATCAAGATTTGGGAAAGAGAAGCCAATTACAACAACTACTCATAGACTGTGAAACAGAACCTGCAAATTATCTCTTGATTCGCCGCTTAGAAGAATTGGGGGATAAAATAGCAGAAGTGAGCGATCGCTTAAACCAACTCGAAGCAATGGGGATAATGGTAATTGCTACAGAACAAGCATACACCTCAGAAACTGCCAAACCCCGCATCGAATTGCTGAATTTGCTACAAGAAATTCAACGAGAACAACGCAGCCGTCGCATCCGTCAAGGACACGCCCGCAATCGTCTTGAAGTCGCTCCCCCACCCGGTAAAGCGCCCTACGGCTACCGCAGAGGTAAAGGAAAATATATTATTGATCGCAGTACTTCACCTGTAGTCAAAGATTTTTTTGACAACTTTTTACTCTATGGTTCTCTACGTGGTTCAGTTCGTTACTTAGGGAAAAAATACAATAAAAAAATCTCTGTCACCACAGGAAGGCGTTGGTTGACTAATCCAGTTTATCGCGGTGACACAGCTTATCAAAATAGCGAAATTATTTCTGATACTCATGCAAGTATTATTTCTAGGGAAGAAGCCGCCCAAGTTGACAGACTTTTACGCCGCAATAGCCGTTTACCATCTCGTACCGCTAGTGCGCCCCTTTCTCTAGCTGGGTTAGTTGTTTGTAACCAGTGTCAGTCTCAGATGATAGTTACTCGTGTTACTCAACGATATCAAGATAAGGAATATTTGTATTTACGCAATACAACTTGTCCCCAAAGTCCTAAATGTCGTGCTATTCCTTACCAAGAAATTCTGGAAAAGACGATTGTAACCGTTTGTCGAGACTTACCTCACGCAGTTGCGGGGATGAACTTTCCCCAATTAGATGTCATTAAAAATAGTTTAGAAGATAATATTACACGTCAGCAAGAAATTCTCGAACAGTTACCCACCTTCATAGAAACTGGAGTTTTGGATACAGAAACAGCTAAAATTAGAGCTTACAAACTCCGTACAGAAATTTCTCAACTCCAAGCCAAATTAGCAACTCTCCCTCCAGTTAACTTACGTTCTGTTGCTGAAGCTGTTTCTATTCCTCAATTTTGGTTAGATTTATCAGAAGTAGAAAGACGATTTTATTTACGAGAATTTATCCGTCAAATAAACATCATTCGCCAAAGTAATGAATGGGATTTACAAATAATTTTCATTTTTTGATTTTTTCTTTCTTTACTTCTCTTTCTTTACTTCGCGTCCTTTCCTTCTCCTGTCGGAGACGCTGCGCGAACGGAACGCTACCGCGAACGCGCCTATCCCTACGGGACGCTACGCGAACGCGGTTCGTTTCCTATTATTTTAATCTTCATCTCGATTTCTAGCTGATTTTGGTGATTTACCTGCATTTCGCACATTCATCACTTTACCAAGTAAATCAAACCAAAAAGGCGCTCCCATTGCAATAGCAAAACCACTGATTATCCAACCAAGAAACATAGTTAATAAGCTAAAAATAGGTACACCCTTAATTTTAATGGGATTCCCATTCATTTGCTCTAGCCTGTTCTCATTTGTCCAACCAATTGGTAAATTAATATCTTCTAAAATTTTCTTAGTATCTATATTACTGAGATTGGGAGAATTAGACTGTTGATCTATTGTTTGCACAGCTTTATAAACAATAGCTTCTCGTAGAACTGTATCCTTTGATAAGCGATCAATAATATGAAATGTATCTGCATTAGCACCGAAAGCTAGGAGAATACCAATTAAAATTGCTACTCCTTTAGCATTGCGTTTGTAAACACCACCGGCTCGTTGCATCGAACTGTCAAAACTGTCTTCAATTTCTCGACGTAATATACTAATACCTTCCTCTGTGCTTTTAGCTCTATATTGCGCTCGCTTGGCTATGGTTTCAATATTACCTTTAATCACAGATGGTAAACTCTCAATCAATTCGTTAATCGTTTGATATGTTGGACTATCTTCATCTTGTATAGCTGTTTGCATTTCTTTATACACATCGGTGCTTGTATTCATTAATTGCACAATTTCGTTAATATTAGGCTTTAATCCCCCTCTAATTATTGCCTCCTCAACACTTGAAAAAATGTGGTTACAGAAAGTTTGCAATCGTCGTAATGTTTCTGCTAATACTTTATTTTCATCATCTATATTTGCTTGAAAATTATCTATATATTTCTCTAAACTATTCTTCATTTGATTGACGCTAGTATCTATATCAAGTTTGTTGTTTTTGAAATCAGCAACAATATTTGTATATTCTTTCTTGAGATTTTTAAAATCATCATTTATATCTTGGGTAATATAATTTGATAATTCAGTAAGCTGTATTTGTCTTAGTGACCTGGTTAAAATTGTTTCAACTTCCTGCAACCGTTGATTTTTGAATTTTTCTAGCCTTACTGCCGTTAAGCCGTGAATAATTTTTGGTAGTTGTAATTCTTCTATAAGCGTCGTAGCAAAAGTATCAGCAGAAATATAGGAAGGCGCACTATGTTCCTTATTAAAAGTTCTCTCTCCTTTTGGAGATTTAGCTATTAATTTCCGCAGTGGACGAGTTGTATCAGCTATTAACCAAGTTATTTTTCTTGGTAAAATCGAGAAAAATCCTTTTGCTTCTTGATTGATACTTTTAATAAAAGGATTGCTATAAATTCTATTTACTAGTTCAATTATATCCTGAGATTCTGAGCTTTTAACATCTCCAGCCAAAAGAATCTCAATCGATTTCTTTAAGTGAATAGCACGCCATTGTAATACTGTAGCAATTAGTTCTTGAATTTCCGACGCTAACAAACTCAAAATTAAGTAAATAAAAATTAGTCCTAAAGCAATATCTAGTACCACAGGTAAATTCATTGTCAAGCTCCTCAAAGGGTAATTAACTAGTTTGGTAATATTTGTATCATTAATTGGAAGAGAATGCTTGTTAAATTAAGTTAAAAATAACTAAGAAAAAAAATTCTCTAAAAAACTTCGCTGTTCACAGAAAAGTGAGTTAATTTGGGATCTAGCCATTGCTCAAAAATAGTTTGTGACTGTGTGGCAAAATTGGAGATTCGCTAGATGTCTCTTTGTAATCAAAAGTGCGAGTAAAATGATTAGCATAGAATATGCAAGAAGGAAGCTTTATTTGGAGTCATCTAGAAAAACAGCATCGCGCAGTTGAAAAATGGATTGATTGGTTATGGCTGATAGTATTGCTGTTTGCAGCAGTAGTACTGTTTAGTATCAATCTTGGGGGATTACCGCTACGAGATTGGGATGAAGGTACCGTAGCACAAGTGGCCAGAGAAATCTGGCGGGCCCCAGCAGGTTCCATGCGCTGGCTTTACCCGACTTTGGGAGGTGAACCATACTATCACAAGCCACCCCTAATGCATTGGCTAATTGCTTGGGCTTACTCCCTGGGTGGTGTCAACGAATGGACTACGCGTTTGCCTGGTGCAATTATCACCGCAACTTCAGTACCTTTACTGTATTGTATCGGCAGAGAGATATTTCACCAACGTTGGGCTGCTGTTTATAGCGCCTTGATTTATCTAACAATGCTACCGATAGTGCGTCACGGCAGATTAGCCATGTTTGATGGCACGGTTGTCAGCTTGTTGATGGTGATGATGTTGTGTGTGCTGCGATCGCGTCGAGACTTACGTTATTGTCTTGGTATCGGCATTAGTTTTGGGTTAATTTGCCTGACAAAAGGCATGGTGGGCATATTATTAGGTGCTATTGTCGCAGTTTTTCTCTTTTGGGATACACCAAGATTGCTCACTAGTTACTATCTGTGGATAGGAATCTTCATCGGCAGTCTACCTGTGGTAGCTTGGAACTTTGCCCAGCTATTACACTATGGTTATTCTTTTGCCCAAACTAACTCAGTAGATCAACCCTTTAATCAGATGGGCAAAGCTGCCAACGGTCGGTCTGAAGCCCCTTGGTATTATGTCATAGAACTGCTGAAGTGGACGTGGCCTTGGCTGGTATTTTTACCACAAACAGTGCGTTTAACCTGGGAAAATCGCAGCCTGAGTTGGGCAAAACTGATCATAGTTTGGACAGGTGTTTACCTACTGCTCATTTCCCTGATTAGCATCAAACTGCCTTGGTATATAATCCCAATTTATCCTAGCTTGGCCTTGGGTTTTGGTTTTCAGTTAGCAGAGACTGAAAATTTGCGCCTATTCTCATCCTATCCCCGCGCTTGGGTAACTAGTTTTGCCATACTGGCTGTGGCTGCTTCGGCTGGGAGTATTTATTTTAGCTGGGGGAGCGCAGGTAAAACAGACTTACAGATGATTTTTGCCGCACTAGCTTTGACTATGACTTTAGCAGCGATTTTGGCAGAGCGAGGCGATGGGCAATTTCTGAAAATTTTAATTTGGGGAAGTTATATCTCACTGCTGTTGTTAATGAAATCTAACTACTGGGTGTGGGAATTAGGAGAAGCCTATCCAGTTAAACCAGTTGCCACAATGATAGCGCGTGCTAATCCAACAGTTCGGCAAATCTACACATCATTTCCCTATTCTCGTCCGTCCTTGGATTTTTATAGCGATCGCACTATTACTCCTGCTTCGCATGGTGAACTGCAATATTATTGGCAAAATGGGCAGCCCTATTTACTCTTGAATGCATCCGCTTTAAGTAATCTCAAACTCAAATCTATCAAGATAGTTGATCAAGCTGAAGGTTGGCAATTAATTACAAAAGACAGCAATCGATTGTAGTTAAAGAGTGATGAGTGTTGAGTCTAGCAATCCACAATTTTGATGACCGAAGAGGACGCTCCAGAGTGGGAGACGGGGGGATGGGGAGACGCGGTGACGCGGTGACGCGGTGACGCGGAGAGATTATCCCTCTTTCTCCGTGTCTCCGTGTCCCCGTGTCTTCTTCAATCAACTCTCATCACTACAATATAACACTATGTTACACTGTTCTCATCAACTTTCTCAATTCTTGGAACCTCTGGGTGGTTGTAGCTGGTGTTTTTCTGGGTGACAGCAATTGTAGTAAATAAAATTGCACCTCCTACAGCCAAAGCTACTAAAGGACGCTTGAGAAGAACTAAATCTCTGATCATCCTCGCTAAAGGTCGGCTTTGACGACGTAACGCCGAAGCGATAACCATTTGTTTCCAAGTAAATGGATCACGGACGTAGTGACCACTTTTACAAACTACAAGCTTTTCCTGACAATACGGACAGGTAAACAAGCCTTTGTAAGTTTTGATAGGCTGTGTCCTGTTATTTCTTTGGCAAATCGGGCAAGTAACATAATGATTATCAAAGGTGTGTATATTCATCTAGCTCGTCCGCCTAGTCCATTTACTCGCTCTATAACAATAGCTATATTGAAATTTGCTCACTACTTAGTAGCCTCGCCAATATCGTCTGAACATTCGTCATGGATCACACATAGATTTCTTTTGGTACTAAGGAGAGCTACATGGTCGTAACACGAGTATAGCCAGATTTGGGTAAGGATGACTCTTAGTTACAGCTTATTGAAGCTATGTTCACTAAGACCAGTGTTAATTTACTGTTCTGATCGAGAATACAGTCAGAACATAGTTGACCACTAACTATTAATTCTCTCCCATTTAACCATTCTCCTCACAAAAATTGTGATTACTTGTCTGGTTTTACCAAAGCTTTGTAAATTAGGCTTGAGGGAGCATACTTGTCTGACAGGTAAATCATGGCTCACAATAAGAAGTAGCAAATAAAAATTTAAATTTTTTCTTACATTTACCCCGTCTCTCAATGACTCTCTTGCCTCCCACTCAACTGAGGAAGGTAACTGAACTACCTGCCTTTCCCAAACCTTCCGTCCATTTAACTCACCTAATTAACCGGTTTCAACCATCCCCCGAAACAGT
This sequence comes from Trichormus sp. NMC-1, assembly GCF_001858025.1. Taxonomy (GTDB): domain Bacteria; phylum Cyanobacteriota; class Cyanobacteriia; order Cyanobacteriales; family Nostocaceae; genus Anabaena. Next base: position 9,162 of record NZ_LZQD01000005.1, on the reverse strand, counting down.
TGTGCTGTTTTTAGCCATACTCATTGGTGGTGGTACTGGTATGGGCGTAGTCACATTTCACTATTTAATCCAGCTGATTCAGAAACTCATGCTGGAAAATTTCATGGGACAAATTGGAGTCTGGGGTGCTTGGACTTTAGCCTGTGTTCCCACCCTAGGCGGACTTATTGTCGGCTTAATGCGCTGGCGCAGTCAAGACTTTGGACCCGGACTTTCATCTTTGATTGCCGTCTCTCAAGGTAGAGAAGTTAAGCGACAACTACGACCAGTCACCAAAATGATCGCAGCAGCAGTTTCTTTAGGTAGCGGTGCATCTTTGGGACCAGAAGGCCCCAGTGTGGAAATTGGGACTAATTTTGGAGTGTTGTTGTCTGATGTACTACAAGTCTCTCAAGAAAGGCAGCGCTTGCTTTTGGGTGCTGGTGCTGCGGCTGGTTTAGCTGCGGGATTTAATGCTCCCATAGCTGGAGTATTTTTTGCTCTTGAGGTAGTGATGGGAGCTACATCTTTTGCCACTTCTGCTGTCAGTGTTGTATTACTCGCTGCGGTGGTGGCGGCCTTAATTGCTCAAATTGGTTTGGGGTCCCAACCTGCTTTTGCCTTACCTGCTTACCAAGTCCGCAGTCTCTTAGAATTGCCGCTGTATCTGGGGTTGGGTTTAGGCGCAAGTTTAGTTTCTCTTACTTATACAGAATTAATTCGTTTGGGAAAAGCTGGCTTTGCTGGACGAGTTCCAGGGTTTAAGCTGCTGTCCCAGATTCCTCAGCCTATTCAGCCAATTATTGGTGGTGCCATAGTTGGGGTGGTGGCTTTGCAGTACCCGCAAATTTTGGGCATTGGTTATGGAACTGTGCAAGCGATGCTGCAAGATCAGGAGTTTTCCCTCAACCTGTTACTCGTATTAATGCTGTTGAAATTGCTGATGACAGCAGTTAGTTCTGGTAGCGGTTTTGTAGGTGGGTTGTTTGCACCAGCAATGTTTTTAGGTGCGTCCTTTGGATCAGCTTATGCTAAATTTCTGGCTTTGGTAGTGCCAAGCATTGGTGAATATATGGCTGCTCCCCCAGCTTATGCAATGGTGGGTATGGCTGCTGTTTTAGCAGGTAGTGTGAGAGCGCCGTTAACAGCTATTTTAATGTTGTTTGAGTTAACCCGTGACTACCGCATTGTTTTACCTTTGATGGCAGCGGTGGGTTTAAGTGTATGGTTAGTGGAGCGGATCAAGCCAACTTTTAACTCTAATTCCAATCTTCAACAAATTGGTCTTTCAGAATTGAAGGATGAACAGGTGGAAATTGTGCAGCACATTTTAGTAGCAGATGCTATGCACTCTAGCCCAAAAAAGTTGCCCGCAACTCTTGGAGTTTTAGAAGCGGCTATGGAAATGATCCGCGATCGCACACGCAGTGCTTTAGTAGTTGATGCCGCAGAACAATTAGTTGGTATCCTGTCTCTGGAAGATATTAACCGTACTCTTTCCCTGTGGGAAAATTACCAGAATTCCCCTACTGAAATCCAGGCTAATTTTTCTTCTCAAGCACTTGTAGACATTTGTTCGACTGACATTCTCTATGCTTGGCAGGATGAACTTTTATCTGAAGCTTTAGACCGGATGGCGCTGCGAGGTTTGCATCAGTTACCTGTTGTAGCACGAGATAACCCCGATTGCATTTTAGGATTACTAGAAAAAGAGCAAATTGCTTTAACTTGTAATTTGGCAGCAACCCGTAAGGCATTACAGCATTATTTGCCAGTCTTGCCCACAACAGATATAGTTATTGGTCATTAGTCACTGGTCATTAGTCATTAGACATCGACCTTTCTTTAAATATGCGTTTTCCAGAACCCTTGTAGAGACGTTCCATGGAACGTCTCTACATTTTTTTCCACCAGATGTCTATTAGTAAATAACGGACAACTGATTCATGACTAATGACTATTTATTCATCTGTAGCTTCTACTTCAGCATCTTCCCTATCTTCAGGGTCTACTTGCCGAAGTCGAATGTGCTTCTTCCCTAAAGTGATGATAAATTCATCTCCAGGTTTAAGATTCATCTGTTTTGTATAAGCTGAACCTATCAGTAAGTTGTTGTTGGATTGCACGCTAATTCTATAGCTGGCACTGCGTCCACCACGACCATTGGCACTAGGTATACTATCCAACTGAATGCCCTCAGCATCAATCAGGGCATTTAAGAATTTCATCATATTGACGCGCTCTATACCATTTTTGGTAACAGTATAGTAGCCACACTGTTTAGCTTTGTCTTCCTTGCTTTCGTTCTCTAGCTCCTTAACTTTTTTGAGCAGTTCTTCGCCGACTAGGGGGTCAATTTTTTTCAGTTTAGGCATCAACTTAGGTCGAAAATGAATGTTTGAAGTGATTGAATCGATTTTATTTTAACTGATACTGAGCTAACAGGAACATAATCCTTTATTTTTATCTCAGCATAGCCAAGTATATTACACTCACAGGCAAAATTGTTGCACAATTCCCAATCTTGTCAAGACATTTTATAAAAAATAATTCTGGCGGTTGCTATATCTATAGAAATCCTATTTGATTCGTGAACTTACTCTCTACAAGAGGCAGTTCGCTTTCGTCAAGACAGGCAAGAGGAAAAAGAGAAGGGATTTTCTCATAGATCATTGAGCAAGTACTATATATAGTTTGTGAATTCCTGCTAGACTATATTTGTTTAAGTTTTTTAAAGTCACCCCAAAAAAGTCGTCTGCTCACCGAAGATGATCCTAAAGTCATTAGTCATTAGTCATTTCTTACCCTGTTCCCTATTCCCTGACAAATGAAACTAACGACTAGAGGTCACTACAGTGTTAAGGCATTGCTAGATTTGAGTTTACAGCCAGAATACGGTCCTGTATCTGTAAGAGCAATTGCCAAGCGCCAAGATATTCCGGCTCCTTATTTAGAAAAGCTGCTGATAGAAATGCGTCGTGGAGGATTGGTGAAATCAATTCGCGGCAGTATCGGTGGCTATCAATTAGCAAGAGAGCCTGTGCAAATTTCCATAGGGCAAATTTTAGAGGCAGTTGGTGAAAATATGACTCACTTACCCCTTAATAATCCAGCACCTGCACAAGCTGAAGATTGGGTAACATTTAGTTTGTGGCAGAGGCTTAACCAAAAACTGAAAGAAGCTTTGTACAGTATTACCCTGGCAGACCTTTATTATGATGCGCGTAGTTGGCAGGCATCTCTGGGAGAAGAAGCTAGTTTTGTTGTTTAGTCATTGGTCAGTTATCAGGGAATAGGGAATAGGCAGAAATTAATCAATCACTAATGACTAATAACATCTATATCTTCATCATTGCTGCCTTGTTAGATTACTTAATTGGTGATCCCTGGGGTTGGCCTCATCCAGTACAAGTGATGGGGTGGGTAATTTCTCACTTGAGTAAATTTTTTCTGAAACAATGTCAGAGTTCTCTCACACAGCGCCTAGCCGGAATTGTACTCGGACTAATTGTGATCATAGGGAGCGGTTTCATCGGCTGGTTAATAATTCTCATTGCTAAATGGCTACATCCATTGTTAGGAATTGCGCTAGAAAGCATCCTTTTAGCCAGTTGTTTTGCTCTTCATAGTCTGCGTGCAGCTGCTATGGATGTTCTTCAACCTTTAAAAACAGGAAATTTAGAGGAAGCACGACAGATTTTAAGTAATTATGTGGGTAGGGATACAGAAAACCTTTCAGAAGCAGAAATTTTGCGAGCAGTTCTAGAAACAGTCACAGAAAATGCTACAGATGGAGTCATGGCTCCTCTATTTTATGCAATTATTGGTGCGGTTATACCATTTGTTGGGATAGTTCCTTTGGCTCTCGCCTATAAAGCTAGTAGTACTCTAGATTCAATGGTGGGTTATCGAGAAGCACCTTATACTGATATTGGCTGGTTCAGTGCGCGGTTAGAAGATTATTTAACTTGGCTTCCTTGTCGGTTAACAGTTATGACTTTGGCATTATTATCAGCCAAACCCTTAGATATCTGGCGAATGTGTCGCCGGGATGCTATTAAAGATCCCAGTCCTAATTCGGGTTGGAGTGAGTGTGCCTATGCTGCCATTTTAGGTGTGCAAATGGGAGGCATAAATTGGTATCGTGGAGTAGCAAAACATAAACCACTCTTAGGAGATGCTATTTATCCTATCGCCCCAGATTCTATTCACAAAGCTTTGCAATTGACTCGATTTTGTTTTTTGTTGTGGTTGGGGGCAGCAATATTTTTAATTCGTAATAGTGCCTACGGCAGGCTACCGCCAACGTAATTCGTAATTCGTAAATTCCTCCCTCTCCGCGTCACCCCCTCTCCGCGTCACCCCCTCTCCCCAATCCCCAATCCCCAGTATTTATGTCTACTAAAGTAGTTGAAATTCTCACATCGGAAGAACTGCGACGTACCCTGACCCGACTTGCTTCTCAGATTGTGGAAAGGACACGTGATTTGTCGCAATTGGTGCTTTTGGGTATTTACACTAGAGGTGTGCCGTTAGCCAACTTATTGGCACGTCAGATAGAGACTCTGGAAAATGTCAGCGTATCTGTGGGAGCATTAGATATCACATTCTATCGTGATGACCTCGACCAAATTGGATTAAGAACTCCAGCCAAAACCGATATCCCTTTTGATCTGACAGGGAAAACAGTTGTACTTGTCGATGATGTTATTTTCAAAGGACGGACAATTCGTGCTGCTTTAAATGCAGTTAATGAGTATGGTAGACCAGAGGTGATTCGTTTAGCTGTGTTAGTAGATAGGGGTCATCGAGAGTTACCAATTCACCCAGATTTCGTGGGCAAGAAATTGCCTACCGCTAAAGAAGAAATTGTCAAAGTTTACTTACAAGATGACGATGGACGTGATGCGGTGGAGTTGATTGGTAATTAAAATAATTCGTAATTCGTAATTCGTAGTCTTCACGAAAAGACTTTTTCAGCAAACCCTAATTAATGACCAATAACTGTGCTAATGGTTTTTAATAATTGGTTTGCTGTGTAAGGTTTGGGTAAAAAGGCTTTAACACCTAAATCATAAGCTGCATTCACATTTTCACTGGTTGCTAGTCCGCTGATAGCAATAATTTTGACGTTTGGATTAATTTTTTTTATGGTACGAATGCTGGTGAGTCCATCCATACGTGGCATTCCCATATCAGTTAACACTAGAGATATTTCATCACGATTTTCTACGTATAAGGCTATTGCTTCAATACCATCATGGGCTGTAATTACTTTATAATTATAGTTTTCTAGTGACATTTTTGTAATGTCACAAATAGCCGCTTCATCATCTACAAATAATATCAGTTCTCCATTTCCTTGAGTCCAAGATATTTCTGTCTCTTCTATAGTTTCTGGTGTATCTTTTTTGGCAGGTAAATAAACCTTAAATTGACTACCTTTTCTTTCTTCACTATATACATTAATAAAACCACGATGATTTTTAACAATTCCCAATACTGTAGATAGACCTAAACCAGTTCCTTTGCCGAGTTCTTTAGTAGTAAAAAATGGTTCAAATATACGGTCTATTATTTTTGGTGGAATACCAATTCCATTATCAGTTATAGTAATAATAATGTAAGGTTGTGCTTGGGCATCAATATGCATCCGGGCGTAATTTTCATCAACCAAAAGATTTTCGGCAGTAATTTTTAAAGTGCCACCCTTGGGCATAGCATCACGGGCATTGACACATAGATTCATGAACACTTGATGTAGTTGAGTGGCATCACCGGATACAGTCCAAAGATTTTGGGGAATTTGAGTGATAACTTCAATTGATTTAGGAAATGTTTCTTTAATAATTTGTTGAATTTCTCTCAGCAAATGTTTTATTTGTAAAGGTGTGGGTTCTCCTAGAGAGCCGCTGGCATCGCTATCTAGTCCACGAGTAAAAGATAATACTTGCTTAACTAAATTTGCTCCCCGTTTAGCATTGGCGATTAATATCGGGATTAGTAGTCGAGAACGCTCTTCTTGGACTTGAGTTTCCAAAAGTTGAGCAGTCATCAGAATCGGGGTGAGGATATTATTTAAGTCGTGGGCAATACCACTAGCTAATGTGCCAATACTTTCTAAGCGCTGAGTACGTAAAAATTGAGATTCTAGCAGCTTTTTTTGAGTAATATTAGTATTTACAACTAAAATAGATGGTGATAGATGACCCACTTCAGGGACTAATGTCCAACGACTTTGGACGATGATTTCTTGATCATGCTTGGTAATTTGATATAGTTCTCCCTCCCAACAGCCATCTTTCATAAGAATTGGGTGTGCTTCTGACAATTTAGATAAGTCTTTTTCCTGCCAGAGGTTTTGTGTCTTTTTTGTCAAGGCTTCTTCTGCTTTCCAACCGTATAGATATTCTGCCGCTTTGTTCCAATATAAAATTTGATTATCTAAATCATGGACAAAAATGGCATCAGTTGCGACATCAAGTAAAGCTGCTTGTTGACGGATTTTTGCTTCTGTTTGTTTGCGCTCAATGGCGTAGCGAATCGAACGTTCCAATAAAGGCGCAGTTAGTTGACTTTTTTCCAGATAATCAACTGCTCCTGCTTTCATGGCTTCGAGGTCTATTTCCCTAGCCCCCTGACCAGTAAGTAAAATAAAGGGACAAGTGTCACCATTGTTCATGGTTTCTGGCAACAGTTCTAGCCCATTGTGCTGCCCTAAGCGGTAGTCTACCAGATAGATATCATGTTCGTGTCGAGCGATCGCTTCCCTGGCTACTTCATAAGTATCCACCCATTCCAACTCACAGCCAGTTACCTGAAATTCCCTGAACCAAGCACGAATTAAAATATAATCATCTTCATCATCATCAATTAACAAAACTTGGATGGGGCTGTTATTCATAATTCCCTCGTACTACTTATCTAAGCAGTTCTACAATTCCAAACCAGTATTTTCCTTAAGTTGTGATCACTTCAACTACTGAATTAAAAATTTAAAACTTAAAAAGCAGATTAGAGAATGTTGGGAAAGTTATAAATTTTACCAAATAACCACCACTCTACAGAGTAAAAAGCTGACAGGGTAAGCATTTTAACTATTTTAAATGGTTGTTCTATTACGCCCTGTCGTACTATAGCCTAAGTAGCCTGCGCTCTGTACTTAAAAAACGACCTACACATCTAGCTCCCCTGTTTCTTGTTAATAGTTAATAGTCTTCACTATTCAGAGGGAACAGGGAACGGGCAACAGGGAACAGAAAAACTCATGTTTAAAAACATGAGATTGAAATAATGACACTGTTTTTTTTGTTGCTCGTCATCTCAAAAAACATCCTTTTTTTTGACTGAGGTTTAAACTCAGAACTAAAGTTTCTTATTTGTTCCCTGTTCCCTTGCCCCAACGACAATTTTTAACGCCCACCTACTTATCAAGAGTCATTTACATTTGTACAATTAACCCTATTTCAGGGTCTAATAGTAATCCCTCTCCGGGAAGAAAAATTAGAGATCCTCTTTACTTGGCAAGGTGACAATAAATTTTGATCCTTGCCCTAGAGTACTTTGGACTTTAATAGTACCATGATGTCGTTCAGTAATTTTTCGACAGATAGCTAAACCGATGCCAGTACCTTCATATTCAGTACGACCATGCAGACGTTGAAAAACATTAAAAATGCGATCAAGATATTTTTCGGGCAACCCAATACCATTATCTTCAACAATAATTTGATAATGTTTAATCTGGTGTTCAATATTATGCAAATTATTGTTTAATAATTGACTAGATATTTTGACAACAGGCGGTTCATTTTGACGATGAAATTTCAGGGCATTACCGATCAGGTTTTGCAATAATTGCCGCATCTGTACAGGATCAGCGGGAATGATGGGTAAGTATTCTATCTCCACTCGTCCCCCAGTTTGCTGAATACGCACTTCTAAATCAGATAATACTTCTTGGGCAATTTGTGCTAAATTCACCGATACAAAAGGCTGTGCCTTTGTAGTTACTCGTGAAAGTGTTAATAAGTCATCAATCAACGTTTGCATTCTCAGGGCAGCTTTTTGCATCCGTTCTAGATAATCATATCCCTGTGTGCTTAAAGAGTCTCCACAGGTAACTTTTAGGAGATCACCAAATGTCCTAATTTTCCGTAGTGGTTCTTGTAAATCATGGGAGGCAATCAAAGCAAATTCCTGAAGTTCTTCATTAGAACGGATAAGTTCTTGGCGCTGATGAGTTTCTTGTTCTAAGATCAGACTCTGGGCTAAAGCAATGCCAATTTGATCGGCAATCTGTCGTAAAAATTCTATTTCCCAGTCATTCCATTCACGGGTACGCAGACACTGATGAGCAATAATCAGCCCCCAAAGTTGATTTTTTTGGAAAATTGGCACCACAAGATAAGCTTTAACAGCAAATTGTTGGAGTAATTCAACGTGGCAAAGTTGAATATTTGCTGTTTCAATGTCGCTAATGGCACTAATTCGCCCTTGGCAATATTTTTGGTAGATGTAATCTTCTGAAAAACAAGAATCGGTAATCGTTTGCCCCATAACAACCGGTAAACCAGGAACTACGGCTTCTTTTACAGGTAGGAAGGAACGATTACTATGAAGCTGCAAAATTAACACCCGATCTGCTTGCAGCAGTTTTTGCAGTTCTGTGACACTAGTTTCGAGAATTTCATCAATTTGTAAAGACTGACGAATTTTGAGGGTGATATTAGCGAATAATTGCGTTAGCGTAGTTTGGCGTTGGCATTGCAAGTTTTGCTGTTGTAATTCTGCTTCATCTTGTTTGTGCTTGGTGATATCCATATCTACAGCACACATTTGTAACGCTACCCCAGATGAGTCTTGCCAAACTACACCTTTGCTGACTAGCCAGCGAATACTATCATCGTCTAAAACCACTCGATATTCAATTTCAAATTCTCCCCCATTTTCAATAGCCTGTTGATGGACGCGCTTAAAGATATCACGATCTTGTGTATGAACACAGTTCACAATAGCTTCATAGGTGTTGTTAAAATTGTCTTTCTCTAAACCAAAAAGAGCTTCCAGATTAATCGCACTAGTAATTTGGTGGCTTTGGATATCGAGAGTCCAGATACTCATGTGAGCAGCATCTAATGCCATCCTGAGTTTTGGTTGAGTCGAGGGAGGATATTGCTCCTC
>NZ_LZQD01000049.1 GCF_001858025.1 Trichormus sp. NMC-1 | reverse complement strand
GCGGATCGGTGGGGAAAGCTCAGGCCCCATCGCCGGGACAGGCCCTCCTTTTCACGGTGTTCGCTCTCAGGGATGCGAATGATGCGTTCCTGGGTTTCGGCATAATCGCGGCGGTAATCAGCATTACGGTGCAGGAATTCCTGCGCGAAGTCCGCATAGTCGTGATCGCGATATTGATCCGCGGTCGATGGTGACCGCCATGACGAACCACCGGGCATAAAGACCCCTGCAAAGCACAGGCAAAAAGGCCAAGCTTCAAGTCTTTGTTAACCAACGGTAAGCCGCAAGTAACAAAATCTGGGGATGCTTATGCCCGGTGGCGCAGAGATCCTGACGGAGCGTTTAGGGCAAGGGGGCCAATCCGTGTCCGAGAATTCAGCCTTTTTGTTCTTTCTCAAGCAGATGTCGGTAGCCGTGGGACGTCATCCAGCGTGCTCGGTCGAGGTGGGTCTCATGGACTTGACGCGCCCGGACCGGCTCCAGGGCAGGATCGATCCCAAAGACGATCTGCACAACTTCGGTCCATTCCGCACCTTCGTCGGCGGCGTTAAGTAGCCGTAAATACGTTATAAAATGGCACTCGTCATACGGCGTTACCGTATCCGAGAGGGGCGGGCTGTCTTCAAAAGGAACGATTGTCATTGTCCGAGCCTTCGGTTTCGACTCGTTTCGGCATGCCCTGACTCCTAGCATGAAGACCCTCCGAAATGGCGAAAACTTATCTTACCCCCTCATGCGGAGAGAGTTCTGCGCTCGCGAGGATAAGCTCTCACAGGGGTCGAAATC
>NZ_LZQD01000048.1 GCF_001858025.1 Trichormus sp. NMC-1 | reverse complement strand
AGAAACAAAACAGAAAAACTTTGCTTGCATTTACCCGTCAGGTTTTTCACATGCGCTTATGAATTCAAAACCGAATGGAGTAATATCAATGTACACATAGAAGCATTTTTCCCTATCTGCATGTGGGCGAAATGAACCAGTCTTTAGTTTTACCAACCCCAAACGATGAAGCTGCAGAAAAGAACTTGCCTCGTCAAAATCAGCCAAACTGAATTCTTCGGTATTTGCGATATCTGCTTCATCGAAATAAAAGTAAAGTCTTCCTGGCGCTTTTAACCCTTCAATACTATCAACTACTCCTCCATCCCAGGTAACTGGCTGATCTGCACCTACAGTCAAGGAGTTCATATTATCAGGTTTAAAAAGTTCATGCTTGTTTGCACTAGCTTTCATTCGCGAAAGCATATCTGCTTGATGCGAGTCCAACTCCGCAAGTATATTTATAAACTGAAGATTACTTCTTTTTTTTGATTTCGCTGAGTTCGCTAATAAGCTGGCCCACCTCAGCCTCAAAACATTTATGTCATCTCCAATATCATCGAACTGATTGGAGGCTTTTTCCAACAAAGGTATAGCTAAAGATTGAGGAATTCTTTCCGGATCAATTCCGGCCTCATCACAAATTTTTTTCGTCTCAGCTAATATCTTGACCGCATTTTCCAATCTCTTCTTGCGAATTTGATCTGATAGTAAATCCCCCAACTCAGCGAGTGGGCCAAACACTCTTTTGGCAAATGCCAATATGTCCTGAGTAGTCTCTTTAGAGACATCAACATTAAAACTTACAGACGATTTGTCACCACTATTC
>NZ_LZQD01000047.1 GCF_001858025.1 Trichormus sp. NMC-1 | reverse complement strand
GTTCTTTTTTGGGGTTTCTGTAATCATAGTCTTGCCAACCAAACTGTTTGTATTTATCGCTTATGTAATAATATTCTGGATTCTCGTTATCGTCAACTGTATATAAGCCTTCACAAAATGGTAAATAATTATAAAGACCTGCTGGACTTACAGCAAAAACACAGTTTACTGGATTGTCTATTGCTTTTTTTGTAAGTGTACCAACGAAAGTTCGAACTAAATCATTAAAACTCCCATCTTCATACCAATAGTTATTAGGTATGTTATCTTCAATATAGAAGCTGGTTGAGTTAGTCCCCTTTAGGCAAACATTATTGTCTTCAGAACAGAATTTATAGTCGTATGAAAAAACGAAGGTTGTGTGAATATTGTCAGTAATTTCAAATGCTTTTTTTAGAAGAATTTCGCCTGCCAATGTATCGATAGTCTCTCCAAATTTACAAAGTAGCTCCAAAGAGTATGTTTGCTGTCCAATGTGTTTAGCTGAAACAACTAATAAGTCTATTCTTTGATAGTTTTGTCCAAATGCTCCTATAAACCTTGACAAATATTCATTTTCATTCTTGTCATATGCTAGAATTGAACTTAGGTCTATTGTCATTTTTTTGGCTTCATCAAGGTTTACCTGTCTGAGAAAGCTTAGTTTATGAAGTTGCTCGTTCCACAATTTGCTGATATCAGGCGGAGCTGTAACATCTTGAGTCTGTCTTATTGCTCGCTTTTCGTTTGTCTGTCCACAACATGTCAAAAAGATCAGAGTAAATATAATTAATGTAGCAGTCTTCATTTTATAATGCGGTATAACGTTTTC
>NZ_LZQD01000046.1 GCF_001858025.1 Trichormus sp. NMC-1 | reverse complement strand
CAATTTTGTTAGCATCACTATCAAGACTAGTAAGATAAAATTGCACTTCATGGGTAGTTTTATTCCAATGCTGAACCTTGCGAACTACCATGACTACTGTTGTTAATCCTGCCCATTGGTTTTGTTCATGAAGTGCGGGTAGTTGTGATACGGGAACAGTATAACAGGTGCGATTTTCGATGCGGTGATGTCCTTTTTCGACCCGTTGACTAATACTGACATCAACACCTTTAAAGTCTAGAGATTGTGCTATTTCAAACCAATTTTTCACTTGTTGATGTAGCGTCGGATGATTATCTTTTAGGCTGAAAATATAATCAGCATTTCCAGCTATGATTTGTTCGGCAATTGATTTTTGCGTACCCATTGCATCAATAGTGATAATACAGCCAGACAAGTCCAGAGTCTCTAACAGTGCTGGAATCGCGGTGATTTCATTTGATTTACAATTGACCTTTGTTTGTCCTAGAATCAACCTATTCTCACAAGCCCATGCACTCACTGTATGTAAAGCTTTTAGTTTCGATTCTCGGTCATATGACCCGCGATGAGTTTTACCATCTATAGCAACTACTTCTACACCCAATTTCTCCACTAATGATTGCACCCAATTCCGAAAACATTGCTCAAATTCTTTGGGGTTTATCCTCTCAAATACTCTTCTAAATGTATCTGGACTGGGTATTCCTGCTGGTAATTCTAAAAATGTTTCTAGCCACTCTTTTTTACTTAGTCCATATTCTTCAATATCTTCCCAACCCTCTGCACCTGCTATTACTGCTAACAAGGAAATAGTGATAATATCGGTGAGTA
>NZ_LZQD01000045.1 GCF_001858025.1 Trichormus sp. NMC-1 | reverse complement strand
AGGGTTTTTGCTGCTAGACGTTTTTTAGCTTTTCTCATCAACCCTAGAGCAAATAGAGAACCGACTGTAGGGATGGTTGCACCTCCGGGAATGTCGAAGGGTACGGGAGTGGCATTGAACACTCCAGTCCCAATAATATCTTCTAAACCCTCTTGCCATATACTTGTTAGACCCCCAGAAAAATATATTGCAAAGGTATCACTTGCAGTAGAGAACCCCACGCCACGCCCTGTAAGAGGAAATAAGTTATCCACACCGGCTCCCCCAATTATAGTACCGATAGGTAACAACCCAGTTATGGCAGTACCACCCACTGTACCAGTAAAACTTGTTATTGTTCCACCAGTCTGATCGAATGTTCCACTAGTGTTTGATAAACCCGTGTAATTCCAGTTATACGTTAAAGCTTGCGCTGGAGATGCACTACTAATGACAATACCAGCAACAGCACCACCAACCACTAATGGCAAAATCCGAGATAATTTCATCACTGTTTCCCTTTTTTCTTGTTTGCAAATAACATCAACCGCACAAAACAACCAGTGATTCAAAGTTGAGAAAAAAAATTGAACACCTGAGCATTTAGATACTAACTAGATTGTAAAAAAAACAACAAAGTTGTCTAGTATCTTTACTGAAGTTTTATATGAGTATTTATTATGTTTCGTTATATTTCACGTCACTGCACAGTAGCAGAACTTGTGCAAGCAATTTTTTTGTGGTAAGTAAATTTACGGTTATTAAGAACTGGCTGATTTAATAGTCAGTTAATAGAGTGCATCAGACTACAAGAATCTATCAAATAAACAGATTCTTAAATATC
>NZ_LZQD01000044.1:139-865 GCF_001858025.1 Trichormus sp. NMC-1 | reverse complement strand
GCGCTAGGGTCCGGACTCATTTGGCCCAGTAGCAGACGGTGGCGGCGATGAGGACGCCGGAGAGGTAGTTTGCGGCGAGCTTGTCGTAGCGGGTGGCGACGCGGCGGTAGTCCTTGAGCCGGGCCCAGAGACGCTCGACGGTGTTGCGCTGACGATAGGCGACGACGTCGTAGGGAATGGGCCGCTTTCGTGATGCTGTGGTCGGGATGACGGCCTGCGCATCGCGTTCGTTCAGTCGTTTGCGGAGGTGGTCGGCGTCGTAGCCGCGATCCGCGAGCAAGCGCTCGAACGGCCCGGCGGCCTCGATCAGGGCGTGAGCCATGGTGATGTCGTTGGTGTTGCCTGCGCTGAGGAGCAGCACGCGCGGTCTACCGTGATCGTCCACGAGGCCGTGGATCTTGGTCGTTCGACCGCCTCGGGACCGGCCTATGCTCTGGACGAAGGCCCCCCTTTAGCGCCCGCCGCCGAGCGGTGAGCCTTGACCGATGTGCTGTCGATGGCGGCGCTGGAGTAGAGGCCGCTGTGACCGGTCAGGGCCTTGAAGATGTCGTGCCAGATGCCTTGGCGGCTCCAGCGATTGAAGCGATTGTAGACCGTCGTGTACGGCCCGTACTCGGCGGGGCAGTCGCGCCAGCGCGCACCCGATTGAAGCATATGGATAATCCCTGAGATCACCCGGTGATCATCCACTCGCCGCGCCCCGCGACGACCGCGAGGCAGGTGCGG
>NZ_LZQD01000044.1:0-124 GCF_001858025.1 Trichormus sp. NMC-1 | reverse complement strand
CGATCCGCGCCCATGCCTCGTCATCCAGCCAGTAAAGCTTGCGCATTCAAGGCTCCCTTCCAGAAGCCTTGAATCAGAACCCTCACCGCGTCGCCAGATCTTATTGAGTACGGACCCTAGCGCG
>NZ_LZQD01000043.1 GCF_001858025.1 Trichormus sp. NMC-1 | reverse complement strand
CATCTAATGTCCAATGAACAGAGTTTTCAATGCCCCAATGTTGTCGGATTGCACTACCAATTTTGTTAGCATCACTATCAAGACTAGTGATATAAAATTGCACCTCATGAGTAGTTTTATTCCAATGCTGAATCTTCCGAACTACCATAACTACTGTTGTTAATCCTGCCCATTGGTTTTGTTCATGAAGTGCTGGTAGTTGTGACACTGGAACAGTATAAACTGTACGATTCTCGATACGGTGATGTCCTTTTTCTACACGTTGACTAATACTGACATCAACATCTTTAAAGTTTAAGGATTGTGCCATTTCAAACCAATTTTTCACTTGTTGATGTAGCGTCGGATGATTATCTTTGAGGCTTAAAATATAATCAGCATTTCCGGCTATTATTTGTTCGGCAATGGATTTTTGCGTACCCATTGCATCAATGGTGATAATACAACCAGACAAGTTCAGAGTCTCTAATAGTGCTGGAATTGCCGTGATTTCATTTGATTTACAACTGACCTTTGTTTGCCCTAGAATCAACCTGTTTTCACAAGCCCATGCACTCACTGTATGCAAGGCTTTTAGTTTCGATTCTCGGTCATATGAGCCTCGATGAGTTTTGCCATCTATAGCAACTACTTCTACACCCAATTTCTCTACTAATGATTGCACCCAATTGCGAAAACATTGCTCAAATTCTTTGGGGTTTATTCTCTCAAATACTCTTCTAAATGTATCTGGACTGGGTATTCCTTCTGGTAGTTCTAAAAATGTCTCTAACCACTCTTTTTTACTTAGTCCATATTCCTCAATATCTTCCCACCCTTCAGCCCCTGCTATAACTGCCAACAAGGAAATAGTGATAATATCGGTGAGTA
>NZ_LZQD01000042.1 GCF_001858025.1 Trichormus sp. NMC-1 | reverse complement strand
ATCGGGAAATACAATTGTAATCTCATCTATTTTCAATTTTAGCCGCTTTTGAGCGGCAAGTTCTTTTAAGATATTTGCATCATCTTTTTTGTATTTCGGGAAGTTCTTTTTGATTGGTGAGCCGATGTCTTTGTATAGCTTAAACAAGAGATTGACTATATCTCCATTCCCTTGCTCATCATACTGTACAAAGCTGTATGCTGACTTAGCGGGTCTTCGAACGCCTAAATACCAATTGAATAATTTGGCGTGCGTAAATAATGACTCGCCGCAATTCTGCTCTTGACCAAGTTTAACAATTTCAGTGAGTTTTGGAATTATAAACTCACG
This sequence comes from Trichormus sp. NMC-1, assembly GCF_001858025.1. GTDB lineage: Bacteria > Cyanobacteriota > Cyanobacteriia > Cyanobacteriales > Nostocaceae > Anabaena. The sequence continues at coordinate 563 of NZ_LZQD01000042.1, read as the reverse complement.
TTCAACTTTTCCACGGCGCATTTCGAACAACATTGGAATAACATTATCAGAGCGCCGCCTAACGATATGACTGAGAATATGTTCGATCTTATTATCAACAAAGTTAGCTAAGCTGTATGTGCAAAAAAACTCTTGGAATGTTCGATGAGTGAACACAGTTTTGAGGCCATCTTGCTGCATAATGCACACTGATTCGATCAGATCACGATAGAAATCACTTTTATTGAGCTTGGTGTTGGTCGCTTGGATAGCTTTTCCGATATATTCAATCGTCTCGGCTTCAGTAAATTCGTACTTCTCATCGTAATATGAGAACAAGCAAAAGTACGAAAGGTACTTCTTGAATTCATCTATCGATAGATCGGTATACTTTTGACGGGTAAATCCTTCTTTTGTTGCATCATGTTTTAAGAATAGGGTGTCAAAGGCTTGTTCGTAAAATATATAAGCTTTCTCAGGAATTTCCGCGAACTGATCGTATGTTAAGAGCATCATTGTTGCTAAGAGTGGATTAGATAAAAAGCTTGGGTGCTTAGCAAATAAGTCTGACTTAATTCGGCTTA
>NZ_LZQD01000041.1 GCF_001858025.1 Trichormus sp. NMC-1 | reverse complement strand
TTACAGGATTACTCGGTAAGCGTAAAGCTCAGTCACTTTAGTGCTGAGATATAAGCGACACGGGCGAATTTATTCGCCTTGTCTTTGTAATTGCAATATTTACGCCAGATATGTTGGTATAACTGTAGGAGGTAGTTATGCTAATTTTTGAGTTCAAAACCTATGGAAAGCCCAAGCAATTTACAGCAGTAGATGATGCTATTCGTACTGCCCAATTCGTTCGCAATAGCTGTATTCGGCTGTGGATGGATAATCAGAATACGGGTAAAAACGATTTGCAAAAATACTGTGCAATATTAGCTAAAACTTTTTCCTTTGCAGATGAACTTAATTCAATGGCTAGACAAGCTAGTGCAGAACGAGCTTGGTCTTCTATCTCTCGCTTTTATGATAACTGTAAGAAAAAGATTCCTGGTTTAAAGGGATTTCCACAATTTCAAAAAGATTGTCGCTCTGTTGAATACAAAACATCAGGATGGCAGCTTGCCCAAGACAGAAAATCAATTACCTTTACAGACAAAAAAGGCATTGGCAAGTTAAAACTAAAAGGCACTCGTGATTTGCATTTTTATCAAATTAATCAAATAAAACGAGTCCGATTAGTGAAACGTGCTGATGGTGTTTATATCCAATTCTGTATTAACGTAGATAGAAGTGAGAATATTCAATCTTCTGGGAATAGCATAGGATTGGATGTAGGATTAAAAGATTTCTACACCGATTCTGATGGTAATACCCTATCAAATCCTAGATTTTTAAGAAAAGGTAAGAAGGTTTTAAAGCGTTCTCAAAAACGAGTTTCTAGGAAAGTTAAAGGATCAAAAAATCGAGGCAAAGCTAGACATATTTTAGGAAAACGCCACCTGAAAATAAGTAGGCAACGTAAAGACCATGCTGTGAAATTAGCACG
>NZ_LZQD01000040.1 GCF_001858025.1 Trichormus sp. NMC-1 | reverse complement strand
GTCAACAAGTTGACCAGTTGCAGTGTGGTTCTCGGCGATTTTGATCTGCTTCAGAATGTGAACGAGATCGTTGATGTTCAATTTAAGCACAGTCTTTGCTCCCCATGTTTCCGCTAAACGATTACCTGCATCGTAATAGATCGCAGGACTTGTTTGAAACGCGACGAGCTCTCAATCGAGCCGTCGATGGGAAGGCCTTTTCACGATAATTCGCCGCAAACAACTACGTGTCCAAATAATTAACCAATAATACCACTCCATTTCAATATTTTAGCGAAATATTTACTATCGCCTAGAAATTTGTTAACTATGCATATGCTTGTAAAACGCCAGAAAACGTAATTTTCCATATCGAACAAATTTTCCATGGCCCTTAGCGATGCGAGTGCGGTTAATGAGGGCTGCGCACCAGTTAACCAGCGATGGAAATTATGATCAGGCCGAATCACCGGCGATGCAGGCCGCCTGAATGGCACCGGATACAGGCCCAAAAGCCCTTGCAGGACGGTGAGGGTTCCCGCCCCAATGCAATCCACCTGGTCGGCAGATGGGAGTCTGGCTGCACGGTCAATCAGTAAAAGGTATGATGCCGCGTATTCTGCCTCGATGCGCCCAGCGCATTCCGTGTCCGTGCGAGCCCTCGCGCTGGCAAATCAGCATTGCCGGGGCCGGCACATCTTTAGCCTATCCTTTTGGGTGTATACACTAGAGCGCCAGTATGACCTAGTCTTCGACGCATTCTGGCCCAAGTATTCGGCAGATACCTTTGCGCAGATACCTTTGCGCTGTTCGCCGCCGTGTTCAGTTTTTGGACCATCCGTCTTCACTCGTGGATTTGACATTACCAGAATGTATCCAATTGCATCAGGAGTTACAGCAGGAACGCTACAAGGCTCTGTGGGCCCCGAAATGTCCTGCAAAGTGATGATTGTCGACGTCGATGTTAGTGGC
>NZ_LZQD01000004.1:498770-550773 GCF_001858025.1 Trichormus sp. NMC-1 | reverse complement strand
TCAATAAACTTTTTTTGAACTTCTATATATAGATTTAGATAGACGAAGACACAAGCCTTGTCCGGTAAGGGATAATATCATTCATAGGGAGACACATCTCCCCCATAACCCACCCTAAAAATAGGTTAATGTCCCAATATGTGAAGCCAATCCCAGATTTTTCAGGATTATTACCGCTAAATCTGCCATAACCCAAAGTCTGCTTGTGTTTTAGTCTAATTTTCATAGATACAGCAGATTTCTGGTAAATAATGAAGTACAAAATTTTAGTCAAAGAATCAAGTATCAAGCAGGTTTTACTCCTGACTCCGGCTGTATGTGAAAAACCACAGCCTGTGACATGGGACGTTTTTTCGTAAATTTAGGAGGTGTCAGCGATTAAAAAATTTTAGTGCGTTGTAGCTGAGAAATCTGGGTTTAGCATTTCCACAACTACATCTTTTAATCTCTTATGTTTCCAAATTTGCCAAAATAGATCTGTAGGCTAGAATCACTAAGCTTCCAGCATAGCTGTGTTGGGTAGAGTAAGGAGTAAAGGTCTGCTAGTTAGAAACAATTAACAGGAAGATAGTATGGACAGCAACAACTGGTTGCAACAAATTATGATGCTGGGTCTTGGCACAACCTCTTTGGTAGCAGACAAACTCAAGGAAGTAAGCGAGGAACTGGTGAAGGATGGTAAGTTAAATCCTGAGCAAGCCAAATCGGTGATGGATGACATTGTAGAGCAATTAAAGTCAGAGCAAGGTAACTGGGACGTGCAAATGCAAAGACAAATGCGAAACATGATGCAAGATTTGGGGGTAGCTCGTCAGTCAGAGGTAGATGAATTACGAGGAAGAATAGACCGTTTAGAGCGTCAAGTGCGAGATTTGGAAAATAAGCTTTGGCGTTAGGTAGCCCGTTTCTGATTTAAACTGATTTTTGTGATGTTGGTAATCTGATTACTAAACTACCTATATAGGGAGTGCTAATTTTGAAAGGAATTTTACTTAGCGTTGTGTTTATGCTGGTATGTGTTGGAGCTTTGATACTAGCACAAGTTGGCGATTCTAAAAATATTGCGACTGCGTCTCAATTGACTCAAACTCTACCAGCATCTACTACGGTAATGGAAGAAAACAATAATCTGATAGCGAGCAATACTATGTCGGAAGCGAATGTCGTAGCTACTCCCTCTGGACTGAAATATGTTGAGTTAGCAAAGGGGGATGAAGAGGGAGCGACTCCTCAAAAAGGACAAACTGTTAAGGTTCATTATGTTGGTACGTTAGAAAATGGTCAGCAGTTTGATAGTTCACGCGATCGCCGCCAACCCTTCAAGTTTAAAATTGGGATCGGACAGGTAATCAAAGGTTGGGACGAAGGACTGAGTACGATGAAAGTAGGCGATCGCCGTCAGCTAATCATCCCTCCAGAGTTAGGTTATGGTCCGCAGGGTGCTGGTGGAGTCATTCCACCTAATGCTACTTTGCTTTTTGATGTAGAATTACTGGGTATTGAGTAATAACTAGGAACTGGGGACTGGTAAAACTTTTTCCCCATTCCCAATTAATAATTATTTGGTCGAGCTAGGTTTTTAAACTTTGTAAACTGCGGATCAAATAAAAGTTTAACTGTACCTGTTGGTCCGTTACGGTGTTTAGCCACTATTACTTCGGCTATTCCCCGATCTGGGGTATCTGGGGTATAATATTCATCACGGTAAAGCATGATTACTAAATCCGCGTCTTGTTCAATCGAACCCGATTCGCGTAAATCAGATAACATCGGGCGTTTGTTGGTCCGAGATTCTACGCCTCGACTTAACTGAGATAGGGCTATAATTGGTACAGATAATTCACGGGCTAAACCTTTGAGCGATCGCGTAATTCTGGATAATTCCTGAACCCGATTATCACCGCCTCCTTCCATTAATTGCAAGTAATCAATCACAATTAATCCCAATTGCATATTTTGTTCTGCTTGAAGTCGTCGCGCTTGACTCCGCATTTGCGTAACTGTGATATTGGCGGTGTCGTCAATAAAAATTGGCATATCGGAAAGATTACCAATTGCACGACTTAAAGGTTCCCACTGGGTTTGACTGATGCGTCCACTGCGTAAATAACTAGTTTCGATTCCTGCTTCACTGGCTAATAGTCGCTGTACTAGTTGTTCTTTGGACATTTCCAAACTAAAAACAGCGACTGGTAATTTGTAACCAGAGGCGATATTGTGTGCTAAGTTCAGGCAAAATGCCGTATTGTGAACACAAATATCATTAGCAATAAAGTTGTGTGTTTCGGGAATTGTTAAATCATAAACTTGTTTGTTACCAACTGGTTCAATAGAAATTATTTCATCCCAATATACATCACTATTTGCTAATTGCTGAAGTGGTAAATTATCTAAAGCAGTGGCTAAAATCCATAATCTTTCCCGTTTTAATGCCCGCTTACCGACATGGATATTTGTATAGCTTTTAATCCCAGCCCGTTGAGCTAAACTACTCCAAGTTTCGCTACCTTTAGCTACTGCTATCTGTTCCCAAATCTCTACAGGTATTAAGTCACGATTGGTTTGATATCTTTTTTGATATATTGCTTCTGTAACTTTTGCTAATGCTGCTTCTTTGCCAAAAATGCCAATTTCTGCAATGAAGTTTTTGATAGATAAAGCATCAGTAATATCTAATTGCCATGCTGGTCTACGAGTACTATTATATTTTACAGACCGTTTTTTCAAACCAGCAATAATTCCAAATCTTAATAACAGATGTTGAATTTGTCTTGCTAGTTTTTCGCTGACTGTACAATAACCTAATTGTGATTGACCACTATTAAGTAAAGTAGCCCAACCATCAGTAGAAAAGAGACGATTTAGAAACAATGATAATTGTGATTTTTCTAATTTAAAGACAATTGATGGAATAGTTTTAGCATGAGCATTTTTACCCCATAAACCTAATTTTTGTAACCAAATTGTCAAAGCATTTTTACTCGATTTGCTGATACTAGCAAATCTATGAGGTGCAAATTCTTCTAACTCCATTCCCAGAGTTTTACACAATAGCTGAAAAGTGTCATCATCGGGTACGCACTCTGCTTTCTGCCACATACAAAGTAAAGATGGAGTTACTCCTAGTTCATCGCTCAATTTTTTAGCAGATAATGAACGAGAACTAATAGCAATTTTGAGGCTTTCCGCAAAAAGCTGTCTTTGAGTAGCAATAAATTCCAAATCTCCGCGAACACATAATGAAGGTGTCCGTTGTCCTTGGGAATCTTCCCATCTTACTGACAAACCACCAAATTCAGTTACTGCTTGGGAAAACTCTGTTTGCAGTAATGGATTACTGTTTGTAAATCTAGGAGTGCTATTAGTTAAACCACCATCACCAATTAAATATCCTAATAATTTGACTTCACACTCGCGGATAGTTTCTGTACCAAACACATCTATTTTCCGAGGGATGGCAATCTTATTTCCAACTTGGAGATTTTCCAACCTCTGCCAACCTTTAATAGTTAAAAATGGGTGAGTAATTGTAGTTTCAATTGCCCGACCCAAGCGAGTTGTGACTCGGAAAACTGGTTTAATTCCATCATCTACAAATGCAGATGGTTGGGTAAAGGTCAATTTCCAATCATCATTTAATGTTAATAATGAACCTTGCCGTTGCTGATACAATTCTTCAATTGTGGAAATTTGTCCATCTGCTAAGACGATTTCTGAGTCATAACTCAGGCATTTACCCATTGATGGTCTACCAGCGACGATAATTAAATCAGAGCGCTGAAAACCAGTGGTCATAGCATCTAAATCATAAAAACCGCAGGGGATACCTGGTAAAGCGATGCCTTCATGTCGTTTTTCTACTTCTTGAAAGGTATTAATCAGGGTATCAGAAATGTGAACTAAACCTGATTGGGGTTTTTCTTGAGTAACGCCAAAAACTTTCTGTTCTGCTTGGTCAAGAACGATGGGTAATTCGGTTTCTGTCTCAAAACCAAGATGGACAATTTCATTACCAGCTTTAATTAATTGCCGTCGCAGGTATTTTTCAACTACTAATCCTGCCAAAGCATCAATGTTAACCGCTGAAACTGTGCGATCTACTAAAGTTGCTAATTTATTTCTACCACCGATGAGTGTAAGTTTGTCGTTATCAGTTAGCCAACTGGTAAGGGAAAGTAAGTCTGTGGGTTTACCTTGAGCGTGAAGACGCAGCGCTGCTTGATATATCTCTCTGTGAGCGCTAATGTAAAAAGCTTCGGGAAAGAGGCGATCGCTAACTCGAGTAATTGCTTCTTGATCTAGTAAGATTCCCCCCAAAATCGCTTCTTCAGCTTCGATGTTTTGGGGTGGGAGGCGATTACTAGCATTACTTTGAAAATTCAATTCTTCAGCCATAAGCGATTTTAGATTGTTAAGCAGGGTTTAACAATACAACCTTGCAATCCAAAATCTACGGTTGGAGGCTTTTGAGGCTATCTTAATTCCTACTTATTCCTCGCCTCAACCGTAAAAAAGGATAACCACAGATAACTCATCTGTGGTGACAAAGCAAGCATTAATTAGCTAGGAACTACTTCAATGTCAATTTGTACTGTTACTTCAGAATGCAGCTTAATTTCAGCTTTGTAAGTACCCAAGTGATTAATATCAGGAATTGTGATACCACGCCGATCTAATTCTTGACCAGTAGCCGCTTGAATTGCTTCGGCGATATCTTGGGTTGTAACTGTACCAAAGATAGCTTCGTTTTCACCAACTTGCTTGGCAATTTTCAAGCTACCAGCTTTTTCTATAGCTGCTTTTTGCTCTTCGGCTTGCGCTCTCAGTTCTAATTGCAACTGACGTTCTTTTTCGCGGCGGCGTTCTACTTGTTTGAGAATACCAGGGGTGGCATGAGTTGCCAATTTTTGGGGAATCAGATAATTACGCGCATAGCCGGGAGCTACGTCAACTAAGTCGCCGGATTTTCCCAGCTTGGTAATATCTTGATTTAAAACTAACTGCACACGTTTCGCCATCTTCTTGCGTTTTTCCTGTAAAATATGATTAATTTGGGTGTTAGTAGGATAGCTCACATGAGTGTAGCTTGACCCCAAGCGACTTTGCCAAAACCCCAAAGCTTACAGATCGTAGCGAAATGCAGGGGGCGATCGCAATACTAAAAAGCCAAAAACATTAAAAACCTGTTGGCATCAAAGAATTCTAGCAGGAAATTACGGTGGTTTGCGAACAAATTATTCTTCACTGCTGGCTAATTACTAAAATTTGTCTTTCATTCCGCGAATACGCGCAAAGGTTTGAATTGGCTCATTGCTGTTTGCAGCTAATTGTAATGATGGTTTATCCCAACGCAAAAAGGGATTGGTAAGCTTTTCGATTTCTAGTAGTGAGGGAATTGTAGCTTCTTGGCGATCGCGCAGAGCCTTGACTTGATCGAAACGTTTTTGTAAATCGCTGTTATCGCTATCAACGGTAAGAGCAAATCGCAAATTGCTTAAGGTGTATTCGTGGGCGCACCAAACACGAGTATTATCAGGTAAAGCTCGAAGTTTACTTAAGGATTCTACCATTTGGGCTGGTGTCCCTTCAAATAAACGACCGCAACCGCCAGCGAACAGAGTATCACCGCAGAATAATTCCCCTGTCTCCAGGGCTGTGACTGGTGGGAAGTAGTAAGCGATGTGAGCGCGGGTATGTCCGGGAACAAAAAATACTTCAGCAGTGCGATCGCTAAATTGTACGCGATCGCCTTGCTCCAAAAATACCTGCTGTCCAGGAATCCTTCCCCGATCTTCGATTCCACCATAAACTACTAATTGGGGGAATTCTTGCATTAACTGCTGATTAGCGCCCACATGATCTTGATGATGATGTGTGTTAAAAATTGCTACCAACTCAGCTTTAAGTTGTGCTAGTTGCTGTAAAACAGGTTCAGGCTCTGCTGGATCAACAACCGCAGCAATGTTTTGCTGTGAATCGTGTAGCAAAAATATATAGTTGTCAGAAAGTGCCTCAAGACGGATTACTTGCATTTTTTTGCCCTCTATTTAGTAAAAGTTAATACTGAACTTAACTCATTGTCCTAATAAGTACATAACTTCACACAAAATTTCAAATAATTATCGTCGCTTTAAATACAAATAAAACAATGTCTGGTAGAATATAAAATCATACCTTCTTAGTTATGCAATACTACCCAGGATAGCCATGATAGTATTTATATGTTTATGAAAGATATCTCCAATATTCGCAACCATAGAGATAAAATACGTACCTATTTCCAATTAGTACTAAAATATCAAGCAAATATATTATTAGGTATTTTCAATATTTGCAACCAAACTGACATAGTTATGGGAGTAAATCTTCGCCAAGGAAATTACCATAATTATCAAAATGCTAAATATTTTTATAAGAATGTTCCTTGAGAGGAATCATAACTATAAACAGGATATTTACGATTAGAAATATATCAAAAATTTTGTACTGAGAAGAGAGAATACCAAAATTGAAAGTTTCTATAGTTGTTAGTGATTTATCGAGTGCTGGAGCAGGAAGGTGGGGAGGTGGATCTGTCCGTTCCTTTCTGTTAGCAAAAGCCCTGCAACAACTTAATCATCAAGTAGAAATATTAGGATTTGTATTTGGAAAAGAAGGAGCAGTGATTCCGAAATCAGAAATTATAGTTACTCACTTCCAGGGCTATAACTACCCCCAATTTCTCATATCAGCTTCTCAGCTTTTGAAAAAACTTGATGGGGATATTATTTATGCTATGAGGCCAAAACCTACAACTTTTGGTTTAGCATTGCTGCAAAAATTAAAAACTAATCAACCGATAATTTTAGATATAGACGACTGGGAATTAAGTTGGTATGGTGGTGAAAAATGGCAATACAAGGTTTCCCCAAAACAGCTTTATCGGGATATTTTAAAACCGGATGGTGCTTTGAGACAACCAGATAATCCGCTTTATTTAAAAATAATGGAAGGAATGACTCGCAAAGCAAACGCTGTTACAATTCATACCAAATTTTTACAAGAGCGGTTTGGTGGCGTATACTTACCTAATGGAAAAGATACAGAACTGTTTAATCCCAATCACTATGATCCAGAAAAAAGTAGAGTCTACTATGGACTATCAGGGTATAGAATATTAATGTTTCCTGGCGCACCCAGACCATATAAAGGTGTGGAAGACGTGTTAATAGCACTTGAACTTCTTAATGAACCAGATTTAAAACTCGTCATTGTAGGTGGAAGCCCTTATGATGACTATGATGCTAAACTCTCAGAAAAATGGGGACGTTGGATTATAAAACTACCAAAATATCCAGCTACAGAAATGCCTAAAATTGTTGCAGCCGCCCACGTAATCATTGTTCCACAAAGAAATACAACCGCAGCTTTAGCTCAATTTCCCCTAAAGCTAACAGATGGAATGGCTATGGCTAAACCTGTATTAGCAACACGTGTGGGAGATATTCCCGAAATTTTAGATGAAACTGGTTATTTGGTTGATCCTGAATCACCTACACAACTTGCAGAAAAAATTAAATTGATATTTGAGGATTTAGATGCAGCTAATCAGCGTGCGCTCAAAGCCAGAGAAAGATGTGTAGCAAAATATAGTATTAATTCCATGTCTTCTATCCTTGAGTCAGTCATCGCTAACTTGTAAATAGAGATAAAAGATAATGAATTCAAAAGAATTAATATCTACTTAATTTGTGTTATAAATGACCGTATTATTAATATAATTACACCCAATGTCTACCAGAAAACTACTACTAAAATTTGCCAAACCTTATCCAAGATTAATTGTATTAACAATATTATTAGGATTTTCTGGAGCTTTATTTAATGGTATAAGCACAGCGCTAATTGTGCCAGTTATTTTAAGAATAGTAGGACAAGAAGTAAATTTTCAAGGCGCTCCAGGTATTCTCAAAGTAATAATGAATCCGTTTGACAATGTGCCAGTAAATTACCAAATTGGACTCATGGCAGGGGCGATAATAGGCACAATTGCTTTAAAGAATTTGGCTTCCTATAGTAGTTCATTAACATCAAGTTCTTTGAACCGGATGATCACATCTGATATGCGAGAAGCTGGACTGAGTATATTACTAAATGTTGATATAGATTATTATACAAAAATGAAAGTAGGCGACTTAATTAACCGTTTAGGCGGAGAAATGATTCGTGCTTCTACTGCAATAAGTAATACAATCAAGTTAACTACCCTATCAATTACAATTTTAGTTTTTGTAGGTTTATTATTGTCAATTTCCTGGCAACTAACAATTGCCGCAACGGCTTTAATGTCGGTAGTGACCTTGCTTAATCAACATCTCATTGCTCGTTCTAAAAAGTTTGGTAAACAACTTAGTGAGATGTCCAAAGCATATTCAATCGCCATACTAGAAACTCTGAGTGGAATTAGGTTAGTTAAATCAACAGGTAACGAAACTAGAGAATATGACCGCATTAAAAATTTAATTAGAATTCGTGAAAAAGCAGATTTTCAAGCTCAAATTAATTCAGAAGCGATCGCTCCCCTGAGCGAATTTATGGGAGTCACTTGTTTAGTGATGATTGTTTTCTTAAGTAGGACTTTATTTGCGGATAAAATTAATGCTGTTTCTACTGTACTTCTGACATATTTATTAGTGTTGTTGCGATTGCTACCATTAATTTCTCAATTAAATACTATTAGGAGCAACTTTGCCAGCATTTCTACCAGTGTAAATATGGTAAGTGAATTTTTAAGGCTAGAAAATAAGCCGTTCATGGGTAACGGTAAACTTCCCTACAAAACATTACGCCAAGGAGTTAAATTTCAATCTATCTCTTTTGCCTATACTAGCAATGAAAAACAAGTACTCAAAGATGTAACTTTAGATTTACCTTGTGGCACAACTTTAGCATTGGTAGGCGGTTCTGGGGCTGGTAAATCCACCTTAGCAGACCTTTTACCAAGATTTTATGATCCGACTAGTGGCTGTATTACCTTTGATGACATCGATTTACGAGAGTTTGATTTAACCTCTGTGCGAAAGCATATGGGAATTGTCAGTCAAGACACCTTTCTTTTTAATGATTCGGTACGTAATAACATTGCCTATGCTAAACCAGAAGCCACAGAAGAGGAAATTATTACAGCCGCAAAGCGGGCTAATGCCTATGAATTTATTAGCAAATTACCCCAACAATTTGATACCCTAATAGGCGATCGAGGAGTAATGTTATCAGGTGGACAAAGGCAAAGATTAGCGATCGCACGCGCATTAGTTCAAGATCCAGAAATTCTAATTTTAGATGAAGCTACTAGTGCCTTAGATACTGTTTCGGAACGGTTGGTACAATCTGCTCTTGATGAACTGAGTCAGAATCGCACCACGTTAGTAATTGCTCATCGACTTTCAACAGTCCGCAAAGCTGATCAAATTGCCGTGTTGGATCAAGGCTCCGTCGTAGAGGTAGGAACTCATGAACAACTGCTCAAAAAAGAGGGCTACTATTCACGCCTATACTCTATGCAATTTGCCAGTAAATCTGACAGTCCCGAAAAACGGAATCAAAGCTTGCTTCACATATCTTATGAAATTCGCACACAACTAAACTCCATGATTGGGTTGCTAGGTTTGTTACTTGATGATCTGGTAGATGATTCTCAAGAGCGTCAAGAGTTACTTGAACAATCCTACAAATCAGCCTGGAGAATTCTCAATACTGTTGATGTTTTCGATGATGTAATTAATCGACAAATCAAGGGACAATTAGTATCTATTGCCGAACAAAATCATAGTAATATTACTACTTATTATCAAAACTTTAGTTATATGTTTGATGAATTTCGCTCCTGTCTGAGTCCTATATTTGCCTGTCTCCGCACATTAGCCGATAACTTGACAGACTCTACCGAAGGACAAAATCAACTACTTAATGAAGCACATGAATCAGCTATTTATCTTCTCAGTAACTTAGAAAAATTTGAAGAAAGCATTAAAGTTTGAAACTATTAATGATTCTAATAAGATATACATCCACTAATCATGAGTTAACCAATTAAATGATGAAAACAGTAGGAATGATTAGCAGCTATGGCGCTCTAGAATCCAGAGCCGATTGGCTATGGCAACAAACCCCTCATCCATTTGGTACTTGGGGTAATATAAAAATGCAAGCATTAGCAGAAAACCCAGAGTTTCTGCTAATGTATCAGTTCAATTTCCCCCAACCTTCACCTCCATTATCTTTGTTAGATCGGTTACAGAAAAAACAAAAAAAACCACAATTAAATATTGATAATTTACTACGTGGTGTTAGCAAAGAACGGATTATTTATTTATTGAGAGAACCACCTTTAGATGAGATCGTAGAAATAAATAAGCGTAATTATCAACAAGCTAAAAATTATTGCGGCTATGTTTCTGGTCCTGATGATTTTGCTCCCACTCCCGATTATATGCCTGCGATTTGGTATCACTCCAATTCCTTTAAGGATTTGAATGAAATGCCATGTCCGCAAAAATTTTCTACCTGTAGTTGGATTACATCAGGAATTAATCGCACAGCTAACCATCGTCAGCGTTTAGACTTTTTGCAATCTTTACAATCTAGCGGTATGCAAATTGATTTCTATGGACGTGGATTACAAAAATGGGTAAAAACTTCTGGAGAACTTGGTAATAAGTGGTTTGGTATGGCACCATATTACTATAATTTAGCAGTTGAAAACTATGCTGACAATAATTGGTATGTAAGTGAGAAACTTTGGGATAGTTTACTAGCTTGGTGTTTACCAATTTATTATGGTGGAGGAGCCGCAGATAAATTATTACCACCAGGTAGCTTTTTGCGGTTGCCTAGTTTAGATGAAAAAGGTATTGCTTATATCCAAGAAGTAACTTCCACTGCTGATGCGTGGTATGCTGCTAAAGATGCCATCGCCGAAGCTAGACAAATTATTTTACACAAACTAAATTTGCTCAATTGGTTGTCAGAATTCGTTACTAAACACTCATAAATTATGAAAGGCATTTGTACACTTGCTAATGATTATGTTTTCGACCAATTAGTAGCTTTGCTCAACAGTATTGATGCTATTTTAGGCTCGAAAATACCTGTTTGCATTTATCCCTTTGATCATCAAACCCAACGCATTTCTGAGGAAATAGGTAAACGTCCTAATGTATTTCTTTACGATGATCAAGAATCAATTCAACGCTGGGATGAATTTATGCTGGCAGCAGCACCAGAAAAATTAGATAGCAGTAAATTCCGTCTCTATGGCGCACATCGTCGCTTTTGTGCTTTTGATGGTCCATTCGATAAATTTATCTACCTTGATGCTGACACTTTGGTGATGGATTCTTTAACACCGGTGTTTGAAAAATTGGACAGTTATGATTTTATTGTTTATGATTTCCAATTTAAGGATATCAGTAAAATTTACAATCCAAAATCTCCTAAATTACTACAAATATTTGATCAGAAACGTATAGATACAGAAATATTTTGTTCAGGATTTTATGGTGCTAAACGTGGAACTTTTAACGCCGAAACAAGAAATTGGTTAATATCTCAAATCAATAGCGGTGAAAGAGAAATATTTTATGAAGGAGCAGGAGAACAACCCTTACTTAATTACATGGTGATGAGGTGTGGACTTTCTATTTATAACTTTGCCCTAAAACTACCAAATGAACAAATTGCCGGTTCCTCTATCACATCAAAACAATTTTTAGAAAAAAATCATATTCTCTATGACAAAGGTATTCGGCTGACATACATTCATTATATAGGCGTTCCTCCTAATATTAATCAAGCTGTATGTGCAGGCGAAAATATTGAATTTCCCTATCGAGATTTATTTCTCTACTATCGTTATCTGCATGAACCAGAAAAACGTCCAGTATTTAAACATCCCCCTCGGCCTTATATAAATAAACCACCGAGTTTATTAAATAGGGCTTTGCGAAAATTCAACTTAATTAAAGGATAATTTATGAGTCGAGGAATTTATATCGTTGCTAATGACAAAGTTATTGAAAATGCTATTGCCTTACTGAATAGCATTCGTTATTATGACCAGGAAGTAACAGTGTATCTTATCCCTTTTAATGATAACTACCACAAAGTAGCTGATACCCTGGCTACATTACACCAAGTAAAAATTTTCCCTGATTTAGAATTAATTGAAAAATTCACACAACGCATAGGTGAGATTTTTGATCGGGATTTCTTGGCTTTACCTAATAAAATGCGAAAGTTAGTAGCATGGTTTGGTCCTTTAGATGAGTTTATTTATATTGATACTGATATTGTCGTTTTTGAAAAAATCGCTGATAACTTAGACAAACTTGCAGAAGTAGATTTCTTCTGTTGTGATTATCATCATGCCAATGACAAATTAAGAAATATCTTTTCTCCTCTGATAAAAGAGCAACAAATTTTTACAGATGCTCAAATAGAAGATGTTTTTAATAGTGGCTTTTGGGGTTCGAGCCAGGGTGTTATCAGTCAAGAAGAAATGGATGCCACATTGCGTGAATGTGCGGCACATCGAGAATATTTTGATTTTACAGAAGGAGTCACAGACCAACCCATTTTGAATTATCTTGTTCTCAAGTTAATTGCTAAACGCGGTAATCTCGTCAAAATTCCTGGTGGTGGGCCGGGTAGTTGGGGAGGTTCTCGTAATTTCCAAGAACAAGATTATATCCTTTATGACAAAGGTAAACGACTAAAATATTTGCATTGGGCTGGTATAAAAATGAAACCTGGTAGTCCTTACTGGCAATTGTGGCAACATTATCGTTATCTACATGAGGGCAAATTAGCCTTTATTCCTAAACTCACTCGTAGCTTATTTCCTTTTATTACTAACCGAATTTAATATTGAGGAGTATTGTTATGGTTAATGGTATTTACACCTTAGCAAATGATGTGGTTTATGACCAATTAGTAGCTTTACTTAACAGTATTGAAGCTAATGCTGGTAGAGAAATTCCTGTTTGTGTTATTCCCTATGATGATAGGTTAGATAAGGTGAAAGCAGAGATTGCTATGAGAGATAATGTCACCTTATTTGATGATTCTGATGCCATTAATTTCTGGGATAACTTTGCTACTAAAGTATGGAAAAATTATCCCAGGGCGCAAAAAAAATGGAGAGAATTGGGATTGTCAGAACTCTATCGTTTACCAATGCATCGTAAACTGTGCGCTTTAGAAGGTGATTTTGAAAAATTTATTTATTTTGATGCTGATACCCTGTTAATGGGCCCCATAGATTATATATACGAGAAATTGAATGACTACGATTGGGTAGCTAATGATTTTCAATATAAGTCAGATTTGAAATACATTTTTGATGGTTCACCCGATTTAATACGTAAGGTTTTTTCTGCCGAAAAAATACCATCGCATATATTTTGTGCTGGTTGGTTTGGTGCTAAGAAACATATTTTTTCTCAGGCAAACTTAGATGATTTTCTAGATAAATTACAAACTGGAGAATCAGATGTTATGGCTTTGGGAGGTCCAGACCAATCTTTATTTAATTACATGGTACTGCGGAGCGGAATTTCCTTCTATAACTTTGCTTATCATGAATCAGCGCAAACAACAGGTAACCATTGGAGTTCTACATTTGATGCGATAGATAAGGTTCTTTATGACAAAGGAAGGCGTTTAACATATCTTCATTATATGAGTATATCTGCTTCAGAGTTTACTAAACTGTGTGCTGGTGAAGATATTAATCTTGCTTACCAAGACGTATTTTTACACTATCGATATTTAAAATCACCAGAACAACGTCCTCAATCTTTTTACCGTCCCAGTTATTTTACCCAGTTACAGCGCAATAGTGCAGTTTTTTTACAGGCAAAATTTAATAGCTTGAAGCTAAAATATCGTAACTTCAAGGATAGAATTAGTCAATGAAAAAAATCATATATGCAAACAATATTTCTATTCTATTCTATAGCGGTTCTCAGTTGAGTGAGATACAAGAACCCCGCAAGCGATGAGGGGACTATGATGTATTTCATTCAAGTGCATACCTCTATATTTGCATATTATGGTTAAGAGTTTTCGCATTTTCATAAACAACTTTAATAAGGTTAAGCTAAAATATTATGTGGTAAAAGTTAAGAGGTAAATTCAAACCTTTTCCCTTTTACCATTAACCGCAGATTATTGATATCTGGTTTTCAGCCATCAATACCAAAAGATAACCATAATTTTAGCGAATAGACGAATAGAATTTACTTACGACCAAGAATCTAAATCTAGAGATTGCATTCCCCGACTTCTAGCAAACTCCAGCAAACTTCCCAACTGCAACCAAACAAATACACAAGTCAGTAAACTCAGAGGTAAACCAATTCCTAAAGCTAAAGGAGATGGAAAGCCAAAGATTTCTAACCCAGAAGACATAAATAAACAAACACCTCCAGTGATGCCCATAAATGGCACAAATAATTGTTTTAAGGAGGAGCGAGATTTTATAGGTTCTTGGGGAACACTTGGCCATTTCTGCACAATTACTTTCAAAGTTCCCGACAATGCTAAACCAGAAGTTAATGCTGTGAGAAATCCCACCAAAAGTAAGAAATATGGCGGTTGTAAAGGGTAATAGTACATGAAAACTCCTGATTGTTATTAAATTAATTTTTACTTGGTGACTGGTTGATAGTAAAGGCAGCAAAGGATGTAGCGTTTGGCAAAATAGCAGCTACGCCTTCCCTAGATAATTCTGTCAAAATACCTACCGCTACCTCTAATAAGCGATTCGGAGGTAAGTCATCTTTGACTAAATTCCACAGCCTCTGCATTTCTTCTGTGTGCAAACGGTCATCTTCAGTGAGAGCAAGAACCAACTGACGACGGAGGAATTTACCTTCTTCAGATAGTAGGAATTGTAACCCCATTTTCGCTGTAGGTAAGACATCAAATTCTTCATCAGTGCGAGCAATGGAAATTAAATTTTCTAGCCGCTGCCATTGGAATTTACCATTTTTAAACAACACATTGAGTAACCGCCGTCTCAATGCTGGAGATTCCCCAGTTAGCAACCGCCGTGCTATGTAGGGATAACCTACTTCAACAATTTTAAAATTTGGGTTGAGGCTAAGAGCAATACCTTCCTGTGTCACCAGGGAACGAATAATTAAAGCAAACTTGGCAGGTACTCGGAAAGGATATTCATACATCAATTCCGAGAATTCATCAGTAATAGTTTTGAAATTAAAATCCTTGACATTTTTGCCAATTGCATTTCCCAGCACAGCTTCTAATGCTGGCACAATTGGGGAAATATTTGTATCTGGAGCCAAAAAGCCCAGTTTCACAAAGTCTTCAGCTAAGTCGGTGTAATCTTTATTTACAAGATGCACTAGTGCATCTACCAATGTTTCTTTGGTGCTTTCCTCTAACTGATCCATCATGCCAAAATCTATGTAAGCCATCCGACCATCGGGGACAGCAAACAAATTACCTGGATGGGGATCTGCATGGAAAAAGCCGTGTTCTAACAATTGCTGCAATCCAGAGGTAACACCTATCTGGATAATTGTTTGTGGATCTAAACCTGCGGCGCGAATGCGTTGGGTATCTGTTAGTTTAAAGCCGTTGATCCATTCCAGAGTTAAAACATGATTACTGGTATAACGCCAATAAATAGAGGGAATTTTGACTTGAGGATCATTATCGAAGTTACTAGCAAATTTTTCTGCGTTTCGACCTTCGTTAATGTAATCAATTTCTTCAAATAGTTTTGTCCCAAACTCGTCTACAATTAATCTCAAGTCGTGACCGAGATTGAGAGGTAGCCAAGGTGCCAGCCAACCTGCTGCCCAGCGCATTAAGTACAAGTCTTTTGTAATTACGGGATGTAGGTTAGGGCGTTGTACCTTCACAGCTACTTCTTCACCACTAATTAAACGACCTCGATAAACTTGACCTAAACTGGCTGCTGCTACAGGATTGCGTGAAAGTTCGCTAAATACTTCTTGAATTGGCCTGTCCAGTTCACTTTCAATAATGTGGTAAGCCAAGGCATTATCGAAAGGTGGTAACTGATCTTGCAACTTCACCAATTCTGCTAAAAAATCTTTGCGGATTAAATCAGGCCTGGTGGAAAGGGCTTGACCAACTTTAATAAAAGTAGGTCCAAGATTAGTGAGCAGTTCTCGCAACTGGGTAGCTCGTTTACCCTTGTTCTGCTCAACTTGATTTTGCCATTCATCCCATTTGAGACTGAGGATAAAGCCTGCAAAAGAGAGGATGATTCTCAGGAATCTGCCCCAAGCTAACCAGGGACGGTAACTATAGTAACGAGCGATCGCTTCTTGATTATACTGCCTTAGTTGAGCAGGTTGATACTGACCCACGCCTTTATTGCCTCTTCCACTGGGAAATTTACACTATTGTATATCTCCTGACTCACAAGCTGGTTGCTCATCAAGGATACTGTTAGGTTTTGATGTGACTATTGCCAACACTAATTGCTATGCATTTTTAGTGTTAGCTTTTTTCACCTATGCAGCAGATAGCATTCAGCCCCATTGTAAACTTATCCCCTCATCTACCGTTCCGGGTAAAGTGTGGAGCTTCTTTCGGTTTTAGCCACAAGAAAGAATTAAGCTTTGCCTATTTCTAGGTACTTTATGAGGCAGACTAAGACTATCTCGACTGCCTAGATTTGTTTATCTTTTCCTTAATTATACTTTATAAAACTACAAATATTTATCTAATATCTGAAGTATTTTATGATTTCTTAATCATTCTTCATAAATAAATAATAAATATTGACAATTACTATTGTGCTAATTTTTATAGTTACAAACTCAGTAGTTTAATGGTGATTACTGGAAAAGCCCATCATATAGAATTTATACTCCACAATCAAAAAGATAAAAGCCGTATTAATTGTGCTAATTAGTACTGAGTGTCAAAGAATACGAAGTTTAAATAGATTTTTTCGTTTACTTAGATAAAAACCATCAAGATAAACATCAGTTTGTATTCATTGATAATTTACAGCACTTCCCAATGTTATGAGGTACAAGAACCCCACCCTCAACCCCCTAAGAGCAAGCGATGAGGGGGCTAAGATGTACCTCATAAGAGCGGAAACCGCTGTAATTAGGACAGGCAAGATGCCCATCCCACAAGATTTTTATTCTTAGGTAATCTGCAAGTTAAATGTCCAACAGCTTAACTTGACTTTGATTTTGCTTCCAAATTTTCTAACCGGCTTTTTAGTTCCTGATTTTGTTGTTTGATTTGGTTTAGTTCTTCACGCATTTGACGCAAGCTTTTTTCTGGGCCAATATTCTTTTGGACTTTGGTTACTTCCTCTTCAGCATAACGACGCACTCGTCCATCTGCCGTTTGATTGGCTAAAGATTGCAAAATAGCGATCGCTTTCGGGGTTTCCATTTGTCCCAATGCTGACACTACTGCCATTTGGGTTAAAAAGAAAGTCTCTCTAGCTATTTCTGCTAATCGATCTAAAATCCGTTCTATATTAGTAGGAGTTTGACCAACAGAAATTTTGCCTAAATTGCGAATTGTTGTTAGACGTAACGGTTGGGAAATGCCGAGTTTAGTGTATTCAATCAGCAAATTCAAAGCAGCTTCTGAGGTTTTAAATTCTGCTAAACCAGCAATTGCACCACTGCGTACAACTTCATTCCAACCTGCTTTTTCTTCTAAAACAGTTTTCAGCAGCTTGATAACTTTTTCTTCATGGGGTTTATCTTCCAAATTAGCAGCCGCTATTGCCCCAATAGTCCGACAAGCAGCAGCTTCCACATAGTAACTGGCATCACCATCTTGAACAAAACCTTTAACAGCTTTATAACTTGTATGGGTTTTTATTTGAGATAGAGACTCTATCACAGCACGGCGGACATAAGGACTTTGATCTTGCAAACCAGAAACTAAACCATCAAAGGCTTGATCTAATTTAATTTCTGCTAATTGTTTAGCTACTTCTACCCGCACACCCCAAAACGGATCATTTTGTAAAGCTGCTGATAGTGCTTTAGTAGCTTCTAATGCGCCTTTTTTAGCCAAAGCTTCGGCTGCATAGATGCGAGAAACAGGATTAGGATCAAATTGTAACTGTGCTTTTAGTTCCGGGACTGGATATTCTAAATCTACAGTTTTCAGGTAATTATTGCCTACATCAAAGCTGATAAAATCTGGCTTTTGTGTTAATGGAAAATAGAAACTTTGTTCTCGTTCATTCACGCGCACGGTGAAAGTTTTCAGTGCTGATTCTGGCTGAGTATAACCAAAACCGATGGGAATTCTTAAGTCAAATAAATCTTTATTGTCATCACTTGCTTGGGTTTGAGTAACAGTCACCTTGGCTAAATTAGCATCACCATCCCAAGAGTAAGCAACTTTAAAATCGGGATGACCACCACGATAAACATACTGGTCAAAAAGGAAAGTGAGATTATGTCCAGTTGCTTTTTCAATTGACCTTAGTAAGTCTATTGTTTCTACAGTTTTGTGAGCATTATCTTGAACAAATATTTGAATAGCTGGCCAAAACAAGTCATCTCCCAATTCTGTGCGAATCATGTGATAAACACAAGATCCTTTTTCGTAAATGTGTCGATCATAAAGTTCAATTGCTTCCCGGTAAACATGAGTTACCATTGGCCGACGGTAGCGACTGCTATCTTCGCTTAAATAACTACGTGCTTCCAGTAAGCGATAATATGCTGCATCCTGTTCACCATATTCATGTTCTGTCCACATAACTTCAGAATAGGAAGCCATTCCTTCCTTAATCCAAGCATGAGACCAATGTTTAATTACTACTAAATCCCCAAACCATTGGTGTGCTAGTTCATGGACAACTAAGCTTTCTGTGTTGCGGTTATCTAATACTGCACGTTCATCTAGTAAACATCGGTCAGTTAACAGGGTGGTTGAAGTGTTTTCCATTCCTCCAAAAATGAAGTCATCCACACAAACTTGGGCATATTTGGGGAAAGCATAGGAATAACCATACTTTTCGCTCAAAAATTCGATCATGCGGGGAGTTTTACCCATGCTGCGTTTAGCATCTGCTTCCCGTTCTTTTTCGACATAATAGGTAACAGGTTTACCTTTCCACTCATCTCTAATTTCTGCAAAGTTACCTACTGCTAATGTCATTAAGTAAGTAGGATGAACTTGCTGCTGTGACCAATGGTAAATTTTGTCATCACCATCAACTGCTGTATCAATCAGTTCACCGTTGGAAATTGCAATGAGGTGTTTGGGGACACGGACACGAATTTCTGAAGTTGATAGCTGTCCTGGATAGTCAAAGCAGGGAAACCAATACCGAGAGTCTTCGTCTTCTCCCTGAGTCCAGACTTGGGTAGGCTTATGCGGGTAGTGTTTGTCTGGTTGAATAAAGTAAATCCCTCGTTGGGGTTTTTCTACAGAGTAAGCGATCGCAATTAATAGTCTATTACCTATCTGAGTTGGTTGAGAAAGTTGAATAGAAAGCTTTTCTCCGTCATATTCAAACTTTTGTAGGACTTCGTCTACCTGCACAGATTGGATATTCAGGTTTACGGCATCCAAGGTCAAACTCTCAATATTATTGCGGATTGGCAATAGCCGAATGCTACAATTACCGTAGTAACTTTGGTACGGAATATCCAAATTTAGGTCTAGAAAAATATGCTCGACTTGTCCCGGTCTATCCGGGTTGTAGTGTGGTTTAGCCCCTGGTAATTCAAAAGATTTATGTCCGTTATTCTCTGTATCAAAATAAGACTTCAACATTGATTATTACTGACCTTGTAATCCTGAAACTTTCATACAAATAGCAATTGCACGTGGATATCCCCAATCAACATGATTATTTGATCAGGATTGTTCTTGGGGATGGGATGATTTGAATCAATCTTCTCATTTTGATCCCAAGTCTCTATCTCTTGATGTCATCTGAATATTTTTCAGATTTATATCATCGAAGAGTCTCTTATACCACACCGTAATCTATTTTCATTGAGTACAAATACTATTATTCCTCTAATTTAGAAAAACTTGTGGCTGAGAGTCTGACTATTTTTTTGGAGATCAACTAAAATACCATTTGCGGATTCACTCCTCACTCTGGTGAAGTCTTTTTTAGAGTCACTACAAATTAGTATTGTGTATAAATACTAATTTTATCAGTAAATACTCGCTAAATTAGTCATAAAAATCCCAAAATCTGACAATTACTGTTGTAACTACCTGATCATCATTGGATCAAAAGAGGATAATTACAATGCCTGAAAGTAAATCAAAATTTTTAGTTCCTGCGATTGGCACTGCTATAGTCGTGGTAGGTAGTCTAGCTGTTTATATGTATTTAAAAGCTCCCTCTGGATATAGCTCCAGTCCTTTGGGCAGCGCTAAAGTAGTACCATCCAATACCTTAATAGTAACTTATATCAATACTGATACACAATCTTGGCAGAAGTTACAGCAGTTTGGCACTCCACAAGCGCAACAGCTAGTGGCAAAAAGTCTAGGAGATCTCAATAAAGAGCTATTCAATAATAGTAACATTTCTTACGAAACAGACATACAACCTTGGATAGGTGGTGTGATGATTGCTGTTCTACCACCGGGACTTCCTTACGGGAGCCGTAGGCTCTATTATATTCGCCGATAGCATAGCGTGGCATTAGCCATAAACTTTTCAAACATCCTCTTACTGTAGAAGTAAATCTTCTTCTAGACTCACGTCCAACAAATATGTCATAAGTTAAAAAGACTCTTCTAATAAATAGAAATTCATTTATGACTACTACTGTCACAACTACTCCAGATTTACCTTCTCGCTTGGTAAACGGCATCTTAGCAATTAAGCCTTTAGCGAACCTTGCCAAACACCAAGCCAGACAAATGATGATTAAACGCGCTGAGAAAATTGGCGTGTTTTGGACAAAAGAAGTAGAAAAACTGCAAGCACGTGATTGGGTAACTGATTTAGCTCAAGTCCAAAATTCTCAGCTAACCTATCCAGACTATTACATTACCTCATTCCACGCTTACGAAAAGGGAAATCTCAGTTGGCAAGCTGCATTTGAAGTAGAATCCGCTGCTCATGCCGTCCACGCTAAGATTTGGCAAGATACCGAAGCCCAAGGTGATGAGAAACTACGCCAAAGCTACCATAACATCGTCGCTAGTTGCATTTCCCAACCACCAAAAGACATTTTAGATTTGGGTTGTAGTGTGGGCATGAGTACTTTTGCTTTACAGGCAGTTTATCCCCAAGCCAAAATTACCGGTTTAGACTTATCTCCTTATTTTTTAGCAGTTGCTAACTATCGCGCCGAACAACGTCAAGCTAAAATTAACTGGGTTCATGGTGCTGCTGAATCTACAGGATTACCAGATCGATCATTTGATTTAGTTTCCATTTTTCTCATGTGTCATGAATTACCGCAGTCAGCAACCAGAAAGATTTTTGCAGAAGCAAAGCGTGTTTTGCGTCCAGGTGGGCATTTAGCAATTATGGACATGAACCCCAAATCGGAAATTTACAAGAAAATGCCAACATATATCCTAACTTTGCTCAAAAGTACCGAACCTTATTTAGATGAATATTTCAGCTTAGATATTGAGAAAGCTTTAGTAGAGGCAGGTTTCCATACTCCAAATATTACTAGCAACAGTCCCCGTCACCGGACTGTAATTGCTCAGGTGAGTGGCTAATTTATTTTTACCACTGTGGGCAGTCATTCCACCGCTGCTGTTTTTGTGGTTTTACTACCGCAGAACTCATGCTGCCCCACCTCTGTTAAATTTGCTAATTTTGTTTATTAATTTCTAGTTACACACCCCTGGCTCGTTATTGGCAAAGAACTTTAATATTGTTTATTCTTTTGTTAGGTGGAAATGCTATTTTTGGGTTGTTTATTTTAGCCAGAAAACTTAGTCCTTCAAGGTTAGAGCTTTTATTTCAGGCTGATATTTTATCGTGGATACTTAAACAAACATTGCTCAATGTTTTGTTAGGACTTTTGTCTTGGTTAATTTATCGCTATTTACGATATTTAGCCGGTCGTCGGTATTTTTTAAGGTTAGGAAAATACTAGGAGATTTTTATGCAAATGACTTGTGATATTACTTTCTAATGGTCAATATTTTAAAATAATTCGTAATTGATACAGCACTTCCCGGTGTCATGAGGTACAAGAACCCCAACCCCCTCCCCGCAAGCGATGAGGGGGCTATGATGTACCTTATAAAAAACGAATCCGCTGTAATTTGTAATTCCTAAAGACTTTTTAGTCGCTTTGGTAAAAAAGCCACCTATAGACCAACGCAAGTGCGTCTCCAATATTTGGAAAATTAAGCCCAAAAATTACGTTGGTGTAGCCTGCTGGAAGCACTATTACGAATTACGAATTACGAATTAGTTAAACTCTTGCTAATACTGGTTGACTTATTGCTGCACTAACAGATGTCGATTCTGTATCAGCAGCGTAAATTTCGCAGGAATTATTGGGGCTTTCGATGAGTTTGACCTTATAAAGCTTGGCTCCTAGCTCTTGAATAGGCGATCGCAATACGTTACTAATATAAAGTGCGATATTCTCAGCTGTTGGCACAACTTTGGCAAAGAAAGCAATATCTTTGTTTAAGAAAGTGTGATCAAATGGTTGTAGTACATAATCTTCAATCACTTGATTCAACGCACCTAAATCTACAGTCATACCCGTGCGAGGATCAATTTCTCCTTTCACAGTGACTTCTAAATGGTAGTTATGTCCATGTCCATTCACACGAGCGCACTTACCATAAATCTCTGTATTCTCTTCTAAACTCAAGTCAGGATGAGCGAGTCTGTGCGCTGCGCTAAAGTGAGTGCTAATACTTAAATATGCTTCCATGCCGTTGCCCATATAATCTGCCCAAAGTTCAGGATGTTCAAATAACTGCACGCGGACTAAAGGTAAGTGGGGTGCGAGACGTTCCCAAATCACCCGCGCAATATTTTCTGTGGTGGGGAGAGTTTGTTGAAATTCTGTCCACACATCATTGAGATAAGAAAAATCTAGTTGACTGGTAACTTCCCGCTTAATTACTTGTTTTACATCAGACAAGTTCAGCACCATACCATACTCATCTAGTTCCCCAGCGAGGGAAATAAATAAAACATAGTTATGTCCGTGACTGGGAAATTTTGAGCAAAGACCAAATTTTTCAACATTTTCGTTTTCACTCAGTTCTGGCAACCAATACCGATGGCTTGCCGAAAACTGAGCGCGGCGATTTACAATACATTGCATGATTACACTGGGAACAGAGCTTAAAATTTCTTAATCTTTCACTGTTACCAGTGTAAACCAATTTGGTTGCTTAGTGGTCGGTGAAATGGGGAATATTCATAAGATTTCCGTATAATAATCATCTAAGTAGATAGCTCCACTTGTGTGTAACAATACATTAAAGTTATCTATTAGAATTAAAACAACCGTAAAATTATTTATTGGCTTTGTAAAGAAGAGTGAGGAGCAATACGTGATTACTAGAGGTTATTTTATAGGTGAAATAATAGATGAACTAGCAAATATTGCTAATCAAGTTGATAACAGGTGCAAACTAGGCTTAACAGACCTAAATAAATATCTTGAGGATTTCTTTAAAGAAATATTGAATATACTGCTTGGTATACACTTAGAAAATCTCAATAATGAAAGAAGTAACGCGCCTGGATTAGATTTAGGTGATTCTGTAAACAATAAAGCATTTCAAATTACATCAGAAAAAACATCGACTAAGATTAATAATACTCTGAAGACTGTTTTAGATAATAAGATAACAGTATACAATAAGATTTTTATATTAATAATTGGTTACAAGCAAAAAAGTTACACCGAAGACGAAGAACTATGGGGGAAATTCAATTTTAAAGAAGAAAATATTTGGGATATAAACACGCTTTGTAAAAAAGCTATTGAACTTCCTCTCGATAAATTACAAGCTATTCATCAGTATATAAAACAAGAAGTTGTCAGGGTTAAAATAGAGTTAGAGATACCAAATCAAGAAGGTGAATTTTCTACAAGTATCAAAAACTATGTTGAGCCAATAGCAAAACCGAATTTTAATGAAAATGCACTGAAAGTTTATTATGAATATCACATAAATAAATTTGGAGGAGATTATTACTCAATGGATGATATACAACAGGCGTTTGATTTTCTAGCTAAGGAACTTGCCAAGTTACCTCGTATAACACGAGAATTTTATGCGTTTCTTCTTGAAAGGAGGGATGAAAATTCTTTGGAAGAAGCACATGGAGGTAAATTTTATTATCGTTTTAATGAAGACAGACTGAAAAGAATCTGTAGATACAGTGATATTGATGGAGAAATTAGATTGCTTACAAAGCACGAATTTATACATTGGGATCACCCTACCCCTATTGATGAAGAGTATTATACAGGGTGGGCTGAATCTTCATATCGAATCTGTATTCTGGGTGATTCTAAAAGTTATACTTATGACAATTTTATTGTAGATTTGGTAGATTTTATAGATAATAAAAATATCGGTTATCAAAAACTCATAGTAAATATCGATTTTAGTGATTTTTAATTGGTGGTTAATTTGATCAAAATAGGAGAATTAATACTATGCTACAAAATATCTATCAACTACCATTGACATTTGAGCAAATTCTGACTCTAGTTAAACAACTCTCTGATTCTGAAAAATTATTACTTAGCAAAAAACTAGAAAAAGAAACATTGAATCATAAATTAACAAAGTTATTGGAAGTATTTCAAACTGATGAATTATCATTAGCAGAAATTACTGAAGAAGTTGAAATTGTCCGCTCTCAAATTTATGACAGAAAACAAAGCAGTGTAAGATAATTATTGATACTAATCTTTGGATTAGTTTTTTGATTGGTAAAGAACTGAAAGATTTAAAAAACCTTTTAGTTGCAGAAAAAATTCTAGTAGTAATTTCTGAACAAATATTAGAAGAAATTACTTTAGTAACTCAACGTCCTAAGAGGATGTTTTAAAAGTATTTTTGGTAACATCAAAAGTCTCAAAACCTAACCCCCAACCCCTTCCCTACCAGGGAAGGGGAGTAAGAATCAAAGCCTCTCTCCCTGTGGGGGAGAGGTTTGGAGAGGGGTTTAGAGTATAATTTGCAACTTTTCAAACATCCTCTAAGTTGCAAAAATATTTTCCGTCTAACAAAGTCAATGAATTAATTAAACTTTTACGAACTATTGGTGTATTTATAAATATAACCTCAGAAGTTTTTATTTGTCGGGATGCGAAAGATAATTATCTTTTAGCACTAGCAAAAGATAGTGACGCAAATTTTTTAGTTACAGGTGATCAAGATTTATTAGTGATTACAAAATTTGAAAATACTGCAATTGTTAGTTATCAAGAACTTTTACATAAATTATAGAATTGATATTAGGGAAGGGGAGTAAGATTAGTTTTTTGATTGGTAAAGAACTGAAAGATTTAAAAAACCTTTTAGTTGCAGAAAAAATTCTAGTAGTAATTTCTGAACAAATATTAGAAGAAATTACTTTAGTAACTCAACGTCCTAAGAGGATGTTTTAAAAGTATTTTTGGTAACATCAAAAGTCTCAGAACCTAACCCCCAACCCCTTCCCTACCAGGGAAGGGGAGTAAGAATCAAAGCCTCTCTCCCTGTGGGGGAGAGGTTTGGAGAGGGGTTTAGAGTATAATTTGCAACTTTTCAAACATCCTCTAAGTTGCAAAAATATTTTCCGTCTAACAAAGTCAATGAATTAATTAAACTTTTACGAACTATTGGTGTATTTATAAATATAACCTCAGAAGTTTTTATTTGTCGGGATGCGAAAGATAATTATCTTTTAGCACTAGCAAAAGATAGTGACGCAAATTTTTTAGTTACAGGTGATCAAGATTTATTAGTGATTACAAAATTTGAAAATACTGCAATTGTTAGTTATCAAGAACTTTTACATAAATTATAGAATTGATATTGCTACATTTTTCAACTCACCGATTCTTGAGCTTCACGCTGCAATCTTTTAGCTATTCTAAATAATTCTTTACCTGTATGCAAATAGCGATCATCATAACTTAACGGAAAATACGCCAACTCTTCTATTCCATCTGCAACTTGACTCAAACAATAGTAGAGGTGCGCTGCTGCTGCTGCGAAAGTAGCAGGATTCGGCAAAGAACGAAACCTAATTTGAGCTTCCTTCAAATCTTCTCGACAAGATTCTAAATAATCCTGAAATTCGTCTAACAATTCATCATCAAAAGGATCTGCCGCTAATTCCTCAAGTTGTTCCTCTAGAGAACTGAGAATGGTACAAAGTATCCGATTGACTGGTTTATAAACTCGGCGCAACCATTCTTCGACTTGTTCATCAGCATCTCTTCCCGTTGGCCTGGTTGTTTGATAAGGTTTCTGCTCAGAATTGCGCTTTGGCTTAGGAATACTTGATTTTTGAGAATTATGCCGCAGTTTTTGGTCATAGTGCTGGCGATTTTGAGTGTCGCCTAAAACCTCATAAGCCGCATTAATGAGAATAATTTGCTCGTTATTTGCTGTCTTCTGATTAGTATCAGGATGAAAAAGCTTAACCAAGCGACGATAAGCTTGTTTAATCTCCGCTTGGCTGGCTTTGGAATTAACTTTTAGGGTTTCGTAGTGGTTAGAATCGACCATGATCAGTTAACAGTTATCAATCATCAGTTATTGGTTAACTGATTTAATCTAACGTATCGTTAGCTGATACTACTTGCAACTTTTGCTTCTAAATCTTGGAATAATGGTGTACTCAAATATCTCTCACCAAAACTCGGTTGAATCATGACTATTAAACGTCCCTGATTTTCTGGACGTTGGGCGACACGAATCGCAGCACAGAGTGCAGCACCGCTGGAAATTCCAGATAATAGCCCTTCTTCTCTAGCTAAACGCCGACTATAAGCGATCGCTTCTTCATCCGTAACTGTAATTACTTCATCAATCAATTCTACTTTTAACACTTGGGGAATAAACCCTGCCCCAATGCCCTGAACCTTGTGGGGACCCGGTTTACCGCCCGATAACACTGGGCTATTAGCTGGTTCAACTGCGATCGCTTGAAAACTTGGTTTCCGTGCCTTAATCACCTCAGCCACACCAGTAATCGTACCACCTGTACCCACCCCAGCCACAATCATATCTACCTTGCCGTCGGTATCTTCCCAGATTTCCTCTGCTGTAGTTTGCCGATGTATTTTGGCATTGGCCGGATTGCGGAACTGTTGCAACATATAAGCATAAGGCGTTCTATCCACAATTTCCTGCGCTTTGCGAATTGCCCCACTCATCCCTTCAATCCCTGGTGTGAGTTCCAATTCAGCACCATAAGCCCGCAACATAGCCCGTCGCTCGGCACTCATAGTTTCCGGCATAGTCAAAATTAATCTATACCCTTTAGCAGCCGCTGTCATTGCCAAAGCAATTCCTGTATTTCCAGATGTCGGCTCTACCAATATTGTTTTCTCAGGAGTAATCAGTCCTTCCTCCTCAGCAGCACTAATCATACTGATCCCAATTCTATCTTTGACTGAAGAAGAAGGATTCATACTTTCTAGTTTCAGGACAATTTGCGCTACACATCCTTCTGCTTGGGGAATGCGGTTTAATTGTACTAAAGGTGTCCGTCCAATTAGTTCTGTAATATTCTGAGCAATCCGCATGATCAATTTTTCTTTCTTTAAATGTAGTACATGATATCTAATTGCCGCCTTGCATTTCGCTTTTCACAAAGATCCTGAAGCGAATGTTTTTGCAGGACTGAATTTGCTGCCTGACGAGCTTCTAGCCAAATTTCGTCTACAATCGCACTATCCGTACTTTTGGGGTTATTAGTATCTTCCTCACCTGGGCGCACATCTAACCCTTCTAAACATTCCAATATATCTAAAACGCTAATTTTCCAAGGTTCTCGCGCCAAAAAATAGCCGCCTTTTGAACCCCGGAGACTCTTGACTATACCTCCGCGCCGCAAGGTAGCTAACAGCTGTTCCAAATATCGATCAGGTATATTTTGTTGCGCGGCAATTTGTCGAATTTGCATTGGTTCGCCGCTTTCGTAATGAATTGCCATTTCTAATAAGGCAAGAATTGCGTATTCTGATTTACAAGATAGTTCCACAAGCAGTAATTTAACAATAAAGGATAAAAAATCAAAGTTGAAGGATGAAGGGTAAACAATTCAAGATGCTATGCTTCTTTCAGAGGAGCTACACAAACACGTTTCACCCTTCTTCTAGTATACTCCGGTTCACCACTGGGGTTTGTTCTTTTTTCCTACAAAAAAACCCGCCGTAAAGCGGGTAAAAATAGTTTTCTAAATTTTCTGAAAATTATCAACTTTTTAGAAGGTGAAAGTTGTTCTCAGAGTACCGATAAAAGCATCATTGTTGTTGCTGTTCTGTCCGGGAGATGTTACCCAAATCACACCAGGAGTAACAGAAATGTTATCGGAGACGCGATACTTGTAGAAGCCTTCAACTTGGTATGGGATATCAGAAGAGTTAGTACCACTATTGTTAAAGGAATAGGGTTGAGCGCCACCAAAAATACCCAGGACGTTACCTTTCTTACCAAAGTCAGGTAATGCTATACCAACTCCGTAGCTCCAAGCTTCATAATCATCACCAGTACCGAAACCTGTGACATCATGATATGAAACAAAGCCACTAAGAGACAGTTTGTCGGTAGGTCTGAAAGCTGCTGAAACACCGTAGGAGTTGCTAGACGATGCACTGGCGCTGTTAAGATTATTAGATAGTGATGTACCTACGACAGCGCCATTATCAAGTCCTGAGTCGAACAAGGTACTATTTGCACCATTATAACTATGCACGTAGGTAGCAGCTAAAGCAATACGATTGCCTACACTAAAGTTCAACTGACCTAAAGCCGCATAATTACCATCAAACAACCCAGCACCAGCAGCAGGGTTATTAGCTTCAGAAGCCAAGTAACCCAATGTCACTGAACTTGGTTTGAGGATACCGCCACCTTGACCAAAAGGCACATTAAGTGCAATACCTGAACCACCACCAATCCGATAGATGGGGTTTTCAGAAGCAAAAGTGGTTAAAGCACCGTTACCACCATCAGTTTTATCGAAGAAGTAGGGGTTGTTCACAGCAGCATAATCGCTATGTTGTCCACCACTAGCTGCAATGTAAACCTGTGCTGGCCCCATAGGAGCTTCATAAGTCAGCTTATCTAGCGTGACATTGTTATTACCAGTGCTACCAACTTCAAAGGTTTGTTTACCTTCTGCACCGCCACCAGTGCTTAAGCTCAAGCCTGTTGAATTACCCGCACCTAGACGGGTAGTCAACATATCTCTACCCGTAAAGCTGCTTTGCAGGTTCAAGCGGACTCTATCTTGAAAAACTCCATTTTCATTAGCTATGGAAGAGTCAGTGTAA
This sequence comes from Trichormus sp. NMC-1, assembly GCF_001858025.1. Lineage (GTDB taxonomy): Bacteria > Cyanobacteriota > Cyanobacteriia > Cyanobacteriales > Nostocaceae > Anabaena. The sequence goes on along the minus strand of NZ_LZQD01000004.1, from coordinate 521,257 downwards.
GCAAAAATAGCTTCACCTTGCAACTTGGTGGTAGTAGAGAACTGATTAGCTTCCAACTCAGCTGTGCGTGCTTCTAAAGTATCTACACGACCGCGTAGAGTTGCCAATTCTGCGGAAAATTCTTCTTGTAACCGCTGTAAAGTTGCTAAATCTTGTTTTGTCACCATGTCAGCCGTTGCTGTGGCAATCAATTCATTCACACGATCTAAACAAGCATTTAAGCCAGCAGCGAATTCATAACGGGTTAAAGCACGATTACCCCGATATGTACCATTGGGATAACCTGCAATACAACCATAACGCTCAACCAACGACTGCAATGCTTGGAATGCCCAGTCAGTGGGTTGAACATCGGAAAACTGAGAAACTGATGTTACTTGAGATTGGTTTTTACCTTCGTTGCTGTAGCGATTAACTTGATCTAAAACTTGAGTATCTTTGGTTGCTTGAGCCAATACTTCTGGCTGTTGAACAACCTCTGTTGCGGCTTGTGTTTCTACTGTTAAGACTTCAGTGGTTGCATTTGAAGCTGCAATCGCTGTTCCTGAAAGTAATAACGTTGCACCCAAAACTGCTGGGCTAACTACCAGGGATTTCCACAAGAGATTAGACATTTTTCCTTTACTCCTCACACCTTATATAGATAGCTGTTTTAGTCGTACCTACTTCTCAGAAATGCGACATCTTGCTGAAACCTGTGGATGAGCATAGCTGCCATTACTACAATTCTAGTTTTTACAAAGCTAATAACTGATTAACGAATCGTTAAATATTCATGTAATTAACTTATGTACAAACTTTTAACCATAGGTTGTCATTATAGTATATCTAAGTCTGATGAGCAAGATAAGCTTAATCTATTAAACAACTGTCAAATGGAAATTGACTTCCGTTAGCTTAAAATCTTTCTACATCATGTGTAGTTATGACTTTGTTGGCAGACACCTCTATATATAGATGTCTGGCTGACTCAGAAGGTTCCGCCAAATTTTTTATTAATCTTTCGGCAAATTTCAGCAAATTTCAGCATTTTTACCTATATTTTCCCAAAAGTAGTTCACTTCCAAATCTTGCAATGATCATAAAGTAGCGCTTAATTATAGCGGTATGCACTTGAATGAAATACATCATAGTCCCCTCCCCGCTTGCTCTTAGGGGGTTGGGGGTGGGGTTCTTGTATCTCACTCAACCGAGAACCGCTATATTGCGTGATCCAAAAGCTAACTTAGTGAAAAAACCTGGAAACACTTAGCACAAAATAATTATCAAAAAATTCATACTTTGAGTACTACTTCATCTCAGGTGAAACTGAGTAATCGAAAAGTCGCAAGACGCTTGATATGGGACAAATATAAACATATCTGTTGCATATGTGCGGATGTCTCTTGTCTATTCTTAGGAGATATGCGTACATTCTTAGAAGAGGTAGCTTCCCAAACTATAAATAGATGACTATGAAAGGCTGATTAAATTTATGGCGCTGTACAATAAAAGCTAACGTGAAAACTTTCTGATCCGACATCTCTACGCTAGTCAATACACCAAAATTTACCCATAAACAACTATCCGCCCTAAATTAAATCAGAAGATCTAACCTAGGGCGGTCTAGCGGGTCTTCAGGTTGCAACCAGACTGCCGGAAGGAACTCCAAGCTTGCCTAGTGAATTGAGCTAACTTAGTATCTCAGGATAACTAAGGCTAACTTCTAGAGAACAGCCCCGGCACACAGCCGGCTAACTGCAACCTGATGACCCATGGTTATACTACTTTCTATCATGGGCATCACCTCCTTGTTGCCTAAGTGGTCTTAATTTCAAAATTGCAGAGCATCTTGCTCCGGGTTCGTAACCTTAAACTACTATAACACATGAAATTGGCTTGGCAATAGAAAATATAAATTATAAATATAAAAAAAACCCCCACCAACTGGTAGAGGGTAAATGAAAAATGATGAATGTTAAAGCTAAATTAATTCATCATGCCATTACAGAGCGTTACCACGTGGTAATACTTCTTCAGGGAATACAAATTGTTCGTGGGGTTGATCTTGAGGAGCCATCCAAGCGCGGATACCCTCGTTTAGCAAAATGTTTTTGGTATCTGAAAGCTGCTGAAACACCGTAGGAGTTGCTAGACGATGCACTGGCGCTGTTAAGATTATTAGATAGTGATGTACCTACGACAGCGCCATTATCAAGTCCTGAGTCGAACAAGGTACTATTTGCACCATTATAACTATGCACGTAGGTAGCAGCTAAAGCAATACGATTGCCTACACTAAAGTTCAACTGACCTAAAGCCGCATAATTACCATCAAACAACCCAGCACCAGCAGCAGGGTTATTAGCTTCAGAAGCCAAGTAACCCAATGTCACTGAACTTGGTTTGAGGATACCGCCACCTTGACCAAAAGGCACATTAAGTGCAATACCTGAACCACCACCAATCCGATAGATGGGGTTTTCAGAAGCAAAAGTGGTATGGTGCCGGACTGGAGGCAGCACGTGGGGAATTAGTGGAAGCAATAACAAATTACAGCGCTTTTCAAGGTTATGAAACTCAAATAGTATTTGATGCTCAATATCAAAATGCCGCCAGCAACAGAGAAACTATTACAGACTTTTTAACAGTTCATTACACGGATTTTGGGCAGACCGCAGACACATATATTGAAAAATCCTGTGCGTCCTTGCGCCATCAAATAGCGCAGTGTTTAATTTCTCGCGTAATTGTTGCTACATCAGATCGGGCGCAGCAGTTAATGGTACAGGGGTATGGTGCTGAATGGTTATCTGCACACCAACTATGTGGCGAAGTAGAAACGACTGTTTGTCGGATGCGCCATAAGTACCAAACACGCAAACAGTCAAAGAGCCGATTTTTAGCCAATGCTATTGATGCTAAGGCAAGGGAGCGTCTGGCTCAGTTGCGGATGGGATTATAAACAAGATTATTCTATAAATCTATCAATTGCTCTCCTGGAGCGACTTCAGGCTGTAAAAAATTAGGGATTTCAGCAACCACACAACAAAATCAAAAAAATTTTGCTAAAACCTATTGCATTAATTTGAATTTGGGTTTAATATAGAAAACGTTGAGAGCGTTCCTCAGTAGCTCAGTGGTAGAGCGATCGACTGTTAATCGATTGGTCGCTGGTTCGAATCCGGCCTGGGGAGTTTAAACGAATAAAAAGATAAGGCATGAAGGGAGAAAGCATAAATTTCCAACTTCGTGTCTTTGAATTTTATTCAGATAGATAGACTAAAAACGGTTGGAGGAGGATGCCAATCCGTGGGTATACCAGGATGTGACGAAGGTTGTACCGGTTAGCCAACCGCCTAGTGCGAGGAAGGCGCAGGGGAATAATAATATTCCTGACCAACCTACGAATACGAAGCGATCGCGCTTTAACCAGTCGTCTAATACGTCAAACCACCCTCTCGACGGGGCGCGTCCAACTGCGATGGTCATTAGAGGAATCTCCAAAAGTTTATAAGTACGAGTTTTTATCTGTATATAGAGGGCTATGTCATAACCGCCTATAAGCAGAAAGTTAACTGGGTTGTTAATCCAGTTTACAATTTTTTACGCTCTCTAATCATAATAGGTGCAAATCTCTAATTTTTCCAGGGTATTTTTCATAAAAATTAATATTTGCCATTTGAGAGGTGGGGAAGCAGAGGGGGTAGGTTGCAGAATAATAGCTGATAATTGATAACTGACGCTAGAATTAGTCCTACAGTGAAATGTGATTAATTCTAAATGTTTACCATCGACTTAAGCATCAAAAATACTGCTTTCCCGATATCCGTACAACGCAAGTCTACTGAGGATGCTGAAGCTGTCTATCAGCTGATTTTGGCAGCTATGCGCTCTGGCAACCCTGATATTGTGGAACTCAAGTGCGAAGGCAAAACAGAGAAGAAAATTGCTGTCCGTGCCAGTGAAATTTCAGGGGTACAGATTGTGCAGAAAGATGGTACAGCCGTTGGTGGTACTAGAGCGCCTGGCTTTTTTGCCCTAGCTACTGAGTAAGCAAGGTGTACAAATGTCGGCAGTAGGCATCGAAGTTAAGGATTTAAACTTCATTTGGCCTAATGGGGAGCAAGTAATTACATCTTGCTCTCTCAAAGTACCCAAAGGAGAATTTTGGATGCTGTTGGGTACAAATGGTAGTGGTAAATCAACTCTCCTGAGATTGATAGCCGGTCTATTGGCTCCTCAGTCTGGTGTAATTGGTATTTTACCTCCCGTGGGCTTTGTGTTCCAAAATCCTGATCATCAATTAGTTATGCCAACTGTTGGTGCTGATGTTGCTTTTGGATTGGTGGAAGAAAAATTACCTCCTGCTGTGGTGAGGAATAGGGTTGAGGAGGCTTTAGAGGCGGTAAATTTGCTGTCTCTACAACGTCGTCCTATCTATGCTCTTTCTGGAGGACAAAAACAGCGTGTGGCAATTGCTGGTGCGATCGCTCGTCACTGTGAAGTCCTATTATTAGATGAACCCACTGCTTTACTAGATCCAGATAGTCAACTAGACTTGGTGGCTAGTGTTCGTCGTCTGGTTAAAAGTCGAGGAATTACGGCTTTGTGGGTCACTCATCGCTTAGACGAGTTGAACTACTGTGATGGTGCTTTCTTATTAGAAAAAGGTTCTCTAGTAGATTCTGGTGAAGCCGAGCGTCTCAAACAGCGTCTCATGAAAGCAGACAACCAAGCTGCTTAATATCACAGCTAAATAGTTAATCATCCGCTAGGATAACGGTTCTGACAATAATATTGTCCGAATTTTTTATTGGCAAGTTCTTAATATCAATATTTTCTGATAATATTTACCCCAAACTCCATCATCAGGAATGACTCGATGCCAGAAAACAGCTTGCTGTCAAGGTATCGGGTTTTTTCATCTGAGATGTTGAAGAAGAGTAAAAATTATTTATTCCCTACTCAAAAACTCTCAAAAGCCCGATTTTTAAAGGCAAGTTATAATTTGTGCCTTCTGTCTTAAGGTGTAGTTTTGCTATAAATCTGCATTTTTTATCTTGTGTAACATAGTGTTACATCGAATGCTTCAATTACTATAAGTCTTATGAATGATTTTTGTTAACTCTAGATAATTGTGATTAAAAACCATGCCCCGTTCTATCATTCCATCCATTTTGTTAGTGGATGGCTACAACATTATAGGCGCTTGGCCTTGCTTAAAAAAAACCCGTGATGGTGCCGGACTGGAGGCAGCACGTGGGGAATTAGTGGAAGCAATAACAAATTACAGCGCTTTTCAAGGTTATGAAACTCAAATAGTATTTGATGCTCAATATCAAAATGCCGCCAGCAACAGAGAAACTATTACAGACTTTTTAACAGTTCATTACACGGATTTTGGGCAGACCGCAGACACATATATTGAAAAATCCTGTGCGTCCTTGCGCCATCAAATAGCGCAGTGTTTAATTTCTCGCGTAATTGTTGCTACATCAGATCGGGCGCAGCAGTTAATGGTACAGGGGTATGGTGCTGAATGGTTATCTGCACACCAACTATGTGGCGAAGTAGAAACGACTGTTTGTCGGATGCGCCATAAGTACCAAACACGCAAACAGTCAAAGAGCCGATTTTTAGCCAATGCTATTGATGCTAAGGCAAGGGAGCGTCTGGCTCAGTTGCGGATGGGATTATAAACAAGATTATTCTATAAATCTATCAATTGCTCTCCTGGAGCGACTTCAGGCTGTAAAAAATTAGGGATTTCAGCAACCACACAACAAAATCAAAAAAATTTTGCTAAAACCTATTGCATTAATTTGAATTTGGGTTTAATATAGAAAACGTTGAGAGCGTTCCTCAGTAGCTCAGTGGTAGAGCGATCGACTGTTAATCGATTGGTCGCTGGTTCGAATCCGGCCTGGGGAGTTTAAACGAATAAAAAGATAAGGCATGAAGGGAGAAAGCATAAATTTCCAACTTCGTGTCTTTGAATTTTATTCAGATAGATAGTGGCTCCTATGCCCAATTGGGCTGAAAAATAAGGGGTCAATACTGGCTATCTAACTTTTAAGCAGTCATACACCCATTGAGTTTGAGGGCATTCCCTTATTGAGGGGTGTAGCGCATGAATTTTAGATTTTACGAAGTTATGTTAATAAGTATAACGAATTATTTACAATTCTGACGCGATGGGAGTCAGATAAACATGAAAAAAGACGACCAATTAGTGATAAACCATATTAGTCCTGAAGTTAGACAGTTGATAAAGCTTTATGCAGCTGTTAATAACTGTACACAAGCTGAAATGTTGGAGCGCATTGTTTTGGAGTGGCACGCGCAACAAAGTCTAAGTGAACGGCCTCCAGGGGATGAAGATGAATAGACTGAAAAGTGCTTAGTCATCTCCATTACGTTTACTACAGAATAGAGTAGAAGTATTTCAAGTATGAAAAACTACTGTGAGTAAGGGTAGGAAAGCAAATAGAAAAATATGCCAGGATTGTAATTGAGCTTCTGAAGTTCCCTCTGCTGGTGTTAATAAAGCCTCTATTCTCTGTTCTAAGCGATCTGAAGCACCCAAAGCGGCACAGCAAACTTCTTCTCCTACGGGGTTGTTACTTACCAGTGACGCAGAGTTTTTATTGAAGTTTTCGCTTTGAATTTTGTTATTCTCATAAAGTCGAGATATTAACCGTTTTTATTATATAAGAGGTGACAGGTAACAGGGTTGAAAGTCTTTTTGTGTCTAAGTTTTATCAATGGCTTTAGCCCAGCGTAGGGCTATCAGTTAATTTCCTAAGCACCTTGGCGGTTGCTATAACACAACGACGTAAGTCAACCAACCATTCAAAATTCCTGAAAAACATATTATGCTTTTTTAATTTTTAATTCCCAGAAAGCCGTACTAGCTTTACTGTTTTACAGCAGTTTTTATGTATTTGAACCACATTCCCCCACAAGGGAAGGAGAGAAAATCAAAGCTTCTCTCTGTATTTCAGCACGCTGTGGGAACGGAGGAGAGATGAAGATGAATTTTTGAGAATGCAAAAATAACAGAATTATATAATTTTTTTAAACCTTAGTTTCTATTATTTTAAATAAACCTTGATTGTAAAAGTAGCTGATTTCACAAATTATATTTAATCAAATGTTTGCAAAATTTGCACTTTATAAATGCCAAGTCATGATTATTAAAGGTGTTAAGGAGAATATTTATATCCTAGAAAAATAATTTATTTTTAGTTTCATAAAATATCGATATCTATGTTATTGTGAGGATAGGAATCAAAAAAATCAAAGTTCAAAAAAGCTTCAAGTAGAAATTGAGGTCTAACTCAATCAAGTTCTTTTGTTCTGGTAAATCCACTTCAATCGATATATCTTTTCTGCCCGAAAAGATCAGAACAGATGAATTAGAAAAGTTACCCTCGTAACAACTTGAAGTAAATCAGAATTCCTTTGAGTATGTGCCAATAAGAATTGGCTAACTAGATAACATTATCTACCAGATGGGATTAGCCTTGGAGTTTGGGAAGAAAGACTCTTAGAGGATGTCTGGTAAATGTATAGGAATCAGAAATGTAAGCGACTCAATGCCAGCAGGAACAAGCATTTTTAACTGTGAACTAGTACAACAATGGGATTTATTCCCCTGTATTAATCACGGTGAGATTTAGTGATTGTCAAGGAATATCTAAAAGCTGTACCAATAAAGCAGTTTTTCAGTACTTGGGAATTAGAAGTTTTTGGTAGCGATGAAACAGGCAAAATCGTGGAAGTTGTAGCAACCATTGAGAGTAAAGTGCAATGTTGGTTGGTTGGTTTAGGGGGAAAATCTGCATAAAGGTGAATCCCTATTGTAACTACATCTCCGGATTTGAGCAATCTATGAGGATGCTGTGACAACAACTGATCATGCTTAATTCAAGCTGTTAAAGACTTTTAAATTGGGAGATGTAAATTTCTCCTCAATCAATTCCTAGCACCTATGTTTGAGGAAAATTCTGCTACAAATAGCATGATTTTCTCTAAAAATAAGGAACTGAATCTGCGTTTGGTAGTACTTGCAGTATATTCCTTGAACTATCGCTATAAAGTTTCTGTTACGCAATTGAAAAATATCTCAAATCCAGCTTCAGACCTATCAAAAAACTAATTGTAGGAATAAACTCATCATGACTACTGACTCCAATATTAGACAAATTGCTTTCTACGGTAAAGGTGGTATTGGTAAATCTACCACTTCTCAAAACACCCTTGCTGCTATGGCAGAAATGGGTCAACGCATCATGATCGTAGGTTGCGATCCTAAAGCTGACTCTACCCGTTTGATGCTTCACTCCAAGGCTCAAACCACCGTTCTTTCCTTGGCTGCTGAAAGAGGTGCTGTTGAAGATTTAGAACTTAGTGAAGTACTATTGACTGGTTTCCGTGGTGTTAAGTGCGTAGAATCTGGTGGTCCAGAACCCGGTGTAGGTTGTGCTGGTCGTGGTATTATCACCGCTATTAACTTCCTAGAAGAAAACGGTGCTTACCAAGATTTAGATTTCGTATCTTACGACGTATTAGGTGACGTTGTTTGCGGTGGTTTCGCCATGCCCATTCGCGAGGGAAAAGCACAAGAAATATACATCGTGACATCTGGTGAAATGATGGCGATGTACGCTGCTAACAACATTGCTCGTGGTGTTTTAAAATATGCTCACACTGGTGGTGTGCGTTTAGGTGGCTTGATTTGTAACAGCCGTAACGTTGACCGGGAAGTCGAATTAATCGAAACCCTGGCAAAACGCTTGAACACCCACATGATTCACTTTGTACCTCGTGACAATATCGTTCAACACGCAGAATTGCGTCGGATGACAGTTAACGAGTACGCACCTGATAGTGATCAGGGTAATGAATATCGGACATTGGCTAAAAAGATCATCAACAACAAAAATCTGACTATTCCTACACCTATTGAAATGGAAGAACTAGAAGAGTTGTTGATTGAGTTCGGTATTCTTGAAAGCGACGAAAATACTGAAAAGCTAGTTGGTAAGTCAGCAACTGAAGCACCAGTAACCAAATAGTAACAAGAAGTAATTAATGCTTGAGATTGGGGAGGGTCACTCCCACCTTCTCCCCAATTTATGAAGTGAAATGGTGGGTTACGGACTACCGTCCTAACCCACCCTACGATTGATTTTTGGGTAATTTATTTTTTGGTGTTCCCTAACCAGAAATGCTTCCTGAATCGAGTTTCCATTCATGCTTAAGCAATTGCTGGTAGCTTGTTTCCTGAATCATCATCTGTTCGTACAGCTTGAGTAGAAATGCCTGAGCTTGTTCACGAGACATCTGGTGTACTTGGTCAGCAAAAATTCTGAGGCTAAATTCTTGTTCTAAAGATAATTTTATGGGCTGATTCATCGCTGGCTCCTATGCCCAATTGGGCTGAAAAATAAGGGGTCAATACTGGCTATCTAACTTTTAAGCAGTCATACACCCATTGAGTTTGAGGGCATTCCCTTATTGAGGGGTGTAGCGCATGAATTTTAGATTTTACGAAGTTATGTTAATAAGTATAACGAATTATTTACAATTCTGACGCGATGGGAGTCAGATAAACATGAAAAAAGACGACCAATTAGTGATAAACCATATTAGTCCTGAAGTTAGACAGTTGATAAAGCTTTATGCAGCTGTTAATAACTGTACACAAGCTGAAATGTTGGAGCGCATTGTTTTGGAGTGGCACGCGCAACAAAGTCTAAGTGAACGGCCTCCAGGGGATGAAGATGAATAGACTGAAAAGTGCTTAGTCATCTCCATTACGTTTACTACAGAATAGAGTAGAAGTATTTCAAGTATGAAAAACTACTGTGAGTAAGGGTAGGAAAGCAAATAGAAAAATATGCCAGGATTGTAATTGAGCTTCTGAAGTTCCCTCTGCTGGTGTTAATAAAGCCTCTATTCTCTGTTCTAAGCGATCTGAAGCACCCAAAGCGGCACAGCAAACTTCTTCTCCTACGGGGTTGTTACTTACCACTAATAGCAATGATTCCGCTAATACCAAGGGATCTACTTGAGATGCGGCGTAACTATCAGCCCGTAATTCTCGCAAAACTAATAATTCCTGCCATAAAGGTTCTGTATTGGGCAACCAAGTGGTGCAGGAACGCACCCAACCCAGCCAAAAGAACCAGAATGTATCCCTGTACTGATAATGTCCTTGCTCGTGTGCCAAGACGCTTTCTAAATGGGCAGGTGAGAGTGTTTGTAGCAATCCCTGACTAACTACTAATTCAGGTTGCCAAAAACCCATTTGTCCGGCAAATAATGCCTTAGTTTGCAGGAGTCGGGCTTGTTTACCAGCTATATTTACTTGTGGACATTCACGGGCAGATTTAATAGATTTCCAACCTAGGAAAGCCAATTTGATCCCCAAAATGTTAAAAAATCCCAGAAAAATTAATGCCAGTAGATAGCTGAAGGAACCAGTATAAATTCCGCCCATTGTCCCTTGAGTACCCATGCAGACTACAGATATTGCTGTCATGAAAATGAGTAAGGGGGGAAATAGGAATAAAAATAGCGATCGCTCCCACCGCAAATTCCAATTACCTTGGGGTATATGGCCAGAGTATCTTAAGCAGCAAGCAACGGTTACAGCAGTAACAATCATCAGTAGATGCATAATTTTATTTTCCTCCTCTGGCTTCCCGTGCTGCTTGAATGCGTTTTGCGATCGCTTCTATTTGCTCACTAGCAGCTTCATCTAAACTATCAGCAAAGGCCGCAACAACATCAGGATTTCCCACTGCCAAAAATCGCTGTAATTGATCATGGGCTTTAATCATCTGTGCCTGTTGCTGTGTCAACAATGGCCGCCAATAGAATGCTTTTCCTTTTTTATCACAGGCCAGCCAGCCTTTTTCGGTGAGGCGACGCAGAACAGTAGTTACAGAAGTATAAGCTAATTCGCGGTTAGGATCTGTCAGAATGCGATCGTGTACATCTTTGACTGTTGCTGAAGTCAGTTCCCAGACGATGCTGAGAATTTCTGCTTCTAAAGGACCAACAGACAGTTGTTTAGGACGATAATCGGGTAAGGGAGCCATGTTGATGATTTTGGGGGAATCTGCTTTTATATTTTCACATTTTTCTCAACCAAAGGCGCTCCAGGTGCAGAGAGATTAAAATCGCTGTAAGTTTGAATTAGGTCACTCAAAGGAGATAAAGCAATGACACAGACGCAGATTGCAGTATCTTTATATGAACAAGATTATTTACTGTGGATTGAAGATATAGTCAATAAGTTACGGAATAAGGACATTGAGGGGTTAGATTTTGAGAATCTGATTGAGGAGATAGAGGATTTGGGGCGATCTGACAAACGTGAACTGGAAAGTAGACTTAGAGAACTTTTGGAGCATATTCTGAAGCGGAATTATGTAAATATGCCTGATTGTTATCGTGGATGGGTGGAATCTATTGATAAGCAAAGAATTGCTTTAGAAGATTTATTAGCAGAATCACCAAGCCTAAAACCTTATTTTTCCCTAGTATTTGATAAGGCTTACGCAAATACTCTCAAAATTGTTCGCAGGAGTTATCCACAGTGTGAATTCCCTGATACATGGCCGTTTAGCCGCGATATTGAAGCAATGCTAAATGCGGACTTTTGGGAATAGAGGGCGGGGAAATCCCGACATGAAAAATATTGATACTTGCTAGACGAATCACACTTGTGTGCCAGAATTGTCAAAGCAGGTGTGAGGAAGTAAGATGACAGACAAAAACTGGCAAGACGAAGAGCTATGGATTGTAACCGCAAGCACTTCTGACGATCGCTCAAAAGAAGGGATGAAAGCTGTTACAGGCAATGGTAATCCTTATGGTAGTCCTAAGGTGGCGGATGAGGAGATCAAAGAAAATCGTGTAAAAGCCGGAAAGTTAGCCACGCAAATGTCGCAATTTGTGGGTGTCGTCAGTCATTTATTTAACCATGTCGAGAAGCAAGTCCAACCCCAAGCCGGAATCCAATTAGACGAAATTACCCTCACAGTAGAAATTAGTAGTGAAGGAGAAATTAAATTGCTGGGTACGGGTGTAAAAGCCGCTGGTAAAGGTGCAATAGAGTTAAAATTTAAGCGATCGCCCCAAACCCCCCAATCCCCAGAAAATTGACCGCAATATGGCTAAAAATTGCGCCGTTGTCATTGGTATTAACAAATATAATCGAATTCAGCGCCTTCAGTACGCAAAAAGTGATGCTGAACGAGTGTCTAATTATTTTGCCCATGATTTAGGTGTACAACCAGAAAATTTATATTTTTTCTCTGATGATTCCCCACCTGACAAGCATGGACTCGATACTCAACCAACTTACGGTACATTAATTTCGTTTTTAGGCGATCGCTTTGCAGAACCTTTTTTAAACTCTGGAGACACCCTCTGGTTTTACTTTAGCGGTCACGGAATGCCCCACGAAGGACGAGATTATTTATTACCGATAGATGGAAATCCTCGCACTGTTCCCAATTTAGCTATTCCCATACACTACATAACCGAACGCTTGCGACGGAGTGGTGCGGATAATAAATATCGTATTGTTTATTGATGCCTGTCGCAGCACAGGTCAAAAAAGTGGTGGTTTGGGAATTGGTGAAGAAAAACAGCAAGGTGTAATTACCTTCTATTCCTGTAGTCCCAGTCAGGTTTCCTACGAAATTGAAGAAATTCAACAAGGTGCTTTTACCCATGTTTTACTCAATGGTTTGCAAATTCAAGGTGAAAGCAACTGTGCAACTGTTGAACGACTATATAACTATTTGTGCCATCAAGTTCGCCAATTGACCCAAAAGCATAAAAACTATCCGCAGACTCCCTATGCTGCCATAGAACCTGCAACAAAACTGCATTATATTTTACTGCCCAAGTTTGCTAACCTCACTGATATTGATGTTCTGAAAAAAGATGCCTTGAATGCTGAATTCGTAATAAAAGATTTTTCTCTAGCTCGTCAATATTGGAGGCGTGTTATAGCTGCAGTTGGAGATGATGATGATGCACTTAATGCAATTGAGCGATTAGCAAAGCAAAACCTAACCCCCCAACCCCCTTCCCTACAAGGGAATGGGGAGAATTCAAAGCCTCTCTCCTTGCAGGAGAGAGGTTTGGAGAGAGGTTCTTCAGAAGGCGAACAGGGACGTAAAGCAGCAATAGCAAAAACCCGTGAATTGACTGTAGATTTAGGTCAAGGTCTAACCCTAGAACTGGTGCGTGTGCCAGCAGGGAAGTTTACTATGGGAATACCACCACAAGAGCGCGAAATAGCCCTAGAAAATGGCTTGAAAAATGGAGTAGATCCTGAGAATTTGCAACGATGGTTAGACTGGTCTACACCACAGCATGAAATCCATCTGCAAGAGTTCTTGATGGGAAAATATACCGTCACCAATGCCCAATGGCGAGCAGTGATGAAAACTAACCCCTCGGAGAAATATGACCGAAAGTTTCAAGGTGATATGCAGCCTGTGGTTGGCATTTCCTGGTATGAAGCGCGGGCATTCTGTCAAAAACTATCTGAGCAAACAAAACGCGCCGTCAGATTGCCTACAGAAGCCGAATGGGAATATGCCTGTCGTGCAGGTACAACCACACCCTTTGCCTTTGGGAATAACATTACCACCAATCAAGTCAACTATGACGGCAATAATTCCTACGATGACGCACCAAAGGGCAAATATCGGGAATGCACTGTGGATGTCAATAGCTTTAGCCCCAATTCATGGCATTTATATCAAATGCACGGTAATGTCTGGGAGTGGTGTTTAGATAGATGGCATGATAGTTATAGTCAAAAGCCAAAGCGTTTAAAAAGCAATGGTAATGAGGTTTGGGGAGAAACTAACGTAGATGAACATGATAATCTTCCTCATAGCGTACGGGGCGGTTCTTGGTGTTACGATGCTTTCGATTGCCGTTCTACCAATCGTTGCTGGTATCGCGCTAAGGATTCAGACCATGATATAGGTTTTCGTGTTGTGTTCGGGTCTTCCTCGCCAGTACTCTCTACAGTCAGAATTGATAAAAGGGATTTTATCGAGCGTACATCAGAGAGTCCAGACTCAATTCCAGTGATGTAGGTGACTGCATCCAAATATAAAACCGAGCCAGTTAGCTTGGTAGGGAAACCGAAGACTTGACTGGCTCAAATAATTTATTTTATTATATTTGTGAATACGCCTAAAACCCCAGACTAATAAGTAATTATAGCAGTTTTTACTTGAATAAGATAAAACATCATAGCCCCCACCTCGCTTGCGGGGAGGGGGTTTGGGGGTGGGGTTCTTGTATCTCACTCAACCGAGAACCGCTAAGTAGGTGGGCGTTAAAAAATATAAGATAGACCTAACCCCCCAGCCCCCTTCCCTACCAGGGAAGTGGGCGTCAAAGCCTCTCCCCTTGTAGGGGAGAGGTTTGGAGAGAGGTTTTATATTTAATTTAATTGCGCCAAGCTACTTATAAGGGAATATCCAAATTATAAAGAATGCACACAGACACGATATTCTACCAAATCTTCCTCACCTTCCACACCCTTTTATTTGAACTACTCGGTCAACCAACAGAAAATGCTGAAGGCTATAATTTCACATCTGTAGAAGTCAAAGAAAAAGCCTTTCGATTTGATGGGATTTTCATGCCAGATAGTTTGGAAAAACCCATCTATTTTGTAGAAGTGCAATTTCAAAATAAACCAGAATTTTATTGGGAATTAATTACAGAAATCAACATTTATCTCAATCAATATAAACCCGCGCAAGATTGGCAAGCAGTAGCTCTTTTTGCGAAACGCAGTTTGGATGTAGAAGTATTAACTACTTACCAGCAAGAGTTAATAAATAGTGGTCGCATCAAACGCATTTATTTAGATGAAATACCATCAGGTTCAATTGGTATGGGATTAATTGAGTTAATTGTAAGTAAAGAAACCCAAGCACCAGAATTAGTTCAAAACTTGATGCAAAGAACAAAAACAGAGATTAGCAACGACAGAGAGAGACAAGGTATTATAGAGTTGTTAGAGACTGTTTTATTGTCCAAATTTTCGCAATTAAGCCGTCAGGAGATTGAAGCGATGTTTTTAGTCAGTGATATCAAGCAAACAAGGGTATATCAAGAAGCAAAGCAAGAAGAAGCAACAAACTTACTGGTACGTCAGTTATCCAAGCGATTTGGAAAATTGAGTAGTAATTACATCGAAAATATCAACAAACTCACCATAGAACAACTAGAAGACCTGGGAGAAGCATTATTAGACTTTGTGGACATTAGCGACTTGGAACAATGGTTAAAAGCTCACACTGACTAGTAATTAACCGGAAATCCTGTTCATCCCTAAATCCTGGAAATCATGATTTGGCTTGCGCTTGGTGTTAGCTATCAGACAACCTCTAGTTTTTTCTATCTTTGAGATTAAAATATGCAATACCAAGCCTAAAACCTTGATAAATAGGCTTTTTGGAATTTTATAGTACTTATGTATTGATGGAAAGATAAAGTTTAGTATAAACACTTGGTGACATCAAGCGGGTAAAATATAACCGCAGTATTTATAAAGCAGGTATATCCAGCGCGTGAAGATATTTGTATATCATACTCCAGAATTAACCCCAACTGATGAAGCGCCAGAATGCGCGATCGCTGTCGATGTCCTGCGAGCTACCAGTACGATGGCGACAGTTTTAGCGGCTGGAGGCGAAGCGGTGCAAGTCTTCAGCGATTTAGACCAACTGGTGGAAGTTAGCGAAAAATGGCCAGCCGAAAAACGATTACGTGCTGGAGAACGTGGCGGTGCGAAAGTAGCTGGCTTTGAATTGGGTAATTCACCCTTAGATTGCACAGCAGAACTAGTGGCAGGGAGGCGCTTGTTTATTAGTACTACTAATGGTACTCGTGCCTTAAAAAGGATACAAGATGCGCCGATTGTTCTCGCAGCAGCTTTAATTAACCGAGCCGCAGTGGTGCAATTTCTCCTAGAAAAGCAACCGGAAACAGTCTGGATTGTCGGTTCTGGTTGGGAAGGTACTTTTTCTTTAGAAGATACAGTTTGTGCTGGTGCGATCGCACATAGCATTTGGCAACAAAGTAATTCTTCTCTAGAGGAAATAACGGGTAATGATGAAGTCACGAGTGCGATCGCTCTTTATTCTCAGTGGCAAAATGACTTATTGGCATTATTTCACCAAGCTAGTCACGGTAAGCGATTGTTACGTCTGCAATGTTTAGAAGATCTCAAATATTGTTCCCAAACCGATATTTTAGATGTTTTGCCTATTCAGCACGAGCCAGGTGTTTTAAAAAGTCAAATTAAATAACCAAAAAATTCTTTTTTCTGGAGCATTAATCATCTGAATCAGGATTTATAAGATTTGAGGATTTATAAGATTTAAGTTCATGATCTGTATTTTTTTATCCTGTTAATCCTTTCATCCAGATCATCCTGATTCAGACATTTTTCTCTTTGATATTACCGAATATTTGTCAAAGGTACACCTAACCAACCTACAAAATTTGCTTGCTGAGTAGTATCAGAATTTTGTACAGCTACCAAATGATAACGAGTAGAATGTGTTGGTTCTAAAATCACTGAATAGGTACGCAATTCATCTTGGTGGAAAATTGTAACTTGAAGAGTGTCGTTGGCTTGGTAATCTGCGAGACGTTCGCTCAATTGACTTGCACCTAGCTTAATTCCATCAATCGCCAATAACTCATCACCAGCATCAATTCCCGCTACATTTGCAGGTGAACCCATTTCAACAAATTTAATAATTTCCCGTCCATTTTCAGTGGTTATTTTCACACCAAAATAAGGTTCGTCATCTTTTTCTTCTATCAATTGCAAACCAAAAGGCTGCAAATATTGATTAAATGGCAAATCATCCAATCCGTCGATGTAGGATTTAAAAAAATCAGATAAATCAATTCCGGCTACAGATTCAATCACAGTCTGTAATTGTTCTGGAGTATAACCCATTTCTGCTTTGCCAAATTTCTCCCACATTGTCATCATGACATCATCAAGAGAAAGCTGATTATGATGAAGATCACGAATTAACAAATCCAGCAACAGCGATACCATTTCTCCTTTTAAATAGTATGAAATTTGGGAATTCCCACTATTGGCATCTGGACGGTAAAGTTTAATCCAAGCATCAAAACTCGACTCAGATAGAGGTTGTACTTTCCGCCCTGGGATTTTTAAATATTTAGTAATTTCCTGATTTAAATGATTTAAATATGATTTAACATCATAAATTCCTGCCCGCAATGGAATCACCAAATCATAGTAACTTGTAGTTCCTTCACAAAACCACAAACTAGGTGTATAACTTTCTTGATCGTAATCAAAAACCTCTAATGCTTTGGGGCGAATTCGCTTCACATTCCACAAATGAAAGAATTCGTGGGCAACTAATTGAATAAAGCGCTCATATTTATCTTGATTGCGAAAACCAAAGCGGTGGTAAATTAATGAGCAGGAATTTTTATGTTCCAAACCGCCATAAGCTTGGTTAAATAAATGTAGTAAAAATACAAATCGTTCATATGGCAAACCACCAAACATTTTGGCTTCGACTTCAATAATTTTTTGAAAGTCTGAAACCATCTGCTGTAGGTTAAAATTTCCCTTTCCCCAGATTGCCAATTCATGAGGTTTATCTAATACCTGAAAGTGAAATAACTGATGGCTACCAATCTCAAAAGGACTATCAACAAGAGTATCAAAATCAGCAGCTAAAAAAGTATTAGCTTCCTCAGCAATTGTTGGTAAACCAGTGCTTACCTGCCACTCTGGATGTGGTGGCACAATAGTAACGTAAATTGGTAGCTCCTCCCAACCAGGAATTCTCAAAAACAGGGCTGCACCATTGAAATAACCGTGAGTAGCATCCAAGTGATTTGTGCGTACCGATAACTCATTTGCAAAAACGCGGTAACGCACTGTTACTTCTGAAATATCACCTTTTTCTATCTGCCAATGATTTTTACTAATTTTGCGCCACGGCAAAGGTTGATGTCCTGCAAACGCAGCAAAATCTTGTAAATTCTTGGCATATTCCCGCACCAAATAAGAACCTGGTGTCCAAACTGGCATTTTCAAATCGAGAATTGGGGATGAGTAGCCTACAACGTGCAAAGTCACCTCAAATAAATGATTTTCTGGTTGGGACATTGCCACCCAGTAATGAATTTGCCTACCCACTTGCTGAACTTGAGTACTGATAAGAGGTGCTATTACTTCAGTCATTTTATCTGCCTAATCCTGAGTTATTAGTCAATCAATTTTGGATTTTAAATTGACGATTTTAGATTTCTTCGGCTTTCACTGCGGCGAGGCTTGTAGCTTGCTTAAATGCAGGAATACCGAAAAAACTAATCTAAAATCTAAAATCTATAGCCGTGGACAGGGTGGTTAGGACATCAATTGATAATGAAACTCCCACTACAAGAGGGTTTTACTCCTGACTCCTGACTCCTGACTCCTGACTCCTGACTCCTGACTCCTGACTCCTGACTCCTGACTCCTGACTCCTGACTCCTGACTCCTGACTCCTGACTCCTGACTCCTGACTCCTGACTCCTGACTCCTGACTCCTGACTCCTGACTCCTGACTCCTGACTCCTGACTCCTGACTCCTGACTCCTGACTCCTGACTCCTGACTCCTGACTCCTGACTCCTGACTCCTGACTCCTGACTCCTGACTCCTGACTCCTGACTCCTGACTCCTGACTCCTGACTCCTGACTCCTGACTCCTG
Organism: Trichormus sp. NMC-1; assembly: GCF_001858025.1. Classification (GTDB taxonomy): domain Bacteria; phylum Cyanobacteriota; class Cyanobacteriia; order Cyanobacteriales; family Nostocaceae; genus Anabaena. The sequence continues at coordinate 502,454 of NZ_LZQD01000004.1, read as the reverse complement.
ACTCCTGACTCCTGACTCCTGACTCCTGACTCCTGCTATAAAATCTAAAATTGGTATGGTCAATAAGTCAATTAACATACTGGCTCCTCAATATTCAGTACTGGTTATAATTTATTAGCTAAATTCTGTAGTTGTTTGAAGTTGACTAGATAAATAAAGTTATTAACAGGATCAATTTTTATCCATCCTTTTTCATGGAGCTTTTCCATAATTTTGGTGGTTTCTTCAATGCCTATTTCGGTTACTTCTGCCAAATCTTTCAAGGGAATGTCAAAAATTTCTTTACCTTCGGGCGAATTCTGACCATAGTTATCACCCAAGTGAACTAAAGTATGGGCGAGTTTGACCGCTGGTGGTGAAGAGCGCATTTGCAAGCGTATATTAATTTGCCGTAGTCGTCTTACCATCAGTTGCAGCATTCGATGATGTAACTGTGGATCTTTAAACAAAATTTGGATAAAACGTTCTCTGGAGACAGTTAGTAATGTTACAGGTGAAAGAGCAATAACATCGGTTGAGCGCGGTGATTCATCTAAAACCGCCATTTCTCCAAAGAAATCGCCCCGGCCTAAAATTGCTATTGTCACCGAATTATCGCCGTTGGTACGCCGGATTTTTACCCAACCAGAAACCAAGAAGTAGACTGCATTACCCCAAGCATCTTCCATCAAAACGGCTCTTCCAGAGGGGTATTCATGTTCAACTGCGGTGTTGAGTAACCATTCCAATGTTTGTGGATTGGCTGTACTCAGCAAGGGGAAAATATCGCTAAAAACCTCGGTTTGCATGAAATATTCACAAGGAATGAATTCAAAAGCGGAAAATTGAGTCTGTAACTTTTCAATTTTTGGCAGTGTGTCATACTTAAGCTCACTTAGGCAGCAAAGCTGGCACACAAATGACTATTTGCTCTCAATGCCTTAATTAGAACATAACAATTATGTATTTGGATCGAAAACACTACTTTTACTGACAGATATATTATTAATTATTTTGTGGTAAATGACTATGGTTTGTCAGTCTGTTTAGCTTTTGGTCTAGATTTGCACTTAGTTAATTTCAGATAGCTCAAGTTTATAACTGCATCTTGTTCGTCATAGCTTATCTGTATCTATTACAAATGTAATACCCATCATTTATGTTGGAATAGGCATTATTTGTTTACTTGGTGGTTCTGTGTTTAGCTAATCTTGAGTTCTTAAAGTTTGGGCTGCAAGATAGACTTTAGTCCATTCACCCATGACTTGATGAGTTTTGAGTTGTAACTGTTGGGCTGTGGCTTCTATAGAGTTACCTGCTCTCCGCAAATTCAGAATCTGCTTCTCCAGAGGAGTTAATTTTTCATCCAGTTGTTGCCATTGGTGTTGTGTTAGCCCTAAGTTGTTTTCTGGCAAGGAAATTGAGAGCCAGTTATCTACAAGTTCCGGTTTACCTTTGATAGCAAAAACACGTACAGCATGGTAGCTAATTTTTTCACGCAGTCGATATACTTCCTTAATCGGCTTATTCAGTGTTTTGGCAATCTCTTCTTGAGATTTGCCTTGTAGATACAGTTGCAGCCAGTCTACTGCCTGTTTTCCTAAATTTTGGAGCAAGTATTTTTCAAATTCTTGGTATACAGCTTGACGTAGTGTCTGTTGTTCTTCTAATTTTTGTGCTTCTTGATATTGGGCGATCGCTTGACTATCGACTAAGTTCAGGGGATTATCAGTATCTTCTGTGAGAACTTCGTCTGAAACTAGTCTAATTAAGTCACTGCTTGGAACTTGTGTTAACCCACCTCGCTGGGTGCGACGGAGATAGTTGACAAAGCGATAAACTAAAAGGGGTTGATTCCGTACTGGTCGCAAACAATACTCTTCTATAGAAGCAAAGAGCAATGTATCCTGTAATCTTCTATCAGTTGTAAATTCTGCAATACAAGACATTTGCTGCTGCATATATGAATCATTTTGCAGTAGTTCTTGTAGTATTTCTTGCAATACATCAATGACACTACGCTGACGATCACGACTCAGGGAAACCCAAGTCTGAATTTTATTTCTCAGTGTCATTACACTTCCTAAGCGGGTAATAAGGTGACGATAAGCCCGTTCTCGTCCCATGCCTAAGTAGCGCTGATGTAAAATACGCCATCTATATTCCATTGCTTGCTTGGCAATTTCCAATTCTTTGGGGTTGAGTAAATCAAACCGATTTAAGTCTACTCCCAAAAGCCAAAGCACAATACTATGTCTAGCAGCCTCACTTTGTTCTGGACATTCCTTGGCCAGTCGTTGTTGCCAATATTCTGCCAGGTTTGTCGCATCTTCTTTCATAATGAGATTGCATTCCTCGAAACTCTGTTTTAAAGTCTGCATCACAACCCCTATAATGACTTAAATTATTAACTGATAGTTGTCTCTGATTTCACAATCTTGATCTGGAAATTTTGAGGTTCCCTGTGTAATTACGTCTTGGGACACTGAATTTATGCAGGTTTTTCTTGTTTAGGTATTTTGCTTTCCCATCCAGTTATTGCTCATCGTCCTCTCTTCAGGATTTTCATTAGTTTTGTCAACTTGCAAATTTTCTTAATTTATGTTTGAGTAATTAAGAATAGAATTGTGTTGAAAGTAGATCAGGATCTATGTTGACAGAGCATAGGTTTGAGCAGGAGGTAAAAAGGATACAACACAATCTCAGACGCACATTCACCTATATAAGTTTCAAGTTTTTGTAGTTGTTTATTGAATGTCTTTACACTTTTTGAGATTTAGTAGACAATAAAGAAACTGAAGTTGTTTGGCAATATAAACCAACTATTCAAAAAAATTATTTGGCAAGTTAAAGTACAATTATCAAAGCATTGACTGTATCAATGTGATTGACAATTGGATATAAACATGAAGAGTGATCTTGAGTAGTGCAATTAAATAAAATTCGGCTTTGCTGAATTGAAGTATGAAATTGCAAAATTCAATATCTCAAACTCTTACTCTCTGCGTGAGGTAAAATCATACCCTGATTCAGCAACACCTAAAATTCTAGATTTTTGAATCCAATAAATCACTCGATAATAGTGAGAAGTCATTTGGGTGAAACAAGGAAGCTCCTTATCAATTCAGTATATGAATATTACTATAAGTAGGACGTTAGTGTATTGTGATCCAGATCACTGTATTTAAGTAATTCTTTAGGGTTGCACTAGTTACAAAACTATACATTTGTTAAATTAGGCAACGAATTTAGAGTCCCTATTGAAGAAGACACGGGGACACGGGGACGCTCTTACACCCCATGTTTAAAGCCAGGGGATTCCAGCAAGGAATGTCTTTTTTCTTCTCCACGACTGTAGTCGGGGGCTTGAAACAATTTGCTTCAAACGTCGGACACGGGCGACTCTCCGCGTCTGTGCGTCTCCCACTCTCCGCGTCCTCTTCGGTCATGACTGTGGACTCTAGATTTCTAAATTTCAGCAAATTAATAAGTTGTCGCTAACCGATAACTTAGTGATTCACCGAATTTATCTTTAATTCGATGATCTGATAATCGGATTTTCTACCGATTCCCGATACTGTTGAACATCTGCGGTGTAAGCGATGGGCAGAACCGCCTCAACGTTCTCATGGGGACGAGCAATAATTACCCAAGACTCTAGAGTACCGCCATAAACGTTTTCTGCGGCTTCTACTCCAGCAGCCA
>NZ_LZQD01000004.1:341742-498551 GCF_001858025.1 Trichormus sp. NMC-1 | reverse complement strand
CTTCTACTCCAGCAGCCATAGCCGCTTTAACTTCAGAAACATCACCGCGAATATTGACTGTAAAACGGGCGCTACCAACTCTGATATAACCAACCAGGGTAACTCTTCCCGCTTTTACCATTGCATCTGCGGCTGCGAGTACTGCGGGAAAACCTTTGGTTTCAAGTGCGCCAACTGCCTGTAGTGACATTATTGTTCTCCTGTATGAATAAAAGTTATGTGAGGGCTACAAATTATTTTTAAGAAGTTATGCTGCCAAGTTTGATAGCGAACTTGCTTAGAACATACGAAAAGGTTCGGATTTTGAGGTGAAGTGGATGGGTAGAATTGTTTCCACATTTTCCGGGGGATTGGGAACAATGTAATGGGTAATTACTTGTCCACCATAAACTTCTTCTCCTGCGGTAATTCCGGCTTCAACTGCTGTTCTGACTTCTGCAACGTGTCCCCTGACGGCCACTAATAAGCGACCGCTTTCGGCTATACCATAATATACGATTGTGACAGCGGCCGATTTTACCATTGCATCAGCTGATGCGAGTACTGCTGGAAAACCTAAAGTTTCAATTACTCCAACCGCCATTGGCATGGCTTCACTCTCCTAAATCAGGGATAAGCAATATTTATTGTACGAGGCAATGGTAACAGGTTTAACATTTAGGAAAATTTTCTTTTTTGATTCTCAGTGGTCAATTGTCAGGTAAACTGATGTTTATGTTTCCAAGTTTTTTACCTGCCGCAGTTGGGCAACTGAGTGAACCAACGTCTATTGCTTTGGCTCAAAATATCCAAAGTCAAGGTATCCTTACTTCTCTAAGCAAAGAACCAATCACCACCACCTACATACATAAAGGTAGTGGCGGTACACCGATTTTATTAATTCACGGTTTCGACAGTTCTATTCTGGAATTTCGGCGGCTGTTACCATTGCTGGCCCAAGAGAATGAAACTTGGGCGGTGGATTTATTGGGATTTGGCTTTACAGATAGACTTGCCGGGCTTGATTATAGTCCCATAGCCATTAAAACCCATCTTTATTCTTTCTGGAAAACCCTGATTAACCAACCGGTGATTGTGGTTGGTGCTTCTATGGGGGGTGCAGCGGCGATTGATTTCACCCTGACTTACCCGGAGGTGGTGCAGAAACTGGTGTTAATCGACAGTGCAGGGTTGAAGGGCGGTTCCGCTTTAAGTAAATTGATGTTTGCACCGTTATATTCTTTAGCATCTGAGTTTTTGCGAAATCCAAAAGTGCGCGATCGCATTTGTCGTAGTGCTTACAATAACCCTGATCTGATATCCCTAGATGCTTTACGCTGTGGGGATTTACACTTAAAAATGCCTAATTGGAATCAGGCGTTGATTGCTTTTACTAAAAGTGGTGGTTACAGTGCTTTTAAATTGCAACAAATATCGCAAATTGAGCAACCAACACTAATTTTATGGGGTGATAATGATAAAATTGTGGGGACTGGGGATGCTCATAAATTTGCCAAAACGATTCCCCAGAGTCAACTGATTTGGATTCAAGATTGTGGTCATATTCCCCACTTAGAAAAACCAGAAATCACTGCCCAACATATTTTGCAATTTCGAGGTTAGATTTTAATCATATAACCAAGTATTGTCAGCAAAATTATCATTTGATTGGTTAGGCTTTTCTTGGAGTCTTTCAGGAGATCTGTGTGATTTTTTGGGGTTAATGGATAAAGATCTGGAAGTTTCTTTGTAAGTTTCTCTTATAGGTTCTTTGTAAGTTTCTTTTACAGGTTCTTTCACAGGTTCTTTCACTTTTTTTAATCCATTAATTTCTTCTATTAACTGAGAATTGGATTCAGCTAATTGCAGGGCTGTTTTTTTAGTTTCATAAAGTTCAGTTGTCAACCTTTCTTCCAAAGCTTTTTGTAGAGATAAATCGGTTTTTAGGTCACTAATGTGCTCCTTGAAAGAAACTTCTTTTTGCTGCGCTTTTTCCAGGTTGGCAGTTAATGCTTGAATTGTGGCTTCTAAATCTGCCTTAGTCGGAGTGGTGCGCTTGGTAGAAGTTGATGCTGCTTCTTCCTCCATTGGCGAAGAATTCTCTTCCTCAACTTTTTGTGCAGTTACTTCAATTGCTGTGTCACCAACTTGGGGTGTAAATTTTTGTGCTTCTTCTTGTAGTAAGTCAGAAAGATTTTTCTTAGCCATTATTTCCTCCAATCATGCATTAATTCATCAGCCACTCGACGGTAATCAGATTCTGCTTCCCGTGCGTTTTTTCCTCGCCATTGAGTAATTGCTACACCCTCAAGGGCGGCTCTTTCATGAGCTTTATAGGTACGAATAAAAGTATTGAAAACTGGAATACCTAGTTGTAAAAGAGTTTTTTGTGCTTCTAGTGCTTCCCCTGAACTGCGCGTATCGACTTTAGTTAACAGTACCCGATGGGGAGTACCCATAGGGATAACGGCTTGTCTTACTGTCTCAATCAGAACAGTTAAGTCCATTGCTGCTGGGGGTGTGGGTAAAACGAGATAATCGGCAATCCCTACTACCGCTGCTAAAGCTTCAGAACGCAATGCTGGAGGCGTATCTACCACTACTAAATCGTAACTTGTTATTTTTGGTAATTCACCTAAAAGTTGTGGATTTGTATCTTGAGCTAAATCAAATCCCATCCCCTGCTGATTTCGTCGAAACCACCAACTAGCAGAACCTTGAACATCTGCATCTATCAAAAGGACTTTTTTGTCTTGGGCAAAGTTAGCAGCTAAGTTGACTGCGGTAGTCGTTTTACCGACTCCTCCTTTACCATTAAGGATAGCAATTATTTTTGGCACTGTTTACTTCTGACCCAGCCTGATCCCAATTGGGGTTTTTAGATTTTGGATTAAATTTACTAACTATTTCAACTTGTTATTACATAAATGTATCGCTTTTTGGGGACTTGCAATCTAAAAAATAGTCCCCCGATCAAAAGGCATTCTTAAAATAGACATCGGAGAAAAAATTAGAGACGTTACATGGAACGTCTCTACTATTTATAACCTAAATTTAGCGGTTCTAAATAAGATGTGTAATGCTAATGCACGGATAAAGCCAAAGTGTAACTACCGGAGGCATACCTCTGTCCTCTCTGCGTCTCCGTGGTATGCATCCTGCTCCCGTAAGGGATACACAAATCACATAGAAAACGCTATAGCTAGATTATTCACCTTCTAAAGCGCCAATTCTAGGATTTTTAGAGTGATTTTGTTGTTCTTCCACAAACTCTTCCACTGCGTAAACATCAGGCCAAACAGTTGCGCCGTGTTCGTAAGCATCAATCCCGATCTTATCAGCTTCAGGATCAACACGCAATTTGCCAATGGCTTTGAGTCCACTGAACATTAAAAAGGCAAAAGCCACACTGAATGCACCAATAGCAACTATACCCAGAATTTGCACACCCAGTAAATCAAAGCCACCACCTAAAAATAGACCTGCTTTACCACCAGTGAGTTCTTTTTGACCTAAAAAGCCGATGGCTAAAGTACCCATCATGCCATTGATACCGTGAACTGCAAAGGCACTTACAGGGTCATCAATGTGCATTGCTTCAATGAAATCAATGCCTAGAACTACTAAAATTCCCCCGGTTAAGCCAATTAATACCGCAGCCCAAGGTAAAATAAACGCGCAACCGGCGGTAACTCCGACTAAACCAGCTAAAGAACCATTCAAACAATAAACCAAGTCCCATTTACCAGAACGGAAATATTGGTAAAACATGGCTGATAAAGCACCACCACCAGCACCTAAAGTAGTATTGAGGATGACTAAGCCAATTAAACCAGTGTTACCAGTGCTGAGGGTAGAACCAGGGTTAAAACCGTACCAACCAAACCACAAAATCATCGTTCCCAAGGCTGCTAAACCTAAATTGTGTGCCGGTGGGATTGTTCCCCAAGCTGGACGACCAGGACGGGGTCCAAGTAAATAAGCACCTACTAAAGCTGTCCAACCACCAACGCTGTGAACTACCGCACTACCGGCAAAGTCTAGGAAACCCATTTTAAATAACCAACCGTTGGAGTTCCAGACCCAGTGGACAATTAGCGGGTAACTAAATGCACCCATGATGGCGCTGTAAATTAAGTCACCGATAAAGTCTGTTCTTCCCGCCATTGAACCAGTAGTGATGGTACTAGCGGTAGCAGCAAAGGCGAATTGGAAGAAGAATAATGTATAGGTATTGATTGCGGCGGTAGAACCAGGTGCGCCCATAGGGTAGCTACCATCTGCACCGGGTAGCTGACTGAGGAAAAAGGTATCTGTGCCAATAAAACCTCCAGCACTTGTACCGAAGGCGATACCAAAGCCGATACCCCACCACACCAAAATGGTGACAGCAGCGTCAACGAAGTTTTCTAGTAAGGCGTTAACTACTCCTCTTTGGCGCAGCAAACCTGCTTCTAACATGGAGAAGCCGGTCTGCATGAAGAAGACTAAAAACCCTGTTAGTAATACCCAGGTGGTATCAATGGAAATTTGTAATTTTGTGGTTGTGTCCGCTAAAGATTGAACAGTAGGAGGATCTGCTGCTTGTACAACTGTAGGAGCAAAAATTGCAAACACCATTGAGCCTATAGCTAGTGCTAGTAGGCGGTGTAATGGTTTAATATTTTTATTCATTGATGTTTTTCCTGCTAGAAAAGCCCTTTTTGATGTTGTTTAGAATCTGACTAAAATAAATTAGTTTAATTAGGGTCACTAAACAAGAGTTTTGCCCATAAATTTGGAAAATATTGGATTTAGGGCAAATTTAACCGAATCTAAATACAGAAATAATTTAATTATTTCCTGCTGCAAGGTGTTGAAATTACTACCACCGTAAATTTGCTTGATTTTGCATTTAATAAAGTTTAAAGTTCTGTATCACAGACTACAATTTTTGGTATTTGACCTCAATAATCTTTTCAGCGGTAAAGACTCAAAGGGCTGTATCCTTTACTATATCGGGATTTTCAGTTATGAAAGTTGCACAATCAAAACTTTAGAAAAAGTATATGTAAATATAATAAATTATGACTTTTTATATAAAAAATCACAATTTATCATGACAATTTTTTATAGTCAATCGTAATAATTAAAACATTTCCTGTAAGTATTTCTGATAGCCGAGTTGTTCCAGTTTGGCTTGCTTGTCCATCACCATATCGCATAGGCTTTGACGGTATGCTTGGACTTTTTGCAATAATTCGGGTTGGTGAGTAGCGAGAATCTGTATTGCTAGAAGTCCGGCATTTTTAGCATTACCAATGGCTACCGTAGCAACAGGTATTCCTGCGGGCATTTGCACAATGGAATATAAAGAATCTACACCTTGTAAGTTGCGCGTTGCGACGGGGACACCGATTACAGGGAGTGGGGTTAAAGATGCTACCATGCCAGGAAGATGGGCAGCACCACCAGCACCAGCAATAATTACCTTGATACCACGTTGATGAGCGGTTTGGGCATATTCCACCATCCGTTCTGGGGTACGATGGGCAGAGACGATCGCCACTTCGCATTCAATGCCGAATTCTTCACAAACTGCGATCGCATCTTTCATTGTAGGCAAATCTGAATCACTGCCCATGATAATACCAATTTGAAGACTCATATAATTTTAGATTTTAGATTTTAGATTTTAGATTTTAGATTTTAGATTTTAGATTTTAGATTTTAGATTTTAGATTTTAGATTTTAGATTTTAGATTTTAGATTTTAGATTTTAGATTTTAGATTTTAGATTTTAGATTTTAGATTTTAGATTTTAGATTTTAGATTTTAGATTTTAGATTTTAGATTTTAGATTTTAGATTTTAGATTTTAGATTTTAGATTTTAGATTTTAGATTTTAGATTTTAGATTTTAGATTTTAGATTTTAGATTTTAGATTTTAGATTTTAGATTTTAGATTTTAGATTTTAGATTTTAGATTTTAGATTTTAGATTTTAGATTTTAGATTTTAGATTTTAGATTTTAGATTTTAGATTTTAGATTTTAGATTTTAGATTTTAGATTTTAGATTTTAGATTTTAGATTTTAGATTTTAGATTTTAGATTTTAGATTTTGGATTAATTACCGATGCTTCCATCTACAATCAATTCAGATTTAGCTTTTTTTGGCTAGGGTAATGACCAAAGCAACACCAAATCCCATCCTATCAAACGTAGATATTATTAATGCCAGAGTACCCGGTTATCAAGATTTGCAGATGATCTGGGTCAATGAAAACGGCATAATTGAGCAAATTTTGCCAATGGGTACATTCTGCAAACGCTTTCCAGCAAAAGATTTACAAATTTTGGATGTTGCTGGTGACTGGATTTCCTTAGGTGGCGTTGATTTGCAAATTAACGGTGGACTAGGTTTGGCCTTTCCTGATTTAACACCAAAAAATGCCCCAATGCTGGAAAATATCTCGCAATTCTTGTGGAATGTCGGTGTTGATGGATATTTACCAACCCTAGTAACAACTTCTATAGAAAATATACAGCGATCGCTTGCCGTTATCTCTAATTTTTCTCCCATCTCTGTCAACTCAGCCCAAATCCTGGGAGTGCATCTAGAAGGCCCCTTTTTAAACTACTACAAGCGTGGCGCACATCCAGCAGAATACCTGCAACCCTTAACCATTGATAAAGTCAAGCGACTTATTGGAGATTATGCTTCCATTATCAAAATCATCACCTTAGCACCAGAATTAGATACCACAGGTGAAGTTATCCCATATTTGCGTTCTTTAGGAATCATCGTCAGTTTAGGACATTCTCAAGCAACCGCAGTGGAAGCACAAAGCGCCTTTGACATGGGTGCAACGATGATAACTCACGCCTTCAACGCCATGCCACCATTACATCACCGCGAACCAGGATTATTAGGTGCAGCTATGAATAATCCCGGTGTGATGTGTAGTTTTATTGCCGATGGACAGCACGTTGTCCCGATAATGTTAGAAATTCTTCTCCGTGCGAGTAAAGGGCTATTTATTGTCAGTGATGCCCTTGCACCATTAGGATTAACAGATGGTGTGTATCCTTGGGATAGTCGGCAAATTGAGATTATTAACGGTACAGCCAGATTAGCCGATGGTACTTTATCAGGGACGACTTTGCCTTTATTGGTAGGAGTGCAGAACTTGGTGAAGTGGGGAATATGCGATGCAGAAAAAGCCATTTATCTAGCTACAGACGCGCCCAGAAAGGCTATTAATTTACCAACACTTACCCCCAATCAACCTGCCAATTTCTTACGCTGGCATAAGGACGAAACCGCAGGACAACTTACTTGGCAAAGGTTGACAGGTGATAGTTGACAGGTGATAGGTGACAGGTGACAGGTGACAGGTGACAGAGTTGAAAGTCTGTTTCTGTCTAATTACTTATCAAAAAAACTCTCCGTGTCTCCGTGTCTCCGCGTCCCCGCGTCCCCGCGTCCCCGCGTCTCCGTGTCTCCGCGTCCCCGCGTCTCCGTGTCTCCGCGTCCCCGCGTCTCCGTGTCTCCGCGTCCCCGCGTCTCCGTGTCTCCGCGTCCCCGCGTCTCCGTGTCTCCGCGTCCCCGCGTCTCCGTGTCTCCGCGTCCCCGCGTCTCCGTGTCTCCGCGTCCCCGCGTCTCCGTGTCTCCGCGTCCCCGCGTCTCCGTGTCTCCGCGTCCCCGCGTCTCCGTGTCTCCGCGTCCCCGCGTCTCCGTGTCTCCGCGTCCCCGCGTCTCCGTGTCTCCGCGTCCCCGCGTCTCCGTGTCTCCGCGTCCCCGTGTCCCCGCGTCTCTACATTTGTATCAACCTTAAAGATGCCCTAAAAACTGACAACTGACCGCAAACAAATGATAATTTTAAGAATTGTGAACCGTTAAATAGAGATGTTATGAACGTGGCCGACGATAAAACAATTGTACGCGAGTACTTCAATTCTACAGGTTTTGACCGTTGGCAACGCATCTACGGTGATGGCGAAGTCAACAAAGTCCAACTAGACATCCGCACTGGACACCAACAAACCGTGGATACAGTCATCGGCTGGTTGGAAGCAGACAAAAATTTAGCAGAATTGTCAATCTGCGATGCTGGTTGTGGGGTGGGTAGTCTGAGTATTCCTTTAGCCATAGATGGCGCTAAAGTTTACGCCAGCGATATTTCCGCCAAAATGGTTTCAGAAGCCCAAGATAGGGCTGTACAAGCTTTATCCAATTCTGTAAATCCCACCTTTGCGGTGCAGGATTTGGAATCTTTGACTGGTAGTTATCACACTGTCATTTGCTTAGATGTTCTAATCCATTACCCTCAAGAAAAAGCAGATGAAATGATTTCTCACCTCTGTTCTTTGGCACAATCACGAATTATTTTAAGTTTTGCACCTAAAACCTGCTTTTTGACTATTCTCAAGAAAATCGGTAGTTTCTTTCCAGGCCCTAGTAAAGCCACTCGCGCTTATTTACACCGGGAAGTTGATGTGGTGAAAATTCTGGAAAAAAATGGATTTACAGTCCAAAGACAAGCCATGACTCGGACTCGCTTCTACTTTTCTAAATTGTTAGAAGCTACAAGATAAACAGTCAAAATCGCAGCAGAAACACAGTATTGATTTTGCTGCGGTTTACATCTGACATATTTTCAGCTTTGAGTTTGAGCATTATTTTATTTAATACCTTTGTGAAATGACAGCTAAAAAAGTAATTAACTTTCCGGCAAAATTAATCGTTGCTTCTCCTTGGTTCATTATATTTATCTTTTCAGTTATCGGTCTTATAGGCATCCTCAACCATTCAATGTGGAGAGATGAACTCAATCCTTGGCTGATTGTCAGAGATAGTAAATCTTGGCAAGATTTAATTGAAAATATTCGTTATGAAGCTCATCCTGTGCTGTGGTATTTCTCTTTGGCATTGCTGAGGAATATTGCTGATACACCTATCATCATGCAAATATTTCATTTATCTCTGGCAATTTCTTCTGTGACTATTTTTTGGTTATATAGTCCTTTTAATTATAGACAAAAGTTCCTTTTTACATTTACCTATCTCCCTTTTTATGAATTTCTCTTAATTTCTCGAAATTATGCTTTCGGACTGTTGTTTATTTTTGCTTTTTGTGCTGCTTTTCCATCTAGAAAAAAGACTTATATTACTGTAGCAATTTTATTAGGATTAATGGCAAATACTAATGCCTATGCCTTATTGATATCATTTGCATTTTTATTAACTTTAGTAGTTGAATTTTGTTTTGATATTGAACATCGTCAGCAGTATCTTATTGAAAATAAAAAAACCGACTTATTTATAAGTATTGCTATCATTATCGCTTGTTATATCTTGGCAATAAATATTATTACTCCACCTGCGGATAGTTATCTTCATGGAGGATTAAATACTGGCTGGTCTATGACACTAGATTTGCGCCATTTATTGAAAAGTATAGGTAGATTATTTGGCGGTTATTTTTTAATAATACCCACATCTAAACGCTGGCTAGATTTAATTGTCTGTGCAGCAATTGTTCTATTCATGGTAGTTTTAACTTTAATTAAGTTAGCGAAAAAACCCTTTGCTCTCTTTTTTTACATCGTTGGAACTTTAGAAATCTTCACATTTGCATACTTGAGATTTTCAGGTTCAGGACCTCGACATTTTGGGCATTTTTATTTAATTCTTGTAGCTGCGTTATGGCTGGGAAGTTATTATCAAGAATCTACTTCTTTTGCCAACAAATTTATTATCCCACCTAACTCACTTAAGTTCGTTCATAAATGGCACTATATAATGTTTATGGCAACTTTATATATGCAATTTTTTGGAGGTATTTACGGTTTTTCTAGAGATATGATTATACCTTTTTCTGCCAGTCGAACAACAACAGAGTATATTCAGAAGTCTCAGCTAGATAATGAATTTATTGTTGCTAGTCGAGATGCAAATATGGCTGCATTATCGGGTTATCTGAACCGTAACTTCTATTATCCAGAACGGCAAGATATGGGAAGTTTTACCCTGTTTAAAAAAGGACGAGAAGAGGTTGATGAATCAGAAATACTAAAACAAATTAGTTCTCTTTTAAATTTGCCACAATACAAAAATAAAATTCTACTTATTTTACATAAAAAACTGCAATTAAATCAAAATGATTTGAAAATTGATCCTATCAATAGTTTTGAGAAATCATGGATAGATACTGAACGATATTATCTCTATTGGGTGAGTCAAAAATAATAATAATTTAGAATAATGGACAAATTCTTTTACTTAGAGGATGTTTTAAAAGTTTTTAATGTATAAATAAACCCCTCTCCAAACCTCTCCCCGACGCGGGGAGAGGCTTTGAAACCCCCATTCCCTGGTAGGGAAGGGGGCTGGGGGGTTAGGTTCTTGGACATTATTGGTTTCATCTAATACTTTTCAAACAACCTCTAACGCACCCTACTGGCTATAGGCTATTTATTATTACGGCTTGAGTGATTCAAAATACAATAGTGCGGCCTTGTATCCATCTTCATATCCTCCTCCGCGAAGTTCAATAGTTTTTGTCGTATTGAAAGAACCTTCGACAGCAATTATAGAATCATCTCCAATAAATAAACCACCAACAGTAATTTTGATATCAATTTTAATTTCATATCCTGCCCCACCAATAAATCCGGAAATAAGACCTGATTTTTTTATTTGTCCAAAAGTTTTTTCGAGAATGTCCTGAATATTTTCAGCTTGTTCTTGTGTTTTATCACTTGCTTTCTGCCATTGAGCAACAACATCTTCACCAGAATTAGCTATTTCAAGAATGTTTCCTAAAAATAAAAGATTAGCACCAGAGAATCCATGCAAGAAACCAATCAATGAACCGATAAATGAGCCTGTTTTACCTATAACAATTTCAGATATTATCTTAGCATATTCTATTACAGCAACCTTACCGCTAGGATCAATGAAGTTAACAGGATTATCATTACCATATACATAGTCTTGTAAACTTACAGGTAGATAAAGAAAACCCTCAAAAGGATCAGTCGAAACAAACCGCCCCGTAGCAGAATCATAATACCTTGCTCGTAAATAATAACCATCTACCGCATCATCAAACTTCTCACCTGCGAACAGATAATTATTATCTACATCTCCCACTTTACGGGTTAAATTACCATAAGCATCATAATCATATTCAACCACAACAGCCCCATTAATATCTGTTAATTGACGAGTGCTACCTAAACCATCTACTTGATAATAAATACGATTATCGCCATTATCTTGAGAAATCAAATCCCAACCGTGAGTATAGGTAGTTTTAACATCACCATTAACTTGATATTCCTCAATTACTTGGGCATATTGCTGTTGATTATTGTCAATTAAAAAGCGAGTTTCTTCACCATCAACATTAATAGCAACTCGAATCCCATTATGGTCATATTCAAACTCAATCCGTCCCGTTTCCCCATTTTCCGTGACTTCTACAGCCGTTAATTCCCCTTTAGCATTCCATTCATAAACTGTCTGATTTTGTCCATTTTCAATCTTAGCTGTGAGATTACCTTCATTATCATATTGATAGCTTGTAACCTTACCGCCAAGGATTTCTTGTAATAATCGGTCATTATCATCATAAGTGTAGGTAGTTGTTCCCTCAACAGAATCTATTTTTTGTAAACGATTACCTACGAAATCAAATTTATATTCAATTGTCTTATTACCAGCAACAGCATCAGTTATTTTTTCTTGGGTGAGACGGTAGAGTTTATCATAATTATATTCAACAATCCGCCCGTCATTTTCCTCCACCTTGAGACGATTACCCATACCATCTAAAGTGTAGGTATAACTAGAAATAATGCCCATTTGCTTACGGTTTTCTAAGTAAAGTAAGCGATTTAAAAAGTCATATTGTTGATTTTCAATCACACCATTAGGAAATACTGTCTTAATCAAATTACCCACAGCATCATAATCATAGTCAGTCACACCATTATCAGCATCTTTGACAGTATCAATCCGATTGAGGGCATCATAACTATAAGTGGTTGTCCCTGAAGGAACATTTAAAGTGAGAATATTTCCCGCTTTATCGTAGGTATATTGAATCTTCCTTCCATCAGGTTCAGTCCGAGAAATTAACCTATCACGTTCATCATAACTATAAGTTGTCACTCCACGATTATCGGTGACAGTGGCTAATTTTCCTGTAGCGGTATAGGTAAAGGTTTCTGTCGGTGTACCATCAGAGAAAGATTTTTCAATCAACCAATTACGCTCATTGTATTTATAAGTAGTGACAACACCATTAAAATCTGTCACCTCAATTAAATTACCAATCTTATCGTGAATGGTTTTATTTTCTTGTCCTTCCGGTAAAGTTGTAGCTTGCAAACGGCGTAAACTATCATATTCAAACTTGGTGATATGTCCATTCGCGTCTTTTTGTTCAATTAAATTACCCACCCCATCATATTTATATTCCGTGCGTTGATTTAACGCATCAATTACCGCCGTCAGTCTTCCTAGTGCATCATATTTATATTGAGCGGTATTTCCTGATAAATCAGTTTCAGAAATAACTCGCCCTAAACCATCATATTCTGTCTGACTGCGGAGATTATCCTGTAAATTGTCAGGGGTATTATCAGGATAAATAACTTCACTGTCTCGCCCTAAACCATCATAAACATAAACAGTTTTCCGCCCTAAAGCATCAGTCATAGAAACTCGTCTACCTTCTACATCATAAGTATAGGTAGTGACTTCATTGAGGGCATTAGTTACCTTTATTAGTCGCTCTGCATCATCATATTCAAATTTAGTCCGATTACCTAATTCATCAATTTCTGCAATCACTAACCCGGCTTTATCGTATTCCTTCTTAGTTCGGGGATTATCACTTAAATTATTTGGTGTGCTATCAGGATGGATAACTTCAATTTCTCGTCCTAATGCGTCATAAACATAGTAGGTTTTCCGTCCTAATTCATCGGTAAATACCGTTAATCTATCTAAAGCATCATATTCATTTTTAGTACGAGGATTATCAGTTAAATTATTAGGTGTGCTATCAGGAAGGATAGTTTCAATTAATAAACCACGCTCATTATAACGGTATTCAGTACGTCTTCCTAATGCGTCAATTTCCGCGATTTTCTCACCTGCGGCGTTGTATTCAGTTTTAGTAATACCCCTTGCACAACCACAACTACTACCTTCAGGATCTGCTTTTTCAATTAACCGCCCTTGTTCATCATAGATGTAATTGGTAATTGCTCCTAAAGCATCAGTTACACTGGTAACTCTACCATTATTATCATAGGTAAAAGTAGTTTTTGCACCTGTCGGATCTACTAATTCTGTGAGATTGCCAAAATTATCATAACTAAAAGTGCTAGTTTTACCATTAGCGTCAATGACTGTTGTTAATAACCCATTTGCACCATAATTATAGGTAGTGATATTACCTTCTGCATCTTCTCGTTTAGTGAGATTGCCACTAATATCATAAGTGTAAGTAGTTTTATTACCTAAAGCATCGGTTTCTGTTAATAAATCATTATTAGCGTTGTAGGTATAAATTTTAGTATTACCTTCCCCATCAGTTTCTGTGAGTTTATTACCCCGATTATCATAAGTGTAACTGGTGGTATTACCTTCTGGATCTGTTTCACTCGAAAGGTTATTATTCGCGTCATAGGTTCTTAAAGTAATACCTCCCAATTGGTCAACTTCTTGAATCACATTACCTTGATTATCAAAAATCCGAGTGATGGTATTACCGAAAGGATCTTTGATGGTTTGACTAGAAGCAGCAGCATCAAAGTTAATTTCTAATTCATTGCCATTAGCATCAATAATCTTGCTAATTTGTCCATTTTCATCGTATTCGGTACGACTGGCTTTTCTGCCTAAAGGATCAATAATTTCTGTTAAAAAGTGTTGACGATTAGGATCATTATAAACTAACTCTGTCTTGTTGTTAGTTCTGTCGCTTACCGCTACTAAATTACCTTTACTATCATAGCTGTATTTAACTGATTTACCATCAGGATCAATTATTTCTGTAATTCGTCCTTGAGTATCTCGTTTAAATTCAATTTCTGCACCAGTTGAGCTAACAATTCCCTCATCAGAGAAAGTCAAAGTATTACCATTGCGGTCTTTAACATCAATTAAACCAAAGTTTTGGTCATAATTGTAAACAGTTCCATCTTTAGTAGTTAATTTATATTGGGAAGGATTATAAGTGAACCCAAATAAATATAAACCTACACTACCATCACTACGAATGCTTAACGAAGTGTTTTCCACTTCTAACTTATCAAACACACCAGCATCAGGAGTAAAATTAGGGGCGTATACTGCACCCAATAAACCAGGCAGAGAAACAACAGGATTGAAAGTAAAACCAATCCTTCTACCATCAGGAGTATTTAGAGTAACACGAGTACCAACAGTAAAGCTATTACCACCAAAGAAATTATCTTTGCTCAAATCTCGTCCATCAGGAGATGCCTCGACAATATTGGCATCTTGTAAACCTAAATCCCAACCATAACCAAAGTCGCCTTGATTTGAACTTTCTAAACTGTTATAACGGCGAGTTATTTCAATGGGAATACCAGTCAAAGGAATGGATAAATCTGTATATTCTAAGGAAAAATCACCGGGTTTATTTTGTCCTGAAACATTCAGAATTACCCCTTGTACATTACCATTTCCACTAAAGTCAAAGGCAGTAATTCTTAACAAATAACTACCATTAGCTAAAAGACGTGGATCTAAATTAGCTACGGTTTGATTGGTAATATTGCTATTTCCTTCACTGAGTAAAACATAATCAGGGTCATTTTCACCGAGATTATCCAGGTTAATAGATTCTACAGGAGCAAATTCCACTCGATAAAATTCTAAATTGTTATCGGTGACAGTAGCGATAATATCTGTAGGTTCTTGGATAATGCTTTGGGTGGCTTCTAAATTAGTTGTATTAATCTCAATGATAGGCGATGAAGTATCACTAGGATCAATTACTCGCACTTCAATAGTAGCAGTACCAATATTACCAGCTTCATCTATGGCAGTGCCTAAAAATTGATATAATCCTGCATTTTTCCCCACAAAAGTAGCATTATTTATTTGTCCGTTGGGAACATTGGGATTTAGGGTTAATGGTGTACCATCTACAGTTAAATTCAGAGTTTCTACACCAACATTATCTGTTGCTTGAACTTGTAAATTAACAGTTTCTCCAATGTTAATTACATTACTGCTAAAGCCTATATTTACCACAGGCTTAACTATATCGTCATTGGTGACAGTTAAATTATAATTCTGAGTAACTATCCCTCCTCGACCATCATCTACTTTAATAGTGATAGGATAAATGCCCTCATCTTCAGTTTTTGGTTGCCATCTTAATCTACCAAATTGATCAATTGTTAGTCCTGTTGGTGCTTGTGTTAAGGTGTAGGTAAGTGAGTCACCATCAACATCACCAGCAATAATATCATATTCATAGATAAAACCTGTTTGAGCTAATTCTACAGGGGTAGAACTAATGACAGGATTTTGATTAGGGAAGACTTTGATATAATAATTTTGATATGCTGTACCACCCTCTGCATCGGTAGCACTAACAGTTATTTGAGAATCTCCATTAACATTAGCTTGAGTTTGCCAAGAAATTAATCCTGTATTCCCATCAATTGTCATCCCATCGGGTTTATTAGTTAAACCGTAGGTAATAGTTGTATTTTCTGGATCTGTGGCATTAACATCATATTGATATAAATTTCCTGAACCAATTAATACTTGTGGTGTCGAGGTAATAGTTGGTAAAAGGTTAGGCAGATTTTCTAATGTTTGTAATTGATAAGATTGAATATTAGAACCTCCAAAGTTATCGGTAACTTGTATCTCTACAGTTGGTGTTCCCAACTGAGTAGGTGTATATTCAATCAAACCAGTATTAGCATTAATAGTCATGCCTTGGATGGCATTGATTAAACTATAGGTGAGGGTATCATTATCGGGATCTGTAGCTCTGACTTCGTAGCTGTAGGTATTGTTTAAAAGAGCGACAGTGTTAGGAGAGGAAATAATTTGTGGTGGGGTATTAATTCCTCTGGTGTTGAGAATAAATTCTTGATTTGTTAAACCACCTTTACCATCAGAAACTCGTAAAACAACTCGATTATTTCCTGTTTGATTTTGTTTTGGTTGCCAAATTAAAATACCTGTTTTACTATCAACAGCCATACCTTCTGGTTTAGTCAGTAAACTGTAGGTTAAAACATCATTATTGACATCGGTAGCGGTAGCTTGATATTTTAATAATTCGCCTATTTGGGCTGTTGTGGGTGCTGTGCTAGTGAATACAGGAGCTTGGTTAGGAATAGGTTGATCAATTTTCTTGTTGCCAAAGTTGATATTATTAACGGTTTCTCCTGCTTCTAGTTGAACTGTGGCAAAACCATCTCCTAGAGAATCTGTTGCTTGTCCAATAGGATATGTTTGCTCATAATCTGTGAGTACAATTTCTCTGACAATATAAGTACCTGCTTCTAAACCAGTAAATTTATATTGTCCAGTTTCATCAATATTTGGGGTATTAGAATCATCACTAGCGGTTATTTGAGTGGGTTCGTTAATATCAAGAGAACCGTTATTATTTAAGTCAAGATAAACAGTTATTCCAGCCAATCCAGGTTCAACAAAATTCTCCTCACCTTCTAAACTACCGAAAACACCCAATAATTCATCAGTGGACGTAAATTTAATAGCATCAGGATCTATCGTCTGAATCTCGATTAATGAAGCATCTTCACCTACACCAAAAGCAGATAAATTAAATCCTTTCGCTTTCAAAGTTTCTACTTCATCTGTAATTGAACCACCCCGATTAGATTCACCATCAGTTAAAAATACTAAATTACCATTTCCTGTTTCTGTACCTATAGCAGTAAAAGTTTCTTCTACCTTTTGCAAAGCAGCTTCTATATTTGTTCCAGTAAAGTTACCTACTCCAAAAGCTCCCGAAGTAATAGAACGTAGAATCTCCTCAACATCAACAATATCATTATTATTAATATCGGCTGTGGGAGTAGTTGTTAATTGAACACCACTCGTTACTAAATCCATATCAGCATTAGCCGCACTTCCGCTAAAGACAATAATCGCTACATTTGCTCTTGTTCCTAAACCTTGAGTGATTAACTGTTGATTAAGAGAAATAAATCCAGCAATTTCAGCATCTAATCGAGTGTCTAATAAACCATCATTGTTTAAATCTCCTATTGAAGAACCGACAAAAGCAAAATCTGCACTACCTGAAACATCTAAAACAAAAACTATATCAGGATTATCTCCTTGCACTAATGCTGTATCTCGGAAACCGTTCCCATTCACATCTTCCCATTTAAAACCTGTAATAGTTCCCAATGGGTTATTATTCAATGCAATCACAAATTCTTGTGTATCAACTCCCCCACGATTATCAATAACTTGGACAGTTACATCATAATTACCTATTGTTTGAGTCGCTGTATTCCAAATTATCTCACCCGTTGACTGATTAATAGTCATTCCTAGTGGTGCAGTAACAAAAGAATAGGTTAAATTATCTTCATCAGGATCAATTGCATTGACATCATAAACATAATTTTGACTGGTACTAGCTTTGACTATAGCTTCAGAAATAATCACAGGATCATAATTGTTATTATCAGGCGATTGTATTGAGAGTTGATAATTTTGAATGGCCACACCCCCTTTATTATCTGTTGCGACTACTTCAAAGTTTTCTGTTCTAGCTATTTGTACAGGTTCAACTACTAAACTGGGAATAATATTACTTCCACTTGCAGCAAATAAATATTCGGCCGCTTGAGTTTGATTATTTGGATTAATAGAAAGTAAAGACATTCCAATTGAAAAATACTTACCATTTGCTTGATTTATAGCATCAATAGCAGCATCATTTAATTCCAACTCAATAATCTCAGAGTTATTAATAATACCTCCAGTTTCGATATCAAAAGTACCATAACTTGTACCTGTACCAATATCTTCATAGATAGATGGATTAATATAACTAGAAGCTGTATGGATAACATTAGCGTCTGTAGATACATCAAACAATCCTAAAGTTTCAATGGTATCTCCACTACTTCGTTGTTTGGGAAGTAGGAGTTTGGCTGAAGAAATAGGATAATTTAAAGAATTGATATCAAAGGTGAGAACACTTCGTGATAAAGCACCAGCGGGACGATTAGTAAATATATTAAAACCTTCGCCAATGGCAAAAATATCTCTACCAGTTCCATAATTTCCGCCAAAATTGTCATCAGTAAATGCTCGATGATTTAAAAAATTAGGTGATATCGGATTTTGAGAAGTGTCAAATGTTAAATTACCAACAGGTATAGGGGTTGGAGTATAAGTTATCAGACCTGTATTTGCATCAATTGATGCTCCTAAAGGTGCTTGATTTAAGCTGTAGGTAATTGAGTCACTATCAGCATCAGTAGCTAAAGCTTGGTAACGATATTCAGTATTAATATTGCCATAAACAACAGGAGTAGAAACAAATACAGGAGGACGATTACCAGATGTTTCAACAACATTTAAACTATAGTCTTGTCTATCCTGTCCACCTTTGCCATCTGCCACTAATAAAGAAATATTATGATTACCAACAGCGACGTTTTGCCAATTAATCACACCTGTATTATTATCTATGGTTAAACCTTCAGGTGCGATTAATAAAGAATAGAATAAAGTATCATTATCCTCATCAACAGCATTTGCATCATAAGTATAATTTTCACCTAAAATTATCTCTAATTCAGGATTAGAAACGAACTCAGGAGCAGCATTAATACTACTTACAGAAACAATGTTATTGGTAGTAATATTAAAAATGTTGATTTGACTATCACTACCACCTTTACCATCGCTGACAGTATAAACAAAACTACCTGAATTACCACTAGCATCTGCTACAGGAGTAAATATAAGATTAGTTAATTCTGTAATGGTTAAACTGTCGTTAATATTAACTTGACTACCATTCTGTTTTGTGATTTTTCCTTTACTATTATCTGGTAATTGATTTACCATAATAGTTAAAGTATCACCATCAAAATCTATAGGTAGGTTAATATTTAACGTAATAGGTTGACTATTTTCTTCTACAGAAATAGTTTTATCAGCATCAACTACAGGAGGGTTATTAGTTTGCGGGTTAATATCTGTTGGATCACCAAAATTAAAGTTAAAAACTAGATCATTATAATCTTTATCTCCTAGTCCTAAAACATCTTCCCAACCCATTTGGTTATTAGAATAATGAATGAGATGATTTAATTTATCTGGGTTAGCTTCCGCATAGGAAAAGTAAGCTACGACTCCACCATTAGGATTATTATTAGCATTGGTTTGTAAAAATCTCTCACTGGTATTGTTAGAAATCAAATACCATCCAATATCTTGCCCACCTGTTAAAGTATATTCTTTAACTCCGCTATAGTTACCTTCTCCAAATATTACTTGATAATTATCTTGTTTGAATACTTCTCTGGCATAATTAACATCAGTTGGAGAAATACCGTTAATCTTACCATTGATATCATCAACATAATAAAAACCTATTTCATTTTTATAAGCTGCTTCATTAGATAAAAATTCAACGCTTAATGACACTGTTTGAGTATTATTTCCTCCAGCATTAAAGCCTTTCTCAAAAACATTGAAAACTACATCATTAAAATCTTTATCTCCACCTCCTGTTAAATCTTCCCAATTAAAACGATAAACTCCTTTACCGAGATTTGTGCTAATAACATGATCAAATTTATCTGTATTTGCGGCTGTAATGGATGAGAAAACAGTGATAGAATTGGGATTGTTTAAATACTCTGATGTACTGGCATTTTGAATTAAATAAAAACCAACATAATCTCCAGCTTTTAAATCTACTTGTTTCCAGTTACCGACACTATTTCCTTTAGCAAAAATAACTTCGCTTTTCTCTGAAGTTAATACTTTTTGGAAATAACCTACATCTTGGGGTGAAACTCCATCTATTTTACCTTCGGGATTATCAAATACTATGATTCCTATTTCATTATTATATTTTGCTTCTCGTTGTGTCCATTGAAAAACCAAAGTCGTATCTTCATTGATAACTAAAGTTTCTCCTATATTGTTAATTATTTCAAGTTCAGATTTTTCGATGTTGATGAATTGATTATTATAGTAAATAATTCCATGATCATCTTCGGCTTTTAAGCTGTTTAATTCTTCTGGAGTAAGAGATTGATTAAATACTAAATTGGCAAAAATCCTACCTTCATCTCCTGTACTATCTGTTTCATTGATTTGAGCATCAATAAAATGTCCAAATTCTTCTGTTAATACTTCAGCAATTACTTCTGTTGAATTATTTTTAACAAAATCATCTGCTAAAAAGATAGTATTCAGAGAGTCTGCATAAGCACCATTAGTGTTACCTAAGATTTCCGAATTGATAACACTAATTTGTACATCTTTAAACCCTTCATGAATTTGAGTCTGTAATAACGAAGCTGCTAAATCTATTTGAGAATTTACTCCATAGGCAATACTTAACAAATCATTAGAATCAGGATTATTGATCAAGTTACTAAACTTTTCTCTGATTAAATAATCCGCAGATATAATTTTTTGTTCAAAAGAATAATCGGTTAGGGGAGGAATTAATTCATTTCCTAAACTTAATATAGCCGAAGTATTTTGAATATTAGTAACAGGGTTTAAAACTTCGTTGGAAAGCCCGTAAGCCGTGCCATTGTAGGTAGTAAAAATACTTGTTGATAAATCAGAAAGGTCTTGATTGTTGAGTGAAGAATCAAACATAAAAAAGACTATCCTTGTTCAAAAAATACTGTGTACGTGTGATAGCTGAGATTTGAACTTTTACAAGATGACGAAAACCTATATGTGTAGGTGTTAGTTTAGTGATGCTCAACTCATACTTAGAGAATTTAACTATTAAGCTATAGGACTAATATTTGATTATTTGATTTTTGAAAGATACGTAGGGTGCGTAAAGACTTTGCGGGCTAGGCTACGCTTAGAGCGATAGCCTAACGCACGCTACAAATACTTAGATTTTTTCAAAGTTAAAATACTATTGCTATGTGTTGAGTATAGTTATTATCACGGGCAGCATCTGACTTTTGCAATGAGCATAAATACTCAAAAAAAGAATGCGCGACAAGGCTACCTTATTTTTATTGGTTTTTATCGCTAAATCAAGAGTTTTGAAATTATAGTGTGTAATAAAATTACATCAATTTTTATTGGTGCAAGATGTGAGATAACCAAGTACTCAAACAAAATTAATTACACAATTAATTACACACATTTTTTTAGTGGTTAATAACTGCTCCCATAGCCATAAATGTTTCACAGGATACAATATCAGGGACTCTTGACGGATTTGTGGAAATATGACTGGAAGCAGGACACAAGTGGGGTTAAAATCGCAAGCAAAGTCTAACTCTGAAGCAAAACTATGAAGACGGCTGAAAAATTGGCTGCTGGTTGGTTGCTTACACTCGGATTCATGTTTCTCACGATATCAGTCTCAGCAGTAAGTACAAAAAATACCACACTCAAGCCCATCTTACCAGGGATAGAGAATGAAGCATTGGCAAAAGATATTATCAATAAAGATGCTGTCTATCAACTTGATAATACGGCTATGCAAGGTATCATCTTTGGTGTTCCTACAGCCATATTAGGGGTATGGTTAGCGTTGGGATTGTACAAGCAAAACCGACAAGAGAAAAAAGCGATTAATCAACAAACGAATGAATATTTGCGATCGCAATTTTATCAGATGTTACAACAAAATCAGGGAAAAATAACTCTGTTAAGCTTTGCAATGCAATCACAATTACCAGCAACTGAAGCCAGAAAATATTTAGATGAAAAAGCTAAAGAGTTCAATGCGAATTTTCAAGTAACCGAAGAAGGAGCCGTATCATATCATTTTGATGTTTAGTCTCACTCCACTAATTTACGGCTAAATTCTGATGACGCAGATTTTTTTGACTGTAGCTGCCATTTTCGGCGGTTTTTCTGTTGCAGGTGGGGCTTTTGGCGCTCATGCTTTACGAGAAAAAATCAGTGAGCGAGCTTTGGAAATTTTCGACACTGGCGCTCGCTACCAAATGTACCACGCTCTAGCACTTTTGTTAGTCGCCCTCCTCATGAGTCGTCTCGAATCACCCCCAGCTACCCTTGTAGTCAGTGGTTGGTTATTTATTGTTGGTGTGGTCATATTCTCAGGTAGCTTGTATGCTATCAGCTTAACTGGTATCAAATCCTTGGGAGCTATAGCCCCATTAGGAGGAATAGCATTAATGACTGGTTGGGGTGCTTTAGCTATTACTGCTGCAAATCTGAAATTTTGACACAGAACTAATTACATCATTTCCGGCTAAATACTTATGATTAGGGAACGGCGCTGAGAGTTTTTTTGATAAGCAATTAGCCGGACTTGATTTAATAGACATCTGGCGAAAAACAATGTAGAGACGATAATCCCTACTCCTGGAACGTCTCTACAAAGATTTTAATTTTCTAGGACTTACTCATTGCCAAAGTTTATCAAATATGAATTTTGGATTTTATCTCCTCTATGGTGTGGTTCGGCAAGCTCACCAACCACGTCAGACCCGATAATTTGCCCACAATTAACATAGGGCTTGCCATCTGACACACCCTACTAAGTAGTAAGACTGGATAAAAGAAAAGTTAGTAGTCAGGGCTTTAGCCCTATCAAACCTAGCAAGAGAGAGATTTATCGCTCACTACGACAAAAATTTTATCTTATATTTAATTCTATCTACCTACTGAATATGCCGTAAATAACTAATTTCAGTTGATACAGATCATGTTTAATTTGTATAGTGCGTAAGTTCTGTTTTCATTCACTTTCTTTTTTATAAACTCTCATGTCCCCAGCACCAGAAATAGCCGTTGAGTTTCAGGATGTCAGTTTCCAGATTAATCGCCGTTCTCTATTATCTCACTTAAATCTTACCATTTACCAAGGAGAAGCCATTGCCTTATTGGGACGCAGTGGTAGCGGAAAAACCACCACTTTAAAATTAATAAATCGCCTACTGATTCCCACCCAAGGAAAAGTTTTTGTTAGTGATACCTACGATGAGCAAAGCTATCGCCCTACAATTAAATGGGATGCCATTAAACTGCGGCGACGTATTGGTTACGTCATCCAAGAAACTGGCTTGTTTCCCCATTTTACCATCGGGGAAAATGTCGGACTTGTACCCTCTTTAGAAAAATGGACTCAACAGAGAATTGAGGAACGAGTCCATGAAATGTTAAACTTAGTTGGTCTAGACCCGGAAAAATTTGCTCAACGCTATCCCCATCAATTATCTGGTGGTCAACGTCAGCGAGTTGGGGTGGCTAGGGCTTTAGCAGCCGACCCACCGATATTATTAATGGATGAGCCTTTTGGCGCACTCGACCCGATAACTCGTCTAGAATTACAACAACAATTTCACCACTTGCAAAAGCAACTAGGAAAAACCGTAATTTTTGTCACCCACGACATTCAAGAAGCTTTTTTTCTCGCAACTCGAATTGGATTAATGTGTGAAGGAAATTTAGTTTTCATAGGAACTAGAGCAGAATTCCTCCAATCTCAACATCCAGAGGCACAAGCTTTTATTGGTTGTTTAAATGTTGGAAATAATTGGGAAATAAATTAATAAAAGGAGCTACCTTTGTTTTTAATTGAATATGCTCCAGAAATTATCCTCCGCTCTGGAGAACATTTAATATTAGTGGCTGTGGCGATGACAATTGCTATCTCTATTGGCATTCCTATAGGCATTTTTATTACTCGTCAACCAAAACTAGCTCCATCTATTATCGGTTTAGCTAACGCTATTCAAACCATTCCTAGTTTAGCCATTTTTGGCTTCCTGATTTCTGTGCCATTTTTAGGAGGAATTGGCAAAATACCTGCCATTGTTGCCTTGACTCTCTACGCTTTGCTCCCTATTATTCGCAATACTTATATTGGCATTAATAGCGTTGATATCACCATTCGAGAATCAGGAAAAGGCATGGGAATGACAGATTTGCAACTATTATTTCAGGTAGAAATTCCCCTGGCTGTAGGTGTAATTTTAGCTGGAGTTAGAGTAGCAACAGTTATTTCTGTAGGTATTGCTACCATTGCAGCGGCCATTGGTGGTGGTGGATTAGGAGTATTTATTTTTCGCGGGATTTCTACAGTTAACAATCAACTAATTCTTGCAGGTGCAATACCCGCTGCTGTCATTGCATTAGGCGCAGATTTAGCCTTGGGATGGTTAGAAAAAGAACTGACACAGCAACAAAAGAAAAAGTGGAAATTTAATCGTAATCGTGCTGTATTTTTGGGCATATTAACATTAATAATGATGGGATTAATTGCCTTTGCCCATCAACAAACACCACCAACTATTGTGATTGGCTCCAAGAATTTTACTGAACAAGTTATTTTAGGAGAATTACTAGCACAACAAATTGAATCCCATAGTAAATTAAAGGTTGACAGAAGCTTCAATTTGGGTGGAACCTTTATCTGTCATGAAGCTGTGAAAGTCGGTAAAATTGCTGGCTATGTTGAATATACGGGAACTTCATTTACTGCTGTCTTGAAACAAAAACCTATCACTAATCCTCAAGTTGTTTATCAAAAAGTCAAGCAAGACTACAAGGATAAATTTCAATTAGAAGTTATGCCACCTTTGGGATTTAACAATACATTTGCGATGATTATTCGAGGTGAAGATGCAAAACGTTTGCAGATTAAAACTCTTTCTGAAGCAGCTAAATATACTCCCCAATTAAAAGCAGGATTTGGATATGAATTTCTGGCACGGGAAGATGGCTATCCAGGTTTAGCCAAGACTTACGGACTAAAGTTTGCCCAACCTCCTCAAGAAATGGATTTAGGATTGATGTATCAAGCTTTAGCAGAAAAGAAAGTAGATTTAATAGCAGGAAATTCTACAGATGGATTAATTCCTGTGTTGAATTTAGTTATTTTGGAAGATGATAAAAAATATTTTCCTCCTTATGAAGCTGTTCCTATTTTCAATCAAGCAACTTTGAAAAAATATCCAGAGTTACGAGAAGCTATCAACCAATTGGCTGGATTAATTTCCGATGAAGAAATGCAAAAAATGAATTATCAAGTAGATAATCAATCTCAACCAGTTGAAGCGGTCGTTCGTGGGTTTCTTAAAACTAAATCTCAACTCTAAAATTAGACATCACATTTCGCAAGTTTCATTTACCACCATTTTGTCCCTAGTTCACCTTTAAATGGCCCAACAATATCAGAAGTAATCCATCCCCCATAAAAATCACCTGCTTGAGCTTTAACTAACTCATCATTTACATAGCAAGCATCCATCAAACTGGCATAAAAACTAAAGTATTCTTGAATTGATTCAAAATTAGGACTAGGCTGAATATATCGCCAAGCTGCATTATTTACATATTTATCACCCACAGAAACATCATAATATTGACACCAACCTTTCCATTCACACCAAGTTTTTCTAGGTGTTGCTATCAAATGTTCAATTTGAATATCTTCCGCCGGAATATAATAACCAGGAGGATGACTAGTTTCTAAAACTCTTTTTCCGCGATTTGTTTCTGCTAAAACAATACCATTAAAAATGATTTTTAGATGTTTATTACTAGCTTCTAAAATCGCTGGACGGGGATAATCCCAAACTGATTCTTGACCGGGTTGTGGGGGGATAGGATTTGGTTTCATGGTTATTTAATTAATTATTATGACCATTAAATTATATCATTTATTAACTGACACTTCAGCCTGGGAATTATCAAAAATACTATTGATTTTAGACTCAATCAAACAAAATTTAGCAGTAAGTCATTTTGTTGGTGAATTTGAGAGACATCCTAAAAACACAACTTAACTAATTGCCTAATTTGCCCAAATTTGTGAAGAATGAGGATTTAATCACTAAGAGTATATCAAATTAATCTTCCTTACTTTCATTGCCAGCCGGAAGTAGAATACCTTCCATCAATAAAATATCCATAAACATCTTCCGCAAAATTCGCTGGATCTGAATATGTTTTCCTGGCTTTACCTTTGTCAAAGTTCGCAGCAACAAATTAGATGCACCCATACTTTCTACACCATCTACTAGGGTGGATTCAAGGACATCAGGATCATTTGTTTTTAACTGCTGTCCTATTTCTTCAATCACTTGATATATATGAGTTAAATTAGAATTGTAAGGTACATAAACTTCCACTACTGCAAATATATACTGTTTGGAGTAATTGGTAATTGAGCCAATATCCCCATTACGAATAATATGTAATTGACCATTGGGATGTCTGATGCGGGTGGTTCTCAGTTCAATGGCCTCAACAGTACCTTCTACTGTTTTCTCTTCAGCTTTACCAGCTTCAATATAGTCACCTACCAAATAGTAATTTTCAAAGAGAATAAAGAAGCCACAAACTATATCATTTATTAGTGTTTGTGCGCCTAACCCTACAGCGATACCAACAATCCCAGCACCAGCTAGAATAGGAGTAGGATTAATATCAAGAATATAGAGAATAGAAACTGCAACGCTAAAGTAAACTAAATATTGCAACAAACTACGAAACAAAGGAATCAGAGTTAAGCGTCTGCTTTTTTGAATATCAGTTAAATTATGGTCTTTTAACAACACCTCTTCCAGCAGTAAGTAAATCACCTCAAACATCACACGACTCATGAAGATGATAGCGATGATTTTAATAATTTTTAAACCTAAAGTAGCCAGTTTGGCTATTAACTGCACCTGCTGAATTACCAATGTGACGGTGCAGACGTAAATCACAAATTCCAAACACCGCTTTAAAAAGGGAATTAGATGTTGAAGACGATCATAAAATCTCAACAGGTTATCAGGACTTGAGTATCTGACATTGAGAGCGTCTAGGGTATCAACAATTGCGGACACTGCTTTGAGTATGAGTAATCCCACACCAATGATCAGATAGATTCGTAGCGCGATATATAAATAGTTGGAAACTACTGTTGGTAATTTGAGAAATTGGGTACAACTAATCAGAACCCATAACCAAATTCCACCTCTGATTCTTTGATTGAGTGCGGTAAAAAAAGCATCAATACTTTTGTCATCGGCTGTGTTTTGGTCTAAGTTCTTGGCGCTATTACTAGCTACATTCAACCAATATTTGATTGATTTTAGAGTTATAACCGCTGCAATTACAACACCAATACTTTGAGTGATACCAATTCCTAATGTCACCCAAAATCCTGATGGAATCCGGCGAATTAGGGCTATTGTATATTGTTGCAGGTCTTCACCCCGATAGATCAGATAACCATTAGCACCGACAATCAAAATGCACAATACTATGCAACCAAGTAATAACAAACCAGTAATATTGCGGCGCAGGATTTTAATTTTTATATTGTCACCCTTCAATATTGATAATCTAACCAATAGCTTGAATAACTTACCTACAAGCCATCTTAACATTAGAAAAACAATTATTAAAATGCCGACTTCGGCTAAAATAATTAATAGGTTCATAGTTCGGTAATTTTAGCATTTTTATGATACCCAAATCCTCAAATAATTTGGGTATATCTATTATGAACTTTTTTAATTGTTGCTGTTTTGCATCGGTTTATATTTTTCTGGTTCTGTTCTCAACTCTACATACAGAGAATCAATACCCTCTTGTTCTAAAAGTTCCAAAATGGCTAAATTTAAGTTCTTCTCAGCATCAAAGTAGAGATTGTCATCATTAACAAATGCCATTACTTCAATAACTCTGGCATTCTTTTCAATGTTTTTGAAACGAATTGTACACTTAGGAGAAAAACCAGGAATAGATTTTGGCATTTGTTGAATAGCATCACAAATTCTCCCGGTTTTCTTTGCGGAAATACCATCAATTTTGAGAATTAAATTTAATCCCCACTTTAATTCTTCCCCTGGATTTTGTGACCAATTATCTACAATTCCCGAAATCATGCGAGAATTGGGCATTTTCATTATTGAACCCCACTTAGCTAGATGCAGTGTTGTTGTTCTAAATCCAATACTTTTTATTTCCACAAAACCATCTAATCCTGATATTCCTACCCAGTCACCTTCACGATAAAGATTATCAGAGTAGATAATCACTGTACAAAACCAATCATAAACAATGTCTTTGAACAGTAAACCTAACGTGATACCAGCACCACCAAGTAAACCCACAAGTGCTGCTGCTGATTGTCCTAAAAATATCTCGCTGATTTTAATTGTTAAGACAATAATTGCTACCGATTGAAAAATTTTCGGCATCAAAGGTCTGAGTAATTCGTCAAGTTCAGTTTCTGTTTGCAGGACAACGTTAGCAATTAATTGACCTAAAATTGAAGAACTACGATAAACTACATAAGCAACTATGAAGAGAACTATGAAGTTTAAAAATCTACTAATTGTCTCACTCAGTTGAGAACCTAAATTATCGGCAATAATTTCCTTACTCAGCCAGAATCCACCAATAAGAATTAACCAATTTAAGGCTGGCTTAATAATGGCAATTAATTCATCATCTAGGGTAGTTTCTGTTTTGCTGGTGAACTTTTCAATGGTTTTAATTATAACTGCCAGAAAAAATCTTCTTAATGTCTGTGTCAACGTCAGAATGACGAGAACAGCAGCGATTTTAGCAATGGGAATGTTGGAATAATTGATATTTTTAAGCGTGTTCCAGATAACTTCCATATTTACTCTGATAGATATTTGAGTTTGTTGATTTGATAGCATGGTAAAATTATCAGCATTCAGAAATTTACAAATATTTTTAATTTTGGTTTCTGAATACTGATACAAAGCTTATTTAACTTGACACAAAATCAATCCAAACCATCCTTTTTCATCTGTCCAAGTTTTCACAGTTTTCAATCCTTTACTTTGCAATTGTTTTTCCATCGTTGTTAAATCAAACTTGCGAGAAATTTCTGTGAGAATACTTTCTCCCTCTTGAACTAAAATCTTTAAATCCAAAGCTTCCAATTTTACCCAATGGCTTTTTTGACAATGTAGATACATTTCAATTTGATTATCAACCTGATTATAAATCGCTTGATGTCTAAACAAACTGATGTCAAAATCACCTTGAAAACGCCAATTTAAATGAGAAAGCATATTTAAATTAAACGCAGCCGTTACTTCTTGACTATCGTTATAAGCCGCTTCTAAAATATTTGGTGGTTTTTGTAAATCAATACCAAGTAAAAAGTAATCTCTTGGTTTTAAAGTTACAGCTATTTTGCTCAAAAAACTATCACATTCCTGCGGGGTAAAATTCCCTAGAGAACTTCCTAAGAAAAACAGCAACCGTGATTGTAAAGAATTTGATTCTAGGTGAGATAAAGCTTGTTCATAAGTTCCTAATAATCCATGAATGGAAAAATCAGGATATTTTTGTTGAAGTTCTAGTACACTGGTTTTCAGGATTCCCCCACTGACATCAATTGGTAAATATCTACAAGAATCAGCAATTTTTTGATAAGCATCTAATAAAAGAAGAGTTTTAGTAGAACTACCACTACCTAATTCTACTAATTCACAACAGCTTGTGATTTCAGCAATTTCATCAGCATATTGACTCAAAATACCTGCTTCTGTGCGGGTTGGATAATACTCAGGTAACTCACAAATTTTTTCAAATAATTGAGAACCATGATCATCATAAAAATACTTAGGAGGTAAAGTTTTTGGAGTTTGAGTTAATCCTTGAATGACATCTTCACCGTTATTGTTTAAATCTTGATAATGATCATCTAGAACTGTTAAAGTTTCGGTTAACATTTTTTAATTCCTTCTATTTTTTGATCTGAAAAAATCCTGACTCTTTAATTCTCTCTGGGACTCTGCGTGAAAAAAACCATAAATTACACAAGACTCAAATCTTGAACAATTCTAAAACCGACGTGTTGATAGAAGTAAGGACGAAACCAGTTACGATAGGATGGTAATGCCATTGAACCATTAGTCGCCCAAGAACCACCAAGCATCATCAAATGCTTGCCATCAAAAAATGGTGCGGATTGGTCTTCATAAAGCTGATGGGTTTGAAATCCTGGTAAAGCTTTGAATGTCTCTCCTAACCATTCCCAAACATTTCCTCGTAAGTCATGTAGACCATTTTTAGTATTCGCTGGTTTGAACATTTCCACGGGATTGGGAGAAATGAATTGTAAGTTTATATTAGAGTTAGTTGATAAGCAACTATCTTCAGATATCAGTAAAGCTTGGTTCCATTCGGCTTCACTCATTAGACGTGTTCCTGTGCCTTTCCAGCGACAATAAGCTATTGCTTCATAGTGGTTAACTTCCACAGGCCAATTTAGGGGTAAATCCATTTCATCAAAAGTGGCTCGATAGCGATAGCCCTTTTGGGAGGAGATCCAGAATTTGGGATGTTGTATGTTGTAGAGTTGTTTCCAATTCCAAGATTCACTAGTCCAGTATTCTGAATTATTGTAGCCACCTGCTTGTACAAACTCTAAAAATTCTTTATTTGTGATTAAATATTGACTAGCTAAAAATGGTTTGACTTCAACTTGCAGATGACCATATTCGCTATCCCAACCGTAGGTTAAATCATCTTCAAATTTTCCCAATTTCACCACACCACCAGGAATTTCTCGCATTTGATTATGAAGAATTTCACTACTACTAGGTGCATAATTCCATCCTTGAGGGCGTTTTAGCTTCTCAACTGGTAATTGACGCAGCAGCATAGAAGAGGTTTCAAAATGAATGCGACTGTGTTCTATTCCCATTAGCAAAGCCCAAAAAGGATGCTGTTGATGTATGGGGAGATGAAGGGGAGTTTTGTTAATAATGGCTGTAATTTCTTCTCTGGCTTTGTCCCGATATTGCCAAACTTTTTCTAGATCAGGCCAGATAACTTCTTGCATAACTGCATCTAGTTCTGCTGGTGTTTCTGGATCAACTCCTAATTCAAATAAAGTTTCATATTTCGGATTAATGGATTTTTTTATTAAACCAACATGAATTAATTTATTGATATAAAAAACAGCCGAGTGACCAAGATAAAAAATTAGACGATTTCTTAAAGGATCAGGATTGATATAAAAGGTTTCTTCTCCAATCAAACTTTTCATGAGTGTTTCTTCCATTTCCCATGAACTCTCAAAGTAATTGAGTAAGGTTTGTGAATTGCAATCATCAAGTCTGGGGACTTGGGTGAATGTCAGTTTATTAATTGTGGGAATTGTGGGCATGATCTGAATTTGGTTTTTGTATTCGCAGCAACAGCGATTTTTTTGCTTATATGCATTTAATTATCGCATTTTGGTCTAATTTGGTAATTTTTAATCATTATTTAATAATTTTGTGATTTTCAATACAAAAAATAAAAAATAATTGTGTGATCAAAATCACTAGAAAATTAAGATAAATCTCTTGATTTATCTCTCATATTGTGTATCTTAGAATGCTGATCATGAGGGAACCGCGCGGGGATGGGTCGAGTTTTTTTATAAGTAATAGTAATACCTAATTAGCCCACGAAGGTGGGCTTTGTCTGTATAGCCCCAGAATTCTATTCTGAGGGAAGAATTGGATTTTGTATTCGATTAGATCCTTCTTGTACGTCTATGTTCAGGTTGGTTATGTCGCAAAGGGACTATTTCTGCTTCACTACTCTCCCTAGCTACCCGAATCAATAATCCCGTAGATACCAAACTAGCAATCATGGAATTACCACCATAACTAAACATAGGTAAGGGTAAACCTGTAGTTGGCAGAGAACCCGTAGCAACTCCAATATGCAGCAATGATTGTCCTACCATCACAACTGTTACGCCAATTGCTACCAATCGATGTACAGAATTTTTGGCTTTTAGGGCGACGATTAATCCTAGTGTGGCGAATACTGCCAAAAGTCCTAACAGTAAAATACTGCCAACAAAGCCAAATTCTTCAGCAAAGACGGCAAAAATAAAATCGGTGTCTTGAATTGGTAAATAAAATAGCTTTTGTTGAGAAAGCCCAAATCCTGCGCCCCAAGTGTTACCTGAACCTACCGCTAGTAAACTTTGCACTAATTGGTATCCATCTCCTGTAGCATCAGCCCAAGGGTTGAGAAAAGACATCACCCGCTTGCGTTGATATTCTTTGATGCTAATACTGAGTAATGCTAATAACACCCCACCGATAGCTGTTCCTCCTAAGTATTTGTATGGTATTCCCGCTGCTAGGGCAATTAACCAAATTGTCATACCGCAGAGTGCTGTTGTACTTAAATTAGGTTGAGCCAGAATTCCTAATAATACAAGACAAAACACACCCAACCAAGACAGACGAACCCCCCAACTTAATCTTTCCCATTGACCAAATATTCGCGCACTTTGTAATACTAAAAAGGGTTTAATCAATTCTGATGGTTGAATGGGAATTGGCCCTATGGTTATCCATCTAGCAGCATCAAAAGCTTTCTTTCCTAATCCGGGGATGAGAGTGACGAAAATTAACAATAAAAACAGCAACAAGAACCAATGAGATAGCCCTAAAATTTTCCGCAGTGGGAGATTGGCAATGATGTTGAAGATGATTAAGGAAGCTAAGACCCAAAGAACTTGACGCTTAAAATAGTACAATCCATCACCTTGACGTTGATCAGCTACAGGATAGGAGGCTGAAAAAAGCATAATTAAGCCGACGAACAGCCAAATCAATGTTAACCAGCGCAACAATCGCGCTTCTAAAGCCCAGGTGGAGACGGAGTTATCAAAAATTGGGATTAATTGGCGTAGATTCACGAGGTATTAATATGGGTGGGAATATAAGCTATTTTAGGTTCCACTCGGTATTATATCTGGCTAATTTCTGATCAAAAAACTCGACCCGTCACCGCGCGGTTCCCTAATGATAAGTATTTAACCGAACACGATATAAGATAACGATCACAGCTTCATCATCATTCATTATCCAACAATCTTTGTCCTCAAATGACGGTTAAAGCCTGGGTAATATTCAGTAAATCGAAAATTTTTCTGTGAAGTATAGAGTGGGGAGTAGAAAATATATTTAGGCGCTTTTGGGGAATTATTAAAGGTTAATTAAGCAAAAAGAGGCTTTTTCTCATCAAAATTTCACTTTTCTCTGTTTAAATATAGCCGTGGATAGGGTGGTTAGGACATCAATTGATAATGAAACTCTCACTACAAGAGGCTTTTACTCCTGACTCCTGTACGGGCGTATTGCAACTCCTGTACGGGCGTATTGCAATACGCCCCTTCTGACTCCTGCTATAACTCTTAAATCCATTTACCAATTCTTTTGTTTCCCCACACCCAACACCCCACACCCCACAATCAGCCTAAACAGATAAGTTGGTGATTTACTGAACATCTCTTCGAGAAATGCTTAAATACTTAAGACGAAAAATAATTATAGATACCTATTTGCAGAAATCTTACGTATTAACTACATTGTTTTCAATTGGATTATGGCAAGTAGGCGCTTGGGCTACCTTGGAGTTACTAGGATTTAATTTATTGTTCTCTACACGCAACTATCTACCTCATCCCAGTTGGGATTCGCGTATTGTCGTTATTGGGATTGATGATGTTACATTGCGTCAATATGGGCAGTTTCCCTTGTCACGCGATCGCTATACTCAATTATTAGAAACACTAGAAGCCTCTCCTCCGGCAACTATCGGCTTTGATATTTTGTTTACTGAACCTACCCGCTACGACGAAAAACTAGCCGAAGCAATGGCAATCAATGGTCAAGTTGTTTTACCAGTTGCCTCCAGTTTACAACAACAAACCCTGCGTCTAGTCCCAATTCTAGATGATGTGACTGCTAAAGGACACATTGCCAAAAATGCTGACTTGGATGGAGTAACACGTCAATTGTCTCTTTACATTAAGAGTGTTCCTGCCTTCAGCATCACGTTACTGGAAAAATATAACAATAGTTTGCAGCAGACCTTTAGCGCTAATAGTACTAACTCTAAGAAATCATTTATTAAGTTACCACCTCTGCAATCGGGAGTAAATGCACAACCAGTTTTGATTAACTGGTTAGGCCCTACTCAAGGAATTCCCACCTACTCCTTTATCGATGTTGTTGAAAAAAAGGTAGATACCGCTAAATTAAAAAATAAAATTGTGCTAGTGGGACTAACTGCAACGGGAGCAAACGATCCCTTGAAAACTCCCTTTGATCAAATACCCCCAACCTCTGGTGTCTACCTACACGCCGCTGCTATCGATAATATACTCAACAACAGACTATTACAAAGATTACCTAATAAATTGGAAATCTTGCTATTATTTGCTGTTGGCATTGGTTCTAGTCTGATATTAATTCCTTTGAAATTTCAGGAACGAACTCTTTTTTTAGGGTTGCTACCCATAACGTGGTTTGGTGTATCAGTTTTAGGGCTAACAATCTCTAATCTTTGGTTGCCTACAGCTGCACCCATAGGCACTATCCTCCTAGCAGGACTAAGTATTCAATGGCAAGAACAAAAAGAAAAACAACAATTGATGAGTTTATTTGCTCGTCATGTTTCTCAAGAAACAGCAGAATTAATTTGGAACCATCGGGATGAGATTTTTCAAAATGGTCAATTAGATGCCAAAGAAATGGTAGCAACGGTTCTTTTTACCGATATTCGTAGCTTTACCACGATTTCTGAGGGCATGAAACCACGAGATTTGCTTAACTGGTTAAACTCCTATCTCGGTGCTATGGCTGAGTGTATTCAACAACATCACGGAGTAGTTGATAAATACATTGGGGATGCTATTATGGCTGTTTTTGGTATTCCTTTCCCCCACACCCATTCCCAGGAAATTCAGCAAGATGCCATTGATGCTGTCTTGGCAGCAATTTCTATGCAGGAAAGATTGGTAGTGTTAAATCAAGAATTAAAACGGCTGGGCAAGCCTACCATTAGTATCGGCATTGGCATTCATACAGGTTTAGTGGTTGCTGGCAGTATTGGCGGATCTCAACGATTGAATTATTCTGTCTTGGGAGATGCTGTGAATATCGCGGCTCGTTTGGAACAACTCAACAAAAATGCCAAAGAGGGAAATCCTTACAGCATCTTAGTCAGCGAAACAACGTTTGAGCTAATTAAGCACCACTTTCATACCCAACAAATACAGGAATTACAGCTACGTGGGCGTAAAAAAATCACAATGGTTTATTCTATTACCGGGAATAAACGGGAACTTGACAAGCCATCGGTGTAAAAATAAGATCTTCTTCAAGAAGAACTGATACAGTAATTTGTAACCAACCGAATAATTATATCGTGTCCAGTTGACTACTAATCATGAGGGAACCGCGCAGGGAGTTTTTTGATCAGCAATTAACCGGACTTGATATTATTTGACATTTCTTTGGTTATTGTAAAAGCTCTAACAATCTGCTGAGTAGGTGCATCGGTGCATAAGTATCTGATTACAGCAATCGTTACAACTGTTTTATGGGAAACTTTATCATGTCAGGCTGGGACTCCCCCACTCCCTTGTATTCCCAATAGTTTGCCTGAACTTAGCAAATCTCTCAATAGTGTCCGAGATAACAATGTGATTGTGATTGGCCAAGTTTCAGCCCGCCCTTATGTGGTTGTTGTTCCGGGTAAATCAGACAAATTATTGAACCTTGTCAGAAATTATATTTCCGACGCATTCCTGGCACAGCACAGGTTTGGAACTTATGTATATGCAGGAGGATCTCCAAGGAGGGAAGAGGCGGAATGCTTGTCTCATTTTTTGAGATCCGAAGGGATAGATGCACGAGTGGTCTATTTTCGCCAAAAACCTACTCAATAGAAAACTGTTGACTGGATTATTAAAGAACTGGTTTCAATCGGCACAGACAATCATCTGGAAATACATATGAAAACTTGGTGGGCTTGTAACTTAACTTTAGTAATGGCTGTACTAGTTAGTACTCTTCATGCCTCCGCAGCAGATAATCAATTAC
The DNA here is from genome assembly GCF_001858025.1 of Trichormus sp. NMC-1. Lineage (GTDB taxonomy): Bacteria > Cyanobacteriota > Cyanobacteriia > Cyanobacteriales > Nostocaceae > Anabaena. The sequence goes on along the minus strand of NZ_LZQD01000004.1, from coordinate 462,451 downwards.
AGGTTAAAATCAATCGCTGGATAGAAGTGAGTCGTACCAACGGGCAAGTTCTGTATTCTCGTGGGCAAACATCTCAACCCGCTCGTACTGGAATGCGACTAGAATCTGTAGGGGATACAATCAGCACCAAGCAAGGTTCTAGTGCCGTTTTGACAATTGATACAGGTACTGGTTTTATAAATGTTTCTGAAAATACGACTATATCTGTAAATAAACTCCAAATGGGAAATGCAGGTGAACGGATAACAGAACTCCAGGTAAAGACTGGGCAAGTTCGTCTCCAACATCGTCCGTTAACTAATTCATCCTCTCGTGTGGAAATTCATACTCCCGCTGGGGTGGCTGGAGTGCGAGGAACTGAGTTTGGTGTGAGTGTACAGGATAATGGCAAAATGGGGGTTGGCACGATGAAGGGAAGTGTAGCCATAACTGCTCAAGGGCAAACAAAGTTGGTAAATGAGGGGTTTCAAAATCTAACAATTCCCGGAGAACCACCTTCTGAACCAGTTCCTCTGCGGGAAGATCCTATTCTGAATATTCGTCAACTCATAGCCAATGACAACCAAGTGAAAATTGTCGGTATTGTTGATCCGGTGAACCTATTGATGATTGCTAAACAGCGCCTAAGTATCGGTGCTACTGGCCAATTTGATATTATTGTGCCTTTACCCGCTAATCGCCGATTAGAAGCTGTTGTGGTGACTCCTTTAGGGAAAAAGCAATTGTATGAACTGGCAGTTCCTTAGTTCGGTTTAGTTATGAAGTTTTATGACTAGCGATACCTACGGTAAGCTACGCTAACGCTCATAATGGATATTTGAACTTACTATCAAAACTGGCATAATTAATAAACCCAGTTGCTTAAAAATTCTACTTGTCCCTGCATATCTTCTGCTGATTTGGTATTAATCAATCGCAAAACCCCGCGCATTAATTCACCAATTCCATATCGTTGTTGTGGTGCTAAAATAATTCCTGCATGGGACAAACCTTGTTCCAGCAAATTAGTATGAATCTGGTAAAAGTCTCTGGCATTAAAACTAAATATAACTCGGTTGTTTTCCTTAGCCCAAGTTAGCTGTTCTGGATCAGATTTGTACAACATTCCCACGTCTGCAACTGTTAATACATCTACATTGCGGGAACGCAAAGCTTGAACAAAATCTTCATCCATAGAATCCTCATCAATATAAAGCCGGATCTTATTCATCTTTGGTTTTATCTTTCTGGCTGTGTAAAGTTGCCAAACTCCAGTATTCAGCCTCTGCTTGTGTTAACTCATTTTCTATCTGATCACGATTAGCGTGGTAGTAAGCTAAAGCTGCATACACTTGGGCAAGGTTGAGGTGACTTATCCGACGGGCAATTTCTTCCGCATTTGCACCTTGTTTGTAAAGAACAACCACTCGACTTACAGAAGTTTTAGTCCCTGTAATCACGGGAAGACCATTATTCACATCTGGAGAACAGGTTACTAGTGTACCAATATTAGTAGCAGTTAACATATTTGAGAGAATTTTTAGCTTGTTTTACTTTAGTCTATCATGAGCGCGGGTATAGCTCATCATTGATACTTGATCTAATACCTAAACTTTTGTAAATTTGCTACTATTAAATATTGCGACTGAGTAAAATTATACTGAATAAATAAGTAGGTAAGATACAAGCGGGAAAAGTTTTTATGATCAACCAACGAGATACAAGTAATAACGTTATTCAAGAATTACAAAACCAAATTGGTGAAAAAATAATCACTTCTTTTGATATGGTTGCACAAGATAGAAGTAATTATTTTGCTAAAAATCCTTATCAACATCAAAGACCTTCCATAGAATCAGCTAATTCAATTGTCAATGGCTATGCAAAATGTAATGGAGGGATATCAGTAGCAGCTAATTTAGTACCAGGTCCATTGGGAATGTTAGCAGTTGCTCCAGAAATTATCACAGTAATGCGAAACCAAATTGCGATGATTTATGATGTAGGTGTAGCTTATGACAAGCAGCAATATTTAAACAAGGAACTATTAGCAGGGGTCTTAATTTCTTCCTTGAGTACAGGATTAATTACCCCCGGCATCAATGCAGTAGCAAATAGAGTTATTATTGCTCAAGGTAGTAAAATTATCGCTCGAAAAGTAAGCACGCCAATATTTCAAGATATGGCTCGTTGGATAGCAGGAAAATATGCCCAACAGGTATTGAAATCAAGTGTTAGTAAATATTTACCTGTAGTTGGTTCTACTGCTATGGGTTTATGGTCTGCCTATTCAACGAAACAAGTAGGTAATAAGTCTATTCAAATATTTGAAAAAGAAATTGAGATATTAGATGAGACTCAATCATTAAGTGAATGTAGCATTGAATATACTGATCATCTTCTTCCTACATCTGAAATAGAAGTCAATAATATAACAGGAGAAAGACTAGAATTATTAAAGATTAAAACCCTGATTAATTTAATGAAAGTTGATGGTAGTATTGAACCTGAAGAAAAAGAATATCTCAAGACAATTATTACCAATGCTAATTTAACAGTGGAAGAAATTAAGGAAATTAAAAATTTATTATCTGCCCAGAGAATAGAAGTAGATTATTCATTAATAGCTAAATATCCCGATGATGCTTTAGGTTTATTAATTGATTTGATCGCACTTGCAAAGCGTGATGGAGATTTTCACATAACGGAAAAAATGTACATTAAACAAGTGGGAAAATTAATGGGATTTTCTGAGGTAGATGTTGCAGAACTGATGTTATCTTATTAAAGTTCAGACCAAGAATAAATAAATATCCAGAATAAATGCCCAGAAAAATTCGGGAGTTAAAAGCCGAGATAGCGCGAGAAGGGTTTGTGTATCTACCAAAGCGTGGGAAAGGCAGTCATGAGAGATGGAAACATCCTTTACTGAGGAAAACATTAACAATTCCAGGTAAAGATGGGGATGATGTTCCACTTTACCTAGAAAAGCAATTAGCAAAATTATTAGCTGAACTAGAAGAGTTAGAGAAGGATTAGGATTTATGAATCAATACAGTATGATTGTTCAATGGTCAGATGAAGATCAGCTTTTCTTAGTTACCATTCCAGAATTTAGCCATCTTGTAATTATGCCTTGTACTCACGGTAAAACTCGTCAAGAAGCAATTCATAACGGTGAAGAAGTAATTGAAATGTATTTAGAAGCTTGGGAAGCAGACGGTGAATCTATCCCTGAACCAAACACACTGCAAATAGCCTCTTAATATCAAATTCCCAAAAAAAAAGAGGTCTTTTTAGACCCTTTCAAAATCAAATCAAATAATTTTTGGTTGATAGCAATTAAGACAAACCAGTATTTGTACCTTGCTTACCAGTTGCCAATTCTACCTTAACAATTTTGCCACCCATTTTTTGAATCCGTTGCTGTTCACGGAACCAGTTTTCATAAGGAACTAACTTAGTAAAGTAAGTATTTTGTAATTCGCGCTGGGTGCGAGTACGAGTTAGGCTGGGGACGCAAGCAGTGATTTTAAACAATCGGGACATATTCTTGAAATCTCCTGATATTGTCTGGTGAAACTTTATTTTTATCTCAAAAAATTTTGAGTGCAAATCTTTAATTAATCTTTCCAAGGCTGGGAATCAACCATCAATACTAGACTGATAACACTTACAATCAATCAGCAAGAGAACCTTCTAGAACTCATGATTGATTTCCAGACCTTAATAAAGCCGCACCTAAATTATTAAGTGCAAACCTGACTCCTAGCTCAAGCCAGAGGAGACATAATCTAAGTAAACACCCATTTCTTTACCAGCGTCAGGACCAACCAAACTAGCGGTTACTTCCTTGATTGCTTGGATAGCTTGAACGGTAGCGCCTACGGGTACACCCAAGGAATTGTAGGTTTCTTTCAAACCATTCAATACGCGCTCATCCAAAATGGAAGGATCGCCAGCCAGCATAGCGTAGGTAGAATAACGCAAGTAGTAATCCAAGTCACGGATACAAGCTGCGTAACGACGGGTGGTGTACATATTACCACCGGGACGGGTGATATCAGAGTACAACAAGGACTTAGCTACAGCTTCTTTAACGATCGCAGCAGCATTAGCACTGATGGTTGTAGCTGCACGAACGCGCAGTTCACCAGTAGCGAAGTAGCCTTTTAGCTTTTCGAGAGCAGCGGTATCAAGGTATTTACCTTGAACGTCTGAAGAATTGATAACGGAGGTAATTGCGTCTTGCATTGTTGTTTTTTCCTTATTTCCAACCTTATTGCCACAGTTTGAGTTTTAGCCGAGAAACAGCTTCAACTTACTGCATTGCACCAACAACGTAGTCGAAGTAAGAACCAGCTTCACCAGCGTCTTCAGAAGACAACAGGGTAGCAGCAACGTTCTTCATAGCGGCAACGCCACCAGCAACTGCATCAATGGGAGTACCCAAAGACTTGTACATTTCACGTACACCAACGATACCGATTTCTTCGATGGGGGTTACATCACCAGAAACGATTCCGTAGGTAACAAGACGCAAGTAGTAATCCAAGTCACGAAGACAAGTAGCTGTCATTTCTTGTCCGTAAGCGTTACCACCTGGGGAAACAACATCAGGACGCTTTTGGAACAGTTGGTCGCCAGCTTGCTTAACGATGCGCTCGCGGTTTTCGGTCAATACTTGAGCGATGCGGAGACGTTGTGCGCCACCAGCAACAAAACCTTTGATTCTATCTAATTCACCGGGGCTGAGGTAGCGAGCTTCTGCATCAGCATTCACGATAGCTTTCGTGACGATACTCATTAATGGATTCCTCCAAAACTAATGACACCAGCTTTTAAACTGGTAAGACTTTGAATTGGTTGATAGTTGCTTTCTGTCTTATATGCATTGCGAGTCAGATGGACTCAATACAACCAGATAAGATGGAAAATTAAACTACCTTCCGGAAAATATTGTCCGGCATTATGTTGAGCATTTATTACTGCTCTTAACACTTTGTAATATTAATTTTCAGATTTGCTCATTCTGAGGGAAGGGGGAACAGGGAACAGGGAACAGGCAAAAGAGGCAGAGGGGCGGGGGGCAGGGTGCAGAGGAGAAGAAGCAGGGGGGCGGGGGCAGGGTGCAGAGGAGAGGTATTTTCCCCCTTGCTCCCTGCTCCCTGCTCCGTTTCCTCTTTCTTGCTCCCTGCTCCATTTCTTCTTCTACTGTCACCTGTCACCTGTTACCTATTACCTATCTGTTGCTAGGACGACCGGTTAAAACAGAGGGAGACAAGCTAGACCAGGATTGTTTCACCAAGTCAGCAGCAGCTTGTACACTACCTAGGTAGTTACCTGCGGGTAAAGATGGATAGCGGTTGTAAGGTACTACGTCTTCACCGAAGTAGCGAGCATACTCAGGACTATTGACCATTGCCTCTACAGCAGCCTTTAAACCGCTATCAGCCAGCAACTTGTTATACTGGCGGATTTCGCCTTGAGTGGCTGGTGCGCGACCCAATAAGTGACGGAATAAGAACTCAATCACCTTGGTGTTGGGATAAGGAGTGTAGAACCGTTTGCGATAGATATCTGAACTAGCTAGTTCGAGAACAAACTCACGGACAGTAATTTCACCGTTACGCAGTTTGCTATCTAAGTCAGAACGACGGAAATAACCAGGAACTTGACCGCTAAATACGTCCATAACCTGACAGTAAATAGCATTAATTACCTGATTGGTTTCTGGGGAATTTGTCCCAGTGGTAGCGCGGTAAATACGGGCTGGTTTGCGGCGGCTTGTACCCACACCGACTTCTACAGACTGTCCGCGACCATCATTGAAAGAACGACCCAACTCAATAAACAAGGGTTTAGTCTTGTCCATTTGCTTGGCTTGGGCTGCCAAATCTGCGATCGCTTTCGCTAAGATTGGCGTATTCTCAGTTTTAATCCGAGGCTTGACAGTTGCAAAGCTAGGAACCACCAAATCATCGTTTTGCTTGGTTAGCTGGTTGTAAAGCTTCTCGGTATTGGGGAAGTTAGCAGCAGGTAAAGTGGGGAAGCGACGGTAAGGAACAGTATCTTCACCAAACACTTGACGATATTCTGCACTATCAACCATCTCGCTAATAAAGGCACGAATCCCTTGAGTAGCCAGAATTTGGTTGTATTTGCGAATTTCTGCTTGGTCAATAGGTGCGCGACCCAAGAAATGCTTAGTACCCAACTCAATTACTTTCGTGTTGGGGTAAGGTGTATAGAATTCTTTCAGGTACAGATTCGAGTAACCCAAACCTTGAATAAATTCCTTAACGCTAATTTCACCGTTCACCAACTTGCTTTCTAGAACCGTGAATTCGTTCTGAGAGATATAAGGGGCAATATCCCGCTCAAAAATCTGCCGATAAGCACCGCTAATCACAGTATTGATAGCAACCTTGTCATTGCTAACTGCTGTCAGCTTGAAGACCTTGGTTTGCTCACGCTGCTTAGTAACACCTTGGTTGATGCGGAACTCAATATCTGGTTGGGTCCGCATTTCTGTGACTGCACCCAATTCCACAAAGCGAGGCGTTTCTTGTTTTTGAACATTCGCCAAATCTTCACGGATAGTACCAACACGCAATTGACGCAAAGACACACCCGCAGGAGTTAGATAGCGTTCATAAGGAACTGTATCTTCATTAAATGCTTGGCTGTATTCTTCACTGTCAATGATGGCATCAACGACCGCATAGAAGCCCTTCTTAGAAGCAATGTCAAAATACTTGTTGTTCTCTTGACGACCGTAAGTAGGACGACCTAACAAGCGACGGTGAATATACTCAATCGCTTTACAGACATACAGAGAAGTCCAGTACATCTTGCGGAATAAATCCGATTTAGCCAATATCCGTACAAACTCGCGGACAGTGATATCGCCGTTTTCCAGCTTGATTTCGGCAACCTTCAGGCGTTGACCTTCGTAAACATCACGACCGAAAACTTGCAGGTAAGTAGCCTTAATTACTGCTTGGGTAGAACTTTCTGAGAATTTAACACTTGCACCCTTAGCAGCTTTTTTGCCAATAGTACCGGGTAGCTGGTCTAATTTGAACACCTTAGCACCCAAAGAACCAGGAGCTATATCCCGTGCTTTGGGGTTGCTAAGTTGGTTATTAATACCAGGCCCTTGGTGAATCAAAATCCGGCGGGTATCCTTACTAAAAGGCGCAGGACTGCTGCTGGGGTTGCGGGTTTCTTTCGGGAAAATCGCTCCAAACTGAATTTCCAAGGGGTCATTACCAGAACCGTAGGGATGTTGGTCAGGTAATGGCTGTTCGTAAGCAGCAAAGGTGGTAATGAACTGAGGTACTTTCCGGAAAGGCGCACTGTAGTTAAACAGGTCTTGCTGTGGTCCCCAGTTCCGACATTCTTGGGCTTCTTGGCCCAGACCCCGGATGTAGGGTACTGTCTCTTCTCCAAAGTAATCGCTGTATTCGTCAGAATCTACTAAAGCATTAACTAAAGCTGGTAAACCGCCTTTAGAAATAATTCCAAAGTATTTTTGGACTTCTTCACGGCTGCTTGGTCCCCGTCCCAAAATGTGACGGAAAGCTAATTCAATCACCCGACTGTTAATAAAAGGCTGATAAAACTGTTTTTGGTAAAGGGGAGATTTAGCTAAACGACGAATAAACTCCTTCATGGAGATGTCGCCATTTTTGACTTTCGATTCCAAGTCAGAGATTGACAAACTATAAGCACGGGTAATATCGCGCTCAAACACTTGTCTGTAAGCTGCTTTGATGATTTCTGTCTTTTCGCTAGAAGACAATCCGGGCTTCATGACGTACTTAGGACGACGTTCTGCGGCATTAAAGTAAATTTGCGGCAGTTGTAACCCTTGTTGGTCGCCGGAAGGACGTTGGCGGACTTTGGTTGAAGGTGTAGGTGCTTGAAATTCTGTCAGCAACACATCCATGTACTGAGTCACAATTTCTGTAGCTGCTGCATCTTTGCGGAAATAAGACAATGACGCTGATTTAATTTCCTGCAAAGCTACTATGGTGGCTTCTCCAGAACAGGCATTTTCAATAATTTCCCGCAAACCTCTGGTATTCACAGAGATAATGTTGGGGTCGCCAGCTACGATCGCATAGGTAGCATAGCGCAAGAACCAGGACAAGTCCCGTAAGCTCTTGGCCATGTTGCTAGGCCCGTAACGAGCAACGTTAATTGGTCTAAAGCCTGGAGGTGTGGGTCCACCAGCTGATGTATTAAAAATTGAGCGCAAGTTTTCAAAGAAACCACCACGGCTTTCAACATAGGTGACAGTTCCTAAGGCCATGCCTTCTTGGACACTAACACCACCAGCGCCAGCCATTGCCAGTTCTCGCTCTTTAGGCTTTTCTAAAAAAGACATGGGCGAGCCACCCACGAAAATCCGGTTAGCCGCACGGGAGACGATTATCTCGGAATTTTCTGTGAGAATCTGGGCAATTTCTAAACGCTTTGCACCAGATGCAAAATAACTTCCTAATTCACTCAGTTCACCGTTTCCCAAAAAGCGGTCTTGTTGTTCCGCTTGGGAAATGGTTGCTACTGGTAAGGTTTGATATAGTTGCGGACGCGCAACGGAGCTTCCACCACTTGCCTTAACACTCATTGGATTTCTAAAACTCCTAATAAATAAGTTTATGTGTTAAGTCTGGGTTGTTTTGAGGCTTGACACTTTTCCGTATTTATGCGTTAAGAGTACTGCCTGCAAAACTGCCAGTAAATTAACCCAGTCAGTTTTTAGATTAGAACGTTTTGCGTTTACGCTGCTAGTTTATTAAGAAGTATGTCGAATCTGTCATCTAAATGGGTGATGTGGAACAACTAATGGACATACAGGGGGATGAAGAGATTCATTTATAGCTGGGAATTAAGTAAATTGAAAGCTCAGTTATGTTATGCTAAATTAAACGTAGTCGTTATGAGTTCGGATAATAGTTATGACTAACCCTACAGTAGAAAACTTGGTAATTATCGGTTCTGGTCCAGCAGGATATACAGCGGCTATATATGCGGGACGTGCTAATTTAAAACCCGTTGTCTTTGAAGGGTTCCAAGCGGGGGGTTTACCAGGTGGACAACTGATGACAACGACAGAAGTTGAGAACTTTCCCGGCTTTCCCCAAGGTATTACCGGGCCGGAACTGATGGATAATATGAAAGCCCAGGCGGAACGGTGGGGAGCGCAATTATATACGGAAGATGTGATCTCAGTTGATTTGAGTCAGCGTCCTTTTATTATCCGTTCCCAAGAAAGGGAAGTAAAGGCGCATAGCTTGGTAATTGCTACTGGTGCAACAGCCAAGCGGTTAGGTTTACCTAGCGAACATGAATTTTGGAGTCGGGGAATTTCTGCTTGTGCAATTTGTGATGGTGCAACTCCAATTTTTCGTGGTGCAGAGTTAGCGGTAATTGGTGCGGGTGACTCAGCAGCGGAAGAGGCTATTTATTTAACTAAATATGGTTCTAAAGTGAATTTGCTGGTGCGTTCGGAAAAAATGCGGGCTTCTAAAGCAATGCAAGACCGGGTTTTGAGTAATCCAAAAATCAAAGTACATTGGCACACAGAGGCTGTGGATGTATTCGGGAACGGTTCGATGGCTGGGGTGAAAGTACGCAATAATCAAACTGGCGAAGTGAGCGAATTACCTGCTAAGGGTTTATTTTACGCCGTTGGTCATAAGCCCAATACTAGCTTATTTCAAGGACAATTAGAACTGGATGAGGTGGGATACATTACCACTAAACATGGTGGTGTAGAAACCAGTATAGATGGTGTATTTGCAGCCGGTGATGTGCAGGACCATGAATTTCGCCAAGCTATTACGGCGGCGGGTACTGGTTGTATGGCGGCGATGTTAGCGGAAAGGTGGTTATCTGGGAAAGGTTTAATTCAAGAGTTTCATCAAATCCAAAATGAGGAGTTGGAAGCGCAACCAGAAGAGACGAAAACAGTAACAGCAGCAGAGTTTGATTTGCAAGCGACACGCCATGAAGGTGGTTATGCCTTAAGGAAATTATTCCATGAGAGCGATCGCTTGATGTTAGTGAAATATGTCTCTCCTGGTTGTGGTCCTTGCCATACTCTTAAACCTATTTTAAATAAAGTAGTCGATGAATTTGACGGTAAAATCCATTTTGTCGAAATCGACATTGACAAAGATAGAGATATTGCTGAAAATGCTGGAGTTACCGGAACACCGACGGTACAATTGTTTAAAAATCAGGAACTGGTGAAGGAAGTTAAAGGGGTGAAGCAAAAAAGCGAATATCGACAGTTGATAGAGAGTAATTTGTAGAACTCATTCAACATCGATCTTTGTTTAAAGATGCGTTATAGCAATTCCCATTCAAGTGAGGTACAAGCAGTAATAATTAAACGCAGATAAACACAGATAAACGCAGATATTTTTGTACTTCATTAGACTAGGAAATGCTATATCTGAAACCATTGTAGAGACGTGACCTGAGTAGAAATTCTCGTCTCTACAATCTTTCATCCCTTCAAAATATAAAATCCTAAATTGGATAAAATGAGAGCCAAAATTGAAAATAATGTGTTATTTATCCACAAAGAGGATGTCCCAGAGTTCAAAAAGGGCGGTTCTGTAGTTAGAAATTCTTATTTTTGGGCGTTACGTTCTATTGCTGGACGTGCTAGACGCGATCATGATTGGGAATATGAATCAGATGTTTGGTTAGCACTAACACGGATGTTGATGTCGTTTACTGAATCTGGATATTTGGGATATAGAGAAACTGTCTTAGAGTTTCCCTTATCGCAAGGAAAAATTCCTGATTTATTGCGGGATGTGTCAACTTGGGAATAAATTCAGGGATACTAAAAACGGTTAATATCTCGACTTTATTACAGCGATTTTCGCGTAAATGAACCACATTTTATGCCTTACAAGCCTCTGGTTTTAAAGAAGCTGTGGTTGGACAAAGTACGCTTCCTATACAACCTGATTCAGCATTGTTAGCTATTAGAATTGCAGTAGGACCGATACCGACAATTTGTTTAATTATTGGTTTGATTTTAACTTTTTTCTATCCTATTACCCGCGAGATGCACGCAGAAATTATGTTACTTATCAGGACAAATTTGGATTGCACCAGTTATAGCTTATTTAGCTATCTTCCTAGGGGCATTTTTAGCCTGGTTGGGGATTAAAGGTCAAGCCTATTTGAGGACTAATTTTTAAAGAACCGAGTAAAATAGGTCTTAGTTCTTGTAGTTGTTGAAGTGAAATATATCGCTGATAAACAGCTAATTCATTATCAATTAATCCCGTTTTGGCATAGACTTCTAAACTAATCACGGGAAAGGAAACTTCTAGTAATGAATAAGAAGTATATATTTTCTCTGCTGCCATAACAGAGTGACTAATTCCAAATGTTGGCAGCAATATTGAAAGCACCAGCAATAGTGAATTCCTTTTCACGCTGCGGGTCCAATTACCAAACCAACTTTTCATCGCTCAATTTTTTCGGTGATGTTGTTTAGCGAAGCGTTATATTTGGTAGTTTTTCACACACCCTGATGGATTTATATATACTACTGTTTCCAGCAGTCTTCTGGATATTTTGCGTTTACCTCAGCGAACCTCTGCGTTTAAAAGTAAAGTTGACAACCGTTTTTAGTATAATTTTTTGAGGAAAATTCTCAGTTAGATTGGATTTGGTAAATTGAACCCCGGTTAAGAAATTGGTTCAAAAACCATTTGTGGAATTATGATGTTTTCTTGTAATTGTCCAATTCCTAAAAAACGGGTTTCTTCTTCATAAACTCTTACTAATCCCAAAATATCAAGATTGATAGAAATTTGTTGACCTTGACACCATTTTTTAGCTTCTGTTGATGGTAAAATTACAGATGGTAAATGTTGCAAAGGTGCATCTGGAGCCATCGGTTGAAATGTCTGGGCTGACAATTGAGTTTCTAACTCGGTGAGAGTGAGACTATCTTGTAAGTTGAAACCGCTGCTAACTGTACGTATTAAAGCTGCAAGAGTACCGCCTGTATTTAATACCATACCTAAATCACGAGCGATCGCACGAATATATGTTCCCGCACCACAAGCGATCGCTATTTCTAGTTCAGGAAAATCCCCATCTCGCCAGTCTAAAACTTCTATCTGAAAAACTTCTACTGTCCGCGTAGGTGCTTGCACAATTTGCCCTTTTCGTGCTATATCATACAGCCGTTTCCCCTCTACTTGAATAGCACTGTAACTAGGAGGAATTTGCTCAATTTTGCCGATAAATTCGCTAAGTGCTGTTTTTATTTCTGCTAAATTTAACCCAGGACAAGGCTGAGAAGTGATCACTTCCCCTTCTAAATCATCAGTAGTAGTACTTATACCAAGACGGATAGTAGCTTTGTAAGCTTTTTCACCCGGTAGATATTGTAATAATCTCGTGGCTTTACCCAAAGCGATGGGTAACACACCTGTAGCTTTAGGATCTAAAGTTCCTGCGTGTCCTACCCGTTTGAGACGCAGCAGTCTTCTCACCCGCGCTACGCAGTCGTGGGAAGTCCAGTCAAGTTGTTTGTTGAGGTTAAGAAAGCCTTGCACGGAATAATTTCTAATTTTTAATTCGTAATTCGTAAGTAATTATATAGGACTTACGCCGAAAAATAAGAATTTTACTAATAAAGACAAGATGTAAAAAAACATCACAGAAAAATCATAACATGAAGCAAGGAAACACCAATATCTAATATCCAAAATCCCAACTTGATGATGGTAGAAGGAAGTTTTCTTTCAGGGATAACTCCGTAGAAATTATTATCTAGTACGGGACTTAATTCTTGGCTACTCAAAGACTGAACAAGACTCAAACCCAAAGACTGAGTAGAAATGAGTTTAGCGTAGTTAGCGTTAAGATAGGGAAGATATTCGGGTCTTTGTGCCACATAAGCTTGGAAGAAAGGTAAACTCAAAGCTTTGATATAAGCACGTGCGAGGATAGCATCTCCAACCATTTCCGCAGGTAAAGCTACTTGTTGACTCCCGGAATTACCATTACCGATGGTAGAGAAATGAGTTCCACCCAGAAGCAGAACCAGATATTTTTGGGAATTCGTTAACCAAGAAAAAGGTAAAATTTGTTCAAATAAAGCTGGTGCAACAGTATCTTCACTGCTACCGACAAGCATCACAGGAGTTTGAATTTGGTTTAAGCCAGCTTGTCCAAAAATAGAGCTAGTGATGGGATTAACTGCGATCGCGGCTGTAACTCTCTCATCCCGTAAATTATCTTCTTTTTCCGACTTATTTGGCAATTCTAAAGCTCGACATTGCAGCATTAAAGACATATTCCAAGTATTTCTCAAACCTGCTGGTGTACAGTCTTTTTCTAGCTGCTCAAAGTTAATCCTCGCACCTGCTAAAGCTAAAGCCGTGTAACCGCCAAAAGATTGTCCAAATACACCAACTTGTTGCAGATTTAACCGACCTTTAAAGTTGGCATCAAACTGATTAGCTTTTTCTAGTTGATCTAGTATGTATTTGATATCTAATGGTCTATCTGTAAATTCTCCTGGTTCTACTAAGTCACTAGTTTTACTCTTGAGCAAAGATTGTCTACTATGAGGATGATTAGGAACGACAACCGCAAATCCTTGAGAAGCTAGATGATTGGCTAAATAACGAAAATTACTGCTATCTAAACCTAAGCCATGAGAAATGACAATTACTGATGCCGAATGTTGAACATTGGGAAAATAAACATCTGTAAGCAAAAGCCGATTACGGTTGAAGTCGAAAAATTTCAGTATATACTTTTTAGCTTGAAAATTGCCTTTAGTTTGTAAATTTGGCAATTGAGATAGAGTCACATTTGGGATGGTAGCAGTTTCTAGATCAGATTTTTGCTGAACTAAAGCGATCGCATGATTGGTTTGACTGATTAGTTTTTCTAGTTCTCCACATATTTCTAAACTATCAGCTAAATTAATGTGAATATTACTGCTGGGATACTTACGTAACAAATTTAATAACGTTAAGCCTTCTGGCTCCCCAGCGGCTAAAATTATTGCTGATCGTAAAGCGTGAAATTCTGACTCAGGTAGACGAGATTTGGTTTTAATTAATTCAGCTAACCGTCGTACCAAAAATTCTCCTTGCTGTGTATAGAGAAATTGTGAAGCAACAGCGGGACTAATTTTTAAAGAACCGAGTAAAATAGGTCTTAGTTCTTGTAGTTGTTGAAGTGAAATATATCGCTGATAAACAGCTAATTCATTATCAATTAATCCCGTTTTGGCATAGACTTCTAAACTAATCACGGGAAAGGAAACTTCTAGTAATGAATAAGAAGTATATATTTTCTCTGCTGCCATAACAGAGTGACTAATTCCAAATGTTGGCAGCAATATTGAAAGCACCAGCAATAGTGAATTCCTTTTCACGCTGCGGGTCCAATTACCAAACCAACTTTTCATCGCTCAATTTTTTCGGTGATGTTGTTTAGCGAAGCGTTATATTTGGTAGTTTTTCACACACCCTGATGGATTTATATATACTACTGTTTCCAGCAGTCTTCTGGATATTTTTGAGATTTTTTGATATTGAATACAATTTTTTAAATTTAAGCTAAATAAAGCCAATTAATAGGAAAAATATCCGCTTGATAAGAGGTTGACTTTACTTAATTGCACTCATATCCTGTCTGGTTGTATACTTATGATTAGGGAACCGGGCGGAGACGGGTCGAGCTTTTTGATCAGCAATCATCAGCAATTAGCTGGACTTGATATCACTCATAATCCTAACAACTAAAAAACGACTCTACCTCAGTATTTATGATGTGGCTTTAAATATAAAATTCAAAGCAAAAACTTCAATAAAAACTCTGCGTCACTTTGCGTTAACCTCAGCGAACCTCTGCGTTTAAAAGTAAAGTTTCCAACCGTTTTTAGTATACCTACTTATTCAGATTTTCCTAAAGCTATAGATATTGATCCAGCCACAACTAACAATGCTCCCATAATTCCCACAATTGTGATCTGTTCTGGTGGAATTAGGTTGGATGCAATTTTTGAAGTTATCCAAACGGATATTAAAGTCACGATAGGAGTTAATGCTAATACTGCGCTGACTCTTGATGCTTGCCAATGTGCTAATGATTCAGCAAAAGCGCCATAAGCAATCAAAGTATTCAATCCACAAAATAGCAGCATTCCTAAATGAAGATGATCGAGATAAAAAACTGTATTGATTTTCGCAAAAGGAGTAAATAATAAAGCACATCCCCCATAAATTATCAGCATAATATGAGAAGATGGTAAAGTTTTTAATAACTGCTTTTGTGCTAAAGCATAAATAGCCCATGCTACTGCTCCTAAGACAATTAACCCACTGCCAAGAACATATTGACTAGGTGCTGTGATTAAATTCGTGAATTGGGCATTAAAAAACAGTGCAAAACCTAAAGTTAGCACACTTACACCCAGCCATTGACGCAGTGTATAATACTCTTTAAAAATAACTAAACCACCAAAACCCAACAAAACAGTAGCTAACTGAATTATTACTTGTGCATTAGCTGCGGCTGTTAATGCTAAACCTTGCATGAACAGGAAGTAATTGCTGGCTAAAAATATTGTGGATATGGCTAATAATTTTCCAGAAGTATTACGTAATTGTTCTATCGTTGGTAATTGGCGACGCAGGGATAAATAAACTCCAAGGAAGATAAACGACATCAAAAACCGAAACCAAATGACGGTGTAGACATCTAAAACTTGTAGTGTTACCTTCAGCGCAATCGGTAGAATTCCCCATAAAAAAACTGTCAGCAGCGATAAACCTAACCCTAAACGCCAGCGACCAGAACTTTGATGCATTATTAATAATAACTAAATGAGTTAATCATGTTTGGTCAATTACTCAATGTCAATCAGTTGTGTTAGTGGGTTTTAAATTTCTGGCTTTGTAGAATGTTTCTAAGCTATTGCGATCGCCTACAAAGCGCCAATGCCAAGGTTCATAACTCACTCCTTGAGTATTACCCTTGGGAAAAGACATCTCAAAGCTAAAACGGGCAGCATTGGCTTGTAGCCACTGATAAGCCTTGGTATTCTCAAAATGGGGTTGAAGATTAGTTGCTGGTACAGTTCCATCTCCTATATCCACAGCGTAACCTGTGTGATGTTCACTATGACCAGGAGGAGCGCTGAGAGAGGCTCTTTGGGCGGGGGTTTGGTTCCGTTGAGCGCCAACATCAAAAAACAACGGCTCTTGGTCTTTAACTGAACGAAAGCCAGAAATTGGCGTTAAAATTACCCCTGCACTTCTTGCTGCTTGTACCATTGCTTGAAACTTTTGGGCAGCGGCTTGTCGCATTTTAATGCGTCCATCTGCCGTAATCGCTAATAATTCAGATTCTGGTGCTTCTGCATAAGCTAAATGTCCCAAAATAGTGTTGCTGTCAATACCTGGGGAATTAGTTGGTGCAGGCACAGAACCGGTTGATGCTGGTATAGAATCAGCAGTTTTTTTAGGTGCTGTGACAAAAAATAAAAAACCGCTAATTACAGATAGCAGGACAAATCCTGTTAATCCCCCAATTACTAAAACTAGTGGTTGTACGCGCAGCTTAGATCCGGTATCAGGAGTATCGCGTAAAGCTACTGGAATATCATCTCCAGAACCAGACGATGAGTTTTGCGGTTTTTCTGAAAACCCAGCCTTTTTCAAGTGTCAACTCCTGTGTTTGTGCAATTTTGGATTTTGGATTTTGGATTTGGAAAAACTGACTAAATTAGCTTTTCGGCTGTCCATCTGTCCTACTATTTTTCAAGTTAGTACTATTCAAAATAGTAGACTGGCAAAAAATAACAGTTATCGATATCATTTTATATTCCTATTTTTTAGATAAAATCTTGATAAATCTTTTAGAACTATACGTTAAGTTGGTGGGATTAGTCCTAGTAGGAGTCATCCTCGGACGGAAATTACCTGTTACATTTCCTACTCGTTTAGGCCAGTTTCTCTTTTGGGTAGGAGTACCGATAAGCATTGTTTCGTTTTTACGCCAAACAGACTTATCAGGACAAATTTGGATTGCACCAGTTATAGCTTATTTAGCTATCTTCCTAGGGGCATTTTTAGCCTGGTTGGGGATTAAAGGTCAAGCCTATTTGACAAATTCTCTCCCCGAACCATCAACACAAGGTAGTTTGATTTTAGCGGCTATGGTAGGTAACACTGGTTATCTAGGCTTTCCTATCACTTTAGCAATGGTAGGCAAAGAATACTTCGCCTGGGCTTTATTCTACGATTTATTGGGGTCACTCTTCGGAGCTTATGGCTTGGGTGTATTACTAGCAGTGCGTTTTGGCAACACAGTCCACAATTATGGACATCTGGCTAAAGCTATTTTAATCAATCCTGCCCTCTGGAGTTTTGGATTTGGGTTACTATTTCGCCAAGTGACAATTCCCACAGTTTGGGAATTTTGCTTAGATAAATTAGCTTGGAGTGCTGTTGCTTTATCCTTGATTTTAATTGGAATGCGACTCTCACGGCTGAATTCTTGGTACAAACTCAAACCAGCAGGAACAAGTATCATCATCAAAATGCTTTTAGTTCCGCTGATTTTGGGTAGCACTCTACCAGTGTTTGGTATCACTGGTGGTGCAGCACAGGTAATTGTATTACAAATGGCTATGCCTCCAGCATTTGCCACATTGGTATTAGCCGAAACCTTTGATCTAGATCGTGACTTGGCAGTGACTGCTTTAGCAATGGGGGCTATGGTATTGTTAGTTACTCTACCGATGTGGTTGTGGCTGTTTTGATTTTAGATTTTAGATTTTAGATTTTGGATGAGTCGTTTTTTCCCAAATCAACAAGGTTGACTCAATTTTACCGCCAGTTCTGCCGGGTTTGTATGTTCATACATTTCAAAGGGTTGATGAATCCAGGGGTTATCAGGTAGATAATCAGCATAGTAATTGGGAGTAATAATAGAACAGGCTTTATACCAAATTACGGCGGTGCGAATTTCTGCAATTGGATACTGACTATATTGTTGTAGCCAAGGAATAGTTTGTTGGAGAGTAATCCCAGAGTCTACTAAATCATCTACTAGGAGAATCCGGGAACCTAATGTGTCGGTAGTCATCGTTAAGTGAGGGGAAACTATTAAACCTCCTCTTTCTTGCTTACCAGCACCGTTATAAGATGATGTCGCTAAAATTGCTAAGGGTTGATTGTATATCCGTGATAAAATATCACCCACTCGCAGTCCGCCTCTAGCAAGACAGACAATTTGGTTAAATTGCCAACTCGATTGATAAATATTGACAGCTAATTGTTCAATTTTATGGTAATAATCTGACCAAGAAATGTAAAGGTCTGACATAAGACTCTGGAAATTGTGTTAACTAATACGTCAAGTAAGCCAAGTTATTTATTTTAAAATAAGCGCGAGTTTTTATGAAAGATGCTGATGACGATTTGCAAAAATCTCTAACAAGTCAAAAGTTAGATTTGAAAACTAAACTGGCTTATGGTGCTGGTGACTTAGGCCCAGCGATTACTTCCAATATTGCGATCTTTTTTCTGTTGGTGTTTTTTACCAATGTCGCTGGTATTCCCGCAGGTTTAGCTGGCAGTATTTTGATGATTGGCAAAATTTGGGATGCTGTCAATGATCCGATTGTGGGATGGTTGACTGACAAAACTAAATCTCGCCGCTGGGGTCGTCGTTTACCTTGGATGTTATATGGTGCAGTTCCCTTTGGGATTTTCTTTTTCTTACAGTGGATTGTACCTCAATTTAGCACTGATCAAAGTAGTAATATTTGGCCTTTGTTCTGGTATTACGTAGCAATTGGAGTTTTATCTCAGGCGTTTTTCACTGTTGTTAATTTGCCTTATACGGCAATGACTCCTGAACTATCTCAAGATTATGATGAACGTACTAGCCTGAATAGCTTTCGCTTTACTTTTTCTATTGGTGGCAGTATTGTATCGTTGATTTTAGCGCAAATTGTTTTTTCTGTCATTGTCAATCCGCAAGAACAGTATATAGTTTTAGCAGGAATTTGTACTGTCATTTCGACTTTATCTTTATATTGGTGCGTTTATGGAACACGCGAGCGCATTATGGCTTTTGAGGCTAAACGTATCCAATTGGAGGAACCAGCAGAAATTCCTTTCATTGAACAGTTAAAAATAGTCTTTAGTAATAAACCGTTTTTGTTTGTTATCGCTATCTATCTTTTTTCTTGGTTAGGTGTACAAATCACAGCAAGTATAATTCCCTATTTTGTTATTTACTGTATGGGACTGAAAAATTCAGATGTTCCCACAGTGATGATTGCTGTACAAGCTACTGCTTTAATAATGTTATTTGTCTGGAGTAATTTAAGTAAAAAGATTGGTAAAAAAATTGTTTATTTTCTGGGAATGAGTGTATGGATTATCGCTGCTGCTGGACTATTTTTCTTACAATCTAATCAAATTGGATTGATGTATGTAATGGCTGTCATGGCAGGTGTTGGTGTTTCCACAGCTTATCTAATTCCCTGGTCAATGATTCCCGATGTAATTGAATTAGATGAACTACAAACCGGACAGCGACGGGAAGGAATTTTTTACGGTTTCATGGTTTTATTGCAAAAGTTTGGTTTAGCTTTTGGGCTATTTATAGTCGGTAATGCCTTACAAGCCTCTGGTTTTAAAGAAGCTGTGGTTGGACAAAGTACGCTTCCTATACAACCTGATTCAGCATTGTTAGCTATTAGAATTGCAGTAGGACCGATACCGACAATTTGTTTAATTATTGGTTTGATTTTAACTTTTTTCTATCCTATTACCCGCGAGATGCACGCAGAAATTATGTTGAAGTTGCAAGAACGACGGGAGAATGGATGATGAGTGAACAGATGTTAGTCTTAAAAAAAATTGAATTATTGGGTTTTTTCTCCCAATTTTGGTTTGATATGTGGATATAAATTGAAACTGACAATTTTTTGCCTATCCTCGGACGGAAATTACCTGTTACATTTCCTACTCGTTTAGGCCAGTTTCTCTTTTGGGTAGGAGTACCGATAAGCATTGTTTCGTTTTTACGCCAAACAGACTTATCAGGACAAATTTGGATTGCACCAGTTATAGCTTATTTAGCTATCTTCCTAGGGGCATTTTTAGCCTGGTTGGGGATTAAAGGTCAAGCCTATTTGACAAATTCTCTCCCCGAACCATCAACACAAGGTAGTTTGATTTTAGCGGCTATGGTAGGTAACACTGGTTATCTAGGCTTTCCTATCACTTTAGCAATGGTAGGCAAAGAATACTTCGCCTGGGCTTTATTCTACGATTTATTGGGGTCACTCTTCGGAGCTTATGGCTTGGGTGTATTACTAGCAGTGCGTTTTGGCAACACAGTCCACAATTATGGACATCTGGCTAAAGCTATTTTAATCAATCCTGCCCTCTGGAGTTTTGGATTTGGGTTACTATTTCGGATGTTTGAAAAGTTGCAAATTATACTCTAAACCCCTCTCCAAACCTCTCCCCCACAGGGAGAGAGGCTTTGATTCTTACTCCCCTTCCCTACCAGGGAAGGGGTTGGGGGTTAGGTTCTGACCCAGCAATTAAACCACTACTAAAAATAACCATGCGGTGTTGATGCGATATCGAAGGGCTAAAACTACGCAGACAAGGCGTTCTCTATCGCCTTTTTTTAAGACCAGTATTTTCTAAATATGCCGGTTATTATAACGAAACATAAAGTTTCTATTAAGAAGTGTGAATATTCTTAATGGAAAACTAAATAATATTTTATTATGATACATATAAAAAACATTAATATTGCGGTTTGCTGTTGTTGGGTATTAAATTCGGCTTGAAAAATCATTTTTTTGAATAAGGGAAAAGAGATTCGTATGAATAAATATTTAATGAAAACCATAGACTATCAAGAATGGAAGATTGAAGTATATCAGTGGTTTGCCAAAAAAAGATTTGAAATAGTCTGCTACAGCCCAACTGGTAACAAGCTAGATTACTCAAAAATATCTATGCGCTGTTGGTTCGATGAGGATTTTGCTATCGATGAAGCTAAGGAATTTATAGACTTAATTATTAGCCAACAAAATATAAATCCAATATCAGTATCAAAGTGGTGTCAATTTGAGTTAGCCGAAACTCAACAAGTAGATTTATCAAAGTTGGCAGGTTAAAGTTAGCGGTGGGTATCAATTCATTGTTTTTTGCTCTTGCGTTCACATTAATTATTTAATGTATCCAGACAAATAAGCGCCCCAGCCAATTAAACCACTACCTAATACTAGCCATGCAGCATTAATGCGGTAGCGCAGTACTAAAATTGCCGAAATGAGAGCGATCGCACTTGCAGTAAAATCTACATAAGGCGCTTTTTGTATTGTTAATGTCGCTATTCCCAATTGCAGCGTAGTCAATACCATGAGTGCCACAGCGCTGACATTGACAGAATCTAAAAAAGTCCTTGTCCAAGCAGAGGCACGTAAACGGGGAATCAACGGGTTTAAAGCGGCAACGAACAAAAATGAAGGAAGAAAAATTCCCAAGGTAGCCACGATTGCACCAGGCATACCTGCAAGGACATAACCGATAAAGGTAGCAGTAGAAAGAACTGGCCCAGGAGTAAATTGGCCAATTGCGATCGCATCTAGTAACTGCTGTTGTGTCAACCAGCCATATTCTTCAACTAATCCACCTTGCAAAAACGCCACTAATAAATAGCCACCACCAAACAACACACTACCAACTTTCAGAAAAAACCAACCCAATTGCCACAAAGGCACAGATACAGCACTTACTGATGTTACTGGCCAAGTTGCACCTATGGTTAAACCAGCAATTAATAAATTAGTTTGATTTCCAGGACTATTATTTTTATTACCACCATTTAACCAAAGCATACCTAAAAATCCGCCAATTAATAGAGCAATAATTTCATTGACTTTCCAGAAAAATGTCGCCACCCCCACAATTACTGCAATTACTAATAATTTGCGTGTTTTCACGGCTTTTTTTGCCAAGCCCCAAATAGCATTCAGGATAATAGCTAACACAGCCGGTTTAATTCCATAAAGTAAAGGCGCAACTTGGGGTAAAGTACCATAATTGACATAAATCCAGGCAAATATACCTGTAATTACCACCGCAGGTAAAATAAAACAAACACCCGCTACAATTAACCCCAACCATCCTGCATAAATGTATCCAATATGAATCGCCATTTCTGTGGAATTGGGGCCAGGAATTAGGTTAGTTGCACCAAGCAAATCTAGAAAATGTTCTCGCGTCAGCCACTGACGACGCTTGACTACCTCATCTTCTATCATGGCAATATGGGCAACTGGTCCCCCAAAGCCAATAATGCCTAATTTTAAAAAGAGTTTAGCGACTTCACCCAAACGACTTAACTGCAATTTATTCATGATTGGCTAGGCAATATTGTTTAACTGTACGAAAGTAATCGCTACTATGTAACAAAAAGTAAAGTTGCCCAAAAACCTCTTTCCTTTAGGATAGATCAAAACTGCGGCGCAGTATGCAAAGTTGTCTCAACCGCACACCCCAAGAAACGTCAGAATCGTTCTGGGCATTATATTGGTATAAGTTTTGGCAGGTTACAGAAACTCAGCCCTTAGCGAAAGAACATCTCACCGCTTACTTACAGGAATCTTGTTATTGGGTATCCCAAAAAACAGTTACAAGTTTTGCTAGTACGCAGTATCAACTGTCAGACTGCTTTCAAATTGCTATTTCCCAAGTTGAGAAAATTTTCCAAGGTTTTAACCCAAATCAAAGCTTTAGTCTCAAAAATTACGCAACTACGATTTTTAGTAATTCTATTCGAGAGACTTTGCGTCAACGTCATGAAGTTGATATCTGCACAGATTGGGGATTATTGCGGAAAATCACGAAAAAGCGGTTGCTGGAGTCTTTAGAAACTGCTGGTTTATCTCCCGCTGAGGTGAATGGTTATGCACTGGCTTGGGAATGCTTCAAAACGTGCTATGTTCCCTCTCCCACAGGTACGTCTCGTCAACTTCCTCCCCCAGATTTAGCCACTTGGAATGCGATCGCTAAAAGTTATAATTCTCAAAGCAGTCAACAGGTAAATCCCCAAACTCTGGAAAAATGGCTGCTGAATACTGCTAAAGCTGTCCGCAAATATCTTTATCCCACACACAATTCTCTCAACACACCCAAAGGTGGAGATGATTCTTTACTGGTGTACGCAGTTCATGATGGCTACTTATCCTATTCTGAACTAACTTCCTATTTTTTTATATTCACATTTTTGTAAGTTGAAGTTTAGCCGTATCTGGGTAATCACTAAATACACCATCTATACCCAATTTAAAAAACATTTCATATTCACTTTGAGGATTTTTTTGAAAGTCGAAAGGTAAGAAAACATCTTCATTGCGAAATGTCCAAGCATGAATTAGCAAATTAGCTGCATGAGCATCATTAACTAACGATGTTGGTGATAGTAATTTACCTGTAATATCTCTAGGAATTAGTAAGTTTTTATTAACTCCTATAGCTTGTGCATATTTATAAACTTCTATTAATCCAGTTTTAGTGACTAAATCTTGATATGTACGATGATCACCATTGACTAAAAAATCATAAGGTTTGCCAGAATCATTCATTAATTGCACTAGAGGTAAATTTGTTTTTTTCGCTAATTCTTGCAGGTTGCTAACTTCAAAAGATTGAATAAATACGGGTAAATTAATTTTATTTAAAGTTGTCAGCAAGGTTTGTTCTAATGGTAAACCAATTGATTTAAAGTAACTTGGATATTTAGTCTCTGGGTAAATACCAATAATTCGTCCAAGTTCTAAACTTTTACATTCAGCTAAATCAATAATTTCTTCCAGCGTGGGAATGATAAATATTCCATCATAAACTTTATTTTGCGGACGCAGTTGGGGAATCCGTTCTTTAGCTTTTAAGGTTTTTAATTCTGCTAGGGTAAAATCTTCTGTAAACCAACCTGTTTTAATTTCACCATCAATAATTTTCGTAGTTTTTAAGTGAGTAAATTCAGGATGAAAGGCAATATCGGTAGTTTCAGAAATTTCATTTTCATGACGAGCAATTAAAATACCATCTTTGGTAATAACTAAATCTGGCTCAATATAATCAGCACCTAAATCAATTGCTAATTCATAAGCAGCTAAAGTATGTTCGGGACGGTAGCCACTTGCGCCTCGATGAGCGATAATAATAGGTAGGTTAGTTGTGAAATTTATAGCCATAAACTCATGTTATTTTAATAATGTTAGGTCTAGCGATGGATGCAACAATTAGGATTAAACCGAGTAATCTAGAAAAGTATGTGGTGTTTGTTCAAAGTACCTCTGCTAATTGTAAGTTGATTGGTAAAACCAAATTTTTATATGAAGTCGAAAGCTGGAATCCTTAATCGATATAAAGCGTCCTAATTTTAATGCTCCCGTTTCCCTTTCTTGGTAACTCAGCACTGAGTACTCCTGAAATCTATTCTCTAGGTATTTTGCGATGAGTCTTATGCTCCAAATTCAACCAGAAATAAAGCGTGTGGAAGAACTGCGGCGGTTATTGCAACAAGCCAGTTATGCCTATTACGTTCTAGATGCACCAATTATGGAGGATACTGTTTATGATCGGCTGTATCGAGAACTGCAAGAATTAGAAACTCAGTACCCAGAATTAATCACTCCTGATAGTCCCACTCAACGGGTAGGTGAGCGACCTGCAACTCACTTTACCTCAGTCCGGCATAACATTCCCCTGTATAGTTTGGAGAATGCTTTTAATGTTGAAGAGTTACAAAGTTGGGAACAGCGTTGGCGAAGACACTTACCACCACAGTATTCTCCCGGTGATGTAGAATATGTGGCGGAATTGAAAATTGATGGTGCTGCTTTGGCGTTAACTTATGAAAATGGGGTTCTCGTCAGGGGTGTGAGTAGGGGTGATGGGGTGATGGGTGAAGATATTACCCAAAATGTGCGGACTATTCGCTCAATTCCCCTACGTTTGAATTTCGATGGTTTAGAAAATATCGAAAAGGTGGAAGTGCGCGGTGAGGTATTTTTACCTTTGGAAGTATTTAAACAAATAAATGAGAAAAGACAAAAAGCTGGTGAACAAGTATTTGCTAATCCTCGCAATGCGGCTGCTGGTACACTGAGACAACTAGATCCCCGGATTGTAGCTCAACGACAGTTAGATTTCTTTGCTTATACGCTGCATATTACGGGGATGGATGACTCTAGTATTGCCAATACCCAATGGGAAGCTTTGGAGTTGTTGCAAAAATTCGGTTTTCGGGTTGATGCCAATCATAAACTATGCCATGCGTTAGAAGAAGTTGCTAATTATTATCAATATTGGGATACGGAACGGCTGAATTCAGCTTATATGACCGATGGGGTGGTGGTAAAGCTGAATTCTTTTAAGCTGCAAGAACAGTTAAGTTTTACGCAGAAATGCCCCCGTTGGGCGATCGCACTCAAGTATGCAGCAGAAGAAGCTCCCACCCGTGTGGAAAATATTACGGTGAATGTGGGAAGAACGGGAGCTTTAACACCTTTGGCAGAAATGTTGCCCGTACAATTAGCGGGGACTACTGTTTCCAGAGCTACTTTACATAATAGCGATCGCATTAGCCAATTAGATATCCGCATCGGTGATACTGTCATTGTTCGCAAAGCTGGGGAAATTATCCCGGAAGTAGTGCGGGTAATTAAAGAATTGCGTCCCGCTGATACTCAACCTTTTATTATGCCTACCGAGTGTCCCGTATGTGGTCAACCGGTGGTAAGAGAATCTGGAGAAGTTGTAACTCGCTGCGTCAATGCTTCCTGTGCAGCAATTCTCAAAGGTGAGATTGAACATTGGGTGAGTCGTGACGCTTTGGATATTAAAGGTGTAGGTGAGAAATTAGTTCATCAACTGGTAGATAAAAAGTTGGTGCATTGTGTTGGCGATTTATATGACTTGACACCAGAGCAACTATGCGCGTTGGAACGAATGGGTCAAAAGTCAGCGGAAAAATTGGTGAATGCGATCGCACAATCAAAAAATCAACCTTGGTCACGGGTATTATATGGTTTAGGAATCCGTCACGTTGGTAGCGTCAACGCCCAATTATTAACAGAGAAATTCACCACCGTAGAAGAATTAGCAGCAGCGAGACAATCAGATATTGAAGGCGTTTATGGTATCGGTGCAGAAATTGCTCAATCAGTTTATCAATGGTTTCGCACCCCTGCAAATCAAACTTTAATTTCTCGTCTTCAAGCATTGGAGTTACAATTAGCTACCACAGAACAGCCCAAAGCAATTGGAGAAGGTAATCCCAAGTTTGCAGGTAAGACTTTTGTGGTTACAGGTACATTACCAACCTTAAAGCGTGATGAAGCCAAAGCATTGATTCAAAAAGCTGGTGGTAAAGTGACTGACTCAGTGAGCAAAAAAACAGACTTTTTGGTTGTGGGTGAAGATGCTGGTTCCAAGTTAGAAAAAGCGCAAATATTAGGAATTGCTCAATTAAGTGAAGCACAATTGCTGGAAATAATTCGTAATTCGTAAACAGGGAACAGGCAACAGGGAACAGGCAACAGGTAATTCTTAATTTTCCTCGCGTCCCCGCGTCTCCGTGTCCCCGCGTCTCCGTGTCCCCATCTCCCCTAATGCTTAGTCTCTGGTTTTTGATACTTACCTGGATGCTTACGGGCAAAATATTCTTCCATAACTTCTAAAATCATGGGTGCAGCGACACTACCACCACCACCCCCGGAATGTTCACCAAAAGCCACAACTAAAATTTCTGGTTTATCATTATCTGGTGCATAAGCGCCAAACCAGGCGTGATTCTGTTTAGCTCTACCCTTCCAAGCTTCCGCTGTACCACTCTTACCAGCTACTGGGGGAAGAGTTGGTTTATTTAAAACTTTACCTGTACCTTCAGATATTACTTTCCGCAAGCCATCACGGAGGATTTTGAGAGTTATCGGCTTCATATTTAAAGATTTACGCCATTTTTGTGCGTCCCCATTGTCTTTAAGCAAATGTGGCTGGACTAGATAACCACCATTAGCTGGTACAGCAAACATCACAGCCACTTGTAAAGGTGTAGTTTGTAAAGCACCTTGACCAATGGTCATATTAATAGTATCGCCTATAGTCCAAGGCATTTTCCAGGCTTTGCGTTTCCAGGTATCATCGGGAACTAAACCTTTTGCTTCTTCTGTGGAAAAGTCAAAGCCAGTTTTTTCACCAAAGCCATATTTGCGAGTCCATTCAATTAAAGGAGGTCCACCTATACCTTTACCAATTTGATAAAAGAAAGTATCACTACTCCACTGCATTGCACCCACAAAACCCAATGGACCAAATCCCGCATGATTCCATTCACCAAATCTTGTCCCACCAATATTTAAATAAGGATATGTTTGTAAGACGGTGTTAGGAGAAAACTTACCCGATTCTATGGCCGCTGTAGTGGTGACAATTTTAAAGGTACTAGCTGGGGGAAAAACACTTAAAGCCCGATTAACTAAAGGATGTTCCGCACCTTGGACGCTTTCCCAGTCTTTTTGAGAGAGTTTTTGTTTAGAAAAAATATTCGGGTCAAAGGTAGGATGGGATACCATTGCTAACACTTCACCGTTGTTGGGGTTAAGTGCGATGATTGACCCATTGCGTTTACCTAAAGCTTTTTCCGCTGCTTTTTGGATATCCAAATCTATAGTCAAGTGTAAATCATTACCTGCTTTCGCCTGTTTCTCTCCCAATACCCGCAGCGGTCTACCAGCACCATCTACTTCTACTTGCTGACCGCCCCATTCACCCCGCAGGGTTTTTTCATAGGCTTTTTCCACACCCATTTGGCCAATGACATCACCGAGACGATAGCCTTCAGATTTCCGTTTTTTTAGCTGTTCTGGTGTCAGTTCGCGGGTATAGCCGAGTATATGGGCTAATTGCCTACCATCAGGATAATAGCGTACAGCTTCCGTATTGATTTCTACATTTGGTAATTCGGTTTCATATTCCTTCAAAGCTGTGACTTGTGCTTCATTTAAGTCACGAGCAATGCGAATCAAAGAAGAAGAATTAGCTCCCGCTTGTATAAGTTTATTTTCCATCTCCTCTTGAGGAATATCGAGGATTTCTGACAGACGCAGACCGACAACTGACCATGAGGGCTTAGTATGTGCCATTGGCCACAAATGAACAGAGCGCGGATAACGAGTAGTAGCTAAAAGTTTGCCATTACGGTCAAAAATGTTGCCCCGTTCTGGTTGTTTAGAAATCATGCGAATCCGGTTGGACTCGGCACGTTGTCGGAGTTTTGTGCCATCAATAATTTGCAAATAAGCTAAACGAGCGCCTATTCCAGATGTCATCAATAAAGTGAATACAATTAAAAATATTGATTGAGAATTGCGCCCGACTGTGCGTGTATTGTTTTGTCCGCCTAGTACAGGTGGTTGAAATAAGGTCATAAGCTTAGGAGAATTTCACAATTCTTAATATACGCAACTGTGTTGTTAAGATGTCAAGCTGACTGGAGACGATACTATACTCCGGGACTTCTGTCAATGCTTTGCTAATGTACAAGATATGAGCCTCTCATGGGAGCATTTTGCAATTTAGTCAGATAAACCTCATCCATCTTGAAAACTTGAGTTTTCGCCATAGAAAAAACTATGGATTTCAACTTGGAAGGGGTTTATATAAAGAAACACATTGAAATTTAAAATCTGAAACCTTTACCAGGTAAAGGTTATGAAATATGCTTTGGAAAAGTTGGCAAATACTTATCTCATCATATTAGCACTACAATCTACATAAATCCTTCGTTGTGATGTCCTCAGTTGATGATGGCTACTCACTACTACTACTCGTAGCGATCGCTCCTGGAAACCTGAACGGACAGAATTCATAACCGAAAACCCTACCCAGTATTCAAGGTGAAACAATAGAAAGTATATTTTTAATAGAGTGTTTTTGCCGGATACAATTCAAAGTATGGACTGTAGTCTGCTTAACACCCTACATAGCTTGACTAAGTTTTCTGAAATTAGGGCATTCTACTGAAGAATATGGCTCAAACTGTGATGCAAAATCAGAGGAGTGTAACGTCTTTTCAACCACTTGATGTTGAACTGCGTAACGTATTCAAATTTTTCAACCAAGAACCAGCTGTACATGGTGTGGACTTGGATGTGAGACAGGGAGAATTTTTTAGTATTTTAGGACCTTCTGGTTGCGGTAAAACAACCACACTCCGCTTAATTGCTGGATTTGAAAGAGTTGATGCAGGTAAGTTGTTGATTCGGGGTCAGTCGATGACCAATGTGCCTCCTTACCGAAGACCTGTAAATACTGTATTCCAAAGTTATGCGCTGTTTAACCATCTCAATGTCTGGGATAACATCGCTTTTGGACTAAGGTTGCAAAAATTAACTACTTCAGAAATTCAAAGCAGAGTTATAGAAGCTTTAAAGCTCGTAAAAATGGAAAGTTTGCGATCGCGCTTACCCTCTCAACTTTCTGGTGGTCAACAGCAACGGGTAGCCTTAGCTAGGGCTTTGGTTAATCGTCCCGCAGTCTTACTTCTAGATGAGCCATTGGGAGCATTAGACCTCAAACTCCGCAAAGAGATGCAGGTTGAGTTATCCAATTTACACAAAGATTTAGGATTAACATTTGTGATGGTGACACACGATCAAGAAGAAGCACTATGCTTATCTGATCGCATCGCCGTTATGAATCAAGGCAAAATTGAGCAAGTTGGGACTCCTAGCGAAATTTACGAACATCCCCAAACACCCTTTGTTGCTGATTTTATTGGCGATACAAATTTATTCAGCGGTGAAATCACAACGGTAGACCCGGAATGGGTGAAAATTTTGACCAAAACCGGACTCTCTATTGTTACCGGACGTTCAGAAAATACACCAACTGAATTATTACAACCAGTAGTCATCAGTGTGCGCCCAGAAAAAATTCAGATTTCCCTTTATCAACCGAATTTGCCGACAAATTGCTTTGAAGGCAGGCTAGTCAATATCATGTATTTGGGTACTCATGTTAATTATGTTGTGGAATTGGTCAACGGCATAAATATCAATGTTTTACAACCCAACACCTTTGGCAGCTTACCAGACCGTGACACACCTATTTATATTTGGTGGGCAGAAGCTGACTGTCTCGCTATTAGTCAAGAATCAAGAACCAAAATTTCATAGTCTGATAACTAATGACTAACAGAAGACAATTTCTGAAAAAAATGGTGGCGCTTTCTAGCCTATCTTTAAGTAGTTGTGGCTGGAGATTGGCTAATGTAGGAGACAACTATACTGGTTCAGGCCAAAGCGACGAACTGCACATATATACCTGGACACAGTATACTGATCAAGAATTACTATCCACTTTTACTGCCCAAACTGGCATGAAAGTATTGGCGGATGTATATGATTCTAATGATGTCATGCTGGCTAAGTTACAAGCTGGAGGTGGTGGCACTTACAGCATTATCTATCCATCTGATTACATGGTGCAGAAGATGGTCGATAAAAATTTGTTAACTCCCATTAATCATGAACGCTTAATTGGCTTAGACAATTTGTTCCCACGATTCCAGAATCCTAGTTATGACCCTTATAACCGTTATAGTATTCCCTTCAATTGGGGAACAACCGGTTTACTTTACAACTCTGAAAAACTCCCAACAGCACCAGAAGATTGGGAATATCTTTGGCAAAATAAAGATAAACTTCACAAGAAAATAACTTTACTTAATGATGTGCGGGAGGTAATCGGTGCAGCATTGCGGATGCTAGGTTATTCTTATAATTCACAAAATGAAACAGAAATCAAACAAGCTTATGAGAAGTTGAAAGAACTCAAACCAGCTATTGCTGCTTTTGATACTGATGCTTGGCAAAACCAAATGCTGGCAGGTGATTTATTATTAGCTATGTGTTACTCTGCCGATGCAGTGAAAATATCTAAAGAAAACCCCAAGCTGAAATTTGTAATTCCTCGTAGTGGTTCCTCATTGTGGACAGACACTATTGTAATTCCTAAAACATCTCCTAATGTTGCGGGAGCTTATGCTTGGATTAACTTGATTTTGCGACCAGAAGTCGCGGCTCAAATCAGCCAAAGACTAAATATTTCTACTCCTAATCATGCTGGATTTGAGCAATTACCAAAACAGCTTCAAAATAATACTAATTTATTTCCTTCAGAAGCACTTTTAAAAAACTGTGAAAGACTTACTCCTGTCGGTAAGTTTGAAGAAGTTTATGAGCGGTACTGGACTCAATTACTCGCTTAAAGTCAAGAAGCAAAAATCTATATTCTCGATCTTAAATCTAAAATTGGTATCAGGCTGTGCCTATTCAAAGTAAAGACTCTCAACTAAACTCTTCCCTGACAACTAAATCACAGAAATTAGAACGCCATCGCGTCAACTGGATTTCCCCTTTGGCGCTACTTGCACCATCTGGAATTTGGTTATTACTATTGTTGTTGCTACCAACATTAATAATTTTTCAGTTGAGTTTAGTACCAAATATTCGACCAGGAGATTTGGTAAATCCTAGTGGATTGAATAACTACATCCGCATCATTGAACCAATTTATTTAAAAGTCATATTTCATTCGTTATTTTTGGCAATTAGTACCACAATTAGTTGTTTAATTTTAGGGTTCCCTGTTGCTTATTGGATTGCTTTAATGGCACCAAAGCGCTGGCGAAATTTGCTGCTATTAGGTTTTGTTTTGCCTTTATGGACTTCTTCTTTACTGCGTTCTTATGCCTGGATTACAATTTTGCGTCCAACGGGATTATTAAACAGTTTACTCACCAGTTTAGGTTTACCAGCTTTAGAATTGCTTAACCGCAATCCAGCGGTATTAATTGGCATGAGTTACAGCTTATTACCTTACATGGTTTTAGTGTTGTATGCTTCTTTAGAAAAACTAGACCAGCAATTGTTAGAAGCAGCAGCTGATTTAGGTGCAAATCCCATCCAAACTTTTTGGCAAGTAACTGTACCTCAAGTTTTTCCAGGTATCGCTGCTGGTTCTCTGTTGGTATTTATCACAGCGCTAGGGGACTTTATCGACCCAGAATTGTTGGGAGGTGCTTCGAGTATGACAGCAGCAAGGTTAGTTTATAATCAGTTTCTGGGAGCTACCCAAAATTGGGGGTTTGGTTCAGCTTTGAGTATGACATTAATTATGATTGTCAGTATTGCGTTAGCGGTAGCTTACCGTAGGTATCGCACTTTTGATTAAATTTGGTGAAGTCATATTCAACCCTTTTGTGATTTGTCCTATATTTACAGCAGATTGCAGATCAATGAGGTACAGAATCAAAATTGAAACCTAGACACCAAGACAGTCTGACTCCTGACTCCTGACTCCTGACTCCTGACTCCTGACTCCTGACTCCTGACTCCTGACTCCTGACTCCTGACTCCTGACTCCTGACTCCTGACTCCTGACTCCTGACTCCTGACTCCTGACTCCTGACTCCTGACTCCTGACTCCTGACTCCTGACTCCTGACTCCTGACTCCTGACTCCTGACTCCTGACTCCTGACTCCTGACTCCTGACTCCTGACTCCTGACTCCTGACTCCTGACTCCTGACTCCTGACTCCTGACTCCTGACTCCTGACTCCTGACTCCTGACTCCTGACTCCTGACTCCTGACTCCTGACTCCTGACTCCTGACTCCTGACTCCTGACTCCTGACTCCTGACTCCTGACTCCTGACTCCTGACTCCTGACTCCTGACTCCTGACTCCTGACTCCTGACTCCTGACTCCTGACTCCTGACTCCTGACTCCTGACTCCTGACTCCTGACTCCTGACTCCTGACTCCTGACTCCTGACTCCTGACTCCTGACTCCTGACTCCTGACTCCTGACTCCTGACTCCTGACTCCTGACTCCTGACTCCTGACTCCTGAATTCTGCTGTATTTACCTGCTGTCATTTTTACCTGATTTAAATCTTCCATACCTCTGTTAGCTAAATGATTAACAGTTGAGATAAACTCATTCTCTAAATAAGGCTTGGTTAAATAAGCCGTTGCACCCAATTCTTGAGCCAGTTGACGATGTTTTTCCGAACTACGAGAAGTGAGAACCACAACTGGTTTTTTAGCTAAATCTGGGTTTTGACGAATATTACTTAATAATTCAAATCCATTCATGCGTGGCATCTCTAAATCAGAAATGATAACTTCAATTTCTGGATGTAAATGCAACTGTTCGAGAGCTTCTACCCCATTTTGTGATTGTATTACTTGATAACCACATTTTTGCAAAGTGAGAGAAATAGTTTGTCGGACGCTAATAGCATCATCTATAACCAAAACTACTTTTGGTAATTTGTTAGTCATTCCTACATGAGAATTTTGTTGAGTTTCTCTAGTATTTCTGGAAGTAGATGCAGCGAGTAAAGGTATAGATTCAATAGTATCTTCCGACATTGGCAAGGCTTGTTTTCTCGATACAGGACTTGTTGGCAGTCTCCTGACATCAAGTGTAGCCTGCATTTCCTGAGAATCTACAAGCAGAGTCCCATCAATTACTAAGATGAGATTGCCATTAGCGAGGCTACTACAACCATAAATATATTTTGGTGGAATAATAGCATTTCCTAAAGGTCTGATGACTAATTCTTGTTCACCGATAATTTGGTCAACTTCTAAACCCAAAACTTCCTGATTATGCCGGAGTAAAAGCACAGGATTTTTCATGATTTCTGTGTCAGCAGTAGTGGGTATAGTGTTTGAATAACTGCCAACTATTGATCCATTGTAATACATCAAATTTGACAGTTTCAGAAGGCTGACTATCAGTTCATCCTCACCTGAATGCCAATGCAAAATCTGTTTGCCTTCAAACTCTTTGATTTGCTGTGCAGAAGGGATTAATATTTTTTCGACACTATCTAGCAGTAAGGCATAAACAACACCCCCTGCCTGGACTAACATTAGTTTATCTGTGGTCATAGAAAAAGGTATTTTAAGTATAAATTTTGTCCCTTGATGAGGCGATGATTGAACGGAAATCAAGCCATTGAGGGAGTGTAACTGAGTACGGACAATATCTAATCCCATACCGCGACCAGAAATTTCATTTACCCTACCCGCAGTGGAAAATCCAGGTGAAAACATCATTTCTATTAGTTCAGATTCAGTCAGATTATGCGAATATTCTTGAGCATCATGATCACCTGGAATCAGATTAAGTTCAATAGCTCTGTTGCGGATACTTTCTAAATTCAAACCTTGACCATCATCCCGAACTTCGATCACAGTTTGACTCCCCTGATGATAAGCACAAATTTCTATTACACCTTGTTCATGTTTACCAAGATCACGCCGAATGTGTGGAGCTTCAATACCATGATCGAAAGCATTACGTACTAGTTGCAATAAAGGATCATATAACTTTTCAGCAATGGCTTTATCTATGAGGACTTGTGTGCCAGTAAGTTTTAATTCTACGAACTTTGCATAAACATTTCCCAGTTTATTGACCATTTGAGGAAAACGATTAAGGATAGTTCCCAAAGGCAACATCCTTGCATCTACCAAATTATCTATGATACTCAGAGTTAAATTATGTTTTTTCTCACTAATTTGAGAAGATTGTTTCATGAGTAAGTCAAGAGACTCAGCAGTTTCTTGTAGTTGCAGCGTTTCTTCTAGTGCTTCATGTAATGTCAGATTAAATTCTGTATATACATCCATTTCTAAAGCATCAAACTGCACAGATGAGACTTTATGTGTTTTGTCTATAGGAAAATTATTTCCCTGTAACGGCAAATCACGCAATTGGTTCAAAACTGATTGATGTTGGCTGAGTTGCTGACTTAATCGTTCTATTAAGTCTATAATTTGTTCATCATATAAAGTGCGACGTTTTTGGTAAATTAGCAATTCCCCTGCTAAGTAATTCAGACGTTGCAGTCCATCTACATCCACTCGCACAAAAGCAGGTTGGCGAGAATTTTTATTGGCAGAATTTAAGGATTTATCTTCTATTTGCCTATTAACTTCTATGGCATCATCGGCAACAATTTCTGTGCCTTCTTCAGGAATATTCGTAAATACCTGATCACTCACAACTGAAGATGTGACACTTTCTAAATAATGATCATTTTTAATATCTTCTACTGTCTGGGTAATGACAGCTTCATGGCTGATCTCTGACAGAGTTTCTCCTCCCCATATAGATTCGAGTAAACTCTCATCAGTGGGATGATCTATGGGGGGAAATATTTCTTTAATAACTAGCAATTCTTGTAGCTTAGGGCTATCAAGCCATTTTTTTTCTTGCTCAGTTACTGGAGAATAGTTTTTATATTCATTTCCTACTTGACGAATATGCTTTTTTAGACTTTGGATAATATAAATAAAGCCATCATTTTTGGCAAATGAATATTCAAATCTAGCTAAGTCTAGGAGAATAATTAAAACTATAACTCGGCGATAAAGACAGAGGTTATGGCTATCTTTTTCATCTTCGACAAAAGCTAGAAATTGCTCTAACCAACTTTCAATATAATTTAGTGGATTATTATTTAGACTGATTTTAGGAATCAGCAAATTTAAACTCAGTTCAGCTTCTGGTATGTCGCGCTGGTGATTAAACCAGCCAAAAATGTAGCGAATTACTTTTAAAATAAACTTGGCATTTCCTGGTTTTAAATGCTCATTATTTTTGCCGTTAGATGTAATTAAAAATTGGTAAAATTCGGTTGTCAGACTAAAAAATTGGGTGGCAAAAGATTTAGTTATGGGTACAATGAATGACTGGTTTTTTGGTACTCTCACTAATGAATTATTAGGAGGTTTAATAGGTGATTCCTGTTTTGTGACTTTTGCCAGTGTTTGCAAAGCTATAGAAGGAGAACCACCAGAAATGCGATCGCCTGCTAAAACTTCTTTCTGTGACTTTTGTAAATCAGCTAAGGCAATTTCAGCAATTTGGCGCGCTTCTTGGGGATTAGCGTCCAAAGCAGACATAATTGTGCAAGCTAGTTCTTTCAAACCTGGTAGATTTAAAGATTCTGCCAAACCTAGAAATACATCAAGTTGAGAATGTAAAACTTCTATTAATTCTTCATTATTGAGTGGCTTAAGCAGGGCTTCAGAAATACTTTCTAAGCGTTGTTTGACTCCTACTTCAAAGATAGACTGGACAATATCAAATCCTAATTCTTCAGAAGTAGGAATATGCGATTCAGCCCCAAAGGCATCACCTAATTTTGTTTGTAATTGTGCAAATACTGAAGTTGCTCTTTGAAGAAGTTCCTCACTATTAATATTACTTGCTGTCAGTTCTGCTGTGACAGCTAACTGAAGACATTCGTAAGCTTCTAATAGAAGTGTTTGCAATTCATTATCGATGACTACATCTGGACTATATAGAGCCTTAAATATATCTTCTAGAGAATGAGCTATCATCTTGATAGTATCTAACCCAACAGTAGCGGCTCCACCCTTAATGGTGTGAGTTGCTCGCATTAAGTTATGAACTTTAGCAATACTATAACTTTCGGCTAAAGTAAATAAATCCTGTTCAATTGCTTGTAATAGTTCTGGGGTTTCAGCTAGAAAATAAGCATAGCCCTGTTCCCGAATCTCATTGTCTGTAATCATAATCTTTTGTTTTATTTTTTTGAGCTTGGTTGATATTAATGCATACCAATGTTGGATTGTATAGCAGGAGTCAGGAGTCAGGAGTCAGGAGTCAGGAGTCAGGAGTCAGGAGTCAGGAGTCAGGAGTCAGGAGTCAGGAGTCAGGAGTCAGGAGTCAGGAGTCAGGAGTCAGGAGTCAGGAGTCAGGAGTCAGGAGTCAGGAGTCAGGAGTCAGGAGTCAGGAGTCAGGAGTCAGGAGTCAGGAGTCAGGAGTCAGGAGTCAGGAGTCAGGAGTCAGGAGTCAGGAGTCAGGAGTCAGGAGTCAGGAGTCAGGAGTCAGGAGTCAGGAGTCAGGAGTCAGGAGTCAGGAGTCAGGAGTCAGGAGTCAGGAGTCAGGAGTCAGGAGTAAAATTCTCTTGTAGTGGGAGTTGCATTATCAATTGATGTCCTAACCACCCTGTCCACGGCTGTATATTTTCAATGTTCAATGTTCAATTACCAGTCATCGATAAAACAGGTAGAGCAGGCTGATTGCCTGCCAATAACAGGTGAATATTGCCTGTTCTACCTCACATTTAGGAAAGTCGGGATTACTTAACTTTGAACTTACTAGCGGTTGTTAATAAATCTTGTGCCATTCCTGATAAATTTTGGAACACTGTAGCAATTTCTTGAGATTCACCAAAAGTCTTATGAGCAATTGAGGCGACATCATTCATTGATGCCGTTACTGTTACAGATTGGCTCATTTGTTTTTGAGTTGCTTCAGTAATCCGCTCAATCAGCTGACTAATTTCAGCAGTTGCGGAAACGATGGCGTTCAAGTTTTGGCGGGTTTCACTAACTAGGTTTGTTCCTTCTACTACTTGCTGAATACCTGTTTCCATTGCCACTGCAACTTCCCCAGTTTCAGTTTGAATTTCTTGGACTAATTTTTCTATTTCGATGGTTGCTGCTGCTGACTGACGAGATAAAGAACGAACTTCATCTGCTACCACTGCAAAGCCTTTGCCATATTCACCGGCGCGAGTAGCTTCAATCGCAGCATTCAAAGCCAGTACGTTTGTCTGTGTAGCAAAGTTGCTAATCAAATTCACCACTTTGGAGATTTTTTGTGATGATTCACTGAGGCGTTTAATCTTTTTACTCGTTTGGGCTACGGTTTCTCGAATGGCTTGAATGGCGTTTACTGTTTGGTTCATGGCGGTATCACCAGAATCTACAGTTTTGTTGGCTTGTTGTAAGGCTACTTGCACTAATTGAGCGTTTGCTACTACCGCTTGGGTAGAATCTACCATCTGTTGAATATCGCTTAAGGCTTGGGTGATTTCTTCAGACTGTTCTTTTGCTAAATCAGTCAATCCTACTAGTGAAGAATTGCTATTGATAGAGGTTTGGGCAACTTGTTGAGAAGCTGCTTGTACCTGAATAACAATTTGCTGTAATGCTTGCAGAGTCCCATTGTAGGCATCGGCAATTGTCCCTAATTCATCTTCTGTAATGGGGGCGCGGACTGTTAAATCACCACTAAGTGCAGGTGCGATCGCTCTGAGCAGTTGAATGGAACGTTGTTGTAGCAATTCTTTAGCGGCTTTTTCCCTTTGGGCTGCTTCTGCTAGTTTAGATGATTGTGCTTGTACTTGTTGTAAGGACTCTGCTTGTTGTAAAGCTAGTCCTAACTGATCTCCAATTCTTGCTAACAAGTTAATTTCTGATTCTTCCCATTCACGAGTTCCAGAGTTTTGATAAGCAGCCATTAAGCCCCATAATTTTTCGCCAAATAAGATCGGTGTAATTATGTAAGCTCTAGCTTCATACTTTTCAATGATTTCGATGTAGCAAGGATCAAGGGTGGCTTTATAAATGTCATTGACAATTAATGTATCACCTTTTTTATAGCGACCACCTTCATTACTTTGTAGACAAGGGTCGTTTAAGACGGTTTTGATACCAGTCCCGACGAGTTTCACCCAACCGCTCACTACAGACTCAGCCACAAATTCGCCGCCCCAATCAGATGTGAATTGATAGACGGCTGCGCGATCGCACTTTAGCAGTTGCCTTACTTCTTGAGTAGTGGTTTTGAAGATTTCTTCTACCTCTAAAGATTGGCGGATGCGGTTGACTATCTTGGTAATAGCTTTTTCCTGTTCAGCGATCTGAGCTAGTTTCTCAGATTTAGACTGTACTTGTTCTAGATAATCAATCTGAGATTTTGCTAGACTAATTTGCAAGCCAATCTGCTCTAAAAAGTTGACTTCTCTGCTTTGCCATTCACGAGTTCCAGAGTTTTGATAAGCTGCGAGTAAGCCCCACAATTTTTCTCCATAAAAGATGGGAACTATAACGTAAGCTTTGGCTTCAATCTGCTCTAAAATTTCAACGTGACATTGGGCATGGCCAGCTTGATATATGTCATTGACAACGAAGTATTCACCCTTGGCATATCTGCCTCCTTGGGTTTCTTGCAAGTGGCTATCTTCCCAAACCATTTTGAACTCAGAAGTTGCAACTTTTATCCAGCCACTAGCTACTGATTCTGCGATAAATTGTCCACTCCAATCAGGATGAAATTGATAAACACCGACGCGATCGCACCGTAATGCCTGACGGACTTCTTGAGTAGCTGCTTTGAAGATGTCTTCTAAATCGAAGGATTGGCGGATACGGTTGACTATTTTGTTGACTGTTTTCTCTTGTTCAGCAATCTGACTGATTTCCAGAGATTGCGCTTTTACTTGTTCTATATAATCAATCTGAGATTTCGCTAAACTAAATTGCAAGCCAATTTGCTCTAAAAAGTTGATTTCTCTGGATTGCCATTCACGAGTTCCACTATTTTGATAAGCGGCAAGTAATCCCCACAATTTTTCTCCATAAAAGATGGGAACTATAACGTAAGCTTTGGCTTCAATCTGCTCTAAAATTTCAACGTGACATTGAGAGTGACCGGCTTGATAGATGTCATTGACTGCCAAGGATTCGCCTTTGGCATATCTACCTCCTTGGGTTTCTTGCAAGTGGCTATCTTCCCAAACCATTTTAAAGTCGGCTGTGGCAACTTTCATCCATCCACTAGCTACTGATTCTGCTAAAAATTGTCCACTCCAATCAGGGTGAAATTGATAAACACCGACGCGATCGCATTTTAGAGCTTGGCGAACTTCTTGAGTAGCTGCTTTGAAGATGTCTTCTAAATCGAAGGATTGGCGGATGCGGTTGACTATTTTGTTGACTGTTTTCTCTTGTTCAGCAATCTGAGTGATTTCCAGAGATTGCAATTGTACTTGTTCTATATAATCTAACTGTGATTTCGCTAGACTAAATTGCAAGCCAATCTGTTTTAAAAAGTTGACTTCTGACTCTTTCCATTCACGAGATCCAGTATTTTGATAAGCTGCCAACAAGCCCCAGAGTTTTTCGCCAAAAAATATCGGCACAATCACATAAGACTTGGCTTCAAACTGCTCCAAAATTGCAATGTGACAAGGGGCTAGACCTATTTTATAGGTGTCGTTAACAACAAAGGATTCGCCTTTGGCATATCTGCCACCTTTGGTTTCTTGTAAGTAGGTATCATCTAAGACGGTTTTGATATTTGGCCCGACTAATTTTGTCCAACCAGTACCGACTGATTCAGCTACAAATTTACCACCCCAATCAGGGCTAAATTGATAAACACCGACGCGATCGCATTTTAGGGCTTGGCGAACTTCGTGGGTAGTAGTTGTGAAGATATCGTCTACATCTTTGGATTGACGAATGCGGCTGACAATTTTGTTGAGGGTTTTCTCTTGTTCAGCAATCTGAATTAGTTCTTGAGATTTAGATTCTACTTGTTCTACATAATCTATCTGTGTTTTAGCGAGGCTAAATTGTAAGCCGATTTGTTGTAAAAAGCTGAGTTCCCAAGGTTGCCATTGGCGGGTGCTAGAGTTCTGATAAGTTGCCAACAAACCCCAGAGTTTTTCCCCGAAGAAGATAGGGGCAACCATGTAAGCTTTAGCTTCAATTTGCT
The DNA here is from genome assembly GCF_001858025.1 of Trichormus sp. NMC-1. Taxonomy (GTDB): domain Bacteria; phylum Cyanobacteriota; class Cyanobacteriia; order Cyanobacteriales; family Nostocaceae; genus Anabaena. The sequence goes on along the minus strand of NZ_LZQD01000004.1, from coordinate 421,727 downwards.
CTAATATCTCAATGTGGCATGGAGCGTGACCAACTTGATAAATGTCATCGACTGCAAAACTTTCCCCTCTGGCATATCTACCACCTTGAGTTTCTTGGAGGTGGGTATCTTCCCAGACCATTTTAAAGTCAGGCGTAACTATTTTTATCCAGCCACTACTCACTGACTCAGCGATAAATTGACCACTCCAATCTGGATTAAATCGATAAACACCGACGCGATCGCACTTTAAGGCTTGACGAACTTCTTGTACTGTAGTTTTGAAGATGCCGTCTAAGTTGGCAGCTTGCCGAATGCGGTTAACAATCTTGCCTAGAAATTTTTCTTGTTTATTAATCTGGGCTAGTTGATCAGATTGTTTTCGCACTTGTTCCAGATACTCTCCTTGGGAGATAGCTACACCAAATTGCAAGCCAATCTGAGTTAAAAAGCTAACTTCCCAGTCTTGCCATTCCCGCGCCCCAGTATTTTGGTAAGCTGCTAGTAAACCCCACAATTTTTCCCCAGAAAAGATGGGCGCAATGACATAAGCTTTGGTGTCAAACTGCTCTAAAATCTCAACGTGACATTGAGCATGACCTATTTTATGAATATCATTAACAACAAAGCTTTCTCCATTGGCATATCTACCACCTTTGGTTTCTTGTAAATGGGTATCTTCCCAAACCATTTTATAATCAGGAGTGACAATTTTTGTCCAATTATTACCCACCGCCTCGGAGACAAATTGGCCACTCCAATCTGGATTAAAGCGATAAACACCGACGCGATCGCATTTCAGTAATTGACGGACTTCTTGAGTCGTGGTTTGAAAGATTTTATCTACATCTGGCTGCTGTAAAATTTTGCTAATAACTTTAGCTACTGATTGCTTGGCTAATACTGATTGTTGCAGTTCTTTTTGTAATTTAAAACTCTGCAATCTGTAAGTAATTTCTGTAGATATTTGACATAATAAGGTGATTTCCGCTTCTTGCCACTGACGAGATGATCCACAGCTATGAACTACCACTAAACCCCATACTTTACTACCAATAAAAATTGGCAAACTCAAACTGGCTTTAACTTGAAATTTCTCCAGTAGTTGCTTTTGATAGGGTGTAGCTTGGATTTCATTAATGTCGTCAATCGCTATCGGTTCAATATAATCTTGATTAGTATACAAGCCAAACAGAATTGCTGGCAAATTTTCGCCTAGAGATGGTGTCCAACCTGTGGTTCTTGATTCTGCTAAAACATTTCCAGACTCAGAGTTAGTAAATTGATAAATCAAGGCGCGATCACCACCAATTTTATCTCTGATTTGTGCAGATGTTACCGGCAGTAAAGTTTCCATATCTGGAACTTGCCGCATTTGGGCTGTTATATATTGAAATCTTTGCCGCCAAACTTTAAATTCCTGAGTAATCGCATTGGATACTGTTAAATCCTTATTGCCAACATTGACTATAGTGTTACCGTTTGCTTTATCTGAGTTTTCTACTTCAGTAAAGATATTGCCTCTATCTTCACTATTTTGATATAATGTAGTCATTTGAATCTCCTTCAATACTATTAGTAATAAATTGATACTTTTGAGCTAGAATGTCTTAAACAGTAAGATGAAAATTCCCTGTTTTATTACTTTTGACAAAACCGATTTTTTAGTTATTATTCCCCCACATTGGAGATTGAATAATCGCTAGAGCATCCAAATTAAAAATCATCTCCTCTGAACCATTCGTAAAATATCCCCGCAAGAAAGGTGACATCGCTGAATAAAATAGATCAGCCGAGGGGGTTTTCATTTGCTCAGTATCCAACCATTCAATATCTGTTAGTTGGCGTACCAAAATGCCCAAATACTTACCCTCATTTTCTAGCACAATTGCCATCATTTTTGAGAGTAAATTTGAGCCTTGTAAAAGGGGTGGATAACCTAACATTTCTTCTAAATCGACCAGCCACAGCATTTCCCCACGCCAGCTATAAATACCTAACACACAATTAGGCATCTGTGGAACTCCACATATTTCGGTCATTGATATTCGTAATACTTCCGTGATGTGCTGTAGGGAAATTACTGCTGTATCTCTGACTCCCAAATGAAAACTTAAAAATTTTTCTTTCGTCTCCAAAGTTAATCTTCCTTTGTCTTTAATGATTGGGTTTAACCACTATTGAGTGATTAAAACCAAATTATAAATATTGACTAGTTTTGGTAATCAATCAGATATTTTCTACTTATTGATTAATTGTTTCAAAGTAATTTCTAATTCTTCTCTATCTACTGGTTTTGATAGATAAGCTTTAGCTCCTAACATATTTCCCCAAATCTTATCTACTTCACTATTTTTAGTTGAGCAGAAAACTACAGGTATTTGGCTAGTAATTGGGTTATTTTGTAGCTCTCGACAAATTTCATACCCGCTTTTACCCGGTAAAATTACATCCAGTAATATAACATCTGGCTTGTTTATGTCAATTTTTACTTGTGCCTCTTCACTACTTGTGGCACAAACTACAGAATAACCTGCCTGTTGCAAGTAACGGCTGATAATTTCCATATCAGTCAAGCCGTCTTCAACAACTAAAATAGTACTCATGGTAACACCTATTAAATTATGCTTAGTATGGAAACAAAAACTAGAATATGCAATCACACTCATCACATCAATGCTAGTGCAGAAAACTTGAAGTCAATAAGTAGAAGGCAACAATGTTTACATAACATATTTTTCATCTACTTTTAACTATTTAAGTATTTCTGCTGTATTCTGATCACCTTATTTTTATTTTATCTTATTTGCTTCATTGTATATATATTTCCCTAATAAAATCTACGTGTTCAATATAAGTTAACATATTTTCCTTCTCAATTTACGTGCTGTTAATAACTAAGGAAAAAAGTTTACCCTGAGTTCAAAAACCTCGACTTTCTCAAGTTTTTGCTTTGTGATAGCGACACTTTAATAACATACCCTCAATTAAAATGAAGCTATCTGTATAAAATCAGGTTTTCAAGACAACTAGCGCAAATACACGCAGATAAACGTGAATAAATATAGATAAAGATCAGTTCATGAATTTCATGATTTTGTGCAACCTCATATTCAATTGGCAACAGCAAAAACTATCAAGTCATTTTAACTGGCAACTTCTAAATTAGTTGTGTTTTTACCTGTTGGACTAGTCTGTATTGCCACGTATTTACGGATTACGCCCATGACTCTCTCCGCGACTATCGGTTTAGATATAAAATCGGTAGAACCCACTACCTTGGCGCGAACTCTATCTAAAAGACCATCATTGCCAGTTAAGATAATTACTGGTGTATTACTAAAGGTAGGAATGCGTCGCAATTGGGTGCAGATTTCATAGCCACTGGCTATGGGCATAACTAAATCTAAGAAAATCAAGTCTGGTTTGTGCTGAATCAGAATAGGCAAAGCTTGTACAGCATCTTCAATCTTAATAAATCTCAGTCCATGAGATGTGATAATTTCTTCTAGCATTTTACAGACCAGAGGACTATCGTCTACACAAGCTACCAAGGGAGGAATTTTATTCCTGGGTTGTCTAGGTATAGAGTTCTCAACTTCACTAACTTGTAAGGGCGTATCCGGAACTTCTACTAATTCAATAATTCCTTTGAGAATATAGGGAAGTAAAGAACGAGCAATAGGCATAACATCCTGCCTCATTTTTATGCCTAGCTCTCGCAGAGTGTATTTGCCATTAATTAAACTGACAAAGTTTTTGTATACAGATGGACTTACCATCTGCTGAAGTTGTTCTGGTTTCCGCAAAATTGGTGATGAATTAGGAGAAACATTTGCCAAACCCACCTTTGACCAAATCGCCCACGAATCTTGCATCTGTTTGATTGACATATCTGCACTCGTGAAGCTCATGGGCATATCTAAAATAACGTCCTGCCTAAGATGAGACGTTACAGATGCAAAATCTACCTCCTGAGCTAAGTCAAAAAAAAGTTCTGCAATCGTATTTTCGACAATAGCTTGAATTTGTTCCCGTTGGATTTTTTGTCTTTTGTATAAGATATCTAAAAGGTTATAGTCCCAGTAATCGATGGCAATGTCTTCAGCCCGACAACGGATTTTATCTAAATCAACATTGGGACAGTGTATAGCCATTTGTCTCCGCCAACGTCTGAAAGGATGAGTTCCGCCTGAAGCCCACACTAACCTTCCCAAACGATAGTAGAAAGCCCATTGTCTTCCCTTGGAACTGTTAATACTTAATTTTCCGTTGTATTGCAGTTGCGTACAGCTTTTAAACTCATCTAGTAAGTTATGAGATTCTATGAGTTCTGAGTTGGTCATACTTTGTTCCTTGTAATCAATAAGTCAGTCTCTAGAAAACCCATACTAGCCATATATTACTTAGCAAGTATCTTAGGTTAGTGATAGTGAAGTCTGTCAACTAATGTGAGTAGCACCCATTGATTTTTTATCTATTGGTAGATAGTATTCGTCAGTTTCGATTGAGAATATTAGCAAATATAAATCAGCAGATGCTCTATTTAATATTTTATACCCTATACCCTGACAATATTTCTGCGCTTAGTTAAATTTGTTATATTCCTATAAGAATGCACCTTTACCACTTAGAGTCTATTTTACTCCCTATTTTTCTAAAAAAATATCCGTATTAATACCGCTTTTATTTTTCCGAAACTAGCTATAAGTAGGTTAGCGTTAAAAATTGTCGTTATGACAAGGGAACAGGGAACGGGGAACGGGGAACAGGTTTTGGGCAACTTTACTTTTCGTTATATAGTTCGGTTTTTTTCCGTTCACCTACTTACTGCAAACGGCTCATTGTTTAACCAAATATGGAACCCCTCTGGTAAACCTCTCCTAAGAGGAGAGGGAAAAGGAATAACATTTAATACTGGAGAGGCTTAAGACTTGGTTTTTGTATTATGAAAAAGTAAGGTTCCTAGCCGTTGTGAGTATAGTTTGATAAAACTAATCGGCAACATCGATATTTTTTTAAGCAATCGTTAACAAAGTTCACCAATTTTTACATTACCTTGATAGTCTTCTGAAGAATGAATCATCAAATATTCATCTAAGCTTTATGTATCCCCATAATTTTATTTTACATGACAAAAACTCCATTTTGTTAATTAATTCAGGGTGAAATGTATCAGAAGATCTTTGCTTAATTATAATCTTTATCAAGATTTACTTGTCTAGAGGTTGCAAGTTTCGTTTATATTAATTTTATTAAATTATGAAGAATTTAAATGCTTTTTAACGAATGTGGGAATCACTAAGTAGGTCAGCTTTTTGGTAGGGTATGAATTCCCATTTTTGACACTCTCAGCACTAAAGTGACTGAGATTCTTTAATCAAAGACATGACTTGCTCAGACAGGATTTCTCCAACCTGAGTAGAGGACTTATCTCCTAAAGCGTTGCTTGCGTCTAGCGCAAAAGTTCCCGTATGCCCTACGGTACTCAATCCTCGACTCAGGATATTTCTAGCTGCATTCTCATCTCTATCCATGACACAACCACACCTGCAAGTGTGAGTACGAGTGGATAAAGTCTTTTTAACAATTTCACCACAACTAGAGCATTCCTGGCTAGTATATTGCGGGTTTACCGCAACTGTGACCTTCTGAAATACCTTACCAAAATATTCCAGCCAGACACGGAACTGATACCAAGATGCGTCATTTATTGACTTAGCTAAACAATGATTTCTCACCATATTTTTTACCCTTAAATCTTCATAAGCTATCAAGTCGTTAGACTGAACTACGCACCGTGCTAATTTCACAGCATGGTCTTTACGTTGCCTACTTATTTTCAGGTGGCGTTTTCCTAAAATATGTCTAGCTTTGCCTCGATTTTTTGATCCTTTAACTTTCCTAGAAACTCGTTTTTGAGAACGCTTTAAAACCTTCTTACCTTTTCTTAAAAATCTAGGATTTGATAGGGTATTACCATCAGAATCGGTGTAGAAATCTTTTAATCCTACATCCAATCCTATGCTATTCCCAGAAGATTGAATATTCTCACTTCTATCTACGTTAATACAGAATTGGATATAAACACCATCAGCACGTTTCACTAATCGGACTCGTTTTATTTGATTAATTTGATAAAAATGCAAATCACGAGTGCCTTTTAGTTTTAACTTGCCAATGCCTTTTTTGTCTGTAAAGGTAATTGATTTTCTGTCTTGGGCAAGCTGCCATCCTGATGTTTTGTATTCAACAGAGCGACAATCTTTTTGAAATTGTGGAAATCCCTTTAAACCAGGAATCTTTTTCTTACAGTTATCATAAAAGCGAGAGATAGAAGACCAAGCTCGTTCTGCACTAGCTTGTCTAGCCATTGAATTAAGTTCATCTGCAAAGGAAAAAGTTTTAGCTAATATTGCACAGTATTTTTGCAAATCGTTTTTACCCGTATTCTGATTATCCATCCACAGCCGAATACAGCTATTGCGAACGAATTGGGCAGTACGAATAGCATCATCTACTGCTGTAAATTGCTTGGGCTTTCCATACGTTTTGAACTCAAAAATTAGCATAACTACCTCCTACAGTTATACCAACATATCTGGCGTAAATATTGCAATTACAAAGACAAGGCGAATAAATTCGCCCGTGTCGCTTATATCTCAGCACTAAAGTGACTGAGCTTTACGCTTACCGAGTAATCCTGTAAGGTTCCCCGCTTAAAAGTGTTCCCATATCTCAACGTCTCTTTTTCAAGCACCTGGCTGGTGTTGTTTGTAACTGTCAACAGCAACCCGAAGATTGCCCTGGTGTGCAGCTAGGAGTTGTTCACCCGCTTCTTTTTCTAAATCAGTCCAGTGCATTAACAGCGCTAACTTAACCGATTTGCCACTGCGTTCGAGTAGGAACCCTGCGGCTTCTCGACTTAAGCCTGTGAGGTCTTGTAAAATTCGCAAAGCGCGATCGCGTAATTTTTGATTTGTGACAGCGACATCTACCATGCGATTACCATAAACTTTGCCTAGCTTGACCATAACTCCCGTAGAGAGGATATTTAAAGCTAGTTTAGTGACAGTACCAGCTTTGAGACGGGTAGAACCAGCGAGAATTTCTGGGCCAGTTAACAGACGAATGTCAATATCAGCATCAAAATCTACTTGTTCAGCAGGAACACAGGCCATAAAAATAGTCAAAGCGCCCCGTTGACGAGCAGCGTTTAATGCACCGTGAACATAAGGTGTTGTGCCGCCAGCGGTAATACCAACTACTACATCCAATTGAGTGATTTGTCGTTGTGCGATCGCACTTTCTCCATCTTCGGCTCGGTCTTCCAAATCCTCAGAACTGCGTAGCAGTGCGCCAGCACCACCAGCAATAATACCCTGTACCAACTCTGGAGGTGTGCAGAAAGTAGGTGGACACTCAGCCGCATCTAATACCCCTAATCTTCCACTTGTTCCCGCACCAATGTAAAATAAACGTCCGCCTTCATGCAGCCGATCTGCTGTGCATTGAATAGCTGCTGCTAACTGAATTTTAGCCGCTGCGATCGCTGCGATCGCTTTTTGGTCTTCGTTATTAAATAACTCCACCAATTCCAGAGAGCTAAGTTGGTCTAAATTTAGACTATTGGGATTTACCTGTTCCGTCAGCAGATGCCCGCGTTCCTGCAAATTTGTCATTTTTTGGTAGTCCTGTGTCAGTTGTCAAATCAAGTCCGGCTAATTGCTGTGGAAAAAACTCAACCCGTTGCCCTGCGGTTGCCTAATCATAAGTATTTAACCGGACATCATATCAGTTCTCATTTAATGACTAATTACAATAGCCCTTCCAGTCGGCGACGAAAGCTGTCTAAATCTGAATCAGGTTCCTGTGCTGGTGAGGTAGATGGATGAGAATAGAAAAAATCTTCATCAGTATCGACGGTTTCGGCTTCTGGTTGCCAGTCGGTTTGTTCCACGTTCACTTCTGGAGGAGTGACAACCAAATTACTATTTTCGGGAATAAGTTCCCAGTCATAGCCAGCACTTTCGCAAAATTCCTTAATCTCCTCAGCATTCATCACCTCAACTGTTGGTGAAGCGAAATCCTGCGCTTCCAACATCAGCGCATAGCGCGTAGCGTCATCTTCTGACTCAAACATCAGGATTTTATTGCGTCTTGCCCCTGACAGCCCTGATTCGGGATCACCAGTCAAAACCGTGTGAATCCCCTCATTATCCGTCCCAGCATTGAAAATTAGTACAAAAACACGCATCATTCAGCCTTTGATCTCAATATTATTTCCATTAAATCATTGACAGAAGAGGACGCGGAGAATCGCCTGTGGGAGACGTTCGACGCAAATGGTTTCCAGCCCCCGACTTGAGTCGTGAAGAAGAAAAAAGACATTCCTTGCTAGAATCCCCTGGCTTTGGACATGGGGTGTCCCCGTGTCTCCCTGTCCCCGTGTCTTCTTCAAACTCCCCGGTCTAAAACTGGGGAACTTTCTTTATTGACATACTCACCGCCCTAAAGGCGCGGTCAATAGGCAACAGAGAACGGAATATCTGTATCCTGGAAGTTGCATAGTTGTTAAATATAGTGTAGTTATTAAGAGTCGGTTGTTCGACATCCGGCAATTAAAGATTTAAAACCCATGTCTAACTTCTCCAATCCAGATTCTTATAGCCCGATCCATAAGCGTAAGCATATATGGTTAATGATATTGAGTCGTGGTGGCGTTGCTTTAGGAGCATTGTTGCTGCTGGGAATTATCGGCGGTATTTGGCGGTTGCGGGATTTTGTGCAAACAGAGTTAGCACCATTGGCAGAGAAAAATCTGACTTCTACCCTCAACCGTCCAGTTAAACTTGGACAACTCAAAGAATTTTCTCTAATGGGGGTAAGATTTGCCGCTTCCGAGATTCCCCCTACACCCACAGATTCAGATCGGGCTACAATAGAAGCAGTCGAAGCGAGTTTTGACCCTTGGCAATTAATTGTTAACCGTCGCCTCAAATTAGATGTGACATTAATTAACCCAGATGTTTATATTGAACAGGATCAGCAAGGTCGCTGGATTACCACTAAGATAGCCCCAGGTGGCAAAAGCGGAATAATTAAAACTGATTTGGATAAACTACGCTTCCGTAATGGCAGGCTGGTGTTGTTGCCACAGAAGAGGAAAAGAGCCAAGTCTTCAACTTCTGTAGTATTTTCTGGACTAAATGGAACTTCCCAACTTGTGGAAAATAACCGCCTGATTAAATTTGATTTAGCAGGAAAACCAGACAACGGCGGCAGCATTTTCCTTCAGGGAAATATCCGCGCTCAAGCAACTTTAGAAGGTAAGTTAAAGCTACAAACGCAAGAATTACTAGCCGCAGATATTACTCGTTTGATTCCGTTACCACTGATTTTACAAGCTGGTCGGGTTAATGGTGATTTGCAGATCGAATTGATACCAGAAAAGCCAACTTTATTAGATGGTAGTGCGACATTGCAAGATGTGACGCTGCAAATACCAAAAGTACCCCAACTGTTTAAAAATACTCAGGGAAATATCAGCTTTAAAGGATTGGCAATACAGCTAGATCATAATGTAGTTAGCAACTACGGACAAATTCCCTTGGTGGCTACAGGTGTGATTGACCGGGAAAAGGGCTTTCAGTTGCAAGGGCGTGTAAATGCTGTGAGTGTATCCAAAGCCCTAGAAACTCTCAAGGTTAAGTCACCTTTCCCTGTGAGTGGGGTAGTCAAAGCAGATTTGCAGATAGTTGGAGATATATCCAAACCGGTTCTTTTAGGTACTGTTTCTAATCTGAAAACTGCCCAAATTGACAAAGTTGATTTTCAGAAAGTTAGTAGTAAGTTTGAGCTTTCGACTTTTGACTCTCTCATTACGCTCAAGAATATTCAAGGTCAATCTACATTGGGAGGTGAAGTGACGGGTGGGGGAACTATCCAACTTGGTAAAGCGCCACAACTGAATGTTAATTTTACTGCCAAAAATGTTCCAGGGGATGCGATCGCTAAACTCTATAATATTACTTCAGGATTCCCCATCGGCAATGTCTCAGCTACAGCCGCACTCACTGGTGCAACTAGTAATGTCCAAACTTTAGTTAAATGGCAAGCTCCACAAGCCAAATATACCGCTACTGGTGAAACTATTATCAATCCAGACCGCACTGTTTCTTTCCGTAATGTAACTGCTAATGTTGGCGGTGGAGTAGTGCGGGGTTATGGTAATTACGATGCTCAAGGTTGGCAAGCTGTAACTCAAGCCTCTGGGGTGAAATTAACACCATTTATCAAAGAAGAGCAACAGCAAAATATCTCTTTGGAAAAGGCAGAGTTTAACGGACGTTTAGTACTATCGGGAACTTCAGCCCCATTTAAACTTACGAATATTCGTCCAGAGGGTGCAGGTGTTGACATTGCTGGAGGCAGAATAGCTATTTCTCGTTTGCAATTGCAAGACCAAAACTTTATTGCCGAATTAATAGGCCGAGGTGTACGTTTAGGGCAAATATTAAAACAGTCTCCCGCAATTTTAAATAACCCCATAGCAGGGAAATTCACGATTGCAGGTAATACCGAAAATTTCAGCCTCAAGACTTTAGGTGCTGTTGGTGAAGGTAGCCTAGCTGTGGGGAATGGGACAGTTACAGCTAAAAATATTCAAATTAGCAATGGTCGCTATCAGACACAACTTGAAGTTAAAAATGTCCCTTTGCAGTCATTACCAGCCGTTGCACCCCAATTACAAGGTATATTAGGCGGTCAGTTTAATGTTGCTGGTTCCGTTGAATCTTTTCAACCGCAAACGATTCAAGCGACCGGTCAAGCAAGGCTAAATCTGGCAGGGGGAACAGTTACAGCTTCTAATATCCAAGTGGCTGATAGTCGTTACCAAGCTGTAGTTACTGGTTTGGGTGTGCAATTAAATCGCTTGAATAAACAGTTGCAAGGTCAATTTGCCGGTCAGTTGCAAGTGGCTGGTATTTTGGGATCTGCTAAATTAGCTGATGTGCGTGCTGCGGGTCAGGTACAGTTTAGTCAAGGTATTGGTGCGATTAATTCACCTCTCAACGCAGCTATCGGTTGGAATGGTCAGCAACTCACGATTCCCCAGGCCAGAACTCCGAATTTGAATGCCAGTGGTTATATTTTAGCCAATGCTCAACAACCTGGTATACCGGAAATTACGCAATTAAATCTCAATGTCCAAGCCCAAAATTTTGATCTGCAACAACTACCATTAAAGTTGCCTAATTCTATAAATGTTGCCGGGAAAGTAGATTTTAGGGGACAGGTGACTGGGAAATTGACAGCACCTAATGTCGTTGGTGTGCTGGGTTTAAGAAATTTGGCAGTAGAGAAATTTGCTTTTGAGCCACTGTTAACTGGTAAAGTCAATTTATTCTCAGGGCAGGGGTTAAATTTGGATGTAGCGGGGACAAGAGATCGTTTAGCTTTTAATCTTAACAGCAACAATAGTCCTAATAACTTCGCCATAAAATGGAGAGAAGCATTAGCCACAGGTCAAGCGACAGGAGATAATTGGGCGGTTAAAGTCGGAAATTTCCCTTTACAAGCCTTAAATGTGCGTTTACCTGGGACAACTACTTTGGGTAATGCAGCATTGGCTGGGTTGTTAACTGGAGATTTGGAGGTTAATCAAAAAACATTGGCGGCTAGAGGAAATATAGCGATCGCACAACCGCAAATTGGTAGAATTAAGGGCGATCGCTTCACAACTCAGTTTAGCTACAACCAAGGAACAGCCAACCTCAGAAATAGTGAATTTATTAAAGCTCAAAGCAGATATACTTTTGATGCGTCTGTTAAACAAACCAACAACGTTCCCCAACTGCAAGCCAAAATTAACATCAACCAAGGCAATATTCAAGATGTGCTGACAGTAGCACAGATATTTGAAATCCAAGACCTACAACGAGGTTTAGCAGCACCAACCTACGGTACATCCGCAGATTTAACTACAAATCCCCAAGGCTTATCCAATCAGTCTTTATTGAATCAAATCCACCGTCTATCAGAAATTGATGCACTCCTAGCAGCACAAGAACAAACGCGGCTAGATGCCAAACCAATACCAGATTTAACAGATTTAAAAGGAACTTTTAACGGAGATATTGCCCTCAATACTGCCACAGCTAATGGACTGGCAGTAGAGTTTAACATACAAGGACAAAACTTTGTTTGGGGTAGAGAAACAGAACCCAGCCGTTTCTATCGTGCCGAAACAGTAATTGCTCAAGGCGGTTTTGAAAAAGGAGTTTTGCGTTTACAACCTTTACGCATCCAATCTGAACAAAGGCTAATTGCCTTCACTGGTAACATAGGTGGTGAAGAACAATCTGGCCAATTGCGAGTCAATAATTTTCCGATCCAGATATTAAATAACTTTGTTAAGTTGCCAGTAGGAATTACAGGTAATCTCAACGGTACTGCTGCTTTAGCCGGAAGTATAGCTAATCCTCAAGCCAGAGGGGAATTAGAAATCACAGAGGGAACACTCAATCAGAAAAAAGTTGAATCAGCTACCGCCAGTTTTAGTTATGCTAATGGCCGCTTGAACTTTGGTAGTAAAGTCTTAGCAGCTAGTCCCGAACCTGTAAATATTACTGGCAATATTCCTTACAAATTACCTTTTGCATCTGTAGAACCAGACGGAAATCAAATCAGTCTAGACGTGAAAGTAAAAAATGAAGGTTTGGCATTATTAAATCTATTAAATAACCAAATAGTCTTTGAAAATGGTGAAGGAGAAGTAGACTTGGCTGTCCGGGGGACAAGACAACAACCCTTAGTTAAAGGAATAGCCTCTCTCAACAATGCTACTTTTACTGCTCAAGCATTACCAGGGAAACTCACAAATGTTTATGGAAAGGCAGAATTTGATTTTGACAAAGTATTAGTAGAAAATCTTCAAGGTCAGTTTAGTAATGGTAAAGTAGAAGCCGCAGGGGAAATACCCATTTTTAACAGTCGAGACATTCAAATAAACAATCCTCTCACCGTTAACCTGGAACAATTAACCTTGAATCTCAAAGGATTATATCAAGGTGGTGCGAGTGGGAATTTACAGATTACTGGTTCCGTACTCGAACCAGGAATAGGTGGTAATATCCAATTATCTAATGGTCAAGTATTATTAACAGAATTTAGTAGCTCGGATACATCTAAAACTAGTTCTAATGCATCAAACTCTACAGTAAACCAACAAAATATAACATCGGCTGGCAGTGGAATTACAAAATTGAATGATTTAGCAATTAAGCTGGGTAAAAATATTCAAATTGCTCGTCCACCTGTGTTTAATTTTCTAGCATCTGGTGATTTAATTGTGAATGGTTCCTTAAGTGATCCTATACCGGAAGGAACTATCAAATTAACTAAAGGCGGGGTAAATTTATTTACTACCCAATTTAATTTGGCTCGTAACTATCAACATACAGCCACTTTTAGAAGTTCAAGCACTAAACCTCGTGACCCTGACTTAGATATTCAGCTATTTGCTAAGATATTAGATGTAATTCAGAGCAGTGATATCAATAGACAAAGTTCTACAGGATTAGCAGCATTAGAAACAGTTCGTGTCGAAGCAACTGTCAAAGGCCCTGCAAGTCAGCTTAATGACAATTTGGAACTGAAAAGCAGTCCCACACGCTCAGAAACAGAAATTGTCACTTTGTTAGGGGGTGGGTTTGTAGATACCCAAGGACGTGGTGACAGTACATTGGGTCTAATTAATATAGCAGGTTCTGCTGTGTTCAATAACTTTCAAAGTACATTTAACCAGATTGGTGATGCTTTTGGTTTAAGTGAACTGCGGTTATTTCCTACTATTATTTCTGATAAACCTGAAGCGGGTAAAAGTAGCTCTAGTTTAGAATTAGCATTAGAAGCAGGAGTAGATATTTCTAGTAAATTTTCCTTCTCTAGCATTAAGATTTTGACAGCGAGTGATCCCTTTCAATGGGGTGTTAATTATAGGATAAATGATGAAATTCGTTTGCGTGCTTCTACAAATTTAACTGATGATAGTCGCGCAGTAATTGAGTTTGAAAGGAGATTTTAAAATAATTCGTAATAGTGCCTACGGTCCCGCTAGGGATACGTAATTCGTAATTTGGAAGGGAGTAGAATAGGAATCGCTAGATTGCTGCTGGATTATTTTTTCCCAGCACAACCGTCAAAAACTCTATTACCCATAATTAAAACAGCTGAATATGGATATTTTTTATCCGACATTGTATCATTACAATTGTTCACTTTATTCAAAATTAAGAGATTTTTTGCTTTGCCCTTAAGTTGATATACTCGCACTTTATCTATAGATCTTGCTTGGGCTGATAATGGTGCAGTATAAGGAAATCTTTGTTGTTTTTCTCCTAGTGCATTATAGACAATTCCTCGTTTAGTAACAGTAACATTCCAAAATGGTTCATTACCTACAGCCGTGAATTCTTCAATCTTAGATGATTGGGCAATACTTTGATCAGACACTAATAAGTTAGTAGCGATTCCCAAGATAGCCAAAGAGGAAATTAACTTTTTCATGATTAGCAGTCAGTATTGATATTGTGGCATTTTTAATTATATATTATTTCTAATTTATATGCAAATCTTCGTCAATTTACACGCCTAGATTATTACTATCTTGCTGATCGATAACTAATCGCAAAACTGATAAGCTCAAAATTATTAAAAATAGCACCAAGCCAATAGTACAAGCATAGCTAATTTCTAAATTACTAAATGCTTGTTCATACAAATAATAAACAATTGTCTTAGAACTATTGAGTGGTCCACCTCCAGTCATAATATAAACTTCTTCAAAAACCTTCGTAGCCGAAATTGAAGAAATTACCGCAACTAAAGCTAAATAAGGCTGCATTAAAGGTATAGTAATATCCCAATGTTTACGAATACCATCAGAACCATCTATTGCAGCAGCTTCATAAACATCAATAGGAATTGATTGTAATCCAGCTAAATAAATCACCATGTAATAGCCTAAACCTTTCCAAATAGTTACAGCCATCACACTGGCCAGAGAAATTGGTATAATTCCTAATATTTTTGCGGGGCTAGTTAACCAGGGAATTCCTTCAGGAAATATCCCTAAAGTTTGGAAAAATTGATTTAGTAACCCATTTTCTGCATACAACCATTTCCAAGCTATCCCAGCGACTACCATTGAAATTACAACTGGGGTGTAATATGCAGTTCTAAACCAATTCATTCCCCGCAATTTTTGATTTACCAAAATCGCCAACATTAAAGGAGCAATTACTAAAATTGGGACAACGCCAACAAGATAGAGAAATGTGTTTTCTAAGGTTTTCCAAAAAACCACATCTTTCCACAAACGTAAGAAATTAGCAAAACCGATCCATTTAGGTGCTTCGCCAATATCTTCGTAGCTTGTAAAACTGAGGTAAAATGCCTGCATTGCTGGATAAAAGACGGTTAACCCTAAGATAACTAAGGCGGGTAGTAAAAATAAATAAGGCGTTAATCGTTGTTGAATACAAATCCAATTTTTGGGTGTTAATTGATTCATATATAGCGTTTCCTAATCACATGAGGTACATTATAGCCCTCTCCTCGCAAGCGGGGAGGGGGTTGGGGGTGGGGTGATTGTATCTTACTCAACCGATAAACGCTATATATTATTCTCAATGAATAGTTCAAACAATAACTGTCATGACAACTGAAAATAATCTCTCAATTGAACATCAAAATGTACCTGTCGCTCACCAAGGACTGCATAACTTTTTGTATAGTTCTGAGGATGAACACATTGCCACTGAAGTGAGTATAACTCCACAGGTGGCAAATGATGGGACGGAAATTATTCCTCTAGAGGCTTGGCGAGCAGTTGCCACTAATGCCAAGATTGCAGGTGTGTATGCAGTATTGGATTCTGAACTTTGTACACAGTACATTGGTTATTCTCGCAATGTGTTGCTTTCGCTGAACGGCCATGTTACTCAAAATGGCGCTCAAAAATGTGCTTTTGTCCGCGTGCAACCTTTCAAATTTCCCAAGCGTCAAGAAATGGAAGATTTACGCGATGCTTGGATAGCAGAACTGGAGACTGTTCCCAGCGGTAATGCCGGTGAGGGGGGAATGTGGGCGAGTACGGTGGGCGAAGTTGCTAAAGCTGTGATGTCAGACACTGAACGCCAAGCTTATGAGGAGAAAAAGCTAAAGTTGCGAAAAGCAATGGCGGATACAACCCTTTTGAAAGAAGCAGAAAGGGTGGATACAAGTATAATTGCAGTGAAGAATGATGATTGGAGTGCAGTTATTGATGCACAGACTCAGGAAACTAAGTTTGAATAAGCTGCCAATTTGTAGGGTGCGTTAGGCTTGTGGTAACGCACCAATAATCAACAAAATGATGCCGTACTTTCTTGGTTAAGACTAACTACCGCTATTATTTTTCAAATTGGGATGATTGCAATTTTGAATGCATCGAGGTAGTATCTACTTTCAATGTATCCACCAAACACACCCCCAAAACTGGAAAATAGCTTCCCCATTTAACTTAGTAGTACTAGAGAATTGTTGAATTGTTAGTACTGCAGTACTAACAATTCATCCGCAAACTCCTGTTGCAGAGTTTCTAAATCTTCCTTCTTAACCACATCATCTGTATTTAAAGCTCTTTTCCCAAATAGGATTTTAGAGCAGCACGCACAATCACCAATTTAATTGGTAAGTATGCTCTAGCTTTATCTTAAAAAAGTAATATAAGATACAATTCTAATTAGAATTATTTAGATATGAAGACCGATTTACCAGTTATATTGGTAAATATAATGATAATCTTGGTATGGTAAAAGTATACCGAGTGCCAATTTCATGAATAAAAATTACTCTAATAGCAGTTTAACAGTAAAAAGAAGACGGATTTTAGTATTAATTATGACAGCGTTAGCCACTTTGCTACTCGCAATTGGCTTACCAAGCTTGACACCTTCTGCTGTAGTAGCACAGTCAAATACCAACTTACTTATTTCAGCTGCTGCCAGTTTAAAAGAGGTACTGGAAGAAATTAAGCCCCTTTACCAACAAAGTAAAGCAAACGTCAATATTAGTTATAATTTTGGTTCTTCTGGTGCATTGCAGCAGCAAATTGAGCAAGGTGCGCCGGTGGATATATTTATCTCTGCGGCCAAAAAGCAAATGGACTCTTTAGAACAAAAAGGATATTTGCTTCCCGCTACTCGTAATATCATTGCGAAAAACCGCCTAGTTTTAGTTGTACCTAAAAATGTTTTTGGTGTCTCTAGTTTTTACAACCTTAGAGATGAAAAAATCAAAAAAATTGCGATTGGTGAACCTCGAAGCGTACCCGCTGGGCAATATGCTCAACAAGTATTAGAAAAGTTAAAAATTTGGAACCAGGTAAAACAAAAACTAGTTTTTGCTAATAATGTGCGTCAAGTTTTAGCATCTGTAGAAAGTGGTAATGCTGATGCTGGCTTAGTTTATAAAACTGATGCCAAAATCTCCAATAAGGTTAAAGTTGTAGTTGCAGCCGATGAAAAATATCACTCGCCAATTATTTATCCATTAGCAGTCGTCAAACGCAGTAAAAATGTTAATGCTGCTAAGGAATTTGCTCAATTTTTATTTAGTGATGAAGCAAAAATCGTATTAAAAAAATACGGTTTTATTCTACCTTAATAATTTTCTACTTAGACTACATCTATAAAGATGCCAACAATGTAGAGACGTTTTATATAGCGGCAGCTTTCCGAAGAGTAACGTCTCTACAATTACTCAAATCTAAACTACTTATAATTATGCTTCTGGTTCTACGGTTTCGTGATTGCTGATTTTGACTTTTTCCAAAATGCCAGACATCCAAGGTAAAGCGATAAAAATCGCTGCTAAAACTAATAAAAATACAGAAATTCCAAAAATTTGGTCACGAGGAATTTCGAGAACTCCGCGTAAAATCACTTCTCGTAAAGCAGAAACCATAGTAATTTCTATCGCTGCACCTACAGATATACTTCGTTCTTGGAGATAATCAAGTAATAAGCGAAATAACTCTACAAGAATCAAAATAAATAAGATATCAGATGTTACTTGTCGTAAATTCAATGGGTGCAAAAAGGATAAAAACATATCTGCTAGTCTGATTAGCATCACACAAAATAAACCCACACAGAGAGAGATAACAATAATATCTTGAAAAAATTCTAAATTTTGGACAATTCTATCCCTCTTGAACCAACTATTTACTTCTAAAATTATCCGCTTTGGCATGGTATTTACAATAAATATAGATTTATCTATTGTTAATCAAGGAAAATAGAAATTATAAAAATGTCTTATTTATCAAATATATTTAATAATATAAAACACCTGTTAACTTCTATAATACTGCTTGATAACTGCTAGTATTTTATCAACCAAAATCTAACATAAAGGTAATCAAAATAACCTTTTGTCATATTTAGTTTGTGATTGAAGTTAATGAATATATATTAGCCATTTAACTATCATCTATAGGCTGGTATTTCACGCACACTGATTTCCCAAAGTGTACCTTTATTAATAGATGGACATAAACGAATAATTGCCCTTTGAGAAAACAGGTTTAACTTTTTAGCAACATCGGGAATAGCGTTGATAATATGCCAATAAATTTCTCTATCAGGGCAAACAATAATTAAAATTAATCCACAGGAGTTAGTCTTGATGCACCATTGACAATTTGATAACAATACTTGGATAATGCGACCACAATTTGCATAAAAATATTTGCCAATAACTTCGTCTAAATTTTCAAGTAACATCTCATCAAGATATGTCAGTTGAGAGGGTGGTAAATCATCTGGAGAAAGAGAATGTTTATTCATGGCTGTGGAAATAGATGTTGAAGTATAAATTCACCTTAATAGCACAAATAACGCTATTAACAAAAATGCAGAAGATAAAAGGGAATGAGAAACGAGTGAGAAATTTTCCATCCCCTAACAACCAACCAATACAAAGACGAAACAAGAGACTAAACTATATACGCAAAGTTATGGCTAACGCTGCGCTATCAGATTTTGAATTTTCTAATTTCATATAGCCGTGGACAGGGTGGTTAGAACATCAATTGATAATGAAACTCCCACTAAAAGAGGGTTTTCGTCCTGACTCCTGAACCGATAGTGCAGCGTGGCGTAAGCCATAGGTCTGCGAAGCGTCTCCTGACTCCTGCTATACATCAATTCAGCAATACCGAAAAATTTAAACTGTTGCTACAACTTCTCCAATTGTGCTGATGTCATAGCCGCCGAGAATTTGTAATTGGGAGTGAACTAGAGGATGTCCCAAGGTGCTAAGTAATTGCTGTACTGGTGATTCTTCCAGATATTTTTTGAGAATTACTAAGTCGTAACGCGATCGCCTGAGAGGGATAAATCCTAACCCAAAAGCCGCTGCTACAGATGCGGTACTGATACCTGCATCAGCAAATCCAGAAGCGATCGCTTGAGCAATATCTTGATGACTGGTAATAATCCGATCAAAGCCTTGGAGTGCATGGAATGGAACTTGTTCCTTTTCTAATGTTTGTTCTAAAAGCAACCGACTTCCAGAACCTACTTCTCGGTTCACAATGGTTGCTCCCATTGCCACTAAATCGCTTAAAGTGCTGATGCCCTTGGGATTACCCGATTGCACCATCAGTCCCTCTTCCCAAACTCCTAAAGTAATGAGAACGGCTTCCCTTCCAGCCACAGCATCCCGAACAAAGGGAGTATTATATTCTCCCGTTTTTGAATCATATAGGTGCATTCCGGCAATGTGCGCTTCACCTCTGCATAGATTTTGCAATGCAGCCATACTATTAGCGAAGTTATATTTTACTCGCAGTTGGGGATGCCAGCGTTCGGTAGCTCTAGCCCACAGAGAAATCACAGGGGAACATCCAGCGATGACGACGGTGTTATAAAGAAAGTCCATATTATCGTCGAGGAGTCGGACAAGCAGTTTATTTGTGTTACTCTCTCTGTGAGCCTCACCGTCAGCGGGAATCATATCTTGGCGAAAGGCATCTTTGCCAATCAAAGGATAAGCTATCCATTGACCTCCTACCCGCGCTAGACTAACTCTTACGTGTGCATCATCGGTAACAGGTTTGGCAAGAACGGCTTCAATTTCCGGTAAATCTCGCTCTAGCCAGAATAGATGCTCAACTTGACAGCCCAATGCTTTAGCCAGACGTAGTGTAATCTCAACCGAGGGCGCATATTGTCCCGACTCTACACCGCTAATAGTTTGACGAGTTACACCAGCTAGGTTTGCCAAGTCTTGTTGACTCATGGCTAAACGGGTTCTGATTGACTTCAAGTTATTACGGAGACTACTATCCTGCTTCATTGGCTTTATCTGTTGGTTTCTCAAAGCCGTAGCGGATTTAGGGAATCCCAAACAATAAACTATCCAATCTTGTGGTATAATGGCTCTAGCCTGTCTGGGTTCAAGGGCAGGCAAAATGCATACCCCACAAGAATTAACTGAATATTTTTTATTTGGAAGTCTCTTAACTAAAATCTGCCAAGGCAAAAGCACGGTGAATATATATCATTTCTGTTGGGATGATTTTTGTGCTTTCGCTCTCTTGATTCCCCATAAACAAACAATATCACAACATTTAGCTAATTTGCTTGCGACTCGCAAAATATTTTGCAAAAAAGTAAATTTTTATTGGTTGGTAATAGCTGTAATACTTATAAATAAAAGCTTTTCAGGATTTTAAACAGGCTGAAAATTCATATATTTACCAATTAATTTGGTAAACAGTAGTAAAAAATACAGTTTTCTCCAGAAAATTCGGTTTTGATGATTTCTATAACGCACCGTTAACAATGAAGAGTTTTCAGGTGCAGTAGAAAAGATTTTCAACAATTAATGGTTTGTGGAACTGAAAAAGTTCTTTATCCTGGTTGCACTATTATGCATCAGTTATGGAGAGAATTATGATTACTGAAGAAAAATTAGCGGATAACTTTAACACCATTATCGAAGAAATGCACCCGCGAGTATGGGAATTATTACAGCATTGTTATGTGAAAGTAATCACTTCTTGCTTTATGAATTCTTGTGTTTCTCCTGTGCAGTATATTGGGATTTACTGTCCTGATGAAATTTTTGCATCTATAGTAGCTGAGAAAAATTTACTCAGAGAAGTAGCAAAATATTTAGGACTAGCTGAAGTTGTTTGTTTAAATGCTACCAAATTACTGCGTGATCCCTTATCAAGGCTGAAAACAGATTATCCTCAATTGTGGTTAGAACTTATTTGGATTACTACAGAAGCACAAGAACATAGTTCTTAAATCTATTGGCAATATAGCGGTATGCACTTGAATAAGATACATCATAGTCCCCTCATCGCTTGTGGGGAGGGGGGTGGGGTTCTTATATTTCACTCAATCGAGAACCGCTATAACCACAAAACTTGGTGTAGTTTTGTATCTTACTTGCTAAAGAAAATATGTGGAAAATTGAGGTGCAGGACATACGAATTATATAAACATTCGTATGGGAGTGAACGGTTGTCACTTTGGAATATCTTAACATCTGACGTAACTCACTAATTAATCATGCGGAATTATTTAGATTACGTCAGTCTATTGTTCCTTTGAGAAAAGACGAAATCCTATGACTAAACCATATCTATCTCCAGATGATTTGCCTTCTTATAAAACTACCCAAATCAGTGAATTATTGCTCAGTCAACTGGAAGAAGTCACTAAAAAGCGATTTTTCCTAGCTTGTAATAGTGTGGTACGCATTTTATTATCTAGTTGCCATTGGTATTTCAAAGTCAATAGCGGTATTTTGATGTTAATCATGGTTTGTCATAATATTGAAAGTTACCAGAATATCATGACTACCGTTCCTTACTTAGCCGCAACGTTAAAACGGTTTGCTAACAAAGCCAAAATTAGTATTAGTTCACCAGTTAATAACGGTATACCTTGGATAATGATCATAGATGAGACATTATCGGAAGATGATTTGCCTAGTACATGAAAAGAGATTAACTAAATACTCACATTCACAATAGTATTATCTCTATGTACTTGTTTACAGCAGTTTTCATGTATTTAGACCACTTATTTACAGAAATTAAAACTTCTGCTGTGTGGTTCATTTACCTGAAAATTGCTGTAAATTTACTGTCAGTGATGTTATAATTATGTTTGTGTTTGTGTTTGAATAAACAAAAAATTATGGTAATTGATATTTTGGGTTTCTGAATACAGCTTTAGCGGCTAAGAGAAATATTTTCAAGTAGAGTAACGTAAATAATTCAAGGTTTGTAGTCAGGGCTTCGTCCGTACTTTAAAGTCTAAAGTTCTCACTACAAAACAAGTTCAAAAAATTTACCTTACTTAATATAGTTTAATTTCTTTCGCCTACTTAACTTAGATCCAAAAATCAGTTTATAAACAAGTACAAACGAATTGATAAAATGAAACATCAAAAACAACAAAAAGTTGATCGATTAGTCACAACAACTTTATTGATAATAGCAGGAATATTCACCTCTACAAATTCAAGAGTATTAGCACAACTAAAACCAGATAATACACTAGGTTCAGAAAATTCAGTTGTTAATAAAGTTAACGAATTCAAAGACCTGATTAATGGTGGTGCTGCTAGAGGTACAAATTTATTTCACAGCTTTGAAAAATTCAATGTTGGTGAAAATAGAAGTGTGTATTTTGCTAATCCTGTAAATATTGAAAATATATTAACTCGTGTCACTGGTGGTAACGTTTCCAATATATTTGGAAAGTTAGGAGTAGAAGGAACAGCAAATTTATTTTTAATCAATCCCAACGGGATTATCTTTGGACAAAATGCCAGTTTAGATATTCGCGGTTCATTTACTGCGACAACTGTGGATGGTATTAAGTTGGGTGAAAATGGTTTATTTAGTGCGACTGCACCAGCAACAAGTAATTTATTGACAATTCAACCAAGTGCGTTATTTAGTAATGCTTTGAGAAATCAACAAGGGTCAATTAAGAATGAAGGTAATTTGACAACAGGTAAAGATTTAACATTTTTGGGCGGAAATATTAACAGCACAGGAATTTTATCTGCACCTCATGGTTACATAAAACTAACAGCGATAACAGGAGATGTACAAATTCAGGAGTTAACTGCACAGTCCGCTATAGTAACAGCTAATCAAAATCTTAACTATGGAAAGATTGCAATTGTGGCTGATGAAAATACAGCAGTTTCTTCAGTTCATCCCAGTTTATCATTAACAGCAGGAAACCTGATTACAGGTACAGGAAATATTACGACTACAGCACCGGAATTGTTAGTAAATTTGCAAGCCAAAGACAATATTAATATTAAAGATATTAGTACCAAAGGTGGAGATATTAATATCACCAGTGAGGGTGGAGATATTATTACAGGGAAGCTAGATACTACTCCTGATGTTACTTCTACAACCACCACAATAGATATTGATCACGGTGGGACGTTTACAATTAATCCTGATGAATTCATATACGCTGGCTATTTTACCTTTAATAGTAATCTTACCGACCCCATAACAGAAGTTAAAGTGAGACTTTCAGCTAGTAATGTTCTCAGTAATTCAGAGGTTACTTTATCCTCACCCAGAGGATTTATATATTTGATTGATTCAACGGGAAATAATCTAGCCAATTTTCAAGATACCCTACTCGCTGATAGTGCTTCTACTCCCATTTCATCAGGTTCTACTCCCTTTAATGGGACATTCCAACCTAGTGAGCCATTGACTCACCTGAATCGGCTCAACCCCAACGGCACTTGGTATTTAAGTATATTTAACGATGAAGATAATAACCAGGCTAATACTACAACAACTGTGTATAAAGCCGGAGACACAGCCCCTTGGGGAATAGCAACTGGTACACAGTTAATCATCACAACCTCTGGCAGTCTTGGTGCTGGAGGAAATGTTAACCTCAAGGCTGGAGGTAAAATTTCCACAAGTGACATCAATTCATCTAGTAGCGTTAATGCTGGATTGATCACTCTAAATGCTATCCATGATATTACTACGAACAATATCAACTCCTCTTCAAATTCAAATTCAGACAAAGCAGGAAATGGCGGTGCGATTTCTCTCACTGCTGATGGTAATATTACTACACAAAATCTAAACTCCTCCTCAGAGTCATTTTTATTTGGCGGAAAAGGAAATGGTGGTGCAATTTTCCTTTTTGCTGGCGGTAACAGGAAACGTAAATATCACCAGTCCAGGTACTGTCACCTTCAATAATAGTAAAATTGCCAGTAACACAAACAGTACAGGAGATGCGGGTAATATTCAAATTGATGCCAAAAAATTAACCCTCACAGATGCTTCAGAAATCTCCGCTTCCACCACAGCAAAAGGAAAAGCTGGAGATATCACCCTCAATACTCCCACTTTAACAGTAGCCAATGGCGCTGAAATCTTCGCCACAACCACAGGCAAAGGTGATGGCGGTACAATTATCATCAATGCAGAGAAAGCTGTTAATCTCGGTATCGGTGTTCAAGATTCTTCTCCTATCCTCTCTGTCGAAACCAGTGGTGCAGGAAAAGCCGGAAACATCATTGTTAATACTCATAAGAAGGAAAAAAATATTAACAATCAGGTAATTCAGCAAGCACAAGGATGGATAATTTCTGCTGATGGTCGAGTTATTTTGACAGCAGATGCTCCAAAAGTTACACCGCAAAGTTCAAGTATAACTCATCCTAATTGTCATATTTAGGAATTGCTGAAACTCTATTTACTACTTAACGCTTACGCGAATAATGTTGAATTTTGGATTGTTAAACATCCATCTCCGCTAATTCTAACCAGCGTTCTGTCGCTACATCAATCGCTTTTTTTAGTGTTTCTACCTGTTCATAAAGCTTTTGCACTTGAGTATAATTTCCAGGAGAAACAGTTACTAGTGCTTTTTCTGCGGCTGTCTTTTCATCTTCTAATTGGGAAATTTTACCTTCTAACTGTTCAAATTCTCGCTTTTCCCAATTAGTTAATCTCCCCCGCTTTTTAGTTTCAGTTTCTGAAGATGTAGCTTTTTTTTCAGTGCTGTTTTTGGATTTATCTTTAGTATTAGCAGTGTCTTGTTGTGCTGCTTCTTCAGCTTTTTTGTAATCTAAATAAACTGAATAGTTACCGGGATATTGCTTTAAATTTCCACCGTCTTCAAGAGAAAATACAGTGTCTATAGTACGGTCTAAAAAGTAGCGGTCATGGGAAACTGCAATTACACATCCAGAAAAATCTTCTAAATAATCTTCTAGTACTGCTAATGTTTGCACATCTAAATCATTAGTTGGTTCATCTAAAATCAAAACATTAGGCGCACTAATAAGTAAGCGTAACAGAAATAACCGCCGTTTCTCCCCCCCAGAAAGTTTATTAATTGGCGCATATTGCTGACTTCCAGGAAACAAAAACCGCTCTAACATTTGGGAAGCAGTAATTTTCGTACCGTCAGCGATTTGAATAAATTCACCTTCTTCTTTGATGTAATCAATTACCCGTTGATTTTCATTTATCTCTGTGAGTAATTCTTCAGAATGTTGGTCAAAATAAGCAATGTGAATTGTACTACCAATTTCCACAGTTCCAGAATCAGGCTGAATCCTTCCGGTGATAATATTCATTAAAGTAGATTTACCAGCACCATTAGCACCGATAATCCCAATACGGTCTTCTGGACTAAATTCATAGGTAAAATTCTTAATCAAAATTCGGTCATCGTAAGATTTACTAATGTTATTGAGTTCAATAACTTTTTTACCAATCCGACGACTAACTGTAGAAATATCAACTTTACCTTGAGCTTGTTTAAACTCGGTATCACGCAATGCATGAGCGCGATCAATTCTGGCTTTTTGTTTTGTACTTCTCGCTTTTGGCCCGCGTTTGAGCCATTCTAATTCGCGCCGTAATACACCTTGATGTTTCCGTTGACTGCTGATAGCAGATTCTTCAGCTAAAGCTTTCTTTTCTAGATAATAGGAATAGTTACCTGTATAAGTGTAAATATCACCTCTATCAATTTCAATGATTTTGTTAGTAACTTTATCTAGAAAATAACGGTCGTGGGTAATTAAGAAAAGCGCGCCACGATAGCGACTTAAATAAGTTTGTAACCATTCTACCGACAGTGCATCAAGATGGTTTGTGGGTTCATCCATCAGCAATACATCTGGTTCTGCTAATAACGCGGTTGCTAGTGCAATGCGCTTGCGATAACCTCCAGATAAAGTACCAACCTTGACATCAAAGTCAGCAATTCCTAATTTAGTGAGAATGATTTTGGCATTGGTTTCTAGTTCCCATGCACCAGTTTCATCCATTTTTTGCATTACCGCAGAAAGACGAGACATGAGTAGATTATCTTCGGGATAATGAGCTAATTTATCAGAAAGTTCTTCATACTCCCGTACCCAAGCCATATGTTCACCACTGTCAGCAAATATTTGCTCTAAAACTGTGCGGTTTTCATCTACATCTGGCTGTTGGGGTAAGTAGATAATTTTAGAACCGGAGTTAACTAAAATTTGACCACTATCAATTGATTCTAGCCCAGCAATCATTTTTAATAATGTTGATTTACCAGAACCGTTAGTACCAATTAATCCCACTTTATCAGAGATATCAAGGCTAAAATTAGCATCTTTTAAGATTTCTTTAATTCCAAAATCTTTCTTAACTGACTGTAATGTAATAATGCTCATAAAAAAAATTGGGATTTTAAGTAATTAGTTGTTAGTTATTGGGTGGGCATTGCCCACTATGTGAAGCATTTGATTGATGATCAATGCTATACAAATAAATCAATCGGTAAATGTCCATACATCTCGTTGATTCCTGCTTCTTCATAAGATTGACAAGAAACTAATACTCCCCGATGATGCCCAAAATAGGAGTCAAGATAGCACAGTCCATTTTTACCATTTAATTTGATATAAACTGGTCCATCAGGTGTTTGCAAATCACTTGGTGCTTCATAATGAAAAGCATGAGAATAAGTTTTCATAGCCAAAATTCCTTCCTCTGCTGTATCAGCACAAATTCCTAAAATTTGGTAATCTGAAAGGCTGGCCATGAAAATTAATGCCTGACGAGTTAAAACTTTTTCCGAAGGTTTGAGAACAGGGGCAATATCTAGACAGTTAAATTTGTTGAGGATTTTTTTGGCTTCTTCAACTGTGAGATTATGATCTTTAGGAGTAGGCATATGTTCGTCTATGATGTTGCTGGTGTTGATGTGGTTTTGAAGATGGGATTTGCCCACCTTACTAGTATTTGTAACCCAAATCAAGATTGATTTGATAACTTTCCTAAGTTGAAAATGAAGGGAATGCTACCTTGGGAACCTTCACCCATAACTAGTACATTTGGCATTTGTGCGCCTCCACTCTTCCAAGCTTCAATTGCTTCTTTTTGCAAAACCAATTGTCCTCCTTGAGCTTTGAGAGTTTCTGCTAAGAGTCTTTGAGCTTCGGCTCTACCTTTGGCGCGATTAATATCAGCCTGGGCTTCTTGTTCAGCTTCTCGTGCTATATAGACGGCTCTTTGCGCTCGCTGTTCCGCAATTTGTTTTTCTTCAACTGCTCTGGCAAATTCTGGAGAAAAAGCCAAATCTACTACACTTGTATCTAAGACAATTATTCCATATTTCTCTAAGCGATTGCCTAAGGCAGTATCAAAATCTTCTTTTAATTCACTTCTTTTCGTAATTGCTTCTTCTACTGTTCTTCTCGCTGCTGCGATTTTAAATGCCTCTTGTGTTTGGGGAGCAATAATTTTAGAAACGATATTTTCTAAAGTACCTTGTTTCCTTCTTACCTGCACTACTTGGCTAGGATCAAGCCGAAAGTTAATAGCAAATCTTGCTGATAAATTTTGCAAGTCTTTGGTAGAACTTTCCGCTGGAACTTCAAATTTTTGTACCGTCAAATCATACACATCTATCACGGAAATAAATGGTGGTTTGATGTGAATACCTTCTAACAATGCCCCATCTGTAGCTTTACCTAAAATGCTGATTACTCCCGCTTGTCCTGGGGTAATAATTACAAAAGAATTGAGTCCGAAAAGTACTAATGTTGCTAATACAATTCCGGCAACGGTAGTTTGCCAATTCCCTAGTTGTTTCGTGTTCAACTTTTTATCTCCTGGTTAGTTTTGAGTCCTGATTTTTGAGTAAGATAATACATTTGACTTAAATACCTTGAGAGTTGGCGGCGTTAAACTCAGTTTTTACAGCCACGCTCCCAAGTTATTGTACCTAGCTACTTACTCAAGACTGATAAACTTGATTGTGTGATAATATTTATCTGCAAGCAATTGTAGACATATGTGGCTATAAGATTCAACTATAGCTGGGAATCCAGAAGGCGTAGACATTCCGTACATCTTCTCCAACGGCAAAAGTTATCTGGTGGACAAAGACAACGGATTGCCATTGCTCGCGCAGGGTTAAAAGATCCGCCAATTTTAATTTTAGACGAAGCGACCTCAGCAGTGCATAATGAGACAGAAGGCTCTATTCAGCGTTCTCTAGAACGGATTACCGTCAATCGGACTACAATAGCCATTGCTCATCGTCTTTCTACTATCCGCAATGCTGATTGCATTTATGTCATGGAACACGGATAATTAGTAGAGTCAGGAACCCATGAACAACTTTTAGAGAAAGATGGCATTTATACAAGTCTCTGGCTTGTACAATCAGGTTTGAGATAGAAGAATCTCACCCCCAACCCCTCTTGGCAAGCAAAGAGGGGAGAATTTAAAATTAGAAATTACGAATTACGAATTACGAATTACGAATTACCTATGATGTTTGGTACTACTCAACCGGAAACAGAAGATAACAAATGGCGGCGACAATTGGATAGATTTGTCAAAGCAAATCAGCAAGAATTAGCAGCTTTATTTTGGGGACTGCGATTAGAAAATGGTGACAGTCAAGGTACCATTGGTATTGATTTACAACCACAACCGCATTTTGTTTATTGTCCCCAAGCTGAAGTGGAAAAACTCAATGATAGGGTTGAAAATCGGCTGCAAGAACTTTTAGGAATTATTGAGAATAATAAACCAGAAACTGAAGTTGTGATGATTGGGATTGGGAAAGGGGAAATTAAGTTAATTCAATTTGCACCTGAACCCAAACCGGCCGTTTGTTTTGAGCAAGTTGGTAAGGATGTGGATGGGTTATTAGAATTGTTGGAGGAGAGGATGATTAAGCAGATTGTTTTTTAACGCAGAGGTACGCTGAGGTTAGCGCGGAGGTTCGCTGAGGATTGATGAGAGTTATTCAACTTCTTTAATTTTGGTTTTCCGTTCCAGAATCTCCTTCAGCACTAAAGTTACTACTGCTAAAAGTGCCAAAATTACAGCCGCAGAAAAAGCAGCTTCAGATTCATACTGTTTATAAGCGTCTTCAACAAATAATGGCAGGCTTTGAGTTGTGCTGGCAATGTTACCAGATACGACGGAAACTGCTCCAAATTCACCCATTGCTCTGGCATTGGTTAAAATTAAGCCATAGAGTAAGCCCCAACGGATACTGGGTAAGGTGACACGCCAAAATGTCTGCCAATCATTTGCACCTAAGGTTCTAGCTGCTTCTTCTTGATCTTTGCCATATTCTTCGAGGATGGGAATTACTTCTCTGGCCACAAAGGGCATACTTACAAAAGCGGTAGCTAGTACCATGCCGGGAAATGCAAAGATAATCTGGATATCATGCGCCTGAAGCCAAGGGCCAAACCAGCCCTGTCTTCCATAAAGTAGCACAATCATTAAGCCAGCTACGACTGGGGAAATAGAAAAGGGGAGGTCTATTATACTGAGAACTATAGCGCGTCCTGGAAATTTATGGCGAGCGATCGCCCAAGCCGCACATAAACCAAATACTGTATTTACAGGCAAGGAAATTAAAGCCAGTAACAAAGTTAGCCAAGCTGCATGGAGAAAGTCAGGTTTGGTGAGGTTAGATAGAAATGGGGTGAATCCTGTTTTGAACGCTGCAAAAAAAAGGTTGATAGTTGGGATATATTGGACTAGGAATAAATAAGCGATCGCGATCGCAATCAAAACACCTGGAACCCAACTTTGCTGTTTAGTACTATTCCTCTTATCTGTTGTCATATCTTCTCGCCCAAGCTTGTAAGAAATTAATTGCCAGTAACATTACCAAAGAAATTAATAGTAAAACCACACCAATGACAGTTGCACCAGAATAGTCATACTGTTCTAAGCGCTGGAAAATTAGCACAGGTGCTATCAAATCTTGAAACGATGTATTGGAAGAAATAATTACCGTTGAACCATACTCCCCGACTGCACGGGAAAAACCCAAAGCGACACCAGTCAAAATTGTGGGAAATAACGGCGGTAAAATTACTTTCCAGAAAGTTTGCCATTGAGTCGCACCCAGACACCAAGCCGCTTCTTCAATTTCCTGTTCCATTTCCTGAAGCACAGGTTGCACAGTTCGCACAATAAAAGGCAGAGATATAAATATCATTGCTACCCCAACTCCCAACCGGGTAAAAGATACCTTAATTCCCAGTGGTGCTAACAGTGAACCAATCCAACCATTATCGCTGTAAACAGTTGCTAAAGTTAAACCCGCAACGGATGTTGGTAAAGCAAAAGGTAAATCTACCGTGGCATCAATTATCCGTTTGCAAGGAAAATCATAACGTACTAATACCCAAGCAATCAAAGTTCCAAAAACGCCATTGAGTAGCGCCGCAAACAGTGAAGTTACAAAAGTGACGTTGTAAGTGGACAATGCTAACTCACTGGTAGCGATTTCCCAAAACTTAGCGGGAGGTTCCGTACTGGCTTTGAGGAACATCGCCGTTATGGGAACAAACAACATCACAAATAGGTATCCGATGGTAATTCGCCAAGTCCAAGGAAGGTGAATCACATTATCTAAGAATACCTTCCAAACAGAAGGCTTAATGTTAGCTTGCACAGGAGAAGATGCAGTCATAATTCAAAATTTAGTCAATAGTTATTTTTCACCAATTACCGCTTCTTTGTGGCTTGAATTTTGTCAAAAACTGTGCCGTCAGCAAAAAACTTATTCTGAACTGCATCCCAACCACCGAAGTCCTGAACTGTACCCAAAGTTTTTACTGGAGGATATTTATCGGCAAATTCCTTAGTTTTAGCTACTGTCTCATCTACAGGACGAAATCCCACCTTCGCAAACTCCTGTTGTGCTTCTGGGGTAAATAGGAATTTGACGAAACCTTCTGCTACTTCACGATTACCGTGTTTATCAACATTCTTGTCCACTATAGCAATAGGATTATCAATGGAAATATTCACATCAGGGATAATCGCAGTCACTTTTTCACCCTTTTGTTCTGCCAACACAATTTCATTTTCATAGTTTATCAGAGCATCACCCTGACCTTGTTTGAAAAATGCATCTGTAGCTTCACGGGCATCTTTTGTCAAAATTGGAACATTGTTGTAAACTTTAGTCACAAATTCAGTGGCTTTGGCTTCATCTCCACCAGTTTTAATTACTGAGTTCCACAGTGCGAGAAAATTCCAACGCGCAACTCCTGAAGTTTTGGGATCAGCGGTAATCACTTTAACATCATCTTTTGCTAAATCTGCCCAACTTTTGATACCTTTCGGGTTGCCTTCACGAGTGACTAAAGCTGCTACAGACTTAGAAACAATAGCATTGTTGGGACTTTCTTTTTCCCATCCTGGCTGAATTAATCCCGCTTTTTCAATTTTTGACGTATCCCCAGCTAGTGCTAAGTGAACAACATCTGCTTCTAAACCATCAATGACAGCGCGAGTTTGGGAACCGGAACCACCATAACTTTGTTTAAAGATGACAGTTTGGTTATGTTCTTTTTGCCATTTTTCCACAAATTTAGGAATAATGGCTTGGTGAGCAGCTTTGGTGACAGCAAAGGAGACAAGAGTTAGTTCTACATTCTGCTTCTTTTCGGCTGTAGCAGTTCCAGTGGTAGTAGTAGTGTTATTCCCACCAGAGCAAGAGGTAAGTGCTACACTCAGAATTCCCCCGACTAAAAACAGTGCTACAAAG
This sequence comes from Trichormus sp. NMC-1, assembly GCF_001858025.1. GTDB lineage: Bacteria > Cyanobacteriota > Cyanobacteriia > Cyanobacteriales > Nostocaceae > Anabaena. The sequence continues at coordinate 389,583 of NZ_LZQD01000004.1, read as the reverse complement.
CCTTTGAGCGAATTTAGCCTTAACCTAAGTTGCGATTGTTGCCCGAAGCGCTGCCATAAATTCATTTTTTCTCCTCCTGTTAAACTACAGTTAGTTGATAGAAATAAAGTATATATACTTTATGGTAATACGCGATCGCAGGTATCTGGTGATGAAATATATGTAAAACCTCACATTAGCGATAGGGAATATGGAGATTCTAGCAGTTTCACAAAAAAATACAATACCATGAATTAGCTAGTATCAATTTATGGTTATAATTATTTAGTTAAATTATACAGTTAATGCTAGTTATCAAGTATTTATTTATACTTAATCTCCGGTATAAATCTCACAATAGATTCCAGATTTTATTTCCCCAATTCCTAGCAATACATCATTTATAAATAATTAGCGTATCTAAAACAGCCAACTTATTTTAGTAATAAAAAATACATACAATATCCGATTGAGAAATAGTTGTTTTTAGGTGTAAAAACTATTGATTTTCCATGTCGCATCTGATACGCTCTTTTTTTAGACATTAGATACGGTAATTCGATCAAAAAACAGTTGATTTTATTCATCCTCATCCAAGGCCATCCCATGACATATAATTTCTCAAAAACTGCCAAATTCCTGGAAACAACATCCCAAAATTACTCGACTTTACACTGTGGGAAATCTTGGTGGTTGGGATGCTGTCCAGAGGAAGTTCTTTGATGATGGTGCTATCTTTGACAAAATCCAAGGTGGACGGCGTTAAATCTATCTACTATAGAACTGAGTCCATACAGTTCAGTTAAGAATAATTGTAGCGACTGTCTTGATTGTCAAGCGATCGCTACACAATTTAATATTTTTGGCTCTAACAGCCAGCGTATTGTGGAACTAAGAAAAGACGGTAAAATTCTTACTACAGGAGCAATGTGTGAACACATATCTATGAATTCAGTGTTTATACGGCTTTGGTTAATAATACTATTCTGTATGCTATTATTTGTATAGATTTTAATATACATTATTACTAGATTTGCTTTTTTTATCTTTTATTGGTGCGTCTGGCTAATGCCACCCAAGCTAGAGCTAAAGTAGTGTGCGCTTAAAAAATCCATACACCGCTATTTTCTCTTGCTTATCAATTAACTACCAATTTACCTTATGTGTTTGGTGAGTGTATCATTGAGAGTAATAGATGATTAACCGCATCAACACTGAAATAACTTAGTTTTAAACAAAATTTAATTTCGCTAATACTTGATTTGATTAACGAAATGATACAAAAAAATATGTAGTAAGTAAGTAAAAAGTCATGAACTTGGATACATTATTGCAAGAATTCAAAAAATGTAGTCTATTGCAATACAATGGACAGCTAAGTATTCAGGATGTACAGGGAAACAAATGGGCTTTCTATTATCAACTAGGTCAGATAGTTTGGGCAACAGGAGGAGTTCATCCTCGTAGACGTTGGCTGAGAAATATGACTTTAATTTGTCCAGAAATTGATATTGATAAAATTGAGCTACGGGATGAGAATATCTTAATTGAGTATTGGGATTATTTACTGCTAGAAAACTCATATCATACAGGTCAGATCAACCAGCAACAATTTAATGATTTTGTTATCAATACTATCGGGGAAATTTTATTTGATTTAGCTCAACAGGTAAATATTGCTGACTTAAGTTGCGAAATCAACCAAGACACAATTTTAAAAGCACTGATGATTTCCACCAGTACAAATATGTTTATCAAGGAAATGCAAGATTCCTGGTATGACTGGTCACAAGCTGGTTTAAGAAGGATTTCTCCTAATTTATCACCAGTTATACGCAAGCCGGAAAAACTGAGACAGCAAGTAAGTAAAAGTTTCTACAAAAACTTTGAGAGATTGATAAATGGTCAATATACTCTATGGGACTTATCTGCCAAAATGAAGCAAAGTGTGTTAGCTGTGACTAATTCATTGCGACCGTTTATTGATAAAGGAAGTGTTGAACTTATAGAAATACCTGATTTGCCATCATCAATAATAAAAATCAAAAAAAGTGGTAATTATCAACAACTAAATCATAAAAATTCTCCTCTGATTGCCTGTGTTGATGATTGTCTTCAAGTTTGTAAAATATTAGAGAGTATTATTACATCTAACGGGATGAGATTTATTGGCATTCAAGATCCGTTACAAGCTCTACCGATGCTAATTCAAAATCGTCCAGACCTGATATTTTTAGATTTGATCATGCCAGTTATTAGTGGTTACCAAATGTGCGAACAATTACGACGCTGTTCTTATTTTGCCCATACACCAATTATCATATTAACAGGTAGTGAAGGTGTTTTTGATAGATTCAGGGCTAAGGTATTTGGGGCTAATGGTTTTATTAACAAACCTATATATAATGACGACTTAACGCAGATATTACATCAGTATTTACAGACTAAACCATCAGATATAAATATACCTGAGTTGGTATTATATGATTAAGATATAGCAGATTGCAGATCAATGAGGTACAGAATCAAAATTGAAACCTAGACAGCAAGCCAGTAGAGACGTTTCGGCGAAACGCCTCTACTGACTCCTGAATTCTGCTGTATTCTCCTGAACGAATTACTTAAATTTGAGTGGTAAACCGTCCTGAAATATTAATAGTTCTCCTGGTTGGATTGGTGTCCAAACTTCGTTATCAGTAAGGGGTGTAGTGGCAATGATAGCAACGCGATCGCGCTTTGTTGTCAATTCACTAAAATCGACAGTCATATCTTCATCAATTAAGTGAGCAGCTGCAAAAGGCGCTTGTCGGATAATGTAGCAGAGTTTGGTTGAGCAATGAGTAAAGAAATGTTCTCCATCTGATAGTAGATAGTTAAAAACGCCTATCGATGCTATTTGTACCGTAATTTTACGCAGTATTTGATAAAGTTCTTCTAAAGGAGGTTGTCCTTGAGGAAAATTTTCTCGTAAAGTGTTGAGTATCAAGCAAAATGCTTGTTCGCTATCTGTGTCACCTACAGGTTGAAAAATACCGTTACTTTCAACTTGAAAATCTGGCAAGTTACCATTATGGGCAAATACCCAATATCTTCCCCACAGTTCCCGACGGAAAGGATGACAGTTTTCTAGGATGACTTCACCTTGGGTAGCTTTGCGGATATGGGCAATCACATGGGTAGAGTGGATGGGATAGCGCCTTACTAACTCTGCTAGAGGAGAATCTATAGAGGGTTTGGCATCGAGAAAAATCCGGCATCCTTTACCTTCAAAAAAAGCAATGCCCCAACCATCACTATGTTCATCGGTTTTGCCTCCTCGTGCAGAAAACCCTTCAAAGGAAAAGCAAATATCCGTTGGCACATTGCAGTTCATTCCCAGCAGTTGGCACATTAGTGTTGCAGTTCTGATGTTTAAATTAATAACTGTGGACAAAGATACTTCAGAATAACTGATCTATGTTGATGCGATCGCTTTACTTTAAATATTTCACACTTAGCAATTATAAGGCAGGGAGCAGGGGAAAAGAGTTTTATCCCAATTCTATAGCCATCCTATTGGAGTTGAGAACTTATCGGTGAGTCAAGGGAACTCTCCGCGTCCCCGTGTCCCCGCGTCTCCGCATCCTCTTCGGTGAATCTCTGGCTGAAGTAGGTTGGCTCTAGAAGAGAAAAATAGCAAATAATAGATATATGGACAAACGCCATTTTTTGCAAATTAGTGCCGTTCTAGTGGGTACGGCCTTTTTTTCACGTTATATCAATTGGAGTTCAGAAAGTATGGCATCTCAGACTGAGTTTGCAGTGACGAAATCAGAAACCGAGTGGAAATCGATTTTAACGCCGGAACAGTTTCACGTGTTGCGGAAACATGGGACAGAACGCCCTCACACTAGCCCCCTGGACAAAAATTACGCTCCAGGTACTTATGTTTGTGCTGGATGTGGACAAGCTTTGTTTACCTCAGAAGGCAAGTTTGACAGTGGTACTGGCTGGCCGAGCTTTTTTAAACCGATTGAGGGTGCGATCGCGACCACTACGGATCGCTCATTTTTCATGACTAGAGTTGAAGTACATTGCAGTAATTGTGGTGGACATTTAGGCCACGTGTTCAATGATGGACCTAAACCAACAGGTCTGCGTTACTGTATGAACGGTGTATCATTGCAGTTTACACCTGCGTAAATTACTAATACGCCTCAACTTTTAAACTTTTAAATTTTAACAAGGGGGTTAAACTCCTTGTTTTATTTTATTATAGGGAGGAAATTGTCATGGAAACCGTGTCTAGTATTGAAACTTGTAGTTGTTTCTGATGAGGTTTTAATGAAATTGTTGAACCAAAAACGATAAGTAAGGATTAGATAATGCAAGTTCTCAAAAGAGCCATCAAACCAGAAAGTTATATATCGTTCCTCCACATCTACCAAACTACTTGGGGGACTGCTGGTGATATTTGTTTAGTTCGTGAATCTGTGGCTAAAACTAGTACATCAAAGTTCGTAGGCCGCAGAATTCAACTAGCTCTCCCCAAAGGAATGGAACGTGATTACATGGTGGGTGTTCCGGTGATAAAAGTTGCAGGTCATGTAGGTGATGGACATCCTAAAGATCAGAACTCGGAATGGGAGGCTTATGATGGTGTAGATCCAGAAATAGCAACTACTGTTTTGAAAATTTGGGGCTTTAAGTTAATTGAATTGTAAATGTTTCTAGTTTAACCTATTGCATATTCTGTGAATGTTCGCATAAAAGGGGAATGAAACCCGATGACAATGTTTTATTTTGGGAATACCGAGTTGAACTAATTCTTCAGCAATATCAACTTATTTTCCATTCCATTAAATCCAATTTTTTTTCATTTTTAATGTCGAGGTGCAGAGAACAGCTATATACTCGACATTGATTTTCCCAGCCAATCATATCATGTCCGGTTAAAGATTTATCATTAGGGAACCGCGCTTTTACACAGGGACGCTCTTACGCGGAGAGTTTTTTTGATCAGCAATTAGCCGGACTTGATATAATATGGACAATCTGATCATGATCCCTTTGTGTATGGAAGATTGTCTCTACTTTAATTTCTCTATAAGCAGGTTTATAACTGGGGTACTTCGTCAGGATTTGCTGAATATATTGGCGATAATCTTCTAACTTTGTCATAGAACATAAGTAGGTGGGCGTTAAAAATTGTCGTTGGGGTAAGGGAACAGGGAACAGGAAGAGAGTTTTGAGCGATTTTACTTTTCTTCACATACCTTTAAATTTTTCTATTCACCTACTTATTGTTATGAGATAAAGTTATTTCAATTATAGGAATCTTGATAAGGTAATTTTATTAAATACCCCTGAAAGTTGTGATGTTGCTCAAATTGGAATTTTTCATAAATTTCGATTTTAACTTTTTCTTCCAGATATTCTTTTTGTTGGATTTGATTACCCAAATCTGTTAACCAGGGTTGCGGATTTTGTAGGAAATCATTCATTAGTTCTTGATTTTCTGAAAAAGACTGGATACTAATATGAAATATACCTGTCAATTCTTCTTTCTCGCTCCCATTGCTGGGTGAATACTGAACTAGTTTACCAAGTTTAGACTTATCAAGGATTAAAATTCTTTGATTACCAGTATAGTCATACACAGTAAAGATTGGAATATCAAAATTTTCGATTTTATAGCATCCCTGAAAACCTTTCAATTCTATTTTTGGACAATCATTTTGCTGCTTGGATTTGAAGTTGGCTCTATTTGGAAGAAGACTATTCATATCCAAATTTATAGTTAGGATAATTATATTATCTAGATTTTCTTTAAATACATCAATTGCTGCGTCAAACTGACTGATATCAATCTCTTGGCACAAATTTTCTATTTCTTCTATAATTCTTAAATTTTCCCATATTGCTAAGTCTCTACCATAGGTAATACCCATATCAGAATATCGCAAATACCATTCTTCAAAAAAAGCAGCTTTTTCTGAAATCTCTATTATACCAAATGGGTTAATTCCAATTTCTAAACCTGCATGAATTCTATCTTCACACAATCCATGATAACTGAGAATATTTCTAATTATTGTTGATTTATTAAAGCTCTCAGTAAAATTTCTTTTAAATTCAGCGACTTTCTTAGAACTGATATTTTTAGTTCTTAGTAAACTTTTTATCCGTTCTTCAGCTTTTGGTTTCAAAGTCTGTAAAAATGGAATTAATACAGATTCAATATTATTAATGTTCAGTCCAAGTATTCTTAAATTTTCAGTATCTTCTTTGAGTTTATTAGCAAGTTTAATAAAGCTATCTACTGAGTAAATTATATTATTTAATTCGCGGGAATCCAAAGTGTCTGATAATCTAAATTGATTAATTATTTCTGTCCGATTATTTTTTTGAAATTCTCTAAGCGATAGCAGCAAAAAATATTGTTTATAGTAGAGTTCACTTCCGTGACGATCTTCCCAAAAAAGGCAAAAATCTCTTTGAATACGATTTATTTCAAAATAAAAGTTGATTAAGTTTCCAATCGAAGTAGGAAGAATATCATGCCCTACCCAAGTTGCTTCCGAATCATGTGGTTGCTTGAAATTCCATAGATATTTAATATAGTCATATCTTTGTTTAAAAATACAATATGCTCCAGCACCAAAAATAATATCTATAAGGTTATTAAACTTGAAATTAGAAGTAATATCCTCTCGAAGTTTATCTTCTTTTTGTTGAGCTTCCTCTTTTTGAACGTCATTAAAGCAAGGTTGTAATAATTCTACTACTTCATTAACAATTTTTAGACAGCTAATTAGCTGATCTCTTGTACGAATATGTTGAATTTGCTGCTTTAAATTATTTATTTTACTCCTTATGTGATATGTTTCATCTATTTCTTTGTATTTTTGATAATTGCACCCTCTAACAAATGATATATAATTATCAATATTTTCATAACTTGAATCGTGTAGTGTTATAGAGTTTATTAAATTAGATACCAAACTTTTAAATAGGGAAGTTTTATTATTAGATATAATATCTTGAATTCCGTAAAAAAAGTATCTATCAAATAAATCCAAATATGAAAGATCAAATAAATCATTAAATACTATAGTAATGTACCAGCTTATTGAAACCAGATGTGCTGAACCGCTTTGATTTTGATTAGTATTTCTTCTGAGTTCAGCAAGATTTTTAAGCAATTGTTCTACAAGCAAATTATTATTAGGAATCTGGGATATATCTCTAAGTAACGAAATAATATCAGCAGTTACAAACCACTCAATTTCAGCATTGTTTACTTCTAAAGCTGCTTCGCGTATTCTCAAAAGTTGATTTACTGCTGCTGTAAATGAAACAAGATGTTTTTTAGTATCTAATTTCAATAGTAGTTGAGCATTAGTTCGATCCTGATCATATATATCAAAGAAATCTTGAGATAAAAGTAATCGCTCAAATTCTTCAGGTCTACTTTTTTGTATCTCCAGAAATTGTCCGATTTTCTCTCTAATTCTATTTAGTCCTGTTTTGATGTTTTCTTCTCCTTTCTTATTCTTTGTTTCAAATACTAAAATATCACCAATAGCTTCCAGAGCTTCAACAAATTGTTTTTGTTTTAATTTCAAACCTTCATTATCTACTTTCTTATTTTGGGTTTGGGGAGTAAGTAATTCTCCCATATCATTGAAAAGCTCATCTAATAAAAAATTAGTATCGGTGATATAACGTCGAAGGGTAGCAAAAAATTTATAGAGTATATAAATCGTAAATATAAAAATGATAAAAGTAATCCAGGCAAGAATTTTTCCATACCCAGAAATTGAATCAGCCGGAATGAAAAATTTTAGGATAATAGCAGCTACTATATCTATAGTTAACAATATTGGCAGCAGCTTAATTTCCGACTCTTGGCTAAATTTCTTTGTAATAACTCCTGATTGATATCGCTCAGATATTCGAGAAATAATTTCCAAGCTGAGAGGTATAGCAATAGCGATTATTGCCGCTTGAAAAGCTACTATGTCTGAGAGAAAGCCAGTGTTAGGTGATATAGAAATTATCCAATTTAAACAAGATTCAATCCAGGAAAATATAGCTAAAATATTAATAATTGTTGGATATTTAAATAATCCCAAAAGTGATCCTAAACTCATCCCAATTAAAAAGTAGGCTCCATACAAAATGATTTTTTGGTTCGCTAAATTCCCCAGATTCCAAGCCTGAAAAACTTGCAGGTGTTTCAAAGTACTTGACCAATAGGTTTTGAGTTTTTTCACAATCATATGTATTCTCATCAACTGAAATTAGAAAGATGAAATAAAGCAGTTTTTAGCAGAATAGTCTTTACCCCAAACTCTCCACCAACTCCTGCAAACGATCGCTCCCATCTCGAAAAATAGACCAACCATCGCCCACTAGCACCGCTTCCACCTTCTCCAAACCAGCCAACCTGCGAACAGAAGCCACAGCTTGTTCTCGATTCATCAGCTTTTCATCTGATAACATAGTTAAGGTACCGGCTTTGTGCGATCGCACTAAATCCCCAGTAATCAAGGTCTTTTCCTCCAACAACAAGGCCAACTCACCGGGAGTTTTGGAACCTTGCATTTCTATCACCTTCAGTCCGGGGACAAACTCTTCACCATCAATCAACCAGCGATCGCATAAAATCGGAAAATACTCCTTTTCCCCAGCCGGGCCAGCAATCTTGGCATAGGTTTGACTAGCAATTTCCTTTGCTGACCTCAAATGATCCGAATTCGTCAAAATAATCCAAACCACACCACCGAGAGATTCCAAGTGATTCCAATCATGATTTGATAAAGCTACTGGGTCAATCAAAATATTACCCTCTGGACGAATCCAGGCAAAGCCATTGAAATCAATATTTCTTGCAGGATTGAAACAAGACCAGCTGTATAAATCAGGACGGTGCAGAGATTTCATGGTGATTTGGGTTCAGAACCTTCAATAGTTCCCATAGGTCAGCATCAATACTGTATCAAGAATCAATCTATTAAGTTCAAAACTTATATTCCTCAAAGTCAAAATCGGATGTGAACCATCTACACTGTAACCTAGAGCTTTCGATAGAATGGTAAATGGACGTAAAATACAATAACTGACTAAGCGTAATTCCCCATGACCACTTCATCCCGCCGCTACCACATTACTACCTTTGGTTGCCAAATGAATAAAGCCGACTCAGAGCGCATGGCAGGCATCTTAGAAGACATGGGCTTTGAGTGGTCAGAAGACCCAAATCATGCAAATGTAATTCTTTATAATACCTGTACAATTCGGGATAATGCCGAGCAGAAAGTTTATTCTTATCTTGGTAGACAAGCAAAGCGCAAACATGAACAGCCAGATTTAACTTTAATTGTAGCTGGTTGCGTTGCCCAGCAAGAAGGAGAAGCTTTATTGCGACGTGTACCAGAATTAGATTTGGTGATGGGACCCCAACACGCTAATCGTCTCAAAGATTTGCTAGAGTCAGTTTTTGAAGGCAATCAGGTAGTCGCTACAGAAGAGGTGCATATCATGGAAGATATCACCCAACCACGTCGAGATAGTCAAGTGACAGCTTGGGTAAATGTGATTTATGGCTGTAACGAACGTTGTACTTATTGCGTGGTTCCTAACGTGCGAGGCGTGGAACAGTCGCGGACACCGGAAGCTATTCGGGCGGAAATCACAGAATTAGGTAAACAAGGTTATAAAGAAATTACCCTACTCGGTCAAAATATTGATGCTTACGGCAGAGATTTACCAGGTGCAACTCCTGAAGGTCGTCACCTGCACACATTGACAGATTTACTGTATTATGTACATGATGTGCCAGGAATTGAACGACTACGTTTTGCTACAAGTCATCCCCGTTATTTTACAGAACGGCTAATTAAGGCTTGTGCAGAGTTGCCAAAGGTGTGCGAACATTTTCATATTCCTTTTCAGTCTGGTGATAACGAGCTATTAAAGGCGATGTCACGAGGTTATACCCAAGAAAAATATCGCCGGATTATTGATACTATCCGCCGCTATATGCCCGATGCCTCTATTAGTGGAGATGCAATTGTGGGTTTTCCGGGAGAGACAGAAGCCCAGTTTGAAAATACTCTGAAATTGGTGGATGATATTGGTTTTGATTTGTTGAATACTGCTGCTTATTCACCCCGTCCAGGAACACCTGCGGCCTTGTGGGATAATCAATTGAGTGAAGAAGTCAAAAGCGATCGCTTACAAAGATTAAATCATCTCGTCAATGTCAAAGCCGCCGAGCGATCGCAACGTTATTTTGGCAGAATTGAAGAAATACTAGTTGAAGACCAAAATACCAAAGATAAAACCCAAGTAATGGGACGCACTCGCGGTAATCGTCTGACTTTCTTCACCGGCGATATCAATCAACTCAAAGGGCAAATAGTAAAAGTGAAAATTACCGAAGTTCGCCCCTTTAGCTTGACTGGAGAACCAGTGGAAGTACGGCAAGTTGTAACGGTGTAATATTGTGTTCGGTTAAAGACTTATCATTAGGGCTGACGCGGAGATGGGCTGACGCGGTGACGCGGTGAGTCTTTTTTGATAAGTAATGAAGTGAACATGAGGTATAGCAGGAGTTAGAAGGGGCGTATTGCAATACGCCCGTACAGGAGTCAGGAGTAAAACCCTCTTGTAGTGAGAGTTTCATTATCAATTGATGTCCTAACCACCCTGTCCACGGCTATAATTCGTAATTATAGCAACGGACAAAGAGGTTATATCAATTCACTTAAGTAAAGCTACAAATGAATCTCCGCGTCCCCGCGTCCCCTCGTCCCCGCGTCAGTCCATTTGTATCAATCTTAAAGTGAAACGGTGTCACCTGCTTCTAGGGGCGAAAATCCGCCCCAATATATTAATTACCAGCTTGTTGGATTAAATTATCCAATTCCTGCTGCATCTGACTTTTGACTAATTCATAGCATTCATTAACATAAGTGCGATCGCTTGCGGCTTCTTTTCCATAGCGTTCAAACACAATTGGTGGACATACTCTAGTGTGGATAGGCACAGGCAAGGGAATATTAGGCAGAGGTCCAAGGGCTAAACCCCAAGGTAGTCCCAGATAAATAGGAAAAACTAGTGGATCAACCCCAAACAGCCACGGCATCCCCCACTTGTGGAATTGCTCAACAACTTTGTACAAATCCGCCAAAATAAATAGGGTATCATGCGCCCCCCAAGAAATCGCCGGCACAATTGGCACATTTTCCCGTAACGCCAGCTTGATAAATCCACGTCGTTCAGCAAAGTAAATTTTGTCCCGCATTTCATGGGGACGGAACACATCTTCTGCACCACCAGGATAAACTAAAACACTAGCTCCAGAGCGTAAAGCCTGATAAGCAATTTGCGGATGAGCGATAATAGCCCCACCTTTCATCGCTATTTCTGCTAAAGCTGGGAAAACTTCCCAAGCTTTGGGATGCATTAAACCGTAAATTGGTTTTTCAGCCCCAAAGCGGCGTATCCAGTCGTACATCATCATGGACGTGTCGGGAGAAGCGAGTCCCCCATTATGGGAGCCGACAATGAGGATTTTTTCATCTGGGACATTTTCCCAACCACTAGTTTGGACTCGAAAATAGTAGTTATACAAAAAGCCCAAGAGGGGCATGATTGATTCGATGAACTTTGGATCTCGCTTATCCAAAGACCAACCGGGTTTTGTTTTTTGGGGATGTTTTGTTTTTAACATCTAAACATTTTATCAAGATTATAAAAGAGCAACAATCTGGTCTGTCGTGGTTGGATAATAATATCAGAAGTAAAAACCGACTATAGCCATAGCTTTCTGATCAAGGGCTAATTTCAGCATCAGAAAAAATGTTGATTCTTCAGTTTAAAAATCCCATTTACTAGATTATGAATATTCACACAAGCCTAAAAATCATTCTAGCCGATTCAATTATTGGCACGGTATTACCAGAAATAGCCTTACTGGACTTGCCTAATTGGTGGTTAGCTGGAGGTGCAGTGCGAAATACAGTTTGGTGTTCCATGTTTGGGACAGAATGTGGGTTAGTCATTAACGACTTTGATATTGCATTCTTTGATGACGGGGGGAACCGTTCCCAAGAACTAGCAGCAAAGGCTACTCTCACAGCCAAATTTCCTGATTATGTGTTTGATATTAAAAATCAGTGCAGTTTTGCTCGTTGGCGTGATGGTCGTAGAACTTATTCTAGTGTAGAGGATGGCATTAAAGATTGGCTACACACCGCTACTGCTGTAGGCGTAAAGATAGATACACAAGGTGAATGGCAATTTTTCACTCCCTATGGATTAGATGACCTGTTTGCTGGTATTATTCGACCGACTCCAGCCCATACTCACAACCCAAATGCGGATAAAAAAGCATCTGGATTTCTGGAAAAGTGTTCCTGTCTGCGGTTCATATCTCATTCAAGAGTGGTGAATAATCAAGAGAGCGTGTAAATAATTAAAGGTTTTTAGTGAGGACTTTAGTCCTCTGTATCTCCTATCATCGACGCTGCGCTAACGAAACGCTACAAGGACAGCAAAGCCTCGCTTTTGGCGATACAAATAAGGGCTAAAGCCCTGACTAGGAATTGAATTAAGTAGCCATCATCAACTGCGTACACCAAGACACATAAAAAAACTTCTTATGTCAGGTACATATAACTAATCTTACCGAACTCTTCAAGACGCTTAACTAAAGGTGGGGTGAAGCGAGGAGAATCTACTAAAATGTTACCTTCAGGAAGTTGAATTAAATAACTAGCAGCACCATAGGAGTTTTCTGAATGATAGCCGCAATGGTAAATATTTTCAGCAACTAAAATGGGGAAACTTTGTTGAGCAAGTTTGATATCTTTGGGTTTTTCAACTGTACCAATGGAACTGGTAGGACAAGCTAACAATGCTTGAAGTGCGGCTAATCTTTCGGTTTCGTTTGTTGGTTGATGGTAAACTGCTGATTGTTCATCTACACGATGAAATATTTCGGGAGTCATCCAACGACAGGTATCACAATCAATGCAGGTACTATCGACGTAAAAATCGCCGTTAATATTTTGGGGACGACGTTGGTTTAAATGAGCCATATTCAAACCTCTGCTGAGAGAGAAGTTTTATATCTCTAATTTAGCAAAGTTTAACTATTAATTTGATGAAGTAGCCATCATGAACTGCGTACACCAGACAGAACACATGAAAAAAACTTCTTATTCCCCTCCTCGAAACAGCGGGGAGGGGTTAGGGGTGGGGTTTTATTTTCAAGTCAGGTAGACAGAATTAAATGTCAGATAAAATTTTTGTCGTAGTGAGCGATTTATCGCTCTCTTGCTAGGTTTGATAGGGCTAAAGCCCTTACTACTAACTTTTCTTTTATTCAGTCTTACTACTTATAATAATTTTATATTACTTAACAGAGTTGGATTGATTTTCGTCAGCTTACTTACTTTTTTATTCAAATTAACTCTCTAATTAATTCTTGAAATTTTGGCTCTTTTTTAATATCATCAAAATCTATATCAATCACAGCATCTTCCCTATATCGAGAATTAAGTTGAATCGCTTTTTGGAGATTTTCTAAAGCTAATTCAATTTCTCTTTGTAGTGCATAACAAGCTGCTTTATTGTAAAAAGCACTAGCATAGTCAGATTTTATTTCTAGCGCTTTATCAAAGTTGGTAATTGCTTCCTCATCCTCTCCCAACATCACCAAAGTGTAACCTCGTTTATCCCAGATTTTAGGGGAATTAGGTTGAAATTGCAATGCTTCATCAAAAGAAGCGATCGCATCTTCATAACGTTCTAATTCTACCAAAGATAAACCACGGTTTAACCAAGCAACTCCATCATCAGGCTTAATTTGGATAGCTTTATCAAAACAGTTAAACGCTTCTTGATGTTTGTTTAAATTTCCACAAGCCACACCAATATCACACCAGGCTTGATGATAGTCAGGCTTGATTTTAATGGCTTGATTGTAGGAAGCAATTGCTTCTTTATAACGTTTTAATCTGCTGAGAATTATACCACGTTTTAGCCAAATTTCAGCATCATCAGGTTGAATTTTTACAGCTTGTTCATAAACTGCAAATGCATCTGCATAACGTTTTTCTGAAAACAGAATATCTCCTTCTTTGATATAATCATCAGCAGAAAGTGTTGTTTGAGGTGGTTCTGGTATTTGTTCTGATTCGGGAATAGCTGTAGGCGTGATTTTTATTAATTCTTGTACCTGAGAATTTTGCTGCTGTTGAGCATCTAATTGTAATTCTGAAAGTTGATGAACAAATTCTGTTTCTAATTTTTCTAACTTCTTCAAAACCCGATTTTTTTGTTGTTGCACATTATTTTGTAATTTTGAAAATTCAGAAGTCAGTTCACCACCTGATTTTTCTAAATTAGCAATTACTAACTGTTGGTATTGTTGAGCGTCTACCTGTAATTCTGAAAGTTGGTTAGTAAATTCAATATTTAATTTAGCTAAACTCTCCAACATTGTATCTTTTTGAGTTTGAGCATTACTTTGTAATTCGGAAATTTCAGATTTCAATAAATTATTTAATTTTCCTATATCCTCTATTATCCTATCTCTTTGGGTTTGAGCATCTAACTGAAATTGAGATAATTGAACCGCAAAATCTGAATGTAAGTTTGCTAAACTTTCCAGAGTCTTATCTTTTTGCTGTTCTGTTTCCAAATGTAAAACTTGCACTTGAGATATACAATCAGCACTAGATGTTTCTATATTCCTAATAGCTAAATCTTTTTCTTGTTTAGCACTAAGTTGGAATTCCCCTAATTTATCAGCCAAATCAGATTCTAATTCCCGTAAATTTTTAGATGTTATATCTCGTTGGAGTTGAGCAAATGAATTAAATTTATCCAGTTGAATATTTAATGTTGCTTGTAAAAGCTGGATATTTTCTTGAGCATTATTTACTTCACTTTCTAGTGCTGACAAAAATTCTTGTTTTGATTGAGGTAAATCAGATAATAAGATAGATAAATTTTCTTCCTCAGCTTGAATTTTTGCTTTCAGAGAGTTCACTTCTTGTGCTAATTCCTGAGTTATAATATTAGCTTCTTGAATAATATTTTCTGCTTCTTGCTTGACAGTAGTTAGCTGAATTTGTAACTTTTCCATTCCCTGTATTTGTTGCATTGCTTTGTCAACAATTTCCCGAATTGCTGCTCGGCGTAACAGCCACAATACCGCAATCAAAGCTACAGGAAATAAACTTAAGATAGTTAACCAGACATTCAATAGAGTATTTGTACGGGTAAAAGCACGCTCAAAATTAGACTGTACTTGCTTTTGAATTCTGTTTTCTGCACGCAGTCGCGTTAATTCTTCCCGTTCCTGATTTGATAATACCAGAGAAGATGGTGCAGATAGCGCAGGTTGTCCACTGATAAAACCAGTAGAAAGCAGCAAGGGTGAAAATAAAATCGCGCTTTTCAAAGCTAAAGCTAAGATTATTGGGTTTTTGCTCTTCATGACAACCTTCCCTATCCGTTAATTAGTTTTGGAAGCGGCGCGCCTATATGCCATCTATAATAGATGATTGGTGTGAGATTACCGGACTCTATTAGTCTGTCTACCTAAATCTTAATTTTATATTACGCCACGCGGCTTGAGCAAAAAGTCCTAAATCATATCTTGTACCATCATCATTATTGCCGAAATCCAAGTCTATAACCATGATTATTTCCTAATCTGGGAATTTTCTACCCTTCATTTTTGATATTACGTTAAATACAATTTACCCTTCAAAGTAGCTGTCATGAAATTATCCTTTTTCGGGCAAAAAACCAAATTGATTCGCCAAAAAGTGAAAGAATACTGGCACTTATTTAATCAATGGTATGTAAATACTCCAGAAAGAGCTATTTTAGATGCTTATGAATCGGCTCAAGCTATCCACAAGATAGAAATAGAACAATTTGATGGGCAAAAAATTTCTCCTGAATTAGCCAATTATACAGAAAATGTCATGTCTTATTGGCAGGGAAATCTCAATAGACATTTAACTATTATCAAAGTGAGATTAGCCGAATTTAATTTAGGCAGTACATTTATCAATACTTCAGATTCCAGTATATTAGAAAAGCTCAAATTTATTGATGAAGTAACAGCTAGGTATACTCCACCAGATGAATCAATTTTTGAACCTTTACCCATTAATCCTAATGCAGTTCAAAACCCAGCAAATTCACCAACTAAAAATATTGTAGATTCTGCACATCCAACTAAAAAAACTGGGGCAATTCCTAGATCAATTGGCATCACAATTAATAAAATTACCCAAGATTTTGCCCCTAATGCAGAAGCAGAGTTTGTGAAAAAATATCGAATTTCTAGAAATAGGACAAGAAGGGCAATCAAATTTTTATTGCTGCTGATTATTTTACCAATATTAACTCAGCATTTTTCCAAGCTTTTGTTAGTAAAGCCTATAGTAGAACATTTTAGAGTTGAAAATAAAACACAAATTTTTCTAAATTCAGAAATGGAAGAAGAAGCTTTGACAGAATTAAAATTTTTTGAAAGAGAATTAAAATTTGAGAGTCTTCTACGTCAAGCACCTAAACTTTCACCAGAAAAATTTGAAGCGAAGCTTAAGGAGAAAGTTATAGAAATAGCCGCAGAATTTAATTATAAAAGTAGCAGCGCTATCAGTAATGTATTTGCAGATTTAATTTCACTGGTTGCTTTTGCTATGGTTATTGCTTTTAGCAAAAAAGATATTATCTTTGTCAAATATTTTATCGATGAAATTATTTATGGTTTAAGTGATAGTGCTAAGGCATTTTTAATTATTTTATTTACAGATATTTTTGTTGGCTTCCACTCTCCGCATGGGTGGGAAATTCTTTTAGAAGGATTAGCCGAACATTTGGGTTTACCAGCAAGTAGAAGCGGAATATTTCTATTTATCGCTACATTTCCTGTGATTCTAAACACGATATTTAAATACTGGATTTTCCGCTATCTTAGCCGTTTATCTCCTTCAGCATTAGCAACTTTGAAAGAAATGGATGAGTAGATGAGCAATTTTCAGAAGATGGAAAATTAGCATATACAGCAGAATTCAGGAGTCAGGAGTAAAACTAGCGAATGTGTCTAGGTTTCAATTTTGATTCTGTACCTCATAACATCGGGAAGTGCTGTATAATTACGGACAGGGAACAGGGAACAGGGAACAGGGAACAGGGAACAGGGAACAGGGAACAGGGAACAGGGAACAGGGAACAGGGAACAGGGAACAGGGAACAGGGAACAGGGAACAGGGAACAGGGAACAGGGAACAGGGAACAGGGAACAGGGAACAGGGAACAGGGAACACGTCTCTACAAGAGTTTGGATATCATCAAAAATCATTTTCATACATCAAATCAGCAATGCCATAATTCCCATAGCATAAAATATTTAAAAACTTAGTAACAAAAATACCAATTAACAGAAAAATACATCCAAGATTTTACAGCTTGATTTTAGATTAATAAGTGTCAATTAACCATTTATTAAATTTGTCAAGATATCAATAAGTGTTTATGAATTTCTAGAAAGTTTTAGTGTAAAATCTAAGTTGATCTGTTACTAATAAAGGTTGATAATTGCTTTTTTGTAGCAGACAAAAGTAATTCATAATATTGAGGTATAATAGCTTATTAAGCTCTTTTCCCTCTCCCATACCAACGAATTTAGAAATTAATTTCCTGATTTAGGCTTATGAGTATCTTCTTCAATCAAAAATTTCAAATCACAGCCGGTGTTGCCACGTTAATACTTGCTAATTTAGCTAATAACTATCTAACTCCACAGTCTGTGAATAAGCGGCTAATTCAGCAACAACAAGTTACACCAAATTTAGCTTTTATTCAACCGTCAAATACTGCTAAAACTCAAACTTCTCTGACTGAAGCGCCAATTAGTAATTTTATTAATCAGCAAATATCTGATCTAAATATCAGCCAGAAGTCTAAAAATCCATCTGTATTCTATTCGGTTATTGATGAGTGGAAAAAATATCAATATAGTGTGAACGGCAATCATATTTTAAAACCAGTAAAATTGCCAACTACCAAAGTTAGTTTTAATCAAGCTGATTTATTAACGGTGCTAACAAATACTAGAAAATATTTCCAAGATCATGCCCAAACAGACCCAGATATTTCTCGAAATGGACTGTTATTAAGCCAAGGAGTTACTCTAGAAGATATACTTAAAACTTTAGAGTTTATGATTACAGTTTTACAGGAGGATATTAGTAATAATCGCACTACTCGGTTACAAGATCCTAATTTTATTAACGCTAATTTTCGAGTAATTAAATGGTCTGCTTATAACCCGGAAAAGCCAAAACAGAAGCAATTGCGAATTACAAAATATGCTGTTTTCACCCATCCTGGTTCTCGCAGCAAAACTTCTAAATATAATATACCAATTTATAGTTTAAAAGAAAATTCAGATGCTGATAAATTTTACATGAAATATACGAAGCAGGATGTTTTGTCAGGTATTTATGAACCTGGTGGTAAAGAATTTGGTAAAGTTGAGCCTTTGGCATATTTAACTCGTGAAGGTTTAGAAGAAGCCTTAATGCAGGGAACAATCTTGATTAATTTTACAGATGGTTCTAAAGCATTTTTTAATGTGGATAGAAACAATGGCATATCTTATGTTAAAGGCTTAAAAGCCACATCACAAAAACGTTATTGGTATTTTAGAAAAGTTGATCAAATTAAAGGTTATGGACACAAAATCGATGCCAAAATCTCTATCAAACCAGGCGTAACTTTTGCTGGGGATGTATTAAATATGGGGTTAGGAAGGGTAGTGATTATGGAGTATAATCAAGCTGGAAAAAAACGCTTACAAATGGGAGTAATTGCAGATACAGGTGGCGCGTTTTTGCCCAATCTTGCTCAACTCGATTTTTTGGCGGGTATTTTTAAGAATCAAAGAGAATTTAGGCAGCATATTCAGCAATTACCAGAATATGCTACTGCATATATTTTGGTGAAAAAGTAACAAATTTCTGGTTTTAAGCCTTGGTGGTGGCTGAAATCAAAATAACGCCATTACCGCAGCAGGAGAACCAGAACCACCCCGCAATCGGAGAATACCAATCACCAGAGTAGCGCCTTGGGGTGGCAGTTGATCTAAATTGGTCAGGTTTTCTAATACAATGAGCGATGGGCTTGGGGACTGTCCTTCGTGCGATCGCTCTAACAACAACCGATTAGTAGTAAAATTAACATCTTGCCCTGAATCTACACCATGAGTATCAATTCCAACTCCAGCAATTTTGCGTTCAGTAATTAAAAACTGGGTTGCATCACTCCCAAAGCCTGGAAAATGCATATTTCCATGTTCGTCCTGATTCAAAAAGGCGTTTTTATCTAGCCATTTAGCTTGCCATCCCGTATAAAGCAGCACTGTGCAACCAGTAGGAATAGTCCCAAATTCTGCTTCCCAAATCTGAATATCCGCAATAGTGAGGAGATAATCAGCATTCACTGCTGCTTGTTTGCAGATATCTATAACTACCGCAGGTACTACCAAAGATGGGGCGGGGTATTCATCAATACTTATACCATTCGTGTAAAAACTATTAGGGGCATTAATATGAGTAGCGCTATGTTCCCCTAAAGAAAAACGTCGGAGATAATAACCATCATCTTGCAATTCGGCAATAGTAGTAAATGTGACAGGAGGATCGCCTGGCCATTGAGGAATACCCGTGTCAATAACATGACTCAGGTGGATGACACAGGAATAGGCGATACTATTTTGCTTATTGATGTGTATAATAGCGTTCCTCTCTGATTCAGTTGTTGGTATTATCTTAAACAATTCAAAAGTCAAAATTCAAAACAGTTACAAAAAAAGGGAACAGGGAACAGGGAATAGGGAATAGGGAATAGATAAGAAACTTTAGTTCTGAGTTTAAAGCTCAGTCAAAATCTGATAAATAATCCCCCAATACCTGCAAATATCAGGTATATGGGGGTTTTAAATGTTGCAGCAAAAAGTGAATTTAATATTAGTGAACAAGCAAAAGGTTAAGCTTTAGGTAAAATTTAGAGAAAATAAGGTTAAAATTAGGGAAAAATATCCGCATATTTAGCAATCAATCAAGGAATATTTAATTTCTAGAGATGTCTAATAAATAGGTAGAAGTGGAGACTACATTACCTGCAATATACTACTATATGAGTAAACCTATTTTTTAGCCCTATGAATCGTTCAGCCTGCCTAATATTTAATCCGGTTGCGGGTCAGGGTAATCCAGAATTAGAATTAGCTCAAATTAGGGCATTATTAGAGCCAGCAATTGATCTAGATATTTATTTCACAACTGAAGAGATAGATGCTGATGAACTAGCGCAAGCAGCGGTAGAAAGGGGAGTAGAGGAGATTATTGTTTCCGGGGGAGATGGAACTTTATCAGCAGCAGCAACAGCGATAATTAATACAGATATTCCCTTTGGCATTATTTCCAGGGGAACAGCAAACGCTTTTGCCGCAGCTTTAAATATTCCCAATACAATCATCGCCGCTTGTGAAACAATTTTAGAAGGTAAAACTCGCACAGTAGATATAGCTTATTGCAATGATAGACCGATGGTTTTATTGGTAGGTATTGGCTTTGAAGCGGGAGCGGTCGAAAAAGCAGACAGGGAAGCCAAAAATCGTTTTGGAATGATAGCCTACATTTTAGCAGGCATCCAACAACTGCAAAATTTACAGAAATTCGCTGTCGAAATTGAAACAGAAGACAAGATAATTAGCACTATTGCGTCAGCGGTGACAGTGGCAAATGCTGCACCTCCCACATCAGTTTTAGCTCAGGGGCCAGCAGGTATTATTTTTGATGATGGATTACTAGATTTAACCATTGTAGCTCCAGATAATAAAGCTGGTGCGATCGCAGCCACGTTCCATTTATTTCAAAGCGCTTCCACCGGTACCGCAGCGGAACGAGATGATATTGGCTATCTGCGAAGTAAACAGTTTAAAATCACAACTGACCCACCGCAAAAGATAGTCATAGATGGAGAAATAGTTGGTACAACTCCTGTAGAAATTAACTGCATACCAGGTGGCTTGAAGATTTTTGTACCATCAGTAGAAGAAGAAATACTCATTGAAAAATTAGAAGGACTGCCTAATTTGAATGTGGAAATAAAACACTCAGATGAATAACGGGTGCAATCAAGTAATTGCACCCAGAACAGAGCATATTCACTAAATCATGCCGGTTCCTTTACCACGTTTATCGCCTTTTTCTGTTAATTCACCGGCTTTATCTTCATTCACTTCTCTTAGTTCCTCAACGCGTTCTGCGGCATCTCTAACTATTTCTTTGCGCGCATCCCCTGGAACTTCATAATACATTTCTGGTTCAACTGGATAATTATTCACTAACCCTTCTTGATCAATAGTGTAACCATCAGTGGTGCGGATGCTTTCATTATTAGTTTGGTCATCGGTAGGCGCACTTGAGAGTTTTTCTTCTGTGGGAACTTGTTTATAATTTTCTCCTTCTCTGGCTATACGCGCCGCTGTTTCTGCTGGAATTATGCCCCGATCATATGAATCTGAATCAACACGATGAGCAGAATCAATATTTTTATTCCCTGCTTTCTTAACCATCAATTTTGTCCTCATTATGTTTTCATCACTTCGAGACTAGATTATAGTTATGGAAAATATAAATCTACTATCTGAAGAAGTAAGTAAATATAAAATATTAACTAATATTCTCTATCGGAAGATTTATTCATCATCCAAAAAAACAACTAAATAACTGCTTTTTGTATTGATTATTAATAATGTGAAGTAATAATTGTCTTCAGTTTAATTAACAAAAATTAAGAGGATATTTTAAAAGGTCAAGTCGCTTCTCTACGAGACGCTGCGCGAACGCTCCAATTAAAAATTAAAAATTATTAATTAAAAATTGCAATCAGTGGGGGCTTGCACCCAAAATTAATTAAAAAAAGGTCAAAGCTACTCCCTTCCCACCAGAAGAATATAGATTAAATGAACCGCGTATCCCTTACGGGACTAATAATAGCCAGGTGCTGCACTTTAATTATAACGGTTTCACACAGCAGGTTTATCTAACTAAAGATGTATAACTTTAGTCAGAAAAACATATCTCTTCAGAACCAAGTAAACCAATTTCTTTAAAATTAATAAATTAGATAATAATTAACGAAATTTTATTTGATTTTCTAGTTATTACTGTAAGTCGTTCCTGTAGTCTTTATTGATTTATTTTCTACTTTTATTTATTTCATTATTTTTGTTTTTTGATAGTAATAAAAATGGTTATATAGCAATCCTCTTTGAGTTGTGAATTGATGGTATAATTATATTACTAGAGTAAATACCGCTCATAAAAATGAAAAATTTTTTACTATAGCAGTTCTATATTAGTCGTGATAGCGCAGCTTGGCATATGCCATACAACAATATCCCCGACTTCTCTGAGAAATCCAAGATCTGACTCTTGTTCACAAATCAGAGCGGTTCTTTATCATGCTGTTGTCTGCTGAAAACCAGTCTAGAAATAGCTTTGACCGTTTTCGGAGATATCCACCACATCTACTAGTAAATAATATACAACTATCCTAAGGTGGACATTAACAAAGATTTTAAGCTAAAGTTGTTATGAGTTTGTTTTAAAGCTAGGATGTAAAAATGCAACAGTAAATAAGCAAAAGAGTTGCTACAGTCTGTTATAACTACAATGCTTAATACTAATAAGATAGGTAGAAGCAAAAAAAACCGTGTCTCATATCCTGACATCAATAAATCAACACTCAACATTGAACGGGAAAAATATCCCAGTAGTTAAGAAATTGAAATATGCAAAAACCAGCTATTTCTAAACAGCCAATTCGTTCCTTAGAAGATGCTATAGATCAGTGTCAAGTTCTGGGTATGCGCGTCAGCCGCCAGCGGCGCTTTATTCTGGAACTACTTTGGCAGGCAAATGAACATCTTTCTGCCAGAGAGATTTATGATCGTTTAAACCAACAAGGCAAAGATATCGGACATACGTCTGTTTATCAAAATTTAGAAGCCCTATCCAGTCAGGGTATCATTGAGTGTATTGAACATTGCGATGGACGTTTATACGGTAATATTAGTGATGCCCATAGCCACGTCAACTGTATAGATACAAATCAAATTCTCGATGTTCATGTGGAACTCTCAGAAGAGTTTCTCCACCAAGTTGAGGTAAAAACAGGAGTGAAGATTACTGGCTACACCATTAACTTTTATGGCTATCGTAACTCACCATCAGGTGAAGATAGTCATTAATTATGACTTATTGGGCATAAGACATAGGCATGACTAATAGATCACAATCAGGTTTAATCAGCTAAGTCTCAAATCGGATTCCTAGTTGGGAAAAAAAGAGTATTTGTATATGAGTATAATATGCACGATCGCCCTTTGACATTATTGCTAATCGACCCAGATCCCATCTTTCGTCTAGGGTTAAGGGTAGCGTTGGAAAGCATATCCGATATACAAGTAGTAGCTGATGTCCCAACAGATATCGCCGCCTTGCAAATTTTAGCCCAAATTATAGCTCAAGACCCTAACCAAGTGAATTTGATAGTTTTAGAGTTAGGTAATGGTTATTCTAGGGAATCTCAGCAACTAGGTTTGCAATTCTGTAAACAACTCAAGGCATTATACCCCCAGATACCTGTATTACTACTGAGTGTTATCTCCACACAAGAACTGCTGTTAGCAGCCAAGTCTACTGGTGTCAATGGCTATTGTCCTAAAGGTATATCAATTTCTGAATTAGTCCCCATTATACAAGAAGTAGCAAATGGTGGTTACTACTGGTATATAGTCACGTCTTTGTCATCCTCTTTGCCTTTGAGTAGTCTGCGGAATAATGTCCGTTTGTCAGGAATTAACTACATTAACTCTACTCTCACCGCAGTCACAGGACAATTAAAAATCCCTGGACTACCACTACTAGATAAAGCTATACTCGCAGGACAAAGACGTGAACTGTTAGCCGCTCGTTGGTTAGTTAATCATTTATTAGCTGCACCAAAGGAAGAACAACCAATACAGCCTGCTCAACAACTACCTTCACCTAATTATCCTACTAACGCTATTAGTCCATTAAACTCCCAGCAGATGCCAACTTTTTTGCCACCCTTACTGAGTCCAAGAGTGCTGCAATCTACAGTATTTACATCCTGCGTTAATAAACTCCAGTTTCCTCTACAGAATCTCACAGATATACCCTTAGAAATCGACATATTTCGGGAAGAAAAAAAACGAGAATTACTTTATATTATTCTGCAAAAATTGTCTCAACAATTGGATGATTTACGCAATAATGAAGTCAAATTAAACTTAATACAAAATTTCAAAAATAAAATATTAATTGATTTGTGGCAAGAAGCAATTAGAGATTTTTTTGGGAAATTTTCCTGTATATATATAGGCGATAACAAAATAGAAATAGCCAGTTTTATGCTCGATAACGCAGCTAATGTAGAAACACAAATTCTGAATAAAATTCCCTTAACTGTGGAGTTGTTTTCTTATTTAGTTTTACAAACAGATTTGTATATTGATAATATATCCTATCGAGCAGGTAGTGAACAAGCAAATTCGCAAGCATCAATAATTTTAGAGAATTTGTTGATTCAGGTAGCCAATGCTGTAGTACAGCCATTACTAAATTTTTTAGCAGATATAGAAACCATTAAACAAGGTTATTATGATCGGCACATGATTTCCACCAGAGAAATTGAACGATTTAGAAATAACTTATCGTGGAAATACCGATTGCGTAATTATGTAACTGAAGCCCAAGAAATTTTTGAAAGCCGCTATGAATTATTTGTATTTGCACCTCGTGGTATTGCCAAAATATCAATTTATGCACCTCGCAGCCAAGAGTTAACAAAACTTTCTGGTATTCCCTTAGTAGTGACATTAGTGCTAGAATTTCGTGATGCGATTGCACCCCGCATACAATCAATCTTATCCTTTTTAGGTAGTGGATTTGTCTTCATTCTTACCCAAGTAATTGGACGAGGATTAGGTTTAATAGGGCGGGGAATTCTCCAAGGTATGGGTAGTGTTTCCTTAATAGAAAAAACCCAGAATCGCAATAAAGAACGAACTAAATAACTACAAAAAAAGGGAACAGGGAACAGGGAACAGGGAACAGATAAGAAACTTTAGTTCTGAGTTTAAAGCTCAGTCAAAAAAAAGATGTTTTTTGAGATGACGAGCAACGAAAAAAACAGTGCGGAGCCGGAGCCGCTCCGCCTCCGGTCATTATTTCAATCTCATGTTTTTAAACATGAGTTTTTTCTATTCCCTGTTGCCCGTTCCCTGTTCCCTCTGAACAAAAAACCCTCCGCGTACCTCCGCGCGTACTTTGCGTTCCTCTGCGTTAAAAAACACTATAAATTCCAATTGCGGCGAAAATAGAAAAAGCTTTGCAAAAACTCTTGTAAAGCGTAATTTTTATCCAGTCTTTGCTTACCCCATTCCCTTGCAGTTTCTACCAAGATTTCCGTGAAACAGGGATATACAGGAGCCAAATTTGCTAAATGCTTAACTTGAATATTTTGTGATATAGCCAGCGCAATTAGATTAATTAACTCGGCTGCTTCCTCTCCTAATATAGAACATCCTAAAATTTCCCCATTTTCACGGACAATTAATTTACAAATACCAGTAATTTCGCCTTTTATTTGGGCTGCTGCTAATGTTTTAAAATATTGTTTTAAAACAAAAACTTCATTTTTACCATATTGGCGTTTAGCTTGGTTTTCTGTTAAACCAACTTGTGTTACCATCGGTTGAGAAGATATTCCCCAGGGAAGAGACCGATAATTAACAGTAAATTTAGGAAAAAATAGCGCATTTTTCAAAGCAATATTAGCTTCATAATTAGCAAGATTGGCAATATCATAACCACCAATAGCATCACCACAAGCGTAAATTCTGTGATTGGTGGTTTGTAGTTTTTCATTGACTACCAAGCGGTGGGGATAAAATTTCACACCTGCTGCTGCTAAATTGAGAGATTCTAGATTTGGCTGTTGCCCTGTTGCGACTAAAATTTCATCAGTTTCAATAGCTATATCTCCAGCTTGAACCCATTTTTTATCTCCAATTTTCAGTACTTGAGTTACTACTGTTTGGGTGATCACACGCACACCATCAACTTCTAATTGTGCGAGTAGTAATTGGGCTATTTCTGGATCAAGATGAGAAAGAATAGAGCGATGTTTAACTATTAAAATGACGTTGCCACCCAATCTTGCTAAAGTTTGGGCAATTTCAATGCTTTGAGGTAAACCACCAATAATTACCCAATTTTTGGGGGGGTTTGATTGATCTAAAGATTGCCAAATATTAGCTAGGGTTAGGTAGCCAGTGGCTTGTAGTCCTTCAATTTCTGGAATTGCTGGACGTGAACCACAAGCAAGCAAATATGTCCGTCCGCGTAAAATTCGGTCTTTAACCGCAAAACCTAATTTGGGAGAAGATTGAAATTGACCATTGTCAAAAATAATATCTACTCCTTGGGCTGCTAAATTAGCGAGAGAATTAATGTGGGACAGATTTGCAGCTACACCACGAGCATATAACATTGCCTCTTGCACGGCTTTGGCAGAACCGAAATTAGACATTGCTGGTGGTGATTTGGCTGGTAATCCTGCTGTAGGATGATTTTGTCCGTGGAAATAAATATCTGATGCCGAATTCACCGGCGGGGCAAAAATCCCCAGATTTACTAAATCAAGCGATTGCTGCGCCTTTTTAGCAAGTTCGCTGAGTGCATGGTGATAATTCAACTCATCGTTAACTTGAGGCTGTACTAAGGCCACTGTGGCGTGTAATTGAATTGCAGCTAAAGCGGCTTGGTATCCGGCAAGACTACCGCCAATTATGACGATATCGTAATCAATCTTCATCGGGAACAGGGGGCAGGGTGCAGGGGACAGGGGGAGAACTCAGCACTCAGCACTCAAAACTCAGCACTCAGCACTGATTTAAGGGCTGTTAGTAAGCGTTGGTTATCTGATTCAGAACGGACAGCAACTCGGAAAAAGCGATCGCCCAATTCTTTAAAACTCAGACAATCTCGAATTAAAATCTGGTACTGCTGGAGTAATTGTGATTGTAACTGGGAAGTAGACTGTTGGGACTCTACCAGCAAGTAGTTAGCAGCGCCTTCTAGGGGTCGTAATCCGGTTATTGAGGCTAGACCTTGAAATAGTTGATTTCGGGCGGTTGGTAGCCATTTCCAGGTGTGTTCTTGAAAGTCTGTATCTTGGAGGGCGGCAATTGCGGCGGCTGCGGCGAGGGTGTTGACAGGCCAGGGATCTCGCCATGATTGCCATTTAGCGAGACGGTGAGGGTGAGCGATCGCATATCCTAACCTTAACCCAGGGAGACTGTAAAATTTGGTGAGCGATCGCAATATGACTAAATTCTCATATTCCTGCACCAATCCAATCAGGCTTTGTTCTTCATCTGGGGGCAGAAAATC
Organism: Trichormus sp. NMC-1; assembly: GCF_001858025.1. Lineage (GTDB taxonomy): Bacteria > Cyanobacteriota > Cyanobacteriia > Cyanobacteriales > Nostocaceae > Anabaena. The sequence continues at coordinate 362,029 of NZ_LZQD01000004.1, read as the reverse complement.
CATAAACGCTTCATCCACCACCACCAAAGCAAACTCTTCCAGATAAGGCAAAATAGAATCCCGTGTAAATAACTTTCCCGTCGGGTTGTGCGGGTTATTTAGCAGTAAACCGCAATTGGGTGGTGGGGAAGAAGAGGACGCGGTGACGCGGTGATGGGGAGACGCGGTGAGAAAGTCGGAGTCTTGGCGGTTCCCGTCGAGTCCGAACTTCCGAACCTGAAGGGTGAGAAAGAGAGATTGTCCCCGTGTCCCTCTTTCCCCGTGTCCTTTTGTCCCCGCGTCTCCGTGTCCCTCTTTCCCCGCGTCCCCGCGTCCCCGTGTCTCCCTGTTCTCTGTTTTCAAATCAACCGGAAACTCCAGGACTTTAGCGTTGTAAGCCGCTAGGGTGCGGTAATAGTCGCCAAAGGCTGGAGTAATTAACATTGTGGCGGATAATTGCGCTAATTCCCTACCTAATAAAGTGAGTAATTCTGCGGAACCATTGCCCGGCAGAATCCACTCAGAAGCTATTTGATGGAAATGACCCAGAGCTAGTTTTAGTTCTCTATAATCTGGGTCTGGATAGTGCCTAAGATTACCAAATTGGGACACAATCGCAGCAATAACGCTGTTTGGTGGTCCCAACGGGCTGATACTGGCAGAAAAATCCACAATAGCATCAGGGGGACAGCCAGCCAGTGCTGCTGCCCAAGCTAAATTCCCCCCGTGTGCTTGTTGTTGCATCAAAAAAAGATTTCCTAGAACAGAAGTTACTCTTTTGGGGGTGCTACTCTTTCTCTAAATAGTTTCCCAGCAGAGAAGGCGGGAACCTTAGTAGCTGGGATTTCCATTTTTTCATTGGTTTTGGGGTTACGGCCTTCACGAGCTTTGCGTTCCCGTGATTCAAAAGAGCCAAATCCTACCAAGGTGACTTTATCACCAGAGGAAACCGCTTCAATGATTGTTTCTATGGCAGCACTTAAAACAGCATCAGCTTGTTTTTTGGTGACACTAGCCTTTTCTGCCACTGCATCAACTAATTCGCCCTTGTTCATATCAAACTCCTTGAGGTTTACTGGAGATTCTTTAAGGATGCACTTTGTCGCATCTTTACGGAAATCTCTGTTTGCAGAATTACAAAAATCGTTCCTTAAGAGTCTTTACACTCAAAATCTCTGTAAATCTGATTGGCGCGACTTTTCAATGAATCATTCTAAGGCGTTGTAGCCAGAAGTGAACAGATGAAAGCATTAATTTATATAGATTTCAGGATTTTTTGTGTTTTTTGCCTCATTGTTGCCCTGGAAACAGCCTATTTTTAGGAATAAATACTTACTGGGGACTGGGGACTGGAGATAAAAGTTATTTTTGTCCTTAGAATTAAAATGGTACTAATGTTTTGAGGTTAAGAGTCAGGAAATGTTGCATGGCGAAGGATCGTTTTCACAATGCAGTGAGAACTGCTTTGGAGAAAGAAGGATGGATAATCACTGCTGACCCTTATCAGGTAAGCGTTGGGGATGTAGACTTTGAAATTGACCTAGCAGCACAGATGTTAGCAGCCCAAAGAGCAGATAAAAAGATTGCTGTCGAAATCAAAAGCTTTATTGGTGGTTCAAATGTTTCCGAGTTTCATACCGCTCTTGGGCAATTTCTTAACTACCAATTTGCTCTTGAAGAGTTTGATCCGCAACGAAAACTATATCTGGCAATACCCGAATCAGTTTATAAATCATTCTTTCAGCGTCGTTTTACACGGACAGTAATTGCCAGAACTCAAATTAACCTACTCGTTTATGAGCCAAAACAGGAGATAATTGTACAATGGCAGTAGAAGAGTATCGTCAAATTATTCAGAATTTAATTTTAGAAAGAGCGGAAAGACGATTTTCGCCAGAAGAAATTGAAGCACAAGCAGTTATAGATACTCAACATGACCACTATCTTCTACTACATACTGGTTGGCGCGGGAATAATCGCACTCATGGATGTAGTATGCACATTGATATTAAAGATGGCAAAATCTGGATACAGCATGATGGCACTGAAGTTGGAATTGCTACATTACTGCTTGAACAAGGTGTACCAAAAGAAGATATAGTCTTAGCATTTCATTCTCCTGATATGCGCGAATTTACAGAATTTGCCACACATTGATGCTGTATGGAATACACAAATTATTCAACACTCAATGATCTTTCTATTGCCTGTCTAATATAGCGTTGATAGGGGATACCTTCTTTTTGTGAAACCTTCTTCACAGCTTCTAACATTTCTTCAGACATTCTGATATTGACACTTTTGTCTTTAGGCTTAAATTCAAAGGTTACAGGTTGAAAATTTCCAGGATGAAGATATTCTGATAAGTCATCTTCTAAAAGTGCTTCTATTTCTTCATCCGTTTTGACTCTTGGGAAAGTTTTCTTCATAGGAAAATACCTCTTTATCGTGCATATATCTCGCACTGATTGGTCTAATCAATATATCCGCTTGCCGATTGCGAAAAGTAAAAGCTACAAAAATGTGCCTTCCTTTACAGGAAACTCCTACAGCAAGATATCTATCTTCATCTTCAGAATGCTTAATGTCTGGGGTAATCAAAACATCCTTCTGATGAAATAAATATTCGATTTCTTCTTGAGAAACACGATTCCAGCATTTTTTGGAGTTTCCTTCATCCCAATCAAACCCATTTACAGTTTCTAGCATAGCAATAAAAATGACGTTTGTATATACAAATGTGAACATCATTTAATCTATCACAAGCTATGGCAACTGCTATACCCTCAATACCCGACTTTTCCCATAAATCGGGTATGTCAAAAACAATGACCAATAACCAACTACCGGGGCTGAACGTTCAAACCACGACGCTCAAGGATTTGCCGCACCTGTGGACTAGGATTATAGTTATAACCATAGCTGGAACGCTCCGAGTCATCCATCACCTGGGGTGTGAGCAATACAATCACCTCTCTGCGTTCATTGGTTCTGTTTGATCTTCTAAACAGGGAACCTAGCAATGGAATATCACCCAATATGGGAAGCTTAGAAATAGATGTCCGGTCTTGGTCTTGAATAATACCACTCAAAATTAATGTTTGACCATCTCGCAACCGCAGTACACCAGATTGAAGACTTCTAGCTGCCAACAGTCCAATATCCCCATCAGAGGTTGCTGTCGTACCACCAAGCGCAGATACAGTAGGTGCAACAGATAAGGAAACAAAACCGTTATCATCAATCCTGTCAACTCTCACGGACAGAGTTAACCCTGCTTCCTTGATGATAGGTCTTCTCGTCAAGTTACCATTGATTAATATTTGTTCAACGCCTCCGTATACTTCTGAAGTTAACTTGACTACAGCATTCTGTCCTTCTTGGACAATTAGAGTTGGGTCTGTCAAAACCTTAGCATTGCCACTTTGTACCTGAGCCTGCAAACTAGCAAGGAATCGTTTAGGAAACTGATACAAACTTGGTAATTGGTATGTATATGTGCTTGCAGTTGCAGCGGTAGTTCTGGGTTGCAAAATAAAGCCAGTCGGTTCACCAGTAGTAGGATTAACACCTGTTGGGACAATTTCAAATGTAGTTGTTGCCGGTGTTCCCGGAGTAAAGTCTGTAATCCCAGGTTGTAGGGGATTCCCCTTTGGGTCTAATGGTGGATCAGCTGATGGTCTACCTGTTGTGTTGAAGAAATTATCACCCAAAAATGGATCTCCCGTCAAAGGATTTGTGATCACAGGTGTATCAGTCACACTGTTTGCCACTTCATTACGTGTAGCAGGTCTAGAACCACCAAAATTAAACGTCGCAGCACCACCATCACTAGAGAAGTAGTTATTACCAATTCCAAAGGAAAAACTGGCGTTAGAGTCTTGAATCCCTAAAAGGTTCACATCAATAATTTTGACATTCACCACAACTTGACGACGGCGGATATCTAGCTGAGTTAATTGAGTCGTTGCCATCTCAACCAGCTTAGGAGAACCAATCAAGGTAACAGAATTTGTGCGCTCGTCTCCAGATGCCTGTAAACCTCTGAGTAAAGGGATTGAATCTTTATATTCGACCCGTTGAGTTTCAATTTTTGTTTCTGTAGTTGTCTGAGTTTGAGTAACTGCGGCATTAGCAGCACCCCCTACAGGTACAGCGTTAACACTTGTTACCAGTCGTTCACGGCTAACAGCACTTTCTGCACCTAAAGCCACCAAAAAGTTTAAAGCGACTCCCACCGTCACCTGATTCAATCGCAGGCTACGCATCACATTATCACGGGTGGAATTAGGCAGTTTAGTGCCGACAAAAATCGTCCTGCCACTGCGGTTCGCTTCTAAACCACTCAAGCGCAAAACGTAATTAAATACATCTTGCACTGGCTCGTTTTCTATATCTAGGGAAATTGTCTTTTCATTACCAGCTGCACCAGGCTGACCTCCCGCAGGTTTCTTATCATCTCCGTCTGTGCCAACATAAGCTAAGTTCAGACCAGCTGCACGAGCCAGAAGTGACAAAACTTCCCTGACTGGTGCTTCTCGCAGCACTAAACGCGGAACTCGTTCTTGAGTGCCTAAATCAATAGTGGTAGGAGAAGTATCGATACTAGCTTGGGTAATATCTCCCACTGGTGGAGCAACGGCTCTCGGTAAGAACGGAGGAGCTTGGTTGTAAGGTTGATTAGGGCCAGCTGCTTTTGCCGGTTTGCCGTCAATTGTGATTTCTGGGTTAGGCACTAACACATCTGGCTTTTTACCAGGCTCGACAGGAATATTAGCCTGTGTTGTGGGTGCTGATGCGGTGGTGTTTGTACTAGGTGTTGTGGGTGCTGATGCGGTAGTGTTTGTGGATGGAGTAAAGCCGAGAGTAAGACTGTTATCTTTTCGGACTACAGGCTTACTAGTGGGGATATTATCGCTACCAGTTACTGTCACCCGCACACTATTGGCATCTAACTGATTAACTTCTACGGATGCAATTCCCGGTGCAGGATTTTCTTGGCGGAAACTCTTACCTTGGGGTAAACGCAGTTGCGTATTAATTACATCTGCAACTAAACTTTTGTCTCTTTTGGTGGTGAAAACCTGGGGACTGTTACCAGAAGAAGTTTTTAACATTACACTAATTCCCCCATCAGCGGGATTTAGTTGCACGTCAGTAATTTGACTCGTTTGTGCCAATACTGGTTGTGTTGCCAAAAGTACGTAAGCAGCCACACTTGATATTAAAACATTACTATGAACCTGTTTCACAGTTCATTCCTCACATTAAATAAAACCTTGTTTGTATGTCCACTAGTGCAGCGTGACGGAAATAAAACTACTCTTCAAAATCCGTGAAAAGCTCATAACATAAGCTTTTTGAATTTTGAATTCACGGCGGCACTAGCCTCTAATCTCGTTTTCATCCGTACTGATGTACGCAGTTGATGACAGTTACTTAAGCAACCATCTGTAATTAAACTTGTCGGACATTAAATTTGCATTTAAGTTACAAATCAGCACTCAGAACTTGGTAATTGTTACTTCTGGGCTGGTGGTGGTGCTGAAGCGGCAGCTACTTCTGCTGCTTCCTCTGGAGTCAATGGCATTAATGCCTCTAAATCAAAAGAAGTTGCCAGTTTTCCTGGGCCAATCTGCACTACTTTCTTGTTTTCCTCTGAGTTTTGTATTTCTGGAGGAACTAATTTTGAGTCATAGTTTTTGACTAACAACAAAGGCTGTAAACGCTCAATATTACGCATAATTGACTGCGTTTGTTCAAAAGTGCCTTCAATTTCTACCTTGATATTGCTGCGTTTGAGCTTATTGTTGACTTCGGCTCCTAAGCTATCATCAGTAATTATTTCTGGTTTATCTCCTGATGGTACAAATTTTCTCAGTGTGGCTCTGACGGAATTGGCCGTAAATTGACCATTGCTAGAATCTACCAAGCGGCTGGTATCCATTAGCAAGGTTGCCAAACTTTTTTCGTTAGCAAATAAAGCTAAAACTTGAACTTGTTGCTGCTTGGCTTGGGCTAATTCTGCCAGTACATTGTCAATTTGTTTGGCTTGGGCTGTCTTTTGGTCAACTTGTCCTTGAAGTTCCTGACTTTTTGCTTGTTGCTGCTGATAGGTATCCCAAGCAGGCATGACAATGTTAAGTATCATGTAACCAGCTGCCAGAACACCCATGAATCCGACTAAAGCGCCAATGATTGGTGTTGTTAAAGTCACACCAAAAACAACGGGGTTGGATGATGGGGCATCATCGAAGCCGGTGGCGTGTTGTGAAAAACTTAAATCATCACTTAGCGTCATTTGGAAATGACTCCTGTTTTTTGGATACTACGAAGCCTAGTCACTAATCCGACTGTGCCTTTTTGTTCTAACTCACGAATTAATTCAGATGCTGGTGTGGTACTTAGACCAGCCTTAATTGTGTATTTAACCACTTGAGGTGGTTTAATTTTCACATTACTTTCATTAGATTGATCATCAGGTGGAATAGCACCTGTTTCTGGAGGTGCATCGATTAATTCTGCTGTGCTAATTTTACTTTCTGAGGCATTTACAAACTTAGACTGACCTAAACTCAGTACAAAGTCGTTAACATCCCTAAAAGAGCGAGCAAAGCCATTAATTTCTATGCCACCAGCGGGATTGCTAGGGGCTGTTCCTGGGGTGGCTTGGGTTTGAAGAACAGGGGCGATTTGCTTGATATTTTCAATTTGGACATTTTTGGGAATGCGATCGCGCAAATCTTGTAACATGGCTGACCAAGGACGAATCTGATCAAACACAGTTACTAAAGCTTGTGTTTGCACTTTAATCCCTGTTGTTTCTGTCTTGATTTTGTTAATATTGGCTATTTTTCCATCTAACTGCTTATTTTCTTGATCCAGTTTTCCGATGAGTTGCTCTAACTCAGCGGTTTTCATTTGCAAAAACCATAAGCTACAGAATGCCAACGCAGGTAAACCCACACCCACTCCCAGTCCCAAATATACTGGTCTTAAATTTCCCAGTTGAATTGGTGGTTTGACAGTTTTTTCTGAGTTGATCTCAACAGGTAAGCGGTCTTTGAGAAAGTTAATATCCAGACTATACACTTTGTTAAACCTCCCGCATTCCTAGACCAAGTACTATTCCCAAACCAGGGCGTTTCACTGATGGGTATTTTTCGGCTTCTACTTCCAAAGACAAATCCCTGATTGGATCTATTTGGGTGGTAGGGAAACCTAATCGTTGGGTAAAGAACTCATCTAGCTGTTGGAGTCCTCCCCCTGTTCCAGCTAGTAAAATCTGCGCTACTTCTAAACCTTCACTTTGATTGATGTAAAAATCGACAGAACGGCGCAGTTCGTCTGATAATTCCCCCAGCACTTTCAGCATCGGAGCCATTCCCGGATTAATCCCAGTAGTTCCGCTTTTTAAAGCATCATTAGAAGTTGCCGGAATAGTCATTCCCATCAACATATCCATATCTCGTGATGTGGGTAAATTCATTGCTCTGGATAGAGCCGATTGTAGTTGATATGTGCCAATAGGCACGGTGCGCGAAAATTGCGGTACACCATTAATAATGATGGCGATTTCCGTACTGTCAAACTCAATATCAACTAACACTGCTGCTTCTTGAGGACCAAATAGTCTCAACTGATCACGAATAGTGCGAATGAGCGCAAAACTGTTAATTTCTAAAACATCGATTTTTAATCCTGCTTCTGCAAACGTATTAATATAGGTATTAGTCACCTCCTTACGAGTGGCAACCAAAAGCACCTGTACTTTTTCAATTCCATCCTCATCTACAAAGTACCCAAGTTTCTGGTAATCTACATCAGCTTCTTCTCGTGGATAAGGCAAATACAAAGCTGCTTCATGGTTGAGTACCATCTCCCGTAACTCTTTGTTATCCAATTCTGCTGGCACAGGGATAACACGTACAATTGCATCTCGCCCTGGAACACAAGTAGCAACGCGAGAAGCTTTGATTTTACTCTCAGCCATTGTTTGCTGGATGAGTTCGGCCATCCTGGGAGAATCGTTAATTTGACCGTCGGTAATTATTCCCTCTGGGACTGGTACTGTTATTAACGACTCTATTTTTAAGCCTTGACGTTGCTTGCGTAGCTGAACTATGTTCATTCGTTCGGGTGCAAGCTCAATACCAATGCCTCTATTAGATTTCCCAAACAGATTACCAATATTACCAAAGTTAAGGATATTACTGACACTACTGAGACTATTAAGGGCTTTCACGACAGTCTTACCTGCTACATTGCTAAATGAAAAATTTAAATCCTGTTGAAAACTAATTTAGTACCAAGTAATCTATATAGCCTATAATCTCGACATTTCTGCATAAGCTTTTCACCCTTTTCAATCGTAAAAATATTAACACGATGATTCAATTACGAAAATTCCAACAAATGACTGTTTGGGCATTAATTGGCTTACTGAGCAGTTGGGTAGTAAGTTGTAGCACAAGTAATGTGAATACAGCTACAAAACCTGCTGCTTCTGAAGCAGCAACTATTGAGTTTTGGACTATGCAACTCCAACCTCAATTTACCAACTACTTCCAAAGCCTAATTACGACTTTTGAATCGCAAAACCCCAGTATCAAAGTCAAATGGGTTGATGTGCCTTGGTCGGCGATGGAGAACAAGATTTTAACAGCTGTCTCCGCAAAAACGCCACCAGATGTTGTCAACCTTAATCCAGATTTTGCCTCCCAACTTGCAGGACGAAATGCTTGGTTAGATTTGGATGCAAAAGTCCCAAAAGAAGTTCGTTCCTCCTATTTGCCGAATATTTGGCAATCTAGTAGCCTTAATGGTAAGACTTTTGGGATTCCTTGGTATCTCACCACGAGGTTAACTATTTATAACACTGATTTATTAAAACAAGCAGGTATCAAGAAACCACCTGCAACTTATGCAGAAATAGCGCAAGCAGCACAACAAATCAAAGATAAAACAGGTAAATACGCATTTTTTGCCACTTTTGTCCCTCAAGATTCTGGTGAAGTATTGGAATCTTTTGTGCAAATGGGAGTCACGTTAATCAATGCTGAGGGAAAAGCCGGTTTTAATTCACCACAGGGAAAAGCTGCTTTTCAATATTGGGTAGATTTGTATCAGAAAAAATTACTACCTAAAGAATCATTGACACAAGGCCACCGTCATGCAATTGATTTATACCAATCTGGGGAAACTGCGTTTTTAGCTTCTGGCCCTGAATTTCTCAAGACGATATCTAATAATGCGCCAAAAATTGCTCAAGCTTCAGCTATCGCACCCCAAATTACTGGTGATACAGGTAAGAAAAACGTCGCTGTTATGAATATAGTCATTCCCCGCGCCACTAAAAATCCTGACGCAGCGGTTAAATTTGCTTTATTCGTTACTAATGACGAAAATCAACTAGCTTTTGCTAAAGCGGCTAATGTTTTACCTTCAACCATCAAATCACTTGCTGACAGCTATTTTAAAGAAGTTCCCAATAATGCCTCAACTGTGGAAAAGGGGCGTATTATCAGCGCCCAACAGATGCAACAAGCAGAGGTTTTAACCCCCAAAATCAAAGATTTCAAAGTCTTGCAAAAGGCAATTTATGAAAATCTCCAAGCTGCAATGTTAGGTGAAAAAACGGTGGATAAAGCTGTAGAAGATGCAGCACAACAATGGGATAATCGGTAATTCGTAATATTTCCTTCGGAAACGCTACGCGAACGTAATTCGTAATTCGTAATTACTAACTGTTCCCTGTTCCCTATTCCCTATTCCCTATTCCCTATTCCCTATTCCCTATTCCCTATTCCCTATTCCCTATTCCCTATTCCCTATTCCCTATTCCCTATTCCCTATTCCCTATTCCCTATTCCCTATTCCCTATTCCCTATTCCCTATTCCCTATTCCCTATTCCCTATTCCCTATTCCCTATTCCCTATTCCCTATTCCCTATTCCCTATTCCCTATTCCCTATTCCCTATTCCCTATTCCCTATTCCCTATTCCCTATTCCCTATTCCCTATTCCCTATTCCCTATTCCCTATTCCCTATTCCCTATTCCCTATTCCCTAAAAAATGACCGATTAAATAGAGAGAACCGGATAAAACTACTAAGTTATCTGTAGAGGTAAATGCAGCATCTAAAGCTGAGAATACATCTGGATAGGTGCTGCAAAAACCTACATCTGGGCAAGTTTCTAGGGCTAATTTTGTTAAGTGATCAAGATTTGCGGAATTACTATCGGGAACTGGTACTAAATATAATTTATCTCCTCTTTTGAGTAGTGCTTGAAAAATATCAGCATGATCTTTAGTAGCCAGCATTCCCATTACCCAAGTTATATTTTGAGTATTGAGACTATCTACATAATGACGTAAAACTTCTGCTGCGGCTGGATTGTGTGCGCCATCAATTAATAGTTTATGATCTTTCCAAGTAATCCATTGCATTCGGCCTGGCCATTTAGTTTTTCCCATACCATTAATAATGGCTGTTTCAGAAATTTCCCAACCTTGTTGTTGCAATATTTCCAAAGCTGCTAAAGCCAAAGCTGAATTATGTAATTGAATTTGTCCCTTTAACGGTAATGGATATTTAATTTTAGATGGAGAGTTTTCTATTTTTTCTACATCTGTCAATCTTTGATATTCTGCCCATCCTGGGTTAATATTCTCAGCAGGTTGAGGGGTAAAAATAGGGCATTGTAATTCTAGACTAAGCGATAGCGTAGCGCTGCTGCAAGCAGTTCGCACCACTGCTTCCGCTTCTGCTGGCAATTGACCTACTACTACAGGACATCCAGGTTTGATAATACCAGCTTTTTCTCTGGCAATATCGCTAACAGTGGGGCCTAATTGCTGCCAGTGTTCCCGACTGATGGAAGTAATTACCGTTACCAAAGGCTGAGAACAGACATTCGTTGCATCCAAACGCCCACCTAATCCGACTTCCATCACCGCTATATCAACTTTTTTTTGTGCAAAATATAACCAAGCTGCTGCGGTAATTACTTCAAACTGAGTAGGTGATTCTTGATGGGAGTCAATAGCAGCTTTAATTTTCAGTATTAATTCGCATAATTCACCTGAGTCGATAGGCTGCTCGTTAATACAAATACGTTCTGTCCAATCTACCAAATGGGGGGAAGTGTAGCGTCCTGTGCGATAACCAGCTTCAGTAAGTACTGAGGAAAGATAAGCACAAACCGAACCTTTGCCGTTAGTGCCAGCAACATGAATGACAGGAACTTGGTGATGAGGATTTCCGAGATTTGCCAATAATTCGACAATGCGGGATAGTCCCAGATTGACACCAAAGTGTTGAAAGGGTTGAAGTAAAGAGTCAGGATTCACGGAGATTGGGAATTGGGAATAGGTGACCGAAGAGGACGCGGTGAGGGGAAGACGCGGTGACGCGGAGAGATTATCCCCATGTCCCCGTGTCCCTCTTTCTCCGTGTCCCCGTGTCTTCTTCAAAGTATATATTTTTTTCTGTTCCCCTTCGGGTTCGCCAGTCGCCACAAGTCGAGAAACCCGCCCAAGGCGCTGGACTCACCTATTCCCTTCATTACCGATTAGCTAATTAGGCTTCTTTGTTCAAAAAGTTTTGCACTTGTCTTAAAGCCGCAGCACCGATATTAAACACAGCCCAACTAGCAGCAATCACTACTGGTGCTAAAACAATTACTACACGGGTATCGATGTCCATATTAGAAGCCCTCTGTTAATTAGAATTTAAAGTTTTGTCAACAGTTCTCAATTTTTATTTTTAGCTTAAGTGGGGTATTTTTCCAACCTTAAGTGTAAAGAATAGTTAAGTCATTGGTCATTGGTCATTGGTCATTGGTCATTGGTCATTGGTCATTGGGGAAAAGGTAATTAAATTATTCTTAATTGTCACCGCGTCTCCCTCCCCGCGTCACCGCGTCTCCCGCTCTCCGCGTCACCTAACTAAAACCAATATCAGTCCCTTTACCGGCGTGAACTAGGGCTAATTTATGGTATTTTTCAGCGTGTTCGATCAGTTCTACGGCTTCGGTTTCTGTGAGTTGACGGACGATTTTAGCGGGGATGCCTACGACTAAGGAAAAGGGTGGTATATCTTTGGTAACGACTGCACCAGCACCAATGATGCTACCTGTACCAACTTTGACTCCACCTAAAATTATTGCCCCTATGCCAATTAAACTCCCCGATTCGATATGGGCAGAATGTACCACAGCACGATGTCCAATAGTGACATGATCTTCTAAGATTGTGGGACAACCAGGATCACCATGTAAAATGGCTCCATCTTGAATGTTTGTGCATTCGCCAATTTCAATGCGTTCTACATCCCCTCTAACAACGGCTCCATACCAAATGCTTACTTTGGCTGCAATGCTGACTGAGCCGACAACAACGGCGTTGGTGGCAATAAAGGCGGCTTGAGAAAAATCGGGAGATGTCCAGTAGGAAACAGTAGACACGATAGAATATTGATATGGTACCCAGGAACACTGGAAAAACTCCAACTTTTGAGGCTGGTTGCACAACCAGGATATCACAGCCGTTTGGCCTCTACGCTCAGGAAGTTACTAGTACCGCTACACGAAATTAAAAATTAACAATTAAAAATTAAAAAAGCAGATTACACAAGCTTTTTAATAATTTTTAATGGTAGCTTTATTTTCGGCGCGTTTTACTAGTTTGCTCAGGCAGTAACCCATGATTGTCTGGAACAGTGAGCAAGTAACTAACAGTGGCGGAGCCGGAGTGTAAAATTAACCCCAATGGTGCTGGTGAAGAGAAAACTATGTTTGTACGCACTTCATGATGAATCCAGCCTTGCAGTACCCAATATTTGGCCCTGAAATACAGTGTCCCCACTGTCGCCAGACTATTCCCGCGCTGACACTGACCGATACCTATCTTTGTACGCGTCATGGTGCTTTTGAAGCAGATCCGAAAACTGGGGAGTTGGTACATCTCCAGTCTGGTCGTCATTGGCGCAGATGGGATGGAGAATGGTATCGACAACATACTCATCCTGATGGCATTCGGTTTGAAATTCACGAAGCGTTAGATAAGCTATATACCCAAGGCTATCGTGCTACAAGGGTGATTATTGCCCGACGCTATGAGGAATTGATGAGTGGCTATCTAGAACGCAGTAGTCCTTGGCGTGCTGGACAACCAGAAGGAGCTTCTGCTCGTTTATATGGCTTACCAGTGGAGTTTGGTCCAGATGCTGCTCAGGAACCTTGCTGGGAAGTGATTAATTTTGATTTGGACAAGGAGCTTGGCGTGCCGGTACGTTACCCTTATTTCCGGCTGTTTGAATAGATAGGTATGGCGATTTTAGATTTAAGGTTGTAAATTTATCCTCAATCCTAAATCTAAAATCTACAATTCCATGCACCACGTTTCTATTCGGACTGCGAATATTCACCATGCGATCGCTTTTTATGAGCAGTTAGGATTTACGGTTTGCGATCGCTTCACTACCGGTTATACTTTAGCTTGTTGGATGGAAGGTTTGGATAGCCGCATTGAATTAATCCAAATTCCCCAGCCAAAACCAGCCCCTGATGCTTTTGCAGATGAGCATTATGTGGGCTATTATCATCTTTCCTTTGATTTAACTGAGGTTACGCCAGATTTGCATGGTTGGTTGGAAAGTTTAAAGGCGCGAATAGCTATAGTCAGTGATTTACAGCCTTTGAAAATCCTTTTAGAACCAACACAGCAGCAAATAGGCGATCGCATTTTGGAAGTCGCTTTTATCGCTGACGCTGATGGTTTACCTTTGGAGTTGATCCGCTTTTTGTCGAAGCTGGGTAATTCGTAAACAGGGAACAGGGAACAGGAAACAGGGAACAGGGAATTCTTAATTTTCCTCACATCTCCGTGTCTCCGCGTCTCCCCATCTCAGTGTCAGCCCTGATCACAAGTATTCATGCGAACTTTATATTAACAGATTTTTACTGTTGACATAATTTAAACAACGTGTTTTGGTCTACATCCCCTTTGCAAAACTTAATTACGAATTACGAATTGCGTTCGCGTAGCGTTTCCGAAGGAAATATTACGAATTACGAATTAATTTAGTCGCTAATTTTCCAGAAAGTTTAAACCACAGATGTATAGGTAAAAAAGGTGTAGTCTTATTTACGTATATCTAAAAACTATATGTTTGTTATTTCGGTCTTCCATAGATATCGTGTTCCCCTATTATTGTTCATATTATCGATAATTGCAGCGGTTTTGTTGAAACATACTTTTTCAATTAGCCAAAAATTAGTTAGATCCAACGGGGAACATTCTCAGCAAATTTTCGTAGGTAAAAAGACAAATAATCTCACCTTGGCAAAAAATATTCAGAAGACAGTGCTGGAAAATGGTCTCACTGTCTTAACAAAGGAAGTACATAATGCCCCAGTTGTAACGGTGCAAGTGTGGTATAAAGTTGGTTCAGGTAATGAAGAACCGGGAGTAAATGGTGTTGCTCACCAATTGGAACACATGATGTTTAAAGGTACGAAAAATCGTCCTATTCAATTTGGACAATTATTTAGTGCTTTAGGTAGTGACTCCAACGCTTTTACTAGCTACGATCAAACTGCATATTACAATACTGCGGAACGAAACAAACTCAACGCGCTACTGGTTCTGGAAGCTGACAGAATGCAAAATTTGCTGCTTGATAACCAGCAATTAGCGAATGAGAAGCGAGTAGTTATTTCTGAGTTACAAGGTTATGAGAATAGTCCAGCATACCGTATTAGACGTGCTGTGATGCAGTCTGTTTTTCCTGATCATGCTTATGGTTTCCCTACTGGTGGTACTCAAGCTGATGTGGAAAAATTAACTATTGAGCAGGTGCGGGAATATTACCAAAAATTCTACAATCCTGATCACGCGGTGTTAGCGATTGTGGGAGATTTTCAAACTCAACCAACTTTGGAAACTGTAAAAGAGGTTTTTGGGAAAGTTCCCAAAAGTCAAAAGTCTTCCCACCTCTCTACTTCTCCACTTCCCCACCGCTTTACCTCATCTCCCATTGTCTTGCGAGAACCGGGCGCAGGTAAACTGTTACAATTGATTTATCCAGTTCCTAATTTAACTCACCCGGATATACCTCTGCTAGGTGTGATGGACTATATTTTGACTGGGGGAAAAAGTTCTTATTTATATAAAGTATTGGTAGAATCGGGTTTAGCTACTGATGTTTCGGCTCGTGTAGTCAGTTTGCGGCAATCTGGTTGGTATCATGTTTTGGTGACTGCTGCTGCAAATCAGGATTTGTCAAAAATTGATAAAGTTATCAAAAGCGCAATTGCTCATTTCGCAAAAACTGGGGTGACACCAGAACAAGTTGAAGACGCTAAAACTCAATTAATTGCATCCGTAATTTTAAATGGTCGGGATATCACTAGTCAAGGGATGCAATTGGCTAATGATGAGCTAACATCTGGTGATTATCGTTATACAGAACGCTATTTGGAAAATGTTCGCAAGGTAAAAGCGGCAGATATTATAGCTGTGAGTGATAAATATCTGAAGTCAGAAATGGGAACTGTGGGATTTTTTGAGCCAGATCAAAAGTCTCCAAAAGCAGTTGATCATCAAAATGATTCCCCACCAACTCAGGAAAATTTGACTTCTGGAGTTTCTTTGACTGCTTCTGAGGTGAGGAAGTATTTACCTTCTGAAAATACTGCGACTCAGATTATATCGAATCAACAATTACCACAGAAGTTGACTTTTGTCAATGGTTTGCAGGTATTATTATTACCAGATCAAAGTAGTCCGACGGTGACTTTGAGTGGCTATATCAAAGCTGGGAAAGAATTTGATCCACATAATCAAGCTGGATTAGCGGCTTTGGTAGCAGATAACTTGATGAATGGCACGAAAACTAAAGATACTTTAGATATTGCCAAAATTTTAGCAGCACGGGGTGCAAGTCTGGATTTTACAGCGCAGCGTCAAGGTGTGCGAATTCGAGGTAAGAGTTTAGCTGAGGATTTCCCGATTTTGCTGGGGACTTTGGCTGATGTTCTGAAAAATAGTACATTTAATGCTGGGGATTTAGAACTAACTCGTCAACAAGCTTTAAGTAAGGTTGATGTGGAATTGGATGATCCTGATGAAGTCGCAAACAGAACTTTCATACAATCTATTTATCCGCCTAATCATCCTTTACATAGTTTCGCTACTAAAGAAAGTCTACAGAAAATTAAACGTGATGATGTGATTGCTTTCAAGTCTCGGCATTATCGCCCAGATACGACCATATTAGCACTGGTGGGAGATTTTGATTTCGAGAAAGTGCGATCGCTCATCGAAACTCAGTTTGGTGATTGGCACGTGAGCGGAAATCCACCAATATTACAATATCCCCAAGTGGTAATTCGGGATCAAGGAATGCGTGTTAATCCTTTTCTTCCTGGTAAAGCCCAAGCAGTGACTTATATGGGTTATACAAGTATAAAACGGGAAGATGCTAGATTTTATCAAGCTTTAGTGTTGAACCAAATTTTGGGAGGTGACACTTTATCTAGTAGACTGGGAGCAGAAGTGCGCGATCGCTTGGGTTTGACTTACGGAATTTACAGCAACTTCCAAACTGGAAAGAACGTGGGGACGTTTTTGATTGAAATGCAAACCAATCCAGAAGATACTAATAAAGCGATCGCTAGTACTCGTAAACTTCTCAAGCAACTACATCAGCAAGGTGTGACTAAACTAGAAGTCGAAAATGCTCAACGCACCCTGATTAGTAACTATCATATTTCCCTCGCTAAACCAGAAGAATTAACAGATAAGATTGTTATGAACGAGGTATATGGACTAGATACAGTAGAATTGCAGTCTTTTGTCCAAAAAATCCAGAATGTTACCCAAACTGAAGTTAATCAAGCAGCCCGTGAGTTAATCCACCCTGATAAAATCGTCGTAGTAACAGCAGGTTCAGCAATTATGGCAGAGCAGAGATAATGTTGATTTGAATACTGTCATATCTGTTGGGACTGGTAATGGGTAATTGGGAAAAGTAATTGCCGAACTTGATATGATTGAGCGCTGAGGACTGAGAATATGCTCAAATCATGGATAATGGTAATAGGTGTTACTGATAGATAAGGCAAGAAATGAGTAGTTGGCTGACAAAAATTTCCAAACATCTATATTCAGTCTTTTGTTTATTGGCATTCCTAGTTTGTCTCAGCTTCATGGGTGCAACTCCCGCCAGAGCAGCAAATTTATCTGGTGATATACTGAAACAACCAGCGACAGAAATTAAAGTCAGTTTGGGTAATGCCGCTGGTGAACTTATATTTGAGCCAAATCATCTAGAATTACAAGCTGGTAAACGCTACAATCTCCACCTGAATAATCCTAGCCCTGTAAAACATTATTTTACGAGTAAAGATTTTGCTGATGCCATTTGGACACAAAAAGTTGAAGCAGGTAATGTCGAAATTAAAGGTGCTATTCACGAACTAGAACTAAAACCTGCTGCGGAAGCTGAATGGGTGTTTGTACCACTCAAACCGGGAAAATATGGTTTACGCTGTACCATAGCTGGACACACAGAAGCAGGAATGATTGGAGATATTGTGATTAAATAGGGCTTGCTGATAGCGTAGCGTCAGCCATAAAAGTCTTTTCGTGATCACTTTGAATGTGTTCAGCATCTCATAAAGGAAAATGGAGCTTCTTCTTTCCGTTTCACTCAAGTCAGAATCACAAAATTGTTGTTGATGGTTGCCAAATTTATGAAGTAAGAGGGTTGACGGCAACCTAGAAACCTGATATAATAAATTTTGATAAGGAAGAACTATCTGGCAATATATAGGACTCCTATTTGAAGTTTGAACAGAACTCCGTATAGCTTGATTCCTTCTTCTCTGTTCCCTGTTCCCTATCTCTACGAGTAAATATGCCTACGGCACGCTACCGCGAACAGAAACCAAACCGGATTCCTATATAGAGAACATAACCAGGATGTTCAATAAAATTCTCTTTATGTTCAATCTTGTTAATCCTGATTAAGAAGAGCATCCATATCAAAATTTATTATAATACTCCCTTGGATTTTACTTAAGATTATCAAAAAAAAGTCAATAGGTCAATATCAATCGCTGAAAAAACCTAAACTCGTCAAATTATTGATATTGTTGTCAACAATATTGAGAATAGAGGTAAGTTATTGCTAAAAATCTGGTCTTGCACAACTTTTATAAAATCCTTATTTAAAAAACTTATTTATCTCAAGTACTCCAATCCGAATCAAAACCGTTTCCTCTTCCCAATCACTTGTGTTTCTCCAGAGGCGCAAAATAAGTTAAGTTAAATGTAGATATTTTTCTCAACTAAGCTTGATAACTAAATTGACACTTAGGCTGTCAAGCACCAGCAATTATTAATTTTCCCATGAACATTTTCAGCAACTTGCTTTCTAAACCAGCCCAGCCAAAACCCGAAAAAAGACAACGCCGAGGAATTGAAATTAAATCGCCCCGTGAAATTGAAATTATGCGGCAATCAGCTAAGATTGTGGCAACCGTTCTCAAGGAAATTTCTGAGCTAGTCCAGCCAGGAATGACTACGGCTGATTTGGATGCTCATGCGGAAAAACGCATCCGAGAAATGGGTGCAACACCTAGTTTTAAAGGTTATCACGGTTTTCCGGCTTCGATTTGTTCTAGTATTAATAATGAAGTTGTACATGGCATTCCTAGTCCGAAAAAAGTTATTCGAGCAGGAGATGTATTAAAAGTTGATACAGGAGCTTATTATCAAGGTTTTCACGGTGATTCTTGTATTACAATCGCTGTGGGTGATGTAACTCCAGAAGCTGCTAGACTGATTCGCGTCGCGGAAGAAGCTTTATTTAAAGGTATTGAACAGGTAAAAGCTGGTGTACACCTAGAAGAGATTGCTGGTGCAATTGAAGACCATGTAAAAGCTAATAATTTTTGTGTGGTAGAAGAATTTACTGGACATGGTGTCGGTCGGAATTTGCACGAGGAACCTGCGGTATTTAACTACAGAACTCGTGATATCCCTAATGTGAAATTGCGTTCAGGGATGACTTTAGCAATTGAGCCAATTTTAAATGCTGGTTCTAGATTTACGCGGATTTTATCTGATAGATGGACGGCTGTAACTGTTGATAATGCTATATCTGCTCAGTTTGAGCATACGGTGTTGGTGACAGATACAGGTTATGAGATTTTAACGGATAGAACATTATAGCGGTTCTTGGTTGAGTGAGATACAAACACCCCACCCCCAACCCCCTCCCCGCAAGCGATGAGGGGACTATGATGTATCTCATTCAAGTGCATACCGCTATAGTTTAATAGACATTTGGTGAAAATTATTGTAGGGACAATTCATGAATGGTTCCTACAAGAGTTTCAGGTTATGCACATTTAATTAACGGAGATGTCTAATAAATTAAGAATGCGATCGCATTTATTCCCATTTTCCCAATTTTTATCAGTTAATCAGTGTTTGAATAGCTTGTAACAAATTTTCCAGGGGTTCTGTTTTGGTAATAAATGCCTGAACGTTAGTTCCTCGTCTTGACCAGTAGCGAGTAAAGATGTATGAAAATGCAAGTTGCAAAAAATAACAATGAATGAAATTGATTTAGCTTTTACCCCGGCTTTAGAGTTAGCACAATTAATCCGTCGTCGGGAAGTGTCACCCCTGGATTTGGTAGAAATATATTTAGAACGGATTGAACGCTTAAATCCCCAACTGGGAAGTTATTTTACAGTCACGGCAGATTTAGCTGTTGCTGATGCAAAAGCCAAAACAGAATTACTCACAACCACCTCAGAATTACCGCCATTTTTTGGTGTACCAATTTCTATTAAAGACCTTACATCTGTAGCAGGAGTTACTTGTACCTACGGAAATCCGGCATTAGTCAATAATATCCCTAACTACGATGATGGCGTAGTAAAGCGGATTAAACAAGCTGGGTTTACGATTCTTGGTAAAACTGCAACTTCCGAATTAGGTTCTTTTCCCTACAGTGAAGCTACGGGATTTCCCCCAGCCAGAAACCCTTGGAATTTGGAATATACTCCTGGTGGTTCTAGTGGTGGTGCAGCCTCATCGGTAGCAGCGGGATTAAGTGCGATCGCTCAAGGTTCCGATGGTGGTGGTTCAATTCGTGGCCCTGCGGCTTGTTGTGGTGTGGTGGGCATCAAACCAGCACGGGGAAGAGTCACCAAAGCACCTGTAGGCGATCGCTTGGGGGGAATCGCTGTTAATGGTCCAATCGCCCGCACAGTGGCTGATGCAGCC
>NZ_LZQD01000004.1:173133-341242 GCF_001858025.1 Trichormus sp. NMC-1 | reverse complement strand
TGATGCAGCCGCTATGTTAGACGTTATCTCTGGCTATTTTACCGGTGATCCTTATTGGTTGCCAGATCCTGAACCCTCATTTCTGGCAGCAACTCAACAAAAAACCGATAATTTAAAAATTGCTTTTAGTACCAGCATTCTTCCCTTGGGAACAGCAGACGCTAACTGTCAACAAGGGGTTTTGCAAACAGTCGAATTACTAGCAAAATTTGGACATCAAATAGAAGAAAAATGCCCAGATTTCAGCAGTTTAGTTGAACCATTTCAAATTGTCTGGCAATCTGGAATAGCAGCAGCAGGGCTTCCAGCAGAAGCGTTGCAGCCGGTGAATCGCTGGTTATTAGCTAGAAGCAGTTCTTTGGCTGAGTATTTACAAGCAGTTGCCAAAATGCAGATAGTTTCACGGCAAATTATCGCGTTTTTCGATACTTTTGATGTGCTGGTATTGCCAGTTTATTTACATTCACCCATTCGCGTCGGTGAATGGGCAAATTTGAGTCCAGAAGAGGCATTTGAAAATATTGTTAACTGGGTTGCACCTTGTCCTGTAGCCAATGCAACTGGATTACCTGCGATCGCCATTCCTGTCAGTTTTGATAGTAACGGCTTACCCATGAGTGTGCAGTTAATGGGTAAACCAGCCGCTGAGTCTACTTTAATTAGTCTCGCAGCGCAATTAGAAGCCGCTAATCCTTGGATTCAACATCGTCCCGCATTTGCCCTATAATGCAAGCTTCCTTAGCACAAATTGCTCAAATTAAAGTGTTTGCAGACTTAGAAACCACAGATCAACTAAGTCTGCAACCTTATACTGTGGTGAAAAATTATGGAAAAGGGGAGATAATTTTTCATGAAAGTGATTTCTTACCTGCTAAATTATATGCTGTTGCCAGTGGAGTAATTAAAGTTAGTAAAACAGCAACCACAGGTAAAGAAACAATACTTCGCAACTTAGGAACTGGGGAAATTTTCGCCGCACCTGCATTGTTAGGTAATGGCATTTCTCCAGCCACTGTCACCGCAGAATCTGATTGTGAAATTATCACTGTTGAAAGAAATGCTTTATTAACAGCGATTCAACAAAAGCCTGATATTGCTTTGCGAATGTTAGTAGTTTTCAATAACCGCATTCAGCAATTACATGAAACAGTTCACGGCTTAGTTTCCGAAAGGGCAATTATTAGACTTGCCAGATTAATTCAATATTTTGCAACTACATCGGGAACAGAAACCACACCAAAAGGTGAAAGGTTAAAAGAAAGTTTATCTTATTATCGCATGGCGCGGAGTATTGGTATTACCTATGAAGAATGTGTGCGATTAATTAAAAGTATCAACTCTACAATTGCCTATCATCGAGGTGGAGAAATCACGATAATTAATATTCATAACTTAAACGATATTGCCGATGGTAAAATTGAGTAGGGTGGGCAATGCCCACCAAAACAATTAACCTACTGTGGCAAGTTTTTCTTGTTCACGGGCATCAACAACTAAAACCAAACAAAGTGCGGCAACAGCCTTTTCCCATTCCTTGCGTACTGTAATATCTTCCACACCATCAAATAAACCCACCAAACGAGGAACAGCCTGTTCTAAAGCTGCGTGTGGAACTGGACGATGTAACTCAACGAGGTGATTGATACTTTCTTGATTATTGAGAAAACCAATTACCCATTTTGTTGTATGATCTGGACTGTCAGGAACACGCTGAACTCCTAATTCATTTTTTAGCCAGTTATAAAAAGGTGGTAAATGTGTAGCTAAAACTGCACCTGCTGTAGGTAAAGTTTCTCGCAGCAATTTAATATCTAAACTGTCTAATTCTTGTTTTAATTGTGGTGAATTCAGTACCTCATTTAAAGGTGTGGAAAGAATTGCTTCTATTTCTGGTGCAGAAAAAGCTAAATTTTGGGTGAAGGTGGAAATTAGTGATGACATTTGAGAAATCTCCAAAAATAATTAATTAATATCTGCTGCTTTTTCAGAAAGTGTAAGCAGAAATGATAGATTAGATTCAGCCTGTAAAGCATGAGGTGCGTTAGCAGGCATAAAAACAAAAACTCCAGGTTCTAATTTAATATTTTCCCCTGATAAAGTTAGTAAACCTCTACCTTCTAAGACATTGACAGTAGCATTGCGCGTAGAGGTATGTTCTGAAATTTCGGTGTTAGCTGCTAGACAAAAGAGTGTGTATTGACAAGCTGTATCTTTTGCCAGGACTTTGCTGAAAACTCCCGCACGGGGATATTCAATTTGTTCTTGTAGTTGGGTGACAGTAGAACTCATATCAATGTAAGAGTAAAATTTCCAAAGTGTCAAGATATTAATCAGTAACAGCACATATAAGGATGTAGCCTAGTTCTTGCTGATACTTATGGAAAACATGACGCATTTCTAAAACCCGTTGGCGGATAGCTGGCTGTGTTAAGATATTCCAGAAAATCCGCATGGTGTTGATAATGCCTTCATCTTGCAACATTCGCCACCAATTCAGTAAACCCATAGCACCGATTTCATGTTTCTGTACTTGTAATCCTGCTTGTGTAAAAACCTGAATCCAGTTAGTTGCTGAAAGAGGTGTAGAATTAACTCGAATTACCTGCGCTAAATCTGCACTAATTTCTGCTTCTTTGTCATTAGCTAATAATTCATGGGAGAGAAATTTACCTCCCGGTTTAAGTCGGTTGTGAATTTCTGTTAACAGCTTGGCTTTCCCCGGTGGAGATTGCATTGTCAGAATAGCTTCAGCGAAAACGTAATCAAACTTTCCTGGAATTTTATCCAGGTGGAAAATGTCACCTTCAATAATTTCAATTTCATTTTCTAAGCCAGCAGCACGAATATTAGCACGCGCACTAGCTACACTTTCAGGGTTTTTTTCTATTCCCACTACCCTTACATGGTAGCGTTGAACCAAAGAAATAGCACTATCACCAAAGCTAGAAGCTAATTCTAAAACTGTCTCACCTGGTTGAAAATTAGCCCATTGGCATAATTTTTCTGTACCTTTGTGTCCACCGGGACGTAAATATTTTTTACCTGCTGCTGCTAAAACTTGGTATCCTGAAGCAGTTGAGAAATTAAGGATAGTGTTGGTCATCTATCTGACCTCTGAAGTTGTTCTATCCCCAATCTGCCAGAATTTTATCACGTTGTCTTTGAGGTAGCTCAAGGAAGGGGCTTACAAATAAAAAAAATCTTCAATTTGTAGGGTGTATTAGCGCTAAAGTCCGTAACGCACCATCAACTTAAAGGATAATGATGGGTTAAGCTGGGGGAAAATTAATTTTTGACAAATCATTTGAGCAAAGCGTTAAATATGTGGTTATGAAAATACGCCAATTTCTGAACGTTGATTTATAAGTTGATATAGACAACAAGAGAAAATTAAATTAACTTGATTTGGTAAATATCGTGGTAGATAAAATAAATTAGTCACCTTTTAGGTAAAGTAAAGTTACGATTTTTGACTCTTAACCGTAAATTACATACCCTAAACTGTATCTCATTATTAATTGACTCAATGACTATTTAATAGTAATAGTTTAAAAAACTAGCCAATCATCATATTATGTCGAACCAGAAAAAAGAACCAAGTGGATGTGGATGTGCCAATATTCCCTTTTCTGTAATACTAATTATTTTCGCAGGGGGTTATTGGTTGTTTACCCAGAGAAACAATATAGATGTAAGTAAACTTGTATCTCAAGCTCAACAAATCACTAATCCTATCGTCAATTTTACACCAAATATTACAGCAAATCCTGCACCAATTATTGTCCCAATACCTCAAGCAACTCCTACAAAAATTCCTTCTCCTGCTGCATCAAGCATTGCTAAAATTACTCCTAATAATCAACTAACTCCCATTAAACCTAGCATACCGAAAACAGCACCATTACCGGCAAATCCTTGGGAGAAAAAAATAATTAGAGGCATCTATTTAAGTCGCTATCAAGTTACTAATAATGCCGATGAAAAAAAGATTCGTGAAAGAGTCCGTTATTATCGCTCTCAAGGATTTAATACTATTATTCATGGTGTTTGGGGTAATGGTTGTACTATGTACAATAGTAAGGTAATGCAGCAAACTCTCGGTTATAAAAGTTGTCCAAATCTGTTTCAAGATCAATGGTTAGATTGGTTAATTGATGAAGCTGATAAACAGGGAATGCAGGTTCACGCTTATTTTGAGAAAGGAATTAAAATAGATAAAAATAGCCCTATTTTTGATTTAGCAATTGAGAAAAAATGGGTGGTTCCTGGTGTAGATAAAACCTATTCTGCCATAGAACATTATGTGCTTGATGTAGAAATTCCTGAAGTTGCGAATTTCTTTAAAAATATTTTAGTCGAGTTTGTACAAAGGTATCCAAAAATTGACGCTGTGCAATGGGATGATTATTTAGGTTATCATGCTGAATTACCAGGAAAAGTAGATCGCACTGCTAAGTTAACTACTTTTGTGCAGCAAATGATTACGGGCATGAAAAAAGCTAATTCATCAGTTAGTTTTGATATTTGTCATCATAATCCTTATTGGGCTAAACGATATTTTGCGGCTGATTGGGAAAAATGGAATGTGGATAGAGTCTTTATTCAGGTTTATAATGATGCTAATTTCCAAGAAGAATTAAATTATGTCAAAAATTATCATGGTATTGCTATTAGTGAACCACAATTTCATCGTTTACAAGCATTATTAGATAACCCGGAAGTTAAGAGTGTTTTAGTTTTTCCTGGATCTGGAAAACCTGAAGAAACGGCTTCTACTGTCAACAATTTGATTAAAAAAAATAGTAAATAAGGAGTCAGGAGTCAGGAGTCATATAGCGGTTTTTGGTTGAGTGAGATACTTTTAACCCCACCCCCAACCCCCTCCTCGCTTGCGAGGAGGGGGCTATGATGCAATACGTACTGTTAAGTTAGTGAAATCAGGATGGCTTGAAACCATTGAAATTTCGTTATCTGTAGTGTCCGAAAAACTCTTAACTTAACAGTATTGGGCTATGATTTACCAAGGGTAAGTGCATACCGCTATAATTTTTCACTAATTCCCAATTCCCAATTCTCCAAAATTATGCTTTTTTCAACCAGCTAAACATGGCGCGTAAATCTCTACCAACTTCCTCAATAGGATGTTCTGCTTCTTGACGACGCATTGCGGTGAAACCTGGTTTACCAGCTTGGTTTTCTAATACGAATTCCCGCGCAAATTGTCCAGATTGAATTTCGCTCAAGATTTTCTTCATTTCTGCTTTGGTGTCAGCAGTAACGACTCTTGGCCCACGAGTATAATCACCATATTCGGCGGTATTAGAAATACTATCGCGCATGGTAGCTAAACCACCTTCTACAACTAAGTCAACAATTAATTTGACTTCGTGCAGACATTCAAAATAAGCTAGTTCTGGTTGATAACCTGCTTCAACTAAGGTTTCAAAACCGGCTTTGATTAAAGCACTCAAACCACCACACAATACTGCTTGTTCACCAAACAAATCGGTTTCGGTTTCTTCACGGAAAGTAGTTTCCAGAATACCTGCGCGTGTACCACCGATACCTCTAGCATAAGCCATTGCGCGATCGCGTGCCTTGCCTGTAGCATCTTGATAAACTGCAAATAAAGCAGGTACACCTTGTCCTTGTTCGTAAGTCCGACGTACTAAGTGTCCTGGCCCTTTAGGTGCAACCATTACCACATCAACATCAGCCGGAGGGACAACTTGTGCAAAGTGAATATTAAAGCCATGTGCAAAGGCTAAAACATTTCCTGCTTCTAAATTTGGTTCAATCTCGTTTTTGTAAATTGTTTTCTGCACTTCATCAGGTAATAAAATCATGATGAAATCGGCAGCTTTTGCAGCGTCAGCTACATTTTTCACAGTCAAGCCAGCAGCTTCGGCTTTTGCTGTTGACTTACTACCGGGATATAATCCTACAATTACATTTACACCACTGTCTTTTAAGTTAAGGGCGTGGGCATGACCTTGTGAACCATAACCAATAATAGCAATCGTTTTTCCAGCCAAAAGGTCTAAATTGGCATCTTCATCATAATACATCCGCGCCATAGAAGCATCTCCTGTCCGCAAGCATAGTTATAAAATTGGCAGACTTTTGATTTTACCCCAAATTGTGTTACCAAAATAAATACTCTAGGTCAGAATCTTGTTGAAGACACATCTAGGTATATTTTTTGCCCTTGACTAGGGATAAGTTGATATTAACTATACTTATCTGTATCTAAATAAAATCTTATAGAAAAAAAATTTTACTTTTATGTGGAAATTATGAATACTTTAATTTTTTTTTAAGGTGTTCAACATAAACAGAAATATTTATGATAACTTTGATACAAATTTGTTAAGAATAGTTACAGCATCGGTAATGCAAGGAAACATTTCTTATGGTTGAGTTACATGATCATAACCCACGACATCAGGTAGTGATAGTTGGTGGTGGCTTTGGTGGACTTTATGCGGCAAAAAGCCTAGCTAAAGCTAATGTCAACGTTACCCTGATTGATAAACGCAATTTTCATCTATTTCAACCACTCTTGTACCAAGTAGCTACGGGTGCTTTGTCTCCAGCGGATATTTCCTCACCTTTGCGTTCTGTTCTCAGCAAAAGTAAAAATACAAAAGTGCTGTTGGGTGAAGTTGATGATATTAATCCTGACGCACAACAGGTAATTGTTAGCGGTGAAGCAGTAGCGTATGACACGTTAATTGTGGCTACGGGTGCGAAGCATTCTTATTTTGGGAAAGATGACTGGGAGAAATTTGCACCCGGTTTGAAGACTGTGGAAGATGCAATTGCAATGCGTCACCGGATTTTTATGGCGTTTGAAGCCGCTGAAAAAGAAACTGATCCGGTACTACGCCAAGCTTGGTTAACTTTTGTAATTGTAGGTGGTGGTCCGACTGGTGTAGAATTAGCTGGTGCGATCGCAGAATTGGCAACCAAAACCCTGAAAGAAGATTTCCGCAACATCGACACATCAGAAGCGCAAATTTTACTTTTAGAAGGTATGGATCGCATTCTCCCACCTTTTGCCCCAGAATTATCCCAAGAAGCAGAAACTTCCTTAACACAATTAGGCGTAAATGTCCAGACAAAAACCTTAGTTACCAATATTGCTGATGATATTGTGACTATCAAACAAGGTGAAGATGTTAAAGAGATAGCTGCGAAAACAGTATTGTGGGCTGCGGGAGTGAAAGCCTCGGCTATGGGGAAAGTTTTGACAGAACGAACTGGAGTAGAGAGCGATCGCGCCGGGCGTGTTATCGTTGAACCAGACCTAAGTATTAAAGGACATCCCAACATTTTTGTAGTTGGTGACTTAGCAAATTTTGCCCATCAAAATGGTAAACCCTTACCTGGTGTTGCACCAGTAGCGATGCAAGAAGGGGAATATGTAGCTAAACTAATTCAGAAACGCCTTAAAGGTGAAACCCTACCACAATTTAACTATGTGGATAGAGGCAGTTTAGCAATGATTGGGCAACACGCCGCAGTTGTTGATTTAGGTTTCATCAAACTTAAAGGTTTCCTCGCGTGGTTTGTTTGGCTATTTATTCATATTTACTTCCTCATTGAATTTGATAACAAATTAGTTGTGATGATTCAATGGGTTTGGAATTATTTTACCCGCAATCGTGGCGCGAGATTGATTACAGGGAAAGAAATTATTTCATCTGTACCAATTGAAAATAATGAACATTATCAACCAGTGAAAACTAGACAACCGTTAAATGTGTAGTTATCCCTCGTTCCCAGTCTCCGACTGGGAATGCCATCAAGAGGCTCTGCCTCCCAAAAACTCGAAATCAAGAATTCATGTATCTCATATAGCGGTTCTCGGTTGAGTGAGATACATGAACCCCACCCCAACCCCCTCCCCGCAAGCGATGAGGGGACTATGATGTATTTCATTCAAGTGCATACCGCTATATTTCCTAATTATCGTTAATAATACGATGTATAACTTCTGCGTCCCATATTAAAATCAAATCACCACATCTACCAAACCAAATCAATCAATGGGACGCAGCCGCTATCATGTATTAGGAACCCAACCACACTTTATAACCAGCACAATAGTCAATTGGATGCCATTATTTGGACAAACTGAACTTGTTAAAATTATTATAGATTCCCTCAACTTTCTGCAACGACAGCAGCGTATGACATTGTATGGTTACGTCATCATGGAAAATCATCTTCATCTTATCGCTGCGGCTGCAAATCTATCTAAAGAAATAGGTAATTTTAAATCATTCACTGCCCGTTCTATTATTGATTTACTTCATAAAAATAAAGCTGAATATATACTTGGTCAACTGGAGTTTTATAAAATAAAACATAAGATAAAACAAGAGTATCAACTGTGGCAAGAAGGGTTTCATCCCCAGGCGATTTTAAATGAGGAAATGTTGAGGCAGAAATTAGAGTATATGCACAATAATCCGGTGCGACGTGGTTATGTTGATGATCCGGCTCATTGGCGTTATTCTAGTTATCGTAATTATATGGGATTACCGAGTTTATTAGAAGTGGATTTGATTGATTTGTGAGATATTGAGGCAGAGCCTCATGATAGCATTCCCAGTCAGAGACTGGGAACGAGGAATTGTGTATTTAGGGAATAGAATTAATATTATGTCTAACGATGATCTAAACGATATAAAAAGAAATTGGTTGATAGCCGCAGTGGTAGTAATTGTTGCTATACCTATTTTAGTTGTAATATATTCAATTGCAATTATTTTAACTACTGAGAGGATAGAATTAGTAAAAGAAAAATATGAATACGTGGTGGAAATTTTAAAAACTGCTGGCTTATTTATTGGTGGAATTGCAGTATTTATTAATATTTTCTTTGCAGCCAAGCGTGCATACGCTATGGAAGAAAGTGCTAAGGCTGCTAATGAAAGTGCGATTGCTGCTAATAAAAATGCTGAAATTGCACAAGATAAGCAAATTACAGAACGCTTTGCTAAAGCCATAGAACAGCTTGCGAGTGAAAAAATTGAAGTCAGATTAGGCGCGATTTATACTCTAGAAAGAATTGCCAAAGATTCAGAAAAAGATCAATGGACAATTATGGAAGTTCTTACAGCTTTTGTGCGTGAGAATGCACCTGTTAAAAAAGAGGAGAAGTCACAGGATAAAAAACCGTTAATAGATGAATTGCTAAATACTCAAAAGGAAAAAGAGATAGAAGAATTACCAAAACTTCGACTTGATATTCAAGAATCTCTCACTGTAATTGGACGACGCGAACATCCAGATCCAGAAAATAAAAGGCTTGATTTAAGTAATGTTAATATTAGCAATGCCAATCTTCGAGGGGCTAAACTTAAAGGAGCTAACCTTGAAGGGGCTAACCTTCTAGAAGCTAATCTTGAAAAAGCTAATCTTGAAGAAGCTAATCTTGAAGGAGCTAGTCTTGAAGGAGCTAACCTTAGAGAAACTAAACTCCTATGGGCAAAACTCAGAAGAGCAAACCTCAAAAGAGCCATCCTCATTGAAGCCGAACTTCAAATGACTAATCTTGAAGGAGCTAATCTTGAAGAAGCCGAACTTCAAATGACTAACCTTGAAGGAGCTAATCTCATAGGAGCTAATCTTAAAGACGCTAAACTCTTCTGGATAAAACTTGGAAGAGCAAACCTCACAAGAGCCAATCTCAGAGGAGTCAATCTCATAAAAGCTGACCTCACAGCAGCTAACATCACAGAAGCTAATCTAAAAGGTGCTATGATGCCAGACGGATCAATTCATGATTAGAAAGATTTGATTCTTGTATATTCTCCTTCCCACCAGGAAACTAAGAACGAGTAACAAGTAAAAACAAATTGAGTAACTGAATAGTTATTTACCTTGATTCATTGATGAGAGAGTATTTCCACTTTACAGCGAAATAACATTTTGTTACTCTAAATGAATAATTGCGACTAGAGGATTTGAAAATGAAATTTATTTTCGCAGCTATTTTATTGCTGATTGGGTCATTTTTTATGTTTGCAGGTTTTTTATCTAAAACCTCTGAAACAATATTAGACACACCAGGTCGTATTATGTCATTTATTGTTGGTCTTGTCATGGTACTCCTATCCCTAAGTACATATTATCCCTTATTCAATCAATAGATTTGGTGTTTGTATTGGTTTTGTGAAGCTTGATCATCTGTATAACTCGTTCCCAGTCTGGAGACTGGGAATGCTATTTTAAAGGATCTGCCTCAAGTTTTATCCTGTTCATCCTTTAATCCTGGTTATCCTGATTCTGACAATTTTTAATTTTTAGTTTCAAACAACATCCTGTTCATCCTCAAATCCTGGACATCCTGATTCTGACAAAATACAATTTCTGAAAATCTCCAGTAATCTTCAAATACCATATTATCTTGCTACATAATAGAAATAGAAATTCTATCTTTAGGACTGTCAAGAATGTATCAAACAGATCCGCCACTTTCCCCTAAAGAAACATTACCTACAATGTATGATCTTCCTAGCGAAGACCCGGAGGAACCTGGTTTGCCAGATCAATTTCATTTATTGCAACCACAATTGTTATCAGAAACATTCCGTCCACCTAACTATCCTAGCGACCAAATATTTACAGTCAGTGATATGAATCTTTATTATGATTCTCGTCACCCACTTTGGTATAAACGCCCTGATTGGTTTGCCGTTTTAGGTGTTCCCTCTCTTTATGACAACAGAGATTTGCGGTTAAGTTATGTAGTTTGGCAAGAAGCAGTTAATCCTTATATTGTAGTTGAATTACTCTCACCAGGAACAGAAAAAGAAGATTTAGGACAAACATTGCGAGATGTGGAAAAACCACCTGGTAAATGGGAAGTTTACGAGCAAATTTTAAGAGTACCCTATTACGCCATCTTTGACCGTTATCAATCTGAGTTTAGGATGTTTCAGTTAACTGGCGCTCGTTATGCTGAAGTAAGTTTATCAGATTTCCGTTTTTGGATACCAGAAATAGAATTAGGTTTAGGAGTCTGGCAAGGAAGTTATAAAAATGTAAATATGCCTTGGTTGCGTTGGTATGATAAACATGGTAATTGGGTGTTAACTCCAGCAGAACAAGAAAGACAAAAGTTAGAACAAGAAAGACAGAAAACAGAAAGATTAATAGCCCAACTGCGATCGCTTGGTGTTGAACCTGATTTAGATTAATTTACCTACTTTCCTCTTTATGTGTGTATTATCCCTCGTTCCCAGTCTCTGACTGGGAATGCCATCAAGAGGCTCTGCCTCCCATATTTGTTCACAATAACCAGTACATTAGTTAAAGAGGATATAAAAAATAAACTGATGAATGCGATGTCTAACGAAAAGACACAAACTGTCTACGCATCTACCCTAGCATCTATTATCAACACAGAAAACGCTGTCTTACCTTGGGAAAATCTCGAACCCAGTCAGCAACAACGTATCCAGCAGGCGATAGACTCCAAAAGCCATCCCAGTTGTATCGTTTATCCCCACACCCAAGCAGAATTAGCCGCTGTCATAGCCACTGCTAACCGTAATAAATGGCGTGTTCTCCCCTGTGGTAATGCGAGTAAAATCAACTGGGGTGGTTTAGCTAAAAATATTGATATTGTCGTTAGTACCGAACGCATTAACCAACTTATAGAACACGCTGTTGGTGATTTAACCGTCACCGTCGAAGCAGGGATGAAATTTGCCCATCTTCAGGAAATTTTAGCAAAATCTCGCCAAACGTTAGCCCTAGACCCTGCTACACCCACTTCAGCCACCATTGGCGGTATCGTCGCTACTGGGGATACAGGTTCTCTGCGTCAACGTTATGGAGGTGTGCGTGACCAACTTTTAGGTATAACTTTTATCCGTGCAGATGGACAAATTGCCAAAGCTGGAGGAAGGGTAGTAAAAAATGTTGCTGGTTATGACTTAATGAAATTATTCACCGGTTCTTACGGTACTTTAGGAATTATCAGCCAAGTCACTTTTCGAGTTTATCCACTACCAGAAACATCAGCAACGGTAATATTAACTGGTAAAGCTGAAGCAATATCCCAAGCTGCTACAATTTTGCAAGGTTCTGAGTTAACACCAACTCAAGCAGATTTATTATCAAATAAGTTGGTTTATAATTTAGGTTTAGGGGAAGGATTAGGATTAATTACCCGGTTTCAAAGTATTAACGAAAGTGTGAAAGAACAGTCAAACCGACTTTTGGCAATTGGGCAACAATTAGGATTAGATGGGACAATTTGTTCAGCAGAAAATGAAGCTTATCTATGGCAACGATTACCAGAACAAATCCATGCTGATGTTACAAATTCTCTAATTACTTGCAAAATAGGAGTATTACCAACTACGGCAGTTGAGGTTATTAATCAGATAGAAATGGGTTTGATTCACCTTAGTAGCGGTTTAGGTTTGGTAAGTTTAGAAAATGAAAGTCAAGTTTTGAATTTGCGTGATTTATGTCAATCTAATTATGGGTTTTTAAGTGTTTTGGCTGCACCAGTGGAAATCAAAAAAAGATTGGATGCGTGGGGGTATACTGGTAATGCTTTACATATTATGCGGGGCATTAAGGAACAGTTTGATGGTAATTATATTTTAAGTCCTGGTCGGTTTGTGGGTGGGATTTAAGTTTTAAGAGAATGAACCGCGTTCGCGTAGCGTCCCGTAGGGATAGGCGCAAAAAAACGAGAAGTTAAGAGGGGAAAGAGAAATGCAAGTTTCAGATGGTGCTGTTAATAATGTTGCTAGTATTAAGAATTTAAAGGGTTTTGATGAAAGTCATCCTCCAGATCCAAAGTTGATTGATAGTTGTGTTCATTGTGGTTTTTGTCTTTCTACTTGTCCTAGTTATCGAGTGTTAGGTAAGGAGATGGATTCACCCAGAGGACGCATCTATTTAATGGATGCTATTAATGAGGGTGAAATTGCTTTAAATACGGCAACTGTTGAACATTTTGATTCTTGTTTAGGTTGTTTGGCTTGTGTGTCAACTTGTCCTTCTGGTGTGCAGTATGATAAGTTAATTTCGGCAACTCGGCATCAGGTGGAGAGGAATTATAACCGCAGTTTACCTGATAAGTTAGTGCGTCAATTGATTTTTTCTCTGTTTCCCAACCCTGATCTTTTAAGAATTTTACTTTTTCCTTTATTGGTTTATCAAAAGTTGGGAGTTTCTAAGTTATTGCAAGCTACTGGGTTAATTAAAGCCATATCTCCCCGGTTAGCAGCAATGGAATCTATTTTACCAGAAATTACTCTCAGGTCTTTTCAGGATAATTTACCGGATGTCATCCCCGCTAAAGGTGAAAAAAGATATCGTGTTGGCGTAATTTTAGGATGTGTGCAACGGCTGTTTTTCTCTCCTGTCAATGAAGCAACGGTGAGAGTATTAACTGCAAATGGTTGTGAAGTAATTATTCCTAAATCTCAAGGTTGTTGTGCTGCACTTCCAGAACATCAAGGACAAACTGAACAAGCGAAGGTTTTAGCAAGACAAATGATTGATAGTTTTGCTGATACTAATGTTGATTTTATCATTATTAATGCGGCTGGTTGTGGTCATACTTTAAAAGAATATGGTCACATTTTAGCTGATGATCCAGAATATGCCGAAAAAGCAAAGGCATTTGCAGGGAAGGTTAAAGATGCACAAGAGTTTTTAATTAATGTGGGTTTAACTGCTAAACTTTCACCTTTAACTGATAAACCTTTGACTTTAGTTTATCAAGATGCTTGTCATTTATTACATGGACAAAAGATTAGTGTTCAACCTCGTCAGTTATTAAGAAAAATTCCAGGAGTGACTTTAAGAGAACCAATAGATGCGGCTTTGTGTTGTGGTAGTGCAGGTGTTTATAATATGCTGCAACCGGAAGTAGCTGAAGAATTAGGTAAGCAAAAAGTACAAAATTTATTAAATACTGGTGCTGAGTTAATTGCTTCTCCAAATCCTGGATGTAGTTTACAAATTAGTAAGTATTTAGAGGATAAGAAAATTTCAGTAATGCACCCAATGGAGTTGTTAGATTATTCAATTCAGGGTGTGAAGTTGGAGATTTAGAATCTCACTTTCAACCTAAAAAACCTATGTAGAGACGTTTTCTGATATGTC
Source organism: Trichormus sp. NMC-1 (assembly GCF_001858025.1). Taxonomy (GTDB): domain Bacteria; phylum Cyanobacteriota; class Cyanobacteriia; order Cyanobacteriales; family Nostocaceae; genus Anabaena. Next base: position 327,094 of record NZ_LZQD01000004.1, on the reverse strand, counting down.
TCTACACAGCAATTTTTAAACTTCTACTATTTTTGTAGTTTTAGGGAACACCAAAAAATGAATTACCAAAAAACTGTAGAGACTGTAGGGTGGGTTGCGCTTCGCTAACCCACCTTTACCCACCCTTCCTTACCAGTATAAATGGTGGGTTACGTCGCAACGGGAGCAAATTTTGATCTTTATGATCTTATGTTGTGTGCCTAACCCACCCTACAAATTGGAGATTTTTTTGTAAGTTTTATTTCACTAAACCCCAACTGAAATCTTCACCCTTTCCCGCTTACCAGTAGACACCAACCACTTACCACCAGAAGGCGCTAAAGTTACTCCTCTGCGGATAGGTTTGACGGCAATATTATCAACCAAAGTTAAATCTAAATGTGACATAATTGTAGCTAAAACCAGCTTCATTTCAAACATTGCAAATGCCATACCAATACAGGTACGATTACCACCACCAAAAGGGAGATATTCATATTGTGAATACTGCCGTTCTAAAAAGCGTTCTGGTTTAAATTGATCCGGTTCTGGATATAAATCTGGGCGGCGATGAGTTAAATATATACAAGGCGTAAGTAATACACCTGGCTCAAATTCATGACCCATAATTTTTGTCGGTGTCTTCACCATGCGGGGTAAAGTAATCATCGCAATTGGGTAAAAGCGTAAAGTTTCCTGACAAACAGCAGTCAAATAAGGCAAGCGAAAAATTTCATTGAAATCGGCATTTTTACCCAGCGAATTTAACTCAGTTAGTAGAGTTTCCCGGACTTTTGGTAAATGATGAATCCAGTATAATGCCCATGTTAAAGCTGACGCTGTAGTTTCATGACCTGCAAATAATAAAGTCATTAACTCATCACGTAATTCTACATCTGTCATTGCTTCACCATTCTCATCCCGCGCTGACATCATTAAGGAAAGAATATCGCTGCGAGAGGCATCAAAATTATCTCTGCGTTCTTGAATCTCGGTGTAGAGGAGTTGGTAAATTTCTTCTCTGCGACGCAAAAATATTCCCCAAGGACTCCAAGCACCCAAATCTACTTGCAATGCAGGGAAAAAGGTGACAGCAGAACGCAATGGAGAACCTGATAAATCCAACAAGGAAGCCGTCAGTTTTTGCAATCTTGTTAAACGTTCTCCCTCACTCAAACCAAACACAGCTTGTAAAATCACTCTCAGGGAAATTTCTTGCATAGAATCCCGCACTGAAAAAGGTTCGCCAATTTGCCAATTACTGATAACTTGTTTAGTCATATCAGTGATAATTTGACCATAGGCTTTCATTCTTTCTCCATGAAAAGGCGGTGTTAATAGCCGTCTTTGGCGTTGGTGAGGTACGCCATCTAACAATAACAAAGAGTTTTCGCCAACTAAAGGTTTGATCAGTTTATTTCCCCTCCCCGCATCAAAATATTCTGGTGGCGTTGTAAAAATTTCCTGAATTGCTTCGGGGTTACTAATAAAAACTAATGGTTGTTCGGTAGTCAGTCTCAGGGTAAAAAAGTCACCATGGGTTTTTGCAGATGTTTCCATCAGTTGCAAAGGATTGAAAACCCATTGTAGACGCTGCATAAATCTTGAGGTTTGGGACTCACCAGGTAATTGCATGGCAAAAATTACTATAAATTATTTTCTCACTAGGCTAACAAATCTACCAAGAAATGCCAAAAATTTCCACAAAATCTACCTTTAGGTTATTTATACCTAAAAGTAACTTCGACTACATTTGCAGAGGAGTAATTATTTTTTATACAAAAATCAATGATAGATATTTATATTCTTGATTTGTTGGTAATTGGTCTACTCTTACTGATTGTGACTTTAGGGTCAGGTTGGATTTCACGTTTACCTCTTTCTTTTGCAATGATCTACCTAATGGTAGGGTTTTTTTTGGGGCCTTATGGCTTAAGACTGATTCAATTACGTCGTGATGAATTCTTCAATGCCGAATTACTAGAAAGACTAACTGAATTTGTCGTTATTGTTTCTGTATTTAGTTGTGGCTTAAAAATAGTTACACCCCTGAAATGGAGGTTGTGGAATATTACGGTGAGACTGATTGCATTATTAATGCCAATTTCCATTTTTTCCCTGGCTGCTGTTGGAAAGTTATGGTTGGGGATGAATTGGGGAGAGGCGATTTTATTAGGTGCAATTCTTGCGCCAACTGACCCTGTATTAGCCTCAGAGGTGCAGTTGACAGATACAAATGACGATGATGAGTTACGCTTTGGTTTAACTTCTGAAGGAGGATTAAATGATGCTTTAGCTTTTCCTTTTGTTTATTTTGGTATTTATGCCCTCAAAGATAGTAATTGGCATAATTGGTTGGGAAATTGGGTTGCAGTTGATGTAATTTGGGCGATCGCATCTGGTATTGTTATGGGACTGATTGTTTCCATAGCCATAGTATGGATTGATAAAAAAATTCAAAAATATCGTCCTGCTGATGCTGTGATGGAGGATTTTGTTGCTATTAGCACGATTTTACTCACTTATTCTTTAACAGAAATTGTTAATGGCTATGGATTTCTGGCAGTATTTGTGGCAGGGTTAGCTGTCCAAAGGAGTTACACAAATCCCCACAAGCCACTGGCACAATTAGAATTTATTGAGCGATTAGAAAAGCTGCTAGAAGTTGGTCTAATTTTGATCTTAGGAACAATATTATTATGGGAGCCAATGTTTAAGTATGCTACCCAATCTTTGTTAGTCATAAGTTTATTATTTTTAGTTATTCGACCTGTGGGCGTATGGGTTAGCACCATTGGTAAACGTCCTCTAAATTCTCACCGTCGAACTTTCAATCCACTAACTCGCTTGCTATTTGGTTGGTTTGGTATTAGGGGTATAGGTTCTTTATATTATCTTGCCTTTAGCTTAAGCAACGGCTTAAAAGGTGAGGCTGCTGAACAAATTACTTGGATAACTTACACGACTATTGTCGTTTCTGTGATTGTACATGGAATTAGTTCCACTCCTTTAATGAATTGGTATGAAAGCAATATTGCTAATCGCACAAAGTCTAATATTCATGCAACAATTGATGAATTTGAATAGTTTTTTTGTAAGCCTATGTTTAAGCTTACATTTGGATATTATTGTGATATTATAGTTTCACCCATTGGGAATTAATTTGTATTTGCCGTTCTTGCATAATTTGTGTGAATAACTCTGTAGTTAATACTGCTTCTACAGGTGAAACTCCAGGGCGTTTGAGTTTACCTTCTAGTAATAATTTAGCAATACTACCTGTACCTATACCCGAAGCAACAGCAGTATTATTATGCAATAAAGTTGAAGCATAAACTACTGTTTCCCCATCTTTTTTTCCTGTTACTTCTGCTCGCACTGCTACCCCAATTCCAGTAAAAATATTGGTAAAATCGGTCATGCTATGACTAACATGAGACAAAAATTCAATCATGTATCGACGCTGCATTAACCATTTAGGAAAAATATGGGCAGCTATCCAAGTTAAGTGATTATAAAAATCTGGAATCGAGCCAAATTTAGTAATTACAGTTTTCACAGTTGGAAAAGAATAGGGTAATGTGATTGTTTCTGGCATATCAAACCAGTAAACTCCACTCACTCCAAAGGGTTGTGGAAAGTTAATATCTTCTCTATCAGAATAAGGTTGAATTAAACGCCATTCACCATTTATCCAAGCCTGAAAAGAATGCTGTAAACCGAGAAATGTGGTTCGCATCACGGTAACACCAGCACCACCAGAACCAGAAACTAAATAACTTAAATGTATTTTTTCTGCTACATCAAATTGCTCGATTCCTTGACGGACTAAGCTATTAGAAATACCGGGGAAAATTCCCGTGTTAATAATTGCTGTTACTCCAGCATCCACGGCTTTTTCGTGTAAATTTAACGCTTTATTAGTATAGGAACGATGATCACTAACATCTAGATAATTCACACCTTGTTCAATGCAAATTTCCAGAACTTGAGTATCTCGGTAGTGAAATGGTCCGGCACAGTGAATGACTAAATCCGATTGTGCGATCGCTTCCCGCAACTTGTCAACTTCGGTCAAATCCAAAACTAAAAACTGCTCTCGTCCTCCCGAAGACAAGCTTACAGCCTTTCCCGTCTCTGGGGAACGTCCAGTAATGGTAATTTGCGCCTCTGTGTAAGTGAGGATATCGTTAGCAACTGCGCTACCAATCCTTCCTCGTCCACCTAGAATTAAAACACGGTCTTTCATGACTTCCGTATAGGTAACGTGATTCTTATTTCATCAGCTTTTATTCCTATTTGTCATCGGTAACAAGTATGAATTGCTTATGAAGAGAGAAGAAATTGCAAATTACTCCTATTGGGACTGATAAAAATAGGTTTGATATATCATCAATCACTAGCAATTTACAAAATTGTAATCTATGAAAATAGGTGCATTAACGCTGTAACGCACCCTACATTCAGTTATAACTAACTAATCCCAAACACCGAACCCACAGTAGACTTAAGCGAATTTCCTGCATCCTTTAAAGTCTGACTAATAGGATGTTTGGTTTGCAAAAATACTCTAGCACAATTGCGTCCTGGCATACCCGAAATTGAACCACCTGGATGTGTTCCCGCACCAGTTAAAAATAGATTATCAATGGGGGTTTTATAGTTTGCTATTTCTGGCAAAGGTCGGAAAAATACCATTTGATCCATCGTCATATCAATATGATAATAATTCCCTTTGTAAGCACCTAATCTTTCTCCCAATTCTGCTGGACTTTCTACACGTCTAGCAATAATGGAATTTTTCAAATTTGGCGAATAAGTTGCTAGTTTATCAACTACCCGATCTGCAACTTGATTTTTCAATTCATCAGTCCAACCCGTGCCTTTCAAACCTGTACCTTCTGCACCAGCAATTTGATAAGGAGCGAAGAATTCAATCCAGACTGTATGTTTACCTGGAGGTGCTAAACTAGGGTCAAGAGCGCTAGGCATGACCACATACATTGATGGGTCAGAGTCGGGAATTTCTCCTAATGTACATTTACTATGAGCCTGTTCTACATGATTCATAGAATCGGCAATTAAGATTGAACCAATGAGATATTCATCTTTGTGTTCATGGTAGGGAAAATGTAGCGGCTCATCTAAAGCTAAATCTATCTTTAAGATGGTTTCATTATTATTAACAATGCGCCGTTCTAATCTTTCCCATAGTTCAGAATCAACTGCATCAATATCACTTTTATCAGTCATTTGTAAAAACAAACGTTGAGCATCAATATTAGAAATTACTCCATATTTAGCTCGATATTCTTGACCACCTGCAACCCTCACTCCCACAGCTTTAGCATCATCAATTAAAACTTTTTCCACGTGCTGGTCTGTGAGAATTACCCCACCTTTACTTGTGACTAAATTCACCAATGCTTGCACCAATGCACCTGTGCCTCCGCGCGGTCTAGCCATACCAGGATTATGACGCATTGCCATCATCATCACCCCAATTGCCAGGTTTTTTTGTGAAGGTGGCGCACCCAGTTCTGATGCTAATCTAGAAAGTGGTGCTTTCAAAAATTCTTCATCAAACCACTCATTGAGAATATCCTCAGCACTGTTCAGCATAGTGCGGATAAAATCCAGGCTTTTGTTTGGAGAACCTACTACAGAAAATAAATCTTTTAATTTCTGAATATTGTAGTTGCCAAAAATATCTACAACTGATTTGGGTGGAGCATTGAAAATGGGAATCATGGCATTAATTGCCCGTTGCCAATAATCTGTAAATTCGGCATATTTCCTAGCATCACGCTCATTATAACGAGCGATTTCTGTACAAGTCTTTTCTATGGATTTATGAGCTAAGAAATACTTACCATCTGGATGTGGACAAAAAACAACTGGGTCACATTCTAAATATTCCAAGCCGTATTTTGTCAGTTCTAATTCTTCAACAACTGGCCCCAAATGAATAAATTCATGGTCAATAGCACACAAGTTAAATTTAAACCCTGGTGCTTGATCTGGGATACATTCTTCAGTTGTGGCTGCACCACCGGGAACAGAACGCTTTTCTAGTAGCAGAACGCTATAACCAGCTTTGAGTAAATAGGCAGCACACACTAACCCATTGTGTCCTGCACCGATCATGACAACATCATATTCTTGCATAAATGTTAGTTATGTTTTTTTCAAATAAACTAGGTTTTCAAGATGAGGAATATTTTTATAAATTTACAGGATTTGTTATTTATAAAAATTAGTATTTACCAGAGTGAATCCTAATCAGGATAAAGCATAGTGTCCATTGAAGGAATTTGCTTTATGTGGGCTTTGAGTATCAGGATTAAACTACCCTTTTTTACTTCCATATCTTTGATAGAAAATACCATATTTTCCCACTCCAAGTATGGTAAATTGATTATTTCTTTAGCTTTTTGCATAGCAGCTGCTATTAATTCTACTCTTATTCCTTCTCCTTCAGTACAACGAAAACTTGCCAACATGGGGGGTTTTGTCTGAGTTCGGGGATGAGCAATGGCATGATAACCTAAGATATGAGTATTCTCCTGTTCTTTGAGCCATACCTTACCTTTAAATTCTAGTTTGCCATCACCGGGTAAAAATACCTGCATTTCTTGCGGTTCAAAGCTGACAATTTCACCATCTACATTCAACTTAAATTGTCTCACCCACCTGTAAATCACCTCTGAAGTCAAGGCATCGTTAATATCTGCTTCCGTGAAAACAATGCGAACGTCGGCATTTACTGCTTCATTGAGTTCTAGTTGACCCAATATCACACTTAAAGGATTGATAGAAATGCTATCTGTTTGCAGTTTTATATCCTGGACGCGGATTTTGTCTTGAACTACTAACCCTTGACCAGCAAGCGCAACCTGATTTACCTGTCCACGAAATAATTTCCCGATATCAGTTTTTATCTCTATATCTATTTGTTCTACTTCATCTAACTCCTCAGATATTCTTCTTTCAACTTCCTGAGATAATAATTTTTCCTCAAAGTTTGGCTTTTTAGGCATAAACAAATTTGACTCTTCTAAGTTTCCACTACTGGCTAATGTATACGCTAGTGCCTAAGAAGAGTATCTATAAAGAGACATAGCCCAATTGGTAGATTATAGGTCAATACTGTGCATTCTCTTTTAGAAGAACTGAACTGTATTTAATGATATGATGTCCGGTTAAATACTGGGAAGCGGAGAATTTTTTCAACAGCAATTAGCCGGACTTGATATGAAAACCAACTTAAATCAAGTCAAATCTTTAAGCTAATAATCATTCAAATTGCATCCCCGTGTCCATGAGTATCAACTTAAGCTTAAACGCTAGTCCCACAGCCGTTCTACCCCACCCCTTAGTCCCCTCCCCTCAAGAGGGGAAGTTTTACATTAGTAAAACGGGGGTGGGGTTCTTCTGGATTGATTGGTCATTGAGTAAGTTGGATATAAGGTTAATGAAGAGTCTTTCACGTTAAGTTAAAACCCATGAGCATTATACTTTACCCCTAAAAATGAAATTCAGTTTGAGCACAGAAATAAATTTCTCATTTCTTTGCTGTTAAATCAGCAAGGCCAAAAAATGCCAAAAAATTAAATACTACTAGTGGTTTCTAAAGTTCGGGATTTCACCTGACGCTGACTCTTGATAACCATCTGAATAGGACGGTCTAGCCCTGTTACCAAACCACGGCGTTTAGCTTGAACTTCCCCATTATCAACTAGTTCTAATTCACGACTAGAAAGAATTTTAGCTAGTGCCAATTTCATTTCAAACTGAGCAAAAGCTAGACCAATACAACGTCTTGCACCACCTCCAAAAGGTAGAAATTCATAGGGAGAAAATTGCTTTTCTAAAAAGCGGTCTGGGTTAAACTTTTTGGGTTCAGGATAAATATCTGACCGTTGATGAGTTGAATAAATAGAACCTAAGATGACTGTGCCTGGTTCTAAATCATAACCACCTATTGATACAGCAGTTTTCACTCGTCGAGGAAAAGTCAACATGGCGATAGGATAAATTCGCAATGTTTCATTACAAACAGCAGTGAGATAGGGTAATTTAAAGATGGCATTAGAATCTGGATTTTCTCCCAAACTATCCAGTTCTACTAATAGCTTTTGACGCACTTCTGGTAGTTTTTGAATCCAGTATAAAGCCCAGGTAATAGCGGTGGCTGTGGTTTCGTGACCTGCTACCAATAGAGTAATCAATTCATCACGTAATTCTACATCGGTCATTGGTTGACCATCTTCATCTCTAGCCGCCATGAGTAAACTGAGGATATCTGTGCGTGACGAATCAGGATTTTCTCGCTGTTCTTTAATTTCCTCATAAATGAGTTGGTCGGCTTTGTCTTGTTGACGCTGCTGTTGTTCCCAGAGTTGGGAAATACCAATCACATTTTTTAAAGCGGGAATATACAATAAAGCAACTCTCCAGGCTTCACTACCTACTTCTAAAATTTCACAAAGTAGCTGCTGTAATTTTTCCGCACGTTCTCCTTCATAGAGTCCAAATACAGCTTGCATCATTACACTTAAAGTAATGTCTTGGCTAATATTTCGGATATTGAAAGGTTGATTTATTTGCTGTTTGCTGAGGACTTTCTCGGTGATATTGTCAATTACTTCCGCATAATTCCGCATTCTTTCACCATGAAACGGAGGCATAATTAACTGACGTTGACGCTGGTGTTGTGTGCCACTCAATAAAATCACAGAATTCTTGCCCAGTAAGTATTGAAAAATCTCATTTAAATCTCCTGGTGCTTCTAATTCTTTGGTATCAGTGGTTAAAATTTGCTGTACGGCTTGGGGATGACTGAAAAAGACGATAGGAGAAGAGTTTATATCTAACTTAAGTGAGAAGCTATCTCCATAGGTTTTGACGCAGGCTTCCATATATGACATGGGACTTAATACCCAGCGCATGATCTGGAAAAGTGCCGGGGTTTTGGGGCCATTTGGTAGAGGCATAAAATTTTTTTTGATTGGTGTAAATCTATCTTCCTCTAAAGTAACTGAAAAATTGAGGGTGCGTTAATTACATACGACAAGCAACGCACCCTCAACTATGCAGGTTTAACTACTGACTTACCACTTATGTCTTATCCAGTCGTAAATCTCTAAATATTCTGTCCCCGGAACATTCCAAGAGTAGTCATACTGCATACCCTGAATAGCTAGTTTCGTGAATTCTTCCGGTTGCTGATACCATAAATCAATTGCCCGTCCCATTGCTGACTCAAGCGCCTGATTATCCATTTGATAGAATACATAACCATTGCGTTTTTCTGAGGGCAGATTTTGGTCGTAATCTCGGTCAAATACTGTATTCACCAATCCCCCAACACCCCGAACAATGGGAACAGTACCGTATTTTAACCCAATCATTTGAGTTAATCCACAGGGTTCGTAATTGCTAGGGACAACAATCATGTCTGCCCCTGCATAAATGAGGTGGGATAATTCTTCATTAAATCCCAGTTCTAAATGCACATCTGGGTTACTATTTAAAAATTGTTTTTCATGCTGAAAGTGAGCATTGATTGCTGGTTCTGTGGCTGAACCTAGTAATACAAATTGCGCTCCTTTATTGAGGGCATAATAAATGGCATGATGAACAAGATGCACGCCTTTTTGGTTATCTAATCGACCGATGTAAGCCACGACGGGTTTATCAGCATGACCTAGCATCAGCCTTTCTCGCAAAGCTTTTTTGTTATATGCTTTTTGTTCAAAATCATCCCGGCTGTAATGATGAGGGATGTAACGGTCAATTTCGGGATTCCAAAAGTCATAATCAATCCCGTTGAGAACTCCAGTGAATTTCTCTTTTTGTAAATCTAATGTATGACCTAAACCGCAGCCAATATCACTGTTTTGAGCTTCTACAGCATGGTTTGGTGAAACTGTGGTGACAGCATTGGAATAAACAATTCCCCCTTTCATATAATTTAAAGCAAAGGGGTTAAAGTTATCGCGTAGCTTATCGTATTGGAAGTAATAAGATGGTTGATTTAATCCGGTTCCTTCCAGAGTTTTAACTCCACCAATTCCTTGATGTTTAAAGTTATGAATGGTGTAGCAAACCCGTTGATATTCCATGCCATGATATTTGTAAATTTCATAAAGCATGACGGGAATTAAGCCTGTTTGCCAATCATGACAATGGATGATATCTGGTCTTTTATTGCTTCTGTGCAAAAATTCTAAAGCTGCTTTGCTGAAGAATGCAAAACGCATATCATCATCTTCACAACCGTAATAGCAACCGCGATTAAAGAAGTTGTCTTCACTGTGAGGTTCAATGAAAAAACATACTCTTCCATGTACCCAACCGCAGTATACAGAACAGTGAATTGCTGCGCCATACCAGGGAACCCACAGGTTGAGGTAGGCATCATGTAACCCCCAAATATGGTCATAGCGCATACAGTCGTACATAGGTAAAATCAGTTCGACTGTGTTTCCTCGATTCTCTAATTCTCTACTGAGTCCATAAACAACATCTCCTAACCCTCCGGCTTTAATTACTGGAGCGCATTCTGAGGCAATCTGTACTATGTACATTCCTAGCCCTCACTTCACAAAACTTTATGTTTACTATATAGCAGTATATGAAAAATGTACTCATTGACAAGGGATAGATTCTTCTGACTTGTCAGATATGCGATTTATGCTAACACCAATCCCCCAGATGGAAATCTCGACGCAACTCCTGGAAAACCTGGGCAAATTACTTTTATTCCCAAAGTAGAGCCTAAACCAGAATTTGGGTGGGAAATTACCACCACATCTGGTGAAGCAGAAATAGCCTTAGCAGAGCATCTTGTCAAAGTCGGCGCTAAGGAATATGTTGCTTATTGGTGTCCGCACTGTCATGAACAGAAGCTCCTCTTTGGTAAAGAAGCTTACAAAATCATTAGCGACAATAACGTTAAGGTCGAATGCGCTGCTGACAGCCCTAAAGCTAAACCAGAATTGTGTCAAGCCGCCAAAATTGAAAGCTTCCCCACTTGGATCATCAATGGTAAAACCTATAGCGGCGTGCAGAACTTGTCAGAACTGGCGAAGATTACTGGTTACACAGGTTCTCAGAACTTCAAGTTTTTTAGGTAAAGTTCTAAGAGGTTGTTTGAAAAGTATTAGATGAAACCGATAATCAAGAGAAACCTAACCCCCCTTCCCTACCTCTCCCTAACCCTCTCCTACAAGGAGAGGGAAAAGGAAAAACTTTTGTTACTGGAATGGGGATTTCAAAGCCTCTTCCCGTGTCGGGGAGAGGTTTGGAGAGGGGTTTATTTATACATTAAAAACTTTTCAAACATCCTCTAAGGACGATTCCTGAATTGTTTTAAGCTACTTCTAGCGCGCTGTTAAATGAATCGTGAATACACATTTTATAGTGAATGTTGGGTTACGACGCGGTTTGGTGATTTATCTATACCTGTACCGTGAGAGTGATAAATTAATTACCACATCTAACCGAATCTACAAGGTGTTCACAACATCTGCAAGGATTGATATGCCAATCTTATAGTAACTATAAAAATATTCAATTCTCAGACCGAATTTCTGGAAATATGTCCTAAAATAATGTGCATATAGCTTTTTATAAATAAAAACTTTATATTATTTTAAATTTAGGCATTTCAAAATCAAAAAAATCAATTTATAGACAAAATACATAGAAATATGTCTTGAGATAATCTGTGTCATGCTTTAGTTATATCGAGATTTATCGCCGTTTTAAATAGATTTTTTTGAAAACAAAAGCTGCATTTTTTTTAGACAGAATGCTTTTATTTATGTCTTAAAATAATGTCTAAAAACTTTCATTTATATAGAAACTTCATATTCTTTATAATTTGCTAATGTAAAAATATAAGAGTTAAGTCAACTTTCGATCTAGAGGATAATGTAATGGCAAGAATAGTAATTTCTAACTTAAAAGCTCATGATGAAAAAATCCTTTTTCAGGCGCTATCTTCAGAAGAAGCAGAGACTATAGCGGGTGGTAGTGGTGGTAGCATCAATAATTATTTTATCACGACCAATACTGGAAACGTGGAGAATACAGGGACTGGTGATGTTAAAGGTGTAGATAGTGGCATCCGCGATAATAAGGTCAACACTATAGACTATTCCAGGTCAATATACATTGTGATAAATTCTTGGTAATTAATTATTTGTGTTCTGATACTGAAATTACCAACTTTTTAGTTATTTGAGGGTAAAAACTGCTTTTTAGGGCATTTTTTGTCAGATATTTTACCCACAATAAATTTTTACAACTGCTCACTTATTGATGTGAAAATTAAGACAATGGCTGCAATCATGAAGACTGAATTAAGTTCTGTTGAAGTAAATAGACTTTTTCAGAAGCTAAGTTTACAAGAAATGGAGTCAACTTCGGGAGGTAATACTCTTATTCCTTTATGGAGTAGTGGTTTAGCGGCTTTCTCTCTCAATATGTTTTATGATGAGCTAAATAGCTTATTCAGTGAATATTACATACCCCCGATTTTTGACGACAACAAGCTTTTTACTGTTGATTTTTCGGAAATAGATGTCTATTTAGTAGTTTAACTCTTGTGAGGTGCATGGCGGGCATCTTGCCCGCACCACAAGAGTTTTATTATTCATATCTGTCAAAATAACTTTTCCTTCCCCTGCCAGAAAGCCCCCTGCTCGGACTTGATATCAAATAGCATTGCTATATTTAAGTTGCTTATGCTGATATTGCGAAAAAGCAATTCACTGTTATAACCGCGAAGATGTAAAATTTTGGTTACATTAAACGAGCTTATCCAGTTTATTGGCTTTTTATTAAGGTACTCAGCATGACAGCAACTACATCAAAGGCATCTTCCGCACTTCCTGATTTTTGTGAAGGAATACAATATTTTGGGGAAGCATTGCCAGATTTTCAAACTTATGGGGCAACTCCCGCGATAGAATCGGGCAAGAGTGCGATCGCAAATCCTACCGATACAAATGCAGTATATCAAACTCTACTCGCGGCTGATGCCCTGCGCTACCTAACCCTACAAGTCACTGGTAGTAAGGCTTCTGGACACCCCGGCGGTTTTGCCAGCCAAGCGGAGGCTTATGCAGCTTTGGTCATGTTGGGACATAAAAACATTATCACCGAAGTGGGACATCACGCCCCTGGTTTCTATAGTGCCATGTTCTTAGACCGTTCCTTAGAAGACATGGGCATTTCTACAGTACAACAATTGCGCGATCGCTTTCGAGAAAAGCATGGATTATTAGGACACCTTTCCGGCTACATTCCCGGTATTCTCGCACCTGCTGGACCCCTGGGACAAGGACAACATTTTGCCATGTCTGCTGCACTGTTGCACCGTGATAAACTCTTCCCCTTCACCCTGGGAGACGGGGGACTGGGTGAACCCTATATCATGAGTTCAATGGCACATTTCAACACCGCTTACCCCACCGTTACCAACTTTTTACCCGTGTTGGTGTGGAACGGTTACAGCCAAGAACACCACAGCATGGTATCTTTGAAAACCAACGCAGAGATGATCGCCTATTGGCAAGGTAACGGTTTTGCCGAAGTCGTATTAGTCAATGCTAAAGATTTTGACGACCAAAATCAAGCCAGTGAATATGTTGATAGTACCGCATTTTCTTTTGAGAACCGTCTAGAATTTACCAAAGCGGTATTAGTAGGAATGGATAAAGCTGCCCGTTCAGCACTTAGCGGCAAATTGACGGTATTTATTATCAAACAACTCAAAGGTGCAGGAGTTCACGCCTTGGGGGCAAAATCACACAACCTCTATCCTAAAGATACATTAGACGCGCCCCATATTGTCACCGCTTTACAAAAACGGGCATTATCAGCCGCAGCATGGCAAATTGTGCGGACAAATGCCGAACGGGCTGGAGGTGGACCCGCTGCTAAAACAGTGGTGACAGAATTTGAATTACCCTTAGCAGATTTAGGGGAATTACCATTAGAAGAATATAAGGTTGGGGCAGTTCCTCAAGTGGCGACAACGGCAATGGGTAGGTTAGTAGGAATAGTAGGAAATAAAGATAAAAATTTCCTCGTGACTAATGCTGACGGTAACGAAGCTTCAGGAATTGCTAACATTAACCAAGCTTTAAAAATCAATCACCCCACCACCGATGATTTATATAATCAAGCCCCAGGAGGTCAAGTTTACGAACCTTTGAGCGAAGATGCTTGTGCAGGTTTAGCCGCTGGTTTATCCTTAATGGGTGCGAGAACTTTGTGGTGTTCTTATGAATCTTTTGCCATCAATGGTTTACCAATTTGGCAAACTGTCACCCAAGCAATGGCAGAATTACGCCGTCAAACACCCTCGACAATTACATTATTTACTGCGGGGGCCTTAGAACAAGGACGCAACGGTTGGACTCACCAAAGACCAGAAATTGAAGCTTATTTTGCTTCTTTGATGAGAACAGGAAATGTCTTCCCATTATTTCCCCCAGATGCTAACAGTATTCAAGTCTGTTATGACTGGGCTTTGCAAACAAAAAATAAGGGCATTGTCATTACTGCTAGTAAGTCTCCTTTGCCAATTCGTAGCACCTTTGCCCAAACTGAAAAAGGCTTAATTGATGGTGCGGTGTTATTACATGAAGTGGCTGGTGGGAAAACTGTTGTATTTGCTGTCATTGGCGATTTGACATTAATTCCTGTGTTTGAAGCGGCGGCATTTTTAGAAACTGAAGGTATTGGTGTGAAGATTGTTTCTATTATCAATCCCCGTCGTTTATATCGTCCTCATGATACTGCTTGGGATACTTGTTCTGAACCTGATAACGGTTTTTTAAGTGATGCCGATTTTGAGCAATTGTTTGGTGGAGATGCCTTAATTGGTGTGACAGGTGGGGCTGCGGCGATGTTAGAACCGATCATGTTACGCAGTAATTCTAAACGTGATTCTTTCGCCTGGAAGCGTGGGGAAACTACGGCTAGTGCGGGTGAGTTGATGGCTTTTAATGGTTTGACTGCGGAGGCGTTGACTAAGCGGGCTATTGAGTTGGTGCATTAATTAGAACGCGGATGTACGCAGATTAACGCGGATGTTTTGGCGTTGGGTTGCGTACATTTGCGGTTTAAATTATAATCTATTGTATTGTTTTGAAAAACATAAGGATCAATTTCATGCTTAATGAATCAACTAAAAAGCTGATAGAGGAACTTACAAAAAAATTAGAAGCCAGTAAAGAATCTATATCTTCTTCATTCGGTGAAATCTTAGTCTTATTAATTGAGAAATTACAACTATCTCAAGATAAAGAATTTGTTTTTCTCTTAGCAGGTAGAACTGGAGTTGGTAAATCTAGTACGGTTAATTCATTACTTGGCCAACAAATTGCTACTGTAGGGAAATATGATCCTACAACAATGGATGTTCAGGAATATGAACATGAAATAAATGGAGTTAAATGTTCAATAATTGATACACCTGGTTTATGTGACGAGATTCCAGAAAAAGGTAATAATGAAAAGTATATAGAATTGATTCAACGTCAAGTCAAACAAATTGATTTACTTTGGTTTGTCACTCGTCTTGATGAATCAAGAGTTGACGGATCTGAAAAACAAGGTATACAAATCATTTCCGAAGCATTTACACCGACAGTATGGGAACATTCTGTTATTGTCTTCACCCGTGCAAATAACGCTGATGATTATTTAGAAGAATTAGCAGAAAGAACTAAACGCATTAGAAATGAGATTGCAAAACACACAGGTAATGAAATTGCAAATAAAATTCCCGCAGTTGCAGTAGATAATAAAAGTCAAACAACACCAGATGGAAAAAGATGGTTGGAAGAACTATATACACAAGTATTTATAAGAATGACTGAAAGAGGAGCTATTCCATTTTTAATGGCAACAGCTTCTAGAATCAATAAATCACAATCTAATAAAAATAGTAAAGAGCCGAATTGGAATTTTTATAATAAATCTGAATCTCAAAATGAAGCAGACTCTGAAAGTGAATTTAATGTTAATGATTTCATATTTACAAAGTTTCAAAAAGAAGAAATTAAGAAAAAAATTATAGAAGTTATTCCAGCTTTAGCCATTGCCGGTGCGGGAGTTGGTGCTACTATTGGGGGACCTGTTGGTGCTGCTATTGGTGGTGTCATAGGTGCTACTATAGGAAGTATTTTTTATTTTCTTAGCTGAGGGCATATCATATAAAATTTTGTCCTTTCCTAATAATTGAAGTTATAAAAAACCAGGATGAAATATCCCTCTAATCCATTACGGTTTATACCCAACCAAATCTGGCAATACTGAATACTATGGTGTTTAGTAGTTTCTTCTTTAGGTATGAATTATGACTCAAGAACAGAAAATAGACCTAGTTTTGAGAATTATTGCTGAAATCGCTGATGGTGATGAATCAAAAGCAATAATCTTTCAACAGATTCGTCAAAAAACAGGTGTAGACGGTAATGAATTAGAAAACATATTAATTTACTTAGGTAAGGAGGGCTATATCAAGGACGAATATCGAGTTTTTGACGATATAACTCCTATATATATTACACATTTAGGTATACAGAAATCCCTTTCTTTAAACTAGGGATAAACAATACTGTATGGTGGGTTAACAACATCGTAACCCACCATTAATAACACTAAATTACAGCCCAAAAACCCTGTATCTGTTCACATTATCTCACTCAACCATTACTAGGGATTAATAGAGCGATCGCACCTGAAAACCTTACTCTGTATCTGTTTACGTTATCTCACTCAAGCATTACTAGGGATTACTAGAGCGATCGCACCTGAAAAGCTTACCCTGTATCTCACTTAACCATTACTAGGGATTACTGGAGCGATCGTACCTGAAAACCTTACCCTGTATCTGTTTACGTTATCTCACTCAAGCATTACTAGGGATTAGTGGAGCGATCGCACCTGAAAAGCTTACCCTGTATCTGTTTACATTATCTCACTCAAGCGTTACTAGGGATTAGTAGAGCGATCGCACCTCAAAAGCTTACCCTGTATCTGTTTACGTTATCTCATTCAAGTATTACTAGGGATGTTTAGGGCGATCGCACCCGAAAACCTTACCCTGTATCTGTTTACGTTATCTCACTCAAGCATTACTAGGGATTACTAGAGCGATCGCACCTGAAAAGCTTACCCTGTATCTGTTTACGTTATCTCACTCAACTATTACTGGGGATTAGTGGAGCGATCGCACCTGAAAAGCTTACCCTGTATCTGTTTACGTTATCTCACTCAAGCATTACTAGGGATTACTGAGCGATCGCAGTCCGAAAACCTTACTCTGTATCTGTTTACATTATCTCACCTAACCATTATTAGGGATTAGTAGAGCGATCGCACCTGAAAAGCTTACCCTGTATCTGTTTACGTTATCTCACTCAACTATTACTGGGGATTAGTGGAGCGATCGCACCTGAAAAGCTTACCCTGTATCTGTTTACGTTATCTCACTCAACTATTACTGGGGATTAGTGGAGCGATCGCACCTGAAAAGCTTACCCTGTATCTGTTTACGTTATCTCACTCAAGCATTACTAGGGATTAGTGGAGCGATAGCTGCGATCGTGTAAATATTCACCTCACCACCAAAATTATCACCTGAACTAAATCAAACGTCCTATTGTGGCATTATTACCGGAATAACTTGATTTTTATTGCGCCGATAAATCAGAAAATCACTATCAAAAGTTAATAAAAAACTATCATTATAAAGTTCAGACATCCGTACCAAACAAGCATCTGCAAAAGACATCGGAACA
Source organism: Trichormus sp. NMC-1 (assembly GCF_001858025.1). GTDB lineage: Bacteria > Cyanobacteriota > Cyanobacteriia > Cyanobacteriales > Nostocaceae > Anabaena. The sequence goes on along the minus strand of NZ_LZQD01000004.1, from coordinate 309,287 downwards.
GATTGATAAATCTTGATAAGTTCACCAATAATTACAGATTCATCATCCAACTTAAAAGGTACTTTAATAACTCCATTCTTCACCAAATTTATCACAGCATCTTGACCACCATAAACATTTCGCAACAAAAAACAAGCCTCAGAAATTACAGCTTCACAAGTTAATAAAGGAGGCTCAATGTTATCCCATTGTGATGTTACCCAACCATGAAACTGATCACGACGATTAATTATAGCTACCAATGGACCCGTATCTAATAAAACACATCCTCTCATCATGTACCGTAACCATTCATATAATCTTTATTAGTAGATAAATCATCGGCTGCTTCCACACAACCAACGTATTCTTGAGCCATAGTTAAAGCCGAAATACTTGATTTTTTTATTTGATTAGATAACCCTTGTTTTCGCATTTTTTCTAATAAAAACTCTACAAAATCTAACGCCTCTTGTTGTTTATCAGGAGGTAATATTTTTACCTTGTCTATAATTATTTCTTCAACAGTCATTTGATTTGTCCTTGAGGATAAATTAATATTTACTGCTCTGCTTTTATATTTTAGCACATCATCCTACATATTCAAATCTCCACAAATTCTCAAGATCCAATTTATGGCAGAATTTGTGATGATAGTATTGGAGAATTGATTGCTACCACTGGTCATCATGAAGGTGTTATTATTGAGATAAATGACGGAGAACTTGTTTTTGACAATATTCACCATCAAGGCATTACCCGATTAAACTGGATACAGAATCTCTATTCACCTATTTTAGATGCAGGATTAGAGTTTCAAATCACAGAAACTTACTTTTAACCTAGAAATTTAGTGAGTTAAACATGGATAATCTCTACAACTTACTGCAAAAGATCAAAAAAAGACCTGCAATGTATTTAGGTAAAAATTCTATTTTTAGCCTCCAAGCATTTTTAGATGGATACTATTTTGCCCGTCGAGAAATTGGTATTCCTTTAACAGCAGAAGAAACTGAATTTCAAACTTTTTTACAATGGATAAGACACAAATTCAATGTAGAAACAGGTCAATTATGGTCAAGTATTCTTCTTTTCCATTCAGCCGATGAAAAAAGCGCAGTAAATAGATTTTTTACCTTGTTTGAAGAATTTTGTCAAAATCAGAAAAATCATGAAATAGCAAAAATTGATGAATTAGTTTCATGAAAATAAAAGTTAGTAAGTTGGGTTGACAAAACCCAACAATACCTATAATTAATAATGCTAAATTTCAACCCAAAAACCCTGTATCTGTTCACATTATCTCACTCAACCATTACAAGGGATTACTAGAGCGATAGCGAAGCGCTGCTGCAAGCAGTTCGCACCTGAAAACCTTACCCTGTATCTGTTTACGTTATCTCACTCAAGCGTTATTAGGGATGTTTAGGGCGATCGCACGGTTGGATATCTCGTAAAAAATCTTACTTAATTTTTCTTTACATATTGTGTTGTTTTGAGTTATTTTTTTAAAACTATGATAAAATTATAGAATTGATTACTATAGAATCTAACTGTTATGAAAATACTTTCTCGAATCTTTGATAACAGAATAAACGCGCACAATATTCTGACGGAAATTTCTATTGATGAATATTTAGAAATAGCTAATTTTATTAGTAAAAACAATCCTTTGCAAAGGAAGAGATTAAAATCATATTCATCAATATATAACCTACTAAAAGAAGATATAAAAATAGGGTGTACTATACCACCTATAGTTTTAGCTCTTAGTAATGACATCCAGGAAAATATAGATTTTGATAATGTTCATGATAATACAATTATCAATTATATAAATTCCCATAAAGATAAATTAATAATTCTTGATGGACTACAAAGAACACACTCATTAATAGATGTAGATCAAGATTTACAGTTTGAAAATAATATAGATGTACTCAAAAAATTTCATAATCATAAATTAAGATTTGAAATTTATTTAGGCATTAATAAAATAGGTATTCTTTACAGAATGCTAACACTTAATACTGGTCAATCCCCTATGTCTGTTAGACATCAAATAGAAATACTTTATTCTGATTATCTTGATGAAAGTATTTCTTCAGAAATCAAGTTACTTAAAGAAGTTGATGAACCAAGTCCTCATGAAATTGGGGAATATAGATTTGAATATAGATTTAATGATGTAATAGATGGCTTTACTTCCTACCTTCTTAGAGATGAGGCTAGTTTAGATAGAAGAGACTTACTTGAAATCATTAAAAGTTTAGAAAATCTCGCGCAGGAAAATCAGAATAAGGATCTATTTAAAAGTTATCTAATAACATATAATGAATTTGTTAAAAAAATACGCGAATTGTCAGGTGATTGGAAGTTTAATGATGAGCAAATCCGATTATCAAGTAAACCTTTTGGTGATAGCGTAGATAAGATATTTACTAAATCACAACTAATGACGGGTTTTGGTGCTGCTGTAGGATTTTTAAAAGATAAACATCTGATTGATTCATTTGATGATATAAATCAGAAGATTACCCAGATTAATCTTAGCAATAATGATCAAAGTTTTCTTGACGAGTTAATTCTAACATTAGACGATATCAGTAAAACTGCTAGAAAAATTGGTAATTCTCAAAGAATGTATTTTTACTACTTCTTTAGAGAACTATTTAGCAGTGAAAGTGATTCATATTTATCAATAGATAAATCAATAGAATCTAGTTTTAGAAAATATAGATCAAATGAACTATAAATTAAATGAGTAATTTTTGTATATGCCACTTAAAATAAGAAATGAACTTTCCGAAATTGAATATTCTAGGACTTACGCATTGACAGAATAACAAAATAGTGCATTGATAAATAAGAGTCGTCGAGTAATGGGTATGAGAGAATGAGAGAAATTACTAAACCCTCGACAGCACAATGCAATCTAGACATCTACACCTTATTTTTGCTGTCAGAGCCAAAGTATGGAGGGTGCAGTAGGTTAGCGGAGATATTGGGAGATGTTTCACATGATAGTGTAAACCGCTTTTTATTGAGAGAGAGATACGAACCCAAAGATTTATTCAGCATAATAGAGAAAATTATCAATCTGGAAGGAGGGATATTAAGTGTAGACGATACAGTCATAGAAAAGATTTACAGCGACCCTAAAAATGCGGAATTAATCAGTTATTTTTGGTCAGGGAAAGCCCATAAAACTATTATTGGCTTAAATTTAATTAGTCTATATTACAGTGATATTAATGGTAATTCAGTACCAATAAATTATAGAATATATGATAAAAAGGAGGGAAAAACAAAAAACGATTATTTTAGAGAAATGGTAATTGAAATAATAAGCTGGGGAGTCAAACCCAGAATGGTAACAGGAGATAGTTGGTATTCTGGAGTAGAAAACTTGAAATTTCTAAAAAACCAGAAATTGGGTTTCCTATTCGGAATTGAAAAAAATAGAACTGTTTCAAATGAGCCACACAAGTATTGTCAAGTAAGCACTCTGGCTATTCCCCAAGAAGGATTAAGGACTCATCTGAAAGAATTTGGATTTATAAAATTGTTTAGGAAAGACTTTAAAAAGGAAGACTCTAGACATTATATTTTATATCTACTAGATGAGGAGAAAATCAAAGACATAACCAGAAGTACCTTTATCACAATTCATGATACCCATTGGGGTATTGAAACATTTCATCGAGCCATAAAACAAGTATGTGGAATTTGTCGGTTCATGGTTAGAGATACCTGTGCAATCAAAACTCATATATTTTGTTCACTTCAAGCTTTTGTGAAATTGGAGTTTATGCGCTCTGAAAATATAATTAGCAATTGGTATGAAGTACAAAGGAATCTGTTTACTTCTGTTGTCCGTGAGCATATTTTTGCCAACCTTCGCAAGGATGCCATTATCTAGACTACATAGATGATATTTTTTGTCAATGCGTAAGTCCTAAACTCTATCTTTGACAATTGCAATTTGAGATTGTTCAGCTAAATAATCAAAGTCATCTTCCATTTGATTATAAAGTATAGTGTAAATATAGCTGGAAGGTAACTTAATTCGATTATATCCAAAATCTACGCCCATTTTAGTAACTCTCCAAAAACCCTGTATCTGTTGACATTATCTCACTCAAGCATTACTAGGGATTATTAGAGCGATAGCGTTCGCGGAGCGTCCCGGAGGGAACTAGCGCTGCTGCAAGCAGTTCGCACCTGAAAAGCTTACCCTGTATCTGTTTACGTTATCTCACTCAAGCATTACTAGGGATTATTAGAGCGATAGCGTTCGCGGAGCGTCCCGGAGGGAACTAGCGCTGCTGCAAGCAGTTCGCACCTGAAAAGCTTACCCTGTATCTGTTTACGTTATCTTACTCAAGCATTACTAGGGATTAGTAGAGCGATCGTGTAAATAAGAGAAGATAATAGAACCATGACAGATACACCTGGAAATATTCACCTCACCTGAGAATTATCACCGTAGCAAAATCAAACATAGATTTGATAGATAGTTTAATATTATGCTATAGGGGGAATTTATTTTAAAATTAATGTGGCATTCGATAACATTCATGAACGTATAAAAGAAACAGCAGCTAAACGCCTTCTATTTCTTCCTCACACCATTCGACAAATATCACGTCCAGAACGCATGATTACAACAAAAGAAATTCAGTCAATTGTGATGACAGGAGAAGTCATAGAAGACTATCCTGAAGATACAAGAGGTCATAGTTGTTTGATATTAGGCTTTGGACAAAATAACCGAGCAATTCACGTAGTTTGTTCACCCAAAGACGAATATTTAGCAATCATCACCGCTTACATTCCTGATTCAACACAATGGTCATCTGATTTCACAAGGAGAATTTAAAATGGAATGCTTATATTGTAAAGGACAAATGCACCGAGGAACAGCCCCATTTACCATTGATAGAAAAGGCTATCATATTTCTTGGGATGCAATTCCAGCATGGGTTTGTGACCAATGTGGTGAATCACTTTTTGAAACTCATGAAGTCGAATTAATTCAAGAAGCCCTCACCGTTTTAGATCGAGAAACAGCCGATTTAGTAAGTTCATCATCACCTTAGTTAGTAGGTTGGGTTGACGCAAGGAAACCCAACAATACCCACCATTAATAACACGGAATTACCACCCAAAAACCCTGTATCTGTTCCCATCATCTCACTCAACCATTACTAGGGATTAGTGGAGAGATCCGCAGCCCGAAAACCTTACCCTGTATCTGTTTACGTTATCTCACTCAAGCATTACTAGGGATGTTTAGGGCGATCGCACAAATATTAACCTCACCTAATAATTGTCACCCGAACTAAATCAAATCCTAGAATAAATAGCTTACGTGCTAGTAGTATAATATTAAATCGTCAATAAATTAATACACTTGAAATAGAATCATGACCACAGATGCAGAATATCAAACAAGAATTACTACTTATAATTGGGATGATTTAGTAAAATTATGGTCAGAAATTAAAACAAAAAAGACATCAAATTTTTGGGATGCAGGTAAAGCATTAGAATATTTGATATTACGTGCATTTCAACTTGATGGTGCTGATATAGCTTGGCCAGAAACCGTTAAAATTCAAGGTAAAATAGTAGAACAAATTGATGGCGTAGTATATGCAGATAGCCTAGCTTGTCTGATAGAATGTAAAGATACCAGCGAGGAAGTTAATATTGAACCCATAGCCAAACTCAGAAATCAATTATTGCGAAGACCAGCAACAGCTATTGGTAGTGTGTTTAGTCGCAGTGGATTTACAGAAGCTACAGTAACATTAACTGGATTTGTAGCACCTCAAACCATTCTATTGTGGGGAGGAGAAGAAATTGAATATTCATTAAAAAATAAATCTATATGTAAATTTCTCATCAAAAAATATCGCGTTTGTGTTCATAAAGGTATCCCAAATTACGACATTATCATTTAATAATTACAGCATTGTAAAGGAGCTTTTTCATGAAACTAGCATACATTCTCACAGAAGGTGATAAGGACATAGAAATTCTACAGAAATTATTACCAAAAAATCTAACTCAAGATATTCAATTTATAGCTGGTGGAAGTTCTTACCGAGCGCGTTCTTTAGCTACTTCATTACTTGCTACTAGAAAAACACCAGTTGCTCTTGTCATAGATGCAGATACAAATAACGAATCGCAAATATTTGAAAAGAAAGATTTAATTAAATATGTATTAAATCAAGCATCATCTGGTATTCCTTTTCAAGTTTCTCTAGCAGTTCCAGAAATAGAATCTATATTTTTACAAGATAAATCATTAATTGAAAAAATAGCAAAACGTCAATTTAATGATTTAGAATGGCAATTAGCTCAAAGCAAACCTAAAGAATTTTTAGAAACCGTCTTAGATAACAAAGCGTCGCTCAATGACAAAATACTGAGAAATCTAAATGATGATGAAATTAAGATATTGCAACAACATCCATTAATACAAGAAATCAAAGTTTTCTTGTTATCACTTATTCAGTCTTCTGTTGCTATTAATTAACCTAACTGGATATAGAATTTCTATTCACCTAATAACGCACTTATTACAACCCAAAAATCCTGTATCTTACTCAAGCATTACTAGGGATTAGTAGAGCGATCGTGTAAATAAGAGAAGATAATAGAACCATGACAGATACACCTGGAAACATTCACCTCACCTGAGAATTATCACCCGAACTAAATCAAATCTCCTACCGATAGGCTAAAATTAGTAAACAAGCCTTTTCACAAAATCGCCAGTATGCAAGTTAATAATCTCACCATTGACGAACTAAAAGCCCTCATTCGGGAAACAGTTAGAGAAACCATAGAAGAACTGCTAATAGACCCAGATACAAATCAAAGCATCAAAGAGAATTTCAAACAAGAACTATTAACCATTAAGAAACGCAGAGAAACAGGTGTTAGAGGTATTTCCACAGCAGAAGTAATGCAAAGACTAGGTTTAGAAAACAGATGAATTACCTAGTTGAGTATGAACCAGAAGCACTAGCAGACCTAGAAAAATTGACAAAATCGGTTTGTCAAAGAATAGTTAATAAAATTAATTGGTTAGCTGAAAATTTCGACCAAATTACACCGCAACCTCTGACTGCTGACTTATCAAATTTCTTTAAATTGAGAGTTGGAGATTATCGAGTAATTTATGAATTTGACACAGAGAAAAGAATTATTTTTATTGATAGAGTTGGACATCGGCGAGAGATTTACAACTAGACATTTACTTGATTTTAAATCATTTTGCAGGGTGAATTAAAGTATCTGTTTACATCATCTCACCCAACCATCACCAACTATCATGTAAATAAGAGAAGACAATAGAAACATCACAGATATACATGGAAACATTCACCTCACCTGAGAATTATCACCAGGACTATTTTAACTAATTTCAATAGGTGAAATATTTTTCCATTCTTCAGATTCATTTTTTGCACACCAAATATCAAATTTCTGCTGAAGATTTAACCAAAGTTCCGGCGTAGTTTGAAAAGCACTTGCTAACCGCAAAGCAATATTAGGTGTTACACTTGCACGTTCATTCACAATTTCCGAAACCGTTTTTCGAGACACACCCAAAATATTAGCGAGTTCTGTCACCGTCATATTTAAAGGTTCTAAATATTGACGTTTAATCAAAGCACCAGGATGTCTAGGTTTTCTGTTAGTATTCATGTTCATAATCCTAATGATAATCCTCGTAATTTACGTCGTAAGCATCCCCATCTTCAAAAACAAAAGTTAAACGCCAATTACCAGAAACTGTAACTGAATATTCACCTTTCCTATTTCCTATTAATTGATGAAACTTAGAACCAGGAAAATTCATATCCTCAGCTACAGATGCAGCATCTAGTCTATCTAATAAATCTAACAGTTTTTCAGCATGATTTGGATTAACTCCACTTCTATTATCATCTTCAAACAGCTTTCTTAACCCCTTATGCTTGAAATTTCTGATCATAAGTAAAATAACAATATTTACTGTAACCTTATAGGTTACACTTGTCAATCCACAATATACGCTAAATTTGGTAATTTTGAAAACTCATTGATTAGTATTTACAATACTTTACAAATAATCATCACCGTTATCATGGCATAAAATGACAAAATCTGCCATACTATAGAAAAGTAGATTTAGGAAGTCACATTATGAAAAGTATGAATATTTCCTTACCTGACACCATGCGCGATTATATAGAAGAACAGGTAGCGCAAGGAGGTTACAGCAGCGTTAGTGAATATTTTCGGGAATTAGTGCGACAAGACCAAAAACAGAGAGCAAACGAACGACTACAAACCATGCTCTTAGAAGGATTAAACTCAGGAAATGCCACAGAAATGACTGCTCAAGATTGGGAAGATATTCGTCAAGCAGTTCGTGAAAAAACTAACAAACGTCAAAGTGCAATTTAGCGTAGTTTATAATAGAATCATACCGAAAAAATTTACTCAACTTAGGAGTTAATGATGGTAATAAAAATTGCAGAAATATTTAAAGATATTGACACCTTACCAGAAGAAGCGCAAATCTTACTACTGGATTTTATTCAATTACTCAAAAAACGTTATCCACAACCAGAAAATCAACACATAGAACATGAGATAACTTTCTCATCTACCCAAAAACAAAAACCACATCCACTAGATACATTTATAGAAAAATATGGTGCTTGGGAAGATGAACGCACAGCAGAAGAAATAGTCAAAGAGATTTATGATAGCCGAACTATTTCTAACTACGATATTAGCTTATAATTTATTTATTAGATACTGACACCTGCATTTACTGGATTAAAAACATTAATTCCGTCAAAGATAAAATTCAACAAATAGGATGGGAGCAAATTTGTATTTGCAACATCACCGTTGCTGAATTGTATTTTGGTGCTTATAATTCTCAAAAAGTAGCAGAAAATTTAACTCGTGCAGAAAAATTCATTCAAGATATTGAAGTTATAAATTTAGATAATAATGCTGTCAAAAAGTTTGGATAATTAAAAGCAGAACTTAGAAAAATAGGACAACCAGTAGCAGATTTCGATTTACTAATTGCTAGTGTTGCAATAACTAAAAACTATATTTTAGTAACTAACAACACTCGTCATTATAGCCGAATTTCATAGCTAAAATTAGACAACTGGATTTCACCTTAAAAAAGTTCTTGAAGGTGGGTAAACAACAACATAAACCACCATTAATAACCCTAAATTACAACCCAAAAACCCTATATCTGTTCACATCATCTCACCCAACCATCACCAACTATCATGTAAATAAGAGAAGACAATAGAACCATCACAGATACACCACCGAAACATTCACCTCACCTGATTTAGATCCCCGACTTCTAAGATTAATTATGGATATGATAGAAAAATCTTGAAAAGAAGTCGGGGATCTTTAGTGCGTAGTTGATAATAGAATCATACCGAAAAAATTTACTCAATTGAGGAGTTAATGATGGTAATAAAAATTGCAGAAGTATCTAAAGATATTGACACCTTACCAGAAGAAGCACAAATCTTACTACTTGATTTTATTCAATTACTTAAAAAACGTTATCCACAACCAGAAAATCATCATATAGAAAAAAGTATCTATGAAAAATTTGATGAAATTGGATTAATTGGTTGTTGTGCTGTGGAAGAAAATTTATCAACCACATATAAAGAAGTTTTATCTAATACATTACCAAACAAATATGATCATAGTTGATACAGGATTTTGGTTAGCACTTATTGATCAAAAAGACACCTACCACGAAATAGCAAAACAAGCTTTAAAAAAATACAATGAACCTTTAATTACGACATGGTGTGTTGTTACAGAAACCTGTTATCTTTTGCTAACTCGCAAAGGAGTTCAAGCTCAAATTACTTTTTTAAATAGTCTGGAACAAGAATTATTTATAGTTGGATCAAAATTAACCAAGTAGATTTCACCACGTTGGGGATAGATAATTTTTCCTTTACTTAACACGCTTCTTCTTCCAAATTAAACCACTCTTCAACTAATCCTAAATCACGTTCTGCTCTTTTAATAGCTCCTTGTTTTAACTGTTCTTTGATATTACTAAATTCACTGTAATTACCATTTGTATATTCATCGCGCACTAATTGAATTTCTCTTTTACTAGCTTCATCTTCTCGCCAATTTTCCTCTTCAGCTTGAGCGATCGCTTCATCCAGTATCTGCGAAATTTGCCGTTTTTCTGATAAACTTAGGGTATTTAAGGAGTTAATCAATAATTCCATAGGAATGAATAGATTTAATCCTGTCTGTGACATTGCTTTTATCATAATGCTATCGTCTTCTCAATTATATCAAAATGATGCTGGATTAGGCTATAAAAACCCTGTATATGTTCACATCATCTCACCCAACCATCACCAACTATCATGTAAATAAGAGAAGACAATAGAACCATCACACATACACTTGGAAATATTCACCTCACCTGATTCAGATCCCCGATTTCTAAGATTGATTATTTACCTGATTTTAACCGGATAAGTTTGCGTTTTATTGCGTAAATATGAGGTTGGTCAAAAGAATAATATTATAGAATAACGTAGCTAAAATTATATTACTTCTAGGGTAGTAATCAATTATGCGAATTAAAGGAATAAGCATCGCTTTAGTTCTGGGTCTTTCTTTGCCTATCGTCACAGATATTGCCGTCCAGAATCAAGCTGTGGCTAACCTCGCTTTTCCAGAGGGGGAATTTTTTGACGTGGAAGGACAACCACGCAATTGGAATTTAACTCTTTGGCAAGCAAAAGGTAAGTATTACTACAAAAACTTAAACCTGAAAACAGGAAAAAAACTTTGTTTAATTGGTGGTACAGCATCTGGTAATAAAGCCCGTCCTGTCTTCACCTGGACTAATGCCAAATATAAATATCGAGTTTCCTGGCAAACTGTTCAAGCCGATTTGGTGAGATTACAGGTAATAAATCCTTCAGGTCAGATGATTTTAAATAAATTGCTCATCCGTCAACCTGGTGAATTTGAAGATCCCAATGCAACTAAATGTTAGAATCTATAATGGCTGAAAACTATCATTCTAAATTCTCAGGACTTCTGAATTTTTCAGTATAGAAGCAATAGTTCTAAAATAGTAGATTGGGTTAATGCTGCGGCTACCTAACCATAAAAATTACCAGCATAACCCAATTACTGATTGACAAATGCACCGCAGGCTTCAGTTATCTAGGTTCTGTTTATGTAGCAAAGACTTCAGTCCTTCCAACTGAATTTCAACTAAACTAAAAATAGAAACACCATGATATAAACTCTCTCAATTAACAACACATGATAGAGAAAAACTTGGAAGCTTTAATAGTCAAAATTGTTAAAAAAGTTATCAAAAAAGAATTCAAGAATCTTAAAGAGGATAACTTACCAATTTTATCAACACAGACAAATCAGCCATTAGAATCTTTTGTCCAATCTTTTATCACTGACGAAGATACAAGCAGTACAGCAGAAATTATTGATGATATATATACCAGCCGTACTGTCAATTTCTCTACCAAAGAAGACGTAGAACTTGAGCGCAAGTTGCGGGAACTCAAGTTTAAACAAGAACTGAGGAAAGATTGGATATTATTTATTGTCAAAGATGTAGTAGTATATCCTGCCACTATGCTTTTCATATTTACTATAATTGGTTATTACGTATTCGTCTTATTTAATAAGTAGTAGCTGGTGTAGCCCCTAGAAACTACTCAATTCATTTACTACCATCTCTCGCAGTAATTAAAGTATATTTCTGTAAATGAATAGAAAAAATGTATAAAAAAGCAATTGTTTAGCTCAGAAGTGAATCTTTAGCTAGATAAATTTTTGTCTGCCTTTGTCTGCCAAAATGCCTGATGGATTACTATTCTCTAAATTTGATTGCTATATTAGACTAAATTACTATTATGGCGAGGATTAAGAAGCTGTGCGGGATGATTTACAGGGCTTGGACATTAGTCAAAAAGAACTTCGGGAATTGACTAATTTACCTGTTAATGAGGAATTGCTCATTATTACTAATCCGCTGAAAAAATGGGGAAAGCAATTAATAGGCAAAATAAAGGGTTCCGAGGGTGCTACCGTAGTTTTTATTGGATTTTCTACCTTAATTTTTGTCTATTTGCTAATTGATCTAATCCTTAAATTATTTGCTCCACAGATAAAAATCCCATCTGGGATATTATTAATCCTCCTGAGTTTGTGGCTGGGTGGTATGACACAAACTATATTATATATGGTGTGGAAAGCTAAAAGTAACTTTCTCAAAACTAATATGACTAATTCTCTGCGAATTTTACTCAATGATGTTGAACGCTATAATGCTGTTATTAAAGCTATCAATATTAATGACCAAATCGAAGCAGCTGGAAACCCAGAAGTAGAAATTAAGCAAAGAGAGAGAGTGATTGAAGCCTTAAAACTCACAAAAAGTGATTTAGTTCGAGCTTTAAAAACAGAAAAAATTTTGCGAGAAAATAAAACTTTTATTCTTAAAAACTCGGAATTATTTGTTAATAATTTAGCTACTTTAACATCCATGCAAGTTACTGAACAAGCCAGTGAGCATGGCAGATTATTAAATGAAGCATTGCAAATCGCTTTAGATGTGCAGTATGAAATGAGAAAATTACAAAGTCAAAGATAATACCAATTTTATGTGAGGCGGCACAGAATCATGAAAACCATTGATTTATCTGTCTACTCTACTCTTCTCCTGTCGGAGACACTACGTGAACGAGACGCTGCGCGTTGGCGTTAGCCATAGCCTCGCTTTTGGCGATACGAGAAGCCATCCTACGGGTGTCTATATCTGCGGTCAATTATTCTTGATCTACTATGTAATGCAGTTTCATTTTCTGAAAGGCATAACTCCTTTCCTGGGAGGTGAGGTAATTTCCTCATATTCTGCTAACAAGGGAGTAAAATTAAATAATATAAATTAAGCGTTAACGTAGCTTACCCTAGGTATCCCATATCGGTATGGACTGGAAAGAAATCAGAGGTAACTGGGTAATCATTCCCCGAAATCCCATCGGTATAATCCATTTTTTGGGAGGAGCATTCGTCGCCACTGCACCCCATCTGACTTACCGTTGGTTACTAGAACAGTTTGCAGATAAAGGATATGTTGTGATAGCGACTCCCTTTATCAACACATTAGATCATAGTGCGATCGCGCAATCTGTATTACTCAACTTTGAACGCACTCGAGAACGTTTACAGGATTCTGGAGAATTACGCAAGCTTTACCTCCCTACCTATGGCGTTGGGCATAGTATGGGCTGTAAACTCCATTTACTCATTGGCAGCCAGTTTAAAGTAGAACGTGCAGGCAATATTCTCATCTCCTTTAACAACTACACCGCCAAAGAAGCTATCCCCTTAGTAGAACAATTAAATTCTACCTTAGCAATCGAGTTTACCCCCACACCCACAGAAACTAACCAGCTTGTACAAAACAGTTATCAAATCCGGCGTAATTTAATTATAAAATTTAGCAATGATAATCTCGATCAATCCGCAGCTTTAACAAAAATTTTACAAAATCGCTTTCCAGAAATGGTGACAGTACAAACCTTATCTGGAAATCACACCACACCATTAGGTCAAGATATTAAATGGCAGCCTGGAACTTCTTTTACACCATTTGATGCTTTAGGTCAATGGTTTAAGCAAGAAGTATACCGCGACTTGAACCAGCTAAAAAAATCCCTGCTCTTGTGGCTCAACCCTCTTGCACCCCCATAATAATATTTGATGAATATCAAAAAAACATAAGGATTCACAATTAAGTTGCTTGAAAATGGGTTAATGGTGTGATGAAACTAATCAGCTGTCATGCCTGCAAATTGCATTATGATCAGTTTATGTTCTAACGTACCTGGCAACTACTAGATTTTTACTTTCTTTTATTTTCCTAATATAGTAGGATTCCTTTTTGATTTGTGAAAAAACAACCTCAACCTTAATTCTCTAGACTGCCGCTTGCCTGCTGCCAAGAGTCATTTCGTGAATCAAAGTAGGACTGCTATAGAATATTTATTGATTGTATACGCCATTTATTATGTTTAAAATTCTAGTAATTGATGATGACTACTCAATACAGATATTCCTGAAAAGGATGTTAGAAAAACAGGGTTATCAAGTAATTACTGCTAATCATGGACAGGAAGGAATTTTACAGGCTCTTGCTTGTCCTCCAGCCCTAATTATTTGTGATTGGATTATGCCAGGTTTAACCGGTCTGGAAGTATGCAATCTTATTAAAAAAGATCCTCAGTTATCCACCACATTTTTTATTTTATTAACATCCCTAGATTCAGTTGCCGATCGTGTTAAGGGGCTAGATGCTGGTGCTGATGATTTTATCTCCAAACCTATCGAGCAAAATGAACTCCAAGCCAGAGTCAGAGCCGGATTACGTCTACATCAATTGAATCGAGATTTACAAACCCAAAAGTTATTATTAGAAACAGAACTAGCAGAAGCAGCAGAATATGTAAAATCGCTTCTACCTGTACCCATGTCTACGCCTCTGGTTATCAATTCTCGATTTCTTCCCTCTCGACAACTGGGAGGTGATTGCTTTGATTATTACTGGCTTGATTCTGACTCTTTAGCAATTTATCTATTAGATACTGCTGGACATGGACTCAGAGCAACTTTACCCTCTGTTTCTGTACTGAATTTACTTCGTTCTCGGGCGCTGAAAGGGCTGAATTACTATCAACCTAGTCATGTATTAGCAGCATTGAATGATACCTTTCAAATGAATTATAAAAATGACAAATACTTTACTATTTGGTATGGAGTTTATAATCGGCTCAATCGCCAATTAATTTATGCCAGTGGTGGACATCCACCCGCAATATTAGTATCCAAAAAATCTTCTATTAGTAGTCCTGAAGTCCAACTATTAAAAACACCAGGTATGCCAGTTGGGATGTTTCCTGAAGCCAAATATGTTGATAAAACTTGTAATATTGACGAATTTAGTAGCCTTTATATTTTTAGTGATGGTGCTTATGAAATTACTAAATCAGATGGCACTCTTTGGAGTCTAGATGGATTCATTCAGCTAATACTTAGCTTACAACACCATGCTGTTGATTATCAACTCGATAATATACTGAATTACTTAATCAATTTAAACTCCAAAGAAGCCTTTGATGATGATTTATCTATCTTGCAAATTAAATTCGATTAACTAATTTTGGGAGATTAAAACCTTATTAAAGGCATCTTGGCTGGGAAATATTTCAAATACTTCATTCATACTAGTCAATTCAAAAATCATCCTCACTTGCTCATTAATCGAGCAGAGAACCATTTTAGTGCCAGCATCCCGTAGCATTTTGAAGGCTAACACCAGAGTTCCCAAACCAGAACTATCTAGAAACGTGATATTTTGACAATCAACTAATACAATTTTTGCGCCACTTTCTAGAATTTGGGCAATGTGTTGCTGAAATTCTGATGAGGTGTCGGCGGTTAAATTTTTTTCAATTGTAAGAACTTTCACCTGCTGACTCATAATTAAGTTACTCTGATTGACTCAATAAGGTTCTGTTTTAGCTAGTATATACCAAGATCGCAATTAAAAAAAAATCTAATTTTCCCAATCGTCTAAATTCTTTTAATTATGAAAATTAGACTAGAAACTTGAGATTTTTTAACTAAAAACTCATATATAATTGTTATTTTTGAACTGATAATTAACAAATTTATGATAGGAATTGATTCATAGCAAATCAATAGTTAACCTTGAACATTTGTGAGCCGATTCACCTTAGCTCGATAAAGCAGCTTTTCACCTTGACTGTATCCAATATAACTCACCTTCACAATTTCGCCAGGTTGGGCGGTTCCCTCCAATAATTGGTGTAATTGGGGATTATAGGGAATTTCAGCGCCTACGGAGGCGATCGCTTCCACCCCCCAAGCCTGCAATAATTTCTCTAGAGACTTCTGCACCAAAGGCACGATTTTGATCGCTTCTAGCTGGGGATTCTCCTTGGCTTTCTGCGCTGCTGTCGGCCAGAACAACAATAACGACTCTAAAATTTGCAAACTTGACTGCTGAAACTCTTGCTGTAATAACTCTCGCTGTTGTGCGAGTGTCAGCACAATTCGCTCGTATTCTCTTTTTAAATCGGCTATTTCTTGTAATAACTTTTTTTCAGTATTTGGGTGCGGTGTGTTAACCGTGGCACTCAGCGCTTGGAAATCAGAACTCGCATCTGAAAAAGTTGCTATAAATTCACTCAATGACAGCTGTAAGCTATTTGATAGCTTAACCAGCACCTCCACTCGCATCTGCTGAAGCTGTCCCCGTCGCAAAGACAAAATTTGCCGCTCGGAAACATTAGCAGCAAGACTTAGAGATTTAAAACTAGAAATACCCACACGTTGCATTAAATTTTGCAACTTTTGGGTGAAATCATCATCCGGCATAAAAGATGGGGTAGAAGGCGTTGTTACCTATTATACCCCATTTTTTAATCTCTATTCTTCCAACAAACTTCTCAACATCCAAGCAGTTTTTTCATGAACCTGCATTCTTTGAGTTAATAAATCTGCACTAGGTTCGTCGTTAACTTCATCTACCATTGGGAAGATAGATCGTGCCGTTCTGACTACAGCTTCTTGTCCTTCTACTAATAGCTGAATCATTTCCTTCGCTTTAGGAACTCCTGGAGTTTCGGGAATTGAACTCAGTTGGGCATATTCACTATAAGTTCCTGGTGCGGGATAGCCCAGCGCTCTAATCCTTTCGGCAATTAAATCAACTGCTAAGGCTAGTTCTATATACTGTGTCTCAAACATCAAATGCAATGTTTGGAACATCGGCCCTGTGACGTTCCAATGAAAATTATGGGTTTTTAGATACAGTGAATAGGTGTCAGCCAACAAGCGAGACAATCCTTCGGCAATTTTGCCTCTACTAACATCGTCAATACCGATATTCACATTTTTGACTTTTGCTGAAGATGACATAATTTTTTGCTCCAAATAACTCAATTGAAGTGCTGGTTGTTTCTAGGGACTTCCAATTAAAAAAATCCCCAATTTGTAGGGTGGGTTACGCTGCGTAACCCACCATTACTATCCCCTAAATTTATGGTGGGTTAGGTAGTCCGTAACCCACCCTACTATTTTTGGGTAATTTATTTTTTGGGGTTCCCCTAAGCATTCAGCTGTCAGCTAATAGCTTTTCATGCTAAGTGCATCTTGAGAACACTCTTGGTAGCTTTGCGAACTCTGGCTATAATGGTTTCTTTGCCTAGACGTTGGCAAGCTTCATAACGATGGCAACCAGAAAAGCCATAATAATGTCCATCTACTTCTAGGACATCTATCGGTTCTTGCTGCCCAATTTCTGCAATCGATGCCATTAAGGATTTTACTTTCTGGGGATCGTTCTGACGCGGTAAGGGACGTTGGATTTGATTTAAGGGAATTTCTTGAATCCTAACCATAAGGAGTTTCGCTGATTAGTTTTGTTTTGTACCTCCAGATAAATCATAGTCGTTATGACTTTAATAAAGCAAGTGTTGGGCGGAAAACGGGTAATGCTATTATGGGAATGAGCATGCGACACAACAAAAACGCTACAAAACCAATTAAAATCAGCCCCAAAGCCTCACTGTGGGAGCAAAATAAAGTTTCCATGAAAATTTTTTTCTGGCGTTCTGCCTACCAAATACTGACGACCTTGTGCTTATTGGGACTAACTGCTGCATCCGAGCCTGTGAACAATAGCCAAAATGTGGAACTAAAAATTGGGATTGTACAGCGATTTGGAGCGACACCCGCAGCCAAGCTGGAACTAACACCAACAAAAGGCGATCGCATCAAGCTCAAATTTTCAGTAGGTAATCAGCCCCAAACCCTAGTCACATCCCAACCTGTCCAACTAGAAACAGTCATGGAAACCCTACCCGAACCCAAAGTTCAAGAGGTAGTGGTTTTAGGAAACTACCGCACCTTTGAAACAGCCGAAGACAGCGCTAAAAGCTGGCGTGATCTGGGACTACAGGTAGAAATAGCCCAGCCAGAACGCTGGCAAGTATGGGCAAAACGTGATGTTTATAGCACTCCGGTAGTTCGGCGCTTGCTATTAAAAAGTATTGAAACTTCTGGACGAAAACTTCCCTACCTAGATACCCAAATTCTCAAACAAGTACCGCGAATCAGTTGGGTAGTCAACGGTAAACGCTACAGCCAGAACTTTCTAGAAATTAGCAGTGGCAAAAACTTAATTCGCGTAAATAAAGCCGAAAAACCTGGAAATGCGCGTCTTTATGCCGGCAAGATGAACTTGCAACCCAATGCCTACGGTACTTACTCGTTAGTTAATCAAGTCCCCTTAGAAACCTATTTGCGGGGAGTTTTACCCTATGAAATTGGTACAAGTGCGCCCAGGACATCGTTAGAAGCTCAGGCAGTGATTGCTCGCACCTATGCTCTTAGGAATTTACGCAGGTTTGCTGTTGATGACTACCAATTATGTGCCGATACCCACTGCCAAGTTTATGATGGGCTGAATGGAGTGGCTAAAACAACAGATCAAGCGATCGCAGCTACAAGAGG
The DNA here is from genome assembly GCF_001858025.1 of Trichormus sp. NMC-1. Lineage (GTDB taxonomy): Bacteria > Cyanobacteriota > Cyanobacteriia > Cyanobacteriales > Nostocaceae > Anabaena. The sequence continues at coordinate 290,633 of NZ_LZQD01000004.1, read as the reverse complement.
TATGGTACTAACTTATAACAACGAGCTAGTAGACGCGCTCTATTCTTCGACTACAGGTGGAGTCACTGCTTCATTTAGCGATGTCTGGAATGGCGAAGATCGTCCTTATTTACGTCCAGTCATCGATGCATCTACAAATCTTTGGAACTTATCCCAGAAAAGTTTAGCAGACGAAAAAAACTTCCAACAGTTTATTAAGCTGCAACAAGGATTTAATGAAAGCACCTGGGATGTGTTTCGCTGGAACAAACAAACCAGCCTAGAGGATATTACCAAAGACTTACAGAAATTTTTGCGGGTGAAAAAGAGTCCCTATGCCAAATTTAAAACAGTTGAGTCCATAGCCGTAGTCAAACGCAGTCAAAGCGGCAGGATTTTGGATTTGGCGGTGAAAACGGATATCGGTGTGTTTCTTCTCCACAAAGATGAGGTTCGCAGTGCTTTTGCTGCTCCTCGCAGTACACTTTTTTATTTACAACCCCTGAACAAAGGTACATCAGACTTGTGGGGATACGCCTTTATAGGTGGTGGACTGGGACATGGAGTAGGATTGAGTCAAACTGGCGCTCAAAATTTAGCCAAGCTCGGTTGGTCGAGTAGCAAAATTCTCCAATTCTATTATCCTGGTACGCAAATAAAAATGCTTGGCAACGATATTAAGCCTTTCTTGAACAATTAGGAAATATCAGCCAATGACAAAACAAAGGGGGCAGAAATGGAATATCCATTTTTACTCCCCCTTTTAACTTTTGTCCAACAATAATGGCAAAAGAAATTTTGTATTTAGACAACCAGAAACAAGGATAAAAAACTTTTTTTTCCTGATTGCTGCCTTGTAGATGATTTTCAAGGCGCGGTGATGACTGTAACGCCTAAATCTTAGTAGAGGTCTTCTTCTTTGTGGGTTTGGATGGTTACGTCAGAGGCTGGGTAAGCCACACAAGTTAGTACATATCCAGCTTCGATTTGATCATCATCTAAGAATGATTGGTCAGATTGATCCACAGTACCCGATACAATCTTACCTGCACAGGTAGAACAAGCACCTGCACGGCAAGAGTAGGGCAAGTCAAGACCAGCTTCTTCAGCTGCATCTAGAATATAGGTATCATCATCAACGTCAATTGTTGTGTCTAGGCCTTCAGCTTCGTGGATAAGTCTGACTTTGTAAGTAGCCATTTAGTATTCCTCTCTTATTGCAACGGCAGTATAAGTAATCCTAAACCAAACAGTGCGGCTACCCCTTTGGGATCAGCCGTTGGTCAAAATTTACTTCAATTCTGATACTACGGGAAAAATTAAACCTTGTAACCGAAAATTGACCGCGATTAGTAATGAAATTTAGTTACTTATTACTAATAAGTTTTATTTATATAAAATCTGCGCCTGGATGTGTAAAAAATTTAGGACTAATACACCAAAATTATTGCTATCTGAAAGTGAAACGATATTAAGCTGCTTGAGACTAGCTTTTTGATAGAATGCCTATGGCATTGATAGCACTATGACCAATTAAGTAGTCAGTAAACAAGAGCGCTGTACAAAAACCAACAAACAGAACTGCTGAACATCATGTATAATTCCGATGCATCTTTGGCAAATACAACCGTGGGGGTGGGTTTAGTTGGTACTGGGTATGCGGCAAAACTCCGGGCTGAAGCATTGCGGCAAGATCCGCGATCGCATTTAGTCGCGATCGCAGGACATACTCCCGAACAAACAGCAACCTTTGCTCAAGAATATCAAACCCAAGTGATGAATTCTTGGCAACAGCTAGTAGCGCAAGACGATATCGATTTAGTTGTGATCTCTACAATTAATCGAGATCATGGTAAAATTGCCCATGCTGCCCTTACTAACGGCAAACACGTCATTGTCGAGTATCCCCTTTCTGTGGATGTGAAACAAGCTGAAGAATTAATCGCTTTAGCCAAGTCCAAAAATAAACTGCTGCACGTCGAACATATTGAACTTTTGGGCGGTTGGCATCAAGCTTTAAAACAACATTTAGCCCAACTTGGTGAATTGTTTTATGTCCGCTACAGCACCATTAACCCCCAGCATCCAGCACCCCGGAAGTGGACTTACAACCATGATTTCTTCGGTTTTCCTTTAATTGGCGCACTCTCTCGCTTACATCGTCTGACTGATTTGTTTGGTGAAGTTTTTACTGTGAATTGCCACCAGCGATATTGGGAAACGCAGACAGATTATTATCAATCCTGTTTATGCGTGGTTCAATTGTGCTTTACCAGTGGGTTGTTAGCTCAAGTGATTTATGGCAAAGGTGAGTCACTGTGGCAGTCAGAACGAAAATTTGAAATTAACGGCGAAAAAGGGGGGTTAATTCTGGATGGGGATACAGGAATGTTGGTGCAAGCTGAGGAAACAACGTTGATTGATTTGGGTACGCGTCGGGGTTTGTTTGCTCAAGATACGAATATGGTATTAGACCATCTGTTTCATGGCACTCCCTTATATGTCACCCCGGAACAAAGTTTGTATACCCTCAAGGTGGCAGATGCTGCACGGAGGGCTGCGGAAACAGGTTTAACTATATTTTTAACAAAAGAGTCATAAATGAAAACCAAAACTGAACCAATAGTTATTTTATCCCAGCGAGAAATAGAAAAAATGCGTCGGGCTGGGCGTTTGGCTGCCCAACTGTTACAACATTTAGAACCTTTGGTAAAACCAGGGGTTAGTACTCTCCAACTCAATGATGAAGCGGAACGTTGGACAAAAGCCCACGGAGGCAAAAGCGCTCCTCTGGGCTATAGGGGCTTTCCTAAGTCAATTTGTACCAGTGTGAATGAGGTGATCTGTCACGGTATTCCTAATCCTAAACAGATTCTCAAGGAAGGTGACATTATCAATATTGATGTCACACCAATTGTCGATGGTTATCACGGTGATACTTCCAAGACATTTATTGTCGGTGTATCTTCTCCCAAAATACAAAAGTTGGTAGAAGTAACAGAAGAGTGTCTTCGCTTAGGTATTGCAGAAGTGAAACCAGATGCGAAGATTGGGGATATTGGCGCAGCTATTCAAGAGTATGCTGAGGCTCAAGGCTTTTCTGTGGTGCGAGATTTTGTTGGACATGGAATTAGTAATATTTTCCACACTGCACCTGATATTCCCCATTATGGCATCAGGGGTAGAGGCAAGCGGCTGAGACCTGGTATGGTGTTTACCATTGAGCCGATGATTAATGAAGGAACCTATGAAGTAGAGATGTTGAATGATGGTTGGACTGCGGTAACGCGCGATCGCAAACTATCGGCTCAATTTGAGCATACATTAGCAGTAACTGAAGATGGTGTGGAGATTTTAACTTTACTGGAATAAGCTGCTATTTATAGGTGTTATGGGTCAGTTATCAGTTATAGCACTTCCCGGTGTTATGAGGTACAAGAACCCCACCCCCAACCCCCTCCCCGCAAGCGATGAGGGGGCTAAGATGTACTTCATAAGAGCGGAAACATCTGTATAGACTGTTAGTCATCACTGTTCCCTGACTCCTAAATTGTTTTATAGCAGATTAACTAGGTGAAATAAATCCATGCACATTCAACGAGTTATTATCAAAGACTTCCGTTGCTTTGAGCATCTGGAAGTTAATTTAGATCCCGATATCAATATTTTTGTTGGCAATAATGGATCTGGTAAAAGTGCGTTGTTGGATGCGATCGCTGCGGCAATGTTTCCGTATGTGGTTCAAATTCAGCAAATCGCAGGAAAAAGAAATCGAGAAAATTCACCTGTTTTTCAACGAGATTTGCCAGTCAAGCAGAAAGGCAGTGAACGAAAGACTAAGGCAGAGTTCACTGTATCAGCTACGGAGTTTCCAGATTGGACAATAGTTTACGAAAAACCGTTTGATGATAATGATAATGAAAGGATAAAGATACGCATTTCATCCTCATTTACTTCACAAGAAGGAACAAAAAAACTTTACTCTGAAATGCGAAATAAATGGAAGAATTATTATACTTTATCGAACTCTGAACTTTCTGTCATAGCTTATTATAAAGTCAATCGCCATTTAACCAATATTGCCTATGTTAAAAATGTTTCACCTCAATTTTTTGATAGATTTAATTCGCTGAATCATGCTTTTGATGCAACACATAGTTTTACAGATATGGCTAACTGGTTTTTTGTACGTGAATTTCAAGAATTAAGAGAGGCTAAAAAGAAGGGAGATATTAATCTTGAGCTTCCTGATTTGAAGCAAGTGCGAAATGCTATTTCTAGCATTCTTGCATTAAAGACTAATGTTTATTTCTCACAGATAATATCTGCCAATTTGATGGTTGATTGGACGATGGAAACAGGAGAGAGAAGAGAACTTTTACTGAGTCAATTGAGTACAGGTTATCGCAATATGTTGGCATTGGTGATGGACTTTGCTCGGCGTTTAGCACAAGCAAACCCAGATATGGAAAACCCATTAGCAGCAGAAGCAATTTTAATGATTGATGAGCTAGATTTGCATTTACATCCAACCTGGCAACAAAGAATTATTCCTGATTTAAAGAAAGTATTTCCTAACACTCAAATTATTGCTACCACTTACAGTCCTGAAGTTGTGACCACTGTAAAACAAAATCAAGTGTGGATATTAGAAGATTATCAAATAAAACCATGTCCTGAACCTACTAAGGGAAGAAAAAGTTCAGATATTGTGAGAAATGTTTTAGGGTTGAGTGAGTTAAGACCAGATACAGAAGAATCAAGAACACTGACACGGCTTTTTGAAGCAATTGATAATGGTCAATTAGAAGAAGCAAAACGCCTCAAACAAGAATTACAAGATTGGGAAGCTTATGATCCAGATATGACTAGAGCAGATATGCAAATCCGTCGATTGGAACGGAGGAATGCAGTGTGAAAAATGTTTGTAAATCCCCAGAACCAGAGGAACTTCAAAAATATAAAACGCGATTTTCTTTACAGGTTAAGCGATGGAGTGATGTAAAAAGTAATCGAATAACATTTAATGCAATTCGTGATACTTTAGCATCTGATCAAAAAGGACTTTGTGCTTATTGCGAAATGTCTCTTCATGAAAACAATCGTTCTGTTGAACACTTTATTCCTCGTAACCAATCAACAAAAGAAAATAATCATGATCTTGATTGGCAAAATATGCTTGGTATCTGTCTTCCTCCAGGTGGAATGAAAGATGATGATTTGCAAAATTTACAACTGCTGAAAGATTCACCATGTTGTGGAAAAAAAAAGGATGGTGACATCCCTGATAGTAAATTGTTAAACCCTCTCAATTTACCAACATTACGTTTATTCAAATTCAGTAGTGAAGATGGTGAAATTAAACCTGATGAAATCGCTTGTTTAAAGGCTGGTATTCCTGTTGAAAACGTTCTGTTTACTATTGATAAACTTGGACTCAATGTTCCACGATTGAAGGATCAAAGATTAGTTGTAATTGATTTCATCAATAAAGAGCTTGATGATGAGATGATTGATATAAATGTTTTGGAAGAGAAAGTTGCAGCCGAATATTTTGGTGATGGTACAGATAATTGGCTTCGTTTCTTCACAACTTATCGCTGGGTTTTAGGTGCAGGTGCGGAAAAACACCTTAGCAATATTTCCTATTCAGGTTAATCCGGTTGATCACATCATATATAGGACTACTATAGGAATAATATTTGATTTTTGATAGTCATACAAATTCCGCACACTAAAAGCCTTAATGGGTAAGGGTTTAGCACTGCTAAACCCCTACATAAATCAAATCGGACTGCTATAAATTATTTTAATTACGAATTACGAATTACGAATTACGAATTATTTTAACGTCCTAATTTATTAGGAATTCCTTCACAACCACCGGGAATTGTGCCTCTGGATTTTTCTCCACCCCAAGCACAGCAGTAACAACGGGCTGATTCAGACATTCTTTGGACGTTGCTGAAATCAGCATTTTCCACGACTGCACCGGTGTGTTCTCCTGTATCATAGTCAGGTGGGTGGGTACGACTGCGGGGTGAGGCTTTTTCCACTGAACCATAGAAGAAACGTACACCGTTTAAATCAGCATTGCTGAGATTGGCACCATATAAAATGGTACGGGATAGGTTAGCTTTTACTAAGTCGCAACCGATGAGATTAGCACGAACCAGATTAGCTTCACTTAAATCAGTCCAACGTAAATCATTACCAGCAAGGTCTGAACCTGCTAACATTACTCCTAAGTCGATGACGCGCACACCTTCTAATCGGTCTTCAGCGTAGCCACCGATACCGTCGAGAATGGCTCTACCTAAACGACGATCGCGTTTTAATGGTGTCAGCAATTTAGAACGGGAGAGAAAGCGGAGAATTTTGGCTTTACCACTACCATCTACACTACTAAAAATAGCGGCCGTTCGTCCTTCTGCGATCGCTCTTTCTTGCGGCCAATCTTCTAATAATCCTTCTTCGTCAAGTACCAAGTCGGAAACACCTTGGAAGTAAGAATCAATTGTTTGCTGTTGAGTAATAATATTTTGCTGTACTGTCAGCAGGTTTTGTTGAATAGTTAAGTCTTTAGAAATCACATATTGTCGCCAAGCCACGTAAACAGCGATAATGGCTATAGAAATTTGCCCTAAAGCACCAAACCATTCGGCTAAAGTTCCTGAAGCTTCCCAGTTAATTTTACGTCCCCAACGCAGCAGGTTATCACCCACACCAGCAAATCTAAATAAGCCAGTAATGCCTACTAATAAACCCATAAAGGCTACAAATATGGTTCTATCTTCGGGAGAAAACCATTCTTGCATGACATCTTTTAGCCAAGGGAAAAGCATTGCTACCGATAACACCAAAGTTCCCAAAGTTCCCAAGATGCCCAGAAACCAGTTATTAATAGCAATACCAATAAAAGTTAGAGCGATCGCTAGTAAAGTAAAAATTAATGCCCTTGGTTTAACTATAATGTTATGACTAGACTCGTCTTTGAAATGAGACGAAGCTCGTTTTAGGGCATTTGTATTTTCGGAAGACTGTAAAGAAGAAATTGCTGATAAAGCTTGTTGTGCAGCCAACCCTTCTGCGGTTAGTCCGTTTTCGCTTGTATCAACGTCAAAGTCATCTGGTTGCAAGTCTTGGTCTGGTTTGGATTCGGGCTGAGGTGGATGAAAGGAATTAGATTCAATCGTCATGCTTTCTATTTTCTCATACTTTTTTCTAACCAAGGTTAACAAATCTACTCTTTTAAAAAAAAATTTTGAGCAATTTTACAGCGGTTCTCGGTTGAGTGAGATACTTTTAACCCCACCCCCAACCCCCTCCCCGCTTGCGATGAGGGGGCTATGATGTATTTCATTCAAATGCATACCGCTATAACAGCGTAGCACCCTGAAATTATCTTAAATCTCAGGGTGCTATGGGTAATGTGTGTGTTTTACTTACTTTTCAACTTACAGCAGATTGCAGATCAATGAGGTACAGAATCAAAATTGAAACCTAGACACCAAGGCAGTTTTACTCCTGACTCCTGACTCCTGACTCCTGAATTCTGCTGTATCTAAACAACCTCTCTCTAAATCTCTCTCCTACAAAGAAAGAGACTTTGATTTTCGTTTTTCCTTTTCCCTCTCCTTTTAGGAGAAGGTTAGGGAGAGGTTCTTGGGATTGAGGTTTTGCGGTATCAATTGATTTTGAGAAAACCAAAAAAAGAATTTTTTAAGCTAGTCCCACTAATTTTTCGCTCAGTTCCCACAGACGCTTGGCTTTGTCATCATCGCTGGCTTCGTTGGAAACTTCTTGCACAAAGGACTTGCGGTCTTTTTTCTGTCTATTCCCCCAACTCCAATACATACCAGATTCATTGTATGCAGGATCAGCAACCACTTCTGCTACCCTCTTACCAGCATCCTCTTCTGATACATACCCCCCAGTGATGTATTTCTGAAATAGGGGGAAGAGTTTCTGAAATAGGGGATAATGATCACGGAATAGGGCTGTGGTTGCCACACACCCAGGATAGAGAGAACTGAAAGTGATACCAGTTGACTCATGATAACGTCGATGCAGTTCCTTCATGGTCAGAACATTGCAAACTTTGCTATCTTTATAAGCCTTGACAGGTTCAAATTTCTTACCATCAATCATGGTGTGAGGTGCTTTAAATCCTGCTTCAAAGCCTTGTAAATTTCCCAAATCTGGACGAGGTGGAATTTTTCCTCCTAATTCTTTCGGGTTGTGTGTCACAGTTCCCAAGATTACGAGTCTAGGTTCTGAAGCAGATGATTTCTGTAAATCCTCTAACATCAAGTTACACAAGAGGAAATGGCCGAGGTGATTTGTAGCCACACTTAACTCGTATCCATCTACACTCCACAACGGTTCCTTGATTAAGGGCATATATATTGCCGCGTTGCAAACTAAAGCATCTAACGACCTACCACTGTTCCTAAAGTCTTTGACAAACTGTCGCACACTATCTAAAGAGGCTAAATCGAGATGTATAATTGTATAGCTGTCCTTTGGTATTCCCACTGTTTGGGCAGCTGTTTCGGTTTTTGATAAATCCCGACAGGCCATTACTACGTGCCATTGACCAGTTTGAGCAAGAGCTTTAGCGGCTTGCAAACCGACACCTGAGGATGCGCCCGTAATTACGACGGTAGACTTCCGATGTTGTTCCATTCTGTTCAGACTGCGTTGACTGTAGTTGAGTTTCTATATGATCTCACACCATGATCACTAGTACCGCTTTGCGGAATTCGTAATTCGTAATAATGCAATGCTTACAGTCCCGCTAGGGATACGTAATTACTATTCCGTAAGGGTTGTAGACTTGAAAAATGGTGGCTTATTTACGCCGTATTGTACTAGCAGATATGATTACCTATAACCAGAGGCCGACAACAGGGAAGGGGAACAGTGATAATTAATGAGGTCTCTGTGTAAATTGATTGGTTAATTTTAGTTCAGCATGGTATGATGTGTGTGCTTTAAACAAAGCTTGTCTAAATCTTCATTTTTTCCTCAATAAAACAAAAGATAATTGATAATAGTTTCGTTGATTTTGATACGATTATTGAATCTCAAAAAGTCTTAACATCATATTATGAGTTGTGTAGGTGCAACATGGTTGTTTGGCGAGGCTTAATTGCCTGTGGATTTATGAGTTTTTTGACAATTGGTTGTGGTGATTTGGCAATTTCATCAGCAGAAAATACCAAGCAATTTGTACAAGAAAGAAATGTCAATCAATTGTTAACAGAAGTACAGGATAGCCAAAAAGCAGAGAATTTGTTAAAACAAGGCAATAGTTTTTTAGATACTAATCGCTACAAAGAGGCTTTGACGTTCTATAATCAAGCGATCGCTCTGAAAACCGACAGCGAAGAAACATGGGTTAACAGGGGAAATGCGTTAACAGCTTTGCATCGTTATGAAGAAGCTATAGAATCTTATGATAAAGCGATCGCTCTCCGACCAAATAAAGATGAAGCTTGGTATAATCGGGGAAATGCTTTAACAGCTTTGCGCCGTTACGAAGAAGCAGTTACAGCTTATAATGAAGCGATCGCTATTCACGCTGACAAATCTGAAGCTTGGATTAATCGAGGAATTGCCCTCACAAAATTGCAACGCTACAAGGAAGCTTTAGCTTCTTACAATCAAGCAATTAGTATTAAGCCAAATTCCCATCAAGCATATTATAACAAAGCTTGTAATTATGCCTTACAAGATAATGTCGAATTAGCACTGGAAAACCTAGAAAAAGCCATTCAACTAGTACCAGAGAAATATCAAAACCTAGCGAAAACCGATGCTGATTTTGATAAAGTACGGAATGACAAACGCTTTCAGGAATTAATCCAATAGATTATGATTGGTTATCAAAAGCATCTGCATAACCAAAAACTAGATGATCAGTTTGGTGAGGAAATATGCAAAAACTCCTAATTACTGGTGTTAGTGGTTTTCTTGGGTGGCATCTTTGCCAATTAGCACAACAAGAATGGGAAGTTTACGGCACATATCATACCCATTTTTTAGCAATACCTGATATCAAAATCGTCAAAGTTGATTTAACCGACTTTCAGGAATTAAAGGGTATATTTAATGATATCAAACCAGATGCAGTAATTCACACAGCCGCACAATCTCAACCGAATTACTGTCAACTTCATCCCCAGGAATCTTATACAATAAACGTGACAACATCTTGTCATATTGCGGGACTTTGTGCTGACAATTCTTTACCTTTAGCTTTTACCTCCACTGACTTAGTTTTTGATGGTTTAAAAGCACCTTATACAGAAATAGATAAAGTCTCACCTGTCAATATTTATGGTGAACAAAAAGTTAAAGCAGAAGTCGGTATATTAAAATTATATCCCCAATCAGCAATTTGCAGAATGCCATTAATGTTTGGGAGAGAAACACCAACAGCGAAAAGCTTTATTCAGCAATTTATGCAAATATTGCAAGATGGAAAAGAACTGAGTTTATTTATAGATGAATTTCGGACACCAGTTAGTGCAAACACAGCCGCAAAAGGGTTATTGTTAGCATTAGCAAAAGTTAACGGCATAATTCATTTAGGTGGGAAAGAAAGAATTTCCCGTTATGACTTTGGTAAAATATTAGTGGAAGTCTTGCAACTTCCTAGTGATAAATTAAAATCATGTTTGCAAGCAGATGTAAAAATGGCAGCACCAAGGCCAAAAGATGTTTCCTTGGATAGTTCAAAAGCCTTTGCTTTAGGTTATCAACCATTATCTGTAAGAGAGGAATTAGATGTTTTATCAAAATCCAATACCTCTAACAAATAAAAATTATTAAATCTGCCATCAGCAAAGATTATCCGTAAAAAAATCTAATATCTGTGAGAGAATAAATTTTTAATTTAACTAAAAGATATAAATACATAATAGTTTTGATGATTTTATTTCTTACCCTCTCAAAAAAAGATATTTGGGGATATTCTAACTCTTTTTGTCTATTAAAATAAACAGATTTTTCTTGCATATTAGCTTCACCCTTGCTAATTTTAAGCCATTCTAATTTATCCTTAAAAAAAGAAATATATTCCATAGAGTCAGTTCTAATTTCTAATCCAGATTTAGCAGCAGCTAAACCTATTGAATTTCCTTCTCCGCGATACAATTTGTTTAATTCACAATAGACAGCCATACGCTTCCAAGTTTCAATAAAATCAATCTCACGTCCTTCATCTCTTGTAACTACAAACAAGCACTCATGAACAAAAGTAATATCTTCTAAATGGAGATTAAATTTTTGAGAAACTTTTTTTAAAAGTTGGGTGGTGTAAAAGCAGCAGCAATCCATGACTCGTCTACATGGGGAACAGGATTCCGACCTAAATCGCGGTAAGTTATTGTATCTTCAGGATGGGTATCTTTCCAAGAAGTAATGAATTCGTAGGAAAGTGTACGTGAAATTGAACTTATTTGTTGAGTGTTGGTGTAACTGTATTTTATAATATTCAAATATTCACAGACAATTACAATTTCAGCATCCCACCAACAACCTACAAATCACAATCCTGTAAATCCCGTAATCCTGGATATCTTGATTCTAACAAAAAATATGAATCAGATATTTTCATTATATTGGGTTGCGTTCCTTAATCTAAGCTAGAAGATGAGCGATTCCTACGGATAGCTTTGCTATCGCACTAACTTAATTGAGATTTTATATGTTCAGAAACTTGTCTTAAAATTTTCATCTTTGATAAGTGTCTGGAGATTTTGACGTGCAACTCCTGTTTTATCGCGTAAAACATTTATCCAAACGGAAGTATCAATCAGAAACATTTCGATTTTCTCGCAATGCTTTATAGTCGTAGTCAGGAGTAAATTGAATTTGTCCACTTAAATCAAGTAAATTCCGTTTTTTACGAACGCGAATTAGTTCTTGTAATGCTAGATGAATTAATTCTTTTTTGGTTCGCACGTTAGTTAAACGAAATGCTTCTTCTACTAACCCGTCGTCAAGTTCAATATTGGTTCGCATGATATTTAGGTGGATTATGTGTATGAATATGTGTATTATACATTATTTTGTCTGAATCAGGATAAAAAGGATGTACAAGATGTTATAATATTGATAAACTTTCACCAAAATATACCTGTCTCAAAATGTATAAAATCATGGTTTAATTGGATGTGAGATTTGCTATTATTAAAAATAAGGTTTAAGACAATTAACGGAACTAGGTAAAAATCAATGATTCCAGAACAAGAATTATTAACAAAGTGGCGATCATTACCCCAGGATAAACAACAGGAAGTCTTAAAATTTGTGGAATTTATGCAATTGAAAACCACTACCAAAAAACCGCCTTTGGGGGAACGTTTGCGAGAAATTCGCTCTAAAATTGTTGCATCTGGTAAACCTTTATTAAATGCAGATGAAATAGAAAAAGAATTAGCTGATCGTAGAGGTGGAATACAAGGTAGAGAAGAATGATTATAACTTATATTGATTCGGGTGTGTTACTGAGTGCAACCAATGGTACTGGTTTAATTGCAGAAAAAGCATTAGAAATACTATCAGACTCACACCGGGTATTTGCTGCTAGTGAGTTTGTTAGGTTGGAGGTAAGTCCTAAAGCAGTTTATCATCAGCAAACGGAAGAATATCAATTTTATGAAGAGTTTTTTAATGATGTTATTTACTGGGCAAATGATTTAACTTATATTGTACAAGAATCTTATAAAATTGCTTCTCGGTATGGATTAGCTGCTATGGATGCACTTCATGTAGCTGCTGCTTTTTCTGTTGGTGCTGAGGAGTTAATTACTACTGAGAAGAAAACAAAACCGATGCACAAAGTAGTTGGTATTAAAGTTATTTATATTTTTGATTAAGATGTTTTTTGTCTGAATCAGGACACCCTTCGGGAAGTCAAAAGTCAAAAGTCAAAAGTCAAAAAATTCTTGATTTTAATAAGGATTTTCAGGATGTGGTTGTTTGATTGTCTATAAAATATACAGATTTGGGGATGATAGATAAGTTATCAGTTAAATTATCCGCTGTTAATTCTTTACTATTACTGTAACTGTATTTTATAATCTTCAAATCTTCACAGACAATTCATCAATAACAATCCTGTAAATCCTAAAATCCTGGACATCCTGATTCAGACAATTACAATTTCAGCATCTCACCAACAATTTACAAATAACAATCATGTGAATCTATGAACACACCTAATACCCAAAATCTGAAATTAGACGAAATTACATATATCATTAATGGGTGTGCAATGAAAATACACCGAACTTTGGGAAATGGTTTTCAGGAGGTTATTTATCAAAGATGTATGGAAATTGAATTGCAAAAATCAGGTTTAGGTTTTGGAAGGGAGGTAGAACAAGTAATTTATTATGAAGGGATTGAAGTAGGAACACGCAGAGCGGATTTTATAGTTGAAAATCAGGTTGTAGTGGAGTTGAAAGCGATAATTAATTTAGAAGATGTCCATTTAGCGCAAGCGAAAAATTATTTGGTGGCTTATAATTTTTCTGTGGGCTTATTGATTAATTTTGGGGCGTTAAAGTTGGAATATAAGAAGGTTTTTAATCCTAGATATCAGGTTTAAGTTGTCTGAATCAGGATGTCCAGGATTTAAGGATTTTCAGGATTTTGTTGTTTATTTGATGTGGGGATTTGTAATATTTTTTTGTCTGAATCAGGATAACCAGGATTTTAGGATTTACAGGATGTAGTTGTTTTATTGTCTATGAGAAGTACAGATTTTGGGATGATTGATAAGATAAATTATCTGTTAAATTATTGAATTATCTGCTGTTACTTCTTGACTGTTGGTGTAAATGTATTTTATCATCTTTCAATATTCACAGACAATTCATCAATAACAATCCTGTACATCCTAAAATCCTGGACATCCTGATTCAGACAATTACAATTTCAGCATCCCACCAACAACTTACAAATCACAATCCTGTAAATCCTAAAATCCTGGATATCCTGATTCAGACAATTAAAATTTAATCATTCAACAAACAACCTATAATGTCAGCATCCGTTTTTATACGGATAATCCTGCATATATAATTAAAACCTAGCAAAATTAAATCAGTAGTGATACTGATACACAAAGTAGTGACAATGATGTTTTAATATTAATAATATTGGATTTCTATTAGGAGCAATAAGTTTATGAGTTGGGAAGATGTTACAGATAAAGTCGTAGACAAGGTTATTGAAAAAGGTGTAGAAGAGGGTTTGGGTGTTAAAGATTTTAAAACAGTAAAAGCTGTTGCGGAAACTGGTATGGCTGCTGGTGCTGCTGTCAGTGCGGCTACAGGGTTAACTGTTGCTGCAACTTCAGGCGCAGGAATCACTTCAGGTTTAGCTGCGGCTGGTAGTGTTGGTAGGAAAGTGTACGTGAAATTGAACTTATTTGTTGAGTGTTGGTGTAACTGTATTTTATAATATTCAAATATTCACAGACAATTACAATTTCAGCATCCCACCAACAACTTACAAATCACAATCCTGTAAATCCTAAAATCCTGGATATCCTGATTCAGACAATTAAAATTTAATCATTCAACAAACAACCTATAATGTCAGCATCCGTTTTTATACGGATAATCCTGCATATATAATTAAAACCTAGCAAAATTAAATCAGTAGTGATACTGATACACAAAGTAGTGACAATGATGTTTTAATATTAATAATATTGGATTTCTATTAGGAGCAATAAGTTTATGAGTTGGGAAGATGTTACAGATAAAGTCGTAGACAAGGTTATTGAAAAAGGTGTAGAAGAGGGTTTGGGTGTTAAAGATTTTAAAACAGTAAAAGCTGTTGCGGAAACTGGTAATGGCCGCCGCTCCTGCGGTATTAGCTGCTGGTCCTGCTTATGCTGGTGCAAAAATTATGAATGAAACTCTGTTTAAAGATCAACCAGATTTGTGTCAAGAAGAACGTGATGCTCGTTCTGCTGCAAGAACCGCTACAAATATTGGGGCTGTTGCTGGTGTAGCTGGTGCTGGTGCTGTAACAGTAGCGGCTGGTGCTTCTGGTGCTGCAATTATGAGTACCCTTGCAGGTATCGGTGGTCTTGTTGGTGGAGGTGCAATTGCTGGTACTGCTATAGTTGCTGCTGCGCCTGTTGCTGTTGCTGGTGCTATTGGATACGGAATCTACAAACTTTTTGGCGGCGGTAAAGAATAGTATTTATCTATTTCTCCAATGTAGTATTTGGCTGCATTGGAGTAAATAGAATTTGTTAAACTATGTAATTATTTAGGAAAAAATGTCTCATTTATCATTTGATATTAATCAATATGCTATTCAATTAATTCGAGATTCTAATGTAGAGCATCCCATTGGTACTGGATTCTGCTTTCTTCGTCCTGATTGGATAGCAACTGCAAAACACGTTGTTTTAGTGGATGGAGTACCAAGGCGAAATCTGAAAGTTGTATTTACAGATGGTCTTTCTCGTAGTGCTGAAGTCTACGCTTGGCATCCTGAAATTGACATAGCGATTCTTCGACTACTTGATCCAGGTCTATGTAAAATACCTTTATTTCCAGCATACATTCGTTTTACTGGACAACAAGGGCTTATTTCCGCTGGTTATAAGCCTTCATGTAGTCAAAAAGATGAGAGATTATTCCAAATTGTTGTCAATTGTGTTGAAACTTGGGAGATTGAGCATCGTTCTCGAATAAATTCTGAGGAAGAGATAATTATATTCCCTTCTGATATTGAACAGGGTCACTCTGGAGGTCCTCTCTTTGGACAAGGAGGAGGTGTTGTAGGGATTGTAATCGAAATATTTGAGCAAGAAGGAAAATCTTATGCTCGTGGTACATCAATTCTTTCTTTGCTTGACGGGATTGAGATACAACGAGATTGGCAGAATGATATTATTAATTCATAATTTTGACTAAATCATACTCGCTTTGTAATTTAGAGTTAGTAGGGTGCGTTAGCGCCAGCGTAACGCACCTTATCCCACAATGAAAACGGTGCGTTACATTTCATTAACGCACCCTACCATTAATTAACTATAAGCCTCCATCGGTAAACAAGAACAAACGAAATTCCTATCCCCAAAAGCAGCGTCTATCCTCCCCACACTTGGCCAGAACTTATATTCCTTATTCCAAAGTGCAGGATAAGCAGCTTGTTCACGAGAATAGGGATGATTCCACTCACCAATAATCAAACTTTCCGCAGTGTGAGGCGCATTTTTCAAAAGATTATCTTCAATGTCCATTTTACCAGATTCAATTGCGGCAACTTCCTCACGAATCGCAATCAAAGCATCACAAAAACGATCTAATTCCTGTTTAGATTCACTTTCCGTTGGTTCTACCATAATTGTCCCAGCAACAGGCCAAGAAACAGTAGGTGCATGAAAACCATAATCCATTAACCGCTTCGCAACATCATCAATTTCAATCTGCGCTGATTTCTTCAAACTTCGCAAATCTAAAATACATTCATGTGCCACTAAACCATTTTTTCCCTGATACAAAACCGGATAATATGACTCTAATTTCTTAGCGATGTAATTAGCATTCAAAATGGCGATTTTGGTTGCTTCCGTCAACCCATCTGCACCCATCATGATAATATACATCCAAGAAATCACTAGGATACTTGCACTACCCCAAGGTGCAGCCGAAACCGCACCCAAATCACCACCCATTCTCACAACAGAATGTCCTGGTAAAAAGGGGACAAGGTGGGAAGCGACACCAATGGGACCCATACCGGGACCACCACCACCATGAGGAATACAGAAAGTTTTGTGTAAGTTCAAATGACAGACATCTGCACCAATATCACCAGGACGACAAATACCTACTTGGGCATTCATATTAGCCCCGTCCATGTAAACTTGTCCACCGTGACTATGAATCACCGCACAAATTTCTTGAATTGCTTCTTCAAATACCCCATGAGTTGATGGATATGTCACCATTAAAGCTGCTAATTCATGACTATGTTTTTCAGCTTTGGCTTTTAAATCATCAACATCAATATTACCTTGATCATCACAAGCAACTCCCACAACTTTCATCCCACACATTACCGCACTTGCGGGATTTGTACCATGTGCAGATTGTGGAATTAAACAAATATTTCTGTGTCCTTCTCCGCGACTTTGATGATATTCATGAATTACCAAAAGTCCCGCATATTCACCTTGCGAACCTGCATTTGGTTGTAAAGAAATTCCTGCAAAACCTGTAATTTCTCCTAACCATGCTTCTAGTTGTTGGAAGAGGATTTGATAACCTCTAGTTTGGGAAATTGGCGCAAAAGGATGGATTTTGCCAAATTCTGCCCAAGTTACCGGAATCATTTCTGAAGTTGCGTTTAACTTCATTGTGCAAGAACCCAAAGGAATCATTGAAGTTGTTAATGATAAATCCTTGCTTTCTAGTTGATGTAAATAACGTAATAACTCAGTTTCTGAATGATAACGATTAAAAACTGGATGGGTGAGATATTTACTTTGACGTGATAATTGAGAATTAGAAATTGGTAATTCTTCTACAGTAAAAGGTAATTGATCTTTCAATGCGAAAATTTGCCAAAGTTCGATTAAATCTTCTGGTGTGGTTGTTTCGTCTAAAGAAATACCTACAGTTGAATTATCAAAAATTCTCAAATTGATATTTCTCTCATTTGCAGCGTCGAGAATTGCTTCTAATTTGGTATTTCCTAATTCTACCCGCAAGGTATCAAAGAAGTTTTCTGAACCGATTTTGTAACCTAGCTTTTTCAGTCCACTTGCTAAAGTTGCGGTTAATTGATGGATATTTTGGGCTATTCCTCTCAGTCCATCTGGTCCATGATACACTGCATACATACTCGCCATTACTGCCAATAAAACCTGCGCTGTACAAATATTACTGGTGGCTTTATCTCTGCGGATGTGCTGTTCACGGGTTTGCAAAGCTAAACGGTATGCAGGTTTACCATGAATATCTTTTGATACCCCCACAATTCGCCCTGGAACGAGCCGTTTATACTCTTCTTTCGTGGCAAAATAAGCAGCGTGTGGTCCCCCAAAGCCCAAGGGAATACCGAACCGCTGTGTGCTACCTACTGCTATATCAGCCCCTAATTCGCCGGGGGGTGTAAGTAATGTTAAACTTAAAGGATCTGCGGCTACAGTCACCAATGCACCCTGAGCATGGGACTTTTCTATAAAATTACGGTAGTCGTAAATCGTACCATCACTAGCGGGATACTGAAGAATTGCCCCAAAAATCGGTTCTGCAAAATCAAATGTTTGATGATCTGCGATAATGATATTTATCCCCAGAGGTTTGGCTCTAGTTTGCAATACATCAATGGTTTGGGGATGACATTCACTAGACACAAAATAGTTATGGGATTTATTTTTGCAGACTCCATAACTCATGCTCATAGCTTCTGCTGCTGCTGTCGCTTCATCAAGCAAAGAAGCGTTAGCAATTTCTAAACCTGTTAAATCAATAATCATGGTTTGGAAATTTAGCAATGCTTCCAAACGTCCTTGGGCAATTTCTGGCTGATAAGGGGTGTAAGCTGTATACCAACCGGGATTTTCTAAGATGTTGCGTTGAATGACTGCGGGGGTAATACAGTCATAATAGCCCATGCCGATAAATGAGCGATAAACTTGATTTTTATCGGCTATTTGTTTTAATTTGGCTAGTGCAGCATATTCGCTTTGCGCTGCTGGTAATTGTAGAGTTTGATGAAAACGAATTGCTTGTGGTACTGTTTGATCAATTAGGGCATCTAGGCTAGAAAACCCTAATAGTTCTAGCATTTGCTGAATATCATCAGTGTTAATGCCGATATGTCTTTGTGTAAAGTTACTCAATTTCTGACTATTTGTAGCCAAAATCTTGTTATCACTAGGTTGAGTACGAGGGGGATTATATACCACAAATTGCTCTCCAAAGACTTCTATATTAATATATTGTAATGATTAGCCTGTGGCTTGGCTATACAGGTAATATGAAGTCCGGTTAAAATGGCGATGATTACTCCGCAGCAGGTTGAAGCAATGATTAAGGCAGATGTGAACCTGCATATCGGTGAACCCATTCAAGTTACAGATTACATGAATGGAAGTTTAAAAAAAGGTGCTAAACGTCTCACAGCAGATTTAACAAATAAGTTACAACAATTAAGTCATCAAGAATCAGAAATTTCCTCTAGAAACTTTGCAGAAATGTCCAATTCTTAAATAGGGCTTGCTGATAGCGCAGCGTGGCGTTAGGCATATAAATGTAAAACCTAGATAGCTCAAGGGATTCAGGGGTAAAAAAGTTAAGTTGGTGCAAGGAATAGACATTTTACCCATCAAAAACTTATCACTTTTCCGCCAAAGCAACTATTCAAAAGCTGCTTCTAATTCTTCCTCCTGACTCCTGACTCCTGACTCCTGACTCCTGACTCCTAACCCTAACGGAAAGACTTTTTCAGCAAGCCCTAAATATTTATAGGGAACCGCAGGGGGGACGCGGTGATCAGCAATTACATCACTTCCCGGTGTTATGAGGTACAATAACCCCACCCCCAACCCCCTAAGAGCAAGCGATGAGGGGACTATGATGTATTTCATTCAAGTGCATACCGCTATAAAACTCCCTTCTAACTTTACATTAATCAGAAAATCTATTTTTTGACGATTAGTATCAAATCTCATCAATAATAGACATCTTGGAAAATTATTGCGATTCGCATTTTAATTTTTGGGTTTTGATAATTTCTCTTTGGGGTTTTCAGCCCCTTTTATGATAAAAAAATAAACATTGCAACTTTCTTTCTTTAGTCACTTTCAACAGCAGAGGTTTTTAGTCCAGTTGCGGCTGGAGTTGATACCGCCGATTCTACCTTGCCATTGCTATTTGGGCTATTTTCTTCCTGCTTTTTCTCTTGTACTACTTGGGTTGCATACACTTCTACATCTCGCTGAATAATCTCTTCTATTTGTGTAGCAAAAACAGTAAATGCTTGATCATGAGTGGGATAATTCCCATAAACGCCTGTCAATTGAAAGAATTGCCAACCTTGGGTTTTCAAAGATTCTACGGTGCGGCGATAGTGTCGCCAGCGTTCTCCGTAATGGAAGAACTCCTCAATAGCAGCGCTAATTGCGACAACTTGACTGAGTCCAAAAGTTGACCAAACAAGAGTATCTCTAACTTTAGAATTGTTAATATTCAGACTTACCAAAGCTGGAAGAACTACACCGCCAACAATTGTCATTAACCGCAAGCAGTAATATCGGTTCCGGGCTTTACCTGCTTGTGCTTCCATCCACAATACTTGATCTAACCAGCGGGAAGATAAAAAGCGTTTTTGTAAATCTTGCAGTTGTAATGCTTCAAATATATTGGCAAAGTCTTGTTTTAAAAATTCACGATATGGGTCTTTTTTTGCCATGATTCACTCCTCAATTAGAAAGTAAATTAGTAATTATATTAGTTAGCTCTTGCCAACCCGCGTCTAAATCAATAGTTTGCAACTTCCCAGATGCGGCTAAGTCTTTGGCTCGTTCATCAGTAGGCTCTCCGCGCAATGCTGAAGCCAGCTTATTTGCAGTTCTGCCGCTACCATCAATCGCCATCACTAACCGGCCAGCAGTGACGCTATTCACAGCATCAACAAAGGTAATTTCTCCTCCGTTAATCAGCACTGTCACCGAAGGTGCGCCCCCACCTAAAACAGTTGCTACCTCCATAAGCCAAGGTGATTCATCACCCCAATTGTTGCCTGGAATCAACACAAAATGAGTATGATGGGGTTCTAGAGGTGAAGCATCTTCATCTGAGGTAGTGGTTTGAGCGGGTAGTACGACTTTACCAATGGGAGCTACACCAATCAACGGAAACTCACCATTGATTTGGCTACGGGCATAACCCATCAGACGCATCACGCCCGCATCTGTACCCCCATCTACCACATAGGCTCCTAAAGCTTGGGCAATTGGAGCTAATACTTTGACAAACAGGCTTTGAATACGCAGAAAATCAGCTTCACTAATCTGGCTTGCACCTCCGACTACCACCAAAATGGGATGGGAACCACTTAGCCCTATTTGCTGAAGTGCGATCGCTAGTTCTTCTAAATCAGATACCCTAACTAACGCTGCTGTTTGCCCTTCATTGAAAGTTAGCCTTAAAGAATCTTCCATCTATCGGAATTTATATTTAGAAAGTTACCAGCGATATTACTCATAGCAAAATAAGTATACTCTCAAATCTTCACTCTAATTACTTCACATATATTTTATAGTATTTTAACTACTATTTAAGTAATTACTCGATAAATTTAATTAAATTCCTATACAATGAGTACAGCGGGGAAGATTAAGTAAAAATGACTTCTGTACTAGTTTTTGCGCCGCTAGTCAACCCTTTGTATAGTTAACTTGGATTATCTCCTCTATCTTTAGAAGTATTACGAAAATATACAGTAATTTAGGACTTTTTCTGTGAGTACTGTACCGTAGTAACTGTATTATTTTTCGCAGATTCAATCTAAATTAACAAACTAGTATATAACTTCACTCAGGTTTCACCGTGAATCCAACCAAGAAATTTACTCAGCTTCCATCTGGGTTATTCATAGCAAAGGGAACAATAACCTCAATAGTTATAGCAAATACGCTTAGTAGTTATGCTGCTTTGGCACAAATTATACCTGATGCCAGCTTGGGAACTGAAAACTCCCGTCAGACTACAGGAAACATTAAAGGCAGTTCTGCGGATTTAATAACAGGTGGCGCACAACGGGGAAGCAGCCTCTTTCACAGCTTTTCAGAATTTAACGTCAACAATGGGCAACGAGTATATTTTTCCAACCCCACAGGTATAGCTAACATCTTCAGTCGCGTCACTGGTAATAACGTTTCTAATATTTTGGGAACCTTGGGAGTAAATGGAACTGCAAATCTGTATTTACTCAATCCCAAAGGAATTATTTTTGGTAAAAATGCCCAGTTAGATATCCAAGGTGCATTTTTCACAACTACAGCTAATAGTTTTACATTTTCTGATGGGAGTAAGTTTAGTGCCACTAATCCCCAAATGCCATTATTGACAATGAGTGTACCTTCCGGGGTGCAGTTTGGTTCGCAACCGGGAAATATTAGCAGTGAAGGGAATTTATCAGTAGGAAAAGATTTAACTCTCAGTGCTAGAAATCTCAAGTTACAGGGAAAATTAAAAGCACGTGGAGATTTAACCTTAGAAGCAAAGGATATGATTTCTTTAAATGGGGGTATTGTCGAAACAAGGATTGCTGGAAAGATTGGCAACGTGGGAACTATCAAAATTACAACCCGCAATCTCTCTGTCACTAATGGTGGTTATATTAATAACACCACTTATGGAAAAGGAAATGCAGGAGATATTCTTATAGAAGCCAGTGATACGATTTCATTTGATGGTGCTGGTATACAAAATGGAGAATTAAAACCAAGCGGACTGTTCAATACAGTAGCAGAAAAAGCAGTGGGTAACGGCGGAAATGTGAAAATCACAACCCATAATCTCTCTGTCACCAACGGCGCTGTAATTAATAGCAGCACTTATGGAAAAGGAAATGCAGGAGATATTCTTATAGAAGCCAATGATACAGTCTCCTTTAAGGGTCTTAGCATCAATGATGAATTTGGTCTATTAAATGAAGTGCGAGAAGGAGCAGTGGGTAAGGGCGGAAATGTAAACATCAAAACCCGCAACCTCTTTGTCACTAATTATGCTCAAATCAGCGCTAGTACCTCTGGTCAAGGAAATGCAGGGAATATTATCATAAAAGCCAGTGATACAGCCTCCTTTGATACTGGCTTTTTACTCAATGCAGTAGCGGAAAAAGCAGTGGGTAATGGCGGTATCATAGACATTACAGCTACCGATATTTCCCTGAAAAGTCAAGGATTGATTTCTAATGCTGTCATCGCTGGCGGCAAAGGGGATGGTGGTAGCATAAACATCAAAACTGGTAGCCTTTCTCTTATTGATGGCGCTCGTATTGATGCGAGTATGGCAGGAACAGGCAACGACGTAGGTGACATTTTTATTCAAGCAGATAACATTCTACTACAGGGTCTTCCCAATCAAGACATCAGCAATAATACAGGCATTTTTACTGTAATTCAGCAAGGGGGCAAATTGAGTTCCCCAAAAGAGTCAGGAAGTATTACTCTGAAAACAGATAAGCTAATAATTAAGGATAATGCTGTCTTGTCTGTGGATACCTATGGAGAAGGCAATGCAGGTGATGTCATAGTTGATGCAAAACAAATTGAGTTAAGTAAGGGGGGACGAATTATCAGTGTTGTCAGGGAAAATGGCCAAGGAAATGGGGGAAATATCACAGTTAAGACTGATAATCTTACGGCTATAAATGAAGGACGGGTATCTGCAAGTAGCCTGAGTATAGGTAATGCCGGTAATATCACAATTAAAGCGAAAGATGCTCTGACATTACAAACACTAGGGCGCATTTCCAGTTCGGTGAGACAAAATGGCAAAGGAAAGGCAGGCGAGATTCACATCACTAGCCCCAACATTAATTTAAGTAGCAGGGCGCTCATAGAAGTTAATAACCAAAACACCGATCAAAGTAGTTCTGCGGGGACTATGACTCTGGAAACTAATTTCCTCAAACTAGACAACGCATCTATCACCGCCAAAAATGCCAGTGGTAATGGTGGTGACATAGAGATCACTACACAGAATTTACTTCTGCGTCGAAATAGTCAAATTTCCAGCACAGCAGGGTCAGAAAATAATATCGGTAATGGTGGCAAAATCAGTATAAATGCTAAAAATGGTTATGTAATTGCCGTCCCCACAGAAAACAGCGATATTATTGCCAATGCCTTTAGTGGTAATGGTGGCAAGATTAATATTAGTGCCATTCGGGTGCTAGGATTGGAAACAAGAGGAAGATTGAATACAGACCAATTGCAAGGAATTCGTAGTAATGGGACTAATGATATTAGTGCTAGTTCCGATGTTGGTACAGATGGTAATGTAGTCATTCAAACTTTAAGTATTGATCCTAGTCAAGGACTCGTAGCAATACCGATAAACTTAATAGACCCATCGAGATTAATTGCTCAAGGTTGTAATTCTAATCACAGTAATGTTGCTCAGAGTCAAAATGAATTTGTCGTGACTGGACGCGGAGGAATACCACCCAGTCCCGATGATGCTTTGACTGTTGGGGCATTACCAGCAAAGTGGGTAACAAGACAAAAAGGTGATAGGGGGATATTACCCATACAGATAAAACCCGCTACGGCTCCTTTAGTAGAAGCTCAGGGTATGGTACGTAATGCTAATGGTGATATAGATTTAATTGCTCAACCTGTAATTTCTACTGATTTTCAGTCTGGGTTGTCTAGCAAATTATGTGGGGTTGCTGAAAAGGAAAATAAATTATGAATTGTCGCCGTGTAGCATCTAGGCAAAAAACTCTAGAAATAACAAAAAAACCTCGTGTATTTGTCTATTGGCGCGAGATGTTCGCACTACTGACGATAATTATTCCTGGTTTCCATCCAGAACCTTTATTAGCCCAAATACCTCCAGAAGCTAAACCACCTTCGAGACAAACTCTGCCAGAAGCCCAACCGCTGCCAGTATTACCACATCCAGACCAATTGTTGCCAATTCCATTTCTAACGCCCACTCAGCCCGGAATTACTCCAGATACACTATCTACAACATTGGTAGTAGAACGGTTTGAGTTTATGGGAAATACGGTCTTTAGTGCTGAAGAACTGACGAAAATAACTGCTGCCTTTACGCAACGTCAAATTACCTTTACGGAACTGCTGCAAGTCCGTTCAGAGATCACGAAACTATATGAAAATAAAGGCTATATCACCTCTGGGGCAATTATTCCCCCTCAAACTATCAAAGCTGGAGTAGTGGTGGTGCAGTTGGTAGAAGGGAGTTTAGAGAAGATTAATGTTACAGGTACAAGTCGCCTCAATCAGAGCTATATTAGCGATCGCCTTTCCCTAGCTGCTGGTAAACCATTTTCACTCAATCGCCTCTTGGTAGGATTGCAACTATTACAACTCGACCCGCTAATTAAAAATATATCTGCGGATTTACAAGCTGGCATCCGTCCAGGCACAAATATTTTAGAAGTTAAAGTTACTGAAGCCGATTCTCTGCATACTCAACTTTCCCTAGATAATGAACGCAGTCCTAGTGTCGGGAGTTTCCGACGGCGCATTAATATCAATGAAGCCAACTTGTTAGGAATGGGAGACGGTTTCAATATCGGTTATACCAATACAGATGGTAGTAACGGCATAGATATTAGTTATAGTTTGCCAGTCAATGCCCGCAACGGTAAAGTAATTTTTAACTATGGTGCAACTGGAAATAGTGTCATAGAACGCCCTTTTAATACCTTAGATATTACCTCTCAGTCCCGCTTTTATGAGTTAACTTTTCGTCAACCACTGGTGCAAACTCCTAACCAAGAATTGGCTTTAGGACTAACAGCCAGCCGGCAAATGAGTCAAACATTTTTGGGAATTGACAACATCGGCGGATTTCCCCTAGGAATTGGTGCAGATAACAATGGTAAAACGAAGATTTCTGCACTACGATTTTTTAAAGAATGGAGTCAACGTAGTAGTCAACAAGTTTTAACAGCCCGTTCTCAATTTAGTTTAGGATTGGGTATTTTCGATGCCACTATTAATAATAATGAACCAGATAGTCGCTTTTTTAGCTGGAGAGGACAAGGACAATGGCTGCGTCAATTAGCCCCAGATACCATATTTTTAATGCAAACAGATTTGCAATTAGCAAATAAGCAGCTTTTGGGACTAGAACAATTTGGTCTTGGTGGACAAAAAACTTTGCGTGGATATCGTCAAGATAGTTTATTAACAGATAATGGTTTCTTCGCATCTACAGAAATAAGATTACCAATTTTGCGAATTCCTCAAGTACAAGGACTTTTACAAATAGCACCTTTTTTTGATGTAGGAACTGGCTGGAATAATGGTGGCGTAAATCCTAATCCTAACACTTTATTAGGTACAGGTATGGGGCTAATATGGCGACAGGGTAGTAAATTTAATGCCCGTTTAGATTGGGGTATTCCTTTAACATCAAATAATTCCCAAAAGGAAACATGGCAAGAAAACGGTTTATATTTTTCTATTACCTATAATCCATAAATTAAAAATGAACTTATTCATCTTCCGTTTTTTATTACCATTGCCACGTCTCTTCCGCTATGGAATTTTAGCTTTAATCATAGTTATAATTTGTATATTTACTTCACCAGTAATCGCTAAAAATACTCCTGAGCAAGTCATTAATAGCCAGGAAAGCCAGGCAAAAATTCTATATACAGAAGGCAGATTTGTAGAATCAACAACTCTGTTAAAACAAGCTTTAGAAATTTATCAAAATAATGGAGATCAAGTAGGAAAAGCAGTCGTTTTAATTAATTTATCTCTGAATTATCAGCAAACTGGAGAAATTGAACAGGCTAATAAAACCATTGACCAAGCTATAAATATTCTCCAAAAAACTCCCGATTCCTCACAATATTTACCTACTTGGGCGCAAGCTTGGGATGTTAAAGGTAGTCTGCAATTGGCACAGGGTAAGGCAGAAGATGCAGTGTTATCTTGGCAACAAGCCGAATCTGTTTATCAAAAATTAGGAGATAATAATCAAGCAATTCTGATGGGCATTAACCAGGGTCAAGCATTACAGAATTTAGGATTATATCGAAGGGCAAATTCTACTTTCCAAAAGTTAGCAGCAACCTTGCAAAATCAACCAGATTCACTGACTAAAGCTATTAATCTTCGTAATTTAGGCGGCGCTCTCCGTGTATTAGGTAATTTGAAAGAAGCAAAATTAAAATTAGAAGAAAGTCTCAAAATAGCCCAAAAACTACAATCACCAGAAACTATTGCTACGGCTTATCTGAGTTTAGGTAATATTGCCAGTGCTGAAGCAAATGTAAAAACTGCCCAAAGAAATATTCAAGAAGCAACAGAAAAAAAATTAGCAGCAATTGATTTTTACCAGAAAGTAGAAGTTAATCAAACTCCAATCCAAATTCAAATTAGAGCAAAAATTAATCGGTTGCGACTGTTGATAGAAATAGAAAAATTCACAGAAGCTGAATTACTTTATCCCCAAATCAAAAATCTAATTTCTCAATTATCTCTTGGTCGTGCGGGGATATATGCTCAAGTTAACTTTGCTCAAAGTTTGATAAAATTAAATGAAAAAAGGCAAATACCCGGAAATTTACAAACGATTGCTCAGATATTAGCTGTAGCTCGTCAGCAAGCAGAACAAATTCAAGATGTGCGATCGCAATCTTTTGTTTTGGGTAATCTAGGACATATCTATGAATTAACACAACAGTGGGCAATCGCTCAAGACCTAACTCAAAAAGCCCTGAATTTATCACAGTCGATTCAAGCCCAAGATATCACCTACCGTTGGCAATGGCAAATAGGACGTATTCTTTGTCAAGGTAAAAGCAAATGCTATCAACAAGGAGATATTAATGGTGCGATCGCTACATATACTGAAGCATTCAAGACTCTGCAAAGTCTTCGGGGAGATTTAATTGCTAGTAGTGCAGATGTGCAGTATTCATTTCGGGAAAGTGTCGAGCCTGTATATCGTCGCTTAGTAGATTTACTGCTACAGTTCCCCCAACCAAGTCAAAATAACCTCCAACAAGCCCGTCAGGTATTAGAAACACTACAAGTAGCACAATTGCAGAACTTTTTGCAACAAGCTTGTCAAGACAACAAGTTACAACTAGACAAAGTAATCGACTCTAAAGACCAAACAGCCGCAGTTATCTATTCCATTATTTTGGACGATCGCTTAGAAGTAATCCTCAAGCAGCCCAATAATCAAGACTTGTATCACTATCCTCCCATTGAGTTATCCAAAACAGAAATTGAGGATACTTTGAACCAATTTTATAGCAATCTCCAAGACACTGGTACTTATGAGGAAGTAAAACAGGATGGTCAAAAGGTCTACAATTGGCTAATTCAACCAGTGCAAAAACTGTTAGAGCAAAGCCAGATCAAAACTCTGATTTTTGTCTTAGATGGTTCTTTACGAAAAATCCCTATGGCCACCCTCTACGATGGAGAGAAATACCTCGTAGAGAAATATGCTGTCTCCTTAGCTTTAGGTTTACAAGTGCGTGACCCAATTCCGTTAAAACGTTCAGAAATCAAGGTCTTAGCAGCTAGTTTGACTGAGCCACCCCAGAGCGTTCCTGGCTTTTCTCGATTAGAAAATGTTGCCAAAGAAGTAGAAGAAATTAAAAAGACAGGTATAGCCATCTCCACAATTTCTGAAGGAGAATTTACTACTCAAAACTTCAACAAAGAACTCAATGCTGCTCAATTTGATATTGTACATTTAGCCACTCACGGTTATTTTGGTGCTGACCGAGAGAATACCTTTGTGGTAACTGCCGATGGTAAGTTGAAGATAGATGATTTTGATAAATTATTCCGTACTCAAAGGCAAAGCCCCATTCATAGCATTGAACTGTTATTTCTGAGTGCTTGTCAAACTGCTACAGGCAATGACCAAGAAGTGATGGGTATTGCCGGAACCACAGTACAAGCAGGAGCTAGTAGTGCGATCGCTAGTTTATGGGATTTAGACGATGAAGCAGGTATGGAATTCACCAAAGAATTTTATCAGTACTTAGGAAAATTCAACGTCAACAGAGCCGAAGCACTTCGTTTGGCACAGATGGCTTTACTAAAAAATCAAAACTACGAACATCCTCGTTATTGGGGCCCCTACGTCCTCGTAGGTAGTTGGCTTTAACCCTGAGAGTGTCAAGTCACTTCTCTACGAGACGCTGCGCGAACGCTCCAATTAAAAATTAAAAATTAAAAATTATTAATTAAAAATTGCAATCAGTGGGGGCTTGTACCAAATTTTTTTTAATCTAAAATTCCTGGTCAAAGAATTTATATGTCAAGAATTGTTGCAGCAGTTTGGTAAAAGCGGTGATTAAATCAACTACCTCAACTTGTTTCTCTATGATGGAGAAAAGCAAAAGCCTCTGAACATAAGAGCAGGATAACTATGGCTGTGAATCATCGCCAGAAAATCATCATACTGTGGACAGTCTTTTTGCTAGGCATTCTGTTTCATACCCAGCTTGGTTTAATGCCACTGTTTCACAACCAAAACATTGCTACTTCTGACACTCATGGAACAGCAAGTATTGCCTGGATTATGTGGTTAATGCTGGGATTTTTTGCTGTGCCTATGATGATGATGATTGCTACTCTCTTCAGCGACTCAAACCGTTATCGAAAGCTTCAGTTTGGCGTTACAGTTTTCTATTCAGTGATGAATTTTTTCCATCTAGTTGCTGATTTGTTGGTAAAACCTATCGCTTGGTATCAAATCGCTTTGATGATTTTTTTATTTATGATTGGTCTTTTACTCAATTTGGTTTCTTTTCAATGGATGAAAGAACAGGCAAATGGCAAATTAACACGGGAGCATCAGATGAATTGATCAATGGGTAGGCAATATCCCTTTGATTCTACCTATTAAAGTTGCTGTTGTTTATTTCCCGCGTTACAACTACCATCAACACAATAAACAGATTCATAAGTATCACGTTTACCGAATAGAGTATAACGATTATCGCGGATTTGTTCATAGAATTTATCCCCCAGCCATTTCATACCAGGTAAACCACGATAAATATCTACAAAACCCGCAGTAGGTAACAAACGTCCAATTTCTTCAATTGCGTTGCTACCCTGCCAACGTTGTGAAAGATTATCATCAATTAAAATCATTCCTTGCTCACAATCTTGGGCAGTAATTCCCCATTTAGCTAATGTTTGCTCATCTTGCATGGGAACATAATTAAATAGTTTTCCCTGGTCAATAGTTTCTAATAAACGCACTGAATTAACACAAAGATTACACTGTCCATCATAAATTACGTAGTATTTCATAAAACCTCTAAGAATCGATAAATTGTTAACATAAGTAAAATATAGCAATCCGATTTGATTTGTAAATCTACTTATTTAGGCAGAGAACAGGGAATAGGGAATAGGGAAGAAAGTAGATGTATGCCTCGTCATGATTAGAAATGCGTGTGGAGTCCTCCTTGAGGGGTTTTTGAAACCAACCCCCACCGATTGGGTTAAATCGGCTTGTATTTTGTAGTGGTTTTCTCTAATCACTCCACCAGATTTGCACAATTACTTTGTAATGTATCTACAACCCTATTAACTCGGCTAACAACGAAATCCCCCCAGTGTAAAATACTAGAGGGATTTTCAATATGCAGATGTATCTCCCCAATGTGGGAATGGCTATATTAAAAACTTGCGTAGTAAATGATACTCATAGACTCCAGAACATATTGTGTGTAGTCCATCTTTTCTTTGACTTAAGTGTCTATACGCTCTATATTAGACAATAGATATAACATAATCAGTATTTTTACCACTCAGACGTTAAATGAAAGGCTTTCAGGATGCATTTATTTCCTATGGCAGAGCAGATAGCAAAGCCTTTGCTACTAAACTCCATAATAGACTCAGAGAACAAAAACTAGAAATTTGGTTTGACCAAAATGATATTCCTCTGGGTGTTGATTTCCAGAAGCAAATCGATGATGGGATAGAAACTTCAGATAATTTTCTCTTTATCATTGCCCCGCACTCGATTAACTCACCCTACTGTGGTAAGGAAATCGACTTAGCAATCAAGCGCAATAAACGTATTATTCCCATACTGCACGTAGAGGAAATTACGGAAGAAATTTGGCAGCAACGTCATCCTGGCAAAGAAGCCAGCGAGTGGGAAACTTACAAAGCCAAGGGATTGCATTCCAGTTTCCCCAATATGCACCCAGCTATTGGCAAAATTAACTGGGTATATTTCCGTGAAGGTATAGATGACTTTGAGCAATCCTTTGCGGGACTCGTAGATTTACTTGCTCGTCATCAAGAATATGTGCGTCAACACACCTACCTTTTAGCCAAAGCCTTAGAGTGGGAACGGGAGCAACAACAGTCACCTTACCTGTTAATTGGCGATGAACGCGCCAAAGCAGAAAACTGGCTGAAAATTAAGTTCAAAAATGAACAACCGCCCTGTGAACCAACAGATTTACATTGTGCGTTCATTTGTCAGAGTACCAAGAATGCCAACAACTTGATGACTCAGGTGTTTCTCTCCTACTCAGAAAAAGAACGGGAGTTCATGGAGAAGATTGCCCAAATCTTAATGCGAGACAGCTTCACCGTCTGGACAAATAAAACAGACATTCAATCAGGTACAGATTTTGAAGAAGCAATTTATCGAGGCATTGAGGAAGCAGATAATGTGGTTTTTCTTATGTCTGCGGCATCTTTGCAATCAGCATATTGCCAGATGGAGATTTCCCATGCTTTATCTGTAAAAAAGCGAATTATTCCCCTGTTGATTGAAACAGTAGACCCAGAGCAGATTCCTGTTGAACTACGTACCTTACAGTTTATCGACTTTACAGACCAAACTGGGAAAGGATCTGCCTGTACTGATAAGCTAATTAATGTCCTGCATCAGGATGCTGCTTACTACGAACAGCATAAAACTTTATTGGCAAAAGCACTTAAGTGGGAACGGCAAAAGCGTAATCCCAACGTTCTGTTACGAGGACACAATCTTCGTAATGCAGAAGCATGGTTAAAGGTAGCTAAACAAAAAACCCAACATCCCTCTCTACCTATCCAAGAAGAATATATTGCTGAAAGTCTCAAGCTGCCACCAAATGCGGTTTTAGATGTATTTATTTCCTACTCCCGTGCTGATTCAGAATTTGCCCGCAAGCTTAACGATACACTGCAAATTCAAAACAAAACGACTTGGTTTGACCAGGAAAGCATCGCCTCTGGTACTAACTTTGAGCAAGAAATTTACCAAGGAATTGAAAGTGCTAATAATTACCTATTCATTATTTCCCCCAACTCACTCAACTCATCTTACTGTGCTACGGAGGTGGAATATGCAATGAACTTGAATAAACGGATTGTTACCGTTTTGCATCGAGAAGTTGATTCTGCGACTCTTCATCCTGGATTAGCCAAAGTGCAGTGGATTGATTTCCGTAAGCATGGTGGAGACTTTCTGACTAACTTTGGAGAACTCACCAGAACCTTAGACACAGACCCAGATTATGTGCGATCGCACACCCGGCTTTTATTAAGAGCCAAGGAATGGGAACAGCAGAAACGTGACGATAGCTTTTTGCTGCGGGGTAAAGATTTGGCAGCCTCAGAAGCATGGCTAAAGCAATCTCAACAGAAAGAACCTTCCCCCACCAACCTCCAATTAGAATATCTGGCTGCTAGTCGCGCTCTTCCCTATCGCAAAATTAAACTCCGCAGTGTCTTATTGACTAGTTTTGCTGCCACCATTTTCATCTTCATCGCTCGGTTTCTGGGACTCACCCAATCATTAGAATTGGCAACCTATGACCAATTAATGCGATTACGTCCCAATGAACCCCAAGACGAGCGGTTTCTCATGGTCGATGTTGACCCCGCAAGCCTGGACAAATTAAACGAAATCCCTAAATATCGAGGTGGTAGTGGTTCCATCGCTGATCCAGTTTTGGACGATTTGCTCCAAGTTCTATCCAAATCCCAAGCTGGTGTGATTGGCTTAGATTTTATTCGCAATTATCCTGCCGAAGGTAGCCTCAAGCAACGATTACAGCAAACTAATAACTTTATCGCCCTTTGTAAAAATAGTTATAAAAATGAGCGCAATGAAGAAATTCCTGGTTTTAAGAGTCCTCCAGAAGTGCCATTAGCCAGAGTTGGATACGGTGATTTAGTAGATGATGATGCTAAAGGTGGTCGTTTCGTCCGTCGTCACTACCTGATGCAAGAGCCAGATCCTAAATATTGCAACTCACAGGAAGCATTCAGCTTAGTAATTACCCGCCGTTATCTAGAAGCACAGGGTCAGCAGTATCTTTCTCCCCAAGATATCAAGACTAAAGAATATGTGCAGGATATGCAGTTTGGTAAAACTTTAATTCCCCAACTTCTAGGCAAAGGTAGCGGTTATCAGAGTACGGGTGAGCAGTTACACGGCTATCAAACGATGCTCAAATATCGTGTCCATCAGAGTGACCCTAATAATTTTGCTCCCAGAGTCAATATTTTAGATGTCCTCGAAAACAAAGTTTTGGCTGAAAAAATCAAAAATCGGATTATCCTCATTGGTTTTACAGATAGGCAAGCTCGACAAGCTGATTACTGGAATACACCCTATGGAGATGTAGCAGGTATAACCTTACATGGGCAGATGATTAGTCAAATTCTCAGTGCCACCTTAGATAATCGCCCACTGATTTGGTGGTGGTCTACAGGCTACGAAACACTGTGGATGTTTAGCTGGGCTGTTGTAGGTGGTGTCGTCTGTTGGCGACTTAACCGCACGTCACATATAGCCATAGCTGTAGTCGGTTCCGTTGCCTGTATTTATACAGTTTGCTATGTTATTTTTCTCTATCAAAGCGGCTGGATTCCCCTAATTCCGCCAGCCCTAACATTAATTGCTACTGGTGCTGGCGTAGTTTATTTAACTTATCGCCTACGTCATGCTTAAACAAATCCAAAGGTTATTAACTATGAAACACAAAAAATTATCTCTTTTACGGCAGACTCTTTTAATCTGCACATTGACATCTGTATTTTCTGGAACTTTGCTGACTCCTATTTTTACTCCACAGGTGCAAGCAGAGTCACTTCTTGACCGCTTTGGCGCTTTGTTTAATAATAAAAGACCTGGAGGTGCTGCTTCTGGACGCTCACGCGCTGGAGCAACACGATCTGGGGGGAATGACTCAAAATGCTCCCAGCAATATAGTCCACCCTTGATGGCTTTAGTCCCAGAAAGCAACGAGGGTACAACTACCAAAGAATATCCTGACTTGTTGTTGTATATACCTTTTGGTAGTAGTTCCCAGTCTTCTACAGCCACATTTAGATTGCTTGATGAACAGAAAAAGTCTGTGTTAAAAAAACCGATCAAGCTCACCCTACCTGAAAAGAAAGGTATTGTCCGTTTTAGTCTACCAGCAACTGAAAAACCTTTGCTAGTTGGGCAAAGATATCGTTGGTACTTCAACGTTACTTGTGTGAGTGAGAAGGGTACACAAAGCAGAGTCTCTGTTGATGGTTGGATCAAACGAGTTGAAGCAGACTCTAAACTAGTGGCGCAACTAAAGCAAGTTCCAGCCAAAGACCAGTATGTTCCCTACGCTGAAAATAAAATCTGGCATGAAACAGTCACTCAACTGGCTGAACAGCGCTCTGTTCATAAGCAAGATTGGAATCAACTTCTATCCCTGTTTGGTTTAGAAGAATTCGCTGATGCTCCCATTGCTGAACTCAATCCAGTAAAGAATGTTAGTTTGATACCAACACCTTTTTAATTTTTGATAGGAATGCGATCTTGCAGGGATGAGGGGGAAAAAAGGGTTTTCTTGTGCTGACAAACCTCCCCGCGTCCCCCTGTCCCCGCATCTCCCCGTCTCCGCTCACAGTAGTGATAATTGCTCATTAGGCGGTTTAAATCCCATGTGCTTATATGCTGCTGTTGTGGCGACTCTACCGCGAGGAGTACGGCTTAAATAGCCAATTTGCATTAAATATGGTTCATAAACTTCTTCAATAGTTTGGGTGTCTTCTCCAGTCGCAGCAGCAATGGTTTCTAATCCTACTGGACCACCATTAAAGTTTTCAATGATTACAGTTAACATTTTTCTATCTGTCCAATCTAAACCACAAGGGTCTACTTGAAATAGTTGCAATGCTTCAGATGCAACGGTTTCTGTAATTTCTCCTGATAATTTAACTTCAGCATAATCACGTACTCGTTTCAGTAATCTATTCGCGATTCTGGGAGTTCCTCGTGAACGTTTGGCAATTTCGTTAGCACCATCTAAATTGACCGGAGTTTGTAATAACTCAGCAGTGCGGAGGACAATTTGACTGAGTTCGTCAACTTCATAAAATCGCAGTTTTTGAATTAAGCCAAAGCGATCGCGCAAAGGTGATGTTAGCGCACCGACACGGGTTGTTGCTCCCACCAAAGTAAACTTAACCAGAGGTATACTTCTAATCCTAGCGCCAGAACCCTTGCCGACAGTAATATCTAAGCGATAATCTTCCATTGCTGGATAGAGAATTTCTTCTGTCATCCGCGAAAGCCGATGAATTTCATCGATAAACAGCACATCTCCGGCTTTAAGATTCACCAGTAACCCGACTATATCCCGTGGACGTTCTAAAGCAGGGGCGCTGGTAATTTTGCAATTTACCCCCATTTCTGATGCTAAAATCATCGCCATTGTGGTTTTACCCAATCCTGGCGGACCATATAGCAATAGGTGATCCAGTACTTCAGCCCTAGACTTAGCAGCTTTAATGGCAATATCTAAAACATCTTTTAAGTCTTTTTGGCCAATGTAATCAGCAAATCGCTGGGGTCGAATACTCTCTTCTTGCTTCCCTTCTTCATCAATAGCTGCTTCTGAGAGCAAAAGATTCTCTTCTGAAGGGGCCTGATTTTGCCCAGAACGTGCTTTTGCTGACTCCCGCTGCTGCTTTGGTTGTCCGTTGGGTTCTTGTCCGCTTTTTTTCGAGGAGATGATCGCCATAATTCAGCTATTGGGGATTTGAGATTTTGGATTTTCGATAGGAGATGGGAACCATTACTTCCTCATATCGTATCGGCTCAAAAATTTTCGGTTAGAAATACGCAAGGCAATTTAGAATTTAAATTCCGGCAATTACCTGGAGAACGAAAGTCATTATGTTATCTAAAAGAATTTTACCTTGCTTGGATGTCAAGGCGGGACGGGTTGTTAAAGGAGTTAACTTTATTGATCTTAAGGATGCCGGTGATCCCGTAGAACTGGCCAAGGTTTATAACGAAGCTGGTGCTGATGAGTTAGTGTTTCTGGATATTACGGCGACTCATGAAGACCGGGATACGATTATTGATGTAGTTTACCGAACTGCTGAACAGGTCTTTATTCCCTTAACTGTGGGTGGTGGTATCCAAACCTTAGAAAATGTTAAAGGTTTGTTACGAGCAGGTGCTGACAAGGTTAGTATTAATTCTGCGGCAGTCCGCAACCCAGATTTGATCAATCGTGCCAGCGATCGCTTTGGTAATCAATGCATAGTTGTTGCTATTGATGCTAGGCGCAGAGTTGACCCCACTAATCCTGGTTGGGATGTGTACGTTCGTGGTGGCCGAGAAAATACGGGTAAAGATGCCTTACTGTGGGCGCAGGAAGTTGTAAAACGGGGGGCAGGTGAATTGTTGGTTACGAGTATGGATGCCGATGGCACTCAAGCCGGTTATGACCTGGACTTAACGCGAGCGATCGCTCAAGCTGTAGAAGTTCCCGTTATTGCTTCTGGTGGTGCTGGCAATTGTGAACACATCCATGAGGCTTTGACAGCAGGTCAAGCCGAAGCAGCATTATTGGCATCTCTGTTACATTTTGGCCAATTAAGCGTCGCCCAAATCAAACATTATTTACGCGATCGCTCTGTTTCCGTAAGATTATCTTAATCAGAAAACTAATAGGAATCAACCACATCTACCCCAGGTTAGACACAGTTTACCAAAAGAGTGTTAATATAAATTTACAAGTATGAAGTAATATTAAGAAATATGTTGATTCCTATTTTAATTTTTGATGTAGCGCTGGTAGCCTGGTCGCTACACCTCATGGAAAAGGCTGTTGAACACAAAGAATTTTCTTTAATGTTGGCTGGTACATTAGTTGCCGTAGCGGCTGCGGCTATGTTAGTAGTGTATTTTCTCATGGGGCATTGTATGAGCTATTTGCTGCAAGTTTCTTAACCAGTGCTGAGGATGATAAATAAAATTTCACATTTAATCAATAAAGACTTGACAAAATACTAATCATTAAGGCATTATAAAGAGTGCAATTAACGGGGTTATAGCTCAGTTGGTAGAGCGCTTGAATGGCATTCAAGAGGTCAGGGGTTCGATTCCCCTTAGCTCCATTAGAGGATGTTTGCAAAGTCTAAATTAATACTAGCCTCAGCGATTAGAAAGATGCCTCCGGCACGCTACGCGAACGCGGCTACACAGACAAAACCCACCTACGTGGGTTTGAAACCCCTAATTTTTGGTTAGTCCACGTTAGCGTAGCGTTCCGAAGGAATAGGTGGACTTCGTTTGTGTAGTAGCGAATTATATTCGCCTAATACTTTTAAAACATCCTCTTAGAGAAACAATTAATTAGTGTATCCAATATTTCCCCTCCCCACTGTTCGCGGAGGGGAAACTTAAAAGCATGGAATTCTATTTACATCCTAAAGACTCACGAGTGTCTACACCAGTTTTAGAGTTGACACCACTGGCTTTTGTACAGAGTTTTTTCACCTGTGTCATGTCTAAAATGGCATTGCTGAAATCAGCACCAGTGATATCAATATCATCAAAAGTTGAACGTAGCATCATCGCATCTGTAAATACCGCATCACTAAAATTAGAGTTTTTGAACCTTGATAGATAAGCAATACCTTGACTAAAATCGACTCCATGCAGATTTACACCCTCTAACAACGCACCGTTAAACACCGCACCCCGTAAATCAGCATTGCTAAAGTTAGTATTCTCTAACTTCACACTAGTAAACTCAGTCCCGACTAAACTTTGACCAGAATAGTCCTTTCCAGCGTCTCCCTTGTTAATCAGAGAACCAGTAACACTAGAAGAACTTGCGGCTTGTGCTGAGAGGGGAAACACAAACAGCACCACAGCTAAAACAAAACCGGCGAATATTTGCCAATACTTCATCATCTTTACTTAATAAATCTCAACAATTGCACTATTAATTATTAAACAGTACTAAGGAAGGAGTGGAGAAAGTCTGCTAAATTAGAAACCATCTCGTAGGATAGATAGATGTTGAGGTGCAATCGCACGCAGAACTAACTACCTGTGACTAATCAAGAAAGTATCACCCAATCTCTAGCGCGAACCCCTTTATATTCAACGGGTGTAGAACTCAAAGCCCGCTTTACTAGCTTTGGTGGCTGGGAAATGCCCGTACAATATAGCGGTATTACCCAAGAACACCAAGCTGTCAGAAACACCGCTGGGATGTTCGATATTTCCCACATGGGCAAATTTACCCTCCAAGGGAAAAACCTGATCTCTCAGCTGCAAAATTTAGTTCCCTCAGATTTGAGTCGTCTGCAATCAGGCCAAGCACAA
The DNA here is from genome assembly GCF_001858025.1 of Trichormus sp. NMC-1. GTDB lineage: Bacteria > Cyanobacteriota > Cyanobacteriia > Cyanobacteriales > Nostocaceae > Anabaena. Next base: position 252,276 of record NZ_LZQD01000004.1, on the reverse strand, counting down.
TACACAGTATTGTTAAATCCCCAAGGCGGAATTATTGACGATATCATTATTTACTACCAAGGTATAGATAACACTGGTATTGAAAAGTTAGTAATTATCGTCAATGCCTCAACTACTGATAAAGACAAAAGCTGGATCTTGAAACATCTGGATACTGATACAATTGAATTTCAAGACCTCTCACGGGATAAAGTCTTAATTGCAGTTCAGGGGCCAACAGCTACTAAGCAACTTCAATCTTTAGTGACAGCGGACTTATCTCCAATTAAAGCCTTTGGGCATTTAGAAACAACCATCTTTGGAGAACCTGCATTCCTAGCCCGCACAGGCTACACAGGTGAAGATGGCTTTGAAGTCATGGTCGATCCTGAAGTAGGGATAAAATTGTGGCAAAGTCTATATAATATTGGTATCGTACCCTGTGGGCTTGGTTGTCGAGATACCCTCCGTCTCGAAGCAGCAATGGCGCTTTATGGGCAAGATATCGACGATACCACCACACCCTTAGAAGCTGGTTTGGGATGGTTAGTCCATTTAGATACCAAAGGCAATTTTATTGGGCGTACTGTTTTAGAACAGCAAAAAACTGAGGGAGTGCAGCGTAAACTTGTAGGTTTACAAACCCAAGCCCGCAACATCGCCCGTCACGGCTACCCAGTATTATCATCAGGGCAAGTAGTAGGAGAAGTATCTAGTGGTACTCTCTCACCCACACTAGGCTATCCCATAGCCTTAGCTTACGTTCCCACCCAGTTAGCAACTGTCAAACAGCAACTAGAAGTGGAAATTCGCGGTAAAGCTTATCCTATAGTAGTTGTGAAACGTCCATTTTATCGCTCAAAAAATCGTCTCACTAACTGATAACCTTTGCTGTTTTTGAGGAATAATGTATTTTAGGTTACTGTGGTAACACTAATTTTTTAATGTGGAAGAGGAAGTATTATGTCTTTGGAATATCCGCAGGATTTGCGATATCTAGATTCTCATGAATATGCACGGTTAGATGGCGAAATCGCCACCATTGGTATTACTGAGTTTGCTGTAGAACAATTGGGTGATATTGTATTTTTAGACCTACTAGAAATTGGTGATGCTGTTTCTAAGGGAGATACCTTTGGTACTATTGAGTCAGTAAAAGCCGTTGAAACACTGAATTCACCAATTTCTGGTACAGTAATAGAACGCAATCAGGAATTGATTGACTCTCCTGAACAAGTAGCAGATGACCCCTATGGTGAAGGCTGGTTCCTGAAACTGCGTGTTAATGACCCAGGAGAAGTTTTTGAAGATTCTTTGACGGCAGATGAGTATAGTGCTTTGGTAGAAGGCGTGTAAATAATTCAAAATTCACCAAATCTAAAATGTAAAGATTTTTCAGGAAATGTCTTTACATTTTAGAAGTTTAGTTTCTTCTTCTTCCAGATTACTTTGGTTTTCACTCGTAAACTTTACAGATTATTTTTGCTGTAGATGCCCCAATTTTTAGATATTTACAATTACTACAAAAATATTCAATTTTTACTGTGCTGCATTGAACCAAGCAACGGATGTGCTTTCAACAATTAGTTCTCACAGAACTTGCACCTTTTTAGAGAAGTTGGGTATTTTGTTATTCACTAATAATTGAAGATTGCTTTATCATTAATTCTGTTGCACATCACAGAGAGTTAGATGATTAAATTAATTAGTATTTTTCTGAGTTTGTTACTGGTGTTCGGCTGGAGTACACCTGTATTTGCAGAATCACAACCTATCACCGACGAACAGTTACAAGCAGGAGATGAATTAGCAACTAAGGCATTTGCAGCTACTGAGAAAGGTGATTTTGTGACTGCGGAAGCTTATTGGACAGAAATTATTGAAAAATTTCCCACTAATGCTGGAGCATGGAGTAATCGCGGTAATTCTCGTGTCAGTCAAAATAAGTTAGAAACAGCATTGACAGATTATAACAAAGCTGTAGAATTAGCGCCCAATGTAACAGACCCTTATTTAAATCGGGGGACAGCCTTGGAAGGTTTGGGAAAATGGGAAGATGCGATCGCAGATTATAATCATGTTTTAGAACTAGATCCTAATGATGCCATGGCTTACAACAATCGAGGTAACGCCAAAACAGGATTGGGAAAATGGGAAGATGCGATCGCAGATTTTCAAAAAGCCTCAGCCATCTCCCCTAATTTTGCCTTTGCTAGAGCTAATTATGCCCTGGCTTTATATGAAACCAATCAAACAGACAAAGCCATCCGAGAAATGCGAAATATCGTCCGTAAATATCCCCGATTTGCCGATATGCGTGCCGCTTTAACAGGCGCTTATTGGGTAAGTGGACAAAAAGGGGAAGCAGAAAGCAACTGGGTAGCAGCTTATGGACTCGATACCCGCTACAAAGATATAAACTGGGTGAAAAATATCCGCCGTTGGCCTCCCAGTATGGTAGCAGCGTTGGATAAGTTCTTGAAATTACAGTAAGGGAATTCCCAAAAATAAATTATCCCATGATCGTAGGTGGCGTTACCTCATTAACGCACCTTTCAATTTCCACAAACTTAAACTGAAAGCCATTTTCCTGCGAATGCTGTTCTTTGGTTACTTTGCCAAAATTTGCAAACTCAGGAAAGTAAATATCTCCAACAAAATTACCTTCCACAATTGTCAAATAAAGCTTATCAGCAAATTTGATTGCCTCAGTATAAATTTGTCCGCCACCAGCAATAAAGATCTCTTCTGTTTCGCTCATTTTTGCCCATTCAATTGCCTCTTGCAGTGAATGAAAAACAACACATCCAGGAGCTTTAAAATTAGCATCTCTCGTAACAATGATATTTGTGCGATTTGGCAGCGGTTGATAGAAAGTAGTATAGGTTTTGCGTCCCATAATCACAGGATGTCGCCAGGTAATTTTTTGAAAATGACGTTCATCACTGGGAATATTCCAAGGAATACCCACATGAATATGTTCCTTTGTTGAGTCGGCTAAAATCCGATTTTCGGAAATGGCTGCAATCAGACTAATTAGAGGCATAATTGACAAGATCCTTATTCTTGAAGAAGTGGTACTTATCTTTAGTATCGTGAGGTTTTTGAGAATTAAACATAAGTTTTTAAAATTGAAGCAAGCACTTTGAAACGGAAATATTTATGTTTTCACTTTATGAGGCTGTTTTCTGGTATACATCATTCTAATTAACCATAAAATCCGATTATGACTCATTAATGGCTACCGGACATTAGAATACAATGTTGGTCTTGGGGAAAGAATTACAACAGCCTGGACATCGTGTTACTTTAATTGGGGTTCCTGATGCTCAACCCAAGGCGCAAGCATCAGGTTTAGAATTCCAATAAAGCTTTTATTCAAGGGAAATTTATGTTCCAAGAAATTGCTGCTCAGATTGCTTTGTCTTCCTCATCTCTAAATTTGGTCACAGTTTTAGGCGTTTCTAGCACAGCGGGAATACTTGGGTGGCGCTGGTGGAAACGAAAGAACAGTTACAAATATCTAGAGTCTCTTCCTTCTCCTCCCAGACATTGGCTGTTAGGAAATATTCCTCAAGTATTAGCAGCAGTAAAAAAAAAGAAATTCTTCCAATTATTATTTGATTGGAGCCAGCAACTAGGCCCGATGTATGTTTATTGGGCTGGTCAACCCGTTGTTGTTTTGAGTCAGCCAAAAGTGATCGAAGACACCATTATCAATGGCATGAGAGATGGTAGCTTAGTTAGATCCAAGCAATTAAGTAAAGCTTGGAACGATATGGGTGGACCAATTCTTTTGGGTCAAAATGGCAGCGAGTGGCAGTGGCGACGCAAAGCTTGGAATCCTGAATTTAGTTCTAGTAGTCTCTCCAAATATGTTGATATTATTAGCCAAGCCTGTGAACAAGTAATTGAGAAAATTCAGGAAGCCCCGCCATCAAAGGAAGTGCAGGTAGATCCTCTGTTTGTAGAATTGACAATGAGGGTGATTTCCTCTTTAGTGCTGGGTATTCCTGTGGATAAAAAAACCGTTAGTCCTGAAGGACCACCCCTTGATGTTGCTAAGGTGTACGAAGCGATGTCTATTTTAGGTTATCGGTTTTTAAGGATAGTTATTACTGGCGAGCAGAGATGGAGGAAATATCTACCAACTAAAAATTCACAAAATTATTGGGCAGCAAGACGATATTTAGAAGAATTTCTGGCTCCTCGTGTAGACTTAGCTTTGCAAATGAGAGAACAAAACAAACCCGATTTAAAACAGGTAAGTTCTTTGTTCCAGGAATCAATGTTGGTAAAAATAGCTGCTAAAGAACCAAACTATAATCGAGAATCACTGATAGGAGAAGCTATTGAATTATTAATAGCTGGTACTGATACAACAGCCCATTCTTTATCTTTTACGGTAGCAGAGTTATCCTTAAATCCTAGGGTTTTTCAACAAGCACGGGCCGTAGTTGATCAAGTTTGGCAAAGTCAAGGCACTATTAATATAGAAAGCTTCAAGGAATTGAGTTATATCAGCGCTATTTTCAAAGAAACTTTGCGCCTTTATTCTATCGCTTCCGGCTCATCTTCATTGGAAGCTCAACGAGAAGTTGTCATTGAGGGTCAGGTGATTCCTCGTGGTACGAAAATATTCTGGTCAATGCTTGCGGCTGGAAGAGATCCAGAAATCTATTCTCGTCCTGATGAATTTCTACCAGAGCGTTGGTTAGACAAAAGCAAGGAAATTAGTCAACTGCCAATGATAGACTTTGGCTCAGGTTCTCACCGTTGCTTGGGTGAGCATCTGTCAATGCTGGAAGCAACGGTGATGCTGGCGCTACTGTTGCGCTACTTTGATTGGGAATTGGTTAATGGTCGTTCATCTGTGGAACAGTTGCAGCAGAACCTTTTGATTTATCCATCTGATAGAATGCCAGTACGCTTTCGGTTGAGAAAGTAGGAATGCAAGCGATCCGCCATAGGCAATTAATTACCTATGGCGCAGCTATCGCGATTTCTTTTATAGGCGCATCCAGTCAGCTACGCTAACGCACCTTAAAAACCTTAACTAACACTGGTTTGCAGAACCGGCTGATTTTGCAGACGTTTCCCTCTTACAACCATCTTGAAACCCTCACCGGGAACCAATAAAGTACTCTTTCGCACTGGTTGTAAAGGTTTAGTATCAGCCAATTCCATCTGCCATTGAGACAAGACAGTTGCTAAAACCAACTTCATCTCAAACATAGCAAAAGCCATCCCAATACAGCGACGATTTCCACCACCAAAAGGTAAAAATTCAGAAGTGCTAAATTGACGTTCTAAAAAACGTTCGGGTTTAAACTGCTTAGAATCAGGATATAAATCTTCTCGATGATGGGTTAAATAAATACAAGGAATCACCACAGTTCCAGGTTCTAAATTATAACCCATTACCTCCAACGGCGATTTAAGAAATCTATTTAAAACCAACATTACCACTGGGTACAAACGCAATGTTTCTGAACAAATAGCATTTAAATAGGGTAATTTGAAAATCTCATTAGCATCTGGCTGTTCACCCAAGTTATCCAATTCTTGCAATAATTTTTCTCGCACCTGTGGCGTATGATGAATCCAGTAAAACGCCCATGTTAAAGAATTTGCGGTAGTTTCATGACCAGCTACTAACAAAGTAATCAACTCATCCCGTAACTCAACATCAGTCATGGGTTGACCTTGTTCATCCTTGGTAGCCATCATTAAAGACAAAATATCAGTGCGAGATGGATCTGGTTTCTCTTGACGTTCCTTTATTTCCGCATAAATGAGTTCGTCGATTTGCTCTTTTAAGCGTAAGAATTTACTCCACGGACTCCACGCGCCTAAATCTCTTTGCAATAATGGGAATAATAAAATAATTCCTCTGATAAAAGGTTGCTCAGGATTGAGGATTTTTAACAGTAATTCCTTAAGTTGGTCATAACGTGAACCTTCCTGTAAACCAAATACAGCTTTTAAAATCACTTCAAAAGAAATTTCTTGCATGGAAGACAACACTGAAATTGGTTGTCCAATTTGCCATTTATCTGTAACTTTTTCAGTAATTTCCCGTATTAGATGCCCGTAAGCCAGTATTTTTTCCCCATGTAAAGGGGGAGTCAATAACTTGCGTTGGCGTTGGTGTGGCTTGCCTTCTAGTCCCAGTAGGGATTGTTTTCCTACCAATGCAATACCTATTGGCGCACCAGAGCCTAAGTGTTTTGGGTCAGTGGTAAAAATTTGTTGAATTGCTTGAGGATTGCTAATGAATACTTGCGGCTTAAAAACTGGGCCAATTCTTAAAGTAAAAATATCACCGTACTGTTTAGCACATTCTTCCATATATCCCAAAGGATTTTTTAACCATTGGAAAGTCTGTATCCAAGGGTGAGTTTCAGGGCCTTGAGGCAATTTAAATGCAGACATTTTATTCTTCTCCCAATAATTCAGAGCAAATGATTTACAGCAGATTGCACGAAGTAGACAATTTCAACCAAAAATCAAAGATAAAGGGGATTTTACTCCTAACTCCGCTTTGGTGCTAAGTGGTGTAAAGCCCTGCGTCTATGGCTGTGATTAGAGCGGTAGCAAGGCTTTTAACCCGTGGTGAGTTTTCCTCTTTCCCCGTGTCCTCTCTTTCTCCTAACTCCTGAATTCTACTGTATGCACCTGTTACTTGATTCATCTTAGAAATTAATCTTAGAACATTTATTTTCTTTGCAATTCCTTAATCTGCTTGAAAGTCAATTCCTGTACATTACTCAATACTATATTTGCCCCTGCTTGAATTAGTGTCTCCGCATAAGCATCACGACGTGGTGCAGTTTCCTGTACATGAGGAGGTAAAACTCCCACAGCCAGCCAAGTGCGAGAATTATCTAAATTCCGCGCTTTTTCGACGGTGTACATATCTGCTACCGTATCACCGACATAGACAACAGTTGGTTTTTGATCAAGTCCATTTTCTAATACGCTAATGGTGGCAAAAAGTCCTGTAGGATCAGGTTTACCAGGTGCGTCTTCCATTGCTATCAAGACAGGAGACTGTAAACCTAAGCGTTTTTCTAAGACATAGGTAGCAGAACCGCGCGTAGCACCACTGAAAAATCCCCAACAAATACCAGATTGGGTTAGTTGTTGAAAATAACTAGGCTGTGCTAATAAAGGTTCGTTACAAATATACCCGTTCCAATTTTCTGAATCTGTGCCTCGGTAACGAGTTTGAAAATAGGTAACGATGATTTCATAATCTAATTGCAGTTGAGCGCGGTTTTGTCCTTGGGTTTCTAAGTAACGGTAAATAAATTCTTGGGAGGCTTCCCAATCGTTATTCCAAATCCCTTCTGATTTCAGGTTATCGATGTCTACAGGTGTGGGACGATAAGCCTGGTCGGTAAAATGCTCTACGGTGTCTGCTAAAGCGCGACGATATGAGCCTCCGACATCGCGGATGACCCCATCTATATCAAAAACGACTATTGTGTTTGTTTGTTTGGTCATGGAAGCAACTACAAACTGGAATCTTCATCATAAATTCTCATTGGTCAATTGGTCAGAGTTTGCGTTAAAATAAGCGTCGGTGTAGCCCGCCGCAAGTATCGCTAACTTTAGTAATGTAATAGCCGGATTTTTCCGGGAGGTGTAATTGACCAAGTTCATTTTAAAAATTCTCTGGTTAGATGAGAACGTCGCTCTAGCAGTCGATCAGGTTGTTGGTAAAGGAACCAGTCCTTTGACCAAATACTTTTTCTGGCCCAGAAATGATGCCTGGGAAGAGCTAAAAAAAGAGTTAGAATCCAAACACTGGATTACAGATGTTGATCGCGTGGAGTTGCTAAACAAAGCCACAGAAGTGATTAACTACTGGCAAGAGGAAGGCAGAAACCGTCCAATGGCAGAAGCGCAGTTGAAATTTCCAGAAGTTGCCTTCACTGGTAGCGCCTGATTATTTTAAGTTGATAATGGGTAATTGGTGGTTGGTAATGGGTAATTAAGTAAAATTATCACCAATCACCAGTCCCCAGTCCCCAGTCCCCAGTCCCCTGTGCCACAATTTGATTGTCTGGTCTTTGCTGCCACTGGCAATCAATACTCCATCATGGTTGATGGCAACGCTGGATATTTAGTCTGTATGACCTGCAAGACTAGCAATTTCTTTTTTTGTGCTAAGGAGCCAAATTTTGATTGTTTTATCCTAACTGCCACTTATCAGCGTTTCACCATCAGGACTAAAGGCTACAGCCACTACCGACCAGGAATGACCTGACAGTGTGCTAATTAATTCATCAATGTTAACATCCCATCACTTATCTGTTAATTGCTGTACCTGATGTTAAAAACTTTCAGGAGTTTGCTTTGAAGAAGACAATTTTTGAATAACACAAGAAATTGGGGGAAATTGACCAGGAATTTTAGATTTTAGATTTTAGATTTTAGATTAAAAAAAATTTGGTATAGGTTCCCCGTCCTCTACTGACGGAAAAATACTCGCTGCGCTGTGTACGCTTCGCTAACGTAAATCCCAAATCCAAAATTTTCAAGCTCTACACTTGTTTGGTGGAGTCAATCCAAAATCATAAATCCAAAATCTAAAATCGAGTGACCACCTAGATTAGTAGCTGATTGTATTAATCTTTCTTTTCTGAAAAATAAAATTCCTGTGCCGATTATTAAATTACCAGCTTAAAGTTCCATCGGTGCTGGTTTTTTAGATTTGATTCTGTAACAATTTAAAACAGTAAAAATTTAAACATTCTTGCTACTAAAAAAAATCCCATCCCCTATCCTCCCTAATTTCTGTTATTTACCATGACTTTTTAGGTTTAGGACAGCAAGGCTAAATTATGTCAGCAATATTGGAATTCTTGGAAAATATTTTATTGTCCCGTGCCTATATGCCGCATGGGCATTGCTATCTCTGGCAAACTCCCCTAGTAGGTTTGTATGTAGTTAGTGACGCGCTAATTGCGATCGCTTATTTTTCTATTCCAGCAATGCTAATCTACTTTGTCCGCAAACGAAGTGATATGCCTTTTTCCAAAGTCTTTATCTTATTTGGGGCATTTATTATCCTCTGTGGGACGGGGCATCTCTTGGATATTTTAACACTTTGGTATCCCTACTACTGGATTTCTGCCATTGAACGCGCCTTCACTGCTTTAGTTTCTTGTTATACAGCGTTACAACTGGTGGAACTCCTACCAGAATTTTTGGCATTGCGAACACCAGAACAACTAGAAGCTATCAATAGAGAGTTACAAAAGCAAATAACAGAACGGCAACGCACCGAAGAAACTCTGCAAATGATTGTATCCGGTACTGCTTCTGTAACTGGAGAGGAATTTTTTCCCGCTTTAGTCGAAAACCTAGCCACAGCAATCGATGTTGCCTACGCCATAGTGTTTGAAACAGTTGATAACTCCTTACAAAAGCTGCGGAGTATTAATGTTTGGAATGTAGATCATATAGCAGAAAATTTTGAATATGAACTGATTAACACTCCTTGCAAGAATGTAGTTCAAAAAAATATGCTGTGTGCCTATCCTAGTGGCTTGCAAGAGATATTCCCCGGTAATGCACTGATTGAAAGGTTAAATGCCGAAAGCTACCTAGGCGTTCCATTAGTCGATATCAATCAAAATGTAATTGGCAACCTGTGTATCGTTGATGTCAAACCCTTTATAGCAAACGATCGCCATAAAGACCTTCTCAAGGTTTTTGCAGCACGGGCTTCTGCTGAACTACAACGCAAATGGGCAGAGGAAGAGAAACACCAAGCTTATCAAGAACTAGAATTCCGGGTGCAAGAACGCACTGCTGAACTTGTGGCCGCCAATAACGCCTTAGAAGTCGAAGTTAGGGAAAGAAGCACAGCAGAAACTGCCATGAGAGAAATGGCAGAAAGAGAAAAGGCAATTAACGGCGTAATTCTGCGAATGCGTCAAACCCTAAACCTGGAATCGATTTTCAATGTCACCACGACTGAATTACGCCAAACTGTTAAGTGCGATCGCGTTCTGATTTACCGCTTTAAACCAGACTGGAGTGGGGAATTCGTTTCTGAGTCTGTCGCGGAGTCTTGGAATAGATTGCTTCCCTTACGGGCAAATGATCCCCAACTCACCCAAGTTGCTGTTGAAGATAGCAATTGTATCACAACTCAACTCAGCAGTTCCGAGGTTTTGAATCGTGATACTTATTTACAGGAGAATGAAGGCGGTATTTATCGTCAAAAAAATAGTTATTGCTGTGTCACGGATATTTACACAGCCGGATTCAATCCCTGTTATCTTCATCTTCTCGAAGAGTTACAAGCACGAGCTTACATCATCACACCCATTTTTTGCGGTAAAAAACTCTGGGGTTTGTTAGCAGTTTATCAAAATGGCAACCCCCGACAGTGGCAAGAATCAGAAATCGGAATTATTACCCAAATTGGCAATCAACTGGGAGTGGCTGTACAACAAGCAGAACTATTTGCTCAAACGCAACAACAAGCAGAAGAACTCAAACGAGCTAAAGAAGCCGCAGACGCTGCTAACCGGGCTAAAAGTGAGTTTCTAGCTAATATGAGCCATGAATTGCGTACTCCACTTAATGCTATTCTCGGTTTTACTCAGTTAATGCAACAAGACCAATCTTTAACTTTTGATCATCAACGGTATATCGAAATAATTAACAACAGTGGTGAACATTTGCTGGGATTAATTAATGATGTCCTGGAAATGTCAAAAATTGAAGCGGGACGAACCACACTTTATGAAACAGAGTTTGATCTGTACCAATTGCTGACTAGTTTGGAAGCTATGTTGCAACTAAAAGCAGAATCGAAAGGTTTAGAACTGAGTTTTGACTGTGATGTTGATGTCCCTAATTATATCAAAGCTGATGAAAACAAACTCCGTCAGGTACTAATTAACTTGTTAGGTAATGCTATCAAGTTTACAGAGCAAGGAAGCGTAACTCTGCGAATTAGAAATCGGCAGTTATCAGAGGGTGATACCGAATTACTGACTACTCAGCACTCCCTCTTTTTTGCTGTTGAAGATACAGGACTTGGTATTGCTCCAGAAGAAATTGGTGATTTATTTCAGGCCTTTCAACAAACACGAGCCGGACAGAAATCTAAAGAAGGAACAGGTTTAGGGTTGCGGATTAGTCAGAAGTTTGTACAATTAATGGGTGGTGAAATTACTGTTTGTAGCGAGTTGGGTAAAGGTAGTTGTTTCACATTTCACATTCAGGCTAGTTTCGCTCAACCAATGCCTAGTTCCAAATCTTTCCCCGTTGATCATACAGTTAGTATTGAACCTGGACATAACTATCGAATTCTGATTGTTGAAGATAATTCTACTAACAGATTGCTACTGGGCAAAATTTTGATCAGGTTAGGTTTTAAAGTACAAGAAGCTGAAAATGGGCAAATTGCGATCGCACTCTGGCAGCAATGGCAACCTCACCTGATTTTTATGGATATGCAGATGCCTATCCTCGATGGTTATGAAGCTACTCGACAAATTCGGATTAGGGAGCAAGAGTTAAACCAAATGCAAACTCCTACAAAAATTATTGCTCTCACTGCCAGTGCTTTTACAGAACAGCGAGAGGAAAGTTTGTCCGCTGGCTGTGATGATTTTGTCAGCAAACCGTTCCACTGGGAAGAAATCCTGGAAACTATTTCCCAGCATCTACAAATACAATATTTGTATACACCTAATTCAGTGAATAAATTTACTCCTAACTTACTAAATAAGCCAGATAATTTTATTCTTGATCGGGCTGCTTTAGATATTATGCCAGGAGAATGGATTGACCAATTATACTTCGCATCTGCCCAAGGTAATGATGTTAATAGTCTTAAGCTCATTACTCAAATTCCTCCTGAACACACGTTACTAATCGCAGCTTTAACTAAATTGATTTCAACTTATCAGTTCAAGCAAATTATGATATTGACTCAACCAATACAAGAACATATGTAAGGTAAATTTATGAATAATCAAAGTAACCCAGACACATTTATCTTACCAACTACCCCGATAAATATTTTGATTGTTGATGATTTTTTTGAAAATATTCGTCTCCTCTCTACTATTTTAGAGCAAAATGGATACCAAACCCGCAAAGCAATCAGTGGCTCAATGGCGCTGACAGCAGTTGAAGCATCTCCACCCAGTTTGATTTTATTAGATATCAGAATGCCAGAAATGAATGGCTATGAGGTTTGTGAATATCTGAAATCAAACCCTAAAACTGCCCAGATTCCCATCATTTTCTTAAGTGCATCAGAAGATGTGATCGATAAGGGAAAGGCTTTTCAAGTTGGTGGTGCAGACTACATTACCAAGCCATTGTATATCGAGGAGGTGTTGGCACGGGTTAAACATCAATTAACTATTATCACGGCTCAAAAAACAATTGATTTTCTCAAAGCCCAGATAAAGGAACTGCAAAAAGCAATTGAATAATAAAAGTTTTGCCCTTATTATAGAAATCCGGTTTGTCCGTCATTTCTTAAAAATTCCAACCTGTTTTTTTTAATAATCAATATGTGTTTACAAAAAAATGTATTTATAGCGGATATTCTGATTGTTGATGACAAACTTGAGAATATTAGATTTTTAGCTGATTTTTTATCAAAACATAATTATCAAGTTCGCAAAGCAATCAATGGACAAGCTGCATTAATGGCTGTTCAGGTACTGCCGCCAGATTTGATACTTTTAGACATTAATATGCCAGAAATGGGGGGTTATGAAGTATGCGAATTTTTAAAACATGACCCAAAAAATAAATCAATTCCCATTATTTTTTTAAGCGCTGGTAATGATATTACTGATAAGATTCGAGCATTTCAAGTTGGAGGTATTGACTATATTACTAAACCATTTCACTTAGAGGAGGTTTTAGTGAGAGTTCAAACTCAGTTAAAGCTTCAACACTTACAGAAAGAGCTAGAAGCTCGTAATGATAAATTAGAAAATACCCTACTAGCATTACAAAATGCTCAATCTGAACTTGTCCAAAAAGAAAAGCTACTTAATGCAAGTCGCATTGCTGCCGGAATTTCTCATGAAATTAACAACCCCCTCAGTTTTATTCTTTGTAATCTTAATCCTGCATCTGAATATAGTGAAAAGCTAATTAGCCTTATTCAACTTTATCAAAAAGCATTTCCAGATCCAAATCCCGAAATTAAAAATTTTATCGAAGAAATTGAACTAGAATTTCTGACTCCAGATTTTACAAAAGTAATGAATTCTATTCGCACTGGAGCAGAACGAATTCGTGCAGTTGTTCATGCTCTACATATTTTCTCTCGTCTTGATAAGTCAGGTATCCAACCTTTTAATGTTCATGAAAGTATTGATAGCGTTCTCATGACTCTACGCTATCAACTGGAATTAAAAAATGGTTTAGTTAGCGTGGAAATTTTCAAGAACTATGAAGATTTACCAGAATTTATGGGCTATACAAATTTATTTAATCAAGTGTTAACTAATCTTGTCCTAAATGCTATTGATGCACTGCATTTAAAAGTAAATTCAGATACTGATAGTTCATTCAAACCCATAATTTGGATTCATACACATATTACCCAGAAAAATAAAGCAATCATCAGTATTAAAGACAATGGGATCGGAATTACTGAAGAAGATAAAGATCGTCTATTTGAGCCATTTTTTACTACTAAATTAGTTGCTAAAGGTGTTGGATTAGGCTTATTTACTAGCCACCAAATTATCACTGAAATTCACAAAGGTAGTTTGATGTACCAAGCTGTTCCTGAAGGAGGCTCAGAATTTATGATTGAAATTCCGATTACAGCAGTTTTCGGTTAATTTAGACGTTATAGAGCAACAGACAGGGCGGTTAGAACACCAACTGATTATAAAACCTAGATACCAAAGGACTCTTCAGACTGTCAAGTCGCTTCTCTACGAGACGCTGCGCGAACGCTCCAATTAAAAAAAGGTCACCTGTCACCTGCTATACAAGCCAGAAATATTCTTTAAATACAGTAGGGGTAAATAGCATTGCGGTTTACCCCTACAGACTGGACAAAAGCCCACACTCACAATTTGAAAGTGTGAGATTTGTTTTATAGCAAACCGCCAGCGGCTTGAAAACGAGCGCGAGCGCGTTTAAAGACTTTAGTTGCTTGGATTTGTGCTTGACGGTCGCCTGCGGGTACTTGATTTAGAAGAGTTTGTGCTTGGTTGTAAGCGGTACGGGCTTCTTCCTGGTTGATTTTGTCACCACGTTCAGCACCGTTGACTAAGATAGTCACTTCGTCTTCATCAACTTCGGCAAAACCGCCCAAAAGTGCGATCGCTTGCCAATCTTGATTTTTGTTAGCGCGAACCCGCATTACACCTATATCTAAGGCAGATAACAGCGGCGCGTGTCCACTCAAAATACCTAATTGACCAGTAGTACTAGGCAAAACTACTTCTTCAGCTTGGGCATCCCAAACTGTTTTATCTGGAGCAATTACACGAACAGTCAGGGTCATATTCTTTAGTTTCTACTTAGTAATAGGGTTCAGGTGACAGGTGACAGTATTTACTGTTCCCTGTTCCCTGTTCCCTGTTCCCTCTATTAACCTTTCAGCTTTTCTGCTTTAGCGATCGCTTCGTTGATATCGCCTACCAAGTAGAAAGCTTGCTCAGGTAAAGCATCCAATTCACCAGACAGAATTTGCTTGAACCCTTTAATCGTGTCTTCCAACTTCACATACTTACCAGGAGAACCGGTAAATACTTCAGCTACGAAGAAAGGCTGAGACAAGAAACGCTCAACTTTCCGCGCCCGTGCCACAATGAGACGGTCTTCTTCAGACAATTCATCTAAACCGAGAATGGCGATGATGTCTTGTAGTTCTTTGTAACGTTGCAGAGTTGATTGTACAGCCCGTGCAGTATCGTAGTGATCACCACCAACGATGTCTGGTTGAAGCATGGTAGAAGTAGAACCCAGAGGATCAACCGCTGGATAAATACCCTTAGATGCTAAACCACGAGACAATACTGTTGTCCCATCCAAGTGAGCAAATGTAGTTGCAGGTGCGGGGTCTGTCAAGTCATCCGCAGGTACATATACAGCTTGAATAGAAGTAATAGAACCTTCGGTTGTAGAAGTAATCCGTTCTTGCAATGCACCCACGTCTGTACCCAGAGTAGGCTGATATCCTACCGCAGAAGGCATCCGACCCAATAGTGCAGATACTTCAGAACCAGCTTGTACAAACCGGAAGATGTTGTCAACAAACAGCAATACGTCTTGCTTATTGACATCACGGAAATACTCAGCCATTGTCAAACCAGACAAACCAACCCGCATTCTTGCTCCGGGTGGCTCGTTCATTTGACCATAAACTAGAGCAATCTTGGATTCGTTAAGATTATCTTTGTTGATAACCCCAGATTCCATCATTTCGTTGTAGAGGTCATTACCTTCACGTGTGCGTTCACCTACACCTGCAAACACAGACACGCCACCGTGCTGGGTAGCGATGTTGTTGATCAACTCCATCATGATTACGGTTTTACCAACACCCGCACCGCCGAACAGACCGATTTTACCACCGCGTCTGTAGGGAGTCAGCAAGTCAACAACTTTAATCCCTGTTTCAAACACAGAAGGATTGGTTTCCAAGTCTGTGAATTTGGGAGCAGGACGGTGGATAGGTAGAGTTGCTTCAGCATTTACGGGACCCTGGTTGTCTACAGGTTCGCCCAAAACGTTGAAAATCCGTCCCAAAGTGGCTTTACCAACGGGTACAGTGATCGGAGCGCCGGTATCAACGGCTTCTAAACCACGTACTAAGCCGTCTGTGGTACTCATAGCCACAGCCCGTACTTGGTTGTCGCCTAGCAATTGCTGTACTTCAACGGTGAGGTTGATGTGTTGTCCAGCTTCGTTCGTGCCTGTGATGGTCAAAGCGTTGTAGATTTGAGGCAATTTCCCACCGGGAAATTTAACGTCTACAACTGGACCGATGATTTGGGTAATGTAACCGATGTTTGTTTTTTCTGCGGTGGTGACCATGCTGCGCCTAAATGATTGAAGCTATTTTTGAGAGTGGGTCGTAAACGACCTGAGATCAAGCAATGTCATCTTTTAGGTTAGCACTGAACGCCCCCACCTTCGCCTTAAATTCATTCTTAAGAACAGATCCCCAATTTTGTGAAAATCCTGGAACTGCAAAATAAATTACTCCCAGAAAAAAGCACAAAACAAAAAGAGAATATGTGGGTTGACAACGGATTTTAGATTTGTTATGATAAAATTGATAAGGAAGAACCATCATAAAATAAATATAAGTAATTTAGCATTGCTAAACCCCCATATCAGTTTGAGGGAAAAAATATTAAATTAATATTTCTTGTCAACCCAACCTTGTGTCTTAAAAGAGAATTTGGGATTTTGACATAAAAATTAAAGTATTTGGCTGATTTATTATTTGTTTCCTGCAATTCCACTGATAATAATAGGGCTTTCTAATTCCTGTAAAGCGGTTTTCAGTAACTTTACAGAAAATTTACGTAGAGATAAAGCGACTATTTTCGGGGAGGGAGGGTAGCGTTAAACACTTATACCGTAAGCCTTTCCAACACATAAAGTAGTATATTTAACTTATGCCGATATATAAAGTTTTGATGAAGTTTTTGCGAAATTGGTAAAAATACCATTTTTTATGCACTGGAGTATCAGTAACTTCTTTAGTTCTGAGTAGGAACGCATATCCAGAGGTTTTGCCTTTATGATGAAAGGAGGTAGAATCTCCAGAACAGCTTTCTCAGTCTGGAAACTGGGAACGAAGGAACAAGAGAATATACATTTCTAAATCCTCTAAATACCCTAAAATAGGAGTAGGTTCAAAAAGCCGTTTACATTTCCCCCAGCCGCTTCATCTTTATTACTTATGAATTTCTCGTCAGCACGTCAGTATTTTTACCAAGAGATTCAACAACCTGACGAGTGTATCAACTTGGCAAAGGCAGCTTTGTATATTGCCCAAGAAGAATATCCAGATATTGATACTGAAGAATATCTCAACGCCCTTGATACAATGGCGATTGAGTTAGAGGAACGCTTACCATCTTCCCGCTATCCGCTGCGGATGATTCAAAGTATTAATGAGTATTTATACGAAGATTTGGGTTTTAGTGGTAATAAAATAGATTACTACGATCCTCGTAATAGCTTTTTCAATGATGTAATCGAACGCAAAACAGGGATTCCCATCACTTTAGCATTGGTTTACCTGGAAGTAGCAAAACGCATTGATTTCCCAATGGTGGGGGTGGGAATGCCTGGACATTTCCTCATCCGTCCAGATATACCAGATATAGAGATTTTTGTGGATGCGTTTAATCAGGGTGAGATAATGTTTGCACAAGATTGCCAAGAGCGGCTTTCACAAATTTATCAGCAATCGGTGATGCTAAAACCTGAATTTTTAGCAGCAGTGAGCAAACGTCAGTTATTGACAAGAATACTCACAAATTTAAAATATATTTACCTGAAACAGCAAGATTTACCCAGAACTCTAGCCACAGTTGAGCGAATTTTATTGTTGTTTCCCGATGTAACTTTAGAATTAAGAGACAGAGGTTTGCTGTACTATCAACTTGGTCAATTTACCCAAGCCATAGAAGACTTACAAAGTTATTTAGCCAAGGTTCCTGAAGCTGATGATGCAGTTGTAATTCGTCAATTACTGGGTAAATTGGGAAAAAGCAGTTAAATAAATTCCAAATTACGAATTACGAATTACGTTGGCGGTAGCCTGCCGTAGGCACTATTATGAATTACGAATTACGAATTACGAATTACGAATTACGAATTACGAATTACGAATTACGAATTACGAATTACGAATTACGAATTACGAATTACGAATTACGAATTACGAATTACGAATTACGAATTACGAATTACGAATTACGAATTACGAATTACGAATTACGAATTACGAATTACGAATTACGAATTACGAATTACGAATTACGAATTACGAATTACGAATTACGAATTACGAATTACGAATTACGAATTACGAATTACGAATTACGAATTACGAATTACGAATTACGAATTACGAATTACGAATTACGAATTACGAATTACGAATTACGAATTACGAATTACGAATTACGAATTACGAATTACGAATTACGAATTACGAATTACGAATTACGAATTACGAATTACGAATTACGAATTACGAATTACGAATTACGAATTACGAATTACGAATTACGAATTACGAATTACGAATTACGAATTACGAATTACGAATTACGAATTACGAATTACGAATTACGAATTACGAATTACGAATTACGAATTACGAATTACGAATTACGAATTACGAATTACGAATTACGAATTACGAATTACGAATTACGAATTACGAATTACGAATTACGAATTACGAATTACGAATTACGAATTACGAATTACGAATTACCCAGTTCTTCTGCAATGCGTTGAAGACGACGCAGTTGGGCTTCCATATCTGCTTTTGTCCAAGTTGCTGCGAAGGTATTGAAACCCCAACTTACCAACGGGTTAGGAATCTGGAACTGGAAGCGGTTAATTAAGATTGTACCATTGGCGACAGGTTGACATTCCCAGCGATCGCTTCCTTGGAAAAATCCCTCGAATCCCCAGACTACCAAACCTGGTTCTCGTTCTATAACTACTGTGTTTAAAGTCGGTTTGAGTCCAGGAATTTGAATAATAAAACGGCTGTGACTACCGATATCTGTACTCCACTTTTCCCCCACAGGTTCGCAACGGAGAACAGGGTTAAGCCAGCGGTGCATAAGAGTTAAATCGGTGAAGCAGCGCTCTACTATTGAGGCTGAAGCCTTAATTTGAATTGATTGTTCGATAATTTGGGGAGATTTCATAGTTTTTTTCTGAGTTTAACTTTAGTCAGCAATTCATCTTTAATGCGGTTCAAAATCGAAGTTTCATCTAAAGTTGATAAAATTTGGCTAACTACCGCTCTAGGACCCTCAGGCCCCCAAGTAGCGCCATTCGCTAAATAAGCTTTAGTCACTTGTCCAATACCATAAGAAGAAACACCAGCTACTCCAGCTTGGGTAATTGCTACAGATAGATAAGGAGCGAAAGCTACACCTGCTGTTGCGGTTGCAGAAATACCCAGTAAAGTTTTTAAGCCACTTAAACCTAAATTTGCTAACAGTTCACTAGCACCGATACCACCCATACTCAGGGCGATTTTTTGGAGTAATTTCACAGCACCAGTTTCTGTCATCGGGATACCGTAAAGTTTAGATAAGCCTAAAATTAAGGAGATATCAATAATTACAGCACTGAGGATATCAACTACAGTAACAGGATTGAGAGCGATCGCAATAGCCTTAGTCATCACAGCTTTCCAAATCAACTCATTCGCGTTCTGTTCCCGAATCATCAGTTTGCGCTGTAACACTTGCTCATTTACATTATCAGCATAAAGCATCGTATTCAGCGCCACCAAAGCTTTTCCTTCCCGTTGCAGAATCTCTAAAATTTTCAGTTTTAGTTCATCAACTTGAGCATTACCTTGACGCAACTGTATACCTCTGCTACCATCGGCACGACGCACCGCAGTTTTTAGCAATGGTGAAGCCGCAGACATAACAATTTCATCCGGTGAAACTAACTCTCTCACCCTGTCGTCCCGGATTTTTTGGTAAATTGCCATTCTGTCAGCTTCAGGATATTGATCAACTTTATTAAATACCAAAATTATGGGTTTACCAGCTTCCCGCAACTGAGAAAGTGCCTCATGTTCCATTTTTGTCATATCCGCAGTAATAACAAAAAGAATCAAATCTGCTTGTTTTGCTATCTGTTCAGCTAACGCAGCGCGGGTTTCACCATCGACTTCATCTAATCCCGGAGTATCAATTAATTCTACTTGGGATTGATTATTGCTACGTAAAGTAACTCGTAAAGCCCGTTCAGTTTCACCAATTATTTCTTCGGTAATAGTCCAATTAACCTTTTGTTCTGTACGGGTGACACCGTGTAATGGTCCTGTTTCAAATACTGATTGTCCGACTAAAGCATTGAGTAAAGAAGACTTTCCACGTCCCACCATACCAAAGGCCGCAATCTGCACCACCATGCTGTCTAATTTGCCCAACATGGTTTCTAAATCTGTAATTTCTGCTTCCAAGCCAGATTTTTCTTGGGAGGTGAGGTCAAGATTATTGACTAAATTTCGCAGTGCGGTTTTGGCCTGTTTATAATTGAGTTCAGCTTGAATGTCTTCAAAGGTGAAAATAGCACTGTCAAGTTCTTCTTCCCATTTGGTTGATTCGTTTGCAGGGGGTTCGGGTAATGTTGATGTCATATCAATATTTTGGATTTTGGATCTACCTTATTTTTAATCCTAGTACTGCCTTGAATTCACAATTCAAAATGAATACCGCATAAGCTTTTCTAGGATAGGAAATAGTTAGTTTATTTCCGCTGTTATCTACTAGTCATGAGGATACAGCAGATTGCAGATCAATGAGGCTTCGCCGTGAGCGTCAGCCGATAGCTTGCGTGGCGTAGCCATACGGTACAGAATCAAAATTGAAGCCTAGACACATTCGCCTGTTTTACTCCTGACTCCTGTACAGACGTTTCGTCGAAACGTCTCTACTGACTCCTGAATTCTGCTGTATAAAGTTTGTTTCTCGCTATCGTTCTGAGTGTAACTTTTCTAATCTCAAAACCAGGAAATTAGTTTCTGCATGGTTTTGGTTGACTGTTGCTGGTGTAGCTTGCCGTTAGGTTTCATACTTACATACCTCAGTTAGGCGAATGTTTAAGTAAAAATGCTTATAATATCGGCACTTTAATAGTAAAAATAACCGTATATACCGTATAAATGAAGATATTAAATATATGTATCTAGTTGCTATTTATCACGTAGCATCACCTTCAGATATTGCCTATACTGAAACATCAAGATTAATTTCTTGTTTTTACTAGAGTTTTACCTAAACCTAATGAATAACATTTTGATAATTGAAGATGATCCTCTCATGCGAGAGCTTATTCAGCAAATTCTCGATTTGGCTGGTTTTTCCACGATTACGGCTGAAGATGGATTGGTGGGACTAAACATGATTAAAGAGCATCATCCGCTGCTGATTATGTGTGATATCATGATGCCTTATTTAGATGGCTATCGTTTGATTGAAATCTTACGTCAAGATCCAGTCACTGCAATCATTCCTTTTATTTTCCTAACTGCTAAAGATGAGCATTCTGATCTGCGTCAAGCAATGAGTCTAGGTGCTGATGATTACTTAACCAAGCCATTTAATGCCGAGGAACTTCTCCAAGCGATTACGACACAACTCAAAAAAAGGGAAATATTTAGCGAATATTATCTAAATCAGGTTCAGCAAATGGAAGCTAAACTCATGCATTTAGCTCGTCATGACAGCTTAACTGGTTTACCTAATCAATTTTTGTTAGAAGAACATTTCAATCAAACTCGTCTTCAAGCTTACAATGACCGTCAAATTCTGCCTTTGTTACTTATTGACATAAATATTCTTCACCGGACAAAATTATTTTTTGAATCTAGCTTAAGGCAATTATTACTAAAAGCTGTCGCTACAAGATTAAATGATGTGCAGTTGCAAAATCATTCCATAGACTTAATTGCCTATTTGCAAACAGATCAATTAGTGATTTTGTTAAAGTCAACTCCAGACATTAAGGTTGCTGCTGATATTGCTCAAAAAATTTTAGACAATCTATCACAACCTTTATTTTTTAATAATCAAGAAATTGCTCTGACAACTAAAATTGGGATTACTTGTTATCCTGATGATGGTCTTCAACTAAATGAATTACTGACTAATGCTGAAGTTGCTTTAGAACATTATAAACAACAAGATACCAGTTTTTATCATTTCTCCAGTCCAGAGATATTAAAGACCGTTTTTAGAAAAATTATTTTAGCAACTGATTTAAACTACGCTCTAGCACGAAATGAATTTCAGCTTTACTATCAACCTCAGATCAATATCACAACTGGTAAGGTTGTTTGTGTAGAAGCATTGATTCGTTGGCAGCATCCAGAACATGGCTTTATTTCTCCCGCAGAATTTATTCCCATTGCCGAAAAATCAGGTCTTATTATCCCCTTGGGAGATTGGATATTAAAAACAGCTTGTCATCAACTCGCTGTATTCCAATCAGAGAAATTGGGTGATTTTAATATAGCAGTAAATATATCTGCTTGTCAGTTTGCCAACCCAGATTTCAGCCAGAGAGTTATTGATATTATTGCAGAAACAAGCCTGGCACCTAAGTTTTTAGAATTAGAATTAACTGAAAGTGTATTTATTGAAGATGTTGAAGCAGTAAAGCACAAACTAAATGAGTTATACGATTATAATATTCAAATATCTATTGATGATTTTGGCACAGGATACTCATCTTTAAAATATCTACAAGAGTTTTCTTTTAATCACCTGAAAATAGATCGTTATTTTATTACTAATATCGACAAAATAGACAGTAAACAAGTAATTGTCAAATCTATTATTCAAATAGCAAATAGTCTCAACATAAAAATTATTGCTGAAGGAGTAGAAACAGAAGGTGAACTATGTTGGCTTAGACAAAATAATTGTAATGTCATTCAGGGCTATTTTTTTAGCCGGCCTCTAGCACCAGAAGAGTTGAGAAAATTTTTATTGACTATAAAATAAACTGGCCTTCCAGAAAATCACTAACCGAAGAAAGGTAGTCTTGCTGAAGGCAGAAGCTAAAAAAAGAATTATCTGCCATCAGGGATAATTAGGTTAGCATTAAAAAGCAAAGTTTCCAACCGTTTTTAGTATAGCTATCTTCTTCCTTGTTTACTTTCCTTCTTCTGTCGGAGACGCAGATTCATGAAAGAATTAGAACCACTACAAAATTTATATCCCCAAGACTTAGAACTGAAAAAAAACTGGTATTCTCCCGTAGCAGATGCTTACAACAAGGTAAGACCACGTTATCCCCAAGAAATTATTAATAATACTGTAGAAGTAGCTAAACTTACTCCTGAAGGTAGGATTCTTGAATTAGGATGTGGGCCAGGAAATGCAACTGTATCTTATGCTAAATTGGGGTTTTCCATGATTTGTTTAGAACCAAGTCAAGAAGCTTGTAAATTGGCCAGAGAAAACTGTGCAGCATATCCAAATGTAGAGATTCAACAAACAACTTTTGAAGAATGGAAATTAGCACCAGGAAAATTTAATGCTGTTTTAGCAGCGACATCTTTTCATTGGATTAGTCCTGAAACAGCTTATGCAAAAGTCGCCGATGCTTTACAGAATGATGGTTATTTAATTTTGTTGTGGAATATGACACCTCAACCTGATTATGATGTATACCAAAATTTGCATGATGTTTATCAAATTTATGCTCCATCTTCAGCAAGATATGAAGATATAATAACTCAAGAAAAAATAGTCACATCTTTCGGACAAAAAGTCCTTGATTCCGGTTTATTTAAAGATTTAGTTTCTGATCGTGTTGTGTGTGAAGTCACTTATAGCGTTGATCATTATTTACTGCTTTTGGGTACACTATCACCATATTTAAAGTTAGAAGCGCCAATGAGAAATGCTTTATTTACTGGGTTGCGGTCAAAGATTGAGCAGCATTATGAGGGAAGTCTTAAGATTAAATATATTTCAGCTTTTCAGGTTGCGAAGAAGGTTTAGATGTATTCAAAAATACAGCGATTTGCAGGTGAATGAATCACATAGCGGAAAATAAATGTAAAAAATGGTAATTGTAGTTGTCCTGATTAATATCATTATCTCTGTGAGCCTACTGTATCTAGCTCGTCAAATATGGCAAATAAGACAGAACTTGGCAAAAGTAACTGATAAGTTAATCGACTATGAACGCTCTATCCATGCAACTTTACATACAGCACCGCGAAGTATATATACAGGACAACAGCAGATTTATCACCTGCGCCAAATCAATCAAAGCTTAGAACTGCAAATCCAACAAGTGCGGCAAATTCTCAATCTCATTTTACTGGGCAGAAAAATTTGGCAGCAATCTTTTTGGAATATAGGGTCTTGCCAGAGGAGAAAACCCACCTAGAATGGGTATTAAAGAGAAAAATAATTAAGATGTCTAATAACCGTTCTGGAGTATTTATTGGCGGTTTGATGCTAGGAGCGACTATCGGTGCTTTAACCAGCTTGCTTGTTGCTCCACGCACAGGGCGCGAAACACGTAAACTTTTGAAAAAATCTGCTGATGCTTTACCAGAATTGGCAGAAGATATATCAACAAGTGTCCAAATCCAGGCAGATCGTCTTTCTGCCAGCGCCTTGCGAAACTGGGATGATACTTTAGAGAGACTGCGGGATGCGATCGCTGCTGGGGTAGATGCTACACAGCGCGAAAACCAAGCCCTACAACGGCAAAAACCTGCTGATCCCGAAAATCCAGATTCTCTCACCCAGCATCTAGAAAGCTCATAAATAGCATAACTGTGATTGATCCTCTGTTTTGGCTGGGACTTTCCATTCTCTTAGTCGCTGCTAGTCTAACTACTGTTTTAGTGGCGGCTATACCGGCTTTGCAGGAATTAGCACGCGCTGCTCGCAGTGCTGAAAAATTCTTTGATACTCTCTCACGGGAGTTACCACCCACTCTCAACGCCATCCGCAATACTAGTTTAGAAATAACAGATTTAACTGACGATGTTAGTGAAGGTGTCAAAAGTGCTAGTCAAGTCGTTAAACAAGTAGATCAAAGCTTAGATAGCGCCAAAAAACAAGCAGCGAATATTCAAGTTACTACACGTAGTGTCTTAGTTGGCGTTAAAACTGCGTGGAAAACTTTCACGCGCAAAAAACCTGTGAGACGAAACGCCGAACGCTTGCCCATAAATGAGAAACCACCGCTAACTTTGCCAGAGCCAGAAGCAGCGAGGCTACAAAATCAGCGCACACAACCAGAAACCTATCGCATCAATCATGGTTATGGTGAAACTGCTAATTGGGACAGCGATTTAGATGACGAATAGGTGACAGGGAACAGGGGGGAGATTAATAACCCAATCACCAATGACTAATGACTAATGACTAATGACTAAGATTAGAGTAAAGTAAACAAGTGTAAAGAAGTATCACTTTTCCCGTACTTTTTTAACACAACGTTTTCATTCCCACCCGTTAATACTTATATAAAAAAATTCCATGCAGCTTTGTTTTTGGCGACGAGTTTTAGTATTCATTGCAGTCTTTTGTTTTTCTGGGTCAATTTGGGCAATGCAATCTCCATCAGCCCTAGCTTACGAAAATCCTGACCTACTACCTGCCATATTCACCCCAGTTGTAGATTTAGCTAAATCGCTCCCTGACCCCCAAGAAGAAAAATTGGTCAGAGAACTAGAACAATTTGAAACTGATACGGGCTGGAAATTGCGAGTATTAACCCAGTATGACCGCACTCCAGGTAGAGCAGTCATCAAATATTGGGGTTTAGATGACAAAAGTATTCTCTTGGTTGCTGACTCTCGTGGCGGTAATATCCTCAGTTTTAGTGTTGGTGACGCAGTTTATGAATTTTTACCCAGGACTTTCTGGATTGAACTGCAAACCCGTTTTGGCAACTTGTACTTTGTGCGCGAACAAGGGGAAGACCAAGCCATCCTACAAGCCTTAGATTCAGTTAAAGGTTGTTTACTTAAAGGTGGTTGTAACGTCGTTCCTGGTCTACCAAGGGAACAGTGGATACTTACCCTCATTACTTCCGCTATAGGTGGGGTGATTTGTGGCTTTGCGGCTCAACCTCGCAATGATAAACAAGTTTTTGCTTGGCAATGGGCTTTAATTTTCTCACCATTATGGGGAATTTTATTTATTGCCTTCGGTATTGGACCAGTAGTTACTCGTACAAGCGATTGGCTGCCTCTAGTTCGTAATATCACCGCTTTTCTGATGGGTGTTTTAGTTGCCTATTTATCTCCAGTTTTTAGTCGTCCTTCTTCCAGTACCGAGTCTTGAGTTAAGAAGAAGGGAACAGGTGACTCTTGACTCTTGACAGGTGAGAATAACCTTCTTCCTGCCTTCTGATGATAAGCTGAAAGCTGATATGTGAGAAGCTTAACAGCAATGGAATGGCACGTAACTGATGCTCAAAGCTTGGCAATCATTGATAGTGAAATTGGCGATCATGTCTTTTCACCAGCAGAGTATGAGATAGTCCGGCGAGTAATATACGCCACGTCTGATTTTGAGTACAAGTCGTTGATCCGGTTTTCGGAACACGCTTTACAATCAGGAGCAGCAGCACTAGCAGCACGCACCACTATTGTAGTAGATGTGCCAATGGTACAGGTCGGTATTGCTTACGACATTCAAAACACTTTTGCTAATCCGGTGTATTGCAGCATGGAAGCTCTGACACGCCCACAAAAAGAAAGGACTCGTGCTGCTTGGGGAATTGAAACCCTTGCCAAGCGGTACCCAGAGGGTATCTTTGTGGTTGGTCAAGCGCAAACCGCATTAACTGCACTTGTAGATTTAATTGAAACTGAAGAAATTCGACCTGCGTTGATAATTGCTACCCCCGTGGGATTTGTCAACGTAGATGATGTTAAAGAACGTTTACAAGAATCTTTAGTACCTTATATTACTATTGACAGTCGCAAAGGTAATGCAGTTGTGGCAGCTGCAATTGTTGATGGCTTGGTTGATTTAGCATGGCAAGCCTATGGCCAAGATCGGAATGGGGGAAATTGAAGGCAGGAGGCAGGGTGCAGGGGCTGCTGGAGAGTATTAATATCTATCATCGTCTTCTCGATCTCGCTGTTTCTCTGCTCTTCTGTCTCCTTGCCCTTGTGGAGGGCGACGGCGTGGTCTTTTTTGTTGTCCTTCACGTAAGCGGAGACTGACTTCATTGAAGAAATCCTGTCGCACTAATGGATAGTCACTGATCCATAAGTTGCGATTGGGAATGTAAATATTGCTAAATTCTTCGATGCTGCCTAAATCTGGGCTATTTGACATGACTACCATTTCTGCTATTTGACCACGAGCGATCGCTTTGTGGGCAGGACGCAATGGTGCATCAAATTCAACAATAAATCCGGTGTCATCGCCCAATTCTAAGTTAATTCGTTTTTCGCGGTTTTCAATTATTACCAACTCGCCTTTATTGTTGACGGTTTCTTGTTTACCAGTCAACTTATCTGTAATCCACCAATCTATGACTCGTCCACGAAAAAAGCCGCTGTACTTGAAACGGCGGCATTTCGCATTGCGTAGACTAGCTTGAAGGACTGGATACCACAGCCAAAAAAAAGCGCCAAATACCCCGAATACCAAAATCAACCCAAAATCCAGCTTGAAAAGGATTTGAACCAGTAAAATTACAACTACAGTAACTACAGAAATTAACAGCCGCTGCAAAAAATTGCTGAACTTTCCCCAGTAGTATTTGTACTGGGAACCAGTGGCAATGAAGGGGATGATTTGTTCAAATTTTTGGCGCGTCAGGGGAACAAGCATGAGTAGTGAGTGCTGAGTGATGAGTACCAAGTGATGAGTACCGAGTGCTGAGTGATGAGTCAACTTCTTTGTTCTTTATTTCTCCTGACTCCTTCTTTAAAGTATTTTTTCTAATCCATATACTAAAGACTTTAGCCCGTTTACTTTGCGAATTGCCAGTAAGACTCCGGGCATATAGCAGGCGCGATCGCTTGTATCATGGCGTAAGCTGTAAATTTGACCCGCAGCGCCAAAAATGACTTCTTGATGGGCAATCAGTCCTGGTAAGCGGATACTATGAATTCTAATCCCTTCATCAGCAAGAGAACCTCTGGCTCCAGGTATCTTCTCAGTTTCTTCTACTTGAGGTGGGTTAAAGGTTTTACCAAATTCGGCTAAAAGTTGGGCTGTTTGAATAGCTGTACCACTAGGAGCATCTGCTTTTTGGTTATGATGAAGTTCAATAATTTCTACATGATCAAAATATTTAGAAGCTGTAACTGCGGCTTGTTGTAGCAATACCATGCCAATGGAGAAATTAGGAATCAGCAAGCAACCTGTACTGGCTTTTTCCGCAAAATCTGTCAAATCTTGAATTTGTTCAGGACTTAAACCTGTGGTTCCGACCACCGGACGAATACCGTAAGCGATCGCACTGCGAATATTATTATAAACTGAATCTGGATGGGTAAAATCTACCATCACTCCAGGAGCCATCTGTCTTTCACCCGCCACATAGCCTAACATCGGCTCTAATTGATTGGTAATTGGCACTTCTAAAGGTTCACTTAAACCTGCCAATTCCCCTGCATCCTTGCCCTGATGTGCCGGTGAGGTATCGAGCGCGCCCATTAAAATCAGATCCGGTGCTTGAGCCACTGCTTTGATTACTTCACGTCCCATTTTGCCAGCTGCACCATTGACAATGACTGGGATAGTAGATTGATTTGTCATATTTCCAGAAATGGGTTTTTAGTCATTTTACATCTTGCCCCAGTCCCAACAACCGTCTCCGTTTTTAATTCTGAGAAGGCGGGACTAGTCCTATGAGAGAATTTCAGATTCCAAGCTGTTTGATTTTATACGATTAACCTCCGCGACAACCAGCAAAGCAGATGTTGATTCACTGACATCAATCTGTATATCCGGCATATCCGGCTCGGAATCTTGAGAGTTTTGGCTGAGAACTATTGCAGATAAAACAAAAGCCGCGCCAATGAAACCGCTTAATCCCAGCTGTTCGCCAAGTATCCAAAACGAGAATATCGCTGAGAATATTGGTTCAAGTGTGTAGAGTAAAGCTGCTTCTTCAGCCCGAATCCATCGTTGAGCTAATGTCTGAAGCCAGATAATCATGGCAGTTGCTACCAACCCCAGGTAAAGAATCACGCCCCAGTTCTCATTGATAACCTCAAACTCTTTAACTAAGTTTGTGTTACTCCAGATTGCGCCCATAACTGCAACGACACACAATTGGACGCTAGTAAGTGATAACGATGGGTAGCGGGGTGCTATTTGTTCTAGTAGGAGAGTATAACCTGCATAAATAAAGGCATCACCTAACATTAACAAATCGCCAATTCCTAATACTCCCCCTCCCCAAAACATCACGCCGATTCCAATAACGGCAAGTCCAGCAGATAGGAAAGTTTTCAACGGTAAGCGCCGACCAAAAAACAAACCTAGTAAAGGTACTAAGATTGCACTCAGGCTGACAATAAATGCTGCCCGGTTGGCATGAATACTCTCTAGAGCGACTGTTTCAACTGCTAGATAGGCAAAGAATACGATTCCCAGTAGTAAACCATCGCGTAATATCAGCCTGTTTAGACCACGCAAGTTGCCACTGAAGAATAATGCTGCCACACCAAATCGCATAGCAATTAATACACTTGATGAAAGGCTGCTGACTGTTTTTTCAATAAGTGGAAAGGTTGTTCCCCAAATGATGTTGATGATAACAAACAGTATGATTCCCTGAATCCGCAGATTGTTTTTTGTAAGTTCATAGGTGGAAGTACGGAGCTTGACACCAGCCGCCACCCAACGGCTGAACATCTTACTGAAAAACAAGATCATAGGGATTTGCCAACTCTTTTCTTAATCACTAGGAATAGAGCAGGTAATAATTTTTTCAACATTTTTTTTTGAAAAATTAAGTTTTACTACATATAGTAAATTTTAACTGATTATTACATCTAAAAATTCTCTCTGAAAAGATTCTATTGGCGAAGCTAGATTATAATTAGCCCTTAAGGATTGACAAAATAACCCCAAATAGCATAAGATGACATCCTTTTTAGATTCCCAGAATTATCAATATCAATTCGGTGGTAGTCTTCCTCCTCATGCACCCACCTACGTCACACGCAAAGCTGATGAAGATTTATATCAAGCGGTGAAAGCTGGAGAGTACTCAACAATTTTCCGCTTTATTACGAGCTTGGCACGAAAACGCAAAAACAGAAGATATTTGGCAAAAATTACGTTTAGTAATTGCTCATTCTCAAGAAGTTTATGTAGCTCTAAATGTCAATCAATCTCCCTTTAATGTCGGTTTATCTGTCGAAATAGAAGAATTTAATGCCACACAAGTAAAAGAATTAGTTCATCTACTTAGTTTAAATTGGTCAGATACAGAAATAAACCAATTAAGAGAAATGATTGATGGCCATCCTTATTTATTAACAACTGCGCTTGATGAAATTGCTAAAGGTAATTTAAGTTTAGAACAATTTCTGAAAATTGCTCCCACTGAACAAGGATTATATAGAGACTTTTTACGCTTCTATGTTTTAGAACTTGAAAAAGATAAGTTGTTAAAAACAGCAATGCAACAAGTAATTAACAGTGATGTTCCTATTAAAATAGAGTCTGCACAAGCCTTTAAATTACGTAGTTTGGGTTTAATTGAATTTAAAGGAAATGAGGTGCAATCACTTTGTAATTTATATCGTCTTTATTTTAAAGAACGCTGATCATAAATTATCTAAATCTATCTTGGCATTTCTGGTAAACGTATAGAAGTAAACTTTAGAGTACCCAACTTAACTTGGCAAAATACACAATAATGATTATCATTAAAATATGAATATACCAATTATCACAGTGGTTGCTGGACCTGCTGGCTGTGGGAAAACTACTTGGATTTGCCAAAAGTTGCAAAATACCGCTTCCCTGGACAATGTAATCTATTATAGTCCTGGAAATGGCAAGGTTCCCATAGACCAAACGCGCCTAGCTGCGGAATTCCCAGAAGTAAAAGTCTTTGGAGATGGTCAAGAAATCGAATTTTACACCCAGCTAGAAACCGCCAAACTAGCCTATATTGAACTGGGGTTTTATTTGGAATTAACTGCAATTCAGCAAATATTAAACGATGTACCCTATATTGCTATAGCCATTTTACCACCACACCTCAAAGATTCTGAATATCATAATTGGGCAGAAAAAATTATCAAAGGTGCAAATATTGATATCAGTATTTCCCCAAGTCAACTTTGGCGCGTTCCCAGCAGTGGTCAAGTTATTGATGAAGACAGTTTACATGACTTTTGGTATGAAATTACTCATCATGCTTATGGTCAAGTTACCCGTGCTAAAGGCATCTTTGATGTAGCCGATGGTCGGTCAATTTACGGTGATTTTGTTGCGGGTATCCCCACAACCGATTTTCTGGAATTGGATATTCCACGTCATTTAGAAGGCAGACCAGAGCGCTTTAGTGGTATAGAAGTATGGGGTAAAAATTTAGACGAGTCAGCAATTAAACAAACTTTGCAAGATTGTTATTTGTCAGACATTGGCATTAAACAATACCAAGAACAGGTCAAAGAGATTTTATCAGAAGGAGAGATAACTCAGTGAAAATAGCAATTATGTCTTGTATTCATGGCAACTCTGAAGCTTTGGATGCAGTTTTATCAGATATAGATTACCAAAAAGTGGAAAAAATCTTTTGTCTGGGAGATTTAGTCGGATATGGCCCCTATCCAAATGAGGTAGTGACACAAATTCGTTCTCTGGATATTCCTACTTGTTCTGGTTGTTGGGATGAAGATATTGTAGAAGGTTTAAATGCTTGCGATTGCAGTTATCCTTCTTTATTAGCTGAAAACAGGGGTAAAATAGCTCATGAATGGACAAATCAACAAATAAAACCCGAAAATAGAGAATTTTTAGCCCAATTACCCCATAGTTTGCGTGAGGAAAATTTAGCTTTTGTTCACGGTAGTCCTCACAGCAACCATGAATACTTGTTACCAGAACTTGACGCTTTTGCAGCATTGGAGCGAGTACTTTCCACAGATGCAGATGTACTTTTTTGTGGACATACTCATGTCCCTTATGTCCGTAATTTGGATGCAGGAAGTTTGCAAGTGCGTGTTCAAGGTGAAGGTACAGAAGCAAGGGAAATCAATTTTACAGCTAACTTGAAACGGATTATTAATGTCGGTTCTGTGGGAGAACCTCGACATGGAAGACCTAATGCAACTTATGTAATTTATGACACCGATAATCAAGATGTGAAGCTGCGGGAAGTTGCTTACAATTATCAAAAAACCTGTGCCGCAATTATTGAGAAGGGTTTACCTGCTATTTTTGCTTGGCGTTTGTCTCAAGGTTTGGAATATGCTGAAAGGGCTGATGATGCAACTCATGTTTGTACTAAGTAGCCATCATGAACTACGTACACCAGAACACATGAAAAAAAACTTCTTATTCCCCTCCACGAAACAGCGGGGAGGGGTTAGGGGTGGGGTCTTATTTTCAAGTCAGAGATTGAGACTGTTTGCAAAAGTTCAAATAAGAAGCCATTAACCGTAGATAAAGGCAGATGATATCTGGAATGATGGAAAAAGTCTATTCCAACCGCAGCGGCGCAGAGAGCGCAGAAAAATAAGAAAATGACTAAATGGGCGATTTTGAGTGGAATTGAGGGTAATTTGGCGGCTTATGAGGCTGTAATGGCTGATGTTAAGCGTCTGCGGGATGTTGAGGCTTTATATATTTTGGGCGATTTGGTGGGGCCAAATCAAGATTCTGAGAAGTTGGTGACAAGAGTACGGAACCCAAAGCGCGGGGAGTTGGAACCTTTAGTTTGTAAGGGTTGGTGGGAAGAACAATGTTTTATTCTCCACGGTGTGGCTGGAACTGGGGAACCGACAGAGTTAATGGCTAAGTATGGGGGAGATACTGTTAAGTTACTTTGGGATTCGGTTTCTCGTCCGACTGTGCAATGGTTGCGAAATTTAGATTTTGGTTTTTTTGAACTTGATTGTTTATTAATTCACGGTTCAACGGTAGCAATTGATGAAGCACTAACGCCAGAAACGCCTCCTATCCAAATGCTTGACCGTTTGGGACGTATGCAAGCAAATAATTTATTCTGCGGTCGTTCTGGTTTAGCTTTTAGATATCAGCTAGAAGCCGGTTCTATTACTACAGGTGTGACAACTTTGGATAGTTCCCCTACTCCTGAAACTGTAGAAATTTCTCCGCGTCAAGTGATAGGTGTGGGTAATGTGGGCAGAAATCCAGGAGAAGCGATTTATACTGTTTATAATCCAGAGACAAATTTTGTAGAATTTAAGACTGTACGTTACGGAGTTGGGAAAGGTTTTCAGGTTTCAACTAAGGTAATTTCTGCTGGGTAATTTTTGGTTTTGTTTCCCAGCCAGAAGCCAAGATAGAAATACTGTATGGATGATATTGAATTAACTCAGCTATTTTTAGCTAATTTGGATAAGATAGACTGATTGACAATCAACTGGTCTGAAAAGATGGTTGGTTTGTTTTTCTAGCCATAAACTTTTTTCCAGAAATGAACAGAAAATTTATCTTGGCCTTGCTTTCTAGTCCTGTCTTGTTTACGTCTATGCTATCTATGGTGATGATGGCTAGACCAGCCCATGCTAATCAAACAGTTACCCCTGTTGCTACTCATCTTTCTTGTGTCCGTTCTCCCCGTTCAGCAAGTGTGCGTCAGGTATGTATACAGGGGGATAATGTTACTCCTACGACGGTTAAACCAAATATGGAATTGGCGCAAGTTCAACCTGGTCAAAATCAGGCAGATGAACTAGAATTCACTGATGCAGAAAGTAATGAGGCAATTAAGTTATTTGGCTGTGATTGCCTAGTTTGTCTCAATGCTGTGCGTCAGTTACATGGTACGGCACCTTTAGCCGTGTAGTTTGAAAAACCGTATTTATGCATAATTGAACTTCATCAAAAAATACAGATGATAGGCAAGTAACTGTGAATATCTGTTGTTGGGATGCTCCCGTCTTACAGGAGGCATGAGTCACTCGATTTTGGATTGACGATTTTGGATTTTGGATTGACTCCACCCTCAAGTGTAGAGCTTGAAAATTTTGGATTTGGGATTTATGATTTTGCCGTCCTCAAGGACGGGGAACCTATACCAAATTTTTTTTAATCTAAAATCTAAAATCTAAAATCTAAAATTCCTGGTCAAAGAGAAAAAGCCAGAAATTAGGTTTTCTGGCTCTTAGCTGGAAAAATAAACAATAAATCGATTTAATACAAGCAAAGTTGGGACTCAAGCTTAGATTTTGCCGATGTTGTGGAGTCCTAAGATGATGCCTGCACCTAAGATATGACCAAAGGAGGTGGTTGCTAATACAGCAGGTAAACCAAAACCACCAAAGAAATTGGGTGCAGGTAAAGCAGGTTCTGCGTTAGGATACTTGATTGTAAACTTGCCGATAGCGATCGCTAAAATGTTGGCGAGAATCATGATGATACCAACGTTGGGAGTCCATTCTAGGGTTGTGGGTACAATAGCGAGTAAGCTAAAGGTCAACATCTGGTTTTCTCCTGAGATTATTGAATCATTGAGAATATAATCTTCAAAATTCATCGTAAAAATCAACAAAAAGCCGATTTTTGCAGCAATATTTAACAGTTGTTGCCAATACTTAATATAAACAATCACTCTACGGATGCCATTTGGTCATCAGCAATACAATTACCAAATGAATTATCTCTTTTTGATTGAGAATACAATGAGCCGCTAAACTCAATACGAGCGATCGCTCTCCAGATAATTTAAACTCAAGATGAGACTGAATTATTTCCTGAATTTATTATGTCCTCAAGTCTTGATTCCTTGCCACCTGCTTTAGCTAAAATCGTCCAACGCTTCCAACGTGCTGCTGAACCGAAGCGACGTTATGAACAGTTAATTTGGTATGCTCAGAAATTGCCAGAGTTTCCCGAAGCTGATAAATTACCCGAAAACAAAGTTCCTGGTTGCGTCTCACAGGTATATGTGACAGCATCACTCGATGATGGGAAAGTGGTTTTTCAGGGAGATTCTGATTCCCAGCTAACGAAGGGATTAGTAGCGCTATTAATAGAAGGATTGAATGGACTAGCACCAACACAAATCGTCCAATTAACTCCTGATTTTATTCAAGCTACTGGTTTAAATGTTAGCTTGACACCTTCCCGCGCTAACGGTTTTTACAACATTTTCAAAACCATGCAAAAAAAAGCTTTGGAATGTAAATTAGAAAATTAGGGACGCGGGGACACGGTGACGCGGAGATGGGGAGATGCGGAGGAATGACCAATGACTAATGACTAATGACTAATTAAATCAAAATGTCTACCAATTTATTGACAAAACCTGCTGGTGTATTTGGTGGTCAAGTTCAAGAATTTCTCTGGAATTGGGAAAATCAACAATTGCAGGTGATTTATGAAACTCTTGGACTAGGTTCTCCGCTTTTATTACTTCCCGCATTTAGTAGTGTTTCTACAAGGGGAGAAATGGGAGAACTTGCTAAATTACTCGCTTCCCATTTTCAAGTTACCGCTTTAGACTGGCCAGGTTTTGGGGAATCTTCCCGACTAAAATTAGATTACAACCCGGCAATATATCAGCAATTTTTGGCAGATTTCGTGAAATCTGTGTTTAATATCCCAATTATTGTAGTTGCGGCTGGTCATGCTGCTGGTTATGTGCTGCAACTAGCCTTTAAACAGCCAAATGCTTTTTCGCGGATTGTTTTGGTAGCACCAACTTGGCGTGGGCCTCTACCGACAATGGGTGCAAATGCAAATATAGCTGCTATGGTGAGGGGATTAGTGCGATCGCCGATTCTCGGTCAAGCACTCTATAAACTTAACACTACCCCATCTTTCTTAAGTTGGATGTACAGCCGCCATGTCTTCACCGATACAGCGAAACTTACACCCAGTTTCATCACCGAAAAATGGCAAAGTACTCAACAACCAAACGCCAGATTTGCTTCTGCGGCCTTTGTCACCGGCAATATAGATACTATTCATAGTCAAACAGAGTTTCTGTCCCTAGTGCAGTCCTTATCTGCCCCACTAATGGCGGTAATTGGCGAATCCAGCCCCCCCAAGTCACGGCAAGAAATGGACGCATTGGCGGCTTTACCAGGAGTTAGCAGCGTTATCGTTCCTGGTTCTTTGGGACTGCATGAAGAATACCCAGCAGTGGTTTTTGAGGCAATATTACCATTTTTAACAAAGATATGTTAAATAGATAATGATTATCAACACCTCATCAAATTTGGTTTAAGATTATGATGG
The DNA here is from genome assembly GCF_001858025.1 of Trichormus sp. NMC-1. Taxonomy (GTDB): domain Bacteria; phylum Cyanobacteriota; class Cyanobacteriia; order Cyanobacteriales; family Nostocaceae; genus Anabaena. The sequence continues at coordinate 216,148 of NZ_LZQD01000004.1, read as the reverse complement.
CTTCAGAAACATTCACAACCGTACCTGTAACCGTTTTAACTGGCTATTTAGGAGCAGGTAAAACTACTCTACTCAATCACATTCTGACTTACGAACACGGTAAAAAAGTTGCTGTCATCGTCAATGAATTTGGGGAAGTAGGCATTGATAATCAACTAGTTATTGATGCAGATGAAGAAATCTTTGAAATGAACAACGGCTGTATTTGTTGTACAGTTCGCGGTGACTTAATTCGCATCATCGGCAATTTGATGAAACGCCGGGATAAATTTGACCATTTAGTAATTGAAACCACAGGATTAGCCGACCCTGCACCTGTAATTCAGACATTTTTTGTAGATGAAGATATGCAGAGTCAATTGTCACTAGATGCAGTAGTTACAGTTGTCGATGCCAAGCATATTTGGCAACATTGGGAAGCAGACGAAGCCCAAGAACAAATTGCATTTGCTGATGTAATTTTATTGAATAAAACCGATTTAGTCACCCCAGAAAATTTAGAAGAACTAGAAAAGCGAATTCGGTCGATGAATGCGATCGCTAAAATCCACCGCACCCAAAACTCAGAATTAGGAATGGATGCATTATTAGGTGTAAAAGCCTTTGATTTAGACCGGGCTTTAGAAATTGACCCCAACTTCCTAGGTGAAGATGCTCACGTACATGATGAAAGCGTTTATTCTGTAGCTTTGGTAGAAAAAGGCGCAATAGACGGACAAAAATTAAATGAATGGTTAAGTGAATTATTACGTACTCAAGGAATAGATATCTTTCGCATGAAAGGCATTTTAAACATTGCAGGAGAAGATGATCGCTTTGTTTTCCAGGGAGTACACATGATATTTGATGGTAAACCAGATAGACCTTGGAAAGCCAGCGAAACCCGAAAAAATGAACTTGTATTTATCGGTCGTAATCTTGATGAAGCTAAACTAAAACAAGATTTTCTAGCCTGTCTGGTGTAAATCCAAATATTCTTCTTCCTTCTTCCTTTGCTACGCAACGCTAACGCGAACGCGAACGCGATCTTCGCGTCTTTCCTTACGGTCCCGTAAGGGATACGCGGTTCAATAAATCATATTCTCAGGTGCAAATCGAGGTATGAGAAATAAAACGTAAAACTAGGCGTTGGTGAATAAAAATGAGAAACTCATATCCTAAATCAACAACGCCATTTTCTTTTCTCTGCGATTAGTAAAAAAATAATATTGCCCATCATATTTACACATGAACTTCACAACTAGTAAACATCAAGAATTTACAGCCTACTATTCAGGTCAGCTTGCAGATTATGTCACATCTTTAACTTGGTCAAACCAAGGAGAAAAACTAGCTGCAACTTCCGCTGCTGGAGAAGTTGTAATTTGGGAAAATAGCGAAATCACAACCTTACAAACTGCCACAGGTAAATCAGTAGATTGCGTGGCATTTTCTGCCGATAGCAAATATTTAGCCGTCGGTGGACAAGATGGAAAAGTAAAAATCTGGAGAGAAAATCAATTAATTACCACTTTAGAAAACGCCCCTGCTTGGGTTGATAAATTAGCTTGGAATCATACAAATAACCAACTAGCTTTTAGTTTAGGGCGCTGCGTCCAAGTATGGGATGCGGACGCAGAAGAAATTGTTGTCACGCTGAATTTTGAAAACTCATCAATTTTAGGGATTGATTGGCGTAAAGATGGGCAATATTTAGCCATTAGCGGCTATCAGGGAGTAAAAATTTGGAATACTCAAGATTGGGATGAAGAACCTTATATTTTAGCTACGACTACAGTGAGTGTAGCAATGGCTTGGTCGCCTGATGGCAAATACTTAGCTTCTGGCAATATGGATCGTAGTGTCACCGTGTTGGAATGGGGAAATCCCGATCCTTGGCTAATGCGAGGCTTTCCGGGTAAAATTCGCCAATTAGCTTGGTCAGAAGCCACTCCAGCCGCTGGTGCGCCGCTTTTAGCTTCTTCCAGTGTTGAGGGTGTAGTAGTTTGGGAAAAATCAGAGGATGAGTCATTGGGGTGGGAATCGCGCATATTGACTAATCATGTGGATATAATTAATGCGATCGCATTCGCACCCCAAAGTTTTCTTCTCGCTTCCGCAGCAGCAGATGGTTGGCTGTGTTTGTGGAACCAAGCCACAGAAGTATCCCAAATTATCGCAGGTGTCAGAGCAGGATTTTCTACCCTAGCTTGGCATCCCAGTAGGGGTGGGGTTTCCCCACCCTTATTAGCCGCAGGTGGGGAACAAGGGGAACTACTTATTTGGTCTAAAACTACTGACTAATGACTAATAATTGGCTATGCTGTATCAGCAGCGGCCTCTAAGTGTGAACTATGAACATAGCCAAACTGATTTTGCTTGCTTGTCCAGTCTTTCTGGCATCTCTGCTACTGATAGCTAATCCAGCCCATGCATTGAGTAGAAACGGAGTCATCACTCTAGCTACACCATCTGCACACAACAATATTGAACTAACAGCACCAAATTTTGGTTTAGTAACCAATCCAATTATTGATCAATTAGGTTGCGGTTGCTCTACTTGTGTTCAGGCTAAATTTCAGATGTTACAAGGCAAGTTGCCCTCTGCTAGTTTTTAATAAAGTTAGCAGTTATGAAAATTTATAAGGCACAGTGATGCTGTGCCTTTATTCATTTGAGATATGTGAGTTGTCAGGATAATTAGAGGATGTTGAAAAAGTCGAAAAACATACTATTAAATAAATTATTAAATGCTGGTTTTTTTACTCTTGCACTTGGATTTGCCGGGTGTGGAAATCAAACTATAAATACAGTATACACCCGCACTAATCAAACCAACAGCATTAACAGAAATCTTCCCCAAGTTGTAGCGACTACTAGCGTAATTTGTGATTTAACTAAACAAATTGCCGGGACAAGCATTAACCTTACCTGCTTGATTCCTCCTGGTTTAGATCCCCGCTTTTATCAACCCACTCCAGAAGATAGACAAGCCATTGAACAGGCTAATCTGATTTTATATCATGGCTATAATTTTGAACCAGGTTTAATCAAAATCATTACAGCAAAACAAAACCGAACGCGAAAAATAGCTGTTGCCCAACTTGCTGTACCACAGCCACAAAAATTACGAAATAATGGTCAAGAATTCACAGAACCACATATTTGGCACAATACAAAGAATACTATCCAGATAGTAGAGGTAATTAATAGCAATTTAGGTAAAATTTCCCCTAAAAATGCCAAAGCCTATAGCAGCAATAGTAAAAAACTTACCAAAGAATTAAACCAACTAAATAGCTGGATTAAATCTAGACTGGCCAGTATTCCCCCAAAAAATCGCAAAATACTGACCACCCATCAAGCAATAATCTATTATGTCAAAGCTTATGGTTTTCCCTATAAAGGAAGTTGGCTAGATATTAGCGATGAAGAGAATTTAACAAATACCAAAGTTAAAAATATGGCTAACTATATTCAAAAATCTAAAGTCATAACAATTTTTGCAGACACAAAAACCAACTCCAATTTGCTTGAACCTATAGCCAAAGAAGCTAATGTGAAACTTTTTCCCAGACAACTTTATATAGATGGACTTGGTGAACCTGGTAGTGATGGAGAAACATATCAAAAAATGATGGATGCTAACACACGCAGTATTGTAGAAGGATTGGGTGGAACTTATCTGAAATTTGCACCGAACATTTCCAAGTAAGCAATTATGAATATATTAGTACTAAATGCCGGATCAAGTAGCCAAAAAGTTTGTCTGTATAAAATTACAGATGCGACTGTCCTCAACCAAGCACCACAACCTCTTTGGGAAGGGAAAATAAACTGGATTCAAGACAAAAGTGGAGCAGAAATAGAGGTAAAAACAGCAACGGGTGCAGTGCTACAAGAATATATCGAGGGTGACTCCCAAAGCGCACATTTTGCCTATCTACTCCATACTCTCACTCACGGTGCGACTAAGGTGGTAAGTCAGTTGTCAGAAATCGATGTAGTTGGACATCGGGTAGTACATGGTGGAAAAGACTACCGCCAAAGTGTGGTAATTACAGAAGATGTGAAAAACGCCATCGCTCGTCTTTCTACCCTTGCTCCAGCCCATAATCCAGCCGCTGTGGAGGGCATAGAAGCCATTGAACAAAGCTTAGGAGATGTTACCCAAGTTGCAGTATTTGATACTAGCTTCCATAGTACTTTACCTGATGCCGCCGCCATTTATCCTGGCCCCTATGAATGGGTAGAACAAGGTATCCGACGCTACGGGTTTCATGGTATCAGTCACCAATACTGTTCTACTCGTGCAGCACAAATCCTGGGTCGAGATTTAAACGAACTGCGGTTAATAACCTGTCATTTAGGTAATGGTTGCTCTTTAGCGGCGGTTAAAAATGGTCGCAGCATTGATACAACTATGGGTTTTACGCCTCTTGATGGCTTAATGATGGGTAGTCGTTGTGGCTCAATTGATCCAGGGATTCTAATTTATCTATTGCGTCAATGTGATTACTCAGCAGAAAGGCTGGATTATGTTTTAAATAAAGCTTCTGGATTACGAGGAATTTCGGGGGTTTCTAATGATTTACGGGAAGTAATAGCCGCAAGGCAGCAAGGTAATGAACGCGCCCAATTAGCCTGGGATATATACGTACATCGCTTACAGGCTGGTATCGGTTCTATGCTGGCTAGTTTGGGAGGTTTAGATGCTTTAGTTTTCACTGGTGGGGTGGGAGAAAAATCTCCAGGAATTCGTCAAGAGGCTTGTACTGCTTGGGAATTTTTGGGATTGAAAATAGATGCTGTCAAAAATCAGCAGCAGCCAATTGATGCTGATATTGCTACATCAGATTCTGCTGTGCGAGTATTAGTTATACATACTCAAGAAGATTGGGCTATAGCACAACAATGTTGGCAATTACAGCAGGGAATAGGGAATAGGGAACAGGGTTGAAAGTCTCTTAGCATAAGGCTTTGTCCTTAAATTTTGTACCTCCTGCAACCTGAAATCTGTTGTATGTAAAATCAAAAATTAGGAATTTAACAGAAAGTGTATTATATACAATGATGTAAATTGTCTGAAAAACTCAGAAAGAGTATGTTTATATCTCGTGAAGATATTACTACACCTTTGGTAGCCTGTTTGTGTATCTTAGGAATTAGCTTAAGTCAATTACCTAGATTGCAAAAATTGTTAATTAGTAAAGAAAATACATCTTTAGAAAGCTTACAAAAAAACCAAGAAAAAGAAAATTTACGGCTTAATTTACTCGAAAACTTCCCTAGCTTTAGTTATAAAAACGTGATTGCTGATTGGACATATATCGATTTTTTGCAATATTTTGGGGATAATGAAGTAAGAAACAAAACAGGTTATAGCTTGAGTCCAGAATATTTTGAAGTTATACTAGGACGAGATCCAAGATTTTTAGCAGCTTATTTGGGTCTTTCTATCAGTACTTCTCTATATGCTGGTATGCCAGAGAAGACTATTGGTTTAATAGAGAATGGTTTAAAATTTCTATCTCCTACCGTACCGAATAAATCTTATTATGTATGGCGGTATAAAGGAACAGATGAGTTATTATTTTTAGGTAAATCCCAAGCTGCAAAGGAATCTTTTTTACAAGCTGCTAATTGGGCAAATGTTCAAACTGATCAAGAAAGTAAAAATGTGGCTTTTCTATCAGCAAAAACTGCTGAATTTTTGAGTAAGAATCCTGATAGTAAATTTGCCCGCATTGCTGGTTGGACAATGGTTTTACAAAATAATGTGGATGAGAAAACTCGCAAAAGAGCAATTAGAGAAATTGAAAATCTAGGAGGTAAGGTAGTGATTAATGCTGAGGGATTCCCTGTTATTAATCTCCCTGAAAAAGATTATCGTAATTCGTAATTCGTAATTCGTAATTCGTAATTCGTAATTCGTAATTCGTAATTCGTAATTCGTAATTCGTAATTCGTAATTCGTAATTCGTAATTCGTAATTCGTAATTCGTAATTCGTAATTCGTAATTCGTAATTCGTAATTCGTAATTCGTAATTCGTAATTCGTAATTCGTAATTCGTAATTCGTAATTCGTAATTCGTAATTCGTAATTCGTAATTCGTAATTCGTAATTCGTAATTCGTAATTCGTAATTCGTAATTCGTAATTCGTAATTCGTAATTCGTAATTCGTAATTCGTAATTCGTAATTCGTAATTCGTAATTCGTAATTCGTAATTCGTAATTCGTAATTCGTAATTCGTAATTCGTAATTCGTAATTCGTAATTCGTAATTCGTAATTCGTAATTCGTAATTCGTAATTCGTAATTCGTAATTCGTAATTCGTAATTCGTAATTCGTAATTCGTAATTCGTAATTCGTAATTCGTAATTCGTAATTCGTAATTCGTAATTCGTAATTCGTAATTCGTAATTCGTAATTCGTAATTCGTAATTCGTAATTCGTAATTCGTAATTCGTAATTCGTAATTCGTAATTCGTAATTCGTAATTCGTAATTCGTAAACAGGGAATTCTTAATTTTCCCCGCGTCTCCGTCTCCCCTGCCCCTCTTCCCCGTTCCCTATTTATGTATTGGTATTGTGGAAAATTAATTGAATCCCAAAAGTTGGAATTGGATATTAATGATCCAGGTTTGCTTTATGGGGCAACGGTTTTTACGACACTGCGGGTTTATGGTGATTGCCTTGATAGTAGTTTAACTAATTGGCAAGCACACTACGATCGCTTGAAATTTAGTTTACACGCTTTTGGGTGGACAGAACCAGACTGGAATTTTGTTCGTAAAGGCGCAGAAATCCTGTTGAAACATTTTCCAGTTCTCAGAATCACTATCTTTCCCGATGGGAGAGAATGGATCATGGGCAGATTATTACCCATTAACTTGACAGAAAAGCAAAATCATGGTATTTTATGCGCCCTTGCTGAACCAGAATTAGCTCGTTCTCTTCCTGATCATAAAACTGGCAATTACTTGAGCGCTTGGTTAGCAAAAAATATTGTTCAAACCGTAACAGCCGAAGAAGCGATTTTAGTAAATTCTCAAGGAAATTGGCTAGAAACCAGCACTGGCAATCTTTGGGGGTGGGGAGAAGGCTGTTGGTGGACACCACCTTTAGAAGCGGGAATTTTACCAGGAATAGAGCGATCGCATTTGCTCAAAGAACTAAAAAACCGTCAAATCATTGTACAGCAGGAACCTTGGACACCTCAGCTAGTCAAAAGATTGGCAGCGATCGCCTACACTAATAGTGTTGTAGAGATTATTCCCATCCATACCGTGCAACAGCCGACAGGGTCGCTACAATATAATCCTTACCACAATTGTTTCTCAAAACTCAAAGAATTATTTTTACCATGACACGAACACCATTTTGGTATACGTTAAGATAAGTTAACATAATTCTAATAATGCCCTCTCTTCTTTAGAAGAAGTTACGCGCAAGCACAAAAAAATCAGGAGGAAAGACCTCGGTGAATAAAAAATGGAGAAATGCTGGGCTGTATGCGCTACTTTTTATAGTTGTAATTGCTTTAGGGACTGCGTTCTTTGACAACCAACCCCCTCAAGTAGAAACATGGCGCTACAGTCAGTTTATTCAAGAAGTTGAAAGCGGCAAAGTAGAAAAGGTCAGTCTTAGTTCAGACCGTTCTACAGCAATGGTTACGCCTAAATACGACCCTAATAAAAAGCGAGTCACCTTAGTTAACGACCCAGACTTAATCAATACTCTGACAGCTAAAGGTGTTGATATTGCGGTATTACCCCAAACCGACGAAGGATTTTTGTTTAAGGCACTCAGCAGTTTATTTTTCCCTGTATTGCTTTTAGTTGGTTTATTTTTCTTGTTACGTCGCGCTCAAAGTGGCCCCGGTAGCCAAGCGATGAACTTTGGTAAATCTAAAGCCAGAGTGCAAATGGAGCCACAAACCCAAGTTACATTTGGTGACGTTGCTGGTATTGACCAAGCCAAATTGGAATTAAACGAAGTTGTAGACTTTCTGAAAAACGCCGACCGCTTTACCGCCATTGGTGCCAAAATTCCTAAAGGTGTACTCTTAGTTGGACCTCCGGGTACAGGTAAAACCCTCCTCGCTCGTGCTGTAGCTGGGGAAGCTGGTGTACCTTTCTTCTCAATCTCTGGGTCCGAATTTGTGGAAATGTTCGTTGGTGTGGGTGCTTCCCGCGTCCGCGATTTATTTGAACAAGCTAAAACCAACGCTCCCTGTATCGTCTTCATTGATGAAATTGACGCAGTAGGTCGTCAACGGGGTGCTGGTTTAGGTGGTGGTAACGATGAACGGGAACAAACCCTCAACCAGTTACTGACCGAAATGGATGGTTTTGAAGGTAACACAGGTATCATCATCATTGCTGCTACCAACCGTCCTGACGTTCTGGATGCTGCTTTATTGCGTCCCGGTCGTTTTGACCGTCAAGTTGTCGTAGACCGTCCCGACTACGGTGGACGCAGCGAAATCCTCAAAGTTCACGCACGGGGTAAAACCTTATCTAAAGATGTGGACTTGGATAAAATCGCTCGTCGTACTCCTGGTTTTACAGGTGCAGATTTATCGAACTTGTTAAACGAAGCCGCAATTTTAGCAGCACGTCGCAACTTAACTGAAATTGCGATGGATGAAATTAATGATGCTATTGATCGGGTGTTAGCAGGACCAGAGAAGAAAGACCGGGTAATGAGCGAAAAGCGCAAAACCTTGGTTGCATATCACGAAGCCGGTCACGCTTTAGTTGGGGCTTTGATGCCTGACTATGACCCTGTACAAAAGATTAGCATTATTCCCCGTGGTCGTGCTGGTGGTTTGACTTGGTTTACTCCTAGCGAAGACCGCATGGACACTGGTTTATATAGCCGTGCTTATCTGGAAAATCAGATGGCTGTGGCTTTAGGTGGTCGTTTAGCTGAAGAGATTATCTTTGGTGAAGATGAAGTTACCACAGGTGCTTCTAATGATTTGCAACAGGTAGCACGAGTTGCTAAACAGATGATAACTCGGTTTGGGATGAGCGATCGCTTGGGTCCTGTGGCTTTAGGTCGTCAACAAGGTAATATGTTCCTCGGTCGAGATATCATGTCTGAACGTGACTTCTCAGAAGAAACCGCAGCCGCAATTGATGAAGAAGTTCGGAAATTAGTCGATACAGCTTATATTCGCGCTAAAGAAGTGTTGGTGAATAACCGCCACATTTTGGATGAAATCGCCCAAATGCTGATTGAGAAAGAAACCGTAGATGCTGATGAATTGCAAGAAATTCTCGGCAATAATGATGTGAGAACTGCTGCTTTTGCATAGTAGTTAATCAGTTTTTAAGGTTGGGGTATTTCTGGGTTTTCTGGAAGTACCCCGTTTTTTTTCTCACGCTTCAGACGCAGAGAGAAAATTTTGTGATTAATTGACTTTGTTGGTTAATTATTTTGTCCTGGTATCACATACTCGATTGTGAGATTGAGATATTTTATTTTTGCACAAACTCTTTTATCCCCATTGCAATACAAGCTATGACACTCAATTTATATTTACTGCGACATGGAGAAACTACTTTTAGTCAAAGTGGTAATTTTTGCGGTGCAACTGATGCGGAGTTGACAAAAGAAGGAATGCAGATGGCAGAGAGTTTTGCCGATGTTTATAAAAAATTGAACTGGGAAGCTGTTTATGTTAGTCCGATGAAGCGTACAATTGCGACTGCCAAGCCATTTTGCGATGCTATTGGTATGGATATGCAGGTGCGGGAAGGACTCAGAGAAGGTAGTTACGGTGAATGGGAAACCAAGAGTAAATCTTTTGTTCAAGAGAATTACACAGAAAACTATATAAAATGGTTGTCAGAACCGGCTTGGAATGCACCACTAGGTGGAGAAACTGCGGTAGAAATTGCTAACCGTTCTATGCCTGTGATGACTGAAATTATAGACACACACCCGGAAGGTAATGTTTTAGTAGTTTCCCATAAAGCCACCATTCGGATTATGCTTTGTAGTTTACTAGGGATTGATTTAGGATGCTATCGTCATCGGGTAAATATTTTAGTTGCCTCGATAAGTATGCTGAAGTTTGATGTTAATGGGCCTTTGTTGGAAATATTAGGCGATCGCTATCATATACCCGATCATATTCGCTCTCGTCCAGGAACATAATAGCACCTCAATAAAATTCAGCACTTCTCAAACCCCCACATACATTGGGGGTTTTTATCAGCAGGTAGAAAGCGATCGCATCCCACCATATTTTAGATAATTCTGAATTATCTGGAATTACCCTGTTTAAAACTTACAAACTTTCAGTATCTACACCCATAGTCTGAGGATTTGGCAATAATTTAATCAGAAATAAACCAGTAATGCCACCGTAGATGAATCCACTCACCATACTACCTGCCACAGTAGCCGAAAGCAAAATTGGAATCAGTGTCTCTAAACCGCCTATAAATATCTTCTCAGCAGTAACAGCCGCCAGAATACAGGCCAATGCACCTATACCAGCGCCTACTATGACACCTATAGTAGTGGCAATAAGCCAGTTAAGAGTCTTTTCTCTCGGCCATTTCATAACTAGCGCTTGGGCAAAACTAAGAGAAATAATGCCACTGGCTATGCCCAAAATTGGACTCATAATGGCATTAGAAGTAATCACAAGTATTAACCCTCCTATCCCACAACCCATGCTGAAACCGAACGTTGTAGCTAATATCCATTTAGCAGAAACTTTCTTGCGTAAAACTAACTTTTGGGCAATACCCACACACAAACCACCCAATGCACCACCCCAAAAACCTGAAATTCCAGATAAAGAAGAGTTTATTGCGAGTAAGCTTGAAAACAAGCCTAAAAAAAAGCCAATAAAAAAGCCAATGGTGGTAGCTAATACCCACCGCCACCAAAATTTCCATCTCACAGTTGAATTTGACATAGATTTTATATAAAAGAATTAGATTTCTGAATTATAAATTGGAAGATGTCGGTTATTATCCCAACCATACCAATGACGTACTGCTAACCATGCAACTGAAAGTAAACCGGCAAGGCTCAGAGTTAAACCACTCCAGGGTATCAATAATCCAAATACAGGTAAAATTGCTCCAGCAATAGTACAGATAATAGCAGCTAAGGAAGCATGACGATTTGAACCTAAACCATAGGTCAAAATTAGTAATATAAATGAAATCATGATCCAAGCTAATTCGGCATTGATTAACCGCGCCATGTAAGTTAAAGTTAGTAAACACGCAAAGAAAATACCTCCGGCTATAGCAACATTTTTTAAACTCATTGGTAGAGATAAGTACAGTAGTAATATCCACCACAAAAATAATGTCGGCGCTAATACTAATAATCTAGGAATAATGCCAGTATTTTTAATCACTTTGGTACTGCTAAAGACACCAAATGGATTTTTTACAGAAACATTATCATCAAAAATCCAAGTAAATTGAGTGCCGTCACCATCGATTTTTTTCTGATTAGTAGGTTCAATACCACTTGCAAAGTCGGCATTACTAAAATTGGCTGTTGCTGTGAGCCGGAATTTAGAAAGTATTTGATTGGCTGCATTATAAACCCAACGTGGGCCACCTCGTGCCTGATAACTAACTCTAAATGTTGTTTCTTTTCCTGGTTCTAAACGAAAGGGAAAACCATAATCACCGGGATTAGTTTGTTTTAATCTTGTTCCGTTCCGTTCTACTTTGTAATTAGTTAAAAGTGAGGAACCGTAAGGTGGTGGTGCTTCGAAGAAAAAACTATTGATATCACTCAGTTGGTTAACAACTTTGTAATCAGCAGTATAGTCGGTGAGATAAATAGAACTACGATTTTGAACGTTGACACTTTGGTCAATTTTAACTTGAATTTGTGAGCTAGATAATGTTAGATAACGAGTGACTTTTTGTTTATCATTGACTTTGACTATTTTGCCGTCAACTTGGGTGGTATAGGTGTATGGTTCTTCAGCAATGTAACGGATTTGAGGTGCGGTTTGTTCTAATTTATCACCTACAACAGTTTCGGCAACTTGTGAGACTTTGGCTTGTTCCCAGTGGTGGTAACGGTTGCTTAAAGTTGAAGTGAGGAAAAATCCCGTGACTAAGAGAACTAAAATTAGGGCTAAATGCTGTAGTCCCCGCAATAATTGAGAATAGCGAATCGCCCATTCCCCAAAGAAAACCGCTTGTTCGCTGGTATTTCGTCTGAGGGAAAAACTTATTAGTGCGATCGCTACTCCTAAAGCTACAATCAAAAATACAAACAGCAGTGAACCTTGGAGTAATTGAGTGCCAAATTGTACTAACTCATGGGGATGTGTTAAATCTGGCAATCCGGGAATGCCTTGAGCAGAAGTAGACATGGGCAGATATTGGGATTTTTAGAGAATTTACATCAACTTCAGCCCTGACGACTGGAAGTCGCTACTATACAAACAGGACACGAAGTGGCTTCCCGGAGGGAAGTCCGCCTGCGCGTACTAATTAAAAACCAAGGGTTTTAAACCCACGCAGGTGGGTTTTGCCTGTGTAGATGCGGTTTCTAACCGCCGATTTAGCTGTAAGCTGTAAGCATCTTGACAGATGTAATCTCACAAAAGTTTCTGCAAAAATACTAGGAAGAGATTGTTAAATTTAATGACCAATATCCATTTACAAGAAGTCCCTACACAGCAGCAACCCAACACTGTGCCTTATTTAGGTCTGGTTTGCATTACTTCTGATCAGCAAGTGCGCTTTCGGAACTTAGGTATGTTCATGGTGGTAAGAAATAATAAATAAAATATGGCGATCGCTATCGATTTTGGAACTAGTAACACTGTCATTGCCCGCTGGAATCCCGTCACCCAGCAGCCAGAAACCATAAATTTACCCGGTTTATCAATTCAGCAAAATCTCAATCCCCCACTGATTCCCAGCTTAGTCTATGTAGAAGATGCTACTTCTGCTAAAATTTTAGTTGGGCAACAAGTGCGCGATCGCGGTTTAGATATCAAAAGTGATAGTAGATTTTTCCGCAGCTTCAAACGGGGAATTGGGGCAAATATCCAAGGCTTCTTACCCGAATTAGATGGACAAAATATCACTTTTGAACAAGTAGGAACATGGTTTTTAACTAAGGTAATTTCAGAATTAGCTCCCACAGAAGGTGGTTTAGATTCTTTAGTTTTAACAGTTCCTGTAGATAGCTTTGAAGCTTATCGTTACTGGTTAGGCAAGGTTTGTCAAGCACTGCCTGTTGAACAAGTGAGAATGTTAGATGAACCCACAGCCGCAGCTTTAGGTTATGGTTTGGCAGAACAAGAAAATTTGTTAGTAATTGATTTTGGTGGTGGTACTTTAGATTTATCTTTAGTGTGTTTAGATAAAAATCCCCAAGCTAATATTAAACCAGTAGGATTTCTCCTCAAATGGGGTAATAAATCTCTGGCTGAAGATTCTCAGCAAAAGGTAAAAACTGCCCGTGTCTTAGCAAAAGCTGGACAAAATTTAGGTGGAACTGATATTGATAATTGGATAGTTGATTACTTTGCCAAAACCCAAAGATTGCCGATTAATTCCCTAACAACTCGACTGGCAGAACGGTTAAAGATTCAGCTATCTACCCAAGAAAGAGCTAGTGAATTCTTTTTTGATAATGAGACTTTTGAAAGCTATGAAATGGAACTTAACCGCAAGGGACTAGAAGAACTCCTCAAAGAAAACGGATTTTTTGACAGATTACATGAGGCAATGATGACGCTGTTGCAGCAAGCCAGACGACAAGGAATAGAACTTGATCATATTAATGCAGTGTTGTTAGTTGGGGGTTCTGTGCAATTACACGCAGTGCAAACATGGGTGAACCAATATTTTGAGCCAGAAAAAATCCGGTTTGAACGTCCCTTTGAAGCGATCGCTCAAGGTGCGCTGCAAATCACCCAAGGAATGGAAATCAAAGACTATCTCTATCACAGTTATGGTGTACGTTACTGGGATCGTCGCAACCAGCGTCACAGCTGGCAACCAATTGTCAAAGCAGGACAAGCTTATCCGATGACCCAACCAGTAGAATTAGTTTTGGGCGCTTCCGTGGAAAATCAACCCAGTATAGAGTTAATTGTGGGGGAATTGGGAGCAGACACCGGCAGTACAGAAGTTTATTTTGATGGTGATCGCTTAATTACTCGCAATATTAAGTGTCTGACAACCACAGTTAAACCCCTCAACGATAAAGAAGGGGCGAGAAATATAGCCCAACTCACACCCCCAGGCTTTCCAGGGAGCGATCGCATTAAAATCCAGTTTCAAGTAGACGAACAACGTTTTTTAAGAATTACTGTTGAAGATTTATTGACGAATGATACCCTGCTAGAAAATCAACTAGTAGCCAAATTGAGTTAAGCATTAAGATTGAAGTAGGAAATGGGCAATAAATAATAGGAAAAGAGTGATTACCAGTAATTAGCCGGGCATGATGTTTAGAGCATACATACCTGGCTTAAAAGAGATTAAACCCGAAAATTTTTTTGGGATTTAGGCTTTGATTCCGGAAATTTCAGCCTTTCTCTTACAAAAAATACTTGCTAAAAATTAATTGTAGTTGTAATTGAATCTGTATAAGTTCCTACTTTCGCATTTTGTCTAGCTGGAATAATGCCATAAATTGTTACAGTACCAGTGAGAGCAGAATTGATGTAGTTTTGACTATTTGTACCGTCTCCCCAAATAAATTGTCCTGCTGCATCTAGATACAGATTATAATTAAGTGAATCATCTATACTTTTTAATTGGCGTGGATTATAAGAAGAAGAATTACCTTTGCTCAAGTCAATGGTAATTGAAGTTGGCACAGGACTTGCTGACGAGCAATCATAATTTATGCTACCTGTAGAAGTTGTAGATATATTATTAAAAACATCATAAGCACCAAAGTTAACGCTAGAAACATTAATAGAACATTGGCATAAAGCAGGATTACTAAATATTGTGCTAATTAAAGTTATTTTTAATGTTAATAATAATTTTTGCATATTCATCATGGCTTGCCTCTTATTTTTCAGTAGATATACATTTTAATCTGCCCAAATTAACAACTTGTTGGTCAGACTGGGGAATATTTAAATCAAAATTACAAATACCTTTTTCATATTCCACAACGGCTTTATAGCTGCCAGTAGAAATATTTTCTAAATAAAAATTGCCCTCACTGCCAAGAGGTGAGATTAATGTTTTACCATTCACATTAACAGTTAATTGACCGTAAACCGGAAGTTCATTTTTCCCCGCTACTTCTATAGAAATAGTGCCGATTATACTCTGAATACGTTCTACCGGAAAACGAACAATTGCCCCACCTCGTAAGGGAGGAGCAATTACTTGATTGTTATCACCAATTTTGTAATTCAGAGGAATATCTTCATCTTGCATTTTGACATTATTGCCATAGTAAGGGAGTAAGTCTGGTATTAACAAATTCCCATTTTTATCAGTCCGCCCCATTTCCTGATTACTAACATATCCACGCACTCCTCTAACTCCAGGGACTTGCAGTAGAGCAAAGCTTTGTGTCACAGGACGGGCAAAGAAAATACTGTCTCCAATAGCGACAATACTACCAGTAGCATTCAAGTTGAAAGCATTTTCTCCCTGATTGTTGCGGTCATAATTTAATTCATATATGCCAACAGGAGCGCGATAAGTGAGGCGGGCATTACCTGGAATTTGTGATTCACTAGGAGTTAACTGAAGACGGTAGCCGAAACCTTCCCCAATAGGAGGAGATTTTTGCACAGATACAGTGGTTACAGGTTGCCCTTGATTATTAATTTGTTCAGTTAAACTGGCATTAGTGTTACCCAGATTATAGTTAAATCCAATAAATATTTCGTCGTTGGTTGACTGTAAATCTTGAGAACTACGGCTAACATTGAGAGATAAATTTGCCCGATTACTCAATCTAACTGTACTGTAGAGAGAGACGCGATCGCTATGTCCTTTATCACGATAATCAGCAGCAGTGTATTGTAAACCAAGACTTAAATCACGGCTGAGAGTAGAAGAAACAAAAGCGTTGTATTCTAAATTTGGCCTGTCGTTTGATGCTTTCAAACTCAAGTTAGCATAGTGGTCACTGAATAGACGTACAGCACCACCAAATCCGATTCTGCGACCGGAATAACTATAGGTTAATGATGCTGCTGTACCTGTATTTCCTGATTCGTTACTAGCAGCTAAAGATAGTTCTAAAGCACCAAAAGGAAGCGCAGTTGTGAGACTAGAACCACCACTAATTAAGTTAGAAGATGCTTCCAAACGTCCGCCTAGTGTCAAGGAATCGGTTATACCTTGAGTATATCGACCCAAGAAAGCAGCAGAACCGTAATCAAAGCTATCAGAATCTAAATTATCTCTGCGAAAACCAAAATTAAAACTATAGTCAGATAGCCCAGGTTTGAGAAGCCCTGACGAAAAATAAAATGGTGAGTTGATAACTTGTTCTTTACCAAAAGCATCCCGAATTACAACCCTTGTTGCCCCGTTACCAACTGGCAAAACTAAATTATTCAATTCAAACTTACCAGGAGGTAAATCTTGCCGACTTACTCGTTGTCCATTAACTAAAACTTCGACTGTAGAAGGGGTGATAACCGCGCCAGATAAACCAAAAGTTGGTTGCCGAATAAAATAGGGATTAAGTCCAAATTCTCTAGATATACTCACGCCGCCGAGAAAGAGTGAACCTCCCAAATTACCAGTATTAGCAAAGGAATCTCCAAATACCCAGCGACTCAAGTTATTGGGATGATCTAAAGTAAAATTCGTCAAGCCCCGCACAACATCACCGTCTGTCTTCCGTGAAAAGCTACTGTAGAGTAAGTTGCCATTCACACTTAAGCCAGATTCACCAAAAAATGTATAGTTATTTAACTTTTCCCCATCTAGAGGGACATTGAAAGCATAATTGAGAAAAGCACTAGTGTCTTTACTATAAACAATATTTGTTGGTGGCTTATTTCCTAAGTTAAAAGAAGTAGTACCTAGTAAATCAGGTTGGGCTGTTATTCGCAGAGTTAACGCTTTCTCATCAAAATCATAGTTAACACCAGAAGTTAGTGAAGCCAGAGAGACATAAAGTTCATTGTTAATAGTTTCCTGGACTCCAGAAAAGCCTTTCAAGCCTACTTTTTCTAGATCCAAACGGCGAATTAGAATGTCTTTTTCCCGTAGGATAACAAAAACTTCTCCTTGGGCAATCTGGTTAACAGTTAGTTCTAATATTGCCTTTTGGTCTTGTACTGCTAGTGCGGGGCTAAATATAAGAGTAGCACTAAAAAAAAATATACAGAGAAAATTTAATAAATGTCTAACCTCCATGAGATTTAACTCACTTTACAAATTAGTTAATTGGATGTTTATTTTGATGCAGTGCAAGCATTTTTAGGCATTTCACGTCTTTCTGCAAAGAATTTATTATTTGTTTTTACTTCCAGCACTAAAGTTTGAGTTTTGCTACATTCCTGTGCAGGAATTTTCAGATCATAAGGTTGAGATACACCAGCTAGTATATACCAACCATCCCGTTGGCGATCAAATACACTCTTACCAGTCCCATCTAAACCTTGAACTCTTACTTTCTGAGCAACAAAGTGAGTATTACCAGTATTTTTAAGGTTAAAATATAGATGACTATTGTTGATATTTACATTCTCAATCTTGCTATCTACAACTGGTTGACTAGGTTGCAGAAAAACCGGAATACCTAATTTTGTGAGAATGCGAATTTCATTTTTATTCTTAGGTGTTGTTGGTGGTGTCAGTTCTTCAACAAAAATACGGTAAGTTTTTTCCACTGCACCTACAGGAACTAAAGTTCCCACACGCACGCTGCGTTTTTCCCCAGGATTTAAGGAAAATAACCCAGGAAACGCAACTATGTCTTCTGTAGCAGTAAGTTGCATTTCACCTTTAGCGTCTTGACTCCAAGTATAGGTTTTTAGCTGAAAGCGTAAAGTTTCATTGCTATCATTACGCACAGTCAGAACTTGATTAGAAACCTTTCCTGATAAAGAAACTCTTACAGGATTCACTTGGAAGTTACTCCCCCAAGCTTTTTGCACTTGAGTTAGCCCTAGACCAGTTAGTAAACTCAAAAATACGAACCTAGTTATTTTTTGGTGGAAATAAAACATAATTTTATTTTGGCAGAAAGCGAATTTTGCTAATTAGTTGATTAATTGAAAATGCGGGCGGAATTACCCGCCCAACATAAACAATTGACCATCATAAGTAAGGCTTGGTAGTGCTAAAATTAGGAAAAGTTTTCTGCATCTATCATCCTAACAGCACTAGAAACATTTATGGTTAGAAATTAACAGTTGCTATTACTGTATCACTGTAATTATTAGCAACGGAAGCGTTTTGACCACCTGGAGATCTACCATAAACAGTACTATTAACTTCTAAACCTGTTCCAGTCAGGTCTAAATCTGTTGATGTAGTGCTACCCCAAGCAGTACTATAACCACTATCTTGGTAAAGTGAGTATGACAAAAATGCGTCGCTACCTGCAACTGTAGTTTTCAAGCGACGAGTACCACTATCATAATTTAGACCATCATTTAAAGTGATAGAAACTGGAGCATCTTTAGTACAAGTTGTTTTTACAGCTCCGGTTACATCCAAAGGACTGGTCTTATTAGCAGTTACTGGGTCATAACCTGCGAAGGCGATAGCAGTTGTAGAGATGGTGCAGTTAGCAACAACTGTGCCTGAAACATCAAGGTCAGCACTTGCAGTAGCAGCAATTGCGGGAGCAACGGAAGCAACAATAGAACCAGCAACAAGTAATGCAGAAGCTAAGGAAAAACGACGTAACATAGTAAACTTCTCCCAAAAAATAAAATTTTAGTTTTGATAGCAAGACTAGAGTTGTAAAACTCACCAACTTTTTAATATGGTCGCGTGAAATTGACGTTACTCAATTGCAACTTTTCAGAGGTTGATATCAGGAAAAGAAAAACCCAGTTCTTCCCGATTGGAGTATTTCGGAGCTTGAGAGTAATTTGTCTGACGCAATATTAAGTAGGAGTTTTTATGTGTCCTCTTCGTTGCTTTCATGATCTAAAGATACAAAGTTATTTTGGTTGGGGAAAGCGTGAAAAAGCTGAAATTTTTCAAATCTGCCATCCTTGAATATATGTAGGTACACAGACCTAAAACAGCAGTATATTCATGCAAATTCTCGTTAAAACCTATGCCACCAATAGCAAAAATCTGATAATCTGCTTTTCAAATCAGAAGAGCCTATCACAATATGGCTGAACGATTTGAAGGATTAAGTGACTTAGAATGCAGGCTGCTTTTGGATTAACAGGATTTTATTAGTGTGATAGGTTCTCATTTTCAGCTTCTGCTGCAATACTTAGGTAATATCATCTATCTACTTGTGATGCGTAAAAAAGCATAAAAAAAACAGGAGATACCACTCATGAACACAAAATCTAATAACAATTTTGTATGAAGATGCACCAAATTAAATATATTGGAGATTTAAAGATAAACCTATCCCTGACGGGAGGCGTATGACTCCTACGTCGTCACGCAAGCTATAGCCATACCACTCCAAACACAGAGAAGCCAGTGCGTTGGGGGAATTTCCCGACTTGTTAGCGTATAGCTCCTCTGAAAGAGGCAGCAACTGGGGCGACACGGAGACAGAAAACAAAGGGTCAAAAAATTGGGCGCAGCCTCACAAATAAATGGTATGTGATTGAACTATAACAAAGCATCAAAAGCTGCTCCTCTTCTAAGTGACGGAAATTAAATCATCTACCGACGCACAACTACAACTGTTCCTGTTCCAGCCCAATTGTATAACTTACGTGCTTGACTAACTGGCAAATTAACGCAACCATGACTAACTGGAGTACCAAAACGATTATGCCAGTAAGCACCATGAATGGCATAACCTCCATGAAAATACATGGCGTAAGGAACATCAGGAATGTCGTAACCGCTACCACGCATCCGGTGAGTGCGATACTTGGAATTAATCGCAAATCTACCAACGGGTGTAGGAGTTCGTTTCTTTCCCGTAGAAATTCGGTAGGAATACACCACTCTTTTACCTTCAAAAGCCCGTAATCTCTGCTCAGATAAATCAATTTCAATCCAGCGAGATAGAGAGATTTGCTGATTTTTAGATACAGTCATGCTTTTATTTACTGTATAAGCATTAGCTGTAGTAGTTTTGGGGTTATTAGTTGGTGATGACCAAGTGAGCAAAGTCAACAGCATCAACACTATACTTGTACAAAAAGTTCCAGAGGAACGCATTAAAGCACTGCGAATCCAGCTTGGCATAATCCAATTACCTTTTAATTATCTAATTAGTACAGGCGAACTTTTCTAGATTGAAGATTTGCAATTATCAGTTCGCTCAGGATTCATCAGGATTTACGCCAAATTCTAGACGACAGAGATTTTCAATACCCTCTCTCTATCTTACTTGTCCTAGAGAACAGCGAACTGTTTAATTGTGTTTAATTGTTTTGGTTTCTTGTGATTTGGGGACTGGGGGAAGGTAACAGGGAAGAGATTATTACCAATTACCTATTACCAATTACCTATTTCTGAATTACTACTGGTGTGCCTATATCAGCCCAATCAAATACCCATTTAGCATGATTAGGTGCAAGATTTACACAGCCATGACTGACAGGAGTACCAAATCTTTTATGCCAGTAGGCTCCATGAATGGCATAACCACCTTGATAATACATAGTATGGGGAACATTGGGAACATCATAATCTCTACCGCGCATCCGAGTTTTTTTCAACTTAGTTTGAATCTGAAAAGTTCCAACGCGAGTGGGTGTAGATTTCTTACCGGAAGAAATGGTGATTGCATAAACAGGATTACTACCTTCCCAAGCAATTAAATTTTGCTTTGACAGGTTAATTTGAATCCAGCGTTGATCCGATTGTTTGAGTGTTTGAATAGCTGTAGCAATTTTATTATTGTCGGAATTTGCCCAAACTTGACTCGATACAGGACTCAAAATACTAGCAGAAACTACTGCACCTGCCAGTAACATTTTTAAAGGACGCATCCAGTGAGAATAAATAAGATTTGTCATGATAAACACACTCCTACTTTAAACAACTTACTTAAAGCTGATTAAACTAAGTGTAGTGTTATTGTACCGCTGCTAACAAGGATAGTCGGTATGGGAATTGCTACAACCACTATTACAGCACTTCCCGATGTAATGCGGTACACTTAATTAATCCTCCATATTTAAGCATTGGTTTGTTAATTTCTGGTACTGTACCTCATAAAAACGGAAAGTGCTGTATCTTCCAGGGCTGGGCTTTTTCAGGATTCTAAGCCAAACCGTAAAAACGTCTGGGATTATCCCAAACAATCTTTTGCAACGTTTCTTGAGATAACTGTGCTTCAAGGTCTACAAGCGTTTGCATGATGTTCGGTTTGTGATTTATCTGAGGATAATCAGAGCCGAAGATTAAGTTATCAGAACCGATATACTCGATAATTTGCGAGAAATAAGGTTCGGAAGGGTCAACGGAAGCAAAACACTGACGACGAAAATACTCCGATGGCGGTATTCTTACATGGTTTCTAACCTCCCAATGTAAATTTTTATATTCTTCATCCATGCGCCAGAGCCAATAAGGAAGCCAGCCACAACCAGACTCTAGAAAACCTACCCTTAGCTGAGGATGACGCTCTAGCACCCCTCCTTCAATTAAGGCTAACAATGCCATCATCTGTTCCATCGGATGGGAACAAGCGTGTAGGGCAAAACGAGTATTAAATCTATCTGCGCCTGTAGTTGGTAAGCGACTATGAGTGCCTTCATGAATTCCTACTGCTATGTCTAACTCCTCGCAGTTTGTCCAAAATTGCTCATAGGCAGGATCACTTAAGAGTCTCCCTTTAACGGGGTTAGGGCGTAAAAATACTGATTTCCAGCCAAAATCGGCTATGCGATGTAATTCTGACACCATTTGCTCTGGTGCATGAAGATTAATTGCTCCCACTCCTTTCAATCTGTCTGGAGCATAGCTACAAAATTCTTCGTATAACCATGTGTTGTAGGCATGGGTGAAAGCTCCCATGACTTCTGCTGGCATACTATCTATAGCAAAAAGCCACTGTCCGTAAGTTGGATAAATAAAGGCTATATCAACCCCCATCTGCACCATTGCTTGGAGGTGAGATTCTGGATTGTAGCGATGAAAATATGCCTGGGGGTGAGCCTCCCTCATCTGTTGATTGCCAGCGTCTCGCATTTGTGGAGATATCTTGTTCGCAATGTCTTCCCCTTGAATTTTCATGTCTGCTGAGGGTGCAAAGTACTTAAATTCAGGAGCTAGATACTTAGCCCATATCTGCGGAGGCTCAATCACATGGGAATCAGCATCAATAATTTTATATCCGTGCAGCATAGTTAAACCTGAAGATTTTTTTCAGCTATTCAGTAGCTTATTTTACTATTGTCTAGCCTCACTTACAAGTTATTACAGTTGCCTTTAAGAAAATTTAACACCTATTTAACGTCGCCATGAGATTTTTAGCTTGCTCCGATATCGCCCGCCAATTTTCCTCTAATACCCATTTTTTCGGGAATAATTCCCCACTTAAACCCACAGCTACTGCTCCAACTTGTAAAAAATCTTGAGCATTTTGTAACGTTACACCCCCAGTAGGAATTAGAGGAATATGACCAAGGGGAGCTTGTAAACTTTGAATATAGTTAGTTCCACCCACTGATTGCACAGGGAAGACTTTGACACAACTTGCGCCCTGAGTCCAAGCGGTAACAATTTCCGTAGGTGTGAGTGCGCCAGGAATAATCGGTACATCTTTAGCGACTGCAACTTTGATCATTTCTGGGTCAGTGTGGGGAGTGAAGAGAAATTGCGCCCCAGCGGCGATCGCATCTTGTAACTGTTGGACATTAAACAGCGTTCCTGTACCAATCAGACAGTGCGGTAACTGTGTACGGAGTTGAAAGATTAAGTCAGCAGCGCGATCGCTATTCCAGGTAATTTCTATCAGACGCATACCTCCAGCAGCCACAGAAGAAGCCATTTTTTCACCCCATACCATTTTAGGAGCGCGAATAACTGCGATCGCTCGATTTTGCTGCAACTGTGATAACCAAACTTGATTGGACATTTTGACTGTGACTTATACAACAGGGAATAGGCAATAGGATTAAAAGTCTCTTAGCATAAGGCTTTGTTCTTCAATGTTGTACATCATTTACCTGCAATACGCTGGAATTTAGATAAAAAATAGGATTGCTATATTATTTGTGTAAACAATAAACACAACAAAAATTACCTCAATTATTTTTTTAATTGAGGTAAATCACAAGTTTATAACTATACTGCATCCCACCCACAAAAAAATCCCCCACCTTGCAGCAGGGGATTTTTAACTTACCTAAAACTAGTAGTTAGGATCAACCGAACTTACCAGCAGTAGAGGCAATGAGGAACGCCGCGTAAGTGACGATGTAGCCAACGGTGAAGTGAGCTAAACCAACCACACGAGCTTGAACAATGGAGAGAGCAACGGGCTTATCTTTCCAGCGAACCAAGTTAGCTAGAGGAGTACGCTCATGCGCCCAAACCAAGGTTTCAATTAACTCTTGCCAGTAACCTCTCCAAGAGATGAGGAACATGAAACCAGTTGCCCAAACCAGGTGTCCGAAGAGGAACATCCAAGCCCAAACAGACAAGTTGTTCATGCCGTAGGCGTTGTAACCGTTAATCAACTGAGCAGAGTTAGCCCAGAGGTAGTCACGGAACCAGCCCATCAAGTAGGTAGAGTTTTCGTTGAACTGAGCAACGTTACCTTGCCAAATACCTAGATGTTTCCAGTGCCAGTAGAAGGTTACCCAACCAATGGTATTCAACATCCAGAACATGGACAGGTAGAAAGCGTCCCATGCGGAGATATCGCAAGTACCGCCACGGCCGGGACCGTCGCAGGGGAACGCATAGCCGAAGTCCTTTTTATCGGGCATCAGCTTAGAACCACGAGCATCCAAAGCACCTTTAACAAGTACTAGGGTGGTGGTGTGAATAGCCAAAGCGAACGCGTGGTGTACCAAGAAGTCGCCAGGGCCGATTGTTAAGAAGAGAGAGTTAGTACCAGAGTTAATGGCATCTAACCAGCCAGACAACCAAACGTTACCGTAGTTGGGGTAGGCTGTGTAAGCGATGCTATCGGGGTTAGATAGCAATGTATCTAAACCGTATAGTACTTTACCGTGAGCAGCTTGAATGAACTGAGCAAATACTGGCTCAATCAAGATTTGCTTTTCAGGAGTACCGAAAGCAACTACTACGTCGTTGTGAACGTACAAGCCCAAGGTGTGGAAGCCTAAGAAGAGAGATACCCAGCTGAGGTGGGAGATAATCGCTTCTTTGTGCTGCAAAATCCGGTCTAATACGTTGCCTTTGTTTTGTTCGGGGTCGTAATCACGTACCCAGAAGATGGCAGCGTGGGCAAAAGCACCAACCATCAAGAAACCAGCGATGTACTGGTGATGTGTGTACAATGCTGCCTGTGTTGTGTAGTCCCTAGCAATGAATGCGTAGGGAGGCAGGGCGTACATATGCTGCGCCACCAAGGAAGTAATAGTTCCCAGTGCTGCCAATGCCAAAGACAGTTGGAAGTGCAGGGAGTTATTGATGGTGTCGTACAGACCTTGGTGAGGCAGGTTGAACTGACCTTCACTCTTGCTACCGGGAACTAAACCGGATTTGGAGTTCAGCATTTCTTTGATGCTGTGACCAATTCCGAAGTTAGTGCGGTACATATGACCGGCGATGATGAAGATTACAGCGATCGCCAAGTGGTGGTGAGCCATGTCGGTCAACCACAAGGATTCTGTTTGGGGGTGGAAACCGCCCAAGAAGGTGAGAATCGCTGTACCAGCACCAGTGGAAGTACCAAACAGATGACCGGCTGTGTCAGGGTTCTGAGCGTAAACACCCCAGTTACCAGTGAAGAAGGGAGTTAAACCTTCTGGATGGGGAGCTACAGTTAAGAAGTTATCCCAACCTACATGAATACCACGAGATTCAGGAATAGCAACGTGAACCAAGTGACCAGTCCAAGCCAAGGAGCTAACACCGAACAAACCAGCTAAGTGGTGGTTCAGGCGGGGTTCAGCACTCTTGAACCAAGAAAGACTAGGACGGAACTTGGGTTGCAAATGCAACCAACCTGCAAACAAGAATACTGCTGACAATAGGAGAAGACCAACTGAACCGGTATACAGTTCTGTGTTTGTCCGCATCCCGATTGTGTACCACCAGTGGTAAACACCAGAGTAGGCAATGTTTACGGGGTTGCTTGCGCCAGCTTGAGTGAAAGCCTCAATCGCAGGCGAGCCGAAGTGGGGGTCCCAAATCGCGTGAGCGATAGGACGGACGTGAAGGGGATCTTTAATCCACTGTTCAAAGTTACCTTGCCAGGCTACGTGAAACAGGAGGCTGGATGCCCACAGGAAGATGATTGCCAAGTGACCGAAGTGCGTAGCGAAAATCTTTTGGTAAAGATTTTCTTCCGTCATGCCATCGTGGCTTTCAAAGTCGTTGCCTGTAGCGATCGCATACCAAATCCGACGAGTAGTCGGATCCTGTGCGAGATCCTGGCTAAATTTTGGAAATTTTGTTGCCATAGGTTTTGATATGTCCTCTGACCTTTAGCCATCAGGTATCAGTAAAATTTTAGATTCTAGATTTTGGATTTTGGACTAAATCTAAAATCTAAAATCCAAAATCCAAAATTCAACTGATTACTACCCTACTGAAAGGATGTGTGCGTGGAAGAATGCCCAGGTGGTGGCAATTCCTCCTAATAGATAGTGAGCTACACCTACAGCCCGACCTTGAGTGATGCTCAAAGCGCGAGGTTGAATTGTTGGTGCTACTTTCAGTTTATTGTGCGCCCAAACAATGGACTCAATTAGTTCTTGCCAGTAGCCACGACCACTGAACAGGAACATTAAGCTGAATGCCCAAACAAAGTGAGCGCCTAGGAACATCAGTCCATAAGCAGAAAATTCACTTCCGTAGGAGTTGATTACCTGTGTAGCTTGCGCCCACAGGAAGTCACGCAACCAGCCGTTAATAGTGATGGCACTTTCAGCAAAGTTGCCACCAGTGATGTGATTTACCACACCATCTGAGTCTACAGTTCCCCAAACATCAGATTGCATCTTCCAGCTGAAGTGGAAAATCACAATTGACAGGGAGTTGTACATCCAGAACAGTCCCAGGAACACGTGATCCCAACCAGACACTTGACAGGTACCGCCACGACCAGGACCGTCGCAAGGGAAGCGGAAACCCAAGTTTGCCTTGTCTGGAATCAGACGAGAACTGCGGGCGTACAGTACACCTTTGAGCAGAATCAGAACGGTGACGTGAATGGTGAAGGCGTGAATGTGGTGAATCAAGAAGTCTGCTGTACCCAAAGCTATGGGCATCATTGCGACTTTTCCACCTACTGCCAACACACCACCACCAAAAGCATAGCTAACTGGTGCTAACGCATTGGGTGCTGTGCCGCCTGGTGCTAGTGTGTGCAGGTTTTGTACCCACTGAGCAAACACAGGTTGCAACTGAATTGCTGCGTCGGAGAACATATCTTGAGGACGACCCAACGCACGCATTGTGTCGTTGTGGATGTACAGTCCAAAGCTGTGGAAGCCAAGGAAAATACATACCCAGTTCAGGTGAGAGATGATAGCGTCACGGTGACGAATCACCCGATCTAGCACGTTGTTTTGGTTAACTACGGGATCGTAATCCCGTACCATGAATATCGCTGCGTGAGCAGCACCACCCACAATCAAGAAGCCACCGATCCAAATATGGTGAGTGAAAATGCACAACTGTGTAGCGTAATCAGTTGCCAAGTATGGATAGGGAGGCATCGCGTACATATGATGCGCGATGATGATTGTCAAGGAACCCAAGAAAGCTAGGTTAGTAGCCAACTGAGCGTGCCAAGAAGTGGTGAGGTTTTCGTAAAGACCTTTGTGACCTTCGCCAGTAAAAGGACCTTTGTGGTTTTCTAGGATATCTTTGATGCTGTGACCGATACCCCAGTTGGTGCGGTACATATGACCAGCGATAATGAACAGTACAGCGATCGCTAAGTGGTGATGAGAAATATCAGTCATCCACAAACCGCCTGTTACGGGGTTCAAACCGCCTTTAAAGGTCAGAATGTCAGCATAAGTTCCCCAGTTCAAAGTGAAGAAAGGTGTTAAACCGCTGGCAAAGCTGGGATACAACTCTGTCAACAAATCTTTGTTCAAAATGAACTCATGGGGCAAGGGGATGTCCTTAATGGCAACGCCTGCATCCAATAGCTTGTTGATTGGTGCCGAGACGTGAATTAAGTGACCAGCCCATCCCAAGGAGCCACAACCTAGCAATACTGATAAGTGGTGATTCAGCATTGACTCCACATTCTGGAACCATTCCAGTTTGGGAGCGCGTTTGTGGTAATGGAACCAACCTGCAAATAGGAACAAGCCTGCTAGTACCAAGCCACCAATCGCAGTTACGTATAACTGGAAGGAGCTAGTGATACCCCAGCCTCGCCATACTTGGAACAAGCCAGAGGTGATTTGAATGCCGTGGAAGCCACCGCCTACATCACCGTTTAAAATGTCTTGTCCAACAATAGGCCACACTACTTGAGCGCTAGGCTTAACGCCTAATGGATCGCTCAACCAAGCTTCGTAATTGGAGAACTTAGCGCCATGGAATAACATCCCGCTCAACCAGATTGTCACTACAGCCAGGTGGCCAAAGTGAGCGGCGAATATCTTGCGGGATATGTCTTCTAGATCGCTTGTATGAGTGTCAAAATCGTGGGCGAGGGCGTGCAGGTTCCAAATCCAAGTGGTGGTTTTTGGACCTTTAGCTAAGGATCTGTCGAAATGTCCAGGTTGCGCCCATTTTTGAAATGAGGTAGGTACCGGATCATTGTCAACGATGACTCTTGCTTTCTTTTCCTCTCGCTCCGGAGGACTAATCGTCATTCGACCTCCTCTCTAAATAAGGAATGAGGACTCAGGAATACCACATAGTTAGGTTTACTCGCAATTCCAGAGGTTTTCTGGAGTCGCGATGACCCCGCTGTGTGGATAGTTGTTTCTGTTGAATTATAGAGTCTCTACTTGTACTTTGTTAGAGACATTTTAACAATAATTAAAAATAGCCAGATTTCTTGTCTTATCTGGCTTTTAACGTAAAACAAATTGTTAAAATGTCAATAGCTTATCCATTTAATTTACAAAGAATAACAATTCTTAAAACTTATAGGTACTACTGAGGGTAGCAAATTTGATCTTTTAGGCTATAGTTCCCTAGGCACAGTTTGCGCCACAATAATTTGTTAACCGTTGAAGACTATCACAGGGCGAAAGAAATGAACTCTAGGCGTAAAATAGCTTTAGAGAAACTCGTCTCTAGGAGTTTCCCGATCCTCAAATGGCTAATAACATTGGTGTTGGTCTTAAGTTTATGCAGTTGTGTTGAGAAGGCAGGAAGTCAAGAAGTCTCTATTGACAATCGGACAAAAGCGCCACCAGTATCCCCAATTTCTGGGCAATTTGCAGAAACTACCCCACCAGATGTTATCCAAGAACTGCGCCCCAGCTTGGAAGGTTATCAGCCACAAGTGACAATTCTCAGTCCGCAAGGGGATGAAGTTTTACAAGACGATACGGTTAGAGTCAGCTTACAGGTTAAGGATCTACCAATATTCAAAGATCCACAATGGCAATTAGGCCCTCATTTAAACCTAATTCTTGATAATGAGCCTGATATAGCTGTTTACGACCTCAGTCAGCCTCTTATTTTGCCAAACTTGTCCCCAGGTAGTCATACCTTACGTGTATTTGCTTCTCGTCCTTGGTATGAAAGCTTTAAAAATGAGGGCGCTTACGCCCAAACAACATTTCACATTTTTACTAAAACTGACGATAACAACCCTGAACCTAATTTACCGGTATTAACTTACAGTCGTCCCAATGCCAGTTACGGTGCAGAACCGATTATGCTGGATTTTTATCTTACTAACGCGCCTTTACACATTGCTTCTGAAGATAATGTGGAAGACACAATGAGTAATTGGCGCATTCGCTGCACGATTAACGGTGAAAATTTCGTTCTTGACCGTTGGCAAACAGTATATCTTAAAGGCTTTAAGCCAGGTAAATCTTGGGTAAAACTAGAATTTCTCGATAATCAGGGAAACCCAGTCAAAAATGCCTTTAACAGTACAGTCAGATTAATTAACTACCAACCCAACGGTCAAGACACGCTTTCGAGAATTGTCAGAGGAGAACTAACCGCTGATGAAGTACGGGGTATCGTAGACCAGAATTATACGCCTAAAATTCCCGAAATCCAAACGACACCAATTCCCAAAGTTGACAAAATACCGGAACCTCAACCGGAGATAGAAACGCAACTAGTTCCCGAAATCCAAACGACACCAATTCCCAAAGTTGACAAAATACCGGAACCTCAACCGGAGATAGAAACGCAACTAGTTCCCGAAATCCAAACGACACCAATTCCCAAAGTTGACAAAATACCGGAACCTCAACCGGAGATAGAAACGCAACTAGTTCCCGAAATCCAAACGACACCAATTCCCAAAGTTGACAAAATACCGGAACCTCAACCGGAGATAGAAACGCAACTAGTTCCCGAAATCCAAACGACACCAATTCCCAAAGTTGACAAAATACCGGAACCTCAACCGGAGATAGAAACGCAACTAGTTCCCGAAATCCAAACGACACCAATTCCCAAAGTTGACAAAATACCGGAACCTCAACCGGAGATAGAAACGCAACTAGTTCCCGAAATCCAAACGACACCAATTCCCAAAGTTGACAAAATACCGGAACCTCAACCGGAGATAGAAACGCAACTAGTTCCCGAAATCCAAACGACACCAATTCCCAAAGTTGACAAAATACCGGAACCTCAACCGGAGATAGAAACGCAACTAGTTCCCGAAATCCAAACGACACCAATTCCCAAAGTTGACAAAATACCGGAACCTCAACCGGAGATAGAAACGCAACTAGTTCCCGAAATCCAAACGACACCAATTCCCAAAGTTGACAAAATACCGGAACCTCAACCTGAAATTACACCCACACCTCCTGCTATTAAATTTGCAGCACCAGAACTACAGCCGAAATTCATACCAACACCTTCCAAAAAACAGCTAAACCCTCCCATAGCTGTGTAAGAAGAGTCTGAAAATCTTTTGAACGTTGAATTTTTGTCTGCGGTTAATGATTCATATTTAGTTTCAACTCTGAGGATAAAGCTTCAATAAATGTCAGTCCTGCCACAGGATTGCCTATACTATCCAAGGCAGGACTGTAGCAAGCGATAGCTCCCTGATTTGGTACTATTGCTAATAAACCCCCACCAATACCCGATTTCATGGGTAAACCAATCTTAATGGCATACCGAGCAGAAGCCTCATATAATCCACAAGTTAACATCACAGTGTTGACGATGTTGCGGTTTTCTGAGTTTATAGAACTGCTATTACAAGCTAATGAATTTCCTAATAAGGCTAAGTCCTGTACATTTCCAGAAATACAGCATATTTGTTCGTAAGTGTCAAGAGCAATTTCCAGATTTTGGATATGTCCAGTTTTGATAAGATGGTGAGCGATCGCTAAATTTGCTGGTGAACGAGTAGCGCGAACTGAACTCAGCAACTCTTTATCTAACTCCAATTGACACCCTGCTAATTGATTTAACCATTGACAGAATAACTGCGTGCGAGTATTCCCATCCTTTCCTGGTAACTTATCAGCTAAGGTAATAGCACCACTATTAATCATCGGATTGCGTGGATACCCATTATCAGCAATTAACTGTTCTAAAGAATTGAAAGGTGCTGCTGAGGGTTCAAACCCAACCCATTCTGACACCTTTTTTGCTCCGAAATATTCCAGCAGATATAATAGGGAGAATGGCTTAATTAGACTCATTAAAGGAAATACACAAGCGGTATCTCCTAAACTGTAACTTGCACCTGATTCACAGCAGATATTAACAGCAAACCAGCTAGGGTTAGCTATAGCTAAAGGTGGAATACGTTCAATAACTCGTCCCTGTACAGCTTGGTTTTTAGCTTGTTGTACCCAAAGAGATAAATTATTTATATTGATTTTTTCCAGTTCTATCAAAACCGATTTTGACCTAAAATCTACAATCTTAAAATACTATGATTCCCCGTGTTAGATCACCAGAATTACCACAAAATTATCCTTGGCTGAATACAGATAAACCTTTATCGCTAAAATCACTCAAAGGTAGAGTCATAATTTTAGACTTTTGGACATACTGTTGTATCAACTGTTTACACATATTACCAGACCTGAAATATTTAGAATGTAAATATCAAGATAGCCTGACAATTATCGGTGTTCACTCTGCTAAATTTGCCAACGAAAAATAAATCGAAAATATTTGTCAAGCCGTTCTGCACTATGACATTGAACATCCAGTTTTAGTGGATATTGGTTTTCGAGTTTGGGATGAGTATACTGTTCGCGCTTGGTCTACCTTAATAATTATAGATCCACAAGGTTATGGAATTAGTTAAGTTTCTGGTGAAGGAAATTTACAACTTATTGAAAGTATCATTATTCAATCTATTAATCAACATCAAGATAAAATTAATTTTCAACAACTCGAATTCAATTTATAAAAACGCCATCAACCATTAATTACCAGGGTTATCGCATCTCAAACCCTATTGACAAGGGGATTTATTTAATATGTGGGAGGATGTTCAAGTGACACAACTCAAGGTAGCTTAAGAGAGAACCCATCTAGCCGCTGTATCCTGAAAATTTACAACTTACTATCTCTAACGCACCCTACGTATCTTTCTGACATACTTAACCGTATGCGTACAAATTTACAATAGCTGGTATTATATTTCTGTGTAAATCCCTAAGCCATTAGACATAGGAGTGAAAATTAAATATGCGTTTCCTAGAACCCTTGTAGAGACGTTCCATGGAACGTCTCTACTTTTCTGGAGATGTCTATTATTTTTCCTATCTACACCAAAGACTTTTCAGGTTACTTTAAGTTATTAATTGGATACTTCTATCAAAAGGAATATCACCGTGACTTTATCTCACAAGCATACTAATTTATTGATAATGTCCGCCTTGCTGGGATTAATAGCTTTACCAAGCATGGTAACACCAGCTACAGCCCAAAAGGTTGAGAATAGTAGTAATACAGACACAAATCCCAGTCTCAATCAACCCAATTCTACCTCCACTTATCCAGCCGCACCACCCCCAAAGCGAATAGATCCCTTACCCAATGAGCGAGAAGTGCTAGAAAGGGAAGTAGAAACTGATTATCGTATTACTAACTTACTAGGAGATTTTGCTGGTAATCTTTGGGTAGGTTCTTGGCGAGGTTTATCGCGCATTGACCCGAATACGGGTAATATTATTGCTCGCATTAGTTTACCAAATATTGCTATTGGTTCTTTAGCTCAAGATAAAGTCGGTCGTTTGTGGGTGGGAAATTATGAAGGTTTAACACGAGTTGATCCCCGCACTAATGAAATTACAGCCCAAAATTTATTACTACCTTCTAAGCGGGTATTATCGCTATTAATTGATAAACGCGGTTATTTGTGGACGGGAACTGATAGTGGTTTAGTTCTAATTAGTCCTGACCAAGGTTTGGTGATGACAACAGTTAAAAATTTACCTGGTGTTAGCGCCAACGCTATGACTCTAGATGCTGAGGGTCAACTTTGGGTAGGGACTTTGGATGGATTAGTGCGGGTAAATACTGCTAGTGGTTTGATTATGAAGCGAATCGGCAGTTTACCAGGATCAACTGTGCAAACTTTAGCTATCAGTCCTGAAGGGTTAATCTGGGCGGGAATGCCGAATAATTTGTTAGTAATTAACCCTAAAAATGGGATTGTGCTGAGGTCTGTAACTCCTTTGCGGGGAAGAAATGTGACTTCAATTCGCTTTGCTCAAGATGGTAGCGTTTGGGTTGGGACTACCAATGGGTTGTTAAGATTAAATCCAAATACAGGAGCTTTGTTAGATCGAGTTGCTGGACTTCCTTCTAGCCGGGTTTTGACCCTTGCACCTGATATCGGCAATAAATTGTGGGTGGGAACCAGCGAGGGACTGGCTTGGTTAATGCCTACAATGGATCTGGCGCGACCTCATTTCGGTTTTGGTCGGTTTGTAAAGTAGGGGTTGGTAATTGGTGATTGGTAAAAAACTCTTACCCATTACCCATTACCCAATCTAAAATCTAAAATCTAAAATTTAAAATTATTTATGGCAGTTACTACCCAGCAATTAATTCAATGGAAACAGCAGGGACGTTCAATTGTCGCTTTGACTGCCTGGGATTATGCGATCGCTCAACTCCTCGACGCAACTGGTGTAGACTTAATCCTTGTAGGTGATTCTTTGGCAGTCGTGCTTGGTTATGAAACCACTCTGCCAGTTACTTTAGAAGAAATGATACACCATGCTAAAGCTGTGCGTCGTGGTGTGAAAAATGCTTTAGTCGTTGTAGATTTACCATTTTTGACTTATCAAGAAAGTATTCAACAAGCAATGCAATCAGCCGGACGGGTGCTGAAAGAAACTGGAGCGCAGGCTGTAAAATTAGAGGGTGGTTATCCCGCAATGGTCGAGACTATAGAGCGGTTGGTACAAGCTGGTATTCCCGTGATGGGTCATGTGGGTTTGACACCCCAATCGGTACATCAACTGGGTTTGCGACAACAGGGAAAAACCCCAGAAGCAGGGGAGAGAATTTTAAATCAAGCGATCGCTCTCGAACAAGCTGGTGTATTTTCAATAGTATTAGAACATATCCCCGCCCATCTAGCATTACAAATCACTCAAAAACTCCGTATTCCCACTATTGGCATTGGCGCAGGTTCAGATTGTGATGGGCAAGTTTTAGTGACTGCTGATATTTTAGGACTTTCAGAAAAGCAGCCACCCTTTGCCAAAGTTTATACAAATCTACGAGAAACAATTACCAAAGCCGTCCAGGACTACGCTGTGGAAGTGCGCGATCGGCAATTTCCATAATCTAGCAGGGGGTAGGAAGCAGGGTGCAGGGGGCAGGAGGCAGTAGATAATTATTTCTCCGCGTCTCCCCATCTCCCCATCTCCGTGTCCCCGCGTCCCCATCTGGAGCGTAAGAGTGTCACCTTAAACTTTCTGGATCTATTCCTAACTCACGCAATTTATCCTCCAGCTTGATGACGTGGTTTTGTACTTCGTGAATCTGTTCTTGGGGTGTCAGATAACGTCTTCCTGATTCGTCATACCAATACAACCATTCCCTCGTTATCCCGCCATAATTGCCTCGTTCACAACCAATTCCTAAACCGATTTCTGGTAGCCAAACAGGACTGCTTTCCTGTAACTCATACTTACCATTGACTAATTTATGCACTTCCAACCTCGGTTGGCGACGACGACGGGAAGAATAAATCACATAGTACAGCACTCCTAAAGCGGCATATTCATCCAATTTAATGCTATATTCCTTACGGTAATTTGGGGAAACTACTTCTAGCACCAAAATTGGGACAACGTTTTCATCCCACAACACATAACTAGGGCGTAGTTCCTCATCGTAACAGCGTTCTACCCCCAAGCTAAGAAACCCATCTGGTACAATCGGTAGTTCATCTGGGTGATAATAAATACCCATATTTACTCCAAAAAACCAGTCCATGCGTTCTGCCCAAAGTGTCAGCAGTATCGCTTTCAGCAATCCTGGAATTAATTCTTGCAGTTCGTTATCCACAGGTGTTTCATCAGAGTCGGGTAATTCTTCAGCAGAGGGTAAGTACCTTGGCAGGTTGAAATTTAACATAACTACTTTCCCCAACACTCACAACAATTATAGAATTGTATGTCTGTTTAAGCGACACTTAAACCTAACCAAAACAGTATTGACAGTCCCTGCTGACTCGATAAAAGCTCTGATACTATCAAGATCAGATCTGATTGAAGAAGAGACAGGGGGATTGCGGGTGGGGGACTCAGACCCTGGGAAGCTACCCGTTTCCGTGTAAGAGCATTTTTTCGATAAAAGCTCATTTGATATAGGCACGCATAATTTTTTTGCAGAATTGTCACAGATAAAGACTAAACTTAAAAGTCTTGTGCCGCAAAACCTGTAAATTTAAATGAAGTAATCATGTCCAAGGTTCTTGTCTCCGATCCTATTGACCAGGCTGGTATTGACATTCTTTCCCAAGTTGCTACGGTTGATGTCAAGACAGGTCTTAAACCAGCAGAATTGATAGAAATTATTGGTGAGTATGACGCGCTGATGATCCGTTCTGGAACCCGCGTCACTCAAGAAATTATTGAAGCTGGCACACAATTAAAAATTATTGGCCGTGCTGGTGTGGGTGTAGATAATGTCGATGTTCCTGCTGCAACCCGCAAAGGTATTGTAGTTGTTAACTCTCCTGAAGGAAACACCATTGCTGCGGCTGAACACGCCCTGGCGATGATGTTATCTTTATCTCGTCATATCCCAGATGCAAATGCTTCAGTCAAACGCGGTGAGTGGGATCGTAAAACTTTTGTAGGTGCAGAAGTATACAAAAAAACTCTCGGCGTTGTCGGCTTAGGTAAAATTGGCTCTCATGTTGCGTCTGTAGCTAGAGCTATGGGAATGAAACTGTTAGCTTATGATCCCTTTATTTCTACAGAACGGGCTGAACAACTTGGCTGTCAGTTGGTGGATTTAGATTTGCTGTTTCAGCAAGCGGACTATATCACACTACACATCCCCAAAACCCCAGAAACTACCCATTTAATCAACGCCACAACTTTGGCGAAGATGAAACCGACTGCGAGAATTATCAATTGCGCTCGTGGTGGCATCATTGATGAAGCGGCTTTGGCAGCAGCAATTAAAGAGGGTAAAATTGGTGGTGCAGCTTTAGATGTGTTCGAGTCTGAACCTCTAGGGGAATCAGAATTGCGATCGCTCGGAAAAGACCTGATCCTCACTCCCCACTTAGGTGCATCCACCAGCGAAGCCCAAGTAAACGTAGCCATAGATGTAGCTGAACAAATTCGGGATGTGCTTTTAGGACTACCAGCCCGTTCGGCCGTTAACATTCCCGGACTCAGCCCCGATATCTTGGAAGAACTCAAGCCCTATATGCAGTTGGCCGAAACCTTGGGTAACTTGGTAGGACAACTAGTTGGTGGACGGGTGGAAACACTTAATGTTACCTTGCAAGGAGAACTGGCAACAAATAAGAGTCAGCCTTTGGTGGTAGCAGCCCTAAAAGGACTACTTTATCAAGCCCTACGGGAACGGGTAAACTATGTCAATGCCAGCATAGAAGCCAAAGAACGTGGCATTAGAGTCATTGAAACCCGTGATGCCTCGGCGCGAGATTATGCTGGTTCGCTACATCTGGAAGCTACAGGGACTTTAGGTACTCATTCAGTCACTGGTGCTTTGTTAGGTGATAAAGAAATCCACCTGACTGACGTTGACGGTTTCCCCATTAACGTTCCACCTACTAAATATATGCTGTTTACCCTACACCGCGATATGCCAGGAATTATCGGGAAACTTGGTTCCCTGCTTGGCAGCTTTAATGTCAATATTGCCAGTATGCAGGTAGGGCGAAAAATTGTCCGTGGTGATGCTGTAATGGCTTTGAGTATTGATGATCCCTTACCCGATGGGATTTTGGATGAAATTACCAAAGTACCTGGGATTCGAGATGCGTATACAGTAACACTTTAATATTGGATTTTGGATTTTGGATTTTGGATTGAAAACAGGTAACAAGTAATTGTTTTTTCCAATTACCCATTAGCCATTAGCCATTACCAATCTAAAATCTAAAATCTAAAATCTAAAATTCTATGGCAAACACGTGGTGGGAATTAAAAATTTTATGTGATCCAGATCTAGAAGATTCTATCTTTTGGCGACTGGATATTTTTGGCTGTCGTGGTACAGCTTGTGAAAGCAAAGGCAATTCCTCACTAGTCAAGGCTTATTTGCCACACTTTCAAGCACAGCTACTGGATTTGTCGGCACTGTCACTATGGTTGCGCCAAGATGCTTTATGTATAGGATTACCATCTCCGCTACTGCACTGGAATTTGATTGATGAGGAAGATTGGGCTAGTAGCTGGAAACAATATTGGCAACCACAGGAAATAGGCGATCGCTTCCTGATTAATCCCGCATGGCTACCACTACCTGATTCATTAGAACGTTTGGTAATTCGTCTTGATCCAGGTGTGGCATTTGGTACAGGAAATCATGCCACAACCCAGTTATGTTTAGAATCGCTAGAAATGCGTCTTAGTGAAGTTCCTGAAGCTTTTATTGCTAAGGTTGACCAAAAAGAACCCCTAGTAATTGCGGATATCGGTTGTGGTTCCGGTATTCTTTCTATTGGCGCACTACTACTAGGAGTAGAAAAAGCTTATGCAGTCGATAATGATCCTTTAGCAGTACAATCAACCATCAGCAATCGCGCCCTCAATGATATTAATCCAGAATGCTTGATCCCAGCCCTGGGGAGTGTAGACATTTTGACAAAACTGATTAGTCAACCAGTTGATGGTATTGTCTGCAATATTTTAGCTGATGTGATTATTGAGTTACTACCCGAAATGAAAGCTATCACTAAAGCTACTACTTGGGGTATTTTCAGTGGGATTTTACTGGAGCAATCTAAAGCCGTTGCCGATGCCTTAGAGCAAAATGGCTGGATTGTTGCTACTCTGTGGAAAAGAAAAGAATGGTGTTGCTTGAATGCAAGACGCTCTTAAACCAGTTATCAGTTAGCAGTATATTTACTGTTCACTGATAACTGAAAAGTGTTAAATCAAGGTTTTAAGATGTTGGACTAACTGTGGTGCTTGCACTACACCCTCAATCCGATGCACTGGCTGACCCTGCTTAAACAATACCAGGGTTGGTAAAGCCTCAATTCGATACTGGGTGGCCAAATCTGTGTACTTTTCTGTGTCAATCTTGACAATACGCAAACGGTCTTTTAGTTGAGCATTGACTTGTTCTAAAATTGGCACCATCATCTGACAGGGCCCACACCAGTCAGCATAAAAATCTACTAACACAGGTACATCAGAACCAGATAGCATTTCTTCAAAGCTGTTAAATTGCTTTTTCGTTGTCATGACATACACCAATTTTTAATTGTTTGTTTTAATGGTAATTCTTACGATATAGGATCGGTGTAATTTAATGGTTTTTTAGCAAAATTGTTAATTTGGACAAAATTCGCTAATTTGCCCCAGAAAATATTAAATAACTCAAGACTTAATTAAAACTACAAATGAATCTCCGCATCTATCCATTTGTATCAACCTTAAAGTAAAACGGTATCACATATTCCCCAAATCACCATAAGATAATTAGCGCGGTATTTAAAAGATTGAGGAGCATTAAATGACTTTATTAAAAGATAAAGTGGCAATTGTTACCGGAGCATCGAGAGGAATTGGTAGAGCGATCGCTTTACAACTAGCATCCCAAAATGCAAAAGTCGTTGTCAACTATGCCAATTCTAGCGCTGCTGCTGAAAGCCTAGTAGCCGAAATTACAGCAGATGGAGGAGAAGCTATCGCCCTGCAAGCCGATGTTTCTCAAGCAGAACAAGTAGATGCACTAGTGAATAGCACTATAGATAAGTTTAACCGAGTAGATATCTTGGTCAATAATGCAGGCATTACCCGCGATACACTACTATTGCGGATGAAACTAGAAGATTGGCAAGCAGTCATAGACCTAAATCTAACTGGTGTTTTCTTATGTACCAAAGCTGTCAGTAAAATCATGCTGAAGCAACGTTCAGGCAGAATTATCAACATTGCCTCCGTTGCCG
Organism: Trichormus sp. NMC-1; assembly: GCF_001858025.1. GTDB lineage: Bacteria > Cyanobacteriota > Cyanobacteriia > Cyanobacteriales > Nostocaceae > Anabaena. The sequence continues at coordinate 177,135 of NZ_LZQD01000004.1, read as the reverse complement.
GACAAATGGGCAATCCTGGACAAGCGAACTACAGCGCAGCCAAAGCAGGTGTCATCGGTTTTACCAAAACTGTTGCTAAAGAACTAGCTTCCCGTGGAATCACAGTCAACGCAGTTGCCCCTGGGTTCATCACCACCGATATGACTAGCGATATCAAAGCCGAAGGCATCCTGCAATACATCCCTCTAGGGCGTTTTGGTCAACCAGAAGAAATTGCTGGCATGGTGCGGTTTCTAGCAGCCGATCCAGCCGCAGCCTACATTACTGGGCAAGTCTTTAATGTTGATGGCGGTATGGTGATGGCATAATACTGTTTTACTTTAAAGTTCATACAAATGGACAGACGGGGAGACGCGGAGAAGGAAAGATTCATTTGTAGCTTTAATTAAGTGAATTGATATTAATCGGCTTTCATATTCTCGCTTTTAGGAAGGAAATGAAAGCCGTTTTTTTGTAAGCAGGTAACACAGCTAATTTAGCGGTTATTTGTTATTTGTTAATTTCATTTTTGAATCAAATAGCAAATACCATTTTTGCAGTTCGCTACCAAATTATTTTGCTCAAATTAACAAATCATGTAGAATTAAGATTAGTTAGCACAAGTCGGGAATTATGTCGGATTTAAGATCAGAATTAGAGCAAAACCTGGATGAAGCAGAATGGGATTGGCTCATTCCCCATGTACAAAAGGATACGGTGATTGTTGTAGCAGATGGGTTAGATTTACTAGATGTGGGAGTTGCGATCGCAGGTGATGATATTCCTTCTGTGCAACAATGGATAAGTGAGCAATTGATTGCCAAACCCACAGTAGATCAGGTGGGAGAGTGGAATTACAACCGCAGCAAGCGATTTAATGCCCTCATCGTCGAACCTTATGTACTAGTGCAAGAAATAATGGCAAGCTGAGGTTATCGACTTTAATTTTGCGGCAAAGATGATGGTGCAAGATATGAGTCTCCGAGGGGCGCGGTTTGCGCTCCCACGACATAAGAAAGAAACACAACTAACTATTACCTCTTTCCTTCTTTCTATCACCTGTCACCTGTCACCTGTGTTTCTTAAGAGTGTGACTATTTTTCAGAAATTTAAAATATCTAAAGATTTTTCTATTTCTAAATCTAAAATTCTGGCACGGGTATCTTTATGTTCTTCTAACTTTCCTTCTTTCCAATATAAGTCTGCTGCTTTCTGAAAATCCTCAATTGCACCTTGCTTTTCTCCTATTCCCAATCGCGCATTACCACGATTATAATAAGCATCTGGATAATTATAATTAATTTTAATTACTAGACTAAAATCATCTATTGCCGCTTCATAGTTTCCTAAATCTGAATGGGCATTACCTCTGTTATAATAAGCATCAACATAATGAGAATTAATTTGGATTGCTTGAGTGTAATCTGCAATTGCCCCTTCAAAGTCTCCTAAATCAGAACGAGTATTGCCTCTATTTTTATAAGCAACGGCATCATCGGGAGCAATTTTATTATGAATTAATTTCTGCTGATTATCTAGAAGGTAGCGAGCAATTCCTCTATTTTTGTGAGTAGTGGCATAATGAGGATTAATTGTAATTGCCTGGGTGTAATCTTCAATTGCTCCTTGATTATCACCGATTTGAGAACGAGCATCAGCACGGTTTTTGTAATTAATGGCAATATCAGGGTTAATTCTAATTGCTTGGGTGTAATCTTCAATTGCTGCTTGATAATTACCGATTTGATAATATGTTAAACCTCTTTTATTGTAAGCTTTGCCCTCACTAATATTAATATTAATTGCCTGAGTATAATCTATAATTGCTGTTTGATAATCACCTAATTGATAATACACTAATCCTAATTTGTAATAAATATCAGCATCATGAGGTTTGATTTTTAAGGCTTGATTGTAGTTATTAATTGCTGCTGCATAATCGCCTTTTTTTAAAAAATTATCACCTGTTTTGATATAAAAAATAGTTAAATCTGGTGTAGAGTGTTTATCTATTTCTGGATAAACTTTGGGAACTAATAATTGCTGATGGGATAGCGGAGGTGTTGGTTTAAGAATTTGATTTTTATGGTTTGTAGAAGCTTGCAATTGTTCTAGATAGCACCATAAACCTCCAGCATATAACAATTGATTGATGCCAAAGGAAATTTTTCCAGTTTTCAATTTAATCATTTTGGTAGGGAGAAACCCAGCTAAAAAAAGGTGATATTTAGATTGGGCTTCGTTCACCTCTTCTTGAATCAAAATGCAGACGATAACGGCATTTTTTTCTACTTCTGCTGAACCAACTGACCATCTTACTTTATCAATAGTACCATGACGAGATTTAACTTCAACACCAATGGAAGAGTCTGAAGTGAGTGTAAAATCACTTTTACCATCACCACCGAAGCGTTTTTCATAATCGACTTCAGTAATAAAATTTGCTAAACGCTCTTTGACTACTTCTTCACCTAATTTACCTTTAAGGTTGTTAATAAAAACGTCACGAACTGGAGAAGTCCGCTTATATTTTTCCGCCATCAACCAACAAAAATCTCTTAATGCTTTTAATCTTTCTCCAGATATAATAGTTAATTCACTATGTTCACCTGGGGTTTCACAGTGAAGGAGACAACCAGATTTTAACCTTTTCAGAAAGTCAGACTGTAGCGATCGCAGCAGGGTAATCCAATCCATTTATTATAGTTCTGCGTTCTTTTGTTTGACTTATTGTATGAAAATATGTGGTTTGCGTAAATAGATAGCACCCTATCTCCCTGATTTGGTAGCTTGATCTGTTTCATGTAAGACTTATTGTAGATACTTGTAAATGAAACTCTATGATAAAATTGTCTATAAGTTTTTGCTATGGCTTGTAGTTGTCAATAGCAGTAAGTTTTAACGAAGAAGGGCGTTTACCGATAAAAATCGGGAAATTTATATCCGTTTATGTTCCCCAGTTTTTTAATGTTAATATGACATTGCCTTCTTTGATTTACTCTTTAGGCTTAATTTGAGATTAAAGCGTTTTCCTCCAGCTATAACACCCCACCCCTAGCCCCTCCCCGCAAGCGAAGAGGGGACCTGGATTTTCCATCTTATGTTCTTTCTTATGGCTGAAAACTCCCTCTGGGTAAAGAGATGTGTACATCGTGGCCTTTCAGGAAGGGGTAAGTATTGATATTACTTCATATCATAACCAAACAAATTGGGATCAACTTCTCCTAGTTTTAAATCTCCTAAACCATATTCAGCCCAACGTCTTTCTACCATTGCGGAAACATCAGCGTCTGATTCTAATGGTTCACCCCATTCATGTTCTGTTTCTGGGGGAATTTTTGTGGTTGCATCAATTCCCATCCTACCACCTAAACCGAGTTTTTCACTAGCAAAATCTAAGGTGTCAAAGGGGGTATTTGGTAATATGAATACATCCCGTGAAGGGTCTACTTTAGAACTAATTGCCCAGACGACTTGACGGGGATCACGAATGTTGATATCTTTATCAACAACGATGACAAATTTGGTATATGTGAATTGGGGTAATGCACTCCAAAAAGCTAAGGCTGCTCTTCTTGCTTGTCCGGGATAAGCTTTATCTATGGAAATAATCGCCGCTTTATAACTCAATGCTTCCATTGGTAGGAAGAAATCGACTATTTCGGATACTTGTTGTCGTAAAATAGGGGTATAGATGCGGTTGAGTGCGATCGCCATCATCGCTTCTTCTTTGGGTGGACGACCGCTAAATGTGGTTAAATAAATTGGATCTTTGCGGTGTGTCATACACTGAAACCGCACCAACGGCGAATCTTCCACACCACCGTAATAACCCATATGATCACCAAAGGGGCCATCTGGTAAAACTTCCCCTGGTGTAATTGTCCCTTCTAAGACAAATTCTGAATCTGCGGGAACTTCCAAATCTACGGTTTTACACTTGGCTAAGTTGACTCCAGAACCGCCATATAGCCCTGCAAATAACCATTCTGATAAATCTACAGGAATGGGTGTGGCTGGGGG
>NZ_LZQD01000004.1:168139-172674 GCF_001858025.1 Trichormus sp. NMC-1 | reverse complement strand
GCCTCCTGCCATAATGATTAAAGGATCGACACCGAGAGCGATCGCAACTTCTAATTTTTTACCACGTTCTGCCGCTTTGCGTAAATGTCTCGCACCTCCCCGCACCGATAACCAGTGTACGGTCATAGTGTTGTTAGATTGTAGTTGCAAGCGATACACACCAACGTTTGGAGTTCCCGTTTCACAATCTTTGGTAATTACCAATCCCAGTGTAATTATCTTTCCGGCATCTCCCGGATAAGGACGTATTAAAGGTAACTTATTTAAATCTAAATCATTCCCTTCTAGTACCACCTGTTGACAAGCGGGAAAAAAGTCCCTTCCCGGTTTGGCTTTCACCACGTCAAACAGCACTTTACCAAAATCTATGGCTTGGGAAATCTTTTTCGGTGGTTTGGGTTGCTGAAGCATACTCAGCTTCTTTCCCAGGGTTTCCAACTCCTCTGGTTTTTCCATATTCATAGCCCAGCATATCCTTTCCACAGTCCCCATTAAATTTACCGCAACGGGAAAGGATGCACCTTTGACGTTTTCAAACAACAAACCCGGACCACCTTTTTGCAGCATTCGGTTGGAAATCTCCGCAATTTCCATATCTGGGTCAACTAAAGCCGAAATTCGCTTTAATTGTCCTCTTTCTTCTAAAATTTTAATGAATCCCCGTAAATCTCGCGCCATGTTCCCTAAGAATTAAGAAGTGTAAAGTCTTCTTGATCTTAACTTGATATTTGCATAGTATATTTGTACTGATTTTGCCTAAAACTTTTCTCATTTCTCATTTTCTCGTTCCCAGTCTCTGACTGAGAATGCTAATTAGAGGTTCTGCCTCTTGTTTAAAGAGTACAAATATGACAAATATATTAATACATCTTTAATCTTAACTTATCCTCAAACTCAAACAGGTAAATCTTTTTTGAAATAGATTATGTATGACAACATCTGTAAATTCATAGCCGAAAATTACAAAGATGATATTGCCACATGGTTACTAGGTTCACCAATCAAATTAACAGAACTTAGCCCTACAGAACTTTCTAGCGAACCAATTCGAGCCGATTCATTAATATTATTACAATCGGATGAATTAGTTTTACATACAGAATTTCAAACCGATACAGATGAAGATATGCCATTTAGGATGTTAGATTATCGAGTCAGGGTATATCGTCGGTTTCCCAAAACAGAAATGCGTCAAGTAGTAATCTATTTGCGAAAAACAGGTTCTGACTTAGTAAGTGAAAATAGTTTTAAACTCAACAACACTTACCATCAATTTGAGATAATAAGACTATGGGAACAACCAACTGCTCAATTTATGACAGTTCCAGGTTTATTACCCTTTGCAGTGTTAAGTCAAACAAAAAATCCTAAAATGGTATTAAGCCAAGTAGGAGAAGCAGTAGCAGCCATTACAGATAGAAAGATACAAAGTAATATTGCTGCTGCTAGTGCAGTTTTAGCAGGTCTTGTGTTAGAAAAAGATGTAATCAGTAAGATTTTCAGGAGTGAGATTATGCGAGAATCTGTGATATATCAAGAAATTCTGGAAGAAGGTTTCGCTGAAGGTGAAGCTAAAGGTATCGCCCAAGGTATCGCCCAAGGTATCGCCCAAGGTATCGCCCAAGGTAAATTTGAAGGAATAGCTGAAGCAACCAAAAAATTAGCTGTAAAGTTGTTGGGAATTGGTATGAGTTTAGAACAAATTTCTGAAGTTACGGAATTATCTCTTGAACAAGTTCAAGCTTTACAAAAAGAGATAGAAAATCCTAATTCTAACTAAAGTAACTTCGATGTTTATAGGAATATCCCTGACTTCTTTAATAAGTTGGGGATATATTTACTACCTAATAATATTATTTTTTTAGAATTAGAATTATTCACAAATCTTGCTTTTACAAGATATTACAATTAGATAAAAAAGCTATAAATTGGTTTAAAATAGAATATATTGTGTATAAAATTCTTATTCTCAAACTATGACAAATCAAAAAAGCAAATTCACTGTTTACAACTTAGCAGGAAAGGAAAAAGCTTTCTATTTAGCTGAAAAAGTTAATCTAGAAATGAAGCCAGATGCTATTCCTAAAACGATGATAGCTCATAGTATCATTATTATTGATCGTTCCGGTTCAATGTATGGCGCTATTGAGGCTTTAAAGGAAACTTTAATTAAACTTTTGACTCTGGATGAATACAGTAATTCCGAATTAGTGATTAGTCTGATTTCTTATTCTTCTAAGGGTGATGTTACTTGTCATTTCCAGCGTATACCTATTCAAGAGGTAATGCAGCCAGATTCATTGTATGTTGCCAAAATTAAAGCAATTCAGGCTGGTTGTGCAACTTGTATTTCTCAATCTTTGAAATTAGCTCAAGAATTGATTCGTCCTAGTGAATTAACAGCAATTACTTTACACAGTGATGGCTATGCTAATGATAGCAGTTTTAATTCTGAATCTAAGGCGATAGAAGCAATCTGTAATGATTTACAAAAGTTGGATGTGTTTGTTAACACTATCGCGTATTCTCCCTATTCTGATTTTAAATTTTTGGCGAAAATTGCTAATTCTGTTTCTGGTTCTTGTCTACAAGCTGGCAATATTAAGGAAGTCTATGATGCTCTTTATAATACCGGAAATGTGTTAAAAGAAGCTACGGGAATAGTCATAGAAGAACCTTTAGCTAGTGACTATAGTTATCAGGTGTTTTTCTCTCCCAGTGCTAAGAAAATTAATGGCACAAATCAAACTTTGAAAATATTTGGTTTGAAGCCCGAAGATGAGGCTTATATCTATAAATATAAGCAAATTACCAAAGATGCTTATACTCAATTGACAGATATTCCTGTTGTCCAAAATGATGAATCAGTTTATGCTTTTGCTAAGGCTAATTTAGCAGACGGAAATCTCAATACTGCTAAATATGCTCTTGCTAGTACCTTTAATGCAACTTTAACAGCAAGACACGCGAAAGCTTTAACAAATCAAGACATTGCTAACTTTACTCAAGATTTAGATATTGCTATCTTTTATCCTCATGTTTTAGCAGAACATGAAATATTAGATCATGTAAAAGTGAATGATAAAATCTCGGTTTTGGCATTGATTGATATTTTATCACAACATCGTTCACACATTATTATTAACCTCAAACATCTGCAAGCAACTTACCAAAGAAAAGGTGTCAAGCGTGTTAATGGGGTGCGGGGAGAAAATGGAGAGTTAATTCAACCTTGGTTAGAAATAGAATATATTGAACCAGGTGATTATGTGCAGATGGGTAGTTTTGATATTAACCGTAACACAGCGACTATTAATATGCTGCTTACGCAAAAAGTCAAGCTGGTGAAAGTTGAAGATAAAACCGCAATTACAGAAGTTGCTGGTGTGTTATTAAATGATTTAACGACTTTCAATAATTATACTATTGTCAGTGATGGAGAAATTAATGTCAAAGCTTTGAAAGTAAAAATTAGTAGTAAAAAAGCCTTTGATGATTTAAAAGCAGTGGGAGTTATTGATGGGGAAGAATTTGATTTTCAAAAAGAATATACCATTGAGTTAGAGAATTTACCCTTGGTTAGCTTTGAGGGTACTTACAGCATTATTGATGGTTTGTTTTCCCAACTAGCAGAAATCAAAGTTTTGTCTAGTATTCTTGCTGCTCATTTACGGGAAGCATCAGATGTATTTATTCCCGCGCAAATAGAAGAATTGAAAAAACATTATCTTTCCAAAAGTCTGTATCTGAATTTTCCCACCACTAACGAATATACAGACTTGAAAGTAGCTTTATCTGACGGTACAGTTGACTCCAGAGTGAGTTATAAGATTGATATTGGTGGTACAGAAATTATCAATTTGAGTAAGCTGTCTTCTGCTAATCAGTTTCTGGATAGAAGATACGAAGTTTATGACAAAGAAACGGGAGAAATTTTTTCTAAACCTACATTTGAACTAGCATTTAATGAAAATATAGCTGTTCGTGCTAAAGCAGTTTCTGCGAGAATGAAACTTACCAAAGTCGATGATTTGATGAAACCGATTTTTGATGATTTTCTGGGAATTGAACAAAATGGCAGAATTGCAGAAATTCTTAACAAAATTGGTGCTGGTAGTTTAGGGTTGTTATTACAAACAAAACACACTGGTACACCTGTAAATAAAGAAGAACTTATCAACGCCATGACATCAGCACAAGGTAAATTAGAAGAGTACACAGAAAAAATTTACCAAGAAAATATTTCTCCTTTGGTTTTTTACATTGGTGCGACTGGTTTGTTACCAGATGAAATGTCTGCAAAAGCGATGACTGCTGATGAACTTGCTAGTCAATATCCCAATTTACAGTTTTCTAAATCTGAGCAGGAAGGGACATTTTTCTTGATTGGTGATACTGTAATTAGCGTTTATGCTCAAACTGAATATTACAGTAAAAAGTCAGTTGTTGTTAGTTAATTAATTGATTTTGTAGGGGTTTAGCAATGCTAAACCCTATATGTTAATATAAAAATATTGTTACTGTGAGGTTAATAA
>NZ_LZQD01000004.1:81427-167860 GCF_001858025.1 Trichormus sp. NMC-1 | reverse complement strand
TGACACAGGAATTAATAGGTGATACTGTAATTAGCGTTTATGCTCAAACTGAATATTACAGTAAAAAGTCAGTTGTTGTTAGTTAATTAATTGATTTTGTAGGGGTTTAGCAATGCTAAACCCTATATGTTAATATAAAAATATTGTTACTGTGAGGTTAATAAAGCAATGACACAGGAATTAATAGACCTCAGAAATAGCATTTTAGAACAGCGTTACACTGATGCTTTAGCGATTGTAGATGAGTTAGAGGGAATGGGTAGACAAGCGATTTTAAGAAATATTCAATCTTTTTTAGTGAGATTAATAATTCATTTAATTAAAAATCAGGTAGAAAAACGATTAACTAATTCTTGGGCAAATTCAATTCGCAGTTCAATCAGAGAAATAAAAAAAATTAATTTACAAGATAATAAAACATCTTACTACATCAAAATAGATGAGTGGCAATTAATATTAGAAGATGAATTTGAGGAGGCTATTCGGGAAGCCAGTGATGAAGTAATGAATGGTATTTATAGTCCATTTCAATTAACAGAAATGGTTGATAAATTGGAGATATTAAATCAATCTCAAATTCTGTTAAACTTGACATATAATTACTCAATCAAGGAATTACCAGCGGTGATTGATGATTATTTAACTCAGTTACCTGGTGGTGAAGATTGGAAGTTAGGAAAAAGATGATTAATATCCCTGATTTTTGAATTAAATCTTTTATAAAAAATTAAGATTGATTCAACAAGTCATGGGGCTAAACAAGACAACTAATTTAAAAGTTATATCAGTTCATCTTTAGTTAAATCTGCATCCCGAATTATTTTTAATAATAGACCTTTTCCGATAGTTTTACCACTATGACAAGGAATAGAAACAACTCGATTATCTTCATGCTTCATTCTCACATGACTACCCTTTTGTCTCACTATATAAAAACCAGCTTTTTCTAGTGCAGCAATTAATTATTCTCCTGTAATTGTTGGTAGCTTTGTCATGATAATACTATCTTTTGCACGCCAACAAATTCTGTAGTTAATTCCTCTTCTAATTCTTCTACACACATTTCAATAACTTCTCTAATATTTTTCATCAGTTCATCAATAGTTTCTCCTTGACTGTAACAAGCTTTAAGTTGAGGAACTTCACCGATATACATACCATCTTCATCTCTTTCAATTACTACATAAAATTCTTTATTTTTCATGGTTTTATTTTCCATTATGAGACTTTACTACTAGAAGTTAATTACGTATTATTTTTATAATAACACTATAATTAGGTGATTCTCTTACTATAAAAATGATGATGTGGGGTGATAAATGCAGGTTTAGCGATGTCTTAATACTAGGAATAATTTATAAATTAAGCAGCCTAATCCCCAAACACATAGTCAAATTCAATCGAATAATGAACAAGAGTTAAGCGAAGCGTAACCCAACAATAAAATTAATCAAAGTTGGCTTTCATTGTCTTCTCTCCTTCTCTCTTCCTTTGCGCCTCTGCGTCTCTGCGTGAGACAAAAAAAGATGTATTAAACTTACCCACAAATCGCCATAAAAAATACAACGAGCTACTTAATAACTATAGAAAACTTAACAAAAAAAACGCCAAAATAAAACGGCATTATCTCGACTTGCTGATATTATCTGTGATGCAATGATGATAAAAGAAAAATGGACGAAGATCAGCGTCGCGCTTATTGGCGTGCTAACACCACCTTAATTAGAAATCTTTTAATTGTTTGGGCTTTAGTGTCCCTAGTTTTTAGTATTTTATTGGTTCAACCATTAAATGCAATTCGCTTTTTTGGTGTTCCCTTTGGCTTTTGGATGGCGCAGCAAGGATCAATTTTGGTTTTTGTGGTATTGATTTTTACTTATGCCTTCCAAATGGATAAATTAGACCGCAAATATAATATCAAAAAGTGAGGATAATTAGTGTCAGTTGAAATTTGGACGATTGTATTAGTTGGACTTTCTTTTGTCCTCTATATTTATATTGGTTGGCAATCTAGAGTAGAAAATACTAAAGACTTTTTTATTGCCGGTCAAGGAATACCTTCAATTGCAAATGGTGCGGCTACGGCAGCTGATTGGATGTCTGCGGCTTCGTTTATTTCCATGGCCGGGTTGATTTCGTTTTTGGGATATGACGGTTCTATTTATTTGATGGGTTGGACTGGGGGCTATGTTTTACTAGCATTATTATTAGCGCCTTATCTGCGGAAATTTGGTAAATACACAGTTCCCGATTTTGTAGGCGATCGCTACGACTCTAATATAGCCCGTTTGGTGGCAGTAGTTGCAGCCATTTTCGTTTCTCTCACATACGTCGCTGGACAAATGCGGGGTGTGGGTATTGTCTTTAGCCGTTTTTTACAAGTAGACGTGAATACCGGCGTGATTATCGGCATGATCATTGTCGGCTTTTTTGCGGTTTTGGGAGGAATGAAAGGCATTACCTGGACACAAGTAGCCCAGTATGTTGTATTGATTTTCGCATACTTAATTCCGGCAATTGCGATCGCATACAAACTGACTGGTAATCCTATTCCCCAACTGGCTTTTACCACCAGCGATATTGCTGATAAACTCAACCTCATTCAACTTGACTTAGGCTTTAAAGAATATACCCAGCCCTTTGCCAATAAGTCAATGTTAGATGTCCTATTCATCACCATTGCTTTGATGGTAGGAACTGCCGGTTTACCTCATATTATCGTCCGGTTTTACACAGTTAAAAGTGTGCGTACAGCCCGGTATTCTGCTGGTTGGGCATTATTATTTATCGCCATTCTCTACACCACCGCCCCCGCAGTCGGGATGTTTTCTCGTTATAATCTAATTACTACTTTGCATAATCAAACAATTGCCGAAGTACAGAAATCTGATTGGGTAAATAAATGGGAAAAAACCAAACTTCTGGCTTTTGAAGATAAAAATAAAGATGGACGTTTGCAGTTAACTCCGAATAAAGAAACCAACGAAATTACAATTGATAAAGATATCATTGTTCTTTCTACCCCAGAAGTTGCTAACCTTCCCCCTTGGGTAATTGCTTTAGTTGCGGCTGGTGGTTTAGCGGCTGCTTTATCCACAGCATCGGGGTTATTATTAGTAATTTCTAGTTCCGTTGCCCATGATGTTTATTACCGCATTTTTGATTCCACAGCTTCAGAAGAAAAACGGGTATTTGTAGGGCGGGTTGTAGTTGGTTTTGCCCTCGTTCTGGCTGGATATTTTGGAGTAAATCCACCGGGTTTTGTGAGTGAAGTGGTAGCTTTTGCTTTTGGTTTAGCTGCTGCTAGTTTTTTCCCGGTGATATTTTTGGGGATTTTCGATAAACGCACCAATTCCCAAGGCGCTATTGCCGGAATGTTAACAGGTTTGATATTTACAATTATCTACATCGTCGGCGTGAAATTTACTGGGATGACACCTTGGTTTTTTGGAGTTTCGGCTGAAGGAATTGGTACATTAGGGATGATTATCAACTTTATTGTCACCCTCGTAGTTTCTCGTTTTACCCCACCTCCATCAGCCGAAATTCAGGCTTTGGTAGAAGATTTACGCACCCCAATTATTGAAGAATAAAAGGAGATGGGGAGACGCGGGGAGATGAGGACGCGGGGAGGGAGAGACGCGGAGACGCGGATAATTTTTTTGATCAGCAATTAACCGGACTTGATATGACAGGTGAGAGGTAACTCTTCTAATTACGAATTACGAATTACGAATTATTACCTCAGTTCTTGGATATTCTTCATTACTTGTTGATATAAGTCTTTGTTTCCTTCTTTGTCAAAAATAGCTGCTGCCCGTTGTAAGTCTTTTAACGCTCCTCGCTTGTCTCCAGTAGCTGCAAAGGCGTTGCCGCGATTATTGTAAGCAGGACCAAAGTTAGGATTGAGGCGAATAGCTTCATTGTAATCTGCGATCGCTTTTTGTTGTTCTCCCCTAGCTGCGTAAGTATTGCCCCGATTATTGTAGGCAATAGAATAATTGGAATCAATACGAATGGCTTGCGTGTAGTCCTCCAGCGCCCCGTTTGCGTCTCCTCGGGTAGCGCGGGCATTTCCGCGATTATTGTAGGCTTCCGCGTAGTTAGGGGCTAGACGAATAGCTTCATTGTAATCTGCGATCGCTTTTTGTTGATCTCCCAAAGATGCCAGGGCATTGGCGCGATTGTTGTAAGTCTCGGCATCATTGGGATTGAGACGCAAAGCTTTATTATAATCAGCGATCGCACCTTCTTTGTTACCAATATCAAAATACGCCAATCCCCGACTTTTGAACGCCGGCGCATATTGAGAATTGAGGCTAATCGACCTACTATAGGCAGCAATAGCCGCTTGGGAGTTGCCTTTAGCGTGCTGATTCTGTCCTTGAATATAAAAGTCTCCGGCTTTGGTTGTTTTAGCTGTACGACGATTAGGAGGACTGACTCCCACTTCTGTCACCAATACATCGGGACTTCTACTGCAAGAACTGGATAAAATTCCACTTAAACCAGCAACCACTGCGATAGTGAATACTCTACCTAAGACTTGTCTTTTTTGTGTCAATAACTGCCATTTCATAAATTTTTATAAACCGCATTCACACCTGGAGAAAATTATGCCCACAATCTATTAATTTCACTCCACTACAATTTTAACTTTTGCTGAAAGCCTTAATATAATTAACAAGTTTTCATCATCTAAATCTTGTTATTTTTAATTAAAAGCTTTTTCAAAATTTAACCATTAAATTGTAAATTTAATGTATAAACACCTTCAGTTTTAAATTAATAAATTGTGCATTTAACTACATTTCTTATATGGTTTATGGACATCTTCAATTTTTATTAGTACAAATTATTACCTGCCTCCACAAGTAAGATTTTAAGAAGGCTAAACCCCTAATAAAAAAATCAAATAGTAATATTTACATACAGCGGTTTCCGCTCTTATGAAGTACATCTTAGCCCCCTCATCGCTTGCGGGGAGGGGGTTGGGGGTGGGGTTCTTGTACCTCATAACACCGGGAAATGCTGTATTACTCATTATTAACTTCATTTTCCTGATTCTTAGCAATTATTCGCCAAACAGTAGTTTTTTCAATATCTACATCTAATTGTTCCAAATTTCTCCCTAAATCTTTTTGCAATTTCTCAGTCAGAGTAATCGGAAAATCTAAATCAACATCTTGAGTTTCCACCAATTTAACCAATTCGCTAAACTTTACTTTTACAGATTTGCGGTCATAATGGCTGAGTTGACAATATTCATTCTCGGAAATATTTTGAAATTGCATTGCTTTCTTTAAACGTTCTTGTAAATAATCAAATTCCGAATTTATTAGCTTTCGCTGCTGTTCAATTTTTGTATATCTTTCAGAAAGTGTTGCTAAATCTTCCCTTGCCGGATCTAAGCTGATTTGGGAATTTAAAGACAATAACTGCAAGTGTACTTGAGCTAAATAAATGCAATCAAAGTAAGCATACTCTATCTGGTCTTCAGTTAAAGGTCTTATTCCCCAATCACCGCTTTGTTCTTGTTTATCAATATTATGAAAATTACAAAGTGCAGTAGCCAGAGTTTTAAGTTGATAATTAGGTAATGGCAGCAGATAATAAGGGATTTTTTTAGCCATTTCTAAAGTGCAAGTAATATTTTTAGCTTTTTTACTTCCTAAAAGTCTTAGATCATAACTAGCATTATGAAAAACTTTTTCGATAGCCGAATTAAACATAATTTGCAGCGTAAAATCGGCAATCACATCAGGCTGATCTAAGACATCCAAAATATAAACATTATTGCCGGTCATATCATGAGGATTATCCAATATCTGAATCAGCGATAACCTCGGATTACGACTTTTATAGTCAGCAACTTCTGTATCTATCCACAGAGTCTTAGCTTTGGTATATTTAGCGATTAGAGAACGAATTTCTCCGGCAGTGGTAAGATAAGGCATTGGTAGATTTAGGGAAATACAAATCACTCATATTTTCCCAAATTAGCATTTTGTGACCAATTTAGCGCTGACACCATTTCACGAAATGCCTGATGCAAATAATCAGTATTCCACAGGATACGACATTATCCACTGCCCCATTATTATGATGAGTTTTTCCAAACATACCTGCCAATCTGCCAAAGTATTCACAGTGATAGATGCTTTTGTTTTTTAAAACACGCAAACTCAACGCAAACTCAAATTTATGCAAAAATCGATAAATCGTCAGTGGCGCTTGGCTGCACGTCCTGTAGGTGACATCAAAGAAAGTGATTTTGAGTATCGGGAAGAACCAATTCCCAGCCTTGAAGATGGTGAGGTACTGGTACGCAATATCTATCTTTCCCTAGATCCTACCCATCGCATTTGGATGAGCGATAGACCACAGTATATGCCACCTGTGCAACTTGGGGAAGTAATGCGTGGTTTAGTTTTGGGTGTAGTTGAAGAATCCAAAAATGCCAACTTTCAACCAGGGGATATGGTTTCGGGGCTGCTAGGATGGCAAGATTACGCCCTAATTTCCCCTCCAAACCTCCTTTCCCTGATCAAACTACCGACACCTTTACCCGTTCCTCTCATAGCCTTTATGGGGCCCCTCAGCTTTATTGGCTGTACAGCTTATTTTGGTTTGCTGGATATCGGAAAACCCCAAGCTGGAGAAACTGTAGTTGTATCAGCAGCCTCTGGTGCAGTTGGTTCTATAGTTGGACAAATTGCCAAAATTAAAGGTTGTCGTGTGGTGGGAATCACCGGTTCCGACGAGAAATGTCAATGGTTGTTGGAAGAACTCGGTTTTGATGCTGCAATTAACTATCAAACCGCCGATTTAATCCCCGCTTTAGCAAAATCATGTCCCAATGGAATTGATATCTATTTCGAGAATGTTGGTGGTGCAATTCTTGATGCTGTTTTGACACAAGTCAATTTAAATGCACGCATTCCCTTATGTGGTTTGATTTCCACTTATAATTCTCAAGAACCTGTACCTGGCCCCTATAATTTCAGCCAGATTTTAATGAAGCGTGTGCTGGTACAAGGTTTTATTGTCTCTGATTATGTTCAGCAATGGAATGCTGCTTTTCGGGAAATCGGACAATGGATACAAGAGGGGAAAATAAAATACAATCAGGAGATTGTCGAGGGATTAGAAAATGCTCCCAAGGCGATTCTCAAACTTTTTGATGGGAATAAAATGGGAAAATTAATTGTCCAAGTTTCTCCCGAAGCATAATTATAAACTAGTCAATAACTCATCAAAAAGGCTCAAGTATTAATACCTGAGCCATTTCTAAATTCAATTAGGTTACTAAAACCGATGCTTTAGCTAAAAGACTTGCGTCTATTATTTCTAGTAACGGTTACGAGAACCGCCACCGCCACCGCCACCGTAGCCACCACGGCCGCCACCACCTGAAGAACCTCTGTCTTCTCTGGGTTTAGCCTTGTTGACTTTCAAGTCACGTCCCATCCATTCAGCGCCATCAAGCGCGTCAATTGCAGCTGTTTCTTCAGCTTCTGTACCCATTTCCACAAAACCAAAACCTCTCAGTTGTCCTGTTTCACGGTCAGTAGGTAACTGAACACGTTTTACAGAACCATATTCTGCGAATACAGCAGATAAGGTATCTTGGGTAACTTCATAAGAGAGGTTGCCTACATAAATCGACATAGATTGTCTCCGAAATCATAAGAGTGTAGAGATTTAGGTTTCGGAGAAAAGTCTGTAAGTACCAAAAGGAGAAAGCCTATCAATATTAAAAACAAACGCGGTCGCCGAATTACTTCTCAGATTTCATGATGTCATAGAAATTAGTTAATGGGGGGAAATTTGCTAAAACTGTTACATAACTTTATATTAACAATTGTTCAGGGTGAGTATTTTATTCGGATGTCAGTAGCTTTAGCTGTTAAATCTGACAAGTTCAACATTTAAGCCAGTAACATCATTGAGAATGGCTAGAGTTTTATTACCAAAGCTAATCTCTGTGTTGCCACCAATTTCCTGCAAAACCAAAGTAGTGGCGGAAATACCAAGTCCAGCAGCACCAGCGATACTGATAACATCAATACCAACCTGAAAATCTAAAATTGTATTAGCTGCATCTGGTAGTTCAACGGTAACAATCTGGAACTCGTCAGCACCAGCACCACCGGCTAATAGATTATCACCACCGGACTGAACAACAAATAGATCCGCACCTGCACCTCCCAAAGCCCTATCGCCACTACCAACAAAAAAGGTATCATTCCCTGCACCGCCTGACATTCGATTATCACCTTTACTATCGGTAGCATCAAAAATATCATCACCGGAACCACCGAAAGCCCTATCCTGGTCATTAACATCTATGATGTCATTACCACTACCTAAGAAGACGCGGTTATCACTAGCATAACTTTTGATAGCCAAGTCAACCTTATCATCACCAGCACCAGTAAAGACAATATCGACAACAGCTTCTAAATCCACACCTGCTTTTAAATCATCATTTCCCGAAGTTCCAAATACTAACTTGCTTTCTGTGGGGAAAAAAGTTATACCAACAGGACGTTCAAGAATTGGGTTTGTGGGAACTAAAACCTCATAAGGGTTAACAGGTGAAGCAACTTCAGTGTCATACTGAAGAATTGCACCTTGATTGTCGGTAGTAAAATCAAAACCAACGGTGAGCAAATCACCATTAGGCGCAAAAGCCAGACTACCAATAAAATTATTACTGGGTGGCGTATCAGTTGTATAATTTGTAGAAAGCCTATCTACTAAATCCCCAGTTTCCAAGTCATAGCGTAGAATATCATTGGCAAAATCACTCACATATAAGTCACCATCTTTACCAACAGCTAAACCTAGCAAACTGACAAAATCAAAACTATCTGGTGAAGGTTGAGGTGTAGCAAAAATTGTGGGTGTTGTTCCTGCTGCTAGTGAATCATAACGTAAAACTTGACTAGAAAAACCTGCACTAAAATCAGCGGAAACTTCTCCAGTATCAGAATTAACTGTAGCTACACTACCTTGAGTTGTAACATAGAGACTGTTATTAATAAACAGTAGCCCGTTTGCTCCATTTAAACCACCTGCTTGACCATTTCCCTGAGCGAAAATATCAATAAATTCTCCAGTTTCACCGTTGTAGCGTAATATTTGATCACTGAGAAAACTGGAAACGTAAAAATTTCCATCTGGTCCATAAGCAACTCCGTAGGGACGAATCAAACCCCCGGTTTCATCTATGTCTGTATCTGGATTATCGCCGATAAAGACATCAATAAAATTACCAGTTTGTCCGTCAAACCTTAAAATAGAGGAACTTCCTGGTTCTGAACCACTGGCCACATAAAGTTCGCTTTTACCGTCATCGTTTCCATCGGGTCCAAAAAGCAAGGTGTCAGGATTTTTGAGTCCACCAAGTCCAGCAGTGATAAACTCTCCTAAATAGTTACCTGTAGCAGCATCGAAGCGGAGAACATTGTCTCCTCTGGTGTTACCAACTAGAAAGCTACTGTTTCTGTTTTGCATATTTTTATCAAGTTATCAAGGTTTAGCTGTGTAACAATCTACCATGATTGCTCTGCTAAATTATGTAGTTTGTGTGTTTTTTGGTTCACACTCTAGTCGTGTTACTTATTCGTTGTTGAAGAGAAGCGATAATTTTAGGAGTTAATTGTGCTTCTAGTTGTACTACTTCACGTTCAGCTAAAATTAATTTCATTTGACTCTCGGAAGCTTTTACTAAACCTTGTAACAGTATTTTAAAGTTTTGATTAGTAACTGTCTTAGTTATCATAATTTGATATTGGGTTATTTGAAAACTTTATCGCTAATCTATTTATCAGATTAAGTAACTCTAATTCATTTTTTATGTTCTCTTTGTATTCATTTTCATCTATATTAATTTCAGTATATTTTGTATTCGCAAATAAAGTTATATAATCGGTATCATTTGGTAATAAATAGTTAATATAAATCCCTTCTCTATCATTCCCAACTAGAAAATTGCTAGAATAGTATTCATCATGTATACGTTTTGGTAATGCTATTGTTGTTAAAATTTCTTCAATAAGCAAAGCTGTTGATTCAGTAATTTCTTGATGATTATATTTTTTACTTATTTCGGTTAGTTTATTTTTCTTTGAAACATAAGGATATAATTCTGCTTTATTATCATATTGAATTGGTAAAATAATAAAACCTTTTGAAGCTACTTCTACTATTTTTTTAGAGGGAACTTGTGAATTATATGGAGTTAATAAAATTCCTTGATATTTAACCTTTAGTTTGCTAGGTAAATGATTGGAAATTTCAGTTTGTAAAATTTCTTTCAATTTTAAAATTTGTTCAATTCCATTTTCTAAAGAGTTGTGATTCTTACCTTTCATTTCAATAATGGTGCAAATGCAAGAATTAGCATCAACATAAAGAGACATATAATCTGGACGCTTTAATGCTTGATTTCTGATAAGAGGATCATTTCTTCTATCTATTTCAAATAAAATACATATAGATTTATTTTGAGAATCTAAACTTATCCGAAAATGTACACCACTTTCTTTAGGAACACTTCTTCCTGGTACTGTACAGAACACTAGCAGATTTTCTAGAAAGTTAAAATTTTGCCAGTCTAGTTTATCTTTTTTATCCTTGAGAATTTGAGCAGGACTATTCTTCTGTTTCTTCATCTGGTTTTTCTTGTCCTGCTTCATAAATTTGAAAAAACTTTTGTTGAATATCTACAGAAACATCACTTAAAGTATCCCATCTTATACCATAGTCTGGATCATTTAATGAGACTAATTTATTATCTTTCATTTCATACGCACTAACTTTATCCATAGGTAAAAATGCTCTGTCATCTTGAAGATATAAAGATGAAGATTGACGTTTTAATATTTCAGGATTTTCATGATTACCATTAACTAAATTATTCAAATGTGCCATAATATATGGACTATGGGTTGTGAGTAAAATTCTCACACCAAGATTAACAAGGATAGATAATGCTTCCAGTAGTTTTGCTTGTGATTCTGGGTGTAAGTTCATCTCTGGTTCATCTATTACCAGAAAATCACCTTTACTTGCACGATATCTTAAATATAACAATAATGGTGCAAGTTGTTTAATAGAAGATGAAGCATTATATATATCAATTTCTAAACCTTTTTTAACTGAAACTTTAATTTCTTTTCCACCTAGTTTAGTAGATTTTAGATTAGTTTTATTTTTGTTTTGTAGTTGTTCCTCAATTTCATCAGCTAACCTCTGAAATTCATTCTTATCACTTGGATTAATTTTCGGTATTTTTTGAATTTCTATTTCAGATAAGAAATCTAAAAAATCTTCTACTGGTTGTGGATAAAGAATATCCCCTTGTTCTGTTAGTAATTCAAGTTGTCTTATTGAACTACTATTAAACAATTCTCTTTGAGTGTCTTTAAGAATTTTGTAACGCCTATTTGCTAATATTTTATAGGTATTTACAAAAGCATTTCGTTCAGCCGGAAATGGAAAGGCATTAGAAAAAAGTATTGCTTTAATAATAAGTATAAATGACAACTTTATTCTATTGTTTAAATCAGTAAATTTATTATTTGAGCTTATATCTATTTCCTCAATTTCACTATCTATCTTAAAAAATAAAATATTATCTTGTCGGCTAATTTTTATAGAAGTTTCACCCATAACATCAAAAACTTTCTGTTGAATTAGTTGATGTATTGCATTTTCCACTTCTTGACGAGAAATGATTATTTGAAATGATGTTTCCAAAAAAAGCTTGCGACTAGAATCTTGAAAAAATGATTCTAACGTACTTCCTTTAAAATTTTTTGCTGTTTCTTCCACATCCTTTACAAATAAATCAAGTAGATTATTATCTATTGTCAAAGACCAAGTACCTTCTCCTTGCTGATTAATTTTTAAATTATGAGAAGTATATGATGGGATACGTAAAATTCTACCAGCACGCTGCCATAAACCGTAGGTAGAATAGGCAATATAGGTTTTATTTGAATTATTCGGTCCAATAATTACTGTCAGAGGACGCAAATCTAACTCTGTTTCTTGAATACCGCCTAAATTTGAGAATTTGATTTTCATGTTTCGCCTATATTCCAATATAGAAATACTATTAAGGATGCTGTTTCATTTTATCTCTAATTTCGATATCACTCGTTTGATTTTATAACTTTAATAAGTTTTAGTTGATGATGTCGAGAAAAAAACTATACTTACCTTGTTACATAAAATATGCTTTTGCACACGCTTATTAGCCATACTCTAACATCCCTCATAACACATTTTTTGCTTTATTCTCTCACATTGTCCCTAGTGGTAATAGAATAATAACGATGCCTACGGCGAGTGAAGCGATCGCCTTATAAAGCCTACCAAAAACAGAAGGTAGCGATTAAGTAGCAGATTTGACAGAAGTAGAACACCAAAACTCTGTATCCAGAAGAGATTACTGAAAAGCGAAGTAAAAATTTTTATGGTTTCCCAAATTCGGTTTTTAATGTGCGCTCCTGACCATTACGATGTGGATTATGTGATTAATCCGTGGATGGAAGGGAATATTCACAAATCCTCACGCGATCGCGCGGTGGAACAATGGAATAAATTATACAATGTTATCAAAAATCATGCCATTGTTGATTTAGTTGCCCCAGAAAAAGGTTGGCCTGATATGGTATTCAGTGCCAATGCGGGTTTAGTCCTCGGTGAAAATGTCGTTCTCAGCCGCTTTTTACATAAAGAACGTCAAGGTGAAGAACCGTATTTTCAACAGTGGTTTGAAAATAATGGTTTTAATGTTTACACACTTCCCAAAGACCTGCCCTTTGAAGGTGCTGGTGATGCACTCCTAGACCGGGAAGGGCGGTGGTTATGGGCTGGATACGGTTTCCGGTCAGAATTAGATTCTCACCCCTACCTGGCTAAATGGCTGGACATTGAGGTGATTTCTTTGCGGTTGATGGATGAGCGTTTTTATCACCTTGATACCTGCTTCTGTCCGTTAGCTAATGGTTATTTGCTGTATTACCCTGGTGCTTTTGATTCCTACTCTAATCGCGTCATTGAAATGCGTGTTGCACCGGAAAAGCGGATCGCTATTGAAGAAGCTGATGCTGTTAATTTTGCTTGTAATGCGGTGAATGTTGATAGCATCGTGATTATGAACAAAGCCAGTGAGAATCTAAAATCACGTTTGGCTGAAGTTGGTTTTCAAGTCATTGAAACGCCTTTAACCGAATTTCTCAAAGCTGGTGGTGCGGCTAAATGCTTGACTTTGCGGGTAACAGAACCCATTGGTGATGAAATTCACGCTAACGCATCCGTAGAAAGTCGTGTCATTCGCATGGAAGGACATTTGCTAGATGCAGGTTTGATTAACCGCGCTTTAGATTTGATTGTGGAAATGGGGGGAAGTTTCCAAGTTCTCAAATTCAACTTGGGAGAACAACGTCAAAGTACATCTGCGGCTGAGGTGAGGGTATCTGCACCATCCCATGAGGTGATGGAAGAGATTATATCTCAGTTGATTGATTTGGGTGCGGTTGATTTACCCCAAGATGAACGGGATGCTAAGTTAGAACCTGTGATCCAAGCGGGTGTTGCTCCTGATGATTTCTATGTCAGCACGATTTATCCGACTGAAATACGGGTAAATGGGGAATGGCTGAAAGTGCAGAATCAACGCATGGATGGTGCGATCGCTATTTCTCAAACTGCCGATGGTATAGTAGCTAAGTGTAAGCTATTGCGTGATTTGGAAATAGGCGATCGCGTCGTAGTTGATGTTTTAGGTATCCGCACTGTCCGCAAAGCCGAATCACGAGAACAACGCAATTCTCAAGAGTTCAGCTTCATGTCTTCCGGTGTTTCCAGTGAAAGACGGGTGGAATTAGTCGTTGAACAAGTAGCTTGGGAATTACGTAAAATTAAGGATAGCGGCGGTAAAGTAGTTGTCACGGCTGGTCCTGTGGTGATTCACACCGGTGGTGGTGAACATCTATGTCGGTTAGTTCGGGAAGGTTACGTTCAAGGTCTTTTAGGCGGAAATGCGATCGCTGTTCATGATATGGAACAAAACCTGCTGGGAACATCCCTGGGTGTGGATATGAAGAGGGGTGTGGCTGTGCGTGGTGGCCACCGACATCATTTGAAGGTAATTAATACTATCCGCCGTTTTGGAAGCATTGCTAAAGCTGTAGAAGCGGGAGTGGTGAAAAGCGGGGTGATGTATGAATGTGTAAAAAATAACATTCCCTTTTCTCTCGCTGGTTCAATTCGGGATGATGGACCTTTACCAGATACGCAAATGAACCTGATTTTAGCACAACAGGAATATTCTAAAATCATTGAAGGTGCGGATATGATTTTGATGCTGTCTTCTATGCTGCATTCTATTGGGGTAGGGAATATGACTCCTGCGGGTGTGAAGATGGTTTGTGTGGACATTAATCCGGCTGTGGTGACAAAATTGAGCGATCGCGGTTCAATAGAATCTGTAGGTGTGGTGACTGATGTGGGTTTGTTCCTCAGTCTGTTAACTCAGCAATTGGATAAGTTGACGAGTCCTTATGTTGCTAATGTAGGTTAAGGAATATCTCACGCAAAGACGCAAAGACGCTAAGGGTTTTTGTGTCTTTGTTTTTTTTCACGCAGAGGCGCAGAGTCGCAGAGAATTATAATATAAAAAACATAAGGAGATAATTAGTGATGTTACAAACTGTGAAAGGAATCTATAAAAATGGAAAAATTGAGTTAGCTGAAATTCCGAAAAATATATTAGAAAGTGAAGTTTTAATTACTTTTATAGAAACTACAACACCAGAAAATATTGCTGTCAAAAGTTCAACAGCAGAATTATTTAATTCCCTCCGTGGTAAGGTTCAATATTTTGAAGATATTACCACACCCACAACTGAAGAATGGGGTAAATTTTAATATCTTTATTTGAGTTCAATTTCATTGAATAAACGAACCACTCCAAGCACAGAAGACACAGAGAATTATACTATAAGTAGTACCATTTATTCCTGTACTCACTATCAAGGTTAACTAAATGCGAACCCTAATTCGACTCAAAATTGAAAAAATTATTGAAGATGAACAAGAATATTTTGTAGCTACAAGTGATGATTTACAAGGTTTAGTGGCAGAAGGTAAAACAGTACAAGAAGCTTTAGAAATTGCTGAAGATGTAGCTAAGGTCTTATTGGAATTGGAGAAAGAAAACAATCATAATTTTTATGGATAAAAATCCTGTAAATCCTCAAATCCTGGACATCCTGATTCTGACAATCACAACCCCCAAGATCCCCAACTTCTTAGATAATCGTTGTTACTTATTTCCTGATATAATATTAAATTAACAACTGCAATCCTTTAAATAGTATGAGTGAAACCCTGGCTGATATTGCCATACCACCGCAGTTTCCTGATCATACTCAACTACCAGAGTCTGATGGTACTTTTGTGAAGAACTTTCAAGAACATCCCCAAAGCATAATCATCACAGATTCAATTATTCAAACTTTACAAAAGTTACATCCAGATGGACAATTTTGTATAGGTCAAGATTGTGGTATTTATTGGCGCGAAACCGAACCACCAGAAAAAGGTACAGTAGCACCAGATTGGTTTTATGTCCCTGATGTAGCACCAAGATTAGCAGGTAAAATTCGCCGTTCTTATGTATTATGGCGGGAATATATACCCCCATTAATTGCGATAGAATTAGCCAGTGGTAATGGTGAAGAAGAACGAGATACCACACCTCTCACAGGTTTACAGGAAGGTGAAAAACCTGGTAAATTTTGGGTATATGAACGCATTATCCGCATTCCCTATTATGCTATTTATGAAGTCAATAATGATAAATTAGAAGTTTATCACTTGGTAGATTTTTCTTACCAAAAAATGCAACCTAACGAACGCGGACATTACCAAATTCCCCCTTTAGGTGTAGAATTAGGATTATGGCAAGGAAGTTATTTAAATAATCCTGAACAACTTTGGCTGCGCTGGTGGGATTTAGATGGTAATTTATTATTGGTGGGTAAGGAAGAAGCCCAGTTAGAAAGATTCAGGGCTGAACAACAACAACAAAGGGCTGAACAAGCAGAATACAAAGCAGCACAATTAGCAGCACGATTGCGAGAAATGGGTATTGATCCAGATACAATAGATTAAGAAATTTTTTCGCGTAAAGGAAGGAAGATGCAAAGGGTTATTTTGTCAAGGGGTTTACAGATTAATTTGGTAAGTTTTTTTGCTGATTTCCTGTTAGCTGGGATGGTTTTTGGTCCCCCTATTGCTCCTTTTTTGGCTGCGTCTAGTGTGTTTTTGCTTCCGGGTATTGCGGACATTATTTACTTTATGGGTAATCATGTCTGTCCACAGCCTAGTATGGGTTTGGAGTTATCTTCACCTTTTATTATGGCGGTTTGTATGCGCTGTTATGGAACTGTGACGGGGTTATTAATTACTCGGATTTTCTATGCGGTAACTAATGGAAAAGGCGTTTTTTGGTTAAGTCAATATGGTTGGAATGGTGCTGCTTTTGCTAGTGTATTAATGATGGCTTATCCGTGGGAATTAGCAGCGCAGATTTTCGATTTATGGGATTTTAATAATTATATTGTTACTCCTTTTGGTTTAATTACTGGTTTGGCTTGGGGTTTATTTACTATGCCAATTTTCCATTTTCGTAGATAATTAAGGAACTGTCAGAATCAGGATGTTCAGGATTAAAGGATGAACAGGATTTTATTTGGATCAACATCAAGAATTTGCAAATTTGAGTATTAAAAACATCCTGTAAATCCTGATTCTGAAGAAAATAGTCATTATTAAATATCCTATTTCGCCATTTTAAACCACTCTGTCACCCCATCAGCTAAGGTCTTCGCCATTTTCTTCTGTTCTTGGGGGTTGACTATCTCCTCAAACTCATAGGGGTTACTCATAAAACCCAATTCCAATAATACCGAAGGTGCAGCAGCAGGACGAGTCAAGGCTAAATTATTCCAAAACACACCATAAGAAGGTTTACGCAGTTTCTTAACCACGTAATTATGTAAAAATACTGCGGGGTTATGTGATTGAGTGTGATACCAAAAAGTACCAAACCCCTTAGTCTTTTCCGCATCACCATTATCAGGTAAAGCATTATAATGGATAGAAAGAGCGATCGCAGGTTGTTCTTTACTAATTATCTCCTGACGTTCCACCAAAGACACATCTCGATCATCTTCTCTTGTCATCACCACTTTTGCACCACGCTGTACTAACTCATCCCGCAGTAATTTAGAAACCACCAAATTGACATCTTTTTCTGGATATCCCGTAGGACCAATTGCACCAGATTCTTTACCACCATGACCCGGATCAAGTAAAATCTTGATACCAGATAAGGGTTTTCTATTCTGAATATTCGGTGCATGACGCAAACTCAAGACCAGGGTTGTGTTGTCGTATTTCAGGTTATACCCCCACTGTTGGAGCTTTTTGAGGTTAAAGGTATATTTGACCTGCTGAGGATTCACCTGTTGCCAATCTAGGCGAGAAATGAGGGGATCATCATCTAGACGAATGGTATCAGTTTGAGCAATGGTATTGTAAAGAGTGAGAGTAAAATTGCTATTTCCCTGTTCCACACTCACAGGTACAGGCATTTGCAAGGGGAAACGTATCTCTGTGACTCCAGCTAGTTGACGATATCCCACACTGCGAATTACTGTTTGTGGGGGAACTGCACCTGGTATAATTTTGGTTTCTTTACTATTGATCCAAGCCCCATAATCTAACCGTAACCAATCACCATCTTTACCTGTAACGCTTGCCCTTGTTCCTTTTGGTAATGGTGTCAGTCGGGAATAATCGGTACTAGAACCCGTGCGTGCAACTCCTGATGCGGCTGTTACTTCTACAACTGGTAACTGTACAGGTGCAAGAATTTCAACTTTACCCTTACCAGTTTCCGTCATAGTCTGACCGTTTAATGTCAAACTAAATTGAGGTTTTCCCACATCCCCAGGATTTGCAATAGTTGTACAACCTTGGTATTTGCTAATATTAGAAATAGTAGCCTGATTGCGCCCGGTTAAAATGCTGGAATTAGCAGGTAATTGTGCTTTTGCAGGTTGAGGTGAAAGATTAACAATTTGATTGGCCAGTTTAACAGAAACATTAGCTTGCGGACGCGCGATCGCACCAAAACAAATCAATTCTCCTGGTAGTCTAGCAATATCCACAGCGGGAGTTAGAGAATCTTTAGCAAAACCTAAACCTTGTGGTAATTCTGGTTGAGTAGAAAGCCTTGTTACCTTAATCTCACGTTCCTGATTTTGGTAACGTACCTTAAATACATTCTCCCCTAATTTTAAGGGGAAACTAGGCGCAAAATGACCAGACTGACTGCGGTTAATTTGTCTACCATTGATGAGAACCTGTCCATCTGCTGGTGCTGTACCGATAAAAAAGATTTTTTCTGTACTGGTTTTGTGGTTTGCTGGAGGATAAACCACTAAAAGCGATGGTTTTTGTGCCACCACCAGGGAAGATGTGAAAATAGAGCTAAATATTACTAATCCTAAAAGTTTTTTCACGGTAAAAATACCAAATATTTAATAATAGTTTTGGGCGATTAAAAATCGCTACTATACAAGCAAAGTCCCTTCGGGTTCGCCAGTTCCCTACGGCGGGAAACCCGCCTACAGGACTGGTCTCACCACCTGCGTGGACTAATGAAAAATTAAGGGTTTGTCTGTATAGTTTTGGGCGATTAAAAATCGCTACTATACAAGCAAAGTCCCTTCGGGTTCGCCAGTTCCCTACGGCGGGAAACCCGCCTACAGGACTGGTCTCACCACCTGCGTGGACTAATGAAAAATTAAGGGTTTGTCTGTATAGTTTTGGGCGATTAAAAATCGCTACTACACAAGCAAAGTCCCTTCGGGTTCGCCAGTTCCCTACGGCGGGAAACCCGCCTACAGGACTGGTCTCACCACCTGCGTGGACTAATGAAAAAGCAAGGGTTTGAAACCCACGGAGGTGGGTTTTGTCTGTATAGCCGCGACTTCCAGTCGCCTTAGAGTGAATGTTGTCAAATAACCAATATTCTATTTTGTCATCTTAAACCATTCTGTCACCCCATCAGCCAACGTCTTAGCAATTTTCCTCTGTTGTTGAGAATTGACTACCTCCTCAAACTCATCAGCATTACTCATCAAACGAAACTCTAATAAAACCGCAGGTGCAGCAGAGGGACGAGTCAGGGCTAAATTATTCCAAAACACGCCATAAGAAGGTTCAAGGCGTTTGTTAACCACGTAATTATGTAAAAATACTGCGAGGCTGTGTGCTTGGGGATGATACCAAAAACTCACCAAACCCCTGGTTTTTTCTACTTTACTATCATCAGCTAAAAAGTTGTAATGGATGGAAAGAGAAATGGCAGGTTCTTCTTTACTAATGATCTCCTGACGTTCGACTAAAGACACATCCCGATCATCCTCCCTTGTCATCACCACTGTTGCACCACGCTTCACCAACTCATCCCGCAGTAACTTTGATAACACCAAATTTACATCTTTTGCTAAATATCCCGGCAGTCCACTGGAACCAGATTCTTTACCACCATGTCCCGGATCGAGTAAAATCTTGATGCCAGATAAGGGTTTTTTATTCTGAATATTCGGTGCATGACGCAAAGTTAACACCAGTGTTGTATTGTCGTATCTCAGCTTATAGCCCCACTGTTGGAGCTTTTTGAGGTTAAAGGTGTATTTAACCTGTTTGGGGTTCATCTGTTGCCAATCTAGGCGAGAAATTAAGGGGTCATCATCAAGGCGAATGGTGTCTGTTTGGGCAGTGGTATTGTAGAGAATGAGAGTGAAGGAGCGATCATCGCTTTGTTCTACACTCACAGGTACAGCCGCTTGTAATGGAAAAATTATCTCTGTTGCTCCAGCTAGTTGACGATAGCCAACACTACGAATTATTGTTTGTGGAGGAACTGCACCGGGTAGAATTTTGGTTTCTTTACTATTAATCCAACCCCCATAGTCTAAGCGTAACCAATCACCTTCTCTACCTGTAACTGTTGCCCTTGTCCCTTTGGGTAGCGGTGTGAGTCGTGAATAATCTGTACTGGGTCCAGTCCGAGCCACACCTGATGCTACTGTCACCTCAGTAACTGGCAGTTTTGCAGGTGTAAGAATTTGAATTTTACCCTCACCAAGTTGAATAGCAGTATTACCATTCAATGTCAAACTAAATTGAGGTTGTCCCAAATCAGCAGCATTGGCCACTGTTGTGCAGCCTTGATATTTGCTAGGACTAGATGTAGTTGGTTGATTTCTTCCCGTTAGTACAGCTGAATTAGCAGGTAATTGCGCCTGTGGTGGTTGTGGTGATAAGGGAATGGTTTGATTAGCCAACTTCACAGAGACAGTCGCTTGAGGAGGTGCAATAGCCCCAAAACATATCAGTTCTCCTGGTAATCTAGCAATATCAGCCGCTGGAGTCAGAGAATCTTTAGCAAAGCCTAAACCTGGCGGTAATTCTGGTGGAGTAGAAAGCCTTGTTACCTTAACCTCTCGTTCCTGATTTTGGTAAGTAACTTTAAACAGATTCTCCCCCACCTGTAAGGGGAAACTTGGGGAAAAATGACCAGTTTTGCTACGGCTAACTGGCTTACCATTGATGAGAACTTGCCCCTTGACTGGTGCTGTACCAATAAAAAATATTTTTTCTGTACTGGTTTGGTAGTTTGTTGGGGGAAAAACTACTACTAGAGAGGTTTGTGCTAAAGCCACTGAGGAGGTAGAGAGAAAGTTAAATACTACTAATACTAATAGTTTGTTCACTGCAAAAATACAGAAGATTTCATGATAGTAATTGTGGGACAATAACCAAGAATGAATAAAAAATCAAGGATGAAAACAGACGCAAATAAATCGGATCAAAAGACATGGATTTATCTGTGAGGGTTAATTCATCCTTCATACTAGTGCAGTACAGCAGAAATCATTGAGCAGATGAAATTAGCTTGAAAGCTTGTAAGCTCAGACTTTTAAAGCTACTGATAAATGATAACTTACCACTCACACTAGTCTTCAGGCGTAAACACACTTTCACCCTCCGGAAACGGGATGTATTTTTAGAAGTTACTAGAAATTGAAAATACTATGACTAAGTTTATCTTTGTAACTGGAGGCGTTGTTTCCAGTATTGGTAAAGGCATTGTAGCAGCAAGTCTGGGACGATTGCTTAAATCGCGGGATTATTCGGTATCGATTCTCAAACTCGATCCCTATATTAACGTTGATCCAGGCACGATGAGTCCCTTTCAACATGGAGAAGTTTTTGTCACCCAAGATGGTGCAGAAACAGACTTGGACTTGGGACATTACGAGCGCTTTACTGATACTTCAATGTCCCGATTAAACAGCGTTACTACTGGCTTAATTTATCAGTCAGTTATTAATAAAGAACGCCGGGGCGACTATAATGGCGGCACAGTTCAGGTCATTCCTCATATTACTAATGAGATTAAAGAGCGGATTATTAGAGTTGCTAAAGAAACTAATCCCTCAGCGGTAATTACTGAAATTGGTGGTACTGTGGGTGATATTGAATCACTGCCATTTTTGGAAGCAATTCGTCAGTTACGCAAAGAAGTTGGACGGCAGAATGTATTATATATGCACGTCACTCTATTGCCTTGGATAGCCTCAGCCGGGGAAATGAAAACCAAGCCAACACAGCATTCTGTCAAAGAACTTAGATCTATTGGGATTCAACCAGATATTTTAGTTTGTCGGAGCGATCGCACTATCCCTGTCGGCTTAAAACAGAAATTATCAGAATTTTGTGATGTACCAGTAGAATGCGTCATTACTTGCCAAGATGCTAGTAGTATCTATGAAGTACCCCTGATTTTAGAACGGGAAGGATTAGCAGAACAAGCCTTAGACTTACTGCAAATGGAACAACGCCAACCCAATTTGACTCAGTGGGAAACAATGGTAGAACGGATGTATAGTCCTAAATACACCGTCGAAATTGCCATTGTTGGTAAATATGTGCGGTTAAGTGATGCTTATCTATCTGTAGTCGAATCTTTACGCCATGCCGCTATTGCTACTCACGGGGATTTGCGTTTGCGGTGGGTGAACTCCGAAGCTTTGGAAAATGAACCAGCAGAAAACTATCTTGCAGGTGTTGATGGAATCATTGTTCCCGGTGGTTTTGGTAGCCGGGGTATAGATGGAAAAATTGCGGCGATTAAATACGCACGCGATCGCCAAATCCCCTTCTTAGGTTTATGCTTAGGAATGCAATGTTCCGTGATTGAATGGGCGAGAAATGTAGAGGGACTAGTCGATGCTAATAGTGCCGAATTTGATCCTTATACTAACTACCCAGTCATTAACTTGTTGCCTGAACAGCAGGATGTAGTTGATTTAGGCGGGACTATGCGCTTGGGGCTTTATCCTTGTCGTATCCTTCCCAACACCCTCGCCTTTGACTTATATCAAGAAGAAGTAATTTATGAACGCCATCGCCATCGTTACGAGTTTAACAATGTTTACCGTAATCCATTGTTAGAGTCGGGCTATGTCATTAGTGGCACTTCTCCTGACGGACGCTTAGTGGAAATTGTCGAATATCCCCAACACCCATTCTTTATCGCTTGCCAATTTCATCCCGAATTTCAATCTCGTCCTAGCACACCCCATCCTTTATTTAAAGGATTTATGACCGCTGCTATTTCCCTCGCCCATCCTACCCCCATTACCCCCACACCTGTAGAAGTTTCTTAGGAACTTTTGATACAAAATACAAAATATAGCAAAACAGGCGTAAAAGTCTGTTTTTATCTGGCTTTTATGCTCAGTGTATGTCAGTACTTTACCTGGCAACAGCTATATGTATTTTGTATCAACTTGAAATTGAA
The DNA here is from genome assembly GCF_001858025.1 of Trichormus sp. NMC-1. GTDB lineage: Bacteria > Cyanobacteriota > Cyanobacteriia > Cyanobacteriales > Nostocaceae > Anabaena. Next base: position 144,891 of record NZ_LZQD01000004.1, on the reverse strand, counting down.
ACGGTAATCAGGTAGGATTTGGCAACAAATTCAGAATCAAAAAAAAATTTGCAGCTATACTGGGTAAAATTACTTTGTAGGAAAGGTAATATTATCTAGTCAGTGTTGAGGCAAATTTGTGGCTTACTGGGTAAAAATACAAGACCAAAGGAAAGAATATGTAATTAACTTTGACCGTGTAAATGCTTTTTGTTATGAAAAGAACGGTAGACTTACCTTTTGGGTACCTAATAGTTCCATACCTATCGTCATTAACCCCCATAGTAATTGGGAAGATTATCAGAAGATTTCGGAATATATAAAGTATGCCCAAGGAATAGAATTAGATACTACTTATTGGGTAACTATAACTTACGACAGAAAAGAATATATTATTAATCTCAACTGTATCAGTTCTTTTTGTTATGAAGAAAATGGCAGGATCAGTTTTTGGTTGCCGGATGTTACTTTCTCTATTATCATCAACCCTGTAAGTAATCCAGAATCTTACAAAAAGGTTGTACGATATCTCCAAAAACATACAGGTTATTCTTTGCCTGATTGACTAAGAACTTACTGAACAGCAAGGAAAATACTGCATTTAAATAAGTATATAATCAACAATAACACATAAGTCATTAAAATAAACAGGATTTTTTATGAGTGCATCTCGGACATTAAAACAGTTAAAAGCAGAATTGATCACACCAGAGAATTTTCAGCGTTATGGACAGGTGATATTTTCTAGTGGAGACGGGAAGGCTTTTGATGCAGAAGATGCACATTTAAATTTACAAAATGGCATTCCTCGCTTTTATATTATGCGATTGCACAACAACGGCCGGAAGTTTCATAAAATTACTCGTCATGAACAATGTACTCAATGTTTGGGTTCTTTAGAAGGTAAGGATTGGTTAATGGCAGTTTGTCCACCTGATAATGATATTAATGAACCTCGATTAGAAGAAATTGCTGTTTTCCGCATTCCAGGAAATTGTTTTATTAAGTTAGAGGTAGGAACTTGGCACGCGGGGCCATATTTTGATCATGAGTTTGTAGATTTTTATAATTTGGAGTTGAGTGATACGAATGTAGTTGATCATTTCACTCATGATTTTATTAAAAGTCATCAATTAGAGTTTGAGATGGTGTAAAGGAAACCGTAATTCAAGAATAATGTATGTTAAAATTGGATTACCATAGATAGTGAAAAATTATTTCAATGGAAATTACTAAACTGTCCAGTCAAGGTCAAGTTACTATTCCCCAAGTTTTAAGAGATGAGTATCATTGGCAAGATGGCCAAGAATTAATAATCATTAATGTGGGTGATGGAATTTTATTAAAGCCTAAAAAAACTTTTCCAGAAACAAAATTAGATGATGTTGCTGGTTGTTTGAATTATCAAGGAAAAGCCAAAACAATTGAAGAAATGGATCAAGCGATTGCTCAGGGAATAGAAGAAGTATGGAATCAATGATTGCTGTTGATACCAATATTATTATTAGATTGGTTACTAAAGATGATGAACTACAGTATCAACAAAGTTTAGCATTATTCAAAAATAAAAATATTTTTATTCCTGATACTGTAATTTTAGAAACTGAATGGGTGCTGCGGTTTGCTTACAAATTTAAACCATTGGAAATTTGTCAAGCTTTGAGAAAGGTTTTTGGTTTACCTAATGTTTCTTTAACTAATGAAAAGTTAATTTTACAAGTTATTAAATGGCATAAAAATGGTCTAAATTTTGCAGATGCTTTTCATTTAGCTTCAAGTAATCATTGTTTAGAGTTTTATACTTTTGATGAAAAATTTATTAAAAAGTCTCAGAGTTTATCTAATTCAACAGTCAAAAAGCCTGATTTGTAAATTAGTATATTTAAAGCGATCGCACTCCAAACTCCCTACACAAAATAGCGATCGCTCTCATAACTCATAATCAAAAAGCGATCGCTTATTTTATGAAAATTTTATATCAGAATTGGGTTGAGAAACGAAACTCAACCTTGTATCTTAGAATGTTTGACCATTGAAAGGTCGAATATAAAGAGTGCTACCTCCATTCGCATTAGTAGCCACATAGGAAGCTGTAATGCCATTCCAACTCCAACCTCGAATGCTGTCTGTACTAGATATGCTTTGACTTGATCTCACAGATCCAAATTTTTGACCATCGAAAGAACGAATATAAAGAGTGTTACCTCCATTTGCATTAGCCGTTACATAAGAAGCCGTAGTACCATTCCAACTCCAACCCCGAAATGACTCCGTACTAGATATGCTTTGACTTGATCTTACAGATCCAAATTTTTGACCATCGAAAGAACGAACGTAAACCACCGTCTGTCCATTTTTATTAGCCAGATAGGAAGCAGTAGTACCATTCCAACTCCAGCCACGAATGTTGTCTGTACTGGATATGCTTTGACTTGATCTTACAGATCCAAATGTTTGACCATCGAAAGAACGAACATAAAGAGTGTTACCCCCATTCCCATTAACAGCCAGATAGGAAGCAGTAGTACCATTCCAACTCCAGCCACGAATGTTGTCTGTACTGGATATGCTTTGACTTGATCTTACAGATCCAAATGTTTGACCATCGAAAGAACGAACATAAAGAGTGTTACCCCCATTCCCATTAACAGCCAGATAGGAAGCAGTAGTACCATTCCAACTCCAGCCACGAATGTTGTCTGTACTGGATATTACCAAATTAGGTATGTTAGTATTTGCCAGAATTAGATAAGGACTATTAGGTTGAGCTTGAACTTGTTTTGTGTTAGATAAACCAACTATTGAAGATACAGCTAAAGTTGTTGTTATACCTAAAGTAGTTAAAAACTTTGATAAGGTCATTTTTTTTGCAAAGACAAATGTGTGTATCAAAAATAACTGAATTAAGATTTAACTAGCTATAGGAAAAGTTTGGATTTGATCGGGAGTTTTATTATAAAGTGTTAAGCAAAAGATCGGAACAGTTCGGAAAAATCGGATTTAGATTAAGCTATAATGCTTGAAACCTTTATCCTATATAGTTTTTATGAATGTAACTGAAGTGTTACAATTTGTGGATCGGCTAGTTGTTGAAAAAACTGGAAAGCACCTAGATGATGTTCAAAAGGCTGTAGTCGAGGGAACTTGGCAAAGAGAAACTTATGATGATATTGCTAAGAAATGTCATGTTACTGAAGGTCATGTGGGTGATGTGGGTTCTGAATTATGGCAATTTTTATCTGAAGCATTAGGTGAGGATATAAAAAAATCTAATTTTAGTTCTGTTTTTAAAAGATTAAATATTGAATCATGTGAAAATTATAATATTTATATAAATGGTATTAATAATGGTTTTTATTATTTAGAAACTTCACATTATAAGGATAAAAATAATACAAAAAACTCTAACAAAACTCAATCATCTTATCATGATTTAACATTTGCTCCTAAAATACTCAAATTTTATAACAGAGAATCTGAATTACAAAATCTTTATCACTGGATATTAAATCAAAATACCCCTTTCATCTCAATATTAGGACTATCTGGAATTGGTAAAACTACTCTAGTTAAAAAATTTGTTGATTTCAACTTAGATCAATTTGAAGTAATTATTTGGAAAAATCTAAAATTTCCTAAACCATTAGATTTACTTGTCAATGATTTATTAAATACTTGTCAACAAGAACCTAAAAATACTATAGACGATAAATTAAAACAATTATTTGATATTTTCACAGATAAAAAATGTTTAATTATTCTTGATAATGTGCAGAATATCTTTACTAATAGTGAATTCGCTGGACAATATCAACCTGAATACAAAAATTACCAAAACCTTTTCACGATGATCACTGAAACGGAACATCAAAGTAATCTCATATTAATTAGTCAAGCACAATGTCCAGAAATGGAATGTTTAGACGAGGAATTATATCCTATTAGATGTTTAGAATTATCAGGATTATACAATACAGATATTTTAAAAAATACAGGATTACAAGATGAGGAAAGCTGGTTAACTTTAATTAAGTTATATGAAGGTAATTTGATGTATTTAAAAACTATTACTATGTTAATTAACAAAAATTATGATGGTAAAATAGCTGACTTTTTAGCTGAGAATACTTTACATATTACCAATCAAATGCAGTCTCATTTTTCAGAGATATTTAATCATTTATCACCTAAAGAACAAGAAATAGTATTACAAATGAGTAAATTTATACAACCTATTTCGAGGGAAGAATTAAGACAAAGTTTAAACTTATCGTCAGTTGATTTTAATAATGGTTTACAATCTTTACAACAACGGTATTTAGTAACGAAAATCAAAGAAGAGAAAATCTTGTTTAAATTGTCTCCAGTTTTTAAGGAATATGTGAGAACTTGTTGTAAAGATTGATGGAATTCTAAGCCACAGCAAACTCAGTCAACTTCCGAGTTTCTGGATCGTGAAAAGCTAAAACAATATCCTCTTTTGGTACACCTTCCCGTAATAACTCCGTTGCAATTCCTTCCTCAGTCCAATCTTCTTCAATATAAATCTTTTCATTTTTAATGCGAACGTAAACATGAGTATTATTAACTCTTTTTTGGTTAACCCAATCAATACTACGCCAAAAATAATGATGATTATTGTCATCAAAAATTAGACAATTTTCTGGATGAAAATCAGGAGATTTTTCAACAATTTGATAATATTCTGTCAAGATTTTTTTAATCAACTCTCGATATTGTTTGAGCTTATCCATAAAACTATCTCCTCTTTTTCATTATTAAAAACAATAAATTTAATTTGATGACGGTTAACTATAGATTTAATTGATTTTCTTTGAAAAAAGCTCTCAAATACCGTATCTTTGACAGCTAAATAAATGGCATAATGTTTTTCAGACAAATCTAAAATATCACGATATACAATATATTGTCCTAATGCCAATTCAAAATCCCTCATTGGAGAAGGATTAATAAAACTTTTGATTTCAACAACAATGATAAGATTATTTTATTCAGCTAATAACGGTTTTTCAGCAAGTAAATCAGCGTAAAGTTGGGCATCTTCATATTGTAAAAAATAAGAATCAGCTAAAATCCTCCAACCATCTTTAATTAAAGCATTTTTCACCGCATCATGGTAGATATCCTTTGCTGGCATTGTTTACCCTGGTAATAAATTGTTAATAACATTCAGGTGAGCCATCAAGACTCACCCCAATTGCATTATACCAAAGCCGCCTGCTCCTCCTTACTAATCACCCTACCTTCATCCTCAAAACCGGCAATTTGATCAAAGTTCAAATACCGATACAAATTATCAGCAAAAGGATGAATTCTCTCCGCAACAATATCCATATATTCCTGCACATTAGGAAGCCTTCCCAACAATGCACAAACTGCTGCTAATTCTGCCGAACCTAAATATACTTGTGCGCCTTTTCCCATGCGATTATTGAAGTTACGAGTCGAGGTGGAAAACACAGTTGTATTATCATCAACTCGCGCCTGATTTCCCATACATAAACTGCATCCGGGAATCTCAGTTCTGGCATTTGCAGCCACGAAAACATCATAAACACCTTCCGCCTTTAATTGGTGTTCATCCATTCTTGTAGGAGGTGCAATCCACAACCGCGCTTTTACATCTCCTGCACCTTCCAAAACCTTGGCAGTTGCTCGATAATGTCCGATATTTGTCATACAAGAACCGACAAATACTTCTTGTACAGGATCATTGGCAACTTCCGATAATAACTTAACATTATCAGGGTCATTGGGAGCAGCAACAATTGGTTCTGTGATTTGGCTTAAATCAATTTCAATTACTTCTGCATATTCCGCATCAGCGTCAGCAGATAATAATACGGGATTAGCTAACCATTCCTCCATTTTTGCTACACGACGCATGATAGTTCTGGCATCACTATAACCCCGTGCTACCATATTAGTTAAAAGAGCAATATTGGAACGTAAATATTCCGCAATTGTCTCTTCACTTAACTTAATTGTACAACCAGCACAAGAACGTTCTGCGGAAGCGTCGGTTAATTCAAAAGCTTGTTCAACTTTCAAATTTGGTAATCCTTCAATTTCCAAAATTTTGCCAGAGAAGATGTTTTTCTTGTTCTGCTTCTCGACAGTTAACAAACCTTTTTGCATAGCCACATAAGGAATTGCATTCACAACATCCCTCAGCGTTATCCCTGGTTGCAATTCCCCTGTAAATCTGACCAAAACTGATTCTGGCATATCCAAAGGCATGACACCCAAAGCACCAGCAAACGCAACTAAACCAGAACCAGCGGGGAAGGATATTCCTAACGGGAAGCGAGTATGGGAATCTCCACCTGTTCCCACAGTGTCAGGTAACAACATCCGGTTTAACCACGAGTGAATGATACCATCACCAGGACGCAAAGCCACACCACCACGGGAGGAAATGAAGTCTGGTAATTCCTGATGGGTTTTAATATCCACAGGTTTAGGATATGCTGCGGTATGGCAGAAACTCTGCATTACTAAGTCTGCACTGAAACCTAAACAAGCCAGTTCTTTTAACTCATCCCTGGTCATGGGTCCTGTAGTGTCCTGAGAACCAACTGTAGTCATGATGGGTTCACAAGATGTCCCCGGACGTACACCAGGTAAACCGCACGCCTTCCCGACCATTTTCTGCGCTAATGTGAAGCCTTTTCCGGTGTCCGCTGGGGCTTGGGGACGGATAAATAAAGTACTGGGTTCTAAACCTAATGCTTGACGGGTTTTATCGGTGAGGGTACGCCCAATTAGTAGGGGAATGCGTCCACCGGCTCTAACTTCGTCTAAAATGGTGTCGGGTTTGAGGCTGAAGGTGGAAATTACTTCTCCTGCGGCGTTGAGAACTTCACCTTTATAGGGATAAATTGTGATAACGTCGCCGGTCTCCATTTTGCTGACATCGCATTGAATGGGTAATGCGCCGGCATCTTCGGCTGTGTTAAAAAAGATAGGAGCGATCGCACTTCCTAAAATATAACCCCCAGCCCGTTTGTTTGGCACAAAAGGAATATCATTTCCTAAATGCCATAATACAGAATTGATTGCAGACTTACGAGAAGAACCGGTTCCCACCACATCACCAACGTAAGCAACAGGAAATCCTTTTTTCTTTAACTCTGCAATGGTTTCCAAACTTCCTGGTTGACGAGTTTCTAACATCGCCAAAGCGTGTAAAGGAATATCTGGTCTAGTTGTAGCGTGGGTTGCGGGTGATAAGTCGTCTGTGTTGGTTTCTCCTGGAACTTTGAAAACTGTAACCGTAATACTTTCTGCTAATGTGGGACGCAAAGTAAACCATTCTGCTTTTGCCCAAGAGTCTACCACTCGTTTAGCGTAGGGGTTGGTTTTTGATAACTCTAAGATATCGTAGAAAGCGTCATACACCAACAAGATTTTGCTTAAGGCATTAGCTGCATAAGCTGCAATTGGTTCTTTTCCTTGTCCCCCCATGACTAGAGGTGTTTCTGAAGAGTCCGATACAGAGGTGGTAGCAAATTGCAGCAAATCAATTAATGATTGCACATTGTAACCGCCTACCATTGTCCCCAGCAATTCCACTGCGTCCACGGGTGAAACTAAGGGACTGCTAACTTCTTCTTTAGCAATAGCAGTGAGAAATCCAGCTTTTACATAAGCCGCTTGGTCTACTCCGGGGGGAATGCGATCGCGTAATAAATTTAATAATACCTCTTCTTCACCTTTAGGTGGATTTTTCAGTAATTCACATAATGCTGATGTTTGTTGTGCATCTAAGGGTAATGGGGGAATACCCATCTGTGCGCGTTCTTGGGTGTGTTGTTGGTATTCAGCTAACATGATTTAGCTTTTCTCCTCTCAATGTCTTGCTTTCTTTATTTTATTGTAAGGGAATTGTTACAGGAGTTACGAATGGACGGAATTGATTATCAAGAACAGTTTATAGTTTATAATCTGAACAGTAAAGTTTACATTAAGTAAGTAATAATGTTTATCAGGAGTTAATTATGTCATACAAAAATATTATTACCATAGAACCTGGAAAGAGAAGCGGAAAACCTTGTATTAGAGGTATGAAAATTACTGTTTATGATGTGCTTTCTTATTTAGCATCAGGAATGACTTTTGAAGAAATATTAGCCGATTTTCCTTATTTAACAAAAGAAGATATTTTAGCCTGTCTCAGCTATGCCGCAGATCGTGAACGTCAAACCATTTTAGTTAATTCCTGAAACTCCTTTTTGATCATAATTTATCACCTCATTTAGTTAATTCTTTGGCTGATATTTATCCTAATTCTAATCATCTTTATTTAATGCAATTAGATCAAGAATCAGATTATGAAGTGTGGGAGATTGCCAAAAATCAAGACTATACTATTGTTACCAAAAATGCGGATTTTAATGAATTATCAATTCTGAAGATTTTTCTGTACAAATTGCTATTAGTTCAGGGAGAGATGTAAGTGAAGGGTAAAATTTTTGTTCATACTCTGTTTATTGTGGCTTTAATCAATAAACGAGATCAATATCATCAAAATGCCTAAAGGAGTTGTGAATAATGAAGGTAAGAAAGGAAGAAGTTAAACATATTTTAGATAAAATACAATTTGATATAGATGAGCGTAGTTCACCCGATAGTAGAAGATGGATACAATTCAAGGTAGGATGGCGAAATTCAATTTCAAAAGACTATAATCCTATTATTCTCAAAAAACTTACATGGAATAATTTAGGTTATCGTTTTGGCAAAGAATTAGGATATAAATCAGAGTTAGAAATTAAACAAATATATGATTATTTATCTGAAATATATATAACTACAAATAATTTGCTTGATATCCCAGAATCAAATATAGAAAATATACACTATCTTGATACAAGAATTGATAATTTTTTCAGATGCCAAAATTATCATAATAATTATCTGAAGATATTAGTTGATTCAATCAAATATTGTCATGATTGTGGTTCAGATAAGTGGGCAGTTTATTATAAACATAATCAAAATAAAATTAGGCTTATTATGGGTAATTTAATTGTATTAACTATTCAAAAGCAAGGAATTTGGTTAGCATTAGATAGTGAAATACTAGATAAAAATAAAGATTATCAAAATAATTTAGAAAAATGTAAAAATTGGACATGGGATACTCATGATTATCCCAATTATCGCCAAGTTCCTTCAATAAATGGATTTTATAATCCTTCAGAAGACTATATTGAAGATTGGAACTTTATCAAAAAACTTCATTATGAATTTATAGAAAAAGCTAATACTAAATATATTAAAATTAATGAAAAATCTAAAGTAAATCACCAAAAAGAAATTATTGAAGGACTCTGTCATAAATTAGAAATATTTATTCCACAGCCAGACTATGCTATAAATAGCGTATCTTTTGCATTAGCTGAAGAATTATCAAATGAACATGAAATAATTAATCTTTATGAAGGAGCAAAACAAAGAATAACTATAAATCGTTATGAAAGAAATAACGAAGCTCGAAAACTATGTATTGAACATTATGGTAAAATTTGTTATGTTTGTGGTTTTAACTTTGAAAAGAAATATGGAGAAATTGGGCAAGGCTTTATTCATGTTCATCATTTAATTCCTTTATCTGAAATTGATCAAGAATACGAAGTTGATCCAATTAAAGATTTACGTCCAGTATGTCCTAATTGTCATGCTATGATACATCGGAAAAATCCACCATATACTATAGAACAAATTAAAAATATGCTTCAATAGCTGATATGGTGAGTAGGAAGAGAGAGTTATTGTTTAACCTTTCATCTCTAAAAATAACCCCATCCTGTAAATCCTAAAATCCTGAACATCCTGATATAGCTTGCGCCACGCTACGCTATCAGACAAAATGATATAGTAACTTGAAAGAGCGAATTTAATCTAAAATATAATTATCAACTATGGAATTTGAATGGGATACAAAAAAAGCAGAATCTAACTTATCTAAACATGGAGTTTTATTTATAGAAGCGCAAACAGTGTTTGATGATCCACTCTATGTTGATTTTTATGATCCTGACCATTCAGAAGCAGAACATCGTTATATCATTATAGGAGAATCATCAAAAAATCGGATTTTGTTAGTTGCTTACACCGAAAGGGAAGATACAATTAGAATTATCAGTGCGAGAAAAGTCACAAAACAAGAACTCAAAGCTTATCAAGAGGGTTAAAATAATGGAAGATGAATTAAGAGATGAATATGATTTGAAAAGTCTAAAAGTCAGGAAAATGGGAGCAAAACGTAAAAGTTTTGGTAATACAATTATCAAACTAGATGCAGATGTAGCAGAAGTTTTTCCTAATGCTGAATCAGTTAATGAAGCTCTGCGGTTTTTAATTAGAATCACCAGAGAAAATCAAGTTACATTATAGATTAAAACCCGTAGGTTGGGTTGGTTGAAAAACCCAACATTGTTAAATCCTCTAAATCATAAAAAACACCTTCAGAATCAATAATTAGAGGACTATCTTTTAAACACCCTGAAGTTTCTTCAAAAAAATTAGCAGGCCAACCTTTTCCTTTAGGTTTACTTTCCTGTTGATAATTATCACTAGGTTTAACAATAATAGTAACTGTTAAATCAGCATTACTAATATTTACTGGAATATCTAAACGTAATATTCCATCTTGTCCAACATGAGAGTTTATAGTTATTGTTTCCATACAGGTTACAAAAAAGGCAAACATATCATACAAGCATATATATTATACATCATATTCTTTCAAAATTTCTTAATCAAATCCTGAAAATCCTTAAATCCTGGATATCCTGATTCAGACAATTTCATCCTCAAAAATAACCCCATCCTGTAAATCCTAAAATCCTAGACATCCTGGTTAATTTTTGATTCAGAACTCGTAGAAAAAGATGAGATTTAATAGCCCTGTTGGTATAATACTTTTTTGAATGTTATTTAATTTTCAATATTTTCCCCATCAAAATAGGAGTTAAAAAAAATATTTCCAAAAATCCCTTGTTTATGCACCTATTTATCAGATAAAATAATTCACCTGTTATCCGTCACACATTCCTTGTGTATATGTCCACAACCTACACCGTCGAAATTAACCACCAAGGCACAATTCATACCTTACAAGTTCCCGATGATCAAACCATCTTATCCGTTGCCCACGCTGCTGGTTTAGATTTACCAACATCTTGTGGTGCAGGTGTTTGCACAACTTGCGCTGGACAAATTAGCGAAGGAACTGTAGATCAAGCTGATGGCATGGGTGTGAGTCCAGAACTGCAAAAACAAGGTTATGTATTGCTTTGTGTTGCTAAACCCCGTTCTGATTTGAAACTTGTTACCGAAAAAGAAGACATAGTTTATCAATTGCAGTTCGGACAAAACAACTAAAAAGATGCAAGAGGATGAAGTCAGATAAAAATGCAAATTTTCTACTTCACACTTCATCCTTGATTCTAAAATCAGCTATTCTAGAAAACACAAAGCCACAATATTTACCACTATGACCACTCATTTTATTACTGCTGAAATCGACCTTCAACAAACCCCCACCGAATTACAAAAAGCAATTGAGGCAGAATTGAAAAAACAAGGTGAACCCCTGCGTTGGGCTATTACCTCCGTAGATGAGTCTAAGCAAAAAGCTACAGTAGAAGCTGTTGTCACTAAGTAGCCATCATGAACTGTGTACACCAGGACACATGAAAAACTTCTTATTCCCCTCATCGCTTGCGGGGAGGGGTTAGGGGTGGGGTCTTATTTTCAAGTCAGAGGCTTTCCGTCCGTTCTACTATGCATCTTTTCTATACAGCTATTCTCATCATCCCTACGGGCATTGGGGCAGCAATTGGCGGTTATGCCGGAGACGCATTGCCTGTAGCTAAACTTATATCACAGGTGTGCGATCGCCTGATCACTCATCCCAATGTCCTCAATGGCGCTAGTTTGTACTGGAATCTCCCCAACACTCTCTACGTTGAAGGTTATGGACTTGACAAATTTGCCTCACAATGCTGGGGATTGCGTCCCGTCCATAGCAACCGCATAGGTTTGCTTTTAGACCAAGCCATTGAACCAGAACTCATGCTGCGACACCTGCAAGCCGCAGACGCAGCTAGAGCAACCCTGGGATTAACCATCACCAATCATGTTTTTACAGACGCACCATTAAACGTAGAATTGCGTACTTCTGCATCTGGTGCGAGTTGGGGAACAATCGGCAACCCAGATAGCTTATTACGAGCAGCTGAGATATTAATTAACAAAGAAGGAGCAAATGCGATCGCAGTCGTAGCTCGTTTCCCTGATGACATAGATGAAGAAGCAGTTCAGAACTACCGACATGCAAAAGGAGTAGACCCCCTAGCAGGTGCAGAAGCCGTAATAAGTCATTTATTAGTCCGCACCTTTCAAATACCTTGCGCCCATGCTCCAGCCCTTTCTACAGCCCCCCCAGACCCTGATTTATCCCCTCGTTCGGCTGCCGAAGAACTGGGCTATACTTTTTTACCCTGCGTTCTTGTTGGCTTAAGTCGCGCTCCACAATTTATTATTAAAAAGGAAGTTATCAATTCTTTACCACAAGATATCTGGGCAGATCAAGTTGATGCCATCATTGTACCTGCAGAGGCTTGTGGTAGCAGCGCCTTATTGAGTTTAAGCCAAAAGCAATGTCAAATAATTACAGTCGCAGAAAATAAAACTCTCATAGAAGTTTCTGCTCCAGCGTTGGGAATCAAATCTATACAAGTAAACTCATATTTAGAAGCAGTAGGAGTATTAGTAGCTCACAAAGCTGGTATTAATACATCATTCATTAGTCAAAGAACAGGGAATAGGGAATAGAGAATAGGGAATAGGGAATAAACAGTTTTTACCCATTACCCATTACCCATTACCCATTACCCATTACCCATTACCCATTACCAATTACCCATTACCAATTACCCATTATCCAAACGCCTGTGGTTGAACAACAAAAGCAAGAACCAGAAATTCCTTACCTCACACGTACCCAAGTACTTGTGGCTATGGGCGCAACTGCGGTTATTTTGTGGATAGTCGCCAAGCTATGGTTGCGCTTTGGCAACTTCCCCCTATTTAAGTTGTATTGGTACGAAAGGGATCTATTCTTGGGACTGGGATTGGGTTTAATTATCACTGTTTTTAGTGGTTTAGCTTATCGCTTTTCCCCTTCCTACCGTAAAAGTGCTGATTATTACCTAGAACTAGTACTTAAGCCTTTAGTTTTACCTGACTTGATATGGCTGGGGCTGCTACCAGGGCTAAGTGAAGAATTATTATTTCGTGGTGTCATGTTACCAGCTTTAGGCGCTGATCATGTAGCCATCATTGTCTCAAGTCTTTGCTTTGGTGTTTTACACCTGAGTGGTTCCGAACAGTGGCCTTATGTGATTTGGGCAACTATTATCGGTATAATTCTGGGTTATAGCGCCCTACTCAGTGGTAACTTGTTAGTTCCAATTGTAGCTCATATGCTCACGAATTGGTTATCTAGCTATTTATGGAAAACGCGTAAATTGGTTTGATATCAAGTCTGTTGAAGTAATCTCCTTATTTAGTCATAAAAGCATTAAACCCAGAACTGGTTTTATAGTTCTGGGTTTAATATTCAGTCCGGCTAATTGCTGATCATAAAACTCTCCCCGTCACCGCGTCTCCGTGTCACCGCGTCAGTCCTAATGATAAGTAAACGGACAGAATATAACTGGCTCTCACCCTTCCCGCTTTATCTTGATAAACACGCTGACAAAGTTGCTTGTTTCTTAGAAATCATCTAAATACTGACTCAGACGACTAATCACAGGATCAACCTCTTGCGGAGTAGGATCGGGAATAGAAACAGAATTGTTAACCGCTTCTACTGCTGGTACTGATGAACTTGCAGGCTGATTAGATACTCCTTGACTAAGTAAAATTGCCAATTGTGCCACTTGTTGAGTAAGTTGCGAGATTTGGCTTTCTATCGCCTCCAAACGATTGGATTCCTTAGCAAAAAAACGTTCCTCAAGTCCAGCTATTTGACGTTGCAACTCACCGATTTGTTGTTCCATCGGCAGTAATGCTGTATTTGGAGAAGGTCGTACAGAGTCCGGTACACATAAAGCTTGCCATAGAGCCTCTTTACAGAGGTCGCTGAAAGTCTTTTCGGGCTGTGCCTCCAAGTAACTTTCCACCTGTGCTAACAAGCTCTCATCAGCAATTTCTGGATTGAAAGTGACGGATTTAACTACCTTTTTTGACCATTGGAACATCAGTTTTATTACCTACCACCGCGCACAGCGGATAATTGCGCCTCTCCGTAAAGATACTGCCCCAAAGCGTTAGCTTGGCGGGAGGGTGCAGCCAGATGGGCATTAATCTTGGCTTCTTTGAGCAAACGTTGTATATCTTCCCAGAAGAACTCTCCACCGCCACCAGTAATAATCACATCTGTCACACGCTCTGGCAACCAAGCTAAAACGCGAGAACAAATTTCCCTTGAAAACTGCTCTGTGAGGTTAGGCAGAAAATCGTCTAGGTTAGTGGGCTTGCTTTCACCTTTAGGACGATAAAAACGCTCACCTTTGGGCTTATTAACCGCAGAAATCAGTGCGAGAGATTGACTATCAGCCCCGTGTATTTCGTTAGCCACCAGGTCATAAAACTTGTTCATGCCAAAGTCTTCACTCTTGGAAGCACCTCTAGCAAACCTGAAGTTATCTACCATCAGGAAATCAATGGTTTGATGGCCAATATCGACAATTGCTACGGATATTTTAGTAAAATCGGGAGATGAAGGTGCTTTATTAGGTTGAGCTTCAGACCACAGCAAACTACCGTAACCTTCAGGCATCACCCAGACTTTAGTAACGTTCAAAGACAAAGATTCCCCACGGAAATTCAACACATGAGGCCCAGTTACCAAGCTAGTTAACTGTGCTTTTTCTTTTTCAAATTGCTCTAAAGACAGGAAAGGCAATCCCAGTACAACTGCGATTTCGTCGTGAAGTTTGAAGTAGCCAGCAGCAGCTAAAACTTTTACCAGTGCATCTTCTACTTTGGATTGTCCGACTCCTAAATTCGCTCCAAAGTCCGCTGCCAACTGACCTACAGCATAGCCGCTACCTTGGTACTCCAGCCACAAATCCATTAAAGGGTCAGTAGCCCGTGATTCAAAAACGCCCCCGCGAACTTGTTCTATAGACATTTGCTTGACATTAGCAGGTACAAATGCCACATTGCTCGGTTCACGGCTAACACAAGTCTTAGTAGAGGTTCTGCCTAAATCAACACTAAGAATGTTTTTCCCAGAAGTTCCAAATGGCTTATTTGCAGTCGCATTTATAGGTGTTGATGCAGCGCGATTCATAGGGATAGCCGCAGCATTCATGGGGTTAGCTGCTGAGGGTTGGTCTGTCATAAAAGCTCCTAGTGTGACTTAACTGTAAAAGTTATCATGCCCATCTTACAAAAATGCAAGATCCAAAAAATTTTTGGTTGGCTCAAGTGTAGCTAGAAATACGTCAAAAGTTATTGTAGGCGATGCCTGCGGTAGGCTTTGCTAAGGTGAATTTAGCATTTTTTGACATCATAAGTGTAGGCGAATTCTGCACAGATGTAATCTTTAATTACACCCTAACAGCGTTAGTGCTTCACTTGCTAGTGGCTTTGCGTTTGCGTTTGAGTACCCAAAAAGCAAATATCATAACCAGACCCCCAAGCACTATTTTGGATACAGGTGCAAGGTATTTGTCCACAAGTTCATACTGACTACCTAACAAGTATCCTGAATATGTGAGCAAGCCTACCCAGGCAGCACTTCCCAGGGTTGTGTAGAATAAGAACGGCAACAAGGGCATATTGCTGATGCCTGCGGGAACAGAAATCAAAGTGCGGATACCTGGCACAAGACGACCAATTAACACCGCTTTGCTGCCTTTTCTGTCAAACCAGCGTTTAGCTTTGGAGATATCCTGGCTAGATATACTCAGCCATTTACCATACTTGTCAGCCAAAGTTTTCAAGCGTTCTTCCCCCAAAAACTTACCAGGATAGTACCAGATAAGTGCGCCTAGGACAGAACCTAAAAGTCCTGCCAAAAATACGCCCAATATATTCAGTTTTGCTCCTCCTGGCTGATATGGACTGGCTGTAAATCCTGCCAGTGGCATAATCAATTCTGAAGGTATGGGGGGAAAGAGATTCTCTATAAACATCAGCAGAGCTATTCCCCAATAGCCCCAGACTGTGATGGTATTAGTTATCCATTCAAGCATTCACTCGATTCCTGAATTTCTATGTATATCAGCTTAATCGCATAGTTTGAATTTTAGATTGATGATCAAAACTGAGTGCAGTTACTGAGCAGTAAAAAATCTAACTAGTAATTATTCAATCCCCAATCTCTTTCTTTAAGTAAGTTGGGGAGAAGCGAAGACAAAATCAAATTTAATCAAATTTAATCAAATTTAAAATTTAATTTGGCCTTGCTTCCCCATTTTTTAGGCAGTTGGAGTTAATGATTGTACTCTCGATTCCGATTGCCAGTCTAATGGGTTCCAAACCCGCTCTTCCACAGCCATCTGCTCAATTAAACTGGCTAATCTTAAAGCTTTTAGAGCTTGTTCACCACCAACCGAAGGCTGATTGCCACCATGCACACAGTTGACAAAATGTTCTAACTCTGCGCTTAGAGGTTGAACGTTGCTGGTATAGACTTTTTCTATCAAACCATCTTGCCTGTAAAGGACTTGCCGATGGTCGTTGAGAGAATTGGTGTTAGTTTGGCGATGAATCAAAATTTCATTCTTGAGAAAATCTGCTTCAGTGAATGAGTTTTTGCAATGGGCGACAATACGGCGAATTTTGCGATGAGTAACTTTACTAGCCGTCAGAGTAGCGACGACACCATTAGCAAAACCTAAAGTAGCAGTCACATAATCTAAATAACCAGAGTCTAGGGAACGAGTACCATTAGCTGTCAATTTCACCACGGGAGAACCAGCTAATTCTAGAAGTAGATCAATGTCGTGGATCATTAAATCCAGCACTACTGAAACATCATTGGCTCGGGCTGAATAAGGACTCATCCGATGAGCTTCTAGCGCCAGTACTTCCTCTGTTTTGAGGACTTGGCTTAATTCTCTAAATGCTGGATTAAAACGCTCAATATGACCTACTTGCAAAATACATTGAGACTCAGCAGCAGCATTCACCAGGGACTCTGCCTCGGAAATACTTGCAGCGATTGGCTTCTCAATCAAAACATGAATTCCGGCTAACAGGCAGTTAATCCCAACGGCATAATGTAACCGGGTGGGTACAGCAATACAAACTGCGTCTACATGGGGCAACAGATCGGAGTAATCTTCAAAAAAACGGACTTTGTACTTGCTGGCGGTTTCTAAGCCTCGCTCAACGTTAATATCTGACACGCCTATCAGTTCAACATCTTTCATTGAACTCAGGACGCGGGTATGATGTTGTCCCATGTTACCCACCCCAATCACGCCTATGCGGATTGCTCGTGGCTGGTTGCGCTGTGAATATAGATTTGGTTCTGCCACTGACATGCTATTTTGCACTATTATTTTCTCCTCAACCACCAAATTTAGAGCCGCTACGGTCGTTGGTCTTTATACTCAATTACCATGTACGATCCGTCTAAAACCATCCAGATGGTAACATAGTGGTTCTATTTATGAAGAATTTCAAAGTTTGTGTTCAGTTCCCACTATCTGGTTATCTTTTGGGTAGATAGTTCTTCATCGCTCTATTTTTTGTAAATTACAAAAAATACAATGTGTTGTTTTGTTGACTTTACAAGCTCTGTAAGACCTAAGTGGAAATTCACAGGTGGCAGTTAGGCAGTTAATTTTTGAGATAACTACCAAGTTTTTACCCCTAGCAAATTAATCACCCTTATTGCTAGTAAAATTACAAACGGTTAAATAACTAACGCTGCGAGTATAATTTTCAGCAAGATAGTTACTTCCGATACCGGAAATTAATTTATTTTCATACTTACTGTTTTATTTGTTGCATTTTGTTGATTGTCTCACCTTTTGGGTGAAATTGGTGTTAATGATTTTCTGGGGCTGTTTTGAGTGATGAAAGCTGTAATTCTGTTGTCTGGGGGATTAGATTCTTCTACAGTTCTCTACCAAGCAAGGGCGGATGGTTGTGAATGTTACGCCATTTCCTTTGATTATCAGCAGCGACACCAACGAGAGTTACAGTCAGCGCGGCTGATTGCTCAAGCATTTGGGGTAGCAAAGCATCAGGTGGTGAATTTTGATTTACGGCTATGGGGTGGTTCAGCGCTCACGGATAATGCGATCGCTCTACCTCAGGAACGATCTTTAGATGAAATGTCTCAAAACATTCCTGTTACCTACGTCCCTGCCCGTAATACCATCTTTTTAAGCTTTGCTTTGGGCTATGCTGAAACTATAGGCGCTCAACGTGTCTACATCGGCGTTAATGCCTTAGATTACTCTGGATATCCTGATTGTCGTCTGGATTATATCCAAGCTATGCAAGAAGTCTTTCGCTTGGGAACCAAACAAGGAAGAGAAGGACAACCAATTGCAATTGTTGCACCACTGATTAATTTGAAAAAAACTGAAATTATCCAACTAGGCAACCAGTTGGGTGTACCTTGGGAGCTAACTTGGTCTTGTTATGCTGGTGGTGATGTCGCCTGTGGTGTCTGTGATTCCTGTCGGTTGCGTTTAGCAGCTTTCGCTGAATTGGGATTAAATGATTTAGTTCCCTATGCTTAACCTGGGTAGGTAGATGGGGAAAGTTAAGAATTCCCTATTCCCTATTTCTCAAGCTTCTAAACGTCGAATTTGGATTTGGTGTAGGCGTGGTCCAATGACTAACATGACGGTGAATTCAAGATTTTCATAGTTGAAGATTTCCCCTTTAGCGGGGATTCTTTGCCATTGATAGAGCAGAAATCCGCCCAAGGTCTGATATTCCCTCATCAATGGTAAATTCAGGTGTAAGACTTCGTTGAGTTCTTCTAGATTTACCTGTGCTTGCACTAAAAATGTTTGCTTGTCTAACATTTGGATCAGCAAGTCGTCGCTGCTTTCCGATTCACCTGCATTACCAATAATTTCGGCAATTACATCTTGGATTGTCACCAATCCTACAGTACCGCCAAATTCATTCACCACCATCACCATAGCTGGTTTCTCTTGCTGCATCATTGGCAATAGTTCACTCAAGAGTGTCTGTTCGGGGACAAACCGAGGGGGACGCATCCAAGATTGGATTTGCGTCTCTAAACTCAGCTTTCCCGCAGCTAAGGGTTGTGCTAAATCTTGAAAATAAACAATGCCACGAATGTCATCTAAAGATTCGCCAATAATGGGATAACGGGAATGACCAATGGATGTAATTTGCTCAAGCAATATCCCAAAGGTGGCATCTTCAGGTAAAGCGATAATGCTAGTACGGGGAATCATCACGTCTTCTGCTGTTATCTCCCCAAACTCAAAGACGTTATTCAGCAGTTTTCGCTCTGATGACTCTAAACCTGTAGATTCTCGTTCTGTTGATATAATCAGTTGTAATTCTTCTGGGGTGACTGGGGGTCTCCAGCTTTGACCTGTATATTGAATACCAAATAATCGCAACAGGTTGCGAGTGGATTGGTTGAGAATCCAAATAAAGGGACTGAAAAAACGAACAATCGCTTTAACTGAAGGTCCGAGAAATCTCGCCAGCTGTTCTGAATACAGCATAGCCACCGATTTAGGAAATAGTTCCCCAAACACAATTTGCAAATAAGCAATCAACAAAAAAGTAATTGGCACTGATAGAGAATGAGCAAAGAAGTTACTCACTTCTACTGGTAAAGACCAAGTTCTTAACCAGGCATCCATCAGTACAACAATCGTACCTTCTCCAATCCAACCTAGTGCCAAACTAGAGAGAGTAATCCCTAACTGAGCAGTAGATAGCAGCCTATCAATACTACGTTGTAATATTTCCACTGCGATCGCTGGTATGTCACCAGCCTGAACCAGCTGGTGGATACGTGTTCGCCGCACTGTCACCATTGAAAACTCCGCCGTGACAAAAAAGGCATTAATAGCAATCAGCAGTAGCACTGATAACAATCGTAACCCTACATCTGTCAAACTTAAATTAGGAAAACCGCTCACCGCTCAAGCTCGTGTAAAACTTACGCCGATACTAAAACGCTAACAATAGCATTTCTATTTTTCCACAGGAATATCCGACACCTGTAATTTCAAGTTTTGAGCAGGATAATCCGTCAGCGCCAGTGATATATTCCTCACATCATCAAGTAAAGCTGTGGGAATGCTCACTGTACCTGTAAATGTCGAACTCTTACCAGGCAATTCAGCTGGCAGACCCTCTGTAATAGCGCTCAGTGTTCTGCCTTTATCATCAGTAACATCTAGAAAACTATACAAAAAGCGCACCGAATCAGCACCTTTGTTTTGCATATTCACTTTTAGTAATAAATCCCCGCCAGAGTAACGAGCAGATTGTACAGATAGAGTTACACCTTCACTCTCAGCAACAACTGGAAATCCAGGTTGAAGTTTTTCCGAAATCACCTCTTGGGGCGTTTCTTTAGGTTCAGGCTTCTTGTTTTTGATCTCTTCTTCATCTTCATCTAGCTTTTTCGTGCTGGTATTGGCATTACTCTCAATTCGCGACTTGACCGCTTTGAGAATATCAACCTCCTTTAAGAGGGTTATTCCACCCTGTTGGGCGTTATTACTCTTATTACTGGCAAATTTAGTGGTAGGACGACCATCGGGCGAGGTAACACCCTTGAGAGCAGAACTTCCCATAGTGAAGCCCAAAAACGCACTCACAGAACCTGATCCCAACATCAGGGTTAACAAAATCAACGTCAGAACTACAGTGGAATTTATTTTCATCGCTGACAAGCTATTACAGAAGAAGCCTAATCTATTTAAAAGTATTGAAGCTTTGAACCTCAATCCTCAAAGGAACTTAATCAATATTAGTCTGCTCTATTTCTTATTGACACTCTCCGTGCCTAAAGCCATTTGCTCTACTTGGCATTGATTATCTTTCATATTTTAAATTTAGATTTAAATTTAGAATCGGATAATATTTTTTTCAATTGTTCAAAGTTATAAAATCATGCTATACTTACAAGAGTGCATTTTCCTCTAGAAGGAAAATCACTATCAAAGATTGACATTGAAGTTAATCTAGGCTAGACCAAAATCTAACACAACGAGCGCCTTTGGCCGATTGGGGAGGCAACGAACTCATAATTCGTCTTCAGGCTGGTTCGATTCCAGCAGGGCGCATTTTTTAATACAACTTAATATCAAACATCCTTCAGACGAATTATGATTTCGCTGCATCCCCTGTAGTTACTCAATATTTACTCCATAACTAATGCTAAATAGAGTAAGCAACTAACAGCTTGTTAAGGTGGTGACAGAAGGTTTTGCAGTGGATAAGTAGTTACTTAACTACCTATTTTCTCTCAGTTTTCTCTCAATACAACTATTGTATCCCCAAAACAACCACTTACGGGTAATTGGTTGATTGAGATAAAATTATTGCTTTTGGCTATTTCATAACATTAACTAATCAATTGGAGTTAAAATTATCCATTCAGCTTATATTCATTTATCAGATAACCGTATCAGCTAACTACTCACGCCATATTGACCTGTAATGCCTCTGTTTTGAGTTTTAGGTAGAAACAGTCATACCAAGGTTATATCGGCTGTTTTAGAGGTATTTACAGATAGATGTTTTTGAATTGCGTTAAATCAAGTTAGGAAACAATTGCTTTAAATTGCGCTTGCACGGTAACAGTAGTAGTGTAATTGTGATAGAAAAACAATTGGCGTTACTTTAACTTCTAATTGTATATTTTGATTGTGCAATAACTTAGTATCAACAGTAGTTATTCTTATGGTGGTTAGAGGTTTTATGTACGTGCTAAAGTTGGAAAAGCTAAAAATTCAACTTCTAACTTTGAGGATAAAAAATGTATAAAGATGACCCCTACTATATTGATTTACCTATTGACAAGAAAAAAGAAATGTATAAGGAGTTAATAGCTTTAGATAACAAAGCCAGAGAAGAACGCCTTGAAAAGCATCCTGTTGATATTACGGCTTCTGATTCTGTTAAGTTAGAACAGATAACAGAGGGAACGCTAATTCAACATAAATACAGAGAAGAGTTTACGCAGAAATATAATTTGACTTATGAGCAGGTAGCTGGTTTGCAGAGTGAAGGTTATAAAGAAGGATGGTAAAAAAAGTAGTTCCCAAATTACGTTATTAAATCAAATAAAACAAGTTATGCCATCACATATTATCAATATACTACATGGCGTAACTTGCGAGAATACTAATCAAAGTAATATCTATCAACTTACCACAATAACGCAATAGGAATATATCAATTAATAGCTATAGTAAGTTAGGTATTACTAGGGGTAGTATTGCACCAACATAACTACAGTTAAGTAGTGATAATGGAAGGTAGAAAAACGAAAAGCAGCTTTCTTGTTACTTGAATAGCATCTTTATTTGAATAATCAATAAAGCTAAGTTTAATATCCAACCGTTAGGAGAAGTAAGTTGCCACATGAAATATACTAGCGATAGAGAAACTGTAGTTACTAATGAAATAGGACTTACCACTACTATCAATTGGGAAAGTCAGTTTCTTAAACAAACAATAAGTTATATCTATGATGGTAACTTACTACAAGAAGAACGTATAGTACAACTTGATAAGTTAACAGGTGATGTTAAGATAGCTAGTTGTGTTTGTCTTGATAATGGTAATTCCACTATTACTGTTATTGATGGTAGTGATGTTGAAATAAGAGAGGTAGAAAATAATGTTTGAGTTTAGAGATTGGTTTAATAATTATGTTGAAATACAACCTCTTGTAGTTGATTAATATAATCAGATAGTTTCATTTTGTGACCTCAAAATCAGTTTAATAAACAGTAATATTTACTTATTTTGGGCGTGTAGAGTTGACACTACACAGTGTAGGATTGTGTGTATACTTGCAATCCTTATACTGACTAGCTTGTGTATAGTGTGTAGGGTGATAGATAAATCTTTATTTAATTAATTGAACAAATTTTGTTTCTATCTCAGAGTATTATCACTTAATAAATATAAAAGGATAATACTCTGACCCTACACAACCTACACAACCCTTATGGTGACTGGGTTACAACGCTACACCTTACCCTTCACCGTGTAGGCTTGACTCTACACTGACTTCTAGTGGTGAAGGAATATCATTATCCTTACCAACTTCACGTAATCTCAACCCGTTAATCAAAACACCTTTGTTATTACGTACTTTATTAACATCTTTCCACCCCATAGTAGACTTGCAAAAGTCCAGTAGTTCAGGGCTAAAATAGCGCAAGCTGGGAGGATAACTACCAGACTTACGACACCATTCTGTATAGCTGCCAAATAGAGTATTTTTATCGGTCTTATCGCTTCCTACTTGACATTTACTACCGACATTTCTAATAACACACTCATTAATCCAACCTGCAATTGGATTACTACTTATTTGTTGTTCCAAAATATGTTTAGCTAATTCTGGATTATCGGCTGCATTCCTCAATACTTGAGTAACTGTATCATCAGAAATATTCAGTAAATATTGAGTTAATGCGTTCAATTCTGGTTGAAACTCTTTTTCTAAATCTCTACGTTTATTTTTATCTACAGTCTTGTTGAAAGGAACTAAAATTTGTCTCCTTGTCAACCAAGAGGAGTTGCGACCATCAAACACAGGGTCATTTGATGCCATGATAACCATACCATCAAATTTGAATTGAAACCCTTGTTTACCTTTCTCTTCTGCAAAAATAAAGTCTTGTCCTGTGAGGGACTTAAACTTTTGCACCTCTCCTCTGTATCTATCCTGATCTGGAAATACTACCAGTCGCTTTTTTAAAGCATTGGCAGCAGCAAATCGCTCTTTACATAAGTCTACAAGAGTAATTGTACATACGTTATTATCACCTATTAGCGATTGTGCAAGTTTAATAAATGTGCTTTTACCTGTACCACCAGAACCAACTAGCTGTAAGAACTGTTGAAGATCAGCACGACCTTTCAGAATTGCAGCTAAGTAACATAGTAGGATTTGTTTGATTGACTGATCATTATTTGTGACCTCATCTAACCACTGTTCAATCAATGGAAACTCATTACTAGAATTATCAAATTCACGCGGTAAACACCAAGTAAACCGATGTTTTGGTGAATGATTGAGAACGTTACCTGTAGCTATTTCTAATACGCAGTTCTGAAATGGTAGTAGTTCAGTAGGAGATTGTTCTTTCCAACCAACCTCTATCAATTCAAGTTGAAGTTTATCTATAATGTTAGTTATATAACTAGAATTTCCATAACCAGCTATTTCTTGCTCCTTTAGTTCTTTATTAATTAATGCTTCAATATAATAGTCATTTACTTTACTCCAAATACCAACCTGATCTAATTCATAAACCATCCAACTGTTTGCTTCACAGTTAAATATCCATTTTCCTCTATATTTTTCAGCTATATCTAAACCTAGAATGTCAGCTTTTGGAACTGTACCATGTTTAGGTCTTGAACTAATACCGCCTTTACCGCCTTCATTATCAACTCTTTTAATATGTTGGTTAGCATCCAACTTTTGTGTCATCAATAAAGGTAACGGTATTAGATTGTGTTCCTCCTGTATTAACTCGATTGTTTCTACATCTTGACTATCAGAACTATCAGAAAAAGTGTTACAATAGTTGTTGTTCATAGTTCCAGTATTATTGTTTTTTACTCAATTTAGTGGGTTTCGTGTATTTGAACTAATAAGAATTTGGAGATGCCATCACTTAATCAAGTGGTGGTATTTCTTTATCTTGCTTCTCAATACACTCCATCACTAACTGTCTGAGTAAAGCAGAAGTTGTACTTTTCTTTTGTTTAGCGACATCTGATAAAAGGTCATAGTCGTTAATGGTTAATCTAGTTGGTACAACACGAGTTAGAGAACTGGTTTTGATAGTCATCATTGCCGTTTTTATAGTTAAAGTTAACTTGATAAACACAACCTAGTTATCTGAATAGATAACTCTTCCCTTCTTACGAAAAGGAATAACCGGACTTGTTCTACAAGTGTGGTCAGGTACTATGCAGAATATCCTCAGCCCGTTTTTTACCTACCGTTGGCATCCTTGACTATTCGATGCCTCTGTTACCTCAGAGCGTCTTAGATATTCATTTATCATGGTTCACAGAGGGTTGTTTTACGCCTCATAGATAATATTATAAATGTAATAATCAATTTGTGTTTACATTTTGCAATATTTTGTTATTTGAAAAACTTATTAATTTTTCTGTGTTAATAAATATTCCTTTTAGTTGTAATTATTTATCTTAATTAAATAAAATCATTCATCATTAATAATCAACTAAATATCATAGCTAATTATATAGCTTCATTATTGACCGTAATTCAATACATAACCTATACTGTAGAGATCAAGTAATAAAAAGTACGATATGTTACGCCCTGAACAGTTGATAGCACTGGAAAACATGAAGAACTATGGAGTTCCTGATGACATCATTGCCGAAACTAAGAAAGACTTTGAAGATGCAAACTACGAAATGCTTGCTTCAACTAGCCGTAGACGTTCTGGCACACCTGTAGTTAGAAAAATTGATGTTACTGATTATGTAATATCATCGTTACCAACTAAAGGTGATAGGCAAGATTTAGCTAAGTCACTCGAATTAATCACAGCTTTTTCTATCATCATTGATGCTGAAGTAGTTGATAAAGCTAAGGAATTAATTGAACTAGATGAACTCAAAACTTACGATGTGATGGATTGCATACGTGGTATTTACACTGTTGTTGATAGGGAACGTGGTTGGGGTGACAGAGATATTAAGGGTAAGATAACAGCATTAATTGAAACTCTCAAACCTGATGAAGTTGAGTTTGAAGTGGAAGGTGAAGAGGAAACTACAACAATATCAACATAACACTTATTAAAGTTATCACTATTACAGTAATGACAGTTAAGTGAATTATCATTACTTCAGTTATGACAACAAGCTAGTTATTGTTACTCTCGTTATTGCAATAAGCCAGTTATCGTTAATTCAGTTATGGTGATAACTGAGTTATTGTTACTCCACTTATTGCAATAAGGTTGATCACCTTACATAAGGTAAGAAAAAAATAAGGGATAGTTACTGTTGTTTCTATCCCTTGTTACTGTATGTATGGTAAGTGGTGTTAGTGGTAGTAAGGTAATGCAGTTTGTAATTGTCGTACTTGTTGTACTTAACGTACTTGCATAACGTTACTTATCTCAACTTCAGAAACATTGTAGATAGCAGCTAGTAACTTAACTGACTTATCATCAATACAACCTAACTGTTGAGCCATTGCAACTGCTGACTGTAATGGAATAGCTTGATTACTTGACTGTGTAAGTAAGTCCAGTGTGGTTTTAGTCGTTTGACGTTTCTTGTAAACAGTATCATTCATAGTAGGACTGTGACCTAAAGACATTGCTCTTTTTTCTAATGGTATCCCTGCCATCATCCCATTGAGATTAGCCAAATGGCGTAAAGCATGAGTTTGAGTAAATCTTGTGTCCTTAGTCCATCTCACTAATGACTTTCTTGCAATATCACTAAGATACTTCCTAATGAAACCTGGATTATCTGAGTTAAGTTCAATAGTTGGTAACTTACCTGATTTAATATCTAACTTCTCAATCAAATCAGGATAAGTAGGTGGAATCATCGGACGTGCTAACCTGTAGCCTGTTTTAGTCGTAGTACCTAACAGCGTTTTATCACCTACTACAGCAATCATTTCTTTATTATTCGGGTCATTAAGCGCCGCTATGATCACCCCATCTTTCGTTTTGTATGGCTGATTAATATTCTGAACTGCAAAAACTTCATGTAGTCTCATGCCGTAAATGACTTGCATGGAAAAGACAAACAGCCAAGACTGCCTAGATTCAAGATTACATCTGTTATCATTCAAAGCTTCTGTAATTACACTTTCCCTCAAGTTCAGAAAGTCATCTAATGAGATGCTTTGGAGATTTTCCTTAAACTTGGTTTGAGTGGCATCAATTTTAGTTAATTCATCTCGTAACTTGACATTATCAACAATTTCAGCCAGCTTTTTCATAGCACAAATACAAAGCTTGAATACCTTAGTACCACGTTCTTTACTATCAATTACGGCTTTAATGTCCTTATAGTTGACTGTGTTATTTAGTGGTAGCAGCTTGTAAAACATTCCATAAGTGTCATACCAGCATGATTGATGACTAGGATTTTTTCTATCTCGCTCTTGACGCTTCTTTGTGTAGCTGTTCCAATAGTTTTCTTCTACCAGCTTAATTGCTTCACTAAATGTAATCAGATCATTCCTGACTTGGTTCTTCTCAAGTATTACCGTATCGTACCAATCGCAAAATTCTGTCTCACTGCTAAACTTGGTTAACGCTTCACTTACCTTGTTTGCTTTTTCTAACGCTTTGACTATACCTATCTCAGTAAAGTCACAATTACAAGCTTTACCTACTCGCTTATCACCCAACTTAAACTGAAGTAATATATATGTACCAGATGCCTTTACTTCCCGTTTCAGTCCCACACCTTTGGGTGTTTGCTTCTGAATATCTTTGAATAATGCTAATAAGCGTTCATACCCAATTAAGTGACTGGTTAGATTGCTTGCTGTAACTTGCTTTTCAGTTTCTCTCATTTCTCTCTCAATTCTGTTTAGCGGTGGAAACGGAATTGAAAGAAAACTGGTAATCCAAACCTGCTAAAATCGGGAATCAGCTAGATAGGCTGGTTCGATTCCAGCAGGGCGCATTTAATATTTACGGTAAGTCTTGAGTCCTGAGAGTAATTAAATCACTACTCAGTACTCAAGGAACTAACAGCCCTGTTAGCGAGAAGTAAAACTTTCAAAACGGAATTCAGTCCCGACTTTGAGCTTATTAGCATTGTAGCGGGGAGACATCAACAGAGAAGAATCGTAAGGATTCGGTAAATCTGGGGTGCGAAGATATGGATCATTCATAGCCTGTTGGGTAAGAAGATCACGATAAACAATATTAACCAACTCGGCATCTTTGGCAATTTCATTATCAGGGAAAGTAGTTCCGAACTTTTTCCCAGGCCCAATTAAAGAATCTACTTGACGCTGTAAACTGCCATTATCGTAAAAGTTAGGATCATTACGAAAATAAGCTCTCTCGAAAGTATCATTTATTGGTGCATAATTGTCTGTTTGCATTTGAGCAGATGCAGCTAAAGGAAAA
Source organism: Trichormus sp. NMC-1 (assembly GCF_001858025.1). Lineage (GTDB taxonomy): Bacteria > Cyanobacteriota > Cyanobacteriia > Cyanobacteriales > Nostocaceae > Anabaena. The sequence continues at coordinate 116,497 of NZ_LZQD01000004.1, read as the reverse complement.
GCGCTACTAGTGGCTAACAGTAACAACAATCCACTCAGGGTTTGAAATTTTATACTCATGTTAACTACTCCTCAATTTTTGGGTGAATCTTAATTTATGCTTAATTTCAGAACTCACGTGAGTTCAATCTTTGGTGTAGCACAACTTTTAACAGCTTGTAATGACTTATTCTACTGAAACCTCTACCTATTCAGATATTTGGGCAGCTACTACAGATTTAACTACTGTGCGTCAGAAGTTACTAGATTTATTTTGCCAACTTGCTTATCAAGAAGGTGATTTTGTTCTCTCTTCTGGACAACGTAGTTCTTACTATATTAATGGCAAACAGGTAACTCTTCATCCCCAAGGTGCTGTGGCTGTGGGCAGGTTGTTGTTATCCATGCTACCTGAAAATACACAAGCTGTAGCAGGTTTAACGCTGGGCGCTGATCCTATTGTCTCAGCGGTGAGTGTGGTTTCTGTCTATGAAAATCGCCCTTTACCAGCTTTGATTATTCGCAAAGAAGCTAAAGGTCATGGGACAATGGCTTATATTGAAGGCCCCACTTTGCCAGAGGGTGCAAATGTGGTGGTTTTGGAAGATGTGGTGACGACTGGACAGTCTGCACTCAAGGCTGTGGAGCGTTTGCAAGCTGCGGGTTATACTGTGGATACTGTAATTTCCCTTATAGATAGGCTGCAAGGGGGAGCAGAGTTATATCAATCTGCTGGGTTGAAATTTGAAGCCTTATTTACAATTACGGATCTTCAGGAACGGTATCGAGAGGTAAATTAAGTTTTTTTAACGGATAGAGACGCGGAGGAAATTGCTGTGTATTCCTTCGTGTTTCTCAGCACTCACATTTGAGTTGTCAGTTTCCTAGATTCAAGCTGTTTTATAATATCAAAATTTATAAAAATAATGGTAAAATATTGTTTTATAGTCAAATAATTAATTAATTAAATAATGAATGAATTATTGACTCGCATTACGCAAGTTCCTGGTCAATGTGGGGGTCGTCCTTGTATTCGAGGTATGAGAATTAGAGTCAGTGACATTTTAGAAATGTTATCGGAAAATGTCACTGTTAGCGAAATTTTAGAAGACTTTCCCGATTTAGAACCAGAAGATATCCAAGCTTGTCTTGTGTTTGCTGCACGACGTACTGATTTTGTGCGTTTGACAGCATGAAGATTTGGATTGATGCACAGCTACCCCGACATTGGCAAGTTGGGTAACAAATACTTTTGCTATAGAAGCCTTTTCATTAAGAGATATTGGGTTACGTGACGCTAAAGATATCGAAATTTTTGAATCTGCAAAAATCGCAAATGTCATCATCATGACGAAAGACAGTGATTTTGTTGATTTGGTTTGTCGCTTAGGGATACCTCCTCAAATTCTTTGGTTGACTTGTGGAAATGTTACTAATCGTAATTTGCGTCAGCTTCTGACAATTACTTTACCTGATGCTTTGGAACAATTACGGCAAGGAGAAATGATTGTGGAAATAAGTAATAGTCGGTAAACAATTACGATTTAGGTTTAATCTCAAATTCATGGCTTGTTGAATAATTAAACCGCATAAAATTTAATCATTAGAAACTGATTGATTTAGTCCTTCCATGAGAATTTCCCCAGCCCCGAAGTTATTATAAGGCGTTGGTAGGTGATATGTTTTGAAAGGTTCTAATGGAGAAATATCTTCAGCGGTGTCCAAATCTTCTGCAAGGATGCGAATTAATTTGAGTTTTTCTGGTGTTGAAAGTTGTCGAATTGACGGGAGTAACTCGGTTAATGTCATATTTTTCTACTGGATGTGTTTGAGGTATGTAAAGTTAGAGTTATCTTATTCTAACTGTTCCAATAGCTGACGCACTGATAATACTGGTATGGCTGAATTAGAAAACCCTTTCCTATCACGAGTAATAATCGCGTCTAAACCTTGGTAAACTGCACAGTAAATTTGAACTGCATCCTCAAAATCTACTAAACCAGATGCGAAAGCTGCTTCTAAAATAGCCCGGTTAACAGGACAAATAACCATAATAGTTAATGTCGTTGAAATCGCTTGTCTAGCTAGTTCAATACTTTGAGTTTGTCTGCGAGCAATGTAGAAAATGTCAGTTAGTGTAGTAGCAGTCACATATCCAATTATTTGCCCAGAATCAATTGCCTGAAATAGGATTTCTGCATCTTCTAAAAACGGTTCTCGCTCTAATAAGTAATCTAAAATAATGTTAGTATCAATGAGAATTTTCACTAAAGATACTTCTCTACTCGATGTTGTTCTAACATTGCATTCACCTGTTCATCGATTGGTGCTGGTTGATTGGTTTTTAATAAACCTTTCATTTGTTTGATAATGCGAGTCCGTTCAGATTTTTGACTGGGTTGATTTTGCAAGGATTCGATAATTGCACGGACGAGTTCTAAGCGATCGCTCTCAGGTAGTTGAAAGGCTTTCTCTTTCAGTTCTTGTAGAGACATAGAGGTTATTTTAACAAACGCTATATTTACCTTTGTTCTATTTTATCGCAAAGCGATATCTTCGGTCAGCTTCGCTATCGCACTCCCCAAAACCACACTACAAGCGCTCGTTGATTTGTTAGTTTGTACATTTTCTCAAAGCTGGGTTAAGAAACAAAACCTGCGTATAACAACAACAATTAATGTTTAAAATCTTGTATTTTCTTGCTCAAACTCAAATGCCAAGAAGATAAATATTATTCGCTTTCCTTGTTATCACCTTCCTCAATTTCAACTTCTTCTAAAGATTGCCCATGACTACTCAGCAAATTCCAAATATCACAATAAAAGAAATTATCAATAGTTTGAATATGTTGAGAGAGCAATCCATCTGTAATCATGTTTGGGCGAATATCACAGTAATATACACCGTCAAGTGGATTTAGTTTTATAGTGTAAGCTTTGAAGTGTCCTGGCAAAAACGTTGCATTAATACCATAGCGATTTTGTGGCTTGGTTTTCTTTCTTTGTACATCGTTTAAAAAAATTGCAATGTGAGGTAAAGCCGTACTAGTTAGCTTGTTATATAAAAATTTATCTACAAAAATTTTATCAATACGGTCTTTACTCGAAGTTTTAACCGAACCAATTATCTTGAGTTCATTGTCTTCACTAATCAATAAGTCATGTTGATAGGTTGTATTAAACAAAATTACTCCGTTATCGTCTCTAATCGGAACTTGTACTGTTCCAGAAACACAATCTACATTTAGAGATGCAATCAAAAGACGAATGAGACGCTCAAAAAGATCCCCATTAACTTTACGAGCTTGGTTAGACTTTCCAGAAGGTAATGCGTCAAGGGTAGCACCAATAGCTTGCTGAACCGTATAGATCGTACAGATTAAAACCTGACGTAATGAGTTATCCGGTAGTTGTCTATCTCGCAACTGATCAAGAGCTTGTAAAAACTGATTAGAAGCAATTTCAAATGTTTCACTATCATACATCAAGTTAGTATTGATTGGACGAGTTATATTGTAATAACCATCATTTGTGTATTGATAAAATTGGTAATGATTTTCATTTTGTGAAACGATTCTAGCTTGTAAGCCAGTTGCTATAAATTCTAGATAGTCTCTGCAAAAAAAATGTAGTTTTGAATAGTCTGAAAATTTTCTTTGTCCACTGCATGATTTACTAAATCTTCTAACCTCATCGAATAGACTCCCTACGTTCTGAATTTTTGCGATCAAAGGCGATCCATTCTGCCTTTGTCATGCGACGGACATTTTCTAGTCGTTTAATTGCCCAAGAATTGTAATCAATATTTAGATCACATCCCATCCAACGACGGTTAAGTTGTTCTGCAACTACAAGAGTTGTCCCTGATCCTGAAAATGGATCAATAATCAAATCTCCTTCCTGAGATGATGCAAGAACAAATTTTCTTAATAATTCTTCTGGCTTTTGAGTTGGATGAGGTGTTGTCTCCCCCATTCCGTTACAAGTAGTAGGAATTTCTATTACATCTTTAGGCTTTGCACCTTTTGGGTTAGGTGTCCAGTTATTATGTTTTTTGCTTGTTCCTTTTCCATAAGCACTTGTTTCTGCTTGGGGGTGAGATGGATATTTTAATGTGTGTGCGCCATAAGGAATTCGCACATCGTCAATATTAATTTTTGCTTGATCTGATTTACGAAAATGAATAATACTTTCATGTGATCGTCCCCAATCACTACCTAAGTTAGCCTTGTTTTTATAGTGCCAAATTAACCAACGACAATTTTTGAAATATTTTGATGATGGATATTTCAGATCAGCTAATATTTCCGAAAAACCACAAACGTAAAGAGATCCAGTTGACTTAAGAATACGCGAAGCTTGACTAATCCATTGAATTGACCACTCGATATATTTTTCTTGGTTCTCAAAATTATCCCATTCAGCTTTTTTAATATTATAAGGTGGATCTGCAAAAACTAGATCCACGGTTTCTGATTCAATTGATGCCAGCCAATCTAGTGAATTACCTTGATAAATTTTCCCATTATGATGTGTATATTGTAATTGAAAACCTTGTGTTAAAGTTTGTAAATCTTTTTCAATGTTCTGTGATTCTACGACTCCAAAATCTAGAGAATGTTGTATTACTTTTAATATACTATTATTACTACCCACTCCTATCTATCCTCACTACTTTAAACTTTAACCAACGACTAAAAAACTCAATGTATCACCATCAAAGTAACATTAGCAGTTTGAAAAATATCCTCAAACTGCCAAAAAATATAATACCCTAAACTATCTCATTCCCCAATCTTTGTAACAATTCCTCACGGGATAAATTACCCAAAGAAAGAAGTAACTGAGTGCGTTCAGAAATAGGAATATTGGCAATCTTTTCCACCAAACCAGATAACTCAGCATCCAAACTACCAAAACGCCCTTCCAGAAGAGAAGTTATCAACAAAAGTTGTCCTTCCTGTTTTCCTTCTTGCTTCCAGTCTTCTATTTGTTGTAAATAAGCCGGTGATAAGTTCATAATTACTTCCTCTTCATCCCTACTTAAATTATCTCTCAATTCTAAATTCTTGCGCCAGTCCGCTAAAATTTCTAACAAATTCTCTCGAAAAGGGTTATTTTCTGGTAATTCAGTTAACTCCTCCACTGCTCTTTTTTGTGTTCCTCCTTTCCCCAAAACTCTCAACCATAGAGTATCCTCATTTTCTGGTAATTGATGAATCACAACTATTGCTGTTTTCAAAATATTCGGTAGAAAATAAACACCTTGAACCCAATGTTCTGCAATTTCAACTGCACCTAAACCCGCAATCATGCGATCTGAGAAAGTTGGTGTTAAAATCCATAAAATTGGTAAATCTGATTCTGCAATATTTCTATTTTCTCGTTTTGCTTTCCTGACAACATCGCCATGAACAGCATATAATTTAAGTAAACAACTGCGAATTTCTATTTCCGATGGTGGATTGCGAAAAGGCTCAAATAAACATTGAGTTTTCGCCATCTTCCCTAATAAACCTAAAGGGAGATTTTCCTGATTTTGATCAGAAAATGGTTCAAACCAAACATCAATTTCTTGAACTTCACTTTTAACCTTTTCGCTTTTTTTAATTGTTCCTAGAGGTGTTAATAATTCCTCTAGATATTCTTTAGCAAATTGATCATGAGATTGTCGAGTCATTATATGTTAGTCAAATTTTTTATTGAATTGTTGTTTAACCTGTTCATAAATTTCCAGAGTTATTAAAGATATGCTATTCTCTTGAGCATAATTTTCAATCTTCTTACGGGCAAAAGGACGAACAAAAAAAGGAATATCCTTGAGTTTAGCTTCAGCTTCAGCAGTCCATTTAATCGGTTCACTCATGGATTTTTAGAGTTTAATTTCAATATAAAGATTGGGATTGATGTACTAGGTTTTAGATCCCCGACTTCTTAAAGAAGTCGGGGATCTTGTTGTTTAATACTTAAACCTGCGCTACAGGCTCTTTCGCCAAAAACTTCTCCAACTCAGTCAAAGCATCAGCATCAACCTTAGTCTGCATTGGACAGAACTTAGGTCCACACATGGAACAAAACTCAGCGGTTTTATAGATATCTGCTGGTAAAGTTTCGTCATGATATTCCTTCGCTCTTTCTGGGTCTAAAGATAACTCAAATTGACGATTCCAGTCGAAGTTATATCGAGCTTCAGAAAGTTGATCATCTCTATCTCTAGCACCAGGGCGATGTCTTGCAATATCCGCCGCATGAGCCGCAATTTTATACGCAATTAAGCCATTACGCACATCTTCAGCATTAGGTAAACCTAAATGTTCTTTAGGAGTCACATAACACAACATCGCTGTTCCATACCAACCCGCCATCGCTGCGCCAATGGCTGAGGTAATATGGTCGTAACCAGGAGCAATATCAGTCACCAAAGGACCGAGAACATAGAAAGGTGCTTCCGAACACTCTTCCATTTGCTTGCGGACGTTGAACTCAATTTGATCCATAGGTACGTGGCCGGGACCTTCCACCATGACTTGGACATCATGTTCCCAAGCCTTGCGGGTAAGATTTCCCAGGGTTTTCAGTTCTGCTAACTGCGCTTCATCTGAGGCATCATGGGTACATCCTGGGCGCAGGGAGTCGCCTAAACTGAAGGAAACATCATATCTTTTAAAAATCTCAATGATGTCGTTGAAATGGGTATACAGGGGGTTTTGTTTGTGGTGATGCAACATCCACCGCGCCAAAATTCCGCCACCACGAGAAACAATACCTGTAATCCGGTTTCTGACTAAAGGTAAATGTTCAATCAAAATTCCCGCGTGGATGGTTTGATAGTCTACCCCTTGCTGGGCGTGTTTTTCGATGATATGAAGAAAATCGTTAGCAGTGAGATTTTCAATTGTGCCGTGAACGCTTTCTAAAGCTTGATAAACTGGAACTGTGCCAATGGGAACAGGTGAAGCGTTGATAATTGCGGTGCGAATTTCATCTAAATTACCGCCACCTGTGGACAAGTCCATGACGGTATCTGCACCGTATTTTACCGCCAAGTTGAGTTTATCAACTTCTTCTTGCAAGTTGGAAGAGTTGGGAGAAGCGCCGATATTGGCGTTAACTTTGCATTTAGAAGCGATACCGATCGCCATCGGTTCTAGGTTAGTGTGATTAATATTAGCAGGGATAATCATCCTTCCCCGTGCCACTTCTGCGCGGATAAGTTCAGCAGGCAGGTTTTCCCGCTTGGCTACGTATTGCATTTCTTCAGTGATCACACCCTGACGGGCGTAGTGCATTTGCGATACGTTAGCTTGTCCACGTCGCTTGGCTACCCATTCTGTACGCATATTGAAATTCCTCAAATAAACAGCTTCCCTCCGCTGGTATTACCCAGACTCAGGTGTTAAGGGTTTGATCTCAGCTTGATTTCTCAAGCACCCCTAGCATGGTCTAGATTGTAGCATTTTCGTTGTGGTTGGCGGAGGGGCGTTTAATCTGTAGTTTCGGAATTTAGATAAATATTTTTTTCACGCAAAGACGCAAAGGCGCAAAGTAAGAGCGCAAAGAAGATGTATTATTTACTAAACTATGGCAAGAACATTAGCCAAATTAGATGGTTCGCAATAGTTTCTAATTAATGCTTTGGCATTTTCTCGTTTTTCACCTGTAAATAAGTTAAATATTACTTCTTCATTTTGCGAGTAAAGATGTAATAAGCCAAAGTCTTTAATTCTTGAATAAAGTAAGGGAACTCCTGCTAATGTGAGTAAATGTAATTTTTTATTGTCGCGTTCTCTTGCGTCATGAGAATCATGATATGTAGATTGAAATTCTACGACTAAGGAAGGTTGATAATTATTGTTTGTGATGAGAGCGTCTACACTGGAACTAAAGAAAAATTTTCTGAGTTCTATATCAAGACCTTTATCTAATTCGCAAAATGAACATAAGCTAACTTGGGTATGAATTTTATAATTATCATCTATGCAGGTTTGCAGAAACTCTAGCATTCTTTCTTCGTAAGGATTAATCAGTCTTTTTGGTTTTACAGACATTAATTTTTCTCCATTAAGATTTTTGCAAAGTGGGTAATGAATTCTTCTAAAATTTCTCCTAATTTAATTTTAGCTTGCCATGTATATGGAAAAAGCTGATCATCTTCTAGATGTAACCATATTCCTCTTTCCTCAAAACCAGATGGAGGTTCATAATCAACTATCGTCTCGAAGCAACCAACTACTTGTTCGTTAGTCCAGAATCCTTCATCAACTATTTCTTCTAAAAAAAGCTCTGAATTACTTGGTAAAACCCAATATTTATCTAAAAAAGGATATCTACAAGCATAATATGTGATATTTAAGTATAGTAAAAATGGTTCCCAAACATCACGAGGTAAAGAGACATATAGACCATCTTTTCTCTGCGACAAAACCAACTGATAACGTTTAGCACCCTTACCAGGATTTTTCAACCGATAACCTATATATTGAGATGTTCGCTTCTCTTCAAACTTCTCATAAAAACCTAGTTTAGCTAACATACTGATAGCTAAAGATAACAAATCTTCCCCACCTTCAATTACCTGAATATTAGTCGAAACCAAACGAGGAACACCGTTTTCAACCTCAAAGCGTTGGATGACATCGTATATAATTTTTGACATTTTTTTCCAAAGACCTTGATTAAGGTTCATGGAAATATCATAAACCCTATTTTCTAAATATACAAGAGTCTTAGCTAAGATTTTTGGGTTTTGTAGAAATGGTTTATTTTACCTATTTATACAGACATCTCCGATAAAAAATGTAGAGACGTTCCATGGAACGTCTCTACAAGGGTTCTGGATGATATGCTTATTGAATTTTTGGAGATGTTTTAATCAAACCTCATCGGGGTTAACCCCCAACTCCCGCAACCGTTCCGCTAAACGTGCGGCTTTTTGCTGTTCCTGTTCTAATTGAGATGTTAATTGCTGTGTTTTCTCACCACTATGTAACAATAAATTCCCTTGAATATCCCACCAACGTAACCAATGCGCTTGCATATTATTATACTGTCCTTCCCAAATGCCTAACTCTACACCTAAAGGTAAAATAGGATAATGACCTCTTTCATTAGCTGGTAGTAGCTGATAATATCCATCAACCAGATGATAAACTTCTATACTGGCTTTTTGTACCTCATAAATGCCATAAAACGGTACTCTTATCGCTTGTTCATATACCCAAAATTTACCAGTTATTGGTGTTTTATCTCGCTCCTCTGAACCATTACCAGAAACAAATTCTAAAACTATTAAAGGTGCTATATATTCCTGCCACAATACATAAGAACGGCGAAATTTACCGTTTAACATTGGTGGTACATTGGCTACATAAAACCAATCTGGTGCTTCTGCGCCTTTTTCTGGAGGTTCCGCTAAACGCCAATAAATACCACAATCTTGACCGATCGCATATTGTCCATCAGAATGTAGTTGTTCCAATACGCTGTTAATCGAGTCAGTTAGTAAAATGCTTTGGGGATGTTCTTGAAAGTTCTTGACAAATGTTCCATCCGACTCTGGTAACTCGGTGTGGTCGGGAAGATGAATAATGTTTAATTCAGCAGATTTAGCAAGAGTCATAGAACTTGGGTAAGTGGGTTAAAGACTCGGTTGCATCTATTCTAGTTGAATATTATGGTACTACAGTGCGATCGCTCTCCACAGGCATCGCTCTTTTTAATTACGAATTACGAATTACGAATTACGAATTATTTAAATGCTTCCTGAAGTTGCTCTAGGGTCAAAGATTGAACTAAACTCAATGGTAGCGGTTGCTGACTAATAGTATTAACATAATCTGCACTCAAGTAGCTCAGGTAACTTGGTTGTTCCGCGACATAGGTTTGGAAGAAAGGAAAACTTAAAGCTTTGACGTAGCTACGTGCCAATGCGGGATTTAAACCGATTACCTCTGTAGGAACAGGCAAAACTGTATTCGGTGATTCTGCAATAGTAGAAAAGTGTGTACTACCGTTAATCAGCATTAAGTACTTATTTGCTGTTGTTAACCAAGTAAAAGGTATAATTTGTTCTGGCAAAGCTGGAGCAATAGTATCGCCACTGCCAGATATAATCATCACTGGGATTTTAATTTGGCTGAGACTAGCTTTCCCCATAATACTGCTATTAACAGGATTAATTGCAATTACTGCTTTAACTCGTGAATCGAATAAATTATATTCTGTATTTGGTAAATTTATAGCCAAGCATTGAAGTAAAAGCGAAACATTTAGTGTATTTTTTATATCTGGGCAATCTTTGTCTAATTGCTGAAAATTAATCTTTGCACCTGCTAATGCTAAAGCTGTGTAGCCACCAAAAGATTGTCCGATAACTCCTATTTGTTGTAGATTTAAACGCCCTTTAAATGTTGGGTTATTTTCAGATAAACGAGTTAGTTCATCTAACAAATATTTCACATCTAATGGTCTATCAATCAACTCTCTAGGGTTAGTTACTGTCTGTGCTGTGCCTGACAATAGAGCTTGCAATTGTTCTGCATTACTACCAGGATGCTCTGGAACAGCAACTATAAAGCCTGATTTGGCAAGATGTTCCGCCAAGTAAGCAAAGCTGGTTCTGTCAGAACCGAGTCCGTGGGAGATGACAATGATTGGACGCGGATTTGAGATATTGGGTAGATAGATATCAGCGGGAAAAGTGCGGTTCCGAGATTGGTCATTAAGTATGATAGTTTGTTTTTTATAAGTAAAGTTACTGCTTTTTTTAATATTCGCTAAAAAACCAGAATTCAGATTTGATGTTGTTGATTTTAGTTGGGATTGTTCGTTAATAATTGCTACTGCATTTTGGGTTTGATTGACTAAAGTCTGTAATGTATCTGCAATTTGCAAACTCCGATCTAAATTAATTAAAATTGAGCTTGTGGGAAATTTGCGTAATACATTTAAAAGCGTAAAATCATTTGGCTCTGCTGCTGCCAAAATCAGTGCTGCTCGAATTGCATAGAAACCTGATAAACGAGAGTCTGTTTGAATAATTTCTCCCAAATTTTCTAATAATTTCTCGCCAATTGAGGTATAAAGAAATTGTGAAACGTTTACTATATTCAAGGGAATAGGTGTTAGTAAAACTTTCCGCAGTTGAGTTAGTTGTTTCTTATCGGCATACTGAGCATATACAGCTAAATCATCATCTATTTTGCCTGTTTTGGCATATTTCTCAAGTGAATTAATTGGTATAGATCGCTCTACAATACCGTAAGAAAGGGTTAATCGCTCTGCACCTAAAACAGGATAAGCAGTCAGTGCAGGTAATAAACCTATACTAAAAACCCCGCCAGCTAATTTGCTCCAAATAACTTGTTTAGTTATGAGATCATTCATTAAACGCCACCTTAACCGGATACCAACTGAAGCTCGTCTTTTGGAAATTTTTCCCACGCTTGTTTTCAATGAGTTGGTGCGGGATTATTATGATCATAAACCACAATCACATTCCTCAACTTTCTCCCCGCAGGAGTTAAAATTTGACCAATAATTATTTCATGGTACAAGCCCCCAGATTTATCAGTGGAATCAATCCAAAATCCAAAATCCAAAATCCAAAGTCGGATAACCAATGACCATAAGTATATTATTTTTCATAAACCCTATGGAGTTCTGAGTCAATTTACCCAGGAATCTCCTAAACACAGCACCCTAAAAGACTATATTCAGGTTCCTGATGTTTATCCAGTGGGACGTTTGGACTGGGACAGTGAAGGTTTACTGTTGTTAACCAATGATGGACCATTACAGCATCGCCTTTCTAACCCCCGCTTTGGTCATAAACGCACCTACTGGGTACAGGTAGAACATATTCCTGATGCCGAGGCTATCAATAAGTTATGCACAGGGGTGGAAATTCAAGATTATCGGACTCGTCCTGCCGAAGTCAGGCTACTATTTGAAGAACCTACTGTTAGCGAACGCCACCCCCCGATTAGATTTAGAAAAAATATCCCCACAGCTTGGCTAGAAATGACCCTCACCGAAGGGAAAAACCGCCAGGTGCGGCGCATGACTGCGGCTGTAGGGTTTCCGACTTTACGATTAATCAGGGTCAGTATTGCTCACTTACAACTCAATGGTTTACAACTAGGGGAATGGCGCGAAATAACTCCTGCGGACATCAAAATCCTGAAAAAATCACTGTCGGCGAAATACATCTTAAGTTAGCTGTCTGTCTGGATCATCTAACGTAAGATTCATTTATAGCCGTGGACAGGGTGGTTAGGACATCAATTGATAATGAAACTCCCACTACAAGAGGGTTTTACTCCTGACTCCTGACTCCTGACTCCTGCTATATCTCAAGAAGATGGAGTGATAATGCTGATGTAACCGGAGCAAAAAAGATTGCTACTATTGGGCTGCTAAAGTAAACCAGCCTAGCGGAACGAATTGTTTGTGTCGTAGTCTCAATACAGATAGTTCAGGGCTACTGAAAGCCTACACTTTAGCTTCTTGCTGACAGTGTGGGTAGTTTACAATTATATACTGCCACCAATATTCCCTGGTGAATCCACAATCTCTTATAGATCTACTGTAGTCAGGGTCAGCTAATTGTGGCACTTTGGATCTAGTGGCTAACAGCACTTTAGAAGGAAAATCGAGGAACTTCCACTATGCTGATTTGCCCTCACTGTCAATTTGAAAACCCTAATGACAATAAATTTTGTCAAAACTGTGGTACTTCCCTAATTCATAAGGACTGTCCTCAATGCAGTACTCAAGTAGCTTTAAATACACAAATCTGTCCTAACTGTGGTGCAGAATGTGGCACAGTTTGGTGGGCAATCATTACTCAAAAGACACCTGTTGCAATTTTAGAAGATGGGGTGAATAATTCTTTTTCGCCTTCACTATTGGCGGTAGGCTCTTTTTTAGACCCACAGCAGCGTTATCAGTTGTTGGAGCCGTTAACAGATGCTTCAGTCATGGCTACAAATGTGGAAGTCAAAGTCAGGGTTTTAGATTGCCGACCCTATCAAATATCACCCATTGGGGCTATGCTCGAACATGAGCCAAAGGGGTTGATGATGCCATCTGCGGATGTAGGTGGAATACCTAGTTTTGCTCAAGCTTATATTGCTTTACAAAGGGAGATGTCAGCAGGGATTCCACTAATTCATGATGCCTGGGAGCAAGATAATCTACAGGTGCTACTCTTGGAAGACCGTTCCCATTGGCAGGTTTTACTGGATTTGTGGCAAGATAACACAACACATCCGTTACAAATATTACATTGGTGTTATGAGATGATTCAACTGTGGGGGGTACTCGAACCAGTGAATTGTCGCCAAAGTTTGTTGGAGTTATCGAATTTGCGCTTGGATGAAGACCAAAGATTGGGATTACAACGTTTGTATGTAGAAGAGTCTGCTGGTAATTTACCAAATACAGCACAGCCTGTAAATATCAAAGCCTTGGGACGAATTTGGGAAACTTTATGTAGAAAATCCCAACGCACTCACATTGGCTCGGTTGTGCATATGTTGGAGGATTTAGAAGTCGGTAAGATTGAAACTTTGGCACAATTGCGATCGCGTTTGGAGGAGATAGCTACAGAACTAGAATCACCCCAAAACCCAGATTTTAGCGACCTAGAGGCACAATATACCACTGCATCCACTATGTTTCCAGATCATGATGCAGAGGAAATGAATGATAGAAATGAAGATGCACCGACAATCCTACTGTCAATGCAGTTAAAAAGTGTAGAAGATACAGGACGCACTGATGTAGGTCGTCAACGTAATCATAATGAAGACTACTTTGGCATTCAAACCAACCTGCAAAAGCTGGAATTACCCAGAAGTCGCACTTTGCAAGCAAGAGGTTTGTATATTCTCTGTGATGGAATGGGGGGACACGCTGGGGGAGAAGTGGCCAGTGAGTTAGCAGTGAAAACTGTGCAACAATACTTTCAAGAAAACTGGGTTGCTCCGGAATTACCAACCCTAGAAACTATCCACCAAGCAGTTTATTTAGCTAATCAGAAGATTTACGATCTTAATCAACAAGAGTCTCGTTCTGGTATTGGGCGCATGGGTACTACCCTGGTAATGTTGTTAGTGCAGAACACTAAGGCAGTCGTCGCTCATGTGGGAGATAGCCGTCTCTATCGTCTGACTCGCAAGGGGGGACTAGTACAAGTTACGGAAGATCACGAAGTTGGTCAAAGGGAAATTAGCAAAGGTGTAAAACCTAGTCTAGCTTACGCCCGTCCAGATGCCTACCAACTCACCCAAGCATTAGGACCACGGGACGAAAATCTGCTCCATCCTGATGTGGAGTTCTTTGAGATCCATGAAGATACTCTCTTACTGTTAGCTTCGGACGGTCTATCGGATAATGATTTACTGGAGAGCAACTACCAAACTCACTTAGAACCGCTACTTAGTTCTGGAGTTAACCTAGAACTAGGTCTGAGCGACTTAATTGATTTGGCAAACGAATACAATGGCCATGACAACATTACGGCTATACTGATTCGGTTAAAAGTTTGTCCCAATCAGCAAAGTTTTCAATAGAGCGGGGAGTGTCAATGTGGTTACTCTAACCCTGTTAGACAGGCAACAAAAAACGCCGCTTCAGCAGTGGTGCTTTGAGAATTCCACCGTGATTCGGATTGGTCGGGCGGTGGATAATCACGTTGTTTTAAATGATAGTCTAGTTTCTCGGTATCATCTGGAACTTAAGCAAATCAGTGCTGCGAAGAAGGGTGATTCTTGGCAAGTAATTAGTCAAGGGACAAATGGGACTTTCCTCAATGGTACTCTGATCAACAAATGTATACTGCCCAATAATTCCCTGTTGCAATTGGCGCAGGGGGGTCCTATCCTCAAATTCCAACTTCAGGAAATTCGAGAACCGGAGGCTTTACCTGGCTATCAAAATCAGAATGTCACCGCTGCTTTCAATAGTTCTAGATGCACCCACGAAGGGAATTCCCCAAATAATCTGTTTTGCGTTCACTGCGGTGAACCGCTTTCAGTACAACAGAGAATTCGTCACTATCAGGTGTTAAGAACTCTAGGACAAGGAGGTATGGGTACTACTTATCTAGCTTGGGATGCTACTGGTTTGACTACGGGTGTACCGCAATTGTTGGTTTTAAAGCAAATGAATGCTGATATGGCTAAAATTGCTAAAGCCCAAGAGTTATTTACACGGGAAGCCAACACTCTTAAATGTCTTAACTATCCGGGAATTCCTAAGTATTACGACTTCTTTGTCGAAGGTGGCAAAAAATACTTGGCGATGGAATTAATTCATGGACAAGATTTAGAAAAACGTATATATACTAATGGCCCGGTGACACCCCATCAAGCGATCGCTTGGATGATTCAAACCTGTGAGATCTTAGAATATCTTCATAACCAAGAGCAACCACTTATTCATCGTGATATTAAACCCGCAAATTTAATGGTGCGAAGTTCTAACAATCGTGTCGTGGTGTTGGATTTTGGAGCAGTAAAGGAAACTGGAACCGCACCAGGGACAAGGATTGGTGCAGAAGGTTATTGCGCCCCTGAGCAGGAACGCGGACAACCCTTGACACAATCAGACTTGTATGCTGTTGGTCCAACGCTGATTTTTTTGCTCACTGGCGAAAATCCTTTGAAGTTTTTCCGTCAAAAGGGACGAGCTTTTGGCTTTGATGTGAAAAGCGTACCTACCATTACTCCTCAACTCCGAGAAGTTATTGAGCGCGTTACGGAACCTTTGCCACGCGATCGCTACCAAACTGCTAAGGAACTGGCTCAGGCATTGCTTATTTGTCAGTGATGGACTTGGGGGCAGTTATCAGTTATTACTTTTCCCCTTGCCCCATACTTATTCTTCATCCCAAGTTTCTACCGCCAGTAGGTCACCAATTGGATCTTGCATACTAAAGCCAAAGTCTTGCAGTTCCTGTTTCCAGTGCTGCCAGTCATTGCCGTATAGTAAAGCAATTTTCCAAATGCTATCGGTGGGCTTGATGATATTGGATTCTACGAGTGATTGCACGTTACGCTGCAATTTCACCATAGGGTGAATTACTTGCTGAGTCATAACCTCGATGTAGTTCAGATTTTATTTGGGTAAATGCTTAATCAAAACTGCTTTCCGTTTTGCCATTGTTACTTGTGCGTAGAGCGCTATATTTTGGCAAAGCTAGTCTTAACTTCTTGAGTATATCACAACTCACGCTAGTAAATTGCTAGAAAATGATGTTTTGTACGGTAATCACCACCACGAACTGTTAATTATGCCTAGGAGTCATTGCCAAAGCTGAGTCTAGCAGTTGGTGAGCATCCCAAATGTCTAACTTCATTCGATAAAATACCAGCGTTAAGCAACTATTTAGGAAATTTTCATCTGAGTGCAGAGAATTAACTCAGCTTTGGGTATTTGGTGATAGTTTCTGTGAGGTTGTGGGTAATCTCATAAATAGAAGAGGAGGATTGCTGTTTTTTAAGTATTTACCGCAGCATTTTTTGAAACATGGCAATTTCAGGAGATGATTACTTAGTTAAACGTCGTCAGCAGTTGGAGCGAAAGCAAAGAATCGTAACATATATTTCTATCGTGTCTTTTGGTGGTTCAATGTTATTTGGAGCAGTCAATACTCTCAAACAATCTTGGGAGAAGTCTCAGCAACCAGTTATTCAGTCTGTTGACACAGAATTGCAACAACAGGCTAAAGAATATGAGTTGGTTTTGCAGCGAGAACCAAATAACCAATTGGTGCAGGAAAAACTTTCACTACTGCGGCTAGAAATGAAAGATACAAAAGGTGCGATAGCTCTCATGGAGAAGTTAGTGCAGCAGCATCCTGATAGGCAGGATTATAAAGTTGTTTTGGGGAATATGAAGAAGAAGGAGAGCGATGCCTACGGCGAGCGAAGCTATCACCCTTAGGATGGCTTACTATTTTCAGTAGAAACTCAACTATATCTAAATCGCTCTGATAGCGAAGTTGGTACAGCAGCATTCTTATAGGTAAGATTATAAGACTGTTTTAGCGGATATAAAAAAAAGGGAAAGATCAGAGCGATCGCTAAGTAGTAAGACTGAATAAAAGAAAAGTTAGTAGTAAGGGCTTTAGCCCTATCAAACCTAGCAAGAGAGCGATTTATCGCTCACTACGACAAAAATTTTATCTGACATTTAATTCTGTCTACCTACTTAGAAAAATTTGATTAGGTTAAAAAATTAAGAGCATGATTATGAATAATGAAATTAGTAATTCTGAACTTAACCGTTTAATTCCGCCAGAAATCAAAAATGATGAATTTTATACAGCTATTCACAGAATTGCTAGGCAAGAAGATATTAAAACAGTTTTAGAAATTGGATCATCTTCAGGTGAAGGAAGTACAGAAGCTTTTGTTATGGGTTTAAGAGAAAACCCTAACCATCCAATTTTGTTTTGTATGGAAATTTCAAAACCTAGATTTGCTGAGTTGCAAAACAGGTACAGCAATGATTTATTTGTAAAATGTTATAATTTTTCTTCTGTTTCACTAGAAAGTTTTCCTAAGCAGCAAGAAGTTATAGATTTTTACAGAAGTAATATAACTAATTTAAATTTATATCCATTAGAACTAATTCTTAGTTGGTTAAACCAAGATATTGAATATGTAAAAAACTCTGGAGTTGCTGATAGCGGTATTAAAAGAGTTAAACAAGAAAATAATATAGACTATTTTGACGTGGTTTTAATAGACGGCTCAGAATTTACTGGTGTTGCAGAATTAAATGAGGTATACGGAGCAAAATTTATTTGTTTAGATGATATTACTACATTTAAAAATTATATCAATCATCATAAATTGCTAAATGACTCTAGTTATATACTCATTTCTCAAAGCACATCTGTTAGAAATGGATATTCTGTTTTCAAAAAGAAGGATAGTGTTGAAAATTATTTTTCTGTGTATGAACAATCTGAGCAAATACTAGTGACTAGACTTGTTAAACCAGGAATGCTAGTTTTTGATATTGGTGCTAACATTGGTGATTATTCAATACTTCTAAGTAAACTAGTAGATTATTCTGGAAAAGTTTATTCATTTGAACCAGCATCAACTACTTTCACTCGGCTGCAAGAGCGACTTATTGCTCAAAATATTAAAAATGTTTATGAATTTAAAAAAGCATTTTACTCGGATAATACTCAAATAGAATTTAATGAATTTCCAGAAGATTTTTCAGTGTGGAATAGCATTGGAAAACCACAAATGTTAGATCCCGAAGGATCAGGTCAATATATACCCATTATAAATACAGAGATTGTTGACGCAATTAAGTTAGATTCATTTTGCTTAGAAAATAGCATTGCTCATATTGATTATTTGAAAATTGATGTTGAAGGTGCTGAAAGTGATGTATTAGAGGGAGCTAGAGAATTATTAAAAAATAAATCTATAAGATATATACAATTTGAGATATCACAAAAAATGTTAGAGGGATTAAATCGTATTGCCAAATCTACTTTTGATATCTTGATTGAAAATGGTTATGAATGCCATCGAATAACTAAAGATGGAAATATTGGAGAAAAAGTAGTAAATTCTAATTCTTTTTATGAAAATTATATTGCTTTTCCCATAGTACCAATTAATTTTTTTACCATTGTTTTGAATGGGCAACCATTTATTCAATACCATATAGAAGTATTCAAGCAACTTCCATTTAAATGGCATTGGCATATTATTGAAGGTGTAGCTGATTTACAACATGACACCAGTTGGAGTGTCCAATTGGGAGGAAAAGTTAGTGATGAAATTCATAATAATGGTCTCAGCTATGACGGTACTAAAGAATATCTGGATAAATTAGCGGAACTATATCCAGATAATATTACAATTTACCGCCAACCCAAAGGAGAGTTTTGGGATGGTAAGAGAGAAATGGTAAATGCACCACTTGTCAATATTCAAGAAGAATGTTTGTTATGGCAAGTTGATGTAGATGAACTATGGACATTAGAGCAGATTTGTACTGCTAGAGAAATGTTCATTAGTAACCCTGAAAAAACTGCTGCTTTTTATTGGTGCTGGTATTTTGTTGGAGAAAAACTCATTATTAGTACCCGTAACTGTTATGCACAAAATCCCCAACAAGAGTGGTTAAGAACTTGGAAATATAAACCAGGATCATTTTGGGCAGCACATGAACCTCCCGTATTAGTTGAACCTCTTCTCGACGGACAACATCAAAATATCGCAGCGATAAATCCTTTTTTACATGATGAAACTGAAAAGAATGGGTTAGTGTTCCAACACTTTGCCTACGTCACGTCAGAACAATTGCGGTTTAAAGAACAGTATTATGGGTATAGTAATGCTGTATCTCAGTGGCAAGCTTTACAATCAAACAGTAAATTTCCTACTTTATTAAGAAATTACTTTGCTTGGGTAGGAGATGAAACAATAGTAGATATTGCTGAATCTTACGGTGTAATACCAATCGTGCAAAGGGATTTCAGGAATAGTAACTGGCGGTTTTTACACCCAGATGAAATACAGATGCAAAGAGAAAAAATTCAAAAACAAAAGCCAAAAATTATAGTTGATGGTGTATTTTTCCAACTATATCGAACAGGAATTGCTAGAGTTTGGCGAAGTCTCCTGCAACAATGGGCAAACACAGAGTTTGCTAATCATATTTTAGTCTTAGATAGAGTTAATACAGCACCCCAAATTCCCGGT
Source organism: Trichormus sp. NMC-1 (assembly GCF_001858025.1). GTDB lineage: Bacteria > Cyanobacteriota > Cyanobacteriia > Cyanobacteriales > Nostocaceae > Anabaena. Next base: position 96,775 of record NZ_LZQD01000004.1, on the reverse strand, counting down.
ATACGCTACCGTAATTTTCCCAGCTACGACTATAATAATACCGAAGCTGACAAGCAGATGCTTCAACAAATATGTGAAGAAGAAGAAGCCGAATTATTTATTTCTACCTACTACACCACCCCCATAAATACCCCTTCAGTATTCATGGCTTATGACATGATACCAGAAGTATTGGGGGCGAATTTTGGTGAACCTATGTGGCGTGAGAAACATCATGGAATTAAACACGCCTCTGCTTATATTTCCATCTCTGAAAATACGGCTAAAGACTTAAATAAATGTTTCCCTGACATACCCTCAGAATTAATTACTGTTGCTCATTGTGGTGTAGATCCTCTTTTTTCTCCTGCTTCTGAAGGCGAAATTAACGCTTTTAAATACAAGTATGGCATTAATAAACCATACTTCCTATTAGTTGGTAGTGGTGGTGATTATAAAAATGGTATTTTATTTTTTAAAGCTTTCTCAAAACTAGCTACTAGCTACGGATTTGATATTATTTGTACTGGTATTGGTGGAATATTAGCGCCAGAGTTAAGAACCTACACAGCAGGTAGTGCTGTACATATGCTACAGCTAAGTGATGACGATCTAGCAATAGCTTACTCTGGTGCAGTAGCACTAGTTTATCCTTCTAAGTATGAAGGCTTTGGAATGCCTGTATTAGAAGCAATAGCTTGTGGTTGTCCTGTGATTACTTGTCCTAATGCTTCAATACCAGAAGTCACAGGAGAAGCAGCTATTTATGTCAATGATAATGATGTGGACGCACTGACAAATGCTCTGTGTGAAGTTCAGAAACCGAATATTAGGAAAGCTTTAATTACCGCAGGTTTAGCACAGGCTAAAAAGTTCTCTTGGACAAAGATGGCGCAAACTGTGAGTTCGGCGCTAATTAATGCAACTTTGTTATCTTTAAATCTCAGAGAAACTAATTTAATTATACTCCCTGATTGGTCACAACCAGAAGATGAACTTGGTTTAGAGTTACAAGAAATAATTAAAGCATTAGCTAATCATCCTGAAAGCGAAAAAATTACTTTACTGATTAACACAGGTAATATTGATGCTGAAGAAGCAACAATGTTTCTATCTAGTATTGCCATGAATTTATTAATGGAAGAAGATTTAGATGTTAGTGATAGCATAAATATTTCCCTAGTAGCTGAGTTAGGGCATATGCAATGGGAATCTTTATTACCGCGCATTTATGGCAGAGTAGTTTTGAAAAATGAAGATGAATTAGCTTTAGCACAAGCTCCAGTTAGCAAGCTACAAAGTTATCAAATAGATAGTTTTATAAATTAACTGTAAGAGCATTTGTGTAAAATCCATTCAGGTGTATTTTATGCTGTACCTTATTCAAGGTTCTAGCAGGGAATAGGTTTTCAATCAGCTTGTGTTCAAACCATATCTAAATTCAATATAAAAAATCAAAAGTGAAAACCAACAAATTAATTAACCAAATAGACGAATCTATATTAGAGCTTCTGCAAATAAGTCCAGAGAAGATTAATATGATAATTTTCCCTGATTGGAAACAACCAGAAGAGTCACTGTTACTAGAATTAGAACAAACTATTAAATCTGTAGTAAATCATCCTGATAGTCATCAAATAACATTGCTGATAGATACAAATGGTAGTGACATCGAAGAAGCCAATTTATTTTTATCTGCTGTGGCTATGAATTTACTCATAGGAGAAAATTTTGACATCACTACTGAATGCGAAATTTCTCTACTAGAAGATTTAAATGAACATGAAAGAGAGAGACTAAGCAATTTTATTTATGCTCAAATTATTCTACAACATCAAAATCTACAAGCACTAGCATTGTTTGGTATAGAGAAAATCCCAGCCTATGAGGTAGAGAATTTTAATAATATTCCCCTGAGTAAATTGATTTTTAATTTAAGTAATAGATTATTTCAAGAAGGGAAATGGCAAGCAGCTAGTCAACAATACCAAATACTTATACAAATGTATTCGGTAAATGCGGAAGTTTATTTGCATTTAAGTCAATGCTATAGAAATTTGAACCTACTAGATCAATATTTTCAAACACTCGCAGCCGGAATCAAAATTCATAATACTGATCCTCGGTTACATTTTTCATTAATTATAGACTTGCGGCTGAATGGACTTAATCAAGAAGCAATTGCAAGCGCAGAGAATGCTTGTCAATTATTACCTGATGATTATACATTTCAAATTCTTAAATATTTAACAGTCCCGACAATCTACAACAACCAAGAAGAAATTAAATTTTATCGCCAGAGATATACGCAAGGACTAGAAAAGTTAATTCAGAAAACATCTTTAAAAACTCCCGAAGAACGAAGTAATGCTTTAGCTGGTATAGGGAGATTAACTAACTTTTACCTATCCTATCAAGCGCAAAATGATGTGGATTTACAACGCCAATATGGACAGCTAGTACATGAAATCATGGCGGCTAACTTTCCCCAATGGGTTGTACCTTTATCTATGCCAAAACTTCAGACGCAAGAAAAAATCCGCATTGGTTATGCTTCTAATTATTTACATTCTTATAGCGGTACACTGTGGTTAACTGGTTGGTTGCGTTACTGTGATCATCAAAATTTTGAAATTTACTGTTACTATACAGGTAATCAGCCAGATTCAATTACTCAACAATTTAAAGAACATAGCGACTTTTTCTATCATATTCCTCATAACTTACCAGCAGTTTGTGAACAAATAATTGCCGATAAACTACACATTTTAGTTTATCCAGAAATTGGCATGGACGCGCCAACTATGCAAATGGCAGGTTTACGACTTGCACCAGTGCAGTGTGTAGCTTGGGGACATCCTGTAACAACGGGTTTACCAACTATTGATTATTTTTTATCTAGCGAGTTAATGGAAGGGGAAAATGCTCAAGAACATTACTCAGAAAAGTTAATTCTCTTACCTAATATTGGTGTTGCTTATCCTCAACCTTATATTCCCCCAGTTATTAAAACTCGTTCAGATTATGGTTTAAATGATGACGATATAATTTATTTATGTTGTCAAGCGCCTTTTAAATATTTACCACAATACGATTTTATATTGGCAGAAATTGCTAGTCGCATTCCCCAAGCCAAATTTGTATTTTTACGTGGTACTGTATTAAAGCCCCGATTGCAACGTGCTTTTGCTGCGGTAGGGTTAAATAGTGAAGATTACTGTGTCCATCTTAATATTCCAGAACGGCTAGATTATCTGATGATTAACTTATTATCAGACGTTTATCTTGACACATTTACCTGGTCTGGTGGTAATACTAGTTTAGAAGCCATTGCTTGCAATCTTCCTATTGTTACTTGTCCTGGGGAATTTATGCGTGGTCGTCACACAGATAGTTTCCTGAAACTTTTAGGAGTGACAGATACTATTGCTAAAAATGAAGCAGAATATATCGAAATCGCTGTAAAATTAGGATTAGATTCTGCATGGCGAAATAGCATTGTAGAAAGAATGAGTCAGAATCAAGATCGTGTTTTTGATGATAAAACTTGCGTGTTAGGTTTAGAAGCATTTTATAAACAGGTTGTGGAAGAGAAATCAGCTTCAATCTCTTAGTATAAAATTAACTACAAAAAATTTGCAGCCATTTCTTCAGCCCAATAAGCATAATCTTTATTGTAAAGACTGGTCATTTATTTTTACCTCATGAATGTTTTTCAGAATACCAATTATCATCTAATAACTGTTCTAAAGAATAGGGACAATTATCAGGAAATAGGTTTGATGATAATCCTGTTTTTGTACTGACAATTTTAACAGCAACATTATAAATATGTTCTAACTCTTGAATTAGCTTATTTTTTAATGTCGTGGTTAAGCTGTTGTTTAAATCATATCTAAAAGCAATTATTTCACCCTGCCAATGACGATAATTGCGTTCATACTCTTCCTGCCAATATTCTAACAATAAAATATGAATAATAATCTGTTTTAAAAGACTTCTAACTTTATTTAAATCATTTCTTCCCAAACTTTCTAATTCCTCAATTAAATTATCTAAATCTAAATTTTCTAAGTTTTTGGTTTTTAGAAGTTTAATGGTTTCTTCTAACCAGAGATAATCATCAATTTCATACAGTTGTTGTAGTTGGTTTTGTGTGATATTTATCATAATCAAAATCCTTTTCGGTTAGAATGGGTCATCTGTCAGGATCTCATAGAGTGATGCCTACAACCTTAAACTAAACCCTTTGGTTAAAGATTAACATAATTTCAGGATTTCAACTATCAATGTACTTTAACCACATTTGTTGATAGGCTTTCTCCATTTCACGAGTAAACTGTTTACCATTCCACAGCGGTGCAGTTTGACGTGACTTTAATAATTTCCAGTGAATTTCTTTTCTCAAATCAGCATCTTTACCTAAACGCACACCCCACTCTATATACTCTTCATCACTCCAAGCAATACCTTCACTGATACCCGCATTCACCATCATTGTATAACTATTGCGGGCTGAAAATTGCTCTCCCACTTTCGTGACTAAAGGGACACCCACCCATAAAGTTTCCATTGTTGTCGTTGCACCATTATAGGGATAGGTATCTAACACCACATCAGCAATCATTAAATTAGCACGATGAATTGAGGATGAGGGGACTTTTTCTAAAAAGCGTAATCTCTCTTTACTGACTCCTTCTTCCTCCGCAATTTGTTCAAAAAACTCTCTAACTACACTGACATCTTTATTAATATCTTTGATTAAAAAATAACTATTTGGTACTTGTTTGAGGATTTTCATTTGTAAACGCACATTTTCAGGATTGCGTTTATAACCAGATTGAGCGCTAAAATAAATTACTGCATTATCAGGAATTTCTAAATTTTTCCTGGTTAAAGTTGGTATACCAATTTCAAAACCATCAACCCCTAGATAGGCATTTGGTAAACGCCAAATTTTTTCACTGTAATATTCTTGGGCATATTCTGGTAAAACATAATTATCAGCAATATAATAATCAATAGCAGGGATTCCCGAACCATCCCAACCTAACCATGTTGCTTGAATTGGGGCTGGTTTTAATGCTATTGCTTCACAGCTAATATCCGCAGTCATACTATCAAGATCAATTAAAATATCAATTTCATCTTGATGAATTTGTTCAGCAATTTCTATTCCATCTCTTCCTAATTTTCTGACATGATCTGATTTTTCCTCATACCAATCTTGGAGAAAATCATGAACATGAGAACGGTAAGTAGCAAAATAAGTATATATTTCAAACTCTTCTCTATTATGATGTTGATATAGCCATCTGGCTAACCAACCTACTGAATGTTCTCGTAAACAATGGGAAAGATAACCTATTTTTAGTTTTTTCTTCGATGCTTTTATTCTTTGAGAATTAGCGAGAGAGTAACGGTTATATTGTTCTTGGGCATAAAATTGAATGCTGGTTTGACATAATTTGACAATCTCATTATGTAAAAAGCGATTTTGTCGAGCCGCATCACGCAGATAGGGCAGATAATATGTACAATTCAGTAAACGGTAAATCTTATTCCTCCCTAAATTTGGTTGTTCTGTAATTAGTTTATTTAAATAACTTTCATATTCTTGAATAATGGGAATAGCTTCATACCAACGTCCACCAGAACGTAATAAACCCTGTAATACCATGATATTAGCATTGATTAAATCAGTGGTATTAGTTGCTAAATCATGAATTTTTTTAGAAAGATTAATTCCTTGGTCAAAATTACCAACTTCATAATAAAAAGTTGCTAAGTGACTGAGGACTTCTGAGATAACATCTGGATCTGGATAATTAATTTTTAAAGCTAATTCAGCATATTTAATTGCTAAGTTAAACTTGTGTCCTGCGTAAGCTGCTTCTGTAGCAGTTAACATGACACAGTGAGTCAGTTGTAAGGGATCTAAATAGAAAATACACGCTTCAGGAAAATCTAATATCCAAAGTTCAAACCATAATAGTTTGAGAGTTTTTTTGAGGACAGAAAATAACAATTCTCTATCTATTTCTTCAGGTTCAGAATTTAAAACTTCAATAATGCCTAATTCCTGAAAGCTATCTTGAGTCAGATTTTCTAAATCTAAAGATAACTTGATTAGTTCTAAAATATTATTAACTTCACCAGGATAAATTTCTCGAATATGTTGACGAATAACCCAAGCAAGTTGATATTGTGTTAATTCTTCTTGTCTTCCTGCTTCTGTTTGTAATACTTTAACTAATTCATAGGTCCACTGTTCAATTTGTTCTTCTTCCCCTTCAAAAATTGCTAACATCCAAGTAGTTTGTGCTTCTGCTTCTTTACCTTGTAAAAGTAAGGATAATCCTAAATACCAGTGATATTCTTTAACTTCTGGTTGATGATTAATTAATTCTTGATAAAGTTCTAATGCTTGAAAATACTCACCTTGCTGGAAAGTTTTCAAGGCTTGTTGTGCTAGAGATTGGAGATTATTCATAATTGTTAAAACAACAATAATAAAATAAAAAGTAGGTAAAATAATTACCTACCTTTACATTAGTTACATGAAATTATCTGTGTCATACCATTAGAAACTTGATAGTTTTCAACGCCATCTCATAAACTATCTTATTCAATTGCCTTAGCGTTATTTTGACATATTGGTGATACATCGTCAACTGCTGCTACAATCTTATAATCAGTGGCCTTAAATGCACCAGCATCTTTTGTCTGACATAGAACTGCTGTTGTTGTAGTTGCACCACCAGATTGGATCAGGTCAGTTAACCCAGCAAATGCTCTTAAGTTAACCGAGTTAATTGGATCAGCAACGTTCATTACACCTACTAGATCAGTACCTACTAATGTAGCACCTGCTGCGTTTTTGACTTCATATTTATAGTTGGTGGTTTGAGTAGCAATACCTAAACCCAAATCTGCTTCATCACCAGTGAATTTTTGATTTTCTAGGTAGAAGGTTTGTTGACCACGGTTCATAGCACCAGCGTACTGTTTGCCTTCAGATTCACGTGCTTTGTTCGCTTGGTTCAAGAAGGAAGGTAGAGCAATAGCTGAGAGAATACCAATAATGATAATTACAACTAACAATTCAATCAGGGTAAAACCTTCGTTCTCTTTCTTTTTACCGAGGAGGTGTTGGATAAACTTGGCTTTCAATTCAGTTTTCATAGTAGTTTTCCTTGCTGGTGAAGTATCGTTTCCTTGTAAAAATAACTTACCCACTCTTGATCAATTTCATATCACCTCACTGAAAAACTTTTTTTACCAGATGGCATAAATAGACTAAAAAGCTTATTTATTAAGGCTTACAGCTATTTAGTATTTGGTGAAAAATCTCCAAGATACTTCTATCTCGTTCCCAGTCTCCGACTGGGAATGCTATTACAGAGGCTCTGCCTCTGTTTTCATAGAAGGCAGAGCCTTCTAGAATTCATTCCCATACAGAGTATGGGAACGAGAATACAGAGTATGGGAACGAGAATACAGAGTATGGGAACGAGAATACAGAGTATGGGAACGAGAATACAGAGTATGGGAACGAGAATACAGAGTATGGGAACGAGAATACAGAGTATGGGAACGAGAAAAAATTAAATATGCGTGATATGAAACCCTTGTAGAGACGTTCCATGGAACGTCTCTACATTCATTTCCGGAGATGTCTAAAGGATACATACCCGTTTGCACCTGAAATCGCTGACTACGGACTAGAATCAAGATTGACGCTCTAACATAATGCAATCAAAATCCTCTAGAACCTTTAGCAGCGTTTGTAATAGCTGAAAAACCTTAACTTTATCTGTAGGTTCTGCTGTCAGAGGATCAAGAGGTCTAAACTGTTGCCAATGCTCGACTAGGGACATCATGGGTAAAGGTTTGTCTAACAGAGGTAGCAAGCAAAGAGCCATTGAGCTATCTATATAGACAAATTCCTCTGTTAAAGCCAGATATTTACGGATAGGAAAAGTTTTGCCCTCGCTTATACAATCCCTAACGTTTGTTTTGAAGGTAGAGGTTTTTAACTGTGGATGCAGATGTACTATTGCATTTTCCCAGTTAGAATCAGTCCATTCGGAAAATGCTACAAAAGTATGTGCGGCTTGAGGATTACCACACCAAAAATCCAGTAATCTATGAATAGGATGGAGAAGTTCCAATAATTGTAACTGTTCTTCTATGGAAGCTTCCGGTAAGCTCATTCCTAGAAAAGCAGGTAAATTATCTGGTTCTTTGAATAAGTTCATCAAGTCCCATTGCCGCCAGTTCGTCATTTTGATAAACTCTAAATCAGCCGCTCTTAAAGCTGAAAAAATATCACTGATACTGTAACCCTTATCCCCTTGCAATAAATAATTCGCTAAAATAATCTCTTTTAGGTTTTCTCCTTCATAGAAAGCATTCCAAGTTGTAGCTTTGAGATTGACATTATCCTTCAAAGCTTTCATAGTATCTATCACAATATCTATTTCTAATTGTTCTGGGTTGTCATCCATCAAACCCATGATTTCAAAGATTTTTTGTGCGCGAAAATAAGGTAATCTTTGGATTGAGCTATGTAGGTTGGTGCGAATAATACCCTCTGGCTTCAATACAGCTTTCATTGCTTGCAAAGCCACAGCTATATCAGGGAAAAGATAGAGAACTTCATCACAATTAATATAATCAAATTGATAATTTAGCTTGGGTAAATCATATATTGACAAAACATGAAATTCAGCATTATCAAAACCATGATATTTTAATCGCTGCCGTGCAAGTTTAACTGACTCTTCTGATATATCAACACCGACAATTTTCGCCCCAGGATTTGCTTCTGCTAAAAGTAATGATTTAAAACCAGAACCACATCCAGCATCTAAAATTAATCTGTCTTTGGTGTCTAGAACTTTTTTGTTTCTCAGATAATAAGGGGTTATTAAGTTATGAAGATAAAGTGCATTAATATCATTTTTGGCAGATTTTTCAAGGGGATAATTAGGATATGGCAAACTATCAAATTGTTGACGAATTTTTGCCCATAAATCAGATGTTGAATTTGTCATATTAATGCCTCTTAATAGTCAGTTGATGATGATACTTTGAGGTACAAGAACCCCACCCCCAACCCCCTCCCCGCAAGCGATGAGGGGGCTATGATGTACCTTATAACAAAGGAATCTGCTGTATATCTAAAAACAGTATATGCCAATTGTAGAGCCATTGTATACAGAAAATTTTATTTGGGTGAGGTACACTTGTAGCGGGTGATGGTCACTCCACAAGAGTTTCACCACTAATATATATACATCATTTACTTGCGATTTGGTGTATCTATTAGACATCTCCGGTAAATATTGTAGAGACGTTCCATGGAACGTCTCTACAAGGGCTTTAGGTCACGCATATTTAAATTCGGTCGATGTTTAATTAATCGTTCCGCCTAAAAACCACCCCAACCCAGCCAAACCCAACAATAAAGGCATCAACCAATCACCCCAACGCACATATAAAGTCTGCGTTTGACGACGATAAATAGTTTCTGCGTGGGTTTCGTAGGTGTTATGTCCTGATTTCCACAAAGTTCTCCCATGAGGATCTACAAAAGCCGAGTATCCCGTATTTGTTGCTCTGACAGCCCATCTATCGGTTTCAATTGCCCGCATGATATCCTGGGCATGATGTTGATCTGACATTGCCGCTGTATAATGGGCATCGTTAGAGGCACTGAGAATAAATTGCCCACCCTGGAAAGCTTGACGACGGAAAATTTCTGGAAAGGCTGATTCGTAACAAATCCCCACAATTGCTCGTCCAAAGGGAGTATCAAAAACCTGATTTGGTAAACCAGCAACTTGATGTTCATCTAGTGGTGATAAACGTTGAATAATCGCGCCTAAAATTTGTTCAAAAGGAATATATTCACCTAGTGGGACTAACTTGGATTTGTCGTAGCGGCTGGTAATTTCCCCTTGAGCAGTGACAGTAAATAAACTGTTTGTATAGCTGTTTCCCCTTTCGCCAAAAGCACCTATCCAAGCAACTACACCTTTCTCTCTGACTGCTTTCAGGAAAGAAGTTTGTGGTAGATTGCGTTGAAAAAATGGTAACGCAGCTTCTGGAATAAGAACTCCATCGACACCTTGATTTGCTAATTTTAAATATCCTTCAGTATAACCTTCAATAGCTCGACGCAATCCTTCAGGACGCAGTTTTATTTCATTGGGAATATTACCTTGAATAATGCCGATTTTTAAATTTGTATTTGGGTTTTGGGTCAGAGGTTGATTATAAAAAACAAAACCAATAATATGAGAAATAATTAAAAGTGAGCAACCAACAACCAAATAAAGATTAACAAAACTTTTCCTTAAACTCCCTCCTTCCTTTGCGCCTTTGCGCCTACCCTTCGGGATCGCTAAGAGCGATTGCGTGAGCTTTTCATCATAAATCCAAGCTTCCGCAAGCAACCCATTAACAGCCACAATCACAGCCGTTACAGTGCTAGTCCCAGACAATTGACCCAAATGTAAAATTACCAGATTGTGCGGTGATTGGGTGTATGAAAGAGAACTCCACCACAAAGGACTGGCACTCCAAAGACTTTCTAACCCGCAGCATAAAGCCGTACCAACTAATACCCGCAGCCAGGGTTTTTGCTGATCTAGCTTTACCATCAAAGCCGCCCAAACTGAGACTAATATTCCTCCCCACAGGCTAATAAATGACCAGCAAAAAAGGGTGATTGCTAAACCAGGTAAAGCTGGAACACCCAACCAATCCATAGGATAAATACCAGTAATCCAGGATAGGGCTACTCCATGATATGCGATCGCCCAAATAAAGGCAGGGGGTAGGGAGGAAAGGGTATTTTTAGTATATTTAACAACTATCACCCACAATGGAGCTAGAGCGAACCAGGCTAGAAACCAAGCACCGACGGGGGCGACTGTCACCCCCATCAATAGCCCACTGATCAAGGATAAAGCGTAAAGGTGAAAGGATGAAAACGGCTTTTTTCCTAAATACTTCATCTTTATATCAGTCGTAATTTTTTTAACGCAGAGGAACGCGGAGGTAAGCGCAAAGTCACGCAGAGGTTTACTAAAGTGAATTTGCGTTGAATCCTCCTGTGTCTTCTTTACTCTGTTTCTTCTAGTTCGCCTGTATCACCAGTATCGGGAGGAACAATTGCTACTCCTGTAATTGCGTCATCTTCGTCTAAACGCTGCACTCTCACTCCGGTAGCAGAACGCGATTGGGTGGAAATTGCATTCACGGCTTGACGGATGATAATACCGCGATTTGTCACCATCATAATTTCTTCGTCGTTGTTGACAATTCGCAGGGTGGCTAATTTGTCTTTGGTTTTGCGGTTTTTGAATTTGGTAGCCCTTAAACCTTGTCCAGCCCGGTTTTGGAGGCGGAATTGTCCAACTGGTACGCGCTTTCCATATCCTCCCATTGTAATCACCAAAACCCAAGGGCCAGTACTGTTGTTATTGGCTACTTCTGCGGTTTCTTCGTTATTTTCGATATCTTCGTTATCTTCGATTTCGATGAGTTCTTCGGTTTCGACGATATCTTCGGTTTCGATGATTTCTTCAGTTTCGATGATTTCTTCAGTTTCTGTATTCAAAGTTTCCAGAATAGCCGCTGGAAGAATATCCATCCCTACTAATTCATCACCTTTTTTGAGTTTCATGGATTTTACCCCACGAGTCGCTCTACCGAGAGGGCGCAATTGTTCATGGGTACAGCGGAAGTGAATGGCCATTCCGTGACGGGAACCAATGATCACGCTATCTTCTACTCTAGCTCTCCGTACCCAACGCAGTTGATCGCCTTCTTCTAAGGATATGGCAATTAAACCGTTGGCGCGAATGTTACTAAATGCTGCCAATGCGGTTTTTTTGATGTTACCGCCTTTGGTGAGCATAACCAAATATTCATCATCCCTAAATTCGTCTACAGGTACGATGGAAGTGATTTTTTCCTCTTTGGGAATGGGTAACATTTGGACGATGGGTGTACCGCGACTGGTACGGGAACCAAGGGGTATTTGATAGGTTCTCAGAGAGTAGACGACTCCGCGATCGCTAAAGAATAAGACGCTATCATGGTCGCAGCAAGTTAAGAAATGCTCAATGGTATCATCATCTTTGACTTTAGCGCCGGCTTTGCCTCTGGTGGCACGGCTTTGGGCTTCAAAGGTATTAACGGGCATCCGTTTGATGTAACCTTGTTTGGTGAGAAGAATCAGGACTTTTTCATTAGCAATTAAGTCGAGATCATCTAAATCCCCTTCCGCGTGAGTAATAAGTGTGCGTCGGGGTGTGGCGAAACTAGTTTTGATTTGACTAACTTCGCTTTCAATGATTTCTAGCACCCGTTCCCGTCTATCCAAGATATCTTGTAAGTCGGCGATCTGGTTTTGTAATTCTTCGTGTTCTAGACGAATTTTATCTGCTTCTAGGGCTGTTAATCGCCGCAGTTGCATCTGTAAAATTGCATCAGCTTGGACTTCCGAAAGTCCGTAAGTTGTGATTAACTCACCTTTGGCTGTGGGTGCGTCGGGTGCATGACGAATCAAGATAATAATTGCATCCAATTGGGATAAAGCAATTAATAAACCCTGTAAAAGATGATCTCTTTCTTGTGCTTTCCGTAATTGATAACGGGTACGTCTGTTAATGGTTTCAATGCGGAAATCCAGAAATACTCTTAAGAACTCTTTGATGGTGAGGACTTGAGGTTCACCATTCACCAAGGCCAACATATTCGCGCCAAAGTTGGCTTGGAGTGGAGTTTGTTTGTAAAGGTTGTTGAGAACAACGCGGGGATAAGCATCGCGTTTTAATTCTATGACGATTCGCATTCCGTCGCGATCGCTCTCATCCCGAATATCTGCAATCCCTTCAATGCGTTTATCATTCACCAACTCGGCTATTTTTTCAATTAATGCCGCTTTGTTGGTTTGGTAAGGCAATTCTGTGATAATAATTGCTTCCCGTTCCGGCCTATTCCGTTGTTCAATAGTTTCAATATTGGCAACGCCGCGCATGGTGATCGAACCGCGCCCGGTGGTGTAAGCTTCTTTAATCGCCGCAGTTCCCAAAACCAGCGCCCCAGTGGGGAAATCTGGCCCGTGGATATACTGCATTAACTCAAGATCGGTGATTTCGGGTTTGTGAATTAATGCCACTAACCCATCGATCAATTCCCCTAAGTTGTGAGGAGGAATGTTTGTCGCCATCCCCACCGCAATCCCAGAAGAACCATTTAGCAGTAGTTGAGGGATACGTGATGGTAAAACTGTCGGTTCTTGTTGAGAACCATCGAAGTTATCGGCAAAGTCTACAGTTTCGGCTTCGATATCTTGCAGCAGGGCAGCACTAGTTAAGGCTTGTAAGCGACATTCTGTGTAACGCATTGCCGCCGGCGGATCATTATCTACGGAACCAAAGTTACCATGTCCGTTGATTAAGGGCGATCGCATCGAAAAATCCTGCGCCATTCGCACCAAGGCATCATACACCGCCGTGTCACCGTGGGGGTGAAATTTACCCAACACTTCCCCCACTACACGGGCGCATTTTCTAAACGGGCGATCGGGCAGCAAACCCAACTCGTGCATGGCATAGAGGATGCGACGATGCACAGGTTTAAGACCATCCCTTGCATCTGGCAGCGCCCGACCTACAATTACGCTCATGGCGTATTCCAGATAAGATCGCGACATTTCATTTCGCAAATCCGTCGGGATAATCCTCTCCTGTGAGGTTGTCATAACCTAAACAACTCCAAAAATTGTAGATTTTAGCCTTTGTACTTGACAAAACGCAAAATTATGTCAAATTAATCTTGAAAAATTGTCATATTTTGATATGATTCTAACATATATTCAGGTAATTTGTGGACAGAATGGCTAACAAAACAATAATAGATTAGCAACTCAAAATCAAAATATTATATCAATTGCAGTTACAGCAGAATTCAGGAGCCATGAGTCATATCGTCATTGGTGAAAGATTTATCATTAGTCCTGACGCTTCAGATAGGATGAAGCGGTGACGCAGGGAGTTTTTTGATCAACAATTAAGCCAACATGATATCAGAAGTGAAAGCCGCTTTATATTTGAAATTTGTTGATATTTTAGTTTTGATTTTTCAGTTTGTAATTCATTTAGTTGCAATCTGTGGTATTTTAAATTTTAAGTTAATTTTTTTGGCATTTTTATAACCACAAACTCATATCGCCCATGAGAATTAAAAATTGAACATTAAACATCAAAAAATCATGTTTTACAAGCTTTTTAGAGATTTTTAATATTTAGTTAATTTACGCCGTCTTACTTATGCTACAAATTATTTATTCTGATGAATTTTTAGAACATAAAACAGGACGCTATCATCCTGAAAAACCAGAACGCTTAACCGCGATTGTTAAAGCTTTAAAAGCTGCAAGTTTTACCGAACAAATTGAATGGCTATCCCCAACCACAAAACCCGGACAGATGTCTTGGATAGAAAAAGTCCATACTGCCAGATATATTAACAAACTTAAAGAAATTGCTGCCACAGGTGGTGGTTATTTGGATGGAGACACCCCAGTTTCCCCCCGCAGTTATGATATAGCGTTGTTGGCGGTGAGTGCTTGGTTGGATGGGATAGATGCTGTTTTAGCCACAGAAAATCCCGCATTTGTATTAGCGCGTCCACCGGGACATCATGCCGAAAGTGATGCAGGGATGGGGTTTTGTTTATTTTCTAATGCAGCCATTGCCTCTGTCTATGCCTTAGAAAAACCGGGAATTAACCGTGTTGCCATCTTAGACTGGGATGTACATCACGGTAATGGTACTCAAGCGATAGTAGAAACTCACCCACAAATTGCATATTGTTCTCTACATCAATACCCCGCCTATCCCGGTACTGGAAAAGCTTCCGAAAAAGGTTTTCATAATAATGTGTTAAATTTACCCATTCCTCCCGGTAGTGATATTACCGAATATCAACCTTTGTGGGAAAGCAAAATCATCCCATTTTTAAGCAATTTTCAGCCAGATTTACTAATTGTCAGTGCTGGTTATGATGCTAATGCTGATGATCCTTTAGCAAGTATGAATTTGCAGCCAGAAGATTATGGTTTATTCACAGAATATTGTTTAGGCTTAACTCGTAAAATCCTCTTTGGCTTAGAAGGCGGCTATGATTTACCAACACTTTCAGCATCAGTAATTGCCACCATTGAACCTTGTTTAAGTTAGGAGTTTTCTTTTTTATAACAGATTGCAGATCAATGAGACTTCGCCGTGAGCGTCAGCCGATAGCTTGCTTGGCGTAGCCATACGGTACAGAATCAAAATTGAAACC
>NZ_LZQD01000004.1:8216-81226 GCF_001858025.1 Trichormus sp. NMC-1 | reverse complement strand
AGAGGGCGATCGCTTATTATTCAAAGCAGCCCATTCGGTAGGATTAGATCGGGTTGTCAATCAGTTGCGAGCAGAATTTGCCACATGGAGTCATTAGTCAAAATTAAGATTCATATATCTCTCTGATTTAGGGAAACTTTCAGCAGTTTGTGGTGAACTAGGGGATACAGTAGGATTACTATTTGATTTTTATGTATCCCTTATATAATGTTCGCTTAATTACTTATCACAAAAACTCTCCGCGTCAGCCCTAATTATACAGCGGTTTCCGCTCTTATGAAGTACGCAAGCCAGTTTTACTCCTGACTCCTGTACGGGCGTATTGCAATACGCCCCTTCTGACTCCTGAATTCTGCTGTAATCAGCCATAATTGTTCATTTTTTGGGAATTCTATACTCGACTACATTTAAGATTTTACCACTCAAATTATTATGCTCATATTCCTCTGCAATTTTACCTCCTAGCTTTTCTGCAACTCTCTGGCTGGAGGTATTTGCCCGATCTACAGGATATCTCAAATATTCATAATCTAAGTTTTCATCAGCCCAGCTTTTTAAAGCTGTAATTGCTTCTGTTGCATAGCCTTGTTTATGTGCTGATTTTTTTAACCAAATTCCAGTTTGGGGATATTTAGTATTAATGTAATGGATGCCACTACATCCTAAAAATTCTTGAGAATCTTTCTTTAAAAGTACAACTATTAAATTCTTCCCTTTTTCCATCTCTAGTAAAGATTGATTAATAAAAAATTCAGTATCTACAATTTTTCTAGGTGGACTAGCGTATAAATAAGTCGTAATTTCGGCAGTGAATTCCCGAAAAATATCTTCCTTATATTTGAGCGATATCGTCTGTAATAACAGGCGGTTTGTACATATTGCTAAATGTAAAGATGCCATGATATTTCCTTAAATAATAGTGATTTAAAGTACTACTAATTCAGTGATAATACGCTTGCAAGAATTGCAGTAATTTTGACGTTCAGTATTTTTCTGTATTGTGACTAACCAGATTTAGGTTAAATTCATGAAAACTTTAGCAAAAAAAAATTGTCATGATCTCCTGAATCATCTAAAGTTTTGTTAAGATGCAATTGCTAGGAGTAAATCAAGAAAATTCAGTCATCAGGCTGTAGATAGATAAACCATACTAGCGCCAGCACAGAGTTTAAAGGCTGAACCAATGACTACCTACATTTTTTTTGACGATGCCCTCCGGATGCTTACCAATGCCTTCCTGTTTTCGGCAATACTGCTAATTGCAGCTTCCAGCATAGGTTTAGCCGTGATTGAGACAATTGAAAAGACCGAACACTAAAATTTACACCTAACTGTAAAGTTGTAACTGAAAACGCTTCACTGAGCGCGTTCACACTACGTCAATACTTGAGAAGGGCAAACACGCAATTTATTTTTTAAATGCAGAAAACCTCTGTCTATTGTCTCTTTTGTGTAGTTTCTCATATCCAGTCCGGCTAATTGCTGGTAAAAAAACTCTCCGCGCGGTTCCCTAATCATAAGTATTTAACCGGACAAAATTCTATCGGGAATAGGCAACAGGCATATATATTTCACTAATATTTTTATATTTTGACCCCAAGGATTGTAGGATTTGGTAAATATCTTCCTTCAATCCTTGCAAATGTCGATTTGCTGTTTTTTTATAGTTTATAAACTAAAATACCCTAAAATTTATCAGTATGCCTGTTTCTGCCACTCTATCCCAACTGGTTGAAGTTCTGTTAGCCCAACCAGTGAATTTATCTGCATCTGCTTTAGCCCAATTGGGCAGTGGTATTCAAACAGACACCCGGATGTTGCAAGCGGGCGAAGTGTTTGTGGCTTTACGGGGCGAAAAGTTTGATGGACATGAGTTTGTACCGATGGCGATGGCTAAAGGTGCGATCGCAGCAATTGTAGATTATGCTTATGAAAATCCTGGAGTTCCTGTATTGCGGGTGAAAGACACTCTTCAGGCATATCAGCAAATTGCTAGATGGTGGCGTGAAAGTTTTTCTGTTCCTGTGATTGGAGTAACAGGTTCGGTGGGAAAAACGACAACTAAAGAACTCATAGCCGCAGTTTTAGCCACCAAAGGACAAGTTCACAAAACTTATGGGAATTTCAATAACGAAATTGGTGTGCCAAAAACTCTCCTTGAACTTGGTACAGAACATGATTTCGCTGTCATAGAAATGGCAATGCGGGGAAGAGGACAAATTGCCGAACTAACGCAAATTGCTAAACCCACAATTGGCGTAATTACCAATGTGGGAACAGCACATATTGAATTACTCGGTTCAGAAGCAGCTATAGCCGCAGCTAAATGTGAATTACTAGCCGAAATGTCTGCTAATAGTGTGGCAATTCTCAATTATGACAGTCCCCTATTAATGGAAACAGCAGCGAAATTTTGGCAGGGGAAAGTTATCAGTTACGGTTTTTCTGGTGGCGATATCCAAGGAAAGTTAATTGACAATGAAGTTGTAGAAGTGGCAGGAATGCGCTTACCTTTACCCTTGCCAGGTCGCCACAATGCTACTAATTTTTTGGCGGCTTTAGCAGTAGCCCAGGTATTAGCAATTGATTGGGCATCTCTACAATCTGGTGTCATGGTGAATATGCCTACAGGCAGATGCCAACGCTTTACTTTACCTAATGATGTTTTAATTTTAGATGAAACCTATAACGCTGCCCCAGAAGCGATGTTAGCAGCTTTGCAGTTATTGGCAGATACTCCCGGAAAGCGGAAAATTGCCATATTAGGTGCGATGAAGGAATTAGGGGAAAGATCCCAACAACTGCATCAACAAGTAGGGGAAATGGTGCGAAAATTGAACTTAGACGGTTTGCTGGTTTTAGTAGATGGACAAGATGCCCAAGTTATGGCCAACAGCGCTCAGGGTATACCTTCTGAGTGTTTTACTACTCATGCTGATTTGGTAGCCAGATTAAAGACATTTGTGCAAGAGGGCGATCGCTTATTATTCAAAGCAGCCCATTCGGTAGGATTAGATCGGGTTGTCAATCAGTTGCGAGCAGAATTTGCCACATGGAGTCATTAGTCAAAATTAAGATTCATATATCTCTCTGATTTAGGGAAACTTTCAGCAGTTTGTGGTGAACTAGGGGATACAGTAGGATTACTATTTGATTTTTATGTATCCCTTATATAATGTTCGCTTAATTACTTATCACAAAAACTCTCCGCGTCAGCCCTAATTATACAGCGGTTTCCGCTCTTATGAAGTACATCTTAGCCCCCTCATCGCTTGCGGTGAACCAGCGCTGTAGGCGGGTTTCCCACCGTAGGCGACTGGTGTTCACCGAAGGTGTGCCGGAGGCATCATCCGAAGGAGGAGGGGGTTGGGGGTGGGGTTCTTGTACCTCATAACACCGGGAAGTGCTGTAAGTCTTTAACCGTAAGCTAATAATCATTCAAATTGCATCCCCCTGTCTTTCCTTTTGGAGCGTCAGAGCGTCTTTCTGAGGTTAGGGACTATGCAACTTAAAGACAGATTAGCTTAAGAGCTTCCATGAATAAGTATAGCTACGCCATGCCAAATATCATAAATCAATTCGGATTACTATATATCGATACAACTTGATACTTTACCCATATCCTCTTAAACTGAAATCATGAGATTTCTATACAAGTCTATGCAAACAGAGCCAGCAGTCCAGATATTGATTGTGGATGATAATCCAGATAATTTGAGAGTACAGCTTTTTATGATTCTATAACGGGAGTGTTTAATCTATGAAAAACCCTGAACAAAATACTCTTTTAATTGTCGATGATAACCCCACTAATATTAAAGTTCTCTTTGACTTTTTACGAGAATCTGGATTTAGAGTTTTGATTGCTAATGATGGGGAAACTACCCTAGAGCGTCTTGATGTTACGACACCAGATTTAATTTTATTAGATGTAATGATGCCAGGAATAGATGGATTTGAAACTTGTAAATCTATTAAATCGCAACCAAAATTTCAGAACATTCCTATCATTTTTATGACTGCTCTAGTAGATGCTGAACATAAAGTTAAAGGATTTTCATCTGGGGCTGTTGATTATATTACTAAACCTTTTCAACAAGAAGAGGTATTAATGCGAGTCAATTTGCATCTTAAACTACAGAATTTAACTCAGAAATTAACAGAAAGTAATCATAATTTAGTTAATTTAAATGCATCTTTAGAGCAGCGAATTGAACAACGTACTCTAGAACTTAAAAAAATTCAATCGCAATTAATTTTAAATGAAAAAATGTCTTCATTGGGACAGTTAGTAGCTGGTATTGCCCATGAAATTAATAATCCACTTGGCTTTATTAATGGCAATCTCAAATACGCATATGACTACACACAAGATATCATAAATTTGGTGCAGATGTATAAAAAATACTACCCTGAACCAGTCACGGAAATTGCAGCTAAGTTAGCAGAAATTGATTTTGATTATCTGGCACAAGATTTTCCTAAATTACTGGAATCTCTACAAGAAGCAACTAACAGAATTGCCAATATTAGTAAATCAATGCGGACATTTTCACGGGTAGATACAGATGTTAAAATTAACTTTAACATTCATGAAGGTTTAGATAGCACGCTGTTAATTCTCGGACATAGACTGAAGGCAAATGAACAACATCCAGAAATTATAGTGATCAAGGACTACAGTAATTTGCCAGAAATAGACTGTTATCCTGGACAAATTAACCAAGTATTTATGAATATCTTAGCCAATGCTATTGATGCGGTGGAAGAAACTAATAATAGTCGCCAATTTGCCGATATTCAAGCTCGACCAAATTATATTTATATTCGGACTGAATTAAAAAATAATCAGCATATTTGTATTTACATTAAAGATAATGGTATAGGTATAAGTCCTGAGATTAAAAATCAGTTATTTGAACAGTATCTGACCACTAAAGCAGTAGGAAAAGGAACAGGATTAGGATTAACTATCTCTCGTGAAATTATTGAAGGAAAACATGGTGGAAAATTGGACTTTACATCTATTCAAGGACAAGGAACAGAGTTTTTAATTCAACTACCATTGTTCACATCTTAAATTAAGAACAGGTTCTAAATTATTTATGATAAATCAAACTCATCAACTGATGTTATCTCTACCTGGTTACGAAATCACATCGGAAATTATAATTAATAATAAAAACGCTATATATCGTGGTAATAGGATCATAGATAACTGTCCTGTTATCTTCAAAACTTTTAGTCATCATTTACCCCTACCCGAACAAATAGCTGAACTAAAACAGGAATATGAAATCCAACGACGACTACAACTGCCGGGAGTCGTTCAGGCTTATGCTTTAGAAAAGGCCAACAATCAGCCAATTCTGGTATTAGAAGACTTTAATGCAGAGTCACTAGCACGTCTGGAATTAGCAGGTAAGTTAGAATTATCCGAATTTCTAGAGTTAGCAATTTCTATCACCATCGCATTAGGACAAGTTCATGCAGCTAGTATTATTCACAAAGATATTAATCCCCACAATATTGTCTTCAATCAATCAACTCGACAAATCAAACTAATTGATTTTGGTATATCCACAGTACTCGCACGGGAAAAGTCCACCCTCAAACATTTACAAACTCTAGAAGGAACACTACCTTATATTTCCCCAGAACAAACGGGAAGGATGAATCGAGATATTGATTATCGCAGTGATTTTTACTCTTTGGGTGTGACTTTTTACGAACTGATTACAGGCAATTTACCATTTCCGGGAACTGATGCTTTAGAAGTTGTTCATGCACACATTGCCAAACAACCTATTTCACCATACCAATTAACAGAAGGACGTTGCCCCACAGCTATATCTGATATTATTTTACAACTGATGGCGAAAAATGCAGAAGACCGCTATCAGTCTGATTATGGCTTGCAGCGAGACTTAGAAAAATGTCTGTATGAATTACAAACTCAGGGAATGGTACAGGTTTTTCCCTTGAGTTACCGCGATGCTAGGGAAAAGTTTATTCTGCCACAAAAACTTTATGGAAGGGAACAAGAACGGCAACAGCTACTGGCAGCTTATGAACGCATCAGTCAAGGACAGTGTGAATTAGTATTAGTTAAAGGTTATTCTGGTGTTGGCAAATCTGCTTTGGTGCGAGAAATTCATCAACCGATGACTGCCAAGCGGGGAAATTATATCTCTGGAAAATACGATCAATACCAGCGTAATATTCCTTATTATGCCTTAACACAAGCATTTAATGAATTGTGCGATCGCCTCCTTGCAGAACCAGAAGAGATATTAATCCAATGGAATCAGAGAATTATCCAGGCAGTAGGTAACAATGGCCAAGTTTTAATTGATGTTATTCCCTCCCTAGAAAGAGTTATTGGCACTCAACCACCAGTCACTTCTGTAGGTTTCCAAGAAGCACAAAACCGCTTTCAACTTTTATTTCAGAACTTTATCCAAGCCATTTGTTGTCCTGAACATCCCCTAGTTATCTTCATTGACGACTTACAATGGGCAGATACATCATCCCTAAGTCTACTGCAATCATTAATGCAAGACTTCTCCCACAAATCCCTACTAATTATTGGTGCTTACCGGGATAATGAAGTTGATATAACCCACTCACTCAAATTAGCACTAGACTCAATTCAACAGTCTGGAGCTACTATTTCTACTATTGAACTGCGAAACTTGAGTATTAGCAATGTCAATTCTCTCATTGCTGATGCATTCTTAACTGAACCCCAAGAGACTTATTCTTTAAGTGAATTAGTTTATAGCAAAACCCAAGGGAATGCCTTTTTTACTAATGAATTTATCAAATCTCTTTACACGGAAGGCTTACTAATATTTGATCATCAAAAGCAACAATGGCAGTGGGATATAGAAAAAATTCGCCTGCAAAATATCACTGACAATGTAGTTGAGTTGATGATTAATAAAATTGCTCAACTCCAGCCAACAACGCAACAGTGTTTGCAATTAGCAGCTTGCATTGGCAATCAATTTGATTTAGCAACTTTAGCTATTATTTGTCAGCGTCAAATACAAACGACCTTGACTGAACTTTGGACAGCTATTACATCCGGCTTAATCACTCCTTTAAATGACAAATATAAATTACTGAATATTCAAATCTATCAACAGCCAATTAGCCGGGAAATCAAATTTAAGTTTCAGCATGATCGAGTACAACAAGCAGCTTATTCATTGATGGATGCAGAGCAAAAACAAGCCACCCATTTACAAATTGGTCGCTTGTTACTGGCACAAAATACTGCCAACCAACAAGAATCAGAGATTTTTGAAATTGTCAACCAATTTAATCAAGTTATTCCCCTAATTAGAGAGGAAAGCGAACAGTTACAAATAGCAGAATTAAACTTGAAGGCAGGTCAGAGAGCCAAAGCCACCAGCGCTTATGTTTCCGGTTTTCAATACTTAGCAACAGGAATTGAATTATTACCTAAAAATTGCTGGCAATCCTATTACAATCTCAGTCTTAAGTTTTATGAAGAAGCAGCAGAGGCAGCATATCTGAGTGGTGATTTACAGCAGACAAATGAACTAACTGATGTAATTTTACAACAAGCAACCAATCTCTTAGATCAAATCACCACTTACGAAATAAAACTCCAAACTTATGTGTCTCAAAACCGTTTTTTAGAAGCTATTAGCTTGGGACTGGATATACTTGAGCAGTTAGGAATCGAGTTTCCAGCTTCTTCTACTCAGGCAAATATTAGCCTAAAATTGCAGGATCTCCAGTCTCAGTTACATGACAAAACCGTTGCTGACTTGCTAGAACTGCCGTTGATGACTGACCCTACACAACTAGTAGCTATCCGCATTTTATTAACAATTGCAGCAGCAGCTTATGTGAGCGCTCCAGATTTATATATCCTCATCATCTTGCAATTAGTAAAATTGTCCGTTCAGTTTGGAAATGCTAGAGGGTCTACCTATGGATATGCAGCTTACGGTTTGCTGCTGTGTGGTATTTTTAATGAAATTGCCACTGGGTTTGAATTCGGTCAATTAGCTTTACGGTTATTAGAAAAATTAGATGCTCAAGAGTTTCGCACTAAAACTTTTTTAATGGTCAATGCTTTTATCAACCATTGGCACAGTCATGTTAGTACTACATTAAAACCGTTGTTAGCTGGCTATCCAATAGGTGTAAAAACAGGAGATTTAGAGTTTGGTAGTTATTGTATTTTTATTTATTTTAGCCATCAATTTTTATTAGGAAAAGAACTGCAAAGCTTAACTCAGGAAATGACCACTTACATTACCTTACTTGGTCAACTTAAGCAGCAAACAACTTTGACATGGTTGCGTATTTATCAACAATTAACATTCAATTTACAGGGTGAAGCCGAAAATAATTGCTGTTTAAAGGGTGCAAGTTATGATGTAGAATTAATGTTGCCTATTCATCAAAAGATAGGTGATCGCAGTGCCATAGCGCTGATTTATAATTATCAATTAATGCTTTGTTATTTCTTCGGTAATTATACCCAAGCGCGGATTAATTCCGAATTAGGTAAACAATATTTAGATGCGGTTGTGGGGTTGTTAGTTTCCACTAACTTCTGTTTTTACGATTCTCTAAGCTATTTAGCAGTTTATCATCAGTCATCTGTGGCAGAACAAAGAGAAATTCTCGATCAAGTGCAGATAAATCAAGAAAAAATGCAACAATGGGCAAATCATGCCCCGATGAATTTTTTACATAAATGGTATCTAGTTAAAGCCGAAACATATCGTGTATTGAAACAAGCTTTAGAGGCAATGGAATATTATGATTTAGCTATTGCTGGAGCCCAAGAAAATGAATATCTGCAAGAAGAAGCCTTAGCAAATGAACTAGCAGGGCAATTTTATTTAGAGTTAGGGAGACAAAAAATAGGGATTGTCTATCTCCAAGAAGCCTACTATGGTTATTTACGTTGGGGTGCAAAGGCAAAAGTTACAGATTTGGAATCCCGTTATCCCCAATGGTTGAGAATAAACACTCCTCTATCTACAACTCGCTCAGTTAATAGTTCTACCTCTTCTGCAAACTTAGATTTTGCAAGTATTCTTAAAGCATCCCAAGCATTAAGTAGTGAAATTATTATCCATCATCTTCTAGATAAATTAATGAAGATTGTGTTGGAGAATGCAGGCGCATCTAAAGGTTATTTGGTGCTAAAAAAAGAGAATGATTGGGTGGTAGAAGCAGAAGGAAAAATAAATAATCAAACAATACAAAATTTTGCATCTACTCCTTTAAATAAAATTCCTAAAACATCCATACCCAAGTCTATTCTTAATTACGTAGCTCGCACCCAGGAAACCATCGTTTTAAATACTGTTCATCAGCAAGGAAATTTTAGTCAAGACCCGTATATTGAAATAGAAAAACCTAAATCTATACTCTGTACTCCTATCCTCAATCAAGGGCAAATTATTGGTCTTTTGTATCTAGAAAATCAACTCACATCTGGAGCATTTACTCCTGAACGGTTAGAGGTTTTACATTTGCTCACAGCACAAGCAGCAGTTTCGATTGAAAATGCCTTGTTATATCAAAACCTAGAACAAACAAAGCAACAAGTTGAGGAATATTCTCGAACTTTAGAAGTCAAGGTGGAAGAACGCACCAAAGAACTAGCAAAAGCTAAACAAACGGCAGAGTTGGCAAACCAAGCTAAAAGCGAATTTTTAGCGAGTATGAGTCATGAACTACGGACACCACTCAATGGTATTCTTGGCTATACCCAAATTATGCAACGATGGCTACGCCAGCCACAGGCATCGCATTTATTACTGGACATCCCATCATCACCACAAATAGAGCAGCATCGCAATGGGGTGCAGGTTATCCATGAATGTGGTACTCACTTGCTCAATCTGATTAATGATGTGTTGGATTTGGCTAAAATTGAAGCTCGAAAAATGGAGCTTTACCCCCAAGAGGTACACTTAAGTTCATTTTTATCTAGTATTGTAGAAATGCTGCGCGTCCGCACTCATCAGAAAGATATTTTTTTTGACTACCATACAGATACCAATTTACCTGAAAGTGTCTTTGTAGATGAAAAACGCCTCCGACAAGTTTTAATTAATTTATTGAGTAATGCCATCAAATTCACAGACACTGGTAGTGTGACTTTTACAGTGAATTTATTAGAAATGAATGTTGCTGCTATTCCTTCCACAGCTTGTATCCGCTTTACTATTAAAGATACAGGGGTGGGAATGAATCCAGAACAATTAGAAAAGATATTTCAGCCATTTGAGCAGGTGGGAGCTAGAGTTAAACAAATTGAAGGAACTGGTTTAGGTTTGTCTATTAGTCAGCGAATTGTAGAATTGATGAATAGCCAAATTCAAGTGAGCAGTATTTTGGGTGAAGGTAGCAGTTTTTGGTTTGTAGTCACATTACCTATTATTACTCAATCAAATATCCAGAATCAAACTCATAATCAAGGACAAATCATTGGTTATTCAGGTCAGAAACGCCGGATTTTAGTTGTTGATGACAACCAAATTAATCGAGAAGTTTTAGTTGAGTTGCTGCAATCTTGGGGATTTATCTGTGCAGAAGCCAGTAATGGGGCAGAAGGTTTAAGCCAAGTGATTTCTTGGCAACCGGATTTAGTAATTACTGATATGATTATGCCTGTGATGGATGGGTTAGAATTTACTCGACGGTTGCGAGAAGATTACCAGTTAAATGATTTAATTATTATTGCTTGGAGTGCCAGAAGTTTAGGTATTGAAAATAATAACGCAGCTAGTTTACAATTAAATTGTAATGACTTTCTTCCTAAACCAATTCAATCTGAACAATTACTTTTCTGCTTACATAAACATCTGCAAATAGAGTGGGTGTATGAACAGTCATCAAGTTACATTTCTACACCTTTAGAAATTACTGAGGCTACCCTTGTTCCACCACCAGAAGAACTAAAAAAAATATATAATGCTGCCATTATCGGTGACATTGCTGATATTGAACTGGAAGCAAAACGAATTAAGGAATTGGATAATCAGTATAGCCAATTCTGCGATCGCATTTTACAACTTGTCCAAAAATTTGATGTCCAAGCAATAGTTAAGCTTCTTAAAAAGACAGTGTTCTGAACTGTAAGTAGCCATCATGAACTGCTGACACCAGAAAACATAAAAAAAATTCTTATTCCCCTCCTCGCTTGCGGGGAGGGGTTAGGGGTGGGGTTTTATTTTCAAGTCAGCTGAACTCACATTTTGCACTTTCTGAATAAAAATTGGTGGGCAATGCCCACCCTACAAAATAATCAGGTTTTAAGACTTTTATTTTCACCTAGATATTCTAGCGATAATCTTGGCTTTGAATATCCCGTAACCTAGCAGCATCACGCATATTATAATCAGCACGGGTAAAGCGATTGATCTGCATTTCAAAAAAATCACGATTTGCCTGTAAATGCTTAGGATTTGTATCATCTAACGGATACAAAAGCGCAGTTCTTAAAGCTTGAATTACCGCAGATGTAACGTTATACATGGAACGTTGAAAAGTAATCCCCAACTGAATCAACATATCCTCCTCACCCCGGCAATATTTTTGGTAATAATCAATCAGATATTGGGGCAAGAAATGCAACATATCTTGCATTAATAATGTGGGTGGAATTCCTGCTGTTCCCACAGGAAACACATCAGCATAGAGAATACCATAGTGAAAGTCTTTTTGATCTTCGGGAACTTGTCCTGCTTGGGCATTATAGGATTTTGTCCCCCGGAAAGGTGCAGTACGGTAAAAAACGGCTTCTACATATGGTAATGCCGCTTCATATAGCCAGGTGAAACCCTTAGATTTGGGAATGATTTCATAGCATTCGCCATCTACATATATATGATGATAAATGGGACGACCAGCAATAGCAAATATGCCATTTACTAAAAAATCCATTGCATCTGGAACGCCTTTAAATCCACCTTCGTCGTAGATATCAGACATTTCAAAAAATACGGGTGCCATTACTTCCCAAAATAAGCCCAAATTGGAATAATAAGACATTTGGCGACACTGTTCCAAAAACATATCTGGAAACAGCTTATACATTCCCATCATGAGGGGATTATTTTTAAAATAAGCCGTAATTGCTTTATCAGCATTAGCCTTATATTCTTCTGAATCCAAATAAGCATCAAACTGATTTACTGGGGCGTACATTTGACGATGCCACAGCATTGCCCGCATACAAGCTTCTGCAAATTCCATGTTAATTCTGTCATGGAATAAATGATGCAATAATTTGGGCATTTTGAAAGTTTCACCTTTCTCCATAAATGCCAAAAGTTCAGGATGTGCAGTGGCTTCACCGCGCCAAATTCTTAAATCAGCATCATCACCAGCATAATGATTATGTAAATCCAAATACTCTTGAGGCAGGAAGTATTTAAAAAAGGGAAATGGGTTTAAAAACTCGCGTTCAGCTATATAAAGTAAGTCCCGCCAATAGAAATCCATCGGTACGGCATAAGCTTTGTAGATACCGATAATTTGCATTAAGTTTTCTGGAGTATCTGGCAACATTGAACCGCCAGCTTCTAGACGATGAATAATTTCTGCAAATTCGTGTCTAGAGGGTGGTAATTTGGTTGTTGATTTTTCTGGAGTTTGTACCATTGTTATTGCCTGTAAAAAAGATGAAATATTGATTTATGGTGTAGAAATATTGGGCAAATCTTTACGTATTTTCAAAGCATGAAAAATAATCATGTTTCCAATCTGGCAGTATTAACGTCATGGCTATTTCTTCTTCCTTCTTCCTTCTTCCTTCTTCCTTCTTCCTTCGCGCCTATCCCTACGGGACGCTACGCGAACGCGGTTCATTTAATCATAATTCTTCTGGTGGAAAGAGAGTAAATGGAAGAACTTGATATAGCAGTATGCACTTGAATGAGATACATCATAGTCCCCTCATCTCTTGCGGGGAGGGGGTTGGGGATGGGGTGTTTGTATCTCACTCAACCAAGAACCGCTATAGAACTACTTCAAAGCAATTTCCGAGATTACAGTTTTTTCAGGAGTAGGAATGACTGCTACCATTGATGTAGTTGTGGTTTCACTCCAACGCACTAACCAAGTTGGTTGTACTCCCAAAAAGATGATCAGAGATGCCAAAATCAAGGCGGGCATTTTTTCCGCCCAGACAACTTTAGGATAATAGGCTAAATTGTTTTGAAGCCTACCAAAACAGGTACGGTTGAGAAGAATGACAAAATAAACTGCGGTTAAACCAGATGCAACTACACATAAAAGTGTCGGAATAGGAAAGGTAGAAAAACTACCTTGAAAAGAGATAAATTCAGCTACAAAACCGGTTAAACCAGGAATACCAGCACTAGCCATTCCGCTTAAAACGAGTAGGGCGCTAATGAGAGGTAAACCACGTATGGGACTCATTAAACCGTTGAGTTTATCTAATTCTCTTGTCCCAACTTTGGCTTCTACAATACCTACCAAATGGAAAAGAATCGCAAGTATAATTCCGTGACTGAACATTTGGGCAACTGCACCAACTAATGATAGAGGTGTGCTGGCTGCGGCTGCTAGTAAAATATAGCCCATGTGTCCAATAGAACTATATGCTACCATGCGCTTGATGTCTTTTTGCGCGATCGCTATGACTGCCCCATAGATAGCATTGATAGCTCCCCAAATTGCTAAACTAGGCGCTATTACACTCCACGCTTGGGGAAACATACCCAGTCCAAACCGCAATAGTCCATAGGTTCCCAGCTTTGCTAATACACCACCCAGCAAGATAGCGATAGGTGCAGAAACTTCGACATAAGCATCGGGTAGCCATGTATGGAAGGGAACCAAGGGCATTTTGATCCCAAACCCTAATACTATTCCCCCTAGAAGCAGTAATTGCATTCCGGCGGAAATGTTTTGCGTAGAAACGGCATCAAAAGCAAAACTGTGAGAACCGGTTAACCATACCATACCCAAGAATGTTGCCAGAATCAACGCCCCAGAAACTGCTGTATAAATCAAAAACTTGATTCCAGCATAAGCTCTTTTTTCTCCTCCCCAAATACAAATTAATAAATAAAAGGGGATTAATTCAAGTTCATAAAACAGGAAAAACAGCAGTAAATTCTCTGCTAGAAAAGCACCAGCCACACCACCACTGACTAATAAAACCATCGAGTAGTAAAGGCGAGGGCGTTCGGTATTTTTATTGCTACTATAAATAGCTATCCAAGTTAGAAAGCTATTTAAAACTAACATTAATATTGATAGCCCATCAACTCCCAATTGATAGTTCAATCCTAGGGTTTCATTCCAAGGTAAATATTCTTGAAATTGCATCCCTGGATAACTGATATCAAATTTTAGGAGAATGAATAGATTCCAGAGTAACACTATTCCCGCTACTGTTAAAGATGCTAACCGGGCGCGACTTGGTTGTATGGCATTACCAGGCCAAAAGCCAATAATTGCAGCCGATATAATTGGTATCCAAATTAAAACACTCAACATAATAAATTATTCTCAATTAACAATTCACAATTTTCTAGTTAAGTAGGTAGGCAGAATAAAACCAAAATGTGTAAAGAAAAGTAAACAAGGCTAAAACCCTTTTTCCCCCTGCACCCTGCCTTATCCCAACGACAATTTTAACGCCAATCTACTTAGGCAGATTTTTCCTACCGAACTATCTGCCATTATCTTACGTTCAGAATACTAAACTTAAAAACTGTATTCCCCAGAATGGCCAAGTTACCCACGCACCTAACAGGCCAACTCCTACAAGAATGGTAAAGGCATAAAATTGAGTTTGTCCAGTCGTGCTGTATTTGAGTCCCTCTCCACCCAGAAGAGAAAACAAACCCACTAAATTAACGATGCCATCAATTACAAAACGATCAAGAATATCGGCGAATTTAGAAATTTGGGCAACACCGAAAATGATAGTGATTTTGTAGAGTTTTGGTGTGTAAAAGTCGTAAGCCAGTAAATCTTGTAAACCTTTCCAAGGCAGACGAATCGGTTTAGGAATGTTGCCTAAATAAATCACCCCACTGATGCTACAACCGAAAATACTTGACCAAATTAAAAGTAGAGCGATATCTTTATTTAAGGTAGTCCAATTGGGTAGCAATGATAAGCTTTGCAATACTAAAGGCAGATGTAAAACAAAGCCTACTAAAATTACCATTGGTAGAACCATTGGCCAATGAGCTTCGGGAGAACGTTCACTCATTTGTTTTGGTTTACCACCAAAAATTAAACTGAATTCTCTAGTTAAACTAAAGGCAGTTAAAGCATTTACCGCAACGATAATTCCCACCAACCCAGGGTGAGTTATCCAAAGTCCGTCTGCTAATTTAAATAATGCCCAAAAGCTGCCTAGTGGGGGAAAGCCAATGAAGCCCAAAGTCCCAACAATAAACGCTATTCCCGAAATGGGGCGACGTGTCCACAGTCCGCCTAATTGAGTTACATCTTGGGTAATGCTGTTCCAAACAATTCCCCCGGTACTCATTACTAATAATGCAGAAGCTAAAGCGTGGGTGAGAACTAATAAAAGTGCTGCGTCATCTTGTTGTGTTCCTACAGCAATAAACACTAAGCCCATGTAAGCACTGACAGAATAAGATAAGCAGCGTTTAATGTCAATTTGTGCGATCGCAATTAACGAAGCACCAATTGCTGTCACCGCCCCAATGGTAACCATAGCCGAAGAAACTACGGGGGACAAGCTAAACACAGGCTGCAATTTAATCAGCACCCATGCACCACTCGCCACTACCACTGAATTCCGTAAAATTGTACTCGGTACAGGTCCTTCCATTGCTTCATCTAACCACAGATGCAGCGGAAATTGGGCGCATTTACCCATTGGCCCAGCAATTAAACCCAAACATACTAATGTCATCACAGTTGGGTCAACATTCGCAGTCGCCGCCCATTCAGCTAACTCTGTATAATTCCAAGTTCCTGCTAAAGTCCAAAGTCCCAACACCCCCATAAGCAAAAACAAGTCTCCCACCCGTTTGGTTAAAAACGCATCTCTTGCGCCTGTCACCACTAAAGGCTGACTAAACCATAAACCAACTAGCAGGTAAGTCCCCAGAGTCAAGACTTCTAAGATTACATAACTGAAAAACAAGTCATTACACAGAACTAACGCACCAAGCCCAGCTTCAAATAATCCTAATAAAGAAAAGAAGCGTCCCCAGCCCCAGTCCATTTCCATGTAACCAATGGCGAATATCTGCGCTAGGAAATTTAAGCCAGTGACGACAATTAGCGCCCCCACACTCACCGAAGAAATTTCTAAATTAATAGTTAGGTTTAAGCCTGCGGTAGACAACCAAGGAATAAATACTTCTCGCGCTGGTTGATTCCATATTGCTGTGAAAGCAAAAACAGCATGAAAGAACGAGAAAAACGTCATTACTAAGTTTACATATCCCGCCGGTCTTGGCCCCGTTTTCCGAATTATCCCCGGTGACCAAGGAACTGCTAAAAGACCCCCTATCAAAGCATAAACAGGAATCAGCCAAACACTATCTAGGAAGTACTGAGCCATTCAATTACCTCTATATTTGCAGCAAAAATTAAAGCTATCACATCAATTAGCGTTGATCCCTATCAACGCAGTGACAACCACTAATGGAAATTTATCTTTGTTTAATATTGTTAGATTTAGCTTACCTTTATCTGTCCCAAATGGGAATTACTTTCCTAGATAAATCCACGATATTTTCTGTAATTTATTCTTATAGTTCTATGGATTGAATTATTGAATAATAACCATGAGTTTTTATCTATGGATGGAAAAGTTTGTAAAGGCAGCACGCGGGGACGCGGAGACGGGGGGAAACGGGGAAACAGGGACACGGAGATATGGAGAAATAGCAATTAGGAAACCAATTGATAATAAAACCTAGATACCAATAGGCTTTTCAAACTGTCACCTATCACCTATCACCTGTCACCTGTCAGCTATCCCCTTTCCCCTGCTATACTTTCTGCAATCACTGCTGGTGGGTGCAATTCACTAATGGGCGCAGGTTTCATATCTCGGTAGTCGAGGATTTGCACAACTATCAGGTAAGCAACAGCTAAGAGGATAGAAATCGCACCTGTAATAACGGCCACTATTTTTGAGCGATTCATAAGTATTTCCTACAAGTTAAGTTATTGTCTCGTTTCTATATCCACATTGCCATAAACTCAAGACTTATAGCAGTCAACAGTCAGCTTTTTCAAACGTTTGTCTGAAAAGATAATATCAATATTAGAACTCTGCTGGAATTAACTGTTATGTCCCTAACTGAAGAAATTCTTTCTCAACTACCAGGAAATGTTTTAAGCGGTCTACGCCGCACGGATAATATTTTAACATCCCTGCGAACAGACAACACACTCATACCTAACGTAGTTAAAGAAAATTCACAACCTTTAAACTCTGTGGAATGGGATGTAATTATTTCTGGTGGAACTTTAGGAATTCTCATTGGTTGTGCTTTAGCTGTGCGCGGTGTGCGGGTAGCATTGCTGGAAAGAGGAATTTTGCAAGGAAGGGAACAAGAATGGAATATTTCTCGCAAAGAATTGGAAGTATTTCGAGAATTGGACTTGCTAACAGCAGCAGAATTAGAAACAACTATTGTCACTAAATATAACCCCGCACGAGTCAGCTTTCAAGGTGGTACAGAAGTCTGGGTAGAAGATGTCCTCAACATTGGTGTAGATCCTATTTATTTACTGGAAACCTTAAAAACCAGATTTATCAATGTTGGGGGAAAGTTATTTGAAAATACACCGTTTAGCGATGTAGTTGTTCACCCAAATGGAGTTAAAATAAATAATCAATTCACAGCGAGATTGTTGCTTGACGCAATGGGAAATCTTTCACCAATTAGCCAACAAGCACGTCAAGGTAAAAAACCAGATGCCCTTTGTTTAGTTGTCGGAAGTTGTGCTGAAGGATTTCCTGAGAATAACTCTGGCGATTTGTTGTTATCTTTCACCGCTTTGCAAAATCAATGTCAATATTTTTGGGAAGCTTTCCCTGCAAAAGATGGTAGAACAACTTATTTATTTACTTACATGGATGCAAATCCACAACGCTTAAGTTTAGAAACTTTATTTGCAGAATATTTCCGTCTTTTACCAGAATATCAGGGCGTGGAACTTAGTCAACTGAAGTTTAAAAGAGCGCTCTTTGGTTTTTTTCCTAGTTATCGTCAAAGTCCTCTCCAAACTCCTTGGAATCGCATTTTACCAGTAGGTGATAGTAGCGGTAATCAATCACCTTTGAGTTTTGGCGGTTTTGGGGCTATGGTACGTCATTTACAAAGGTTAACATTGGGAATTGAAGAAGCATTACAAATAGATAAATTATCTGTCCAAGACTTGACAATATTGCAACCCTATCAACCGAGTTTAAGTGTAACTTGGTTATTTCAAAAGGCAATGAGTGTGGGTGTAGAACAAAAAATTGACCCAAATCAAATTAACCAACTTCTTTCAGTCGTTTTTCAAGAAATGCAACAACTAGGAACTCCAGTACTTAAACCATTTTTACAAGATGTTGTGCAGTTTGGAGCTTTAACACAAACATTGTTAAAAACTGGTTTATCTCATCCTTTGTTAGTTGCGAAGATAATTCCCCAAGTTGGTTTAGATAGTTTGCTAGACTGGATGTTACATTACGTTAACTTATGTATTTATAGTGGCTTGTTTTCTATAAATCCTATGTTCAAACCATTAGTTAATAATCTACCCATTCAACAACAATATTATTGGCATCGTCTAGTAGATGCTTGGAAATTTGGTTCTGGTGGTGATTATTCAGAATAATCATAGACTTTCAAACCGTGAAAAGTTAAGAATTCCTTAGCATAACCTTTGCCCTAATTACCTCCATCGGCTAAACTCAGAAATACTGCATTAATCCTGATCATGTCCGACTCCCAAACCGTCAGTGCTGCTGTAGCCAAACTC
Organism: Trichormus sp. NMC-1; assembly: GCF_001858025.1. Lineage (GTDB taxonomy): Bacteria > Cyanobacteriota > Cyanobacteriia > Cyanobacteriales > Nostocaceae > Anabaena. Next base: position 62,212 of record NZ_LZQD01000004.1, on the reverse strand, counting down.
TACGACACCTACCCATTCCCCCCAGAACCCATCCTCGACGAACCACCACCAGGTTATAATTGGCGTTGGAATTGGTTAGCTGCTTACAACTTCTGCACCGGAAGAAAACCACCGCAGCAAAATATCCGCATTTTAGATGCTGGTTGTGGTTCAGGTGTCGGAACTGAATATTTGGTACATCTTAACCCCCACGCGCAGGTAGTCGGAATTGATTTAAGCGCAGGAACTTTAGAAGTAGCAAAAAAACGCTGTCAAAGTTCTGGTGCTGACCGTGTAGAATTTCATCATCTGAGTATATATGATGTAGAACAGATACCAGGAGAATTTGATTTAATTAACTGCGTCGGTGTTCTTCATCATCTCCCAGATCCGATTCGTGGTATCCAAGCATTAGCAAAAAAACTAGCCCCCGGTGGCTTAATGCACATTTTTGTCTATGGAGAATTGGGACGCTGGGAAATTCAACTCATGCAAAAAGCGATCGCACTCCTCCAAGGTAACAAAAAAGGTGACTACCGCGATGGTGTCCAAGTCGGAAGACAAATATTTGCTTCTTTACCAGAAAATAACCGAATTGTCAAACGCGAAAAAGAACGTTGGTCAATGGAAAATCAGCGAGATGAATGTTTTGCTGATATGTACGTTCATCCCCAGGAAACTGATTACAACATTGATACACTATTTAAATTAATAGACGCTTCCGGTTTAGACTTTGTTGGTTTCTCCAATCCCGGATTTTGGCAATTAGAAAAGCTTCTAGAAAAAGCACCGGAGTTAATTGAACGAGCCGAAGAATTAACAGAACGCCAACGTTTCCGCTTGATAGAATTACTGAACCCAGAAGTAACCCATTACGAATTTTTCCTCAGTCGTCCCCCCCTCACCAAAACTGACTGGTCAGCAGATAACATTTTATTAGCTGCAATTCCCGAACTCAACCCCTGCATAGATGGGTTTCCCAGTCAATGCTTATTTAACTACGATTACCAAATTGTTAACTTATCAACAGCAGAGTTTGAGTTTATGCAAAACTGTGATGCTTCTGCCACAGTGGCTGAGATTTTAGCCCAAGTCGAGCTAGACTTAGACGGAGTAAGACACCTCCTCAAGCAACAACTGCTCTTACTAACACCCAGCGAGAGGGCGTAAGACAAGTCAAAAGTCAAAATGTAGAAAAAAATCAATTCTTCTTCCTGAACTCCTGACTCCTGACTCCTAACCAAAAATAAGTTAATTGTTTTTTCCTAAAGTATTGTTACCAGATCGTGATATGATTCAGCTGACTGAATGTGCAGTCATCATAATCTAGCTGTACTAGTTTCAAGTCCTGTGAGCTTGTCAGAAGAATCAATTGCACCGACTCCGACAACAGAACAAGATGCTCAACTTGGTTTTGAAGACACAGAACCAGTAGACTCTTCCATGCAAGACTTCTATCAACTCTATCAGGAGTTGTTAGTAATCACACTTGTCCTGACAGGGGTTATTTTTATCTCTGTGTGGATTTCTTACTCCCTAAACATTGCCCTGAATTATTTGTTAGGGGCGTGTGCAGGTGTGCTTTACTTGAGGATGTTGGCAAAAGATGTTGAGCGTTTAGGCACAGAGAAACAATCACTGAGCAAAACTCGGTTAGCCTTATTAGTAGTACTGATTTTACTAGCATCGCGCTTAAATCAGCTACAAGTAATGCCCATATTTTTGGGATTTCTCACCTATAAAGCTACGCTCATCATCTACGTAGTTAGAGTGGCGTTTATCTCTGACTCCACAAAGCTCCGGCAACCTTAAAAAGGCTCCTCCTCTCCAGGTAATATTGGAGAAACGATTGAATTGGAAAGAAAATGCTGAATTTTCTGAATTTATACTCTGTTCCACTTGCCGAATTGGAAGTGGGTAAACATCTGTACTGGCAAATAGGTAACTTGAAGCTACATGGCCAGGTGTTTCTCACCTCATGGTTTGTTATTGGTGTGCTAGTACTAACTTCCGTCTTGGCAAGCAGTAACATCAAAAGAATTCCCAGTGGGCTACAGAACCTGATGGAGTATGCCCTGGAATTCATTCGAGATTTGGCGAAAAACCAGATTGGCGAAAAAGAATATCGCCCTTGGGTGCCATTTGTCGGCACTTTGTTTTTGTTCATTTTTGTGTCAAATTGGTCAGGGGCGCTAGTTCCTTTCAAGCTAATTCATCTGCCAGAAGGTGAACTGACAGCACCCACAAGCGACATCAACACAACTGTTGCCTTAGCTTTGTTGACATCCTTAGCGTATTTTTATGCTGGGTTCAGCAAAAAGGGTTTAGGGTATTTTGGCAACTACGTGCAACCAGTTTCGTTTATGTTGCCGTTCAAGATTATTGAAGATTTCACCAAACCCCTTTCCCTAAGCTTCCGTTTATTCGGTAACATTTTAGCTGATGAACTGGTGGTAGGAGTACTAGTTTTGCTAGTTCCCTTGTTCGTCCCCTTACCAGTAATGGCCTTGGGATTGTTTACCAGCGCCATTCAAGCACTAATTTTTGCCACTTTAGCTGCTGCTTACATCGGTGAAGCGATGGAAGATCATCATGGTGGTGAAGAGCATGAGGGACATCATTAGATCCCTCAGAAAATAATCATGAGTCATTGGTCATGGCTTATGAGCAACTGACAACTGACCAACTACAACACCTGTTCAACTGAGTAAAGTAAGGAAAGAATATCATGGATCCATTAGTTTCTGCTGCTTCCGTTATCGCTGCTGCTCTAGCTGTTGGTTTGGCTGCAATCGGCCCCGGTATTGGTCAAGGTAACGCAGCCGGACAAGCTGTAGAAGGTATTGCTCGTCAGCCAGAAGCTGAAGGCAAAATTCGCGGTACATTGCTGTTAAGCTTGGCATTCATGGAAGCGCTAACCATCTACGGTCTAGTAGTTGCTCTAGTGCTACTGTTTGCTAACCCCTTCGCATAATCATTGCTCAGTGCTGAGTAGTGAGTGCTGAGTGAAAAAGTTAGGAGGTTCGCTCCTAACTCATAACTCAGGACTCATAACTCAGGACTAAAATAGTAGATAGGAATAAGCAAACATGACACACTGGATCACCTTATTGGCTGTAGAAGAAGTTGCCAAAGAAGGGGGTTTGTTTGATCTAGATGCTACCCTGCCTTTGATGGCAATCCAGTTTCTAATCTTAGCCCTAATATTGAACGCAACTCTTTACAAGCCCCTGGGCAATGCGATTGATGGACGGAATGAATATATCCGTAGTAATCAATTAGAAGCTCAAGAACGCTTGTCAAAAACAGAAAACTTAGCACAGCAATATGAGCAGGATCTAGCAGGAGCTAGACGGCAAGCACAAACAATAGTTGCTGAAGCTCAAGCCGAAGCTCAAAAAATCGCTGCCCAAAAAATTGCCGCAGCGCAACAGGAAGCCCAGGCACAAAGAGAGAAAGCAGCTGGTGAAATTGAGCAGCAAAAACAACAAGCTTTAGATTCTTTGGAAGCACAAGTTGATGCGCTCAGTCGGCAAATGCTAGAAAAGCTTTTAGGAGCAGATTTAGTTAACCAGCGCTAACTCAAAAAATAGTCATTGGTCATTAGTCATTAGTCATTAGTCATTAAGTAAGACAACTGACAACTGACAACTGACAAAAAAGTTTTGGCAGCGCAGTTGTGGATGAAAAATCATGGGGACTTTTTTACTGTTGACGGCCGAAGCTAGCGCCGTCGGAGGTGAATTGGCAGAAGGAGGGTTTAGTCTAAACACAAATATTTTAGACACTAACCTGATTAACCTGGCCATTATTATTACTGTGCTGTTTGTCTTCGGACGGAAAGTTGTAGGTAACACCCTAAAAACTCGTCGAGAAAATATTGAAACAGCAATTAAGAGTGCAGAGCAGAGAGCTAAGGATGCAGCCGGAAAGCTCAAAGAGGCGCAACAAAACCTAGATCGAGCTACTGCGGAAGCTGAAAGAATTAAAAAAGCAGCCCAAGACAATGCCCAAGCTGCTAAAGAAGCTATTCTGGCACAAGCTGCTGTAGATATTGAGCGCTTGCAGGAAGCAGGGGCAGCCGACTTGAGTGCAGAACTAGATAAAGCGATCGCTCAATTACGTCAAAAAGTAGTTGCTCAGGCACTGCAAAAAGTTGAGGCGCAACTCAAGAGCGGAATTGCTGACGATGCTCAACAAGTTTTAATTGAACGCAGCATCTCACAATTGGGAGGAAATGTATGAAAAGTAATGCAGCAGCAGCCGAAATAGCCCAGCCCTACGCACAGGCACTGCTGTCGCTGGCGCAGTCGAAAAACTTAACAGAAGATTTCGGCACAGATGCGCGTACTTTCCTAAGCTTCTTTACAGTCAACAAAGAGCTTGAGATCTATTTGGGCAACCCTTTTATTCAGGCTGAAAACAAGAAGAGTCTGCTCAAACAAGTGCTTGGGGAAGGCGTTAGTCCCTACCTGCGTAACTTTTTGTTGCTGCTAGTTGACAGACGACGCATTTCTTTCTTGGAACCGATTTTACAGCAGTATTTAGTACTGTTGCGGCAGCTAAATCAAACCGTATTAGCCGAAGTTACTTCTGCCGTTGCTTTGACAGAAGCCCAACAGCAAGCAATTACAGAAAAAGTAATTGCCATCACCAAGGCTCGCCAGGTAGAAATACAAACGAAGATAGATAGCGAGTTGATTGGTGGTGTGATTATCAAAGTCGGCTCACAAGTAATTGACGCTAGTATACGTGGTCAACTACGTCGTCTTTCCTTGAGTTTAAGCAGTAGCTGAAATAATTCAAAATTCAAAATTAAAAATTAGAAAAACCTATTTTTAATTTTGAATTGTCTTGACTTCTTCCGTCTCGAAAGAAAACTAATAGCACGACAAATGAGTATTTCCATCAGACCTGACGAAATCAGCAACATTATCCAACAACAAATCGAGCAATATGACCAAGAGGTTAAAGTTGCTAACGTTGGTACAGTCTTACAAGTAGGTGACGGTATTGCCCGGATTTATGGCCTGGAAAAGGCTATGGCTGGGGAACTCCTAGAATTTGAAGATGGCACAATAGGCATCGCCCAAAACTTAGAAGAAGATAACGTGGGCGCGGTATTGATGGGTGAAGGCCGGGAAATTCAAGAAGGTAGCTCCGTAACTGCTACTGGTAGAATTGCCCAAGTAGGTGTAGGTGAAGCCTTAATTGGCCGAGTTGTTGATGCTTTGGGTCGTGCAATTGACGGTAAGGGAGAAATCAAAGCTTCAGAAAACCGTTTGATTGAATCTCCAGCACCAGGTATTATTGCCCGTCGGTCTGTACATGAACCGATGCAAACAGGTATCACCGCTATTGATTCCATGATTCCCATTGGCCGTGGTCAACGGGAATTAATCATTGGTGACCGTCAAACTGGTAAAACAGCGATCGCTATTGACACTATCCTTAACCAAAAAGGTGAAGATGTCGTTTGTGTTTACGTTGCTATCGGTCAAAAAGCTTCCACCGTTGCTAACGTAGTTCAAACCTTACAACAAAAAGGCGCAATGGACTACACCGTAGTTGTAGCCGCTAACGCCAGTGACCCAGCCACCTTACAATACCTAGCTCCCTACACAGGCGCAACCATTGCTGAGTACTTCATGTACAAAGGCAAAGCGACCTTAGTAATTTATGATGACCTTTCCAAGCAAGCACAGGCTTATCGCCAAATGTCCTTGCTACTCCGTCGTCCACCCGGACGGGAAGCTTACCCCGGAGACGTATTCTACATCCACTCCCGCTTGTTGGAACGTGCCGCTAAATTGAGCGATGAATTAGGTAAAGGCAGCATGACCGCCCTACCAATTATCGAAACTCAAGCCGGTGACGTATCCGCCTACATTCCTACAAACGTAATTTCCATCACCGACGGTCAGATTTTCTTGTCTTCTGACTTGTTCAACTCTGGTATCCGTCCCGCTGTAAACCCCGGTATCTCTGTATCCCGTGTAGGTTCTGCGGCACAAACCAAGGCAATGAAGAAAGTCGCCGGTAAGATTAAGTTGGAATTAGCACAATTTGACGACTTACAAGCTTTCGCGCAATTTGCTTCCGACTTAGATAAAGCCACCCAAGACCAGTTAGCACGTGGTGTCCGCTTACGGGAACTTCTGAAGCAGCCCCAAAACGACCCCCTCTCTGTAGCTGAACAAGTAGCGATTCTTTACGCTGGTATCAACGGTTATTTAGATGACATCCCAGCTAATAAAGTCACCGTATTCGCTAAAGGTCTACGTGATTACTTGAAGACCGTTAATACTGCATACTTCCAAGCAGTACAAGGCAAGAAAGTACTAGGTGACGAAGAAGAAGCAGCTTTGAAAGCCGCATTATCCGAGTTCAAGAAGACCTTCCAAGCAGCAGCGTAATCAAGGAGTCAGGAGACGCTTCGCAGACCTTCGGTTCAGGAGTCAGGAGTCAGGAGTCAGAAGTAAGACCCTTCCTCCCTTCCTGCCTTCTGAATTCTCAATTCTGAATTCTTGTGGAATATTATGGCTAATCTCAAAGCAATACGCGATCGCATTCAGTCGGTCAAAAACACCAAAAAAATCACAGAAGCCATGCGGCTGGTGGCTGCGGCACGGGTACGCCGCGCCCAAGAACAGGTAATTGCCACCCGTCCTTTTGCAGACCGCTTGGCACAAGTATTGTATGGCTTACAAACCCGTCTGCGGTTTGAAGACGTAGACTTACCACTACTGAAAAAACGCGAAGTTAAAACAGTAGGTTTGTTGGTAATTTCCGGCGACCGGGGTCTGTGTGGTGGTTACAATGGTAACGTTATCCGCAGAGCAGAAAATCGCGCGAAGGAACTTAAAGCCGAAGGTATAGACTACACATTTGTAACTGTCGGACGCAAAGCTACTCAATACTTTCAACGAAGAAATCAGCCTATTAATGCTAACTACAGCGGTTTAGAACAAATTCCTACCGCAGCAGAAGCTACTAATATTGCTGATGAACTACTTTCCTTGTTTCTCTCGGAAAAAGTAGACCGGATTGAGTTAGTTTATACCAAATTCGTTTCCTTGGTAAGCTCTCGTCCCGTGGTACAAACTCTGCTTCCTCTTGATACCCAAGGTTTAGAAGCAGCGGATGACGAAATCTTCCGTTTAACTACCCGTGGTGGTCAATTCCAAGTAGAACGGGAGAAAGTGGTCAGCCAAGTCCGCGCCTTGCCTCGTGATATGATTTTCGAGCAAGACCCTGTACAAATTCTTGATTCTCTGTTGCCATTGTATCTGAGTAATCAGTTATTGCGATCGCTCCAAGAGTCAGCAGCTAGTGAACTAGCAGCGCGGATGACAGCTATGAGTAACGCCAGTGAAAACGCCGGTGAATTGATTAAGTCCCTTTCATTGGTTTACAACAAGGCCCGTCAAGCTGCAATTACCCAAGAACTCCTAGAAGTTGTTGGTGGTGCTGAGGCTTTAACTTAATTTGGTAATAGGTGATTGGTAATGGGTAATTGTTAAATGAACCATAGCCAATCATCAATTACTAGTTTATTAATCTAAAAATTATACGTAAACAATTACTTGAAACTTTTATATTTAATCTATACTATAACCAGTAATTTGCAGTTCCAATATTATTTAATTTTGTTATAAATTACCTGAACATAAGCAACCTAAATAAACCAATTTTCAATCACCAAATCCTGAAAATCCTGAAAATCTGCCACATTGTTTGTGACTAAAATCAAATCATTGCAGAACGCAATACTCGCAATTTGTCCATCAATAAAAGCAGGTGTTTTACCAATTTTTGATAATCTAGCTCTTTCCTGTGCGTGCCGTTTTGCAGCATTGAGATCATAATCCAACACTGGCATTTTAGCAGGTATTTCTCCGATATAATCTTCTAAAAAGCGTCTTCTTCCAGATTCAGGAGGTAAACGTAAGCAACCAAATAATAATTCATGAATTATTACTGAAGCTGTAGATACTTCACCTTGATATTGATTCATTTTATCAACAACTAATTTATTGGGGATTTTTTTGTTAATTTCCGAAATAATATTAGGGTCTAAAAGAAAACGAAAACTCAAAGTTCTACCTCCCGTCCTGGACTGCGATCTCTAATATTTGCAAAATCCTCATCTGTAAATTCAATACCTTCTCTTTCCATACGTTCCCGAAATCGCAAGGTCATTTCCCAGAAAGTTTCACCATTAGGTTTAACATTTGGGTTTTTTACTGATAATTTATGTTTGAGGAATTGAATAAAGTCTAAAACCTCCTGTTGTTTATCTGCTGGTAATTCTCGGAAATCTTCTAAAACTGCTTGTTCAAGGGTCATAGTTTCACATTTACTATTAGGAATTGATTATATTATAAATGACATCAGCATTAATTTTTATTTTTTCCTCCATTTTTTTGTTTTTGTGCGTCTATTTCTGATTGATTATAATTGAAAATTTCAGGTTTTAAAGTAATTTTCTTGTACTTGTTCCTTTCTTTTTGACAAATGAGACTCAAGTACATTAAGCAGAAGAGTTTTATCTTCCACAGCTAAATCATCAAGAGATTTAATTATTTCCTGTAATGTCATCTTCAACATCTCTATGCGTCTACATATTCAAGAATTATCATGTTAAAAAATTATTCTTACCAAGAAAAATCTTCAGGGATTCCAAAATTATCTTCTAGTTGTTTCATATATTGATTTAGTTTTCTTAAAACATAATCAGCAAGATATCCGGGTGTATTGTTATTCGTATAACAAAACTCTAAGCAGATAAGTTTTTTATCTGTATCTACTAATATGTCAGGTCTGATATTTTCGAGATTGGGATGTTTTGTTTCGTATGTAAAATTAAATCCTGGTTGATCGCTAAGTGCATTTTGTAATGCTAAACAAATAGCATGATTAAAACGGTGATCACTTATGGTTTTTGTTGATATATCTTTATTAAATTGTTCAAAAGCTTGTTTGGCATTTTCTAATGCTGTTGGTACTGTACCACTTGAACGAGATCCGGGTCTAGTCGGAATATTTAATAATTGTAAATATAAAGGTGTTGTTTTCAGTGTGTCTTGAACAATCTTTTTCTGAAACCAGTGCTTTGGAACTATATATTTTCCTGTTTTATTTCCTTTTTTATCTTCTTGAAATTCAATTAACTCTTGTCTTGTAAGAGGAATTTTTGCATCATTTAAATAAGCAGCTATACAACTTACTAAAGCATTGGTAGGTAAATACATTATTTTAGTTGTTAGCATACGACTACTTAGAGCTAAAGTTAAACGTTGAGGTTTCCAGTCAGCCGCTCTTTGGTTGTTACCAATATATGCAAAAAGAGATTTATAATCTGCATTCCACATTTCATCAATTATATCTGGAGTCTGTTTTGCAAAACGAGCAACAACATCTTCAGCCTTTGGATAGGAAAATATAAACCAAACTTCTGTCGGCTTAGGAATAGATTTTACAATCTGAGATATATGATTAGTTCGTTTTTCCCAAAGACCTCTAACATCTTTTAAATATTCCCTAATTAAATGCTTTTCTTGAGGTTGTTGCTGGTAAGAAATTTTTAAGTCTTCAAAATCATGATCATTTAATTGAAAGTCATAGCAAGTTTTTGCCTCATTAAAAAACATAATTGTTTTTTTTGCAATATTAGGATATTCATCAATTGGTGGACCAGTAAAATTTATAACAGGTATTCTTCTATGAAAGATTGTACTAGAAACACTTTCAGCAAAATTTTGCATATTTTCTAGATCTTCCCGCTCTGTTACAGGCCAAATAATTAAAATTTCGTATTTTCGGAGATGTCTATTTAAGTCTCTGAAAAAAGCTCTAACATGATTTTCATCTTCGTCTTTTAAATTTTCTAAATAATCAATAACAATACATAATTTATCATTACTTTTATTATTTTCTGAGAAAAAATTAATAGCTTCTTTCTTGATTGTTTTAATTAATTCTTTAAGCTTTAATCCAGAATTATCTTCTTGTATTAATTCACTAGCATCAATTGAAATTATTTCTTTTATGGGAATATATTTCTGAAACTGTAATGAACTAATAAACGTAGATTTTCCTACACCTGATACTCCATACAAAAATAATAAATAACCATTATTTTTAATATCTGCTAAAACTTGAATAATTTGTTCTTCAAATTTTGTTACTGGAACAATTAGGTCAGGAAGTCTAGCTTTTTTTTCTTCGCTTTCCTTTAAAATTTCTTCATAAGTAAATGGTAAAAATAAGTTATCTTTTGTATTGATTACAAATTTTGGATGTATATTTTCTATTGTATTTGAGTTTTTTTAATCTATTTCAGAATCTAAAAAATCAGCCTTTTTTAGATTCTGTTGATTATTTAGGGACTGTGTACCATAGGATTGTAATTCATGGTTTATATTAAAATTTACTATAGATTGATCTTGGTTATTTTCTTTGTTGTCTTGAGAATCCAAAGAAGGAAATATTAAGTTTAATTCTAATTGATCATGATTGGGATTATTATTTTTCTTTCTTTTAGATTTAGACATATTAAATCAGTAAATTTATAAAAACAACAAAGCTATAATTTTATATTTCAGTTACGGCGATTCTGAAACATACCTTCTGTTGCGTCATATTATACCAAATTTTCTTTTAACTTAGGCATTTTTCCTATAATAATTACCTATGTTAAATCCTCGAAACCATCAATTTTATTAAATTTAGAGATAACACAGGGCTACTCATGGTGTATTCTAATTTTTCTTTTTTTAATTGTAAGTATCTTGAATTTGACTCCTCACCCAGTCTCTAAATTCTCTCACTAATTCCAAATATTTTTTACTACCAGAATTTTTCAAAAAATTAGAAATTTCTGTTAAAGGTAAATTAGGAAAAGCTAAACTCTCATCAACAACTATATATTTACCATCTTCTAAAATATTAATAGTAAATACATTACCATCATATCGCCAAATTTCCGGCACACCCATTTCTGCATAAACCGCAAAACGGTCTTTTGAACTGCTAGTAATATCAATCTCAACAACTAAATCAGGAGGAGGATCTTGTTGTAAATTAATTCTGGTTTTACCTTGAATGAACTTAACATTTTTGATATAGAAACATTTATCCGGTTCTGCACCACTTAATTCTGATTGTTTGAAAGTAGTAGAACCCAGTGGTTCAATGTCTAATTCTAGTTCTTCGGCTAAAGTTTCGACAAAGCGACCAGTAATTTCTTTATAACGTTCATGTTCAGGTGAAGGAGCCATAATTTCTAAATTACCCCGATAATAAGTTAAGCGGAGACGACGACTGGTACTGAGTTCATTTAGCAAACTCTCATAAGTATGCCAACTAATCCCTGATAAATGGACAATTTCTTGCGGTTGCATCAGAATTTGGCTAGTCATGGCGTATTACTATACCTGTAAAATATCTATCTCTACCTTTAATTTAGTCCAAAAATAAAATAGTTATCCCTTTTATTTGTCAACTTGCAAAATGGCGTACTATAATAAAAGTGTGAAGCACATGGGGCTTTAACGGTTTCGACAGGTTGGCGAAAGCTTCTCTGTGATTCAGGTCGAGAGCGAGTCACCTCTCGGAAATCAAAGACTCGAAAAAAAAGTAAATGCGAACAATATCGTAAAATTTGCTCGTCGGGAAGCTCTAGTAGCAGCCTAAGAAACCTCTTTCAGGTTCGAGCGTCTTTAATTTGACTCCGTTAAGGATTAAAGACCTAACCCCAACGGATGCTCCAACAAACGTTCTCTGGTTGGTTTGGTGGCTAAGATTAAATCAGAGCATCCTACGTTCGGGATAATGAACGATTCCCGCCTTGAGGGTCAGAAAGGCTAAACCTGTGAACGAGCGGTGGGTTAATACCCAATTTGGACATGGGTTCAACTCCCATAAGCTCCATTTCAAATAATTAACCAGTCCACTTGCACTTTTATGTGTGGGTGGATTTTGGTTTATGGGCAAATCAAAAGCACTTTCCCTCAGAATCATATTATGTCTGGTTGAATACTTATCATTTAGACTGACACGGAGACAGGGAGACGCGGAGATTTTTTTTGATAAATGATTAGGCGAACATGATATCAGTTGTTGCGCCTGCAAATTGCATCATGATACCTCTTCAGTCGGCGTTAGGCAAAAACTGCTTGGCAAAATCAGTTAAAAATCTCAGCTAATTGCATAAAACTTCAGAGTCGATACCTATATGTATACAGAAGCAATGATGATTAGCCGCTCTCGGAAATGAGATTATTCTGTTCGGCTAAATTTGAACCGAGCTATGATACCTGCTGGCTTTGGTTTTTAGTACTTTAAGGGTTTAATCTGTGCTTATGTCCCATTATCCATCGAAACCTGAAGCTAAAGAGGCAAGCAATTGTAGTGATAAGTATTTAACAGCCTTTCAACGCAAATTTCTACAAAAAACTTTACAGGAAAATTGCCCTGAGTCTTACCGCCAGCGAATTGAAATCATGTTGTTAGCGGATGAGGGGAAAACTCAAACAGAAATTTGCCAAACATTGGGATGTTGTGCTGCAACTGCAAGGCATTGGATGCATATTGCCCGAACAGGGATGGCGCACCAATGGCAAGATTGTCCAATTGGTCGTCCTAAGGTCGTTAATGACGAGTATTTAAAACGTTTAAAAGAATTGGTGAGCAGTAATCCTCGTGATCATGGTTATGTTTTTCGACACTGGACAGTGAACTGGTTGCAGAAACATTTGTCCAGGGAATTTGGGGTTGAGGTAAGCGATCGCCATTTCAAGCGACTCCTCAAACAAATGGGCTTATCCACCCGACACAAATCCAGCCATACTGCACAAAATAGCCTCAAATCTGACACAGAAACCAAAATATTGATTGCTGACCTCAAAACAGCAAATACCGCCGATTATTCCGAACTTCTACCTATTAATTTTGCCAAACTAGCAAAAGATTCAGACATTTATGGCGCACAATCTGTCTGCTCAATTAATATCTCTGCAACAAATCAACAATACTTTAGGGTATTCACTGTCCCCAGAAGAATTTCAGCACTATCTTCCAGAACTTAAATCTCTCAACCCCAAAGTCGGCAAATTCTGGACAGGAACGGATGTTGAACCAGGCATCTACATCATAATTACTGGCAAAGTCAGACTGCTAGATGATACAGATGAATTAATTACTACTTTAGAAGCCGGAGAATCATTTGCAGAATTTACCTTGTTTCCCCAATCTGAATTTAAACCTTATGGAGCCAGAGCTTCAGTAAATTTACAGTTGTGCTTTTTGCCAGAAAAGTTACTGTCGCCCTTAATGGACAAGTATCCCCAAATTCGAGAACATTTAAGGCACAAAGCCCACTCCCTACTAGACGATGCAGATTATACACCGATAAAACCAGCTACTCTAGAGAACAACAACCAAAAACCAGAACTTTTACCAGCGTCAACCCCAGATTTTCAGTCAGAACCAAAGATTAGCAAAGCCTATTTTCCCAGTCCCACACAAAGAGTTGGGCATTTATGGCAAAAGGTAATGCGACGCTATCCATTCTTTGCCCAACAGAGTGGTTCTGACTGCGGAGCAGCTTGTTTAGTCATGGTGTCCCGCTATTGGGGAAAACGCTTTAGTGTCAATCGGTTGCGGGATATTGCCAATGTAGACCGCAATGGTGCATCCTTACGAGGGGTATTGACAGCAGCAGAAAGTCTTGGTTTTGCCACCAGACCTGTAAAAGCTAGTTTAAACCAGTTAGCAAAGCAAAAATTACCAGCCATTGTTCACTGGGAAGGCAATCATTACATCGTTGTTTATGAAATTACCCCTAAATACGTCATTGTAGCCGACCCCGCCATTGGTCAACGCAACCTCACTCACGGGGAATTTCAAGCCGACTGGACTGGTTATACATTGCTGTTGCAACCGACAGCTATGCTCAAAGATGCGAAAGAGACTTCCACACCCTTTTGGCAGTTCTTTGAGTTACTCAAGCCCCACTCTTTAGTCATGTTGGAAGTATTTATAGCTTCCATATTTATTCAGATATTTGGACTTGTTACCCCCCTATTTACCCAATTAATTTTAGATCGGGTAGTAGTGCAACGATCAGAATTAACCCTGACAGCCGTAGGAATAGGTTTGTTAATGTTTAGCCTCTTTCGTGTGGCCATGATGGGTTTACGGCAATATCTTCTAGACCATATAGCTAATCGCATAGACTTAGCACTTATTGTCGGATTTATTCGTCATACATTGCGGCTACCCTTGAGCTTTTTCGAGTCTCGTTATGTAGGGGATATTATTTCCCGCGTTCAAGAAAACCGCAAAATTCAACGCTTTCTTTCTGGTGAAGCATTATCAATCCTTCTAGATTTATTCACTGTCTTTATCTATGTAGGATTGATGTTTTGGTACAGTTGGAAAATGGCATTATTGGCTTTAGTAATTGTCCCACCGTTTGCCTTATTAGCCCTGATTGCCACACCTTTTTTACAAAGAATTTCCAGAGAAATATTTAATGCAGTTGCCAAAGAAAGTAGCTATTTAATAGAAGCTCTCACTGGTGTGCGAACAGTGAAAGCTACAGCAGTAGAACAAACAGTCAGATGGCATTGGGAAGAGTTACTAAATAAAGAAGTAAAAACCAACTTTTCCGGGCAAGTCATCAGCAATCGTTTACAAATTTTCAGTAACACAATTGAAGCAGTAGCTACGACTGCTTTATTATGGTTTGGGGCATATTTGGTAATTCATAACCAATTAACAGTTGGGCAATTAGTGGCATTTAATATGCTACTAGGAAATATTATACAGCCGTTCCAACGCTTAATTGTCTTGTGGAATCAATTGCAGGAAGTTGTGATTGCAGTAGAACGAATTAATGATGTGTTGGACACAGAACCAGAGGAAGATTTACTGCACCAATCACGGCAAAACTTACCACCAATTCGAGGAAATATCCGTTTTGAAAATGTCACATTTCGCTATCATCCAGAAAGCGATATTAATATTTTGGAGAACCTGACTTTTGAAATTAAACCAGGACAAATGGTGGCATTAGTGGGACGTAGTGGTTCAGGAAAAACCACCATTTCTAAATTAGTTGTCGGCTTATATCCCCCCACAGATGGCAAAGTATTGATTGACGGACAAGATATTACCAGTCTTTCCTTACGTTCCTTACGGCAACAAATTGGCGTAGTTGATCAAGACACATTTTTATTTGGTGGCACAATTCGAGAAAATATTAGTTTAGGGCATCCTGGACTATCTTTAGCAGAGGTTATGGAAGCAGCAAAACTAGCTGGTGCTGATGAGTTTATCAAAAAATTACCAATGGGATATGAAAGTCAAATCGGTGAAGGTGGAGGTTTATTATCTGGTGGACAAAGACAGAGGATAGCAATTGCTAGGGCGTTATTAGGTAATCCCAACTTGTTGGTTTTAGATGAAGCAACTTCCCATTTAGATACTGAATCAGAAAGGATTATTCAGCAGAATTTCAGCAGAATTCTCAAGGGAAGAACCACATTACTAATTGCTCATCGTCTTTCTACTGTACGTAATGCTGATTTAATTTTGGTACTAGATAGAGGTGTGTTAATTGAAAGTGGAACTCATGACGAATTAATGAACAAACGTGGGCATTATTTCTATCTTAATCAACAGCAATTGCAAACAATAGCATAAGTTGGATTGAGCGATAAAGAAACCCAACAATGATTTAATAATGATTATAGTTGGGTTTCGTTTCTCAACCCAATCTACAAAAAATAATTCTTGATCCAGGTGCATTATGACAAACACATTAAATGGCAGCATAGCAGAATCCCAGCCACAACAAGAGCCAATATTTCCAGAGATTTTATCACCAGAATTACCGGAAATTACCAGTGAAGATTGGTCGGAAATTACCAAAGAATCACTTGATAGCTTACCTCAAGTTTGGACGAGGGGATTACTATACTTTTTAGTCTTGATTGTATCCCTGGTTTTACCTTGGGCAATGTTATCTAAAGTAGATGAAACAGGTACAGGAAGAGGACGAATTGAGCCTAAAGATAAAACAGTAAAATTGGATGCAGCAGTAGCGGGAACTGTTGCAGAAATTCAGGTTAAAGAAGGTGAAACAGTCAAAGCAGGACAAACTTTATTATTATTAGAATCGGAATTAGTCAAGTCAGAATTGCGTCAAGTCCAAGATAAATTGGAGGGGCAGTTAAATCGACTTTCTCAGTTAAATTCCTCCAAAAACCAGCTAATTGTCTCTTTA
This sequence comes from Trichormus sp. NMC-1, assembly GCF_001858025.1. Classification (GTDB taxonomy): domain Bacteria; phylum Cyanobacteriota; class Cyanobacteriia; order Cyanobacteriales; family Nostocaceae; genus Anabaena. The sequence continues at coordinate 45,939 of NZ_LZQD01000004.1, read as the reverse complement.
GCAACTCAACAACAACAAAATCAATCTCAACAGTTAGAAAAACAAGCACAAGTTGATCAAGCCCAACAGAATATTAATACTCTCAGGAATGCCTATCAATTTCAGAAAGAAGAAAGATTATCTCAACTTAATCAAGCCCGACAAACTCTCATCAATAACCATACTACTAATCAGTTAGTAGAGAGTAGTTTGGTAAGTAGTCAGCGGGAAGTGAAACGCTATACGCAGCTAAAACGGCAAGGAGTAATTCCAGAAATTAATCTGGTAGAAAAGCAAGATATAGCTAAAGACAAACAAAAATTGTATGCACAAACTAAGTCAGATATTCAACAGGCTAAGTTACGTTTAGCAGAACAAAAAAGTAGTTATGAGCGAAATCTGCGTCAAGCTAACGCTGATATTCAACAGGCTAAATTGCGACTGCAAGAACAACAAAGAGGTTATCAAACTTTAACTCGTTCGGGTCAGTTATCTATGTTGAAAATTGTCGAACAACAGAAAAGTCTAGATACAGATGTTACTTCTCTCCAATCAGAGATTGCACAAAGTAAGAGTCAGATAGAGTCGTTAAAATTTCAGTTAGGACAACGAGAAATTAAAGCTTCTGTAAATGGGATCTTATTTCAGTTACCAATTCAAAAACCTGGCTCAGTTGTGCAGGTAGGGACAATGGTTGCCGAAATTGCACAAGATAATTCACCTTTAATAATTCGAGCGCAAATGCCGACTAATGAAAGTAGTTTTTTGCGTTTAGGATTGCCAGTCAAGGTAAAATTTGATGCCTATCCTTTTCAGGATTATGGTGTTGTATCAGGGAAGTTAATTAAGATTTCTCCTAATACTATTGAAATGGATACACCTAATGGAAAAGTGGCAGCTTATAACTTAGAAATTTCTCTCGAACAGAGTTGTATTCCCTCTGCTAATAAATGTATTTCTTTGCGTCCGGGAGATACAGCAACGGCTGAAGTGATTGTGCGTCAGCGACGGATTATTGATTTTCTACTTGACCCGTTTAAGAAGTTGCAACAGGGTGGGGTGAAGTTGTAGAAATTTCACTGTGTTTTGTATTTTTCAAATTGTTTAATTTTATCTAATTTAAGGAGCAAATCATGTCAGAACCTATCACTATTACCAAGGAAAATATTTTTCAACAAGTCAAGCTATCTTGCAAAATTCCTGAGATAGTTGAACAGTTTGTCAACCAAAAAGTGATTATAGCTGCTGCTGAAGAAGCTGGAATAAAAGCGGAAACTGAAGAATTACAAAAAGCAGCAGATTTATTGCGATTAATGAATAAACTCACTAGTGCTGAAGATACTTGGAAATGGTTGGAAAAACATAGTTTATCTATAGATGATTTTGAAGAAATAGTCTATAGTAGTATAATTTTTGGCAAGTTAAGCCAACATTTATTTTCCGATAAAATCGAACCATACTTCTTTGAAAATCAGCTAGATTATGTAGGTGCTGTCATGTATGAAGTTGTATTCAATGATGAAGATTTGGCGATAGAGCTTTTCTATGCGATTAAAGAAGGTGAGATGAGTTTTTATGATGTGGCTCACAAATATATTCAGGATGTAGAATTACGTCGCCAAGGGGGATATTTGGGGGTATTGCGTCGCAAGGATTTAAAGGCGGAAATTTCTGCCGCTGTCTTTGCGGCTGAAGCACCTCAATTTCTGAAACCGATAGTTACTTCTAAGGGTGTACATTTAATTTTTGTTGAGGAGATTATCAAGCCGGAATTGGATGATAAAATACGCCGTCAAATTTTTACTGATTTAGGTTTGAATTGGCTAAAACAACAAGTTAATGAAGTTGTGATTAATTTGAATTTTGAGTGAGTCAAGTTGCGTAGGTTGGGTTAACAAAACCCAACATTTTCTCGTTTCTCGTTCCCATACTCTGTATGGGAATGAATTATGGAAGGCTCTGCCTTTATTGATACTAAATCCTGGAGTCGGAGCCTCTATATGGCATTCCCAGTCGGAGACTGGGAACGAGAACCTTTACTTCTAACCAAATTTTATTGTCATTTTTCTGATCGTACCATTTTTTCTGTACCAGGAGCGGCAGACATCTTCTATTCCATCACCATTAAAATCACCTTTGTCTACACGAGGGCCACTTCCTCCCACAACACCTTCAAGTTCCAAATTAGACAATTCATTGAACTGCTTTTCAATTTGTGCTAAGTTCGCAATTTGAATGTTAGCCATTTTGGTATTCTCCTTGGTTTAAAAAATCAAACAGTGTATAAAAAACCGGAAATGTTTTTATTTCCTGATTACATCGTATTGAAAATAAGAACCTCTGTCTAGAGATTTTTATCAACTAAATAGACCATAGAAGTTACAGTTTTATCAATCAAAATAGCTTGATTATGATATTATTTCAGCCAAAACTCCTCAATTCTGCTATTATCGTTAAAAATATTCTCAATAAAACAGTAATTACAGAATTAGAGTAGGCTGAAAAGAGATAAAACTAAAACAATTATGTCCCGATTTAGTTGGGAAATTTATCAAACATAAAAAATCAGGAGACATAATCTTCTCCTGATTAATTAAGATTAATTTAATTTAATTTATTTTTATCGTTTTGATGAATAGGTTTATAGCAATCTTAAATTATCTGTGAAAAATTTTCTTACATACCTGTAAGAGTGGGGATTTAGCATTGCTAAACCCCTACTTCACAAATAAAACCTGATTCCTACTTAATAAATTTCGTAGTTTTAACCGGCAGTTGGTGTTGCTACTTGAATTGCTAATTCAGAAGCATTATAGTTATCTGTGATCACTTGTGGACAACGCATACAAGCTGCCTTGCCTTCTTGGTTCCACCAGCGACAATCTCGGCGGATAGAACAGGGAGGTAATTCTTCTGTTACTGCCGATAATTGTTCGACAATTCGCGTTGCTAAACGACAATCTTGTCCATCAAAATGTTGACAACCATTAGTAGCACAAGGAGACGCTGTACGAAAAATTTCAGCTGGTGTAATTGGACTAGCTTTTGCTAATAGTTCATCCGTGACAGGCTGGGGTTGCTTGAGATAAGCCACACGAGGTTCTGCGACTGTTCCACTGATGATACCGAAAACAAAACTATCTCCTGGTTCTGGTCTAGCACTGGGGCAAAGTGTAGTTTTTTCAGCAGCAATTTCTTTCATGAATTGAGCCTCCAGTCAAGAGGATTTTTAAGCGATAAGAGTTTTGGTTGGAGGGAAGATTCCTGTTGTGATTATCTTTCCTATAACAATAGGAGGTTGAAATTTAATACTTATACGGCCAGTTGTTATCCCACCTGTAATGTTTTTCCCTTCTGCATCAGATATATCTACTAAAGCTTCATTCCGGCGTGCCAATGCATTATTTACAGCATCGTCAATTAGGTCATTAATTTCCAGACTATTTTTGGCTTTCATGTTGATTGTTCTCTAAAGTATATAAATAGTTTAGGCTTGACTACTAAATAGCCAGAATGCCTAACATCATTAATTCTAGGCATATAAAAATCTTTAAAACAATTTTTTTTATTTTTTCTGGTGACTGAAATAAACTTTTTATGTCACTAAAATTTGACTATATAGCAATCCTAAATGATTCATGAATACTTTCTGTTCCCTGTTCCCTTCCCATGACTTACGTCACGCTATGCTATCACCGATAAATTCTCAACTCTAATAGGATTGCTATATCAGATAATTTCAAACCTTAACTAAAACATTTATGTCCCGAAAACCTTGTTTACTGACAAGGCATAAGTAAAAATAAATCTTTCAGGAGTTAGAAATTAGCCAAAATAAAATAATATCCTATCCCTTTATAGGGTATGCACTTGAATGAGAACAAAAACCTATGAGCAATTCCAAACCACGCGACGTACAAATTCTACCTATTGCCACCAACACAAAAGTTCTCAGAGCCAGAAGTGCGTCACGTCTAAGGTTTGAAATTGAATATGCACTTGAAAGAGGAACTACCTCCAATTGCTGTTGGGGGTGGGGTGTTTGTATCTCACTCAATCAAGAACCGCTATATATACTTTTTATAACGAATTATTTGTCAAGGAAAGCCAATATCTGTATGATGGTTTAAGGATTTTAAATTCTGCCAAGAAAAATAAATATTTAAGTCGTATTGCATTAGACATATTTAAGAATTAGTATATTTTTCTAGTCATAAAATATGCTGAAAAAGAGCATTAATTGATACAAGTTAAATTTTCCAAAATATGTTCTTGATTACAACTTTAAAAAGAATTTAGGAAGAAAATGGATTGAGAAGAGAATATTATTTGGACTCGGAGACGAATCATGGTAGCGATCTCAGAGAAAGTTGAACCAAGGTTAACTATACAAACTGTAGAAATTGCCCCTAACACCACGGCGATTCGCTCTCTTGATTGGGATCGAGATCGTTTTGATATTGAATTTGGACTGCAAAACGGCACAACCTATAATTCATATTTAATTAGGGGTGAACAAACAGTTTTGATTGATACTTCTCACCAGAAGTTTCGTCACCTGTATTTAGAAACTTTGAAAAGTATTGTTAATCCCAAGACAATTGATTACATTATTGTCAGTCACACAGAACCAGATCATAGTGGTTTGGTAGAAGATGTATTACAGTTAGCACCAAGAGCAACTGTTTTAGCTTCCAAAGTAGCACTTCAGTTTTTGGAAGGTTTAGTACATGATCCTTTTTCCAAGCGAATTGTCAAAAGTGGCGATCGCATCGACATTGGTAAAGGACATGAAATCGAATTCGTCAGTGCGCCCAATTTACACTGGCCTGACACCATTTTCAGCTTCGATCGCCAAACCCAAATCCTCTATACCTGTGATGCATTTGGAATGCATTTCTGCGACAATCGCACCTTTGACGAAGACTTAGAAGCGATTGAAGCCGACTTCAGATTTTATTACGATTGCTTAATGGGTCCTAATGCTCGTTCTCTATTGAATGCAATGAAGAGAATGGGTGAACTTGGCAAAATCAAAATCATTGCTAACGGACATGGCCCATTACTGCATCATAATCTAGATCTGCTGACAGAGTGTTACCAAAACTGGAGCCAAAAACAAGCTACAGCAGAGACTGTGGTTGGTTTATTCTATATCTCAGAATATGGATATAGCGATCGCTTGGCTATGGCCATTTCTGAAGGTATCCAAAAAGCTGGAGTGGGAGTAGAAGTAATAGATCTCAACACAGCAGAACTCCAAGAAATTCAAGAACTAGCAGGTAGAGCATCAGGTATTATTATCGGAATGCCTCCAACTACCTCCGTAGCGGCTCAAGCTGGGATGAGTTCATTGCTATCAGTCGCCAAAAATAAGCAAGTAGTAGGACTATTTGAATCTTACGGTGGCGATGATGAACCCATTGATACCCTACGCCGTAAATTTATAGACTTAGGTGTCAAAGAAGCCTTCCCCGCAATTCGGATTAAAGAAGTCCCCAATGCATCAACCTACCAACTTTGTGGAGAAGCTGGTACAGACTTGGGAAAATTGATCATGCGAGAACGCAACATCAAACAAATCAAGTCTCTCGACGTGAACATGGAAAAAGCGTTGGGTAGAATTAGCAGCGGCTTGTATATTGTCACCGCCAAAAAAGGTGATATGAGTGGAGCAATGATCGCTTCCTGGGTAACACAAGCTAGTTTACAGCCTTTAGGATTCACAATAGCCGTAGCCAAAGACCGGGCTATTGATAACTTACTCCAATTAGGCGATCGCTTTGTTCTGAATGTCTTGGAAGAAGGAAACTATCAAGACCTGAAAAAGCATTTCCTCAAGCGTTTACATCCCGGTGCGGATAGATTTGCCGGCGTAAAAACCCAAACCGCTAAAAACGGTTCACCAATTCTTACAGACGCACTCGCATACATGGAATGTGAAGTTGTCAGCAGCATGGAATGTAGCGACCATTGGATTTTATACTGCACAGTCGAAGATGGACGTGTTTCCAAGCCTGATGGAATCACAGCAGTACGCCATCGCAAAGTAGGGAATTACTACTAATAGGGAATAGGGAATAGGGAATAGGTGATAGATAATTCTCCACATTACCTATTACCCATTAGACAAGAGCGTGAAAATTAAATGTGCGTTTCCTAGAACCCTTGTAGAGACGTTCCATGGAACGTCTCTACATTCTTTTCCACTAGATGTCTATTACCTATTGTGAAATTTGAATTGCAATGCACAGATATTTTCCTGCAAGTATTTCATAATTATTATGAGCTTCCCAGATCCTCTTTCTAACGCTTTTGAATCTGCTAAAAACTGGTTGTCACAAGTTTTTTCTTCACAACAAAAACCTATGAGCAATTCCAAACCACGCGACGTACAAATTCTACCTATTGCCACCAACACAAAAGTTCTCAGAGCCAGAAGTGCGTCACGTCTAAGGTTTGAAATTGAATATGCACTTGAAAGAGGAACTACCTCCAATTGCTATTTAATAGAAGCCGATAAAACTGCATTGATTGATCCTCCTGGGGAAAATTTCACCGCAATTTATCTGGAAGCATTACAGAATACAGTTAACTTCAGAAAGTTGGATTATGTAATTTTGGGTCATTTTAGCCCCAACCGTGTACCAACTTTAAAAGCCCTGTTAGAACTGGCACCACAAATAACTTTTGTTTGTTCTCTACCTGCATCTGCTAATTTACGGGCGGCTTTCCTAGACCAAGATATCAAAGTTTTGGTGATGAAAGGGAAAGAAACTTTAGATTTGGGTCAAGGTCATGTTTTAAAATTCTTACCTACACCTAGTCCCCGTTGGCCAGAAGCACTTTGTACCTACGACCAACAAACCCAAATTCTCTACACAGATAAATTATTTGGAGTGCATATCTGTGGAGATGACGTATTTGATGACAATTCAGAAAGCTTCAAAGAAGACCAGCGTTACTACTTTAATTGCTTGATGGCTCCCCATGCAATCCACGTAGAAGCAGCTTTAGAGAAAATTTCCGATTTGCAAGTGAGAATGTATGCTGTAGGTCATGGGCCGTTAATTCGCACCTGCTTAATTGAACTGACAAAAGCCTATGGAGAATGGAGTCTTTCTCACAAGAATCGGGAAATTTCCGTGGCGTTACTTTACGCTTCAGCCTATGGTAATACAGCAATTTTAGCACAGGCTATGGCGTTGGGATTGACCAAAGGTGGGGTTGCAGTTCAATCAATTAACTGTGAATTTGCACTACCCGATGATATTCGTAATACTGTAGAAAAAGCAGATGCTTTTATTATAGGTACTCCCACCATTGGTGGTCATGCACCTACTCCTATTCACACCGCTTTGGGTATTGTTCTCTCTACTGGAGACAACAGCAAACTCGCTGGGGTATTTGGTTCCTACGGTTGGAGTGGTGAAGCCTTAGATTTAGTTGAAGGTAAACTCCGAGATGCTGGATATCGGTTTGGCTTTGATACCCTGAAGGTAAAATTTAAGCCTGATGAAGTCACACTCAAATTGTGTGAAGAAATCGGTACAGATTTCGCTCAAGGCTTGAAAAAAGCTAGAAAAATTCGTGTACCCCAACAATCTGCTACCCCAACAGAACAAGCTGTAGGCCGGATTATTGGTTCTGTATGTGTGGTGACAGCCAAGCAAGGAGAAGTTTCTACAGGAATGCTTGGGGCTTGGGTTTCTCAAGCTACTTTTAACCCACCTGGTATTACCGTTGCGATCGCTAAAGACCGAGCCGTAGAATCTCTTATGTATCCTGGTGGAAAATTTGCTATCAACATTCTCCCAGAAGGTGTTCATGTAGATTACATGAAGCATTTCCGCAAGAATTTCGCCCCCGGAGAAAATAGATTTGCTAACTTCCAGACTGTAGAAGCAGACAACGGTTGTACAATCCTCACTGACGCATCAGCTTATCTGGAATGTTCAGTTAGCCAACGTCTTGAATGCGGCGATCACTGGGTAGTATATGCAACCGTCGATAACGGTAAATTACTCAAGGCTGATGCTATGACTGCTATCAACCACCGCAAAACAGGCACACACTATTAATTACCGAAAGGTATAAATTGAATAACCGCCTTGGGAAATAACCAGGGTGGTTTTTTTTTGGCGTTGACGATATGAATCAAGTTAAAAGTGGGTAGTCTAAACACAGTGCCAGATCAAGCCATCTCTTGACTGAGGCACAATTTTATATGTGAGAATGAATTTGCCCTGATAGTCAATCTGATATAAATAAGTACTAATATATAATAGCGCTAAATTTTTGTAATTTTGTACATCATAAAAATACAACAATTATTACAGCCATGACTCCAGAAGAATTTAAAAAAATTATCGGCTACTTTGTTGAAGAATCTCAAGATCACCTTAACACAATCTATCAGGGGTTATTCAATTTACAAAATACAATTGATGACAGAGACGAATTAGGAGAAATTTTCCGGGCTACCTTTTGTCTCAAAGGTGGAGCAGCAATGCTAGGATTTACTAGTTTGCAAAAAATTGTCTATGGTTTAGATGATTGTCTAAAATTACTTCGTTGTCCGATTATTGCCGATGAACCTCTACAATTATTATTTTTAGATATTTATCATGCAATTAAAAGATTAATTCTGGAAATTAAAACTCCTGATGGTTTAACAGCAGATAAAGTAGCTGATATTACTTTAAACATTGATTCTACTTTTACCGTTCTTAATTCTCATTTACTTTTTCTGATTGATAAATCATACTATAAAGCCAAAATTACTAACATAGATGCCTGTCAAACATGGAGTTATGACATACCACTAAAACTAATTTTAATAGACACTAAAGCTTTTTTATGTAGAGCTTTTGCCGATTATTTTGAAGGCTTACCTAATGTCCAAATAGTCAATGGCACTTTTGATGAATTGCCTTTTTTTGATTGTATAGTTACCGCTGCTAGTTCTTTAAATTCCGCCAATAATATTGATGCTACAGTACTCAAATTTTTTGGCAAAGATGTAGAAACATTATTACAAAAACGTATTCAAGAAGAGTATTTAGGAGATCAACCTATAGGAACATCTTTAATTGTAGAAACAAATCATATTTTACATCCATTTATTGCTCATAGTCCCACCTTGAGAATGCAGATGTCAATGGCTGGCAAAGATCATGTTTATCAAGGAATGTGGTCAACTCTTTTAGCCATTCGCAAACATAACCAAACCTATTGTAGTTGTTTACAAAAACAAATCAATACAGTTGTTGTTCCTGGTTTGGGAACTAGTCCTGGTAGTGTCCCAGTTGATGAAGTGGCTAGACAAATGTCTATGGCATATCAAAATTTTCTTTTCAGTATTCAGCCTTCAGAGTGTTCATATCAGAGACAAGTTCAGGATTTGCTCGCACTTTTTTAAAAAAGCCAAAAGTAACATTTTCTTAAATTCCGCAATTGCCACCAAGACAATTGCCAGATCCTAGTTTAATCTTGAATTATAAAGGTATTGATAGTTGACTTTTTTAATAAAATGCCAGCTACTGCCAAAGCTATTTTATAGTATTTTATTCCTCCCATGGCTCCCAAACACACAAAAATTCAATTTCCTCTTTGGCATTATTTGAACCAACCCTTATTTAGCCGTGATACTAAATTAATTTGGAATCCTCAGCGTTTTGCGCTAGTCTGGCGAATTGAACTTTTAGAAAGGTGCTTGGCTAAACATTCCGACGCTAAAGGACCCCAACAACATTAGCTAATCAAAATAATTCGTAATTCGTAAACAGGGAACAGGTGACAGGTGACAGGTGACAGGTGACAGGTGACAGGTGACAGGTGACAGGTGACAGGTGACAGGTGACAGGTGACAGGTGACAGGTGACAGGTGACAGGTGACAGGTGACAGGTGACAGGTGACAGGTGACAGGTGACAGGTGACAGGTGACAGGTGACAGGTGACAGGTGACAGGTGACAGGTGACAGGTGACAGGTGACAGGTGACAGGTGACAGGTGACAGGTGACAGGTGACAGGTGACAGGTGACAGGTGACAGGTGACAGGTGACAGGTGACAGGTAATTCTTAATTTCCCCGCGTCTCCCCCTGCACCCTGCACCCTGCACCCATCTCCCCATCCCCCCTGTCTTATCCCAATGACACACCGAACTACTTAAGCCTCGTTTACAGAACGGGGCTTTTTGCCATCCAGTAAAGCACTCACAGTCATATCTCCCATGACATTAATTGCTGTGCGGCAACGATCTAAAAACCAGTCTACAGTTACTAGCAACGCTATATAATCTGTCGGTAAGCCCACAGAAGTAAATACCAAAGTCATTGTCACCAGTCCAGCATTGGGAATACCTGCTGCACCCACCGAAGCAAAAATGGACGTGAGAACTACAACTAATTGCTGTCCTAAACTCAAATGTTGCCCGATCACTTGGGAAATATACAACGCAGACATCGCTTCATACAATGCAGTTCCATCATGATTGAAATTGGAGCCAACTAACGCACCCAAAGAAGCAGAAGATTCTCTTAAACCGATTTTTGTTTGCAAAATTTCAAAGGTAATGGGCATTGTTACCGTAGAGGAAGAAGTCGAAAAAGCCGTCAAAAAGGCATCAGCACCACCAACTAAAAACTGGCGTGGGTTTACCCAAGAACCGATTTTAATTCTGAGCAGGTAATAGCAAGCTTGCAAAAACAGCGCTAACAAAACTGCTACAATAAACGCCGCTAAAGATTGAAATGGTACAAAGCCTCTTTCGGCAATAACTTGAGCAACAATGCCAAAAACAGCTAAAGGTACTAAGGCAATTACCCAGTTTAAGATGCGGATGATTGCGTCAAATAATGTAGCGATAACATTCTCAGTAGACTGATATTCTTTTTTGCCTTGGTCGATTTGTTCTGATTTTAAGCCCCGCAAAACCAGCCCAAAGCTGATAGCAATGACAATTAATTGAATAACGTTATTATCAACCAGTGGCTGGAGGATTGCTTGTGGAACAGCATCTTTAAATAGTCTCCAAGGGTCAAAACTTTGAACAGTGATTTGTGTGGGGACTGGAAGCACTAAACTCCCCCAAGTCCCAGGACGCAGGACGTTAGCAACTAAAAGCCCAACCAAAATAGCTACTGAGGTGTTAGTTACAAGTATTACTGCTAACCGCCTACCTGCTTTACTGGGGATATTTGTAGTCATAAATGTGTGCAGCACTGCTACTAAAATCAGCGGTGTAGCCAGGGCGCGGAGTGCCTTGAGGATTAATTCGGCAGGAATTGCTAAATTAGTAATGAAGATGGCGTTGCTGGGGTTAGGATTACCCGCACCTAGAGAAATGCCTAAAATGACTGCAAGCACTAAGGCCATGATAATTTGTAACGTGAGCGGAATCTGCTGCCACCACGGGCGGTTTTCGGTTGCGGGTGAGTTAGTATTCTTCGTTTCGCTCATGCTAAATGCTATGAAATGACTGTAACTATTAAAACATCACCAGTAGCGATGAAAATTCCGGGAACAGGAAAGCAGTCATCGAGGTAAAAACTGTTAAGCTGGTATCTCGTATTCGTAAAATCAATCTAAAACCTAAAATCTAAAATCTAAAATTATATGTCTTTTGTTCCTTTGCATATTCATAGTGACTATAGTTTGCTTGATGGGGCCAGTCAGCTACCAGAGTTAGTCGATAGAGCGATCGCACTGGGGATGAAAGCGATCGCACTCACAGATCATGGTGTCATGTATGGTGCAGTTGAATTAATTAAAATCTGTCGGAGTAAGACTATTAAGCCAATTATTGGCAACGAAATGTATATCATTAACGGTGATATTGAAAAACAAGAACGCCGTCCCAAATATCATCAAGTCGTTTTAGCTAAAAATACAAAAGGCTATAAAAACTTAGTTAAAATCACCACAATTTCTCACCTTCAAGGTGTACAAGGTAAAGGCATTTTTTCTCGTCCTTGTATTAATAAAGATTTACTGAAACAATATAAAGAAGGGTTAATAGTCACCAGTGCTTGTTTAGGTGGAGAAATTCCCCAAGCAATTCTTAGTAATCGACCAGATGCAGCCCGAAAAGTTGCAAAATGGTATAAAGAAGTATTTGGCGAAGATTTTTATTTAGAAATTCAAGATCACGGTTCTCAAGAAGACAGAATTGTTAATGTTGAAATTGTCAAAATTGCACGGGAATTAGGAATTAAATTTATTGCTACCAATGATTCCCATTATATTTCTTGTTTTGATGTAGAAGCACATGATGCTTTGCTATGTATTCAAACAGGGCAGCTAATTAGCGAAGATAAAAGAATGCGATATAGCGGCACAGAATATCTCAAATCTGCTGATGAGATGAAAGCGCTATTTCGTGACCATTTAACTGATGATGTCATTGCTGAAGCTATAGCCACAACGGTCGAAGTAGCGGATAAAATCGAGCCTTACCACATCATGGATGAGCCGAAAATCCCTACTCCTCCGATTCCTTCTGGTCACACTCCTGACACTTATACAGAAGAAATTGCTTGGCAAGGACTTTTAGAAAGATTAAATCGCAAATCCCGCAGCGAAGTAGATCAGGTTTATAAAGAAAGATTGGAATATGAATTAAAAATGCTGCAAAAAATGGGTTTTTCTACATACTTTTTAGTTGTGTGGGATTACATCAAATTTGCACGAGACAATAACATTCCTGTAGGTCCAGGTCGTGGTTCAGCAGCTGGTTCTTTGGTTGCTTACGCAATGCGAATTACCAACATTGACCCTGTACATCATGGCTTATTATTTGAGCGCTTTTTAAACCCAGAACGGAAATCAATGCCTGATATTGATACGGATTTCTGTATTGAAAAACGGGATCAAGTCATTGAATATGTAACCGATAAATATGGCGCTGATAGAGTTGCCCAAATTATTACTTTTAACCGATTAACATCGAAAGCAGTTTTAAAAGATGTCGCCAGAGTGTTAAATGTTCCCTATGGTGACGCTGATAAAATGGCGAAATTAATTCCTGTGGTGCGAGGAAAACCAACCAAACTTAAAGTTATGGTTTCTGATGAAACACCAGCACAAGAATTTAAAGATAAATATGATAATGACCCGAATGTTCGCCATTGGTTGGATATGGCCATGCGAATTGAAGGTACTAACAAAACCTTTGGTGTTCACGCTGCTGGTGTGGTGATTTCTGCTGACCCTCTTGATGAAATTGTCCCCCTACAACGCAATAATGATGGTTCTGTAATTACCCAGTATTTTATGGAAGATTTGGAATCATTGGGTTTGTTGAAAATGGATTTTCTCGGTTTGCGGAACCTCACCTTAATTCAAAAAACTATTGATTTAATTGAAGAAACTAAGGGTTATAAAATTGACCCAGATGAAATTACAGGTCAAGAAAGAAAAGCACAACATATATTAGCAAAAGGTCAGCATAGCACCTTACCCAAAGAAGTGCAGAAAGCTTATGATTTATTAGAATCAGGTGAATTAGAAGGAATATTTCAATTAGAGTCGTCGGGAATGAAGCAAATAGTTAGAGATTTGAAACCTTCTAATATTGAAGATATTTCTTCTATTTTGGCACTTTATCGACCAGGCCCATTAGATGCAGGCTTGATTCCTAAGTTTATTAACCGTAAACATGGACGAGAACAAATTGAATATGAAACAGGTATTTTAGAACCAATATTAAATGAAACCTATGGAATTATGGTCTATCAAGAGCAAATTATGAAAATTGCTCAGGATATGGCTGGTTATTCTTTAGGACAAGCTGACTTACTGCGTCGGGCTATGGGTAAAAAGAAAGTTTCTGAAATGCAGAAGCAGGAAGAAAAGTTTATTGATGGTTCCACTAAAAATGGTGTCAAAAAGCAAGTAGCTGAACAACTATTTGCGGATATGTTGAAGTTTGCTGAATATTGTTTAAGTTACGATACGGAAGTTTTAACTGTTGAATATGGTTTGATGGCTATCGGAGAAATTGTCGAAAAACGCATTGATTGTAGTGTGTTCAGTGTTGATAAAAATGGAAATATTTACACTCAACCAATAGCACAATGGCATAATCGGGGAATACAAGACTTGTATGAATATTGTTTAGATGATGCTTCAACAATTCGCGCCACAAAAGACCATAAATTTATGACTACTGCGGGGGAAATGTTGCCGATTGATGAGATTTTTGAACGGGATTTAGATTTGTTAAAGGCGCAGAATTTGCCACAGTAAAAATTAAAAATTAAAAACCCAACTAATTAGACTGACGCGGAGACACGGAGACACGGGGACGCGGGGACGCGGATAAAATTAAGAATAACCTGTCACCTGTTCCCTGTTCCCTTGTCATAACGACAATTTTTAACGCCCACCTGACTTGGAAATAAGACCCCACCCCTAACCCCTCCCCGCTGTTTCGTGGAGGGGAATAAGAAGTTTTTTTCATGGGTTCTGGTGTACGCAGTTCAAGATGGCTACTTACTCTGACAAAAATATCTTGATAAGAACAAAAATCCTATGACTCAAGGAAAAAATACTGCAATTGAAGGTATTTATGAAGTCTGTATTGGCGTTCCTGATCCAATTTCAGCAATTCAATATTGGGAACAATTTGGCTATCGCATTGGGCAAATGGGAGAATTAAGCGCAGATGCGGCTTACCAATTATACAAGGTGAATTCTGCTTTAAAAGCGATTCGTCTTTACCACCAAGACGCAGATCATGGTTTAATTCGGCTGATGATTTGGGAAAACCCCACAAATCAAGGATTGGGTATCAGTTCGATGAAAGTTAAGGGTAATCGTTGGGGTACTGCTTTAACTGCTGATTTGTTAGGAATTTTAAATCATGCAGAAAATGCCAAAGCCGCAGGTTCGACTATCAGGTACTCGCACCCTTACTGGGAAGTGATTTATGACAAAGACAAAAAAAGCCGTCCTTTTATAGATGCTGCTTTTGGGGTGCGAGAAATGATGTTGCTGCAACCATTGACGCGACAGGTGCTATTTCAACGTTTCGGCTATGTGATGCCCCATTATGGAAAAATCAATCACAATGGGGCTTTAGCTACTAGTCAGTTTACCCATATGGGGATGATTGTTCAGGATGATAGCAAAGAAACTCTGCGCTTTTATGAAGAAGTTTTGGGTTTGTTGCGTGTGCGTGATGATGTAGAAACTACCTATGAATCTTCTTTAGCCGGTCGAGATTTGTTTGAACTTAATCCTGGGGAAAAGTTTATAGTTACGGCTTTTGATGATCCTCGTTCTTCCAAGTCTGATTTTATGGCAGCACGCAGTGGTAGACTTTACATCATTCGTTTTCCAGAGCAGATCAGGTTAGAGTCGCGCTTTGAATCAGCCCAACCGGGAAGTTTGGGAATGTGCCTTTACACTTACCACGTCAGCGGAATACATACCTATTTTGACCGCATTCGGGCGAGTAATGCCAAAAATGTGACTGATATTGTGAATAATGAATTTGGAGAATTGAGTTTTTCCTTTGTTTCACCAGATGGCTATTTCTGGACTTTGGTAGAAAAAAATTAAATAATTCGTAATTCGTAATTCGTAATTCGTAAACAGGGAACAGGGAACAGGGAACAGGGAATAAATAGGCAGGGGGCAGGGTGCAGTAGATCATTATTTCTCCCCATCTCCCCATCTCCCCATCTCCCCATCTCCCCATCTCCCCATCTCCCCATCTCCCCATCTCCCCATCTCCCCATCTCCCCATCTCCCCATCTCCCCATCTCCCCATCTCCCCATCTCCCCATCTCCCCATCTCCCCATCTCCCCATCTCCCCATCTCCCCATCTCCCCATCTCCCCATCTCCCCATCTCCCCATCTCCCCATCTCCCCATCTCCCCATCTCCCCATCTCCCCATCTCCCCATCTCCCCATCTCCCCATCTCCCCATCTCCCCATCTCCCCATCTCCCCATCTCCCCATCTCCCCATCTCCCCATCTCCCCATCCCCGCGTCCCTACTTCTCCGCGTTCCCTAAAATCCCATTGCTTCAGCTACAGCTTTAACTTCTGCGGCAATGCCTTGTTTAAATTGACTGTGACTGTGCTTAATTGCTGTATCTGGGTCTTTAAGACCGTTCCCTGTGAGGACACAAACTACTGTTGCACCTGTAGGAACTTGGTCTTTTACCTTTAATAACCCTGCCACGGAAGCCGCACTAGCCGGTTCACAAAAAATACCTTCTGATGATGCTAGGAGTCTGTAAGCATCAAGGATTTCTTCGTCTGTGACGGCGTTGAAGCTTCCTTGACTGGCTGATTGGGCAGCGATCGCTTTATCCCAACTGGCAGGATTACCAATTCTAATTGCGGTGGCTAAGGTTTCCGGATGTGCGACAGGTTTACCATTTACCAAGGGTGCAGCACCCGCAGCTTGAAAGCCCATCATTTTCGGCAAGCGATCGCATTTACCGATTTGATGATATTGACAAAATCCCATCCAATATGCTGTGATATTTCCCGCATTTCCCACGGGTATACATAACCAATCGGGAGCGTTACCCAAGGCATCGACAACTTCAAAAGCTGCTGTTTTCTGTCCTTCCAAGCGATAAGGGTTGACAGAATTCACCAACGTAATCGGATAACTATCTGCCATTTCCCGAACAATTTCCAACGCCTGGTCAAAATTGCCTTTAATTGCTAATACCTCAGCCCCATAGAGTAATGCTTGTGCTAACTTACCTAAAGCTACATAGCCGTCAGGAATCAACACAAAAGGTTTCATTCCCCCACGGCGAGCATAAGCAGCAGCAGCAGCAGAAGTATTACCTGTACTAGCACAAATTACCGCCTTTGCCCCTGATTCTTTGGCTTTGGTAATGGCCATGGTCATCCCCCGATCTTTGAAGCTGCCGGTAGGGTTAAGACCATCATATTTGACTAATACCTTGACCTGTCTGCCAATGCGTTCTGCGATCGCTGGCACTGGTATCAAGGGTGTGTTACCTTCCAACAAGGTAACAACTGGAGTGCTTTCGCTGACAGGCAAGAATTCACGATAGGCTTCTATCAGTCCAGGCCAGGGTTGGTGATGAGATTTAGCAACAGACAAGCTCAAAGTCACAGGATTCAAAACTTCTTAACTAAGGATTTAAGATGGGAAAATTGTCTTTTATTTTATGGTGTGAATAACTTTACCACGCTGATGGCGATCTTCAGCTGCCGCGTCTACAAATTGCATCATTCTCCTTTCCAACTCGTCCTTCTTCTAGAAAGCCCCTCTATTGCCTAAAAGTGTCAACTATAAAGCACAAGAGATCGTCTGTCGTACTGAAGATTTATCATCGTATTTGCTTATGACTAAGCCTATAAACTATTAGATTATGTGATTAAAAGTATACTAATGATTTAAGAAAGCTTAAGATAACACTATTATAATATCTCGAATGGTGTGAGTTAAGTTTGCAAATGAGTATAACCATGTCCAATTTGTCATCCAGTGTTGCCAGTTGCGAATCTCATAGCGAATTAGTCAAAAAACTGACTAAGGCTTATTATCGAGACGACCAGCAAGAGAAATTTATGGATTTACAAGCTGAGGTAGATTCCCTACTACAACAGTTACAGAACCTCAAGAGCCAAAAACAAGAATCTTGTAACCAAGAAGAATAAACTAAAAAATTTAGTTACTACTCAAAGCGCTGATTAGTTCCTGACCAGCGCTTTAAGCTATATTTATGAGCATTTTCTACCAGTAAAGTTAGAGATGGATCATTAGCCAAATGAGCGATCGCACTTAAAGCTTGCTGTGATTTTGGTCTAAAGTCATTATAGATAACCTTACCAGTATTCGAGAAAATCAAAGTTCGGGGACGTTTTTGAGCTTCTACATTTCTCCTATTGATAGACGCTGACTGATTTAATGATTCTATCGCTGCACCTGAAATAGTCAGAACTACGTCCTGATTACCGTCATTAGTGACATCAATTAGTTGTACAGGCCAATCACCCATTTTTACCTGCATCTCTGGGAATTTGGGAACAGCACCAGAGGGCATATCACCAGATTGTTGCAAAGCACGCCATGTATTTTTTAGCATTACCTGCACTACTTGGGGATTTTGTTGATAGAGTTCTTGGACAGTAAGAGGAGATGGTTGTACCCATTCTAAGGCTGCCGGCGTAAGAGCTAAAGGTTTGGGTTGGAGAGAATTATTTCGAGTTTGAGGAATACTAGTACCAGCAGCTAAAAGCCGTAAAACCCCATTCCGCAGTTGTACAGCTTTGATAGTAGCCGGATTTATTTGCTGTTCTCCATTCTGTAACCAGACAATTATTTGGATAGTGGGATCAGCACTGATTCCCAATATTTTTGCCCAAAATTGGCTAGACTGAGTTTTTGGTGGGTTTAAATTAGTAAACGGGGAATTTAGCCAACTGACATGATTATGAAATGCACTTACCTCTACCTGATACCATACCTGGTTATCCGTAATCTTTAAATCTGCTGTTCCAGGAATGAGTACCCAATCAGCATTATTCACCAGGGTAACTTGTTGTACCCCACCAATAATTTGACTGAGTTGAGTGGTTGTCACCTCATAATTGAGTTTTGCTAACAAATCTTGAAAATAGGTGAGATTTTTCTGATTGATGTTTGGTTGTTCCTGCAACCAAGAAGTAGCACGTTGTTCTCCCCGTTGCAGGGCTAACATCAGATATGTCCAAGCTAAAACCGATTGTCTATTGGGGTTTAACCGCAACGCCACAGCTGTACGATTCCATAACCTGCCTCTATCTGCTTTCAGCAAGGTAGCAATTTCTTGGGCATTTTGAGAAGATGCTGTAAATATCTGTAAAGCCTTCTCCCAGCGACCATCAATTAAATCTGTTAGCACTTGTTGACTGGGACTAGCCGAAATTTTGTCAGCTTGGCTTTTAGTGAATTGGGAATGAAGGCGAATTAAATCGATTTGCGCCTGTACAGACTCTGGAAAAGGTTGTTGACGATTTTTCTGGAGAGATGTCAACCAAGCCAAAGCAGGAGTCCACATCCCATTTCGGGCTAATAATAGGGATTTTTGATAACCAAAGTCCTCAACTTCTGATTGGAGGTTAATTTCTTGCAGTACCAAGGAATTATTGGCTAACTGTCCAGATTTGATTTGGTAAACTTGCAGATGGGGTTCTAAACCTACTGTTTGATCGATAACTAACTCTTTTGCTGCACTACCAGTGACTTGCTCCCATTTAGGTAGTTGTCCATTTGGGTTTTTCCAGGATAACATTTGCTCTAAGCTGCTATTGCCAGGATTGTAATAATAAATTTGACCGTAGACTATAGAACTATCTTCTTGTTTGTGTTCCCCCCGCGCATAAAACCAGAACCCTGGGGAGAGTTTGGAGTCTTCAAAAGCTTTTACCTCAGTGAAAGATAAGCGCTTTTTTCCCTCTTGATTATTGGCATTTGATGCAGTTTCGCCAAAAGAAGCTTTCACAAAGGATTCTGTCAAACCAGTGACCGACATTTGAGTAATTAAATTGTAGTATTTTTCTGGTTGCAATCGGAACTCCAAGGACTTTGAGCGCTGATAAACCCTCAGTTCTACCAGTTCTTGGCAATTAGACTGACAATTAGCACGTTTTTGGAAAACTGGCAGTAGAAATGACTTCTGTTGCTGATCATCTAAATATATAGTTTCCCCAGCTATGCGGTTTTTTTGACTTAAGCTGAGTTGAATGGCTGGGAGAGTTTGGGGGCGATCGCTCTTACTCAGAGGAAGTTGCGCCCATTCTGGTAAAATTTCATTTAGCCAGCTAACCTGTTCTGGGTTGAAGATGAAGAGAATGCTAATCCAGCCGAAAGCTATAATTACACCCGTAGTACTTAACAAAATAGTCAGCGCTAAGGTTGACAACAACCAACTTTGCCATTGAGGCTGTTTCTGAGATTTTTTAGCGCTTTTCTTCATCGCACCGTTACGAGACTGATTGATGCGACCAGCTTTTTGATTCAGCTTACGCGAGTGCTTTGCCATCTTAGTTTTCAGTCAACTTGGAGAATCTTTTTAGGCTGGGCATTTTGTCTTTTATTCCCCTATTTGGAAAAGTTGCTCACAATTATTAAGTTTAAATTTTTACATCTTACCAAAAAGTCTCAATTATCCTCAGTTATAAATCAATCCGCTTCAATTAAGGCTAGTACTCTTTGTCAAAGTTATTTTTTTAATCTCTACTCAAACACGACAGTCCGATTTCCATACACTAAAACGCGATTTTGTAAATGCAATCTTACTGCCCTAGCTAACACAACTCTCTCCAAATCTTTACCCTTTCTCACTAAATCATCGACTTCATCACGGTGACTCACCCGCACCACATCTTGCTCAATAATTGGTCCCGCATCTAAATCAGCAGTAGCATAATGTGCTGTTGCTCCAATAATTTTCACACCTCTTTCAAAAGCTCGATGATAGGGATTTGCACCAATAAAAGCCGGTAAAAAGGAATGATGAATATTAATAATTTGCGGAAATTGTTTAATAAAATCTGCGCTGACAATCTGCATATATTTTGCTAAAACAACTAAATCAATTTGGTATTTTTTTAATAATTCAAGTTGTTTAATTTCCTGTTCTAGTTTATTATGTTTAGTAATGGGAAGATGATGATATTCAATCCCAAATTGTTCTGCTACTCCCTGTAAATCTGGATGGTTGCTGATAATTATGGGAATTTCAGCATTAAATTCCTTAGCGCGTTGTCGCCAAATTAAATCAAAAAGGCAATGGTCTTGTTTACTTACCCAAATAGCTAGACGCGGAACAGTATCAGAAAAGTGTAATTGCCATGTAGCGCCTAAAGGTTGACCAATTGCATTAAATGCCGGTTCAATCAAATCTTTCGGCAAATTAAACCCTTCTAACTGCCATTCTATGCGGGTGAGAAATAACCCAGCAGCAGCATCTGTATGTTGGTCTGCATGGATAATATTACCACCATTAGCATAGATAAAATTGGCAATTTTGGCAACTAATCCCCGTTGATCAGGACAGGAAATTAGTAAAGTTGCTGTTGACTTCATTAGATAAATATTACTTATTTGCTATTGGTGGGAGTTGGTAAAGGAAGAAGAGGTAAAGGCTGTGATTCAAGATTATTTCCGTTTTGTTTCCATTCGGATAATTGACGATTTACGGCATTGCTAAAATCTGGAGATACTAACAATAGATTTATATTACCATTTTGTTGAATATTGGGGTCAGTTTGAGCATATAAAAAACTCTTGTTAAAATTAGGTTTTCCTAAAATTAACTGATGGGTTTGCTGGTTTTTGAGTTTAATATCGATAGTTGATTGGGGTTTATCTAAACCAAATTCTGGGAGTTGACTAACTGGAGTTGATAAAGTTTTTTCACTTTTACCTTTCACCAATAAATCGAGCAGATAAGAAACAATAGCATCATTGGCAGGTTCTGATATTGGTGATTTGATTAACCATTTTGGCGGTTCAAGTTTACTGCTACGTTCTAGATTTAAAGTGAAATCTTTGGTTTTTACTGTTAATGACTGAATATCATCAGCAGCAAAAGAGAAAACCTGCTGTTTTTGTTTTTTAGTTTCTTCTTGCTGAGTTGAATTTTTAGTTTCAAAGAAGTAAACAAAACCACCCAAACCCAGGGCTAAAAGTATCAAAATTAAAGTGGTGCGTTTCATTTAGTCATTAGTCATTGGTCATTGGTCATTGGGAATAGGTAATTAAGTTATTCTTCATTTTCTCCGCGTCCCCGCGTCCCCGCGTCCCCATTTCCCTATCTCCCTATCTCCTCAGTAACTAATATCTATCTTCGTTTCCACCAAATAATACCGCCTGTTGTTAAACCAATTAACGGTAAAAGCAACAAAGAACATATGATTAAAATATTTGCTTGGGTGGTTGACATGGTGATACGACGATTTGTTGGTTCTTTGGGGCGAATTGAAAGAGGTTGCTGATCTTGCTGACTCAACCAAGTGACTGAATTCAGAAATACATCCCCATTTAATTGTTGTTCAAATAAACCATCTGTAGCAAAATCCGAGTTGCCTAATACTACTAACCGCGATTCTTTAGGAGTAGGTTGGGAAGTTGTTGGAGTTGGTGAAGTTGTTGGAGTTGGTGAAGTTGTTGGAGTTGGGGAAGTTGTTGGAGTTGGGGAAGTTGTTGGAGTTGGGGAAGTTGTTGGAGTTGGGGAAGTTGTTGGAGTTGGGGAAGTTGTTGGAGTTGGGGAAGTTGTTGGAGTTGGGGAAGTTGTTGGAGTTGGGGAAGTTGTTGGAGTTGGGGAAGTTGTTGGAGTTGGGGAAGTTGTTGGAGTTGGGGAAGTTGTTGGAGTTGGGGAAGTTGTTGGAGTTGGGGAAGTTGTTGGAGTTGGGGAAGTTGTTGGAGTTGGGGAAGTT
Organism: Trichormus sp. NMC-1; assembly: GCF_001858025.1. Lineage (GTDB taxonomy): Bacteria > Cyanobacteriota > Cyanobacteriia > Cyanobacteriales > Nostocaceae > Anabaena. Next base: position 23,535 of record NZ_LZQD01000004.1, on the reverse strand, counting down.
GTTGGAGTTGGGGAAGTTGTTGGAGTTGGGGAAGTTGTTGGAGTTGGGGAAGTTGTTGGAGTTGGGGAAGTTGTTGGAGTTGGGGAAGTTGTTGGAGTTGGGGAAGTTGTTGGAGTTGGGGAAGTTGTTGGAGTGGGGATAACTTGGGCTGGTAAATTTCTTTTTAACGCCACACCCAAAGTGAGAGGACCTTTGAGGTCTTTACCTTCATTAAACTCTAATTTTTCGTTTTGCTGGTCACTTTCTGCCCAACTGTTAGGATAGGGTTTAGTTTTGAGTAAAGCAATAGATTCAATACCAGAAACTGGAGTAATTACTAAAGGTCGAACTAGGGGATAAAAAGAAATACCATTACCGAAATCTTTAGTAATGGGATGCTGTCCATATTCTGTGACTAGAGGTGCAGCAGGCCCAAGTCCTAAACTTTGTCCAGAGATATCAATAGCCAAACGATTATCTAATACCACACCCCAATCTTTTAGCAAGCTATCAATTTTAGGGTTGGTATTGGGGTTAATCATTAACAGTAAATTACCGCCACGATTAAGATAGTCTTGTAAAGCTTTGACTTCACCCTCAAAAAATTCTCGTTTTGCGCCGGCTACAATCACAACAGATGCATCTTCAGGAACTTGAGAAGATTCTGCTAAGTTCAATGGTGAAGCGGTGAAGTTTTTGTCTGTTAATCCCTGAACGGCTTGGGAAATTGCACCTTTTCCTGGTGTAAGTTGGTGTTCGCCGTGACCTTGGAGAAAGTAAACTTTTGCGGTAGTATTGGTGGTGATTTGTTGAAGTCGATTAGTTAACTTTATTTCTGAGAGGCGTTCATTTTCATTGACTGTTTGCACTAATTGCCGTTTATTTTCAAATTCCAGATATACTTCACCAAAATCTTTAACACCAAATTTTTCTGCTAGTCCTGGTCTAATTTGAGGGTCAATATATTCAAATTTAAATTTTGGACTTTGACGTTGAAAATTTTCTAGTAATTCTTGGTCTTGAGGATCTTTATCTCTTGCAAACACCCACACTTTAGCTGGTTGTGGCAATGTACTCAGTAATTCTTTAGATTGGGGGGCGAGGGTAAATAACTGTGTTTCGGTTAAGTCTGCCCGCAGGTGGTAGCGAATACCTAAAAAGTTGATTAATCCCAAAATGGTTAACACTGCTAAAGTCGCAACCACGGCATTTGTACCTGTTTGGGTAGAACGCTGTTTCCACCATTTACTCTGGCGACTTTGTAATATTATCCAAAAACCGCAAATCATTAAACCTGTAATTATCGATGCTAATGGAATTAATCCCCATTTTTGGGTGATGATACCTGCCGTTACGCCGACAGATATGAAGAATGGCCCTAGCCAAAATATAAGTTTCCAAGTTTGTTTTTTAATCATTATTTATTTTGAATTTTGTAATAATGCTAGGAATAATTAAACGCAGATAAACGCAGATGAAATTATTTTTGGGCAGATATCTATTGGTGATTGGGTGGAGAAGATTATGCCTCTACTGTCTTTGAAAGCGGAGTGCATCAATTGATTGGGCTGTGAGAAAGATGCCTAAAATAATGTAACTGGCAAATAATATTAAGGCGCTGGTGTCAAAAATTCCTTGAACTAGGGTGTTGTAATGTTTGATTAGGGAAAGATGACTTAATGCTTGTCCTATGGGACCGGGGATGCTTTTGCCGATTGCATCAATAAATAACAGCAAAATTATGACTGCGAAGCTGAGGACGGCTGATAAAAGTGTGCTGTCTGTTAATGAGGAAATAAACATTCCTAAAGATAAGATGGCTGCGGCTAGTAAGATTAATCCTAAGTGACCGAGTAAGGGAATTATGGGTGACATAGGGGGATTTGAACTGCTGAGTGCGATCGCTTCAAATCCTAATAAGGGTAAAATCAATGTGATCAAAAATGTTAGCACTCCTAATAATTTCCCGACGGCTACAGCCCAATTGGTAATTGGTGATGTGGCTAATAGTTCTAATGTTCCCCGTTTGCGTTCTTCGGCATAAAGTCCCATTGAAAGTATGGGTAGGATAAATAATAACAGCCACCCCATGCGGTCTAAAAAGGCCCGTACAAATTCATAGGGGACATCTATGGGCGGTACTGGGACTCCTATTTGTTGTCCTTGAATGTCAAAGGCTGCAACTGTGGGCAAAATACCTCCAGGGCCTAGCAAAATCATGACGAGGAATAAGCCGGAGATAAACCAAAAGATGCCAGCAATACCATAAGCTAAAGGCGATACAAAATAACTTTGTAGTTCTCGGCGATAAATGGCAATGATATTAGCTAGTACTATACCCATCTATGCGGCTTCTCCTTCTGTGTCTGTTAAGTCTACTTCCAGGGGTAAATTCTTTTCTTCTGTGGTCAGTTGCAAAAACACATCTTCTAGGGTAGCGCTGACTCGCCGCATTTCATATAAACCAAATCCTGCCCGAATCAAAGTCGCGGCAATATCTTTTCCTGGTTCTGTTCCGGGTTGGGATATTACCCGCATAGAAGCGCGGTTTTGAGAACTTGTCGGCATTGATTCTACCAGAATTACACCAGATACATTTTGCAATACCTGTTTTGCCAGTGCAGCTTCTCCTGTAATTTCTAATGCATATCCAGAACCTCCTGTCAATTGTGTCATCAGGCTTTCTGGGGTATTAGTGGCTACGACTTTACCGCCATTGATGATGGCAACGCGGTTACAGGTCATGCTCACTTCTGGGAGAATGTGGGTAGAGAGAATAATTGTGTGGGTTCCGGCCAGGCTTTTGATTAAGTTTCGCACTTCGATGATTTGGCGGGGGTCAAGTCCAACGGTGGGTTCGTCGAGAATGATGGCTGGGGGGTCGTGAACTATGGCTTGGGCAATGCCGACTCTTTGACGATAGCCTTTAGAAAGTTTGCGAATTATGACTTTGCGTTTTTCTTCTAAGTTGCAGCGTTGCATGGCTGCTTGGACTTTGAGGGCGCGATCGCCTGCCGATACCCCCTTAATTCGGGCTACAAAGTGCAGAAAACCCTCAACTGTCATTTCGGGGTATAAAGGTGGTGTCTCCGGTAAATAGCCGATTTTTTGCCGGACTGCGAGGGAGTTTTCATGGACATCATAGCCTGCTATTTTGGCTTTACCGTTGGTTGCTGGTAAATAGCCAGCTAAAATTCGCATGGTTGTAGTTTTACCTGCGCCATTTGGCCCTAATAAACCTAAGATTTCTCCTGGTTCGACATTAAAGGTAACATCAGTAATGGCTGAGGTAGAACCGTAAATTTTACTGAGATGTTCAACTTCTATCATTGGTGTTGTGGTTGGTTGCAATTTAACATCCACAATATTGACATTTTTTTCAAGTTATTGGGGACTAGGGAAAAATGTCACAAGGCTGCGCCGAATTATTTGACCCATATCAAAAAACTGAAACACAAACCAAAAGCAGAAATTATAAAGTATTGTCAATACTGTAGCCAAATCTATAGACAAATATTGCCATCTATTGTCATTCATAACAGTGAAACCAGCTAATAGATGGGGATAGAGCAAAACTCAAGCCAGAGAATGAGCATAAACTTATTGGCGCAAGTAACTAAACGTGATAGTATATACAATCATGTTATTATATCGGTAAGCTAGTCTATGCAGATGGTGGAGCGGCATATCATTCAAAAAAATCATCCCCACTATCAGGAGATAGATCAGTTATGTTTTGCTGCCAAAAACCTCTACAATTATGCTAACTTCCACATCCGTCAAAGCTTTATTCTTGCTCAAAAATATCTCGATTACAATTGTTTAGCAAAACAATTAAAATCAACAGAACCATATCAAGCTTTACCTGGGAAGGTGTCCCAACAAGTATTATTAGGACTACATCGCAACTGGTTAAGTTTTTTTGCAGCAATTAAAGCTTATACAGCAGATAAATCCAAATTTTTAGGTAGACCAAAATTACCCAAATATAAACACAAAGAAAAAGGCAGACATTTATTAGTTTACACAGCCCAGGCAGTGAGTAAACCAAAAATGAAAGCAGGTGTGATTCATCTGTCACAAACACAGATTTACATGACTACGAAAGTAGACTATGTACATCTAAATCAAGTGAGGATTGTCCCAAAAATTGACCATTATGTGGTAGAAGTGGTTTATGACAAGGAGGAAATAGATTATGGTTTAGACTGTAATTCTATAGCAGCGATTGATTTAGGCATAGATAATCTAGCAACTTTAACATCTAACCAGCCGGGATTTGTACCAGTTCTGGTTTCTGGGCGGATTATCAAATCAATTAATCGTTATTACAATCAAAGAAAAGCCAATTTACAATCTTTACTACCAAGTCATCAAAAGACATCTAAACAACTGCAAAGTTTAACTAAAAGCCGGAATTTTCGAGTAGATGATTATCTGCATAAAGCGAGTAGGTTAGTTATCGACCATTTAGTGAAGCAGGGGATTGGGACTTTAGTAATAGGTCAAAATCCACTGTGGAAACAAAATGCTAATTTGGGCAGCAGAAATAATCAAAATTTTGTTTGTATTCCTCATAGTAGATTTGTGCAGCAGTTAAGTTATAAGGCGAAATTAGTAGGGATAAAGGTATTGGTTTCTGAGGAGTCTTACACGAGTGTGGCTTCTTTTTTAGACCAAGATGCCATTCCTACTTATGGAGAAGCTGACTCGAAAGAAGTTAAATTTAGTGGTCGAAGAATCAGAACTAAGCTTTATAAAGCAGGTAATGGTAAACTGATTCACGCTGATGTAAATGGTAGTTTGAATATTTTAAGAAAAGTAGTCCCGACAGCGTTTAGTCTAGGGATAGGGGGCGTTGTAGTACGCCCTGTTGGGGTTATTCCCGGCAAACAAACGGCATGAGATATTTGTCTATGCTTTTTGGAACTATAAACTATAAATTACAAAGTATAAATTATAAATTATGGTTGTTGCCACAATCTATATCAACCCTGTGACAGGTAATGATACTAATGCTGGCTCCCGGTTAAGCCCTTTTAAAACTATTACCCGCGCCCTCAAAGTTACCACAACACCGGCAATTATTCACTTAGCACCAGGAACTTACAGCACGGCTAGTGGTGAATCGTTTCCGCTGATTATTCCAGCCCAGATGTTAGTGGTGGGTAACGAAGCTAATAAAGGTCAGGGAATTTTAATTGCTGGGGGTGGTGAGTATCAAAGTCCTAGTTTTGGTCTGCAAAATATTACTATGCTGTTGCTAGGTGATGCCAGTCTGTTGGGTGTAACTGTGACTAATTCTATCTCTAAGGGTACAGGTATTTGGATTGAATCGACAGCACCAACTTTGGCTAATAATACCTTCAGTAAATGTGGAAGGGAAGGCATATTTACAACTGGTAATGCTAAACCTGCAATTCTAGATAATCTGTTTGTGCAGAATGTGTCCAGTGGTTTAATGATGGCACGTAATAGCAAGGGGGAAGTGCTGCGGAATAGTTTTCAAAATAACCCTGTAGGAATAGCAATTAGTGATTTTGCTGCGCCACTGGTGGCAAATAATAAGCTTTCAGAAAACCGGATAGCGATCGCACTTTCTCGTGATGCAAGTCCTGTACTACGGCGAAATATGATTACCAAAAATAGCCAAGGTGGTTTATTGGTAAATGGTAACGCTGTTCCCGACTTAGGTAGCGCCCAAGATCCGGCTGATAATATTTTCCGGGATCAAGGAGAATTTGATGTCCAAAATTTATCATCCCAAAAATTAACTTCTGTTGGTAATCTGTTGAATCCTAGTCAGGTGAAGGGATTGGTGGAATTTATTGCCGCTACAGCAGAAACGCCCAGTCAAGTGGGAATTAGCAGCAGTTTTTCTGACTTAGATGGCCATTGGGCGGCGGCTTTTGTAGAAGCCTTAGTTAACAAAGGTTTGATTAGCGGCTTTCCTGATGGTACTTTTCAACCATCCACACCAATTACCCGCGCTCAATATGCGGCTTTAATTACCAAAACTTTTCAACTACTGACTAGTAAGAAATTAGATAAATTTAAAGATGTAAAAACTGACTTATGGGCTGCTGCTGCTATTGCCAGTGCAGTTGATGGGGGTTTTCTCAGTGGCTTTCCCGACGGGACATTTCGACCTGGGCAGAATTTAACCAAGGTTCAGGCAATAGTATCAATTGTCAATGGTTTAAAATTGACCGGTGGCAATCCCAATGGGTTAACAGTGTATAGCGATCGCGCTCAAATTCCCAGTTATGCTATCAATGCAGTTACAGTTGCTACGCAAAAATTATTAGTAGTTAATTACCCGCAAACAGAATTACTAGAACCATTACGAGAAATTACTCGTGCTGAGGTGACAGCTTTAATTTATCAAGCTTTAGTCGCTAGAGGTGAAGTAGAAGCCATCTCTTCTCCTTATATTGTCAAACCAGAAACAGAGATTCCCTCTTTCTCTGATTTAGTAGGACATTGGGCAGAACCATTTATCCGCGCCTTAGTGAGTATGAACTTAACTCAAGGTTTTGCAGATGGGAGTTATCGACCAGATAAACCCATGACTCGCGCTCAATATACAGCTTTAGTCGCGGCCGCTTTTAACCCCATAGCCAAACGCCAAGCCACAGAATTTACTGATGTCCCGCCAGGTTTTTGGGCAGCTAAGGCCATTCAAACAGCTGCCAGAGGTGGTTTTGTGAGCGGATTTAGCGATCGCACCTTTCGCCCCGATCAGAATGTGCAACGGCTACAGGTGATTGTTTCCCTGGTGAACGGATTAGGACTACCAGCGGCTGATCATAATGTCTCACTAGCTTACAGCGATAAAAAGTCTATTCCTGAATATGCCCGAAGTGCGATCGCTACTGGCACCCAACAGAAAATGATTGTTAATTATCCAGATCCTAAATTACTTGCACCCACAAGGGATGCTACAAGGGCAGAAGTTGCAGCTATGATATATCAGGCATTAGTTGCCTTAAAGCGTACTAAACCCATTAATTCACCCTATATAGGACTGATGTAAGGTGATGGGGAGGATGTGTCCCTCTATTTCCGCGTCCCCGCGTCCAAGTTCTACTATATTATTTTGCATATCAGCAATTGACAAGTAGAATGAAAAACACTGCCTATCAAATTTGCAGCTGATGAGAAAACGCTCATGTAGCTAAAAAGACGCTAGGCTAGATGCGATGGGTGAAACATTTATACCTATTGCCTGGAACTAACAACCCCATGCTAACAACAGCCCCAGATACGTCCGCAGAATTAGCCGCTAAATTATTAGTTCATTATAGTTTTGAACTCAGTGGGTATAGTGCCAGTGAATTAATTAACAGCTGGCGACGAGAATACCCGCTGCATTGGTTACACTTGGCAGTGGTTGAAGCACTGTATCAAGGTCGTTATAAAGCAATATCAGTACAACAAATTTTAACTTTTTGGCTCCGGCGGGGACAGGTGATTTATCATTTCAATATGGAATTTGAACGCCTGATTTGCAGCAAATTTCCGGAAAGCTTAACCAAAATATCTCCACCAGTATTACCACAGTTACCACAAGCACCGCCGATTGAACAAACAAAAAATGCTCAATTGATCCCTGCTAAAGTTGGGACTGCTTACCAAGAAAGTAAGATTCCCACTCACTCTTTAGCAAATAGTGAGGAAGAAGGGCGCGTTTTAACATCTCCTTCTTTTAAAGTGGCGACGGATATTAGCAAGCGGCAGTTAGCGACAGTTGTTAGTCAAAAGCTGATTACTCAGGGGAGTTTGATTCCAGCCAAGCCGCCAAAACAGTTGCCAGAAAGTGCTAATAACCCCCCCATTGGACAGTTTACGCCTCAAAGGAGCGATCGCTCTGAATCCTTCACATCCAAACTCAAAGCGATGTCAGGAGAAGAACCGGAATTTGCTGTGTAATGGGGCAGGGGCATGGGAAGACGCGGGGATGGGGTGATAGGGTGATGGGGTGATCTCACAGGGGTAGGTTATCAAGATCCTTGGTTGATTGTGACTGATTTAGAACCAGAACTTGGGGATATTTTCTGGTACAGTTTACGTATCGGAAGTCAAGAGTGATGGATGGCAGGCAGTGGCATAAAACTCGTTCTTTCCCTCCTTGTCTTCCAAGTCCAGCCTTCACCCATTGTAAAAAACCTACCCTTGTGAGATTCCCCCGTCTCCGCGTCGCCCCATCTCCTGACTCCTGAATTGTTACAAAAAAGGTAGGGTAGACAGTGCCTACCCCACCTTAAATTAGCTGATAAATTTATCTTCACAGCGCTGGAAATTTTTAACCTAAAAGTTGTTGTTTTAACAAACTAACTTTCTGCGATAATTCCTGCCGTGTTTCAGCTTTGATGAGATACCGGAAAGTAAACCAGATGGCATAACCTAAACCAACTATCTCAAAAATGGGTGCTAACAACGGGACATCATCAATAGCATCTAGCACGGCTAGAGCTACCTTGACTGTCACAAGGGCAGATAAGATGAAAACAAGGGTGAATAGAGCCTGCTTGTTTTTGTTCAAAATACTACCTAAATAATCAGGTAGTTGCTCTAAGAAGTCGAAAATTTGTCTGCTAACTCGCTGCCATTGGGATTCAGGTTCCTTAGCCGGCGGAAGCTTTGGCAAATTTGCAGTGTCTACACCCTCAAGAGCTAACAAATCTTGAGAAGAAACTGAATTAGCTGATCCTGGTTGCTGTTGTTGAGTTTCCATAATGTTTGCCATTTGGCGGCCACAACAGTTTTGATAAGTAACTGGACTTAAATTAATATACCAGTCTAGACTCAAAATACCCAAGTCAAAATTCGTTCTCTGTGAAAAGAGAACTTTATCTAAATTGTCTGACTCACATCTTCCACCTTTGCCATGAGATGCTAACTGTTAACGGGTTTCGCTTGTTGGTGGTACAACATTAGCTTTGACAACTACATTTTTTACTCCCTTAATTTCTTTTGCCAAAGGTTCAATCTTGGCTAATTGATCTTGCTGGCTCACAGTTCCTGCTACTGTAACTGTCCCCTCCTTAGTCGCATTAACTGTTAATACACCACCAGGAATATTAGCCTCTAATTTAGAGCGGACTTCACTTGCCAAATCGGCGGCGGCTCTATCAGTATCACCACCAGTAGCTAGATTTCGCTCTTCACGAGCGCGAATATCAGAATTGAGTTGTCTTCTGCGGAGTTCACTTTGGGCATCTTCTTTAGCATCTTGTGTAGTTTGTGCAGCCGGACTTGCTGGAACTTCTCCAGCATCAGGTGCAGTGACACTTGTCTTGGAAGTATTATCACAAGAAGCTGCACTCAAAAGTAAAACTGCACCAATTAAGAAAGAAGTTAGTTTTTTCATTTGTTTAGGTCGTGATATAAATGAGAAAATGTTAGTTTTTGGAGTCACATGGGTGGAAAATAAGAGCAAAATCATAACTATTTTGCTCCTAAAATGATTCCCCAGAGAGAGGAATTAAACAGTTTTCTCTCGATGATTAATCACAATTATTGGCGGTTCTCCAGGGTGATGGCTAGGAACATTTTCAACTTGTTGTACTTGCTCAAAACTAGGTTGATGTTTGCCAACATCACGAGCATCATAAATGGCAAATTCTTCAATTCCCAGGCGTTGGAGAATGTTTTGGGCTTGGTGAATTTGGGCTTCTGTGCCATCAACAATTAATAAGTAATCACCTTTTTGAAAGCGATCGCTATAAATTCGCGCCCGTTCTTCCGGAATTCCTAAACCAACAAGTCCCCCAGCAATACCGCCAACTGCTGCACCTACAGCGCCACCAGTTAGGGTTGTGGCCAAAGCTGTAGCTACTGCACCACCTGCGATTACCGGACCTACTCCGGGAATTGCTAAAGCCCCAAGGCCAACTAATAACCCACCTAATCCACCTAAAGCACCACCTGTAGCTGCTCCAGCTTTTAACCCCTCGTCTGCTTTATTACCTATTCCGGATTTCTCACGGATATTTCCATCTTTAGCAATTAAAGATACTTGCGTCATTGGAAAACCAGCATTTCGTAATTCTCTTAGTGCTGATTCCGCATCTCGCTGATGAGAAAATACCCCTATTGCTCTTCTGGTAGTTTGCACAGGTACAACAGGTACATTTACATCGTGATGAACAGCACTAGTTGGGTGTGCAACATTCTGGTGATCATAAACTTCATAGTCTTCAATTCCCCGACGATGAAGAATTTCTCTTGCTCTAGAAAGTTCCGCATCTGTACCATCGATGATAACTAAATAAGCTCCTTCTTCGACTCTTTTGTTATAAGCTCTGGCTCGTTCTTCGGGAATTCCTAAACCAATTAAACCCCCAATTAAACTACCTGCTACTGCACCAATACCAGCACCAGCAAGCGTTGTGGCTAAGGCGGTTGCTAATCCTCCAGCCAGCATGATTGGTCCAATTCCGGGAATTGCTAAAGTCCCAAGACCAATTAATAAGCCGGTCAATCCACCTACAGTACCACCAGAAATCCCGCCAACTTTTGCACCTTCTTCCGACTTATCTCCAACTTTCTCTGTGACTTGTGTACCAGCAATCCCGTCTCTGTCATCTTTATCTTTGGCGATAATAGAAACTCTATCCATTGCAAAGCCTGAATTTTTCAATTCATGCAATGCTTGTTCCGCATCACGACGATGGGAAAATACGCCTACAGCACGTCTATGTACACCTATAACCATACTTGTATTTCTCCCAAAATATAAAAGATTTATTCCCGAATTTATTCCAGGCAATAGCTCTATTACTACATTGTTTAATTAGGTTTTCATCAATCTATTGGAGGAAGTTCAAGTTCTATCATTAGGTATAGAAAAACTGTAAAGTAGGCATCAACAAAAAGAGCCGCACCCTAATTCCTGATGTTATACCAATGTTAGGTGAGGCTGTTGTCGGTGATATTAAAGGCACTGGTTTAGGACTTGCAATAGTGAAAAAATGTGTGGAAGTTCATCAAGGAAAGATTGCACTGGAAAGTAAAGAACAAATAGGTACAAAGATTACTGTATCCCTACCTCGTTATCCAGGGATAGCAATTTCCGATACTTAATTTAAGAACAAAATTAATACAGCAGAATTCAGGAGTCAGGAGTCAGGATTCAGGAGTCAGAATGCTTATGAAATGAAGAATAGAGATAGGTGAGATTTTATCAAAATCATCAAAGTTTACTAAAAAAGCCTTTATTCTCCTGAACCGCAGGTCTGCGTAGCTTCTTCTGTATTCTCTATCCTGAATACTTACGAACAAAATGCCAAATTCGACAGATTATCCATTGTTGGTGCAGTACCTAAATATTTAGCTACTATCCCCAACAATTTGATTCTGTACCTCATTGATCTGCAATCTGCTGTAATTATTAAATGTATTGAATTATCTGTGTTTATTTGCGGTAGTTGTCGTTGAGATATTATTCTATGTAGCTTCATTTTAAGAAAGGTATTACCTCTTTTTTCCTAAACTAGGAATTTAGCATCATCAAGTAAAATAGACCTTAACTAATAAATCAGGAGAGAGATTGAGGTGATACATATCACACTGGTCTTCGTTTTCAATCATTGATAAATGATAAAACTATCACCTAATATCTTAAAATAGAAGGATAAACTATATTTCAATAAAAAAAATCAGCATTTAAGTGGTAATTGACTGATTGAGGGGGTATTAAGCTGATGATAGAAAAATTATTACTGGCATTTATTCTAACATTTACATTCAGCCTGTTTACGGATATGGGTCGGTCTGCTTCCAGCCATAAGCTCGCCAAAACAACTTCACACCATCAAGAGGCTTTTACTCTGACTCAAAGTCGCCAAACCAATGATAAATCTGTATCAGAGGCAGATACGGTAGTCGATTGATTGAGATTATGAATATCATCTATGAAGTATCAATCTAAATCAATTACGATTAAGACCTCATCAGATATATTTTGACACCGAGTATGAAAAACCCAATTCTATATACAGCAGCATTTTTGCTAACTATCAGCTTGCCTGCAACCGCACAAACATCAAATTATGAAGCTATAAAACAGTTATTAGCAACTAAACAATGTCACAACTGTAACCTCCGCAATGCAGGCTTAGTCATGTCTGACTTATCAGGAGCCAATTTAAGCGGTGCGAATCTTGCAGGTGCTAACCTCAGCCGTGCAAACTTGAGTGGTGCTGATTTGCGGGGTGCAAACTTGACTGGAGCTAGTTTATTTGGTGTTAACTTAAGCGAGGCTAAACTCAGCGGTGCAAATTTAACGAGTGCTGATTTGAGAAATACCTATTTGGTGAATGTAGAATTGACTGATGCTAATCTTAAGAATACTAACTTCCACGGTGCTGTTGGTATACCTTCACAAATTGCTAAACCAGAAGAATTTTATGGTTGGGGTGTAGCAGCAGCCGAAAAAGGCAACCTTAAACCAGCTATTGATTATTTTAGTCAAGCGATCGCACTAAAACCAGACTACGCAGGAGCATATTTATCTCGTGGTGTAGCTAGTTACCAAAGCTTAGACCGAAAAAACGCCTTAGAAGATGCTAAAACCGCAGCCAAACTGTTTGAAGAACAAAAAAATGCTGAGGGAGCGCTAACAGCACAAGCTTTTATTCTCGAACTGAAAACACCTTATGGTGAAAAAGTCACTACTGGTAAACCCAGTTTTATGGATTTTGTCGGTAGTCTGGGTTCAGTATTGTTGCAATTTCTACCTTTTTGACTCCTAAGTCCAAAAGCTAGATTTTAAACTAATAACTAAGGACTAATTTTTGAGACAATCAATATCTACAACAATCGCAATAATAGCGATGATGGCTCAGAAGGAAAAAACATAGATGTCGGATAATTTAAAGAGTAAAGTTGTTACCCAAGGTGTACAGCGATCGCCAAATCGGGCTATGCTGCGTGCAGTTGGTTTTCAAGACGAAGATTTCAACAAAGCTATTGTTGGTATTGCCAATGGTTACAGTACCATCACCCCCTGTAACATGGGGATTAATAAACTCGCACAAAGAGCAGAAAGTGGGGTGAAAAGTGCCGGCGCAATGCCGCAAATGTTTGGTACGATTACCATCAGTGACGGCATTTCTATGGGAACCGAAGGGATGAAATATTCCCTAGTGTCGCGGGAAGTCATCGCTGATTCCATTGAAACTGCCTGTACCGGACAAAGTATGGATGGTGTGCTGGCTATTGGTGGTTGTGATAAAAATATGCCAGGGGCAATGTTAGCGATGGCTCGCATGAACATCCCCGCGATCTTTGTTTATGGTGGTACAATCAAACCCGGACACTATAACGGCAAAGACTTAACCGTTGTCAGTTCCTTTGAAGCGGTTGGTCAATATAGCGCTGGTAAAATTGACGAAGCAGAACTATTAGCAGTGGAAACTCTCGCTTGTCCTGGTGCAGGTTCCTGTGGGGGAATGTTCACAGCTAACACCATGTCTTCAGCATTTGAAGCTATGGGCATGAGCTTACCATATTCCTCGACGATGGCTGCCGAAGATGCAGAAAAAGCGGATAGCACCGAAAAATCTGCCTTTGTCTTAGTCGAAGCCATTCGTAAGCAGATATTACCCCGGCAAATTATCACCCGCAAATCCATTGAAAATGCCATTTCGGTAATTATGGCAGTAGGTGGTTCCACCAATGCCGTTTTGCATTTTCTAGCGATCGCCCGCGCAGCTGGTGTAGAACTAAATTTAGACGACTTTGAAACTATTCGCGGACGTGTGCCTGTATTGTGTGATTTAAAACCTAGTGGTAAATATGTCGCCACAGATTTACACAAAGCTGGTGGTATTCCTCAAGTCATGAAAATGCTATTAGCCCATGACTTATTGCATGGTGACTGTATAACAATTAGCGGTGAAACCGTAGCCGAAGTTTTAGCAGACATACCAGTAGAACCACGCAGCGATCAAGATGTAATTCGTCCTTGGGATAACCCAATGTATGCCCAAGGTCATTTAGCCATTCTCAAAGGCAACCTAGCCACAGAAGGTGCAGTCGCCAAAATTACAGGCGTGAAAAAACCCACAATTACTGGCCCAGCTAGGGTATTTGAATCAGAAGAATCTTGCTTAGATGCAATTTTGGCAGGTAAAATTAAAGCTGGTGACGTGATTATTATTCGTTACGAAGGCCCCAAAGGCGGACCCGGAATGCGAGAAATGCTGGCTCCCACCTCAGCAATCATTGGTGCTGGTTTAGGTGATTCAGTGGGTTTAATTACCGACGGACGCTTTTCGGGCGGTACTTACGGGATGGTAGTTGGACACGTAGCCCCAGAAGCCGCAGTGGGCGGGAATATTGCCCTAGTAGAAGAAGGTGATAGTATCACGATTGACGCTAATGCTCGCCTGTTGCAAGTGAATGTATCAGACGCAGAACTAGCTAGTCGTCGTGCTAATTGGCAACCTCCCGCACCTCGTTATACTCAAGGCGTTTTGGCGAAATATGCCAAATTAGTAGCTTCTAGTAGTGTTGGTGCAGTCACAGATTTGGACTTGTTTGCTAATTAGGCATAGGAGTGAAAAAGAATGTAGAGACGAGAATCCTTAATCATGGAACGTCTCTATTCACATCTTGTCCCTTTTAAAAAATTGTTGGTGGGCATTGCCCACCCTACTAAATAATCAGGTTTTAAGACTTTTATTCTGCAACCCACATGGTATAAATTTGTTGATTTTATAAAAATAGATCTAAAGATAGATTGCACGTTAGGCGTAAGCTTAAGCTATATTTGCTGTAGCAATAAAAAAAGAAATATAAGTAATTCTTGCATAGTCAAAAAATATCAAATTTTTGTACATTTTCTGATGTGGCTATTTCCTCAGCAGGATTGAATTAACGTGACTAGTTCGTATATAAAGCTGAATTTATTAGCTCGTAAACTCTCAGAGGTTGTTTGAAAAGTATTAGATGAAACCAATAATTTCCAAGAACCTAACCCCCCAGCCCCCCTTCCCTACCAGGGAATGGGGGTTTCAAAGCCTCTCCCCGCGTCGGGGAGAGGTTTGGAGAGGGGTTTATTTATACATTAAAAACTTTTAAAACATCCTCTCAGTGAAACTGGGCATGATCACAGCTTTTATTGGTTTTGTGGTTTGACATTGCTAGGGATAGCAATTTTATTAGCTTGTCCTGAAGGGGGTTGGATGAAAGTGGTGATGAGTCCTTACTTAGGTGGAGTTATTATTCGTAGCCTCTTACCTATAATTATTGGCGCTCCTATTTTGAATGCAGCATTATTGATGTTGGCTTCTGAAAACAATTTACTGCTACCAGCCCCCTTCCCTACCAG
>NZ_LZQD01000004.1:0-7990 GCF_001858025.1 Trichormus sp. NMC-1 | reverse complement strand
TTATACATTAAAAACTTTTAAAACATCCTCTCAGTGAAACTGGGCATGATCACAGCTTTTATTGGTTTTGTGGTTTGACATTGCTAGGGATAGCAATTTTATTAGCTTGTCCTGAAGGGGGTTGGATGAAAGTGGTGATGAGTCCTTACTTAGGTGGAGTTATTATTCGTAGCCTCTTACCTATAATTATTGGCGCTCCTATTTTGAATGCAGCATTATTGATGTTGGCTTCTGAAAACAATTTACTGCTACCAGAAGCTGGATTTGTAATCAGAGTAATTGTGAATATATTTATGCTAGGTGGAGTAAGTTGGTGGAATGCTAAATATTTAAATGTAATTGATCAGAAACAACAAGAATATCAGCAAGCACTCAAAGAAGCTAATGAAAATTTAGAAGCACGAGTGAAGACTCGCACAGCCCAATTAGAAACTGCAAACAATGCCTTAAAGAAAAGCCAGATCAATTTAGCCAATTTAATTAATACTTTGCCAGGAATTGCTTTTTCTCGTGATGGAAATGTAAATTGGGCAATGCAGGATGTAAGTGATGGTTGTTTAGCTGTAACTGGCTATAGCAAAGAAGAATTATGTAGTCTTGAGGGTTGCACGTTCCCAGATTTGATTATGGTGGAGGATTTACCTAAAATTGCAGAGGCTATTCAAACAGCGATTGCTGACAACATTTTCTACCAAGTAGAGTATCGCATTCATAGCAAATTAGGTGAGGAGAAATGGTTATGGGAAAAAGGTCTAGGAATAGCCATTGATGGACAAATCCAAACTATTCAAGGCTTTATCACTGAGATCACATCCCTTAAACAAACACAAGAAGCACTGCGTGAGAGTGAGTCCAAGTTTCGGGAATTAGCGGAAAATATTCATGAGGTTTTTCATATCAATTCGGCAGACTTAAGTGAGATGTTATATGTCAGCCCTGGCTATGAAGAAATTTGGGGGCAGAGTTGTGAAAGCTTATACCGAAACCCAGCATCTTGGCATGAGTCTATCCACCCAGAAGATAGCGATCGCATTTTGGCAGCTTGCGCTCGTCTGATTCAAGGTGAACCACTACAGGAGGAATATCGGATTATTCGTGCCCGTGGGGAAATTCGTTGGATTTTTGCCCGTGTTTTTCCTATTTATAGCCAATCTGGGGAAATATTACGTCATGTGGGGATTGCTGCCAATATCACCGAACGAAAACAAGCAGAACAGAAAATCTGGGAACTCAATCAGCAATTAGAGATGCGAGTCCAGCAACGCACCGCAGAACTTACCGCCGCTAACAAGGAACTAGAATCATTTTCTTACTCTGTTTCCCATGATTTACGTTCTCCTCTACGGGGTATAGATGGTTTTAGCAAAGCATTATTAGAGCGATACCAAGATCAATTAGATGATAAAGGCAAGCATTATCTGAATCGTATCCGCAGTGGAACCCAGCGCATGGGGGAACTTATTGATGATTTGCTGCAACTCTCACGGGTAACTCGTAGCCAAATGCGACCGACTCAAGTTAATCTTAGTGCGATCGCTCAAGAAATCGCCCAAGAACTCAGCCAAAATCATCCAGAACGCCTAGTAAATTGGCTTATTTCCCCCGATCTGATTGTCAGTGGCGATCGCCAGCTTTTAAGGATTATTCTGGAAAATCTCCTCAACAACGCCTGGAAATTTACCTCAGTCAAAATACAAGCCGATATTGAATTAGGTTGTATGCAATGTCAAGAAAATGATGGATCTTCCTTAGCCTACTTTGTCCGTGATAATGGAGTTGGCTTTGATGCTTTCTATGCAAACAAGCTATTTCAACCATTTCAACGACTCCATACCGTGGAGGAATTTCCTGGAACAGGCATCGGTTTAGCAACTGTGCAAAGAATCGTTCGCCGTCACGGGGGTGATGTATGGGCAGAAGGTTTGGTTGGGGAAGGAGCAACTTTTTATTTTACACTACATCCTTAACCTTGATGTTTTAAAATCCTAATCACAGTTATCAACTGGAGAAATTGATTGAATTCATACCTTTCAATTGAGCGAATTTATTAGACATCTGGTGGTAATTAAATGTGCGTGGTTTGAAACCCTTGTAGAGACGTTCCGGCGGAACGTCTCTACCATATTTCCGGAGAGGTCTAATGGTTATGGAACTGCAATTAATATTTTTTACTCAAAATCAGTCGCAGTTCTTTTAGTAAGAAGAATTAATACATTCTAGAACTAATAGCAAACATAAGGTATAATACAAAGTGACATGGCTACAACAAATACACTACTTATTGTTGAGGACAACCCTGATGATGTAGAATTAACACTACTAGCATTTGAAAAATCTGTACTGCAAGAAAATATTGTCATCGCTAGAGATGGGGTTGAAGCAATCAACTATCTATTTTCAAATAATACAAGCTCAGATCCCTTACCAGATTTGATTTTGTTAGATTTGCAGCTACCTCGAATTAATGGCTTGGAAGTTCTCCGGCAAATTCGATCTCATTCTCGGACTCGATTGTTACCTATTGTGATTTTGACGACCTCTCATGAAGAGAGTGATCGACTTCAAGGCTATGGTTTGGGTTGCAACAGCTATATCCGCAAACCTGTTGATTATGACGAATTTGTAAATGTCATACAACAGCTAGGAAGGTACTGGTTATTTTTGAACAGTCCTCCTCCCAATACCTGATCAACCTTTTATTATGAATTATCAAATTAAAGCTCTGATTGTTGAAGACAACCGAGATGATGCTGAACTGCTTGTATTAGAGTTGGAACGTGCAAATTACGAAGTAGTTTATCAGCAGATTGAGACATCTGAAGCAATGGTAGAAGCTCTAGATACTCAAGAATGGGATGTTATTCTCACAGATTATTCCATGCCTCTGTTTACTGCAAACAAGGCACTCGAACTAGTCAAACAGCGTCAACTCGACATTCCTTTTATTGTTGTTTCTGGCTCCATTAGTGAGGAAACAGCCATTGATTTAATGATATCAGGAGCGCACGATTATTTACTCAAGCAAAATCTCACTCGATTGGTTCCAGCTATTACTCGTGAGTTGCGAGAAGCCCAGATACGAAGTGAACACAAGCAGGCATTAGAGAGGGTCAAATTTTTAGCTTTTTATGATGAATTAACTAACTTACCTAATCGTTATGCTTTCTTAAATACTTTACAGAATTATATCCAGGATGACCATATATTTACAGTTATTTTTTTAGATATTGACCAATATCGAAAGATTAAATATGGCTTTGGGCATAATAAGAGTGAACAACTACTTATTGAAGTGGGAAAACGTCTGCAAGAGACTTTACGTCCTGGTAATTATTTAGCACGAATAGGAAAGGATGAATTTGCCATATTGCTAAAAAATTTCAATCATGTCAGTGAGGCAGAAAAAATCGGAAACGAGGTACATCAAGTACTTGATCCTCCTTTTGAGTTAGAAGGGTTCTTAATTTATGCCTCAATTACTATTGGTATAGTCCACTCTTCAATGGATTTTCAAGAAGCAGAAGAGTTTTTGCGAGCAGCAGAAATTGCCAACTACACTGCAAAGGAACAGGGATTACAATATCCCACAGTTGTGTACAATCGCAGTATGCAAACGGAAGCATCAAATCGGTTACAGATAGAAACTGATTTGAGAAAAGCAATTAGCAATGAAGAGTTGCAACTTTTCTATCAGCCAATCTTTTCCTTAAATCCTTACAAAATAGTCGGTTTTGAAGCACTGATACGCTGGAAACATCCTGAACGAGGATGGATATCACCCGATGAATTTATTCCTTTAGCAGAACAAACGGGGCTAATTATTCCCCTTGGTGATTGGATTTTAGAAGCAGCTTGCCAACAATTAACTATTTGGCAAAGTCAGTTAGCAGATTATCTACCTCTGAGTTTGGCAGTAAATTTATCAGGAGTTCAATTAAATGAACCAGAATTAGTCCCAAAAATAATCCACAAATATCAATCGCTGAATTTGCATCAATTAAAGCTGAAACTGGAAATTACAGAAAGTACGCTGATGAATAATACACAAACAATCATTTCTAGTTTGGAAGCATTTCGAGCAGCAGGTATTCAAATTAGCCTTGATGATTTTGGCACTGGTTATTCTTCCTTATCTTATTTGCACGGATTACCCATAGATACTGTAAAAATTGATCGCTCTTTTGTATCTCGCATCCAGAAAAATGAGCGAAACTTGGGAATCTTGCAAGCGATAATTACCTTAGCCCACACTCTTGACTTAGATATCGTTGCCGAAGGGATAGAAACAGCCGCACAACGTGATAAATTGCGATCGCTAGGCTGCAATTATGGACAAGGCTATTTATTCTCTACACCTATGCCAGCATCTCAAGTCAAGGACTGGCTTCAAAAAATCACAAGAGAACTCAGTCTTTCTTTAGTACCTATTATCCCCAATAATAGTATATTTAGCCTCAAAGCCTTATAAAACATAAATCTAATTTCTATATGTATAGTTGGCTAACTGGTGAACATATTCAAAATACTATTACCTCTTATTTACATAAATTTTTCACACAACAACCAGTATTTTTACAGCTTTTACAAATACTTGGTTGGGGGGTTAATCATCCCATTATCAGTTTAGTAATAGTGCTGGTTTTCACTGCTATCCTTGGGATCATCATCAAAGCAATTGTGCGTTTAATTGAAACAGCTAGTTGGTCAATAATAAAATTTCCATTAAAGTTAATTCAATCTTTGATCAAGGTGAGTCATTTCACCTTGACAACTATTAAAGATAACAATAATAATTCAGAATTAATTGCTGTCAATTCTCTAACAATTCCTCAACATAAACAACAAAGATTAACAGAAATCGCTCGTCGTCTAGAAACAATTCAAGAGGAACAACAGCAACTCTTGCAAGAAGCAGCCGAACTAATAGCTTCAGAAACAACGGGTATCAACATCAAAGAATTAGAATTAAATCACATCATTGCTAATTCCAGCGAGTCGGAGATAACTGGCTAATAATGTCATCTTCTTGACCAGATACAAATTTAGCAAAACGTTCTGCTAATGGCAGTACAAGAACTAAGGGACTACTGAAACCGGAGAAAATATGAATTCCCTCAAATTCGGGAATAGCACCAATCAATGGCAATTTATCCTTACTAAATGCCACTAAACAATGATGCCAAATTCCTGGTAAATTTCCCAAAGCTGGTAAAATTTGTGTGATACTTGTTCTCAACCATCTTTCACTTGCTTCTGAGTTAACTTGGGCATGAGGATCTGTGAGAACACGACTAATTTGACCTAATCGTAAACTACCATCACGAAACTGCACTGCACCCGCATCTAAAATAGGTGGTACTATCTCGTTACCAACTTCATCCCATAATTCATCAACTTGAGTTGATTCAGTATCCAATTTAAATCTTTGCATATTAGCTGGCATTACTAAAGTATTTAACCGTAGTTCTATAGGTGGTATTTCAATGATTTCTGCATGAGAAAAATACAGCTTGATAGGAATCCCAGATGATTTTAGTAATTTTCGGCTAATTCCACCGGCACAAATAGCAATATTAGCACTGTAGAAGATTCCAGTAGTTGTATTTACACCTGTGAATTTTCCTGTATTTGTGGTTATAAATCCTAATACTTGGGAAATCTCCATTTCTCCCCCAAGACGGAACATAGCTTGAATGTATGCTTGTGCTGTTTTTTCGGGATGGATATGTCCGTGTTTAACAGTTAAAGCACCTGATATTGCCTCTTTATTTAACAGTGGTTCTAATTCACAAGCTTCTTTAACACTTAGTAAACGTGGTGGAATGGCAACTTGTGCATAGGATATAGCTGTTGCTTCTGGGTTTGCATTAGTAGGAATAGTTAGTAGTAAATCTAATTCATGAAATTCAGTATCAGCATCTAATTCTTGAGATAAAATACGGTGACGGGCTATACTTTCTTGATATAGTTGGTGTGTAATTGGTGTAGTTGCTGCCCAATAAGAAATGCCACCATAACTATAGCAAGTTGCATTTTGTGGTGTTGTTTGTTGTTCTAGCAAAAGTACAGAAAAGCCTGTTTTCGCTAATTCATAAGCAAGTGCAGCACCTGTAATTCCCGCACCAACAACAATCCAATCGTAAGTTTTCATAGGTTTTTGACTCTAATCTCTAATATTTGAATCTAATATTTAAAAAGTGGGAATTCTATGATGAACATCCGTTGTGAAACTCTGTTAGACTATCCAGCAATAGCTGAGGTAAATACCCTAGCTTTTCAGGGTGAAACTGAAGCTAAACTTATTAAAAAAATTCGTTCTTCCGACAGATATATTCCCGAATTATCGTTAGTTGTAGAAATTGAAAGTAAGGTAATTGCTCATATTCTTTACAGCTATATTGATTTAGTGGATAAAGAAACTCTACCGGTTCTTGGTTTAGCACCTTTAGCAGTTCATCCAGAATTTCAAAAACAGGGAATTGGTAGCACATTAGTAAAAGCCAGTTTAGAAATAGCAGATACCAGAGGAGAAGCTATAGTTATTATACTTGGTCATCCTGCTTTCTATACTCGTTTTGGTTTTCAGCCATCAATTAATTATCAAATCGAGTCTCCTTTTCCAGTACCGGATGAATTTTTTATGGCGAAAACATTGTCAAGCTATGATAAACAGTATCAAGGGAAAGTTGTTTATCCACCTGCTTTTAATGGAGTTTGATATTTAAGTAGGGTAATTACTTGTTTCTTTAGCATGATCAATATTGATAGATTGCAACATTCTTTCTCTTTTTTTACGGGCAATTTCTTGTAAATCAACAGTTTTATCAGTTTCATCTACAATTTCACCAGTTATTACCTCAAGTACATCTTCCAAAGTAATAACACCAGCCACACACCCATATTCATCGACAACTACTGCAAGATGTTCACGGGCTTCTATAAAGTTTTTGAGAAGTTTGTCAGCCCTAATTATTTCAGGAACAAATCGCACATTTCGACATAAATCTGCAATTTTTTGATCGTTACTACCCTCAATCATGGCTGTTAGTAAGCTTTGTTTGAGAGCAAATCCAATCACTTGATCAATAGATTCATCTATAACAATAATTCGCGTATGTTGGGACGCAATAATATCTGCTTTAGCCTCAGTTAAAGTTAAATTACCACGTATATATGTGAGCATAATTTGGGGTGTCATCAAATCTGAAGCTGTCACATCATTTAATCTAAACACCCTTTGAATCATTTCAGCTTCATCGCTTTGGATAATTCCTTCTTGTTGACCAATATTTGCTAACAGCTTTATTTCTGCTTCATTTGTTGTCGGTCTTTTTCTCCCTTTAGAAAAGGGTGCAGTGACATTTTCTAGAATCCAAACCAAAGGAGTAAAAGCAATAGAAATTCCAGTTACAGGTATGGCTGTGAGTATAGCAATTTGTTCAGAATACCTCTCTCCAATTGTCTTGGGCATAATTTCCCCAAAGATGATAATCAGGAATGTTAAGATTCCTGAAAATACACCAAGCCATTGATCTCCTAACACTTGAGTAGCAATACTACCTGTGAGAATACTACCAATGATGTTAAAAGTATTATTGAGGATGACAATAGTGGCAATAGGCCGATTCATGTTTTCACGAATCGCTAGAAGTGCAACTGCGGAGGGGTTTTTTAATTGCGCTAATTGTCTAACTCTCAACGTTGAAACAGAAAACAGCGCCGTTTCTGTACAAGAACACAAAGCTGAACCTAAAATAATAATTAATACAGTAATTAGAAGCTGTAACATATAGGTTCCTAGGTATGGAAATAGAAAGTTGGGGTTAGTTGAAAGGTGGATGAGCTAATGCATACTTTCTTTAATAATTGTAACGTGATTTTTAGCTTTCTAAATATCAAAATATAGCAGTTCCCATGCTCGTGAGGTACAAAGTTTTTTAGTTTTAGGGAACTCTTAACACAGGGTTAGCGCATCTCAAATCCTATTGAC
>NZ_LZQD01000039.1 GCF_001858025.1 Trichormus sp. NMC-1 | reverse complement strand
CCTGACTCCTGACTCCTGAATTCTTACGTTTTTTATCTCCTGCTTTCTGCCTACTTGCACTAGTTAGACTCAGAACGACGTACAAAAGGTAACAGGTCTTGTAAAATCACTTCATGATAATGTTCTTGAGGATAATGTCCAACATTATTAAGTTTGATTATTTCACCATTTGGGACAGATTTCACAAAGGTTTCGGCAATATCCACCGACAACCAAGGGTCAATCATTCCCCATTGTACTAAAATGGGTTGTTGCCATTCTTTAAACCCAGATTCTATTTCAATCATCGCTTGTTCAAGCTGCAAATTACGAATTGTGGACAGCAAACCACGACCAGATGAAGAAGTTTTCAAATAGGGTTTACGATAAACATCTAAATCTTTATCTTCAATACGATAACGACTACCACCTTCTAAAGTTCTATCAACTAATAAAGGGTCTTGAGTCATCATTTCTCCTGCTAAAGGTAAACCCATTTGTTTGATTTTCCAAGGTAATTTAGCAGCAGTGGAAATGGGTGTATTTAAAATAGCTATGTTGGCAATTTTTTCGGGATGACGCAAGGCATATTGTAAGCCCACAGAACCTAAAAATCCTTGTACAACTAAGGAAAAACGTTCTAATTCTACAGCTTTCACAAATCCTTCTAAAGCTGTAATAAATGCGTCGGGAGTATAAGCAAAATCCTGTTTTTCAGGTTTAGCAGAAAATCCGTAACCAATCCAATCTGGTGCGATCGCTCTTGTACCTTGTGCTGCCAAAGCTGGTAGAATGTTTCTCCAGCTATAACTTTGGGAAACTATACCGTGTAAGCACAATACTGGTAATAAGTCACTTCTACCAATTGATTCTGCTTCTCGATAAAACCATTCTAGGGAATCTACTGTAATCCGATGTTCTGTAATTGACACTTTATTTTCCTATTTGGGAATGCAACAGCCTCATATAAAAGGCGTAATTTTGAAGAAGGAGTCAGGAGTCAGGAGTCAGGAGTCAGG
>NZ_LZQD01000038.1 GCF_001858025.1 Trichormus sp. NMC-1 | reverse complement strand
TGTTCGTGGGGTTGATCTTGAGGAGCCATCCAAGCGCGGATACCCTCGTTTAGCAAAATGTTTTTGGTATAGAAAGTTTCAAACTCTGGGTCTTCTGCTGCCCGTAATTCTTGGGAAACGAAGTCATAAGCTCGCAGGTTTAATGCCAAACCAACGATACCGACAGAACTCATCCACAAGCCTGTAACTGGTACAAACAACATGAAGAAGTGTAACCAGCGCTTGTTGGAGAAAGCAATTCCGAAAATCTGTGACCAGAAACGGTTTGCTGTCACCATTGAGTAGGTTTCTTCAGCTTGTGTGGGGTTGAAACCGGGGAAGGTGTTGGAGCCTTCACCATCTTCAAACAAGGTGTTTTCTACTGTTGCACCGTGAATGGCAGAAAGTAATGCACCGCCCAAGATACCTGCTACGCCCATCATGTGGAAGGGGTTGAGTGTCCAGTTGTGGAAACCTTGCAGGAATAAGAGGAAGCGGAAAATTGCTGCTACTCCAAAGCTGGGTGCAAAGAACCAGCTAGATTGTCCCAAGGGATACATCAGGAAGACGCTGACGAATACGGCGATGGGGCCTGAAAAAGCGAGAGCGTTGTAAGGACGAATGCCTACTAGTCTGGCAATTTCAAATTGGCGCAACATGAAGCCGATTAAACCAAAGGCTCCGTGTAGGGCTACGAAAGGCCACAAGCCACCTAGTTGAATCCAACGGGTGAAGTCACCTTGTGCTTCTGGTCCCCACAGTAACAGTAGGGAATGTCCCATGCTGTCTGCTGGTGTGGATACTGCTACTGTCAGGAAGTTAGCTCCTTCTAGGTAGGAGGATGCTAATCCGTGGGTATACCAGGATGTGACGAAGGTTGTACCGGTTAGCCAACCGCCTAGTGCGAGGAAGGCGCAGGGGAATAATAATATTCCTGACCAACCTACGAATACGAAGCGATCGCGCTTTAACCAGTCGTCTAATACGTCAAACCACCCTCTCGACGGGGCGCGTCCAACTGCGATGGTCATT
>NZ_LZQD01000037.1 GCF_001858025.1 Trichormus sp. NMC-1 | reverse complement strand
ACTTTAACTCTTGCAGATATAATATCGATTGACAAAAATTGCTCTAAATTTTCAACGTCGTTGAATTCGCAAAATCTAAGACGATGCATTCTCTTCGGGTTTTACAAGGTCCAAAAAACACCAATACAAATTGAGTTTTTTTATTTGGTCTTGCTATAATTTTACCTAAACCATTGGATATATTTAACAATGAAGTTTTATCGATAGCCAAGGGTACCGTTTCATATTTTAAAGTTTCTATTTTTTCAATATTAGTTTTGTAGAGTCCAATATGATTTCCTTTCCAATCGACTAGCAATGCCACTGAACGGCCATTGACCTTCTCGCCGATGACCTTGGCGGCTGGGGGAATGTCGATAGGCATGCTTTTCGAGTCAGATAGGTTTTCAGAACAACCTAGCAAAGTAGCGAAAACGACAAGCATGCCCCCAGCACGTATCGGTATTTTTCGCATATTTTTCGCATGACATTATCCTTTCGTAGTGCGAAAAACTTAGAGAACTACCCGTTTAAAAAAATGGCCTCCGCTTGTAGAAAGCGAAAGCCATATTATTAAAATATAATGATTTTTTAATATCATGAATCTCTATATCGTAGGTATATTTTGTTTATGACGTGTGCAAAAATGATGCCCATGGCCATAATCGAAGACGCTAATCTTTCTTGCGGAAACATAACTGCAACAAAAGCCAAAATTGTTACAGATAAGAATATGATCCAATTTTTATTCGGCTTTAAACGCATATTTCAGTTTCCACGAATTGACCGAGCATAACGGACGCCTTAAGTATTATACCAAAGATCCTCAAGAGTGTCGGCAGCAATGCCAATCATGCCAGCGATTACCCCGAGGACGCCTGCACCAATCCCGCCAAGACCACCGGCGACGATCTTTGCGAGGTCAATGGCTACACCCCACCAGTCTGTATCAGCGCCAGTCTGGGCTCTTTCGACACCGTTGGGTGATAGATATAGCTTACCATCGGATCCTCGGACAAACATATCATTTGCGCCTTCAACAGGTGTGCAAGTCATGCCTGGAGGACA
>NZ_LZQD01000036.1 GCF_001858025.1 Trichormus sp. NMC-1 | reverse complement strand
GAACTGCTGATAAAAGCAAAAAAAAGCCCATGAAGAGCTGGCAGATTCTTTGGTAAGTCATGCCACAAATATAAAGGCAATTATTTCGATGATGAATAAATGAAAATCAAAATTCTGCACCGATGAACTTTTCATTTAATTCTTGAGAATGATTAGATTTTAAGGGTTGTCGGAAAAAAATCGCTGATAGAGATTACAACACGGAAACCTATTAAAAATGTTGAATCAACCCAAAATACCGATTAGCTTTTGAAAGGACGGGTTTTTCTATTTGCTTCATTTGCACTTGAAATGCAAGTATGAATTCAAGATAAAATTATCAAAACGTAATAAATTTCAAAACAACGATGAAGAAGTACAAAGGTTAACTGTAGTAATGAACCGTCAATTTCTTGGATGTACAGATAGCATTTGCTTTATTGTAATTTAGTAAGTCGTACTCTATTCTTTTTATCAAAAATGTAGATAAATGTACCCATTTTTTTCGTTTTACCTTCTACAATAGTCTTCATCTCGTTAGTAAAGTTCGACGGAACTTCAATTTCCACTTGGTCTAAATATAAAAAGGTGGAGTCATTTATTTGATGAAAGGTTTTATTCATCTCCTGTTCAGCAGAGCTTACTTCATGGTAATATCTATTACCATCCAACAACATTTTAAATTCAGCGGTGTCTTGTAATTTGGTTTTGGAAATCTTTTTTTCCAGTGAATATTCAAACTCAGCACCATCTGATCGCATTGAATTTAATTTGGTTTGTTTCACTTTCAAATGATACGAATACCCCCATTGAAATTCAAAACCTTTTAAAAATTCAACATCAGAATCAGGAGAACTTAGTATCAGTCTTTTGAAGTGTTCATAATGTTGAAAAGATAAATAAGGGTCAATTGTTATCAATTTAAAATCTTGACCATATAGCATATTGCTCAAAAAAAGCAGCTGAGTGACTATGATTAATTTCAATTGTTTCATATTTAAATTAACAGATTGTAGCTATCCAAAGGTAGCGATTTCGAAGCACGTTACTATGAAACAAGCATAATACCATTAAAAAAATAATCTAAGAATTTATAAATTCAGCGAAGTTCTAAGCGGAATTGCACCTGCGAAGCAAGCATGAATACC
>NZ_LZQD01000035.1 GCF_001858025.1 Trichormus sp. NMC-1 | reverse complement strand
TTTAACCAATTTTCTAAATCATCAACCTTGCTAAAATCTAATAATGCTTCTCCCAAAGATTCTATTTTCTCAATTGGTAATTTTTGAATCCGTTCAATTAACCCAGGTTGAATTTCTCCAAATCGTTTATTTAGCAAGCGGATAATTAATGCTGATTCTTTTTGCCAAATTGCTAAATCTCTTTCTTGTTGATACAATGGTGCTAGTCTCATAATTACCTCTCTATCTTCCGGATCTTGATTATTTTTTGTCAAATGCGTTTGCAGATTGTAAAATAATTCTAGCGTGATTCTCCTGAAAGGATGATTTGCGGGTAATGCTATAAGTTCGTCAATAGCTTCTTTTTGAACTGTTCCTCTTCCTAACATTCTAATCCATAGGGTTTCTTCTATACGTGGTAATTGATGAATTACTACTATGGCTGTACGAAAAGAGTCACCTAAGTAGTATATTCCCGCTAAAGAGTCATTTTTTAATGTAGCATAAAAACCTGATAAAAGGTTAGCAGATGCGGTAGGGGTAAGTATCCATAATTTTGGAATTTCGTTTTCTGAGATTTTGGTGTTATTTCGTTTTGCTTCTCTTTTTAATAGGGATTTAACTTCTACTAATTTTACTATACAATCTAGGATTTCATCTGCTGTAACTGGGTTGCGATAGGGTTCAAATATTGCTGGCTTTGATGCCATTTTACCTAATAGTCCTAACAGTTGCAAATTAGGATCTACTTGGAGGTATGGTGAAAAATAAACATCTATTTCTTTGATTTCTGCTGCAACTCGACTAGGTGCTTGTACTTCTCCATAGTTTTTCAGAAGTTCTTCTAAATAGTCTTTAGAAAATTGGTCATGTATAAATCTGGTCATTTTTATTGATGATTAATTGTCTGATAGCGTAGCTATATCAAGATTTATAATATTTGAGGATTTACAGGATTGTTAATTGATGATTTTATCCTTTTTAAGATATTAATTAATGTCCTTTATTAAAAATTAATATTTTACTTTGGTTATTTGTCGGTTTGGCTGACGCAAAGAAACCTAACATTTTTATTATCTCACCCAAAGGTATAAAGTTACCACATATAACCACAGATATTTATATAAATAGAGAAATATTCAGAGATATCCAGATAGCCAGAGATATCCAAATAGCCAGAGATATCCAGATAGCCAGAGATA
>NZ_LZQD01000034.1 GCF_001858025.1 Trichormus sp. NMC-1 | reverse complement strand
GGTCTTGGGGGTTTCCCCCATGAGCGACTGGCGTTCGCGCCAGCGTGCCGGAGGCATCACCCGTAAGGGTGTAAACCTGGTTGAGCAAGTTTTGACGGTGAATGTAGAATCCCCGTTTCTTTAGACCGGGGAGTGTCAAAAAATATGCAAGCTGTAAGCATCCCAATGACAAGGGGTTAAAATTTAATAGACTTTTTGTAGAAGTCTGGAAAAGGAGAAGGTGCGTCAGAACGTATTATTGTACGTATAATAAACTCATAAAAATTATACGTAAAGTAATGCTATGTACCCAATTATTCTTGTCTTTAGTCAAAAAATTCTCAACTCTGGACAATGCCTTAGCAAATTAAAGACGTGGACTTATATCAGTTATTCAAAACTCAAACCCCAATCATTGGCGTAGTTCACTTGCTACCCCTGCCTACCTCACCTCGTTGGGGAGGTAGCCTGAAAGCGGTGATTGACCGTGCAGAACAAGAAGCAACAGCCCTGGCCAGTGGAGGGGTAGACGGCATAATTGTAGAAAATTTTTTCGACGCACCGTTTACCAAAAACCAAGTTGATCCAGCAGTTGTGAGTGCCATGACTGTAGTGGTACAACGAATACAGAATTTAGTGACTTTGCCTATAGGTTTAAATGTTTTGCGGAATGATGGCAAAAGTGCCATAGCGATCGCTAGTTGTGTCAAAGCTCAATTTATCCGCGTCAACGTTCTCACGGGTGTGATGGCTACTGACCAAGGATTAATAGAGGGAGAAGCCCATCAATTACTCCGCTATCGGCGAGAGCTAGGATCAGATGTGAAAATCTTTGCTGATGTGTTGGTTAAACACGCCCGTCCTTTAAGTTCTCCTAATCTGACGGTGGCGGTGAAAGACACGATTGAACGAGGGTTGGCCGATGCCGTAATTTTATCTGGTTGGGCAACTGGTAGTCCTCCTAACTTAGAAGATTTAGAATTGGCTTGTGGGGCTGCTGCTGGTACACCAGTATTTATTGGTAGTGGAGCTAATTGGGAAAATATTGATACCCTAATGCAGGCAGCAAATGGTGTAATTGTTTCCAGTTCTCTCAAACGTCACGGAAGAATTGAGCAACCCATTGACCCAATTCGCGTCAGTCAGTTTGTAGAAGCTGCTCATCGCAGTTGGAACTCCAAAGGTGAAACTAAATCCATTCCTTCAGTGAAATTACATTCGTAATTCGTAATTCGTAATTCGTAAT
>NZ_LZQD01000033.1 GCF_001858025.1 Trichormus sp. NMC-1 | reverse complement strand
CTTTCTCAAACTTTTTTTCGGGATTTTTTTAACGGCTCAAAACTGCTCACAATGCTGGGTTTAGGCAACAATGGTTTATGAATTGTTGACTTAAGGAAGAGTAGAGCGTGAATTTTCAGTCAGTAATAGGTATATTGCATCAGTTTTGGGGCGATCGCGGCTGCTTAATTGCCCAGCCTTATGACATGGAGAAGGGTGCAGGTACTAAGAACCCCCATACTTTTTTAAGGGCGTTAGGGCCAGAACCTTGGTCTGTGGCTTATGTTGAACCTTGTCGTCGTCCTACAGATGGACGTTATGGCGAAAATCCGAACCGCTTCCAGCATTACTATCAATATCAAGTTCTGATTAAGCCTTCACCCGATAATATCCAGGACATTTATCTTGATTCGTTGAGAGCTTTGGGTATTCGTCCCGAAGACCACGATATTCGTTTTGTGGAAGATAACTGGGAAGATGCGACAGTGGGGGCTTGGGGTACTGGCTGGGAAGTCTGGTTAGATGGGATGGAAATTACTCAATTTACATATTT
Organism: Trichormus sp. NMC-1; assembly: GCF_001858025.1. Classification (GTDB taxonomy): domain Bacteria; phylum Cyanobacteriota; class Cyanobacteriia; order Cyanobacteriales; family Nostocaceae; genus Anabaena. The sequence goes on along the minus strand of NZ_LZQD01000033.1, from coordinate 890 downwards.
CCAACAATGTGGGGGAATTGATTGTCGTCCGGTGTCGATTGAGATTACCTATGGATTGGAGAGATTGGTAATGTACCTCCAGCAAGTGGAGGCTATTACTAAGATCCAGTGGACGGACGACATTACCTATGGTGATGTTCATCTTCAGGGTGAGATTGAGCAGTGTACTTATAATTTTGAAGCGTCTAATCCTGAGATGTTGCTGAGTCTGTTTAATATATATGAGCAGGAAGCATCCCAACTTACGGAAAGAGGATTAGTTTTACCTAGCTTGGATTATGTGATTAAGTGTTCCCATACGTTTAATTTACTGGATGCACGGGGTGTCATTTCCGTGACGGAACGTACTCGCTACATTACTAGGATTCGGCATTTGGCAAGGAAAGTTGCTCATTTATATGTTGAGCAAAGGGAGAAGTTGGGTTTTCCGTTGCTGAAAAATTTACAACCAGTCACACACCCAACTGTTTTACCACCTGTTGTACCAAAAATTTCACCAGAACCTGTTTCCAAGCCAGTAGAGGAATTCCCTTACCGTTATATTATTGACTTGCTGTTCTGGATTCCAATTGCCTCTTATGTAATTTGGGTAATTATCTCATTACTTCGGTAAGGAATCTCGTATGTAAGAAGATGCAGAGATATAGATATGAGAGGGAGGACGGAGCCTAGTAAAGAGATAGAATTCTTTTACCCCCCAGCAAAGGGGGGGTTAATTAACAGTAGCTAAAAACTAACAATTACTACCAATTACTCACTTATGTTGCCATGCTAAGTCATCTGCTATGAGTGATTATCTTGGGATTTGGCTGTAAAATACCTGCATGATACTAGGATTCAAGACCGAACTAAAGGTAAGCAAGCAACAACGTCTACTACTGGCACAACAC
>NZ_LZQD01000032.1 GCF_001858025.1 Trichormus sp. NMC-1 | reverse complement strand
GCGGAGACATCAAACCTAACCCCGAAGGTGTCTACAAAAATCGGGGCTATTCACACCACCAAAAAATCGCTGCCTAAAATTGCCCTTTTGAACACCCCGCGAACCTCATTCGAGCTACGGTTAAGAAAAGCTGGATCGTGTGACGGCAGTGTAAGCGTTTGATATTTAAGGCTTCTGGAAAATCATTTTATCGGAGCCATGATTTCTTGTATTAGGGGTCAAGAACTATATTTGGGGGCGGCCCGAGGTGGGTGAATTGGCTAAGGGCGTTGAAATTCCTCGGCACGATTACCGTGGCCTAGAGATTACCTATGAGCAGCGACAACAAGGGATCTGCTTGTAGTGGCCGTCCAGGGCCATACGGATCATCTAATGAGTGATCCCTGGTCCTATCATGATTCCGGCTCTGGAATGGTGAACTTTCAATTTGCAGCCGATGCTCTTGGTTTGAAGTACCAGAGCAAATGGCTAGACCAACTTATGCACGAGTTCGAGAACACCGCTACATCATACATTTCCTCAGATTTGCCATCAGATGACAAACCGGATAACGGGTATTGGGCTCATCTGAACAGTGGAATTGAATGGGTTGGTGAACTTCTGTATCCCAAATATTACTTGGCACCTGATCTGTCGTCTCCGGATGCAGGTACTGTGCAGGACCTATTGCTTATTTCCATTGCCGACCGAGCATCGGATATTGTTGATGAAACGGGCGAAAGGATTGACGACCACAAAGGGCCATATTTCTACGATATAAAGAAAGTCCTTGAAGACGATGGGCACCTTTTTACCCGTCAGGAGGTAAAAGATGCTGTCGCGACTTTATCTGAAAGAGGTTTCATTGAGCTCTCGGAGCTCAGTGAAATGCATGCTGCGCTTACAGAAGATGGGCGAGAACGGGCAGAAAATATTGTTGGACGCTATTATGGGTGATGTTCGCTATAGAGGTGCGTTTGGCGGCGCATGGAATCGTTTCTGGATGCATCGTTTGCAAAATTGGTGGCATGACGCCCTGAAACAGAGAGACAGCCTGGAGAGAATCCCGGCGCAAAAGAGGGTTGAGATACTCCAGATGCTACTCAGGTCGATTTAATATTTAAGGCGCAAGATCAGGCTAATAGCACTTTGGAGATTTTTGATAACGGGTCTGGCATGTCGCGCCAAGATATCGTGAATGGTTTTATGAGGCTTTCCACATATTCTAAGGTTGAGCGGCCTACCTCCCCTAAGTATCGCCGCCAGCGAGCTGGTCGAAAAGGGATCGGTCGATTTGCCGCGCAACGCCTGGGTGAGATTTTAACGATAACGACTGCAACGGATCATGATGAAATAGCGTTGACTGTGCGCATTGATTGGCGTGAGTTTTCATCGAATCGAGAATTGTCTAGAATCCCAGCTCGAATATCTAGAACGAAAAAGACGTTCGCTCACGGCACACT
>NZ_LZQD01000031.1:365-1501 GCF_001858025.1 Trichormus sp. NMC-1 | reverse complement strand
GTGTTGATTTTCACCCAGAACTGATGGGGTGGATACCCCCTCCCGACGGCATCGCAATGTGCCAAGGTGATGTTGGGTAACGTCACGGGAATGAGGGAATATCCATGGAAGATGTTAGCATCGTCGGGTTGGATCTGGCAAAGCGGGTTTTTCAGGTTCACGGCGCGACTTCCAACGGGCGGGTTGTGTGTCGCAGGAAGCTCTCCCGAGGTCAGCTCCGGGCTTTCTTTGCGCAGCTGCCACCGTGTGTGGTCGCAATGGAAGCCTGTGCGACAGCCCATTTCTGGGCTCGTGAGATCAGTGCGCTTGGCCATGAGGTCCGGTTGGTGCCGCCTGCATACGTCAAGCCGTTCGTGAAGAGACAAAAGAATGATGCTGCCGACGCCGAAGCCATAGCTGAGGCTGCCAGCCGTCCGACGATGCGGTTTGTCGAACCAAAGACACCCAAGCAACAGGCACGCGCGATGGTGTTTCGCACCCGTGATCTGTTTGTGCGCCAGCGGACGCAATCGATCAACGCCCTGCGCGCGCATCTGGCGGAGCATGGGATTGTTGCCCCACAAGGGGTGTGGAACCTGCCAGGCATCCAACGGCTGATCAATGAGGCCGATAGTGACATCGAGCCATTGGTGATCGAGATGTCGCGGCTTTATCTTGCACAGATCACGACCTTGTCGGCTCAGATCACCTCACTGGAGGCGGTCTTGAAGAAAGAAGCCGCACAGTCTGATGCGTCATCGCGGATGATGACGATGCCCGGCCTTGGGCCAATCACTGCCATGGCCATCGAAGCCTTTGCCCCCGCGTTGACGGTGTTCCAGAAGAGCCGGGATTTTGCCGCCTGGCTGGGGCTTGTGCCGCGCCAACATTCCAGCGGAGGGAAACAGGTTTTGGGGCGCACCTCCAAAATGGGCCAGCGTGATATCCGGCGACTTTTGATCACGGGCGCAATGTCGGTATGTCGGTCATTCGCTGGGCCAGCCGAAAGGGCGCTGCCCCGGGCTCCTGGCTTCATGCCATGCTGTTGCGCAAGCCCCGCATGGTTGTCGCCATTGCGCTCGCCAACAAGATGGCCCGCATCCTTTGGGCCATGGAGACCAGGAAAGAAGTCTACAGAGATCCGCAACTGGCTACCG
>NZ_LZQD01000031.1:0-354 GCF_001858025.1 Trichormus sp. NMC-1 | reverse complement strand
GAGGACGGTCGGACAGCCAGGGACGGGGCGTCGGCGTGTGAGAAGGTCGCAGGACAGTAAGGACAAAGATCGGAAACAACGGTTCTGGAAACGCATCCGGCTCAGTGGGCTTCGAGCCCGTAGAACTGATCTCGCACCAGAACCGCGCAGCTCCATAACGGCCAGCGGTCATGTGATTGCCGCACAACAGGCCTGATACATGACCGCACCCGATCACACGTCAACGCTGTTCAAAATCAGACTTGCACGAATGGGGGTATCCATACATGAGCCGGTTTTTTCACCGAGAAGTGAGCCACCTCTGATTATGGATTTCGGGTTATGGCTGGGTCAAGGGTGGGTTAGCCTCCTTCT
>NZ_LZQD01000030.1 GCF_001858025.1 Trichormus sp. NMC-1 | reverse complement strand
CCAGACTGTGGCAAACCATCGGATAAAGACATTCGAGAATTTGAAATAGTTTTTATTCTGATTTCATTAATTTTCCATAATAAAATTGATTTTTACTTTTAAGTGATAAATAGTAAATTCCGTTTGAAAGATTAGAGATATCAATCTCGTAGTTTCCATCAAATGGAATGATCTCGTATTGTTTTATCAATCTTCCGTCGGAAGTATTGATAGATAATAGCAATTCTGCTTCTAACATTAAATCAACCGGCATGATCACATTGCAAATCCCATTTGATGGATTTGGGTATAGCAAAAGTCGTTTTTCATCTAATCTGTTATTATTCATTAATATTCCTTTAAATTCTGGTATTCTTCCTATAAAGCAATTCCAGTTCCATTGATTAGAATTAATGATATGTTTGCCTAACTGCAATTCATTTCTAAAAGTAGATGTATAATAAATATAACCATCGTTTACATAAATTTGATTGATAAACAAACTAAAACCATTAGGAATTAATCTAATCCCTTCAATTTTACCATCTTTGCTAAAACGAAATAAAAAGTTAACTTCTTTATTTAATCTTGGAATTTTATAGTTGTCAATTTCTGCTGTTGTACTATTTGAATAGTTTTCACCAATAAAATAAAAGGAGTTTGTATTTGCTGAATATTCTGGCTTTCGCAGAAATACACTAAAATTGAAATTTTTCAAAGCAATAGAAATAATATCATTGTTGACATTTAAATTATAATTACCTAAACTTAAACCATTATTTGGGTAAATATTTTCGTAATTGAAGGTAGAATCATTGTTACTAATTCCAATTAATGAATATTCGAAATTTTCTGGATAATTGTTAAATATATAAAAGCTTTCTGGGTGACGAATACGCTTAACATAATTATTTAAATAATTTAAATCAAGATCGAATTTAAAAGTTGATGTTTGCATACTATACCCAAAATTGATATAATCATTTTCATTATAATAGAGAGTATCATCATAAACATATCCAGTAACATATAGGAAACTATCTTTTTGAACAATGCTTTTATAATTTATTGAAATATCATTATTTTCAAAAAAATCAAGATTTCCTTTAAAAGGTTGCTTAACTGTAATCGTATTCCCATTTGAATCAATTTTAGCTATCCATGCACCCTTCACAAGTCCTGCAAAAGGCATATCAATTGGAGTATAATTTTCGCCAGTCAAATAAAGGTTGCTATTAATATCTTGATATCTAATTTTAGAATTAGTCCCTTTAAGGCTTTTAGTATATGATACTTCACCACTTGAGCTAATTTTCATCAAAAAATTTAATCCTTTGGAATTAGAATTTAAAACTATAGTATTATTTACATAAAGATTAAATGCATCACTTAAACCTGTAAGATAAAGTGCATTTTCCAACTCGGAAAAAAGGGCGCTCGATACATCATCAAATAATAAATCGTTCATAGATGTATTATCTCCACCTGTTTGAATAATCCATTCAATTTTATCAAAATTATTTAATTTTCCTATATAAATGTCATTTAAACCGATGCTTTGAAAAGAAAATTCATTAAATGACACATTATCACCAGATGAATTAAAGTCATCTGAAAACATAAAATATATATTTTTTTCAGCGTCAATAGCTAAAATTTTAGAGTAGATATTTTTGTTGCTATGGTTATTTAATATTCCATATAAACGATCCCACTCTTGAGCATTTGTGAAAAAATGAAATAAACACAACATTAAGGCAATTATATATTTCATGATTTTATCATTTTCTTGTAATAAATATAACTTAGGTTGAGCGGGATTTGCAATTCCCCTGTTCAGTGGCATATCCCAATTTGCCCGAACTGAAGGTTGAGCGGAATTTATGGATGAAT
>NZ_LZQD01000003.1:485085-566878 GCF_001858025.1 Trichormus sp. NMC-1 | reverse complement strand
TAAATGCTGGGAAAAAGACAGCGGGAATTGATGGTAAAACCGCGCTCACATTCGAGCAAAGGTTTGAGCTAAGTGAAAAACTTAGAACCGAAGCTAATAACTGGAAACACCAGGGATTGCGCGAAATACCCATCCCCAAAAAGGACGGTAAAACTCGGATTCTCAAAGTCCCCACTATTGCGGACAGGGCTTATCAATGCCTTATTAAATACGCACTAGAACCAGCACACGAGGCAACCTTCCACGCCAGGAGCTACGGGTTTAGGACGGGACGTTCGGCGCATGACGCACAGAAAATCTTGTTCCACAACCTATGCTCTACGCGAAATGGAATAGATAAAAGGGTTATAGAACTCGATATCGAAAAATGTTTCGACAGGATAAACCACACTGCCATTATGGATAAACTCATCGCTCCCAAGAGTATAAGACAAGGGATCTTCCGATGTCTCAAAGCCGGAGTTAATCCAGAGTTTCCTGAACAAGGAACACCCCAGGGTGGTGTGGTAAGTCCACTATTAGCTAACATCGCCTTAAATGGGATTGAAAGTGTTCATAGATACCATGTGGCATCTCATAAAAGAATTACAGACAAAACCTCCAAGGAACATATTATTGAGCCATCAGTCCGGTATGCGGATGATATGGTAATAATACTCAGACCTCAAGACGATGCGACCGAAATACTTGATAAAATCAGTCAGTTCCTAGCAGAGCGGGGAATGAAAGTCAGCGAGAAAAAGACAAAGCTAACCGCAGCGACGGATGGTTTTAATTTCCTCGGCTGGAACTTCAAAGTCCAGAAAAACGGAAAGTTTAGATGCGTCCCTTCAGTGGACAATTACAAAGCTTTTCGCAAGAAAGCAAAAGCCATCGTTAACAACTCGAATTATGGAGCTACCACAAAGGCTGAGAAATTAGCCCCCGTAGTGAGAGGTTGGAGGAATTACCACCGCTTCTGCAAGATGGGAGGTACGCGTTACTCGCTATACCACATCGAAACAAGAGCTTTCAGGGTATTCAATAAGGAAGCCAAAAAGAACCGCTATACAAGTAAGCAATTACTAGATAAGGCATTTCCATCAGTTCCTTACTCCGAAAACAAACATATCAATGTCAAAGGGGAGAAATCGCCATATGACGGAGATTGAGGGTTTAATGCAACAACTTCAGCAAAATGAAATTTATTCCCGTGAAGGTAAAATGTATGGTATTTTATTAGTTGAATTACCTAATGGTGAACAAAGAGTAATTAAAGCTTTTTCTGGTTTATTGAATAGTTGTAGTGTGGTTGAAGGTTGGGTGACACCCATTCCCGGACGAGAAGATATTGCCTTAGCAGAAACACGAACTTTAGCAAACTTGGCAGCAATTAAACAAGAGATAATTACTCTCAAACAACTTCCTGAACGAGAAGAATATGAAATATTATTTGCTGAATTTCAACAGCAGTTACAAATAATGAGTTTGCAACATAGTCGAAGTAAAAGAGAACGACAGGAAAAACGTCAACAACTCGGAGAAAACATCACAATTGAAACTATTGCCCAACTGGAAGCAGAAAGCCGTCAACAGGGAATTGAGCGTAAATATCTCAAACGTCGTCAAAATGAAGTTTTGCAGCATTTACAGCAAATTATAAATGCCGCAGATACAAAAATTAGAGAACTAAAACAACAGCGAAGAGAACTATCTCGCCAATTGCAAACATAAAAATTGGAAAAATAAAAACCTTCTAGCCATTCATGAAAGCTGCCACGATTACATACACATGAGCAAGCGCCAAAGCTAAGAACATCGGAAGCTGGGTGCGATGAAAGTCGCACGCCCAGATTTAACTGAGAGGGGCGAGGAGCAATATCCTCCCTCGACTCAACCATGGCATCTAGTATAATCATCAGAAAAATGGCTAATATCATTGCTATTCCACCGGAAAGATACCCACCACCAAAAAGGAAATAGGTAATAAAACCAATACCAGCAGCCATCATTTGAGCAAGTATCAAAGTGCGGATAGCATTAGTTCCGTGTTGGGGGTCTAGATAAATTAAAAAAGCGCTGGAAGCAAGGGAAGCAAATAATAGCCGTTGTTGGGTGAGTGCTTCTACAAAACCCATCACCAACAGTATAGTTACGGTTGGGGCTGTAGCTAATGCTATCTCTCCTTTCAGGTCTAACTTGCGCCTGAGTGTCCGATTTGCTCCTTCTAATGGTTTTAAGCTAGAACGTTTTTGACTCATGACGCGATCTCGCCTTAACAGCTGATTACATCAACTTTAAGACTTTAGAGATATGGCTTCTTCCTACGAATGATAGACAATCTTGAGGCTGATGAAAACATCGGTAATCTAATCGTTTTATGATGCGATTAATTACCATTTAGCCTCAAATAAATTTATGACATCAATAATTTCCATTAACGATAGTCACTCGTTAAAACTTTCACCCCTAGAAGTCCCCAACCGCTTATTACTTGGTCCAGGTCCTTCTAACGCCCATCCTGCGGTATTACAGGCTATGAACACCACACCTTTAGGGCATCTAGATCCGGCATTTTTAGCCTTGATGGATGAGATTCAATCTTTGCTACGCTACGTATGGCAAACAGAAAACCCGCATACCATCGCCGTCAGTGGTACAGGTACAGCCGCAATGGAAGCCACCCTGGCTAACACCGTAGAACCAGGAGATGTGGTATTAATTGGTGTAGCTGGTTACTTCGGAAATCGCTTAGTAGATATGGCGGGAAGATATGGCGCAGATGTGCGAACTATAACCAAACCTTGGGGACAAGTTTTCAATTTAGATGAAATTAGTACAGCAGTAGAAACCCATAAACCGGCGATTTTAGCCTTAGTTCATGCCGAAACATCCACCGGCGCTCGTCAACCCTTGGAAAAAGTGGGTGATTTGTGTCGCCAACATGGCACATTACTATTAGTGGATACCGTTACCAGCTTAGGTGGTGTTCCCATCTTTTTGGATGAATGGGGTGTTGATTTAGCTTATAGTTGCAGTCAAAAAGGTTTAGGTTGTTCTCCTGGTGCTTCTCCTTTTACCATGAGTGCGCGGGCCATGGAAAAGTTGCAAAAACGCCAATCTCAAGTTGCAAATTGGTATTTGGATATGTTGTTGTTGGGGAAATATTGGGGTGCTGAACGCACATATCACCACACAGCCCCGATTAATTTATATTATGGTTTACGGGAAGCGCTGCGTTTAATGGCGGAAGAAGGTTTAGCAAATTGTTGGCAACGTCATCAAAAGAATGTAGAGTATCTTTGGGAAAGCCTGGAAGAAATCGGTTTAAAAATGCACGTTGAAAAGGAATACAGACTACCAACTTTAACTACAGTTTGCATTCCTGAAGGGGTAGATGGTAAAGCCGTTGCCAAGCAGTTATTACTTGAGCATAACATTGAAGTTGGCGGTGGTTTGGGAGAACTTGCGGGTAAGGTTTGGCGTGTAGGTTTGATGGGTTTTAATAGTCGTCCTGAAAGTGTGGATAGGTTGGTTGAGGCTTTGAAGCAAGTTTTGGGTAAGTAGAATTCCTGTGGGGTGGGCATCTTGCCCGCCATAATTATAAATTATATCATATCCGGTTGTTCGCGTAGCGTCTCGTCAGAGATATACTTATCATTTAGACTGACACGGAGACAGGGAGACACGGGGACGCGGAGATTCATTTGTAGCTTTAATTATTTACGTTGTTCTACATACCCGCAAATGTAGAGAATAAAGAAGAAATGCATATTTCAAAACTTATTAGGTGGATAATATAAAAGTCACGCAAAATTGATGAGAATCTGTACTTCTTGTGTTGATATTCGACACAGGACGGTTCAAGAAGTCCCACTCAAAGTACAAGTTACGGGGGTGTGTGTAATGAAAGAATACATGAATATTTTAGAAGGGTTAGTTGAGCAGCTGACACTATCTGCAATTTTAGAGATGCTAGAGCGTATATGTCACAAAAAAGCTGAGAATCTGAGAACTCACTGGAAAGATGAGGACTCTGCAAAAAGGTGGGATAAAGCTGCTAAACAGATCGAAAATCTTAATGTTGATATTTGAACGCTTCGCAGCAGTCCCTACTCTCAATGTACTCGTAGGGTAGGGATTGGAGCGAGTTATTATATCGTATCAGAGCAAATACTAATCATTAGGGCTGACGGGTCGAGTTTTTTTGAGCAGCAATTAACGGGACTTGATATTAGATATCGCATTTTTTACAGTCCCGGCTTTGGTTCAGCAACGCCAAATGTATTTATTTATATATTAATAAGTTATAAGTCGCATTGTTGAACAAGATGCTAAATAAACTTTCGCAGTTTCTTAACCCCAATACTGAAATTCCCGCTACACCTCCCAGCTATTACTATGAAGGAAATTGTCCGCAAACGGGGGAATTGCTGAGACTACCGCGTACTTCTTTAGCAGAAGCTATAGCTGAGGGTTTAATGCAACAACTTCAGCAAAATGAAATTTATTCCCGTGAAGGTAAAATGTATGGTATTTTATTAGTTGAATTACCTAATGGTGAACAAAGAGTAATTAAAGCTTTTTCTGGTTTATTGAATAGTTGTAGTGTGGTTGAAGGTTGGGTGACACCCATTCCCGGACGAGAAGATATTGCCTTAGCAGAAACACGAACTTTAGCAAACTTGGCAGCAATTAAACAAGAGATAATTACTCTCAAACAACTTCCTGAACGAGAAGAATATGAAATATTATTTGCTGAATTTCAACAGCAGTTACAAATAATGAGTTTGCAACATAGTCGAAGTAAAAGAGAACGACAGGAAAAACGTCAACAACTCGGAGAAAACATCACAATTGAAACTATTGCCCAACTGGAAGCAGAAAGCCGTCAACAGGGAATTGAGCGTAAATATCTCAAACGTCGTCAAAATGAAGTTTTGCAGCATTTACAGCAAATTATAAATGCCGCAGATACAAAAATTAGAGAACTAAAACAACAGCGAAGAGAACTATCTCGCCAATTGCAAACCCAAATGCACGCTGCTTATAGCCTAACTAATTTCTCTGGAAAATCTCTATCTTTACAGCAACTACTACCAGGAGGAACACCCACCGGCACAGGGGAATGTTGCGCTCCTAAATTATTACATTATGCGGCAACTCATAAACTAAAACCTTTAGCAATGGCTGAGTTTTGGTGGGGAAATTCTTCTGTTCAAGATAAAAAACAAGGTGAATTTTATGGTGCTTGTGTAGAAAGGTGTCAGCCATTAATGGGGTTTTTGCTATCAGGAAAACATCAGCATTCAGCCCAGGTAAAAGAAGAAATTATTCATGAAGACCAATGGTTAATAGCTGTTAATAAACCTCCAGGATTACTTTCTGTCCCTGGACGTTATGTTCATAACCAAGATAGTGTTCTGAGTCGGTTGCGTAATTGGTATGATGTAGAATTGATGACGGTACATCGTTTAGATCAAGAAACTTCTGGTATTCTTTTATTAGCTAAAGATGTATTTACCCATTCTCAACTAAATCAACAATTCCAAGAAAGAAAAATTCACAAAGTTTATGAAGCTATCCTGGCAGGTAATCTGATTATTAATGAAGGTGTAATTGATTTACCATTGTGGGGAAATCCTGAAAATCGTCCTTATCAAACAGTTGATTTAGAACGGGGAAAACCCAGCTTAACGCACTTCCGGGTAATAAAAAAAGAAGGAGACTATACCCGGATAGAATTTATCCCTCTGACAGGACGCACCCATCAATTACGAGTTCATGCGGCTGATGTGCGAGGATTAGGGATGATGATTTTGGGAGATAAGCTGTATGGTTGCAGTACTGAGAGCAGTAGACTATATCTGCACGCCAGAGAACTGAGTTTTCAACATCCGCATTTAGGAGAAAATCTGTATTTACAGACAAAAACACCATTTTGAAAAACGGGAAACCTCATACTGTTTCAGAATCTGGGATGGTTCATATTGCGGGTTAAAATAATTACCACGAATGGAGCGCCCGCAACTGTGGCGTTTTTTTCAATTGATGGGCTTCCATGCGTGTGAGAACATCATCCAGAATGGTGATCGCTTCGGCAATAAATACGCCTTTGTTTAACATCACACACTCAGCACGTTCAGCCATTGCGGCATCGGTCATCTCTCCCCGCGAAGGTGTTCCATTTTTTACTAAACTCTCTAGCACTTGAGTTGCCCAAATCACAGGAACATGAGCCGCTTCACAAAGCCAGAGAATTTCTTCCTGGATCTCCGCTAAACGCTGGTATCCAATTTCCACAGCTAAGTCGCCTCTGGCGATCATGACACCAAATGATTGCTTCCCTGCTGCATAAATAATTAGTTCTGGCAGATTGGAAACTGCGATCGCGGTTTCAATTTTGGCGACTATAGCTGGTTGAGACCGCCGTTCGACCGAGCGCTTGTCCAATTCTTGTTGAAGTAACTCAATATCGGCAGGTCGTTGCACAAAAGAGTAGCCAATAATATCTGCGTGGGTAGCGACAACATCTAGGTCAGATAAATCTTTTTCAGTCAGTGGGCTGAGGGGCAAAACTGTGTTTGGGAAATTCAATCCCTTTTCAGGTCGAAGTTTGACTCCTTTGGGACTGGCATGAGTTACTTGTAGTAAAAGTCCCGGTTGTTCATCGGGTACTGGGTACTGAGTATCAACTACACGAGTCCGAATCTTGCCATCATCGATATACACTGGGGTGTCAACCGCTAACAAATCGAGAATGTTGGGAACCGTACAGCAGGTTTGGAAATAGTCTACAGGTGATGGGATGGACTCACCTACTTCACTTTCGAGTTCAGGCTCACACCGCAACAGCAGGATATGATCTCCTTTAAATACTCGTTTTTTATTAAGTGGTGCCAGTACCTGTCCTGTGCGGATTTTGAGACCAGCTAAGTCCATCATGACTTTACAAGGTGTTCCTATTTCCTGTTCCGCTCGATGGATATGGTCGATCATCCTCTCCCAGGATTCTGTGGTATCGTGGGCGCAGTTAATTCGCACACAGTTAGCCCCGCGTTGAATAATTTCTCGCACCATCTCATAGTCAGTGGCGGCCTCAGTAGGTAGTGTTACCATAATCCTGACCCGACGCTGGGGTGGGGACTGACCAAACAATTCTTCGGTGTGCTGTTCTAGTAAGCGATCGCCCTCAAAAAAGAACTCAATGGGTGGACGGTTGAGATGCTGGGAAGACTGAGAGCCACAAATGATTTCCAAGGTGGCAATGACAGCATCGAGATTGGGAATCACTCGTGCTTCTATCCGTCCTAATGAAGATAAACCCCAAGGCATTAGTGCAGCTTGGAGGGAACGTAAATCATGCCTACGTAAAGCCAGATACTCAGCTAAATTCAAGGCACTAGAAAGAAACTCAGGACGCTGAATGTGTGATCGCCACTGCTTAAAGGTGGCTTTTCCTACGCTTTCAACGGTCTGGCGAAGTTCTTGCAGAGTCGATAACAAACCCTGTGGACTGGATAGATTAAACTCGATTTTCATTTCTTTCTTCAAATTAAGTTTTAAACTTTGGTCGGCGTAAATATTTGTCGTTAGCATAAGGCGAGGGGAAGGAGAGTTTGAGCCTACCTTATCGTTCTTCACATAGTTTGTTTTTTCACACCGACTTACTTACTCATCGAATTCCTGTTTCTTAACTTCTAGCTTTGTCGTCACCTCATCGAGTTTTGATTGAATCTCAGATTAGGTTTATTTCGCCATCACATTGAATGTTTACAAAATTTACCCCACATAACCTCTACCTTTTGAATGTTTTAGTAAAACTCATACAACTCACCCGCTATTCAAACGCTTGCTAAACCTGAATTTCTCTTACCAGCAACAGAAGAAATTACCAGTTTATTTGTGAAAATATTTCTAGAGTCTGAGAGGATGAATGCACAAGTCTAATTTATTACTACCTCGGCGACTATTAAGTGGCGCGTCACTTGCTTCAAGCGGAGAAACCTTTCTAACACAGTGACTTGGCTACATATAGCAAGACGTGTAGCGACTTTTTATGGACAAACGCGGGGAAGTGAAGATTTTCCAGACTAAATTTAACTGAGATTCTATTTTGCTGATGCAGCTTTTATATGTAAACTCTAATATTGCATAGAAAAAACGTTTACCCTCATGACTGGAGAGCAAAATTTTGGGCATAGAACTACGCAGTTTCGTATTTCTAGACAATCTGCAACCTCAACACGCCGCATATATGGGAACAGTAGCCCAAGGTTTCTTACCATTACCTGGGGATACATCCCTGTGGATTGAAATCTCACCCGGTATCGAAATCAATAAAATTACAGATGTCGCCCTCAAATCTGCCTCTGTCCGTCCGGGAGTACAGGTAGTGGAAAGGCTATATGGACTATTAGAAGTACATTCTGGCTCCCAAGGGGAAACACGAGCCGCAGGACAAGCAATTTTAGCCCTGCTGGGAGTGAAAAAAGAAGACTGTCTCAAACCCCGTGTGGTTTCTAGCCAAATTATTCGCAATATTGACGCTTACCAAACCCAACTTATTAACCGCACCCGTCGGGGACAGCTACTGTTAGCTGGACAAACCCTATATGTATTGGAAGTTGAACCAGCTGCTTACGCTGCGTTAGCTGCAAATGAAGCCGAGAAAGCAGCGTCAATTAATATCCTGGAAGTGCAAGCTGTAGGTAGCTTTGGACGGCTGTATTTAGGTGGACACGAACGGGATATCCTAGCGGGGGCAGCAGGAGCCTTAACGGCGATTGAAAACGTCCCTGGTCGAGAAAATCCCCAGCAGCGTAAGGAATAAAAGGAGCAAAAATGGCAAATCAAGAGCATCTGAGACTACTCAAAGCAGGTGCAGTTACCTGGCTAGAGTGGAGAAAGCAAAATCCCCAAATTGAACTTGATCTGAGTGCGGCTAACCTGCAAGGAGAAAACTTGCGAGGTGCAAATCTCCAAGGGGTAAATTTGACTAAGGTAGATTTAAGTCATGCTTTATTGGTGCGAACAAATCTCAGCGGTGCAAATCTGAGTAATGCTAACCTCAATCAAGCTATTTTGATTGAAGCTAACCTGAGTGCAGCTAATTTTAGTATTGCTAACTTGAGCGGTGCAACATTGACACAGGCAGATTTGAGTCATGTAAATTTGATTGGTGCTGATTTGAGTGCAGCCAATCTCAGAGGTGCTGTCATTACAAATGCTAATCTGATTGGGGCTGATTTAAAAGATGCTATTTTGCGAGATGCGGATTTAGGAGAGACAAAATTAATTCGCAGTAATCTTTGTTTTGCTAATTTGATTGCGGCTAATTTAATTGCTGCTGATTTGAGTGAAGCGAACTTATATGAAGCAGAAGTAATGGCAGCTTACCTTTATAAAGCTAATTTGTATAAAGCTAATTTAACCAAGGCACATTTGGGGAGTTCATACCTATTTAGAGCTAACTTGAGTGAAGCTAACTTAACGGAAACTGATTTAAGTGGGGCTAATTTGCGAGGTGCAAACCTGGGAGGTGCAAACCTCAGAGGTGCAAATATTCAGGGTGCGAACCTCAATGGTGTTAATTTCCAAGGTGCAATTATGCCTGATGGTTCCAGGAATGACCAATAATTCCTTGATGGTAGAAGTTCCAGGATTTATCCGTGGAATCAATCCAAAATCCAAAATCCAAAATCCAAAATCCGAAATCGCATAATTCCCAATCATACCCATTTTAGGTAGCAATGGGTATGCGTGGGCAGGAATTAAATTACGATTACAGACCCCAATCTAAAATCTCAAATCTAAAATTGCTATGCTTCGTCGTAGGGTTCTAAATCCAAGAGGTGAATATAAGGCTCAACTAACTCTGGACGCTGAAACGCAATAGCTCGCAGTAGATGCCAGTCATTCAAACCCTCAAAAGCATTGCTGTAATTATCCAATTCCAGACGCGTAGCCAAATCTTCCACCTCTGCTGCTTTCATGGCAGCAATTTCTGTTTTGGAAATGCTTAGAGTTTTCATAATGCTTGCCCCTCCCTTTTGCAGCGTTTGCTTTCAGCCCTGGGTGGAGTTGCCCTAAAAGCATCCACCCAATCTATATTACTCATTAGTGGGCATCTGTTTTGTAAAAATTTTGCTTATTTGCATCCAGATTTGTAAAAAATTGGTAACTTGGGCTAACCAATTGTGTTTACCACAAAACTTCGTAGCACCCCTAACATTTCCGGACTGATTTCGTGTCCCATATCAAATTCATGGTAATCTACGGCTACTCCTAAAGATTCTGCAACTGTTTTGGCTTTGATAGCCGCTGGTAATGGTACAACTTGATCTTGTCTGCCATGCATAATTAATGTGGGGGGAAAACTACTGTGTTTGAGCTTTTCTACCCCAGGATGTAAATACCCACTCATCACCACTAAACCAGCTAAGGGTAAGTTTAATCCTACATCTAAAGTCATGGCACCACCTTGAGAAAACCCACTCAAAATAGTCCGCGATAACGGTACTCCTGTGACACTCTCTAAAGATTGCAACCAATCTATGAGCATTTGCCGACTTTCTGTCAATCCTTCATACATATTCTCTTCCTGCAGGTCATACCACGCTCTGCCGGTAGGAGAATAGGGATATGGATAAGGTGCGTTGGGAAGCAAAAATTCATAGTCAGGTAGGTTTAAATAAGGCAATAATGATGCGACATCTTGAGCATTTGCACCCCAACCGTGTAAGGTAACAATTAAAGCGGATGGGTTTTGCTGTGTTTTTGAGGAAAACTTGATGAAATCTAATGTTGGAGTCATGAGTGATTTTATTGTGCTGAGTTATTAGTTAAGGTCGATCTCTAAAAATAATATGTTTTTTATGATCGAAAGTAATAATACCTTGTTTTTGTATTTTGCCAATTATCACAAATCAGATAGTATTACTGTTTCCCACGCAGACTTGTTCATAGTGCTGACCGGCAATTTCCCATGTAAATTCACTTTCTATGAGTTGTCTAGCATGATGAGAAAGTTCTAGTCGTAGTTCTGGTTTTTCAAATAGTTGAGAAATTGCGGTGACATATTCTGCGGGTTGATTTGCCCGAAGTGCGCGTAATGGCGTTGTTTCACCATCTACGGCTAGTCCTTCTAAACCGCGATCGCTCCCCACTACCGGTACACCTGCGGCCATGGCTTCTAGGGTTTTATTTTTTATACCAAATCCTGTCCGCATAGGGATTACACAAACTGTAGATTTATGCAGATATTCGACCATTGAAGGGACTCTACCAGTAACATTCACACCTGGTTGATTTTGCAGTTCTAAAACTTCGGGAACAGGACGAGAGCCGACGATATCGAAAACAGTATCAGGATATTTTTTTTGAATTTCTGGTAATATCTCTTTACTAAAAAATCGCGCTGCATCTATGTTAGCTATATAATCCATTGCCCCAATAAAAATCAGTCGATATCCACCAGGATCATGATTACGCATGGGGAATAAATCTAAATCCACGCCATTAGGAATTACGGGAATTTCTTGTTGGTGACTAAATTCTTGAAATTGCAGTTTATCTTCTTCTGTTGTTACTACAATGTCAGAAAATTTAGAACAAAATCCTTGTTCATAGCGACGTAAAAGGGGTAAATATAAACTATCTCGCAGTTTATTTTCTGCTGTACCAGTTGTTAACTGATTTAAACAAGTTGCATAAACAGAACTATGAATATCAACTATAGTTTTTACCTTATTTTTGAAATGGGGACGGATATAAATTTCGTTAACGCTATGTTCACAGGTAATGACATCACATTTATCCGATTCGACAAATTTATCAATCCATTGCTGCATTTCTAATGAATAACGATTAAGGACATTGGGGGAAGTTCCTTTGATTAAAAATGTACTAAATCGCTGAATTTTTTGGAGTATTCCTGAGAAGTTACTACTAGGAAGAGGACGGGGGAAAATTATCAAATCATCAACATAATCACCTAATTGGGCGATTTCCGTATCTGTGACATAGGTATCACGTTGAGTTACGAGGGTAATATGATGACGTTGACGCAAGTACTTGAGTAAATAAAAAGTCCTGATTTCTGTTCCTCCCCTTGTGGGTGGGTAGGGAAATGTGGAAGATAGCATTAATATATTCATAGTTTTGAATTATCTGATCATCTCAAAGATGATACATATAAATCTCGCGGTATGGTGGAATTTATTTAATATTTGTATAAAATATTTCTGGAAAATTAGATTAGGTTGCCTGATAGTACTATTAGCTTGATATCAGGCAGATTATGGATTTTTGTTTCGTTCTTAGCTATATCGAAGAGCCAGAATCAAACCAGACATCCATTGTATCTGTACCTCTGCGGTAACTCTTGCCATTATTGCGATATGTTTCCGGTAACAACTCCTCTACCGACAACTCCCACCAAGCATCAGAACCCTTTTCGGCAAAAATAGCTTGAACGTGATTAATCGTGTCCGCATTTAGCAAAACTTCCCCAGTCGCTTCATCATAAAACACGGGAATAGGCACACCCCAAGAACGTTGACGAGAAATACACCAATCGGATCTTTCTGCTATCATTGGCGTGATGCGGTTTTCACCTTGTGCCGGAATAGATTACTTAAAAATCTGTAGAAAAAGGCTATTGTAATAAGTATTTTTACTTATAGTTGACATAGCAGCTTATCCAAATAATTCAAAATTTACCAAATTTAAACCAAATTTAAATTTAGGCTAAATTAAGTAATAATACGTAATTTTTATCTAGAAAAATCTTTCTGAAAGCTGTACAAATGGACTTTATCTGGGTAGTTTGGTGGTTTCCCTTGCCTGGTAAGATATAATCTGACTGCTTGAAGCACTTTTTCACATCCCTCTCCAAACCTCTCCCCCACAGGGAGAGAGGCTTTGATTCTTACTCCCCTTCCCTGGTAGGGAAGGGGTTGGGGGTTAGGTTCTGAGACTTTTGATGTTACCAAAAATACTTTTAAAACATCCTCTAAGAGTAGACGCAAAAGCCTGTCTCAGAATATGGCTTACGCCACGCTACGCTATCATTCTGAGCCTAATAGCGAAAGTTGATTTTAACCGACTCTTGATGATTAATTTAGTCCGTTTTAACGGACTTTAGCTATTAGCCCAGAACTAAAGTTCCGGGCGGTTGATGTTGACAAATAGCCCTGCAAAAATGCAAAGTTAGAGAAGGCTAATTTCTACACCATTCATCAATGATGGTTAACAGTGTTTTTTCACCCAATCCTTTAACGGATTTGACTACATCACGATAATCTTCAAACACCTGCTTTGATTTTTTGTCTCTAGCATCTACTATTGCTTTAGCAATTTTTTCAGCCCCAGGAATTCTAGAGCGTTGTAATCTGATAGATAACTCGTCTTTTTCCAAAGTATTTAATAAACTGAGTGGATTAATTTCCTGTGGAATAAGACGCTCAAATTGTTTGAATTTATCATCTATTCTTTGTCTTTCTTGTGTAAGTTCAGATTTTAGCTCATTGAGTTGTTTCTCAAAGCGTAATTCCAGATTTGTGAGACGTGATGAGTCTAAATTCGTTACTTCAGGTTTAATGATTGATGGTTGAGTCGCACTAACTGGTACTTCAATAGTTGTAACTTGCTTTTTTACTAAATCTTCAATTTTTGGTGAGATGATAAAAGCATTAACCATTTCACATTTACGAGGATTTTTTTCTCTTGCTCTAACAGCAGCATAATACTCAAAATCGCCATTAACTACAGTGTAGCTCTCTGGTGCAGTTAATTTAACAACCAATGGTTTGATAATTCCTCCAGTTTCTATAATCGAGTCTGCAAGGTTTTCTAAGTCGGATTCGTTAAAATTTGAACGTAGAACATTTGAGGTTACACTTTTAACATCAACTAATGAAAAATTAATCATTATTCTATCCTCATTTTTTGTAAAACTTCATCTGCTAAAATATCAAATTCTCTAGCAGATTTTTGAGCTTCGGTTTTTACTTCTTCTGCATATTTATGAATAGACTTGGGATCAGGATATTCTAATTCACCAACTGATATAGTCTGATTCATACATTCAGATAGCATGGTTCTATCATAAATCACTGCTTCCATTAAAGGTAGATTGTAATGTTCAGAAATCACACTTCTTTGCTTGGGAAAACTATACTGTAAAAATCTAGAATTAGTTGAGATTTTGGATGATAAAACACCAATCAAATTAATCACGGGTTTTCCTATAATTTCTCTAAATTCATTAACTTCGGCAATAAAGTTTTTAACACTTAATAGTCCCTGATTAGCAAATGGCTTTAAATCCGATGGAATTATTAGATAATCAGCTGCAACTAATGCGACTTTGGCATATAAATCTCTAGATGGAGGCGTATCAATAATAACTATATCATATACTTCTTCTACCTTTTTTAACTTAGTAAGTAACCTTGTTTTACTAGCATCAATTTGATTTAGCTTGTACTGTCCTTCAATTAAGTTAATATGTGCAGGAATAACATCTAGTTCAGGATTATTAAAGTAGTCCGATTTACGAATTACATCAGGTATAGAGTAGAAATCACCAGATTCTAGCAGATGATATACGTTACAATCTTGCAAGTTATCATCTTCTTCAAATTGAAATTTGATTAAACCTGTAGCAAAAGTAGTATTTGCTTGAGAATCTAAATCAATCAAAAGTACACTTTTACCTTTTTTTCTCAAAGCCGCAGCAAGATTAACCGCAATTGTTGTTTTACCAACTCCGCCTTTATTGTGATAAATTGCAATTGTCTTCATAGAATGCTCCTTTCTTGGTTCTAAATCTGATATTTGAACTTCTAACTGTTCCTTAAGTTGCTGATTTTTTAAACTCTCCCTACCAATTAAACCCCTAATTTCCTCCATCTTTTCCTGAACATCATTACCCTGACATTGAAAAACTAACTGAATCTCATCTCGTAACTTTTGATAAATTCTGATTTCCTTACCGTTAGTTAACAAACCAAAGCGCACATTTAAGCTAGTTAAATAATGCCTAAGTCGCAAAACATGATGATTTAAATTTTGCTTGGGACTTTTTGCCTCCATGACTACACTTAAGGGGGAATTAGCATCTAAAATCAAAGGAACGACTTGGACTCCAAATGCCAAAAAGTCTAAACGGATACTACCAACAGCAACTTCTTGATGCCAAGTATCAGGGGTATACCCTAACTGTGGTAGCAAATATTGAACGATAAGTTTGCTTTCAACTTCGCTTTCGTTACGGCACAGTTCAGGGTTAAAAAGCAAGGTTCTTTACCTCAAAAAACAGTAATTATTTCCGAAAATCCACTATGTGGTCGATTATGCCATATTTTGAGTTTATTGAGTTATGAAGATTACTTAAAAATCTGTAGAAAAAGGCTATTGTAATAAGTATTTTTACTTATAGTTGACATAGCAGCTTATCCAAATAATTCAAAATTTACCAAATTTAAACCAAATTTAAATTTAGGCTAAATTAAGTAATAATACGTAATTTTTATCTAGAAAAATCTTTCTGAAAGCTGTACAAATGGACTTTATCTGGGTAGTTTGGTGGTTTCCCTTGCCTGGTAAGATATAATCTGACTGCTTGAAGCACTTTTTCACATCCTCCTAAAAGAGTAAATTAACCAAAGTTGAAATCTATTAGATAATATGTACGCTACCTCAATGGGAAAGTGTCAGTAGAGGAATTAACCAATGGGATATGTAATTGCAACTGCAAACATGAAAGGTGGAGTCGGTAAAACCACTCTCACAGTCAATATAGGGACTTGTTTAGCGAAAAATCATGGAAAAAAGGTACTGATTTTAGATTTAGATAGTCAAATTAGCGCTACTCTGAGTCTAATGTCACCGCTGGAGTTTGCAAAACGTCGCAAACAAAGAAAGACATTTAGATATTTGATAGATGAAGTTATTAACCCAGAACCTGATGCTAAATTGACAATTCATGATATCGTTCAACCTCAAGTTTGCAATCTTCCAGGATTAGATTTGTTACCGGGAGATATTGATTTATATGATGAATTTGTCGTTTCGGAAATGCTGCATCATCAATCTGTATCTTTGGGTGAGCAGGATTTTGAAACTATTTGGAATCGCTTTGAAAGAGTCTTAGTTAATAACATCTTAAAACCAGTGCGCGATGAATATGATTTTATTCTTTTAGATTGCGCTCCTGGCTATAATCTCATGACTCGTAGTGCTTTAGCTAGTAGTGATTTTTATATTCTTCCAGCGAAACCAGAACCTTTGTCTGTGGTGGGAATTCAACTATTAGAAAGACGCATTGCTCAATTAAAAGATAGTCACGAACATGAAGCGAAGATAAATATTCAAATGCTGGGAATTGTCTTTAGTATGTCTAGTGCAAATCTACTGAATGGTAGATATTATAAACAGGTAATGCACCGAGTTGTAGAAGATTTTGGTGTTGATAAAATCTGTAAAGCACAGATTCCTGTTGATGTAAATGTGGCTAAAGCTGTTGATAGTTTTATGCCGGTTTCTTTACTTAGTCCTAACTCTGCTGGTTCTAAAGCATTTATGCAGTTAACTCAAGAATTGTTGCAAAAATTGTAATGGGTTGAACAAATCCCGGAACCTCTCCCCCCAAACCCCCTCTCCGCAAGCAGAGAGGGGGACTATGTTTTTATCTGTCAGATTGATTGGAAACAGAAAAGGGTGTTTTTCTCTCCACGAAACAGCGGGAAGGGGTTAAGTTTCTTCTATTTTAGAACTCCCCAGCTAAAGCAGGAACACAACGTTCACAGAGTAAAGGATGTTCTTCAGATTCACCAACATGGGTAGAATAGTTCCAACAGCGATCGCATTTCTGATATGATTTACCATCATCTTCGTAATCTGCGGCATTAACTACCCCAATATCCCAATTATCCTCACCTTGAACTCGCAGCGTTTTTAATCCTTTTAATGTTTCAGGAGAATCTAATAATTGCACTTCAGAAGTCAGGAACAAATACCGTAATTCATCAATTCCATTCCCGCGAACATTTAAAGGTTCGATAGCAGCGCGTAATTTTTCATCACTGAGATAAATTAAAGTGATAGCTTCTAAAGAAGAACCAATGAGTTTTTCTGTTCGTGCTTGTTCTAAAACCTTATTAACATCACCACGAATCCGTCGCAGTGTTTTCCAAAATTCCGCTAATTCTGCATTTTCCCATTTATCATCAACCTGCACCCAACCAGCTTGGAAAACTGATTTATATTGTGTTTCGTAAGGGATAAATTGCCAAATATCCTCCGCAGTATGACACAAAACGGGAGCGATCGCTCTGGCTAAATTCTCCAAAGCAATTTGCAACACTGTTTGACAACTGCGACGACGGAAAGCATCAGCCGAACTGATATATAATCTATCCTTGGCAACGTCTAAATAAAAATTCGACAAATCCACAACACAGAAATTCTGTACAGTTTGGAAAAAGCGGAAAAACTGGAAACTATCAAAAGCTTCCGTCACCTCATTAAACACCTCACGAATGCGGTGCAGCATATATTTATCCAAATCTGGTAAATCATCAAAAGCTACAGCATCCTTATGAGGATCAAAATCATGCAAACTACCCAATAAAAACCGCGCTGTGTTGCGAATCTTATTTCTGACATCAGCTAATTGCTTGATGATGTTACCACCCAACCGCACATCACCAGAATAATCAACCGAAGAAACCCACAACCGCAAAACGTCTGCACCATAAGCAGGTTGTTGTTTTTGGTTAGTCCCACCTTGAATCATCAATTGAGGATCTACCACATTCCCCACCGATTTGCTCATTTTTCGCCCATTTTCATCCAAGACGAAACCATGAGTTAACACAGTTTTATAAGGTGCAATGCCATTAACCGCGACACTGGTTAACAAAGACGATTGAAACCAACCACGATGTTGGTCAGAACCTTCCAAATACATATCTACAGGATAGCATAATTCCGGTCTTTGCTTCGCCACAGCCGCCCAAGAAGAGCCAGAATCAAACCAGACATCCATTGTATCTGTACCTCTGCGGTAACTCTTGCCATTATTGCGATATGTTTCCGGTAACAACTCCTCTACCGACAACTCCCACCAAGCATCAGAACCCTTTTCGGCAAAAATAGCTTGAACGTGATTAATCGTGTCCGCATTTAGCAAAACTTCCCCAGTCGCTTCATCATAAAACACGGGAATAGGCACACCCCAAGAACGTTGACGAGAAATACACCAATCGGATCTTTCTGCTATCATTGGCGTGATGCGGTTTTCACCTTGTGCCGGAATCCAACGCACAGATGAAATAGCCTTTAAAGCCTCCTCCCGAAAACCAGCCACAGAAGCAAACCATTGTTCAGTAGCGCGGAAAATCGTCGGTTTCTTCGTTCTCCAATCATAAGGATACTTGTGAGGATAAGCCTCCTCCTTCAACAGAGAACCCGCTTCCTGCAAAGCATCAATAATCGCTTGATTACCATCACCCAAAACATTCAACCCAGAAAACTTACCAGCTTCATCAGTAAAATTACCACTATCATCAACAGGAGCAAGAATCGGCAAACCGTAACGCTGACCGACAATGTAGTCCTCTTGACCATGACCAGGAGCAGTATGAACCAACCCAGTCCCCGACTCAGTAGTGATATAATCACCACCAACAACTACCGGACTTTCACGGTCAAACAGAGGATGAAGGTAAGTAGTATGTTCCAAATCCTTCCCTGGGAACTTGGCTTTCACCGTTAACTGCATATTTAACTTAGCAGCTAAACCTTCCACCAACTCAGCCGCAACGATGAGATATCGAAACCTCACCCCCTCAGTCCCCCTCTCTGCTTGCGGAGAGGGGGAGGTAAATTCTTCATTTCCTGCTTGCGCGGTAGGAGAAACTTCCTCTTCTTCATCCCCCCTCCTCGCTTGCGGGGAGGGGGTTAGGGGGTGGGGTTCTACTTCCACAACCGCATAATTTAAATCTGCGTTCACAGCCACAGCCAAATTACCAGGAATAGTCCAAGGAGTAGTAGTCCACACAGCCACGCCCAAATCAGGCAAGAAGCCATCCAAACTAGCTTTTAACCCTTCTGCAACCTTCACGACTGGGAAAGCGGCGTAAATACTGCGAGAAACGTGACCTTCAGGATATTCTAACTCTGCTTCAGCCAAAGCCGTTTTAGAACTAGGACTCCAATGCACAGGCTTTAAACCGCGATAGATATAACCTTTGAGGAACATTTCCCCAAAAACGCCAATTTGCGCGGCTTCGTATTCTGGTTTGAGGGTTAAATAAGGATTTTCCCAAT
Source organism: Trichormus sp. NMC-1 (assembly GCF_001858025.1). Lineage (GTDB taxonomy): Bacteria > Cyanobacteriota > Cyanobacteriia > Cyanobacteriales > Nostocaceae > Anabaena. The sequence continues at coordinate 547,561 of NZ_LZQD01000003.1, read as the reverse complement.
CACCCCAAATCCCATAGCGTTTAAAGCTTTCTCGTTGTTCGTCTACCGTCTTTAGTGCGAACTCTTTCGCTTTTTGTCGCAATTGCAAAGGTGTGAGATTTTGCCGTTCTGCCTGTTTCATATTTTGCAGAACTTTCAACTCAATTGGCAATCCGTGACAATCCCAGCCTGGAACGTAGCGAATTTTACGACCTTTTAGCAATTGGTAGCGGTTAATAATATCTTTGAGAATCTTATTTAAAGCATGACCAATATGCAACTGGCCGTTAGCATAGGGAGGACCATCGTGCAGTATAAATAATTCGCCGGGGTTATTTTGTGCCAGTTGAGAATAAATGTTGTTTTCTTCCCAGAATTTTTGGATTTCGGGTTCGCGCTTAATGGCGTTTGCCCGCATATCGAAGTTAGTCTTGGGTAAGTTGACGGTATCTTTGTATTTTCCAGTTTCGGTCACAGTTTCATGCCTAAATGTAGGTGTGCAGGTTATCCGATCAATTATAGGAGATGGTATGATTGTAGGGTGCGGTGAGCGATCGCTTTGCTCGCCGAAGGCATCGCTATATTGATCAGATATTTCTAGTCATACTTTCAGACAATAGATCACATCTGTAGGGAAATATTATATGACTGAAGTAATTGAGATACCGGTTAGTTTGACTTATTTTCAACTTCCTGAAGCTGTACAAACACGGTTACAATTTTTATTAGATCGTCAAGATGCTGGGGAAGAATTGACTTTAGCAGAAAGAAATGAAGCTGAAGGTTTAGTTGATTTGGCGGAATTTTTATCTTTGCTTTCCTTGCGTTCTCAGCGTATCATGCGGGCGGGATAAATGGGTAAAATTCCAAGTTCGCTACGTCAATTAGTTATCCAGCGTGCAAAAGATAGGTGTGAATATTGTTGTTTGTCTCAAGCAGGACAAGCTGCAACATTTCACATAGATCATATTATTCCAGTTGTGGCTGGTGGTGCAACAACATCTGATAATTTAGCTCTTGCTTGTGTGTCATGTTCACTGCGTAAATCTGCTAGACAAACAGTAACAGATCCAGAAACAAAAAAAGAAGTATCTATTTTTAATCCTCGTCAACAAGTATGGACAGAAAACTTTCGCTGGGATGATGTGAGAGTGGTAGGATTAACAGCTACAGCAAGAGGAACTATTGAAGCATTAAAAATGAATCGTGCGATGATGTTAGCAATTCGAGGAGAAGAGGAATTACTTGGCCGTCATCCACCATTTTAAGCCCCTTCGGTTCAGTTGAGAAAACCCAACATTACACATTGGTATTTTGGGGTTAATTTTTTGTTTTTGCAGGTTTACAATATATAAAGTCACTCACAATAGATTTATGACACTAACCCTCAGCTTACCACCAGAATTAGAACAGTATTTAATACAGGAAGCACAACAGCAAGGACTTTCTGTGGAAACTTATACATTGGAGCTTATCCAAAAATCTCTTCTACAAAAAGAAAAACAATTGAAAATAGTTAATGTACTTCAGTCTTGGATAGATGAAAGTGATGAACAGGAACAGCAAGAAACAGGAGAATATTTAATTAATGCTTTAGATGAAAATCGTTTATCTAATCGCAATATATTCAAATAAACTGAATAACATTGTAGAAGATTTTTCTAACCTGTAGGGAAATAAAACTTCTGCTGCGGCTGGATTGTGTGCGCCATCAATTAATAGTTTATGATCTTTCCAAGTAATCCATTGCATTCGGCCTGGCCATTTAGTTTTTCCCATACCATTAATAATGGCTGTTTCAGAAATTTCCCAACCTTGTTGTTGCAATATTTCCAAAGCTGCTAAAGCCAAAGCTGAATTATGTAATTGAATTTGTCCCTTTAACGGTAATGGATATTTAATTTTAGATGGAGAGTTTTCTATTTTTTCTACATCTGTCAATCTTTGATATTCTGCCCATCCTTTCTAAAACATCGATTTTTAATCCTGCTTCTGCAAACGTATTAATATAGGTATTAGTCACCTCCTTACGAGTGGCAACCAAAAGCACCTGTACTTTTTCAATTCCATCCTCATCTACAAAGTACCCAAGTTTCTGGTAATCTACATCAGCTTCTTCTCGTGGATAAGGCAAATACAAAGCTGCTTCATGGTTGAGTACCATCTCCCGTAACTCTTTGTTATCCAATTCTGCTGGCACAGGGATAACACGTACAATTGCATCTCGCCCTGGAACACAAGTAGCAACGCGAGAAGCTTTGATTTTACTCTCAGCCATTGTTTGCTGGATGAGTTCGGCCATCCTGGGAGTGTGCCAACATAAGCTAAGTTCAGACCAGCTGCACGAGCCAGAAGTGACAAAACTTCCCTGACTGGTGCTTCTCGCAGCACTAAACGCGGAACTCGTTCTTGAGTGCCTAAATCAATAGTGGTAGGAGAAGTATCGATACTAGCTTGGGTAATATCTCCCACTGGTGGAGCAACGGCTCTCGGTAAGAACGGAGGAGCTTGGTTGTAAGGTTGATTAGGGCCAGCTGCTTTTGCCGGTTTGCCGTCAATTGTGATTTCTGGGTTAGGCACTAACACATCTGGCTTTTTACCAGGCTCGACAGGAATATTAGCCTGTGTTGTGGGTGCTGATGCGGTGGTGTTTGTACTAGGTGTTGTGGGTGCTGATGCGGTAGTGTTTGTGGATGGAGTAAAGCCGAGAGTAAGACTGTTATCTTTTCGGACTACAGGCTTACTAGTGGGGTTAAATTCAAAGGTTACAGGTTGAAAATTTCCAGGATGAAGATATTCTGATAAGTCATCTTCTAAAAGTGCTTCTATTTCTTCATCCGTTTTGACTCTTGGGAAAGTTTTCTTCATAGGAAAATACCTCTTTATCGTGCATATATCTCGCACTGATTGGTCTAATCAATATATCCGCTTGCCGATTGCGAAAAGTAAAAGCTACAAAAATGTGCCTTCCTTTACAGGAAACTCCTACAGCAAGATATCTATCTTCATCTTCAGAATGCTTAATGTCTGGGGTAATCAAAACATCCTTCTGATGAAATAAATATTCGATTTCTTCTTGAGAAACACGATTCCAGCATTTTTTGGAGTTTCCTTCATCCCAATCAAACCCATTTAAACCTTCGCAAGGATGCCATTATCTAGACTACATAGATGATATTTTTTGTCAATGCGTAAGTCCTAGAGATTTATCCTGGTCATAAATTAAATGAGCAAAAGGTAAAAAACCTTTTAAAAGAAATTTTGGAAGTTTTAGCCGTTGTTCATCAAGAAAATATAATCCACCGCGACATTAAACCGCAAAACATCATGCGTCGTCAAGATGGGAAAATAATCCTTATTGATTTTGGTGCAGTTAAAGAGGTTCATACTTTAGTGGTGGATACTCAGGGACAAAGTAGTTTGACAGTTACTATTGGTAGTCCCGGCTATATGCCTACTGAACAAGCAGGAGGAAGACCAAAAATATCTAGTGATATCTTTGCAGTGGGAATGCTAGGAATTTATGCTCTCACTGGAATAAAACCTGATGAACTGCCTAAAGATCCAGCTACAGAAGAAGTAATTTGGCGAAATTTGGTAACCGTAAGCGATAAACTGGCACAAACTTTAACTAAAATGGTGAAATATCACTTTAAAGAACGTTACCAGTCAGCGGAAGAAGCATTAAAAGCGTTAATAGACTCATCATTATCTCCATCTCAACCAACACCTGGACTAAAATTAATATCAAAGCAAGTAACAGTACAAACCGCACCTCAGAATTCACGTATTCGTCTTGTTCAAACTGTAGGTTTGGTAGGTATATGTTTTAGTTTAGGGTTAAGTATCTTACATCTACTTTTTCCATCTATCCTATCTAATAAAGAATCAACTCAATCACAAAGACTAACCTATACGGTTAAATCAGGAGATACTCTCGAGAGTATTGCTGAGAAATTTTGTAGTAACCGTACCTATTGGGAATTAATAGTTGCAGTTAACCCTGAACTACAAAAAAGAGAAAATCGACTAGAGGTAGATCAAGTATTAAAAATTCCCGTAAGTTGTAGACCTCGACGCACAGCGCGATGAAAACTGGAATATTCCCAATCCTTTGGTGCTGTTACCAAACCATGTTTCACAGGATTATAATGAATATATTCAACGTGATTTTGAAAATCAATTTCATCTCTAATTAAATGTTCCCAAAAACGATATTGCCATATAGCCCGTTGTTTTTTCTTCTTTCTAGATACAGATATATTTTCTGGTGAAATAGTTTCACATTTACGACTAAAATAACTTTTAATTAACCGCCAATGGGTAGAAAAATCATGATCATTTTCTGGTAAAGTCCAAATACAGTGAAGATGATCAGGTAAAATAACAATAGCATCTATAATAAAGGGATGTTTCCGCATTACATAACCAAAAGCATCTCTTAATAAAGAAACATTTTTTGGTAAACATAATATTTTTTGTCTTTTCTCTGTCACCACTGTAAAAAAGTATGTTCCTCCTGCCACATTGGCGCGGCGATATTCCATACTATAAATATCCTTTGATTAAACTTGTATTTTATGATCTTGATTTTACCCCGTAGGTTGGGTTAAGCGAAGCGCAACCCAACACCACACATTCAGTATTATAATCAATGTTGGGTTTCGTTCCTCTACCCAACCTACGAAGGTTGCAGTGTCAATATATCCTACATTAAAATAGAAGCTAGTAACAATTGCCAGCATTATGATTAATCCTCAAATTTTAGAAGCTATCAAAAAAATGCCTAATGTCGAAAGACTAGAGATAATTGAATTTGCCTTAAAACTCATGCGTGAAGAAATGCAAAATCCTCAAAAACTGAGCTTAAGTGCTGCTGCGGAAATGATGCGTTCCTATTATGAAATAGAAAGCAGTTTAACAGAATTTGTTGATACTTGTAATGAAGATTTTTATGAGTACCAAGATTATGCGTAGAGGTGAAATCTGGTTGTATAATGCTAATCCCACAGTAGGTGATGAAATCAGTAAAACACGACCTTGTATCATAGTTAATAATGATGATATAGGTGTTTTACGCTTAAAGATTATTGTACCTATTACCGGCTGGAATGAAGTTTTTGCACAAGTACCTTGGATGATACGTATTGAAGCAACAGCAGAGAATAATTTAAGCAAGATATCTACAGCAGATACTTTTCAAATTCGTTCAGTTTCTCAGCAACGACTAATTAAGCAAGTGGGAAAAGTTTCCGAAGAAATTATGAAGGAAATTAGTAATGCTTTAGCTATTGTTTTGAATATTAAATGAGTAAAAGTAATCCCAATTTACAGCCATTTCATTCTGTTCATCTTCAGGTAGTTGTGAGACGACAGCATAAGCTTGTTGTAAGAGATTAGTCATATTTTTATTAGATACTGGACAACAATGGTCTAATTATTAGCAGATGATTTTGCATTTACATTATAACATAGCAAAACCCGCCAGAGTGTAGAGAGAAATGGCGGGTTTATTAATAGAGTTCAATGCAGTGGTACTACAAAACAAAAATCCTAGACCTTAACTGGCTGCTTGCTTTCTGTAGCCTGGTAAGGATTGTTCTTGTTAATAGGTTGTGGTTCTACAAAAGCTTCTCGACCTGTAATCAATCGAGAACGACGATTACGACTAATATAATTCCATGCCCACTGAAATACAACTACTAATTTAGTGTCAAACTCGATTAAGAAGTAGATATGAATTAATAGCCAAAATACCCAAGCAATGAAACCTGTGAGTTTGATGAAGCCTAAATCTACAACAGCTAAATTTTGCCCAATCATTGCCAAACTACCCACATCGGTGTAATGAAATTCTGGCAAAGTATGACCGTGAAGCCGTAGTTGAATCAGTCCACCTACATACTCTCCTTGTTGTTTGGCCACGGGTGCAACACCAGGTAAGGGTTTACCAGTTTGATGGGAGAAGTTAGCTAAATCTCCAATTACGAAAATGTTTTTATAACCCTTAATAGTCAAGTTTGGTTCTACAATTACGCGACCAGCGTGATCACACTCTACATTGGCACGTGCTTCTAGAATTTTCCCCATTGGTGAACCCTGAACACCTGCTGACCACAATATAGTTTTTGCGGCAATTTCTTGGACTTCATTACCTTGTTTGAAAGTTACGATGTCATTTTCAATATTTGTCACCCTGGTTTTAGTGTGAATAACCACACCCAACTTTTGCAAAGATACTTCTGCTACTGCGGATAACTCTGGTGCAATGTGTGGGAGAATGCGATCGCCCCCTTGCAATAGTACAACTTTCGTTTCTGAGGTGTTGATGTTGCGGAAATCTTCTTGCAGGGTTTTGTATGCCAACTCAGCGATCGCACCTGCCAATTCTACACCTGTTGGACCACCTCCCACAAGCACAAACGTCAACAAAGCACGGCGTTTTTCGGGGTCAGTTTCATTTTCTGCTGCTTCAAATGCCGAAAATATCCGGCGACGCATTTCTATGGCATCTTCCACAGTTTTCAAGCCAGGAGCAAATTCTTTCCAGTTATCCTTACCAAAATAGGAATGGTTAGCACCTGTAGCAACAATTAATGTATCATAACGGACTACTTTATCACCCAGAATAACTTGTTGCTTTTTTGGATCAATATCCTTTACTTCTCCCAACAACACTTTTGTATTCTTGCTTTTGCTGAATACAGATCGCAATGGTGCAGAAATATCAGCAGGTGATAACGTACCTGTGGCAACTTGATATAAAAGTGGCTGAAATAGGTGAAAATTACGTTTATCAATGAGAGTAACATTGACATTGGCGTTAGCAAGAGCCTTTGCTGTATACAGTCCACCAAAGCCACCACCAACTATGACAACCTCATGTGATGGCTTTTTATCAACTGAAACTACCATAATAAATATTTCCTTTTGTTAAGAGGAATGTAACGTTTCTTAACAAGAATGTAACAAAATCATAATCTATTTTGCCGTCTATTTAGAACACTTGAAAAAATAATAAAAGTAGTCAAAGTTACTAATAATTCATTTGTAGGTTTGGTTGAAGCAAAGAAACCCAACACTATTGATTGGTATCTTGGAGTTAATGTTGGGTTTTCTCAATCCAGCCTACAATTTTTTGGGTTTGGCAGGTTGACAATATATAAAGTCACTCAACAGAAATTTATGACACCAACCCTCCCTAAACTTAGCACCAAAATTAGAACAGGAGCTAGATTTTTGTTTGCGATAAAAACAGCAAATTCGCCAACTTATAAACTATTCGCGCACCTACATTACCATCCCACTCAGCATCACCGACTTCGCAGATATCAAAACCAATAATCTTTCTGCCACTATTCACCAACTCTCGGAATAAACAATAAGCTTGCTCTAATTCTAATCCCCCTGGAACTGGTGTACCTGTATGCGGACAAAGTTTAGGATCTAAACCATCGACATCAAAACTAATGTACACATTTTCTGGTAAATGACTAATTATTTCTTGACATAAATCAATCCAAGTTATCCCCGAATATAGCTTTTGTTTAATTGTCGGTTCATAATAAGCAATAATGCGCTCATTTGAGTTGTTAATTATATCTACTTCATCTTGACAAATATCTCGTATAGCTACTTGTACTAATTTGGAAATTTGCGGTATTTTCATGGCATTGAACATGATAGATGCATGGGAAAATTCAAATTCCTCATAAGCATCACGTAAATCTGCGTGTGCATCAATATGCAAAATCCCATAATTCTCATATTTAGTAGCTAAGGCTTGGAAATACCCCAATGGTGAACTATGATCACCACCAATCACAGCGACTTGCTTACCCTGATTGATCGCTGTTTGACATTGGGTAAATAGCCATTGATTAACCTGTTCACCTGCTTGATTAATTGCTGTTAGCACAGAAGTTAAATCTGGTGTATCTGTCAGTGCTTTACCTTCTGCTTGTCGTTCGATAATTTTAGCTGCTTCTTGACGGTAGTAGTTATTTTTTTCTAAAATATCTTGGGGAATTTCTAGCATAAAAATTCCCTGTTTCCAGCCATCAGGATGATCAAAATCGAATAAATCTATTTGCAGTGAAGCATCAAGAATTCTCTGTGGTCCGTTGGCTGTTCCAGCACCGTAAGAAACGGTAACTTCCCAAGGTACAGCAAAGACAATCAAGTTGGCAGAATCGTAATCAAACGGCAAACCCAGTAGGTTTCCATTAATTTCAGCTATCCCGCTGGGATTGTAGTCTTGGAGTTGATTATTCATTGCTCATTTTCTGGATTTACATCAGCAGAGAAAACCCTGCTTGGCTAACATCTGCATTGTAGCAGCATAGACCATTAATCAATCAACTTAAAATCGCAAATATCTATAATTAGGTTGATGGTTATTGCAAAGGTAGCACCCCCAGCACTACCAATACCAGGTGCTGTGAGGCGACAAGCAGCCGCTTCTACTAAGTCAGCCCGACCGGCTATGTAACCACCGGCACTAACTGAAATGATGCCACAACTGATATGCACCATATCCACCTGCCGCTGCTACTGCTACAGGAACTAAAACTGGTGATGAGACAGCAGTTCCAGCAGCCACCCCTAACCCAGCTAAAGCCGTTGTTATTTCCCCAATAGTAGCAGCCCCGGTTGCAGCTAAAGTTGCTAAAGTTGCTGTATCTCCAGTAGCCATAAGTGTTACTGCGCTACCAGAAACTACACCAGCTGCAAATGGAACGATATTACCGCAGTCTGAGGTACATTCGATTTTTACTACATTATTATCTGCACTAGCTGTAGATGGGAAAATAGTTATAGTGCTTACTAAAATTAGTAGTGTAGCTAGGCTCACTGATACTAGTCTCTTAGTATTTTGGAGTATTTGCTGCATCTAAATTCCTTCATGTATCAAAAATTGACAGTCTCTATTTAAGACACATTCAGTCTAAGCGATATTATCCTCTACCGGTAATGTTGTAATTACTTAATTATTTCTTAATAAATTTAAATTTTCTGTAATTTCCAGGCAAAAATCTAAGTAGCGATTATAAAGACTTTGCGAGAAAAAAACCTCTTATTCAACTCAAACCGTCAACTTCACAACCCCTAACGGTAAGGTAATAAAAGCCATATTTAGTAAAAATAAACAAAATAGATGACATCCATAGAATCCCACAAAAAAGCCAAAGCCCTCAAACCCGGAAGCGTGCGCCCCGCCAAAGAACTTTGTAGCGAATGCGGAATACTGATGAAGGTATATATATTCTACAGTAATAACCATTTAAAAATAGAGCTTATAGTAGCAAAATCCCTAAATTTTCACTGGTTAATCAATTATGTGTCTTTAATTGCTGCTGAAACTTTTGATATGCCTCATTAATTGCTTGCATGGCAGTTTTAGCACTTACAGAACTGTTAATATCAGGATGATATAATCTGGCTAATCTCAGATAGGCAAGTTTTACGTCTTGAGGATGAGTTTTGGGTTCTACGCCTAAAATTTCCCACCATTCCCCTGTTAAGGATAAATTATCACTGCTTTGAACTTGTCGCCAAATTTTGATAGTTCCACCTTTTCCGCCACTAATCAACATTTTACCATCAGCGCTAAAAGCTAGGGGACTAAACCCAGAAAGAGTTTCTAATAATTCCCCAGTTTCGATATTCCAAAGATTGATAATTCCATCTTGACTACTACTAGCAATAATTTTACCATCTGGGTGAATGGCAATAGCAGAAATAGCCGTTGAGTGTCCTTTGAGAGTGTGACGTAATTCCCCAGTCTGGAGTTTCCATAATTTAATTTTATTATCTGAACTTCCACTAATCAGAGTTTGATTATCGGGAGTAATTGCTAGTGTGTTTACTGTTGCTAAATGCTGATTAATAATATAACAGTTTTCCCCAGTTTGTAAATTCCAAATTCTGATAGTTTTATCAACACTACCACTAACAAGAGTTGTAGAATCAGGACTAATAGCAACAGCTAAAACTGCATCCGTATGTCCATTTAAAGTGCGTTTAATTGTTCCCCTGTAGCTTTCCCAAATTCTGATAGTTTTATCCGTACTAGCACTAACAACAATATTACCATTCTATGAATGATCAATACATGGTTTCTGTGTTAGCAGCATCCATAGCAAACTATTCTCCTCTACTGTAATTCCCCTGTCAACAGGATTTGAGACGCGCTAACCCTGGGTTATTGCCGACTCTATGATTATTGTACCAGGTGCAAGAAGTGATTTAGAAAATACTACTAATTACGGTTACTGAATTTAAAAAAAAGGTTTGGCAGTAAACCAAACCTCTATAATTGCTGTGCTTAACAACGTACTAAATTAATTTAGTTCTAGTCTGCTTGCAGAACATCTTCCTAGAGGATGTGTCCAAATATCCCAAAAACTGATAGACTAAGATTTTTGTATAAAAATACATAAGTATATATATTAAGCATGAAAAAGGCTTGGCGTTAGTCCAAGCCTTTGTATATACCAGGTGTTTACCATATATAGTTAATTTAACCTCTCTTTGGATGTGGTTCATCTCTCTATAAGGTGTGTACAAATTTTCTAAAAGCTGCTATTTAATATCACTTTAACTTCAAGATTATAAAAAGTTTTTATCTCGTAAATAGTACTAATAGCTGCTAATTATACCTTTTTAAATTTTAAATTTCAGATGTTCCCTTGTTGAATAATTGCCCAATAAGCTTTTGAGCGTTCCATCTGCCCTAATCATTTTTAAAATTGCTAATTGGCATTACACACAAAAAAGGCTTGGTTTAGAACCAAGCCCATATATATACCAAGTGTTTACCATATGTAGTTAATTTAGACTGACTTCTAATTTACGACATCTACCTATAGGATGTATACAAAATTCATATAACCTGTTAAGGATTTATTTGAAGAGAGCTAAATAAAAATTTATATTCAGCTTACATAAAGTTTAGATGATATGTTTCTAATAAAAAAGGTTTAGCACTCGGCTAAACCTCCATAGAAAGCAGTTATTTCGACACACCAAAAGTAATTTACTTCTATTATTTTTTATAGTCATCTTCCTTTAGTGGGTATCTAATTCTTCCCAAATATGATAGGCACTTCACTCTTTAAAACTGGAGCAAAGTCTACTACCAAAAGAAAGATTAAAAATCAAAATAAGCAGCTTTCAAAACCATATTATCACTAAGTTTAAAAAAAGACTTTCGATTTCCCAATATTTCTATAGGAATCCGGTTTGATTATTGAAAATATACGTAGGGTGTGTTAGCGACAGCGTAACGCACCAAAACCTTGAGAATGGTGCGTTACGGATTTCATCCTAACGCACCCTACAATACCTAATCCTGTTCAAAAATCAAATAGTAATCCTATATATAGGAATCCGGTTTGGTTTCTGAATTTACTCGTAGAGGTAGGGAACAGGGAACAGGGAACAGGGAACAGAGAAGAAGGAATCAAGGTATACGGAGTTCTGTTCAAAATTCAAATAGGAGTCCTATATGTAGAAACCTATAAATAAGTATAATTTTGTCATAATCATTTGGTACTGAATTAGTTTAAATGGTCGATTATATCTGAATTTGGGATAATGGAAACGCTAGAAAAGAAGCGTCTATACTTAATGAAAATAAATATTACGGTATTTTATGGCGTTTGCTTAAGTAATATTTCTGTATAATATTGTTACGTAAAATTTTCGAGTGAGAGAAAACAAAAATGAAGCGGTTTTTTACCAGTGTTTTCATCCTGACAACTTTGTTAATTGCACCTAGCTGTTCCTCAGAAAATCAATCTAGTGAAGTCAAAGTTTCACCAAGTATGACGATGAATCATGAAAAAGATTCCATGAGTGAACATGACGGAGATTCAATGGAACATATAAATCAGGAAGATAATTCAAAAACAACCACTAAAGCTAAATTAAATACTCCTCAAAATTTAGCTCCTAATCAGCCGATTAATTTAGTCATAGATATTCAAGATTCCGCTGGAAAACCAGTTACTAAATTTGACAATTTCCAAGAAAAGCTCATGCATTTAATTGTAGTTAGCGATGATTTGCGATTTTTCGAGCATACTCATCCAGAATATCAAGATAATGGCAGCTTTCAAGTCAGTACTAAATTTCCTGAATCTGGAGAATATACTCTATTTAGTGATTATAAACCTGCGGAACAAAAAGAGAGAGTATCTTTAATGAATATCTCTATTCCTGGTTCAGTACCGCTCCCAAAAAGTTTAGAAAAATTTCAAAAAAGCCGAACTATATCTAACACCAAAATTAATCTTAATACTTCCGAAAAAAACATCAAAGCCGGAAAAGATATTACTCTTAAATTTGATTTAAAAGACAGCAACAATCAACCAATTAAAGACTTACAGCCATATTTAGGAGAAAAAGGGCATTTAGTAATTATCAAAAGTTCCTCATCTCTGACAGCAGCCGATTATATCCACGCTCATGCAACCAAAAATACCACAGATGGAGCAATCGAATTTAAAACTAAATTACCCCAAAAAGGAACCTATAAAATGTGGATGCAATTTAACCGCAATGGAAAAGTTAATACTGCTGACTTTTGGGTAAATGCAGAATAGTTTTAACCCCCCAAATTCTGCTGTATTTTGATTAAGAAACCTCCGTTCCAAAGGCAATTCTTAATCCCCAAAATACGATTAAAATTGCGATCGCTAACCAGTCTCCTGTTCTCAATTTTAAATCTTGCCATTTGACTTGATGCTCATTCGGACTGGTAAAACCTCGCACCATCATTGCATTTGCCATTTGATCAGCACGTAAGAGCAGATTTTCTAAAAGTCGTTCAATCACAATTAACCAAACTTTAGCTCCCCCTTTTAATCCTAGCTTTTTCCAATTAATTGCCCTAGTCATCACAGAACGTACTAGATTTTGGACTTCTTCTAAAACTAAAGGAATAAATCGCAAAGATAAAGTTAAAGTTAGAGTAATTTCTGTAACTGGTATTTTGAACCTTCGCAGAGGTTGCATTAAACTTTCCATTCCAGAGGTGATTTCTTCTGGTGCGGTTGTCAGCAGATATAAGTTAGTGCTGTAAATTAAGGTAAAAACAATTGTACTGAGGCGAATTGCTAAATCCAAGGAACGGCGATTTACTTTAATTGGGCCTTGATGAAACAGCACATAACTGTATTCTTTATTCCTATCCGCTAATTTTGGACTCTCTTTAATTTTCTCAGCATTCACTGGCTGAGTTAAAACTTGTTCCGTTGCGGGTAAGCGTGGCTGATAACTGACACCCAGCCCATCAGGACTGATAGCACCAATTGATAACACCATAAATGATAGAATCAATAGCCAGCCCATTTGTTGCCGCCACACTCGCAAAGGAATCTTGGCAAATACCGTAAAAATAATCAGCAGTAATACCAATAGCACTCGCCAATAGTTGTTAGCGACAACATAGCTGGTGAGAAAGCTCAATAACCACATTAACTTGACTCGCGGGTCGAGTTTATGTAGCCAAGTTTGCGGGTTTTCTAAGTATAGTCCTAGTGGGAGCGATCGCAGTAAATCCATGTTTAGTTATTAGTCATTGGTCATTTGTGATTAGTCATTAGTTATGACCAACAGACCATAGACCAATGATATCTTGTTCGGTTAAAGACTTATAATTAAGGCTGACTCACAGACGTTTTTTTCATAAGTAATTAAACGAACATGATATAACTATTATTTCACACGAGTTGCTCGATTGAGATTGCCAATTTCCGCATCCCGGACTTTTTTACTCCGCCAGAATAACCGAATCGGAGTCCCATCAAACCCTAGTTGTTTGCGAAATTGTCTTTCAATATAACGGCGATAATTGTCATTAAACCGTTGAGCATCGTTGACAAATAGGGCAAATGTTGGCGGTTGGGTACTTACTTGCGTACCATAATAAATCTTACCTTGACGACCGCCTCGTGAAGTCGGTGGAGAATGCCAGCTAATTGCATCTGTGAGGACTTCATTAACTACAGAAGTTGTAACACGGCGTTTGTGTGCCTCTGCTGCTTTACTCACCAATTCTAAAATCTTTTCTACCCGTTGTCCTGTGACGGCACTCACAAAGATGATCTCTGCCCATTCGGTAAAATGCAACCGTCCTTCCAGAGTTTTTTCGTAATCATAAATGGTGTATGAGTCTTTTTCGACGGCATCCCATTTGTTAACTACGATAATGCAAGCTCGACCTTCTTCAATGATTCGCCCAGCTAATTTTTGGTCTTGTTCTGTGGCTCCATCTTCGGCATCTATAACCAATAAAACCACATCGGCGCGGCGAATTGCTTTAAAGGCGCGGTTAATGCTAAAGAATTCTGTGCCGTAATCGATGTGTTTCTTTTTGCGAATGCCGGCGGTGTCAATTAAGCGGTAGGTTTGCCCAGACCGTTCGATGACTGTATCAATACTATCACGAGTTGTACCGGAAATAGGGCTGACGATCGCTCTTTCTTCGCCAACAAAGGCATTTAATAAGCTGGATTTGCCTACATTTGGGCGGCCAATAATGGCGACTTTAATTTCGTTGTTTTCTTCTACTTCCGTAACTGCGGGAATGTGAACTAGTAACTCGTCCAGAATTTCCCCTGTACCGCTACCATGAATCGCGGAAATCGGGTAAGGTTCACCTAACCCCAACTCCCAAAATTCACTAGCTTGCATTGCGCCTTGTTCGGGAGATTCACATTTGTTCACAGCCAGTAACACAGGAACTGGTTGTTGACGCAACCACCCAGCAATTTCTTCATCTGCTGGTGTGGGTCCTGTTTTCCCATCAACGACAAAAATCGCTGCACAAGCTTCTCTGAGTGCTATTAATGCCTGTTGGCGAATTAAAGGCAGGAATTCGGTATCATCGTTAAAGACTAAACCGCCTGTATCTACGACTAAAAAATCGCGATCGTTCCAAAATGCAGGTCGATAAGTGCGATCGCGCGTTACACCCGGTTCATCGTGGACAATCGCCGTTTGATCTCCGGCGAGACGATTAACTAAGGTGGATTTGCCCACATTTGGGCGGCCGATAATTGCAATAATTGGCAGTGCCATAAACCAGAGTGCTGAGTGTGTAGATGTGCTGAGTTTTCTATCTACGTTCTTCACCCAGCACTGTTTTGGAGAACTACTTATCATATCACATTTTTGGAGTTAGTAGGCGACAAAAACAATGAACCTGTGTAAAGATAAGTAAATTTGTAAATTTTAAAGCCTTACTAAGCAAGGAATCTAGGACTTGTGTGTACACTGTAAGGGATTTTGAGCTTACAAATGCCATAACGTATCGGCTTGGACTAAAAAAGATTGAAACCCTGATTTGGAATAAGTTACCGCTTTATATGCCTAACGGCACGCTCCGCGAACAGCAAGCTGTATTTACGTATTTACCGCAAATAAGATAAATTCTTTGTTACTCATTTGCCCACTTTTCAAATAATATTATAACAGTTACACTATTTTTAAATTTAAATATTTTGCTACTAACAATCAAATTATGAAGCTTTTTTATTATCAGGAGAATAATTTCGGCGATAAACTGAATCCTTGGCTATGGAGTAAGTTGATACCAGGAGTAATGGATGAAGATCAGAATACTACTTTTATTGGTATCGGTACTTTAATTAATGATAAATTATCGCTAAAGACAAAAAATGCCCGTTTGCGAGTGATATTTGGCTCAGGAGTCGGTTACGAGCAAGGGGTACCAGAGGTAGATAATTCTTATAAAATTTACTGCCTGCGTGGCCCGCTATCAGCACAAGCATTAGGGGTTTCGACTAAATTATCAGTGACAGATGGAGCAATCCTGATTAGAAAATTATTTAATAGTAATAGCAAAAAGCAGTACAAATTTTCTTATATACCCCATTACGAAATGGCTGGGGAAGGTTGGCGTTTAGTTTGTGAAAGATTAGGATTCGGGTATATTGATCCACGCTGGCCAATAGAAGAAGTTTTGTCCTGTATCAGCCAATCCGAAGTTATACTTGCAGAGGCTATGCACGGTGCAATTATTGCTGATTCATTGCGTATACCGTGGATTCCAGTTGTTTCTAACTCTACTATTCTCTCGTTTAAGTGGCAAGACTGGTGTCAGTCTATTGGTACAGAATATAAACCATCATATCTAAAACGTTTGCATCATCCTCGTCAAAAACTAGATATCTTATTTCCAGCACGCTTAACCCGTGATTGGTTCAGACAACAAGAAGCTGCATCACAATTACTAAGTATTACCAAAACTGTACATCCTAGTTTAAGTACTGATAAAAACGTGGAAAATCTGACCGAAGAAATGTATAACAGGCTTCAAGAGTTTAAGGAAGATTTGGCAAAAGGCGCTTTTATTAAATAATTCTCAAGGAAGGTAGGGGAGCAGGGTGCAAGGTGCAGGGGAGAAGGATTAACGCTTTTTCCACAAAATAAGAAATATGCAAGTTAAATGCCGATTAGCTTAAGTAGATGGGCGTTAAAAAATATAAGATAGACCTAACCCCCCAGCCCCCTTCCCTACCAGGGAAGTGGGAGTCAAAGCCTCTCCCCTTGTAGGGGAGAGGTTTGGAGAGAGGTTTTATATTTAATTGCGCCAAGCTACTTTAAAAGCAGAAAAAGTATTTCTTTCATATTTTGCCAGTGGCGTGCGCCGCCAGTGGGAGACTCATATCTTCAGCAGTAAATTTACTGTATAGTATGCCCATAAATCTTACAGTGTTCCAAAAAATAAATGATCCAAAACAAGTCATTACATATGAATATGTCTAACAAATTCTGCTTTTGTACCTTGGCTATGGGTGACAGGTATCGTACTCACACACTGTTGTTAGCTAAAGATATTCAGCAACACACACCTGATACAGCCCTATGCATTCTAACTGATCAGCCAGAGATTTTTAAGGAATTTCCTCACGTTCTAGCATTCAAGCACCGCCTTCAAAGTGTGAAAGGGTATCATGATAAACGCTTCGTCCTGGAAAAGGCTCTCTCACTATTTGAGAGTTGTATGTTTTTAGACTCTGATGTACGAATTCTAGGTCCTGTAGTAGGAGAAATGAATTGGCTTTCTGGAATCACAGCGAGAGCTGGTAGTGATTTGCTGCACCGGATGAAAAATATCAGTAACTACAAAGAAATTCAAGTTATAGAAGAAGTAGCTCAGAAACTAAATATTGATCTTCAACAAGTGCAGTGGTTCCATGAATTCATGTTTGCTATGAAGGGACAGGAAGGATTGGAAGGAAAGTTTTTTCAGCTTTGGCAGACAATTTCTTACTTATTTGAAATGCGAGGAATTTATCATGGTGAAAGCTATGCTATGGGACTAGCTGCCGCGAAACTTGGAATGACAATTAGATTTGAGCGCGAAGATAAGTTTCCGTTCTTTAAGGACAATATAGAGCTAGTAAGAATCAAAAATGGACAATCGAATTTGGTGGACAAAAAAATCTATTTCGAGATTCACAACAATATTGAATATCCGAAACGTCCAATTTATAAAAAAGTAACTGATAAAATCTATAAACAAACTGTGTTTATTTATAGATTATTGCGGCTAAGAAATTTTGCAAAAAATGATTCTGAATTTTACAAATTTTTTGACGTAAAAATATATCCTTAATGATTTTTGCTTGGTCGTGATTTTCTATTAACAAACTCATAGTCTACATCTTGTGCTGACAGTTCCAGAAATTCAATTAACGTGAGTTTTTGATCTGTGGTTACTTTAACCATAAGAATGTCCCACAATTACCTGATGTTTATATTTTATGCCGTTTGTTCAGTTTCCGTCTCTACCTTCTGCCCAATTTTCGGTTCTGTACCCGCAATTAATCGCTCAATATTACTGCGGTGACGAATAATAACATATAAACCTCCAGCAATACCAAAAAGTATATATGGTAAAGGTTGATGGAAAATTGCCATCAAAATAGAAACAGCAATAGCACCACTAATAGAACTCAAAGACACAATTCTAGATATGGCAACAACAACAGCAAAAATTCCTATGGTTGACAAACCAACCTGCCAACTTAATGCTAACAAAATCCCTATACCAGTAGCCACAGACTTACCACCAGTAAAGCCTAAAAAGATTGATTTACTGTGTCCTAAAATTGCGGCAAATCCAGCTAAAGTTACTAAATAAGGTTGCCAAACTTCTAAATTTATAGTTAACGGGATTAAATTATAACTAGGAGCAAGATTGCATAAAACATAAACTAGATTTATTGCTAATACTCCCTTCAAACCATCAATTAATAACACAAATGCCCCTGGAACTTTTCCTAAAGTCCTCAGTACATTTGTTGCCCCAGTTGAACCAGAACCAACTTCCCGAATATCAATTCCTTTTAACAGCTTCCCGGCCAGATATCCGGTAGGGAAAGAACCCAATAAGTAAGCTATTAAAACAACCGTCCCACACAAAGTTAACCAAATAGCCATAATAATTCCAAATAATTCGTAATTCGTAATTCGTAATGACAATCAGTGAGAGTTTGTAACCTCTTCAATTAAGAATTAGTAATTATTTGGTCACTAGTCTAGAGTGAAATATCTTGACCAATGACCAATAACTAATAACCAATGACCAATGACCAATCACCAATGACTAATGACTAATTAAAATTCATCATCATAATCTCTATCTTTCATGGTTTTGGGATCAGGTGCAAAAGCCAACCAGAGAGGGAATTGTAGCAAACCTAGGCTAATTTGCTCCTCAGAATCATCAATAATAATTAAAGGCAATTGATTGGCTTTAACTAATCTATCTGCTTTCTGGGCTAAAGCCGTGGGTGCTTCAAACAAAACCACACCTCTATCAGGGCCAAAATCAGGACGACCAATTCCCAAACAATCTTGTAAACCGCGTCGCCATTCACCTAAACGTTCTGGTGTATTGGCTAAAATTAGAGTACGCACCCGCTCTCCATGTAGTTTGTGTAATATGGAAATTGCCGCCGACGCAATCAAGATATTCTGCAAGCGGCTACCCATTGTCCGTAAAGCACCCCGTCCCCCCAAGGTGAAAAACCAATTAGAAACTCGTTCTGCGTGAATTGGTTCAAAAGTCCGCCTTAACTGCCACGCTGCACCATAATAATCGGGTTGGTTGCGGTATTGGTCAATTAAACGGCGAATTTGTTTAGTTGTCTCTTGAAACTGTTGTTGACCTAGTTGCAGTGTCGGGGGCTGTTGTTCAGCAGGTTTCGCTTCTTTGACTGCTGGTTTTTCCCGTTCCTTCACAGCCGGGGCTAATTGCAGCTGCTCGGCGGCGGCTGCTAAATCTTGTAAGCTACCTGTGAGATAGTCTTTAAAACCCTGTACGCGAATTGCTAAATCTTGAGATGTTCCCGCAAAGGTAGTTCGCATTTCATTACGAATGCGTTCTTGTCGTCTTTCTAGTTGTTCGACAGAAATTTGCAACGCTTGTTTACGTTGTTCCAACAGCACTAGCGACTCTTGCACCATTTTCGAGAGTGCAGTTTGAGTTTCACTAACTTGTCCTTGAAGATTTTTGTAAGTAGCTTGGAGTTGAACAATTTCTGCTTTCAGCGCTGTTTCAGTTGCTTGTAACTCGGCGACTCGGTGTGCTGCTTGTACATATAGTGAATTAAGTTCTGATTCTGACTCCAGCACCGCAGTTTCTACTTCACCTTTGAACTCTTCTGTTGGTTCTACTGTCAGAGATTCCGCTGCTATGTTGACTACTGCTGACTCCAAAGATACATTATCTGCTTGTGGTTCACCTGATGAAATTAAAGTTTCTGTTGCCGGCAATAAATCAGCAGCTAGGTTTTCCGGTGTTTCACCTGTAGAAATTTTTTCTGGTGTTTCTTCCCACCAATCATCAATCGATTCTGGAGTTTGAGATTCCTCTGGGTTCATAAATATATAGTGTAATTCCTAGGAAACGAATAATATCGAAGTCAGGGGAGACGCTCAAGACGAGGAGAAAATCACCATTCACCACTAAATACGTGGACAACGCTGTTCCAAACAAGATTTTAAGGCTTTGGGGTCAAATAAAATCGGTAAAAAGTGAATGCTGTTGACTTCTTTAAAATAAAACAGAATGGGAAATCCATTCCAGAAGATTCGCCAATTTTGCCATTCTTGGTAAGGAAAACGCCTAATTAACTTTTCTCCCCGGTAAATATCAAAGTCGGTGACGGTAAATTGCAACCGCAGTGTGACAGCCTGAAACATGAGAAACAAGCCAAAGATTGTGAACACTCCTCCTACCCAAGGTTGTACTAGCAGTAGTGGAATAGCAGCCAGCACCAAGACGACAGGGATATTGTAACTTGGCTTGAGTTCCACAGTAGCGGTGGTATTCGGCACAGATGAACTAATCACAATTTTGATCTCCTGTTTTGTTAGTAAACATTAATCTTCTATTTTAGTAGTTAAAAGTGAGTCGTTATAACCCTGGCGTAAATCCACCGCCTGTTCCTTGAAACATTAACCAAGAAAGAAAGAAGTTGCTAACGAAGATAATCAGCAAGGCTGTGACGACGGCTGTTGTGGTTGATTGTCCCACACCTTTCGCTCCTCCTGTGGTGGTTAAACCCCAACTACAACCAATGGTGGCGATTAAAACACCAAAACAGCCGGCTTTAATCATGGCGCTACAGATATCCCAGATGTCGAGAAAGTTACGGGCTGAGTCTAAAAAGACTGTATCTGAAAGATTGTAAACGTTGGTGGCAATTATCAATCCCCCAGTCATGCCGGTAATTAAGGACAGAAGGGTTAAAATGGGCAGCATTAATAAACAAGCAAGAATACGGGGGATAACTAGATAATCAATGGGGTCAGTTTTTAACATCACGAGGGCATCTATTTGCTCTGTGACTCGCATTGTGCCAATTTCGGCTGCAAAGGCTGAACCAACCCTTCCGGCTAAAATTACTGCTGTCAGTACTGGTGTAAGTTCTCTGGTTAAGGCTACCGCCAAAACACCGCCGACGAGGTTTCCTGCACCAAAGTTGATAAATTCCCGCGCTACCTGAATTGTAAAGACTGCACCGACAAAAACGGCTGTCAATAAGGCAATAAATAGGGAATCTGGCCCAACTGCTGCTAGTTGCTCTAAGGTGTTACGCCGATGGATTTTGCCTTTGAGGAGGTGTACTATTACTTGTCCACCTAAAAAAATCGCTGCCAGCAATCGCTGACTCCATGCTCCTAAACTGGATTTAGTCATTAATTCAGTGATCAATTATTCAGTTATCATAAACCTCCCTAACTCCCTAACTTCCCAACTACCCAAGGTGTTACTCAAACATTAAGTTAGTTTAAAGACTCTCTCAGAAAATTAAGCTATTTTTAAGCGTATTGCAACGAATTATTTAGAATTTTTTGAAAATAAAACCCTGCTAAATCAAGGCTTTCAGGGCTTATAAGTCCTTTAATTTAGCCGCAGCATTTTAGGGAACGAGTAGGAATTGCTTTTAATTAAAACTTAAGATTTTTGACATCTTCGCTGTTCAGGAGCGATCGCATTTATTGTAGAAGATGACGTGCATCTATTCAGCCATCGTCTACATACTCCCGGAGCTTGCCTGATAATGAGCATATTTACCAATTTTCTCCGCTCCCTACTACTAACTACCGTTTTTAGTTTTATCGCTCCTATATTCTTAGTCGGCAGTATATTAGTCTTCTTATGCCTCTTTGGCTACATTCCTGGTTTACAAGGCGTAGCTGAGAATATCCCCACTCTGATTCTGCATTTTCTCGCCACTTTTGGCACTGGTAGCCCCATTAATGGCTTATTTGTTATTAGTCTTACCTGTGGTTTTGTGGGCGGGCTGTTTGATATCTATGCTTACTATCGATGTCAAATTCTCCGCATTGATTCCTAAGTAATATTAATGGTTTCGTCAGGTGTTTATTGAGTTACAGGAAGACTCACCTTCCCAAAAACCACCTTGTTGCTGCGCTTAAATCTGATTTGAGTTCCTATTTTAACTACGTATAAGCCATCACAAGTCTTAGTAATTAGTAACTCAAGACCATCTTTCGTGTTGGAAATAGCCTGTTCGTGCCTTTGTGGCCAAGACCAATTGACAATTAGTAATTTGAATACATACTCCTTAATTAAGAAATATAGCAAATGAAACTCTACACAAAATCTAAAATTTTCCTTAAGATTTTAAATAGTCCCATACCTGCTCACTATTAGGGAGGTCGTCTGACCGCTGGGCATTTTATATTAAGTTCATTAATAGGTGATGAAATTGCTCATGGTTTGGCCTTTTTCGCCCAGATTTCGGAAACAAATTGCTCGGATTGAGATTACTGGTGCGATCGCCAGTGCCACCCGCAAACGGGTATTAGAAGCCCTGAAAACTGTAGAAGAGAAGAAATTTCCGGCTTTACTGCTACGCATTGATAGTCCTGGCGGTACAGTGGGAGATTCCCAAGAAATTTACAGCGCTTTGAGACGGTTGCAGAAAAAAACCAAAATTGTCGCTAGTTTTGGCAATATATCGGCTTCGGGCGGCGTTTATATCGGAATGGGAGCCGAACACATTATGGCTAACCCAGGCACGATTACAGGCAGTATTGGTGTGATTCTGCGTGGTAATAACCTGGAACGCTTGCTGGAAAAAGTTGGTGTGTCCTTTAAGGTGATTAAGTCTGGCCCTTACAAAGATATTTTGTCCTTTGACCGAGAATTGACAGCAGCAGAAGAGAGCATCCTGCAACAGTTGATTGATGTCAGTTATCAGCAATTTGTGCAAACAGTAGCTGAGGGCAGGTCTTTGGATGTAGAAA
Organism: Trichormus sp. NMC-1; assembly: GCF_001858025.1. GTDB lineage: Bacteria > Cyanobacteriota > Cyanobacteriia > Cyanobacteriales > Nostocaceae > Anabaena. The sequence continues at coordinate 524,761 of NZ_LZQD01000003.1, read as the reverse complement.
CCGTGAAAACTTTTGCTGATGGCCGGATTTTTACGGGAGAGCAAGCCTTAAATTTAGGCGTTGTAGACCGTCTGGGAACAGAAGAAGATGCACGTCGCTGGACTGCGGAATTAGTAGGACTTGATCCAGAGAAAACTCCTTGCTATACGCTAGAAGAACGGAAACCATTATTGAGTCGAGTTCTACCAGGGAGCCGTCTGGCGAAATCCAGAATTGGGGCTGGAATTGATTGGCTCGAATTTGAAATATCTACTAGTGGTTTACCCTTGTGGTTGTATCGACCGTAAATAAATTGTCAATAGTCACTAGTTACAGCAGGGAATAGGGAATAGGGAATAGGGAACAGGGTTGAACGTTTTGTTGTATATGGCTTTGTGCTTAAATTTCATACCTCCTGCAATCTGCTGTAATAATCTTTGCGCTAATGACTAATGACCAATGACCAATGACTAAATCAAGGAGGATTTTGGAAGTGGAATGGCAAATACGAGCGATTCGTGGCGCAACAACCGTTGCAGAAAATAGAGTGGAAGCAATCCGAGAAGCGGTGACAGAATTACTTGATGAACTCGAAGAACGGAATCAACTTGAACCAACAGCAATTTTGAGTGTTACTTTTTCTGTCACACGAGACTTAGATGTTATTTTCCCAGCTGCGATCGCTCGTAGTCGTCCTTTATGGGATAGTGTGGCTATGTTAGATGTCCAGCAAATGCACGTTGAGGGCAGCTTACAGCGTTGCGTTCGGTTTTTAATTCACGCCTATTTACCAACTTCTGCCCCTATTCACCACATTTATTTGCGTCAAGCAGCTAAATTGCGCCCAGATTGGGGTTTACCGCAAACGTTACAAACTTCACAGCCAGTAATTAAGACAAAAGCTTAAAATCAGCAGGTCAATAATATATGTAAAAATTAGCGCCAAATGAGCTATTACAATGGTGACGCGGCTGCTCAACCTGCTGCTATTGGTGGGAGTATTTTCACTCATCGAGGAACTGGTGTTTGTGTGAAGTTAGAGGATTTTTTGAATATTCTCTCCAAAGGTGAAGAGCCGCTTGTCATTGTCACTAGTGAAGGTTATTTTACGAAAATATATAAATATGTGACGGCGTATAAGGGTTTTGTGTTTTTTACAGAATCCTTAGATAAATTGCAATTTGGTAGCAATATTGAGGTGATTTACGCTCAGAGTTTAGGAACGGATATTTGAAGTTAAAAGTTAAGTAGGTAGTTTATTGGCAAAAACATCTAACATTTATTTTTCCAGTTATTGTAATAGATGGATCTCTATTTGAAAGCTACTTGAATCCTAGTGGAGAATTAGTAGTTGATGCGGTTGAAAAGGGATTTTTACATTTTCCTCTAGAAATAAATGGGTTAATTGGAACAAATATTTATGTTCTCACTTTAGGATACCTACCTCATTTTATAAATGAAGCCAAAAAATCAAACTCAGAATTACTTAAACTTTTTACTGATGTTAATTCTGATAATTATTCATCGTTAGATGAGATATTTAGATGTTAAGAATATTCAATCATTAATTTTATAGAAAATATAAGCATTTAATAACAAAAATTTGTTCAATCTGTGAGCAACTTTTGTATTTTTGTAGAATATAAATGGCATAATCAAAATGCAAGAACCAAATAGACCTGTTACTAAAAAACAGTTTGAAGCAAAAATAAGTGAGCTTGGGTATAGTTTATATCAATCACACATTCATTTAAAAATTCATGAATGGATGACTAACGAACTTAACAAACACCTGAATGAGTATCCGCATTACTTTCGGGAATCGTGTCATGCTCATTATGAAACTGGAGTATTAAGACTAACAAGAGCCTATGATCACGATAAAAAAACTCTGGGACTTTTAAAAATTCTCAACATTATTGAATCTGATTATAAAAATTGGGGTTGTACAGAAACCATAGATCATAAAATTCTAGAGGAAGACAAAAAATATGTAAATAAAGAAAGTAATCCTTTAGTTAAAAAATTAATACATTTAAGAGATAAAGCTATTGCTCACAGTGAACATAAACAATTCCCTTCACCAATGGGCGATTATATAGGAGAAGTATATCAAAATTATGCTCAAAAGCATGGACTAGAGTGGATTTTGAAGGAAGGTCGTCTGACTATAGAAGAGATTGAAAAAAAGCCTAATACTGAAATAAAAATAATTTCACATGAAATGACGATGGAAGTTTTTCAACTTATGGATGACAATGAAAATAAAATTTTAGGGGGGGATATTCCTATATTCAGTGAGTTTTATGAACTAACAACTAAAGGTATCGAAATTTGTAATAGATATATGAAAAAATTATCTATAGATACAATAGACATCTCCGAAAATTAAATGTGCATTTCCTAGAACCCTTGTAGAGACGTTCCATGGAACGTCTCTACATTCTTTTCCATCAGATGTCTAATAGAGTTAGATGAATAAACTCAAGTACCAAATGATTATCCAGTGGTCTGAGGAAGATAATTGCTTCTTAGTAGGATTCCCCGACTTTCCAGGACAAAAATGGCGCACTCATGGAGATACTTACGAGTTAGCAGTAACGAATGGAATAGAAGCCTTAGACTCTCTTATTATTGCTTACGAAGCTGCGGGTGATCCGCTTCCAAAACCGACAGTTTGTAATGCAGCATAAAGAAGGATTTACACCTTGTAGAGACGTTCCAGAAAACGTCTCTTTTTCAACATATCAGTGATGAAATCTAATGCCTATGAAAACATCATACAAGAACTCAAAAAAGTCCTTTTTCTGCAATAATCCGGAAGTTTGCGGACTACCTTTTTCATCCAATAACGGCTTCATCAAATAATAAGCCGGCTGGTAATTATACCAAGGAATCGAAGGCCACAAATGATGAACTAAATGGTAATTCTGCCCCAAAATCAGGATATTGAGAACTTTACCAGGATAGACGCGGGCATTTTTCCAGCGACTGCGCTCCACAAAAGGACGATGGGGTAAATAATCAAAAAATAACCCCAAGGCAATTCCGACCAAGAACGCCGGAATAAACCAAAAATTGAGAATATAGCCCAAAAAGTGATATTGGACAGAAATATAAACAATAGTAATGACAATTAAACGGCTAATAAACCATTCCAGTAACTCATATTTGCGCCACAATTGCCGTTGAAAGAAAAATACCTCATGGTATAAAAATCTGACTGCAATCAACCACAACGGACCACCTGTAGAGACATAATGATCAGGGTCATCTTGAGGATGATTCACATTACCATGATGCTGCAGATGTACCCGTGTAAAAACTGGAAAAGCAAAAGCTAGAATTAAGGCACTACAATGCCCTAACATGGCATTAATCACACGGTTGCGATGGGCTGACTGGTGACAAGCATCGTGAATTATTGTCCCAGAACAATGCAAGGCCAGAGTGTTAATGCTAAAGCATAGCCAGTGCGGCCATTCCCAAACCCAATAACCAAAGTTAGATAACACCAACATAGTCACCACTACAAAAAACATGAGTAGTGTGGGATTAAAATCACCAGGAGGTGCTAAAAGTTCTTTGGGCGGGATTGTCAGTGGCTTTTGTGCCTCCGACGTGAGCATTACTAACTCCTTCTTTATCAAATATTACGAATATACAACAATTCTTAGTAAAGAGTAAAGTTATATAAAGCTTTGTATGGCAAGATTTATCTGCTGTCTTTGCTAATGAGCGGATGAATGGCGTTATGATTCCAGACTAGACTTAAGTGTTTGCTGACGGGTAAAGTTTGACCAGTGCTAATGCTTGAATGGCAAAAATCTCCCTTAAGAAGGATGCAGATAAGATTGGTGTACTATGTCTAGTCTATTCCGCTGATTCCTTCTCTAACTGCTTACATCATTGATATAGCAGTGACTGAAAAGGAGATGCCGCTTACTATACGATTACTTCCCAGATAGATTATTTTGAAATCAGCCCCTATGCAATTAAGAGATTCTCTGCGCCGAACCAAAATTGTTGCTACTATTGGGCCTGCTACCAGCAGTCCAGAAATGCTGAAGGCAATTATTGAAGCGGGTGCAACAACACTGCGGCTAAACTTTTCCCACGGAACTCATGCTGACCATCAGCGTAGTATTCGCCTAATTCGGCAAACTGCTTTTGAACTCAATAGACCGGTAGCAATTCTCCAAGATTTGCAAGGGCCAAAAATTCGCTTGGGTAAGTTTGAAAATGGTTCTATAATTTTGGCGAAGGGCGATCGCTTTACTTTAACAAATCGTCCAGTCGTAGGAACCCAAGAAATCAGTTGCGTTACCTACGATTATTTAGCAGATGAAGTCCCCGTCGGTGCCAAAATCCTCCTCGATGATGGACGAGTGGAAATGGTCGTAGAAGAGATTAACCAGGAAAAAGGCGATTTGCATTGTTGTATTACTGTTCCTGGTAAACTTTCTAACAACAAAGGTGTAAACTTTCCGGGAGTTTACTTATCAATTAAGGCTATGACCGACAAAGACCGCGAGGATCTGATGTTTGGTCTAGATCAAGGTGTAGACTGGGTAGCGCTTTCCTTTGTCCGTAACCCCCAGGACATCATCGAAATCAAAGAATTAATTTCCAGCACCGGCAAAAATGTCCCTGTAGTTGCCAAAATCGAAAAGCACGAAGCCATTGAACAAATGGAAGCGGTTCTGTCTTTGTGTGACGGTGTGATGGTTGCTAGAGGTGACTTAGGGGTAGAATTGCCAGCAGAAGATGTACCCGTGCTGCAAAAACGCTTGATTGCTACAGCCAATCGCTTGGGTATTCCCATCATCACCGCTACCCAAATGCTAGATAGCATGGTCAGCAACCCCCGTCCTACCCGTGCGGAAGTCTCCGATGTGGCCAACGCGATTTTAGACGGTACAGACGCGGTAATGCTTTCTAATGAAACTGCTGTTGGTAGTTTCCCCGTGGAAGCAGTAGCAACAATGGCCAGAATTGCTGAACGCATTGAACAGGAAGAAACGCTAAACTCCAACTCCCGTCAGTCACGAGATAATCGGCGTTCTATTCCTAATGCTATCAGTCAAGCTGTTGGTCAAATTGCTGAGAATTTGGGCGCAGCAGCAATCATGACTTTGACCCAAACAGGTGCTACAGCCCGCAACGTTTCTAAATTCCGTCCCAAAACGCCAATTTTAGCCATTACACCCCATGTAAATGTGGCGAGACAATTACAGATGGTATGGGGAGTAAAACCCCTATTAGTGCTAGAACTACCTTCTACAGGCCAGACATTCCAAGCAGCTATCAATGTTGCTCAAGAAAAAAACCTCTTAACTGAAGGTGATTTAGTGGTGATGACTGCTGGTACGCTTCAGGGGGTTTCTGGGTCAACAGACTTGATTAAGGTGGAAGTGGTGACTGCGGTACTAGGTCAGGGAATTGGTCTAGGTCAAGGTTCAGTGAGTGGACGCGCGAGGGTAGTTCATAATGCTATGGATGCAAGTAACTTTAACCCTGGAGATATTTTAGTCGCATCCCGCACTGGTGTTGATTTTGTGGAAGCAATTCGCAAAGCTGGGGGGATTATTACTGAAGAGGACAGTCTCACCAGTCACGCTGCTGTCATTGGTTTACGTCTTGGTGTACCAGTCATTGTGGGTGTGAAGGAAGCGACAAAGGTAATTAAAGATGGGGCGATTTTGACTTTGGATATGCAACGGGGTTTAGTTTACTCTGGGGCTGTGGGAACGTAGAAAATTAAAAATTAAAACAAATAATTGTTGGTTTTTAATTTTTTTAATTTCTAAACTGTTGGTTTTTCAAATGTAACCCGGTCATAAATCTGGCGATAGGGAATTTGACAGTTAGCAGAAACTAAAGTTAGAATTCCCTCTTCATCGTCAGATTCACTAAATAGCCAATTACCTTCTTTGGTTTTACTAAATTGTTCAATATGACTTTGATATTGGTCAATTAATATATATTCTTGAAATTCAGGAAGAGAACGGTAAAAGGTGAATTTATCTCCTCTATCTCGACTACTGGTAGATTTAGAAAAAACTTCAAATATAATACTAGGATTGATTACTGTATCGGTGCGTCTTTCCTCAAATATTGGTTCATCTTTGATGATGAGAATATCAGGATATGTGTATTCATTATAACGAGGAATCCATAGACGTAAATCACTGGTGTAAACTTGATAATTTTGTTCTCTGAGGGGTAGGGTAAGAGCAATGATTAAGTTAATAATAATCTGATTGTGATTTAAAGAACCGCCGGTCATTGCTACTATTTCTCCATTGTGGTATTCACTTCGATACTCAGCAGTTTCTTCCTGTGCTAAGTATTCTGCTCTAGAATATTGGCGGATGGGAGTTTCTACAAGCATCATGATTTATTTCGTATAGGTTAAAGAAGATAAATTTATTTTAGCATTTTGATATGGCATACAACATCTGGTTAGTATCATTTTTAATTTTAAATAAATCTATAGCAATACTGCTCGGTTAAGGGAAATGGTAGGTTGGGTAGAGCGTCAGCGAAACCAAACAAATGCTTATAAATGTTGGGTTTCGTCCCTCAACCCAACCTACATTCAGGTTAAGTTTCTAGCTTAACCGAGCAGTATTGAAATCTATAGAATATTTTGTTATTTTTAGTATTACATATTTGAGTATTGAATTAAAGTTCTTTTTTATCCACAGGAATTACGCAAAATCATGAAGAAACGAACCGCAGAGGACACAGAGGAATAGGAGTTTGGGAGAGTTTTTGCGTAAGTCCTAATCCATTGTTGAATTTCCTCCTCTTTAGGAGCATAAATTCTCTTAAAGATATTGTTTTAAAACCTCGACTGTATCAAGTCCGGTTTGTTCCCAACTAAATCGATTTGCTCTGGTGAGACTTTTTTGAGAAAGTTGTTTTCTCAATTCTGAATCATTTATAATTGCTTGCATTGCTGCTGTGATTTCTCCCACGTTGTAAGGATTAATCAGAATAGCAGCATCACCAGCAACTTCTGGAAGAGAGGAAATATTAGAAGTAATCACGGGTGTACCGCAAGCCATTGCTTCTAGAACTGGTAAACCAAACCCTTCCCAAAGACTAGGAAAAACTAGCGCAAGTGCTTGATTTATAATTTTTGGTAGTTCACTATAAGGTACATAGTTGAGAAATTTGACACGATGAGTTATACCCAGTTCTTCAACTTGCGCTTGTAATAATGGGGTGTAACGTTTATCGGTAGGCCCTGCTAACCATAGTTCATAGTCTCCCTTGTTAGGTAGCGCAGCAAAGGAAGTGATGAGTCTCTGCAAGTTTTTGTAAGGGTCTTGACGACCGATGTATAGGAAGTAATTACTGGTGGGTAAGTTGAGGAAGCGGAAGTGAGTGCGATTATATGCTAGGGGAATAGGTGTTATTTTACTAGTAGGAATTTGGTAAAAGTCGGTGATGTCTTTAGCTGTTGCTTCGGAGTTACAAATTATGTGTTGCGCTTGCTGGAAAACTTGGGGAGTGTAGTAACGATGGTATGGTGTTAACGGTGAGAAGGGTTTGGGAAAGCGCAATGGTATCATGTCGTGAGACATGACGATATAGCGACAGTTGGTGTAGAGGGGTGCTTCTGGGATGGGGGAGAATAAAAGTTGAGATTTAAGGTTTTTATAGATTTTTGGTAGTTGGAATTGTGTCCACATTAGACGGCGTAAATGTCCTTTAATTCCGTCAGCAGGAGTAAGATTATTTGGGACTGAGTAGCAGTTGAATTCAGGGTAATTTTGTGAGGTTAGGAGAGTGGGATTGATAAAACTCAAATAAGGTAATAATTCTGTTATATACTTACTAATTCCTGTAGATTGGGCAATAATAACTGCTAAATTAACTAATACATTAGTCATAAGATATACTGAATACACAAATTTAATATTATTGATTTCTCCCAATTAATCTATTTAAAATAGATACGACTTTTTCCGCAATCCAAATTGATTTTTTATTAAGCCTTGATTCCATATCTTTTAAACGTTTTTGCAGAAGTGTAAATTCTTGAATTTCAGAATCTGCATCGTCATTATGTTTAGGTATCGTATTATTAATATATTGACTATTTTTTAACTTATTTTCAATTTCCATACTGGAAATTTGCAAGTCTGTAAATTGATGAATCATATTAATATACGATTTTATGTAGGGAGGAAATAATTTTTCCAGGGTTTTTACATCTTCTCTTCTAATTATTTTAATAGAAAGCTGATTTTGTTTAGTATCTAAAGAGTTATGACATGGTTCATATATTTTAACGTGAGAATATGCAGATTGATGAAAGCTATAGTCTGCGTGAGTACCGTGAATTCCTTTATGAGATATTCTGGGAATTATACTCTGAATAACAAATAGGTCTTTGTTGGATAACAAATAATCATTGATTGCTAAGTCCCATCCATCCGTCTCAGCACCTTGGAAATTTCTCAGATTTAATGGATAGTTAAACCAATTTGGTTCAAAATAATTAATAAATTGATACTTATTTAGAATGATTCCCAAACTAGAAAAGAATTTATTTTTTACCAAGATATTTTTTAATTTTGAGTAGTCTTCTATAGGTGGACAAAGTACAGAATGTGAATTACAAGTTGTGGTTAATAAGTTAGCGCAAAGATAATTGCTTGAAAATTTTGGTATCTTATTAATAACTTCAGAAAAATTAAGACAATCACTACTTACAAGCACATCATCTTCTAAATAAAGAACCAAACTAGCTTCATGACCAAAACACCATTGGAGTAACTTATAAGGATTTTTTCTTACTCCCAACCTTGAATCATTAACTACAAAATTTACTTTAAGCTTTTGATTGGCAAAAGATTCAATTATCGAAACAATTTTATTAGTTACATTACTAGGATCAATTGAAATCCAAATTTCCCATTCTTCTACTTTATGGGCTTGAGAGAGATTTTTTAAGCATGAGTACAACAATGTTGGTCTGTTATAGGCTGTTATGGCAACGATTTTCATTTTGATGACAGAGGGTTAGATAGCTTTTCTAATGATGATTACCATAAAGATGTCGAAGGAAAACCATTAATCAACAATTTTAACATAATTTAAAAAATCTTGAAAATTGGGGTAAAAACACTTATGTATTTTAAACTGGGTGATGGTACTGCTGTGTTGCGGGCATTGATGCACAAAGATGGTAATATCCAATATGCTAACTACCAAAGTAAAGCTGACCTGGCAGCATTTATGATGGCTAATAATGTTAGTTCATCTATCTGGGGTAGTTGGCTGTGATTCGGCGATTGAATTTGATGATTGCAATGATAACATCTACCTAATTTCGTTCACCCATATGACGGTCAATTTGTACAGTGCGGAAGTCCTACTAGCATAATAAATTAAGGAAAAATTTATGGTTCTTTTAAAGCAAGACCAGTTTGATCAAAGAGTTCTCGATCTGATTAATCAACATCGGACGCAAAATGGTTTGCAAGCTCTTACCTTATCCCAGGAATTAGATCAAGCGGCTGATAAATATGCCGATCGCATGGCGACTGGAGACTTTTTTAGTCATGACGATCCCAATGGCTCAACCCCTTTCACCAGAATGATTGCAGAAGGGTATAACTATACCTGGGCAGGGGAAAATATTGCAGTTGGATACACATCACCAGAATCAGTAGTTCAAGGTTGGATGAACAGTCCAGGACATCGAGCTAATATTTTAAATGCCAACTTCACTCACATGGGTTTAGGGTACGCATACCTAGCAAATGACACTGGGACAGTAAATTATAATCACTATTGGGTGCAAAAGTTTGGTGCTGGAGATCCCAGTCCTGGCGTTTATGTGGCTGAAACAGATTCAACTGATGTGAAACAAAATCCATCTGTAACTGATGTGAAACAAAATCCATCTGTATATATGGGTAGAATTAGAGACTACGATGGTAATGACCTTGGCAGTGGTAGCTCTTGGAGATTTGTTGGTGATGCCGATGTCCAAGGTGATGGAGACTCAGAAAGTGTATTTGTAAACTCATCGAATGGACGGTGGGCAACCGTAGGTTCAGTCAATGGGACTGTAGATTTTAATAAAAATGGCTTTGGAGGGGACACTCGTGTAGTCGGGATTTATATTGATCCGACATTAAAAGACAAACCACAAAATATTGGTGGACCATTTGATAGTCAGCGTAGGTTTCAGAATGATCTGAGAATCAATAACTTGAGTGTTTTAGCTGCGGCTGATTACAATAAAGATGGATTCCAAGATATGTATTTTAAACTGGGTGATGGTACTGCCGTGTTGCGGGCATTGATGCACTTAGATGGTAATATTCAATATGCTAATTACCAGAGTGAAGCTGACCTGACAGCATTTATGACGGCTAATAATGTTAGTTCATCTATCTGGGGTAGTTGGCTGTGATTGGGCTGAAGATATTAAGTCAATCGAAAACTTGAAAATACTTGTTTGATAAAAAAATTTATTTCTTTCGCTGTAAATATAAATCCCAATATTCACCAGGACGTGCAGTAAGACAATCTTCAACAGTCAAAGATTTTAATTGTGAGTCATTATCGATATATTGAGTTACGAATCCTGCTAACTGAATATCTTCTAAAAATGATTTAGGATCATAGTTACGGTAACTACAAAATTCCATGATTATAATTATATCTTGATTTCTTTTTATTGTCTCCTGCATCCCACGCCAAATAGCTTCTTCTGCTCCTTCTGCATCTATTTTAATCAGATCGACCCGTGGCCAATCTTGAGTTAATTCATCAATTGTTACTGTCTCAACTTCAACTATACTATCTCCTGGTTGATCAGCGGGTCTAGATATTGTTGCATCACCTAAATAACCACCTTCAGGAACTACAAGATTGACTTTTGTTCCATTTGTATCTGAAACAGCTTTTTGCAAGACCTGAGAATTTCTTTTAAAACCATTAACAACTAAGCTTCGCTCTACAAGAGTAGCTAATCTTGGATTGGCTTCAACTGCTACCATCTGACCTGATTCCCCCACAATATCAGCCATTATTAGCGAATAATATCCACAATTTGCACCAATATCAAGACAATAAAAACCTCTTTCAAGAACACGAACCATTGCTTGAGTAATCCAAGATTCCCAATAACCATTAAGACAAAGGTGAGGAGTCAAACTCATGTCTTGAGAATCAACGTAGCACATATATTTAGTTAAAATTCGACATAAAAGTACCCCATTGCCTAAGTAAGCTGTTTGGGACATTTTACGGCTATTTAATTCTAATTCTGTTCGTGTTAATGAACCAATGTCTTTTATGTTGAAATAAATGGAATTGTGAAAAAAATCTCTTTTTAACCCAGATTGTGATTTAATATATATGCCTCTCAGCCATTTAATTTTTTCCCAAAATAATTCTAGATGAATAGAGTTATTGTCTAATCTAGACATATAAGTATGATTAGTAAGGATGACAAAAACTTCATTAGCAAAAACCGGAATATTTTTATCTATGATTTCATCTAGAACAGGATATTCTATATTTTCCATCATACCCTTATGTATGATAACCCACTGAAAATCATTACCTGAATTTTCTCTGGTTACGGAATAGGTAATAACATTTGCAAATTTTTCCTCAAATTCAGTTGGTGCTAATATTTTATCTCCGTCTTGAATTCTTGTTTGTAAAAAATCTACTGTATTTATCCAGTATTGATCATTGTTTGGAAACATCATATTTGTAACTAGGTATATCAAATTAGTTATTTACAATCCTTAAGTTAATTAAATAACTTTTGTATAAGCATCATAAAGTTTATTTGTATAATTTTCCATACTAAATAATTTTACTCTTTCTTTGCCAGCTTCTATAAGTTGGGTTTTTATTTGTTGATTATTGATCAACTTTTCAATTCCCTGTCTAATATCATCTGAATTGTAAGGATCTACATAAATAGCAGCATTTCCACAAACTTCTGGTAAAGAAGCTACATTAGATGTGATAACAGGACATCCCAAAGACATAGCCTCTAGCGGTGGTAGACCGAATCCTTCATATAAAGATGGGAAAACAAAACAAAAAGCACCATGATATAGATATATCAAATCTGTTTTTTCTACATATTCTAATAATTTAATTTTTCTGGTAAACCCCTTACCAAATAGTGCTTCTAATTTACCAATCTCATCTTCCCATAACCATCCTTTTTTCCCAACAATAACTAGTTGCATATCAGTATCTAAACTGCTATAGGCATCTATTAATCTGCCTATATTTTTTTTTGGTTCGATTGTTCCTACAAATAAAATGTATTTTTTGTTTTTAAGTTTATATTTTTTTAATTTAATTTCTGTTGTGTGATTATCAACTAAATGTGAATTATCAATGATTGGTTGATATGTCACATAAATTTTATCTGGATTTACATCAAAACAATGTAGAATATCTTTTTTTGTATTTTCTGAAACCGTTAAAATGATTTCTGAAGTTTTAATTGCATCCTTGATTAAATTAAAAAACCATTTTTTATCATCTAAAGTAGTATAAGGTAGTTTTAACGGGATTAGATCATGAATAGTTGTAATTTTTTTGGCATCATTTATTTTAATAGGAAGTGGATAAGTTACGTGCCAAATGTCAATTTTTTTTTTAATTTTTACTCTAGTTGGTAATTGAAAATACTTATATAAATTATTGGCTACTCGATAACAATTATAAACATTAAATATTTTTCCCGAATTAGCTAAATAATCAAAAATAAAGTCTGCATCTCTTTTGATAACAAAATCACTAACTTGTACTTCTTTGGCTTGATAAAATCTGTGAGTAGCAGCACTAATAATGCTCTTAATGTCTAAATTGCTACTACTATATTTTTGAATATCGAAAAATAAAGCTTCATTTAAAAGTAAATTCTTACTATCACTATTAGTATAACGACTACATAATAAATCTACATTTGCTTCTAGAGATATAAGAGCCTTAACTAAAGTTAAACCATAAGTTTTGATTCCTGTACCTTGGATCATTTCTAAGTTATATCCATCTACTAATACATTAATTCCCTGTAAATTCATTAAAATTTTACCTTTATATTTGAATTTAAATTTGATCTAATCTTTTTCTAAGATGTGATTATTTTCGTAGTTGTATAAACCATTCAAATAATAATCAACGGTTTGGGCAGCATGACCAGAAAATATTATTTTTCCCTTGTTTATCCAAATTGCCCGATGACAAGATTGCTTGACAAATTCTAAATCATGAGAAACAACTAAAACTGTAGCATTATCGTCCCAAAACTTATCCATCCTTTGCTTACATTTATTCTTAAAACTCTCATCTCCCACTGATAAAACCTCATCCAAAATCAAAATATCCGGCTGCACATCTGTGGCAATAGAAAACCCTAACCGTGCCACCATACCCGAAGATAAACCCTTAACTGGAACTAAAGCATAATCCTCCAATTCTGCAAATTCCAAAATTGATCGCGCTCGTTTTTTCATCTCAGCCCTAGAAAAACCAAGCAGTACGCCATAAAGCAGAATGTTGTCCATGACAGAAATTTCTGAGTCAAAACCTGCTCCTAGTTCAATCAAAGGTGCGACTTGACCACGTACTCTTACTGTTCCGGTAGTAGGCTGAAGAATCCCAGAAATGATCTTTAAAAGCGTGGATTTACCAGAACCGTTCGCACCTATTATACCTATTTTCTCTCCCTTTTCAACTACTAAATCAACGTGATCTAGGACTAATTTCTTTGCAGGCTGGCGATATTTTCCTTCTAAAATAGAAAGTAGCGTTTTCTTCAAGTCATAAGAAAACTCTTCTTGGGTCCGTCGCCACAGCGAAACATTATCCAGGCGAATTACTTCCATTTACAGTAAATCCATAAACTGATGTCGCCAAACATGAAAACAAGTCCATCCCAAGGACAAAATAATTATGCCACTAAGTAATGCACCCCAAATTAAACCTAAATCTGGTGGAGAACCCGACAATGTAATTTGACGCAGACTTTCAATAATTGGTGATAAGGGATTTAAACTTAGGAACGGCTGTACCTGCTTTGGTACAATAGCTGCTGGATAAAATACAGGACTACTAATCCAAATCACAAAGGTAACTAACTCATAAAAGTAAGGTAAATCCCTAAAAAATACATACAAGGCACTGACTAAAAACCCAATTCCTGTAGAAACTAAAATTAGTGCTAAAAATGGAAATACTAACGCCAGGACATTAACTAGATTTTTAGAATTAATCAAGGTCATCAACGCCAGTAACGGCAATGCTCCTACTGAAAACTGAAATACGTTGGCTGCAATCATTGATACAGGAAAAACGCTGACTGGTAGACGAATTTTATTTAATAATGCGCCATTACCGACTACACTTGCCAAAGCTTGGGATGTGGAAGCTGAGAAAAAATTGATTACTACCAGTCCTGTAAAAGCTGCAAGTACATAGTTGAGGATTGAGTTACCATAATACGACGCGAAAGTAGCTCCAAAAATGGCAGTGTAAAGCCCTGTCATAATTAGTGGGTTCAAGAGTGACCAATAAACCCCCAGGAATGAACCCCGATAACGCACTTTGAGAGTTCGTACTACTAAGACGTACAGCAATTCCCAGTACCGCTGCACTTGTAACCCAGTTAAATTTTCTTTAAGAGAAATGGTCATCCTCAAGCACCACCACAGGCCATAGGCAAGTTATTCCGGCATTTTATACTATTTCAGCATTAATTTAACCCAAACTATCAGGAACAATATCGAGCGATGCCTGCGGGGGGTGGAGCGATCGCACTTTTTCTGCTAGAATTTACGCTTTCTCCCTTTCCGCTACTAAGTAGCCATCATGAACTGCGTACACCAGGACACATGAAAAACTTCTTATTCCCCTCATCGCTTGCGGGGAGGGGTTAGGGGTGGGGTCTTATTTTCAAGTCAGTTGTGCCTCAATCAGCTATATGACCAGAGCTAGGCACTTTACTAATATTCTGATGATTACCTTGATGCCAAGCAATACCAGCAGTCCAACCAACACGAATACCCTCAATAGCTTCTTGGATATATTTCCATAAAATCTGATTAGCAAGATGATGAGTAAATTTGAGACGCACGATTCTCAGTAAACACCGATAAATCAGGAGTAGACTAAGACGTATGAGCAAAATCGCAATAGGAAGTCTTTTATAAGCGTGTTTTAAGGCGAAGTACGTAGTATTTTTAGCTAGAGAATACCAACAAGTAAGATGCTTTTGATCATAACGATTATGACTAGGTTGAGGATAATGATCCACAACCGTATCACAGTAGTGAATTTCATAACCTGCTTGAATCAAGCGCAAACAAACATCAGTTTCATCTAAAAAATATTCAAAAAATTCATCATAGCCATTAATATTTTCCAGAAATTCTTTACGGTAAGATGAATTTGTCCCCATCAAAGCATTGTACCAAAAACCCTGCTCTTGGTTATGGTTGATAACATCCCCAGAACGAATCGGAATTGTATTACTAATAATATTCGTAATGCCTTGATGATATTGCAGAGGATAATTCAAAGTTGTCATATCTCGCACCGTCCCACCAACACCAGCACATTGATCTCCATATAAAGAGTAAGTTGAGATTAATCTATCTAACCAGTCAGTTGGTGGAATCGCATCATCATCTATAAAAGCAATAATTTTTCCTGAAGATTTTTGTATACCTATATTTCGAGATATACTAAGATTTTTATGACTTGATATAAATAATTTGATGCTAAAATTCAAATCTTTTTTAATTAAATTTAGAATTTCTAAGGTATTGTTATTAGTAGAAGAATCTACAACGATCACTTCAAAATGCTTATAATTGATGTGATTTAAAGATTGAATAGTTTTTTGTAGAGAAGCCGGGCGATCCGCCGTACAAATAACTATAGATATCAATACATTTGTGTTTGACATAGTTGCAATTGTTTTCAATATTGTTAATGAGAGAAGTTATCTTGCACCTACTGATTTATTTACTAAAATGCTCATCTGCCAATATATTTTCACCAACCGATAAAATACTTGCAGACTGTTGAGCAGCAAATTCATTAAACTGATATTTACTTGTACGTAACCTGAATCAGTACAAAAATAAACTTTCTTTGCTAAATTCAAGTAAAATATTTCCGGTTGATAACAGCTAATTATTGCTAAATCTACAGGCTTAAAAAAAGAAGATATGATCCAGATATAAATCTGATGTAATAACTTTTTGGGTGGATACCAAAGAGTTATTTTTTTATTTAATTCTAATTCCTTCCAAGCCTTAATTTGAGAATTTTGGTAATAAATATTAGATGGCACTAATACTTTTGAATTCTCAGTAATAATTTCAGGTAGAGTATATTCTTGATATGGAAGATCATCTGCTATTTTGCCTTTAACTCCCTGGAGAAAATCTTCCAAACCCCACAAATAAATTTCTACCAAAAAAAAACGTGCAGTTAATGAATAATAAATTAACTTTGGGAAAAGTAATCGTAGACGCTTTAATAAAAGTTGTGGTTGATATTTTTGCCAGCAATAGCACAAATTACGCTCATCATAATAACTAATCCAAGGACGATGTTTAAAATCAGGAGAACAATGCCAAACAATAGATGCTGGATGAGCAGCAACAACCCAACCGGCTTGCTTTGCTCTTAAACACCATTCAACATCATCGAAGTGCAAAAAGTAGTTTTCAAATACTCCTATTTGCTGAATTAATTCACGTCTAAATAATAATGATGCCGCAGCACAAATATCTACATCCAAATAAGGTTTATCTGCCAATATTTTTTCTGTAGATAGAATAGGAGAGTTACCCAAGTAAGTTTTTAAATGTGCTTTTTGTGGGTGAAGATGACTGCCTATTTCTTGAATAATCTCCGGTTGTTCAAGTTTTCTAATTTGAGAACCTACCAAGCCTACTTCAGAATAGTTTTGTAAAGTTTCTACTAAAGGAAGCAAAGCTTGATGATCTAATCGCACATCATTATCTAGTAGCCAAATGTAGTCATGATTGAGTTTACTTAAAAACTTCATTCCATGAGAAAATCCGCCAGAACCACCTATATTTTCACCTGTTTGCAGAACCTTGACTTGGGGATACTGTTCTTCAATATAAGCTTGTGTCCCATCAGATGAAGCATTATCAACAACAAAAATATCTAGACATATCCCATTCAAATCTAGTTTATTAGTGTCTTCAATTAGCAAACAAACATCTTTAATTTTGTTCCAAGTGACAATAATAGCTGCGACTTTGGCAATCTTCATAAATTATTTATTAAAATCGATAATACCAATACCCATCCACTCTTCAGCAATATGACTAATTTCCAATATTGAAGCTGATTGACAGTATGATAATTTAAGTTCATTCCAACATCTTCTAGTTCCACCCTCTAAGTGGTCATATTCGGCTGCATTAATATCATGAAAAGCGCAAATTTTTCCATAACGACCTACATTTAAAAAATCCCTTTTCATGCCATGATATGAATGATCAGCATCAATATAAACAACATCAAATTCTGAGCCTATAAAATCAGCAGATGTAGCAGGAATGGCTTTTTTTAGCGGTAAAATAGATGAAAAATAATCCCAATCTCTAAAGTTATCTTCTATATCTACGCAGATATATCTAAAATTTTGGTTGAATTTAGATAAAACAGCACAGCAAAGAACAGAAAAGCCACCATACATCACACCAATTTCTAGAAATGATTGTGGTTTTTTCTGAATACAATAAATTAAAAAATCTACTAACTCTGTGGGAATTTGGAGTGACCCATAATCAGAAGCATTGATATACTGTTGATAAGGAGAATAAAGGCTCCAACCCTGGTATGGACAACCATAAGCTTTTATTTTTTCTAACAAAAAATCTCTATTTTTTAATTCTTCTAGTGAAGAAGATAAGATTGATTCTATGACAATTCTACCCTTCTGTAAATCATATTCTAATGTCTTTTGATTCATGACATTTGGAATATTTTTGTTTTTATTTTCAGAAGATAAATTTTGATTTTCTGACTCAAAGTTGTGATAAAAAAGTTTTAAATTTTCATGTTCTAGCTTCAAATTCTCATAAGAAATGATTAATTTTTGAAAAGCTGTATCTCGATCACGTAGAAAAGCACGTAGAGATTTTGGTATTATTTGTGTAAATGATGTATAAAACAAAGTATTTCTCCTCTAATGATTATTAGTAAACTAATAAATTTGACTAATTCTGTTTTCAAACACTGTGAGAGCCGCAGCAATAACCTGATCCATGTTGTAATATTGATATTGTGCTAATCTACCTACAAATGTTACTGTTTTTAGTTTATCTGCTTCATTTTTGTACTGCTGGAATAACTCACGATTCTCTGGACGCGGCACAGGGTAATAAGGGTCTCCTTCCGCTTGTGGGTATTCGTAGTAGATAGTAGTTTTTGGATGTTTTTGTCCAGTAATATGTTTAGATTCAACTATCCGTGTAAAATCATAATCGTTAGGATAGTTGACAACAGCAACTGGTTGAAAATATTCAACATCATGAGTTTCAAACTCGAAGCGCAATGAGCGATATGGAAGTTTACCTAATTTATAATCAAAAAATTGATCGATTGGTCCAGTATAAATTAAATGGTCAAATTTTAGCCATTTTTCTACTTCCTGAAAACTGGTATTTAGCATAATTTTAATATTGGGATGAGCCAACATTTTTTCAAACATCCGAGTATAACCATGTAGCGGCATAAGTTGATATTTATCACCAAAATAGCGGTTATCTCTATTTGTTCTTACAGGAATACGAGCGCAAACTGAAGCATCTAGTTCATGCGGCCAAAGGTTCCACTGTTTATAAGTGTAATTTTTAAAGAATTTCTCGTATAAATCAGTTCCTACTTTGCCAACTACAGCTTGTTCTGAGTTTTCAATTCGGTCATATCTTTCTCTAACTTGCTCATAAAAATCTTCAATTTGTTGGCTATTAAGATTTAGTCCATACAGTTTGTTAATAGTATTAAGGTTGATAGGAATTGGATATAAGTCACCATCAACTTTAGCTAAGACTTCATGCTGATAAACTCGCCATTGAGTAAACTGTGAAAGGTAATCAATGATTTTTTTGCTATTACTATGGAAAATGTGCGCTCCATATTTATGAATCAATACTCCAGCATTGTCATAGAAGTCGAAAGCATTACCACCAATATGATTGCGGGTATCAATGACTAAAACTTTGCGATCTAGGTGCGTAGCTATACAATTTGCTAGGGTGCAACCGGCAAAACCAGCACCAACAATCAGAAAGTCAAACATTCTATTTTCCATGTTTTTATTTTGGTTATTTTGGTTCTATTTGTAGGTATTTTTCCCAGAAAGCTTGACTGGTAAACTCAGGTAGTGAGGTGATATATAACTTTTTTAGTTTTGGTAATTTGATTAGCATCACCAAGGCTAACCATAAAGCAGATATCAAAACTTGAAAGAACCTAATTCGGGAAAATTTGACTACAAATCCTTCTTGAGTTGGCAAATTGTAATACAAAACTTTTTTAGCTCGAAAAGCATTTAAAGGTCTATTATTAGAAGCTGGAACAATACTATATCCCTTATCGCTAAATGTGTCGTCTTGAAAGAAGAACCAATTTGGTAAAAGATGTCCATTAAAAGTTAGAAGCCTGAAAATTCGATGTAACTTGTTTTCACTTTTTTCTTTACTAGCTAGATATTTACTGTATACAAATGGTAACTCTGAATTTTTAGCTGTTTTTTCCGTAACCTGAGAAACTTCTTTATGCTTATCTTCTGGTTGGTTAGCAACTAGAGCATCAGGCCCTTTGAGAAAGTCAAGAGTTGCTTTGAGAATACTTTCAGCAGTTTCATATCTATAACAAAATAGTTCTTTTAGCAATGGTTTTAAAAACCATTTAATTGCTTTAGTAGTACTAAAATCTTTTTCAAAGTACAGGCTATTAAAAATCATACTATTTCTGAAAAAATAGTATTCTATAGATGGATTATGTTTATGCTCAAATGGTTCATGCCAAACACATATACCATTCAAAATAATAATTTTGTGTTTGATTCTTTTGCAAAATTCAACATCATCCATTTTAATAAAGAAAGGATACGGTAAACCGTAATCTTTGATAGCATTAACTGGAAAGCAGAAAAACCACCACCCACTATAATCAATGTATTCATCTATTTCATTGAATAAAGTATCTTTTAATTTTCTCAAATCTATATTATATTTGACAGGAATAAAACCTTTATCTTTATTCCAATAAGCTCCTTTTTCATTCTGTATGTATTTTTTATCTAATCTCAACATACTACTACCAAGACAGATATCTTTCTGATTAATTACGCTCAAAAAACTCCATGTTCTCTCCAATATTTCTGGCTCGAAGAGAACATCATCGTCCATAAGGATAATATGTGAAAATTTATGTTGCTGCTGTAAAACTTCCAGCATTCCTCTAGCAAAACCGCCGCTACCACCGGCATTTTTATTAGGTATTAAATGAATTATATTACTATCAAATTTCTCTAAAGTATTGCCATTGTCAATAATAAATACTTCTAATTTATCCTCATTACCACGCTGTTCTAATAAATTATTTTCTAATAACTTCATGTTTTTATAAACATAATTCTCCCTTTTATAAGTACAGATGACAACTGCAATTTTGACATTGGTATCAGGCGCTGTTAAAGTATAAAAATACCCTGTGCCAATTTGACATAGATTTTCTAATGCTTCGATTTCCAGGTAGATCATTCCTGTATAGGTGGATATATCGAAGTTGTCTAAAACAGTTATTTCTTCCAGTATTTTGTTATTGATTATCTTCTGTAATAATACAGTTTTAGTTTCACCTAATTTGTCTATATTGTAAATATTGATTTTGAATGATCCTTTTAATTTGAACGCAGCACCTATACTTCTAACCTTGGTATATTCTTTCCAAGTATCCACAGAAAAAGCATTAAAATAGGTATCAAAACTAACGATGCCGCCTATATTTAGCTCTAATATCTTATTTTCATAGTTAAATAAAACTTGAGAATTACTTCTAAAAAATAGTTCTTCAACTGTACAGATATCAGTTTTAGGATAAATAATATTTTGAATATGATTACATATTTCTTTGTGAGTAATGTGATGGATAGTTGGTAATTCTAGTTGGTTAACCATATTTTGTTTGTACTCAACCTTTATTTTATATTGCCTAAAAATCCTCTTCAGTAACTGTTATGCCAAACCATCAGTTGAAATGCCAACAGAATAAACACTTAATTAAAAACCATGAAGTCTGTAGTGATATTACTTTTTGCTGAGACAGTCCAGGTTATATTTTATGCAATATGGATGTATGATTTTGTTTTTATTGTTTCCATGAAGCAGCTAATTTACTTGAAAAAAATAGCTTTTATCAAATGGTTGATGATTTTTTTTACACTAGAGTTATCTATTGATTTATCTCTAGATGTACTGGCTAACTATTTAACCGTAAAAATTGATGAATCTGATGTCGTTTTTGATTCTTGATTTTCTTTGTGCTGCTAGATGTAAACTGATACCTCTATTTTCCTCGTAACGATGCCATGTTACTGAGTAGCAATACTAAAAAGTAACTTCATTGTGAAGAAAGTAAATTGCATTACCTTTGATGTTCTCTAGGTGTCAAAATGGCTGATATTTCCTAAAAACGAGCCGTCTTTGATCAGCGATCGCTCTTTTCATTTTACCAACGCCGTCATTTTGACTTATCAGCCTCCTACTGTGCTGCTTTTTGACTTAAATTTAAACTTTGAGGATATTTGTCATTAGTTATCTATCCCCCCCTGAATCTCTGTGATAACTGAGCGCCAGATTCCGCTACACTGAGACTTGGTTTATTGCATTGTAACTAGACATGGAAATCGGACAGAAAGTTAAGGTGATTCGTTTGCGCGATCGCGTATCCTCTACTATCGCTCAAAAACTAGGAAAAGTCGGCATGATCGAAGGTTATAAAGTCACCGATGGTGCTGGTATTGGTGTGGTGGTGAAGTTTGATGACAACTCAGCCACCTGGTTTTTTGAAGATGAAATCAAACCAGCCTAGTTGAAACAACTTACAGCAGAGGCGAAGAGGATTGGTTGAGTGCTAAGTTGTAATTGAAAAGATAGGCAGTAATTGGAAATCGAGTAATGGCCTTGATACTGACATTTTTAGGCAAAAACGGCATCGCTCGTAGTAAGATAGCGATCGCCGCAGCCAAGTTATTGGCAACACAAGGTAAACGGGTACTCCTAGCAGGACTAGCAGATCCAACATTGCCAATTCTCCTCAATACTTCTCTGACTCCAGATCCCCAGGAAATCTCTCCCAATCTCCAAGCAGTACAGTTTCAAGCATCTGTACTGCTAGAACGCAACTGGGAAGAAGTGAAAAAATTGGAGGCTCAATACCTCCGCACACCTATTGTTAAAGATGTTTATGGGCAAGAACTGGTAGCATTACCAGGCATGGACAGCGCTCTTTTTCTCAATGCTATTCGTGAATATGATGCTAGTGGACAATATGACGCGATTATCTACGATGGTACAGGCGACGCTTCCACCTTGCGGATGTTGGGAATACCAGAATCTTTAAGTTGGTATGTCAGGCGATTCCGGCAATTATTTGTTAACTCCGATTTAGGGAAAACAATTACAGAATCTCCCTTTTTTCAACCCTTAATCAGCAGTCTTTTTAATGTTAATTGGACTACTGATGACTCTCCCCAACCCACTAACCAAATTAATAATTTTCTCGAACGAGGTAAAGCTGCTTTAGCTAATCCCCAGCGTGTCGCCGCTTTTTTGGTGACAACTCCAGACCCCATTGATGTAGCAAATTCCCGCTATCTGTGGGGAAGCGCCCAACAAATTGGTTTAACTATTGGTGGAGCAATCTTGGTTGCTGGGGAAGAAAATATCAATTTATCCGAGGAATTTGCACCTCTACCTGTGACCATAGTTCCTGATGTCTCCAATGGTGAATGGCAACCGCTCATAGATGCTTTACCTAATTTTGTTGAGCAAGCATTACAAGCTAACCAAGCAATTGAAATTGACGTACATAATCGCCAGTTGCGCTTATTTTTACCGGTTTTTGACAAAAAACAAGTCAAGCTCACTCAACAGGGTCCAGAGGTCACGGTAGAAGCCGGAGATCAAAGGCGTAATATCTTCCTTCCCCCAGCTTTAAGTGGTAAACCCATTACTGGAGCCAAGTTTCAAAATAGTTATTTGATAATTTCGTTTGAGGAAGAAGCTATCAGCTAGTTTTCTCTTTTTTCCTACATTTTTTACTTCTAACCTGTAACTTATTAGCTGACTGCTGACCAGTCAAAGCTATTGATCACCCATTACACCTTATGTCTGAATCAACTCCCATTAACCCAAATCCTCAGCCAAATGAGGTTGTAGAATCTACAAATAAAGAAGTAACAATCACAGAAGACCGCAATGCGAAAACTCGGCAATTGCTGGGAATGAAAGGTGCAAGTGCTGGGGAAACTTCTATTTGGAAAATTCGCTTGCAATTGATGAAACCGATTACCTGGATTCCCCTAATTTGGGGTGTAGTCTGCGGTGCGGCTTCTTCTGGTAACTATACATGGACTTTAGAAAATGTCTTGAAGTCTGCCCTTTGTATGTTACTTTCTGGTCCCTTGTTGACAGGTTATACCCAAACCATCAATGATTATTATGACCGGGAAATTGACGCTATTAATGAACCTTACCGTCCCATACCTTCTGGGGCAATTTCTGAAAAGCAAGTAATTAGCCAAATCATTGTTTTACTGTTACTAGGATATGGCGTAGCTTATACTTTAGATTTATGGGCAGGTCATCCAATTCCTAATGTTTTGCTGTTGTCTGTTTTTGGTACTTTCATCGCCTATATCTATTCTGCACCACCATTGAAATTAAAACAAAATGGTTGGTTAGGAAACTATGCTTTGGGTGCAAGTTATATTGCTTTACCTTGGTGGGCTGGCCATGCTTTATTTGGAGAATTGAATTGGAAAATTGTGGTTCTGACTCTGTTCTACAGTTTGGCAGGTTTAGGTATTGCCATTGTCAATGATTTTAAGAGTGTGGAAGGCGATCGCCAATTAGGATTACAATCACTACCAGTCATGTTTGGTGTGCAAACTGCGGCTTTGATTTGTGTAGTCATGATTGACTTATTTCAAGGTTTGGTTGCAGGTTATTTGGTGAGTATTCATGAGAATTTATATGCAGCAATTCTCGTATTATTAATCATCCCCCAAATCACTTTCCAAGATATGTATTTTCTCCGTGACCCCATAGCCAATGATGTCAAATATCAAGCCAGCGCCCAACCGTTCTTGGTATTGGGAATGCTGGTAACAGGTATTGCATTAGGTCACGCCGGCGTTTAACCATCTGGTGCGTTCCTAACGCACCGCTTCATTTACCCCTGCATTGGCAGTGTAGTTAAGAAGTTACCAAATATCAAACTATGTTTATTTTTAAATCTTCATAATTTATCTTGAAAATTTACTTTTACTTTACATTAATAGCCTAAGTCTCTTTTAGGATGGTGGAAGAACATTATTTATGTCACTATCAAGGCGTTTTACACTTTAGTCCATAAATAAGTAAATCATATTGGCATATCATGATTACAACAGCGGCAGATTCTAAAAATTGGCTGCAAAGAAGCCGTTATAGTAATCGGGGTAGTATTTATTTGTTCGCTCCGATGATTAACTTCAATGTGATGGCGGAAGTTGGAGACACTCCCCCCTAATTTTATGTGCTTGTACTTGCTGGGAAATTGAATGAGTAATTCAACAATTACATCTTGATGGTAGTGAGGAGATTTCACACCTACTTTGGCATAGCTTAAACAGATGTAATTGGATTGAAATCAATATTTTGATATTTAGTAACTGAATATCTGAATTATAATAGCTTGTCAAATTGCTAACTTATATGCAGCAAGAGTTAAGAATTTGATGTTGCGTTAAAGCATTAAGGTTCAGTATTCATCAGTTCCGAATTGAAAAAAGTATTGACTCTAATTTCCAAGTAGTACATATAAAAAATAATACAGCAGAATTCAGACGGTTGCAAACTGCTGTAATTGCTGAATTCGCTGGTAAATAAATACAGCATTTCTTGTATAGCTATGTCTAACAATTAAATAATACCTGTATTTAATAGCTTCTAGCTTTAAAAACTTGCCTTGGGTTTTTCAAACATTTGAAAAACTTCATATTAGCCACCTTATTTTTCCATTAATCTGCCATATTAAAATGCAGATATAGGAATATATATGGTACACAGCAAGACTCAGATACAGGATGTATTTACCCTGGCAGTTTACGATTTTGCAAATCTCCAAATTCACAATTTATCTAGGAATAATAAAGCCATGAATAATTTGAAACATTTTTCCAAATTAACGCGGTTTAAACAACTTTTGTTAACTACTTTTTTAGGCGATATTCCCACAATTTTTGGGGGAGTAAAATTACGTAATTTGCTATATCGCACTATTTTTTCTCGGATAGGTGGCTCAGTTTATATTCAAGATGGCGTTGAATTTATAAGTACTGATGCTATTGAAATTGGCAAGGGAGTGTATATTTTTAAAGGTGTTCGTATAGATGGAAAAGGACACGAAAACAATATAATTCATCTAGAAAATGGAGTGATCCTTGAGCATAATGTTGTCATAGGGGCGCTAGATAACACTTGTATCCATATTGGTCAAGATACTTTTATTGGCCCTAGCGTTTGTATTGCTGGCCCTGGAAACATTACAATTGGCAAGCACTGTTTAATTGCAGCCCATACTGGGATATACGCCAATAATCACAACTTTACAGATCTGACGAAGCCAATCAAATACCAAGGTATTACTCGGAAGGGAATCGTGATTGAGGATGACTGTTGGCTAGGAGATGGAGTGAAAGTATTAGATGGTGTCACCATCGGTAGAGGTAGTGTGATTGGTGCTGGTGCTGTTGTTACTAAAGATATTCCCCCATTCTCAGTAGCTGTGGGCATACCTGCACGAGTAATTAAAAGCCGTGATGGTAAAGAACTTCTCAAGTCTACAAAATTACCTCTGTCATCTTCAAATTAAGTTCTTAGAAACCTCGCTTGGGTCATTTTATCCACCTACAGCTGACCATTGGTTAACATCATCTGCAATTGATTTGTAAAAGGAGATAAGAGAATAGATACTTTTTAAGTAAACAGGAATTCTACTCCTAATAAGAAATCTGGGTATCTACCATCTAAAACATAGTAAGAAATTAATTCAATGACTCAAATAACCGAAATATCTACTAATAAGAGACTTCATCTCCCTTATTTGGATGGACTAAGGGGATTAGCATCTCTGTATGTTGTACTTGTTCATGTTGAACCAGCAATCGGGAATCAATTGCCTGAATCTTGGTCACTTTTTGTTAGAGCTATGAAATATGGTGCTTTTAGTGTCATAAGTTTTATTGTCCTTTCTGGTTATGTTTTGATGCTACCAGTAGCGCGTTCTGAAAATGGTCAGTTATCAGGAGGTTTCATAAATTATATTAAGAGGCGGGCGCGGCGAATTCTACCCCCGTACTACATGGTTTTATTTATCTGTCTCCTACTAGCAGCAGTTGTCTTTATTTTCGAGAAATTCACCAGTTTTCAATGGAATGAAGTAGCAGGACTCGGCTCATTTTCACCTAAATTCTCTTTTGTTGATTTCTTGCTTCACCTGCTAATAATTCATAATCTCGACGGTAGCTCATATCTGACCATTAACCCACCTATGTGGACTGTAGCAACAGAATGGCAAACATACTTTTTGTTTCCGCTATTGTTCCTACCTATATGGCGACGGTTTGGATTATTGGTGGTTGTCATTATTGCCTTTTTAATTGGTTTAACACCTGTATTTTTGTTGAATGGATTATTTGAATCAGCTAATCCTTGGTTCTTAGGTATATTCTGTTTAGGAATGGCAGCAGCAGATATTGGATTTTCTCAAAAACCCAAGCTAGTCGCTATCAGAAATTCTTTACCTTGGGGTTGGTTGGCTATTATCTTTACTTGTATTGCTTTTATAACCGAATGGCGACGACTAGGATTGCATATATGGATTAATCAAAGTTTCGCAGGTCTTGCATTCGCTTGTTTATTTATCTCCATAACCAAGTCGATAATTGAGGGCAAACAGCCATCCTTAGTGCTACGGATATTACAACACCCTTTAGCGATCGCACTTGGTACATTTTCCTATAGTCTATATCTAATTCATGGCCCTGTATTAGTTTTGGTACGTTACTTCCTGTTTTACCTGCCAATTTCCCCAGATATGTTTGCAGCAGGATCTTATTTATTAGGTACGGTAATGTCACTGATTATCGCTTATTACTTTTACTTATTCTTTGAGCGGCCATTTATGTCTAGTTTCTTAAAGAAGCGAAAAGCGACAGATGCGGTTAATTGACAAAAACCTTAGACATAATCATGTTAAATATCAAGCCAGCGCCCAACCGTTCTTGCTACTGGGAATGCTAGTAACAGGTATTGCATTAGGTCATGCTGGAGTTTAACCTCCCAGAGGGGTAAGGAAACTTTTTCTCACATTCACCTAAAAATTCCCTGTAATATATCTTTAGTTAGAAGAGATCAATGAGGAGTTAGGAGTTATATTAATTCCTAACTCCTCACTTGTATTCGCAAATGCCGTGTTAAATTTTATATCTTTCCTAATTCAGGGGATACAACCATTATTAATCCCGATTTGCTTTTTCATAGCTTGGACTATGATTATTTTGGTGTTTTTAAATTTATGGACAGCGACAAAAGAGACTGTTCAAACGGCTCAAAAAATGCACAAAATACCCTGTCATAATTGCCAATTTTTTACTAATAATTATCGTCTTAAATGTACGGTAAATCCATACATTGCAAATACAGAAGAAGCAATTGGTTGTAAAGATTATCAATCACATTAATTATCACCTATGGGCTTTCTCTTTGTTGTGGATTATTTGTAAGGGTTTAGCATTGCTAAACCTTTATGTGGGTAAGGGTTATTTTATGTTTGATTAGTCTCTTCTCTCGCGTCGAGACTTGTCATGTTTAAAATCTAAGGGTTACAGAAAATTCTTAAATCCCGATTTAGACAGTTTTAGAAGACTGGGAGATTTAAAAATAAAATATTACAGTACGAATGGAAGCGGATAAATAAACAGCGCGAGTAATCTTAGCGGTAGCGAAATGGGAAAAGGACAGGTAATAAGTTACATAATTAAAGAAACTTAAATAAATAAGTCCTTGATTATGCCTAGCTTAGTGACAAGTAGCTGTAGCAAATATTTCCATCCTCACAAGTTCCTCAACTTTTACTACTAAATTCAAGGAAGATTGAATTTGCTTCTGAAAAGCCAATTTTAGCGTTAACTATCGAGGTTATTGCTAAGGTTTATCAGCGCACACAGTCAGTCTTAACCTTGAATTTATGTAAAAAATAGGGATGACTTATGACTATGGATACTCTCGCTTTTATGACCAAGCTGGAAAATCGGTTTGGTTTCACCCCAGAAGATAAATTTATTCTGAAGTCAAATGCAGATTGGGGACTAGAGATTGCGTCAGAAATGGCAGATTATTTCTATGGTTATCTAGGACGTGATGCAGAAATGAATGCTATTTTAAATCAATCTGAGGGACGAATTCACCGTCTCCGGGAAACCTTCATTCTCTGGTTTCATGAAATGTTTACAGGAATTGATGATTGGGGTGCTGGCTATTCTCAACGTCGTTGGCAAATTGGGGTAGTTCATGTCAAAGTGGGTATTGGTCCTCAGCATATAGTTCCAGCTATGGCCACTGTAGTTCATGAAGTGGGTAAAAAGCTAAAAATCGAAGGTAAATCAGAGGAACTACAAGAGGCTTTAGGTAGAATTTGCATGATTGATTTAGCTTTTATTGAGCAGTCCTATGTAGAAGTTTCTACATCTGCTATCCTCAAAGAAACTGGTTGGTCAGCTGCTTTGTTTAAACGTCTAATTACAACTGGTGCAGCATCCATGTAATAAATGTTAATGACTCATTTCTAATAACACCTTTAAAACACCTTTAGTTTTTGCCTTTTCAAAAGCCTCTAAACCTTGAGAAAGGGGATAATGAGCATGAATTAAAGATTGTACATCTACCTTTCCTGTAGCTAATAAATCCAATGCTGGAACAAAAGGACCACAACGAGAACCAATTAGGGTAATTTCATCTACCACTAAAGAAGACGCATCTAAACTGAGATTTCCCGAATATGTGCTTTTCAAGATTAATGTACCACGAGGACGTAAAGCCCGACGTGCAGTAGAGAATCCTTCGGGATTTCCTGTACAATCAACAGAGATATCAAAATATCTATCAGTGACGCTATCAGCTAAACCAGTTTTAATTCCTCTCGCTGCTAAATTGACTAATTTATCTTCATGTCGTCCTACTACTAATAACTCACAACCAGTTAAAGCTAAAGTTTGAGCTATTAATTGTCCCAATTTACCATCACCAACTACTAAAACTCGGTCATCTTGACATATTTGCACTTGTTCTTGAATTTCCAAAGCTGCGGCTATAGGTTCAGTAAAAGTTGCAGCTTCTGTAGAAACATTTTCGGGGACAAGATGCAAATTTTCAATAGGTAAAGATAGATATTCTGCAAAAGCACCATTACGATTAACAATACCTAAAACTGTCCGATTTTCGCAATGAGTTGGTTGTCCCCGACGACAAAAGCGACAATAACCGCAAGCAGCGTTTATTTCACCGACTACTCTTTGATTAATTAAATTATCTGCACCTTTTTCGACAACACCAACAAACTCATGGCCGATAATGCCAGTATAGGGATAATAACCTTTAATTAATTCCAAATCAGTATTACAAATTCCCGCACGCAAAACCCGCACCAAAGCCTCTCCTTCTGGTGGTTCAGGAATAGGAATATCGGTGCGTAATTGTAATTGGTTATTTTCTAACCACAGTCCTTTCATAATTTTGTTAGTTGTCAGTTGTTAGTTATCAAAATTTTACACTTTCTAGAAAGGGTGTAAATACGGTCACTAAATCTGAATTACTAACAACCATTGTGGGAAAAGAGCGATCGCTATAATCTGTTCCCGGCGATAATGGAAAAGACTCAGAATTCAGAGATACCCACGTACCACCAGCAGCTTGAACAATTACCCAAGCACCTGCGATATCCCAAACCTTCGGTGTAGCTTCAATTCCTCCCAAAACCGCACCAGTCGCAACTGTGAGAAAGTTATAACTAGCAACCCCTAACATTCGCAGTTTACAGGGAAAACCAGGTTGAATTATTCCTGTACTGCGGGAACAAAGGTTAAAAAAGTGATTTTTGCTCGGAGTATCACTACTTGTATGAATAGGATGATTATTTAAAAATGCTCCTGTTGGCGTTGTTAAGCCTGATGAACCCGCCCAAAATCCGTGAAAGGCTTGATTTAATGGTGGCGCGTAAACATAGCCAAAAATGGGCGTTCCTCGATAAAGCAAACCTAGAGAAATCGACCAAATAGGAATTCCTCTGGTAAAGTTGGTTGTACCATCCAAAGGATCGATTACCCAACACCATTCTGTATCAGGAAAAGTTTGATCACTTTCTTCGCTCAAAATGCCGTAACCTGAAAAAGTAGACACAATGGCATCTCTAATTTCTTGATCTGCCCATTTATCTGATTGTGTTACTAAACTACCATCAGCTTTTTGTGAAGCTTGGACTTTGCCAAAATCCTGCATTAATTGTTTTCCCACTCTGGTAGTGGTGGTTTCAGCAAATTCTAAAATCGTATTCCAAAAATCGTTCATTTGTTATTAGTTAGGGAACAGGGAACAGGGAACAGGGAACAGGGAACAGGGAACAGGGAATAGGGAATAGGGAATAGGGAACAGGGAATAGGGAATAGGGAATAGGGAACAGGGAATAGGGAATAGGGAATAGGGAACAGGGAATAGGGAATAGGGAATAGGGAACAGGGAATAGGGAATAGGGAATAGGGAACAGGGAATAGGGAATAGGGAATAGGGAACAGGGAATAGGGAATAGGGAATAGGGAACAGGGAATAGGGAATAGGGAATAGGGAACAGGGAATAGGGAATAGGGAATAGGGAACAGGGAATAGGGAATAGGGAATAGGGAACAGGGAATAGGGAATAGGGAATAGGGAACAGGGAATAGGGAATAGGGAATAGGGAACAGGGAATAGGGAATAGGGAATAGGGAACAGGGAATAGGGAATAGGGAATAGGGAACAGTTAGTAATTACGAATTACGAATTACGTTGGCGGTAGCCTGCCGGAGGCATTATTACGAATTAATCTAAATCACTTTCTAAAACAGAAGCTAAAGCTTGTTTAGTATTGGTTTGAAACTCTGTCACATTAACACGATTCAAAAACCAAATTGATACCAACATTCCCGCAGCTTCTAACGCAAATACCAACCCATAAGCTAATACTAAGTTATCTGGTAACAATCTGCGCCCCACATCTAAAACAGTACCACCAATTACAGTTGCGATTCCTCTAGATATAGATTGAGCAAGTCCCCAAGCGCCAATAAATGTACCTGCGGCTTCGGCAATTGTTAAATCTAGCATTAAACTCACTGCTGCGGTGGTGACAAAACCAGTAGCTAAACCAAATAAAACTAAAGTTGATTTCAGCACAGATGGATTAGCAGAAAATCCTGAAAAACCAAGTAATAAAGCGGCAAATGCTACTAAAATACAACCTAGTTTGATAGTTTTCCGTTTACCCAAACGAGGGACAATGAAAAAACCTGTGATACCATAGGAAATTAGGATGCCTGTTCCATAAAAAACATTGAGTTTGGTACTTTCCGCTAAGGGCATATTAAAGACTTGCCCCGCATAAGGTTCTAAAATGGGATCTTGCATAAACAAGCTAATAGTCATCACCAATAAAAAGGTGAAAAACAAGCCTGTTTGTGGACTAGCTGTTAAGATTTTCCAAGCACCACTTAAAGTAATACTATCTTCCCGGTTTCCCATATTGGAACGATTAAAGAAACGAGAATATTTTTTTTCAACACCTATAGTTGCGATAATTGCTAAACAAAAAACTATTCCGGGAACAATCAGAAATAGTCTATTAATTGCCGCTTGTAAAGTTTCTATGGGTGCGTCTGTAGTTAATTGCTGCAATAAGCTAGAGCTAATAATTGCCCCAACTATAATCCCTACCATTAACATTGACCAAACAATACCGACAACTTGAGAACGGTTGTCTTCTTCGGAGATATCAACTAATAAAGCTGCAAATGCTGTACCACTAGCACAAATAGCCAGTCCATAAACTGCGAAAACTAAACCTAGAACCGCTGTCCAACCGATTGTTTGGGTAGTCCATGTCCACTTATCACCAATATTAGCAGCATTTAACTGCCACATTACTTGTACCGCTAAAAAAGCAGCGATCGCAAATATTCCTGCTCCCACCCATACATAAGCTGTGCGATGATAACCTAACAACGGTTTAGAATCGGACATTTGCCCAAACAAAATCCGCGTTGGTGCTACAAATGAAGGTAATGCTAACACCAAAGCCACCAATGTAGCCGGAATTGCGATTTCCTGAATCATGACTCGGTTAAGTACCCCCAGAGTCAAGATAGACATCATACTCAACCCCATTTGAAACAATCCTAGCCGGAACATGGTCAAAATGTTGACCTTTGGGAGAGCTAGAGATTGATTTTGGTTATTATAAGTATCACCAATTGCCATAGCTGCTTTTTTCTATTGTTTACCAGATATTATCTCTTTTAATCAAAATCTTCAGCTAGAACATCTTGAAGCTAATACCCATTTTATGTGAGGCTGTACAGAATCATAAAATCCATTAATTTATCCGTCTTTATCTGCGTTTATCTGCGTTTATCTGCGTTTATCTGCGTACCCTTCGGGAAGCAAGCTACAATTATTCTGGAAATTTGATTGTATGCGGCTAAAGCCCAAACTACTAACTTTGATAACGCTAGACTAGGAAAGTAAAGAAATGTAAATATAATTTTAGCAAAATGGAAAGCATCACATTAGGAAAAAATGGTCTAGCTGTTCCCCCTCTTTGTATCGGTACATGGGCTTGGGGTGATAAACTATTTTGGAATTATGGCGACGGATACGGGGAAGAACAGTTGCAAGCAGCTTTTACCGCAGCTTTAGATGCTGGTGTGACTTTTTTTGATACTGCGGAAGTTTACGGTTTAGGACTTTCAGAACAGTTGTTAGGAAAGTTCATCAAACAAACTTCCCAAAAAGTGCAAATTGCGACTAAATTTGGACCTTTACCTTGGCGTTGGGATGGTAAATCTGTATCTGAGGCTTTAACCGCCAGTCTCCAACGTCTCCAAGTTGAGAGAATTGAATTATACCAAGTTCATTGGCCTTTCGCTTTCTTTTTAAGTCAAGAAACTCTGATGAATACCCTCGCAGATGAAGTGGCGCGGGGCAGAATCGGTGCAGTAGGTGTCAGTAATTATTCGGCATCACAAATGCAAGAAGCACATAAAATATTAGCTGCAAGGGGTGTACCCTTAGCCGTTAACCAAGTCCGTTATTCTTTGCTAACCCGACAAATCGAAACTAACGGTATTTTGCCAACTGCCCGTGAGTTAGGTGTAACAATCTTAGCTTACAGTCCCTTAGCTCAAGGACTGCTAACAGGCAAATATACCACCGCCTACAAGCCCACAGGTGCAAGAAGCATAGACCCGCAATTTAGTCAAGCTGGTTTAGATAAAATTGCCCCAGTTTTATCTTTATTACGGAAAATTGGTGAAAAATATGGTTGCACCCCCGCTCAAGTAGCCCTTAACTGGTTAATTGCTCAGGGGAACGTTATTCCCATTGCTGGAGTTAAAAACGCCGAACAAGTAAAACAGAATGTTGGCGCTTTGGGTTGGAAAATGACTGATGATGAATTTGGCGAGCTACAAAAAATTACCCGCCCTTGAGACAATTTTAGATTTTAGATTGGCGATTTTAGATGAGGAAAAATCATCAATTCCTATATTTTTAATCCAAAATCTAAAATCCAAAATTGAACTAATCGGTCTATTCTCTGCCTGTGGGTGAGCCTAACTTGCGATTGTTAGGGGTAGGTGAAGATTCACTGCGGCCTGTGCGTAATTTGGGCTTAACACTGCCACGTCTATCATCATCACCGTTGTTGTCTGATTTAGACCAAGATGAACGGTTGCGATTGCCTCCAGAATTGCGCTCTGAGGAATCACCACCATCACGACGCTTGTTGAGCTTGGGTTTGGGGGCTGGGCCTTCCTCTACGGGAAGATCCACCTCTGTTTGCAGCCAAGCGGGACGGGTTTGATCGTAAGCAATTTGTAAAGCAGCTGCTGCGATCGCTTGAGCATCATATTTTTCAATCAATTCACTGATGATTGGTAAAAATGAAGCTAGGCGTTCACCTGTTAAAGCGTCTGCCACCTGCTCTTGCAATTTCTTGATGTGTCTGGCTTCAATTTGCGCTCTTGTCGGAATCGTCAGCACTTGCCACTGTTGGCGGTTATGACGTTCAAATGCTTGTTGCTTGCGCCGTTCAAAGGATTGTACCAAGGAAATTGCTGTTCCTTCTTTACCTGCACGACCAGTCCGACCAATGCGGTGAACGTAGGTTTCGACGCTATCGGGTAAATCAAAGTTGATTACATGAGAAAGCAAATCAACGTCTAATCCCCGTGCCGCGATGTCAGTAGCTACTACCCAGCGGACTTGACGATTGCGGAAACGGATCAACAATCTTTCCCGTGCTTGTTGAGACAAATCACCATGATATTCATCAACACTGTGACCAGCAGCTTGTAATTGATTAGTCAATTCTGCGGCTGTGCGTCTGGTGCGAACAAAGATTAAAGCTGTTTCTGGATCTTCCATTTCCAGAATTGGCTGTAAAGCTTTAGCTTTTGTCCAATGACGGGGGATCAGGTAAGCTACTTGATTGATTTTGTTGGGTGCAGCTTTTGGTTGCTCAACGGTGACTGTTGCCGGAGAGTTCAAAAACTTGTTGACCAATTGACGAATCGATGGCGGCATAGTCGCCGAAAATAAAGCTGTTTGCCGTTCTTTGGGAGCTTGGGAAAGAATTTTGATCACATCATCAATAAAGCCCATGCTCAACATTTCATCAGCTTCATCCAAGACAAACCACTTCACTTGGTCGAGCTTTAAACAGCCTCTGTCTAACAAGTCGATTACCCGTCCAGGAGTACCGACAACCATGTGAACTCCACGTTTGAGTTGCATCATTTGGCGGTCAATTGATTGACCACCGTAAATTGCCAATACTCGCAATCCATCATCACCCATAAATTGGGAAATGGCATCGTGAACTTGCATTGCTAATTCACGAGTAGGAGTTAACACCAAAGCTTGTACGGCTTTTTTGCTAACATCTAGCTGTTCTAAAATCGGCAGCGAAAAGGCTGCTGTTTTGCCGGTTCCTGTTTGAGATTGACCGACGACATCACGACCCGCTAACAGTTGAGGAATTGCTTGGGCTTGAATGTTAGTAGGTTCGGTAAAACCAATTTTTTCTAGTTTGTCAACACGTTCTTGGGAAATACCTAGTTCTTGAAAGGAAAGATTCATTAATTCTCCTAGATTTTATTGTGAGTTTTGGACTTGTAAGCCGATACTTATTTGTAAATTAGGTTTTGGGTAATTGGTAATTGGTCATGGGTAATTAGTAATAAATTATTCCCTATTCCCTATTCCCTATTCCCTGCGACAATTTGACCATATAGGTCGTAGGCATCGGCACTTTGGATTTGTACTGGCACGATGGTTCCTAGCCTAGACTCGCCTTTAATATAGACTTGACCATCGACTTCAGGGGAAAATCTACCGGAACGGCCGATTAATTCTCCACTTTCGGGGTTTTCTTGCTCAATCAGGACATCGACAGTTTTGCCTACTTCCTGCTGATTTTTCTTGAGAGAAATCGGTTGCTGGAGTTCCATGATTCTGTCACGGCGCGCTTCCATCACTTCTGAAGGAACTTGATTGGGTAGACTGTAAGCTGGGGTTTCCTCTTCTGGCGAAAAGGTGAAGACACCCACATGATCAAATTCGTGTCGTTCTGTGAACTCTAGCAAATGCTCAAAATGCTCTTGAGTTTCTCCAGGAAAGCCAACAATAAAGGTTGTTCGCAGCACTGACGATGGTAACGCTGTTTTGATGCGATCAATAATTCCATCATTTACCCGTCCTTGCCAGGGACGGTTCATGGCGCGGAGAATTTCTGGATGAGAATGTTGCAAGGGCAAATCTAAGTAAGGCAGAACATTGGGTGTTTCTTGAATCGCCGCTATCACATCTGGGGTGAGTCCGGTGGGATAGGCATAGTGCATTCTGATCCAAGGTACATCTACTTTCCCTAAAGCGCGGAGCAGTTCCGCTAACTTTGGCTTTCCGTAAATATCCAAACCATAATTTGTAGTGATTTGGGAAATCAGAATAATTTCTTTTACCCCTTGATTGGCCAATTGCTTGGCTTCGGCGACTATAGATTCAATAGTACGCGATCGCTGGTTCCCTCTGAGATAAGGAATAATACAAAATGCACAACGATAATCGCATCCTTCAGCAACTCGCAGGTAAGCTACTCCTTCTGTTGTCGTCCGGTAGCGCGGTGTCGTTTCATCGGCTATGTAGGTTGGTTCGGCGCTAATTAGTTTAACCCGTTCCCCTTGTTCTACCCGCTCTATGACATTGACAATTTTGTGATAATCGCCTGTGCCAACTACGGCTACTGCTTCTGGCAATTCTTCCAATAATTGTTCTTGAAAGTGTTGCGCCATGCAACCAGTAATAACGACTTTTTTATTCGCTTCTGCTAATTCGACTAAAGTTCTGACCGATTCTTCTCTGGCGGCTTCAATAAAACTACAGGTATTGACGATTACATAATCAGCTAATTCTTCATTTGTATCTACACCGTAGCCTGCTTCTACAAGCAGTCCTAACATATGTTCTGTATCAATTCTATTTTTCTCGCAGCCCAGGTGAGAAATGGCAATTGTTGGCTTATCACCCATATTTTGAAAAAATCTCGGTTTTTTTTCTCATTACTCAAACATTCAAGCACTATCTAGGCGTTTTTTTCCCCGCACCTGTATTAAGGACGCAGCAGTGACAGATTTCCACTGCTATTGGCTGTCTGTGGGCGTATGACCCTAATCAATTATGGATATAAAGGTCATGCTATGATATTTTTATTAATCTGTTTCCCAGGATAAATTAAAGTGTCTTTATTTACTTATGACACTCGTAGTATTGTTTAACGATTCGCCTAATGGTATTTTAAACTACCTGAGCGTGTGCGTTGTTAATTTACCCGTCGGGAAGCCGCCCAAAGGGCTGGTTTTGAGAAGTCGCTACCCTCAGGGAAATCGCAATTGCGACTACGCCTATCAAGCAGTAATGCTACCCTATACTTCAGGCTTGGTCTACGACGATGCGCGGACAAGATGCCTAAACCACGGGAAGCTGCCTTGCGTGTTGTGAGTGGCAAACTCCTCTTGTAGCCAGGTTCTATCTTAACATATCTTATGGAAGGTTGAACGGTAATTTCCACCTTCAGAAGGAGGCAATAGAACTAAAAATTCAAATTAGCCTCACAGTATGGCTTGCGCCTCCAAAATTCAAAAAGTTGATGATAGGAGCTTTTAAATGATTTTAAATGAAAAGTAAAGAGTTAAGTAGATTGGCGCAAAAAAAACCAAACTAAGTAAAGAAATATGAACTAGGCTAAAACCCTCTTTCCCTCTGCCCCCAGCAAGCGCAGCCCCCTGCCTGATCCCAACGACGAATATTTACGCCAGATTACTTAAGTGAAGCCTAAAGTTATAAGGAAAATGCCGAAAACCCTTGAAGGTGCGTCCGACTCAGGAGGACACACCTGTGCTTGAGACAAGGGATGAAGGCTAAAAGCAGGATTTATCCTGCATTGACATTTTGTATATGTTGTATAATTAACGATTGTCGAAACCAAATCAAGTTGATTGTTCAAAGTTAAATCAATGCTAGTCCTAGAATACAAAGTTAAAGGTAAACAACATCAATACAACGCCATAGACGATGCAATTCGTACTACCCAATTCATTCGCAATAAAGCGATTAGATATTGGATGGATGCACCACGCGAGCTAAAAATTGATAAGTTTGCCCTGAATAAGTATTCAACAGAACTACGCTCATGTTTTC
The DNA here is from genome assembly GCF_001858025.1 of Trichormus sp. NMC-1. Lineage (GTDB taxonomy): Bacteria > Cyanobacteriota > Cyanobacteriia > Cyanobacteriales > Nostocaceae > Anabaena. The sequence goes on along the minus strand of NZ_LZQD01000003.1, from coordinate 486,389 downwards.
CTTTTGCGGCCGAGTTAAACTCAATGGCAGTACAATCAGCAGCAGAACGGGGTTGGTCTGCTATATCAAGGTTTTACGACAACACTTCGACAAAGCTCAGTGACCATTGTAAATCTAAAAAATCTGGTAAAAGGGGGTTTCCACAGTTTCAAAAAGATTGTCGTTCTGTTGAATATAAAACATCAGGATGGAAATTACACAAAACCAAGCGACGTATTACTTTTACTGACAAGAAAGGTATTGGTGAACTCAAGTTATTAGGTAAATGGGATATTCAATTCTACGAACTTAAAGATATTAAAAGAGTGCGTTTAATCCGGCGTGCAGATGGATATTATGCACAGTTTTGTGTTGGTATTGATGTTGTAGATATTCAACCAAAAACAGATGAAGAAATTGGGCTAGATGTGGGGATTGAGTCGTTTTACACAGATTCAAATGGGCATCAAGAACCTAATCCTCAGTTTTTGAGAAAGGCTGAAAAATCAATCAAGCATTCTCAAAGACGGATTTACAAAAAAGCAAAAGTTTCTAGCGGTAGAAGAAAGGCTAGAAAACTTTACGCCAAAAAACACTTAAAAGTAAGTAGGCAACGGATTGAACACGCTAAGAAACTAGCGCGTAACGTATGCAAGTCTAACGACTTAGTAGCCTATGAAGATTTACGTGTTTCAAATATGGTAAAAAATCATTGTTTAGCAAAATCAATTAGTGACGCTAGTTGGTATTTGTTTAGGCAATGGATAGAGTATTTTGCTGTGAAATTTGACAAAGTTGCTATAGCTGTAGCACCACATTACACTTCACAGAAATGTTCTGATTGCGGCGTGATTGTCAAAAAATCTCTATCAACTCGTACCCATAAATGTGCTTGTGGATGGCATCTTCATAGAGATACAAACGCGGCAATAAATATTCTTAATCTAGCAAAAAATAGGGGAGGGCATCCCCAAATTAACGCTACAGGAGTTGAAACCACTACTCTGCTTGGTGAGCCAGCGCGGTCTTGGGGGTTTCCCCCATGAGCGACTGGCGTTCGCGCCAGCGTGCCGGAGGCATCACCCGTAAGGGTGTAAACCTGGTTGAGCAAGTTTTGACGGTGAATGTAGAATCCCCGTTTCTTTAGACCGGGGAGTGTCAAAAAATATGCAAGCTGTAAGCATCCCAATGACAAGGGGTTAAAATTTAATAGACTTTTTGTAGAAGTCTGGAAAAGGAGAAGGTGCGTCAGAACGTATTATTGTACGTATAATAAACTCATAAAAATTATACGTAAAGTAATGCTATGTACCCAATTATTCTTG
>NZ_LZQD01000003.1:247691-484267 GCF_001858025.1 Trichormus sp. NMC-1 | reverse complement strand
CCATCAATTACTCCGCTATCGGCGAGAGCTAGGATCAGATGTGAAAATCTTTGCTGATGTGTTGGTTAAACACGCCCGTCCTTTAAGTTCTCCTAATCTGACGGTGGCGGTGAAAGACACGATTGAACGAGGGTTGGCCGATGCCGTAATTTTATCTGGTTGGGCAACTGGTAGTCCTCCTAACTTAGAAGATTTAGAATTGGCTTGTGGGGCTGCTGCTGGTACACCAGTATTTATTGGTAGTGGAGCTAATTGGGAAAATATTGATACCCTAATGCAGGCAGCAAATGGTGTAATTGTTTCCAGTTCTCTCAAACGTCACGGAAGAATTGAGCAACCCATTGACCCAATTCGCGTCAGTCAGTTTGTAGAAGCTGCTCATCGCAGTTGGAACTCCAAAGGTGAAACTAAATCCATTCCTTCAGTGAAATTACATTCGTAATTCGTAATTCGTAATTCGTAATTCGTAATTCGTAATTACAATTCTCCTGCCTTCTGCCCCCTGACTCCTGACTCCTGACTCCTGACTCCTGACTCCTGACTCCTGACTCCTGACTCCTGACTCCTGACTCCTGACTCCTGACTCCTGACTCCTGACTCCTGACTCCTGACTCCTGACTCCTGACTCCTGACTCCTGACTCCTGACTCCTGACTCCTGACTCCTGACTCCTGACTCCTGACTCCTGACTCCTGACTCCTGACTCCTGACTCCTGACTCCTGACTCCTGACTCCTGACTCCTGACTCCTGACTCCTGACTCCTGACTCCTGACTCCTGACTCCTGACTCCTGACTCCTGACTCCTGACTCCTGACTCCTGACTCCTGACTCCTGACTCCTGACTCCTGACTCCTGACTCCTGACTAAATACTTATGATTCGCCGTCGTTCTACTCCTTGGATTCATAAAAAGTCGCGGCTATTCATTGCAGCGATCGCGGGATGTGGTGCCTTAATCACAGGCTATCTCACCTTTGAAAAGCTCACGGGCGGCAGTACTGCTTGTGTGGCACAAGTTGGTGTTAAGGGCTGCAATGATGTTCTTTCTAGCCCTTGGGCAACGGTTTTTGGTCAGCCATTAGCTTTGTTTGGGTTGTTGGCATACATGAGTATGCTGATATTTGCTGTGGCTCCTTTGGCATTAAACTCAGAGGAAAATCACAAAAACAGCAAACAACTGGAAAATCTGACTTGGTGGTTGCTGTTGGTGGGAGCGATCGCTATGTCAGTGTTCAGTGGTTACTTAATGTACATACTGGCATCCCAAATCAAAGCCTTTTGTCCTTACTGTATCGGCTCGGCTTTGTTTTCCCTGAGTATGTTAGTACTGACAATTATCGGTCGTGATTGGGAAGATATCGGGCAAATATTTTTTACTGGCTTGATTGTGGGAATGGTAACGCTGATTGGCACTTTAGCGATTTATGCTAACACCAATCCCCCAGATGGAAATCTCGACGCAACTCCTGGAAAACCTGGGCAAATTACTTTTATTCCCAAAGTAGAGCCTAAACCAGAATTTGGGTGGGAAATTACCACCACATCTGGTGAAGCAGAAATAGCCTTAGCAGAGCATCTTGTCAAAGTCGGCGCTAAGGAATATGTTGCTTATTGGTGTCCGCACTGTCATGAACAGAAGCTCCTCTTTGGTAAAGAAGCTTACAAAATCATTAGCGACAATAACGTTAAGGTCGAATGCGCTGCTGACAGCCCTAAAGCTAAACCAGAATTGTGTCAAGCCGCCAAAATTGAAAGCTTCCCCACTTGGATCATCAATGGTAAAACCTATAGCGGCGTGCAGAACTTGTCAGAACTGGCGAAGATTACTGGTTACACAGGTTCTCAGAACTTCAAGTTTTTTAGGTAAAGTTCTTAGAGGTTGTTTGAAAAGTATTAGATGAAACCAATAATTTCCAAGAACCTAACCGCCCTGACCCTCCCCTACAAGGGGAGGGTTAGGGAGAGGTTTTGTTAGCTGGAATGGGGGTTTCAAAGCCTCTCCCCGCGTCGGGGAGAGGTTTGGAGAGGGGTTTATTTATACATTAAAAACTTTTCAAACATCCTCTTACAGCAAGGAACTCTGATTAGGGAATAGAAAACAAGAAATTTCCGCCAGCTAAGTTAATCAATCAGCTGGTGGAAGTTCATGAGATTTACTCCAGTGATCATATTGAACAATCGTGTGAACTTGCCAATCTGGGTCGGGTTGAGGATAATCTAGACGGTAGTGTCCGCCTCTGCTTTCAGTTCTAAAAGCAGCACTTTTGAGAATTAAGTAAGCTACATCTAATAAATTGCGGGTTTCTGCCCAAAGTCGCAACTGCTGTTCAATATCAGGTAAGTTGAAACTAGCGGGTTCTGTAGGACGCAAACTTTGCAAGAATTGACTCAAAGGTAAATTAGCAAAATCCTGGTGCCAAGATTCAATTGTAGCGATCGCACTTTCTAAGCCTAATTCTTGCCGACAAATACCAGCACTTTGCCAGACTAAACGGGGTAGTTTTTCTCGTAAAGCTTTTAGTTGAGCGTGTTGATTGTGCCACTCATCTTCAGATAAGACTAAGGTTGAAGAATTGGAGAGAAATTCTGATTTTTGCCGTTCATCCTGTTTGAAGACTTCATCGTCTAAATCAGCCATCTGCGCCCCAAACACGATACATTCCAACAGAGAATTACTGGCTAGGCGATTAGCTCCATGTACTCCCGTACTAGCAGTTTCTCCCACAGCGTACAAACCAGGAATATTGGTGCGATTCTGCAAATCTGTGAGAATACCACCCATCCAATAATGAGCAGCGGGGGCGACGGGAACCAATTCATTGAAGACATCAATACCCGAATGCTGACAAACTTGAATAATATTGGGAAAGCGATGACGAATTTTGTCAGCGGGGATGGGGCGCATATCTAACCAAACATGGGCAGTAGCCAAATCGGCGGATGTACGTTGCAAATGGCTGAAAATTGCTCTGCTGACCACATCTCGCGGTGCAAGTTCACCTGCTGGATGGTAGTCAAAAGCAAAACGTCGCCCTTCATTATCAACAAGGTGCGCCCCTTCACCACGTACAGCTTCACTGATGAGAAAGCGTCCTGGTTTAGTGAGGGCGGTGGGATGAAATTGGACAAATTCTAAATCCCGCAGGATAGCCCCAGCCCGCCAAGCGATCGCTACACCATCACCTGTACTTACCGCTGGGTTAGTCGTTTGGGCAAATACTTGACCACCGCCACCTGTTGCTAAAACTACAGCACCAGCCCTGATCCATGTAACTTTACCTTGATAAAACAGGCTGATACCTTGACAGCGACCTGTTTCTGGTTCTATCCATAAACTTAAAGCTAAAGCTTGCTGGATGACTTGTATATTCTGACGGCGCAATACCTGGTCTGTGAGAGTGGTTGTTACTTCCCTACCCGTGGTATCTGCGGCGTGGAGAACACGGGGACGAGAATGGGCAGCTTCTAGGGTGAAAGCCAAGTTATGATCATGCCGGTCGAAGGCTACACCCAAATGAATTAAAGATTTAATACAGATAGGGGCTTGTTCAGCCAGAAATTCTACGGCTTCTGGATCGCACAAACCCGCCCCTGCTTTTAATGTGTCTTCAATGTGCAGCTTTGGTGAATCTTCTGGGGAGACAGCTGCGGCAATGCCACCTTGCGCCCAGTCACTGGCGGATAATGTCACGGTTTCTTTAGTAATCAAGCCGACTCGTAAGGAGTCTGGTAGACACAGGGCTGTGTATAATCCAGCAGCACCTGCGCCGACTACTAAAACATCAAATTGGCTAGGAATATCTAAGAAATTCAAAATTCAAAATTACGGGTAATGGGTGATGGGTGATGGGTGATGGGTGATGGGCAATAGTTTTCATTCCCCAATTACCTTTTTCCCAATCACCTATTCCCCAATTAGCAATTTTTTGGGTTATCTATAGATACCGTTATTAATGCGATCGTCTCCCTCGTTGAAGTTAGGCTCGTATTCGGTCACGGTAAAGTTATCAAAGTTGGCTTGCAGTTTGGATTTTTGGCGATCGCTCAATCCTGGCAGATTCAATACATCCTCTACTTTTTGGTAAGGAGCATTTTTGATGATTTTCTTAGCCAGAGTGGGATACAGCCCTGGATACTGTTGGAAAGCGGCAATGTTGGTATTATTCAAATCAATTTTTTTACCAAATTCCGTTCCTAGCTTGGCATCTGCTTTGTTCTGACGTGAAATCGCCAAAACTGGTAGCTGCGGCAAGGTTATGTTACCCAAACTTGCAGCTTGGGCAATCTGAGTAGTTCCCAGTAATCCCCAGCAACCTAGCAACAAACTAAACACTGTTAATAAACGTACTAATCCTTTCACGATTTTCTACCTCTTTCCATTAATCAAAAATCAACACTTTTAGCTAAAAGCTTTCAAATGCGGGCTGGAAGTGAGAAGTTAGAAGTATGAGTTCAACCCTGGTGATTACTCTGGGGGCTGATAAAGTACTTAGTTCTTCCGACTTCATCCTTTGGTTGATAGCTGGTAGCTGAATCAACACACAGCAGTCATCAGAAACTAATATACAGCTTATTAATATCCACAATATTTACTGCTATTGGGTTCGACTTTACTTTTGCCAAAATTTATCTGTAATGGTAATCTTGCACCTTTCTCAGGGCTGATCATTCACTGGCTGATAATTTTAGGCAATAACTGCCGCTAACAAAAACAGACTATCTACTAGAATTGTACTCAAAACTGCGCCACTAAAGGCGTACCAATGCTTTTCCTTTTGACCTAAAGAGATGATCCCAACTGTTAACAGAGCTAAGGCGAGAGTGATTGCCCAAGCTTCTCCCCAAGGGGTTTGGACTTGTGCTAAGGCATTTTTTAAGATTTGTGAAGCTCCATTTACGTCTGTTCTCATAATTTGCCGCCAATAGGGCATCAAGTCTACAACATAGAAGTATATATCTGTTAAAACTGTACCGAATAAAGAACCTAGATAAAACCAGTTACCGACTTTGCCCCAATTTCGCCACAAACACCAGATGGCAAAGGGTAGCCCAATCGATTCTATCGGTAAGTGCCATAGGGGTTCCCAACGTAACCAACCCCAGTAAATCGCTCCTGTTAACCAACTCCAGCTAAATCCTAAGAGTAAATCTCCCCAGAGATAGGTTTGCGGACGTGACATTAGTGTCAAACTCAGCCAAACCCAAAATCCGGTCATGGCTACACTGAGGGTGGGTAGCGATCGCACTAACGGCGCTTCTACAAATACTGGTACAGATACCAACAACACCGCTGCCGCAAACACTAGCCAACTTTTTCTCCAAGTTACTGCACTAGGGAGAGAGGCAGACAAAGACAGCCTCGACTCTATTTCTTTGATACCTCTAAGCTTAGTTTCCGACGAATGCAACTCACTATCAATAGCGGAGTTAGAAGCTGCGTAAGATGACAATGTATTATTAATCAATGTTTTTAATATATGTTACTAAACTTTACTTATCTTAAGATATCACACCCCAAAATCCACTCATCAACATCCCCCCTAGGGGCATTTTAATTATACTAGAAATTTTTGCATATAGGATGTTACCCGGAATAACTGACTAAAGGAAGGTAAACTTGGATAATTTTCTCAAGTTATACATTATTTATGTTAGGAGCGTGTTTGATGGCGACAAGTTCTGTAGCAACTGGTATCAACTTGCTATTACCTATCTGGATGCAGCTTCCGCAAGTAGAAATACCTGCCGAAGCCGCAACTGGTGGAGTTAATCTGATGGCAGGATTAATTCAGGCATTTATTTTGGGAATTGTGCAAGGTATTACCGAATTTTTGCCTATCAGTAGCACCGCACATCTGCTGATTGTGACCAAAGTGTTTGGTTGGAAAGAACTAGGTTCTAAAGATTTTGTCGATGCCATTCAATTTGGCAGTGTTATCGCAATTTTGTTGTATTTTTGGTCGCTGATTTCTAGTATTATTAAAGGTGCAATTAAAGCACTAAAGGATAAAGATTGGCAACAGGAAGAGTGGAAAATTGCGGTGGGGATTGCAGTAGGAACTTTGCCTGCATTAATAATTGGCTTTCTTTTGAAAGACGTTTTACCTGATAGTGCATTAATTATTGCTATAATGTCAGTTATCATGGCGATTCTACTAGCTTTAGCCGAAAAAATCGGCACTCGCAAGCGAGATTTCAATTCATTACAAATTCGGGATGGTGTTTTAGTAGGATTAGGACAAACTCTAGCTTTGATTCCCGGCGTTTCTCGTTCTGGTTCGACATTGACAACTGCTTTATTTTTAGGACTAGAACGTGATACAGCCGCTAAGTTTTCATTTTTGTTAGGTTTTCCCACTCTGACTATTGCTACCCTGTACAAAAGTCTGAAAATATTCAAGCAATTTCAAGCTCAAGAATTGCCAGATAATATTGTTTTACTGTTAATTGTCGGGATCATTTCTACTTTTATTTTTTCCTACCTATCAATTGCCTTTTTGATTCGGTACTTACAAACCAAAAACACTTTGATATTTGTATGGTACAGATTAGCCTTTGGCAGTGCTATCTTATTAGCGATCGCCGCCGGTTGGCAAGGTTGAATGCTGACACTTACGAATTAAGAGACGCAGGGACAGGGATAAAATTCAGAATTACCGGATAACTGACCAATGACCAATGACCAATGACCAATGACCAATGACCAATGACCAATGACCAATGACCAATGACCAATGACCAATGACCAATGACCAATGACCAATGACCAATGACCAATGACCAATGACCAATGACCAATGACCAATGACCAATGACCAATGACCAATGACCAATGACCAATGACCAATGACCAATGACCAATGACCAATGACCAATGACCAATGACCAATGACCAATGACCAATGACCAATGACCAATGACCAATGACCAATGACCAATGACCAATGACCAATGACCAATGACCAATGACCAATGACCAATGACCAATGACCAATGACCAATGACCAATGACCAATGACTACTATTCATCCTGCCAAAATTACCAAGGTGCTTCCTGAATCAATTGCTGCCGAAATTGGCTTTGATGCGGGGGATGCGATTGTTGCTATTAATGGGACACGTCCCCGTGATTTAATTGATTATCAATTTTTATGCGCTGATGAAGTTTTAGAACTAGAAGTTTTAGATGCGACAGGAAAAACTCATCATCTTGAAATTGAAAAAGATTATGATGACGACTTGGGGCTAGAGTTTGAAACTGCTTTATTTGATGGTTTAATTCAGTGTAATAACCGTTGTCCATTTTGCTTTATTGATCAACAACCACCTGGTAAACGTTCTAGCTTGTACTTCAAAGACGACGATTATCGTTTGAGCTTTTTGTATGGTTCTTATCTAACTTTGACAAATTTACCTGAAAAAGAATGGCAGCGAATTGAACAAATGCGGTTATCTCCTTTATATGTTTCTGTTCATGCGACAGAACCAGAAGTGAGAATTAAACTATTGAAAAATAATCGTGCAGGACAAATTTTAGAACAACTTAAATGGTTTCAAGAAAAACGATTACAAATTCATGCTCAAGTAGTAGTTTGTCCAGGAATAAATGATGAAAAACATCTAGAACAAACATTACGAGATTTAACATCTTTTCATACTGGAGAAATACCTGCTGTGGCATCAATAGCCGTGGTTCCAGTCGGTTTAACTCGTTTTCGTCCCCAAGAAGATGAACTGATCCCAGTGACGCAGGAAAAGGCTCAGGAAGTGATTTCTCAAGTTAAATTGCTTTCTCAAGAATTTAGGCAAAAATTCGGTTCCAGTGTGGCTTGGTTAGCCGATGAATGGTTTTTAATTGCTGGTGAAGAATTACCTAGCGAAGCGGAATATGAAGAATATCCACAAATTGATAATGGTGTTGGTTCTATTCGCTTATTTGTTAAGCAATTCACCCATGCTGCTCAGGAATTATTACCGCCAAAAGTATCACCCCAAAGAAAACTCACTTGGGTTGTAGGTAACGCTGTTGAAAAAGCATTTAAACCGATAGTTAAACAGTTAAATGCTGTGCAAGGATTAGAGGTAAATATGCGGGCTTTATATAGCGATTATTGGGGACAAAATATCAGTGTGACAGGATTAATCACAGGACATGATTTACTCTTTCACTTAAAAGGGCAGGATTTAGGAGAGGGAATTTTATTACCCAATGTCATGCTCAAACATGGGGAATTGATCTTTTTAGATGATATGACTGTGGAGGAAGTAGCTCATCAACTGAATACAGAAATATTCCCAGTTGCAGGAGTTGAGGATTTAATCAATACCTGTATTAATTCGTAATTCGTAATTCGTAATAGTGCTTACAGCAGGCTACCGCCAACGTAATTCGTAATTAAGAATTTGTAGGGTGCGTTAGGCTTCCGTAACGCACCAATGCTAAAACTTAGACACCAAGAAACTTTTAGCACTGTCACCTGCTATAGGAATCCGGTTTGGTTTCTGAATTTACTCGTAGAGGTAGGGAACAGGGAACAGGGAACAGGGAACAGAAAAGAAGGAATCAAGGTATACGGAGTTCTGTTCAAAATTCAAATAGGAGTCCTATATATTATCTATTCTCACCATTTAGCTGTCTGTGTTTATCTACTAATTTTTGAGGTAGGACTCGTGAAAAATCACGAAGAAAAAGCTAAAAATAGGATCAAATTAAAAATTAGAATTGGGGGATTATTTCTTTTAAATTTTAATTTTTTAACAGTGAATTTGGGGGGAATGTTGCCGGCAAAAGCGGTGACAGAAGCAGCTGTATTGAGCGTAGTCAAAAGCCAAGATAATGCCAATCAATGGATAGGGATTACTAAACGCTTAGAGACTGTGGGGGTGAGATATTGTGTAATTCCCCTGGGTAGTGTGAACAATGTGGCAGATTTAGGAAAGCCACGGGTGTTATTGTTGCCAAATATAGAGACATTAACGACAGTACAAGCGATCGCACTCAAAGAATGGATGAATCGGGGTGGACGCTTAATTGCTAGTGGTCCTGTCGCCAGTTTATCAACACCGGGAGTGCGCCATTTGTTGCGAACTCTGCTAGGAGGTTATTGGGGATTTAGCTTAAATGCGGCTCAAGAGTTACAACCAGCAAAAACTAATCCCCAGGAATGGACAACCAGCAAAGAACTATTTGGTAAAGTTGTGGGTGCTGTAATGATTCCTGATCATCTTCATACTCAAATAGCTGCTGTTTGGAATTCCCCAGATCATCCGGCCGCAGTATTAACAACTGAGCAATCCACTTTTTTAGGCTGGCGCTTAGGAACAGATACAGCTTCAACCGCAGATTTAGATAGTATTTGGTTAAAAGCAGCACTCAATCGTTATCTAAAATTGCCAACGACAAAAGTCCCAGGAGATGCGTCAAACTGTCTTTCTGCTACCGCAAATCAAACCCAGCCAGTAAATTCTCCCAAAAAACCCAATTTAGCCAATTCACGGAATCAGCCCAAACGGGTAAATTCTCCCAAAAAACCTAATTTAGCCAATTCACGGAATCAGCCCAAACGGGTAAATTCTCCCAAAAAACCCAATCCCGCACGGGTGAAACCTCAAAACCCAAGACTGACAAGTACAGCACCCAAACCTGTTCCCAAAGTCAAACTCCAAAATTTCCCAGAGGCCATTGAACTACTACAAGAAGCAGTGCGTTTAGATGTCATACCCGATTCTAATCGACCGATTGATAATAAAGAGGCATTAGCTCTCCAACAAGAATTAGAAAATCTGATTGGTCGAGTGGAAAGCGCCAATTTAGCGGCTTCAGTTCATGGTGCTACTAGCGTCAGCAACACCCAATCATTGAAAGTCGAAAGCGAAAAATCCGCATCTACCCAAATAGAGAGAAAAGACCTCAGTTTAGAGCAAACCTTAGCCCAAGCCAGAGGAGTTGCCAAAAATATACCAGCGTTAATTGCCCGAAAGAACTATGCCTTAGCGCGTCAGCAGTGGTTAAAGACAAAGACAACTTTATGGCAGCAATTTCCCCTCAATCAGCGCATAGCTCAACCAGAAATCCGCTCAGTATGGTTAGATCGAGGGACAATTGTTAATGCTGGCAATGAAGCAGGACTAGCGAAGATTTTTGATCGACTGTCCCAAGCGGGAATTAACACTGTATTTTTTGAAACTGTCAATGCTAGTTATACAATTTATCCGAGTCAGGTTGCGCCACAACAAAACCCCTTAATTCAAGGCTGGGACCCTCTAAAAGTGGCTGTAAAGTTAGCCCATGAACGAGGGATGGAGTTACACGCTTGGGTTTGGGCTTTTGCAGCTGGTAATCGCCGTCATAATGAGATTATCAACGTCAGTCCTGATTATCCAGGCCCTGTGTTAGCAGCTAATCCCAATTGGGCAAATTATGATCAAAGTGGGAATATGATTCCCGTTGGTCAGACAAAGCCTTTTTTAGATCCAGCAAATCCCGAAGTCCGGCAGTATTTATTAAAGCTGTACGCGGAAATTGTTACTCGCTATCAGGTAGATGGCATACAACTCGATTATATTCGTTATCCTTTTCAAGACCCCTTGGCAGGTCGAACTTACGGTTATGGTAAAGCCTCCAGAGAGCAGTTTCAGCAACAGACAGGTGTAGATCCTCTAAATATTACTCCTAGTCAGCGGGTTTTGTGGCAAAAGTGGACGGCATTTCGCACTGAGCAAGTTGATAGTTTTGTGTCTGAAGTTTCGCAGATGTTAAAACAAAAGCGAGCAAATTTAATTTTGTCTGTGGCTGTATTTCCATTACCAGAATATGAACGAGTTCAAAAAATTCAACAACATTGGGAAGTTTGGGCAAGACGGGGAGATATAGATTTAATTGTGCCGATGACTTACGCTTTAGATACTCCTCGTTTCCAAAGATTAGCAAAACCTTGGATTAACTCTACTCAGTTAGGTTCTACTTTATTAGTTCCAGGAATTCGCTTACTTTCCTTGTCTACAGTGGGAGCATTTGACCAACTTCAACTGCTCAGGGATTTACCTGTCAGCGGTTATGCACTCTTTGCTGTCGAGAATTTTAATACTGAGTTTAACGAACTATTTAGTAATACCCAAGGTAAGGTGCAACGCTCCAAAAATGAACCTATTCCTCAGCGTCAGCCATTTCGCACTGCGGCTTTCCGCTATGCGGCTCTACAAAAAGAATGGCAATTTGTAAGAGAAAATAACCAATTATTAATACCTGCAAATAAAATTTCTGATTTTAATCACCAGTCCCAAGAATTACAAAATGCTTTAAATCAGCTTGCGGCTTTACCTACTGCTAGTAATTTAATCAAAGCCAGAAATATTCTTAATCGCTTCAAGTTTGAATTTAGGATTTGGATGAGTATGGAAATGAAGGAAAATCCTTATCAAGTTAAAGCATGGGAAAATAGACTGGTAACTATTGAAAGACTTTTACGTTACGGTGAGAGGAGAGTAATCAATAATTCGTAATTCGTAATTCGTAATTCGTAATTCGTAATTAAGTTATTCTTGATTTTCTCCGTGTCCCCGTGTCCCCGCGTCCCCGCGTCCCCGTGTCCCCACGTCTCCCTGTCCCCGTGTCCCCGCGTCCCCGTATCCCCATGTCTCCCTAATTACAAGTATTCAACCGCACACGATGCTAGGCAGGAGAATGTCAAAAGTAAGAAATAATAATGTAGTAATTTTTGATAAAAGAATTTACCGTATTTCTACTCCTTATAATCTTACCGATTTTACGTCACAATGTTGGGGAGTTACGTAAATAAATCAGTGGTTTGAGAGAAGGAATCGGGTTTGATTACTGATAGCTGGCGTAGCGTAACCATATTTACTCATGGAGGCTCGGAACTGTTAACTCTTAACAGGAAAGAAGCAAGCTAGAAGTTTAGGTATTTTTTCAAAAATCAAATATTCTTCTTACAGCAGATTGCAGATCAATGAGGTACAGAATCAAAATTGAAACCTAGACACCAAGCCAGTTTTACTCCTGACTCCTGTACGGGCGAACGGCCGTTCGCCCCTCCTGACTCCTGACTCCTGAATTCTGAATTCTGCTGTATATCTAACTAAAGTATGCAAACATCACTTCACTATCTTGTGATACAAAGCTTAGAGTCAGTTATTGACTTGTCGCCGCTGACCGTGACACCGGAAACACCTATACTAGATGCGATCGCTCTGATGGCTGCACAATCTAAAGGTGTGTTGGTAAAGTCAGCCTCGCAGGTAGTGGGCTGCTTGACACAACAAGATATAGTCAAACTTGTAGCTTCAGGGGCTGATTTGAACACAGCCCAAGTTGCACAAGTGATGCAAAACTCAGTCATAAAACTGAAGATGCAGACAATTAACGGTTTAGATTCAGTCATATCATTGTTATGTCAGCCGCAGTTGCAGCTAGTACCAGTAGTAGATGAGAATGATGAAATTGTCGGCACCATCACCCCTGAAAGTATTTGTCTAGCTCTTTCGGTAGTAGCGGAAATTAGTGATTTCGCTGACTATTGCCAGATGCTAGAAAATCAACTCCTGCAATTAATTATGGACACCATTCCCCATAGTATTTTTTGGAAAGATATAAATTCCATCTTCTGGGGTTGTAATCGCAACTTTGCGAAAATGGTGGGTTTTGACAATCCCGAAGATATCATTGGCAAAACAGACTATGATTTGATTCCCAACTATGAAGAAGCGCACTTCTACTGTGTTAGTGACGCTGAGATCATGAAAACTAATCAGCCCCAACATCAAACCATTACACTTACACAGCAAGCAGATGGTAGCCCAATTTGGCTAGAAACGAACAAAGTTCCCTTGTATAATACTAAAGCTGAGGTGGTAGGAATGTTCGGGATATTAGAAAATATCACTGAGGGCAAACAGGCACAAGCTGCTTTAGAAACAAGTAAAGAACGCTTTCGCTTTTTAGCAGAATCTATCCCTCAACAAGTATGGATTGCTCGTCCAGATGGCAGCCTTGAGTATATCAACCAGCAAGCCCTTGAGTACTTTGCCTGTACCTCAGAGCAAGTCTTAGATTGGAAATGGCAAAAATTGGTACATCCTGATGATTTGTCAACAAGTATTGCGGCTTGGAGTAAATCTCTAGCCACAGGAGACAATTATGAAGTAGAATTTCGCCTGCTTCAGCAATCTTCTGGAACTTATCGCTGGCATTTGGGACGGGCTTTATCATTGTGTGATCAAGAAGGAAAAATTGTTGGTTGGTTCGGTACAAACACTGATATTGATGATCGTGTATCCGCAGAAATTGCCCTGCGGGAGAGCGAACGTAAATATCACACTATGGCGCAAGTCTCGCCTGTGGGGCTGTTTTATACAGATGCACAGGGAAATTGTCTGTATGTCAATGATCGTTGGTGCCAAATAGCAGGACTGACACCAGAAGCAGCCTTGGGAGTTGGCTGGTTGAGTGCTATTCATCCTCAAGACAGAGAACGAATTGCTGTGGAGTGGAATGCAGTTGCCCAACACAACCAGTCTTTTCGTTCAGAATATCGGTTTTTGCGTGCGAATGGAGAAATTAGTTGGGTAGTTGGTCAAGCCATTAGCGAACAGTCAAAAACCGGAGAAGTTATAACTTGCTTTGGCACAGTTACTGATATCAGTGACTTGAAACGAGTTGAGGCAGCGCTGGCAGAACGTGTGCGTTTAGCTGATTTTCTGGCTCATGTATATGCTGTCTTGACTCAGGCAGAAACTTTGTTCAGCATCATGCGTAATTGTACAGAGGCTTTTGTCAAACATATTGATGCTGCCTTTGCTCGCATCTGGATGTTGAATACAGAAGAGAATGTACTAGAATTGCAAGTCAGTTCTGGGATGTATAACCATATTGACGGACTCCATAGACGGATACCAGTCGGTCAATGGAAAATTGGTTTAATTGCTCAAGAAGGCAAACCTCTGATCAGTAACACTGTCCAGGAAGACCTTCTTATTAGTGACAAAGAATGGGCAAAGCGAGAGGGAATTGTTGCCTTTGCTGGCTATCCTTTAATTGTTGAAGGTGAGACATTAGGGGTGATAGCTATGTTTTCCCGTCAACAATTTACAGAATCGACTTTTACGGCCATGGGAATTGCTGCTGATGAAATTGCCCTGGGGATTAAACGCAAACAAACTCAAGCTGCACTCCGAAAAAGCGAAGAACGTTTTCGTAACTTAGTGGAAACTAGCAGTGATTGGGTGTGGGAAGTTGATGAAAACTGCGTTTATACTTATGTCAGTCCCAAAGTCCGCGATATTTTGGGTTACGAAACGCAAGAGATATTGGGAAAAACTCCTTTTGAATTGATGCCACCAGCAGAAGCAGAACGTGTGATGCAGATTCTTGCACCGATAGCTGCTGAACGACAATCATTTAAATGTCTGGAAAATACAAATTGTCATCAAGATGGTCATCTGGTGGTTCTGGAAACTAACGGAGTTCCTATCTTTGATGTTGAGGGTAGATTCCGTGGGTTTCGTGGTATTGATCGAGATATTACAGACCGCAAAAGAACCCAAGAAGAACTCCATAAAAGTGAAGAACGCTTCCGCTTATTAGTAGAAGGTGTTAAAGACTACGCAATTTATATGCTTGACCCGGAGGGACGGGTGATGAGTTGGAATTCTGGTGCTGAATGTATTACTGGATATCAGGTGGCAGAAATTATCGGGCAGGATTTTTCTTGCTTTTTTCCACCGGAAGATATTGTTAACGCTCTACCGAAGCAACAATTAGATATAGCAGCAGGGAATGGTCGGTGTGAATGTGAAAGTGTTTTTGTTCGCAAAGATGGTTCCTATTTCTGGGCAAATTGTATTTTAACGGCATTACGTGATCAAAGTGGTAAGCTACGTGGTTTTTCTAAAGTCACCCGTGACATTACAGAACGTAAATTAGCAGAGAAGTCTTTGTTGCGCTTGCTTAAGGCTATAGAAAGCACAAGTGATGCTGTTAGCATTGCGGATATTTCCGGTCAGTTAAGTTATGTAAATCCTGCATTTATAGATATATTTGATTATACAGAAAGTCAATTAAATGCAGATGAGGGACTCTCAACTAATTTTAAGACCAAGGAAGTATTTAGAAGAGTATTTGAGACAGTCCACAGAGGTGAATCTTGGCGTGGTGAAGTGATCATGCAAAGTCGTAGTGGTGAAAGTCTACATATAGACCTACGAACTGATGCGATTAAAGATGATACGGGCGAAATAGTCTCAGTGGTAAGTATCTATACCGATATTACTCAGCGCAAGTTGATAGAGGAAGGGTTAAGATTGCGCGATCGCGCGATCGCTGCTAGTAGTAATGGTATTGTGATTGCAGATGTCTCCAGCCCTGATAGTTCAATTATCTACGTCAATCCGGCTTTTGAGCATCTAACCGGCTACTCGGCAGATGAAGTTATGGGGCAAAATTTTCTTTTGCTCCAAGGTGCTGATATTAATCAACCAGGATTACAAGAACTCAGTAATGCCATGCAATCAGGACAAGATTGCACAGTAATTTTACGCGACTCTCGTCCAGACGGCAGCCTATTTTGGCATGAGTTAAATATTTCTCCTGTTTATGACATCGATGGTTATCTCAGTCACTACATTGGTATTCAAACGGATATAACTGAGCGTCAACAAGCTGAAACAGCGTTACTTGTCAGTCAAGAGCGGCTACAGTATTTACTAACTTCCAGCCCGGCTGTAATCTATACCTGCAAGGTATCTGAAGATTTTGGCGCTATATTTATCAGCGAGAATATCAAAGACATGGTAGGCTATGAAGCGCAGGAATTTATACAAAGTTCTGACTTTTGGTTTAGTCATCTCCACCCAGAAGACGCACCAAAGGTTATTGCTGAACGATCGAGGGCATCTGAAAAAGCTGATTACAGCTTAGAATATCGCTTTTTACACCAAGACGGTATCTATCGTTGGGTATATGATCAAGGGAAAGTCGTCTGGGATGAAGCAGGCAACCCATTGGAACTAGTTGGTTACTGGGCAGATATTAGCAATCGCAAGCAATTAGAGCAAGAACTAAGAATAGCATTAGAGACAGAGAAAGAACTTAACGAACTTAAATCCCGCTTTATCTCTATGACTTCTCACGAATTCCGCACGCCCTTGAGTACTATTCTTTCTTCTTCTGAGTTGCTAGAACACTACAGCCACAAATGGACACATGAAAAACAACTCACTCATCTGCATCGTATTCAAGCGGCTGTAACCCGGATGACAGAAATGTTAAATGATATTTTGGTGATTGGCAAAGGAGAAGCAGGAAAACTAGAGTATAGACCCTTATTATTTGATTTGGTCAAATACTGCCGTCATCTGGTGGAAGAAGTTAGGTTAAATTTGAAAAGTCAACATTTAGTCTATTTTAGTAGTCAATATCAATCTATATGTTGTTATATGGATGAAAAATTACTGGGATATATTCTCAGCAACTTACTATCCAATGCCCTCAAATATTCCCCAGATGGCAGTTCGGTTAATTTTACTCTTTCTTGTCAAGGAGGGCAAGCAGTATTTGAAATTAAAGACCAAGGAATTGGCATTCCCGAAGAAGATCTGCCCCGATTATTTGAATCTTTTCATCGCGCTAGAAATGTCGGTAATATTTTAGGAACTGGATTAGGATTAGCAATTGTAAAAAAGTGTGTAGATATTCACCAAGGTACAATTAATGTCAATACTCTACTAGGAGTTGGCAGCAATTTTACTGTTACCTTACCATTAAAAAAATATCATATGAGGTAAATTATGCCAAAAATTTTAATAATTGAAGATGAAGAATCTGTGCGTGAAAATCTTTTAGATTTACTAGCTGCTGAGGATTTTCAAACGATTGCTGCTGCTAATGGCAAAATAGGATTACATTTAGCTATGTCTGAAATACCAGATTTAATTTTATGTGACATGATGATGCCAGAATTGGATGGATACGGAGTATTAACAGCTTTACGACAAGAGCCATCAACTGCGGCTATTCCCTTTATTTTCTTGACTGCTAAATCCGCAAAAGCTGATTTTCGTCAAGGTATGGATATGGGCGCAGATGATTATCTAACTAAGCCATTCACTAGGGCTGAATTATTGAATGCGATCATGACTAAATTGGAAAAATATGCCAATTTAAAAAAATCTTTATCGACTCAGAATAAAGGGCATAAATTAACTGAGAGAATGCAATTTTTAGAACCAAAATTACGTTGGGCAATCCAACAAGATAATTTTCAAGAATTTGAAATTTATTATCAACCAATTATTGATATATCTACTGGTGGAATAATCGGCGCTGAGAGCTTGTTAAGGTGGCAAAGTAGCGAATTGGGTTCAATATCACCTAATGAATTTATTCCTTTAGCTGAATATAATGGTTTGATTGTGAATATTGGTAAATGGGTATTAAAAAAAGTTTGTCAACAAATTAAAACCTGGCAGGATTCGGGAATTAATTATTTGACTATAGCTGTCAATTTATCGGCAATTGAGTTTAATCAACCTGATTTGATTGCTACAATAGTTAACTTAATCGAGTTGAATAATTTAGAAAATCCTGGACTAGAAATTGAATTGACAGAAACCATGGTTATGCAAGATGTTAATAGTGCGATCGCTACCATGAATCAATTACGCTCGTTGGGTATCAAAATTGCAGTTGATGATTTTGGGACTGGACAGGCTTCATTAAGCTATATAAGTCATTTTCCTATGAATACACTCAAGATTGACCGTTCTTTTATTCAAAATATTACTCATGATTATCACAAATCAGCTATTACTAAATTCTTGATAAAAATGGGACATGAACTAAATCTCAAGATAATTGCTGAAGGTGTAGAAACAGAAGCAGAATTCTCCTTTCTCCGCCAAGAAAAATGTGATGCTATCCAAGGTTTTGTATTCAGTCGGGCATTACCCGTGTTAGAATTTGAGAAATTGTTATTTTCCAAAAAATGCTTTTATATCTAAACAATGTAGCCATACAGCAGAATTCAGGAGTCAGGAGTCAGGAGTCAGGAGTCAGGAGTAAAACTGGCTTGCTGTCTAGGTTTCAATTTTGATTCTGTACCTCATTGATCTGCAATCTGCTATATTCAAAATCTAAAATCTAAATTCTAAATTCTAAAATTGTGTAAAGTGGAGAAATTTAGTTATGAATCAGCATAAAAATGAGCTTGATTCCAATATAAATCCAACTTCTTCCCATTCAGGTGAACGTTACTGGGGTAATGTAGAAGTTATAGAAGAGGGCGAAAATTATAGAATTAGTCGTGTGGAAATTAAGCCTAGACACGGCATTAAACCACAAATCCATTATCATCGCCATGAACACTGGGTTGTAGTTTCTGGTGTAGCCAAGGTAACTTGTGGTAATGAAGAAATATTGCTCAATTGCAACCAGTCAACCTATGTACCAGCAGCAACGCTGCATCAAGTAGAAAATCCTGGATCTATTCCCCTAGTAATTCTAGAAATTCAAAATGGTGAGTATTTGGGTGAAGATGATACAGAGCGTCCTTTGGAGCTTTCTTCAGTTTAATGAAAAATATCCAACTTCCCAGTTCTTGGCAAGCAGTTCTAGCTGAAGAATTGCATAAACCCTATTTTGGTAAACTCCAAGATTTTTTGGCAGAAGATAGGCTATCTTATACTATTTATCCACCTGAAGAAGATGTCTTTTCTGCCTTTGATTTGACACCCTATGAACAAGTGAATGTGTTGTTGTTAGGGCAAGATCCCTACCATGATCAAAATCAAGCACATGGCTTATGCTTTTCCGTCAAACCTGGCATCAAACCACCCCCATCTCTGGTGAATATTTTTAAAGAACTCAAAGCAGATTTAGGTTTTGATATCCCCAATCATGGTTATCTGGTGCAGTGGGCTAAACAGGGTATGCTGATGTTAAATGCGGTGTTGACTGTGAGGGCGCATACGCCAAATTCTCACAAGAATCAAGGCTGGGAAATATTTACAGATGCGGTGATTAGCAAAGTTAACGAGAAAAAAGATCCTGTTGTCTTTGTCCTTTGGGGTGGATATGCACAAAAGAAATTGAAGTTGATAGATACCAATCGACATAAAGTTATACAGTCAGTCCATCCTTCACCACTTTCTGCACGGAACGGCTTTTTTGGTAGTAAGCCATTTTCAGCTATTAATTCAGCCTTAGCTGCTTGGGGTAAACCGGAGATTGATTGGGAAGTTGGTGATTGGTGATTGGTGATTGGTAATTGGTAATTGGTAATGGGTAAGTATTCAGGATAGAGAATACAGAAGACGCTACACAGACCTGCGGTTCATGAAAATAAAGGCTTTTCGAGTCAGTTTTGAGAATTTTGATAAAATCTCACTTCTCTCTATTCTTCATTTCATAAGCATTCTAACTCCTGACTCCTGACTCCTGACTCCTGACTCCTGACTCCTGACTCCTGACTCCTGACTCCTGACTCCTGACTCCTGACTCCTGACTCCTGACTCCTGACTCCTGACTCCTGACTCCTGACTCCTGACTCCTGACTCCTGACTCCTGACTCCTGACTCCTGACTCCTGACTCCTGACTCCTGACTCCTGACTCCTGACTCCTGACTCCTGACTCCTGACTCCTGACTCCTGACTCCTGACTCCTGACTCC
The DNA here is from genome assembly GCF_001858025.1 of Trichormus sp. NMC-1. Lineage (GTDB taxonomy): Bacteria > Cyanobacteriota > Cyanobacteriia > Cyanobacteriales > Nostocaceae > Anabaena. The sequence continues at coordinate 464,586 of NZ_LZQD01000003.1, read as the reverse complement.
TGACTCCTGACTCCTGACTCCTGACTCCTGACTCCTGACTCCTGACTCCTGACTCCTGACTCCTGACTCCTGACTCCTGACTCCTGACTCCTGACTCCTGACTCCTGACTCCTGACTCCTGACTCCTGAATTCTTAAATTAAAACCAGCCTTCTTGTTCAAGGGTTTCAATTAATTGCAAACCACGAGGATCGCCCACTCCTAAAAGTGATGCTTTTGCGTCTTCTCGTACTCCTAAATCTTTGTCTTCGGCAAAGGCTTGAATTAAGGCATCAATGGCTGTGGCATAAACTACATTAGAAGGAAGTTCTTTGCACAGTTGACCAATTGTCCAAGCGCTGTTACTCCGCACTGCGGCGATGGGATCTTGAACTAGGGCTTCAATTAGGGCGGGAATTGCGCCCACTACTGCCTCATAACTGACTCCTGCCATCTGTGCTAGGGCGCTTGCTGCCCAGAGACGCACGGCGGAAATATCGGTTCTTAAAGCGTCGGTGAGAGGGACTAAAGAACGGCGATCGCGGCAATTTCCTAAAGCCCAAACTATGCCTTTTCGCACATAGCCATTAAAATCGCGGTTAAGTTGAGTAATTAATGGCTCAACTGCATCCTTGCGGGGATTACGTCCGATGCCATAGGCTGCACTGACTCGCACGAGGGGACAGTTATCGGTTAGTAAGCGAATTAAATGGGGAATGGCTCTTTGATCTTGAATATCACAGAAAGCACGCGCAGCTAACATCCGTTGCTGGGACTGGGGATTTTCCAGGAGTGCCAGCATTAATTCAGGATCAGGTCTTACCACTTCTGATTCAGCAGTAAGTGGCTCTATATGGTCTAGGGGGCTTTCTAGCTCCACCCCGGCATCAAGTAGGCTTAGGTCGTCTTCGTCGTACATAATTTTTCTATTTTCTATCCCTACTAGGGATCAACTGATAACCCCCTATACCAGCCAGAAAAACCCTGATAGATATTTAGTTATCTCATTCTACAGGTTAACGGAGAGATTTTATCATCCACAGGGATTGTGTTTGATAACCAAGCTGATGATAAAGCTGTAATGCTGGTGTGTTCGACTGAAATACTTGCAGTCCGATTTGGCGATTACCCCTTTGTTTTGCCCAATTTTCTACATGGTTCATTAAGGCTGTACCGATACCTTTGCGGCGATGTTCTGGGGCTACATAGAGGATAAAAATGTGAGGATGGCGATCGCCCTGTAATTGGTCTATGGCATTACCCACCCAGAGGCAGGCTATGGGGGCGGGGTGCGGAGGTGAAAATTGCCCGCTCCCGCTCCCTGCTCCCTGCTCCCTTGCTTCTTCATTGACCCACCATAACGGGGTGTCAGTGGAGAAATATTGTTCAACTGTAAGGGCGAGGTGGGAAAAATCTTGATGAGGGAACATCTCCTCATAAGTCCGCTGCATAAACTTGACGAGGAGGGCGCGATCTACGGTGGAGCCTCGGCGAATGTTGTAGCCGGGTACAGAAAATTTTAAGTTCAAAATTCTCAATTAGGGAGATGGGGAGACGCTCAAGACGCGGGGACGCGGGGATGGGGAGACACGGGGACTCGGTGACGCGGTGAAAATGAAGAATAACTTAATTACCTATTCCCAATGACCAATGACCAATGACCAATGACCATCCCAATTGGTGCGGGTGCTGCCATATCGGAGGGTAAAAAGATGCGAGCGCTGACTGCCACTAAAGCAAAGGTAAATATCAGCACTGCGAGCAAAGGAGCGATGTATTGACGAAATATAGCCATAAACAAGTTCACAATTCACAATTTTAAAAGCTGACAGTTTTAACGCTGATCACGATCCAAATCATCCAGTACTCTTTCACAATACCAATTTTCTGGCATACCAGGATAATTCTGCTTGGCCTGCTCTATTAACCTTTCGGCAGCGGCAACATCACCAGATAATCTGGCAATTAGTCTGTTTTTCAAATAATTACCGGTGATTTCTTCGTCTACTTGGTTGGGGATGCTGCCTTTGAATGACTGTGATGGCTCTTGCCGTAACTGCCAAAATAAGACGTAATAGAGTGTGCCAAAAATTAAAATTAGGCTGATTGTGCCTAGGAGAGTGAGGAGGTTAAACCCTAGAAATCCTAGAACTAACTGGGAGAGTACGTAGCCCAGTAATAAACCTGTGACGATGAGGACGAATGTACCGACAAGAATAACTACTTGGTTCCCCATATATCCTCTTCTTCTTCTAGTCCTGGTCTGGTTGCTGCCATTGGTTTGGGATTCCAGGGGGCAAACAATGGTAACAGGAGAAGTCCTGGTACAGCAGCAAAGATACTAATTACGAAAAATAACGGCCAACCTGTACTTTTTGCTAAGGAACCTGCTGGCGCAACTAGAATATCACGACTTACGGCCATAAAACTAGAAAGTAAAGCATACTGAGTAGCGGAATAACGCGGATTACACATATTCATCAAAAAGGCAACAAAGGCGGCTGTTCCTAACCCAGCACAAAAGTTTTCTATATTAATTGTCAGTACGAGAACCTGATAATTTTTTCCCACTTGTGCAAGTATAAGATAAGCTAAGTTGCTAACTGCTTGCAAAGCACCAAATACCCAAAGTGAACGATTCAGTCCAATTTTACTCAAAAATGCTCCACCTGCAAGTGTGCCGACTATTGTTGCTATCAGTCCCATTCCGCCTTGAATTGCCCCAATGTCGGTTTGTGTGAAGCCTGTTTGCAGTAAAAACGGCGTGGACATATTGTTGACAAAGGAATCGCCGAGTTTATAAAGGACGATAAATAACAGAGTTAGTAGGGCTTGAACTACGCCTTGACGTTGAATAAATTCCCCAAAGGGAAGGATAACGGCATCGGTTAAGGACGCTGGTGGATTGACTTCTTTTGGTTCTGGTGCAAAGAGGGTGGCAATAATGCCTAGTGCCATGCCGACTGACATTAATAGATATACTGATGACCAAGCTATTCTATCGGCGAGAATCAGGGCTAATGATCCTGTGAGTAGTAGGGCGATGCGATAACCTAGGACGAATACTGCTGCACCTGCGCCCATTTCTAGTGGTTCGAGAACGTCGGTGCGGTAGGCATCAGCGGCGATGTCTTGGGTGGCACTTAGGAAGGCGATCGCAACGGCGTTGATGGCTAACAGTTGTAGGGCTTGTTTGGGCTGTTGTAATGCCATGCAAGCGATCGCTATTAGTAACCCAATTTGAATTGTAATTAACCAACCCCGTCTTCTGCCCAAAAATGGCAACGTAAACCAGTCTAACAGAGGCGACCAGAGAAATTTTAGCGAATATGGCACACCTACGAGACTAAATAAGCCAATGGCGGTTAAATCTACCTTTTCAACGGTCATCCAAGCTTGTAAGGTCTTGCTGGTCAAAAACAAGGGCAACCCGGATGAAAAACCTAGTAATATCAAGGCAGCCATTTTCCGGCTACCGAAAACTTGCAGTAGCGATTGCACTGGATTCATTAGTTTAAATTTCCTTCTCACCTAAGAGAGTTGCAGTTATCTTGCCATATTGGCTATGTTTTTTCCTGCCTACACGCCAATTGGTATTGCAAAATCAAGATTGTATGTTCTTTGTGGCTAGTTGAATTAAATCTTCAATTTTCTTGATATTCTGATCGCCGGCTAGGTAGCCAATTCCACGATGTAAATGTAGGCGAAATTGCGTAATTAAAGTTTCTCTATCTGTATCATATCCGTCGTTGTAGCAGCGTTGTTTGAGGGCTAAAAGTAAAATATCGGATATTTCCCCACCGAAAACGCGCCATGTCAGTTCGACGTTGCTATCTTGGGGGATAGGTACGGGTGAGGGTGGGGTAATTTCTGCGAGGGAACGACAAAACGCCCACCGACATAATATGTTCCATTGGTCGATTTTTGTGCTGCGTTTGAGTTTGAGTAGTTGTTCTTTGGCTGTTTGGGAAAGTTTAATACGTTCTATTGGTGATTCCATAATTTCGATAATGATGAAGTTAGATCCCCGACTTCTTAAAGAAGTCGGGGATCTGAAAGTATTGCACAAGTTACCAAAAATAACCGGGTTTTATTGTGGTTTCTCTTTTGTTGGAGTTGTATTGGAGTAGGTATTCGCGGGCTATTGCTTCGGTTTCTTTGAGGTTTTGATATTCTTTTTTTGCTATTTCGGTGTCGGTGGAAAGGAGGATTACTTGATGGCTGGCTGAGGGGAAGTATCTTTCTACTAGGTTGTTGCGGTGTGAGGAGTCAAGTCTTCCGAGGGGGGTGTCTATGGCTACGGGTAAGCGTCTTCCTGATACTTTGGCTAATCCCCACAAAAATGCGATCGCTAATAGTTGTTTTTCACCAGCAGAAAGGCGATGTTTGGGGACTGGTTTCCCGGTTAAATCATATAATGATAAGCCGAATGTTTTACTGTCAATAGCTATGCGATGTACTAAATCAGATTTATGTAATAAATATAGAAAACAGTTTTTTACTTCTTCTTCTAATTTATTCAATTTCCTCAAAGTCAATCTTTCTCGAAACACTTTTAATGTTTGTTGAACTTTTAAGGCTGAATCAATAATGTGTTCACTATTTTGATATTTGAGATTGTCTACTGTATATTCATTTAGTTCTTGTCTCAATTTTTTGGTTTCTGTGTCTAATTCTATCAGTTTTTGATTCATTATATCCGACTGAGATTTAAGTTTATTAAATTCAGTTTGTGCTTCTTTTACTGCTTTTTGTAGTTTTGTATATTCTTCGGGTGCAGCCGCAGTTTGTACTTGTCTTTCTAAGGTGAGTATTTCTTCTTCATAATTATTTAATTCATCTAACTGCTTTTGGGCTGTATTTTGGGAAATTTGCAAACGATAAGTTGTATTGTCAAGTAAACTTAAACTTTCTTCATCTCCATTTAACCAAGTATTTTCTGTTGATAAATTCTTGGTATATAAGTTATTGATATCTTCAGCTAGAAAAGATTGAATATTAGTAACTTTATTAGATTCTAGATTTAATTGTTGTAGCCAATTTAATAATCTTTCATCTCTGGCTATTAATACATCTTTAGCTAATTGGATTTGTTGAGTTTTCAGTTCTTTATCTCCCTGTCGTTGGACTTGCGATAATAAAGGACTAATTAAGGCTAAAGGTAAAACATCAGCAGCTAGTTCACACAAGGATTCACGGACGTTATTCGCAACTTTAATTTTTTCTTCTTTTTGTTGTTCTAATTGGCTACGTTCAGCGGCAATTTTACCACCTTCATTCACAAATCTATCTAAAGCTTCTTCATGGATTTTTTCTAATTCTGTAACTTGAATATTTATATCTTCTAGTTTTATTTGATTGTTTTCGTATTCTGCTTGTTTTTCCTGGATTCGGGTTTCGATTTCTTCTAATTTGGCTAAATCTTTTGTATCTGCAAATTCTCGTTTTTTGCGATTTACTAAAATCTCTAAATCAATTGCTAATTTATCGGCTAATTCTAAACCCAAAAGTCCATTAATTGCATCAACAACTATGGGCGGTGGTATTTCCTGTTCTGCAAGTTCTTTAACTTGTTCACCGTCGAAGAGAAATAAGTTGGAAATACCTAAAGGTAAGATATTTTCTATATATTCATCCCAGATATTTGCTAATGAATCAATTGGCCAGGTTTCATCATCTCCTAATATTCCTAAATGGTCTTTACCGTCTTTAGGATTTTTTTCCCATGTCCGCACTACCCGATATTTTATTGGTTTGTCTTCTTCAATATGTTCAAAAACTAATTCAATTCTGGTTTTTTCTGTAGGGGTGCTTTTACTATTTACACATTGGGTTAAAAAGTCACTATAACTCAGATTTCCTCTGGTTGAACATTGTGCGCGTTGTCCATATAATGCGAGGCGAATGGCATCCATAAGGGTGGTTTTTCCGCCGCCGTTCATTCCTCCTAAAAGGATAATTGGACGGGCGTTATCTTCGTCAATTTGGGGGTTGAGGTTGATGATTTGTTTACCAGCATAAGGACCGAAGTTTTGCAGGACTAATTCTAGAAATATCATGGTTTTTAATAATGTTGGTTTATAGAATATGGGGCAAATGATACCGGGCGAATGGAATTCGCGTCTACACAGGCAAAACCCACCTTCGTGGGTTCAATTTATTGATTTTTTCTTAGTCCACGTTCGCGTAGCGTTCCGAAGGAAGAGGTGGACTTTGTTTGTGTAGCCGCGATTTTCAATCGCCGGGTCTTTATTGTTTGTATCACCGCGATTTCTAATCACCGGGGCTTTTTTTCGTTTCCGGGGGTAGTTCCCATGTAGGAATAAGTGATTTTTGTTGATGGTGTGTTTGTTGGTTTCTGATGTAATTGACTACAGTATCTATGGCATCATAACTGACTGTAAATGCACCATAACTTCCTTGCCATTTAAAAAATTCTTTGGGTTTAATTTCATGATTAACAAAATGAGAAGAACTACCTTTTGCTTGTTTGATAACTTCCGATACGCTGACGGTTGTGGGAAATCCTGTTAAAAGATGAACATGATCCTCAATTCCCCCAATGGCAATTACCGTACATTTTAATTCCTCACACTCTTTAATAATTGCTGCATAAACTAATTGCTGAATTTCTGGTGTAATTAATGGCAATCTATCCCATGTTACCCAAACATAATGTAAATACAATTGTGTGAAATTTTCCCTCATATATTTTCTAATCCGTAAAACTTGATATTTTCTGAACCCGCGAAGGCGGGTTTCGCCCGTGTAGACGCGTTCGCCCTTGGCGTTGCGAAGCAATATTCTATTCGCCCGTTATTCCATTCGCCCTTTATTCCCCATTATTATCCTTTTGTGTATATTTGAAGTTAGCCCAGGTCTGAGGTTTAGCCTCTTGTTTGTCGGCGGTATCTCCTAAGCTTAATTGTTTGAACTTTTCCCGAATTGTGGCAACATCTCCTTCTAATGCTGCTTGTCTTAAATCCCGTTTTAAATGGGCATTTTTAATGGCTTGTTCTGGAGAACGGGAACTTGTATCAAAGCATTTTTCTAGGCTTTCGTAGATACCTACACGGCGGGTTTTTTTCTTGAATTGTCTTTCTGTATCTAATAGTCTGGCCATTAATTCTAAGTGCATTCCGTCACCGTCACAGATTTCTTCTAATACTCCCCATTCATCACTACCAAGTATGCTTTGATCTGCACCAGGACGGGAGTCTTTAAAGACTTCTCCTGTCACTTCTTCATATATTTGGGGTAAACTATCATCAAATTCGTGTTTATCTTCTAACCATATTCGGCGGATAGCACTCAATTCTTCTAGAGTAATTAGAGTAATATCACCCATATCTTTAGGTGCTGTTTGACGGACTTGTGTTTGCGCTGTTAATACTCGTTTTAGCCAATGTTCTCGCCAATATTTTGTATAGGGACCATGTATAGGTTCAACAGATGTTTCACCATTTACATTACGTTCAAATAATTGAACTTCTCCCCAAATACGACGAAAATCCCTTTTACTTCTGTCATCTTTAATATCTAAGTCATTGCGAATATCTAATAGAGGCTGCATCCATTCTTTTTCTTCATCATTTTGGATCATTGCCTCCATTGATTTATCTTTACTAACAATTGTGCATACCCAGCAACCAAATCGAGAATCGCCACAGCTAGGTGTAGAAGTATCAACTACTAGGGGGCATTCATTATCTGCGGTTGCACCTCGATACATTACGAATAAATCTTTATTGCTATATCCCCAAGGATTTTGAAGTTGATTTAGGTAAATCCAAACTTCATCAGTACGCCAATCTTCGATAGGAAGATAAATCATAGAATTAGGTCTATTTGGATTCAAATTCATATGATCACGTATTCGCCATTCTCGATGTTTAGCCATCGTAATAGAACGTTTAATACTTTCAGATTTCCGAGTACCCAATACAAGAATGACTTCACCGTTAGTTTGAATTACTTCCCGAATAAAGCTGTCAGTGGGTTTAATTTTTAATCTGTCGGTACACCAACGCATACGATTACGTGGTGCTGGATAGCCTTTACCTATTAAGTTCACCCAAAAGGTATCTTTAATTGCTGGATAAAGTAGATGGGCTTGAATTGGCATTCCTTGTTCTTCAGCGGCAACTCTCATCCGTTCTAAAGAGTTGCGTACCCAAACAGAGACTACAGGGTTTTCTACTAATGTATCTGTTGTAATTACATGAATTGGCTTAGTTTTTTTTTCCGGTGGGAGTTCAGCGATCGCATTCCAAATAAGCTGTAAAGTAGCAGTGCTGTCTTTTCCACCTGAATAGCCTACTACCCAAGGTATCTCATCTAAACAATACAATTCTTGAATTTCTGTAGAGAGAACTTGGATATACTCCACTAACTCTGCTACAGTACGATTCGGCTGATTTTTATTTTCTGGCTGTTGTGCTGTAGTCATTTTTCCCCACCTACGTATATATGGACTTAAACTCAATACTTCCCTGCGGGGGAAATTATCTGGTATATAAATAAACTTAACTACGGATGCAATATATTTTTAAAAATTGCATCCTTAGTATCCATTTTTTTTGACAATAAAGCAAGAGTTAGTTACTAAGTTTTCAAAAAGCAATATGAATGATAGTACAAACACACTAAATGATCAACTCGCTAACGAGTATTTAGAACGGGAAAATAAGGATAAACAGGTATTAGCTTTGCTGCTAGAGAGGTTTTTAGAGAAGAAAGACCAAATTCTTGTCCAAAAGACTGAAATGGGTGGTACTGAGGCTTATGTAGGTTCTGTGACATTGGAATGGTTCGCGGGACGGGTACATTTTGCGTCTGGTTTACCCCTGCTGCAAAAAAAGTACAACCCAGAGACAGAGAATATTGAAATTGACGCTGATAGTATTGATGAAATTCAACAACGTCCTGTTGATTGGTCGCGTCAAGCCCCGTTAGTACAGTATTTAGCAGCGAGAAAAAACCATAAATTTCCGGCTGTGTTGGTGGTAATTAATCAACCTTGGGTGGATAACCCCAAAGCAGCGGAGTGGGATAGTCAAGGACGGGCTAAAAAAGCGACTACTGATTTTATACCTTTAGATAAAGATGGTAAAGTTGGTTTACTGAATATTTCTGAAGAAAATGTGACAATTTATGCTTTAGATGGTCAGCATAGATTAATGGGTGTACAAGGTTTAATGGAGTTAATTAAATCTGGTAAACTCCAACGTTATAAAAAAGATAAAACTGCTGATGAAAGTTTTATTACTTTGTCTGATTTGATTGAGAAATATCAAGTAGAACCTGCTTATTTACAAAATTTACGCCAAGAAAAGATTGGGATTGAATTTATTTGTGCGGTGAATACTGGGGAAACTCACACAGAAGCAAAACGACGGGTAAGATCAATTTTTGTTCATGTCAATTTAATGGCTGCACCTTTAACTAAAGGTCAGTTAGCACAATTAAATGAAGATGATGGTTTTGCTATTGTAGCGCGAAAAATTGCGGTGACACATCCACTTTTAGAACAAAAACCAAATCGCAATCCCCGTGTTAATTGGAATAGTGCCACAGTCGCCGCTAATTCTACAGTTTTAACGACGCTGCAAGCCTTACAAGATATGTCTGAAAGGTATTTGGGGCAAAAGTTCCCCCATTGGAAACCTTTGGAAAAAGGGTTAATTCCCATGCGTCCAGAAAATGAAGAAATTCAGGAAGGAATTGCTGATTTTAAGCTACTTTTTGATAATTTAGCTAATCTTCCCAGTTATAAAATATTGGAACACGAAGAGACAACTGCTTTGCGTCGCTTCTATTTTGAAAAAGATGGTGGTGAGGGAAATATGTTATTTCGTCCAGTTTCTCAAGTTGCTTTAGCGCAAGCTTTGGGAACTTTGGTATTTAAAAAAGGTTTTGCTTTGATGGATGTTTTTAAGAAGTTGGAGAAATTTGACCGTCAAGGGGGTTTTAGCGGTATGGAATATCCTCAATCTTTATGGTATGGGGTTCTCTATGATCCAAATAAAAAGCGGGTACAGGTAGCAGGAAAAGATTTAGCTGTGAAGTTATTAATTTACATTTTGGGGGGAATGACTGAAAAAATGGAAGTTACTGCTTTACGTAAAGCCTTAGCTAATGCTAGGACTATTGAAGAACAAACCATAAGTTTTGATGGTAAGTTTGTCAAACCCCAGGATGTAGGACTTCCAGTTATTATATAATGGCTAATTATGGCTGAAATATATGATCACGATGCCATTGTAAAGCTTCAATATCTGGAAAATATTTTTCTACTTTAGGTAATATGAGTATTTCTCCATGAAATTCCGTCATTGTTTTAGCATGGGGAGATACTTCTTCTAATTCTTTACTAACGATAATTTTGTATTTATCATCAACAGCAAACCAACCTCTATCAAAAGCCCAATGATGATTTTTACAAAGTGCTATTCCGTTATGTATTCTACTGTCATAAAATGCAGAAAATGGCTTTATATGTGCGCCGTCAACAATATTTTGATTACCAATTTTAGTAACTTTTAACCCACAAAAAGCGCATTGACAATCATATACAGAAACAACGGCTTTTCTAAAGAAAGCATTTCTAATTAGGGTTTTTTTTAAACTCCATTTAGGAATAGTTTTTAATGTATCTGTTGATTCGGTTATAGTTTCTTGTTCTAAGGATTCATTTTGAAAATTTTCATTAATTTTTAAAATTTCTCCTATCTCATTTTCATCAGATGAAAGCCAACTTGATACAAGTGCATCAATTAATTCTTTTCTGGTACTTTCATCTTGTATTAAACTAAAAAGTTCGTCATCCAGAAAGGCGTAGTTAACATCATCTCTAATTTTAGGAATTGATTGAGGACGGCCACCCTCATATTCAGAACTATACTTGAGATGCCAATACTTTTTAAATGTCTCAATTAAGTCATCCGAAATATAAATATTTTTATCTGTTATTACATTTTGCGTAATTAAATCAATTACGGACAAAAGTAATATTGGCTTATTTAGTGCATCACCTTTTTTCTGAGTTTTATATACTTTAAGATTAGAAAAACATTCACAATAATAAGCTAAATTTTTCTGATTGTATGATTGTTCTACTTTACTCATTTTTACCTGTTACCTATTACTACGAGGATATAAATCTTCTTAAATCATAATCTTCACCTTCAAATTTTTCATTAAACCTTTCAGAATTGAGAAATAATAAAATTCTATCAGAATAATCTACTGCACCTCGAATTTCTACTTCTAATATTTCTAAACCACCATTAGCATACTCTTCAAATATATGATTACGCTTTTCATTGTTATTACCATCTTGAAAAGATAAAATTCCTATATCTTCAGTTTCAATAAGTCCTAAAAGATTTATTACCGTATCATAGCCTCTAACAATAAATTGTTCTTGAGGAATTGGTGATGGTTCACGTTTAGAAATTTCCCACAAAGGAACACGCTTTTTATACTTTACACCCAAAGCAGCAGCAAAAACAATCACATCAGCAAAAGTCTGAAAAGGACCAGTTCCCCCATCAGCAGAAGTTAAACTTTTCACTAACTCAGCTTTATCCTTAGCAACCCTAATTCTACCAGTTTCCGCCATAATTGTAAAACATACACCCTAAATATATTAAACCAAACCTAACTCACTAATACCACATTATTACATTCTTCTTTGCGTCTTTGCTCCTTAGCGTCTACCCTTCGGGATCTCTAAGAGAGATTGCGCGAAACAAAAAATCAAAAAACATCCTCATAAACCAGAGAAAGAGGAAAAGTAAAATCAACACTAACTAAATGTACCTCATCACCCTCAACAAAAGGATGTAACTCCCATAAACCCCTATCATTTAAACGAAAACAATCCAAACCGATTTTATCAGCACTAATTAAAACATATTCTTGCAAAGATTCAATCCGTCTATATAGCTGAAACTTTCCCCCCCTATCATAAGCTTCCGTACTCGGAGAAAGCACCTCAACAATTAAACTAGGAAATTGAATAAACTTAATTGCTTTTTTATCCCGTTCATCACAACTTACCATGACATCTGGATAAGTAAACGGACCATTTTCCGATATACCTACTTTAGCATCTGCCATAAAAGGACGACAATTACCACCCCGCAAATGATTTTTTAATGCAGAAGCTAAATTTAAAGCAATAGTAGTATGAGGAATAGTTCCCCCAGTCATAGCAAAAACTTCACCATTGATATATTCATGTTTAATATCTTGCTGTTCCTCCCACTCCAAATACTCCAAAGGACTCATATAACTTTTATCAGAACTAGCAACCATAACTTTTTAACTCCTGATTTTGCGTTAAAAAAATTAATAATGTTGGGTTTCCTTGCGTCAACCCAACCTACTGAAATTATCCCTCAGTTTTCACAGTCAAAACCTGCGGAGGAGTAGAATCAGGAGGATACAAAAAATCAACCTGAACCCGTCTTTTTGTACCCCCCGCTAACCGCAACCTTACCAAAACTTCCCCAGGTTGTCCTCGACGCTGAACCAAATGCACATAGCGCGTTTTTTCCCCACCATTATCATCTGTATAACGGACCCGCACAGTCCCCCGAAAAAATATTTGTTCCACTGGTGGCTTCAAAAACAACAATCTATCAGTACCACCTTCATCCTTAAGAGGGGTTTGGATTGATACAGCTACAGTTCGGGTTTGACTACTAGAATTATGTAAAGGTAACGTCAGATTATATTCTACACCGTAGTTACTATGGGCAAAATACGCCGTATCAGGATAGCGTCTGAGCATGGACGCACTCTGTATTTGTCCCGTACTGAGTGTAATTAAATGTACCGTTCCTAAAGGATAAGAAATAGCCTTTCCTCGTTGAGGTAAAGTTAAATTAGGGACATTTGCATGATCTGTAATATTTGCTTCCCATTTTGTCCCCTGAGAAACACCAGCAACACGACTAAATACAGTTGGTTCTCTGGGAGGATCTAAAGGCGTAGGAATAGGGTCACGCTTTCCTGCTAAACTGCCATTATCTAATAGCTGTAGCCATTCTACAATAGTTGGAGGGCGATCGCTCCTCTTGGCTAAATTTGCCATAAAAATCGGTTTATTGCTACTCAACCGCATCATCACTGTGCGACCATTAGAAGAAGGTGCTTGAACCCCAATTGGTAAATTCGCTAAAATTTGACTTTCCCCTGGTTTTATCACCAATTTATCAGGAAATATCTGTTGCTTAACCCCTCGCAAGACATCATTCATAGTCCGACTACCAGGACCAGCATAAACCGTACCTTGGGGATTATCTACCATATCCGGTAGATTAATAAAAGGTGCTTCCCGTGACAGATAACTAGCAGCTTGTAAAACTTCCAAAGTCACCGCTTCATTACCTGGATTATGAACAATAATTCCCTGATAAACAGTCCGATTTTGAGACGTAGTTTCGGCTCTAATAATGTGATGAGAAAATACATCAAATCTACCTTGAAAAAGATAATTTAAATGCGCTTCTTTGCTCTTTTTCCCTACAGGAGAAAACGTAGAAAGTAAAATTCCATCAGTATCCACAAGTTCAGGACTATTACTATTAAAAGTAGGAAGAGAATCAAGTTTTCCTGGTAAAGCGCGTACCTCTTGGGGTTGTACTTCCACACCAGCAATATATTGAGGAGGGACAGCATAAATATTTAAAGCTCGACACATTAAAGCAGCAACTTCACCTCTAGTAGCAGTTGCTTGAGGTTTTAACTTTTTGACATCAGGATAATTAACAACAATACTATTAATAGTTCCCGCAGCTATAGAATTTTGAGCATAATTAGGAATTAAATTAGCATCTTCAAAATAACGTTGTAATATCTGCGCGGGGTTAGAGACAGAACTATAATTTTTTCCCCCAGCGACAACACCAATAATTTGCGCTCTGGGAATTGCTTGATTAGGTTGAAAAATATTTCCTGGATAACCAGAGAAAAACCCTTTTTGATAAGCAGTATTAATTGCTTTATATCCCCAATAATTAGGAGATACATCTTTAAATATCACAGAATCGCGTTTTATTGGTGCATTAGGAAAAGCATTCAACATCAAAACTGCTGCTTCTGCGCGGGTAACAATTGCATTAGGACGAAAACTACCATCAGGATAACCAGTTAGTAACTTCCTTTCTCCTAATTGTTGAATACAATCTTTACCCCAATAGCTTTGAGTATCAGAAAAAGCCAAAACACGAGAAGGTAAAAAACTTAAACCAACCACCAACAAACAATTTCTAAATAACATTCTTCCTTTGCGTCCTTTGCGACTTTGCGCGAAACAAATTAACTAAAAATTCCCAACAACCACCGATTAACTTCACCATCATCTTGAGTTAAACTGCGTTGAATAGCTTCCTGAACAGTAGATATTTGCAACCCTGGTAAAACCTTTGACTCCTCAACTCTCCTACTTCCACCATCAATAATTTCAAAAGCAATAATATCATTATTATTAGCATTCATTACCCAATATTCTTTTACCCCCAACCGTTCATAAAGTAACCGCTTAAAACCCAAATCATCATTTACAGACGAAGCAGCAACTTCTATAACTAGAGTTGGTGCTGCTAACTCATTAATATTGACAGGAGAATTATTCAAAGGTGGAAATTTTATTTTGTCACCAATATAAAAAGCTAAATCAGGTTGACATTCAGTTTCACCTATTTTTCTAAAGCTGGTATTAGTAGCTTCAATAATTTGGATATTTTTGAGAGTAGCAAATAAACTCACTACCTTAGAAACAATAGAATTATAACGGCCATGAAGAAAACCAACTGGTAACATTTCTACCCTCATATAATTTTGATAATAATAAAATCTTCCTTGCTGATAATCAGAATGTTCAACAACTTCCATAAACTCATCCCAACTTACCTTTACCCACGTATCAGTAACCAAACCTGAAGAACTAACAACCATTTCTTTCTTCCTTTGCGCCTTTGCGCCTTTGCGTGAGATATATTAATTTCGTTCCACTTCAACAATTTCAGTATATTCAAAACCATTCAAACTCTGTCTTACCAAAGAATATCTTTCCTTCCCCAACTCAATAAAATCCTGTTCACAATTAGGCTTAGAAGAATAATAAACTAACACATATTCCTTCCCAATTTTATCATAAATTTCCTCCTCAACTTCTACCCTCCACTGAGTCTTAGTCACCAAAACAATTAACTGATTTGCTAACTTAGGAATAGTTCGCGCAATGTGACGACGGGAATTAGCATCTAAACTTCCAAAAGGAGAATCCATGACAATAGGAAAAGTGCTACTATCAGGAACCATCATCATTTTTCGCTTCTCACTCCAGTCGCGCACTTTATCAATAATACTAGCAATAAAAGATAAACTGAGAATTTGATTTTCCCCGGTAGAAGCTGCAACTGGTGCTTCAATTCCCGTCGTATTTTCCACCAAACTCAACTCATACTTTTCGCTAATTTTGGGAACATAAGGAGTAAAAGACATATCCGAGAAAATTTCCTGTACTCGCTGTTCCAATTGCAGACGAAACTGGTTTTCTTGACGGTTTTTAACTTCCGATAACCGTTCAATAGCATCTTGAGTAGCATTAATGCGACGCTGTGCTAAAGATTGTTTTTCCTCATTTTGTTTTTGCTTAGATATTTGTTTTATCAAAGCATCAATATCTGTTTTCAGATGTAAAACTTCCTGTTGATTTGCACCTTGTTCTCGATTTAATTCATCAATTTGGGCTTCAATTTCATCAAGACGTTTTTGTAAACTGCTAATTTCCTCATTGGGATCTTTTCGCAGTTGTTCTTGAATACCTGCTAATTCCAGTTCAACTTGATTGAGATTTTCCCTTAACTGTTGAATTCGTGCTTGTTCTCTATCCGCTTCCTCCCAAAAAGAAACTGCTTGTTTATCAATTTCTTCAACTTGTGCGCTCATTCTAATTGCGGTTTCTTCCACTGTTGAAGAACCTGCTTTTTTCATTAAATTCTTGACATGAAAATGAGTATGAGTTCCTTCTCTTAAATCAGCACCACAAATACAACGTCCAGAATTGAGTAAATCATTAACAAATTCCCGCGAAATTCCCGCAGTTAATTCACCTTTTTGTTTTAAATCTGTAAATATTTCCCGAAACTTAGCCGTTGTTTCTGACAACAGAACAGTATAACCCCGTGCGGAAATAACTTTTTTCAAATTTTCCCGTGTTTTCTTCAATTCTTCCCGTAAGCTATCCCTTTGCGATTCTAAATTTTGCTTTCTTTCCTGTAATTCCTTAACAGCACTCAATTCTCGTAATTTATTACTGACTTCTTTTTTAAATGTCTGTTGATGTTCTAATTCTTGATTTATTTCCGTTTGACGTTTATTGATGGTTTCAATTTCCAATTCTTGCTTTTCTTGCTGATTTAATAACTGTTTGGTTTCTGCGTCACCAATATTTTTTAACTCAGTTTCTAAACTCTTTTTAGCGTCTTTCAGGTGTTTGATAGAAAGTTCAATGACTTCCACACCTAAAAAAGTCCTAATTGCTTCTGCAATTTCCGCTTTATTATCAGAACGCACGATTTCTTCAATGCGTTCACCGTCAAAGAAAAAATATTGATGTAAACTTGCTGGTAAAATCTGGGTGATGATTTCTTCAGCTTGCTGAAGGGGAAAATACCATTTTCCGTCATCTCCAGCAACTTGAATTTTTAACTGAGTTTTACCAAGTTCAATAAAATTACTTTCATTTTTATAAACCCGACAAGAACGAGTAGCGCGGTAACGGTTGCTTTCATGTTCCCAACCAACTTCTACTGAACATTCTACAGGATCTCCTGGTTGAGATTCCGCAATTGCGCGTTTATTTACTAACTGTTCTGTTGACGCAAATGCAGCACTAAATTTTTCATATAATACCCAGGTAAACGCATTCAAAATACTGGTTTTACCTGCGCCATTACTACCATAAATCATTGTAGTATTGCGAAGATCTCCACCAGCTAAAGTTATCTCTGGGGTTTTTCCATAAAAGGAACGAAAATTACATAATTTAATTGAAGTTAGCTTCATTGCACTGCTTCCTTCACTATTGTGAGAATATCATCATTAATATGACCTTTGCTCTTTCTATCTAATCTACTTTTCTCTAATTTACATACCTTATCAATTATTTGCTTGACTTCTGGTGGTGCGGTGGTAATTGGTTCTTGTACATCTTCAATATTTGCTTCTGGTATCATTTCCCAACAATAATAGATTTATTTTCTATTTTAACCATTTCTGATACTATTTTTATTTGTCTGTACTCATCCCACTCCACTTTATATAATGGGTTGGGCTACATGGAAGTCTAATTTATTACCTACCTGGCGACTAGAAGTCGCGGCTACACATACAAAACCCATCTATTCCTGCGGAACGCTACGCGAACATGGGTTTCAAATCCTTAATTTTTCGTTAGTCCACGCAGGTGGACTTTGCTTGTGTAGTAGCGACTTCTAGTCGCCCAAAACTTTTAAAAGTATATCAAATTCAAGTTAAAATCGAAATCGTACCCTAGCTTTAGGAAAACTAACCATGACAGTTACTATTGCTAAATGGAGTTTAGACGACTATCATCGTATGATTGAAATTGGCCTTTTAGCTGGTCGTCAAGTTGAACTACTAAATGGAGAAATTATCAACATGGCACCGGAAGGACCAGAACACGCGCAAATTAATACTGACTCGGCTGAATATTTGCGGGAATTACTCGGTTCAAAAGCACTGGTAAGAGATGCAAAACCTATTACAATACCTAATAGCAATTCAGAACCAGAACCAGATTTAGCAATAGTTGAACCACTGCGGGCTATTTATCGCAGTCACCACCCTTATCCAGAAAATATATTTTGGTTAATCGAATATTCTAAAACTACCCTAAGTAAAGATTTAGAGATAAAACGCAAAACTTATGCTGCTGCATTAATTAATGAGTATTGGGTGGTAGACTTAAAAAATCAACAATTAAAAGTGTTTAGAGAACCAATAAATGGTAATTATTCTAGAGAATTAACATTTACTTGCGGTGAAATATCTCCCTTAGCATTTCCAGAAATTAAAATTTATATTCAACGGTTAATACAAGGATTTTAACAACTGGAGTTTAGACTAAATTTGATTTTTAAAGCTACAACCCTTCTGTGACAAAGGTTTTCTATTTTGGATTTCTATCAATCGTAAAAATCATCAAAGCCTTTCTGGATAAGACTTTGGCGTGGCTATCAACTAGAACCGAACGGGTTGGTATTTCTAAGTTAGAATACATAATAGATATTTCTTTTAAAAGGTAAAAAACATCTTTAATCTGTTTTTCTAAAATCAATTCTTCCGCAGGAGATATGATATATGATAGTGTAATCTCATTTGTTGAATGCTGATATTTCTTCCAATCATCAGTTTCTAAGTAATAACAATTATTCTCTTTACTCTTATAAAAAATAATTAATGCAAATAATTTGCCTAGTAACAAATGTAAAGATTGTAAGGTCATAATTAGACAATTTAGGCTTATTCCTATGAAAATCAACAGATTCGCCAGGGCATAAATTTTGACACCTGACTAAATTAATATCCTATTTACCGAGGGTTGTGTCAACCCATCCGAGGGATAAAGGCTTTCATAATCGTCAAATTTTGAATTTAAATGGTTTTGGGGGTTGACTTGCGGCGCTAGGGATGATATTTTTATAATGGGAACGCGTGCCTCTTTAAAAATTTTGCTTATGTCCCATTATATTAATATACCCCAGCCGACAGCTTTTAGCAATACTTTTCTAGAATTTTTTGCGCCGCCAATAAAACATCTGCGGTGATCTGCGGTTCAAATATCCAATAACCCGTATCTTTTTTGTAAAGCCAGTAATTTCATCCTTGCTTCTCCAGCATTATCAGCCAAATCAGCAAACTCAACAAAACGCCGCAATTCTTTCCTTAACAAATTCCGTTCCACCTCAATAGTTTCTCTATCTAAATCTGGCGGTAAAACAATCATATCAAAAATCGTCGCCCTCTCCTTACCAGGGTGAGGACGTAAAACTCGTCCGCGACGTTGGATAAATTGACGGGGATTTCCTGAACTTGATAAAATCACCGCAGTTTGAATAGCC
Organism: Trichormus sp. NMC-1; assembly: GCF_001858025.1. GTDB lineage: Bacteria > Cyanobacteriota > Cyanobacteriia > Cyanobacteriales > Nostocaceae > Anabaena. Next base: position 445,448 of record NZ_LZQD01000003.1, on the reverse strand, counting down.
GGAATATCCACACCTTCATCTAAACAGCGAATAGCAACTAAACCTTGTAATTCTCCACTTTCAAATTGACAACGTAAAGTTTCTCTTTCTTCTAAAGAAGTGTGTGCGGTGTAAGTGCTGACTTTATAACCTAATTCTACCCCCAAAATTTTAGAAACAGCTTTGAGTTGACGCAAAGATGAACGTTGTCCGATGTCTTGAGAACCATCACTACAATAAAATAGAGTATGGCTTGTTTCTTTGCGAGTTTCCATTAATTCCCGCAAAGCTATTAACTTATTTTCTGCTGTACCAATTAACCTAGCACGTTGTATTAATAAGGATTTTATATCTTCGTTGTCTTCAAAATCTCCATTATCTCGTTCTCGATATAAAAGAGAACGTCCGATTTTTTTTGTTAACTTAAGATAGGCAATACTTTCAGCCTCCGTTAACTCCACCAAAACTGGATAATAAAGATAATGTACCAAAGCTCCTTGTGCGATCGCATCCTGTAAACTAAACTCAGGTTGGAGAACAGAACCGAAATAATCTAATAAAGATTCTGTTCCCCCATCATCAAAATACCTTTCCGGAGTCGCAGATAAAGCCAGTCGCAAACCTACCTTCCGGGGTAAACTTTCCTCTAACTTAGGTGCGCCTAAATTATGGGCTTCATCACCAATAATTAAAGTTTTAGCCGGAAAATATTTAAGTTGCGACTGAAAACCATCACCAATTAAAGTCGAGTTAGTGGTAATTACCGTCACAAAACCTTGAGAACCTGAACGCAGATTATAAATTTGCGTTGATAGTTGACCTTGCCAACTACGTAAATTCTCGAAAGCCAAAATCGGCTCTAAGTTAAATTTCTCACATTCTCTAGCCCATTGGCTAACAAGATGACGATAGGGACATACCACCAACAAGACTTGTAACCCAATCTGCTGATACAATTCACAAGCAATAGCCAGTGCCGTAATAGTCTTACCACTACCAGTAGCCATTTTTAAAGTCCCCCTGCCATTATTAGCAAACCAGCTAGTAATAGCTTCACGCTGATATCCCCGCAATTGCAGAGATAAAGGCATTTTCGGACATCCCGGTAATGGCTGCTTAACGTGATAACTGCCCTTTTTCTCCCCCACATAAGGTAACTTGAGAGAGAAAGAAGGCAATTTCTGCACTGGTTTTTGCGTCAGATACATAAAGATTGGTAATTGGTAATTGGTAACTAATCATAGGGAAAAAACCGGAGTACTTGTGAATTTAGAATTGATTTGTCTCCATCTCCCCAATCTTTAGTTATAATCTCGCCAAACACCAACTAAAGAACCTTGTACCTGTACTTGCATTGCTGGTACTTCAATGGGATTGTACTTAGGATTTGCCGGTTTGAGAGTCACAAGATCATCATGACGATAAAAACGTTTTAATGTTGTACCATGTCCGTCCACTCTCGCAGCTACAATAGTCCCATTTTTCAACTGATTCGGTTCTGCTACCGGACGCAAGAATACCACATCACCATCAGCAATAAAATCTTCAATCATGCTATCACCAGCAACCCGCAAAGCGTAACTATGGGCAGGTAATGATAAATTAGCCAAGTCTAAATGTTCAACAGCATCCGTAAAAGGTTCAATTAATCCACCAGCAGCAATAGTACCTAAAATTGGCACACCGAGCTTAACAGAACGCAAAACCCGAATCGTTCGCGCCTTACCTTCCTTCCATTCAATATAGCCCTTATTGCGTAAATGCTCCAAACGGCTTTGAATGGGCGCTGGTGACTTCAGGTTCATACCTTGCATCATTTGGCGAATAGAAGGCGAATGCTGATTCATTCGGATATATTCTGTCAACCATTCGTATAATTCTTGTTGAGCTTCTGTTAGCCTTTCCATAATTTTTTCGGGAAGTAATTACAAATGTCTCTAGAACATTAGTACTACAAAAATCTTCCCTTAACAAGATAGAAGTAAAGATTAATGGTAATTGGGGAGGAGGTAATGGGTAATAAATAATGGTGATTGTTATTTCTCTTACCCATTACTGAGAAAACTATTTAGCCCCTAAAATACTAGCCAGTAAAGCTTTTTGAGCGTGTAATCGATTTTCCGCCTGATCCCAAACTTTTGATTGAGAACCTTCGATTACTTCCTCAGTAATTTCTTCACCGCGATGGGCTGGTAAACAGTGTAAAACAATTGCGGCTGGATCTGCAAGACTTAATAATTGCTGAGAAATTTGATAAGGTTGAAAAATGGGGAAACGGTTATCAGCTTCCGCCTCTTGTCCCATACTTGCCCAAACATCAGTGTAAAGTACAGATGCACCTTTGGCAGCTGCTTCGGGGTCATGAGTGAGAACAACTTCAGTTTTATTATTAGCTATTTTCCTAGCTTTTTCCACAATTTCTGCATCTGGTGCATATCCCGAAGGAAAAGCCACCCGCACATTCATTCCCACCAAAGCACAACCCAGTATGAGGGAATTAGCGACATTATTCCCATCACCCACATAAGTCAAAGTTAAACCAGCCAAAGTCCCAAAACATTCTTGAATTGTTAATAAATCAGCTAACACCTGACAAGGATGTTCTAAATCTGTCAGGGCATTAATGACAGGAATCTGGGCATAATTAGCAAAAGTCTCTAACTCCTGCTGGGCAAAAGTGCGAATTGCGAGAATATCCATATAACGCTCCAACACTCTGGCTGTATCCTGAACAGGTTCTCCTCGACTCACCTGAGTCACATTAGGGTTGAGATCGATTACCTGTCCACCCAGTTGGTACATCGCCACTGTAAAGCTCACTCTCGTGCGAGTTGAAGCTTTAGAGAATAACAAACCCAACACTTTATTACACTGCAACTTTAGCTGTTGCGACTTTAGCAGAGTTGCCAATTCCAGAAGTTCTTGCAGTTCTGTGGAACTAAGATCCGCCAGACCTAATAAATCTCGTCCGATCAATGCTGCCATGCTGATGATGTTTAAATAATAATGATCTGTATCTGTGCCTTCACTCAGCCGCCTCAAAAGGGATACAGTCTTAAAACTGTACCAAATATTGTTACTTTGAGCTACAGAATTGAAGTCAGCTTTGGTAATGAATCACATTAGGACTCATAGCCGCTTCCCCCTGTTCGCTTACACGTTCCCGCATCCTTGTGCTTTTGCTCAGAAAGTAGCTAGAGTTGGGGGAGAAATTTTTTTATTTTAGACTCTAGACAAATTTAAAATTTATGATATGATTGTTAATCAGTGAGTGCTTAAAGCTTACTTCCCAAAACGCCAGCATAGCACAGTGGTAGTGCATCCGACTTGTAATCGGAAGGTCGCGAGTTCAAATCCCGCTGCTGGCTCTATGTATATTCGCAAATTCAACTGTCAATTGCCAGATTATTTGACCGCGTTGACAAACGCTCTTGAGTAGAATTTGACAGTAAGAAAGCGATGTCTAACGCGTCTACGCATCCCTAGATGAAGGTAATGCTGTGATTCCCGTGTGGTTAGATATTATTTATCAGCAGTTACAAGAAAAATTTAAATATCAAATAAACTAAGAAAAACTTAGAACAATTTCAAAGTTAATCAAAATAGAATTTATGGTAAAAGCAATTGGCTTTAGAGTTGAACCTCAAATTGTTAATTATGCTGTTGTTGAAGGAACCAAACAAGAACCTATCCTTGTTGCCCATGATAAAATGAGTCCACCAGATAGTTATGATAAAGAGTGTGATAAACTTGTTTGGTATAGAAAGCGTTTGTTGACCATCATTGAACAATATCAGCCTCAGTATGGTGCAATTCGTCTTCCTGAGCCTAGTTCTTTTAAAACAGCTAACAAAGACTCTTTACTTCAAAGGGCAAGGATTGAAGGTGTCATTCTTGAGGGTTTAGGAACAAAAAAAATCGAGTGTATAGTAGGAGCTTTAGCAACAATCTCTTCTGAAATAAATTCTAAAGCTGCAAAAAAATACTTATCTAATTTTGTCAAAATCCATTATCGCTTAAAGAAGTGATTAGACTTGCTCAAGGTGTACTAAATGGGCTTCACCATATCCATATTAAAAACTATCTACACCTTGATGTTAAACCTTCTAATATCCTATTTTCTGACACAGATGAACCAATGATTGCTGATTTTGGACAGTCAGGATTACTCAATCAAAATGGAGTCTTAAATCCACCACCAATGTACATTTTTGGCTTTCCTCCTGAAGTTTTTCAAAATATTGTAACAATTGAATCAGATATCTATTTAATGGGAGTTACCTTGTATAGAGCAATTAATGGAGATATGCTTTTTAATAATCAAAAAAACTCTATTGATTCTAAAATTGATCTGCAAAATAAATAGGACTTACGCATTGACAAAAAATATCATCTATGTAGTCTAGATAATGGCATCCTTGCGAAGGTTGGCAAAAATATGCTCACGGACAACAGAAGTAAACAGATTCCTTTGTACTTCATACCAATTGCTAATTATATTTTCAGAGCGCATAAACTCCAATTTCACAAAAGCTTGAAGTGAACAAAATATATGAGTTTTGATTGCACAGGTATCTCTAACCATGAACCGACAAATTCCACATACTTGTTTTATGGCTCGATGAAATGTTTCAATACCCCAATGGGTATCATGAATTGTGATAAAGGTACTTCTGGTTATGTCTTTGATTTTCTCCTCATCTAGTAGATATAAAATATAATGTCTAGAGTCTTCCTTTTTAAAGTCTTTCCTAAACAATTTTATAAATCCAAATTCTTTCAGATGAGTCCTTAATCCTTCTTGGGGAATAGCCAGAGTGCTTACTTGACAATACTTGTGTGGCTCATTTGAAACAGTTCAACAAAGTTTCTACACCTGATAGTGACTGGGTAATAGGGAATCATTCTCCAATTACCAATTACCAATCCAAAATTGGTATTACCGATTTCAATCCCTTGTTTATAAAGGGATTAAATCTCTGCCACACTTAAGATTTTCATTTACGTTTAGGTCGAGGTAAAAAAAACTGTGCCATTAGACTTTAATGAAATCCGCCAACTACTGGCAACTATTGCACAAACGGATATTGCAGAAGTAACGCTCAAAAGCGATAATTTTGAGTTAACGGTACGGAAAGCTATCGGTAATCATGTACTCGCGGTAGGTCAAGCTACACTAAGTGGTGTGGTGGGTTCGGGATTGACATCGGTAACGACAGGAAATCAGATTCATCTAGTAGATATAAAATATAATGTCTAGAGTCTTCCTTTTTAAAGTCTTTCCTAAACAATTTTATAAATCCAAATTCTTTCAGATGAGTCCTTAATCCTTCTTGGGGAATAGCCAGAGTGCTTACTTGACAATACTTGTGTGGCTCATTTGAAACAGTTCTATTTTTTTCAATTCCGAATAGGAAACCCAATTTCTGGTTTTTTAGAAATTTCAAGTTTTCTACTCCAGAATACCAACTATCTCCTGTTACCATTCTGGGTTTGACTCCCCAGCTTATTATTTCAATTACCATTTCTCTAAAATAATCGTTTTTTGTTTTTCCCTCCTTTTTATCATATATTCTATAATTTATTGGTACTGAATTACCATTAATATCACTGTAATATAGACTAATTAAATTTAAGCCAATAATAGTTTTATGGGCTTTCCCTGACCAAAAATAACTGATTAATTCCGCATTTTTAGGGTCGCTGTAAATCTTTTCTATGACTGTATCGTCTACACTTAATATCCCTCCTTCCAGATTGATAATTTTCTCTATTATGCTGAATAAATCTTTGGGTTCGTATCTCTCTCTCAATAAAAAGCGGTTTACACTATCATGTGAAACATCTCCCAATATCTCCGCTAACCTACTGCACCCTCCATACTTTGGCTCTGACAGCAAAAATAAGGTGTAGATGTCTAGATTGCATTGTGCTGTCGAGGGTTTAGTAATTTCTCTCATTCTCTCATACCCATTACTCGACGACTCTTATTTATCAATGCACTATTTTGTTATTCTGTCAATGCGTAAGTCCTAGGAATATAGAATTTATCTGCAAAGAAAACTTGTTCTCTACCGCTATTGTCGGATATATTGCCTTTAGTTATACGTTAGTTATATTGTGATAGATAACAAAAACCTTTTATTACGTAATCTTTGGTACTATGCACTACCTAGTTGTCTGCTCAAACCAGGTAAAATGGTTGCTCGGATTTTCTTAGGAGAACCAGTGCTACTGATGAGAAGCCAAGATGGTAAGGTTTCTGCGGTGCGCGATATTTGTCCTCATCGGGCTGTACCCTTGAGTTGTGGTCGATTCGATGGGCAAGAAGTAGAATGCTGTTATCACGGTTGGCGTTTTGACCCTGCTGGACATTGTGTCACAATTCCATCTTTATTGCCTGAGCAAGATACGGATTTGAGTCGCTTCGATGTGCAATCATATCCTATCCATGAAACTCAAGGCAATATTTGGATATATATGTCCGATGGGGATAAATCTCAAGCCAATGCTTCAGAAATGGAAGTTCCCATAGTTCCAGGTTTTGCTGCTGAACAACAACCCCAACTAGTTGAGGTAATGCGGTTTCCTTGCTTTATTGATCATGCGGTGACAGGTTTAATGGACCCTGCTCATTCTCCTTATGTACATCGGGTATGGTGGTGGAGAAGCGGGGAACTGCATGAAGAAGTAAAACAATTTGATCCTTCACCTTACGGGTTTACCGTCCGACGACATAAGTTGTCAGAGAATATGGAGAATATGAGCCGATTATATTGGTTAGTCGGTGGGGGTATTCCAGAAGTAGAAATTTCTTTTCGCTTACCAGGTGTGAGAATAGAAGAGATTACCTTTGGTAAACATCGACTTTGTAATTTGACAGCGGTTACACCGATTTCTGATACAGAAACTGAGGTAAATTTTGTTCTTTATGGAATGCCTTCTTGGTTAACTGTATTCAAACCTTTAATTCATGTACTAGCGCGGAAATTCCTGGGACAAGATCGCGCAGTGGTAGAAAAGCAGCAAATTGGACTTAAATATGAGCCAGTGCTGCGATTAATTAAAGATTCAGATATGCAAGCCCAATGGTACTACCAGTTAAAGCGGGAGTTTGCTCGCGCAACATCTGAAAAACGGGAATTTATCAATCCTGTTAAGAGTGTTTTACTACGATGGTTTGCTTGAAGAACTAGTTAATTGTACAATTAGTTAACAACAGGCTGAATAGGTTTATTGTTATTGTCAAATTAAGACAATATAACATCCGACATGAAAGAAGAACGTATTACCATCTGTATTGATGAACAGGAACACTCTCTTTTAAGCAGTCTCTCCCTCCGGGAGAATAAGACTGAATCGGAGATAGTGCGAGAAGCACTGAGAATGTATTTTCAATCTGTAGGTTCTCAAATGTCCTGTTACGATTTGGCTAAGGATTTAGGAATCATTGGTGTTGCTGGAGATATGCCATCTGACTTAAGTACCAACACAGATTATTTAGAGGAGTTTGGCAAATGAGCGGCATTCTCATTGATACAGGTCCTATTGTTGCCATTCTTTCTTCAGCCGATAACCATCATAAAATCTGTGTTGAAACGCTTAAAAAACTCTCCCCACCTCTTCTTACTACATGGCCTGTGATAACTGAATCTCAGTATCTTCTGCGGAAGAATAAAAAAGCTCTCCAAGGATTATTTCATGCATTCTCTGGAGGATTATTTGCGCTAGAAGAGTTACCTTCTGAATCACTACCTTGGCTAGAAAATTTTCTTACAAAATACGAAGATATAAATTCTCAGATTGCTGATGCCAGTCTTATGTATGTAGCAGAGCAAAAAAACATTGACACTATTTTTACTCTAGATAGAAGAGACTTTTTTATTTAACGTTTCAGTAATAAAGAAGCGCCAAAAATCATTCCTACAATGCTTTAAATTGAATTTTGGTGATGGATCACCCAGAAGAACTGGGTGAAAATGATTAAATTATTTCTTGGTGCTGAAGATGGTAGTGAACATCATCAACATCCCACCTACCAAAATAGCGATCGCTAATCCTCCTGTGATTAAATCTAAAGTATTGTTATCCATATTGATCCTTTTTACGAACACGCGAATAAACTACTATACTACTATATTAGATATATTATAAATGACTTAAAAAACTACCCATAATAAATATCAAGGTGTGAAAAAATGAATTTACTAAAAATACAACCTAGACAAGCATTAAATAAAGCTTTCTTAAAAATTAACCCTACAAGAAATGATATTGACACTTTTAAAAATCATCTGCTGAATCTAATTGAGAAAATCAATGAATCTGAATCAGAGGAATTTCATAAAAATCTGATTAGCGATTTCTTGAAAACTACTTATTATAGTAAAAATCATTTTATTAATACTAAAGGACGTAATGATTTAGTTATTCATAATGGTAAAGATGCTAAAAGCAGTGTAGGTGTAATTTTAGAAGTTAAAAAGCCAAGCAACAAAAGCGAAATGCTAAAAGTTGACAATTTGAATACTAAAGCATTTCAGGAATTGGTTTTATATTTTCTGAGAGAACGTCTGATAGAGAAAAATTTAGAACTTAAATATTTAATAGCTACTAATATTTATGAATGGTTTATTTTTGATGCTCAGAGTTTTGAAACCTTATTTATTGGTAATAAATCTTTTGTTAAACAATTTAATGATTTTGAAGAGGAGAGATTAAGTAGCAAAAAAACCGAGTTTTTCTATAGAGAAATTGCTCAACCTGCTATTGCAGAAATTGAAGATAAAATAACTTTTACACATTTTGATATTCGAGAATATCAGCAATATTTAACACTGGGTATAAATGCAGATGATTATAAATTAATTGTTCTGTTTAAGCTTCTTTCTCCAGAACATTTATTAAAATTACCTTTTGCAAATGATATTAATACCCTTGATAAAGGATTTTACAGCGAACTATTACATATTATTGGTTTAACAGAAACTAAAGAAGGTAGTAAAAAACTCATTCAACGTCAAAAAGAAAATGAGAGAAATGTAGGTTCATTGATAGAGAATGCTATTTCCCAAGTTGATAGTTTAGATAAAATTTCTCGTTTAGAAAAACCGGAACAATTTGGAGAAACTTATCAAGAACAACTTTTTAATCTGAGTTTAGAATTAGCAATTACCTGGATAAATAGAATCCTATTTTTAAAATTATTAGAAGCTCAATTAATTAAATATCATAAAAATAATCAATCTTTAGGATTTTTGAATTTAGAGAAAGTAAAAAATTACGATGATCTCAATAGTCTATTTTTCAGTGTCTTAGCTCGGAAATCACAGGAAAGAAACCAAAATTTACAAAAAATATTTTCTCATGTTCCTTATTTGAATAGTTCTCTATTTGAACCTACAGAAATGGAACAAGCAACTATTTTTATTAGCAATTTGAGAAATGAGCAGCTTGAGATTTTCCCTGCGACTATCTTAAAAGACAACAACGGAAAAAAACGCACCAGTGAAATTAATGCTTTAGAATATCTATTTGAATTTCTCAATGCTTATGATTTTAGTAGTGAAAGTGGTGAAGAAATTCAAGAAGAGAATAAAAGATTAATTAATGCGTCTGTTCTAGGTTTAATTTTTGAGAAAATTAATGGTTATAAAGATGGTTCTTTCTTTACTCCCGGTTTTATTACTATGTATATGTGTCGGGAAACCATTAGGAGAGCAGTTGTACAAAAGTTTAATGAAGTTAAAAATTGGAGTTGTGAAACTATTGATGATTTATATGAAAAAATTGAAGATAAACAAGTAGCTAATAATATTATTAATAGTTTAAAAATATGTGATCCTGCTGTGGGTTCAGGACATTTTTTAGTTTCTGCGCTGAATGAAATTATTGCTATCAAAAGTGAGTTGAGAATTTTACTTGATAGACAAGGTAAAAGATTAAAAGAATATAATATTGAAGTTGCAAATGATGAATTAGTTGTTACTGATGAGGATGGTTTATTATTTGAATATAATCCTAAAAATCAGGAAAGTCAACGAGTACAAGAAACTCTATTTCATGAAAAACAAACGATTATTGAAAATTGTTTATTTGGTGTGGATATTAACCCCAATTCTGTAAAAATATGTCGATTACGTTTGTGGATTGAACTTTTAAAAAATGCTTATTATAAAACCTCACCCCTAACCCTACTCCTACGAGGAGCAGGGAATAAAGAAGAGAGAGAATTGGAGACTTTACCCAATATTGATATTAATATTAAATGTGGTAATTCTTTAATTAGTCAGTTTTCGTTAGATGCTAATTTGCGAACTGCTTTAAATAAAAATAAATGCAGTATTGAAAGTTATAGAAATGCTGTCCAAACTTACCGCAATGCTGAAAATAAGGAGCAAAAGCGGGAAATGGAAAGGTTAATTAGGGAGATTAAAGGTAATTTTAAAACTACTTTACAGGGAATTGATCCTAATAAGACTAAGTTAAGAAAGTTAGAAGGTGAAGTGTATAATTTAGAGAATCAAACTTTTTTATTTGAGGAAACTAAAGCTGAGAAAAAAGCACGGGAGAAAAAGATTGCTAAGTTAAATAATGAGATTGATAAGTTACGGGTTGAGATTGAGGATATAGAAAGTGGTAAGATTTATGAAAATGCTCTTGAATGGCGTTTTGAGTTTCCTGAAGTGTTAAATGATGATGGTGTTTTTGTCGGTTTTGATGCTGTTATTGGTAATCCTCCTTATGGTATATTACCTTCAAAATCAGAATTAGCTCTACTACGGAATAGATATGAAAAACTAGGTATAAACAATTTATTAAAAGATAGCTATTTTATATTTTGTTTATTAGCATTAAAAGATATTTTAAAACCACATGGATATCTATGTTATATAATACCTAATACTTGGAAATTAATTGATGCAGCACAGGAGTTTAGACAGAACTTAATTAGAGAATTCCGTCTGCTATGTATAGATCAATTTCAAACTAAAGTATTTGATGAAGCAACAGTAGATTGTGATATTATCTTGATGCAAAATAGTCAAATATCAGAATATGATATCAAAATCAACTTGAGAAATAGTGAAACAATTGAAATTATTAATATTTTATCAAAAAATACTCTTTCCAAACAAGATTTCTTTAATTTTTTGCTTACCGAGGAACAACTTTTATTGTTAAATGTCATTTATTCCAAATCTTTGTTAGTTAAAGATTATTTTGATATTAAAAATGGTGTAAAACCTTATGAAGTTGGTAAAGGTTATCCACCGCAAACAAGAAAAATATTAGATGAAAAACCTTATACTTCTGAAACTAAATTAAACGATACTTTTCAACCTTTAATTGGTGGACGTTATTTTAATAAATATGTAATTTTATGGAATGGCAATTTTTGGATTAGTTATGGTAAATGGCTTGCAGCACCTAGAGAAGAATCCATATTTAAAGCAAAAGAAAAACTGATTTTTAGACAAACTAGCGATCAGATTATTGGAACTTTGATTGAGTCTGGATTTATCATGCGAGATAATACTCATATTATTCTCAAAAAAGATGAAAAATTTAACCTTAAATATATACTCGGTATATTAAACTCAAAACTAATTGATTTTGTGTATACTAGCATTAATCCAGAAAAAGGAGAAGCATTGGCACAAGTTAAAGCTTTTCATTTAGGACTTTTACCATTTTATCCAATTTCTCTAAAAGAACAAATTCCTTTTATTGAAATAGTTGATCAAATCCTCACTGCTAAAAAGTCCGATCCTAATGCAGATACAACCGCATTAGAAGCAGAAATTGACCAAATGGTTTATCAACTTTATGATTTAAAAACAGAGAAAATTCAAATTATAGAAAGTTCTAGATAATATCGCTTTATCCATATCTCCAATTTCTGATATTAATTAGTTTTCGTAGGTTGGGTTAAGCGACAGCGCAACCCAACAAATGTTTAAAAATGTTGGGTTTCCTAATGTCAACCCAACCTACCCAATTTCTAATTCAGACAATTTAACTTTATAACCCTAATTCACCTCAAGGTTTATTATCCCAAATTGCTAATAATGTTGCTAAAATTGCAGATAGGGAGACTAAGCAGGATATTGCAGCTTACACAGAGATTTTAGGGTTGGCTTTTCTCAACCCAAATAAAAATATTATGCGTTAAGTTACGCCATACACATTTGATGTAAAAAATCAAGACTTTTGTTGCCAAAATGTCCTTGTTTAAAAACCAGATCCCCGACTTCTAACATCAATTGATAATTTATTTACAGGATACAAAAGAAGTCGGGGATCTTATGGTTCTAAAAATCAACTCCGCGCTTCAGTTCTACCCCTTGATTAGCGTAGTGTTTATGACAATAAACCTCAGAATGAATACTGGCTAAATCAAAATATGCAGGTTGATTTTGACAGCGACCAGTAATAATAACTTCTGTATCGCGGGGTTTACGCAATAAAGCTTGAACAATCGGATCAACAGGAAGTAATTCTAAATCAACAGTGGGGTTGAGTTCATCGAGAATGATGGTTTTATAGATTCCAGATGCGATCGCAGTTTTGGCAATTTCCCAACCTCTTTCTGCTTCTATATAGTCTAATTCTTGCCGAGAATTGCGCCAAACAATCGCATCTCTACCACAGCGTAAATGATCCACCACTTCAGGATAAGACTGCTGTAAAGCGGCTATGGCTGCATCTTCAGTATAACCACTACCACCCTTCAACCACTGCATAATTAATACACGAGTAGAACCAGGATGATTTATTCCCCTACCAATTGCTTGTAAAGCCTTCCCCAAAGCACTAGTAGATTTACCCTTACCCGCACCTGTATAAATTTCAATCCCTTCAATTAACAGTGCTGCTGCTGTCGGGTGGTGGTGAGGTTTCATTTCCGAATGCAAATCCGCAATATCCAGTAACTGTTGCGGTGTCGCTCGTCCAGTAGCAATAATTTCCAATTCCTGGGGTTTAGATTTTAAAGTTTTTACTACCTCATCGACAGGAAGCAAACCCAAATCCAAAACCGGGTTAATTTCATCTAAAACCACAACCGAGTATAACCCTGATGCGATCGCACCTTTAGCCACATCCCAACCCCGCAAAGCTTCCTCTCTGTCAAAAGGGGTAATCTCATCATGTCCAAAAAACTCGGCTCTCCCCGTGCGAACCTGATCAATCAAATGGGGAAAACCGCGCTGTAAAGCTGCGATCGCTCCATCCTCATCATAATCACGTTCTGGCCCCTTGAGAAACCGCAGCAGTAGAACGCGATTAGAATCACTCGGTGTATTTATTCCCAAACCAATCGAGCGCAAAACCACCCCTAAAGCCGCTTGGGACTTACCTTTGCCAATACCATCATAGACGTGAATTTGGCCAATGAGCCGTTCAGAACGCACTTGTGCTGTGCGAATACCGATGCCATTTCTTGTCATTTCTGGAAAAGCTGTAACGTCGCAGTCTCCTATTTTACCTAAACTAGCACCGCTGCGCGGAATTAAAAATTAAAAATTAAAAATTAAAAAAGCTTATTGCAAATACTTTTCAGAAATTTTGTAGCTGGCTTCTCCGTAAGTGCTTAGTCGCTTAATTTACATATTTTTGTACTAATGTGTAGAGAAAACTGTTGTCTGTTCCCTATTCCCTTCTTTGATGAGATAATTGCCACCATTATCCGTATCATCTCAGTTATACTCTACAATTTAAACAATTTAACCCGGACTCTTGACAAATGCTACATTTTAGATTTAGGTTGCTGACTTAATCCTTTAATTCTCATCCTTTCGTGGGTGGCTTCAATCCCAAATCCCAAATCCCAAATTTATTGAACTTATTGAACGTTATGACTGAAGAATTATCACTTCCCAGAATTTTACCCATTGGTGCGATTTTATTTGAAACTTTGTTCTTACTAATTGCCATTCCCATAGAAGGTTACATTCTCCATCGCTGGCTAAAATTTGACAAAAAAACTAGCATCTTTTATGCCATTGCCATGAATGTTTTTTCCAGTGTCATTGGCTGGACTATATTTTTTCTAGTAGAGCCAATATTACCCGTACCAATTAAGTCAGAATTAATTAGCTATGTGTTTTTTAATAACTTCAAAAATCCCAGTACTCACAGCTATCTAGTACTCTCTGGTTTTATTATATTTTTTAGTACATTTTTAATTAAGTTTTTCTTATTAAAGACCTTAATTATCTCTTTGGGAGAATTTACTAAAAATGAAGACAATACACTAATCTCTCAACGCCAAAGATTAAAATTAATGAACAAAGCAAAATTACGAAACACAAATTTAATTACTACTACTTTAATAGCAAACTCCCTTAGCTATACTGCTATCACGATAATTTTATTAATTCGCAGCTACTCTGGAGGATTGAAGTAATTAAACAGTTACAAAAAATCTGGATGATTTAAGAAAATAGAGGTAAAAATATGAATTCACCAATTTTCAAAGAAATAACAGTTCTCTTTAAATTTGTTCAAGACTTATTCTCAGGAGTTCAAAAGCTTTTAATGCCTCCCAAGGCTTACTCTTGGCAAACACTAATCTATTTAAGTGTTTTTTCTTGGGCAATGTCATATTTTTCTATAGGTTATATAAAAGATATAATTGCATTTTCAGGTTGGGTCTTCTTAATGGCTGGTACAGCCTGGTATACCACCGACGACCCTTTAAGAGTTCCTGGGACTTTTATGCCAGTGGGAGCATTGATAACTAGTTTCTTAGTCAGTGCCTTTGCTTTTAGACATAATGTGAATTTAGTTACACCTAAAACCATAGTTTATTGGCCAACAATTGCTGCAATCATTACCGCAATACCAGAATTTTTTGTAGGCACAGGTACAAAATCAAAAGCTACTCTTCCTAAACAAAAAGAACGCCAAAAAATCATCATTTTGATTGCTTGGTCAATGCTAATAAGTTGCTGGATTCAGTTTTACTTTGTCATCGATAAATGGTTAAAGGAATATCCCAGTTTACTAGTAGATAATTTTCAAAATAGCGCCTTTGTCATTAAACTAGAGCCAAAAGCCAAAACGCCACAAAATGGGGCGATGATTTTGAATAAAATTCAGCCTTTAATAGAAGAACAAATAGTGACACGACCTTGGTCAGAAGTAGAAAGATGGCTATTAGAAGCAAACCAGCAAGTAGGAAACTTGGGTAAGAGAATGATAGACAAAAACCTAGTGAAATATGAAGAACAAGAACTATGGCGAATTGAACCCCGTGTAGTCAATGTCAATTCGGGATATAGATTAGATATCCTCAGTATTTGGACAGGCCCTAGTGCAAATAAAAACGGTTTTTATCTCCAAAAATCCTGTCGCATCCAACCAATTGCAGCCGTCAAGCAACCAGAGAATAAAAACGCAGTTGCAGGAATTGAATGCGATCGCACCAGCAAATTTTTCCTCGGCTCACCACCACCACAACAGTAGGGGAATAGGGAGATGGGGTGATGGGGAGAAAATGACCAATGACCAATGACCAATGACTAATGACTAATGACCATGAATATAACTAGAACCTTTGTGATGTCAAAAAATGTGTTTCAGGAAGTGATCCGCGATCGCATCCTGTACATCATTGGTTTTTATGCACTCATCCTCGCTGTTGCTAATCGGGCAATTTTTGAATTTGCAGCTACAAGCCAGGACAAAATATTTTTAGACTTTGGTTTAGCAACAATGAACGTAATTGGTTTAATTGTTGTCGTTTTTATAGGTACAGGACTAGTTAATAAAGAAATTGAAAAACGTACTATTTTAATGTTAATTGCCAAACCCATAAGTCGTAGTGAATTTATCACTAGTAAATACTTAGGTTTATCCGCAGTTCTAGCTGTAATAATCGCCGCTATGACAGCTATTTATCTGGGATTTTTACAATTTGGTAAAATGTCTTATCCAATTTCTAGTATTCTGATTGCTGCATTTTTCTTGTTTTTGCAGTTAACCTTAATTACAGCAGTAGCTATCACATTAGGAGTTTTTACCAGTTCTCTCATAGCCACAGCTTTAACATTTGCTGTCTATTTAATGGGGAATATTACTCAAGATTTGGTCGCACTTGGTCGTCTGAGTCAAAACCCAGGTGTAGAACGCTTTACACAAGGTTTATATCTTATCCTCCCAGATTTATCTCGCTTAGATTTGAAAAATGATGCTGTCTATGGATTGCAAGCAATACCTGACACAATGACATTAATTGGTAATGCCGGCTATGGCTTGATGTACAGTTTCATGCTATTAGCAATTGCCATCTTAATCTTCTTACGACGAGAGTTTTAAATAATTCGTAATTCGTAATTCGTAATTCGTAATTCGTAATTAAGTTATTCTTGATTTTCTCTGTGTCTCCGCGTCTCCGCGTCTCCCCATCTCCCCATCTCCGCGTCAGCCCTAATCATAAGTAGTCAACTGGACACGATATTACTCATCTTTCCAAGTTCTTAACTGCAAATAAACTAGTAACAAAGTAATAATTAACAACACCGTGGCTACAGCTGCGGCATAACCAAAATCAAATTGACCAAAAGCTTCTTGGTAAGTGTAATAAACCAGCAAATTAGTAGAATTTAAAGGACCACCACCTGTAATCACATAAACAGGCTCAAAACTTCGCAATGTGAAAATAGCAGTCGTAACAGTGGCAAAAATTAAAGTCGGTCGTAGTCCAGGTAAAGTAATATGCCAAAATTGTTGCCAAGCATTAGCTCCATCTAATTCTGCTGCTTCATAACGACTAACAGGAATTGCTTGCAACCCAGCTAAAAAAACCACCATATTGAAACCTATTTGTTTCCAAATACTAAATAAAATGATGACTGGCATTGCCCAAAAAGTATCTCCTAACCAAGATATTTCGGGAATATCAAATATCTTTAAAAGCTCATTTACAGGCCCCGTATTTTGAAACAACCAGCGAAATCCCAAACCAGCGGCCACAAGAGAGGTAATTGAAGGCAGAAAATAAGCACTTCGCAAAATTAAGAGCCAAGCGAATGAGCGATTTAATAACACTGCTATTCCCAATGGAATTACCAAACTAGGAACAAGGCTACCAAGAGTAAAATAAACTGTGTTAAAAATAACTTGCCAAAAGTCAGAGTTTAGTAACAAACGCCAATAGTTTTTGAAGCCAACCCAATGAATGCCGTTAGAGGTGAAAATACCCGCAGTAAAACTGAGATAAAACAAATAAGCAATTGGCCAAATAACAAATACACCTAACAAAATCAGTGCGGGTGTTAGAAAAACCCAAGCCGCGACTGTATCATTATCTAGTAGTTGCAGACGGGAAGAACGGGATGTTTTCATGGCAATATTGGTGATTAAATGTTTATCTATGTAATTTTATCGACATTTTATGAGTCAAGTTTCCCCAATTGATGCTGCTAGTCTGATTTCTCCCCATATTTCCCATATTTCTAGTGAAAAATTACAACTAGCCACTCCCTTGAAACTGGGGATTATGGCTTCTGGAAATGGCAGCAATTTTGAGGTAGTTACCCAAGCTATTGAGGAAGGAAAACTAAACGCCGAAATTCCAGTTTTAATTTACAATAATCCCGACGCTAAGGCAGCAACACGGGCAGCAAATCGAGGTGTAAAAGCTGTACTTTTAAATCACCGAGACTACAAAAACCGCAAAGACCTAGACAGGCAAATTGTGCAGACATTGCGGCAGTATGATGTAGATTTGGTAATTATGGCAGGCTGGATGCGTCTGGTGACACAAGTATTAATTGATGCTTTTCCTCACAAAATTATCAATATTCATCCCAGTCTCTTACCTAGTTTCAAGGGTGTTCGGGCTGTAGAACAAGCTTTAGAAGCAGGGGTGAAAATTACTGGTTGTACTGTGCATCTCCTGTGTTTAGAAATGGACAGTGGTCCCATTTTGATGCAAGCAGCAGTACCTGTACTTCCAGATGATACAGCAGAAACACTTCACGCTAGAATTCAAGTTCAGGAACATCGAATTTTACCATTAGGGATTGCCCTAGCGGCTCAAACTAATTTGTAATTAACATCCTAATTACGTAATACCTTGTATAAATGCTAAAATCCTCAGTTAGAAATTTAGGATATATCCATGCCAGTTTTAACTAATCCAATCAAGTTTGGTACAGATGGCTGGCGAGGCGTAATTGGCGAAGAATTTACCTTTGAACGCCTAGCCTTAGTAGCAACTGTTGCCGCCAAAGTGTTACATAACACTTATTTTTCTACGGTTGGTAGCCGTACAATCATTGTCGGTTACGATCGCCGCTTTATGGCTGAAGAATTCGCCCGTGTGGTTGTTGATTCTGTCACGGCTGCTGGTTTTGATGTACTATTTAGCGAAACTTATGCCCCAACTCCAGCATTTAGTTGGGCTGCTAAAGAACTCAATGCTTTAGGGGCGCTAGTGATTACAGCCAGTCATAATCCTGGTGCATATTTAGGACTAAAAGTTAAAAGTGCTTTTGGCGGTTCCGTACCACCTGAAGTTACCCAGGAGATAGAAGCACTGTTAACGGTGGATGTTCCACTTGCAGCTACCCCAGGGAAGGAACAGAAGTTTGATGCCTGGCCAAGTTATTGTCGTGCATTAGAAGGTAAAGTTGATATTGACAAAATTAGGCAAGCAATCACATCTGACAAATTAACATTATTTGTGGATGTTATGCACGGCGCAGCGGCTGGGGGACTAGCAAGATTATTAGGTGAACAAGTAAAAGAAATCAACAGCAACCGTGATCCCCTATTTGAAGGTGGTGCGCCAGAACCTTTACCTAAATACCTTTCGCGGTTATTGACAGTAATTAAAAATCATGGGGAAACTAATACATCAAGTTTAACTGTGGGTTTGGTATTTGATGGAGATTGCGATCGCATTGCCGCAGTAGACAAAGACGCTAATTTCCTCAGTTCCCAAATATTAATCCCCATCTTAATCGACCACCTCACCCGCAGGCGTAACTTTACCGGCGAAATCGTCAAAACAGTTAGCGGTTCTGACTTAATTCCCCTTGTCGCTGCATCACTAAACTTGTCTGTATTTGAAACCGCAGTCGGTTATAAATACATTGCTGACCGAATGTTAGCTTCAGAGGTATTACTAGGTGGTGAAGAGTCCGGTGGGATAGGCTACGGTAGCCACATTCCTGAACGAGATGCCCTACTTTCAGCATTGTATGTGTTAGAAGCAGTTGTAGAATCCGGTTTGGATTTAGGTGAATATTATCGCCTCTTACAACAACAAACTAATTTCAGTTCAACCTATGATCGCATAGATTTACCTTTAGCAAATATGGATGTGCGAGGACGGTTATTGCAACAATTGCAAAGCCAGCCTTTAACAGAAATTGCAGGTAAACCAGTAATTGATTGCAAAACAATTGACGGTTATAAATTCCGCCTCGCTGATCAAAGTTGGTTAATGATTCGCTTTAGTGGCACTGAACCAGTTTTACGTCTCTACTGCGAAGCACCCACATTAGAACAAGTCCATCAAACTCTCGCTTGGGCGAAAACTTGGGCTGAATCTAATTAATGAGTAATGGGTAATGGGTAATGGAATCAACAAACAATTACCCCTTACTAATGACTAATAACTAATAACTAATAACTAATGACAAAATTACTCGTAGTAGCCACAGGAAATCCCGGTAAGTTAAAAGAAATGCAAGCTTATTTAGCTGATTCGGGTTGGGAATTAACTCTCAAACCCGAAGATTTGGACGTTGAAGAAACAGGGGACACTTTTACTGCAAATGCTTGTCTCAAAGCCTCTGAGGTTGCTATAGCTACCGGAAATTGGGCGATCGCAGATGATTCTGGTTTAAAGGTAGATGCCCTCAATGGTTCACCGGGTGTATACTCTGCTCGTTATGGCAATACCGATGCAGAACGCATTGCTAGGTTATTACGAGAATTAGGAAATACAGAAAATCGTCAAGCCCAATTTGTCTGTGCAGTAGCGGTTGCAAATCCTGCGGGAGAAATAGTTTTGCAATCTGAGGGTATTTGTCGCGGTGAAATTCTTTATTCAACCCGTGGTGAAGGTGGTTTTGGTTATGATCCTATTTTTTATGTCCCAGAAAAGCAATTGACTTTTGCCCAAATGTCACCGGAATTAAAAAAGTCAATTAGTCATCGTGGTAATGCTTTGAAAAGTTTAGTTCCTCAGTTGGTTAAGGTGTTAAGGTGATGTTTTTTGGGGGTAACTCGTTTTCCCTTGAGGATGATTTTAACGAACCACGTATCGCTAAAGCGAAAGCTCCGCTAACGCGTAGCGTACCGTAGGTATAGACGCAAAGAGCGCGAAGGTAAGAGGAAGAATAATAAAACTAATTTTACGCTAGAACTTGCATATTCCTAGTTGATAAACGAGGAGAAATAGTTACTTTAATTTCCTTACCAACTTTTTCTTCAGCCAGTCTAAGTTCATAATTTTTCTGCAAATTCATCCAAAATTCAGCACTAGTACCAAACCATTGTCCTAGCCGTAATGCAGTATCAGCAGTAATTGACCTTTTACCATTAATTATTTCGGTAATTCGATTTTTAGGGACATGAAGCAAACGAGCTAATTCACTTGCACTCATTCCTAATTCATGCAGTTCATCAGCTAGAATTTCTCCAGGATGAATAGGTGGACGTGCCATATAATTCTCCTTCAGTGATAATTTGTAATTTCTATAGCGGTTCTTGGTTGAGTGAGATACAAACACCCCACCCCCAACCCCCTCCCCGCAAGCGATGAGGGGACTATGATGTATCTCATTCAAGTGCATACCGCTATATCTTGAAAGTAAAAGGTTCTAATTCATCGTCTAGCCAATTACAGCAGGTTTCATGTAGACTACACCCTAAATTATAAATTAATCTATTTCTTACTTTGCGCCTTTGCTTCTTTGCTTCTTTGCGCGAAACCTGAGCAAAATGTGGTTCATTTATTTGAAAATCGCTATAAAACAAATGCGCTATTTTTCCTAAAATCAAACCACAAAAGGCGCTGCTGATGCTAGAGATGAAGAAAAATCTTGAAAATTCCTCATCCCCTAATTCAACAACGCCCACTCTCTAGATATTCAAAACTTACACGGCTTCCGTGTTCTTTTCCCCAGTGCGAATCCGTACAACTTGCTCAACAGGGGAGATAAAAATCTTACCATCACCGATTTCACCAGTCCGGGCTGCGGCGATAATTTTATCAACCACCATATCTACTTGGTGATCTTCAACCACGATTTCCACCTTCAGTTTTTGCAGAAACTCAACTGTGTATTCCGAACCACGATAGCGTTCAGTTTGACCTTTTTGTCGTCCAAAACCACGGACTTCAGAAATAGTCATCCCCACGATTCCCGCATTAACTAGGGCAATTTTCACCTCATCCAGCTTAAAGGGACGGATAATAGCTTCGACTTTTCTCATTTTTTTCAATTCCTAACTTCTAAGAGCATTGTTTATATATCTAACCAGATTAGTTGTCTAAAGCTGTAACTATAAAGCTACTTGTTTAACTTGAGGTTGATGTATTGTATTTCACCACTGCTCAGGTGTCTAGACTTACTGACTCTGTTCTTGAAGGAGCGATCGCCAATCTGTAATAGCTTGTTCTGTCCACAGCCAATTCTGAGCCAATTTATCAATCGTAAAGTTGACAGGTTCATTCTCAATCACAGTTTGACGTAGCTTAATAGCTTCTTTAATATATTGCCCTTGTTTGGCAGCAGATTGATTATTTGCAGATTTATATAAACCTAAGGCTAACCCCGCATAGGCAGTTAAAGCCTCCTGTGGCATAACTAAATTGGCAGATGGTGTTGCTGTCGAAGTGGGATTCTGGGACTTGAGGGCTAAATTCAAAGCCTTGAACCAAGCATCATTAGCCCGATTGAGATTTCCCTCAGCATAGTAAGCAAATCCCAAAGCATTATTATACAAAACAGAATCTGGCTGATCCCGCACCGCAATTTCCCAGTAACGACGGGCATCATCAATGCTATATTTTTTATCGCTTGTTTGAGCAAATTGCCAAGCTAATCGACCACGTAAAAAGTTGACAGATGGTTCGTCAATTTGTTTAGCGGGAATCAGCGCCAAAGCAGTTTCTGCTGAAGCTAAAGCGCCACGATTCAGTAGTTCATCTACAGCATCCAGCCCAGGTTGTAAATTCCCTTGACTCAACTGTTCTGTAGCCGTAGCGGTGACAATTCCCGTTGGTGATGTTTTTAAGTCAATAGGTAATTGACTCTTGACAAAAGGCTGAGTAGGAATAGGTGGAATTTCCGGAACTACCGACCTGCGATGATACCACCACCAATTTAAACCAATAATTAGTGCGATCGCACTTGCACCCACAATCCCCAAAATTGGCCACGGCCGACGTTGCCGGCGACGTAGTTGCTTCATTGGTGGTAATGTGGGCGGCGGAGAATTTCCTTGATTACCTACCATAGTTGGGGCATTTGGCACAATTTCAGAGCTATCTGCCCATTCAACTACATCCTCCTTAAGCTGTAAATGATCCCTGAGAGCATTATCATTGTCGCGTACTGGTGGCTCTAGTTCCGCCGTGATTGAAGTTTCTTCAGTTGGGGCTGGGGGATTACCCATCTGGCGAAACAAATCAGAAACTATTGCCGAATCCTCATCATAACTAGGGTTATCATAATCAATCTCATCCAAGAGATCCCCCCAAGTATCATCCCCTAGCCAATCTAGCTCAGAAGCATCCCGTCCTAAACCAGAAGGCATGATATCCTCCATAGCTAAAGGCATTTGGGGATCAGTTGTCACCCCCGAATACATCAAATTAGCGGATGTTCCCGCTGATGACTGATATTCATTCAGTAACTCAGAATTGGCAAACAAACCAATTTGCGGGGTGAGAAAGCCTTCAAATTCCCGCTGGAGATACAACATTGGTAACGCCCAGTACATCTGGTGAGAACCATAGGCAGAAATTAAGCCCTGACGTACCCTACTCACACACAAATCCAAGGGATAGCCTTGGCTTAAATTGCGGTAAAACAATTGTGTCAACGTCAGCGCCACTTCATCAGGAATCCGTTCTGACATGGCCAAAACGCTCCTCAGACCTCTTTTCACCAAGCTTTCAGTGAGGTTGCGTTCTCCCGTCTCCCCAGAGGTATCAGACTTAGCTCTGTATGCTCCCAAGCAAGAGTTAAACACTGCCATTTGGATATTATTATTCACCAGCAAGCCGGCTAAATCATCACCGCTGAGGGTTTCTGTTAAGCCAGTTCTTCTACTAACTAAATAAATTTCTCCCCCATTAGCCCCCAAGTTACTATGACCAGAGTAGTGCAGAACATGATATCGTCCCTGTTCTAGGGCTTGGGTTAACTCTTCTCTTCCTGGTTGATCGAGGATAGTCAGTTCAATTTCTGGGACATAATTGCCATTTTCAGTTCGGGGGGATTGGCGATGAAGTTCGGCTTGTAGGTCAATCGCTTCTTGTTTGAGCAAATCAAGACGCACTTGATCAGTGGGAGAAGAAATAATCATCAACACCTTGACTCCGCTTTCTTCCTGTGGCGAGGGAATGTTGCGTGTGGGGAGTCGTGATGTTGAGTGAATGCCGCTTTGATAACGAGAAAAAGTGATATAAGGCCCAGTAGCTAACGGGCGATCGCCTGCGTGCATCACTTCCCAAGGCAAACGCGCTAACCTAGTATCTTTGAGTCCCAAGCGTAAACGCAGTACCTGTTGCTGATTTTGGGCAATACCTTGGGCAGTAATCCAACTATCTCTCAAAGTGCCTTGAAACAGAGCATTATATAATTGCTGACCCAGTGCCACCCAGTTTACAGAGTTCCTGGCCATGACATCTCCCTGTAGCACTGACTGTAACGGGTCATTCATCAAATGTCCTGCGGCCGCTAACCACTCAGCGACCGTCCAAGTCACCAGTTCTTCTGCCAACGGCACCCCAGGCGCGACTTGTTCCGTCCGCACCAAGTAGTCATTTTGCCCTACTGGGGTTACGGAAATATGAAATTCCTGGGTCACAACTTCTCCTGTTTGCCTCCTAAATCTACTTTAAACTGCGAAAGTCTCTAGTCTTGGATTTCTACTTGCTGATACTTTAGATGCTGATTGTCACGGAATGTTTCTGATTCGGCGTGGTTTGGCTTGTTTTGCTGAGAGAACTTTATCCGGATGTGATTACTTCAGACGAGAACACTTTATTGGTAGATGCACCTTGATCTTCAATACCCCTGGTAGGCTAACACCCGCCTAGGGGTTTTTTTTATTTTGGCAAACAAAAGTAATCTCTGACCCAGGAAAATCTTCTCAAACCATCGCAATTTCAAACCCTGATAACTAACTCCCCTAACCAGCTAACAACGACAGGAATTTTTTCCGTAAGTGCCATACAGCGGCTTTTGGGCAAATTCATCCGGAGCATAGTGGTTCAACTCAGAACGTTTAATTGGTAGATGCACCCTGATAACTAATCTCCCCTAGCTGGCTAACACCGCTGGGGGTTTTTTCTTGAGTTCATAAACAACAATAACGAAGATGCAACCCAATTGATCCGGAGCATGACATTAAACTCAGAACACTTAATTAGTAGATGCACCCTGATAACTAATCTCCCCTAGCTGGCTAACACCACTGGGGGGTTTTTTTTTGAGTTCACAAATAACAATAATGAAAATGTGACCCAATTGTTCCGGAGGATGATATTAAACCCAGAACATTTAATTAGTAGATGCACCCTGATAACTAACTTCCCCTAGCTGGCTAACACCACTGGGGGTTTTTTCTTGAGTTGATAAACAACACCCATGATGCATTTTAATTGTTCCGGAGGATGATATTAAACCCAGAACATTTAATTAGTAGATGCACCCTGATAACTAACTTCCCCTAGCTGGCTAACACCACTGGGGGTTTTTTGTGGTTAAGATCAATCATACTACCGCTTCATAAAATCTAGATTAATCTCAAAATTATTATTTGTAATGGGTCAATCGCTCCAGAGATGAACGGCAATTGATCACTCCTTCAAAATCCTCAATTGACTGACTCCTAACTTCTGACAGATGTATTCTTCAGGTAATTCTTCTATTACCTAGTCTCAGGACATCGGCAATTAATTTGATACAGTTTCCCCAAACAAATTAGCTACAAGTTTTTTGGGGATAGGTTCATATCAATAAATTACCATCCGGTTTTACCACGGCTTTATCTGAAGAAATTGTGCCTTAAGGATAGATTTGTAGAAATTTATGGGCAACTTTTTCACACCTTGATTATCAAAACTTGATCCGGATATTGTCAGTTAAACCAAGAACATTTAATTGGTAGATGCACCCTGATAACTAACTCCCCTAGCTGGCTAACACTAACTGGGGGGTTTTTTTATTTAGAAATAAAAACACGCTTCCTAGGGAAAATTTATCCGGAGGATTGTGCCATACCTGAGAACATTTAATTGGTAGATGCACCCTGATAACTAAGCTCCCCTAGCTGGCTAACACTAACTGGGGGGTTTTTTCTAGGTCAAAGCTGGTTTTGGATACCATCTGATTTACTCCAGACTGTAGCAATATGATTGTTTCAGTTGCCACTTGCTGTAGACCACTAGTCTAACCCTGTTTTCTGCCAAAGGTAAAGCCCTGTTTCTTTCCCGCTTTCATTCTATTTTGAGCCGAAGCTATGACTCCAGAATGATTGCGGCGATATATAATAGCACTCTTAATTATTTTTCTAGAATTAATGCCTTTGTGCAGTCTCGTGCAATCTGTTACTATTTTATGACATAATAAGCAATTTTTACAAAAAAGCTAGAGATTCTATAGCGATATGAGTTTATCTGTGATTAAGTTCTCTTCAGAAGAATGCGGCATCTGCCACAAGATGTCTTTTTATGACAAAAAGGTGGTTGAGGAACTGGGTTTGCTATTTATCGATGTGAAAATGCAGGATACGGCGACTTATCGCCAATACCGCAAAATTTTGTTAAGCCAGTATCCTGATAAATCACAAATGGGATGGCCTACCTATATTATCTGTGATTCACCTGAAGCCGAATTTCAGATTATCGGTGAGGTTAAAGGGGGACATCCCAAAGGGGAATTCAGAAGTCGGATTCAAGAAGTGTTAGATTCTACTGCTGCTAATCAGAACTAATTAGCTCGAAGGATTTTACCTCTAAAACAGGGCCAATCATGGCAATTGTCATGACATCTTCCCGTACCTGTCCCGTGACTTTGGCTTTTTGTCCTGATTTGAGTAAGCTTTTATCAGCGCCTTTGAGTATTTCGTAGGTAACGCCTTCGTCTGTAAATAACGCCCATGCGCCCATACCAATATTACGACGTTCGATAGTACCTGTAATTGTAATAGTCATTTGTTTTTTGAAAACGCAATGAAATCATTCGCCAACAAACAGAACGGGCATTACAAGAAAGCCAAATTCTGTTGCAGTTCGTCATGGATAGCCTACCCATAGCCATTTTTTGGAAAGACCGCAACTGCCGTTACTTGGGCTGCAACCGCCAGCTACTTTTAGATGCTGGACTATCTTCGGCTGCGGAAATTATTGGCAAAACAGACTTTGATGTGATATTTTTCTGGTTAGCGTGGCAAGGTTCACAGGAATATCAGAAACTTGAAGCTTATCGAATTTGGGCAGAACAGTTTGAACGGGCTAAATATGATATCTATGCAGTATTAGCTCAAAAAGGTAATGATATCACTTGGGGAAAACCTACAACTAAAGGACCAATTGAATTAGAAACTTTTTCTTTATTGGATGTTGAAGAAATCCGCTTTTTGGTAAATGGTAATTCAGTAGATTTAGAAAATCCACCCGAAAAAGGTCGTCAAATTGAATTAGAGTTTTTATTGAATACTGCTAAATCAATTCGTGTTCCATTTACAGAAGTTCACCTCGCAGCAGAATGGGCTAAGTTTTTGCAGAGGTTTTTGTCTAGGACGTAAATTAACGATACATTCTAGACAACCTGTACGGGCGTATTGCAATACGCCCCTACCGACTCCTGCTATACCACTTACCCATTACCCATTACCTTATTAAGCTGTTTGTTTCTCGTCTTTTAATGCTAAACGTACCAGCCCGTAACAAAGTAGGGCATTAACGATGAGGAAGGTACGGGCTAAGTTACCATCTCCTAATCCCCAAACTGCGGGATCATAAATGGCACTGACTGTTAAACAGGCGGCTATTCCCAAACTTGAACCAATAGCAAACCATTTCCAATTGGGATGTCCTAACAGTAATACTATCAATGTCAGGGGAATTAGCACAGAAGCAAAGATGGGATTTAAAGCACCTGTTCCTTGTATGCTATTGCCTAGTTCAGGAATGGAACTACCCAAAACCCGGAAAGGCCATTGAGGAAGATCAAAGATATAAATTCCCTTGAGGAAGAATAACCCAGAACTACCAAAAATTAACCCACTGGATAAAGACCAACTCCAAGTGAAGGGGAAGTAAACCCGTAAGAACCAAGCGAGGAGATAAGAACCTACTACCATGAATATTTTAGGTAATAGTGCGATCGCTCCGCCATCTATCCAAAAGCCAGGGTTGATATAGCCGTTATCCCGTAACCACCGGAAGAAATCGGGAAAACTGATTTGTCCTTGGGTGGCAAGTTTAACTGCGGCTTCGGCGTTAAGTTGTCCAGCGCCATAATAGTTCAAACCATCATCTTGAATAACTCTGGCTGATTGTTGGAGAACTTTTAAAATTTCATCTGTGTCTGTAACTCCCGCAGCTTTAATTAATGCTGCCACACCAGCAACGTGGGGGGAAGCCATGCTGGTTCCTTGGAGTCCTAAAAATACACCTTCGCCATTTTCATCAATAGTTTCTTGGAGAATTCCGCCGGTTTCACTCCCCCCAGGAGCGGAGATATCTACGCCAGCACCATAGTTGGAATATTCTGCTTTTTCTCCATCTGGTCCAAAGGCGGAAACGCCGATTACATGGGGGTAACGGGCTGGATAACTAGCCCCATTAGTGCTTTCATTTCCGGCAGCGGCAATGATGACTACACCTTTTCTGTGGGCATATTCGATGGCTTCTTTCATCAGTTGGCTTTCACCACCACCACCTAGACTCATGTTAATCACGTCTGCGCCTTTATCGGCGGCAAATTTGATGGCTTCGGCAATATCGGCAACTGTTCCTGAACCATAGGCATTTAGCACTTTTAAGGGCATGAGGCTGGCTTCGTAGGCAACTCCAGCGACACCATAGTTGTTATTGGTGGCTTGGGCGACTGTACCGGCAACATGGGTTCCATGTCCGTTGTCGTCGTTGGCTGCTTCGGTGTCGTTAACAAAGTCGTAGCCTTTGACGAATTTTGTCTCGGCTAAGTCGCGGACTTGGGTAATGCCGGTGTCAATAACCGCAACTTTAATACCACTACCTTTGGTCAGATTCCACGCGCCTTCTATGCCAATTTTGTGCAGGTTCCACTGTTTGCTGTAATATTGGTCATTGGGACCAATTAATGAGGGATTTACTGGTTCGTTTGCTGATGCTGTGGCTTTACCTTCGGGAACTGTTTTATAAATATAATTTGGCTCGATGAATTCTGTGGCTTTGGCAAAGGGAGATTTTTTGAGGTTTTGCAACCGTTGGCGATCGCCTTTGATAATATACACATTGTCCGCTGCTGAATATTTATTATCCAGTTGAGGTGTGACATTATATTGTTGTGCGATCGCTTGTAAATCCTTTTTAATGACGGTTTCTCCAATATCTTCCCGAAAATCCAGCAAAATTGTCTCAAAGTCACCTTTAGCTGCCAATCCCTGCAAATTCAGAAACCCAAACACAGCAGTTGTCAACCCAATGACAAACAAGGACAATAATATAAGTCTTCTCATATCAACTCATTGTCAGTTTGCTCACTACCATAACTCATAATAGGGAGTATTAGGGATCATCCCTGGCATTAAAACGAGGCAGCTTTGTCATACAATGTAACCAGTGCTTGCATGAGGTTAAGACACTGCTGTGAAGTCATGGTGTGTGGTTGTAAGGATTGGTCTATTTATGCCAAACTATATTTTTCAATTGGTAATTGGCAGATTTTAGAGCCTGAGTATTGATTGGGAAGATGGGGGAGATGACGATAAACTCTACTCTTTTGTCTATTTTCTAATTACAAATTACGAATTACGTATCCCTAGCGGGACTGTAAGCACTATTACGAATTACGAATTACGAATTATTATGGAACGTGGTCTTTTATGGTTGCCTTTGTTAGTGATATTTTTCTGGTTAGCGTGGCAAGGTTCACAGGAATATCAGAAACTTGAAGCTTATCGAATTTGGGCAGAACAGTTTGAACGGGCTAAATATGATATCTATGCAGTATTAGCTCAAAAAGGTAATGATATCACTTGGGGAAAACCTACAACTAAAGGACCAATTGAATTAGAAACTTTTTCTTTATTGGATGTTGAAGAAATCCGCTTTTTGGTAAATGGTAATTCAGTAGATTTAGAAAATCCACCCGAAAAAGGTCGTCAAATTGAATTAGAGTTTTTATTGAATACTGCTAAATCAATTCGTGTTCCATTTACAGAAGTTCACCTCGCAGCAGAATGGGCTAAGTTTTTGCAGAGGTTTTTGTCTAGGACGTAAATTAACGATACATTCTAGACAAATCAGACAAACGGTACTTTGAGAAAAATTACAACAAAAAAACCAACATTATCAAGTCTAGAAAGTGGCAGTGTAAACTACCGTGAGGTTTTTGTGATAAATTAGGAAAAAAAGCTACGCTAAAATATAATTTAAAGTGTGAATTAATTTAATTATTGAAAAAGCTTTATGGCAATCTCCCATTACTTAATTCTGATTCTGGAGAATTCGTCAGAAGATAGGTTATTATACTGCAATTACTTAGCTCAGGATATAGCTACTACTTACGATTTTATTGAAACTGAGACAGGAGCAGAAGCATTAACGCAACTGGAGCAAACCAGTCCAGACTTAATACTTCTAGACTATCAACTGCCAGATATGGATGCGTTGGAATTTCTGAACCAGTTGCGGTTGCAATCTGGTAGTATAAAAATTCCAGTCATTATGTTAACACAGCAAGGAGATGAAACCATAGCTGTTCAAGCTATGAAGAGTGGTGTTCAGGACTATTTAATCAAGAGCAAACTCA
Source organism: Trichormus sp. NMC-1 (assembly GCF_001858025.1). Taxonomy (GTDB): domain Bacteria; phylum Cyanobacteriota; class Cyanobacteriia; order Cyanobacteriales; family Nostocaceae; genus Anabaena. Next base: position 415,248 of record NZ_LZQD01000003.1, on the reverse strand, counting down.
CCTCTAGTGGACTCCACCGCGCTGTTCATACCACTCTAGAGAAAACCCGGTTGATAGAGCAGATTCGGATGCAGGAGCAACAACAGCAGTTGTTAGCTGGGATCTCACTTCACATTCGTCAGTTTTTGCGTTTAGAGGAAATTTTGTCAACAGCCGTTCAAGATGTTCGGGAATTTCTCAAAGCAGATCGGGTGATGGTGTCCCAGTTTGATTCCCAGATGAATGGTAAAATTGTTGCTGAATCTGTACTACCTCAGTGGAAAACCTTCCTAAACTGTGAAATTCAGGATAGTTGCTTTCGAGAGAATCAGGCAATAGCCTATCTTAACGGCAAAATTCAAGCAATTTCTGATATCCATCATGCTGGACTAAAAGCCTCCTATATCAACATACTAGAGCAATTTCAGGTTAAGGCTAACCTGGTTGTACCCATTTTGTTCAACACAGAAGTAACTGATCAGTCCGCTTCTACCTATCAACTTTGGGGGTTACTTATTGTTCACCAATGCAGCGGGACTCGTGAATGGGAAACAAATGAACTTGGTATACTCCAGCAACTTTCTGTGCAGATGGCTGTGGCCATTCAACAGGCAGAACTTTATCAAAACTTGCAAAATCTCAATACCTCTCTAGAGCAGAAGGTACAAAAAAGAACGAAAGAACTACAAGCTAATGAGCGCAGATTTCGGGCTATTTTCGATAACACCTTTCATTTGACCGGATTGCTGACAACCGCAGGAATTGTCTTAGAAGTCAACCAAACAGCTTTAAATTTTGGCGGACAGCAATTAGAAGATGTGATCAATCGACCGTTCTGGGAAACTTACTGGTGGACAATTTCTCAATCAACTCAGGAGAAGTTAACACAAGCGATCGCTCTTGCTGCCCAAGGTGAATTATTTATCCGCTACGAAGTAGATATATTGGGTGCTGGGGGTCAGATAAGCACCATAGATTTTTCTCTGCGTCCCCTCAAAGATGAATCAGAACAGATAGTGATGCTGATTGCAGAAGGGCGAGATATTAGTGATAAAAAACGCCTTGAACGTGAACGCCAAGAGGCGCTCAAAGCACTCCAAGCCTCAGAAGCTGAACTTCGAGGGCTGTTTAATGCCATGGTCGATGTAATTCTGGTGATAGATAAACAGGGACGTTATCTCAAAATTGCTCCCACCAATCCTGATAAGCTTTACCGACCAGCTGAAGAGTTGCTCGGTAAAACCCTCCATGAAGTTTTTCCTCATCACCTCGCAGATCAGTTTGTGAGCATTATTGAGCAAACTCTAACTACACAACAATTCTCAGAGTGTGAATACAGCTTACAGATTGGCAATCAAGAAGTTTGGTTTGGTGCTAAAGTTTCACCGATTTCAGCAGAAACGGTCATTTGGGCAGCACGAGACATCACCGCAGCAAAACGCAATGAAATCATTCGCCAACAAACAGAACGGGCATTACAAGAAAGCCAAATTCTGTTGCAGTTCGTCATGGATAGCCTACCCATAGCCATTTTTTGGAAAGACCGCAACTGCCGTTACTTGGGCTGCAACCGCCAGCTACTTTTAGATGCTGGACTATCTTCGGCTGCGGAAATTATTGGCAAAACAGACTTTGATCTGGTCTGGCGAGAACAAGCACCACTTTATCAGGCAGATGACCGCATCGTCATGGAGTCCGGTACGCCCAAGTTCAATATTGAACAAACATTTACGAAACATGGCAACATTCACAGGTGGTTAAACACTAATAAAATACCAATGCAAAACGCTGATGGTGAAATCATCGGCGTTGTGGCCAGCTATGAAGATATGACAGAACGCAAGCTGATCAAACTGGCATTACAGGAAAGTGAACAACGCTATGCAACACTGGTAACATCAGCCCCCGTTGGTATTTACCGCGCCGATACCGAGGGCAATTGTTTGTATGTTAATGATCGCTGGTGTGAAATTGCTGGATTAACTCCTGAAGAAGCGGCAGGCTTGGGCTGGTCCAGCGGTTTACACCCGGAAGATCGAGATATGATTTCAGCAGAATGGGATCGCTGCACCCAAACAGGTGGAACTTTTAGTTTGGAATATCGGTTTTTGCGACCGGATGGAGTTGAAACCTGGGTATTTGGGCAAGCTGTTCAAGAAAAAAATTTAGACGGAAAGATGACTGGTTATGTCGGCACAATTACTGATATTAGTACTCGCAAACAAGCAGAAGCAGCCTTGCGCCGAAGTGAGCAGCTTTATCGCACCCTGGTAGATAACTTTCCTAATGGGGCAGTTGTCCTATTTGACCATGACCTGCGATACCTACTGGTTGGAGGCTTAGGACTAGCTTGTGCAGGTTTGAGTAAGGCAGAAATGGAAGGAAAAACGATTTGGGAAATCTTTCCCGCAGAAATCGGTGAGAGGATTGGACGGAATTATCGGCAAGCACTGACTGGAGAATCTGCAATTGAGGAGATTTTATATCGCGATCGCCTCTACCTTGACCACAATATCCCTGTGCGAGATCAGCAGGGTAATGTGATCGCAGGTATGTCGATGTCCCAAGACATCACCGAGCGCAAACAAACAGAACAGGAACTTCAAAGAACTTTAAATCAGTTATACCACCTCAATCAAGACTTAGAAAATCAAGTTCAAGAACGCACCCAAGCATTGCTAAACAGTGAAAAATTCCTTAACTCGATTATCGAAAATATTCCGAATATGATTTTTGTTAAAGATGCTGATGAGTTAAAATTTATCCGTTTAAACAAGGCAGCCGAAAATCTCTTAGGTTATGCGCGAGAGGAATTGATAGGTAAAAGTGATTATGACTTTTTCCCAGAAGAAGCAGATTTTTTTGTTTCTGAAGATCGCAAAACTCTTGCCTCACAGGAGATTTATGAAATATTAGAAGAGGAAATTCATACTAAAAACCGGGGAATTCGCATATTACACACCAAAAAAATCGCCATCACAGATGAGCATGGCCAGCCGAAATATTTAGTCGGTATTGCCGAAGATATTACAGAACGTAAGCAAGCAGAACAAATAATTAAGCAACAAGCCGAAAGAGAACATTTGCTGCTCCAAACTACCCAACGCATTCGTCAATACCTGGATTTGTCCAGTATTTTTAATACTGCTACTCAAGAAATTCGGCAATTAATAAATGCCGATAGGGTAGGAATTTTTAAATTTGCTCCTCATAGTAATTTTAACGATGGTGAATTTGTCTCGGAATCTGTAGTTGGTGGCTTTAAATCTGCACTAAAAATTAAAATTCATGATCATTGTTTTGGTGAACAATATGCTGCTTACTATCATCTAGGGAAAATGCACGTAGTAGATGATATTAACAATGCTGGACTTACAGACTGTCATCGTGATGTTTTGGCACAATTTCAGATTCGAGCTAATTTAGTTGTGACATTACTAGAGGGAGAAAATTTATGGGGTTTGTTGTGTATTCATCAATGTTCTCAACCCCGTGACTGGCAAGATTTTGAAATTGAACTTGTCCAACAAATAGCTAACCAATTAGCAATAGCTATTCAACAATCTACTTTATATGAGCAAGTACAGTTAGAACTGATCATTAGAAAGCAAGCAGAAGAGGAAATTTTACTACAACTGCAACGACTAAAAATCATTCAGAAAATCACTCAACAAATTCGTAGCAAGCTAAATTTAAAAGATATTCTAGCCACCATCACCCAACACGTTCAAGAATTAATGCAAGTTGAGCGGGTGATTGTATTCCGTCTGTTTCCTGATGGTAAAAGTCAAATTGTCGAAGAAGTTGTTGCTAACGGTTATGTGGCTTTAAAGGATCTTCATTGGGACGACGAAAGATGGTCACAAGAGATTTTAGACTGTTACTGGCAAGGTCAACCCCGGATTGTGCCTGATGTGATGAACGATATCTGGACTAATTGCTTGGTAGAATATTCCTTAGCAGGAAATATCCAGTCGAAAATTGTCGCTCCCATCTTGCAGGAAATTGGAGAAAATGAAACCGGGCGCTGGGTAAATGCTCCTAATAACAAACTCTGGGGCGTATTAGTTGTCCATGCTTGTAGTACAAAACGCATTTGGGAAGATGGGGAAGCCCAATTATTGCAACAAATAGCTAACCAATTAGCGATCGCCATTCAGCAAGCAGATTTATTTGAGCAATTACAACTGTCTTTGGTTAAAGAAAAAGAAGTCAGCCAAATGCGAGCGCGCTTCATTACTATGGCATCCCATGAGTTTCGCACACCTTTAGCTATTATTTCCTCATCTACAGGCATTTTACAAAATTTTAGCGATCGTCTGACTACAGAAAAAAAACATGGACACCTAGAGATTATCCAAAAAACCATCAAGCATATCGTCCAACTTCTTGATGATGTCCTCATGATCAACCGCGCTGAAGCTGAGAGGATGGAATTCAACCCAGAAGCATTAGATATCATTGGCTTCTGTCGTCATCTCAAAGATCAAATAGAAGGTACTAGCAGCAAACATACAATAGAGTTTTTCTTAAATGCCAGTGAGCCGATATTAGATGACACTTTGGTTGTTCAATTTGATCCGAAAATCCTCCGCCAAATTCTGACAAATCTTCTTAGCAATGCCATTAAATATTCTCCTGAAAATAGTTTCATTTATTTTAGTTTGACTAGAGATACCGACAAGCTGATATTTAAAATTAAAGATTCGGGTATTGGTATTCCTGAAGAAGATAAAGTTAATTTATTTGCATCTTTTCATCGAGCTTCTAACGTTAGCAAGATTTCTGGTACAGGTTTGGGTTTAGCAATAGTCAAAAAATGTGTTGATCTGCACAAAGGTGAAATTACATTAGATAGCCAAATAGACGAGGGAACAACATTTACAGTCAGTATTCCTCTGCAAATTCCTTTAAAGTGACGATTTAGACTGGGTTTGCCGAATGGGAATTTCAATCACAAACTCTGCTCCTTTACCAGGAGAAGAAATACACTTTAACGAACCGTTGTGTTGTTCATTAATAATTTGATAACTGATATATAAACCTAATCCTGTACCTTTACCCACCGGTTTTGTACTGTAGAAAGGATCAAAAACTCTTTGTTGAATTTCTGCTGACATTCCTAACCCATTATCAGCGATGCGGATAGTGATATATTCAGAATTACATACCTGAGTAGAAATGTGAATTTTGGGTTTGGAAATGGGTAATTTATCATTGTGAATTCCGATTCCCTCCAAAGCATCTATAGCATTAATTAAAATATTCATAAATACTTGATTGAGTTGTCCTGGAAAACACTCAATTAATGGCAAATTTCCATATTCTTTAATAACTGTAATTCTGGAAATATGCGGTTGAGTATGGAGTCGATGTTCCAAAAGCATCAACGCGCTATTAATACCATGATGAATATTAGTAGGTTTTAACTCAGATTGATCAAGATGAGAAAATGTCCGCAAAGAATCAACTATTTTCTGAATACGTTCTGTACCAATTCTGATAGAAGAGATGAGTTTTGGTAAGTCTTTCTGTAAAAAGTTTAGTTCAATAACTTCGGCTTGTTCATGAATTTCATTAACTGGATGCGGATAATTAATTTGATACAGTTTTAATAAATTCAATAAATCTTGAATATGTTTATTAGCATAACTAATATTGCCAGAAATAAAGTTCAAAGGATTATTTATTTCATGAGCAATTCCTGCTACTAATTGACCTAAAGAAGACATTTTTTCACTTTGAATTAGTTGAGATTGGGTGCGTTGTAGTTTTTTTAAAGTTTCTTCTAATTCTAATGTCCGCTGTCTAAGTTGAGTTTCTGATTCTCGTAATTCTTCCTCGGCTCGATGACGATCAGTCACATCACGACTTACACCCAGCATAGCAAAAATTTCTCCTTTACTATTACATAAAGGAATTTTCCTTGTATCTAAAATATATAATTTACCATCACAACCAGGTGCAGGATCATAAGGATTATGGATGGTTTCACCTGATAAAACCAGTTGATCATCTGTGCGAAATCCACGAATTTTTTTATCGGCATTACCAAATACTATTTCTTCGGAAGTACCTAATTCTAAATCATCTTTACCAATAATTTCCTCAATAGTTTTACCAATTGAATTAGCTACGGTATAATTCACGAGAAGATAACGATAGTTTTGATCTTTGACAAATATCCAATCAACGGATTTTTCAATAATCATTCTAAAGAGGAAAGATTGCTCTTCCGTCTTTTGTAAATCTTGCTCTAATACTGTCTTTGCTTGTTTACATTCTTCTAACTCTTGTTGTAATTTATGATAATCTTCTAATACTTTTTCAAGTTCAGCATTCCGTTGACGTAAAAATGTAATTTCCTCATCTGGAGATTGATTGGACATAAAACAGTAAAGTATATATATAGGACTAATATTTGATTTTTGAAATTTTACGTAGGATGGGCATTGCCCACGATATCCTGGTTCTGTAAGGCATAGCCCTACCTACACTACTTAAAATTTTATGGCTACGCCACGCAAGCTATCAAATATAATTTATGATTCCTATAAGTAGCCATCATGAAGAACTGGTCGTCCTTGGTCTTGATTTTTATCTGCTTTAGGATTAAATCTAAAGGGTCGGACTGGTGAATCTTTCCACAACAAAGGCAGATGGCTGGACTTCATAAATCTCACCTTTTTGGCTGGTTCTGCCTGTTTGATATATTCCAGCCTTTCACGAGTAAAGTTACGGAAAACAGAGATACAAGGAGTAGGACAGACAGGAATAAACTGCCATAGTCCTGAGAATTTGAATTCTAGGTCTTCCAACTCTCCAGAAATTGTGTGTTCTTCTTTACCTGTATCAAAGCCAACTAGTTGAAAAGCGATGCTGTGGGGTTGCTCCTTTTTGGGGAAATGAATTACCTTAGGGTAAACAACCAATCTGTAAGTATGGTTGCCAGTATTTTCTATTTCTTTGGTCAGAGCATCAAATACTCTCCGTTTTTGGGGAATATAGAAAAGTTGGTATTCGGAGCGACCGATGGTAATTGTGTTTTTGCCATCAGCATTTAAGTTGACCTCCCCAACAATTACCCCAATAGCTTGAAATATCGCTCCCGAATCTTCAATATCTTGCTGTTGCTCGTCGGTATCAAGGTTGACTGGTTCCTGGTCAGATGGGGCTTGAAGTTGAGGGTCAGGAAGAGTAGGCTCATTAGGTTCAGGGTTGTTAGATGCCATAATTTTTATTCTTTTGACAGAGCGATAACGACAATTTTTAACGCCAACCTACTTATCTATTTTAAATAGTTAGACTCTATCATAATGATAACAAATACAACTTTCACCCCTGTTGCTTTAACTATTGCCGGTTCTGATAGTGGTGGGGGTGCAGGAATTCAAACCGATTTACGTACATTTGCTTTTCACTGCGTTCACGGTACAAGTGCTATTACCTGCATTACAGCCCAAAATACTTTAGGAGTTACACGTGTCGATGCTATGGCGGCGGAGGCTGTTGTAGCTCAAATTCAGGCTGTTCTAGAGGATATTGGTGTGCAATCTGCAAAAACGGGAATGTTACTCAACCAAAAAATTATCTTGGCAGTATCCCAGCAAATAACAGCTTATAAAATTAATAATTTAGTAGTTGATCCTGTGATGGTATCACGAACAGGAGCGCAATTAATTGATGATGATGCGGTGCAAACCCTGCGGAATACTCTGGTTCCCCAAGCAGCTATTATTACACCCAATCGCTATGAAGCGCAGATTTTAAGTGGGTTAGAAATTGCTTCTTTAGAAGATATGCAAACAGCAGCGGAAATTATGCACAGGGAATTAGGAGTTAAGGCTGTTTTAGTCAAAGGTGGAGGAATGTCTGGAAATTTGCGGGGGGTAGATGTGTGGTTTGATGGGGAAAGGTGGGAAACTTTAACAACCAAACTAGTAGAGACAAAAAACACTCATGGTACAGGTTGTACTCTATCAGCTGCGATCGCTGCTAATTTAGCTTTAGGCAAAGATTTGTGGACAGCAGTGCAACAAGCGAAAGAGTATGTGACAACCGCACTCACTTACTCCCTAAATATTGGCAAAGGACAGGGGCCTGTAGGACACTTTTTCCCGTTGTTGCAAATTCATGGTATCTAGTACAAGAAAGCAGATTGGATGTGTAACAACTTATTCTTGGGTATAGTCTCCGGGATAACTTTACTCTGATAGTATATTTTGTTAATCTAAAGACCTTATTTTGATACTAATATTGAGATGCGAACAACTACAGGTCATGTTCACAGTCAACCACCTACTCCCAGCTACTCTTCCTCTGTACCCCTTTATGTGTATAGGGAATTAGCAACAGAGTTACAAACAGTACAGGGCAAATTAGATGTAGTCACCATTAATAATCAGAAATTAGCCCAAGAAAATCAAATCTTGCGTCAAGAAATTCATAAAGTCGTTCAGTCTTGTTTAGAACTGCAAAAGTTGGTGGCATCTTCTGCTACAGCTGCTTCTCAACCAGTAAACCGTATTAATACAGAAGTAAAATCCGCACCCAATTCTCAACCAGCGCCCCAGAAGACAGAAGTAAAATCTACACCCAATTCTCAATCAGTAAACCGTACTAATACAGAGGCAAAATCTGCACCTAAGCCCCCAACAGCCGCACCTCCACGTCAGCCAGTTTCTCGTCCAGCTAAAAAAATCCAGCGTGAGGTTTTCTCTGTACCGATGATGGATATGAATTTCCCAGGATCAGAAGCAGTATTTATAGAAGAGCAGGAAGTACGCTATTATACTAATCCAGAATCACAGTTAAAAGGACTGAGTGGCTGGTGGTTAGTGATGACTATTGTTTTAATTATGGTGATGGGTTTTGGTGCTGGGTATTTAGTTGTGCGTCCTTTGTTGCAAAACCAGAATCAGAGTCGTTAACTGTCTGAATATGAGCAATATGATCAAAACTGTTGTTGGGTAGCGCGATCGCTTAACCCAACCTACGATGTTGCTAAACGAAAAGAGACTTTTAAAACATTCTCTGAACACAATCAGGTTTAATTTACCTAAAACGCTCCGGTTATTTGTCTATTTCTCCTTCAACGGCTGGGGAAGTTTTTTTCAGAACTGGTTTTTGTGGAGGATTGCTACGCTCCTCTCGATTATCCTTTTTGGATACTGGCATTACTGTAGGTTTATCCTTTCTGGATGCTTGTAATGCTGTAGCTTTATCCTTTTTAGACGCTTTAAGAAATTTTGGTGCAGTTTCTTGGGGTAAAGCTAATAGCGCCACAAAACCAAAGACATTCCGTTGGGGTAAAAATTTGGCCTTCAGGGAGACAAAAACTGGTCGTCCTTGGTCTTGATTTTTATCTGCTTTAGGATTAAATCTAAAGGGTCGGACTGGTGAATCTTTCCACAACAAAGGCAGATGGCTGGACTTCATAAATCTCACCTTTTTGGCTGGTTCTGCCTGTTTGATATATTCCAGCCTTTCACGAGTAAAGTTACGGAAAACAGAGATACAAGGAGTAGGACAGACAGGAATAAACTGCCATAGTCCTGAGAATTTGAATTCTAGGTCTTCCAACTCTCCAGAAATTGTGTGTTCTTCTTTACCTGTATCAAAGCCAACTAGTTGAAAAGCGATGCTGTGGGGTTGCTCCTTTTTGGGGAAATGAATTACCTTAGGGTAAACAACCAATCTGTAAGTATGGTTGCCAGTATTTTCTATTTCTTTGGTCAGAGCATCAAATACTCTCCGTTTTTGGGGAATATAGAAAAGTTGGTATTCGGAGCGACCGATGGTAATTGTGTTTTTGCCATCAGCATTTAAGTTGACCTCCCCAACAATTACCCCAATAGCTTGAAATATCGCTCCCGAATCTTCAATATCTTGCTGTTGCTCGTCGGTATCAAGGTTGACTGGTTCCTGGTCAGATGGGGCTTGAAGTTGAGGGTCAGGAAGAGTAGGCTCATTAGGTTCAGGGTTGTTAGATGCCATAATTTTTATTCTTTTGACAGAGCGAGAATTCTTTGAGCCGTAAGTATTTGACACGCTGATCTGAATTCTACAGGCGCGATCTTATCACACTCCAAATTTGGAAGCACTGCAACAAGCATTTAACAATTCACCTTTAACCGCTTAAACATAGCTGACCGTCCTTGCATTGCCAAGGTATCATCTAAAGGTGTAAGTTGAATTTCTTGTTGATACTTTAACCGCAGGGCTGTTTGAATTAACCAGTCGGCAACAAAGGGATTCTTGGGCAACAAAGGCCCGTGGGAATAGGTAGCAATGGCATTTTGATAAAATGCGCCCTCTGTTCCATCTTCACCATTATTACCCAAACCGTAGACTACGCGCCCCAAGGCTTCCACTTTCCCTAGTTTGGTGCGTCCACCGTGATTTTCAAAACCGACCAAATAGGGTTTGGTTCCAGTCATTGCTTCCAGTTCTTGTGCCAGACGTGAGGCTGTAACTTCTATGACTAAGTTACCAATGCAACGTTTGCTATTTTCTCCAGGATGAATAGAAACTAAATCTAATATTCCTAAACCTTCAATTCTCTGTCCAAACGCTGGTTCGTAATAATGTCCTAGAAGTTGGGGAGAACCACAGGTAAAGACTCCTGGTGTGCCATTTTCGATTTTTTCGCGCATGGCATCAGCTTTTGCCCCTTGTAAGTCGCGCATGACGATTTCTTGCTGACGGTCTTGTGCGCCGCCACCGACGATCACATCTACTGATTTTATATCTTCTGCGGTTGAGTTTTGGTCTAGGGGTAAAACAGTGACGTTGTATCCCCGCCATTGGGCGCGGCGTTCTATAGTGATCACATTTCCGCGATCGCCATAGGTACTCATTAATTGGGGATATAGCCAACCAATAATAATTTCCATCTGTGCAGAATTCATAAAATTAATGTGGGTTCAATGTTACCTTATTTTTTCTATTTCCCCGGACTTTTAGCTATTTTGTATTGTAGGCAACAGTTTTTTTGTTACTTTGTCCTGATAATAAGTAGGTGGGCGTTAAAAATTGTCGTTGGGGCAAGGGAACAGGGAACAGGAAGAGAGCTTTGGGCGATTTTACTTTTCTTCACATACCTTTAAATTTTTCTGTTAACCTACTTATCTAAGGGATTCAGCAAAAATTCGCGCTGTTTCTGTTGAGATTACAGAAAACATTAGATTTATTCAACAACCAAATAAATTAATTAATCAACTAATAAATATATGGATTGTAAAACCGCTACTTTAGTTTATCAAACGGAAAATCATCTAGAAAAAATTAGGGAGATTTTTCCAGAAGCTTGGCAATTTTTAGAAGCACAAGCTTTTGCTTATGTGCAAGGTAAAGCACACGATTTTGATTCCGCAGTCAAAGCCTTAGTTGGGAAAACCAATTTTAAGTTTAGAATGGTTCACCGCGATGATCAAGACCAATTAACAAAAGATTTGGGTGAGTTATTGGGTGATATCACTTCTCGCTTATTACTAGAAAAGCATTTTTCACAAGTTGTTGGCCAGACAGTTTTCTTTAGTACGATTTGCTGTAGTAGTCATCTCACTACTGACCATGAATTAAGTTTGGAGGAAGTTTTACCTCTCCAACGTGCCGCAATAAAATTGCAGTAAACCAATTAAGATGCAGTTGTATAGAATAAAATTTTAAGCACAATTGCCACAGATTAAATAATTAGTTTAATTCTATATTACTGTGGCAAAATTTGAACTTTATTACCAACTTGCAAAGTTTTCCCAACTTCTGATGTCGGTACTTTAGTATTCACACTCAATCTGTAAAAATGATTAAATCGGGATGTAGCTACCCATGAGGGCATAGTTGCTTGACGTTTCTGCACAAATATTTTTTGAAAGTTGGGGTAAACTGCTCCTAAGTAAGAATTACGAGTGGGGACTACACAACGTTGACAAGAGTTTACCCCAAAAAACAGTACATCTCCCACTTGAAAAGAAACTGTTTCTTCGTCAGCAGTAAACAACCTATCTTCCCAAAACGCAGGTACACCATCAATTTCTATATTGGCACGCATCCGGCGACGCATTTCATCTACACTCACACCAGGAAACCAAGAAGCTACTTCTATCAAGGTTGCTGTACTAATCACAGTTGCACCTGGTGACTCTGTGTCATCGGGAAAACCCATATTGGTGTTTTGCTTCAATGTCACAGCAAACCCAAAAAAATCGCTGAAAGTTGCTTCTAGTCTTTTCCTTTCTTCATCAAGATGAAAAACTTGTGGTGAATTGCTACCTGGTATTTGTAGGTGAACAACTCTGTTTTCTAGAGAAAATTCTGCACGCAATGTATGGATTTTAGGGTGGCGCTTGCCATTGACAAACCTGTTTTGTTCGTCAAAAATGGCAAACTCACGGTCACACTGAAGTGCGCCACTAGATATAATTGTTGCCTTTTCTACTTCCGCACCATCCAATGACTTAATGGGATACAGTAAAATCTTTGCTAAGTGTGACATAAAAAATTACTACATTCACCGCCATAGTAGAAGGCTATGGCGGAAGTATCTATAATTTAAGGATTTGCAGAAGGGTATAAGGGCGACTTATCCAGAGTTCCAATATGATTCACAGGCCAGAAACGAACTATGGCACGACCAATAATATTTTTCTGAGGAACCAGACCCCAACAACGTCCATCATAACTACTAGCACGGTTATCACCTAAGACCAAGTAGGCATCCGCTGGGATAGTTTGGGGTGTAGCTAAGTAAGGCGGTTGCTGACCGGATGTGCAAACATCAGTAACTGTAGCCTGAGAAGAGGATAGGTAATTATTTTCCTGGAGAGCTTTGTTGTTAATATAGACTTTGCCATCCCTGATCTCTATTTTTTCTCCAGGTAAGCCGATGATACGTTTAATGAAGGCATCATGATATTGTTCTTTTTTTAGTTCCTCAGTTGGAGAAAATACCACTATATCTCCTCGTTCTGGCTTAGTAAATTTATACTTCACTTTATCGACAATAATCTTGTCTGCTTCCCACTGGTTTGGTGTACCATGCAGCGTTGGTTCCATTGAACCAGAAGGAATCCAACGTGCTTCGGCAACAAAGGTACGAATTCCCAAGGCAAGAAAGACACTCAAGATAATAGTTTTACCTAGCTCTACGATCCAGGAATTATCGGGTTGTTGGCTAGAGTTGTTATCAGACACTTGATTTTGCATGAAATTACTTAACTTTAAAGGTAACAGGCAATGACTTAACTCATCGAGGGAGACTTTATTTATTAATCTTAACTAGAGAAGCTTGTTTTCCTGACAAGATGACATGGGGACAAAAAGATTTATCAATAATCAACTTTTTTTAACACGCAGTGCAGATTGACTATTCCGAGGGCGAATGAGTGTACCCTAAAAAGAAAGTTATCTATCATCAATAAAGCTCTCTACTTAACGTTGGTAAATCCATGTCATCTCCAAAAAGTTTACTAATTCGCCAAGCACGCTTGATTCTACCCAATGGTGAGTTGATGATTGGGGATGTGCTGACCCAGGGGCGGCAAATAGTCGAGGTAGCTTCAAAAATAGCTCCTACGACACCTACCCAAGAGATTGACGCACAGGGGTTAACTTTGTTGCCAGGGGTAATTGATCCGCAGGTGCATTTCCGGGAACCGGGACTTGAATACAAGGAAGATTTGTTTACTGCTAGTTGTGCTTGCGCTAAAGGAGGTGTTACTTCCTTTTTAGAAATGCCCAATACAAGACCTTTGACCATTACACAGCAAGCTTTAGATGACAAACTAGAACGTGCCTCAAATAAGTGCTTGGTTAATTATGGCTTTTTTATTGGCGCTACGGCTGAGAATTTACCAGATTTGCTTTTGGCAAAGCCGACACCGGGAATTAAAATTTTTATGGGGTCGATGCATGGTGACTTGCTGCTGGACGAAGAGGAGGCACTAGAGGCGATTTTTGCCCAAGGCAAGCGCTTGATTGCTGTTCATGCTGAAGATCAACAGAGAATCAAGCAACGTCGTCAAGAATTTGCTGGGATTGATAATCCTGCTGTGCATTCTCAAATTCAAGATAATCAGGCTGCGCTATTAGCAACGCAATTAGCCTTAAAACTTTCTAAAAAATACCAACGTCGATTACATATTCTGCATATGTCAACGGCAGAAGAAGCCGAGTTATTGCGTCAGGATAAACCAAGTTGGGTAACTGCGGAGGTAACGCCACAACATTTGTTGTTGAATACGAGTGCTTATGAAAAGATTGGGACTTTCGCGCAGATGAATCCACCATTGCGATCGCTCCACGATAATGAAATACTCTGGCAAGCTTTAAAAGATGGGGTGATTGATTTTATCGCCACTGACCATGCACCACATACCTTAGAAGAAAAGGCGCAAACCTACCCTAACACTCCTTCCGGAATGCCAGGAGTAGAAACATCCCTACCTTTAATGTTAACTGAGGCCATGGCAGGAAGGTGTACCGTTGCCCAAGTTGCCAATTGGATGTCTAAGGCTGTAGCGGTAGCTTATGGTATTCCTAATAAGGGAGAAATTACCCCTGGTTACGATGCTGATTTAGTGCTGGTAGATTTAAACAATTACCGCCCTGTTAAGCGAGAAGAACTGTTAAGCAAGTGTGGTTGGAGTCCTTTTGAGGGGTGGAACCTGACCGGCTGGCCTGTCACAACCATTGTCGGCGGTGAAATTGTCTATGACAAAGGCCAAGTAAATACGCAAATTCGCGGACAGGCTTTAACCTTTTCATAAGAAATTTATAGCAGGAGTCAGAAGGGGCGTATTGCAATACGCCCGTACAGGAGTCAGGAGTAAAACCCTCTTGTAGAGGAAGTTTCATTATCAATTGATGTCCTAAGCACCCTGTCCACGGCTATATCTGACAATTAACTGTAGTAATTTCTGCTTGACGAGTGCCTTCTTGCCCATACATCAAACGCACAATCAGATAACTATCGGGCTTGTAGGGCATTCGTTCTGCCCACTCAATAGCGACAATTCCTGGTGTTACTTCCATACCTTCCCAGTAGCTTTCCAAGTTCAAACCTGTGACTTCTTGAGGTTCTAGGCGATATAAATCTAGATGATAAAGGGGGATGCGTCCTTCTGTGTATTCATTAATCAGGGTAAAAGTAGGACTGACAATAGAGTCAGTGATACCCAAACCCTTGCCAATACCTTGCACCAAGGTAGTTTTACCAGCACCTAAATCACCTTCTAGTAATATGACACTTCCAGCAGCTAGGGTTTCTCCCAGGGTAATACCTAACTGCTGTGTGGCCTCTTTATCAGGAAGAAAAATTTTAGTCATTAGTCATTGGTCATTGGTCATTGGTCATTGGTCATTGGTCATTGGAAACTCTTAATTTTCTCCGCGTCCCCGCGTCTCCCCATCTCCATTACATCCCATGCTGCGCTCCACTGTACCACTTCAATAAAACTTTAGCTAGTTTTTGCGGGTCGTGGCGGACAAAACCAGTTTCATCTTCATACAATATGTTAGCTGGTACAATCCTGCGTCCTAACTGAGTAACAGCTTCTCTATCTAAGAAGACAGGATGGGAATTTTGTTGAGCATAGCGAATCAGGGCTTGGGCAGAAGGTGTTTTTTTATGAACTAGTACAGCATCAAAAAGCCTTCTGTTACCACAAGCAGCATCGATGGCTTGAATATGTTCACCAACGGTGTAGCCGTCAGTTTCTCCGGGTTGGGTCATGATATTGCAGATATAGATCCGAGGTACTTTTATTGCTGCGATCGCATCAGCAATTTCTGGAACTAACATATTTGGTATTAAGCTAGTGTAAAGACTACCTGGCCCAATAATAATATAATCAGCTTCTTTAATTGCCTTAATTGCTGAGGGTAAAGCTGGCGGATTTTCAGGAATACAGCCAATTTTCACAATTTTTCCCCCTGCTTTAGGAATGCTAGACTCACCCTCAATGCGGCGGCCATCTGTTAATTCTGCCCAGAGGCGGACATCGCTGAGGGTTGCAGGTAAAACTTGTCCTCTCACAGCCAGCACTTTAGAACTAGCAGCAACTGCCCTTTCTAAATCTCCAGTAATATCAGTCATGGCAGTTAAAAACAAATTACCAAAACTGTGACCTGTCAACCCGTCCCCCGCCCGAAAGCGATATTGAAACAATTCTGTTAATAACTTTTCTTCATCTGCTAATGCAGCCAAACAGTTACGAATATCCCCAGGAGGTAAAACGCCAAATTCCTGACGCAAACGCCCAGAAGAACCACCATCATCAGCTACAGTCACAATAGCTGTAATATTAGCACTGTAGGTTTTTAAACCTCTGAGTAAAGTCGAAAGTCCAGTACCACCACCAATTACCACGATTTTTGGACCCCGGTACAAGCGGCGATGGGCTAATAGCACATCTATGAGTTCTTCATCATCACCTTCTGGTCTTAAGACTTGAGTAATTGAACTGAGAGTGCGGGATTGTCCCCAAAGTACTAACAGCACACCGAACAGCAAGACTAAAGGGCCGCTGATGTAGTTGGGTAAAATGTTGGCGAGGAATCCCAGAAAACCTCTCAGCAATTCTATCGCCCAAAAAATGGGGGTTAGCTTAATCCAAATAGCCAATCCCAAACTCGCCAAGAAAACCCCCCCAACACTGATTAGTAACCAGCGTTTCACCGATAATCCGGGGGATAACCACTTGAACCACTGGTTAACTCGATGGGAAGTGCGGCTATGTGACTGTTGTTGTAGGGCGTTGAGGGCTTGTCTAAGAAAACCGATTGACATACCTAATAGGGAACAGTGGGACAAACAATGTTTAACAGAAACTCTACACCACCTGCTTTGAAGACCAAGGCTGGAAGCATGAGATTTTTCAATTCCTTTATATTTGGAGCCAGTCCTTAAAGTTAGCAGTATTCCCAGTTATACCAATGTGAGATTTGAGATTTTGGCTTGATAATACTCATTGTGGCTATTTTTCATCTATGAGCAACAATAGCATTTTTGAGTATCGCGTATTAAAAAACACCCTGGTTGGCAGACAGTGAATTTTATGGAAAAGCGAATTTTAGGATTAGATCCCGGACTGGCAATTTTAGGATTTGGGGCAATTACTTGGAAACAAAGTCAAGGTAAAGTACAAGACACAACGGTAAAGATGCTTGATTTTGGCGTGATTCGGACTTCGGCCGATACGGAAATGGTAGAGCGTCTATGTACTTTATTTGACGATTTACACACCCTGATGGAGGAGTTGCAACCTGATTTAGTAGCAATTGAAAAACTATTCTTCTATCGTATGGCAAATACTATCGTTGTTGCACAGGCTAGGGGTGTGCTGATGTTAGTTTTGGGACAGCGCAAGCTTCCTTATGTGGAATTTACCCCTGCTCAAATTAAGCAAGCTTTAACAAATTATGGTAATGCTGATAAGGCAGAAGTGCAAGATGCTGTGATGCGGGAGTTGGATTTAGATGAAATTCCTAGGCCAGATGATGCGGCGGATGCTTTAGCGGTGGCGTTAACGGCTTCGTTTCAGTTGTGAGTAAGTTCTAGTTACCAATTAAATAGAGGCGATGGCCTAGGGAAAAGCGATCGCAATTGTTTCCAGGAAATGTCGCTCTTGAAACAATGATCCGGCGCTATCGGTACAATTTAAAATTGTAAATATTCTACTTTTTATCATTTACGGTTTTCCATTTTAGCGATTGAGCGTTGACGCAGTTCGGCTTTTAAAAGAGTAAAATTTTAAACAGATAATTTTCACATAAACCTAAATATTACCTCTATGAATTATCCTGCAAAACCTCAAAAATTACCAACTCAAGCCATAGGCGCTAAAATATTTCACTCTCTGAATATCATTAGCCTCTTTTTAATGCTTACCAGTGGATTGCAAATTTACAACGCTAATCCTGTATTTGGTGGCCGTGCAGGTTTACAAATTCCGCCTATTTTCACTTTAGGTGCTTGGTTAGCAGGAGGTAGACACTGGCATTTTGCCGCGATGTGGATATTTTCACTCAATCTTTTATGGTATGGACTTTACATTTTAATTACCCGACGTTGGCGACATAGATTTGTGGGAAGTAATGATATTAAAGCCTTACAAAAAACTCAAAATCCTCAACGTCTAACTTATGCTTGGCATCGGATTATTTACACATCCATTATTCCGATATTATTACTGGCAATATTAACAGGAATTGGAATGTATAAACCTGCTCAATTTCCTTGGATAGTTGATATGTTTGGCGATTGGCAAGCATTAAGAATTGTGCATTTTGCTTCTGTGCCATTGGTGATAATATTTGTAATTATTCATTGGCGTTTAGGACAAAAAGCTGGAGGAGAAAAACTTACTGAATCTATGTTTTGGTAGTTTTTTGAATTCATAATTGAACGCAGATAAACACAGATAAACACAGATAGTTTTTGACCATTATCAAATAGATACACAATTTTTGTGATAGATTTTAATTAGGGGAAGTTATTAAATCATGAATCATGCTCATAAAAAAGACCTAATTCATATAGTTAAACCTCGATTTAACCGCCGGAAATTCTTACAAATTTCAGGTATTTCTAGTATGGGCTTGTTCCTGGGTGGCTGTGGTACACCAGCACTTGAAGATTTAGTAGGTAAACTTTCAGAACCTCTAAATCAAAAAGTTGAAAAATTAATCTTTCAGCCGCAAAAACTTGTACCAGAATTTTCAGCCAGTCAAATTGAACCAGAAGCTTTAATAATTAATAGTTTTCGCAATACACCAATTATTGATTTAGACAAATTTCGTTTAATTATTGACGGTGAGGTGAATAATCCTCTCAGCCTCAGTATGGCAGAAATTCAAGCTTTACCTTTGACTTCCATGATTATTCGTCATGTTTGTGTCGAAGGTTGGGCTGCAATTGTGCAATGGGGAGGTATACGCTTACGTGATATTATTACTTTAGCTCAACCGCAAGCAAATGTTAAATATGCTTTTTTTGAATCAGCCGATGGTTATTATGAAAGCTGGGATATAGCTTCAACTACACATCCTCAAACTTTGTTAGCTTATCAAAAAAATGGTGAAAAATTGCCTGTAGAAAATGGTGCGCCTTTGCGTCTAGCTTCTCCAATTAAACTAGGTTATAAACAAAGTAAATGGGTAACAAGAATTACTTTAACTAGCCATTTATCAGCTTTTAAAGGTTATTGGGAAGATCAGGGTTATGAATGGTTTGCTGGGCTCCACTGTACCACTTCAATAAAACTTTAGCTAGTTTTTGCGGGTCGTGGCGGACAAAACCAGTTTCATCTTCATACAATATGTTAGCTGGTACAATCCTGCGTCCTAACTGAGTAACAGCTTCTCTATCTAAGAAGACAGGATGGGAATTTTGTTGAGCATAGCGAATCAGGGCTTGGGCAGAAGGTGTTTTTTATAGTAAACAAATGGTTTAAAAGCAGAACCAGGCTGACGCAGTGCTTGAGTTACCCGGTTAAATTCGCTGGATTTTGAGTCTACACCACCTACCAATGCTTTGATGAATTGAGAGCGTGGATCAATTGCCACTAAAGCCATTTGATTTTTTCTTAAACCTTGATTTTCAAGAGTTTTATGCCATTTATTGATAGTTTCTTCTGCCTTTATTTGCAAATCTGATGATACTGTGGTTTGTACACGCATTCCACCTTTAAGAACGGCATCATGCCCAAACTTTTTAATTAATTCCTGCGTTACACTATTGGTAAGGGCTTTAGCCCTATCAAACCTAGCAAGAGAGTCCTAACTTAATTCGTACTTCGCTAAAGCGCAAAACTCAATTCATTCTACCATTTTCTAACGCAAAATAAAATTTATTAGGCAATTTAAAATGTTTTTTGTTGATAAATTAAATAAGAATATTTCCGAAAATCAAAGCTTACTATTTGTAGGACTTGATCCCAATCCAGAAATGCTCCCTGAGCGTTATCAATCACTGAATATTATTGCAGGTTTAGAGAATTGGTTGCAATTTATAATCGCAGAAACGGCTGATTTTGTCTGTGCTTATAAACCAACTTTGGGTTTTTATGAAGCTTTGGGTGTTCCTGGGTTAGAATTATTAATCAAAACTTTAGCTTCTATACCCGCCCACATTCCTATTATTTTAGATGCTAAACACAGTGATTTAAATACTAGTAGTATTTTTGCCAATACAGTATTTACAAAATGGCAGGTAGATGCTATTACTCTCACTCCTTATACTGGACAAGATCACGTAGCTCCATTTTTGGTTTATCCTGATAAAGCTGTGTTTATTTTATGTTGTACTTCTAACCCAGGTGCAGCAATTTTACAACAATATCCTCACAATAAATCACCTCTTTATTTGCAGGTAGTGCAGGAATCAAAAAACTGGGGAACTCCAGAACAATTAGGTTTGGAAGTAGGAACTACAAATGCGGAAATTTTAAAATCTATTCGCTCAATTGCTCCCGAAAGAATAATTATGGCGCGTAGCATTTGGGCTGAGGATGGGAATCTGAAACAAATTTTAGCAGCGGGTTTAAATGGTAACGGTGATGGTTTGTTGATTCCTGTTCCTCAAGATATGTTGGGTAGTGAAAATTTATCGCAGGAAGTTCAATCTTTACGCACAGAAATTAATCAATTCAGAAGTGAATTTATCCATGATGCTTCTACTTGTGAAGTGTGGCTACCTGATATTTCTGTGCAAGATAAACATCCTCATCAAGATTTGATTTTACAACTTTTTGATATTGGCTGTATTATGTTTGGGGAATTTGTTCAAGCTTCAGGGGCGACTTTTCCTTATTACATTGACTTACGCAAAATCATTTCTAATCCTCAAGTTTTTAATCAAGTTCTCAGTGCTTATGAGGAAATTTTAAAAAATCTCACTTTTGATAGAATAGCTGGTATTCCCTATGGTTCTTTACCAACAGCAACTGGTTTATCTTTACGGCTGCATTGTCCGATGATTTTTCCCCGTAAAGAGGTGAAAGCGCATGGTACACGGAGAGTAATTGAAGGTAACTTTCATCCCGGGGAAACAGTTGCGGTAGTTGATGATATTCTCATCAGTGGTAAAAGTGTAATGGAAGGCGCAGAAAAGTTAAAATCAGCGGGATTAAAGATTAATGATATTGTGGTTTTTATTGATCATGAGCAAGGTGTAAAAGATAGGTTAACAGAAAATGGTTATTGTGGTCATTCGGTTTTAACTATTTCGGAAATAGTAACAACTCTGCACCAAGCTGGAAGGATAAATGATGAGCAATTGTTAGCTTTTAGGGAAAGTGAGTATTGATGAAGCAGGAAGAAAATGCGGAAAGAAATTATCCTAAAAATGGTTGGAAAATTTCCTTTTAAACGCAGAGGTTCGCTGAGGTAAACGCAGCGAAAAGTTCCTCGAAGCCGGGTTTCCCGGCGTAGGAAACTTTTCAAGACAAAGTTACGCAGAGTTTTTATTGAAGTTTTCGCTTTGAATTTTGTTATCCTCATAAAGTCGAGATATTAACCGTTTTTAGTATAACTAGGTTTGATGAGGTTTGGGTCAGTTTTTCGGAGCAGACAGCCGTTTTTTTAATCCGCTTGGTTTAGTATTTTTAATTGGCTGAGGGCGAGAAAACTTAGAAACTGGCTGGAACTTTTCTACTGGTACATCTTGAAGCGCCTTTTCCATAAAGTCTCGCCAAATGGGAGCAACCATACCTCCACCCGTAGCACGGTGAGCTAACTGTTTATTATCATCTCTTCCCACCCAAATTGCAGTTGTTAACTGGGGTACTGTACCAATAAACCAAATGTCCTTTTCTGAAGAAGTTGTGCCAGTTTTTCCCGCAGACGGGCGGTTGATAATAGCACCTGTACCAGTTCCTTCTTTAACTGCCGATTGCAACACATCTAAAATTGCAGCTGATGCCCAAGGATTAAGAACTAGCTGAGGTTTTGGGGTATTATCTAGTAAAATATTGCCAGTACTATCACTGACACGAGCGATGAGGGTTGGAGGAGATTTCCAGCCATAGTTAGCAAAAGTAGCATAAGCACTAGCCATTTCCAGTGGTGTGACACCAATTGCACCTAATGGCAAAGAAGTTACAGGTTCCATCGGACTGTGAATTCCCAATGTACGGCAAGTTTCAATAACTTTTTTGATTCCTATCTCTTGGCCAAGTTTAACCGCAGGAACATTACGAGACAGTGCTAAAGCATTACGAATTGGTATTGCACCCTTAAAAGTATTATCGTAGTTGCGTGGAGAATAGACAGTTCCTTCAACATCAGGGTAGCTGATTGGGGAATCGAATACTGTTGTATCTGGTGTAAATTTACCACTAGCAAAAGCAGTATAGTAAACAAATGGTTTAAAAGCAGAACCAGGCTGACGCAGTGCTTGAGTTACCCGGTTAAATTCGCTGGATTTTGAGTCTACACCACCTACCAATGCTTTGATGAATTGAGAGCGTGGATCAATTGCCACTAAAGCCATTTGATTTTTTCTTAAACCTTGATTTTCAAGAGTTTTATGCCATTTATTGATAGTTTCTTCTGCCTTTATTTGCAAATCTGATGATACTGTGGTTTGTACACGCATTCCACCTTTAAGAACGGCATCATGCCCAAACTTTTTAATTAATTCCTGCGTTACACTATTGGTGACATCAGGAAAAATACTACCTTGAAATGACTTGATTTTGCCAAGTTTAATTGTTTGTTGGAGAGCATCATCATATTCTTGCTGGCTAATCCATTTTAATGACCGCATTCGTCCCAATACTTGCCTTTGCTTTTGTTGAGCCAAATTCATGTTTACAAAAGGGCTAAATTGTTCTGGAGCTTGAATTAAACCTGCCATCATTGCTGACTCACTCAAAGTCAAATTCTCTGATGATTTATCAAAATAGGTCTGTGCTGCTGTTTCTACACCATAGTTGTTATGACCCCAATAAACTTGATTGAGGTACATTTCTAAAATTCGGTCTTTATTGATAATTTGCTCTAAGCGAATTGCTAATATTGCTTCTGCAATTTTGCGTCTTAAAGCACGCTCCCTAGATAAAAAGATATTTTTCACCAGCTGCATGGTGATTGTAGAACCTCCTTCCTTGATACCACCTGCTACCCAGTTGACTAATGCAGCACGTCCGATACCTCCGGGGTCAATACCGTGGTGGTTGTAGAAATAACTATCTTCACTGGCTAATACTGCTCGTTTTAAATTTGGAGAAATTTGATCTAGCGATACAACTTTTCTATTAGCTTCCCCATGTATACCTACTAATAACTTGCCTTTGATGTCATAAATGTAAGTTGTTTCTGCTGGTAAATAATTTTGTAATTGTTTGACATTTGGTAAATTGCGGGAACTCAATAATAAACCAATCAGTCCTCCAGCAAGAACAGAAGTTGCCAGCATACCGATTGAAAATAAAGTACCACCTGTGATCAGACCGACTCTTCTCCAAAACTCGAAATTAGGTGAAGTCTGAAATTCTGGCTGTTCCTGTTTAAAAGTTTCTGATGAAGACATATAGCAATCTGATTTGATTTATGACTTTTTTGTTGGGGCTGTTAATAGGGAATAGAATCCGATAAGATTTAGGTGTACTGAGTTTTTAAGCGCAAAGGGCAGGCTGCGCCAACAAAAATAAAATAGGAATCCTAACGCACCCTAAAAATACTTAGATTTTTTCACAATTCAAATACTATTGCTATAATTACTTGTTGTGAACACTTGTTGTAATTACATATAAAAATCCGGTTTGATTCCTGTTCGCGGTAGCGTGCCGTAGGCATATTTACTCGTAGAGGCAGGGAACTCTTAACAGGGAACTCTTAACAGAAAAGAAGGAATATAAGGTGTACTGAGTTTGTAAGCGCAAAGCGCAGGCTGCGCCAACAAAAATCAAATATTATTCCTATATTTTCATCACTGTGAAAACATTAACATCTGACAAAAGTTAGAAACTATAGAGTCAAAGGTTAGCTTGTGGGGATTGGATGTTTGAACGCCTTTTAACAAAAAATATACAGCCTTAATTTGTTACCAAAGTATTATTTAAGTAAATTTACAGCACTTCCAGGTGTTATGAGGTACAATAACCCCACCCCCAACCCCCTCCCCGCAAGCGATGAGGGGGCTAAGATGTACTTCAGATGCTATATCTGGTGAGGTTGGCATCTAATTAACGGATATTGTTTTGCTTATATCAATACCTTGTCCAAATCGAAAAAAGTCTTGATTTGTAGGTTGGGTTGAGGTACAAAACCCAACAAATGCGTCGGGTTGCGCTGTCGCTTAACCCAACCTACAAAAAATGGACAAGGTATTGTTATATATATCACTAGAAAAACTAATAGCTTGATTTGCAGTTATTTGCCAAAATCGTAGTTATTGCTACATACAATCGTAGAAACCGCAGATAACATTAGAAAAATATCGCACTCGAAGAAAACATTGGAAACAACCATTTTTGTTCTCTGTTTATCTTCATATCTTGCGGATAACCGCATATAGGAGTCCGTCTTCTTCAGAAATTAACCTGCATTCAATAGTATTAAATTCTTCTGGCCTGATCTTTTAGGCTATAAATTACCCCACCAGATTGAAACAGGTATTGACAAAAACCTGTCATTATGCAATATAAGCTAAACGCAAAGGAGTTTACCATGCATCGACAAATGTGCTGGTTATCTAAGTCTGGCAGTGATGGAGAAAAAATATTGCATTTGCAGACTTCACCTGGACAACCTTGGCGGCCTTACACAGCATTTGGGCAATTTTCAGTACCAGATTATCAAATACCCGGTGGTTCTAAAGGTTGGGCAACTTATCAAAAACTGTTAAAAGCCGGCTGGACATTAGTACATAGCGCACGGGCTAATGAGTTTAGCAGCAGCTACACAGAGTCTATAGTGCAGAATTAAGAGCCGCTGGAGTAGCCATCACCACGGGGATCAGCTGCACCTTCTAGAGTACCATTTTCTGGAACTGCGATACCTTCGGTGAGCGTAGCTATCGCTCGCATTACCATTTCCCCAAGGTGTGGTTTTTTTAATTAAGCACTTTATTGCTGACTACAAATCTATCAATCGCAAACTTCTGTAACTTATCAACCCTTGCCTGATCTGCCTCTCCTATCACTCCAAGCCCTATCAGAGGATATAGGAGTTACGAGAAATTAAAAGCTAGTGTTATGGAATCACCTGTTCAAAAGGTACAAACCCATGACATCAAAAACCCCTCCAGACAATCGGCAAGATGATGCTAAATATAACCCGGAAGATAATCCTGGAACCGAAACGACTGTACCAACTACGGAAGAGGGCGATACTCCTCTCGATGAAAGATATCGCATGACTGGTCAAGAATCAGGGACTGATGTTCGTCCCGGTGCTGAACCTGAAGCGGCTGGAGGTACTGTTACCAGACCAGGACTTCCCAATCAAGGAACAGAGTCTCGGTGAAAGAGGAGAAGGGAGGGGAGCATTACGGCTCCCCTAAATTTTTGAGCATTATATTGTTGTGTTAATCGACCGAAACGGTTGGAAACTTTACTTTTAAACGCAGAGGTTCGCTGAGGTAAACGCAAAGTGACGCAGAGTTTTTATTGAAGTTTTCGCTTTGAATTTTGTTATCCTTAGGACTTACGCATTTTATCTCTTCTATGGTGTGGTTCGGCAAGCTCACCAACCACGTCAGACCCGATAATTTGCCCACATTTAACAAAATTTGGCCATCTGACGCACCTCACTAATATTAGAGGATGTTTGAAAAGTTGCAAATTATACTCTAAACCCCTCTCCAAACCTCTCCCCCACAGGAAGAGAGGCTTTGATTCTTACTCCCCTTCCCTGGTAGGAAAGGGGTTGGGGGTTAGGTTCTGAGACTTTTGATGTTACCAAAAATACTTTTAAAACATCCTCTTAGGCCGGAAATAACTAATTTGGGTTGATGCAGATCATGTCTCATTTGTATAGTGCCTAAGTCCTATTAAGTAGGTGGGCGTAGTCTTGCCAATGTAAGTACCAAGCGATGCCTACGGCGAGCGAAGCTATCGCGCAGTTGGCACTAAAAATTAGACATTTCCCCGAAATATAAATCTTCTCTCTGCGCCTGGAGCGTCTCTGCGTGAATAAATCATACCTAACTATCCTCACAAGTTTCTCAAATTGTTCTTCTATGATCATAATTATGAGACGCAGAACATCCTGAAGAGACAAGAGGCTCAAACCATGAATTCAGCATCTGCTGTTAAAACTAACAACACAGCAAAAGCACCCTCAGCAACTCGTGGGGATAAGCGCTTTAAAATGCTGGAAGCCACTATAAAACGCTACCAATATCAACAGGATGCACTGATTGAGATATTGCATAAAGCGCAGGAACTGTTTGGCTATTTAGAAAACGATGTCTTAATTTACGTTGCTCATAATCTCAAACTGCCACCTAGTCGAGTTTATGGTGTTGCCACATTCTACCATTTGTTTTCACTAGCACCTAATGGCGTGCATACCTGTGTGGTGTGTACGGGTACAGCTTGTTACGTCAAAGGCGCTGAAGCTATCCTGGCAAATTTAGAAAAATCTGCCCATATCCACGCTGGTGAAACCACAGCAGATGGTCAAATTTCACTGCTAACAGCCAGGTGTTTAGGTGCTTGTGGAATTGCCCCTGCTGTAGTATTTGATGGCACCGTTTTAGGCAACCAAACCCCTGAATCAGTTAGCGAACGCATCAAAGGATGGTGGCAAGATGGATCTACCTGAATTAATAGAAATTTCCCAAAAAGAACGTGCTTTAGAGAAACCTGTGCAAATTCGCTGTTGTGTTGCAGCTGGTTGTCTGTCTGCAAATTCACAAGCCGTCAAACAAGGTTTAGAAGCGGCTGTAAAAGCAGAGAATTTAACAGAAACTGTCGAAGTTCGTGGCGTTGGCTGTATGCGTTTGTGCTGTCAAGGGCCATTAGTACAAGTTGAGAAAAACACCGAACCAGAAAGTCTGGGTACGCTGTATGAGAAAGTCACAGCTGATGATACACCCTCAATTATCGCCGCTCTGAATGGGGGAGAGACAACAGTCCAACAAGGTGATTTAAATCATCCATTTTTTACATCCCAGATGCCGATTGTGTTAGAAAACAGCGGCAAAATCGACCCAGAACGCATTCAATCTTATATTGCTGCCAAAGGTTATCAAGCCCTTTACCATGTCTTGCGGGAGATGACACCCAATGCGGTAGTAGATAGTATTACTCGCAGCGGTTTACGGGGACGTGGTGGTGCTGGCTATCCTACCGGTTTGAAATGGGCAACAGTTGCTAAAGCAAAAGGGGAACGCAAATTTGTGATCTGTAACGCCGATGAAGGCGATCCGGGAGCGTTTATGGATCGCAGTGTTTTAGAAAGTGATCCCCATCGGGTTTTGGAAGGAATGGCGATCGCAGCTTATGCTGTCGGAGCAAATCAAGGCTACATTTACATCCGGGCAGAATATCCCGTTGCTATCAATCGTCTGCAAACTGCAATTCGTCAAGCGCAACGTCTTGGCATCTTAGGCACTGAAATTTTCGACTCTCGCTTTGATTTTAAAATTGATATTCGTATCGGTGCTGGGGCTTATGTCTGTGGTGAAGAAACAGCTTTAATGGCTTCTATTGAGGGTAAACGCGGTCTTCCTAATCCCCGTCCACCCTACCCCGCTGAGTCTGGTTTGTGGGGCTATCCTACCTTAATTAATAATGTCGAAACCTATGCCAATGTTGCACCTATTATCCGCAAAGGTGCTGAATGGTTCGCGAGTATTGGCACTGCAAAAAGCAAAGGTACAAAGGTTTTTGCGTTAGCAGGCAAAATCTGTAACACAGGTTTGATAGAAGTACCGATGGGAACTCCATTACGGCAAATTGTGGAAGCAATGGGTGGTGGCGTACCAAATGGCGGTGTAGTCAAAGCCGTGCAAACTGGTGGTCCTTCGGGGGGATGTATTCCCGCATCAGCTTTTGATAGTCCGGTAGATTATGAATCACTCACTCAACTCGGTTCGATGATGGGTTCCGGGGGCATGATTGTTATGGATGAAACTACCAACATGGTGGATGTCGCCCGCTTCTTCATGGAATTCTGCATGGATGAATCTTGCGGTAAATGCATTCCCTGTCGGGTGGGGACGGTGCAGTTATATAAATTGCTGACAAAGATTAGTGAAGGTAAAGCATCTTTTGCTGACTTGGAACAGCTAGAAGAATTATGTGACATGGTGAAAAATACCAGTTTGTGCGGTCTTGGTCAGTCTGCACCGAATCCGGTATTTAGTACTTTGCGTTATTTCCGTGAGGAATATTTGGAGTTGATTAGTCATTAGTCATTAGTCATTAGTCATTAGTCATTGGTCATTTGTATTTACAAAGTACTGGAAAAAATGTGCAATTTGAAAGCGGATTAGCGTCACAAGGAATAAATACTAAATGGCAGTAAAAACTTTAACAATTAATGAGCAGTTAATTAGCGCCCGTGAGGAGGAAACTATTCTCCAAGCAGCGCAGGATGCAGGAATTCACATTCCGACTTTGTGTCACTTGGAAGGAGTTGGAGATGTGGGGGCTTGTCGGCTTTGTTTGGTAGAAATTTCTGGTAGTAATAAACTCCAACCTGCTTGTGTGACAAAGGTTTCGGAGGGTATGGAAGTGCAGACGAATAGCGATCGCTTACAAAGATACCGTCGCACTATTGTGGAAATGCTGTTTGCGGAAGGTAATCACATTTGTTCGGTCTGCGTGGCTAATAATAATTGTGAATTACAAGATTTGGCAATAGAAATGGGTATGGATCATGTTCGATTAGAATATCAATTTCCTCACCGTACTGTTGATACTTCTCATGATCGTTTTGGGATTGATCATAATCGTTGTGTTCTTTGTACTCGCTGTGTGCGGGTATGTGATGAAATCGAAGGCGCACATACTTGGGATATGGCGGGAAGAGGTTCACAATCTCACGTTATTACTGATTTAAATCAGCCTTGGGGAACTTCTCAAACTTGTACTTCTTGCGGTAAATGTGTTAATGCTTGTCCCACAGGTGCGCTGTTTGATAAAGGTGCAAGTGTTGGTGAAATGAAACATGATCGCGGCAAAATTGACTTTTTAGTCACGGCACGCAATAAAAAAGAATGGAATTTTTAATCATGATCAGCCAACATCTGAACTATAGGAATCCGGTTTGGTTTCTGTTCGCGGTAGCGTGCCGTAGGCATATTTACTCGTAGAGGTAGGGAACTCTTAACAGGGAACAGGGAACAGAAAAGAAGGAATCAAGGTATACGGAGTTCTGTTCAAAATTCAAATAGGAGTCCTATATGAATAAGTTAGCAAAAACTCAATCTTATGTTACACCATATTCGACATTTCTTTTGGCAAATTCTCATAGTGGTAATACTGACAACATTGATATTACTGGGTTTAGTCAATCTCACATCCCAGACAGGACTTGCTGCTGTGACTCAGTTAGGAAACTCACCAGGAGAAGTGATGTATCGCTCACAAGTAAAATTAGATGATCAATCAGGAAAAGTTTGGCAAGTTGTTTTATTTAAACAAGTTTATTCTGATCAACCTTCTCAGATAAATCTTCGCTTAATTGGTTTTCCTGGTTCTGCTGAATTGATTCATCCCCAACCTTTAAAAATTACCTCGACTACAGGTAAAGTTTGGAATGCTATGGATATATTTTTAGATGAAGCCCCAGCACCAACTATTGGTCAATATGACTTGACGAAGATATTACCTCAATTACCTTCCGAACCTTTAACTTTATCAATACCTCTTCCCGGTGCAAAATTAATTAATATCTCAATTCCTACTTTTGTAGTTAAAGAATGGCAATCATTAATAATAACTGAAAAGGCAAAAATATGACTCGGATAAAATTAGCGACGGTTTGGCTAGGCGGTTGTTCTGGCTGTCATATGTCTTTTCTCGATTTGGATGAATGGCTGATTGATTTAGCAGAACAAGTAGATTTAGTTTTTAGTCCTTTTGCTGATGCTAAAGAATATCCTCAAGGCGTGGATGTGGTATTAGTTGAAGGTGCAGTAGCTAATGAAGATCATCTAGAAATGATTCATACAGTAAGAGAACGGACTAAAACAATAATTTCCTTTGGTGATTGTGCTGTTACTGGTAATGTTACCGCTTTACTTAATATCTCTGGAGGTGCTGAAACTGCTTTACAATTAGCTTATATACAAGGTGCTGATGCTAACCAACAAATTCCCCATTCACCAGGTATTGTTCCACCTTTACTAGATAAAGTTGTACCTGTACATCAAGTAGTACCTGTTGATATTTATTTACCTGGTTGTCCGCCTTCAGCACCTCGTATTCGTGCTGCACTTGAACCCTTATTAAAGGGAGAAAAACCACATTTAGAAGGACGAGAAATGATTAAATTTGGCTAATACCATTTTCAACTTTCAACTTTCAACTTTCAATTATTTTCAAGGTGACTTATGTTAACAGCAGCAGATGTGATGACTAAAGATGTGGCGATGATTCGCAGTTCGGCAACAGTAAAAGAAGCTGTTGATTTAATGAGAGCTAGAGACTGGAGAGCATTAATTGTAGATCGTCGTCATGAACAAGATGCTTATGGAATTATCACAGAAAGCGACATTGTTTATAAGGTAATTGCCTATAGTAAAGACCCGAATAAAGTCCGTGTTTATGAAATTATGACTAAACCTTGTATTGTGGTTAATCCAGAATTAGGTTTAGAATATGTAGCCAGATTATTTGCTAACAATCATCTCCGTCGTGCGCCTGTAATTAGTGGCGAATTAGTAGGAATTATCTCACTGACTGACATCTTAGCGCGGAGTAGTTGTCTAGAAAAACCTCGCTCAATTTTGTTAGAACAAGAATTACAAGATGAAATTAAAAAAGCTCGTCTTGTTTGTGCTGAAAAAGGCATCAATTCTGCTGAATGTGCAGCAGCTTGGGATGTGGTGGAAGAAATACAAGCAGAAATTGCCCATCAACGTGCCGAAAAACCTCTTAAAACAGCCTTTGAAGATTACTGTGATGAATATCCCGAAGCTTCTGAAGCTAGGGTTTATGATTTGTAATTCGTAATTCTGAATTACCATAGCGGTTCTCGATTGAGTGATGTACAAAAACCCAACCCCCTCCCCGCAAGCGATGAGGGGACTATGATGTACCTCATGTGATTAGGAAACGCTATAAACACAAAAAATGAAGGATGAGCAGGATTAATCTTCAAAATTATTAAAGTAAAGTTATGCAAGAAATCCTGTTAATCCTTTAATCCTTTCATCCTGATCCAATTAATTATGAAAAAAATTGTTATTGATCCCGTTACTCGCATTGAGGGACACGCTAAAATTAGTATCTATTTAGATGACGAAGGTCAAGTAAATGATGCACGTTTTCATGTAACTGAATTTCGCGGTTTTGAAAAGTTTTGTGTTGGTCGTCCTTTTCCAGAAATGCCGGGAATTACTGCTAGAATTTGCGGTATTTGTCCGGTAAGTCACTTGTTAGCATCGGCAAAAACAGGCGATCGCATTCTGGCGGTGACAATTCCTAAAACAGCTGAAAAACTACGTCGCTTGATGAATTTGGGACAAATTGTCCAATCTCACGCTTTGAGTTTCTTCCACCTCAGCGCCCCAGATTTATTATTAGGAATGGATAGTGATCCTGAAAAACGCAATGTCTTTGGATTAATTGCAGCCCAGCCAGAACTTGCGCGTGGGGGAATTCGCTTGCGTCAATTTGGACAAGAGATTATTGAACAATTAGGTGGGCGAAAAATACACCCATCATGGGCGGTTCCTGGTGGTGTGCGCGAACCTTTATCGATAGCAGGACGTACTCATATTCAAAACCGCATTCCCGAAGCACGCACTACAGTATTAGATGCACTGGGTAAATTTAAAGGCTTACTCAATGATTATCAAAAAGAAGTGCAAACTTTTGGGAATTTTCCTAGCTTATTTATGGGGTTAGTTAGTCCTGATGGTTTGTGGGAAAACTACGATGGACATCTTCGTTTTGTAGATAGTGCTGGAAATATCATTGCTGATAAACTTGATCCCACTAATTATCAAGAATTTATTGGTGAAGTGGTTCAATCGGATTCTTATTTAAAGTCTCCTTACTATCGTCCTTTGGGTTATCCTGATCAAAGCGATCATTGTCGTTTAGATAGTGGTATTTATCGGGTGGGTCCCCTAGCACGTCTGAATGTTTGTAGTCACATTGGTACGCCTTTAGCTGATGCGGAATTGAGAGAATTTAGAGACAGAGGTAAAGGAACTGTCACTTCATCATTTTTCTATCACTACGCCCGCTTAATTGAAATTCTGGCATCAATTGAGCGAATTGAAATTTTACTAGATGACCCTGATATACTATCAAATCGATTGCGTGCTGATGCTGGCATTAATCAATTAGAAGCAGTGGGTGTGAGTGAAGCACCAAGAGGCACATTATTTCACCATTATAAAGTTGATGAAAATGGCTTACTTGAGAAAGTAAATTTAGTAATTGCTACAGGTCAGAATAATTTAGCAATGAATCGCACAGTAGCGCAAATTGCCCGACATTTTATTCATGGTTCAGAAATTCCTGAAGGAATGTTAAACCGTGTTGAGGCAGGAATCAGAGCTTTTGACCCTTGTTTAAGTTGTTCAACTCATGCAGCAGGACAAATGCCTTTGCATATTCAATTAGTTGGGAAAGATGGGAGTATCGTTAATGAAGTTTGGCGAGAGTAATTCTTAATTGACCTGAGTTCTATAGCTGGAATCGCAAAGGTTGTTTGAAAAATAATTGATTGTAATTTTAGGCGCTTATTGATACCCATTAAAAAAGGAAAAAATCGGCATCAAAAGCCACAAAAGTTCTCTCATAACATTCAATATTCATTCTTCTGTGATTTGCATTTCAAAATGCAAATCTGCCAAGCGCGATAATGCCTAATGGTAAGAGAACAGAAGTATGAAAGCGTGAATACAAAACTCCTCATTTCTCCTCAAGAACTCACGTCCCTGTTAGCAGAAAATTCATCACGGGCTGTCATTATCGATACGCGAAGTCAAGAAGATTATGCTATTTCTCATATTCCTGAATCCATAAATATTAAAGATTTTTTCACCTATCTTTTAGACAATTCCTACCCAGCAGGATTCAAGAAATTGCAAGAGTATTTTGCAGAAATTATGAGCAGGGTAGGAATATCTGGTGCGGAACAGTTAATTGTTTATGAAGATGCTTTAAATAAAGGTTATGGTCAATCTTGTCGAGCAGCTTTCTTACTGAAGTATTTGGGTTGCGCTCAGGTATCTATCTTACAAGGAGGATATAGAGCATGGCTCAGGGAGAGATTAACTACTACCGATGAAGTGCCATTACGTGAAAGCAGCATATTTAGATTGCATCCCCACGCTGACATGATGGTGACTACCATCGAGATGTTGCAAGCAATTGACAATCCAGCAATTATTAAATTAGATGTACGCGATCGCCACGAATGGCTTGGGTTGAGTTCTTCTCCCTACCATCCTGACTTTTGTCCTCGCAAAGGTAGAATCCCTAATGCAGTATGGTTAGAATGGCATCGTCTGATGAATTCTGAGTCGGAAATCCCCACGTTTAGATCGCCAGATGAAATCCGAGAAATTTGTCAGTCAGTAGGTATTACTTCAGAGTCAGAAGTGTATATTTACTGCTTTAAGGGTTCAAGGGCTGCTAATAGTTTGATAGCCCTAGAACAGGCAGGAATTTCTGCTAGAAATTATTTTGGCTCTTGGAATGAATGGTCTCGTGACTTTTCACTACCAATTGATAGCAGAGTTATGCAATGAGCGTGTAATATCAATTCACTTAATTAAAGCTACAAATGAATCTCCGCGTCAGAGCATCTGTCCATTTGTATCAATCTTCAAGTGAAACGGTATTAGTCGTGCTTTTAGCTCTCTTTAATCTGCAATCCCATTTGCGCTGGATCAAAATCTTGAGGAAAATGAGTACTGCGATCGCAATCTGCTTTTTCCAGTTTCGCTCCCTTAAGATTAGCTTGACGGAGATCGGCCGAGAATAACAAGGCTCCCCGAAGATCAGCATCTTGCAAATTGGCTTGACTGAGATTTGCAAAGCTGAAATCACAGCCTCTAAGATTAGCACCATTTAGATTAGCTTCACTCAAGTCAGCGTAGCTGAAGTCACATCCTTTGAGATCAACACCTTGTAAATCGGCATTACCCAAGTTCGCTTCACTAAAATTGCGTTTCCCCTCTGTATACTTTTTTACGAGAGTCACGGCTGTATTAATGATCTGTTGAGAATTTGTTTCAGACATAGAACCGCCTTACAGCTTGTCTCATGATTACCGTAGTCGAAACTCATTAATGATGGTTTCCACCACATCCATTAATCATAAGACCGCTGATGCCCAAATCGGCAAATATTGTTAATTTTGACAAGACTTACCCAACTGGCATAGTTAATGGGACTTAGACAAAACAGAAGAAGAAACTCCCCCCTCCTGACTCCTGTACGGGCGTATTGCAATTGTACGGGCGTATTGCAATACGCCCCTTCTGACGCTACGCTATCACCAAAAAACTTTTTCCTTAAACCCTATTTAAATCGGTCTTTCACGTACTCCAACAGTACAGGGAGCAAAATGTATTTACCTCTTTTTTTCTCAATTAAAGAGCGTGAATATAATTCCTCCATTGCTTGCAAAAGCTGGGATTTAGACACAGTAAATACTATACTTTTCTCTATATCAGCAATGTTTGTCAGATCCGGATTAATTGCCAACCAGTAAAGAATTTTCTGTTCTATATGAGAGAGGGGATTTAATTGCTGTTCTAATAAGCGTTTAATATAATTACTGACTAATAAAGTATCTTCTTCTAAAAATCTGCCAATATGTCGATTAAAAAAGTTAGTAATGGTATTGGCAACAATTTTAATTTTTAGAGGGTTATTACCGTATAGATGGCATAATTCGTACTTTTGTTTATCTGTTCCCAAGAGTCGTTTTGATTGTACTAAAGCAAAGGCTATTTCTGGTGAACCACTCAACCGGAAGCAACACACAGGAAGTTTTGGAAATTCTAGAACAGTGATTTCAGCAGGTTTATATCGACTCGAGAAAATTAGACAGCTTTGATGGTTGGTTTCTGCAATTATTCTAATCAACTGAATATATTCTGTATTACCAACATCTAAAGCCGTGTCTAGGTTATCCAAGATGATTAGACATCGACGGGTACGCAGATAATGCATGAGTCGATTAATGTCGGGTTTGCGTTCCTTGTGATTGGAGATAAAGGAGAGCAGATCAGTGATCATGCTATCAAAAGATGGGATGATAGGCACTGAACGCCAAATAACATAATCAAACTGATCCTGAATCTGTTTTGTCAGTTGAGTCGCTAACGTAGTTTTACCGACTCCACCCATACCCACCAGCGCTACCAACCGACAGCTATCTTTTAAAATCCATGACTCTAGCTGCGTCAGTTCTTGGCTGCGTCCGTAAAATGCTGAAATATCAACCGCTGTTCCCCAGTCTTGAAATTCTGGTTTTTTTTTACATATTTGTATGTTCTTCGTGGAGGAAATAGATGTTACTTCCTCATTCGTAGTGGTAATTTGTCGCCAATCTAGATTTAATCTGCAACATAGTTCTTCAAAGGTTGCATAACTAACAGGTTTACCAGTGAGGAAATTACTAACTGTAGCTAAGGACAACCCGGTATCATGAGCCAATGCTCTTTGATGGGGATAGCCATTGCGTGTAACAGCTATTTTAACTTTTTCAATACATTCATGACTAACTCTGAGTGACCTTGGCATAAATAATAATAATCCCAGAATTTACCGATTGATGTAAATAATCAAGTCTTTAATCGGGATTTTGCCAAATTTTAGACGTTATAGATTTCATTTTTTCACGATTAATGAGTTCTCACAATCTATTCTTAGATAGATGACAAAAGCTTTAAAATACTAAATTTCGTTACTTCATATAATGAGCTATTTGTAAATAGAGTAAATCTTAAGACTTTCAGTATATTTGCTATAATTTTGATAAAACAATAAATCTTGTGGCAAAGCTATTAAATTTGCCATATTATGTATATTTTAGGTTGAATTTTGCATTATTTGGGCTTTATAAACATTTTTGACCCTGATATCTCTATTTATCTACAGATAGCTTTTCCTGTTTAAGTCTCAAAACAGCCTTTTAAATTATCTAAGTCAGTACAAGTCAGTACGGAACTCAGTACACACTTGGGTAAGCTGGAGCATTGAACCATTCAATTTATGAACTGAATATACTACACACCGGGACAAATTGCGCTTTTGATTGTCATGCTTCGTTCCTCAATATCTCGGAGATTCTTCCCTGCGATCAAAATGACAAAAGCGTTAAATTATGACCGTCTGAAGTATAAATAAAACCCAAATGGGTTAACAGTTTTTAAAATGGCCAACTTACGTGTAACGACCCAAGGACGGATTTTATGGCTATATTACGGCAAGACCAGTTTGATCAGACAGTTCTCAACCTTGTTAATCAATATCGGGCGCAAAATGGTCGCCAATCCCTGACATTATCTCAAGAATTAGATCAGGCGGCCGATAAATACGCGATTCGCATGGCGACTGGAGACTTTTTTGCTCATAATGATCCAAATGGCTCGACTCCTTTTACAAGAATAAGCGCAGAGGGCTATAATTACACCTCAGCAGGGGAGAATATAGCGGCTGGGCAGTTAACCCCAGAGAGTGTATTTCAAAGTTGGATCAACAGTCCAGGTCATCGCGCCAATATTTTAAATGCCAATTATACCCACATGGGACTGGGATACGCATACCTAGCGAATGACACAGGGACAACGAATTATAGTCACTATTGGGTTCAAACGTTTGGTGGTGGAGATCCGAATCCCGGAACGTATGTGGCACAAACAGATTCAAACATCATCAATGGTGGAAATGGTAATGATATCCTTAATGGTGGAAATGGTAATGATATCATCAATGGTGGAAATGGTAATGATACCCTGAATGGTGGAAATGGTAATGATATCATCAATGGTGGAAATGGTAATGATATCCTTAATGGTGGAAATGGTAATGATATCATCAATGGTGGAAATGGTAATGATATCCTTAATGGTGGAAATGGTAATGATATCATCAATGGTGGAAATGGTAATGATATCCTTAATGGTGGAAATGGTAATGATATCATCAATGGTGGAAATGGTAATGATATCCTTAATGGTGGAAATGGTAATGATATCATCAATGGTGGAAATGGTAATGATACCCTGAATGGTGGAGATGGCAATGATACTCTGTTTGGGGGTGCGGGTAGTGATATCCTCTATGGTGGAAATGGTGATGATATTCTTGATGGCGATCTAGAAATTGCTGTATCAGGTTCTGCAAAAGATACAATTTACGGTGGAGCAGGCAATGATAAATTATATGGTGGAGAAGATAACGACAGCCTTTACGGTGAGAATGGTAATGATACCCTAGATGGTGAAGATGGCAATGATACTCTGTTTGGGGGTGCGGGTAGTGATATCCTCTATGGTGGGAATGGTGATGATATTCTTGATGGCGATCTAGAAACTGCTGTATCAGGTTCTGCAAAAGATACAATTTACGGTGGAGCAGGCAATGATAAGTTATATGGTGGAGAAGATAACGACAGCCTTTACGGTGAGAATGGTAATGATACCCTAGATGGTGAAAATGGTAATGATACTCTAGATGGTGGTGCGGGTATTGATACCTTGATTGGTGGTTTAGGCAATGATATTTATGTTGTCGATACCACCACCGACATTATTACTGAACTTTCCGGGCAAGGTACAGATACCATTCAATCTAGTGTCACCTTTAGTCTAGCTACCCTGCCTAACATTGAAAACCTCACCTTGACAGGAACAGCCGCGATTAACGGTACAGGTAATGCTGGTAATAACGTCATCACTGGCAACATTGGTAACAACATCCTTAATGGTGGTGCTGGCAATGATACTCTGTTTGGTGGTGCGGGTATTGATACCTTGATTGGTGGTTTAGGCAATGATATTTATGTTGTCGATACCACCACCGACATTATTACTGAACTTTCCGGGCAAGGTACAGATACCATTCAATCCAGCGTCACCTTTAGTCTAGCTACCCTGCCTAACGTCGAAAACCTCACCTTGACAGGAACAGCCGCGATTAACGGTACAGGTAATGCTGGTAATAACGTCATCACTGGCAACATTGGTAATAACATCCTTAATGGTGGTGCTGGCAATGACTTACTCACCGGGGGAAATGGAAAAGATACTCTAACCGGGGGACTTGGAGTAGACCGTTTTGATTATCGCAACTTAGCTGATTCCGTCTTCAGTAGCTTTGACATTATTACGGGCTTCAATGCTACGGTTGGTAATGATTTATTCCTCGTTTCCACTGCACGAGCCGGATTCAATAATGCGGGAAGTGTTGCCACACTTAATACAGCAGGCATTGCAGCCAAGTTAACCAATACCAACTTTGCAGCTAACTTTGCTACTCAATTTACCTTTGGTAGCCGTACCTTTGTCGCTATTAATAATGCTACAGCCGGCTTTAGTGCCACTACTGATGCCATCATTGAGGTGACAGGATTAACAGGCACTCTGGGACTCAATAACTTTACAACTACCTTAGCGTAGCTTCTGGTATCGTTTGGGGAAATCATATTGTAGAGATGTTTTATGAAACGTCTCTACATCAGCATATCCTGTGATTGATGCAATATGTAGGGGTTTAGGAATTCGCTTTACCCCTACCCAGGTTTAGGTTTTATGAGCCAATTTATAAGTATTTTTTCTATCCAAATCTTCAAGAAGATTACGGAAGCGATCGCATCTGACAATATCGTCTTAGAGGTTGTTTGAAAAGTATTAGATGAAACCGATAATCAAGAGAAACCTAACCCCCCTTCCCCCCTTCCCTACGAGGGAATGGGGGTTTCAAAGCCTCTTCCCGTGTCGGGGAGAGGTTTGGAGAGGGGTTGATTTATACATTAAAAACTTTTCAAACATCCTCTTAATAACTCTCCTGCTTTCCCTTTCCCAAATGGGATCAGCAACCATGAATAAGACATTGATAGTGATTGGTTATGGTAATGAATTGCGTAGTGATGATGGTATTGGACAACGAGTAGCTCAAGCATTGCATCTATCAAAGGTGAAATCTATTGCTGTCCATCAACTTACCCCGGAACTTGCCGAAACTTTAGCAAATGCTGATTTGGCAATCTTTATCGATGCTTGTTTAGCGTCCGAAAGTGACCAGGTGCAAGTAGAAACAATCTCACCTGAATCTTTCAACATCATAGCCGGACATACAGCCGATCCGCGATCGCTCTTAGCTCTGACTCAAGCCCTTTATAGTCGTTGTCCGCAAGCTTGGTGGATAAAAGTTCCCGGCGTAAACTTTGAATTAGGATACAGCTTATCACCCATTGCCGAAACTGGAGTTGCGATCGCTTTACAAAAAATTACTCAAATCATCGACGAAAATTCCAGCTTAGATATTTAATAAAATTTTCCAGCACATTGTGTATGAGCGATCGCACACAGTTCCAGGGTGCAGATTAGCAAACATTTTTCCTAATCTCCAGTCCCTTTGATTTCTTCACAAGTTTCTCAACTTCTTCTCCTAACGTTAAAAGCAGATTCAGCTTAGTCATTACTAGCGCTTAGAGACACAGGTGCAAAAAAATGAACAAGAGAAGCTTTGCAATCATAGACGGTAATGAGGCTGTTGCCCAAGTCGTCTATCAACTGAATGAAGTCATTGCTATTTATCCAATTACTCCTTCTTCACCAATGGCTGAGTGGGCAGATAC
Organism: Trichormus sp. NMC-1; assembly: GCF_001858025.1. Lineage (GTDB taxonomy): Bacteria > Cyanobacteriota > Cyanobacteriia > Cyanobacteriales > Nostocaceae > Anabaena. The sequence goes on along the minus strand of NZ_LZQD01000003.1, from coordinate 375,315 downwards.
TTGGGCTAGTGAAGTCAAACCCAATATTTGGGGTACTGTTCCCTCGGTGGTACAGATGCAGAGTGAAGGCGGTGTGGCTGGTGCTGTACATGGTGCTTTACAAACTGGTTCACTGACAACCACATTTACAGCATCCCAGGGATTATTGTTGATGATCCCCAATATGTACAAGATTGCCGGCGAACTTACACCGACAGTTTTTCATATTGCGGCGCGATCGCTTGCCGCCCAATCTCTCTCAATTTTCGGTGATCACAGCGATGTTATGGCAGCCCGTGGTACTGGTTTTGCCATGTTATGTTCTGCATCAGTCCAAGAAGCACAAGATTTTGCTTTAATAGCCACCAGGACAACTTTAGAATCACGAATACCTTTTCTACATTTTTTTGATGGCTTTCGTACTTCCCACGAAATTAACAAAGTAGAAACTTTAACAGCAGATGATTTGCGAGAATTCATTCCTGATGAATTAGTATTTGCCCATCGTTCACGCGCCCTCACTCCCGATAAACCAGTTTTGCGCGGGACAACACAAAATCCTGATGTCTACTTTCAAGCCAGAGAAACTGTCAATTCTTACTATTTAGCTTGTCCAGACATTACCCAAAAAGTCATGGATGAATTTGCCACCATGACTGGGCGACAATACCAATTATTTGAATACCACGGCAACCCAGCAGCCGAACGAGTTATTGTGCTGATGGGTTCCGGTTGCGAAGCAGTACATGAAACAGTAGATTATCTCAACGCCCGTGGTGAGAAAGTAGGCGTTTTGAAAGTACGATTATATCGCCCATTTGATGCCAAACGCTTTGTCGCCGCCTTGCCAGAAACTACCCATGCGATCGCAGTCTTAGACCGCACCAAAGAACCAGGCTCATCTGGTGAACCATTATATTTGGATGTAGTCGCGGCTATTTATGAAGCATGGGAAAATCAAACAGCAAAATCATCCCCCAAAGTCATTGGTGGTCGTTACGGTTTATCTTCTAAAGAATTCACGCCAGCAATGATTAAAGCCGTCTTTGATAACCTGGCTACGGCTGAACCAAAAAATCATTTTACTATCGGTATTAATGATGATGTCACCTACACCAGTTTAAATTATGACCCCGAATTTAGTATTGAACCAGACAATATAGTCAGAGCGATTTTTTATGGTTTGGGTGCAGATGGTACGGTGGGGGCTAATAAAAACTCAATTAAAATTATTGGTGAAGAAACAAACAATTACGCTCAAGGATATTTTGTCTACGATTCTAAAAAATCAGGTTCTGTCACAGTTTCACATTTACGCTTTGGTTCGCAATTAATTCGCTCAACTTATTTAATCAGCAAAGCCAACTTTGTTGCCTGTCATCAATGGGATTTTGTCGAAAAATTTCCGATTTTAAAAGATATCGTATCAGGCGGAATATTTTTGGTAAATTCTCCTTATGAAAAAGATGAAGTTTGGAATCATCTACCGTCATCAGTACAAGAGCAAATTATTCAAAAGCGCCTGAAATTTTATGTGATTAATGCCTATAAAGTTGCTCGTCAAGCAGGCATGGCTGGCAGAATTAACACGGTAATGCAGGTTTGTTTCTTTGCCTTATCAGGTGTATTGCCACGAGAAGAAGCCATTGCACAAATTCAAAACTCTATCCGCAAGACTTACGGTAAAAAAGGCGATGAAATTGTCCAGATGAACCTGAAAGCAGTAGATACCACTTTAGAGAATTTGTATGAGGTGGGGAATAGGGAATTGGGAATAGGGAATGGGAAAGAAAAACAATCCCCAATTCTTGATGCTGCACCGCCATTTGTCCGTGATGTCTTATGTAAAATGATTGCCCGTGAAGGGGATGAACTACCAGTTAGTGCTTTACCAGTAGACGGTACTTATCCCACTGGTACAGCGAAATGGGAAAAACGTAACATTGCCCAAGAAATACCAGTTTGGGATACGGATGTCTGCATTCAGTGTGGTAAGTGCGTGATGGTGTGTCCTCATAGTGTCATTCGTAGTAAGGTTTACGAACAGCAGCAGTTAGAAAATGCACCACCGACATTTAAAAGTGCCAATGCAAAAGATCATGATTGGCAAGGTTTGAAATACACTATTCAAGTGGCAGCAGAAGATTGTACTGGTTGCGGTATTTGCGTAGATGTTTGTCCGGCGAAGAATAAATCAGAACTACGCCGCAAAGCCATTAACATGGAACCGCAAAGACCATTACGGGAACAAGAACGGGAAAATTGGGATTTCTTTTTGAGTATTCCTAATCCTGATAGAAGTCATCTGCAACTGACTCATATTAACCAGCAGCAAATGCAAGAACCATTATTTGAGTTTTCTGGGGCTTGCGCTGGTTGTGGTGAGACACCTTATCTGAAGTTAGCAACACAGTTATTTGGCGATCGCATGATTGTTGCTAACGCCACTGGTTGTTCTTCTATCTATGGCGGTAATTTGCCCACCACTCCTTGGACGCAAAATGCTGAAGGACGTGGCCCAGCTTGGTCAAATTCGTTATTTGAAGATAATGCTGAATTTGGTCTAGGTTTTCGCATTTCCATTGATAAACAAGCCGAATTTGCTGCGGAATTACTCAAACAATTAGCAACGGATGTGGGCGAAAAACTGGCAAATAGTATCCTTGATGCTGAACAAAAAGACGAAGCTGATATTTGGGAACAACGAGAAAGAATTGCTATCCTCAAGCAACAATTAGATAAAATTCTGACACAAAACCCCAATCTAAAATCCAAAATCCAAAATCTAAAATCGATTGCTGATTATTTAGTGAAAAAGAGCGTCTGGATTATCGGTGGTGATGGCTGGGGTTACGATATCGGCTTTGGAGGATTGGATCACGTCTTAGCCAGTGGACACAACGTGAATATTCTCATTCTCGATACTGAGGTTTATTCCAATACAGGTGGACAAATGTCCAAAGCCACACCCAAAGCAGCTATAGCAAAATTTGCTTCTGGAGGTAAAGCTGCGCCTAAAAAAGACTTGGGTTTAATGGCCATGACTTACGGCAATATCTACATTGCCAGTGTCGCAATGGGCGCACGAGATGAACACACTCTCAAGGCATTCTTGGAAGCCGAAGCTTATCAAGGCCCATCACTAATTATTGCCTACAGCCATTGTATTGCCCACGGGATCAACATGAGTACAGCAATGCAAAATCAAAAAGCTGCTGTCGATTCGGGTCAATGGTTATTGTATCGATTTAATCCAGACCGCATCAAGCAAGGAGAAAACCCACTACAACTGGATTCACGCACACCAAAGTTACCGCTAGAACAATATATGTATCTAGAAAACCGCTTCAAGATGTTAACCAAAACTAACGAAGAAACGGCACAGCAGTTACTTAAAGAAGCTCAAGCAGATGTAAAAACCCGTTGGCAGATGTATCAATATTTGGCAGCAAGAAATTATTGAAAATTGGAGTAATCATCATGGATTTGACTACAACTTATCTGGGGATGAAATTGCGATCGCCTCTTGTACCTCATCACATCGGGAAGTGCTGTAATGCTCCTAACTGTTGTAAATTCATTCCACTCCAGGCAACTTTTTTTGTTAGATGACTTGTTGGGTTTTTTCATTACTAAAAAAGTTATCTTGGGTAAATACTTTAAATTTTCTATACTCTGGTGTTTCCGGTGCAGGAATTTTTAAACTGTTTAATAGTATCACAATACTTGCTACTCCACAATAAGCCAGATTATCTTGAGTGACAAACTGCATACTTAAAGGGAAAAAATCAGCCCGCAATTTACTTTCAATTAACAATTTTTCACCGTCAGGAGTATCAAACCCAATTAATTTTTCTGGAAGAAATAAGGTTTGCGCGAGAATATTCTCCCCAGATATGCATAATCCAATTATCAAAGCTGCAAGGCAAGTGTGAATGGTTAAATGTTTGTGAATTTTCATATTTGTCTGATTCTGAAAAACGGTAACGGGCTTTTTCTCTGGTTTAGGGTATAATACCAACTAAGTTGGAAATATATAAACTATGCCACAGGATTTATCACCCCTCTGGATATCGCTGAAAACCTCATTATTAGCAACGTTTATCACTTTCTTTTTGGGTATTGGTGCTGCTTACTGGATGTTGGGATATCGCGGTAAAGGGAAATCTGTAATTGAGGGTATATTCGTCGCACCGTTGATTTTACCACCTACAGTTGTTGGTTTTTTGCTGCTGCTATTTTTTGGCAAAAATGGACCGGTTGGTAAATTGATGGAACCATTTGATGTCACCATCGTGTTTACTTGGTATGGTGCAGCCATTGCCGCAACCGTGGTTTCTTTCCCATTGATGTATAAAACTGCATTGGGAGCTTTTCAGCAAATTGATGCTAATTTATTGCGGGTAGCGAGGACATTAGGTGCTAAAGAATCAACAATATTTTGGCGCATTAGTTTACCTTTAGCATTTCCTGGGATTGTGGCAGCAACTACCTTAGCTTTTGCTCGTGCTTTGGGTGAATTTGGTGCAACTTTGATGTTAGCGGGTAACATTCCTGGACAAACTCAGACGATACCAATGGCGATATATTTTGCTGTAGAAGCCGGCGCAATAAATGAAGCTTGGTTTTGGGCGATCGCTATTATGGTAATTTCTTTATCAGGAATTATTTTGGCTAACTTATGGCAAGAATTACAGCACAAAAGCCGACCCAAGGAAAAAGCAGAAACAGGAGAATTAGAGAATCAATCCTTATCTTCACCTGTAAATTATTCCACATCTCATTTATTTCTAGATATTGAAAAAAGACTAGCAAGTTTTCATCTTCAAGTTGCCTTTAATACCGATGACCAACCTTTAGGATTGTTGGGAGGTTCTGGTGCGGGAAAAAGTATGATTTTGCGTTGTATTGCAGGAATAGAAACACCAACAAGAGGGCGGATATTGTTGAATGATCGGGTATTATTTGATTCAGAAAAAAGCATTAATATTCCTAGCCGTGATCGCAATATTGGTTTTTTATTCCAGAATTATGCCCTTTTTCCACACTTGACTGTAGCGCAAAATATCGCTTTTGGTTTACCCAAGGGATTATCTAATGGAAATATACGGTTAGAGGTAGAACAGCAATTATCAGCAATGCGATTACAAGGATTAGGCGATCGCTATCCGCACCAACTTTCTGGAGGACAACAACAACGAGTAGCCTTAGCTAGAGCTTTAGCAAGTCAACCAGAAGCATTACTTTTAGATGAGCCATTTTCTGCCTTAGATACACATTTACGTAGTCAGTTAGAACAACAAATGACAGAAACTTTAGCTGATTATTCGGGTGTGACTTTATTTGTTACTCACAACATGGAAGAAGCTTATCGGCTGTGTCCTAATTTATTAGTATTAGAACAGGGAAAAGAAGCTCATCATGGTTCTAAATATGAAATTTTTCAGCATCCTGCTAGTATGAGTGTTGCCCAAATTACTGGGTGTAAAAACTTTTCTCAAGCTGTGGCGATATCACCACAAAAAGTAGAAGCAATTGATTGGGGTTGTATTCTCAAAGTTACAGAAACAATTCCTAATCAATTATCTCACATTGGTATTCGCGCTCATCAAATTACCTTTAGCAACAACCCTAATCAAGAAAATACTTTCCCTTGTTGGATAGCCAGAATCAGCGAAACACCTCACCGGGTGACTTTATTTTTAAAGTTGCATTCACCTGCTAAGGATGCTCATGATTACCATTTACAAGCTGAAGTTTATAAGGAAAAATGGATGAAAATTAAAGACCAATCTTTTCCTTGGTATGTACATTTACATCCTTTACAGTTGATGTTGATGGAGTAAATGTAGCGGTTCTCGGTTGAGTGAAAAACCCCACCCCCAACCCCCTCCCCGCAAGCGATGAGGGGACTATAGCGATTACTTAACCTCGGAGACTTTCAATAGCATCTAAATAATCGGCTATTGTTTCTCCACCAATTTCACAAGCCACACGGTCAACTGTCAGCATATCTTCACCAGCAAATACTTTACCTAATTCTATAGATTTACCTTTATCTGGTTTCCAATCTGCACTGATAAACTTGAGATTACCATCTACAACCGCACCATTAAATAAATGTCCAATAGTGAAATAAACATCTTGCAAAATTAAAGGAACAGAAGGACGGTGTAATTGTCCTCGTGATTTTGGACTTCTGGCTTTATAACGACTGCGAGGAAACAACCCATACAAGTTTTTTAAAGAAGCTGAAATTAAAGGCTTGTCATTAATATATGTACGTTTGAAAGCACCAACAGAAATTCTACAATCTACTTCTTCTAAAATTGCGGGAGCCAGCATTGTTTTAAACCGAACTGGTTGAGGAGAAAGATTGGGATATTCTTTCAATGGTAATTCATCTGCATCTAATAATTGCATTCCTACATCTAGCAATGAATATAAACCATTACGACTGGCTATTTCTGGTAAAGAAACTGGTGAACATACACCTTCAACAATTAAAATTTCGGCATGAGGATTACAGGAACGTAAACCTTGAAGTACCGCACCTAAGACTTTCATGCTGACAGTTACAGGAGGTGCAACTGGATAACCCAAATTAGGTTTGACTAAAATTTGTTTAGCATTAATAGCCGCAGTCGGTGGTTGATATATAAATTCATTGGTATCTGTGACTTGAACAGGAAACTTTAATTTATTATTCATCAATTGACTAAGAAGATAATATTAATAATAAGTTTTTTGATTATCAGATTTAAAAGTTCCAGCGATAAAATCTCGCTTTTTTAAATGCTTCGTCTTCCGCTGAGTTACACGCTCCCTCCACATTCTAAAACTAGATTCTTTCATCTCCCGACGCATGATAGCAATCACTTGTTTTTCCAGTAGCCCAAATTGAATCTCAATAGCATCAAAAGGGGTTCTGTCTTCCCATGCCATTTCTACAATTCTGTCTATTGTGGCTTGTTCAAGTTCTGGTAATTTCATATTTGATAAAAAAGTATAGTCCTATTTATTTTAGCAATGACGATGACAAATCGCAATTGACCTTTTTTAAATTAAAAGTTAAAAATTTAAGATTAATAATAATTTTTAATTAATTTTGGGTGCAAGCCTCCACTGATTGCAATTTTTAATTAATAATTTTTAATTTTTAATTTGGAGCGTTCGCGCAGCGTCTCGTAGAGAAGCGATTTGACTTTTAAAACATCTTCTAAAGAACAGCAGAAATTGCACAAACCTGTAAGCCAACGGGGGTATTAATAATTATAGATTCTACCCCAAAAACTTGAGCAATATTATTTGGTGTTAGCACTGCTTCTGGTGTACCAACTTCCCAAAGATGACCTTGTTTTAATAAAGCAATCCGGGAACTATACCGCGCGGCTAAATTTAATTCATGTAAAACTGTGACTATGGTTAAATTTTGCTGCTGATTGAGATTTTTTAATAATTCTAATAATTGTAATTGATAATTTATATCTAAATAAGTGGTAGGCTCATCTAATAATAATACCTTGGGTTCTTGAGCTAAAGCTAAAGCTAAAAAAGCCCGTTGTCTTTCACCCCCTGATAATTCTTCAATTAAGCGATTGCTAAATTTTTCTAATTGGGTTTTTTTAATTGCTGCTTCAACTTTTTGTCTATCTTCAGAACTTAATTCCCATTGCCACCAAGGTTGATGAGGTGTTCTTCCTAAACTCACTAATTGACGTACTGTTAAACCGACAGGAACTGTTTGTTGTTGGGGTAAAAGTGCCAATTTTTGAGCAATTAAATTGGGAGGTTGTGAGTGAATTGCTTTCCCATCTAATAATATGACTCCCTGCTGTGGTGAAAGAATTCGACTAATTAATTTGAGTAGAGTAGATTTGCCAGAACCATTAGCACCAACTAAACTTAACCATTCTCCAGTTTGCAAAGAAAGATTAATATTTTGAATAATTGGCGAAACAGTATAACCACCTGTGAGATTTTGTAATTCAAGAGGCATTTTAAGATTTTAAAACTCATTAAAATAAAAAAACAATTGATTCGCTATTTTATTTCTAGCAGACTGCATCATTTTTTGCAACCTAATTACCTTTTCACAATGTCCGAAGAATATGACTTTAGTCATGACTATATTAGTGACTTTTTACCTATATCGCCATGCAACTCTAATTTTATGCTTTAAGTAGGTTGAAATAAAGCAACCCTAAAACTAATTTCATTCTCAAGAAAACTGACTATGAATTTACACAAATATCTTATCTTGCTTGGTACACTTGGTTTAATCACACTAAGTAGTGTAGGTATATCTCCAGCATTAGCTGACAATCCAAACAATTATAGAAATAATCGGCAAGAAATTCGTCACAGACGAGACGATAATCAGAGACGAGACGATAATCACAGACGAGACGATAACCACAGACGAGACGATAACCACAGACGAGACGATAACCACAGACAAGAAACTCGTCGAGAACGTCGATATTAAAGTAGACTATCCTGGCAAATATTTTTACTAATTATTGTTATTACCATCTCACATCGACTTTATTTAAGTAGATCGAGATGGTACTTTTTTAAAGTTGTTAAAAGCAGCTATATTTTTTGAAGCTTACCCCAAAATAACTGATATAAAAATAGTATGCCTCGATTAGATTGAGATGTATTTATGGAGTATCAATTCATGAACTATAAACGGATGTTGAGTATTTTTGCTATACCTGCTGCGGTTTTAGCTATCGCTATTCTGACTACAGGATGTCAATTAACTTCTCCTAATCGTAATCGAGCTTCTTTTCCCATTGATTCTACGGAAAATAGCACAAATGATAACTCATTTGAAGATGGTACAAATGATAACTCATCTGAAGATGGTACAAATAATCGCTCATCTGAAAATGGCAGAAATAATCGCTCATCCCAAAGAAAATAATCGCTGCAGAAATAATCGCTCATCTGAAAATGGCAGAAATAATCGCTCATCTGAAAATGGCAGAAATAATCGCTCATCCCAAAGAGATATAAATCAATATCCAGAAGAAATGTCAGAACTGAACTTAACTGACAATCAACAAGCCAAAATAAGACGAATTAGAACGCAAAATGAAGCGAAAGTAGTTGCACTCCTATCTTCTGAACAGCAAGAGGAATTTGAATCTGCTGATAATAGTAGTGATAAATTGTCAATGAGTAGACTGCGATCGCTAAATCTGTCAGCAAATCAAAAAAAGGCAGTTAATAGAATTATACGCAATCAACGAAAACAAATTCAAGCAGTTTTGAATACAGAACAGCGAGAAATGATGAAACAATGGCGTATGTCTCCCAGAGAAAATTCATCTTACTAATAGTTACATCAGATTGACTGTGTAATTATCTGGGCTTAATTGCTGATTAAAGAATCTCTGCGTCCGTCCTAATTATAAGTATTAAAATAATTCGTAATTCATAATTCATAATTCATAATTAGGGCTTGCTGATAGCGCAGCGTGGCGTAAGCCATATAAATGTAAAACCTAGATAGCTCAAGGGATTCAGGGCTAAAAAAGTTAAGTTGGTGCAAGGAATAGACATTTTACCCATCCAAAACTTATCACTTTTCCGCCAAAGCAACTATTCAAAAGCTGCTTCTAATTCTTCCTCCTGACTCCTGACTCCTGAATTCTTAAATATCACCAGAACGACGATAAAGCAACCAAATAAACAACGGTGAACCCAACAAAGCAGTTACAGAACCGACAGGAAGTTCTACTGCACCTAGTCGAGAAAGTAAATCTGCAAACATCAATAACCATGCACCCGCTAAAGCTGAAAGTGGTAAAACAAAACGGTGATCTGTTCCCACAATTAAACGTACACCGTGAGGAACAACCAACCCCACAAAACCGATTAAACCACCGATACTAACAGCACCTGCGGCTAATAAAGTAGCAATACCACCAATTAATAAACGCGATCGCATTAACGAAACCCCCAACCCTACAGTCAAATCATCACCCAAAGCCAAGACATTGAGCGATCGCGCCAACAAACATCCGCACAATAAAGCCACAATAATATAAGGACTAGCTGTAGAAATTTCTGTCCAACCCCGACCATTTAAACTACCCACTAACCAACTTAGCGCAATTTGTACCTGTCCATCTTCCGCCATTAATAACAATGTACTTTGTACAGAACCGAACAAAGCACTAACAGCAACTCCTCCTAAAATCAATCTTTCCACAGAAATTCCCCCACCTGCACGACCGAGGAAAATAACTATAGCCGAGGTCAAAATTGCCCCCAACCAAGCTGCTAAAGGAATCGCTATGGGGAAAACTTGCAAAACAATCATAATAATGACAATTAGTCCTGCACCAGCAGAAATTCCCAATATAAAAGGGTCAGCCAAACTATTACGTAACATTCCTTGCAAAAGTGCGCCCGACATTCCCAAAGCCGCACCCACAATTAACGCCGCAACAATACGAGGTAGCCGTAAATCCCAAAGAATAGTTTGCTTAATGGGGTCGCCTTGGCGTAGAATTGCTTGGTAAAATTCCGATAAATTCAAAGGAACCGCACCTTGAGAAAGGGAAACTAATAACGTTATTACCAAGGCGCTAACTAGAAGTAAAATTGCCCAAAGTAGGCGATGTTTTGTGAAAATTGTCTGCATTTGTTATTTGCAGTCAGTAGTAAGACTGAATAAAATAAAAGGTTTTACATTTATATGGCTTACGCTACGCTATCAGCAAGCCCTACTTAGAGGGTGTAACAGACAAGAAATTGAGAAATTGGTTTTTGTTGAGGATGAAAAAAGATGAGAATCATGATTTAAATCTCTCCCATTTGCGAACAGCACATTTAAACCTGCTATATCATTAATAATAACGTTATTAATACCAATTATGGAACAATATAACCAGAAACCAGGGAAAACATCCCGACGTGGGTTTCTAGAACAGGCACTCACTACAGCCGGAGCAGCTATTACTGTTCCTTCATTGCTCAATCAAAGAAGTGTAGCCAAAGAAACTAATTCAGGAGGCAAAGGTGAGATGAATATGACACTGAATGTCAATGGTGAGCAACGCGCCCTAACTGTTGAGCCGCGTGTTACCCTCCTTGATGCCCTGCGGGAACGCTTGGGATTAGTGGGAAGTAAAAAAGGCTGTGATCATGGACAGTGTGGCGCTTGTACCGTACTTATTGATGGACAACGAGTTTATTCTTGTCTTTCCTTGGCAGTCATGCAGGAAGGAAAAAAAATTGTCACCATTGAAGGACTAGCAACAGGGAATACTCTCCACCCTATACAAGCTGCCTTTATTGACAACGATGGGTTTCAGTGTGGTTACTGCACACCGGGGCAAATTTGCGCCTCTGTAGCTTTACTGGAGGAAGTTAAACGCGGTTGTACTAGTGCTGTTACTTCAGATTTGAATAATCCTCCCCAGTTAGCTCAACTCTCAGAAGCGGAAATCAAAGAGCGATTGAGTGGGAATCTCTGTCGGTGTAGTGCTTACAATGGGATTGTCGCCGCAGTCCAACAGGCCATTGGTCAAAAACCCCCTTCCCCCATGGCAAATGTGATGGTTTCTGAAGGAATACAAGCATCATGAATAATTTCACCTATATTCGCGCCACTTCAGTCAAAGATGCCGTCAACCGAGCGGTAGCCGATGATAATGCCATGTTTATTGGTGGGGGAACAAATTTAGTCGATCGCCTGAAAGCCTTTTTAGACGAGCCATCACAACTGATTGATATCTCTCGGTTGCAGATGCAAAGCATTGAAAAAATGGCTAATGGTAGTTTGCGAATCGGGGCATTGGTGACAAATACGGCTTTAGCTGATCATGCCGATATCCGCCGCAATTACCCTATATTAACTAGAGCGATTCTCTCCGGTGCATCTCAACAAATTCGCAATATGGCCACAGTCGGGGGAAATCTCTTACAAAAAACTCGTTGCCCCTACTATTACGATACTGCTTTTCTTTGTAACAAAAGAGTGCCTGGAAGTGGTTGTGCAGCCGCAACAGGGATTAATCGAATGCACGCTATTTTAGGTGCTAGTGATCAATGTGTGGCAGTTCATCCCTCGGATATGTGTGTGGCGCTGGCAGCTTTAGATGCTGTGGTAGAAGTAGAAGGTTCTCAGGGTAAACGGCAAATCCCCTTTGTAGATTTCCACCGTCTCCCAGAAAATACGCCCCAGCGAGATAGTAATTTAACACCAGGTGAATTAATTAGCGCCGTAATTTTACCACCTGTATCCTTTGCCAAATCGGGAGTTTATCTAAAACTGCGCGATCGCACTTCTTACTCTTTTGCTTTAATATCAGTAGCAGCGGCTTTAGAATTGGCTGGGGAAAAAATTACAGATGTCCGCTTGGCTCTAGGTGGAGTCGCACATAAACCTTGGCGAGCCACAGCCGCAGAAAAGTTTTTAATAGGTAAATCGGCAGATATCACCACATTTACACAAGCCGCAGATATCGCGTTACAAGGAGCAAAACCCTTGGCTGATAACGGTTATAAAATTGAACTCACAAAACGGGCAATTCGTCGCGCCCTCAAGGTTTCGGCTCAAGGAGGAGGCATCGCATGAATAATACAATAATTGGGACTGGCATTAACCGCAAAGATGGACAAGCAAAGGTAACAGGTACAGCAACCTACGCAGCCGAACATCAAATACCCAATTTAATACATGGTTATCTCGTAACTGCTAGTATCGCCAATGGGAAAATTAAAAGTATCAATACCCAAGCCGCAGAAAAAGCACCAGGGGTAATTACCGTTTTCACCCATAAAAATGCCCCGAAAATTTTTAAGCCCACCAACAACTTTGTCAACTCCAAAATCTACGAAGCACGGCTACCATTAGCAGATGACACAATTCATTATGCTGGGCAGATTATTGGCTTAGTAGTAGCAGATACCTTTGAACAAGCAAGAGACGCAGCCCATTTAGTTCAAGTAGAATACACCACCCAAAAACCCATTTTAGACCCCAAGCAAGCGACCTTTAAAAATGCTCCTTCCATGTTTGGGGAAGAAATGAAATTTGAAAAAGGGGACTTTGCCGATAGCATGGCAGGTGCAGCAGTAAAGATTACAGCTACCTACAAAACAGCCACAGAACTGCACGCCCCAATGGAACCTCATGCCATTATTGCTCACTGGCAAAATCCCGATTCCCTCACTGTCTATGAAGCAACTCAGTGGGTAGCTGGTAGTCAGAACACATACTCAGAACTTTTTGGACTCACACCGGAGCGAGTGCGGATTGTTACGCCATTTTTAGGGGGAGGATTTGGTTCTAAAGCTTTTCCCTGGCCTCATGGAATTCTTTGTGCAGCAGCGGCTCGGAAACTCCAGCGCCCTCTGAAAGTAGTTCTCAGCCGCCGACAAATGACAGCCAATTCTGGACACCGTTCGGCAACTGAGCAAACAGTTCGTTTAGCTGCAAATACTGATGGTAGTTTGCAGGGAATTGAACATACTGCTAAATCCTATACTTCCCCAGTTGATGTTTTTACTGAACCCTGTACAAATATCACCGCAGTCATGTATGCTGCCCCAAATCTGCGCCTCCAGCAAGAACTAGCAGTCATGAATATCGGTACACCCACATTTATGCGTGCGCCTGGAGAAAATCCTGGTTTATATGCCCTAGAGTCAGCAATGGACGAATTGGCCTGGGAGTTGGGAATAGATCCCATAGAACTACGGTTAAAAAACGAAACTAAGGAAAATACCCGGCGTGGTTTACCTTTCTCGGCTAAACATTTTGCCGAATGTCTGCGGGTGGGTGCAGAACAATTTGGTTGGCAAGAAAGACCGAAAAAACCTCGTTCTCTGACTCGTGACGGTAAATTAATTGGTTGGGGAATGGCTAGTTGCACTTTTCCCGGTTTACGAGGTGCAGCTTCCGTGAAAATCAGGCTTTTAGCAGATGGTACGGCTCATGTTCTCACCAGTGGAAATGATATGGGTACGGGTGCATATACTATTGTTGCCAGTACAGCAGCCGCAGGTTTAGGGCTACCTGTGGAAAAGGTGCGGGTGGAATTGGGTGATTCTCTATTCCCTAACGGTAGTATGGCTGGTGGTTCGCAAATGACTGCAACTTTAATTCCTGCGGTCATGGTAGCTTGTGAGGAAGTTCTCAAAACTGCCCAAGCCAAAACTGCCGAGGAGGCTTTTGCAAGTCTGCGTCAATCTCAACGGGCGGCTTTTGAAGCAACAGGCTCTTCTGCTCCTAGTCAAGAGGGTAGTAAATGGGCTTTTCAGTCCTGGGGCGCACATTTTTGCGAAATCAGTCTCGATGAGGAAATCGGGCGCTTACAGGTGACGCGGTGGGTATCTGTGATGAATATTGGTAAGGTGATGAACGCTAAAACCGCAGCTTCTCAAATTCGGGGGGCTGTAATTATGGGGATTGGGCAAGCTTTGATGGAGGAGTGCCATTTTGATCCCAATATCGGTTATCCCGTGGTTTATGATTTGGCTACTTACCATTACCCAACTCATGCAGATATTCCCCGGATTCAAGTCTCTTTTGTGGGTGAACCGGATTTGAATTTTAATCCTGCGGGGGTTCGTGGTGTAGGGGAAATTGGGATTACAGGTGTTGCACCAGCGATCGCTAATGCCATCTATCATGCTACAGGTAAACGCATTCGGGAGTTACCAATTACGCCCGATAAGTTAATTTAGCGGTGTTTTTGCGTCTGTGTGGGAAATCTTCTTTTTTCTCACGCAGAGGCTCAGAGGCTCAGATAGAGTTTAGACTTGACAAGACTTAAAAGGTATTGTATGATTATGTTATGAGTGGGAAAGTGTGCGCCCATATATATAACGGGTTTTTGGTTATCAAGATTATTTTGTCAGAATCAGGATGTCCAGGATTTAAAGATGTTCAGGATGGGTAATTGGTAATTGCCAAAATGCCCTAAAAAAGCTTCAAGCTCAACCTTGATATAGGATAGGACTTAGTGAATTCTGTTTAAACTTGATATTAAATATGAAAGAGTTAAATACTATTCTGGCAGTATTTGCAGAAAGTCAACACACTAATGAACCAGTCTTTCTCGCAACGGTTGTTAATGTTCAAGGCTCTACCTATCGTCAACCAGGGGCGCGGATGCTGATCACGTCATCAGGTAAAATGGTGGGAACGATCAGCGGTGGTTGTCTGGAAAATGATGTATTAGAGCATACTCGTGTCTCAATACCAGATGGACAAGCAATTGTTGTTACTTATGACACCACTGCTGATGAAGATATTGTCTGGGGGTTTGGTCTGGGTTGTAATGGTGTGGTAGAAGTTCTGATTGAAAGTCTTAATAAAGATGATCCACGTAATCCCTTAGCTTTTATTAATAAGTGTTTTTCTCATCACCAACAAGGCATTATTGCCACGGTTTTTGCTGTGGAGGGTACAGTAAATGTACAAGTGGGAGCGCGTTTAATCCTCAACTTAGATAATAATATAAGTACTAATATTGCTGAATCTAGTTTAACTAAAGTCTTAATTAAAGACGCGCAGACTGCGTTAAAAAATCAACTTTCAAGTTTTCATAAATATCAACTTTTATCAGGTAAAATTAGTGTTTTTATCGAGTTTATTCAGCCTCCTCCACACCTGATTATTTTTGGTGCAGGTCGTGATGCTGTACCAGTAACAGAGTTTGCCAAAGCTTTAGGTTGGCAAGTGACTATTGTTGATTGTCGAGCCTCAGAGGCTACTCAGGAGCGTTTTCTCATAGCTGATGAGGTCATTCTTACCCGTCGAGAAATTCTCCATCAACAGATATGTGTAAATGAACATACTATTGCTGTGGTAATGACACATAATTATCTCGATGATTTAGAAATTCTTAAAGTGCTACTACCATCTCCAGCATTATATTTAGGTTGTTTGGGATCGAAACAGCGCACTGCAAGATTAATGATGGATTTACAGAAAGAGAGTGGAGAATATACCCCACAAGAATTACAAAAGTTATCCGCTCCTGTGGGTATGGATATTGGTGCAGATACACCAGAAGCAATAGCATTATCTATCATGGCAGAAATTCAAGCCTTACTCACAAATCGTCATGGTGGTTTTTTAAAAGACTGCACTGAACCAATTCACCCCCGAAATCAGGTGCAGGAAATTAAAATTGAGCAATCAGAACCAATTTTCATGGAACAATGACTGAATCAAATATTGCAATGATTATTCTGGCAGCTGGGGCATCAACCCGCATGGGTAAACCGAAACAACTTTTACTTTATCGAGGACAGAGCTTAATTAAGCATACAATTGAAAATGCGATTGCTTCGGTGTGTAAACCTATAGTAGTAGTGTTAGGAGCAAATGCTGAAAATATCCGTTCTGAAATTAGCGAACCTGCTATTAGAATAGTTGAAAATCCAGATTGGTCTTTGGGAATGAGTTCCTCAATTCGTCGAGGAATTTTATCAATTATAACTGATTATAAAAATATAGATGCAGTAGTTATTACTGTTTGTGATCAGCCGTTTGTTTCTTATGAAATTATCAATCATCTAGCCTCAACATACAATTCTACAAAGAAACCTATCATTGCTTGTGAATACGCAGATACATTAGGTGTACCTGTTTTATTTAGTCAGATTTTTTTCTCAAAATTAGCAATTTTGAGTGAGGATGTAGGCGCAAAAAAATTAATTAAAACCCACTATCACGAAGTTTTTAGTATTCCCTTTCCTTTGGGTGCAATTGATATTGATACACCTCACGATTACCAACAAATTGAGTAACTGCCTCAATACCTTCGCCAAAATCCTGCAACCCAACAAAAGTCCGTCAACTCAACCTATAGCAGGAGTCAGGAGTCAGGAGTAAAACCCTCTTGTAGTGGGAGTTTCATTATCAATTGATGTCCTAACCACCCTGTCCACGGCTATACCTGATTTAATGTTTTTAGGTAAGAATTCAGGATGGAGAATACTTACGTTTTTAGCTTAACAATACCTTAGCCAAAAAAGAGTATGGAGAGAGGTTGTAGCAATATTAACTTCCCAGTTGATCCTTACTGCTAAGGTGGGAGACGTTGCTGAATAAGGAGATGATTGAGGCTGACACGGAGACGCGGTGACGCGGTGACGCGGTGATTATATATTGATGCAGATTCTCAAATCATCCCGCAATTATGCAATGCCAGGTGGGAATACCTTTCATTGCGTCGTAAAGCCCTAGCAGACGTTGTTCAAACTGCTGAAATTCTTTAGTACCTTGAGGCGTGATTTTTTTAAACTCCTGACGGTAAAGTTCCCCATTGCTATAAACTGCAAAAGTACCTTCAGGAAAGTGATAATGTCCTAAAGGATCATAAGGTATAACTTGGAGAGATTCACCAAGAACATCCAGAACTTGTTTAAGGGTATTTAAACTCTGGGAGTCCGTAAGACCACAATAAAAGGAGGGAAGGGATCAGAATCAAACTCAAAGCCTCGTCTTTTAAAGCTGTCGGCTGCACCACTGGAAATGCAATGACTTTCACAGAGAATGACCCATTTTCCATAACGAGCCAATAATCCAGCCGCATATAAGCCACCGATAGATACCGCTACCAATCACTAAAATATCAGTATCTTGCACAGTTGTCAAAAAATATTACCAATTATCAATCACCCATGACAAATGACAAATTACCAATA
Source organism: Trichormus sp. NMC-1 (assembly GCF_001858025.1). Classification (GTDB taxonomy): domain Bacteria; phylum Cyanobacteriota; class Cyanobacteriia; order Cyanobacteriales; family Nostocaceae; genus Anabaena. Next base: position 357,651 of record NZ_LZQD01000003.1, on the reverse strand, counting down.
AATAAAGCATTAATTCAACTAAAAGGAATTTCTAAATCTTTTGGGACAAATAAGGTTTTAGATAATGTCGATTTGACAATTGAGAGAGGGGAAGCACTAGCCATTATTGGACCGTCAGGAACTGGGAAATCGACAATTTTAAGAATAATTGCCGGGTTATTACAACCCGATGAGGGAGAAATTTATATCCAAGGAGTACAGCGAGATGGGCTGATTGAAGATGGTGCAGAGTCTGTGGGAATTGGCATGGTATTTCAACAAGCCGCCTTATTTGACTCATTGACAGTGGAAGAAAACGTCGGATTTTCATTGTACCAAAATTCCAAATTAGAGCGATCGCACATTCGCCAACTAGTAAATGAAAAATTAGAGATGGTGGGTTTACCAGGAATCGGTCATCTTTACCCAGCAGAACTTTCTGGAGGAATGCGAAAACGGGTAAGTTTTGCCCGTGCAATTATGTCTAATCCCCATAATCCCGCAGATAGTCCAGAAGTTTTATTGTACGATGAACCCACAGCCGGACTTGATCCCATCGCCTCCACGGTAATTGAGGATTTAATCCGCAATTTGCAACGTACACAAGGTATCTGTAGTACTTATGCCATTGTTACCCACCAAGAAAGTACCATTCGGCGCACAGCTGACAAATTAGTATTTCTTTATCAAGGTAAAGTGCAATGGCAAGGTAAAGTGAGTGAAATAGATCACACTGACCATCCTTTGATCAGACAATTTATGAGTGGGAGTATACATGGACCAATTCAGATAGCAGGTTAATACAATCTGGGATTTTAGATTTTAGATTTGGTATTGTGAAATATTATTCTTAGCTTTTCAGAGTTCCATTTGTCGCCAATCAGGACTAGTTTTTCAGGGGAGGGAAAAATGCAGAATCTAATTAACAGCTTCACATCTAGACGAACATTAAGAGAAGGCTCAGTGGGATTGTTACTTCTACTGGGTTTAGGTGCATTTGGGATAATTTTGCTGTGGTTGAATCGAATCACCCCTGGACGCAGTTCTTATAAAGCTGTAGTCGAATTTGTTAACGCTGGAGGAATGCAAAAAGGCGCACCAGTTCGTTATCGTGGTGTAAAAGTGGGTAGTATTTCCAATATTAAAACGGGAGTAAATGCCGTTGCAGTGGAAATTGAAATTACTGATCCTAACTTACTAATTCCATACAACTCATCGATTGAGGCAAATCAGAGCGGATTAATTAGCGAAAGTATTATTGATATCACACCAAAAGCCAGCTTACCTACTGAAACAGTTATTTCTAAACCTCTAGAAAAAGATTGTAATGCCAGCCTGATTATTTGCAATGGCGCTACTAACTTAAAAGGTCAAATTGGTATCAGCGTCGATGAATTGATTCGCCAATCATCTGATTTTGCGGCTCAATACGGTGACGAGAAATTTTTTAACAACGTTAATCGACTTTTAGTCACCTCTGCTGATGCTGCTACTAGTGTTGCTAATCTGAGTCGAGAACTCCAAACGGTCAGCAAAAGCTTTAAAGGACAAATAGGCACATTTTCTAGCACTGCTGCTACAGTACAACAGGCAACAAATCAACTGACGGCAACTAGCGCAAAAACTGCAAATCAATTAGGTGTCACAGCCAGCGACTTTAGTGTAACAGCAAAACAAGCCGGTCGTTTGCTGAATAACTTAGATGACTTATTGACAACAAATCGTTCTTCCTTGGTTGGTGCTTTAAATAATATTACCCAAACCAGTAATCAATTACGTCAGACAGTTACTAGTCTATCCCCTGCGGTTAATCGTCTCACAGAAGGGGAATTATTGAAAAATTTAGAACTTTTGTCTGCTAACGCCGCCGAAGCTTCAGCTAATTTAAAAGATGCTTCCAAAAATTTAAATGATCCTAAAAATATTGTTCTTTTGCAACAAACCCTAGACTCAGCCAGGGTGACATTTGAAAATACACAAAAAATTACATCTGATTTAGATGAATTAACGGGAGATCCCAAATTCCGGCAAAATCTTCTGCAACTTGTCAATGGTCTCAGTAAATTGGTTTCTTCTACACAAGATATGCAGCAACAAGCAAAAGTAGCTGTCACCTTAGACTCTATTAGAACATCATTGAATCAACCAGAAGTTGCAACCCCCATACCAACCCTAAAAGCATTTGTAGCTAAACCCAAATTTGTAACTCCCACCCCAACCCCGAAAGCATTTGTAGAACCACCCGACGAAGTTGTCACTCCCACCCCAACTCCGAAAGCATTTGTAGAACCACCCGACGAAGTTGTCACTCCCACACCAACCCCCCAGGAAAGGGAGCAGGGAGCAGGGGAGACCGTGGGACACGGAGAGGGGGAGACGCGGTGACGCGGAGAGGGGGAGACGCGGGGATTGGGTATTGGTTGTTTCTCCAATGACCAATGACCAATGACCAATGACTAATTCCAATCTTGCTCTTCTTTTTTGCCGCGACTTTTATAAATTCCGCCCACTTCGTGTAGCTGGCGGGTTTTTTCCAACAGTTCAGCTTCCGTTAAACCCCAGCGTTGCAAAACTTTATCTAGGTCTTTTTGGATGTCCCGTGCGCCCGGAAAGCCTTGATAGCGAATTTTCAGCCTAGCCAATTCGGCCAAATTGTAGTCCGTTGCCTCTTGAGAGAGTAAAATATCAATAAAGGGGCGATCCCGATTGTATAAGGGATGTTGTTGATCTTTGTTTCCTGAAGATTCTGTCATAATTCTTACAACTGTTAGGATTTAGGAGTCATCAAGATCAAAGGTTTCAGATTCTCCCAATTGCGCCTTGATTGGTGAGTGACGGCAACCACACCCTAGCTAATACGGCTCTCACCACTGCCATTCAATCTTAAATAAAGATACATTATCTTTAAGAAAATACAAGAAACTTTACATGAGGGTGAATTTATCTCACCCACAGTACAAGCAGCAAGGGAGCAAGAACCCGCTATGTTTGAACACTTCACTTCCGAAGCCATTAGGGTAATTATGTTAGCTCAGGAGGAAGCACGCCGTCTGGGACACAACTTTGTAGGAACGGAACAAATTCTCCTGGGTTTGATGGGAGAAGGAACTGGGGTTGCTGCTAAAGTGCTGGCTGAGTTGGGCGTTAACCTCAAAGATGCACGTCGAGAAGTAGAAAAAATTATTGGCCGAGGTTCTGGTTTTGTCCCACCAGAAATTCCGTTTACACCCAAAGTAAAAAGCCTGTTTGAGCAATCATTTAGAGAAGCTCATAGCCTGGGACACAACTACATAAACACTGAACATTTATTGTTAGGTTTAACAGAGGCTGGGGAAGGAGTCGCCGCCAAAGTACTACAAAATCTGGGAGTTGATTTACACGCTATCCGCTCGGCTGTAATTAGCCGTTTGGGTGAAGATGTGACCGTTTTTGCGGGCGGAGGGAAGAATTCCAAGCGTACCCAAAACCTCACTATAGAAGAGTTTGGCAGAAATCTCACCAAACTGGCTCAGGAAGGCAAGCTTGACCCTGTAGTAGGTCGTCAAAAAGAAATTGAACGCACTGTGCAAATTCTTGGTCGCCGCACCAAAAATAACCCAGTATTGATTGGGGAACCAGGAGTTGGTAAAACTGCGATCGCAGAAGGTCTAGCTCAACGTATCATCAACCAAGATGTGCCTGAAGTTTTGCTCAACAAGCAAGTCATCAGCCTGGATATGGGTTCTGTAGTTGCGGGAACTCGGTTCCGTGGGGATTTTGAGGAACGGCTCAAAAAAATCATGGAAGAAGTTCGCACAGAAGGCAATATCATCCTCGTTATAGACGAAATTCACACCTTAGTCGGTGCGGGTGGTACAGAAGGTGGTTTAGATGCAGCTAATATTCTCAAACCAGCCTTAGCACGAGGTGAACTCCAATGTATCGGCGCTACCACCTTGGATGAATACCGTCAACACATCGAACGTGATGCAGCTTTAGAGCGTCGTTTTCAACCAATTTTGGTCGGAGAACCATCGGTAGAAGAAACTATCCAAATTCTCTATGGTTTGCGCGGTGCTTATGAACAACACCATAAAGTCCATATTTCTGATGCTGCGGTAGTAGCTGCGGCTGAGTTGTCAGATCGTTATATTAGCGATCGCTTCTTACCAGATAAAGCCATAGACTTAATTGACGAAGCTGGTTCCCGCGTGCGCTTGCGTAACTCACGCACCTCCACTGACAAGGAACTCAAACGCGAACTAGTTGGTGTTACCAAAGCCAAAGAAGAAGCAGTTAGACTTCAAAACTTTGACAAAGCTGGTAAACTGCGTGACCAAGAAGTAGAAATTCAAGGTAGACTCTACACCGAAGAAACCGAGAAAAACGCTAAAGCCCCCATTGTAGACGAAGAAGACATCGCCCAAATCGTAGCTTCTTGGACAGGCGTACCAGTTAACAAACTGACAGAATCAGAATCAGAGTTACTGTTACACCTAGAAGATACCCTACACAAACGCCTAATTGGTCAAGAACAAGCCGTCACCGCTGTTTCTCGCGCTATTCGTCGCGCCCGTGTTGGCTTAAAGAGTCCTAACCGCCCCATAGCCAGCTTTATCTTCTCTGGTCCCACAGGTGTTGGTAAAACTGAATTAGCGAAATCATTAGCCGCTTACTTCTTCGGTTCCGAAGAGGCGATGATTCGCTTGGATATGTCCGAATACATGGAAAGCCACAACGTTTCTAAGTTGATTGGCTCACCTCCTGGTTATGTTGGCTACGACGAAGGTGGACAACTAACGGAAGCAGTGCGGCGCAAACCATACACAGTGCTGCTATTCGACGAAATCGAAAAAGCGCACCCCGATGTATTCAATATGCTGCTGCAAATCTTAGATGACGGACACCTCACCGACGCAAAAGGTCGGAAAGTGGACTTCAAGAATACATTGATTATCTTAACTTCCAATATTGGTTCTAAGGTAATTGAAAAAGGCGGTATGAGTTTAGGCTTTGAATTTGATAATCAAGCCGACGCTAGTTATCACCGGATTCGTAACTTGGTAAACGAGGAACTGAAAGCTTACTTCCGTCCAGAATTCCTCAACCGCGTTGATGACATTATCGTCTTCACTCAACTTAATAAAGCTGAAGTCAAGCAAATTGCTGATATCATGCTCCTCGATGTTGCTAGTCGCTTGACGGATAGAGGAATTAAACTCGAAGTCACCGAAAGCTTCAAAGACCGGGTAGTAACCGAAGGATATGACCCCAGCTATGGCGCTAGACCGTTACGCCGAGCAATTATGCGCCTGTTAGAAGATTCCCTGGCTGAAGCACTTCTATCTGGTCAAATTGTAGATGGAGATACAGCCATTGTTGATGTAGACGATGATGGTCAGGTGGTAGTCAGAAAAACAGAAACACGCGAATTGCTGACTGTTAGCTAAAACAAAAAATCATCTCAAAACTACTTGGTTAATAGGGTAAGGGGTAAACCTTTACCCTTTTTCTTTTATATCTAATATTCAAGAGCGATAGAATTCATACCTTAATAGTCATTATCAGCTACACAAATACCTTTACATTTAATACCGTTTGTAGCAGTGCGCTGACAATGAGAACATAGAACTTCTTCCTTTTCTGTTTCTTTATTTATTTTTATACTATCAATTGCCTGTAGCTTGTCTTTTTCGGTTTGGAGTTGTTCATTCATAAGAATGGAGGAATTTCTTGCTGTTTAAATTTTATAACCATTGTAGGTTGGGTTGAATAAAATGAACCCCAACAAAGTTATCAACAACAGCGATAATGTGAATGTTGGGTTGCGTTCCTTAACCCAATTTACAAGATTAGCGATCACTCTAAGTGAACTTGCCGCTAAGATTAGTTCCAGCCCACCTCGAATTGCTAAAGCTGAAAATGGTGATGCTTCAGTATCAATTGAATTGTTAATTCGGGCAATATTAGCCACAGGTGCAACTCCTCAAGATATTAGCCAGGTTATTGCTGATGTGGGGTAAAAGAAATTCAATCCTCAACTCTCCAACTTTTTTCCGCATTTGCTTTACCCCAACACCTGCTTAAAAAGATGCAGCGTACAATTTATCACCAATAATCCCGCGAATAGTCTCAACTAGTTGAGTGTAGACAGAATCGGATAAAACTGGTTGAGAGCTTTGTAACCGAACTTGTTGATCTAAATCAATCCATGATTTACAACCACCGTATTCATCTAAATAAGGAATATCCTGCGCTTGGGGTAGTTTGTAAACACGTAGCAAGAGGATATATAGCGGCTGACGTGGTTTCCATTTTAAGCGATCGCTAATAAAATACTCATTCCAAATATGAAAGGGAAGTAAATCACCCACAATAGACTCATCCGCAACTGGCAAAATATCCGTAATTTCTGCCCAACTACCGATGCGAATTGTTTCTGGATGCCAACCGGAAGTTACTGGATAGACAAGATTCGCATATTCAGCCTTGAGCATGAAAGATTGTTGATGCTCGTAAGTAGGATAGAGCAAAACCTGCTCATGGGCAACTTGAAAGCGTCCGTATCGTTCATGAATACCGCCTTTACGAAGCAGCATAATCGTTTGGCCGTCTTCCAACGCATTTACGGCCACAGCCCATTCCTTAAGAGCATGAAAAGTGGTAGTCAATTCCATGAGCATCTACTTTGACTCTGATTTAATTTCAGTCTAAGACGGTTAAAGTATAAAACTAGTCAGGGAAATAAATTCGAGAAAAACCATGAAAAAACGCACACTGGGTACATCAACCGTACAAATCACACCCATCTTAATGGGAACTTGGCAAGCCGGAAAAAAAATGTGGGTAGGAATTGAGGATGATGACTCAATTAAAACCATCCGCGCTGCCTACGAAGCCGGAATCACCACAATAGATACTGCTGAAGTTTATGGTGAAGGACATTCTGAACAGATTGTAGCTGAAGCACTAGCTGATGTGCGGGATAATGTCGAATATGCCACAAAAGTTTTTGCAAATCATCTCAAATATCAACAAGTAATAGAAGCTTGTGAACGTTCCCTAACAAATCTGAAAACAGACTACATCGACCTTTACCAAATTCATTGGCCTGCCGGTGCATTCAATAGTGAAATTGTCCCAATTGCAGAAACAATGAGCGCCTTAAATCACCTTAAAGAACAAGGTAAAATTCGAGCCATTGGAGTTTCTAACTTTTCTCGTGACCAATTAGCAGAAGCAGCCCAATATGGACGTATTGATAGTTTACAACCACCCTATTCTTTATTTTGGCGGCAAGTAGAAAAAGATGCTATGCCCTATTGTGTTGAAAACAACATTTCAATATTAGCTTATTCACCTTTAGCCCAGGGATTGTTAACCGGTAAATTTCTATCTGGGCATAAATTTGATCCAGCCGATAACCGAGCTAAAAATAAATTATTTCAAGACGAAAACTTTGAACACGCTCAACAAGCATTAAACGAACTTAGTCCCATAGCCGAATACCATAATTGTAGCTTGGCTCAGTTAGCATTAGCATGGTTGATTGCCCAGCCGCAAACAAATGCCATAGCCGGTGCGCGTTATCCTGAACAAGCAATAGCCAACGCCCAAGCATTAGAAATTAAACTTTCTGCTGAAGCAATTGCAGAAATAGATCAGATTGGACGCATTGTCACCGACAATCTTGATCAGCAATCAGTTATGTGGAATTGGTAATTAGGATCAAGATTCCAAGATTATAGAACTAGGACTTACGCATTGACAAGTAATACCAAATATATGGTATGGTTTTTGTGCATTCAAACTTGAATTTTCAACGATTTTTGAGCGATGGCTAGGTTATACTACGCCTACACTCTCTATCTGAGTTAATTGCCAAAAGCCGGAAATGACCAAATTACGTTTGTTCAGATGATGGTTAATTTGTACAATGCGTCAGTCCTAAAACTATAGAAGTAGTAAGACTGAATAAAAGAAAAGTTAGTAGTAAGGGCTTTAGCCCTATCAAACCTAGCAAGAGAGCGATAAATCGCTCACTACGACCAAAATTTTATCTGACATTTAATTCTGTCTACCTACTTAGCAATCCTATTGAAATAACTAATTTAAAGTTTCAGTTGATAATCCACTTGCCTATGTTGCTAAGAGGTTGTTTGAAAAGTATTAGATGAAACCGATAATCAAGAGAAACCTAACCCCCCTTCCCCCTTCCCTACGAGGGAATGGGGGTTTCAAAGCCTCTCCCCGTGTCGGGGAGAGGTTTGGAGAGGGGTTGATTTATACATTAAAAACTTGTCAAACATCCTCTAAATGAAACAAAACATCAAGTTTAGTAAACAAAGGATTGCATCTCAAATAGGGGTGTAAGAGTGTCCCTGTGTCCCCGTGTCTCCGTGTCCTCTTGTCCCTGCCCCCTGCCCCCTATTGCGGCATCTTCATATACCTTTCTTGTCCTTGGGAATTGTAGATGAATAGGGGTAATTGGGCATTTTCACCAATTACTCCTAGGGCATCTCGGAGAGGGGTTGATTTATACATTAAAAACTTGTCAAACATCCTCTAAATGAAACAAAACATCAAGTTTAGTAAACAAAGGATTGCATCTCAAATAGCCAATGCTAAATTATATTCATAAGGACACAGAACTAACTACAAACAACCCACCGGGCAATGACTTAGTGTCCCCTGTCAGCAGCCCAAGCAAGTTTTAGCAGATACAATTAAAGTGGCCAAAACACCTTTTATCAAGGTCGAGCCAAATCCCTAGGCGGAAAAACGGATAAAATGCTGAACTTGCCAGTTTTAACATCCACCCTAGTTATTAACTTTCAATTACTCACTTAACCTTAACAATTTGAAACTTCTGAATTCGCTAGAACCTGGTCAACCCTGACCAGGTTTTTAGATTTTGGTGATCACAACAGAGTGGATATCAGTCTTTAATAGATAAAGCCCAATTACGTAAATATGAATTTACTTGTTCAGGTACTTCATCATGGGGACAATGACCCGCAGATAGGAAGTATTCTGTTAGTTGGGGATAATATTGGTGGAACTTTTGAGAACGTTCTCGCGCTTTCATCCAAGGATCAGCTTCACCCCATAATAACAACAAAGGACAAGTTAATTGCTTTAGCAAAACATCAACTTTTTCTCCTTGGGGAGTGCTAAAAACAGAAACAAATACATCTAAAGCACCTATATCATAAGCAGGACGATAAATTTCTTCTACTAATTGGTCAGTAACGGCACTTTTATCAAGATAAACTTTTTCTAAAGTGCGCCGAATTACCCAACGTTGACGCATATATTGAAATAATAACGACTGAACTAAGCGTTGTTTAAAAGTCCATTGCACAGTTTTACCTAATAGTTTCTGTGACGGATTTTTAGGAGGTTGAATTTGGCTTTTTACTCCTTCTGACTCGGAAAAAGGGCCTGCACTATTCAGCAAGACTACACCAGAGACATTATCAGCACACTGGGCTGCAACACATAAACAAGCATAACCACCCAGGGAATTACCTGCTAATACTGCTTTTTGACCAATTACTTCACTGATAAAATCGTTAATTTGGTCGCGCCATAAGTCGCCACTATACTGTAATTTCGGTTTTGCTGAACGTCCAAATCCCAAAAGGTCTACGGCAAAAACTTGAAAATCTGCACACAGTCCTGTGATATTCTTTCGCCAGTGGTCTGTGGAAGCACCAAAACCATGTACTAAAAGCAAGGGGGGACGCTGAGGTTGTTTCTCTCCCACCTGTACATAGTAAACATTGTGTCCGCGCCATTCCCAGTATTGACCAGATATTGGGGTTGTAGAGGGTGCTATATTTGTCTGCATATTACAAATAAATGTTAAGAGTTGTTAATACTCTTAGGGTAGCAGTGAAATTAATAATTTAGGAAAATACTAAATCATGGAAAATCAAAATCATAATTATTGTCTGAATATTACAGGTAAAACAAAACTGTTAGGAGTAATTGGACATCCTGTAGAACATTCCCTTTCTCCAGTTATGCACAATGCAGCATTGGCTAAATTGGGATTAGATTATGTGTATTTGCCTTTTCCCATAGCACCAGAAAATTTAGAAACTGCTATGGCAGGTTTTGCCGCGATTGGTGTTGTCGGGTTTAGTGTTACAATTCCCCACAAACAAGCAATAATACCTTATTTATCAGAAATTTCACCCATCGCTCAAGCTATCGGTGCAGTCAATACCGTGACTCGTCAAGGGAACGGGTGGGTGGGAACAAACACAGATGTAGAAGGGTTTATTGCCCCTTTACAAACAACGTATCACCAAGATTGGAGTCAGAAAACCGCAGTTATTTTAGGGAATGGTGGTGCAGCGAGAGCAGTTGTTGCAGGTTGTATTCAGCTAGGTTTGGCAGAAATTCATGTGGTGGGGCGAAATTTGCAGAAGTTATCACAATTTCGGCAAAGTTGGCAGAATTCAATCTTTGCAGATAAATTTCAAGTGCATTATTGGGAAGAATTACCAAAACTAATTCCCCAAGCTAACCTGCTAGTCAACACAACTCCTGTAGGGATGCATCCCCATATAGAAAATTCACCTTTAAGTGTAGATGAAATGGAGTATTTATCACCCAATGTTATCGCTTATGATTTGATTTATATTCCTAAACCAACTCGGTTTCTCCAACTAACAGAAAAACAAAAAGCAATTCCCATTGATGGCTTAGAAATGCTAGTTCAACAAGGTGCAGCAGCCTTAAAAATTTGGTTGCAACAGGAAAAAGTACCTGTAAAAGAAATGCGCCAAGCACTACAAAATCATCTGGGTTTATAGAGGATGGGGAGATGGGGAGATGGGGAGATGGGGAAGAAGAGGACGCGGAGAGTGGGAGACGCGGCGACGCGGAGAGTCGCCTGTGTCCGACGTTCGACGCAAATGGTTTCCAGCCCCCGACTTGAGTCTTGGAGAAGAAAAAAGACATTCCTTGCTGGAATCCCCTGACTTTAGACATGGGGTGTAAGAGTGTCCCTGTGTCCCCGTGTCTCCGTGTCCTCTTGTCCCTGCCCCCTGCCCCCTATTGCGGCATCTTCATATACCTTTCTTGTCCTTGGGAATTGTAGATGAATAGGGGTAATTGGGCATTTTCACCAATTACTCCTAGGGCATCTCGCAAGGCTTGGAAGTGACTTTGGATATTAGGGTTGTCACTTTCTAGTTGTTTGTCATATTCCGGGGTTAAACGGACGATAATGCCTTGGTTTTCGATGTTAAAAACGCAAAACCGTATCCCATTAACACAAGTGGTGTTCAGATCAGCGCGAGTTTTTGTCAAATTACCATAGAGTTGGAATTTTTCTTTTGCCTGTCCCAGGGCAGTCGAATAGGGTGGAATCAGAGATTGGGCTTGATTGTAGTAAAAGCTATCTTGGGGAATCTTGTTAGCCATATCCAAAGCTTGCTGCCAAGATGCTACGGCTTCCTGCCATTGATTTTTTTGTCCTTGAACTTTAGCTTGATTAGCTATGTTTAAAGCTCGTTGGTAGATTGTAGAGGCATCACTTTCTTTTTTAGCGCGATCGCTTGCAAACCTGAATTTTGGTTGATAATCTGTGAGCAAGTTTTGTGCTTCTTGGTATCCTGTACTACCTTGGGGAATACTTTTTAAAGTATTGACAACCGTCTGCCAATCGGATTTCACCTTTTGCCAGTCATTCCCGGATTTGGCAGTAGCTTCGCGCTTGATATTGGCATCGGCTAAAACTTTCGTTGTGGCTAGTTTTTTCAGCCATGTTTCTTCCTTGAGCAACTGCTGATTTAAAGTTTGTAAATTGCGTTTATAATTGGGCAAAATTCCCTGCACCAGCCCATAGAGTTCGTGACTAGATTTGATAGACTCTAGTGGAGCGATCGCTTGCCGCCATAAACTTTGTCGAGTGCGTAATTCTTCGAGTCCATTGGCAGGAGTTTGAGTTTTTTGCTCTGCCAAAGCTCCTGTCTGTAAAGCTTTTATCACCAAGCGAATTTTTTCTGACAGCCCTGAAACACTTAAAGTCAGTTCCTGAGCTTGCTGGTAGCGAGGAGACCATTGAGGAATTACTTTGAGACTAGAGACTGTAGTTTCTAGCTGTTGTTGCACTGCTAACAATTCTTTTTCTGACTTAGCTCGGCGCATTAGTTGCTGAGACTCGCTTTGAGTTTGTTCGGCACTTTGCAATTCTTGACATCCACCAATTACACAAGAGCGAGTTAGAAAGAAAGCACCACCACCGAAGATGACAGTCACCCCCAATAAAGCACCTAAAAGGATAGGTAAAGGTGGAAGTGATAACTTTTTGCCCTTTGATAAATTTTGCCCACCTGCAAAGGGGTCAAACTTATCTTCCTCCTCCAAATCATTCTCTCTCTCATCAATAATGGGAGTTTCGGAAAATCGATTCTCGGAGATATAGTCGTCCGAGATTGAGGAAAAGGAAGTATCGGAAATATGGTCGTCCGTAGAGGAAAAAGCAGTTTCCGAAATGTGCTTGTCCGTGATTGAGGAAAATGAAGTTTCGGAAATGTGGTCGCTCGTGATTGAAGAAAATGAAGTTTCGGAAGTGTTGTCGTCCGTGATTAAGGAAAACGGATTCTCATTCTCAGAAATGTAGTCGTCCGTGATTGAGGAAAACGGATTCTCATTCTCAGAAATGTATTCGTCCGTGATTGAGGAAAATGGAGTTTCGGAAATATAGTCGTCCGTGATTGAGGAAAATGGAGTTTCGGAAATGTAGTCGTCCGTTGCCGAGGATGAAGCGTCGGGAAGATAAGGGGGTGGAACAATTAGGAAATTATCTTCAGCAATCGGCTTGGCAGCATCGCTTTCTTGTGTTCTCTTCATCTCCTCATCTAACTGTATCTCCTTAGCCTTCACCATTAGGGATTGTTTGGCATAGGGTAGCTTCTCTCCAGAAACTCTGACATAAAATTTTACCCTTTGACCGTGGTATTGGGATTGCCACTGGAAGGCATCTTCAAGTACCACAAATATTTTTTCCGTATCAACTGTCACACCAGGAGGATGTTGGGTCAAAACCATCAATTCGTCATTCTGCACAGCGCATTTAACATGGAAAACCTTGCCAGATGGAACTTCCAGCAGTAATTGTTCCTGCAAAATACCTGCTAAAAGCTGTATATCTTCTTGTGGGAATGCGATTTTCATAGAGTGTTACTGTTAATTTTCTATATAGTTTTATGGTTGTTATATAGCATGACTTTTTTTCATAAATGAATTGAGGGGCTTGTATCCCTGATGGCAGAGGAATAATTCTTTTTTTACCTTCTGCCTCCTCCCCTCTGCCTTTCTTCGGTCACGCCAGCTATCAGTAATAAGCCGGACTCCCATATTATTTTTGACCAGATGAGATAAAGTACTTGCGTTTGTTACATACAGATGCATAGTTTCAGTATCCCTAGTTTCACGTCTCCTAGAACAAATTTTTAACACAAAGTTTCAATCTGTCACCAGAAAGCAACAGAGCAGTGATTATTTATCCTTTTAATTTTTTATACTGCTAGATGAGAAATTAGACAATCCAAATGCGAGTATAAGTTATCTAAGCAAAAATATACAAGAATATTCCCGTAATTTTAGAGCGAAGCAAGTTGACAGAAGGAGATAGATTAGGTCTAATCAACCAAATAGCAGAGGTCGTTGCTTCCAGAAATGAATTTACCACTTTTGCCGAATTCGATAAAATTGATTGGTGCTAAATAAGTTTTTCTAGTCAACCAAAGCGTGTTTATGTAATCCAAGTGCTGTACAACCTATAAGACAGCATTAGATACCTGCTTTGGAATTGTTAATATAAGGTGTGTGTCAATGGATTTATTGGAATACCAAGTTAAAGAATGGTTTGGAAAGATGGGCATTCCCGTATTACCATCCCAACGAATTGACCATCCTACAGATTTAAAACGCTTAAAAATTCGTTATCCGATTGTACTAAAATCGCAAGTACACGCAGATGAAAGGGTCAAAGCTGGTGGAGTCAGGATTGTGGAAACCACCATTGATGCGATCGCAGCTGCCCAAAATATCTTTAATTTACCAATTTGGGGAGAATTGCCGGAAGTTCTACTGGCCGAATCAAAATATGATGCCAAAGATGAATTTTATCTTGCCGTTATTTTAGATACGGCCCTCTGTCGTCCAGTACTTTTAGGTTGCAAAGAACCGGATATAGATTGGGAATCCCCAGGGGAGAAAATGCAATATGTGGTTGTAGAACAAGAATTCTCGCCATTTTATGCCCGAAGATTGGGGTTAAAAATGGGCTTGCAGGGATCACTAATGCAGTCAATAAGTGACATTGTGGAAAAAATGTACCAGTTATTTGTGCAGAAAGACCTAGACTTGGTAGAGATAAATCCTCTAGCAGTCAGCGCATCTGGACAAGTGATGGCGCTCAATGGTAAAGTCCGAGTCAACGAGCGGGCAATTAACCGTCATCCAGAAATAGCCCAAATGGCGGCCAAGATGTTGAGTCGTAATAGTAGAAATAAAAATAACGGTATTTTGGGTGACTGGGATAGCTTAGAAATGCACGGTAAAATCGGTATCTTAGGCAATGGTACTGGTTCAGTCTTGACAACCTTAGATGCAGTCGCTAATGCTGGTGGTAAACCTGGTATTTCTTTAAATTTACGACATTCTTTTTTAACTGATACCTCACCAACGACCTTTTGCGATCGCTTGGAAACAGGGCTGAAAATTTTAGCTGCTGACAAAACTATTCAAGTGATTCTGATTAACTTTCTGGGTACTATTCCTCAATTGTGCCAAATGCCAGAAGTCATTGCCAACTACCTACAACTAGACCCCAAGGAACTCAAATCTCAGGTGTTAAACTCCAATATAAGTAAAAGTAAGTTGTTACACTTACCACGCTTAGTTATTCGTCTTGCTGGTAGTGATTTCAATAGCGCCAGAACAGATTTAGCCGCACTGAAAACCCAAAGTGAAACTCTCATATTAGTAGAAAATTTAGATGCAGCTGTGTCGGAAGCAGTCCGTTTAGCCAAGTTACCTGCTTATAGAAAATAGTACGCTTTCGTTTGTGATCACCAATGACCAATGATATCGTGTTCGGTTAAAGACTGATAATTAAGGCCGACGCGGAGAGGGGGTGACGCGGTGACGCGGAGAGGGGATGACGCGATGACTAATGACCAATGACAAATGACTAATGACCAATGACTAATGACCGAATTTTATGAACTTAACGCCAGACAGCAAAGTTGTAATCCAAGGGTTCTCTGAATTTATATCAGCAACTCATATTTCTCAAATGAAAGCATATGGAACTAATTTGGTAGCTGGTGTCAATCCTGGATGTGGGGGACAGCAAATGTACGATCTCCCAGTATTTGACTTAGTAGAGGAGGTGACAGCCAAATTCGGGGCAATTGACACCACGATCATTTGTGTACACCCTTACCAAGTGCTAGATGCCGCATTAGAAGCGATCGCTTCTAATATTGGGCAGATCATTATTATCTCCGCTGGTGTTCCACCTTTAGATATGGTGAAACTACTCCGCAAAACTGAGACTCGTGAAATCTTAGTGGTAGGCCCCAACAGTCCGGGAATTATCGTCCCTGGGAAAATTCTCTTAGGTACTCAACCTAGTGAATTTTATATCCCTGGACGAGTGGGGATTGTGAGTCGCAGCAGTACTCTTACCTATGAAGTGGCTTGGGAATTAACCAAAGCAGGTTTAGGTCAATCGATTAGTGTCAGCATTGGTAGTGATGCAATAGTTGGTTCATCCTTCCTCCAATGGCTGCAAATTCTGGATGAAGATGAAACCACAGAAGCGATCGTTTTAGTCGGTCAACCAGGAGGTAGAAGTGAAGAAGCCGCAGCGCAGTATATAACTGAAGCTATTGATAAACCAGTCATTGCTTACATTGCAGGTATACACGCACCACCAACCAAGAATTGGCGACAGATGGGAACGGCAGCAACTGTGATTAGACGCGATACTAATTTTGGAACAACCAAGAGTAAATTAGCAGCTTTTCAAGCGGCGCAAGTTCCAGTTGCTGAAAGTCCGGCTCAGATTCCTGAATTGCTGAAAAAGCTAATTATAGCAAAGTGCTGAGTGCTGAGTGCTGAGTGCTGAGTGCTGAGTGCTGAGTTCTCCCCCTGCCCCCTGCTCCCTGCTCCCTGCTCCCTGCCCTAGAAAGGATGGGACATCAAATTCCCCAATTGATGCTGACACCAAAATTAGTATCTGGTTCGGCTGTCACCGTTCCCAAACCACCTTGTCCAATGGCGTTACTGGCAAAAACGTCAAATGCCAATCCTGCTTTTGGTAAAAAGCGTAAGCCAGTACTCCAAACATCTCTTCCTTCACTCAAGATAGGTGTATATTCTCCAATCAATTGCAGTTTATCGGAAAGAGCCTGGTTAATCCCAAAACCCACACCAATGCGGGAAACTTTCCCAAAAAATCCACCTTTGGGATTAATGGATATGGAAGTTTGGGGACTGAGTTGATAACTAATGGGCAACTCTGTATACAAACTGCCGGTTAAAGATTGACCTTTGAAAGTTGTCTCACTGATGCCTGCAAGTTTAAAACCCAGAGATAGGGAATCGCCTTGTGCTTGATTCAAAAACCGCAGTTTCATCGCACCGCCAATTTTGACACCCGAACCAGATACATCTTGAGCAGAAATGCGATCGCTTGCCCCAAATTGATCAACCATAAGTTCTAACTGTGCATCATTTGTCAAGCCATAGGCCAGGGCAAAACTGGCACTACCATGAGTACCAAGACCGCCTCTAACTTGAAACTTCCCAGTTGGTAAAGTGTTAGCGCTGGCAAGTGTGAAACCATCAAATAGAAGCGTCTGATCTCGATAGGAAAGCGGTGTTTGGGGACGATTGTCAAAATTAGCTGCGTATCCTTGTCCGAAATCAATCACGTGCTTGAAGCGAATCCCCACCTGGAATTCATCACCATCAGGAAGAAAAGCCAGCAAGCCAGTCGTCGGTGTTGTCCCATAACTGTTAGTAGCATAAACCTCTGCCCCCAGTCTGGGATTAACAGCATAATCTACACCTAGAGTCCACAGTAACTGCCGAGAGATAGAGCGGTCTTTGGAATTAAAAGTATTGCCTCCAGAACCAAAAGGCGCTTGAATATTGCCAAACAAATTCAGTCTTTCTGAAGTTTGCCAGCTAAATCCTGTCCCAATGTTGAAAAACGTTCCAAAAAAATTCGCTCCCCTAATTGTTTCCGGGAAGAAAACCACTCCCGGAGTCAGATGCAGTTGCAGATTTCGAGATACGTTATAACTAGCGGGAAACTGCAAAGCGCCCACTGGTCTGGTAATAGAAAACTTTCCCCTCGAACCATTGGGTGAGGGATTCTCAAAAAGATCTGAACTCGCAGATAAGTTCAATAACTGAGCCGTAGCCATCACACCTACAGCCAAACGTTCTGAGGTGATTAATCGATATTTTAACTTTGTTCCATAACTTACGGTTGTCAAATCACCGCAATTGCCTTTAGTTTCGCATTTTGCATAATCATCAAAAATATCACCTGTAAAACCTATTTGGAAGTTATCTGTCACTCCCCAGTCGATATCAACTTGATAGGTTTGCAAACCTGTCCCCGACACAGAATCATCGGTTGGTAGAACTTGCAGAAAACCCGCTTCTCCTTGAACTGCACCCTTTTTCAGCTGGTTGGCTGTTTCCAAGTTATGCAATTTGGTGGGCTGTTCTTGCAATGGAGAAAGGGGAGCTACTCTCTGTACATCTTTGGTAGGATTGGGAGTAGGTAATGGCTGTTCTTGCTCTGTCTGTGCGACTGTTTCCGGAGAAAATACTAAGGGAACCTCCGGCTGTAAATCTTTGGCTTGATTACTAACAGGTAAAATCACAACACTAGGTTTTTCTGCAACTTCCTTTGGCATAGTTTTGATATCAGAAACTATGGGTGCTTCGTCAGATGCATAACATACACTGGGAAAGGCAATAGTTAGCAAGGCACAGGAAAGGATTTTGAGAATATGCATATTTTTTTTGTAATGCTCGAATAAATTATACATTAGACAATGTGTAAAACAGTCCAAAAATGTGGTATCTATAAAAAATTAGATACACGATTTTTTGGGTATTCTATGGCAGAATACGATCAAGTTAAGAGTTTGTGTCACATAAATTTTTAATTGGAAGACTCAGGTTGTAGAAATGACCAATTCTATATGATAGCTTGCGTGGTGTAGCCATAGTTGCGCCAAATACTATCTTTTTTTAACGCAAAGGTACGCAGAGGTTTTCTCAAGATAATTGGCTATGTTCCCAAATAATTAGGTGCATCTTCATGGTATAGCAACGGACAAGGCGGTTAGGACATCAACTAATCCTAAAACTTAGACACTAAAAGGCTTCTAGCACTGTCACCTGTCACCTGTTCCCTGTCACCTGCTATATTACATATTTTCTTTGTATTTTTCTAACAATTTGGGAATATAATCATAGCCATCTACACCAATCACAGTAATCATCTTCGGGCGATTTTGTTGTAAGAGAATTTGGAATTTCTCAGCCCCAATTTGTCCTTTTAAAATTGTTAATAAACCTGCTGCTTGTCGCCACTCGTGGGAAGAAATTTGCTCTAGTAGATACATTCCCAAACTACCAGTATAAATGGCTTTTTCAGAATTTTTAAGATGATAATAAGCTTCTGCTAAATAAGCTAAATTCCGCCCTTGGAGATACAAATCACCGGAAACTTGTGCTGTTTTAAAACCAGCTTCTAAATATTTGATAGCAGCTTCGTATTGTTCTATTACTAAATAGGCAATTCCTAAACTGCTAAAACATAAAGCTTGACTTTGAATATCACCTAATTTTTCTGCTAACTTTAAACCTTGTTCTAGATAATTAATTGCGGATTCATATACTTCTGGTTCGATGTTTTCCAGCTGCTGTGCTTGCATAACTTCGCTGTAACCTAAATTTACCAGCGCGTTGGCTTCTCCAGTTTTGTCACCTGCTTGCCTACTTAAGATTAAGGCTCTTTGACTATAGTTAATTGCTTCTGGATAATTTTTTTCTTGGACATAGGTACGACTGAGGTGGTTGAGATTGGCAATTTCACAAGGACGATCTTTGGCATTTCTGGCTATTTCCAAAGCTTGCTGATGAAAATTAATTGAGCGGGGATATTTGCCTAAAGCTCGTTGAGAATAACCTAAAAGAGTCAAAATTCGGGCTTTTTCCTGTGTTCCTTCTACAGTACGCAAGGGTTCATCTAAATAATCGAGAGCATCTCGCAAAGAACTACCAGAAAAGGAAGCAAAAATCCCACCGTAGAGGGGGAAATAAGGACGCTGGGCAAAGGTTCTCAGAATTTGGAGCATTATTTGTGAAGCGCCATTGCTGTATGCTACTGCTTGGGTTTGAAAAGCGATCGCTAATTGACTCCAAATTACGGCAAAGGTCAAAAATGTAGATATGGATAATTTGGGGCCAGCTTGGATATCATAAGCTTGTTGATCAAACCAGGTAATTAACCCTCTTTGTAGGAACTGTAAAACTATTGCTAGTTCTACCCAATTGCTCAGGGTGATTTGCTGTTGCTTTTGAGTAAATTCTATTGCAGATTGCTCAAGTGCTAAGGTGCGGAAAAATGCTTCTGGAAATTCGCTTTTGACTAACTTTGCCCAACTTGCCCAAGGGCCACGTTCTCCCGGTACACCACCAAATCCTAGAGAACCTTTTTGTTCATACATCCAACTCAGTAGGTTTTCTTGAATTCGCTGCCAAGAAGCGACACCACGAGTAATGCCTGTGGATATTTCCGCTAAATCGGAATTAGCTGCACCAAATTGCTGTAAGGATTTGGCTAACTGCTGTAATTGGGATAAATTTAAGGTATGTTTTTGATTAGGGTCAATCAAACGCAAGAATACGCCTAAACGCTCATCATTGCTGGCAATAGTAATTTCACGGACTGCCAAAATTATCACTTCTGTGGCTTTATTTTGTTCTTGCCAGCGTTGCCATTGTGTTTGAATAGTTTTAATGGCTCTTAAACTGCGCGTGGCCTTAGATTTTTTGAGTTCGTCTGGTTCGTTGTCTACTTGTGCTTGAATGGTATTCAAGCGATCGCTCAAAGCTAACTCAAACACTTCCCCTGTACCGTTCGTGATACCTTTGAGTAACATTTGATATACCTGCTCTACAGAGCTAATCTTACCCTTGAGAGTGGTTTCAACAATTTCATCAATTAATGCAAGGTAATGATCGCGCAAAGGTAGGGAGTCTGACACTTTAGCTAATAGGAAACATCACAACAATTCTAATTCTATAGTAATCCATAAAATATCCGACTTATCTAAGCAGTAGGGTATATCCAGGATCTGTTGTCTCACTTGCCATTACCTTGAATTACTTGAGGAAAAGTACTATTGTGGTGATGTTCACTTTCTTGATCTCAATCAGAAACAGTGGATTTTCTTCGTCCTCGGTTGATCTGTTAAGTAGGTGGGCGTTAAAAATTGTCGTTGGGGCAAGGGAACAGGGAACAGGGAACAGGGAACAGGAAGAGAGCTTTGGGCGATTTTACTTTTCTTCACATACCTTTAAATTTTTCTGTTAACCTACTTATTGAAATCAGTAGTAGTAAGTTACAAAAATAGAGCGATCGCTGTTGTAGTGACAGTAAAAGGCTGTAACAAAGCGCTAGGAGTCAAAGCTATTCACAAAATATCCGGTATCCTCATCCTCTAACAGGATGCAAGGATTTTGGATTGATTTCCCGGATAAATCCGGGAACTTGTACCATCAAGGAATGATATCGTGTTCGGTTAAAGACTGATAATTAAGTCCGACGCGGAGATAGGGAGACGCGGTGACGCGGAGAGTTTTTTTGGATAAGTACTTAAGCGAACATGATATGATTGGTCATTTCTGAAGATTAAAAAAACTGCTGAATTTAAGGATATGCCTTCAGCAGCAATCAAAACCGATAAAATACCGTCTAGTAAAAATTAATTTGATGATTGTTCACAAAATTTACCAATTTTTTGATAAATTTAAAGTAGAGACAATAATTTATAAAGTTGTCTTTTAATTCCTTGCTAGAAAATGAGGTAACAAGGTATGGATACCGCTATTAAATATGACATTGGTATGATAAAGGAAGAAGCACATGAACTTGTGAAAAGGGGACTTCTTAACCGTCAACAGCCAATTTATACTCTTTGCAAATATCTTCCTGACCGTGAATGGACTTATTTTGAGCATGAGCTAGAAAAAAATGAATATCTACTCAGAGACAGGATTATTGACCTGCTTGGTTGTGAAGATTGGCAAGAAGATTAAAACAATACTTAGAATCAATAACAAATAGACAACATCCGAAATCAATTTCAAATTAAGATATAAACTCTCAAAACATACAGCCCTTGAATTAATTCGAGGGTTTTCCAGTCGCAATTCATGCAAAACAAGTAAGTCAATTTAAACAATTCAAAAAACAATTCAAACAGTCACCATCATTTTTTCCTTGCTAAGAAGGTCAACATAATTAAATATAAAATCTACACAAGATAGATTCCCTATTTCCTTGAGAAGTCGGGGATATGTCCATTACATTTTTTTTGGGTTGAGCGACTTATCAGCCCAATTCTCCGATTTTCCGCAGAAGTTGTTGGGTATTTTCTTCTGTAGCCATTCTTGTTGAAGTGATGATTTCAGGAATAATCTGACATTTTTGCCAGAAATTAGCCGCTTTCATTGGCGTGATTGCAACTCACAAAATATCTTCCTGTTGGGGTATGTTCTTCATATTTCATTTTATTATAATTGTCTGGACTCGTGTCACCGCAGGTCTGCCAAATTAGAGTGAGTGGGCAAAAATTGATATGAAGACATTCCCAACAATCAACAGAGAAATTACGCAAATTTCATTTGAATCATTGCAATTGATGGAATGTCTTCCTGTTGGAGTGTGTTATTTGCAGCGTGATGGCATAGTCAGTTTTTGGAACTCATGCCTGGAAAATTGGACAAATATTTCCAGAGAAGAAATTCTTGGTAAGAACCTGTTTTTATATTTCCCTCATCTCAATTGTCAAAATTATGTCGAACAATTAAACCAAACTTTGCAATCTGGAAAAGTGACTGTTTTTTCACCCCAGTTGTACCCGCATTTTTTGACTTGTCTAACTAAAGAGGGAAGGTTTCGTTCGTTGCAAGTCACAGCAACGCCAATTGTGTCCACAAAAAATACAGGTTTTGATGCCTTGCTGTGTATGCAAGAGATAACTAACTCATTGGATCTTTGCCATCAGTGTCTTACTGCTCAAAATTTACAACCAAGCCAAGTAACTTACCCGCAGATGTTTGAAAAAAACCGAGCGGTGCAAATATTAATCGATCCTCTTACTCTGGAAATCTTTGATGCTAATCCAGCCGCAAGTCAATTTTACGGCTATGGACGCGAAGTTCTGCAACAGAAAAAGCTTTCAGATTTAACTGTGTTAGTGGATGGTTCTCCTCTTCCCAAGAAAGCTGTAAAACAATTTGCTTATCCGGGGAATTTTTTATATTTTCATCAGTTAGCATCTGGTGAAATTCGTCAAGTCGAAATTTATTCCAGTCGCATTAATATCGAAAGAAAGAATCTACTCTACTGTATTATTTCTGATCTGACAGAGCGTTTGCAGGTAGAGGCAACTCTTAGACAAGCTAATTCTGAATTACGACGTTTAGTCAATCTCGACGGATTAACGCAAATTGCCAATCGACGATGTTTTGATGCAGTGATCAATTTGGAATGGCAGCGACTGCAACGGGAAAAAACGCCTTTATCATTAATTCTTTGTGATATAGATTATTTTAAAAGCTACAACGACTGTTATGGTCATCCTGCGGGTGATGAATGTTTGCGAAAAATTGCTCAAGCAATCGCTCGCACCTGCAAACGTCCGGCTGATTTGGTGGCTCGTTATGGTGGTGAAGAGTTTGCTGTTTTACTTCCTAACACCCCTTTAGAAGGAGCAGTTTATTTTGCTCAACAGATTCAACAACAAATAGCCAGCTTATCTATTCCTCACCATCATTCTTCAGTGAGCGATTATGTGACATTAAGTATGGGCATTGCTAGTATGGTTCCAGTTCCCGATTATTCACTAGAATACTTGATTAAAAATGCGGACATATCACTATATGCCGCTAAAAATCAAGGACGCAATACATATTCTTATCAGCTTACTCATTAAGTGTAAAACTCAGATACTTTAGCCGTGAGATATTAAGAAGCGAATCTGCGTTTTTGTTTTTTTGCCTATTTTGGAGCCATTAAAAATAATACCAATAAAGAAAAATGATGGCGACAGATGGAAAATTGTAAAGTTAATGCAGTAAGATTTTGAAAATCTAAAATCTCAAATTTAAAATGATAAAGCAATTCCCATTCAAGTGAGGTACGAGCAGTAATAATTAAACGCAGATGGACGCAGATAATTTTGTACTTAATTAGACTAGAAAATGCTTATAAATATTTATACTTTTACAGTGTAGTTTGCAAATGTGAGGAAACTGCCAAGCACAATATCTTTAGTTATATTTCTAAATAATGTCATGATATTTACGTATTTTCCGTTTTTTTAAACAGTATAGCAACGGACAAGGCGGTTAGGACATCAACTAATCCTAAAACTTAGACACTAAAAGGCTTCTAGCACTGTCACCTGTCACCTGTTCCCTGTCACCTGCTATATCTTCACAAGTTCCTCAAATTATTGGGGTATAAAAATAATTGTGTAACTCAGAAGCATCGATTTACGCAAAATATTTGTAGCTTTTAAAGGACTCGAAAATATGCTAGAAATACGACAAAATCAAGAAAATGAGCGCCTATTATCCAAAGAACAAGCCCTAGTCCTACCGTTTAATAGCGTGGGGATTGCAGATATTCCCTTCGTAGGTGGAAAAAATGCCTCTTTAGGAGAGATGATTCAACAACTGAGTTCCAAAGGAGTAAAAGTTCCCACCGGGTTTGCTACCACCGCTTATGCTTATAGATTTTTCATTACTGGGGCAGGTTTAGAAGCTAAATTGAGAAAGATATTTGCTTCTTTAGATGTAGAGGATATAGATAATTTGCGACAATGTGGTCAACAAGCTCGGTCGCTGATGCTCAACACGCCATTTCCGCTAGAATTACAAGAAGCGATCGCACAATCCTATCAAAGTCTCTGTCAAGAATACGGTGAAGATACCGACGTTGCCGTTCGTTCTAGTGCCACAGCCGAAGACCTCCCAGATGCTAGTTTTGCCGGACAGCAAGAAACCTATCTCAACGTTTACGGATTCAAAAGCGTATTAGAATCTTGCCATAAATGCTTTGCTTCTATTTTTACCGACCGTGCTATTTCCTATCGACAAAAAAAAGGCTTCGACCACTTTGAAGTAGCCTTATCAGTCGGGGTACAAAAAATGGTACGCTCTGACTTAGCTTGTTCTGGTGTCATGTTCTCCATTGACACAGAAACAGGTTTTCAAGATGCAGCTTTAATTACCGCTGCTTATGGTTTAGGTGAAACCGTCGTTCAAGGTGCAGTTAATCCAGATGAATATTTAGTATTTAAACCAACTCTCAAACAAGGCTTTAAACCAATTCTCCAAAAACGTTTGGGGACTAAAGAAATTAAAATGGTTTATGACTTAGGCGGGATGAAATTAACCAAAAATGTCTCTGTTCTTGCCTCAGAACGCAACCAATTTGCCCTGAATAATGACGAGATTTTACAACTTGCAACCTGGGCTTGCATTATTGAAGACCATTATTCCCAAGTCCGTGGTATAGACACGCCAATGGATATTGAATGGGCAAAAGATGGGGTGACAGGTGAATTATTTATAGTTCAAGCTAGACCAGAAACAGTACAATCTCAAAAAACGAAAAATGTCCTAAAAAGCTATCAATTAAAAGAAAAAAGTGAAGTTTTATTAACAGGTCGTAGCGTCGGCGAAATGATTGGTCAAGGTAAAGCCAAAGTTATTCTTGATGCGTCGCAAATTCAACAATTTCAAGCCGGAGATGTGCTAGTTACAAACCGCACAGATCCAGACTGGGAACCAATCATGAAAAAAGCTAGTGCTATTGTCACCAACTCTGGTGGGAGAACCTGTTTTGATGGAGATACAAACATTATCACCAATCAAGGTTTTATGACCATTCAGCAAATCTATGAACAAGGATATCAAGGATTATCAACTTTAGCCCTCAACACCAAAACCCATCAAATAGAATGGAAACCCATTACAGATGCGATGAAACGTACATCTCAAGTAATTGGTGTGAGTGTATCTCAAACTGGGAAAGTTACAGATAATATTCTGCGTTTAACTCCTGATCATAAAATGGTCAATCTTCGTAATGGTGAATATACCAAAACTGAGATTCAAGAAATGTTAGATAGCCAAGAAATGGTGCTTGTATCTCAGAATATTCCTAAATTAGGTAACAACAAAAATCAAGAAGCTGATTTGGCTTATCTGATTGGAGGAATAATCACAGACGGCTCAATTTATACTAGTCGAACTCATGGAGAAGTCCAGTTTATTCAAAAGTGTTTACCAGAAAAACAAGCATTCATAGCTACTATGAATGAAAAAATGAATACAGTTTATGGTAAATCCTTTACTTCTTACGAGAAAGCCGAATCTTCAGGTTACATAAGAGGAAAACAGGTAAAAGGGCAAGCTACAGCTTATCGTATTTATTCTAAAGCTATCGCCTACGACTTAAAAGAAAAAGAGCAACAGATTACTCAAATTCTCCTCGAAAATACTCCAGAAGTTTCCTATCAATTTTTAGGCGGTGTAATTGATGGTGATGGTTGCTATGCTAACAACCGCATTAACATCTATATCTCTGAAGAAAATTTACTACAAGCTGTCATTATTGCTTGTTTGAAAATTAATACTGTTCCTCAAGTTACCAGAAATCGTCACATCTACAATGTGCAGATTGTGGAAAAATTAGAGCGAATTTTAGAATATACTCAACGAGTCAAAGGAGATGTTAATCGAAGAACTATTCAAACCCGTTTCTTTGCTACTAATCAACTATTCGGTGACAATGTAACAGGTCAAATCAAACTTAGAAAAGATAAAAATCTCCTGATTTCCGAGCAACAACTCCGTGAAACAGGTCAATTTGAGCAACTTCTGCAAGGTGATATTCGGATGCAACGAGTTGTTAAAGTTGCAGATGCAGTAGAAGCTGAAGTTTATAATATTACTGTTGCGGATCATCATAATTATCTAGTTTTTACCAGTAAATACACTCCTGTAGTGGTTTGTAACTGTCATGCCGCAATTATTGCCAGAGAAATGGGAATTCCGGCTATTGTTGGCTGTGGTAATGCGACGACATTATTACAAACTGGACAAGAAATTACTGTGAGTTGTGCTGAAGGTGAAACAGGCAAAGTTTATGCAGGTTTATTGAACTTTGAAATTCAAGAATTAACACTAGATAACTTGCCACGCACTCGCACCAAAATTATGATGAATGTGGGCAACCCAGAAGAAGCACTAGGTTTAACCGCAATTCCTAATGATGGTGTAGGTTTAGCAAGGATGGAATTTATTATTGCTAACCACATCAAAGCCCATCCTTTAGCATTACTGCATTTTAACGATTTAGAAGATGAACTTGCTAAATACAAAATTGCTGAGTTAACTGCCCAATACGAAAATAAAGCCGAATTCTTTATTGATAAACTAGCACAAGGTATTGGAACAATTGCCGCCGCTTTTTATCCTAAACCTGTCATTGTCCGGTTGTCGGATTTCAAGAGTAACGAATATGCAAACCTCTTAGGTGGTAGACAATTTGAACCGAAAGAAGAAAACCCAATGCTTGGTTGGCGTGGTGCTTCTCGCTACTATGATCCCCGTTACCGCGAAGGTTTTGCCTTAGAATGTGAAGCCATGAAGCGGGTAAGGAATGAAATGGGTTTAACCAACATGATTTTGATGGTTCCCTTCTGCCGAACTCCCGAAGAAGGAAAACGTGTATTGGCAGAAATGGCAGCCAATGGCTTAGTGAAAGGTGAAAATGGCTTGGAAGTTTATGTGATGTGTGAGTTACCCAGTAACGTGGTACTAGCTGACGAATTTAGCCAAGTCTTTGACGGCTTTTCCATAGGTTCCAATGACTTGACACAATTAACTTTAGGACTAGATCGGGATTCTGAATTGGTGGCACATCTGTTTGATGAACGCAATCCAGCTGTCAAGAGAACAATTGCCAAAGCGATCGCTACTGCAAGACAGTTTAAACGCAAAATCGGTATCTGCGGCCAAGCACCCAGCGATTATCCAGAATTTGCCCGTTTCCTGGTTGAAGAAGGCATAGATTCTATTAGTCTCAATCCTGACTCTGTACTCAAAACTCTGTTAGAAATTGCCGCAGCTGAAGGTAATATCATGTCCGCTTGAAACTTATCATTAGACATCTTGTGGTAAATATTGTATGTAGAGACGTTCCATGGAACGTCTCTACAAGGGTTTTAGCCTGTCATAGCCATCCGGTTTGATTTGTGAATTGACTGGTGTAGACAGGTAAGGGACTTCCAACTAAAAAAATATTCAATCGTGTTGACTAATTTAACAATAGAATTAAGTTTGATAACTAAAAAATTAAATCAGTTTCCTACTTTAGTGATTAACTTATCCCCTATTCTTTACCAACTTAGTAAAAATTCGGATTGGTAGTCATCAATAAAATTGCTACATACTGACTGCTTGGGTGAAATCTTCCCTTATTCTCAATCACCCAGTGCAGCGCGGCAAAATCACTACTCAGTGAGAGATTTAACTCAAAAGTTTGTTTGAAGGATGTTTTAATTTTTAATTATGAGAAAGCGGTACTAGTCAATTTTTAATCAACAAAATAATGAAAATAGACTATTAACTATGCAATTAAAGAATCAGATGATTGATTTGCCTTCTTTACATAAACTGATTGATCATCATCCCTTGAAGATTAGTCCTAATAGTCAGGTAGTGGATGCTATTACTTTAATGAATCAAGAACAAAGTAATAGCTTAGAACTCATCAACTTTTCAGCATCATTATCATTGCCATGCCGCAAATCGAGCCAAAAAGTAACTAGCTGTGTTTTAGTGGTAGAAGAAACGCAGTTACTAGGAATATTTACTCTTAGAGACGTATTGAAATTAACAGCATCTGGCATCGATTTATCCAGTGTGACAATGGCTGAAGTGATGACAAAACAACCTGTCACATTAAAACAATCAGAATTTCAGGATATTTCAACAGCCTTTTTGCTTTTAAAGCAGTATCAAATTCACCATTTACCAATTGTAGATGATGGGGGAAAATTGCTAGGAATAGTCACTGAATCTAGCTTGTTAGAAAAGTTAGATCTAGTGAAAATGGTCGGTATTGCCAAAGCGACACAGCAATTTTTAGAAAATTCAACAGGTGAATCCCCACAAAACAATCAGCAAATAGAAGGAGTAGTCCGCGTAGAGGAAACTAAACGCAAACAAGCAGAAGAAGCACTAAGGATGAGTGAGGAGAAATTTCGGCACTTTTCCGAAAACACTCAGACGCTGATCTGGATGGCCTCTAAAGATGGCAAGGAAACCCTCTATATAAACCCGGCTTATGAGAAAATTTGGGGTCGCTCATGCCAAAGTCTGTTCGACAATCCTCAATCATGGAAAGAAGCAATTCATCCAGAAGAAAGCGATCGCATCTTAACAGAAATAAAAGAGCATCATCAAAAAGCTGAACCCACTAGTTTACAGTACCGCATTATCCAACCTAATGGAGCAATACGCTGGATTTGGAGTAGATGCTTCCCTATTAAAAATGAACAAGGCGATCTGGAATATTTTGGTAGTGTTACCGAAGATATCACGGAATACAAGCAAGTAGAAGAAGAACGAAAAAAGACTCAAGAACGACTGACTTTAGCCCTAGAAGCCGCCAACATGGGTATATGGGATTGGGAGATCCAGACCAACAAAACCCTATGGTCTAGCAATATGGGGCTAATCTATGGTTTACCGAATAATACATTATGTCCCAGCCCTGAAGAATTTCTCTATTTAATCTATCCAGAAGACCGTGATAATTTCACCAAAGCTGTAACCAGCGCCATTAAGCAAAAAGTTGAATTTGTCGCCGAATATCGAGTAATTTGGGCTGATGGTAGCCTACATTGGTTAAGCACCAGAGGTAAGGTTTATGATGACGAAAACGATCAGCCAGCCAGGATGCTCGGTACAACTAAAGACATATCGGAACGAAAGCAGGCAGAACAGAAAATCCACGAACAAGCTGCCCTATTAAATATCGCTACCGATGCAATTTTCGTGCGAGATTTCCAGACGGAAATCTTATTTTGGAATCAAGGTGCAGAAAGGATATACGGTTGGAAAAATCATGAAGCTCTGGGTAAAAACCTCAAAGATATTTTCTACTCTAAAACTTCGCAAAAGCAAGAAGTCATCCCTCTCCAGACTGTAGTTAAGTCTGGAACTTGGCAGGGTGAGTTACGTAAAAAAACCAAATTAGGCACAGAAATTATCGTTGAAAGTCGTTGGACACTGATGTTTGACAGTGAGGGACAACCCAAATCTATCCTGATTGTAGATACTGATATTACCAAGAAAAAAGAATTGGAAGAACAGTTTTACCGCACCCAGCGTCTGGAAAGTATCGGGACTTTAGCCGGTGGCATCGCCCACGACATCAACAATATATTGACACCTATTTTATGTGCAGCGCAATTACTCAAAGGTAGATTTGCCAAACATGAAGAACGTCATCCGCAACTATTGACAATTATCGAAAATAATGCCAGACGCGGGGCAAGTTTAGTCAAGCAAGTCTTATCCTTTGCGCGAGGATTAAAAGGAGAACGGGCAATTGTACAAGTTAAACATTTAATTGCAGATATTATTCAAATTGGTAAACAGACATTTCCCAAATCTATCGAATTTGTAGCCCAGATACCCGAAGAACTATGGGCTGTTTCTGGAGACACTACACAACTACATCAAGTCCTGATGAATTTGGCAGTTAATGCCCGTGATGCTATGCCAGAAGGAGGCAATCTCCAAATTGCTGCGGAAAATCTATTTATTGATCAAGCCTATACCCGGATGCATCTTGAATCCAAAGTTGGGACTTACATCGTCATTACAGTTACAGATACAGGGATGGGAATGCCACCAGAAATATTAGATAGAATTTTTGAGCCATTTTTTACCACCAAAGAAGTAGGTGCTGGAACAGGATTAGGTTTGTCAACGTTACTGGGAATTATTAAAAGCCATGACGGTTTTGTGACAGTTTCTAGCGAAGTTGGTAAAGGCAGTACATTTAAGATATTCTTGCCATCTGTAGAAGTTGCTCAAATTCCTAGTATAGAGAACTTGGAAATGGCTTCTGGACAAGGAGAATTGATTTTAGTGGTGGATGATGAACCTGACATTCGTAATGTGGCGACAATCATTCTGGAACAATACAATTATCGGACGATGACTGCAAGTAATGGAATTGAAGCGATCGCTCTCTATGCCCAACACAAACAGGAAATTAGTGCAGTTTTGATGGATATGATGATGCCAGAAATGGATGGTATGACTGCTATCCGCACTTTGCAAACAATAGATCCAAAGGTACAAGTTATTGCTTCTAGTGGATTAAGTACCACAGATATATTGCCTCAAGCTGATAAAATGACAGTGCAAGCAGTTTTATTAAAACCCTATACAGCCAATCAATTATTGCAAAACTTAAACAACATATTGAGAACGGAGAATGGTTAGCCATTTCCAGGTTATAATACAAGAGAAGATCAGAAAAAATTTCAATCCCTTGAAAGTTGCTTCTTGCATAATTGCACCAAGGGTTTTCTAAAGGTTTTACAACCCATTCAATATTGGAGATTACAGTTATAAAAACGAATGTTGGTTCGTTAGATGGCTTAATCCGTCTGTTGTTGGCTATGGCATTGTTTTATCTAGGACTTTTTATTTACAGCGGTACAGGATTAGGCATGGGAATTCACTCATCGACTTTTAAGGAGTTCCATACGTGGACAATAGTATTCCACTCGAAAGTCCATCCCTATCAAGACGGCAACTACTTAACTTTATTACAGGAGCAACTGTTGCTGTCACTGCTGGTGCTGCGCTTTATCCTGTTGGCAAATTCTTCATTGCTCCAGCCGAAAAAACGGGAGCAGGGGGTGCTATTCTTGCTAAAGATATTTTGGGGAAACAAATACCAGCCACGCAAATTCTGGCAGAACCCCCTGGAACCCGCGCCTTGGTTGCAGGTTTGGCAGGAGAACCCACTTACCTAATTGTCAAAGAAGATAATACACTAGATCATATTGGGCTGGTGGATAACTGCACTCACCTTGGTTGTACCTTCCCCTGGAATCCTCTGGATCAGGAGTTTCAGTGTCCCTGTCATGGTTCGCGCTATGCTCCAGATGGAACGGTGGTGCGTGGTCCGGCTCCTCTGCCTCTGAAGATTGTCCAAGTTGCAGTGATCAATAATAGTATTTTGATTTCGCCCTGGACCAAAACCGATCCTCGCACTGGAAAGAAACCCTGGTGGGTCTAAGGATGAAGTGATATGGAACCGATTCGTATTTTTTACTTTTCCGATGTTCTCTGCGTTTGGGCTTATATTGCTCAAATCCGGCTAGATGAGTTGAAAACAACCTTTGAAGACAAGATTGCTATTGCACACCACTTTGTCCCCGTCTTTGGTGTTGCTCGTGAAAAATTGGAGAACCGATGGCGAGAAAGAGGGGGATTGCAAGGATACAGCGATCATGTTCAGGGGGTTGCCAAAAAATTTGATCACATCAGCCTTCATCCTGATATTTGGACTAAGATAACACCATTTTCATCGACATCCTGTCATTTGTTTCTCCATGCGATTCAACTACTAGAAACGAAGGATTTAGTAGAGCCAACTCAACAGGTATTTGAAAAAGCAACCTGGGCATTTCGAGAAGCGTTTTTTACCCAACTGGCAGATGTTTCTGACCGCAAGGTGCAATTTGGAATTGCCGAGGAATTAGGACTGCCGATCGCAGCTATCGAAGCTCAAATTGATAGTGGTGAGGCTTATGCCAAGCTATCCCAGGATTTTGAATTAGTTAAAGAGCATACAGTTACAGTCAGCCCCACCCTGATTTTTAATGAAGGACGGCAGAGACTCAACGGCAATGTGGGCTATCGGGTCATCGAAGCCAATATTCGGGAGTTACTACACAATCCGCCGGGCGAACAATCTTGGTGTTAGGAATGCAAACATAAATGAAAAGATGCGATGCCTTCTCTACGAGACGCTACGCGTAGCTTGCTTCCCCGGAGGGGTACGGCGAGCGCAGCTATCGCCATCCAACAGACTGGATCATTATAGATGTAAAAGAATGGTTTACTTGCCTTTAGCTTTGACCCTGTTTTTGGTCGCTCCAGCAGCTGCGGCGATCGCCATTCTCAGATCACCTTCGATGCGTGGGTACTTAGCTTTATTTGGCTTTTGTATCTTTTATGGAGCCTTTCCACTCCTACTAGCTTGGGGAGGGCTACGTTTATCTGACCACTTTGGTTGTGAGGCGGAAGCGATCATCTTTGTTTGTCCAGGCCCATCCTGGCACGGAGACCTAGTTGCAGGGATGGTATTTGCCCATTGGCTGGCGATCATCACCATACCATCGGCTGTTTTGGGTGTGATTGGACTCCTGATGTCTTGGGTGATCAAAGTCAAGCGTTTGTCTAGCCTCTCCTCTATTTACCGCAGTCGTCGCCACAAAGTAATTGCAGGGATATGTGCAGCGATCGCCCAGCATTGGCGACTACCCATTCAAGGCGTTCGGATTGTCACCGTTATTTTAGCCGTTGCTATCCCTGGACTGATTTTATTTCTCTACCTTTGGTTATGGTTGGCGTTCCCACTCAAACCCCTACCGCAGACCATTTAGTAGGTGCTGGAAATCAAGAAGTCTGAACACCGACCGCTAGGAGAACCCCATGAGTTTACCCACTAACCATCGAACTTCTCATTCCAAAAGTAGAGGCTTAAAGAAGCCATTAGTGTGTCCCTATTGCCAGTATTCTTTTCCCTTAACTTGGCGGCAATACTGGGCTGCACCATTAGGAGGTTATCGATGTTCCCAATGCGGAAAGGTGTCTCATGTCAAAGCTAATTCTTTGTGGGTATGGACAACAATCATCACGGGGGTGATGGTAAGTGGAATAACATCATTTACTTTGGCACTATACATTTTTAATAATCTGTGGATAGGGACACTATTCTTCTTGATTGGCGGATTTGGAGTTGGAATTCTTATTGATCAATGGATGGATGGACATTTAAGACACCTTGAGCCAAGGTAGGCAAATCATGAAATCTAATCTATCCAGTTTGGTTGCGTGTTTAACAGCTTTGAGTCTATTAACAGGCTGCTCTCTCAGTTTGGGTGGGGTTAGAGGCTCTGGAATAGTTAAGACCGAATCTAGAGAAGTGGGTAGATTCTCATCTATTTCTAGTAAATCTATCGGCAAAATTACGATACAGCAAACAGGAAAAGAGTCCCTCACGATTACCGCCGACGACAACATTCTGCCGTTGCTAGAAAGTCGTGTAGCTGACAAGGTGCTGTATCTCACCATTAGAAAAGATACTAGTATGAATCCCATCAAGCCCATTGAGTTCCTTGTGGAGGTGAAGAGCCTAGAGAGCTTGAATATAGATGGTGTCGGTAGTGTTGAAGTAAAGGATATCCAAGGTAAACGGTTGTCAGTTTTCCTTGATGGGGTGGGTAGCATGACAATCGCCGGCAGTGTCGATGTGCTGGAACTCGATCTTTCGGGGGTTGGAAGTTTCCAAGGTGAGAATTTCAAGACTAAGCAGGCGACGGTTCGCAATAGCGGCGTGGGGAGTGCTGTGGTTAATGTCACTCAGCAGTTAGATGCGACTGTATCCGGCGTGGGTTCAATAGAGTATATTGGCTCTCCTCAAGTTCGGGAATCTCGGCGGGGCGTGGGGTCAGTCAAGAAACGTTAGCGATAAGCCAGAGGCTTTACGCTGCGCGTATCGCTTGGATTCAGTAGAGAGAGAATTGAATTAGAATTCTTATCTGATGGCAGCGCCAATGGTAAATGAGGTTGCTGTTATCCTTCTCTGGGGATTGTTTGGGTTGAAGGTGACGCTGATCTATATTGGCTTTGGCGTGGGTTTAGCGATACCTTCGGTCAGCGCAGCTATCGCCTCTGGATACATCATCGGACTCCTGAGATTAGAAAAATGGGTAGAACCATTTGTTTGGGAATTGCAAAAATCTCATCAACAAACAATACTACTCGGTTAAGGCTAAAACGTTGTTATATCGTAGGTTGGGTTGACGTAAGGAAACCCAACAAAACCCCTGATGATGTTGGGTTTTGCTGTCGCTCAACCCAACCTACATTTCCTTAACCGAACAGTATTGCATCAACAAATACCTCTAGAAGGGGAAGACAACCTAGAAGCAGTGGCGTTAACTTGGAGGCAAGTTTTAGCTTTCAAAATGGCAGTAACAGCACTATCTCTTCCTGAAATGGTGATTCTCAAAAAAGTGCTACGACTCCAATTATTAGCTGTATTTGTCGGGTTAATAACCGTTGGCATTATCAGCATCGGCTACATATTCAACGCCATAATTAATTGACTTGTTCCCTTACAATTGCGAAATTATATGATATTTAAGAAATCAATTCAGAGCGTATTACTGGCATTTGCGATCTGGTTTTGCCTCTTGCTTGGTATTGGACAAAACCCGATCCTAGCAGCAACTCTCACGGAAGCTGAATCAATATCTCAAGCAAAGATGCAAACTCTGCCTAAACCAACCAATCTGGAATCGGGAGTTGATAGCTTTCTCACATCGATTCCAGCAGGCTATTACACAATTGCCAATGTCGAAGAGTTAAAAAGCCTGTTAAAGAAATCTCAACCCATGTTAGTAGATGTGCGAGAACCTTCTGAGTATCGCTCTGGACACATACCTAACGCCATTAACATTCCCCTGCGAACCCTGTCACACAATCTAAATCAGATTCCGCGCGATGCCTTCGGCGGGCTACGCCTACGCCCTGTGGTGTTGTATTGCTCCTCCGGTTATCGCTCGGCAATGGGGGTAATGACACTTCACCTATTAGGCTACGAGAATGTACGGGGTTTTCCGCCTAGCTTTGCAGCTTGGAAAACCGCAGGAGAAGCGATCGCCACCGGTCGGTAGTTCTAAATTATCTCATGCCCACCTACTTGTCTTAAATTTTCCCATTTGACACCTGCTAGGCTAGATAAAACAACATCAGCAGCCCCGACTCTCTCAACAGGCCCTAGTCCTACCGCCCACATTCCCGCTGCTTTAGCTGCCTGAATACCTGCCGCTGCATCTTCAAAAACTGCACATTGACTAGGTGGGATTCCTAGCTGTTTGGCGGCATAAAGAAATAAATCCGGGGCTGGTTTGGGTTCTTGCACACTATAACCATCAGCCACAGCATCAAATTTATCCGCAATTCCTAATCGTTCAATGACCACACGAGCATTTTTACTTGCTGAACCCAGGGCTATTTTGATTCCAGCTTGGCGCAAGTCATCCAACAGAGAAACCGCCCCAGGTAACAAATCCTTAGACGTAATATTGTGAATCAATTTCACATAATAGTCATTCTTGCGTTCCATCATCTCCTGAATTTGCACTTCTGAATATCGTCTATCACCAATAATCAACATTAGAGAAGCGCGACGAGAAACACCCCGCAATGCTTCATTAGCTTGGCGGTTAAAAGGTATACCCTCTTCATCTGCTAACTTTTGCCAAGCTTGGTAGTGATAGTCTGCGGTATCTGTCAACACACCATCTAAATCAAAGATAATTCCCCGGATGTTGGGAACTTGGGGAGATAAAGCGGAGGGACGTAAATCAAAATCGTGCCATTTACCGTGCCAGTGTAACTTAAATTGGAGACGTGTCCAACCTGCTGGTAGGTGGGGATTAGCTACGGGGATATTATCCTGAAATTGGATACCACCAAATCCGAAAACTACAACCTGCCAAATTCCCCCAGCACTAGCACCGTGAATTCCATCTTGAGTGTTACCGCGTTTATCTTGCAAATCCACCATAGCGGCTTGCATAAACAGATTATATGCTGCCTGTGATTTGCCTAAATCGGCGGCTAAAATCGCGTGAATTGCCGGTCCCAGAGAAGAACCATAGGTGATATCTGTGCGAGGTGCATAGTAGTCCCAATTTGCTTGTAATGTTTTCTGATTGTAGGGAAATTCAGCCGATTCTCGCATGAGATAAATTAGCATTAACACATCTGGCTGCTTGAGGACTTGGCGTTTGTTGGCTCCTTCAATTCCCAAGACGGTTTGCATTGACTTTTGGCGTGGTTCGTAGTCGGCTAAATTGATATCTTCTAATTGGAAAAATCCCTCACATTGCTCAATTAATTCCGTTTCTGGGTTATAAGAAATCCAAATTTTGTTAATGATTTCTTGCCAATGAGTTCTGATTTCGGTTGTCAGTTGCAATTTCTCGGCTAATTCCGCTGATTTTTCTGGGAACTGACCACGTAACCAATCATCAACTAGACAAGCTTTTTCTAAATGCCATTGCACCATGCGGTTAGTAAAGCTATTGTTATGTACTAACTCGTGGTATTCATCTGCACCTATCACCCCGCGAATTTCATACCGTTGAGTTTGAGAATTAAACTCTACGCGGCTACTCCAGAAAATAGCGGTATCCAATATCATCTCTGCGCCATAATCTCGCATCCACTCGTCGTCCCCAGTTACCTGCCAGTAGTTCCAAGCCCCATAGGTAATATCTGCGCTAATATGAATTTCCCGATCACGACACCAAATCCGCACATCTTCAGCATAAAAATCATTCGGTAGTGACCATCTAGGTGTGACTTCATCCCCTGTCACAGCACTTTCCCAAGCAAACATTGCCCCTTGATATCCATAATGAAGCGCCTTGCGTCGCGCTCCATTTAAAGTGTGATAGCGGTAACTGAGCAGATTTCGAGCTATGGCTGGTTGGGTGAAAGTAAAAAATGGCAGGATAAAGATTTCTGTATCCCAAAAAACATGACCATGATAGCCAAATCCAGACAGAGTTTTAGCGGGAATACTCACCTTGTCATCATCACGTTTCGCAGCAATTAGTAATTGAAATATGTTGTAGCGAACTGCAAAAGCGGCGGTAATATCACCCTCAATCACAATATCACTTTGTTGCCAAACCTCAGCCCAGGCTTTTTCATTGGCATTGCGGAGGGTGATATAGTCTGGTAGTTGAGCGAGTTTTTCTAGTGCTGTTGTTACTGGTTGCTCAACATCCCGCGAGGTAAAAACTGTCACAATTTTCTCTAATGTCACAGTCTGTTCTGATTCAGCGAAAAAAGTGGCGCTGACAGTAGGATAGCCAGGTGCAGTATTAACTTGCAGCACCGCTTCAGTTCCTGATATGGTCATCCGCGCCGCCATGCTGATATCTATCTGCGTGTTGCGGGTGCGACTGTGTAACCAGAACCCTTTGTCAATCTTACCTTGATCTAGTCCTTCCCAATGATTGAAACCTTGATTTTCCGGGTAGCCATTAATACTAGCTTCTATTTCGATTAACCCATGAAAATCTACTGGTGTTAACTGGCAGCGTTGCCCTAAGACATGGTGATCTGCTAGGCTGGCGAAGCGTTCAAAATTGATATCTATGGTCTTCCCTTTGGGACTACGCCAACGCACAGAACGGCTGAGAACTCCCTGACGCAGGTCAAGTTGTCTGTTATATGTTAATATTTCACCTTGGTTAAGGCGGAAGCGTTCCCCATCAATTATTACTACCAATGGTAGCCAATCTGGACAATTGGCGAGTTCCGTATAAACTACCGGCACATCATCATAAACACCATGAATAAAAGTCGCTGATAAAGCGCGAGGATAGCCTTCTTCAAAACTTCCCCTTGTCCCCAAGTAGCCGTTACCGATGGTGAAAATTGTTTCTCTAGGGTGCAATAACTCAGGGTTAAACTGGTTTTCAATTAATATCCAGTCTGTATAAATAAAATCGTGATAAATATCTGTCATATTCATATTTGGGATAATTAAATTCTCATACCATTTTGGATTTTAGATTGTGAAATATAGATAGCTAATGGCTTTGTGCTATCCAATTTTTATAGCAGGTGAATCTTGACAGAGTTGAAAGTCTGTTTGTGTCTAAGTTTTATCATCTATTGATATCCTAACTACCTTGGCGTTTGCTATACAATCATTTTTAAGTTGGGATAAATTCTCATGTTAGTGAGGGCTTTAAACCTGAAATTCGGGCTAAAGCCCTGACTACGAACTTTTAATTATTTACGTTACTCTACTTAATTTGTTAATGTTCAATCAGAGCATGGCGCTCCATATGTTGAGCCAGAATTTTTTCGGCTCTGGGTTTATAGATGAGATGGAATAAAGTTTCCATATATCGATCTCTGGCTTCGTGATCTTCTGGAGCTACAAAATTCCAGAAACTAAACATTTTCGCCAGTAAGAGCAATTTTTCGGTGTGTAAATTCCAGTTGTATTTATGGCGAATTCTTTCGATCATCCATTGGGAAGTTGTCTGCCAATATTCAGGGGATTTATCACATTGCTCTATAAAGTCTAAAATTGTTTTCGCTGTTCCTGCTAAATCCGTTGGGTTAAGATGAAATTTTCCGTCCTGATTATCAATAATTTCTAATGCTCCACCAAATTTAGTTGCAAAGGTTGGTAAGCCAGAAATCATCGCTTCTAAAATACTGCGCCCGAAAGATTCATAAAGGGCAAAGTGGACATAAATACCTTGATGATCGGCAATTATGCGGTAAGCTTCACCTATGTTCCGGCTAGGAAAGCGCATTCCTATCCAACGAATTTTACCTTGGATATTATATTGATTAATAATATCATGGAGTTTTTCTATTTCTCTTGCGTCTTCTGAGTTAGTTGATTGATCAGGATGTACTTTGCTAGTTAACAAAATGAGGTTACAGCGTGCTTGTAATTCCTGACTTTGACCAAAACATTCAGCTAAACCAGTGAGGTTTTTAATTGATGTAACTGGAGTAACCGCAAAGACTGGTATTTTTTTTAGGTCATCTAAGTGACCAATAATGTTGTCATCCTCACGTCTAAAAAGTAGGTCTTCAATATCTTGGCGCAGGAGTGAATTTCGTTTTTCTGTTTGGCTGTATGGAAAAAAGAAAGTTTCACTTACTCCCGGTGCTACCATGTTGAATTTAGGACTAAATAAATCAATCCCATTAATTACATGATATAACTGGGGCATGGTAAAACAATTGTAAGATTCGTACTGCCCCATGCTGTCTGGTGTACCGAGAATTTCTTGATAGGATGAAGCGATAATAAAATCCGCTGAATTCATGCTGATTAAATCGGCTGTGAATTGGGCAGAGAAATGATATTGTTCTTCTAAGTCCTGCCAATATAAGTTACTAAACAAATATTTGGGTTTTTCTAGAGAATGAGCAATGTTGCATTGAGTGACTTTCAGTCGGCGAGAGAGGAGAAAGGCGACTAAGTTACCATCACTGTAGTTGCCGATAATTAGATTAGGTTTACCTTTAAATTGGGCTAATAGTTCTTTTTCGGCATCGTGGGCGAATGTTTCTAGATAAGGCCAAATTTCAAATTTAGAAATCCAGTTATTAGTAACTTCTGGATTAAATTCCCCAAAGGGAATCCGCAAAATCCAGGCGTTTTCTGTATTGTGAACTTTTTCTAAACGCAAGTCGCAAAATGTCTCTTCGCAATTGGGAATGAGGCGAGTAAGAATAATTACATGAGGTTTAATACCTAATATGTCCAGACCTGCAAGTTTGATTTCCTCTCGCAGTTTGTTTTCTAAACTGCGTGCTTGTTCGAGAACATAAATAACTTGACCTAACGTTTCATCTCTTCCTAAAACATCTTCTTGAGCTACCCAGCCATGTATGGAAATGAGGACGACCCGAAAAACGGCGGGGATACGCGCTACAAAGGCTTCTAGGATTGAGGGTTGGGGGGTGTCGATAAGTCTTTGTAGCAGTTCTAGAGTTTCTCGAATTCGCCCTGCATTGTTACCCCAGCCTGCTTCTAAACCGAGTTCTTGGAGGTGAGAGCGAAATTCTGCGTAGGGTTCGTCAGGGGGTCTTTCACTCAAAAAGGTAATGGCTGGTTTAATTTGTTTGGCTAATTCGATTCCTGAGTGAATGCGTAGACCGATTAGTAGCCGTATGCCATTATATTGCAATCTTTGTAATGCTTGAAACAAAAGCTCTAGCCAATATTCAGGACTATTGACAACTTGATTGCATAGGTAATGATTGAGGAAGGCTAGACCTTGACCAATGTTTCTGGGGTCGCTGATACTGGGGGATTTTTGGTAAAAGGGGTGGAGGTCGATTGCTAAGATGTCGGGTTGGTAGCGGTTGACTAAGCGATCGCGCACATCTAATATTGCTTTGGGTGTCATGAGATCAAACCCACTACCATCTGCGGTTAGTCGCCACACTTCTTGGCTTGCTATCCTGGGTCTGACTACAAACCAAGTACTTTCATGGTCGAGAATTATTTCATGGGTGTAATGTAGGAGTGTGCCGATAGACGAAGAGTGATAAAAATAAGCAGGCTTTTCGGTTTGATGACAGTAATTGGCAAAAGCTTGCAAAATTTCATTTCTCAGAAAGTAAGATTTCTCCGTAGTAGTTAAAGTGAATATAAACTGCTGAAGTGCAGTTTTTTCTTCACTATTTAAAACAGTTTTCACTAATTCATACATAGCGAATTCCTATATTATAGCTAGATCACAGCCTCATTTTTTCTCTCCTCAAAAACTGTAGTTCTAGATGATGGGTTTTGTGAGGTGCATTTTCTGTTTAAATGATAGAGAACTTGTAATATTTATCGCATCTAGCTTAGGGAGGAAACCGCGTGTCATTCCTCAGATATAGAACTAAGGGAAATGTGGGTTTCAGCGCAGAGTGCAGTTCTCTGTGGCTCTAGCTGGCGTTGAACTTACGCCCCATGAATACACAAAAATCAAATAGGAGTCCTTTCCTATCCCATGACTATGTACAGCAGTTTTGTAGACTCTTGTCAACTATAATTATTTTGGATAAAATTTGCCAACTTGGCTAAATACATCCAAAAAAAATAGTATTCTGCATATCATATGGGTGTCTGTGTTCCCTATTTTCTAATCACAAGATTGACTTGGACGCTAAAGCCAGGGCATAGGTCTAGAATTTGCGTCAAGGTCAGGAGAAATGGGTAAGTGTAAGTGGTGCAAAGTTTTGAGTAAAATCCCATAACTAAAGTTAGGTGATGGGAGTAAGGATGCTTTTTTGTCAGTAATTGCTAGGATCACGATCAGTTTATACGCTAAAATCACTGATAATTCTTGAGATCATGACAAGCGATCGCTAAATCTTTATGACTCGGTTTTTTGGGGTTTTGGACATCTGTAACAGATAACAATATCCCGCACATATGCAACGCTAAACCTCCATTGATACACAAAACATCAGGGTTAGTTATGAACTACCAAATTTCCTCTTCTCAGACAAATTTTCAGACTGCGATTACTCCTGAAGAATTAAATCAGATCATTGAAACAATTGCTGATGGTAAATATTCCTGGGCTTGTGTGCTGATTTTACGTTTTATTGGGTACAATCCACTTCATTATATTCCCCAGCGTACTTACAGTCGTTTAATGAAAGAAAACAGCCCATTTGAGACAACATCAATCACCAATTCACAGAAAATCTCAGCAAATAATATCACATCTTCTATAAATAGCCCTCATTGTGTGGCCTCATCTCAGATTTTTAGCACAAACTAGTACTGACCGGAATCAAAGAGGCAGTAGAGACGTTCCGGCGAAACGTCTCTACAATTATCAAAGCACCTTTTTCAGCAAACCCTAATTATTGTAAATAAACAATGATTAAAAAATTAAGTTACCAGGGTTAGCGAATTAATAAATTATTTTTTTAGTAAACATAATTTGCTAGTTTGTTGCCATGCTTGTTCAAAATCAATTCCTTGTTTAGTAGCTATATATAACAATACTATACCTGCCGAACGGATAGAAATATCACAATGTATCAGCATTGGTTTAGGGCATTCACTAATAGTTTGAAA
Source organism: Trichormus sp. NMC-1 (assembly GCF_001858025.1). GTDB lineage: Bacteria > Cyanobacteriota > Cyanobacteriia > Cyanobacteriales > Nostocaceae > Anabaena. The sequence goes on along the minus strand of NZ_LZQD01000003.1, from coordinate 315,365 downwards.
TACCTGGAGTGCAGCTTGATGATTGAGATTTTCAAGTTTTATAGGTACATTCACATAAGACAATCCTAGCAATTCAGTATTTTCCTGTTCATCTTCCCACCAACATTCTTCATCAGCAAAACACAAATTAAGGACTGATTTGTAACCCTCTTCAACAATTTGGTTTAACTGATATTGGCTAATTTGCCCACTGATTGCTAATTCCTGATTAATCTTCCTAACAATATTCATGAGCGGCACATTTTCAATCATGGCTAATGTGTTACAAGCAAAGGGAAGAGGGAACTCTTAACAGATAAGAAACTTTATTTCTAAGTTTAAAGCTCAGTCAAAAAAAAGATGTTTTTAAAAGATGCGTAGCACGAAAAAACAGTGCGGAGCCGCTCCGCCTCCGGTGATTATTTCAATCTCATGTTTTTCAACATGAGTTTTTTCTGTTAAGAGTTCCCTCTGAACGTAGAATAACTATCAACTTAGAGCAACAATTTGAGGAAGTTGTGAGGAAATAATTTTTGGTGAATAATTTAATCTATATTGCCATTATGGATGATCAATTTATCCATTGCTGCTTGTGCGGGGGCATAATCTTGCATTAATTCCCGCATTTCTTGGATTTCTTTAGTTGCTATACTGCAAATGGTTCACAGTTTAACCAAATATGGAACCCCTCTGGTAAACCTCTCCCCCCACCCCTCCCTAACCCTCCCCTACAAGGGAGGGAAGAGGAGAAACTTTTAATACGGGAGAGGCTTAAAACTGGGTTTTTGTATACTCAAAAAGTCAAATTTATAGCCGTTTTGAGTGTAATTGAGCCGATACCATAGTCATTTGTTCCTAAGTTCAATTTCCGCCCTTAATACTGTGGCATCTGTTGTAGGTTCGATTCGGAAACCGAGTTTTTCACATACTCGCTGCATACCTAAATTATCAGCCAAAATATCAGCATAGATACAGCAGATTTTCTCGTTTTTACCAACTTCTAGTAATCTGCGGACTAATTCTGTCCCTAAACCTTGACACTGAAAGCGATCGCTCACCAGCATAGCAAATTCTGCCGCATCACTACCATGTGATTTACTCAATCTTCCTACTGCTAAGATTTCCCTGTTTTCTGTTTTGGGATTTTGGTATTCTGCGACTAAAGCCATTTCTCTGTCATAGTCAATAAAACATATCCGCGTCAGTCGTTCATGGGTGATGCGTTGACTCAATTTCATCAGGTGGAAATATCGGAAATAAACGCTTTCTTCCGATAGGGTTTTGTGAAATTGTACCATTAATGGTTCGTCTTCAGGACGAATGGGACGAATAGTAATTGGTGTGCCATTTTCCAATTTCCAATCACTAATATATTGACTAGGATAGGGACGAATTGCTAATTTTGGTAATTGATGTTTTTCAACATCAGCAGAATGGAGAACTATTCTGGCATCTAATGCTATTAATCCCCCAGGATTTGCAGGGGTAGGAGGAACAGCTAACAATGGATTAATATCAATTTCTTTAATCCAAGGTTGCTCCACAACTAATTGACTAAATTCTACCATTAGTTGTTCAAGAGCAGCGATGTCAATACTTTTACGTCCTCTGACTCCTTGCAAGGCTTTGTAAATCTTGGTTTGTTCCATCATCCGCCGTGCTAGGGTAGTATTGAGGGGAGGAAGAGCAATAGAACTATCTTGAAAAACTTCTACCAATTGTCCCCCAGCACCAAATAATAACACTGGTCCAAATTGGGCATCTAAACTACTGCCGATAATCAATTCATAACCGTCGGTTTTCACCATTGGCTGTACAGTTACACCGAGAAAATCTTCAGCTTTGGCTTTCTCATTTACCGATGTTTCAATAGTTTGATAAGCACGTTTTACAGCTTCGGCATTTTGCAGATTTAACTGGACACCACCCACATCAGTTTTGTGGGTAATTGTGTGAGAATAAAGTTTTAAAACAACCGGATAACCCAGATTTTCTGCACATTCAACCGCTTTATCTACAGTTTGAGCAATGCAACCTGCAACCACAGGAATACCATAAGCGGCTAAAACTTGCTTAGATTCAAATTCCGTGAGAATTGTTCTTCCTGCTGTTCTTGCGGCTTGAATAATATTTTCGACTATGGCATAATTGCGAGTATTAGCATCACCATTTAATGCAGGTAAAACCGGAGTTTCATAAATACCGCGCAGGTTATAACTCGACTTCCACATATAACTAAATACCCGCGCTGCTGTATCAGGATAAGCATAAGTGGGAATACCTTGACTGTTAAGAATTTGTTCCCCAGCAGCCACATCAGCACCACCCATCCAACTTGCTAAAATTGGTTTACCAGACATTTGCGCGTAGGGTTTTAATTGTTCTGCTGTTTGGGTAGGATCTGTCATCGATTGGGGTGTTAAAATCACCAACAAACCATCACTATTAGGATCTTTTGCAGCAATTTCTAAGGCTTTTGTATAACGTTGCGGATCTGCATCTCCTAAAATATCAATAGGATTATTGTGACTCCATTGTGGGGGTAAAATTTCATTGAGAGAAGTGATTATTTCCGGAGAAATAGCTGCAAGTTCTCCCCCACTTTCAATTAATGTATCTGTTGCTAATACTCCTGGCCCACCAGCATTAGTTAAAATCGTCAACCGTGAACCTTTAGGACGAGGTTGTTTTGCTAATACTTCCGACATATCAAATAAATCAGAAATACTATTGACTCGTAATACCCCACAACGCCGAAAAGCTGCATCTAATACAGCATCACTTCCTGCTAATGCACCTGTGTGTGAGGCTGCGGCTTTTGCTGCGGCTTCAGTACGACCGGCTTTAATCACAATTATCGGTTTTGTTAATGCTACTTCTCGTGCTGCGGAGAGGAAAGAACGCGCATCTCCGATAGATTCCATATAAATGACAATACTTTTGGTATGGGGATCATCACCAAGATAATAAATCAAATCACCCCAATTTATATCTAACATGGAACCGATAGAAACGAAGGCACTAAAACCTACGTTTTCTTGTAAACTCCAGTCCAGAATTGATGTACATAAAGCTCCACTTTGGCTAATAAAACCGACATTTCCCGGACGGGCAATTTTACTAGCAAAGGTAGCATTTAAACCTGTGCGGGGACTCATTACTCCTAAACAATTAGGACCGATAATTCTAATTTTTCCTCGGTATGCTTGTTGGAGGATTTCTTGTTCTAAAGCTATACCTGTTTCTCCGGCTTCTTTAAAACCAGCGGAAATAATAATTGCTCCTTTGACACCAATATCTACACAATCAGATATAATTTTAGGGACAGTGGCTGCTGGTGTGGCAATTACTACTAAATCTATCTTTTCGGGAACATCAAAAATAGTGGGATAGGCTTTAATTCCTAATACACTATGACGGTGAGGATTAATCGGAAAAACGGTTCCTCCAAAAGGATTAGTAATTAAGTTCCAAAGTAAAGTTCTGCCTACGCTTCCTGGTTTTTCAGTAGCACCAATTACAGCTACAGTTTTGGGTACAAAGATTGCATCTAAAGGATTAATTCTCTCTGTTTGCAAGATATCATAAGCTCGGTCGCTGCTTGGTTGAAGAGATTTTTGCATCATGGCTCGTAATAGGTGACAGGGGGAATGAGGAGTTGGAGCGACGCGGAGAACAATGTACTATATCATGGTCGTTTAATTACTTATTTTAAAAACTCTCCGCGTAAGAGCGTCAGTCCTAACTATAAGTCTTTAAACAAACAGGATATTACCTCTTGCCTCCAGCATAGCTGCCTTCCGCCTTCTTTAATTTTCTATTGCTTCTGCAAACTGCATCCATAAATTTTTACATTTATCCAGAATTTGGATAATTTTTATGCGTGCGCGTGCGAATCGCAATTCCTTGTCACCTATCCCGTGCTATGCTTATCTGAGAAGCTAAACCCGTAAAAGCGTGGGTTCCTAATTATAAGTTTTTAACCGGACACAATATTACCTTAAGCTCAAATCTTTGTCCCACAGCCGTTCTACCCCACCCCTTAATCTTCTCCCCTCAAGAGAGGAGGGGAAATTTTGCTTTACCCCCCACTGTATAACTAAGGATACAAACCTCTATCAGTCAAAGCCTGGGCGACTCTACCCACACCCAGAGTATAAGCAGCTAACCGCAGATTAACCCGCCGTGCTTTTGACTGTTCAATTACCTTGCGGTAAGCCTGTACCATCAAATGTTCCATTTCCCGGTTCACTCGTTCTTCATCCCAGAACAAGTAAGAAAGACCCTGTACCCATTCTAGATAACTCACCACTACACCACCAGCATTGGCTAAAATATCCGGTAACACCTTCACACCACGCGTTTCTAGAACTTGATTTGCTTCCAATGTCACAGGGCCATTCGCAGCTTCAGCAATAAACTGCGCTTGTATCTGATGGACATTTTCCTCAGTAATTTGATTTTCCAAGGCTGCGGGAATCAAGACATCACAAGCTAAAGTCAGTAAATCTGCATTACTAATTGGTGTAGCTTGGGGGAAACCGACAACACTTCTGTGGTTTACAGCAGCGTAGGCTTTCAAAGCCGGAATATCAAGACCAACTTCCGAAAATACACCTCCAGCACCACTGGAAACAGCGATAATTTTTGCTCCTGCATTGTGTAATAATTCGGCCGCAGCGCCGCCCACATTACCGAAACCCTGAATTGCAACTCGCACACCTTCAAGGGATTTACCTTGGTCTGCCAGGGCTTCACGGACAATAATCATTACACCTCTGCCCGTAGCCATTTCCCTTCCGAGAGAACCACCAACAGAAAGCGGCTTACCAGTCACCACACCTGGTACAGAATGACCAACATTAACAGAATAAGTATCCATCATCCAGGCCATTTCACGGGCAGAAGTACCCATATCTGGTGCGGGTATATCTACCGAAGGACCAATATCTTTAATTAACTCACTAATATAACGGCGGCTAATGCGTTCTAATTCCCCCACGCTGTACTGTTTAGGATCTATGGGAATTCCACCCTTGGCACCACCGTAGGGAATACCCAACAACGCACATTTCCAAGTCATTAACATTGCTAAAGCTGAAACTTCCCGCAGTGTTACAGCCGGATGGTAGCGAATTCCACCTTTATATGGGCCTAAAATATCAGAATGCTGTACTCGATGTCCAGCGAGAACTCGCACTTCCCCATTATCCATTTTTACTGGAATGGAAACTGTCACAACTTTCCGGGGATGACTAAGTATTTCTACTATACCACCATCTAGTTTTAATTCTTTTGCAGCCCATTCTAAATAACTACAAGCTTGGTCAAACGGGCAAATATGCGCTGGAGATTGATTTTCCCATACTGGGCGAGACGTTGTAACCATACTATTTACTCCTAATCACGGTATCTTTATGAACCGGATTTATATGATTAGCTTACCCTCTTTTTTCCAGAAAATATCAATTTTGTAGTTTTTGTTACAGTTTTATTAACGCGGGGATGAAATGAAGGGTAGACTCAAATGCATAACAGCTTATCTAGGACTTACACACAAGTCACGTCAGATTAATCTATATAACTATTTCACAGAAATGGGTGTAAGTTATATTATGTATATGATTACGTAATTTGACGAACATACAAGTTTAAACACTATATCGGGGCTGTATTTAGAAGCCATAACACTAATGTAATAATTATATATAGCGATCCTATTTGAGTTGAGAACTGATTGGTGGGGGCAGGGAATAGGGAATAGGGAATAGGGAAAAGAAAGCGTTCATAAATCATTTAGGATTGCTATAGTAATCCTAAATGATTTGTGAACGCTAAAAGATTCAGATCCCCGACTTCTCTCAGAAGTCGGGGATCTTGTTGTTTACAACTAATTTAGGACGGCTATATATTGTGATATATTAGCTAATCTCCGTTTAAGATTTTGGGTAATTTATTTTTTGGCGTTCTCTAAAAGAAAAATTTGATTTGTAAAACTTCCATGCAACCCATAGGGAATATGATGTTTAAGATGCAGTTTTGCAATTACACCTTTTTGGAAATCTTGAGCATCTAAAATCACCACATCTGAACGATGATATTCTGCATCATAAACTAAAGCGATTACCCAACCATCATCTTCTTGTTGAGCATTTGGACGAGGGACAAAAATCGGTTCACCTACAAAACCGCGAGGTGCAAAACTCCATATTTGTCTTTGTTGTGACTCTAAATCAAGCTTTAAAATCCCTTGTAAAGGTGCATTTCCAGTTTCTGCATGAGCCGCACCACAGTATAAATAACGATATTGTCTGCTGACATGATTCGGGTGGATAGTGGGAAACTCACAACAACGACTATCTATTAACTGAGTTTCTACTTTATTCTCTTGTAGATTGAGATGAAAACGCCAAAGTTGTCCCGGTGAATTAGCATCAAAATCTGTTTGCCGATAATCGCTTTCAGGTTCAACTTCTGTTAAAGATTCATAACAGATAGAATCAATGATAATTTCATTTTCTACCTCAAAAGCATTGACATGGTGGAAAATAAAACCAGCTTGAGTTTCGAGGATCTTTACACCTTTTGCTTCTGCTTCCGGGTTACGGGGAATAACGATAATCCGAGTTGGTTGATTTTTTAGTAACTTAATACATTGTCCTGCACTGGATATTCCTAAAGCAAAAGGTATGGGATTGAAATTAACAGGATTTTGAAAAAAGATACAGTAATTAGGGGTAATGACAAAATCATGAATGAAGCAGAAACCCGGAACACTATGAGTTTTTTTTCTGATGATTTTACCGTCTGGGTTTAATTCAAAAATGGTGATTGTCGTAGTTAATCCTGGCTTAATAGCAAAATTTACTAAGCAAGGTGCGCCGTTATCTTGGGTGCAACTGGGGTCAATTCGAGGATGAGCGCTAAAGGCTTCACCTGTAGATAAAACCCCATTAAAATATTCATTACCTAATGTTTCTAAACTTTGGGGATTAAGTCGATAAGGTTCTGCTGCTTCCCACAATGCTAAAAGCTTATCACCCCAATAAATAATATTAGTATTGGCAATATGTTTAATTTTAAAATCGAAGATATTAGCTAACCAACCTCCGGATTTTTGTGTACCAAAAACACCACGATAAAGGATTTTACCTGCTTTCTTTTCTTCTAAATAGCCAGGAGTTTGAACAAAGCGGTTGCGAAAATGGGCGCGGCTATTAATAAAAGTAATCCGGCTAATCATGCCATCACCATCAAAAGGATGATGTAGGCGTTGTCCGTTGATATCTAATAAACCAGGCCCATTTCTAAATAATGTTCCTTGTAATTCTGGAGGAATTTCTCCTTCTATATCATCAATCCAATAATCAAGTTCTTCGGTGAGAGATTCATATCCTCCTTGCCAATCTTCACGAGTATAGGATTTTGGTAAAGGTTGAGTTTCTTGAGTTGGTAATGTCTGCATATGTTTTTGATTTGATAGATGCAAAAAAACTTGTTTGCGTTTGTGTGGACATCAATTATTAATTGGAGTTGCTGGCAATGTTGCCATCTCAGATTCCTCTTTTTCAACAGGTAGCCAGTTGAGGAATGGAAGAGGTAACAAAGCACTGAGATTAGTAATTATCACTAACAGCCATAGGGCATCAAAGTTAGTATCGGTGATTCCTAACCACTGCATAGTTAATGCTCCAAGCTCTCTGGAAATAGCCCCTCCTAAATTAAAGATGGACATTAAGAGTGCAAATAATGTTGCTTCTATTCCCAAAGGACAGATTCTTGCGGCTAAAACCATCACAGGCATAAATGCAATTTGTCCCATAACGGCGAGAATTAAGCTATCACCTAAACTGAACCATTGGTCATCTATTCCTAATGTTCTATTTGTGTGAGTTACTAACAGGAGCATTGTCATTCTTAATATTGCGGAAATGACGATACTCCAACCACAAATTACCCGAAAGGGAACAGTTTTCAGAAAACGTTGAAAGATCCAAATGCCAATTAATGAGGCTAAACTTGTAACAAGATTGACTCTGCCTAAAAATTCTGGTTTAAAGTGGAGTTCATTGGTGAAGAAGAAGAAAAAAGCTGAGTCTCCACTGGGTGTAGATTGCCAAAGAAATATAAATGCTGTGGGTAGCCAAATTCCTTTTTGGATAAAGGCTTGGCGCACTTGAATGATTTGATTTTTGACGTTGAGAAAGTTGGTTTGATGATTTTCTGACTCAACTTTGCTAATTGGTGTTTCTGCAATTAACCACGCTGCCACTGAAATAATGAGGGGGAATCCAGCGGTAAATAAAAATACTGTGCGGGTAGTGAAATGTTCTAACAGTAAGCCACTAAAGTAAGCTGTCATTAAACCCCCAAGGGCAGTAGCACCCCAGCACAGGGATTGAAGGGAACCGGCTTTAGCTTGGGTTTCTAGTCTGGCTCGTTCGACAATGAGGGAGTCAACTATGACATCACTGAAGGCGACAGAAAGGGAACTCAGAGCGATCGCTATTGTTGCCCCTAAGCTAGTATGAACTACAGTACCCAAACTCACCCAAGCCGCAGCCCCCAATATTCCTGATGACACTAAATACGGTCGGCGGCGGTAGCCAAAGATGGGCAACCCATCGGAAATAAAGCCAAATACGGGCTTAATCATCCACGGTAAGGCGACTATTCCCAACAGCGCTGATACCTCAACTGGGCTTAGATGCAATTCATCTTTGAGGAAGAAACTCACGGCTAGACGCGCTAACCCTAAGATGCCTTGAACAAAGTAGACTGCAAGAATGGCAATTAACTCCGGCTTAGGTTCGTTGCCGAAGAGAATTGTTTTGGTTACTGAGTCTTTGACTTTGGACAAGCCAGAGGAGTCAATCAGCATTTGATAAATATTTTTTAAGTTTTATCTACTTTTCTATCATAACGAGATACGGATGAGGTTATCAGCTATCTTGGTCACAAACTTTTTTTGATTGCTCAAAGCATAGCGCCAGCATCACTTACATGACACTGGCGCTAAATCTCGGCTGATTGTGTTTTGACCAGTAAATATATATTTACGATGATGAAATTTATGTACTTGGGCTACCTGTAAAAAATTTCGCTGGGTTAGAAGCTATTGAATGGTTTAATTCATTGTTTGAGCGATGTGATCCGTATACAATGCAAAGGTTAACTAATGCACAACCGCAACCTCGACCCAAAATGTAGAACTTATTACGATTCCCACTCTCTTACTAACTCACTTGCTTCACCAGGATAAACAGAATCAAAATTGAAACCTAGACAGCAAGACAGTTTTACTCCTGAACGGCAGTTGCTTTATGCCGGGGAACCCGTCCACCGCACTGCCTCCTCCTGACTCCTGACTCCTGACTCCTGCTATAAATTCAGGACGATGCCAGGTCAACAGCCGGCTGGGTAAGCACTGCGGTTGTATTACGGGTTTCTGAATTAGACAAACGATTAATGCTTAACAATGGAACTTCTTGTCGGCATGATGGGCAAAACCAATATAGTTCGCCGTAACGGACATGACGCAATATGGAACCACCGCAGCAGGGGCAGATATTAGCTCTCTTATTCATACCAATTTCCTCTTCAAAAAAATTATTGTCGAAATCAGGCAAAAAAATTTTGATTAAACCCAAACAAATGAATCAGTTGCTTCCAGCATCAACTACTCAGCGAGAGCAATATACAGCAGAATTGAGGAGCCATACCGTTTTACTTTAAGATTGATACAAATGGACAGACACACAGACGCGAAAATTCATTTGTAGCTTTGATTAAGTGAATTGATATCAGGAGTCAAACCCCGTTGATACCCTATTTTTGGTGGAAATTTTTACCGCCGGCAACCTGCAATCTGCTGTCAATGGCATATACTAATCTCTTTTATAAGAGGATGTTTTAAAAGTATCCTTATCAACATCAAAACCCGAAAGACTTAACCCCTAACCCCTTTCCGGCAAGGAAAAGAGAACAGAAAATAGTAATCTCAAGACTTCTCGACTTGTGGGAGAGAAGAAAGACAGCGGGAAGCCGCTGAGTGCTACGCCAACAGGTCTATGGAGAGTTTTTTGCTAAACTTGATGACTTTTGCCAACATCGTCTAATAGAAAGGATCATAAAAATGCTAATTATTGCAGTTATTAAGTAATAGCTAAAAACTAACAGCACTCTTAAACTATAACCGAGCATTTCCGATTTTCATCTACCTTGGGGATCATAATCAATTAAAATATTATGTAGTCTAGCTAACAAATTCACCGATTTTGTAGCCAGACATACTAAATTACAAATTAGATCAATTAGTTATCGCCAGTGTTTGATGGATAAAGAAACAGATTGTAACAATTATCAAGGGTTTTGGGTCACAAGGCATTTACATTTTTTATAATTCTTAATCTAAATAAATTAGCAGAATTAAACCTAACAACAGCAGAATTCAGGAGTCAGGAGTCAGGAGACGCTTCGCAGACCTTCGGTTCAGGAGTCAGGAGTAAAACTGGCTTGCTGTCTAGTTTTCAATTTTGATTCTGTACCTCATTGATCTGCAATCTGCTATATGTAAATAAAGATTAATTTGCCTGAAATCCACTTCCCTGCGGCCGCCTAGCTGATATCAACCATAAATATTCAAGATTCAAGCCTACTTACTTAATTTCACACAGGGAACTAATGAAAATTGCTACTTGGAATGTAAATTCGATTCGTATACGCTTAGAACAGGTGATTGATTGGTTAAATCAAAATCCTGTTGATGTCCTGTGTTTACAAGAAACGAAAGTTATAGATAAAGATTTTCCGATTTTAGCTTTTGAAAAAATAGGCTATTACCCTTATATTTCTGGGCAGAAATCTTATAACGGCGTTGCTATCATTAGCCGTCAACCTTTAGAAGATGTGAGTATGGGTTTCACACCAATCTTACCAGAGATAGACCCAGAATGGAATGAGCAAAAGCGGGTAATAACCGGCGTGATTGACAAAGTTAGAATTATTAATCTTTATGTTCCTAACGGTTCAGCAGTGGGAAGTGAGAAATATGAATACAAGCTGCGCTGGTTAACAGTGTTGCGGAAATATTTGCAGGTGCTGTTGTTATCAAACCAGGCTATTTCTATGTGTGGTGATTTTAATATCGCTTTGGAAGATATAGATATTCATGACAAAGTAAAGATAGAAAATCATATTATGGCATCTGAACCAGAACGCCAAGCTTTACGAGATATTCTTTCGCTGGGTTTTGCGGATGCTTTTCGTAAATTCAACAGCGAAAAAGGACATTATAGTTGGTGGGATTATCGTACTGCTGCTTTCAAGCGTAATTTAGGATGGCGGATTGATCATCATTATCTCACACCGGTTTTGTGCGATCGCGCCCAAAGTTGCATTATTGATGTCGCACCCAGGAAGTTAGAACAGCCTAGCGACCATACACCAGTGATTGTAGAGTTTTAGAACAAACCCGCCCGGAACTTAAGTTCCGGTCTAAAAGCTAAAGTGCGTTAAAACGCACTCTGGTTAACTCAAAATCAAAAATTATCCTATTGATACCAAAATAGTCGGTTTTAACCGACTTTAGCTTTTAGACAGGGAATTTATTCCCTGGCTTTAACTCACATCTTGCACCTGGCGACTGGAAGTCGCGGCTAGACAGACAAAACCCGCCTACGCGGGTTTGAAACCACTGATTTTCCGTGAGTCCGCGCAGGCGGACTTAGTTTGTGTAGCCACGAATTCTATTCGTTAGGGCTTGGTGCAAGATATGTATTAAGGAACATCGATTTACATTAAGTAGCTAAAACATTCGGGATTATTTACGATGATGAAATTTATGTACTTGGGCTACCTGTAAAAAATTTCGCTGGGTTAGAAGCTATTGAATGGTTTAATTCATTGTTTGAGCGATGTGATCCGTATACAATGCAAAGGTTAACTAATGCACAACCGCAACCTCGACCCAAAATGTAGAACTTATTACGATTCCCACTCTCTTACTAACTCACTTGCTTCACCAGGATAAAAGCGATCATCTAATATTTCTGTCAAACTATAAGGAGAATCAGAGGGAAAAGTGCGACCAGCTAGATCCTCATCTTAATCCTGTTAATCCTTAAATCCTGGAAATCCTGATTCAGACAAAATAGTGATTAAACTTAACTAGAGGAATAGCCCATACTCAAATCCAAAAGCTATGATTCTAGTTACTGGAGCAACGGTCGGAATTGGTCGCCGCGTCGTGCGACTCTTACGCCAACAACAGCAGCCTGTACGTTCGTTTGTCCGCTTGACTTCCCATTACAGCGAGTTAGAACACCGGGGTTCTGACATCTTCATTGGTGATTTGCGACGAGAACAAGATATCCAGAAAGCTTGTCGAGGCGTAAAGTATATCATTAGCGCTCACGGTTCCGGGAATGATGCTCTATCTTTAGATTATCGCGCTAATATTGAACTCATTGATCAGGCTAAAGTCCAGGGTGTTGAACATTTTGTCTTTATATCCGTTTTAGGTGCTGACAGAGGATATGAAGATGCACCCGTGTTCAAAGCCAAACGAGCCGTAGAGAGATATCTGCAAAGTAGTGGCTTAGATTACACTATTTTACGCCCTGCTGGATTAGCATCAAACTTGCTACCACTAGCGGAATGGTTTCGAGAAACGGGTTTGTATCTACTTATTGGTGATCCTAAAAACCGCACATCTATTGTTAGCACCGATGATTTAGCCAGGATAGTTGTAGATTCTTTGACCGTTGCAGATGCTTGTAACCAAATTTTATCAGTAGGAGGTGCGGAAATTTTATTGCGAGAGGATATTCCGAGAATTTTTAGTCGCATCTTTAACAAAGAACCGATAGTCATAAACGTTCCTCTGTTTGCTGTTGATAGCTTCCGGGGAGCATTAGGTTTATTTAACTCCTCAACACAAACAAGTTTAGGAACTTTTCGCACCTTACTAGCTAATGAATTTTTTTGTACATCAGAAGAAACAGCCAATTTAGAAAGGATTTTTAACTTCCAATTGGAAACATTAGAAAACTTTTTGCGCCGTTATTTAGAAATTTAGAAAATAGTCATTAGTTATTGGTCATTAGCAATCAAACAAATGACCAATGACCAATGACTAATAACTTATAACAAAGGACAAAAATTATGAAATATTCTCTAGCTGCAAATGCTGTTCAAGCACGTCAAACAAAAGAGAGATTTGCAAAACCAGAAGAACAATTATCTTATGAATTGGGTAAAGCTGTACAGGAATTACCTCCACTTTATACAAGATTATTAGCGGGAACAATTAGCGTTATTATATTTGGGGCAATTTCCTGGGCGCATTTTTCAGAAATTGATGAAGTAGCGACAGCACCAGGAGAATTAATTGCTTCTACTCAAGTCAGACCGGTGACATCTTTGGGTAATGGCTCTATTTTAGCAGTGAAAGTGAAAGAAGGCGATCGCGTCACCAAAGATCAAGTTTTAATTGAACGTGATCCTAATTTACAACAAACTGATGTGAACCGATTGGCTAAAGCTAGTAAATTAATTGAGGACGATTTACAACGGTTAGAAGCAGAACGTACTGGGGGAAAGATTGCGGGGACAAAATTGCAAGATGAATTATTAAATTCCCGTTTGTTAGACTACAGCGCCAAACAAGCAGCAGCAGCAGCAGAAGCACAACGCCAACTTTCAATTATTAATCAAGCCAAAGTCCGTTTGACTCGATTACAAGAAAATTTAGCAAACGCCAAAACCAGTGTTATTAATGCTCAAACTAACTTAGTTAATGCCAAAAGTATCCGTGTTAAAGTTGAAAATAGTTTAAGCATTGCTCAACAAAGAGAAGAAAATCTTCGCACTCTATTAAATCCTGGTGCAGTTCCTAGAGTTGATTATTTAGACGCGCAAGAAAGATTAAATCGTGCCAATACAGATATTATTAAAAGTTCTGATGAAGTCACTAATACCCAAAATAGGTTAACAGAAGCACAAGACAAAGTTGCATCTTTAGAAAAAGATATATCTGCTCAAATTCAAGAAATTAAACAAGTTGAACAGGCTTATCAAGCTGCACGTAATCAAGGTTTACGTTTAAGATCAGAACGCCAAAGTGAAATTCTTACCCAAATCAACAAGCGCAAAGAAGAATTAACCAATGTTGCCGGTCAATTAGAACAAGCGAGAAAGCAAAAAGACGGAGAAACAATTAAAGCACCTGTTGCAGGGACAATTTACAAAATTAAAGCTACTAAAGGGCCAGTTCAATCTGGTGAGGAATTGCTATCAATTGTCCCTGAAGGGGAAGAAATGCTATTAGAAGTAAAAGTCCTTAACCGAGATATTGGTTTTATTCGTCAGGGGATGAAAGCAAAGGTGAAATTAGTAACTTTCCCTTTTCAAGAATTTGGAGTTGTTGATGGTGAAGTTATGCAAATCAGTCCCAATGCAACTGTGGATAAAGAATTGGGATTAATTTTTCCAACGCAAATTAAGTTAAGTAAACACTCAATTAATCTCCGAGGTCAAGAGGTAGAATTTACTCCGGGTATGGCTGCAAATGCTGAAATTGTGACTAGGAAGAAGTCGGTTTTGACGTTTATTGTTGAGCCAATTACCCGCAGGTTTAGTGAAGCATTTTCTGTGAGGTAAAGAATGTTGGTGTTTCTCGTTCCCATATTCTGTATGGGAATGAATTCCAGAAGGCTCTCTTTCATGGTGGGTTCTTTTGACGTGAAAGCTATGCTGACAAAGCATTACAGCGGTTTATGCTCTTATGAAGTACATCTTAGCCCCCTCATCGCTTGCTCTTAGGGGGTTGGGGGTGGGGTTCTTGTACCTCATAACACCGGGAAGTGCTGTATACTTTTTGTTACCTTCTCTTTTGTCTAAGTCCCACTAACGGTATCACTACGTAAGGTTACTTAAATTATATCTTTACAGTAATTTCACATACTAATGAAACTTGTAACCCCACCATATTGCATAATAGTGATAAATAAAGTGAATAATTTTATGAAAAGAAGTTTATTTAGGCAATTAGTCACATATGTGATGCAATCTGTTACCCTAGGTTCCCTGACGGCATTAGCCACAACCGCAGCTATCAACCAACCCAGCTATGCAGGAAGCGCAACCTTTTTCTGTGGTAAGAGTAAAGGTGTACCGGTCACCTTTGCCCGTACTCAAGATGGGAGGAAAGTCACAATAGTTCGTTGGACTTCTAATAATTACTTTCCACCACCTTGGACTGCTCAACGCCGTTGTGTAGAAGTATCGCGCAGATTTCAAAGGAGTAATGACAACGGTACTCTGAAAAATATCACCACTGGGACGCTCAGAGGTGAACCTGTTGTTTGTGCTGGTACTAGCCAAAATCCTCGTTGTGTAGATGATAATTTGTTATTGACTCTCAAACGTGGGGTTAATCCCACTGATACTCTACGCAGACTATTAGACCGTCGGGGTTTAGCTGCTGGTAATATACTCAATGAATATGACCGCGACACAATTAATATTGATTTCGAGCTTTACCTCGATAATGCCACTGTTGAACCGGATTAAATTAACATGATTTGGCGGATATTAAAAATTGTCGCCTGTATTGGCGGTTTGTCAATGTTGCTTTCAAGTTCGGCAACAAGTATCAGTATTTCTGCTGGACAAAGTAGCATTACACAACCGCCAACTTTATTATCAGTAGAACAGTTGCAGGAAAAAGCAACTGCCATTACTGTGAAGATATTATCAACAGAATTCTTGGGATCAGGAATATTACTAAATAAGCAAAATTCAGTTTATACAGTATTAACTAATGCCCATGTGTTGAGAGCAGATAATCCACCCTATTTTATTCAAACTCCAGATGGTGAACTCTATCAAGCTGATGTGCCAAAAGATGTGAATTTTCAGAAATATGATTTAGCACTATTGCAATTTTCTAGTATGAAAAAAGTCTATCCTATCGCTGATTTTGGTGCTTCTCCAAAGGCGGGAGATGAGGTATTTGTTGCTGGGTTTCCTGTGCAGGAAGAAACAGAGAAAATTAACTTTGTGTTGACTAGCGGTAAGGTATCTCTAGTATTGGAAAAAGCCTTAGAGGAAGGTTATAAAGTGGGATATACCAATGTTTTGGAAAAAGGAATGAGTGGAGGTGCTTTGTTGAATAAACGGGGTGAGGTTGTGGGTGTGAATGGTATGCACGCTTATCCTTTATGGGATGTTCCTTCTATGTTTATTGATGGTTCCCAAGCTGAGGAAAAGTTACATCAGCAAATTGTGCGTTTGAGTTGGGCTGTACCAATGAATAAGGTGATGCAAATAATGGGAGAATCTGAAGAAAATCAAGATTGTCCATTGTTAAATAAGACTAAATAGAGGTTAAATCATGAAGCTTAATCATGGACTAGCAACAGTAATTATTGGGGTAGCGATCGCATTTAGTCAACCAGAAATTGCTGTAACATTAACTGCTCAGGATGTCGGTCAAATTGCTAAAGAGATTACAGTCCTGATTAGTGGACCAAAATTAGGAACTGGGGTGATAATTCACCGGCAAGGTAACACTTACACCGTTTTGACAAATTTCCATGTTGTCGATCAGCGAGGAACCTACAAAGTCCAGACTGTTGATGACCGTAAATATCAATCTAACCTGATTACCCCTGTACAAAGCGTAGATTTAGCCGTTTTAAAATTTACCAGCAGTGAAAAATATACTGTTGCTAATATTGGTAATTCAGATGGAGTTAAAGAAGGCGCAACTGTTTATGTGGCAGGATTTCCAAAGCCCAAACCTGCTTCTATTTCTCGGTCAACTTACATTTTCACTGATGGTAAGATAACAGGTAATGCTGCCGAACTATTTAAAGATGGCTATGGCTTGGTGTACAGTAATATTACCTTACCAGGGATGAGTGGTGGACCAGTTTTGAACAAGAAAGGACAACTGATCGGAGTTCATGGGAGAGGAGATGGAGCAGATGGAGAACACTCAAAGATTGGTGACAAATCAGGTCTTAATTTGGGTATTCCTATTAAATACTTTACGACTTCAGAAGTAGGCAAAAATTTGGGAATAATCACACCAACAGGCCTTCCTCCTAATGCAGTAAGACCTCTACCTTTTCCTGGTGATGAATATTTTAAGGATATTCCTTGCCCTGGGAGACGGTGTTAATTAGGCAAATAATTGAATTATGGAAAGGACAATTTTATGTTTAAGAATTGCTTGAAATCTAGCCTTATGGCTGTAGTGTTAATTACAGGATTGCTGAATGTAGTTGCTCTTAGAGCGATCGCCCAAAATTCAATTGATGAGGACAAACTTGATACTGTTAAAGGAATATCTTGGGGTGGTCGTGGTTTATCTTTCAGTAAAGTCCTCAATATCAAGGATACATTGGTGAATGCCCCTCTTGGTAAAGTAGTCATAGATCGCCACGGTGAACCAACTGGGCTTCTTGACAATCCCCTTGCTGGTCCAGACCCAGGTAGATTTGCGATTGTTTCTTTGTGGGGTAGCAAGATAGAAGGGTGTTTTGCACAAATGATTGTCCAAAGTGCTCCAGTAAATGGTAAAGCCAATTTGAAAGAACTCGTTCCTCAACAGATAGAATTAGGTATTGGTAATCAAATTCTCAAACTAACTCTTAACCCCAATACTAGAGTCAGAGGATTTTCAATAAATTACACCTACACCAGATACAAAAACAATGTAAAAACCAAATATTCCAGCACTTGGTATATGACAAACACAATATTTGCTGTTAATGCTGATACTGCCAATTTGCTCAGGAATGCACCAGCCAAAGAAGTTCGTGTCCGTTTAACTTTTGCTGATGGTGATACTAAAGTATTCCCAATTGGTGAAGGAACTGTGAAAAAGTGGCAGGAAAGTTATGGTTTTAATTCTGCTTGTGCTGCTCCTAATTAGTTATCAATATTTGATTTATTAAAATATGAAATTTAACTACACACTTCCAGCAGCAATAATTGGCTTATCAATTGTCTTGGTACAACCAAATAAATGTATCAATGAATTCTGGGAGAGCTTAGAAAGCTTCAGTAGCAATAAAGCTTAACTAATTCATAATTATCTCAAGCAAAGGTGGAAAGAATGTCAGAATCAGGATGTCCAGGATTTAAGGATTAACAGGATGTTTAATTGTAATTGAATGATGAGATTTTGATAATTTTCTATTATTCTCACAGTTACTTTCTTTTTTGCGTCTTTGCTCCTAACGCACTTCGTGCTAAAGCCTACGGCACGCTTTGCGAACGCTTCGCTGGTGCCACTTTGCGCGAAACATAACACACACGGATACACGAAAAGAATGTGATTTTTATCCTAAAAATCCTTAAATCTTGGACATCCTGATGCAGACAATTAATTAATTTCCACTGATTTAATCATCTTTTCTGCTGTTTCCACAAACTCATCATAATCATCTATTTTTGCAGTATAAGTAATTGTATAAGCCTGTTCACCTTTTAAAATTACAACCTGCATATTCTTTAAATTATCATTTCCACTTTTACCAGTAAAGATTAATTGACTAGCTGGTTTATTTGCCAGAGTTGTTTTACCTTTATCAATAATCTTGCTTCCTACCAAGGTATTGATAATTTCCTTAATATTCGATTCTTGCAAATCCTCTAATGTGCCAGAAAATTGATCAACGCTAATTGTGACATTTTCTTGAAACTTATCTGCATCACTTTGTTTAGGAGATATAAAAGTCACAACTTCAGCAAGAATGGGATTGTCTAAATCTTGTCTTTCCCAGGTTTTTGGATATTTTACCTTTATCCCATATTGAGAATTTTCATATAAATTAAAATCATCTTTTTTAGTAATAAAGAAAATAGTTAAGCTGATAACTATTGTCATTCCTAATCCCAGCAGCAACTTCCAATTTATAGGCTGCGGTAATAATTTTTTAACTTCTTGTAATGCTTCCTTCGCTGTACGGTAACGCTGACGAAAATCATAACTTACCATTTTATTCAAAACGGTTGCTAATTTTGGGCTAACATTGACATGGTTACGCCAAATTATTTCTCCTGTATTCGCATCTTCTTCTAATTCTTGAGGAAGTAAACCTGTCAGTGCTTGAATAGCAATTATTCCTACTGCATAAACATCACTGCTAAGTTGTGGTTTACCTCTTTGTTGTTCAAGTGGCATATAACCAGGAGTACCAATAACCACTGTAGAAGTAATTTGTCCCTGACTATTAACTACCTGTGTACAAATTTGTTTAACTGCACCAAAATCAATCAAGACAATTTTCTTATCTGACTGACGACGACGGATATTATCTGGCTTAATATCTCGGTGAATAACTTTGTATTCATGAACAAATTCTAATACTTCTAAAATTTCTATGAGAAGTTTAATAACATCAGACTCACTCATTTTTTGACCTGATATTAATTCAGCACTCAAATCATGACCTTCGATATATTGTTGAACTATGTAAAACTCTTGATTTTCTTCTATGTGGGCTAAAAGTTGAGGAATCTGTTTATTAGTATTATGCTTACCCAAAGTTTCTAGCGTCACTGCTTCTTGGTCAAAAAACTTTTTAAGTATTGTTAAGGTAGCTGGGTCTATACTGGCTGGTGTAAACTGCTTAACAACACATTCAGGATCTTCTGGTCGTTTGGTGTCTTTTGCTAAAAAAGTAGTCCCAAACCCACCTTTTCCCAAGGGTTGCACAATTTCATAACGTCCATCTATCTTCATCTTCAGACTCACCCCTACTCAAAAAGTCATCTTGGCTTATTTATTGTTAATTTTGGCACAAGTTGACCTTTTAGTAAAATATCTACACCAGGAATTAGAAATTATGAAAAATCTAGTCTGCTTATGGGAACCAATAATAAATTATGCCAGTTCATTTATTCCAGTTATTACCTTTTCTTAACTAACTCATCACCCTCAATATCCCCATCATTAACACTAGTAAAACTCAAACCTGGACTGTCATAATAACGCAATTCCCATTTATCATTATTCTCACCGTAATAACTGAAATTTGCTATCTTTTGCGTTCCCGTACCAACATCACGAAACCGAAATTCTAAACTATTTTCACCAACAGAAAGAACAATCGGCGGTAATTGGATAGTTGATTGTCCTTGTGAACCGAGGGGAAATAGTGAGCCTATATTTGGTAGTAGTGAACCTATATCTAAACTAAAAGGTAATAAGTCAATAGGAAATGGAAACGGCAGAGAAGGAGATGGATTTGAAGGCTGACTAGGCGCTGGAGTTGGTGTAGTATTGTTTGCCGTACTCGTGATAATTTCCCGTACTTGACTATCACTTAAGCTGCGGTTAGCGCTGAGTATAAGAGCCACTACCCCCGCAACATGAGGGGCTGCCATAGAAGTGCCATCATAAGTAGTATATTGATTATTTGGGACTGTGGAGTAAATACCTTTACCTGGAGCAGTAACGTATTTAATTTCTTGAGAACCAGAACGGTTAGAGAAGTCAGCCAGGTTATTATTTCTGTCTACTGCACCCACAGCAATTCCTGAATTGTAGGCATAGCGGGCAGGATAAGATGGTGTAGAGTCGCCATTATTTCCTGCGGCCATAACAACAATTACACCTTTGCTGCTGGCATATTCAATAGCTGACTTGAGAATGTCGTTAGAAGAATTACCTCCTAAACTCAGGTTAATTACATTAGCCCCATTATTTACAGCATAATAGATACCATTAGCAATATTTGAATAAGAACCTGAGCCATTTTTATCTAAAACTTTGACCGGCATAATTTTGGAATTATAGGCAATGCCAGTTACACCAATACCGTTATTTTCCCCAGCAATAGTACCAGAAACATGAGTTCCATGACTATTGTCATCTAAAACATTATTGTTGCTACTATCAAAGTTCCAACCTTGAAAATCATCAATATAGCCGTTGCCATCATCATCTATACCATTACCAGCAACTTCTTTATTATTTGTCCAAATATTATTTTTTAAATCTTCATGGTTGTAGTCAACTCCAGTATCTAAAACCGCAACAATAATACCCTGTCCTGTGTGTCCATGTTCCCAAGCTGCTGGAGCATTCACCAAATCTGCACCCCAATTATTTCCACCCAAATCAGGAGCATCTGCATAAGGACTTTCACCAGCGGCTCCACTTACTGCTTTGCCGGCATCTACTAAACCATAGCCATTATTGGAATTATAGCTATTAGTTGTGGCAATAGTTTCTGTTGTTTCCTCTTTCGGCAAACTGCTACGATTACCCCAACTTAAGCTACTGTCAGCCGCAGTATTAAAGGTATCAACTGGGGAAATAGGAGTAAAATTCAATTCCTTTTTGGAGGAAAAATTATTAGTAATATCAAATGTCATGATAATTTTAACCTCACAAATAGTAGTCTTTTTGTAACAGCCTGATATTTTCAAACCTTTGTCTAGCAAAAGCTGGAAACTGCGAGTTATTAGTGTATATCTAAAATTACTATGAATTGACTAATATAAAAAGCTAATTTGATTACGAATTCAGTAAATTTAAAACAAGCAATCATGACAATTGCCAAGTCATGATTTAATAACTTAATAGTAAGAATTCAGGAGTCAGGAGTCAGGAGACGCTTCGCAGACCTTTGGTTCAGAATGCTTATGAAATGAAGAATAGAGAGAAGTGAGATTTTATCAAAATCATCAAAGTTGACTAAAAAAGACTTTTATTCTCTATCCTGAATACTTACGCTTAATATAATAAAATAATAATAAAATAAAACTCAAGTTTAGTAATTCCAAAAATGCAAGTGAGTAGCATTGTAAAAATAAAGGTCAATAGATCCAAGAATATGAATTAGGCTAAAACACTCTTCCCTCCTGCGTTAAACAGTAGAATACACCCAAATTAGCAACAGTGATAACTATAAATTAACTAGATTGTCGCCAACTAGCTGGGGGTTCGATATAATCAGGGAGACGAGTAGTGCAATCGCCCAATGTCATGATTATCTGTTCTGATTCCAAGTTTTTTGCACCAGTCAAAATCGCCCCAGTGAGATTAACATCACAAAGTTGAGCGCCAGATAAATTAGCACCCATCAAATTTGCCCAAGACAAGTCAGCTTGATCAAAAATAGCCCCACAAAGATTAGCTCCCATGAGATTAGCTTGTTGCAAATCTGCTTCTGTCAAACTAGCTTGACTGAGATTAGCAAAATAGATATCTGTTTCTTGTAATTTAGCAGAATTTAAATTTGCACCTTGCAGATTTGCACCATTAAGATTTGCACCTTGCAAATTAGCCGCAATTAAACCAGCTAAATGTAAATTAGTTTTCCCCAACTTTGCACCTTGCAAGTTAGCCAGAAACAACTTAGCACTAGAGAGGTTTGCAGCTTTCAGGTTTGCTTGTTGTAAATTAGCTTTATATAAGTTTGCAGCTTGTAAATTAGCTGAACGCAAACTTGCACCAAACAAGTTAGCTGAAAGTAGGTTGACTCCATATAAGTTAGCCAAATTGAGGTTAGAACGACTCAAATTCGCTCCTCGCAAACTCGCTTTAAATAAGTTAGCTTCATAGAGAATCGACCCTATAAGTTTAGCTCCATCCAATTCTGCTTCACTTAAATCTACTTCCCTTAAATTGGCTCCAGATAAATCAGAACCTCGCAAATCTACCCGTTGCAATTTTGCACCAGCTAAGTTTACCCGCCTGATATTGGTATTACTTAAATCCAGCTTTTGATTTTCTCGATCTTGCTGAAAATTGCGTCTACCAATAACAGTTAAAGCTGCTTGAATATCCGTGCGAAGTTTGAAACTATCTGATGGAATATAAGAATCTACTGACTGTTGACGACGTACCCTATCTCGATGTTGACCCATATCAATGGCCATGAAATCTTCTGGTTTTTGTTGTTTTCTCTCTACTTGTATAGGTGCATTTTCGCGAACAAAAGCAGTGAGAACTTCCATAATTGTCCAATGTTCTTGAGGGAAATCCTGAGCAATTCTTTCTAATGCATAAATTGCACCAGTCCGCGTTTCTACTTTGTCATGTCCTAACTGGGCAATTCCGCCAATAAAGCGTTCAGTAATTAATCTTTCTTGAGTGAGTTTAGTATTTTCAATTCCCGTCGCTAGTGCTTTTTCCGCTGTAATTGCACTTTTTTGCATTGTTTGATTCCGCTTGGCTGCATAATAAGCATTAAGCATGACAGCTAAACCGAGAAAAACTATAGCAGTCGTAGTTAATGCTTGATTTCTATCAGCTATTCGCTGCGGAAGTGATAACTTATCAATATTAGTAGATGCGAAGACAATCAGTATCAAGGACATAGCAACAATAACTATGATGGTGATAAACCAATTCAAAGTTGCGTCTGTCTTTTTAGCAGACATACCAGAAAGATGCTTCACAATAATGATTTCTTACTGAGATGATTGAAAAAAACAGTATAGCATTTAGCTTCCAAGTTGGATATGTAAAATCGTGTTTGGTTGAATACTTATGATTATGGCTGGCCAAGAGACACAGGAACGCGGTAAGTTTTATGATCAGCAATTAGCCGATTTTGATCTAAGGGAACACCAAAAAATAAATTACCCAAAAATCGTAGGGTGGGTTAGGATGGTAGTCCGTAACCCACCATAAATTTAGGGGATAATAATGGTGGGTTAAGCTGCGCTAACCCTGGTACTAATTCGTGATACAATACTGTTCGGTTAAGAGTTTTTGTAGGTTGGGTTAAGCGACAGCGCAACCCAACAAAAGTCCGTAAATGTTGGGTAACAAGAACGTCAAACGCCATTCGCCTCTCTACGAGACGCTACGCGAACAAGCCGGGAAACCCGTCCACAGCGATGGCTCCCCAACCTACCTGATTTAATATTTTTAGCTTAACCGACAAGTATTGATTCGTGATAGTGACAATAACTATACTCTGTAAAAAAATATCAGCGTCTGAATAGTTACAATATATTCCTAATATAGCCATTTTTGCGGAGGTTGTTAACACCTTGTCCGTTGGGTAAGATGCGGTAATTACCTGATAACCCTCACAGATAAATCCCTAAACCACTTCTTAACCCAACATCCACTATCAAAGAGGTGTACAAGATTCCTGACGGATCGTTATATATTTACTCCTATATAGGAGTAGTTGTCAATAGCTGGAAAGCAAAAATTTTAGTTGTAAGATGCTAAGTGCGGAATTGAAATAACCTGGTATATATTATTTCTTAAAAAGAAAACTTAGTTTCTCTCAGGTTTGCACCATCAAGCATTGTATCATTCAAAATTGCATTTTGTAAACTAGCCAAATACAAGTTAGCTCGATGCAAGTTAGCACCGGAGAGATTCGCACCACTGAGATTTGCTGCACTGAGAATTGCCCCAGACAGGTTGGCTAAATTGAGGTTAGCACCAGTGAGATTTGCTGCACAGAGGATCGCTCCTTCTAAATTGACACCAGCAAGATTTGCATTCGATAGATTAGCTTGATAAAGGTTAGTTTGTGCTAGGTTTGCACCTGACAAATTTACCCCTATTAAGTTTGCATAACTTAAGTCAATCTGCTCATTTTCTGGGTCTTTTGTGATGTCTCTCCTGCCAATTACGGTAATAGCGGCTTGAATCACTTCCTGGATGTTTGTAGAAGAATTAATCATCAGTTCTTCTGGGGAAAGAATGGGAGATTTATTTCGTACAAAATGAGTCAGCATATCCATAATTACCCAGTGGTATTGCGGTTGGATTTTGGCGAGATGCTCTAAATCATTAATTGCAGATAGACTGGTTTCAATGGAATTATTCTCAAGTCTTGGTATGACATTCATTAAATATTGTTGATATGAGTTATTTTGTTGAGTATGTTTTAATCGTTCTCTAATTTCCAGCATCCACAGGATGATTTTTTTGAATGAGGCATTTTGAATTAATACACTAAGCTTAAGCATTTGAGAATTCAGATATCTAAAAATAGAAATGGAGTGTGACACTTTATTAAGTCCTAATCACAAATTCCTCACCAATGGACGGACAGAATGACGCGCTAATGAAGAAATTCATTTGTAGCTTTAATTAAGTGAATTGAACTCAGCATCTGGTTGAGACATAAACATATGTGCTACACATATTTATCAGTTTTTGGTTGTGATTCACTATTGCTTAGTATTCACCGACAATAGAGAACAATCATGATAAAATTGATTTATATTTAATCGATAATCAAATTTACTTAAATCTGCAAATGCAGGAAAATTACTATCCAAGGCAAAAAAAGTTGGTGCTGATTGGTGGGGGTCATAGTCATGCTATCGTTTTGAGACTTTTAGGTAAAAACCCCCTACCCGGACTAAGTTTGACCTTAATTACTCCAGATCAATATACACCCTACTCTGGGATGTTGCCAGGACATATTGCTGGATTTTACAATTATGCTGAATGTCATATTTTTTTACAGAATTTATGCAAATTTGCTCATGTAGAATTGTATCTTGATCAAGTAATTGGGCTGGATTTTAAAAATCACCACGTGCTTTGTGCTAACCGACCTGCGGTAGATTTTGATATCCTGTCTATTGATATTGGCAGCACTCCGGCAAAATTATCTGTATCAGGTGCAGCAGAATATACAATTGGCGCTAAACCTGTGGCGCAACTTTTAGAACATTGGTATAAATTACAGGAAACAGTTGCTGAAAATCCCCAAAAACAGCTAAGTATTGGCATTGTTGGTGGTGGTGCAGGTGGTGTCGAATTGGCATTATCAATGCAAGCAGGTTTACAGAGATTGGAAACTAAAAATTTGGAAGTGCATTTATTTCAACGCAGTGGGGAATTAATGCCAAATCATCATTTATCAGTACGGCAAATCATGGAGAGAATTTTAATTAACAAAGATGTGAAATTACATTTAAGTGAAACCGTGTGTCAAGTTGTACCAAGAAACGACAAGTTAGAGATTAAATGCGAATCTGGGTTAGTAGTTGAGTGCGATCAAGTCTTTTGGGTAACACAAGCATCAGCACCAAATTGGGTGAAAAATTCGGGTATTGGTACAGATGAAACAGGGTTTATTTTAGTAGATGATAATTTACAATCTGTTAGTCATCCCCAAATTTTTGCAGCGGGTGATATTGCGACAATGATAAATTATCACTTACCAAAAGCGGGTGTGTTTGCGGTGCGTCAAGGTAAACCGTTGTATGATAATTTGCGAAGGATGGTTTTGGGTAAATCACTTCAACCTTATAAACCACAAAAAGACTATTTAAGTTTAATTAGTACAGGTGATGGACGCGCATTAGCCACGAGAGGGGATTTTACCTTACCACCCCATCAGTTATTGTGGCATTGGAAAGACTGTATTGATAGGCGTTTCATGGCACAATTCCAGTAGATCACAAAGAAATCATGTAGAGACGTTCCATGGAACGTCTCTACAGTTTCGATCTTGTTCTACAAAAACCTGATAAATTGCACTATCAGTCGCAAGATAGAGTAATGGAAATTACTAAAAAATCATGAAACGTAGACAAATTATCAATACAGGTGCAATTGCTACAGCAACTGCTGCACTCACCGCAGCTTGTGCCAAAACCAGTACATCTACCACTGTACAAGGTAGTTTACCTACTGTCAGATGGCGCATGGCGACAAGTTGGACAAAGACTTTAGGGACTTATATCGGTGCGGAAACCATCGCTAAACGAGTCAAAGAAATGACCGGTGGCCGTTTCACCATTACCCCTTTTGCTGCTGGGGAATTAGTACCGGGATTGCAAGTATTAGACGCTGTGCAAGCTGGAACTGTAGAATGTGGACACACAGCTAGTTATTACTACATTGGTAAAAACCCAGCATTAGCTTTCGCTACCTCCGTACCCTTTGGCTTAAATGCCCAACAACAAAATGCTTGGTTGTATCATGGTGGTGGACTAGAAGCCATCCAAAAAATATATGCTAATTTCAATATTATCAACTTTCCTGCTGGTAATACTGGGGCGCAAATGGGAGGATGGTTTAAAAAAGAAATCAAATCTGTTTCTGATTTGAATGGGTTAAAAATGCGAATTCCCGGCTTGGGTGGACAAGTCATGTCTCGTTTGGGGGTGAATGTGCAAGTGTTACCCGGAGGAGAAATATATTTAGCATTAGATCGGGGTGCTATTGATGCGGCTGAGTGGGTTGGCCCTTATGATGATGAGAAACTAGGTTTAAATAAAGCCGCGCAATTTTATTATTATCCTGGTTGGTGGGAACCGGGTCCAACTTTAGATGTATTGGTGAGTCGTAAAGCTTGGGATAAATTACCTAAAGAATACCAAGAAATCTTTAGATCAGCAACTGTTGAAGCTAACGTAAATATGTTAACTGAGTACGATGCTTTGAATGGGGAAGCAATGACAAGATTGCTGGCTGGTGGGACTAAATTAACTCCTTACAGCGAAGAGATTATGCAAGCTGCAAAAAAAGCTGCTTTTGATATATATGAGGAAAATGCTAGTAAGGATGCAAGTTTTAAACAAGTTTATGAACAATGGAAAACCTTTAGACAGCAGATTTTTAACTGGAATCGTGTCAATGAATTAAGCTATGCCAATTTTGTGACGACTGATAGTAAATAGGGATTAAGAATCGTAGGGGCGAAGCATTCGGGCGATAATTTATCGGGTTTTCCCCAAGTTTATCTTCCGAATGCTTCGCCCTTACAAGAGTCAGGAAAAAGAAAAAGTTATTTTTTGGAAGTCTCTAACGTCCCAAAGAAGGTAGAAAACTCACAATTCCTGGAAAGGTAATAATTAAAAGTACCACCAACAATTGCAGCAAAATAAAGGGAATTACTCCCCGATAAATATCACCAGTTGTAACTTCTGGAGGTGCGACACCGCGCAGATAAAACAAAGCAAAACCAAAGGGAGGAGTCAGGAAAGAAGTTTGTAAATTTGCCCCTAATATTACACCATACCAAACTAAATCAATGCCTAAAGTTTGGGCGACTGGTACAAATAAAGGCACGATGATAAAAGCGATTTCAAAGAAGTCGATAAAAAAGCCCAGGAGGAAAACTACTGTCATACTCAGGGCTAAAAAACCGACTTTACCACCGGGGAGATTAGAAAGGACATCAAACATAAATTGATCGCCATTTAATCCCCGAAATACTAAACTGAAAGCTGTCGAACCTAACAGGATAAAAATTACCATGCTGGTGATTCGCAAAGTGTTATCACATACCTGACGCAGAGATGCTAAAGTTAGTTGACGGTTAGCAGCAGCCAGTGCGATCGCTCCCCCACATCCTACCGCACCCGCTTCTGTTGGTGTCGCAAACCCAAAAAAGATACTTCCCAACACTAACAAAATCAAAATCAACGGCGGTAACATCACCTCAACTACCCGCTTTCTCAAAGCCTTACCGCCAATTTCCCGCACTTCGGCTGGTAAGGCTGGCGCTACCTCTGGCTTCAAAAATGCCACAATTAGCACATGAAGAGCAAAAGACCCCGCCATCATCAAGCCAGGAATGACTGAACCGATAAATAAATCACCGACAGACACACCCAATTGATCACCCAAAACCACCAATACCACACTAGGGGGAATAATTTGCCCCAAAGTCCCCGAAGCGGCAATCACACCAGTAGCTAATTCTTTGTTGTAACCATAACGCAGCATAATTGGTAGAGAAATCAAGCCCATTGCTACCACAGTCGCGGCTACCACACCCGTAGTCGCTGCCAGTAATGCACCTACCAAAATCACAGCTAAAGCCAGTCCACCCCGCAACCGTCCTAGCAAAATCCCCATTGTTTCTAAAAGTCTTTCGGCAATGCCGGATTTTTCCAACATTGAACCCATAAAGATGAAATAAGGAATGGCTAACAGGGTATAATTGGCCATGATGCCAAAAATCCGCTGTGGCATAGCCGTGAGGAATACCGGGTCAAAAACACCCAAAGCAATACCGATGATACCAAATAAAATCGCTACACCACCCAGAGAAAAAGCGACTGGATAGCCCACAGACAGCAGCACTAAAGCCCCTGCAAACATCAACGGACCAAGCCATTCATAGTCCAGCGTCATGATTTTCCTCCTGGGGTGCTATTCTGTTTTGAAGAATTGCCAAGTTTTTAATCGCCTCGGAAATGCCTTGGAAAATCAGCAAGACAAAGGCGACAATAATCATAGCTTTAATGGGGTAACGCGGTAAACCACCGGGATCTGGAGATGTTTCCAGAATTTGCCAAGACGCAATAATGCTATCCCAGGAAAAAATAATCACCATAATGCAGAAAGGAATCAGAAAAAATACTGTTCCAAATAAGTCTGCAATTGCTTTGCGTTTACCTGACAAATTACTGTAAAAAATATCCACCCGCACGTGTTCGTTATGTTTGAGGGTGTAAGCTGCACCTAACAAGAAAACTAAGTCAAAAATATACCATTGTGCTTCTATATAGGCGTTAGATGTCAGATTACTACCAATTAGCCGCCCAATGTATCTACCTGCAACATTCCATACACCGAGTATCACCATCACCAAGACTAACCAACTCGTCCAGCGGCCAATGCGTTCAGTGCAGCTATCAATAAAGTTTGAGATTTTTAATAACTTTTCCAATGCTTTTCTGACCTCCTGAGTGACTGTAAATGTAGTTTACATTGTTCAGGGATTGAGATCCCCGACTTCTTAAAGAAGTCGAGGATCTGTGTGTTGGTCTTTTTTTTATTGCACAAATACGGTATGGTAATTTTGAAGACTTTTAGCATCAGAGTAACTGGTTATGAATATGCAAATAAAAAACGTTGTCATTGCATCTTGTTTATTAATAACTACCCTAGCTATCCCGAATAGTGCAGTAGCTCAAAGACC
This sequence comes from Trichormus sp. NMC-1, assembly GCF_001858025.1. Taxonomy (GTDB): domain Bacteria; phylum Cyanobacteriota; class Cyanobacteriia; order Cyanobacteriales; family Nostocaceae; genus Anabaena. The sequence continues at coordinate 285,495 of NZ_LZQD01000003.1, read as the reverse complement.
TGGTACTCCTGGTAAATTTGATTTTTATGTTTTAGCATTATCCTGGTCGCCTGATCATTGCGCGAAAAATGGTAATCGTAACCCCCAGCAGTGCAGCCAAGGAAGAAAATATGGTTTTGTTTTACATGGACTTTGGCCACAATATCAAAAAGGTTATCCCGCTAACTGTACAACTGAAAAATTACCTTCCTTAATCAAAGAAAAATTTAGAGGTTTATTTCCCAATGATAAACTTTATAATCATCAATGGGTAAAACATGGAACTTGTACAGGTGAAAAACCTATGGAATATTTAACATTAAGTAGACAGTTAAAATATTCTCTGGTTATTCCTTCAGCTTATAAAAGTCCTGAAAAACCTTTTCGCACTACAGTTAAAGACCTAAAAAGTGCCTTCGTGAGTGCTAATAGCAAATTTACTGCTAATGGTATTGCTCCCTATTGTTCTGATTCTGGTAGGTTTTTACAAGAAATATTCTTTTGTTATTCTAAAGATGGTAAAGCAGGTATTTGTAGCGAAGATATTTTGAGACGTTCTCGAAAAAGTTGTGGTCAGGCTAACTTTTTGGTGAGAAATGTGAGGTAAAATTAAAGAAAATTAAGGGATGGTTTGAATCATGAACTGGAAAAAATACATTCATTCAGATCCACAAATTTTATCAGGTAAACCAACTGTTAAATATTATGGAATCTTTACCCAATAATTGGAAAGATATTCAAACTGAAATTGTATATGTTGTATATCTTTCCACTGGTGATTTGCCAGTTTTATTTAGTCAGGAACAGATAAAATTAGGTATAAAATTTGATCAAAAGAGTAAGCATTTAAAGGCAATTATGAAAGGACTAGTACACCCGCGTGGTAGTATTGGGCTTGTTGATTCTCAAGAAAAAGGATATGATTTAAAATCTAAAGTATTAGGTAAAGATGGCGATAGAAGGTTTCATGCAAAATATATTAATGGTATCTTGCATTTTCCTGGTTTTATAACAGAACATTAATCCATCTAAAAATTATGACTACACTCCAATTGAAAAATCACCCAGTTTGGCAAGATTTAACTGAGATATTAGAAAATTTAGATACTAATACTCTTGTTAGACAACTTCTGTCCGAATGCTTTTATACAATTTCTGGTTATTGGGATGAGCAGGATGAATATTATGAAGCAATTACCTTACCTCAAACCACAAAAGCAGAATTAATCAGTAGTTCTGTAGGATTTAGCAGAAATAAACGATTTCTTAAATTACAATTTTCTCTGTTAGCTTATGACTGGTCTATACAAAAAGCTTTTGAGGCTTCGTGGTTCCCAGAAGATAAATCTTACCAAAAAGAAAATCAGCCCCTAGAAAAGATAGGTGAGCTAGTTCTTATCTATAATGAAAATATGGAATTTGTTGATGAAAATTGGCTTTTAGATATAGATTCTCCTCTGCTTCAGAAGAGATAATTTACTGGTTGAGATAAAAAAAATTTTCCCTCTTCCTCTCTTCTCTTAGTGTCCTATTCCTTCGGAGCGCTACGCGAACGCTTCTTCGTGGTTCATTAAAAAAACAAAATTATCTAAATCATTACGAAATATAACACTTATGTCCTAAGATTTAAATTGCACCCATTGATACCTGTAAAATTCTACCCCATGAGTCAAATCATCTGGATCGCAAGACACGCCAACCGACTCGACTTTGTCAACCCTGATTGGTTTCTCACAGCCGAAAAAAGGTATGATCCACCTTTATCAGATGATGGCATGGTGCAGGCGCAACAACTAGCGAAACGACTCAAAAGTGAAAAAATCACCCATATTTTCGCATCTCCATTTCTGCGAACAGTGCAAACAGCTAACGCCGTAGCAGAAGCATTAGATTTACCGATTAAACTAGAAACAGGCTTAAGTGAGTGGCTAAATCCAGAATGGATGACAGAAGAACCAGAAAGACACTCTACTCTAGCTTTAGCTGCATTATTCCCCAGAATTGACACCAGCTACACATCACGGATAGCCGCACAATACCCCGAAACCCATGAAAAAGTGAGACAACGTTCTGGACAAACAGCCAGATGTCTAGCAGCTGAATTCTTCCCAAATGATATCCTACTGATAGCACATGGCGCTTCTGTACTGGGGGGAGCAATGGGACTAGTTGGCGAAATTGCCAAAACAGAAGTTAAAGCTTCCTTATGTTCTTTAGTGAAAGTCGTGCGTCAAGAGTCAGAATGGTTGCTAGAACTAAAGGGAGATACCTCCCATTTAACTCAAATAGAAGAAATGGTGAGATTTGTATAAGTCAGGAATCAGGAGTCAGGAGTCAGGAGTCAGGAGTCAGAATATTTGATAAATCAGTAGATGATCAAGTAGTGATTTTTGGCGTAAACCTGAAAAATCTAACTGCTGTTTGCTGATAGCTAAATAATTACAGCACAAGTAACTAACTGATAAACTTTATGACATTGCTACTAGCAGGAGATATTGGTGGGACGAAAACTATTTTGCGCTTGGTGGAATCCTCCGATTCACTAGGCTTAAAGACTCTTTATGAGGAGAGTTACCGCAGCGGTGATTTTCCCGATTTAGTGCCGATAGTGCAGAAGTTTTTGGCAACTGCGAATACATCTACACCCGAAAAAGCCTGTTTTGGAATTGCCGGGCCAGTAGTCCAAAATACTGCCAGACTAACTAACCTAACATGGTTTTTAGATACAGAACGTTTAGCCCAAGAATTAGGAATTCTCTCCATTTCCCTAATTAATGACTTTGCGGCTGTGGGTTATGGCATTTTTGGTTTAACTAAACAAGATTTGTTGACTTTGCAAGTTGGTAAACATCAACCAGAAGCACCAATGGCGGTTATTGGTGCGGGAACCGGGTTAGGACAAGGATTTTTAATTAAACAGGGAAATCATTATCATGTTTTTCCCTCAGAAGGTGGACACGCAGATTTTGCACCTCGCACCGAGTTAGAATTTCAATTGTTGAAATACCTGTTGGATAAACATGATATTCAACGGGCTTCTGTAGAAAGGGTTGTTTCCGGGTTGGGGATTACTTCCATTTACCAATTTTTGCGAGATAGACAATTAGCCACCGAATCACCAGAAATTGCCCAAGTTGTCAGAAGTTGGGAACAAGAAGCGGGAAAGCCAGAAAAAACTGTTGATCCTGGTGCGGCTATTGGGAGTGCAGCCTTGGCTAAAAGCGATCGCCTTTCTGAACAAACTATGCAACTATTTATAGAGGCTTACGGTGCGGAAGCCGGCAATCTCGCCCTCAAACTCTTACCCCACGGTGGATTATACATTGCCGGTGGTATCGCGCCCAAAATCCTGCCTTTAATGCAGAATGGAAGCTTCTTATTAAACTTCACCCAAAAAGGCAGAATGCGCTCGATTTTAGAAGAAATTCCCATACACATAATTCTTAATCAACAAGTAGGATTAATTGGTGCTGCTGTGTGTGCAGCTAGGTTATAAAGAGCAGGAACGTGGCTTGACATACTCCCCATCCTAGAAGGATGGGGATTCTGGGGTCAAATGGCAATTGCTGGCTTGAGCCAGTCTCACATCACCTAACCTTTCGGGTTGATGCCCCAACCATTTGAATATTTTTAGCAGCATTTTCATCACGTCCATTAACAGAATTGCATGATGGACAACGTGTCTAACAGATAAATCTAGATTTTCTCAAATATGCCCACAATGAGAACAAGTTTTACTAGATGGATACCACTTATCTACAAAAACAATTTGTTTGTTTTTCTTTTTGGCTACATTATTGTTAATGTGATTTAATTTACTTGGAGGCTAGAAAAATATTTTAGCTATGCCTGTAGTGCGAGTAGCTAAAAGCACTTTTTTTTTGCTCAATCTCACAAAATCGCGTTGCTCCCTGTTATTTGACTAATCTCCCCCAAAATTTTTTGCTCTCGCTAAGTTTATGATTTGCTTTAAAGCTAGGCATATAAAAACCGGAATAGTTGTACTGTATCGACTAAATAGTCTCGATGGTTCCTGAATCAGACGATATAACCACTCACACCCTAAATGACGTATCCAATAGGGCGCTCTTTTGTGGCTTTCTGCAAATACAGGAAATGCTCCCCCCAAACCAATCATTACAGCCTGAATTTTGTCTTTGTGTTGGTTCATCCAGTACTCTTGTTTTGGACATCCTAGAGCAACGAAAACTATTCCAGCCCCACTATCATGAATTTTTTTGATAATAGCTTCATCCTCTGTCAATGTGAGTGGACGGAATGGTAAAGGCTCCATTCCAGCAATTTTCACGTTCGGAAAGACACGTTCTAAGTTCTTTCTCATCTTCTCTAGAATTACTACATCAGAACCCAAGAAGAAAAGATGAATGTCTCTTAGGGGAGCTAATTTACACAAAGATAAAAGAATATCCATACCAGCAACGCGGTTTTGAGTACCTGCACCCATTAGTTTCAACATCCAAACTAGCGGCATCCCGTCAGGAGTAACAATATCTGCACTCTTTAAAACAGAAGAAAATTCTGGATGCCAATAAGATTCTATGAGCATATGAGTATTAGCTACGCAAATAACTTTGCTAACTTTACTCATCGCCCATTCTAATATGAAATTTATTTGTACTTCAAACGGTGAAGCAGTAACAGGAGAGCCTATTATATTTATTTTTGCAGGGATTGTTGAAACTTCAAATTCCTGAGATGGATTTAAGTATTGAATTTGAATTTGTTTTTTTGCAGTTAGCATCTCTTTTTTATATTGTTGTGGTGTAAAAGTCTTAAACTGGAGTTGGACAATTCAAAGCTAGTAAAAAGATCATGAAAATCCTTAGCCATTTGTTATTTGACAGGGACGGAAACCTAATATTTTTTCCTTATATATCGACAGTGATCGCACCCAAAATAGGAGTAGAAGAAAAATTTAATTGCTCTAATACTTTGGCTAAAACGGAACACTTTGTTTTACCTACTCCTATAGTCAAAATACTTGCATCTGTGTGCCTAGTTAGGAGACTAGTATCTGCAAAACCTAATAGATGTGATGTGTCATATATAATTAAATCAAAATTTTCCTTAAATTGTTCTGTCAAGTTTTGCATCTGAGGATCTGAAAGTAAAATTGTAGGATTTGGGGTAATTTGACCAGTAGTTAAGATAAACAAGTTATGCTCTAAGGACAATTCTTCTGTATTCTTTGAAGTTTTTTTCTGTGAATTATAAATTTGTTCTCTGATGTAGCTATAGGGTCTTTGTATAACATTCTCAAAATTTAGCCCTTCAGCAATGAGGTTGCTTAATCCTTCTGTGTTGGGTAAATCCAACATTTTATGTATAATAGGATTACGCAAGTTTCCATCTACTAATAGCACACGTTTACCCATTACTGCTGCTGTCTGAGCTAAGTAAAAAGCAATTGTCGATTTACCATCTCCAGGAGCGGCTGAAATAATTGCTAGAGAGCGGATAGCATTCTCATTATTGAGAAGGCAAATATTTGTATAAATAGAGAGGAAAGATTCCCAAAAGTTTGAGCTATCATGTTTTTGAGAAGGCTTACCATTCTTGCCAAACCTAATATGAGGAATATTCCCTAATATTGGTAGTTTAATTTTATCTTTTACTTCCTCAAGTTTATAAAAGACGTTGTTGAGCTTGTCTATAATTAAAGCAAATCCCAGACTTAATAATAACCCCAAAACTAATCCTAAAATTAAATTACGACTAGTACTTGGTGCAAGATTCTCAGGTTTACTCGGCGGAGTCAGTATCTGCCAAGGAACCTGCTTTTGCGCTGCATCTATTCGTAATTTCTCACGTTCGGTTAAAAAGTGATTTAGGTTATCAACAGTAATTTTTAATTGTCGTTCTAAATCATCTTTTTGACGGATGAGAGCCGGAAACTGTTTAACCTGATGCTGCAAAAAAAATTCAGCTTGACCAAGAGATTGGACTTGGGTTGTTAATATCTGAATTTGCTTATTTGTATCAATAAATTTTTGAATTTCTTGCAGGCGAGCCGAATTTGGGGCAGATGAATTTAAGGAATTCATGGTTGTGTTTGAGAATTTACTTCCCAAAATTCGCCTTTTTTCTCCGTCTATTAAATCCAGTAAATTTTGTTTTTGAATCAGCAAATTTTGAAGGTTTGGGCTATTTTCCGTATATTGAGCAGATTGTATGGCGATTGTAGCTTCTACATCTTGTAATTTGCTTAATAGTTTCTGATAATCAGGAGACTCACTCAAAGTTGAAATAGCCTCTGCTTCATCAGCTTCTAAATTTAACTGTTTTTGCAAACTATTGTAAAGTGTTTGATTTCTAGCCAATTGTATTTCGTTATCTAGCTGTTTCTGCACAATTTGGTCAAGTTGATTAGCAAGCTGCTGGCTTTGAACTTCAGCATTAATCAGTCCATATTTTTGACGAAAAGCTTGTAGCTGTGACTGAAGATTTTCAACTCTATTTAGCATTTGTGGTAGTTGCTCTTCCACAAACTTAATTGCTAACTTAGTATTTGTTTGGCGTTCCTCTAAACTATATTGTAAGTAAGATTCAGATGCTTTATTTAATACAAATAAAACTTTTTCAGGGTTTGAATCTTGGTAACTAACTTCTAAAATTTGAGTATTTGGCAGGAGTTTGATTTTGAGTTGAGGTGCGCTGCTGCCTGGATAATACATCTGAACTTCTTGAGTGATAGGAGACATCAGCTTAGGACTTTGTAAAATCTTCAATTTGGTTTCATCAACTTTGTTATAATCTTCCTGTCTGTTGTCTCTCGCTACTTTATCTTCAGCGGTTACCGGCTCAGTTAAAAGTTCAAATTTAGAAATATACATTGGAGGACTATTCAGAGCAAATCCTATACTGGCACAAGCAATAGTAGTTGTGCCAATTCCAATTATTAGTATTCTGCGGCGAATAACTGCAAATAATCTGCCTATATTCAATCCCCCTTCATTACTTTCTTCATGCTGAACTGTGTACATGAGAGGCACAGATTGATACTGCTGTTCATTTATTTCAGACATAGATAAATTCTGCTGAAAATAGTTTTTTTTTCTCATTTTAAAAGTTTAATATCTTGCTGGCAGCATAAAGGTTTTAAAAGTCTACCAAGTTGGAAAGTAACACTTATGTAGGGGTTATTGTGGTCAAATTGGCAGAATTTCTAGGCTCATCTCTATCAATAAATACAGCCAGACAATTAATACAATCAAAATAGGTGTCATCGGCTATGGCTACTGGGGTCCAAACTTAGTCCGCAGCTTTGCAGATGTAGCAGGAGCAGAGGTCATAGCAGTTAGTGATTTCCAGGTAGATAGGCTGGCAAAGGTGCAATCACGATACCCAGCCATACAGCTAACGACAAATAGCCAAGACCTTTTTGCTGATCCAAAGATTGATGCGATCGCTACCCCAGTTTCTACTCATTACGATTTAGCCTTAGCCGCTTTGCAAGCCGGTAAACACGTATTAGTAGAAAAACCGATGACTGTTTCCTCTGAACAGGCAATGAGACTGATAGATGAGGCTCAAAAGCGTAATTTAGTCTTGATGGTAGATCACACCTTTGTTTATACAGGTGCAGTGCGGAAGATGCAAGAACTGGTAGCAACAAAGGCCATCGGCGATGTCTATTATTATGATTCTGTCCGTGTCAACTTGGGGCTATTCCAGCACGATGTCAATGTGATCTGGGATTTGGCAGTCCATGACCTCTCAATTATGGACTATGTATTGCCATCAAAGCCTTATGCTGTCTCGGCTACAGGGATGAGTCATGTTTCTAGCGAGCCAGAAAACATTGCCTATTTAACCTTATTTTTTGATAATAACTTGATTGCACATATTCATGTGAATTGGCTCGCACCAGTAAAAGTGCGGCGGACAATGCTGGGTGGTAGTCAAAAGATGGTCTGTTATGACGATTTAGAGCCGAGTGAAAAGATTAGGGTATACGACAAAGGAATTACAGTGAATGGCAGTCCTGAGAACGTTTACCAAATGCTAGTTGGTTATCGCACCGGTGATATGTGGTCTCCCAAGTTGGATATGACAGAAGCTTTACAAACAGAGGCATTACATTTTATTGATTGTATTCGACAAGGCCATCGCCCCATCACAGATGGAGAAGCGGGACTGCGGGTAGTGAGAATCCTAGAAGCTGCTACCCAATCTATCAAACAGCAGGGACGATTAGTTGAACTAGATTTAGCAAAGGTAGCAGTATGATTCCATTTGTAGACTTGAAAGCCCAGTACAAAAGCATCAAAAATGAAATTGAAGCCGCTGTTTTGAAAGCCCTAGAAAGTACACAATTTGTTTTAGGTAGTGAAGTTGTTGCTTTAGAAGAAGAGTTTTCCCACTACTGTGGTGCTAAATATGGCATTGCTGTAAATACAGGTACTAGTGCGTTGCATCTAGCATTATTAGCTGCTGGCATTGGCCCTGGTGATGAAGTAATCACCACACCTTTTACCTTTGTCGCTACCGTAGCCGCAATTGACTATACAGGAGCTAAGGCTGTTTTTGTAGACATTGACCCTGTTTCTCTGACTATAGATGTAACGCAGATTGAGGCAGCTATTACCGAACGAACTAAAGCAATTCTGCCAGTTCATCTCTACGGTCAGCCGGCAGACATGAACCCAATTTTAGAAATTGCTCAACGTTATGGTCTAATTGTCATTGAAGATGCCGCCCAAGCGCACAGGGCTGAGTACAAGGGGCAACGAGTTGGTAGTATTGGGGACTTAGGTTGTTTTAGCTTTTATCCTGGTAAAAACTTAGGGGCTTATGGTGAGGGAGGGATGGTAGTTACCAATAACCCTAAATACGCCCAGATAATTGAGATGCTGCGGGACTGGGGACAAGAACGCAAGTATCACCATGTCCTCAAGGGTTATAACTACCGCATGGATGGCTTGCAAGGAGCAATATTACGGGTTAAATTACGTCACTTATATGCCTGGACCCAGGCTAGGAGAGCGATCGCTGCCCAGTACGATCAACTCCTAGCAAAAGCAGACGTGAAAACTCCAACTGTTATGCCTTACAGCCATCACGTTTACCATATTTATGCTGTGCGCTCTAAAGAAAGGGATGTACTACAACAGCGGTTACATGAGCAAGAAATTCAGACAGGCATTCACTACCCAATTCCTGTGCATTTGCAACCAGCTTACGCAGATTTAGGATATAAGGCAGGTGATTTTCCTCACTCAGAACTAGCATCCAGGGAACTGTTATCCCTGCCTATGTTTGCAGAACTATCTCCAGTGCAGATAGAAACTGTTAGTGCTGCCTTATGTGAGAGGATACCATGTCTCAACTAGTGAAAAGTAGGATAGTGCAAGCTGTACATGGCTCTCAAGACTTAAAACCAGATCCAGAATTTGAACTAGAAATGGCAGCGTGTTTCCGCCATCAGTATAACCATCAGAATTTAATCGAACTGTATACCCGATTTACTTTAGGGGAGACTGATTTTGATCTTTTGATGCGGCGAATTATTTGCCGTGCAATATCCTGTAAATTTGGACATGGTGTTCATATTGGCAGTAGCGTAGGTTTTAAGCATCTAGAAACCTTTGAGATCGGCGATCGCGTTTTTATTGGTTCACAAACCTACATCCAGGGGCGATTCGACGGTAAGTGCATTATTGGTAATTATGTTTGGATTGGACCACAGAGCTATTTTGATGCTCGGAACTTGATTATTGAAGATTACGTAGGATGGGGTCCAGGTGCAAAAGTCCTGGGTTCAACTCATACCGGATTACCAATTGACATTCCCATCATCAAAACAGACTTGGAAATCAAATCAGTAAAAGTGGAAACAGGAGCAGATATCGGTATGAATGCAGTTATTATACCTGGAGTCACAATTGGTAAAGGCAGTATTGTTGGTGCTGGAGCGGTTGTCACTCAAGATGTACCACCATTTGCCATTGTAGCTGGTGTTCCTGCTCAGTTTTTACGCTGGCGAGAAGGATTTGAAGCATCGGAGAACAGAGAATATGCAAAATAAGCGAATTTTAATTACAGGTGGTGCTGGTTTAGTTGGCTCTCACATTGCCGATTTATTGGTGAAAGAAGGAGTATCGGAGATTATTGTTCTAGATAACTTTACGCGCGGATGTCGTGACAACCTAGCTTGGACACAAGCCAATGGTCCCTTGGTTATTGTGGAGGGAGATATCCGCGATCGCCAACTTCTGGCTGATATCATGCAAGGTGTGGATATAGTCTTTCATCAAGCAGCAATTCGCATTACCCAATGTGCTGAGGAACCCCGACTAGCATTGGAAGTTCTCGCCGATGGTACTTTCAATATTTTAGAAGCAGCAGTTAAAGCCGGGGTGAAAAAGGTAGTTGCAGCCTCATCAGCTTCAATATATGGCATGGCAGAGAATTTCCCCACAACTGAATCTCATCATCCCTACAATAACCGCACTTTATACGGTGCTGCAAAAACCTTTAATGAGGGACTATTACGCAGTTTCTATGAAATGTATGGACTCAATTATGTAGGATTACGCTACTTCAATGTCTACGGATCACGAATGGATATTTACGGTGTTTACACCGAGGTATTAATTCGCTGGATGGAGCGAATTGTTGCCGGACAACCACCATTGATTTTTGGGGATGGTGAGCAAACAATGGATTTTGTCTATATCGAAGATATTTCTAGAGCTAATATCTTGGCTGCTAAAGCTGATGTCACAGATGAAGTGTTCAATATTGCTAGGGGTGTAGAAACTAGTTTAAATGATTTAGCCCATAGTTTACTAAAAGTGATGGGTTCTGATCTCCAACCAGAATATAAACCAGAACGTAAAGTTAACTCCGTACAACGCCGACTAGCAGATGTTACCAAAGCCAAAGAATTATTAGACTTTGAAGCACAGGTATCTCTAGAAGAAGGGTTATCTCGCTTGGTTACTTGGTGGTGTCAGCAAAAGCTGAGGAAGGAAACAAGCCATGTCTAAGCAGATGCAAAATATCCCCATTGCTAAACCTTGGCTTGGCGAACCAGAAGCAGAAGCAGCAAGACGGGCTATCATGTCTGGTTGGGTGACTCAAGGACCAGAAGTTGCAGCATTTGAACAGGAATTTGCAGCTTATGTAGGGGCAAAATATGCTTGTGCTGTCTCCAATTGCACTACAGCCTTGCACCTAGCACTGTTAGCCGTAGGTGTGCAACCAGAAGATGAGGTGATTACTGTCAGTCACTCTTATATTGCCACTGCTAACAGCATCCGCTATTGTGGCGCGATTCCAGTTTTTGTGGATATTGAACCGCAAACATACAACATCAACCCCATCTTAATTGAAGATATGATTAGCGATCGCACTCGCGCTATTCTTATCGTTCATCAGATGGGAATGCCTTGCGACCTCAAAGCTATTTTAGCGATAGCGAAGCGCTGCTGCAAGCAGATCGCCCACCGCCATAATTTACCAGTGATTGAAGATTGATGTCTCCTATTACACGAATTTGGATGCAAGTACCAATCCTTTGCAATTGTATTCTCATCAGATATTCCTCTCTGTCGGTCACGATGAGTACTGGTCGCTGGATGAGCGCAATAACGTCCAACAAGCCAGAGACAACGGCATCAACTTGGCCTTTTTCTCGGCAAACACTGCCTACTGGCAAGTCCGTTTTGACCCTTCCCATAGCGGGCAAGCGAATCGCGTGATGACTATCTATAAGGATATTTCAGGGATCGGACTTAATGCGTCAATTGACACAATTGCTCAAACTAATCCTGTAGCCGCAACCACACTGTTCCGTAGCCCTGAAGTCAATCGACCGGAGAATGCCTTACTGGGAGTTGGATACGTATCAGACCACGGTAATATTTATGGTGGATATGACTTCGTAGTTAGCAATGCTTCCGATCCTTACTATGCCAATACTGGTCTCAAGAATGGAGACAAGCTCAGGGGTTTGGTGGGTTATGAGTGGGATGCACTTTTAAGTAATGGCTTCACCCCACCTGGACTCGTTGTTCTGTCCCAATCACTAGTCCAAGCCAACAGCATATTGCCACCACTTCCACCTGGAACAAACCCGAATATCTCCAATGCAGTACGTTATACAGCGGCGAGTGGTGCCAAAGTCTTTTCAACTGGCTCAATTCAGTGGGTATGGGGTCTTGATAGCGACTGGATTGTGAGTCCTTCTGTTGAAAGTATTAGTTGGTTGAGAAGGATGAAAAAACTGTGGATTCTTGGCTTAAATAGCCCAAAAGTTACGAATCCTCGTGTTGATTCCAGGGCGCAGCAGATAGCAGTTAATGTGTTCGCTGATATGGGAGCAAAACCTCAAACCCCATCTGTTGGGATTGTTTTAAGCTGATTTATACCAGTGAAAAGTGCTGAAAATTCGACTGAAACCGCAAAAAATTAATTGAGTAGAAAACTTAATTATGGGATATGGGAAGCGCACATATGGACATTGTTACAAGCTGCACAACACAACGTACCTATCAGCAACTCCTTGACATCTGGCAACACTGTCTCACTGGCGATCGCTTTACCGAACCGCAGGAAGGGGTCGTCGATGAACTCAGCAGGTTCTTTGGGCTGCCTCCTGAGAAAGTCCGTTGGATATGCGAACACTCCGCAGAGATTATAACTGAGGAGTGGCTTAAGACAGGACAATCGACACCTGACGAAATCTACCGCTTTTATCAGGCCCAGACATATTGGCTGTTCGGCACATTACGGTGGCACGCAAATCAGGATCAGCCGTATGCTGTGAAGATTGCAAACGCCCTACAGCATCTGCCCCCTGGTCATCACCTCGATTTCGGTTGCGGTGCTGGAACTGCTAGTCTCTTTTTCAATGCGCTCGGCTGGCAGAGTTCTCTTGCTGACGTTTCTGAATCGGCTATAGACTTCGTGCGGTGGCGGTTTGAACACCGAGGAATACATGGTATATTTTACAATTTTGAAACCGAGCAACTTCCGCCAAACACATACGACCTGATCACTGCATTCGATGTTATGGTGCATATTTCCGATATTCCTGCGGTTTTGCGCCGACTACAGGAGAGTCTCAAACCTAACGGGTATCTGGTGTTCAACGTTGATAGTCGCAAACCAGCAGCTATGACTCAGTGGCACCTCTACGATGCTCACTATCCAGTGATACGTCATATCCGGCGGTCAGGTTTCCGTCAGATGCCAAAGATCCTACCCTTCTACTGCTATCAGAAAATAAATCGTTCGCGACTCAATGCATCCGCTGTGGGTATCTTTGATTACTTGCGACACAATCAATTTCAGACGGCAATCTTTGGATCTGCTCGTCGGCTGCTGTTCCTTACAAAGAAGACTTTATCAAGGATCGCACCCGGCATTCACGAAGATCCTTAGTAATTTTCTTTACTTTATCGTCAGGGGCGCATACTAAAAAATATCTTTTTTATTTGTATCCAATCATGTCTCTTATATCTGTTATCATTCCTGCTTACAAGCGCGGTTACGTAATTGAGAGAGCGATACGAAGTATCCTGGGACAAACCCATCAAGACTTTGAGATTCTTGTTGTTGATGATGGTTCTAAAGATGACAGGAACCCCGACTAGCATTGGAAGTTCTCGCCGATGGTACTTTCAATATTTTAGAAGCAGCAGTTAAAGCCGGGGTGAAAAAGGTAGTTGCAGCCTCATCAGCTTCAATATATGGCATGGCAGAGAATTTCCCCACAACTGAATCTCATCATCCCTACAATAACCGCACTTTATACGGTGCTGCAAAAACCTTTAATGAGGGACTATTACGCAGTTTCTATGAAATGTATGGATATCAATAAGGGCGATTCAATCTCAATAATGACCAAAATATTCGCATTAACGACCACTTATTGACAATATTTTAGTCCATTACTATGATCCTGAAAAAATCAATCAAACGATAAATAGGGATTTCTTGGTTTATACATGAAAACGGTATTTTGTCAATAAGATTTAGATGCGTTTCCCCTGTGCGTTTCCCCTGCTGGAAGTGGTGATAATTCGTTAACAAGTTTCAAAAAGGATAAAATTTATGGATGCTTCATTCCCAGCAGTTTCAATTATTATTCCAGCTTATAAGCGAATTGATTATCTAAGGCAAGGGCAAGTAATATCAGCTTTATCTTATTACGGTCAAGCTATAAAGTACCATTTTTGGGGATAAACAATATAAGTTTTATTTATTCAGGAGGAAGTAACTTTGAATATGGATAGGCATTCATTAGTTAGTATTATTATTAATAACTACAACTACGATCGCTTTCTCCCAGAGGCAATCAATAGTGCCATTAACCAAACCTATTCTCACATTGAAATTATTGTTGTTGATGATGGTTCAACTGACAATTCTTGTGATATTATCGCTGGATATGGTAATCGCATCATTCCCATTTTGCAACCCAATGGCAAACAAGCTGCGGCTTTTAATAGTGGATTTGCCAAAAGTAAGGGCGAAATTATTATCTTTCTGGATTCAGATGATTATTTATTCCCTGATGCTGTTGAACAAATCGTTGCCGTTTGGAAACCAGAACTTTCTAAAGTCCACTATCGCCTAAAAGTTGTTGATACGCTAGGGAAATCCCTTGGTTACTCTTGTCCCCAAGGAAGTGCCTCTCTTTCAAATGGTGAGGTATGGAAAATTCTCTTAGATAAAGGTGGATATGTCAGCACTCCAACTAGCGGTAATGCACTAAATCGTCGCTTTCTGGAAAATTTATTTCCCATTCCTGATGAATATAAGCTGACCGCAGATGACTATTTATCTTTTCAAATTCCTTTTTATGGCAATGTTGTCGCATTAGAAAAACCGCTAGGTGCTTACAGAATTCATGATATGAATCAATGGGCATTGGCAACTGTCACCAGTAGTCGTTTCCAACGGTTTGTGCGTCATGATTTACAGAACTTCGCTCTGTTAACCCAGAAAGCAAAAGCATTGGGCTATGAAATTCCTGCTGATTTAGAACAACGTTCAATAGGACGTTTATGGTCGCGGATTATTTCTTTACGCCTAGATCCTCAAAAGCATCCAGTTCCGAGCGATCGCACAGTAAATTTAATTTACTACGGAATTCGCTGTCTCTGGAAATACTCAGACTTTAACTGGCAAAAGCGACTGTTCTACAGCCTCTGGTTTATCTGGGTTGGTTTGATGCCATTACCTCTAGCTGAACCTGCAATGACATGGTTGTATGCACCCCAATATCGTCCCAAATTAGTTGATTGGACTGTAACTAGAATTCGGGCGCTTGTTGCTTAAAAAACTCTTTTCTTGAATAATAATCAACCAAAATTAATGAGGACCAAACAAAAACACTATGACAATTTACCCATAGCCCAAGTCAACACTACACCTAAAACTTTAAAAGTTCTTTTTGTCAGTCATGCCTATGTTGTCGGTGTTAACCAGGGTAAATTGAATGCGATAGCTTCGCTTGCCGTAGGCATCGCAGAGATTAACAACGTCGAAGTTGCTCTTCTGGCTCCCAGTAACTGGAAAGCTTCAGAATGGAATCGTCTCATCCCACTAGAAACACCCTATTCTCATATCCGCACCTACTCCGCACCTGTCTTATTTAGTGGGCGTGGCGGCGCACATATTTATACTCCTTGGACACTGTGGCAAGTGCTGAATGATTTTCGTCCCGATATTGTTCAGGTTGAGGAAGAAGTATTTTCCTTATGTGCTTATGAATTTGCCATCTGGAGCAGATTTACAGGTAAACCCCTCGCTATTTTTGGTTGGGAAAATATTAATCGACAACTATCCCTTCCGCGTCGCTGGATTTCTCAGTTTGTTCTCAATACTGCTCGTCTCGTGCTTCCTGGTAATCATGATGGGGCAGAAATTATTCGCCGTTGGGGTTACACAGGTTTGTTAGAAGTCATGCCGCAGATGGGTGTTGATCCTGAATTTTTCGTCTCCCGTCAACAGAAAGCAGGTAATCGCCTATTTCACATTGGGTTTCTGGGACGGTTAACCCACAGTAAGGGAATTGACCTAATTTTTACCGCTGCTCACCAGTTACGGGAACAGGGTTTTAACTTCCGCGTCCTGATTTGCGGCTCTGGTGAAAGTGAAGCAAAACTCAGACAAGTATCCCAAGAACAAGGGGTGGCAGATTGGGTGATCTGGCAAGGTGCAGTCCGTCATGAACAAGCACCAGAGGTAATTAGTGAGTTTGACGTGCTGGTGCTACCTTCCCGCACTACTCCTGAATGGAAAGAGCAATTTGGTCATGTTCTGATTGAAGCAATGGCAATGAAAGTTCCCGTCATTGGTTCTAACAGTGGAGAAATTCCCAATGTGATTGGACGAGAAGACCTAGTATTTGCAGAAGATGATACCAGAGGATTGACAGCAATTCTCAAGCGCATGATCCAAGAACCAAAATGGAGGCAAGAAGTAGGAAATTATGGATTTGAGCGGGTGAATCGGTTGTATACCCACCAACGAATTGCCGAACGATTAATTGATCTTTGGCAGACTATACTAACTCCTAAAATTGCAGACTATACCGTGAGTGTGACTGGACTGAATAAATCGGTGAGGAGATTAAACTGATGCGGATTGCGATCGCACGGACAATGGCTGAATTCAGCATTGATGTTTATACCAATGGCTTGATTTCCGGTTTAAAAGCTGTTCGTCCAGATTGGGAGATTATCGAACTCGCACCCCGTTCTTTTGATAGAAGTAGTTCCTCTTGGTCTCTCAGAATCCAAAAATACTACGAACGCTTTTGGCGCTATCCTCATACAGTTAAGCAGCAAATAGCAGATATTTACCATATCATTGAACCTTGCGACGCTCATCTAGTTTATTCATTGAAAAAAACTGGTAAGCCGACTGTCGTCACTTGTCATGATCTCATTAACTTTTTTTACCCTGATAATCTTCAAGGTTCTGTACAATTACCTCTGATCAGTAGAAGTGCATGGCTATACTCTGTTAAAGGTATGAAATTTGCGGATCACATCATTGCAGTTTCTGCTGCCACAGCTAAAGACACAACTCAAATACTTAATATTGAACCAGCACGTATTACTGTAATTCCTAATGCTGTTGAATCAATATTTAAACCTTTGCTTACAGAAAACATTGAGTCTTTTCGTAAACAACAAGGAATTTCATCTGCAACAATTTGTCTGCTAAATGTCGGTGCAAATCATCCCCGGAAGAATATTTATGCTATTCTTCAAGTAGTAAAAATTTTAATCCAGAAAAGGTTGCCAATCAAGTTTTGGAAAGTTGGGGCAGATTTTACAGATGAGCAGAAACAATTCATAGAAGACTCAGAACTTGTCAGCCATATTAAATATTTAGGAAAACCAGATAAAGCAACTCTAGTACAAATCTACAACGCTGCTGATATTCTGATGGCTCCTTCACTGCATGAAGGTTTTGGAATAACTATTTTAGAAGCAATGGCTTGTGGAACTCCAGTAATTACATCAAATATTTCTGCCATGCCTGAAGTTGTAGGAGATGCTGGAGTTGTGGTTAACCCAAGAGATGTGAAAGAAATAGCAAATGCTGTAATTCATCTTCAAGAAAATCCTATTTATTACCAACAAATGAGACAAAAAAGTTTAACAAGGACTAAATCATTTACTTGGAGAAAAACAGCAGAAAACATAGCTTTAATTTATGAGAGCTTAAGAAAAAACATAAATTGAATATGCTTAATAAAAATGTAAAGCAAACAATAACTATTGTAATTAAGGAAGTAATAAAATGCTCACAATGTCCACAAAAGAATTAGTTAGAAAAATCTTACCTCCTTCAGCTATTATTCATTTAATGGCTGCAATGAACTACCGAAATGGTGAACCAGAACTGAAACTCCTAAAATCTCTAGTTGATCCAAAAAAGAATAGTATTGATATTGGTGCAAATAAAGGTGTCTATACTTATTTCCTTTCTCGACTTTCACATCACGTATTTGCTTATGAGCCTAATCCAGAACTTGCAGAATTCATTATTAAATCAGTTTCCTCAAATGTAAGTGTTTATTCCATTGCCCTTTCCAATAGAGAAGGACAAGCAATTCTATCAGTACCACTCGTTGATAATTTCTTATATGACCAACTGGGAACTCTGGAAGAAAAGGCTACTTATCAAAAAGGGACAATTTATGAAGTTCCCTTAAAACGACTTGATAATCAGGGTCACAGGAATATTGGTTTCATAAAAATTGATGTTGAAGGACATGAAGAATCTGTAATTGATGGAGCATATAATTTATTGATTACACAACGCCCCAATCTCCTCATTGAAATTGAGCAAAAACATCATCCCGATCAGGATATATCTGACATATTTTTCAAAATTTTAAAATTGGGTTACGAAGGATACTTTTTTATGAACGAAGAACTTAAGAGTTTGGAGAAATTTTCTCCAGAAAAACATCAAGATATTAGAAATTACGCGGGATTATCTTCTTTAGGGAAAACATACATCTGCAATTTTATCTTTAAGCCCCGCTGATGTGGAGAATGAGAATCAGGATGTCCAGGATTAAAGGATGAACAGGATGAAAAAAGAATTTAACCACAAATCCAGTCCCCCTCATCCCTTGCAAGGAGGGTTTCTTGTATCTTACTCAACTACTTGCGTTAATCCCTAAAGCAAATATTCTGCATTCTAAAGCCGATATATCCGAATGACATTTGAGTTTTATTCAACAGTTTTGAATTACCAGTATTATGTATTTGCAGACACACACAACCAACAAAAAGAAGGGAGTAATTGATAACACAAGCTTAATTATTTTATCTTTTTGTTCGGTTTTTTATTCGCGGATTTTTTGTTCAATTACTCGCGCTCCTTCAATCCTTAATCTTGCTCATTTTGTAATTGTTCCTTTTGTGTTAGTGGTTGTATTATTTACAAGTAGGACAAAAGATCACAAACAAATTGCAATTGCATATTCTTTTTTATTGAGAATCTTCATTTTTCTAGTCACCATTTTGGTTAGTGCATTATGGAATAACACAGGCTTGATTAACGCAATTGTCTCTTTCATGATGCTGGCCGAACCCTTCATGTTCCTGTTGGCTATAATCTGTATTTCCATGTCTTCTGAATCCATTAACCGCATCAAGAAGTGGCTGATCTGGTCTGTTTTAATTAACTTTGTCCTCGCTGCTGTCCAGAAACCTTTAATTGATGCCGGAAAACTCTATGCTAAAGGACTTAATGGTACGGATGGATGCGGTGGAGTTTTTTTCGTTTCTGGGGCGGGGGGTTATGTATCGGCTTCGGTATCAGTTGCTTTTGCCCTCTACTTCTTCACTAATGAAAAGAATTTTCCTCTATGGAGTAGAATAATGGTAATTATTGCCGCTTTCTGGCAAATCCTATTTTCTGATTCCAAACAACTTCTGCCTGCTTATCTAATTGCCTGGTGTCTTCTAATCTTCTTGAATTCAAAGGATCTTGGTAAAACTATAAAACTTCTGAGTGCGATCGCTCTTTTTGGATTTGGATTCCTTTGGTGTGTGCAGAACTTAGAAGCTTTTGCTGGATTTACAGCCTGGGCGCGACCGGAACTTTATGGACCAGATGGTGAAGCTTGGTATGCCAAATTCTACTCAGTCCGTGCGATCGCATCCTACTATCAATCTCCTTTAAATTGGTTATTTGGTCTTGGTCCAGGACATACTGTTAGCCGCTTAGGAGTATGGTTTCTTAGAGATTACTGGTCTATACTCGGACCACTAGGTGCTACCACCAGTTCTATTGGTGAAGAAGCAATGCAATTTGTGAATAGTTTTTGGATTTGTTATAGTTCCAGTCTCTTTAGCCCAGTTTTTGGTTGGGCTGGAATATGGGGAGATTTAGGACTTTTGGGTATAGGATCATACCTATTTCTATCCTATTTAGCTTGGCAACACTTTGGTCTAGATGACTCCTTAAAAGTTACTTTACTAACTGTCATCGTCCTGGGTTTTATTTTTACTCAAATGGAAGAACCAGGCTTCATGCTGGCGATCGCTTTTATCCTCGGACTAGCGTGGCAAGAACGACAACTAAAGAAACAGACAGAACAGGCTTTTAGAAAAGCATACCGACAATTGCTAATACTCTAAAAACAACGAAAATAACTTGCTGGAACAAGCGATCGCTAATTTCCAAAACTACGCTGCTAATCTTAACAACGAACTGAACGACACCAACTGTATATTGTTTAGTTAATTACTACAACCATGAAGATTTTAATATCTGCTTACTCTTGTGAACCAGGTATGGGTTCTGAACCTGGTGTGGGTTGGAATATTGTCCGAGAAGCCGCTAAATACCATGAAGTCTGGGTACTCACCCGACCAGATGAGAGCCAGGATATCATCAACGCAGAATTAGCACGCAACCCCATTCCCAATCTTCACTTTGTTTACTTTACTCTGCCCTTTTGGAAAGATAGCAGACGCTGGGGACAATCTGGGGGAATGCAGCTTCACTATTACCTCTGGCAAATTCAAGCCTACGTTGTCGCTCGTCGTTTACATCAGAAAATTGACTTTGACTTAACGCACCATGTCACTTTTGTAAAATATTCCAATCCTTGCTTCCTGTCACTACTACCCATTCCCCTAGTTTGGGGTCCTGTAGGTGGTGGAGAGACTGCACCAGTAAGCTTTTGGCAGGATTTTAGCTGGAAGGGCAAAATTTACGAAATTGCCCGTAGCGGCGCTGGTTGGCTGGGAGAGCAAGACCCGTTTGTACGTCTTACTGCTAAAAAAAGTGCTGTAATCCGAGCCACAACTAAGGATACAGCCCAACGACTCTATCAAATGGGTGCAAGTCATGTGCAAATTCAATCTCAATTAGGGTTATCAGCGGAAGATATAGAGCATCTCAACCAATATGAAATACCTAATGAGCCAATAGTGAAATTTATCAGCATGGGTAGACTTCTCCACTGGAAAGGCTTTCACTTAGGACTGCGTGCCTTTGCTCAAGCGAATCTACCAAATACAGAATACTGGATAGTCGGAGATGGACCTGAATGGTATCAACTTCAAACGTTAGCATCAGATTTAGGAATTGCTAAAAAAGTTAAATTTTGGGGCAGATTGCCTCGTGAAAAAGCTTTAGATTTATTAAAGGACTCCCATGTGCTAGTTCATCCCAGCTTGCATGATTCTGGAGGGTGGGTGTGCATGGAAGCAATGGCAGCTGGTCGTCCCGTGATTTGTCTAGATTTAGGCGGACCTGCTGTTCAAGTTACAGACGAAACTGGCTTTAAGATTCCTGCTGATGAACCATACCAAGCTGTACGTGACCTAGCGGCAGCGATGATTCATTTAGCTAAAGACCCAGAACTGAAAGTTAGTATGGGTCAGGCAGGTCGAAAACTAGTAAATGAAAACTACAGTTGGCAAGTTGTAGGTGAGCGTTTGAATAAACTTTATCTAGAGATTGCCAGCAGAAAAGTCTCGGAAACTGATGTTGTATCTCAAGTTTTTTGAATCTACTTTTAACTAATTCATTTTGCTAACTTTCATAATATGCACATATTAATTGCTGCTTTACACAGACCTGCAAAACCAACAGGTATTTGCCGATACGCTGCAAATCTTGCTCAATGTCTGGCTGATACTCAAGAAGTTAGCAAAGTGACCTTAATTGTAGGAGCATGGCAGAAGAATTACTTTGAACTATTGTTTCATTCCCCTAAAATTCAGTTAATTAGTGTAGATATTAAAAACAGTTCGTTGGCAAGAAATATTTGGTTTTTATTTGGCTTACCAAAATTGGTCAAGCGTCTTAGTCCTGACATTATTCATATGTCATTTCCATTTCCTTTTTTGCGGTCACTTTTCTCATCTCCTGTTTTTTCTACAATCCACGATTTATATCCCTATGAAAAACCTGAAGTTTTTGGATATCCAAATGTTCTTTTTAACCGAGTTTTTTTAAACCAATGCATAAAAAATAGTGATGGACTTACCTGTGTTTCTAAATCTACGCTAAATAGCCTCAACTCATATTTTCCACATCTTCAATCATGCAAAAACTTGACGGTTATTTATAACTATGTCAATTTTAGTCATATTACTCCTACGCCACCGATTGGTTTAGATATTGGTAATAATGATGCTTTTTTGTTATGTGTCGCCCAACACCGTAAAAACAAAAATATAGATTTGTTGATACAAACTTTTTCCTTTTTAAAGAAACATGGGTATCTGCAAGATGCTACTAAGTTAATTATTGTTGGTAATACAGGCCCAGAAACAGAGAGTTTATTCAATCTAATTCACAATCTTTCTCTTCAAAATCAAGTGCTGCTAATTCATGCTCTCAAGGATAATGAATTATGTTGGTTGTATCAAAAATGTGAACTTTTTATTGCTGCTTCATCTCAGGAAGGATTTTGTTTACCCTTAGCAGAAGCTCTATACTTTTCGTGTCAGGTAGTTTGCTCTGATATTCCCATATTCAGAGAAATTGCTGGTTCTAGCTGTTGTTATTTTTATCTTCAAGATGATGCTATCAACAATCTCTCACAAGCCATTATTTGTGCTTTAGAACAACCCCTGAATAAAACTACTGATAATTTTCGTTTTTCACAATTGGAAGTAGCACATCAATATCTAAAATTGTACAGCCACAACAGCTAAGAGGGGTATCGGCTCCTTACTTCTGATTCATTTGTGAATAACTCTAATGCTTCAATAACTTTATTAGCTTTGTCTAGTGCAGTCACTATCGCTATCTAAGCTAAGTTAAAATTGCACGCTTTGTCTCGTCTTTTATCGCCAATATTTGTCTGCAATGATATGTATTACTTACTTCCTTTTTGAGTACGCTTTAGTCCAACATCTTTAGGACTATCTTTTTGTGCTTGCTTGAATAAATCCAATAAATGGTGATATCCATTATAAAACGTATAAGACATAATTTTTTCCTCACTCGATAAGTTTATCAGTGGAGAAATGAGGTAAAGTGGTATCTAAAAATACTATTTGTAATTCTTGATCAACAAGTAGGATTAATTGGTGCGGCTGTGTGTGCAGCTAGGTTATAAATAGCAGGAACAATCAAATCTGCATCTGCGAATGCTATAAATATGACTATCAAAATTTTACTCCCTTTCATTGCTGCCACTTTTTTATACAGTGGTTATGTTTCAGCCGAGACGCGTCAACCCAAACCGGTGGCTTCTCCTAGTAAACCTACTGTTCCTAAAGTAGTGCAGCCAAAATGGCAGGTATTCACTCCCCCAGATCAGAGTTTTCAGGTTTTAATGCCAGGAAAACCGAAAAGAAAAACTCAAGTCCAAAAAACCTACATGGGAGAAATAAAATTAGAAATATTTGTCGCCCAACCACCAGAACAGGAAGTTGCGTATTTAGTAACTTACAATGAATTTCCTTATAGCTATGCTCAAATGACTAACCCCCAAAAAATATTGAATCAAGCCCAGGATAACACCTTAAAAGCTACACAAAGCAATTTAGTTAGTCAACGTAATATTCGTAGTTCCAATGGGCAACCGGGGAAAGAAATTGAGTATGTAGATTCGGCTGGTAAGGTAACTATCAACAGAATGTATGTGGCCCAAGGGCGCTTATATCAGGTCATAGGTATAGTTTCTAAAAAACAGCGTTCGACTTTAGCTAAAACCATCACGGGGTATTTGAATTCCTTTCAATTGGTTTTGAGAAAGTGAAAGTCTGGGGCTACACAAGCAAAGCCCGCCTACGCGGGCTAAATTCGTTTTTGGTGTTTTTCTCCTCTACTTCCAGTTGTCTGGGATGAGGGGAAATTGAGCGCGCCAAATTTAGTTATTGAAGTTGCTCATAATTCCCTGGCTGATGATAAGGGAATTTTTTACTGAAATTGTCAATTTTTCCCTCTGCTACCCTCTGCCTCAATTAATTGCATTTGGGTGAAAGCTAGATATATTCTATCTTGGAAGAGGGCGTTAATAATTAATTTCAGATTATGGCAGGACATAGTAAATGGGCAAATATTAAGCGTCAGAAGGCTGTAGTAGATGCCAAAAGAGGAAATATCTTCACTCAACTGTCACGGGCGATAATTGTTGCTGCTAGAAATGGTGTACCAGATCCTGCTGGTAATTTTCAACTGCGGACAGCAATTGACAAGGCCAAGGCGGCGGGGATTCCTAATGATAATATTGAAAGAGCGATTGCCTGCGGCACGCGAGGCGCGAACGCTAAAGGTGCAGGTACTTTTGGCGGTGATAACTCCAGTTTAGAAGAAATTCGCTATGAAGGTTATGGCGCTGGTGGTGTAGCAATTTTAATTGAAGCCCTCACAGATAACCGCAATCGCACAGCCGCAGATTTGCGTGTAGCTTTTAGTAAAAATGGTGGAAATCTGGGGGAAACAGGTTGTGTGGGTTGGATGTTTACCCAAAAAGGCGTTTGTGTGGTTGAGGGTGTGGTTGATGAAGAACAGCTTTTAGAAGCTTCTTTAGAAGGTAATGCTGAGTCCTATGAAATGACGGCAGATGAAACCGCTGAAGTATTTACTGAGGTAGCAAATTTAGAAACTCTCAGTCAAACACTCAAAGCAAAAGGCTTTAAAGTCGCAGATGTTGAATTGCGCTGGATTCCTGGTAATCAGGTGGAAGTTACAGATTCTGAACAGGCGCGATCGCTCTTCAAATTGATTGATACCCTAGAAGGATTAGATGATGTACAAAATGTGACAGCCAATTTTGACATGGCGGAAAATCTCATGGCTACTATGGTTTAGTAGCTAATGATTAACGTAAGTTGCTAGTTAAGAAACTCTTAACGGGAAACAAATGAAATCCGGGTTAATTACAAATTACGAATTATTTTAACTTGCTCTCTTCGGGGAGTTGCGTAAAAATAATAAGTAAAACGCTGTAATCTCTCTTAACAATGTCCCTGACTCAGCTTACTCAAATTCTTCCTCCTCCCCACACACCCACAAACCAAAGGGAATATGATTACGATTTGGTAATTGTCGGTGCTGGGATTGTTGGCTTAACCCTGGCTGCTGCTTTAAAAGACTCTGGCTTGAGTGTGCTACTAATTGAAGCTAAGGTGACATCAGCCGCAGTCGCTAAAGGACAAGCTTACGCCGTACATCTGCTTTCAGCCCGAATTTTTCAAGGAATTGGTATTTGGGAGAAAATTCTGCCTCATGTCGCTAAATATAACAAAGTGCGGCTATCTGATGCAGACTATGCCGATGTGGTGAAATTCCAAACTTCTGATTTAGGGACTTCAGAATTAGGTTATGTGGCTGAACATTATGCACTGTTACAACCTTTACAGGAATTTGTACAGAATTGTCCGAATGTAACTTATCTCTGTCCAGCCGAAGTGGTAAATACGCAAAATGATCAAGATATAGTTACTGTTAATATTAAAGTTGATGGTGAAAATCGGACAATCCGCAGTAAATTACTAGTAGCAGCAGATGGTTCCAAGTCGCCGATTCGCCAAGCAGCGGGAATTAAAACTAAAGGCTGGAAATATTGGCAATCCTGTATTGTGGCTTTTGTCAAGCCGGAAAAATGCCATAACTATACAGCTTACGAAAAGTTTTGGACTAGTGGCCCCTTTGCAATTTTACCCTTACCTGGGAACCGTTGCCGAATTGTGTGGACTGCACCTCATGAAGAAGCTAAGGCTTTGTGTGCTTTAAATGATGAAGAATTTTTGGCTGAACTCACCAAACGCTATGGTGAGCAGATGGGTAAATTGGAATTATTAGGCGATCGCTTTATTTTTCAGGTACAGTTGATGCAGAGCGATCGCTATGTTCTCCCCCGTCTGGCTTTAGTCGGTGACGCAGCACACAACTGTCACCCTGTCGGTGGACAAGGTTTAAATTTAGGTATTCGTGACGCAGCAGCTTTAGCAGAAGTCATCCAAACAGCGCACCAAGCCGGTGAAGATATTGGTAATATCCAAATTCTCAAAAAATATGAACGCTGGAGAAAAAAAGAAAATCTCGCAATTTTAGGTTTCACCGATTTGTTAGATCGAGTTTTTTCTAATAACTTTTTACCAGTAGTAATTATCCGACGTTTGGGTTTATGGTTTATGCAGCGAGTACCAATGCTGAAAGTATTTGCACTCAAATTGATGATTGGATTAAAAGGGAAAACTCCAGAATTAGCAAAACGGTGAATATTCCTAATTCAAATTGACCAATCTCTCAACTCGGTTTTAATATCAACCGAGTTTTTGTGATCGAACAGGTAGTTCGCACCCATTTATTGAGCGATTATGATATTCAGGTAGATACAGCGGTTTCCGCTCTTATGAGGTACATCTTAGCCTCCTCATCGCTTGCTCTTAGGGGGTTGGGGGAGGGGTTCTTGTACCTCATAACATCGGGAAGTGCTGTAATTTAACTATACTAAACCTGGTGACAAGATTGTTAAACCAAGAATATTGTTAATTGATAAGAGATTATATTAAAACAGTGTAAATACCCATAAAAATCAGCAAAATTAGTTAAAAGTATTAGTGAATTTAGTGATTGAGAGTCATATTATTATCAAAGTAATAAGTATTTTATTTCTGGTTATTTTTGTTAATAAATTCAAATTATTTTTGATGTTGTATATAGGCTTGAATTTTTGAATTTGGGAATTTATTATATTTGCTAACGCCAGGTCTTGTTGGCATAGACAGATAACTTTGCTTAACATCAAGTGGATTAGTTGATAATTCACCAATTATTGCTGTTAACGTCACCCTTTATGCATAGCTTAACAACCTAAAATACCTGATAAATACCCAAACCAAAACAATTTGTTATCTCTCTATGGACAAACTTATTGCTCCTTCAGAAATTTTGATAGATTTATCAATCAAAAAAATGCTAGGCTGTATCAGCAAAGAACGTGTAATAATAGAAGATAAGCTGATAAGTATACATGATGATTTGCTTTGTTACCATGATTTATATCATTTTGAAGTTTCCTGCTTACCAAGAATTAAAATGGGAAAATATCAGGTAAGTGGAATTCATGGTATTAATTCACCCATGTTTCATCATACAGAAATCATAGCAGAGTATGACGCTGTTTTAGATGAAGCTCGTGTAGCATTTCATGAATGGCTAACTCGCATATCATTGTTCAACACTTTTAAACTGATTGGTTGGTCAATTTGGTTAATTAATCAAGAGATAAACCCGATAGAAGTATTAATTAGTCATCTGCGAGTTTTGAATCGTGATCTTATTTTTTATCCAGCACGCAACCAGGGGAAGAAATCCCAATTAAATCAGGAAGATTTTGAGAAAGGTATTCCCTACCTTTTTAAAGATCTAGAGGCGATATGGATACAATTGTAGAATTTTAAAACATCCTCTGATATTGACTTCTGACTTCAGGGCTAAATATCATTTAACTACAGACAATTTTAACAGGGTAGAAACCACCTGGGAGAGAGAAAATTATTGTTTTCTCTCAAAAAAACTCAAACCTTTAACTCAAAAGTGATAACATTTCCCGCCAGTAGTGTTACAGTTGCAAGAAATTGATCAACAACTTTCTCCTTGAGACGCTACATCAACAGCGGGTATCCATGCTGAAGAAACCACAAAACAAGCAAATTTATCTGATTGCTGGCGCAGGACTATGTGCCTTTTTAGTCGGCGGTATGGTATCAGCCCCACAAGCTGGAAAAACCCTGAGTAAATGGTTAAACGTAAGTCAGAGTCAACCTGAGCAATTATCTGAGACGAATAAATCAAAGTCTGTTGTCTTTAGTTTAATATCTCAATCTTTACCAGAAAGAGCAGCAAAACTAAGTGAAATTGCTAAAGCCAGCAATTCTCCAGATCAACAAAGAGCTAGTTATCTTTTGGCCAGCGATTACCTGGAAACCAACCAAGGGGAAAAAGCGCTAACTTTACTAGCAGGACTAGAAAAAGATTATCCGGTTTTAGCACCTTACATTTTGCTCAAACAAGCCCAGGCACAGGATATGCTGGGTGAAAAGGGTAAAGCTTCGGATTTGCGGCAAAAAGTGCTAAAAGATTATCCCCAAGAAGCAGCGGCAGTTAAGGCCATATACTTGATTGGGCTACCAAAACTACATGATCAAGCGATCGCACGATTTCCTTCTCATCCCCTCACCTGGGAAATTATCCGCAAACGCTTAAAAGATAATCCCAATCAGCCCAAGTTGCTATTGATCTTAGCCAAATATGCCGCCAATGAACCGGGAATAGTCGGTATATTAGATCAATTAGTCAAACAGCCTCAACTCACACCCGCAGATTGGGAACTAATTGGTTCAGTCTACTGGGATAATAATCAATTTACCAAAGCGGCTAATGCTTATACTAAAGCACCCAAAACAGCCCGCAATCTCTACCGCACCGCTAGAGGGATACAGTTAAACAAAGAGCGAGATAAAGCAGTTGCTCTCTATAAACAACAGGTGCAACAATTTCCCACCGCTGAGGAAACAGGAACAGCCCTGTTGAGATTAGGAGAAATTTCCCCAGGAAAAGCCGCAATACCTTATCTTGACCAAATAATTAATAAGTTTCCTCAACAAGCGCCGAAAGCACTCGTACAAAAAGCTAAATTACTGGAAACTCTCAACGATAACCAGTCAGCGAATACAACTTGGAAATTACTTTTAGGTAAGTATAGCAGTTCTAACGAAGCGGCAGAATATCGTTGGAAAATAGCCCTAAATAAAGCCAAAGCCCAAGATTATGTAGGTGCATGGGAATGGGCGCAACCAATAGCTGCTAATAATCCTACCAGCATTTTGGCTCCTAGAGCCGGGTTTTGGGTAGGTAAATGGGCAACTACACTGGGAAAACAGCAGGAAGCTCGCACTGCTTATGAGTATGTACTCAGTCAATTTCCCCAATCTTATTACGCATGGCGCTCTGCCAGCATTTTGGGGTTAGATGTAGGTAATTTTAACAACCTGCGACTGATGAACCCGGAAGTTGTCCCACATCAGCGTCCTGTGCCAACAGCAGGTTCTGATACTTTTAAAGAATTATATCTGTTAGGTCAAGATCGTGATGCTTGGTTACAGTGGGAGACAGAATTTCAGAACAAAGATCAGCCTACTGTAGCCGAAGACTTTACCGAAGGGTTGATGCTGTTGGCAAAAGGCGAAAATCTCATGGGTATTGATAAAATTTCTAAATTGGAAGATCGGGAAATACCAGCAGAAAAAGCCGAATATGCAGCTTTAAGTCAACAAATCATTTACTGGCAAGCTCGTTATCCTTTTCCCTATTTCCAAGAAATTGAAAAATGGTCAACTACACGTAAACTGAATCCTCTGCTAGTTACAGCCCTGATGCGTCAGGAGTCGCGGTTTCAGCCAAAAATTAAATCTGTAGTCGGTGCAACGGGTTTAATGCAGGTAATGCCCAGTACAGCAGCATGGATAGCCCCGCAAATTAATGTCGATATGAAAACCATTAGTTTGGAAAACCCCAACGATAACATTATGCTGGGTACTTGGTATTTAGATCATACTCATCAGCAATATGGGAATAATTCCATGTTAGCGATCGCTAGTTATAATGCCGGACCAGGTAATGTTGCTAAATGGTTGCGAACCATACCTAAACAAGATCCAGATGAGTTTGTGGAAGAAATTCCTTTTGACGAAACCAGAAATTACGTCAGGCAAGTTTTTGGTAATTACTGGAATTATCTACGACTGTATAACCCATCAATTTCGGCTTTGGTTGCTAAATACTCAGCCGCACACCCCAAATTACCAACCCAGTAAAAAATTACCCTCTCCCCCTCTCCCCCTCTCCTCTTCCCCCCGTCCTCTTCTCCCCTTCTCAAAGTCGCTCTCACAGATAAAATAGTTAAGGAATGTTGCCTATTAATTAACTCATGACACCTTCACCAGATGTAGATACTATCAATTCTCCTAATATAGATACAGAAGGATACGGAAATTCAGAAGTTAATTCTCAGGATGAGTTACCAGATGATGTGGAAATGTCATTTTTTGACCATCTTGAAGAATTACGGCAGCGGATTTTTTATTCTTTAATTGCTGTAGCCGTGGGTATTATCGGCTGTTTTCTCGTTGTTAAACCTCTTGTACAGCTACTAGAAGTCCCAGCGCATGGTATAAAATTTCTGCAACTAGCACCAGGAGAATATTTCTTTGTCTCCATCAAAGTTGCAGGTTACAGTGGTTTGGTGCTTGCTAGTCCGTTTATTCTTTACCAAATTATCCAATTCGTACTTCCTGGACTAACACGTCGAGAACGTCGTTTCTTAGCACCTGTGGTTTTCGGTTCCAGTGTGCTATTTGTTGGCGGGTTAGTATTTGCTTACTTGCTACTTATTCCCGCAGCTTTACAATTTTTTATCAGCTACGGTGCAGATGTTGTTGAACAAATATGGTCAATTGAAAAATATTTTGAATTTGTGCTGTTATTGTTATTCAGCACAGGGTTAGCATTTCAAATTCCCATTATTCAATTGTTGTTAGGTAATTTAGGTATTGTCTCTTCCGAAAAAATGCTGGCTGGTTGGCGTTTTGTGATTATGGGAGCAGTAATTTTGGGTGCTGTACTTACACCTTCTACAGATCCCCTCACTCAAAGTCTTTTAGCTGGGGCGGTTTTAGGACTTTATTTTGGTGGAGTTGGTTTAGTGAAACTTACAGGAAAATAAACAATTCAGTCAGACTTCAAATTGCTTGTGCATTGATTTTTATTCAAATTCATAAAAATACCTGGTATGGGGGAAACTCAGCCAGGAAGCGTGCTGAGAGGAAAGCGACTCAAGAAATGAATTTTCATCCCCAGATTTGAGAATGTCAAAATATCCATTCGGAAGTGCGATCGCCCAAATCTAGGGGGATACTAACAGCTTTACCCAGTCGAGGACGCTCTTTAGTTTGGGCAATAAAAGTTTGCACTTGTATTGTTCCCCCCAAAGCATGGAGATAATTAGCAATACTGTCAATATGCTCTTGGTACTCAGTTTCGCTTAAAGGGAATGAGGCTTGCTCAACGTATTTCCACATGACTTGCAGAAATACCTTTCCCTGTGTCCGACGAAACTGGACATCATAGGAGTATCCCCACTTATCAATCAACAGTTGACGTAATTCCTTTCCTGTCATATCAATTCAATTAAAAATTTGGGATTTGGGATTTGGGATTTGGGATTTGGAAAACTTATGAGCAAGGCTGTTTGATCCCTGGGAAACATCACAGCCTATCCCCTGATGGGATTCAGCGGTTTTCTCAATTAGATTTTACATTTAGTTATGATGTTAAGTTCCGTAACTCCAGTATGATAAGGATATAAAGAAATGTAATGCTAACAGAAAAGATGCTAGACAGGTCTTGCAACAAAGAAGTGTGGCATCCCTGGGGGCGTTAGCATTTCGACTCAGGCAAGAATTGCTTAAGTACTAGCAAGCTTGTCAAAATGTTAAAAAAATTACACAAGTGCGCGTAGATTATGGCTCAATTTTCTGAATCAGTGGACGTTCCTGATATAGGTCGTCGTCAATTCATGAACCTGCTCACTTTTGGGACTGTAACAGGTGTGGCTTTGGGAGCATTATATCCCGTAGTCAACTACTTTATTCCCCCAGCAAGCGGTGGCGCTGGCGGTGGTACAACAGCAAAAGATGAACTGGGTAACAGCGTTAAAGTTAGTCAATTTCTTTCTAGCCATAATGTAGGCGATCGCACTTTAGTTCAAGGACTCAAAGGCGACCCCACTTATATTGTCGTAGAAAGCAAAGAAGCCATCGCTGATTACGGTATCAACGCCATCTGCACTCACCTGGGTTGTGTCGTTCCCTGGAACGTAGCTGAGAACAAGTTTAAATGTCCTTGTCATGGTTCCCAGTACGATGCAACTGGTAAAGTTGTTCGGGGGCCTGCACCGAAATCTTTGGCTTTGGCTCACACCACAGTTAATGATGACCAAATTGTTTTGACCCCTTGGACAGAAACCGACTTCCGCACCGGAGAACCCGCTTGGTGGTCTTAAACAGTACCGAGTACTGAGTAATGAGTTATTAGTCTGAAGTCAACAGTCCAGAATTTTTAATCAACTCTTGACCAATGACGAATGACCAATAACCAATGACGAATGACGAATGACGAATGACCACTGACTAATGACTTTATAGAGATGAGAAACGCCTGTACACCTGCGAGGTTAACTCGCATTGCTAAAGCAATGGTAAACTCATTGCTGATTGCGATCGCCACCCTGACCTTTTTCTTCACCAGCGATTTAGCCCTACCCCAAACCGCTGCTGCTTATCCCTTCTGGGCGCAAGCCGCCTATCCTGAAACCCCCCGCGAACCTACAGGACGGATTGTCTGCGCTAACTGTCACCTAGCAGCCAAACCCACAGAAGTGGAAGTACCCCAATCGGTATTACCTGACACCGTATTTAAAGCGATTGTCAAAATTCCCTACGACACCAGCGCGCAGCAAGTAGGTGCTGATGGTTCTAAAGTTGGCTTGAATGTTGGTGCTGTATTAATGTTGCCTCAAGGCTTCAAAATTGCACCAGAAGACCGCATTTCTGAAGAACTGAAGGAAGAAGTAGGCGATGTTTACTTCCAACCCTACGGTGAAGAAAAAGACAATATTGTCATCGTTGGACCATTACCAGGCGAACAATATCAAGAAATCGTCTTCCCTGTTCTTTCACCTAACCCCGCAACCGACAAGAGTATCCACTTCGGCAAATATTCCGTTCATGTAGGCGGAAACCGGGGACGTGGACAAGTTTACCCCACAGGTGAAAAGAGCAATAACAACATTTACAACGCTTCTGCTGCTGGCACAATTAGCAAGATTGCCAAAGAAGAAGGTGAAGACGGTAATGTTAAGTATGTAGTCAGCATCAAAACTGAAGCTGGTGAAGTTGTTAATGATACAGTTCCCGCAGGCCCAGACCTGATTGTTTCTGAAGGACAAACAGTTGCATCTGGTGATGCTCTTACCGTGAATCCCAACGTTGGTGGTTTCGGTCAAAAAGATGCAGAAATTGTGCTACAAGACAGTTCCAGAGTCACATGGTTAGTGGCTTTCATCTGTTTGGTGATGTTAGCACAAGTGATGTTGGTACTGAAGAAGAAGCAGGTGGAAAAAGTCCAAGCTGCTGAGATGAATTTCTAAGATTCTCTACTAAATAATTAATTGTGGGACAGGTGAAAAGCCTGTCTTTTTTTTATTCTGCTCTGTCTGATTTTATGTTGGGGTGTTTATATAAAATTTGAACGCAGATAATATGATTCATATTACTTGTCGGCTTCTGTAATTTTTACATATTCTTGGAAAATAGGAGACAAGTTAAATAGGGTTTTTTCTGTTTCTATAGTTGTCAATAAATAACGTCTATTTAAGGACTGTAAACCATTAATTAATTCGGTAGATGATAAGGATATGGTTGCTTTTAAATGTTCTCTAGCCACAGGTTGAGAAAATTTACCTATAGTAGAAATAATGTTTTTTTCTATGGGTGATAGTCTGTTAAATAATTCATCAAGTTGAAATTTCATGTCTTCTGTTAACAGGAAACCTTCATTTATAAAATCAGCTACACTACCTTGAAATATATTTTTGATGACGTTGCTAATATCTTTTAAATAAACGAGATTCCCTCCATACAAATCTATCAAGTTTGACCAGATTTGCTCATCTTTTAGTTTTAGTTTGTGGAAAATATCAATATTACTTAAACCGGATAATTCTAAACATTTGACAGAATATAATTCTTCATCTAAGCAGAGCATTTCTTGGCATTGTTCCTGACTGATTAAGATTAAACTACTTTGATGTTCGATTTCTGCAATTTTGGTGAAAAAGGTTTTGTAGTCTTTATATTCAGGTTTATATTGTCCTGCAAATTGTCCAAGAATAAATATTTCTTGGATATCGTCAAGAATAATTAAACATCTTTTTTGATTGAGGAGATTTAAAAATTGAGTTAATTTATTATTTTCACTATGATTAGATTTGGTAAATGTTAATATTTCTGTGAGGATGTTATCCAAGGAATGAGAGAGTTTAATACTTTTCCAGATGACTAAATCGAATTTTTGTAAATTTAGGTCAATGAAATGTTTAACAAGGGTGGTTTTACCAATTCCAGGTAATCCTAGAATTGAGATGAGGCGGTTATTTTGATTGATTAACCAATGGGATAATGTTTGCAGTTCGGTTTCTCTTCCGTAAAAGTGGGTGATTTTTGGGGATAGGGTTAAATCGTTAGCAAATAATTGTTTTTTATCATCATTTTTTATAGTATTATCATCATCTTTAGTTTGATAAGATGAGTAAAAATTAAAATTATGATTATTATTTTGTATAATTACAGGAGATGATGTGATTTGCAACCTTGATAAAACAGAACGAAAATTGCGTTTATTAATATCTTCATTTAACTGTTCAGATAAAATTTGCCAAAGTTTATAACCGACATCTCTCACATGACTTTCACTGCGATTACATTGCGCTGCTATTTCTTCATAAGTATGTCCTTGCCAAACACCTTTAATTACAGTGTCCTGAATATCATCTAAGTGTTTTCCCGTCTGTACAAAAACTAACTCGTCAGCAAATTGTAAAACTTCTTTAATATCCATATAGGGTATATTATATAAGCATTTCAGCTATTATAGCTTAATTTATGTAAGTATTATCCGGCATTTTCGGACAAAGTAGTTAAAATTTTGTTACAAAAGTCCCGATGTAATCAGGTGTTTTCCTGTAGAAACAATAATTTAGTGATGAGACAATTAATCACAGCAGTCTCTTACTGACTTCCATCTTAATAAAGGATTTAGATAGTCTTTTCAGTACATTACGCTAAGTCTAGTTTGAGGCTATCAACAGAGGCTACTACCAATCAAAACCTACTTGACGCAGTTATGAACTATACCATCAAATCAGCATCATTTACGCGAACTATCAAAAACTTTTCTGCTATGGGACTAGTGGTGTTTTCTTCTTTGATTGCACCCTTTTTTGCACATGAATCTAGTTATGCTTATAGCACTTTCAACAAAAATAGTACCAGTGTCTCTAAAGAGGAAAAGAGCCAGAAAACTATGATGGCGCAGAGAGCAAGTGCCAATCTAGATGTGCAGGTAGATGTTCTGGGCATTACTAACCTGATTATATCAAGTATCAAATCTTCTAGAGACCGCAGTGGATTTGTAAAAAATCTCATGAATGGGGCTTTTTATGGTGCAGGTGAGAGGTATAACGTGATGGTTTTTAATTTGAGTCAAAATTATGAACAACGTTTTAGAGGAGTGAAATTCTATGGTTCGGCAGTCTATGACGGTGTCACTTTCGGTATTTGGGTTTTTGAAGATGGTGAATTCACTAATCAAGGTGATGGTGGATGGATTAACTGGGCTTTTTCAGGGTGGTTTGACAGAAATGGTGGGAATGTAAGATTCAAGAAACCCTAAGATTGTGGTTCTAACTTTGCGGCTCAATTTCCCTTTTGTGTCCGTACCTTTATGGTAATTAGGGCGTGCTGCAATAATCAATAATCAATAATCAATAATCAATAATTGGTAAGTTAGGTTGAGCAACGAAACCCAACATTAACTTATCTATTCCCAATCTTCATAATTCAAACCCTCAATACGGCTAAATTCGCGGGTATTGTGAGTAACTAGAGTGAGATTATTTGCTAATGCGAAAATAGAATGTTTTTATATTTCATCAGGGTAAGCACTCAGAAAAACTAACTGATTTATCATATCTTCTGCGGATTTATCTGCCATCAACTTGAGGACTCTTCGCATTTGTTCACCAATAGAATAATCTTGAGAAGAAATGATAATTCCTCCATGACTGTGTTGTTCTTCTATATAGCTACTGTGTAGCTGGCAAAAGTCACCAACATTAAATGTGTAGAAAACTCTTTGCAGTTCAGTGGCTAAAATTAGTTGTTCTTTATCACTAGAACTGATAGTTTCAACCTCAGCAACAGTAATAACATCTACTCCTCTAGCTCTTAATGCTTTAATAAATCTTTGATCCATTGAATCTTCATCAATGAATAATTTCATTAAACTCATATCGCTTGCCCTTTTGCTGCTGCTAATTTTTGATAATCAGCTTTTTCAGCAGCAATATAACCTTCAATTTCTTCTCGATTAGCATGATAATAAGTTAACGCTGCATACACTTGAACAAGAGTTACATTTCCCATGCGTTCAGTGATTTCTTCCGCATTTAATCCCATTTTGTACCAAGCTGCAATCCGTTGTACAGAAACCCTAGTACCAGCAATACGAGGGCGACCTCCTAAAGTTTCTGATGACTTAATAATTAGTGTTCCAATATCAGTAGCTTGCATAAATAAATATTATTATGATTATTTACTGACTAAATTATAACATAGGTTTGTAGATTAGCTTGAGAAACTTTATTAACAGGTGATTTTCTTAAATTGAGAATTTGAATACAGGCATTTGTATCTAAGAGATAGGCCATTGAATTTCCTCCCGTTCCTCAAACTGAAGCTGTTCTGGACGCTCAAGTGGCTCACCTTCCCAACTACCTATCACTTCATCTAAAAACCTACGAGAATATCCTAATTCTTCCGGTGTTTTGGTTGCAGATTGTAATGATTTTTCTGCAATACGTTGAAATACAATTACTATTTCTAATTCTTCATTGGCAAATTCAGCCGGAAGTTCAATTTTTACTATTCTATCATTGCCAATGTGTGTTTTAATCTTCATACTTTCCATATCCTTACCTCCTTGTTCATGATTTTATTAGTGGTTTAATAATTGTTGACTCATCAATGATACGGTATATCCAGAATTTCATAATCATAATTTATAAGATTCAAAGATGAACAGGATTGTTTTTAATAACAAATCCAAAATCATCCAAAATCAGAAGTTTTGCCCTTTTCATTATCTATCACCAAACATCCCATAAATCCTGATATGGCTACGCTACGCTATCAAACAATTTTTTCAATCATATTCTCGCTTATATTGAAAATAAAAGTTAAATACAGTTTATATTATATTTATAAGAAATTTGGCGTGTTTGGATTTGGTTGCGAAAATGATCACAGTGTGGAAGACCCTACCCAAACTATCGGTTAGCACACCTTATGAACAGTTTGCAAATTTTGTTTACATTTGTTATATTTATTTACATAAGGAAACACAAGTTAAAACAAGAGGTTCCGAAATGACTATCTTAGTTGCATTATTGGTTGTCGGTTGGGTAGCTGCTTCAGTAGTTGGTTCTTTGGCTTACTTCATGGGTGAACAAAGCAAGCCCATTCATGAACGTAACTGGCGTTCTGAGTCCTTTGAACAGTTGGCGAAATCTATTACTGGTATGGAAATAGACTATAGCAATCGCACTCCTGCCTATGTAATGGATGCTTACACCAGCCGCAATCTACCTCAATAGTAGTAAAAACAGTCTAAGAAAATGTCCATAAAAATAACCCCCAGTTCCGTAATTGGGGGTTTTGCTTTGTTAATGGGAATATAGCAACCATCAAGGTGGTTAGGACATCAACAGATGATAAAACTTAGACACAAACAGACTTTCAACTCTGTCACCTGTCACCTGTCCCCTGTCACCTGCAACTACATCGGACGGTAAGCGCGATAGTTGATATTGGGGAAAATATTATCCATTAATTCGACTTTCTCCAGCCAACCGCTATCAACTTTACCGATTTTCACATCTTCATACAGTTTATTAAACCGCATTAAGTGCGATCGCGTTCTTCTCACCGCATAAGGAACCATT
>NZ_LZQD01000003.1:191519-247648 GCF_001858025.1 Trichormus sp. NMC-1 | reverse complement strand
AGACTTTCAACTCGTACAGAGGAGAATCGGCGGCAGTGCAGGTGGGGAAGTAGGGAGGTGGGGAGAATTTTCAAAACTTTCCCCATCGCTGTCCATCTTAATTGGGGGTTTTGCTTTGTTAATGGGAATATAGCAACCATCAAGGTGGTTAGGACATCAACAGATGATAAAACTTAGACACAAACAGACTTTCAACTCTGTCACCTGTCACCTGTCCCCTGTCACCTGCAACTACATCGGACGGTAAGCGCGATAGTTGATATTGGGGAAAATATTATCCATTAATTCGACTTTTTCCAGCCAACCGCTATCAACTTTACCGATTTTCACATCTTCATACAGTTTATTAAACCGCATTAAGTGCGATCGCGTTCTTCTCACCGCATAAGGAACCATTGTTCCCGTCCGCATAATAAACGCCCAGTCAGAAGATTGTGCTAATAATAACTCTCTCGCTGCTTGGTTTAAAGCTTTCCACTGTAATTCATCCTCTGGTTCCAGAGTTGATATTTCAATCATCCGTTCCGCAGCTTTATGTAAATGTGGGTAAACCCACGCGTTTGTTTCATTTAACCAATACTCGTGGAAACCCTTATAACCCCAACTCGACTGAGCCGGACGACAGACTTGTTGGGTGGGATTATCTCGTAAATAATCAGCCAAATGGGTCATTTCATAAGTACTTTGGTCATACCAAGACTTACGGAACAGGTAATCAATAAACCAAGGACCCTCATACCACCAATGACCGAATAACTCCGCATCATAAGGCGAAACAATAATTGGTGGGCGACCCATAATCCCGTGTAAATGCTCAGATTGCCGTTCACGGTTATACATAAAATTAGCGGCGTGATCTGCCGCCTTTTCCTTAGCCCAATAAGGATCATAGAGTGCTTTATCAGAAAGACCTAAGCCACGTCCAGTAATTTTATGATACTTAATGCCCGTATTTTTCCGCTGACCATTGGGCATGATGTATGGCTTAATGTACTCATATTCAGCTTCCCAGCCCAAATCTTTGTAAAATTCCCGATATTCTGCTGCACCAGGATAGCCTACCTCAGAAGACCATACCTGTTGAGACGATTCATGATCTCGACCAAAAGCTGCTACACCAGGTTCAGTGAAAATTGGGGCATAAGTACCGAAGCGGGGACGGGGACGAGCGTATAATATACCATGTCCATCGGTGAGGAAATAACGCAAACCCGCATCCGCCAACATCCGATCTAAACCTTCATAGTAGGCGCATTCTGGCAACCAAATCCCTCTGGGGGCTTTACCAAAAGTTTCTTCGTAATGTTCACAAGCTACTTGAATTTGCGCCCACACAGCTTGGGGATACATTTTCATCAGCGGTAAATACCCGTGAGTAGCACCGCAAGTGATAATTTCTAAGTTATTAGTATCTTGGAACCCTTTAAAAGCCGTTACTAAATCACCGTCATAACGTTCCCATAACTCCCGCGCTTCGTTGAACTCAGCAGCATAATGTTCAGCTAAATAACGAAGATGCCCATTTTGGACATTTCGCTCGGCTTCCAGTTCTATAAGTTCTTCTAGTTGGGATAAGTGTGCGTCATAGCGTTCTTGGAGCAGAGGATCACGCAGCATAGACACGAGAGGGGGTGTCATACTCATCGTGATTTTAAAGTCGATACCGTCTCGCTTTAAACCTTCAAATACTTTCAATAAGGGGATATATGTTTCGGTGATGGCTTCATAAAGCCATTCTTCCTCCAGCACGTAGTCACTTTCTGGGTGACGAACGAAGGGTAAATGTGCGTGAAGTACAAGCGCGACGTAGCCTATAGCCATAATAATTCTGGTTTGGTACTAGTAAGTTGAAGGTCGAGGGTTTGGCTGAAATTAACAATATTTTAAGACTATATCGGGATCATGATGCTTTCTTATTTCTTACCCCTAGTAATTTTACAAAACGCAGTCTAGACCCCGGTTTGCCTAGAAATTATCGAATCTTTGGATCTAGTGAGCAATTTCACAGGATTTACTTAGATGAATTAAATGAAAATACTGATCTATCCTTGGGATTGAGTTTGTTGCAACTCGTTGGTTTACGGGAAGAACTTGCGAAAAACCGTGGTAAAGAACTCATTATCCGCACCCGACAGGAAGTGACAGATGCCAAAACACAGAGAAAGTTTATAGAATTAATAGAAACGGTCTTCGTTTACAAGTTTCCAGATTTAATGAGAGAGGAGATTGAAGCGATGTTAGGACTGAATGAACTTAAGCAAACACGAGTGTATCGAGAAGCATTAGAAGAAGGGCTTGAGCAAGGTCTTGAGCAAGGTCTTGAGCAAGGTAAGCTGAAGGCAGTACCACTGTTATTGAAAGCAGGGATAACTGTTGAGGAAATTGCTAAACAGTTGGGTGTAGATTTAGCAGCAGTGAGAAAGGTTGCTGAAGAACAATCAGCATGAAAAATGCGATATCGCCATTCTTATTCCTCACTTTCGCGGTATAATTCTTGCAAATCCTGTAATTGAGTTTTCCGGGAAATACGGCGATATTTTTTACTTTCTAGCTTCGGTTCATACTGACTCTGACCTTTACCTTTAGATTTTAATTTCAGACTAGATTCGGGGTCAGGTTGTTGGTTAAGATGAGTTTGATATGCGATCGCATCGCTCAAAAATTCTAAGTAATGCTCATATCGTTCCCAGTCACCACTCACCACACAGTCTGGTTCATCTCGATGGGTACAATCACTAAATCGACAATTACCAGATTCTAACCTTTCTCTAGCTTCTGGAAAATAGTAGATTAATTCTTCGGGACTGCAATCTAAATCCGGCTGATTAAAGCCAGGAGTATCAGCTAACAACCCACCTTTAGGCATTTCAAATAATTCTACATGACGGGTGGTATGGCGACCACGAGCTAACTTACCGGAAACTTCCCCCACGCGCAGGTTGATATCGGGAATTAGTCCATTGATTAAGCTAGATTTACCCACACCGGAAGGGCCAGCAATTACAGTAATTTTATCAGTCAAATATTCACCTATATGGTCAATATTGATCTGGTTTTGAACACTGATAAATAGCGGTTGATAACCCCAAGCCTGTAAGCGATCGCTAATTTGCTGTTTTTCCTCTGAGGAAATCAAATCACATTTATTCAAACACAACAGCACATCAACCCCTGTAGACTCAGCCTTAATTAAAAATCTGCTCAATTGGACAGGTTCTAAAGGTGGGTCAGCTACTGCAAAAACCAGGAGAATTTGGTTAACATTAGCGATCGCTGGACGATTTAATTGACTATGACGTGGTAAAACCTCAGAAATTGCACCTTGTTGCCCATCCCAATCTGGTTCTTCCACAATTACGCGATCGCCCACCATCACCTGTTGGCCGATTTTTTTCAGCCGTGTTCGCCGCGTACAGAGGAGAATCGGCGGCAGTGCAGGTGGGGAAGTAGGGAGGTGGGGAGAATTTTCAAAACTTTCCCCATCGCTGTCCATCTGTACTCGATAAAAATTCGCCTGTACAGCTAACACCGTACCTAAAAACTGTCCAGTAGTAGAAACAGTATCCCCTTTCATGCAGCAGTTGCCGGACGGCGTACCAACAGAGAAAAGTAGGCAGAACAATCCGTAATTTCTTCTACCTGATAACCTGCCATGATCAAGCTATCCGGGACTTGTTCAATTGGTTCCCCAGCATCTAACCAGACTTCCAACAAACCTCCATTTGGCATTTGTTCCAGACGGAGTTTTGTCCGGACAAAATTAATCGGACAAGGAGTACCACGCAAATCTAGTTGAGCATCAGGAGTTAACAAGGAAAATACACTCATGACTTAAACAGATTTTCAAAAAATCCTCCACCTTTACCAGTTCTGTCTCCCTTAATTTTAGCCAGTTTCTCCAGCAGTTCTCTTTCCTCTGGGGTGATCTTCGTAGGAATATCAATCAATACCGTCAGCATATGGTCGCCCCGACTCACGGGATTTCCCAAACGAGGTACACCACGATTTTCCAGTTTCATCACCGTATTTGGCTGAGTTCCTGAGGGAATGATTAATTCCACAGGCCCGTCTACAGTATTCACCTCCAAACGGCAGCCTAAAATCGCTTGCAGATAGCTAAGTTTGATTTCCGAAAGAACATTAATCCCCTCCCGCTGGAATTCTTCATCCTCATTCACGAACAAGTAGACGTACAAATCACCAGGCGGACCACTGCGCTGACCGGCATCTCCTTCTTGGGAAATCCGCAAGCGCGTGCCATTATCTACCCCAGCCGGAATAGTAATTTTCAGCTTTTTCGTGACTTGATTTGCACCTTTACCGTCACAAGCATCACACTTATCTTCAACTACCGTCCCTGTGCCATTGCAAGTAGGACAAGTAGAGACTTGGGTAAAGCTACCAAAGGGCGTTCTCGTCACACGTCGCACTTGACCGGAACCGCTACAAGTCGCACAAGTCCGGGGACGAGTTCCTGGTTTAGCACCAGAACCACTACATACTTCACAAGTTTCTAAATGAGAAATGCGAATTTCTTTTTCGCCGCCAAATACTGCTTCCCGAAAATCTAACTTCAGGTCTAGCCGGAGGTCATCACCCCGCACAGGTCCACTGCGCCGTCTTTGTTGCTGGGTTGGTCCACCCATTCCCCCAGCAAAGCCGCTGAAAATGCTTTCAAAGATATCGGCAAAACCGCCCATATCACCCACATCTTGGAAACCTGCACCAGCCCCACTAGAAACGCCAGCTTCACCAAAACGGTTATAACGCTCGCGGGTTTCCGGCTCTGAAAGCACCTCATAGGCGCGGTTAATTTCCTTAAATCGCTCCTCTGCACCCGGTTCTTTGTTCACATCTGGGTGATACTTCCGGGCTAAACGGCGATAGGCTTGTTTAATTTCTTCTTTGTCGGTGTCACGAGAGACACCCAGAATTTCATAATAGTCGCGGGCC
The DNA here is from genome assembly GCF_001858025.1 of Trichormus sp. NMC-1. Classification (GTDB taxonomy): domain Bacteria; phylum Cyanobacteriota; class Cyanobacteriia; order Cyanobacteriales; family Nostocaceae; genus Anabaena. The sequence goes on along the minus strand of NZ_LZQD01000003.1, from coordinate 242,695 downwards.
ATAGAGCAAGGGTAAAATTTAGAAGGAAGAAATCAGAAATAGCGTTGGCAGAAGGTAAAGGACTAGAGACAACACTTAATTTTTGTTAATAATTAATTTTACCTTTTACCTTTGACAAAAGTTACTAGAAAGTCTTGAGTAACAGGTGCTTTTTTCAATATCAACAAAACAAGTTAGATAAATCATCAACACATTCAGCGGAACCACCCTAACGGGCAACCGCTGAGTAAGTGCCACACCCTTTGTTTGAGGGCAGCTTTTGCACCAGCGCTTGGCGTTTACACCATTTTCACTGTCTCAGGCTGTCTCTTTTACAATTGTGCTACTTACCTGGGTGAAACTACGCCTATCAACTAGAGGGACTAGCCGTACCATTTAGTGTGGAAAACCACCATATACTTTTGGTCGTATATGTAATATTGAGGCATCTAGTCCACTCTAATTCGCTTCTACAATCTAGCAAACCTTGGGGATATAAAACCATGATAAATTACCCAAAAATCGTAGGGTGGGTGAGAACGGTAGTCCGTAACCCACCATAAATTTAGGAGATAATAGTGGGTTACGCTGCGCTAACCCTACAAATTGAGGATTTTTTGATTTGGAAGTCCCTAACAGGATGCCAGGATTTTCGATTGATTCCACGGATAAGTCCGGGGGCTTGTACCATCAAGGAATTATTGGTCATTTTCAATTGATAATTTTTAATTCCGATCAAGCAGTGCTAGTCTATAGCCTCATAATCAGCCGCAGCAGTACTTTCATCATCAAAATCCAAATTAAATTGTAGTGGTGATGCTTGATTCGTGGAAGTTTCAGCTACTACTGTTGAGGAAATATCAGAAACTTCCTCTGGTTCAATTTGGTTGTCTAATAGGCTGCTGGCTCGTTTGTAAACATCTGCACCAATGCCAAACAGAGTTTGTTTACAGTCCTCTAAGATTGGCTTCAAGACTGCTATAGAGATAGCGGGGTCACTCATTGCTGCTTGCAGGTTGGCGAATTTCTCACTTGCCAACACTTTAACTTCTTCACCGATCAAGGAGTCATGATCCCGTAAAGTAGATGTGTAACTTAACAACAGGTTATCAGCTTGGTTTTTGAGTTCAATCAGTTCTTTACGTTTTCTGTCTTCTTCAGCATACAACTCAGCTTGTTGTCGCATCCGTTCGACCTCAGCTTGACTTAAACCACCTGTATTCGTAATCCGAATACTTTGCTCTCTACCTGTACCCTTGTCTTGAGCAGAAACTTTGAGGATACCGTTGACATCAATGTCAAATGCTACTTCAATTTGCGGCACGCCACGAGGAGCAGGGGGAATACCAGCTAGAAGAAACTTACCAAGAGTTTTATTATCTCGTGCCATAGCTCGTTCTCCTTGGAGAACGTGAATTTCCACAGAAGATTGTCCATCAACTGCTGTAGAAAAGACTTGGGATTTGCTCGTAGGAATTGTGGTATTACGTTCAATGATTTTAGTAAATACTTCTCCTAGGGTTTCCAGACCTAAAGATAAGGGAGTGACATCTAAGAGTAGGAGCGTATCGACTTCCCCACCCAAAACTCCAGCTTGGACTGCTGCTCCTAGTGCTACAGCTTCATCAGGGTTGATAGAGCGATCTGGAGTTTTACCATCGTAGAATTTGATTACAGCATTGAGGACTGCGGGAATGCGAGTCGATCCACCTACCAAGATAATCCGGTTGATATCTTTGGGTTTGAGATCTGCGTCTTTGAGTGCCTGAATCATTGGTTCGATGGTGGCAGCAATTAAATGTGCTGTGAGTTCTTCAAATTTAGAACGACTCAGTTCCATCTCCAAATGCTTGGGGCCTGTTTCATCGGCAGAGATAAAGGGCAAGTTAATTGAAGTATTTACCATGCTGGAAAGTTCAATTTTTGCTTTTTCTGCTGCTTCCCGCAGGCGTTGCAGTGCCATTTTATCTAGGGAAATATCTATGTTCTCTTGTCGCTGGAATTGCTCTAGCATCCAGAGGACTATGCAATTGTCAAAGTCGTCTCCACCTAGTTGATTGTTACCACTAGTTGCTTTAACTTCAAAAACTCCATCTCCAAGTTGGAGAATAGAGACATCGAAAGTTCCACCCCCCAAGTCGAATACTAAAATCAATTGTTCTTGATCTTGCTTGTCTAAACCAAAGGCTAAAGCGGCAGCTGTGGGTTCGTTGATAATCCGTAGTACTTCCAATCCCGCAATGGTTCCAGCATCTTTAGTTGCTTGTCGTTGGGCATCTGTGAAATAGGCTGGTACGGTAATCACAGCTTGAGTTACAGTGTCACCCAAAAAGTTTTCCGCCTCCTGTTTGAGTTTTTGCAGGATCATTGCGGATATTTCTTGTGGTGTGTAGTTAGATCCGCGAATTGCTACATCAACGGTATCGTCTCGACCTTTTACACAGTTATAGGGTACGCGAGTGCGCTCTGATTGCGTATCATCCCAACGGCGGCCAATGAATCTTTTGATACTGTAGATTGTATTTTCAGCATTAGTGATGGATTGCCGCTTGGCTAACTGACCAACTAAAAGATCGCCACTTTTGCCAAATCCGACGATACTAGGAGTGGTGCGTCCCCCTTCGGAATTGGCAATTACTATTGGTTGCCCACCTTCCACAACAGCAACGCAACTGTTAGTAGTGCCTAAGTCGATCCCAATAACTTTTCCCATATTTACAGTATTTTTATTGAGTGCTTGTACCGTGATTTTTCGCAAACTCTCGTTTTTTGCTCAGGGCTAGAGGCTGAAGGTAACATCTGTGTAAATCATGTTGGTAGACAGTGAAAATACAAAGAGTTATGCCGATGTCTGCTGCTGATTAAGAAGCCGAGTCTAGAAAGGGAAACAGTTATGGAAGGGGCTGTTAAATTTCAGAAACCGTTCAACAGCCCAATCCTTTTGGAAAAATGCGATTCTTGCCCTTGTCAGAATCTAAAAATTTTCAGTCAGTGCCGTGAAGAACACTTAACCGTTATTCTGATTCGACTCATCTTCTGGTGCCGAAGGTGTATCTTCTTTTGGGGCTGCCACTTTCACCATGGCATGACGCAGTATGCGTTCTCCCAAGTAATACCCGCGCACTAATTCTTCTAATACAGTACCGTCTGGATGTTCATCCGTAGGCTCTCGCATTACTGCTTCATGGAGATTAGGATCAAACTCTTGTCCTTCAGGACGCATTGGTGACACACCTAACCGCTTTAGAGAATCCACTAATTGTTTATAAACCCCTTGATAACTTTTGTGAATAGTCATCTCACCATCAGTTTGCGGTTTGAGGTGCGCTCTGGCCCGTTCAAAATTATCGACTACAGGCAGTAATTCCATAATCGTATTCCGTTTCACCTGCATCTCTGTGTCTTCTTTTTCTTTGGAGATGCGTTTACGATAATTCTCAAAATCTGCGGCAATCCGCATATATTGGGTACTACGCTCTTCAAGTTGTGCTTTTAGTGACTCAATTTGTTGAGCCGATTCTGCCAAAGCTGCCGTATTTACTTCTGTTGTTTCTGCCGCAGCGACACCATTTTCCTCTGTGAGTACAGGTTCTGCTGGTACATTAGTTTGGGCTGCCATTTGCTCAGTCACCTCGCTGCCAGATTCGTTAGAGTTAATTTCGGCTGGGGAGTCGCTTTTCATTGCTTGCTTTACCTCTATTGGTTCACCCAATTGCTGGCTTGTATTGTTTACTTGTTTATTTTCGTCCATTATTGTCTACTCATCCCAGATGCTTTTGACGACAGTGCGTCAAGCAATTGTAGATTTTGGATTTTGGTTTTTGGATTTAGCCCTTGTCTGAAGACAGGGACTTGGTTTCAGGATTTGGGATTTGGGATTTGGGATTTATTCCATAATTAAAACTGCGATCGCTCTGTACTATCTTAGGACTTACGCAAAACAGAACCAAATTAGCGGTAATTCATGAATTACCGCTACACAGGAATAAGGTTTTCAGTCACATCTTGCGTAAGTCCTATATCTTTTAGATTTTAGATTGATCAGATCAAACCGAAAATCGAAAAGATAGTAGCCACATAATGCCACCTTTACTGTTTAAGGCTGGCAGCTAAAGCTGATTTGACCGCCGACATTTTCTTAGGAGTGATGTCACCGTCCTCTTATTGTGACAAATAGTGAACCAATTAGCGTAGCCTTTCTGAAGGCGTGAACCGGAACAGTAATGGTAGCACCAAGAGTAAATCTGGTGGAATTGTGGAACTTGATAGCCTTCGCCCCTGATCATAAGTCAGTTTTTTAACTAATTATTACTGATGGCAGAAAAGAGATAGGTGAAAGACTGCTCTTTGAGGGTTTGGGGAAATTTTTCTCTCCATCTCCCCAAAACGGTACTGAGAATCAAAATTTTTCAGCAGAAAAGTTTTAAACTTAAATTTAATACAGACTCAATGCGAATTATTGACTACAGTGTGGGAATACTTGAATTAAGAGGTCTCCTACTCATTGACTTATGACTTACTCCTCACCACAACGGCGTAGCACCGCTCTAACTACCAGAACAGAGTTTTCTCACTTCGGCAACCAGCTAGTACAATCTGGCTATGTTAATAATGAACAGATGCGGCAGGCGCTGAGTGAAAGCCGCAAATCTGGCAAAATGTTGACAGATGTACTGGAATCAATCACTGGGCAACAACTATCACCGGAGTTTATCAGAGAATACAAGAAACAGCATTTATTTGAACTAAAAATACTATACGGTGTTGAATCCCTCGATCCACAAGTCAATCAAATTGGCAACATCAACGTTGGCAAATTGATTGAAACCCTGATCCCAGTGGATACCTGTCGTCGTCACCGCGTATTACCTTTATCTAAACATGAGGAGCAAAACCCGCCTTATTTGTTAGTGGCGATGGTTGATCCGGATAATCTAGAGGCTTGTGATGAACTCAACCGGTTTTTGCGCCCCCAAGGTTTATCTTTGCAGCGGCTGGTAATTACCCAGGAAGATTATCAGCAGATGATCAACAAATACTTAGATGAGTTGGCTGTTCGGGAAAAGGAAAAAGAACAAAAAAGAGATACAGATATTAATCAGGATTTAAAATACCTGGAAGATCAGGAGATGGAGGAAGTTGTTGATGATGATGCTGATATCAACAAATCCATTAAGGATGCCGAAGATGCACCCATTATCAAACTCGTCAATAGAATCCTGTTTAAAGCTTTGCAAGAAAATGTTTCGGATATTCATATCGAACCACAAGAGGAAAACTTACGCATTCGCTTCCGTAAGGATGGGGTACTGCGTGAGGCTTTTGACCCTGTACCTAAAAAAGTTATCCCGGCAGTTACAGCCCGATTTAAAATCATTGCTAATTTAGATATCGCGGAAAGGCGTTTACCCCAAGATGGTCGGATTCGCCGCTTGTTTGAAGGACGGAAAGTAGACTTCCGGGTGAATACCTTACCCAGTCGCTATGGGGAAAAGGTGGTACTACGGATTCTGGATAACTCTTCTACCCAACTAGGATTGGATAAGTTAATTACTGATCCTGAGACTTTGCATATTGTCCAGGATATGGTCAGCAAGCCTTTTGGATTGATTTTGGTGACAGGTCCAACTGGTTCTGGTAAAACTACTTCGTTGTATTCGGCATTGGCAGAAAAAAACGATCCAGGAATTAACATTAGTACGGTAGAAGACCCGATTGAGTACAGTTTGCCAGGGATTACCCAAGTACAGGTAATTCGGGAAAAAGGGCTGGATTTTTCGACGGCGCTACGGGCTTTCTTGCGACAAGATCCTGATGTGTTGCTTGTGGGGGAAACACGAGATAAGGAAACCGCCAAAACAGCGATAGAAGCGGCGCTGACAGGTCACTTAGTATTAACTACCTTACACACAAATGATGCTCCTGGTGCGATCGCTCGGTTGGGAGAAATGGATATTGAGCCTTTCATGGTTTCCAGTTCCTTAATTGGCGTTCTCGCACAACGTCTGGTGCGTCGTGTATGTACAGACTGTCGGATTCCCTATACTCCCACTACTGATGAACTAGCTCGCTATGGTTTATCAGCTGCCAAAGATGTGGAAATCACTTTCTACAAAGCTAACACTCTCCCCACAGAAGCTATAGCCGAAGCTAAAGCCAACAATCAGCTTTGCCAAAAATGTAATGGTATTGGCTATAAGGGACGTGTTGGTGTTTATGAAGTTATGCGGATTACCGAAAACCTCCAAACTCTTATCAACGAAGATGCACCCACGGAACGCATCAAAGAAGTAGCCGTAGAGGAGGGTATGAAAACCTTGCTTGCTTACAGTCTGGATTTAGTCCGTCAAGGTGCCACCACTCTAGAAGAGGTGGAGCGTGTGACATTTACTGATACAGGTTTGGAAGCTGAGTTAAAAGCCAAACGCAAGAGTGGCCTTACCTGTAAAACTTGTGATGCCACATTACAACAAGAATGGCTAGATTGTCCCTACTGTATGACACCCCGTTTTCAAGATTAGGGACAGGGGGGGCAGGGGAAGCAGGGGAAGCAGGGTAAGCAGGGTAAGCAAGGGAGGAAGGATCTATTTTCAAAACTTTTGATTTCTGGGCATTAATTTAGTCCTTGGTCATTTGATTTTTGATTTTGAATTTTAAATTGGAGCGAAGCAACTATGGAAATGATGATTGAAGACTTGATGGAGCAGCTAATTGACATGGGTGGTTCGGATCTGCACTTATCAGCAGGTTTGCCTCCCTACTTCCGCGTCAGTGGTCATCTGACTCCCATTGGTGATCATGTCCTCACCGCTGATGAGTGCCAAAGACTGATTTTCAGTATGCTCAACAACACCCAGCGGAAAACCTTAGAACAAACCTGGGAATTAGATTGTTCCTATGGTGTCAAAGGATTGGCTCGCTTCCGGGTGAATGTCTACAAAGAACGTGGAGCTTATGCTGCTTGCTTGCGGGCTTTAAGTTCTAAAATCCCTAACTTTGAAAAATTAGGTCTCCCAGATGTAGTTCGGGAAATGTCTGAAAAGCCTAGAGGATTAATTCTCGTCACAGGTCCGACAGGTTCCGGTAAGACCACTACCCTAGCGGCAATGATTGACTTAATTAACCGCACTAGAGCAGAACATATCTTAACGGTTGAAGATCCAGTTGAATTTGTCTATGAACCCATTAAAAGCTTGGTTCACCAACGGCAATTAGGTGAAGATACCAAAAGCTTTGCTAATGCCTTAAAAGCAGCTTTGCGGGAAGATCCTGATATTGTTCTAGTTGGGGAAATGCGGGATTTGGAAACAATTTCTTTGGCTATTTCAGCTGCGGAAACTGGACACTTGGTATTTGGTACACTGCACACTAGTTCGGCTGCACAAACAGTTGACCGGATGATTGACGTTTTCCCTCATGAAAGACAAACTCAGGTGCGGGTGCAATTGTCCAACTCTTTAGTCGCAGTGTTTAGTCAAACCTTAGTACCCAAGAAAAATCCCAAACCAGGTGAATATGGTCGGGTAATGGCTCAAGAAATTATGATTATTACTCCGGCTATTTCCAACTTAATTCGTGAAGGGAAAACCGCTCAAATTTACTCTGCTATTCAAACAGGAGGTAAATTGGGAATGCAAACTCTAGAGAAAGTTTTAGCTGATTTATACAAAGCTGGAACTATCTCTTTTGAAGCTGCAATGTCTAAAACTTCTAAACCCGATGAAGTTCAACGTCTCATAGGTGGAACACCACAACAGGGTGCAGGGGCAAAACCTGGTTCGGTTGCTAGAGCGCATTAAGTTTCTAATAGTGCCTACGGCAGGCTACCGCCAACGTAATTCGTAATTCGTAATTCGTAGTTATTATTCTAATTACAAATTACAAATTATGAATTACCAATCCTCAACCTCTAAACTTTTCAATTTTCAATTTTCAATTTTCAATTTTTAATTTTTAATTGATATTATGCCTACTTATCTTGCTCGTGTTCGTGACTCCCAAGGAAAATCCCGCACTGAGAAATTTGTTGCTGATTCTTTGACAGACGCTCGGACTAATCTTAGAGATAAAGGTTTTGTTGTCCAAGAATTGAAAGAATCTCAAAGCTTGGCTTCAATCCTTGATTTCAAAAAATTTCAGAATTCGTTGGTGAAAGTTTCTGTTAAAGATAAAGCTGTTTTCTCTCGTCAATTTGCTGCGTTGGTAAATGCAGGTGTGGCAATTGTCAGAGGATTGGGCGTACTTTCTGAACAATGTAGTAATCCCAAGCTCAAACAAGCTCTGATTGAAATTGGTAACGATGTGCAAACTGGAGTTAATCTTTCAGATGCCATGCGTAAACATCCTGACTGCTTTGATGGTTTGTATGTCAGTATGGTTCAAGCTGGAGAAGTCGGTGGTGTACTTGATGAAGTATTGAATCGTCTAGCCAAATTATTAGAAGATGTAGCTCGATTACAAAACCAAATTAAATCAGCATTGTCTTATCCAGTGGTTGTAGGCTTTTTAGCCACCGCGATTTTTGTGGGGATGACTGTTTTTCTAATTCCCATTTTTGCGAACATTTTTGCAGATATTGGAGTAGAATTACCTCCTCTAACCCAATTTTTGATGACTTGCAGTAAAATATTACGAAGTTGGTGGTCTTTAGCAATTATTGGGGCTTTTATGGCACTTTCCTTTGCCTATAAACAGTATTACAAAACTCGTGTTGGTAAAGAAACTATTGACCGCCTTTCTTTGAAAGTTCCTTTGTTTGGTGACTTGATTCAAAAATCTTCAGTAGCTCGTTTTAGCCGGACTTTTGGTTCTTTAACTCGTTCAGGTGTACCGATTCTAACTTGCTTGGAAATCGTGCGAGATACATCAGGAAACCAAGTAGTTGCTAATGCCATAGATGCAGCCCGTTTAGATGTTCAACAAGGAGGTATGATTAGTATTGCATTGCAAAAAGATGCAGTTTTTCCGCCTATGGCAATTCAGATGATGAGTATCGGCGAAGAAACTGGGGAATTAGATGCTATGTTGATGAAAGTTGCCGATTTCTATGAAGATGAAGTAGAACAGGCAGTTAAAGCCCTAACCAGTATTTTGGAACCGCTGATGATTGTGGTTCTTGGGGGGATGGTTGGTACAATTTTGTTAGCAATGTATCTGCCTATGTTCAAGGTATTTGAAACATTGGGCTAAAAAAATCAGTGAACAGTTATCAGTGAATAGTGAAGAGACTGATAACTGATAACTGATAACTCATAACTGAAAAATTATGCCTGTACAAAAATCTGTTTATGAAGCTAGTTTAGCTGAGTATAGCAATCATTTAGCTGCGATCGCTCTCCTCAAACAACATCGTCCCTATTTGGAGATGATTCCTAGTCTCCGTCGTCCTTCTGAAAGTGTCATTACTATCCCTTTACCAATAGTCCGTATCCGTAATATTGAAGCTAAAACTTCACAAACGACAAATTTACCCTGTGATATCGCTATTATCATGTGTGACCCGGAATGGAAAATCAAAACCGGTGTAGAGATTTTAGTTTTCATTCATCGTCCCCATGAGGACTTTTCTGATTTATTGGGAAGATGGCGCAAAAGTCAAGTGTTATTAGATAAGGAATATGAATGGTTAATGCACCCTCGTCACAGTCATATTTTGAGTGAGGGTGCAAATACTATTTATCCTCTGTTTGTGGTGTTCAAAGAAACATCAGAACGCATCCAACGGGGTCTTGTGGGTGCTGAACTGCCTTTTATTATCCAAACACCCCCCTCTGTGGTTGAAGAAGAGGTTACAGCGTCTTTTTCATCTTCCGAACTTCCACCAGCTTAGACTAGGTAACAGGTAATATCATGTCCGTTAAATTGACCATGATCAAAAATGCCAGATAACAATGTAGAGACGTTCCATGGAACGTCTGTACAATATTTACGGGAAATGTCTATTACCCATCACCCATCACCTATTTTACAAACTTAGGCATAATTTCCGCTGCTGTAAATAAGCCAGAAATGCCCCGTTGATGCAATTCCTGACCAGCTTTAAGATAACCAAAGGCGGGACCGCAGACGTTAGCGGCCATGCTGGTTTCATCGCCTAATGTAAAGGTGTGGGTGGAAATTTTACCCTCAAAGGTGCGTCCGGTAATTTTCACATTGGTACTCAGGGGCTTTTTGGGGTTGCGGGTATCAACTACACCACCAACAGTCACTCTATCCCGTGAACAAATTCCGGCTATTTCTAACATTACATCATCGGCGTGTTCCATGTTTTCCAAGGTCAGCACACCGTTGGTTTTATCGAGTAATGCTTCTACCTCTGCGTCAGTCATGGCTCTAGCAGCTTCTACACTATAACCAGGCATATGACCAATATCTTCCCGAACCGTAGCGCGGTAAGCTTCCCAGTTAGCAATTCCCACGCCAAAGGTAATTACTACATTGTGAATTTCCGCGTAACTTTGGGCGGCTAAAGCGGCGGCGGCGGTTAACAGTCCGGGAGTTGCACCACAGCCTGTCATGTAAGTAATTCCCGCAGCTTGCAGTTCATCTTTCATTCCTAAAAGTTGTTCAACTGCACTGGTGCGTTTAATAGCATCCACTAGCACACCTTTCCAACCTGCTTTGATAAATTCTTTAGCCACGTTGGGGATAAAGTCGTTGGGGAGGTTGGGTAAAGCCAGGAAATAACCATCTACAGCGTCACCAGTGGCTTGAATAAGGTCTTGAATGCTGTTATTGCTTAATGTACCGAAGGGTTCTAAATAACCGACTGTTCCCTGTTTTTGGTAGGTGGTGATGCAAGCATCGGTGTTTAAGCCTTCTGTGGAGTAAGCGTAGCCTTTTTGGTCTGCGGCTGCAACTAGAATCATTTCCCGTTTGCTGGAGAGGAGTTTTGCTGCTGCTTGTCCGAGTCCACCAAAACCGAGAACTCCGACGCGGATAGGTTGTGTGTTCATAGGGATTTTTCTGTGTTGGTTAATGGTTAATTATGCTTTATTTTGATTAAAGTTTCGCGCAAAGACGGGAAGGAGCAAAGGCGCAAAGAAGATACCTTGATTTAGAATATAGTGATAATGGGGAATGACTGATTATAAAATGACTATTGTTACAGCCTATTTTGTACAATCTTAAATTATGTTATGTTGCGAGAAAAGCTCAAGCAAGAATTAGATCATCTCGATGAAGAACAACTGGAAAAAATAGCTGATTTTATAGCTTTTATTCAGTTTCAATCTCAAAAGTTTTCTGACACTACTCCAGTATGGCAAAAATTAACACCAGAAGCAAGGGCGAGTGAGTTTCGAGATTGGGTTTCTCAACTTCCTGAAACTGGTGTGAGTCTGAGTGATGAAGCTTTTTGTCGAGATAGTATTTACGAAGAATGACGAGATATATTCTTGATACAAATGTTGTGATGCGCTTCTGTAATCCTTCTGATGTTCAGCATCACCTCGCAACAGAGGCTATATCTCGCTTACTCGCACAGGGAGATGAATGTTTTTTAACAGCACAAATACTGGTTGAATTTTGGGCTGTAGCTACACGACCAGTAGAAGTTAATGGTTTAGGGTGGACTGTGGAAAAGACGCGCAAGACCATAGACCAAGTTCTGAGGCGTTTTCCATTACTGAAAGAGTCAGAAGATATTTTTCCCAATTGGTTAAATTTAGTAACTACTAATAAGGTAATGGGTAAACGCACTCATGATGTGCGTATTGTGGCTGTTATGCTTGCTTATCAAGTTACACATATTTTAACTTTTAATCCTAGTGATTTTGTGCTGACGACAGGTATTGTGATTGTGCGTCCACAGGAATTGTTAAGCTGATAATTAGTTTACTATAGGGAGATGGAATAATTTATGACTATTGAACAATTAGAAGCTCAAGTCCTGGCTTTACCAAAAGATTCTCTAGTATTATTAGTAGCTCGTTTGATTGAACATTTAGGACAAGTTGGAGACATTGATCAACAAGTTGCTGAGGAATGGATACAAGAAGCAGAATTACGGGATGAGGATATGAGTAATGGTAAAATTTTATTGGAGTAGGCGAAAGTAGTTTTCATTATGCCAGCTAAAGACATCTATCACAATACTGTAAAAAATGCACTTATCAAAGATGGTTGGAAAATTATCCATGATCCTTTGCGGATTCGTTTAGCGAGAGGTAAAAATCTATTTGTTGATTTAGGTGCGGAGAGATTATTAGCAGCAGAACGAGAAACAGAAAAAATAGCTGTTGAGGTGAAAAGTTTTACTCGTCCTTCGGATATGAAAGATTTGGAAGATGCTGTTGGTCAATTTGTTTTGTATGATCATTTATTAGCTCGTTATTATCCTGAATATAAGTTATTTCTGGCTGTGAGTGAAAGCACTTGTAAAACGGTTTTTGAAGAAGAAGCTGGTCAAACTTTAATTGAAGATGGTGTTATTCGTTTGTTTAGTTTCGATGCTGAACAGGAGGTAATTGTCAAATGGATTCCTTAACTAATCAATATCGTCAAATAATTCAAAAAATTCTCGAAGAATATGCTGATTTTCTGGGCAATGATGAACAGGTGAAAGTTGAATTGGTGTTAGATGAAAAAAATGATCGTTATTTATTAGTAGAAACTGGTTGGGAAAATGGTTATCGTATCTATGGAACTTTATTACATCTTGATTTAATTGATGGTAAGGTTTGGATTCAACATGATGGAACTGAAGAAGGAGTAGCTAATGATTTGGTTGCTGCGGGAATACCAAAAGCACATATTATTTTAGGGTTTAAAGCTCCTGAGATCAGGAAATATACGGAGTTTGCTGTTTTTTAGGTAAAAATTTGTTAATTACAGGTTAGATTAATCGCGTATTTGTGTACTATAAGAAACAGGGGTGAATGTATGATTAGTTTACTTTAAGGAGATTATGGACAACATAGTAACTCGATTCCATCTAAATGCTGGTCCTCTGCACGATCAAGCAAAAAATTACTACTACGTGAATTCTACGTTTCACAACGACCACGGAATTAGTGATGCAATTCCCGCTATTTTGTTTTCAGCTATGTCTATTGAGGCATTTCTAAATGAGTTGCCGGAACTAGCCACAGCATATACAAAACCAGAGGAAGAACCAGAAGATTTTGCAAAAAAACTTGCAACACTATTAACCACCGTTGAGGAATATAACGGACAAATAAAACTCAAGCTTGAGGTAACTTACATAGCTATATCAGGTGAAAGACCAAATCAAGGTTTTCAACCCTACCAAGATTTTGTTCATCTATTCAATGTGCGTAACGAATTAGTTCATCTCAAGCCTAAAGATGAATTTACTTTAAAGCTTGATAGTGATGATCCTCCTTCTTCAAAGAGGAAAATATTAAACAAATTATCAGGACTAAATATTCTTCGTGAACCAAGCACTTACAAAGATCCTGCTGGTACAAATAAAGATTGTCCTGTGCCTTTATTGGAAAGGATTAGTACAAGTAATGCTGCTAAATGGGCTTGTAATACAGCAGCTAAAACAGTGCAAGACATTGTAAACAAGATGCCTCCTGATTCCAAATTCAAAGCTTATTTGAAAAGAAATTATACTAATAACTATTTTCAATTAATAGAAGATTAGTGATTTTATCGAAAAATTTTGATGTTTATAACCATATCTGAGACTACACAATTGTAGATTTTTTTAACCGTACTATCAAGTTTTTGGAGATTATTCATGCAGTGGCAACCAATAGAAAATTTACCATCCAATTGGGAAGATTTAGCAAGTTCTGAATTACCACCTTTAGTCACTGTTTGGAATGAACAAGCAGAACGGCTGCGTTCTTCTGGAGAATTTAAAACCTTTATGGAAAGGTTATGTCGAGAAATTGCAATTGAAACTGGAATTATTGAAGGACTATATACCCTAGACAGAGGAATCACCCGTGTACTAATTGAACAAGGAATTAATGAGGCTCTTATTGCTCATAATCCTAATAATCTTGGTAATCCCCCAATCAAGCAAATTGTATCTCTTATCCAAGATCAAGAAGCAGCGATCGAAGGATTATTTGATTTTGTTGGTGGAGGGAGAAGCTTATCTACTTCCTACATCAAAGAGTTACATCAACTTCTCACGCAGAATCAAGACAGTACAGAAGCAAAAACACCAACAGGACAAATTATTCGTGTTCCTCTGAACAGAGGTGACTGGAAGAAGCAACCTAATAATCCAGAAAGAAAAGATGGCTCTATAGATGAATATTGCCCTCCAGAACAGGTTGCTTCCGAAATGGATAATTTGATTCAATGGCATCATCAACATAGAATAGAACAAATTCCCCCTGAAGTGGAAGCAGCATGGTTACATCATCGCTTCACACAAATTCATCCATTTCAAGATGGTAATGGTCGTGTGGCTCGCTGTCTTGCTAGTTTAGTTTTTCTGCAAGCTAGATGGTTTCCTTTGGTTGTTACAGGTGACGAAAGAGCAGCTTATATTGGAGCTTTAGAGCAAGCAGATCAAGGTGATTTATCAAACTTGATTAACTTGTTTGCTAAAAGTCAAAAACAGGCATTTATTCGTAGTCTTGGTTTATCTGAACAAATTTTGTCCGAAACACGACGCGCTCAGGCTGTTATTGCTTCCATAGCTAACAAAATTAGGCAAAATCAATCACCCACTATTCCAGATCGCCGTCAAAAAGTTGAAAGTTTTGCGACAAATCTTTTTAAAATTGCATCGGCTCGTTTAGAAGATATCGCTACCGAAATTAAGTTATCTGTTCAAAATCTAGTAAGTGATGCTGAGAGTTTTGTGGTTCAGGCTGCTGCTGGTGATCCTAAATCATATTATCATCGCTTCCAAGTTGTAGAAACAGCTAAACAATTAGGTTACTTTGCTAATATTCGGACTTATCACAGTTGGATACAATTGGTGATTAATGTAGAATCATCAACAACAATTCTACTTTCTTTTCATGCAGTAGGACACGAGTATCTCGGACTACTTGCTTGTTCTGCTTGTGCATATCACAGAGATAATACTGGAGAAGGTGAACGAAATATTAGTGATATTCAAGCCTTAACAGATTCTCTATTTCAGTTTTCTTATGCTGATGATGAGAGTAACCTGACGGAACGTTTTAAGAAGTGGTTGGAAGATGTTATTGTTACTGGTTTAGAGTATTGGAATAAGAGTGTTTAACAAAAGAGTAAGAGCGATCGCATTTCTGGTGTAGGGTAAGAGCGATCGCATTTCTGGTGTAGAGTGGAGTGATGTAGAGTTAGGAGCGATCGCATTATTTGGTGTAAAGTTAAGAGGGATACCTTCGGTAAGCTTCGCTAACGCATTTCTGATGTAGAGTTAGGAGCGATCGCATTATTTGGTGTAAAGTTAAGAGGGATACCTTCGGTAAGCTTCGCTAACGCATTTCTGATGTAGAGTTAGGAGCGATCGCATTATTTGGTGTAAAGTTAAGAGGGATACCTTCGGTAAGCTTCGCTAACGCATTTCTGATGTAGAGTTAGGAGCGATCGCATTATTTGGTGTAAAGTTAAGAGGGATACCTTCGGTAAGCTTCGCTAACGCATTTCTGATGTAGAGTTAGGAGCGATCGCATTATTTGGTGTAAAGTTAAGAGGGATACCTTCGGTAAGCTTCGCTAACGCATTTCTGATGTAGAGTTAGGAGCGATCGCATTTCTGCTGTAGAGTTGAGAGCGATCGCATTATCCGATGTAGAGTGAATAGCGATCGCATTATCCGATGTAGAGTGAATAGCGATCGCATTTCTGGTGTAGAGTTGAGAGCGATCGCATTTCTGATCTAGAGTTAGGAGCGATCGCACTATTGATGTAAAGTTGAGAGTGATCGCAGTTCTGGTGTAGAGTTAGGAGCGATCGCATTTCTGATATACAATAATATCTAGAAACCTTTCCCAAAATATACGGTTATGGCGATAGTTGTTTCCCTGAGTCCAGAATTAGAAGCTAGACTGCGAGAGAAAGCAGCACAACAAGGACAAGATATTAGTTTTGTCGCGGCTGAATTGCTAGAGAATATCCTAGACTGGGAATTACAAGACTCAGAAGCAGCTATTAAGGGTATTCAGCAAGGATTAGAAGACTTTGAAGCAGGTCGTTTTCGTTCCTTGGATGATTTTGCTGATGAGCAGCGTCGTAAATATAACCTGCCAGTAGATTCATGAAATACCGTATTGAAATCTCTAGCACAGCAGAAGCAGAAGCAGACAAAGCATTTTTACAGATATCTCAAATAACTTCTCCTGAAAAAGCAAGCCAGTGGTATGCAGAGTTATTAAGATTAATTGAGTCTTTATCACAAATGCCAAAACGATGTTCTGTAGCTAGAGAAAATGATTATTTTAGTCAAGAAATGCGTCAGATAATTTATGGGAAAGGACGCAACGCATACAGGATAATTTTCACAATTTTGGAAGAAAAGGAAGTTTCTACAGTTCGTATTCTTCATATCCGTCACGCAGCACAGCAGACAATTGGTGAAGCACCTGAATCTGATGCAACGTAATTGCATTTCTGGTGTAGAGTGAGAACGATTATTCAGCATCATCTTGTAAATCAAATGCGAATTTAATCGCTTGCTGAATTTCGACCATAACTTCCTCTGGTAAGTTGCCCAATTTTCTCTCTAGTCTTACCGTTGGAATAGATCCAATACCTTGAACATTCGCTGTAGAATCCCGTTCAAGAAATTGTAGTCGAGGTAGTGCAACCTCATAAAGACTTCCCCTATTTTGGGTAGTTAGTGGTACATAAATTACCAAAGCTCTTGGTGGGTCTGGGTCATTACGGGATACAATCACAATTGGGCGTGTTTTTGCTGCTATACCCAAATCAGCAAGCCAAATTTCACCAAGCTTAGGGTTCATCTAACAAATCCAAAACTTCCTGCTCTACTGTACGGGTTCTGAGAATATCTAAAACATCCTGATCTGCCATTTCGATGATTTCTAGAATACAATAGCGAACTTGTTCTGCTACAGCAGGTTGCCAGTAACTTAACTTTGTATTTAGTTCTTCAATTAAAGCATCCATAATAATTCTGTATACTTCTAACTATCAATATTAAACTAATTTTCAACCAAAGTACATTTCTAATTAATATAGATAAAAGAGCGATATATTTGGTGCGGTTATCTACGCATTATTGATGTAGAGTTAGGAGCGATACCTTCGGTGCGCTATCTCTGCGAGTCCCGTCAGGGATACGCTAACGCATTTCTGAGGTAGAGTGAAGAGCGATACGTTCGGGAAGTTTCACTAACGCCTTGAGAATAATTAAATTTTTGGAGTTATATTACAATAGTTATTATCTACAGTCAACTTAACCAAAATTATTATGAGTATCAGTCTCACACCTAAGCAAGAACACTTTATTCAAACAAAACTGCAAACTGGAAAATACCACTCTGTAGAAGAAGTTATAGAAATCGCTCTCCAGTTGCTAGAAGAGTATGATCGTTCTGAGACAGAATGGGTTAAAGAAGTGCGTGAAAAAATTGATGCTGCTATTGCAATTTCAGAACACACAGCACCTATTGACGGTGAAACATTTGTAAATCAAATTTTAGATCGTTTTCAGCAACAGCGACAGGTACAAAAATGAATCGTTACGTTATTAATATTCTCGCTAGTCGTGACCTGAACGAAATTGCTGAATACTTCTCACAAAACAACCTAGAAGCAGGGGAAAAATTTTTTCAGGAATTTAATCACAAATGTCAACAATTAGTTTCCTTTCCAAATAGTGGTAAAAGCTATTCAGGAATACGTCCTGATTTGCAAGGATTACTCCTTGAAGGTTATATAATTTTTTATAGAGTGTTGGATGATGGAATTGAAATTTTACGAGTAGTGAGTGGTCGTCGTAACCTTCCCTCTGTTTTTGATGATTCTGAATTGTAAATTTAGAGAGATAGTTTCGGTAAGCTTTACTAACGCATTTTATGGATGTAGAGTTAGGAAAGATCGCATTAGTTGATATACAATAATATCTATAAACCTTCCCCAAAATATACGGTTATGGCGATATTTGTTTCCCTTAGCCCAGAATTAGAAGCTAGACTGCGAGAGAAAGCACTTTCTTAAGTCGCGTATATCTCAGCACTCTTCATGTCTGAGTTTTACGCTAACCGAGGATTCAGATAAAATTTAATATATAAACAGCAATTTTGAAATGACTATTTACTTTTACAAAGTGTGGCAGCCCTATGGCTGTTTTTCTAACTTTTCTCCCCACCCCATCGAAATTCAGAGTACTTACTGGCCAACAGTTGAGCATTATTATCAAGCCCAAAAGTTTGTGGGCAGTGAGGATGAGGTAATTATACCCTTAATCCATGCGGCTGCAACTCCTGAAGAAGCTGCCGCTTTAGGACGTTGTAGTAAAAATCGACTACGTTTGGATTGGGAGTTAGTCAAAACTCAAGTCATGCGAGAAGCAGTTTTCAAAAAGTTTCTCACTCATTTGGAGATTCAAGAAGTACTTTTGGTAACAGGTAATGAAATTCTGGTGGAAAACTCACCCACAGATTATTTTTGGGGCTGTGGTGCGGATAAAACCGGTGAAAATCATCTTGGTAAAATCCTGATGAGTGTGCGTGAAGAAATCCGTCAGTTACTTTCTTTGTCAGTAACTCCCGCCGTAGGAGATGCGGCGGGCAGGGCAAACGCAAGTATAAACTTAACAATCAAAAATCCATAATTTTTTTGGCATCACGAGTATAAACTTTTTGGTTATACTCATGCCATTGTTGATTTGAAGTTTGGGGGAATCTTGTCAACGTTGCTGCTTGGATATATGCAACAAATGGGCGGCGTAAATGTTCATATTGGGCAAATTGTTGACTAATTGCTTTTATATCATGCCAATAATTCTGCTTGGCAATATTAGCAATTATTGTCACTACTGCTAGTGCATCTTCTAAACCTTGATTTGCACCCTGCGCCATAAATGGTGGCATTCCATGTGCTGCATCCCCAACTAATACAACTCGTTCTTTACTCCATGCAGGTGTAATTGTACCAGCATCAGTTTCATTGCTAGTGTGGTGAATATAGTAAGGACGTTGCTGTATATTTGCAGGTGGAGAAATTGCCACTAATTCTTTTAAGCTGCTAGGGAAATCTGCTTTTTCTAATTCTTGTAAAGCTAAATCAATTAAATCCTGTCCAGATTTATTTTGCAAAGATTCTAAAGTTACTGGTAGATGGATTACATACCCAAATTGACCTGGCTGCCTGGAAAATAACATCATTCTTGGCTCAATCACATCTGGAGAATTTTCCGATATGCAATCATTACTGATGGTAGCAATAAAAGTATCTTGCAAAAATGTATTTACTATTTGAGTTTGGACTTGATTGGGAAGATCCTTGATATCTCTGCACGTTATAGCGGCAAAGCCAGAGTATTGAGGTTTGGCAAAAACAGAGTAGGGGGTATCTTTATAGATGACTTGACGAACATTAGAGTTAATTCCATCTGCACCAACAATTAATTTGCCACGAAACGTTTTAGATATTAATTTGGGAGGTAAGTTATCTATATTTTGAGTTGAATTATTAGCTGGGGTAGAATTTTCCTCCCAATAGGCATAGGGGTTATCTTCAAACCTACCATCAGATACACACTCTAGCCGCACACAACCATTTTCTGGTTCATCAACTAAATGAATACAACGATGGTTAGCTTTTACAGTTTCTGGAGGAATAAGATTTCTCAGGGTAGTTTGTAATTCAAACCAAGCTAATGATAATCTACCTTCCCCATAATCTTTAAACCAGTCATCAAATCCCAATGGAATTGACCTAATTAACTGACCTTGGAGATTTTTGTAAACCCATTGAGGTGAAGTTTTAGCGTTTTTTTTATGATCAGATTGCGGAGGAGAAAGTAACTTAATAGCATTATCTTTTACTGCTGTATAGGCATTTGCATCTAATTCTTTTAGTGCTTTTAATCCATTAGGTAACAGGTCTAACACCTGACCAACCGGACGAAAAGCACGAGTTTGATCAATTATGAGGATATTTTCTATCCCCCGCTGGCGTAAACCAATAGCAGTTGCTAAACCAACAGGCCCAGCACCAACGATGATTACATCATAGATTTCTTGAGGATTTGTAATTGTGTTATGTTGTGACATATTGTTTCTAAAATGAATAGTAGGAATTCAGAAGTTAGGAGTCAAAATAGAGTTAGTATAACTTGTTAGTAGATTATTAAGATCATCCCATTGCTCCCTACCCAAGGTATGACTAAGCAGTCCGGCATAAATATTTTTCGGGGGGATAAGGCAGGTAGCAGGGAGAAAGAGAATTTTAGCCTAGTACCGCTTTCTCGGAATTAAAAATTAACAATTAAAAATTAAAAAAGCAGATGATACAAGTTTTTTAGCAATTTTTAATGGTTGGTTGATTTACGCCGTTGTGTACTAGTTTATATTCCTTTACATAGTTTGGTTTGTTTGCGCCAATCTACTTACACTCACTACGCCATAGCTGCGCTCTCTTCTCTAGGTTTTATCAATACCTACGGCTCCCGTAAGAGATACAGTTGGTGTGCTAAGTAGATGGGCGATTGCTAGAAAACTTTATAAAAAATATATCCTTTTAGTGTAACCAGTATGAACCAAGGAAAAAATAAGTATTTTTACGGAAATGGTTAAAAAAATCTAGAACTAAAATTTGTTATATGTAGTTAAAATAAGCTTAAGTAAATAAAAGATAATAAATCGACCAGGGTTAAAACTATAAATTCATCTCAGGGAACAAGTTTAAAAAAATTATATTTTTGATAAGGTGAAGACTAGGAATGACTTTTACCGATAAGCCAAACGGTTTGCAGCAAAGCATAGAGCAAGAAAATTTACTGCACCGGATGATCAAACAGATTCGGCGATCGCTCGATCTCCAAGAAATATTAACAAACACGGTGACTGAAGTTCGTTCATTCTTGGCAACAGATAGAGTCAAAATATATCGGTTTGACGCTGATGGCAGTGGTGAAGTTATAGCTGAATCCAATTATATGCAGCGTCTGCCATCTCTATTAGGGCTGCATTTTCCTGCCCATGACATTCCCCAACCAGTCAGAGAAATGTTTTTGTTAGCGAGGCAACGCTCCATAGTAGACGTGCCTGGAGGCACAATCGGCTTATCGCCACTTAAGTCAGCAAAAAATGGCAAACCCTTACTCACACAGAATATTCACTATCGGCAAGTAGACCCATGTCATATTCAATATTTACAAGCGATGGGTGTACAGTCTTCGTTTGTAGTCCCAATTTTAGAATACGACCCAAAAGGACAAGCAACACAGCCGAAACTGTGGGGATTACTCGTATCCCACAACAGCCAACCGCGAACAATTTTGAGACGAGAACTCAAAGTAGTACAGCAAATTGCAGATCAGGTAGCGATCGCTATTTCTCAAAGTAACCTACTCAGTGAAGCCAGAGGCAAGCAACAATGTGAAGCCATCATTAACCAAGTCACAACCCTTCTACATCAACTACCAACAATTCAACTACAAGAAGCCCTAGAAGCAACAATTTCCTCCTTTAGTGGTATTGGTGGCAGGCTTTATATTGAACAAAGCGGCGAACTATATACCTGCGGTGAACAGCCACAACTACCTTATGAATTAGCAAATAGTGTAATTGAACAGCATCCCCTGTGGCAAAACTGGATGGCTGAGTATAAACCAGGGCAAATTTGGGCGATTCCCGACCTTTATAAAGCATCACATTTGCGAGTTTTAGCCCTGGCCTTTCAGCCTACTCCGATTCGGGGGCTAATGGTCGTTCCCCTACACTACCGCGAAAATTTCATTGGTGTGTTAAGCATTTTTCGTCCAGAATTTGATAGTCAAGTCCTCTGGGCAGGAAGAAACGACCAAAACAGGTATCAAGAATTACCGCGCCTGTCTTTTGACGTTTGGCGAGAGGAAAGAAAAGGCCAAGCACCAGCATGGACACCTGAAGAAATCACCCTAGGACAAGCTTTATCACAAAACTTCTCAATGGCAATTCAGCAACAGCAAACATACCAAGAACTACAGTTATTGAATGCCAACCTCGAAGTCAGGGTACATGAACAAACCGCTGAAATAGAAAAAACCTTGATGCTGACTAAGGCACTCAAGCAAGTCACAGATCAAATTCGCAGCACCTTGGACTTGAATACAACCCTACAAACGATTGTCCGGGAAGTCCGTCCTCTACTAAATTCTGATCGGGTGCTAATTTATCAGTTACGAGGGGAAACTGAAGGTGAGGTGATTGTAGAAGAGGTGAATGGTAATTGGCAGTCAGTTTTGGGGCTGAAGTTATCATCGGAATGTTTTCCTAACGAGTATACCCGTCTTTACTTACGTGGCAGGGTGAGGATGATTAACAATGTGACAACAGATACCCTGAGTGCTTGTCATCGAGAATTCTTGGCAAGTATGCAAGTCCAAGCCAACCTGATCGTCCCCATTAAAATGGGCAGTCAACTTTGGGGTTTGCTGGTTGCCCATCACTGTGAATCTCCTCGGATTTGGCAAGATGCAGAAATTGATTTGTTACAGCAGTTAGCAGACCAAGCAGCGATCGCTATTCAGCAAGCCCAACTCTATGAACAAAGTTGTACAGCCGAAGCTAAAGCCACAGCCAAAGCTGCACAATTAGAGCATACCTTACATCAACTTCAAGAAACTCAGGCTAAATTAATTCAAACCGAAAAAATGTCTGGTTTAGGACAGTTAGTTGCAGGTATAGCCCACGAAATTAACAACCCGGTTAACTTTATCTATGGCAACCTCTGTCATGCCAGCAACTATACCGAAGACCTACTCAACCTTTTACAACTTTACCAGTCTCATTATCCCCACCCTCATAGTGAAATTCGTTCCACTATCGAAGCCATAGATTTTAATTTTCTCATCCAAGACCTACCAAAAATCATGTCATCCATGAAAGTAGGATCAGATCGCATCCGTTCTATAGTCCTATCATTACGCAATTTCTCCCGTCTCGATGAAGCAGAAAACAAGTGTGTTGACTTACATGAAGGCATTGATAACACTTTATTGATTTTGCAACATCGACTCAAAGCACACAGCTATTTTCCTGCCATTGAGGTGATCAAAGACTATGGGAAATTACCAAAAGTGGAATGCTATGCCGGACAAATGAATCAGGTATTTATGAATGTCATTAACAATGCTATTGATGTCTTAACCGATGATATAGAAGAAAGAGTAGAAACAGCAGTTATCAAACCACCACCAACTATTCGTATTTCTACCAGAGTATCAGCCCAAAATTCCTATCTGTTAGTTAGTATTGCAGATAATGGACCAGGCATGAGCGAAGAAGTTAAAAAGCGGATTTTTGACCCCTTTTTTACTACTAAGCCAGTCGGTAAAGGTACAGGATTAGGATTGGCAATTAGTTACCAGATTGTTGTAGAAAAACATGGTGGACTCATGGAGTGTATATCAGCACCGGGAAAAGGTACAGAGTTCTGGATTGAAATTCCTCTCAAATTTCAAGGAGAACACAATAATTCGTAATTCGTAATTCGTAATTCGTAATTCGTAATAATACACAGAACTAAGAGGATGTTTTAAAAGTATTGTATGAAACACCAAAAGCCTCAGAACCTAACCCCCCAGCCCCCCTTCCCTACAAGGGAATGGGGGTTTTAAAGCCTCTCTCCTTGTAGGAGAGAGGTTTGGAGAGAGGTTTTAAGTATATATTTTGACTTTACAAACATCCTCTAAACTTTACAAATATCCTCTAAAGTTTTAGGGAATAAGACACTTTCTATTAAGAGTTCCCTGTTCCCTTTTTTTGTAAAGTTTCATTGCAGAAATTTCTGCCTTGATCTACACGTGCTATTCTAATAATTGAAGCTAAAGAAAAAGCTTCCCTGGCAGATAAAACAGCTAGTAGAGTGAAAATTTAGTAAAAAGGTAAAATCGCTGTTGAAATCAAGTCTGTCTCGTCTAAACAACATAACACCCAACGCGAACGCTGATATTCTCTCGATAGATTAAAATCAGAGGGCGCTGTGACTAATCTTCATAACTTGTTTATCAAGGGTATGAAAGGTAGTACATCCCTAGATAGAATCAATAAGAGGAGAGATAAACCAAGCTAGTAGATGTTGGGTGTTATTGTTTGTAATTAGAGAGCAGTGACAGTGATACTGTAGAGACGTTCCGGCGGAACGTCTATGCTTAATATTTGATAGCGTGGCGTAAGCCATATTTTGATTTTCAGTTTGTAGCTCCTGCAACTTGTAATCTGCTGTAGCTGGTAACTGACCCAATTTCATGGAAGTAAGTTTGTACTATAATTGAATAGCAACAGACATTTAAAATAGCCCTTTATGTCAATAATTGCGCTCAGAGCGTGGTATCTACAGGATTATGAGCCAATTGCAGAATTGGAAAAACGTCCCCCAGACATTCGTTTGAGTAAAAAAAGCTTACTCAAATCAGGGTTGCGTGCGGACTTTTTGGAAGAAAGTGACGAAGTTAAAGCATCAACTTGGTTTAGACGGTATCTGGAAGGAGAAAATACAGAATTTTATATTGAGGGTAGTGGTGGTTATTGTGTAGCTAACATTGACTTGATTAGTCATGAAATTTATTTTACTAAACAGGCGTTGTTAGCTCAGTTAGAACCAACTATTTTTTTCTGCTCTCAAACTGAGTATGCAACAGCAAGTGATCTGCTCAGAGAAGAACTACAAGAAAGTTTAAAAACTTTAAACACAAAATCCCGTTTACCCCTAACATTAATAGAATCATCTCGTCCCAGTAATGCACCTCTGCGGCTAAACCAAGCCATAATAAGGAAAATTAGGAAGAGTTTATTATTTATTGCAGATACCACACCTATCACCAGCCTGGAGGGTAAAGAAACTCATCAACTAATTCCCAGTTCCAATGTCTGCGTAGAAATCGGTTACGCTATCGCCAGTAAACGGTCTGAACAAATTTTACTAGCACAAATGCAACGCCCAGAATTAGAAGGACAATTTCCCTTTGATTTACCCATGCAGCAAATTTTACAATTTCAAGACAGTGGAGAATTAAATAAAATCCTCACCGGCTCTATTACCACACAGTTAGCACGATTTAAATTATTTTTTTGAATTTTTTTCCAGCAATTAACGTCATACCCAGATCCCCAACAGCTTTGATAAGTCAGGGATCTATTCTATAATCGCGGGAACTGTTTTCGGGGCAGGAAGCGTCATGATGCCCAAGGAAGTAAAAGTTCTGAAATCTGGCGATACTTGGGTATATCTGCGACTTCTCCCGTATACTTCCCCTTTTCATCGTGAGGTAATCTGGTTAACAATGAGTTGGATGTATTAAAAATGATGTGGATTTATGCCTAGAACTCCAAACGAATATGCCGTTTTCCTCCTATTGGATAGCGGCCATCGGGAAGAAGTGCGTTTTCCTACTATTCAAGAGTTTCAGAAGTGGTACAGTGGGGAGCTTGTGCCAAAGTCAGCTTCTAATGATTTTATTAGCGTACCCATTAAAAATATTCAAGGGGAATATATGGTGGTACGTCCATCTCGAATCGTGGGTATTCGGGTAGAACCGATTTTTAGTTCTAGTATTGAAAGATGATGAGAAAAACCCTTGCTTTGCTATCCTTGAGTTTAGGAATTGCCTTTGTAAATCCACTTTGGTCAGTTGTTGCTCAAGTTCCAACTACACAACCGATACCAATACCGACGACTCCTGAAGTCTTACCACCACCACTGCAACTCGTCAACGTGCAAACTGCTTGTACCCCTCAAAATTGCTTGGGTTGGGATGAGCAACTTTGGGGTAAACAGGGAGATAAACAAGCACTGCTAACTTCAATAGATAATAGTTTGCGTTACTTAGGAACGAGTAGAGCGATCGCTATTTATCAAAATTATCCAATCAAAGAGATTACCCTAGATCGTGTGCGTCGCAGTTTGTTACGCTTTCGGCAATTGGTTGTCAGTTCTACCTCAGCAGCCCAACTACAAGCCGCTGTGAGTCGGGAATTTGTCTTTTACCAGTCTGTAGGCAATGATGGCAAGGGTACTGTCAAGTTTACAGCTTATTACGAGCCGGAGTATACCGCCAGCCGCGTGAGAACTTCAGTATATAAATATCCCTTGTATCGAGTTCCGGCAGATTTTAAAGAATGGGCTAAACCTCATCCAAAACGAATTGATTTAGAAGGTAAAGATGGTTTAAAAGGGAATAAAAGCAAGTTGCGTGGGTTAGAAATGCTTTGGTTCCGCAATCGCATGGATGCATACATGATCCATATCCAAGGTTCAGCCCAAATTAGATTAACAAATGGCAAAAGAACCTCTGTAGGCTTTGCTGGGGGAACAGATTATCCTTGGACTAGCATCGGCGGAGAACTAGCAAAAGATGGTAAATTGCCACTTAGCGGTTTAACAATGCCTAAGTTACTGAGTTATTTCCGTCAAAATCCCAGAGAATTAAATAATTATTTACCACGCTGGGAAAGGTTTATTTTCTTTCGAGAAACTAACGGTGCAGCAGCTACAGGCAGTATTAACGTTCCTGTAACAGCAGAACGTTCCATTGCTACAGATAAATCTCTCATGCCTCCTGGCGCACTAGCACTGATTAACAACTCATTTCCTTTTGCTGGAAAAGGTGGCAAACTGGAGTCTCGGAGAGTTAGTCGTTTTGTCTTAGATCAAGATACAGGCAGTGCGATTAAAGGCCCAGGAAGAGTAGATTATTTCATGGGAACTGGTAAACTAGCAGGCGATCGCGCAGGCATTACAGGCGGTAACGGTTCACTGTTCTATTTACTACTCAAGCAATAGGAGTCAGGAGTCAGGAGTCAGGGGGCAGGTGACAGGAGGCAGTAGGTAATTATTTCTCTCCATCACCGCGTCGCCCCATCTCCCCATCTCCGCGTCTCTAATATGGTGGATAACCAAATTCATCATCATCGGCATACACATAAGAATTGGTGACACCAGCCATTTCCACCTTAGAAATTTCTGGTTTAATCACTTCTTTAGCAAATTCTTTGTGTTCTTCAAAAGCCTGACAAATAATTGCCGATTCAGGAGAATCTGAGGCAATCATATAATCAGTTAAAGTTGAGACTGTGGGATGTTTGTAATCTACAGTTGAAGCCACCAAAGCTGTATTTGGTTCAATTCCTCTTTCTTCACATTCAATGATTGGGCAATAAATTCCATGAGCATGGAATAAAGGACCCTTTGGAGTCACAGGTTTCTTTTGGAACGCAGCATAAGCTTTTTCTAATTCCGCTACGAAACCCCCGATGGCTCTACCTTGTTGGTATTCAGAATAATTTTTACCAAAACTAGCGCCGGCTGAACCACTGAGAGTTAATTGTAGAGGTGATTGATGTAAAAACTTTTTATCTTCACCTACTAAAAAAATTAGATGACGAGTAAAAACTTTAAACTTCAGTTTATCAGCTAAAAAAGCATCATAATTATCCTTAAATGTACCCAATTTAATCCCCGTTTCTCGGTCTTTAACAGATAATGGACCACGACGCACAATTACTAATCGGGGAGTAGTGCTAATAAACACCGTTTCCATTCCCGAACTAAATTCATGGTCTATCTGTTGCCAATTATCATCTGGTTTAAAACCAACAGCTTGGGCATTATCCTGGCTAATTGCCAAACCATAACTCTGTAAACCATCTGTTCCATAACGAGGATTGATCATTAAACCCCAGGGAAGGACTTGAGAAGGTGGGGCGTTAAATTTTTCGTCTTCAAAGTCGAACTTAGCAGATGCTTTCATCATTTTAGAATAAAAACGTGTTTAATTTTACAATTTTAACTTTTGTACCATCCATCGAAGACATCAGGCACAGTCTGACTTAGATTGTAACAACTAGGGAAAAAATATTTTCCAGATCGGCACAATACTATAGCTCAAAAGCAGCTGGAATATATTCTTGCAGTTGCAAAGTGAGTTCATTTGTGGATAAACTTGCGATCGCTTCAGGAATAGCAGTAACTTTACCCTGCTTCTTTAATACCCGTTGACAAAATACAATAGCCACATCAAAGCGGCATGGGTAATCAGCCTTTTCAGGATATTCAGCCAAAAACATTTCTGCTGTGCGCCAGAGTTTTGCTTGCTTGTGTGGGGTGATAGCGGTTCTACCTCCGGCATCCCAATTACCTACACTGCGGGTTTTCACTTCTACAAATGCCAGGATTGAGTCTTGATTGTTGGTATTTGGGAAGGTTGCTGTTTCGGTTTGCTCGTGATACTGGGCGATAATATCGATTTCACCCCAGCGAGAAGAAAAGCGACGGTGCAGAACCTCCCAACCTGTAGATTGTAACCATTGGGCTACTAGGTCTTCTCCTAAATGACCAATATCTGGATAATTAGATCGTGGAGGTTTAGACATTAATTAAAAATACCATGAATACTAAGTATCGAATTTGCTCAATTATACTCAGTTTATTGTTGTGGGTAATCATTCCCATGACAGCATTAGTAGGTGTAACATCAACGGCGTTTGCGCTGGAGTACAACAAAGAAATCCTCGTAGAAGCTGATTTTTCGGGACGTGATTTAACAGACTCCAGCTTTACCAAAGCTAATCTCCGTCAGAGTAATTTTAGTCATGCTAACTTGAGTGGTGTGAGCTTTTTTGCAGCGAATCTCGAATCCGCAAACTTAGAAGGGGCTAATCTTACAAATGCTACCCTGGATTCTGCGCGTCTGATTAAAGCAAATTTAACTAATGCAGTTTTAGAAGGTGCATTTGCAGCCAGTGCCAGATTTGATGGTGCTATAGTTGACGGAGCAGATTTTACTGATGCACTGCTGCGTTTAGATGAGCAAAAAAAATTGTGTAAGATTGCCAAAGGCACTAATCCCGTTACAGGTAGGGATACGCGGGACACGTTATTTTGCCCCTAGTTGCCCAGGAACATTCAGGTAATAAATACTTCAGAGAGAAAGCTCAGTAATCAGTAATCCGTCTGTTGCCTGTTTGTTGAAGGAGAAAGCTGGATGTTAACCTTTTTTAAATTGTGCCTACAGCTTTTTAATGCCCGGCTATCACGGTACATTGTTACCTGGGTATTTACCAGCATTGTAGTGATTGAACTAGCAATTCTGGTACCTTCTTATGTTCGGCGGGAAGATGAGCTATTATCCAAGCTGGAGAATGTTTCTGATGAAGTTTTTGCTTCCCTTATTTACAAAATACAGCAAGGTGCAGATGCTTCAGAAATTCTGAGCATTACAGCTAACAAACTCAAACCTGGATCTGTGATTCTAGGTGGAGCAGTTTACCAAGCTAATGGGGAATTGGTGGGAACATTTGGGGAAAAACCCTATATTTCTGCTTCTAATTTGGGGAAGGTCAAGGTTTTTCGGTTTCGGAGTTCGGATAGAAAGCGCTATGATGTGGCTTGGTCTGCCCAAATGTTAGCTGGTAAGTATATCCTGATTGTGCGTCATAATTCTTCCTCTGTACAAACAGAATTGTATGCCTTTTCAATCAGGGTTGCCGGACTGGTTTTAATCATTTCGATTTTTGTTACCCTGACGACGATGTTGACTTTGGGAGTAACGGTGATTAGGCCGATTTTGTTGCTGCGAGATGATTTGGTAGCTGCGGGGGAAGCAATTAGTGAAGATGGAGATGATCCGCTTTTTTCTACGTTGTCTGTTAAACGTCAGGATGAGATGGGTGAGGTGATAGAGGCATTTAGCCAAATGTTTCAAAGAGTCAGAGCGGAAATTAGCACTCGTCATCTGATGGAAACTTCTCTACGAGATGAACAGGAAAAATCAGAACGGTTGCTGCTGAATATTTTACCTGCGGAGATTGCCCAACAGTTAAAACAGAATCAAAGTGCGATAGCTCAACGATTTGATGAAGTCACTATTCTCTTTGCAGATATTGTCAATTTTACCGGACTAGCAGCGCACATCACACCTATCGAACTTGTAAATTCTCTCAATGAGATTTTTTCTAGTTTTGATCGCTTGGCAGAATTTCATGGTTTAGAGAAAATCAAGACAATTGGTGATGCTTATATGGTAGTTGGTGGTTTACCCACTCCCCGCTCTGATCATGCCTTAGCGGTTGCTCAAATGGCACTCGATATGCAACAGGCAATTACTCAAATTCAAACAGCCACAGGTGAATCTTTTCAATTACGAATTGGCATTAATACTGGTTCTGTAGTTGCTGGGGTGATTGGTTTAAAAAAGTTTAGTTATGATTTGTGGGGTGATGCAGTTAATCTAGCGAGTCGAATGGAATCTCATGGAATTGTCGGCAAAATTCAATTATCAGAAACGACTTATTTACACCTTAAAGATGATTATAAATTAGAAAAACGGGGATTAATTCAGGTAAAAGGTAGAGGTGAAGTCACTACTTATCTGTTAATTCGTAAACAGGGAACAGGGAACAGGGAACAGGGAACAGGGAATTCTTAATTTTCCCCCCGTCACCGCGTCCCCGCGTCTTCCCATCTCCCCATCTCCCCATCTCCGCGTCAGCCATTAGGATATTAAGTCACAGTAATTACCAAACCCTGACTCTCATTTCCTAATCTATTCACTGCACATACTGCATAGGTTCCCGGTTGGACTGTAGCAAAGGTAGTCCCAGCGGATAAAATGCGCTGAATTGTCCAATTATTTGCAGTTTGGCGATAAAGTGTCCAAGAACGCACAGGTTGATTATCAGTTGGTTGCCAATTTAATTTACCATTTTCAAATTTGAGATTTTTGGGGGGAGGTGGTGGTGTGGTGTTTTGCCATGACATAGTGGGAACTAAGGCAGGTATGGGATAATAAGACTTAAATTGGTCAGCTATACCTTGACGATTGTTTTTGATAGAACTCATACTAAAAAAGATATTTCCCAAAGAAAGTTTTCCAGCTAAGTTGCGAGAAATCAGAATTTGTTTTTGGATTTCTTCATTTTTCCAAACTTTACCGTCCAGTTGTCCGATATTATTACCAGCGTAAATATGTCGTTGTTTGGTATTAGTTTCTGTCCACCATTTTAGTAAGACTTCATAACTTTGTTGTGTTTGGTCAGTACGCCAATAAAGTTGGGGGGCTAAATAATCTATCCAACCTTCTTGTAACCATTTTTTGGAATCAGCATAAAGGACATTATAGGGATCTAAACCAACAATACCTGCTGGTTGTCCGGGGCGATAAATGCCAAAGGGACTAATACCAAATTTAACGTGAGATTTAGTTTTTTTAATTCCTTGAGATAAACGCAACACCATCTGATTTACGTTTTCCCGTCGCCAATTTTCTAGGCTGAGTGTGCCACCATTTGATTTATAAGCTGCGTAGGTTTTGCTATCAGGAAAAGATTGACGAGATATGGGATAAGGATAGAAATAGTCATCTAGATGAATAGCATCTAAATCGTAGCGGCTGACAACATCTATAATTACGTTGTAGGCTCGATCTTGGACGATTTTTGCGCCTGGGTCCATCCATAGTTGATTACCCCATTGGTAAACAACTTCGGGATTTGTGACTGCTATGTGAGGACGGACATTAGAACCACTTTTGATAGTAGTTTTGGCGCGGTAGGGGTTGAACCAAGCATGAAGTTCAATATTGCGTTTATGACATTCTGCGATCGCATATTCTAAAGGATCATAAAATGGTTCTGGTGCTTTCCCCTGAGTCCCTGTAATCCATGCACTCCAAGGTTCTAACTGGGAAGAGTATAAAGCATCTCCTTCTGGTCGTACCTGCAAAACTAAGGCGTTAAAATTGAGAGATTGTAATTGTTTAATAATTTCCAGCAGTTCGGCTTTCTGCTGTTCCACAGGAAGTCCTGGTTTGGAAGGCCAATCACTATTCCACACAGTTGTCACCCAAGCACCCCGAAACTCTCGGCGATGATTTACCCTAATTGTATTGGGAGTAGTGGGTTTAGTGTCCGATGATGGCGGTATCACAATATAACCAGAAGCAATTTTTTCCGCCTTCCCCAGATACACTAAAGCTTGATAGACCATCACCGCTACCTCAGCACGAGTAGCAGCCATTTGCGGGTTCAGTATTTTAATATTGGGATAATTAACCACCCAACCTACACGAGTTGCGATCGCAATTTGATTGATAGCATAACTAGAAATGACTGCCGCATCTTGATAAATTTGTGGTAACTTACTCACTAAGTCAGGTGCTACCTGAGCAGCAATCTCTAACCCGTTGATCATAGAGACTAAGACATCACCCCTAGAAATAGTATCATTGGGGCGGAAAGTCTGATCAGGGTAGCCCACAAGAAATCCAGTTTCATAAACTTTTTTAATGGCATTTTTTGCCCAATATGTCTCATCGACATCTTTAAAAGCTACATATTCCCGTTTTTTAGTAGGCGTAAATACAGAACCGATGATAGCAGCAAACTCACCACGAGTAACAGGATTATTAGGACGAAAAGTCCCATTAGTATATCCATTGAGAATGCGACGCTGAACTAAAGCCTGAATGAATAAACGCGCCCAATGATTTTGAATATCAGGGAATGACGTAGAAGTAGATACCATAGGATATTTTTCGAGTGATTGATATTTTACAATTACAGCAGATTGCAGATCAATGAGGTACAGAATCTAAATTGAAACCTAGACACATTCGCCAGTTTTACTCCTGACTCCTGAACCGATAGCGCAGCGTGGCGTAAGCCATAGGTCTGCGAAGCGTCTCCTGATTCCTGAATTCTGCTGTAATGAAGATTCCAACTAACCAAAAGTCTCTCTTAAATCTCTTAAATGAAATTAGTAGGAATTGAATAATCAGGACTAAGTAATCCTGTGGCTTTGATAGGATCAAAACCTTCCAGAAACAAAGTTTTCTGATTATATTGTACCCGAATTAAATTTGCACCTTTAACCTTAACCATCTTACGATTCCAGATATTAAACTAAACTACAAAAACTCCCTCAGCGTACCTCTGCGTTTTATAAACCCATAACTTGACGATAACGCCTTTCCATTTGCACAACACTCTCCGACGGGCGTGTTGTTTCCCACTGACTGCGGTTAAATAATTCTTGCCGCAATTCATCAACATTAATAGTTGTAACTGCACCATTAGCAATAATTTGTTTACCATTTACCCAAGCACTATCCACAACATTGGTAGGACGACCCAAAACTAATAAACCAATCGGATCAGTCCGAGGTAATAATGATAAATTAGTCAAATCATAAAGAACTAAATCAGCTTGTTTACCAACAGTAAGAGAACCAATTTTATCATCTATATTTAGTCCCTTTGCCCCACCTAAAGAAGCCATTTCTACAGATTCACGGGGAGTAATCCAAAATTGATAATCAAAATCTGTAACATTGTGCAGAATCGAACCAATTTTAATAGCTTCTAACAAATCTTGAGAATCATTACTAGAAGCACCATCACAACCAAAAGTTACATTTACCCCAGCTTGACGATATTTTAAAATTGGAGCAATACCACTACCTAAACGTAGATTACTTAACGGATTATGAACGACAGTAGATTGAGTTTGGGCAAGGATATTAATATCAAAATCAGTTAACCACACACAATGGGCTAAACTAGTACTAGCGCTCAAAAAGCCAATTCTTTGTAAATGTTCAACCGCAGAACAACCATATTTTTCTTCAGCAAGTTTTTTCTGAGCCTTAGTTTCCAGTAAATGCGAGTGACGACAAAGATTGTAACGATTACTTAACTCAATACATCCAGTAAATAAAGCATCTGTACACAACTGAATTCCCGTTGGTGCAACTAAAATAGTTATACCCTCCTCTGGGCGATGAAACAGCCTCACCGCTTCTTCAATAATTGCCAAAGTTTCCGCAGTCGAACGAAAATAAGGCTCATGAATTTGGGAAGATTCTCCTGAAGGTATCCCAGCGCTGAGAGATTCATCTTGAATTAGAGGTGCGACAAAAGCCCGAATTCCTATTTCTTGATAAGCGCGAACCGCTGTAGCAATAGTTTCTAACTCTTTTCCGGGAATTAACACCAAATGATCGACTACACTCGTTCCCCCAGAAAGTAAAGTTTCTACCGCCGTTCCCAAGGCGCTAAGATAAACCTGTTCCGTATCCAAAGGGGTAAATTCATATAACTGTGCTAACCATAATTCTAACGGCAAAGGTGAAATTACTCCCCGTTGCCAATGTTCAGAAGAATGGGTGTGGGCGTTAACAAAACCAGACAACAGCAGTTTATGTTCACCATTAATTCTTGTCCCAATCACATCTAAATCGGGTGCAATGGCAAAGATGATACCATTGACAACCTGGACATCTACAGTTGTGTAACCATCTGTAATAGGAATGACAGCATTTTGAATAGTAAAGTTCATTATTTTAACCTTGATTAAGTAATTGAACGGTCAACAGATTTTCAAGTTACAACTTAAACAATGATATTAGGTGTTGGCATTTATGAATTTACCCCTTCGGACTTTAGGAATTGCACCAAATGCTTGGAATGTGAATCAAGATTTTGCAGATATTACTCGTCCGCAAAAAACCCCACAATCCGTTATTTTATCAACAGAAACCAAAACTTTACGCCTTGATTTGGCAAAAACCGCCATTATCATTATTGATATGCAAAACGACTTTTGTCATCCTGATGGTTGGTTGGCGCATATCGGCGTAGATGTCATCCCAGCCCGTCAACCCATCGAACCGTTACAAAAATTATTACCACAACTACGGGCGGCTGATGTGCCTGTAATTTGGCTAAATTGGGGAAATCGTCCTGATTTACTGAATATTAGTTCAGCTTTACTCCATGTCTATAATCCCACAGGTGATGGTGTAGGATTGGGTCATCCTCTCCCCAGCAATGGCGAAAAAGTACTCATGGTGGGTAGTTGGGCGGCTGCGGTAGTAGACGAACTCGAACAGCTACCTGATGACATTTATGTGGATAAATATCGCATGAGTGGCTTTTGGGATACACCCTTAGATAGTATTCTGCGAAACTTAGGAATAACTACAATATTATTTGCGGGTGTTAACGCTGACCAATGTGTTTTAACAACATTATGTGATGCCAACTTCTTAGGATATGACTGCATCTTAATCAAAGACTGCACCGCCACAACTTCCCCTGAATATTGTTGGTTAGCTACATTATATAATGTCAAACAATGCTTCGGTTTTGTGACAGATTCATCAGCAATTTCTACAACTTTAAATAACACCAGTGGGAAATAGAAAATTGAGACTGGGAAATGGGGACTTTTCACCCATGACAAAATCTAAAATCTAAAATCTAAAATCCAAAATTGAAATATGCAAGCTACTTGTTGTGTAATTCCGGTTATTAAATCTCCCAAAGATTACCAAGCATACCGCATCAGCCCCCGTGATTCTAATCGATTAGCAATTATCTTTGATTCCACAACTGCTAATACTTCTTTGACTTGTTGTGTAGAAATATTTGATGTCGGTGGACAAACCCCACCAAATCGTCATCAATGGGCATTGGAAATGTTTTTTATTCTCAAAGGAGAAGGAGTTGCTATTTGTGATGGAAAAACAGTAGCAATCAAAGCCGGAGATAGTTTATTAGTACCGCCTACAGGCACTCATTTGATTAAAAATACAGGTACTAATCGTCTTTATACACTGACGATTATGGTTCCTAATGAAGATTTTTCAGAACTAATTCGCAGTGGCATTCCTGTAGAATTAGATGCAGAAGATATGGCTGTTTTGGGGAGAGTAGATCCTTTTAAATTTGTCTAAGTCTAAAAACCTGATTATTTCGTAGGGTGGGCATTGCCCACCAACCCTGATTGAGAAGCTACAAGATGTGAATACATACATCAAATAGGATTCTATCTCTGTGATGCAGTCAGGATGAAAAATAAAAATGAAACTTCGTCAAGTCGCTTCTCTACGAGACGCTGCGCGAACGCTCCAATTAAAAATTAAAAATTAAAAATTAAAAATTATTAATTAAAAATTGCAATCAGTGGGGGCTTGCACCCAAAATTAATTAAAAATTATTATTAATCTTAAATTTTTAACTTTTAATTTAAAAAAGGTCAAATATTATACGGAATAAATAGTTAAACTAGTGAAATATATCACAACAGTAATTAATTTATAGCCAATATTGCTAACCTAGGGGAGAAAACCTCTGGAGACTGACCATGAGACTATTGCTCTTATAATCAGTAAAATTTTAAAATTTAGTAACCGATTGTTTAGGAATATATTTTCATGAGCCAAAAACCCAACAAAGTTTTGAAACAATCAGGAGTCATTCCATATCGTGTCAGAGATGGAAAATTTGAAATTTTATTGATTACCACTCGTAAACGTCAAAGCTGGGTAATTCCTAAAGGGGGAGTTTGCAAGGGAATGAGTCCTTACGATTCAGCGGCCAAAGAAGCGTGGGAGGAAGCAGGAGTGGTTGGTCAGGTGAATAATGAGAAAATCGGTGCTTATAAATATCGTAAAGGTGGTAACATCTATCAAGTAAATTTATTTTTGTTACCAGTAGAGATAGTTTTAGAAGATTGGCCAGAGGCAATGCATAGAGAACGGCTGTGGTTAGATATTAACCAAGCAGCCAGATTAGTGAAGATAACTTCTCTCAAAAGAATCCTCAAGACTTCACAAGACCAAGTGAAAATTTAATCCCTGTTTCTTGTATATAAATTAGCCATATTTAAATAAAATTGCCCCACTTTTTCCGGGGCTTTTGTTATTTTTGTTACGGTTAATTTAGTGTTAATTGGCAAACTGTTAAGTAATTTTAATTTTTTATCACTCAGTCATGTTAATAAAATAACATTATCATCCATGTCTTCTACAATATACAGCAGAATTCAGGAGTCAGGAGTCAGGAGTCAGGAGTCATAATGCTTATAAAATGAAGAATAGAGAGAGGTGAGATTTTATCAAAATCATCAAACTTTACTAAAAAAGCCTTTATTCTCC
This sequence comes from Trichormus sp. NMC-1, assembly GCF_001858025.1. Taxonomy (GTDB): domain Bacteria; phylum Cyanobacteriota; class Cyanobacteriia; order Cyanobacteriales; family Nostocaceae; genus Anabaena. The sequence goes on along the minus strand of NZ_LZQD01000003.1, from coordinate 205,687 downwards.
TGAACCGCAGGTCTGCGTAGCGTCTTCTGTATTTTCTATCCTGAATACTTACTAGAAAATGAACTTGAGCAAGTTCTCAAAATCTTACAAAAACTAGGTCAAATTTTGATTTCACTCTGAATTAACTATGTCCAGTCGTCCTATCTATTTCGATTGTCACGCTACCACACCCGTTGATGAAAGGGTACTAGCCACAATGATTCCCTATTTTACCGAAAAGTTTGGTAATGCAGCTAGTATTAGTCATGTTTACGGTTGGGAATCAGACGCTGCTGTTCAACAAACACGGGGAATTTTAGCAAATGCAATTAATGCTAACCCGGAAGAAATTGTTTTTACAAGTGGTGCAACGGAAGCTAATAATTTAGCTATCAAAGGTGTAGCAGAAGCTTATTTCCAAAAAGGTCAACATATTGTTACTGTGGCCACGGAACATAAAGCAGTTTTAGACCCTTGTGAATATTTAAAAAGCCTCGGTTTTGGTCTGACAGTTTTACCTGTTCAAAAAGATGGATTAATTGATTTAAATCAGTTAGAAAAATCTTTACGGCATGATACAATTTTAGTATCTGTGATGGCGGCAAATAATGAAATTGGGGTTTTACAACCTTTAGCAGAAATTGGCAAAATGTGCCGTCAACGTCAAATTGTTTTTCATACAGATGCAGCCCAAGCAATTGGTAAAATTCCCTTAGATGTGGAAGAGATGAACATTGATTTAATGTCTCTCACAGCCCATAAAGTATATGGACCCAAGGGTATAGGTGCTTTATATGTTCGCAGACGCAACCCTAGAGTTAAACTTGCTTCCCAACAACATGGGGGAGGACATGAACGGGGTATGCGTTCCGGTACGTTATATACACCGCAAATAGTTGGTTTTGGTAAAGCTGTAGAAATTGCTTTAGCAGAACAAGAAACAGAAAATCAGCGCTTGACAGAATTAAGATCAAGATTGTGGAAACAGTTATCTACTGTCGAGGGAATTCATTTAAATGGACATCCTGAAAAAAGATTAGCAGGAAATTTGAATATTAGTATTGAGGGTGTAGATGGTGCTGCGCTTTCTCTAGGTTTACAACCAATTATGGCAGTTTCTTCTGGTTCTGCTTGTTCTTCAAATAATGTTGCACCTTCCTATGTGTTGACAGCGTTAGGAAATTCGGAAAAGTTAGCTTATGCTTCGGTGCGGTTTGGGATTGGTAGATTTAATACTGCTGAGGAAATCGACACCGTTGCAGAACATTTGATTTCTACTGTGAAAAGTTTAAGAAGATCCTCAGTAGTTAGTTGTTAGTAAATTCCCAACCCCTATTTTTTTAATAGATAGGGGTTTTTTAATAAAAATTTGAAGGGACTTTTTATTATTAGCCTTATAATTCATTCTCATGTGGACAATATTACTGTTAGCATAGATGTAAACGCCAGCCATACATAATAACTATGAAAATTCGCAGTTTTACCGTGATAGTTTACAAAGAAGATAATATGTATATAGCTGAATGTCCAGAAGTTGGCACTGTAGATCAAGGGGAAACAATCGAACAAGCAATAGCAGGTTTAAAAGAAGCAACGCGACTCTATTTAGAAGAATTTCCTTTACCTGAAACATCTCCTAGATATGTAACTAGCATTGAGGTTAGTTATGCCTAAATTACCACGAATTTCTAGTAAAGAGGCAATTCGGGCATTGGAACGTTTAGGATTTTACCAAGTTAGAGTATTCCAAGTAAAAAAATGCTCAATTTGTAGGGTGGGTTAGCGCAGCGTAACCCACCATTATCCTTGAACTTTATGGTGGGTTACGGACTAGCGTCCTAAACCACCCTACGATTTTTGGATAATTTATTTCTTGGAACACTCTTAGACAAACTGGTAGTCATGTTGTGATGAAAAAACAAACCCTAGATGTAGAAATTGGTTGTGTTGTTCCAGTGCATCAAGAACTAAAGGTAGGTACATTAAGCGGTATTCTCAAACAAGCACAAGTTACTCCTGAAGAATTTATAGAAAACCTATAATTATAATCATGAAAATAAATTAGGAGTAAAGCGTATTGCTAAACCCCTACAACCTAAATTCCTTGTGTATGTTTAATGATGACTCAATAAGGATCTGAGTCAAACCTTCCCCGCTTCACACTCCTGAGATAATAACCGGTTGACGGTAATTTATTTAAATCGAATGTCTCACCTCTGGGAACTCTCCAAATTTTATAATTGGAATAGGTGAGAGGACTACCAGGTTGACAGACTTCTGGTGGATGATCTCCTAAGACAAAATATGCTGCACCTCTCCCCATAACTTTCGCAATACCGTATTTATCCACCAGTAAAGATGTTTCTTCACTAATGGCTATACCTAATGCAGTTGCAGATACACCATCTTGAATTTGACGGGCAATAAAAACCATAATTCGACCCATTCTTTTCCGTTCATCGAAATGGGTATCGATGATGGTTTTCCGCAAATACTTCCATTGGAAAAAGTTGTAGGTAAATGTAATATTCCGATAAGGATCATCGAGTGCTTCCTTAGTTTCAATACTATCTTCACAAGCGCAAGAATCATAAACAAATTCACTTTGAATCATTGCACCTGCACTAGTACCACCAATAGCACCGCCTTTATCGTAAACTGACTTGACAGCAACTTCTAATTTAGTGTTTTTCCAGTTGCGAATATATTCACATTGATCTCCACCCGCAAAGAAAATTACACCAGCATTTCTGATTTTATCAAAAATATCGGTTCGGTTCGCTTCTTGTCTGTTGCTAATAATTAAAGTCTCTACATAATTTACCCCTTTCATGCGATAAATTAGCTGATTGTAATCATCGTCACCAGCAGTCCGAATCACTAAAACATTGACTTTGGTGTCAGAGTTACTCCCTCCCCTAACGTTGTTAATCATCCACTGGATAGCGTCATCGACATCAGTACCACCTCCACCCAAGTTATGCACAGGGCCAGCTAACAGGGGTAATTGATAACCAGTTTTAGCTGCGGGAGGACGAACATCGGTTGTGATGTCTCTAAAATAGCGCTTCAGGTTTGCTGTCAAATGGTTGATGATGTGGTTTACCATTTTCAACAACATAGTTTTTGCATTCTTCAAACGCTTTGCTATATTTGGGAATGCCTTTGTCATACTAATCTTTTGGCGCAAACAGCAATTACTGCTAACTCTCTCATCAGAAAGGGTAAAATTCCCAGCGTACAGGCTTTGTAGTGTTTTTTTACGCTATAAATTGCAGAGTAATTATTAATTCTCTGTGCTACTCTGGGAAAACCTCACTTTTCCTTGGTGTTTAACTACCAATCAATTTGCGCTCTCTTACCACTCTCTCATAAACTACTGCTGTTTGTTTAGCTAATTTCGGCCAACTAAAACGTCGTTCTAAATCTTCATAAGCGTTATCCACCAACCATTGTCCATAACCTGGATTTTTCAGAACTTCTAAAATTCCCCAAGCTAGGGAATCGGAGTTATTAACGCAAGTGGTAATTCCCGTTTTTGTATGTTGCACTACTTCAGGAAAACCACCCGTATCTGAAACTACTACTGGTACTCTAGAAGCAAAACTTTCTAACGCAACAATACCAAATGGTTCATAAAGACTCGGAAAAACTGCACAGTCAGCAATGGTTTGGAATTTATCTAAGTAATCATCAGAGAGAAAACCTGTAAAATAGCATTTGTCCCAAATTCCTAAATCCCCAGCTTGGCTTTTCAGATGGTCGGTATTACCACCACCAACTATCACAAATTTAACGTAACCCCCCATTTCCCAAAGTACTTTGGGCGCTGCATTAAGTAATACGGATATGCCCTTTTCATAGGTCATGCGACCCAGGTAATAAACGATTTTTTCATGATCATCGGCAAATTGGCGGCGGAAATCTTGAGCATGAAAATCTGCGTGGTGCTGTTTCTTTTCTGGTCGAATACCGTTATAAATAACATCAATTTTGTTGCTAGGACTATGTAGCACTCTTCCTACTTCCCCACGCATATATTCAGTACAAACGATAATGCGCCAAGCATTATAAGCTAAGGAATTTTCTTTATCGCTAATATAGCGTTGAGTGTCATTGTAAATACCGTTATAGCGCCCGTATTCGGTTGCATGGATGGTAGCGATGAGGGGGATTTTAAAGGTATGCTTGAGAGCGATCGCTGCATCCCCAACTAACCAATCATGGGCATGGATAATATCAAATCCCCCTTCCTCGATGATCAACTTACCACCGTGATGTCCCATACTTTCGTTGAGATTGACTACCCAGTGGAAAAAGTCGTTACTTGGGGAAACTGGTAATCGATGTACATGAATTCCTTCAACTACCTCATACAACGATGCTTGTGTAACTTCAGGTGTAATTAGGTGGATTTCATGCCCTAGCTTGACGATTTCTGGGTATAATTCTGCTACATGACGGGCAATCCCTCCTACTATCCTGGGCGGAAATTCCCAACTCAGTACTAGTATCTTCATTTACGCAACTCCCCGATGATTTACAAAACTTAAAAAAAATTTGAAAAACTATATTTATCTCAAAATACAAGTCTGGCAAGTAGCATAAGGGTGGTTAATAAAATTTGGGAATTTTTTAATGTTTTTTGATAAAGCTTATCAGAATTGTCAAACTTAGGGAACTATTTGAGATTTTAAAATACCCAAAGAGTGCGATTGTGCGGAGTGCAGTTCTGGAGGCAATCGCACTGCTCACTCCCAGAGGATAAACTAAATTATAGAAACCCAAACCGATACAAGTAGGCCGTTCATCATGGTACAACAGGCTTTTTCAACTGAACTTGCTGCTGAACCCGATATCAGCCAGATTATTACTGAAGATGATACCCCAGTGGATAATTTTCTCTCTGAAAAACAACAGCGTCTATTAACAGGAGTTTTATATAATGCTTGGCTGCCTCCCACGGAGTCACAAACCTTTATCGCCGCAGCCAATGTGGGAGTTTTTTATAACATCGGTTTACCCCCGCTTGTACCGGATGTTTTCCTCAGTTTAGATGTCACCATGCCGGAAAATTGGGGAGAGAAGAAGAACCGGAGTTATTTTAATTGGCAGTTTGGTAAAGCACCAGATGTAGTTATAGAAATAGTTTCCAACCGCGAAGGAAATGAATTAGGTTCTAAATTAAAAGATTATGCTCGCATGGGTGTCTGGTATTACGCCATATTTGATCCTTTGGAAATGTTGGGAGATCAGCTACTGCGTACTTATCAACTAGGAATTAGACAATATTTAGAAACGGATGATTTCTATTTTCCAGAAGTAGGTTTAGGTTTAACTTTGTGGGAAGGAGTATTTGAGGGAAAACAAGATATTTGGTTGCGTTGGTGCGACAAAGCCGGAAACATTTTACCCACAGGTACAGAAAGCGCACAACAAGCTCAACAAGAAGCTCAAACCGCAAAACAGGAAGCTCAAACTGCAAAACAGGAAGCTCAAACCGCAAAACAAGAAGCCGAACTAGCTCAACAACGCACGGCACAACTAGAAGCGCAGTTAAGAGCTTTGGGAATAGAACCGCAAGGTAATTCGTAATTCGTAATTCGTAATTCGTAATAGTACCGACCGTCCCGCTAGGGATACGTAATTAAGGCAAAATCTCAGTTCAGAACCTGGATTTAGTAAGTTGGTTTAGGGAAAGGTTAAAGGGTCAAGGTTTTTTCTTCCTTTTCCCCCTTAACCGACCATTCTTGAGGGTTTTCCCAGCTTCGGTAATCTTAGTTTTGATCTAAGCGCAGTACAGCCATAAAAGCTTCCTGTGGTACATCCACTGTACCTACTGCTTTCATCCGTTTTTTACCCTTGGCTTGCTTCTGTAAGAGTTTCTTCTTCCGGCTAATATCACCACCGTAGCATTTAGCCAAAACATCTTTCCGCATAGCCGGGATATGTTCACTAGCAATAACTTTACTGCCAATAGATGCTTGAATGGGGACTTTGAATTGATGACGGGGAATTAGTTCTTTGAGCTTTTCAGCCATTGCTCTGCCAACATTGTAGGCTTTATCCCTATGAACAATCATCGCTAAAGAATCCACCGGATCACCATTAATCATGATATCCAACTTTACCAAATGATTCTCACGGTAGCCAATAAGATGATATTCCATACTGGCATAACCACGCGATCGCGATTTCATTTGGTCGAAAAAGTCTGTGACTACTTCTGCCAAAGGTAACTCATAGGTGAGTGTAGTCCGTCCTTGGGTAAGATATTTCATATCTTTGAAGATACCCCGGCGATTTTGCGATAACTCCATTAAAGAGCCAACGTAAGTTTCCGGTGTAATCATTTCTACTTTCACATAAGGTTCTTCTATTCTTTCGCGTTCATTGGGAGAGGGTAGGCGGCTAGGATTATCAATGTACACTTCCTCACCTTTGATGGTGATGACTTTGTAAACCACCGAAGGGGCTGTGATAATTAAATCTAGGTTATACTCACGTTCTAGGCGTTCCTGGACAATTTCCATGTGCAGTAAACCCAAGAACCCACAACGGAAGCCAAACCCCATTGCACTAGAAGTTTCCGGTTCGTAATGCAGGGCTGCATCGTTGAGTTCGAGTTTTTCTAAAGCTTCCCGCAAATCTTCAAATTGATCGGCATCAATAGGGAACATTCCACAAAAAACCATTGGGTTAGCTTCGGTGTAACCAGGTAAAGCTTCTGTGGCTTTGGACTTAGATAGGGTCATGGTGTCTCCTACCCGTGCATCAGCTACAGCCCTGATAGATGCAGCTAAATAGCCCACTTCACCAGCGTGTAGTTCTTCAACTTGCTTTTGGGTGGGAGAAAGAATGCCTATCTCGTCAATATCGTATTCTTTACCAGATGCCATCAAGTAAATGCGATCGCCCTTTCTGACACTACCATCCATCACCCGAAAGTAGACAATTACGCCTCGATAACTGTCATAGTAGCTATCAAAAATCAACGCCCGTAAGCGTTCATCAACTTTATCGGGTGCTGGTGGTACTCGCTCAACAATTGCTTCTAAAATTTCCGGAATCCCAATTCCTTCTTTAGCAGAAGCTAAAATTGCCCCACTGCAATCTAAACCGATAATTTCTTCAATTTCACCAATTACCCTGTCAGGTTCTGCTCCTGGTAAATCAATTTTATTCAAAACTGGAATAATTTCTAGGTTATGTTCCAGAGCTAAATACACATTTGCCAGTGTTTGAGCTTCTACACCTTGGGAGGCATCTACAACCAATAAAGCGCCTTCACAAGCTGCCAAACTTCTCGACACCTCATAAGAAAAGTCAACGTGTCCCGGCGTATCAATTAAGTTTAATACATACTGCTGACCGTCCTTAGCTGTATAATTCATCCGGGCAGCTTGCAGCTTAATTGTAATGCCGCGCTCCCGTTCCAAATCCATATTATCGAGAAACTGTTCCTTCATCTGTCGGTCTTCTACAGTCCCAGTGGCTTGTAGTAGGCGATCAGCGAGAGTTGATTTCCCGTGGTCAATGTGAGCAATAATACAAAAATTGCGAATGCGAACTGCGGGAACGTCAGTCATATACTATCTTTGCTTAAGCAGCAACCAAAGTGAAAGCTATTTACTTCATGTATTTTAATGCTTTCTTTGGTCATTGGTCATTGGTCATTGGTCATTGGTGATTAAGTTATTCTTAATTTTCTCCGCGTCCCCGCGTCTCCCCATCACCCCATCACCCCATCACCCCATCCCCGCGTCTCCCCATCCTCACAAGGGTAGGTGAATTTTTAAGGATATTATGAAACTCTATTGATAGCTGCTGGAATTCATCAACTAGGGGCTTACAATAAATATAAATTAATTACACTTAGGGATAATAAGTAATTGCCAACGGTAATTACCTGCAACTACTGATTTACGGACAAAACTTCTAGAGAGGGGAGCTACTGTCTAGCGAGTTATCAGAAAATTGCCACTTAAAACCTGACGCTGTTATTTTGGTACTATTTCGGGTAACTATGTAACTGTACTTTTTAAATATTTGTCAGTGAAATAGCCTGAATCATGAATATAACTGCTTGACAAAGCTTTGGACAAAACCATTTCAGAGCATCTAAACCTATGAATATGCAAGAAAAACCTACCGATGCGGAAAACAAACACCCCGATAAGGTAGAAATAGCCGTTCGCCTAGACTCCGAGTTAATAGCACAAATTCAGCATCTTACCAATGACCCAAGTAAAGTGATTGAGGTAGCTATCCGCCAATGGTTGCGGGGTGATGTACCCAGAGATGATGAGCTAACACGCACCCCTGTGCGGACACCAGTTCCTCCTCGCGGGGAATGGAACGATTGAAATTAGTGATTAATTTTCTGCTGCCTGTTGCCTATTGACTCTAATGATGAGAAATGTAAATTTTAAGGCGCTAGATTCCAGGAAAGGCAAAAATACACAATCGAAAATGTAAAAGCTGTAAAAGTTTATGCCAAAATTTAAGCAGCTTTAGTACAACTACGGTGGAAAGCAATTTGTCTATCCAACTCGATTAATGACTATTACTGCAAATACCCAATTGCCGAATTTATTTTCTCAGAATCGGGAATCTATTCCCCGCGCGACGAATGGCGCATTATTAACTCTCGGCTCCGAGTTGGTATATACGCAAGATCGGACTGGGCGCTATCTGACATTTGATTGGCAGCATAGCGAACTCCTAGATTTAAAGACTGAGAAAAGAGTTGATGCGCTCAATGAGAGTGAAAACTTTACTCCGGTGGATAAAGTTGCTTATCTGGAACGATTACACCGGATTTTGACAAGCTTAGTCCCGGAAAGGGTTCAGTGCTGGTTTAAATGCAGTCAGGAGTTATTAGAGTTGGAGTTGACAATCACTCCGATTATGCCGCGATTGGGTCAAGCCGCGACTACAGTTTTGGTGATGGGTAGGTTGTTGCAAGCCACAGCCAAGGCTCAAGAAGTGAATCAGGCTTCTATTTCGCCTTCACAACAAGAACCAGCTTTGCCTTCGTCTAGCGTGCCACAGGCATCGCCGCAACACCAAAAATTATTAAATAAAATCACCAGAAATATCCGGCGGACACTGGATCTAGATGTTATTTGGCAGCAAACAGTTGACAGTTTAGGAAAAGTCCTCAAGCTAGAGCGTTGTATTATCTGTCCTTATCAGCCTTCTAGCTCAAAAGTCCAGGTAATCGCTGAATATCACCAACCAGAGTTAGATTCCATGCTTGGCTCGGAAATAGATATATCTTCTGAGCCTGCTTTTACTCAGGCTTTGACTACTCTAGAACCGATGGTGATAGAGATGCCTGTGCAGATAAGTTCTGGTTCGCAAAAATTTTTGTTGGTTGCTACTAGTTATCAAGACCAAGCAAATGGGTTAGTTGCCTTAAGCTTAAACAATGAATGCTACCTGTTGACAGAAACAGAACGAGAATTAACTAAAGAACTAGCAGATCAGCTGGGAACTGCGATCGCTCACGCTACTTTATATAAAGAACTAGAAGCCGCGCGGCAAAAAGCTGAAGAAGCTTCCCGCTTAAAAAGCGAATTTCTGGCTAATGTATCCCATGAAATTCGTACTCCGCTAAATGGCATGATCGGCTTTTTGAAGCTGATTTTAGAAGGGATGGCAGATGATCCCGAAGAACAAAATCAGTTTTTGACAGAAGCTCACCAATTATCACTACATCTACTGAATATTCTCAATGATATTTTAGACATTGCCAAAATCGAAGCAGGCAAAATGGAGCTAGATTGCGCTCCAGTTAAGCTAAATGAGTTATTTAGTGATGTAGAAAGCTTTACGCGTCCCCAAGCGGAGATGAGAAACCTCAGCTTCCAGATGCAAATGCCTATCACCTCTGATGAAATCATCGTCCAAGGCAACTATCAAAGATTGTTACAAGTTATGCTCAATTTGGTAGGTAATGCCATTAAATTTACTCACGAAGGTGGTGTCACGATTAGCGCCGATTTAGTCCTGAAAAAAAGCAAAGGCAAACTGCAACCACAGGCATTACCTGGCATTGTCAAAGTCCGAGTCGCAGATACTGGCATTGGTGTTTCCCTAGATAAGCAAGATAAACTGTTTCAATTATTTTCCCAAGTGGATGGTTCCCGCACTCGTCATTACGGTGGCACAGGTTTAGGACTGACTATATCCCAAAAGCTCATAGAAGCAATGGGGGGTGAAGTCCATTTCTACAGTTTAGGCGAAGGACTTGGCTCAACTGTCACGTTTACAGTTCCACTTTATCAACAACCAGTGCTGTGTTCCCCTAGCGAATGTGAGATAGAAACTCTAAATTGAACTACTCAAACTACACTAGATAAAAGTGAAGTCAAGTCGCTTCTCTACGAGACGCTGCGCGAACGCTCCAAATTTAAAAAAGGTCAAAGTGCTTGTATGACAGTTCAGACAACCGCAGGCGTTTTATTCCAAACAGCTTACGAAAGTCGTTACACTTGGGACGATAACTTTCCTGGCTACAGTGCAGATGTACAACTGCTACAGGGAAGCGAAGTTTACACTGGCAAGATTCACATTAACCGCGACTTAGACGTAGAAGTTATAGGCGTTGCAGATCAACAAATAGAAGAAGGTATTTATATCCAGTTGCAGGAAACAGTCACACGCTGCAAACCCTACAATTTCCAACAGTCTCACAATCAGCACGAGTTTATATTGGGACAAACAGATGAAACAGGCTCAGTCACAGTTTTAGTCAAAGGTGAATCTATAGATTCCCAGTATAAAATCCGCGATCGCAGAATTTGTCAAGAAAATCGCGTTATGGGTCGCATGGCTTTGGTCATTGATACTTGGGATTATTTTGATACAGGTGCTGGTTACATTGCCAGTCAATATGATGTAGTTTTTTGTAACTCCAAAACCAACGAAGTTAACAGCGTTCTCAAATTTACAGACACCTATCAAAAATTTGGCGACTATTACATCATGACTAAACAGGTTGTAGAAGAGCATGACAACGGTGTTAGTGAGGTTGCAGACTCCATCACTGAGTTCACATACTCTAATATCAAGCTGTTATAGCAGGTGACAGGTGACAGGTGACAGGTGACAGGTGACAGAGCTTAAAAGTCTTTTGGTGTCTAAGTTTTATCATTAGCTGATGTCCTAACCGCCTTGTCCGTTGCGATAACTGACAACCGCTATAGAACTGGCAACAGTTTTGTTACAGGTCATTAAAAACAGATAACCCACAATATAGTGGCAATTGGGTCTAGGATCGATTTGAATCAGCAAAAGCCAAAAATTTTGGATATTTTGGGTAATGGATAAAATTCCTAAAATCCAATTTTCACACTCATTGTTAACTTAACAGGTCTAAAACTATGGAAACTATGGAACTGACAACTGAAAACGTTGAAACTGTATTAGATGAAATGCGCCCTTATCTGATGTCTGATGGCGGTAATGTGGAACTAGTTGAACTGGATGGTCCCATTGTGAAACTGCGGTTGCAAGGTGCTTGCGGTTCTTGTCCTAGTTCCGCAATGACTCTGAGAATGGGTATTGAACGCCGTCTCAAGGAAATGATTCCCGAAATTTCCGAAATCGAACAAGTTATCTAGGGACTGGGGAGATAGGGAGATGGGAAGATGGGGAGATGGGGAGAAGGAAGAGAATTTTTTCCCTATACACTCTGCCTTTGAGGCTCCTTCCTATTTATTACCCATCTCCCATAATTAATTACCTGGGGTGAATTGTTATATTGGATAATTTATCATTCATAATTCAACATTATTAGCAAATTCTCAATTACTTATAAATACCTATGTCCCATCCCCTGTACGTCGCTTTTATCTGGCATCAACATCAGCCACTTTACAAGTCTCCTGGCAGCAGCGGTTCGGTTTCAGATAGCCAGCATTACCGTCTACCTTGGGTACGGTTGCATGGTACTAAGGATTATCTAGATTTGATATTGCTGCTGGAGAAGTATCCCAAGTTACACCAAACGGTGAATTTAGTACCATCTTTAATATTACAACTGGAAGATTATATTGCTGGTACTGCTCTTGATCCTTACCTCACAGCCAGTTTGACACCTGTGGAAAAGTTAACCACAGAACAGCGGGAATTTATTGTTCAACATTTTTTTGATGCTAACCACCACACACTGATAGATCCCCATCCTCGCTATGCCGAGTTGTATTATCAAAGGCAGGAAAAGGGACAAAATTGGTGTTTAGCAAATTGGGAATTGCCAGATTACGGAGATTTACTAGCTTGGCATAATCTGGCTTGGATTGACCCGCTATTTTGGGATGACCCAGAAATTGCAGCTTGGTTGCAACAGGGACGGAATTTTACTTTAAGCGATCGCCAACGCATTTATTCTAAACAGCGCCAAATCCTCAGTCGCATTATTCCCCAACACCGGAAAATGCAGGACTCAGGGCAGCTAGAAGTCACCACAACCCCATACACTCACCCGATTTTACCCTTATTAGCTGATACTAATTCTGGGCGGGTAGCAGTGCCAAATATGATATTACCTGACCGTCGCTTTCAGTGGGTGGAAGATATTCCTCGTCATTTGCAGAAATCGTGGGATTTATATCACGACCGATTTGGGCAAAATCCCCGTGGTTTATGGCCTTCTGAACAGTCAGTCAGCCCAGAAATTTTACCGTATATTGTTAAACAGGGATTTAATTGGATTTGCTCAGATGAGGCCGTCCTAGGTTGGACGCTGAGACACTTTTTCCATCGGGATGGGGCGGGAAATGTGCAGCAACCAGAACTGCTTTATCGTCCTTATCGTTTGCAAACTCCAGCAGGTGATTTATCCATAGTATTCCGCGACCATAGATTATCAGATTTGATTGGTTTTACCTATGGGGCGATGCCGCCAAAACAGGCTACGGCAGATTTAGTGGGACATTTGCAAGCGATCGCTAAAATGCAAAGAGACAACCCCAGCGATCAACCTTGGTTAGTTACCATTGCCTTAGATGGTGAAAATTGCTGGGAATTTTATCCCCAAGACGGTAAACCTTTCCTAGAAACCTTATATCAAAGCTTGAGTGACGAACCTCATATCAAACTTGTCACCGTCTCCGAATTCCTAGACAAGTTTCCTCCCACAGCCACCATCCCCGGAGAACAACTACACAGCGGTTCCTGGGTAGATGGCAGTTTCACCACCTGGATAGGTGATCCTGCCAAAAATCGCGCTTGGGACTACCTAACAGAAGCTAGAAAAGTCCTAGCCAGTCATCCCGAAGCTACCGAAGAAAACAACCCTGCTGCTTGGGAAGCCTTATATGCCGCCGAAGGTTCCGACTGGTTTTGGTGGTTTGGTGAAGGACATTCATCAAATCAAGATGCCATCTTTGATCAATTATTTCGAGAGCATCTTTATGGCATTTATAAAGCCTTAAATGAACCCATACCGGGCTATTTAAGAAAAGCCGTAGAATTGCATGAAGCACGAATTGACCATCGACCAGCAGGATTTATTCATCCAGTTATTGATGGTAAAGGTGATGAACAAGACTGGGACAAAGCCGGACGGATAGAAGTTGGCGGTGCAAGGGGAACAATGCACAACAGCAGCCTAATCCAGCGACTTTGGTATGGAGTAGATCACCTGAATTTTTATGTGCGAATAGATTTTAAAAGTGGCGTTACCCCAGGAAAAGGTTTACCAACCGAGTTAAATTTACTCTGGTATTATCCAGATAAAACAATGGTAAATAGCCCCATACCTTTAGCGGAAGTACCAGATATTGCACCAGTTAATTATCTATATCATCATCATTTAGAAATTAACTTACTCACCCAATCAATTCAATTTCGAGAAGCAGGAGATAATTATCAATGGCATCCTCGTGCTAGTCGCGCTCAAGCTGCTTTAAATAATTGTTTAGAGGTGGCAATACCTTGGGCAGATTTGCAAGTTCCTCCCGATTATCCCCTGCGCCTAATTTTGGCATTAGCAGATGAAGGTTGTTTTCACAGCTATTTACCGGAAAATACTTTGATTCCTATTGAAGTACCTTGATAAGCCTCATATACCCTAATTCTTAGGGACTTCCAAATAAAAAAATACCCAATTTGTAGGGTGGGTTACGTTGCGCTAATCCACCATTATCCCCTAAATTTATGGTAGGTTACGGACTACC
>NZ_LZQD01000003.1:38259-191026 GCF_001858025.1 Trichormus sp. NMC-1 | reverse complement strand
TAGCCATACCCACCCTACGATTTTTGGGTAATTTATTTTTTGGTGTTCCCTTAGAGAATTAGGGTATTTTGTTATTCACGGTTCAATCCCTTTCTTAATTTGAAAGACTCTGTGCGTCTCTTCTTCAAGAGTTGGTTTGTAAATACTCAATTGCTGCTTCTAATTTTGAAGAATATGCTTCAGCAAAGTGTTCAAACCAAAGTCCTTCAGGTGAGAAAGGATCTAATTTAGATAACCATTCCTGGGCTTGTTTTTGCAAAGTTTCTAATTGTTTAGCTTTGAGTTGTTCTAACTCTTGCTGTTTTCTCAACTCTTCAGCAGCATCACGTTCTAGTAAATCGGCTTTGACTTCTGCTAATAAGTTATCCATTAAAGAATTTGACTTATGAGAAGAAGCAATAAATGGTTTAGCTGTAGGTAATTGAGGCTGTTGCAGTTGGGTTTTTATTTCTGCATATTCAGCCTGAATTTCAGCCAGTAGCTTATCAATAGAATCCATTTTTGCAAATCCTATTATGTGTAAAGTTAATCATTAATCGCATTTAGTAGCACTTCTGATAAACTCATATCTTCCATATCTTCCATTGTCACTGTGTCACAAATATCAAATTTTGCACCAGCACTTTGAAGGTCATCATCCAATATTTTTAGAAAACGTGTAGCATTTGCATCTGTACCCACTTGAATGAAAGAAATAGCTAACTCTTCATCTCTATCCATCTTGCGAGAAGCTTCTATAATCACCTTCATGACTGCTTTACGATCATCTGGTTCACCATCAGTAACAACTAAAATTATTTCCCCGTTAGCTTTTGTTTGATTAGCTGATTTACGTTGAAAATAATCATCTGTAGCGTGTTTTAAAACGCCTGCTAAATCAGTAGTTCCTGAAGGGTCGTTTTCTTGGAAAATCTGCACAACTTTACTAGCTGTGACATTTTCATAACGTTTGAATCTACCAGAAAATAAATAAACAGTTATACCATCTGGATCAAATTGATCACATTTACTAGCTAAAGCAAAAGTAGATTCTTGTGCTACTACCCATCGACTTCTGCCACCCTTTTGATCTGGGGTAGCCATGCTGCCGCTTTTGTCAATAATTAAAGTATAATCACGATTTTCTAGCATTGATGAATTCTCCATTTTTGACTCAACTCTTATAAACTAAAATCAATCATTTATGGCATTAAACAAAACATCGACAAGATTCATATTTTCTAAATCATCGAAAGCTAAAGTATCACAAATATCAAATTTAGCTCCAACAGTTTGCAATTGATCATCTAAAGCTTTAAGAAATTTTGTGGCTTGAGGATCATTACCTACTTGAATAATGGAAATTCCCAATTCTTTCTCATGTTCCATTTTGTGAGTAGCATTGATGATGACTTCACACACTGCTTGCTTATCATATTGTCTACCATCAGTGATCACTAAAATTATTTCCCCATTGGGCTTGCTTTGCCCAGCGGCTTTGCGGGTAAAATAATTATTAATGGCATCTTGAAGAACACCTACTAAATTTGTCGTATCGTCAGGAATATTTTCTTCAAAAATCTGTGTTACTTTAGCTGAGGTTACATGATCAAAACGTTCAAATTTCCGAGAAAAAAGATAAACAGTGATACCATCAGGGTCAAACTCTTCACACTTACGAGCCAAAGCAAAGGTAGATTCTTGTAATGCTAACCATTTGCTTTTATCACCTGTTTCAGATAGTTGTGCCATACTAGCACTATGGTCAATAATGAGTGTGTAATCCCGATTTTCAAGCATTAATAATTCTCCAGGAATGATTTATTTAATTGCCGTTTTGGGGTTTTCATATTCTCCCAAATAAATCTTAGGTAAGTATGGTCAGAAAACATCAACATTAGACATCTTGTAAAATACAAGAAAGGGATAACTAACCGCAGATAGTGGCAAATAAAATGTATTTTTGCAAGATGTCTATTAACTAATTAAAGTTAATTAGTCAGTGATTGCATTCATTAATACATCCGCAAGGCTCATGTCTTCTAGATCATCTAAAGTTATGGTGTCGCAAATATCAAATTTAGCGCCAACACCTTGTAGCTGATCATCTAAAGCTTTAAGAAACTTTGTGGCTTGAGGATCTGTACCTACTTGAATAATAGAAATTCCTAATTCTTCATCTCGCTCCATTTGCCGAGTTGCCTGAATGATGACTTCAAATACTGCTTTGCGGTCATCTGGTTCACCATCAGTAATAACTAAAATTGTTTCTCCATTGGGTTTTGTTTGACCAGAAGCTTTGCGTTGAAAATAATTATTCAGAGCATCTTGAAGTACACTTGCTAAGTTGGTTGTGCCAGCAGGGTCATTTTCCTGAAATATTTGTGCGACTTTAGATGATGTAACATTTTCATAACGTTTAAATCTGCCAGAAAAGACGTAAACTGTGAGTCCATCTGGGTCAAACTGTTCACACTTGCGAGCCAAGGCCAGGGTAGACTCTTGGGCTATATCCCATCTACTTCTACCACCTGCTTGGTCAGGGGTGGACATACTACCACTTTTATCAAGGATTAATGTATAGTCGCGATCGCTCATCATAAATTCCTTTCATGATTTTTCTGCCTCTATTTTAACTCTTAGGTAATAACACCTCCTCTAGATCCAGATGGATTGTAATAATGATTTAAGTAACTCAATTCCCAAAAAAACCAGTTTCTGGGGTAAAATCTCTAAACAACTCAGTTAAACAACCGAATATTTAGGCTGTGGAGTCTTACCAACTTACCCCACAGGCATGAATCTGAGCGCAAATTCAGATGAGTGGATCGAGATTACCTGCCTTGATCATGGGAAAATGTCCCGCTTTCAGGTTTATTCGATAATATCGAATTAGTGAATTAAATCACGAGGACAAATATGTCTGTCACCAATGTCACAGAAGCCACATTTAAGCAAGAAGTTTTGGAAAGTGAGACTCCCGTTTTAGTGGATTTTTGGGCCCCTTGGTGTGGCCCTTGTCGAATGCTGTCTCCAGTTGTGGATGAAGTTGCTGCTGAATATGAAGGACAGGTGAAAGTGGTAAAACTGAATACAGATCAGAATCCCACCGTTGCCAGCCATTACGGTATTCGTAGCATTCCCACGTTGATGGTATTTAAAGGAGGTCGGCAAGTTGATACTGTTGTGGGCGCTGTACCAAAAACTAGTTTAGCTAAAACTCTAGCTCAGTATATTCCTTGATAATCATAAGGGTGAATATTGCTCGGCTTTAACTTAACATACTGGAATCTCTGTCAGAGCAAATTATAGATTTGAAATTATAGTAAATCCCTCACTTGTGACCAAAAAAAACATGGGAATGGAGGAACAGAGGAAAAAACCAACTACCTGGAGGTAAGGGTTTTTCTTCTGCTCTTCCGCTTTTTATGAGGTCACAAACCGAATTTTATGAATAAGTAATCGTAAAAAATTAATTACATATATTGTCTTTGTGATTTCTATTTCTGAGAATATGCTCCCGGATTATTTACGTGTTTAGTCAAAAAACTTAAACATCAGGAAAAACAAATGAAACTCGCTTCTTCTCTGCTCACAGGTGTTGCTCTAATAGAAGCGGGGGACTTAAACCCCCGGAATTAGTTAAAATTTATTAAAATTGTCAAATTGGGAGTTTTTTGTCCTGTGCTGAGTTCTCCTTTACCAACTATTAATGCTCTGAAACAACCTACTAGTGATGCTTGGATAGAGCAAGCGATCGCTAATTTGGATATTATCTTACTCGATCATTCCCACTGTGAGCGGAAAGCGGCTGGGGTAGCAATAAATTTTATGTTTCGTTACCCGTCCAATAGTAAAATGGTACGGGAGTTAACTGCGATCGCTCGTGAAGAACTAGAACATTTTGAACTAGTCAATCAATGGCTAGAACGCCGGAATATTCGCCTTGCACCTCTGTCAGCACCTCCCTACGGTGCAGGGTTAAAAACGCAAGTGCGATCGCAGGAACCAGCACGATTTTTAGACAATTTACTAGTTACTGGTTTGATTGAAGCGCGGAGTCATGAACGCTTGGGACTTTTGGCTGCAAACTGTCCAGAACCAGAATTAGCTAAATTTTATCGGGCTTTGATGGCATCTGAAGCGCGACATTTCGGCACATATTGGGTATTAGCTGATACTTATTTTGAGCGGGAAATAGTTATGCAACGTCTTGATGAATTAGCAATTGTTGAAAGTGAATTGTTAGCAACTTTACACCCAGAACCAAGAATTCATAGTTAATTTACCATTTATTTGAGTTGTGAATATGGAAAAACCCAGATACTCAATTGTTTAGAGAAGTTGGGGATCTTGGTTTTCACTATTGATATAAGTAGCCATCATGAACTGCGTACACCAGGACACATGAAAAACCTCTTATTCCCCTCATCGCTTGCGGGGAGGGGTTAGGGGTGGGGTCTTATTTTCAAGTCAGGTTAACAGAAAAATTTAAAGGTATGTGAAGAAAAGTAAAATCGCCCAAAGCTCTCTTCCTGTTAAGAGTTCCCTTGCCCCAACGACAATTTTTAACGCCCACCTACTTAGGGATTTTTATTGATGCAATATTATTACCAAGATTTTTTAATTCGTGACTGGGAAGAGAAAGAACGGACTCAAGCAGCAGAGGTGATTCGTTCTGTATTATCAGAATATGGTTTAGATTGGGAACCAGATGGTGCTGATAGAGATGTGTTGCAAGTTGAGGAATGTTACTTGGCTGCTGGGGGCGAGTTTTGGGTAATTGAACACCAAAATAAGATAGTAGGTACGGGTGCATATTATCCTATAGAGCGGGGAGAAAAAGCTGTAGAAATCCGCAAAATGTATCTTTTACCAACTGTGCGGGGTTTAGGATTGGGAACGCATTTGTTACAACAACTAGAAACTGTGATCGCTTTCCGTGGATTTGAGCAAATTTGGATTGAAACCGCTACTGTTTTAAAAGCCGCAGTCAAACTATATGAAAGTCATGGTTACATCCCCACCACAGGTGTAGAAACACAAAGGTGCGATAGCATTTACGTTAAATATCTTTTTACCAATGATCTGAAATTTTGATTTTTGATTTTTAATTTTTAATTCTTAATTTTTAATTCCCTAAAGGGGTTGAATAATGACAATTTTCAAAAGCTTACTCAACCTGTTTCTGCAATCTAATTGCCCTTTGTGTCAACGCAGCACACCAGATGAATTATGTCAATATTGCAACAAACAAATACAAAGCTGTAATCTCAAAAAATCTAGCTATTTATGGCAACAACCATTACCAGTATTTGCGTGGGGGATTTATGGTGGTTCTCTCAAAAGAGCGATCGCAGTGATGAAATATGAAAATCATCCAGAAATGGGTTCTATTCTAGGACGGTATCTAGGAGAAGCATGGTTATTAAATTCTCTCGAAGTCAATCCACAGCCAGTAATTGTACCCATACCACTCCACGCTAAAAAACTCCAAGAAAGAGGTTATAACCAAGCTGCACTCATAGCTCAAGGTTTCTGTCAAATAACTGGTTTTAAGTTACAATTAAATGGTCTAGAAAGAATAAAAGATACTAAAGCACAGTTTGGCGTATCCGCTTCTGAGCGAGAAAAAAATTTAGCAGCAGCTTTTTCTTTAGGGACAGATTTTCGCCGTCGTCAACCTCAAGCACCAGTGCTATTAGTGGATGATATTTATACAACAGGTGCTACTGCTAAATCTGCTGTGTACACACTTAATCAAAGTAACATTTCTGTTCTGGGTTTAGCCGCAGTTGCTACTACTGCCAAAGATAGATCAATAGCAGATTGATGGTCAAGTTATGGCTGAAAAATCTATAATTAACAAGATTACACTGTGTTTTTAGCAATACTATTTCAATTTATGAATAAAGCTTTGACTGCGGCTTTAAGAAAAATCATTATCTTTCCTGTTACTTTACTAACGTTTACTTTAAGTATAAATACAGTTTTTGCACAAAAAAGTAATTTATACAGCCCAATTCCTTTACCTAGTAGTACGGAACTTTCTGATACTTTATCAGATAAAGATATTCCTACAGGTCAAGGAGGATTTGCCCGTGATTACACGGTGAAGTTAAATAAAGGTGATAATCTAGCAATTGATCTGTCATCGGAGAACTTTGACGGTATGATTACACTATTAGCACCTGATGGCTCAACAGTTGCAGAAAATGATGATGGACCTGATGGTACTAGCAATTCTCTGTTGTTTACCCGTATTACTGAAACTGGAAATTACATCATTCGTGTCCGGTCTTTTGGGGAAACTGGGGTAGGGCAATTTAAACTCAAGGTGACAAAACTGCAACCAGTAAAATAAACTACTTTGAGTTTTCAATTGACCGTTATATGTGAAAATTTAGAGAATATGTTGCAAGCGGCTAAGACGCTCTGAGTAACTTTTCATCACCTGTATGGCAAACATGGGTGTTTCCTGAACAGCGAAGAGAAATCCCTGTTCATTCAGAAAAGCAAGTTTGCAGTCGGTTTTTGCTTTTGCTGTATAGGTTCTATGTTTTATCCCTACTAGTACACCAGTACCAAAAACTTCACCTGCTGAAATTGTTTCTACTGCTTTGCCGTTAACTAATATCTCAACGTCACCGTGGAGAATGCCATACATATAACCACCAGCCTGTCCTTCTTCAAAGATGGCTTCACCCGATGAAAACTCTTTAGGGTTGGGTTGTTTTTGAAAGATGGTGATTGTTGCTACAGGATTTAGCATAAAAGTGTTTCCAATTGGGATGAGTCATACAAGAACTGAAGAAAGTATACTATTTTTTACAGCATAAATTCGGATGCATTTAATAATCACACAGTATTATTCATTCAGGCATAAGTACAATTCCAATACAGCGATACCTGAGATGAGGTTTGCAAAATCATAAACTTTACCAAAAAACCTCTCTCCTTGTAGGAGAAAGGCATTGAAAACTCTATTCCCTTAATGTAAATTTCAGCAATCAAAAGTCAAATCATAATGTTGACAAAGGGTGATAAGTTTTTGTTTGATTTGCGATCGCACATTCTCCGGTGAGACTACAATACAATCAGAGGAATATTGCATGATTTCTCGGATAAACCAGAATGTATTTGATACTCTCCTAATAACGCGCTTCACTTTTGGTTTGTCTGGTATCCATTCCACTCTGTTATCCTCTGGTTTGGTTTGATAGGCAAATGCTAAGTTGTTTAATAGGTGCATTTCTACATCTATTTCATCTAAGTTATTAAGCCATTTTCCAGTAATTTCCGTAACTGCCGCTTCGTTAATTCTGTCTAAACGGAAACACCAGTTATGTTTTAATTCTGGTATGTCAAAATTTCCTTCTGTTTCTTCGCACCAACAATCAAGATATTGACGCTTTTCGTGAGGAGTAATTTTAGCATACCGGACGGTAAAATTAAATACTCGTTCTGCTGCATCTTGATAAGCAAGTTGAAAGGGTTGTTGACGCAAGATATAGTGGTCGATTTGTAAACGCCATGATGGAAGGGAATTAATCAGGAAAGCTTCAATTTCCTTCCGCATGGGTACGGATAATTCACTGCGTTCGAGTAATAAATTGGCGATTATTTCCGCTTGTTCAATTTGTCCGATGTCCTGTAATGCAGCTATACAACGATGTAAAGCCCGGATACGTGAATCCTGCCAGTCATGATTTTTACCAACTATTAATTCACGTTGTGCGATCGCTTTGATGAGTTTGGAGATATTGGGATCTTCTCCCCACATCATACCGAATTCGAGTGCGATCGCTTCTAGTTCGGTTTTGTCTCTTTCTGATACCGACAGGGTTATAGACTGACCTTTGCGACTCATTAAAAATGTCCGTACACTTTATACTTGTTTTCTCTTGTCAACTTTTATTTTCAGTGCCATTATAGATTTTAGCAACGAGTTACGGACATTTTTTAAGGTAACAATGAAAAACTGCAACTAATGGTTGCAGAAATTGAAAAGAGTTATTAAGGGTATGTCAGAAAATTACAGTATTCATCTCAAACCAGTTTATTCTCAAACTGTTCCTACACCTGATGGTGTTAAATTACCAGATGGATTTGCTCTTGTTTGGCATCAAGTCGAAACATTAAAAGCTTTGCAAAATCCAGATATTGATGTCGTTATTGATGTTGCAATGACGGGTGATGGTAAAACTCTAGTTGCTTACTTACAATCACTGCAAGGAGACACACCCGAAGGATTTTGTTATGCAATTGCGCTTTACCCAACTAATGAACTGGCGCGTGATCAAGAAACACAAGTTAATAAATATATCGAGCAATTCAAGCCAAATAATGAACCACGTATCTCAAGGCTAAGTGGAGCAGAATTAGAAATTTATGCTGAAAGTGAGGGAATTAAAAAATGGGAAGCAATCGCAACTCGCATTCAAGAATCGGAAATTATTCAAACTAATCCTGACATTTTTCACTATCTTCATCAGCACGCCTACCTAACTCCTAAAGATAGTCCTAACAAGTTATGGAGTCCTCTTGATACCAAATTTGATTTATTTATCTTCGATGAGTTTCATGTTTTTGCTGCTCCACAAATTGCTAGTGTAATTAATACAATGCTATTGATGCGCCATACCAATCGGCGCAAAAAGTTCCTGTTTCTTTCAGCTACACCGGATGATCAACTAATTGAACTTTTGCAAAAAGCCGGATTTAAACCTACAGTTATTGACCCTTGCTCAAAAAATAAATATCAGTTTCCAGATACTTTAGAGCAAAGTCAACAATTAGAGAAAGATGGATGGCGGCAAGTATCAAGACAAATTGATTTGACTTTTATTGACTTAGAACCTACTTACAAAGCTTCTGAAACTTGGCTTTGGGATAACCGCAATATAATTTTGGAGCATTTTCAACAATATCCGAACAGTAAAGGAGCAATTATTCTAAACTCTATTGCAGCAGTGAAGCGTCTCACTCCATTATTTAGAGAATTTTTGTATCCGTTCAAAAAAGTTGAAGAAAATACAAGTTTAACAGGTAAGACAGATAAAGAAAAATCTTTAAGTGCTGATTTAGTTTTAGGAACTAGCACAATTGATGTAGGCGTTGATTTTAAAATTAACTTTCTCATATTTGAATCAGCAGATGCAGGGAGTTTTATTCAAAGATTAGGTAGGCTAGGAAGGCATGACGGTTTTGAAAAAGAAGATGGAAATAAAATTAGATTTGATATATTTATTGCTTATGCTCTAACACCTAAATTTTTAGTAGAAAAGCTATTTATGGGTGATACTCCAGCATTAGAAGTAAATAGCATATATAATCGTCCTTACTTCCATAACCAAATCCGAGAAAAATATCGCCAGATTAATAATTTTCGAGCATATTATCGAAGATGGGCAGGTGTGCAATCAGTTTTGCTCAGTAGTAGTCAAGGATTAAATCATAAAACAATTAGGTCAGAATATGCAGGTAGTCGGGAAGCATTTATAAAAGATTGTCAACAGGTATTTGGAACTAACTTAGGTAAAGTAAGAGGTTGTATCAGACGATGGAAGGAAGAATGGCAAGAGCTTTCCGGTAATAAAACAGGAAATCCCATTGCTGAAGATGCTTCCAGTTTCCGAGGTTCTAGTGGCTTGCAGTGCGGTTTATATGACTTGACTGAAAAAAATATTGCAGACAGGTTTAAGACTTATGAATTACCTGGAATTTTGAGTAATTTAGAAATTGAGCCGATGACAGAAGCAGAATTTATGCGACGGTTGTGGGAAACAAAAGAACGTACAAATCAAGTAATTCCTAAAGGAAGATTTGAATACTGTTTGGCGTTTATGGAGTTAAAAGATTACAGGGAAGAAAGATTAAATTGGCGGTTTACGTATTCAGGAGACTTGGGAGTGATCGCAGATTCTGCAAAAGTACAAGTTTTATTGGGGGTTCAAGTTATGCAAGAACCTCCTACTCGCTGGATTTATGCAATCAACAAGCGTTTAAAGCAAAGAGGTTTAGTTAGCTACGTCATTCGGATGCAAGTGGACGAGGCAAAAAAACGGCTACAGTTACCAATGCACTTTCAAATTTATCCCATTGATGAAACTGGTAGAGATGATGCAGCAGCTTACTCCGTAGCTTTTGGTCAGTCAGCTTTACTTTTAGATACCCTTGCTTACTGGCTCAAGAGTTCAGGGGGTGAAGCATGGATTTGTTGAAAGTGTCATCCCTGATAGGGATTGTGACTGATGGGACGGAGGAGAAGCTTACGCCAGTAAGTTCAGACGTATTTATTTCAATCCCTAATAGGGGTTGTAGAAACTCGCAAATTTTGCAAGTCTTACTCCGTCCACATATAAAAGTACCACATCATAACACCCAGCCACTAAGTTTTGATTTATTTAACTGTCAAATATGTCTAAACTATATATTGAGAAGCGACCCCTTGACTAGGTACTGAGACAGATGTTAGCGTTTGAGAAACACTCTATTAGGAGGAGCAAATGAGTAAAAAAGAACACATACGCCAACTTTTAGCAGATGGACAGCCTCACACTGTGGAAGAACTGATACGGATAACACACAGATTTAGCGCAGTTATTCACTCACTACGTGAAGATGGATACGATATTAAAACTATCCCGGTTGCACACAACGTCTGTATATACCAGATGTTGATAATGGCAAGGAGAGCCTAATTTTTCAAGTCACTTTGATAGGGAAGCTTATCAGTAGCTTGCGGCGTTAAGTACAGACATAGGTAGTCTCAACCCCCGGAAATGGCTGGTTAAGTCACTTGTCAAACTCACCACTATTTATAGAAGCGTTAAATTCTGTCAAAGCTTCCCTTTTCTTCCTCAATTCAAGCAATTTAAATTAATTTAATTGGAATTTGAAAATGGCTAAAAAACGTGAAAATCCAAAAACGGAACAACTGGAATTATTCAGTAATGAAGAAGCAGATTTACAAGATGAATTAGATGAAGATTATGTAGAAGACGAAAATGAAGATTTAGGTTTTAGCTTTGGCACTTCTAGCCGTGATATTTATATAGAACGTGAATTACTCACACTCAAGCTCTTAAGAGAGGCTATATTAACTCAAAATTCCGATGACGAAATTATGGCAGATTTTGCTAACTATGTCCTACCACATTTGTTGCGAGTAGCCATAGGAGTAACAGCTAAAGGTGGTAAATGGATAGAGGAAAAAGAACAAGAACTAGCAGCACAAGGAGAAACTCTAGACAGACGTAATGCAGGAGATCAATCTCTCAATACTCACTTACTCAATGGTTTATTCCCTGCCAATTTCATTGAACAACGTCTAGAAAAATTAAATACTACAGTTAAACGAGTAATTCGTGAAGCAGAAAGACGCTTGTTAATTGCATCTTTTATTTTACATGATTTTGAAAAATTTGATTATAATAGATTTCCAGAAATGCCACAAAAGTATAAAGATGTTCAGAAAGATAAAAATCGGAAAATTCGTGATTTATCCATATTAGAGCATCGAGAAATTATTGATGTTATTATTCGTGAACTGAAACTGGACTATCTAATTAATCCTCAATCTAACCAGGCATATCATGAGTATCTTGATGATATACTTTGCACAGCTTATAATACGCAAACTAGATGGGATACAAACTGGAACTTTTCAGTACACAGCGAATTAAAACCCAAATTAAAAGGTGATAAGTTAGTATGTCTTGCAGCCTTGGCTTGTCTTGCTGATAGGTTAGCATCTATTATTAAACATCCACAAGATGCTTTAAAATCAGGTATTAATAATATCGTTGGTCAACTTAGTAATAGACAATTAAAACTCAGCTATCACAGTATTGCAGAAAATCGTGGTGTTTTAACTAATGTTGTAAACAACGCACTAATTGATGCACATACAGATTTTAATATAGGGGAAGACAGATATTATGAACCATTGCTTTATTTACCGACAGGTGTAATTTACTTAACAGATCGTAATGCTCCACCTGTAAAAGTTGAAAGTATACCAGAACGAGTTGTTGAGAATATAAAATCACTTTGTGCAGGTGAACTTAAAGCCAGACAAACAGGATTTAGTCGTGATGGTAAAGGCATGAAATATGCCGATTATTACAGCTTATTTTTCGATACTCCAGAATTAATGCAAGTTGCCTTAAAAGCAACAAAACGAATATTAAAAGACGGTAAAAAACCCGTTTCTAAAGATCGTAGTGATAATTTATTTGAATTTCAGAAACAAAATATTTTATCATCTACTTATGATTTTAAATTTAATGATGATATTCGGATAGATCAAATTGCTGAATTTGGTGATTTAGTCAGTCGAAAGATTTGGGGAGAAAAAGTTAAAAAGATTGAGAATATACGTAAACAACGTCAAAATGAACGTAAAAAAAATAAAGCTTTACCAGAAATACCAGCAATAGATTTAGTCGCGGAAGATTTAATTTGTAAAGTTGCTGAACTCTGGAATTTATCTGAATATCTACCTGCAATTAGAGAAATTCAACGAATTAATGAAAGTTTGAAGGAACATAAACTAAAAGGTAACACAGGGGGTGTTCCCTACGAATGGTATTTTTTAGCAGCTAAATATCTAGAACAATACCCAGGAATTGAGGATGTTCGTCCAATGTGTGAGGAAATTATTACCCATATTTCTCACCTTATTGAACCTATTTCTACTCAGTATAAATTACCTGATGGTTGGGATGATTTACGAGTTTGGGTGACAAAAGTGGTTATGTTACCAGAAATATCGGAAAATTGCTTACTACCTTACAAATTTTTAGATGAATTTGAATCTTATAAAGCAGCAAAGAAAAATGGCAGAGGAAGGCAATTAATCTGTTCCATATCTCACTCTGCATATACGGTAACAGAACAAATGGAATCAGCCGTTTTATTTGCTCCTCAAGTTTATACAAATAAGCAAATGTTAGGAGGTTCTAACTCCAAACGTAATATTTCCAGTATCGCTGGTATTGAAATTATGCTGCGACAAATTTTAATGAGTCAAACCCAAGCAAATGGTGGCAGATTTGAGGATGCTAAATATAGATATCTATATTTTTATCCAACCTATTACTGCACCCCTGAAACTAACGCATTTTTGCATAAAGCTTATGACAATATTAAACAAACTCGCTTTGACACTGGAGTTCGCAATCATTTTATTAATAAAGATTTGACCGCTAACTTTGAACTTGAACGCTATCAGAATGTTGATATATTCTATCTTGATGAAAAGACAGAAAAAAGAAATGATCGCACTTTCAAAATTTCTTATCCCAAAAAACAGCCTCTAACTTTTTACTTTATGGCTTTACCTCCAGAAGTTAGAGGCAAAGATAAGAAACCAACAGATACAGAGTCTTGGATAATGCCAGCTTGGTTATCTTTAGCATTTCCGATGATTCTAGATGTAAAAACAGTAGTTTCAGAATCTCCAATTCCACCATTTACAGATGGTGCAGAGTTTGAACAAAGCGTATTTCTCGACAGCGCACCCCAAGCATTTAGGGTTTTACTAAAAGAGGAGCGTTTTCGTCTTGACTACATCTTAGAAGGTTGGAAAGACAAAGAAAGCAAGCAAAAATATCCAGCACCATTAAATGTCTTAACAGCCGCTTACTCTATTCATTTAGATGTTCATACTAAACAAGGTAAAACTGGATTTGACCCCAACTGGGGTAAGTTTACTCAACTTGCAAAAGACTTTGAAACAAGTCCACTCTATATTTTTGCGTATCTGAATGAGTGGGTGCGTAAACAAAAAATTGATGCTCCAAGCATTAATAAAATCAAGCTTTATGCTTACCAATTTTACCCTTGTTTTGACCCTTATACAAAATTTGATTCTATTAAGGAGGAATTAATTGTGTTAGAAGAATCAAAATTGCATCATCCTAAAAAGTTAACTGAACTTTACCGTCAATTCTATCGAGCAAAATCTAGTAAAGGAAAACCGATGAAATCAAATGCTATTTTGAAACCAATTGATGAAGCAGCCGATACTATTATCAAAGCTGACAAAGAATTTTTTCACGGTGAAGTGTTAGTTGATGCGGTTGCAGCCAAAATTTTCAAATTGATGGAGAGAGTACACAATTCAACAGCAGAGGGACGTTGGGTTATTGCTCACCGTGATCAGGAAAGAGAGGCAATTTTAGAGTTTGCAAGATACTTTGTTCAAGAAGTATTTGAAAAGTCATTTGCTAGTGATCGCGCACGTTTAGCTGGCCGTCAACTCAACCTCATAAAAGATACTTGTGAATTTCTATATCGTCTAGAAAATGATAAAGAATGCCGTGATAAAGCTAAAAAACCTAATGATGATATGTCTGATGATGATGATTAACAGTTTCTTCCTAGTTTTAAATTAGGAAAAATATGACTTGATCATCATAATCTGAAAAATTCTTGGATTTACCTAAAATTTGGAGACAAAAATTATGCCATTTCTAAAAACAACTGACTCAAAATTATTTCATAATGCAATTCCTTACAAACCAATGGGAAAATATGCCCACTTTCTCACCATTCGCGTTACCGAATCTTACCCTCTATTCCAAACAGATAGCGAACTAAACAAAGCAAGAGTTAGAGCAGGAGTTAAAGATAAAAACACCATTAGCCGTCTTTCCATGTTCAAGCGTAAACAGTCCACCCCGGAAAGATTAGTTGGTAGAGAATTATTACGCAAATACGAATTCATGACAGCAGAAGAATGTGAATATAACGTATCTTTTGCAATGGATAATCCTGATTGTATTATTTACGGGTTCGCTATTGGTGATTCTGGTTCTGAAAAATCAAAAGTGGTTGTAGATACTGCATTTTCAATTACAGCTTTTGATGAATCTCATGAAACATTTACTCTCAATGCACCTTATGAGAATGGGACAATGGCAGCAAAAGGAGAAAAGAAATCAGATGGTAAATTAGACGGTGAAATAGGTACAGTTACAGCCAGAATTAACCAGCAAGACCATATTAGACCACAAGTATTTTTTCCTAGCATTGTCACACTCAAAGATCCCACAGAAGCTAATTTCCTTTACGTTTTTAATAACATCCTCAGAACTCGTCACTATGGCGCACAAACAACCCGCACAGGTCGCGTTAGAAATGAGTTAATCGGTGTTGTTTTTGCTGATGGAGAAATTACCAGTAACCTGCGTTGGACTCAAGCAATATATGATCAAATGAAGGCTAATGATACTCTCAAATCACCTGATCCTCTCGATGAAGATGATGTAATTGCTGCTGCAAAAACTGCAATTGAGAATTTAATGAATGATGAATTTATCGTGCATACAGACTTTATTGATGAGGCTTTTTTACCCTTGATTAACGAAGTTAAAAACCTCACAAATAATGAAGTGGGAATTAAATCTATCTTGCAAAAAGCTGACACTGAAGCTAAAGAATATGCCAGTAAGCATATCAAAAAGAAAACAGCAGCTAAAACTAAGTAGTTGAATATTCAGATCCCCGACTTCTTAAAGAAGTCGGGGATCTATACCCCATCATCACCACCATGAATATTATCTACCGTTGTCAATTAGAACTACACGACAGCCTCTATTTTGCCACCCGTGAAATCGGCAGACTATACGAAACAGAGCCAATAATTCACAATTACGCCCTCTGTTATGCACTCGGTTTAGTTGATAGTCTTGTCTATTCAACAACCGTTGCTGAAGAAGATTCCTATCGCTATTTCTGCCCCGAACAAGTACCAAAATATGAAGCACATTTAACTCCTTTAAATGAACAGGGAATCTATATAACTCCTGCGCGTTCTTTGCATCACACTGCTATTCTCAATACATGGAAATATGCCAATAATAACTACCATGTAGAAATGGAGAAAACCCAAAAGAACATTCCCAGTTTTGGACGAGCAAAGGAAATTGCACCGGAAAGTCAATTTGAGTTTTTTTTCATCTCTCAAAAAGAAATCAAATTACCAAAATGGATTCGTTTAGGTAAATGGATGAGTAAAGCAGAATTAACCATTGAGAAATTACCACAACCAAAAACAAAAACTGATTTATTCACCTGTACTCATCCTTTAAATCCCTTGGATGTCATGTTTAGCAATCAAGTCATTAGTTATGATGTGGTAAATATGCCTCCAGTTAGCCTCATTCAAAATGTGCAAATGCAAGGAGAATATTACTATTTTGATGATATCAAAAATGTAAAACTTCCCAAACAAATGCAATACCGTTTTCGTGCTTAAAATTTAATCGGTGGGCAATTGCCCACCCTACTTTTAATTATTAACCATGCCCCACAGTCTCATCCTCAACATCACCCCTCAATCTCCTATTTACCCCAATTTCCTCACCGGCAGACATTACCACGCCTTATTCCTTAATCTCGTGAGTTCTGTTGATAGAAAATTAGGAGACTACCTACACGAATCAAACGCCGATAAAGCCTTTACTCTCTCACCATTACAAATACAAAACAGAAATAAAACTCAATCTCCTATTTTACAATATGCTCATCAAAACCCTATTCCCGCAGGTACTTCCTGTTGGTGGCGGATTTCTTTATTAAATGATAATTTATTTAGTCAACTCACACCTTTATGGTTAAATATTAACCCTGAACAACCTTGGCATTTAGGTTCAGCTAATTTATATATTACCAGCATTCAAGGTACTCCCCAATCTACCCAACCTTGGGCTAATGCTTGTAGTTATCATCAACTTTATCAACAAGCAAGTGAGCAAGAACGCAATCTGAATTTCATCTTTTCTACACCTGTAGCTTTTCGTCAAGGTGCATTTGATAATGTTTTGCCAACACGAGAATCTGTATTTAATAGTCTGCTGAATCGGTGGAATAAATATAGCAGTATTGAATTAGCAAATATTCCCATCGAATCTATTTATCCTAGTGCTTTTAATATCAAAACTGAAGTTATTAGCAACTATGAAAATAAATTTATTGGTTGTTTAGGTGAAATTAATTATCGCATTCTCGGTAATCTGGAAACAACAGGAATTAAGCAAATTAACGCCTTAGCTAATTTTGCTTTATATGCAGGAATAGGACGTAAAACAACAATGGGAATGGGCATGGTTAGAAGAAGGTGACAGGGAACAGGTGACAGGTGACAGGAAAGAAGTAAGAAGTAAGAAGAGAAGAGGAGTTATTTATGAAGATTGAATCACACCGAGATTTAATTGTTTGGCAGAAATCAATGGATATGGTAGTTCAAATTTATCAATTATCAACGTTATTTCCATCCATAGAAAATTATCGTCTTACGTCACAAATTACTCGTGCGGCAGTACCTGTTCCAGCCAATATTGCAGAAGGTCATGCACGAGGGACAACTAAAAATGACTTTGCACATTTTTTATCTATAGCTAAAGGTTCATTAATGGAAACAGAAACTTTTTTAATGCTGGCAATTAGGTTAAATTATCTAACTTTAGAACAAGCCAATTCTACATTGTCTCTAATTACTGAAATTAGTAAAATGCTCACATCTCTTCGTTATCGAATATTAAATAACCCCTGAATTATCAAAATTTAAATAACATCACTTGTCATGAATAATCCAAATACAGGTAATTCTCTTTCTACTGTCACCTGTCACCTGTTCCCTGTCACCTCTTCTGATGATTACGTTAATATTGCCTCATTAAATCAATATTCCTACTGTCCTCATCGTTGTTGGCGGATTCATTGTGCTGGTGAGTTTATTGATAATCAATACACTATCGAAGGCACAAGTTTACATGAACGAGTTCACACTGTGGGAGAAGTAAACCGTGATGAAACTTGGCAGATACGAGCAATTTATCTCAAATCTGATCAATATCAACTTATTGGAAAATCTGATTTGATTGAATTTGAAAATGGTGAATTTTATCCAATTGAATATAAACGTGGACGTAAAGGAGAATGGGATAATGATGAGTTACAAGTTTGCGCTCAAGCTTTGTGTTTAGAGGAAATGACGGGGAAAAATATCAATACTGGTTATATCTATTATGCTCAAACTCATCAACGCAAATTAGTAGAAATTACGCCGGAATTACGAGCAAGTACCATCGCAACTATTGAAGCTGTTCAAATGTTGTTATTTACAGGTGCAATGCCTAAAGCTGTAAAAACAAAACGCTGTGATGGTTGTAGTCTTTATTCTCAATGTTTGCCTCAAGCTGTTGATAAAGTTAGTCGTTATCAAGAGGCAAATTGATTGGTTTTTAATTGATGCAAAAAAACCAAAATATCTCTAAAACTCTTTTCTCGTTTCCTGGCTCTGACAGGGAATACATTACTTGTAGGCTCTGCCTACATTCATGACTAATTAAGCGAGGCAGAGCCTCTTAACTGCATTCCCAGCCGGAGTCTGGGAACGAGAAGTAAATACAAAAAAAGGATTAATTATGGGGACTCTTTACGTTACACAAAATGATTCTTTTATCGGGAAGGTTGATGAACGAATTCATGTGAAATTTGAAAAGAAGATACTTCAAGATATCCCGTTTATTCATCTTAAAGATGTGGTTGTTTTGGGACGTGCAACTGTTTCACCGGCTGTTGTTTTTGAATTGATGACTCGTCATATTCCTCTTTCTTTTATTGATGAAAGGGGTCATTATTTAGGACGTTTAGAACCAGAAATGACTGGTAATATTTTCATTCGCAAGGCACAATGGCAAGCTGCGGGTGAGTCTCCCCAATCTATTCATGCGGTACAAGGTTTTGTGAGGGGAAAGTTGAAAAATTACCGTCAGATGTTAATGCGTCGTCAACGTGAATCTAATGATGTTGATTTATCTAAATATATCACTCGGATTGAACAAGCAATTGCTCCCATTGATTCAACTCATAATATCAATTCTTTGCGTGGTTTAGAAGGCGCGGGAAGTGCTGCTT
This sequence comes from Trichormus sp. NMC-1, assembly GCF_001858025.1. Lineage (GTDB taxonomy): Bacteria > Cyanobacteriota > Cyanobacteriia > Cyanobacteriales > Nostocaceae > Anabaena. Next base: position 172,117 of record NZ_LZQD01000003.1, on the reverse strand, counting down.
ATTTTGGTTGTTTCAATCAATTGATTCGTAATCCTGAATTTTCTTTTACTAAACGTGTGCGTCGTCCTGCGACAGATCCGGTAAACTCTTTATTGAGTTTTGGTTATTCTTTGTTGCGTCATGATGTGCAAGGTGCTGTGAATATTGTGGGTTTTGATCCATATTTAGGATACTTGCATTACGATCGCTATAATAGACCTTCTTTACCTCTAGATTTAATGGAGGAGTTTCGTCCTTTGGTGGTGGACACTGTAGTTTTATCAATTTTGAATCAGCAATTATTAACACCAGCCGATTTTATCTCTGAACCTTTAAGCGGTGCTGTTTCACTTACTCCTGAAGGACGCAAAATCTTTTTAACACAGTATGAAAGGAAAAAGCAATCGGAGTTTAAGCATCCAGTTATGGGTCGTAAATGTACTTATAGACAAGCTTTTGAATGGCAAGCTAGATTACTTGCTAAATACTTAATGGGAGAAACTGAAAAGTATCCACCTTTGGTTTTGAAGTAGTGGAGAAGGGGACAGGGGACAGGTGACAGTTTTAAGAACATATAAATTATTGATTTAATTAGGACTTACGCAAGTGTCACACCAGAAATCTATTGTAGGGTGCGTCAGACTGCATAAATCTAGTAAATAAACAGATTTTTGATATCTGACGTGGTTGGTGAGCTTGCCGAACCACACCTTCCCAATGTGCCAGTTGCATAAGTCCTGTTAATCACCAATTACCAATCCAAAATCTAAAATTACCTTGATGAATGTTGTTGTTTCTTACGATATTTCTGAGGATAAACGCCGTACTAAAATTCACAATATCCTCAAATCCTATGGTCAATGGGTGCAGTATAGTATTTTTGAATGTCAGTTAACTGATACTCAGTATGCTAAACTGCGATCGCGCCTCAATAAGCTGATTAAACCTGATACTGACAGCATTCGCTTTTATTTCCTTTGTGCTTGCTGTTTTGGTAAGGTGGAACGAATTGGTGGTGAACAACCCCTTGATACGACGATTTTCTTCGCTTAATGCGCGAGGGGGTGGGTGTGAAAAATCCAGTTTCTCAAAAAATGCCTGAAATCCCTTTCATACAAGGCTTTCATTAATTTTCTGGATTCACGCACCCGCGCACCTTACACAGCAAGGGTTTCAGCTATTTTTTCTCTTGACACATTTTCTGAAATGGACTATGATAAGGTTGCTCGCGCAATCGAACCTTGAAAACTATATATGTAAAGGCTTTCAGCCTCCCGCTATTGCAATTTCTATTACTCCCTATTAGGGATTGAAACCACCTTTATCTCCGGGCTTACCTGGTAGTCCTTTAATTGCAATTTCTATTACTCCCTATTAGGGATTGAAACTATTTCTCCTATTCGGATTGTGATGCCCAATTTTATTGCAATTTCTATTACTCCCTATTAGGGATTGAAACAAATAAATAATCGCTACTCAATTTCTACTCATTGGTTTATTGCAATTTCTATTACTCCCTATTAGGGATTGAAACCCAGTAGCCATTAATTACACCAGCATCCGACAAGCTATTGCAATTTCTATTACTCCCTATTAGGGATTGAAACTTCAAATTGCTGATATTCCCTTTCCTGCCCTAAATATTGCAATTTCTATTACTCCCTATTAGGGATTGAAACCCCATTTCTGAAATTCTTCATCTTCTAGTTTGAATAGGGGATTGCAATTTCTATTACTCCCTATTAGGGATTGAAACACCAAATCTCTCAATTAAAAGCTTAGGTATATATAATTGCAATTTCTATTACTCCCTATTAGGGATTGAAACAAGGGAATATCTAGAAACCTTTCCCTCTGGTAATTATGGAATTGCAATTTCTATTACTCCCTATTAGGGATTGAAACGATCAATTTAAAGTATTTGAATTGCGGTACATTCGTGATTGCAATTTCTATTACTCCCTATTAGGGATTGAAACAAGCTTGAATACACAGGCGCAAGCCCCAAAGTATGGAGAAATTGCAATTTCTATTACTCCCTATTAGGGATTGAAACAAATTTGATGAAGGTAAAACTGATTTTCAAGTAGCGCAAGATTGCAATTTCTATTACTCCCTATTAGGGATTGAAACAAGTCCCTCTACATGACTGGTAAAGGCGAGTGGGATATTGCAATTTCTATTACTCCCTATTAGGGATTGAAACTTGATGAGGCGGGCATACTCCTTAATTCTAGAGATTTTAATTGCAATTTCTATTACTCCCTATTAGGGATTGAAACGCCCTCAACTTTATCTTTAGGGTCAACGGTTTTAATTGCAATTTCTATTACTCCCTATTAGGGATTGAAACCAAGTACGAAGACTTGATCGAAGGAATCAAGCGATCGCTGATTGCAATTTCTATTACTCCCTATTAGGGATTGAAACACTTTTACTTTACCGCCACCGCTGCGGGGGAGAAATATTGCAATTTCTATTACTCCCTATTAGGGATTGAAACATTCGTATTACCCCGCGAGATTTCAAACCAATCTCAATTGCAATTTCTATTACTCCCTATTAGGGATTGAAACAGAGATCGATGAATTCGGTGTCTTATCTAGTACTGCATTGCAATTTCTATTACTCCCTATTAGGGATTGAAACCTTTTCCAATTAAACCCCTTCCCAGCATTGAATTCTTCAGATTGCAATTTCTATTACTCCCTATTAGGGATTGAAACAGCACCTATACTTCCGTGCTTTAGATATGCAACCATTATTGCAATTTCTATTACTCCCTATTAGGGATTGAAACCAGAGAACGGAAACATGACAATCTTCTGCCCGTATTGCAATTTCTATTACTCCCTATTAGGGATTGAAACTCGATTATTTGGGGTGCAGCTTCGGCTTTAACTATATTGCAATTTCTATTACTCCCTATTAGGGATTGAAACAGAGGGGATTTCCTCGGCACTCTTAATGTACCAATGGGATTGCAATTTCTATTACTCCCTATTAGGGATTGAAACTCGCCTTAGCTTGGGGGGCAAAAGTAGAATCAGATTGCAATTTCTATTACTCCCTATTAGGGATTGAAACTTTGCCTCGCACTTTGGAAATAGAGCGATCGCCTAACAGATATTGCAATTTCTATTACTCCCTATTAGGGATTGAAACGTATTAGTGTAGGTGAGATATGTGGGCAAAAGTAGATTGCAATTTCTATTACTCCCTATTAGGGATTGAAACGTTACCTTTTGATGATGAATTCCTAGGATTATCTGAATTGCAATTTCTATTACTCCCTATTAGGGATTGAAACTTTGATCAACGCGATAAGGCGTGTTTTCATCTCCTCTAGATTGCAATTTCTATTACTCCCTATTAGGGATTGAAACACTCCTACCGTTGAGGTTCACAATCACTATCATACAACATTGCAATTTCTATTACTCCCTATTAGGGATTGAAACATTCATCTGGCAATATTTTATTAAATTGTCAGGGTGATTGCAATTTCTATTACTCCCTATTAGGGATTGAAACATACAGCTATGAGGCGCTATTCTTTCTTGTCTAGGATTGCAATTTCTATTACTCCCTATTAGGGATTGAAACGTACAATCTCTACCATGAGTAGCAGTTAGACCAATTGCAATTTCTATTACTCCCTATTAGGGATTGAAACAATTTCTTTAATGTCTCGTTCCTGTTTATCTAAGTATTGCAATTTCTATTACTCCCTATTAGGGATTGAAACATATTAGCCGAGTAGGAATTGGGTGGCAACAAAAATTGCAATTTCTATTACTCCCTATTAGGGATTGAAACGACTCCACTTTTTCGCCATTCTTCATAATGTGATGGATTGCAATTTCTATTACTCCCTATTAGGGATTGAAACTTCCTCTCTTTCTGCAAGTTGAAACACCGGGAAATTGCAATTTCTATTACTCCCTATTAGGGATTGAAACCCACCACCCAGAGGGTTTAATATGGGTTTATTTAATTGCAATTTCTATTACTCCCTATTAGGGATTGAAACTTTGCTTTAAATGATGAGCTTAATCAATTCAATAATTGCAATTTCTATTACTCCCTATTAGGGATTGAAACGAAACATTCTATTCTATCTGGGGAGCCGTAACTCTTAGATTGCAATTTCTATTACTCCCTATTAGGGATTGAAACATAAGTTGAGTAAGAGGATGTTTTAAAAGTATTTTTGGTAACATCAAAAGTCTCAGAACCTAACCCCCAACCCCTTCCCTACCAGGGAAGGGGAGTAAGAATCAAAGCCTCTCTCCCTGTGGGGGAGAGGTTTGGAGAGGGGTTTAGAGTATAATTTGCAACTTTTCAAACATCCTCTAAGCACAGAAATCACAAAAAACTAGTAAGCACGCACAAAAATAAAGCTTCAGTCCACTCAACAACCGCACCATAAGTATCTCCTGTATGTCCACCTAACTGATGATTAAACCAAGCAGCCGTTGAACTAGAAATCACAGTTCCAATCATCATTATCCCCATAGCCAAAACTAAATTCTGGGAATTCATAAACCAAACCAAACCACTCAAACCCAGCAGCAAAAACCAACACGGTAATAAATCTTTATAAGAACGAATCGCTTGTTTATGAAATGCACCCTTACCAGTAGGCTTTAAATAAGGATAAAAAGCGATCGCAACTTGTTGTCCCCAACGTCCCCACCCACAAGCCGCAATCAACGCCAAATAGCGGTTTTCTGACAAATCACTCAACGCAGCCGTTTTCAATAGTAAGATAGCGATCGCAGCCATCGCCCCAAATGCACCCGTAGCACTATCTACCATCACCTGCAATCTTCTTTCAGGATCTGTAACTGCTAATCCATCCGCTGTATCCATTGCTCCATCTAAATGTAACCCCCCCGTAATTGCAATCCAAACACAGACTACTAAGGCACTACGAGTTAATACTGAGATATTTAGATAACTAATTGCCGTATCTAATAAACCTAAAATTCCGCCAATCATCAACCCCACAACAGGAGCAAAACAGGCTACTTGCTTAAATTCTAGGTCTTTGATATAAGGCAATGGAATAGCACTATAAAATATTATACTTGCAACCAACTGTAACAGTTGCTGTTTGCACCACTGCAACATTCTCATCATAAGTAGTCGTGCAAAATAATTTTCATAGTTAGGAGAGGGAACAGGGAACAGGTAAGGAATACAGACATTTTTGTTTTCAATCAAGATGTGCAATTAATTTTGCTTGGGTACTTATTAATCAAAGGTTAATTAACGGACTCATGACAAAAAGTTTGTTATGCTTATTTAATCATTATTCAACCACAATGGTATCAACTCATACAACATTTCCAGTAGTAGCAAAAGCCACAAATTGATCAGGGATGCTTTGCTTTTCGATTCTTTAATGGACGATCGCCCTACAAACTTGATATTTTGGAAATGTAGGGAGTCAAAAAGCTACGCGATTGACTTTTTAGCTGTGTTGTCACTCACCATCCCGAAATAGCTATTTCTCTATGAGTCATCATCTACCCGACACCAGGATACCAGCCCCATGCATTGTCAATACTGGCATTATTGTCAATAAACTTGATATCCGACGATTATTGACTGATTTAGGTCGAGTCCACTACATTTACACCCAAGACAACAAGCTACTCAGCGAGGGTGACGGGGATGTGATGGAAGTATTTACCAGTCCGCAAAGGTCAACCTTAGTCGCTAACAAAGCCTTGTATCTGAATATTTATAGTTTTGACTATCTGGAACTCAAACAATCGCCGCAACAAGAAACCTACTTTGATTTAATCCAAGAAAATATCTGTTTGCGTTTGATTCCCCTATCTATACCTTTGCAAGAACGATGCGATCGCCACTTTAACGTCGTTGCCCTAGAAGCCATGATGGAGCAGGTACTATCAGCCAGATGGGATGCAGAACTTGATGACGACTGTTCCGATTGCTTCTAACCTAGAAATCATATACCCAATCAGGCAGTAGTATAATGCAGGGTTAAACCCCTAGAGGCTGGGAATTAACTAATTCGTAATAGTGCCTAGCGAGACCGTAGGCACTATATTACGCCAAAGACCAATGACTAATGACTAATGACCAATCTATCATACAACATTGCAATTTCTATTACTCCCTATTAGGGATTGAAACTTTGCCTCGCACTTTGGAAATAGAGCGATCGCCTAACAGATATTGCAATTTCTATTACTCCCTATTAGGGATTGAAACAGAGGGGATTTCCTCGGCACTCTTAATGTACCAATGGGATTGCAATTTCTATTACTCCCTATTAGGGATTGAAACAGAGGGGATTTCCTCGGCACTCTTAATGTACCAATGGGATTGCAATTTCTATTACTCCCTATTAGGGATTGAAACAGAGGGGATTTCCTCGGCACTCTTAATGTACCAATGGGATTGCAATTTCTATTACTCCCTATTAGGGATTGAAACAGAGGGGATTTCCTCGGCACTCTTAATGTACCAATGGGATTGCAATTTCTATTACTCCCTATTAGGGATTGAAACAGAGGGGATTTCAATGACTAATGACCAATGACCAATGACCAATGACCAATGACCAATGACCAATGACCAATGACCAATGACCAATGACCAATGACCAATGACCAATGACCAATGACCAATGACCAATGACCAATGACCAATGACCAATGACCAATGACCAATGACCAATGACCAATGACCAATGACCAATGACCAATGACCAATGACCAATGACCAATGACCAATGACCAATGACCAATGACCAATGACCAATGACCAATGACCAATGACCAATGACCAATGACCAATGACCAATGACCAATGACCAATGACCAATGACCAATGACCAATGACCAATGACCAATGACCAATGACCAATGACCAATTTTTCCTTTGAATCTCTAGCTACCTGTAGCCATACTAAAGCCAGAGCCGGAGTATTTTACACACCTCACGGGGAAGTCGAAACTCCCCGATTTATGCCTGTAGGAACGCTGGCAAATGTCAAAACCATCACCCCCGCTCAACTTAAAGATACAGGGGCGCAGATGGTTTTATCTAATACCTATCATTTGCACCTCCAACCGGGAGAAGCAATAGTTGCAGGAGGCGGTGGACTACATAAGTTCATGGGCTGGAATGGTCCCATGCTCACAGATTCCGGTGGTTTCCAAGTCTTTAGCTTAAGTGAGATGCGAAAAATTACAGAAGAAGGTGTAACTTTTCGCTCACCTCATGACGGGCAGATGATTAAATTAACCCCAGAACGCTCTATTGAAATACAGAATATTTTAGGGGCGGATGTGATCATGGCTTTTGATGAATGTCCTCCCTATCCCGCAACTCGTCAAGAAGTAGAAGCCGCCACAGACCGTACTTATCGCTGGCTAGAACGCTGTATAGTCGCCCACAAACGCAGTGATCAAGCTTTGTTTCCCATTGTCCAGGGGGGAGTGTATTTGGATTTGCGCGTCCAGGCTGCGGAAGCTTTAGCAAAACTAGATATGCCAGGATATGCCATTGGTGGGGTAAGTGTGGGTGAACCAACCGAACTGATGGCGCAAATTGTCCAAACCACAGCGCCGTTGTTACCAGTTGATAAGCCCCGTTATTTGATGGGTGTGGGTACTTATCGAGAAATGGCCATTGCGATCGCTAGTGGTGTCGATTTATTCGACTGTGTGATTCCCACCAGATGGGCGCGACATGGAACAGCTATCGTATCCGGTGAACGTTGGAATTTAAAAAATGCTAAGTTTCGTGAAGATTTTACGCCCTTAGATGAAACTTGCCCTTGTTATGCTTGTGTAAATTTTAGTCGTGCATACATATCACATTTAGTGCGATCGCAAGAAATCTTAGCCTATACCTTGTTGAGTATTCACAACATCACCGAACTGATTCGCTTTACCCAAAAGATTCGGGCATCAATTTTGAGCGATCGCTTTGTCGAAGACTTTGGACACTGGCTGACAACTCCAGAAGTCGAGCAGACAGAAGTTTAAGGAAAAAGGGACGTTGGGGAAAAATAATTAATTAATTAATTAATTAGCAATCGCCAATTACCAATTGCCAATCACCAAACCATGTTAAGATACATCTCAAATATGAAAGCTGTGTTGGATTAGGTGGATTTAAACAAACATGGAAGCAGCACTTTTATTAGCAAAACTGCCTGAAGCTTACCAAATCTTCGACCCCTTGGTGGATGTTCTCCCAATAATTCCTGTCTTCTTCTTGTTGCTCGCTTTTGTTTGGCAAGCAGCCGTAGGTTTCAGGTAGACCAATCTATTCTTAATTTTTTGGACAGGAAACATACACCTGTCCTATTTTTTTGTCCCATTATCTTAGCGAAAATTGATATTTATTAATATTTTGCAATAAATTACTATAATTAACTAGGATAATAGACAAATTACTGAAGTCAGAAAAAACGGAAGGTAGGAGAAAGGTGGAGAAGTTTCTTTTACCCTTTCCCCTACCCTTGCAAAACAACCTTTTGCAATTCGTCTTATGTATCAACCTTAATCAACACAAAGCCAGACTTACACTTACACTCAGCGAGGAATCAGCTATGGGAAACATTAAATTTGTCAAAGAAAATAAAGAAATAGTGGCAGCAGATGGTGCTAATCTTCGGATTAAAGCAATGGAAAATGGCATTGATATCTATAAATTCTTGGCTAAGGTGACGAATTGTAACGGTAATGGGCAATGTGCTACTTGCGTCGTTGAAGTAGTCGAAGGACTGGAGAACCTCTCACCCCGCACCGATGTAGAAAACCAAAAATTCAAAAAAAAGCCCGATAATTACCGCCTTGCTTGTCAAACCCTAGTTAATGGCGCTGTCAGTGTTGTTACCAAGCCTTAAGTAAGCAGTTGAGGAGTTCAGCATTTTAGGGAACACCAAAAAATAAATTACCCAAAAATCGTAGGGTGGGTTAGGTAGTCCGTAACCCACCATAAATTTAGGGGATAGTAATGGTGGGTTAGCGCAGCGTAACCCACCCTACAAATTGGGGACTTTTTTATTTGGAAGTCCCTTAGCCAATGACTAATAACCAATAACTACTGACCAAAACAGAAAATTTCAGCAAACCCTGTCATCGATGATGCTATTCTAAAATTGTTGACTGGAAATCAAAGAGAGGCGATCTTGCCATGCAAGTTAATGAGTTGGGGTTCGTAGCGAGCATTTTGTTCGTTCTAGTTCCTGCCGTGTTTTTAATCATACTTTACATCCAAACTGCCAGCCGTGAAGGTGGAAAAGATAGTTAATACTTGAGTAATAAAAGAAAAAACCCTGACACTTTTAGTGCTGGGGTTTTTATTTATCAACCACCGATATGAATTTTGGATCGTGGATTGATAATAGGAGAAAGTATTACCAATTACCTTTTCCCCAATTACCAATCAGAACTTCAGGATGAATGGTTAAGACTCTCCTCAGGGATACAGGATTAATCTTCATCATTCTCAAATCCATCCTGTTCATCCTTTCATCGGAGAATCTTGCTCCCCATTACCCATTTATGCATCCGTCCGTGCTAACAATACAGGACAAGTCGCATTAACTCGAACATAGTCCGACAAAGAAGCACCAATCAGTCTGTCTAGATCCACAAAACTCTTAGCAATAGATGGACGACGATCTGGAGAACCCAGCAATAATAAATCTACATTCAGTTCTTCAGCTAAACGGCAAATTTCTTCCCCAGGTTTGCCACTACTGCTTACACAACGAACCGCAACATTTTGTTTGTCAGCTTCTGCAACTGCAAGTCCCAAAACTGAATTTTTTTCTGGCTTGATATCAGTGATTCCTGATAATTTGCCGCCCAAATCTGTATTGACGTTAGCCAAAATTAACTGGCCACCTGTAACACCACGCAACAAAAACAAAGCTAAATTCAAGCAATTTGTAGCTGCTTCAGAATTATCTATAGCCACCATAGCACGCTTAATTCTTTTGACATAAATGTCATCTTTAACCAGCAACATGGGACGAGAAGACAATTGAAAAACATACTGGCTGACTGAGTTTGATAAAATCGATTGTAGTCGCTTGAGTCCTCGTGAACCCATGATAATCAAGTCCGCATCCATTTCTTCAGCTACTTGACAAACTACATCTTTGGGATCACCTTGTCGTAAAATCGAAGAAACCTGACTAGGATCTAAGTTCAAAGACTGAATTGCATTAGCCAGAATCTTGCCACCTTCTTCCCATTTATCTGTCATTGCCGCAGCAGTGCTTTGTGGCGATACAACGTGCAGAACGGTAACTTTTGCAGATTGGATCGAAGGCAATTCTTTCAATGTCTTGAGCATTTCTTCTGCGTGTCCCAGTCCAGAGACAGCCAGCAAAATTTTTTCTATCATCTTCCGTAATTGTTCTTAAGGTTTCTTGGGGTTTCGCTGCTAGTACTGAGCATCAGAACGGATGTTCTCCACTTTGCTCTACAACCTAGTCAGTAAATAGGCACAAATTAACTTCCGATCTTAGTGATTAGTTATGAGTCTTTAGTTAGTACTACTAAAACTAACCAATGAGCCAAAAACTAATGAATCTTTAAGTTTGTTTGCACTTAGTTACTTAAAATTGCAACTAGGCTTTCATTGTATTAAGCATACTCTCAATCTAGCCTAATAAACTTTACGAAATATGATGTTAATTATTATTTTTAATTTATGTTCATATTTTTTAATTAGAACTTCGTTAAGTAATGCTAAGAAAAATTAAGGATAGATCATATCAGTTATCCAATCAATACAAGATTTTTAATGGAATGTCTACAATTACCCCTGAACTTAGTTTATGGAATGTCTACAATTACCCCTGAACTTAGTTTGAGGTTAACTCAGAAATTTCATTAACTAATGGTACAATTGATACAGACTTGAAGCCGAGATATCACCCACTAAATTGAAACCGTGCTAAAGTATCTGCAAGACTTTGAAGCTAAAGAAATACTAAAATATCCGGTGAGCCTAGTTACTTTAAATATTGTTTATAATCACTTTTTTAGGGGTTTAGCATTGCACTTTACCCCTACTCCTAAATCACATTTATCTCGTTCCCAGTCTCCAGACTGGGAATGCTACAGCAGTTTCCGCTCTTATGAAGTACATCTTAGCCCCCTCATCGCTTGCTCTTAGCGGGTTGGGGGTGGGGTTCTTGTACCTCATAACACCGGGAAGTGCTGTATTCCTAAATAATATTATTAATAGAACATGAACAAAACAACAAATCAATGTCTTTGTTGCCCTCCCTTGGTAAGTCGTCGTCATTTTCTCACATCTCTCCTTCCCGGAGCAGTAGCATTTAGTATTTTACAATCAGCAGCACCCGCTAGAGCCGAAACTCATCAAACAAAAGCTTTAGTTCTTAGTTGTATTGACTTTCGGTTTATGACAGCAGAACGCTATTTTTTAAGCAGAAAAAATTTATGGGGTGAGTATGATTGGACAGCTTTAGCAGGTGCTTCCCTAGCTATAACAGGTTTTCCCCACCCATCTGATGCTGAAGCATTTTGGGATCAGCTAGATATATCCTATCGACTACATCATATTCAGAAAGTGATTGTGATTGATCATCAAGATTGCGGAGCTTATGCAATGATGATTGACTCTAATTTAAGCAAAGATCCAGAGCGAGAGTTGCAAGTACATACAGATTATTTAAATCGAGCTTATTGGTTAATTCGCAATCGCTATCCTGATATTGATGTTGAACTTTATTTGGCGACTCTCAACAAAGCTGAATTCCAACCTATTCTACCAACACTTGAAAATCAGATATAGAAATAATATTTGATTTCTGAAATATACGTAGTGCTAACGCCAACGCGCAGAGTACCGGAGGCATTATTACGAATTACGAATTACAAATTACGAATTACGAATTACGAATTATGAATTACGAATTACAAATAGTGCAACCCAACAAAAACTTAGTCAATGTTGGGTTTGCTTACCTTTAAACCACAGCCAATAAACCATTATGTTTTAGCAGCGCAGTAGTACTTGGTTCCCTACCCCGGAAGGCTTGAAAAACTTCCATTGGGTGCTTACTACCGCCCAGTGCTAACACTGTATCTCGGTAGCGTCTACCAGTAATGTGTATTGCTTCTTCATCTTCTAGTCCAGCTTCTTCAAAAGCCGCAAACGCATCAGCACTGAGAACTTCCGCCCACTTATAGCTGTAGTAACCTGCTGCATAACCACCTTCAAAAATGTGACCGAATGCACATAAAAACCCATCTTCGGGTAATGGTGGTAAAACCGTAGTTGTTTTAGCAATGCGATGACGTACATCTACCGGAGTTTCTTGACTACCAGGACGATAGCGGTAGTGTAGCTCCAAATCAACGCTGCTGAGGTGAATTTGCCGCAACATAGCCGAACCACTCATGTAATTACGTGCTGCTAACAACTTTTGGTAGTAATGCTCTGGCAGTGGTTCACCTGTTTGGTAGTGTTTAGCCATACCAAACAAAGTCTGGCGGTCATAACACCAGTTTTCCATAAACTGACTAGGTAATTCCACTGCATCCCACTCGACATTATTAATGCCTGCGGCTCCCGTATAGTCAACTTTGGTAAGCATATGATGCAAACCATGTCCAAATTCGTGAAACAATGTTTCGACTTCATCGAAAGTCATTAAGCTAGGCTTGCCATCAACTGGAGGAGTTTGGTTACAAATCAAATATGCTACAGGTAAGCGGATGCTCGTGACACCATTTTCTGTGATTTTGCGGCGATGAATACAAACATCCATCCAAGCACCACCACGCTTTTCAGCAGGACGGCTATAAGGATCTAGATAAAAGTAAGCAATGGGAGAACCATTTTTATCAGCAATTTGGAAATAACGCACATCCTCATGCCAAACTGGGGCTTGACCATCTGCCGGAGTGACTGTTACACCAAACAACCGCTTCACGAGTCCAAATAACCCATCTAACACTTGGGGAAGCGGGAAGTAAGGACGTAATTCTTCCTCAGTAAAAGCAAATTTCGCTTCTCGTTGACGTTCTGCCCAAAAGCTGATATCCCAATGTTGTAAATTCTCGGCTTCTGCTGCTCCCTTGGTTTTGGCAAAAGCTTTCAGTGCTTCTAAGTCTTTGACAGCCGCATGATAACTAGCTTGACGTAGTTCTTCTAACAACTTTTCTACTGCTGGGACATTTTTCGCCATCTTACTAGCTAAACTCAGTTCGGCAAAATTTTCAAAGCCAATTAACTCTGCCAGTTCTTGTCGCAACTCTAAAATACTTTCAATTAAAGGGCTGTTATCTAATTCCCCAAACGACGCACGGGTAATATACGCCTTGTAAACCTTTTCACGCAAATCTCGGCGGTTGCTGTGTTGCATGAAGGGGAAATAGCTAGGAAAATCCAAAGTAATGTGCCAAGGGCCATTTTCTGGAGTGGCGTTTTCTTCTCCAGCAGCACGAGCAGCTTGGGCCGCCAGACTGATTAAGCTGCTAGGTAAACCTTCTATTTCTGCTTTGGTTGTGAGAATTAAGCTAAAAGCTGTAGTAGCATCCAGAAGATGATTAGAAAACTTTGTAGACAAATCTGCTAACTGCATCTGAATAGCATTGAAACGTTCTCGAGCTAATCCTTCTAAGCCGACACCAGACAATTTTGCATCCCGAATAGCTGCTTCGACAATACGCTGCTGGGCTGATTCTAAGGTTTCCCAGGTATCACTAGCGCGTAGGGCTTTAAAAGCCTTGTAGATAGGTTTGCTTTGACCAAGGGTGTTAATAAACTGCACTACTTGCGGCTGAACCTTTTCATAGGATATACGTAGTTCTGGGCTATTTTTAACCCCCATCAAATGGTTCAGTATTCCCCAACTCCAGTGCAGCCTTTCTGTCAACTTTTCTAGAGGTTCTACTAAACCGCTCCAGGTAGGTTGGACATTAGCTTCTAATATAGCTAGTTGCTGCTCCAGGTCTGCTAACAGATGCCTGAAGGCTGGTTCTACTTGCTCCGGTGTAATCTCTGCAAACAGAGGTAAACCACAGCCTTGAATTAGGGAACTTTGAGAAATAGTAGCAGTTGCACTCATGGTTTTGTGTTAGTAGCCGATAAATAGACGGAACAATGATTTTTATTTATATAACTAATAATGTACTGTCACTACACCATTTGGACTGGCTGGAATGGCAGTCTTATGAATTCATCAAAATCTACAACCTAGCAGAAGCATAATTTTTGTAGTCAAAGTCAGACATTATTGTTATTTTTGTCAGTTTTGTAGGGATAATCAACCATAATAAGTATTTTAGTATTTACAGCGTCATGAAAATTTTGCTTTCTGTTTTATTTACACCTGTTATTATGTTGTTGACTGCTGGTGATGTATTAGCAGCAATTAGAACACAAAATATTGAGTATAAGCAAGGTAATACCATTCTAGAAGGTTATTTAGCTTATGACGATGCTATCAAGGTTAAGCGTCCTGGGGTTTTAGTAGTTCACGATTGGACTGGCTTACAGTCTTTTACCAAAAAACGGACTGAGCAATTAGCCAAGTTGGGATATGTTGCTTTTGCGGCTGATATCTATGGCAAGGGTATAAGACCAAAAAATCAACAGGAGTCGGGAACCCAAGCGACAATTTATCGCCAGGATAGAAAATTATTGCGTCAAAGAGCAACAGCTGGGTTACAAGTTTTACAAAACTATCCGTTAACTGACCCTAAACGCATCGCTGCTATTGGTTACTGCTTCGGTGGTGGTACAGTATTAGAATTAGCCCGCAGTGGTGCAAATATTCAGGGTGTAGTCAGTTTTCATGGCAACCTCGATACCCCTAACCCCAGTGATGCCAAAAATATTAAATCTAAGGTATTAGTTTTACATGGTGCTGATGATCCCTTTGTGCCTGAAGAGCAACTCAAAGGCTTTGAAAACGAAATGCGTCAGGCAAATGTGGACTGGCAATTAATCTCTTACGGTGGTGCAGTTCATTCTTTCACCAACCCAGAAGCCAAAAATGATCCTCAAGGCTCACTTTATAATCCAATTGCAGAACAACGTTCTTGGAAGGCTATGCGGCAGTTTTTTGCAGAAATCTTTCGCTAAAAATCTTTCGCTAAAAATCTTTAATATTGCAGGTGACCAAAGAGGACGAGGTGAGGGGAAGACGCGGTGACGCGGAGAGATTTTCACCGTGTCCCCGTGTCCCCGCGTCCTCTTCGGTCAGAGGGTCTCCGTGTCTCTCCCTGTTGGTAGTGGTATGGAATTTTGCATAAACTTGTCTAGTATTCAAGATTGGCAGTTTACCTATATAATAATAATTCTTGTGGAAGTATTTTAAAAATAAAAACCACAATATTTTAATCAATCTTACAAACTAAACATAACAAAAAAGCGCTTAGTAAAAACTCTTACAAGGACACAAAATAATGCAGAAAAATTTATCGGATTGTGAAAAAGTATTACTTAAAAACTTTGAAGTTCGCCAGTATCTGGTAAAAATGTCGGAAATTGTCAAAAAATATTTCCCAGACAATACTACCGAGGCGGAAATATGCTCTAGTAAAATGTTTGAAGGGTTTAAAATTTTAATACCTCAAGCGGAGGGATTGATTGACGCAGTGGTGAATGTATGCTTTTGGCAACAATCCTCTGAAGATGGTAGTTTTAGCTTTACGGCCCCTTACAAGTTGGATCATATAGAGTTTCACTCTATTTGGGACAAAGAATCTCACATAGATGCCTATTACAACTATTGTGGGAATTGGGTTTATAGCGGATGGGTGACATCTGATAAAATAGCTGCTGATCAAGTAACTTCTCTTTGCGTAGAACTTTTTACTTTATTCAAAGACTTAACAATTGCTTTATAGGTGAGAGAAGTTATAGTCAGAACATCTGAAAGTTGTAGCAGATAAATCTTTCAGCCGATTGACAACAAGATAAAATCATTCCTGTCTTGAAGAATACATCCAGGTAGTGAAATTTTTTTCACTATTTCACTATTATTTTTCACTACAATTCACTAGTACACAACGACAACCGTCAACCAACTATTAAAAATTCTTGAAAAGCTTGTTTAATCTGCTTTTTGATGTTTTAATTTTTAATTTTTAATTTCCGTCCTGCGGTACTAGTAGTTATTTTGCAGACGACAACTGATAAATTGTAATTGGCTTATGTCTAACTTACCAGAACTTAACACAGAGACAATTTGGGCAATTATCAACGATACAATTGATGATGCTACCGTCAACCAATTAGTATGGTATCACTTAGGTTATCGCTACGATTCTACAACTAAAAAATGGAATACCAGTCAAGTAGCACCGACATGGCGAGATGAGTATTCAGAACCAACTGATTTTCTTGAGTCTCGCCCCGCAACCATGAAATTGACTCGTTCCATTCCCCAAGAAAACAAACAACTACTCAAAGAAAAACTCGGTTTCAAAGGTTACAAAATTGGTGAATTTGGTCCACGACAAACTCGTAGGGCGACAGCAGCAAATTGGTTATTGAGTTATATGCTCATTACCACTGGAAAAATTGAGTAAGTAGGCGAAAATAAATCAAACCGGATTCCTATATCTGCTGTTTGATTGATTTTCAAAATTATGGGATATGGTATTAATAAATAACGGTTGATTTGTAATAGCTGGCGTAGCCATACTTATGCTCTGGTAGACGCTATAACGTTTCACTTTCAGGAGGAAATGAACAGACGCTCTGAGGCGGAGACGAGGAGATTCATTTGTAGCTTTAATGTAAGAAGTCAGGTAATTTAATAAAACGTTGGGCAAGATCCCCGACTTCTTACCATTAATTATAATTTCTTAACACAATTACAGAAGAAGTCGGGGATCTAGATTCTATAGCTGAATCCTTACGCTTTAATTAAGTGAATTGATACTACACCTTCCTTTGTCTAGCGTCTCCTCAAGAGCATGAAAGTAGGTAATAAGCAACATATTTTCTCACAGATCATTTCCGATTGCTATATAGCTTAAGCTTGTATTTTTTATTAAAAATGTGTATAGTAATCGTTTACAGAATAAATAGCATTAAACAAATCAAGAGATTTGCGTCATGATCAACAAATTAATTAACACTAACATTAAAAGTTCTCACGTCTTATTAACTCCGAATGAAGTTAAGGCTAAATTACCTTTAACTAAGTATGCTGAACAGACAATTTTGAAATTTCGACAAGAAATAGAACATATTCTTGATTTCCAAGATAGCCGAAAATTTATCGTCGTTGGTCCTTGTTCAATACATGATCCAAAAGCGGCGATTGAATATGCTGAAAGGTTGAAGAATTTAGCAGAAAAGGTTCAAGATAAACTGCTATTAATCATGCGGGTTTATTTTGAAAAACCCCGAACCACTGTAGGCTGGAAAGGATTAATTAATGACCCAGATATGGATGATTCTTTTCATGTTGAACATGGTATATTAATTGCCCGTAACCTGTTATTGAAACTTGCCGAATTAGGATTACCAACTGCCACAGAAGCCCTTGATCCTATTATCCCTCAATATATTAGTGAACTAGTTGCTTGGTCAGCAATTGGCGCACGCACAACTGAATCACAAACCCACAGAGAAATGGCTAGTGGACTGTCTATGCCTGTAGGCTTTAAAAATGGGACTGATGGTAATATTCACGTCGCTTTAAATGCCTTAAAATCAGCTAAAGAACCACATAATTTTTTAGGAATTAATCAAAAAGGACAGGTAAGCGTATTTCAAACTAGAGGTAATGCCCATGGCCATGTAATTTTGCGTGGTGGAAGTCAGCCTAACTTTGATATAGAAAATATCAAACTGGTAGAAGAAGAATTAAAAGCAGCAAATTTACCACCCAGAATCGTGATTGATTGTAGTCATGGCAACACAAACAAAGATTACAGATTACAACCTGTGGTCTTAGAAAATGTAATTCAGCAAATAGTAGATGGTAATACCTCCATAGTCGGGATGATGCTAGAGTCCAATTTATATGAAGGAAATCAACCGATTACCGGCAAACGAGAAGAATTACAATATGGAGTTTCAGTAACTGACAAATGTATTAATTGGGAAGAAACAGAAAAAATCATTTTGGCTGCTCACGCCAAACTTTAGCAAACGAAATATAGCAGAGACGCAGGTTAATTTCTCTGCGTACCTCTGCGATTTACTCAGCGTACCTCTGCGTTTAAAAATTACAAAATCGACCTAATTTCCTTCAAATAAACTCTGCTAAAAGCTTCCTCAACGCCCAAAGTGTAATCCTCAATTAACCCCTGTCGCTGAATAGAAACCTCCCTGTCTTTCTTAATCACGACAATAGAACCATCTAAAACATCTCTTACCAACATCATTTCAGTTTCAGTGGGATTATCTAAAACAACAATATTACTTCCTTGGTAAAACATCCCCTCTGGTTCTAGAATTTCTTCTGGGTATTCAGCAATGAGTAAGTCAAGTTTGGGATGACGCAACAAACTCTGGACATTGTGATTGTAATCTTGACTCAATACTTTTTCGGAACGATTGATCAAAATGCCTTGACGACAAACAGCACCAATTGTCCATTCGGGATGCTGCAAAAGAATGTGATCAATTGTTGCTTGCAGTTCAGTAAGGTCGATTTGATTAAAAGTAATAATTGGTATTCTGGCATCAATGCTAGATTGAAAAAAGGTTGCCAAAATATGAGCAGGGACATCAACACTACTACCCAATGCTGGGTTAAGGTGCATCAAAATTCCTGGTGCAGAATTAATTTCTAGAATAGCAAAGTTGCCAGATTTCCAAGATTCGGAAAGATTTTTAGCAATGATATCAATACCCAGACAAGTGAGCCGAAAATGTTGGGCGATATCTTGCGCCAAGATAATATTGTCATGGTGAATTGGGTTTGTAGCATTAATGCTCATTCCCCCAGCAGAGAGATTCGCCACTTTACGCAGATAAACAGTGCGATCGCTCTTAACAATACTATCTAATTCCAATCCCTGTTCCTGTAAATACAATTCCATCGCTTCATCAAGCTGGATCTTACTCATGGGAGAGGTTGGTGTATCCCTCCTTTCCTGTTTACGATTTTCTCGTCTGATTAATTCTTTAATGGTTGAGTGTCCATCACCCACAACCGATGCTGGCCGACGTTCTATAGCGGCGACAAATTTACCATCAACGCACAGTAACCGAAAATCCGTTCCTGATATGCTTTTCTCGACAATAATCCTAGTTGGCTGTTCATCTGGAATCGCTAACAACGCTCTATTATAAGCAGATTCCAACTCTCTAACATTCTGCACCTCAGCAGTAACACCAATTCCTTTGTGACCTACCACAGGCTTAACTGCAACGGGATAGCCAATATCTTTCGCTACCGCTACAGCTTCTTTTTCGGAGTTGACTATATCACCTTTGGGAACAGGGAAACCCAAGTTTTGTAAAAAGTCTTTACAGTCATCTTTGCGGGTACTGAATTCTGAATCAAGATGGCTATCACAGTCAAAAGTCGTTGCAACTCCCCGCACCTGTTTTTTACCAAAGCCATATTGCATTAGTCCTTCTTCCCACAAATAGAAAGTAGGAATACCCTGTTGGTATGCAGTTCGCAATAAAGCATAAACTGTGGGACCCCCATAGACAGATGCACGAAATGTATTTTGCAAGCTTACTAATCTTTCATCGATTGAGAATTCCTCACCTTGAGTAATAGTTTCCAACCAATCCCAAACTAAGTAAACTACTGATTTAGTTGTCCGTTCATGCAGTGATTGAATGCTAATTCTGTCAAAATTTGGATATTGCTTGATGCTCCAAAGATGGAAGTGCAAACCCATGTCTAATTTACCCACTTCCGAGACGACATGAGCAAATAAATCAGCGTAGGAATTATAGGTTTGCTCTGCTAAGTGGGGATAGCGTGGGCGAAGATCACTGGAGGTATCGCTAATAATTGAAACATACTCCTCAATTGCTAGGGGCTGTCGATATTCAGTCAAAGAAAAATCAAAAACTAGCGCCCCTGTATCTAAATAAGGATTTGGTCCAATATAATACCTTAAATTGAAAATATCGAAAACATCACTTCTTCTAGCATTGATGCGAATGACATCGGTGCTTTGCTGTTGAACCATTGATTATTAACCTTTGGCTAAATACCCTGAATCTGATTTCTGATATCAATTCACTTCATTAAAGCTACAAATAAATCTCCGCCTCAGAGCGTCTGTCTATTTGTATAAAACTTAAAGTGAAACGGTAAATAATTTGGACTAACTGACTTGAAAATAAGACCCCACCCCTAACCCCTCCCCGCAAGCGATGAGGGGAATAAGAAGTTTTTCATGTGTCCTGGTGTACGCAGTTCATGATGGCTACTTATGTTTAGCCAAACTGATTAAGTATTAAGTCCGAATTGCAATAACTCAGCATATCCCAATGATCTAAAAATTGCTCCTATCTCAGGACATAACTTTGACTGAATTACTAATTCGCCTTCAACGTCTTTTGTTTTGGATAAAATGAATAAAAAATCTAACCTAGGAAAGGTGCAATATGTTCGCCAAATATATATAACTCTAAAAGGGTGTTCAGGGTAAAGTCAAGCATGAATAACACACAAGCTAGTCTGAGAGATGAAGTTCGGCAACTTGCAGAGGAAGCATTTCACAACAAGTTGATTTCAGGATATGGAGATGGACCGGATCTGGACGAGTACCAAATTGTCTACCAAGGCAAACCCAGGCATATCTCACTTGCACAAGCACGTCTTTTCTTAATTGACTTACTGTATAGGAGTCGAGGTTGAATAAGCTGTTGTGATTATAGTTTGCACATTGATGGAGCAAGGAAGGAGATTTGCAGGTTTTGCCTAAAATGATGATGCAATTTGCAGGCGTGACAAATGAAAACTTGCCAGTCAAATTGTCAAAGCTAAGTAGTAAGACTGAAAAAAAGTTAGTAGTAAGGGCTTTAGCCCTATCAAACCTAGCAATAGAGAGATAAATCACTCACTACGACAAAAATTTTATCTGACATTTAATTCTGTCTACTTACTTACAATTTTAATTAAATTGAATTAAAAATTGAGAACTCATCTGGCATAGAAATAATAGAATCCACCAACCATTTTGCAGAACGGAAAATTGCTATTGATTTATTAACGGTTCTGACTAACAACTAAATACATTCTTACGGCTTTGCAATCTATCAAATGGATGATTTCTTACTTGTAATGTCATGTTTTAGTGAAAATAAATAACAAAAACTAGGAGCCATCATGACTGACATTCATAGCAAAAGGCAGCTAGTAATTATTGGCGGAGCCGAAGAAAAAGATGGAGATACCCCAATCTTGCGTGAGTTTGTGCGCCGTTCTGGTGGGACAAAGGCACACATAGTAATTATGACGGCAGCAACAGAACTACCACGAGAAGCCGGAGAAAATTATATTAGAGTTTTTGAGCGTCTCGGAGCCGAACAGGTTCGCATTATTGATACAGAAACTCGTGAGGATGCATCTTCATCTACAGCATTAGAAGCGATTAATAAGGCCACAGGTGTATTTTTTACAGGCGGAGATCAAGCTCGCATCACCAGTATTCTCAAAGACACAGAAATTGATGCAGCGATTCACAAACGTTACTCTGAAGGCATAGTCATAGGCGGAACCAGTGCAGGTGCTGCTGTCATGCCAGATCAAATGATAGTCGAAGGTGATTCCCAGACTAATGCCCGGATTGAAGTGGTGGAAATGGGGCCTGGTCTTGGTTTTTTACCTGGCGTAGTGATTGATCAGCATTTTTCTCAGCGCGGACGCTTAGGACGCTTAATTTCTGCTTTAGTGCAACAGCCTGTGGCCTTGGGATTTGGCATTGATGAAAATACAGCTATGGTAGTAACTGATAGCCAGATTGAAGTTATTGGCGCAGGTGCAGTCACGATTGTAGATGAATCAGAGGCTACATATAATAATCTGGATCAAATTTTGAAGGATGAGCCTTTGGCAATTGTCGGCGCGAAGCTACATATTTTGCCACATGGATACAAATTTGACCTAAAAACACGTCAACCTATCATAGATAATCCCTCGGCGGCAAATTTGCCTGTACCAGTGGCTACAACCGGCAGCTAACTTTTCAGGAAATTATAGTTTTCGTAGATCACAAATTATCTGTTTAGGGAACTCCAAAAAATAAATTATCCAAGTTCTGCAATCAAAACGACCCTCCTGCCTCTTCGTTGACAAGGCGACAATGCTAATTCGCCGCACAGCTTAGAGGTTGTGATATCATGGGAGACTGCTGAAGACATTAGAAAAAATAGAAATTGAATTAATCATGGCTCTGACGCAACAGCGCAAACAAGAACTAATTTCTGGCTTCCAAGTTCACGAAACCGATACTGGTTCAGCCGATGTCCAAATCGCTATGTTAACTGACCGCATTAACCGCCTCAGTGAACACCTCCAAGCTAATAAAAAAGACCATTCTTCCCGTCGGGGTTTATTAAAGATGATTGGTCAGCGTAAGCGCCTTCTATCTTATATCCAGAAGGACAGCCGCGAAAAGTATCAAGCATTGATTGGTCGCCTCGGTATTCGTGGTTAGGAACTACCGCTTATGCCTGGTGAAGAATCGGAACGCAGTCGTTTACCCTTTGAGCCAAACAAAAAGCGCCAAAAACCCGCTAAAACTACCGCTAAAACTACTCCAAAAACTGCCCCTAAAACTAACAGTCAACCCATAGTCAAGTCACAGGAATCTAGTAAACAGCTGCAAAAGCCCCAAACCTTCACTAAAGAAGAAATGGCGATTCCTGAAGTCGTTAGCCAAAGGATGATTCGCCGAGTGGCCGCTTTTTGCGGTATACCCACGGCATTGGGGATTATCACCTTGGTTGCCAGCTATCTGCTGATCACATTTGCTGATATCCAACTTCCTCCTATTGCCGTGTTATTGGTGAACATGGGATTATTTGGTTTAGGGGTGCTGGGAATAACCTATGGTGTTCTTTCCGCTTCTTGGGATGAAGAAAGACCTGGAACTTTACTAGGATTGGGTGAGTTGGGTATTAATTGGGGACGGATGACCGAAGTTTGGCGCGAAACTCGAAACAAGAACGTCTGATCATTAGCGCTCAGGTATTTACATAACTGTAATATTGGGTAGATTTTTAAGCTTGAATGTTGAAGTTGAAATTTTATCTCTTCAACATCAATTTTCAAAAAATTATAATTTTTTATTTATACCCAATATTCAGAAAAAGTACTGGGCGCTACATTTTTTTTGATATTTGATCTGTTAATTAATAAGTATTAAATCCTAGGTAAGGTGATAGCTTTTTTCAGATGAAGCTGTATAGAATCAGATTTCCTGGACGCTAACCGCAGAGGTAGACACCTGTAAGGTGGCTTCTTAAATAGAATAATTCTTTGCAACCTCACGTTAAATCGCTATTACACCACGATCTGTTTAAGATCAGAAACAATAAAAGTTACTCACATAAACAGGAATTTTAACATGATTGTTGTGATGAAAGTGGGTTCCCCACAGGAAGAGATAGACCGTCTAAGCGAGGAACTCAGTAGCTGGGGATTAACACCAGAAAAAATCATTGGACAACATAAAGTAGTAATTGGTCTAGTCGGTGAAACAGCTAACTTAGACCCCTTACAAATTCAGGAAGCCAGTCCCTGGATTGAGCAAGTGTTGCGGGTGGAAGTACCATACAAACGAGTTAGCCGCCAATTCCGTCACGGACAAGCTTCTGAGGTAGTGGTTAATACTCCTGATGGATCTGTTGTGTTTAGCGAACATCATCCATTGGTAGTTGTCGCTGGGCCTTGTTCGGTGGAAAATGAGGAAATGATTGTCGAGACAGCGCGGCGTGTAAAAGCTGCTGGGGCTAAGTTTCTCCGTGGTGGTGCATACAAACCCCGGACTTCACCTTACGCTTTTCAAGGTCATGGTGAAAGTGCTTTGGAATTGTTGGCGAAAGCGCGGGAAGTGAGTGGACTCGGCATTATTACCGAAGTCATGGATACAGAAGACTTGGAGAAAATAGGGGAAGTTGCGGATGTGATTCAAGTCGGGGCGAGAAATATGCAAAATTTCTCCATGCTGAAAAAAGTGGGAGCGCAACCGAAACCAGTTCTTTTAAAACGAGGTATGGCGGCGACGATTGAAGATTGGTTAATGGCGGCTGAGTATATTTTGGCTGCGGGTAATCCTAATGTGATTTTGTGTGAACGGGGAATTAGAACTTTTGACCGTCAGTATACGCGCAATACTTTGGATTTGTCAGTTGTGCCTGTGTTGCGAAAACTGACCCATTTACCGATTATGATTGATCCTAGTCATGGTGTCGGTTGGTCTGAGTTTGTACCTTCTATGGCGATGGCTGCGATCGCAGCTGGTACCGATTCGCTGATGATAGAAGTTCATCCCAACCCCGCCAAAGCTTTATCAGATGGACCCCAATCTTTAACACCAGACCGTTTTGATAAGTTGATGCCAGAATTAGCAGTTCTAGCTAAAGTAATGGGGCGCTGGCAACAACCGGCAGTAGTAGCAGGTGACAGGTGACAGGTGACAGGTGACAGGTGACAGGGAAGAAGAAAAAGATAAATATTCTTCCCCATCTCCGCGTCCCCGTGTCTCACCATCTCCGCGTCAGTCCTAATTATAAGTCTTTAACCGGACACGATATTACCTTCTTCTGTTACCAAATCCTGAAGAACGGCGACTTGAAGAACGTCCACCACTACCAAAGCCACTACCAGAATTGCGTCGAGTAGAGCTAGAGTTACCAGAAGGACGGAGGGTACTGCCACCAAAACCAGAACCAGTAGCTCTACCTGTATTTGTGCGGGGTGTCGAGCGAACTTGACTAGATGGTCTTCTAATGTTTCCTGTAGTGCGGAAAGCGGTGCGATTTCTCACGGCTGCGGGTGGCTCATTGTAGCGAGTACGGTAGCTGGAAACTGCTTGGTCATAGCTAGAACCATATCCACCATAGCCCCTCATAATTCCACCTGACTGATAAACAGGGGGTACATAGTACTGAGGTCTAAATAATAGACTACCAATGGCTTGACCTGCCACGTTACCAGCCAAAGAAGCGGCAAAAGGTGTCCAGAAGTTAGATTCTTGACGAACAACAACTGTTTCTTTTTGTCCTGTTTGGGGATTAGTTTGTGTTTCAGTAACGTTATGAACGTACTCAATTTTAAAATCTTCTGTTAGGTATAAAGCTGGCTGTCCATTTTCTACCTTCAAGTAAGTTTTTTTACCCTCTTTGATTTCTTCATCTGTCAATCGTGCCATTTGTAACTTTTCGGTAGCAAATGTGGGCGGCTGACTATTGAGTAAAAACAGCGTATACTCCCCATTTCCATCGTTGTAGGTGGCTTGCTGTACTGGATACTGTCCATCATTTATCTTTGTGGGGGTAGCAGTTTGGCTCACATTTTTAGTGGAAGATGTAGTTTCGTTTCCACCACAGGCGACAGTTGTCAAGCACAAACTCAAGGCTAGAAAAATGACTGTAAATTTACGTGCTATGGTCATGATCATTGTGTGATTTTCCTAAAGTGATCGATGCGGGTAGTGATTATAGACTAACCAATAAATTACAAAGGAATCAATTCCGGAAAATACTGCAATAACTGATCATTAGTCAGTTCGTCACCTAACTGGGCTGGTGAAAAATGCACTTGGATAGCTCGGAGTTTATGTTTGTAGTGCAAATTAATTAAAGCTTTAAAGCCTTCCTTCAGCGCCTGGATATTAGAAAGATCTGCTTCTAATTCTGGTACTTCTCCTTCATAGGCGGCTGTCAGCATGACTACTACGTTGTCGGTGACAGGGATAGATAAAGGTTCATCGAAACGGGAAGCTGTACTAAAATCTGGTTCACTGAGATATCTTTGGGCGGAGTCGGTAAATAATTCATTGACATAATCTCCCGCTTCGCCTTCACTCCAAAATACATCGCCTTCATTAGCGGCTGAAGTCCAATAGTCATCATATTGAAGTAGGCTTTGGCAGATTGAGACTAATTCTTCTCCCAAAACTTCCAAATCGCCATCAGCATCAATAGCTTCCCGTGCGGCACGATTTAATATTCCCAAAATTGGTGCTACTTCGCCCCCGCCTAAATGTAGGAATAGACGACAGACGACATAGCGTGTTTTACCCATCATCCGATTAAAGCCATCGCGCATTGTTTGACTCCCAAAATGTATGTATTATTGATACTAAATTCATAAATCCATCCTACACATCAATCATTGGGTCTGTGCGTCTCTATCTCTCCCTGTTTGCTTATTTGTTCCATTCTTTTTCCAAATACAGCAGATTGCAGAAATTATAAAGTTTCCCCCAAAAATTAGGTATCAAGGGGGTTTTACTCCTGTAGAGACGTTCCGGTAGAACGTCTCTACTAGCCAATAAAATAAAATCCTTGCACAAAATCTAAGGTCATCTTGAGTGAAGGCTTAATATATTCTGATTCAAGGGATATATCATCAACAGAACTACTACTCATAGGACGATTCATCAATCGTTTACCAAAGTTAGGATGATCATAAATAGTTAAAGATTGAGCGTTAGAATTTGTTAATATTGTTTGGGTTGGTGCTTTAAAAAATCTTAATTTCGCCGCTACTTCTAGATTTTTTTTCGTCTGTTTAATTGTTTTCGATTTATTCAGAGCTTCTTCAACTAAAAAGATTATTTTTTTGACAAGTTGTGGTGATTTGAAACTTTGGTTAGTCATCGTTTCTTTACGAATCATCTCTACCATTGTGTAAATATTTTTTTGGGTAGCGGCGGCATCTTTAAAGGGAAGAATAGCCATAAAAGCTGTTGGTAATAAAGCTTCATCGCTATTGACTCGAAAGGTAAAAATAGTTCTACGGCTTCCGTTTTCTACACTGGGGATTTGTATCAGTCCTGCATATTCTTGAGCAATTTGGTAATAAGTCCCAGCGAGAACAAAGTTGGCTTCGTGTTCTAAAGGTAAGTCAACAATAATGCGAATTGTTGGCGGAGTAGCATTAAAAAAGTCTCGGACTTCTTCCTCATTAAAATTTTGGATAATGGTGCGATCGCCTGTAGGAGAAAGATCAACCCAGTCGCATTTGACACCTTCTATTTTTAAACCAAAACGAGGAGTGGCGTAAAGTTTTGTTCCCGTTAATGTGGCTCCAGTTAAGTCAGCACCCATCCATTCAACTTTAATTAATTTTGTCTGAGTTAAGTTAGCGTGGACTAAACTGGCATTGGTTAAATTGGCATTGCTCAAATCTGCCCCAGTTAAGTTGGCTCCACTCAATTTTGCTCCACTTAAATCAGCCCAAATCAGATTTGCTCCTCTTAAATCAGCCCAACGAAGGTTTGCCCCGCTTAAGTCTGCTCCACTAAGATTTGCCATGCAAAGTTGGGATTGTCTCAACTCGCTGTCACGCAAATTTGCCCCACTGAGATCGGAAGAAGTCAAATCAGTACCGTTTAAATTAGCCATTTCTAAGTTGGCTTCCCGCAAACAAGAGCCTCTTAAATTGGCTTCGCTCAAGTTAGCGTGACGGAGATTGGCCTGACGCAGTGTAGCTTCTCGTAAATCGGCACTGTTGAGGTTCGCTTCACTCATGTCAGCGCGAGTGAAATCAGTGCGAATTAACTCAGCACGAACTAAGGAAGCGTGACGCAGTTGAGTGCGACTAAAATCTGCTCTAATCAAATTAGCGACATTGAGACTGGAGTTGTTAAGAATAGCTCCAGCCAGATTTGCGCCACTGAGCCTAGCTACATTCAGCTTGGCATAACTCAAATTAGCTTCGGAGAGGTTTATTCCACTGAGATTAGCTACGCTCAGATTAGCTTGGCTGAGATTGACACCATTAAGTTTAGTGCCGCTCAAGTTGACTTCCGCTAGTTCAGCGCCACTAAAATCTAAGACTCCCGTTGCATATTTTTCTAGTAATTCCTCTATAGTCATGAACCTACCTCTCAAATGCCAACTTTAATAAGTTGGTAAAGTTATGCAGAGAATATGTAAAAGTTTAGTTGTCAATTGCAAAAATGAAAATTGGTATTTTAGGACTGGGACTCATAGGCGGCTCTCTGGGTTTTGATTTACAGTCACAAGGACATCATCTTTTAGGAGTTAGCCGTCGTGAATCAACCTGTCAAAAAGCTGTTGACTTGGGCAGTGTCAATGAAGCCTCAGTTGACTTGAGCTTGTTGGCATCAGCCGATGTTGTATTTATTTGCACCCCTATAGGACTTATTGTGCCTCAAGTTGAACAGTTAATTTCTCATCTGCCTGTGACTACTATTGTGACTGATGTCGGTTCAGTAAAAACACCAATTGTAGAAGCTATTGCCCCCATGTGGAAAAATTTTATTGGTGGTCATCCAATGGCGGGAAATACAGATGCAGGTATAGAAGCTGCACAGCGAAATTTGTTTGTTAATCGTCCCTATGTACTGACACCAATAGAGACAACACCAAGTAGTGCCATTACAGTGTTAGAGGAAATTGTGCGATCGCTTGGTTCTATTATCTACCATTGTCAGCCTGAAAAACACGACCGTGCCGTTAGTTGGATTTCTCATTTACCTGTGATGGTTAGTGCCTCCTTGATAGCTGCTTGTTTGAGTGAAACAGACCTAGAAATTGCCCACCTTGCCCAAAATCTTGCTAGTTCAGGTTTTCGAGATACCAGCCGCGTTGGTGGTGGAAATCCAGAATTAGGGGTGATGATGGCACAATATAATCGTCAAGCCTTGCTACATTCATTACATCAGTATCGTCAAAACCTCGACGAATTTATTTACCTGATTGAACAAGAAAAGTGGGAACAGCTAAACGAACAAATGAAGTTAAATCAGCAGACTCGACCTAAGTTTGTTAAAGATTAATAATATAGCGTTTTTTCGTCAGTTGAGGTACAAAAAAACGTATACCCAGATCTCCGACTTCTTTGAGAAGTCGGGGATCTATCTCGTTTGCGTTTTATGTTTAATTATGTTGACTTACTTATCATGTTCGCTTAATTACTTTATTAAAAAACTCCCCGCGTCCCCCCTGCACCGCGCGGTTCCCTAACTATCAGTCTTTAACCGAACACGATATCAGTGGGGATTAAAACAGCTAATCTCGCCACAAAGCAATACCACCTAATAACCCGGTGATATTGGGAATGAGTTTCACGTTTAAGGGCAAATTCATATTCACTCGCACCGCTTCACCACCGCCCATGTAAAGACAATCATAGTTAAACAGACTTTGCAAAGATGCGATCGCTTTTTGTAAGCGCCGATTCCATTTTTTCTCGCCAATTTTTTCTAACGCTGCACGTCCTAACTGTTCTTCATAAGTCTTCCCTTGACGAAAGGGATGATGTCCCATTTCCATATTTGGCACTAACTTACCATCAACAAATAAAGCGGAACCAAAACCAGTCCCCAGGGTAATCACCAATTCCACGCCTTTACCTGCAATTGCACCTAGTCCTTGCATATCTGCATCATTAATTACTTTCACGGGTTTATTTAGTCGTCCAGATAATGCTGTTGCTAAATCAAACCCAATCCAATTGTTATCTAGGTTAGCGGCTGTTTCCGTGACTCCACAACGCACAACACCGGGAAAACCAACGGAAACTCGATGATACTCACCTTGAGATGAGGCTAACATAGCAATGGCATTAATTACTACTTCTGGTGTCGCGGGTTGGGGTGTTTCTAACCTTCCCCTTTCTGTTAATGGTTTACCTGTAATATCCAAAACCATGACTTTGACACCACTACCACCAATATCCACCGACAGGGTGCGAATTGATCCGTTATCTTCAAGCATAATTTTTTTATCTCCTGCTGCAACTTCTTTGGTTATTATGCGCTGCTAAATTCTCGTCAGCAGCAGATTTTTTGAGAGTCTTCAGCTTTGCTTGCAGTTATAAATCTCTATCGCCACCCTAATCTAGATTTGCTAGTGTAGGATTAGGGCGAAGATTGCTAATACTGGCTCCCTATTATTAAGATTCCTTTCAGAGAAAGCATTATGACGGCGTTTGAATCTAACAGCCTGCGTTCTTATAGCCAAGAAGAGGTGCAGCAAATTCTGCAATTAGCGATCGCTCGTCAAACTGACGATCTTGATCAAGAATTTTCATATCAGCAAATTATAGAAATTGCTGCTGAGTTACAAATATCACCTGATTTAGTAAAAATTGCCGAGCAGGACTGGTTAGGAAAAAAAAGTGAAGTCCAGCAGCGCCAAGCTTTTGAGATTTACCGCTGGGGTAAATTCAAAAAACGTCTTGGTAATTATACCATTGTTAATTGTTTTTTGCTGCTGATGGACTTGATTGGGGGGAATACTCTTTCCTGGTCACTTTATATTTTACTATTTTGCGGTTTAGCCATAGGTCTGGATATCTGGAATACTTTTCAAACTAAAGGTGAAGAATACGAAGTTGCTTTCCAAAAGTGGAATCGTAAGCATCAAATCAAACAGACTATCAATACAGTCTTGAATAAGTGGTTTAAAGCATGGCAAGCTTAAAATAATTCGTAATTCGTAATTCGTAATTCCTAATTAAGTTTTGTGAGGGGATTTAAACCCACGGTACTCGGTTAATTTAATACATAAATTTAGTAACCTATTTGACAAATAAACAGAGATAATCTGTGATTAGATAAAGATATATAGGACTCCTATTTTATTTTTGATAGCTTGCGTGGCGTAGCCATACAAAACTCCGTACACCTAAATTCCCTATTCCCTATTCCCTGCCTACACAAGTAAATTCCGAAACCAAACCGGATTTCTATATTTACCGAATAGGTAATTGCCGATTTGATAGCAAAATATACATCAAATCATAGTGGCATTTTGACCAGTTTTTAATTTTTGAATATTATATAATCAGAAAATAATCAGAAAATAAATAATTAATTATATAGCTCTAGTAATTTTCCCATATTCAGGAAAACAGAGTAGAAGTACAGATTATTTATCATGCATTCACGCATCTCAGATCATGATTTGCTGCTTAAATCCAGATTGTTCAAATCCCCAAAATCCAGAGGGAAATCAGCTTTGTCAAACTTGTAAAACTCCCCTAGTACCACTTTTGAGAAATCGCTTCCGTGTGATGCGAGTGCTTTCAGATGAAGGGGGATTTGGTAGAACCTATCTATCAGAAGATACAGATAAATTAAATGACTACTGTGTAATTAAGCAATTAGCACCAAAATTCCAAGGAACTTGGTCACAAAAGAAAGCAATGGAGTTGTTTAGTGAAGAAGCAAAGCGACTTCGTGAACTAGGGGAACATCCACAAATTCCTACTTTATTAGCTTACTTTGAGCAAGATAACTGTTTGTATTTGGTACAGCAATTTATTGATGGACATAATTTATTAAAAGAGTTGGAGTTAAGAAAAACTTATAGAGATTGGGATATTCAATCTATTTTGCTGGATTTATTACCGATTATCCAGTTTATTCACGAGCGAGGAGTGATTCATCGAGATATCAAGCCAGAAAATATTATTCGCAGGAAAAGTGATGGCAGATTAATTTTAATTGATTTTGGTTCTTCTAAACAATTAACAGCCAAAGTTCAAAAAAAACATGGGACTTCAATTGGTTCACATGGTTATTCTTCCATTGAACAAATTAGAGATGGGAAAGCTTATCCCGCTAGTGATTTATATAGTTTAGGTGCTACTTGCTTTCATTTATTAACGGGAATTTCGCCTTTTCAATTGTGGATGGAACATGGATACAGTTGGGTAAAAACTTGGCAGAATTATTTGCGAACTCCGGTGAGTAATGAACTAGCTCAAGTTATAGATAAACTTTTACAAATAGAACTTAAGCATCGCTACCAATCAGCTAATGAAGTGATCAAAGACTTTAGTAAACAGTATACACATCTATTACCACCAGCTAGTAATTCATTTGTCAACTTACCAAAAAATCATTCCACTACTTATCCCAAAAAATATATTTTGATCAGAAATGTACTTTTGATAACTGGGGTAATTTTATCTTTGGGGTTAGGTGAATCTGGTTATAGACATTTTCGCCAGTTAAAAACTGGTCTTTCCTCTAGTTTCAGTCCACCACCAATTAGTACAGTTAAGAGTGATGCTATTGTCCATCAGTCTCAAGAGGAATCTTTGGGGAAAATGTCTTTGGTGAAAACTCTCCCAGGTGAGAAAGATTTGGTTTTGTCTGTGGCGATTAGTCTAGATGGTAAGATTATTGCTAGTAGTGGTGATTGCACAAAGCCCTGCGCCGAAAAAAATAGTATAATTAATTTATGGGATATTACCACAGATCAGGAAATTACAGCCCTGAAAGGACATACAAAAAAGGTAAATGTGGTAGCTATTAGCCCAGATGGTAAAAGTCTAATTAGTGGTAGTGATGATTCCACAATTAAAGTTTGGAATTTAAGCAGTAAAAAACTAATTCATACGTTAATAAGTCATGCTGACGCAGTTCATGCTTTGGCGATTAGCGCTGATGGAAAAACTTTAGTGAGTGCTAGTGATGACAAAACAATTAAAGTTTGGAATTTAGCAGAGGGAAAGCTAATTCATACTTTTAAAGGTCATTCTTACTGGGTGCGAACTGTGGCTATGAGTCCTAATGGTGTCACTTTAGCTAGTGGTAGTTTTGACAAGACTATTAAACTCTGGAATATTGCTAAAGAAAAGCCAATTCGTACAATTACACCAAATTTACAAACGGTGACTACTGTCGCTTTTAGTCCTAATGGTAAAATTCTAGCAAGTGTTAGCCGCGATAGCTACGCTCACCCCAAGTATCGTAAAATTAAATTGTGGAATATCGAAACTGGGAAGGAAATTCCCACTTTGATTGGACAAGAGAATAATGTGACTACTA
Source organism: Trichormus sp. NMC-1 (assembly GCF_001858025.1). GTDB lineage: Bacteria > Cyanobacteriota > Cyanobacteriia > Cyanobacteriales > Nostocaceae > Anabaena. The sequence continues at coordinate 139,172 of NZ_LZQD01000003.1, read as the reverse complement.
TTGCTTTTAGCCCAGATGGTAAGATTTTAGCCGGTGCTAACCGCGATAGTACAATTAAATTATGGGATGTGTCCACAGGTATGGAAATTAGCACCTTACAGGGAGATACTAGTACAGTCACATCTCTGGCTTTTAGTGGTGATGGTAAGACTTTGGTTAGTGGTGGGGAAGATAGGAAAATTAAAATTTGGCGGTTGTCTCAATAGACTGATATTCCTGATTTTTTAGAGAATTCAGAGATATTTTTGGAGTTTAAGGGCGATCGCTTTCCCAATCATTAATCACTTTTTGTAAATACCACTCTTCCGACATCCCCGGATACACATTTTTCTTTTGCTGAATCAGTCTTTGGGCGATTTCCCAATATCCCCCCACTAGACGTAACAGTTTTTGACGTAGTAGATTATAGGTGGTTTTGTTTATTCCTTGGACAGATGACTGGATTTTTTGCAGGCTATCTAATACTTGTTGATAATTTTCCCAGTCTTCTTGTTCACAAAATATACTGGCTGCTTTTTGATAATCTGCGATCGCTTTTGACATTTCTTCTAAAAAGGTGTAAACAAGTCCACGATTGTAGTAAGCTTGTGGATTATGGGGATTAATTTGTAAGGCTTGGGCGTAGTTTTGAATAGCAGCCAGATAGTTACCCATTGACCGATAGACATTACCTCTAGCAACATAGACTAAACCATTTTCTGGTTCTATCTTGATTGCTTGGTTAAAATCCAATAACGCCCCTTGATGATCTCCTAACTGCGAACGAGCCTTTCCCCGGTTGCGATAGACAATAGCATCTTGAAAATTTAGTTGTAGTGCTTGATTAAAATCTGCGATCGCTTCTCGATAATTTCCCATTTTACAACGCACTACCCCACGACAGCAATAAGCTTGTGCATCTTGGGAATCAGCTTTTAAAATCCAATTTAAATCAGCAATTGCTTCTCCTGTGTCTCCTTTTTCCGCCTTATCTAATAATTGCGTGAAATAATCTTGAGTAGATATGACAGGAGTCGGTTTAGAACTGGGTGGATTTACGGTAGTTTCTTTTTTAGGTTGTATTTGTTTAATCTTCTCCAAACAGAGACGACAATTTTCTGCATCCTTTTGTTCTAAATATAATTCTGCGGCTTTTTTAAAATTAGCGATTCCTACGGAGCGCTTCGCTATCGCATCTTGAATATATCCTTGTTTGCGTCGCACTATTCCCCGCAAATCATAACCAGCAGCAAAATTAAGATTCAGCTGAATCACTTTTTCTGCATCTTCTAAACAACCAGGTAAATTTTTCAGCGCCAACCTAGCTAAAGCACGACAATAATAAGCTTGGACACTTTTGTTATCCAGTTTAATAGCTTCGGTATAATCAGAAACAGCTTGGAGAATTGCACCTGAATCATAATATGCTAAACCCCGTTTTACGTAAGCGGCGCTAAAATAAGGATCAGCCTGTATAGCTTGGTTAAATTCTGCAATCGCACCAGCATAATCTTTTTGTTGAGCTTTTTCTAATCCCCGATTGTAAAATTCCTCATTCATAATCTTTTATTCTTAATAAGACTTTTATAGCATTTCCTAATCACATGAGATACATCATAGCCCCCTCATCGCTTGCGGGGAGGGGGTTGGGGGTGGGGTGATAAACGCTATATAACCATCCTCTATATAATAACGTTAATCAATTTTGGATTTTCAGAGGTTGTTTGAAAAGTCGTCAAGTTTACCAGAGTAATTTAATAGCATATAGCAATCCTTACGGAGGTTGTGAACATCGTGTAGATTGGGTTAGACGCAGTAAATACATGATATCAAAGCCTCTCCTCCCAAGGGGGGAGAGGTTTGGAGAGGGGTTATTCTATCAATTTTACAACTTTTTCAACATCCTCCAGAAAAATACTCAATCTACAATTAAACTAGGAGAAGTCAGCACAAAAACATCCCTAGTTCCTGTAGTTGGATGTTGAGGTTTAATGGGAGTAGTAAAGTGAAAAAATTCATGATCATTAACTAACAGCAGTTCTCCTGGTTGGAGAATTTTGTTAAAAACTGGTTTCTCTTTTTTAGCATTATACAAATGCGTTTCTCCACCTTGAATATTGTCTCTACCTACAGCAAATATGCCAATAAAATCAGTACCATCTTGATGGATACCTTCCGGGGCTGGATTTCCTAAATGTCCAGGAGAACAAGTAGTTCTAATTTGATGAACACCAATTTCTGCTTCCGGGTGGAGTTGACAAGAATCACAAAATGCTAAAACAACCTTCTTAAAAATATCCAGTTCTACCAACCCATCATCTAATTCTGCAAACTCTCTTTTGATATCACCCAATAAAGGATTATATTCTCCACTTTGGAATAAATGTCCATGAGGAAGTTTAATCAACTTATCCCCTGAAACTATCAGTCTTGATAACCTTCTGAAGCGATATTCTCCCTTAATGTAAGGATCAATTGGTAAATTATGAAAAAATGGCTGTAAATCTTCAGTATTAATTGAATTTACTTTTCTGAGAGTGAACAGAAAAGCATATTCTAATTCCGTCGCACGTGAGACTTCTTGCATAGGATATTTCTCCTTGCATTTTTTAACCCTCCCAGTTTTTTTACATAGGAGGTATGTGATCTCTATTATATGCCACTATAATTTAAATATCGTAAATTTAACTACAAAAGTTACCATTTTGTGATATTAATAAGACAATTTACTTCGCGTCTACTTCTTAGATATCCTCTAAGAGGATGTTTTAAAAGTATTTTTGGTAACATCAAAAGTCTCAGAACCTAACCCCCAACCCCTTCCCTACCAGGGAAGGGGAGTAAGAATCAAAGCCTCTCTCCCTGTGGGGGAGAGGTTTGGAGAGGGGTTTAGAGTATAATTTGCAACTTTTCAAACATCCTCTAAGAATAAATATTTACTTATTACAATGACTGATTGGCTTTATCGCTATCCAACACTATATTCTGGTATTTTGCTCAAACGCTACAAGCGTTTTTTTGCTGATGTTCAACTAGCTTCAGGGGAATTAGTAACAGCACACTGTCCTAATACAGGGCCAATGACTGGAGTCTCAACTATTGGTAGTGCAGTACAGCTTTCTAAAAGTGATAATCCTAATCGCAAATTAGCTTATACATTAGAGTTGATTCAAGTACAAGATATAGAACCGACTTGGGTAGGTGTGAATACAGCTTTACCAAATCGAGTCGTAAAATTAGCTTTAGAAAAACATCTTTTCCCAGAATTAGGTGACTATAGCCAAGTTAAAGGTGAAGTGGTTTATGGCCAAGATAAAAAAAGCCGTATAGATTTTTTCTTAACAGGAAGTGATGAACAAGTTCCGATTTATTTAGAAGTGAAAAATACAACTTGGACACAAGGTAATTTAGCACTGTTTCCCGACACAGAAACCACAAGAGGACAAAAGCATTTACGGGAATTAATGGCACTTTTACCTCAAAACAGGGGAGTGATGCTGTATTTTATCAATCGGGGTGATTGTCCAGAATTTGCCCCTGGTGATAGTACAGATCCTATATATGGTAAGTTGTTACGGGAAGCTATCAACCTAGGTTTAGAAGTCTTACCCTGTCGTTTTGACGTTTCTCCAGAAGGTATTCGTTATTTGGGTTTAGCAAAACTAAAAATTTAATCTCACTTCAATGCAGGGGAAACGCATCTAATTTAATTTGACAAAATGCAACTTATATGAATACAAAAAAAGGGTAACACTAGTAAGTTGGTATCAATTCAATAAACACATATGAAAAAATTTGATGGTAAATTTCGTTTATAGGAGAATCAATAAAATGGGGTGAAGTGGTATTCTCTTTTTAATTCAAAGAGAAAAAACCCGAAAATGAAGCTATCACCAAAAATCACAATAGTAGATCACTTTAAAGATTTAGAAGATAAAAGAGTTGAACGGACAAAAAGGCATAAATTAATTGATATAGGTAATTTATATAAAAATGTAGAAGAAATCTTCAAAGAGGCTATAGCTAAAGAAATGAATTAATAGGTTGCTAAATAGGGTTTAAATGTTGATATCCAGTATAAGTATATCGTTTGAATTCAAAAGATATAATCAAATATATAGTAATCCTTTCTGATTTGTGAACACTAAAAGATTCAGATCCCCGACTTCTGAGAGAAGTCGGGGATCTTGTTTACAACTAATTTAGGACGGCTATATAAGCTGTAGCGACAAAAAATAAAGCCCACATTCTTGACATTGACATTAATGTCAAGGTTTAAGGTGAGATTAGTTATCTCAAGACAAATCTCATGCTCTACCCCCAACGGTTTCAACAATTCACGACAGAACACGCTGACGCTGTTGCCGCAATGCTTTGTGGTTTCCTGCTATTTCTCGGCTGGTTTGCTTTACATCTCAACTGGTTGGGTTTGGCATTGCTACTGTTACCTGCGGCTTATGTCATTGGTGGCTATGAAAGCGCCCGTGAGGGGCTAACTACTCTTTTGAAAGAAAAAGAACTAGATGTAGATTTGCTGATGATAGTGGCGGCTCTAGGGGCTGCTAGTTTGGGATTATGGAAACAGGAGTATCATCTAATTATTGATGGCGCGATTTTAATTCTCATTTTTGCTATTAGTGGCGCGTTGGAAGGTTACGCTATGCGTCGCACAGAACGCAGTATCCGCAGTTTGATGAGTTTAACAGCAGATACAGCGCGGGTTCTGCGTCAAGGAACTGAAGAAATGGTTTCTATCTCGGAGTTACGGGTAGGAGATGAAATAGTTGTGAAACCGGGGGAAATAATTCCTACTGATGGGGTGATTTTATCTGGTTACAGTACTTTAAATCAAGCGGCTATTACGGGGGAATCTTTACCTGTAGAAAAGACGGTGGGAGAGGAAGTTTTTGCAGGTAGTCTCAACGGTTATGGGGCGTTACAGTTGCAAGTACACAAACCTGCGGAAAGTAGTTTAATTCAACGGGTAATTAAGTTAGTTGAACAAGCGCAAACAGAAGCACCTCCTTCTCAAGAGTTTATCGAAAAATTTGAACGGGGCTATGCGCGGTTTATTGTGATTGCGGGGATATTATTAGCAATTTTACCGCCGTTTATTTGGGGTTGGGATTGGGAAACTACGATTTATCGGGCTTTAACTTTTTTGGTGGTAGCTTCTCCCTGTGCTTTAATGGCGGCGATAATGCCTACTTTACTATCTGGAATTGCTAATGGTGCAAGAAGGGGGATTTTGTTTAAAAATGGCTCTCAATTGGAGATGATGGGGAAAGTTAGAGCGATCGCATTTGATAAAACTGGTACTCTAACTACAGGATTGGTAAAAGTCTCTCAGGTAATTGCATCTGAGGAATTTACTCACAATGATGTATTAACAGCAGCAGCATCTGTAGAATCGGCTTCTGAACATCCCATTGCTAAGGCAATTATTCAAGCTGCGGCTGAGTTAAAATGGGAACGGGCAATTGAGGCGCAAGCTATCCCAGGACAGGGTATTATTGGTATAGTAGATGAACAGAAGATCATTGTCGGAAATGGGGCTTTTATTAAAAAGTATGTGACTTATTTGCCCGCAGGTTTGCAAAAAACGGCGCAAGGTTGGGAAGATGAAGGTAAAACTGTGGTTTGGGTAGCTAGGGAAAATTCCCAATCAGGAATCACCAATTGTTTGGGTATAATTGCGATCGCAGATGAAGTCAGAGAAGAAGCAGCTGCAACTATTCACCAGTTGCGGAAGTTGGGAATTGAAGAAATTGTCATGTTAACTGGAGATAATCACAGAACCGCCCAAACTGTGGCTAAGTTGGTGGGAATTGATCGAGTGTATGCAGCGCTTTTGCCAGAAGATAAACTAGATGTAATTCGTAGTCTCCAGAAACATTACCAGACTGTGGCTATGGTGGGGGATGGTATTAATGATGCACCTGCGTTAGCGCAAGCTTCTGTCGGTATTGCAATGGGTGTGGCTGGTAGTGATGTGGCTTTGGAAACCGCAGATATAGTATTGATGGCGGATAATTTAGAAAAGATTGCGGTGGCGATGAAATTGGGCAAGCGATCGCACTCTATAATCAAACAAAATATCACTGTAGCTTTGGGTTTTATTGTTTTACTCTTGATTGGTAACTTTTTCGGGAATATTAACCTCCCTATGGGTGTTATCGGCCATGAAGGTTCGACGGTATTAGTGACTTTGAGTGGTTTAAGATTGTTGAAAAAGTGAATACATGAATAGCTATTGCATTAAGATTATTAGGGGTTTATTCACTTAAAAAGGCGGTTAGAAACCGCAACTAAACAGGCTAAACCCACGATTTTGAAAAAGTTAATTTTTAAACCTTTTCGAGTATAGTATTACATCCGCTTAATTACTTGTCAAGAACCGGCATTGCTGAATTTAAATATGAAACTTTGCGTCTAACGCACTTTTGTGCTTCGCTGCGCTGGGGCGCGAAACCCATTGGACATCTCCGGTAAATATTGTAGAGACGTTCCATGGAACGTCTCTACAATATTTACCGGAGATGTCCAATGGGTTTCGCGCCCCAGCGCAGCGAAGCACAAAAGTGCGTTAGACGCAAAGTTTCATATTTAAATTCAGCAATGCCGGTTCTTGACAAGTAATTAAGCGGATGTAATACTATACTCGAAAAGGTTTAAAAATTAACTTTTTCAAAATCGTGGGTTTAGCCTGTTTAGTTGCGGTTTCTAACCGCCTTTTTAAGTGAATAAACCCCTAATAATCTTAATGCAATAGAAAACTACACTTTGTTATCAGGTGCAAAAATCATAAATATGTTTAATAACTCTTTACTCTATAAAACAACCACAGTTGTCTTTATTGATTCCTCCGTTTCCGACTACCAAACCCTACAGACAGGAGTTGTTGAGGGAGTAAAAACAATCATTATTTCCCCAAATAAAGACGCAATCGAGGAAATTACAGAATTTTTACAACAACATCCCCAAATTACCAATATTCACATCGTTTCTCACGGTTCTCCTGGATGTTTGTATTTAGGAAATGGTCAACTGAATTTAGACAACATCAATAAATATGCTGAATTATTGCAGTGTTGGCAAAGCAAAAGTATCTTACTTTATGGTTGTAACGTCGCTGCGGGGGATGCTGGAGAAGAATTTGTTAGAAAATTACATGAGATTACCAACGCAACCATTAGCGCGTCAGCAACAAAAACAGGAAATGCAGCATTAGGGGGAAATTGGGAGTTAGAAGTTAATATTCCCACAGATGTAGAGACGTTCCATGGAACGTCTCTACCTTATTTGTCGGATATTGTTTTTGATGCAGACACCCTCAACACCTATCAGGGAGTATTTGCACCCACATTAGTCGGTAGTTATGATACGAATGGCTATGCTTTAGATGTGGAAATAGTCGGCAACTACGCTTATGTTGCTGATGCTAATTCAGGACTCTCTATCATCAACATCAGCAACCCATCTGCACCCACCCTCGTCGGCAATTATGATACTTCCTATGCTATGGATGTGGAAATAGTAGGCAACTACGCTTATGTTGCAGATGGTGATTCAGGACTTTCTATCATCAATATCAGTAACCCAGCCGCACCCACCCTCGTCGGCAATTATGATACGAATGACTATGCTTATGATGTGCAAGTAGTAGGCAAATACGCTTATGTTGCAGATGGTGATTCAGGACTTTCTATCATCAATATCAGTAACCCAGCCGCACCCACCCTCGTCGGCAATTATGATACGAATGGCTATGCTGAGGATGCGGTAATAGTAGGCAAATACGCTTATGTGGCTGATTATTATTCAGGACTGCAAATCATCAATATCAGCAATCCAGCCGCACCCACCCTCGTCGGCAATTATGATACGAATGGCTATGCTGAGGATGTGCAAGTAGTAGGCAACTACGCTTATGTTGCAGATGGTGATTCAGGACTCTCTATCATCAACATCAGCAACCCAGCCGCACCCACTCTCGTCGGCAATTATGATACGAATGGCTATGCTTATGATGTGGTAATAGTAGGCAACTACGCTTATGTGGCTGATTTCGATAAAGGACTCTCTATCATCAACATCAGCAACCCAGCCACACCCACTCTCGTCGGCAATTATGATACGAATCACTATGCTAATGATGTGCAAGTAGTAGGCAACTACGCTTATCTGGCTGATGCTGGAGGTGGCTTAAAGATTATTGATGTGAGTGAATTTACTAACCCAATCACAAACCAAGCACCAACTAATCTCACCCTATCTAACAGCAGCATTGCCGAAAATCAACCTATTAGTACAGTAGTTGGCAACTTCACCACCACTGACCCAAATACTGGTAATACTTTCACCTATAGCTTAGTTAGTGGTACAGGTGCAACTAATAACAGTTTATTTACCATCAGTGGTACTCAAATCAAAACCAAAGCTAGTTTTAACTTTGAAAGCAAAAATAGTTATAGCATTCGAGTTCGTACCACAGACCAAGGTGGATTATTTTACGACAAACAACTCACTATCATTATTAACAACATTGCAGAAAACCCCATTACAGGGACAGCAGCTAACAATATTCTCAATGGTACAGCCAATGCAGATCGGATTGACGGCTTAGATGGAAGTGATACACTCTACGGTTTAGCCGGCAATGATGATTTATATGGTGGTAATGGTAATGATACCCTCAACGGTGGTACAGGTGCAGATGCCTTAATTGGTGGTTTGGGTAATGATTCTTACTATGTTGATAACGTAGGAGATATCGTCACCGAAGCTGCTAATGCAGGAACTGATACTGTTTTCAGCACTGTAACTTACACATTAGCTAATAATGTAGAAAGACTGACTTTACAAGGTACTTCTGCAATTAATGGTACTGGTAACACCTTAAATAATGTCCTTAAAAATTACCGTCAACTTAGGACATTCCCCAAACCTCGATACTAATCACTTACCTCAATTAATAGTTGTCAGCCCTGGAGTACCTTGGGATATTCCTATTTTAGCCAAAGCGCGATCGCTAGGAATTGAAACTATTGGCGAAATGGAACTGGCTTGGCGACATTTGCAAAATATTCCTTGGGTAGGAATTACCGGTACAAACGGTAAAACCACCACCACAGCCTTAACTGCTGCCATTTTTCAAGCCGCAGGATTCAACGCCCCAGCCTGTGGTAACATCGCTGGTAATGATTCTTACTATGTTGATAATATAGGAGATATCATCACTGAAGCTGCTAATGCAGGAACTGATACTGTTTTCAGCACTGTAACTTACACATTAGCTAATAATGTAGAAAGACTGACTTTAAAAGGTACTTCTGCAATTAAGGGTACAGGGAATACCTTAAATAATGTCCTCACAGGTAACACAGCAGCTAACATTCTTGATGGTAAAACAGGTGCAGATACCATGATTGGTGGTGCTGGTAATGATTCTTACTATGTTGATAATATAGGAGATATCATCACTGAAGCGGCTAATGCAGGAACTGATACTGTTTTCAGCACTGTAACTTACACATTAGCCAACAATTTAGAAAACCTGACTTTACAAGGAACTGCTGCAATTAATGGTACAGGTAACACCTTAAATAATGTCCTTACAGGAAACGCAGCAGCTAATACTTTGACTGGTGGTGCAGGTGTCGATACTCTGAATGGTAATGCTGGTGCAGATACTTTAATTGGTGGTCTTGGTAACGATATCCTGTCTTTAGGTTTAAACGATAATGCTGTGGATATCGTTAAGTATGCTTTGAATGATGGTGCAGATACCATTACTCAGTTTGTGCGTGGTGTCGGTGGTGATAAATTCCAGTTCACAGGAATTGCTAATATTGATGTGGTGACATCAGGTAGTAATACTCTCCTACGCATTGGTGATGGCACAATTGGTAATTCTGGCTTTGGAACTGGTCAGTTATTAGCTACTTTATCCGGTACATCTGGGTTTAATAGTGCTAATTTCAATGTTAATCTGTTTGGTGCTAATTTCTTGTTTAGTTAATTAGTGGTTGATGATTTTGGTGGGTTAGCGAAAGCGTAACCCACCCTACAATCCTGATTCTGACAGATGATGTAAATGTCAACCGTCTGGATTATACAGAAATTCACATCATTTCGATTTTTAGGTTTTAGTACAAATAAAATTCCGCCACATCTGTTCTACAACCCATACTTCAGCCTAATGACAAGGTAAACTGGTGGAATTGACTGACGAAATTAAGTGACTTATGCCTGCATTTTTATTAGAAGTTGGTACAGAAGAACTACCTGCAAGTTTTCTGCGTAATGCCATCATACAATGGCGATCGCGCATTCCCCAAAGTCTGGAAGCAAATAGTCTGACTCCAGAAGCGGTTGAGGTTTATGGTACTCCCCGACGTTTAGCAGTTTTAATCACCGGTTTACCGTCTCAACAACCCGACAAGGAAGAAGAAATCAAGGGACCACCCGCACAAGCAGCTTTTAAAGATGGTAAACCCACACCAGCAGCAATTGGTTTCGCTAAAAAACAAGGTGTGGAAATCACAGCTTTAGAAATTCGTCCCACAGAGAAAGGGGATTTTGTCTTTGTTCAGAAAAAGACTGCTGGCCGTCCTGTTGCGGAAATTTTAACAGAATTGGTTCCCCAGTGGGTTTGGAATTTGGAAGGAAAGCGGTTAATGCGTTGGGGAAGCGGAGATGAAAGATTTTCTCGCCCCATTCGTTGGTTAGTAGCTTTGTTAGATGGGGATGTTTTGCCGTTAGAATTAAAGAATGGCGAAAAGACTGTGAAGAGTAATAGAATCTCTCAAGCACACCGCGTTTTACATCCCGAACCTGTCAGCATTTCCCACCCTACAGAATATGTAAATACTCTCCGTTCTGCTTTTGTGACTGTCATTCCTGAAGAACGGGAAAAAATCATCACCCAAAAAGTCCAAGCCGCAGCCCAAACAGCAGGTGGACATACAGTTTTTTACCCAGATTTATTAGCAGAAATCATCAATCTTGTTGAATATCCTTCCGCAGTTATCGGTAAATTTGAACCAGAATTTTTGCAATTACCAACTGAAGTAATTACAGAAGTCATGGTTACGCACCAACGTTATTTTCCCATCTTCAAAAATGACGATAATAATGAATTGTTGCCGAATTTCATCACAATTTCTAACGGTGATCCAACCAAATCAGATATTATTGCTGTCGGGAATGAAAGAGTAATTCGAGCGCGTTTAGCAGATGGCAGATTTTTCTATGAAGCTGATTTAGCTAAACCTTTAGAAAGCTATTTACCCCAATTAGAAAAAGTCACTTTCCAAGAAGAGTTAGGTTCTGTCCGTGCCAAAGTAGATAGAATCGTAAATATTGCTGGACAAATCAGCAACCAATTACAATTAGATGCAGCAACAAGCGAGAATATTCACAAAGCTGCATTATTATGTAAAGCAGATTTAGTCACGCAAATGGTGTATGAGTTCCCAGAATTGCAAGGAATTATGGGAGAAAAATACGCCTTAGCAAGTGGGGAAAATAGCGAAGTTGCAAAAGCAATTTTTGAGCATTATTTACCCACAGGTGCAGGTGATATCTTACCCGCAACTCTCACAGGTCAAGTTGTCAGTTTAGCCGACAAATTAGATACTTTAGTGAGTATCTTTGGTTTAGGTTTAATTCCCACCGGTTCATCTGATCCATTTGCTTTACGTCGTGCGGCTAATTCCATAGTCAAAATTACTTGGTTTGCGAATTTGCAAATTAATTTAGTGGTTTTAATTGAGCAAATAGCCACAAATTTTGCCACCACTTTTCACAAAGATGCAAAATCCTTAATTTCCAACTTGCAAGAATTTTTCTTACAACGTATCCGCACCTTATTACAAGAAGAAAAACAGCTAGATTATGATTTGGTAAATGCTGTTTTGGGAGAAAATGACCCAGAATACACAGAACGTGCTTTACAGGATTTATTAGATGTACGCGATCGCGCTCTCTATTTACAACAAATCCGCAAAGACGGTACATTAGATAAAATCTACGAAACCGTTAACCGTTCTACCCGTCTCGCAGCACAGGGAGATTTAGACTTTCAGCAACTAGAACCACAATCCCTTGTGAAACCAGAACTCTTCCAAAAGTCTTCTGAATCTGCATTCTATAACGCTTTAGTTGAGTTAGTACCCGAAACTCAAGCAGCCCAAAAAACCCGCAATTATCAACTGTTAATAGCCGCACTGGAAAAAATCGCTCCCACCGTCAGTACCTTCTTTGATGGTGAAGATAGCGTTTTAGTCATGGACTCAGATGCAAACATCAAGGGAAATCGGTTAAATTTGCTGGGATTACTGCGAAATCATGCCCGTGTTTTAGCTGATTTTGGGGCGATTGTGAAAAATCTGTAGCATAAAGCAACAAAAACTGGTGTAATTTTTACCAATTCGGGTTAAAATAAAGTAGCTTAACCAGGGATGCTACACAGTCAGTCTATGCCAGAAGCTTGCATTATTGGATTGGGAAAGTCCGGGGTTGCTGCGGCAAGATTGTTGAAACAGGAAGGCTGGGAGGTAGAAATCAGCGATACGAACACCTCCCCAACCCTTCTCAAACAACAACAAGAACTAGCCGCTGAAAAAATTACCGTCAACTTAGGACATTCCCCAAACCTCGATACTAATCACTTACCTCAATTAATAGTTGTCAGCCCTGGAGTACCTTGGGATATTCCTATTTTAGCCAAAGCGCGATCGCTAGGAATTGAAACTATTGGCGAAATGGAACTGGCTTGGCGACATTTGCAAAATATTCCTTGGGTAGGAATTACCGGTACAAACGGTAAAACCACCACCACAGCCTTAACTGCTGCCATTTTTCAAGCCGCAGGATTCAACGCCCCAGCCTGTGGTAACATCGGCTATGCTGCTTGTGAAGTAGCTTTAGCTGTAGAAAAACCAGATTGGATAATTGGTGAACTTAGCAGTTATCAAATCGAGTCTTCCGTCACCCTGTCTCCCCGCATTGGAATTTGGACAACTTTCACACCAGATCATCTTGCGCGTCACAAAACTTTAGAAAATTACTACAATATCAAAGCCAAGCTATTAAATAATTCTCAATTAAAAATATTCAATGGGGATGATGCCTATTTGAGTAAAATAGGTTTAAGTCAGTGGCAAGATGCTTATTGGACAACTGTCAAAGGTAAAGATTTTTTAATTGGTGAAAAAGGCTTTTATCTTGAAGATGGTTGGGTAATAGAAAAGTTAAACTCCACATCAGCACCCAAACAAATTGTGGAAGTATCCGCTTTACGAATGGTAGGAGAACATAACCAACAAAATCTTCTCATGTCAGTAGCAGCCGCCAGATTAGCAAACATTGATATTGAAGCAATATCTCATGCAATTCGAGAATTTCCCGGTGTTCCCCATCGTTTAGAACATATCTGTACCTGGGAAGGAATTGACTTTATTAATGATAGCAAAGCCACTAACTATGATGCGGCTGAAGTTGGTTTAGCATCTGTGAAAAGTCCAGCCATACTCATTGCAGGTGGTGAAGCTAAACCCGGAGATGATACAGGTTGGTTAGCAAAAATTCAAGCTAAAGCCGCTGCTGTTTTACTTATTGGTAATGCTGCACCTGCATTCGCTCAACGTCTGCAAGAAATAGGATATCATAACTACGAGATTGTGGAAACAATGGCAAATGCAGTTTCCAAATCAGCAGAATTAGCCAAACAACATCAAGCATCTGTAGTGTTATTATCTCCTGCTTGTGCGAGTTTTGACCAATATCCTAATTTTGAAGTGCGGGGCGATGATTTCCGTCAATTGTGTCTGAAAACTCCTATTTAATTTGTAACCAAATCATCAAAGCCAAGAATCGATAAGATTACAAAAACACTAGATTTGTAAAGGTTTAGCAGTGCTACAGAATCAAAGGATTAAACCATTTTGAGTATAGATGAATTAATCTCATTGATAATCAGATTCGATCACTTGTATTTGCGTTTATCTGCGTTTATCTGCGTTTAATAATTTATTACTGATTAATTGCTGAGACTTTTGTAAAATTTCTAAGTAGCCATCAGAATCAATAATTAATTTTTACCAGAAACCTGTTTACTAAATTTGAGAATTCAGCCTTAAGGAGGATGCTCGAATTACTTAAAAACGGTAAATTAGATAGTATATTTTACCCTGAGTGAAGTCTGGGCTTGGTTTCCCTTCCAAGCCTTTTTTGTTTATTTATTTTTCACCGAATCCTTTCGTCAACCCCAGCACATCACGAGGAAGTTCCTTCACTAGCCGAAATGGAAACAGTGAAGTTGAAGAAATTTGAGCATAATCTGGAGTCAGGAAAACTGCATAATTGCTGGCTTCAGGAGTTAACTGTGCAGCCATTGCTAAAGTTAAAGCTTTCAAATATTTGCGAATATCTGCAGATTTTTCACCCACTACTTCCCGATTAGAAAAAGATGAATTAGTGTTTCCCTGATTATTCTTAATCAGACTAGCATCCATCACACTCAGATGAGTACCACCAACTGCACCAACCAACCATTTAGGAGATGGAACTTTCGCAAAACTGATAATCTGTTCGCTTAAAGGTGGGGTAACATCATCGGCTGAACTTGTTAACATTAAAGTTGGTACTTGTACCTTTGTTAAACCCGTTTCACCAAACACTAAAGAAGTAGCAGGATTAAGAGCTACTATCTGTTTAATTCTGTCATCTCGTAATTGATAGCTATTTTCCGGTAATCCTTTAGCTACACACAAAAAACTTTGTAGCAAAGCCAATTTAGCCGATTGCTGATCACAGCTTTTTTTGAGACTGTCAATTTGGAACTCACCTCCAGCCAATGCTAAAGCTGTAGTACCACCAAAAGAATAACCGACAACCATAGTTTTATTAGTTGCTAATTTCCCTTTTAATGGGTTATCAGCCGTTTGATTTAGCTTTTCTAATTCATCTAAAACAAAGCTAATATCTTTTGGTCGATCTACAAATTCTTGAGGTTGAAGCAACGGAGTTTTATTTTTGACTGCTAAGTCCCTGCTTGTCTGATTACTACCAGAATGTTCTACAGCTGCGACTACATAACCATGAGAAGCCAGATGTTCAGCTAAATAACGCAAATCTGTACGATTTGTACCAAAACCATGAGAAAAGACAATTACAGGTTTGTCAGTATTTGTAGCAGTTGACCAATAAACATCTAAGGGAATATTACGTTGTCGCTTTTGATCATTCAGATTTAAGTTGAGGACTTGTACTTGGGCGTTTCCTGGTTGTGTAGGATCAACAGAGTAAGAAACTTGTACTTTTGTGGGGTCAATTCGGGGAGTCATAGCCAGCATCAACTGCTGAGTCCGCCAAAAAGCCATATTTAAACTCTGCGCTACTGTCAACGCTTGCGGTATACTAATTTCTAGGCGTTTACTGGGATAAGCCTCAATAAAATTGAGTACAGATAGACCTTGGGACGAACTAGCACCTAAAATTAAACCTGATCTGATTGCTTGAACTCCAGCTTTATCCTCGCGGACTATCGCCTTAGAGATGTCATTAAGAATGGTGTTACCAAGTTGAGTATTGAGTAACTGATTGAGAGTGACGACATTCACAGGTACTCTCATTTGTAAGCCGCGCACCAGGAAACTGCGTTGTTGTTCGGTTAATCTTTTGGTGTAAGTCCCTAAACTAGCAGGTAATTCTCCAGTTTCCGCAGTCTTTTTTAAATCAGAAAGAGAAACAGATTCTTCCAAAGCACCATACCGCACTACAACCGTATCTGCCGCTTGTGCAGAAGTGTTTACTCCCAATAGTTGCGTGATTGTGATGCCTACGGCAACGGCTTTGCCCAACTTGCAAACAACTCTTGCAACTGGCTTGAGATTGTCCCAGCTTTTTTCTGTTAACATCTTGAATTGCACCTCAACTTAAGGAATTGTACCTGGTTTTAGTGTGTTTGACTAGTATTATTATCAATTAAAAGTTACAATAAATAATCCTACCTCATTAACCAAATTTATTTAAAATTAATGTTAATAGCCACAAATATTGCCTGAATTGTCGTCTAATTTAAATACGACAATAATATATAGGAATCATAAATAATATTTGATAGCTTGCGTGGCGTAGCCATAAAATTTTAAGTAGTGTAGTAGGGCTATGCCCACCCTACGTAAAATTTCAAAAATCAAATAGGAGTCCTATAGAAATTTAAATCTCATGCCCACAAAATTATCTTGACTGTATGCGCCGCTCTTTGACTTATGGTTTAATTATCCTGTTTTCTATCATCATTATTATTATTTGGTGGCCTGTAAATGATTCTAATTGCAGTCTCGTAGATGTGCTGAAATTAAAAAACAGAAAATTTCAAGTCCAAGCCAGTCAGGTTATTGTTAAACCTTGGCATGGTGAACATAATATATATGGGATATTTATGGTTCCTGATGAATATAAAGAAACTCCATTTTTTATGTTAACAGTTCCAGGTAATCGCCAATACTGTTCTCGTCCTTTTGGCTATAGCCAAAGTTATGATGATGTTGTTGCCAAACCAGGAACCCATTTAATTAGGCACTATATGAGAAGTCGCATTGCTATAAAAATGATTTTTCAAGGTTTATATTCTCAGCTGAATAATCCCCAAAACTGGACTTTGACATTTCCTAAACCCAAGGTTAATTAAGTCGCTGGTGGAGTTGTCAAAACACCCGTTGTTTCTAACAAAGTAGTAGCAGCGTTGACAATAATTTGCGCCGAACCTGTGAAAAAAGAGCGATCGATATTTTTGGGTAAATCACTCGGTTGGTGGTAATTAGGACTACGCAGATTCGCAGTATCTGTCACCAATACAGCACCTACACCTTGATACCAAAATGGTGCATGATCACTACGTAAAGTATCCGGTGTCAACACACCTTTGAAAGGTATAGGTAATGTCAGTACTGCTGGTAGATTTTGATTAGTGTTGCTAAAAGCATTCAATAAAGGTAGATGTTCCATATCACCTACTACTGCTAAAAAATCGCCTTTATCGCTAGGTGGAGTTACAGGTAATCCAGTCGGATATTTTTGACATCCCGCAGTGTAACAAGCATAACCTAGCATATCCATGACAATTACACCCCGTAGATTTGATATACGTGCTTTTTGCTTGACAAAAGCTTGACTACCTAAAAGTCCTGCTTCTTCTTTGTCAAAAAAAGCTAACTGCAATGTTCTAGATGTGGGATAGTCAGCGAAAAGTCTGGCAACTTCTAATACCACAGCTACACCAGTGGCGTTATCATCTGCACCAGGAGAAAATTCAACGCTATCATAATGGGCAGCGATGAGAATTGCACCAGCAGCTTTGTCAGTTCCCTGTCGTTGGGCAAAAATATTTACACCTGTAGGAAATTTTTCTATTTGGGGTTTCCAGCCGAATTTCCTTAATTTAGTTGTAATATAAGTGCGAGTATTAAATCTCTCTTTTGTTGTAAATCGCTGAAAATTCAACTTTTGAATATGTGCCAAAAGCTGATCAGCAGACACCAATAGAGTATTAGTATTGTTATTCTGCGGTTCTGGCTGAAGTTGGGGCTTTTCTAAGGGAGTATTTTCAACAATAGGTAAAAGTTCAGGTTGCTGGAAAGCACCGCTAATGTCCATCACAGCTATTGCAACCAACATCACTAACATTAGCCAAAGCCATTTTTTCATCATTAATTACTCTTATAGCAGGGAACAGGGAACAGGGAACAGGTTAAAAGTTCACCAATCAACATCACAGCAACCTTAAATATCTTACTTGACTGCGGACTATACTCCACAGTTTAAGATACCTGTAGAAATAGCAAAATTTGATTTTCTAAAAGGTAACGATGAGTAAAACTGTTTTGATTACAGGTGCTTCCAGCGGCATTGGTGAAGCAACAGCCAAGTATTTCCTCCAGAAAGGCTGGAATGTTTCAGCAACGATGAGATCGCTCAATAAGGCTGATAATTGGGCAGAAGAAAAGAACGTGATCTGTCCCCATCTTGATCTCACCAAACCGGAAACCATAGCCTCTGCTACCCGCGAAACATTAGAGCATTTTGGGCAGATTGATGTTTTGGTCAATAATGCTGGATATGCGCTCATGGGACCATTGGAAGGTGTGACACCTGAGCAGTTAGAGCATCAGTTTCAAACTAATTTTTTCGGGCTTGTATCCACTATCCAAAATGTTATTCCAGTTTTGCGCCGGCAAGGAAAAGGCACAATCATCAATGTTTCTTCAATTGGCGGTCGTCTCGCTTTTCCGCTTACTTCCTCTTATCACGCCACTAAATGGGCTGTAGACGGACTTTCTGAGTCTCTAAGCTATGAACTACGTCCCTTTGGGATTCAGGTAAAAATTATTGAACCAGGTGGCATCAAAACTAACTTTTTTAATCGCGGCACAATTTGGGCTACCCATCCTGACTATGCACCAATGATCAATCATTTACAGCAGTTCACAAAGAAGATTAATGACTATTTAGCAGAACCAGAAGGGGTGGCAAAAACAATTTATCGGGCAGCAACTGATCAATCAGGAAGACTCCGTTACTCTCCTTACGGTGAGGCTTATTTCTTCCTACACGCCATACTTCCAGATAAATTATGGCGGTCTTTAGTTGGTAAGATAATGCTGGGGAAAAGCTATTAAATTCGTTCTGTCCTGATTAAAAGCACTTTAACAAATTTTCGGTCAAACGCTACAGTACGGCGGAATTTTAAAAGCAGATTACACAAACTTTTCAAAACTTTTCAGGAATTGTTGATGGTCTGCTTATTTGCGCCTTGCTGTACTAGTTTGACAGCTTGTCCTTTGACAAAATGACAAATTTAACGTAAAGTTCGCCTCTAGTAAAGTTCTGACTTAAGCTTCAGAACTCATAACTCAGGACTTTATTTATGTTGTTAGATTTGCTGTTGATGACAATCCTGGGCTTCCTGGGGAGTTTTGGACATTGCTTTGGGATGTGTGGCCCCCTAGCAGTTGCATTTTCCCTTTCGCATCAACAGGAAACTCTGGGTTGGCAACAGCAATTAAAATTTCATACCCTGCTAAACTTAGGGCGAATGTTGAGTTATGCTCTGGTTGGCGCTGGTATTGGCGCACTAGGTTCAGTATTAGTCGAAAGCGGGCAATTAGCAGGTATTGGTAGCGATTTCCGCCGTTGGATAGCAATAATTACTGGCATGATGCTGATCTGGTTTGGGTTAGGACAAGTAAAACCAGACTTAATACCGCGTATTCCCCTACTACACCCGATATTACAAAGTAGTTTACATAACCGACTGAGTGCAGGTATGGTGAAACTTTCCTTACACAGTAGATGGTGGACCCCAGCACTACTAGGGATAACTTGGGGTTTAATGCCTTGCGGTTTTTTATACGCTGCTCAAATTAAAGCCGCCGCAACTGGTAATTTATGGCATGGTGCAATTACCATGTTAGCTTTTGGTTTGGGAACTCTACCAACGATGTTGGGAGTAGGTGTTTCCACTTCCTTAATGAGTAAAGATCGGCGGAGTCAGTTGTTTCGCTTGGGTGGTTGGGTAACACTGATTATTGGCGCAATTACCCTGTTGCGGACTGGTGACACAATGGTAGACTACAGCGGACACGCCGCCTTGATTTGCCTAATTCTGGCGCTAATTGCTCGTCCTATTAGTAGCTGCTGGGCATCACCTCTGCGCTACCGTCGCGCTTTAGGAGTAGCTGCTTTTATTCTCTCTGGGGTGCATACCACCCACATGATAGAACACTCCCTACAATGGAATTTTGCCGCTTTCGGGTTTTTGCCTTGGGAATTTCAATGGGGTATGAGTGCAGGTGCTGTGGCATTGATGTTAATGACTCCTGCGGCTTTTACAAGTTTTGATCAAATTCAGAAGTATTTAGGTAAGTATTGGCGGCAAATTCATCTTTTAAGCGTTCCAGCTTTACTGTTGAGTACCATTCATGCAGTTTTGATTGGTTCTCATTATCTAGGTTCTTTAAAATTGAGTTGGGAAAATAAATTAGCGACTGTATTACTGGGAATCATCACTCTTGGGGTGTTATTAGTCCGTTGTCGCTGTTTTTGGTCAAAATTAAGTATAGAAAAGTTGTATGTCCCTCCAAACAAGTCGCGGTAAACTCAGTGTTTCAACTACACCCAGGTGGAGAAAGACAAATTATGTCTTATCACTATTTTTCCTAGTTATATTATTAACATCAGTTCCTCTTGCTTCTGCCCATAAGGTGCAAATTGCAGCCGATGTTGGTGGTACTCTCCACATTGAACCGAATGATAACCCCCGTGCAGGTGAACCCACTCAAGCTTGGTTTGCTCTCACCCGCAAAGGTGGTAAGGTATTACCGCTCAAAGACTGTAATTGTCAGTTGGCTATTTATGCCGAACCTTATACACCAGGAGAACCGGCACTGCTTGAGCCTGTCTTGAAACCTGTGCAGGCTGAACGTTATCAAGGCATACCAGGTGCAGAAATTACTTTTCCCAAACAAGGGGCTTATGAACTCAAACTGACTGGTAAACCTGCCACCGAAGGGAGTTTTCGACCTTTTGATTTAAAGTTTCAAATCACCGTGGCGGCAGGTAAGGCTGTAGAGACACCACAATCTGTAGAAAATATTACTAATCAACAGCAAGGTGGGGCAATAGGATTCATACAGCCTATAATTGTGATAGCAATTATACTGCTATCTATAGGTATTGTATTTTTCATGGTGCAAGGGCTGAGGAGATAGTAATTCGTAATTCGTAAACAGGGAACAGGGAACAGGGAACAGGGAATTCTTAATTTTCCTCGCGTCTCCGTGTCCCCCATCTCCGCGTCTCACCTGCTCCCTGTCACCTACTTATGCCGTTGTTGATGCCATTGCCAGGCATGGGCGACAATATCTTTAATATCTGGATACTGAGGTTTCCAGCCTAAGACTTTTTTGGCTTTCTCGCTTGTGCCGATGAGAACGGGAGAATCCCCAGGACGGCGATCGCACTCTTGAACAGGTATAATCTTTCCTGTTACTTCTTGTGCAGCGGCAATCACTTCTCGAACCGAGAAGCCGTTACCATTACCCAAATTGAAAACTTCACTTTCACCATCTTCGAGTAAATATTCCAAACCCAAAATATGAGCATCTGCTAAATCACTGACGTGAATATAATCCCGAATAGCAGTTCCATCAGAAGTAGAATAATCGATACCGAAAATCGAGATAGATTCTTGTTTGCCTAATGCTGTCATCAATACCAAAGGAATCAAATGAGATTCTGGATTATGATCCTCACCTAATAATCCATTGGGATCAGCACCAGCAGCATTAAAGTAGCGGAAACGCACCGATTTTAAGCCGTAAGCCACATCAAAATCCGAAAGAATCTGCTCTACCATCAACTTGGTAGTTCCATAGGGATTAATGGGATTTTGGGGATGCTCCTCAGTCAGCGGGATAAATTTGGGGACTCCGTAGGTGGCGCAAGTCGAGGAGAAAACAAATTTCTTAATAGAGGCTGCCAGCATCGCTTCTAACAGCGTTAAAGTACCAACAACGTTATTGCGATAATATTTAGCAGGATTGGTCACAGATTCGCCCACATATGTATAGGCTGAAAAGTGCATAACTGCCGCCACATCATGGGTTTTAAATAAATGATCTAACAGGGGGCGATCTTCTATATCACCTTCTATCAATTCTACCTGTAAAACTTTTTCCACTAAATCACGATGTCCATACACCAGATTATCGAGGATTACCACCTGATAACCTGCCTGTACCAAAGCCAGTACTGCATGAGAACCAATATAACCCGCTCCCCCAGTTACCAAAATGGTGGGCTTTCCTGCCTGCATAGTTTTTCCTTTATCTTGATAACGATTTGACTACTACTACTCAATTAATTTAGTTTACTGGTGCTATGTTGCTCTTCTGGAAAATCCTAAGATATAGACGCAGTGTCAAAAAATTGAACTAAAATCACTACGACGGTAGTCTGTAGGTGTGAGGGATGAAGTATGAAGTATTTTATAAGTCGGCTAATGGTGAAATTACAGTTTGACGATAAAATAAGTCCACTCCCCGCATCCTTTAGGCTTGCCACACCAGAAAATTAGAGAGTTAATCTATGTTTCAATTACTAAGCCGGGTATTGTTGTGGCTACTAATTGGTGTTGTCGCCTTTTCTTTATTCCAAAGATTTTATCCAACAGTAAGCTTTGTTGGAAGATTCGCTTTGGTGATTGTATTGGTCGTTTTAGCTTTGGCATTTCTTAATCCTAGTGAACCAGCAGTGGCTTCCTTATGGCGGTTCATATCGTTTCCACTCAAGCCTCTAGGAGCGTCAGTTTTAATGTTGATGATTGCTGCCCAAAAGATCAAAGGAGGTGGGATAGACAAACCAGGTGGGTTGTTATTGGGTTGGGCGCTGACGATTTTGCTATTGTCAAGTACACCAGCTATTGCTTACTTCTTAGTCAGATCCCCAGTAGCGGCTGGGCTGTCTCCATCTGCAACATTAGTAGCTTTGAGTCCTACAAGCAGTACTTTGAACATCTCAGATATCAGAGGGGATAGCATCTTACCTGTGGGAGATATTAATCGGACAACCATGGCCTTCAATGCTCTAAATATGGAAATACCATCGTATCTACTACAAAATCCTCAAGCCATCAGTACCAGAGGCTTACGAGTAGAAGATTTCGTACCTAATGCAGAAACACTGCAACTCACAACCCAAGTTTGGGAAAGTTATCTCAATCAGATTTATGTTTTCTTACGCGGGCGCTCTTAACAAGGTGGAAAACCTGATTATAAACAGGCCACTCTGCTACCTCTAAGTAGCTGGCCTGATTTAATAGTCACTCGATTTTGGATTTACGTTAGCGAAGCGTACGCAGCGCAGCGAGTATTTTGGATTTTGGATTGACTCCACTCTCAAGTGTAGAGCTTGAAAATTTTGGATTTGGGATTTACGTTAGCGAAGTGTACGCAGCGCAGCGAGTATTTTGCCGTCAGTAGAGGACGGGGAACCCATACCAAATTTTTTTTAATCTAAAATCTAAAATCTAAAATCTAAAATTCCTGGTCAGTTTGACTTGATAAATAGACGCATAAACAAGGGGACATAGAGACACGGGGACGCAAAGATGTAAACAAGCAAAGAAATATTTTTATGCGTCCTAGTGTACCCAGTTGATGATGGCTATGTAGTTTAGTCATCGATTAGAGTAGGTGAAGACTGGCTGCGGCAGTAACGACAATACAAGAAAACCATAGCCAGTTATTCCAGGATGATAAAGTAGCAAAATTGCGTGAATGGCACAATCTCGACGGCTTGAGAAACTCGGTACTTATCTGCGTCCCTATTGGCGAGAGACGACATTAGGCATTATTGCTTTATTGTTTGTGAATGGTCTAGGCGTTTATATCCCTTTGCTGATTCGCTCTGGGGTAGACAAACTTTCTACTACCTTTAGTTTGGATCAAATAATAAATTATGTAATTACAATCATCTTGCTGAGTTCAGCGATGTTGCTGATGCGTATGGCCTCCCGCATTTGGATATTTGGCGTAGGACGACAGGTAGAATTTGCACTGAAACAGCGGATTTTTGAACATTTACTGAAATTGGAGCCGGCTTATTTTGCCAATAATACTCCTGGAGATTTAATTAGTCGCGCTACTAGTGATGTAGAAAATATCAGGAGGTTGTTGGGTTTTGCGGTATTGAGTTTGGCAAATACTCTGTTTGCTTACGCTCTAACGCTGCCAGTGATGCTGTCTATTAGTGTGGATCTGACATTAGCTTCCTTGGCAGTCTATCCGTTTATGTTTCTGTTAGTACATCTGTTTAGCGATCGCTTGCGCCAACAACAATCAGCCGTGCAGGAAAAACTCTCGGATATGAGTGAACTTATCCAAGAGGACATTAGCGGCATTTCTTTGATTAAAATCTACGCCCAAGAAGAAAATGAGCGTCAAGCTTTTAACCAGAAAAATCAGCAGCTATTGGCAGCTAATCTGAAATTGGCACAAAGCCGAAATACTCTGTTTCCGCTGATTGGTGGTTTAGCTAATCTCAGTTCTCTGATCATCATCTGCTTGGGAACAATGCGGATATCTTCTGGAACTCTTGCGGTGGGTGATTTTTTGGCGCTGCTGATTTATGTAGAGCGTCTAGTTTTCCCAACAGCTTTGTTAGGTTTCACAATCACTGCTTACCAACGAGGTGAAGTCAGTATAGATCGCTTGGAATCTATTCTCAGCGTTACCTCAAAAATTCAAGATCCAGTAGATGCTATACATATCAGCGCCGACAACGTAAAAGGAAGACTGACAGCTAAAAACCTCACTTATACTTATCCTGGTGCTGCTACTCCAGCTTTAGATCATGTCAATTTTACTATTGCTGCGGGGGAAGTGGTGGCTATTGTTGGCGCTATCGGTTCGGGTAAATCAACGTTGGCTAATGCTTTACCACATTTGTTAGATATTGAAGCGGGGCAGTTGTTTTTGGATGGGATAGATATTACAAAAATAGCTATAAATGATTTACGAGGTGCGATCGCCTATGTTCCTCAAGATAGCTTTTTATTTAGCACCACCATTAAAAATAATATCCGTTATGGTGATCCGCTCAGTGAACAAGAAAGTGTAGAAGCAGTTGCCCGTCTTGCCCAAATCGAGGCAGAAATTGCTACTTTTCCGCAGCAGTATGAAACTATTGTGGGTGAACGAGGAATTACTCTTTCTGGGGGACAGAGACAACGTACAGCCCTAGCTAGGGCTATGCTGATTGATGCCCCGGTATTAATTTTAGATGATGCTCTCTCTAGTGTTGATAATCAAACAGCCACAAAAATTCTGAAAAATCTCGACCGTGGCACTCACAGGAAAACAGTAATTTTCATTACCCATCAACTTTCCGCTGCTGCCACATCTGACCGAATTTTTGTGATGAACAAGGGCAAAATTGTCCAAATAGGTAATCACTCAGAACTGATAGAACAACCAGGGCTGTACAGAACTTTGTGGAGCCAGTATCAAGTCGAGGAATTACTTCGATGAGCTATTCACTCTTAGGGACTTCCAAATCAAAAAATACCCTATCGCTTTTAAGGCAGGGAGAGAAAAAATTGATTGTTTGGAGTTCCCTAAGAGCCATTCTGCCCTAATTTGAACTTAACAAAAATATATATAGTCGGTATATATAGCCAGTGTCATCTAGTGTCATATATATTTATGACGGCGTTAGTTTTTTTTGAGATTGAAGTAGTATAAATTACAGAAAAGACTAATTTGACCTATTAATGATAATGTTCAAAATTGCACTAATAGCACCTTCTAATTCAGGGGAATTACCCGCATCTAGACATTACAGGCATATGGGAGCGATCGCGGCTTTAGTTCTCATCAGTGTACTAAGTTCATCAGGTGGCTCACCAGTTCAGCACACTATTTCTAACTGCTGGGAAGGATTAATTTGGGGCATAGCTGATCCAGTTATTGGCTTAGATCGGTTAGCTGGCATAGTTGCCATTGGTTTACTAGCTGCCCGATTTGGACGTGGTGCTTGGATAGGTATATCTTTTGTGATGGCTGCCTTGTGTGGACAAATAATTCATCTGTACCAAATAGATTTACTAGGAGCAGAAATTGCGATCGCCATGTTCACTATCGCTTGTGGCATCATTTTAGTCCGGCACATTCAACTTAGTGGGTTAATTATTGCCATACTGAGCGCTGCTGCTGGTTTATTTCAGGGGTATGCTGATGGTGAATCAATCATTGGTGCCGGAATAGTAACTGTAATTGCCTATGTTACTGGTGTGATTTTAACTCAAAGTGTAATTTTTCTCTGTACTAAAGAAATTGGTGCAATTATCGGTGGTAGAGAAATACAGCAAATCTTACCCAGCAAAATTCGCTTGGCTGGTTTAGCTTTTTGTGGCATCGGTATTGTGTTTTTAGGTAAATCATTCATCTAATCACATAAGTTGCTAGTGCAAAAAGGCAAAAGCAGCTATGCTAGAGCCAAAAGGGGAAAAAGCAAGTTGTATCAGCTTTTTAACCTTTTTTCACTGGATAGTTATTTTCGCCTTGCGATACTAGCAACTAGGATAAATGAGATTAAATAACATTAATCCCATGTTTGAATAATTACGCAATTAGTACGTTAGTTTAACAGACATGACCCTTCTCAAAATACAGCAAAAATCACTGTAAGTTACAGTGATTTTCGGGTAAATGAACCACATTTTTT
The DNA here is from genome assembly GCF_001858025.1 of Trichormus sp. NMC-1. Lineage (GTDB taxonomy): Bacteria > Cyanobacteriota > Cyanobacteriia > Cyanobacteriales > Nostocaceae > Anabaena. The sequence goes on along the minus strand of NZ_LZQD01000003.1, from coordinate 112,901 downwards.
GGTTTCACGCTCCAGACGCACAGGCGCAAAGAGGAATCAAGATTGTAGTCTAAATACATGAAAACTGCTGTAAATAGTTTTTCGGAATGCATACCAGTATGAGAATCATTGAGATTTTTTTGATACTGGAAATCGCTATTTAGCTTTGTATCACTGATTCTGAAATTATTGCATGAATACTAACAATATTACTATGATGATTTCTCAAAATTGGGGCGGACAGGAAATGATTTCAGCAGGAGTCGAAACTAAGATAAGTCGATTAGAATCTATTGTTGAGCAAATAGGGGAAGCAGTACTATCTACGACTGAAACAATTGAACGTCTAGCACAAAGAGTTGATGCTCTAAGTGTGCAAGTTGAAGCACAAGGAAAACAGGTACAGCAGCAGGGGTTTCAAATTTTCGCTTTGTGTGATGCTGTCCAAAGTCTAGCTGAAGCTCAACAAGATTCACTACAAGAACTCAGTCAATTGACACAAACAGTAGACAAAATTGTATCTTTGCTTCAAAGTTCAGATCAATAAACTTGAAGTTTCACGTCAAACCCTTAATTGAGTTATCGCAATATTTCCAGAAAAGCATACATCTACGTCACTACCAGGAGTACGATCTCGTTTACCATATTCCCCTACATAGTAAAAATCATCACCTTCGATCCGATAATTGACGGGCAAAGGCTTGGTGCATGGTTGACAAAACACTACTTCAGGATCTGTTTCTCCCGCCAGGAGATGAGGTAAATTGACGTTCCAAAAGCTACCAGGTTCTAAAGGACGTTGGAGTAAATCCGCCAAAATTGCTGATGTCCATTTAGCAGCTAAATCCCAATTGTAATTTAGCTTGCCTTTGCGATATTGAGAAATCGCAATTCCCGGAATACCGTGCATTGCCGCTTCTCTGACAGCAGCTACAGTACCGGAAATATAAGCATCCACTCCCAAATTACCACCAGCATTAATACCTGAAAGAATAAACTTGATATTTTTACAAATTTGTGTAGTTGCAATTCTCACACAATCGGCAGGAGTACCAGAGATAGCGTACTCAAACTCAGAACGGCGTTGTAGTTTAATAGGCACAGTTGTTGTCACTTGATGTCCACAACCAGATTGATGTTCTTGTGGTGCAGCGATAATCACATTTTTCCCATTTACCGCTTTCAGTAAGGCTTGAATACCTGGTGCATCGATGCCGTCGTCGTTAGTTAAGATGATTGTCATTATTTTTAAGTTACTTTTAACACCAACAGCGGAGAATTATCCCCTGATCAGATGCTTTTGACATAGGTTCTGTAGTATTTTGATTGCAAGAGTGTCTTAGTAGGATTCATTTCATGAAACAGCTACTCAAGCAATTATTTAGTAGTCACACATATCTTATCCGTCTCATTTTACCCTTAATGGTGATGCTGATGGCGGCTTCTCAGTTTGCTATGCCAGCTTTTGCTACAGGTGTGTATCAAATACCGAACTTGGCACCAGACACCTGGATTGTAGATCAAGGTGAAGTTATTAGTCGTTTCAATGAAGGTCAAATTAGCAGCGCTTTCAAAGAATTGGCACAGGAAACTGGTAACGAAGCCAGAATTGTTACTGTTCACCGACTTGACTATGGGGAAACACCAGAAAGTTTTGCTAAAGGACTATTTGAAAAATGGTTTCCCACAGCAGAAGATCAAGCTAATCAAACTTTATTGGTGATTGATACTGTCACTAATCGTGCCGCTATTGTCAGCGGTGATCAAGTCAAGTCTACACTGACAGATGAGATCGCTGATAGTGTGGCTGAGGATACATTGGGTGTGCCATTACGTAATGGGAATAAATATAATCAGGCATTTATTGACGTGCGCGATCGCTTAGTCGCTGTCATTTCCGGTAAACCTGATCCTGGTCCACCAGAGATAGTAGAAACTATACAAGTAGAAGGTACATTTGGAAAAACCGAAGGAACCGAAAAAGATAATGCGATCGCTTGGATAGTGGGATTGTTAATTGCTGCCACTGTCATTCCCATGGCCACTTACTATATCTATCTAGCCGTTCAACCATCAAATGAGGCATAGGTGATTGGGGATAGGGATTGTATAAAATATCTTACCCATCCCTATTCCTAGAGTTGGATAGTTATTTTGAAAATTGAGATGGATAATTTCATATATAATTATTCACTCCCCCCTAAAAAATAGTCAAAATCCTTGATTTATCCTGGATATAAGGGGGATAATTTAAATATGGTTTTAAACCCATAGTCCGAAACCCTGATTCTGCGGGCGTTCTCAAAAAATAGCAAGGGTATTGTTATTTACTTTAGATTATGGTAAATTCTCTATGTGTTTATTATTTAATAAAAATTGTGTGTTATGACGATTCCAGCTTAATTGACACATGACTGGAATTCTATAGTTTGTCCATCCTGCTCACATCATCCCATATGTTTCCTGTTGGCAACAACTATAAATTATGAAAAAATCTTCTGTTTATCAGCGATTGAGTCTCAATACTGTACTTGCTTTAGCAACCGTGACTTTAAGTTTGTCCATCGGTAGCGTTAATGCTTTTGCTCAAGAAAAACCTACCATCTCAGTACCAGACTTCAAAAATGAAAATAACTGGTGGTGGTGGAAGAGCGATACATCTAGACAGTTGGCAGATGTCCTGAGCAATGAATTAACCTCAACGGGAAAATTCACCGTTGTTGAGCGACAAAAGTTAGAAGCCGTCATTTCAGAACAAGAGCTTGCTGAACTTGGGTTAGTTCGCAACGGAACCGGTGCAAAGAAGGGACAACTTACTGGGGCCAAATATATTATTTTGGGCAAAGTAACTTCTTTTGAGGAAGGAGTTGATACTGAAGGTAGTGGAGTAGGGGTGGGAGGCATTCGCCTAGGTCCTTTTAGTTTTGGTGGTGGCACACGTAAGAACAAGGAAAAAGCTTATGTCGCTATTGACCTGCGTGTTGTGGATTCTACCAGTGGGGAAGTAGTTTATACCCGTACTATTGAAGGACGTGCTACTAGTGAATCGCAGAGCAATGCAGGGAGTGTGAGTATCAGTGGTATAAACATTGGAGGTGATAATCAGAAGACTAGTAAAGCCCCTGTTGGTAAAGCGATTCGAGCCGGGTTGATCGAAATAACGAATTATCTAAGCTGTGTGATGGTTGATAAAGGTAGCTGTATAGCTGAGTTTGAAAAGAAAGAACAGCTTCGCCGTGAGAATACTCAAAAAGTTTTAGACTTAGAATAAATAGCGTCAAGTCGCTTCTCTCCAATTAAAAAAAGGTCATCAGTATGTAAATAGCAGCTATTTTGAAGATGTTGGCATAACTGGGACGCAGGAGGCAGTGAAAAGTAATCAGTAACCAGATATAACTGATAACTGATTACTTTGCCTAATCCTGAATATACTCTTGCCCTGTCACTAAAGCAACTTCAGCGCGGACAAATTCTCTACCCAAATAAGCCGCATGGTCTAGTAAAGTAAGAGGACAGGGTTGAGTTTCTTCAAAAATCTTCACACACAGTTCTTTTGCAGTCCTGCCACTAAATACAGTTGTGTGGGTTCTTTCTACCTTTCCCCGTGCCGGAATTACCTGACCTGTTTGTGGATCTACAGCTAAACCGCGATCATCAATTACATTTGTGAAATGCTTGGCGTAAATTAACTGTTCATTCCGGTCTATGTAAATAATGAAATAGCCACTAGGATCAAGGTCAATATGACGTTGAGAAAGTTTATTATCAATTGCGGTCAAATTTTCAAGTAGCAAATTCATAAGCATTCTCAAAAGAAAAATTATTTCGACAGTCTTTTTAGATTACATCTCAAAGGTATTTATTGCTGAGGTGAGATTTTTCCTAAGCATCACCTTTACTAAAAGGCAACTCTGCATTAATCGCCTCCATTTCCTGTTGTTCCATTTCATTAACTTCCCGAATATAGGGACGCAAAATTTGTCCTAAACGATTGTTGTAAAAGCGATGGAGACTGTAATTCGGTTTGGCTGGAAACCCGCGCCGTTTCTTGTGTCTTCCGCCCGCACCAGGGTCAAAAGTTTGGATACCGTGAGCGATCGCCCACTCAATCGGTTTATAATAGCAAGCATCAAAATGTAAGCAATCTATTTCTTGAAAACTACCCCAATAACGCCCATACAGTCTGTCATCCTTAAATAGACAAAAGGACATTCCCACAGGTTGGCGATCATCCTCTTCATTGTAAGCAGCAAAAAACACTACCCGATGGCGATAACTATGGTATAGCTGCTCAAAAAACCGCTTTGTCAGATACTTGCTACCCCACCAACCAAACTTATCGCAGGTATCAGCATAAAATTCGTACATCAAGGGAAACAGAGACTTAGGAATTGCTTCACCAGTCAATGCTTCAAGTCTTAAACCTGCTTTTTCAACAGCTTTGCGTTCCCGTTTAATATTGCGTCTTTGATTAGCATTGAATACTGTCAAGTAATCATCAAAAGTTTGAAATTCCGCGTTTTCCCAAATGTAACTATGGTGTAACCAAGGCGTAAAACCTTGTCTTTCCAACACAGCCCGCCATTGAGGATCAACATAGAGAAAATGACAGCCGGAAATACCATGCTTGATGCAGAAAGAATCAATCTCATGCAACATCATCGCCGTGATTTCTTCCTCATCTTCCCCAGCAGCAATTAAGAAGCGATAGCCTTCAGCCGGAGTAAAAGGAGACATTCCCAACATTTTTGGATAATATTCTACCCCAATGCGAGAAGCTAACTCTGCCCACTGATGATCAAAGACAAATTCGCCTTGACTATGCCCTTTTAAATAAAGTGGGGCAGCAGCAATTAATATTCTATCTCGCCACAACGTTAAGTGATTTGGCAACCAACCTGCGTTCGCTGTAGCACTGTGGGAGGTTTCCATATTATTCAGCCACTCCCACTCCAAGAACGGGGTTTTGAGTGGCATCGCTAAAGCATCCCAGGCTTCTTGGGTAACTTCAGCAATTTTGTTAGTCCAAACGACAGAATAGTTCGGTTTAAGTGGTTTTACCATCGTGTGGGTTTTAATCTTTAAAAAGTTAGCAAAAGCTTTCATTAGCGTAATCTATAGAAGCTTGTCGTTGCAGCCGATAGCGCCAAAATACTTCCTGTTCAATTGTATTAACTTCTAGAAGTTGCAACATTAACCAGCATTTAACTGGTTTTTGAAAGAATTTAATATCCGGATTGAGGCAGCCAGAACTCGAAATCACTATATGAACGGGCTGAGGAGTTCTATTTTATTTTGTTCTCTGTTGCAGTTGTGTTGAATCCAATCCTGTAAGTATTGTACTTTAGGGATGAAGCGTAACAGCAACGAATAAAACGGCATGAGAGGCAGCAATTTGTTTTTTTAGGTAGGTTTGTATCAGTCCCAGAGGCCAACAGTGCGATCGCTATCTGCTTTCTTGCCATCTACACTCATGTCTATAACCATTGTGGTATGAGGACGATACTTTACCATTGGATTGGTTTGATAGTTTTGAACTTTTCTTGTGAATGAGTTGATTGTAGAAAAGCCTTGCGAACAGAACAATGCTGATTAATTTCATCCTTAGATAGATATGCAAAACCAGCCCCTATTACATATACTGTCTAATAGTTTTGGTATCTCTAGTGTCTTTTTACCCAATAACAGTTTGATATTTTTAACAAGTTACAATATATTTCTAATAATTTTATAAAATGTCTCATTTAGCTAGTCTAATTGCATATCGGTGTTATTGTGGTTTGCAGATGCGAAGTGAGACACTCGATGGCTAAGTTCCGTCAATCGTCCTTTCGACGAATTTTAGTAACAAGAATTCTGCTGGTGTTTGTTCCGGTGTTATTAGTCGGGGAAATGGTTGCTCTGAATAAGGCACGCTCAAGTCTTTTGACAACTGCTCGGCAAAACTTAACAGAGAGTGCTATCAATAAAGGTGAAAAAATTACTGATACGATTGCTGTACTGAAAACTAATTTGCTGAGTGCTAGTCAAACTACAGTCATGAAATCGGGTTACTCAACCCAAGTTCAAACCTTTCTGAATCAAATATCACAACAACTACCAAACCACGTTGATTGTATTCAATTAAAAAATCTCCAAACAGGTAACATCATTGCTAGTAGCTGCGGTGATAAAGCAATTTCAGAATTAAGATTATCTTTTCCCACTGATGAAGTGCAAATCCAAGCTATATTACCACCCAAAGCCGGAACAACAGGCAAAAAAAACACACACAATCAGCTGCAATTGCTATTATCAGCCCCAGTTTATAATCGTCGCGGAAATTTAGCTTATGCCTTAATTCTTCAGACGACATTACACCAAAAAACTACAAATAAACCTGGCTCACTTACCGGCTCTCTGATAGTTATTGCTGAAAATGGTGCTATTTTAGCTCATCCTTTGGCAGAAAGAGTGGGAACTAATATTAAGAATTACTCAGATGCTGAACAACTAAAAAGCTTAATTAAAAATGCAGTTGCAGGAAGGAATGATTCAATAAATTTTAATTTTATAGAAAGCGAACAATTAGTTGCCGGCTATACAGCTATTCCTGATCCCATTACCCCAAAGCAGCAAAAAAAATGGGTCATTTTAGCTGTAACAAGTGTAAAAAATGCACTGTTTAGTTTAGATGAAATCAAACTTATCCTGATTGTTTTGACTGTCGGTTTAATTGGTGCAAGTTTGTTGGCATCATTATATTTAGCTCCTTATCTAGCAGGCCCTGTAGAAGAACTCAGAGACTATGCTTTAAATATTCACAGTCACCACGCTGCACAACCAATTCCTCGTAACTTTGAAATTCGGGAATTTAATCAACTGGCACAAGCACTCGATCAAATGGTTGAACGACTTAAAGCATGGGCAGAAGAACTAGAAATAGCCTGGAAAGAAGCCAAATCAGCTAACAAAGTTAAAAGTCAGTTTTTAGCTACGACTTCCCATGAATTAAGAAACCCACTAAATATTATTATTAACTGCGTTCGCTTAGTTAGAGATGGAATGTGTGATGACCGAGAAGAAGAATTAGAATTTCTCCAGCGAGCGGATGAAACAGCAATTCACTTGTTAGGAATTATTAATGATTTACTCGATATTTCCAAAATTGAAGCAGGTAAACTCTCCGTAGTAATAGCTCCTCTAGAATTGCGTCAACTACTGCTAGAAGTTATTAATTTACAATCAGTAAATGTCCAACATAAGGGACTGCAATTGAAATGTGAATTAGGTAATGAAGCGATACCAATTAAGGCAGATGAAGTAAAACTTAAACAAGTTCTCATTAATATCATTGGTAACGCTACGAAATTCACCGATACTGGGAGCATCACCATTAGCACAGATATTCAGCACAGTCATGGTAAATATCATGTGATAGTCTCAGTCAAAGATACAGGAATAGGTATTGATCCTGGACAGCAGCATAAACTATTTCGCCCCTTTGTGATGGTGGATGGTACAACCACACGCAAATTTGAAGGTACTGGACTGGGATTAGCAATTTCTCGAAACTTAATCGAACTCATGGGAGGAACTATTACCCTTGAGAGTTTGGGTTTGCACCAAGGGACGACGGTAAAAATTATATTACCTTTGATTAATACATCTGTATTATCTAACACAGGGAAAAAAGGGGATTTAAGGAATAGTGAACATACTTCTACTAATGAAGTAAAAGCAATCAGTTATCCTAGCTTGCACCCAGATCAAACTTTGGAAATTTACGATTCTTCACCAGCAGATATAAAGGAAGAACAAGTAGATACAGGTGAGATCAATCGAATTTCACAACAAGGTGAAAAAGTCGCAAAGCTTTAATATTTCTCTTTGTATAGCCGTGGATAGGGTGGTTAGGACATCAATGTGATAATGAAACTTTCACTACAAGTTTTACTCCTGTACAGACGTTTCGGCGAAACGTCTCTACTGACTCCTGCTATAATTCAGTTTTATTTTCAGGTTGATATGAATTCTCACATCTTGCACCTTGTCAATCAGGTTACAGAAGACCCAAAAAATTAAAAAATTAAGGATTAGTGATGGTGATAGATTTACCCCCTTGCTGGAGAGATGTAGTCAAAGCGGTGAGAATTTCTACTAATTCTCTACCTACCCAACCAGAGGAAACTAAGGAAGGGGTATTCTGGAGGATAGAAACAACAAAGCGATCGCACACTTTTTGTAATGGTTCACCCTTTTCGATTTCCAGCACTTCTTGGCTTTGATTCATCGGCATGAATTGATTCCCATCTTTGGCAAATTCCCCATGTATCAGGGTTAAAGGTGATGCGGAGGACATTTCGTCAAAAATCAAGCTACCCTTGCTACCGACGATTCCTAAGCGTCTTTGTTTATCAGGATTTAGCCAACAAAGATGAATATATGCTTGAAATTTATCTGGATAAGTCAGCGTTACCCAAACTAAATCAGCTAAACCTTGGTTTTCGGTTGCGGTTCCCTCAATTTCCCTATTTTCCTGTAGCCATACCGTACCTGTTGCTTGCACTTTCACAGGTAATTCACCTAACCAAGTGTTAAAGATAGCGATATCGTGAATAGCTAAATCCCACAATGCATCAACATCTTGCCGAACGGGTCCCAAATGGGTGCGGGTAGCATAGCCATAACGTAAAGCACCTAATTGACCAGATTGAACAACAGTTTGACCTCGTTCTACGGCTGGATGAAATAAATAGGTGTGGTCAACCATGAGTATCAATTGCTGATAATCGGCTAATTGGCAAAGTTCCCGGCATTCTTCGGGATTCAGAGTTAAGGGTTTTTCTGCCAAAACATGATATCCCTGCTGGAGAGCATCTTTAATTAAGGCATAGTGAGTGGTAGCAGGAGTTGCGATCGCTACTGCATTCACTCCTAGAATTTGCTTGACAACTTGCCAATCAGTTGTTAATAATACATTTTCATCTAAATTGAACTGTTGTTGGACTGCTGTCAATCTTGCTGGATGGTTGTCTACTACAGCCACTACAGACACTTGAGGATGTGCTAAAAAATTTCGCAATAAATGTACTCCCCAACGTCCTACCCCGATGATCGCAAGTTTAATATTAGTCATCCGATTTTGGATTTTGGATTTTGGATTTTGGATTCACCCCTCTGATAAATCCGGGGGCTTGTACCATTAAGGAATTATTAGTCATTTGTCATTTGCTCCCTTAGCAATTACCTCTTCAGTAACTGCTACATAAGCTACTTTAGCGGCTGCCTGTTCAGCTGCTTTAATAGAGCGTCCCTTGCCTTGTCCTAAAATTTTTTCATTTAACCAAACTTCAGCAGTAAAACGCTCTTGAGTGCCGTGGGGTTGATTCACCTCCACTACTCGATACTCTGGTAAAACTTTAAATTGTGCCTGAGTCCATTCTTGGAGAGCCGCTTTATAGTTGAGTCGAGCCGGATCAAGACGAATTTCTGTAGTCAGTTCTTGGAAGTGGGGATCTAACCAAGGACGAATCAGATTGAGATTGTGAGTACTGAGATAAAGCGCTCCCAGGACTGCTTCAAAAGCATCTGCAAGTCTTGATTCTTGACCAACATGATCAGCGGTAGCACTACCAGCGACGAGTAAGTATAATTCTAAACCATATCCTCTTGCTAATTGGGCAAGAATGCGATCGCTCACCAAAACGGAACGAATAGCCGCAAAATCCCCCACAGAGCAATCAGGATAATGTTCCCATAACATCACAGCCGCAACCAGCCGTACCACCGCATCACCGACAAACTCGAGTTGTTCATAATTTGCCGACTCAGAAACAGTCGCATGAGTTAGTGCCAAATCAAGTAAAGGCCACTTTATCGGTGCATCTTTTGACAAACCCAGCTTCTGGACTAAACTTTCAAGTTGCCGTTGACGGCGGGGATAAACGAGGGACATTCAGTAAGTGTGGAAAAAGGGCTAATAACTCCTAACTTAGCATTAAATATAGAGTATAAATACACGACAGGTAGCAGCAGGGCAAACTTTCCCAATTTTACAGCTTTGGAACGCTATTAATGCCTAATATTTATGCTAGAAGTTTATTCTCTAGCAATTCACCGAAATTATGATCCGGATAAAGTTTTTGTAGGAGTTTAGCATTGCTAAACCCCTAGCTATTTAGGTTAAAAATTAATTACTTTTTTTCACTCTTTTCTTTTTCTCTGGTTTTAGTAAAGGTGCATTTAAAGCTTCATATAGACTAAACAAAAATTCAATCCGATTTAATTCATTGACAAATGGCTGCGGACGATAACACAAATCTACAGCTTTATCTAAATTTTGATGGGCTTTTACTAAATCTGGCGGCATAGTTCGCGGATCATACAAGTCAGCTAAACTACTATCAGGATATTTTGATCTTGTATCTAAAACTGCTTGCGCGGCTATTTCTACTTTCTGTTTTTGTTTATCATTTACATTTTCAGGAAATGGATAATTATTATAAACAATTGTACTTGAATAGCTGTAATCACTTTTTAATCTCCCACAGACAGACTTCACCCATGTAATATGCATTTCCGAAGTCAGAATACCAAAAAGATATAGAGTAGCATTAGGGATAAGCTGAATTTTATTACTTGCAATAATACTAGAATCTAAAAAACCGATTGGGATATACTTCCTTCTTTCAGATGAAACTTCAGGAACTGCAAGATAATTTGTATCTGGTTGTCGAATTTCAGTAAAAACATAAGGTGTTTGGGCTGAAGCTTGCGTTGGCAGTTTCGTACTTGCCATCCTCATCTGTTTAACTTTTTCAATTCTTTCTAAAACATGAGGCATTAATTTTAATTCGTTGGGTTGTATATTTATTAACCATAAACACCAGCGTTTTATACCATTAATAAACTCTTGTGAGCCTAAAAACTGCCTAATAAATTTCTCTGAATTTGGTTCTTCTTGTAAGATAATCAGCTTTTCTTCATCAGAGAGCAATAAATTTCCACCATCAGTAGGCTTACTGCCATATATCATTTCAGGTACACTACAAATTGGCTTACTTCTCTTCAAAATAATTAAATCATTTCCTGCTGCTAAATATGGATTAATATTTTTAACTTTTCGTTCTGTTGGTTCACCTTTAATATCTACATAATCAAAAATTCTTTTATTTTCAATATTCTGTAAACCAAAACCAATAATTACACAATGTACAGCAGCATTTCCTTTTGCCTCATTTCTCCAACTAAAAGTACGATGAGCAAAATGTATTTTTATTTTATAATTGCTGTAAAGCTCTTGCCAAAGAATACCAACCTGTTCACCCTGGGAAATAGAATTTGTACTAACAAAAGCACAACGAATATTTGTATTTTGAATAAACTGAGCAGCTTTGATATACCACGCAGTGACATAATCCAACAAACCTGCACTTTTCAGGCTGCCAAAAACAATTTGCATATCAGCTTTTTGTTGTGCATCTTGGTAAGTTTTTCCTACAAATGGCGGATTTCCTAAAATGAAATTTAACTTTTCTTTCGCTACAACTTTATCCCAATCAATTTGTAAAGAGTTCCCATGAACAATTTTAGCGGATTTAGTTAATGGAAGTCTGACAAAATATTGTCCAAATTCATTACTAACCTTGATATTCATTTGATGGTCAATTAACCACATTGCTACCTCAGCAACACGCACCGCAAACTCATCATATTCAATCCCTGCAAACTGGTCTACGTCAACTTGAATAAAAATTCTAACATCAATAAAACCTTCTTCTTTTTTATACAATTCACGCAAAATTTTAATTTCTAAATCTCGCAATTCTCGATAAGTAATAATCAGGAAATTACCGCAACCACAAGCAGGATCTAAAAAATGTAGATCAGCTATTTTTTGATGTAATTCTTGAAGTTTGCCCCGACTGCCTTTTACTCTTTCAAACTCCGTATATAAATCATCTAAAAAAAGAGGCTTAATCAACTTTTGAATATTCTTTTCAGACGTATAATGTGCGCCAAGATTCCGCCGTTCCTTTGGATTCATCACCGCTTGAAACATCGAACCAAAAATAGCAGGTGAAATCTTACCCCAATCTAAGGCACAAGCTTTTAACAACATTTCGCGCATTTCGCTATCAAAAGCAGCAGGTTGTAAAACTTCTTCAAATAACTTGCCATTTACATAAGGGAACTGAGCTAAATTGGTATCTAAATTTTTTAATCTTTTTTCAGGATGTGTATTTAATATATGAAAGATAGAAGCAATGTGCATCGCTAAATCACTACCATCGGATTTAGTATGTAAATCAATATATTCCCAAAAAATACCTTTATCAAAAATGCCAGTATCATCAGCAAATAAACAAAAAAGCAACCGCACTAAATAAACTTCTAAATCATGACCTGTATAGCCAACTGCTTCTAATAAATCGTGCAGCTTACCCATTAATTCAGCCGCTTCAATATTTACAGGATCTTCATCTTTGTAAGTGCGCTTTTCATATCCAGCAATAAAACCGAATAAATGCACCTGATTGAAAAAATCTTTAAGTTCAAACTCTGCGGTAATATCATTATCTAAATCGTAAAGTCTAAACCTTTGAAAATCTGAGACTAAAATATATTTTGGTAATTCGTGTTCTTTTAATCCAGGGAAATAATCTTTTGCCTGTTGCATGGCTTTATCTAAACTTTTTCCTCTGGATTTATGCTCTACTAAAATTACACCCTTCCAAAGTAAATCAATAAAACCTTGTTTATTATCAGCTTTTTTAACAGACTGTTCAAATGTTGCAACCCGTCGCCGAGAAATACCAAAAACATTAAAAAAGCCATCCCAAAATGACTTTCCTTCGGCATCTTCTGAAGTTTCATATTCCCATTCTTGGGAAAAAGCAATTGCTCGGCTTTTGATTTCGTTCCAACTTAATGGCATAGCAGATTATTTTGAAGTAAAAAAAAGTGGTTTTCAGTGATCATAAATTAACATGACAAGGGCGGTTATAAACCGCGTCTACACAGCTACAACCCGCATGATGCGAGGGTTTGAAATTTTTGATTTTTCATTAGTCCACGCAGGTGGACTTAGTTTGTGTAGCGGTGATTTCTAATCGCTGAAACTAAAAAACGAACTATGGAAAATAAAAAATCCATAATTCGTTTAAAGAAGAGAGTCGGTAGTAAGCCGGGTTCTGTTCTCTTTCGAGGGCAGTTATCTATCTGGGATGCCTGTTACCAGACACCTCTAGCGGCTCTTGTTTAACGGAACTGGTAAAAGACCAACCATAGTTCCTCTGGCCTTGCTCCCAACCGGGGTTTACCGAGCCAGCACCTCTCGATGCTGCTGGTGCGCTCTTACCGCACCTTTGCACCCTTACCAACCAATTTAAAATTGATGGGCGGTATCTTTCTGTGGCACTATCCTCACGATCGCTCGCACTGGACGTTATCCAGCAAGTTTGGTCTTTCGGAAGCCCGGACTTTCCTCAAACCAGTGTTGATAACTGATCTGCAACTGCCTACGCCTACTCTCTTCTTTATCCAGTGTACGCTTTGATCGCCATCTGTGTCTGGATCGGAATTACTTCTTTTTATTCCAAGGTAAAGCGTAAGTCCAGGATAGCTTGGTGATGGTAAAGGGACAATTGATAATTGACACTGGAGGAACATTAATACCAGGAGCAATACCGACTCTCATTTCCGAAATCCGCAGCACGAGTTGTAATGAAAATTCCAAATCTTTTTTGCCATCTATGAAGTCTTTGTATAACTGCTTTTGCTTATCATTCTTTTTTATAGCAGCAACATTAATTAAAGGCGATGCTGGTTTATAAATACCTAATTCTTTATCTCTTTGAAAAACATCTTCTGCGGTGACATTTTCCGAAATAGTTTTCTTAGGAGCAATGATAGTAGGAACTTGGGGTATGGCTAAATCACGTGTTAAATCTGGGGATTTGCGAATCACTCGACGGGATTGCTGAGTATGCTCAACCACAAAAGAACTATTATCCCAGTCAACGTATATGGCAATACTTTCTGATTTATTTTCAATACTCATTGATAACTCTTTCAGATCAGTTTCTATCTTATCTAAACCATAATTACTTGTTTTAAAAGAAATACCCACTGTATCTTGCAAATTTTGTTCTTTTAATTGTTTATCGACAATATCCTTCTGAAAATTTAGCATCACCATATCGTCGATAGATTCAATCATGCGATTGAATGTGTAATATACCCCCAGGATATAAATTGTCAAAACAATGAGATTTTGGTCGCCGCTTGGTACTGCCATAAATGTGCTGTTCAACTCTTAGATTAATTTATTGATTATAAATTTTTTTTGTTGGCATTTTTAATCATGCTTAATATCTACTGAATTATTTAGCCAACCACGTCGCCAAAAAAAGAATATTAATAGACCAGCAATCATTGCCATAAATGCCAAGCATAATGGATAACCCCAATACCAATTGAGTTCAGGCATATTATATGGTGATTTTTCAGTATTAAAATTCATGCCATATATTCCAGCCACAAAAGTTAGGGGAATAAAAATTGAGGAAACCACCGTTAGCAGTTTCATAATTTCATTCATTTTGTTGCTGACTGCGGAAAGATAGACATCCATTAATCCAGATGTCAGTTCTCGGTAAGTTTCCACCATATCCATCACTTGCACCGTATGATCATAACAGTCTCGCAAATAAATTCGCACTTCATCAGTAATTAGTTCACTACCATCTCTAATTAAAGAATTAATTGCATCCCGTTGCGGCCAGATTGCACGACGCAATTGCAGTAATTCTCGTCTAATTTGATAGATTTTTCGTAATGTTTGTGGAGTAGGTTTAACAATTACTTCCTGCTCCAATTCTTCAATTTGCTCTCCATAAAGTTCTAATACGGGAAAAAAGCCATCAATAATGGCATCTAATAAAGAATAAGCTAAATAATCGGCTCCTTGTTTGCGAATAATACCTCTATTTTTCTCAATTCGCACCCTTACTCCTTCCAGACAATCATGTTCTGCTTCCTCCTGAACTGTGAGCAAATAATATTTTCCTAATACTAAACTGACTTGTTCACTATAAAAACCATAGCCTTTTTCCTTCGGTACTACCATGCGAGCAATAATCAGCAATTGGTCTTCATAATCCTCAATTTTGGGACGCTCTGTCATATTGACCACATCTTCTAAAACTAGAGGATGTAAATCAAAAACTTTCCCCAATCTTTCTAAGACATCTCGATTACCTAAGCCTTGTACATCTACCCAAGAAACAGATTCTGTATCCAAGTAATTAAGGCAATCTTCAGGGTTAGTAATTTGTTCACGGATAAAGTTAGTTTGGTTATAGTCAATTATAAAAATCATGGGCTGTTCAGCATTTTCATCAATGATGATTGTGCCTGGCAGAGTTCCTGGTTGATGATAATATTCTTTCTCATGTCTTTTAGTAATAAATTTAGAAGTACGGTGAATTTTTCTAATCATGCATTTTTACCTAATAGTCATTTATCAAAGGTTTTTGTAGGGTGGGTAAAGCCCTTGCGGGCATGGCTAAGTGCAAAGCACACGCTGTGCGAACGCTAGAGCGCAGCGTAACCCACCATTATCCCCTAAATTTATGGTGGGTTACCGACTAGCGTCCTAACCTACCCTACGATTTTTGGGTAATTTATTTTTTGGTGTTCCCTAAGTCAAGAGCTTCTAAAAGTGGCAATGTCTAAATCTACATTACAAAACTTAATTATGAATTACGAATTATTTTAATTGACCTTGAGCAAAACCGCTTTTTACAATTCTCGTGAGAAGTCAGCAGTATTACAGCCGACATAATAGCATTTATAAGTTTCTGCAAAATTTCTGAATCGCATAAAAAACAGTTTGCCTTTTTGTCAAGACAAACTGTAGAAAAAATTAAAAATTAATTATTTGGGGAAGTGGTGATTAGAACATACCCATGCCGCCCATGCCGCCCATGCCGCCCATACCGCCCATACCGCCCATACCGCCCATACCGCCCATGCCACCCATGCCACCATCAGGAGCAGCGGCAGCTTGTTTTTCAGGCTTCTCGACGATAATTGCTTCGGTAGTTAAGACCATCCCAGCAATAGAAGCGGCGTTTTGTAAAGCTGAACGGACAACTTTGGCAGGATCGATGATCCCGGCGGCAATTAAATCTTCAAATTCGTCTGTAGCAGCGTTGTAGCCGATGTTAATATCAGTTTCCCGCACTTTAGCAACAATCACGGAACCTTCAACACCTGCATTGTCAGCGATTTGGCGTAAAGGAGCTTCTAGCGCTCTTTCGATAATTTCAGCGCCAATCTTTTCTTCTGCATCGAGGCTGTTTTTAATTGCTTCTATCTTAGAAGCCAGGTAAATCAGGGTAGTACCACCACCGGGGACAATACCTTCTTCAACCGCAGCTTTGGTGGCGTTAAGTGCGTCTTCAATCCGCAGTTTGCGGTCTTTGAGTTCGGTTTCTGTGGCTGCACCCACCTTGATAACTGCCACACCACCAGCTAATTTGGCGATGCGTTCTTGCAATTTTTCTGTGTCGTAGTCAGAATCAGTTTCTTCTAACTGCTGGCGAATTTGAGCAATCCGCTTTTGGATTTCTGGTTTGGTGGTGCTACCTGCGACAATAGTGGTATTTTCTTTGTCAATGGTAATTTTTTGAGCAGTACCCAACATTTCCAAAGTAGCGGTATCTAAACTTAAACCGATTTCTTCAGAAATCATCTGTCCATCTGTGAGAATGGCGATATCCTGTAATAAAGCTTTGCGGCGTTCACCAAATCCAGGGGCTTTAATTGCTGCAACCGTCAGTACACCCCGTGCTTTATTGACGACTAAAGTTGCCAAAGCGTCTCCATCGACATCTTCGGCAATGATCAGCAAAGGTTGACCTGCACGGGCAACTTTTTCTAATACAGGTACTAAATCCTGAATGCTGCTGATTTTTTTGTCGGTGATCAAAATGCGGGCGTTTTCAAACTCCACCGTCATCCGTTCGTTGTTGGTGATGAAGTAGGGGGAAATGTAACCCCGGTCAATTTGCATCCCTTCTACTACCTCTAATTCGGTTGTGAGGGATTTGGATTCTTCAACGGTGATGACACCATCTTTGGTGACTTTTTCCATTGCTAGAGCCAGCATATTGCCCACTTCTTCGTCATTACCAGCAGAAACTGTAGCAACTTGAGCGATCGCACTGCCTTCTACTGGCTTGGCTATTTTGGCAATTTCTGCCACTAGCAACTCAACGGTTTTATCAATTCCCCGTTTCAAGCTAATGGGGTTTGTACCAGCAGCAACGTTCTTTAAGCCTTCCTTAATGATAGCCTGTGCTAAGACCGTGGCAGTAGTAGTGCCATCTCCAGCAATATCTTTAGTTTTGGAGGCTACTTCTTGAATTAATCTGGCTCCGGTATTTTCCAGAGGATCTTCTAATTCAATTTCTTTGGCAACAGTGATACCATCGTTGACAATTTGAGGTATACCAAATTTTTTTTCTAAAAGGACATTACGACCTTTTGGCCCCAAGGTGATTTTCACCGCGTCAGCCAAGGCGTTAATACCCCTTTCTAAAGACCGTCGTGATTCTTCATTAAATGCAATAATCTTGGCCATGTTTGATTTCTCTAGCGCTTCCATTAGACAATTTAGCACTCACAGGCAAAGAGTGCTAAGTGCCTCAGCTACTGAATTTAACAGATACAAATAAAAAATTGATTAATATTACAGTTAATGCTCATTTTAGATACTGGCAGTAATGGTGGAATTGGGAGATGAATCTAGAGAACTCCCTGAAGTACCTTGGTATAGCTGACCCTAGCGGCACCGGCTGGTTGGCAGTAGTTTTTACTTTTCTTTTGGCTTGGCTGGTAACGTGGCGTTTAATGCCAATTATACGCAAATTTGCTTTGCGGGTGGGTTGGGCAGACCAACCTAACGCCCGGCGACTCAATCGAGAACCTTTACCTAATGCAGGAGGTTTGGCTATCTATGCCGGTGTTATTGCCGCTTTGGTACTAGCCAGCCTTTTACGTCCTATTGAACTCCAAGGCGTATTAGCTCAAGTTTTAACGATTCTGTTAGGAGGGTCGATATTAGTCCTTGTCGGCTTTATTGATGACCAATTTGGCTTACCCCCTTCTGTCCGTTTGTGGGCGCAGATTACAACAGCACTGTTGCTGGTTGCCAATGGTATCAGCATCAAAGTTTTTTTTGGTACTCCTATTGATTCGCTGCTGTCGATGGCGTTGACAGTATTGTGGGTTGTAGGTATTACCAATGCTATTAACTTAATGGACGGTATGGATGGTTTGGCAGGAGGAATTAGCTTTATTACCGCCATGAGTTTGTTAGCGGTTTCTGCCCAATTTAATAATCGGGCGGCGGCTACTTTAGTTTTGGCAGCTTTGGCGGGTGCAGCACTAGGCTTTTTGCGCCATAATTTCCACCCGTCGCGCATCATCATGGGTGATGCTGGAGCATATTTTTTCGGTTATGTACTAGCAGCAACTAGTATTTTAGGCAAACTTCAACAAAATACTGTTTATGCTCTGATCCCCACGGTTTTATTTCTGCTGTTGCCAGTTTTAGATACTACTCAGGTGTTTATCCGGCGACTCTTGGCAGGAAAAAACCCTCTCAGTACTCCCGGTAAAGACCATTTACATCACCGCTTGTTAGCTTGGGGATTATCCCAACGTCACGCCGCTTTTACATTGTGGTCAATTACCTTGTTTTTTAATCTGTCGGCAATGAGAGTACAAGGGATGAGTTTGCCGGTGATGATGGCCTGTGCCAGTAGTATCATTTTGCTTTTGGCTTTTACTGTCTGGCAACGAATATACAGTAGGGAACAGGGAGCAGGGAACTCTTAACTCTCTTTTTATATGATTGATACAAATGGACAGACGCGGTGACGGGGAGATGGGGAGATTCATTTGTAGGGTGGGTTAGCGCAGCGTAACCCACCATTATCCCCTAAATTTATGGTGGGTTACGGACTACCGTCCTAACCCACCCTACGATTTTTGGGTAATTTATTTTTTGGTGTTCCCTAAGTGAATTGGAAAGTAAGTAGGTGGGCGTTAAAAAATATAATATAGACCTAACCCCCCCAGCCCCCTTCCCTACCAGGGAAGTGGGAGTCAAAGCCTCTCCCCTACAAGGGGAGAGGTTTGGAGAGAGGTTTTATATTTAATTGCGCCAAGCTACTTACCCCGACAAAATTAATTACACGCATTGTTTTTCTGTTCCCCTTTCCCTGTTAAGAGTTCCCTCTCTCCACAAATGAATTTAATTTTGTCCGACTACTTGTAACACCTTGATAATTGCTATAACTGCGGCATTTTCATCTCTTTATTTCTCATAAGTGTGAGATCAACAATGTGATTCACTTACTGGAAAATCGAAAATCTAAAATTGGTATTATCGCCCTAAATCGTGCATTTCATTAATCACAGATGCACATTTTTGTGTCAATGTCTCCAATTCTTGTTTATTAGTGGAACTAGGAGCATCAATTAATTTACCAATTCTGACAGTCAGGGGAACTGAACGGGGAAGTGATGAACCTGGTTGTAAAATCTTGTCAGTACCCCATAAACTTACGGGTAAAAAAGGTACTTTTGCCTTGGCTGCTAGTAGTGCGGCTCCTCTTTTGGGGTCAGTAATGCGACCATCTGGGGTACGAGTCCCTTCTAAAAAAACGCCCACAGCCCAGCCATTATCAAGACATTCTAAAGCAGAACGGATTGCAGTCCGATCAGCACTTCCCCGACTGACCGGGTAAGCACCGTATAATTTAATTGCTTGTGCTAAAACTGGAACTTTAAATAATTCTTCTTTAGCCATGTAGGCGACGGGACGACGTACACAACTAGAAACAATTGGTGGGTCAAAGTAACTAGCATGATTGCTGACTACTAGCAATGGGCCTGTTTGAGGGACGTTTTCCACGCCATAAATCTTGATACTAAAGTAAGTATGCAGCATGGGACTAACCACTGACCATTTAAAGGCGTGATACAGTGCCAAACTAATTAAGGGTTCACGAGTTCTAGTCACAGAAAATAATATAAATCAAACAGAATACAAAAGTCAGAATTCAGCAGTCAGAATTCAGCAGTCAGAATTCATTTTAACCTTTAACTGGGAGCATTCTCCCAGATCATAACTTCCTATTTCTTCTACACTAGTACCGCAGGGCGGAAGTCAAAAGTCAAAAGTCAAAAGTCAAAAGTCAAAACGAAGACAGCATAAGATTGTTGGAGATTTAGAATGGTTGGTTTATTTACGCCGTGCTGTACTAGTTTCCTAATGTTAAAGCTTGCTGACCTTGGGGCGAACTTGCATAGCCTAGGAATGCTTGCACTCCCACATTAGCAGGGTCTTTATAAACGTAATACAGTGAACGCTGGTAGGGATAATTACTTGTATCTGGAGCCAAACCATCCACAGCTACGACTCGCACGGTTTGCTGATTAGCAACCTGAGCAAAGGTAGCATAGCCGATACCATCAGTTCCCAAAGCTTGAATTAAGGGAGTTGTGGCATCTCGTTGTAGTGTAGTAATGTTGGGTGTTGTCCCAAAATTAGCTCCTTTTAGCACTAATTCTTTAAATGTTTGATGTGTGCCACTAATTACCGGTCGATTAATAACGCGGATTGTTGCAGGTGAACCACCCACTGCTGACCAATTATTAATTTTTCCCTGAAAAATATCTGCAATTTGGCTGCTGGTTAATCCTCGGTTGAAAGGATTTGCCTTACTGACAATCAGAGCGATCGCATCTTGTGTTACAGTAACAGCCTTTAATCCCTGACTTTGCTCTTGTGCTGTCAATGGTCTGGAAGCTGCGGCCAGATCAACTTTACCAGCTAATAGATCCTGAATTCCCTTATCTGTTCCATTCCCAAATGCTTCTACTTTTGTACCCGCAAACTGTTTCTCAAAACCATTTTTCAGGTTTTGGTTAATTGTCACCATACTGGTAGAACCGTCTATTTTTACGGTAGTGCCGCTGGCTACTGTTGTTGGTAGTGAAAAAGCCCCAGTCGTAGTTGTAGTGGTTGAAGCAGAGTTCCGCATGAAAAACCACCAGTAACCACCACCTAAAAGCCCTAAAAACAACAAGATAAAAACAATAGGTGGTGGTCCGCTTTTCTGACTCATAAATTCCTATTTATTCTGGTAGTTGTTTGGGTAGAGAATCTTGTAACCTTTGCAAACGACGGGCAACTTCGTCGTCTAATGTCATATTTTCGATTTCGGCCTGTAGTTTTTCTGCTGGATTTTCTGACAATTCTGCTAAAGCTTCTGTCTTTAAATTCCGACGCTCAACTGCACCTTTAGCTTTTTCAAAGTCACTTTTAGCGGAACCAATGTCAAATTCATTATTGACTTTGGCTATCATTGCCAGAGCTTCATTTACCTCTGACATATCTTTCATATTCTGCATATCAGCTTTATAGCTTTCTAGCTTCATGCGCTCACGGTTGAGTTTATCTTTAGAAGCTTTTACTGCCATTTCTGCCTGTTTAACCATTTCCTCTAGTTTGGGCAAGATTTGCTCTGTTTGAATGGCTTTACTCATGGCCATTCGCGCTGCTTCTTCATTGCCACCATTTTGAGCAATCATCGCTTGTTGCTCTAGGGTTTTGAATTCTTTAACTTTTGTCTCATATTTATTCTTGGCGGTTTTATAAGCACCTTCTTGAGCCGCAACTGCTCCAGCCAGTTTCTGCACTGCTTCTTGCATTGACTGTAAAGATTCTTCAGCAACTGCTACAGCCACTTTACCACCAGACTCGACAGGCATTCCCCATAACCAGTTCCAAGTCCCAACTATGGTTCGCCCTGCCCTTTCACCCATTATCCAGTAGACAGCTTTTTTCATAACCCAAAGTTATTTCAGTGAGGATGGTTATGGTAATATTTTTACCTTAATATAGACACATACACCAGTCTTCTGTCAACTTTTTCAGGTATTTCGCAAAAACTTATATTAAGCTGTCACGCCTGTAAATTGCATAATTATGATTTTAGGCAAAACTTTTTCGTTAGCCAAACCTATTATTAGACAGGGATGAAATTTAAATTTGCATCTTCTAAAATTCTTGTAGAGAAGTTCCTGAGAAAGTCTCCACATTATTTATCACCAGATATTTATTGAGGATTACTATCATCAGTGAGATGATTTGTGCATAGAATTGGACATTCCACGGACTTGTTTCCAGACCAGTCTGTGAAAGTGTTGTCATCTTTGTAATGACGAGGGGTTTGCAGCATCAATTGCCATGCTTGGCCAGCATTTAACAAATTGAAACGTTCAGGGTAATGTGTTTGTAGTAATTCTTGCACCATTGGCGCGTAATCTGAATTTATGCCAGGAAAAATGTGATGTTCTGTGTGGTAAGAAAAGTTAAAATGTAAAACATCAAATATTTTAGGAACTCGAATAGAGAGACTATTAATCAGAGGATCATTTACACTTGTCATTTTACATACCATATGATTGGTATAGATATAAAATATCAGCCCTGCATAGCCTATCCAAATTGGTAAAAAGTAGCCCAGAAGAAGTTTAACGGGATGAAATTCTAGGTAAGTTAAGATGCTTGCATGGATTCCGACCATAATTAATAATTCTAGAGCGATCGCACGTCGTTCCTTACCACTAACTGTAAAAGCTACCACAGGATATTGCGCTTTACCATTGTTAAACAACAAAACTGATGTGAGATTACGAAATGCGTGAATTCCCCAAGCATGACCCATACCGATAGTCAATAAAATAGGATTTACCTCAGCTGACGGCACAAAAGCATTCTGAATCCATTTACCCCAAGTTTTAGATTGGCTATCTAAATAATTGCGATCTGGATCTTGCAAGGAATTGGTTTTATTGTGATGTTCTCGATTGTGTACTGCCTTCCACAAAGTTGGTGGCATCCATAACATTGTTAATCCCAGCAGACTAATTACTTGTCTCAACCGGGGATTTTTAATGCTGCGGCTGTGGAGCAAATCATGGGTACTAAAAAGGAGAACAATCACACTATTACCCATCACTAATGCTAGTGGCAAATAAAGCCAGAGAAAATACCAATTCCATTTATCAAGGTGATTAGCAATTCCCCAACCCAGCCCTAAAATTGCTAGATTAATTAACAGAATCCAGACTTTATTGGTATCAGGTAGAAATGCCTCTGCTGGCAGTAAAGGACGCAGCTTTTTAGCATAATCAGCTTGCGTCATCCAAATTGTTTTTTCAACTGTATTCATGAATATTTCTAGTTTTGTTTGAATAGTTATTAAGCTGATTTTGGAGAAATTTGCAGGAAGTTTAAGGTTGATTTTTTTGGCGTTATCTTACTGATACTCTTCACAAATTACTGGAATTAATCAAGTAAATCTTTAGACAAAAAATAGGCAACAGAACTTTTTTATGATATTGAAATCGTTAGTCCACAACACCAAAAACTTCAAGGAATAAAGATTCTACCTGCTCCCATATAGTTTTCAATATCTAATAAAATATCTACTAGACGAGCAGCACATCTTTCTCTATAACCACGCTCATCGAATCGATCAGGATTTCCAATAGTGAGAATTGGTAGTGAAGTTGCTATATTTTCCTCACGAATCATTTGCTCTAGGGAATCAGATCCTTTCATATTGCGATTAGCTGTAATCAGAATCATTTGGTTTGCTTGAGCAAATTGCCACACAATTCGGTCACTACTATCTGTTGCTAATCCAATTTGTTTGAAAGTGAAAAAGCGAATTGACAAGAGATCAACCCAACCTTCTGCTGCAAGTGTTCCCCAGAATAAAACCGCGTTCCCTGTCAAATTATAGTCAATTAGGAAATTCATGATTGGGATGTAATGCGCTCTTTCCACGATTGCAGTTTCGCACGCAGAGCTTCCTGACCAATTTTAGTAGGCATAGCTGCTATTTTGGCAAATCGTTCGCGGTTTTGTTCTTGCCAATACTGTCGAATTTCCTCTGCTGTTTGGAGAAATTCTTGATACTCAGTTTCTATTTCCGCAGAATGAGCATCTATGTAAGCTAAAGCCAAGTTAACTTGCTCATCATTGAGTCCGAGCTTTTCACGAATCAACTTGGATGGATATTGGGCTTTTAAATAGTCCATCACATCGTACAAGGTAATACGAGTTCCGGTTATCATCAGTCCTCTTTCTGTCCGAATGATACCTGATTGTTCATTGGATACGGTTGTCATATCCATCATCTCCTAGAAATTGTTTCTGTTGACCCTAATTTAATTGTGAATGAATTTACCCTAAACAGGTAACTCAGCAGCATTACGAATGTTTTCTAAAATTAAGCCAGCAGCAGTACGTTTTATCAAACCTGTTAAAACATTACCAGGACCAATTTCTACAACTCGCTCAATTCCATTTTCTGGTAATTGCAGAGAAATTTCTCGCCAGCGAACTGAACCTGTCATTTGTTGAGAAAGCCGCTGTTTTAAAATTTCCGCATCAGTTTCTGGAACTGGGTCTACATTAGATAAAACGGGAAAAATTGCTGACTGAAAAATCACTGAGTCCAGAATTTCTTGGAATTCAGTGGCAGCAGCTGTCATTAAATGTGAGTGAAATGCTCCTGAAACTTTTAAGGGGATAGCACGCTTGGCTTTGACTTGCGACATTACAGCCTGTACACCATCTGGAGTCCCAGAAATGACGACTTGAGCCGGACTGTTATCATTTGCTAGGACTACATTAGGTGTATCGCTAATGACTTTTTCTAATTGTTCGCGGTCAAAGTTCATCAGTGCGGCCATCATCCCTCCTGCGGAACTATCCATGATTTCCGCCCGACGTTTAACTAAGTGTAAGCCCGTAGACCAATCAAAAACGCCAGCAATATAAAGGGCTATGTATTCTCCTAAACTATGACCAGCAACTAAATCTGGTTGCTGCCCCCGTTCTCGGAGAATATCAGCGATAATGCTTTCTACTACGTAAAGAATCGGTTGAGTATAGAGTGTGCGTGCTAATTTTTCTTCGTCGTGTTTACAGATATCGACGACAGACCAGCCTAAAATTGCCTCAGCTTGGGCAAATTTTTCTTGAGCAGATGGTATTTCTAGTAGATCCATTCCCATGCCTAAGGTTTGCGAACCTTGTCCGGGAAACACCCATGCAGTTTTAGTCATTGTCATTAGTTATTAGTCATTGGTCATTGGGGAAAAGGTAATTGGTCATTGGGCAAGAAATTCCCTCCCCTGCCTCTTTACCTTCCCCATTGAAAAATTGCTGCACCCCAGGTTAGACCTGCTCCAAAGCCGGAGGTAGCAATGATATCATTGGTTTTAATTTTTCCTGCTCGCACTGCTTCATCTAAAGCTATAGGAATAGAAGCGGCAGAGGTGTTGCCGTATTTGGCAACGTTACTGATTACTTTATGTTCTGGAATATTTAAGCGATCAGCGACAGAGTTCAGTATCCGCTGATTTGCTTGATGTAATACGAGCCAATCTATGTGGTCAACGGTGAGATCAGCTGCAAATAAGGCTTTGTCTATAACTTCTGGGACTTTTTGGACAGCAAAGCGATAAACTTCTTTGCCGTTCATGCTGATAGGTTGGTAAGTTCCCTTGGTTACATTTATACCTGGACTAAGTTCTTGGGCAGAACCGTCATAACCGAGGTTGAGATAATGATTTTGAGTACCGTCACTTTTAAGAGAAAATCCTAATAAGCGATCGCTCTTATTGGCCTGCAAAACTACTGCCCCTGCACCATCGCCGAACAATACACAAGTGCGCCGATCTTGCCAATCTACCCAACGAGAGAGGATATCTCCCCCTATCAACAGTACATTTTGATAAACACCTGTTCTAATGTATTGGGCTGCTGTGACTAGTCCAAATACAAAGCCTGAACAAGCTGCTGTTAAGTCAAAAGCGACTGCTTTGACAGCGCCTAATTCAGCTTGAATGCGGCAAGCATTACCAAATAAATCGTCTGGGGTAGAAGTTGCCAGCAAAATTAAATCAATATCCTCTGGATTAATTCCTGCGGCGGCAATAGCCTGCTGACTAGCAGTAGTAGCAAGTGAAGTTAATGACTCAGGTGGCAATGCTAACCGCCGTTGACTAATTCCTGTTCTTGTGGTAATCCACTCATCTGATGTTTCTACCAGTTGAGTTAGTAATTCATTATCTAGGGTAGTTGTTGGTACTGCCGACCCACTGCCTGTAATTGCTACACCGTTGAATATTGGCACTCTTAATCTCCTATAAGCTTCAGCATTTTTGTCAGTTGTCATGTGTCAGTTGTCATGTGTCAGTTGTCGTTTTTATCAAGATAAGTAACTAATACTAATGACTAGTACCGCAGGGCGGAATTAAAAATTAACAATTAAAAATTAAATAAAGTAGATTAAACAGGCTTTTTCGGTATTTTTAATGGTTGCTTAACTTACGCCGTGTTGTACTAGTGACCGTGCCAATTTTAGATTTTAGAGGGGAGATTTTAGATTAATAAAGAAAACCTGTTTTGAAAATGAAATTAATTTTTCAATGGTTCATCCTAAATCTAAAATCCCAAATCCAAAATTGAATGACCAATGACAAATGACTATGGCTGTTCGCGTAGCGTTTCCTAGAGAAGGCTAATCGCTTTCACTCTGTAGGATTTGATATTGGGACTGAAGTCTTTGCAGTACCTGATTGTCTACAGCTTCTTTGGCCATGCGAATCGCACTAAAAATTGACGGCGCTTGGGAACTACCATGACCGATAAAACAAATTCCGTCTACGCCTAAAAGTAATGCACCTCCATGTTCGGCGTGATCCATGCGCTGTTTAACGCGCTTGAGGTTGGGTTTTAAAATTGCCGTGCCAATTTGACCATGTAAACCTTGGGGTAGTTCTTCCCGCAAAATTTGCAGAATTACTCCGCCCACGGCTTCGGCAAATTTTAATAAAATATTACCCACAAAGCCATCGCAAACAATTACATCAAATTCACCAGAGAGGACATCTCGTCCTTCGGCATTGCCAGTAAAATTAATTTGGGTATTTTCCCTTAAGAGTTGGTGGGCGCGGAGAGCTACTTCATTACCTTTAGTATCTTCTTCGCCAATATTCAATAAACCTATTTTGGGTTCAGGTGTTCCCAAAACATATTGACTATAAATCGATCCCATGACAGCAAACTGTTCTAAAAACTTAGGACGGCAGTCTACATTAGCGCCGACATCAAGTATCATTACTGGTTTGCCTGCAACGATTGTGGGAAATACTGTCCCAATAGCGGGGCGATCAATTCCTGGTAATCGCCCTAAGCGGAGTAACGCTGATGCCATTGCTGCCCCAGAGTGACCCGCAGAGAATACTGCATCTGCTTGCTGGTTTTTGACTAAATCCATCGCTACATTGATGGAAGCCTTACGTTTGCGTCTAACAGCGGTGATCGGTTCCTCATCCATAGCGATCGTTTCCTCAGCAGGAACAATCTCTAAACCCGCCATATTTGTTTTTGGCGGCATTGCAGCCTCAATTTGCTGTGGATCACCCACCAATAATATTTTTACACCCAATTCTTCCCGCGCTCGCAGTGCGCCAGAGACGATTTCAGCGGGTGCATGATCTCCCCCCATTGCGTCAATTGCGATCCTTACACCAGTCGATCCCATTGCTCCTAGCTCAAAGAAACCTTACAAATTTTATCAGATTGCAATACTTAACAATTAAAAATTCCCAAAAAAGCATTAAGAAAATGGACTTTTTTCTGGAAACAAGCACCGCTGCTAAACGTATTATTATTAATATACGCTTATAAGGTATCATAAGACAGTCTTGTCGGCACTATTAGTTATTGGGTAATTTTACTAATACCACAGTCTAGAATGAAAACTTAAATATTCCCGATTTTTGCAAAAATCGGGAATCTGGAAAAATATTATCAACTTCTGGGAATTTGTGAATCTAACCAAGTAACTAAATCAGATACTTCTGAAAAGTCTAAAAATTCTTCTCCTAGTGCTTCTAATTGTTCGGTAGATAATAAGCGAATCCTTTCAACTATGAATGAATCTATTTCACCAAAACGGCGATTTAACTGACGATTCAAGAAACGGAAAGCTTCTTTTCGTTCTCCTATCTTTTCTCCTTTCTGTTCACCCTTTTGCAAAATATCCTGATAAATTACAGATTCTTGCATAATATCCTCGCTCAATAATTGACGAATTAGATTTTTCTCGAATCGTAAACCTGCTAAAATCTCTGTGTAAGCAGCAGTATTCTGTCTGGCTGGTACATCTGTAATTTTAGCAATTTCTGTGGCTACTTGGGATAATAACTCTGGTGCGGAATTTGTTCTTGTTAATGGCGCTAATGGAAGTAATGCTGGGTTATTGAGAAAGAAATCTGAATCTTGTTCCCACATTCGGATGACTCGATAGCGATGATTTGTCATTTCATCAATATAAGCTTCGGTAAATGCGATTTCATTACTTGTTTCTTGTAAGAAAATCACCACTTGGGTAACAGGTAGATTATATTGTCTAACTAATCTGACAAAATAATCCAACATTCTTAAGGGAATGGGAGTTTCTGATTTGGTGTTGGTTTGAAATTCTAGATGTAGGATTCGGTTTTTCGTTTGCAGCAATATAACAGAATCTGCGCGAATTGGTTCTATACTGAGTTCTGTTTTTAAGACTTTGATTTTTTCGACTGCTTCAGGTAATAACCAGTTGGCAAAATCAAGAGGATATTTTTCGGCTAGGATTTTACAAACATTATCAAAACTCACAATTTATACCCTGTTTACTCTTTAATTATTACTATCATCAAGCTGTTTTAAATATTCTTTGAATGCGGATGAAATATGAAATGATTTTTCATTACTTTCTAGTTTGGTTAATAAATATCTTCTAGTTAATGATTGTAACCCATTAATTATATCCGTTGATGATAATGATAAGGAGTTTTTGATATCATGTCTAGATACAGATTGAGGATTTTGACTTATTTTTAATAAAATCTGTTTTTCCACCTCTGTTAGTTTCATCCAAGTTAAATCAAGTTGGGTTTTAATATCTTCGGTTAATATCAAACATTGTTCTTGGAGGAATTCAGAAACTTCACCCTGAAATACATCTTTGATTAAAGTGCTAATATATTGTAAGTATCGAGGATGACTTTCATATAAGTTAATTAAGTCTAACCAAGCTTCCTGATTTTTCAATCCTTGGTTTTTTAATATTTCTGTAGCTGCATTACCTAATCCTGATAATTCTAAACAATGACTAGGATAAAGTTCATCGTCTAAAGATATCATTTCTTGGCATTTTTCCTGACTAATTAAAATAATAGAACTTTGATGTTCAATTTCTGTAATCATTTGCAGGAATGTTTGATAATCTTGATATTCAGGTTTATATTTTCCTGCATATTGTTGAAGTGTAAATATTTCTTCTAGGTTATCGAGAATAATTAAGCAGCGTTTCTGATTGAACAATTCTAAGGATTGTTTTAATAAGTTATTGGTATTTATATCTTCGTTATTTACATTTAATTCGGTGATAATTTCTGTAAGGATAGAGTTTAAGGAGTTAGATAGTTTAATATTTTTCCAGATAACTGCATCAAAGGTTATGGTGTGAGTATCAATGAAGTGTCTAACAAGGGAGGTTTTACCAATACCTGCAATTCCTAAGATGGATATTAAGCGAGTTCTGGGGTTTTCTATCCATTTTGATAGGGTTGCTAGTTCGTTGGTGCGTCCGTATAAATGGGTGATTTTTGGGGATTGTTTGAGGTTTATATAGGTTGTTATTTGTTTAATTTTATCTTCTTTATTAACTTCTGTTTTTTGAGTATCTTTATTGTTAGGACACCAATTAACATGATTTTTTATTCCTATTCCAATAAGCTGTGGATTAAATGAATTACCTATTCTTTCTATAGACCAACAAAAATTAGATTTAGTTACATCTTCACCTAATTCTTTAGACAAGATTTTATATAATTCACGACTTACATTTCCAACATGATTTTCGCTTTCATAACCAAATTCATCAGCAATTTCACTATAAATTTTACCTTGCCAAATGCCGTGAACAGCACTTCGTTGTAAGTCAGTTAGGTGGTTTCCCGTGTGTTTAAAGACTAGCTCATCCACTACTTGTAACACTTCTGTAACAGTTATCATAACTAGGTGTAGTAACGCTTGTAGCTATTTTAGCCTAGTCTGGGGTTAGAAAATCAAGGGGTTTTGAGGGTTTAGATTAATATTTTTTTACAAAATTGGGTAGGAAATAAAGGATTTTTATCTGTAATGGTTCAAACAAGATGATTTAGACTGCTTAACATCAAACAAGACAAATCAAAAATTGCCGACTATAGCTGATTAATTCGCAAGCAAATAAATTTTAAGGGTAAAATAATTAATTATGCTTGAGAAGATTCTCACTTTTGTTACTCCAGGTCCAATCACTGAGAACTTTAGGTTTAATGTCAGAGTTCTTTATAGCTGGATCAGTTTGGGGTTGGTTATAGATGTAATTGTAGCTATCATAGCTTTAAGTTCAGGATCATCTTTTGATGTTCAAGTATTAATTGCAGTTCCAATAGTAGTTTGTATCTTTGGTTTAGTTGGTTTAGGATTAGATTCTCTTCGCGGACGTAATGATAAACATCCAGGTTGGTACTGGTGGTTATTTCCCATTATAACTTATCTTGTTATGGGTTTTTGGTTATGTTTTGCAATTTTTGGTATGAGTCTAGCAATGGTAGGAATTAGACTACCGAAATTTCAGCAATCTCATAAACCCAGATATAAAAAACCAAATCAAAAAATTCCAAATAAAATTAAAGAAGAGATTGAAAAAAAGACATCAGAAGAATTATTAAAAGAATATGAAAAAAAACTAATTCATCAACAAGAAGAACAATTAAAAAGGCTTGAAAGGGAGCAAATTAAAGAAGAAGAGAAAAAAGAAATTCGTGAATTTTTATCAATTCGTGAACAGATTCTTCTGAAATTAAGAGAAAATCCTGGAGCAAGACCAAAAGATATTCTAACAGAAGAAGAAATGGAAGAATTAGCTACGATGCTTTTTGAATCAATATTTTAAGGCTAATTCTGTTTTTGAATTTTATCCAGTTACAAATATAAAACAAATTTTTCTTTTTTATCACAAAAACCATGAAAGATTGTTGGATTACTCGTACTATTACTGAAGAAAGTCCGATTTTTTCACATATACCTGGAGTAAAACCAGGAACGTATGACTTTATGTGGGACACATATAGAGGACTACTACTTGTCAGAGAAACTGCATCTGGTCGGGAATTGACACCAATACCTATGAAGTCAGCAAGTGATCTTATGAACTTCATGAATAGAAATACTTTTGTTGAGTCAGAAGAAGACCCTGAAACTGGAGAAAAGTCCACACAATTTGTAGTAAACTACAGATTACCTAATGGTGAAATAATTCATGTTAAGATTACTCGTCAAGATAATAAAAACTTTGAAATAAGACCATTAGCTGGTAACTCTTTTCATGTCCATCATCATATTTTTGATGATCCAAAAACTGGAACTACAGAAATTATATTCCGTGATCAATCTAATCAAAATGTAGCAGCTTATATTTTTGACAAAAGTCGTAATACTCTAAACGAAAGACCTTTAACAGATGCAGAAAAAAGACCAAGAGGAAGATAAGGAACAGTCAGCCATAATTCATTTCATGGCGGGTGTGGAAGCTAACAGATAAGGCATTTTTCGGTTAAGTTGACACCATTAAGGAATGCTAAACCCCTAAATTACCGTTTTTTGAAAAAATCTACTCCTTAACCCCAACTACAATTTTATTAACTCAACTACAAAAATTCAATATTATTGTACATATATTCAGGTTCTAAACATTCCCAAACTAAAACTAAATCACTAATAACTTTTCCAATTGACTGACGTTTTTGGCGAGCATAAATAATACCACAATGTTCAATTCCTGTAGCAGCTAAACTTAGAAAATCATCATCAAAGGTAAAAATGACTCGTTTTTGAGAAACAGCAAAAGCTAATTGTTGTTCATCAGATTCACCAATTAACTTTTCTTCTGGGGAAGTTGTCACATCAACTCCTCTAATTCTCAAACCGTTAGCTATTGCATTACCAACATTTTCATCAAGGTGAAACTTAATCTTGTTTGACATTTTCACCCTTTAATATTTTTTCAACTAAAGATGGTTTATTACCTTGTAATTGTTTGGCAAAAGCTTCTCCCTCTTCAATTTGTTGTCTAATTTTTTCTCTGTGATCATGGTAATAGGTTAAAGCTGCATAAACATCTGCGAGAGAAATACTAGGATATTGATAAACAATTTCATCAGGTGACATTCCCATCCTTTCATGCCAAATGACAATATCTTGAACCTTAATTCGATGTCCAGCAATACGCGGTTTTCCTCCACATACTCCAGGGGTAATCACTATGTGTTCTTTGCTAACAGATAGAGTATTCATAAACTGTGATTTTCAATTTTCATGAATTGGTAAAATCATCTTATATTTTATCATATAAAAATTAATATTTTCGCTTCAATTATTCAACATAAATAACCTGAACAAAAAAAGATTCTACCTTGGATATCACCCAAAGCAGAACCTTAATTCATTCCCATACAGAGTATGGGAACGAGAAATAATTAAACTAACCTAAAACCCAACTAACCAAAGTCCTGACACCAAAACCGGTTGCACCTGCGCCGTTGTAGCCATTTTCCTTATCTGTCCAAACGGGACCGGCAATATCTAAATGCGCCCAGGGGGTATCTTTCACAAATTGCTTGAGGAAAAGGGCAGCTGTAATGGAACCACCATAACGGGGTCCGGTGTTTTTCATGTCGGCAATACCCGATTTTAACCCTTCAAAATATTTGTCTTCCATTGGCATCCGCCAAATTTTCTCACCGGCACTTTCAGAGGCTGTTTCCAATTGGGAAGCGACAGCATCATCAGGTGTAAATAAACCGGCGATATCATCACCCAAAGCCACTACACAAGCACCTGTGAGAGTTGCTAAATCAACGATCGCATCTACTCCCAATTTATCGGCATATACCAAGGCATCAGCCAGGGTTAAACGCCCTTCAGCATCGGTGTTGTTGACTTCGATTGTTTTGCCATTAGATGCGGTAAGGACATCTCCAGGGTGCATGGCCTTACCGCTAATCATATTTTCAGTAACGGCAGAGATAAAGTGAACTTCCACATCTGGTTTTAATTGTCCAATAACTTTGGCTGCGCCTAAAGTTGCCGCTGCACCACCCATGTCTATTTTCATGGTTTCGATACCGCTACCAGCGCCTTTAATGTTCAACCCACCAGAGTCAAAGGTTAAACCTTTACCGATAATTGCTAATTTGCGTTTGGGTGTGGTGGCTGGTTTGTAGATGAGGTGAATAAATTTCGGGGGTAAATCAGAAGCTTGGGCGACTCCTAAAAATGCACCCATACCTAATTTTTCACATTCTTCTTTTTCCAGGATTTCCAGTTGCAAACCGTGTTCAGCAGCGATCGCTTGGGCAGTTTCTGCCATAGTGATAGGTGTAACGGCGTTAGCTGGGGCTGCTACTAACTGCCGTGCTAAAATTACCCCGGAAACAATTTGTTCCGCGCGGGTTATGGCTGCTTCTTGTCCAGTTAATCCTAGTAAATCGATTGTTTCGATATTGGGAGTTTTATCTTCTGGCTCAGATTTAAAGCGCGTATCTTGGTAAAGTGCCAGTTGTGTACCTTCGGTTATGGCTTGAGCCGTTGCGGCGGGATCGTTGTTAAATACTGGTAAACTAATTCCCAGAGTTTTGGTTTTTTGCTTTTTGGCAGTTCGCGCTATTGTAGCCGCAACACGGCGTAAAGTTTCTAGTTTCAGCGCGTCTGGTTTACCTAAACCGACCAAAATCAATTTCCGCACATTGTTTCCAGCACCTACCCGCGTAAAAATGGTGCTATTGACTTTACCAGTAAATTCTTCTTCGGCAATCAGTTCTTTTAAGATGCCTGCGAATTTCTGATCTAAAGCTGCCAACTCACCAGTTAATTCTACTGCGTCTTCGAATAAGGCGATCGCTAAAGTATCACCACTCCAATCTAATAAAGCCTTATCGCTAGGTTGAATCGTCATTTTTGTAATGTTCTGTAAACCGTGCTTCTTGTACCAGTATTGCTCAAAATTTCAGAATCATGGGAAAGGGTGTTATGACTACTCGCTTCCATGTCTTGTAGATTAAATCTATGGGTAGATGGTCAAAAAGTGCAATTTACGCATATGTGTATTTAAAGTAACCTGTGTGTCTTTGCAACTGCTAAGAAGTGTAGAAAGTTACACAGACTTGGGAACTTATCACTATGCATTAAGTCATAGAAAAAATCAAAATCAAGTAATTTAGCTGACTAACCACGTCACAAAAGGATTTCAATGTCACATAAGTCTTCCTTCACTTTGTTTTGCAAAGATGTTTTAACAGTTACAAGCCTATCCGTAATAGCTGCTGTCTCTGTTCCCTCTCAAGTTCTCTCTTTAACAACTCAAATAGCAGATATACAAGATAAACAAGATAAAACTGTTGGTGAACCACAGCAAAAAAACTACTCATTTATAAATCAGTTGACAGGAGAAGAATCAAATTTTCTCCTGTCTAAAAAAGATAAAGATGATGATAACAATAATCGTCGCCGAGGTGATGATGACGATGATGACGATGATCGTAGAAATAATCGCAGACGTTATGACAATGATGATGACCGTGATAATTATCGCAGAGGTGACAATTACAGGCGAGGATATCATCGTTCATCAAAATTATATCGAATCAGAGATTGGAATTGCTTCTTCAAAGTAGGAAGGTTAGTTAATTCCAACCGTAAGGCATTGGTCATACACCTAGATATTTTAGAAAAACCAGTTACTAAATACGCAAATGTAGTCTACACAGTCTACGCTCGTCAAAACAATCGTTGGGTGCAATTTTATAGCAGTACCGGAGCAAGGCTAATTGAAAAGAAGGGAGGAAAATTCTCCTTGACCCCAGAGGTAATAGAATTTAACAAACTGCGGGTAGGTAATCTTGATTGGTCGAGATCAGACTTAAGGTTTGTCACGGAAATTCGCTACGATTCCAACAACAAACGAGACCAAAGATTAGTATTTGAAGATGTGTGGAACTATAGTTCAATTACAGAAATTAGTAGTATCAGTCAGCTAACGAAAGTCAGTTACAGAAATACCAAAAAGGATTATGATGATAACAATAACTATCGCAGACGTGATGATGACGATGATGATCGCAGACGCGAATACCGTCCAGTAAACAATCGTTACTCATCAAAAGCGTTTAGGAGCAAAGACTGGAATTGCTTCTTCAAAGTAGGCAGGTTAGTTAATTCCAATCAAAGAGCCTTCGTTCTACATCTAGATATCCTAGAAAAACCAGTTACTAAATACGCAAATGTAGTCTACACAATCTACGCTCGTCAAAACAATCGTTGGGTGCAATTTTACAACAGTACAGGAGCAAGACAGATTGCCAAGAAAGGAAACAAATACTTTTTAACTCCAGAGGTAATAGAATTTAACAAACTGCGACTAAATAATATTGACTTATCGAGGTCAGAAATAAAGTTTGTCACAGAAATTCGCTACGATTCTCAAAACAGACGTGAGGAAAGATTAGTATTTGAAAATAGCTGGAACTATAATTCGATTGCGGAAATTAATAGTATCAGTCAACTGGATATTGTCAGCTTTTAACAAAGGCTGAGGTCTTGCTTACAGCAATTTTTATGTATTTAGACCAGACTGTTGATTTCTCTTTGTACTTCTGCGTCTGGAGCATGAGAAAAGAATGTGGTTTATTTACCTGAAAATGGCTGTAATTAGAAAATGAATGTAAGTGTAAAAACATGACTGGGAAAATCTATACATTTACATTTGTATGGATTTATCAATGCTAAACCCATACTGATTTTTAGATAAAATAATTCGTAATTGATAATTCTTAAATTACGAATTACGAATTACGAATTACGAATTACGAATTACGAATTACCTAAGCTGTGACAGTAGCTAATGCCTTTTCTACAGCTTTTAATGCTTGATTGATTTCTGCTTCTGTAACAATGAGAGGCGGTACAAACCGAACGACTTTTGGACCAGCAGGTACTAATAATAAACCCTCATCCATAGCAGCTTTGACGATATCAGCAGCAGTTAAGGGAATATCAGCTTTGAGTTCCAAACCGTTGATTAAACCCCAACCGCGCACTTCTGAGATATGGTGAGGATATTTGAGAGAGATCGCTCTTAAACCTTCTCGCAAATGTGCGCCTTGTTCCTCAACATTCTGCAAAATATTTTCTTTTTCCAAAGTTTCACAAACACTGAGCGCCACACCACAGACAAAAGGATTACCACCAAATGTACTAGCGTGTTCTCCTGGTTGGAAAATATCGCAGAATTTCTTACTCATCATTGCACCAATAGGAATACCACCACCCAGTCCCTTGGCACTGGTGAAGATATCCGGCTCTACGCCCAGATGTTCATAACCCCATAACTTGCCACTGCGTCCCATTCCCACTTGCACTTCGTCAAACATTAACAAAATGCCAGTTTCATCACAAATCTGCCGCAGCCGTTTAAAATATGCCACATCTCCAGGACGAACACCACCTTCACCTTGCAAAGGTTCAATTAAAATCGCTCCGACGCGATAATTACCTTCATCTAACTCAGTAACAGCGGCTTCCACTGCTCTAATGTCGTTGTAATTTATATAGTGGAAACCAGGAACTAAAGGATCAAAATACTTTTGATACTTAGGTTGGCCTGTGGCGGTAACGGTGGCTAAAGTCCGACCGTGGAAACTGGCATGGGCAGTTAAAATTATGGGGTGGGCAATCTCTAGGACTGTATGGGCGTATTTCCGCGCTAGTTTAATTGCTGCTTCGTTGGCTTCAGCACCAGAGTTACAGAAAAATACCCGATCTGCACAGGAATGATCAACAATCCATTTGGCTAATTCACCCTGTTCGGGAATATAGTACAAGTTAGAGACATGATGCAGCTTTTGGATTTGGCGTGTTACTGCTTCTACCATCGCTGGGTGGGCGTGTCCTAGAGTACAAGTGGCTATTCCGGCTACAAAATCCAGATATTCCTTGCCCTGGGTATCCCAGACACGGCAGCCTGCACCCCTTTCTAAAGCCAGGGGAAACCGTCCATAGGTGGACATGACAGATGCATTGAAACTATCAGCATCAAATGGTGTAGATGGCATAAAACCTGACTCTGGGGGGATCGTGGCTTGTTCAACTAGAGTTTGGAAACTCACTACCGCTCCTCCTGAAAATCTTTTATATTAATACTCTATTTACCAGTTTTACGGCAATCTTTCCAAATTTATTTTTATTCTAGGAGTGAAATAGACAGAAGTAGAAGTTTTGTAATTTTGAATTTTGAATTTTTGATTTTTCATTTTTCATTTTTAATTGCCTGTGTACTCTACCCTTGAGCAAAAATATAAACTGATTCAAAAAGAGTTAATGGCTGGGGCGTTTGCTCTGGGTTTTGTGTTTCTAATTGGTACTTTATGGTACTGGCTAGTGGAGGGTTGGTCATGGGAAGATGCAGCTTATATGACCGTGATTACCTTAGCTACTGTAGGTTATGGAGAAACCAACCCACTAGGTAGTCGGGGAAGATTGTTTACAATTGCCCTGATTTTGATGGGTGTAATCAATATCGGTTACATAGTCAATAGATTTACAGCAGCAGTCATTGAAGGCTATTTTCAAGAAGGAATTAGACTACGACAACAAAGGCGCTTAATGGAATCCTTGTCAGGTCATTATATCATTTGTGGATTTAGCCGAACTGGGCGGCAGATAGCTAAGGAATTTCGGGCTGAAGGGGTGACTTTTGTCGTGATTGATGCGGAGGTTGAATCTGTACGAAAGGCGCAGATGGAGGGTTACACGGGATATCAAGGTGATGCGACTTTAGATGATACGCTGTTGAAGGTTGGCATTGAAAAGGCAACTTGTATTGTGGCGGCTTTGCCTTCGGATGCGGAAAATTTATATATAGTTTTATCCGCAAAAACTCTGAATCCAGAAATTCGCGCGATCGCACGAGCAAGTACAGAAGAAGCTTTGCAGAAGCTACAACGAGGCGGTGCAGATGCTGTGATTTCCCCTTATATTACGGGGGGTAAGCGGATGGCAGCAGCAGCCCTCAGACCGCAAGTTTTGGACTTTGTGGATGGGATTCTGACTGGTGCAGACCGCCAGTTATATATGGAAGAATTTCTACTTGATTC
This sequence comes from Trichormus sp. NMC-1, assembly GCF_001858025.1. Taxonomy (GTDB): domain Bacteria; phylum Cyanobacteriota; class Cyanobacteriia; order Cyanobacteriales; family Nostocaceae; genus Anabaena. Next base: position 74,528 of record NZ_LZQD01000003.1, on the reverse strand, counting down.
TTCTAGGTGTCCTTTTGTGGGTCAAAGTTTACATAAAGCTAAATTGCGATCGCAATCTGGAGCATTAGTTCTGGCTATTCGGCGTACTGATGGTAATCTGATCGGTGGACCAACTGGAGATACAGTTTTAATGTCAGGAGATACTCTGATTTGTATGGGTACTGCTGAACAATTGCGAAGTTTAAACCAAATTCTCGGACCAATTAATTCTCAACAACTACGACGACCGAAAAACAGTTGATTTGTAATCGGAAATATGGCTGCAAACTTATACTCAAAATCTAGGTAAAAAGCCAAAGATTAATTGCCATATACTATTGTGGTAACTCTGTCCACCCATGTAGAGGTGCGATCGCTTTCGTTACCAATTCAATCATTTCTGGGGGAGCTTCGGAAAGCAAAACGCTAGGATAAACAGCAGTACCCCATTGAGGATGAACTAGCACACGACATTTATTTTGGATAACTGGATAATTGAGTAAAGCTGTAGCTACAGCTGTGTCGTCGTGGGGAACTGCACCAGGATGGGAAAGTAAAGGATAGCCTGTCCGGGGGTCGATTAGATCTGTTAAAAAACCGCGATCGCGCAAATTAAAAGACAAATCGCAACCAAACCGCATAAACTTTTCTCGCAACCGTTCTTTCTCTGTCTCTACTTGGGCTGTTTTTTCCACCAATGGATATCGTGATTGCTGCAAGACAACCACAACCCATAAAAACTGCTGCTGTTTCCAATCTGGTAATATCTGTTCGCAGTTGGCACAGATATATTGACTGGGATTATGAATGGAAATTTGCACCGCTCGTCCCGTTTTGCCAACTAAATTAATGGGACAGCCTTGCTCCGAAGTAAAAACGCTGGAATAGTTCACCACATTTATTCGGTTTTTGCAAGTTTGTTATTTTTTGATCATAACTCTGAAAAGTTCCGAAAAATCAGCAAATTTTCATGATATATAAAGTTTCTCAAAAATGTTGTGTAAATCTTGTGTATTTCTCATCATGAATTTTAAAAATCCAAAATCCTTCGATTTGGTAAATGCAGTGCTGACAAGTGTGTGAAAAAAGATTAATTGAGTTTTAAAGCATTGACTGGGACTAGATCCCAAGAATCAACTAACCGTAATTGTGCCACCCAACCATCAGATTTTTGCTTCTCAGTTAAATTTTTCTTAAAGGACTCATGACAATCTTGAGCCTGAGACTCATTACAACAGGCAATGCAGGCATAAATCATGCCCGATGGATCAATTTGCTCATTTACCCAAATAGTCATAGATTATCTCCTCAAAATCAGGCGGCCAAAACAGTTATTGATAATTTCAGAATACTATCTAATATCAAGTCTGGCTAATTGCTAATCAAAAAAATCTCCGCATCATAGCGTCAGAGCGTTATTTATCCCCTCTTTCATAGCGACGACGGTAAAGCAATTCTAACTGTCCGCCATATTCTTGAATCCAAGCAATCTGCCGCAGATAAAGTCCCCGAAAGGTATTGGCAAAGAAAAGAGTAATGATAGCAACAACTAAACCTGAAGCTGTGGATACCAAGGCTTCACTAATCCCAGAAGTGACACCAGAGGTTTTTGTACCGCCGACATCGCCAATATTTAAAGAAGCAAAAGAAGCAATTAACCCCAAAACTGTGCCGAGAAGTCCCAACAGGGGAGCAAGACCAATGATTGTATCAAAAATGTTTTGAAACCTTTTTAACAAAGGGATTTCCGCTTGTGCTTCACTTTCTAAAGCTAAACGGAATTCTTCGGGGTTGGGTTCTTCTAATTCTAAGGCTGCTAAAAAAATCCGAGCGATTGGTAAATCGGTGTTGTTGTGAAGTGCTGTTAAAGAGCTAACCACATCACCTTGACGATAAAGTTTGAGAACGCTTTGGACAATAAGGTTTTGGCGATTACTAATTTTTGCCCAAAAGGTAATCCGTTCGATAATGAGGGCGATCGCTAAGACGGAAAAAAACAGCAGTGGCCACATGACTACCCCACCGGCTTTAAACAGATTACTAATTTCCATTGACTATTTTATTAATCCTGCACACAGCTAGATTAACAGATTGCTGCTCAGAAACAAGTATCAGTAGGGGATGTCTGGGAGTTGGAGTGCGTTATTTTACAATCCTGTCTGTATTGCTGGGTTAATGGCTGCGAGTTTTCGATTCCTAACAACACTTTTGAAGATCCATTTACCACTTGTTTAGAATTTTTTCAGCAAGACCGTAATGGCAATATTAAAGGTATAGTAGCAGTTAATCTGTAAGAATAGGAGGCTAAATATTTTTTGCTGCGGTTGATTATTCAACATTCAAAATCAGCAATAAAGGAATAAATTGGCATTACCTAATTAATTCTAATCGTTAGGTAATGCCACAAATAAACAAATGATTTATAGGTTAAACACTATGATTTTAAATGAATGGCAGTACAATATTACTAAGGCAGAAATGAAAAAATTTGAGTTAGCAATAGCTCAAATGATCAGTAAACCAGTTCCAGAAGATGAAAATGACCAAATATGCCATGAAGCTTATTTAGAATCTCTACAAAGCCAAATTGAGGAGTTTACTGAAGACATAAAAGAGTACGAAAATCTCAAAAATAATCAAGGTAAAATTGAGCGATTGCAATATGATAATTTAGAAAAATTACCAGAAGCACTAATTAAAGCGCGGATTATTCGTGGACACACTCAAGAGAGTTTTGCCAAACTTTTAGGAGTTAAACCTCAACAGTTACAGCGTGATGAAGCAAATGGATATGCTAGTGCTAGTTTGACAAAACTTTTGAAAATTCAAAAAACTCTTAACCTGGAAATTCGGGAGGAAATTATCTTTAAATAAAGGAGGATTAATTTACTTTTATCCCAATATCTACTCCATCACTTTTCAATTGTCCATCTTCCATGTAAACGATGCGATCAGCTATATCGAGAATTCGGTTATCGTGGGTGACTAGCAAAATGGTACAATTTTGTTCTTTAGCTAATTTTTGCATTAATTCCACCACGTCGCGTCCAGATTTTTTATCAAGTGCTGCTGTGGGTTCATCAGCTAATACTATTTGAGGATGACTAACTAAAGCGCGGGCAATGGCAACTCGTTGCTTTTGTCCCCCTGATAAACTCTCTGGATAGTAATCGACACGATTTCCCAAACCAACAGTTTCCAACATAGCTGTAGCTTTGGCGTTCATATCTCCTTGCAAATAATCTTCATGCAACTCTAAAGACATCCGTACATTTTCTTTGGCGGTTAAAAAAGTCATCAGGTTATGCGCTTGGAAAATATAACCAATTTGACGACGCAATTTAGTTAACTGTCGCTTACTCGCACTGCACATTTCTTGTCCTAAAATTTGCAAACTCCCTTCTTGGGCAGAACGCAAGCCCCCCAACAGTGACAACAGGGTAGTTTTTCCCGAACCGGAAGGCCCCGTCATAATCACAATTTCGCCAGCTTTAATCTCCAAATTAATATCAAATAAGGCTTGTTTACGCAGCCCTCCATCACCAAAATAATAATTGAGGTTAGAAACAGCAATGACTGTTTCAGAAGCAATATTAGATTGAGCATACACTTGCAACATAGGATTTTTCTTGGTATTAAAATTAGTCAAGATTGCTTTTTTACTCCCCCGCAACAGCGGGGTATAGGGTGGGCTTACAGCGGTTTCCGCTCTTATGAGGTAAATCTTAGCCCCCTCATCGCTTGCGGGGAGGGGGTTGGGGGTGGGGTTCTTGTACCTCATAACATCGGGAAGTGCTGTATAAAGCCTAAAAAACATCCGCAGGGTCAGCAGAACGTAATTTTCTAATAGCAATTGCCCCAGAAACACTACACATAATCACCGTTAAAATAAAAACATTAATCGCTCGATCTGTTTTCATGAAAATCGGCAGCAATGTAGCAGAATAAGTGAGTTGATACAGCCCGAAAGATAGAAAAAATGCAGGTAAATAACCCAAAACTGCTAAAAATAATGCCTCTTGCAACAAAACTACCAAAAAATAATTATCGCTGTAACCCATTGCTTTGAGAGTGGCGTATTCTGGTAAGTGATCAGAAACATCAGAATAAAGAATTTGATAAACTATTACAATACCGACAATAAACCCAACTCCTACACCCAAGCCGAAAATAAAACCAATTCCAGTCCCATTAGCCCAGTAACTTTTTTCTTTTTGAGCAAATCCTTCAGGAGTATCAACTTGAACAAAAGGATTTTTTTGATCTGGATTTAATCCTGTTCTCAGTTGTGCTTTGACTTTTTCAATATCAGCACCTGGTTTGAGAGTAATTAACCCAACTTCAATTTGATCAGCTTTGCGGGTAGGAAATAATTGTAAAAAGGTGGAATCACTAGTGATAACATTACCATCAGCTGCAAAGGAAGCACCATTACTAAATAAACCTTTGACACTAACAAATTTACTATTTAGTTCTGTTTGAAAATTACCTGTGTTTTTAAAGATCTCACCCACAGCACCATATTCAGGACGACTGGCTTGATCAAACATAACTTGATGCAGTTGCTTGAGATCATCTTTATTTTTTTGGACTTCAGGAAATCTCAATCCAGGTTGAACTGGATCTACACCCCAAATTAAGATAGCTCGATCAATTCGTGTTTGTGGATTTCGCCATTGTCCGGTACTAATATAAATCGAACTTACAGACTTAACACCATCATAACTTAATGCTTGATAAAGTTTTTCTCTAGAAAAGCTTTTAACTGAGAATAGAGTTTCAAATTGGGGGTTAATTAAAACTAAATCTGCTTGTAAATTCCGATGGGGTTGAATCGCTGAATCAAATAACGCACTTTCAAAACCCATCTGAATAAACATCAGCATATCTGCAAAAGTAATCCCAGCGACTGCAATAGCCAGCCGCGTTTTTCCCTTCATTAACTGTCGCCAAGCTAGAGGCGTTTTACGAAATAGTTGAAATAACATTTTTTCACCGCCTCTTAATAACTAAGTTAATCAGTCTTTTGTTCTATCTGTCGTTGTCGCATCAACAAAAATAAGGGCAGACCAAAGGAAACACCAACCGTAAGATTACAAACAATGTAAATCCACAAATTTTGCATTTTTAGCCTTGTTCCTTCACTAAATATTAATACCCAAAATACGAGGGAAGAAACAATTACATCAAATCCAAAAAAACCAGATATTTTGTTAGCAAAAAGTTGTTCAAAAAACAGTTTTATATCAAATCCATGCTCTAATATAAAGGGAATAAACTGAGAATATGGAAGAACTAAGCCGAGAATAGCAAGCGATATGTATATAGGTGTAAGCATGATTTAATTCACCACGAAGTAGTTTTTAGGTTGCAATTTCAACTAATTGATTATAATTGATAACGAACATTCGTTATGTTTAACAGCAAACAATCTTTACAATTTAATTGCTGTTTGTACTTGCAAGTTAGTTAAACCTCCAACTTGTTTACTATCTTCCGGGTTGAGGCGAATTTTTACTTCAACCACCCGGCCATCTAAATTTTCCCCTGGCTGATTACTAAAAACATTTTGGCGATTAACTTGTAAGCCAATTTGTGCAACTGTTCCCCGCAGTTCACCTGTAAATGCTTGACTCGTAACTACTGCTTTTTGTCCGAGTTTGATTTTGTTAATATCAGTTTTATAAACTTCTGCAATTGCCAACATTTGGTCTGTTTGTGCGAAGTCTGCAATACCAGAGTTGTTAATTTTTTCACCGACACGGGTATGAATTTTCAGAATTTGTCCTGTCATTGGGGCGCGAATATAAGCCCCTTCTAGGTCAATTTGGGCGCGTTTGAGGATAGCTATCGCACTTTCGACTTCTGTTTGTGCTAATTTCACATCTACGGGACGAACTTCGGCAATACTGTTGAGTGTGGCTTTAGCTTCGGTAACTTGTTTATTTCCAGTAGTATTAATTCTGTTTAGTGCAACTCTAGCTTCTGATAGTTGCTTTTTAGCAGTGGCGTTAATTCGGTTAAGAACTGCTTTAGCTTCACCTAATTGTTGTTTAGCAGTTTCTACATTTAAGCGTTTGCTATCAATCACAGAATTAGAAATCGCACCTTCAGAATATAACTGTTGATAACGTTGAGATTCTACTTCGGCGTTGTTAAATTCTGCGGCTAATTTATTAATAGTTGCTTCTTGTGCAATTCTATCACCTTGCCATTGTGCTTCTATGCGAGCAATATTTTCTTGTTGCTGTTTTTTGTCTCCTTGAGATTGGGCTTTGATCCGTTCAATACTCGCTTCTTGTGCTTGAATATCTCCTGATTTTGCTCCAGCTTTGATTTGCTCAAGTTTAGCTTGGGAAACTCTAACTTGTTTCTCCGCTTGGAGAACAGCATTTTGTAACTTAGCGCGTGAATCTAAAACTGCAACTACTTGTTTCGCTTTTACTCTTTCCCCTTCTTTAACTAACACTTGTGCCACGCGATCGCCATCCAAATCTAAAGGTGCAGATAAGCTAATGACTTCCGTTTCTGGTTCCAATCTTCCCAAAGCCGTCACTTGTTGGGAAATAAAAGCAGTTTCTCCTAATTCCGATACAGGCTGTTTCCCAACTTGTCCAAAATTAGAAATCCCATAAGTAGCAATTCCGGCTGTAATAGCAGTAGCAGCTATAACTAAAGAAATTAACCCTTGATTTCCTGATTTAAATACTATCTTTTGAGTCATCCAATTCTACCCAAATAAACTGATAATTTTATCTGTTATTCTCGGTGCTTAATTATTTATTTTAACTTTTGGCTTTTCCTGTAAATATGCCGTTAACATTACGCCTAAAATCTCACATTGTTCTAGGAAGTTTATATTTTCATTACCCCATAATTTTTCTAAAATTACACCATTGATAAAACTCAAAACAAAGGATGCTAACACCACATCTTGAATACCTAATACATCACAGACTACTTGCTGATATCGTTGATTAGCGTGTTTAAAAACAATACTATTATTTAGCATTGTTTTTGAGTCTTGATGTTGACAAAAATCAATCCAGACATAAGTCCACTTAATTAAATATTCCTCATTTTTAACGAGGTATTGACCCAAGACTTGCATCAATTCAGATAAGTTATTCTTTCCTCCAAACTCGGTCAAACCTGTAATTACATCTTGCTGACTGATCTCTTCCACCAATTGCTCAAACAAAGCTTGTTTGTTGGGGAAGTAATGATACAGCGTACCTGTAGAAACCTTTAATTTCTCAGCAATTTGCCGCATGGTGATGGAACCATAACCTTTTTCGGCAAATAAATCGAAACACGCACCGAGTAATTCTTTGCGGTATTGTTCATGATCAACAATTTTCGGCATAACTCGGTTTATCTATATCAAACGCTCGTTATTTATTAACTTAAACCTTATTTACAAGTTTGTCAATAGATGCGGAACTTAAGCGCCTAAACCCAGTCATGAGATTGATAACTTATAATTGTTAATACTGATTTGCCAGGAGGTTATGTCTCTATTGTCACAACTTCTCTACAAGTCTGCAACAAGATCTTCAAAAACAATATCTACATTAGTAATAACCTTCAATATCCTTCCAGACAGCAAATGCAAAACCAGCCACAAGACAGAGATAACCTATCCAACAGCGTTTCCTCAAACACTGCTAACACCACAAGCCATCATGATACACCCTGGAAAAAAGCAGCGGCTTCTCTATCTTTGGTGCTGCTGGGATCAGGTATGACCCTAGGCGGTGGTTATCTAGCTGGTCACCAGCATGATGTAACTAAAACAGCATCTAACCTAGCCGTAAGTCCAGTTAATGCTGCACCTCCGATATCAGGAACTACAGATCCTAATTTTATTACTCAAGTTGTGCAGAAAGTAGGACCTGCGGTAGTGCGAATTAATTCTTCCCGTACTGTCCAAAGTCGGCTACCTGAGGAATTTAATGATCCATTGTTCCGTCGCTTTTTTGGCTCACAACTGCCAGCACAGGGAGGCAGGCGTGTAGAAAGGGGTACCGGTTCAGGTTTTATTCTCAGTGCGGATGGTCGCATTCTCACCAATGCTCATGTAGTTGATGGTGCTGATACAGTGACTGTCACCCTTAAAGATGGGCGCAACTTTAAAGGTAAAGTCGTGGGGAAAGATGAATTAACAGATGTTGCAGTTGTAAAGATTCAAGCAGATAATTTGCCAACAGTGACTATAGGTAATTCTGACCAACTGCAACCGGGACAATGGGCGATCGCAATTGGTAATCCCCTTGGTTTAGATAATAGTGTCACTACAGGCATTGTTAGCGCCACCGGACGCTCTAGTAATCAAGTTGGTGTTCCCGATAAGCGAGTGGAATTTATTCAAACTGATGCCGCAATTAACCCTGGTAACTCTGGTGGGCCTTTGCTCAATGCTCGTGGTGAAGTGATAGGCATGAATACAGCTATAATTCAAGGAGCGCAAGGCTTAGGATTTTCCATTCCTATCAAAACAGCACAACGTATTTCTAATCAACTCATAGCTACAGGTAAAGCACAACATCCTTATCTGGGAATTCAGATGCTAGGTTTAACACCTGAAGTAAAGCAAAGCATCAATTCAGACCCCAACAGTGGGTTAAATGTGAATGAAGATAAAGGCGTGTTAGTCGTAAAAGTGATGCTTGATTCACCCGCTGCTAAAGCCGGAATACGTGCTGGTGATGTCATTCAAAAACTCAATGGTCAATTAGTAACAGATGCTGCTGGTGTGCAAAAGGCAGTAGATAAAAGCCAAATTGGCGGAAATTTGCAGCTAGAGTTGCGTCGCAATGGCCAGAGTTTGAATATTGCTGTTAAACCAGGCGCATTCCCCACACGAGTTCAGTAATTTTATGGAGTAGGTAATTTATATCATGTCTGTTTGAATACTTATCATTTAAACTGACGCTCTTACGCGGAGATTTTTTTTGATAAGTGATTAGCGGACATGATATTATCCCTATTTGGGATGTGATATTTGGAATTCAACCTTCTCACTCAGAGGTTATTCCACAAATCTTTGAGAAAACTAATATACACAAATTGGAATTACCTATCCTTTTTTAACATTGCACTTAAAGAGCAATTATCAAATTCAAATTATCTCTAGATTTAATCTCCTTAAATTTATTTCCATATAATTGATAAAAGCACAAAAGCACTCTAAGTAGGTGGGCGTTAAAAATTGTCGTTGGGGCAAGGGAACTCTTAACAGGGAACTCTTAACAGGGAACTCTTAACAGGGAACTCTTAACAGGGAACTCTTAACAGGGAACTCTTAACAGGGAACTCTTAACAGGGAACTCTTAACAGGGAACTCTTAACAGGGAACTCTTAACAGGGAACTCTTAACAGGGAACTCTTAACAGGGAACTCTTAACAGGGAACTCTTAACAGGGAACTCTTAACAGGGAACTCTTAACAGGGAACTCTTAACAGGGAACTCTTAACAGGGAACTCTTAACAGGGAACTCTTAACAGGGAACTCTTAACAGGGAACTCTTAACAGGGAACTCTTAACAGGGAACTCTTAACAGGGAACAGGAAGAGAGCTTTGGGCGATTTTACTTTTCTTCACATACCTTTAAATTTTTCTGTTAACCTACTTATGTCTAAAGTACTAGATGACGATAGTTTAAATTAACCGAATTAGGAAGAATAAGGGCATAATAAATCATAATAGCAAAACCAATGCCCATGAAAAGAACTGAGATAGTAGGAAATACTAAAAGCAAACATTGTTAAAAGAACGGGAATTACATTACTAAATTCCAGTTTGCCATTTTTCAGAATTTTTGAGCAAGAAATGGGAATAATTAGAGGCCAGAAAATAGTAGTTATCAAAAACATCACAAAAGATAAAAATTTATCTTCTGGAGAAGATGTCGGTTGACGCAAGGAAAACTTTAACCAATTAGTAAAGAAATAGCAAGTCATTAGCAGGTAACTAATTACTAAAGACAATTGGATCTGATTCACTTTTGGCACTCCTTCAATTATGTAAAATCTAGCAACAAGGTCTGTATTAAAGGTATTAGTATATTTGGTGTAAACGAAATGTATCTGTTGGCAAAGATGCTTTCACATTTAATAACTTTGATGCTAACTATACATTCCCCCATAAAATTAATGTTAATCTAACACTAAAAACTCCTTAATCAGTAGTTCCACTGGATTTGAAATTCAAATGAGTAGGATAGCAATTATACTTGAAATGTTAATTAGCTTTTCCCACCCTGGTATAGCACACATCTAAAAAAAGTTGCAAATAAAATGAAACATTTGCTACCTAGTAAATCGATTTAGTATGACTTAGTAGTTTTAAAAGACCAAATAGAGGGGAAATTACTTTTTTTCAATTGTTAAATATGAGTTTTGAAATCAATCCCAGACTCATACCAAGATGTTTTCATCCCCACCCTATGAGTACATTGAAGGTGGGGACTTTCCCTTGTTGTTAAATCAAGGATGATTCAATCTGATGGTTGCTCTGCAAACATTTGTAAAGCACTTATCCCGTCGCGGCTCATACGACAGAAAAATCCTTCTTTTTCTACAGTAAGTTGGATTAAATGAGCAATTTCTGGCTCATATTCAACTATTAAAATATTCATCTTGATCAGGGGTGAGCAAAATATACAGATTAATTTCCTGGTTTGTTATAGCAACAGACAGGGTGGTGAGGACACCAATTGATTATAAAACCTAGACACCAAAAGACTTTTCAGACTGTCACCTGTTAAGAGTCACCTGCTATATTTCACTTCAGCAGTAATTCAGTATTGGCTGAACCCATATTTGAGATAGTAATTTACAGTTGAGCATTGGACGAAGATCGGTAACTATAGCCGATATGAGAATCTTTTTGAATGTGTTGTTTAATACTGTCGAAATCGGTAAAGCAATCAGCTACATCAATCAAGCTATCGCTAGTCATTGTTTGTAAACCGATGACTTCTACCCTAGATCCCAAGCTGCTAACAGTACTGACAGCGTAGGCTAAATCTCCATCCCCACTGACTAAGACAGCAGTATCATAGTACGGGGCTAAAGTAATCATATCGACAGCAATTTCTACATTCAAATTGGGTTTTTTGCAATTCTCTGCCACTGCAACTATGTCTTTAGTGACTACACGATAACCATTACGGCGCATCCACAACAGAAACCCCTGTTGCTTTTCTTTGCTGCTATCGATTCCTGTATAAAAGAAAGCACGCAGCAACCGAGAACTTTTTGTTAAACGACAAAGCAATTTAACATAGTCAATTTCAATGCCAAGTTGCAAAGCGGCATGAAATAGGTTTAAGCCATCAATAAAAATCGCCACTCGACCACGATTGAGATCATCACTATTAGTGCTGTCAATAACCGTCTCTTGTGCTTTGATTTCTCGACCTTTGACACCAGGTTTCATCGGTGGAGGCCCTTGCCAATGAGGTTTTTCCTTAAGTTCTTTATATTCGTTTGTTTTTTTGCTAAGATTAGTAAAACTCATTGATACCTCTAGATGTTAAATTGAGAATGATATTTGATAAATTGCTAATACTAGTATAGTCTGTGGTAACTTAATAACTTAATCACAGTAGTAGTAAACGTAGCAGGAAATTCTCTTCAGACACTAGTTGCAAATAAACTTAACGCAGTGAAAAAATTGTCACAATTTTAGGTAGATGCTGGTTCCGTGGTGGCTGGATTTGTGAGAATGCTGGGAATTAAGCCTTGTATAGTCATAACAGAGCAAGGCGCATGATGCAGCACGTAATTGCTGACACTTCCTAAGAAAAGCTCAGTCATACCACTATGACCCCGACGGCCGAGAATAATTAAATCAGCTTGCCAACTGCTGGCTAATTCACAAATGAGACGACCGGCACTACCTAAACTTTGGGTAAACTCAGTTTTGACTCCGGCATTAATTGCGGTTTGAGTGAGAGATTGCATCCAAATAAGTCTCTGTTGCTTCAATTCATCCCAAGCTTGCATATATCTATTGATAGCGTCAGTTTGCAAAGAGGGATAAATAGTTTCTGGTTGCAAAAATATAGGATTGAGGTAAGGATCTTCTAAAGGTGAGAGAACATGAAGCAACATCATCGCTGCACCACCGGCTTTGGCCATAAATAAGGCTTGCTCAAAGATGTACTCGCTAGTTTCTGATTTGTCTAGGGCAACTAAAATTCTGTGAAACATAATTTAATAGTCCTTAATTTATACTTGTACTGATTTGTAAATAGCAAAGCTTGACCTATATTTGCCATTTTAGTCAAATCTTGCCTCAGTTTCACAGCTATAGCAGGAGTCAGGAGTCAGGAGTCAGGAGTAAAACCCTCTTGTAGTGGGAGTTTCATTATCAATTGATGTCCTAACCACCCTGTCCACGGCTATATATAGATATTGTGTAAGATCTATCATATAAGTAGAGTCGAGTGTTTGGGAAAATCTGCAAAATTCAAAGTTCACACTGACTCTAATAGCCTTCTTAACTCTGATTTCTGATTTCTGAACACTGGATTCTGAATATTTACGCATTTATCGCCTAAATATTTTGTGCGAATCATCACCCAAAATCTGCCAGCATTGTTCATTTTCAGGAATGGATCACAGGAGATGAGAACAATGATCAAAAGATTCCGTAACCGCACTGAAGCAGGACAGATTTTAGCATCACATCTAATAAAATATGCTAACAGCAAAGACTTGTTGGTTTTAGGTTTAGCTCGTGGAGGTGTGCCGGTGGCGTTTGAAGTAGCCAAAGCCTTAAATGCGCCTTTAGATGTGTGTATAGTCAGAAAACTGGGTGTACCCGGACATGAAGAATTGGCGATGGGTGCTTTAGCCTCTGGGGGAATTAAGGTACTGAATTACGATGTTATTAATAGTTTGGGAATAGACTGGGAAAGAATTAGGGCAGTTGCTGCTGAAGAATTGCAAGAATTACAGCGGCGCGATCGCACTTATCGGGGTAATATTCCACCTATAAACGTCAAAAATAAAACAGTTATTTTGATAGATGATGGTATTGCTACTGGCTCTAGCATACGTGCTGCCATTGCCATTATCAAACAACAGCAACCTGCAAAAATTGTTGTTGCAGTCCCAGTTGCACCGCCAAGCACTTACGAAGAGTTACGCTTGGAAGTAGACGAAATAGTTTGTTTACAAATTCCAGCGGACTTGTCAGCAATTGGTATTTGGTATGAAGATTTTTCCCAAACCACTGATGATGAAGTACGCGAACTTTTAGCAAAGCAGTCAGCCTCTTCTCTAGGAGACGCTCCGCAAAGGGGGAATTAGGGAATTAGGGCGGTAAAGTTTGACGATTATGTTTTATTCTATCTGATAAGATACATATAATTTAATCATCTCAAAACTGATATTAGTTTAGTTTTCACAAGCTAAAATTTGAAATCTAAAATGATATTAGCTGTTTTTATTGCCAATGAGACTGAATCATGAAAGTTCAAAGTGTTGAGCTAAAGTATTTTAAGAAATTTCGGAGTCAGGAATTTGATTTTACTGATCCAGAAACTGGATTAGCACGGGATTTAATTGTTATTATCGGCATGAATGGGGCTGGAAAAACCAGTCTTTTACAAGCTATTGCAGCTACGTTAGGCACTGCTACCGGTCGGTTAAAGAAACTCTCTGATTTAGAATGGCCAGGATTTAACTATGAATTACTAGCCAATAACTGGGGACGATTTCAGCCAGAGGTAAATGTAAACATACAGTTTTCTGCTTCAGAACTCCAAGCTGTAGCAGATTTTCACCAGAAATTACAAGACATGGGGCGCGATTTAGCTCCTCCTGGTAATAACTATGCTGTCACCCTAAGATGGCAAAATGAGCGTGTTCAAGCAAACACTGCTGCTGAATTGTTTCAATTTAAAGGCAGAGAATATGCTAAACAACTGCGCCGTTCTGAAGGGTTTCAGGTGTTTGAAAGAGTCGCTTCAGTCTTTTGGTATACAGAACAAAGAACTGCGACAAGCTTAACCACTGAAGATCCTGATAGCCAAGTGGAAATTAATGAAGATATTTTACGCGCTCGCTTTTCTCAGTGGCGGCAATTTCATGAAGATGTTGAAAAAGGTAAAATTAGACAGCTACGTCCAGGACAAAAGGATATTTATGCTGAAATTGAACGAGCTTACAAAACTGTATTTCCAGAGCGTAGTTTTGAAGGACCAATTCCACGAGAGAATGTAGACGATATTTTGAGTCAACCTTGGTTTTATCTATACGACGGAAAAAAACAGTATGAAATTTCTGAGATGTCTGGAGGTGAGCGTGCTGTATTTCCAATACTAATGGATTTTGCTAATTGGACTATCCATAATTCTGTTATCTTGATTGATGAAATTGAGTTACACTTACACCCACCAATGCAACAGGCATTACTTAGAGCTTTACCTAAGTTAGGGAAAAATAATCAGTTTATTATTACAACGCACTCTGATTATGTAGCACAATTAGTGCCAGAAGAATATATCATCCGGTTAGAGGTGTAATTGTGAGTGTTGTTAATAGCAAAGTTATTTTTTGTGAAGGTACAAAAGATAGTTTAGACTCTTCACTAATCAATAAAGTAATTGATAACCTATTAGATAAAATTACGATTGTTCCCGTCGGTGGGAAATTTAGTGTCGATAGCAAATTTGATCTTCCGCCATTTGCTAAAGGCTATTTCTCAAATAATGAAGCCAATAACCAACAATACATTATTTTTCGTGATCGTGATTTTGACGTTAAACCTACTGATAACATTAAATTGTTAACACTAGGAAAACGCACTTTTCTCACTCATCGTGCTTGTATTGAAAACTATCTGCTGGATGCTAACTTAATTCATGCCTATTGGCAAGCAAGATATGCTCAAACGCAGGAGAATCCAAATCTAAAATTTGAGCATGGAAATTCACCGGGAATTGATACTATTTCACAATGGATTGAAAATGCAGCTAGGAGTTTACAACATTACCAAACTGTAAGATGGGCATTGGGTGATTTATCGCAGTTACCGGCAAGCCGAAAGCAATTGGCAACAACATGGACAGGGAATAGTGGTAAACTCCCTTCTTCTTTAGCTTTGGAAGATTGTAAAAATGAAGCTTTAGGTTTAATTGATGAATTTCAAAATGCCGTTGGAACTGTCACAACCGAAAAATTTGAAACAAGTCTTGCTGAATATCAGCAACAGTTTAGTCAAGAGGAATTTTGGACAGAGAAGCAGTATCTAATTTGGTTTCATGGTAAAGATATTCAAAAAGAGATGCAGATACAGCAACCTCAGTACATTTCTTTAAAGAATTTTTTTAAAACGGTACTTCCTCCACCTGGTATTAATTCATATCCTCATCTTCCAAATTTTATTGAATTACACTCGGACATAATGCAATTACGAAACGAGATAGAGCAACTATAGACATAAATGATCAAATTTACCTAGAGAATCTCCTCCTACTTCTCCAAACTCCAACCTAAAGTGGCTGCTACTTGACCAGCTAATTCTGGAGGATTAAACAGTTTAGCTTGAAGGGGCATCGCATTGTTTTGATCAATCTATCTGTCTCTGATCATTAGAGTCATTTATCATCAAATTCGCTCTGTTGTAAACGACTTTGCTCCGCTTGTTTAATTTCAGCTTCTAAAAAATAATTGAGTAGAGTTCTTAAAAGTACTATTGCTCCCAAGTTTAAAATATCCTGACGAGTGGGCGCAACTGCTGTTCTGAGTATGTCACTAGCTACAGTAAATTCTAATCCTAAAACTAATACCCGTCCCAATTTGAGGCGAATTGATTCAGTGGCATTAAAACTCTGTCGAGAACGGGAAAATAACTGGCGGATATAAGCAAAAATACCCTGAATCACCGCACTACCAATCACTACTGCGGCGGCTATTTCTGTACCTGCTGCTAAATAGCCGACAATCAGCTTCAGCCATGACTCCAACGGACTACTTGATATTGCTTCTGTGTGACTAGGTTCAGCATTGAGGCTTAACAACAGAACCAAACCGAGAATCAATGCCAGAGGTAGGATAATATTCACTGAAGCAGGGCTGACAGGCTCTCGTTTCATTTCTTCTACTTCTCCAAACTCCAGCCCAAAGCTGCTGCTACCTGCCCTGCTAATTCTAGCGGATTAAACGGTTTAGCGATCGCACTCTTGATTCCCAATTGAGCATAGCGACGACGATCAGCAGCTTGGATTTTTGCAGTTAACAAAATCACTGGAATCTCCTTTGTGGCTGGATTTGCTTGTAAATTTTCAAAAGCTGTAAGTCCATCCATATCGGGCATCATCACATCTAGTAAAATGGCATCTGGTTGGTAAACTTCGGCTTGTATGATTCCCTCTTTCCCAGAACTTGCAGTTACCACTTCCCAAGCTGCGACTGTTTCCAAACAAATCTTCGCTACTTCTTGAATGTATAGCTCATTATCAACTACTAAAATTCTCTTTGTTGTCATTTTATTAATTACGAATTACGAATTATTCTGTCATTCTTTGCAACAAATACATCACTCGTTGTTCAAATTCATGAGTTGTAACTCGTCCTTTAGTCAAAAATTCTGTATGTCCTAATTTAAGTCTATGACGTTCAGACTCATCCAAATCCTTAGCTGAATAAACAACAACGGGAATCTGACAAAGTTGATTGTGCTGCTTGAGCCAATCTACTACTGTAAATCCATCTATTTCCGGCAAAATTAAATCCAGAATTAGTAAATCAGGCTTAACTTTTTGGCTGAGATGAATAGCTTCTCTACCAGTTTTAGCGAAGAAAGTTTCAATATCATGTCTCTCAAATAAAGTTGCTAACAAATCTGCCAGATCTTTATCATCCTCAACAATTAAAATTCTGACTTTTTTGGAAGGTTCAGCTACTACTTGTCTCAAGGAATGTAACAGAGATATTTCTTCTACTGGCTTACTTAACCAATCCACAAAATCGGCGTTGGGATTACTTTTATTAGGTTTGTAAACACTACAAATCACAATCGGTATATCGTGAGTATCTGAGCGTTCTTTCAATACTGCCATTGTTTCCCAACCATTCATCCCTGGCATCAGCAAATCTAGTAAAATCACATCAGGATGTTCGACAACTGCTAGAGCGATAGCATCCTCACCTGTAGCAGCGGTAATCACCCGATATCCTCCTTGTGCCAACAAAGTTTCTAACTCTGTGCGAATTACAGCATCGTCATCACAAACCAAGACGAGAGGATCATGTTTATTGATCATCATTGCTGCTGAGGTAGTAGACTGTTCCCAGTCTCCACTGTTGGGAGTGACTACAATCGGCAGCGTCACATAAAAACTACTACCTTCATTTAAGACACTTTCCACCCAGATCCTACCACCATGTTGCTGCACAATACTTTTGCAAATTGCCAAACCTAAACCAGTCCCTTCATGGTTACGGGAATCAGAAGAATCAACCTGTTGAAAGCGCTCAAAAATACTGTCCAGTTTGTCACTGGGTATTCCCCTGCCCTGATCCTTAATTGTTAACAGTACTTGATCTTCTTGTTGTTGCGCTATTAACCAAACCGTAGCACCAGCAGGAGAAAATTTAATCGCATTACTCAACAAATTCGTCAAAGTTTGGACAATGCGATCTGGATCAGCCCAGAGTTGAACAGATAAGCTGGAAATGGATAAACTCACCTCAGCTTTAGCCGCTAGAGGCTGCATAATATTCACCGCTGAAGCAATTAACTCCTCCAGATTGCAGGTTTCTTGCTCCATCTTCACCTTACCCGACTCAATTCGCTCAATGTCGAGGATATCGTTAATTAGCCTCACCAAGCGCTCAGTACTATCAGTAGCAATTTGTAGCAAGCGTTTACCCTGCGCTGAGTCTGTCGGTAGCATTCCACTAGCTAACATTCCTAAAGAACCGTGAATTGAAGTCAGGGGAGTACGAAGTTCATGACTCACCACAGACACAAACTCATCTTTCATTCGTTCTACTTGCTTGCGCTCAGTTATATCACGCAAAATAACTGTATAAACACATTCCTGATCAACATCTATTTTAGAGATAGAAGCCTCCGCCGGAAACTCAGTTCCATCTTTGTGACGACCAAATAGTTCGCGTCTTTCGCCCATTCTGCGGGCAGGATTGGGAGATTTACCAAAGTCCACCACATGATGTCGATGTTGTTCAGCAAAGCGCATTGGTAATAGTAAATCCAGCTTTTTGCCTATAACCTCTGGAGACAAATAACCAAAAATCTTTTCTGCACCTTGGTTAAATAAAGTAATTTCCTGATTACCATCAATAGAAATAATCGCATCATCAGCAATACCCAAAATTCCTTCAAAACGAGTTTGGGAAATCCGTAAAGCTTCCTGTGTACGAAGTTTCTCCTCTAGTTCTGAGCGTAAATGATGATTTACAGCCATTAACTCCGCTGTGCGCTCTGCCACTCTTAATTCCAGTTCATTATTAGCTTTGTGGAGAGCTAACTCTGCCTGCTTGCGTTGAGTAATGTCACGAGCTAAAAATTGTAATGCCGGTTTGCCCTGATAACTAACAGTAGCTGCAACAAGTTTTAAATCAATTACGTTTCCATCAAACCGTAAGAACTGTTTTTCATGTAAGGGAATTGATTCTTTAATTTTTCTCAGATGTTTGAGGTGTTCACCCATCTCAACTTGCGAATTTGGATGTACAAAGTCAAGTAATGATTTGCCTAATAATTCTGTCGGTTTTGTTGCACCAAATAGCTTTACTGCGGCACTATTGAAAAAGACTAAATTATCTTCACTTTCAATAAAAATTGCTTCTGGACAAAGTTCTACTAACTGTTCGTAATTTTCTTGACTCTGCTGTAGTGCAGTGCTGTGAGTTTGAGCCATGCGCCGCAGCAATTTTACCCGTTCTAAACGGTTGAGAATTCTAGTTACTAGTTCTGGTCCAATGATGGGTTTGCTCACAAAGTCATCAGCACCCGCGCTAAACACCTGATTCACCATTTCTGCGTCGTTATGGACGGTGAAAAAGAGGATGGGTAACTCACTCCATTGGGAATTGCTGCGTACTCTTTGGCAAAGTTCAATCCCGTTTGTATAGGGCATTTCTACATCTAGAATCAGCATATCTGGCTTTTCAGTTTCTAGAGTTTCCCAGCACTGACGGGGGTCACTCAGAGGAATCACCCGCAGACCCCAAGGAGTAAGTAAGGTTTGTAATAATGCTAAAATTTGCGGGTCATCGTCTACAACCAAGATATTGGCTTTAGCTGCTTCTGGGGCTAATTCTTCTGCCACAACTAAGGACTTTTTATTGCTGTTAGCTGCTGGTGGTGATAGGTTTTGCTGATTTTTAGTTTGGATTTCATGACGCAGTAGCTTAACCAAATTTTGTAGGTTGGTCGTATCAGTTACATTTAAGTTTTTACTAGATTTGAGTAACTTCTCAATTTTTCTGGCTAACTGTGAACCGAAGGGTAAACCGAAAGTTCCTAAAGAACCTGCTAAGGTGTGTGCTTCTTGGGCAGCTTGTGAACGCAATTCTGGGTTTAAAGCTGACTGTGTAGCTTGTTCTATGATGCTCACTTGTTGATCAACTCGTCCTCGAAAACGCTGCCAAATATCTGCAATGGCTGTCAAAGTTCGCTGGGATTTCAAATCAGCATCTTCTTCTTCTGTTTCTTGCAACTTTTCTTGTTCAAGTGCTTTCAGGCGATAGCCGATTCCATATACTGTTTCTATTAAATCACTATTAGCGCCTACGCTTCTCAACTTCATTCGCAGTCCTTTGATATGGGTGCGAACGGCTTCTTCTCCTGGTGTGTCTTCATAAGACCAAAGATGCTCCAAAATCATGCCACAGCTAAATACCCGACGATGATTTCGCAAAAATAATTCCAATAGGGCATATTCTTTAGGAGTGAGTGAAAGTAAATTTTGGCTATAAGTGACTTCACAGCTACTAGGATCTAGTCTTAAATTGCCCCACTCTAGTACAGGCTGTGAGGTTATACTCCCTCGGCGTAATAATGCCCGTACACGTGCTACTAATTCTTCTTGGTCAAAAGGTTTAACTACATAGTCATCTGCACCTGCATCTAAACCGATGGCTTTTTCGTGAGAGCGATCGCATCCGGTTAATAATAAAATTGGTACTGTCCGACCACTAGACCTAATTTTCCGACACAGACTAATACCATCTAGCTTGGGCAGAATTACATCTAAAAGAATTAAATCATAATCGTAAGCTGTAATTAAATCCCAAGCCGCATCACCATCTGTCGCCAGTTCAACGGCATAATTTTGGTTATTGAGAACTGCTGTGAGTGCATAGGCATTTAACTCATCATCTTCCACAATTAAAATCTTCATCTTAAATGCTTTCCTGATGTAATACTTTTAAAAGTTGGATATAAGGCAAAGTTTTATTTTAGAATAAATTATGATTAATTGGTAAGAACTTAAATAAGTTTAAGAGTATATCTTAAGTATTAATTTAAGTTAATTTTTCTAAAAATATATCAAGCTAAAGATATAGATTAATACGCTTACTTTTGAGAAATATTATAAATAATGTCGATAATCCATTTATATCCAGCTTAAGGGACTTCCAAATAAAAAATTCTCTAATTTTTAGGGTGGGTGAGGATAGTAGGCCGTAACCCACTATAAACTGAAGCAATAATGGTGGGTTACGCTGCGCTGACGCACCCTACAATTTTTGTTTTGGTTTTGGTTTTGGGTAATTTATTTTTTTTGTGTTCCCTAAAATGAGATCGTGATCTTGAATTTGTACCTTTCTACTGAGGAGAAAAATCCATCCTCACAAGTTCCTCAAATTTTTGACTTATAAACAAATTAAGTAAGCAGTAATGGAGGCATCTATGTTCAACAAGATTATAGCTGCATTAGATCGCTCAGAAATGGGACAGTCTGTTTTTGAGCAATCCTTAGCATTAGCAAAGCTAACATCGGCTAAGTTAATGCTACTGCACGTCCTATCTCCAGAAGAAGAGGGTAGCCCTGATTTGATGATAGCTCCCAACATTGACTATTATCCGGGCTGGAATGAGCAAAGTTTTAAATTATATCAACAACACTGGGAAACCTTCAAAAATGAAAGTTTGCAGATGTTACAGTCTTTATGCGCCCAAGCAAACACTGCGGGAATAAATGCGGAATTTACTCAAAATACTGGCAATCCTGGTCGCATGATTTGTCAATTAGCTACAGCGTGGAATGCTGACCTGATTATAATGGGGCGGCGGGGTCGTTCTGGACTGACGGAACTAGTACTAGGTAGCGTGAGTAATTATGTTTTACACCATGCTCCTTGTTCAGTGCATATTATACATTTTCCTGGCAGTATCAAACCAACAGAAGTAAAACCAGAAACGACAAGCGTTATCAGCTAAAATGATAATTGGTAGTTGGTAATTTGGGAATAAAATCCTAATTATCTCCACAAAGTCATCAGCACCCGCGCTAAACACCTGATTCACCATTTCTGCGTCGTTATGGACGGTGAAAAAGAGGATGGGTAACTCACTCCATTGGGAATTGCTGCGTACTCTTTGGCAAAGTTCAATCCCGTTTGTATAGGGCATTTCTACATCTAGAATCAGCATACGCTACGCAGACCTGCGGTTCAGGAGAATAAAGGCTTTTTTAGTCAACTTTGATGATTTTGATAAAATCTTACTTCTCTGTATTCTTCATTTCATAAGCATTCTGAACCAAAGGTCTGCGAAGCGTCTCCTGACTCCTGACTCCTGAATTCTTACATATCTCCAACTAATATTGCTCATCCCAAAGTTTTTCTAACCGATTTCTCCAAGCGGTTAAAACTTGTTCTCTTACTGCTGCATTTTGGTCTATTTCTCCTAATAATCCTTCTGCATAAAAACGATCTAAATTTTGCATTGTTGCTTGTAGAGATTGTCCTTGTTGTTTTGCAGCTTGAACAATTTGCCGGATGCGAGTTTCTATCAGTTGATTGAAGACATCATTGAGACCAGTTTCATATAAAGATTTAAGTCGAGCGATCGCACTAGCAAAGTCTGCACTAGTTAAAGTTCCGCTATTGTGCTGAAATACTCCCCACACTACCCCATCATAAACCGCGTAGCGTGTTTCTTGAGTATCATCAAAGTTGGCTTCAAGGAACTGTGTTAAAAATGGTTCGGCTTCTTGTAGAGGCATAATTGGCAACAATACCCGCAGCCAACTATTATCTTCTGAAACTAGTGCCAATAACCGAAAAGCAGAAGTTTCAATTTGCCAAGAACCAGGTGCTATAGTTTGCAAGACTTCTGCACCAAATAACTCGATTAATGTAGCTGCAATTTCTGCCTGTGTCATAGTTTTTTGTAAAAATTTTCAGATGGACGATTTCTTGAAAAAGTCATGGTTTTTATTGTTTATTGTAGCTTACTTTTGTTGATCAAATATCTACAGGATGCTGTCCATAATATGGTAAAGCCTCTGACCAATCAGGACGTTTACCTTGTTGCCAATCTAAATAAGCTAATTCTAAAATACTCGTCACAGTTGCCGCTAATCCAGTTGTGGCTTTAATTAGTTGATATTCTGTATGCCAATTCGCTAAAGTTTCCTGCCATGTTTCTGGTGTAAATACTGTATCTGTTAATAATACGATGATGCCAGAATTATCAGCGGCTATTTGATAAATAGCACCAAACACTTGCCCTCGTTGTGCTGGCATTTCTACGGCAATAATTGGTTGTGGTTTTGGGTTTTTGCTGTTTTCCTGCCAAGCAAAAGCGGCTAAAGTGGAAATAGCAAATACGGGAATTTCTAATTGTTGTCCTAAAGTCCGGGCTGTGACTACACCAATCCGACTGCCTGTAAAACCACCGGGACCTTTAGCAACGGCAATAAAAGCTAAGTCTACCCAATTTTGGGGTGCAATTAAATCAATTATATATTGATGGATTAAACTTGATAAATCACGTCCTAAATTCCAAACATGGGCGCGGGTATCATCTGCAAAATTACTAATTACTAAACCTAGTTCTGGTGTAGTGGTGTGCAGTGCTAAAGCGTATTTTGTGGTTGGGAGATGTTCTAATTGAGTTGTCAAAGTAAATATAGATTTTGAGAATATGAAAAAGTTAACTTTGGCGAAATTAACAATTTATAATTGTATCAGTTTTAGATACATAAAATATATAAAGAAACTTAAAATACAGCAGATTGCAGATAAATGAGGTATAGAGTCTAAATTCAAGGGCGTATTGCAATACGCCCCTACTCAAATCTAAAACTTAAGTCGGGACTAATTCACCGGGACGTAATTTAGCCCACTTACCCATTTCTTTCTTAAAGCTGAGACAACCGACCACATCCCATTCCATTTCAATTATTTCGTCTTTTGTGCGAATATTGACATTAATGGACGGTTCATTTGGGTCAAAATCGGGGGTTTCAGTCAAATGAGGCTGTTGGTGCTGTGCTTCTACTGCGTTGTAGGTTACACAACGGTCTACATAGTGGCAATTTACGCAAATACACATAATAGAACCAACTCCAGAAACCTTTATAGTTAATGTAGCTTAAGCCAAACTATTCAGCATGAGTTAGTAGGTTGATTTTTATGACAATGAGTAACTCAGTTATTTCTCGTCTAGCTGCCGAAAATTGGCCTTTTAGTCTGGAATGGTTGCCACAAGAAGCTTACATGGTTGGTGGGGCGGTACGAGATGCGATTTTGGGTAGAAATCGGGAATATTTAGATTTAGATTTTATTATCCCAGATAATGCTGTAAAAGTAGCGAGTGCGATCGCTCATCATTATCAAGCTGGTTTTGTTTTACTAGACGCAGAAAGAAAAATTGCCCGTGTGGTGTTTCCCCATGCTACGGCAGATTTTGCCCAACAGGAAGGAGATAGTTTAATCACGGATTTGCATAGAAGGGATTTTACAATTAATGCGATCGCTTATAATCCCCATACTCAAGAAATTATTGACCCTCTCCAAGGCTGTGCAGACATAGAAGCTGGTATCTTACGGATGATATCACCGGCTAATTTGCAAGATGATCCTTTGCGGTTAATGCGGGCTTATCGTCAAGCCGCCCAACTTGGTTTTACAATTGAACAGGCTACCCAAGCGACTATTCGTACCTTAGCCGCAGATATTAGTAAAGTTGCCGCCGAACGAGTGAGAGTGGAAATTGGTTATCTGTTAGGAAGTTCTCAAGGTACACCTTGGCTAACCGCTGCGTGGGAAGATGGTTTATTAGCTACTTTCTTTACCAATACTACCCGTGAAAGCTTAATTAAATTAGCCGCAGTTGACAAAGCCGCAACTTTAATTTCTCAAACCTGGCCACAATTAGGGGACGAATTGCAAAATTATGTCCGTGATACCGTCAAAACTACTTGGTTAGGTATTGCTAAACTCGCTTGTCTGGTTCACAAAAATCCAGAATTTGCAGAAATAGAACTACAGGAATTAACCTATAGCCGTGCAGAAATTCGCGCTGTCATTATCGCCCTGAGACTGTTCCCACAGTTCAAAGTAGTTAATTTGTCCCTACGAGAACAGTATTTTTTATTTCAGGACGCGGGAGTTGTATTTATTGCTACAACCACCTTAGCATTAGCAGATGATATGCGAGTAGAGGCGATGTCTGGCGATAATCCGCTATGGGTCTATGCACCCTTAATCAACCGTTACCTGAACCCTGATGATTTGGTAGCTCACCCCTCACCGTTAGTGAGTGGTAAAGAGGTGATTATAGCACTAAATGTTCCAGCTTCACCACTTGTGGGAAAAATATTGAGTGAAATTGCTGTAGCCCAAGCTGAGGGGAAAGTTTCAACGCCAGAAGCAGCAATAAAGTTTGCAAAGCAGTTTATTGATGGTTAGTGTGGGAATGCTTAATTGCTTGTCATTGAGTTTGACAAAAAAGATTTGAAAATCAAAATAAAAAATAAATTGCGATTAACTATGATAGTGATATAAAAGGAAGTTGCAATTCTATTGCCTGGATAAAAAGATTGTGAAATCACGTAGTTTGATAACTAGCAACTTGGGTTAAATAGGATTGAGAGTGGGTAATTTATAGAAAAATCATTATATTTGCGAAAAAACACATTTAAAACCTGGAAAATTACGAAATGTCAAAAAAAAATAATTACCCAGAGCAAATTGCTGCCGAATTATCCGTATTACCCCAACAAGAACAGGAAATTAATTCTACTGAAGAGGGGATGATTTTCCAGCTTGCTGATACCACCATACAGGCGTGTAATGCTTCTGCCGAGAGAATACTTGGATACACAACTGAGCAAATGCTGGGAACGACTCCCTTTAAACCCCCTTGGCAAACTGTTTATGAAGATGGGTCGATTTTTACAGCCGAAACTTATCCATATCAAGTTAGTTTACAAACAGGTAAACCATGCAAAAACATTGTCATGGGAATTTATCAGCCAACTGGTGAGCTAGTTTGGTTATTGCTCAATTGCCAACCTTTATTTCAAGCTAATAAAACTACTCCCTACGCAGTTGTTACTACATTTACTGATATTACAGAAATTAAACTCCAGCAATCTAAGCGTGATGTTTATATTACAAGCAATAAAAAACTATTAACAACCGCTAATCAAAATCAAATTGATAAGCAAAAGCTAGAGCAGCAAGTTGCAGAAACTATATCTGAAAACCGCAGCAAAGCCTTCTTATCGATGCAAAATTATATTTTGGAACTAATTGCTACTGGTACTTCTCTTGCCGAGGTTTTAACAACCTTAACTCAATCCATAGAGATGCTGTTAG
Source organism: Trichormus sp. NMC-1 (assembly GCF_001858025.1). Lineage (GTDB taxonomy): Bacteria > Cyanobacteriota > Cyanobacteriia > Cyanobacteriales > Nostocaceae > Anabaena. The sequence continues at coordinate 48,725 of NZ_LZQD01000003.1, read as the reverse complement.
CTGAAGTTTTTTGTTCGATTATGCTATTAGATGATTCGGGAAAAAAGTTGTATCCTGCCGTAACTTCTAGCTTACCTGAAAAATATACTCTTGCCATAATAGATGGTGTTGCCATAGGTAGTGATGTAGGCAGTTGTGGCACATCTGCATATACCAAAAAAACAGTAATTGTCTCAGACATTGCCAACGATATAAAATGGGAAAAATACCGCGATTTGGCACTAGATAATCACCTGAAAGCTTGTTGGTCTACGCCCATTTTCGACAGTCAAGGCGAGGTATTGGGAACCTTTGCGCTGTATTATCCCACAGTTCGCTCTCCTGAAGAATCAGAACAGCAACTGATTGAGAGAGCATCTCACTTAGCGGGTGTAGCCATTGAGCGTGAGCGATCGCAACAGGCATTGCAACAAAGTGAAGATCAATTGCGGTTGATGACAGAAACTATTCCCCAACAGGTATGGACAGCAGAGCCTAATGGTGAGGTTGATTATTATAATGAGCGGTGGTGCGATTTCACAGGCAAAACGGTGGAACAACTTAAAAGTGAGAGTTGGGAGCAAATTATTCACCCAGAAGACTTACCAAAAGTACAAGAAGTTTGGACTCAAGCAGTGCAGAATGGCAGCGAATATGAAGTAGAGACTCGAATGCTCTCTGCAAGTGGGGAGTATCGGTGGATTTTGGGACAAGCACGACCTTTGCGAGATCAACAGGGACAAATTGTGAAATGGTACGGTACTAACACTGACATTACAGACCATATCCAAGCCAGGGAAGCTTTACAAGAAAGCGAGTTAAATTTCCGCACTTTGGCAGATACCATGCCGCAGATATTCTGGGCTGCTAGACCTGATGGTTGGTTAGAATACTATAACCAGCGTTGGTTCGATTACACAGGCATGACTTTGGAACAAACTCAAGGTTGGGGCTGGGAACAGGTACTGCACCCTGATGATTTCCAAATGTGTATGGATCTTTGGTGTGAGTCTATTCGCACAGGAAAAATTTATCAAATTGAGTACCGCTTTCGTCGTGCTAGTGATGGGCAATATCGCTGGCATCTAGGACGAGCCTTTCCTCTACGTAATGACAAGGGACAGATTATGAAGTGGTTTGGCTCCTGTACAGATATTGACGACCAAAAGCGGGCAGAGGAAGCTTTGCGAAATGCCCTACAACAACAGCAAGCAGCTTGTGAAGCAGCTGAAAAAGCAAATCTGATTAAAGATGAATTTCTGGCAGTCCTCTCCCACGAACTGCGTACCCCACTCAATCCGATCTTGGGTTGGTCTAGGCTGTTGAAAACTGGCAAACTTGACAAAGCTAAGACTGATGAAGCCTTGAACAGTATTGAGCGTAATGCCAAATTACAAGTTGACCTGATTGAAGATTTGCTGGATGTGTCCCGTATTCTCCGAGGTAAACTTACTCTGAATATTTCTACAGTTAATCTGGCAACTGTAATTTCCGCTGCATTAGATACAGTGAGTTTAGCGGCTTCTTCTAAAGAAATTGCGATTCAAACCCACCTAGAAGCGAATATAGGGCAAGTAGCAGGTGATTCGGCACGTTTGCAACAAATTGTCTGGAATCTCCTTTCTAATGCTGTTAAGTTCACACCCCAAGGCGGGCGAGTTGAAGTCTGGTTACAGCAAGTTGGTTCAATGGCTCAAATCACAGTCAATGATATAGGCAAAGGTATTAACCCAGACTTTCTACCACATATTTTTGATCATTTCCGTCAAGAAGATAGTTCAATCACCAGAAAATTTGGTGGACTAGGGTTGGGACTCGCAATTGTCCGGCAGTTAGTAGAGTTACATGGTGGAACTATAGAGGCTGATAGTTCAGGTGAAGGACAGGGAGCAACTTTTATTGTCAGAATTCCATTAATATCTTCTAGTCCAGAGATGCTAACAGAGAAAAAGCCACAAGATGTATCTTGTAATTTAAGTGGGATTAAAATTTTAGTTGTGGATGATGATGCTGATTCACGGGATTTTATTACTTTTGTGTTGAAACTGTATGGGGCTGAAGTTACCACAGTTGCATCAGGATTTGAAGCACTGGAAGTTTTTATACAGTCTCAAGCAGATGTGTTAGTTAGTGATATTGGAATGCCAAAAATGGATGGCTATGAATTGGTAAGAACAATTAGGGCTTGGTCGTCAAATATAGGTAGACAAATTCCAGGAATCGCGCTGACAGCATTTGCGGGAGAATTTGACCAACAACAGGCAATGGCCGCAGGTTTTCAAATGCACATATCCAAACCAGTAGAACCAGATGCTTTAGCAGCGGCTGTTGCCCAAGTGGCTAAAATTAGTACTTAGTTCAGAAATGCTAAAGTTTATACGGAATTTTTGTTTTCTTATTGAGTTTCCGCCATTTCTGGATCTAAAGCATAAGTTTCTGCGGCTTGATCATAAACCCAATCATCTTGAAAATCAGCAGTACCACCCCAACCTATTAACGCCGTCATGCGTTGGGAAATTTCAAAAGCACCACCAGAACCTTGATTAGCCATTGCGTCAGCCCATTTAGGATTTAACAACTTGGTTCTGTATTCCATTCGCAATAAATCATCTAAATTGCGGGGTGTAGTATCTTTTGAAAAACTCTCCACAAAACTCGCTGTCACCTTTTTACCGCTTTGCTTTTCTGCGGCTTTTTTCAAACCGCCAGTATTTGCATAATATTCCTGAATATCAGTTAAACCATATTCTACCGAATCTATTTCTTGAACAATGCGATCGCTAGTTTTTAATAAAGTCTGCAATACTTCCGGCCTAGCTTGTCCCTTATCATTTCTACCATAACTAAAGACATTGCGACTTTCCCAAGTATTCCCCAACTCTTCCCCAGATTCCCAATTACCATATTATCAATTGATGTCCTAACTACCCTGTCCACGGCTATATGTAAAACATAAACTCAAATTCTAATATTCAGTATATTTACAATTGTATTATTCTTTAGTATCAGCATACTATGTAGCGCAATAACTTCTCATTATCTAAGCTATTATGAAATCTATTCTACAAACCTACGTAGATCAAGAAATATGGTTATTAATCAGAGATAAATGGTATTTCGGAGCAATTATCGGGGTTTCCGATGAATTGTTGTGGTTTAAACACAGAACTCACAACAAAGAAACAGAAGAAGATACTTTGTGGGAAAGAGTTGTCAAAATCAGTGAAGTAGTTGCTATTGATAAAGTTATATCTGTGATGAGTAGAAAACCAGATGTGTTTATGTCCCGGTTAGTGGAAACTGAGAATAACACAAATAATCATCAACAATAAATTGTCAGGAGTCAGGAGTCAGGAGTCAGAATTCAGGATATCCTGAATTCCTAATACTTACATTTATAAATGTTGATTTTCTTCTCCTTTAATCACGTGATAAACTGTTTTGAAAATTGATAAGCTTTGCAAATTTGCGCCATAGCGATCGCACTACTTTTCTTTGTTGAATTGTGTGCAGAATAATAAAAGCCAAAAATGTGTAGGCTAACCAGAAATGCAGACTTCTACCGATTTCTACCATTGCTGAATTTTTCGGGAAGATATCAGGTAAAAGAATGCCAAAAAATTTGACATTATTACTTTTAAAAGAGTTAGAAAGTAAGAAACCAGCGATAGGAACAGCCCACATAAAGATATATAAACTGGTATGTAGGGCAACAGTTTGAAACCATTCTGGTGTAAATTTAGGAAATTTTTTTGTATATTTGCGCCACCAAACACGCAACAATACTAAAATCCGCCAAGTGAGTACAGCCATTACTAAAATAGCCATTGATTTATGAAAATCATAAAGAGAGGGACGAATAAAAACCTCTCTTGGCAATCTGGACATAAATGTTCCAGTGATAAATATTATTAAATAACCAATTGACATCCACCAATGGATAGACATTAGGTGCTTAAATGCAGAATTTTGTCTAGGTTTAGGGGGTGTATTGACTGAAGACATAGATGATGATTGATGAAACTCTATGATTATGAAAATAGGTAAATTTAGTTTAGCGAAGATTTAAGTTATACGCTCGTCTTTTTGGGTTAAGGTATACTTAAGGAATTGGATAACCTCACGATTTACGTATATAGATATAAAAATAGTATTTAAATTTTGAAAAAATCTAAGTATTTGTAGGGTGCGTTACGGCTTTGCCTAACGCAAAGCTGATTTTCTCAATTTACTTGAATATCTTGAAGAACATTCTGATATTGAGAGTTTAAAAAATAAGTAGTTAAAAGTGGGTTAGCAACAGCGTCACCCAGCCTACTAATTAATCAAATACTACCTGCTTTAAAAATCTGTTCAGCCGTCAAATTCAATTTTGCAAAAGCTGTTGATACTATCAAATCACTACCTCTAAACTGAGTAACTTGATATTCTCCATCTATGAGATTGTGAACAGAAATAGTAGGTTGTTTAGGATTACCAATAAACCTGCCACTTCCTAATCCTAGATAATCTACAATCCAGTATTCAGAAATACCTAATTTTTCATAATCTCCCAGCTTTTTATAATAATCATCTTGCCAATTTGTACTCACAACTTCGATAATTAAAGGAATAGCGTCTGGTTCATAAATTACGGCTGACTTTCTCCAGTTTGGGTCAGTTGCTAAAATATTTCTATTGATGACTAACACATCTGGTAAATAGCTTGATTCGCTTCCTGGGGGTTTAACAAAAGTTGTCCTTGGTATTCCATAGGGTAAATTTAAGCGTAAATACTCAGCCGTAATTTTTTCAGCTAAAAAACAAATGATATCTTCATGAAAACCTACAGGTGGATTCATTTCAACAATTACCCCATCATGTAATTCATAGCATCCCTTATCAGGTAGCCATTCTATAAATTCGGCAAAAGTTATTAGTTTTGGTAAGGCTTGAAACATAATTTACCTACCTTTGTTAATTAAATTGTACTGTAAATGTGTTGGGTTGCGCGTTGCTTAACCCAACCTACATTTTTTAATTTTGAATTATTTAAACTGTCACTCCTTCCAATTCTTCATCACTTAATTCATACAACTGACGCAATTTATCTAACTTATCACCATCAGCTTGCCATAAACCGCGTCCCGATGCTTCTAACATTCTCCCCACAATATTTCTAAAAGCTTCAGGATTGGCTTTGCGTAATTTTTCCGCCATTTCTGGATCTAAAGCATAAGTTTCTGCGGCTTGATCATAAACCCAATCATCTTGAAAATCAGCAGTACCACCCCAACCTATTAACGCCGTCATGCGTTGGGAAATTTCAAAAGCACCACCAGAACCTTGATTAGCCATTGCGTCAGCCCATTTAGGATTTAACAACTTGGTTCTGTATTCCATTCGCAATAAATCATCTAAATTGCGGGGTGTAGTATCTTTTGAAAAACTCTCCACAAAACTCGCTGTCACCTTTTTACCGCTTTGCTTTTCTGCGGCTTTTTTCAAACCGCCAGTATTTGCATAATATTCCTGAATATCAGTTAAACCATATTCTACCGAATCTATTTCTTGAACAATGCGATCGCTAGTTTTTAATAAAGTCTGCAATACTTCCGGCCTAGCTTGTCCCTTATCATTTCTACCATAACTAAAGACATTGCGACTTTCCCAAGTATTCCCCAACTCTTCCCCAGATTCCCAATTACCATCAACAACCCTATCATTAACCAAAGAACCAAAATCACCAGAAGGATTAGAAAACAATCTTGCGGAAGAATTTTCCACACCTTGGGCTTTTAAAATCAAAGCGTGCTTTCTAATAAAATTCATTTCCTCCGGTTCATCAACTTCCGCAGCCCGTTGAAATAAATCATCTAATAATTCAATGATATTCACAAAACTATCTCGGAAAATACCCGATAGATTTGCTAACACATCAATGCGTGGATGTCCAACTTGATCTAGAGGTTTTAAATCATATCTAACAATTCTTCCAGTTCCCTCCTTCACAGGTTCAGCACCCACCAATTCTAAGAGAATCCCCAACGATTCACCCTTAGTTTTAATAGCATCCAAACCCCATAACAAAACCGCCACAGTTTCCGGATACTTCTTATTTTCATCTAACGCTTGAGAAATAATTTTCTTAGCAATTTCCTTACCCCGTTCAAAAGCAGCAGGAGAAGGCATACGATAAGGATCTAAAGCATGAATATTCCTACCCGTAGGCAACACCCCAGCACCATCCCTTAACAAATCCCCACCAGGTGCAGGAGGAATAAATTCACCATTTAAACCCCTTAAAAGATTGGTTAACTCATCAGTAGATTGATTTAATAATCTTGTAATTTCCTTTCTTTCTTCTTCTTTTCTTCCTTCGTGTTCTTCTCTTCGAGACACTTCGTGAACGCTTCTTTGTGGTTCGTTCTCTTCTCCAAAATAAGCATCCAAATAACCAGTTAACTCCTCCTGATTCGGTGCTTCCCCCAAAGTATGTAACCCAGAAGAAAAAAGACGATTTTCGAGAACTTGCAAATACTCATACAACTTCACCAAATAATGATCAAAAGCATGACCACTAAACATCCTCACATTTTCCGGTGTAAACGGAATACCCAACCGTTTCGCATCATCAAAAGGACAATCCACCTCCAAACCAGTATCAACAATCTTCTTACAAATCCCTTCCTTTAACAGATAATTCTTTTCTGGATCTTCTCGATATTCTGCAATCAAATCTCGTAAATTTACCAACTCCTTATATAAACCAGCGCGTCCATAAGGAGGAACATTATGAGAAATTAACACCCCATAACCGCGACGTTTGGCTAAAATTGATTCTGAAGGATTATTTGCGGCATAAATGTAGAGATTGGGCAGATTTCCTAACAGAATATCAGACCAAGAATAACCTGTATTTCCTAATGGTGAACCTGGCAACCATTCCACAGTTCCGTGCATTCCAAAATGAACGATCGCATCAGCTTGAAAATCATTTTGTAACCATTTATAATAAGCTGCATATTGGGGATGTGGGGTTAAATCTCTTTCAAACATTAACCGCATCGGATCGCCTTGAATTCCCAAGGGTGGCTGGACACCTATCCAGACATTTCCTAATTGCACACCACCAATATTAAACTCATCACCATAGGTTTTAATGCCGCTACCAGTGAGATATTTCCATTGTTTTTCAATGCGAGATGTAAAAAGATAACCTAACCATTTTTCTAATGTTCTAGCATTGACAGTGTTTTTATTTTGTAGTAGAGACGTTCCATGGAACGTCTCTACATTGAGGGGATTAACTTCATCTGCTTCTTTAATTTGGCGAATTAATTCTTCCCCATCTTCGGGAATTTCACCAACTGTATAACCTTGTTCTTTCAGGGCATTTAGTAATTTAATTAAACTGCGAGGAACGTTTAATAAAGCAGCAGTTCCTACCGCACCATAGCCAGGGGGAAACCCATATAAAATCAGGGCAATTTTCCGTTCAGAAATAGGTTTTTGGCGGAGGGAAACCCAACTTTTAACTCTATTAGTTAATCGCTGTAATCGTTCAGGAACTAAATAAATTTGTTCACCTACTAAACCACCCAGGGGAATTGTATCAATTGCCCCATCTAATTCTGGTAAAGAATACAATACAACACTTTGTAAACCGCCGATACCTTGCCTTGTCCAAGAATAAATATCTTGAATTAATAAAGGTGCAGCGACGATATAAGGAACATTTTTAGCGGTGAGAATGCGTTTAGCAACTTCTATTTGTCTTCCTGCTTCCATTGAACCAGCGGGGCCACCAACAAGGGGAAAACCGATAGTAGAAACTACAGCATCTACTTTCACTGCTTCTGATGAAAGTGAAGGAGTTTCAATGTTACCTATTTGACGTTGTTGGCTTTCGTAGTCGCTTGTCATCCAATCACGGACGGCTACGTGTCCTTCTACACCGTTGATAAAGATGGGTAAGGGAACTAAACCGGCTTTTTCAAAATAGCGAATCAGTTGGGGAATATAGGGCAATTTGGTGATGACGTGCTTTCTGTAAAGAAGAATTCCCACAACTGGTGAATTTTCTCTTCCCTGTTCCCTGTTCCCTGTTCCCTGTTCCCTTTTTTCATACCATTCTAAGTATACTTTGGGTGATGTAAAAAACCCTTGATAGTCGGGATGTAATAATCCCATGTTGGGGGTTTCGATGGGTGGCGGTATATCGCCGACTTTCAAATCTAAGTATTTTTCCGCAATTGTCCAAAATAAGGAAGCGACGTTTTCTGAACCGCCGGCGTTCCAGTAACCATAGATAATTAACCAGTTGCGTAAGTCTTGGACTTTCTGCACTGGCACGAATTTTAATAACTTGGGTCCGATTTTTAAGAAACTGATATAACCGGCGAGTTTGTCTTCTTCTTTACCGTTGCTGAATTTGTCAAGGATGAATTTAACGGGTTTGGGCATTCCTTTGGGTTTGTCACCAATGGAAAATGCACCGATTTTGGTTAAACTCATCAATTCCAGTGCTGACTCGAAAATGAGACGAATGGGGATGTTAGCGACACGCTCCCGCAACCACACAACTTGGTCATAATCGAAGAGTAAACTGCCAAAGAAAACGTCTGCGTCTTTGAGTGCTGCTTCTACTTCCGTGCGATTAGTGGTAATATTGCGATCGCTAAAAACTCGAATATCCAACTCTGGACACCGAGAATTAGCCACAAAAGCCGCTTTCCGGTACAAATCCGCGTTAAACGATTCAAACCCAGCAATCAAGACAATGCGTTTCATGCGCTTTTGCTACGAAATATTTCTTTACCTTGATCTTAAACATTGTTGGGGATTAATGGGGGAATCTCTACCTAGAGATTAAAATAATGTCTATGCTTTTTGGAACTAAATTAACAAGTAGCAGACTACTGGAATACTGGGAAAGTCAATTAAGGAGATACAAATGAAATTCGGCATTGATATTGGTCATAACTGCCCTCCCGATACCGGCGCAAATGGTATTAAATCCGAAGATAGATTAACAACGGAGGTGGGCAATAAGGTTATAGATAAATTAAAAAGTCTAGGACATACAGTTATTCCCTGTAAACCAAATAGCGCTCGGACAGTAAGTCAATCTTTAGGTAGTCGCTGTAATATCGCCAATAGTAACAGAGTAGATGTATTTGTATCTATTCATTTTAATGCTTTCAATGGCAAAGCTAATGGGGCAGAAATATTTGCTATGAGTGATGCTGGCAGAAAAATTGCCCAACCAGTATTAAACGAAATCATCAAGTTAGGATTTTTTAATCGCGGTGTTAAAAATGGTTCTCACTTATATGTTCTCAGAAGAACAAATATGCCGGGAATTCTTGTAGAATGTTGCTTCATTGATTCCGCCAAAGATATGCAACTATATGATGGTGAAGCAATGGCTAATGCTATAGTTGCTGGCTTAACAGGTAAAGTAGCAACAACTCCTGTAAGTCCTAAGCCTATAAATCCTCCTCCTAACGTACCTGCAAATCCTGTTCCTAATGCTCCTGTCAATACTATTACAGGTGAAGAAGAGAACAAAGATAGAAGCATTCTCAGACTACAACAGACTTTAAACCGCCTGAAAATTACTGATAGAAATAATAAGCCTCTCGTAGAAGATAATAGCATGGGACCAGCTACATCTTCGGCTACGGAAAAATTCCAAAGAGTTGTGGGAGTTTTAGCAACAGGAATGGCAAGCAAGACCACATGGGATGCCATAAATGAAATATTATCTAAACGAGTCGTCGCCGGAACCAAAGCTACCGGAGCGATTGTTAGATACTTGCAATATCGTGTTGGTGCTGTATCTGATGGTATCTACGGCCCACAGACACAAGGGGCAATTAAGAAATTTCAACAGCAAAATGGTTTAACTGCTGATGGCATTGTCGGAGTAATGACTTGGCAGAAATTAATAGGTTAGATTGAGGAACTGCTGGGAACTGGGGACTGGGAAAGAACTCTTACCAATTCTTTTCCCCATCACCCAGCTAAAATTCTGAAAACAGAGTGCATAAACTGAAAAAGGTCAACCTATAAGTCAGTGAAGGGGATAAAACCCCAGCAAAAAAACGACTTCTTAGGAGTATGACTATGAAATTCCGTCACTTCACTGGCTCTTTGTTAACAGCTACCGCACTACTAACCACTACATTACCCGCTTTCGCCGGCCCCTTTGAAATCAAGCCTGCTGGTGTTTTTGCTCCCGCAACTATCACCCCCGGAACATCCATAGGAAATGGAACTCCCAGCACCTCCACTCCTAGCAACCCAATTGGTACTAGTGAAGTTCAAGGATTAGGAGATCATCAATCTTGGGTAGATCCCAAAACCCTCGCCAAAGACCCCCGCGCCCTATGTAGTGATGTGGGCTTGGGTAACAATACTCGCAACAGTTCCAGTAAACTGGCCCTAGCCACCTCTACCAGCACTCGTTCCAGTTCTGCTGGTAGCCATAATAATGGCGGTGG
>NZ_LZQD01000003.1:14607-37814 GCF_001858025.1 Trichormus sp. NMC-1 | reverse complement strand
TGGTAGCCATAATAATGGCGGTGGTGGTGGTGTCAGTTTCTTAGGTATTGGTGTTAGCGGTAGTGGTTCTAGTCAAGGTAGCACAAATAAGAGTGACTCCCGCGACCAACGCAACAACCGCACAGAAGAAAATAGCAGCAGTTCCTCAACAGTAGCTCAAGGCAAGAATTGTGATGCTTTTGTTAACTCTGCCGCTGCTAGAGATATGAACTTTGAAGACAACCTCACCCGTCGTTATGAAATCAAATCTGGTCGTCGGGGACAGCAAGTAAATCAACTGCTAGAGGATAAATAAGGTAATTGATAATTAGTAATTGGTGTTGGGTGATTGGGAAAACTTTTCTCCTATCACCTTATTTTAGTTTGAGGAGAAATTCACAATGAAAAGCTCAAATCGGGGGATAACTATTACCCTCAGTACAATCTTATTTTTATCTATCACATCTGTTGTTCATGCTCAAACTCCTTCTCGGCACATTCGTGATTCGCAAATTCTCCCCTATTTACTAGATAATCCCGATCAAAATTCATCAGTGCGAGTACGTTGTATACCTACTCAGCGACAGGAAATAGACCGACGAAGACGCATGATTAGAGATAGTCTACTGCTACCGAATCCTAATACTGTCACCATAGAAATAGAAGGAAATTGTCGAGGTGTGAGAATAATTACCCCAGAAACCACAGATTTTTTAAATCCCTCTGATTTTAACGACGACTGGTTAATTCGTGAAGGTTCTGGTTGGAATTGGTTGTTACATAATCGTTAATCTATACAAACAGGTACGGTGTTCAGAATATTTCAGCGCCGACAATCATCTTTTCTGATTTTTTATCACTTGATTGCATAAACTCATAACCCCAAACCTATTGATTGAGTGAAGGGTGAAAACCTCAAAGACACTCACACCAAAGGAAAACGGTTATGAAAACACAAATGCTTTTGAGTCTTGCTTGTTCTTTATCTCTGTTGACTTCTCTCACAGTTCCAGCTAATGCTCAACCAATTCCTTCCCAACCTCCAGTAGTCAGTCAAGAGATTACCATTCCCCAGGATACAGCAATTATTGTCTCTTTTCCTGCTCCTGTCACTGTAGATGTAGGACAAAAAAAGGATTATCCACTCACAGTTCCTTTATCTAGTGCAATTAAAGATAGTCAAGGTAATATGATTGCACCAGAAAATACACCTGTTAGTATTGTTCTTAAACCTGCTGAGGGAGGTGCTAAAATTGTGGCTCAATCTTTGGTTATTAATGGACGCATTGTTGCCATTAAAGCATCTAGTCAAATAATTCCTGGTACTACTATTACCCATAAGCGAGCTAATGATAAAGCTGTGGAAAATGGTTCTATTTGGGGAAGAATTGGTGGTAGTACTTTAGGCTTTTTAAGCCAAGGTGATCCTGAGCAATTTGACCGGGGGGCAATGTTAGGAAGCGCTGTAGGATTGGTTTCCGGCTTACGTTCTGCTGAAAATACCCGCATTGTTCAAATTGCCCAGAGCAGTGTTTTTGTGTTGTCTCTTGATGCTCCAATTAGCGTATCTATTCCTTAGTCAAGTTTATAGCAATGCTAAATCTTTGAATTACATTTGAATTACAAAGGTTGCAAAATTGTTAGATGAAAGTTATTGCTAGTTTCAGCTTTCAGATATTGCTCTTGTAGTGGTTGCCATTGCTGCCACAATTGGTAACGATTTGCTGCTAATAATGTGGTTAAACCCCGTAGTTGACTGTTGAGTTCTGATTTGAAAATATCCGCCAGCCACTCATTTAAAACCACGCTATCTTGCATCATACCCAAACTTTCTTGGATATGTTTTACATCTGTAATCTTGGCTGTGAAAGATTCACCATATAAATCAGTAAATAACTCCATTTGGTAGCGAATACGTTTGGCTTGTTTTCGCAAACTATGCAGAGTTTTACCTTCAGTTTTCAGATGTTGTTCTAGTTGTTCCGGTGTCCAGTTAGTTTGAACTACAATTTCTGAGTCTGCAACTTCAGTCCCAATCAGCCACCCTGGATGTAAGAAAAATCCACTCACTTCAGGTAATAATAAATCTGGTAACACTTGCTGAATTGGCAAAGATGCTAATGGTTGATAACTAGGTTTTTCTAACCAGTCCTGTAAGTCTTTTTTGAAATCTTTGTAAAGTTCATCTTTGAAGATTTTATGAACATGAGAAACTTCAATTTCTCGCTGTTTATCTAAAGTAGAAAAAGCTATTTTTAGAGATTCTTGTTCTTTAGGAAGCAAATGTGGTTTGTAATTGTTTTCCAGTATCTCTTTTAGCACGTCTAAATCTCGGAGCTTTCCCAGAATCCGGGCAATTTTACCAATATTTTTGTCGCTGACTGACTTAGGTAAATTTAAAGATAGCCCGAACCGACTAACGGCTGTGCGTAGACGACGCATTCCTACACGCATTTGGTGTAGTGCTTCTGGATCTTCATCTTTCTTGACTGATTTTTCCCACTTTACGGTTTTTTTAAAGTGTTTGTCAATTGCTTGGTACGCAAAATCTCCTAGAGTTTTGATTGTTGTTGTGGTGTCTGGATTCATAATTAATTACAATTAACTTTCTAACAGGTTTTTGCATGATAGCACTAGTGAAAAATTAATATCTATCCTTTTATAGAGTTTTTTAACAATATTTGATACTTGATAAAATTAATATTCTATATTTATAGATACTTGAAATTTAAAGATTAATGTGCATTAATTACTAATTATTGATTGTGTATTGAGATAAGGTAATCTGAGGAGATGTTCATCTCATAACTATCAAATTAAATTAGGAGATTTGAGCAGTTTTAAAGATTAGTAGAGATAGCTTGTACCGGGCAAGTGGGAATACACTGTTCGCAGACAATGCAACGCGATCGCGTGAAGGTGAGTTTATAAGTCTCTGGGTTGAGGGATAAAGCTTCAGTTGGACAAACCCCAGTACACAAACCACAGTCTACACATACATCTTCATCAATCACAATTTCACCTAAATTATGGGAAACACTAATATGTTGCGATCGCATCCACTCAATCGCTGCATCTAACTGATCGATATCCCCCAATAGTTCTACTACCAGTTTACCAATTTGATTAGGAGCAACTTGAGCGCGGATAATATTAGCAGCAACGTTAAAATCTTTTGCTAGTCGATAGGTGACAGGCATTTGAATGGCACGTTTAGGAAAGGTAAGAGTGACACGTTTTTTCATTTCATTTTCCTGTTAATTCTACTAAGATAATTATATTGTTTAATAAGTTTTAATAAATTTCCTATGAGTACAGATACACCTGTAAAGCCAGAATCTACTGTTGCTGGGCGCTTGAAAAACTTCATTATAGTCATTGTAGCGATCGCACTGAGTGCAGCGCTATTTTTAGGACTGCGAACCCAGACAAATTCCGTTTCTCTCACCCAATTAGATCAAGCATCCACACCCTTAGAGGTCGCAGTTAGCAATAATAAACCCAGTCTAGTAGAATTTTATGCTGATTGGTGTACTGTCTGCCAAAAAATGGCTCCAGATATGGCTCAACTCCAACAGCAATATGCTGACAAGCTGAATTTTGTCATGCTGAATGTAGATAATACCAAATGGTTGCCAGAAATGCTCAAATATCGGGTAGATGGCATTCCCCATTTTGTGTTTTTGGGCCAGCAAGGAGAAGCTATAGCTGAAACAATTGGCGATATACCCCGTTCCGTCATGTCCAGCAATTTAGAAGCCTTAGTAGCGGGTTCTGCCCTTCCCTATGCCCAAGTTAGCGGCCAGGTTTCCAAATTCTCAGCCCCAGTATCAGCTGATGGTAGTCAAGATGATCCTCGTAGTCATGGTAGCCAAGTTGTAAATTAATTCGTAATTCGTAATTCGTAATTCGTAATTCGTAATTCGTAATTCGTAATTCGTAATTCGTAATTCGTAATTCGTAATTCGTAATTCGTAATTCGTAATTCGTAATTCGTAATTCGTAATTCGTAATTCGTAATTCGTAATTCGTAATTCGTAATTCGTAATTCGTAATTCGTAATTCGTAATTCGTAATTCGTAATTCGTAATTCGTAATTCGTAATTCGTAATTCGTAATTCGTAATTCGTAATTCGTAATTCGTAATTCGTAATTCGTAATTCGTAATTCGTAATTCGTAATTCGTAATTCGTAATTCGTAATTCGTAATTCGTAATTCGTAATTCGTAATTCGTAATTCGTAATTCGTAATTCGTAATTCGTAATTCGTAATTCGTAATTCGTAATTCGTAATGGGTAATGAGTAATTAATTGCTCATTACCTAATTTTTATCTTCCAAAACACCACTGCTAATCATCAGTTTTGGCCAGATTAACAAAAAGAAACCCATCCAAATTAATAAAGGAATAGCAACAAGAATTGTTAGCCAGATAATTTTAAATATTAACCAGCTACCGCTAATCAATGTTACACCTGTGAGAACTATTGACCAAGGCTGACACCACCAAGGTTTATAATTCCAAGGACTTATAGGCTTTTGTTCAGACATTGTTTGTACTTAAAAAAGTTTCTTATCAAAAAAAACCAAATGCAAGGAGTTGAAATTTAAAAAAGAAAATGATTGGTAGTAGTAATTTAATCTACTACAACCTGATCACATTTAGCGTCCATCAGCGTTCCATTTTTCCAGAGCTATGTATTCGTTCTCCACTAAATCTAAAGGCTCAATGACACCGCTAGAACTGGATACACGAAACCAATAAACTGGATGAGTAATTTTATTTGGGTGATTCTCAAACACTCTAACTACATAGAAAGACGCATTGACAGTAGGAGAACTATCAACAACCGCTGCAACACGGATGCTCCCTTTAGAAAGGTTTTCAATTTCTCGTGCTTTGCGCTGCACTTGTGGGAGATTCCAGACTAAATTGTAGGCTTTTGTTGCATCTATTGTTTTGGTAGCTTTATTTGTTTTAGCCACAGTTGGTAAATAAGCCAATCTCTTATGAGTCTGATTTTCCTGATGATGGCTAATGCTGACAATGCTTGAATATCCTCCTACAACTCCTAGAATGAATGACGCAATTAGAGGGTAATAGTTGAATTGTTTATTGATGCTACGCTTAAGCATAGTGATGCACCTCCGTAATCATCTAACTTTTATTCCTGTATAACTAAGATACCAGGGGTTAGACCCCCCATGTCTAGTCTTGACAAGAGTGTAGATGTTGTTGTACTGAGATGGGTTGGATTTGGCGAATATTTTTTAACCGGCTTCAGCCACAAAACCGGATAGACAATAGCGATCCCCATCTCTTACCATCCTATAACTAATCGTGGATATGTTGGTAGGTGTTTTTGTCTTGCTAGTAATGATCCCCATTCACGGCAAATCACCAAATGGCTATTATCAAACAGTGTTGAAACTTCAAATTATGTGGAAACTTTTGGTTGGTTATTGGGGCTAAATAGTGGTAATAAACTTAATATTGTAATTGTAGCGATCAAAAAAACTATGTTTTCACATAAATTACAGGGTGTGATTTTTGCAATCTTCTTAACCCTAAATATGTTCATGCTTCCTGCGGTTAGTTGGGCTGCTGGTTTAGGAATTGAGTCAGGACATCTTGCTTCTTGTCCAACTTCCCCGAACTGTGTTGTCAGCCAAAATGCTGATGCTAAACACACCATTGAACCAATTCCCTATCATCTAGACCATGATACAGCTAGAGAAATCTTACTAAAAGTTCTAACTGTCGTTCCCCGCACAGAAGTTATAGAACAGACAGATAATTACATTCATGCTCTTTCTAAAAGCCGTATTTTCAAGTTTGTGGATGATGTAGAATTTTATTTACCTGCCGATGAGTCAGTAATTCATATACGTTCAGCATCTCGCGTGGGAGATTCGGATCTGGGAGTTAATCGCAGACGTATGGAACAAATTCGTCTGGCTTTGCGCGACTTCAATATATAATTAGGCATTGCTTTCTTAACACTGCACTTTCCCAAATAGCTCATGTTTTCCGATTTTAGACAAATCACCGCAAAAATATGGATTCAGTAAATTATTGGCTCATGAAATCAGAACCAGAAGTTTATAGTATTGCTGATTTGCAACAACAGCATGAGACTATTTGGGACGGTGTACGCAATTATCAAGCTCGCAATTTTTTGCGCCAAATGCAGTTGGGAGACTTAGCTTTTTTTTATCATTCTAATACTAATCCTCCTGGTATCGTGGGGTTAATGCGTGTAGTTAAAATAGGTATTGCTGACCCAACACAGTTTGAGCCAACTAGTAAATATTATGACCCTAAATCAACTCTTGAATCTCCCCGGTGGCAAACAGTAGGAGTGAAATTTGTCGAGACTTTCTCTAACCCCATTTCACTATCAACACTCAAAGAAAAATTTACCTCTGATGAGCTACTTTTGGTAAGACCAGGAAATCGTTTATCGGTGATGCCTGTATCGTCAGCAGTAGCTAATAAAATACAGAATATAGCATAGAAATTGATATTAATAAAGTAATGAATTACGCATTTATGAATTGTGGATTTTATCTCTTCTATGGTGCGTCAGATCCTACTAAGTAAGTGGGCGTTAAAAAATATAATACAAACCTAACCCCCCAACCCCCTTCCCTACCAGGGAAGGGGGAGTCAAAGCCTCTCCCCTGGTAGGGGAGAGGTTTGGAGAGAGGTTTTATATTTAATTGTGCCAAGTTACTTAGAGTGAAAATTAAATATGCGTTATCTGGAACCTTTGTAGAGACGTTCCATGGAACGTCTCTACAATCTTTGTCACCAGATGTCTTCTACTGCTCCACAATTTCCCGCACCAAAGCCGCTAACTTATCAGCACTATCGGGAACTGCGATCGCTTTTGCCCTCTCTCCCATCTTCGCCAATTCTGCTGGAGACTGCAATAACTCCAAAACTCGCTTTTGTAATATTTCCGGTGTCAACTCTGACTGTTTAAAGGTTAAAGCTGCACCAACATCAGTAAAAACCGCAGCATTATAAGATTGATGATCTTCTGCTGCAAAGGGATAAGGTATCAAAATTGCTGGTGTACCACAGACTCCTAATTCTGTTAAACTCCCAGCGCCAGAGCGACTAATAGCTAAATTAGCACGGCGCAATAAGGGAGCCATATTGTCATAAAAAGGTAACTCTATATACTGGGGATGTTGCAAACTTGCTGCTTCTGGATCTTTATCGCCTGTTAAATGTACTACATAAGCACCAGCGTCAAACCAAGCTTGAGCAGACTGACGCACCAATTTATTCACAGCTACCGCACCCTGACTACCCCCAAAAACGACAATTAGAGGTACACCGTCAGGAATTGGTAAATCTAGAGTATTATCTATTTCCTCTTCTAGGAATTGAGAACGCACAGGAGTACCCACACAAACATTTTGGGAACGGGGTAAATATTTAGCAGCAACATCAAATCCCACCGCTACTGCACTACACCAAGGGCCAAAAAAGCGAGTGACTTTACCCGGTAAAGCGTTAGATTCATGGAAAACGACGGGTAAACCCAAAGAACGAGCCGCAATTACCGCAGGGCCAGCAATATAACCACCCGTGGTAAACAATCCTTGAAAATTCCCCTGTTTGAGAATGCGTCTGACTTTGAGAATTGAACTGAGAAGCTTAACCAAAATTCGCAGTGAGGAAAAGCCAAAACCTTGCTGAAACCCTTCAACTGCGATCGTATTCAAAGGATATTGGTCTGGAACAAGCTGAGTTTCTAGTCGGTTGGGGACACCCAGCCATTCAATATCATAGTCTGGCAGTTTTTGTGCCAGTGCGATCGCTGGAAACAAATGTCCACCAGTCCCACTAGCAGCTATTAATAATTTTATGGGTGCGTTTGCCATTCAAGCCATACCATTTAGCGCCTAGCTTAACTAAGATAAAACAAATTCCTTACATTCTCTAATCAAATCAGTAAACTATTACTAATGACTAACAATATTGCCTTGTTAATGAAACGCAACAAAAAAGTTACTAGCAGCATTTCTCTGCTTTCGTTCCTACTAACACTGGGTTTCAGCAGTACTGGACCATTTGCTCAAGCCGCTACACCCGATAATGCACCCGCATCACTGAAAAACCTGTTGACACAAATTGATACAGCTGCTAGTCGGGGTGATATTAAAGGAGTAATGCAATTTTACAGCCCTAATTTCACTCATGGCGATGGTTTAAACCGCCAAACGATGGAACAAGCTTTAACATCTTTCTGGAAGCGGTATCCCCAATTACGCTACAGCACACGTCTGCAATCTTGGAAATCTGAAGGCAATAGCATTATTGCAGAAACTGTCACTAACATCACAGGTTTACCCTCTTCTAATAGTAGTAATCTAGCTCTCAACGCTACGATTACTTCACGTCAGCGTCTGACTGGTACAAAAATCCTGCGCCAAGACATTTTATCAGAACGCACTCAATTGACCTCTGGTAGCAAACCACCCCAAATAGAAATTAACCTACCACAACAGGTAAAAGTTGGTCAGCAATATAACTTTGATGCTATTGTCCAAGAACCATTGGGTAATGATTTCCTTCTCGGAAGTGCGCTAGAAGAAACTATCCAACCAAACAAATATCTCAACCCTACATCGATAAATTTAGAATTACTGAGCGCTGGTGGACTGTTTAAAATCGGACGCGCACCATCTACTCCTGGTAATCAATGGATTTCCGCAGTAATTCTGCGTAATGATGGCATGACAATGATTACTCAGCGTTTAGTGGTGAAAAAGTAATAACTTAGTCAATTAGTCATTGGTCATCTCCAAAAAAGAATGTAGAGACGTTCCATGGAACGTCTCTACAAGGGTTCTGGAAAACGCATATTTAAATTCGGTCGATGTCTATTGATCATTAATGATTCTTGACTATTTACAACATTTTTTCATATTTTGAGATTCCTCTGGAGCGCCTCTGCGTCTGGAGCGTGATACAAAAAAACATATACAACAACAATATTGAAAATGCTTTCTCTAGAAAATCAAATCGTATTCATCACAGGTGCAAGTAGCGGAATTGGTGCAGCTTGCGCCAAAATCTTCGCTAATGCAGGTGCAAAACTGATTTTAGCCGCTCGACGGTACGATCGCTTACAAGAATTTGCTAAAACCTTAAATTTACCAACTGACAAAATCTATTTATTGCAACTAGATGTGTGCGTAGGCGTAGCCAGCCAAGGGCATCGCTCATCAGTCGAATCCACTATCTCTAATTTACCCCCAGATTGGTCAAATATTGACATCTTAATCAACAACGCTGGTTTAAGTCGCGGATTAGATAAACTCCATGAAGGCGATATCCAAGACTGGGAAGAAATGATTGATACTAATATCAAAGGCTTACTCTACCTCACCCGCTACGTAGTTCCCGGTATGGTTGCTCGTAATCGTGGTCATGTAATTAACCTTGGTTCTATTGCCGGACATCAAACTTATCCCGGTGGTAACGTCTACTGTGGGACAAAAGCCGCAGTTAAAGCCATTTCCGAAGGTTTGAAACAAGATTTATTAGGAACTCCCATCCGTGTAACATCTGTTGATCCGGGAATGGTGGAAACAGAATTTAGCGAAGTCCGTTTTCATGGTGATATAGAACGGGCTAAAAAAGTTTATCAGGGACTTACTCCCCTTACTCCTGATGATGTCGCTGATGTCATATTTTTCTGTGCCACGCGATCGCCCCACGTTAATATTAACGAAGTCATACTCATGCCCGTTGACCAAGCTAGTGCAACTTTAGTCAATCGACGCATCTAAATAACCTAATTGGGCAAATCCCTGCTAAAAATTAGGAATTCCTGCACATTCTCCACCATCTTAAAATGTCCCCAGAATTTCCTATCGGTAGTAAAGTCCGTGTCGTAGCACTACCACCCTACGTCAAAACCGCTGACCCAATGCCTATGTTACGCCCTCCTAACGTCATTAACATAGGCGAAGAAGGTATAGTCCTTGACCGCCGTCCTGGAGGATATTGGGGCGTGCGCTTTGGACAGGGAGCCTTTCTCATAGATAGCCAATACATTGAAAGTACAGAACAACTTCCTGAATCTCAACCCGAATCAGAATAGCAGCTATTAAGGATGATAACTTAACATAAGTTATTATTCAGAGTTATTATTCAGGTTTACACAATGATTTCCCGCCGCACTTTTATCAGCATCTTATTTGCCGCTTGTTTGTCCTTGATGAGTTGGTTAAACTTCACCCCCACTGCTCATGCTTTAGGTGGTAAACTACCGACAATTAACCAACCAGCGCCAGAGTTTACATTACCCACCAATACAGGAGAGGGTAAAATTTCCCTCTCTGACTTGCGTGGTAAATGGGTAGTTCTGTATTTTTATCCTAAAGATTTCACATCTGGCTGCACAATCGAAGCACGTCGTTTTCAGCAAGATTTGCCCAAATACATAGAAAAAAATGCGGAAATTATCGGTGTTAGTGCAGATGACATTGATTCCCACGCCGAATTTTGTGACTCAGAAGGGTTAAAATTTCCTTTATTAGCTGATACTAACGGCGCAGTCAGTAAAACTTACGGTTCTTGGATAGGCTATGTATCTATGCGCCACAGTTTTATCATTGATCCTCAGGGTGTTCTCCGTGATACTTTTGTGAAAGTCAACCCAAACATTCACAGTGCAGAAGTTTTAGCGCGACTGGAAAAACTACAGTCAGCCGCTTCTTAATTCAAATTTCAAAAAGTTAAAACACAGAGGGATTAAAAGTTAGTTGAATTTACAGTAGAATTCAGGAGTCAGAAGGGGCGTATTGCAATACGCCCGTACAGGAGTCAGGAGTAAAACTGGCTTTGTGTATAGGTTTCAATTTAGATTTTGTACCTCCTAACTACGCAACCTGCTGTATCAACATTTATCTCCTCTGTATTCTCTATTTCCTCTGAAGTGATCACCTCTTTTTTATGAATAATTGGTAATTCTTAATTCTCTCCGCGTCCCCGCGTCCCCGCGTCCCCCCGTCTCCCTATCCCCGCGTCTCCCTATCCCCAACTCCCCAGGTAATATTTCCAATGAATCATGATCCTTTTATAGTTCCACCAGGTACAAAGATTTCTTTAAAAAATGACTATAACCCAAGTTATCAAACATCCTCTGAAGAAAAAGTCGATGCCAACATAAAATTAACAGCAGGTGTTCAACAATTAGCTAATTATCAAGATATTCTTTATGCTCAAAACACCTATGCCTTGCTGATTATTTTTCAAGCAATGGATGCTGCTGGTAAAGATAGCACCATTAAACACGTAATGTCTGGTATTAATCCCCAAGGATGTCAGGTTTTTAGTTTCAAAGCACCAAGTGCAGAAGAATTAGACCATGATTATTTATGGCGAACAACCAAGGCTTTACCAGAACGGGGACGAATTGGCATATTTAACCGTTCATACTATGAAGAAGTACTAATAGTGCGCGTACATCGAGAAATGCTAGAAAAACAACAACTTCACTGTATTCCTCAAGGTAAACATATATGGCAACAGCGTTTTGAAGAAATCAATAATTTTGAAAAATATTTAGTAAATAATGGAATTATTGTTCTCAAATTTTTTCTGAATGTCTCAAAAAAAGAACAGAAAAAACGATTTTTAGATAGAATTCAATCACCAGAAAAACATTGGAAATTTTCAGCTAGTGATGTAAAAGAACGTGCTTTTTGGGATGATTATATGCTTGCTTATGAAGAAGTTTTTAATCACACTAGCACTGAATTTGCACCTTGGTATATTATTCCTGCTGATCGTAAATGGTTTACAAGGTTGATAGTCGCTGATATTATCTGTAAAAAATTACAAGAATTAAATTTACAATATCCAACTCTTAGTGAAGAGCATAAACAGCGACTTTTGGAAGCTAAGAAAATGTTGGAAAGCGAAGATTAACTGACCGCAGTTTTCATTGCTTGTAAGTAGGTTAACAGAAAAATTTAAAGGTATGTGAAGAAAAGTAAAATCGCCCAAAGCTCTCTTCCTGTTCCCTGTTCCCTTGCCCCAACGACAATTTTTAACGCCCACCTACTTAGATGAGAGTGCGATAGCGCAAGTGCTGAACCGTTAGGTCTGGGAATCGTCTTTGCTGATTAGTTAATTCATTATATAATGTAATCATCATCCTATCGAGTCAGGAGAAATTATTATGCTGACTAGTGATACTAACAAAACATTATATGAACAAGATTTTTACTTATGGATACAAACCACTGTTAAACTATTGCAGGAAGGTAAACTAGAACAATTAGATATTGATAATTTGATTGAAGAAATTGATAGCATGGGGCGGAGTGAAAAGAAAGAATTAAAAACTCGCTTAATAGTCTTAATTGAACATTTATTAAAACTGCAATATTCGACAGAAGAGAAAGATGATAATGCCAGAGGTTGGCGCAATACGGTTGTTGAGCAAAGACGACAAATAGCTTATACTCTGGCAGATAGTCCCAGTTTGAAATCTGTCTTAAATGATGTATTTCTAGACTGTTATGCAGATGCTAGAAATGATACCCTCAGAAAATATCAACTTGACTCAGAATTATTCCCCGAAGATTCACTCTTCTCTTTAGTTGATATTCTCAATGCAGATTTTATCCCCTAACTTTAAAGACATCACTTCTTATAAATCAAAAACGCTGAACCAATAGGCCCAAAGTTTTCCAAATAGATTTTCTTGTTGTAATACAATCCCGGAGACATTCCTCCATCAAATAAAATCCCTTCTTGAATTCTTCCTAAACAATTCTTTCTAGCAATTCCTGTTAACACATCATCAAACTGACTGGGTAGCAACTCTTTATTATTAGCAGAAATTTCCATACTAGAATTAGCTTTTGCATCATTGACTAACAGAATTACATAACCTTTACTTGTAATCGCAGCCATAGAGCGATTAGTTGCACCTTTACAAGCAAATTCACCCAAGGCTTTACAAATATCTTTAAACTTACCTTGACTATAAAATCTGCCGTTACCTCCCACCAAATTATAATTAAGAGAATTAGCTCCTCTTCTCCCAGTATCAATAGTAGCTCTACGTTCCCTTGGATTTCCACCTGATATCCCAAAGGAAGAACGTTTATTTTTAAATACACCTGAATACTCTACCCCACGAGAAATATTTAAACCTTGGGGTTTATTCACAGTATCTATATAGTCAGCATTAATAGCTGCAATTGGTGATTTACCATTTAATTTAGAGTTTTCATCCGCAATTAGTTGACCAAACTGTTTGGGTATGAATTCTTTACGAAAATTTCCTCTACTAT
The DNA here is from genome assembly GCF_001858025.1 of Trichormus sp. NMC-1. Classification (GTDB taxonomy): domain Bacteria; phylum Cyanobacteriota; class Cyanobacteriia; order Cyanobacteriales; family Nostocaceae; genus Anabaena. Next base: position 24,501 of record NZ_LZQD01000003.1, on the reverse strand, counting down.
CTTTAGCATATATTTTATGAGCCAAACCCACATTAACTTTAAAATCTAAATCTGGGGATTTAGGATTAAAAAGAATTACATGATTGATACCTTTGGTGTATCTTTCACCTTGATTATTAGTCTTAAAAAATTCAATACTAAACTGAGAATTATTACCAGGACAATTAGTGGATGGTTTTGGTGCTGAACTAACTACCATATCCTGACAACCTGATAATAAACCTGCGGCAATTGTTGCAATAAATAAAGAGAAAGGTAAGTTAAAACTTCTTTTCTCGCAGGAGAGAGGTTTGGAGAGAAGTCTTAAATTTAATTTTTTGAAGTACATATCATGAAAAAAAACGCTACAGAATTACTATAGCGGGAATTATGTTTAAGTCCAACAAATCGATATAATCCCGCCCCTTCATGCCGTTTCACTTTAAGCTAGATACAAATCAACGGACGCTCTTATGCGGAGATTAATTTGTACCTTTCTTTTTAAAATCAGGGGATATAGTTGATTCCCCAAATTGCATTCATGGAAGAGTATGACGTTGTGGAGAAACGATTTACTTGTTCTTGGAATTCTAAAGAGTTTTTCACTAGGTCTTCTTAGCGATTTATCGCTCTCTTGCTAGGTTTGATAGGGCTTTATCCCTTACTACTAACTTTTCTTTTATTCAGTCTTACTACTTATCGCAGTAATTTGTAATTTCGGAGCAACTTTGTATTTTCAGCAGTCAGTAATTGCTGCAAGCTATCAACCTCTTTCAATATTTCAATTTCTTGTGTGTATGCTTCTTTTAAAATTGACAGATATTTCTCCCGATCTTCTTCATTCTTAGCCTGTTTGAGCATATGAATTGCCATATTAATACTAGAAAGCGGATTGCGTAATTCCTCAGATAATTTCCCTAAGACATTACCTCTGATTTGTGCTAGTTGCTGGGAGTTTTGCAATTCAGTCCGATTCTTCTTTATTTCTTGTTGGAGTGTTTCTGACTTATGAGATTCTTTCAGATATGCCTGATTTGAAATTGAATGTCTTTCTAAACGTGCTGTTACTGCTTGTAAGATTTCAAAAGGCTCAAAAGGTTTGGTAATGTAATCATCAGCCCCTAGACCCATTCCTTGACGCAAATCATTACGTCCGATTTTAGCTGTGAGAAAAATTAGGGGGATATCAGCAGATTGAGGATCTTGTCGCAGTTCTTGTAACACTTCATAGCCATTTAACCCTGGCATCATAATGTCACAGATAATCAAATCAGGATTTTTGCTTTTAGCTAACTGTAAGCCGATTGTGCCGTCTGCGGCGGTAATAACGGAGAAATCCCCTAGTTCTAAAATTTCTTGAAGATTTAGCCGAATTTGAGTTTCATCTTCAATTACTAGTATTAAGCTCATAACTAAGAAGCATCATAAGATAGTGGTTTGCAGTTGAATCCAATACAGACCTAACCCCAACTTAATTCCCTACATTTGCGGATCATCCCAAAGGCAGGAAAGGGGAGCAAGCCTCAAAGCTTCTTACCTCGCTTTGCAGCAGAGAAGTTTAGAGGGGAGGAAAGCTCCAAAGCGAGATCGGGTTCCTAGGGTTTGGAGAGAGGTCAGAGGTCTCGCATACGAAGGAGAATTACTATATAGATTTATCTAACATAATTATCAGCGAATTCCTACAAACAAATCACGGATTGTAAGGGAATTGTCACAATAAAGTCTGTCCCCATTCCTAATTCGCTATTTACAACTTTTTGTCAACCCATAAATCTTAATTTCAACTTCTTTGGAGATTATTTCTGATTTGAGCTTCATCTTCAATAATTAAAATGTTTTCCATTTGATTTTCCTTTTTTTCGTGATAATAAATAGGTTTTTTTAGAGCTTTTTAGTTGTTGGCTAGTAAAAAAATCTTCAAGTCTTCTATTCCTAAAGGACGACTGAAAAAATATCCTTGGATTATAGAACAATGATTTTGTTTGAGCCAATTTAGCTCTTCATTGGTTTCTACACCTTCGGCAATGATATTTATATTTAAGCTATCTGCTAACTGAATTATACTTTTAACAATTGATTGCTTATTTTCTAATTTATCAATATTGCTAATGAAATACCGATCTATTTTTAAGTGATTAAAAGAAAATTCTTGCAGATATTTAAACGATGAATACCCTGTACCAAAATCATCAATTGATAGTTTAATGCCATGATTTTTTAACTCATTCATTTTTCTTTTTACTACTTCAATATCTTGAACAAATACAGTTTCTGTTAGTTCTAATTCTAATAGATTCAGATTGAAATTTGTGCTGGTCATTATCTCATTAATGTGTTGAATAAAATTTTCTTGTCTAAACTGATAAGCTGATATATTGACAGCTACATTAAAATTACCCAATCCTTCTAGTTGTAAATTTTGCAATTGCGAACAAGCCGTTTTTATAATCCATTCTCCCAAGGGAATAATAAAGCCTGATTCTTCAGCCATAGGAATAAATTCTGCTGGAGAAATCATTCCATATTCTGGGTGTAGCCAACGGATTAATGCTTCCACACCGACAATTTTTTTAGTCTTGATATTGATTTGAGGTTGATAGTAAAGCTGAAATTCATTTCTTTCAAGAGCCTGCCAAAAGTCAGATTCTAAAATGACTTTCCTAAAGACAATATCGAGTATTTCTTGATTGTAAAAATGATAGGAAGTTTTATTTTCTTGTTTATAATGCTCTAGGGTAACTTCTGCATGAGTCAATAGTTCTCCTAGTTGCAGTGCATCATTGGGATAACAAGCAATGCCAATTTTAGCTTGAACAGAAATTTCTTGATTATTGATAATTAAGGGTTGTGATAGACTATCCAAAATTTGTTCAGCAATACCAGCAGCTACTTTACTGTCTTGAACTGGTTTTAACAATAGTGCTAGTTGGTCAGTTTTTAAGTAAGCAATTAAGTCAATAATCAGATTGGGAAAGTTTAGCTGATTTAATCGTTCGCCTACAGTTTTAAGTAACAAGTTCCTTAAACTTGGGTCAAAGCATAATCTAGTTCGGTAGAGAATATCTATATCCATCAGTAATAAGGGCAAAAATTTACCCTGATTGTAAGCTTGAAGACGAGTTTGATTGAAATACTCTTCTAAGAAGAATTGATTGGGTAAACCAGTTAAGCTATCATGACGCGCTAGATAATTGATCTGATTTTCCATCTGCTTAATCTGACCTTTGTAGCGTTGAGTAACTATTTGGCGTTTTTCTAGTTGAACCGAAATTACCCGGAGGAGTTCATTGGGTTCAAAAGGTTTAGTTAAATAGTCGTCTGCACCCAGTTCCATTGCTTGACGCAAATCATGGTGTTCTGCTTTTGCAGTCAGAAAAATTAAGGGAATTTCCGCAGTCACTGGCTGTTGACGCAATGCTTTAATCACTCCATATCCATCTAACCGTGGCATCATCAGATCACAAATAATCAGATTTGGCTGATGTTGTTGAGCCATTTTTATCCCCAGCCATCCATCTTCTGCGGTGATGGTAACAAACCCCTCTAGGTCAAGAATTTCTTGAATGTTTTCTCGTATTTGAGACTCATCTTCAATAATCAGAATCGTATTCATATAAATTGGGGAAAACTAAGGGTAAAAATTCAGATTGCTGAGTTAGTCAATCTTATTGCCTTATTATGAGCAATTACGAGTTATTTGCGCTTCGTGATAAATGAGGAATAGTTCACTCTTAATAATGGTGATTATACTGTCGAATGAGCAGATTATTGACGTAGATATACTTAAGTGCTTAAATATTACTGATGTTTAAATCTGTACACTTGATCATCATGAATGGACATAAGCAAATGATTTAACAGATAAACGTCAAAAAATTGTGAATTATTGAGGAAAGATTTGTAGTTAATACAACCTAATTATTCGATGGGGAATTAAACCCAAAAATTACGAATTATGAATTAGTAATTAGTTAAACCCTTGCTCCCTGTGGTCGCAGCTTACCTTAGGGGTCAGTTTTCCTCCAGCAAAGCTGCCCCCTAACTCCTGCCTTCGATAAATAAAATTACAGCAGGAGATATCATAGCAATAAACGGTAAAACATTAAGGCATTCATATGATAAAGGAAACCACCTTGGCGGATGATCATCACATCAAAAAACCCGCTACAGGATGACTATAGCGGGGATTATTAAAAATTGCAGTTATGGCGTAATGTAAAATTCAATGTGAAATCCTAAAATTACGAAAGCCATTCCAGAACAGCTTCTTCCTTGGTATTGGTATTGCGAGAAGGTGTTTCCCGCTCAAACTTCATGTGAATTGAACGGCTTTGTTCACCATCAGCAGCAACAGCTAAAATTGGGTAATCAATTACACCATCTTGGAAGGACATTTGGAAACGGAATGTACCATCTGGATTCAGCTTAATTGGACGACCACCAATAGTTACATTCGCATCTGGTTCAGTTGCACCATATACAATCAATTCAGCGTCAGCAATTAACCAGAACTGACGAGGACGTACAGGTACTGCGGAAGCAGAGAAGCCTACACCAGACATACCTACACCGGACATGGTTAAACCAGACACGGTAGGAACTGCCCACATACCCACACCAGATGGGAAGACGTAGGAACTGATAGCTTGTTCTGGGCGTACAGAACCGACTACGTGCTGCATGGAACCGAATATAGAACCGGCTACCCGTTGTGCTTCCGCAGATTCTGCTAAACCAAAGATTTGGTCATAAATGGGGTTGCCATTTGTAGCAGCAGCAGCAGCAGTAGTGGCAATTTTCTTCGCGGGTGGAACTAATTCATACTTAGTCTTACCGCGCAAGTCTTCTTCAAAGTCTACGGTGATGAAGACATCTTCAATCCAGTCGGAAGGATAGACGGGAGGAATGTGAACTCTTGCAGAACGAGCTAATACTAACCAACGACCATCTGCAGTACGATAACCGATATCGATGACATAATCGCGATCGCTCACAGGAATGGGTATATACCATTCTCTTGCTAGTTCATCAGCAGGATATTCCTGGATACTGTGGGGACTTTGATGCTCGATATTAATATCAGTAACATCATAAATCCGCAGTGCTAGGGTCTGTCCGCCTTGACGACGGAGTTCTTCTTTGTGATCATTGGGAATATCCCAGTATGTGTAAGCCCATTGAGGATCACGAGGTAATAAAACAATGCGGCTTTCTCCATAACCTGCTGGTAAATCGGCAAGTGCCTCATCCACATCAGCTAGAGAGCCACCAGTACGATCTTCCTGACCTAATTCAAACTTTGCTGCTTCCACGGTTTCCTGTGCCTCCAGTGAACGAGATGGACTAAGCGAAACTTTGTTGCGCTGGATTTCTTGAATAGATGCCAGCAATTGAGATTTACGCATTCGGCTATAGCGAGAAACACCAAATTCACTTGCAACTTTACGAAGTTGCCGTAATGTCATCTCCTCTAGCGGGGGGCGTTCTTTTGCCATTAGTTTGGCCTCCAGTAGTTTTAAAGGTAAATGATATCCCTGGGTTATAGAATGGTTGTTAAAATGTCACCTATCCCAGATGAATTTCTTATTCCTGACTTCTGGTTTTGCCCAGTTTATAAGTGTTTTAGTTTGTTTTTAAATTGAGTTTCACAAACTTTTGATTCCTTGTCTTGCCATCATTAGCATTTCTTCGGGATCAGCGGTTTGCTTTCGTTAAATAGATATTAACCGGTAATCATGCCTAGTGAGCAAGGGGTGTGAAGACGGTTTTTGGTCTGTTTGACGTATTTATCAGTCCTTCGGGGATCACTATGTCATCAAATCCTGACATAAAGACGAATGAGTGGGTAGCTATGTCAATATTTCATAACATTAATATTCCCAAGTTTAATGATGTAGAGGCGTATTGCAATACGCCTCTACTGGAATACGCCCCTACTATCGCGGTAATTTTGCCGATAATAGTCTTGATATTCTTCAGAAAGCAGCGGTTTCCACCAATGATGATTTTTGAGATACCATTGCACTGTGATACGTAAACCCTCAGTAATAGTTACAGAAGGACTCCAACCAAGCTCAGTTTTCAGCTTATGAGCATTAATTGCATATCGTCGGTCATGTCCTGGTCTATCTTTGACAAAAGTAATCAATTTTTCTGATGGACGCACTGGTAAATCAGGTGCTAACTCGTCCATAATTTGGCATAATGTTTTTACAAGACTGATATTTTCTACTTCATTATTACCGCCAATATTGTAATTTTCTCCCGGTTTTCCTTGATGAATTATTACATCTAAAGCACGACAATTATCATTAACATAAAGCCAATCTCGCACATTTTTACCATCTCCATAAACTGGTAAGGGCTTACCCATTAAAATATTGATACACATTAAAGGAATCAGCTTTTCTGGAAATTGAAAAGCTCCATAATTATTAGAGCAATTAGTGATAATTGTAGGTAATTTATAAGTATGGTAGTAAGCACGAACTAAGTGATCACTTCCAGCTTTTGAAGCTGAATAAGGACTATTAGGAGCATAAGCTGTAGTTTCCGAGAAAGCCGGGTCATTGGGGCATAAACTACCATAGACTTCATCAGTAGAAATATGAAGAAAAAGATAATTATCTGGGTTTGCTTTTGTTTCCCAATATTGACGGAAGGATTCTAAAAGGGTGAAAGTTCCCACTACATTAGTTTGTACAAAATCCCCAGGAGCAAGAATTGAACGATCTACATGAGATTCAGCAGCGAAATGAGCTATGGTATCAATATTTTCTTCTACTAAAATTTTATTAACAAGAGAAGCATCGCCAATATTTCCCAGGACAAAGCGAAAATTCTCTTGTTCCTGAACTAACTTCAAATTGGGGAGATTTCCAGCATAGGTTAGAGCATCCAAAACCACTACACGGTCATTTGGATAAACCCGACACCAGTGATGTACAAAATTCGCACCAATAAACCCCGCACCCCCAGTCACTAGTAAACGACGACTCATAAAAATTTTAGATTTTGGATTTTAGATTTTGGATTTAAATTCTTGTTTACAGCACTTCCCAGTGTCATGAGGTACAAGAACCCCACCCCCAACCCCCTAAGAGCAAGCGATGAGGGGGCTATGATGTACCTTATAACAAAGGAATCCGTTGTAATGACGAATTACGAATTATTTCAACATTCTTTTTCTCTGTTGGATTTCTTCTGTTGTGTATAAACATTGCCCGTAACATTTATACATTAGTTGAATTATTTTTTATTTAAAAAATTTCTTTTTCACTTTACTATATACTCTTTGGATAAATAGTTTTGTTAAACGTAATCTTGTTAAATTTTTAATCTTTGTTGAGTAATGGCTTTTGTGGTCAAAAAACTCATTTATTTCTGCTAAAATTACTGTAAATCGCTGAATAATATTCTCAGTTCGGTACTGTGATAAAACCTCTGTTGATAAAGTTAAGGAAACTGGAGATTTTAAAGACTTTAAAATTTTTTGTACATCATATTCTAAAGAATAACCAGCAATTTTATAGCAATTAAATCCAGGATCTAAATAATCAGAAAGTCCGCCGTTCACACTAGAAAAAACTTGACAACCACAAGCGAAGGCTTCCATAGGCTGTAAACCAAAACCTTCACTAACGCCTTGTTGCGCCCAATATTCAGCGGAGTCGTAAAGATAAATTTTTGCTCGTTTGAATAATCCCGGTAAATCTTCGATATAAGAATCAACGACAAAGACTTTGCATTTTTGCTGCAATGCGGGAATTAATTCTTTGATTAAATACTCAGAAGATTTTCGAGTTTGAACTAAAACATCAATATCTCGCTCAAGATGCAAATTTGTAAATTCATCAGCGATTTGATTAGGTAAATAATAAATTAAAGAATTAGGTGATTTTTGTCCCCAATATCCCATCGTGTTACGGCTAACTGTAATGATGGGAATATCTGACGGTAGATTGAAATTATAACCCGCAGTGTGAGCATGATAAACCACATTGTATTTTTGCAGTTTAGGCGCTAATTTAGCAATATCAAATCCCCAGCTAATCACAAAAATAACATCATTTAAGTTATTCTCTTTGAGCAGATCATCCAGAAAAAGCTGACCTTGTTCGCGTTGACGATAAGTGACAACTTCCGCACTACAAATTTGTCGAGCTAAATTAACTGTTTTTAACTCTGCCCAAAGACCACCACAGGCAAATTTTCTATCTGTTCCTGGTACTAAAAAGTAAAGTTTTCTCATTAGATAATTAATAGGTATTTAAGTAGAAAGGCACAAAAAAACCGTAGACGCGCAGCGGCTTCTCGAAGAGTACCATGTAACTAAAAGTAAAGTTGCTCAAAAACCTCTTTTCTTCTGCCTTGTCATAACGACAACTTTTAACGCCAACCTGCTTACTCACACCATTTGACTTTGACAAAATGTGATTCACGTCCCCAAGCATCACGTGTTTGGATAATATTTTCAGTCTCTAGATTAAAGGGGATAGCTGTTGTTAAATAACGTTGAGCTATGGAACCTAAATCGGGTGCAAGTTCAGATGCTGTTGTCGCTGCTAAACCTAAACCTATGAGTTGTTCAATTGGTCGAAATGGTAGCAATAAATGCACACTTACAGCTAGCCCAGCAGTTAATAGCATTGCTACAGATAAATTTGTACCGCAACGGGGATGCACAGCTAAATCCCATTCTCCACTGGTGAGGCGATGTTGGGCTAGTGTTACCGCACGCCGCAAATGACTGATATTCACATTACCATAAAGGTAAAATCCATGTTCTGTAGACAAACCGCCTAATAATTCGTTATCCAATTGCACATTTGTCGGCTTTCCTGGAGGAGAACAAGCACTTTTAGTTTCGCTGAGAACCCAAACAGTAGCGTGTTCTAGGGCGTGAACCTGACGCAGCATGAGAATTTCTTGTAACCCAGGAAGAAAAGATAGCTGTTTGAGTAATTCAGCATCTTGCTTGGGAGATGGTGCTATAAAGTCAAGGTTAAAGAAGTTAAAGGGAGATGAGCCGTCTGGAAAAGAAGCAGTAATATTCATTTTCCCCAAGCTGATAGAGCAACATAGATTTCTTTCCAATGTAGCGCTTGTAGAACTAAATTGTTGCTAATTTTTGTGGATAATTTATTGAAAAAGATGAAGGTTTGGGGAAAAGAGTAAAGTAAAATTATACCCTTTTCCCCTTACGCCTTGCCTGACTTATTGTAAAAGTCTATTGATTCCTTGAGCCTTGCCTCAATTATCTGTTTTGCTGAATTGTAAGAGGAATGATGATATACAGGTTCCGATACTGAAAAGAAAGTTGATTCCTTAGCGTCAACTCCCGCTAAGTGAAAGTTGCGGAACTTGTGGTAGAGGTTCACACTGAAAAATAAGAGTGATGAGGAGAACAATCAGTAAACCTCAAAATTGACTTTTCAGCATACCAGATAGGAGTAATAGCAATCAACTAACCAACGGTTCCATCGTTATGATTGGGAAGAGTACAGCAATTGACATCGTTCAAGCATACTTTTCCCCATTGCAAAGCCCAGCGAACCAAAGCGACGCGGTTATCGGTCTTGGTTTTGGTGAGAATGTTGCTGATATGGTTATCAACTGTACGTTTGCTGATTTCCAGTTTGGCTGCAATTTCTTGGTTAGTTAAGCCAGCGGCCACTAAGTCGATAATTTGCAGTTCTCTGTCTGACAGACTAACAGGGGTCTGAGACTCACTAGCAGCCATGACTTATTTATTCCTCTCTTGGTATATGTACTCAATCACTATTTCTAATTCTAAAAGATTCTCTCAGAGCTAGGCATTACAAATGTTCCTACTAATACCAAAGTCAATATTTTCTTTGGATTTTATAGCAGGAGTCAGGAGTCAGGAGACGCTTCGCAGACCTATGGCTTACG
>NZ_LZQD01000003.1:0-13951 GCF_001858025.1 Trichormus sp. NMC-1 | reverse complement strand
CCTCTTGTAGTGGGAGTTTCATTATCAATTGATGTCCTAACCACCCTGTCCACGGCTATATCTAATTTATGGGACTTGCAAATACAAAAATACCTCAATCCCTACGGCACACTAGGTGTTAGCGTCGCTCCTCTGCAAGAGGCACACTTTAGCGATACGCTTTTCGGGTAGGGGGAGGAAAAGTCGTTTTGATTGCCGATATTGGATAATTTATTTTTGGGAGTTATCTCTACAATATATTGTACTAAATAATACGTTTTGTCATCAATAAATTATTATCTACTGAGGTAAATAATTTGGGAATTTAAAAGCAAATCTACTCTAGTTAGTGACAAAAATTGCCATTATATTCTATAAATAACTGGAGACAAAAGAATAAAGATTGTTGTAGATTTTATACATATTCCTAATCCCAAGTCGAAAATCGAAAATGAGATGAGTAATCCCCGTGTTTTGTGCCTTGGCGAAGTTTTGTTTGATTGTTTAGCTGATCAAATGGGGCTAAAGCTGGAAGAAGTGCAGTCTTGGACTCCCTACCCAGGGGGAGCGCCTGCTAATGTAGCCTGTGCTTTATTGAAGTTGGGAACGCCAGCAGGGTTTATTGGCGCAGTAGGAGAGGATGAACCTGGTAATAATCTGGTGAAGCTATTACAAGATGTAGGTGTAGATACAACGGGTGTGCAACGTCATCCTACAGCACCAACGCGACAAGTTTATGTTACTAGGGATTTGGCAGGCGATCGCACTTTTGCTGGATTTGGCGAATATGAGACTTCAGAATTTGCGGATACCCGTCTTCAAGCCAAACAATTGCCACATTCGCTGTTTGATGAAGCAGACTTTTTGGTTTTAGGAACTTTAGAACTAGCCTATCCTGAAAGTGAGCAAGCTGTTTTGCGAGCCTTGGAGTTAGCAGAACAATATGACCTGAAAATTATTCTTGATGTCAATTGGCGACCAGTATTTTGGCAAGATGAAAATACAGCTAAGTCAAAAATTCAGGCATTATTAAAGAGATTTGATTTTCTCAAACTGACTAAAGAAGAAGCTCTATGGTTATTTGATACTATAGATCCAGGTGCAATTACTTATCGATTGAATTCACTGGAAGGAGTTTTAGTCACAGATGGAGAAAATGGTTGTGCCTATTGTTTAGGTGAGAACGAAGGCAAATTACCTGCTTTTTCTATACCTGTTGTTGATACTACTGGTGCGGGAGATAGCTTTTTGGCTGGGTTTATCCATCAATTACATCTTTCTGGAATTCAAAGTTTGCGGGATGGAGTAACTGCAAAACGAGTTGTCACCTATGCTAGTGCTGTGGGAGCGCTGACTACTATTAAACCAGGTGCGATCGCATCCCAACCCACTGCGGCTGAAGTTGAAGCTTTTCTGGCTTCCCATCAACTTTAACAGTTATCAGTTAACAGTGTTCACTAATTGAAGTAACATCGTAATTAGGGGAATATCAGATATAATCAGCTGATATTTCCTTTACAAATCAAGTCCTTGCAAAGAAGAAATACGATGTCCAACTTGTTTATTATCTGCTGGGATATCAGAGTTCCTTCAGTATATACGAAAGTATATTGTGTTCCATCAAATGTTAATCTCCCTATAGGAAACCAAGCACGAGTTGTTGGATCTTGCCAAGCTAAGAAAAGAGTTTTCATAGATAAAAAATTCACTGTAAATTTAGCAGTTCCTTTTGATTTAATTCAAGTATTTTGTGAGCAAATTCTATTGCTGGTATGGATATTCGATGTTTGGGAATACGCATAATAATTTTTAAAGTATCATTACTGCTAATTTCTGCCAATCTATTAAGCCAAATTTTTGCAGGATTTGGATAAAGTTTTTTTACTTCACAAAAAACATCGAAATTTCTGAGACGGTGTGTATTACCAAGGGGAGAATAAAAAACAGAATAGCATTTTTGGGCATAGGCTTTAACCGAAAAACCTTTATCTTTTGTGGTTAATCTTTCTTCTCGTTTGGAGTCAGGCTCGTTTCTACCAAGACTAGAACCATGATCATAAGTTGGTGATAAGTAAATTTTATCTTTAACACTGATAAATGCCCAGTTTTTATGGTGTCGATCAGTATTACCTATCCACGCATCTAAGAGGATGTTTGAAAAGTAGGAAAGGGTGTAAAAAAGCTCTCTCAGTATAAGCTGTGAATAGATAAATAGACAGCACCGAGAGAGTGACATGAGTAAAGCATACCCCAGCAACCTGACTCGCGCCCAATATGAGTTTCTGAGGAGCAGATTTTTGCTAATCTTAATAGCGAACTGCTTGCAGCAGCGCTTCGCTATCGCATGATCTAGAGATCATAGGTCATGTTTTTTGTCAATGCGTAAGTCCTATAAGATATGAATGCAGATTGCTTAACTATTAAAGAATTCACAGAAGCGGTAGGTGGTGGAATTACTCCGCGTATGGTCAGGCATTATCATCAATTGGGACTATTACCGCAAGCTGTGCGATCGCACAGTAACTATCGCCTATACAGTCAACAAGATGTGATCAGATTGCAAAGAATTGTTGCACTCAAACAGCAAGGGTTTCAACTTAACCACATTCGCCACATTTTGGAAGGGAACGAAGCAGACACAAATCACGACCTGATAGGGCAACTACAACAGCAATATCAAGCGATAATACAACAAATTTCTCAATTGCGACAAACAGCTTCAGCTTTAGAAGGTTTGTTGGGGAGAGATGAACATTGTCAAATCATACAAGCCGAAGTTTTAGCCCAAATTAAGTTACTGGACGTTGACACCCAAGCAGGTTTAGGGGGACTGGAAAAACTTTGGAGTCGGTTAGACGCTGAAGTTCACAACCATTCAGAAGTATTCCCCGAATCGCTACAACGCTTATTACCTGATTTATCCAATTGTTCAGAAATTGAACAACATCTAATTTCTCAATTGGTTTTAGCTTGCGGTGATGTGAGTTTGGTATCTTTTTTGCGGTTGAGTCGGGAAGCCATAGCAGCCAGTCGCAAAGCCCTAAAATCTGGTTGTGAGATTATTGTCGATGTTCCCACAGTTGCAGCCACTTTAGACCAAACGCGATTATCACATTTAGGATGTCTAGTCAAAACTTTAATTGATAATCCCCACATTACCACTGTTACAGAAGCAGAACAGGCATTTTGGCAACATCAACAATGGCGAGAAACATTGCTGCAACAAAATACGGGGGCTATACTGGTAGTTGGTTATGCTCCTTCGGTATTGCTGGAAATCTGTACAGCCCTGGAAAACCAGAAAATTCAGCCTGCATTAGTGATAGGAATGCCCATTGGCTTTAGTCATGCACCCGCAGCCAAACGACAACTCATGGAACAAAATGTACCTTTTATCACTATAGAAGGAACTTTGGGTGGTGGATTATTAGCTACTACTGTCCTGAATTCTTTGGTAGAATCGCTGATTGATAAGCCGAATTGTCATTGTTATCTCGACAAAAGTCTCGTATAAACTATAGCCAAAAAGCTTTGGGTTTTTACCAGATCAACAAAAAGTAACAGAGATTAACTTTGAGTAAATTCGGTTACTGGGGATAAACATAACTAAAGATGTATAATTAGCGCGTCTCCTCTATACAAAAACATCTTGAGAATTAGCCCACTTTAACTATTTCTTATACCTTGATAAGGGGCATATGTGGCAACAAGAAAAAAAAGATAGTTTCATTGTTAATTTGGCTTTATCGCTGGCCTTGGCTACCGTGCCAATGGTAGCAAACATCTTAATTTCCAGACCTGTATTGGCAGAATCTACAACTGATGTTGCCACTTTCCCACTGCCGCAAACAGTTGAGAATGGCACTACAGTGCGGATTGATGGTTCCAGCAGCTTGGTGACGATTAACCAAAACCTAAAAGATGACTTTGAAAAAAAGTTCTCTGGAACAAAAGTAGAAGTGAGTGTCAATGGGACTGAGGCTGCACTGCAAGGTTTGTTAGATGGCAAAATAGATATAGCTGCGATCGCTCGTAAACTCACCCCAGCAGAACAAGCCCAAGGTTTAGAACAAGTCAATTTACGCCGAGAAAAGATTGCCATTGTCGTTGGTGCAAACAATCCTTTCAAAGGCGGTTTGACGAGTGAGCAGTTCGCCAAGATTTTTCGCGGAGAAATCACAGACTGGTCAGAACTAGGTGGATCTGCTGGTAAGATTCGGTTTATCGATCATCCTCCAACTAGCGATACTCGTAATTCTTTTCGCAACTACCCAGCCTTTAAATCCCGTGAATTTGCCACAGGTGCGAATGCTATCCAAGTCGCTAATGATAAAACCGCCCAAATTATCAAAGAACTAGGCACAGACGGTATCAGCTATGTGATCAATAATCAGGTATCAATGCTGGCAGATGTGCGAAAACTGAAAATACAGGAAATTTCTCCAGATAATTCTAGATATCCCTTTTCCCAGCCTTTCGTTTACGTTTACAAGCAAAATCCCACCCCCGGAGTAGCTAGTTTTCTCGGCTATACAACTGCAACCCCTGGAAAACAAGCAATAGAAGAGGCTATAAATGCGGAAGCATCTGCGATCGCTGCCAGTGCATTACAAAGTTTTAGTACAGAAACTACCACAAGTTCTACACCAGCGGCCACAACCACAGCAACTGCTTCACCATTAGAAACTTCATCACCTACAGTTAATTCAGGTAACGAGCAGCAGCTTGTGACTCCTTGGGACAATAATCCTATTGGGCAAAGGAATATAGTACTTTGGATGATCTTGTCTTTGTTGCCAATGATTGGTTTAGGTGGTTTCCTAACTTGGTGGTTACGGGGAAGACGGCAATCCCTCAGTAAAAACACAAAAGACTTGGAAGTATCAACTTCCATAAACTCCGGTTCAGATACAACATCTGACGAATACACCTTTATTCCCTTTGTTAACGATACTACTCCCACTAACGGAACATCTCACCACACTCAAAACACGACATCAACCGTATCCAACACAGAAGAAAATTTTACTTTCACTGAAATTGAAAGTTTAGAATCTGGTTTAACAGCCGTAGCTGTCAAAGAAAAAAACACCGCAACAGAAGATAAAAATGAAGTAGATATTTTTGCTGGGACAATTGCCCTGGATTGTGGCGAAGTTGTCTGGGACACAGAAGCACCAGTAGCTGTTGTGAAGACTCCCTATCCCCCAGTGCCAAATATTTTAGAACTGCCATTTGATCTAGAACTGCCAACAGATGATCTCACCAATTCCCTACTAGAATTACTGGATGAACCAGTAGATTCATCTCATCAACATTCCACAAATTCGCTTTTAGAATTGCTAGATGAACCAGTAGATTCATCTAATCAACATTCCACAAATTCGCTTTTAGAATTACTAGATGAACCAGTAAATTCATCTCATCAACATTCCACAACTTCGCTTTCAGAATTACTAAGCGAACCACCAGAAGCATCTAATCAACATTCTACAACTTCGCTGTTAGAAGTACTCGGTGTCTTAGCAAACTCAGCTAATGACGAATCCAATACTTCACTGCTAGAATTGCTTGGTGTGCTAACAACATCAACCGATGGCGAGTCCAACACTTCACTATTAAAATTACTGACTGTACCCACAGAAACATCTCATCAAGATTCCACCACTTCGCTTTCAGAATTACTGGGTTTGTCACCAGGCTCATTAGATGTGGAACTACCAACAGATGAGATAAACAATTCACTACCTGAGTTATCAGATGATTTAAGAGAGGTATCCAATCCCTTAGCTAATGAAGTTGAATTCCAGGCTAATTTGACAACAGAATTTGCTAATTATTCAGATGCGATTGGTGATGCTAGTATCGTCTTCACACCTCGCACTCCCAAATGGGCTTATGTTTCTTGGTATGTTTCTGAAACCCAGAAACAAGCACTGCAAAATAAAGGTGGTAATTTCTTAGCAGTGCGACTGTATGATGTCACTGATATTGACCTCAGTTACCAGATTCCCCAGCTAGTGCAACAGTATGAATGTGAAGAAGCAACACATGATCGTTACCTGGCTATTCCCCAAGGAAATCGCGACTACATGACAGAAATTGGTTATGTTACTTATGCTGATAGCTGGTTGTGTATAGCTCGTTCTGGTATTGTTCGCGTTTTCAGTCGTTCTAGTGCAGATTTCTGGTTTGTTACAGATACTGAGCTAGTTATTCAGGGAGCAACAGAACCTGGTACAACTGTTACTATCAATGGTAACAGCATTAAACTCAAATCTGATGGTACTTTCCATTTCCGTGTCCCCTTCTCAGATAACTTACTCAACTATCTGATCACAGCAACGTCTGCTAACGGAGGACAACGTAGAACTATCTCTAAGAAGTTCTCTCAGGAAAATTCAGAGAGTTAAGTTTTAGAAACTAGGAGTGACTCTTTTTTGCACTAATCACTCCTACTCCTCTCAATTTTCAACCCATTCTCATACTCAAATCCAACCACCTTGATTGCGTAATCGGCGCACTACTAGAAATATAATCAATACCTGTTTCTGCTACAGAGTGAATAGTCTCCAACGTCACATTTCCCGAAGCCTCAATCTTTACTCGACTATCCCGCTTGCGAATCAGATGCACCGCTTCACCCATCATCTCCAAAGGCATATTATCCAACATAATAATGTCAGCTTTATGGTCTAATGCTTCTTGCACCTGCGCCAAACTTTCCGTTTCCACCTCAATTGTTAGAGGATAAGGAATCTGGGAACGAATGCGGGTAATAGCTTGCCCAATTCCACCAGCGGCTACAATGTGATTATCCTTAATCATTACCGCATCATCCAACCCCATCCGGTGGTTAATCGCACCACCTACAGCAGTTGCGTACTTTTCTAAGATTCTCAACCCCGGTGTCGTTTTGCGCGTATCCACCAACTGAGCAGGTAAATCAGATATTTTTTCTACATATATATTAGTCAGAGTCGCAATTCCACTCAACCGCATCGCTAGATTCAGCGCTACCCGTTCCCCCATCAGCAGCGCATCCAAGGAACCGTTAATTTCTGCTACTACCTGTCCCGGTTCACATTTTGCCCCCTCAGCGGTGACATTCACAAAGTTAACTTCCTTATTCAAAAGCTGAAACACCCTGGCTGCAACTGGTAAACCAGCAATTATCCCTGGTGCTTTTGCTATCCATTTAGCTTGTCCTCTGGTGGAATTTTGGGATAAAAGAGATTGAGTAGTGCGATCGCCTCTACCAATATCTTCTAACAACCAACTATGCAACAATTGATCCAGCACTAAAAACGGTGGTAGTACAGCCACTGAACTGTTCTTCATATAAATAGACATCTCCAGAAATTAAATATGCTTTATCCAGAATCCTTGTAAAGAAGCTCCACATAACGTCTCTACATTGTTTTCCACTCTAGATATAATGCTTTAGTTCAGGAATTTTGGCGTAATTTAGCTGTAATCACTACCAAATACTCATGGGTAAATCCTAACTGCTTGACTTACAGCTAAAGATTTATCCCCCAGAACATAGAAAAAATGATGCGTTCTGGCTTATGAGCCTAACAATATCTATGCTCTATAGGAATGCTATAGTTCAAAACTCTTACCCTGTAAGGATTTGGCAGGGCGTAAAAAAATCCCGAAAAAAAGTTTGAGAAAGTAGTTGACAAACGAAAGGAGGTTCGATATATTGAATAAGTGCCGGAAGAGAGAACGCCGCAAAGCGAACTCGGAAGGACACCGAACCTTGAAAATATTATAGTTTGAAAGACAGTATACAACAAGTACCCTGCGTCAGAAAAGAAAATAACCTGACCGAGGTTGAAAAAGACGGTCAAGAGAGCTAAAACAAACAAACCAAAACGGAGAGTTTGATCCTGGCTCAGGATGAACGCTGGCGGTATGCTTAACACATGCAAGTCGAACGGAATCCTTAGGGATTTAGTGGCGGACGGGTGAGTAACGCGTGAGAATCTGGCTTCAGGTCTGGGACAACAGTTGGAAACGACTGCTAATACCGGATGTGCCGAGAGGTGAAAGGCTTGCTGCCTGAAGATGAGCTTGCGTCTGATTAGCTAGTTGGTGGGGTAAGAGCCTACCAAGGCGACGATCAGTAGCTGGTCTGAGAGGATGATCAGCCACACTGGGACTGAGACACGGCCCAGACTCCTACGGGAGGCAGCAGTGGGGAATTTTCCGCAATGGGCGAAAGCCTGACGGAGCAATACCGCGTGAGGGAGGAAGGCTCTTGGGTTGTAAACCTCTTTTCTCAGGGAAGAAAAAAATGACGGTACCTGAGGAATAAGCATCGGCTAACTCCGTGCCAGCAGCCGCGGTAATACGGAGGATGCAAGCGTTATCCGGAATGATTGGGCGTAAAGGGTCCGCAGGTGGCTGTGTAAGTCTGCTGTTAAAGAGTCATGCTCAACATGATAAGGGCAGTGGAAACTACACAGCTAGAGTGCGTTCGGGGCAGAGGGAATTCCTGGTGTAGCGGTGAAATGCGTAGATATCAGGAAGAACACCGGTGGCGAAAGCGCTCTGCTAGGCCGCAACTGACACTGAGGGACGAAAGCTAGGGGAGCGAATGGGATTAGATACCCCAGTAGTCCTAGCCGTAAACGATGGATACTAGGCGTGGCTTGTATCGACCCGAGCCGTGCCGTAGCTAACGCGTTAAGTATCCCGCCTGGGGAGTACGCACGCAAGTGTGAAACTCAAAGGAATTGACGGGGGCCCGCACAAGCGGTGGAGTATGTGGTTTAATTCGATGCAACGCGAAGAACCTTACCAAGACTTGACATGTCGCGAATTTCCTTGAAAGGGGAAAGTGCCTTCGGGAGCGCGAACACAGGTGGTGCATGGCTGTCGTCAGCTCGTGTCGTGAGATGTTGGGTTAAGTCCCGCAACGAGCGCAACCCTCGTTTCTAGTTGCCAGCAATAAGATGGGAACTCTAGAGAGACTGCCGGTGACAAACCGGAGGAAGGTGGGGATGACGTCAAGTCAGCATGCCCCTTACGTCTTGGGCTACACACGTACTACAATGCTACGGACAAAGGGCAGCTACACAGCGATGTGATGCAAATCTCATAAACCGTAGCTCAGTTCAGATCGAAGGCTGCAACTCGCCTTCGTGAAGGAGGAATCGCTAGTAATTGCAGGTCAGCATACTGCAGTGAATTCGTTCCCGGGCCTTGTACACACCGCCCGTCACACCATGGAAGTCGGTCACGCCCGAAGTCATTACCCCAACCTTTTGGAGGGGGATGCCTAAGGTAGGACTGGTGACTGGGGTGAAGTCGTAACAAGGTAGCCGTACCGGAAGGTGTGGCTGGATCACCTCCTTTTTAGGGAGACCTAATCCATTTAGAAATGAATTGCTAACAGTAAATAGGTTCTAAATTGGTCTATCCTAGGTCGGTCGCAGGTATGGATTGAGTCTTTCAAACTATGATTGGTTCGCTGAGGGGCTATTAGCTCAGGTGGTTAGAGCGCACCCCTGATAAGGGTGAGGTCCCTGGTTCGAGTCCAGGATGGCCCACCTGAATCAATTAAAAGTTAAAAATTAAGAATTAAAAATGCAGAAAAGATTTGTTTTTTAATTTTTAATTATCAATTTTTAATTGTTTTTGGAATTGACGGGGGCCCGCACAAGCGGTGGAGTATGTGGTTTAATTCGATGCAACGCGAAGAACCTTACCAAGACTTGACATGTCGCGAATTTCCTTGAAAGGGGAAAGTGCCTTCGGGAGCGCGAACACAGGTGGTGCATGGCTGTCGTCAGCTCGTGTCGTGAGATGTTGGGTTAAGTCCCGCAACGAGCGCAACCCTCGTTTCTAGTTGCCAGCAATAAGATGGGAACTCTAGAGAGACTGCCGGTGACAAACCGGAGGAAGGTGGGGATGACGTCAAGTCAGCATGCCCCTTACGTCTTGGGCTACACACGTACTACAATGCTACGGACAAAGGGCAGCTACACAGCGATGCTTCTCCCGTTGCTCAACATATAAATGAGCAACTTTCCTTGCCAAATGCCGAATCCTAGTAATGTAGCGAGTACGTTCCGTCACGGAAATGACACCCCGTGCATCCAGTAAATTAAACGTATGGGAACACTTAATCACATAATCCAAGCTAGGTAAAACTAATCCTCTTTCCGTAAGTTGGGATGCTTCCTGCTCATATATATTAAACAGACTCAGCAACATCTCAGGATTAGACGCTTCAAAATTATAAGTACACTGCTCAATCTCACCCTGAAGATGAACATCACCATAGGTAATGTCGTCCGTCCACTGGATCTTAGTAATAGCCTCCACTTGCTGGAGGTACATTACCAATCTCTCCAATCCATAGGTAATCTCAATCGACACCGGACGACAATCAATTCCCCCACATTGTTGGAAATATGTAAATTGAGTAATTTCCATCCCATCTAACCAGACTTCCCAGCCAGTACCCCAAGCCCCCACTGTCGCATCTTCCCAGTTATCTTCCACAAAACGAATATCGTGGTCTTCGGGACGAATACCCAAAGCTCTCAACGAATCAAGATAAATGTCCTGGATATTATCGGGTGAAGGCTTAATCAGAACTTGATATTGATAGTAATGCTGGAAGCGGTTCGGATTTTCGCCATAACGTCCATCTGTAGGACGACGACAAGGTTCAACATAAGCCACAGACCAAGGTTCTGGCCCTAACGCCCTTAAAAAAGTATGGGGGTTCTTAGTACCTGCACCCTTCTCCATGTCATAAGGCTGGGCAATTAAGCAGCCGCGATCGCCCCAAAACTGATGCAATATACCTATTACTGACTGAAAATTCACGCTCTACTCTTCCTTAAGTCAACAATTCATAAACCATTGTTGCCTAAACCCAGCATTGTGAGCAGTTTTGAGCCGTTAAAAAAATCCCGAAAAAAAGTTTGAGAAAGTAGTTGACAAACGAAAGGAGGTTCGATATATTGAATAAGTGCCGGAAGAGAGAACGCCGCAAAGCGAACTCGGAAGGACACCGAACCTTGAAAATATTATAGTTTGAAAGACAGTATACAACAAGTACCCTGCGTCAGAAAAGAAAATAACTGTTTAAGGGTAAATTTCCTGCGATTAGCATATATTCTCTGAACTAGAATCGCTCCTACTACACCCATAACCAAAATCCATACACCACCCCAAGGAATTGCTGTAAACAGCAAACCCAAAATATAACTAAGACAAATAATTATTCCACTCGTCTGCATCATAAAATTTTATTGCCAAAGCACACAGCATTGAAAATACTCCATCAACTTTCCTATAGGGAAGTTTATAAATGAAGTTTATAAATTAGGACTTACGCAAAACAGAACCAAAGTAGCAGTAATTCATGAATTACCGCTACACAGGAATAAGGTTTTCTCCAGGGGCAAGTCAGATGTTATTAAATCTACCAATTCCCGTGCAAGGATTGACACCGCCACTGAATGGTCGCTCTACATTTATGCGCTTGTCGAGTAATG
Source organism: Trichormus sp. NMC-1 (assembly GCF_001858025.1). Taxonomy (GTDB): domain Bacteria; phylum Cyanobacteriota; class Cyanobacteriia; order Cyanobacteriales; family Nostocaceae; genus Anabaena. The sequence goes on along the minus strand of NZ_LZQD01000003.1, from coordinate 2,450 downwards.
GAACTGTTTACGCAGCTAGTTTAGCTATGTTTGCTCGCACGAATGTTGATGGTAGTGAACGTGCGCCCAATTTAGCAGAGTGGCAAAATTTATTAGATAACGGTGAATTATCTACACCTAGAGATAAAGTCCCAACTCCCCTTGAAGAAACTGGTAAACCAAGGATTTATGGAAGGGTAGCAGGTGTAGCAAGTGGTTCTCAATGGCGATCGCTCTTAGTCGATAATCCTAAAGTTAATTATTTGACAATTCCTCAACCCGGTCAAGCTTTTTCTTACCCTTTAAGCACACTACATGGTGGAACTTTTGGTACCGGTCAAATTCAAAGCGCATCTATGTTAGTCCGCTATCCTGATACGGCTTATCGCGCTCATGGCAATTATGGAATTCAGTATAGTCTTAGGTTGCCTTTATACAATACAACTCAAAAACAGCAAACTGTAACTGTGTCGGTGCAAACTCCCATCAAAGAAGATCAGTTAAATAAATCAGGACTACGCTTTTTCACCACACCAGCGCGTCAAGTCTTCTTTCGAGGAACAGTGCGAGTACGTTATCAAGATGATCAAGGTAAACCAAAAACTGAGTTTGTACATTTAGTGCAAACCAGAGGTGAACAAGGGAAACCATTAGTATCATTAAATATGAAGTCTCGGTCTAAGGCATTGAGGGCAATGCGACGTAATAAAGCAAAGTTTTGTGGACTGTGCATAGAACGGATTCGAGATTCATCTTCATGGAAAGTGACATCTAATGTCCAATGAACAGAGTTTTCAATGCCCCAATGTTGTCGGATTGCACTACCAATTTTGTTAGCATCACTATCAAGACTAGTGATATAAAATTGCACCTCATGAGTAGTTTTATTCCAATGCTGAATCTTCCGAACTACCATAACTACTGTTGTTAATCTGGAATTTTGGCATAGGAGGTGTTTCACCACTAATCACTTGGTGAATTAACCCATATCGAGATTTACGCTTGGGGACAGCTTGTAAACTTGGGCCTACTAGTCCATCTGCTTCTAAACCGTGACATCCAGCACAGTTGATTTGAAAGATAGCCTTTCCCTGTACTGGGTTTCCCATCAGCGATAGGACATTCTTGACATATGGATCGGAGGCTTGAGCCATCTGAACACCAAGAATGGCCAAAGGGATTACTATGAGTATCGCCAAAGCCGACAAAGCGATCCACAGGTAGCGAAATTCCTTGTCGGGTAAGTTCCGACCCGCACGAAAGGCGTAACGATCTGGATGGTGTCTCAGAGAGAGACTCGGCGAAATAGGAATGTCTGTGAAGATACGGACTGCCTGCACCTGGACAGAAAGACCCTATGAAGCTTTACTGTAGCCTGGAATTGTGTTCGGGCTTCGCTTGCGCAGGATAGGTGGGAGGCGTTGAGATATTCCTTGTGGGGAATATGGAGCCAACGGTGAGATACCACTCTGGCGAAGCTAGAATTCTAACCCATCTCCGTTAGCCGGAGAGGGAACAGTTTCAGGTGGGCAGTTTGACTGGGGCGGTCGCCTCCTAAAAAGTAACGGAGGCGCGCAAAGGTTCCCTCAGCACGCTTGGAAACCGTGCGACGAGTGTAAAGGCATAAAGGGAGCTTGACTGCAAGACCGACAAGTCGAGCAGGTACGAAAGTAGGCCTTAGTGATCCGACGGCGCAGCATGGAATGGCCGTCGCTCAACGGATAAAAGTTACTCTAGGGATAACAGGCTGATCTCCCCCAAGAGTCCACATCGACGGGGAGGTTTGGCACCTCGATGTCGGCTCATCGCAACCTGGGGCGGAAGTACGTCCCAAGGGTTGGGCTGTTCGCCCATTAAAGCGGTACGTGAGCTGGGTTCAGAACGTCGTGAGACAGTTCGGTCCATATCCGGTGCAGGCGTAAGAGCATTGAGAGGAGCCTTCCTTAGTACGAGAGGACCGGGAAGGACGCACCGCTGGTGTACCAGTTATCGTACCAACGGTAAACGCTGGGTAGCCAAGTGCGGAGCGGATAACCGCTGAAAGCATCTAAGTGGGAAGCCCACCTCAAGATGAGTGCTCTCACTACATAAGTAGGTAAGGTCACGGGCAGAACACCCGTTCTTAGGCGGTAGGTGGAAGTGCAGTAATGTATGCAGCCGAGCCGTGCTAATAGACCGAGGGCTTGACCTCTATTCTCATTGATAAATTTCGCGTTACTTGCAGTCTTCAGGGTTGTGTCATGTTAAAACTCAGATTTCAAATCTCTTATTTTTGACTTTTGACTTCCCAACGGGTTTTCCTGGTGTCTATAGCGCGGTGGAACCACACTGATCCCTTCCCGAACTCAGAGGTGAAACGCTGTTGCGGCCACGATAGTCTGGGGGTTGCCCCATGCCAAAATAGCTCGATGCCAGGTCTATTTCTACAACAAATCCCCCTCCCGCTTCACACCCGGGGGGTTTTGTTTTTT
>NZ_LZQD01000029.1 GCF_001858025.1 Trichormus sp. NMC-1 | reverse complement strand
CCTTAGGACCGTTATAGTTACGGCCGCCGTTCACCGGGGCTTCGGTCGCTAGCTTCACTTTCGCTGACCAACTTCCTTAACCTTCCGGCACTGGGCAGGCGTCAGCCCCCATACGTCCTCTTACGAGTTTGCGGAGACCTGTGTTTTTGGTAAACAGTCGCCTGGATCTCTTCACTGCGACCCACTTATACAGTGGGCACCCCTTCTTCCGAAGTTACGGGGCCATTTTGCCGAGTTCCTTAGAGAGAGTTATCTCGCGCCCCTTGGTATTCTCAACCTCCCTACCTGTGTCGGTTTCGGGTACGGGTATCCTGCTTTCATCACATCCCTAGCTTTTCTTGGCACTATCCTTCCCCACTCGGAGTTCGTAAACCCCTCCCAAACCAATCAGGGTATGGCTATCTTTCATGCGTCCCTAGCAATGCTCCCACCGGATAGTACGTGATTATTGACACGTTGTCCATCGACTACGCCGTTCGGCCTCGCCTTAGGTCCCGACTAACCCAGAGTGGACGAACCTGGCTCTGGAACCCTTAGGGTTTCGGGGTGTATGATTCTCACATACATTTGCGCTACTCAAGCCGACATTCTCACTTCCGTTTCGTCCACAGCTGCTCGCCGCTACTGCTTCTACCTACGACGGAACGCTCCCCTACCGATTAATTAATTAATCCCACAGCTTCGGTACATCGCTTAGCCCCGTTCATTTTCGGCGCGAGAGCGCTTGACTAGTGAGCTATTACGCACTCTTTCAAGGGTGGCTGCTTCTAGGCAAACCTCCTAGTTGTCTGTGCACTCTCACCTCCTTTATCACTTAGCGATGATTTGGGGACCTTAGCTGGTGGTCTGGGCTGTTTCCCTCTTGACAATGAAGCTTATCCCCCACTGTCTCACTGGCAATGTGTGCTCTGGGTATTCAGAGTTTGTCTCGATTTGGTACCGGTCTCCCAGCCCGCACCGAAACAGTGCTTTACCCCCCAGATATAATCATTACCGCTGCGCCTAAACACATTTCGGGGAGAACCAGCTAGCTCCTGGTTCGATTGGCATTTCACCCCTAACCACAGCTCATCCGCCGATTTTTCAACATCGGTCGGTTCGGACCTCCACTTGGTGTTACCCAAGCTTCATCCTGGCCATGGTTAGATCACCAGGGTTCGGGTCTATAAACACTGATTATCGCCCTTTTCAGACTCGGTTTCCCTTTGGCTCCAGCATTCTCGCTTTAACCTACCAGTGCCTATAAGTCGCCGGCTCATTCTTCAACAGGCACGCGGTCATCCGTTTAATCGGACTCCCACTGCTTGTAAGCTAATGGTTTCATGTTCTATTTCACTCCCCTTCCGGGGTTCTTTTCACCTTTCCCTCGCGGTACTGGTTCACTATCGGTCACACAGTAGTATTTAGCCTTACGAGATGGTCCTCGCTGATTCACATGGGATTCCTCGTGCCCCATGCTACTCGGGATTCAGCTACTATCCTTTGACTTTCGACTACGGGACTTTCACCCCCTCTGGTACAGTATTTAGCTGTTTCGTCTAGTCTCCATGATTCGTTATTGCTGTCCCACTACCCCAAAAGGTAAACCCTTTGGTTTAGGCTCTTCCCCTTTCGCTCACCACTACTTAGGGAATCTCTCTTGATTTCTCTTCCTCCAGCTACTAAGATGTTTCAATTCGCTGGGTTAGCTCATACCTGTCTATATATTCAACAGGCTGTATTTAGGGTTGCCCCATTCGGACATCTCCGGCTCATAGTTTGCTTCCAACTCCCCGGAGCATTTCGTCGGTAACCACGTCCTTCTTCGCCTCTGTGTGCCTAGGTATCCACCATTAGCCCTTATTAGCTTGACCACTTACTCTTTGGTTTCCACTTGCTTTCACATTCATTCTCATGTCTGTGTCTGCCTGCTTCTTTTCGCGTTACTATGCAGTTTTCAAGGTTCTGGCTGGTTCCACCCAGCAGTCTGACTCTCATCAGTTGCTGACTTCTTCCAATG
>NZ_LZQD01000028.1 GCF_001858025.1 Trichormus sp. NMC-1 | reverse complement strand
TCCTTTGCGCCTTTGCGCCTTTGCGTGAGATTTAAAAATGTAGTTTATTTACCTGAAAATCGCTGTAACTAAAACTGTTCGATAATTCCCCCACCTAATACCTTATCCCCGTCATACCAAACCGCTGCTTGTCCAGGGGTAATGCTGAATTGCGGTTCATCAAATACTAAACGCACACGATCGCATTCTAAAGGAATTACTGTCACGGGTACAGGTGCGGAACGATAACGAATTTGCACTTCTGCACGAATGGGGGTTGCAGGTTCAGCAATAGAAACCCAATTTACTCGGTTTACTGTACATTCTGCCTCAGTTCCTTTAGTGCGATCTCCTACAACTACTCTGTTATTTACAGCATCCAATTCAATCACATACAACGCTTCCGGTGCAGCAATCCCCAAACCCTTACGCTGTCCGATTGTGTAATGATGCACTCCATCATGTTGACCTAAGATTTTACCAGTAGTATCAACAATATCGCCTGGTTTAGGAGCTAGATATTTATCCAAAAATGCCCGCATGGAACCATTACTTTCCACCAAGCATAAATCTTGACTTTCTGGTTTATCGGCAGTTTTTAAGTTGTATTCGGCCGCCATGCGTCGGGTGTCGGTTTTGTTCAGTTCACCCAAAGGAAAGATAGAGCAACTTAGTAAATCTTGAGACAAATCGTAGAGAAAGTAAGATTGGTCTTTGTTGCGGTCAACTGCACGTAACAATTGGTAACGGTTAGTAGTTTCATCGTAGCGTATTTTGGCATAATGACCGGTAGCAATGCTGTTGCATTCCCATTGTTCACGGGCATATTTTACCATCGGCCCAAATTTCACAGTTTTGTTACATTGGGAACAAGGCAACGGCGTAATTCCCACACTGTAACCAGTGACTAGGAAATCAACTATCTCTGTTTGAAAGACATCCCGAATATCGACAACTTCATGAGGAACGCCCAATTGTTCACAAATCTGAGCCGCGTCGATCATTCCTTCAGAGCAACATTGCCCTTTACCTTTCATGAGCCAAAGAGTCAAACCGATTACATCATAGCCCTGATTGTGTAGAATAGCGGCAGCTACAGAACTGTCAACGCCACCTGAAAGACCAACGACGACTTTTTTCATAAACCACACTTTTAAAGTGCTAACTTTTGATTGCTAGTAGAGGTTTTTCATCCTAGCACAGCACGGGAATTACCAGACTTTCCAATTGTAGCATAAACTTCTGTAAACCCTTGGTAGAAAAGCACTTCGGTTTTTATGCTTGATGCAAGTATTGAAAATCCCGAATTGGCTGATTAAAATGATGTCTGCTAGGAAATGTGTAAGACCATTTAGTTGAAAAAATATATGTTTAGTAAAATGTCCAGCCAATTTACTCCCCTATCCATACTTGCTCTAGCTTTTGGTGGATGGTTGCTAGTAATTCCCCAATATAGCCCAGCACAAGCCCAAATATCCAAAAATGGTTTTTTAATAGGGCAATCAGCATTACCCCAGTTGAAACCAATGCCAGCATTAGAGTTTAATCAATATAACCAGAATTCTGATTCCTACTCAACCACACAAATTAGTCAATATAACCAAAACTTTGAACGCTATTTTGTCTATGTTGACAGCAGTAATATGCAAATACTTCAACGAGTCCGTCAGGTTGAGAGTAATGCTTATATTCGGGAGTACAATGGACGTAACGTTATCCAGTCAGGTATTTTTAGCCGACAATCTAATGCCCAACAACGAGTGAGAGAACTGGAGTTAAAAGGTGTTAATGGCGCTCGTGTTGTCAGTTTCTCCAACGCAGAAACAGTATCTTCCTCTTCTGGTAGAGCAGCAGCTTTTTCTTCTTCTAGTAGTAATTCTTTGACTACTAAACCTGTTAATGCTTACTATGTGATCATTCCTAAAAACAAAAATAATTTACGATATATTGCCCAAGAAATTCAAAAAAATATCGGTCGAAATAGCAATGTATTCCTGAGAAATCAACCACTTGGAGCGCATATAGCTGTGGGACCTTTTAGCGATCGCGCCACGGCAGAACAATGGAATAATTATCTACGAAAGTCAGGTTACGGTGATGCTAGGGTTTATTACGGAAAATGAGTAACAAAATAATTCGTAATCCGTAATTGAGAAAAGTCTTTCTCTGTTCCCTATTCCCTGTTCCCTATTCCCTG
>NZ_LZQD01000027.1 GCF_001858025.1 Trichormus sp. NMC-1 | reverse complement strand
TCCCCGACTTCTTAAAGAAGTCGGGGATCTAATTGTTTGTTATTTAAAAACTTTCTTCTAACACCTTACTTTTATATTTAATTAACTCAAGACTATTATCACCATTCACTTTTTTAAGCCGTTTCTTAAGTTTAATTTCTACAGAACTATTGATATCAGGAGTGGGGTTTCTATTTAATACAATACGTGCATAAATTTTAAAATCTTGTATTTTATGAATTACTTTAGTTAGAGATGAATCTATTTGTGTAATTGCTTTTTTTAAATCATGTCCTTTTAATTCCACAAAAAAGGCAAGTTTATCTTCACAGGATAAAATTAAGTAGTCACATCTTTCACCTTCTTTAATTAAACATCTATCTATCCTGATCTTACAAATCTCTTTAGCATTTTCATTGGTGATTCTATACTCTTGTTTATTTCCAGAATCTTTGACAACTAAGTTTTTTCTTATATCACAAAATTCCTTACATTCACTTGTTCTAAAAAAATCGTTACACATACTCAGTCATCTAAATTAAACAAATCATTAAACTTGTTGTTAATTATACTGGATGCGCTATCTATTTTTTCAGCTTTAATTAATTTCAGTTCTTCATCAATAATTGATTCACAGCCATTTTCAGATATAAAATAAGCTGAAATCCGATCTGGATCAATCCAACTTTTACTATTAACAATACTTTCTACTGCTTCTCTTTCATTACCAACTTTATCTTTACCAACTTGATAAGCATATAAAAGATTATTGAATGATGAGAGAATATAGGGACTATGGGTAGTGATAATTATTTGATTATGATAAAAATTTGTGAATAGACCAATCAGTTCTACAATATCGCTTTGAGTTTCTGGATAAAGATGTGCTTCTGGTTCTTCAAAAACCATAAATACACTTGTTCCATCTAAAATATATCTAAATATTAGCAATAAAATCCAAACAGACTCTTGTTGTCCTGAAGAAGCATATTGTAGTTTAACATACTGGTTGTTATTAAAATAAATTCTTTCTTGTTCACCATCAAAATTAAATCTATATTCACCTTTGAGGATTTTTTTCAATAATTTTGATAAATCAATACCTATATCTGAAGCAATATCTTCAATTTCAATGAGGTTATTTAAATCAACCGCAAAGTTATATCTTAATAAATCAATTCTCTCTATAAAAGATTTTGTAAAATAGTCTAAAGTATCTAAAGATTTTCTGAAATAGTCTAAAGTATCTGGGTTATTAATATGTTGTAATTGTTCAGCTAATGTAGACATCAAATTTCTACCCGCAGGAATAAATACAGTAGAGTGTGTTTCTTCAAAAATATTATAAACGATGGATTTAAAATGGTTAAACTGTAATCTTTTTTCTGATTCTAGTTCTCGTAATTCTTCTAATGACTTAGATTTCTTCCGTTGTTCTTTGGAGATTATTCTGTAATTTAAAATTTCTGTACCTAGCAGATTTAATTCTTGTTCAAGTGTTGAACTAATTTTGATTTTTTGATTGTATATACTAGAACCAGAAATGGTTATATATTTTTCGTTTGAGTATTGATATTTTAGAGTAAATCCTTTACGGTCTGCTTCAATTCCAAAATATGTGAAGAATTTTCTTCCCATATCATTTATTGTGTTATTTAATGATAAAGAGAAATTTTCTAGAGCATTCACATTCACATACACATAAATATAATTAAGAATTTCATCTTTTAAAGATTTAAATATAAAAATAGACTTACTAATTGTGCTTTTACCACTTGCTTGGGGACCAATTAATAGCATTATATCTGTAACATCAGCCTCGAATTTTTTAACGGGTCCAAAGTTTTCTATAGAGATTCTTTGCATAATTATGATGTTTTGATTGAGATTTAAACAATAAATCACTATAAACAGTGTAACATATTATTTATTGTATGTAGATATTTCTGTGATTAAAATGATTTAAGTAATTAAAATTATACAGGTATTAATAAATAATGTAATTGCATTAACAGGAAGAATGCTAATTAAATGCCACTTAGCTTATAAAAGATAGGACAGTTTTTTGCCTTGGTGGTTTTACATATAATTAATATCTTCCCTTTGATACATGAAACAAACTTCTCATATCTTCAATAATTGGAGAAGCATATTTTCATTTTCCTGAAGATGCTATTTCTCACAACGGAGAATAATCATGGATAATGTAATTACCTACAATAACGATAAAGGACTATTAGCCTACATTCAATTTCTCGCATCAAGAGCATTGAAAACCCAATATGATGGAACTGATCCAATTTTTAATTTTGAAGATGCACTTGATCAAACAGAAATAGCACAATTAGCTGTAGATGAACTTAAGAAAAATTCCGAAATTAACGCCTTATTTACAGAACGCTGGCTACCAGCACCAATAAATTTAGATGAATTAAGTCAACTTCCTGAAGGAACTTTAGGAAATGTTTATGCTACGGAAATGAAAGCTAGGGGATTCGATCCTAACTTCTATAAAAAAGTTCCTGTGGTTGATGATATTTCTTATCTCAAAATGCTCTGGAGAACTACTCATGATATTTATCATGTAGTCGCAGGATTTGAGACTGATGTATTAGGTGAACTGGGTTTACAAGCTTTTGTATTAGCACAAACTCCTATTCCTATCAGCATCATGCTTGTCAGTTTTGGTATGGTTTTAATTAGTCTCTACCAACCTGCTAAACTCCAACCTTTAATGTCAGAAATATCTCGCGGCTACTATCTAGGTTCTCATACTCGCGGCAAATTCATCGCCCAAAAATGGGATCAGTTTTGGGATATTCCAGTTATGACAATTCGCGCTCAATTAGGAATGAATCCTATTCCGGAAAACTGATATAGTAATCCAGTTTGATTACTGAAATTACTCGTTGAGGTAGGGAATAGGGAATAGGGAATAGGGAATAG
>NZ_LZQD01000026.1 GCF_001858025.1 Trichormus sp. NMC-1 | reverse complement strand
ATGACCAATGACCAATGACCAATGACCAAAGTCCAAATCTAGTCCTGTATGGGAATTTTGCTTAATGACACCGGATATGTTGATTACCCCAGAAAGAATTTTCTTGGATGGAAAAACGTTTATTCCTGCCGAACAGCTACCGATTCCAGAATGGCCTTGTGTTGTTAGTGAAAAACCTCAGCCAACACTGACAGTTAAAGATGATGATTTATTCTTGGTGACAGATACAATGGGGAACATTTCCGGTTTTTCCATCAATGAAGGAAATGCCAGTTTGGGGATGTTTTGCTGTGATACTCGGTTTTTAAGTCGCCTAGAATTGCAGATTGATGGGCGATCGCCTGTTTTACTGAGTAGCACTGCTGAAAAGGGTTTTGCCCTCTCGATTTTGTGTACTAATCCCAAGGTTGAAGAACGCCTTAAAGCCGATACTATAGGCATTCGTCGGGAAATTGTTCTCAACGGCGCACTATTTGAAGAAATAGAAGTTGCCAACTACAGCACCACTAGCATCACTTTTGAACTCAGCCTCAGTTTTGATGCGGATTTTGTGGATTTATTTGAAGTCCGGGGCTATAACCGAGAACACCGGGGCAAACTTTTGCGCCTCATAGAACCGACGCAGCCAGGAGTAATAGGTGATGGTATTGCACCCGCCTCTATTCAACCACACCGAGAGGAAGTTCTGACTCTGGCTTATCAAGGTTTAGATGGTGCGGTAATGGAATCTCGCATCCAATTCCAGTATCGTCAACCAGACTATTTTAAGGGGTACACAGCAGTTTGGCAGCTAGAGTTGGCTGCTCACGAAACCCAAAAGCTGGGCTACCGGGTAAATATGTTCATCAACAACCAGTCTAGTTCTACGGTGAATGCTGCTATTACCTTGGCACAGGCAAAAGCGGCTGAGTTGATGGAGGAGCAAAATTGGGTACAACAAATTACACGTATTAGCTCAGACAAAAGTCTTTTCAATCGAGTCCTTGAAAGGGCTGAAGAGGATATGTATTTATTACGCCAGTCTTTTGGCAAGTACAAAACTGTTTCTGCTGGTGTGCCTTGGTTCTCGACGCTGTTTGGTAGGGATTCGATTATTACCGCTTCTCAAACCTTGATGTTAAATCCGCAGATTGCCAGAGAAACCTTGATGCTGCTGGCTACGTACCAGGGTAAAATTGAGGATGAGTGGCGGGAAGAGGAACCGGGCAAGATTTTACACGAGATTCGCCTAGGGGAAATGGCACGTTGTCAAGAAATTCCCCATACTCCCTATTACGGAACAATTGATGCTACTCCTCTGTGGTTGATGCTTTATGCTGAATACTACGCTTGGACTCACGACCAAGAAACCCTAGATCAACTTTGGCCTAATGCTTTAGCGGCAATGGATTGGATTGATCGGAATATCCAACAAACAGGCTATCTCAGTTATCAATGTAAATCAAAACGTGGTTTAACTAACCAAGGTTGGAAAGACTCTGGTGATTGTATTGTTAACCGCAAAGGTGAGTTGGCCAATGGTTCTATTGCTTTGTGTGAGGTGCAAGCTTATGTCTATGCAGCGAAAAATAATCTAGCAGAAATTGCTAAGATGAAAAAGCATCTGGATTTGGCAGAGCGTTGGCAAGAAGAAGCCAGAAGTCTAAAGGTGCGTTTTAATCAAGATTTTTGGAGTGAAGACCAAGATTACTGTGCTTTGGCTTTAGATGGTGAAGGAAATAAAGTAGATAGTATTACTTCTAATCCTGGTCATTGTCTGCAATTGGGCATTTTTACACCTGAAAAAGCCTACAGTGTGGCAGAAAGGTTGCGAGCCGCAGATATGTTTAATGGTTGGGGTATTCGCACTTTGAGCAGTTTGTCACCGGCTTATAATCCGATGGGTTATCATACTGGTTCTGTGTGGCCTCATGATAATGCCATGATTGCGATGGGATTGCGATCGCTCGGTTTAATTGATCAAGCTTTGGAATTATTCCAAGGTTTATTTAATATGACCAGTTACCAGTCTTATCAACGTCCACCAGAACTGTTTTGTGGGTATGAACTCAACGGTGATAATACTCCTGTACAGTATCCAGTTGCTTGTTCTCCCCAAGCTTGGGCTACGGGTAGCATCTTCCAACTACTGCAAATGATAGTTAATTTAGTCCCTGACGCGCAGAATAATTGTTTGCGAATTATTGACCCGGCTTTGCCAGAATCAATCAATCGTTTATCGGTACACAATTTGCGTGTTGGTGGGACAATCTTAGATTTAGAATTTGAGCGTTCTGGTAGCACTACAGCTTGTCGGGTTGCTAATAAACGCGGTAATCTTCGCGTGGTAATTGAAGCGTAAATAGTGTCTGAATCAGGATTTACAAGATTTGAAGATTTTCAGGATCAGGAAAAAATTCATTCTTAATCCTGTTCATCCTTTCATCCTGAGAATCCTGATTCAGACAGAAAAAATTCTCAATCGTGTTAATCCTTTCATCCTAAAAATCCTAATTCAGACATTTGAGGATAAAAACGCAACTTTATCAATAATTCATATAAATTCAGGTAAATTACTTATAATCCGTAATTACACTTACAATTATTCGTTTACTACTACACCAGATATAAAATTAGTATTTGGTCAAAGTTTTAATGGAGCGTATGCGAAGGAAAAGAATACTATTTATCTATCTCAGGAATTTGTAGCAGCTAATTTGGGTAATTTTGGGGCAGTTACAGGGGTTTTGTTAGAGGAGTTTGGGCATTATTTAGATAGTCAAATTAATGTGCTAGATGCTGCTGGGGATGAAGGGGATATTTTCTCGCAGTTGGTGAGAGGTGAGAGTATTAGTGATGGGGAATTATTATCGCTGAAAGCTGAGGATGATACAGGCTTTATCACCGTATCAGATGATTTGCTATCAGTGGAGTTTTCATCCAGTAATTGGAGAGTAGAACTTTACAATAATATTTCTCGTACTGGTACTCCGGTACTTGTTCAAGATTGGGGTGATGGTAGTCAAGGTTTCTCTCGTGATTGGGGAAACGGTTCCCCACACTGGGCTATCAATTCAGATAATTTCTCTTTGCGTGCAACGACACAGCGATATTTTGCACCTGGTCGCCATGAAATTCAGACAACTTCTGATGATGGTGTGAAGGTCAATATTGCAGGTCAGACTATTATTGATCGCTTAGTTGATCAGGCTACAGTTACTAATACTGGAATTTTTGATGCAGGTAATGGCGGCACATTCACTACAATTGTTGACTACTATGAACGTGGTGGTGGTGCAAATTTAAATTTTACTACTAGACTATTACAACAGTCTGTTGTCAACCTAGCTCCGAATCAACCCCAGAGTGGACAACTGAGTACGAGCGATCGCAATAA
>NZ_LZQD01000025.1 GCF_001858025.1 Trichormus sp. NMC-1 | reverse complement strand
TCTTTTAGAGGACTTTCGCTATGAGACGGGGAATTTATTCCCCGGCTTTTATTCTGCTATCAAATCGGGAAATTTATTCCCTGGTGTTTGTCGTGCTATCAGATGGGGCATTTTATTTGCTGGTTTTGCTCCCGTGATATTACACCCCCTACCCGGAAATTGGCCATAAATAAATCACGCCGACCGGCTCAACCCGCACTGCTTTGACTTGGTAAGCGGCTTCAATTCGGGCTGGTTCGGAAATCAATTCCAATGCGATCGCTTTGAGGCGTTTTTCCCAATGGCGACGGTCTGCATCTACTTGACGCTGTTCCTCGATAATTGGCAGAGATAACTGCACAGCTTGAGAGTCTTTCTGACAGTTGAGAATTCGCGTCTGTTGTTCTTCCAGAATCTTCTTCATCTCAGCAGCCTCTTTAATCCCCCGATTAACTAGCTTTTTCTTGGCACTTTCCGCCAAAATTTCGGCGCGGCGTTCCAAATGGGGAATTAATTCGCTCACATCTTCAGCAGCACTTTTTTGCAGTCGTTCTTTCACTGCTGACGCAACTTCTAGTAAATGGGGGGAAGCCAGAGAAGTTTCCAGTAGTTCCAGTACGTTGTCTTTCTCACCTTCTTTTAAAGGTTGAAGCTTCTTGCGCCCTCGGCTAGTTGGGTCTAACCACTCTGCTGCTACTTCAATTACTTGATCATGTAAACGAGTCGCCCGTTCACCATATAAAGCCAATCGTCCCAAGGCGATAACTTTGGGCATGGGGTCATTAGTTAGACATACACAAGCACGGGTTAATTCATCGTGCAAGAAACCTTGAGATAAAAATCTGCTCAGTAACCGTTGGACAATTCTGTGTTCTAAATGCAGATGCACTACATCCCCATCTAAAGAACCAGGATCTCGAAACACTACCGGGCGAATTGGTGCTTCTTTGCGCCATTCCCAGGGCTTTTGTCCGATTTTTCGCGGTGTTCTCAGGGTATCAATTGTTGTTGACCATGTGGGATCTGCACCAGTTTGCTGGTCAAGGGCGGGAATTGTCCACCGGGCGGTTACAGGGTTGTTAGCAACCTCATTCACATCTACAGGTGTGAGGGAAGGAACGCCGAGAATTTCTAAAGAAGCGGAAATAGCATCACGGAAGTGGTGGTCATCTAGTCCCAACCAATCCCGCGAGTTTTTTAACATTGCTTGTAAATTCTCGACCTGTTTTGTCAAATCTTGTTGGCGGACTCTGGCTTGCTCCAGTTCCTCATTAATCACCCCACTTCCTGCTCCTAGTGGGGAAGCTGGGCGAACCCCGGCAACGGATTGGCTCACCTGTGTACTTACTATTTCCTGGTCATTGATTTGTTCAGCTTGATTAATAGAATTGGTAAGATTACTTACGTCTTGATGGCGAATTCCATGAGCCAGTAAGCGCGACATATTTCTTTCGACAACTGGTGCTAGGCTACCGAGTTCTTGTTGAATAGTGGCTGTTTTCCGCACCAATACATCTAATACTTTGTCTTCTGTGCGTTGGGGTAAAACAAAGTAATAACAATGGACAACAGGCGATCGCTGTAATTTACGGTCAATCCGTCCATTGCGCTGCTCCATCCTGGATGGGTTCCACGGCACGTCAAAATGGAACAGGTCAGCACAATTATTTTGCAGGTTTACCCCCTCCCTTGCCGCATCTGTAGCAATCAAAATCCGCAGGGGATGACGGGCAGGATCGGCATTAAAGGCACTTTTAATAGCTTCCCGGCGTTCTTCTCCCATACCCCCGTGAAAGACCTCTATGCGTTCATGTTCACGGTGAGAATTAGCGATCGCACTCTGTAACTGTTGTTGTAGATAACGTTTAGTATCTGTATATTCTGTAAAGATAATTACTCGCCGTTCTAACCAAGCCGCATTGGCTTCACCCAATTGAGGACAGAGATTTTGGCGAATCCACTCCACCAGTTTGTGAATCCGCGGATCTGGTTGGTAGCGAGAGGAATTAGCTACATCTGCCATTTCATCTAAAATTGCTAACTCACGGGCTGTTTGTCCGGCTGCTTGCATAGTAGCTGCTGCCATTTGAGCATCTTCTTCTGCCTCTATTTCCGCTTCTAAAAATTCTGCCCGTTCGTCATCAGCACTAACTGACTCCAACAACAACGGTAAACTGACTTTATGAATGGCAGGACGGTTAGCTGCTTGCTTTTCTACCGCCGTTCGATGTACTTTTAAAGTCCGTGCAAATGCTTCAATGGAAGACAATAACCGCTTTTGCAGTGAAGTAATTACCAGCATCGCTGTAGTCTGGGTGGACTTAGCTGCATCCTTGAGTCGTTCCTCACGCAAACTCCGATATTGTTGCAGCAATTGGGATAACTTGAGTTCTGGTGCGTCTTCTGGGAGATGATCAATCACTATTGGACTCACGAAACGTTGGGGAAATTCTTCTCCTATCTCCCGTAAATCTTGCTTTAAACGGCGTACCATCACAGTGTCTAGCAACTTGTGATTGCGGACAGGTACTCCTCGACAAAAACGCTGGGGGTCGAGGATTTCTAGTAAAGCCGCAAAGCTGTTGGAATGTCCATTGTGGGGAGTAGCAGACAAAAACAGCTTGTGTTCAAAACGCGGTGCTAAATCTCGTACAGTTTTGGTAAGTTGGGAATCAACCGCATATTTTGCCCCACTCGCAGGTGCAGCATTGTGGGCTTCATCTAGAATGAGCATGGAGGCAGGAGAAAAATCACTCAGCCAATCTCGTAATGGTGCAGCATAGGTTTCATCTCGCAGCAAGGCATGGGAAATAATAAACCGAGTGTGTGTCATCCAAGGGTTAATCCCATAACCCCGTTCTTGACGACGGGCAGTAATAAACTCACGGTCAAGAATCATAAATGTGAGTCCAAACCGACTCTCCATTTCTTCTTGCCATTGTCTGACTACTGATGGTGGACAGGAAATCACCACTCGGCGAACTTTTTGCCGCATTAACATCTCGCGCAGTATTAGCCCTGCTTCGATTGTTTTACCCAATCCGACATCATCGGCAATAAACAAGCCGACTCTAGGCATCAGCAAGGCTTTACGTAACGGTTCTAGCTGATAGGCTTTGACTTCTATTCCTGCCCGATAGGGAGCTTGAAAAAGTTTGGCATCTGTGGAAGTTACGCAATTCCAGCGTAATGTGTGCAAGTAGGCAGAGAACAACCGGGGATTATCAAAGCCTCGATTAGCGATGGATTCCCATGATGTCACCCCGACGATTTTGGCATCTATTTCTCGTTCCCACAGGACTTCTAGGGATTCTCCCAAGGCATCATCTTCTAAGCAAGAAAGACTAACTTTAGTATCTTGTTCTGGTGAAGGCTTAGGCACTACTTCTTCCACAAGATACTGGCGCGATCGCACACGCACAATCTGTCCAGTTACAATGTCAGTCACTTGTGTTTTCCTTTTTGTGACTGGGCTGCTATTATTCCTCCTCTCATCATGAAAAACTTACTCCCCTAAATGATCAAATAGACAATATGCTCAACAACTGTCAAGGTTTTACCCGAACCAGTCCCCTAACTTCGGGTTGTTCAACTACCAATAATCTTTTA
>NZ_LZQD01000024.1:3208-3670 GCF_001858025.1 Trichormus sp. NMC-1 | reverse complement strand
AGGTCGGCCATAGCGGGTGAAAGCCCCGTAGACATCAAACAGCAAGAGACTCGAGTAGGGCGGGACACGTGAAATCCTGTCTGAACATGGGGGGACCACCCTCCAAGGCTAAGTACTCCTCAGTGACCGATAGCGAACAAGTACCGTGAGGGAAAGGTGAAAAGAACCCCGACGAGGGGAGTGAAATAGACCTGAAACCGAATGCTTACAAGCAGTCAGAGCCCGCAAGGGTGATGGCGTACCTTTTGTATAATGGGTCAGCGAGTTAACCTGACGAGCAAGCTTAAGCCGATAGGCGTAGGCGTAGCGAAAGCGAGTCTGAATAGGGCGTCGAGTTCGTCGGGTTAGACCCGAAACCGGGTGATCTAGCCATGAGCAGGTTGAAGGTGCGGTAACACGCACTGGAGGACCGAACCCACTCCTGTTGAAAAAGTAGGGGATGACTTGTGGCTAGGGGTGAAA
>NZ_LZQD01000024.1:0-573 GCF_001858025.1 Trichormus sp. NMC-1 | reverse complement strand
CAAGTCTATGACTTGGCGGCGTTTCTGTTTCTGCACGCCTGTGGGACAGCAGCCCTGAAAGACACAATCTTTCAGGGTTTTTCTTTTTCTGCGGTTCTTCAGCTATCATGGCCGGGGCAAGGCCGGGGCATGGGGCCTGGGATGGTATTGGCTGGAAAGACTATGATCCTGCTGGACACGATTGTCATGCGGAACACAATCATTCTGGATGCAGACATTCAGAATGAAACCGTGCTGATGAATGCTGAAACCGGCCAATATTATACCCTTACCGCCACCAGCCGCGCGATCTGGGACATGCTCAAGGAGCCTGTCCGCGTGCGCGATCTATGTGCAAGCCTGGCGGCCTCCTACCAGACCCCGCTTGAAACGGTTCAGGCCGATACGCTGGAATTCCTGGGCTATTTGTCGGAACAGAGGATGATTATCGGCGATACCTGCCCGGCTGAAGCTAGTGCGGGTGGTGTGGGCATCTAATGTTTCTCTGACTGTAATTTATATGGAATAAGACATTATTTATGGTGTATATAATATCTCAATGCATATCTATGCATGCTGAATGACTGCGGCAGG
>NZ_LZQD01000023.1:3105-3866 GCF_001858025.1 Trichormus sp. NMC-1 | reverse complement strand
TTAGTGGCGCACGGGTGCGTAACGCGTGGGAACCTGCCTTTAGGTTCGGAATAACTCAGAGAAATTTGAGCTAATACCGGATAATGTCTTCGGACCAAAGATTTATCGCCTTTAGATGGGCCCGCGTTGGATTAGCTAGTTGGTGGGGTAAAGGCCTACCAAGGCGACGATCCACGATCAGTAGCTGGTCTGAGAGGATGATCAGCCACACTGGGACTGAGACACGGCCCAGACTCCTACGGGAGGCAGCAGTGGGGAATATTGGACAATGGGCGAAAGCCTGATCCAGCAATGCCGCGTGAGTGATGAAGGCCTTAGGGTTGTAAAGCTCTTTTACCCGAGATGATAATGACAGTATCGGGAGAATAAGCTCCGGCTAACTCCGTGCCAGCAGCCGCGGTAATACGGAGGATGCAAGCGTTATCCGGAATGATTGGGCGTAAAGGGTCCGCAGGTGGCTGTGTAAGTCTGCTGTTAAAGAGTCATGCTCAACATGATAAGGGCAGTGGAAACTACACAGCTAGAGTGCGTTCGGGGCAGAGGGAATTCCTGGTGTAGCGGTGAAATGCGTAGATATCAGGAAGAACACCGGTGGCGAAAGCGCTCTGCTAGGCCGCAACTGACACTGAGGGACGAAAGCTAGGGGAGCGAATGGGATTAGATACCCCAGTAGTCCTAGCCGTAAACGATGGATACTAGGCGTGGCTTGTATCGACCCGAGCCGTGCCGTAGCTAACGCGTTAAGTATCCCGCCTGGGGAG
>NZ_LZQD01000023.1:0-736 GCF_001858025.1 Trichormus sp. NMC-1 | reverse complement strand
GAAAGCATTTCAGTCCTTGAGTAGGGCGGGACACGTGAAATCCTGTCTGAACATGGGGGGACCACCCTCCAAGCCTAAATACTCGTACATGACCGATAGCGAACACAGTACCGTGAGGGAAAGGTGAAAAGCACCCCGATTAGGGGAGTGAAACAGTACCTGAAACCGGATGCTTACAAGCAGTTGGAGCCCCATAGGGGGTGACAGCGTACCTCTTGCATAATGGGTCAGTGACTTAATCTAGCATGCGAGCTTAAGCCGTTAGGTGTAGGCGAAGCGAAAGCGAGTCTGAATAGGGCGACTGAGTATGTTGGATTAGACCCGAAACCCGGCGATCTAGGCATGAGCAGATTGAAGGTGCGGTAACACGCACTGGAGGATCGAACCGTTGCATGTTGAAAAATGCTCGGATGACTTGTGTTTAGGGGTGAAAGGCCAATCAAGCCGGGAAATAGCTGGTTCTCCGCGAAATCTATTGAGGTAGAGCGTCAGATGTATGCCGATGGGGGTAGAGCACTGGATGGGCTAGGGCTGCGCGAGCGGTACCAAACCTAACCAAACTCCGAATACCATCGAGTCTTGTCTGGCAGACAGACGGCGGGTGCTAAGGTCCGTCGTCAAAAGGGAAACAGCCCTAACCTACAGCTAAGGTCCCCAAGTCATATCTAAGTGGGAAAGCATGTGGGAATCCCAAAACAACCAGGAGGTTGGCTTAGAAGCAGCCATCCTTTAAAGA
>NZ_LZQD01000022.1:2997-4003 GCF_001858025.1 Trichormus sp. NMC-1 | reverse complement strand
GGAGGCGACCGCCCCAGTCAAACTCCCCACCATGCAGGGTCCCACTACCGGATAACGGTAGATCGGATCCGGATAACGGACCGCGGTTAGACATCAAGAAGGCGAAGGGTGGTATCTCAAGGTTGGCTCCACAAGAACTAGCGTCCCTGCTTCAAAGCCTACCACCTATCCTGCACATCACATTCCTGATGCCAGTGCAAAGCTGGAGTAAAGGTTCATGGGGTCTTTCCGTCTAACCGCGGGTAGTGTGCATCTTGACACACAGTTCAATTTCGCTGAGTCCACGTTAGAGACAGCGGGGAGATCGTTACGCCATTCGTGCAGGTCGGAACTTACCCGACAAGGAATTTCGCTACCTTAGGACCGTTATAGTTACGGCCGCCGTTTACTGGGGCTTCAATTCAGAGCTTGCACCCCTCCTTTTAACCTTCCAGCACCGGGCAGGCGTCAGACTGTATACGTCGCCTTACGGCTTCGCACAGCCCTGTGTTTTAAGTAAACAGTCGCCACCCCCTAGTTTGTGCCCCCCACCTCTACTTGCGTAAAAGTGGGGCCTCCTTCTCGCGAACTTACGGAGGCATTTTGCCGAGTTCCTTTAACGTGGTTCTCTCAAGCGCCTTGGTATACTCTACCAGTCCACCTGTGTCGGTTTAGGGTACGGTCTGATGGAGGGCTATTTCCAGGGACCTGTAGGCAGCCCACCCAATCCGATAAGGGCAAACTACGTTTCAGATCCGTCACTTCCTCCTGGCCACGGAATATTAACCGTGTTCCCATCGACTACGCCTTTCGGCCTCGCCTTAGGGGCCGGCTTACCCTGCTCAGATTAGCTTTAAGCAGGAACCCTTGGACTTTCGGCGAGGGGGTCTCTCACCCCCTTTGTCGCTACTCATGTCAACATTCTCGCTTCTGATCTCTCCACCGGATGCCTTACAGCCCGGCTTCACAGAAAGCTCTCCATGTCCGTCTCCGTCTTGCGACAGATAAGACATGATGAGCTATATCA
>NZ_LZQD01000021.1 GCF_001858025.1 Trichormus sp. NMC-1 | reverse complement strand
CTGACTCCTGACTCCTGACTCCTGACTCCTGTCACCTGCTATATTTGCGTAATCCCACAACTTCACCAATGACTATTACCGCAGGAGAGAGTGATAAACCTGCTGTTTGTGCCACAATATTGCCTAATTCACCTACCCAGATAGCTTGACTGGGAGTTCCGGCCCAACGAATAATAGCAATAGGTGTGGAGTACAAGCGCCCATATCGTAGCAGCTGATGCACAATCTCGCCTAAATTTTTTCCCCCCATCAAAATTACCAAAGTTTCTAACCTTGACAGTGCTTCCCAGTCTAAAGCGTCTGGTTCATGTGCTGTCAAAACAGCAAAACAGCGACTAAGAACCGGATCTGTGAGGGGAATTCCTGCTAATAAAGGTGCTGCTAAAGCTGAAGAAATCCCCGGTATCACTTCAAATTCACAACCAGCAGATTTTAAAGCTTCAATTTCGGAAATACAACGCCCAAAAATAAATGGATCACCTGATTTTAGCCTAACAACTTGTTTGCCTTCTTGATAATACTTGATCAGCAAATTGTTAATTTCAGCTTGGGAAGTGCTGGGTTTACCACCGCGTTTACCCACATCTAGTTTTAGACAATCCTGTGATACGCATTCTAACAATTGGGTATCTACTAAAGCATCATAAACTAAGACCTGAGCAGTAGCCAAGAGACGATAGGCTTTAACAGTCAAGTATGCCACATCTCCAGGGCCTGCACCAACGAGGTAAACTTTATTATTAGTCATTGGTCATTTGCATTTCCTTGTGAATACCTTGGAGGATTTTATTTATTGTTTCTGCTTTTTCTGGTTGACGCTGTTTTTGGAATAGGTCTTTTGCTGTTTGGAGATTATTGATTGCTTGTTCTTGATTGTTTTCTAGTAACAATATATTTGCCAAGCGTAGGTAAGCATCGGCATTTTTGGGGCTGCGGTGAATTACTTCGCTGAATAATTCTTTGGCTTCTGCAATTTGTCCTTTGTGATTTAAAAGATCGCCCAACAACAACCGGACTATATCATTAGTAGAGTTGATGGCAATTACTTTACGAAATTCTGATTCTGCACCTTCATAATCTTTGGCTTGAAAAAGCTTAATTCCTTTTTGAAATGAGTTTGAGGTTATCAATGTTTTCCAGGAGAAATAAAGGAGAATTCCTAAACTGGAAATTACTAAAGATATAGCAAAAATATTACTAATCGGTGAATTTTCTAACATGGTTTTAAGCCAAAATACAGGCAATAGGAAAAATTAGATATTCGATAAAAAACAGTTTCCAGATAAATTGATAAAATCTCGCAATTGCATTTTTATCTTGCAAATCAACTCCTGCACTTTGCCACCACATGACAATCAAGGTTACTAACTGCGTAATTACTAGGAATATTGAGTTAACTTCTGCTATCTTGAACAAAGCAACAAGAATCATCCCTAAATAGCAAACAGTTAATACCCAAAGTGCGAGTTTAAATACTGCTTTTTGTCCCAATTGCAGGGTCAAAGTTGTGATATTGTAAAGGCGATCACCTTCCATATCGGGGATATCTTTAAAGATAGCGATCGCAAAGGTAAACACCAAGATAAACACCGTCAAAACCCATACTGCTGCGGGAATGCCTTGGCTTTTTTGCAATAGCCAATTAAAATGAAAAAACAAGCCTAAATTAACAATTGTTCCCCGCACAGAAAAAATACATAATGCTGCCCAAAAGGGATACTGTTTTAAGCGAATTGGTGGTAAAGAATAAGCTGTACCAATTGCCAAACTTAGCGCTACCATTCCTAATAAAAATGGTCCGTTCAACCAAGCGACAATCAGTGCCGAAATTCCTGTAATAATGACAATTAATTGTCCTTGTTCTGGGGTGAATTCCCCTGAAGCTATGGGTAAATGAGGCTTGTTGATTTTGTCGATATCAACATCTTCTAATTGGTTTAAACCAACGATATAGATATTGCCACATATACAAGCAATCCAAGCTCCCAAAACTTGACCTAGATTAATATTAGACAAGCTTGTGGAAGTGACACCCAGGGTAATCAAATATAAACTCAACACACTTAAAGTTGTGCCAATAATTGTGTGAGGTCGGGAAAACTTCCAAAAGGCATAAAGCCACTTTCCTGGAAAAATCGGAGAATTCTGTTGATAAAACTGATTCATTTTTTACTCTCTGTGTTTTCTGTTATGTGGGAAACTACAAAGGACGGGAGAAACCCGCCCAAACAAAGCGTTTAAATTTGCTTACTTATTTCCGCACACTAACCCAAATTTAATTAAACCTCGTTCATAACCCCGACGCATTAGCCCTAAAGAAAGCGCCCCTTGAATTGTACTCCAACCGGAAAGCAATAATCCCAAAACAGCTTGGGGAGTAAATGCTGAATCAATTACCCGATTCCAAAATGGAGCGACAGCGGTTGACCAATCAGCCGTGCGGATATTGTTTAATGGTAGTTGACGAGCGATCGCTTCATACTCTGGCAACGACATCACATAAGGTAAACAATAAACTCGATAAATATCCTCTAAATGCTTTTGTTCATCCGCAGTCAAAGCTTTCTTATCCGTAGGTCGATGACACCAAGTCACCATAATCAACGTACCTCCGGGCTTCAACACGCGGTAACACTCTTGCAAAAACTTGGTTTTATCTGGCATATGTTCACCACTTTCGAGCGACCACACCAAGTCAAAAGAATTGTCAGCAAAAGGCATTTCTTGAGCATTGGCGACGAGAAACTGAGTTCTGGTATTCAAATTAGCTGCTGATGCTCTTTCTGTGGCTCTAGCGGCTTGTACAGGACTTAGTGTAATGCCCGTTGCTTTAGCACCAAACTTTTCTGCTAAGTATAAAGAACTGCCACCAATACCACAACCTACATCTAAGATATTCTCTGCACCCTTGACCTCTGACCATTTCAGCAGTTCTTCGATTAAATCAATTTGCGCTAAACGACGGTCTTTCCGCTGGTTCCCCGTAGGACCATAGTAGCCGTGATGCATATGTTCTCCCCAAATCTGTTCCCACAAACCGGAGGAAGCATCGTAAAATTGTTGAATTTGCTGATAAAGCGTTGAACTCATGAATACACCAGATGAAGAAAAAGCCGAATTGAAAAAAAAACATATTGGTAGGCTACCATGTGTGTTTTTAATTAGATAAGAGTATTTTGCTTCCAGAAGCAAATTTTGAATTACTTATGACTGTTGCTCGGACAATTTGTTTGGGATTTCTGGCTGTCATCTTGCTAGGAACCATGATGTTGATGATGCCTTTTTCAACTAGCGATGGTAGTTGGAATAACCTGATTGTAGCACTTTTTACTTCAACCTCCGCAGTTTGCGTTACAGGTTTATCCGTAGTTGATCCTGGTACTTATTTTTCTTTTTGGGGTCAATTCTTGATTGCACTTTTAGCTCAAATTGGTGGTTTAGGTTATATGACAACTACCACCTTTCTCATTTTATTAATTGGACGGAGATTTGACTTGCGGCAAAAAGTAGCAATTCAACAAGCTTTAGACCGACCAGGAATGAGTGGTAGCACGCAAATTATTCGTTCAATTATTGCGACTACGATGATTTTTGAAATCACTGGCGTATTGTTATTACTGCCAGCTTTCGTTCCTCAATATGGATGGAATCAAGGACTATGGTTGGCAATATTTCATAGTGTGAATGCATGGAATAATGCTGGCTTTAGTCTTTTCAAAGATAATTTAATAGGTTATCAAAATTCTGGTTTAGTAGTTTTCACAATTACCGGATTAATTATCTTTGGAGGAATTGGTTATCAGGTAATTTTGGATCTCTATCTTTGGCTGCGCGATAGAATTGTCAGAAAAACAAGTGCCATAGTATTTTCTCTTGATTTTAAAGTGGCAACTAGCACGACCTTGATACTTTTAGTATTGGGAACAGTAGCCTTTTTATGTATAGAAATCAGGAATCCTCAAACATTTGGTGATTTGAGTTTTACTAACCAATTATTATCAGCTTGGTTTCAATCAGTAACACCCAGAACTGCTGGATTTAATACAATTGACATTAGCAAAATGACCGATGCTGGTTTATTTATTACCATTGCTTTGATGTTTATTGGTGCAAGTCCAGGTGGTACAGGAGGAGGTATGAAAACAACAACTCTCAGAGTCCTTACTAGTTGTACACAAGCAATTCTCCAAGGGAAAGAGGAAGTTTTACTATATGAGCGTAAAATAGCAATATCGTTAATTTTAAAAGCGGTTGGTGTACTAGTGGGTTCCATCACAACCGTCATTATGGCGACTATTTTAATTAGTCTCACAGACCCTAAATTAGAGTTTATTCAAATTCTATTTGAAGTGGTTTCAGCCTTTGCTACAGTTGGTCTATCTACAGGTATTACTGGTACTATTTCCACAGGAGCAAAGCTGATTTTAATTCTCACAATGTATATTGGCAGAGTCGGTGTTTTATTATTTATGTCAGCTATGTTAGGTGATCCCCGTCCTACCAGAATTCACTATCCCGAAGAAAACTTACTCGTAGGATAGTTTGGGGAGATGGGGAGATGGGGAGATGGGGAG
>NZ_LZQD01000020.1 GCF_001858025.1 Trichormus sp. NMC-1 | reverse complement strand
TGTGAATATTTAATGATTATAAATTATGATTCAGAGAAAAATATATTTTCTATCATTCACAAAAACATATATTTCCTAAAAAAACATCCTGTTAATCCTTTAATCTTGTATCCCTGATGCACGCTACGCTATCAGACATTTTTCATCTAGTCAGGTATTTTTGGCTTAATTGTGACTGCTAATTCCTTCAGTGGTTCGTCCACTAATCTCACTAGGATGAATACGGTAGAGTGCCATGACTTCCCCACGACCCCAGGCATCAATCCAGGTGCGATTAATAGCCGGAGAAAGCTTGGGATTTTGCGTTTTCACAAATTCCATCACCCGATCAATTTCTTGCTGTTCTGTGATGTGTTCGGCTTGACCTGTGACGGTAACGCTACGCCAATGCTGGAGATCATTCACTTCTTCAACTTGCAAACATACCTCTGGATTTGCATCCATATACTTGGTCTTCATTCCTAGGGTAGTGAAAATATAAATATCTGGCTCGTCGAAATAATATTGCATTGGCACAACATATGGATGTCCTTCCAGCGCACAAGCAAGATGGCCATGTCCTACTTTTTGCAAGAGATCATGGATCTCTTTTGCGCCCATTTCATCGATATCTAACATGATTATTCTCCTATTAAAGATTTAATTGATTTACAAGTAAGTTATGATGCACAAGAAAAGGAAAAATTAACCACTCTGCCTGTTTTTGGACTATCAACAATGTCAGCTATGTATTTACCTAGTTTCATACAATATCTTAATATAAATTAGTATGATATCCTACCGTTATAAATCATGTTTAATTAACCTAATGCTGGCGAAAATTTGCTATTTGAGTTGAGCTTAAATGCCATTCTCATATATCCACATCATATGATCATTTCTAAGAGTTAACCCTCTAACTAAAGTTAGAAACAACTAAGTAGTCCGGCATAAATATTTATTTGATTTATTTGTCGTTGGGATCAGTCTGCTCTTTCAGGGAGTGATCTTGCAGAAGGAAAGACAGTTTTAGCCTAGTTCATCTTTCTTCACATAGTTGGAGACGATGTTGTGTAATCATCAAAACTTACTATCACAAATCATTTAATAATATATATAGAGCATCAAAAAAACAAGTGCTATGCCCAAACGCCTCCTAGTAGTCGAATCTCCTGGAAAAGTCAAAAAACTGAGTCAAATTCTCGGTGCAGATTGGATTGTTCGCGCTAGTTGTGGGCATATCCGCGAACTTAGCAATGAGGGTGATGATTCACTAGGATTTACAATGGATGGTAATACTGTCCGCTGCAATTATATACCCCGTGACCAACGGGCAAAAGAAACAATTCAACAACTAAAAGCCGCTGTTAGACAGGTTGATGAAGTCATTTTAGCAACAGACCCCGACAGAGAAGGAGAAACCATTGCTTGGCATCTTAAAGAAACGTTAGGTTTGAGAGAACCAAAACGAGTAGTTTACACAGAGATTACAGCATCTGCGGTCAAAAATGCGATCGCTCATCCGAGAAAACTTGACACCAATTTAATCGGTGCAGGATTATGTCGAGATTGTCTTGATAAACTGGTAGGTTACAAAGGTAGTCCCTTAGTTTGGGCATTAAATAACGGGGCAAAAAGCGTAGGTAGAGTTCAAAGCGCCACATTACACCTAATATGTCAGCGAGAAAGAGAAATTCTGGCTTTTGTTCCCCAAGATTACTGGAGTGTTTGGGTAGATTATCAAGAAGGATTTCGGGCTTTTTACAAAGGTACGGCAAATACTGAGAAAGAAACACCAGAACCAGAAACGGAAACTCATGATGATGCAGCTAGTAACAACCCAGAGAAACCCGAATCTCAGCGCGTTCTCTCGGAAGCAGAAGCAAACAGATTAGTTGAGGAAGCAAAACGTCATCCTCATCAAATTATCCACCTAGAAGGGAAACTCGTTTATCGTCAACCCCCACCACCATTTATCACCTCCACCCTGCAACAAGCAGCCGGTTCAAAGTTGAAATTTGCCCCCAACAAAACCATGCAGGTGGCACAAAAACTATATGAGGCAGGGTTAATTACATATATGCGAACAGATTCAGTCATGTTGAGTCCTGAATTTTGTGCCAGTGCGCGTCAATGGTTGGAACAAAATGATCCTGAAAATGTCCCCCAGCAAGTAGCCAAGCACCGCAGTAGTAAAACAGCGCAGGAAGCACATGAAGCTATTCGTCCTACAGATGTCTTTCGTCCTTCCGTACAATTGCGGGCAGAATTACCTGAAGATGAGTTTAACCTATATGTGATGATTTGGAAAAGAGCGATCGCTTCCCAATGTCGTCCTGCTCAACTTCGTAAAACTCTGATAATTACAAAATCAGGTAATATTTTATGGCAAGCTAGAGGGCAAGTAATTGAATTTTACGGTTATGCAAAATATTGGCTGAATCTTAGCAAAGATGCAGTTTTACCTATTTTGCAACAGGGACAAATACTAACTTTAGAAAAAGCCGGACATGACCAAAAACAAACCCAACCACCACCAAGATACAGTGAACCAAAACTTGTACAATTGATGGAAAGAAAAGGTATTGGTCGTCCTAGTACCTACGCGCCTACAGTTGCTACTTTGAAGAAACGCAATTATGTGGAATTGAAAAAAGACAATCTTCAACCTACAGCTTTGGGTTTAGAAGTTGATGAGTTTTTACAAAAGGCTTTACCGGATTTATTAGAAGCGGAATTCACTGCCAAAATGGAGGATGCACTAGATGCAATTTCTGAAGGAAAAAACTCTTGGCAACATTACCTAACTAATTGGAATCAAAATTATTTTGTCCCTGCGCTTTCCAAGGCTAAAACTGTGGTTGTTAATTCATCAACTACAGCTAAAACTAATAATTTAGTTGAACGTAAATATGAAACTTCTAAAACTCGCTGTCCTGAGTGTAAGAATTGTTTAGCTAAAATTCCTAGTAGTAAAGTTAAAAAGAAATACTTTCTCAAATGTGTGAGTGGCTGTGAAAACATTGTTTTGTTTTGGAGTGATTTTAACAAAAAGTGGGAAGCACCCAAAACTAAAACATCTCCAGATGAAAATGCTCCCAAACCTTCTGCTAAAATCACTGCATATCCCTGTCCAGTATGTCAGAAACCTTTGGAGGAATATAGCTATATTAAAGATGGGCAGAATAAAACTATGTTGCGGTGTTCTGGTCAAGATTCCTGGAAGGATAAAAAACATAAAGATGTGGCTTATTTTAATACAGCCAAAGGATGGTGGAGTCCTAAATTTGGGAATTTAAATAACACATAAGCCAGCCTCCACAAAAGCAACAGTATTTTAAAATCCCAGATCTGCTCATAATCATTTATCGTAACCCCGGATTACAAAATGTGACCCATGGGTCACAAAAATATATTTACGTATTTTAAATATGGGGAAAAACTTTTTTTTGGCAAAATCAATCAGTGGTGCAAGTTGGTATTTGTTCACGAGCTTATTTTTACAGGTGCGCTAAACTGAGTTAACGCACCCGAAAAATTAGGAAAACCTAGCGTTGCCAGTATTGACTAAATTCGCTACTAATTTCAATCCAAACTCTTCCTCAAACACTCCTTTCTTATAATCTAAATTCCACAGTTCTAAGGCACAATCATCACCTAAACTAGAAGGGAAAATTAACATCTTAAATTCATGCAGATGGGGAAAGTATTCACACTGCACGCGAGAAATAGCGCCAATTTGTCTTCTATCCAAAGCAACGGCTAATCTTAAAATTGCACTCAATTGACTCACCATTTGCCGATGTTCTTTATGCAATAGATTGCGGTAATTATCATGCTTTTTCTTGGGTGCTGATTTGCGGTGATAACGGGCTAAATTAGCAATGATTTCGATCTCAGTTTCGTTATAACCAAGTAATTCACCATTTCTAATTAAATAGTATGAATGCTTGTGGTGTGAAGAATGACTGACGTAGTGACCGCAATTGTGTAAAATGGCAGCAGCCCAAAGTAATTGTCTTTCGTCTTTACCCCAATTATGTAGTTTAGTTTGAGTTTGATCAAATAAACTTAGGGCAAATGCTGCAACGCGATCGCTATGTTCTAATTTAATCTGGTATTTCTTGGCAGTTTTCTGGACATGACGCTGGCGAATTGAACTTTGGTAGCGCAGTTTATCTTCAATTAAACCATGTGTCAGCATCCAGTCTACAATCACTCCTTCTCGCAGAGAACGTTCACAAAGTGTGACTGAATCCACACCCAACAGGTTCATAGCTTCATGTAAAATTACAGCCCCAGCTAGTATCACTTCTGACCGCTTATCTGGCATTCCTGGAATCGTCGCCCGTTCGACGTTGTTCATGCGCCGTAAGCGATTTACCCAGGTTCGCAAGTCTTGTAGACTAAATTGATAACCACTGAGAGTAGAAGGAACAACACCCAATTTTTCCCTAGCATGAATCGTTGCTAAAGTTTCAATTGTGCCAGATGTTCCCACCAACTTAGGAGATTCACCTGGCTTAAGTTTGCCTAGTACCTCTTCTACCGAACGTTCTAACATTCCCCGCGCATAGGCTTGCAGATATTTAAACTCAATATCGTTGATGGGGTCAGAGGTGATTAATTCTCCAGTCAGTCGCACTGCACCGACTTTTGTACTGGTGAGACTGCGCGGTTCTTGAGAGTCACCCAAAATTAATTCTGTGGAACCACCACCAATGTCAACGATGATGTGCGGTTGGTTGTTAAATTCCATTCCCGACAACACACCCAAGTAGATGCGTCGCGCTTCTTCTTGACCAGAAATCAAGTCAACGCTTAAACCTACCTCTGTTTCTACCTTCTGCAAAAAATCTTGACCATTGGGGGCTTCACGGACGGCGCTAGTTGCTACGGCGATAATGCTTTCTGCTTCTAGGGTTTTAGCAAGTTCTTGAAAACGCCCCAAACAAGCGATCGCTTTTTTGATCACTTCTGGTTTCAATTCTCCAGTTTCCAAATTGCGATCGCCTAATCTCACTGTTTCCTTTTCTTTGGCAATCATCGTAAAAGCTGGTAACATCGGTTCAATGCTCACTATTACCATGTGTAAGGAATTAGTGCCGATATCAATGGCCGCAATAATCCGGTTATGCTTGACTGGTTGAGTTGGCATACTCCCCCAATTAGCTGAAACATTCAGCATCTAGGTTTCTCTCTGTTAAAAATAAATGGTCAATCAATTTTAGATTTTAGATTTGCGATTTTGGATTGGTTTCGCCCACAAGGAACGGGATTGGGGATTTTAGATTGACGATGTTAGATTGGTTTCGCCCACCTGGGGCAGGGCATAAACCGAAAAACCTCAATCCAAAATTCAAAATCTAAAATTACTAGTACAACACGGCGTAAGTTAAGCAACC
>NZ_LZQD01000002.1:824571-1051452 GCF_001858025.1 Trichormus sp. NMC-1 | reverse complement strand
GATTCAGCTATCAACGAATCGCACACATCCCTCAGTTTTGCTTTAAAAGCAAATAACGTCAGTAACCTGGTATTATTTGCCTGGGCGCTGGCAATCACAGCTATTTTGGTAGGATTAGAGCGTTATGCTTTGTGGTTATTAGCACAATACGCAAGTGGCAGGGAAGAAGGAAGATAGCGATCGCTCTATTTGTCTGATATTTTTAATTTTCAATTAACCACCTTCATTTATGATGGAATCATGAACCCAATCATAGATTAATATTTTTCGTGTCGATTCAAAAAACAACAAGAAGCTTTTTAGGTTTTATCTTTCTTAGCATTCTAATTCTGATTTTTTTACCCCTACTTAATCCTATGATCTTTGCAGGCCAACGACCAAATAATTTAGGCGTTCAATCAGGTAAATTAGCACCCTGTCCTTCTAGCCCTAACTGTGTCTCCAGTCAGGCTTCAGATTCACTTCATCAAATCGCACCCCTGAGTTTTACATCCACCCCAGAACAAGCATTAGCTAATCTGAAAAATCTGATTCTGTCTTTACCTAGAACTAAGATAATTACCGAAACAGAAGATTATTTATATGCAGAATTCAAAAGTGCTTTGATGGGATTTGTCGATGATGTAGAATTCTATCTCGACCGGAACTCTAACATCATTCATGTACGTTCAGCTTCCCGCTTAGGTTATGGCGACTTAGGAGTAAATCGCCAACGGATTGAGGAAATTCGCGCTAAATTAAATTAACTACAGGAGTGCGGAAATGACCATTTTTAGCAAATCTCTCAGCAAGAACTTGTTGATAAACCGCCTCATACCCATCAGTCATTTTGTCTACACTAAAACATTTTTCCACATACCGCCGACAAGCATAACGGTTTAACTTATTTACCTTGTCAATCGCATTCACACATTCTTGTGTATTATTGCAAAGGAAACCGGTTTCACCATCAGCAATTACTTCTTCCGTCGAACCCATTCGCATCGCAATTACTGGCGTACCCGCAGCCATTGACTCTACCATTACTAAACCAAACGGTTCTCGCCAAGTGATCGGGAATAAAGTTGCGACAGCACTTCCCATGAGAACATTTTTTTCAGCATGATTAGCTTCACCTAAATACTGAATTTGCTCCCCATCAATATGTGGTTTAATTTCTTTTTCAAAAAACTCCACATCTACCATATCTACCTTACCTGCCATTTTCAATCGCCAACCAGCTTTTTTGGCAATTTCAATAGCTAAATGTGGCCCTTTTTCTGGAGACATCCTACCCAAAAATGCCAAGTAAGGCTCATCTATTGGTTCAGGATAAAACTCATAACTACTAACATCAATGCCATTGTAAACAGTGCTGACATAATTTAACCCTAAACTAGCTTCCCTTTGGGAATCAGAAATACTGATATAAGGCTGTTTTTTGCCATATTGAAAGATTTTTTTATTATCTGGTGTAAAAATTCCATGCAACGTGTGAACTGTAGGCGTTTTCACAAGTTTCGTGTATGCTATGGGCGTATGTCCCATATGAGAGTGAATAATATCAAAATCTTCGGCTCGCTCATAGACTGAAGCTAGATGTAGCGATTCATAAATGCTGCAATCTTTGACAGTTTTATCAAGTCTTAAAGCACGAGGATGAACCGATATCAAATTTGCTAAAGTCAGAGAATCACCTGATGCAAATAATGTAACTTCATGTCCCCTGCGGACTAATTCATCAGTCAATAATCCAACTACTAATTCTATTCCACCATAAGCTGGAGGAGGTACTCTCTCCCACAGTGGAGCAATTTGAGCAATTCTCATTATCAACCTCCTAAAAAATAAGACTCTAAAAAATAAGTGGTGTTTATTTGTTTGATTTAAATTAAGTCCAATCATGTCCAGTGATTCACTATAGCAGTAAATCACTTAAAACACCAACTACATGGATAACTGCTATTGCATCTTATACTGAAACTTCGATATTTTTTGTCTATCCTAGGTAGGGAAATCATATTCACCTCAAGAGGTAAATTAGCAATTTAATTATCAGATAATTGTCGTTTAATTGCTGAATAATTCTGATAAAAACTGCAAATATTCCCAAATTGGTCAATTCCTATTTATCCCCAATCTCTAGGGTAATTTGTCTATTTATTTAAGTCTGGAGATGGAAAAAGTTAGCCAAGGTGAAAATAACTGCACGACAGCAGATAGAAGTCTATTGGGCTTTCAAGCTTCCCGCCCTATCTTTATGTCAATATGATACGGAAGCAACGGCGATACCTTGACTTTGATAATTTATTTATGGTATGAGAATATAAGATAAAATAGAACTAAATATAGGACTCCTATTTGATTATTGAACAAGACTCAGTAAATAGTGAAAACCTTCTTTCCTGTTCCCTGTTCCCTGTTCCCTGTTCCCTGCCCACACCAATCAATTCAGAAATCAAACCGGATTACTATATGAATATCTCTAAAACAATCAAAAAACCGCGTGTCTCATGGCAGGCGGTTTTCTCACTAGTTATATTTGTGTTCATGTACCTGCCTATCCTGGTACTAGG
The DNA here is from genome assembly GCF_001858025.1 of Trichormus sp. NMC-1. Taxonomy (GTDB): domain Bacteria; phylum Cyanobacteriota; class Cyanobacteriia; order Cyanobacteriales; family Nostocaceae; genus Anabaena. Next base: position 1,048,897 of record NZ_LZQD01000002.1, on the reverse strand, counting down.
TTTTTATAGCTTCAATCAATCACCCTACAGTGCCACATGGAAAGGATTCACCCTAGAATGGTATAAAACACTGTTCCGGGACGATCGCATTTTATCCGCTGTAAATAACAGTTTACTAGTTGCCTTTAGTGCAGTCACAGTTTCGTCCGTTTTGGGAACCATGATGGCTGTGGGGTTAGCGCGTTATAACTTCCCTGGTAAAAAATTATATCGCGGCATATCCTATCTACCATTATTAATTCCTGATATTGCGATCGCAGTTGCCACTCTAGTTTGTTTAGCCGCCTTTGCCATTCCCCTCAGCATCTGGACAATCGTAGCCGCCCACATCGTTTTTTGTCTATCCTACATCAGCTTAGTAGTCTCATCCCGACTCAATAATCTAGATCCTCATCTCGAAGAAGCCGCACTAGATTTAGGTGCAACCCCAATTCAAGCCTTCTTCAAAGTAGTTTTACCACAACTAATGCCCGGTATCATATCAGGCTGTTTACTAGCCTTTGTCCTCAGTTTAGATGACTTTCTCATCGCCAGCTTCACCGCCGGTAGCGGTTCCAACACCCTACCTATGGAAATATTTAGCCGCATTAGAACCGGAGTCAAACCTGATATTAACGCTCTTAGCGTCATGTTAATTTCTATCACTGGAACTGTCGCTGTTATAGCTGAATTAATTCGCATTTCCGGAGAAAATAATTCGTAATTCCTAATTCGTAATCGGTTAAACAGATACAGCAGATTGCAAGTGAATAAAGTACAAACCAAAAACCAAAATCTGTACATCAAGTTCCCCTCCTCGCTTGCGGGGAGGGGCTAGGGGTGGGGTTCTTCGATGGTAATTGAGTAAGTTGAATATCAGTAAACCAAACACTTGACAAGATCCCCAAACTCTTCTATTATTAATATTATAATGGGAATCCGTGCGCGCATATATAGTCACCCGAAAATTAGTAAATAGGGTGATAACAGATAAAACCTCCCCAGAAACATAAATAAATCAACATATTCTCTTCACTTTTATTCCCATAATCAGCCAATGTCAGGACATAGATAGATATCCTTGTTTACTGACCTAAATATCTTTTATAAATTAGATAATATTGGGGACGACTTTGGAAAAGATGCTATCTTCCCCTCAACTATGCAAATTTGCCAAAATCCCAACTGTTCAAACCCCTTCAACCCTGACTACAGTAAATTTTGCATCGTTTGCGGACACGGTACATTTGGAAAACACCTCAGAAACCGTTACCGTGTTTTGCGATTATTAGGTGAAGGTGGGTTTAGTAAAACTTACGCAGCAGAAGACGTAGATAGACTAAATGCACCTTGCGTAATTAAGCAATTTTTTCCTCAAGTTCAGGGAACAGCACAACGTGCAAAAGCAGCCGAATTTTTCAAAGAAGAAGCTTTTAGATTATATGAACTTGGCGAAAATCATCCCCAAATTCCCCGGTTATTAGCTTACTTTGAACAAGGTGCTAGTTTGTATTTAGTCCAGGAATTTATTATTGGTAAAACTCTCCTCCAAGAAGTTCAAGAACAGGCTTATAACGAAACCCAAATTCGTCAACTTTTAGCTGATTTATTACCAGTACTTGAATTTGTTCACCAAAAAAACGTAATTCATCGGGATATCAAACCTGAAAATATTATTCGTCAAGATACAGATAATAAACCTGTATTAATTGACTTTGGTGGTGCAAAACAAGTTACTCACACCAGCATAGCCAGACAAGCCACAGCCATTTATACATTAGGTTATGCACCAACAGAACAAATGGCCGGTTTTGCTTGTCAAGCTAGTGATTTATATGCTTTGGGAGTAACTTGTGTACGGTTATTAACTCAAGAGTTACCTATGCAAGATACCTATGGACTTAAAGATCCTCTTTATAATCCCATGAATGCAAAATGGTTATGGAAAGAACGTTTACAAGAAAAGGGTATTACTATTAGTGATGAATTAACAAGAATATTAGATACATTACTCCAACATTTCCCCAGCGATAGATATCAGTCAGCAACAGAAGTTTTAAATGACTTGAAAGCCGAATTATCTCCACCAGCAGCATTAAAAATTCCTCCCATTCCTCAACCACAATTACCACAATTACCACCACCTCCTCCTCCAAAAGTCATCGTACCTGTACCACCTTTAGAAACATTTGAATTTTATGTCGTCACAGTAGACACAGGAGGGAGAGAAGTTAACCGCGACAGACGTAGCGCCAAATTATTTACAGAACAATTAAATAAAAACGTTAATTTAGAAATGGTATCAATTCCCAGCGGAATTTATTTAATGGGTTCACCAGAATTTGAAGGTGATGCTGAAGAATATCCTCAACACAAAGTTATAGTTGAACCTTTTTATATGGGGAAATATCCCATTACTCAATCACAATGGAAAGCAGTAGCAGCTTTACCAGAAATTGTCCAAGCTTTAAACCCCAACCCCTCAAGATTTAAAGGTGCAAATTTCCCCATAGAAAATGTCTCTTGGTATGAAGCTGTAGAATTTTGTTTGCGGTTGTCAATGAAAACAGGACGAAATTATCGTTTACCAAGTGAAGCCGAATGGGAATATGCTTGTCGTGCGGGAACAACCACATCTTTTCACTTTGGAGAACGGATTACTTCTGATTTAATTAACTGTAGCGGTGGTGATTTTTATGCTGTAGAACCAAAAACCAGGTTCCGCAAAGAAACAACAAATGTAGGCAGTTTTAAAGTAGCAAATGCCTTTGGGTTGTATGATATGCATGGGTTAGTTTGGGAATGGTGTGCTGATCCTTGGCATAATAACTATAATGGCGCACCTATAGATGGTAGTGTGTGGGACATTGGTGGTGATATACATCGTCGGGTTTTGCGCGGTGGTGCTTGGAATTTCAGTGCTGAACTTTGTCGCAGTGCGAGTCGCAGTTGGAATGAAGCAGATGATGGTTTGAGAATGTCAGGTTTTCGAGTGGCGTTTTCTGCACAGGAATGAGTTGGAAACCAACCCCATTCTTTTTTCCAAATTGAGGGTGATAATCTAGTTTGTGAAGTGCTAATTACACCAGATGAAGCTACATTAGGCGCTACCATTGATGTACCTACACCCGATGGCAATGTCAATGTTAAGCTGCCGGCAGGTGTGCGTTCTGGTCAATCCCTGCGCTTACGTGGTAAGGGTTGGCCTCTAGCTAAAATAAATGGATTAAGAAACCTCTCTCTAAATCTCTCTCCTACAAGGAGAGAGACTTTGATTTTCCCACTTCCCTTGTAGGGTAGGGGGTTAGGTTTTTCGGTGCTTTGGATTTTCTGTACAAATACTTAAATGAATTTTCGTGAAATTAGCGTAAAGAAACAGAAAATCAAGAGAAATTAATATAAATATGCTTGACTATACCTTAAGGAATAGTTTAAATTGAAACTAATAAATTACTGATACTTCGGTAATTGAGGATAGAGTTTTAATCCGCATTATCTTAGGCATTCACTGAATTTGAAAGTTTTCGATGTAGTTTCATAAACTTTTCGGTGTTACTGAAACCATCTGTGGATTTAGGTGTAGAGACGTTCCATGGAACGTCTCTACTTTTCCGGAGATGTCTAATATTTTAAACGGCTTTTTTAACTTTGAACTAAACGCAAAGATAGAGCCTTAGGGGGTTGACAATGGGTTTGAGATTTGTTATCCTAAAATTGATAAGGAAGAAGTATCTAGCAATAATAATGCAGCCGCAGGCAATAACCTCAGCGGTTTTTTAATGCCTATCTATTGGCAAATATAAAACGAAAACCCTAACTATTATCAACAATATGCTCAGATTTACACCTATTGTCACCACCCCCATCAATAACATTTCTGTGGGAGTAAATGCAGCCGATACTAATCTAAATTTAATAAACTACTTTGATGACCCTAGCACAACAGGACTCGTAGCCCATTTTAACTTAGCAAATACATCAATAGGCAATGGAGTAATTAATGTAGTCCTATTCGACCAAAATGGAGCCGGCGCACCAAAAACAGTTCAAAATTTCCGCAACTATGTCAATAATGGCAGTTATACCAACAGCATTATTCATCGTTCTGTTCGTAACTTTATTGTTCAAGGTGGTGGGTTTACAGTCAATAACCTAGCTGTAGGAAGCATTCCCGCTAACGCACCGGTGCAGAATGAATTTAGTACCCAGCGTTCTAACGTGCGCGGAACCATCGCTATGGCTAAACTAGGTAATGATCCTAATAGTGCCACTAATCAATGGTTTTTTAACCTAGCAGATAACTCCACTAACCTCAATAATCAAAATGGCGGTTTTACCGTCTTTGGACAAGTTCTTTCTAATAATGATTTAGCTACTATTGATGCTATTTCGTCCGTACGAACTTACAACGGAAGTGGCATTAATCCAGCCTTTACAAATCTACCTCTTGTTGTCGATAATCCCGCCCAACCTGTTATTAACAGAGATAATAATTTTATTCGTCACAGTAGCATCACCGTTACACAACAGGATGAACTTAAATTTACTGTAGTTGGCAACTCCAAACCCACCTTAGTCACTCCTATTATTAATAATAAGCAACTTTTACTCGATTATCTTCCTAACCAAACTGGTACTGCAAATATTACCCTTCGCGCTACAAATTTATTTGGTGACTACTTAGATTATCAGTTTTCAGTTACAGTTTTACCTATTATCAACCTAGCGATAAATCCCACCAGCGTCACCGAAAATGGTGTAACAAATCTAGTTTACACCTTTACCCGCAATGGCACTTTAACCAACCCCTTAACCGTTAACTATAAAGTCGGGGGGACAGCTACTTTTAATAACGATTATACTCAAATTGGGGCAACTAATTTTAATACAACCACTGGCACAATTACCTTTGCGGCTAATTCTGCCACAGCAACTTTAAGGATTGACCCCACTGCCGATACAATCATTGAAAATAATGAAACTGTTGCTATAACTTTATCATCAGCAGCAACCTATAAAATAGGAACAAATCCAACCATTACAGGTACAATTCTTAATGATGATTTTCCTAACCAAGCCCCTACAAACTTGACTTTATCTAACAACAAAATTGCCGAAAATCAATTAATTAATACAGTTATTGGCAACTTTAGCAGCACAGACCCAAATCCAGGTAATACCTTCATCTATAGTTTAGTTGCAGGAACAGGTTCTACAAATAATAACCTATTTACAATAGTCGGCAATCAACTCAAAAGCAAATTCGTTTTCGATTATGAAACCAAAAATAATTATAGCATCAGAGTTCGCACTACAGATCAAGGTAATTTATTTTATGAAAAACCATTAACCATTAATATCAACAACTTAGATAACGTTTTTACAGGTACTATTAATAACGAAAGTATTACCACAACTGCCGAAAAAGATATTATCAACACTCAAAGCGGTAATGACAGCATTAACAGCGTCTTTGCTAATTTACAACAACAAGATTCTCTCAATGGTGGTACGGGAATTGATACCCTATTTATTAAGGGCGGTACAACTGCAAATAGTATTTCCATTAATGCCAATAACACTACCAATCAACTCTTGAATATTACAGGCACAACTATTGTAGGATTTGAACGATTTGATTTAAGTGGATTTGCGGGAAAAGTTACTTTTGTTGGTACTAACAGTAATGATTTGATCAAAGGTGGTACAGGGGCAGATAATTTAACTGGTGGCGCTGGTAATGATATTCTCAATGGTGGTGCAGGTGCAGATACCTTCATTGGTGGAGTTGGTAACGACATCCTTTATTTAGGTTTAAACGATAATGCAGTAGATAACGTTAAGTATGTCTTTGGTAATGGTGCAGATACCGTTTATCAGTTTGTCCGTGGTGTCGGTGGTGATAAACTCAATTTTACCGGCATTACTGCTATTGATGTGCTGAAATCAGGTACAAATACACAACTGCGAATTAGTAATAATATTGCGGGTAATGCTGGTTTTGGTACAGGTCAGTTATTAGTTACTTTATCCGGTACATCTGGCTTTATTGGTGCTGATGTGAATGTTAACTTATTTGGTGCTAATTTCTTGTTCAGTTAAAGTTTGTCTATCCCCAGAATTCTCTTCTGAATGCAAGAAGTAAGTCAAGGAAAAAAAGGGAGTTTTGGGGGTTGACGATTGATTTAAATTTTGTTATCATGAACTTGATAAGGAAGAACTATCTTAAAATTTATATTGTTATCTCGTTCCCAGTCTCTGACTGGGAATGCTATCCAAGAGTCTCCGACTCTACTGTCACGCCCACAGGCAGAGCCTTGTAGAATTCATTCCCATACAGAGTATGGGAACGAGAAACGAACGAGAAACGAGAAATTTTCCTACATGACTAAAGCTTGGTTAAACCAACTTCAAATCAGGATACTCAGCAAACAAATCATCAGAAGTCAAAGTATCACCTTCGGCTTGAGGAGTCCACAACACTTCTAGAGCTAAAAGTTTCTCACCAGGAAGACTACCAATTTGTCGCAAAGCTTGACGTAAATCATCGGCGCTATTAATTTGGGGAATTTCAAATTTACCCAAAGTTGCAGCTAATAAAGTGACAATCAGATATTCTCCAGGCCCTTCACTAATCAGACGAGTGGGGTTATCGATTTCACCGGGTAATTCTTTAGCCAGAACAGATTTTAGCTGATTGTTAACATTAGAAAGAGTTTCTTCGCTAAACTTGCTGCGTTCAGCCAATGACAAGCGATTAAATTGTGATTCAGCAGCATTTAATTTCACTTGTTGGCTACCACCACCGGCATATACCCAATATTCAGGATGACGTAGTAAAGCCAAACTCGCTTCTTGCAAAATTTCTGTTCTTCCTTCTGAGGTGTTGGTATCAGCTTTTTCGGCAATTTGGTTAAGTTCGGTTTGTAAACCTCTAGCTTGTGCTAGTAAACCAACTTGTAAACGAGTAACAGAAACACCGGGATTGCTGTTGTAGCTTACTTCTTCACCTTCTTCACCGCTAACACGGCGGAAACTTTGGACTAAGAAATTAGCGATCGCAAAAAAGATTAAAATACCAAACAAGCCGCCAAAACCTCCCCCAATACCCCACAAGGGAAGTAGGAAGGGAAAGCCAAAACCACCACCAAAACCGCCACCAGGATAATATCCCCCACCACCAGGTGAGTAGGTGCGTGGTGTGTAAGTGCGGCTAGAAGGCATTCTAAAGGAACCCCCACCAATACGTCCGCCACTGCGTGCAGCTAAAGCACCATCAGCATTACCCAGCGCTAAAGCCAGCACCAGACTGAGGACAAAGGTGATTTTTAACAGGGGTTTGAAGATTCTTTGTATTTTTTTATGCATAACTAATCTGGAATTGCAGTATTTTTAAGTTTTCTCCCTCCATTGGTAGGAGGTAATAGCCACAAGCCGATAAGTTTGGCATTGTGCAGCTATATATCCAATCTACAGGGTATTATCTTGGGTTGGCAGCAAACGCAGGGGGGATTTCTCGCGGAGATAACCGTACCGCGAAACATCTTTGCAAATACATAACTTGGGAATCTATTAATTATATCAAGCCCAGATCATCACCTGTTATTAAAATCTCTCCGCCTCAAAGCATCAGCCCTAATGATAACTATTCAACCGGACTTGATATTATTCTCTTCTGTATTCACTGCAATTGAATCAAAAATCTTACTTCATAAACTGACACATACCCAGATAATTTTTTTCCGGATAGGGAAAGAATATTCAGCACATATTGGCAGGGGGTTGAAGTCATCAAAGCTACTATAAATACAGATGCAATCAATAAAAAAATAACAAATACTACCTATGTCTCCGAGTGGAAATTATCAACATCTGTACAGAGGTAAAAATATACAAATTGGTAATTTATTCTGTTGCCGACAAAAGAATAAACACCATCAATTTCCGGTTAGACTGATGAAAAATTTTACAATAGCATGAACAAATATAAATCATTCTTAGGAAATACAATCTGTTGCCTAAAGTATCAATTTTTTAGAGATATTTTGGCAATTTGGCATGGATTTTGGATATATTTAGGCTAGTCTATTAATATCAGCTAGATTTAGTAATTTCACCAGCATTCTCCCAGAAATTGCCTCATGCCTATCGGCGATAAAATCTAGCTCAAGTTGATTATGCCCAAAAATCATCCATCATATCGTGTCAGGTTGTTCGCGTAGCGTCTCGTCAGAGATATAGTTATCATTAGGGAACCGCACGGTGACGGGTCGAGTTTTTTTGATCAGCAATTACCCGGACTTGATATCAATAGTCAATTGCCGACAAAAATATAAACAAGCCAATTTAAAAATCAATCTCCCTTCATTGTTAATTCTTGATTTTCAATTCCGAATCTTTACAAAATATTTAGCCAGATAAGCTATGAGTTTTCAACTCCACTTATCGCCAATCAATCTGCGACAAATTAAAAATTAGTTCAAGATTAGTTCAAGGATATCAAGTTTATTTAAAACATCATCATGGAACATATTTCACAAATAGGGACACAATTTAGGGACAATACAACTTATCCAGATATCCTAGTTATCTCCCGCATCTTCCGTCCGCAAGAGGCTGTAATTGGAGAATATGTATATAATCGCTGTTTGCAAGATCCAGACAGAGTGATTGTATTAGCCGCTGGTTGTTCAGGAGATAAAATATTTGACAAAGCGCAAAATTTTCCAGTTTATCGCTGGCCATACTTTAGTTTCTGCTGTGGTAATGTATTGAGCAAGATATTCAAGTCTTTTTTTAATATTATTTGCTCATTATTACTAGCCATTAAGCTATATTTCCGCTATCGTTACCGCTACATTGAATGGTGTCATGGTGAAGATTTTCTAGCCTTGTTAATACTCAGTTATATCTTACCCATTCGATTTTTTATCTATCTCCACGGTAATGATTTGGTTAGTATTACACCTAATCCTTTGTGGAGATGGCTATTTAAAATTACCCTAAAACGGGCAGCAGGAATTGTATGTCACAGTTCCCATATCAGAGATACTTTAAGAACTAAATTTCGTGTAGATACTCCTACCCACGTCATTAACCCAGTAGTCAGACCAGAAAAATTTGGTACTCCCACCAGTCCTAGTCATCTCGAAGAATTACGTGTCCGCTTACGTCAAGTTTACAACATTCCCGAAACCGCAATTGTGATTCTCTCAGTCGGTAAATTTCTCAAGCATAAAAATTTCGACCGAGTAATAGATAACATCCCCTTACTATTAACTATTGGTGTAGATGTTCACTACATCATTTGCGGTGAAGGTCCATGTGAACCACAGCTAAAAAATCTATCCCAGCGTTTGCGAGTAGATAAAAGAGTACACTTTGCTGGCTATGTAGCCGAACGTGAATTAGCCAGTTATTATGCAGCCTGCGACATTTTCGCCATGCTAACTATAGAGTCAGAAAAAGCTAAAAACATAGATAATTTTGGCATGGTTTATTTAGAAGCAGAATACTTTGGTAAACCTGTAATTGCTTCTCGCTTAGGGAGTATTTTAGACACAGTTCACCATGAAGAGAATGGACTGTTGGTAAATCCAGATTCAGGCTATGAAGTTTTACAAGCCTTTAAGCGTTTGTGTCAAGACAAACAACTACGGGAAAAACTTGGTCGTCAAGGACAAGAACTAGCTAAACGCAAAACCTATCACCGTTGGCTATATGCACCTGAATCTCGTTATTCTTGTTTGTTGCAGCAGTAAATTGATAACTCATTAAGTAAGGGTAAAGCGCATTACTCATGAGTATCAACTTAAGCTCAAACCGTTTTCCCACAGCCGTTCTACCCCACCCCTTAGTCCCCTCCCCTCTTGAGGGGAGGGGAAGTTTTACGTTAGTAAAACGGGGGTGGGGTGATTCTGGATTGATTGGTCATTGAGTAAGTTGGATATAACGTCAATGAAGAGTCTTTTACGTTAAGTTGACACCAATGTTAGCTGCTAAACCCCTACAACTGATAACTGATTAACCACCACCAACGATTGTAACTACTTCCAAGCGATCGCCATTTTCAATTTTAGTCTCTGACCAAAACTGACGGTGTAATATTTCACCATTGTATTCTACCGCCACCAACCGAGGATTAAAACCCAACTGCTGAAGTAACTCAGGTAAAGACATTTCGGATAAACAACTTTGTGTTTCTCCATTTACTTGCAAAATAACTTTAGAATTCATAATTCGTAATTGGTAATTGGGCGGGGAAACCCCGCCCCTACAGTACTGTCACCTGTCACCTGTCACCTGTCACCTTCTTTTCTACTTCCGATAAAGTTGGGATATAAAATACTGTGTGACTAAAGTCGGTTGTTCAGCTTGCATGAGCGATCGCACCACAGCCACTTTTTGCGCTCCCGCATCAATCACATCATTAATATTACTAGTATCTATTCCCCCAATTGCCACCCAGGGAATTGGACAATTTTGAGCCGCATAGCTGACATATTCTAAACCTGTTGCCGCCTTACCTACTTTTGTCGGCGTTTCATATACTGGCCCCACACCAATATAATCCGCACCTTCCGCAATTGCCCCTTGCATTTCTTGAGGATTTGTGGTAGAGCGTCCTATCAAACGCTGGGGACCTAGCAATTGCCGCGCAATAGCAATAGGAATATCTTGTTGTCCCAAATGCACCCCATCAGCATTGACAGCCAAAGCCAAATCTACGCGGTCATTGATAATGAATAAAGCCCCGTAATCATCACATAACTGCCTAAGTTTTCTGGCTCTTTCCAGACGAATCACATCATCAGCCGTCTTTTCTCGATACTGTAGCAGCGTTAAACCACCTTTGAGAGCCGCTTCCACAGTCTCAAACAAATTATCTACCGGAGAAGTTACCAAATATAAGCGCGATCGCCATAATAAGTGATGACGCTGATAACCCATTAAATTACTTTCCAGGGTATAAACCTGATAGCGCATTTGCTTAAAAGCACTACCCATATTCGGGTCATACAGCTTGCCATATTCCTCCAGCACCCTCAGTGCTTCTTGAACACGACAAAAATTGGCTTGCAACAAGGATGTGATATTAGCTCGTTGTTCTTCTTGGGGATGAGTTAAATCAGTACCAGCATCGCCAGGAGTATCTCGTGCCGCCCTCATTTGTGCCGTATGCCAGTTACCTATCTCTTGACGTAGGTGCTTACAGACTCCAGCTAACTGGGCATCATTTAAGCCAAAGCGACACCATTCCTCAATAATTCTCAGACCCTCACGAGCGCGGTCTAAGTTTGCGTCTAAAATGCGGTAAACCACTTGCTGTACTTGCTGTTTTTGGCTGTGGGCTTCGACCATTACAACAACTCCGTTGTTAGTCCAATCATAAAACCTCCAGCCTGTTTCATAATATTTGTATCATTAAATATTTACTAAGTAAATTGCATGAAAAATAGCCAATTGGTCAAATTATGAGTAATATTATCCACATATTACCCTATGAAAAGTATAAAACTTCAGTGTGTGTTCTACAGGAGTTAGTTAAATTTGATGCCTCCGTTTAAATTTTTTCATAACCGTAGAGCAGATATCCTGCCCACAAAGCCTATTTTTCCTCAACTCGGCAGATATTCAGATTTGCCTGCCTCAATATTGAGTTTAACCTTTGCTTTAGGAATCGTGAGTATAGCACTTTTAAACACAAGTTTTAGCAGTGCCATCGCTCAGATTACCATCTCAGGAGAACGGAAACTGGACAATGAGAAAATACTCTCTCAGGTTAACGTCTTGTTTGTCAACCCAAGTGCTGGAGATGACAAACTAGGTAATGGTAGCGATCGCGCTCCTTGGAAGACAATTACCCAAGCCTTGCAAGTAGCCCAGCCGGATACTCTCATTATCCTCTCTGCGGGTACATACAGTGCAAAAACCGGAGAAGTATTTCCCTTATTCCTCAAACAAGGTGTAGCCATTCAAGGAGACATTCGCAACAAAGGCAGAGATATCAAAATTATTGGCGGTGGCGAATACCTAAGTCGTAGCTTTGGTGGTCAAAACGTTACCATTGTTGGTGCTAACCAAACAAGTTTAACTGGAGTTACAGTCACAAACACCAATAGCCGTGGATATGGTTTATGGTTAGAATCAACCAATCTCCTAGTTCAGGAAAATACATTCACTGCTAATACCCAAGATGGGATTTCCGTCACAGGCAATGCTACACCGACTATTAGCAACAATTATTTTTACCGCAATGGCGCTAATGGCATCACTGTGACTGGTAATTCCCGTCCTCAAGTCCTGGAAAATATCTTTCAACAAACTGGTTTTGGCATTAACATTGCCCAGAATGCTGCTCCTGTAATTATCAGAAATCAAATTCTGAACAACAGATCAGGAATTATTGCACAAGCAAATACCCGCCCGACTTTGCGGAATAATTTAATTGCAGGCAGTCAAGAAGATGGGTTGGTTATAATTGCCCAAGCTACACCAGACTTAGGTAATTTCACAGAACCAGGTGGAAATGAATTTCGGGATAATGGTCGCTATGATATTAATGCTAAAGCTGCCAAGCAGTTAATCTCTGCCCCAGGCAACAACCTAGCCAAAAACCGCATCATTGGCAATGTAGATTTTAACGCCAGAACGGCCCCTATAGCCAGAAAGTTTCCACCTGATTCTGTCTCAATACAGGAAATACCTCAAGGCAGAGAAATTGTTTTTGCTGCCCCCACAATTCCCAAAACTCCCAACCAGTATTTAGCTATATTGCCCAGTCGCAGAACTACTTCCCAAAATGGTCAACTATCACCAATACCAGCTAATGTGCAGACTTCTTTCCCCAGCAACAATTCCCAGCTAACTACCCCTGGAGAACAACCAGAGACACGGCAGTTAAATTATGTGCAAATTGAGCCGGGAGTGATTGAGTTTACTGCACCTCAAGCATCTCTCCCTAACAATTCAGTAATAATATCAGCACCCAAACTTTATACAACTACTCCCAGGGGTGTACGTTATCGTGTCATAGTTCCAGTTACAAATAACCAACAGCGGGAAGTAGTGCTTTCCGTAGCCCCTGATGCTTTTTCCAAAACCTGGCAAGGTAGCAGGGTGATGCAAGTAGGCGTTTTTAGTAGTCAAAATAACGCCAGTGAAATGGTTCAAATTTTGAGTAGTAAAGGTTTAAGAGCAATTATTCAACCCTTGAATTAATTCTTGACATACTCACCAGCCTAAAGGCGTGGGAGTATGTCAATGTGGATTCTCGATTCTACTGTTGAGCGATCAAAAAAGCGGTTAATCAGTCAATGACAATCACAATCAGCCTCAATAACGACTTCATTAACAATCTGGATTTGTCACCTGCATTAACGGTGATTGAACCACTAATACAAGACAAAACTATTACATCTAATGAACAGCTACTTTCCTTTGAGATTAACTACGCACGGGAAAAAAATGATCCAAGGGAGCTTTCAGAAATTCCCGAAGTGCGCCTGTGGTTTGTGCGGCTCGATGCTAAGTATCCCTGGTTACCATTCTTATTAGATTGGAAAGGGGGAGAATTAGCCCGTTACGCTGCTATGTTAGTACCCCATCAGTTCAGTTCTAAAGAAGGCATACAGTACAACCCTGAAGCCTTAGAAATCTTTTTGATGCACAAAATCTTTATTTTAAGTGCTTGGCTAAAAGAGCAAGGTATCCCGACTCCATTTCGGCTCAAGTCTCTAGCACAAATTCTAGGTTATGAGTTAGATGATGCTTTCTTTGAGATGATTGAAAAAACTAATTTGTAATAGTGCTTACCTAAAACTATATATTCTTCAATTTGCAAGCTGGGGTTATTAGCGACTATGGCGGCTAATTCCATCAATGCTTCTACATTAACTTGGCGATATTCTGGGGCTTCAATTTTATTTAGCAAATGTTCAACTAGCAAAGCAAAATTTCTTTCTCCTGATGTCATTTCGGAAAGCATTATTTCACTATCTAACCCCTCCCCGCAAGCGATGAGGGGAATAATAAGTTTTTCATGTGTCCTGGTGTACGCAGTTCATGATGGCTACTTACGCTAATGAGATTCAGAGTAGGAAATAGATGATAAAAATTTTGGATTTTAGATTTTTACAGCGGTTTCCGCTCTTATGAATTACATCATAGCCCCCTCATCGCTTGCTCTTAGGGGGTTGGGTTCTTGTACCTCATAACACCGGGAAGTGCTTGTTGTAATTGAATCCAAAATCTAAAATCTAAAATCTAAAATCTAAACTTGGTATTCAACCACCCCAGATTTTTTCTAACACAGTTGCAGGTGGAATATCGGCTGTTTTACCAGTAGGGGATTGAATCGCCAGAAATTTATCACTTTTTGGTAACAAATGTATGGAATTGATAGCACCCAGTAGAGCAATAGTATAGGTTTGAACAGCTACACTTAGTTGTAGTGGTGCGCTATCGATAGACATCATTAAACTCGCTCCGCCAATTATGGCAGTCAATTTGCCAATATTATCGGGGCAAGTAACCTTGATATCTGGACAAGATTCTAAAAGCAATGGCGTTACGCCCAGTTTTGGTGAACGCACAAATTTATCATCGTCAGCCTCTTTAATCACCACTACTGGTAACTGTGGCTGTTTTTGTTGGCAATCTTGAATAATTTGCTGCCAACTTGCTACAGGATAGCTTGTATCTGAATTATCTATTTGGGACAACTGGCCAGAACCACCATAGATCAGGATGTAACCTGTTTCATGTATCCCTAGGCGTTTTTGCTCATGTTGCGCCCATTCAATATCTGATTTGGGTACATTTACTGCTAACTCTGGACAAGGTGTGTCAATTCCCAAAGGTTGCAACAGGTCATGATACATCGCTGCCACATATTGGGATGTGTTCATTGATATTGTGTTGGTGAGAAAACCAGCACCCTTGCCTTTGTAGCCAATACGTGTGGGAATTCCCGTTAACCAGAGAAACAAACTTACTAACCAGCTTTGTCCAACAGCAATGGCGACATCATATTCGCGATCGCGTATTGTGCCAACCAAGTTACCCCAATCTGCTAGACTATTACGATCTTTGTAATCAAAGGTCAATACCTCATGAACTGACTTGCTCACTCGGTAGGCAGCCTTTGACCGGGGTTCCACAATGACATCTATCTGAGCGTTCGGGTAATAACGCTTCAGGCTATCTAATGTGGCAAAAAAGAGAATCTGGTTGCCAATTGAGCCAGGTACAAGGGCTACTACACGCATAATATTTATGGAAGCTTACTCGCTCCTTATTTTAGGGGAATATAGGTAATGGATAATTGATAATTCGTAATTCATAATTCCTAATTGGTTAATCTCTTACCAAAAGCAGTCCCCATGAGGCAGGAGTTGGCTTTAATTTTGAAATTTGAAATTTGAAATTTGAAATTTGAAATTTGAAATTTGAATTGATTTCTCTCTAGTCCCCAGTTTAAAAATTGAGGAAATTTGTGTATTTACTAATTCCATCTGCTGGCACCGGCAAACGAATGGGTGCTAATCGCAATAAACTTTTACTACAGTTACGCTCACAACCGATTATTGCCTGGACTCTACTGGCCGCAGAAGCAGCAAGCTCTATTAGTTGGATAGGAATTATTTCCCAACCTCATGACTGGCAAGACTTAAAAGCAATTATGGCTGATTTAAAACTAACTAAACCCATAAAGTTAATTGCTGGTGGTTCCACTCGGCAAGAGTCAGTACATAATGGCTTGCTGGCATTACCAGCAGATGCTAAACAAGTATTAATTCATGATGGCGCTCGTTGTCTAGCTACACCCGATTTACTCAATGCTTGTGCTGACGCTATTCGCCATTATCCTGGGTTAATTGCTGCTGTACCTGTCAAAGACACAATTAAAGTTGTGGATGAAAGTGGCATAATTCAAAGTACACCAGAGCGAAGTCAACTTTGGGCGGCTCAAACTCCCCAAGGTTTTGATGTTGAGTTGTTAAAACAATGTCATGCTGAGGGTGTACGTCAAGGTTGGGAAGTCACGGATGATGCGGCTTTGTTTGAAAAATGCGGTATTGAAGTGCATATAGTACCAGGAGAGGAGACTAATTTAAAAGTTACCACTCCCCAAGATTTAGCGATCGCTGAATTTATCCTCAGTAATAGGTAGTAGAGGAGATGGAAAGATGGGGAGATGGGGGGAGGGGAAGACGCGGAGACAGTGGGACGCGGGGACGCGGAGAGTTTGTTTGATCAGCAATTAAGTAGAGTAAAACCCTTTTTCTCCCTGCACCCTGCCTCCTGCCCGCTGCACCCTGCCTCCTGCCCGCTGCACCCTACCTCTGCCCACTAACTCTTGGTTAAAAATGCCTAAAAATATATCTATAGCGATCAAAATAGAAGCAATTCTCTATTTAAAGGGTAAACCCTTGTCCTTGAGTGAAATTGCCGAGTATGCCGCGTGCGATCGCTCTACAGCCGAAGAAGGCATAATTGAACTCATGGATAATTATGCCCGTCGAGATAGTGCTTTGGAAGTTTTAGAAACCTCCGATGGCTACAGTTTGCAAGTGCGGTCAGATTTTCATGATTTAGTACAAACTTTGATACCTGTAGAATTAGGTGTAGGCGCTTTACGGACTTTAGCTGCGATCGCTCTCCATAGTCCCATACTCCAAACTGATTTAATTAACTTACGCGGTTCAGGAGTATATCAACACGTTCCCGAACTTGTCGAATTGGGTTTTATTCGCAAACGTCGAGATAGCGATTCTCGTTCTTACTCATTACAAGTCACACCCAAATTTCACCAGTACTTTCAAATCGACCAACTCCCCCAAATATTCCCCACAGCAGAGAGTGAACAACAACTAGAACTAGAGCTTTGACACTCCCATCCTGTACCTCATCTAACGACAATCTGCTGTATATTAAGTTTAATTACGCCAAAGTACTGAAGATAAAACCCACTACGTAGTGTGTTTTGTAGTGGGTGATAGCAGTAACAAACAATGTCATTCTTATCATCTGTTATTTATGTAACTTATTCAATTGGTTAATGTAATATTTGCATCGTTATATTGCATTTATCGAAAGTCAACCACAAATCAAAATTTTGCGATGACTGAAGAAAATACACAAACTTGGTATATTGTCAAGCATAAATCTGAAAAATGTGAAATAGTCCCCAGCCAAAAAATTGAGGACAACAACCCAGACATTATGGAAAAATGGGGAAGTTTTAGTACTCCACAAGAACCTATTTCGCGGCGGATTGGATTAATTAGGGCTGGAAAATGCCAACCCACTTAATGTTGGATTTTGGATTTTGGATTTTAGATGTTGGATTTTGGATTTTAGATGTTGGATTTTGGATTTTGGATTTAATTCTTATTTGTGGTTGTAGTATTTTGAGAAACTTGCTTACCTAAAACTTCCACAGCTTTAGCAAATTGAGGATCTTCTAGAGTAGCGAGTTTATCGCGCTCACGTAGCCACAAATCTTGTCTTTGAGCATCTGTCAACTCCACCTTTATATCTGGATCAACACCATGTTTATTAATATCTTTACCACTGGGGGTATGGTATTTAGCAATTGTCACCGCTAAACCTGAACCATCTTCTAGAGGGCGCACCGATTGTACCAAGCCCTTACCAAAAGTTTGCGTACCCACCAAAACAGCGCGTTTGTTATCCTGCAAAGCCCCTGAAAGAATTTCACTGGCACTAGCTGAACCTTTATCTACCAAGACTACCAAAGGTTTAGTCGTCAAAGCTCGTCCCCTAGCTATTTCCCGTTCTTGCTCACCTTGACGGTCAATAGTAGAAACAATTATCCCTTTATCTAGCCACATCCGGGCAATCTCCACGCTGGAAAATAGTAAACCACCAGGGTTGCCACGTAAATCTAAAATATAACCAGATACTTTTTTGTCTTCTAATTTGTTAATAGCATCTTTCATTTCCTTGCCAGAATTGGCACTAAACTGGTTCAGGCGAATGTAGCCAATATTACCTGCTGGTGTTTGCTTCTGGGAAAACTTAACTGGATGAATTTCAATTCGCGCTCTGGTGATGTTAAATTGCTTTGTCTGACCATTTCGCTGAATTTTCAGCTTGACTGAGGTTCCGGCTTCACCACGAATGAGAGATACAGCCTGATTAGTGTCCATCCCTTCAGTACTTTTGCCATCAATTTCTAGAATGATATCCTTAGCCAGAACCCCTATTTTAAAGGCAGGTGTATCCTCAATTGGGGCAATCACCACCAATTTCTTAGTTTTTTCATCCTGACTGATAGTAATACCAATACCCGTGAGTTCTCCAGAAGTATCTACTTGCATACTTTTGAACTCCTCTGGGTTCATAAATCGGGTGTAAGGATCTTCTAGCTTTTTAAGCATTTCCCGAATGGACTTATAAGCTTCCTCCTGATTAGTGTAGGACTTGCTTAAATATTCCTTACGAACAGCCTGCCAATCTACCTGATTGAAAGTCCCATCTACATATTGACGGTAAACGATGTTCCACACTTCATCTACTAATTCCTTGGGACTTGCTTTAAATAAAGCCTGACCACGGGAGTGAATGCCAAGACTAGTAACAGCAATTGTAGAGAGCGTTACTGCCGTAGCACCTAAAACAAGTCTACTTTTTGTAATCACCATAATGACAGTTGTGTCAGAGGGAAAATTTATAGTCAGTATGCCCAATCTAACACAGGGTCAGCAATTCCAAATTCAAAATGAAGATTTAGGATGACAAATATCAGGCGACCTTAATGGTCGCCAATGTCATAATTAAGGATCTACCCAACGGCCATCAGCCTTAATGAGGTTGATTAATTCCTCTACACCTTGTATTTCTGGGACTTTTTTAATTTCTTCTCGGCCACGGTATAAAGAAATGTAACCAGGAGTTTTGCCGACATAGCCATAGTCAGCATCTGCCATTTCTCCAGGGCCATTGACAATACAACCCATGACGGCAATATCTAACCCTGTTAAGTGTTTGGTTGCTTCTCTGACTGTGTGCAGCACTTCTTCTAAGTTAAATAAAGTCCGTCCGCAAGAAGGACAAGCGACATACTCAACCATTGTTTTCCGCAAACCTAACGCTTGCAGAATGCTGTAACAAACAGGAATTTCTTTTTCAGGTGCTTCGGTTAGAGATACACGAATTGTGTCACCAATACCATCAGCCAGTAATGTGGCAATGCCAGCTGTAGATTTAATTCTGCCATATTCACCATCACCGGCTTCGGTTACGCCAAGGTGTAGAGGATAATCCATTCCCAAGTCGTCCATGCGCTTGGCCATTAACCGATATGCAGCTACCATCACAGGAACTCGTGATGCTTTCATAGAAATTACGACATTGTGAAAATCCAAAGATTCACAAATGCGAATAAATTCTATGGCAGATTCCACCATGCCTTCGGGGGTGTCACCATAGGTAAATAGCATTCTTTCGGCTAGAGAACCATGATTTACGCCAATTCTCATCGCCTTACCTTGATCTCGCAAGGAAATCACCAGCGGTGCTAATGTTTCGCGGATTTTTTCGCCAATTTCGTCAAATTCAGCTTTTGTATATTCAGTGCGATTGGTGTTTGGCTTTTCAAATACATATAACCCTGGATTAATTCGCACTTTTTCAATATGTTTGGCGACTTCTAAGGCGATTTTCATCCCGTTGTGATGCACATCAGCCACAATTGGCACATCACGGTAAGTTTTAATTAATTTCTGTTTAATTTCCGCCAAAGCTTTCGCGTGTCCGAGACTGGGAACTGTAACGCGGACTATTTCGCAGCCTATTTCATGGAGACGACGAATACCCGCTACCGAACCGTCAATATCTAGGGTGTCTTCATTAATCATGGATTGCACCACGACGGGGTAGCCTCCCCCAATGGTGACATCTCCTACTTTGACAGCACGGGTTTTGCGGCGTTTGATGGTTGTATCAAAGGCAGGTTGGCTTGTAGCGTTGGTAGTTTCAAGAGTCGGCAGAGTTTGCATAACCTTAAGAGGTAGATTTTCTGTAGCTAAAATATCAGATTGCAATGGGTTCTGCTTCTCAGATTGCCATAGTTGGGGCTGTTTTGGGGGATGATGTGGTGAAAAAGGGGAACAAAGCTACAAAATTTGATGAATACTCTCAACAACTTGCTCAATAAAGTCAACTGCATTATTAACTAATAATTCATCTATAGGCCAGCGATTACCTAAACCTAATGTGGGATCTATATCTGCTTGATGAGCAATTTTGTTTCTACGATCTACAATCAAAATTAGTTGTTGTTTGATCTGGTTAGCTTGTTTCACATTTCCACTTATTTGAATAGCAACTTCATCCCATAATTTCTTATTTGATATATACCTCATTGCATCAGCGATATTATCTGGTGTTTGAAAACTTAGTTTGCTAAACTCTTTCCTAATTTCATTTTCTAACCATGAATTATTATTTAATTGATTTAAAATATTATTGGAAATAATAGGAATTAAACTAGAGATATGATGAGATTGCTGCAAAAAATTATCTCCATAAGTCTGCTGTATTTCACTCTCTATCCAAGAGGAAATCTCTAGAGCAACTCTTCTATCTTCACGCGCACTACCCAGCGAAACTTTAAACCTTGCAAAAGCTGATTGATTTGCATTAGGGGTAACTGCTGGTTCTGAGCGTGTTCCTCGATGAATTTCCAGCATACCCAATGTTACAACCTCATGGACATAATAATCCAAGGCACTCACACTGAGAACTATAGCAGATCGTAAAATATCTGAAATATCCAGAGCAGCAGTAGCTTGAGCTTTAAATGAATTATGAAGAGCAATCAGATCCCTAACACGCTGAATGCTAATGCGAAATTGATCAAGGGCTGATTGCATAACTCGATGATAGTGCCATAATTTTATCTGCTAAATCGGAAAAAGTTGTTTTAAATTCCTCTTGCTTTGCCTGATTATTATCTAAAACTGTACCTTGTTGTTTTAATTGTTCAGGCGTGAGCGCATACACTGGAGTACAGTGTTCTTGTGAGCGAGCGATTAAACTGTTAAAGTTAGAAATTTTGGTCATGGTAAAACTACCATTCATACCCTGTTCAGTATAGACTTGATTAGGTAATAACAAGTTATTTTTTTCTAGAATTGGTTTTAGTCTACTAGTAACTGTCCTTTCTATTTTTTCTATCCATGTTTGAAATGCTGTTGTTTCTTTACCTCTAATAATTCTATAGTTTTGAACTATAGTTCCTAAAAATTTCAACCTAAATTCTGGAAAAGGATAAGCTGCTTCCTTTAATATAGGGTTTGCGCTGGCCATCCTCGCCCAATTACACCACTTTGGTAATATTCTGGACAGAGAATCAATCGCCATCACAGAGAAAAAATCAGCAGTTGTAGGCACTAAAAAAAAGTCACTTGTCATTAATAAATTTTGATTGATAGATCCTAAGCTTGGACTCATATCAATTAAAATGTAGTCAGCATTAAATTTATTAGCAGTCTTTTCCAAAAGATCAGAAATCGCACCTGGTAAATTTTTGAGTGTCTGAATTGAACCACTTAGTTCTTGTGCAATTCCTAATGTTACTTCGTATTCACCAAAACCCACATGGCCAGGTAATAAAAATAAACCTTCTTGACCTTCTATCTGAATACAATCTACTGCTTCAATAGCTCTTGGTTGAGACTCAAAAGCAGGAGCTAAACCAGTCTTGATATTGGAACGTGTGTTATAAATGTTTTCTATTCTTGCTTCGTCATCTTCAGTTTCCTCTTTTAAAGCTATTCCTGTTAGATTACATTGAGGATCAGTATCTACAAGGATAACTCTCTTCCCCTTTGAAGCAAGCATCCAACCTAAGTTAAAAGTAGTTGTGGTCTTACTGACACCACCCTTGTGATTGAACAAGGCAATCTTGTGAACCATATTATTTGGCCTGTGATACTTTTAAAACCTTTTAGATACAGGTACAGTCGTATAACCTGTATGACTTAGTATAGCTTGTCCAGAGGTTCCAGATGGGATAACAAAAAGTTTAGTTTCTGGACGCGCCTATGTAATAATAACGCTAAACCCTTAATGGTTAATAGTTATAAGTTATGAAGCTATCAAAATCAAATAGAAAAATTTTTAATAATTCATATAAATCAAAGTTTTAATAGACTTATGACTACCCGAACCCAACTCCCCATTCCCGCACACTTCAACCCTGCAAAAGTCGGCGAAGTCTGGCGTGTACCCTACCAACAACGCGCAGCCGCAGCAGAAACATTTGCAAAACAACAAAATATCCAACCAGCAACATTAGATAAAACACGCATTTGTCTATTATTAATAGATGTCCAAAATACCTTTTGTATTCCTGATTTTGAATTATATGTAGGTGGACAAACGGGAACTGGTGCAGTTGATGATAATACAAGATTGTGTGAATTCATTTATCGCAACTTGGGCATAATTACAAAAATTATCCCCACCCTAGATACTCACACAGCAATGCAAATCTTTCATCCTATTTTTTGGATAAATGCAGATGGAGAACACCCGACACCAGCAGCAACCAACATTACACCCACAGATATAGAAAAGGGAATTTGGCAAGTTAACCCAGCAGTTGCTAATAGTGTGACAAATGGCGATTATGAATTATTAAAAAAACAGGCTTTTCATTATGTGAAACAACTTAGCCAAAATGGGAAATACCCGCTGACAGTTTGGCCTTATCATTCCATGTTAGGCGGAATTGGTCATGCTTTAGTTTCATCTGTAGAAGAAGCGATATTTTTTCATAGTATCGCTCGTCAAAGTCAAACCCAATTTGAACTGAAAGGTGAAAATCCGTTAACAGAGAATTATTCTATTTTACGTCCAGAAGTATTAGTAGGTTTTGACGAAAAGCCAATTGCTGAAAAAAATACAAATTTAATCAAACAACTTTTAGAATATGATGCAGTGATTATTGCAGGACAAGCCAAAAGTCATTGTGTTGCTTGGACAATTGATGATTTATTAACAGAAATAAAACAGGTAGACCCTACCCTGACAAATAAAATATATCTACTTGAAGATTGCACTTCTCCTGTTGTAGTTCCGGGAATAGTTGACTACACAGAACAAGCTAACGCGACATTTACCAGATTTGCAGAAGCAGGAATGCACATCATTCAATCTACCGAACCTATTTTTATTTAACGCAGAAAAACACAAAATTTACTCAGCAAATCTCAGCGTCCCTCTGCGTTTACCTCAGCGTCCCTCTGCGTTTTAAAAAAATCCTCATTTTGTGAAATACTCTTTTGGATTTTTAGCTTCCCAACCCAGGGAACCATTAGAACGCATTTCAAAATGTAGATGAGGTTCTCTAGAAGTCGGTTGTCCTGTAGCTCCTACAGTTCCCAGTAAGTCACCTGTTTTGACATTTTGACCCAAAGTGACATTTATCGTCTCCAGTTGGGCGTAACGGCTTTGATATCCGCCCAGGTGATTAATAATTACCAACTTGCCATAACTATTTTGGTCTTTAGCAAATACTACAATACCTGGAGCGATCGCTTCCACAGGAGTACCCACTGGTGCTACCAAATCGACACCACTATGAAAAAAAACTTCCTTGGTTATAGGGTTGATTTGCCAGCCATAAGCTAAAGCTACAGTTGTTTCACTCGATAAGGGATAGCCGGCTATTGTTGCAGATGGAGCAGTTTGTGCAGGGGAAGCAGCAATAATACGATTAGAAGATCCAGTTACGCCCGGAACAACTGGCACAAAAACAACTCTAGGATTTTGTTGACAACCATTAATCTCAAACAGAGTATCTGGGCGGATTTTGTACTTTGTAGCAACTTGTCGCCAAGTTTGAGTGGGGGGTACTTCCACGACAATCCCATTGAAGGGAGGAATCTGAAGTTCAGTACCAACCCTCACAGTTCCGTTTTTGATAAATGGATTCATGCCGATAATTGTTGCTGGCATGAGCTTGTAACCCTGGGCTATGCCCTCTAAAGTCTCACCACCTGAAACTTGGTGGCGTTGAATGCGAGATAGGGCAGGAGTTGAACAACTTGGTGCAGCATTGGCGCTTTGTGGTTGTGGCATTGTGGATATTAGCCCCAACGCACTAACTAAGCTATACAAAAACATTGAACGATAGGGAAA
Organism: Trichormus sp. NMC-1; assembly: GCF_001858025.1. Classification (GTDB taxonomy): domain Bacteria; phylum Cyanobacteriota; class Cyanobacteriia; order Cyanobacteriales; family Nostocaceae; genus Anabaena. The sequence continues at coordinate 1,024,741 of NZ_LZQD01000002.1, read as the reverse complement.
AGTCATGTCAACAAGTTCAGAGAGCGCTAATTCTAGATTTTAGTTGGGGAATCTTAAAGATAGGATATTTTTTTGGCTGGATTGGAAATTATCTCCCCTGCCCTCTTTCTTTTTTTTGTGACTACACTTAGAAATAAGTAACTGTCTTGCGGTGAGAGCAATTATTCTTAATAAATAAATATGAATTTATCTGTGAAGCAACTAGCCGTTTATCTGTTTTTAGTAGTAATGGGTAGTGGTTTTGGTGTATTTGGTAGTCGATATCTTTTGCCACACAATGCATCATTTCAAGAGTTTAAAAATGTCACAGCGACTTTACCTCCAGAAGCTGTTATGCCTGATTCTGCCCAAGGAGTGGGGAATTCAATTGGCGGCGACAATGTAAATTTTATTGCCACTGCTGTGAAGAAAGTAGGGCCAGCAGTTGTCCGAATTAATGCGACTCGCAAAGTGGCAAATCCGATTTCCGAAGCTTTTAAAAATCCTGTATGGCGGCGTTTTTTTGGGGAGGATGAAAAACCCATTCCCGAAGAAAGAATTGAGCGAGGTACTGGCTCAGGATTTATTTTGAGCGAAAATGGGGAATTAATAACCAATGCTCATGTAGTAGCCGAGACAGATACTGTACAAGTTACCCTCAAAGATGGTCGGACTTTTGAGGGGAAAGTAGTGGGAGTTGATACTGTAACAGATGTAGCAGTGGTGAAAATTCCGGCTGATAAATTGCCGACAGTGAAGTTAGGTAATTCACAAAACTTAATTCCTGGTCAATGGGCGATCGCTATTGGCAATCCTTTAGGTTTAGATAATACTGTTACTATCGGCATTATCAGCGCCACAGATCGCACCAGCGCCCAAGTCGGTGTTCCTGATAAACGCGTTAGTTTTATCCAAACTGATGCCGCCATTAACCCTGGAAACTCTGGCGGACCGCTCTTAAATGCCCAAGGTGAAGTTATCGGCGTTAATACTGCTATCCGCGCCGATGCCCAAGGACTTGGTTTCGCTATTCCCATAGAAACCGCCGCCCGTATTGCTAATGAGCTATTTACCAAAGGCAAAGCAGATCATCCCTTTTTGGGAATTGAAATGACAGACCTTTCTCCTGCCAAAAAACAGCAGCTGAATCAGATCAACAAACTCAACATTCAGCCAGATGTCGGTGTTGTCATTAAGGAAGTTTTGAAAAATTCTCCAGCACAAAAAGCAGGATTACTTCCCGGAGACGTGATTCAAAAAATAAACGGTAAAGCCGTGAAAATTACAGCCCAAGTACAGAAGATTGTTGAGTCAAGTACAGTAGGTGACATTCTGGAAATCGAAGTCAACCGCCAGGGAAAAACTCAAACCTTCAAAGTGCTATCAGGAACTTATCCACCGCAGTAATTAATAGTACAGACGTGATGAATCGCGCCTGTACTATTGACTATTGATTAGACAAATGCTCTAATTGCATTCGTTGTTCCATTTGGCGCAAGAAATACCCGGTCATCATTGCTGATGCTAACAGCCCTGCTAGGTTATCCCGGTCTGTAGTAATTTGCACGTTAAAACTCTCTCCTGGGAGCATTCCCACTAGCCCTTGGACATTTTGGGAAATGATTTGTTTAATTTCTGGGCTGACAGACTGGGCTACACGGGCTAGGACTTCGGGAGACTGATGCTGCAAATATTTGAGTAACTGATTCGGATTTTCCCCAAAGTGATCGTTCAAAAGCTGATTAGGGTGTTGCTCAGAGTTGTCATTCAAAAAGTCAGGATCAAACACCATTGGCAATTTTTTTTAGCTTAGTTGCTAATTCTACTCTAAACCATAGTCAAGGGATAGTGCATTCTAATAAAGTTGCAACGCACTTGATACTAATTCTGTATGATATATAGCTGGCGTGGTGTAGCCATAGATACGCCATTCGTTAAGACCAAGGTAGGATTTGGATTCAGGGTGATGGGGCTGAGATGACAAGTTGAGATCAAAAAAGCCTTTCCATATACTGTATAAGCAAGCAGCAAAGAAAGGCTACAGACACTATACTGGCTTGAAAGTGGTCAATAACATTGTTATTGTTGAGTTTTACCATAAACCAGAACATCAAATTTTGTATTGAGGATGACAAAGTATTTGATGTTTTATACTTGACTTTAATTGTGAAGCATCTGCTGTGGCAATCCTCAATTATTCGTGAATAAATCTGTTGCTGATTCCTAGCTTGTCTATTTTCTGTATCAGTAAGACTATAGCAATGCTAAAATCCTACATCACCAATCAGATAGGAATGCTATGTGCAAATTCAAATCACAAGTATTGAATTTAGCTAAAGTAAAAGCAAAATGATGACAACGACTCTAGGTAGCTACAGGTTGTTTCAGAAACTACATCCACTGTCCCTGTTGGCACAACTCAGCACTCGACGAGTGACAGGATGTTTAAATGTATTGACTAATACAGTTTCTTGGTCAATTTATTTACAAGAAGGTAAATTAACTTATGCTACTTATTCCGTTAAAGTTTTTGAGCGTCTTGAAAGTCACTTACAACGTTTAAATCAGCAACTTCCTACTTTTGACAGTGCAACTTATGAACAAATGGGGCTGATTTCCTCAGCCCAGAATGAAACTCAGTTCATAGCAAATGCAGATTATCATGCTATTTGCTGGTTAGTTAAACAAAACCATATTACTTCTGCACAAGCTGGAATGCTGATAGAAGAATTAGCGAAAGAAGTGCTGGAATCATTTCTTTGTTTAAAAGAAGGTAACTATAAACTTAATTCTGATCATTCTTGGGATCAACTACCAAAGTTCTGTCATTTAGATTTGCAATTAATTGTAGAACATTGTCAAAAGCAGTTACGCTATCGCCAGAATATCAAGCCAGTAATGTTATCTCCTAGCAGTTCACCAACTCAGACATTACCTGAAAACCAGCTTGAGGAAAAATCAGCAAAATCACCAAAAGTATCGCTTTATGAGCAGAAAAATCCCAAAAATTCGCAGTCGTCTCTGAGTAAAAACTATTATACAATTGCCTGTATAGATGATAGTCAAGCAGTTTTGAATTCTCTCAGGCATTTTTTGGATGAACAAACATTTGCAGTAGTCTTGATTAATGACCCAATTAAAGCTTTAATGCAAATTATCAGAAGTAAACCTGATTTAATTTTGTTAGATGTCGAAATGCCAAATTTAGATGGTTATGAACTCTGCTCATTATTACGTAGGCATTCGGCATTTAAAAATACACCCATTATTATGGTAACTGGCAGAACAGGCTTTATTGACAAAGCAAAAGCTAAAATCGTTAGGTCATCAGGCTATTTAACCAAACCTTTTACCAGAGCCGATTTACTAATAATGGTGTCTAAGCACATCGGCTAATTGAGTAATTGCCAGTCACATAGACAAATTATTAATATAGCAGATTGCAGATCAATGAGGTACAGAATCAAAATTGAAACCTAGACAGCAAGCCAGTTTTACTCCTGACTCCTGTACGGGCGTATTGCAATACGCCCCTACTGACTCCTGAATTCTGCTGTACTGGCAATGGAGATTTTGATAAAATTTATCATGGAGTTTAAATTTACTGATGATAATTTTGATTATTTGCTATAAATCCGGCCAATAAAATGATATTAATAATTCCAGATGCCATCAAGAAGTTCAACATCTTCAATATTTAACCAATTCAATATATGGCAAATCCCAAAGTAACCCTGTATTATCAACCGATCCAAAGCTCCTTGGGAGACAGCTATCTTAAATTTCAATTGAATCAACAAACTACGGCTGTTTTATCAATTAATCATACCCAAGAGGCAATTATTATTCCAGTTGAATCTGTAACGGCGATGCCGAATATGCCTGCCTATATTTTAGGATTGATGAATTGGCGCAGTCGGATTATTTGGGTAATTGATCTGCCCAAAATGTTTAATTTAGAATGCCTAGATCATCGACTTCGACAGTATAACATAATTGTAATCAAGGTAGAATCCTTGCTTTTAGGCTTAGTTGTACAAGAAATTAAAGGTACAACTAAATTGATGGCTGACGATATTCATTCTCCTGTGGGACAAGTGGCATCTAGTCTAGTTCCTTATCTATGCGGCTGCGTAGAGCAAAAAGAAGAAACTTTACTTGTATTAGATGCAGAGAATATTGTAAATTATGCCAATCCTCAAAGTGATTAAATGATTAAAAAAAAGGCTGTTTACGGGTATTTTTATTTAATAACGCCAAGGGAATTATTTCATGTTTAATAAAATTAAGACTGCTCAAAGTGGTGATACTAAAAATAAAGCATCTCTGATGACATCACCAAAAGTCACTGGTACTAAAATCGATATCGCCAATAAGTCTGATGCTCAAAAAACTCACAATTATTCTGGCAATTATGCAGTTAAATATTTGCAGCAACTTAAATTAAACACCAAAGCCCTATTTTTTGCCCTTGCTATCGGTACATTACCAGTAATGGGAATGGGAATAATCGCCTATAGCTTTGGTAGCAAATCGATTACTAAACAAATTATCATCAATCAAGAAACTGAAGTGAACAACTTCAGCGATACTATTAATAGTTTTATGTTGGCAAGGTATGGAGATATTCAAATACTCTCTAGTCAGCCATTTTTGACAAATGAGCAAGTTGGCAAAAGCACTCTTATTCCCCAAAAACAGGAAGTATTAAACCGGTTTATTACAGCCTATAAAGCTTATGACAGTGTGGCGGTATTAGATTTAAATGGGCGAGTTATTCTGCAAAATAAAGGTAAATCTATAGGACAGGAAAGAAACCAAAAATATTTTCAAGAAGTTTTGCAAAAAAATGCTATTGTTATTAGTCAACCAGAAAAATTAGAAAATATCGGTTTAGTAATTTATATAGCTGCACCAGTTAAAGAAGGAGCCACGGGAAAAACTATCGCTATAGTGCGAACTCGGATGCCTTTAAAACTGTTAGAAGAGTCCATTAAAAATTACATAACCAATAGTAATAAATATTATTTATTTGATGCTTCAGGAAAAATATTTCTCAGTCCCAAGTCAGATTTATTAGGGCAAGAGGCTACAGTAATATATCCTAGTTTAGCAAACCTGCTGACTAGGCAAAATGTCAATGATTTAACAGAAGTGCAGACAATTAATCAAAAGCCAGAAATAATCAGTTATGTGCCATTGAGAAAAATAGCAGGTTTACCGGAACTCAACTGGCAGATAATCATGGCTAAAGATGCCGCAATTGCTATTGAGCCGCAAAGACAATTTCTGATTTTTATTGCTAATAGAACAGCATTGATAGCATTATTCATGACATTACTCGCAGCTTGGTTAGCCAAGAGAATGACAAAGCCAAATTTAGATAAATCTGCGGTAGTAGCAATTCGGGCTGAAGAAGAGATCAAAATTCCTGTGGAGATTACCAGAGAAAATGACTTACCAGTTTCTGTGAAAGAGTTGGAAATTAAAGCTAATAAAGAATCTACTTCAGAACAGGAATGGCAACAGAAAGACACAATACATTTGCAACTTTTGAAGTTACTTACCGAAGTAGAAAGTGCTGCCAAGGGAGATTTAACAGTACAAGCTGATGTCACCGCTGGAGAAGTTGGTACTGTTGCCAATGCGTTTAACTCTATTGTCGAAAAGCTGCGGGATATTGTCACCCAAGTCAAACAGGCTGCTGTACAAGTGAATACAGCCCTTGGCTCGAATCAAGATGCTATCCAACATTTAGCAGAAGAAGCAATGACACAAGCTGCTGAAATTAATCGCACCTTAGCAGCAGTTGAGCAAATGACAGGTTCCATGCAAGCTGTAGCTGAGGGCGCTCAACAAGTTACTGCTATTGCTCATCATGCTAACCACACCGCGGCCAAGAGTGGAAAAGCGATGGATTTGACAGTGCAGAATATTCTATCTTTGCAAGAAACAGTGGGTGAAACTGCTAAGAAAGTCAGGCATTTGGGAGAATCTTCCCAACAAATTTCCCGCGTGGTGTCTTTAATTAACCAAATTGCCATGCAAACTAATTTGTTGGCGATTAATGCCGGAATTGAAGCGGCGCGGGCTGGGGAAGAAGGTCAAGGTTTTGCTGTAGTTGCGGAAGAAGTCGGGGAATTAGCGGCTCGGAGTGCGGCGGCTACCCAAGAAATTGAGCAAATTGTCGAGAAAATTCAACGAGAAACTAATGAAGTGGTGAAGGCAATGGAAATAGGAACTATCCAGGTAGTTGAAAGTACCCAAATTGTCGAAGATGCCAAACAAAGTTTGAGTGAAATTTTAGATGTATCGCAGCAAATAGATACTTTAGTACAGTCAATTTCTACAGCTACGGTTTCTCAGGTACAAACATCGCAAGTTGTGAGCCAATTGATGAAAGATATTGCTGCTATTTCCCAACACACCAGCGATTCTTCTCACCAAGTTTCTGAATCTCTCCAAAAAACTGTGGAAATTTCCCAGCATTTACAACAGACTGTCGAGACTTTCAAAGTCAATTGAGTCAGTCATTAATTACCAGTGGTATCAATTCCTAAATTGTCACTTAAAAATCCAAAATTGAATAACTGAGGACTAATGATTTATGACCAATGATAAAGAACTGGAAATCCAGATGCAGTTTCTGGAAGAAGCAACTGATTATCTCAACACATTAGAAACTATATTGCTAGAAATCGACACTAGTAAACATATTGATTTAGATAAGATCAATGCTGCCATGCGAGCCGCTCATTCTATTAAAGGTGGCGCGGCGATGATGGGGTTTCGGGTGTTAAGTGATTTGGCTCATCGCTTGGAAGATTCTTTTAAGGTTTTAAAAACTAGTAAAAATTCCCTAGAAATTGACACTCATTTACAGAGTTTATTGTTATCTGGCGTGGACTGGTTGCGGCAAATTGTGGACTTGTTATCACAGAGAAAATCTCTAGATGATAAGTGGTTAAAAACCTTTTGCTATCCGATTTTTGATGAATTACATCAGCGTTTGGGTGATCCCGCTCCTGAGGATATTACAACCATGCTATCTCCAGAAGATGGGCAAGGAATTATCCCTTTACTGTTTGAAACCGAGGTGGAAGAGTATTTGCAGCGCCTAGAATCGATGTTAGCAAATAGTTCTCAACTGGAGTTACACCAAGAAGTGGGGATCATGGCTACGGAGTTGGGTGGATTGGGAGAAATGCTTCAGTTAAGCGCTTTTACCCAACTTTGTGAGTCAGTCAACCATCATTTAGAAACTGCTCCAGAGCGCTTTTTGGAAATTGCCCAGTTAGCTTTGCAAGCATGGCGAAGATCGCAAGCTTTAGTGTTGACAAATCAACGAAATAGCTTACCAAGAGATATTCATCTGGGTGCAGTCAGGGATATCCAAGAGCAGGTTTCTACCTCAGCAATAGTTCCAATCGATAAAAATTCATCGGTGGCAGAGACGCTGATTACAGATTTTGAATCAATAGAGTTACCTCCAGAAATTAATGCTGTTGAGTTTCCTGAACCAAACATAGCATTTACTCAAGAAATACCATCTTTAGATTATAAACAAATTGAACGCAAAGGCGATGTTGTCAATGTTTCTAAAGATAAAGAAAGCCATGAAAATACAGTTCGAGTTCCTAGTAAGCAACTAGAGGAAATTAATGATTTATTTGGAGAAATAATTATCCAGCGAAATGGGCTAAATTTACAACTAGAAAGATTACGTAAATTAGTTTTTAGTCTCAGCCAAAGAGTGCAAATTCTTGATCAAGAAAATCAAGAAGTGCGTTTAGCATATGAAAAAATTATTACGGAAACTTCGTCATCTGCATCAAAAGAGTTGGAAGCCAATCACCAAAAACTGGAGAGAGAGTCAGGTGTTAATGGTTTAGAAATGGAGCGCTATCAAAAATTAAACCTGCTATCTCAGGAGGTGATGGAAACTATTGTTCAGGTAGCAGAAGTTACGAGTGATATTCAACTCAGTGTTGATGATACAGATCAAATTGCACGGAAGCTAAATAAGACATCCAAGCAAGCCCAGAGAAAGTTAACACAAGTGCGGATGCGTCCTTTATCTGATTTGGTAGATCGTTTTCCTAGAGCAATTCGTGATTTAAATGTTGAGTATGGTAAAAATGTCCAGTTAAATATTGAAGGTGGGAAAACTTTAATTGAACGTAGCATTTTAGAGGCTTTGAATGAGCCTTTGATGCATTTGTTACGTAATGCTTTTGATCATGGAATTGAAGATCCGGCTACTCGTCGTGCTAAAGGGAAGCCAGAACAAGGATTAATTGAAATTAAAGGCTATCATCGTAGCGATCGCACTTTTATTAGTATGCGTGATGATGGCAGAGGCATTTCTCTAGAAAAAATTCGCCAACGCGCTTTAACGATGGGTTTGGATACGGCGTTAATAGCTGGTGCTAGTGATGAAGAACTACTATCACTAATTTTTGAGCCTGGGTTTACAACTTCTGATCAAGTCACGGCTTTATCTGGCCGTGGTGTGGGAATGGATGTGGTTCGCAATAACCTGTCACTGGTACGGGGTGATATTAAAGTTGATACACAGCCAGGAATTGGCACGATTTTTACTTTATCAGTACCCTTTACACTGTCAGTCGCCAGAGTGTTACTAGTAGAGATTGATACAGGCAGCGGGCGACACCAACGCATGGTTTTGGCATTTCCTACAGATGTGGTTGCAGAAATATTTTTACTGCAAAACGATCAGGTTTTCTCTATGGATGGTGGGGAATTTCTTAACTGGCAAGATACTATGTTACCTTTAATGCGTCTAGGTAATTACTTTGAGTTTAATTGTTCCCACTACAATAGTTTAGATATAGAAAGTCCCACAGGAATTAATGCCAGTAGCGTGTTAATAGTCAAAAATGATCATCAACCAGTGGCTGTGCAAGTAGACCGCTGCTGGGGTGAACAAGAAGTAGCAATTCGCCAAGTTGAAGGAAATAGACCTTTACCCGACGGTTTTAGCAACTGTACAATTCTCGGTGATGGTCGGGTAGTACCACTAGTAAATACTAACGAGTTAGTATCTTGGATTACAACTAATCAACGCCCCCACAGAAGTAATAAATTACCTACAACTAGATTAAAAACAGCTTTTCTCAAACCACAAAAAGATAGACCCATCACTAGACCCGCTCACCAGAAAGGCATGATTTTGATTGTCGATGACTCAATTAATGTCCGCCGTTACTTAGCTTTAACTTTAGAAAAGGGAGGGTATCAAGTTGAACAGGCTAAAGATGGTCAAGATGCTTGGGAAAAGTTAGAAAGTGGCTTAAAAGTCCAAGCTGTAATTTGTGATATTGAAATGCCGCGTCTTGATGGTTATAGCTTTTTAGATCGTGTCAAATCGAACACTGATTTAAAAAATATTCCTGTAGCTATGTTGACTTCTCGTAGTAGTAATAAACATCGCCAAATGGCAATGCAATTAGGGGCGCGAGCTTATTTTTCTAAACCTTATAATGAGCAAGATTTGTTGAGAACTCTGGAAGATATGATTGTGAGGATGGCGGAAACGACTTCATCTAATAATTGAAATCTAAATCTAAATCTAAATCTAAATCTAATAATCAAAATGAATCTCCTTCCGCGTCCCCACATCTGTGCATTGGTATCAACCTGAAAGGATAATGGTATTATCCAAATCACACTAATTTACAGCCAATTTCCAGCGTGTTATTCGCTTTTAGTGGTATCAGAACTGGATTGTTCAGTAGCGCCTTGCTCCTTCTTATCCTTTTGCTGTTCAGTAGCTTGTTGCACTTGTTGCAAGTGAATGTTATTGACTTGGGTAATAAATTGTTCTACAGATTGACTTATGCGTTGTTGTTGTTCAGATTCATCAGTGACATCATAACAACGATAAGCTGGTGTAATTCCCAAGATAAACTTTTCTTGTTCTGCTTCTAATAACTCAACAATTGTATTAGCAGCAACCGCATTCTTCTGAAAAGGAAAAGAAGTGACTATACTGGCGACAATAGAAGCAAGAGCCGGACAGATTACTGGCAGCCACTTGAGCCAAGCTTGTCCTGCTTCTAATTTATCTACCAACACTAAAATTGGTGTAACACCGGATAAAACAACGGTGGAAATTTGCAAAACGTAGTAAAGATTTCTAGCCCAATTTCTAACTTTTTTATAATCATTAATTAAATCTTGACAATACTCTAAAGCTTTAGCCCTAGCAGGAATGATTGTATTGTTTTCCAAGGAATTACTACTAGTTAATAAAGAAGTGTAAATTTCTGCCTTTTTTTCCAAATCACTCTTTTGTGCTTCCTTCTGAGCATTGTTAACTGAGCTTCTGTTGAGTAGAAATAGGAAAATCGCAATAGCTAAAGCTGCTGAACCAGCTACTACATATTCTTGATTACTAGAATCGAAATAAATGATGATAGTCGCACTGATAAAAACAGCCGCTAATAAATAATCAATCAGCTTTAAGAACAATAACATTTTTCCACCTGGTTAAGAAAATGGTTTCGGATTAGACGTACAGGGAATTTTCGACTGGATACTCACAATTGGATGCTTTTCCGGTATTGTTTCCCTGATACCCCCTTGAAAATTAGTTGAAAAGCCTGAAAAAAGGTCATTTTCACAAGCAAAAAACCATATTACACTAAAGTAGCATTCAATACAAGTTTGTTAAGATGATTTAATCTGCTTTTTTAATTTTTAATTATTAATTTTTAATTATTAATTTTTAATTCCGCCCTGCGATACTAGTCAAACAATAATCTCCCTATCTCTGTTGTTACCCATTATTCCCAATGATAATTTGTTAATTAAATGTCCTATTACTTTTGATAAAAATAGCTTAATTCAATTCAGTCGGTAGAGAGAGGAGAAAAATTGAGTAAAAAATTACTATAGACATTAAGGATTTCTATAAGATTTTTGAGGAGAAATATAATGGTTCTTTACAAATTACAAGAGTTTGATCCTGATTATAGCAATACCTTTGAAGGTAAAGATATTAAAGGATTCGCAGTTTACACCGAAGGAACTGACGAAAAAATCGGTAATGTTAATGACGTTTTAGTTGACGATGAAGGTCATTTTCGCTATTTAGTAGTTGACTTAGGGTTCTGGATTTTCGGTAAGAAAGTCTTACTACCCATTGGTCGCACTCGCATCGAATATAATACTGATCGTGTATACGCCATTGCTTTAACAAGAGAGCAAGCGGAAAATTTACCAGAGTACAACGAACGTCTAACGACAGATTACGACTACGAAGAACGGGTACGGGGAGTATATCGCAATCCTGAGTATCGCACCGCTCCTGTAGAATCATCAGTACCTGTAGAATCATCAATACCTGTCGAATCATCACCAGGAGTAGCAACAACAACTACATCAACTTATAACCGCGATACTTACAACTATGAACATGAGCCTGATTTGTTCAACTTAAATGAGCAAAATCATCAGACTCTGAGATTGTATGAAGAAAGGCTTATCGCTAATAAACAGCGCCGCAAAATGGGCGAAGTCACAGTTGGTAAGCACGTAGAAACTGACACAGCAAGAGTATCAATACCAGTGGAAAGAGAACACGTTATCATTGAACGTGTCACACCAGATGATGCTGGTAGAACTGTTTCTTCTAGTGAAGCTAACTTCCGGGAAGGTGAAGTTACTCGCATGGAAATTTATGAAGAAACGCCGGAAGTTCGCAAAGAAGCATTTGTCCGAGAAGAAGTTAGAGTTAAAAAAGTCGTAGACAGAGATAACGTTGAAAGTCAAGAAACTGTACGTCGTGAAGAGCTAGATGTAAATTCTCCTAATCTACCGATTCAAGAACGATAAATAGTTTTGAAAAAATGACAATAGTTTTCCTCAGTCTAGCTGTAAGGCTGAGGTTACACTAAGTTAGCCCGCTCAGGCGGGCTAAATAATTTCGTTGAAAAAAAGAAGTCATCAATCGGCTGACATTAACATAGAACCATGATAAATAAAGTATATGCCTGAATATTTAAGCTCGGAAACAATAAACGACCATAAGCTAGAAACAAATACCTCTGTCAATTTAGAATATTCAGCAGTGGTTGAGGAAAAAATTATCTCTCTTCTAGAAGAAAAATTGGTTGTTAATAATCACAAACAGAAAGTAGGAGAGGTTATTGTTCGTAAAGTAATTGAAACTCACATGATACAAGTTCCTGTCCGCCGGGAAAAGTTGATTGTTGAACAAGTTAGTCCAGAGCATAAACAACTAGCAGAAATTGATTTAAGTCAAGGTGAAATTTCCGGTGTAGAGTTAACCATAGGAGAAATACCGCAATTTACAAATTTTGACAGTAATTTCATGGTCAGTGGTGAGTTGAGTTCCCCAAAAATTGCTAGTTTACTTTTAAATGCGATCGCTCTGGAACAAAATCATGGATGCCAGAAAATAAAATTGGCAATTATCCTAGAAAATGAGTCCCAACAGCAAAAGTATCAAGAATGGTTTAACCGCTGTTCTCACAGTCAACAACCAAAGTTTTCATAAAAGTTTTCATAAAAGTTTTCATAGTAGTTATTTTTAGGGTGGGCATTGCCCACCTTTTTTATGAATTATCAATTACCCATGACTAGGTGTATATCTTCTCCGATTATATATTGCAAAAACTAAAACAAAAAATGTTAAAAATCCTGCTAAATATAAAGGATAGCCATAGGTAATGGGATGAGATTGTTTGACAATAACTCCAGCAATTACAGGGCCAAGACCATTAGAAATACTTAAATAAGATGCATTTAAACCCAATGCAGTTCCCTGATCTTGTGGTTGAGCATTGAGAGAAATTAACGTGCTAATCATCGGTTGGACTAAAGAATTAAATATTGAAAACATAATACTGACAATCACAAAATAAGTAATATTAGGAAAAATTGGCATCAAAGCAAATGAAAAACTCCGAAAAAACAACCCTAAAAATAATATTTTAACAACATCAATTTTCTTACTCATCACAGAAACTCCCCAGGTTTGCATAATCACAGCTAAGATGCCAAATAATAAAAACAACAATGTTAAAGACTTACTATTTTGACCTAAAACTTGAATAAAGTAAGGTTGAAAAGCATAGGTAAACATCGTAAAAGTTGTTCCCGTTAAAAAATTAATGAAGAGCAAAATACCCACTCCCGGCATTGCTAAACCTTTAATTAAATTTCCTAAGCCTAAATCAAAAATGTTCTTAGATTTGGTAGCTTGATTTTGGAGAGTTTCAGGTAAGAAGAAGATTGTCACTAACAAAGCGACAAACGCAACTGCACCAGAAACTAAAAAAGCAGCCCCCAAAGAAAACTGTTGTGCTAACAAGCTAGTAGCTGGCCCTAAGACAAAGCCTAAACCCATTGCAGCCCCATAAATTCCAAACGCTTGAGCGCGATTTTTTGGGCTGGTGATATCAGAAATTACTGCTTGGGCAACAGAAGCATTACCACCGGTGATACCATCTAAAAATCTGGCGAAAAAAAGCAGTCCCGCAGTTGTTGCAGTTCCAGCTATGGAGTTAGCGATGACTGTTCCCGCTAAACTGATGATTAGTAAAGGCTTACGTCCAAAACGGTCGGACAATTTACCAATCACAGGAGTTGCGAAAAACTGAGCGATAGAGTAAACGGAAAATAATAAACTCGTTTGGAAATCGCTCAGACCAAATTGTTTGCCATAAAGATAGATAATGGGAATTAAAATTGTAAAACTCAGGGAGTTCACAAAGGCAATTAAAGCAATAATCCAAAAATTGCGATTCATCAGGAATAAATAACTATCAGGTTTGTGCTTTATAGCTGCATTCATATCTAGCCATACTACCATTCATCATGCTTTTGGTTACTCCCCATGAAATTTCGATTGCAGAGACAGTCCAGGAAGCAAAAAAAAGGTATAATCCCGCGAGTTCATATCAAGATCCACAATGGACAATTTGAGATCATGGGTATGGGTGCATGGCATTCTTATTGGCGTGATCCTTATCATTTGCTCCTCACGATTCCCTGGCTTGGTTTCTTGCTTCTAGCTTGTATTTTTTATGTGGTTATTAATGCTTTTTTTGCCTTTGCCTACTTGCTAGGAGGAGATTGTATAGCTAATGCTCAACCAGGTTCTTTTTCAGATGCCTTTTTCTTCAGTGTGCAAACATTGGCATCTATTGGCTACGGTGCAATGTATCCAAAAACAACGTATGCCAATATCATTGTCACTATTGAAGCAATGATTGGTGTGGTGGGAATTGCGGTGATGACAGGATTAGCCTTTGCTCGTTTCTCTCGACCAACTGCCCGTGTAATATTTAGTCGTGTAGCTGTGATCACACTCCATGAAGGAGTCCCCACCCTGATATTTCGTACCGCTAACCAGCGCCGGAATATGATTTTAGAAGCACAGATGCGGATGTATTTAATGCGTGACGAAATCACAGTCGAAGGATATTCCATGCGGCGAATTTATGATCTCAAACTTTTACGCAATCAGACACCTAATTTCTCTTTATCCTGGCTAGTAATGCATATTATTGATGAGTCTAGCCCTCTCTATGGCATGACGGCAGAATTACTAACTCACACCAATACTTTATTGATGGTTTCTGTTAGTGGTATTGATGAAACTGTGGCACAGATTGTTCATGCTCGTCATAGTTATGGTGCTAATGAGATTTTATGGAATAGTAGATTTGTTGATATTATGCACCACACGCCTGATGGAAATCGCTATGTTGACTATAACCATTTTCATGATGTCTTACCTGTAGATGAAGTGAGTTAATTTTTCCTGATAAAGACGCAATTTACCAACAGAAGATACAAAGGGGATTTTTGAGTGCAAACACTGATTATTGATAACTACGATTCTTATACATTTAATCTATATCAGCTGATTGCCGAAGTAAATGGACAGCCTCCTATTGTAATTCATAATGATCAAATTGATTGGGACGAATTAAGGCAACTAAAATTTGATAATATAGTAATTTCTCCTGGTCCCGGTCGTCCAGAAAAATCTCAAGACTTCGGCATTTGTCAGCAGGTAATCCAAAATATAAATGTCCCCTTACTTGGTGTTTGTCTTGGTCATCAAGGACTAGGTTATTTATATGGTGCTAAGGTGATTCATGCACCCGAAGTTAGACATGGAAGATTGAGCAAAATTTATCATAATAGCTTGGAGTTATTTCAGGGAATTCCTAAAAGTTTCTCTGTGGTACGTTATCATTCATTGATTATTTCTGAAGATTTACCAAGTTGTCTAGAAAAAACTGCTTGGACTGAAGAAGGAATTGTAATGGGTTTACGTCATCGTCATTTACCATTTTGGGGTGTGCAGTTTCATCCTGAATCAATTTGCACTGAATATGGTAAAAATATTCTTGAAAACTTTAAAAAAATTACTTTACAATTTTATCAACAACAATTAATTTCTGATCACCCAAGACAATTTAAAGATAATTCTCTAATTTCAACTAGCTATCCTGCTCAAGATTTAAAGCAGCAATTTACTGTTTTGAGTCAAAAACTAGATATCTACCCTGATGCAGAACAGGTATTTGTGCATTTGTTTGGAAAAGAAAAAAATGCCTTTTGGCTTGATAGTAGCAGAGTTGAACCTGGTCTAGCTCGCTTCTCTTTTATGGGTGCTGGAAGTGGTTTAAATAGTCAGGTGGTGGAGTACTGTACCCAAGGTCAGGAATTAACGATTACGCAATCAGGTAAAGTCACACATCGTATAGAAAGTATTTTTGATTATCTTAAAAAAGAACTTGAGAAAAGATCCTGCAATTCTGATGATTTACCTTTTGATTTCAATTGCGGATTTGTTGGTTATTTCGGTTATGAGCTGAAGGCAGAATGTGGCTCAAAATTAATTCATTCTTCATCTCTTCCTGATGCAATTTTTATCTTAGCTGACCAAATTATTGTATTTGATCACCAAGAAAAAACAACTTATCTTTTATGTCTGACGAAAAAAGATGAATTCCATTTAGCAGAAGTTTGGTTTGAGTCAACAAAACAACAACTTCGTAAACTACCACCGTTACCGCCAATTTTTCCCCAAAGTCAGGAGTCTGTGATCTTCCGATTAAGTCGTGATTACAAAAATTATATAGATGATATTAAAGAATGTTTACAAGAAATTTATGAAGGGGAAAGTTATCAAGTCTGCTTGACTAATAAATTGTATACAAAAACTATTCCTGAACCACTTGCATTTTATCGGACTTTACGCCGAATTAATCCTGCACCTTATTCAGCTTTTCTGCGTTTTGGTGATATTGCTGTTGCTTGTTCTTCTCCAGAAAGATTCTTACGAATTGATTCTCAAGGCTGGGTAGAAACTAAGCCTATTAAGGGAACTCTGGCTAGGGGAAAAACTCCTGAAGAAGATTTTATTTTGCGGGAAATTTTGCGTAATAGCGAAAAAGACCGCGCTGAAAATTTGATGATTGTCGATTTGTTACGCAATGATTTAGGTCGAGTTTGCGAAGTTGGTAGTATTCATGTTCCTCACTTAATGGATGTGGAAACCTATGCGACTGTACATCAACTTGTATCTACTATTCGCGGTCGTTTGCGTCCAAATATGGGAGCAACTGACTGTATCCGCATGGCTTTTCCTGGCGGTTCCATGACTGGTGCGCCAAAAATTAGAACTATGCAAATTATTGATAGATTAGAGCCAGAGGCACGGGGGATTTATTCTGGTGCAATTGGGTTTTTGGCGCTCAATGGTGCAGCTGATTTGAATATTGTGATTCGCGCTGCACTCATAACTCCCCATGAAACCTCTATCGGTGTGGGAGGTGGTATTGTGGCTTTATCTGAGCCGCCAGCGGAATTTGCAGAGATACTCCTAAAAGCACAGGCTTTAATACAAGCTTTACTAATCACTGTTCACGGAGAGTTTAACCCAAACCTCCTCGTCCTAAAGTCCGAGGATTTCTTAAGTATTCAATAATTCATGCAATGCTTATTCTCAGACTAAAAATATCAGCGATCGCACCATATATGCTAAAATTAAATAGCAATAAAGTTACTTAAGTTTTTCTCGTCTCCACTTTCCTCGCACTAAGCGAATTTCATCAAAACTATAGCTTTCACCTAAATAATCCCGAATGGGTGTCAGGGCAATATCGCCGAGGACTTCTAGAACTTGCCAAATTTTTTGTTGATGTTCTAGAGTTACTAATTGACTTAAATCTACAGGTTGATTTTTCTCAATTAAATCTGCCAAATGACGGATAATTGTGGTAGGGCGAATATTGCGTTTTTGAGCAATTTCTTCAATACTAAAACCCTGCTGATATAACTGAAGTGTTGTTAATTCTGTATCAGAAGGAAAGTTATTAACCTGTGAGTAATTTACTTGATTAGCTGTTGATGGCTGTAAACCTTGTTCTTGACGATAGGCTTGAATTTCTGCCAAAAATTTATCGCCATATTCGGCTAATTTGTGACTACCTACCCCAGAAAGTTCGCCAAATTCATATAAAGTTCTGGGCTGTACTTGCGCCATTAATTTCAAGGTAGAATCATGAAAGATGACGTAAGGTGGGACAGATTGTTCATCAGCGATGTGTTTACGAAGCGATCGCAATCTGTGCATCAGAATTTCTACCTCTGCGGCTTTGATATTTCCCCTGTTGAAGGAAATTTTCTGCGCTACAGGAACCACAATGGAGACTGGACGCTGTTTTCGCATTACTTCCCAACTAAGGGCGTTAAGCTTCAAAACCGAGTAACCATCAGCGGTTTGCTCTAGTATACCTTGATGTAAGAGCGATCGCCCTAACATCCGCCACTCATCTACAGTCTTATCTTTCCCAATCCCGTAAGTAGACAGTTGATCATGTCCGTTGAGGGCAATTTTTTGGCTTTTTGCACCCCGCAACACCTCAATAATATAAAGCATTCCATATCTTTCTTTACACCGTGCCACACAAGATAAAAACTTCATAGCTTCAATTGTCCAATCTTGCACAGGTTTGGGATAGCGACAATTATCACAATTTCCGCAATTTCCAGGAAATCTTTCACCAAAGTAACCTAATTGAATTGTGCGTCTACAGTCTGTACCTTCTGCATAATCAATGACTTGACGTAATTGTTGTTTAGCAATTAATTGTTCTTGTGGATCTGGTTTTTGATTAATACTCCATTCAATAGTTTTAATATCACCATAATTGAAAAACAGTGTACATCTAGAAGGTTCATCATCTCTCCCAGCCCTACCTGATTCTTGATAATAACTTTCTAAATTTCGGGGTAAATCAGAATGAATTACAAACCGCACATCAGGTTTATTAATGCCCATACCAAAGGCAATTGTCGCTACCATTACCCTCACATCATCCCGAATAAACCGAGTTTGATTTTTTGCTCTTTCTTCATCACTTAATCCAGCATGATAAGGTAAAGCTGAAACTTTATCATTTTGTAATTTTAAAGTTATTTCATCAACTTTTTTCCGAGTTAAACAATAGATAATTCCTGAACCTTCATTTTCTCTAACTATTTCTAATAATTCAGCATAAGCGCGGTTACTTTTAGCACGAACTTCATAATAAAGATTTTGGCGGTTAAAACTAGCAATGTGAATACTGGGTTTTTTTAATCCTAATTGTTCAATAATATCAGCCCGGACTCTATCTGTAGCGGTAGCAGTCAGCGCAACAGTAGGCACATCAGGATAGCGTTTCCTTAATAATCTTAATTGTCGATATTCTGGGCGAAAATCATGTCCCCATTCTGAGACACAATGGGCTTCATCAATAGCAAATGTAGAAATCCCGACTTTTTCTTTAACTACATCTAAAAGCGGGAGAAATCGGTCACTAATCAGGCGTTCTGGGGCGACATAAAGTAATTTTACTTTACCATTCATAATCGCTTCTTCACGAGAGCGAACTTTATAGGCGTTGAGACTACTATTCAGAAATGTGGCAGAAATGTTGTTATTTCGCAGTGCTTCCACTTGATCTTGCATCAAAGCTATCAACGGTGACACCACCACTGTTAAACCTGGTTTTAAGAGTGCGGGTAATTGAAAGCACAGAGATTTACCCCCACCTGTGGGCATTATTACCATTAAATCACGATTTTGCAGCGCATCTTCGATAATTTGCCTTTGTCCAGGGCGAAATTGATCATAACCAAAATGATGTTTTAAGGCTTTTTCTAAGTGAGGATACTGAAGCATGGTAAATATCTGTGCAGATAATGCTTGTATTGATAGGGGTTGAGATTGTTAACTAGTTTTAACTTAACAGAAGAATGCCTGATACAGCAGATTGCAGATCAATGAGGTACAGAATCAAGATTGAAACCTAGACACATTCGCCAGTTTTACTCCTGACTCCTGAATTCTGCTGTATGTTAAGCAATTCAACCTGAAAAAACGTAATACCCATATCCCCGACTTCTTTTCAAAAAAATCGGGGATCTATACACTTTCTATTGTACGTTTAATTAGTTGACTTACTTATTTTCTCACCATTCCCTAAAATAAAATTTACACTAGATTACAGGTAAATGAGTTAAAAGTTGGAATTATTGTTTGAATTGTCAGATATCTTACCGATTGAGCTAATACTCTTTTGACTTATATGTATCCATGAGTCTAAGAGAAAAACTAAGATAAAAAGATGCAGGGAGGCTAAAAATTCGTGTCTTTGGAAAGGGAATAGTATTTGTGGCAGTGGTCCCATAATGGAAAAAACAAAACATCCATAGGCTAAGGCTGCAAAGAAACAAAATATAATTGAACGTAGAGAAAATTCAATCTGATTGATATAAAACCAAGTAATTGCAATGAGTAAAAATGGATATCCTAAATATAGGTAACGTTCGTGTGTGCCACTGAGTAAAACATTGAAACCAAAATGGCAAAGACCATGAAACAAACATAATAGAGACATTAAGTAACCTGCTGCTTTATCTCTTTGTTCAATCCAAATTTTACTTTTGCAAGATTTCCAAATTGCCTTTCCACAGGTAAATAAAATCAAGGATATGAATATTGAATATAAAGCAATTCCAGTTTTATATGGACTAAAGTTATATTGGAGATTTCCCAATTTTAAACTTAAAAAAGGAATATGAGAAGAAGACCGCATATCACGACCCAGAAACATCCAAATGTTAAATCCGTTTCCAGAAATTTTGTTTCCATGTTCGCTTCCTCCCCCTTTCCATACAAACCAGTAACTTGAATTATGAAATTGTTCAGGTACTTCCAAAAGACTATCTAGACTACGAAAGAAGAAAATAAAGAAAATTAAAGCTAAAAATATCCATACAATTCCTTTATATTGGAATAATTTCCAAAATCTCCACGCAGTTATTAGACCAAGGATCAAAAAGAAAGGTAGGGAAAATATAGCCAACTGTTTAGTTAAAATATAAATAGCAAAACTACCAGTTCCTACAAGTAAATAAATTCCACTTTCCCAGGCTTTTTTATTCGCTGTATCTATATCATTAAATCGCCATGATTTGAAAAAACAAATTACAGAAAGTAAGCAAAAGAATAAGGAAATTCCATCAATTTGCCCCCAAACCGCACCTCCTACCCAAGTAGATGGTATTATTAATAGAATCATACCTATAAAAATGGGAAAAGGAAAGCGCATCAGCTTGGCTAACCAGATAAATAAAAGAAAATTTAAAGAATCGAAAAATGCTAAATAATAACGAAAAATTAAATCTACAGTAGTTCTCTCAATAATACCGAAAGTAGAAATTATAGTATGGATTACACCTGCACTTAGAGCTAGTCCAGCTACAGGATAATTAGGAGATACTTTAAGTTGGCATTCTATATAAGTTCTTTGATTCCAGCAATCCACCCAAGAATGAAATACATTTACATCATCTTTAAAATAGGAATCTATATATGTGACAAGCAAAAAAGGTAGAGCTATTCCCAGAAGAATAAGAAGCCACAAAAAAATACTTTTATTCCATTGCTCTTGGTCAATTAATAAACTGCTCAACTTAGCATTAATTTTCTTCATATTTTCATAATTTTAGTTATATTTTGATTTTTGATAGCTTGTTGCTGACGATTGAGAGATGAATGCTTACTTAAATTTTAGTGATTATACAAAACCTCCTTAATTTATTAAACTAATATAGGATTTATATTTTATTTATGAACAAAATTTTAGATAAAACCTTTATGTACTGCGATTTAACATCTCAGTATGCGTTCAAAATTTAAGTCTGATTTCTAGATATTACCATGACTTACGCAAAATACCAAGAGCTAAACCAATAGATAAAAAGATGCTAAGGATCTATGAAAAAACATAAGTTTATTTAACTGACTTTAACTTATTGATTAATAGTGTCACAATAATAATTGTTAACTTTTTTCAATCCTCATTATGAAAGCAATTTGGAACGGCACAGTTTTAGCCGAAAGCGATAACACCGTAGTCGTCGAAGGAAATCATTACTTCCCTGCTGACGCTATTAACAAACAGTATTTCCAAGACAGCAACACCCACACCACTTGTCCGTGGAAAGGAGTCGCTAGTTACTACAGTATTGAAGTTGATGGACAAGTCAACAAAGATGCTGCTTGGTACTATCCCAGCACCAAAGAAAAAGCTAAAAATATAGAAGGTTATATTGCCTTCTGGAAAGGTGTAAAAGTCGAAGCTTAGACTAATATTAGATTATCATAAGCATTCGTTTAGCCAGGGAATAAATTCCCTGTCTAACAGCTAAAGTCGGTTAAAACCGACTAATTTGGATGAGCTTATTTATCCATTTTCAAATTCAAAAATTGTCGTTATGAGTCGGGAAAGCAATTTCCCGTTTTTGTTGGAGTTTAAGAAGGTTCTTTTACATCTGTCTCTATTCTTTGGCAATGACAATATCATAGCTAAAGTCGGTTTTAACCGACTAATTTGGATGAGCTTATTTATCCATTTTCAAATTCAAAAATTGTCGTTATGAGTCGGGAAAGCAATTTCCCGTTTTTGTTGGAGTTTAAGAAGTTTGTTTTACATCTGTCTTTATTCTTTAGCAATGACAATATCATTAGATTTAATCACAGCATAAGCTTCTGTACCTTCATACAATTCTAACTCCTCAGCCGAAACTCTAGTAATCATTGAAGTTAACTCAACTTTATGAACAATTTCTAAAGTCACTTCAGTATTCACAGTTCCTGTAGTAACTCGTTTCACAACTCCCTTAAGAACATTGCGTGAACTAACTTTTAATGGCTTTTTTGAATTAATAATTTCCAACTCATAAGTGTGAGTTTCCACTTTCTCTTGTGGAGTTGGTAACGATGTTGGCGGTGAAGAGGACTTATTAAGACCACGTACTAATTCCCGCAAAATCTCAGTTTTAGTTCGCTGAGAGTGCTGACAGAATTCCTCTAAAATCTTTTTCTCCTCTTCTGAGGTTTGAAATGTCACCCAACCTTGTTCTTTTCTTGGCATAAAATTACTAATTTATTGAGTTAGTATAATCTTGATACAATACTAGCAAGAGTCAATGTTTTTTAACTACTTGTACAATTGAATAGAACATATCAAAGCGACTTATTTTGTGAACTTTTATATCGGATGTGCCGTTTGGGCATATAAAGGTTGGGTGGGCGAACTCTATCCCCCAGGAACTCGCACCACTGACTTTCTACATCTTTACAGTCGCCGTTTTACTACTGTAGAAGGTAATACCACTTTCTACGCCGTACCTAACCCCGAAACAGTCACCCGTTGGGCTACAGAAACACCGCCAGGGTTTGAGTTTTGTTTAAAATTACCGCGAGATATCACCCATCAAAAATTATTGCGTCCCCACATCCCTGAAGCTTTACAATTTTTAGAGAAAATGCGCCCTTTAGGTAAGCATTTGGGACCAATGTTTGCTCAACTACCGCCCAGTTACTCACCTGCATTGTTGGATGATTTAGCGGCTTTTCTGGAAGCTTGGCCTAGTAGAGATGCACCTCTAGCCTTAGAAGTAAGACATCCTGACTGGTTTCGAGAACCCCATAAGAGTAATTTGACGACACTGTTAGAGAAATTAGAGGTGGGGAGAGTGTTATTAGACTCACGCCCCATTTACAGTGGAGATGATGATCCACAATTAGCATCAGAACGGCGCAAACCTCAGCTACCAGTACAATTTAGTGTTACAGCACCTTTTAGTTTGATTCGTTTTATTTCTCATCCGCAGTTGTCAGTTAATCAGCAGTTTATGGAACAATGGGTAATACAGATCCAAAAATGGTTAAAAGCAGGAGTACGGATTTATTTCTTTGTCCATTGTCCCACAGAAGATATGTCTCCTCATAATGCCCGTTATTTCCAACAGCTATTAGAACAAACCGCTGTAGCAGTTCCCTCTCTACCTTGGAACAACCTTAACCAGCCACCTAGTCAACTGACTCTTTGGTAGCAATTATAACTAATAACTGACAGCAGGTTGGCTGGCTTTATGTATAAAATATTAAGTGTTATAGATACCAAGTACAAAATATGTTTTATATTAATATATAGATTTTAGGTAAAATTATGGAAGAATTTAAACCAAAAGACAGTGAGATGAGTCGGCTTCTATATGAAAGCTCAGTCTCATGTACTGCGATTTAACATCTCAGTATGCGTTCAAAATTTAAGTCTGATTTCTAGATATTACCATGACTTACGCAAAATACCAAGAGCTAAACCAATAGATAAAAAGATGCTAAGGATCTATGAAAAAACATAAGTTTATTTAACTGACTTTAACTTATTGATTAATAGTGTCACAATAATAATTGTTAACTTTTTTCAATCCTCATTATGAAAGCAATTTGGAACGGCACAGTTTTAGCCGAAAGCGATAACACCGTAGTCGTCGAAGGAAATCATTACTTCCCTGCTGACGCTATTAACAAACAGTATTTCCAAGACAGCAACACCCACACCACTTGTCCGTGGAAAGGAGTCGCTAGTTACTACAGTATTGAAGTTGATGGACAAGTCAACAAAGATGCTGCTTGGTACTATCCCAGCACCAAAGAAAAAGCTAAAAATATAGAAGGTTATATTGCCTTCTGGAAAGGTGTAAAAGTCGAAGCTTAGACTAATATTAGATTATCATAAGCATTCGTTTAGCCAGGGAATAAATTCCCTGTCTAACAGCTAAAGTCGGTTAAAACCGACTAATTTGGATGAGCTTATTTATCCATTTTCAAATTCAAAAATTGTCGTTATGAGTCGGGAAAGCAATTTCCCGTTTTTGTTGGAGTTTAAGAAGGTTCTTTTACATCTGTCTCTATTCTTTGGCAATGACAATATCATAGCTAAAGTCGGTTTTAACCGACTAATTTGGATGAGCTTATTTATCCATTTTCAAATTCAAAAATTGTCGTTATGAGTCGGGAAAGCAATTTCCCGTTTTTGTTGGAGTTTAAGAAGGTTCTTTTACATCTGTCTCTATTCTTTGGCAATGACAATATCATAGCTAAAGTCGGTTTTAACCGACTAATTTGGATGAGCTTATTTATCCATTTTCAAATTCAAAAATTGTCGTTATGAGTCGGGAAAGCAATTTCCCGTTTTTGTTGGAGTTTAAGAAGTTTGTTTTACATCTGTCTTTATTCTTTAGCAATGACAATATCATTAGATTTAATCACAGCATAAGCTTCTGTACCTTCATACAATTCTAACTCCTCAGCCGAAACTCTAGTAATCATTGAAGTTAACTCAACTTTATGAACAATTTCTAAAGTCACTTCAGTATTCACAGTTCCTGTAGTAACTCGTTTCACAACTCCCTTAAGAACATTGCGTGAACTAACTTTTAATGGCTTTTTTGAATTAATAATTTCCAACTCATAAGTGTGAGTTTCCACTTTCTCTTGTGGAGTTGGTAACGATGTTGGCGGTGAAGAGGACTTATTAAGACCACGTACTAATTCCCGCAAAATCTCAGTTTTAGTTCGCTGAGAGTGCTGACAGAATTCCTCTAAAATCTTTTTCTCCTCTTCTGAGGTTTGAAATGTCACCCAACCTTGTTCTTTTCTTGGCATAAAATTACTAATTTATTGAGTTAGTATAATCTTGATACAATACTAGCAAGAGTCAATGTTTTTTAACTACTTGTACAATTGAATAGAACATATCAAAGCGACTTATTTTGTGAACTTTTATATCGGATGTGCCGTTTGGGCATATAAAGGTTGGGTGGGCGAACTCTATCCCCCAGGAACTCGCACCACTGACTTTCTACATCTTTACAGTCGCCGTTTTACTACTGTAGAAGGTAATACCACTTTCTACGCCGTACCTAACCCCGAAACAGTCACCCGTTGGGCTACAGAAACACCGCCAGGGTTTGAGTTTTGTTTAAAATTACCGCGAGATATCACCCATCAAAAATTATTGCGTCCCCACATCCCTGAAGCTTTACAATTTTTAGAGAAAATGCGCCCTTTAGGTAAGCATTTGGGACCAATGTTTGCTCAACTACCGCCCAGTTACTCACCTGCATTGTTGGATGATTTAGCGGCTTTTCTGGAAGCTTGGCCTAGTAGAGATGCACCTCTAGCCTTAGAAGTAAGACATCCTGACTGGTTTCGAGAACCCCATAAGAGTAATTTGACGACACTGTTAGAGAAATTAGAGGTGGGGAGAGTGTTATTAGACTCACGCCCCATTTACAGTGGAGATGATGATCCACAATTAGCATCAGAACGGCGCAAACCTCAGCTACCAGTACAATTTAGTGTTACAGCACCTTTTAGTTTGATTCGTTTTATTTCTCATCCGCAGTTGTCAGTTAATCAGCAGTTTATGGAACAATGGGTAATACAGATCCAAAAATGGTTAAAAGCAGGAGTACGGATTTATTTCTTTGTCCATTGTCCCACAGAAGATATGTCTCCTCATAATGCCCGTTATTTCCAACAGCTATTAGAACAAACCGCTGTAGCAGTTCCCTCTCTACCTTGGAACAACCTTAACCAGCCACCTAGTCAACTGACTCTTTGGTAGCAATTATAACTAATAACTGACAGCAGGTTGGCTGGCTTTATGTATAAAATATTAAGTGTTATAGATACCAAGTACAAAATATGTTTTATATTAATATATAGATTTTAGGTAAAATTATGGAAGAATTTAAACCAAAAGACAGTGAGATGAGTCGGCTTCTATATGAAAGCTCAGTCTCATACAAAGGATATTTGATCATTCCATTTATTTTTGGTAAAGTCGATAATTACGAAATTTTTTCATACAAATTATTGTCAGAAATTGGCAGAAAAAGCCAGTTTCATAAGGTAGAAAATCCCGCTAAAGTGTATGGAATTAGTATCAGAAATATTGTTGATATTGCCCAAGAACATATTGACATCAATGCAGAGTTTATAAGTCATGAAGATGGTTTTAGAGCGCGCTACGTTTATCGCCACAATTTAATAATTGTGTGTAAAGAGAACAATAAATATTTTTATGACCATTATCCACCCGAATCTTTAAATAATCTAGCAGCACCAAAATTGTTCAAATCAGAATATGAATGTCTCAGATGGGTTCAAGAAGGACTTGACGGGAGGAATATTCGGAAAAAAGCCCAATAAATAACAATAAATAAATTGAATTTAATTTACAGTCTGGATGTGATTGGGGACGCAGTTAATTAACTCTTAAGCCAACCAGAAATCAGGTAAAATAGATTTACCAAAGTTAGGGACTGTTTGATTTAAATTCCGTGCTTGGTTGGATATGTTTTTCGTCTTCCTTCACGGGTAAAATACATGATAAAAATTAGCTTCAATTACGCAGCTAAATTTTATAAACCTAATATAGTTAAATCTTGTGGTGCGGGACGGACAGCCCGCTAGACTTATACAAATTAAATGCACAACAGCTTAACAACATTGGTTCAATTAAGTAGTAAGACTGAACAAAAGAAAAGTTAGTAGTAAGGGCTTTAGCCCTATCAAACCTAGCAAGAGAGCGATTTATCTCTCACTACGACAAATATTTTACCTTACATTTAATTCTGTCTAAGTAGGTTAACAGAAAAATTTAAAGGTATGTGAAGAAAAGTAAAATCGCCCAAAGCTCTCTTCCTGTTCCCTGTTCCCTGTTCCCTGTTCCCTTGCCCCAACGACAATTTTTAACGCCCACCTACTTATCTACTTAATACATCTGAAATTTACGTTAAAATTGCCTAAGTCAGTAAATCGAAAAATTTTTCGTCAACTATGAATGCTACCATCAGGCATAATCGCCCCTGTTAAGAAGGTTTCACTCATATCTGTTTCATCTAAATTAGCTCCTGTCAAATTCACCTCACACAAATTCGCTTCACTTAAGTCAGCACCAGTTAAATCAGCATCTTGCAAATTTGCTTTCCACATTCGCACTCCGCCCATTTTTGCTCCACTCAGGTTTGCACCCTGTAAGTTTGCGGCTGAAATTGAGGACATATGTAAATTAGCATCGCACAAATTAGCACCACTTAACAATGCTCCACTGAGATCTGATTCATTTAAATGAGCCGTTTTTAGGGTGGCCTGAGTTAAATCAGCACCACAGAGAATAACTTCCGATAAATGCGCTCTTTCTAATTTTGCACCTCGGAGATTGGCTTTACTTAAATTAGCTCCACTTAAAGATGCTGCTGTGAGGTTAGCACCTCTTAAATCTGCTCTACCAAAGTCCACACCACCTAAGTTAGCTCCTTGTAGGTTTGCTTCCGGTAATACAATACCCTGAAAGCTTCTTTCTCCTTTAGCATACCTAGTTAAAAGTTCTTGAACATTCATAGTTTTCTCGTTATTAGTAATTAGTTGGAACAGTGAATTTGCTGTTTGTGAAAATTGAGATTCCTATAAACAAGAAATTTTTAAGCTAACATATTAACCAGACTAATTCTTATAATATTAATTATACCCCTAATTAGAACAAATAGAAAACTACAAAGCTAATGCAGTCAGTCTTTAACAATCCCAAATCTCAACTGGTATAAATACATCAAGATTCCCCAAATTTACCAAATACTGAAAATAGAAATCAGAATATATTGTTGAGAAATATCTTATAGCAATTCTCATTCAAGTGAGGTACAAGCAGTAATAATTAAACGCAGATGGACGCAGATAAACGCAGATAATTTTGTACTTCATTACACTAGGAAATGCTATCTAAGGATTGGATATGAATACGAGAGAAGTAAAAATTAGTAAATACATCACATTGGCAGAATTTTGTACCTGTACGCAAACTTATCATAAATATAACCAACACATCAACCCTTATCCGCAAAATATCCAAGAAGTTATTCCGGCTTTACAGGATTTAAATAAATTTATCATCGACCCAATTATAGATTATTTTGGTAGAGAAAAATTTCGTCTTACCTATGGTTTTTGTTCTCCAGACTTAAAAAAATATCTTGAGAAAAAAGACCCAGTAACAGGGCAAAAAAACGGTCGTGTAGCCCCTAATCTCGACCAACATATCAGCCATGAAATCAACAAAAATGGTAAATACTACTGTGAAAGATTAGGGGCAGCTTGTGATTTTATGATTACAGATTTACCGAGTACAGAATTAGTAGAATGGATTTTACAAAACAAACTACCTTTTGATTCTCTCTATTTTTACAGTAACGAACAACCAATTCACATTAGTTATGGACAACAACATAAACGGGATATTTGGACATTTAACAATTCTGGAATACCCACAAAAAAAGGAATTGCAGATTGGGTAAAATTAGCAAAACAAATTTATGGTGTTTCTGAGTCTGAATCTTGACATTGATTTATTTTATTTTTCTCGATTTTGCGATGATTAACAGCATTTTTTAATAATTTTAATTTATATGGATCAGCATCTTTACACCAACTTAACCTATAACCATTCAGAACAGCACAATTTTCTTTTAAACATTGTTTCCAACCAGAAAGACGACGAATAGTCCGCCAATTATCTAAAAGTCCCCAATCTTCTTCTTGACGAGTTAATTTAACAAACTTCTCATATTGGGGATAATCAGGAGTTACTAAAGCATCTATGTGGTGTAATATTGGCGGGTCATCTTCAAGATCATAGTCTTGATAAGTAACGTGTAAATCCCGCAAATCAATGGTCATTTCTTTAGATAAAACTGGGTGTGGATCAATATCAAAATCAGGATAAAATAAATAAGAAATCTTTGGGTTTTTGATATGGAACTTAATCACATTTGCTTCTTCTAAGCGCCCAATTGTTCTACTAGCGCAGCCTTCATAAAGGCGTAGTAAAGGATCAACAGATTGTAGTGCAGAAATATGCACCCAAAGAGAATTAGGTAATTTTTTCCCGATTTTGCTTTCTTGACAACGTTTAATAATTAGTTGTGTATTTCCCAAGCTGCGTAGCATTTGATCAGCATCTATACACGCTTGTTTATAAGTACTATATAAACCAATTATGTCATCTTGTACCGCTGGGGCTAATTGTCCTAATCTGGGACGACGGCTGAAATTACACAGCGCTAGATAAACCATCAAATCTTGACGGCGTTTTTCTGCGATCGCTTCCCATTCTTCAGAGTCTGTCGCCTGTATAATTACACTAAAGGCACGTCGTAAACTTCCAAATTCTGTACAAATTTCCGCTTCTTGAGATAATTCCCCCTTACTAGGAAGTCGTCCCCGTTCCGTCATAAAAGCCATCAAGGGCGCTAACAATTCCTGATGTTCTTCAAACCGCTTCACACAAGCACGTATTCTCGGAGTACTAGCACGAGAACGGAAGCGCGAAGACCGAAATAACTGTGCTTCAGCTTCATCCCGAAACACAAAGTAAACGCCCAAAGCCACAGGAATTGCATCAACTCCTAGCACTTGATCAATGTAAATTTTTAATTCTTCTTGTTCATAATATTTCTGAAATGTGTTGCGGTTGGTAATTACCCCATCACCGAAAGCAATTACACCTCTTCTACTATCAGCAATTAAAACTTGGGCGGATACCAGCAGCACTTTTTGAGTTAGTTCCCAAGCTTGGATTAAAGCTTCTCGACGTTCACTTTGGTCTTCAATAACATTAATTACAAAGCCAATATTGACAATCTCCGCAGGTGTACGGGGAATATTTGCACAGTAGTAAGGGTCCCAACCGTTACTAATGTAACCTTGTTCAGCGATGCGAGTAACATCTCCACCATGTCCACAACCATAATCAAAAAAGTTGGTTTCTGGACTAAATAAGCCTGAGTCTAAAGCTAATCTGACTGGACGGGATAAATCAGGACGAATAATTGCGGCTTTATGTCGCTCGATTTTTGGGGTTAAATTAGCTGTATTGGCGATTTGTCGTTGAATCAGGTTATGTCCCTGTATTTCCACCCCATAAGCTTGTAACCGCTTTTCCCAACCCTCTCGTGTCCCAATCCCTCTGGTATTATGCAATAATCCTAAAGCTTCTTGAGTGCGGGTTAAGGCTGCAAACTGCTCATAAAAGGGATAGTCAGGTGTGACAAAAGTTTCTTTGCGGTGAAGAATGGGAGGATTTGCTGAGTCGCTATAATCGCGGTAGCCAATTTCACCAGTTTCTAAGTCAACTTGAATACTTACTCGTAATGCAGGATGGGGGTCAGTATCAAAATCAGGATAAAATAAATAGGAAATTTTGGCTTTATTAGTGCTAAATTTAACTAATGTAGCTCCTTCTACTTGCGGTACGACACGACGGGCGCGGCTTTCATATTCCTGAAGCCAAGGGTCAAGTATGTGCAGTGCTAACACATGAATGTAAAAAGCATCAGGTAGTAATTTACCAAATTTACTGTTTTGGCAATAATCAGCAATGCCGAAACCTGCTTCAGATAACATAGGTGTCGGTATCGCACTTACTTCCATCTGTTCTACAATTAAGTAGGTTTCTTCAAGTATTTTCAAGCTGTTGTCAGGCTTAACCATTGCAGTCATTAGTAGAGAACTACCGCTAACAAAAATGTTAGTTACCCTGTTTTATTCTTAAAATTCTAAGTCATAATCAGCATTTTAGAAAATTTATTCTTGAACAAATTAGCATTAAGTTATATTTCTACCCCCTCCCCTAGTCAAAAATCAATTATCAGTCTCCCACTTTCATAACTATTTTGGCATTAGGGTTTGAATCCCTAAATTAAATTACTGATAACTGACAGAGCTAGTAATTTAGATCTGCGATTTGTATAATAGGAGAGTATTTAGTTAGGTTAAGAATGTTCAATTATTCTCGATGAGATTGGGTTAACTTTTGTTAATCAATCTATGTATTTTAACAATTCTGAATGTTCATAAAGTTATAAATCTGTTTGTTAAGTTTTTAATAACAGTTGTCTCATGTTGTAGCTTTATCTCGTCAACTTATATCGAAATTGTGTAATCTGAAAAGAACTAAGCTCAAGATTCAATAGAGGTCTGATGACTCCTACGATTATGCGTCAGCTTTGGTCTATAGTTGAAGCCGCCCAAGCGGTGACTCTCTTGCAGCTTGACGATGCTAGTTTGGTACAGTGGTTAGTCAAACAAACCACAAAGCAAGCTTTGTTGGATGCAAACGAAACTGACTACCTTTGTGACTACATTCAAGCCAGGTTAAGTCTCATCCGCGATCTTGCCTATGAACGTGAGCAGTCATGATCATCCAGGAAAGATGGGGAGATGGAGAGACGCGGGGACGCGGGGACACGGAGACACGGAGACACGGAGAGGGGAAGAATAACCTTCTCACTTTTGCCTATTACCTATTCCCTGTCACCAATATGCCTAATGGCAGGCTATCGCCAACACAAATCACCAATCTCTGATGACTACTGACTTCTTTGTGGCAAATAACCTTCCACTAAGCAATCGGAACCGACAACACGCCAACGAACACGTTCTAAGGGTAACGCCTCAGTCATGGTAGTAAAACCTAAGTCGCCTACGGGTGTAGGAGCATTACTACCACCAATGATTTTGGGGGCGATAAAAGCCAGGATTTTTTGTACTGCTCCTTGAGCGATCGCACTCGCTGCTAAAGTACCACCGCATTCCCACAATACGCTACAAAAACCTCGCTCGTACAAATGAGTCATTGCTAATTCGGGCGTTAGTGATGGAAATTCCACAACTTCTACCCCCTTTTTGAGCAGCATTTCTTGAAAAGTTGGTGAACTGCCAATTTCCGTCAAAACTAAAGTTGGAGCCTCAGCAACTTCCCAGAGACGAGCATTTTCCGGCAAGTTTAGGCTGCGACTCATCACCACCCGCAGGGGATTATGCCCACCCACTTGGTGGCTAGTTAAATAAGGATTATCTTGTCGTACCGTATTTCCACCAACAATTACAGCATCACAAGCCGCCCGAAGTTGATGTACTTCACTGCGAGCATCTTGATTTGTCACCCAAGTACTATGTCCAGAACTAGCAGCAATTTTGCCGTCTAAGGTCATGGCATATTTCAAAATTCCCAAAGGTCGTTTGTAAAGAATGCGATGTATAAAACCTTCATTTAGCTTTTGACAAGCAGCTTCTTCTACCCCTACAACCACTTCTATTCCCGCTGCACGTAACCGGGCAATCCCCCCTCCAGCTACCAGAGGATTAGGGTCAACCATACCCACTACAACCTTAGAAACACCAGCATTTATCAATCCTTCTGAACAGGGTGGAGTCCGTCCGTAGTGGTTACAAGGTTCAAGACTGACATAGATTGTAGCTCCACGAGCGCTATCTCCGGCAGCTTTAAGGGCAAAAACTTCGGCATGAGGTTCACCAGCACGAGGATGAAACCCTTCTCCCACAATCTCCCCATCTTTGACAACCACCGCCCCCACTAACGGGTTTGGCGAAGTCCGCCCCAAAGCGCGACAGGCTAGTTTTATACACCGTTGCATCATCCGGGAGTCAAATTCACTACCTACTATTTCTTTGGCTGGGATATCCACGCTGATGACAGATTGTCCTAGAAGTTGATTCTCTTGAGTGTCTTTGGGTGAAAATGCATCTGCTGGAGCTACCGTTGAGGAGTTATTCATGTTAACTAACTCTTGAACATATATATCTAGGTACTCAATAATCTTACGAATTACGAATTAATTTTGTCTGTTGCCACCAGCGATTTAAGGGATAATAAACGACAGGGGCCCACAAGCTACTCAGAATCGCCGATGCTAAGGCCACACGCTGATAGTATGTCCAAATGTCTTCCACTTTGCGATCGCCTACCAAAGACAATTGCACAGCAAAAATAGTATCTGCTAATACTGCCATCCCAAAGACAATTAAAGCAATAGAAATAAAGTCTTCTTGAATAAAACGCTGCTTCTGTATTAGACCAGTGAGCATCCCTACTATCCCCAAACTTATAGCATGAGAAGGGTAAGGCGATGTCATCGCATCTTGTAATAAGCCAATCACTACACCGGCGAAGACACCAGCAAAGAGCGAT
The DNA here is from genome assembly GCF_001858025.1 of Trichormus sp. NMC-1. Taxonomy (GTDB): domain Bacteria; phylum Cyanobacteriota; class Cyanobacteriia; order Cyanobacteriales; family Nostocaceae; genus Anabaena. The sequence goes on along the minus strand of NZ_LZQD01000002.1, from coordinate 991,295 downwards.
CGCTTCACACTCCACGCCACCACCCAAATTAGTACCCAGTTAGGCCCAATACCCAATAATTCCATCCCTGGTAAACGGGTTGGTAACAACAGTAAACATAACAGCACAGAGCCAGATGTGACCGCCCAATCCAACAATTGACGCGCCCAAGGATACCAATGTCTCAACCCTGGGATGAAGGATGTGGATTTTCGGTCTGGCGATGGTGCGGTTCTCTGTCTGTTGCCAGGAAATCCAGGAATTTTCATGGTTTTGCCAAATTGTCAACTATAGCAGGAGTCAGGAGTCAGGAGTCAGGAGTAAAACCCTCTTGTCGTGGGAGTTTCATTATCAATTGATGTCCTAACCACCCTGTCCACGGCTATATTTAATTAAACTTTTGTAACTGTTGATTTGTTACCTTGGGTTTTTCCGGATCTGTGTTTTCTGGCTTAGGATATACAGTTACCCAATCTAAATGTTGAATTGGTGGAAAAAGCTCGACTTTCGCCACGGAAGCTGGGAGTTTATTTAAATCCAGAGACTTAACTCGTCCTACCGATAAGCCAGCAGGGAATTTCTGACTATAAGTAGAAGTAGATATTAAATCCCCCACCTTAACATTAGGAACTTTCTCGTAAAACTCTAGTACCCCTTCGGCAGAAGAATCACCACGCAAAACCCCCTTGGCTGCTGTGCGGCTAATAGTAACACCTACTTGACTTTTCAAATCGCTAATTAACAACACACGGCTAGTATTGGGAGTGACACTTTCTACCAAACCCACCAATCCACCATCAGCTTTAACTACAAACCCTTCTTGAATCCCAGCATTTGTACCACGATTTAGTGTCACTTGTTGCCACCAGTGATCAGCACTGCGTCCCACTACTCTCGCTAGAACCCGTTTGGCTGAACCCTGATCTTTCTCTGCGTAACCCAATAAACTTTGCAGTTTTTGATTTTGACTTTCCAGATCAACTATGCGTGTTTGTAACTCCATAAACCGAGCGTCACGAATACGTTCTTCAGGACTTATTCCTGGTTGTAATATCTGTAATGGACGGGTAATACCTTGATATATCTCCAGCAGTAGTGTGCCTTGAGTTTGTCGCAGTGTCCAAGCACTACCAGCGACTAGAGCTAACAAACCTATTTGTAAACCTTTATGTTCCCACCAACGGCGTGCAGTAAACATTTATACCTGTATATATTTTATAAATTATTCACGATATTGGATTCCATACTTCATATAATACAGAATCCAGTATCAATCCTACATATTGCGAGAACGTCCACTGAAAACCCGTTCTAGCTGCTTGAAGTTTTCTAACACACGACCTGTCCCCAAGACAACACAACTTAAGGGATCGGCGGCAATATGTGTCACAATACCAGTTTCATGACTAATTAAGGTGTCTAAGCCTTTGAGTAATGCACCACCGCCTGCCAGCATAATTCCCCGATCAATGATATCTGATGCGAGTTCTGGGGGTGTGCGTTCCAGTGTACGCTTAACTGCTTCTATAATTACTGATAGCGGTTCCAACATACTTTCCCGAATTTCCGGGCCTTTAATGGTAACAGTTCTCGGTAATCCAGACAGCAAATGCAAACCTCGGACTTCCATCATAGCATCGCCATCATCATTGGTAGGATAGGCAGAGCCAATGCGAATTTTGATATCCTCAGCTGTTCGTTCACCAATGACTAAGTTATGAACTTTCTTCATGTAGTGGATAATTGCTTCAGTCAACTCATCTCCCGCAATCCGCACTGATTCGCTGATTACTGTACCCTGAAGACTCAGCACCGCTACTTCTGTTGTGCCACCTCCAATATCAATGATCATGTTACCAGTGGGTTCAGCTACAGGCAGTCCTGCGCCAATTGCTGCTGCTACTGGCTCATCAATCAAATATACTTCCCTGGCCCCAGCTTGAGTAGCTGCATCCATCACAGCCCGTCTTTCAACTCCTGTTACCCCGCTGGGAATACCAATGACAATCCGAGGTAAAATTAGGGATCTGCCCTCATTTACTCGCTGGATAAAGCTTTTTAGCATTAATTCAGCGGTATCGAAATCAGCAATGACACCATCACGCAGGGGACGAACGGCAATCACATTACCTGGTGTTCGACCTAGCATTTTTTTGGCATCTTCTCCCACTGCCAGCGCTATCTTTTCATTTTTATCAATGGCTACTACTGAAGGCTCTTGGAGTACAATTCCTTTACCAGATACATAAACTAGGGTGTTGGCAGTACCGAGGTCGATACCCATATCCCATGATGAGCGAAAGTTCCTAAAAAGACCCACGCGTCTCTAAGCCCCCTATGTGCGCTACTTATGAATATAATGTCAGAGTTAATTGTGCTGGATTCTATTATGTTTTTTCGCCTGGCTCCAGTCAAACAGACTATTTTTTCCATAACTTTTGTCAATCTTGATGGAAGTTTCAGGCCTCTTATTTTCTCTATTCCCAAGTCACTCAGTATAACCGTATAATTTTGGCAATGATGCCAAGTAAATTTTGAATCATTGTGTGGAATTAATTATATTGCTAATTACTTAACATATTTTAAATATTTTTACAATTAGATATTATATTATTTACAATAATCTAGTACTTTTGTACTAAAAGGTAACACCCATGAGCATCAATGTTGTCACTCTTGTCGGTCGTGTAGGCACTGACCCCGATATGAAGTACTTCGAGTCTGGTACAGTTAAATGTAAATTAACACTAGCAGTTAACCGGCGATCGCGTAACAACGATAAGCCCGACTGGTTTAATCTAGAACTTTGGGGTAAAACCGCCGAAGTCGCAGGGAACTATGTACGGAAAGGTAGCCTGATCGGGGTTAAAGGTTCCTTGAAATTTGATTCCTGGAGTGATCGCCAAACCGGAGTCAACCGTTCTAGTCCAGTTATTCATGTAGAACAACTAGAGTTACTAGGCTCTAAGCGTGACGGTGAAGGCGGTATGGCTGATATGTCTCCAGAGAATTTCTAATTTAGTCAGAAGGGGCGTATTGCAATACGTCCGTACAGGAGTCAGGAGTCAGGAGTCAGAATATCAGAATATCAGAATCATCTATAAACCTTCCAAATGACCAATGACCAATGACCAATGACCAATGACCAATGACCAATGACTAATAACTAATTTGCAGCGTTACAGATGCTTGTACTTCTTGTTCACCAGCAACTATGGGGGTAGAAGCATCTGCATTAGCTAACTTAGCTTCTGTCCGGTAAAGCATAGGTGGCGGTGGCGCACTGGCACCATTGATTTGAATACTAACAATTTCTTTCGACTTCAACCCCAATGTGCCGAGAACTGTTTCTGCTTGCTGTTGAGCATCCTGAGTAGCTTTTTTAAGTGCTTGTTTTTGGGCATTGGCGATCGCATCATCACTAGCTACAAAGCTCACACCGTTAATTTGTGTCGCCCCAGTTTTTACAGCTTCGTCTAACAACGTACCAGTTTGATCAACGGGAATACGAAAACTCACTGTATTCGTGGCAGCATAACCAGTTATTTTTTGTACGTTATTACTGTAGCTGTATACTGGATTTAGGCGAACCCCTGTAGTTTCTAATTTTTCTACGTTGCGGCTTTTGAGCAGATTGACTACAGCTGATGACCTGCGGGCTGCTTCTTTTTGTACTTCCTGAGCAGTTTTTCCTTGAATTTCTACACCCAAACTAACTTGCGACAAGGTGGTAGGAATTGCTTCCACCCCACGACCACTCACCGTCAAAGTGCGCCATAGTTTTTCTTTTTCTTGTGCCGATGCAGGTAATGTAAAAATCATAAATAACAGTAAAGTCAAAGATAGTCTTTTCCAAAACTCACCCCGCTGAAAACGAGAACTGGATAAAGTAGCTTTATACATTAGACGTACACTCCTTACAAAATTTATACCGAGTTTCCAGGTTTTAGGGAACTTTCACCCAAAACTTTCTAAAACTTTTTACAACTACAATCCGATTTGTATATTTATACTTTGACACTGCCTAAATCAAAAAGTTGCTTGGTTACATTTTTGGCAACTAAAAAAAATTACACCCTAATTGATGAGTATTTGCTCATGGCTGATTGGCTACTGAAAACAAAACCAGAAATTTCTTCTTACTTTGGATTTAGAACGAGATTGCAGTACAGTATGGGATGGAGTCAATCATCCCTTAGGCTTCAAACATATGCAGACAATGCTCCCTCATAATTTGGCTTTGATTTATCACACAGGCAAAGAACGGCAAGTTATGGGCATAGAAGAAATCTACTCTCAAGCTGATAGTGACCCAGCCTGGAATGATAGTAAAGGGGTAGTTGTGGATTTGCGGGCAAGCGCGAAAGGTCTATCAATCCCTCACCTTAGCCAAAATTAAACAAGACATTCACGTTACAAGTTTTAACTTGCTAAAATTGCCAAGACTTTCTCTTCTGCCAGTATTAGAGTTAAATTGGCATCACCTGAATGTATTTGGTAGGAGACATCAATTAATTTATACCTGTTATCAGTAGTGCATATATATCTAATATCTTATGATTGCTGTTAGAAGTAAGTATATATCTATGTCTATGAAATGGTTTCAATAACAAGGTAAAAATAAAGAGAAGGATATTAACAGAACCAATGCAGTTTTTCAATGCAATCAATTTAACTGTTCCCCTGTTGGCAAGTGCCACAGAAACCGTAGACAGTTCGATGGTGGTAGCCTCTGTGCTACTGAGTTTAGTAGTAATTTACTTTGCCAGCAAAGTGGGAGGGGAATTCTCCAACAGAGTAGGTTTACCCCCTGTCTTAGGTGAACTTGTTGGTGGTGTAATTATCGGTGTCTCTGTACTCCATCTGTTAGTATTCCCTGAAGGTGGTACAGACAGTTCTAATTCTTTAATCATGACTTTCCTGCAAATGACTGCTGGTTTAACTCCAGAAGCTACGCCACAGGTGTTCGCTGCACAGTCAGAAGTCGTTTCTGTTTTAGCAGAACTGGGTGTTATTATCCTGCTATTTGAAATTGGTTTGGAGTCCAATTTAAAAGACTTAATGGATGTCGGTATCCAAGCAGTCGTTGTCGCAGTCGTAGGGGTAGTAGTACCCTTCGCAGCAGGGACTGTAGGGTTAATGGCTTTGTTTGGTATCAGCGCTATACCGGCTATTTTTGCTGGGGCGGCTTTGACTGCTACTAGTATTGGTATTACTTCCAAAGTCCTCTCAGAACTAGGACGGTTGAATTCTAAAGAAGGGCAAATTATTCTCGGTGCAGCTGTAATAGATGACATCCTCGGAATTATCGTACTGGCTGTAGTTGCCAGTTTAGCGAAAGATGGAGCAGTAGATGTAGGCAATGTCATCTATTTAATTACCAGCGCTACTGGTTTTCTCGTCGGTGCGATTGTTTTTGGTAATGTTTTCAATAAATCCTTCGTAGCGATCGCTGATCAACTCAAAACACGCGGTGAATTGATCATACCCGCCTTCATTTTCGCTTTTGTGATGGCCTATTTCGCCGCCGTTATCCACTTGGAAGCAATTCTCGGCGCTTTCGCAGCAGGTTTAGTTCTAGAAGAAACAGACAAACGCAAAGAACTACAAAAGCAAGTTATTCCTATCGCTGATATGCTAGTGCCGATTTTCTTCGTCACTGTTGGGGCAAAAACTGATTTTGGAGTATTAAACCCAGCAATCCCCAGTAACCGGGAAGGTTTAATTATGGCAACTTTCCTGATTGCAGTCGCCATAATCGGTAAAGTGATCACAGGTTTAGCCGTGTTTGGACAACCTAACATCAATCGTTTGGCTATTGGTGTAGGGATGATTCCTAGAGGTGAAGTTGGCTTAGTGTTTGCTGGTGTGGGCGCTGCTAGTGGCGTTCTTTCCAAACCACTAGGAGCAGCAATTATTATGATGGTAATTCTCACCACTTTTTTAGCTCCCCCTCTGTTAAGATTCGTATTTCCCGAATCAACGCCCGCAGCTACTTTAGACGGTGCAGATGATACATCATTAGCAATAGCAGCAGCAAATCATGCGGGAACTTTGAAAGACACCTCAGATTCATAGAAGAGTCTGAGTCAGTAGTCAGTTCCTAATTTTTACTTGTCCATAATCAACTATGGACAAGTGTATAGGACTTACGCACTATACAAATTAGACATGATCTGTATCAACCTAAATTAGTTATTTCCGGGATATTAGTAGGGTGTGTCAGATGGCAAAATTTTGTTAATTGTGGGCAAATTATCCGGTCTAACGTGGTTGGTGAGCTTGCCGAACCACACCATAGAAGAGATAAAATCCACAATGCATATTTAATAAATTTTGTCAATGCGTAACAGCTTAGTGTACTTTGGCTTATATCCAGTTCTCCTACTGTCTCTAGGACAACTGCTGTAATAGTTAACGGAAACTTATCTTTCTCAAGCGCCGTCTCCTGTGATAGCCAATTTTCAGTTGTTTTTCATTCTTACTGGGATATTGAAAAAATTAAACAATTAAAAATTCCAATTAGCTGAACTGCAAGGCTGGCGAGACTTAATTTAAAAAGCTGATTAGCAAAGCTTTTCAGGAATTTGGAAGCTTGACTTATTGATCATTATTCATTTTGTCTTTGTATTAGTTTGCCAAAGCCACAGTTTAAAAACAAATTTTATTGGCTATTTAATATATTTTACAAATAATTTAGGATTGCTATAGTCAGGAATTGTTATCGAAAATCCAAAATTCCTTGGATATCTCAAAATGTAAATCAGGAGCAATAACTTTGAAAATATACTCATTACTACCCGGTACTCTGGGAACTATCGTCTTACTAGCTTCGCCAACTTTAGCGGCAAAATTAGAATCTTGGCGGTTTGATGCTAATCAAAACCAACTAGAAATTAATACTTCGGGCGCTGTACAACCCCAAGCACAACTAATTTTTAACCCCACACGTTTGGTAATTGATTTACCAGGTACTAGATTTGGGCGATCTCAATTAACTCAACCAGTAGGTGGTGCTATTCGCTCAATTCGGATAGGACAGTTTGACCCCCAAACAACACGCATAGTTTTAGAGTTCACTCCAGGTTATACTATAAACCCTAATTTAATTAAATTTGTTGGCACTACTGCCAGTCGTTGGAAAGTCCAATTACCAAAGCTGGAAGCTGAGAAAGTTCCAGTTTCTAACAACACTAATACTTATAGTTTAGTGACGATAGACTCTCAGGCTAAACCTGAGTTTTCAACAGCCGCCACTACCACAGCGGGAATAACTCAAATTCAGAAAATACAAACTACAGGGGATGGTTTTTTTATTCGTACCAGTGGTGGTAATCCCCGGATTCAGGTCAATCGTAGCCGCGATAATACTACCATTTTCATGGATATCTCCGGTGCTACTTTATCACCGGATCTAGCACCAGGAATTTTACCAATAAATCAGCATGGTGTCAGCCGCATAGAATTCACCCAACTGCAAACAAAACCAACTTCTGTCCGCCTAACCTTGCGGGTAGATAAAAATAGTTCCGATTGGCGGGCTAGTATCAGCAATGTTGGTGGGTTAATTCTACTACCAACTAAGGGTGCTGTCCGCTTACCTGGAAATAATAATCAATCAACACCTATTCCATCTACAAGTAACCTCCCTGTTACCAACACACAGGCTACTATTCAATCTGTAGAACTAGCAGCTAATGGCACACAATTACTAATTAGAGCCGACCAAACTTTATCTGCTACTGGTACTTGGGATAAGTCTAGTGGACTATTTCGGATCACAATACCCAATGCTAAATTAGCTAGTAACGTACAAGGCCCTACTTTCAATGCCAATAGCCCTGTCCTGCGGGTACGTATGCAACCGCAAACACCCAACAGCGTAGTTGTTTTTGTTCAACCTGCATCGGGTGTACAAATTGGGGCGATTAATCAAGTTAGTGACCAGATTTTGGCTCTAGAATTACAACGATATCGTCAAGTCAGACCCCCAATTAGTTTACCTCCCTTACCATCAGCCAACAGTGGACAATTACCAGACCCAAATATCAGAACTCCCCAGCCCCGTCCGCGGGCCTCAGTTCCAAAAGGGAAATTATTAGTTATCATTGACCCTGGACATGGTGGTAAAGACTCAGGAGCAGTTGGCATTGGTGGAATACAAGAAAAAAATATTATTTTGCCCATTAGCAAAAGGGTAGCAGAGATTTTGCAGCAAAATGGCGTGCAAGCTGTGATGACAAGGGATTCTGATTATTTTGTTAGCCTACCAGGAAGAGTCCAAATGGCAGAAAGAGCCAACGCTGATGTATTTGTCAGCATTCATGCTAATTCAGCCGGAGCAAGTCGTCCAGAGGTCAGTGGTTTAGAAACTTATCATTACGGCAATGGTCTGACTTTAGCTCGCATTGTCCATAACAGAATTCTTCAAAGTCTCAATGTCAGAGACCGGAAAGTGCGGAAAGCCAGATTTTATGTTCTCAGAAAAAGTTCTATGCCCTCAATTTTAGTAGAAACGGGTTTTATAACTGGTCGAGAAGATGCTGCCAAACTCAGAACTTCAGCTTATCAAAATCAGATGGCCGAAGCGATCGCTCAAGGAATTCTCCAATATTTAAGGCAAAGATAAGTAATTCACGTTTGTTTACTCTCTTCCCACTAAAAGAATACGGATTAAATAAACCGCAAAGACGCGTATTGCTAAAGCGAAAGCTCCGCTAACGCGCAGCGTTCCGTAGGAAAGAACGCGTTCTTCGAAGACGTTCCGTAAGAAAGGAACAAGGAAGAAGATAGCTAATCTTACACTGGGAAGGGAGTATACCACTCGCCACATTTGACCAGCAAAGTTTTTTTGAATACTAAATAGTTACCATCACCAACCTGATTGGACTAGTATTTCTGCTCAGAAAAATATGATTTTCTGATTACGGTTAATTTTTGATAGCTCTTTTTGGTGTAATCTGATGCTTTGCAGGCTAAATTGATTTACGCTCACAGCATGGCAAAATTAAAAACTTATGCTATAGTGTTACGCCATTAGCTGTGTCTCGATACCAACGCAAAGCTAAAGTTTGGGCGGTAAAGGTGTGAGGATTTACCAAGATGTTGAGATATTGACGACTCCCATGAATGCGAATCAGGAGAAAGGACTGTGAAACTACACTGGTTAATACCCAGCACTTTTGGAACTATCTTCATGCTATCGTCGCCAGCAATGGCCGCGAAATTAGAATCTTGGCGCTTTGATACCAATCAAAACCGCTTGGAAATTAACACTTCTGGTTCTGTTCAGCCTCAAGCACAACTAATTTTTAACCCCACTCGGTTAGTAATTGATTTGCCAGGTACTACCTTTGGTCGTCCCCAATTAACCCAGCAGATAGGTGGAGCAGTTCGCGCTATCCGCATTGGGCAGTTTGACGAACAAACAACGCGCCTAGTTGTAGAACTTACTCCTGGTTATACACTAGACCCCACCCTCATCAAATTCACCGGAGCTAGTAGCAGCCGCTGGATAGTACAATTACCACAAATAGAGGCTGAAGCACTACCACCCTCTGGCTATGTGGGTGAGCAAGCCACAGAAACACCCAAATTCATACCCCCTCAATCACCATTCACGCCCGCAGCCTCCCCTCAAAATACTTACAATATGGTGACAACAACTTCTGTCACCCTTCCTAACCGTGACATAGCAGTCAACACCACCGGGGGAGTAGTTCAAATTGAAAACTTGCGAGTCACCGGGGATGGTTTTTTTATTCGTACCAGTGGTGGTAATGCCCAGATTCAAGTTAATCGTAGCGACGATAACCGCCTAATTAATATTGAAATTGCCGGCGCTGCCTTATCACCAAAACTTGGACAAAGAGATTTGTTAATTAATCGCTATGGTGTCAGCCGCATCCAATTTACCCAACTATCAAGTAAAACGCCGACTGTCCGCATGACTTTGCGGGTAGATAGCAACAGCGCCGACTGGCGAGCCACAACTGGCAATACTGACGGTTTTGTTTTACTGCCTAATCGTCTGGTGAGATTGCCAGGAAATCAACCCTCTACAGCAATTGTTCCCAACTCTCCAGCCACAATTGGGTCTGTAGAACTGGCTGGTAATGGTACACAACTACTGATTAGAGCCGACCAAGCTGTATCTGCTACTGGTGGCTGGGATAGGACTTCTGGTTTATTCCGCATCACTATTCCCAATGCTAAGTTAGCTAGTAAAGTACAAGGGCCTGCTTTTAATGCTAATAGTCCTGTTCTTCGGGTACGTCTACAACCCCAAGCCAACACTGTAGTCATCTTTGTTCAACCTGCCTCTGGTGTACAAATTGGCGAACTTAACCAGGTGGGAGAAAAGCTTTTAGCTCTACAGTTAGAACGCTCTCGTCAGTTAACACCACCCATTAATTTACCTCCTTTACCATCAGTCAATAGCAGACAACTACCAGAACCTACGGAAAGTACTCAAATACGTACTCAGCCACAACCGCGTCTATCTGTTCCTAGAGGAAAACTACTAGTAGTTATTGACCCCGGACATGGCGGTAAAGATTCCGGCGCTCCCGGTTTGGGCGGTTTGTTAGAAAAGGATGTCATTTTGCCAATTGGTAAAAGGGTAGCTGCAATTTTAGAGCAAAATGGTGTACAAGCTGTGCTGACACGAGATGCTGACTTTTTTGTGGAATTGCAAGGACGGGTAGATATAGCACAGCGAGTAAATGCAACTTTGTTTGTCAGCATTCACGCTAATGCAGTAGATAGTCGTCCTGATGTGAATGGGTTAGAGGTATATTATTACGGTAGTGGTTATGGTCTGGCAGAAACTGTTCGCAACACTATTCTTCAGGATATCAGTACCATTAAAGATAGGGGAACCCGTAAGGCTAGATTTTATGTACTTAGGAAAAATTCTATGCCCGCGATTTTAGTGGAAACAGGCTATATGACTGGTCGTGAGGATAATCCCCGTTTAGGCTCACCAGAGTACCAAAATCGCATGGCTGATGCGATCGCTCGTGGTATCCTCAATTATCTACAGCAAAGATGAGAATACACTACTTTTTAGTATGTCATCCACATTACTAATTATAGATTCAGTATGTAAGTAAGTCGGCACGATCAAACCGATGTATGTTGAGTTTTGTAAAAACCGTGAAATGACCTATTGATAAGGCATTAATTGAATTTACATTTTGTTACATGGTTATAAATTTTCCCACCGACTTACTTAGACTTTTTTTAGGTACAGAATTTAGTGGTCAAGGAGAAAATTGTCTGCTAAATTCTGTATTTTAAATAGCAAAATCTCAATCAATAATTTACCTGTGTATTCATCTTCCATTTTTGAAGGTAATCTTAATTTCTCGGACAAAGAACCTCAACGCGCCCCCATTGGGGTGTTTGACAGTGGTGTCGGTGGGCTAACGGTACTGCGACAACTCTACAAGCAACTTCCCAATGAATCAATTATTTACTTTGGGGATACAGCCCATCTTCCCTACGGCATTCGTTCACAAGCTGAAATATTACAATATGTCAGGGGAATCCTGGACTGGATGCAACAGCAACGAGTAAAAATGGTGATTATGGCTTGTAACACCAGTTCTGCTCTGGCTCTAGAAAATGTCCGTCAAGAATTTAGTTTCCCCATTCTCGGAGTCATTCTACCAGGAGCAAAGGCAGCAGTACAGCAAGGTAAGCGTATTGGTGTCATTGCTACCCCAGCAACTGCCAAGAGTAATGCTTATCGCCAGGCTATTGTAGAAATACAACCTGATGTCCAAGTCTGGCAAGTCAGTTGTCCAGAATTTGTCCCACTCATTGAGCAAAATCGCATCCACGACCCCTACACCATAGAAGTGGCTAGATCATATTTAGAGCCTTTAATCAAACAGGAAATTGACACCTTAGTTTATGGCTGTACTCATTATCCCCATTTAGCACCTGTACTGCGATCGCTCCTTCCCCCACAAGTCAAGTTGGTTGATCCAGCTGTTCATGTTGTGGCAGCTTGCGCTCAAGAGTTAGACTTATTAACCATCAGCAATACCCACTTACCAATGCCTACTCGCTTTGCTGTCAGCGGTTGTCCGCAACAATTCGCTCAGTCTGGATTACAGTGGTTGGGCTATACTCCTCTGGTAGAACAGGTCTTCCTCACTGATGCCACAGTCTCATAAGTCACTCAATTTTGGATTTTGGATTTTGGCAGCATCCCATTAAGAGGATGTTTTAAAAGTTGTGAATGATGTATCAAAAACTTTTAGTTTCCCCTATACACCTGAAAAAAGTAAGACCCAAAGTCTCCCTTTTTTAAGTTGGTTTAGGGCGATATCGATACAAATTGATGCTTGAAAAACATCCTTTTGGGCAATTGCTCCAGGTGAAAATTTTGAATCTTGAATTTTTCCAGAGAATGAGAACGGCTATTGCACTATAACGAGTTCAGATTTTTTCTTCTTAATCCAAAATCTAAAATTATCCTCACCTTTATTTATTGACTATTGACGACCTCAGTTACTTTTGTCCTTAGTCCTCTTTGCTGATTGTGCTGATCCTGTATAGCTGAAGCTCCACTTCTAAGAACACCTTTTTTGCCTGTTCGCTTTGCTAGTGCTAATAATAAGTAGACGGTGAATAAATATCCAGCAGCTAAAATAAATATCAACATAGGCATATTTCCGTAAATCATTGTTCTACCAGCCCTGCTCTCAAGGGAATATAAAATTGCATACAAAAACAGTAGAACTTCAGCCAATCAAGACTGTACTTGATTACTGTAGTTGGCTATGAAAAACCCCCAGTAGAGTGTTAATTCTCTCCGGATAACGAATTTATGATTTTATTTAATTTCTCGCAGACCACACATCCGACAGTAGTTAATTCGCTAAATTGCAAATTAACTGCGCTCTTCAGCAGTCTACCCAGTCTGCGTTATTTACCCTCACACCAATAGAGCTAGAGCTACACTAATGCTCAACGTGCGCTGAACTAAGTGTAGTGGCTTCCCTAACAGGAGGCACATTATCCAACCCAAAAGGTCTGTTGGTCGCACAAAAAACAATTAGGAATCATTTCCTTAATTCTGTAAGCGACCTGCTATTTTAGACTTACAATCCCCATGAGTAAAAACACCTAATGGTGGTTTGCTTTTTTGGGAAGTGAATATCTGAAAAATTTAAAATTCCTATAATTTAGCGTAACATAACCTAACGAGATTTTAAGCTTACTTCCAGACTAAATTTCAAATTTTTTAGATGTTTACACACAAGCTTTATATCAAGCAGTTTTAATGCTAAATAAATTCAGCAGGAGTGAGAATAACCTCATGTCTAAAGCCAGCGGTGGCAATGAATAATTCTTTTTTTGGCACGAGAGCTATTTTCATATCACAAATAGTCCAATATAGCAAAAGTTTTTTATGTCTTTTTTGCAGATAATTTAGCATGGGATTCGCTGAGGAAAACTTTTCGCTGGCACTGGGTTATCTTAAAATGAGTAAAGGATATGTAAACTTTCGTAACCTAAGTCAGAGTCCGCCCATCCATGACCCCAGCCACCTCCCTGTTTACCCCTGTGGAAGCAGACCTGCAAATACTAGCAGATAACCTCACACAGCTAGTTGGAAATCGCCACCCCATTCTCTATGCAGCAGCCGAACATTTATTTGGTGCTGGGGGCAAGCGTCTCAGACCAGCAATTGTGCTGCTAATATCGCGGGCAACCATGCTAGAACAAGATATTACACCCCGTCATCGCCGCTTGGCAGAGATTACGGAAATGATCCACACAGCCAGCTTAGTACACGATGATGTAGTGGATGAATCAAATGTCCGCCGTGGTGTGCCTACGGTTCATAGTTTATTTGGTAATCGCATTGCCGTACTAGCAGGAGATTTTCTCTTTGCTCAGTCGTCCTGGTATTTAGCGAATCTAGACAATTTGGATGTAGTCAAACTGCTTTCAGAAGTAATTATGGATTTGGCAGCTGGGGAAATCCAACAAGGGCTAAATCGTTTTGATACTAATCTTTCTACAGGAACTTACCTCAAAAAGAGCTATTACAAAACAGCATCCTTAATTGCTAACAGTTCTAAAGCCGCTGGATTACTCAGCGAAGTTTCCCCAGAGAGTGCCGAAAATCTGTATAACTACGGTAAGCATCTTGGTCTAGCCTTCCAAATAGTAGATGATATTTTAGATTTCACTGGTTCTACAGATGTCTTAGGTAAACCAGCCGGATCGGATCTCAAAAGCGGTAATCTGACTGCACCAGTGTTATTTGCCTTGGAGGAACAACCTTACCTAGAAGTGTTGATTGAAAGAGAGTTTGCCCAAGCTGGTGATTTAGACCAGGCATTGGGGCTGATTTCAGATAGCCAAGGTATACAGCGGGCGAGAGAATTAGCTGCTCACCATGCTAAATTGGCTGCTGACCATATTGCCACCCTAGAATCCTCAGAATCACGACAAGCATTAATTAACATGACTGATTATGTACTGAGTCGCCTCTTTTAGCCGATGCGTGAATTTTAGATTTTGGGTTTGGGATTGACTCTAAAATTCAAAATCTAAAATCTAAAATTGATTCAGGCGATATTAGGTGGTACTTGCTGACTGGCTCTATGTTGTTGCAGATTCTGTTGAATTAGGTTTTGCAGCTCAGTTTTTCCCACTTCAATGGCGTTGTTAGTTGTGCCAGGAGTCTCAAAAAAAACTATACTATCTACTGGCTCTAATGCAACCAATTGAAACAAAACGTGAATGACAGGAATGGCTTTAGCTGCAACTTGAGGGTTAAGCCCAACAGATGAGAACAAGGAGACATCCTGTAATCTAGGAAAAGCGTAAACCACGCGCTTCTCTAGTTCTGGATTTGCCTTGTTACTTAATGTAGTTAAAATCCAGCTTTCCTGTATATTTTGGAGAATATAGTACTGAGGGTAGCGTAACTTTTGAGCGATCGCTCTCAGCGCCGGGGCAATTGTAGCCACAATTTTTGGTGTCATCCCATCCTGAGGTGCATTGTCAATCAACAATTGAATTTGTACTTCTAAATCTGTCATGACTTATCAATGGCTCCTGAGTAATCTCCAGAATATTAAATCAAGGAACAGCGAACAGGGAAAGGTAACAACTGATAACTGATACGCAAAACTTATCAATCTAACGCCCATAACCTTACAGGTTGTGTTTAAGTATGTTAGGGTCTTTTTAAAATTTAGACTATGAATTCAGCCGCAACCGCAACTACTCAGGGAGACAAGTCTATCGGCGTGGAGGTTATATTTCAATTCCTATTGAAAGAACTACAGCAGTCAACCAAGGCTACAGAAAAAAATTGCCGCAGTGTGTCATTGCGAATTGCTGGCGAAGTACTGAGAATTTGTAATGAGAGTAAACGCATTCAAGCTTCCGGTGAAATCGAAAGCTCCGCAATGACCCTAGCCCGACATCGGCTGCAACAATGTCTCAGGTACTATCAATTGGGTTCCAATCGAGGCAGAGTAGAGTTACATAGTACTCTGAGTGCAATCATTTATCGCTATATTAATCCTCCTCAGAAGCAATTGAGCTATCAAGGGCGACTGACTATCATAGAAGATTTTCTTCAGAGTTTTTATCTGGAAGCATTGAATGCTTTCCGCAGGGAGAATCAACAAGAACAGACCTATCGCCCCCAAACTCTCCTAGAATTAGCCGAGTATATGGCATTTACCGAGCGCTATGGTAAACGTCGTATTCCCTTACCAGGAAGACAACAACAGCTAATTATCTTGCGAGCGCAAACCTTCTCACAACAGCAACCTCCAGAAACTAGCATAGATATAGAAAAAGCTTCTGAAGGCAGTAGTGGTGAATTTGATGGATCTTGGGAAGAGCCAGCCATACAACAATTGCGATCAGCAATGGCAATGCAACCAGAACCAGAACTGGAAGAAGAAACCCTGCGTTCAGTTGTGATTACGGAATTAATGGATTATTTACAGCAACGGCAACAATCAGACTGTGCTGATTATTTCTCCCTCCGTCTCCAGGATTTATCCGCGCCAGAAATAGAATCAATTTTGGGTTTAACCCCGCGTCAACGAGATTACTTACAGCAGCGCTTTAAATATCATTTAATTCGGTTTGCACTTTTGCATCGTTGGGAATTAGTTCATGAATGGTTAGAAGCTTCTTTACCCACTAATCTAGGCTTGACCCCTCATCAATGGCAAGTCTACACTGCAAAGTTGGATGCTCAAGATCGATCTTTGCTGGATTTGAAACAACGAGGAGAATCGGACGAAACAATTGCCAAAACCTTAAACTTGTCAATGGCACAACTGCAAAAACGGTGGTTTAAGATTTTGGAACAAGCTTGGGAAATTCGTAACTCATTAGTGTCCGGATCTAGTGCATCTACCCATGAATAGTGACTCACAACCCTTACAATACCAGTTGCTCGATTAGTTGTTGGCAGAATAATGTCAAACCGGCGAGTATCCCTCGGTAGAGTATGAGAAAATTGAAGGGGTAGAAGACCCTCTCAAGGAAGCCACTACATAACGTGGTGAGCCAGAGTTGGGAGGAAAACCCCAAACCTTTCAACTAGGAGAAATTCCTACTGTGCAAGAACGTTTTCAAGCCGTCCTTAAGCGTCGGTTACAAGTCGAAATCCAAAACCACCCACCTTTATTCCCTTGGGAAAGCCAATTAATAGATTATCCCGAATTTGTGGAAGAGCCATCGATTGCCTTAGTTCCTGCCTGGGGGTGGTTGGCACAGCAATCGAAGCTCAATCTGCCAGTTTCTTTACCAGAAAGAATTTTCCAGCAATTGATGGAAAAGTGTCAGTCATTACTGACATCTTCTCTACCCTTAGGCCCTAAACTGGTTCAAGCTGTAGAGAGCTTTTTTCCTGAAGATTACCAGTTAATAAATGATGTAGCTGGCTTGGTACTCAGAAGCGCTTATCGTTCTGTAGATGTTCTAGAGACAATACCCAATATTCAGAGCGATTACTCAGATTTACAACCACGTCAACAAATGGCGTTGTCGTTAATGGCAGCTAAACAACTGCTAGAAAATCTGACTCTGCCAATTTCATTCACTAATCCGGTGATAGAAAAACAATGGCAAACTGCGGCTGGAACGCTAAGTATCAGAGTAGAACTACAGTCGTTGGGTAAACTCACGAAGTTACGGGTTCATAGTGAATTACCCACTCTAGGAGTTTTGAAGCTTCATGGCAATGGGACTCAAGCAGTGTCACAATCTGGAGATTCAAATAAACCGAGTGTGGAATTATACTGTAAACGTACCAACCAGACTTGTACTCTGGAAATTGAATGTCCAGAACTAGAAGAACAACCATTACTATTGGCTATTAATCTGACGATGTAATTCAAATTACCACCGCTAGCACTCTCAATTCATAAACAGCGATAGCAAAAGATAATAATCCTGGTTTTCAAGCTTACTCCTCTTTGCCAACAACAGTAATTAGGGCATCTATTAGTAAGTAACTATGAGCGGGACACTTGCGAAAAGGCGTAGATTCACTTAGATGATTAAAGGGAATCTAAAGCTAGGATAGGGTAGGGCTAAGATTGAAGACAAGGTAATCAGTTGTCGTCTCTAGCATTGTGTCCGTAGCGTCTACATCATAGTTTTACTTACTTCAAAATGTTAAATTTATCCAGGATGAATCGGTTTCGGCGCTTACCTGTAGGTGATTACTGGCGACAAACTAGACAGCGGTCGTCCTTAGCAGAAGTGGAAGATTCAATCCCCTTACGGGTGCTGGTGCTAGCGTTGGTAATTTTAGGGACTGTGGCGACGGATATTGCATCGGAAACTACCTTTAGTTTTTGGGCAGTGCCTCTGAGTATGGTTGGTGCTATTTGGAGTCACTACCGTCGCCGCAATGCTAATATTCCTGTCAAGTTCTGTATTGCTATAGGAATGTTGGTGGCACTAGGTGCTTTTTTTGGGCGGTTTATCGGTGAGTGGAATGATACAAGGCTGAGTCTGGCAGAATTACTGATTCAACTTCAGGTACTACACAGCTATGATACTCCTCGCCGCAAGGATTTAGGTTATTCGATAGTTATCGGCTTAATATTGTTAGGTGTAGCTGCAACATTAAGTCAAACTATGGCGTTTGCACCTGTGTTGCTGTTATTTTTAGGCGTGGCTTTGCCAACTTTAGTCCTAGATTACCGCTCACGTTTGGGTTTAAAGCCATCAAAAAAAGAAAAAATTGCTAAGAAGAATTCTTCAAGCTTCAATTTTAAATTTTTAGTTGTAAATTTTTTGGTAATTTTGGGGCTGGGACTGGGAATTTTTGCTGTTTTACCGAGGGTTCCTGGTTATCAGCTACGTTCGTTTCCTGTAAGTGCGCCGATTGAATTAAAAGGCCCGTTTACAGGGCGCAATATCAATAATCCCGGTTATGTTCGCCAAGGTAATAGTCAAGGTAATGGTAGCGGCACGGGAGAAGGAAGAACTGGTGAAGCAGGAAAGATAGATAATAATTTTTATTACGGTTTTAATAGCCAGATGAACCAAAACCTGCGGGGGGAAATGAAACCCAAGGTGGTGATGCGGGTTAGATCCCAAGCAGAAGGTTTTTGGCGAGTTCTGGCTTTTGATCGCTATACAGGTCAGGGATGGGAGATTTCTCGTAATGATCAAGTTACTACTCTTAAGCAATTGCCTTGGTCTTACAAAATTTCCCTTGATCTGCCAATCATCACAACTCCAACCAAAGAAGTAGTACAAACTTATAACGTGGTATCAGATTTACCTAACCTGATTCCCACTCTGTCTTATCCCAAAGAAATGTATTTTCCGGGGCCTGTGATCGCAGTTGATACCGAAGGGGGTTTGCGATCGCCTGTACAATTATCAGAAGGGATGACATACACGGTACTTTCAGAAGTACCCTACCGCGATCGCACTTTGTTAGGTAAAGCCTCGACTAAATATCCCCGCAATATCAAGAATTATTACCTGCAAATTCCGCCAGAAATTAATGATAAAGTCCGACAAAAAACGGAAGCTATTCTGGCTAACTATAATCATGAACGGGTTTCTCGAACTGAAGACACTAGAACCCTAGATTCAGCTTACGAAAAAGCACTTTACCTAGCTCAATACCTCAAGCAAAATTACTCTGTCCCAGAAAATCCTTTGGGACTACCTTATTTAGATCAAAAAGAGGACTTGGTAGAATCCTTTTTGTTCAAAAATCAAGGAGGCTATGCAGACCACTTTTCTACTGTGCTAACTGTGATGTTGCGTTCCATAGGCATTCCCGCACGGTTAGTAGCAGGATTTGCTCCAGGAGAATTTAATCCATTTACAGGAATGTATGTTGTCCGTAACACTGATGCTTATGCCATGACGGAAGTTTATTTTCCTAAATATGGCTGGTTCAGTTTTGATCCAATTCCCAATCATCCCTTAATTCCTCCATCAATTGAGGAAGATCGGACTTTTAGTGTCCTACGTCAGTTTTGGAATTGGGTGGCTGGTTGGCTACCTTCACCCGTTACAGGGTTGCTGAATAATGTATTTGGGGCAATATTTAGCTGGTTCGTTAGAGCGATCGCTTGGTTTTTAGCTTTATTTTCTCAAGGTTGGGTAGGGGTATTCACTGCCTTAATTGTAGGGACAACCACCGCTTTCTTAGGTTGGTTGGGTTGGGTACAGTGGCGAAAATGGCTTAATCTTCGTTGGTTGAAAAAATTGCCCCCAATGGAAAGCCTGTATCAACAAATGCTACAATGGACAGCCGAAAAGGGTTTGGGTAAACATCCAGCCCAGACACCTTTAGAATACGCCCAAGTATCATATCAGAACCATCCTCAGGCAACTGCTGTGGTCATAGATGAAATTTGTCAAGCTTATGTAAGTTGGCGTTATGGAGGTAACAGTCCTAACTGGAAACAATTACAACAAAGATGGCAAACAGTCAAAAAAACAGCTAAAACTCGACAAAACCAAAAATCAACGGTATAAGCTGACGGGGAGAAGAGGAAATTCATCTCTCCCCATGTCATAAAAGTAGTTCACAGTGCTTTCCATCCTGAAATCAATGTTTTTTTCAGCCAATCCTTTTCAAAGAACCTGAAAACTAATAGCTCTTGAGTTCCAAAATCTTTCTTCCTTGCTTCTTGCCTCCTACAAAAAAGCTTCTGCGGTGATATCCATAGCGTGTATGAGTATAATTTCCCATATATCTTTGGAGAGATTTTTAGTAAATTTAGCTGATAAATAGCTAAAAAAAAGCAGTTGTTATTAAAAAACTCAATATACCAAGACTTTAAGCGTTGTAACTACGATTCTTTAGGTATAACATGGGAATAAGTTTCTAACAAGCTTTTTCTAGCGCTTTTAGCGTCAGTTTTTTTTATGGACATTCAATTAATTAACATAGGTTTTGGCAACATCGTATCCGCCAATCGAGTAGTTGCCATTGTCAGTCCAGAATCTGCCCCAATTAAGCGGATTATTACCGATGCTAGGGATAGAGGTCAACTGGTTGACGCAACCTATGGTCGCCGGACTAGGGCTGTAATTATCACTGATTCCAGCCACGTGATTTTATCAGCGATTCAGCCGGAAACGGTAGCAAATCGCTTTGTCATTTCCCGTGATCATCAAACTGTAGATAATTAATCGTAGGTGGGTGATCAACCCACCGCTATTTGCACTATATTGGCCGTACCATGTGAATTAGACAAATTTTCTGTCACCAGTGCTACAAATTTCTTAGTCCCAGCTTGCCCTCGCAACTAACACAAGACTAATGAATAACATCTATTGATTAATTCACAAGTTGAACGGATCATGCAAGTCTTACCAATACATAGTGGTGCTACTACAAAAGAATGCCAATCTCCGGGCAAGCTGATTGTTTTGACAGGCCCTAGTGGAGTCGGCAAAGGTACTTTAATGCAAGCGCTCCTCCAGCGTCATCCAGAACTGTATTATTCAGTATCTGTAACGACTCGTTCTCCGCGCCCTGGAGAAACTAACGGCAAAAACTATTACTTTATTAGCCGTAGCAAGTTTGAACAATTAGTTGCTCAAGGGGAATTCTTGGAATGGGCAGAATTTGCTGGTAACTATTACGGCACTCCACGTGAAGCTGTACTTAACCATATTCAGTCTGGTAAGTTGGTGGTGCTAGAAATAGAGCTAGAAGGGGCAAGACAAATTCGTGCTTCCTTCCCTAGCGCCCTCA
This sequence comes from Trichormus sp. NMC-1, assembly GCF_001858025.1. Lineage (GTDB taxonomy): Bacteria > Cyanobacteriota > Cyanobacteriia > Cyanobacteriales > Nostocaceae > Anabaena. The sequence continues at coordinate 970,072 of NZ_LZQD01000002.1, read as the reverse complement.
GCATTTTTATTCTGCCGCCGACATTTTCAGAATTGGAGAAACGGATACGGGGACGGGGACAAGATTCGGAAGAATCGATAGCTCGTCGTCTGCATTGCGCCCAAACAGAAATTCAAGCCGCAGATGAATTTGATATTAAAATCGTAAATAACGATTTTGAAACCGCTGTCAATGAAATTGAAGCGGTCTTATTTCGATAAATAGCAGTTTAACAACACACCTATTTTAGTTATGGGTAATAGGTAACAGCAACAAATAACTGAACAATTACCTATTACCCATGATTCAAAAATCAAACTAACCGACTAGACCTTGAATGATGCCCAAGTTGCCAGTCAAAAAGTAAGCAACTACCGCACCACCAATACCGCCAATTAAGAAAGCACTAGCAAAGTTATTCCAGCTTTCCTTAGAGTTAAAAGCATCTACAGGAGGATTGGGAACAGTAACGCTGGCAAGTGCTTTAGCAGGATTGCTATTAGCATACAAGGATAGGCAGGCAGTGAGAATCACAACCAAGCCAATACTACCTAGTAAACCCGCTAAGTTAGCATTGGGTGCATCCCGCAGTGGACCCAATTTAGAAAATGGACCAAACAGCAAGTAACCATGAGCCATGCCAACTTCTAGTCCCCTTCTAAAAGGAGTAAGACCTAGACGATAAGCAGGCAAATTGCCGATAAACCACTTCACCAAAGGAGAAGAATTAATTGGGGTTTCTAGGTTGCCATCCTGTGGATCACGTCCAGCAGGTCTAACTGTCTCCCGGTTTCTAGGATCACTAGGGAGATTTTTTGATGCATTTACTGCTTGCGCCATATTTTATGTTGCCTCTAAATGAGAATCGTGGCATTGATTTCAGTGGTCAGTAAACAGTTATCAGTTAGCAGAGTGTTTACTGTTTACTGTTTACTGATTTAAATCACATTTTCACCCTATGGTAGGGGGTGAAAAAGTAAGTCAGGGAAAAAGCGGTTAAATTCAATCAAAATGCCTGCTGTTATTGTCAGCCAAATGGTTGCTGCCACAGGTGCTGTAGACAGAAATTTAACAAAGTAGGTTGATTGATCGCTTTTTTCAGCCATGAATTTAGTCTCCAAAACAAGTGAATGAGTACAGATGAATTAGCGGGGAGAAACAGTAATTTCTGAATCCTTAGCTGTTAATTCACCTGAAAGAAATTCTTTCAGTGCAGCTACAGGCCAAGCAAAGCCGGAAGAAATAATGGGTAGGGCGATGCCAAGATCGATTTGAATTTCCTTTTGTTCAGAATCAGATCCCTTGCTGACCGCTTGCAAATAAGCGCGACCAACCCAACCTATCCAACCAGCAATATAGAGGAAAAGGATACTGGGGATCAAAAAGTCGCCAGCCCGATCAAGCCGACCATCAACAATCAGGTGAGGATAACCCTCAGGTCCACACAGGGCTTGAGAATAACGCTCAAACCGCTTTTTCCCTGATTCTGGGTCAGCAGTGGTGTTACGGGCATTTTGTGCTAGTGCTTGAAATGCGGGAGAGTCTTTGCAAGGTACAAGGTTAGCTCCTAGGGCTTGAGCTTGAGGAGCAAAATTGAACCAAAGACCAATCGCTAAAATCAAAGCAAACAATCGTCGCATGGAGTTGTTTCCTTTTATTACAAAACAAGAAGTTCTTTGTACAAAACGAAGCGGCTTGTACAGTGTTTAATTTGGATAACTAGCAAGTCATCATACTCTTGGCCGGGAACCGAGTAAAGTTTAAGTAAATAAAAGTTAAAGCTTCTCAACGAAAAGATAGGGAACAGGCAACAGGCAAGAGTTACAATATATTACTTTTTACCACTCCCTCGTCCCCAGTCCCTATGCCAACCGTTTTAGCAATCGAAACTAGTTGTGATGAAACTGCCGTCGCAATTGTGAACAATCGTCAGGTGTACAGCAGTATCATAGCCTCGCAAATTCCCGTCCATCAGCAGTATGGTGGAGTTGTGCCAGAGGTCGCATCGCGCCAGCATTTAGAAACGCTCAATCAAGAAATAGCGCAAGCAATGGAGCAAAGCCATAAAGATTGGGGGCAAATTGATGGCATCGCTGCCACTTGTGCGCCTGGTCTCGTAGGAGCGCTGTTGGTGGGGTTAACAGCGGCCAAAACCCTGGCGATGGTACATAAAAAACCATTTTTGGGGGTTCATCACCTCGAAGGCCATATCTACGCGACTTACTTGAGTGAGTCAACTTTAGACCCCCCATTTCTTAGCTTACTCGTTTCAGGCGGACATACAAGCTTGATTTATGTAAAGGATTGTGGTAATTACGAAACCCTGGGAGAAACCCGTGATGATGCGGCGGGTGAAGCTTTTGATAAAGTGGCACGATTGTTAAAGCTGGGTTATCCAGGCGGTCCAGTAATTGATAAACTCGCACAAACAGGAAATCCCCAAGCCTTTGCACTACCAGAAGGGAAAATTTCTCTACCGGGTGGCGGTTATCATCCCTATGATGGGAGTTTTAGTGGTTTAAAGACAGCAGTCTTGCGGTTGGTGCAGCAGTTAGAGAAGGAGGGTAGAGAAGTACCTTTGGCAGATGTAGCGGCGAGCTTTCAGGAAACTATAGCGCGATCGCTAACCAAAAGAGCGATCGCCTGCGCCCGTGACTATGGTCTAAATACAATTGCTGTGGGTGGTGGTGTAGCAGCGAATAGCGGGCTAAGAAAATTCTTACAAGCTGCAGCTGCCGAGCATAATCTCCGCGTTCTCTTCCCCCCCCTAAAATACTGTACTGACAACGCCGCTATGATAGGATGTGCCGCATCTGATCATCTATCTCGTGATCACACTTCTGCCCTCACATTAGGCGTACATTCTCGCCTACCCCTCAGCCAAGTTATGAATTTATATGAACATTAATTGCAATGAAAGAAGACGCGGGGATGGGGAGATGGGGAAGAAGAGGACGCGGGGACGCGGGGATGGGGAGACGCGGTGAGAAAGAGAGATTGTCTTCTGAGAGTCAACTCTTTCCCCCTATCCCCCTGTCTTCTTTTCCCATATCTTCGTGTAAGAGCGTCCCCGTGTCTCCGTGTCCTCTTGTCCCTATTCCCTATTCCCTGTAACCAATGAGCGGATATGATGGGCAACTGCATCTGGCTGCTCTAACATTGCCAGGTGTCCACAATCAGGAATTTCAATCACATTATCGCCAACGTATTGAAAAAGCGGGTGAAAACTCGCTAAATGGCGTACATACTTGGGTTCCATCACCTTGTCATCAGCACCAGCTAAAAAATAAACTGGCTGTTTTAGTTGTGACACTAACTGTGGTAAGCGGTTAATTTCTTCCTCAGTAGTAGATTCTAAAAGTGTTCCTAAAGAAGCTTCTGGGTCAGCCACAAGGAAATCAATTACCCGTTGTCGCGCCCAAACGCGTTCTAAAGGACGTGATACGCTTGCTCTGGTAAACAGTAAATCAATCAAAGGAACTTGGGAGAGCCAACGTGGGCGGACTTGTAAAAATTTCTGACCAGCAGCGCGGAACTGCTCAAATGCCTCTTTAAGATAAATTCCACCACCAGCATTAATACAAATGACTCCTTGCACACAATCAGGTAGTTGAGCAGCTGTCCACAGGGCAATAGTACCTCCCAGAGAATGACCAATTAGCCAAACACTGGAAATATTCAGTTGTGCCAAGAGAACTGCTAAATCCTGAGCATAAGCAGAGGGCGAATATAAAAAATCGAAAGGAGAGCTAACCACACTAGGATCTGCGGAATTGAGGTTCAAATCAGTTTCTGCGCGATTAAAATCTAATTTCGCCTGAGACGATGATTCTCCAAACCCCCGCAAATCATAAGACAAGCACTGTAAATCAACTGATAGGCGAGAAATCACAGGTTGCCAGTATCCACGGCTATTTAGCCAACCGTGGATGAACACTAAAGCATGGGGGCAAGAGGTGGGAGCCGTTAGCTCGTATGCGTGGGGAACGCCTAAGATTTCTATTGTTGCCATACCTAATATCGTACCCCTAAGAGCGGGTGCGACTAAATACGGTGAGGGAAAAACAAATTCAACTTCAAAATTCTGAATTTGAATTTGCTATACTTATCGACCGAGTAACCTCTGTCGCACTCCTTCAGCAATTTTGTTACCAAGATATTCAGGAATCAGGCTTTCATTTGGTCCCAACAAATAGAGTATCAGCCTTGTCCGGCCGCGCCAAACCAGCAAATTGGCATTGACTACCAGCAGGTCTTCTTGCCAGATACCATACATGACTTTATAAAATAATCCTGGTTGATTATCGGCTTCAATCACTAAGGCGGGAAGATGAAAAACTGGATCAACATAGAACTCAGTTTGTACCTGCTCTAACCCGGCATTCAGGTTAAATTCTACTGCCAGCATTTCTTCCACCTCAAACCGACTTCCCAAAGCCTCACGAATGGCACGGCAAACATTTTCTGCTGTTTTTTCAGTCAAGGCTTTGCTGCCACGAGACACGAGCAGTTTGATAAACACTAACATCGGTGGTCGGATCTGACCATATAAACTCAGACCGTGGATAGTCAAACCATAGGCAGCCAGCACACCAAAAATATCGCTGAGGAGAAATGACTGATTCCGGTACGCGAAATGCAGGGCGCTTTTATTGCCCTCCGGTTTCATCTCTATAACTGCGCGTCTAGTTTTATACAGACGATATGCCAGGCGCAAATTTTGTAGTTGAATCTCACTGCTAACAAATTGCTCATAGAATTGGGGAAACGCTCGGTTGAAGCGCTTTAGGAGTTCCAGTGTCGAGGATTTTAAACCAGAAGTCATTTTTGGCGGTAAGACTTACTTGCTTTGTTAAAACTAAAGCTAAAAACTGTATGATCTACTACTTCTGTCTCATATCCTTCCGTTTCGGCGGCTTGAACATAAGCTTTACATAATAACCGGAATAGTGGATGAAGTTAGGTATCATACCAGCTACAACCGAAAATTCTACATACTTTACATAATTTATGTAAGCATTCGATTTTCTTTAAAAATCCTCGTTTCTTGGGGCAGGGAGTGTGAAAATGTCGTATTAGATTTAAATAACAAAAATCTAGTCAGATATAGTCAAATATTAACATCTGTGGCACAAAAATATCATTAATTTTTGCCTATATTATGTGATGCAAGATGTGAATGTGATATATTTAGTCTTGAGTTCAAGAAGTCTAGATCCTTGAAAAGTGGTGAAAGTCCTGATCTGAGACTGCACCAAAGTCAGAATTGATCCGACTATAGCTCCTGTGTGACAGGAAATCCTATAAATCAGACGAAATAAAACATTTTCAAGAGTAGCTAATCAAATCAGAACCCAAAAACGAGAAGTCAGAAAAAAGTATTTTACGTAAAGTAGTCCCGACACCTTTTAGTCTAGGGATAGGGGAGCCACTGCGTTAGGCGGATTTCCCGACTTGTAGCAAGTGGCGTGGCGTTGTAGTGCCTCCTATGCCTTCGGCACGGCTTCGCCGAACGGAGGAGCTTCGCTAACGCCCCGTCGGGGTTATTCCCGGCAAACAAAGGGCATGAGATATTTGTCTATGTTTTTTGGAACTATCTTGATTTTAATGGATCAGGAAATCAACCACCTGAAAAAAATCAGTAGCCGAAAGGCAGTGCATCTTCAAAAAAATCTCCACTGCTTTAGCTAGGGGAGTGTGAAAACAAAATGCTAAAGTTAAAAATGATTGGTGTGAAACATACAATAAATGGCTGTTAACATTTCCAATGCCCGAAACACTCAAAAATTTTTCTGTGTCTGGGGATAAGGTTGTAACGGTTGTATCGAGTGTGAATCAACGCTCTCAATGAGTGGAAACCAATTCAGTCATCTTAACCGAACCACGTTGGCATGGGTTTTTGGAAAACTTGGTTTAGTGCTTCTGAATCTGTAGCGACAAATAAAACAACTGCATTTGAAGAGAATACAGCAGACAATAGAGGCAACTCTAGCGTCGGTAACGATAATATCGTTTTCAGCACCGAGCGAGATATCGACCTGTATGAACTCGAAGAACTCTGTGATGCAGTTGGTTGGTCGCGTCGCCCTCTGAGAAAAGTAAAAAAAGCCATTGAGCATAGTTTCCTCGTCGCTACCATGTGGCAAGTGCGCGGAAATCAAAAAAGGTTGATTGGTTTTGCCCGTGCTACCTCAGATCATGCTTTTAATGCCACTATCTGGGATGTGGTAGTTCACCCAGACTTCCAAGGTCAAGGGCTGGGCAAGACATTGATGAAATATGTTCTCAAAAAATTGAGGAATGAAGAGATTAGCAATGTTACTCTCTTCGCTGACCCCCAGGTGGTAGATTTTTACCGAACTATGGGGTTTATGCCTGACCCAGAAGGTATTAAAGGAATGTTTTGGTATCCTCACTAATCCCTAATTGGAAAAAAAACTGCTTGTAACTGGAAAATTCAGCTATGATGTCTAAGATGTGATATTATGGACAGGTTGATTCAAAATTCAGTCGTCTAGCTGATCAACATGAAAACTCTTATTTAGGAAGTAATATTATTTTTCCTGGGTAAGAGGCTTCGCAATCAGCTTGAAGTATGATATAATGATTTAGAGCAATGCCTAAGTAAAACATAATAAGATTTATGTAATGCTTGAGCAAAGGCTCTAAAGTTAGAGTAGTTTTTTCGGGATGTAGCGCAGCTTGGTAGCGCGCCTGCTTTGGGAGCAGGATGCCGCAGGTTCGAATCCTGTCATCCCGATTTATAAATATGGATATGAAACCTGGCGCTTTCTATAAATCTGGATATCAGGTTTGATTTTTTTAGATGAAAAAATGCTTTTATTGATATAAACTAAAAATGTTTAATTTTGGGATAAAACATTAAAGCGATGGCTTTGATTTGGAACGATTTATTTATTCATAGCGTCACCCATAACTGAGAAAAACAATAAAATAGCATTGTTCTGATCAAGAGTCCGGGTATAACTCCCCGCTTGGGAAGAAATATAATAGGCACATACAGCATTTCCTAGTGAATGGCAAGGCAATTTTCAAAAAATTAGCTAAATCTACTAGTTATTTACCTATAAAATGGCTTAATAGATAACTGAAACTAGTTACTGCTGTATAAATTCTAACCTTTTTCCAATTGTTTAAGTTAATTCAACTATTGATATTGAAGTGAGGAGTTGTTATGAAATCATTAGTTCGCTGGGGCGCAACTTTAGGTCTAGTAGGAAGTACATTTTTCTTAAGTGTTGTTGGCCTCAATATTCCTGTACTGGCATTATCAGAACAACAAATAAAAGATAAACTAGACTCAGTACCTGTTTACTTAATTACCAATGATAAAGGTCTACCCCTAAGTCGTAATTTACCCGATGGTCAGAATGGGCAAAAAGGTGGCTCAGTAACGGGTGTATATATGAGCCGACAAGAAGCTTTGGCTTTTATCAAAGAACTGCGGAATGCCAAAAATAAAGACCCGAAACTGGAGGACATGGCCAAAAAACTACAAGTTACTGCCGTGCCTTTAGGTGTAATTTATCAACAATTGCAACAAAGCAAAAACCAACCAAATCGCCTTTTATTTGCTTTTAAGCCTGTAGAACAAGAACTGAAAGGGGCTTTAGACTTGCTACGTGCCAGCGGTCAAAAAATAGATCAGTTTAAGAGTGTACCAGTTTTCGCTGTTAGATTTGCACCTGATAAAGGGTATGTACCTATTCAACTCGGTGGTGAGAAACAGCAAACTATTCCTTTATTCTTGAGTAAAAAAGATGCACAAGGTTTATTGAGCCAAGTGAAGCCGAAGTTTCCTACGGCTGATATTCAGGTGATAGATGTAGATGGGGTGATTAAAACTTTAAAAGATAAAAACGATTCGTGGTTAAACCAAGTGGTTTTGGTTCCATCCCCTGAATCTAGAGAATACATCAGAACTTTGCCGAAGGAAAATGCTCCTAAGCCAAAAAGTTTACCGTCTAAGCAGCCTTAATCAGGATGGAGAATCAACAGCCAAAGGTGATTTCTGGTATAGAAATATGGCAATGGCGGAATATAGCAATTCAAAGTGCGATCGCTCATGATGTCTCACCGCTAGAAGTAGATTGGCTGTTACAGGAAATAGCTGGATTAGACCGTTTGGCACTGCGTTTGGAGTCTTTCAAAGCATGGAATCAAATTCAGATTCAGTTGTCTTTGCAAGAGTTAGACCTGTTGTGGCAAAGTCGCTTGTATGAGCGCTTGCCAGTACAGTACATTGCTGGAGTTACACCTTGGCGAAAGTTTAAACTCGCAGTGTCAAGTGCGGTTTTAATTCCTAGACCAGAAACAGAGATGTTGATTGATTTGGCTGTGGCCGCTGCTAACCAATGTCAAGATGTTTCATGGAACGTCTCTACACAGCAACATTGGGCAGATTTGGGGACTGGTAGTGGTGCGATCGCTCTGGGATTAGCTGAGGTATTGACAAATGCTACAATTCATGCTGTTGATTTGAGTGCAGAAGCATTGGCTGTTGCTAAAACTAATGCTGAAAATTGGGGTTTTATTGAACGGGTTAATTTTTATCAAGGTTCTTGGTGGGAACCGTTAGAATCGCTGAAGGGTCAGTTTAGTGGGATGGTATCAAATCCACCTTATATTCCTAGTGATACGGTACTGACTTTGCAACCGGAAGTAGTTAAACACGAACCACATCTGGCTTTAGATGGTGGTGTTGATGGTTTAGATTTTATTCGTCATTTAATAGAAGTTTCCCCTCAATATTTGCGTCCGGGTGGGGTTTGGTTGATTGAGATGATGGCGGGACAGGCGGATATAGTGCGGGAATTATTGGAAAACAATGGTAATTATTGTCATATTTCCATTCATGCTGATTTAGCGGGAATTGAACGTTTTGCTGTGGCTTATATAAAAAATGTCTGATTCTGACAAAAAAGATAATTTAATTCATTGCATCCTGTAAATCCTTAAATCCTGGAAATCCTGTTCGCGGAGCGTGGCGTTAGCCATTTCAGACAACAAAAATTTAGGGAATACCAGCTTGTTGAAAAATTTGTTCAGAAGTAATTACCAAACCTGGAAATAGAGAATCTTCTAAACTATCTTGACTGCGTTTTGTTTGCGGACGTGTATCAGGATAAAATATAGTTACAGTTTTAGCTTTAGGATCTATTACCCAAACTCTCAACACACCTGCATCAAGATAATCTGTAGCTTTGGCGCTCATTTCGCCAAAAGATTGATCCGGTGATATAATTTCAATTACTAAATCTGGGGGAATTGGACAAGCTTCATTTTCAATTACATCACTTTGAAAACGAGAATAAGAAATATATAATAAGTCTGGAACAGGAACCCAATCTTTACCACGAATTTTTAAAATAACCGCCCATTCTACACCAACTTCACCTTGATTTTCTGCCCATTGGGTGAGAATTAAACATAAGGCTATAGTCAATCGAGAATGGAATCTTTTTGGTGACATTTTTGGTTTTGCTTCCCCGTTAATTAATTCATAGGTGATATCCTCTTCTGGAAGAGTGAGAAATTCTTGTAGTGTAAGTTGATGTTTAATAGCAATCATAGATAAATTTATAGTTAGTAATTATTAAATTATATCTGAATAAATAATATTTTGTCTGAAATGGCTAACGCCACGCTCCGCGAACAGGATTTCCAGGATTTAAGGATTTTCAGGATGTGATTGTTAAATTTTCCCTGATTAAATTCAACTAGATTCTAGTAGTGTAGGTAGGGCTATGCCTTACATAACCAGGATATCGTGGGCAATGCCCACCCTACGTAAAATTTCAAAAATCAAATATTAGTCTTATATCTGAATAAATAATATTTTGTCAGACAATTTTATATTATTTTCTCCTTTACCTCCTTCTTACCGCAGCTACCAAACCGGGATTATCCCATTCATACATTTTCACCAATTGAGAAATACCTTGTAAGTACTTTTCTAGCGTGTTTCTGGTATCTGGTTCAACCATGCAACTTGACGCACACAACGGTTTAATTTTTGTAAAAAATCCATTGTTAATTCTATTCTCTCATAATTCACCCCACTCCTCTAAGGGCAAGCCATGACGGGGCTATGATGTACCTTATAAAAAAGGAATCCGCTGTAACAAACCAGTAAAATTACCTTAGTGCTGATTTTACCATCCTGGTGATTGGAAATCACAGCTACACAAACAAAACCCACTTATGCGGGTTTATCTCCAAAATAAATAGGTAGTTTTCTGATATTTATGAATGTTTCTCTAGAAGTACTGATAAACGCTGCAAAAGCTGGAAAATTAATCAGCTTCCCCACAGATACCGTCCCCGCATTGGCCACCATACCCACACAAGCAGAATTGATTTATGCTGCTAAACAAAGAAGTTTTGATAAACCTTTGATTTTAATGGCTGCTAAAGCTGAAGATTTGTGGGATTATGTGAAAGGCAATAATATTGAATATGAAATTTGGCAAAAAGTTGTTAATCAATATTGGCCTGGTGCGTTGACTTTGGTTTTACCAGCTAGTGATAAAATTCCTAAAGTCATGAATCCTCATGATCCAACGACTATTGGAATTAGAGTACCAAATCATCAAGTTGCTCAAACTATTTTGGCACAAACTGGACCAATGGCTACAACTAGCGTCAACTTATCAGGACAACCTGCTTTAGAAAATCGAGCCGAAATAAACATTCATTTTCCAGAAGTTCTGACTTTAGAAGCGACAGAATATAAAGGTTGGGGAATACCTTCTACTGTTGCTAAATGGACAGGTAAAGATTGGCAGATTTTGCGACAAGGTTCGATTAAATTGGATCAGGATTAGAATTCAAATTAGAAAATAATGAATTTTATTAATTGGCTATATCTAGGAACAGGAATAGGATTAGGAATAGGTTTTTGTAAATTATTTCTACAGTCTTCCAAATCAACACCCACTCCTTCTCCAAGTGCGCCACAACAGGCAGAAACTCAACTTTTACAACAATTGAAGCAAAGCCAACTGGCCTACGAAATGGCGCAGGAAATGAGCCAGTTTCAAGCGGGTTTTTTGGCGCGGACTAGCCATGAATTGCGATCGCCCTTGAATGGTTTAATAGGGTTACACCAGCTGATTTTGAACGATTTGTGCGAAAATCCAGCAGAAGAAAGAGAATTTGTGGGACAAGCTTATGAGCGATCGCTAAAATTGTTGAAAATGATGGATGAAATTCTGAGTGTCGCCCGAACCGAACATGGGACAAACAAATTAGATATTCAGCCTATACAGCTAATTCAAGTTTTACAAGAAGTTCATAAATTAACTCATATGCTGGCGGCCAATCGTAATTATCCCTTGACTGTGACACTTCCAGAACCGGAAATTTACGTTTTAGCAGATATGCGCTGGCTACGCCAAATATTGCTAAATTTAGTAGACACGACAATTTCTCAAATGGAAGAAGGCAGTATTTGCCTTTCTACTCATATTCTACCTATAAATAATTGTATTCATATCTGTTTAGATATTCCCAGTCATGCTGTAATTTGGAGTGAGCGAATAGACTTAATTGAATCTAAAGAAAGTCCAGAACAAGAAAATACCAATTTGTCTTCCGAAATGAAGCTATTGCTCAATCAAAAATTATTAGAAGTGATGGCAGGAAAACTAGAAATTGTCCCATCTCCCATCACCCAAGAAGTAACACAGAATTGGACTAGGTTACAAATATCTATGCCCCTAGTACCGCAGGGCGGAATTAAAAATTAACAATTAAAAATTAAAAAAGCAGATGATACATACAAGCTTTTTAGTAATTTTTAATGGTTGGTTGATTTAAGCCGTTGTGTATTAGTAAGTACGTAGACAGAATTAAATGTAAGATAAAATTTTTGTCGTAGTGAGCGATTTATCGCTCTTTTACTAGGTTTGATAGGGCTAAAGCCCTTACTACTAACTTTTCTTTTATTCAGTCTTACTACTTACAAAACGGCATAAGTTAAACAAAGTGAAAAGCTTGTTTAATTCGCTTTTTTAATTTTTAACTGTTAATTTTTAATTCTGAGAAAGCGGTACTAATGATTCTTGAAACTGAACTTCTCCAGTTGCAGGAGAACCTATATGAGATTGATTGTATAGCACCATCGTGGTTGTGCTATTACTTTGAAAACCAATCTTTTCATAAAATGCCTGTTGGTTAGTAGTCATCAGGTAAACACGCTCTACTTGCATTCGCGGATGACTCAAAACTGTTTCTACTAATTTAATTCCCAGTCCATTGCCTTGATACTCTGGGTGGATGACAACATCCCAAATTGTAGCGCGATAGATACCATCAGAAGTAGCTCTAGCAAAGCCAATTAATTGCTCTTTATCCCACACACAGATCACTGGTTCACTGTTAGCAATAGCTATCCCTAAATCCTCAACACTACGCCCTTTTGCCCAGAAAGCGGCAATATCAAATAGGTTCTGGAGTTGGTAAAGATCAATTTCTGAAGAGCTTTGTCCTTTGCTAAAGCTACGCTGCTCGCTAAAGTGAATCTGAGAATATTTCATGTTTAGACACCCAATGTTCGTAATATCTTCGCTACGGTTATGTCATATTTTGCTAGAAATTACTGAAACTGTATATATATAGGCAACTCAACAATTAAAATGTCTCTGATATTATGACCGACAAAGCCATACAGAGGAGCTATGCTCACCAAATCCAAAGAACTTCTTGCTTGTACCTATTCATTGACAAACCCACTTCCAGAGAGGATGAGTAGGACCTTGCTGACGGATGCGACAAACTTGTGTTTCTAAGCGTTGCTTTTCCTGTTGTGGTAGTCCCAAAAGAATATTCCGACTTTGCCAAACTAAAACAGAAATAGTTATGGCAATACAAAAGGATAAACCAAGAGTAGCTAGTGGATGAAAAGCGAGTCCATATCGCACTGCTACCCAAGTAAAATATTGTTGCCACAAAGCCATTTCTGCACGTAAATCCCATAAGCAAGCAGGTGCAATCAGGAGCCACGAACCGCCAGCAAATAACCACCTGCCATAAACTGTTAGCTGGTGTAACCTCTGTACTTGGCGAATAAAAGTAGCGTCAGGGTTTTCAATGATTGAATCATTAATTGGTGGTTCTTCCTGTTGAGCCATAGGACAAGAAAATTACAATATAGCAGGAAGCAGAGAATGCAGAAGGAGTAAGGGGAATTTTCCTAATTACGAATTACGAATTACGAATTACGAATTACGAATTACGAATTATTTTAATCCCATTTTGAACTAATCCCTGAGCTAACTATCCTGGGAACTAACAGATGTATTAATTGCTTCAATTGTAGATGTTTCTGTGCGCTCTCGCCACCAAGTTAATAGTGTACTGGCGATGAAAATACTGGAATAAGCCCCCATAATAAAGCCAATAATGAGAGCCAAAGAGAAATAATGCAGTGTTTCTCCACCAAATAGGAAGATAGCAGATAATGTCAGTAAGGTTGTTAAAGTAGTGTTGATTGACCTAGATAAAGTTTGGTTGACAGCATCATCCACAATTTCCGCAATGGGAAGTTCGGGATTGAGTTTAATAGTTTCCCGAATCCGGTCATAAATTACCACCGTGTCGTTAACGGAGAAACCTGTGATGGTCAGCAACGCGACGATAAAGAGGCTATCTACTTCTATACCTGCAACTAAGCCCAAAATTGAGAACACACCGACAGTAACTAAAATATCGTGGAATAGAGCCACAATCGCAAACAGGGCATAGTCTAACTGGAAGCGGAAACTCATGTAGATAGTAATACCTACAAATGAAACTATTAGAGCTAAAACCCCAGAAGTAAATAACTCTTTTCCTAATGTTGCACCTACGGAATCAATTTGATTTTTTTGCGGGTCAAAAGCACCTATTTTTTCGCTTAAGGCGTTTTGTAACTTGGTACGCTGGTCAGTCTCCAAGTTTTTTGTGCGAATGGTAATGCCATTTTCTTGACCATTTTCGGAGATTAATTGGATGCTACTATCTCCAAGTCCCTGTGATTTAGCAACTTCCCGAACGGCGTTGATATCTATTGGTTGGTCACAGTTATTAGGTGGACTACAGTCTCGAACTAGCTGCAATCGCGTCCCACCGATAAAATCTAAACTGGGGCGTAAAGGTGCTTTGATAGCTGGTGTTTGCCAAGAAATCACCATTGAGATGATACCGCTAAGAATGATAGCAGCCGAAATAGTCCACCAGAGCGATCGCGATTTGTTAATACTTAGTTTCATTGAGCTACCTCCACTTTCTTCACTTTTGGCACATTAGGACTGTAAAGTTCTGTTTTCCGCCAAGAGGGAATGGAAATAGCCAAAAACATTAATGTGCGACTACAGGTAATGGCTGTAAACATACTCACTGCTACCCCTAAAGCTAAAGTGAGAGCAAAGCCTTTTACTAACCCTGAACCCAGCCAAAATAGTGCTGCACAAGCAATCCAGGTAGTAACATTACTGTCTAAAATGCTGGAAAATGCCCTATAAAAACCAGATTCTACAGAACGATATAAAGATTTACCTGCTTGCAATTCTTCCCTTGTCCGTTCAAAAATTAACACGTTAGCATCTACAGCCATACCAATACTGAGAATAAAACCAGCAATTCCCGGTAAGGTGAGGGTGACACCCAATAAACAAAAGGTAGCCCAAGTCAGAAGCGAGTAAATCACTAGTGACACATTCGCTATCATTCCTGGTAGTCGATAGTACAAGACCATAAAAATTAAGACTAAAGTCAGACCACCAATACCAGCGTAAATGCTGCGTTGAATACTGTCTTTACCTAGAGTTGCTCCTACTGTCCGTCTTTCAGCAATTTCTACAGGTACAGGTAACGCGCCACCTCGTAACTGCACACCTAAATTGTTCGCTTCTTGGGCTTGAAACCGACCTGTAATCACCGCAGAACCGCCTGTAATCCCTGTTGTGGCAAATTCTATACCCACACTAGGAGAACTAATTAGTTCATTGTCAAGAAAAATACCGATACCGCGTCCAGTCCCAGCCAGGGTTTTAGTCAATTCTGCAAATAGTTCACCGCCCTTTTGATCAAAACGAATAGCTACATTCCAACTATTGCCTTGAGTGGGTTCACCGTAGGCATCCTTGAGATATTTACCTGTGAGTGGTGGGTTGGTGCTTTCAAATAATTCCGCCAGCGCTTGATTACTGTTGTTTAAATCTTCTTGATTTTTAGCAATTGCTTCTTTATCACCACTCTTTCTCAACTCTTCTTGTTTAGCTTTGAGTTCGGAGCGTGATACTTGCAGCGCAAATACTTGAGTTTCTGTATTCGGTTTTTGAATCTTAAATTCTAACTGGGCTGTACCCCCTAGTACCCGTTCTGCTTGTTCTGGGTCATTCACTCCCGGCAGTTGTACTAAGATTTTATCTGTACCCACAGTTTGAATTACTGGTTCCGAAACGCCTAAACCATTAATCCGTCCTTCGACGACTTTCTTCACGGCCTCCAATTCTCTTTCGGTGATTTGCTTAATTTCCGCTGTTGGTTTCACCTGAATTGTAAGCTGTGAGCCGCCCCGCAAGTCCAATCCCAAGGGTACGGGAATTGTCGCAATCACCGCAATAGCGGCGATGACCAAAACTATAATCAACGCTAATAGCGATCGCTGTCTTTGCATACTATCACTCACAACTGACAAATGCTATAATAGCGTTCTTTGATCGCGTTATGAGTAGAAGTTTTGATAGAGAGCAGGTGACAGGTGACGGGTGACAGGTGACAGACAAGAGAAAGAGTTTTTAAGATTACATTACCCATCACCAATTACCCATCACCAATTACCTAAACTCGCAAAGCTACCATTTTTTGGACTGCTTCAACGATTTGCTCTGGTTGGATAATTGTTAGGCGTTCTAGATTACCGTTGTAAGGTGTGGGTATATCTTGGGAAGAAAGCCGCAGTACAGGTGCATCTAATTCATCAAACAAGCGATCGTTGATAGAAGCGGTTAATTCTGCGCCAATACCCCCAGTTCTCATGCACTCTTCCACAATCACTACACGGTGGGTTTTGCGGATTGATGCGCCAATAGTATCAAAATCAAGGGGCTTGAGAGATATCAAGTCAATAACTTCTGGATCGTATCCTTGTTTTTCCAAAGTTTTTACGGCTTGCAGGACATGATACCGCATCCGGGAATAAGTCAAAATTGTGACATCTTTACCTTGACGGACTACTTCAGCTTTATCGAGTGGGAGTAAATATTCTGTTTCTGGCAGATTTTCTTTTAAGTTATAAAGCAAAACGTGTTCAAAAAATAACACAGGATTATCATCACGGATTGCGGCTTTAAGCAGTCCTTTGGCGTTGTAAGGTGTGGAACAAGCGACAATCTTTAACCCTGGAACAGCTTGGAAATAAGCTTCTAGTCGCTGAGAATGTTCTGCACCTAACTGTCTACCTACTCCACCAGGGCCACGAATGACCATAGGGATTTTAAAGTTACCGCCTGAAGTGTAGCGCAACATCCCGGCGTTGTTAGAGATTTGGTTGAAGGCTAAAAGCAAAAAGCCCATATTCATGCCTTCAATGATCGGTCTTAACCCTGTCATTGCGGCTCCTACAGCCAACCCTGTAAAGCTATTTTCGGCAATAGGAGTGTCTAAAACTCTGAGTTCGCCATACTTTTGATATAGGTCTTTGGTTACTTTATAGGAGCCACCGTACTGTCCTACATCTTCACCAAGAACAAATACGCTGGAATCACGCGCCATTTCTTCATCAATGGCTTCCCGGAGGGCGTTGAAAAATAGTGTTTCTGCCATTTAGACCTTTATTACAATTTATTGTTTTAGAATTTTATCGTGTCATTGTCCCCAATACCGTCAGCGATCGCACTCTTATTGACGACTGGGAACTGGGAACTGGTGACTAGGTACTGGAAACTGAGGACTGGGTAGTTATAGCAGGACTCAGGAGTCAGTAGGGGCGTATTGCAATACGCCCGTACAGGAGGAGGCAGTGCGGTGGACGGGTTCCCCGGCATAAAGCAACTGCCGTTCAGGAGTAAAACCCTCTTGTAGTGGGAGTTTCATTATCAATTGATGTCCTAACCACCCTGTCTACGGCTATACCATAATCACTAGTGACACATTCGCTATCATTCCTGGTAGTCGATAGTACAAGACCATAAAAATTAAGACTAAAGTCAGACCACCAATACCAGCGTAAATGCTGCGTTGAATACTGTCTTTACCTAGAGTTGCTCCAGTGCGGTGGACGGGTTATTTAGACCTTTATTACAATTTATTGTTTTAGAATTTTATCGTGTCATTGTCCCCAATACCGTCAGCGATCGCACTCTTATTGACGACTGGGAACTGGGAACTGGTGACTAGGTACTGGAAACTGAGGACTGGGTAGTTATAGCAGGACTCAGGAGTCAGTAGGGGCGTATTGCAATACGCCCGTACAGGAGGAGGCAGTGCGGTGGACGGGTTCCCCGGCATAAAGCAACTGCCGTTCAGGAGTAAAACCCTCTTGTAGTGGGAGTTTCATTATCAATTGATGTCCTAACCACCCTGTCTACGGCTATACCATAGTTTGAATTTTGAATTGTGAATGGAATCACCCTACTCTTCTACAACATCATATAAATCTTCAATCAAAACTTCAAATGTCCGTGCCAGCTTTTGCAGAGAAGTTACGTCCACGGTAGCCAAGCCCGGAGACTTAGCATAGTTCTTGAGCGTGGTGTATGCAATTCCTGAACGCTCTGAAACTTCTTTGAGAGTCCAGCCCTTCTCAGCCGCAAATTCTTTGACCCGCAACCTCACCAAGCCCATAGTTTATTATTCCTGCACTATTTCATACAAGTCTTCTATCAATACGTTAAAGGTTCGTGCTAACTTGTGTAAGGATGTCACATCAACAGTTGCCAACCCAGGAGAACGCGCATAAACCTTGAGCGCACTGTACCCTACACCAGAACGATCAGACACTTCTTTTAATGTCCAACCATTCTCAGCCGCAAATTCTTTTATCCGCAACCTTACCAAACCCATACTTGACAAAAGATATGTATCTATCCTTTAATAGTTACAGGAATAAAAAGCGATCGCCTCCAGTCTACCAAACAAAAGAGCGATCGGCAATTTAAATATTCATTTAAACCTCTTGGTGTCTTTCACCCGAAAACCAGGTTCATCTACCCAAAAGATCAAAATCTTCAATCATGATAACACTTGAACAATCGAAATCCAACTCTGTCAATCCTTTATTTAAGTTTGTTACTGAAGAAGCAGTTGCGTTGCTGCTGAAAATTCCAGTTACGGAAATCAAAAATATTCGCTGCTGGCCGAATGTAATTTTGGTAATTTCGGAACATTTAGTCAGATTTGTTAGTTACGCCGACTTACCACCCATCTTAGATGCGGAACGACCTACAAATAAAGATATATTAACTTGGCGGAAGCGTTGGCGGAAGCAGAAAACACATCAAGCGCCAAAGTTCTGGAAAGAATTCTATAGCCTAAAATTTCGCCAAGCTAAAGACTCTGATGAATTGTATGCTTGGGGGCGACTTGTCAACATTCTCAAGTTTGCATTATCTCATGATTCCCTAGAGACGCTAAGAAACGTTTTTCGGGAAACTCGCAATTTTATCGTTGTCCCTGTACGCAAATAATCTCACGCCTAAATTATAGAGAAAGTTAAATTTATTTCTGGATATTTGAAATTGACAGGTGCAATCGTGGGTAAAATAGAAATGATACCTTAGTGATACATGGAAAATATAATGGTTAGTAATGATAATGCTGGGTTAGTTAATTTTATTGTTGATGATTTAAAGAGAACATTATTTCCGCTGAATCTAACTGCATTTATGGCTCAATATGCTCATAAGGAACTTCAAGAGTACATTGACAACATCTACGCAAGAACCGGAAATTTTCATTCGCAGACTACAGTTTATGCAGACAAGCCTAATCGAACTCTTAGAAGGACTTTGAAGCTTGATCCAATTGCCGAGTGGTATATCTATTCTATTATTTACAAATATAAGGATAAATTTCAAGAGATAAATACAGAACGGGTAAGTGTCTATGGCTATAAATTTAAATCAGTTTCTCCAGTACCCGGAAGAGATTCTTATCGAAATTTCAAGAATGAATTTTATTCGTGTAGAGAGAAATTTAAATACTCGATGGAATTAGATATTGCTAATTATTTTAACACTATTTATCATCATGATCTTCAGCATTGGTTTGCAAGGTTAGCTGATGATGATCAAGATGCAAAAGTATTTGGTCAATTCCTGCGGGAAATAAATACAGGCCGCTCTATTGACTGTTTACCACAAGGTATATATCCAGCTAAAATGATAGGAAACTCTTATCTACAATATATTGACTATAACGGTAGTCTACGTTCTAAACGTTATTTAAGATTTATGGATGATTTTATACTATTTGATAATGATGAATCTGTTCTTTATGAGGATTTATATAAGTTACAAACTCTATTAGGTAATAAAAGTTTATCAATCAATGAAGGTAAACTTAAGCTTCCTTCTAAAGCTGATAATGCTAATTATAAAGATATTGATGAAATAAAAATTAGTCTTCTAAATGTTCGTGAGCAATTGTTACAAGATTATGATGGTATACAAGACGAAGATGAAATGGATTCCGTTATACTCAATAAAGAACAAAAAGATTTCCTTTTGGGAATTCTGAAAAATGATAATATTGATGAAGAAGATGCTGAACTTGTGCTGGTATTGATGCGTGATAGTTGGAATGATGGTTTTGATAAAATTTCTAACATAGCATTTGATTATCCAAATTTGGCAAAAAGTTCTTATAAGTTCTTTGAATCTGTTGAAGATAGGGAAACTGTAGCCAAAACTATTTTACAAAGAGTCTTAAAAGGTGAACATCTAACAGAATATCAATTATTTTGGATGGCTAAGATGTGCGAAGATTTTTTATTAGAAACAGCATCTGTTGGAGAACTTTTATATGCACTTTATGAGCATCGTTCAGCAACTACTATCTCACAGGCTAAAATACTTGAAATTCAAGATACACGTTATGGATTACCTGAAATGAGAGAAACAATTCTGAGAGATGGATCTTCAACATGGGCATCTTGGTGTGCTGCTTTTGGTTCAAAATCTGAAGTTAAAGCACGTATAAATCATCACTTAAAATATTTTCAGAATCCTTCAATTATGAATAATATAGTTGGAAAGGTAATTTCCAATCTGTAGTTTATTTGCTGATTTTACCTGATAAAAAATTCAATTTTGAATTCCAATAACTTATTCTGAAAATATCACCAAAAACTAAAAATCTCACGCCCAAACACAAAAACCCTCAAAATCTTCTTTGCGCCTTTGCGCCTTTGCGTGAGAAATTATCTTACTACAACCACCGAGCCGCATCTTTAGCGTGGTAAGTCAAAATCAAATCAGCACCAGCCCGTTTAAACCCAGTCAAAGTTTCCATCACAACGCGCTGTTCATCAATCCAACCATTTAAGGCCGCAGCCTTCACCATCGCATACTCACCAGACACATTGTAAGCAGCAACAGGTAAATTAGTAGCTTCCTTCACGCGCCAGATAATATCCATGTATGCCAAAGCTGGCTTCACCATCAGCATATCAGCGCCTTCAGCAATATCCAACTCAATTTCTTTAATCGCTTCACGAGCATTACCAGGGTCCATTTGGTAAGTGCGTCTATCTCCAAATTGAGGTGTTGAATCCGCTGCATCTCTAAACGGACCATAATAAGCCGAAGCATATTTAGCAGCATAAGACATAATCGGGATATCTTCAAATCCCGCTTCATCTAAACCTGCACGAATTGCTTGGACAAAACCATCCATCATTCCCGAAGGTGCGATAATATCAGCACCGGCTTTAGCTTGAGAAACTGCGGTTTTCTTTAATAATTCCAAAGTTGGATCATTTAAAACCCTTCCTGTCAAATCACCAGTTTGTAAATAACCACAATGACCATGACTTGTATATTCACACAAACAAGTATCAGCCATAACAATTAAATCAGGAACAGCTTCTTTAACTGCGGTTGCTGCTTTTTGAACAATACCACAATCATGCCAAGCACCAGTAGCATCTACGTCTTTATCTGCCGGAATTCCAAATAAGATAATTGCGGGAATTCCTAAGTCATAAACTTCCTTTGCTTCTTCCACAATTTTATCTACCGAAAGTTGGTAGACACCAGGCATTGATTTAACTTCTTTTGCAACACTTTCACCGGGAACAGCAAACAGTGGATAAATCAAATCATTGGTTGTTAAAACGGTTTCACGTACCATCCGACGCAATTGAGGATGAGTACGTAAACGGCGGGGGCGATGTATAGGAAACATAATTTTTTATCAAGAAAAAACCACAATGGACATAAAACAAAGCGTCACAAAAGCCAGGTTTTAGCCAGCTTTTTTCAGACACACTAGAAACAGTGCTTAACTGTCTTTGCCCTACTGTTGATCAAGCTGTGGGGCAATTTTGTATTTTACAGCCTGGTTGACATTTGCTTAGGACAAATTTACAAAAAACAATCTTAAAAAAAATCATTCAATTAATTTTGGGAAATTGTTAAATCAAATGTTTGTGATTAATCAAACTACCCAATCTCTTTCTAAAAAACTCGGAAAATAAACGGATAACGGCAAGGTTGATCAGGATTGCTAAAAACACCAATTAACGCCCAGATTGTTAGTCCCCAGTGGATGATATATCCTAAACCTGCGATTGGTAACAAAACAATTAGCGGTAAAACCAACCAACCAGTTAGAAAAAACAAAGCTCCCAGAATTGCACCGTAGAACCAAACGTTAAAGTGGAAATTGATTGATTCCTTTGCATTGTCTTTAACAACAGGATCATCGGATACAAATAATATAGCTATAGGTAAACCAACAGATACTATTGTCGTGCTGAAAAAAATCGCCCCGTGACACAAGGCTGATAATAGTTTACGTTTATCGCTGTCGTACATTCTTATCTCCTATTCAGTTCTGGTTATTTATTATATCAAGAAAGAAGGCACGATTTTCAGACTAAAAAATGCACAACTTCTTAAAGAAGTCAGGGATCTGAGAAAATCGGATAGGATTGCTATCATGATATAATTTTTACAAGATATTAAATCAATCTCAGCAATATCTACTATCAAAGGTATGATCATTTGGCAACCAAATCAAGAAATTAATAAGGGTAGATTCATAATTCAAGGTAAACCCTTGGGAAGTGGTGGTTTTGGAACTACCTACAAAGTTTTAGAACCCAGCACGGGTAAATTATACGCTATCAAAACCCTGAACTCAACCATGCAACTCAGGGAAGACTTTGCAGAACAACAGGTTAAGTTTATTAACGAAGCCTTGACAATTAAGGGATTTGATCATCCTCATATTCTCAAAGTTTATGAAGTCATCCAAGAAGGTGAACTTTTTGGGGTAGTGATGGAATATATTGATGGAGAGACTTTATTTAAATATGTTCAGAATAAGGGACAACTATCAGAATCAGAAGCACTTTTATATATAGATCAAATTGGTAAAGCTTTAGAATATATCCACAATAAAGGACAGTTACACCGCGACATTAAACCCCAAAATATTCTCTTACGCCAAAATAAACAAGAAGCGGTTTTAATAGACTTTGGTTTAACTCGCAGTATTGCTACCAAAAGCATGACAAATTCTTTAACAGAAGGTTATGCACCTATTGAACAATATCGACGCAAAGGTAGTTTTGGTTCTCATACAGACGTTTATGCTTTAGCTGCAACTTTATATTATCTCTTAACTGCCGATGGACTCAAAAAAGAGGGTGAATTTACTCCAGTTCCCGCGCAAAACCGGAAATATGATGATGAAGTTTTACCCGCACCAAAACATTATAATTCTCGGATTAGTCAGAGGGTGAATGATGCTATTTTGCAGGGTATGGAAATAGAACCGGAAAAGCGGACTTCGACGGTTTTTAAGTTTCGGGAAAATTTGGGTTTGGTTGTTCAACCGAGAAGAACCCCACCCCCTAACCCCCTCCCCGCAAGCGAAGAGGGGGGACTAAAATCATCCTGTGGAATTGACTACACAAAACTGCATGACTTACTCAAAGCAGGGAAATGGAAGGAAGCAGATGAAGAAACAAGAAGGCTAATGTTAGCAGTTGCAAAACGGGAAAAAGAAGGTTGGTTAGATCTTGAAGATATTGATAATTTTCCCTGTGAAGACCTCCGCACCATTGACCAATTATGGGTAAAATACAGTGATGGGAAATTTGGTTTTTCTGTGCAGAAACGAATTTATCAAAGTTTCGGTGGAACGAGAGAAAATAACTCGGAAATCTGGGAGAAGTTCGGGGACAAGGTAGGATGGAGAAGAGGCAACAACTGGTTGTACTACAAAGATATTACTTTTTTGGACAAGGACAAAGCACCAGAAGGCCACTTCCCGGTGGTTGATGGGTGTGTTTTGTTTTGTTGTGTGTTTGGGGTCTCTTCTCTCGCGCCGAGACTTGTAAACTGTAACATTTAAAGGTTACAGAAAATTATTAAGAATTGTAAACAGGTAATTTTCAACGAAGTCTTGCGGGTTCTGGGTTTTGGATACCTGGTACTCCAGGTACTCCACAAAAAAGAAGAAGTCACAAAAAGATGTAGTACAAGTCATGCTTGCTTCTGTTGCATTGCTGTTAATTGGGAATGTATATATTATTGTCATCAATTCTATCATCTTTGGAGAATTACTAGGAGGTTTTGCACTAGGAAATAAACCAGAAATCAATCGTGATGAATTGGGAAAATTTATGGAATCTCCTAGAGTCAAAATATTTCCTATAGATGAGAAAACATCAGAATATTAAGACAAATTTCTCAGATAAACAACTATGAAACACCCAAAACTAGAACAAATCATGCAAGAATTATGTGATAATTTGATTGCGACTTATCAAGATCAGTTAGTTGCAGTAATTCTTTTTGGTTCTCAAGCGCGTGGTGATGCTACTCCCGATTCAGATTTTGATGTGTTAATTGTCCTCAAAGATATATTTCAAGCAACTAAAGAAATAGAAAAAATAGGCTTTTTTCTTAGTCCCCTTTGTCTAAAATATAGTGTAGTAATTTCTAACCTGTTTTACTCCCTTAGTCGTTTTGAGAAAGAAGAAACAATGCTGATCAAAAATATCAAAAAAGAAGGTATTTATTTCTATGAACAACGAACAACAGTTTCTAGTGCAAAAAGCTGAAGATAGTCTGCGTGCAGCTAAAATTTTAGCTAGTGAAAATCTACATGATTTTGCTGCTTCTCGTGCTTATTATGCTATGTTTTACATAGCTGAAGCATTTCTAGTAGGTGCAGATTTGAGCTTTAGCAAACACTCCGCAGTAATTAGTAAATTTGGCGAACTTTTTGCCAGAACTGGTAAAATTGATCCTAAATTTCACCGTTATTTAATTGATGCAGAACAAATCCGTTTAAAGGGAGATTATGATCGTTCTGAACGGTTGAATGCTGAAGATGCAAAACTACTGATTGACAGATGCGAAGAGTTCTTAAAATTAGCAGAATATCTATAATTTTTTAAATCTAACATATCATCAATGTATAACATAACAGAGTTAAAAAATAATATTGCAAATTCACATCCTGTACATCCTCAAATTCTGATTCTGACAAAAAATTCCCAACTCCCAAAAAACGATCATCTAACAACATCCTGTAAATCCTTAAATCCTGTAAATCCTGATTCTGACATTTTCCCCCCAATCACGTCAAAATCCTGTATGATATAGTGCATCAATAAAAATCCTCAAATATGCAATCTACCATTACCCTGACTATTACTACAGGGAAACTCTCAGGAAAACAATATATATTCGATAGTCGCACCACTGTTTTAATTGGTAGAAATGATGATTGTTATTTATCCATACCGGATGAATTTGATAAGCGTGTTTCCCGCTATCATTGTTTATTAGATATCAACCCCCCAGAAATCCGAGTCCGAGATTTAGGAAGTTTAAACGGTACTTATATAAATAATACAAAAATTGGTAGTAGACAATCTCACCAAACTCCAGAAGAAGCTGGTAAATTGAATTTTCCTGAATATGATTTACAAGACGGTGATGAAATTACTTTGGGTGATACCGTCTTGCGAGTGAATATTGAAATTTCACAACCACAACCAATTAATAAAACTCCCGATACTCAAAATCCTGGTTTTATCCAACCACTACAACCAAAAGCTAAAACCAAGCTTTTTGATGTCATTCAAAAATTAATCAAATTAGCAATAGGTGGAGAAAAACAATTAACAGCTTTACGCAATTATCAAATTATTAAATCTATCGGTAAAGGTGGTTTTGGTGAAGTTTATTTAGCGCAACATTCCCAAACTGGTAAATTAGTCGCTTTAAAAGTGATGTTACCTGCGGTTGCACAAGATGACAATCATGTACAGATGTTTCTCCGGGAAATCGAAAATATGAAAGCTTTAAAACATCCCCATGTTGTGGAATTATTTGATTATGGTTATGCGGAAAACCTGTTTTTCCTAGTTATGGAATATTACGAAGGTGGGAATGTTTATGATTTAATGCAGCACAGCAATTAGGAGGAAAGTTACCTGTAGATATGGCTTTAGGAATTATCCTGCAAGTTTTAGACGGTTTAACGTACACCCATAATGCCGAAATTCCTTATGTTAAATTAGCTAATGGTAATTTTGCAAAAGGTAAAGGTTTGGTTCACCGTGATTTAAAACCAAATAATATTTTTCTCTGTAATATTAATGGTAAACTAACCGCAAAAATTGGTGATTATGGTTTAGCGAAATCTTTTGATTTAGCAGGTTTAAGTGGACAAACTTTCACAAAAAGAACGGGTGGTACACCTGGTTTTATTCCTCGTCAACAGGTGCTAAAATTTAAAGATTCAAAACCTGATGTTGATGTATGGGCTGCCGCAGCTTGTTTATATAATTTGTTAACAGGATATGTTCCCCGCAACTTTACAGAAGATCCTTGGTTGGATGTTTTGCAAAATAATCCTGTACCCGTTCTGCAACGAAATGGAAATATCCCGATAAAATTAGCTGAAGTCGTAGATTTAGCTTTAACTGAAAAACCGCAAATCTATTTTCAGAGTGCTGCAAAATTTAAGGAAGCAATCATTAATGTAATCCTGTAAATCCCAAAATCTTGTAAATCCTGATTCAGACAATCTTAAATCTTCTAAAAAAGACTCTATATGCGCGCACAGATTCCCATTATAATAATATAATGAAAAATCGGGCATTTGTCAACTATCAGACTGATTAATTTCTGAATTGAGTAAGATTGATTCAGATGTGAAGATTAATAGAATTTACAAATGTGATTCCTAGTCCTGGAAAAGATTACATTAACTTACAAACACATTACAATCATGTCCACAGAAATTGAAACTGAATTATTAGAAGCGGTGGAATTACGTCGCAATTTTGCGATTATTTCTCATCCTGATGCTGGTAAAACTACGCTAACTGAAAAGCTATTATTATACGGAGGTGCAATTCACGAAGCTGGGGCAGTGAAAGCCCGCAGAGCGCAGCGTAAAGCGACTTCTGACTGGATGGCAATGGAACAACAAAGGGGTATTTCCATTACTTCCACTGTATTGCAATTTGTCTACCGTAATTGTCAAATTAATTTACTAGACACTCCTGGACACCAAGATTTTAGTGAAGACACCTATAGAACTTTAGCAGCAGCTGATAATGCGGTAATGCTAATTGATGCTGCGAAAGGATTGGAACCCCAAACCCGGAAACTGTTTGAAGTGTGTAAACTCAGGGGTATTCCGATTTTTACATTTGTCAATAAACTCGACCGTCCGGGACGAGAACCATTAGAACTGTTGGATGAGATTGAGCAAGAATTGGGATTACAAACCTATGCGGTGAATTGGCCGATAGGAATGGGCGATCGCTTCAAAGGAGTATTTGATCGCCACCAACAGCAAATCCATCTCTTTGAACGTAGCTCCCACGGTAGCAAAGAAGCCCGTGATACCATCATAGATTTAGGTGATGGCAAAATTGAAGAATTACTAGAACAAAGTCTTTACCACCAACTAAAAAGTGATTTAGAACTGTTAGAAGGAGCAGGAGGAGACTTAGATTTAGAGTTAGTGCATCAAGGAAAAATGACACCCGTGTTCTTTGGTAGCGCCATGACTAACTTTGGGGTCGAGTTATTTCTCAAGTACTTCCTGGACTATGCCCTCAAACCAGGTACACACAGTAGCAGCGTCGGTGAAGTTCCCCCCAGCTATCCAGAATTTTCAGGGTTTGTCTTCAAACTGCAAGCCAACATGGACCCTAAGCACAGAGATCGTGTGGCTTTTGTCCGGGTCTGCACAGGTAAGTTTGAAAAAGATATGACAGTGAATCATGCTCGCACTGGCAAAGTTGTCCGTCTGTCTCGACCACAAAAACTCTTTGCCCAAGAACGGGAATCCATTGATGTGGCTTATCCAGGTGATGTGATTGGTTTGAATAATCCCGGCGTTTTTGCAATTGGCGATACAATTTATACAGGGCAAAAACTGGAATATGAGGGAATTCCTTACTTTTCTCCAGAATTGTTTGCTACTCTCAGAAACCCCAACCCCTCAAAGTTTAAGCAGTTTCAAAAAGGCGTTTCCGAATTGAGAGAAGAGGGTGCTGTACAAATTATGTACGCTACTGATGAAGCCAAGCGAGATCCAATTTTAGCAGCAGTGGGTCAGTTGCAATTTGAAGTGGTGCAGTTTCGCCTACAAAACGAGTATGGAGTAGAAACCATACTGGATGTTTTACCATACAGTGTTGCCCGTTGGGTGGAAGGAGGTTGGGAAGCGTTGAATCAAGTGGGACGTTTATTCAACACGACAACAGTCAAAGACAGCATGGGACGACCAGTGTTGCTATTTCGCAA
This sequence comes from Trichormus sp. NMC-1, assembly GCF_001858025.1. GTDB lineage: Bacteria > Cyanobacteriota > Cyanobacteriia > Cyanobacteriales > Nostocaceae > Anabaena. Next base: position 942,077 of record NZ_LZQD01000002.1, on the reverse strand, counting down.
TGAATGGAATTGCCAACAATTAGAGGGAGATCATCCAGAATTGAAATTAAGCGCCATTGCCCCGGTATTTTCTAGTCAGAACACAGTTCTTTGACAAGGAATGGTCATGGGTGATGGGTTATGGGTCATAGATGAGTGTTTTTTTACAATTACCTTTTTCCCAATTACCTTTTTCCCAATTACCTGCCAAAATTTGTATGCCTTCACACCCCGAATCGTCTTTGGAGGCAGGTTTAGTTGCCCTCAAGGAAGGAAATTACTACGCAGCAATCACTCAACTAGAACCTATTGCTAGTAGCCAGAATCAGAGCAATACTTGCCTGCAAGCCAAAGTTGGGTTGGTGATGGCTTATGCACGCACAGGCGAAACCTCAAGAGCGATCGCTTTGTGCGAAAATCTGATTTTGAGTCATAATTCCCAAGTTCAAGAATGGGCTAAACGTGCGCTCGAACACCTCAAAAAAAGCCAAAAACGCCACAGAAAAACCAAAAACACCGAAACGGGATTTGTCGCTTTTGATAATTCCTCACCACAGAAACCACAAGAACCTATCCCCGCCAAAAATACTCCTACTCACAGAGATATAGCAAATACAGGCTTCATCGGTATTAGAGGTAGTACAACTCGTGAAGAGTCCAGCATTTATTGGCGGCAAGCTAGGCGCGCTAAGGTATGGCAACCTTTGCGTAAGCCTAATTTAATGCTGACAATACTGTCTCTGTTGCTGACAGCAGGAACATTTATCTCCCTGTTTTGGGTGTTGCAAGCAATACTCAAATTACCAATGGGTTTAATCAACCTGATTTTAGACAAACTGCCATATTTAACGCCATTACCACTTTTATCAGGTGATTATAGTTCACTTATACTAGGTTTTCTGTTAGTCTTAATCGGACTGTCTCCTTGGTTGCTAGATTGGCTACTGGCAGCATTTTATGGTCAACAACAGTTATCCAAAGAAGTCTTACACACTCACAGTCGTGAAGCAGTCCGCGTTATCCAACGTACTTATCAACAGCGACACTGCCCTCTTGTTAAATTGCGGATTTTACCAATAGCCGCACCAATAATGTTGACCTATGGTAATCTACCGCGTACAGCCCGGATAGTCGTGAGTCAAGGTTTGTTAAACCAACTAGGGGATGATGAAATAGCCACTATTTACGCCTTGGGACTAGGACAGATTCATAGATGGGACTTTTTTGTCATGTCCTTGGTGCTACTGGTGACATTGCCGTTTTACGAATTATATCAGCGAGCCTCAGCATGGGGAAACAACGGCCAACAACCGATCTGGCGCTGGACAGCTACAGGCTTAAGTTGTGTGTGCTATGGAATTTGGTGTTTACTGACCGGTACAGCCTTGCTTAACTCCCGGTTTCGGCTGGATTATAGCGATCGCCACGCCGCTGAAATTACAGGTAATCCCAATGGGCTAATTCGGGCTTTACTCAAAATTGCCATTGGTGTTGCTGATGATATCAAAAAGCAACAACATACTTCCTGGGAGTTGGAAAGCCTGAATATCCTCGCCCCAGTTAGCTACCAACAAAGCCTGTCTTTAGGAAGTATGGCCAATCATCTTCCTTTTGAATCATTTTTAATGTGGGAAAACTTCAATCCCTATCGGCGATGGTTTACTATAAATAATAGCCACCCCTTAATCGGCGATCGCATTCAACGCCTCTGCCAAATAGCCCGTCATTGGCATCTAGAAACCGAACTACACCTGACTGGTCAAGAATCCTGTCCAGCTAAGCCTCAGTCCTTCTTATTACAAATTTCGCCTTGGTTGGGGATTCCCCTGGGTTTTGTTTTCGCCGGTCTGTTCTGGATAATTTGGCAAACAGCATTTGCCATTCATTTGTTAAACCTGAAGTGGATCTACGATGATTGGTCTTTCGTCACAGGTTTTGTCTTGATAGGCTTTAGCATCGGTACAGTGATGCGGATTAATTCCTTTTTTCCTGATATCAAACCTTTAACCTTGCAAACTGACTACTACTTGCCTAACTTATTAACTGACCCCACTGTTTTACCAATCGATAGCGTCAGCGTTCGTCTTGTTGGTAAACTCTTAGGCCGTCGTGGCACTAGTAACTTTCTGGCGCAAGACCTAATCTTAGAATCCAACACCGGTTTAATCAAATTAAACCATATTCCTTTGCTAGGACAGTCAATCAACCCCCAGGAATGGATTGGTAGGCAGATTATCGTTACAGGTTGGTTACGCCGTGGGGCAACACCTTGGATTGATATTCAAACCTTGGAAACTCAAAGTGGCAAAACCATTAATAGTCCTCATCCCATTTGGTCTACTGTTTTGGCAGTCGCTACTCAAGCTTGGGGTGCATACATTGTGCTGACTGCTCAATCCGTAGCAGGTTAAGGCAGCAATTCAATCAATCATTACCAAAAATGTAAACAAAAGTTGCAGAATCCTTACCAAAGTGTTACATTTATTTACGAAATCAATGGCAACTGACATAATTCATCTACATAATTCGGTGATTGGTCTAGCTGCTGGTACTATCTCGTCCCCTTTGATATCCCCAACACAGCAGTAAATCAACCAGCCAGTGGCTGGTTTTTGTTGCCTATTTCTAATTTTGTCAAAAAAAATGTATTTTATGCTACGATGCAATAATACTATTGGCAGAAATGTAGGTGCTGAACTAGCTACGTAAAAAATACCGTGATAATCTTAAGGGATGGTATTTTACTCTGCCGATAAAAGCTAGAAAGAATTCATTTACTGTGGCGGACGGTGGGCTATTAAATTTACAATTCTTAGAATTAAGGTGTTATTAACTGAGCGTGGTGGCGCGTTTGTCTTAAATAAGCTTGATCCCAACAAAAAACTGTATTGTATAGGTTGACAGTTTGGATTAAAAAAATTGGTTTATGGCGATTTTAGTTAATAGCATCTATTTAAAAGCCAAAGCCAAGTGATTGTTTTTGTCAAAATAAGTTCATTTCAACTCTGGAGGTATAGTTCATGTCTGTTCGCCTATATATAGGTAATTTGCCAAAAGAAGAAATAGATCGTCTAGAGTTGCAAGCAGTTTTTGCAGCTGAAGGCGATGCTGTCACTACTAAGCTAATCAAAGACCGCAAAACAGGCAAATGTCGTGGTTTCGGGTTTTTGACGGTGAACAATGACGAACAAGCAGACCAAATTATTGAAAAGTATAACGGTCAATTGTTCAAAGACACCGCTATTAAACTAGAAAAGGCATTACCTCGTACCAAAGGTGAAGAGGGTGAGGAACAAGCGCCTAAACCTGCTAGTCAAGCTACTAACATTCCCACACCTACCATCAACAAAGAAAATAACCGTCGTGAAAAAAGCGCTAAGAAATCTCGGCGTGGTGGCGGCGTGCGCGAAACAACCAGCAATAATGTTGATTCAGACGCTATTCGTCCAGATCCCCGTTGGGCTGCTGATTTAGAAAAGCTTAAACAAATGTTAGCTGCACAAACTACTAACTGATCATCTGGGGAAAAGATTAAAAATTAAAAATTAGCAAAGTGAAGATTTTTAATTTTTGATTGTTCCCTTGTTAATTCAGAGTCAATGTAGCTAAATTTATCTGAGTGGGTTGGCTTCTGTGCTGGTTGCAACATCCATCTGTAGTCGCTACTCAGACGAAGTTTTGTCTGGCTGCTAATCTCAAACTGAAATCATCAGCACCAATCTGGGATTGCTCTCTGTGCAAATAAAAATTATTGAGCAGTGATGAAAGCCAAAGAAGGCTATTCTTACTGCTCAATTTGACTTTTTACAGTAAATTTTATATTAACCCAAGTTGCTACTTACAGAAAATACTGCTTATGCTTTGACGGTGGCTGGTGAGTTACCACCAGTCGAAGAATCAGAACTCTTCACTTTAGAAATTGAAGATGACGAAGCAGATTTAGAACCAGAGCAACTACAGTTACTCGCCAGTTTCTACCATGAAGATCAGGAATATGCAATTTATACACCTCTCGATCCCCTGCTATTTTTTGCCCGGATAACGGATACAGGTAAGCCTGAATTGCTATCTCCTGAAGAGTTTCGGAAAGTTCAACCGTTATTGGAAGAGCATCTGTTTAATCAAGTTGAATAATCCGAATTTAAAATTAAACACTAATAGTTAGAAATAGCATTTCTCAATTGTGAAGTTGAAATTTTTCCATTGCCAATCTGACTCGATTACGTTGATTGGCAGTGGAAATTTATTAATCAAAAAATCCCATGATTTAGAACTCGTAATTACAGAATAGAGTAACTTTGTTTGTTAATAATAGAAAAAGAAAAATAGTAAGAATTCAGGAGTCAGGAGTCAGGAGTCAGGAGTAAAACTGGCTTGCTGTCTAGGTTTCAATTTTGATTCTGTACCTCATTGATCTGCAATCTGCTGTATATAAAAACAGAGTTTCAACCCTGTTCCCTGTTCCCTGTTCCCTGTTCCCTATTAAGAGTTTCCGTCTTCAATGAGATGTCAGGTAAGAGATACAGAACTGACAATCCAGCAGTATCTGAGGTTTTTGCAAAAGTGTATCTTATTTAACAAAAAAATACATAACATAATAATAGTATAAGTTACCACAGTTAGTCAAAACAAATTTGTGTCAAAAAAACTTTTTCATTTTGGCATATTTGTTGATAATCAATGACTGTAAATTAAGACGTAATTTAGGATTGGTATTTTGATTGAATAAAAAGCTAAAACGGTTAAATTAAAATATCTAAAATTTACTTGGTGTTGTACTGCAAGGCAGCAACAGCAGAAATTTTTCATGCATTTTTTTAAATCAATAAATAAGAAAATATTAATTATCTTCCATAAGATAGAACTAAATCTATCGAAAGTATTAGAGGAAAAATAGAGTTTTACATATAATAAAATCAATATTTTTTGACACAATTAAATTAAAATAAAGATTAAGCAAAGTTCCGAAATACTTCAGGTAAGCGTGATAAACGCCAGAGTGGAACTGCATACTACCTTGTGACAATCAGCAACACACAACTTATGAACTCTACCACTAACAAACGCATTGCCTTGATTTCAGTCCATGGTGATCCGGCGATTGAGATTGGGAAAGAGGAGGCTGGAGGACAGAATGTTTACGTACGCCAAGTGGGTGAAGCACTATCCCAGCTAGGATGGAAAGTTGATATGTTTAGCCGCAGAGTGAGTGCTGACCAAGAAACGATTGTTCAACATAACTCTCACTGTCGAACTATTCGTTTAACAGCAGGTCCAGTGGAATTTGTCCCACGAGATAATGGTTTTAAATACTTGCCCGAATTTGTGGAACAGTTACTTGAGTTTCAAAAAGAAAACGGGATAAAATATGAGTTAGTTCATACTAATTATTGGCTGTCTAGCTGGGTGGGATTGCAGTTGAAGCAAATCCAAGGAAGTAAACAGGTTCATACATATCATTCTTTAGGAATAGTCAAATACAACGCCATAGAAAGTATTCCTCTAGTTGCGAGTCAACGCCTAGCAGTAGAAAAAGAAGTTTTGGAAACAGCAGAAAGAATTGTGGCCACAAGTCCGCAAGAAAAACAACATATGCGATCGCTCGTTTCCCAACAAGGTGACGTTGATATTATTCCCTGCGGTACAGATATTCGGCATTTTGGTTCAGTAAAAAGAGAAGCAGGCAGAGCCGCATTGGGAATTGACCCGGAAAGCAAAGTCATATTGTATGTAGGGCGTTTTGACCCGCGTAAAGGCATAGAAACCTTGGTACGGGCAGTACGTGAGTCTGAGTTTTATGGTTCAAAAGACCTGAAACTAATTATTGGTGGTGGCAGCACTCCAGGTAATAGTGATGGTAGAGAACGCGATCGCATTGAGGGCATTGTCAACGAATTGGGGATGAGTGAATGTACTATTTTCGCCGGTCGTCTCAGTCCAGAAATCCTCCCAAATTATTATGCTGCGGCTGATGTGTGCGTCATTCCCAGTCACTACGAACCCTTTGGATTAGTAGCAGTTGAAGCGATGGCCAGTGGTACACCCGTCATAGCCAGCGATGTAGGAGGACTTCAGTTTACCGTCGTTAATGAAAACACTGGTTTATTAGTACCACCCCAAGACGTAGCAGCCTTTAGTAACGCCATTGATCGCATTCTCAGCAATCCAGAATGGCGAACACAACTAGGTCAAGCTGGTAACAGACGAGTCATGAGTAAGTTTAGCTGGGATGGTGTAGCTATGCAGCTAGATGAGTTGTACACCCAACTCTTGCAACCAGTGAAAGAACCCGCATTAGTTACGCTAGGGTAAATTCAAAAGAGAGTTAGACAGGTAAAACGATGGAAGTTCAAGAACTCAAAAAATTTCCTAAGCCAAGGAAACCAGAAACTGAAGCTACAACTTCTCAACACATCAAAATATTAGACTGTAACCAACCAGTTAGTCGGGTAATTTTTGAGTGTTGGCATTGTAAACAAGGTCTGTTGAGTGAAGTAGACGTATCATCTTCACAGTTTCTAGAAATTCAATGCCCCAGTTGTGGTAGAACAGCTTTAAGACTGATGGCAGAAACAGTGATTTCAACTACAGCGATCCCTTCACCCTGGCAATGAGCTATAGCAGGTGACAGGTGACAGGTGACAGTGCTAGAAGCCTTTTATTGTCTAACTTTTAGCATTGGTTGATGTCCTAACTGCCTTGTCCATTGCTATATTAACTAGAAGCAGGAAATCCTGACTAAATTAAACCCAGAAATTGTGTTGGATTTCTGGGTTTAACGTCGTTTTATGGCATTAAAGAGCTAAAGATAACAGCGGTGCTAGAGAGAGTAACCGCAAGCATTTATACATTATGAAATTTCGATGAAAAGCACGTAATGTTTGTTTAAAGCTCTTAAAATACTGATTTTTACTGGGTACTATCTTATTTAGTAGAGCAATTAAACACTGACGTAATACTAAGGAAAGATTATGCTATCTATACACGGATATAAATCATTTCTGGTTTTGGGATTGGTAACATTGGGGTTAGGACTCGCTCCCAATCAAGCAAAAGCAGTGACAATAACTCCTTTAACATCTCAAGATGCTACTCCTGGGTTTGATGATACAGACTTTAATTTATTGCTTGACAACGGAGATTTTAAAGAATTATTTGTTGCTGAAGGACGAATTGGGAATAATGCCGGCAACGGAACTCAAGAATTAAGCATTAACAAAGATGTAGCTATCGGTGGCGCACCAGTTGATCAAGATCAGTTGACCTGGGGAAATGGAAAGTTATGGGATTTCAGCTTGCAATATGATGGAAGCCAGGTGACTTACAAGATTTTCGAGTCTGGTAATTCTACCGCCACACAAACACTACATTCTACTCAATTTACTGGACCAGCAACAGATATATTCTTACGTACTCGTGCCAGAGACAACACCACTAGCACGACTAGCAACTCAATCACATTGAGCGACCTCGTTTTCAACGGTACATCAATCGGTAATCTCTCCTCTGTTGGTTCAGCTACCAGAGATATAGACTATTTGCACCTTAGTAATATCACCACTAACTTTACCTTAACTGGTAAAACATCCTTTAGCTGGACAGGTACTACTCCCACCAATTCTAACCTTGCTTTTCAAATTAAAGTCGGAACTTCACCACAATCCGAATCTGTACCAGAACCTGGTATGTTAGGTGGTATATGCTTGGCAGCTACTATAGGCGCGGCTATGAGTAAAAAAAAGAAAGTAGCTGTTTAGTTATGAGAATGCTGGTTTAGAATAGTAACCGTTAGAATAATTCTGAAAGAAATCGGAGTATTTAACGGTTTTGTTTTTGGCTGTTGGCTTCTTGATGGAAAACTCCCCTATTGTGACTAATTGTTTTGCAACCAGTTGATTTTACTACCCTGACTGCTGCTTGTAGCGAACTACGGGCTGACTGGCTACCTTCGCGGACAGAGCAGGTTTACCAGCGCGATCGCTATACTATTGCTATAGCCTTACGTACCCTAAAACAACGTGTTTGGTTAGAAGTATCTTGGCATCCCCAAGCTACCCGAATTTGTATTGGTGAACCACCACCACGCACACCAGATACTTTCACCTTCAGTCAACAATTAATCCATCAATTGGGTGGTTTAGCGTTGGTAGGAATTGAAGCGATCGCACCTTGGGAACGTGTCATTGATTTACAATTTGCTCGTCGTCCGGGAGAAAACGCCCTCTATCACTTGTATGTGGAAGTGATGGGTAAATACAGTAACGCCATTCTCACCGATGCCGACAACTTCATTATCACCGCTGCTCATCAAGTTAGTCAGCAACAATCCAGCGTTCGTCCTATTCAAACCGGACAACCTTATGAAATACCACCCAAACAAACCGGCCCTATTCCTAGTTTGAGCGAATCCCAAGCACGTTGGCAAGAACGGGTGAGTTTAGTACCAGGCGCTATTAAACGACAACTACTCAAAAATTATCGTGGGTTGAGTGCAGCTTTGTTAGATACAATGTTGCTGGTAGCAGATATAGCACCAGAAACAACCACAGATACACTAAATGCTGATGATTGGCAGAGGCTATTTGCACATTGGCAAGAATGGTTACAAGCTTTAGAAATTGGTAAATTCCAACCTGCTTGGACAGCAACCGGTTACACTGTCATGGGTTGGGGTGTTGTCGCACCAGCTAAAAACATCCAAGAGTTACTGAACAAATATTACACCGACGAATTAAATAAACAATTATTTTCTCAATTACGCCATCAGTTAACTCAGAAACTAAATAATATTCTCGGCAAATTACGTACCAAAGCCCAAACTTTTAGTGAGAAATTGCAGCAGTCAGATCAAGCTGATGATTATCGACAAAAAGCTGATTTATTAATGGCATATCTCCAAAACTGGGAACCAGGGATGAAAGAAATTATCCTGGCAGATTTTGAAACTGGTAAACCAACTGCGATCGCACTTCTCCCAGATAAAAACGCCGTCCAAAACGCCCAGAAGCTTTATAAACAGCACCAAAAACTCAAACGCGCTCGTGCTGCTGTTGAACCTTTATTATTTGAAGTTCAAGCCGAAATTGATTATTTAGAACAAGTAGAAGCCGCAATTTCCCAAATCGACAACTACCAAACAGCAGCAGATTTACAAGCTTTAGAAGAAATCCGTGATGAACTCATTGGGCAAAAATATCTAGAAGCCCTGGAATATCGCAGCCGCAGTACCACCGACTCTCCCAGCACTAATTTTCATCGTTACCGCACTCCCAGCGGCTTTGAAGTCTTAATCGGTCGCAATAATAACCAAAATGACCAACTGACATTTCGTGTAGCCGGAGATTATGATCTGTGGTTTCACGCTCAAGAAATCCCTGGTAGTCACGTTTTATTGCGTCTTGAACCTGGTAAAGTCCCGGAAGAAGCCGATTTACAATTTACCGCTAATCTTGCAGCTTACTTCAGTCGCGCCCGTCAAAGTGACCAAGTACCAGTAGTTTACACCCAACCCAAGCACGTCTACAAACCGAAAGGTACTAAACCAGGACTTGTAATTTATAAACAAGAAACCATCATTTGGGGAAAACCGCAAATAATTCGTAATTCGTAATTCGTAATTCGTAAACAGGGAATAGGGAATAGGGAATAGGGAATAGGGAATTCTCCCCGTGTCCCCGTGTCCCCGCGTCTTCCCATCACCCTATATCCCTATCTCCCCTTAGAAATAAATACTACTGACCTGCGGATAGATATTTTTTAAGATATTTTTATGAAAAAAGTGTACTGGCTGTTACAATCTTGTTAAGAAAAGTTGCCCGTTAAATTTTGGGAACGCGCAATTTGGTTTTGACTCTCTTGAGAAGACAACGCGAACAACGTTTTTTAGACCAGCCCGTGGGAAGGCTGGTCTTTTTGTTAAGATGGTGATTTTGAAATTTAGAAACTGAAGGTGGTTCTCAAAGCACCAATGACTACACCATCATTATTATCGTTATGATCTGCGGCGGTTAACCAAATCACACCTGGGGTAATGGTGATATTGTCGCTGACTTTGTATTGATAAAATGCCTCAATGTGATATGAGGTATCTTGGTCTTTAAATGCACTTCCAAAACTGGAACTTGTAACTCTCGGTTCCATTCCGAGGATAACACCAGCTAAATTACCTTTTTTGCCCAAGTCTGGGAACCCAAGAGTAACAGCATAGTTCCAAATGTCAACATCTCCCTTTGTACCTGTCAATACCTGACTATTCGTATATCCAGCCCAACCACCGAGGACAAATTTATCACTGATGCCAATTGATGCTTGGAAACCATAAGAATTGCTAGAAAATGCTTCTGAATTGCCATCTAGATTTGTATCCAAGTTCTGGAAGGTAGCGAGATTACTGCCTGTGAGTAGTGGCTGTTTGTAGGAATTGATATAAGTTAGACCAAAGGAAATGCGATCGCTTGGTTTAACTGTCAACTGCGCCAAAGCACCGTACTTACCGTCAAACAAACCATTTTTAGCACTGGGGTCATTAGCTGAACCTGCTAAATACGCTAAACTTAGTGTCAAATTTTTACCGAACTGGTGATTTACTCCCAACCCGCTACCACTGATCTGAGCATAAATCGGGTTGCGTGTACCAAAGCTTGACAATGCACCAGATCCACCATCACCATCAAAAAGATTCACAGTACTGGTCACGTCATCTGCTGCACCAGCATTAGCAATAGCGATTACCTGTGTGTTTTTTCCTAGAGGGAATTTGTACCATAGCGCATCTATGACAGCGTTGTTAGTACCATCAGGACCTTGAAAAAACAAGTTACCTTCTGGAGTACCAATATCAGGAGTCTTGATATTGTTACTCTGGATTCTGGTAAACAGAGTATCTTGACCAGTGAAACTAGTTACAAATTCAATACGCGCCCGCGCCCCAAGGGTAGTATTTTTGTCTGTAATCGGTCCGTCAACATTGTCACCTGATAAAACATCACTGACAACTGCAACAACTTGTCCTTGCAGTTTGGTGGTAGTAGAAAATTGATTGGCTTCTAATTCAGAAGCCCTCGCTTCTAATGCATCTACGCGTCCACGCAAGGTTGCTAGTTCTGTGGAAAAATCTTCTTGCAGTTTTTGTAATGTTGCTAAATCTTGTTTTGTCAACGAGTCGGCAGTTGCGGTAGCAATTAGTTCATTCACCCGATCTAAACAAGCATTCAAACCAGCCGCAAACTCATACCTCGTCATGGCACGATTACCACGATAAGTACCGTTAGGATATCCAGCAATACAACCATAACGTTCTACTAAAGATTGTAAAGCTTGGAATGCCCAATCTGTGGGTTGTACGTCCGACAATTGAGATACTGATGTAACTTGTGAGATTAACTCTTTTTGATTTATATTTTCAACTTGTTGGTCTGAATTGGCTACAACAAGTGGTTCACTGGCTTCTATTGTTGCTGGTGCTTCTCCTGCCCACGCTGCTGCACTCATCAATAGTGTTGCGCCGCTAACTACTGGACTAGCTAACAGATATTTCCATGATTTTTGCATTTTTCACTCACACCTATTTACTAACAATCAGCACATTACGTGCTTATACGAAATGAGAGATTATTAAAAACTGATCTCAATATACTAGCAGTAAGCAGCATTTTTTTTAACTCAAAAAGTCAAGAAATCTTCATGAATGGGGAAAGCTAGTATAAGGCAGTATCCTCTCAACAAAATCATCTGTTATTACTTAATCTCAGTAGACATCTCCAGAAATTAAATATGCGTGACCTAAAACCGTTGTAGAGACGTTCCATGGAACGTCTCTACAATCTTTATCGGAGATGTCTAGTATATTACACGGATACAGCAGATTCCTTTGTTATAAGATACATGATAGCCCCCTCATCGCTTGCTCTTAGGGGGTTGGGGGTGGGGTTCTTGTACCTCATAACAGCCGGAAGTGCTGTAATGCAGGGTATTTTTATTAAACCAAAATGATAATGAGAATTATTATAGTATAATGTCTAGGATTAAGTCTTGTTGTCAATAAAAATATTGACGTAGGTAAAGACAGTATTCTGAAGGAAGAGAAAACATGATGATTGAGACTGATGTCAGCCGAAGAATAGGCAGATTTAGAGGTAAAATGTTGTCTCTCATGGCGCTGCTGATGTTGGCAATGATTTCTGGCTGTACTGAAACGAAACAGGTTACACAGACAAATGCAGAACAGTCAGAACCAGCACAACCACCAAAAACTAAAGTAGTCACAACATTTTTACCAGTGTATTTATTTACCAAAGCAGTAGCGGGAGATGCAGCAGATGTAGAAATTTTAGTCCAGCCAGGAACGGAAATACATGAATATCAGGCTACACCAGCTAATGTGAAAGCGATCGCAACGGCGAATGTATTAGTAAAAAATGGGCTGGGGTTAGAAGAATTTCTGACAGATACCGTCAAAAATGCCCAAAACACCAAATTAGTCGAAATTGATGCCAGCAAGGGTATTAAGGCTATCAATGAAATTTCTCCCATAGAGGAAATTGGGAAGGAAGAAAAAGATCACAACCACGAACACGCAGATGGGAATCCTCATGTTTGGCTAGATCCCGTTTTAGCTAAACAGCAAGTAGTAAATATTAGAGATGGGTTAATTGCTGCTGACGCTGGGAATAAAGCAACGTATGAAGCTAATGCTGCGGCATATATCCAAGAACTAGAGAATTTAAATAATGAATTTCAACAGACTTTACAACAGACTCCAAATTGCACCTTTGTTACCTTTCATGATGCCTTTCCTTACGTAGCTAAACGCTATAATCTCAAACAATTAGCCGTTGTAGAAATTCCAGAAGATCAACTTTCACCCACAGATATACAAAAAGTTGTTAATGCTGTGAAAAAATACAAAGTTAAAGCCTTATTTAGTGAACCAGGGGTAGATAATAAATTATTTACAAGCCTATCTAAAGACTTAAATTTAACTTTGCGAACTCTGGATTCTCTAGAAACTGGTGAGACAAATCCACAGTATTATTTTAAGGTGATGAAATCTAATTTAGAGACTTTAGCAACAGCTTGTAAATAATTCTATGGAAATGCAGGTTACTAATCTTTTGATTTTTACTAGTCCGCGACTTTCATTCTTTCGTCGGGCTTTTTATACATTTCTGAAGATGAAACTGCACAGAATAAAATTTCCAGAAGTTTTAACGGCAGATATAGACACTCGTAGAGTGGCTTTTCAAAGAGTAAGCAGACAAAACCGATGACTTCATGCTTTTGTGCAAACTCAAATTAAATTAAATACAGCAGATTGCAGATCAATGAGGTACAGAATATAAATTGAAACCTAGACACCAAGCCAGTTTTACTCCTGAATTCTGTACGGGCGTATTGCAATACGCCCCTTCTGACTCCTGTTTAAAGACCTCACTACAAACTTTTAATTATTGACATTACTCTACTTAGTATTACTTGTTTGCTAATTAGTAATTGAAAAAACTGAAAATTGGAGTTTAAAATCTAAAATTCGATGAATAACGACCAACAATTAATGACATTACCAATATTAAAAGTAGAAGGATTAACTGTCTATCAAAGCAGTTATCTAGCGGTACGGGATGTTTCTTTTGAATTGTTACCAGGAACAGACACAGCTATAGTCGGACCGAATGGCGCGGGTAAGAGTACTTTGGTAAAAGCTATTTTAGATTTAATTCCCAGAAGTGCTGGTGCAATTGAAATATTTGGTCGTCCAATATCGAGATTAGGAAGTTTACATCACCTGTTAGGCTATATGCCACAAAACTTTATTTTTGATCGTAGTTTTCCGATTTCTGTTAGTGAATTGGTGGGACTAGGAATAGGTGATAGAGAAAAGGTTGCAGGTGACAGAAAACATTTATTTTCCAAGTTTTGGCAAAATCACAGACAAAAATCAGCAGCAATAACCGCAGCTTTACAACGAACTGACGCATATCATCTGAGAAATCAAGCGATTGGAACTCTTAGTGGTGGTCAACTCAAGCGGGTTTTGTTGGCTTATTGTTTAGTAACTCCACGCAAATTTTTGGTACTTGATGAAGCTTTTGCTGGGGTAGATGTGCAAGGTGCGGCTGATTTTTATGTTTTACTAAATGAATTAAAGAGAGAAGAGGGTTGGACAGTTTTACAAGTTTCCCATGATATTGATATGGTCAGCCGTCATTGCGATCGCGTTCTTTGTCTTAATCAAACTCTTGTATGTACTGGTAAGCCAGAAATTGCCCTTTCAGCAAAAAATCTTTTAGCGACTTATGGCCCTGGTTTTAGCCGCTACCAACACAATCACTAAACAATTCAACATTGTAAATTTAAAAAGTTCAGTAACATCCAGACAAAGACTGAATCATGAGTTGTGGTTAAATCAATTTATGTAGAGAAAAAAGTCAAAATATGCATTTATTGATTTTACATCCACACAAATTGTTAGTTATTGCTAATAATCAAGAATTAGTGGATTTATTACAATTCCCTTTCATGCAACGTGCCATTATTGGTGCTGTATTAATGGGAATACTTGGCGGTTTATTGGGCAGTTTTGTGACTTTGCGCCAGTTGTCATTTTTCAGCCATGCTGTTGGTCATGCAGCCTTAGTAGGCGTAGCATTAGGCGTATTATTAAACACAAATCCTACTTGGATGTTGTTACCTTTTACCTTGATTTTCGGGATTGTTGTTCTCTACTTAATTGACAAAACAGATTTAGGTAGTGATAGCGTTCTCAGTATAGTTTTATCAGGAGCATTAGCAATAGGTGTTATCCTCACCAGCATGATTAAAGGATATCGCGGCAATTTGATGGCTGTGCTGTTTGGCGATATTCTCGCGATTGATGTCACCGATTTAATTTTGACGCTGGTGATACTTGTCGGTAGCAGCATTTTTTTATTATCAACTTTGCGATCGCAAATTTTGTTAACTCTTAATCCTGATGTTGCCCAAGTACAAGGCGTTCCGGTGCAATTGTATCGTTATGGGTTTGTCGTTTTGCTGTCTTTGTCCGTTGCTGTAGCCATTAAAGCGGTTGGCGTTTTACTCGTGAATGCTTTTTTAGTGATTCCCGCTGCCACTGCTAAACTAATGAGTCACCATTTTAACCGCTTTCTGATTCTGTCGGTGCTTGTCGGTTCTAGCAGTAGCATTGGTGGAATTATGGTTTCTGGGGTGTTTAACCTGGCTTCTGGCCCTAGTATCGTTCTGGTACAGTTCCTGATGTTCCTCCTCGTTTTCACTTGGGTGAAGTTGGGGATTTGAGGGGGCGTAAAAGTTTCTTCTGTAAACCACTTGACAAATCTTTCTTTCTTTGCTACATTGATTAATCGTGGCGGTACTAAAAAAACCACGCCGGGATAGCTCAGTTGGTAGAGCAGAGGACTGAAAATCCTCGTGTCACCGGTTCAAGTCCGGTTCCTGGCACTTCTTAGTAAAAAGTAGCAAAAAATAACCTCCTACAAAGCTTAAAATTTTGTATGGGGTTATATTTTTATCTGTTGGGGTTCTCTAACTTACAGCGGATTCCTTTGTTATAAGGTACATCATAGCCCCCTCATCGCTTGCTCTTAGGGGGTTGGGGGTGGGGTTCTTGTACCTCATGACGCTGGGAAGTGCTGTATACCCAACCTGCGGAAGTGTCCCATAATTTTTTTTAACCAGCTATAACAAACTCAACCATTGCTATTAACTTTGGAAATGTTGATATTTGCGGTTTTCTCAAACTTGCCAATTCTAAATGATCGTGTAAATATCTAATCGGTGCACGTGAATAAAAACCGAAAAAGAGTTAATTTTCTGTTGATTTTGTAATATCTTAAAAAACGAGCGCGGAGGGATTTGAACCCCCGACCCACAGGACCGGAACCTGTTGCTCTATCCACTGAGCCACGCGCCCTCGAACATATATCTTATATCATAACATACTTTCTGAATTTAATTATAAGTAATTTGCTGGATCAACGGGTGTACCATCACGACGGACTTCAAAATGCAGGTGAGGGCCTGTAGATAAGCCTGTAGAACCGACAGCAGCGATCGCTTGTCCTTTTTGTACAGATTGCCCTTCACTCACATATAATTCACTACAATGGGCATATAGGGTGGTAATTCCTTTACCATGATCAATAATCAAAGATTTGCCATAACCACCATACCAACCCGCAAAAATCACTGTACCTGAATCTGCGGCTCTAATGGTACTACCATAACTAGCGGCAAAATCCAAACCTCCATGAAAACGCCGATATCCGAGAATAGGGTGAATCCTCCAACCAAAGGGACTGCTGGTAGGTGCGTCGCTGGGAAATGCAAAGATACCTGTACCACGAATCCAAATTTTACTGTTAGCTTTTGCTTGTGCGGCTTCCCGCGCTTCTCTGGCTTTTTGTTCAGCTACTTTTTGTTGAATCAAAGCTTCTAGATTTTGAGAATCTTTCTCTAGTTGATTTTGTGCTGCTTCTAAAGCCAAGCGATCGCTATTTAAACGTTGAATCAATTCTCCTTGAGATTCCGCTTGAGCTTGATAATCGGATTTTTGGGCTAATAATTGTTCTCTAATTAAAGCAATTTGATTTTTCTGCGCTTCTACTTCTGTTCTTTGTTGAATTAATAAATTTGCTTGTTCTGCAAGTTTAGATAAAATCCGCTGGTCTGCCTGATAAACTAACTTTAACTGATGACGACGACTGATAAAATCACTTAAATTCCGGCTTTGTAACAAAACAGCCAATCCTTGAGAAGATTGCGATCGCTGTAAAAATCGTAACCGCGCTACGGTTGCAACTTGTCTTTCTTCATAATTACGTTCTGTGACAGATAAAACAGCTTCTAATTCTTGGAGGCTTTCAGTAGCAAATTTTAACCTAGTTTCGCTGTTTTGAATTTGGCTATTAGTGGCTTGCAGATTTTGATTTAACCCAGTTAAATGTCTTTGCGCTTCTGTTTGCAGATTCGTTAAATGATTCTTTTCCTGAATCACATTTTGACGCTGCTGTTGAACTTGCTGCTGTTGTTGCTTTAGGGTATTAATTGTTTGTGAATAAGCTGCACTTAGTGGTAATAATACTGAAGCATACCAGACAAAACAACAAAATGTCAGCAACAACCACCAGGTTCTAATTTTGGGGAAAGATACCGTTTTCATCCCGTGATATTCAGCCAAAGAAGTACAAACATAAACAGTATTATGCCCAAACTTTGGCAAAAATTAACACCCATAACTATTACTGATGATTTGAGTATGAAAACAGGTTCAGATATTCTGGTTTTAACCTTAGTCTTACCTGGTTTATTGGTATTTTCAACATCGCTGTATTGCTATTACCATAATTACTAAAATAGAGGTGTTGCGGGGAAGAATTGATTATGTTTTAAAAGCTGATACAGTGACAAATATAAATATATATATATAATAAAGTTCAGAACCCAGACTTCTTTTTTGATATTGTCAATAAATGATATATTAATCATAGAAGTCGGGGATCTTATTTATCCTAAACTTGCAGCTTTCCAACTTGATAAATCTGCCAAAGAGCGATCGCGATAACGTCCATATTTTTCTGGTTTACTCTTGATTCTCACACCCAAATCTGGCACAATACCAAAATTAGGAGCCATCGGTTGAAAATATTTTGGTTCAGCGGAACTGATAAACTCAAATAAAGACCCCATCATGGTTGTAACGGGTAAAATTAGCGGTTCTTTTCCTAAAGCTAACCTAGCTGCATTTGTTCCCGCTAACCAACCTCCCGCAGATGCAGCAGTATAACCTTCTGTTCCTATTAATTGTCCCGCAGCTAATAAAGTTGGACGTTCTTTAAATTGCAAACTTGCAGACATTAACTGCGGTGCATTTAAAAAAGTATTGCGGTGCATAACTCCTAATCTGACAAACTCGGCTTTTTCCAAACCAGGTATCATTTGAAAAACTCGTTTTTGTTCACCCCAACGTAAATTAGTTTGAAAACCCACCATATTCCAAAGTTGACCGGCTTTATCTTCTTGACGCAATTGAATTACCGCATAGTTACGTTCACCCGTGCGAGGATCAGATAAACCCACTGGTTTCAGGGGACCATATCGCATGGTATCTTCCCCTCTGCGTGCCATTTCTTCAATTGGTAAACAAGCTTCAAAAAATTTCGCGGTTTCTTTTTCAAAGTCTTTTAATTCTGTTTGTTCTGCTTGACGTAATTCTGACCAAAAATGTAAATACTGTTCTTTATTCATCGGACAATTCAGATAAGCTGCTTCACCTTTGTCATAGCGAGAAGCCATAAAAGCAATATCTTTATTAATAGAATCTCCTAAAATAATAGGACTTGCAGCATCAAAAAAATTGAGATATTCCATCCCGGTAAACCGCTGTAAATCTGCCGATAAATCGGGACTTGTTAATGGGCCAGAAGCTAACACAACAATACCTTCGGGAATTTCTTTAACTTCTCCCCTGCGGAAATCAATTAAAGGATGATTTGCTAAGGTTTGGGTTAAGTCTTCACCAAATTGTCCTCTATCTACCGCTAAAGCCCCACCAGCGGGGACTGCGTGTTCATCAGCTTTAGAAATGATAATAGAACCGAGTTGACGTAATTCTTCGTGTAATAATCCTGCCGCGCGATCGCTCGCCATAGCCCCGAAAGAGTTACTACAGACCAATTCTGCCAAATTTTCGGTATGATGGGCAGGGCTGAACCTTTTAGGGCGCATCTCGTGGAGAATTACGGGTACTCCTGCTTGGGCTATTTGCCATGCTGCTTCTGTTCCCGCCAGTCCACCGCCAATTACTTGTATTGGTTGTTGTGTCATAGTGATTTTTCTGTGATATTTTTTAATTATTACTTTGGTTATAATAACAATTAATAGTAGGTTACAATTGCCAATACTGAATCCTCAAGTTATTAAATTTATCAATTCTGGTACTTATGACTATGAATATTAGCCTTCAACCGGAACAAGAACAGTTGATTCAATCCAAATTGCAAAGTGGTAAATATGAAAATGCCTATCAGGTAATTGTAGCAGCTTTGCAATTACTAGAAGAAAGAGATAAACATTATGAACAATGGTTAGAAGAAACCCGTAAAAAAGTAGCTGTGGGTATTGAACAAGCTAACAGGGGACAATTAACTGCTGGTGAAGTTGCTTTTGCTAAATTGCGAGAAAAACTTGCCCAAAAAGGTGAATCTTTGCAATGAGTAATTACAGTTTAACAGATGAAGCAATTGAAGATATCAATGAAATTTGTGAGTATTTATCCAATTTCAATTTAGATTCTGCACATCAGTTTTTGGATACCATAGAACAAAAATGTCAAATGTTAGCACAATTTCCTAACATGGGGCGTAGTTATGCAGAATTATCACCAGAATTGCGAGGGATATCTACAAATCCTTATATTATTTTTTATCGGTAGAAGATGATGTAGAAATTATCCGAGTAGTTAATGGATATCGTAACATTGAATCTTTGTTTTCTTAAACTTTCCGAAATATATGTAGACACAAGAATTTAAGGATTTGGTCAACTATATCCTCGCCAACGAAGTAAAACTGCGGCTTGGGCTTTACGTAACATAAAGAGATCAGATTCGTGTCGGAGAGATATTAAATTTAATCTTTCTGTTTCTGTTAATGTACCACTAGAATTTTTCTCTAGTAAAGTATTATATTCTTCCATATCTGCTGCTGTTTTCTGACTATGGAAAATTTGCCAGAGAGTATTATCATCTAACTTATCTAAAGCAGCAAGTTCGGCTTGAAATTCCTCTGGTACATCATCCCATGCTGGTGAACTACCCACTTGTAAAGCATGAAGCATGACTTCCTCTAAAGGACGTTGAGTAGCATGGGCGGTATTGACTAACCGTTGATAGATAATTTCGGGTATTTGTAGTGTAACAGTTTCAGTAGGCATATTTCATTACTACTTAGGGTTTGCTGAAAAAGTTTTTTGGTTAAGAGTAGGAGTAAGTCCGATGATTTACTCTTCCATCTCTTCGAGAAGAACAGATATCAAGTTTCTTGCGTCTAACATTGTAAGTTCATCAAAGTCAGTCTTATCACTCACGTCACTTAAACTAATCCCATCTCTCTCTAGCAAAGAAGCAATATAGGTAATTTGTTTAGCAGTTGCTGGCTTCTTAGCTAATCCGACATCAGGGTTTGATAAATATTCTGGTGGACTTTCCCTAGCCCAATTCTTTAAAATGCCTGCTGTATATTTAACATAATCCTGGATTTCTTTGCGTACTGCAATATCAATTGCCGCTTTAATCCAGTCAGGTTCGTATCTCTCTATAAAATGCTCAATAGCTGTATTATCTTTTTCTGATAAACTTCTTTTTTTTAAAGATGAAGCCCAATGCTGCTTAATTTCATCTAGCTTTTCTCTCCTTTCTTTAAGTATCTGCAAACGTTTAGCCCTGATATGTTTAGACCATTCTTCTTTATTGAATCCTCCTGTAAAATCTTTAATTAACTTAGAAGATTTACCAGAATTACACTCTTCACAACTTGTCGCTTATTACACCTAAATTATTGATAGCTGCACTATTATCGGGCTGTTGATCAATTAAAATTAGATATATAGCTTCTGCTTCATCTCGATTACTTAAAGAATTGAGGCTGTAAGCATAATCAAAAAGTCCTTGAGTTTTATTAGAAGCATCAACTATCTTTTTGCTAATCTCAGCAACAATATAAAATAATCCTTTTTTGAAAAGAAGGTTACGCCAAACTGCATTATAAAAAGGTACAAAAACTTTAATGATTATCTCTGGATTTTGACATTTCCTCAATTCTGATAAAGCAATCTCATTTATAGAATCAATATACTCTAAAATACCATTCCTAATTTCAGACTGGTTGATATAAATTGTATTTGAAAAATTATTTAAAAGATATTCATCACTCTCACATTTCCAAATTGCATATTTTAAGTAATAATGTATTGCTTGTATAATATCTTTATCTATGATTTCTTGAGTTAATTCGTAACATAAATTAGGTGGATATCCCAATAATTTTGCTGAAAATAAAAGTGGTGATTCTGATAAATCTGGGAAAAATGCCAGTAATTCATTTTGACGATCTTCATAAAAATATCTTTGAATGGTATAAATTAGTAAGCCTATACTTTGTTGTGTTAATAATTCGTTTTCATCCTTCAGTAAGACTAAAGTTTCACACACATCTTCAATTACATCAAATTCTTTATATAAATAATGTTCACCATTAATTGAAATATCTATCCAAGAATATATGTAATCTACAATTCCAATCAATAGCTCTGCTCCAGACACAAAATCGTTAATTGCTTGCTGTAAATTATTATTGTAAATGTTCACATAAGCCTTTTTGAAATAGTATTTGACAATAGGTTCAAAACTATTTTGATCTATGTTTTCGGCAGACAAAGCTAACCAATCACCAAAATTTCCTTGTCTAAATAGTAGATCAGATTTTATTGATATATAACCGTCCTTATTATTTATTTCAATACTATCTAAATACTTATCAGCATCAGAATATTCTTTCTGATTAACCAACGCTTCAAAGATATACCATCGTGCTTTTTGATCGAAATTTTCTGTACCAACTAAAGGTGTTAATATGGTAATAGCTCTTTCATTTTCTCCTTGAAAATGGATCAAAATAGAAGCTAACTCAAACCGAACAATTGGATTATCTGGATACTTTTGAAAAGCCTTATTCAGTGTATCAATTTTATTTTCTAAGTGGTTGAAATCATATAAATCTACAAGTAAAAGATAAGATTCAACAGGACAATCTTCAAATTCTATTGATCTTCTAAGGTAGCTCTGCATCATCTCCTTACTAGCTGCATCTACGTTTAATAAATTACGTCCTTGCCTTTCGGCAACTGCTAGATAATAATAGATGTATCCAGATTGATTTATACGCACCGATTCCCTAAGAACCCTTGTCATCTCCTCCCAATTCTTACTCTGCTCATGAATCATAGCCAAAATTATGTAATCACGATTTGTTAGATTTTCAATCTCTTGCACAACTCTGAAGGCTTCTTCAAAATTACCAAGAATGAACCAACAAACAGCTAGTAAACTACGTTTTTCATCATTTGGATATGACTTTATTTCTATTTGAAGTTCAGTTATGGCTTCTTTATAGAGTTTTTGAGCAAAAAGTTCTTGGTAGTTCATAGCTTAATTTTCCCTTAAAAAGCTTTTATATATGAGATATAGAATAGTATAGATTGTATTATAGCCGTTCTCATGCTAGTGAAGTACAAAGTTTTTTCGTTTTAGGGAACAGGGAACAGTTAATAAATTGGTGTGTACTTCATTAGACTGGGAAACGCTATATACCTCTATTTATTAATCTCGCAATATTAATATTAATATTTACTCTAAGATGATGTTGTAAAAATCCCTCATGATGTATCAAAAATTTTAGATACCCCTAAATCCCCATTGAAAAGGGGGACTGTTTTACTCTTATTTTAAATAAGAATCAATTTCACTCTAACAACCACGCAAACAACTCTCCAACTGTCAGTTGTAAATCACCATCAATATACTCACTAGCCGGTTTCGTTTCTGGTAGTTGCAGAAACTCCTCTAATGTGAGAGTTTTTAATATTGCTTGTACCATCTTAGTTAACTTCTAGAAAATATTTGTTTTTCAATGTTAAATTTAAGTATTTTTCTACTTAAATAAACTACCCACGACACAACTAAATCCAGGCAATAAAGGCGATATTAACTCATCATTAGCAAACAGAGTTTCTACTAATACTAAAATTGCTCTTTCTCGTCTATAAACTTCTATTTGTTGTAACCGCCAATTCATTATCCAATATTCCTGCACACCTCTAGAAGCATAAAGTTTTAATTTCACTTCTTTATCTCGGCGTTCATTTTCCACACCAGCAGAAAGCACTTCAATTACTAATTCTGGCGCACCTGTTAAATGTCCATCATCATCTAATAAAGTTGCTAACCTTTCATTACTTGCCCAAACTACATCAGGAATGACATTATCAGCATCAGTAAAAATAATACCTGGAGCAGTTACAGCTTCTCCTAAACCGGTTTCTCTAGACCAAAGTGTGAGTTCTGTACAAACATTGTTGCCAGCTTTTTGATGTTTCCAATGTGGCGCTCTTGTCACAAATAATTCTCCATTAATTATCTCATAACGGTTGCCGTTATCTGGCAATAGTTCAAGGTCTGAGCTTGTCCAGCGTACTCCCTCATATATCTGGGTCATACGGACTCCTGTGGTGGTGTTCAATAATTATATTATAGAATCTGTAGCAATATTGTTGTTGTCTCAAGTTGAAAAATTTTAGATATTAAAAATTGCTTTGTTATGGGTAGGTAAAATACCTACCCTCAAAAATTTAATTTCTAAGCACAAAGAGCTAAAATTTGCTCAACAACTTGCAGATTAACATCTTTATTTTCCCCTAAAGCTGTCATCCCATGTTTTTCTAAATTCTTGATCACTGCGGGAATGGTTTCTAGTCCCACACCATAATCAGATAAACGAGTGCGAACACCAACTGATTCAAAGAAATCACGAGTTTTACTAATTGCTGCATCTACTCGTTCTTCATCCGAACCACCAATAATTTCCCAAACTCTATCTGCATATTGTAGAAGTTTTTGCCATTTGCGATCGCGTCTAATTGTCAAAGTGCTGGGTAAAACAACCGCCAAAGTTTGAGCATGATCCATACCATGCAACGCTGTCAACTCATGACCAATCATGTGAGTTGTCCAATCTTGGGGGACACCAACAGCAATTAACCCATTTAACGCCATTGTTGCAGCCCAAACTAAATTCGCCCGTGCATCATAATCTGTAGGATTTGCTAAGGTTTTTGGACCTTCTTCAATCAGCGTTTTCAGAATTGACTCAGCCATGCGATCTTGCAATGGTGCATTCACTGAATAGGTTAAATACTGCTCCATCACATGAGTAAAAGCATCCACAATCCCATTACTAATTTGCCTCGTAGGCAGGGAGAAAGTCGTTTCTGGGTCAAGAACAGAAAATTTAGGAAACACCAGGGGATTAGCGAAATATAACTTTTCTTGAGTTTCCGACTTGGTAATCACCGAAGTTGGGTTCATTTCCGAACCAGTTGCTGGTAAAGTCAAAACCACACCAAAGGAAACTGCCTCTGTTATCGGTGCGCCTTTTGCTAAAATATCCCAAGGGTCGCCCACAAAAGATACCGCAGCAGCAATAAATTTAGTCCCGTCAACAACGGAACCACCACCCACAGCTAAAAGAAAATCAATACCTTCTTTGCGTATCAATTCCACTGCTTTCATCAAAGTTTCAAAGTGGGGGTTGGGTTCAATACCACCAAACTCAAATACCTTTCTTCCCGCTAATGCCGATTTTACTTGATCATAAACGCCATTGGCTTTAATGCTACCACCGCCGTAGGTGATCAGGATTTTAGCATCAGCAGGGATTTCTGAAGCAATATTGGCAATTTGACCTTTGCCAAATAGGATTTTAACAGGATTGTAAAAAACAAAATTTTCCATGATTAATCACACAAGGGAATTAGATTTCACCTTGAGTATTGTAATCAGTTTCTTGATTTTTGTGCCTGTACCTACAGAATACTACTTCCCAAAAAGAAGGCAGAGTTATTCGAGAAGTGAAGAATTTTATGTTTACCTAACCAACATACTTGGTTGTTTTCAATTCCATTGCATCAGAAATAAAACAACTCCCACCAAACTTATTTAAAGTTTTTCTAATCTGCACCTCCACCTGCGGCAATTTTTCAGGAGGAAAGAAAGCAATGATATAAATGTTATCTAGCAATGTCATTGCTAAATCATCACTGTCTGTTCCTCCTCTACCTTTACCAGCAACATTCTTAATAACAGTATGTCCAGGAACACCAGCCTTTTCTAAAGCTTCTAAAATCTTGCCGACTTCGACGTAATTAGCAAAAATTTCTATCCTTTTAACTAACTCCATAATCTCAACTCCAAAAGATATTAATTGCGTATAAATAAAAGGGTATGCCGATAATGATGTTAAAAGGAAATGTCACAGCTAAAGCAGTGGAAACATATAGACTAGGATTAGCTTCAGGAACGGTTAGTCGCATAGCTGCTGGAACTGCAATGTAAGAAGCACTAGCGCACAACACTGAAAATAAGAGAGCATCTCCTTGTGGCATACCGATTAGTTTAGCAATAATTAAACCAACTCCAGCATTGACTATGGGTATTAATATGGCAAATAAGATTAAGAAAACGCCAGTTTTTTGTAAATCTTTGATTCTTTTCGCCGCCAGAAGTCCCATATCTAACAAGAAGAAAGTGAGGACTCCGTAAAACATATCCTGTGTAAAAGGTTTTAATGTCGTCCAACCATGTTCACCTGTAAGTAAACCCATAATTAGGCTACCAACTAGGAGAAATACGGAACTATTTAGGAATGCTTCTTGTAATACTTCCGCCCAATTAAACTCTCTGTCACTCTCATCAGCAGTAAATAATTTTACTAATATCAAACCAACAACAATCGCTGGAGATTCCATCAAAGCCAGGGCTGCAACCATATAACCATCAAAGCTGATACCCAGTTGAGTGAGAAAAGAACTAGCCGTGATAAAGGTGACAGCACTAATTGAACCATAAGTAGCAGCGATCGCAGCAGCATTGTAAGAGTCCAGTTTTATTTTGAGAATGAAAAAAGTATAAATTGGTACGAGGCAAGCCATTAAAATCGCTGCCAGCATGGTGAAAATCACTTCCTGACTGATACCACTTTTTACGAGTTCCACACCACCCTTAAACCCAATCGCAAATAGCAAATACAGGGAAAACAGCTTGGGAATGGGTGCAGGAATTTCCAAATCTGACTTCAGGAAAACCGCCAACATCCCCATAAAGAAAGCTAACACAGGTGGATTCAAGATGTTGGACACAATCAAGCTGACATCCATTCCCACCACTCCTATAATTTCGTGATTAAGATTCCTTCATCAGTTTGACACGAGAGCGGTAATCAGAACATTTCATCGCCATCCAATTTGACTGATGATAACCTTGCATGGTGTAGCCATAATTACTTGTATAGACAGGATTTAGGGTATAAATCAGGTCAAGTTGTACCTGATTTTTAAGGACACGTTGGCCATAGTCTCCCGTAACCAATAAGTAAAACAACGTAAATAATTAAAGGTATGTAGTCAGGGCTTCAGCCCAAAGTTGAGGTATAAAACCTTCACTACGAGTGAATTTCGAGATTGGTTACTTAACTTCACATAGTTGTGAACTAAGAAAGTTCATGAATAAATGGAGATATAGCCGCTACAAATTCAGCAGTAGATTCATATGGTAAAACATTTCTGCCGCTGATTTTTATTCCTTGACCTTGAGGTAAACAAGCCAGATAATCTGCCAAACGTTCATCTGGAGTTTCTTTTTTACCTTCTTTGCTAATAGCTGATGCTTTATTTCCCAAAACTATTAATGTTGGTTGCACAATTGCCGCAATATCACCACTATAATCTCGCTGCCAAAATCTAGCTAAAAAAGCAAATACTGCATAGCGTCCACCCATATTTTTAGCATCTGCTATTAAGGTTTTTAACCATTCTTCATCAACGGCATCACTAGAGTCAAAAAGTCTTTCAATAGAGAAAGAAAGTAAAAATTTGCGGGTGCGGGCATAGCGAAAAAAAGCATTTCCTATTGGTGAATCAAAGATATTCCAAAGTAATTTTTGTCGCCATTTAGCTGCATTTTTAGTAGTTACACTCCAAGCCGTTGGCCCAGAAAGTATAATTCCAGCAATTAAATTTGGTTCTAGTTTAACTAATTCAATTGCTACTGGTGATAAAGCACCCTGCGCTATTAAAATCACAGGTTTTTTTACTACTGTTTGTAAAAAGTGTTGTAACTGTTTTGCCCAATCGATTGGTGTATAAGCTTTGCGTGGCATATCACTTTCACCACATCCCAATAAATCAATATTGTAAATAGAGTTATGGTGATTTGTCTGATACCATTCACGGATAAATCTCTGCCAAAATTGCCGTGATAATCCTACCCCAATAGGATGAATTAATAGTAAAGGAATAGCTGTTGGAGTTGAATTTGTTGGTTGATGAACTTCGTAAGCACAGCGATAAGTCTGCCAAGTATAAAACTCAGAGATAGGTGGTGTTACAGCAAATGTATTAGCTCCGGTTGATGGTTGCATGATTTTAAATTTAAGACCTGCTAAAAAATTATTTGAGGATGAACCAAATTGTAGCCTGCGTCTTTTAGCTTTTGATTCGACACCCAGGTATTATATTGGCGGGTACTCTTGTTTGCTGCATCCCATATAACATTAGGTAAATTATGTTTTGTCAATACATTACCAATTAATTCTCGACTGCTAAGATGTGCATCATCCACAAGATTATATATACCTTGCAAGCGGTGATTGCGAGCAAATTCTATAGCACCAACAATATCATCGAGGTGAATCCAATTGGTTATATCTTCGCCATTACCAGGACGAGTTGTCCCCGCGACTCGTCCAAATATTTTCACCAATTCTCTACCAGGTCCATAAATTCCCCCCAAACGCAAGATACAAACGCGGAGGTTTTCATTCTCTGCGGATAGTAAAACATCCTCAGTTTTGCGAAGAATCTGAGCATTAAGATTAGCTGGTGCCGGTGGAGTTTCTTCATCTACCCAGACACCATTTCTATCTCCGTAAATTGAATGACTTCCTGTATATATCAATTGGCGAATATTGGGGCAATTTCTTAATACTGAAACTAATGTTTTAGCAGTTTGAAGATAAGTTTCTTCATAGGAAGTTGCAGTTTTTGCCGCCACAGTTAACAGCACAACATCTTGATTTTTTAATGCTGCTTTGAGACTTTCTGTATCATTTCCTTGGGTGACGATAACTTTTTGAGATACTACTTGTAATCCAGGAACACGCTCAGGATTAGTTGTGGTTGCAGTGATCCCAAAATTATTATTTCGTTGCCAATATTGAGCAACTGCATAGCCAACATAACCACAACCAATTATTACTATATTCATGACAATTTAACACCAATTAATTAAAAAGTGTTTTTTCCCAAGTCAATAATCAATAGTACAAGACTTTTTATGTCATTACTAATGACTAAGGACTATTTTGCTAATTCTCTTTCAATTATGGCAATTAATTCTGATGAATCTGGCTTGACACTACTATTAAATCTGGCGACTACTTCCCCCTGCTTACTGATTATAAATTTTTCAAAGTTCCAAGACACTGCTCCTTTTGGCTCAACTGCATTGGTAAGTTGAGTATAAAGGGGATGCTGCTGAGAACCTTTAGCATGAACTTTATCAAATAGTTCAAAGGAAACCCCAAACTTGCTTGTGCAGAATTGTGCGATTTCGGCATTGGTTCCAGGTTCTTGCGCTCCAAAATCGTTGCAGGGGAATCCTAAAATCTCTAAACCTGCTGCTCTATACTTCTGGTTTAACTTTTCCAGTCCCCCATATTGAGGAGTATAACCGCAGTAGGAAGCCACATTGACAATTAATAGTACTTTGCCTGTGTAGACGTTGAGTTGCTTATCTTCTCCATTGATTGTCTTCACTAAAATGTCATATATGATACCATTCATGGGCAATGTAATTCATAAGGAATATTACTAAGTTTCCCATATAGTAGGTAATGTTAACCAGGTTTTTTAGCTTTTTGTACACTATAGGAATCTTATTTGATTTTTACCACTGTTAAGATTTCCGGTGTTGCTGAATTGAGGTATGAAATTCCCAAATTGAACCTTTAAAACTCTTACCTTTGCGCCTTTGCGCCTTTGCGTGAGACTAAAATTCATACCCTTAATCAGCAACGTCAGATTTCCCTACGCAAAAGGTTGGGTTAGTGTCAGCTATGAATTGCACCATCGGGCATAATCGCTCCAGCTAAGTTGGCACCAATCAGTTTCACCAATAACCGTTCGCCTGAGCGAATTCTAGCACCTGTCAAATCTGCACCCCGCAAGTCTGCACCACTGAGATCCGCACCAATTAGATTAGTATTGCGTAAGTTGGCTTCTCTTAAGTCTGCTAACAGTAGGTTAGCTCTAAACAAATTGGCTTCCGACAAATCCGCCCCTCTCAGATTAACTTTGTGCATAAAAGTATCACTGAGATTAGAACCGCTCAAATTAGCATAACTCAGGTTTCTCCCAGATAAGTCTCTGTTACTTAAGTTGGCTCGACTGAAATCTTTTCCACTCAAGTCTGGGTTTTGATTTGGTGGTTGATAATTTGTTGTTGGTGGTTTTTTTGGCGAAGTTGTTCTATGGTTATGTGCAGTTTGAGGCTGATCTTTCAAAGAACGCAATTGATCACGAGCTTCATTAAAGGCTTTGAGCTTGTCTTGAGCTTTTTTTTGTAAGCGGTGGTTGTCTTTAGGGAGGCGATCAGGATGCCAAACAAACACTAAATCTTTATAAGCCTGGTTTATTTCTTCTAGTGTTGCTCCAGGCTCCAATTCTAAGACTCTGTAATACCGCTCCAGTTCGCTCATACAATGTGTTGGTGGACAATCAGATAATCATTAAATTAATTATGAGTGATGCCGTCATTTGACAGTATAAATATTGATTGAGGCTCTCCCTGGATTCATACAGGGGATTTCAGATTCTGAATCAGTTTAGCTTTTTACCCTAATTTCCAATTCTCAGTCTTTGCCATTAAATAATTTTTTGTTAGTTATCCCTAAAATACTACTACAGTTCCTTGTCCTAAAGTGGCTACAGCATAAACACATATAAGTGAAAAGCCGTAAATAAACATAACAATGTCAACAAAGCTAAAACCCTGTTCCCTCTTGCCTAATCATAACGTTAAATATTTACTGCGAATTCACACCGTCCTACTTAGAGAATTTTTTAACCGTATTGGGTGGACGAAAATAATATTGCTGATGCCGCACCCTACCGCGAACGCAACACCCATATCAAAAAGGTAAAAGTCCAATACCCGTACCCTATCAGAACGCTAAATACATACGGCGTAGCTTATATCACCCATACAAGCAAGCTCTAGTCGGGGTTTAAATCTCCTTATTTAACAGTTGGCAATTTTGTATCCCTTACGGCAGCATTCGCCTCTATTTTAAATTTTGAATTGTTTAAGATTCACCTGATTAATCCATTTCTCCAGCGAGTTATGGCTCGAAAATATGCCATAATTGGGATTTGATAAACTTCAATGAAAATCCAAATTATGATTGATAAATGTGATAAAAAAGTGAGCGCTGTCCAGATCGATGGTACCCAGGTAAGAGGATCATTAATTTGTGGAGGAAAATGATAAGCTCCTATAGCAATTAAAGTAGTAGGAAAAAATACAAAAGCAATTGCAGCCACCACATAACCCCAACCCAATTCTACACCTTCTAACTGGGCTTCTGTCCACTTATAGCCATTCCACCGCCAAACCAACGGAGGTTCTCTAGAAGGCATTTTGATTTGTTGTAGCTCTAAGTTAACGGTAAAAATCTCTTGGCAAAAGTCACAAGACATCGCCTCCATTAGTGGCATATGGGAAATTTTACCGATGCGGCAAACAGGACAGGGGTAATCTTCTTGAAAATTTAAAGATGTGGAAAAAATTTGGGAATTAGGCATAATCAAATTATATTTGTCACAAACTTATTCTGGTTAATAATAAATCAAATAAAAATCATAAATTGTCAGATTTTTCACTATTTGTTTGGATATCTTTATCAATATCTGATACCACACAATAACTGTATAATTTATCTGACCGCAACAGAATTCAGTAGTTGCAGGAGTGGAAGAGAGTGAATTTATTTACTCTTTGCTTTAGGTAATAGTATGTGAATACAGGTTACGGTTTTGATTTTCTAGCGATTCCTACATTTGCAAGGTAGGGTAAGAAAGATTTAACCGCAGATAGAAGAAGATGGATGCAAATAAATCTAAGAGAAATCTGTACCTCAGCCGACTAGAAAACGCTATATACACACCAGCAACTATTTTGAATTCTCGTAGTTGTAATGAGTCTATCGTTTTTTTTGTCTAATGGGTATATTGACACAGCAGACTCTTTCTTAAGTAGGTTGGCGTTAAAAATTGTCGTTATGACAAGGGAACTCTTAACAGGGAACAGGAAGAGAGTTTTGGGCAATTTTACCTTTCTTCACATACCTTTAATTTTTTCTGTTCACCTACTTAGAGGTTAGAGGATATTTTCGGGATTTGTTGGGTTGTGGGACGCTACGTCTTAGTATTACTTTTTATTAGTACTGCAGTACTAGTTTAGCTCCGATATAGATGTATTGAACCAAGATAAGTGATGCAATTACGTATTCCTGAGTTAAACTTGCAAGCAAGTTAATGCAAAATATTAATCGGCGACTCTTCGGTTTGGGCATTACTCACAATGGAAAACTGGCAATTTCTGATACAGAAACAGGGCGATCGCACTTGGCAAACCCTGGAATCGCCAACTCTAAAAATTTTGGCAGGTAAGTATAGAGTTTTGGCTCGTTCTCACCTTGTCAATACAGATGTAGAAGTGCGGGTAACTCACTCGTCAATCCAGGAAGTTCTCCCCAAACGGAGAATTTTTAAGCGTTTGCGTCGCACCAATACAGATGGACTTATGGCTGTAATTCCCTTTATTGATCTCAAACCGGGAATTTGGGAGTTACGATGCTCTGGCGACTTGATGACGCATATGCTGGGTAAATCCTGGCAATACACGCTCACTATTAAAGTCTTACCTCAAGAATTAAGTGAACAATCAAAGCTAGATATTGCCCTTCAGCAATTAGATGGGGAAAATCAATCTGAGATTACTCCACAGGACAATTTAGATATCAAGGATTTTTTCACAGAAACCGAAGAAGATATAATTATTAATCAGCCTGTTAGCCCAGTCTGGGTCAAAGGCGAGACGGCAGAACAGATTTTACAAAGCTTAATAGATTTGGCTTTACCCACCTCGGAATCCTTGGAAGAGGAGCAAATATCTGAGGATTTTCGACTAATATCACCACTTTCACCAATCAAACTATCTTTAGAACGGGATAGCTATATTGCTAGTTGGGGAAAACCCATCACAGTCAATGGGGACGTGGAATTGGCAGAAACGGGGAATCTAGAAGATGAAATATTATCTACAACCAGCCTTGATCAGTTGCAACTAGTCATTGAACTGCGATCGCCCTTAGAGTCCAAAATCTTAACTCAAGTCAAGCAGCCTTTAACAGCTAAAACCCTGCCTTTGAGATTTAGTACCGCTATTGATATTCCGACTGAGTGTGAATCTAAGTTAATTTTGGCAGAAATTAGTTTATATGGCGCAGTTACGAATGGCGGTGAAGTCATACTCTTAGGTAGCAGTGGTTTTACAATTACAGCAGATGTGACAGAATTACTGACAGTTAGAAGCAAAAAATCAATCACACCAGACTTATTAATTGACAGCAATGCGCCACCAACGCAGGTGGAAGCCACAAAGCCAGAACAACCTGTCAGTATCGGTTTAGAACTTTTCAATCTGGGCAAGAAGCCAAAACTAGCCCAGTTTCACATTTTAAAACCATCCCCAAGCCAACCTCTACCACCGCGAATTAAACCCTTGGTTTTTTTGGATAGGTTTTCACCACAACTACCGAAGCTGCCTGAGAATCAAAAAGATGCTATTGCTACTAATTCCGTAGTTGCAGATTCCCTGAAACCGGAAGAAACTGTCAAGATAACTCAGAAGATAGCTCCAATTAATCTGGAAAAGTTGGTAATCAAACACACAAAAACTTCTTTACCCTACCTAAAACGGTTAAAAGCAGTCCCAGATCCAAAAGAAGTCAAAAGCAATACCCCAGATAGCTTAGAAGCTCAGATTACGGATGAGTCTCAACAGATAGTAGAGATACCTTCCTTAGAAGAAGCTACACACAAGGATACGATCAATGAAGCGATGCCTACGGCGTACCCCTCCGGGGAAGCAAGATACGCGGAGCGTCTCGTTGGTGAAGCCTCTGTCTACGACACGCTCCGCGAACGTAGAGAAGAGAGCGAAGCGATCGCACCTGAAGAAGAAAATACACTGTCTCAATATGAGTCTGATGTTGAATTGAGAGAAAATGCTGTTGCTCAAGTTCCTACTCTGGACAGTGAAGAATTAATCACAGCCAATACCCCAGAGAGATCACCCTTAATTAGAAAGTGGATGCAGAGCCAAGGATACTTTTTACCAGAAGGTATCGATTTAGTAGATGAAGATGATGATACTCATGAGCCAAATGAGGAACAGCCTGTAACTGTCTTTGATGACAATTCGGCAGTTGAGGAGTTAGATGTAGATAATTTTGCAGAAGAAAATCTTTATTTAGATACTTGTGAATCACAACCAGAAGAAGAAACACCTCCTAGTGCGCTCCAGACCAATACTACTTTGTTATCCCAAGAAATCGTTCTAGACGATATCTACATTGCACTGACAAATGAGAATAACAATCAATCTCCTGAAAAACAGGAACAACCACTAGTAGATATATCTAGTCCTTTGCTGGCATCGTTACCAACACCCCAATTGTTTATGCCAAATGGTGAATTGGTGGCTGGAAAATCGGTGAAAGTGCGTTTAGAACTGTCTGAGGTATGGTTAGGAGTGGCGGTTAAGTTATGGGTTGAAGATTACCAAACTCGCGGGTTGTTAGATGGACCTCATCTGCTTAAGGATTTGCGACCTACTCCCTGGGGAAATTGGGAAGCGGTAACTCACTTAGTTGTGCCTTTAGGCTGTGTAGAAATTCGTGTGGAAGCGATCGCTCTCGATCAGACTACCCAACAGGAAAGTCGCAAAGTTACATTAGTCAAAACAGTGATTCCTCCCGATTTACCGAGTATGGAACTTGATGAACTGCTGGGTATGTAAACGTCTGTGTTAAAAATCTTGAGAATTTGCAAAAATAGGCAGAATTTTAAAGTAAGCTCCTAACAGAATTGTAGTGTGACTTAAAAGGACTTTTACTATGTCAGGTTCATTTTTGCCCTCTATTTTGGCCTATTCTTCATTCTTGCCTTCCATTTTCGTACCTCTGACTGGTCTAGTTTTGCCAGCAGTAGTCTTCGCATTTCTATTTTCATACATTGAAAGCGAAGATATCGCCTAATTAGGGACTGGGAGATGGGGTGACGCGGTGACGCGGTGACGCGGAGATGGGGAGATGGGGTGACGCGGAGACGCGGAGATGGGGAGATGGGGAGATGGGGAGAGTATTTATCTTTCTTCTTTCTTCTTTCTTCTTTCTTCTTTCTTCTTTCTTCTTTCTTCTTTCTTCTTTCTTCTTTCTTCTTTCTTCTTTCTTCTTTCTTCTTTCTTCTTTCTTCTTTCTTCTTTCTTCTTTCTTCTTTCTTCTTTCTTCTTTCTTCTTTCTTCTTTCTTCTTTCTTCTTTCTTCTTTCTTCTTTCTTCTTTCTTCTTTCTTCTTTCTTCTTTCTTCTTTCTTCTTTCTTCTTTCTTCTTTCTTCTTTCTTCTTTCTTCTTTCTTCTTTCTTCTTTCTTCTTTCTTCTTTCTTCTTTCTTCTTTCTTCTTTCTTCTTTCTTCTTTCTTCTTTCTTCTTTCTGCCCCCTGCCCCCTGCCTCCTGCCTCCTGCCTCCTGCACCCTGCCCCAATTTTTAATGGTAAAACCGCCTATCTAAAACAGACAGGCGGTTTTTTTTGTTGTTTTTTAAACAAAAATTCGGATCAGCTGATCATTACAATGAAGAACCGATTCCAGCGTAGGCTCCATAGAAGAAAATACCTACAACAGTAATTACACCTAAACCTGCGACCGTAGCAACGACCCACAGGGGAATTCTTCCACTTCCAGACACAGTTTTCTCCTCCCTTAAGAACAAATCAACAGAAATTAGCAATGACGCTTCCAGTTAGTTAAAGAAGTAACTGGAAAACAAAATCCCTAGAACGAAAATCAATAGCAGTCCTAGATACAGAGAGGTACGGTTTAATTCAACCGGTTGTTGATTAGGATTAGGCGATCTGTCCATGAGTTGCTCCTAGCGTTGAATAAACTGCATTGCGGCGATCGCGCCCAAAAAGAAGACAGTTGGCACACCTAAAGTGTGAACTGCGATCCATCGAACCGTAAAAATTGGATAGGTAACTGGTTGATTGATGTTATTGCCGCTGGTCATGACTTCAAATTACTTTCCGATAAATGTTTCTACTTGCTTTTTAGCTTCAAAACGGTTTTTCACGATTGGCACTTCTTGACGAACCTGTGTGAAATACTCATTAGGACGGGGTGTACCAAACACATCATAAGCCAGTCCGGTGCTGACAAATAGCCAACCAGCCACAAATAAAGCTGGAATGGTGATGCTGTGAATTACCCAGTAACGAATGCTGGTAATAATGTCCGAAAACGGACGTTCTCCAGTGGTACCTGCCATTTAGATCACTACCTTCACGAAAACTAGTATTGAGTTTATTATCCTACAAAGTTTAGAAAGAGTTACAACTTGCAACGTTCTTCTCAGAAAAGGGTATCATCACTTAACCCTGAGTGTAACTAAGCAGCCTCTGGTTGATTGGCTGGTTCTGCACTGGGGTTATATTTGAGCAAAATACCGCGATCGCCAATGATGAAACCTTGGTCTGGCTTAAAAAATACAATTTTGTAAAAATTAGCGGCCACTCCTTCCACTTCCCGGTCTTTTTCCCAGGTTTTACCGCCGTCGGTACTGCGTAACAGATTACCACTACCGCCACCAATCCAGATTTCATCGGGTGTGCGATAAGCCAAATCTAGTAAACCCCAGCTTGTTGCCAACTCTGGATATTCTACATCAAGCCATTCATCTGGTTTAGTCAAATCGCTAAATTGAACTTGACCTCCCCGTGCTAACAACCATAACTGGCCATTATCCGCAAAGCCCATATTTTCTACCCGTCGAGAACTCAGACGGTTATGGGGTTCCCAAGAGGCTTGTCCTGGTTCCCAGACTGAGTAAAAACTACCTTTGGCAGAAACAGCAATATACTTGCCATCGGGCGATCGCTCTAAGTTCCGCACCACACCAACAGCAGCTTCGACTTGTGCTTTCCAGTTTTTACCACCATCTGTAGTTTGATAGATAGCACCCACATCAGTAGCCATTTCCGCTGTATTTTCAGCCAAGGCGGCAATCATAATTGGGCTACCTGGTAACTTTTCGTTTAGGGGAATACGTGACCAAGACTTGCCTTCATCAGTAGTATGTAGCAGCAACGAAGGCTCTCCAGCAATCCAGCCTTCATTTCCACTAAAACTGACTGAGTTAAAGCGATACCTTTCATCGTCTAGTTCCAGTTTGAGCGGCTGCCAAGTATTTCCACCATCTTTGGTTTCCAATAAGGTAGCATTACTACCAACTAAATAACCATGTTGGGGATTACCAGTAAAGCCAATATCGAATAGTTTCGCCTCTGTTGGCACATTAATAACTTGCCAGGGATTGTAGCTGATAGACGCAACTTTGCTACAACCTATACAAGCTATAACTACTATTAACGCGGCAAAAATTCCTTGCCACTTTTTTACAATTGAGTGCATCAGTATTTCTTAGTCTTTTCTAAATTTGTGTAAGGTATTTGTGAAAAACGGTTCTTATTGTAAGCCGTAAAGACTGATAAAGAACAAGAAGCCAAGGGCTAAAGCACCGAAGATCAGGATGTTCTTTTGGGTTGGTGTCAGGGTATTAACGCCTAAGCCGTAACCTAAATTTTCTTTGAAACCAGATGCAGTACCCGCAGGACCAATGTTGGCAAAAGCTACCTTGTTAGCAGTACAAACTGGACAACGCCAACTTACAGGTAGTTCTGCAAACAGTGTCCCAGCAGTAATATCACTTTTGTCGTCTCCTTTCTCCGGTTCATAAACGTAACCGCAAGAGCGACATTCATACCTATCTAAAACTGGAGTTTCAATAGCTTCTTCAGCTTGTTCGCTCATGGCTAAAGCCTCCCAGAGGGCAAATCTTAAAGATACGTTACAAATTATGACATATTTGTTAGGCTTTTCTATCACTCTCAAAAAGGAATCAAATACTCCCAGTGTAGTGCATTAAATTTGTATAAAAAAGTCAAGCTTTTCCGTATGCGGTAAAAATGCGATACCTTGTCTGCGGAACCCTGTTCGCCAACAGTTCAGTGTAGCTATCGCAAAACACAAGTAGTTGAGGTTGAAGGGGTACTGATCAAATCAACACCATACGCTCAGTGTGTCAATTTCCACGATTTCAGAAAGCCTGAAAAGATATAATGTAAAAGAACAATATCCATTTCAATTGCACCATCAGCGGTAGATATCCATTGTGTTTGTCCTTAGCGGTTACGAATATCTTCTAGGCTTTTTCCTCCTCTGTAGCCTAGTACCTGCCCTGGCGCTCTCAGCGTCCAAGCTCCTCAGACCTAGTAGCTTCAGCCCAGAACGGCGCACCACTTATGAATCTGGAATGGAACCCATTGGCGGAGCCTGGATTCAATTCAATATTCGCTACTATATGTTCGCACTGGTTTTTGTCGTTTTTGACGTAGAAACTGTGTTTTTGTACCCTTGGGCGGTTGCTTTCCACCGGTTGGGTTTATTGGCGTTTATTGAAGCGCTGGTTTTTATTGCGATTCTCGTAATCGCCTTAGTTTACGCATGGCGTAAAGGAGCTTTGGAATGGTCTTAAATTCTAACATAACCACCCAGGACAAAGAGCGTATCATCAACCCCGTTGAGCGCCCTACTGTCACTCAAGAACTGTCAGAAAACGTCATCTTAACCACCGTTGATGACCTCTACAACTGGGCGCGGCTTTCTAGTTTGTGGCCTTTGCTGTTTGGTACAGCTTGCTGCTTCATTGAATTTGCAGCTTTAATTGGCTCTCGATTCGACTTTGACCGTTTTGGTCTAATTCCCCGTTCTAGCCCCCGTCAAGCCGATTTAATTATCACTGCGGGAACAATTACCATGAAGATGGCTCCTCAATTGGTGCGTCTTTATGAACAAATGCCTGAACCCAAGTATGTAATTGCTATGGGTGCTTGTACAATTACTGGCGGAATGTTCAGCGTTGATTCTCCTAGTGCTGTGCGCGGAGTTGATAAGCTGATTCCTGTAGATGTGTATTTGCCCGGTTGTCCTCCCCGTCCTGAAGCGATTATTGACGCAATTATTAAGCTGCGGAAAAAAATTGCTAATGATTCCATGCAAGAACGGGGTCAAATTAAGCAAACTCACCGCTATTACAGCACGACTCATAACTTGAAACCAGTACCAATGATTTTAACTGGTAAGTATATGCAGTCAGATACCCGCTTTACTCCACCGAAGGAATTGACGGAAGCAATAGGTATGCCCATACCACCTGCGCTACTGACAGCAAAGACAAAGGAGGAAGAAAAGCGTGGCTGAAGAAGAATCTAATTTAGTTCCTGCGGCGGAAGAGTCTATAGTTCCGGCTGGTCAGGTTTCTCAGTGGTTGACAGAAAATGGTTTTGACCATGAATCTTTAGCCCCAGACGTGAACGGTGTAGAGATTCTTAAGGTAGCAGCAGATTTCTTGCTTCCTACCGCTACAGCTTTGTACGCCTACGGGTTTAATTATCTCCAGTTTCAAGGAGGTATTGACTTGGGGCCAGGACAAGATTTGGTAAGTGTCTATCACTTGGTGAAGGTAAGTGATAATGCTGATAAGCCAGAAGAAGTCCGGGTGAAGGTGTTCTTACCTAGAGAAAATCCCTCTGTGCCTTCAGTTTACTGGATTTGGAAGACTGCGGACTGGCAAGAGCGTGAGTCTTACGATATGTATGGCATTATCTATGAAGGTCATCCCAATTTGAAGCGGATTTTGATGCCGGAAGATTGGGTGGGTTGGCCTTTGCGTAAGGATTACATTTCACCTGATTTCTATGAGTTGCAAGATGCTTATTAGGTAGTGCTGAGTTTCAGCTATGATTAACCCCTTTCCGGTGGCGGAGAGGGGTATTGTTTTTTAACGCAGAGGTTCGCAAAGGAGAAATGTTTACTTCAGCTAGGATGGGTGATGATATTAATAGATAGGAAAGTATAGCAAAGTGATGAATAGAAAACGAGTTGTTTTTAAGCTTGTATCAATCAACAATGTTCTAACCGCCTTGGCAGTTGCTATATTTAGCGAAGTCCCATGTCTCAAGATTTATTAACAGTATTTCACCAAGTATTTGGCGTTCTAATTTGATGAAAAAATAAGTAAGATGCACCTAGAGGAGTTTGCTCACAAAGGATAATATGTGGGTTCTTATCATTGAAGCGGAACCCTCCTAATGCTGAAATTTATCTGAAAATAGACTTTCAACAACCCTAACCTAAATTTGAAGCCAGGGATGACTGCATTGAGTAGACATCCATATATGTTGGTAGTGCACTATTTTTAAGGGCTGATGTAGATACTGGCGTGAACTTCCCTGAGGTCATCTTCTCGCTTGTATCTGTAGAGTCTGATTATACAAGCCGACTAAGAATCATAGCAAATAGGTAGGGACAAAGTAAATAAATTTACTATTTTGATGCCCGCAGCAGAATTTGCTACTTCTTAAAAGTACACCGTTAGTTATTGGCTATTATCAGCAAAATTCCGTAAGCGCATCAGTTGACGTCTCATTTGAGGCGAGGCTTTGAACTCAGAAACCTCTTGGGCTTTTACGGACGCTTGTAGTGTCTCCAAAAATTCGTCAGATCCCTCAGTTAGTGCTTCTAGTAGCACCTGCAACAGTTGTTCGCGATCGCCCAATAGACTCTTTTCTTCAATCAACCGGAATTTGAGATGAATTTCGCATTCATAAACACCCACTTCGAGATTATTTATTTGGCGTGGTAATGCTTTGGAGTTCATAGTCTGAGGATTCCTTTACTTGGTGTTCATGCGAGTGAGAAACTAGATATCCGGAAAAAATTTCTTTATATTTTTTTAAATACAAAGAAGTCGTTGAATTAACAATTTTTTCTTATACATCACCTTTACATTCGATTTAACTCCCCCTGTTTTGGTTCTGGCTATATTTTCGTCTCAGTTTTGATGTTCCTGTGCTAGTTATCGCATATGTTACTCATAAACTATTATTCAGTTTTTAAGATTCCATACAATAAAGTTTCTGTAAGAACTTTTCAGACCTTTTTAAAAGTTTTTACATCAACTTTATCTAAACGTCAATAACAGTTTTTCTTATCATCATTTTTTAAGTATTTGTACTTACGCATAAATGCTGGCTTTTTTCATTTGATTAGAGCTATATGTCATTGTAGCTAGTGTAAGTACAATTACTCTATGTACGCTTTTTTCTCAGTAATTTTAGGGTGCGTTAATTGGTAAACTGATGAGTTGTAAAAATTTTCTTCTGGAGAAACACATACATACTGAATTAAGTCATTTTATCCCAGAATTTTACAAAATCAAATGGTAAGTTTTAAAGATTACTAGCTGCACTGAGAGGGCGTTGGTCAAAAATAAAAATTCTTAATTCTTCCCTCTGGCAATACTGCTCACTTTGTAGATTTTGGGGAACTCCCAAAAATAAATTATCCAATTTCACTCCAATCAAAATGACTTTTCTTTCCTCCCCTGCAAGATCAGCCCCCTCCCATGCCCTCAAAACGATTGGGGTACTCTTCGAGAAGCCACCCTACTAGTGTCTACATCCTTTTTGCGGTTAAATCTTTCTTGCTGTACCTCAGGCTGGGTCGGTACTAGCAGCACAACCCGCTTTTGCTGCTATTGTTTTTGTATAATTCATAAATTAGCGTAATTTAAGATTAAAAAGCTTGTATTATTTCAATTTGCAAATTTAGCAACCTTGTACAGATGCTTTTATGCAGTTGAAATGATGATTCAGTTTAAACGTAAACTAAATATTTCCCAAAGTTTGTGAAAACTGCCATCACAGCTTGTAAGTTGGAGGAATTAAGCCCAAGCACAGCAGTTAAAATGATTGCAGTGTAATTAACCGAAATCTTACACCTTTTTATGGATAACCCAATGCTGCTCAAGTCTACAACCCGCCATATTCGCATTTTTGCGGCGGAAATGGACAAAGATGAACTAATTCCTAGTAATCAGGTGTTGACGTTAGATGTTGACCCAGACAATGAATTCAACTGGAATGAAGATGCACTGCAAAAAATTTATCGCAAGTTTGATGAACTAGTAGAAGCCTCTAGTGGTGTAGATCTAACAGATTATAACTTGCGTCGTATTGGGTCAGACTTGGAGCATTATCTGCGATCGCTTCTACAAAAAGGCGAAATTAGCTACAATCTCTCTAGCCGCGTTACTAACTACAGCATGGGACTACCCCAAGTTGCAGCTAACTCAAATCAATAAGGTGAAGAGTTATTGTTGGTGAGTTATAAATTTTGTAACCCACCAACAATTTAGGGACTAGCCAAACTGAGAATCCCCAGTCCCTAGTAAACAGCAGACTGAAGGGTTAACATCCCACTCCTGTGTCTCTATCTCTCCAAGTCAAGCTTTGCTGACAGGGTGAAATTAAGTGGCATTGATGGTAGAGAGTCCCAGAGCAATAGAAGCTATGATGAGGCTGTAGAGTTTTAAGGATTATGCTCTTGGGATAAGTAGTAACAAGTATTAGCAACTGCTGGTAGTCACTAGCTACAATCACGATCCAAAGCTGGATATGTTGAGGACAAAAACATAAGCGGTCTAAATTGCCGCTGCAAATACCGTTGAAGAAATTGCCAATCGCTGATCGGTGCGACAAATATGGAAAATGAAGCGGCAAAGCTCTACTGCCCAAATGAATATTGTCAAGCTGCTAACCCCTTGACACATAAGTTCTGCCAGCGATGCTCCACACCATTACCCAAGCGTTACCTGTGGGCTGTGGGGGATAATTTAAGTCTGGGTAGTCCTGGAGAAATTTTAGCCGATCGCTATTTAGTCATTGGTCAATCAATTCTTTTTGATCTCAAGCCTGGTTTACTACCCCAAATACCTGAATTAGATAATTTACAGAAACTTAAAGCCTATCTCAAACTCATTCCCTACCGCTTACACATACCGCAAATATATGGTGTGTTAACTGTAAATCCAGAACAATTGCAGCCAGAAATATTACTTCTGGAAAAACCGCCCCTATTAGTTGATGGTACAGGCACTCAAGTGCATCTGTGCAGCCAGTTAACGACTGTTT
Source organism: Trichormus sp. NMC-1 (assembly GCF_001858025.1). GTDB lineage: Bacteria > Cyanobacteriota > Cyanobacteriia > Cyanobacteriales > Nostocaceae > Anabaena. The sequence goes on along the minus strand of NZ_LZQD01000002.1, from coordinate 899,827 downwards.
GGGGCAATGCCTCATCAATACGGCAAATTAATTGGCTGTGGCAGTTAGCTCATTTGTGGCAACCCTTTTTAACCGAAGGAGTAGCTTCCAGCTTATTAAATTCCCATTTATTGAGAGTTGAAGGGGGATTAGTACGGTTACTAGAGTTGCATTTGGATTCAGAACCAGCACCAACATTGTCACAATTAGGAGAATTTTGGCAACCACTGCTGAAAGATGCCAAGCCAGCCGTAGCGGAATTTATCAAACAAATTAGCGATTCTCTAATTCAGGGCAAAATCAACTCATCTGAGCAATTAATTACAGTTTTAGATCAAGGATTAGCACAATTAGGGACAGCTTGTACTGGACGAACTTCTCCAGCCCAAACCACCATTAAAATTGTCACCCAAACTAACACAGGCCCTAGTCGTCAACGTAACGAAGATGCCTGTTACCCTCCTAGTGGTGTCGTGGTGAGTAAACCACCACAGCAAACTGCCTTAGCTATTGTCTGTGACGGTATTGGTGGACATGAAGGAGGTAACATAGCATCAACTTTAGCCATTGAAACCATTCAGCAACAGGTAATCGAACTCACCTCAGTTCCTTATAACAACATCGATCCTTTACTGCTGCTGAATGATTTAGAACAGGCTGTAGCACTTGTCAATGATAAAATTAGCCAACGCAACGACACAGAACATCGTCAAGGGCGACAACGGATGGGAACCACCCTGGTAATGGCTTTGCCCATTGCCCACGAAATGTATATCACCCATATTGGTGATAGTCGTGCCTATTGGATTACGCGCCACGGTTGTTATCAAGTTACCCTAGATGATGATGTGGCATCCCGCGAAGTGCGGTTAGGCTATGCTGTATACCGCGAAGCATTACAACATAGTGGTTCTGGTTCCTTGGTGCAAGCTTTAGGAATGAGCAAAAGCGCTTCATTACATCCCACAGCCCAACGGTTTATCATTGATGAAGATGCCGTTTTTCTGCTCACATCCGATGGTTTAAGTGATTTTGATCGGGTAGAAGAATATTGGGAAACAGAAATTTTACCAATTCTTGCTGGCGATACAAATATAGAAAATGTTGCCCAGCGACTTATAGAAATCGCTAATACCAAAAATGGACACGATAATGTCACCATCGCCTTATTACATTATCAAGTCCAATACTCCGAACCGAATTTAACGCTCAACGCGGACATTCATACTATTTCCTCTAGCAAAACGGTAGATTTGACCCCAAAAATCACAAACGACACAGTTTTGGACAACTCTCACCAGCAAACTCAAGTCATACCTGAAACCAAGCTGACTCGTACGTCTCAATTACCGCTACAGTTACTAGTTATTCTTGGGGTACTTTTAGCATCTGGTTCACTGGGATATTGGATCAAAATGCAACGGCAGCTACCATCTCAGGAAAACCCACCACCAACAAGCCTGGAAAAACAACAAGATTCCTCGCCACAAGTCACTCAAACACCTGCACCTTAGTAAACAATGCCTTTTTGGTACCACACACTATCTTATAATGCAGGTGATAAAGAAAATAAAAAATTACCGGGTAAAAATTTCTGCCTGGACTAAGTTTGTTGGAAATTATTTGTTATTAAAGTTTAGTTCCTTGAATCCATGTCCTGCCTGAATCTGGCGATCGCCCGTCTGGTAAATACTGGCACTGATAACTTCGCTATTTGGGTGGTTAAAGCTCCCTATCCCAGTGGTTATGTTTTGCGTGACTGTGTTTTTTCTACTGAACTTAGTCAAATTTGGCAAGAATGGCAGCAGATGTTTGCTGGTCATAATCCCTTGGATATTGTTTCATTGCCGACATTACCAGGAGTAAATACATTACCCATTGATTTAAATTTACCCGTGGTCGGTCAAACCACCAGTCCTTACAGTAGTCGTTTGATGCAATACCTGGGCATCAGTTTATGGCGTTGGGTATTCGATGGGTCAATTCTTGGTAGTCTAGAACGTAGTCGTGGTATTGCTATGGGTCAAAATAAACGGTTGCGCTTTCGTTTAGAAATTCGTGACCCTGATCTTATAGCTCTGCCTTGGGAAATTATGCAGCGTGAACCTGGCCAATCGGCAATATCTATTTCCCAAGACATTTTATTCAGTCGCACTACTAGTGAAGTTGAACCTTTGCCAAATTTGCGAACTGATCCAGCTTTAAATGTCTTATTGGTTTTAGGACATGATGACAATCTGCAATTAGAACAAGAAGCTGCTATTCTCGAAAAAATATTGTCAGACTGTAGTCCATTAGGAAAAAATGCCTACGCGCCCTGTATGGTGAAGACACTCTTGCAACCCACTCCACAGCAGTTAATTCAAGAGTTAGAAACCAAAACCTACAATGTGTTTTTTTTCGCTGGCCACGGTTTACCTGCTCCAGATGGCGGTTTGTTATTTTTGGGGTCGGATCTAACTCTCAATGGTATAGAATTAGCGCAAGTTTTAACACGTACAGGTGTAAAGTTGGGGGTCTTTAATGCCTGCTGGGGGGCGCAACCAGCGACAATTAATCAACAAGTTATAGCTGCGAGTAGTTTAGCAGAAGTACTCATCCGTCATGGTGTACCTGCGGTACTAGCGATGCGGGATGAAATTGCTGACCAAGAAAGTCACAGTTTTATTCAAGCTTTTACAGAAGCATTGCGATCGCGGAAACCAATTGATGAAGCAATGGCAGCAGCAAGGCAAGAACTGTTAACACTATATAAGTTCAATCAACCGGCTTGGACATTACCAGTTCTCTACCTGCATCCAGATTTTAATGGTGACTTGATTAAAAGTGTTGATGAAGGAATTACAGAATTACCAGATACTGCTATCTCTGGACTGGGTTCCCCAAAAACCACAGCATCATTGCGATCGCTTTCACCAGAAGGTCAAACTTGGTTATTGCGTTCTGGTGTTACCCGTATTGGTCGCACTAAAGATAATGATATTGTCATTCCTGAACTCTATATTTCCAAACGCCATGCCGAAATTTTATGCCGAAATACTCTCACTGGTACTACATCAGTGCAAACATACTACCTGCAAGATTTATCAACTTATGGTACAACTTGGTGTTTAGGTCCAAATGGCTGGCAACAAATCCTCCGAGAGGAAGTACCACTAAAATCGGGAATGCTATTAAAGTTTGGCAGTGCTAAAGGTGAAACATGGGAATTCTTAATTAAAAACCCCTAAAGGAATAATTTCAACCGGAAAATTCCTGACCTCAGCATTGGTGGCAATCCTCTACTTTTAATATACAGAAACGATCATTATTTTTTGCGGAAATTTGATTCTTCAAGTTGTAGCTGTCAACAAGGCAAATTAATTAATTAATTGTGAGGTGAAACATGATTAATAAAATCAATAGTTTAGATACCTGCTCGATTTTTCCATCTTCAGTAGATTTAGATTTATTAGAAGCACTACTACAACCTGAAGATGCTACTTATCCCTGGAATCCCGCTGATGAAGAATCAGAAGCTTATTTTTCCCAACTAGAGCAGCAGTTTGAGAGTCAGGATTTACTAGCAAAAGACCTGACTACCAGAGCGGAGAATTTTTATCATCATCTAGACGACATTTGGTCTCAAGTGTCCCATTCTCAAACTGACCATGATCAAAAACCCTGTCATCGTCTTCAATCCACATTACATAGTGCTTTTTCTGCCTTTGTACCCTCAAATTGGCTAAATGCCATCGCCGAAAAAGTCTTGGAAATTAGCACTTTAGAACAAGCTGCTAGTAATAAACTAGTAGAATGTGTGCAAGCTTTACTACCAAATTGGGGAACAGATGATCTGCTAGTTTTAGCTCGTCCTTTTGCCTATGCCATGCGAAGTAACGAACAACAAAACTTAGTATTTGTCAGCAAAAATATTGAAAATCGAGATTGGACAAGTTTATCAGAAATAGAACAAGCAAAAGTTAGTTTAGCGATCGCTGGCTATGCCTTCAAACAACTCTCTAGCTTGCAGACTGAATCCTAAATTTGTCCATTTGTATCAAACTTAAAGTGAAACGGTATCAGAGACTGGGGAGATTTTAGATTTTAGATTTTAGATTGGAGTTAATTAAATACAATTCCCAATCAGAAATCCAAAATCCTATAATCAATCACTAATTACCCCAGAAATGTTTTATTTTGTTTTATTTTGGTTCGAGAAAGCGAGTTGCGAAATTTTGCGATCGCGTTGGGGATAATGCTCGTGCTTTCAGAATTGCCGCCATCAAAAAAGCATAAGATAAAACCCCAACTACCACCAACAGCAAAGCATTGATTGAACCTGTAGCATTCCAAAGAGCATGGAGTGCGGAAGCGCTTAAATACCCAACTGATAGAATTTGCCAACTCATCAGCGGCTTGAGGACAGCTAACCCGATAAAATAACCCAAGTATCCACTGTAAGCCATATGTCCGGCTACAGAGCCTAAAATTCGCGGAATCAGGAGTTGCAAACCCACCAACTGGCCTGCACCTATTCCATCTTGTTGGGTGACATTTTGGGTGATCACAGGCACATATTGACCAAGAGTTTCTAGCAAAGTAAAACCCACAGCCGAAGCAGTTCCCAGCAAAATCCCATCGAGAGGTTCCCAAACGCCGATCCGTTCGCGCCAAGGTGATGGCAAGGAGTTACCTATAAAATAAGCACCTAATACCGGCAATACCTTCAGTAATTCCTCCATTAACCCAGCACCAAAAAACATCCGCACCAACAATTCTGTGAAGGTGATTGATTCTTGAGATGAAGGCAAACTTCCAGGAAGAATAACGCGAAAGACAAAGATTAGAAAATCTAATACAGGACTCAGCAAAATCAGCGCTGTACTCAATCCCATAGCTAAGAGAACCCACCAAGGCTTCTGTTTACCGCAAAGTTGGTAAACAAAATAGTAAGCAGCAAAGGCGATGTAAGACCCAACAATCAATTGATTTGCTTGGGGATTGCCTACTGTAGCAAACATCAGGACTACAAATACTACTGTCAGGATTCCCGGTACTAGGTAAGCTTTCCGAGTTAAATCTTTCCCAGTGGAAATAATGGGAAACAGTTGTGTGAAGCTAACTGAATCATGCTGTGATAGGGGTGGCTTATTGTTAGCAGATAGTAGTGACTTCCCCTGATTCGCTGACATCACCGTTGGTTGGGAGGGAAATTCATACTCAAAAATGAATTGTGGTCCATCTGCACCTAAAGAAATGCGATCGCCTTGGTGCAATTCCTGAGAACCTTGTAACAGTTGTCCATTTAAAAAAGTTCCATTGGCGCTATTTAAATCATAAATCACCCAGCTGAATCTGCTATCTGGAGATAACGAAAGGGGTCGAACCACTGCATGACGACGAGATACCATCCGGTACATCATGGCATCCAAGACAACTTGGCAGCTGGGGTCGCGTCCAATGACCATCTCTTTAGTGGAAAGCAGCGAGTAGCGGGATTCTGACCCGGAAGTTACTCCATTACTAGACACTAGCCGCAGAAATGCATTATGTCTTGCGTTGTTGCCTGTCATCGAGTTAGTGAGTGTGTCTAAACAAATTCTATGGCTTACGCCACGCTAGGCTATCAAATTTTTTGGTAGTAGATTTAACCTTAGTTTGAACAACAGCCACAGCTATTGCTAAATACACTATAGCTTCACTAACCGTCGCTTCGCTCCAATTCAAAATACAAAATTCAAAATTCAAAACCAAGAAAGTCACAAATGTACAATATTGGTTGTTTTACTCCTAACTCAGAACCAGGGAAGCTTTCTAGCTTTCTAGCTTTTTAGCAAGGGAAAACAATGGAATATTTTCCTGCATATCGGTATAAGTTCGCTATATTTAAGTTGAGAAAAACGTAGAACATTAAAACAGATTAAATTCTCTCATTGCTGCGGGAAAATTTTTGTTTTCATGTCCTGAAAGACTAAGTTTTATCAGTGCAAACCGTTGTAACGGAGTTAAAATTCTCCACTTTGATAAGGTGATAGTAACACCTATTGCTTGTGATTTCTCCTGAAGGCTAATAGGTATAGTTGTAGAATCCAACCAAGGGGGATGAGGTTCAATTACTAACTGGGTAGCTGGTTTACCTGTATGTTCCAAAATTAGTTGCTGGAGATACTGTTGATAAGATTGAATTTCTGTTGTTGTGGAACATGGAGATTCAACCAAAGCTGTACGTTCTGCTAAAGTCAATTGATTCCATTCAGACAACCTGAGCTTAATTCCACAAGTATCTAATTTGTAACGTAGTTCCATAGGGATGCAACGTAGAGAATCCACAAAATCGGCTTCAAATCCAAATAATTCTGCCATAAAATTAAAACCAACTTAGTTTAATTGTAAGTATTCAGGATAGATAATACAGAAGACGCTACGCAGACCTGGGGTTCAGAAGAATAAAGGCTTTTTTAGTGAACTTTGATGATTTTGATAAAATCTCACTTCTCTCTATTCTTCATTTCATAAGCATTCTGACTCCTGACTCCTGACTCCTGAATTCTTACGTTTAATGTTCGTTTCGGGAATTGTTAGTCCGAATTATAAAATAACTAATTGATAGGGCAAGAATCGCAATACCTAAACCTATAATTTCTATACCTTCAGTTACTTTTAAATCAAGAATAATAATTTTACGAGCAATTGCAATTAGAGAAGTAACAATAACTAATTCAACTTGTAAAACGTGCTTTTTTAGGTAGCCTGTAATATTTTCTAATATTTCCAAAGCAATCAGCACATTTAGAAATAAACCAAAAGTTTTAAATAATGCCTGACTAAAAGTGCCTTCTGCTGGGGAAAGTATCTCCTTAACTATAAATATTGTTAAATCTCCCAGCGTCGCAAAAATTACTATCACCATCAGTAGAGATAGCAATTTTGAAACTATGACCTCTACAATTTCTATGAGGTGCATGAAGTTTTTATCGCTGGTAAGTTCTATCAATTGTTTGATTAGTTTACTCATCTGAAGTATCCTGTTTAAAATCAACTAAAAAACTACAAAAATAAAATAAAAACCCCATAGATACATCTACAGGATAAGAAAGACTATTTGTATTATAGGATTCCTATATTTAACAGTTTATTATCCAATATTTTGGATAATGATTAAATCATAGTGACTTTTGTATCAAAAAACCTAATCATAATGATTGAATATTAATATTAGGTTAAGTAGGTAGGCAAAATAAAACTCAACTGTGTAAAGAAAAGTAAACAAGGCTAAAACCCTTTTTCCCCCTGCCCCCTGCCCCCTGCCTTATCCCAACGACAATTTTTAACGCCAACCTACTTAAGTGAATAATTCCTAGTTTAGGAAGCAAGCATATTAAGCAGCTTACCATTGTGAGAACAAAACTTGATAGTTTTTGGCAGTAATTTCTACAGAGACAGGCACTAATTGCACAGCACAAGCTTTTAATTCTGGTTGTAAAGAATCAGGACAAGCTTGTGAGTGAGTCATTGCATTAGCTTCAGCATCATCTGCCCAAAGTTTACCCCAGTGCATGGGGACAAAGACAGTACCAGGAGCAATTGCTTTTGTGACTTTAGCAGGAAACTTAGTTATACCACGACGCGATCGCACTTCCACCGATTGATTATCAATAATTCCCAACTTTGCAGCATCACGGGGATGAATTTCAATAAACGGTTCTGGGTGCATTTTGCGAATTTTATCAATTCTACCTGTGCGCGTCTGTGTGTGCCAATGCCCATATAATCTACCAGTAGTTAATATAAAAGGATAATTAGGATCAGGTGGTTCTGCTAAACCTTTAGAATAATATGCACCGAATTTAGCGCGTCCGTCTGGAGTATGAAAGTGTAAATCAGTGTAAAGACGTTTCCCTGCATAAGAGAGTCCCCGTATAAGAGCGTCCTCTTTCCGGTGCGGCCATTGAATTGGTCCTTGTGTTTTTAATACCTCATGACTCAACCCAGACATATCACAAGGACGTTGACGAGTTAATTGTACAAATTCCGCATAAACTTGGGCAGAATTATTAAAAGCAAATTCCTTTTTAAAACCTAAACGCCGTCCTACTTCTGCAAAAATTTCCCAATCTGGTTTTGCTTCCCTTGGTGGTTCACGAAAAGCTGAACACAACGTTACCATTCTTTCAGAATTAGTCATGATCCCAGTTTTTTCACCCCACTGCGCCGCAGGTAACAAAACATGAGCATAAGCTGATGTTTCCGTAGGATAATAAGCATCTTGATAAATAGTAAAAGGAGATTTTAATAAAGCTTTTTTAGTGCGTTCTAAATCTGGCATACTGACAGCGGGATTAGTAGCAGCAATCCATAATAAACCTACATTTCCAGTTTCCAAACCAGTAATTATTTCCCAAGCAGTTAAACCGGGAACAGGAGAAATTTGTCCTGGTTCTAAACCCCAAAAATTCTCAACTTCTGCTCGATGTTGTGCATTTTTTACCAATCGATATCCCGGTAACAAATGCGCCAAACCTCCCGCTTCTCTTCCACCCATTGCATTAGGTTGACCAGTAAGAGAAAAAGGTCCAGCACCAGGTTTACCTATTTGTCCCGTCATTAAATGTAAATTAATAATAGTTCTAACTTTAGCAGTACCTTCCGAAGATTGATTAACTCCCATTGACCATAAAGAAAGTACAGATTTAGATTTTCCCCAATATTTAGCAGCCGTTTCCAAATCTTCAATACTAATACCACATCGACTCGCTACCACTTCTGGAGAATAGTGGCGAATTACTTCTGCATAAGCTGGAAAATTGCTAGTACAATCATCTATAAATAAGGGATCAATGTAGTGCCAACGCATCAATAAATGAGCAATCCCATTTAACAAATCAATATCTGTACCTGGACGAATAGCTAAATGTAAATCGGCTGCTTCTGCGGTAGGAGTGCGACGAGGATCAACAACTACCATTTTCACGTGACGATTTTTTTTATGATATTTCGCTAACTTATTAAAAACAATTGGATGACATTCGGCTGTATTCGTACCAATTAAAAAAGCACAATCAGTTAATTCTAAATCATCGTAACAGCAAGGAGGACCATCAGCGCCAAAACTTTGAATGTACCCAGATACCGCACTAGACATACACAACCGGGAATTAGCATCAAAATTATTAGTTCCTAAACAACCTTTGAGTAATTTTTGAGCAATATAATAATCTTCTGTTTGAAATTGTCCAGAACCATACATACAGATAGAATCTGTGGCATTATTTAAGCGTAATGTTTGAATATGTTGGGTAATAATATCAAAAGCTTCATCCCAACTAACACGGCGAAATTCTTGATCTAAAGAATTACGCATCATTGGATAATGCAATCTATTTTTATCTAAAGATTCGGTAATAGTTGCACCTTTAACACATACCATTCCTTGACTAGAAGGATGGGATCTATCACCTCTAACTCGCCAAGTTGGAGTTCCTTCACTATCTCGATTTGTGGCTTTTCCATGTTGTGCTGGTGGGGAAACTTCTAAACCGCAACCAACACCGCAATAAGAACAAAGGGTTTTTGTAATTTCTGTCATAATATTTTGATTTTTTTTCACGCAGAGACGCAGAGAGATTTTTGCGCCTTTGCGTGAGATAATTATTCTTCTTCAATATGAGCGCAACGACGAAAGAGGAAGTCTAGGGCGTAGTTTCTCAAGTGATAATATTCTGGATTTTCCATGATGCGGCGACGGTTGCGAGGACGGGAGAAGGGTATTTCTAATACTTCGCCAATATTTGCTGCTGGTCCGTTGGTCATCATTACTAATTTGTCGGCGAGAAAAAGGGCTTCATCAATGTCATGGGTTATCATTAAAACTGTGACTTGATGATCTGACCAAATTTGTAGTAGTTCTTCTTGTAATTCTTCTTTGGTGATAGCATCTAAAGCGCCGAATGGTTCATCTAAAATGAGGAGTTGGGGACGGATGGCTAAAGCACGGGCTATGGCTACTCTTTGTTTCATTCCTCCAGATATTTGACTGGGTTTCTTTTGGGCTGCTTCTGTTAGTCCTACCATTGCTAAATGTTCTTTAACTATTGCCCGTTTTTCGGCTTGGCTTTTGTTGGGAAATACGGAATCAACGCCTAAATAAACATTATCAAAAACATTTAACCAAGGTAATAAACAATAGTTTTGAAATACCATCATTCGGTCTGGTCCTGGTTCGGTGATGGGTTGACCTTGCAACCAGACGACACCGTTGGTAGGTTTATTAAATCCAGAAACCATATTCAGGAGTGTTGATTTTCCACAGCCGGAATGGCCAATTAAACAAATAAATTCACCTTCATGAACTTTGAGGTTAATGTCATCTAGAACTGTATAGGGTCCTTCGGCTGTGGGATAAATTTTGTTGACACCATCAATTACTAAAAAGTCCTCTTTTCTCTGGGTTTGTAATTGTTGGCTTTGGTTATTAAAGTTTACTGTTGTCATGATATTTTTGGGAATGGGGAGTTTATTATGTTTCCTTGATCAATGACTGATGTAAGGGCGAAGCATTCGGAAGTTAGACCTGGGTAAAAACCGATAATTTATCGCCCGTAAGGGCGAAGCATTCGGAAGTTAGACCTGGGTAAAAACCGATAATTTATCGCCCGTAAGGGCGAAGCATTCGGAAGTTAGACCTGGGTAAAAACCGATAATTTATCGCCCGTAAGGGCGAAGCATTCGGAAGTTAGACCTGGGTAAAAACCGATAATTTATCGCCCGTAAGGGCGAAGCATTCGGAAGTTAGACCTGGGTAAAAACCGATAATTTATCGCCCGTAAGGGCGAAGCATTCGGAAGTTAGACCTGGGTAAAAACCGATAATTTATCGCCCGTAAGGGCGAAGCATTCGGAAGTTAGACCTGGGTAAAAACCGATAATTTATCGCCCGTAAGGGCGAAGCATTCGGAAGTTAGACCTGGGTAAAAACCGATAATTTATCGCCCGTAAGGGCGAAGCATTCGGAAGTTAGACCTGGGTAAAAACCGATAATTTATCGCCCGTAAGGGCGAAGCATTCGGAAGTTAGACCTGGGTAAAAACCGATAATTTATCGCCCGTAAGGGCGAAGCATTCGGAAGTTAGACCTGGGTAAAAACCGATAATTTATCGCCCGTAAGGGCGAAGCATTCGGAAGTTAGACCTGGGTAAAAACCGATAATTTATCGCCCGTAAGGGCGAAGCATTCGGAAGTTAGACCTGGGTAAAAACCGATAATTTATCGCCCGTAAGGGCGAAGCATTCGGAAGTTAGACCTGGGTAAAAACCGATAATTTATCGCCCGTAAGGGCGAAGCATTCGGAAGTTAGACCTGGGTAAAAACCGATAATTTATCGCCCGTAAGGGCGAAGCATTCGGAAGTTAGACCTGGGTAAAAACCGATAATTTATCGCCCGTAAGGGCGAAGCATTCGGAAGTTAGACCTGGGTAAAAACCGATAATTTATCGCCCGTAAGGGCGAAGCATTCGGAAGTTAGACCTGGGTAAAAACCGATAATTTATCGCCCGTAAGGGCGAAGCATTCGGAAGTTAGACCTGGGTAAAAACCGATAATTTATCGCCCGTAAGGGCGAAGCATTCGGAAGTTAGACCTGGGTAAAAACCGATAATTTATCGCCCGTAAGGGCGAAGCATTCGGAAGTTAGACCTGGGTAAAAACCGATAATTTATCGCCCGTAAGGGCGAAGCATTCGGAAGTTAGACCTGGGTAAAAACCGATAATTTATCGCCCGTAAGGGCGAAGCATTCGGAAGTTAGACCTGGGTAAAAACCGATAATTTATCGCCCGTAAGGGCGAAGCATTCGGAAGTTAGACCTGGGTAAAAACCGATAATTTATCGCCCGTAAGGGCGAAGCATTCGGAAGTTAGACCTGGGTAAAAACCGATAATTTATCGCCCGTAAGGGCGAAGCATTCGGAAGTTAGACCTGGGTAAAAACCGATAATTTATCGCCCGTAAGGGCGAAGCATTCGGAAGTTAGACCTGGGTAAAAACCGATAATTTATCGCCCGTAAGGGCGAAGCATTCGGAAGTTAGACCTGGGTAAAAACCGATAATTTATCGCCCGTAAGGGCGAAGCATTCGGAAGTTAGACCTGGGTAAAAACCGATAATTTATCGCCCGAATGCTTCGCCCCTACTAAATAAATACTTCTTCAACGCGAAGTTGACATTTAATTTCCAACCTTTTTAAATATTCGATTGGTTCTGAAGGATTAAAGACTTTACCATCAAATAATTTAATTGGTTCTTCTCTACCAATATCTAAAATGCCTCTTTCTCTTGCGGCTGCGCCAAACACATCTGGACGACAAACTCTGTCAATTACTTCTACCCAATTTTTTGGGAAAGCTACTAAACCCCAACGGGCTAATTGGGTTAAAATCCATAGCATTTCATTACGATCTGGATAGTTGGCTTTGTTGAAATAAAACTGATGGGAAGTTTGGGTTTTTTGGAAATCATACTGTTTGTAAGTATCTATTAAAGCTGGACGAAGATTAAGGGAATTACTTCCAATATAGTTAGGTTGAGAAATTAATTTGAGAACTTCTTCCCAGTTACGAATATCATCACAATATTCACAAGCTGCTAATAGGGCTTTGACTAAAGCTAGATGTGTTTGGGGATTTTCTTGCGCCCAATCTTCTCTGACTCCTAATATTTTATCTGGATGTCCATTCCAAAGTTCTGATGTGATAGCGGTGATAAAACCCACATTTTGATCAACTGCGTGAGAGTTCCAAGGTTCACCGACACAGTAACCGTCAATTTTTCCGTCTTGGAGGGAAGTCACCATTTCTTCTGGTGGAATTACCATCAAACTGACATCAACATCAGGTTGAATTCCACCGGCTGCTAACCAATAGCGTAATAATAGGTTTTGCATGGATGCAGAATGGACAATTCCCAAGGTGTGGGTTTTGTCTAGGTCAGCGTTGATGGTTTTTTGAAATTCTACTAAGTTTTTAACCCCATTATTCAATAATTCCTTGCTGAAAGTAATGGCGCTACCATTGCGGGAAAGGGTCATGGCTGTAACCATTGGAATTGCAGTTTTACCTCCTGCACCTAATGTCATTGCTAAGGGCATTCCTGCTACCATTTGGGCTGCATCAAGTCTACGAGTTGCTACACCTTTGGCGATGTCTTTCCAGCTATTTTCGCTGTTAAGGTTAACTTCTAAACCATATTGGGCAAAGAAACCTTTTTCTTTGGCAATTATTAAAGGTGCGGCTTGGGTGAGGGGAATATAGCCAATTTCTAAATGAACTTTTTCTAAGTTGTTGTTAGAAATAATTGCTGGTGCTGTGGGTTGTTGCTGGCGTTTTTTCGCTTGTTTTTGTTGGTTGAGGAAGTAGATCATTTGATTCCGCAAGTTGTAGTAACTGGGATGGTTAACTACTTCCAAACGTTGACGAGGACGGGGAATAGGTACTTCGAGAATTTGCCCAATGTGTGCTTCTGGTCCATTGGTTAACATGACAATGCGATCGCTCAATAATAAGGCTTCATCAACATCATGTGTCACCATCACACAGGTAATTCTGTGTTCATTACAGATGGTCATTAATTGTGCTTGTAAATTCCCCCTTGTCAACGCATCCAAAGCGCCAAAAGGCTCATCTAATAATAATAACTTGGGACGGGTAGCCAAAGCACGGGCGATCGCAACTCGTTGTTTCATTCCCCCTGATAATTCACTGGGACGTTTGTTAATAGCACGTCGCAACCCCACCATATCAATATGTTCTTCTATGATGCCTCGACGTTCTCCTTTAGGTAGATTTTGATGAACTTCATCCACAGCCAAAGCGATATTTTCCCGTACAGTTAACCAAGGAAGTAAGGAGTAATTTTGAAAAACCACCATCCTATCAGGACCAGGTTCTCTGACTTCCCGATCTTCCAAAGTTACACCACCAATACTAGCTCGATCTAAACCAGCAATAATATTCAGTAAAGTGGACTTACCACAACCAGAATGTCCAATTAAAGAAACAAATTCACCTTCAGCAATTTTCAATTCAATATTTTTTAAAGCAATATATTTACCACCATCGGGGAGGTTAAATATTTTATCTACGTGATCAATTTCTAAAAAAGTCTTCATTATGAATGGTAATAGGTAATTGGTAATGGGAAGTAGATCCCCGACTTCTTTTTGAGCGTGTGACTAAATTATGAATAAATGTCAGAAGTCGGGGATATTAATGGGAACAGATAATTCAAATAATTACGAATTATTTTTGTTCTGTAGTTACAACCTTTTGAGCAACAAAAGCCACCATTCTATCTAAAACTAACCCCACCAAACCGACATATACCAAGGCGATAATAATCTCACTCATATTAGTTTCAGTAGTCGTATTATAGGCATCCCAAATAAACGAACCAATACCCACACCACCAACCAACATTTCCGCCGCGACAATTGCCAACCAAGATAAACCAATACCAATTCTTAAACCCGTAAAAATATAAGGAACAGTTGCCGGAAACACAATCTTCAAGAAATAATTTCCCTTCCGCAACCGCAAAACACGAGCCACATTTACATAATCTTGGGGAATATTTTGTACACCCACAGTTGTATTAATTACAATCGGCCAAATCGAAGTAATAAAAATTACGAAAATTGCCGAAGGATTAGCTTGTTGAAACGCTGCTAAAGAAATGGGCAACCAAGCCAAAGGCGGAATAGTTCTTAATACCTGAAAAATCGGATCTACAGCATTATACAAAAAAGTATTAGAACCAATTAATATTCCTAAAATCACTCCTACAACTGCTGCTAAAGAAAACCCTAAAGCAACCCGTCCTAAACTGGTCAATATTTGCCAACCTAAACCCTTATCACTGCCACCATTATCAAAAAAAGGATGAAGAATAAAAGGATCAAAAGTTTCCCGAATTGTTTCTATCGGACCCGGTAATTGAAAACTAGGAATTAAACAAATTAATTCCCACAACACCAGAAAAACAACCAATCCAAACAGCGGCGGTAGAACCTTATTGATCAAAAACTTATTAATAACCTTTCGTTGTTTACTACCAACCCTACGACTTCCAGCAATAGCAGCCATTTAGTTCTCCTAAGTAAAATATTAAAAATCTCTTTTCCTTCTCTTCTTTGCGTCTTTGCGCCTTTGCGTGAGACTTAAAAATTGAATAAATACACCAAAGGTAATGGGTAGGGGTAATTCATGAATTACCCCTACTACTTACACCTTCTTAATTTGCAAACTCTTTAAATATTCCTCTGGTTTTTCAGGATCAAATTTCACACCATCAAAAAACGTTTCCACACCACGAGAAGAACTAGCTGGAATTTCCGCAGCAGCTACACCCAAAGCCTTAGCAGCTTGTTTCCATAAATCTTCTCTATTTACTTGATCAACAATTTCCTTCACTTTCGTATCTTTAGGTAAATAACCCCAACGAATTTCTTCAGTTAAAAACCAAGTATCATGACTCTTATAGGGATAGGAAGCATTATCTTCCCAATATTTCATGCGATATGCAAAGTTTTGTTCCTTGCGTCCATCACCATAATCAATATTACCTTTAGCCCGCTCTAAAATATCAGTCACAGCAACATTAAAGTATTTTCTATCAGCGCAGATTTTACACATTTCTTCTTTATTTTCTGCCTGATCACACCATTGTTGTGCTTCCATAATTGCCATTAATAATGCTTGTGTAGAATTGGGATTTTTATCAACCCAATCTTTACGCATCGCAAAGGCTTTTTCTGGATGATCATTCCATAATTCACCTGTTGTTAAAGCTGTATAACCTAATTTTTGGCTAACTAATTGAGCGTTCCAAGGTTCTCCTACACAAAAAGCATCAACAGTCCCAACTTTCATATTTGCTACCATTTGCGCTGGTGGTACAGCTTCCAAAATGACATCTTGATCAGGATTAATACCACCAGCAGCTAACCAATAGCGCATCCATAAATCATGAGTACCACCGGGAAAAGTCATGGCAACTTTGATGGATTTTTTATCAGCTTTAGCTTTATTTACAGCTTCTTTTAGTGATTTACTTTGTAAACCAACTTTTAAATCTTTGAATTTTTCAGCAACTGAAATGGCTTGACCATTGATATTTAATCGCGCCAAAAGATACATTGGTACTTTATCATTCATGGTCAAAAGATAGGGCATGGGGGTAAGAATATGTGCGCCATCAATACCACCACCAGATGAGCCAATTTTCAAGTTATCACGAGTGACTGGCCAGGATTTTTGTTTGCTGACTTCAACATCAGTCATGCCATATTTAGCAAAGAAACCTTTCTCTTGAGCAATAATTAAAGGTGCAGCATCGGTAAGGGCAATAAATCCAAATTTGGCTTTGGTTGTTTCAACTTTAGGGGCATTACTAACTGTGGAATTGTTAGCAAGTTTAGTATTTGAAGAAGCAGAACTATCTGTTGTTGCTGAATTAGAGTTACTAGAGGAACAACCGTGTACCAAGATAGAAGTTGCTGCTGCAACACTGGAGGTAATAATAAATTTTCGGCGGGAAATATTGCTCATAGGAAACTCTTAATCAGTTTTAATTTTGGTTTGCAGTTATGTCTGGATTTTGGCGATTAATTTAATGAGAAATTAAGGCTTGTTCCCTAAGTTTTGCGCCAAAGTTCTGAATAAGTAAATCTCGTAATATTGGTTGCAAGTCTTCACAAGCAATGCTTTTTTGCACACAAGTTCCTAAATGTGCATCTTTTCCAACTTTACCACCCATGTAAATGTCAACTCCTTCTAAGGTTTTGCCATTTTTTCTAACTTTAGTTCCCATTAAGCCAATATCTGCTACTTGGGGTTGTCCACAGGAATTAGGGCAACCTGTCCAATGAATTCGCACAGAACGCGATAAAATTAATTCAGATTCCAATGATTTAATCATTGCTAAGGCGCGGTTTTTGGTTTCTATTAATGCAAAGTTGCAAAATTGTGAGCCTGTACAGGATACTAAGCTTCGCATTAATAAACCAGGATTAACTCCAAATCTTTCTAACAATGGTTCTGTTAAAAATGTTGTTAATGCTGAATCAGGAATATTAGGGATAATGATATTTTGTTCTACGGTAAATCGGATTTCTCCACTTCCGTAAACTTCGGCTAATCGGGCAATTTCAAACATATCATCAGCATACAATCGTCCGACGGGAATATTTAAACCTGCGTAGTTAAATCCAGGTTGTTTTTGTTGATATATCCCCACATGATCTCGTTTTTCCCAGTCAATTTCATCTTTAGCTACTGCGGGTAATAATGATTTTCCAAAACGGTTTTCTACTTCTGCGCGGAATTTTTCTATCCCCCATTCATCAAGTAACCACATTAACCGGGCTTTTAGTCTATTTGCGCGTAGCCCATGATTTCGGAAAATCTCAACAATGACCTTACATAATGATACAACTTCTGCCGGAGATACCCAGACATTGAGAGGAATAGCAGCTTCACAACGTTTTGCAGAAAATAAGCCGCCGACAATGACGTTAAAACCAAATATTGGGGATTGATCTTCATTTCCCCAAAAAGCGGGAATAAAGGCTAAATCGTTAATTTCTGCGTGAACTGAATTATCTCTTCCGCCGGTAATTGCAATATTAAATTTACGGGGAAGATTGCTAAATTCTGGATTACCTTCACCGCTATTAGTGAGCATATCTTGGATTTGCTGCACTAATTCCCTGGTATCATAAAATTCGTCAGCATCCAAACCCGCTACAGGATCACCTGTAATATTACGGATGTTATCCATCCCGGATTGGATGGTAGTCAATCCCACTTTGTGAAATTTGTTAAAGATATCTGGGATATCTTCAATATTGATCCCGCGTAGTTGTATATTCTGTCTGGTGGTAATATCAGCGCTGCCATTTTCACCGTAACGCTGTACCACTTCTGCTAAGGCAGACATTTGATTGCTGGTGAGAATACCGTTAGGTAAACGCATCCGCATCATGAATTTACCGGGAGTGACTGGACGGAAGAATACACCTAACCATTTTAGGCGATGGTTGAGGTCGTTTTCGTCCATTGCTTCCCAACCTATTTGGGCAAAGTTTTCTATTTCGTTTTTAACTGCAAGTCCGTCTTTTTCAGCTTTGAATTTCTCGAATTTATTAAGTTTTTCGGTGGTAGTTGCTGCTTCTGTCATGGGCTTTTTTTGGGGAACAGGACTTAATTAACTGTGTATCCGTGTTCTTATCGGTTTTGTACTTGCCACTTTGGGGAAATAACTGTTAGTAGTTTCCTGGTTGGTGGTGTAACTGTTTCGATGTTGTTACGTTAGTGTGATTTTTCATAACAATTCGTATAGTAGGTTACGGAATTTGGGTAACTATGCAAAAATCGGATAAAAAGATTGCGATTTTTACATAATTAAGATAATACAAAGCATTTGTGACTATTTATATAGCATTAAAAAATGTATTGACTAAAAGTGATTAAGAATCATTACATAGGCATTGCTTTAATGAGACTTTGTTTATTAAGATAACCGCATAAACAGAATGGAAATTTTTACAAATCTAATCTTATGCCCAGTTTTAATTTGAGTGACTCAATTGCGTCAGTTAAAAATGCTTTTTCTCAAGCATTAAAATCTATTCCTGAGTTTGTAAATCTAAATGCTTTTGATAAAGGAAAAGTTATAGATGCTAATTTTAAGTCTCTTATCAAAGACTTAATGAAAGATTTCGGTATGATTGCTGGTGAAGATTATAAAGATGATTTACTTGATAATGAACCAGCCGCTGATTTTGTTATTCTTTCAGAAAGGGCAAACAATTTGATGAAAGATTTGTTAGAAGGAAGGATTACAGTGGTTAAAGAACATTCTAGAGTGAGTAAAGCAGGTGCTAATTGTATAGTTAAAGCTCATTTTAGAAAAGTTACGAGATAAATCAATTTAATAATTCATGTACTAAATATGCAATCTAAAGTTTTTAAACAGGGAAATTACATCTGGGAATGCAAATCTTCCCACGATCTTAGTGGTGAAATTGATTTAACTTATTTGAAGTCAGCAATTAAAGAAGTAGAAAAAAGATGGGAAAGAGAAGGAAAACCAAGTGGTTATAATTATGTATTTCCCATTAATTTGATCACAAATACAGCTAGACAAGAGTTAGAAAGATTTAAAAATGCTTACCGAGGTCAGGTAGACATTGACTATTATGATCGGGAACAGGTGCAAAAATTAATTCAAGGTTTGTCAAAAATGAGTGATATGGAATCTCTTGTTAATTATATAAAACAGGTATGGAAAGGGTAAATTATGTCGCAAACTATTCAATTTTACACAATAACGATTTTCTCAGAAAAATTTGTTTCAGAATTTAATGAAGAAACATCACCTTTTTCTTTAGATAGTATTTACAAATGCTTGAAAGAGTTGTTTAAAGGAACTGAAAAAAACGCAAAAGAGTATAGAGACAAATATTTTGAAAGTGTAGAATTAGATATATCCATTAGTGGAACTGAACTAGAACAAATAGATAAAGATTTTACTCAAGAATTACAATATATTTTTGATCCCGAAACTGATATTTTTTCATTAGTTGATGACAAGCTTTGGTTCTCCTTGCAAAAAATCATACATAATAAAATGAAGGTAATTATTAATGGTGAAAATGACGAAAATGATATAAATAAAATATTAAAGTTCAATACTGAAATTAGTAAAGACTACGCTAAATTATCAGAACTTTTTCATAAAAGAAAATTGTTTATAGCTCTTTTTTAGTATGGAAGTTTTTACCTGTTACCTATTATCATTCACCAACAATTGATAAAATACGATTATAAAGAGAGGGACTAACCCAAAATTTAGCTGTATTAATTAAATCATCAAGAATAGGTTTAACTAAGGGAATTAATTTCTGACGTTTTGCGTCAATTAAAATTCCTAAAATACCTGTTATCTTTAAGTTATATTCTGTTGCTGTTTGTCTGCCTAATTGTTCATCTATAATTAGCAAATCTGCATTTAATTCTAATGCTAAAGCTATTACCGAAGATTCCCCTTCGTCCAATTTGTTTTTTAGAGATTGTACTAAAGTAAGATTATTAACAGGTTTTACAATAATCCAGTCATAAGTTTTGACTTCTTTTGCTCCTGGTATTGACTCTCCCCATTGTGTTAATTCTTGAAAAACGGCTGATGATATGATGATTTCTCCATAAAGTTGTTCTAATAATTGGATTTTTCCTATAGCTGATAGATTAGTAATAGGTGAAGTATTGCTAACTATGATCATAAATTTTAGATAATTCCCAAGTTTTTTAAATCAACATCTAAATCAGTTTCATCATAATGAATATTAATGTTTCTGATAGCTAATTCATTTTGAAATTGCAGTAAAGGCATTTTAGCAAGTTGGGATGCTTTACCGATACTAATTTTTTTCCTTTGAAATAATAGAATAATCAACTCTAACACTAATTCCTTTTCTGATAATCCACTTGCTTGGACAATATCTTCGGAAATGACTAAGCTCATTGTGATCCTCCTGTTAACACAGATTAGGAAAATTATAACACACAGGTAGAGGCTTGATACTTTCTGTTATAAATTTGAGAACAGACACTAACTTATTTGCATCATTTTAAAAAGAGAATTAAGCAAAAGCAAACTCAGTCAATTTCCGAGTTTCTGGATCATAAAAAGCTAAAACAATATCTTCTTTGGGTACACCTTCTCTTAATAAGTCTGTAGCTATTCCCTCTTCAGTCCAATCTTCCTCAATGTAAATTTTCTCATTTTTAATGCGAATATAAACAGAAATTGTTTTTACTCGTTTATCATTTTTCCAACCAATATTAAACCAAAGATATTGACTTCTTTGATCATCAAACATTAACACTTCATCTATATCAGGATCAATTACTTGTGATGAGATTTTTTCATATTCAGTTAAAATTTGTTTGATTAAGTTTTGATAATGAGTTAGCTTGTCCATTTGATAACCACCTCTTGATTAATATCAATAACTAATAGTGAAACTTGATATTTTTGTAAAATCAGTTGAATAGCAACTTGTTCAAAAAACTTTTCATAAATATTTTTACTGATGGCTAAAAATACTTTATATTCAGGATGAGTAACCAAAAGAAAAGTTTGATAAATCAGATATTGACCTAAAGCTGTTTCAAATTCACGCATGGGAGAACGACTCAAAAAACTTTTAACTTCAATAACAATTTGTTCACTTTCTTTTGTCGCAGCAATCGTTTTTTCACCAGCTAAATCAGCAATAAGTCTGATTTCTTCATACTTAATCGGATAAGGATCAGCGGTAATCGTCCAACCAGCCTTAATTAAAGCATTTTTAACCGCATCATGGTAAGTATCCTTTGCTGGCATTGTTTTATTTGTAATTACAGGGTAAACATTACCCACTGTAATATTATACTAAACCAAAACGGCATCATATATAAAACTTAATAATTAAACTATTAATTTCAAGGTCTGACACAATCTATTCCTCATAAATTAACACTGGAGCAATGAACAAACATCACAAAACTAAAAAATGCTACAATATATAACATCCATGAATATCATTTACATTTCCCAGGAAGAAATATTATGTTATCAACAGAACTTCAACAAGAATCCATGCTCAACAGAATTGAGAAAATTGTGACTATTTTAATGGAAGAACGTCCTTTATTTAAAGAAGAACTTAATCCAAGAGAAATAGTTGAACATTTATATCATATCGTTCAGCAAAATTTAACTAAAGAACAATTCAATAACTTATCCGATGACAAGTTAAAAGAAAATTGTAGCTTTGTCATGTCAACAGAAATCATGTCAGGAATGTTAGATGATTTAACACCTGAACAAATCGCAATTTTTGATGAAGCAGTTAAACGGAAATAAGTATTTTGAGTTATTTATTAGATACAAACATTGTTTCTTTTGCGATTAAGAAAAATTTGCAGATTACGCAAAAGTTAGAAGTAATGAAATTTCAAGGTGTGCCAATTTATATTAGCTGCATTACTTATTTTGAAATAAAAAGAGGTTTACTTGCTGTTAATTCCCCTAAACAAACAGAAATTTTTAATAAGATTGGACAAGATTACCAAATTATTTTTCTAGACGATTTAGCGATTTTAGAAAAAGCGTCAGAAATTCATGCGAATCTCAGATTAAGAGGATTACCAATCCAAACAGAAGATATTTTAATTGCTGCGACTGCTATTATTAAAAATTTTACTCTCGTTTCTAATGATAGTGATTTATTGAGAGTTGAAGAATTAAGTTTAGAGAATTGGTTACAGGAATAATGACAGTATCGAAGTAATAATATATATTGGTGAAAAACAACACATTAACTAAAAGCAACTAATGAAACGTCGTGAGTTTATCAATTGGGTAGGATTGGGTTGTTTAGCTAGTTCTTTACCTGTCGCACTTGCTGCTTGTTCTCCCCAAGCCAGCACATCTGCTACTTCTGGATCTAATGATGCTAATAAGGGCTGGCAAAAGGTGGGTACTATTGCAGAATTAGATAAAACTGGGCAATTATTGGCGGAGAATTCACCCATTGGTGCAGTATTGGTAGTAGGGACATCTAAAGCTGCAAAAAATTTAATTGCTGTTAACCCTACTTGCACTCACAAAGGTTGTACAGTTGCGTGGAAAACAAATAAAAATCAATTTGTCTGTCCCTGTCATGATGCAGAATTTGGTGGTGATGGTAAGGTGAAAGCAGGTCCTGCGGAAAAACCTCTGAAAACTTATCAAGCTAAGATTGAAGCTGGTTCTGTCTTAGTTAAAGCAACTTAAGAAAGTAGAACTTGGTAAATTTGAGTTAATTGATCTCGTCCTTTTAGCTGGCTACTGCCGATAAATTTTGTAGGAAACTTATCTTTAATATGTTGATAAGTTTCTTCACTAATCAAAATTCGGCAAAGTCCACAATTCAAAGATTTATCATAACTTTCTAGTCGAGATGCGATGTTTACGGTGTCTCCCAGGGCTGTATATTCTGCTCTTTTGGCATTGCCTAACATACCTGTAACTACTGTTCCTGTGGCAATACCAATGCGAATAGCAACGGTGGGATTACCTGATAACTGCCATTGTTGATTAAGCGATCGCAATTTATCGGCCATTGCTAAAGCACAACCTACTGCATTTTCGGCATCAACGGCGATTTCTGTCAATCTTGTGCGTTCAATCGGTACACCAAAAAGCGCCATTACCGCATCACCAATAAATTTATTCACCATACCGTTATATTCCAGGACAATATCAGCCATTGCTTGCATATATTCATTCAGCCAAGACATCAGCGCTGTAGGACTTATGGTTGTAGCAATAGAGGTAAAACCCTCTAAATCTGAAAATAGTACAGTTGCTGTCATTTCTCGCCCGACAATTGACCCTTTCTGGAGCAAATTGTGGCGAGATGTCCAGATTTGATCAGCAACTTGAGAGGTAACTTGCTGTTTAAACAGTGCCATGAGAGTGTATCGATCTTGACGTTCTAAACTAGTAGTGTAGATAGCAATAGCGATCGCAGATCCTCCTAAACCTACTAAAGGTGGGACAACTGGAATCCACCAACCTTGGAGAAAAACGAGGTAAGAACCAAAAATCAAACTACTTCCAGCCACTATTAAACTTAATATTGTTTCTTTATAGGAAATATTTTTATGAATAAATTTTTGAGAACGCAATGTCCAGCCGAGAATAGCACCGACAAAAGACCATAAAATAATCCATAACCATTGTATTGCTTCGGGACTACCTCGCATCATCGGTCTTTCTTCAAGTGCAGCACTCAAAATTTGACTAATAACATTAGCATGAATAACTACCCCAGGCATTCTTTCTGGAAAAGCACTAAAAGAACTACTATAAGGAGTGAAAAAATCATCATGTAAACTTTCCGCAGTTGCGCCAATTAAAACAATGCGATCGCGTCCCCAATCCTGTGGTACTTTACCATTCAACACTTCCATGATTGAATATTTTTGAAAGTACTCTTGCGTCCCTCTAAAATTCAATAAAATCTGATAACCTCGATCATCGGTGCGAATATAACCACCATCATTTTTTTCAAAAGGGATAAAAGTAGCTTTTCCTAATTGATAATGACGTTTTTCAGCATCTAGTTCTTTTAACTCAATACCTTTATTTTCCAAATACATTAAAGATAGTCTTGTCCCCAAACTCATAACTTGCTCACCCGAATTAGGCTCAAGAGAAATTAGACCCCGACGGACTTTACCATCAGCGTCTAATAACAAATCAGAAGCAGCTATTTGATCAAGTTTATTTAAAATAGGATGGGGATTTACTGCCGGACCAAATCCATCTCCTACTACCTTTTTGACTCCAATTAGATTTGGTGTAGATTTGAGAATCTCAATGAGTTTTTCATTACCAGGTTGTACAGGTAAATCTCGATATAAATCCAACCCAATAGCTACAGGTTTTTGTTGGCGGATTGTATCCAACATTTTCGCCAGCACAGCATCAGGGATGGGCCATTGTCCAACTTTTCTAATTGTGTCTTCATCAATAGTGACTACCACAATGCGGGAGTCTAGAGGTTCTGGGGGACGCAGTTTAAAAAACTGGTCGAGTGCTGCCCAATCTATCACCTGAAACAATCCCAGAACCCGCATGAGAATGATGAAACCCGCTACTGATGGAGTTATTAGCAATACTGCTCGCCAGTTATTGAGAAACTGTTTGAGTTTAATCACATCAGCGGACTGTTAATTTTTGGGCTGCTGACAACAATCAACTACAGGTACTTGGCTAAGTTCAGTTAAGCCAACAGACTGAAGAAGTTCGTGCCATTCAGCGCCAATTTGAGTATTTTGGGGAAGCGATCGCTTCAAATCAGCTAAAGTGGCTACAGTATCATACCAAAGCCCATGTTGAGCATAGAGTTTAGCTTTTTCTAAAGGACTGGCAGTTGCCAGACTACTATTAAGAGCAGAACTGAGTTCGACACGTTCCAATTTTCCTTCCAGAACTATATCCCGTTGTCGTTCCTCTGGATCACAAATCAAAGCCAGATTCCATTTATACCGCTTACCAACTGCCAAAGGTTCAGCCGCTTTCGGAATTTTAAAGCTAGTAATTCCGGAGGTAGCATTCAAATCAACGACAGTTTGGTAAATTCCGTTGCCTTCTTCATCCCATAAAGTCAACTCAGCCTTCCGAGTTGCCGGTTCAGATATTTTCACCAGCACTGTGGGATAAGCCGCTGCGGTTAATTCCCTTTCTGTCGCTGGTATCAATGCCGTCAAAATTGGTTGTGGGGATGAAGTCCCAACCTGCTGACAAACTCCCCTAGTTGCGCCCCCTGCGGTTTTATGGGGACTACCTTTAGCGCGAAAGGTGACACTGTAGGCTGGTGTTAAGGGTAACAGTACCAGTCCGGTAAAAAGCAGAGATAATACAGAACGAGATAATTTTTGCATATTCATAATTTAAGATTGAAAGTTATCTAGTTATATAAACAAGGAATATTTACTGTATTTCTGTAATTGCGATTTCTAGGCTTCTAAGTATTTCTCCTTAGAGAGATGAATTAATTGTAATTTTCATGAAGAACTAATGTGATTATACTGAAAAGTCCTGAAAAATAAAATACCCCCAGGTAAAAATTCACAATAGCTTTAAAAAAGTAGAGACGTTTCGGCGGAACGTCTCTACAAAGTTTATTTTAGCTGACATAATCCAAGTATCTAGAGCATCTTGAATTTTACCCCGTTCTAGTTGTAATTGTCCTTGAATATCGAGACTTTGGGCAAGTATGCGCTGTTGTTTGGAAGTTGGAGTTTGGGATTTGAGAAGGGAAAGACTAGAATTGATATTTTCTTCTGCTTGTTCCCATTGTCCTAACTGTCCGAAGGTTGCAGCGAGATTACTTAATACTATACCTTGATTTAAGAAGTCTCCCTGATTCTTAAATCCGGTTGCAGCTTGTTGTAATAAAAAGACAACTTCTGGAAACTTTCCCGCATCATAAAGAATTCGAGCTTGTTGAATAATTGTCTGTGGTTGTTGGATTTGAGCCATTACAGGAGTAACGCCAATTGTCAACAACAGAGAGAGGAAAAACAATAAAATTGATTTTAGTAATTCATGAATTACCCCTACTTCCGTTCTCTTTTGCGTAAGTCCTATAATTTTTTAATTTTTACCAAATGTCTATTGCCAATTTCCTATCAACACAAAGGCCGACCAAAAATAAGGATTCTGGAACTTACGATTTTTTAATAGCAAAAGTTGAGCATTGCGGAGGGCTTCAGCTTTACTAACTTTTGACTTGGCCAATTGTCGGTAAAATTCACTAATGAGGATAGATGTAGATTCGTCGTTAACTTGCCAAAGAGTCCCCACAGTGCTACGAGCGCCCGAACGAATTGCTATACCTGCCAAGCCTAAAGCCGCACGTTCATCACCAGCAGCCGTTTCACAGGCACTGAGAACTAACAATTCAATAGGAAGTTTTTGGGAATTACTGCGCGATTCTCTGAGTAATTGGTCTAATTCCTTCACATTTAGCCGCTGATTCCAAGTCAAAATAAAGGTGTCTGCGGCATTAGAGCTAAATTGGCCATGTGTAGCTAAATGAACAATGGGAAAAGACACGGCTTTAATTTGCTTTTGTAGCGCCTCAACTATAAACTGCTGATTTAAAAGTGTATGTGTTGGTATTTCTGATGAAATCTGTTGAACTTCAGTAGCCACATCTGGTAAAGCTGGAAAACCCTGACGTGCTTCCGTTAAAGCCGCAATTAAGGCTTTGAGTTTAACTTGGGTGAGGGGTTTAGGTTCGAGAAGTTGGAGTCCAGGAGTCAGAGCAATGTTATATTTTTCTAGGAGATATTGTTGGCCATCATGAAGCGTGGCCATTGGTAAACTCTGTAAAGCACCATCGAGGACAAATACCAAAGTTTTGATACCATTGGCAGTCAAATCAGCCTCTGCGGGACGAATTAGCCAATCGTAAAGTTTTTGAACTTTGGGTAATCGCTCTTGCGTAAAAGCCGTCCGTCTCAGGGAAATTCGGGCTTGCTTAATGGCATTTTTTAATTCTGCTTGGGGTTGATTAGTTGTGTATTTACGTAAAGGTTTACCAGGAATAGAGAGAATAACTTCTAGTCTGTCATTTAAAATAATCGGATAAATAACAGCAGCAGTGGGATCAATTTGATCAATTAATTTCGGTTTAGCATCTGCACAAGCATCACGGAAAAAGTTATCTAATTCTGCTAATTGCAAAGATTCAATTATCTGCCGAGCTTGTTGCAATTTAGCCTGATTGGGAGATTCTTCTTGCAGTAGCAACCCGACTAACTCCCGATAAATAGGTTCTACACTTTCCCGAAAAGAAAATTGGACATCAGGGTTAACTGTCACTAAGTCACCGCGCAAAGAACCTAGAATTTTAATAGATTGAGTATATTGAGAAATTGCGCCTTCAGTATTTTTTTGTAATTGTTGAATACGTCCTAATTGCCAAAATAATTGATAAGCAATATCAGGATATTCAAAAGATGGAGCTAAATTCAACGCTTGAGTTGTATAGTTTTCCGCTCTTTTCCATTGTTTTTGCAGTTCAGATAATCTTCCCTGAGTGAGTAATATATAAGCTTGAGTGCGGGGAGTTCCTAAATTTTGGGCTTGTTGATAAGCACGGTTAAGAATTTGCTCAATTTCTGTAAATGATTCAGAATAATGTATTGCTAATTTAATTAAACTTTCAACTAGATTAATTTGAGAGTAGATTCCCGTTTGATTATTATAAATTTGATTAATTTGCGGTTTTAATGTTAACCATAAAGTTTGTGCTTCTTGCCAGTTTTGCAAATTTGTAAATAAACTGAGACGATTTAATAAAGCTTGAATTTGAGTATTTTGACGAGTTGCTAATTGAGCAGAATTAATATAAGCAGCAAGTGAATTTTCTTGATATTGATTTTTTTGTTGTTTATTTAAACCAGGTTGATTAGCAAAAGCACGGGCTGTATTTCCAATATTTAAATAAACTTCTGCTGCGATTTGAGGAAGACTTAATTTTTCAGCAGCTTGTAAACCCAAATTTAAAACTTCTTGAGATTCATGCAACTGTCCTAAAACTCGCAGAACATGACCTAAAGCATTTATAGATTGTATATTCTGCAAAGAGAATGATTGATTTTTCCAAGTTGCTAATGTTGCAGAGTCAACTTCACAGGTTGATGTTTCTAAATTTAAAGATAGTAATAGTGTTTGGCAAGCTCTGGGATATAATCCTAATGATTGTAAAGCTAGACTTTGGTTAATTTGACTTTGGATAATTCGTTCTTTTGCTCCTAGCTGTTTGTAGATTTTAGCTGACATAATCCAAGTATCTAGAGCATCTTGAATTTTACCCCGTTCTAGTTGTAATTGTCCTTGAATATCGAGACTTTGGGCAAGTATGCGCTGTTGTTTGGAAGTTGGAGTTTGGGATTTGAGAAGGGAAAGACTAGAATTGATATTTTCTTCTGCTTGTTCCCATTGTCCTAACTGTCCGAAGGTTGCAGCGAGATTACTTAATACTATACCTTGATTTAAGAAGTCTCCCTGATTCTTAAATCCGGTTGCAGCTTGTTGTAATAAAAAGACAACTTCTGGAAACTTTCCCGCATCATAAAGAATTCGAGCTTGTTGAATAATTGTCTGTGGTTGTTGGATTTGAGCCATTACAGGAGTAACGCCAATTGTCAACAACAGAGAGAGGAAAAACAATAAAATTGATTTTAAAAGCGATTGGGTAAATTTCATGAATAAATCTGAATAAGCATATTTATATTATTTTCTGTTAATTCCCCTTCAATAATCTGGATTTTTACCACACCACCTTCTCTAGGAAAGGTTTGGTTAGCAGAAATCACCGCACCAGAATTTATATATCCGGCTTCGACATATTTTTGCGTTATGGCTGTCTCTATTGCTATCAGTTCCCCAAAGGTGATTTCCCTATCTGTAAAGGGCTTGGTGACTTCTGCAAGTTGGCGATCGCTAAATGCAGTGTTTCCCTCAAATTCAACGCCTTCTACACGAATTGTCCCCGGAATCTGCGGCGATATTTCCCCCGGTTGCGGTATGGGTGGATTTGTTTCCAGGGGAGTAGGTGGAGACTGTTCTGGTTGAACTGGGGTTAATTCAGGTTTTTGAGGGATAATGGGGTTAGGTAGTTGACCCACAGAAGCTTGAATTCTACTATTTAATTCCCCTGGATTTTGAATACCTAAAAGCTGTACAAGCCCCGCATCAATAGTAATATTTCCTGCATCACCTGAACCTAAAGAAGCCGCCGAAATTATCCCCCCATTCTCAAGAGTCAGCACTGGTGTAGAAAGGTAAATATCACCTCCTCTGCTATTAGTATAAGTATCAGCACTGAGGAAACTAATACTCCGGCCTCCATTCGCTAAAACCCCAGAAACACCAGTTAATTCTACTGATCTCCAAACCTCTCCCCTTGTAGGGGAGAGGCTTTGACTCCCACTTCCCTGGTAGGGAAGGGGGCTGGGGGGGTTAGGTCTATATTATATTTTTTAACGCCCACCTACTTAAAATCTGAGAAATCGTTAAGTTTAAATCTGGAAAAAGTGGAGATATGATTTGATCATCACCTCTAAATTGATTAATTTCATATTCTTCATCAATTAAGGAATATACTGAGATAGTTGGTTGTTTAGGATTACCGATAAATCTTCTCCCACCGAAAGCAGCATAATCAACTATCCAATATTCAGGAATACCCATTGATTCATATTCATCAGCTTTGATGGAATAATCTGTTTTCCAATTACTGCTAACAATTTCTATGACTAAAGGAACAGAAGCAGCTTGAGTAATGGTTGATTCTTTTTTCCACAAGGGTTCATTAACTAAGTTATTTCTATTCAATAGTAATAAATCAGGTGAATAGGCTGATGAACCGTTAGGTGTTTTAATTAAAGCTGTTTTAGGGATAAAATAAGGAAATTGGAGTTTTTTGTATTCTGTGACTATTTCTTCTACTAAAAATCCAATAATTTCCTCATGATCTCCTAGTGGCGGGTTCATTTCAATAATTACTCCGTTGTGTAATTCATAGCGTAATCCTGTTTCTGGATACCATTGGATAAATTCGTCAAAGGTTACTGGTTTAGTTAAGGTTTGAACCATAATTCACCTCTTGAATGGTTATGATTATTTTACACTGATACTAGGGCATTTTATATAATTATTTGGCTAAATCATAGTATTTGTTATCAGTTGAAGAATTAATTCAGGAAGATTTATCTTTACCCAATCCTAATAGAGTATTTTTAGTAACGTAAGTTGCTAGTTAAGTAAACTGTCTGATAGCGTTCACGTAGTGTGCCGTAGGCATAGCGTGGCGTAAGCCATATCAGGATGTCCAGGATTAAAGGATTAACAGGATGAAGACAGAAATTTACTCACCAATTACCCAATTACGAATTACGAATTACGAATTACCAATTACCAGGTTCAACCAGATAACTAGCAACTTGAGTTAGTAGAAAAAATAAGGGGGACTTTTACTCTAGTTCCCCCCTTATTAAGGGAGTTAGGGGGGGAACTGGCAGTATCTTCAAAGCTTAAGCATGAACCATTAAATATTGTCCATTACCATTGTATTCACCGTCACAACTTGCAAAATTAGAGACAAACCAAATCAAATAGAACCGCCAAATGCGGCGAAATTTGGCATATTCAATACCGTAATCTAAATCTTTAACTATTGCATGAGAATCATCAAAATTTTTCAGCCAATTAGCAAAAGTTCTGGAGTAATTAGAGCCATTAAGATACCATCTATTAATAGTTTTTAGGTCTTGATTATAGCTAGGAACTGCATCATATTTCCAGTAACGTCCATGAGGAAAAATGTATTTGTGGGTAAAAACACTGGAGATATTATTAGGAGTGCGGACTGTGATAATGTGAATAAAAACCCGACCATTATCCTTGAGAAAAGATGCCAGCTTTTGGAAAGCTTTTGTTAAATTACCTACATGACAAAAAACGCCAATTGAGAGAATTTTATCAAATTTTGTTTCAAATTGGGAATCATTCAAATCTCCTTCATAGAGAGTAAAACGACCTGAACTCAGGTAACTTTCAGGATCTTGCATTTTCTGACGCATATATTCACATTGCTCGTGACTCAAGTTAATTCCTGTAAACTTGACATTAGGGAATTTGGACAGAATATAATTTGCTACGCAACCCCAACCACAGCCAAAATCTAAAATATTATCGCCATCTTTTATTTCTAATTTATCAATTACATCATCCATCATTTGCATTTGCGATTGTTCTAGATTGGCTGCTCCTTTTTCCCACAATCCCATACTATATTTAGGATAAATGAGTTTTCCATCACCTAACATGGGATTCAGCATAGCTTGAGGCAAATCGTACTGAATTTTCATTAAATCTGGCGCACCTTCGGCGGTATGCTCTGTTTCTGTTAATACCCATTCGTAGGGTGCAAGGAGAGATGGAAAATATTTGAAAAAGACGGGCATACAACTATCAAAAAGCGATCGCAACACAGAATCTGGTACTTCTAATCCATTAATGTAGGACTCTGCTACTGCCATTTGCACAGCATTAACTGTACTAACTGCGATACGGGTTGCTCTGTAGGCAATCGGACTTTTGGTATGCACATCTCCCACTATGGGAATATGTTTTTCAAGGTTTTGTAAACTAGTTAATGAAATCATATTTATATTGGGTTGGGTTTGGAATATGCCGCTATTGTATCCCAACAAAACCAAGGAAAAATAACATTAAATAATAGATATTCCCTGAGATAGATCGTAGGAGAAAAACAGGAATAATAAATATATTTCCATGTTCACTCTGGCTGACAATTAGATAAAGGTCGCCAATCACGTTGAGAAAATTCCCCCGTTGGTTCATAAGCCAAAAGCGTCACTTCTCCCTTTTCATTCATCACCCAACCTTTCGCCGGTATAACTTCAGTTTTAGGTAATTGGTGATTAGTAATTATTTCTCTCTGCTCCCTGCGCCCTGCACCCTGCCCCCCTGCCTCTTCCACCCAAGCAAACTGCTGAGAATTACCGCTCAGAGCGTCATTAGGACTTGGTGGTACTCCTCCCCGTCCAGTGATAGAAAACTCGCTCCCTGCCCCTTTTGTACAGGGATTAGCGGCAATTAAAGTATTAGGATCAACGACATTTTGCGGTATTTCTACCAACCCTTGGGCAGGATTCACCCCAGAAGTGCTAAAAGTGACTGTCCCTTGTAAAGAAGGCCCCGATATTTGGGAAAAAGCGGCGATGTCACTGGTAGTCAGTAGTGATGTAGGATTTACCTGTAAAGCTGCAAATTGGGCATCTGTCAACCCTAAACGCTCTCTAACTTGTTCTCGACTAACCGCTGTAAAACCAAATATATTCGGAACATTGACAGTAACTTTGCCACCTTGGGCTGTGCGAGCATTAGCTGTGATATCGCTATTTTCTTGGGGAAATGCTAAAAGGATGTCACTGTTGATATTGATGTTACCACCGTCAGAACTACCCGCATCAGTAGTAATTGTACTGGCTCGACGTAACTGTACATCTTTGGCTGTGATATTAACGTTTCCCCCACCACCTGCATCCGTACTACCATTAATACTACCTTGATTATTGAGGGTAATAGCATCAGCAATAATATTAATACTCCCAGCCTTCCCTGTTCCTAAAGCCTGAACATTAATTGTAGATTCATTTTGTACAAGCAATTGTTGAACATTGAGATTTAAGGAACCCGCATTTGCTGTAGCGTTGGGATTAGTGAACTCACCTACAATCCCCACAGAAGCTTGAATTCTACTATTTAATTCCCCTGGATTTTGAATACCTAAAAGCTGTACAAGCCCCGCATCAATAGTAATATTTCCTGCATCACCTGAACCTAAAGAAGCCGCCGAAATTATCCCCCCATTCTCAAGAGTCAGCACTGGTGTAGAAAGGTAAATATCACCTCCTCTGCTATTAGTATAAGTATCAGCACTGAGGAAACTAATACTCCGGCCTCCATTCGCTAAAACCCCAGAAACACCAGTTAATTCTACTGATTCAGTCGCCCTAATTGTTAAATTTCCTCCAGTTCCCCCCGTCGGATAAAGCAGCATACTACCAATAGCCACACCACTTGTTAAGGTAATTCCCGCGCCATCAGAGATCAATAATCGTTTAGTATCAATAGTAATATCCCCAGCTTTGCCAGTTGAACCAAAAGAAGTTGTCCCAATTAAAGTTTGTGATACACTTCCAGCCGGAGTACGCAATACTTCTACTGATTCAGAGGCTTGAATATTGATATTTCCTGATGCTCCTTCACCGCGATTCAAGCTTGCTAAACTAGAACCATCACGCACTATTAACCGTTCTGAATTAATGGAAATATCTCCTCCTCTGCCGGTACTTCCCTGAAAAGTACCACTGTTAATTCCAGAACTGACTAATTCTACAACTTTGGCATTGATATTGAGTTTTCCCCCATTTTCAGATCCATAAGTTCCACCTCCTATGACTGCTCCATTTTCTAAAAATAAATTACCAGTATTAATTATGATGTCTCCAGCAGCCCCTGTACTAAAAGTATTATTACTCAAAACAATTGGCGAATCAAACGGGTTTACTAATCCAGTTATCAGATATGTAGCTATCAAATTTTGCAGACTAGGAAAGCCTACACCACTCAGTTCTATAGCCTCTTTAGTGTTGATGTTTACAGCCCCTCCTGCACCCTCACCAAAGGTTGTAGTGGATATTTGCGATCCCCCCTGAGCGCGGAGTTTTTGAGCATTAATATTTATGCCATTTCCATCTAAATTTCCTAAAGTTAAAGCAAAAAGACGAGAACTATTTAAAAGGATATTATTACTTTTTAAATCTATTGTTCCACCACCAATACCGCTAGTATTAATAAGTGAATTATTGGTTATTTTAATATTGCCGAAATTCTGAATATTGTCATAATTGAAAGTTGTATTTTTTGGATTAAGAGCGAAATCAACTAAACCTGGACTAGCCACACTACCCAGAATAATTTGTCCGCTATTAGCAGTTAAATTACCATTATCAAGTTGAATATTACCACCAATAAAGGCTAAACTTTGACCAGTATCTACGGCTAGACCAAGATTATTTAATATTGGGATATCTAAGGATAATTTTGGTAAATTTAATGTTCCTCTAGCTTGTGATTGATTGATAATTGCCCCAGGATTTTCTCGAAATCTCAACCCAACAGGAATATTGACAGTTAATAAAGGTGTTGTGGGATTATTACTACTAAATTCAAAACCATTATTAAATACCACACTATCTGCCGTAGAAGCAAAAAACGAACCCCGCAAATCTAATTGAGCATTTTTACCAAAAACAATTCCTTGGGGATTTAATAAAAATAAATTAGCAGTTCCCAAAACTCCTAATGTTCCGAAAATATTGCTAGGATTGCTACCTGTAACGCGGGTAAAGATATTGGTGATATTGTTGGGATTTGTAAAATAGACTCCTCTGCCTTCACTAACATTGAATTCTTGAAAACTATGAAACAGACTAGAACCACGAATAGCTCCACCTTCAATATGATCAGATAGTGAATTATTGATAATGTGGGAATTTTCCGAACCTAGAGTATTATCTGGAATAACTTGGGCTAAGGCTGGGAGCGAATTAAAGTTTCGCGCAAAGATACAAAGGAGCAAAGGCGCAAAGGAAGATTTCCACCTAAATTCTTTGATTTTCTCTGTGTCTCTGCGCCTCTGCGTGCAAAAAAGTATTTTCATAATTTAAAAGAGAAAATAGTTAATAGTAAAATAAAAACCTTGATCTTGTAAAGTTTGATTATTTGCTTTCACATCAATTAAAGGAATACCATAATCTAAACGGGCATTTAAACGATTGCTCATTTGCCAGATTAACCCTAAACCTGTACCTAATAAACTATTTGATTGGGAATTGGGTTTTTCTCCAGAATAGTTCCACCCAATTCCAAAATCAATAAAAGGAGCAATTTGCAAAACGCTTTTTATTTCCGGTAAACGCACAATAGGGACGCGTAATTCTGCGGAAGTAATGACACCGCTATCTGTTAATATTAAATCTTGACGATAGCCGCGCACGCTTTTAGCTCCACCAATTCCTATCTGTTCTAAGGATAATAATGAATCTGTAGATAGCTGAATATCGGAACGCAGAATTAACAAAGTTTCTGGTGCTAATAACCGCACATATTGCCCTTGTCCTCTCCATGCGAAAAAACGACTATCTGGTGCATTATTATTGACTGTAGCATTGAAAATATCTGTTCCTAGGGAAAATTGCGATCGCGCGGCCAAAACTTGACGAGGGCTACGTTGCACATATTCTTGGAAAAACCGCAAACTGGAAACGCTGGTTTCTCCTTCGTTATTCGCTCCTGGAGACAGGGGAAATCGTTCATTGAATAGGGATGTTTCGCTTTCCTGTCGGGAAAAAGTCAACCCTAAAGCTAGTTCTTGATTTGGCTTCTGAACAATCGGTTGACGATATGTGAGTTGGTATGTGCGTGATTTTCCTTCAATATCCCAGCGATTAAATGGTTGTTCAATGACGTTAGTATTAGTTACACCTGTTGTAAATTCAATTGTGCCATTACGGGCATTGATGGGTAATATATAACTGGCATCAAAAGTATTACTGCCATCACTGTTGGTATAAGATAGCTGTAATCCATCACCCAAACCGAGTAAATTACCTTGATTAATCTTTATCCCCCGTCGGAAACTACCTACGCTGGGAGAACGATTGTTATCTGTAAATATTTCACCACTGAAGGTATCTGCTTCTTTAACTCGCACTTGTAAACGACTTTGTTGGGGACGGCTTCCTGGTTGGAGTTCGGCAGATATATTAGTAATGAGGGGGTCTAGTTGCAGTATTTGTAAGGCTTCTAGTAATCGGTTACGGTTGAGGGGTTTTTTGGTAGCGATTTCTAGGCGCGATCGCACATAATTAGCATTAAGGCGACGATTGCCGATAATATTAATTTCTGTTAATTCCCCTTCAATAATCTGGATTTTTACCACACCACCTTCTCTAGGAAAGGTTTGGTTAGCAGAAATCACCGCACCAGAATTTATATATCCGGCTTCGACATATTTTTGCGTTATGGCTGTCTCTATTGCTATCAGTTCCCCAAAGGTGATTTCCCTATCTGTAAAGGGCTTGGTGACTTCTGCAAGTTGGCGATCGCTAAATGCAGTGTTTCCCTCAAATTCAACGCCTTCTACACGAATTGTCCCCGGAATCTGCGGCGATATTTCCCCCGGTTGCGGTATGGGTGGATTTGTTTCCAGGGGAGTAGGTGGAGACTGTTCTGGTTGAACTGGGGTTAATTCAGGTTTTTGAGGGATAATGGGGTTAGGTAGTTGAGCGATATAGCTAATTTCTATATTTTTGGCCTCACGCAGAGGCGCAGAGGAAGAGACTTCCGTAGGCGGGTTTCCCAACTTGTTCGCGAAGCATCTCGAAGAGAGGAAAGTGTCCGTCGCGCAGAGAGTCATCAAGAGTATGTCTAAGTACATAAAAACTGCTTTAAGTCTAAAGTCATCAATTCATAGGATTTAAGTTGCATAAATATAAAAATACATAATACTGCATCCAGTATACTGCCCAAAATCCGAAGCGGTTTGAAGATTTTGATTGGTCTTGGGAGCGGTCTTTTTGATAAGTACCCAGACAGAATGAATTACATATTGATGAACTTTTTCTCATGAATTATTTAAGCAAGGTTCATGTAACGGTGTGACATTAATAACTGTAACCTTTCACAAAAACTTTAACCATAATGCTAAAACCAATTTCCGGTGTGGCGATGACATTAATCGGACTTAGCACTAGTCTAATGTTCCCTCATATTGCGATCGCAGAAGAAATTGCCTGCCAAGGAAGCTTAGGTGCAATCACCGTTGATAATGTGAAAGTACCTCAAGGCAAAACTTGTACACTCAATAGAACAACTGTTAAAGGAAATATTGTTGTCGAACGGGGAGCAACCCTCAAGGCCATAGGTGCAAAAGTAAATGGCAATATTCAAGCCGAGGGAGCAAGTCTAGTCGATGTAAATTCCAGTGCTACCGTAGGTGGAAGCATCCAAGTGAAGCAGGGTAGAACTGCTCGTGTGGTGAGTACACGCATTACTGGAGATGTGCAGTTCGAGTCAAACTCAGGACAAATGGTTGCTAACCAAAACCAAATTGGCGGAAGTTTACAAGCCGTTCAAAATACTGGAGGGGTGACGATTCGGCAAAATCGCATTAACGGCAATTTGCAGTGTAAAGAAAATGCTCCTCAGCCAATTGGTGGCGGTAATATCGTTCAAGGTAGTAAAGAAGATCAGTGTGCAAAGTTATAAAAATCACGGTAATTCTTGAGAAGAATACTTTGATAAACTCCACTTTCATTTACTAACTCTGTACCAAGGAGCGATCGCTATGCTCGTTGTATATTGCTCCTTGGTAAAATGAATTGGCGAAGAAGGAGAGGCTTAGATCCCCGACTTCTTAAAGAAGTCGGGGATCTTTTTGTTCATGAATCATTTACGCTATATATGCATAAATAGCTGGATTTAATTCATTACTTTAGTTAGCTTTATGTGGAATTATCGAAAAATTATATTTACCTCTATTCGGTCAAGAATTTTTATTTTTTATTTTATTTTATTATCTCTATTTTTAGTTATTACAGTACCATTAATATTCAAATTTGTATTTTCTGCAATTGCTAATCGGGTTACTGAAGATATTAGAGAAGAAGCAGAAATATTTCAAGGACTTCTTCGTAATGACAGTAAGATAAAATATAAATTAGCTCTTAGAAATCAAGAAATACAATATCCAAAAGATGCTGGGCAACTCGCTAACTTATTTAACATTTATCTCTCACGACGCGTCCCAGAAGATGACACTTATCTCATCGGTGTCTTGAATGAAGATTTTTATCGTTCCAGTCCAGAAGCACTGCCTAATGGATTCCAGCCTGAATCATCATTGATGCAGTCTTTGATAAAAATAAAAACAGTCCAGGAGGGTATTAAACTGCAACCTAATACGAAGACTGGTAATATTCTCTATATCGTTACACCAATTCGCTTTGAAAAACAGATTATTGGACGCTTGATTGTTGTCCATGCTGTACGTGGAGAGCAAGAAGAAGCTTTTGATACCCTAAAAATAGTTTTTTGGGTGATGATAGGTGTCTTTATATTATCTGTTGTTGTCACCTGGTTTATGGCAGGAAAAGTTCTTTCTCCCCTCAGTTCCATCATCTCTACAGCAATTAAAATCACTGAGACAAATCTCAACGAGCGAATCGAAGTCCAAACAAGTGGAGAATTGGCTGAATTAACAAACTCTTTCAACGCCATGATGAATCGTTTAGAAGCTGCTTTTGTCAGTCAAAAACACTTTATAAATGATGTCAGTCATGAATTGAGAACACCGATCACGATCATTAGAGGGCATTTAGAACTAATTGATCTAGATCAGGCTTCTAGTATTGAACAGGAAACCATTAATTTAGTAATTGACGAAATTGATCGCATGAGTCGATTGGTAGATGATCTGAGTTTATTGGCAAAGTCTGAGCGTCCAGATTTTTTACTACTAGAAACCATTGATGCTCAATCCTTTTTAAACACACTATCTGCTAAGATACAGGCTCTAGCTCATCGGAATTGGCAATTTCAGGGAAAGGTGAAAGGAATATTAGTAGGCGATCGCCAGCGTCTCACCCAAGCAGTCATGAATTTAGCCCAGAACGCTGTCCAACATACCCAGGAATGCGATCGCATTACCCTAGGTGCTTCTCTCAATAATGGCGAATTTAAGATATGGGTTCAGGATACGGGAGCAGGAATTGACCTCTGTGAGCAAGAACGAATTTTTGAGCGGTTTGCTCGTGTCAAGAATAGTTATCGTCGTTCAGATGGTTCTGGTCTGGGATTATCAATTGTCCGAGGAATCGTGGAAGCGCATCGTGGCTTGATTCAACTCCAAAGTCAACCAGGAACAGGATCGACCTTTATGATTGTCATACCTCTTAATCCACATCAAGCGCGGAAAATCGATGTCACAAATTCTGATTGCAGAAGATGAACCCCGGATTGCGTCCTTTATCGAAAAAGGTCTCAAGAGTCACGGTTTTATTACCACTGTTGCTACAGATGCCCAAAAGGCACTGTCATTAGGGCTAAGTGGTATGTTTGAACTTCTGATCCTCGATTTAGGACTACCTGGTAAAGATGGCTTTGAGGTCTTAAAAGACCTGCGTGGGCAAGGTGCAACTCTACCCATCCTGATTTTGACTGCCCGTGATGACCTCCAAGATAAGGTATCTGGGTTAGAAGCTGGTGCTGATGATTACATGACAAAACCCTTTAGATTTGAAGAGTTACTTGCCCGTATTCGTGTTCGTTTAAGATCTGTCAATCACATCTCTACATCAGAAAAATTTACTCTGAATGCTCATAATATTGTGTTGGATCTAAGAACCAGAAAAGTAAAGGTAAATAATCAGTTGATTGAATTACCTTTCCGTGAGTTTATCTTGGCGGAAACTTTTTTTCGTCATCCGGGACAGGTTCTGAGCCGTCAGCAACTGCTTGATAGAGTCTGGGGATATGATTACGAGCCTGGGTCTAATATTGTCGATGTCTATGTTGGATATTTGCGAAAAAAATTGGGTAGCAACCTCATCGAAACCGTTCGTGGCGCAGGGTATCGCTTAATTCCATGATAATATTCTTAACTCAGATATTGCACCTAAAAATAGGCATCACCGTATAAAAACGTTAAATAAGTACGGTTAAGGCTGAAAGTCTTACTGGACGAGCATTATGGAAATCGCTATTTTTGCCCCTTAAAAACTTGGACAGTCGAAATTAAAATGTACCAATTAGCCTCATTTTTCCCTCATTCCACCAATCAGTTGAGGGAAATCTGAGGGAAAATCTACATTAGTCAGGTTATTAACTGCTTTAAAGTGCTAACAGTCAAATCACTTTCACAATTATATTCCCGCTGTAGCCAGTTTTTTAACTGCAACACTAGCGCCAACGTCAAAAGTCTGATATTATGAGTCCTAGTGTGGGTGAGTAGCTCAACGGTAGAGCAGTTGACTCTTAATCAATTGGTTGCGGGTTCGATTCCCTCCTCACCCACTAAAGGTTTTTGACTACCAAGAATATTTCTCAGCTTACCACAGATGCAACACATAAAATTACATTCTCGTGTAGGCTTAGACGGCATTTTAGATTTAGAGGTTCCTGTATGAATTATAGATACAGAAATAGAAGTGACAGTCACAGTTAAAGCTTTAACTTCTAGACATCATAAATTTATTCATAAAAATTCAGAGCAAGTTTAAAAGGGATTTTCATCAATTTCTTGACGCAAATATTCCCAAGTTTCTGTTTGTTCTTGTAGTTCTCCTTCTTCTATCCATTCTTTTGTTAATTGTTTGAGTGCTTGATGTTGTTCATTTAAAAGTTGTTGCTGTTGTGCATCTCTTTCTTGTTGATTATGGTTTAATAATTCGGTTTTAAAAGTTACGCTTTCTCTAAATACTCGCATTATTTGTAGTAAGTTCGGCCAGTATTCTTTAGGTGTGGCTTGAATTTCGCGTAGAATGTCTGTTAGATAGTTTTCTTCAGCAGTGTTACTGACTTCAGGTTTATTAATTAAATTTGGTTGAGACATATTTATTTATTCCTTATAATGCTGATAAAGCAGGTATTTAGGCTATTTGTATAATTATAGCAATTGGTAGAGCAATCTTGGCCTCTCCCCTTTCCTTTGTAGAAAAGGGGGTTGGGTTCAGCCAGTGTGTGATGTGGCAATACTCACTCTCATTATCTAGTCCAAACTTTAATAGCTATATCAGCCAAGTATTCTGCACGGTTTTTGATTGCTTTTTCATCCCAATCATCTATTTTTGCTAACTCTCTATTCAAGGAAAAATTACTCTTCTTGAAATATTCCAATTTAAAGGAAAAGGGTTTGTTACCCATTTCAGAGTTATTGCCTGTTAACGTAAGGTTGCCTAAAGTATGTAACAGATATTTATGAACGGAAGCAGAATTTTCTCCTAACATCTTTTGCCATTCTGATGTTAATTTTTGAGGCATTATATGTTCTACAGTTAAAATATCAGTTTTAACCTTTTCTTTATTAAAAGATGACTCTAAAAGTTCCAAAATAAGTTTAGCTCTATCATTCTGACTAGGAGAATATATCCCAGTTTTAAGAATTCCAGTACTAAATGCCTCGTCGTCTGGCCATATTTTAGTCTTGTCATAATTTCTTAACACTTGATATAAGCCATCTACCAAATCAGTAGAATTTGCTTTTTTAACTTCAACATACAAATTATTGAAAATTTTCCCTAAACTATTAGTGGGAATTCCTGCGAATAAACGACGTACAAAATAAGACTCTAGATAAAGCAAAATTTTCTCAAACTGAGCCAATGATAAGCGGTTTGATTCATATTCATAATAAATATTTAGCAAGAAGATATGACAAGTCATAAAATCAAGCCGCTTTAATCTAACAAAGCAATTTCTTAACTTAGGTTCTGGTTCTTCATCAGGAAAATTAAAACATTGGTAATATTTGGCAAATTGTATAAGTTTTTGTAACTCAGATTTTACGCCATTTTCTGAAGTATCAAAACGCTTTTTGATGACTTTATAAACTTCCTTTTCATTAACATCATCACCATCTTTACGCAGATAATACCAAAATGCTTTAGTAAGTTCTGAAGCATATCCTTTATTTTCTAAACTCAGCTTAAAGCTTTCTATAAAAGGCAGCCATTCATTCTCATATACTTCTTGTCTGTCTTCAGGAGTTAATCTCATGAATATATAATTACGAACTAAGTCTACTTGAGTTAGTTCCTCTCCTTTATTATTTAAACTTTCAAAAATGAGATAGGCATTATCATTAGCATCAGAAGTAATATTTACCAAAATTAACCGTTCTAATACTATTGTTTTTAAACGTGCTAAATCAATTGGAATATCCTGATCAGGAACAGACTCTTTTAGCCGCTTATCAAAAAAAGCATAAGCCTCGGTTATTTTTCCTGACTGCAATTCTTTCTTTTTGGTTTTTACTGTTTTAGGATCAAGTATATTTTTATAGGCTTCACGATCATCTTGAGTTGGCAATACTTTAAAACAATCGTCATTTTTCTGATATTTGTCAAATAAGTAACGGTCATATATTTGTTCTGACATTTGTTTATCAGACTTCTTGAGATGATTACGTAATGCTGCCAAGAGAATACTGAAAGTAGTAAGTCGCTGTTGCCCATCTATTACAACATAAGGAGTAATACCATCAGCGGTGCCTAATTCTGCTTGTGTGACTATAGGACCAAGAAAATAAGAGCCTTTTACCTCCTCATTGTAAAGGTTCATTAAATCGTCCCAAAGAGTTTGCCAGTTTTTTTCTTCCCAAGAATATGGTCTTTGAAAAAGAGGAATTTGAAACTGTTTACCACCTTCTAGCAAATTTCGGAGTGTTGTTTCGGAAGCTTTCATGTTTTTCGTATAATTTAGACTCTCTTAAAAAGAATATAGTAAATTTCCTTAGATATGTAAAAATTTTGAGAAAGCCGCATAGGTAGGCTTTATTCCTTAAACAAACAGCACACTCAGTCAACTAAAGAGTTTCAGGATCATGAAAAGATAAAACAATATCCTCTTTCGGTATACCAGCAACATCCATGTATATACAAAAATTACCCTCCCAACTCCTTTCCATCCCCAAAGCCTTGACGAGCAAAGATTTCAATCATCTCACTGCGGGTCAAATTATTTGCTGCTGCTAATTCATCCAACTTAGCCCAAGCGGTATCTGTAAGCCTAATAGACCGCAACTTTTTAGACTCATCACCATAATCAGCCTCAAATCTCCCCCCAGTTGTGCGCTTACGTCTGGGTGATTTATGCCTTGTTCCTGAATACTTGTCACCATGTATATCTATTTTATTACTGGTGATTAAATTAACTAGATTATCAATCAAGCGATCGCTCTCCATTGGTAAAATCTCTTGACTATGGAGCATATTCTGAATAATTGTGAAATGGATTAATGTACCCTTAAAAATCCGTGCAGCTACCTCTGGATCAGGTAATTGTAGTTCTGGATGGGCTGTAAAATATTGAGTCAGCAAGTCCAACCCCGGTTTATCTACATTGCGGACAAAAACCTGCGCTAGTAGAGGGAAACGTCCAGATTCGGCAATAATTAGCCTCACCAGATTCAGTAATTCCTGTGAAGAATTAATATTATTTAAGATATTATTTGCCAAGCGACGCAGAACAATCTCTGGTTCACCTTCCAGAAATTGGGAATCTTCAGGGTTAAAAACTGCCAAATATTTTTTCTGTGCTAATCGTTCAATCAGTGCAGTAAATAACCCTTCCTTATCTTGAAAGTAGCTGTATACCGTTGTTTTCGATACACCGGCGGCGGCTGTCACTCTATCCATAGTGGTTGCAGCGTAGCCGTGTGTCAAAAACTCCTGCATTGCACCAGCCAAGATAGCATCAACTTTCTCTACTAACAGCGATTGCCTTTGGCACTGCGCTCCTCGCGATCGCTCTACAGAAATTTCTTCGACTTCTTTGTTCTTTTTTCGCATATCAGCTACCCAGATTAATTATTTTTGCAGTGACTATTGACAAGACTGTAATAGACGGTTTAGTTTAGTTACAGACAACTAAACTAATTAGTTTACTTCCCATCTTAAATCATAGGGGAAAACTTATGGTGCGTGATGTAACAGCTAAAGATTCCGCATTTTTGAAACCTACTTCCCGTCAACTGATATTGCTGACAACAGCCATAATTATCGCAATTCTAGGAATTAAAGGGTATAGATTGTTACAGCTTCAATCCAAAACCACTGAAATACCCGCTTCCCAAATAACTACACCGCAAATCAAGACGGTGACAGCATTAGGGAGAATTGAACCCAAAGGAAAAGTAATTAAACTTTCCGCACCTACATCTAGTCAAGGTAGCCGAGTAGAGACACTTTTGGTTAAAGAAGGGGATAAAGTTAAAGCTGGGCAAGTAATAGGCATTTTAGATAATCGTCCTCGTCTCCAAGCCGCTTACCAAGAAGCCCAAGCAGCCGTGAAAGTTGCCCAGGTAAACTTAGAAAAAGTGCAAGCGGGGGCGAAAGTAGGCGAAATAGAAGCACAAAAAGCCGATATTGCCAGAATAGAAGCCCAAAAGCTCGGAGATGAAACCGGACAGAAACAAGCAGTTGCGAGATTAGAAGCGCA
Organism: Trichormus sp. NMC-1; assembly: GCF_001858025.1. Classification (GTDB taxonomy): domain Bacteria; phylum Cyanobacteriota; class Cyanobacteriia; order Cyanobacteriales; family Nostocaceae; genus Anabaena. The sequence goes on along the minus strand of NZ_LZQD01000002.1, from coordinate 855,399 downwards.
ATGGCAAGGTGAGACAAGCGCACAACAAGCAACAATTAATAGACTACAAGCCGAACTCAAAAATGCTCAAATAGAACTGCAACGCTATCAGCAACTTTACCAAGATGGGGCAATTTCTCAGTCTTTATTTGATACAAAACGTCTCAGTTTTGATACCATCACCCAACAGTTAAGTGAAGCTAGAGTAAACCTCAACCGCATTGATAGCACTGGACGCAAGCAAATTAGTGAAGCCAAAACTGCCCTCACTCGAATTAATGCCACTGGTAGTAAACAAGTCACTGCTGCTAAAGCCACCTTAAACCAAATAGCCGAAATCCGTCCGGTAGACATAGCCGCAGCCAAAGCAGAAATTAACCGCAGCCAAGCCGCAGCCCAACAAGCAAAAGCTAATTTAGATCAAGTTTATGTGAAATCACCCCAAGATGGTGTAATTTTCGACATTTACACCCGTGCAGGGGAAGTAGTATCTAATGACGGAATTGTAGAAATTGGGGAAATTAATCAGATGTATGCAGTAGTTGAAGTTTACCAAAGTGATATTAGTAAAATCCGACCCCAACAACAGGTAAAAATATCTAGCAATTCCCTAGCAGGAGAATTACAAGGAACTGTAGATAGGGTTGGTTGGAAAGTACAGCGGCAAAATGTGATTAATTCTGACCCTAGTGAAAATATTGATTCTAGAGTTGTTGAAGTTTATGTACAGCTAGATGAAGCCTCAAGCAAGAAAGCAGCAAAATTTACAAATTTGCAAGTTAAGGCAGTAATTTCACTATGATAGGATTTATTCAAAAACTCCAACGACGCACACCTCTAGGATGGTTGCAACTCAGCCATAGTAGAAGCCGCTTGTTAGTTGCTATATCAGGGATTGCTTTTGCAGATGTGCTAATTTTTATGCAGCTTGGCTTTCAGAACGCCTTGTATGACAGCAATACCACCTTAAACCGCGCTGTTCTTGCAGACATCGTTCTCATAAGTCCCCAAAGCCGGAATATGCAAAATATGTCCACCTTTTCACGGAGGAGGCTGTTTCAAGCTACTGATGTCCAAGGTGTAAAATCGGCTGAAGCCATGTATATCGGATTAGTCACCTGGAAAAATCCCCAAACACGCCGCAAAACCACAGTACAAGCAATAGCCTTTAATCCTGAGCAACCTGCATTAAATATACCAGAAGTCAACGCACAATTAGATAAAATTAAATTACCCGATAACTTTCTTTTTGATCGTGGTGCCAGAGGAGATTACGATCAAGTTTTTAGTCAAATAGACGCAGGTAAAACTGTCAGCACAGAAATAGAAAAACGGACAATTAATATTAGTGGATTATTTAAATTAGGAGCATCCTTTGGTGCAGATGGGACGATAATTTCTAGTGACGAAAACTTTTTACGCGTCTTTCCTAGAAGACAAGTAGGAAGTATTAATCTTGGTTTAATTGCCATTCAACCCGGATATGAACCAGAACAGGTAGCAGCAGCATTAAAATTACACCTGAAAAACAATGAAGACGTAAAAGTTTTCACTCGTGCAGAATTTATCAAATTTGAAGAAGATTTTTGGAAAAAAGAAAGCCCCATCGGGTTTATTTTCACTATAGGCGTAGCAATGGGATTTATTGTAGGTGTAATTATTGTTTATCAAGTTCTTTCCACAGACGTAAATTCCCATCTTAAAGAATACGCCACATTTAAAGCAATGGGATATCAAAACTCATATTTATTAGGCGTAATTTTTGAAGAAGCAATAATTTTAGCAGCATTAGGTTTCATTCCCGGATTTATAGTACCTTTAGGAATTTATCAACTAGCCAGAAACGCCACTAATTTACCTATATATATGACCTTAACCAGAGCCTTAATAGTCCTAATACTAACAATCATCATGTGTGCAATATCCGGAACAATAGCAACTAGCAAACTACAATCAGCCGATCCTGCGGATATGTTTTAAAGAAAGAAGTAAGGAGTCAGGAGTCAGGAGTCAGAATTTTTAGTATTAAAGAATCAGCAGAATCAACATCTCAAAAATTACTCTCTGTGCCTCTGCGTCTCTGCGTGAAAAACCTCTTAAACATCCTCAACTATGCAACAGATTAACTTTTTACAACCAGTAATTGATGTCCAAAATCTTGATCATTACTTCGGAACTGGACAACTCAAAAAACAAGTTTTATTTAATATCAACCTCACCATCAATGCTAGTGAAATTGTCATCATGACAGGACCATCAGGCTCAGGAAAAACCACATTATTAACTTTAGTTGGTGGTTTACGTTCTGCTCAATCTGGAAGTTTGCGAATATTAGGAAATGAACTGTGTAACGCTAATGCTAAACAACTCACCCAAGCGCGACGAAATAACGGTTATATCTTCCAAGCTCATAATTTACACAGTAGCTTAACTGCAATTCAAAACGTGAGAATGGGTTTAGAAATACATCCGAAAATCTCAACTCAAGAAATGCTCAATCGCTCAAAAGCAATGTTAGAAGAAGTAGGATTAGGAAATCGAATTAATTACTATCCAGATAGTTTATCAGGAGGACAAAAACAAAGAGTGGCTATTGCTCGTGCATTAGTAAGTCAACCGAAAATTGTCCTAGCAGATGAACCCACAGCCGCACTGGATAAGCAATCGGGACGGGATGTGGTAGAATTAATGCAGAAATTAGCGAAAGAGCATGGTTGTACAATTCTACTTGTTACCCATGATAATCGGATTTTAGATATAGCCGACCGCATTGTTTATATGGAAGATGGTCATCTGGTTAGAGATGGTGTAGGTGTGATGAGTTCTTAACAGGAAAATGACGAGGATAAGAATTAGGAATTTAATTAATCAGGTAAAAGGTCTTGATTTAAACATTCATCGGTATTAAAAGGAGATTCTAAGGGAAAAATATCTAACTCTAAACCAGTTTCTATAGATGCTTGCTGACGTGCGTCTTGATAACACTCTGCAAATGTTTCTAAAAAATATTTTTTTAGACTAGGACTATCTTGGAAATGTTTATTTAATCTACGACGATGTTCAAAGATAGTCGAAAGCCAACTTTTAGAGCGTTTTTCTGGCTGATATTTATATTTTAACAGGTGCATTAAAAGCACTACTAAATTACTTTCTAATGCCCTTTTTTCGCTTCTTCCCATGCTTTCGATTTCTTCAATCAGATTTTCTAAATCAATTTCTGCAAATTTACCTGCTTTTAATTGCTTGGCTGTTGTTTCTATCCACAAGTAAAAATCTTGTTCGTAAAGATTAGAGTTTGTGGTTAGTGCTAGTTGAGGTGCTGTCATATATTTTTTAACCTCCTCTGGTTGCTTACCAATATTATATCTTTAAAAATTCCATGTTAAGTTGTTTATCATGCAACTTCAAAAGATTGACCTATTGGAATTAAGTCTGGAGTATCTCCCTGTCCAACAATACCATTTTCTAAATATAACCCCACCCAGTAAATAGAACTTTATCTGAGTAGAACTGTGTAAAAATTCATTGATATTTACCTGTTAAAATAGCTTAATTCTTTAAAAAATAATCATTCAAAGTCTCATCTAAAGTAAAAGGAGATTCTTTTGGAAAGAAATTCAACTTAATCCCTGTTTCTTCAGATAATTTCAGACGAGCTTTATCATAACAATCTGCAAATACTTCTGTAAGTAAAGGTTGCAAACTAGGACTATCTTCTAATAATGCTTCAATACAAATCCTTTGTTCAGTAATCGTACTGCGCCAACTTTCACTGCGTTTTTCTGGTTGATATTGCCATTTTAGTAAGTGCATCAATAGCACAATTAAACGGCTTTTTAACTCCCGCTTTTCACTTCTACCCATGCTTTCAATTTCTTCAATTAAATTAGGTATATCTATTTCATTAAATCTATTTTCTTTTAAATGCTGAACAATCGCTTTTGTCCATAAATAAAAATCTTGTTCATAGAGACTTTGAGTATTGACAAAAGATTGATTTATCATTTATGTCCCTCCTAGTTTTTCCCATTCAATGAATGTTAGATTAACCCTAACTCATTCTAACTTACATGATATCAACAAAGCCTACTCCTCCTTAGGAAATCACATTACCGCTCATTTTCAAAACCGACCATTTCAAAACTTCCATCAAATATTGCGTCAAAGTAAAAGCATCAACACCTAATTCTGTCCTATCTTCTGCTGCTAAAATACCCGCTTGAGAATGCCACCAAGCCGCAGTTGCTACAACATCTTCAATACTAACTTGTTTATTTGCAACTTGCGCCAAAATTCCCCCCATTAAACCAGTTAACACATCACCGCTACCACCACGGGCTAAAGCTGGTGTACTTTCAGAATTGATCCAAACGACACCTTCAGGGCTAGATATGGCGGTTCTTGCCCCTTTTAACAACACTACAGCCCCAGTTTGTGATGCTGCTGTTTGTACTGCTTTCACCCTATCTTTAAAATCAATATCAGGAAATAAACGATGAAATTCACCTGTGTGGGGTGTGAGAATTGTTGTATTTTGCCGTTTTTGTAAAGTAGAAATAGTTCCTAATTGTGCCAAGATATTTAAAGCATCAGCATCAAGAATTAAAGGAACTTCACTTTCAATTACCTGTTGTATTATTGGCATAGCATCTTGAGTTAAACCGGGACCGCAAGCAATTACAGTAAATGAACTTAAATGGGTTTTTCCTGGTAATTGTAAATGAGAAATTGCTCCCGTTTCTGTTTCTGGACAATCGATAATTAAAGCTTCTGGTAAATGCGACACCAACAAAGGTTTAATAGATTCAGGTACAGCAATTGATAACATTCCTACCCCTGAAGCCCGCGCACCTAAACCTGTTAAAATTGCTCCACCTGCATAACGTCTTGAACCACAAATTAATAGTAAATGTCCTGATTTATATTTATGTGTAACTGGGGAACGAGGTAAAGGTAAAGTAGCAAGTGCAGTTTTGGTAGTTATGCGTTTAATTTTCGGTGGATTTCCTAAAACAGCATGAATATCTGCTAAGGGAATATCAAAATCAATTAATTCGGCTTTGCCAATATATTCTAATGCTTGTTCTTGCAATAAACCCTGTTTCCACAAACCTAAGCAAAATGTATGAGTCGCGCGAATAGCCGTTCCTAAAACCTCACCTGTATCTGTGTGTAAACCAGAAGGTAAATCAATACTAATAATTTGCTGATTCCATTCATTAAAATGATTAATTGCAGTAGCAACAGTATCGGTAATTTCTCTTTCTAAACCAAAACCAAATAATCCATCAACCAGAAAATCGCAACTTGGTAATTTATCAATTTCTTGAAAACAAGGAATTTCTAAACTTTGAGCATATTGGAAATGTTGGGAAGTTAATTCTTTTAGTTTAGAAAAAGGTTGATAAATCCAAACTTGATAGCCGCGAAAGTGCAATTCACGAGCTACAACTAAAGCATCACCACCATTATGACCGGGACCGACTAGAATTCCTACACGCTGTCCTTGGGGAATAATAGCCTGTAAGCGATCGCTAATCAATCCCGCTACCTTTTCCATCAAAGCTGCAACAGGCATCCCAGCGGCAAATATTCGCCCCTCAATATCCCGCATTTGTGCAGCAGTAACTACAATTTGCTCTTTAGTCATTAGGAATAGGGAATAGGGAATAGGGAATAGGGAATAGGGAATAGGGAATAGGGAATAGGGAATAGGGAATAGGGAATAGGGAATAGGGAATAGGGAATAGGGAATAGGGAATAGGGAATAGGGAATAGGGAATAGGGAATAGGGAATAGGGAATAGGGAATAGGGAATAGGGAATAGGGAATAGGGAATAGGGAATAGGGAATAGGGAATAGGGAATAGGGAATAGGGAATAGGGAATAGGGAATAGGGAATAGGGAATAGGGAATAGGGAATAGGGAATAGGGAATAGGGAATAGGGAATAGGGAATAGGGAATAGGGAATAGGGAATAGGGAATAGGGAATAGGGAATAGGGAATAGGGAATAGGGAATAGGGAATAGGGAATAGGGAATAGGGAATAGGGAATAGGGAATAGGGAATAGGGAATAGGGAATAGGGAATAGGGAATAGGGAATAGGGAATAGGGAATAGGGAATAGGGAATAGGGAATAGGGAATAGGGAATAGGGAATAGGGAATAGGGAATAGGGAATAGGGAATAGGATTTCCATGCAGAAAACTGACCATAAACAGAATACACTTCATCTAGTAGTTCACGAGTTTGCTGATCATATTTTGAAAAATCAATATCTTCAGGAATAGGAATAGCATTAGAACCATAATCTTTATATATATGATAAGCTTCAGGCACTACAGGCCCATGTGTCCAAGCTTCTATAGATTCTGAAAACAAAGGTTGATCATACAATGCTAAATGAAAACCTTGAGCATAATAAAGTAACTTTTGCAGCTTAAGATTAGACATTAAATCTCCCGCATCTTCGTCCGTCTGAGCCAGAAAATACTTGGCAATATCATTCTACCAGAAGAGGAAGATACTGTTTCTGCGTTGGAGAAACTGACAACACGAGCGCCATTAACACCTTTTAACTCCAGTTCTCTCACTCGTTGTTGGGCATTAGATTGTCGGCTAAAAATACCTGACTGGATAACGTTACGTCCATTGTACTCCCGAATATAAGCATTACTCTCAACCTGACGGACTCGTTGAAGTATTTGCATATTACTGCTGTCAACATAGACAAAATAGCGTTCAAAGTTTTGGTTATATTGACTAATTTGTGTGGTTGAGTAGGAATCAGAATTCTGGTTATATTGATTAAACTCTAATGCTGGCATTGGTTTCAACTGGGGTAATGCTGATTGCCCTATTAAAAAACCATTTTTGGATATTTGGGCTTGTGCTGGGCTATATTGGGGAATTACTAGCAACCATCCACCAAAAGCTAGAGCAAGTATGGATAGGGGAGTAAATTGGCTGGACATTTTACTAAACATATATTTTTTCAACTAAATGGTCTTACACATTTCCTAGCAGACATCATTTTAATCAGCCAATTCGGGATTTTCAATACTTGCATCAAGCATAAAAACCGAAGTGCTTTTCTACCAAGGGTTTACAGAAGTTTATGCTACAATTGGAAAGTCTGGTAATTCCCGTGCTGTGCTAGGATGAAAAACCTCTACTAGCAATCAAAAGTTAGCACTTTAAAAGTGTGGTTTATGAAAAAAGTCGTCGTTGGTCTTTCAGGTGGCGTTGACAGTTCTGTAGCTGCCGCTATTCTACACAATCAGGGCTATGATGTAATCGGTTTGACTCTTTGGCTCATGAAAGGTAAAGGGCAATGTTGCTCTGAAGGAATGATCGACGCGGCTCAGATTTGTGAACAATTGGGCGTTCCTCATGAAGTTGTCGATATTCGGGATGTCTTTCAAACAGAGATAGTTGATTTCCTAGTCACTGGTTACAGTGTGGGAATTACGCCGTTGCCTTGTTCCCAATGTAACAAAACTGTGAAATTTGGGCCGATGGTAAAATATGCCCGTGAACAATGGGAATGCAACAGCATTGCTACCGGTCATTATGCCAAAATACGCTACGATGAAACTACTAACCGTTACCAATTGTTACGTGCAGTTGACCGCAACAAAGACCAATCTTACTTTCTCTACGATTTGTCTCAAGATTTACTAAGTTGCTCTATCTTTCCTTTGGGTGAACTGAACAAAACCGACACCCGACGCATGGCGGCCGAATACAACTTAAAAACTGCCGATAAACCAGAAAGTCAAGATTTATGCTTGGTGGAAAGTAATGGTTCCATGCGGGCATTTTTGGATAAATATCTAGCTCCTAAACCAGGCGATATTGTTGATACTACTGGTAAAATCTTAGGTCAACATGATGGAGTGCATCATTACACAATCGGACAGCGTAAGGGTTTGGGGATTGCTGCACCGGAAGCGTTGTATGTGATTGAATTGGATGCTGTAAATAACAGAGTAGTTGTAGGAGATCGCACTAAAGGAACTGAGGCAGAATGTACAGTAAACCGAGTAAATTGGGTTTCTATTGCTGAACCTGCAACCCCCATTCGTGCAGAAGTGCAAATTCGTTATCGTTCCGCACCTGTACCCGTGACAGTAATTCCTTTAGAATGCGATCGTGTGCGTTTAGTATTTGATGAACCGCAATTCAGCATTACCCCTGGACAAGCAGCGGTTTGGTATGACGGGGATAAGGTATTAGGTGGGGGAATTATCGAACAGTTTTAGTTACAGCGATTTTCAGGTAAATAAACTACATTTTTAAATCTCACGCAAAGGCGCAAAGGCGCAAAGGAAGAGAAAATAAGAGTGTGGTAAAAATACATGAAAACTGATGTAATTCCCAAGATTGAGCTAATAGTGAGGAAAAATCATAATGGTAAAATCAGCCCTCAAATTGATCACAGTTAATGAATTTATTACTCAGTACGGTGATCATGATAATTATGAACTCATTGATGGGGAATTAATCGCAATGGAACCAACAGGACCCCATGAACAAGTATCATCTTTAATTGGGCGAAAACTGAATGTAGAAATTGATCATCACGACTTACCATATTTTATTCCCCATCGTTGCTTAATCAAACTATTGGGAACAGACACAGCCTTTCGTCCCGACGTGATTGTGTTAGACCAAACACAACTAATTAATGAACCATTATGGCAACAAGAACCTGTAATTACATCAGGAAAATCAATTAAACTAATTGCAGAAGTCGTGAGTACAAATTGGCAAAACGACTACGCCCGTAAAGTTGAAGATTACGCCCTATTAGGTATATCTGAATATTGGATTGTAGATTATTTAGGCATTGGTGGTAGAGAATATATTGGCAAACCCAAGCAGCCAACTATTACAATTTGTACGTTAGTAGAGGATGAATATCAAAAGCAATTATTTCAAAATAATGATCAAATTGTTTCTGCAATTTTTCTCGATTTGAAATTGACAGCAAAGCAAGTTTTTATAGTGTAATTATTAGATTAAAAATTTACTATATGCAAACAGTAATTAACCATGATCGTAAAGAGTAAAATTTCTATCTAACCAAATAACATAAAATATAGCTCCATCTCTATAGCCTACCATTGCTTTCATACCAGAAAAGCGAAAAGCAATAAAGTTTACATCTTCTGTAATAAAACCGGGAATTGGTGCTTTAATAGCATCTCTCGAAATTTTCTCATAACCAAGTTTATGTCTATCTTGTGACTGTATTTGGCTCCAAGTTAATTTACTAAGTCGATAAATTTTTAAAGCAAATGCAGCTTGATCATCTTTTTCACATTTTGTGATGCAATATTCCCCTTCTAGATAATGTAAAGAAAATATAGGGGGTTGTTGTTCCGGGGGTATTTCGTGTTTATCAGGTGGAGCAGATAGTTTATTTCCTCTTTCTTTTTGCGGTGGTTTAAATCTTTTTTTACTACTCATTTGCATTCACAAGCTGCGTCTTAAAGTGTTTTTTGAGAGCTTGATGACTGATAATTATATTATCTTGACGTGCATTTTTCCAAGGTTCTTCTTCGTGAATTAAGCTTAATAATTTCCATGCAGAAAACTGACCATAAACAGAATACACTTCATCTAGTAGTTCACGAGTTTGCTGATCATATTTTGAAAAATCAATATCTTCAGGAATAGGAATAGCATTAGAACCATAATCTTTATATATATGATAAGCTTCAGGCACTACAGGCCCATGTGTCCAAGCTTCTATAGATTCTGAAAACAAAGGTTGATCATACAATGCTAAATGAAAACCTTGAGCATAATAAAGTAACTTTTGCAGCTTAAGATTAGACATTAAATCTCCCGCATCTTCGTCCGTCTGAGCCAGAAAATACTTGGCAATATCATTACAATTGAGCATACTTAATTCCTTCCATCTTTATAATTTCGGCAACTATATATTATTGATAAAAAGTATATTAAATTTCCAGCATTGATAAATTATTATATTAGTATAATACTATTGTACTATACAGCATTGATTAAAGCAACCCCCTGCCCCCTGCCTTCTTTTCCCAATCTCACCCTTTCCGACCGGCAATTTACAAAAAGTTTTAAGAATTTGTACTATGTGTACCAACAATTTGATAAATTAATACATAGTTCGCAACAATTATAGGGAAAGAATCACGTTGAGTTACCATCAAGATGCCATTGCCCCCCACGGTGGAGAGTTGGTTAACCGGGTTGCTACACCCGCACAAAAAGAAACATTTCTCTCCAAAGCCGACTTCTTGCCACGAGTTACACTGGATGAGCGAGCAGTTTCTGATTTAGAAATGATTGCAATCGGTGGTTTTAGTCCGCTGACTGGTTTTATGAACCAAGAAGACTACAACCGAGTAGTAGCAGAAATGCGGCTGGCTAACGGTCTTGTCTGGTCAATACCAATTACACTATCTGTAACAGAAGAAGTTGCAGCCCCTTTGACAGAAGGTGATTTAGTCCGTTTGGATAATCCTAATGGTGAGTTTATTGGGGTTTTAGAACTTACCGAAAAATATACCTATGACAAAAAACACGAAGCCATCAATGTTTATCGCACTGATGATGCCAAACATCCCGGCGTGCAAGTAGTCTACAATCAAGGTTCTGTAAATCTTGCAGGTGATATCTGGTTATTACAACGTGATTCCCATCCTCAGTTTCCCAGCTATCAAATTGATCCTGCCGCTTCACGGGAAATGTTTAAAGAGAAAGGTTGGAAAACTATCGTTGGTTTCCAAACTCGCAACCCTATCCACCGCGCCCATGAATATATTCAAAAGTGTGCCTTAGAAACTGTAGATGGTCTATTTTTACACCCATTAGTAGGGGCGACTAAAGAAGACGACATCGCCGCTGATGTGCGAATGCGTTGCTATGAAATTTTGATGGAACACTATTACCCTTTAGATAGAGTAATATTAGCTATTAATCCAGCGGCGATGCGTTATGCTGGGCCAAGGGAAGCTATTTTCCATGCTTTAGTTCGCAAGAATTATGGCTGTACACATTTTATAGTTGGGCGAGATCATGCTGGTGTAGGTGACTACTACGGCACTTATGATGCTCAATATATATTTGATGAGTTTGCGCCTGAAGAATTGGGCATTGTGCCAATGAAGTTTGAACACGCTTTTTATTGCACACGCACCAAACAAATGGCGACAACCAAAACCAGTCCTAGCAAACCAGAAGAACGGGTTCACCTGTCGGGGACAAAAGTCCGGGAAATGCTGCGTCGTGGTGAATTACCCCCACCAGAATTCTCTCGTCCTGAAGTAGCAGCAGAGTTAACAAGGGCAATGCGTGTTCCAGCAGTATTAGCTTAAAACTGTCTTGGAATTAGCAAAAAGTATAATTGAAACTTTACTCTACAGACATCAGCCCTTTAAGCTATTATGCTGATGGGCTGATGGCTGATAGCTAATTATGAAACGGCGTGGGTTTTTAGAAAGGATGAGCCGCTTACTGGCGGTACTGGGATTGACTGAGGCTGAGTGGTTGACTTTGGGCGATCGCTATTATCAAGCTTTAGCACAACCCAGCCCTCGGAAGTTGGCGTTATTAATAGGCATTAATAAATATCCACACAGTCCCGCCTTGGGTGGTTGTCTGACTGATGTGGAATTGCAAAGGGAACTTTTGATTCACCGTTTTGGCTTTGCAACTTCAGATATTCTCACCTTAACCGAGGAACAAGCCAGCCGAGAATTTATTGAAGCGGCTTTTTTCGATCATTTGGGAAAGCAAGCAAAAGCAGGTGATGTGGTTGTATTCCACTTTAGTGGTTATGGCAGTCGTGTGAAATTGGCGACTTTGCCAGAAACTGTGCAGAATGCCCTGATTCCATTTGATGAAAAAAATATCCAAAACAGGCGCGTTGTCAACTATTTATTAGAAGAAACACTTTTATTATTATTGCGATCGCTCCCCAGCGATAAAGTAACCGCAGTATTAGATACTAGTTACTATGCTCCAACTACATCACAGCCCTCAAGTTGGCGAATTCGCACCCGCCCAGAATTGCCAGTTGCAAAGTTAGCAGTCGAGGAACTTGAGTTTCTCCAACAACTCAAAACCCAGAACTCAGCCGCCAACAATGCTATTGTCCTAAAAGCCACCTCCGACGAAAATCAGCAAGCTGGAGAATTGCTGTTTTCTGGCTTTAGTGCCGGATTATTTACCTATGCTTTAACTCAATATCTGTGGGAAGCTACCCCAGCTACAACTATTCAATTTCTTCTTTCTCATGTGAGTAGTTCTATTTCCAAACTGGGAATTCAACAGCAGCCAGGGTTATGGAGTGAGCAAAAAAATCCTCAAACTGCTTTGATTGTCGATCATCTCCCCCTAGAAAGCACCAGCGCGGAAGGCGTTGTCACAGATGTAGATGAAGACGGTAAAACAGTCCAGTTATGGTTAGCAGGTTTACCCCCGCAAGTTCTAGAATACTACGGTGTTAATTCTCGATTAACTCTAGCGACTGGAGAACAACTAATATTAAAGTCACGAACGGGATTAACTGCAAAAGCGCAACTATCTCCAGAACCTACTACTACGCCACAAGTAGGACAACTTGCCCAAGAAGCAGTACGGGTATTACCGAGAAATATTAATTTAACTGTAGCCTTAGATACTGAGTTAGAAAGAATTGAGCGAGTAGACGCAACTAGCGCCTTTGCCGCAATTACCCGCATTGCCAACATAGCAGCAGAACAGCCAGCAAATTATGTATTTGGTAAACTGCAACAAACTCCTAGCCGTTATGGTCTTTTTTCTGTCAGTGGGGAACTAATTCTCAATACTGCTGGGGAAGTTGGGGAAGCTGTGAAAGTAGCAGTACAGCGATTAAAACCGCAATTTTCCACACTGTTAGCCGCAAAGTTATGGCGACTGACAGAAAATGAAGGTTCTTCCCGCTTATCAGTTAAAGGGAGTTTAGAGATTATCAACAATATCTCAACACGTGTAGTTATGCAACGGGAAACCTGGCGCAGTCGGAGTGGGGAAACTGCGACGAATAAAGCATTTACAACTCAAGGAAAAGGGATTCCTACCGTTCCCGTGGGGAGTCGAATGCAGTATCGAGTGGAAAATTTGAGCGATCGCTCTATATATTTAATGCTGATAGGGTTAAATAATACTAGAAGTGCGATTTCCTTTTACCCTTGGCAAATCTCCCCTGAAGAAGTCTCAGACACCAAACCTTATTTACAAGAAATAGTCATTGCCCCAGGACAAACTCTGAGAATACCACAAAATGATGCATCCATCGGCTGGATGCTACCTACACGCCCTCTATTTTGTGAACATCAATTAATTCTCAGTACTTCACCATTCAGTGAAACCCTGGAAGCTTTAAGAACTGCTAAGTATCCTACTGCTGATCAACAGCCTATCAGCCCATTAGTTAATCCTTTAGAAGTCGCCCAAGCCTTGCTGCAAGACTTGCATAACGCTAGTCAAGCCAAAGTGGAAATGAATGGAACTGCTACAGACTCCTACATTTTAGATGTGAATAATTGGGCAAGTCTTAATTTTAGTTTTCAGGTAGTTTAAGAAGATGTCTGAACATAACTCAGCCAAAATTCAAATACCATGACATACTCACTAGAAGAAATTGCAAGACATAGCAGAATAGCCAAAGAATATCTCGGAGAAATTCCTAAAGAGGAAATACCACAGAGTGAACTATGGGAGGAAATACAGTCCGAAATTCTTACAAACTACAGTGAACGGTTAAAAGTGCTTGGAATCAATCTTTGTAACTCAGAGTTAATAGTTGCAATCAATTACGCCATCTGCCTAGAAGATGCCATTATCCGAACGCTGCAACGCGCAAAGTATGGGTTTGAAAGTGAAGTTCATGCTCACAATTACTTTGTAGCCGCAGTTAAGGAAGGTTGGAAACCAATCTGGTAAGTGGTTAATTTATATGATGTCCGGCAAATTATCCATAATAAAAAATTTCTCCGTATCCTTATGTCAACGATAATTATGGATATTTAACCGGACATGATATTACTACAAATACTTCTTCAACAACAACTCTAACTTTTCTTTAGTTGCTGCCGGTGCTTTATCCAAATTTGTCAAAATCGCATACTTTAAAGCCGAATGTGCATCACTAGCAGGCGGATTTTCACTCAACCGCTTCACAGTTTCTTGAATTACTTTTTGAGCATTGATCGCATTTTTGTGTAAGTTACCAATCACCATCTCTACTGTCACACTATCATGGTCTGGATGCCAACAATCATAATCAGTCACCAGCGCCAAAGTTGCATAAGCAATTTCTGCTTCTCTGGCTAACTTGGCTTCTGGTAAATTTGTCATCCCAATTACCGTTGCCCCCCAACTACGATAAAGATTAGATTCTGCCTTTGTAGAAAATGCTGGGCCTTCCATGCACACATAAGTACCGCCCCGGTGTAGATTCACATCTGGTAAATTTAAAGAAGCTATGGCATCAGCCACCACACTAGCCAAATTTTTACAAATCGGCTCACCAAAGGTGATATGCGCCACAATTCCTTCACCAAAGAACGTAGAAATTCGATTTTTTGTCCTGTCAATAAACTGATCTGGTACTACCATATCTAGTGGTTTAGCCTCTTCTTTCAAAGAACCCACAGCACTAGCTGAAATTAAGTACTCCACACCTAACTGCTTCATTGCATAAATATTGGCGCGAAATGGCAACTCAGAAGGGGACAGCGTATGATTACGACCATGACGAGCTAAAAAAGCAACCCTGGTTTTGCCCAAAGTACCTAAAATAAAAGCATCTGATGGTGAACCAAAGGGAGTCTCCACCTCTAATTCTTCCACATCTTCTAGGCTCTCCATTTTGTATAAACCACTGCCACCTATAATCCCTATTTTCGCTATTGTCATATGTTTAAGTTTGTTATTTCTGAAAGTGCTAAGTTATTTTACCGAAAATTTGCCGAGTACAAAGCTACAAACTAGTAATTAGCTAAGTTTTTTTGTTTAAGTAAAGCTACCAATGGCAAGTTAGTCAAATTTTGTTATCGTGCAATTAATAAATATGAAAATTATATAAAGCAGTGGTAAAGAATATGCAATTTACAGATAACTCACCTCAAAGTGACTTAGAAGCCATCTTGGAACGCATATTTAGTAATCGCCGAATTACACGTCAAGATCAATCAATCATGATGTATAAACTTTTACATGAATCCGATTTAAGTGAGCATAACATGAAGCAAATTAATAAAGTATTTGATGCTTTAAAAAGAGGAATAATTAAGGTAGTAGATTAAGGGACTTGCAAATAAAAACTTTCCCCAATTCCCTGTACCCAAAATCTCTTAACTTTCGCTAAATTAGAAAAAGGTACACTTAAAGGAATTTTCAATGTCAGCACAACTGTTACTGGTAGATGATGAACCAGGATTGCGGGAAGCCGTGAAAGAGTATTTACAAGAAAGCGGTTTCAGCGTTCAAACTGCCAGTAACGCCCGTGAAGGTTGGGAATTGATGCAGCAAAATACACCGGATTTGGTGATTTCTGATATCATGATGCCCCAAGTGGATGGTTATCAGTTTCTCAAACAACTGCGAGATGACCCCCGCTTTCAAGCAATGCCTGTAGTATTTTTAACTGCTAAAGGAATGACAGGCGATCGCATTCAAGGCTACCAAGCTGGTGTTGACGCTTATCTACCCAAACCCTTCGATCCTGATGAATTAGTGGCAATTATCGAAAACTTGCTGGCACGTCGCTCTGCTCAAGCACCAGCTATAAGTGAAGATGGAGAAAACATGGATATTGCCAAATTAGCTCTGGAAATTTCCAAAATTAAAGATTTGTTAAGTCCCAGAACAGCAATTTCTTACTCCCCACCTCCGTTCAAAATCGATTTGACACCCAGAGAACAAAGCGTTCTTAACTTAGTAGCAGAAGGATTGATGAACAAAGAAATTGCTCGACGTTTAGAAACCAGCGTTCGCAATGTCGAAAAATATGTCAGCCGTTTATTTAGTAAAACCGGCACTAATAGTCGTACAGAGTTAGTTCGTTTTGCTTTAGAACATGGACTGGCTAGTTAAACTTCTTTCAAGACAGATAGCTGCATAACTAGAACTGACCCGAAATGAGTTATTGCCGACATATTAGTAGGGTGCGTCAGATGGCAAGCCCTATGTTAATTGTGGGCAAATTATCGGGGCTGACGCACCATAGAAGAGATAAAATCCACAATTCATATTTGATGCACTTTGTCAATGTGTAAATCCTAATAACCTCTAATTTTGAATTTTGAATTTTGAATTTTGGGAAAGTGGCCTGCGGTCGGCATTAGTTGGCATTACTTGGCATTATTTTAAATTTTGTCCAGCGGTATTAGTCCGTACAGGGTAAAATGCCAAAAGAAGATTAGGGGAAACTTTCCCACGCTTGGGCAAGCAATGTACTCAGCCAGCGTCGCTGTTGTCGATTTAACACCAAGTCATCGGCTAACACTTGGGCAGTTAATTCTTCTAAAGATTGACCCTGAGAGCGGACAAGTTTGACTACGCCGGCAATTACCGCTGCTACCAGTTCTTCATCAACTGGCTGTTGTTGAAGTGCAAAAATTTCTTGGGGACTGTCTGGGATAGGATAATTCATGGTATGAGTTTACAGAAGTTCTAAAATGAATAATAAATTTAACAACCTATTAAAATTTCTTAATTTTCTTAATTAAATTTTTTTGATGCAACTGATAGGGCGGAGTCTAGCGCACTTTCCGCCTTTGTTAAATCTGTCGTAGTGAGTAAATCGATAGGAGATGTGAGCAGAATATGAAAGAAGTTCTTTACTTAGAAATTCCTACGACCGATACTGTGGCTGTACGCAGTTGGCTGCAAATAGATTTTGCACCAGGGTATGGAGAAAAATTACTGACCACAGACGGTTTTTGCCTGAGAAACCCTGTTGTGTCTGTTGAGGAAAATTTGGCAGATGAACTTTCTGTGTTTGTCTGGTCGGTACAGCGCACTACTTACCTGAAGGTGTTCCGGTGGGCTGATAAACCTGTTGCGAATGAGGGACAAATTCTCCAACGCCTAACTACAGGAATTAGAAGCCGCTTTCCCCATATTTATCCAGAACCACCAGAGATTGATCCTCAAAAATCGATTTTTCTACAGCTAGAACCCTATTATCCCCTGACTGTCAAGTACTTTCAGAAAATGCCCAATGGGGAATATGATCTCCAGCGTGCGTACTGGTGGGAGCAACGTTGGCGAGAAGGGGTGAGAAATCCCCAGCAGCCTCGTCAGGTGGTGTTTTATGAAGGTCAGAGGCAAGAAAGAAATCCCCATCTCCAATATGACCTTATTTATATCGGTGGGGCTTTAGGGTCGATTCATGCGGCTGTGATGGCTAAATTGGGTTATAAAGTCCTGCTGGTGGAAAGATTGCCGTTTGGACGCATGAACCGGGAATGGAATATTTCCCGTGATGAAATTCAATGTTTGGTGAATCTGGGTTTGCTGACAAATGCTGAATTGGAAACAATTATTGCTAGGGAGTACAAAGACGGATTTAATAAATTCTTTGATGGCAATAATCCCTCTCACCTAAAATCAGCAATTTTACACACGCCTACTGTGTTGAATATAGCTTTAGATTCTGAGAAATTGTTGCAAATCTGTGGAGAAAAACTACAAGCTGCTGGTGGTGATATTTGGGATGAAACAGAGTTTATTCGGGCAGATGTGAGTGATACACAAGTTAATGTTTTAGTCAAGCATTTACCTAGTGGTAATCAAAAGCAAGTTAGTGGCAGATTGTTAATAGATGCAATGGGTACAGCTTCACCTATTGCTTGGCAATTAAATGGTGGTAGAGCTTTTGATAGTGTCTGTCCGACGGTGGGAGCAGTAATTGAGAAAGGGTTTGAGCCTGGTGTGTGGGATTCTCAGTATGGAGATGTTCTCTACAGTCACGGCGATATCTCTCGCGGTAGACAGTTGATTTGGGAATTGTTTCCTGGAGTTGGGGACGAACTGACGATTTATTTATTTCATTACCATGAGGTGAATAGAAAAAATCCCGGTTCCTTGTTGGAAATGTATGAGGACTTTTTCACGATTTTGCCAGAGTATCGTCGCTGTGATCTAGACAAGCTAGTGTGGAAAAAGCCGACTTTTGGATATATACCGGGGCATTTTAGTGTTAGTAGTAGCGATCGCACAATAGCCTTTGATAGATTAATTGCTATGGGTGATGCTGCCTCACTTCAGTCACCCCTAATCTTTACCGGGTTTGGTTCCCTAGTTCGCAACTTAGAGCGGTTAACAACACTTTTAAACACTGCCCTTAAACATGATTTACTCAGTTTCCGCCACTTAAATCAAATTCGCGCCTACCAAAGTAATGTTTCCGTAACATGGCTGTTTTCCAAAGGAATGATGGTTCCTACAGACAAATTTATCCCTCCCCAACGGGTAAACTCGATGCTGAATACCTTTTTTGGGTTATTAGCAGACGAACCTCCAGAAGTAGCAGATAATTTCATTAAGGATCGTTGCGATTGGTTGACATTTAACCGTTTAGCACTCAAAGCAGCTACGAAAAATCCAGCCTTGCTGCTGTGGATTTGGCAACTAGCTGGTTTTCGGGACTTAGTGCGCTGGTTGGGTAATTATTTCAATTTCGGTCTTCATGCCTTAGTCAGTGCTGTGCTGAGTAAATTGCTCCCCAAATTCTTGAAATTGAACCAAACTTGGTTAGAATCCCGCTATCCGGCCATGTGGTTACAGTTGTTAACTATTAATTATGCGATTTCTAGCGGCAAACCATTATGGCGTAATCAGGTAGTCCCAGTTAACCCAAAAGCCCTAACTCAAATTAGTCACTAACCTTTGATTGAGGACTATTGGGGCGAAAATTTGGCAATTCTACAGAAGCTAATGATTTGCGTCCTTTGGGTGGACGTTGGGGATAAATCACTGGGGAAGGTGATTTTTGATCTTGCGGATATTCACCCAATGGTTCTGGGAAAAAATTGTGCAAAGGCAATTTTGACGATGTAGAGGGTGCGACTTCTGACCAATAGTCCTCGCTTTCTACAGCATTTGTCTCTTGGTGTCGAGAAGTGGGAGTGACTGGTGGTTCATGAGTTGGAGAACTCAGCAAATCTTCTGTCTGTAAATCCTGTTCGATTTTAACTTTTGGTTCTTCACCATTCTCGAACGTTAAGGATTCCCAAATAGGTGTATCAGCTTGATGACTTTGTACATCATCTACCGGCTGGGAGGAAAAAAACCTTTGAATCAAACTCTCCAATTGCTGATCTAAATGTGAGCCATGAGGAGTAGAAACAGTTTCTGATTGAGTTACAGAATCATCAACTGCTGACAAGGCAGCTATTTGTGTTGGTGTCAGGGTATATTCCGCATCTAAGCTATGCTCAGAAGATGGGGAAGTGGTCGCAGAGTAATTGTTTTGGTGTGAGCATGGTGTTGAAGATTCTGCACAGGAATTATCTATATTTTGGTGTAGCCCGTCGCAGAAAACACCCATAATATCTGCTTCTGCTGACCAAGGTTTAATGGGCTGTGCATTAGGAAATAAAGACCGCGCTTTTCTGGAGAATCTTGTCTGTCCACCAGTTACGCCCTGTGGGTGATAAGCTGTATCCTCTAAAGTGTCATAGTTAGGGACAGATGTATCTAAACACTTTTCTAAAGCGGCTTTAAATTGCAAAGTTTGGCGTTGTTGACGCATGAGCCTACTTTGCAATTCTCGACAAGTATTTTCTGAGTGCGATAACTGCTGAGACTTTTCACTGTAGTTAGTTTGTAGCAGTGAACATTCGCGTTCTAATTGAGCTAGGCGTTGTTGACTAATTTGTAATTGTGCTTTGTGGGTGTCGATGAAAATTTCCTGACGTTCAACAGTTTGTACAGCTGTTTCCAACTGTTGGAATAGCGACTGAATTTGCTCTTGGGCGGCTGAAAGTTCCTGAGTTTGTTGATTTAGCATCGAATCGGTGACGCTGGATCGCTTTTTTTGCCATTGCAAAATTCTTTCTGCTTCAGCTAATTCCTGTTTTAACTGCTCTACCTGACTGTACAAATCACCATTAGCTGTAGTTAACTCCTCATTCAAAGCTAGTAACTTCTGAAATTCTGAGTCTACAAGTGCTTGTTTATCACTGTCAGGTTCTGCCACCCAGTCCTGTTTGATATTATCTTGCACGTTTTCTACAATTGTAGTGTCATCTTGCTGTAGGTGTAGCCCGTCGTAGACATCTGCGGCTGGGTTCAGGAGTGGTAAATTAGTCACGGCCATATTTTCATAATGCACAACTGAGTAAAAGGGACAACTCGCCTGCTCCGATTGTGGCGAATTTGCAGAATTTTGGGGTTCAATCACAGTGCCGTTGTTTGAGGTGTCAGCTATATTCATCACTCTTGACCCACCTGCTTAAAAATATTCACCTATGCTAATGTCAGCATTGCTGATCAATTGCGTTTCATTGCTGGAGGGACTGCCGTAGACAATGACAATTTCCTCTAGAAGCCAAGTTTAACTCTCGTTCAGCATGAGTGACTAGTGCAATTTGGCAAATAGGCAGAAAGCAAATGGCAAATGGCTGTAATGCTCATAAAATCTAATTGTTGGTATGTTTCTAAATGTTTAGTGATTGCTGTCGTCGGGATGATCCCATTGAGCATCTATGTAATGCTAAATGAGGCCTTTATAACATTGCCAGCTTGGTTGCGGTTAACTTTTTGCATCATGTAGTATTTTTGCCCCCAAGCGGTAAAGGGTTTGAACCTGCTTGACATAGCCGACGTTAGGGTAGTTTAGACTTCGGCGGCGTAATGTTCCTGTTCTCGTTCCACAAATGTCTGAACACGGTTGCGGTAATTTCTCAAGTTGTCATCTACCCATTCGCGATCGCTGCTATTGACAAATAAATGTACCATCGGTTCACTAGCATCTGGCAAAACTAACACCCAACTATCATCATAAGGCTGACAAATTTTTACCCCGTCAATTAATTCTAGGTTTTGGGCTGGGTGAGTTTCTACCAAATAACGCATTAACGCCCCTTTAGCAGTCCAGGGACAGCGGATAGTATAATTTCTATGAATGACGCGAGGCAATTCGGCGCGAACAGATGCCAGCGATCGCTCTTGGATAGTCAGCATTTCAATTAATTTAGCAATACAGAACATCGAATCAAACCCCGGATGTAAATGGGGGAAAATAAAACCAGTCTCCCCACTACCTCCTAAAACTACATTCTGATTTTTTTGGGAAGCTTCCATTAAAGCCGTCGGATTGGCTTTGGTGCGAATGACTTTACCATCATGACGACGAGCTACTTGTTCTACAGCACTGGAAGCGTGGACTGGGACAACTACTGAACTCCTGGGGTTAGATGTCAACATCATATCTACCATCAGCGCTGTCAGTGTCTCCCCCCGCACCGGGTAGCCAGACTCATCAACTAAAATCAGTTGTTCTCCATTCGCTGATACCTGAACACCAAAATTAGCCTTTAGTGCTTCCACCACATGACCTAATTGTGTCAGCAATCCTTCGCGGTTAGTCGTTGACATTGAGGTTTTATTCAAACTCGCATTTAGCACTACCGCATCAGCACCAAATTTATCTAACATTTGCGGTAAAACTGCCCCAGACACAGCATAAACATAATCAATCACCACCTTCGCCCGACTGTTACGAAGTGTCCCCACATTCAATAATTTCTCAAAAGCAGTGCAGTAAAGGTCAATTACTTGGCTGGGATATGCCACATCCCCAATTTCATGACTTTGCGCCCTCCGCATATCTTCCTTAAAATAAGCCCCCTCAATTTTCTTTTCCTGGGCTTTAGTAATATTAATTCCCTTGGCATCCATGAATTCAATCAGGATATAATCAGGGCGATCAGGGTGTACACGCACATGGATACCCCCCGCGACTCCCATAGTCGGGATCACTGTCCGGGTGATAGGAATAGCTGTAGAATCAAGGTTTTGAATATCAACACCTACGGACATCAAACCAGCAATTAAAGAACGAGTTACCATCCGCGAGACATTACGTTGGTCACGCGAAACCGTCACTTTAGAACGGGGTTTTAATGTAGAACCATAAGCAGCACCCAATTTCACCGCAAATTCTGGGCTGATATCGATATTAGCTAAACCTTGTACACCACGTTGACCAAATAAATTGCGTTGGGCAGTGTTACCCCAAATCAAGTTAATGTTTAAGATTGCACCTGACTCAATCTTTTTACTCGGCCACACCCGCACACCAGGGCTAATTTGGGCTTCTTCTCCCACGGTGGAAAGGGAACCGACTACGGCAGCTTCTAATACATGAGCGCGTCTATCTACACGAGTCCCACGGGAAATTACACAAGCTGATAGCTGGGCTTCATCACCAATGATTGCGCCATTCCAAACTATGGGACGCTTTAAGTTGGCATCAGCGCCGATGGTGACATTATCGCCAATTACAGTCCCGTCTTCAATGTGTACTCTCGCCCCAATCCGACAATTGTCACCAATTACAGCAGGCGTTTCAATTCTAGCTGTCGGATCAATATAGGTATTTTGACCAATCCACACACCGGGAGAAGTTTCTTGGTAGGGAAAATCAAGTTTTACTTTCCTAGCTAGAGCGTCATATTGCGCTTCACGATATGCATCTAAATGACCTACGTCACACCAGTAACCTTGGGCTACATAACCGTAAATTGGCTCATTTCTGGTGAGTAGTAAGGGAAATAAATCTTTAGAAAAGTCACATTCTGTGTATTCTGGTAGATATTCTAAAACTTCAGGTTCTAATATATAAGTACCAGTGTTGACAGTATCAGAAAAAATTTCGCTGGTGGAAGGTTTTTCTAGAAATCTCTGTATTCTTCCCGTTTGGTCAGTAATCACCACCCCAAATTCTATCGGGTTGGGAACACGGGTTAAAACTAAAGTTGCTTTTGACTGTTTTTGTTTGTGAAATGCGATCGCTGCTGTGAGATCAAAGTCTGTGATACTATCGCCGCTAATCACTAAAAAAGTTTCATCCAGCAGTTCTGCAATATTTTTTACACATCCTGCTGTACCCAGTGGCTGGTCTTCTTCGATAGCATAAGTCATCTGCACGCCAAAATCACTGCCATCTTGGAAGTAATCCCGTAGGACATCTGGTAAATAATGCAACGTTGCGATCACTTCCGTAATCTTATGTCTTCTCAGAAGATTAATGATGTGTTCAGCAATTGGTCGATTTAATATAGGAACCATCGGTTTTGGTAAATCGCAAGTTAAAGGACGTAACCTTGTCCCTGAACCCCCTGCCATCAATACTGCACGCATAAACCCTCCTATTTGCAGGTTAACTGCATTAGTATCCGTTATAAATTTTATGTTATTCTTTATTAAGTAGAGTAACGTAAATAATTAAAGGTTTGTCATCAGGGTTTCAGCCCTAAGGTTAAAAGCCCTGACTACGAGCCAATTTTAAAATTTGTTACCTGACTTAACATAGTTTGATTTCTTTTCACCTGACTTTAAAATAAGACCCCACCCCTAACCCCTCCCCGCTGTTTCGTGGAGGGGAATAAGAAGTTTTTTTTCATGTGTTCTGGTGTACGCAGTTCATGATGCCTACTTACTTAAGTCTCTTATAGATGTGACTCTTTGAGAAATTTCCACAAGATACATCTAGTGAGAAATAAGTTTAATTACTTATTAAACTATAGCAATACTCTTTGATTCATGAGAGAATTTTTTAAACTACAATCAAATAAATAAGTAGTCTCAAACTAAAGGACTGATTAATGCAGGCTACAAAAAAACCTACATAAGTGAGGCATACTTATGTAAGTTGGCGTAAATATTGATAATTGGCATAAAGTTTGAACTCTGTTCATCTTTCTCACAAGATTTATCTTGATTTGCGCCTTTCTAATTAGCTAATATTCTGTTAGTTACTAGGGGAGTTGATGGAAATGGGTAAATTAATTATTCTTGCCTTGATCGTAGTTTATGTCGGTGGAGCTTGGAAGTTTTGGACTGGATTTAATAAAACTAACTTTAATCAAAGTCTACCAAATCGCATTGGTTTTTCTTTGCTATGGCCAGCTTTGTTTATTGCTAATCCATCCTATCGGCGTAATTTTAGAAAAGCCCTTAAAGGATAATTCGTAATTCGTAATTAATTACAAATTATGAATTACGATTGACTAAAAAGCTTGAATCCACTCTTTAATAGAGTATTCAGTCCAAATGCCGTTTTGCCAATAGGGATCAGCTTCCACTAATTGACGAACGGTGTTTTCGTCTTCAGCGTCATAAATGCCAAAAACTTGTGTGACATCTTTGGTAGGGCCAAGGGTAATCAAAACACCAGCTTGTTTCTGTTTGGCTAATCCGTCTAAATGGGCTTGACGATAGGGTTCACGTTTTGCTATTACATCTTCGCAATAAGTTCCCCACATTATGTATTTTGGCATGGTGTTGTTATTTTTATCTTGGTGAAAAAATTATTGTAGATGTATTGTGAATTGTAGTCAATTATGATTAGGGCTTATTTGGTATAATTTATATTATTAGTCTCTCTTAGAGAACTAGCAAATAATACATTAAAAATTGTATGATACCGATGATTCCTTTTTTAGTAAGAATTCAGGAGTCAGGAGTCAGAATGCTTACCATTTCTCGAATTGAATTTTTATCTAAATTAACTTCTTTTCTAAGTTGCTCCATTCTTGTAATTACTGCTAGAATTTATTATTTAGTAGTTATTTTTCCCCAAGCATTATATTTAGGTGAAATTTCTTATCCTGTCATTTGGTAAAAGGTATCCCTAAATCCTTACAAATCTTTTTAGCTAGAATATCATCAATTTCTTGATGTCGAGGAATGGCTGATCTCCTGTTTTTATCAGGATTCCACCACCAAGAATGTCGAGAACCTTCACGAATAAACTCACAACCACACTCCTGTAAATGGCGTAATAAATCTCCCCGCTTCATAGTGCGATCGCTTCCTCAACATAATCACTACCCGCAGCTTCTATAGCATCTTGACGGTTAAATTCTAGTGCTTCTAACAGTGTAATGCGTAAACTTTCTAATAATTCCTCTCGCGTTGCTTCCTGACAATTTACACCAGGAATTTCTTCAATCCAACCCAACCACCAATCCCCAGAGTGTTTAATTACTGCTGTGTACAAAATCTTTCCTCCTTAGCTTTAGCAGTTGTTTAATATCTATCATAACAATGATACGGCAGAATTCAGGAGTCAGGAGTCAGGAGTCAGGAGTCAGGAGTCAGGAGTAAAACTGGCGAATGTGTATAGGTTTCAATTTAGATTCTGTACCTCATTGATATGCAATCTGCTATAATGAGAATTGGTAATTAATAAAATCAAACAATTCTGATTAATTACCAATTACTTATTACCAATTACCGATTAATTAACTTCTCAAACTCACGCCGAATTTTTCCACTAACGCGCTACGAACTTTATCGTGGACTGGTTGAACTTCAGAATCTGTGAGAGTGCGATCGCTGGCACGGTAGACTAAACGAAAGGCTAAACTCCGTTGTCCTACTGGAACGTGTTCACCACGATACTCATCAAACAATTCTACAGAATCTAATAAACCTTTACCAGCTTTGGTAATCACCTTTTCAATTTCCGAAACCGTGACTTTCACAGGTGCGAAAAAGGCAATATCTCTATCGCTCGCTGGATAGGTAGAATAAGAATGGAATTTGGGAACTAGCAAATCATCATTATCCAGCCCATTCAACAGCACATCCAAACTTAATTGGAACACATAAACTGCTTCTGGTAAACCCTTTTCTCGTCGCAATTGAGGATGAACTTGCCCAAAAGTCCCCAGTCTGTTTCCCCCCACCCATAAAGAAGCAGTGCGTCCAGGATGCAATCGAGAATCGCGGTTTTCTGGTTGAAATTCCACCTGCAAACTAAGTTGTTGAAACACACTTTCTAAAATGCCTTTCGCTTCAAACCAAGTCATAGGTTGTTCACGACCACCTCTTGACCATTTACCCAAAGAGGCATCACCACCAATGATCCCAGCCAGCATATCAGTTTCTTGGAAACCATCTTCTTCTCGCCAGAAAATGCGCCCAATTTCAAAACCATTTAGCGCCCCATTTCCCTGTTCTATATTATATTGACAAGCATCAATTAACCCAGATATTAAATCGGTTCGCAACGCCGAATATTCAGCAAATAATGGATTTGTTAAGACTATTTGCTGACTTTCTCCTGGTTTAACCAAAGAATAATGAATTAATTCTGTCAAACCTTCAGCCCGTAGAGAAGCGCGTAACTTCCGAAGTAACTCTTGATCTAAAGATAGATAACCAGGTTCAGTTTTTTCTGGTAAAGTATCGCAGAATTTATCATAGCCATAAAGACGGGCAATTTCTTCAATTAAATCAATTTCCCGTTCTAAGTCCCGGTAACGATAGGGAGGTACTGTCACCTTCCAAGTACGTTTACCACTATTCACCAACTCACATCCTAGTGCAGTCAGAATTTCTTCTACATCTTTTTCTTGCAGTTCTCCTGTTTCTTCTCCCAAATCAACCGGTCCGAGTACGTCATTCACTCGATCTAAACGCAGGGCGATAGAATGAGACCAAGTAGAAGATTCAGGACGACTATCAGCAGTTTCTTGCTGAACAATTACACCTGCTGCTAATTCACTGATTAACGATAAAGCGCGGTGACAAGCAATTTCTAATTCTGCTCGATTTACTCCGCGTTCATATCTGCCCGAAGCCTCACTTCTTAAGCCTACACTACGAGAAGAACGGCGAATAGCTACAGAATCAAATAAAGCCGCTTCTAAAATTAGACTTTGTGTACTTTCATGAACTTCTGTTTCCTCACCACCCATAACACCAGCTAAAGCCACTGCTTTATTATTAGCGGTGATTAACAAATTCTGAGTTGATAAATTGCGGGTTTGTCCATCTAAGGTTTTGAGAGTTTCGCCAGCATCAGCAAAGCGCACACCAATAGTTAATTTTTCACCCCCAGCCACAGATTTTAACCGTTCTTGATCAAAAGCGTGGAGAGGTTGTCCCCGTTCTAACAAAACGTAGTTAGTGATATCAACTACATTATTAATTGGTCTAACTCCAGCAGAACGCAAACGCTGTTGTAACCATTCCGGAGAAGGAGCAATTTTTAGCTGTTCTATTACCGTACCGATATAAGCCGGACAAGCTTCTGGTTCAGATATTTTTAAAGCTAAGTTTCCTGTACCTTTGATAATTTCTACTTTTGCGGATTCGGGAATAGATAATTCTCCACCTGTTAAAGCTGCCACTTCCCTAGCGATACCCACCATAGATAAAGCATCAGCACGGTTAGCAGTCGCAGTCACATCTAAAATGACATCATCTAAACCTAACAAGGGACGTACATCACTACCCAAGGTGAGATTTTCTGGGGTGAAAATATGAATACCATCTATGTCAGTGGGTAAACCTAGTTCTTTTAAAGAACATATCATCCCGTTAGATGGGACACCCCGTAGTTTTGCCGGTTTAATTTTTAAATCGATATTTGGTAAATAAGTCCCTGTAGTGGCAATGGGAACATAGATATCTGCACGGACATTAGCAGCACCACAGACAATATTTAAAGTCTCATCTGCACCAATATCTACTGTACAAACGCTGAGTTTATCTGCATTGGGGTGAGGTTGACGCTCAAGCACTCTCCCCACAACTACGCCATTTGCCCAAGTCCGGCGATCTTCAATATCTTCAACTTCAAACCCTGCCATTGTCAAGGTTTCGGCTAGTTCTTCTGGAGTAAGTTTTATTTCTACTAGTTCCCGCAGCCAATTTAGAGAAATACGCATGGAGTGTGCTGGTGTTCAGATTTGTCTTTTGCTTTAATTTTATCTGTTAGGTGGAGATAATTAGGTTTTTATATCGTTGCTGGAATCCCCTGACTTTACTCACATCTTGCACCTGGCGACTGGAAGTCGCGGCTAGACAGACAAAACCCGCCTACGCGGGTTTGAAACCACTGATTTTCCGTGAGTCCGCGCAGGCGGACTTAGTTTGTGTAGCCACGAATTCTATTCGTTAGGGCTTGGTGCAAGATATGTGTTTAGACATGGGGTGTCCCCGTGTCTTCTTCAACTGCCGGCGCGGTTAATTGCTCTAGGTGTTTTCCAGTTTATGTCCAGATTTAATCTTTTAATGGTAAATTAGTACTACTCAATGCAGAATAAATTGCTCGTTTCAGTCAGGTGCAGTTCATGAACAGCTATTTATAGTTGTTCAAAGTTCTCACTTGACTTTTGTGATTAAATGTGATTTAAATCCCCTGCGATAAAGTTCAGAAGTGCTAAATCCTTAGTAACATCATAGATAAATCTAGGGGATGGAAATATTGTAAAGTTTGACTGAATGAGGAGGAATATATGAACAGTTGTATTTTAATGGCAGAAATTTATGACGCGCCCCAACTGCGTCACACACCCGACGGGTTAGAAGTGACGGAAATGATCGTTCATGTTCCTGGAGTGCGTCCAGATGACCCTTCACACCCTTTGAAAGTTGTCGGCTGGGGTAATTTAGCGAAAGAAATTCATCAAACTTATCAATCAGGCGATCGCGTGATCATCGAAGGGCGCTTAGGGATGAATACTTTTGATCGTCCCGAAGGTTTCAAAGAAAAACGTGCTGAGTTGACAGTACAACGTATTCATGCTATAGGCAAAGGTATGAATCCGAATCCGAGTCCACAACCAGTGGCGACTGTAGCACCACCAGCACAGCGTCCTCCAGAGACATACCAATCAACCCAGCCAGCACCAACCCCAGCGACAACTTTTACAGGTACAGTACCCCAGCCAATCACCCCCGAACCGACTTATCAACCGGCAAATATTGAACGTCCATCCTATCAGCCTGTAACAGAAGCCGAACCTGATCCGGACGACATTCCATTTTAAGGAGATTAAGGATTGGGGATTACTAGCAAATAATTTTCCCCTGTCTTCAACAAGATGACGCTCTCAGGGAAACGAAGATAAGCGGTTTGATATCAAGTCTGGCTAATTGCTTATCAAACAAACTCTCCGCATCCCCGCGTCTCCGTGTCCCCGCGTCTCCGTGTCTCCCTAATGATAAGTATTCAACCGAACATGATATTACCCACCACTAACTTCACCCCATTCCCGAATTGCGGGAAAGACGGAAGAGTAATCATCTTCTGGATATGACATTTTCATTGCTGACTGTAAGATATGCCTTACACCCTCAATACTGCTGAGATTCAAACCAAGGGATTTAGCTTCAGAGATAAATAAATCTATTTCTTTGATCAATTGTTTTGTAGGCAAATTCGCTTTAGTGTAATTGCCATCTAACATCCGTTTCAGGTTTTGATCAAAGGTAGGCGCGTACAGTTTACTATCGCGCAGGATTCGCATAAACAAGTCTATATCAATGCCTTGCATTTGGACAAAAGCCAAACTCAGGGCAAAGCTAGTAGTGAGGGAAGCAATGAGTTGATTTAGTGCCAGTGTCAGCGCTGAGGCAGATCCCACAGGACCGATGTGTAATGGTTCGGGGCCAAAATGTTGCAGTAAATTGACGTGACGTTGATATTGTTCTGGTTCCGCACCTACCATCACAATTAACTTGCCAGTTTCTGCTTCCGGGATACTACCGAGTACGGGCGCTTCTATATATTCACCACCTGCCGCAACTACCGCATCTCTGATTTCTTGGCTTTCTGGGGGAGTCAGTGTTCCCATTTGGATGACACTGCGCCCTGATAAAGTGTGCCAAGAAGTATCTGTGAGCAAGACATGATAAATAGCTGCGGCATTAGATAGCATAAGAACTATACAATCAGCAGAGCGAATTGCTTGCCGTGGTTTTGTGACAATTTCTGCCCCTGCTGCTTGTAGTGGTGCTAATTTTTCTGGGGTGCGGTTGTAGGCCACTAGCTCTACATTTGCGGCTAATAACCTTTGAGCCATCGGTAGTCCCATCAATCCAGTTCCCAGAAATGCAACCTTCATGTTTTACGTTCCTTTGTCATTGGTCATTAGTCATTGGTCATTGGGGAATGGGAATCGGGAATAAGTAATTATTAATTATTTAATTATTTATCCGCCCCATCTCCCCATCTTTTCATTTTCCAGACATCAGCCACCTGCGGCAAAAGTAGCCATAATTATAATTGAAAGCAGGAGTCCGGGACTAAGTAGAGTTACTAGCACAAGTAGGTCGTGAGCAGTCATAGTGATTACTAAATTAAAGTTTGAGAGTTCAAGGTAATCACTGTTATGCTAGTCTAATAAAGACTAATACAGGATTCTTAAATAGAGTTTTAACCTTTTACCTTCACCTCTACCCAGGTGTGGTTAATCCCTTCAAGCATTGCAAGGCTTGTTTTGCCGTTAATTCCTTGCTTTGAACCAGAACTCCAAAACTGCCCAGTCCCGTGGGTGAAATTAGTTGGTGTAATGCTTCCCGTCGGTTTAGCACTTGTGATAATGGTTTGTTTTGAGATGAAAGGGCAGCTAGTCGTTCACCTAACCCTAACGCCATCAAAAATAAACCTTGTTGTGTCCAACCAACTGAATTCAAACCGCACTTTTTACCCCAAGATTCCAACGCTGTAAAATCAACATGAGCGGTGATATCTTGTCGCCCAATATTGATATAAGGATTATCATGATAACGATGATGGTAGTAGCACTGTAGTGTTCCTTGCGATCGCCTGGGGTTATAATAACGGCTGGAAGGGTAGC
>NZ_LZQD01000002.1:804065-824098 GCF_001858025.1 Trichormus sp. NMC-1 | reverse complement strand
GGCTGGAAGGGTAGCCATAATCAATTGTTAACACATACCCGCGTTGCAAGCAGTCTGCCACTATACTCAACCAGCCAAGAGCAGCTAAATTAATTTCACTGCGATAACCATCTGCATAAGTACTTTGGCTTAATTCAATTTCCACTAAATCAAAATATGCTGCTAACTGCGGCGTAGATGGTTCACCTAATATTTCAATAAATTCAATATTTGACTTCTCCCCTAATAGGGAAGGGGTTTCGGGGGTTAGGTTCTGCGAAGTAGTCACATAAATTTCTCGCAATTCTCCTGCTTCTAGGGTGAACTGATGAACTGGAAAAGCATCTACTAATTCATTAGAAAAAAAGCAGCCAATAATTGAGTTGGGAGCTATTT
The DNA here is from genome assembly GCF_001858025.1 of Trichormus sp. NMC-1. Taxonomy (GTDB): domain Bacteria; phylum Cyanobacteriota; class Cyanobacteriia; order Cyanobacteriales; family Nostocaceae; genus Anabaena. Next base: position 823,723 of record NZ_LZQD01000002.1, on the reverse strand, counting down.
CTTCCAAATTGCACCAACGGACATTTTGGTCTTGTAACCTTTGCTGCTGTTCTTGCCTTAAACTTGGCGATTTCTCAATAATGATGTATTCCAGTACGGTAAAAAAATCTGGGTGCTGTAATTTTAGGTAATTGAGGATATGAGATGCCAAAATACCTTGACCTGCTCCCATTTCCACCAAAGAAAAAGGCGTTGGTTGCCCTAAAATTTGCCACATCTGGAAAAATTGCACAGCCAGTAATTCGCCGAAATCATTTCCAAGACTGGAAGAGGTGAAAAAATCACCACCCCGAAACCCGATTTTGACTGCATCACTGGAATAGTAGCCATATTCTGGGTGATATAACGCCATATCCATGTATTCAGCAAAGGTAATTCGTTTCTGTGGATTGGTGATAATGCGATTGGCTATAGCTTGACACAGTGCGGGATGGGAATCCATAAAATTTGCAATTTCAGGTAAAAGTTAAAGGACGCGGTGGGGGACGCACAGACGCGGAGAGTGGGGGACGCGGAGACAGTGTTCATACCAATGATCCAGTGCAGGATGCGGATAACTGCCTCAAATAATATTGTAATTACTCCTTCTATTGCCTGGTAATATGTTTTGCTTTCCGCTATTTGTTGTGCTTTCAAGGCACGCAAAACTACACCGAAAGCTAAAGAGATAAAAATTAGTTGAATGACATTGTTGTCAACTAGAGGTTTGAGGATAGAATCTGGTACGATGTCTTGAACTAGTCCCCAAGGGTCGAGAGTTTTGCTAGATGCTTCGGTGCTAGAGGGTGCGGAAAGACGACCCCATGAACCTGGTTGTAAAACGTTGGCGACGAGAAGACCGATAAAAATGGCTACAGTGGTATTGGTTAGTAGTAGTACTGTTAAACGACGACCGGATCTACCTGGGATATCAGCGGTGAGAAAGGCGTGGAGTACGGCTAACATAATGAGTGGTGTTGCCAAAGCCCTCAGTGCCTTGAGTATTAAGTTACAGGGAATTGCTAAATGATGGATATAGTCGGCATTATTTGCTGCTTGACTACTCAGTAAAGTTCCTATGATTATGGCCAGGATAATAGCGATCGCTATTTGCAATGCTAAAGGAATATGCTTCCATGAAAGGCGTTTTTTCTGTGCCACTTTATCCATGCTTGGTTTCCCGCAGATCAGGTTTGTGATTTGGAATCTGACAGAAGTGGTTTAAAGTACCCCTTCGATTTGTTTGTCTGTGCAAATCCCATCACTTATCTAATCGGTTACAAAATTTTACACTTTCACAGAAGTGACAACTTTTAGCCTCTCAATTCCAGGTTTTCAAAGAGTTGCAGACGGCGTTAACTTTCTAAGATGTTAGGATCTGTGGCCAGTGTGTGGGCGGCTGTTTGCATCAATTCTATATCTACTGGCGACCAAGCATGAGTTTTATGACACTGATGAGCTACTAGTAGCCCCCATAAACCTCTAGGAATCAAAATCGGTACGACTAAATTGGCTCGCACCTGCATACTGCGGAGGAAATCGCGGTGACAAGGCGCAATAGGTTCTAATTCAATATCAGCGATCGCATTTACCCTGCCGGCTAAGTACAAAGCAGCGTATTCATTGTTAAAACAATCATCTGCTCCAGTTGAACCCAAAATTGAGAATTCATCAGAAATCAAAGATTCAAATGTCACCTGACCGAACCATTGCTCATAAAAATAATATAAGACTACGCGATCAACTTGGAGTGATTCTCTGAGTTGATTTGTTGTTTGTCGAACTAACTCATCCCGCTGCATTTTGCTCACAAGGCGATTCAGCAATTTTTGCATACCCTGTTGACTATGCCGATTCGAGATATGTTCAAATTTTGAGTGAGGGTGAATTTGCACAGGTCTAAAATAACTATTGAGTAAAAATTCTCGAATTTATATAGTAACTGATCAGACCTTGAAGAGAAAATTATTCAGCACATAATACATAATATAAGTTGTCATAACAGAATTGAAGTTTTTGATAGTTATGGCATAATACAAAATTAAATTCCTAAATATTAAAAGATAATTAATTTTATTAGCATTGATCTTTATCTAGATAAATGTTAAGTGATAGTGTACATTTTTAAATTAATTTACATATTAATTTCAATATATTAAATTATATTAAGCAATATAACCATATTTTAAAGCACAAATGATTTTTTATCCATAAAACATAGAGACGCGAATTACCACGTCTCTAATACAATAAACAGCAGCGTGACGCAGCGATTAATTATCTATCAACAGATCCCATAATCACGTCAATACTACCGAGAATTACTACCACGTCTGCAACCTTCATCCCCCGTAATAAATGAGGGAGAATTTGCAGGTTATTGAAATCTGCTGGGCGAATTTTCCAGCGCCAGGGGAAAACATTATTATCGCCAACTAAATAAATTCCCAGTTCACCTTTACCGCTTTCTACACGGGAGTAGATTTCACCTGTAGGAATTTTAAATGAAGGTGAAACTTTCTTACCAATGAATTGATAATCAAAAGCATCCCACTCAGATTTTTTCCCAGCCATTAACCGCTTGGCTTCCAGGTTTTCGTAAGGTCCGCCCGGTAAACCTTGGATGGCTTGTTTGATGATTTTCACGGATTCGCGCATTTCCCGCATCCGTACCATGTAACGAGCCAGACAATCACCTACGGTTTCCCACTGTACGTCCCAGTCGAAGTCGTCGTAACATTCGTAGTGGTCAACTTTCCGCAAATCCCACTTCACACCCGAAGCGCGTAACATTGGCCCGGAAAGTCCCCAGTTAATTGCTTCTTCGCGGGTAATAGTACCCAAACCTTCAATACGACGACGAAAGATCGGGTTATTGGTAACTAGGCGTTCATATTCATCAACTTTAGGGATGAAATATTCGCAAAATTCCAAGCACTTGTCTACCCAACCGTAGGGTAAATCAGCAGCTACACCACCAACGCGGAAGTAGTTGTTATTTACCATGCGATAACCTGTGGCGGCTTCCCACAAGTCATAAATCATTTCTCGTTCCCGGAATTGGTAGAAGAAGGGAGTTTGTGCGCCAACGTCAGCGAGGAAAGGGCCAAACCATAGCAAGTGGTTAGCAATGCGGTTTAGTTCCAGCATGATCACGCGAATGTAGCTGGCGCGTTTGGGAACTGTGACACCTGCTAACTTTTCCGGTGCATTAACAGTAACGGCTTCGTTAAACATCCCCGCAGCGTAGTCCCAACGGCTGACGTAGGGGACATACATGATGTTTGAGCGGTTTTCGGCAATTTTCTCCATTCCCCTGTGTAGGTAGCCAATGACTGGTTCACAGTCAACGACATCCTCGCCATCCAGTGTCATAATTAGCCGCAGAACCCCGTGCATTGAGGGATGATGAGGCCCCATATTTAGCACCATTGGTTCAGTGCGGGTTTCTATTCTACTCATAGATTTGCTGTTCTCCCGTTATTGCCATTTTTGAATTGAACCGCCAAGATGCTAACCAGACAAGATTTATCGTATCTGCCAAAATTTAGCTTGTAGGGATAATCTTGCTGTCTCTACAGGGTGATGTTGAAGAGAGGATAGCAGGGTCGGATTTGTACTTGATGCTTTATTTTGTTGCACTTCTTCAATTATTATAGGGAAGCTTGATCTCTAAGGGATAAAGAGTGCTAATTTTTTTTCATCTACCTGTGGGATACAGTATATTGATATTGGCTAAATTTTGTGTTCTCACGCAGAGGCGCAATGAACCTAATCAACAAATTTGGATAAATTCTCAACAGTATTTTGATCAAGTTCCACCGCGAATATGGAATTTCTATATTGGTGGTTATCAAGTTTGTCAAAAATGGATGAAAGACAGAAAAGGGAGAGAGTTAAATTTTGATGAGATTAGCCATTATCCAAATATTGTTTCTATAATATCGGAGACTATCAAGATGATGACAGATATTGCTGATTTTTTGAAAAATATGGCGATTTCCGTTAAAATAAGCTTTGTAAAAAAATAATTTTAGTCATAAATACTCTTTAATAAATTGTCTAATATTCCAGCATCTAAACCCAATCAACCTAATGATGAAATTTCTCTTACTGATAGATGGTCATATCTTAATCAATATGAGAGGAAATATCTCCAGCAAGCTATGAAAGTTTATGATAAAATTATAGAATCAAAAGATGATATTTTAAAGATAGCCAATCGGTATCAATTAAACTATGAGGATATTGAAAGAGCTAAACAGTATGCTTTTGGCAAGGGAGTAGTACAAAATCAATTTAGCCCTGATTTACGTATGGCTCAAAGTTGGCAAAGAATGGCATTAGGAGAAGAAATTAATAGTGATGAAGTTTTACTAAAGCATGAAATTCTGGAATCTGAATTGGTAATTAATCAAGGTGTGAATCAATTAGATGCTCATGAAATAGCTCAAAATGAATACCCTTGGTCTATAATTATAACTAAAGGAGATAAGCAAAAATGAACAAAACATCTGATCAAAAGTTTGTTGAAGCTTTAGATATTTGTCAATCATTGATTGATTTTAAATATCGTCCTACCAATTTAACCTATCAAGCAATAGAGCTATTTTGTGAAATCGGTAAAAATCCTTTTGAATTATTAGAATTATGTCAGAAATATTCTAGTAATGGGGTGGATGAAAATTCTAAATTGAGACTCACCCAGATTACGAGAAATCGCGGCTATAGATACAACAAACACCTTCTTTTTTCATCAGTTCACCCCCGTGGGCTTAGTTTTCTTAGTAAAGAATTAAAAGAATTATTTTCGCCCAAAACTTTTCAAAGATCATCTAAAATTGATAAAATTTGTCAAATTATTAATGAATATGCAACAAGCATAGATAATTGGCGTGTTGATTGTCCACTTGGTTTTGGCGCGAAAGATCATTGTAGTTTTTTGAGTTTTTTCCTCAATCTTGATCGTTGCCAATTTGAATATTTTACTGACAATTTTACAACACCTGAACAAATTGCTGAATTATTTAAAGATTGGAAGGGAATTGATTTTAATCCTGTCATTGAAAAGCAAAAAATAGTTACATTTTAATAAATTAAGCAACTAATAATGCAATCAGATTTACAAACACCGCTAGATTTAGAAGAAGTTACATTTTCTCATATTCCTGTTCTTAGTCAAGAAGTAATTGCAGGTTTAGCAGTTCGTCCTGGTGGAAATTATTTAGATTTAACTGTTGGTGGTGGTGGTCACAGTCGGTTAATATTAGAAACATCTGAAAATGTGAAAGTTACCGCAGTTGACCAAGATACAGATGCTTTAACAGCAGCACAACAAAATTTATCGGAATTTGGAGAAAGAGTAAATTTTATTCATAGCAATTTTGCAAATTATCAATTTCCAGAAAATTATTATGATGGGATTTTAGCTGATTTGGGAGTGAGTTCTTATCATTTAGATCAGCCAGAAAGAGGTTTTAGTTTTAGAAATACTGCAAATTTAGATATGCGAATGAATCAACAACAGTCTCTTACTGCTGCTGATGTAATTAATGATTGGGATGAAAAAGAATTGGCGGATATTTTCTTTAAATATGGTGAAGAGAGACTTTCTCGAAGGATAGCGAGACGAATTGTTGAAAAACGCCCATTTAATACTACAACAGAATTAGCAAATGCGATCGCATATTCTGTCCCTCCTAAATACCGTCACGGGAGAATTCACCCCGCTACCCGCGTTTTCCAAGCTTTGCGAATTGCGGTTAATGATGAATTAAAAGTTCTAGAAACCTTGATAGAAAAAGCCCCATTAGCGCTGGTTCCCGGTGGGAGAATTGTCATTATCAGTTTTCACAGTTTAGAAGATAGATTAGTGAAACACGGATTAAGAAATTCTCCCATGTTAAAGGTATTGACAAAAAAGCCAATTATTGCTGGTGAAGAAGAAATTTCTCAAAATGTGCGATCGCGCTCCGCTAAATTAAGGATAGCAGAAAGAGTGCTGGAAGTTTAAGAAGAGACGCGGGGGGAGGGACGCGGAGACACGGGGACGCGGAGACACGGGGACGCGGAGATTTATTGGTAAACAAACTTCATCAAGAAGTAGAACCCAAAGGTGGGAATATCTGGGAGTTAGACATCGTTGCGGAAAAACCAGAAATGCTTAAACTCCTTACCAATCTTCCATCTTTACCCGAAATCATCGATGATTTACCAAATATTTCTGGTTGGGAAACAGAAGTGCTTTCTGTAGTTAATCATGATGCACCCGTATTTTTACCAACAACTAATATCAAGTTAGCAGATGTCAATGCTGTATTTGCGATCGCTCTGCATATGCACCAACCAACTATACCAGCTGGACAAAACGGTTCATTCATCAGCAATCTGCAATATATGTTTGAACATCAGCACGAAGGAGACAACCATAATGCTGGATCATTTGCCAATTGTTACAGCCGTATGGGAGAATTTATTCCTGAATTAGTCAATCAAGGCTGTAACCCCCGTGTTATGTTGGACTATTCCGGTAATCTTTTGTGGGGACTTCGGCAAATGGGACGAAGTGACATTCTCGACAATCTTAAACGCATCACCTGTGATTCTACCTATCAGCCTTATGTAGAGTGGTTGGGAACAATGTGGAGTCATGCCGTCATTCCTTCCACCCCCATACCAGATATTAAACTGCACATCATCGCTTGGCAACATCAGTTTGCGGCAATTTTCGGTTGGGAAGCCCTGGGACGAGTTAAAGGATTTTCACCCCCAGAAATGCACCTACCCAATCACCCGGATACCTTATTTGCATTTATCAAAGCCCTCAAAGAATGTGGATACCGCTGGTTACTTGTTCAAGAACATACAATAGAACAAATCAGTGGTGAACCTATCACCCAAAAACATCTACCACATCGTTTAATCGCTCGTAATTCCCAAGGGGAAACAATTAGTATTACAGCCTTGATTAAAACCCAAGGTTCAGACACTAAATTAGTCGCTCAAATGCAGCCATATTATGAAGCTAAAACCTTATCTAAACAACAACTAGGAAATGTTTTAGTACCACCAATCGTCAGCCAAATAGGTGATGGTGAAAATGGGGGTGTGATGATGAATGAATTTCCCAGCGGTTTCAAACAAGCTTGGGGACAAATAGGTAAAACAGGTGTTGTCGGGGTTTGTGGAACAGAATATTTAGAATTATTGGCTGCTGCTGGTTGTCAACCTGAAGACTTTCCTCCTTGTCAACCAGTAGGACAACATCAAATTTGGCAACGAGTTTCAGCAGATAATTTTCAACCAGATGCTGTAGAAAATGCCATTCAAGAAATAAAACAGGTCAACCCCAATTTTCATTTGGATGGTGCATCATGGACTAATCATATTAGTTGGGTGCAAGGATACGAAAATGTTTTATCCCCCATGTATGAATTAAGCAAATTATTTCATCAGAAATTTGATCAATTATTGTCTACCGACTCAGACAAACCTGTCACCAGACAAACTCACTACCGCCAAGTTTTATTACATAACTTGTTGCTGCAAACAAGTTGTTTTCGATATTGGGGACAAGGTGCCTGGACTGACTACGCACGGGAAATTTACCAACGTGGCGAAAATTTACTACAAGCTTTAGATTATAGGAATTACGCAAAACAGAACCAAAGTAGCGGTAATTCATGAATTACCGCTACACAGGAATAAGGTTTTCAGTCACATCTTGCGTAAGTCCTAAGATTAGATAAAACAAAAAGCCTATAACTGGGTTCCCGATTTTTTTCGGTTTCCACTTATAGGGTTTATTTAATTATTGACAGGACTTACGCAAAATTTCTCTAAACCCTCTGCTTTCTAAATAGCTGAGTATAATGATGTGTACTTTAACTGATCTGCTTTTGATCCCCGTTCGATATCCATTTCGATAGAATGACTAGTCATAACCCTAAAATTCAAAACTGCTTTTGACTGCCACGCCCATGAATCAACTGAACAATGGTTTTACAATATTTCTCAGTCTGCTAGTCGAGGCGATGCCTTTTTTACTGCTTGGGGTTTTACTCTCTAGTTTGCTATTATTTTTCGTCGATGAGCGCAAACTAGTGGAGAAAATGCCCAGAAATCCCCTATTAGGGGCTTTATTTGGCAGTATGATTGGTTTTTTGTTCCCAGTGTGTGAATGCGGTAATGTGCCGGTGGCGCGGCGGTTATTGATGCAGGGAGTACCCACACCAGTAGCAATTGGCTTTTTACTAGCAGCACCAACAATTAACCCTATTGTGATTTGGTCAACTTGGACAGCATTTCGAGATCAACCAGAAATAGTGGTGTTAAGAGTAGTATTGTCTTTAGCGATCGCAACTATTATTGGTTTTACTTTCAGTTTTCAGCAAGACTTAAGTCCTTTCTTACAACCTGCGATCGCTCGTTATCTCAAATATAACCCACCCGCTAAACCGGAACCTAAACGCAAGGGAAGACGTTACCAGGTAAAGGAAGAAGCAACGGTTAACAGTCTTTTACAATCAGGGACTTATATTCTGGGTGGAAAAGCTGGTGGATCTGTCAGAATAGATGGTGGTTTGAACCCGACAGATATTTCCACTGCTAACCCTAATAAATCTTTTGCCGACAAACTGCGTCTAGCATTGGATAATATAGTCCAAGAATTGCGGGAATTAGCGGGAGTAATGGTGTTAGGAAGTGCTATTGCTGCTGCTATACAAGTCTTGGCTCCCCGTGAACTAATCCTCAGTTTGGGTGCCGGACCAATTACCTCAATTCTTGCTATGTTGGTATTAGCAGTAGTAGTATCAATCTGTTCTACAGTCGATGCCTTTTTTGCCCTATCTTTTGCTTCCACCTTTACCAGTGGTTCCTTGTTAGCATTTCTGGTATTTGGTCCCATGATTGATATCAAAGGTGTGGGTTTGATGTTATCAATTTTTAAACCCAAAGCGCTAATTTATCTCTTTGCTTTATCTGCCCAATTGACACTTTTGTTTACTTTAGTTTTGAATTTGCACGTCATGTAAATTTTGGTCAGTTGTCAGATGTGATTTGTGATTATCTCGTGGCAACTTACATCTGACCAATTAATAAATAGGAATTGGAGAATAAACCTGAAATTCCTATTCATCAAGACTGGAAGAAAGATGAGAAGTGAAAAATGTGCAACTAATCAGATTTGAGCGTGTTCAAAGCTATGCACTTATTCACTCAATACCCAGATTGATCACAAATGTAAATGATCAAAACCCTATTCCCTATTGCCTATTGCCTATTGCCTATTCCCTATTCCCTATTCCCTATCCTCATTAACAACTTTTTTAGCAAACCGCTGTAAATAATGACTTCAATCCAAAATTCCAAACCCAACTTTCACAATATATTACTCCCTTGGCTAGATGTTCTAGCAATTACAGCTTGGGGAATTTTAATCCTGAAATACTGGCTTACTGGCAAACTGAATTTGTTAATTCACCCTGATTACTTTTGGTTAGTAAATCTGGGTGGTGTTGGGTTGCTAATTGTGGGATTTGCCAAAGGAGCGCAACTTTGGCAACGCCGTCACCGTTATGAAGTACCCAATAATCAACAACACATAAATCTATTTCCCCCTGGTTGGGGTAGCGCTTTGCTTTTAACATCGGCAATCTTAGGATTTATCATTACACCTCGCGTCTTTGCTAGTCAAACAGCACTAGATCGGGGTGTGACTGAGTTGATCGGAGCAACACGCGCCCAACCCCAAGCTTTTCGCGCTACTGTTCGCCCGGAAGAGCGATCGCTCATAGACTGGGTACGTATCCTCAATGTCTATCCAGAACCTGACGCATATACAGGACAAAAAGTCAAAGTCCAAGGATTTGTCATTCACCCACCAGAATTAGAAAAAGACCATTTGATATTGGCGCGATTTGTAATTACCTGTTGTGCCGCAGATGTCTATCCAATTGGATTACCCGTTAAAGTTCCAGATAATAATCAGCAGTATCCAGCCGACACTTGGCTAGAAGTGGAGGGACAAATGATTACAGAAACAGTGGCCAAGAAACGCCAACTCACCATCAAGGCTAACTCCCTGAAGAAAATTCCCCAACCCAAAAATCCTTACAGTTATTAGTAGACTGGGGAAATGGGGAGATGGGGAGATGGGGAAGAATCATCAATGACCAATGACTAATGACTAATGACTAATGACTAATGACTAATGACCAATGACCAATGACTAATGACTAATGACCAATAACTAATAACTAATAACCAATGACTAAATCTCATATATTAATTCAACCACTCGATCGGATTGCGATCGCTCTGATTCTCCTATTAAGTCTGCTGATTGGGTTAGTGATCTGGCAAGGTGATGCAGTCAAGCCTATCGTCAGAACTTTTACCTGGCAAAATCAACAAATTGGTGCAGAAGACACGGCTTTTAGCCTCACTTTTAGTCGTCCAATGGACACCAACAGTGTAGAAAAAAATTTAAAAGTCTATCCAGTGGACACCAAAAATCCAGAGGATAACTCAAAAAACTGTTCAGTAGCCACCAAAAATCCAGAGGATAACTCAAAAAACTGTCCAGTTCTAGTCGGTAAAATTAGTTGGGCAGGGCGAAGACTAGTTTACACACTAGTAACACCAGCACCTTATGGCACAAATTATCAAGTTTCATTGCAAGGAGCAAGAGATAAATTCTCGGAAGCCGAAGGAAAAAATAGGGAAATGGAACCCTTTACAGGTAACTTTAGCACTCGCAATCGCGCCCTACTTTATATAGGAGTGAATCCAGAAGAGCAGGGAAAGTTAGTACTCTACAACTTAACCCAAGAACAGAAAAAGCTCCTTACCCCCAAAGACCTGATTGTCATGGACTTCGAGCCATTTCCAGATGGGGATAAAATATTATTTTCGGCTCGTTCTTCCAAATCGTCGGACTTACTTTCGTCCCAATTATATACAGTCACAACAGGCATTTCTAGCAAAACTGATGAACAACCACAACCACCTGGTAAAATTGACCTGATTTTAGATAATAAAGACTATCAAAACCTAAAATTTGACTTATCTCCTAATGGGGAAACAATTGTTGTGCAACGGGGAAAAAGAGATAATCCCGGTGATTTTGGGCTATGGCATTTGTCAGCCAAAAATGATAATAATTCAGGAGAAAAAAATATCCCCAAACGTATAGAAAGTCAACCGGGTGGAGACTTTTTGATTACACCAGATAGTAAAGCCGTAGCAGTTGCTCAAGGACAGGGAACAGCAATTTTATCTCTTTTAGGAGATGCTAGTAAACCCCTAGATTTCTTGCCGCAATTTGGCTTAGTTCAAGCTTTCTCTAAGGATGGTTCACAAGCGGCAATGGTTAAGTTTAATACTGACTACACGCGAGATTTGTTCTTGGTTACAAACCAAGGTGTGCAGAAACAACTCTTAAAAACAACAGGCTCTATTCTCGGTTGCAATTTTGATACTGCCTCACCCACTCTCTACTGTTTGACAACACAGCTAGTATCAAAAGAACAATATATAGAACAGCCTTATTTAGTAGCAATTAACCTCAAAACCGAGCAGCAAAAGCCATTGTTAATGCTACCTCCCGCTCAACGTAATGTGCAAATGAGTTTAGCACCTGACGGTTTGGGCATATTGTTTGACCAAGTAGTGCCACTACAAAATACCACTACACCATTACCTGCTAACAGCTTAAAAACTGATGATGGTGAACCAATTGCTACTAGTAGTTTGTGGCTTATGCCTTTGTTACCCATCACAGAAGCGGAAAACATCGAAATTAAGCCTGAACAACTTCCTTTAATTGGTTTTCATCCTCACTGGCTACCCTAGTCTGTCAACCCGAAAATGACGAGTGAAGGCAGGCAGGGGGCGCTCTTGAGGTAGAGGAAGCAGGGGAAGAATAGAATTTTTTCCTATCATTACCCGTGAAAATAAATTTGACCGAATAATTACGAATGACTTTGACTATTTTGTAGGAAATAGTGCTAACTCAGTTTCTGGGTCAAAAAAGTGCAGTTTTTCTGGTATGAATGATAACCACAGTTGCTCACCCAGATTTATAACTCTATCTGGTGGGACTCTTACCTGTAAGGCTTGACCATCTGTCTTTGCTGAATCAGGATCAGCAATTCTCACGGAGAGAAAAGTATCATTTCCCAAGTTTTCTACTAAGTCTACTTTAACTGGTAAATTTTTGGTGGCTGGTACACTCAAATTCAGATGTTCTGGACGAATACCTAACATTAAAGTTTTGCCATCGTATTTTTGTAAGGCATTTCCCCATACATCTGGAAGAGTAAAGCGAAAGTCAGAATGGTTAATTAATAAAGGTGCATGAAATTCCACTGGGATAAAATTCATGGGTGGTGAACCGATAAATTCTGCTACAAAGCGATTAGCAGGACGGTTATAAAGTTCTAAAGGTGCGGCGACTTGCTGTATTTTCCCTTCGGACATGATGGCAATGCGATCGCCCATTGTCATTGCTTCTGTTTGATCATGGGTGACGTAAATCATTGTCGTTCCCAATTGACGCTGCAATTTAACAATTTGGGTGCGGGTTTCTGCCCGTAATTTCGCATCTAAGTTAGACAATGGCTCATCCATTAAAAATACTTGAGGATTGCGTGCGATCGCTCTTCCCAATGCTACGCGTTGTCTTTGTCCCCCAGAAAGTTGTTTGGGTAAACGATTTAACAAAGCTTCAATTTGCAACAATTGAGCCACACTCCGCACTCTTTCATTGATAGCCTGTTCTTTTTGGGAAATATAACGCAGTCCCTTCGGTAGTTTTCTGCTTACCCCTACCAAAAGATTTTCTTTCCATTTGGTAATTGTTTTTTTCCCCACTTCCCCATCATCAAACCGACGACGTAACCCGAAAGCGATATTGTCATACACCGTCATATGGGGATAGAGGGCATAATTTTGAAACACCATCGCGATGTCTCTTTCTTTAGGCGGTAAATCATTAATCAAGCGATCGCCTACGGAAATATTACCACCGGTCATCACCTCTAAACCAGCAATTAACCGCAGCAAAGTGCTTTTACCACAGCCAGATGGTCCCACTAATACCATAAACTCACCATCGGCGATAGTTAAATTTATTCGCCGCAAAACATTAATACTATCTGGACTTTCTTTTCCTGGTGATGACTGCTGCTGATTCGTCATCCCTTCCCCCTTCCGAGGAGGGAAACTTTTATAAACGTTTTCTAATACTACTTGTGCCACGATTAATTACTTTATAGAGTCAGTTGTCAAGGAATAGGGAACGAGGAACAGAGAATTATGATCTTTTCCTAGTTCCTTATCGCCCCATTTACATTTATGCTAAATGCATAAAAATCATTTTCAGTAACTCAGCGCGAGTAAACGGTTTAGTTAAATACCCAGATGCTCCTACCATTCTTGCTTTTACCTTATCGACAATTCCTCTACTTCCTGTCACAAAAATAATGGGAATTTCTTTAAACATGGAATTATTGCGGATAATTCGGCATAATTCATAACCATCAATTCCTGCCATATTCAAATCTAGCAAAATCAAATCTGGTTTATGTCTAATAATAGACATCACTGCTTTGACTGGTTCATTAATAGTTACTACAGCAACATTTTCATCTTCTAAACAACGGCTGATTTCTTTGAGAATTGTGGGGCTATCATCTACAGAAATAATTTTGTGGACTTTTGTTGCAGTAATAGTAGTATTAGTGACACTTTGCGGATCAGATTCTATGTTATCTGGTATAGTTAACTGTTCCCAGTTATCTCCTGGTAAATTAGAGGTTTCCGATTCAATGTGTTCTAAGGACGTAGCCGGATCTGATAATACTTCTACATGAAATGATTCGCTATTAATTGTTGCTGTGTTATGTTGCCAAGTCGGTGATAAATCTGGAAAAGTTTTAGGTAATTGATCAAATGGAGGATCTGGTTCATGTAAAATAATCGAACCCTGAAGTATATGTGGATATAGGGTTTGAGCCAGTTGCACTTCATCCTGATTCATAATTACAGCCAGATGTCGCAAGCTAAAACCCTTCATCCAGTTAGTTAGATTTTGCTGTAGTTCTGGGAGTCCTCTATCATAAAACTTACTGTTATTCAACAGGTAGGGACGCTGATAGGGAGAAGATATTTGGGGAGCGAAAGACTGCCAACTTTGTAACCGCTTTTGGCAGCGTTCCATAATATTCTCGACATCTAACTTACAAATTTTGGGAATGCTATTTACTGGTTCTATTAATTTATAAGTGCCTTCTTGAATGAGTAAAAATGATTCAATTACTTCTTTAACTAATTCTTGAATTAGTATTGCTGCTTGTGTAGAAAGTAGATGTTTTTCATTAACAAGCCAGTAAATAGCTTGATATTCTGGAGGTTCGCTGGGTGAATTATTTTCTATGTCACTTAACTGAGTTGGCCAATCCGGTTCAAACATCATCCGTAACTGCACACGAATATCGCTAGTCAACAGGGGAATTTGCTGACTCAGACGACGCATATGCCGTTCTAGTCTATCAAATGGTTCTACTGAATGGGTTGCATAGATAATCTTGCCTTGTTCTAAGTGTATTGTCCAAAATACTGAGTTGTTCAAGACTTGTAAACAAGTAGTATCAGAACTATTAGTTAGCTGCCTTAATAAACGCTCAGGAGATAGTTTGCTAAATGTGCCAGTATTATTCATATTTTTTACAGTTTTTTCTGGAGAAATTGACTTAGTATTGAGAAATAGCCAATTTTGAGATTAAATTTTCACTTCTCTGGTATTTTTTTCTATAAACCAATATGTATTTACCAATCTTATGTACTTATTATTGAGCTATAGCAATTACTCCTGGCTTCTTTGGTTACCTAATATTACTACTGTAAGAAGGCAGAAGGGAAGAAAGCTTATTAACCTTTTTTAACTAGATAGTTATTTCCGCCATGTGGTACTACTGTGTAAATATTCCTCATACTTTCGATAGAAGTCGGGTTTTTGTTTTTACGATGTAATATTTATCAAATGTTAGAATTAATGATTACTCACTTAGTAGTTTATCAATCGCTAAATTTCCACATAAAATCTTTAAAAACTTCTTTTGATAAATGCATATAGTGATTATTATAGTCTTAAGATGTTTAACAGAAATTATGGTAGATAGACTACAAAAAAGAAGATTCACACCCTGATGAATTCACTTTAACTAAACTATATAGTTATTCAAGTTTCCTGAAATAGAGAATTGGGTGAGAATAATTTGGTTAATGAAGATTAAGCTATTTACTGCCAAATACCATACTTGTAGTCGTACTAGTGTGAAAAATTATATACTTTGAGGAAAGGAAATTAAAGCTTTGGACTATAACATAACACAAAAGGTTATGCTGGATACAATAAAACTAGATGAAGTCGTAGAGTTTGCAGAAAACCCAGAACCCCGTTGTCCTTGCGTGCTACTGCTAGATACATCTGGCTCAATGCAAGGAGAGCGAATAGAGGCTTTAAATCAAGGCTTGCTGAGTTTTAAGGATGAACTAGTCAAAAATTCTTTAGCAGCTAGAAGGGTTGAAGTGGCGATTGTTACATTTGATAGTCATGTCAACGTAGTGCAAGACTTTGTCACCGCCGACCAATTCAACCCACCTATTCTAACAGCCCAGGGACTAACGACAATGGGCGCGGGAATTCATAAATCATTAGAGATAATTCAAGAACGTAAATCCCAGTATCGTGCTAATGGCATCGCTTACTATCGTCCATGGGTATTTATGATTACTGATGGGGAGCCACAAGGTGAGTTAGATCATGTAATTGAGCAAGCAGTGCAGCGCCTACAAGGAGATGAAGCTAATAAACGCGTTGCCTTTTTTACTGTAGGAGTAGAAAATGCCAATATGATGCGTTTAAATCAAATAGCTGTGCGTACTCCGCTCAAACTCCAGGGATTAAACTTTATCGAAATGTTCGTTTGGCTTTCAGCTAGTATGTCAGCTGTTTCTCATTCTAAAGTAGATGAGCAAGTGGCACTACCACCAATAGGTTGGGGGTCTGTTTAACAGTTAACAGTTACCAGTAGTTACCAGTTAAATTAAATTGCTGGGTAGAACTCCCCCATCTATTGGCAAGAATGCTGAGGTAGTGATTCTTGATCACCCACCTTGAAACTGATAACTCTTGACTTTAGCTGTGAGAGCAAATTTATGAACACACCAAAACAGATTTCTCAATGGCGGATAGTAGCCGCTTCTGTATGTGGTACTAGCCACGTCAAAAATAAGCAGTTATGTCAAGATGCTCACCATTGGCAAATATTGCCAGATAATGTGTTGGTAGTCGCGACAGCTGATGGTGCGGGTTCTGCAACTTTGGGGAAAGTGGGAGCGATGATTGCTGTAGAAACAGCGATAGATCATCTCTCCAACAATCAAGAAATTACCCAAGAAACTCTTGCTGATGATGCGCTATTGCGCGGACTGCTTACAGATGCCATATTAGCCGCCAAAAAAGCTGTAGAAGATGAGGCAAATATCTGCAACCATCAGCCTCATGATTTAGCAACTACCTTAATTATGGCGATCGCTACACCAGAACTTGTCGCCGTAGGCCAAATAGGTGATGGCTTGGCTGTAGCCAAAAATAACATGGGAAACCTACTGGCACTTACCATACCCAATAACGGTGAATACATCAATGAAACTACTTTTTTGACTTCGCCTGATGCTGTAAATACGGCACAAATCAGCATATTGCGGCAAAAAATAGTTAATATAGGTGTTCTCACCGATGGGCTACAAATGCTGGCTTTGAATATGGTTATTGGTGAACCTCACAAACCATTCTTTTTTCCTTTATTCGAGTTTGTAGCGAATGCGGAAGATAAGATTATGGCCAAAGAGCAGTTGGTAAAGTTTTTATGCTCTGAGCGGATTACTCAACGCACGGATGATGATTTGACCTTAGTCCTAGCAGCATTCAGCCACTCATAAGCAATATCTCTAGAAATAACCTCTCTTAATCGTAACTCTATCATGCAGGTACTACGTTGTTTTCCCAAGCCGGAACTTCTCGATCTCACTGTTAATTTGGGGCGTGGCGGTGAAGCTTGTGTATATGCAGTGCCATCAGATGAGAATTTAGTGGCAAAAATTTATCACAAGCCAGTTGTCACCCATGCTCAAAAACTTCAGGCGATGCTTGCCAAACCCCCGGAAAACCCTACAGCCAATTTAGAGCATATTTCCATCGCTTGGCCAAGGGAGTTATTGCAAGCAGCAGATGGCAGTGGTAACATTATCGGCTTTTTAATGCCCCGCATTCGGGGGATGCGGCCGATTATGGACTTTTACAATCCTGGAACCCGTCGTCAAAACTGCCCCTTATTCAATTATCAGTATTTACTCCGCACGGCTCGCAATTTAGCCGCAGCTTTTGCCGCTCTGCACGCTAGTGAATACTGTATTGGAGATGTGAATGAGTCGAATATTCTAGTTAGTGACACCGCCTTAGTCACCTTGGTAGACACAGACTCATTTCAAGTGCGTGATTCAGAGCAGAATATTATCTATCGTTGTTCAGTAGGTAAAGCAGAATATACTCCACCAGAATTACAGAATAAAACTTTTGCTCAGTACGATCGCGACAGTTCCCATGATTTATTTGGGTTAGCAGTGCTGATATTTCAATTGTTAATGGAAGGCACTCACCCATTTTCGGGCATTTTTCAAGGTGTATTTGACCCCCCTGCCTATGAAGCCAGAATAATTGATGGTCATTTTACATACTGTCGAAAACGGCAAGTTCCCTATCAGCCAACCCCCATCGCACCCCCGTGGGAAATGCTTCATCCCAGCTTACGGGATTTATTTGTGCGTTGTTTTGAGGATGGCCATCACAATCCCCAATTGCGTCCTAGCGCTCAAACCTGGTTATCAGCAGTAGCTGTGGCAGAAGAGAGTCTTGTTACTTGTGCTGTAAATCCCCAGCATTTCTATGATAATCACTTGCAGCAATGTCCTTGGTGTGAACGTGCCTTAAGATTAGGTGGACGTGATCCTTTTCCATCACTGGAAGCGATCGCTTCTAAAGAACATCTGCAACCGCGTCGCCAACCTAAAAAGCGCCATACAGCAACTCCTCGTTTCCGCAAACCAGCTACAGTAGCATCTACATTACATCATTGGCAACCAGTATTTAGTCATAACTTTTCTACTTCTAAACCTCGCAAAAATTCCCAAAAATCCAAGTTTTACACTGTTATGTTTTGTCTGTTGGGTTTTGGTTTATTGGGATATTTAGACGTAATGATTAAATTTACGCGCCCCTTTGTTTCCCAAAATCCTTACACTCAACAAACCTTGATGTCTCGCCAAGGGAATAATAACTTTAGTAATGAAAATCTCACTTATGTAGATTACTATGAGCGAGGTAATACTGATTATCAAAAGCGAGACTATGAGCGAGCCATTGAAAATTTTAGCCAAGGTATCAAAAAAAATCCCAATTATGCCAAATTATATATTAACAGAGGTAATTCCCGTTACAATATGAACGATTTTGAAGGAGCATTAGCAGACTATAACCAGGCTCTTAAAATCAATCCTCTGGAAGTCAAAGCACTTGTGAACCGGGGCAATGCTTATTATATGCTTGCCGACTATAGTAATGATCCTGACCAAGAGTATAAGAAAGCTATCAACGACTTTAATACTGCTATCAGCCTCAATAGTCATGATACGGAAGCTTATATCCGGCGGGGTATTGTTCGTTCTCAAATTGCTAAATATAGCATTAACTCCCAACAAGAATACCAAAAATCAATTGCGGATTTTACCCAAGCGATCAAACTTAATCTATCCAAGGCAGAAGCTTATTTTCAGCGCGGTCTTGCTCGTTATCAATTTGCCCAATATAGCAGCAATTATGCTCAAGAATATAAACAGGCAATTAGTGATTTTACCGAAGCAATAAATATTAATCCCAATATGCCAAAAGTGTACCTCAAACGGGGAATGGTGTATTTTGAACTATCACAATATGGAGAAAGTAAAGTTCAAGAAAATCATGCCCAAGCTATTGAAGATTTAGAAAAATCTGCTCAAATGTACCTTGAACAAGAGGATATGGATAATTACCAGCAAGCTCTCAGCAACATTTGCGTTATCGTATCCAAAAAATGTGATACTATGTTCCAAAGTTCAAATATTCTTGAACAAATTAAACCGTAATATCAAGCTAACCTAATTACAGCAGAATTCAGGAGTCAGGAGTCAGGAGACGCTTCGCAGACCTATGGCTTACGCCACGCTGCGCTATCGGTTCAGGAGTCAGGAGTAAAACCCGCTTGTAGTGAGAGTTTCATTATCAATTGATGTCCTAACCACCCTGTCCACGGCTATATTAAATATGGAACCCCCCTGGGGGGAGAGGCTTAAAACTGGGTTTTTGTATTCTCAAAAAGTCAAATTTATAGCCGTTTTGAGTATAGTACCATACAACAAGATCCCCGATTTCTTAGAGAAGTTGGGGATCTGACTCTTGTTCATAAATCAGATAGGATTACAATAAGTAGGTGGGCGTTAAAAATTGTCGTTGGGGCAAGGGAACAGGGAACTCTTAACAGGGAACAGGAAGAGAGCTTTGGGAACAGGAAGAGAGC
>NZ_LZQD01000002.1:637420-803780 GCF_001858025.1 Trichormus sp. NMC-1 | reverse complement strand
ATACCTTTAAATTTTTCTGTTAACCTACTTACTGTATAGTTAGTATTTTTTTGCTTATTCTTCATAAAAAATCACTTTTTTAGAGCTAGGCAACATTTGATGCTAATTATTTATGTTGATGAGTTTTTATTAATACCAATTTTAAAAATATTGCAGGAGATGCAAAACTGTAAAGCTGATACAGTAAGTATTTTAAAAATAAAAATCTAAAATCTAAAATCCACAATGGTATAAATGAATAATTCAAATTCAGATGAGAGTAAATATATTCATCAAGCTTTTATATATAAAGTATCTTAATTTACTTTTTCTTCATAATTTATCATTAATTTACAGTTAAATTGTTTCTAGATAGTTGGTAGAGAAAAATCACTATATGAAAAGAAATTTTTTCTCTATTCTTTGTGCATCCTCTTCATCCCGATAACTTAAATTATAACCTGCCTGCAAATCTTCGAGGAATTAATTGCATGAAAGCGGTGATTTTAGCTGGAGGACTTGGTACACGCCTCAGTGAAGAAACCAGTATCAAACCCAAGCCGATGGTTGAGATTGGTGGTAAGCCAATTCTCTGGCATATCATGAAAATTTATTCTTCCCACGGAATTAATGAATTTATCATTTGTTGTGGTTACAAAGGTTACATCATTAAAGAGTATTTTGCTAACTACTTCTTACATATGTCAGACGTGACATTTGATATGAGATTTAATCAAATGAGTATACATTCTGGATATGCTGAACCCTGGCGCATCACCTTAGTAAATACAGGTGATAATACCATGACAGGTGGGCGCTTAAAAAGAGTCAAAGAACACATTGGTAATGACACTTTTTGCTTTACCTATGGTGATGGTGTCAGTGATGTAAATATCACAGAATTAATTAAATTTCATAAAGAGCAAAAAAGTTTAGCAACACTCAGTGCCGTACAACCAGCGGGAAGATTTGGCGCAATTTCTCTCGGACAAGAACAAACCAAAATTGCGAGTTTTCGAGAAAAACCTGAAGGTGATGGTGCTTGGATTAATGGCGGTTATTTTGTTCTAGAACCAGAAGTAATCAACTTTATTACTGATGATGATACTGTTTGGGAAAAAGAGCCATTAGAAAAATTAGCTGATATGGAACAATTATCGGCTTTTAAACATAATGGATTTTGGCAACCAATGGATACTTTAAGAGACAAAAACTACTTAGAGGATCTATGGCAAAGTAATAAAGCTCCGTGGAAAATTTGGTAATACCAATTTTAGATGTTAGATTTTGGATAGGGGAAAAATTACTAATGTATGATTTTGCGATTATCGGCGGGGGAATAGTTGGACTTTCCACAGCAATGGCTATAGGAAATCGCTATCCTGATGCACGGATATTAGTGCTAGAAAAAGAAAGTCAATGGGCATTTCATCAAACAGGCAATAACAGCGGTGTAATTCATTCAGGAGTTTACTACAAACCAGGCAGCTTTAAAGCTAAATTTTGCCGTGATGGTAGTCGCTCAATGGTAGAATTCTGCCAAAAATATGAAATTGAACATGATATTTGTGGTAAAGTTATTGTTGCTACAGAAGAACAAGAACTCCCACGATTAGAAACTCTCTATCAACGAGGTTTAGAGAACGGTATACCAGTTCAAAGAATCAGTGCTGAAGAAGTCAAAGAAATTGAACCTCATGTCAGTTGTGTAGGTGGAATTCGGGTATTTTCAACAGGAATTGTTAATTACAAACAAGTTTGTTTAAAATACGCTGAAATCATTCAACAGCAAGGTGGAGATTTACGCCTCAATACCAAAGTTTTACAAATTTCCCAAAGTGGGAAGAATCAGGTAATTGAAACCAATAAAGGTAGTTTTGAAACTCAATTTGTGATCAATTGTGCCGGATTGCATAGCGATCGCATTGCAAAATTAGGTAAAGCTGACCCCCAAGCCAAAATAGTTCCTTTCCGGGGCGAATATTACGAACTAACCCCAGAAAAACGCTATTTGGTCAAAACGCTCATTTACCCGGTTCCCAACCCCGATTTCCCCTTTCTGGGTGTCCACTTTACTCGGATGATTGACAGTAGTGTCCATGCGGGACCAAATGCAGTTCTCAGCTTTAAACGTGAAGGTTACAAAAAAACCGACTTTGACTTGCGAGATTTTGCCGAAGTAATCACCTATCCTGGTTTCTGGAAACTAGCAGCTAAACACGCTGATGAAGGAATTCAAGAAATCATTCGTTCCTTTAGTAAAGCCGCTTTTGTCAGAAGTTTGCAAAAGCTAATTCCTGAAGTCCAAGCCGCAGATTTAGTTCCCACTCATGCAGGAGTTCGCGCTCAAGCATTAATGAATAATGGTTCCTTGGTAGACGACTTTTTAATCGTCCAAGGTAACAACTCTATTCATGTTTGCAATGCTCCCTCTCCCGCTGCGACTTCTTCTTTAGAAATTGGTAAAGCAATTGTGGCGCAAATACCCCAAGAGTCCTTTCTTGTAGAAATGGCAGCAAAAAATTAACTTTTGATGAATTACGAATATAGCGGTTATCGGTTGAGTGAGGGACAAAAACCCCACCCCCAACCCCCTAAGAGCAAGCGATGAGGGGGCTATGATGTACCTAACGCTATAACTGCTGCATTGACATGAAATCTTCGTCAAGATGGCGGGATGTTTTTTGGGGAATGGTGAGGCGAAAATCCATGAAATTAACATCAATAACTACCTCTAAACTCTAAAAATATTGTGCAGAAATACTCATTTACTGATTCTAAATGAGTCATGAACACATATTTTATAGTGGATGTTGGTTTACAACATAGTTTGGTGATTTATCTGTGAGCATTATCAGTTAATTACCGCATCTAACCCAACTAACAAGATGTTCACAACCTCCGCAAAGATTGCTATACATCCTTTGCTGTTGGTGCTATGGCAAAGAGAATTTATCCCCAAAAAAGCACCCTTTAATGGAAATAATCCACAAACAAGGAAATAAAAACAATGAAAATATTAGTAACAGGAACAGAAGGATATCTTGGTTCTTTACTACCTCCTATGTTAATTGCCAGAGGTCATGAAGTTCTCGGTGTAGATACTGGATTTTATAAAGTTGGTTGGTTATATAACGGGACTGACGTAACAGCTAAAACCCTCAACAAAGATATTCGTAATATTACTCCTGAAGATTTGCAAGGTGTGGAAGCAATCGTTCACATGGCGGAACTTTCCAATGATCCTACAGGACAATTATCACCCAATATCACCTATGAAATTAATCATTTAGGTTCGGTTCGTCTTGCTAATCTAGCAAAAGCTGTGGGTGTACGTCGCTTTGTTTATATGTCTTCTTGCAGTGTTTACGGCGTTGCTAGTGAAGATGATGTTACAGAAGAATCACCTGTTAATCCACAAACAGCTTATGCAGAATGTAAAACATTAGTAGAAAGAGATGTTCAGCCATTAGCTGATGATGATTTCTCTCCTACTTTCATGCGGAATGCTACTGCTTTTGGTGCTTCTCCGAGAATGCGATTTGATATTGTTTTAAACAACTTATCAGGATTAGCATGGACTACCAAAGAAATTAAAATGACTAGTGACGGTACACCTTGGCGGCCATTAGTTCATGCTTTGGATATTTGTAAAGCCATTGTTTGCGCTTTAGAAGCACCTAGAGATGTTGTCCACAATCAAGTCTTTAACGTCGGAGATACAACCAATAATTATCGGGTTAAAGAAATCGCAGAAATTATTGCTGATACTTTCCCCGGTTGTAAATTATCTTTTGGTAATAACGGTTCAGATAACCGCAGCTATCGAGTTTCATTTGAGAAGATTAATACAATTCTTCCCGGATTTAAGTGTGATTGGAATGCTCAACGCGGCGCTCAACAATTATTAGATTTATTCAGTCAAATCCACATGACTGAAGATACTTTCCTGTTCCGAGGATTCACAAGATTAAAGCAGTTAGAGTATCTAATTCGTACTCAACAAATTGATCAAGATTTTTTCTGGAGTCAACAATAGTTTGAAGATAAATTAGGACGATTTTCCGAATCAAATCAAATATATTTGGTTCGGAATTCTTTAATATACTCAGTAGAATTCTGATTTTTTCACCAAGGAAACTCCTAATTATTGAGGATTGATTAACATATCATGAATAAATTACTTACCATTGCTATTCCTACATATAATCGTGCTGCTTTGCTAGATAAACAGTTAGCATGGCTGGCTAAATCTATCAAAGGTTTTGAATCTGAATGTGAAATTATTGTTTCTGATAATTGTTCAGAAGATAATACACAGGAAATAATTAAGAAATGGCAGTTACTTTTAGCAAATTCAACATTTCATAACAACAAAAATAGCGAAAATGTTGGGGTAATGAAAAATATTGCTTATTGCATACAAGCCGCAACAGGCAAATATGTTTGGACTATTAGCGATGATGATATTATTGCCGATGAAACTATATCTTACCTCGTCAATACCTTAAAGCAAGAGCCAGATTTAACTTTACTGATATTAAATTTTTCCTGTCGTCATGAAGTCACAGGGGAATTATTATATCAACGCTGTTATGAAGTTGATCATGAACAAGTTGAGCATGATGGCAAAGCAGCATTTGAGCGTTCTATACAAAAACATCGCGCTGGTGTACAACTAATGACTGCTCAAGTATACAGGACAGAATTAGCTCAGTCCGCTCTGCAAAAATGGCCTGATGGTTTAAAAAACTTAGATTACCAGGTCTTTTTAACTGGTTTTTGTGCTTGTCATGGCAGCGTCAAAATAACTAAAGATGCTTATTTGGAAAATGCTTTTGGAGCTAGTCATTGGATGGTAAAGCCAAAAATATTGCTGAAAATGCAATATACTTATTCACCGGAAGTTAATATCAAACTAAGGGAGATAGGATATTCTCACAAGTTTTGTAGTCAATTAGTTGTCGCTCACTTCAAAAATAATAATTGGAAAGTTTTTTTTGGTGCTTTGAGAAGATGGCCTATCATGGCAGTTACCACCATAATTCCTTATCTTAGTTTAGTGAGTGTGTCAATTTTAGAAAGCGCTGTTGCTTATCAGCAAATGGAAGATAAAACTTCATAAGCGAGAAGTGTAAGCAATGAAAAATTCTCCTGAATCTACATATTGTTTGATGAAGTGAGAATCTGATATTGAACAATTAAAAAAAGGGGACAGGAAACTATTAACAGATAAGAAACACTCATTTGCTGAGTTTAAAGCTCAGTCAAAAAAAGATGTTTTTAAAAGATGCGTAGCACGAAAAAAACAGTTTCATTATTTCAACCTCATGTTTTTAAACATGAGTTTTTTCTGTTCCCTCTGAACAGGTTTTACGTTAACCATCCATATTGAGGTAATCGATGATTTTTACATCCACTAATCTCCCCGGCGCTTTTATTATTGATTTAGAAGAAAAGCCTGATTCTCGTGGTTTCTTCGCTCGGACTTTCTGCGCTGAAGAATTTGCTGCTCATGGTTTAAAGCCAACAGTTGCTCAATGTAACTTGTCTTTTAATCATAAAAAAGGCACATTGCGGGGAATGCACTATCAAGTTCTCCCCGCAGCAGAAACAAAATTAATTCGCTGTACTCAAGGAGCAATTTATGACGTAATTATTGATATGCGTCCTGAATCTCCCACTTATCTATCGCATATTGGTGTAGAACTAACTGCGGAAAATCGCCGCGCTCTTTATGTACCAGAAATGTTTGCTCATGGCTATCAAGCTTTGACAGATGGTGCAGAAGTTGTTTATCAAGTGGGTGAATTTTACACCCCTGGATATGAGCGTGGTTTGCGTTATGATGATCCGATTTTAGAAATTTCTTGGCCTTTGAGTGCCACGGAAATGTCTGAGAAAGATCGGAATTGGCCTTTACTAGAATCTATTTTGATAGGAGTTTAAAATGATTATTGTAGATAAAGCTCTTCAAGCACGCGCTGCATTAGGTAAGCCAGTCAAAGTAGCCATGATTGGTGCGGGTTTTATGGGACGTGGAATTGCTAATCAAATTATCAATTCTGTTCCAGGAATGAAGTTAGTTGCTATCTTCAATCGTCATATAGATACAGCTAAACGAGCTTATTTAGAAGCAGGAATCGAGGATATTCAGGTTGTTACTAATGTAGCTGATTTAGAAGCGGCGATCGCCCAAGAGCAATATGCAGTCACTGAAGATGCCATGTTGCTGTGCGAAGCAGAAGGCATAGATGCAATCATTGAAGTTACAGGCACAATTGAATTTGCGGCTCATTTGGTCATGAGTGCGATCGCTCATCAAAAGCATATCATTTTGATGAACGCAGAACTCGACGGTACAATTGGTCCCATTCTCAAAGTCCATGCAGACCGCGCTGGAGTCATTCTCAGCGCCTGTGACGGCGACCAACCTGGGGTAGAAATGAACCTGTACCGCTTTGTCAAAAGCATCGGTTTAACCCCCCTACTGTGCGGCAACATCAAAGGTCTACAAGACCCCTACCGCAACCCCACCACCCAAGAAGGCTTTGCTAAACGCTGGGGTCAAAATCCCGCTATGGTAACAAGCTTTGCAGACGGGACAAAAATTTCTTTTGAACAAGCAATTGTTGCCAATGCTACAGATATGAAAGTAGCAAAACGGGGAATGTTGGGATATGACTACACAGGTCATGTGGATGAAATGACCAAAATGTACGATGTTGACCAACTCAAAGAATTAGGTGGCATCGTTGATTATGTCGTTGGCACAAAACCAGGCCCAGGAGTGTTTGTTTTTGCCACCCACGACGACCCCAAACAGCGCCATTATCTCAACCTCTATAAACTCGGTGAAGGACCCCTCTACAGCTTCTATACCCCCTATCACCTCTGCCATTTTGAAGTTCCCTTATCAGTAGCGCGTGCAGTCCTGTTCCATGATGCCGTTCTGGCTCCCATAGCAGGCCCTGTTGTCGATGTCGTCGCTACTGCCAAAATCGACCTCAAAGCCGGAGAAACCCTAGATGGTATTGGTTATTACATGACCTATGGACAATGTGAAAACTCAGAAATTGTCCAGCAAGAAAACTTACTACCAATGGGGATAGCGGAAGGATGTCGGTTAAAGCGTGATCTTGCTAAAGATCAAGTCCTCACCTACGACGATGTGGAATTACCAGAAGGTAGACTTTGCGACAAACTCCGATCTGAACAAACAGTTTACTTTGCTCCTGCAAAAACCCTGTTATTTGCAAAATAGCAGTTAGTTAATTGACCGCTTAAGGGTTATTACCACACCCTTAATACCATTTCTTGATGAGGATGCGCTTTATTCGCAGATGTAGAGACGTTCCATGGAACGTCTCTACTATATTTATTCGGCGCAACTTTACACAGAATTGGTATAAGCAAGCATGGGTTTGTTCTCAATGAGCGAATAATTAAAATTTTTCCTGATATTCTTATTCAACTGCTGATTCTTATTTATAGGTAGTAAAGATTTTAGTCCATAGTATTTACTTAGTTTTTGTTCAAAACAAAGAACTTCTTTATTAAGTGTAACTTACTTGACTAAAATTTTTGCAAAAATCAGTAAAATTTCCAAATTCTTTCAAATTCTTTATATTTTCCCAAGGGCATTATCCAAAATTCAAAATCTCTACCACTATCTAAAGATGGGTTTAGTCTAGACAATATACTGATATAAACATATCGGTACATCCTTGTTAATTAACCCTGAATTTAATCAACATTGAAATATAAGGCATCATCCATGAAAATTGCTCTTGTCCATGATTATTTAACCCAGCGCGGTGGGGCAGAGCGTGTGTTTGAATTGCTTTGTAAACGTTATCCAGAAGCGGATATCTTCACCTCATTATACGAGCCACAAAAAACTATTGATATCAGTGAGCGGATAGTTAACACCACGTTCTTACAAAAGATTCCCGGTGCAGCCAAACATTTTCGCTTGATGGCTCCTCTATACTTTCCTGCTTTTCGGGCTTTGAATTTACAAGACTACGATTTAATTATCAGTAGTAGTACTAGTTTTGCGAAAGCAGTCAGGAAAAAACCACAAGCACGTCATATTTGTTTTTGTCATAATGTTACCCGGTTTTTATGGGATACAGAAACTTATTTACGAGAATATGGAGACTATCGCTACTTTGCGCCCTTAATTGAAAAAATCTTTCAAATGATGAGAAATGTAGACCTGAAATATTCTCAGGAACCCGACCTCTACATTGCTAATTCCAGCGTTGTTGCCCGTCGTATTCAAAAAATTTACGGGAAACAAGCAATTGTAATTAACTATCCAATTGATACAAGTAATTTTGTCTTTTCAGATACCAAAGATGAATACTACTTGGCATCTGCCCGGATGATAAGTTATAAACGTCTTGATATCATAGTCGAAGCTTTTAATTGGTTAGGGTGGAATTTATTAATCTCAGGTGACGGACCAGAACTAGAACGGTTAAAATCCAAAGCATTAGGCAATATAGAGTTCTTAGGTCATGTTAGTGATGGAACACGTAAAGACTTATTTTCTAGAGCTAAGTCTATTATTGTTGCAGCCTTAGAAGACTATGGATTAGTTCCAGTAGAAGCAAATGCTAGTGGAACACCAGTAATTGCCTATGGAGCCGGCGGGGTATTAGATACTCAAATACCTGGTCAAACAGGGGTTTTTTTTAAGAGGCAAACACCCGATTCTCTACAAGCCGCATTACTAGAAGCTAGAGGAATATCTTGGAATTACGAAAAAATTCGTAATCACGCTGTCAATAATTTCTCAGAGCAAGCATTCTTTAGTAAGGTTGAGCAAATCATTGATCAATCTGGGGAAATGCATCACTCATTCGTTTGATTTGTTAACTGTATCCCTAAAGGGAAGCCATCTCGCAGAGAAGGATAATAACCGTGGTTCAAACCAGCCTAAATCCCCATATAAATTCAGTAGTAGAATCAGAACCAGGCTACGGACAAATGCTAACTGTATTAGTCCGGAGATTTCCCTGGTTTTTGTTAGTATTTCTCAGTTCTACGGCGCTTGCAGGCATTATAACTTTGAAGACAAGTCCCAACTTCAAAAGTACAATGCAACTACTAATAGAACCTAATTATCAAGGTAAAAAAGAAGGAAGTGGGGTAGACAATCAGTTTACCGACACTAACGTGGTCATAGACACTGCAACCCAGCTGAATCTGATGCAGAGTTCTGGACTCATCCAAAAAGCAGTTGATAAACTGAAATCAGACTATCCGAACATCACTGTCGCTGAAATTAAAACCTCTTTAGTTTTAACTCAAATTAAGACGAAAGAAGATAATGTTGCCACTAAAATCTTTCAAGTTGATTATACGGGTGGCAATCCAGAGAAAACCCAAAAGGTGCTGACTGCCATTCGCCAAGTTTATGTAGAATACAATAAACAACAGCAAGATTTACGGTTGCAGAAAGGTTTACAAGTTATTAGGGAACAGTTAAGAAAAGCCAGTGAAGAGGTGAATTCATCTGAATCCAATCTCCAACGGTTTCGCAGAAATCAAAATTTAATTGATCCAGAGTTACAGGCTAAAGCAATTGAGGAAACTTTAAACAATATTCAGAAAGAGCGGCAGACTACTCGTTCTCAATATGAGGAAGCTTTGGCTCGGCAAAAATCTTTAGAAGAACAACTGAATCGTTCTCCAAAAAATGCCTTAGTGTCTTCTCGTTTGAGTCAGTCTACTCGCTACCAAAGCTTACTCAATGAAATCCAAAAAACAGAACTAGCTTTAGCACAAGAACGTTTACGCTTTACTGATGGCACTCCTAGCGTGCAGAAGTTGAACGAACAACTTCAAAGTCAAAAAGAACTATTGCAAAAAGAAGTGAGTAGAACTTTAGGTGGACGCTCCACTGCTGCATTCAGTTCTAGAGACACTCTTCTGGAACAAGGACAGCTTGGTGAAATAGATCTTAACCTGACTGGTCAGTTAGTAGACAACCAAACCAATATAGTTGCGTTGACTGCCCGTGATCAAACCTTGGCACAAAAAGAGAGCGAACTGCGATCGCAACTGAAACGCTTTCCTTCTCTGTTAGCTTATTACAATCGCATACTCCCACAATTACAATTTAGCCGGGAAAGAATGGAGCAATTGTTGAGAGCAGAACAGCAATTGCGGCAGGAACTTTCCAAAGGTGGATTTAATTGGGAAGTAGTGGAAGAACCACAAAAAGGCATACTCACTGGTCCTTTCCTCAAACAGAATCTTTTGTTAGGTGCAGTGGTGGGATTAATGTTAGGCGGTATTGCAGCCTTTATTCGAGAAGCATCTGATGATTCATTGCATACTACTGCTGAGTTGGAAAAACAATTTTCTCTGCCATTATTAGGCACAACGCCCAAGTTGCCACCGGCTAAACCGAGAGAATCAGTGATCAAATTGCCTTTTGGTAAGCCTGAAGTTCTCGCTCCTTGGACAATTCAGGTGCTGCAATCCCCTCCTCGTTGGGAATCCCTAGATCTGATTTATAAAAATATAGAACTTCTCAATACTGTATCCGACTTGAGGTCGTTGATGGTGACATCAGCACTTCCGGATGACGGTAAGTCAGCTTTGGCACTAGGTCTGGCTATGAGTGCGGCTCGATTACACAAAAAAGTCCTGCTCATTGATGCCAATTTACGCGCTCCTAGTTTACATCAACAGCTAAATCTGCCTAATGAACAAGGGCTTTCCACTCTACTAGCTAGTGATGTCAATCTACCCAATCAAATTGGAATTCAATACTCAGGCTCATCCTACATCGATATTTTGACTGCTGGACCCATACCTCTTGACTCAGCTAATCTCTTGAGTTCTCCACGGATGATGCAATTAATGGCAGCATTTGAAGAGAACTATGATTTGGTACTCATCGATGCTCCACCAGTTCTGGGTTTAGTAGATGCCATGCTCGCAGCATCATCTTGTCGGAGTGTGATTATGGTCGCAAGCATTGGTAAAGTTACACGAACTCAACTTTCCCAAGCTACAGCTATGTTGAGCAAGTTAAATCTGATTGGGGTTGTGGCAAATGGAGTATCCAACTCTGACAGTGCTTATGTACCTTATCTCAAACAGCAACAATTGGCGCTACAACAAATTGTGGAAAAATAGCTAAATGATTTCCACTTCAGTATTCTGTTTATTAATTCATTCCCCAGCCCGATCAGGGCTGGGCTTCTAGCCGAAGCTGAATGGAGGGGAAGGGTGTAGAGAAAGATGTCGTTTTCCTCTATAAAAACTACCTTCTGCCTCATGTATTTTCCCATTTAATTTGTTAATATTGGGGCTATTTATATTGTTTGTATTCTTAGCTATAAATATAACAAATTATGTTTTAGGGATGATAAAATATAATTTTATTCGCTGCATTATCCAGTCAGTAAATTTATCGTAGCTTAATATTTTGTCCAAAATCCAAGCTTTATTTAAAGAGTGAATAAAGAATTTATTTCAGCATTAGTTATTTCTGGTGATTACTATATTGTAGAAGTTGAAGACAAAACTCCAAGCTAAAAGGGTAAAAGTAAATAGGTTTTGTGATGATTGTCTCAAAATTAATTCAGAGGTAACAGGAAGCAACAGCGAACAGAAAAAACTCATGTTTAAAAACATAAGATTGAAATAATGACACTGTTTTTTGACTGAGCTTTAAACTCAGAACTAAAGTTTCTTATCTGTTAAGAGTTCCCTATTCCCTTTTTTTGTAAGTGAACTTAAATTGATGTCGTGATAAGGCTATAGGGTGATTACCCTCTACAAATCTCCAGAGAAAATACTAAGTGCGATAACGCCTCTATCTTAATTGCTGCTTGCTTAACTTCTATTATTGCTTTCTGTACATTTTGACACCGACAACATTAAGCTAGGTGCTTGCTCAGAAAACAGGTTTTAATAGCTTGTTTTTACCTTGATTTATCTCAGCATTTTAGAGCAACAACAAAACTCGCATCTCAATATTTTGCATTCCTAGCCGGAGCGATCAAATCAGTAATTTGCTACTATATACATTCAAAGGAATATGACAACATCAATCATTCCCAATTTACATAATCACTCTACTATACCCCAACAGCATCAAAATTATCACTCTCAATACTGCACACTTCAATGGCGCAGGGGTCAGTTGTTGGTGAAGGTTCCTGGAAACTTAAAACAGCCATATTTACCTTCACTAGATAACAAACAATTATTGGTAGAGTGTTTAAAACATTCTCCCATTAGTTTGGTAAGTATAGATCCAAAACTAGGTGGTACTTCGCTACGATTTTGGGCAGATGCTTGTAAACAGGCTAAAAAACCAATCTTCCTTAGCCCAGTTTTTGGTAAGAAATTGCCTAAACAAGATCAGCAAACCTTGCGGACTATACAAAGACTAATTGACTGGATTTTAGCTTTCTTTATCCTGTTATTAGTTAGTCCTGTCATGCTGGTATTGGCTTTACTTATGCAGTTGTACTCGCCGGGGTTACTATTTTCTTATGAGTGGCATATTGGCGAGAAAGGTAAACTTTTTCAAGTCATCAAGTTTTGTACAACAGGAAAAGATAATATCACCTTTTTAGGTTTTTTGATGCGTAAATATCGTCTAGATAATTTACCAAAATTATTAAATATCCTCCGTGGTGATATGAGTTTAATTGGCTCTCATTGTTGGGCTTTAGCAGATGTAGTTCAGCTAGGTTTAGAAAATGAAAAACTGCAACCTCAGCTAACAGTAATTACAAATAGATGGTAAATATCAAGATTCTAATCTGTTGCATTTAGATAGACACTGTAATTTCCCGATACCATTTGCATTTTCAAGGATATAATTATTAGCTGTTAGTGCGGTAGGTTGATATTTGAGTTATCGCACTAAAAGCCAGAATTGGTTGCATCTTATTTATGGGAGACTACCTGATTTGACTAAATACTCTTAGAAAATACCAATGAATCTTAAAGTTTTTAATCCACTCCGCCATCTGCTCAATACTACTAAATTTTGGAAAGAAAATTATTTGATTTTGCGAGAGTTTAAACACTTTCGTAAAATCACTATACTCGCCTTAGTTTTTACATTTTTAGCTGCCACATTTGAAGGTATTAGTATTGGTTTTTTGCTATCATTTTTGCAAAATTTAACGAATCCTAATTCTCAGCCAATTCAAATAGGAATAGGTTGGTTTGATCACTACATATTGGGAATTCACACATCAGCAGTTAGCCGATTATATCGCGTATCGTTTTTGATTTTATTGAGTACTTGGATACGTGCAGCTTTTAACTATTTTGCCCAAATATACACAGAATTTTGTCAATTATATCTTGGAGATCGGTTACGAAAACAAATTTTTGAGCAATTGCAATCGTTATCTCTTAGTTACTTTAGTACCACTCGTTCAGGTGAAATAGTTAACACAATCACTACAGAAATTGAGAGGATTAGACAGGGTTTTAGTGGCGGAGCCTTTTTGTTTACTAGAAGCTTGACGGTTGTTGTCTACTTAACTACAATGGTTTTGCTATCATGGCAACTGACGCTAATAGCAGTATTTCTATTCACTCTCTTAGCTGTCGGCTTATCAACTCTCAATGCCAGAGTGCGAGAATCTAGTTTTGGTACGTCAGTTGCTAATGGTAATTTTACATCAATAGCCCTAGAATTTATCAATGGCATTCGCACTGTTCATGCTTCTGGTACTCAAGAATTAGAGCGTCAACGTTACTACAACGCTAGTAATCAAATAGTCAGTAGTTCAACTAAAGTTATTTTAACTTGGACATTGGTAAGACCAATTGCTGAAAGTGCAGCTACTACTGTGCTGGTAGGTATGATTATTTTGGCTTTTAGTAGCTTTGTAGTTAACGGTGCTTTACAAGTTAGTTCTTTACTCACTTTTTTCTTTGTACTGTTTCGTCTCGTACCATTTATTCAAGATATTAATGGCACAAGAGCATTTCTTAGCACTCTCCAAGGTTCAGCCGAAAATATTAAAACCTTGTTGAAAAGTGAGGATAAAACCTACTTTCAAAATGGCACAATTCAATTTACAGGTTTTAAAAGATCAATTGATTTAGTATCTGTAGATTTTGGCTATAGTCAGAATCAACGAGTGCTGCACAATATCACTCTCACGATTGAACGAGGTAAAATGACAGCTTTAGTCGGTGCCTCTGGTGCTGGTAAAACCACAATTGCCGATTTAATTCCTCGGTTTTATGATGCTACAGATGGCTATCTTTACATCGATGAAGTTGATGTGCGACAATTTGAAATTAACTCTCTCCGGCGCAAAATAGCTGTTGTTAGTCAGGATACTTTTATTTTCAACACTTCTGTGTGGAACAATATTGCTTACGGGACACCAGAAGCAACAGAAGCGGAAATTAAAGAAGCGGCTCGATTGGCAAATGCACAAGATTTTATTTTAGAAATGCCCGAAGGGTTTGATACACAATTGGGAGATAGAGGTATCCGCTTATCTGGTGGACAAAGGCAGCGACTTGCAATTGCACGTGCCTTATTACGTAACCCAGAAATTTTGATTTTAGATGAAGCCACTAGTGCTTTGGATTCTGTGTCTGAGCGATTAATTCAGGATTCATTAGAAAAGCTCGCTGTTGGTCGAACTGTAATTGCTATTGCTCACCGTCTTTCTACAATTTCTAAGGCTGATAAAGTAGTAGTTTTAGAGCAAGGACGGATAGTAGAACAGGGCAAATATCAAGAGCTTTTAGAACAGCAAGGTAAGCTTTGGGAATATCACCAAATGCAGTATGAATTAGGTAAATCGAAATAGATTTTCATGGTGTAATTAAAAATATTCATACTTTAATTACACCTCTAGCTCAGGTTGTGAATATTCAAATAAAAGATTATTGCTAAATAATTGGAGAGAAAAATGGTAAATATAGGCTATCATTCTGCAAAACTTCAAGGAAGATTTAATTGTTTTATATACACAAAAGCAATTAATAACATTGTTAATTTTCCACTTAACCAAAATCGAAAAGTTAACGTCAACGTCTATTCATTTTCTTGTCAACGAGATTTAGCTATCCAAGTAGCCAATATTCGCTCATTTATTCGTCATGTTGGTATTCCTAACAAATTTACTGTGATTTCTGACGGTAGCTATTCGCCAAATTCTAGCAAGATTTTATCTCAAATAAATGCTTGTGTTGATGTTGTTGAATGGAAAGATTTAGCAACAGGTAATATTCCTGAATTTATTTGGGATTATGCCCTTCATCATCCTCAAAAACCAGTAATGGCAATGTGGAGGAGAATGGCAGTATTGATGTCACTTTCAATTGAACAGCCAACCATTTATACCGATGCCGATATTTTATTTTGTCCAGGTGGCGAAGAAATTATTAATTTATGTGAGTCAGATGATACTTCGCCTTGGTATTTGCCTGATTGTCTAGCTTCACTGGACGAGCGAATACTTTTACATGATCATGAAAAAATCAACCCGGTAAATGCAGGATTTTTCTTACTTAAGCAGCAAATAGATTGGCTAAAACCACTAAATCGTGTGGCAGAATTAGTAGATTCACCAATATATTTTACAGATCAAACTGTAGTGCATTTGGCTATGCATAATGCTCAGGCAAAGCCACTTAATCAAGAGAAGTTTGTTTTAAATGTTGATGATCAATTTAGTTATGCAGACAATTATGATAACAGGAAAATTGCTTTGAGACATTATGTCAGTGATATCAGACATAAATTTTGGTTAAATTTGGGAAATTAATTTATTGCAGAAGAAAACTAATGTTGACATGACGAATATCTATGCAGAATAATTTTTTCTCAAAAGCTTGATTTAGTACAGGAAATAGCAAAGAAAATAAATTAGCATCTACCGAAAATCCATTATGAAAATTACACTTACTTGCAATACAGGTTTAGGAACAGGTGGACAAGGTGTTTGTTTAGAAAATGCTGCATTAGGATTAAATAAACTAGGAGATTTAACTGTATTTTGTAGTGATTTAAAAGCACCAAAAACCGATTTTCCTATATATCCTGTGGGGAATTCTTCCTGGAGTAAAAGATTATTAAGTACCCCTCTTTTACGTCGTCGTCATGATTTAGCTGTATTACTGAGTGACTTGTATTTTGATCACCAGGTAAGCAATAAATTAAAATCATATTCCTGTGATTTAATTATCGGAGTAGCAGGACAAACTAATTTAGCATTTAAAGTAGCTAAAGCTCAAGGTGCAAAAGCTTGGCTATATTGTTTGAATAATTATCTGCCTTTTATGCAGCAACAAATTCAACAAGAATTAGATTTTTTATCTGATTCAACTGTAGCCACAATGAATTCTAAAATGCTAAATAGATTCGCTAATGAATGTGAACAAGCAGATTTAATTGTTGTACTTTCAGATGTAGCTAAAAAAACTTTTGTTCAAGCTGGCTTTGCACCAGAAACCATTAAAGTTGTCACTCCTTTCATAGATACTAAGAAATTTTATCCTACTTTAAAAACTGATCAAATATTTCGTGTTCTTTATGTAGGAACTATTGAACCAAGAAAAGGAATTCCTTATCTAATTAAGGCTTTTTTACAAGCTGCTATTCCTAATTCTGAATTATTAATTATTGGTGGTGTTTCTACTCGTGGGCTAAAAAAATTCATGGCGGAAACATTAAATAAACATACCAATATTAAACAAGAATTCTGGAATTTTAGTCTAGATGATCCTACTAGAGTTTTTGGTAAATCTTCAGTTCTAGTTTTACCTTCTGTAGAAGATGGTTTTGGTTTAGTTGCATTAGAAGCTATGGCTTGTGGATTACCTGTAATTGTAACTTCTCATTGTGGTGCTGCGGATGTGGTAAATAATGGCATAAATGGTTTTATTGTTCCTCCTAGAGACGTGGAAATTATGGCTACTCACTTGAGTTTTTTAGCAGAAAATGAATTCTTAAGAACAAGAATGGGCGAATTGGCGAGAATTAATTCTCAACAATATAATCAGGAACTTTATCAACATCAATTCCGCGAAATATTCTCAGAACAAGGTTTAATTACACCCGTTTTTAGTTAAGAAGGAAAAATAATGTTAACTATAAATGAAACCATATCTTCTCAAGAAAAGATGCTCTACCAATGCTCTAGTATTGATATTAGTGGGAGTGGTGGAGTAGAAACTTACATATCTTCTTTGATAAATTCGCCAATTCATGGTGAGAGCAATCACCATATTAATTCTTTCAAAAATTTAGACCAAAGTCAATGTAAGTTACTCCACCTTCACGACCCAGGACTTTTAGCAGAATGGAGTGGCGAATGTCCAGCAGTCTTTACACTGCATAATCACTGTAGCTACTGCCCCAGTGGGACAAAATATTTAGCAGATCGCCAAAAACCGTGCGATCGCAATATGAACCTCCTAGGCTGTACTTGGGGGCATTTGGTAGATGGTTGTGGCAGTCGCCGACCGCACAAAATATTTCAGAATTTGCAGAATGGTTATAATTTTCTCAGCACTGCCAAAAAAATCAAGATTCCTATAATTGCTAATAGTAATTATGTAAGGGAGCAAATTATTAGTAATGGGTTATCACCCGATCAGGTGATTACACTTCACTGCGGTGTGCAAGATTCTCAATATCCCACTGCATCTTTAACTAAAGAAATTCATCAAAATCAGCGAATTTTGTTTGTGGGTCGAATTGTCCCAGATAAAGGAATTGAATGGTTGATCAAAGCTTTAGCAAAGACAGATTCCCGCATTCATCTTGATATTGCTGGTGAAGGTTGGATTAAAACCAACATGGAAAACTTAGCAGTAAAAATGGGTTTGAGCGATCGCATTACTTGGCATGGTCGATGTCATAAAGAAAAACTAGATACACTTTATCAACAGTGTTTGGCGCTAGTTTTTCCTAGTCTTTGGCCAGAACCTGCCGGTCTGGTAACTTTAGAAGCTTATGCTCATTATCGTCCTGTAATTGCTAGTGCTGTTGGCGGAATTCCTGAATATGTGCAAGATGGTCAAACAGGAATCCTCATCCCAGCTAATCATATTCAAAAATTGGCAGATGCCATCAACGAACTAGCTACAAACTATCATAAAAGCCGATTAATGGGTGAACAAGGTCGGCATTGGTTTGAGCAAGAATTTACTCTTGATGTTCACATTCAGCGATTGGAAAAAATTTACACCAAAACCATTGCTGATTTTCGATCTTTTTAAGACTAAAGATGAAAAAATAACGAATTGTAATTATGTCTATTAATACTAAACTACCCGAACCTCTTGTCAGTGTAATTATTCCTACTTATAATCGCCCCGATTACCTAAAGCAGGCGATTTCTAGCGCAATTCAACAGACTTATCAAAATATTGAAATTATAGTTTCTGATAATTGTAGTCCTGAAAATCCTCAATCTCTAATTGAATCTTTCCAAGATTCACGCATCAAATTTTGGCGACACAAACAAAATATTGGTATGCTGGCTAATCAGCTAAGTGCTTTCAAAATGGCACGAGGAAAATATGTAGCTAGTCTCCATGATGATGATATGTGGAATGAAGATTTTTTAGCCAAGCTTGTACCACCTCTAGAAGCAAATTCTGATTTAATTCTGGCTTTTTGCGATCAATATCTTATAGATTCCCAGGGGAATATCAATCATGATTATACGGCTGGAAATAGCAAGGCTTTCAAGCGAGATATCTTAAAAAAAGGAGTGCATAAATCTTTCAATAAGATTGGGTTAATAGATAAAACTATCGGCACTGCTGTTGCTTGCGTGATTCGTAATCATATTATTGATTGGGATAATATTCCCTCTGAAGTTGGTGGTATGTGGGATTTGTATTTAACATATCTCTCCTGTATCTCAGGTTATGGAGTTTACTATGATCCCGAAAAATTAACGCGATATCGTATCCATGAACAAAGTGATACGATGCTCAGTGGTAGTCGAGATGCTCAAGCAAAAATCCGCAAAGCCAAAAGCGAATTGTTTTGTTACAAACAATTTATGGAAGACCCTCACCTTGCGGAATTTAAATCTCACTTTCAACAAAAATGGTTAGAATCTCATACAACTTTAGGCATTGGCTTGATGCGAAATCAGGAAATAGCAGAAGCGCGTTCTTATCTTTGGCAAGCCCTGAAAGCACAAAAATTTAATGTGCGAACTATGGCATCACTAACTATCAGTTTAAGTCCGCCAGCATTAGCAAATCAATTACTGAAAATAGCAAAATCATAGAGTTAGCAATTCATTTAAAAGTGAGGTGGTATGTGAGACTTTGTATTGTAACTCATAAAGTTAAAAAAGGTGATGGTCAGGGACGAGTAAACTATGAAGTTGTTCAAGAAGCAATTCGTCGTGGTCATCATCTGACATTATTAGCAAGTGAAATAGCACCAGAGCTAGGACAAAATAGCTCTGTAAATTGGGTTCCGATTCCCGTGAAAGAATATCCTACAGAATTTATTCGCAATTTTATATTTGCCAAAAAAAGCAGCGACTGGTTACGTCAACATGGTAGAGAAGTTGATTTAATTAAAGCCAATGGTGCCATTACTATAGGCGCTACTGATGTGAATGCTGTGCATTTTGTCCATAGTTCATGGTGGCGATCGCCTGTGCATATTTCTCGTTACCGTCGAGATGCTTATGGGCTATACCAATGGCTTTACAGCGCTATCAATTCTTATTGGGAAAAACAAGCTTTTCAGCAATCTAAAGTAGTCGTCGCCGTATCTGCAAAAGTAGCTGAAGAATTAGTTAATATTGGCGTACCTGTGGGCAAGATTCGTGTCATTGTCAATGGAGTTGACTTGCAAGAATTTTCTCCTGGTATAACTTCTCGCCAAAAATTAGGGCTACCAGAAAACGTAACTTTAGCACTTTTTGCTGGCGATATTCGCACCACCAGAAAAAACTTAGATACAGTGCTGCAAGCTTTAGTAAAAGTTCCTAATTTACACCTAGCGGTAGTAGGAACAACAGAAGGTAGCCCCTTTCCAGAGTTAGCAGAGGCTTTGGGCATAAGTGAACGAGTGCATTTTGTGGGATATCGACGGGATATCGCCGAGATTATGCGGGCTGTAGATTTATTTGTCTTTCCTTCCCGATATGAAGCTTGTAGCCTTGTTTTGTTAGAAGCATTAGCTTCAGGATTACCAGTCATCACTGCTACTGCTACAGGAGGTGCAGAATTAGTCACACCAGAAGCGGGAATTATTTTACCTGACACAGATGACATAGATGCTTTATCTACTGCCTTGTTTTCCTTAAAAGATGACTCACTACGCCAGCAAATGAGTAAAGCGGCTCGTACCGTTGCTGAACAACATAGCTGGGCGACTATGGCACAAACTTATCTAGATTTATTTGAAGAGTTAATTAAAAATGAGGAATACAGTTCTCATCCCCACCTATCGCCGTCCTTTGGATCTTCATCGCTGCCTTTTAGCGCTCCAAGCCCAAACTAAACCAGTTGATCAATTAATAGTAGTTGTCCGCGATTCTGATGTGGAAACTTGGCAATTTCTTTCCGAATTCCAGTCCCACAACCTGCCACTACAAACAGTCACAGTCACCCTTCCAGGGATGGTAGCAGCCCTCAATACAGGACTAGCAGTAGTAGAGGGAGACATTGTTTCCATGACTGATGATGATGCCGCCCCCTATCCTGATTGGTTAGAAAAAATCAATGCTCACTTTCAAAGCGATGGTTGCATAGGTGGTGTTGGCGGACGTGATTGGATACACCAAGCCAACAGAATCGAAGACGGCTCCCGTTCAATAGTAGGGCGTTTACAGTGGTGGGGGCGAGTAATTGGCAACCATCACCTAGGAGTAGGAGCAGCCCGCGAAGTCGATGTTCTCAAGGGCGTGAACATGAGTTATCGTCATCAAGCGATTGGGCAATTGCGTTTTGATGAAAATTTGCGAGGTACAGGAGCGCAAGTACATTGCGATATGGCATTTAGTCTAGCTTTAAAACGGGCTAGTTGGAAGATAATTTATGATCCTAGTGTTGCCGTAAATCATTATCCAGCCCAACGTTTTGATGAAGACCAACGCCAACATTTTAATGAAATTGCCTACACTAATTTAGTCCATAACGAAACGCTAGTTTTATTAGAACATTTCTCTCCTCTACGACAAATTATTTTTTTATTGTGGGCAGTATTAGTAGGCACGAGAGATAGTTTAGGGCTGGTGCAATGGCTGAGATTTCTCCCCAGTCAAGGCAGATTAGTCAGTAAAAAAATGCTGGCATCTTTGCGTGGACGTTGGCAAGGATGGCAAACAAATCAATTACGGCAGGGAACAGGGTTGAAACTCTCTTTCTATATAGCTTTGTTCTTAAATTCTGTACCTCCTGCAAGCTGAAATCTGCTGTGAAAATTAAACATACCTTTTTCACAGGAACTTACACTCACCAAATTCGAGAAAGCTCCTGTCTGCAATTAACAATTACCAATCACCAAAAATAAAGTGATTTCCAAACAAATACTTTTTAATAGCTTTTCACGACAAAACTTTTATCCTCAACAACGAG
Organism: Trichormus sp. NMC-1; assembly: GCF_001858025.1. Classification (GTDB taxonomy): domain Bacteria; phylum Cyanobacteriota; class Cyanobacteriia; order Cyanobacteriales; family Nostocaceae; genus Anabaena. Next base: position 782,219 of record NZ_LZQD01000002.1, on the reverse strand, counting down.
CAGCACAGGCTTGGATAGTCATTATTGGCTTCCTTTTTGTCATAACATCTGGTTATTTTATTAGTGCTGGGATGTTGCGCTTAGTTTTTCCTGCAACCGCTTTGATGGTAGCTATATTTTTATATTTGCGGCATCCCTTACTCTACATTGGCTTCACTTGGTGGATATGGTTTCTTTCACCCTTGCTGGCTCGGTTAGTTGACTATCGTGTGGGCTGGGACCCTACCCGTCAAATGCTCATAGCACCTTATTTAGTGGTGTTTGTGACTATTGCAACTTTCTTAAAATATATTCCTAGCACAATTCGTCAAGGTGGTTTGCCTTTTCTTTTAGGTTTTATTGGGGTATGTTATGGTTGTTTGGTTGGTCTAATTTACAATCAACCAATTCCGGTGATCCGGGGTTTTCTAGACTGGGTGAGTCCCATTATTTTTGGGTTTCACTTATTTACAAATTGGCGAGATTATCCCAGTTACCGTCAGCACATTCAGAGGACATTTCTCTGGTGTGTTTTAATCATAGGAGCTTACGGTATATATCAATTTGTGGTTGCTCCTGAGTGGGACACATACTGGTTGATAGAATCAAAAATGTTTACCAGTTCTGGAGATCCTGTACCTTTTGGGATGCGCGTTTGGAGTACAATGCATTCAGTCGGCCCATTTGGTGCTGTTATGCAAGCTGGGTTGTTGTTATTATTCACCAGTTCAGGTCCTTTAATTTTTCCGGCTTCAGCCGTGGGCTATTTATCATTTTTGCTGGCACAAGCAAGGACTAATTGGGGCGGTTGGTTACTGGGGATAATTATGATTATGGGTTCGGTTAAAGCCAGAATTCAAATGCGCTTAATTACTATCATTTTGGTGATGGCAATGTGTGTTTTACCCTTGCTAACTATAGAACCAATTAACAAAGTTGTGACTTCTAGATTAGAAACTTTTACTAATTTGCAAGAAGATGGCAGCTTAAAGGATAGATCAGGGAGTTATGACAGAAATCTCAGTTTAGCCCTGACTAATGGGTTCGGTAACGGTTTAGGAAATATCTGGAAAGTCAACGAAAAAACGGGACAAATAGAAGTACTGGTCATTGATAGTGGCATTTTAGATATCTTTTTTACATTGGGTTGGTTCGGAGGCATTCCTTATCTGGGTGCATTAATCTTAATGATTTTTACCGTCAGCCAATATACTGAAGCGCGGTTTGATAGTTTTGTCAGTGCTGCCCGTGCGATCGCAATTAGTTCTTGTACACAACTAGTTATTGGTAGCGGGATGTTGAGTGTAGCAGGTATGATTCTCTGGGGATTTTTTGCGATGGCTATGGCAGCACATAAGTATTATCAACATCAAGGAATTAAGGCTTAAATTATGAAGGTAATCGCGATTATGCCGTTAGCCGAGCAAAGAGGCGGCGGTGAAATGATGTTTTGGGATTTGATGCAACAAGGACGTAATGCCGATGTGGAATGGTTGGCGATCTTCTTAGAAGATGGTCCAATGGTGGAACAAGTGAGGAATCTGGGCATTGATACAAGAGTTGTCGAAAGTGGCCGTTTGCGTCAAATCCATCGTTTTGTTGCGACTATTTTCCGCATCGCCGCGATCGCACGCCATGAAGGTGCAGATATGATCCTCAATTGGATGTGGATCACCCACATCATTGGGGGACTAGCGGCAATGTTGGCAGGGTTGCCTGCTTTGTGGTATCAACTAGAAGTTCCTAATCACAAATCTTGGTTGGTGCGTCTTGCTACTTTCATCCCAGCCCAGGCAATTATCACCCTCTCCCAAGATGGACAACAAGCACAGTCACAAATTTGGCCTCACAGACCAACACCCTTAGTTTACCCCGGTGTCGCCTTAGACCGATTCGAGCCTGCTGTGTTGCCCACTCCAGCAGAAGCACGCCAAAAGCTCGGTTTACCAATGCATGGTCCTTTGATTGGCATTGTCGGCCGCTTACAACGCTGGAAGGGAATGCACGTATTGGTTGAAGCAATGCCCGAAGTTTTGCAAAAATATCCTGATGCTCATGCTGTGATAATTGGTGGTAAGCATGATTTAGAAGCAGATTATGAGGATTTCTTAAAAAAACAAATAACAGATTTGGGACTGAGCGATCGCATAATTATGGCAGGGTTACAGCGTAACGTCCCGGAATGGGTACAAGCAATGGATATATTTGTTCATGCTTCTGATCAAGAGCCGTTTGGGATTGTAATTATCGAAGCTATGGCCTTGGGTAAACCAGTTATTGCTGGCAGTGCTGGGGGGCCAAGGGAGATTATTACCGATGCTGTTAATGGATTGTTAACACCTTACGACAATAAAGACGCATTAGCCCAAGCTATTCTCCACTATCTTCACAACCCAGATTTTGCCCAAACTGTGGCATTAGCAGCACGACAACGCGCCCTGCAATTCTCCACACAACGTTATGCCCAAAACTTGATTAATGTTATTCGCTCACAGGTGCCAACTGTTTTAGAAAAAATGCCCAAAAGAATCACATCATAAGGGTCATACTATAGATGTGTAACATCATGTTTGTTGCATAGACCATAATCAAAAAAATACGAAACAATGTAGAGACGTTGCATGCAACGTCTCTACTTGAATGAACTGGGGTACGACTTCAATTCGCTCGATATTTTGGCTTTTTCCTAAAAATCAAAACTATGCAGTTTAAATATGCCGTTGAGTGAAAACAGAGGACTAACCTATTATGTGTCCTATAAATTAAAATTGGCAGACAATTTCCGCTATTATGATAATAATTTATACATGAGGCGCTTATGAATCAAATCAACCGGGTGGCAATTGTGGGAGGAAGTCACGGTAATGAGTTAACAGGAGTTTACCTAGTTAAAAAGTTTCAGCAATATCCAAATTTAATTAATAAAGCAAGTTTTGAAACTTTGGCATTACTCGGTAATCCCAAAGCTATCGCTGCCAGAAGACGATACATTGATAAAGATTTAAATCGTTGCTTTACTGTTGACAATTTTCAATCTCCTACCTCCTCCATTTACGAAGAATTGCGGGCTAAAGAAATTAAACAAATATTGCAACCACAAAACCAGGAATTCGTGGACGCAATTATTGATTTACATACCACAACGTCCAACATGGGATTATGTATTATTCTTGGTAATATGCATCCGTTTCTACTTCAGTTAGCAGCTAATTTGAGTGCGATTAATCCTTTGGTAAAAGTTTATAGTCATCAGCAACTCAGAGGTAGTGGTTTTCTTCGTTCTTTATGCCAATTGGGTTTTGCTATAGAAGTTGGTGCTGTAGCTCAGGGTATTTTAGATGCAGAACTATTCCAACAAACGGAACAGCTTATATATGCAATTTTACAGTATTTTGAAGAATATAATCAAGGTAAAATTCCTTTAATTAACAATACCCTGACACTTTATAAATCTATTGGTTCTGTTGATTACCCTAGAAATAAAGATGGGGAAATTGAAGCGATGATTCATCCCCAACTTCAGTTTAAAGACTATGAACCCTTGCATCCAGGTGATCCCATATTTCAAACTTTTACAGGCAAAGATATTCTTTATCAGGGAGAGTCTACTGTTTATCCCGTCTTTATCAATGAAGCAGCTTATTATGAGAAAGGCATTGCTATGCATCTGAGCCAAAAGGAATGGATTCATCTTGATTAAAGGTTTCTCGCTGATTTCAGTAATGATAATTAATATCTATAGCAATCCTAAATGAGATGTGAACACCTTGTAGGTTGGGTTAGACGCGGTAATTAACTGAATAACGCTTACAGATATAGCAGGAGTCAGGAGTCAGGAGTCAGGAGTCAGGAGTAAAACCCTCTTGTAGTGGGAGTTCCATTATCAATTGATGTCCTAACCACCCTGTCCACGGCTATAAATCACCAAACCTTGTCATAACCCAACATTCACGATTCATGGTGACAACAATTTTCCATCTGGCAATCTATTTACCGACTACCAATTCTCTTGTTCTCATGATTCTGAAGACATCATAATTTCTGCTTAACTCACGGTATACAGCCAGTGTTTCTTCATTTACCCGCGCTACACTGAAGCGTTCTAGGTTTTGTGTGGCACGGAATTTCCACTTGTCTAGTAGTTCAGGATTGCTGAGTAATTGCGTCAAAGCACTAGCTAAGGTTTGGCTATCTTTGGGTGGTACTAATACACCAGCTTGACGATGATCCAAAGTTTCAGGAATACCATCTACATCACTCGCTACAATTGCACAACTGGCTTCTCGTGCCTCTGTCAGCACCAAACCAAAAGATTCGCAATGTGAAGCAAGGACAAAGATATCCGTTGCTAACATATAGCGTTGCGGTTCTGGTTGGAAACCTTCAAAATGGATGCGATTACCAAAAGCTGTACGTTGCGCCATTGCCTCGAATATAGACCGATCTGGACCATCTCCTACTAAATAAAGATGGGCTTGGGGAAAATCTTTCGCAATCATGGTGAATGCGTCAATCAACTCACTAATACCTTTGCGGCTATACATCCCAGCTACAGTAGTGATAGCCGGATGATGCAGTGGTAGCGGTTGGTAATCTTGAATTTTTTTATGCCGAGGACTGCCTAAAGTACCGTTACCAACCACGCGCAACTTTTTAGCTGGGATACCACGCCGAACCATTGAATCAGCAACTGCATGACTAACGGCAATTACCCGATCTGCTAATCCCATGAGGACGGCACTACGTTGAAATTCATTATGTACGGTAGAAACTAAACTATATTTACCACTATTTCTGAAAATTCCCGCCAGCACAACTCCTGTCATCATATGAGCATGAACAATATCCGGTTGAAATTCTTTGATAATTTCTCGATAACGCCAAGAGGCTTTAATCATATTTAATGACGTTCTTGATTGATCTAGTTGAAAATGGCAAACACCATGATCTGCTAATAATTCTTCGTATTCTCCACCTGCTGATGCGACAGCAACATCAAGACCTTTTTTGGTTTGTAAACAAGCTAAGTCTACTGCTACATTGACAATGCCGTTACCGATTTTTTGGACATGATTTGTAATATGAAGGATTCGCATTTAAATTTTCTCCACGGTAATAATTTAGCTTCACTGTCATGATGCTTACCGGTAGAAATTTCACCTTGATTTAATTAAATACTAGAAAATATGTCCGATACTAAAATTCAGTTTTAAAGAATATTTCTTCTGAATTTAAAAATCGCTTGATGAAGCCACGAGGTAACATTTGAACTTGGGAAGGATAGGCAGAAATTGCTCTCTGTTTTTTATCTTGCACTGATGTAATTGACAATCGATAAGCTGCGGCAATATCTTGTAAATTCAAGAGGATAAATAGCGGCGCTCTCCAGAATACCCAGATAGGATATTGTAGTAATGCAACTGTAATTCCTGTTTGTGCAATTGCCTCTTTAACTAAGTTATATGTAGCCTCATGATCTTGATGACAATCTTTATGATGAGGCACATAAATTTCTCCAGGTTGATAACGCTGAAGCAATTCACAAATTTGGGAAATTGTCTGTTGCTTTTCTTCTAACTTTAAATATTTCAGCGTTCCATCTTCTTTGTCTAAAAAGTGAATTTTTGAAGGCTCTACTCCCAAAATATTTAATGCTGTCAACGATTCTTGTTTGCGAATATTGATGATTTTATTTTGAATATGTGGATCTAAACCATGGGAACCTCTTCCATCTGTGAGAAAAGTTACAACTACTGGTATACCCTGTTCCCTTTTTCTGGCAATCATACCACCACATCCTAATGTTTCATCATCTTGATGGGGAGAAAAAACCATTGCTAATTGTTGATTAAATACTAGCGGTTTACTTCCACAAGTTAAAATCCACCATGAGAGTAAACTGGAATGGATATATTGAATTTGATTTAGTAAATTATTCGGAATGATTTTTTCTAATTTGACGAGGCTGTTTTTATGCTTCATATTTTGTGGTAACTGGTAAGTAGTAAGACTGAAGAAAAGAAAAGTTAGTAGTAAGGGCTTTAGCCCGATCAAACCTAGCAAGAGAGCGATAAATCGCTCACTACGACAAAAATTTTATCTGACATTTAATTCTGTCTACCTACTTATATAGAAATATAAGGCTTATTTAATTGCTGAAATTTTAATGTGGTAAGTAGTAAGACTGAAGTTGAATATGTGGATCTAAACCATGGGAACCTCTTCCATCTGTGAGAAAAGTTACAACTACTGGTATACCCTGTTCCCTTTTTCTGGCAATCATACCACCACATCCTAATGTTTCATCATCTTGATGGGGAGAAAAAACCATTGCTAATTGTTGATTAAATACTAGCGGTTTACTTCCACAAGTTAAAATCCACCATGAGAGTAAACTGGAATGGATATATTGAATTTGATTTAGTAAATTATTCGGAATGATTTTTTCTAATTTGACGAGGCTGTTTTTATGCTTCATATTTTGTGGTAACTGGTAAGTAGTAAGACTGAAGAAAAGAAAAGTTAGTAGTAAGGGCTTTAGCCCGATCAAACCTAGCAAGAGAGCGATAAATCGCTCACTACGACAAAAATTTTATCTGACATTTAATTCTGTCTACCTACTTATATAGAAATATAAGGCTTATTTAATTGCTGAAATTTTAATGATTACCAGACTTATAAATATCCAAAAAGTCTTTGATCATAGGTGTTGACAAATTCCTTTAAATTCAGCGCTCAACGATTATTTTTATAATAATTAACTACAACATATGCTATTTATTTTTTTTGTAAATTTACAGTGGAAATATGAAGACAAAATCAGATGTATGCAAGATTTTAGGTAATGGTAAATAAATTGAATAAGAGACGCACGGACGCGGGGAAATTTTAATACGTACCTATACTCATATCTTGCACCATCATCTGCGCCGCGAAAATAAAAGTCTATTATGATTGGCGGGCTTTTCGTCCCGCACCACAAGAAACTTTTGGGTATTTTTTTAAATTGGAAGTCCTTAAATGAACCACATTAATGACAACTATTCAACGAGATACGAAATGACTCATTTTATCAAATTGGTAAATGATAAATAATCACCTTTCCTTTCCAATTTTCTTCCACAAATACTAAATATTCACCATTAGAACGGCGAAAAGCTCGGATACCATAAGGTATATCAATCCAACCACTTTCTCCACCAACTTCCGGTCCCGGACCGAATTTGTGTACCATTTTACCTGTGGTGGCTTTGTAGACATATACCTCTGCGGTTTTCACAGTCACTGCAAACACATAATCGCCAGCTATGCTCATAGCTGCGGTAGAAACTTTTCGTTTGCCAGTCGTGTCGTAAGGAACTACAGTGCGCCATTTGGGAGTGCGATTTCCTTGACTCCAATTATCAAAGCGGACAATTTCCGATCCCACAACTCCAGTGTCATCACCAACTGCGGGATGTTCTGCGGTAAAGCCTGACAAATACATAGTATCTGTTTTGGGAAAATACTCAATCCGGCGCAAATCCTTAAATAGGTTGGGAGTCTTTTCCTTTTGCATGGAACTATAAGTGTAGATAGGATTCCCTTTGGCATCCATTCCCTGTAAAGGATAATGGCGAATGCCATCTTGAGTTCGCAAGGTTTTCCAAACATCACCTTTGCTATCTACCCACCAACCACCTATGTAGGGATAATCTTGGCCTCTGTCATACTCATTTTGCTCAAATGCACCATTACCATTACTATCCCGCCAAATCCATTCCCCTTTGGCTGGTTGATAGGGAGGCCAATTACCAGTAATGGATTTACCACTTTCATTAGTACCAACAAACAGTCCCGCAGGAATAGCAATTTTACCGTCTGTAGCTGGTTGAAAACGATAAATTTGTAGAAAGCTGCCATACATATCTGTGAGGAATAAAAAAGGCTTTCCTTGGATACGACGGAAAAAAGTACCATCTGGGGATGTATGCAAGCGTGGATCTTGAGGATATTTGAAAGGATTAACGGTGTAGGCTTTATAAGTCCATTGTTTACCAGATGGTTTACTATAATCCATCAAGTATTCTTCTTGCTTGGTGAAGACATTTACACCATCACTTTTGGGATCAGCATCGGCATTATCTACAAATATCAAGCCTAGTAATTGCCATTGTTGTTTTCCAGATGAGGAAAATTTTCTTAAATCTGTGCCTGATTTGTTAAACCCATTGTTGTTGATATAGATATTGCCTGCGGTATCTGTACCGACTCCTGTAATTCCATAAAGTTTTAAATTTTGAACTTCTCCAACTACGCCACTATAAATGCCATTTTTATTTCCGAAAGTTCCTACTTGTAGAGGCTGTTTTTCGATGTTATAAATTAGTATTTGTTGCCGGACTCCATTTTCTGCTACTAAGAGTTTACCTTGATGATCAATAGCTATTGCTGTTGGGTCTACAACATCTGTAATTTGTTCTGGGAGCTTTTTACCCGTTTGCGAATAATGTAATATTTTCGCAGAGGCGCTACCTTTTTTATTTTGAATAATCCACAAATTTCTTTGCTTATCAATAGCTATTGCCCCCGGATTTGCAACAGTAAATTTGCCCAGTTCCTGCATTGTTTCTGTATTAAAAATACGAACTATGTTAGCAGCAGCATTACTCACAAATAACTGATTGTCTACAATTGCTAAACCAGTAACTTCACTTTCATTACTGATAATTAACATACTTTTATCCCAGCCTCTCCCTCCAGGAAAAGGTGCAGTTTTTCCCGCTAAATCATAGCGTCGTACACAATACCAAGTTTTACCTTCGGGAGGATAATCATCTTTCTGATTATTCATCCCACCTTGAGCCATAGCAATGTAAATATATTTGCTATTTACTATTACAGCTTTACCACCAAGACGATTCCAGCCGTGAGTATCCTCAAGGGCAGCAATTACTTTACCATCTTTATATATTCCTGCTTCTATTCCTGCTTCATCCCACTGACTATTAGTGTAAATCTCTCCATTGGCTGTTACATACATTCCCTCTATATTGTTTTGCACCCGCAATTTTCCCTTACCAATGGTATTACCAAGCCAAGAGGTTTTATAGGTGAGTGTGGCTGGTGTTTTATCAGCTTTAGTCGTAGCTAAATCCATTGTCATTCCTACGAATGTCACCATTAATCCACAGGTGAAAAAGAGTAAAATATTAAAAGCTGTTTTTGTCCACCATTTTCTCTGATTAAGCAAACCTATGAGGTGTTGACTAAGTTTTTGGCGATTTTTATGGAACTGTGATAATAATCTATTTTTCATAGAAAAGCTCTAAGTAATTTTTGATTAATGTACTTATAAATATTTATTTTGTTCTCCACATCTAAAAAAGTAATTTATGACTTGAGTTGTTTATATAGCTGATGAGACTACACATATAAATTAACAACTAAATAGTGTTTCTAATCTATTTTCATCAAAGCTTTATCAATAAAATATATTTTTTACATTATGGTTACACCCAATTTTATTTACTTATATAATATTTTACAAATAGATAGCAATGTTTAATACATTAATAGTGCTAATTAAGTTATTTTTTGATATGAAGTATAGTTCTCAAATACTTATCTATTAGTCATCCTAGCCAAAATAGAATCTAGGGATATATTTATTATTAGTAATAGTCCTGAGTTAACAATAAAACATTTGGTAATTTATTGTTTGACAGGGAGATAAAAATAGGTTATAAAAAAGTATCCTGTTTTCCCCAGCTAAATACGGAATATATAACAATATTCTCTAATTCATGACCCGGATGTTTTTAAATGTTTTTGAATTTCTAGATAACTGCTCCCTATCAGTTAGAATACCAATAAATTCTTTGGTACAGGTTTTATTTATGACTCCTAAATATACAGAAAATTTCATCCAAGATACACTCAAACTTTGCTCTTTCGACAGCTTTTAAGTTTAACGCAATTGATTATTTGATAATTAAGTTGTATCTGGAGTTAAGTCGGTAAATATTAAAAATATCAAATAGATCTAACTCTTGCTTAAATACTAAAGAAGAAGTTTATCAGAAAGTTCTTACATCTAATTCAGTCGATCTATCTACAAACTTTCATGATTAGCAATACTCATTAACAACTGAATGGAAAAACGGTGAACTTGAGCGTTTAACTGCAAAAAAGCAAACTTAATTCATCCCAGGAGAGAAATAGGTGGAAGATAACCCAAAAATTTCTAAATTAGCCTCTGCATCTATCCTAACATTGGGAACAGGTTGGTTTCCTAAAAACCCTGGAGGTTTGGAAAGATATATTTATGAACTAACTCATAAATTAGCTGCACATCAAGACCAAGTAGAATTATGTGGAGTAGGTCTACCAGTGGGTGAAAAAAATACACCTATTAAGTTAACCAATTTAGCTTCCCCAGATAGTTCGATTTCCCAAAGGTTTTGGTCAATTCGTCATCAATTTAAGAAAACAAGATTAGGTAAGCCTGATGCAATTAATCTACATTTTGCATTATACAGTTTTCCGATTTTAGATCTTTTACCCAAGGGAGTACCAATTACTTTTAATTTTCATGGCCCTTGGGCTTCCGAAAGTCAGGAGGAAGTAGTAAATAAGAAACTGAGTATTTGGCTAAAGCAGCAGCTAATAGAAAAAAATACTTATAATCGATGCGATCGCTTTATTGTTCTTAGTAAAGCTTTTGGTCATATTTTACATCAAAAATACCAAATTCCCTGGAACAAAATCCACATCATTCCCGGTGGAGTTGATATTAATCACTTTCAAACCAATTTATCACGTCAAGAGGCAAGAATAAAACTAGGTTGGCCTAGTAATAGGCAAATATTATTTACATCTCGTCGCTTAGTACATAGAATGGGAATTGATAAATTATTGCAGGCAATAGCGATAATTAAGCCTCATATTCCTGAGATTTGGTTAGCTATAGCTGGTCGTGGTCATATCCAAGAGTTACTTCAACAACAAGCTATAGAATTAGGACTAGAAAACAACGTTAAATTTTTAGGCTTTTTACCGGACGAAGAATTACCAATTGCTTACCAAGCTGCTGATTTAACTATTATGCCTAGTCAATCTTTTGAAGGTTTTGGATTAGCTATTCTTGAATCTTTAGCTTGTGGTACTCCTGTTGTCTGTACTCCTGTAGGAGGTATGCCAGAAATTTTACAGGGATTTTCACCGGATTTAATTACTAGTTCTATCGCTGTTGAAAGCATTGCTGAAAAATTAGAACAAGCGCTATTAGGTAAAATTTATTCACCTTCTAGAGAAGAATGTCGTGATTACACAATTACAAATTATGACTGGACTAATATTGCTCAAAAGGTGCGGCAGGTTCTTTTAGCTTAAGCTGCTGAATTTTGAGGAAAATATTAACTAAATTTCAAAGCAGATTCCCGATGATTTGGAGATGATATGAAGATTCTTTTCTTAGATCAAAGTGGTAAACCAGGTGGTGCAGAGTTATGTTTAATTGATATTGCTAAATTCTATGGTAAAAGCGCATTGGTAGGTTTATTTGCAGATGGTGATTTTAGGAAGTTACTAGAAAAGAATCAAATTCCTGTTGAAGTGTTAGCGACTCAAGCTATTAATGTTCGTAAACAAAGCAGTTTATTACAGGCTTTAGGTAGTGTGGGAAAACTCACTCCCCTCATTTATAAGGTTGTTCAACTTGCAAGGGAATATGATTTAATTTACGCCAATACTCAAAAGGCTTTAGTTGTAGGGGCAATAGCTAGTTTTTTCGCGCGTCGTCCTTTGGTTTATCATTTACATGATATTCTTTCTACAGAACACTTTAGCAAAACTAATCTGCGGGTTGCTGTTACTTTAGTTAATCAGTTTGCTTCATTGGTAATCGCTAATTCTGAATCTAGTAAAACTGCATTTTTACAAGCAGGAGGTAAACCCAATATTATTGAAGTTGTTTATAATGGTTTTGAATCGAATAATTATCAAATTTGTGAAGCTGATATTCAAAAGTTAAAGCATGAATTAGGACTAGATGATAAATTTATAGTTGGACATTTTAGCCGTCTTTCTCCCTGGAAAGGACAGCATATTTTAATTAATGCAATGGTTCAATGTCCGCAAAATGTGATAGCACTTCTCGTTGGTGATGCTTTATTTGGTGAACAAGATTATGTAAAAGATTTACACCAAAAAGTCGCTGCACTGGGTTTAGAAAATCGGGTAAAGTTTTTAGGTTTTCGCTCAGATATTCCCCAATTAATGGCAATGTGTGATGTAGTGGCTCATACTTCCACTGCACCAGAACCTTTTGGAAGAGTGATTGTGGAAGGGATGCTGTGTGGTAAACCTGTGATTGCTGCTAAAGCTGGTGGTGCAATGGAATTGCTGGAAGATGGAATTAATGGTTTTTTAGTCACACCAGGAGAATCTCAAGAATTAGCACAAGTGATTAATAATTGTGTTCAGGAACCAGAGAAAATTGCAACTATTGCCAATTATGCTAGAACTAATGCTAGTGAACGTTTTGATGTGAATATTATTAATCAGCAAATTCAAAAGTTACTGCAATCACTATTTTAATAATTTAAAACTTACGCACTATAGAAATGAGACATGATCTGTATCAACTGGAATTAGTTACAGCAGGAGTCAGTAGAGACGTTTCGCCGAAACGTTTGTACAGGAGTCTCATTCCTGTGTAGCGGTAATTCATGAATTACCGCTACTTTGGTTCGGTTTTGCGTAAGTCCTAATACTATAGAAGCGCAGACACTGCGCCCTAAAACATTTGGTAATTTTTAAGCTGCTTCGCGCAGTTGTGATGGGAGGTTGACTTCTGGGAAAGTCAGGGAAAGTTGTTCTGCTGGTGATGGGGATGCTTGTTCTAATACTGTGACTTCAATATTTACACTTACTAAATAATTGCCTGTCTCTGCACCTACGGCTTCGGAAATTAATTTAGCTATATCTGGACGTTTTGCAGTGAGAGGATCACGTAAAATACAACGATCCCATTCATGCTTGGCAGTTGGATTGAGGCTGAGAATATAATGCTTCATCATAGGTATAATCCTTTAAATCCATCTTCCATAAGTCTTTCGAGGTTTGAAGACTATTTTCATAGTATAGTACAAATATACTATTTTGCCAAGAGGGCAATCAAACATTATTTCTAATCACACAAGCTACTTTATACAAGTAAGTCAACAAAATAAAATTCTTTTTCTTCTGCAATAGCAGCCTGATGGCAACAATAATTATTTACATACAGCACTTCCCAGTGTTATGAGGTACAAGAACCCCACCCCCAACCCCCTCCCCGCAAGCGATGATGGGGCTAAGATGTACTTCATAAGAGTGGAAACCGCTGTATACCTAATTATATAAATAAAATCATGTAGAGACGCTTCATAAAACGCCCCTACATGATTATTTCCCGAATGGGAAAAGGGTTAGGTGATTAAAAAACTTTGCAGTATTTAGGTTTCCGGTGCTGTAATTGAAGGGAATTCAGACTTGCCATTATTCTGAGAGTTCAAAAACTGAGGATGATTGATCCAAACGGCTTGTTGCGGGACGGGAATGGAAACTCCGGCCTTATCTAAGGCAACTTTTACACGACGACGATATTCTCGCGCTACATCCCATTGTTTGAGAGGCTGGGTTTTAATCCATACACGGATGATCAAACCGCGATCGCTAAAATTATCAATTCCCAACACACTGGGCTTTTCGATAATTTGCCGTCGCCATAGGGGTTCTTCATTCATTGTCAAAGCCACATCTTCAATTAATTTCAAAGCATTGTCAATGTTGGCTTGGTAGGAAACTGGTATTGTTAAATCTGCCCGTGACCAGCGACTAGAAAGATTAGCAACAATCTTAATTTCGCTATTGGGAATGGTAATTAAGCGTCCTTCCGAATCCCGGACTTGAGTCATTCGCAGATTGAGATTTTCTACCAAACCACCCACATCTCCCACATTAATGACATCACCAAGAGCATATTGATCTTCAAGAATAATTAGAAAACCATTAATTGCATCTTTGATTAAGTTTTGGGAAGCTAGGGACAAAGCCACACCGACTAATCCAGCACCTGCGAGGAGGGGAATAATATCTATCCCCAAGGAAACTAACGCTAATAAAATGCCTGTTCCCACCCAGAGAATAGTGGCAATACTTTTCGTCACGCCGGAAAATGTGGAAATTCGCAATTGTAGACGTTCGTAAGTTTGTGGGGTTAATAAAGCACCACTGCTAACGATAGTCGAGGTAGAGTGATCTATTAAGGCATAGGTAAAGCGAATTGCTACGTAAGTTCCTAAAACAACAGCTGCCAATCTTAAAGGAATTTGAGCAACGACGAGAATTCCTAATTGCAGCGCCCTAGTGTAAGGAAATAGACCGAGAATCAGAAAACTACCACTTCCCCAAATTCCAGTTTGTGCGATTTGGAATAGTCGTTTTTTAACTTCTTGAAGATGCTGCTCTTGTTGTTGATTGAGTAGGACGGTAATTGGTTGATCTGTTTCTAAAGTCGGGGGGATAAAGTTTTTTGCTTTCTGATTTAAACGCCTTTGCCAGCGTTTGATTCCCCAACTTAGTAAAATCATCCCTAGTCCAATACCAACAGCAATTTTACCGTTGTCGATTAAAGATGAAGTTTGGCGTTCTTGCTTGGCTCGTTCCAAGTATTGCTGCAAATCTCCGGCAATTTGATTAGCCAGTGTCAACCTATCTACTTGACGTAATTTAGCATCTTCAGAATTGACCGTCATCAAGTAGTTTTCATTGATGTAAATTACTGGTAAGCCATTGACAGTGCGAATTTGTACATTGAATGCTTGTGTGGGTGAATTAAAGTAATTTTGGCTGATTTTTTGCAAATTTTGCTGGATATTTTGTGACCGCTCGAAAATATTGTTTTTCGATGCTGCTATCCGAAATAATGGGCGACCATCTAAATAAATCCATTCCGAAACATTTTTGTTTTCTGAATCATTACTCACACTGCTAGGAGTTTGTAAGTAAGGTAAAAGAGGGATCTGGGCTGTAGCTTTTGGTACAGATACAATGGCTATTGCCACTGCGCTTGTTATCCCCAAAAATTTAAAGCGCACTCACATACCTCCTTGAGCAAAATCTACTCTTGAGTACTTTTATGGTCATTTTCAACAAATAATTGCTGTTATCTATCACAGGTTGAATCTTTCCTGGATTATCTTGATTTCTATCTGGAGATAGATAAAATTTGTTGATAGTCATGACTAAATTTGTTGTTCATAATACTCATAACAGATATCAGTCAAAAAAGAAAACTTGGATGTAGACATTGACAATGCTTTAATCCAACGTCAAGCTAGTGTAGAGTACCATTGACTAGCTAGTTGGCAATTACAGCCAAAAATTGCCAGTCATGGAAAAATCTATTAAAGTACGTAAAGGTCTGAGTACCTTTTTTGTTTTTTAGAGGATAATTTTTCATGACCGCAACAACTCCCAGATTAAAGCACGAGGTTAAAGACCTCGCCCTTGCTCCCTTGGGAAGACAACGGATTGAATGGGCTGGACGGGAAATGCCCGTATTGAAGCAAATCCGCGATCGCTTTGAGAAAGAAAAGCCATTTGCAGGATTGCGTATTTCAGCTTGCGCCCACGTCACCACAGAAACTGCACATTTAGCGATCGCCCTCAAAGCCGGTGGTGCTGATGCAGTTTTAATTGCTAGTAACCCCTTATCAACTCAAGATGACGTAGCAGCCAGTCTTGTAGCTGATCATGAAATTTCCGTATTTGCTCAAAAAGGCGAAGATGCCGCTACATATAGCCGCCACGTGCAAATAGCATTAGATCATCGCCCCAACATCATTGTTGATGACGGTAGCGACGTGGTAGCAGAATTAGTTCAACATCGTCAGAACCAAATCGCTGATTTGATTGGTAGCACCGAAGAAACCACCACAGGTATCGTGCGGTTACGCGCCATGTTTAAAGAAGGCGTTCTCACCTTCCCCGCGATGAACGTCAACGACGCAGACACCAAGCACTTCTTTGATAACCGCTATGGTACTGGTCAATCTACCTTAGACGGGATTATTCGCGCTACAAATATTTTGTTGGCTGGTAAAACTGTTGTAGTTGTCGGTTATGGCTGGTGTGGTAAGGGTACAGCCCTCCGCGCCCGTGGGATGGGTGCAAACGTCATCGTTACCGAAATTGACCACATCAAGGCTATTGAAGCCGTTATGGATGGTTTCCGCGTCCTCCCAATGGCGGAAGCAGCGCCTCACGGTGATATCTTCATTACTGTCACAGGTAACAAGCACGTCGTTCGGGGTGAACACTTCGATGTGATGAAAGACGGTGCGATCGTTTGTAACTCTGGTCACTTTGATTTAGAACTTGATTTGAAATACTTAGCCGCTAATGCTAAGGAAATCAAGGATGTCCGTCCTTTCACAGAAGAGTATAAATTGACAAATGGTAAATCCGTTGTTGTTCTCGGACAAGGACGTTTGATTAATTTGGCTGCGGCTGAAGGACACCCCAGCGCAGTTATGGATATGAGTTTTGCTAACCAAGCTTTGGCTGTTGAATACCTGGTGAAGAATAAGGGTAATTTAGCTGCTGGTTTGCATTCTATTCCTAGAGATGTGGATGAAGAAATTGCTCGTTTGAAGTTGCAAGCTATGGGCATTTTCATTGATAGTTTGACCGCAGATCAAATTGACTATACCAATTCTTGGCAGTCTGGAACGTAAGTTATTAATTATTTGATTTTTTGGGGATAGGCGTTTTGCTTATCCCTTTTTTTTGGGTTTTGTGTTGTGGATTTATTTAACGAACCACGAAGGAGCGAAGAGCGCATAGAAATAACACATACAAGTCATTAAGATAACAAATTATCTGTATTAATCCTTTCAAGAAAATCTAATAAATTTGGTTGATAATTTTCCTGTTGAGATTTTTGTATTCTCGGTTGATTTTTCAAATCACAATCTGAAGCTTTTCCCTTTTGTTTTCCTTTTTTGGAATTAATAGGTATATATATATACTGATCGTGTCTTATTTCCAGTAATCCTGCAAATAAAAACCATGATAAACACCTACGGTAATCCTTGATATCTCCATTATTACTCACATATTCATTCTCTAATAATATTTGATCAAACTGATCGCGAGTAAAACGTTCATCAGGCTGATATTTTCTGTAAATTTCACTAACTAATATATCTGCCACTAAGTAATCAGCCAATTTTTCGGCAATTTCATAGTCGGTTAATTTTCTAAAATTTTCAGATACTTTAACTAAACCAGAATTCTTCTCAGGTTCAAGAGGTAAAAACTTTTGTAAATCTCGAATAGCATGGTCAACTGTATCCGTTTTGTTAATTTGATATGTTAAATTTAGTTTGTTAGCCACCTCAAATTTAGTTAAGTTACTATTTAATAAGTGAAATACTTGTATTGCTATTAATATTCTAGTATTAGGTTTAAATCTTATATTTAATGATGGTAACGTGCCATTTATAATATATTCACGAAATATATCAGCATAAATTTTGTAATTGCTTTCTGTTTCAATGACTAGACGATTACTTAAAAGTTTATAAATAATATGATCTCCATATTTATCTCTTACCTTTTCTATTGAAACAGGAGAATTAACAGCAATATACTTTAAACAATCATAATAATTTTCACCAATTGCTTTTATATTATCTCTATCTCTATCAAATATTTTTTCGATACTAGTATAATCTACTAAATTAACAGTTTCATCATATTCATCATATATTTTATAACAAATTTTCTTTAATAGCCAAGGCATATTTTGGCAATTATCTGACAACCAATATTTAAGATTATCTTCTAATCTCTTTATGTGAGTATTATTAATTAAAAAATTCTCAAATTTCTTTAATACTTGTTCTGTGTCTTTTTCTGAGAACATAAACTTATTTAAATCTATTATTTTACTACTACGTTTAATTTTTTGCCAGAAGTGATATTTGGGGTTGTTAGGTGAAATACTAACATCTTCTCGCCAAGAAAAACCAAAAACTATATTTTCTTGAATATAATTAATTTCATTAGCAACTTCCCTGAAATCTTCATACATAGATTCCCATGAATTTTTAGTTAAAACTTCTTCAAATTGATCAAAAAACATAACTATTATTTTACTTTCTTCTCTTAACTTATTTCTTAATAAATTAATGGAGTCACTTTCAAAAAAAGGATACTCTAAACTATCTATCTTTATTTGATGATTCGGTATATTAATAAATTCTTTATCAATAGCTTCTTGCAATGTAGTTTGAATAGCATTTGCTAGAAAATACTTTGCTTTATTATCATTAACACCGCTAATATCAATACCACGTATATGAAGAAACTTATATTCTTCTTGACTAGATTCTTCTATTAATTTAACTAATAATGATGATTTACCTACACCTGTATTACCAGTTAAACAGACTATTCTTGAATCAGCTTGATTATCTTTTACCTCTTTTATAAATTCCCAAAATATCTCTTTTGGTTTTAAACGTCCAACAAAATCTTCTGGATTACAAGGTAAATGATACTCATCAAACTTATCTGCTTTGCGTATTCTGGGTATAACCATTTTCTTAAATTCAGATTCTCTTGCTATATTAAATGCTTGATAAACATTTGTGTTTAAATTATTATTATCAATAACTGTTAAATTATATTTTTGATATTCATCAAATTTCTGAAAATAATCTTTCCAATAATCTTTAGAATAATTGCGAGTTAATTTAGTAGGAATAATAAAAACTTGGCTATTTTCAATATCATCATCTATTTTTTCTAAAACCCAAACAAATTCTTTCTCATATGTTATTAAAAATGTAATCCTACTAACCGATACATTTCCTAATCTATCTAAGTTAGGCTTTTCGATATGATAGGCATTTATAAAAATTTCAACCAGGTCTTTACCAGCCCATACAGTTAATTTATTATTATTTTTCTGATTAAAATTATCCGCAAATGTTCTACCTTCACCTTCTAATTCAGATGCAGATAATAAAAATCCACGACTAAAATCATAAGTTGAAAGTATTGATATTATCTTTCCTACTTCATCAGAACCAATTTTATCTTTATGAAATTTACATTCTACAGCAGCTTTTGATTTTGTATCTTTATCTTCTAATCCGATATCAATTTGTACTCCCGGCAACCTTATATTATGAGTAATCTCCAATCCTCGCTGTCTAAATAAACAAGCTGTTACTTCTTCAAAAAAATCACCCTTTGCTTTTTTACTTAGTGAATTAGGTATTAACATTTTAAATATTAAATTTGTATGGTCATAATTCATACTCATTTTTATCCTTTATTGTTAGATGCAATACCATTGTACTATTTTGCACTAAAATGTCAATTATACCAACTGGCGAATATAATTCGCGTCTACACAGACAAAACCCGCCTTCGCGGGTTCAAAAATCTTGTTATTAGTCCACGCAGGTGGACTTCGTTTGTATAGCCGCGATTTCTAATCGCCAGGGCTTCTCAATCATCCATTGATTCTGTAAACAAAGATTCCAAATTTCGATAACCACTAACGACACGCACAATTTCAATTCCACCATCAATAACTCGATAAAAAATAACGTAACCATCCAAAGGAACACCCCGCAAATCAACCCTAATATTTTCATAGCTACGCCCCATATTAGGGAAATTAGCTAAATATTTACATTTCTTCTCAAACTCATCAACAAAACGCTCTCCAGCATCAATATTTCTATTTGCAAAATAATCAATAATTTCTGATAAATCCCGACTAGCTTCTGGAGAGATAATATGTATTATCATCCTTGTATTTCTCTCGCTTGACGCAACTTATCCCGCAATTGTGAAATCACAACATCCCCATCAATACCTTCCCCTCTATCTAATTGTTCAATAGCAACATCCACCTTTTCCCGTGTTTCCTCCACCCAATTTTGATAACCCTTATCCCACTCTAAAAGCAACTTCAAAGCCTTACTAATTACATCTTCAGGATTTGTATATCTACCCGTTGCAATTTGCGCTTGAATAATTTGCTCTAATTCCGGTTTAATTTGGATATTCATGATTTCACCTTATCATCATTAAAAGCTGCTGCTAACTCAGGACTAATAATAGCTATAGAACTTTCTTTCCATTCATAAATAATAGCATCAATCAAATCCCAAGCCTCATTAGAAGTATCAGTTAAACGAAAAGCCTCACTCACTTCTTTAATAAAATCTTGCAATTCATCAGCATCAAAAACCCGCAACCATCCATAAGGATGCTCATAACCAATTTCTTGACCCAACAACAACCGAAACGCCACCGATAACACCTCAAAAACAGCCTTACTTTGTGTTACCCCCTTCACTAAATAAGCCACATCTTCACGACGCAACAGTGCAAAAGATTGGTCATTTCTAGTGATAGTAATTGGGTGTTCATAAGCCTTATCTAGAACCTTTCCAGGTTGACGATTTAACTCAGTGGCTGTCACTAACTCATCTGAGTAAGCATTGCTAAAAATTGCAATTGACATGATACCTGCGTTTTCCAGAAACGCTGACTTAATCTGGATATGATATTACGTAATATTATACGTAACCCTTATCATTTGTCAATAGGTAACATTACAAAAACCTTTGTACTTGCAATTCTTCCTTTGCGTCTTTGCGCCTTTGCGTGAGATAAAAATATTCATAACTTCTTGATATACTAGAAACATTCTTAAATAATCATCTCATGTTAACCATAACCATTGATGAAATCCAAAAAAACCTCACTAGCTATCTTCATCAAGTAGCAGCAGGAGAAAGTATTATTATCATTGAAGCAGGTAAAGCGATCGCAGAAATAAAACCAGTTCCCAATGTTATGGAAAAATTAGATTACCCTGAATTAGTACAACAAGTATTAGCAACACATACAGACGGTCATTGCTCTGAAGGAACAGAAATCGAGTTAATATTTGATATTCAAAGAAATCGCTATCTAGTAGTTCATATAGGTTGGGAAGGTGAAAATAGAACGTATGGTACAATGATTCATGTAGATATTAAAGATGGAAAAATTTGGATTCAGCGCGATTTTACAGAAGAAGGAATTCCTAATCAATTAGTAGAGTTAGGAGTACCGAAAACAGATATTGTGTTAGGTTTTAGAGCGCCTCATATTAGGCAGTTTACTGGTTTTGCAGAGGGTTAACTTTTTTGCGTTCTTCCTCTGCGTTCTCTGCGTCTCTGCGTGAGACAAAAAGATTCATAACAATTGCTATACTAGAAAGATTCCCACCCAATCATCTCATGTTAACCGTAACCATATATGACTCTTAGCCAATTTCACCCCTATCTTTCCCCAGAAGAATATTTAGAAGCTGAAAAATCTAGCCCTATTAAACATGAATATATCCAAGGGCAAATTTACGCAATGGCTGGTGCTAGTGACGCTCATGTGACAATTACCGCTAACTTAGTCGCCCTTTTAAGAAACCATATTCGTGGTACAGGATGCCGTCTTTACGTCGCTGACATGAAAGCGAGAATTGAATCTTTAGATATTTTCTATTATCCTGATATTATGGTAACTTGCGATTCAAGAGATACACAATTTGAATATTTTAAACGATATCCGAGTTTAATCATTGAAGTTTTATCACCTTCTACAGAAGCCTTAGATAGAGGTGATAAATTTAGTGATTATCAAGAATTAGACACTTTACAAGAATATGTTTTAGTTAGCCAAAATCGTCAAAGAATTGATTGTTTTCGGCGTAATCCTGAAGGAAGATGGGAACTTTATAATTATAAAGGAAATCAACAATTAGAATTAAAAAGTGTGAATTTTTCTTGTCATCTAACTGATGTTTATGAAGACGTTACTTTTCCTACAAATTTGACTAAATAAAAGATGATTTTTTAGCTCTTCCTTTGCGTCTCTGCGCCTTTGCGTGAGAAAAAAATATCTCCAACCTCAACACCAGCAACTCTCAACTTCTATTAGGCACAAAAAAACCCTAAACTAGGGTTGAAACTGAAATTTAATTTCACAAAAAGCTGAAAAAATCAAACACCATACCGATTTTGATAGTAAGCCAAAATTTGTTTGACTCTCTGTCGGTTTTCTCCCTTAGCATTTGCTGTCCAGGAAATCTGCAAACCATCAACTTGACTTTGACTATAATCAAACTGCGAAGAAGTCTGGGAAATTAAATCCACCTCTATTCCTTCTACTTGACGCAAATGAGCCGCTATCTCTCGATATACAGCCAAAGGTAAATTTGGGAATTCAACTTTTTCTTTAATCTGCTCCATACAACTAATATAAAACCGGAAATCTCCGGTCATTAAACTTTATTTCCTGTTTTTTCTCAATCCTTGAAAGCACTCCCAAACTATATCTAAACGATTGATAGCCGCCTTCAAATCACAGTTATGTTTGAGAGTATCACAAAATTTTAAAGCGGTGTTAGCATCGAAATAGGATCGCCAGCGGAAGCAGTTGTTGAGGGCTGAGAGTTAACAGGTTTTTCACCTACTGCTTTACCTACTTCAATACCATATTGTTCCAAAATTACAATAGGGTTTGAACCTCTGTTCATTTCAATCCGTTTAATCAAAACGCCATTACCTAATAATTGCCCCGCTTGTACATAGCGACTGGTTTTTTCCTCAGGTACTTTGATAATTGCCTGGGGTTGTCTCCCAATTAAAACTACACCACTCACTAAAACTGCTTTGGCCGCTTCAGGTTGTGGTTGTGGTGGTAATAAAGGCTTTATAGGTTGGTTGGCGACAATTTGGGGTAAAACCTTAGGCAGCGGTGAATTTAGTTGAGGTTTAGGTTTGGGCTTAGGTAGAGTGGCAGTTACTTTTGGATTAAGATTGCCATTTTTGACCAACGCTGGATTTGTGGGTTTGATTGGAGTTCTATTTTGTACCGTTTGCGTCTGTTGTGGATTGGTGACTGTAGTAGGCAGAGGAGGTATTTTGGGAACTTCTAGTTTTGTACCTTCATTGCCGGGTATTTGGGAAATGGTCGGCTTAATAATTTCACCGAAAGGATCAGGTCGTCCTTTTGCTATCAGACCCGGTTGCAAATCGCCGTTAGTCGATTGAATGATGCCATTATTAATTAAAGCAACAGGTCGAGTAGCACTAGGTGGCACTACAGGATTTGGAAAAGTTGGATTTGTTGGTGGTTTCTGGGCTGCTACTTGGGGAGTAGGCACAGGGCTAGGAGTATTAGTAGCTTCTGGAGTGTTTCCTGAACTACATCCAGCGATCGCCAACATGAAAATAGCTGTAGCTGTAATTTGTGATTTTATACCCATTAGCTGTTCTCGAAAGCTATAGGAACGTTTACTTGTGGAAATCAGCACGCCCAAAATTGGTATTAAAGGCGAAGTCTGTTTTCTTTATAGCCTACATTTTTACACTTTTAGGGTTCTTTTTAACACTGTCAGTCCAGCATAACTACAGTTTGAGTTAGTTGATCGGAAATTCAAGAGTTTGAATCTGCGAATGTATCCTTTACGGCAGCAGTACCCATAATAACGTTTCACTTTAAGGTGGATACAAATGGACAGACGCTCTTACGTGGAAGGAGATTCATACAGCAGAATTCAGGAGTCAGGAGTAGGGGCGTATTGCAATACGCCCGTACAGGAGTCAGGAGTAAAACTGGCTTGCTGTCTAGGTTTCAATTTTGATTGTGTACCTCATTGATCTGCAATCTGCTATATGTAGTTTTAATTAAGTGAATTGATACAACCCTCTTCACTATGGGAACCTGCTGCGAATAAGCAAAAATTTGATTTGAATTTTGATTTGAATTTTGATGTGAATTTTGATTTGTTAATCTTCTGCTGCACCCATCAGATTTTTCAATAAATCCAGTCCTTTTTTGACTCTACGAGACACCGTAACCACGCTAATACCCAAATGTGCTGCCACTTGCTTCTGTGTCAAATCCTGCAAAAATACGCATTCTAAAACTTCGCGGGTGCGGTTCTCTAGCTGGACTAATGCTTGTTGCAGACGCATTTGGTCTTCTTGAGCTAGTTGAAAGCTGCGGTAATGAGGATCAGGAACCAATTCACCCAAAGAAGTAGCCCCTTCTTCTCCATCTTGTATTGGTACATCCAAACTCAGAGGAGAGCGGTTGACCCATGCTAATTTAATCTCTTGCCATTCACTCACAGAAATTTCTAGTGCTGCGGCTAATTCTGAATCAGTTGGTTGGCGGTTATATTTTTCGCGCAAAGAACGGGAAACTCCGATGGCTTGCTGTTGCAGTGCCAACCACCGTCGGGGTATTCGCATAGTCACACCTTTATCTCGCAAATAGTGTTGAATTTCCCCGCGAATATATGGCATTGCATAAGAACTAAAGGCGTGTCCTTTAGAAAGTTCAAATCTTTCAATCGCTCTAATTAAACCTAAGCAGCCTACCTGGATCAAATCGTCATAGCCTTCATTGCATTGATTGATCCAGTAGTGAGCTTCTTTTCTCACTAATCCAAAATTTAGTTTCACTAGTTGATTGCGAATGCGTTCTGAGGGATTTTGCTCATACTCTCGCA
Organism: Trichormus sp. NMC-1; assembly: GCF_001858025.1. Lineage (GTDB taxonomy): Bacteria > Cyanobacteriota > Cyanobacteriia > Cyanobacteriales > Nostocaceae > Anabaena. Next base: position 757,621 of record NZ_LZQD01000002.1, on the reverse strand, counting down.
ATAACAGGGAAATCTTATGTTTTAGTTCGTTTGTGGCTGTAGTATGCATGGCACATTGGGTATTAAGCAAATAATTGAGTTGAGTAATCGCTGTTCAATTGCGCTCCGATGCCTGCGATGAGTGCATCTATCGCACCGGGAACTAGACTAAAATCGTTCTTGCCGAACCCACAAAACCCTATGGCAGTCAGAACTTTTTGCTAAAAAGCATTCCATCAGTAGATTCAGAGTCCAGCCTAATTTTTAGCGAAATTGATATGTTTGTTTTTTATTCAAACGAGTCTGGTCTATGTTGTAGCTTATAAAACAATTACCATAGAATCAAAATATACAATTACCGCTCGAATGTCAAACGGAGATCGTACTTAATTTAACAAATTCAATATGAGGTTTACTTATAAGTATTTGATCAGAGTATTCTTTCTTGTTTTCGGTCTGTAAAAGTTGCCCATTAGTGATATTGCGTATTTAATTTTCTTAAATTCACATAATCTTTACATAAAAAATATAATTTACGTTTATTTTCTCAGTGAATAAACGAGATTGGGCATAAGACAACTGTTACCAGCCCCCTGAAAAAAAACCAGATGCTCCCTGAAAAAACAGGAGGCATCTGATTAACTAATACATTTACTTCAGTCGGACAATACGGGGAAAACCGATATCCCGCACGATAGCAATCTTGTCAACAAGAGGATTTAGACGCGATTACCTTCAACACGACCGTAGAATAAACCGCGAATCTTCACTTCTTTAGGCTCACCAGCACCTAAATCTGTGTCCGATGGCTGTTCACTCTCGAACGTACCAGCTATTTCGCCACTAGCGCTATCTACTTTAGCTACTCGTAAAGAAATTTTGCCACTTAGGATTTCTGCACGTTTAACGTTAGTACGAGTTAATTCTTCATCATCCGCTTGAGCGGGAAGAGCCACAGCATTATCGTAACCAGAAACCACACCACGACCTTTAGGATCTAGGAAAGCAGCACCACGATAGGAAGGAACCTTAAAAGTACCTTCAAAGTCGGTAGAAGTGTTAATACTGGTCGAATTTGGTTGTGTTTGAGCAACCAAGTTTTTAATGGTAAACAGGAAAGGAACTAGTTCACCACCAGGAAGTTTAACAGTGATGGCTTGGAAGTCAAGACCGTCTGATTCTACAAAGGTCAAGCTATTGTCGGAATTGATTTTTAGGTTGCCTTGTACTTGGTCAATGGTAGATGTGTACCTAGTCAATAAGCGACCAGGAACGAATTCTGCCTCTAGGCGTTTGTTAGCGGGTTCTTCTTTGACAAAGAAATTTGTTGGTTCTAAGCAAAGCTCTTTGATGGTGTAGGACTGGCTGCCATCCAGTCCAATGGAACCACGGCTTGTTTCTGTCAGTTGAGGACATTTGTTAGCCAAGCCAGTACCTCGAATTTGTTCGTAGGTAAGTAGATCTTTACCACTCGAAGCGGGAGCATCACTACAAGCAGTGATTAGCCCTAAACATAAAGCCAAGAAAGCCACAATTAAAGCGCGATACCTCATGGTCAACCTCAATGTCAAAAATTAATATCTAAAGTTGTCTACAAAAAGAATACAGGAGTATGGCTAACGCCACGCTATCAGCAGTTCAGGAACCGCTGCCGGGAAGCAAGCTACAGAATTCTTCTCAATTTCTGGATCAGATCATACGATTTTTCTTAACTCAAAATCAAAGCACTCCAGTTGGAAATAAGAACTTGTTGATCCCAGTTAGCTTCACTAGAGGCTGTGTTACACTTACCTCCTCTGTTTTAGAAGCGATCTCTTCTCTGGAGGCATCGCAATTACCTTTCCCATCTCGATTGGGCTTTAGTTTAACCTAACGAAAGCACTCAAGAAAGCTGTATTTAGCGGAGATAGGTAAAGCTAAAACCCTCTATAAACAATTAAAAAATCACAATCTTCGGTAAATTTGAGTTTACCTTGTATGCACGGAGAGATTTACATGAGCAGCGATAAAAATTCTGAATTAGAGAAAATTTCTAGTAAGTTACAAGTAATTGCTACAGCGGTAGACGATGCAGCAAAAACCTGTCACGGTGATGTGATAGCTCTACTGGCTCTGCTGCGACAGTTAGAGCAATTACATAGAGATATTCGAGATGGAATGTTTCAAGATAGCTTACCTGATAACCGTCAGAGACTCTACTCACTGCTGAAAGATATTCAGTCTGAGGGTGGTTGGCCTTATATTGAACGGATGCGACTCAAAGCCTTTTTGGTGAATTTGCCAGTAGAAGCTATTCCCGAAAATACTCCACCCAAAAACACTCATGATGTTTTCCCAAGCGATAGCTCCTTGGAATGGTAAGTTAGGAAATAGTTTTGAGTTTTAAATTTATAAATTCATAGCTCTGCAATCAACTCTCAAGTCAGTGCTTGAGGTTGATGCCATTTTCTAATCTCCTTTGGGTTCAAGATAGTTACCTGAGCTTGCCATATTCTCAAAGGTTTTTAGGTATCTTTCTGATAAATTAATTGATCAGAAGAATGTATCTAATGAATTAGACTAAAACCAAAAAGGAGTTTGAATGGCTGGCATGATCTCAGTTTCCCGCAGGGATTTAGCCCACCGTCGTAAGAAATTACGTCAGCAACGGCAAATAAAAATTATTCAGACTATTTGGCGAACTTTTGCAGCTTGTGGTCTGGCAAGCGGATTAGTATGGGCAATAATCCAACCAATGTGGGTACTAAAGGCTCCTGCACAAATAGTGATGAGATCGGGCAACCAGCAATTTTCAGAGCGAACTATTCGGTCACTGTTGGTGTTATCCTATCCTCAGTCTTTGTGGCGGATCAAACCAAATGCGATCGCACAATCTTTGCAGCAACAACCAACTATTGCTCAAGCCACCGTCAGTCGGCGTTTGTTTCCTCCTGGGTTAATTATCGAAATTCAACAACGACTACCAGTAGCAATAGCACAAACGAGCAAACAGCAAAAAACGATTGATTGTAGCAGTAACCCTCAATCCTCCGAAAAGTCTCCTGGAGAACAGCCACAGAACTGTCTACGAAATACCAGTACTGCCAACAAACAGGATAATTGGGGCTTAATAGATGCTTATGGGGTTTGGATGCCTTTAGCAAAATACACTTCACTTAATCCCACTGGCAAACTACCTAGTCTCAAAGTTATTGGCTCACCACAACAGTACCGCCCCTACTGGACTCAACTTTATCAAGCTCTCAGCCAAAGTTCTGTAAAAGTCACGGAAATTGATTACCAAAATCCCACCAATTTGATTTTGAAAACAGAACTAGGAAATGTGCATCTCGGCGTACCTAGTACCCAATTACCTGATCAGATCAAGCTACTTGTGCAAATGCGACATTTACCTGCAAAATTTAATCCTGGTCAAATAGAGTATATTGATCTCAAAAATCCCGATTTTCCATCAGTACAAGTGAACCAAAAAACCAATATTAAGTCTCAAGACCCCTAAGAACATTAGATCTGTTTGCTTCAACCAGCCTTGGGAAATAAACAAGTTTTCTAGTGATCAAGATATGAGTTAATTGTAGTGTTTTCGCCACCAAAACAAAAATTAGCATTAAGTTTTATTAAAATGACAGGATAAATGATAGAAACTCATTTGAGATGAACAGATACTCAGTTGTTAGCCTAACATCGGGTTTCTCGAAATTAAAGGCGGTCGGGGGGAAATACCGCCTGAATTTCTGTATGTGTTGCTCCTGTGACATGAGTTCAGACTTTTCTGTGCCGTAACTTCTCTTGAGTAGCAGAGCGTATCTGGCTCTCCTGGTTGATGACCGCTACTGATTAAGCAAGGTTTGTGTCTAAAGCTGCAACCATCTCTAATGGTGAAATCTATTGATTATGTGATTAACGCAGAGAAGATTGTCCGCAAAGCATTTTTACAAGTTCTATCGTCTTGTGAAAATTCGGGGTGTGGAGTTGCTTTTACTCTGCTAAGGTGTATAAGAACTACTTTAAACTCTTTAGGGGAATCAACTCCAAAATTAAACAGAGTGGATTTTAAAGGTATTTTACACTATAAAGAGTTCAAATTATACAATTATTTAAGATATTTTCTAGTAAATGATACGGAAGGATCGACGATAGTTGTAAAAATGCTCACAAAATAAAACTTTTAGCAAAAATAGGGGAAGGATATTGGGCATACCAAAAGCATACCGGGACAGATTAGCAACATATCATTGAAGACATTGATGTCTAGATCAATTTGTATAGACCAATTGTCGGACAAAATAAGTATACTTCTCTAGAATTTAGTGGTGCGATAGCCTATGTTTAAAGCTTATCTCATAGCTAATTATCGCACGTCCAATCCGGTTAGGGTTGTTCGTGTTGAGAACAATAAAAAACACTGCCACAATCTATGGCATGGTCAAACTATAGTTGACTCTTAGGTGAATAACACCGGAAAAAGTCGTTTATCTACCTTTCAAAAATCCAATGACACTCGATAATAACCAAGAGCTTACCTATAAAAATTCGCAATCTGTCGGACAGCCAGGTTTCTCTTTAGCAGTTAACGCCAACAATCCCTTTAATAGTTCTGGGTTGAACTACGGACAAAATCACGATAGTAAGAAAATTACTGAAAATAGCCGCATTGGTGAAATTGTTCCCGGACGAGTCGCCAACATTAAAGTGATTGGTGTCGGTGGTGGCGGTGGCAATGCTGTTAACCGCATGATAGAGTCTGATGTCTCTGGGGTGGAATTTTGGTCAATTAACACCGATGCCCAAGCTCTTACCTTAGCTGGCGCTCCTAGTCGGTTGCAAATTGGACAGAAACTAACAAGGGGTTTAGGTGCAGGAGGTAATCCTGCTATTGGTCAAAAGGCAGCAGAGGAATCTCGTGATGAGATTGCTACGGCTTTAGAAGGTGCAGACCTAGTGTTTATCACCGCTGGTATGGGCGGTGGAACTGGTACGGGTGCAGCACCAATTGTGGCAGAAGTGGCGAAAGAAATGGGCGCTCTTACTGTCGGTGTGGTAACACGTCCATTTGTATTCGAGGGACGGCGACGCACTAGCCAAGCCGAGCAAGGAATTGAAGGCTTGAAAAGTCGGGTGGATACCCTGATAATTATTCCCAATAATAAGCTGTTGGAGGTGATTCCTGAACAAACGCCTGTACAAGAAGCTTTTCGCTATGCTGATGATGTGTTGCGTCAAGGGGTACAAGGTATTTCTGATATCATTACGATTCCTGGGTTAGTCAACGTTGACTTTGCCGATGTGCGAGCAGTTATGGCAGATGCAGGATCAGCATTGATGGGCATTGGTGTGAGTTCTGGCAAATCTAGAGCTAGAGAAGCTGCGATCGCCGCCATTTCTTCACCTTTGTTAGAATGTTCTATAGAAGGAGCTAGAGGAGTTGTCTTCAATATCACTGGGGGAAGTGACCTGACTTTACATGAAGTCAATGCGGCTGCTGAAACCATCTATGAAGTAGTTGATCCCAACGCTAATATTATTTTTGGCGCAGTAATTGATGACAGACTGCAAGGAGAAGTCAGAATTACTGTGATTGCGACTGGGTTTACAGGCGAAATCCAGGTGGCACCACAACAAAATGTGGTTAATACAAGAATAGTCACTCCCACCAATACTAGAAAACCTACACCACAACCAACTGTTAATCAACCCAACCCAATTCCAGAGCCTAAAGAGAAACCCGCATTAGATATTCCTGATTTTCTCCAACGACGACGCACACCACCCAAAAATTAACTGATTGTGGATTTGAGATTTTAGATTAAATTTGCAGTCTCAGTTGCGGTTGAGTGCTGTATACAATTTGCTAGTTTTAGGGTTTATTTCACCAAGGAGGGGTCAGCAATACGGTTGCTACCCCAAAATTTTATCGGTAGTTGCTTGTTAGGGCAAAGGCGACTGGTCACTCGATTTTGGATTTACGATTTTGGATTTTGGATTGACTCCACCTTCAAGTGTAGAGCTTGAAAATTTTGGATTTGGGATTTACGTTAGCGAAGCGTACGCAGCGCAGCGAGTATTTTGCCGTCAGTAGAGGACGGGGAACCTATACCAAATTTTTTTTAATCTAAAATCTAAAATCTAAAATCTAAAATTCCTGGTCAGTAGTTTACCAATTACCAATTACCTTTTTCCCTGCCTCAACTAGAAACTGCATAACTTGGGTTGTTTAGCTTCTGCTCAACCCATTCAATAACCTGATGACCAAGATGTGTTCCATCTAAACGGTCAATCTCACGAATTCCCGTGGGACTGGTAACGTTTACTTCCGTCAAGTAGCCACCAATCACGTCAATACCGACAAAAATTAAACCATCTTGACGGAGTTGGTCGGCTAAAACGGCGCAAATTTTCTGCTCTGAGGGGGTAATTTGGGTTTGAGCCACAGTACCGCCTGTGGCCATATTATTGCGAAAATCACTGCCATTGGAAAGGCGATTGAGCGCCCCAATAGGTTCACCATTGAGCAAAATAATCCGCTTGTCTCCCTCTTTAGCTGCTGGTAAATAGTTTTGTACCATCACAGGTACTCGACCTTGGAGAGTACTAAGTTCGACGATAGAATTGAAATTGCGATCGCCTGATTGCAAAAATAAAATCCCCTCCCCAGCTTTGTTACCTAGTGGTTTGAGAACAGTTGCTCCCTTGGCTTCCACAAAGGAGCGGATAACTTCCTTGTCAGCACTGACAATCGTTTCAGGAATGCATTCGGTGAACTGAAGGGCATACATTTTCTCATTTGCACTTCGGATACCACTAGGACTGTTAATCACCAGGGTTTTATTTGGGTCAACGTAATCCAAAATGTAAGTCGCATACAGGTAGGAATCGTTGACGGGTGGATCTGTCCGCATAAATACAGCATCCATTGATTCTAAGGAAGTTAAGACCCTAGAACTTAACTTATACCAAGGATTTGCTGCTATCCAACGTCCCCCTACCAACTTCACTGGTACAAGTTCTACCTGCTGTAGCACAGCCCAAGCTTTGCTATCCACAACATTCAGTAGGTTAGCTTGAGTTATCCAAACTTCATGACCTAAAATTTGCGCGGCTTCCATGAGAGCAACACTTGTGTCATGGCATGGATCAAGCTGATGGATGGGATCTATAATAAAAGCCAGTTTCACCCTCTTTACCTCAATCACCAAGAATGTAATGGGTCAATTTAGATGATCTCACTGATTGACGTAGAAGCTAAACTTCTAGTCCCTGAGATTACTTCTGTGGATTTGCTTTAAATGCTATCAGCAGCGAGCAGTTCATCTAACTTGCCTTGACTGTCTAAAGCGTGAATATCGTCACAACCACCAATATGATCATCATTGATAAAAATTTGTGGCAGAGAGCGTCTACCATTTGCCCTTTGAGCCATTTTATTCCGTGCGTTTTCATCTCCATCAATGCTGTATTCGATGAAATCAACTTCTTTGTTCTTCAGCAAGCTTTTAGCACGGATGCAAAATGGGCAAGTACTCCAAGTGTAAATTTCTACTTTTGCAGTCATAATATTTTTAACTTAGATCAAAATACTGTTCAATTTTAGCTTAAACAGCAAGGAACCTGTCACTTAGCAGTTCGCGGTAGCGTTCTGTAGGAAAGGAAGCTGATGAAAAGTTGGCACTTTAAAGCTAAAGTTAGCAAAATTTATTTTGAACTGGGTAGTGTGTATCTGCGTAGTGTCCCTGACACCAGTCAGCAAATTCACGTTATGTATAAAATCTTTATATCTTTACACCAAATTCACTGTAATTATCTATAAGATGAAGATAATATGAATTAAACCGTAACCCAATTTACATTCTTAATTTAGTCCTTGTACTATTGATAGTATAGAAACACTTAAAAAAAATTTACACTTAGAGATTTACATTTATGAAATTAGCATCCATTGCTACAGCACTTGCAGCCGTTACCGGAATCACCATCGCGGCAATAGCTATGCCAGCTTCCGCCACTACTACTAACTTTGGTTTTGGTAACATCGAATCTGGTGACACAGTTGGTGATGCTTTTGCCTCAGGCTTATCTTTTAATTTCACCAATAATAATGACGGTACAGTTCTGTTCAAATTCTTAAACAATACTTCTGGTCAAAATGCCATTAAGCAATTTGCTTTCAGCGTTGACCCTACAGTGTCTGGTCTTCTATCTGGTATGCAGCTAAACGTTGGTAACGTTGGTAATGTTAATTTTGCCGCAAATACTCAAAATTTATCCCAAAGCAATAAGATCTCAGGATGGGATGGAACAACTTTTGGCGGCGGAACAACCGGAGGAAACAACAAATCAGTACAAGTAGGCGAACAATTGGGTGTTAAGTTTACTGGTGTCTATGATAATATTTTGGCAGCCCTAAACAATGGTAGCTTAAAGGTAGGTCTCCACGTTGGTAGTTTGCCAATAAATGGAACTGGAGATGGTGGAAGTGATAGCTACGTAAATCTCTACACTCCTCCTGCACCTCCTCCTGCTAGAGTTCCCGAACCAGCCTCTTTGGTAGGTCTTGGTTTAGTCGCCAGTGGCATGGTAATGGTTCGTCGTCGCCGCACCTTTGCTAACTAATACTCCAAAATATTTCACACACGCGAGATTAAAACTTGTACTTAGCCTAAAACTTTCCAGTCGTTACAGAGTGATACCTGTTGCGGCTTATTATTTTTTATCCTCTTCTTGCGGAGGTGATATTGCGGTGAGGAAAGAGAATTTTGTGATTGTTGCACAAATGGCGTAATCATAACTACTAATTAGGGCTTGCTGATAGCGCAGCGTGGCGTAAGCCATATAAATGTAAAACCAAGATAAATCAAGGGATTCAGGGGTAAAAAAGGTGAATCAGGTGCAAGGAATAGACATGAAACCCATCAAAAATCCAAAATTTTAAGGCTCTCCCCGTTGCGGGGAGAGGTTTATCAGAGGGCATCATTTGCCTTCCTACAAGCGAATCATCCTGGAAAAATGAATGATGATTAATTAGGGCTTGCTGATAGCGCTTTTTCAGCTTTCGCATTTCCTCAAAACTGAGGGGACCGACGTTGGTATGTGGTAAAAATCCCATCTCTATTGCTAATGCACACAAATCATTATTATTTTTTATCCTCTTCTTGCGGAGGTGATATTGCGGTGAGGAAAGAGAATTTTGTGATTGTTGCACAAATGGCGTAATCATAACTACTAATTAGGGCTTGCTGATAGCGCAGCGTGGCGTAAGCCATATAAATGTAAAACCAAGATAAATCAAGGGATTCAGGGGTAAAAAAGGTGAATCAGGTGCAAGGAATAGACATGAAACCCATCAAAAATCCAAAATTTTAAGGCTCTCCCCGTTGCGGGGAGAGGTTTATCAGAGGGCATCATTTGCCTTCCTACAAGCGAATCATCCTGGAAAAATGAATGATGATTAGCTTATTTACCCACCATCAACAGCATATTCGATCAACTGAGACAGACGATAGCGTAGAGTTTCTAAACCTAAACGCTGACTAGCGCAGATAAACACGGCTAAGGGAAATTCTTCTTTAGCTAAAGCCAGTGTTTCGCTGCTCACTTGATCAATTTTGTTAAAAGCTACCAAGGCAGGGCCAGGAGCAATAGGCATTTGGGCAAGAATATCCCTAACTGAGCGAATATGACTCAACCAAGCAGGATGGGACAAATCTACCAAATGTAGTAGAGCATCAGCTTCTGTGACTTCCTCCAAAGTGGCGCGAAAGGCATCCATTAAGGAGGGAGGTAACTCATGAATAAACCCCACCGTATCTGTTAGTAAAGTTTCCTGAAGTTCATTAGTATCTGCATGAGGAATGACCAAGCGACGTGTGGTGGGGTCGAGTGTGGCAAACAGTTGGTCGGCTGTGTAAACTTCAGCGTTAGTGAGGGCGTTGAGTAAGGTAGACTTACCCGCGTTGGTATAACCCACCAAGGCCACTGAAGGAACTTCACGATGTTGTCTTCGTTGACGTAAGCGTGAGCGATGAGCTTGCAACTGGTTGACTTCATGTTGTAGTCGGGAAATTCGCTGCTGAATTGCTCGGCGTTCAGTTTCCAGTTTTGTTTCACCAGGCCCGCGAGTCCCAATACCGCCCCCTAGTCGGGACATGGTACGACCTCGACCTGTGAGTCGTGGCATCATATATTCTAACTGTGCCAGTTCGACTTGTAATTTCCCCGCACCTGATTGGGCGCGTTGAGCAAAGATATCTAATATAACTTCTGTACGGTCAACTACTCTGACCCCAATTTGTGCTTCTAGGTTGCGGACTTGAGCGGGTGAGAGGTCTCGGTCAAAGACGACAAGATTGGCTCCCAAGGTTTGGGCTGTGAGGGCAACTTCTTGAACTTTACCTTCACCAATGACGGTTTGGGGATGAATGCGCGATCGCTTTTGTTGGAGTATCTGCAATACATCTCCCCCGGCTGTATCCACTAACCGCACCAATTCTGCTATGGTGTCTTGGAATTGTTGAGGAGTGGTGCTATCCGTTATTACCCCGACAATGACCACACGATCATTGTCAGCGCCTACTTCTTGAGCAATATATTCCCGGCGGAATTCTTCTTCTAGACCTTCCACTAAGTCCAGAAAGTCCTGTTCTGCGATCGCATCTAAACTCTGAGGTGGCGACACGCTGGAATATAGAGTTGCGTCTGGGGTAGTGATTCCCGAAGACTGAGTTAAAACTAACTGTTTGCTATTATTGGCTACTAAATGTGCCAAATAAGCTTCTTTGACGTAACCTGTCGCACCACCGCCTCGTCGGGTAAATCCCGATCCAGTAATGTTTAATACTACCAAAGCATCTAAGCGTTGTAGTGCCATGGCGGTTAATGCCGCTTCATTTGGTGGTTCTGGCTTGAGATGGGTAGCTATACAACGAATCCCACTCAGACGTTCTGCACCGTAACGGGGTAGTTCTAGAGGTGGAATTTGAGTTTGACGTGGACTGCCTACCCCCACCCGAATCACTTGTCCGCGACGGTTGAGGTAGGCACATACAGGCTGATTTAGTTCCGTACTAATGGCGGCCAGACGCTGGGCGAACTCCGATGTTGTGATGAGATTGCCCGATATGCGCTGGTGGTACAGCCGCTGTAGTTGTTTCAGCTGGCTGGACTTTAAACCTTGGAGATTACCGAAGATGGTCTCTATAGACGTTTATGACCAGTGAACTGGCCCCCCCTAATCGTTCTATTGCTCTATTGTCTATTTTACAACAGAGAGTGAGTTGTCAGGTCTATCTGTTGGCAGATGCTTTTGCGTTTTGTAAAAATCATGTATTTAACAGCGATGAGTACACCTGCAAGTTTTTTGCCTAACCGATACAAAAAAGCTAACTAATGCTAATGCGATCGCACAAAAGCTGATCACTCAACCAACTTGCAAACTGAGGATATACTGGCAACCTTGGTACTAACTCCCATCCCCCAAGCTGTAAAATTTCTCTCAATGCCTGTTCTTGCAAATGAGGATAATCAGGATTCACTTCATCTTTAGGACTTATTCCCCCCAAATCCCTCGCACCCGCAGCTATACAAGCAAGTAACCATTCTTGATCTTGAATTAAATTGGGCGGAATTTGAATTGTAATATCTCTTGGTAAAATCTGCCTGGCTTTGGCGATGACTTCGGGTAATTGATGAGGGTCAAAAGGCGATGCATCAAAGCTTTGCTGACTTCCCGGACTGTGGGGTTGCATGATCACTTCTTGTATATGCTGGTAGCGTTGATGCAAATCTGAGATAGCGGCTAAAGTTTCCCACCAATCATTTTCAGTTTCGCCTATTCCCAAAAGCAGTCCAGTAGTAAAAGGAATTTGCAACTCTCCTGCCCATTTTAATTGTTGCAGCCTGACTTCTGGTATTTTACTAGGCGCGTGGCGATGCACTGTATTTAGTAATTGTGGTGTTAACTGTTCCAACATCAACCCCATCGACACATTTACATTTTTCAGCTTTCGCATTTCCTCAAAACTGAGGGGACCGACGTTGGTATGTGGTAAAAATCCCATCTCTATTGCTAATGCACACAAATCATAAATTCGCTGTAACCACGCCGAACGCCTTGGTGAATGCGGATGAACTTCCCCACTGAGGATGAGGATTTCACAGACATTCTGACTTTGCAGTTGTTGTAAAATACTCTTGGCTTCTGCCAGAGTCAACCAGGGATCTTGACCGGGATCTGTGCGGAAATTGCAGTAGGAACAGCGGTTAAAGCATTCATAAGTCGGGACGATGGTGTAAGCAGGGCTATATGTAACAATATTTTGATTTTGACTAAATGAGAACATAGGACATATATATAGGGTTTGCTGTATCCCTTACGGGAGCCGTTAGGCATAAAACTCTTTTGGTTAGGGCTAGGAGTCAGTAGGGGCGTATTGCAATACGCCCGTACAGGAGTCAGCACTTCTCTTCTCCTGTCGGAGACACTACGTGAACGACTACGCTCAGTGAGCGGACGAAGAATTAGAAGAAGAGTCTTGAATCTGGTCAAATGATAGGTAAATGAACAGTTTCAACGCTTATTCCTTGCACCTGATTCACCTTTTTAACCTTCAAACTCTTGATATATCTAAGTTTTAGCTTTATTAAGCAAGCCATATATATAAGTAACGGATTTTTCGTGGGGAGTGTTATGCCAAAAGCTAACGTAGCAATGGCTTTCACTTCAAGTGTTTGATGTGGCAGGTGGCTTACTTTCTGGGCTTTAGCGTAGCCATGCAAGGGCTATACCCACCCTACAAGAAAATTATTAGAGAAATTGTTACAAAACATTAACGCCTAAAACCCTTACTGTGTCTGCTTTATCATTCTATTTTTCAAATTTATTAAAAAATATTAAGAAAAATACTTTACAAATCTCAATAAAAGTCCTAATATAAATTCATGAGGTAGAAACACCTACCAAAACATACATAACTCAAACGCAATTATAAACACATGACCACAGCCATTCAACAGCGCCAAAGCGCTAACGTATGGGATCGCTTTTGCGAGTGGATCACCAGCACCGAAAACCGTATCTACATCGGTTGGTTCGGCGTTCTAATGATCCCTACCCTGTTAGCTGCTACCACCTGCTTCATCAACTAACTGTTTGCTATTATTGGCTACTAAATGTGCCAAATAAGCTTCTTTGACGTAACCTGTCGCACCACCGCCTCGTCGGGTAAATCCCGATCCAGTAATGTTTAATACTACCAAAGCATCTAAGCGTTGTAGTGCCATGGCGGTTAATGCCGCTTCATTTGGTGGTTCTGGCTTGAGATGGGTAGCTATACAACGAATCCCACTCAGACGTTCTGCACCGTAACGGGGTAGTTCTAGAGGTGGAATTTGAGTTTGACGTGGACTGCCTACCCCCACCCGAATCACTTGTCCGCGACGGTTGAGGTAGGCACATACAGGCTGATTTAGTTCCGTACTAATGGCGGCCAGACGCTGGGCGAACTCCGATGTTGTGATGAGATTGCCCGATATGCGCTGGTGGTACAGCCGCTGTAGTTGTTTCAGCTGGCTGGACTTTAAACCTTGGAGATTACCGAAGATGGTCTCTATAGACGTTTATGACCAGTGAACTGGCCCCCCCTAATCGTTCTATTGCTCTATTGTCTATTTTACAACAGAGAGTGAGTTGTCAGGTCTATCTGTTGGCAGATGCTTTTGCGTTTTGTAAAAATCATGTATTTAACAGCGATGAGTACACCTGCAAGTTTTTTGCCTAACCGATACAAAAAAGCTAACTAATGCTAATGCGATCGCATCCTTGGTTCGTGAAACAACCGAAACCGAATCACAAAACTACGGTTACAAGTTCGGTCAAGAAGAAGAAACCTACAACATCGTTGCAGCACACGGTTACTTCGGTCGCTTGATTTTCCAATACGCTTCCTTCAACAACAGCCGTTCACTTCACTTCTTCTTGGCTGCATGGCCAGTAGTTGGAATCTGGTTCACCGCTTTAGGTGTAAGCACAATGGCGTTCAACTTGAACGGTTTCAACTTCAACCAATCCATCATTGATTCTCAAGGTCGTGTAATTGGTACATGGGCTGACGTAATCAACCGCGCTAACCTCGGTATGGAAGTAATGCACGAGCGTAACGCTCACAACTTCCCCCTAGACTTAGCTGCTGGTGATGTTGCTCCTGTTGCAATGAGCGCTCCTGCAATCAACGGTTAATATTTCTAGCTTAGTTAAATAAAAAACGCTCTCCTAACGGGGGGCGTTTTTTTTGTTTTTAATTCACTGTCTGAATCAGGATTTGCAGGATTTGAGGATGAACAGGATTTTATTTTTTGTGCATATTTTTTTACACAGGTAAGCGTCCGGTGATGAACATTTTATAGCCTCCTGACATGAGAATTAATGATAGAAAAAATTGCCATAGGCTCGTAGGATTGAGGATGGCTCGACTGCTCATAAATACAAGGATAATTCCCAGAACTACGGGTATCCAGCCTAGCTCTTTCGTACCTCTGGGGAAGAATATTAATATCATCACTCCTATTGTTAGTGCAAGTACAGAAGTATCTGCGGCTATTCCTCTCCACCAGTAAGGATAAACGTTGGTTGTGAAAATGATGTTTTGTCCAACCAAGTAGATGCCTAATATCAGCAAACCAAAGCCGAATATTCTCAGTAAAAAGCCCATGATTACCTTAGTGCAAAAGTTTTGTTTTAATTTAGCACTTACTATACTTATAGTATAAATATTGTTACAACAGTACAAGATACTTATTTTTTTTGTCTGAATCAGGATGTCCAGGATTTAAGGATTTACAGGATGGTAATTTTATGATTCAAGATGTAAATATTGATAATCCGTCCAGTTCTGAGGTAAATTGGAACTATCTGGAAGCGTCCCAACAGTTGCAGTTAGATAAGCAAAATTATGGCTCAGATTATATTCATCTTTATGTTGATGATATAGAAGGTGATTGGCTGGAAAATTGGGCTTGGGAAGATGATTTAACAGATTATATTGATGCTTTTTATCATCATTGTGAACAGGGAAATTATCAATTTGCTTTAGATACTTTAAAGGCTGGTGATGATTTGTTGAATCAGCCAGAGAATTATGAAAAGCGTTTAGAACTTTATGGTTATTTGAGTAAAATTTCAAAAATTTAAGTTTTCACAAACACCATGTTATATAGAAAATAACTGTAATGTTGGTTTGCCTAAAGTCAACCCAACCTACTACGAATTTTATTCAATTCCATTTTCCTTCATGAAATCAATATATTCACGCCATGCTGTAGAGGTTGTTTCTTTAATATCAATTTCTAAATAATTTTCCTGAATATAAGTCAGAAATTCATCAAATACTAATTCAAGCTGTCTTAAAGCCTCTTTAATATCATCCCAATCTTCTTGCTGTTTGCTAGTGAATGGCATATAGTCATGACTGCTAAAAATATAGAAGTCATGTCTAACTGAAAGTTGGTAATGTTGATCGTATGAAAGAGTTTTATCCCATAGAGCATGAATTTTGGTTACTAAGTCTTTAAGCTTTTCATCATAAAGATAAAGCTCGTAGCTATTATAATAAATTTTTTCATGGAAAATATCCCGAAAAAAGAATATTTTACCATCAATTTTGTAGGGAGCTTCGTTGATATGGTTCTTGAGACTCGTTATATGAATTGTTTCCAGAATAGTTTTGATAGTAGAAATATCATGGTTACGCTTCGTTTCTTCCGGTGTAAGTTCATCTTTGTATCTTGGTTTCTTTGGCGATTTTTCAATGATTAGTTTTAAGGCTTCATGAATTTTTTCGCTCAGTTGTTTTTGATTTCCTTGCAACTGCTTTTCGGTAACATCTTCTGGTTTAGGACTTAAATTATAGTCAGTAATGCGATTTACTACTATATCAAAAGGTGCATCTTTTAAATCACCATAGGAGGTATTAAACAACATAATTATTCTGTCCCAACCAAGATGTGCAATTGCATATCCTAGTTCAATCATTACATTTGGGTTAGGAACAGTTCTTAATTCTTGTGGCTTTTTTCTACCTTCTGTAGCTTGCAGATTTTTTATAGCTTCTATAACTTCCCTTTCTCTAACTTCTTTATTAATTGTCGTTATGTCACAAATAAAGGCATCAGCAGATGCAATTTTATCAAAAATAGCGGATGGTATATGAGGGCTTCCAGGTAAACCACGTGTCGCTTCATCTATAATAATATGTAAATCAGTTTCTTTAAACTCATGTTCCAGTTTATTACTCGCTATTCTGATAGCTCCTTGAATTATTCCTTGGTTAGTTTCTTTGGGTAAATCAGATTGCCAGGAGTAGAATACTGTAAATTGCGTCATAATGTATATTGTTGGAAGTTTCTTTATATTGCAAACATTTTACATCACAGTTTGTAATTATCATAATCAACATAGCGTTTCAAACACCCAACTCAATCTAAAATACATCAGGCAAACTAGCAAATAAAGTTATATGATATAAATAATTTACCTGAATAAAATATTTTTTAACTAGGTTTGTTATTTCATGGAGACACTGATTGAACTATGGTAACAATGAAATCTCAAAGAAAAGTGCTATTATCTCATGGTGAAGATGGGTATTTTGTTGTCGAAGTCCCAAGTTTACCCGGTTGTATAAGTCAGGGTAAAACTCGTGAGGAGGCTTTAGCTAATATTGAAGAAGCAATATCTCTCTACATTGAAGTTTTGCAAGACAGAAATGAACCTATTCCAGAAGATACGGTTGAGGTAGTGCTGGTGTGAGTAAATTACCTATTATCTCAGGTTTAGAGTGTGTGAAAGCACTAGAAAAAATCGGCTTTTTTGTAGATAGACAAAGAGGAAGTCACATTATAATAGTTCGTGAAGAACCTAGAACCACAATATCCGTACCAGATCACAAAGAATTAGATAGAGGTACTTTGCGAGGAATTATTCGACAAGCGGGTTTAAGTGTAGATGAATTTATTGAATTATTGTGACACAGCAATAAAGGCATGATCTCTGGTGCAACTCCATGTAAAATACAGATTCCAGACTGTATTTCCTCAACATCATGGGCAGCACTTTTGGTCATCTTTTCCGAATTACGACATTTGGCGAATCTCACGGCGGCGGTGTGGGCGTTATTATTGATGGTTGTCCCCCACAACTGGAAATTTCCCCGGAAGAAATTCAATTTGAACTAGACAGAAGACGGCCAGGACAAAGTAAAATCACGACTCCTCGCAAGGAAGCGGACACCTGTGAGATATTATCAGGAGTCTTTGAAGGTAAAACTCTGGGAACACCGATCGCTATCTTAGTCAGAAATAAAAATACCCGTCCTGAAGATTATGATGAGATGGCGCAAAAATATCGTCCTTCTCACGCAGATGCTACCTATGATGCTAAGTATGGGTTTAGAAATTGGCAAGGTGGCGGTAGGTCGTCAGCCCGTGAGACAATAGGAAGAGTAGCAGCTGGTGCGATCGCTAAAAAGATTCTTCGTCAAGTTGCAAATGTAGAAGTTATCGCCTATGTGAAGCGCATCAAAGATTTAGAAGGCGTTGTTGATACTAATACCGTCACATTAGAAGATGTAGAAAGCAATATTGTCCGTTGTCCAGATAGCGAAATTGCTAACACCATGATTTCATTAATTGAACAAACTGGTAGAGATGGTAATTCCATCGGTGGTGTGGTTGAATGTGTGGTGCGGAATGTTCCCAAGGGTTTAGGTGAGCCGGTTTTTGATAAATTGGAAGCAGATTTAGCAAAAGCGGTGATGTCCCTTCCTGCAAGTAAAGGTTTTGAAATCGGTTCAGGTTTTGACGGAACTTTGTTAACAGGTTTTGAACATAACGACGAATTTTATATTGATGAAAATGGGGAAATTAGAACAGTAACTAATCGTTCTGGAGGCATTCAAGGGGGAATTTCTAACGGCGAAAATATCATTATCCGAGTTGCATTTAAACCAACTGCAACTATTAGAAAAGAACAAAAAACCGTAACTAAGGAAGGTGAAGAAACGCTTTTGGCAGGAAAGGGAAGGCACGATCCTTGTGTTTTACCCCGCGCTGTACCGATGGTTGATGCGATGGTGGCTTTGGTTTTATGTGACCATCTTTTAAGGCATCATGGGCAGTGTAAGGTGTTGTAGGAAGTTGGAATTTTAGACAATTTTGCTGGGGTGTTTTTCTGGAATGCCCCTTTTGATTGATGTAGTCATACTTAATCAAGCCTAACTGCATCAATAGTTCCTATGACTACCATCAATACAGATCAAGACAACCAAAATCGCGTTAAACACTTTATTTCTTTAAAATCTAAATACCAAGCAACTCAATATCAAAATTCATCACCTTCTAGTCTTCTATATCTGATTTTGCGTAAAGTAGATTTAGAATTAGAACTTAGTGAGTTAGAGTTAAATTGGTTAGAAGAAAATCAACTAACACAAACAATTGAAATCATTTGGATACAGAAATTTAGAAAGGGTGAACTCAAAAAACTGGAAGATGAATTTTTTCAGTTGAAAGCTAAGTATCAAATTACTAAATCTTGTGAATCATCATTAGATAGTTTTTTATATCCTATACTTTGGAAACTTGATCAAGAAGGTAATTTAGGTAATTATGAAATTCAATTACTTCGAGATAATAATTTATCTGCAATAGTTGAAATTGCTCAAGAGATAAGAAATTTTTCCCTTCTAAAACAGAAGTATCAAGCTACTAAATATCAAGACGCATCTCCTGATAAGCTACTCTATCCAATTCTCCAAAAATTAGACAAGTCTCAACGTTTGGATGATTCGGAATATGAATGGTTACTAGAAAATGAATTATTTGAAACTATAGAGATTTTTGAACAACAAGAGTTGAAGAAAGAAGAAGATTTAAAGAGGCAAAAAGAGTTAGAAAAACAAAAAGAGTTAGAAAGACAAGAAGAGTTAGCAAAACAAGCGAAATTTACTCAACTAAAAGAGAAATATAAAGCTAATAAATACTTCGAGGCCTCTGTCGCTAGTAGATTACATGAAATATTGCAAAAATTGGAGGAAAATAAAAAGTTAGCTTATTTTGATGAAGATTGGTTGAAAAATAGAGGGCTAAAACAAACAATTAAGATTGCTAAAGAGCTTGAATTTAAAAGAGAATTTATTGAACTAAAAGGAAAATACAAAGCAGAAAAGTATGCAGACTTATCAGCTGATAGTGATTTGTATATTATTCTCAAAAAACTTGAATCAGAGAATAATTTAAGTAAGGATGAGTTAGAATTTTTGCAAAAATATCAATTAACAGATACTTTAGCCATTGCTAATGAAAAGTATACTGCTAGTTTAAAACACAAAGCAGAATTAGGGCAGTTTTTAAATGATTTGGAAATTGAATGGTTGCAAAATAATGGACGTGAAGATGTTATCAATTTTGCTAAAAATAAGCACTTTGTAGCACTAAAAAGAAAGTATGGATTGATAGATCCTTCACTTCCTCTAGAACCATTATATACGATTATGGTCAAATTAGAGAAAAAAGAACGGCTAGATCCTGTGTTAGTTGTTCAGCTTATAGAAGAAAAGCTTTTATCTCGTGATGGAAAAATTACTGTTGCATATTATAAGTTAGAAGCTGAGTTTTTAGAACAAGAAATTAAACGCACCGGACACAAATGGCATATCCCCACAGCAAGTAGTTATTGGCGCAAAGCCAATGAACCTGAACAGGCTTTAAAACTTACTAATTTAGATTTAGGTAAAATCAAAGAAAATAATCTCAAATCAGCTATTTCAGTCACTAGAGGTGCAGCCTTTAGAGATATTGATAAATTAGACGATGCAGAAAGTTGTGCAATAAAAGCTATGGAGTATCAGCCTGATAGTCATCAACCTTACACATTAATGGGTGCTATCTGTTATGATAGATACGACTATGAGGAAGGTAATGATTGGTTTGAAAAAGCCGTTCAGCGTGGGGCTGATATTGAAGATATAGATTCTGAAATTAAGCGGGTAATCAAGAATGAAAAGAATGATGATAAACGACGTGAAGCAGCAAAGTATCTCTTGAAAAAAGATTCACACCGTTATGCTTGGGCTAAAGATTATCTGAAAAAGCAGAAGGATAAAAAATAAAATCTGCGGATGATATATTCCCGACTTGTTTAATAAGGGAATACCAAAAAATAAATTATCCTATCTTGTGGGGTGGGCAAGATGCCCACCCTTATTTTGAGAATAGACTGTATTATATTAATATGTAATAATATACTCTTTTATAAAAAGATTAAACATGGATTTCGTCACGCTTTTAGGATTCGCAGCCGGTTTATTAACAACTATCGCTTTCTTACCCCAGATGTTTCAAACATGGAAGACAAAATCAGCAAAAGATGTTTCTTTCGTTATGCTGATTACTTTTATGTCTGGTTTATTTCTATGGTTAATCTATGGAATAATTCTCGGTGCATTACCGATTATCTTGGCTAATGGTATAACATTATTTTTTAATTTTATTATTCTCTGGCTGAAAATTAAATATAAGTAAAATTATCTCGTATCGGTAGGGGGTCAGTATTGCTGAACCCTTACAGAATCTAATAATGTGTCAGTGTCGTTACTCAAACCAACCTGCAAATTTATTATTATCTGGTTTACAATTAGATATATATAACGCATTAGATAAACTTGTGACATCATCTGTATTTGACTCTGAACGCCTTCTATTCACCCCAGCAAACCCCCATAATGATGCTATCCCGCTGATTTTCGCTTTTCCTAATGAGTACACTGTGGGGATAACTAGCCTTGGCTATCAGGTAGTTTGGGCGACTTTGGCTATGCGTGATGATTTGCAGGTAAGTCGCTTATTTACTGATACTCAAGAACAACTTCCTAGACAGCCAGAAATCTTAGGTTTTTCTATGTCTTGGGAATTAGATTATGTGAATATTTTCAATCTTTTGGAATCTTTAGGAATTCCCCTTCGGGCTAGTTTTCGTAATAAACAACATCCCTTAGTTTTTGGTGGTGGACCAGTTCTCACAGCGAACCCAGAACCTTTTGCTGAGTTTTTTGATGTAATTTTATTGGGAGACGGAGAAAATCTGCTGGGAAATTTTATTGATGTTTATAAAGAAGTTAGAAATGCTGATAGAGAAACTCAATTAAAAAGATTAGCACAAGTTCCAGGAATTTATATTCCTAGTTTATATTATGTAGAATATAAAACAAAAGATGGAGAAATAAAATCTATTAATCCCATTGCATCTGAAATTCCCGAAGTTGTCCAAAAGCAAACTTACCGAGGAAATACTCTCTCTGCTTCTACTGTAGTGACAGAAAAAGCAGCATGGGAAAATATTTTTATGGTAGAAGTGGTGCGGAGTTGTCCCGAAATGTGCCGCTTTTGTTTAGCGAGTTATTTAACTTTACCTTTTAGAACTGCGAGTTTAGAAGCTTCTTTGATTCCTGCTATTGAACGCGGTTTAAAAGTTACAAATCGCTTGGGTTTATTGGGTGCTTCAGTTACTCAACATCCTGAATTTACAGAGTTATTAGATTATATTAGTCAGCCAAAATATGATGATGTTCGTTTGAGTGTTGCGTCAGTCAGAACGAATACGGTAACGGTTAAACTAGCTCAAACTTTAGCAAAACGAGACACGCGATCGCTTACCATTGCTATAGAAAGTGGTTCGGACAAATTACGCCAAATCATCAATAAAAAGTTATATAACGATGAAATTATTCAAGCAGCTATAAATGCAAAAGCTGGTGGTTTATCAAGTTTGAAGTTATACGGAATGGCGGGAATTCCTGGGGAAGAAGCGGAAGATTTAGAAGAAACTGTAGCGATGATGCAAAATGTCAAAAAAGCTGCTCCTGGTTTGCGGTTAACACTGGGATGTAGCACATTTGTACCCAAGTCTCACACACCTTTTCAATGGTTTGGGGTAAATAAACAAGCCGAGAAGCGGTTACAATTTTTACAAAAAAAACTAAAACCCCAAGGGATAGATTTTCGCCCAGAAAGCTATAATTGGTCAATTATACAGGCTTTGTTATCGAGGGGCGATCGCAGACTCTCTTATCTGCTAGAGTTAACTCGTGACTTTGGTGATTCTTTGGGAAGCTATAAACGCGCTTTTAAGCAACTTAAAGGACAAATTCCCGATTTAGATTTCTATGTTTACGCTAATTGGTCAACTGAGCAAGTTTTACCTTGGAATCACTTGCAAGGGCCGTTACCTCAGTCTACACTAATAAAGCATTTGAGTGAAGCTACCAGTCATTTTCGTTCATCCTCTCAGCAATTAGAAATTGTAAATTTATAAACGCAGAGGGACAATGAGGAAAACGCAGAGGTACGCAGAGTTATGAAATTAAGGATAATCTCTAGAGATGCAAAACACATCTGAATTTTATTGTGCTTATTGTGGGGAACCAAATTTAACTTTTATTGATTTTAGTGCAGGAATGCAACAAAGTTACATAGAAGATTGTCAAGTTTGCTGTCGTCCTAATATTTTGTATGTCAGGATTGATGAAGATACCCTAGATATTGAAATTGATAGTGAATACGAAGGCTAAATTTTAGGTTGTTATTTCTATGTTGCAATTTAAACATTCCTCAATTATTAACGCACCAGTAGAAGTAGTTTGGAAATTACATGAAAGACCAGACATTTTACAACTACTCACCCCACCTTGGCAACCAATCCAAGTAATTCGTCGTGAGGGGGGACTAAATGAAGGTGCAATTACAGAATTTCGCTTGTTTCTTGGCCTGTTACCTTTGACTTGGTTAGCGCGTCATACTGAATATGAACAATATAAACTGTTTACCGATGAACAGATATCCGGTCCTTTTGAGTCTTGGGTACATCGCCATGAATTTGAGCTAGAACATGGCAACACTAGATTAACTGATAATATCGCTTTTTCTATGCCTGGTGGCGATGGTGTGGAATTTGTCAGTGGTTGGTTAGTACAAGTTCAGTTAGAAGCGATGTTTCGTTATCGTCATTATGTGACTAAGCGGGAATGCGAATCATAATAATCTAAAATAAAAATTTATACTGATATTTTCTAGGCATTGGCTCAGTAAACCTTTTGAAAATACTCTTAGTTATACTCAAAACGGCTAGGAACCTTACTTTTTCATAATACAAAAGCCAAGTCTTAAGCCTCTGTTTGGAGAGGGGTTCCATATTTGGTTAAACAATGAGCCGTTTGCAGTATACCAATCATATAACTCTATTCATCCAGCATAGAGCCTTAATATTATTAATTTTAATATTACTAAACCTCTTAGTAATTTCACATATATAATCTAACTTCCTCACAGAAAACAATTTTTGGTCTGGCTGTATTGTGCAATAATACTTAAAGTGTCTTAATACTTCTACATATTTTAGATGATTAACATTAGCCCCTGCGAAAACACTAATCATTTGTAGGCTTTTATGGACAGTGATTGGACTATTCTGCTGTGAGTATATTTTAGGGATTATTACTGAAATTCAACCGGGTGTAAAAGCATGATTCACGTCAAACAACTACTTAGGTTTCCAAACAAATTAAACCCAGCCCAAGGGATGTTTATTGCTATTGCGATTATTAGCGTTTGGGCTATTAGCCTGATTTTTTTAATGTGTATTGATATCTCCAATGTCAATTTTTTAATGTTATCTCCTATCATCCTTTGGCAAACATTTTTATACACAGGATTATTTATTACAGCCCATGATGCTATGCATGGAATAGTGTTTCCACAAAATCCTAAAATTAACCATTTTATGGGTTCGTTATGCCTATTTCTTTATGGTCTTTTACCATATCAAAAACTTTTAAAAAAGCATTGGTTACACCACCATAACCCAGCTAGTGAAATAGATCCCGATTTTCATGATGGTAAACACAAAAATTTCTTAGCTTGGTATTTTTATTTCATGATGCGTTACTGGAATTGGTTGCAAATTATCACTTTAATGGTTATCTATAATATTATAGTTTACACTCTTCATATACCTCGTAATAATCTCACTTATTTTTGGGTAATTCCTTCGCTTTTAAGTTCATTACAATTATTTTATTTTGGCACTTTCTTACCTCATACAGAACCAATTGATGGTTATAATGAACCTCATCGCGCCCAAACTATTAATCGTCCTATTTGGTGGTCTTTTATAACTTGCTATCATTTTGGTTATCACGAAGAACATCATCAATATCCCCATGCAGCTTGGTGGCAGCTACCTGACATTTATAAGCAATACAAATAATTTGCTAGTTTTTATAAATATAGGTTTGTGCCGACATATTCTAGGGTGCGGCACAACCATAAAGTCTACAAAAGCTGGCTTCTCTTGTGTATTGCCAAACTTTAGTTTGTGGGCGTTAAAAAATATAAGATAGACCTAACCCCCCAGCCCCCTTCCCTACCAGGGAAGTGGGAGTCAAAGCCTCTCCAGTATTAAGAGTTATTCCTTTTCTCTCTCCACCCCCCAAGTCCCCCCCCTGAAAGGGGGAGTCCATATGTTCCCTCTCCTTTCAGGAGAGGGGTAGGGGAGAGGTTTTATATTTAATTGCGCCAAGCTACTTAGTTTGTGGATGAATTTTCTGGTAAAGGTGGACGCACACACAAATATATTAAAGGACCGAATAGGGGAATCATAGCAAATAACCAAAATAATTGATTGTGCTTCCAACCTCGTCGCGTCATATCATCTCCTAATAAAGCGGGAAATAATAGACTTAACATACAAAAATCTAAACTCATGACATGAATAAAACGGCTAGTTTGCCATTGCTGAACAAAGTTTTCCCAGTCTCCTTGTAAAGCATAGGCAACTAAAAGCCCTGCGCCTAAAGTTAATAAAATTCCATTTATCCGTGAATCTAAAAGTTTGATAAATAGATTTTTTTTACCTACAAACTCTTGATTTGATGCTCTTAAAGCTAAATACGGTAAAAGAGCAAATGCACCAACAGCAAAGGAAGCAGTAGCAAATGGCCAAGCGCGGATTTTTTGCCCTCTACCATCAATAAATAAAACGGCGCTGTAGATTAAAGGCCATACACCCATGATATTAAATAAGGCGATAACTAAAGGGTTAATGCCTTGCCATTGACCAGTAGAAAGATTTTTAATTAACTCTAAACTTTCTGGGAAATTGTCAGGAGGAGCAAATAAAAAGGCGTAGGAAATAAATCCTAGCCATAACAAACCAAAAGCAATTTTTCTGAACATGATTTAAGTAATTTAACTAAAAGCTTCTGAGAGGTAATCTGCGGCTGCGGCTACAACAGCGATCGCACTTTCATAGTCTAACCGAGTTGGTCCCAAAACTCCCACACTTCCCACTGGTACAGAACCCCGACGATAGGGAGAAGAAATCAAAGTACAAGTGCGAATCGGTTCTAATGGATTTTCTGCACCAATACGAACTGTCACCCTTGACTTACCCAAATCCTCTGTTTCTGGTTCCTCACAAATTAGCCGCCATAGCTGTTCTTGTTCTTCTTCCAGCAGATGGATAATCGTTTGTACTTGCTGTACTTGGGAAAATTCCGGTTGACGCAAAACCTCTCCTACACCCCGCACCATAATTTGTGTAGCAGCTGGTGCAAAAGTCCGACGAGTTAATTCTACCAATGAATTTTTCAAGAATTCGCCATAGCGTTGAAATTCTTGATCCAATTCACTCCAGTCCAGATTAGCTAATTCCAACAGACTGCGGCCTCTTAAGTGGCTATTCAGAAAATTAGATACAATCTGCAACTCATGATCAATTACCTCTGGCTCTGGTTTGGTTTCTGATGAAGCTGTGAATAAATCCATCACCTTGGAATGTGTTTCATAACTATCAGTCACCACAATCAGCATAATCTTACCCGATTCAATTTGCACTAATTGCAAATGTCGTAACTGTGCTGTATTAGTTTGGGGCATAGTAATCAAAGTAATACAGCCACTCAAAGTTGCCAAAATTTGGGCTGCTCCTTGTAATAGCGCTTCCAAACCCCAATCTTCCCAAGGTCGAAGTTGTTGTAATGCGGCTTCCACCTCTTTACCTACAGCTTCCGTACCCCTTTCTTGGGGAACACTACGCGCTCGGTGAAGTAAACTACGTGTAGCATCTTGCAGAGACGGTGTAATCAGTTGGTCAACATAAATGCGATAACCAGAATCAGAAGGTATTCTCCCAGCAGAAGTGTGCGGTTGATAAACTAACCCAGATTTTTCTAAAACTCCCATGACATTGCGAATGGTAGCGGAGCTAACACCCAGGTCAAACTCCTCAATTAAAGCTTTTGAACCAACAGGTTCTGCGGTAGCGATATAGTGACGTATAATTGCACAAAGTATATGCTGTTGTCGATTGGTTAGCTGAACTTGCATAGGAGATGTTTTACTGAAGGCAAATTTTAATCAAAGGTTGAAAAAATTTGTGGCTTTTACCACTAAAAAATATTAAGTATTAATTAATTTAAGATAGCAAATTATATGGTTATGTAATGATAATTTAAAGCAAAACTCTACTTAAGCGTATTTACTAAACTAGTTTGCTGATTGCTACAATCTCTATTTTGAGAGTATCATCTCATCTTTTCCTGTATATTCTCACAGTACATTAACAAAAGCAGTATTTTAAGTTACAAATATAATCTTTGCATTTTGTCGCCTTCATAGCTGTATAAATCCTCAGAGGATGTTTTCAAAGTATTTTATGAAACCATTGGAGAAGGAGTCAGTAGTCAGGAGTCAGTAGTCAGAATCAATCAGTCGAGTATTCAGACCTGCGACTGATTAAAGATTACCAAATCTACGATTTGGTGCGGGTCTTAAACCCGGTTATTCATCCGCCACTCGCACAGAATTCAGAATGTATTCTGACTCCTGACTTCTGAATTCTGTTCGATAAAACCTAGATACTTAACCCCCCTTCCTACAAGGTTATGGGCATTTTAAAGCGTTTTTCCTAAAAAGAGAGAGGTTTTTTGGTAAAGTTTATAACCTTTCAAACATCCTCTCCGGGACTTGCAAATAAAAATCTCCCATTTCTAGGTTGTGTGAGGATGGTAGTCTTTAACACATTCTAGATAGAAGGAATAATGATGGGTGACGCTATCGCTACAATTTTTGGGTAATTTATTTTTGGGAAATCTCTCCATCTTTTCCCTAATATTGTGGAACTGAAGGATCAACTAATATAGAGTAGGCAGCAATACCACCACCAATATTTTTAACATTTGTGAATCCTTGCGCCACTAACCATTGGCACATTTGAGCAGAACGAATACCATGATGACACAGCACAAGAGTTTCCGCTTCCGAATCAAAGCGAGTAGAAACCTCTTCGTTCCATTCAGCAAATTCGCTCAGAGGAAGGTTAACAAAACCCTCAATGCTGGCTATTTCCACTTCTTGAGGTTCTCGGACATCCACCAACTGTAGTCCAGAATCACCAGCAGCCAGACGTTGTGCTAGTTCCTCTACGCTAATTTGGATAAAAGATTGACCTGTCATGTAGTTTTTCTAAACAATCCTCATATTACAGCAGATTGCAGATCAATGAGGTACAGAATCAAAATTGAAACTTAGACACCAAGCCAGTTTTACTCCTGACTCCTGCTGTATTTATGTTCGCAGAAAAAATCAGAAAAATCCTGTTTTTCAATGCATAGAAGTTGCGCTTCTAGCCTAAAATCAAAAACGGAGCATTTACTAGGTCTAATGTGAACAGCCAAAGCTCATTTTTTAGGTTTCTAGTAGCTGGTGCGATCGCCCTGCTACTGTTTAGTATTGCTGGCTTTTACTGGTTTTTTGCCAAAAGTCCGGTTGGCCTAGTGACTTATGGCTCTCAACCTGGCGCTGCTATCTTTGTATCAAAACTGTCACCTGTGATGGTGTCATTGCTGATAAATCCTGATGGGTTGCAGGGATTGGAGCAAAAAGGGGAAATTTCCCAGATCAAAACCAATTTATTGGCTAAAACTAGCATAAATTATCAAGAAGATATCAAACCCTGGCTGGGAAATGAAATTACATTGGCTGTAACTAGCCAAGATATAGACCGCGATCCAGAAAACGGACTACAAACAGGGTATCTGATGGCGTTAGCAACAGAGAACCCAGCCCAAAGCCGCGAGTTTATCGAGTTGTTGTTTTCCAAACGGTCTTTAGCTGGGGCTAATTTAGCTGTTGAACAATACAAAGGTGTGAAGTTACTTTATGACACCCCAGAAACATTAGCACCCGCCAAAATCCCAACTGCTTTAGCTGGTGCGGTTGTTGATAATTTTGTTTTGTTTGCTAATGATGCCAAAGTGGTGCGAGAAGCTATTAATAATGTCCAAGCACCGGATTTGAATTTAACCAGTTCTCCGCAATATGAAAAAGCTACTCAAGAATTAGCTAAAGATGCTGTAGCTGTAGCTTTCCTAAATCTGTCCGAAGTTGCAAAGTGGCAAGGGTTTGAACTGGCGGAATCTACCTATAATAGTCAAATTCTGTCTTTGGTATTAAATCCCCAAGGATTGCTGGCGGAAAGCACGTTTTTAACATCTACTTTAACATCTACAGACGTTACGCCTGTGTCTGCATCACTATCTCAACCTGTGGGAGCATTGAAGTATATTCCAGCATCAGCAGGTTTGGCAATTTCTGGGGCGAATTTGAGTAATTTAGCTGACAGTGATTTAGCAAAACTCTGGAGACAAGGAACAGCGACAATATACGGTTCATCAGCAGAGGCTATTTCTCGCTGGATACAACCTTTGGTAGATGTGCAGAACGATTGGGGTTTGAATTTTAGAGAGGATATTTTTAGTTGGGTAGTAGGAGAATATGCGATCGCTACGCTGACTGAAAATAACACACCTGTAACCAATCAAGGAAATACAACTCCCAATTGGGTGTTTGTGGTAGAAAAAACACCGCAGTTAGTAGCAGGTATAGCCCGTTTAGATAAAATTGCCAGTAGCAAAGGCTTAAATGTCAGTTCCCTAACTCTCAATCAGCAAACAGTCTCCGCTTGGACAGAGTTAACAGCTAATACTGAGGATAAATCAGCCCTCAGCGTCGCCGCCAAAATTCAGGGGGTGCATACAACCCAGGGTAATTATGAGATTTTTACCTCTGACTTAAAGACGATGGATGAAGTCTTGAGTAGCAAGGAAAAATCCTTAATTGACAATCCCAATTTTCAAGATGTGATCGCCCCTATTCCCCAACTTAACCAAGGCTACATCTATGTTGACTGGAAAAAGAGCCAAAAATTTCTCGAACGTCAACTACCCTTGCTGAAATTGGTGGAAGTTTTAGGCAAACCACTGTTTGACAATCTGCGATCGCTTACAGTTAGTAGTTATAGCCGTGAGCCAGGAACTCTAAAAGGCGGTGTATTCTTCCAGTTTCATCGTTCTTAATTTCTATTCATGACCCTGCGCGAACGCTGAGGAAGAGGTATTACGCCAATTCTGATAAAATGTAGTACATATAGCAGGGAGCAGGGAACTTTTTAAAAGGGTGGAAAGTCTCTTGGTATCTGAGTTTTATTAACTGTCTGTACTAATCGATCTGGCAACTTCTATACAGTCTTGCTACGCTGAGGATGGGGTATTCCCCAGAAAAAGATGAAAGATTTTCGTTTCTGGCTTCAATTTCGAGGTGGCTGGTTGTTGGCTACGATGACCGCTATGATGGCGATACCGGCAGCAGCCCAAACAGCAAATTTTGGAACTCTCAAGCTATCACCAGGTTTTCAACCAGCACAAGGAACGGGAACTGGCTATACAGGTGGTTCTTATTCCTTATCTGCAATGAGCAACCGCGATCGCGATAAAAAAGCTTGTATCGGTTTTGCAGATCCAAATCCTGACCACATCCTCATTTTAGAAAAAGACTTTGACAGCTTGAAAATATTAGTCAACAGCGGTGGTGATACGACTTTGTTCATTAAAGGCCCAGACGATGGCACAATCCGTTGTGGAGATGACACAGGTAAAAGTAAAGATGCAAGTGTGATTGATAAGCAATGGACAAGAGGCACTTATCGCATTTGGGTAGGTACATTTAATCCCGGTGTCAAACGTAACTACACTTTAAGAGTTGAACAAAAGGGAATAGATGACAAGTGACAGTCACAAAGGAATAGGCAAGAGGTAAGAGGCAAGAGGCAATTAATTTTTCCCAATCCCCAATCCCTAATCCCAATTACCAAGTAACGATAAAATGGGAAAGTAGCTCTCAATGCTGTCCAAGGGTACTATCTCGATGCTCTCTATACTACGTGCCGATTTTCGCATCATCTTTGAACGTGACCCAGCTGCCCGGAATTGGTTGGAGGTCTTGTTTTGCTATCCAGGTTTACAAGCCCTCATGTTCCACCGCTTTGCTCACTGGTTGCGTAGTATTGGTCTTCCATTTTTCCCCCGGCTCATTTCTCACATAGCTCGGTTTTTAACCGGCATTGAAATTCACCCAGGGGCTGTAATTGGTCAAGGAGTATTTATTGACCACGGAATGGGAGTAGTAATTGGGGAAACAGCCATTATCGGCAACTACGCGCTGATTTATCAAGGTGTCACCCTGGGGGGAACAGGTAAAGAAAGCGGCAAACGCCACCCCACCTTAGGCGAAAATGTCGTCGTTGGTGCTGGTGCAAAAGTTTTAGGAAATATCGCAATTGGTGATAATGTCCGCATTGGTGCTGGTTCTGTGGTGTTGAGGGACGTTCCTTCTAGTTGCACAGTTGTAGGTGTACCTGGTCGCATTATCTACCGTGCTGGAGTTCGGGTTTCACCTCTAGAACACAACAATTTACCAGATTCAGAAGCTCAAGTAATTCGCACCTTAGTTGACCGTATTGAAGCACTAGAAGAACAAATTCAATCTCTCCAAAATCACGCAAAAAATCCGATTTTGGTAGGTAAATTCATTCAAGAAGATGAATTACCAAAAGAACACAACTTCTGTAATCGTAGAGATAAAAAGATTCAGGAATTTTTTGATGGTGCAGGAATATAGAAAACCAAATATCAAAGAATTAACAAAAAATTTAAATTACGGGTTTATTGCTTCAGTTAACCATTTCTGGTTTTCATTGCGGTGATAAACTGATCTATTTTGTGGTTCACCCCGCAATTCTAAATGGTCTACTTCTGTAGGTTCAAGTAATAATAAACAAAAATTTTCTACTGGTTGAATAGGATCTGGTGCTGGTGGTGTAAAAGCTTCTGGTGTTTTTACTCTCATCTCACCCGGATCAGGCCAAGCAAATTGTAAACGTGCTGCATCACTTAATTCTTGCCACATTTTTATCCTCGCTGCTTGTAAATGTGGATGAGAATTAGCCGTAATTAAAATTAATTCTCCAGCAATACGAAATTGTTCTCTGGTGTTTGGGAAATACCAACAAATTTCTGCTGCTGGTTGTTTTGCTATTTGTTCAGCTTTTTCGCTACGGATATCGGTTATAAATTTTAGCTGGTTTGTATCTTCAAGAAAACCACGAAATACTACAGTGCGGTTTGCAGGTAAACCATTTTCTCGCACCGTTGCAAGTTGTACATAACGGGAATAAACCAGACTGCGGTTTTTGTGTAAAGCGCGAGTGATGAGACTTCTCCAAGGTGCTAAAGACATTATTTTTACTGTCAATTTTTTGTAATTTTATTTTGATTTGTTTGTTCTATAATTAGAATTTAAAATCTACTATTTTTAAGATCCCCGACTTTTATCAATATTGAATCATATTGAAAAGTCGGGGTTTTGATCAGTAATAAATTAATCTTGCACTTGACTTAACCAACTTTGTAAATCTTGTAAACTGGTAAAATCTAACAACGCTTCCCCAAGATTTTCTAAATTAGTTAAAGATAAACCAGAAATAGTATTTTTTGTTTCCTCTGGAAACTCTCCCAAACGTCTAGTTAACTGTCGCATAACTAAATTTAAAGCACTCTCTTTGAGTCCTTCTTGTCTTCCTTCTTGTCTTCCTTCTTGTTTAATTTCTTGATAAGCGCGACTTCTTTCTAATGAAATTCCTAACATGACTTGAACCTCCCGCAAAGTCAGATTTTCAAACCTGTACATCATGATTGTAGTAATCATTTCTAAAATCATCTCATTTGATGATGATTCTTGATTACTTTTTGTTAATAAATACTTGGCTGCTGCTGGTGCTTGACTTTCCTTTAAAGTCGTCAGTACCATTAATCCTACCCATATAGGTAATTGTTGAATATCTCCCAACTCATCTAAATATATTCTATGCACTTGATCGCCGTTAAGCAAAGAACGGTGAGGAGAAATATCACTTTGTTCTATATTCCGAGATGGATATATTATAACCGCTTGCCAGTCACTAAATCTATTACGGTTACGGTAGAAATATAAGTGAGATTCAGCAAATAATCGCTCATACAGTTGTTCATCTTTCTGAAACTGCACCTCGCTAAAATAAACTGTCCCCTTGGTTTCACTTTCTGGAGGTAAAAACACTCCATCAATTTCAAATTTCGGTTCTTTCACTGCTACAGAATCAAATTTATATAATTCTGCATTTTGGGGTGGATTTTCCAATAATTGAAATAAGACAGATGGATATTGTTGGAAGAGTTTATAAAAAATAGAGTCTCTACGCATTAATTAAATTCCCGATTTGTTTTGTTAACGAAGGCAGGATTCCGTTTTGGTAACAATTAAATATAAAACTGTTGCATATTATATCATTATACAAAATATTTTATCTGCGTTTAATTATGAATTCTTGTACCTCACTTGAATGGGAATTTCTAGATTACACATATAAGCTATTTCAGAAAAACTGAACGATAAAAATTCGAGACTTTACAACCCTGGCACACAGCCAGGGTTTTGTACTGAAACTAAAATATAGTTATAATTTATACAAACTAAGACATAGCGCAAAGTGGGAAATTTATCAATCTTCCATCCTCTAACTACTTGGCGTTATAGTCTTAATTTGTTAGTCAGCAACAAGACCTTATTATGGTTCAAGAACTGGAACGTAAACGCCAGAGTGCATCTTTATCTAAAACCGCACCAGCAGAGAATCCTGTGTTTTTTAGAACTTACATTTGTTGAACTGGTGGGACAAAAGGCGATCGCACATTACGCTTTTTAGTCGAACTTGGAAAATTTTCGCAACCCGTCAAAATAAATTTGACAAACTACTAGTGTGCAGTTTGCGATAGCGAAGCGCTCCGTAGGAATCGCACTTTACGTGGTTTAGTTAGACAGACTTACCCACAAATACATTTCCATTAATAGGACAGAATCTATGCTCCAACCATTTGAACCACAACCTCTGGAATACTTACTTAAGATATTTAGAGAAAGGGAGTTGAAATACAAGAACCAGATTCAGACACTAAAAACAAAACTCCGCAAGCTATATGAGCAGATTCAACAACTGAAGGATGAAAATTATCAACTGAAGTGGGAAAATAGTGAACTCAAAGATCAAATTATTGAGTTCCAGTATTTACCAAGTAGATATTCATCTGATGGAGATGCAAATTGTAATTGGTCTGATGACTGAAATAATCAGATTTACATCAGCGCAATCAAACCTAAAAAAATCCCCAGCTTCTTGCTAGGGAAGGAATTAAACCAAAGAACAGTATGACACAGATAGCCTATTTCAGGAAAACTGAATAGATAAAACTTCGAGAATTTACAACCCTGGCTCATAGTCAGGGTTTTGTACTGAAACTAAAATATAGTTACAATTAATACTAAATAAGACATAGCGCAAAGTGGGAAATTTATCAATCTTCCATCCTCTAACTACTTGGCGTTATAGTCTTAATTTGTTAGTCAGCAACAAGACCTTATTATGGTTCGAGAACTTGAACGTCAACGTCAGGGTGCAACGTTTCCAGAATCTGCTCCAGCAGCCAATCCTGTGTTTTTTAGAACCTACAGCCGTCGTACAGAGGCAGGTTTAAGAGAAAGTTATGATCAGGTGTGCGATCGCACTCTTAAAGGCTTAGTCGAATTAGGCAAACTCACCCCCGAAGAAGCTGCCCTTTTAGACAAAATGCAGCGCAACATGAAATCCCTCCCCAGTGGTCGCTGGATGTGGGTTGGTGGCACAGACTGGTTAACTAAACCCAAAAACTTCTCCGGGGCTTATAACTGCACTTCTACCAACTTGGTAGACTGGAAAGCCTTCGGTTTGATGATGGACTTGGCCATGATGGGCTGTGGTACAGGAGCTATCATTGAACCACAATATATTAATCAACTGCCTCCTATCCGTAATCGCCTAAATATTACCATCATAGGT
The DNA here is from genome assembly GCF_001858025.1 of Trichormus sp. NMC-1. Lineage (GTDB taxonomy): Bacteria > Cyanobacteriota > Cyanobacteriia > Cyanobacteriales > Nostocaceae > Anabaena. The sequence goes on along the minus strand of NZ_LZQD01000002.1, from coordinate 723,297 downwards.
GAAATTGGCAGCACTCCTCAAGAACAGCGTCATGAATTTACACAAACCCATATAGAAGCTAACACCGCTACTATCCACGTTGGAGACAGTCGGGAAGGTTGGGTAAAATCCTATCAAACCCTCTTAGAACTATCCAGCGATGAACGCTTTACAGGTGAAGTGGAAGTAATTGTTGATATTAGCGACGTGCGCCAATCTGGGGAAACCCTCAAAGGCTTTGGCGGAATGGCTAACCCTGTGAAGTTACCAGGATTGTATCAGCGTTGCGCCTCTATTCTCAATAAGGCTTTAGGTAGACAATTAAATTCAGTTGAATGCTGTTTGTTAATTGATGAAGCTGCTGTCACAATCGTTGCTGGCAATATCCGTAGAAGCGCGGGTATGCGTCAGTTCGTTTCCGAAGATGAACAAGGCGCAACTGCCAAAGATAACTTATGGCAACAGGACACAGAAGGCAACTGGCGCATAGATCCAGAACGCGATTCTCTGAGAATGGCTAACCATACTAGAGTATTTCACCGCAAGCCAACCTTAGAAGAATCCATTGCCGCTGTACGTAAACAATATTACAGCGGTGAAGGGGCAATTCAATGGGCTGGTGAAGCTGTCGCTAGAGCTAATGCTGATTTACTAAATACACCGGAACTCAAAAAAGACTTTTTGCAAGCTTACGAGCAAGGAAAAGCCGAGCAATGGATAAAAAAATACCATCCTGAAATTGATGCTGATGAGCTAGAACATAGAGCAGGTAGGTTTGGTTTAAATCCGTGTATAACCTCAGATACTTGGATACATACAGAACACGGTGCAAGGCAAGTTAAAGATTTAATTGGCAAACAATTAGCTGTTTATGTAAACGGTGAACTTTTTAGCACTACATCTGATGGTTTTTTCTTCACAGGAGTGAAACCTGTAGTCAAGTTACAAACCAAAGAAGGTTACGCTTTAAGACTTACCGAGAATCATCAAGTTTTAAAAGTCACCGCACAAACTCAACGTAAGCAATACTCAGAATGGTGTGAAGTCAAAGACTTAAACCCTGGTGATCGAATACTAATTCATGACCATAAGAATATAAATCCTTGGGATGGTTTAGGTACACACGCGGAAGGTTGGTTACTCGGTAGCTTATTAGGTGATGGTTGTTTCTCAGTAAATGGTGCTAACTATAGCTATCAGGCATCACTACGCTACTGGGGAGAAACTCAAACTGAGATGAAAGAATTTGCTCTTTCATTAGTGAATAATTTACCAAAACCACTTCAATATTCTCAGGATTTGAGAGGTGTTTACCACCAAACAAACAAATATTTTCAAGTTAGTTCTGCGAGCCTCGCAAAACTGGCTAGTGCTTTTGGTTTAGCACATAAACATAAAAAAGTTACTTCCGAGATTGAGCAAGCAAGCTACGATTTTTATTGTGGTTTTCTCAGAGGTATTTTTGACGCTGATGGAAGTGTACAAGATAAGCATGACAAGGGAATTAGCGTTCATTTAGCGCAAAGTGATTTACCTAATTTAGAAGCTATACAAAGGATGCTTTTACGATTAGGTATTGCTAGTAAAATCTACAAGAATCGTAGACCAGAAGGTCTGAGAATGTTACCTAATAGCAAGAAAGTTTTGACTGAGTATTTTTGTAAGACTCAACATGAATTAGTTATTGCTAAAGATAACATTCAAATATTTCAACAAATAGTTGGTTTCCAAGAACCTAAAAAAGCTGAGTTGTTAGACTCTTTGTTATCAGGGTATAAGCGCAATCTCTATAAAGAACGGTTCGATGTCAGGATTGAATCTATTACCTTTGATGGTGAAGAGTCTGTTTATGATTGCACTGTACCTGGTGTATCTCGCTTTGATGCTAATGGGTTTGTTGCACATAATTGTGGGGAAATTACTGGTAGCAATTTTCACTGTAATTTGTCTGAGGTACACTTAAACCAACTTGATCCCGACAACTACAAAGAACAAGAAGAAGCATTTACAGCAGGTGCTTTGTCAGTAGCCGCATTGTTAAATCACCAGTTCCTTGAACCCCGTTATCAATACAGTCGGGAATTAGATCCCATTGTCGGTGTTTCCTTTACCGGTTTATTTGATTTCTTTGTCCATGCTTTTGGGACAGATTGGTTACGCTGGTGGGAAGCAGGAAGACCAGAAACCACCGAAGGACTGGTTTTCAAACGTGGTGAGCAAAAATATCTCAACTTCTGGAAAGATGTCGTTCATAAAGTTGTGTGGGAATATTGCGATCGCCATCAGATCAAACGCCCCAACCGTTGTACTACAGTGCAGCCATCAGGGACTAAATCCCTCTTAACCGGTGCTAGTTCCGGTTGGCATCCCCCCAAAGCCCAAAGATTTATTCGTCGGATCACCTTCCGTAAAAATGACCCCGTAGCCCTAGCTTGTATAGATTATGGTTACAACGTCATCCCGTCCCAATCTGACAAAGACGAAAACGGCAACTTACTCAACGATCCTTTTGATCCTCGTTGTACAGAATGGTTGGTAGAAATTCCTGTTGCCGTATCTTGGGCAGATTTACCCGGTGCAGATGTGATTGATGTGTCTAAGTTCTCCGTCTTAGCTCAATTAGATTTTGTCATGCAAGTCCAGAGTCATTACGTCACCCATAACACCTCAGCTACCCTGGAACTCCGTTCTGAGGAAGTTGAGCCTTTAGGAACACGCATCTATGAAGCCATTCAAAACGATGAAGGATATATTTCTGCGGCATTGTTAGCGCGGTTTGACGATTTGCAATCATTCCCACGTCTACCTTTTGAACCAATAGACAAAGCCACTTATGAACGCTTGTCAGCGGAAGTGAAAGCAAGACGTACAACAGATGATTTCTGTGGAGCCTTAAGTCGTTACGATTTAGGGGAATTATCAGAAGCAGGCCCCAGTGGTTGCGACTCTGACAAATGTATGTTTCCAGATCAAGCACCAACCTCATAAGGATTGGGAATGGGGTATTGGGGATGAGGAAAAGTTCTTCCCCATTACCCATGATCACCCCGAAATTGCTTTCCGAGTTACGATTGATTAAGAAATAGTAATTTTTACGCCAATACTTGGAGACATTTAAATGTTCACTGATGAATTGTCACCCATCTTTAAACAAGCTACCCAGCACCCAGTCTCATTTTTTGGTGGGTTATTCTCTGGAGTGCTGCGACTCAACCTAGCTGATGATCCTGTTAAAACTTGGCTAGATCAACATATTAATTCCAGCAGTTCCCCTACTTGCGGGGTTCAGAATGGCAAAGCCACTGGCCCTCAACAAATTTCAATTGATTAACTTTTTCTTAACCGTTAAGTGTTAAATGTTAACGGTTAATAACTGTAAAAGCGAAATTATATTTCAATAATCTTTGCCATTTTTTTTGTAGGTTGGGTTGAGGCACAAAACCCAACCTACGAATCAAGGCTTTTTCAATTTTGCAAAAGTATTGATACAGCACTTCCCGGTGTTATGAGGTACAAGAACCCCACCCCAACCCCCTCATCGCTTCCGGGGAGGGGGCTAAGATGTACTTCATAAGAGCGGAAACCGCTGTATTTATCTTGATTTTTAATCGAGCAAATCACCATTTGCAATCAATTTTGTTCAATTATGCAATACATAAAAGAAGATAATTTTATATTATGATTTTTTGTAAAATCTTCTCTTTAGGAAAATGTCATAATCAGTTATGATAATAAACGTATGCGTATATTCAGTCTGATGACAGATGAAGTTATGGTTAATATCATTCAACTTTCGCTGTCCATAAATCAGAGGAGACTATGCAATGCTTGCAATTTGCGTAGTTCTGTTTTCTAGGTGAACTAATCGCTTTTTATTGAAAATTACGTGACCCACATGACTATTTACGTTGGAAATCTCTCTTACCAAGCAACTGAAGCAGACTTAAAATCCGTGTTTGCAGATTATGGTGAAGTCAAAAGAGTTGTCTTACCTACTGACCGCGAAACCGGAAGGCTGCGAGGCTTTGCTTTTGTTGATATGATGGAAGATGCTCAAGAAGACAAAGCTGTCACCGAATTAGATGGTGCAGAGTGGATGGGTCGTCAACTGAGAGTTAATAAAGCAAAACCACGAGAGGATAACAGAAGAGATGATAACCGACGTGGTAGTTGGGGATAAAAACAAGATTTTTAACCAAGCTCGTTTGAAACCATAACAGATTATTAGAAAAGGGTAATATTTTTTTCAAAACAGCTTTTTTCGATTTGATTCAATACGTAGGGGTTTAGCATTGTACTTTACCCCTACCCCACCATTGTCTCAACTCACCACGAGTTTTTTAGCAAGATGCTTTCTACGTAGTTTAGCCGCACCAAAACAAATGCCTAGTGTTGCTAGTCCAGCAGTTGAGTTAAATACCTGATACATATAATAAAACAGTTTTTATACAGTGTCTATAATTACTAAGAAATAAATTGGTTAGTTAGAGAAAACACGTAAAACCACAGAACAGATCCCCGACTTCTTAAAGAAGTCGGGGATCTTAAAATCTTAAGGGGATCTTAAATCTGAAAAAGCAGCCCAAAATTTCAATTCTGTAGTTTATCTAAAAACAATCTTTAGTTATCAAAATACCTTTCTAAGATAGAAGCAGCAACCAAAAGTTGCCATTAGTGAAACCAACCCAACAGCAAAAAGCTAGAGAGTAACAAAAATGGCTCAAGCCTCAGAATCTTTAGATTTGTCAATCAACTACGCTACAGACAAAGCCCTAGATCGTGATTGTACAACCTTATCGCGTCATGTACTCCAGCAATTGCAAAGTTTTTCAGCAGACGCTCAGGATTTAAGTGCGCTGATGAATCGCATCGCTTTGGCTGGTAAACTAGTGGCGCGTCGCATGAGCAATGCCGGCTTAATGGAAGGCGTTCTAGGATTTACTGGAGAAGTTAACGTCCAGGGAGAATCTGTCAAAAATTTGGATGTTTACGCTAACGACGTATTTATCTCAGTGTTTAAGCAAAGCGGCTTAGTTTGTCGCCTAGCTTCCGAGGAAATGGAAAATCCCTACTATATCCCCGAAAACTGCCCCGTTGGTCGTTATACCTTGCTCTATGACCCAATAGATGGTTCATCTAACACAGATACTAATCTCAGCTTAGGTTCGATTTTCTCCATCCGTCAACAAGAAGGAGACGATAGCGATGGTAAAGCTACTGACCTATTGACCAACGGACACAAGCAAATTGCCGCTGGATACATACTGTACGGACCCTGCACGATGCTGGTCTATACTATAGGTAAAGGCGTTCATTCCTTTACCCTTGATCCCAGCTTAGGGGAGTTTATTCTCACACAAGAAAATATCAAGATTCCTGACCACGGTTCCGTTTACAGCGTTAATGAAGGTAACTTCTGGCAGTGGGATGAATCCATTAGGGAATACATTCGCTATGTTCATCGCACTGAAGGTTATACCGCTCGTTATAGTGGCGCAATGGTGAGTGATATACATAGAATTTTAGTTCAAGGTGGTGTGTTTCTCTATCCAGGCACACTGCAAAAACCAGAAGGTAAATTGCGCCTACTTTATGAATCTGCACCTTTAGCATTTGTGATTGAACAAGCTGGGGGTAAAGCAACTACAGGATTAGTGGATATTTTAGATGTAGTTCCCAAAAAACTACATCAACGCACACCTCTGATTATTGGTAGTAAAAACGATGTAGCTAAAGTCGAGTCTTTTATTCAAAACGGTCATTAGACGAAGTTGAAAAAAAGCGTCTAACTTTTGCCAGTAATGAAGCTGAAGATTGGCAATTGGGGATGGGAATGCAGCACTAGCAATGTTTGTATGTGAATTTAAAGATTCATCTCAGTTGGTTGATGTCTCAGTTGGTTGATGTCAAATACAAAAACCACCATCAACTGAGTAACTTTTTCAAATTCACCAAAAAACACTGTGAATTGGAGTTAAAAAATAGCTATGGCAACCAATCATTTATTAGAGATTGAACAATACGGTCAAAGTATCTGGATGGATAATTTGAGCCGTGACATTATTCAATCAGGGGAACTCGAAAACTTGGTGAAAAATCAAGGAATCTCTGGTATTACCTCCAACCCAGCCATCTTTGAAAAAGCAATTACTGGTAATGCCATTTATGATGCCGATATTGAAGTTGGAATTCGTGAGGGTTTAGCGACATACAAAATTTATGAATTCCTAGTTTTTGCAGATATCCGTAATGCTTGTGATATTTTGCGTCCTGTTTATGAAGCCACGAATGGTCTAGATGGTTATGTGAGTATAGAAGTCCCACCAACTATAGCTCATGATACCCAAGCCACCATAGCTGAAGCTCGTCGATATTTCCAGGAAATTGGGCGAGAAAATGTGATGATTAAAATTCCTGGAACCCAGGCAGGTTTACCAGCGGTAGAACAAGCAATAGCTGAAGGAATTAACGTCAACGTGACGTTGTTGTTTGCAGTCCAAAGTTACATTAATGCAGCTTGGGCGTATATTCGGGGCTTAGAAAAACGGGTGAGTGAAGGTAGGGATATTAGCAAAATTGCTTCTGTAGCCAGTTTTTTCCTCAGCCGGATTGATAGCAATATCGACAGTAAGATAGATGCTAAATTGCAGCGAGGCGTTGATGACATCAACCATGAAGCGAGACTGCGAGCTATCAAAGGGAAAATTGCGATCGCTAATGCCAAGATAGCCTACCAAGAATACAAAAAAATCACCAGCACTGATGCTTGGCAAGCCTTAGTAGCAAAAGGCGCAAAAGTACAGCGTTTATTGTGGGCCAGCACCAGCACCAAAGACCCCAGTTACAACGATGTGATGTATGTCAACGAACTGATTGGCAAAGACACCGTTAACACCTTACCACCAGCCACAATTAAAGCTTGTGCCGATCATTGTGATGTTGCCAATCGTCTGGAAACAGGCGTAGACGAGGCTTACAATCTCATCGAAAGCTTGAAAGAAGCGGACATCAACATTGACATCAATACCGTTATGGACGAACTACTCGTTGAAGGTATTGACAAATTTGTCCAGCCCTTCCAGTCACTAATGAACTCTTTAGAAGGCAAAATCAAGCTATTGTCACCAGTATAGAGAATAGTCAAAGGAAAGCGGTGATTATGATATCACTCGCGTTCGTTTTTTGGCTCAAGACCACACCAGTATAGAGAATAGAGAGATGGGGAGATGGGGAGATGGGGAGATGGGAAGATGGGGAGATGGGGAGATGGGGAGGAATTACCTGTCACCTGTTACCTGTTACCTGTCACCTGTCACCTGTCACCTGTCACCTGTCCCTAAATCTAAAATCCAAAATCCAAAATCTAAAATTCTATGGTCAGTCTGCTAGAAAATCCCCTACGCGTTGGTCTACAACAGCAAGGGATGCCCGAACCCCAAATTATAGTTATCTTTGGCGCTTCCGGGGATCTTACCTGGCGCAAACTAGTACCAGCACTGTACAAATTGCGGAGAGAAAGACGTATTCCTCCAGAAACCACCATTGTCGGTGTAGCACGTCGAGAATGGAGCCATGAATACTTCCGTGAGCAAATGCAGAAGGGCATGGAAGAAGCTCATAGTAGTGTCGAACTAGGGGAACTGTGGCAAGACTTTTCTCAAGGTTTATTCTACTGTCCTGGGAATATAGACGACCCGGAAAGTTACCAAAAACTGAAAACCTTATTAAGTGAATTAGACGAGAAACGGGGAACAAGGGGAAACCGAATGTTCTACCTTTCCGTTGCCCCCAACTTCTTCCCTGAAGCTATCAAACAGCTAGGGGGAGGAGGAATGCTAGACGATCCTTACAAACATCGACTGGTAATTGAAAAACCCTTTGGTCGGGATTTATCCTCTGCCCAAAGTCTGAACCAAATAGTGCAGAAATATTGTAAAGAAAACCAAGTCTACCGCATTGACCACTACTTGGGTAAAGAAACAGTTCAAAACTTACTGGTGTTCCGTTTTGCTAACGCCATTTTTGAACCCTTGTGGAATCGACAATTTGTTGACCACGTACAAATTACCGTCGCGGAAACAGTCGGCGTTGAAGACCGGGCTGGTTATTATGAAAGCGCCGGTGCACTGCGGGATATGTTGCAAAACCACCTGATGCAACTTTATTGCTTAACAGCAATGGAAGCACCCAACGCAATGGATGCTGATAGTATTCGCACAGAAAAAGTTAAAGTACTACAGGCTACTCGTCTAGCTGATATTCATAATCTCTCACGTTCGGCAATTCGTGGGCAGTATAGCGCCGGCTGGATGAAAGGACAACCAGTAGCTGGGTATCGGGGAGAACCGGGAGTTGATCCCAACTCAACAACACCCACCTATGTAGCGATGAAGTTCATGGTGGATAACTGGCGCTGGAAAGGTGTTCCTTTCTACCTGAGAACAGGAAAGCGGATGCCGAAAAAGGTGAGCGAAATTGCCATTCACTTCCGCGAAGTTCCTTCCAAAATGTTTACCTCTGCCGCCCAACAGACAAACGCCAACATTTTGACAATGCGAATTCAGCCGAATGAAGGAATTTCCCTGCGCTTTGATGTGAAAATGCCAGGGGCAGAATTCCGCACTCGTGCCGTTGATATGGACTTTAGTTATGGTTCCTTTGGTATCCAAGCTACTTCTGATGCCTATGACCGCCTGTTCCTCGATTGTATGATGGGCGACCAAACACTCTTCACACGGGCAGATGAAGTGGAAGCAGCTTGGCAAGTAGTCACACCAGCACTTTCCGTCTGGGACGCACCCGCAGATCCTACAACTATTCCTCAGTACGAAGCAGGTACTTGGGAGCCAGCAGAAGCAGAATTCTTGATCAACCAAGATGGTCGTCGCTGGCGCAGACTCTAAGAATAAAGTCATTAGTCATTAGTCATTGGTCATTAGTAAAAGTAGATGACTTAATGACTAATTACAACTGACAAATAACCACTGATAACTGACAAAATCCAAAATAGACTATGGCTACCCAAGCTCCGACGATTTTTTCACTACAAGCACCCAAGGATGTTTCGCTCACAGAAATAGAAGCGGAATTAACTCAAATCTGGCAAAGTTATGGTATCACCGGCGAGGACGGTGGACTACCTGCTGCAACCCGCGCTACGACATTTACTTTAGTTGTTTATGAACCAGAAGAAACCCAGTATTTGTTAGCTGCAACAGGCTTTTATAACGGTCCCATCGATGGTATTTTGGGGCCACAAACAGACGCAGCATTGCGGGAAGTACAAAAAAAACATGACTTAGCAGAAACTGGTACTTCCACACCAGAAACTCTCACGGTTTTACGGGAAGAATACTTCAAAAAGCAGCACAGTGGACCACAGGGAGATAATCATGGCGCGGCTATGGGCTATACTTTCAGCGCCACTAGTCCTACTATTGCTGATGAAATTGCGCTCCGTAACCCTTGCCGCATTATTGCTTTGTGTCCCATTGCTGGGGAAGATGAAGGGGTAAAGGCGCAAGTTTCCGCCTATTGTCCAATTCAAAAGCAATCTTCCAGTACACTAGTTTGCTGTGAATACATTACTCTCACAGGGACAGTGGCAGCTTTGGAAAGAGTTGGAGGCATGATTCCCGCTTTGTTAATTGGTGGTTTGCCTAAGTTTTTGTGGTGGAAGGCTACACCAGATGCTCATAACCCTTTGTTCAAAAGGTTAGCGGCAGTTTGTAATAATGTGATTGTTGATTCTTGCAACTTTAATACTCCAGAAGATGATTTATTGACTTTGCAAGAATTGGTAGAAACAGGTGTACCTCTGGCTGATTTGAACTGGCGGCGTTTGGCTGCATGGCAAGAGTTAACTGCTGAAGCTTATGATGCACCTCAGCGTCGTGTTGGTTTGAGAGAAATTGACCGTGTAACTATTGATTACGAAAAAGGCAACCCTGCTCAAGCTTTGCTGTTTTTGGGTTGGTTGGCCAGTCGGTTGGAATGGCAGGCTGTTTCTTATTCAAAGGAAAGCGGTGATTATGATATCACTCGCGTTCGTTTTTTGGCTCAAGACCAAAAACAAATAGAAGCAGAATTAGCAGGTGTTCCCATTGCTGATATTGGTGAGATTGTTGGTGATTTGATTGCTTTGCGCTTGAGTTCTACTAATCCTCAAGCTAATTGCGGAACTTTAATTTGCTCGGAAACGGGTGGTTGTATGCGGATGGAAACTCACGGTGGCGCTCAGTCTGCTGGTTTGTTTCAACAGGTAAGTTCTCTTTCGGAACAAAAGGCAGAAGTGTTGTTGAGTCAACAGGTACAACGCTGGGGTCGTGAGGCACTTTTTGAAGAAAGTTTGGCGGTGATAGCGACAACTTTGAAGTTGGAGAATCGCTAATTGATAATTTGTAATTGGGAATTTATTCCTCACTTTTTTACCCTCTTGCTGTGATGTAAGGGGGTATTTTTTATCACTGATTTAACAGATTTAAGGATTTCACGGAATGAAGGATTTTTTGGTAAATGAAAGGGTTTAATTCATTATCAAAGAATTCAGAATTTAGGTTATTCGCTAAAACTAGATAATTGGCGTTTATAGTAAAAATGTGAATGAAATAATTTTAATTACCAATGTCTATAATTATTGCTGGAGAACGTAGCGGGGTGGGTAAGACAACTGTGACACTTACCCTTTTAGCGTCTTTGTGTCGTCGTGGTGCAAAGGTACAATCTTTTAAAGTGGGGCCAGACTACATTGATCCGATGTTTCATCAATATGTTACTGGTTTTCCTTGTCGGAATTTAGACGCTGTTCTGACTTCGGAAAGTTATGTAAAAGAATGTTTTCATCGTCATTCCCCCAGGTGTGAATATGCTCTAGTTGAGGGGGTAATGGGTTTATTTGATGGGGTGAAGGGGACTGGGGAAGAAAATCAATTACCAACTGATTTTGCGAGTACCGCGCACGTTGCACGGTTATTAGACATACCTGTGATTTTGGTGATTGATTGTAGTCGGTTGTCTGGTTCTGTGGCTGCGATCGCACATGGTTATTGTGCTTTGGATAGTAGAATTAAAATCGCTGGGTTAGTCTTGAATCGGGTGGGGAGCGATCGCCATTTATCCCTCCTCAAAGATTCTCTAAAACCCCTACAATTACCGATTCTCGGCGTTTTACGAAGACAAGATAACATCACTATACCCGACCGTCATCTTGGTTTAGTACCCACTTCTGAATTACCAGAATTGAATGATATAGTCAATCGCTTGGCAGATTTAGGCGATACTTGCTTTGATTGGGATCAGCTACTACCCCTTTTGAAATCTCCTCATCTTCCCATCTCCCCATCTCCCCATCTTCCCATCTTCCCATCTCCCCTAAAAATTGCCGTAGCACGAGATCAAGCTTTTAATTTTTACTATCAAGATAATTTAGATTTACTCCAACAATTAGGTGCAGAATTGGTTTTTTGGAGTCCTTTAGAAAATACAGAATTCCCAAAAAATATCCAAGGACTGTATTTTGGTGGTGGATTTCCCGAAGTATTTGCACAACAATTAGCAGCAAACACCAGCGTTATTAAAGAAGTAAAAAAGGCTATTCTAGCAGGAATACCAACAATTGCTGAATGTGGGGGATTGATGTATTTATGTGAAAATATTATTGATTTTGAAGATAAATCTTGGTCAATGGTGGGAATTTTACCAACATCGGCACAAATGGATAAAAAGTTAACTTTAGGATATCGTCATGGGATAGCTTTACAAAATAGTTTCTTATTCGATACAGGAACAGATATTTATGGACATGAGTTTCATCGTTCTCATTTAATTACTAATCCTCAACAACCTTTATTTGATACTTATCGTTATGATTGTGAAGAAAATACAGGATTTGAAGGTTGGAATTTACCTAATGTTCATGCGTCCTACATTCATCAACATTGGGGAGAAAGTGTAGAAATTCCCCACAGGTTTCTGCAACAAGCTCTAAAATTTAGTACGACTAAAAACAAATAACCAATGACCAATGACCAATGACCAATGACTAATGATTAATACTTTCATTCAGTCGGCGAATTATCCGCGATAGTTCACGAATAATATTTACCGCAATTTCTGGAGTTTCTTCAATCGCATCATAAAGTTGCTCTTGGGTGAGTTCTAAACATTCACAAGGATCTAAAGTCGTAGCCGTGGCTGAACGGGGTTGAGTATCAAATACAGCCATTTCCCCGAAGTATTTCCCTTGCTCAACTTCTGCTAATTTTGTTTCGCCAATATGGACTTTGACTTTACCTGATACAACAATATAAAGCGATCGCCCTTCTTCACCCTGTTTAAAGATACTGTAATTAGCAGGATATGATAGTTCATTCATCACTGAAGCCAGCCTAACCACAAAATCATCTCGCAATTCGTTAAAAATAGGGACGCGCCGGACAAATAACAATCGATCAACGCTAGTGAGCATAATTACTAGTTTCTAATAAAACAGTCTTCACAAGTCTCAAACCTGAAGTGAGAAGGCGATTAGCCATATTAACAAGGATTTTGACTTAGCCTCTTGAGGACAGATATTGGCTATAGGAAATATTATACCAGTTACTGAGTAAGTAAGTGATGATCATGAACACTTCTATATTTCCTTGAGAAGCTTATCACTCAATCTTCGCCATTGACAGAAAACTGATCCCTAAACCCTTATTAATAAGTAACTTTCTTTTTACCTTAGTCATAAAACTGGCTGGAGTATTGATATAATAATTATCACTGTGGGGTATTTAAATAAAGGGTGTTGATATCAAATCCCGCTAATTGTTTATCAAAAAAACTCTCCGTGTTACAACGTTTCGGTGTTAGCCACTAATGATAACTATAAATTTAAATACGGTAAAGCGAATAACCGGACACGACAGAATATCCCCATTTGAGACTTATGAAACTTTAGCATCTCCACTCACTCACATCGGGTAAGATTATGTATTTTATAGAGAATTATTCCCACATAGAAATTTATAACAAGGTACATAGCCAAATTATTTATGAGGATAAATTTACTCCTAATCAAGTTACAGTTCTAAGTCCTATACAAAAATTTCCAACTATAGGAAATATAGAACCAGAAATTGTAACTCCAATCACTCCCACAGCTATACCAATACCATCTGATTACTTAACTCAGGCTCCTGAAATCAACATTGATCAAAATGCTAATCAAGAGGATGGTAATCATTTAAAAACAGAACCTAGCGACCCAGCGCAAAAGCCTTTTAAACCGCAAAAGTTACCTTTAGTATTAGAAAATAATAAAGCGCGGCCGCTTTCATCTCCTAGTATTACTATGCTCACACCATCGGCTTATGGTAAATCTTGGGGGAGAGCTTCTATTGCGGTAGGATTACAATCTCGCGCTCGCTTTACTGACAAAGCAGATGGAGTTTTAGGAGTTGGTATAGGCTTAGGTGATGCTAATAAATCCGTTGGTTTAGATGTAAATTTAGGTATTGTTGATCTAGATTCTTTCCAAGATGGAAGCATGAGTTTAAAATTACATCGCCGACTGCCAAATAATATAGCTGTGGCTGTCGGTGTGAAGAATTTCGCGACTTTTGGTGACACTGATGGAGGTACATCTGGTTACGGTGTAGTTACTAAAATGTTTCCTTTACAAGATAGTGATAGTAAACCTTTTAGCCGCTTTTATGTATCCGCTGGTGTGGGGGGTGGACAGTTTCGTTCAGAATCGGATATTAACAAAAAAATTGATTCAGTTGGTGTTTTTGGTAGTCTAGCGATGCAAGTTGCACAACCAGTAAGTGCAATCTTTGAATGGTCAGGACAAGATTTAGGCTTTGGTTTATCTGTAACTCCATTTAATAAAATTCCTTTAGTAATAACACCAGGAATTAGCGATATTACTGGCAATGCAGGTGATGGCAGCCGCTTTATATTAGGTATCGGTTATAGTCTTTCTTTTTAGCGTAATTTACATCAATAATTTAGGATCAGATTGATGAAATTTAATCGTTCATTCTTGTCAATTTTTTTGTCAGTTATTTTAATTCTCAGTTTATTTAAATCTGTTCAAGCCCAATCTGGAAATCAGTCCGATATTACTAATCCTGACCCGACAGAGGTTGTTAAATCTAATAATACAACCACGGATACTATCGTAGATCGGAACCAATTTGATCAGAATTTTTCAACCGCAACACCAGAAGAAGCGGTGACACAGTTTGAAGAATTACAAGCTTTCCAATTTGGTACATACTTAGATACTAACTTTTTTGGAGATATTACTTCAGCGGAAGGAATTGCTAACAATTTAGCTCTGCTTGCTAAAAAAACAAAGCGAAACGCCGCCGTTATTTATGTAGCTGCGCTAAAAGACAAATTGAGCTTAATCATGATCCCACCAAGTGGAAACCAAAACAATATTTCTAGCAATTATAAAAGCTTAAAATTTACAACACAAATTCCGGCATCTCCACCTCAAATTTTCCGTCAAGATATCCAAGAAGCTAAAAACAGCAATCTCCAAAAAGTTGCTAAAGAGTTTAGATCTAAAATTACTAATAATAGACGCAACGATTACCTAGCAAGCGCTCAACAACTCTATAAGTGGATAATTGAGCCTCTGGAACCAGCCTTAAAAGCCAATAAAATCAATACCTTAATCTTTTCTCTGGATAGCGGCTTGCGAACTATCCCCATTGCTGCTTTTCATGATGGCAAACAATTCTTGATTGAAAAATATAGTATTGGTATTATTCCTAGTTTTAGCCTCACAGATACTCGTTATGTTCCTATCGTCAATTCGGATATCCTGGCTATGGGGATATCACAAAGTACAGAAGGACAAGATCCTTTACCGTCTGTGCCTATAGAAATAGATGCCGTAAGTAAACAAATTTGGCAAAGTCAGGCTCAAGTATTTTTGAATGAAGCATCTACAATAAATAATCTCAAAGCTTTTGGTAGTAAACAGAATTATGGGATTATTCACTTAGCAACTCATGGTGATTTTAAACCGGGAAAAATTAGTAATTCTTATATTCAACTTTGGAATGAAAAAATTCATTTACAACAGTTGAAAGAATTATCTCAAGAATTAAAGTGGAGTAAAAATCCTAAGGTAGAAATGTTAGTTTTGAGTGCCTGTAGAACTGCCTTGGGTAGTCAAGAAGTCGAATTAGGATTTTCTGGTTTAGCAGTGCAAGCAGGTGTAAAATCGGTATTAGGTAGTCTCTGGTATGTGAGTGATCAAGGTTCTCTGGCACTGATGACTAAATTTTACGAGCAGTTAAAGATGACTTCCTTGCGCTCTGAGTCTCTCAGACAAGCTCAGTTAGCCATGCTGAAGGGCGAAGTTCGCATAGCCGATGAACAATTATATCTATCTCCAGAAAAGCGCATTTCTCTACCTCCAGAACTGTCTAATTTAGGTAAGATCGATTTATCCCATCCTTATTTTTGGTCTGCTTTCACTATGATTGGTAACTGGAATTAAAATAATTCGTATAGCCGTAGACAGGGTGGTTAGGACATCAATTGATAATGAAACTCTTACTACAAAAGGGGTTTACTCCTGACTCCTGACTCCTGACTCCTGCTATAATTCGTAATAGTGCCTCCGGTTCCGTTAGGGATACGTAATTCGTAATTACAGCGGTTTGCAACAGGTATTTAAACCCACGGAATTTGTTAACAGTTACAGCAGGGAACAGGGGTGTAAAAGGAATGTTCTGGAAATGGTGCTTGAGAGTTTTTATAGTATGCCTAGGGCTGTTGTTAATATTGGGTTTAACTTCCCATTTGGGAGTGGAAATTTTTTGGTTTCAGGAAGTTGGCTATTTGCAAACATTTCTGCTGCGCTTAATAACTCAGAGTGCTTTATGGGTGGGAGTTGTTGGCATTAGTTTTGCCTATCTTTTAGGAAATCTCGCAGTAGCAAATCGACTGAAATATCCCCAGTTTCTGAAGATTGAGCCAGCTAGAAGTGAGGAAAAACAATTTGGTAGGGAACTAACCAACTTTCTCAGTCCTCAGTATGCCAAAGTTAATGAAATCGCCAAAATTGATCTAGGAAAAAGACAAATTAGATTACACTGGCTACTTCCTTTGAGTTTAGGACTAAGTTTTTTGGTGGGGTTCATTGTGGTGCATTATGGGGAAATTCCCCTAACTTATTGGTATAGGGAGGTTAATCAAGTTAGTCTACTTCCCCCTTTATTTCAATTGGAGACAATTTGGAACTTAGCCAACAGGGTTATTTCACAAGCTTGGTATTTCGTCTTAGCTTTGGTAATAGCGATCGCACTTTTAGTATATTCTCAATTTTGCCTCAGAGCGATCGCAGTTATCCTCAGTCTCGTTTTTGGCTGGGTGCTGTCTCACAATTGGGAAAAGATAGTCCTCTATTCCCACTCCACACCCTTCAACAGCACAGAACCTTTATTGGGTAAGGATATCGGCTTTTATATTTTTTACCTCCCAGTCTGGGAACTATTGGCATTTTGGCTGGTTGGTTTATGTTTATATGGTTTTATTGCCGTTATTCTCACCTATCTTTTATCAGGAGATAGCCTCAGTCAAGGTGTTTTTTCTGGCTTTTCACCACCACAAAAACGTCATTTATTCGGCTTGGGTGGCTGTTTGATGTTGGTAGTAGCTTTTAGTTATTGGCTGAGTCGCTATAAACTCGTTTATTCTCCCCGTGGTGTGAGTTTTGGCGCTAGTTATACCGATGCTAAGATACAGTTGCCCACTGAAACCATGTTATGTGTTTTAGCTGTAGCGATCGCATTTTACCTGTTATGGCAAACTTTATTCTGGAAATCCAAATCTCGGCATCATCGCTGGATAATTTACGGGTTAGGCGTTTATCTAGGCTTAATCGTAATCAGTGATTTTATTGTACCTGCGGTTGTGCAGAATTTAATCGTTCAGCCCAATGAATTACAGCGAGAGCAACCTTACATACAGCGTACTATTGCTCTAACTCGTCAAGCATTCAATTTAGAAGTAATTAATTCTCAAACCTTTAACCCCCAAGGAAAATTAACTCAAGCTGATCTCAAAGCCAATGATCTCACAATTCGCAATATCCGTCTTTGGGATCAAGAACCACTTTTAAAAACTAACCGTCAATTACAACAAATTCGTCCCTATTATCAGTTTCCTGATGCCGATATTGATCGCTACCAAATCACAACTCAATCACAATCAACAGAAAAACAGCAGGTATTAATTGCCGCCAGGGAATTAGACTATAATGCCGTACCACAACAAGCTCAGACATGGGTAAACCGCAATTTAATTTACACTCATGGTTACGGCTTTACTATGAGTCCCGTTAATAAAGTTGCTCCTGGTGGTTTACCAGAGTATTTTGTTAAAGATATTAGCAGTAATGGTAGTGCATTGACTACTTCTAGTGAAGCCATTCGGGAAAGCATTCCTATTAAAGAACCACGAATTTATTACGGTGAAATTACTAACACTCATGTCATGACTGGCACGAAAGTCAAAGAATTAGACTATCCCAGTGGCAGTGAAAATGTTTATAATACTTACGATGGCAAAGGTGGAATTAGAATTGGTTCTCTATGGAGACGCTGGCTATTTGCTACCTATTTAAAAGACTGGCAAATGGTATTCACACGAAATTTTTTGCCAGAAACTAAAGTATTATTCCGGCGAAATATTAACCAACGAATTCGTGCCATTGCACCTTTTTTGAAATTTGACAGTGAGCCTTATTTAGTAGCTGCTGATGCGAATCCTGACAATAAAAATCTACAATTTCCAGGAGCGAAGAATTATCTTTACTGGATAGTGGATGCTTATACAATAAGCGATCACTATCCCTATTCTGACAGAGGTAGGGACGGCATCAACTATATTCGGAACTCCGTTAAAATCGTCATTGATGCTTACAATGGCACAGTGCGATTTTACATTGCTGAACCAAAAGATCCCCTCATTGTTTCTTGGTCAAAAATCTTTCCGCAAATGTTCCAACCGCTGACAGCTATGCCTGAAAATCTTCGTAGTCATATCCGCTATCCGGTTGACTTCTTCAAAATTCAATCGGAACGGTTAATGATTTACCACATGACCGATCCCCAAGTATTTTATAATCGGGAAGACCAATGGCAAATTCCCAATGAAATTTATGGAACCCAAACCCGTCCAGTTGAACCTTACTATTTAATTACTAGCCTTCCTAATGTTGCCTTTGAAGAATTTATATTGCTGATTCCCTACACACCCAAACAAAGAACAAATTTAATTGCTTGGTTAGCCGCGCGTTCAGATTGCGAGAACTACGGTAAATTGCTATTATATAACTTTCCTAAAGAACGCTTGATTTATGGACCTGAGCAAATAGAAGCCAGAATTAACCAAGATCCCGTAATTTCTCAACAAATTTCTCTATGGAATCGTCAAGGTTCTAGTGTAATTCAGGGTAATCTTTTAATTGTTCCCATTGAGCAATCTTTATTGTACGTTGAGCCAATTTATTTAGAAGCAACACAAAATAGTTTACCAACTTTGGTGCGGGTAGTTGTTGCTTATGAAAATCGGATTGTCATGGCGCAAACTTTGGAACAGGCTTTACAGGCAATTTTTCAGCCTGACTTAACACCAGCACCGGCAATTATTCGTCCTGTGGATGAAGTCGGAATACCACCAGGTTAGGGACTTCTGAATAAAGAAGGCAGGGGGCAGGGTGCAGGGAAAGTGTTTTTGATTCTGTTAATTGATATTGCGTCTCTTGAAAACTTTTTATTAATAGGAAAACTCGGAAAGTGACAAAAGAGGGTTACAGCAGATTGCAGATCAATGAGGTACAAAATCAAAATTGAAACCTAGACACATTCGCCAGTCTGACTCCTGACTCCTGACTCCTGACTCCTGACTCCTGACTCCTGACTCCTGACTCCTGACTCCTGACTCCTGACTCCTGACTCCTGACTCCTGACTCCTGACTCCTGACTCCTGACTCCTGACTCCTGACTCCTGACTCCTGACTCCTGACTCCTGACTCCTGACTCCTGACTCCTGACTCCTGACTCCTGACTCCTGACTCCTGACTCCTGACTCCTGACTCCTGACTCCTGACTCCTGACTCCTGAATTCTGCTGTATTTTTTTGAGTTGCCTTAGAGGATGTTTGAAGAAGTCTAATTTCATTTTAGGGAACACCAAAAAATAAATTACCCAAAAATCGTAGGGTGAGTTACGCTGCGCTAACCCACCATAAATTTAGGGGATAATGGTGGGTTACTACAAATTGGGGATTTTTTTATTTGGAAGTCCCTTATCCAACTACTTACAAAAGTTGCAAATTAGTTTTTTAGCGCAACTACATGGCATGATTTGTATTTTGAGATGATTCAAACAATACTATGACTGACAATACAGATTTTCGCATAGAACGGGATTCGATGGGCGATCGCTCAATTGCCAGTAATGTTTATTACGGTATTCAAACCCAAAGGGCTATCGAAAACTTCCCTATTAGCGGGATCAAACCTTTACCCACATACGTTGATGCTTGTTTGTTTATTAAAAAAGCTACCGCAATTGTCAACGCTGAACTAAATTGCATTCCGGCAGATATCAGTAAAGCCATAATCCAAGCTACTGATGAAATCCTTGCAGGTAATTTACGAGATCAGTTTGTTGTCGATATCTACCAAGCCGGTGCGGGAACTTCACACCACATGAACGTTAACGAAGTTCTCGCAAATCGTGCTTTAGAACTTCTCGGTGATGAAAAAGGTAACTACAAACGAGTTAGTCCCAACGATCATGTCAACTATGGGCAGTCTACCAACGATGTCATCCCTACAGCAATTCGTATTGGTGGTTTATTGGCGCTTTCCCAAACTTTACACCCAGCTTTAGAGTTAGCGATATCTGCTTTGGAAGCAAAAGCTATAGAATTTCAAGAGATTGTCAAATCTGGAAGAACCCACCTACAAGACGCTGTACCTGTGCGTTTGGGTGAAAATTTCCGGGCTTGGGCTTATATTCTCACAGAACATCAAAACCGTCTTTATATCGCTTCGGGGGATTTGATGGTGTTGGGTTTAGGTGGTAGTGCTGCGGGTACGGGAATGAATACTCACCCACAATATCGCCAACGGGTGGTAGAAGTGCTTTCGCAATTATTGGAATTTCCCCTAGAACCTGCACCCCATTTAATGGCTGCTATGCAAAGTATGGGTGCTTTTGTGAATGTTTCCGGTGCATTGCGGAATTTAGCCCAGGACTTGGTGAAAATCTCCCATGACTTGCGTTTAATGGATTCAGGCCCCAAAACCGGATTTAAGGAAATTCAACTGCCTCCAGTCCAACCTGGTTCTTCAATTATGCCAGGGAAATATAACCCGGTGATGGCAGAGATGACATCAATGGTATGTTTTCAGGTAATGGGATATGATAGTGCGATCGCACTGGCTGCCCAAGCTGGACAATTAGAATTAAATGTGATGATGCCTCTCATTGCCTATAATTTAATTCACAGTATCGAAATTTTGGGTAATACCATTTCTGCCCTGACTGAAAGTTGTATTCAAGGCATTACCGCGAATCGAGAACGCTGTTTAGCTTATGCCGAAGGAAGTTTAGCATTAGTCACCGCTTTAAATCCTCATATTGGTTATTTGAATGCTGCTGCTGTGGCTAAAGAATCTTTAGAAACCGGAAAATCTCTGCGTCAAATAGTTCTAGAAAAAGAATTAATGACAGAAGCGCAATTAGCCACTGTGCTAGATTTAGAAGAAATGAGTGCTATCGTTCCTTTATAACAAGGTAGGGGTTTAGCAATGCTAAACCCTTACACAAGTGGAAGTTTTATGGTAATTTCTAGCAATCATACCAAGAAAAATTAATTCAGATTTCTATATAATTAGAATACTCTCACTAGGTTTCTCAATTAAATTTCGTTTATATTATTTTCATATAACGCAATTATTACCTATGCAAACACCAAAACCGTCGGTCAGCCTGATTCGGGCTAAATCTTACGCACAAGACGCTTTAAGAGAATCCTTAGAAACCCTGCTAGAACCTTTAGGGGGAATGGCTGCTTTTGTCAAAAGGGGTGATCGCGTTTTACTCAAACCCAACTTACTCACAGGTGCGCGTCCTACTAAAGAATGTACCACCCGCCCAGAATTAGTTCGCGCCGTTGCCGAAATGGTAATTGCAGTTGGTGGTAAGCCATTTTTAGGAGATAGTCCCGCTTTTGGTAGTGCCAAAGGTGTAGCTATAGCCAATGGCTTATTACCAATTTTAGAAGAATTGAATTTACCAATTGTCGAATTTCACGGTAAACGTTATCAAACTGTTAACGAAGATTTTAACCACCTACTTTTATCTAAAGAAGCAATGGAAGCAGATGTGATTATTAACTTACCCAAAGTTAAATCTCATATGCAATTAACCCTAACTTTAGGAGTAAAAAATCTTTTTGGTTGCGTTCCCGGTAAAATGAAAGCTTGGTGGCATATGGAAGCTGGCAAAGATGCTAACAGATTCGGAGAAATGTTAGTAGAAACTGCCAGAGAAATCAACCCAACTTTAACTATTTTAGATGGTATTATCGGTCATGAAGGTAATGGACCAAGTGGGGGTGAACCTCGTCAATTAGAGGTTTTAGCAGCTTCGACAAATGTCTTTGCCTTAGATCGGGCAATGTTGGAAGTTCTCAAAGTTTCACCCGCACAAGTTCCCACTGTTGCCGCTTCCCAAAGGTTAGGGATTTGTCCTGAATTAAGTGAAATTGATTTTCCTAATTTATCCCCAGATTTACTACAAATAGAAGATTGGCAATTACCAGAAAAATTAATGCCTATTGATTTTGCCATGCCTCGTGTGATTAAGTCCACATTTAAGCATCTTTACATTCGCTTTATTAAAGAACCAATGAGTGCTTATGGCAAGGGATAAAAGTTAAACAGGATAACTACAGCGGTTTCCACTCTTATGAGGTACATCTTAGCTCCCTCATCGCTTGCTCTTAGGGGGTTGGGGGTGGGGTTCTTGTACCTCATAACATCGGGAAGTGCTGTATTTAACCTGGAAATGATTTTCTCTTAATCTCTAGAAAATCAGGATAGTGGATAGTCATGGCTTAACTATAACCATCTACACAACAACTACAGCAGATTGCAGATCAATGAGGTACAGAATCAAAATTGAAACCTAGACACATTCGCCAGTTTTACTCCTGACTCCTGACTCCTGACTCCTGAATTCTGACTCCTGAATTCTGCTGTAAGTAGGCCGTGATTACCTCTGATTGCTTAAGCATACCGCCCTATTATCAAGGCGGTTTTTTAATCGCTTTCTCTAGCTGGAACTGCGATTATTTCTCATAATTGCTAATTGTTTGCTGTAAGCAAAGATCTACCATCTGGATGTTCTTTATCGACTTATATAGAGATTGACAAAAAAAACAGTAATAATCCCTAGGCTAAAAAATTTAAATCCGGAAATACTTTTGGTAACAATCACTTAATAAAAGCCGCGAAACAGCTTCACAGTAAATGTGATTGGGTGATGGAACTATTTTGTTGAAAGAATATTATGACTTTGATTGTCCGGAATGCTGGGATCTTTCTGTGTATCTATAGTTGAGCAATTGACAATACTAAAAATTTTTTACGTGGATTTAGCTAAAGAAAAAGTGTATCAAACCCAATAAAAACGGCGTAAATACCCTTACCAAAAGCCTTTACAGATGTTATATTCAAAAAATATCATCCCAATTAACTCGGTTTATTAAACATCAACTTAAATGCATAAGGTAATTAATAATGCAGTGACCATGATCACAATGTTAACCAACCCTGACATAGATGAAGAAACTATCTAAAAAGATTAGTCATCAAATAAAGTAGCAGATGTTCGATACTTTATTTGTAACAAAAAAGTCATGTATAAAAACCCAGTATGCCACTTTTAAAACTGGATGAGATTCTTTAAAGCTACAGAGTTTATCGAAAAAAATAGCTAAAATAGTATTGAGACTCTCTTTATAGAGAGTGAACCTACAAGTGATATGACAAACCACAATTTTGTATGAATTCAAATAGCCAGTCTGCCAATTCTTCCGATACATATTCCCAACGTTTGGCAGACATTGTGGGAACTGCGATCGCTCTAGTAACCCTAATCCTACCTGTATTTATCATTTCTCACTATTCCTCACCCGACGTTCAGAATAGTCAGCAACAGCTAACCTATTATCTGGATAGAAGTGACGATTAAAAAAAATGTAAAAACATTGCCAAATCAATATATTGTGTCCAGCAACTAGATGGTTCATTAATTTAGTATAAAAATACTAATAAATTGCATGAAAATGAATAGCTTGGGCAGAGATCCACAATTGCTCTAAAATTCTACACGGGGAAGCAAACTGAGTTTACCCATGATTTACTGTTAGAAAAGGAGTTTTGTTGTGGATTTATCCCTTATTCCTGCCCAACCGAAACCGGGTGTGATCAATGTTCTCATTGAAATTCCTGGCGGGAGTAAAAATAAATACGAATTTGATAAGGACTTGCAAGCTTTTTCCTTAGACAGGGTACTTTCTTCTTCGGTAAAATACCCTTACGACTACGGCTTTATACCCAACACCTTAGCGGATGATGGCGATCCGCTCGATGGTATGGTAATAATGGATGAACCGACCTTCCCTGGTTGCGTCATTGCTGCAAGACCGATTGGTTATTTGGAAATGATTGATGGTGGCGATCGCGATGAAAAAATTCTTTGTGTTCCCGACAAAGATCCACGCTACGCCCATGTAAGATCATTGAAGGACTTGCCTCCTCACCGTCTAGATGAAATTGCCGAATTTTTCCGCACTTATAAAAATTTGGAAAAAAAGGTGACAGAAATACTCGGTTGGCAAGATGCAGAGAGGGTTGCACCCTTAGTTGAGAAGTTTATCGAAGCTGCTAAAAAATAGATGCTGGGTAATGAGTAATAAGTGATGGGTAATGGGTATAATAAATATCAATTACCCATGACAAAACTGAAAAAACCGCCGACAACCCTACTGACCAGATTAAAACCACTCTCACTTGTTGCAGACAAAACCAAACCGAAATGCAGCGCACACTCCTTTTGGCTAAGATTCATAACTGTACCCTCACGGCAGCGAATATCAACTACGTGGGTAGTATCAGCATTGATGAAGTACTTTTAGATAAAGCTGGTATTTTACCTTATGAGCAAGTACAAGTAGTGAATAATGCTAATGGTAAGCGTTTTATTACTTACGCAATTCCTGCAACTGCTAATTCAGGAGCGATTGAATTAAATGGAGCAGCCGCACGTTTAGGCATTATTGGCGATCGCTTGATTATAATGACTTACGGGCAGTTTACACTAGAGGAGTTAAAACATTACTCTCCTACGGTTGTCATTGTGGACGACAAAAACCAGATGCTGGAAGTGCGAAACTACGATGATCTGCTCAGTAAGCTCTAATTTCAAGAAAAATGTCAAATTTTGAGCTGTCTGATTCCCAAAGCTACGTCAATGAAGAATTAACTCCCACGCTCAATCACCTTGCTGGGGAGTTTTGGATTAAATTCTGGGGTGTACGCGGTTTAATCGCTACCCCCAACAGTCATACCTGCCGCTATGGTAGTAATACTGCTTGTGTTGAAATATATATAGCAGGGCAACGTTTGATTTTTGATGGAGGTACTGGCTTACGGGTTCTAGGAAAAACTTGGCAACTACTGCAAGAATCTCTAAAAGCCCATTTATTTTTTACCAACTCCCAATCAAATCGCATCCAAGGATTTCCCTTTTTTGCCCCTGCATTTATTACAGGTAACTGCTTTAATATTTATGGTATAGCGGCCTCCAATGGTGCATCAATCAAACAATGCCTGTGCGATCAGATGCTCCAACCTCACTTTCCTTACCCGTTACAGGTGATGCAGTCGGAGTTGCTTTTTCATCATTTGACTCCAGGTAATACAGTGGAGTTAGGTGATGTCAAAATCACAACAGCATTAATAAATAAAAATCAGAGGTCAATTGGCTACCGGGTGAATTGGGGAAACCATAGCATGGCCTACGTGACTGATTTAAATCAGAATCTTGATTTAGAAGAGCAAGAGCGAATTCTACAACTTATTCAAGGTGTTGATTTACTAGTTACCAATGCTACCTATACTCCCCCAACGAATAAAAACCATGAATATGCTGAATTATTATGGAAAACTCCCGTTGATTTAGCTCAAACTGCTGGTGTGCAAAGGTTAGTAATATCACACCATCATCCAGATGACGATGATGTTTTTCTTGACCAAGTTCAAGACCAACTGAAGTCTACATTTCCTAATGTGTTACTAGCTTGTGAAGGGATGGTATTACCTGTGAGCAAGTAACTTCAAGTCACCTGAATTCAATCTTCAGTTCTTGAAGTTTAGCAGCTACTGCTCCACTGCTCAATAATTCTGTAGCTTTGGCTATCCCTGCTTGTATATCTAGAGAAAGTCCGCTGCGCCATAGATAAAAACCACCATTCCATAAGGCTGTTTGCATGAGTTCACCGGCTTGTCCAGCCAAAACGGCTTGCATATCCTTGATTAATTCTTCTGTAGTGGTAAGGGGGACATTTTTGGTAGTGAAACCGTATTCACGAGGTACAAGGTGTAGCCGTTCTAATTCTGGGGATGTTGTTAGTGAAGATAATCCGATGATGGCTGTGCGATCGCGCGGTAAGTCACAACTGCCTTCTAAACCCTTGACAAAGGTAAATTGCGTTACCCCACGTAAACCCAAAGCCACTTGAAACATCGCTTCTGTAGGGGGGTGTACAAAGCCAGCAATGATGTGAGCATGACCAGCATAGGGACACCAAATTAACTCCATTGTCGCTAATGGTGGACGTTTACCAAGTTGATCGCGGTATTCCCATAAAGTTTGATTTAAAGGGAAATGCTTGGGTGTGTAAACAAAGCCAATTCCTGTTTGCTCAAAAACCTGCTGGATTTGTTCCAGTGGTAAACCAGTCCAATCTACTCCTAAACCTTGCCAAATCTCAATTAAAGGTAAACCATATTTTGTTGGTAAGCGATAGCTCCCGTGCATAATTACCGATTGTCCAGCAGCAGCCAATAATAAAACCGTAATAATATTAATTGGGGCAGTTCGAGTTCTGCCATCATAGGGTATACCTAAAACGATCACAGGTTGTGCTATTGGTTGCAACTTAGGTCCAAGTTCATAGTAAGCATCCAACATCCCCGCTAACTCTTCACCTGTGGGACGTTTGATACGGTGAGCAATCAAAAACGCGCCAATTTGGGCTGGTGTCGCTTCACCTAATAGCATCATCTTTGTAGCAGTAGCCGCTTCAGCACGAGTTAAATTCTCGGATGTATGACTTCCACTACCTACTTTTTGGATAAATTCTCTAAATATATTAGTCATTGATTAATTCTCATTAGGGATTAATTTTATCAGCTAAAGTAATCTTGGATGATTCCTAACTCCAAAAAAGGGTTACAGCACTTCCCGGTGTTATGAGGTACAAGAACCCCACCCCCAACCCCCTAAGAGCAAGCGATGAGGGGGCTAAGATGTACTTCATAAGAGCGGAAACCGCTGTATTGAATTCTTGTTAATAATTTCGTTAAAATAAGTTATTTACTAAAAAATTGTAAATCACACACAACATCATGAATTTTAATTTAGAACAGTTTGCCAGTGATAACTACTCTGGAATTTGTCCAGAAGCATGGGAATACACATTAAAAGCAAACCAAGGTATATTCGCCCAAAACTTTTCAAATATCCTCTAAGATATTTATCTTTTACACAACATCGTAAAATAGCTTGATATTCCTTACCTGAGAAAGATGTAAATTCCTACTTAAACAGTTTTGGCAGACTGATTAAATAACAAATCTCGTGATTGTTCGGGACTGATTTGCTGATTTTTGAAAGCTTCGGCTTTTTCAAAAGCTCGAATAGTTGCTGGACGGGCTTTAATCTCTTCAAACCAGCGTTGTAGGTGAGGAAAATCTTCTAGCTTTTGGCTTTGTCGTTCGTAGGGTACAATCCAGGGATAGCTGGCAATATCAGCAATGGAATAATCCCCAGCAATAAATTTGCGATCGCTCAATCGTTTATTTAAAACAGCGTATAATCGTCCTGTTTCATTGACATAGCGATTAATGGCGTAATCAATTTTTTCAGGGGCATATTGGCTAAAATGATGGTTTTGACCTGCCATTGGTCCCAATCCCCCCATCTGCCAAAACAGCCATTGGAGAACCTCTACACGACCGCGAATATCTGTGGGCATTAACTTGCCAGTTTTTTGTGCCAAATACTCTAGAATTGCTCCAGATTCAAAAATAGAAATAGGCTCACCACCATCAACAGGTTGGTGATCAATAATTGCAGGAATGCGATTATTAGGAGAAATCTTCAAAAACTCTGGTTTAAACTGATCTCCTGCACCAATATTTACAGGAATGATGTTATAGGGAAGTCCAACTTCCTCCAGAAATATTGTAATTTTATGGCCGTTGGGCGTAGTCCAATAGTAAAGGTCAATCATATAGCGATCCGATTTGAGTTATGAATTTGTCGTGGAGGCAGGGAATAGGGAATAGGGAATAGGGAATAGGGAATAGAGTTTTAGAGGATTTGGATGTACGGAGTTTTGTATGGCTACGCCACGCAAGCTATCAATAATCAAATAGGAGTCCTATAGATGTATTTCCTAGTAGATAAAGTAGTCAGATGAAGAATTTTTTCCAACTCGCAAATTAAGAAACAGAACGTTGTTGGTTAATTTGTAAATGAATATTATCCTTGACAAGTTGCCAAAAATGTTGAATAGGGGGAATCTGAAGACGGTCTTGAGTTGTTACCATAACTACGCGACGAGTCAAACTAGAATTATCAGCTAAATTACTATTATTGGCTAGGGGACGAACTGCCAGAGTCGGATCATATTTAGCTTCTATTAATGCTGAATGGGGAAGTAAAGCAATCACTTCTCCTTGACGAACTACTCCCCGAAAAGCATCTAAAGTGTTTACTTCCAAAGCTGCATGGAGTTTAGCTTCCATCTGTTCAAATCGATCTTGAATTAGACGCTGCATCCCATAACCATCTTTAAATACTACTTGCGGATAACGAATTAACTCCAACCAAGGGATAGATTCATAACCAGCGAGGGGATGATTTGCTGCGGTGAGGACTTCTATCGGTTCATCATATAGGACTTCTACGGCCATTTCTTTGCTAGAGATTAAAAAGCGATTGTGCATGACAATTGCTAAATCTACTAAACCATCTTTGAGAACTTTGAGAGAGCGATCGCTTCCTAATGATGTTACTCGTAATTGTACATCAGGATAATCACGGCAAAATTTTTGTAATACTGGCGGTAAATAAGAAGCACAGACAGAATGAATTGCTGCAATACATAGTTCTGGCTGCTTTCCCCCCATTAAATCCGTTAATTCTTGTGTAGCGGATTCCCATTCTTGGCAAATTTTGCGGACACGGGGAAGTAAAATTTCACCTCCTAAAGTCAATTTAGCATTGGTGCTTCTATGAAATAGTTCTACTCCTAAATCTGCTTCTAATCCCTGAATTTGCCTACTAATAGTTGATTGAGTCACACCACATTGTTTTGCTGCTTGTTGAAAGCTACCACTTTGAGCGATCGCTAAAAAGGCTTGCAACTGCTCTAGACGCATTTTTATCTAGCCTGAATATAACCTGAGTATAAATTTATTACTTTCACTAATTTACAGCAGTTTTCATGTATTTGTACCACACGCTAATTTTTCTATTCCTTTCTTCCTTTGCATCTACTCTACGAGATCGCAGAGCGTTTTGTATAAAAGCGAGATTACACTAACCTAATTCATACTTCGCTTCGCTAATGCGTGAGATATAACGTGAGATATAAAATGTGGTTCATTTACCCGAAAATCGCTGTAACGACTACCACCACAGATGACCTTTTTTTAATTAAAAGTTAAAAGTTAAAAATTAAAAATTTAAGATTAATAATAATTTTTAATTAATTAATTTTGGGTGCAAGCCCCCACTGATTGCAATTTTTAATTAATAATTTTTAATTTTTAATTGGAGCGACTATGCTTTCGCTATCAAATAATTTAGGACTTACGCATTGACAGAATAACAAAATAGTGCATTGATAAATAAGAGTCGTCGAGTAATGGGTATGAGAGAATGAGAGAAATTACTAAACCCTCGACAGCACAATGCAATCTAGACATCTACACCTTATTTTTGCTGTCAGAGCCAAAGTATGGAGGGTGCAGTAGGTTAGCGGAGATATTGGGAGATGTTTCACATGATAGTGTAAACCGCTTTTTATTGAGAGAGAGATACGAACCCAAAGATTTATTCAGCATAATAGAGAAAATTATCAATCTGGAAGGAGGGATATTAAGTGTAGACGATACAGTCATAGAAAAGATTTACAGCGACCCTAAAAATGCGGAATTAATCAGTTATTTTTGGTCAGGGAAAGCCCATAAAACTATTATTGGCTTAAATTTAATTAGTCTATATTACAGTGATATTAATGGTAATTCAGTACCAATAAATTATAGAATATATGATAAAAAGGAGGGAAAAACAAAAAACGATTATTTTAGAGAAATGGTAATTGAAATAATAAGCTGGGGAGTCAAACCCAGAATGGTAACAGGAGATAGTTGGTATTCTGGAGTAGAAAACTTGAAATTTCTAAAAAACCAGAAATTGGGTTTCCTATTCGGAATTGAAAAAAATAGAACTGTTTCAAATGAGCCACACAAGTATTGTCAAGTAAGCACTCTGGCTATTCCCCAAGAAGGATTAAGGACTCATCTGAAAGAATTTGGATTTATAAAATTGTTTAGGAAAGACTTTAAAAAGGAAGACTCTAGACATTATATTTTATATCTACTAGATGAGGAGAAAATCAAAGACATAACCAGAAGTACCTTTATCACAATTCATGATACCCATTGGGGTATTGAAACATTTCATCGAGCCATAAAACAAGTATGTGGAATTTGTCGGTTCATGGTTAGAGATACCTGTGCAATCAAAACTCATATATTTTGTTCACTTCAAGCTTTTGTGAAATTGGAGTTTATGCGCTCTGAAAATATAATTAGCAATTGGTATGAAGTACAAAGGAATCTGTTTACTTCTGTTGTCCGTGAGCATATTTTTGCCAACCTTCGCAAGGATGCCATTATCTAGACTACATAGATGATATTTTTTGTCAATGCGTAAGTCCTATAATTATAGAAAAGCCCAAATTAGAATAGCGAGACTTTGAGCCAAAACGGATTGCAGACGAATTCATGCATCAGACAGAGGAGATATTACTGAATCTAATTGTGAAAGTGATTTGATGATCGGCACTTTGGACATGAATTGAACCGCTTAAACGTTTAACCATTGCTTTCACCAAAGCCAGTTCTAGTCCAGAATCGCTAGATTTCCAGGGAGCATTGTTAGTAAAGCGATAAAATGGCTGAAAAACCCTTGCTAGTTCATGACTGGGAATCTCTACACCGGAATGGCTAACTTTTAGCTCTACTGTGTCTGCAATCAATTCAGCAGAAACGGTGATTGAGTCACCTGCGGGAGTGTATTTACAAGCTTGGTTAAGCAATTGGGTGATAATTCGCTCAAAATCGGTGATATCGGTTTCTAAAGGCGGAAGTTTTGTGGCAATATTTAAGTTTAAGTTTTGTTTTTGACAATTGGCAACATCCCGAAAAGACTCGACAATGGGAGTTAGCCAGGTTTGTAAGTCAATGGCGATTAATGTCGGCGGTTCGGGTTCAATTTTGAGATAGGTGAGGGTAAGCAAATCGTTAATTAATTTGGTTTCACGTCCGCACTCATAATGTAAAATCTGTAAAAGTTGCGGGACTAATTCTAGATCGAGAATACCACTTGGAGTCAGCAGACTTTCTAGAGTTTGAGCAGCAAGACTAATACTAGTTACGGGTGTGCGAAGTTCTTGGGAAAGAGTTTTCAGGAATTCGTTTTTGTGACGTTCCCGTTTTTCTAGTTCTTTTACCTGTGCTTTGGTTTTTTCCTGTAGTTGAGATTGGCGAATTGCGATCGCACATTCATTAGCTATCTCCTGTACTAAGGATATCTCCAATTGCTCAAATATCTCCTCTGTTGGTTTAATTAACCAAATATTGCCTAAAATTCCCTGAGAATCAAAAATTGGACAAGCTAGTTGGGAGACAACTTGTACTTGTATATAGTTTCCGGGCAGAATTTCCACAGATTGCAAAGTTTGTTTTTGCAAAAGTGGCTGATATACTTCGGGAAAGTCGGCAATATCTCTAATTAATCCCTGACAATGCGGTGAACTAGTACTATATTCACAGGTGACTGTGGCTGAAGTTTGGTAAGAGTTATAAAGTTCGATTTGACATCGTTCCAGTTGCAATAATTGCGCTAATTCTTGAACTGCTGTTTGGAGAACTTCCTGAGCATCCACACTATCACGGATTTGTTCAGTAATCCTTCTCACTAGTGCTTGAAAATTCTGCGCTTGATTTAACTGGGATGTATGCTGTTGTTTTTGTAATTCTAGTTGTTCTTGCAGATATTGTACTTGTTTTTGTAGTTCTGCTTGCTGGGCAGCAATACCGAGTTGAATAGCTATTTGTTTGAATAAATCAATTTCTGCTTGTTGCCATTGTCGCTTTTCTCGGCAATGTTGAGCAATCAAAAGTCCCCACAAATTCTGTTTTAATAAAATCGGT
Source organism: Trichormus sp. NMC-1 (assembly GCF_001858025.1). Lineage (GTDB taxonomy): Bacteria > Cyanobacteriota > Cyanobacteriia > Cyanobacteriales > Nostocaceae > Anabaena. The sequence goes on along the minus strand of NZ_LZQD01000002.1, from coordinate 691,493 downwards.
ACAACTAGATTAGCTTGCACCTGCATGGAAGCCAGAAAATCTCGTTGACAAGGATGCAAACCTGTGGCATAAATATCTTCAACCACGTGAATACAACCACGTCTGTAACGTTCTCGATGTTTGGCATCAAAACAGGGATCTTTGATTTTTCGTCCGAGGAGGAAATCACCAGCGGTAATGGAGGATTCGGCCAAGATTATCCCCCCATTATCCGGCTCAAAGCGATAAATTAAAATGCGATCGCTCTCTAATAAATGCCGAATTTCTTTAACTGTCTGCTGGAGAATCGTTTCTAAGTCTTGACATTGGCGAATTCTTAGCGTTGTTGATGCTAATAACCGTTCCCTTTCTGCTTCTATTTTTCCCGCTTGTTCTGCCAGCTTTGAGGGAGTAATATTGCTACTAGTGCCAATCAGTCTATAAATTCTAGAGTCAGCATCTCGCAATGGCGTTAAAGTTGTACTCCACCAAGTGAATATTCCCTGAAATTGTAAACATTGTTCATAGGAAATCGTTTTCCCAAAACGCACACAATCAGCATAACGCTGACGTACACTAGCAGCATCAACGGGAGAGAGAATATCCTCTGGTTGTTTACCCCGGAGTTCTTCAGAGCGAATACCAAGCCACCGTTCATGGGTAGGATTAAGTGCTAGATAGCGAAAATCCCCGTCTTCCAGAACATCGACAATAAATATAGATGTCTGCACAGAATCGTACATACTGAGTAAAAATTGCTCACTACTACTTTTTTTATCTGCTTCTGTGCCGAAAAAAATCTGCGGTGGTGCTGGGTTTGTCAAATTTGGGATCGATTCAACTGGATTGATTTTCATGGGAGAGCCTCTATTTTGGACTGCTGACTCGATCTAGGCGCTCTCTCTTACATATTAATGCTGATAACAAATTTCCCTTAGCGCCTAAAGCTAAGTATTGTTCAGATTTTGTTCATGGATATATATCTTTGTTTACTTCTAATCCAAAATTGGCTTAAGCTACATAAAATAGTGTAATTAAACACAAATACTGACCTCACCCCCAACCCCTTCCCTAATAGAGAAGGGGAGACTAAAATCCTCTCCCTTTGTAGTCGGGGAGAGGTTTGCAAAGAGATATTATATTTAATTAAGCCCACCCAGTGAATAGGCGTAAACTCAAGCATTCCTGATGTTTGCAGGCAAAAATACATTTGTATTTTCGGGGAATGATACTGAAAGTATTTTTAGTTATGCTTTGTTATTATTGCATATACTGAGTTACAGACTTAGGTAAATTCCATAATTTTAACAAATCTTTACATTATCGTCAAGATGTTTTCGTGGAAATATCTCCTCATGAGCGGTTAAAAGTTATTTAAGCAATTTATAAGCGCTAATTCCTGTCAAGACTCCCACAATCAACCAGGTAATAGCTAAACCGACAACTTCACCTAAAAATAACTGTGTGAGACGGTGCAGAAATAGCCCTACAGCCGAACCAGTGGAAACAGCAACAGCCCAACTTGCGGAACTCACAAACATCCAACACCATACCCAAGGAACTGATTGAGGCATTGCTATCCACCATTGTGCCAGACCAATGACTAAACCGCCTATACTTCCGGAAATAATCCCTAAGAAAATTCTCAGAGGGAAAAATTCACTTGAGGGTACACACCAACCTACCGCACCGACACCAATAGCCGCAATTAGCACCCAACTGAAAATGGTGGATAATATCCAGCCCAGGGGAAAGATTCTATGTCTGAGTATATAAGATTGGGGGAGTGCGATCGCTAATCCACCTATACCTGCTTCTAGCAAACCAATATCCGACTTTTCACCAATTTCAATCCACAGCAAACTTAATAAAAAACCACCCAAAGTGGCAAAAATCCACAAAGATGTAAAACTCAAAATACTATATTTAGGTTTTTTAAATGCTAATTGCATCACACTTTTTTCAGGTTTAAAGGTTTGACAGCTTTGTTATAAAACATTTCCAAAAAAGCATTTCTCCGCTTTTGAGGTGATTCGGGAGAAATGTAACCCCACAAACTTTCCCAATAGAAAAAAGAGAAGCCAAAGAAATTGTGTTCCCGCACAATTTGGACTTTTTCTTTAATGCGATTAATCTCCACAGGATTGATTAAAGTTCCTGTTGATATGCCAATACTTACAGGAATCTTCGTCAAAGCTGATTGTACCGCAGGTTTTTCAATTTCGGCAATAAAAGAATTCTTATCATCTCGATATACCTGCAAAATCAATTCATCTACAAAACCTTTATTTACCCAATTTTCCCAATCTTGTAAATAGTATTTATAGGCAAAATACTGTGAGTTTGGAGAAAGAGATATTTTCGCATGAGGCTTAATTGCTTTTACCTCTTTATTGATTTGGAACATGAAATCAGTAATTTTATTTGCTCTCCAGCGCATCCATTCTGCATCAAAAGGATTGCTAGGTGGACTTTTACCTAAATGTTCTTTTTGATAAAGTTTAATAGTGAAATAATCATAACCAAATTGTACAGGCATTCCAAAATGATCATCAACTTGAATTCCATCTACATCGTAATTTTTAACAACTTCCAAAATTAAACTTTTGAGAAACTTCTGTACTTGTGGGTGCAGAGGATTTAGCCAAGCTTGTCGATTAAACGTGCCATTATCTATTTCTTCCGGTAGATTTTCATCAACAGAATTTATGCCTTGTTGTCCAATTGTCAACCATTCCGGATGTAACTTTGCTAATTTAGAATTAGGTGGAGTCATTAACCCATATTCAAACCAAGGAATCACACTCAAATTTTGATTTTTTGCCAACCTTACCAACTTAGCTAAAACGTCATTTCCCCCATGCACAAAATTGAGAAAAGGTTGAACATCTTCACCCGTTATACTTTTAGCAACATCACTTTTATAGAAAGTGTAACCTCGATTCCAAACTACGGGATAAATTGTATTAAAATTGAGTGCTGCTAATTGATTGATAGCGCGGTTAATACCCCAAGGAACAAAAAGTACACCACTAGCAACATTAGTCAACCAAACGCCACGAATTTCTGTAGTGACAAGACTTGTTTTTTCAGGAGAACCCAAAGTTGAAGAAATTGGCAATACGGTTAAACTGAATACAAATCCTAAACATAGGAATAATAAAAAACAACGGCGTAACACCCTATTCATTGGGAAACTAGACTTAGTTTTATCCTCTATATATAACTACAAAATCAACTTATATTTATCAGGATTATGTAATGATATCAAGATTTGTTGATAAAATAATAAAAAAATTGTAGATTTAAAGGTGCATATCCCCGACTTCTTGAAGAAGTCGGGGATATTGTGTTTGTAAACAAATAGTATTAACTTATACTTTGCTTGCTAATTAAAATTTCTCCACTCCCGGAAATTGCTGAATTGAAGCTTTTGCTGCTTCTCCACAAGTGCGAGGAGTGGGAAAAATCTTCCCAGGATTTGCTAAACCTTGAGGATTAAAAACCTGTCTTACCCATTGCATAGTTTCTAAATCAGCGTCACTAAACATATCTGGCATATAACATTTTTTATCAGCACCAATACCATGTTCACCAGAAATGCTACCACCGACTTTCACACACAATCTCAGAATTTCTCCACCTAATTCTTCAACTTTTTCTAATGCACCATGTACAGAATTATCAAATAAAATCAAAGGATGTAAATTACCATCTCCAGCATGAAACACATTAGCAATTGGATAACCATATTTTTGACTTAAAGCCTCAATTTCATTTAATACATAAGGTAATTGAGTCCGAGGAATTACCCCATCTTGTACATAATAATCAGGGCTTAAATTTCCAGCAGCAGCAAAAGCGGCTTTTCTTCCTTTCCACAATTTTAATCTCGTTTCTGGATCATTTGCAGTCGTGATATTTCGCGCCCTATTCTTTTTACAAATTTCAGCTACTCGCTTTTTATTGACATCAACTTCAATTTCTAAACCATCAATTTCTACTAATAAAATTGCCGTGGCATCACGAGGATAACAATTTGTAGCAACAACATCTTCTACTGCATTAATACTAATATTATCCATCATTTCCATCCCACCAGGAATAATTCCCGCGCTGATGATATCAGATACAGTTGCGGCTGCATCTTCAACACTGGTAAAATCTGCTAAAAGCACACAAATTGATTCTGCACTTTTGAGAATTCGCAAAGTGATTTCTGTCGCAATTCCTAAAGTTCCTTCTGAACCGACAAATACACCTGTTAAATCATAACCTGGTATTTCGGGAATTTGTCCACCAACATCAACAATTGAACCGTCAGGAAGCACAAGTTTTAAACCCAAAACGTGGTTAGTGGTGACACCATATTTTAAACAATGTACTCCACCTGAATTTTCGGCAATATTGCCACCAATTGAGCAGATAATTTGGCTTGAAGGATCTGGTGCATAATAAAATCCAGCACCGCTAACGGCTTGTGTCACCCAGCTATTAATGACTCCTGGTTGAACAACTGCACGTTGATTTTCTAAATCAATTTTAATAATTTGCCGCATTAAGGAAGTAACAATTAAAACCGAATCTTCTGATGGTAAAGCGCCACCAGATAAACCAGTTCCTGAACCTCGTGCAATGAAGGGGACGGAGTATTGATTACAAATTTTGACGATTGCGGCTACTTGTTCTGTGGTGCGTGGTAAAACTGCAACTGGGGGTGTTTGGCGATAGCTGGTTAAGCCGTCGCATTCATAAGTGAGGAGTTCTTCTCGGCGTTTTACTACTCCTTTTTCACCCAGGACAGCGATGAATTTTTTGATGATGGGTTTCCAGTTGATTTGTTTTTTATCTTGTTCTTTATCTTGGGTAAGCATAGGGTTTTGTTTATTGGTGGTAGATGTTTATCTTTACTTTAAGGCTATTTGTGTGGTTATGGAAGTTGTTTTTTTCTCACGCAGAGACGCAAAGAAGAGGAGGGTTTTTGATACATATATAACCATTAGTTTTTTTGTTCTACCTCTTCTCTTATGCTACGGTATTAAAATAAAACTCAAATATCACACTTACCTCTGTCTAAATATGGATTTCCACGAACACGGCTATCACGTTATTAGAGAACTAGGACGTAACCGAGAAGGTGGTAGGATTACCTGGTTAGTAACAAATATTAATACAGGGCAAGAAGAGGTAATTATGCAGGTGCGACTCATTCTAGGATTTGGAGCTAGTGTAGGAGCAGGAATAATAATAGGCTTTCTGAATCCATTTATTTTATTAGCACTAACTGGAACAAGTTTACCTGCACTTTCTATGCTGCTTTATTCACCCCTAAAACAACGTAAGTTAATTGCTAAATATCGTCAGTCTGAGGAATCTTTAATTAAGCCGTGAAAATGTCTGAATCAGGATTTACAGGATTTAAGGATTTACAGGATGAAGAGATTAAATATCTTTTGTCTGATAGCGTAGCGTGGCTACGCTATCAGACAAAATGCTATAATAAACAAATAACTACTTGATGCTATATCAATTTTATGATCATTGCTCAAGAATTAGAAGCTCAACAAAACATCTCCCAAGATGTAATTTTTCCTCCAGGTGATTTATATAGTGACGAACCTCCCGTGGAAACAGAACTGCATCTAGAGCAAATTATGCTCTTAATCAAATGTATCAAATGGCTGTGGAAAGATAGAAATGATTTTTACGCTGCTGGAAATCTCAGCATTTACTATAGTCCTAACCAAAAAAAATCAGAATATTTCCGGGGTCCAGATTTCTTTGTAGTTTTAGGAACTGAACGCAAAACTCGCAAAAGTTGGGTAGTTTGGGAAGAAGACGGTAAATATCCGAATTTCATTTTAGAAATTCTTTCACCAACTACAGCTAATACAGATAGAGAATTTAAAAAAGAACTTTATCAAAATACTTTCCGCACACCAGATTATTTTTGGTTCGATCCTTATACATTAGAATTTGCAGGTTTTCATTTAGTAGATGGAGAATATCAACCTCTAGAAGCAAATGAAAAAGGACATTTGTGGAGTAAGCAGTTAGGGTTATATTTAGGAATTCATGAGGGTTTATTGCGGTATTTTACACCAGAAGAAAAATTAGTTCCCACACCTGAAGAAACCGCAGAAATACAAACTGAAAGAGCAGAAGAAGAAGCAAGAAAAGCAGAACGGTTAGCTGCAAAATTGAGAGAATTAAATATTGATCCAGACACAATTTAAAATGTAAAAATGTAGGTTGGTTTAAGCAACAGCGCAACACAACAAATTACCCGTAAATGAAAATAAATGTCTGATAGCCTAGCCATATCAGACATTTATTCAAATTCTAATACTTCCTCTCCTTTGGCTCAAACATATTAATCATTACCGGACGATATTGAATATCAATTCCCGCAGGTGAATAATAAGCCATTGTGTGTTGCAGAAATTGACTATCATCTCTATTTGGGAAATCTTCTCGAAAATGTGCGCCGCGACTTTCTTGACGATTTAAAGCTGATGCTAAAATTGTCTGTCCTACTACCATTAAACTCTGCAATTCTAAAGCTTCTACTAATTCAGTATTCCAACAAGTGCCTTTATCATCTAAATAAATCTGTGGATATTGTTGTTGTAATGCTTCAAGTTTCTCCAAACCTTTTTGCATTAATTCTTCTGTTCTAAAAACTCCACAATATTGCGTCATTGTGTCTTGAAATTCTTGACGAATTTGGTTAATACGATATTTTCCTGGTTGTTCTAGTAAAGATTGAATTTGTTGTTTTGCTTCGGTAATATAATGTTGCTCATTTACATTTGGTAATTTGCGGTTCTGCACATATCTGGCTATACTTGCCCCTGTGCGTTTGCCATAAACTACACATTCTAATAGCGAATTACTACCGAGACGGTTTGCACCATGAACGGAAACGCAAGAGGTTTCCCCAGCAGCAAAAAAGCCTTCTACTAAGTCATCTGCACTGCTGCGGACTTGTCCATCTGTGTTCACTGGTATACCACCCATGCAATAATGGATTGTGGGACGTACTGGCATGGGTTGAGTGACTGCATCTACACCTACCAAACGATGGGCTTCTTCCCAACAGAAGGGAACGCGACTCATGATTTTTTCTTTACCCAGATGACGCAAATCAAGGTAGACAAATTTACCACCTGGGCTACCATCAGAATTTACACCCCGTCCAGCACGAATTTCATAAGCGATCGCTCTTGAGGTAATATCACGAGGAGCCAATTCCATTCTACTAGGGGCATAATTAGCCATAAAGCGATCGCCATCAGCATTAATCAAATACGCCCCTTCCCCGCGCACAGCCTCGGAAATCAGCACTCCTACAGGATATAAACCGGTGGGATGAAACTGTACAAATTCCATATCTTCTAAAGGCAAACCAGCGATCGCAGTCATTGCTAAACCGTCACCAGTCGAAGCATAATCATTAGAAGTAGTGTTATAAACGCGACCATATCCCCCCGTCGCAAACATCACCGCCTTTGCCCGCACCACCTCAATTTGCCCATCCAACAGGTGAAACATCACCAAACCTTTAGCCTGACCATCTTCTAAAATCAGGCGCATTACATACCATTCTTCGTAAATCTGCACACCATAACGCCGTAAATTATTCACCAACTCGTGCAGAATTGCATGACCAGTTTTATCAGCAGCGTAACAAGTGCGGTTGTGGGAATGTCCACCAAAAGCCCGTTGAGCAATTTTACCATCAGCAAGACGCGAAAACAAAACTCCCATGTGTTCTAAATCAATCACCACATTGGGCGCTTCTTGGGTGAGAATAGCTACAGCGTCTTGGTCTGCCAAATAATCAGAACCCTTGACAGTATCAAAAGCGTGTGCTTCCCAACTATCTTCTGGGTCAACATTTTTCAAAGATGCCGCCATACCACCTTGAGCAGCAACTGAATGAGAACGAATCGGATGGGTTTTGGCAACTACTGCCACATTTAAACTAGGGTCAGTGCGGGCAATTTCTAGCGCAGCCCGACATCCCGCCAAACCACCACCAACAATAATTACATCATGCTCTAACATAAATTTAACTCACATTGCAAAAAAATACCCTGCCTCTAGACAGGGATGTTATCTTAAGTTATCTGTAGGGGCGTATTGCAATACGCCCCTACCAATTTATCAACTAGTTGCTTGTACAGGTTGTTGCTGAGAAATATTACCGGGTATAGGTTCAGTCTTTGTTCCCGGTTCTATAGCAATTAATTCAATATGATTTAACAATGTCGTCACAAAGGCAAACAGCAAGAAAGGCAGTGTCAGAAAAACTACTAATCCGACTGTCGCTAAAGCATACACTGGTCTTCTCGCACCCATCAGCGCCAACGCTGAGGCTAAACTGATAGTAATTGTGATTAACCAAACAATGATTTGACCGTAAATATCACCAAAAGTCAAGGTGCAGACAAACCGATAGTTTTGAATATTATTTTTATTCATCTTATTTGCCTCAATTTTATCCTATAGGTTCTACCTTAAAGCTATGTTTGACTAGCGGTCAATTTCTCAATATTTTGCCAAGGTTTGTAATATCACTTAACAATGTAGTTGTTAATGATCCAAAAAAGCCAAAAAATTAGAGTATTTGAGGCTGTTTTTAGGGAACTCCAAAAAATAAATTATCCAATTTTACCGAATCAAAATTACTTTTCATCTCCCTGCTTTCTGCCCCCTGCTCCCTGCCCCCTGCTCCCTGCCCTAAAAGCGATTGGGTATTTTTTTATTTGCAAGTCCCTTACTCTGCTTTCACCCGTGCTTGTTTCACCATTGCAATCAAGGTTTGATGAGCATCTTCCGCATCTGTTAAAACATGATCAAACTGAATGCGAACTGGTACTGTTTCTCCGTTCACCTGTGCGGTTAAATCCATACCCTCAGCATCAATTGCCAGCATCTGGGCTGCTGTAGCATTTTTTACAGTTCCAAAAGCCTGTGCGTAGATTACAACAGCATTGGCATGATCCTCATTCATGTGTTTGCAGATGCGATCGCTAATTTCTGAAGAGAACTGATCAGACATTGTACGGCTCCCACTGAGATAGATAAATATCGTCTATATTCTAAGCTATACTGGGCTGAGATTGACAATAGCCATTTTATTATGGCTCATAGAATTTTCCTGAGTCACTGACGATATTTGTTCAATATAAATTGTGTAATTAATCAGGTATTTAGTGACCCTTTCAGGGGAAAATCAGACAAATAAGACTGTAGTAAAACTATCCAGTAAATTTATTCAAGGCAAGAGCCGATGAGCGAAATTAGTCCACGAAGAATTATTATTGGCGATGTACATGGTTACTATCAAGGTTTAATGACTCTGTTGGCGGGAATTGCTCCCACATCAACAGATCAAGTCTATTTTTTGGGAGACTTAATCGATCGCGGACCTCAAAGTTCACAGGTAGTAGATTTTGTCAAACAAAATAACTATTCTTGTCTGCTAGGTAATCATGAACAGATGTTACTGAGCGTGCTTGGTAATAAATATACCTCTAATCAAACAATGCACGCATGGCTGTATAGTGGTGGACAAGCAACTATTAATAGTTATCAAGCCGCCCAAATTCCCCAAGAACATATCGATTGGTTTCAAAGTTTACCTATCTATCTTGATTTGGGAGATGTTTGGTTAACTCATGCAGGTGTAGATCCCGATAAATCTGTATCAGAACAAACAGCAGACGATCTTTGTTGGATACGTGATGAATTTCACAGCCTCCAACAGCCTTACTTTCAGGATAAATTAATTATTGTCGGTCATACTATCACCTTCAGTTTACCAGGGGTGGCTCCTGGTCAATTAGCGCAAGGAAAAGGCTGGCTAGACATTGATACCGGTGCGTATCATCCTCGCAGTGGTTGGTTAACCGGACTGGATATTACCAATAAATTGGTTTATCAAGCCAATGTCTTTAACCACTGCGTTCGGACTCTGCCTTTGGAAAAAGCAGTAGCTATAGTTGAGCCAAAGAAAGTTAAAGTTAGTCATCGTCACAAGCAACGAGCCTGAGATGAAAGCCCAGGTTGAGAGCAATGACAATATGGGGGTATTTTTTGACTAGCTGGAACAGTGTTTCTACGGTAAAAAGGCTCGGATATTAGCTTTATAAGTCGTACTATCCAAGCCATAATTTCCCTTACTTGGTTGGTTATTGATTTGACGTTGGAGAACCTTGACGCGATCGCGTGCGCCAGGGTGTGTACTCAAAAACGTGGGAACGGAACTCTTTCCCTCTAGCTTTTTCATAAACGAAACCATCGCTAAGGGGGCATAACCAGCGCGTGTTAAGGTACTTAATCCTCTTCTATCAGCATCATATTCATCTTGACGACTACGTGGACGATTGAGTGCTAAATCGACACCAATACCTACTGCTTGATTTCGATTTAAACCTGCTGCTGTAGCTACACCACTAGCGATCGCTCTTTGCCGCATCTGCTTGACTAAATGCTTACCTTCAATGTGACCCATTTCATGGCCAAGTACACTCGCTAACTCCGCTTCATTATCTGCCACTTTTAATAGCCCCGTATTCACATAAACGAAGCCACCCACAGTGGCAAATGCGTTAACAGCTTCATCTTCAACTACTTGAAAAGTATAAGGAATATTAGGGCGACTGCTATTAGCCGCTAAACGTCTACCAACTTGCTCTATATAGCGATTAAGCTGTTGATTGCGGGAAAGTCGAACTTCCTGCTGCAATTCATCATTCATCTGTTTACCAAGCTCAACTTCCTGACGCTCAGATATATTCGATAACTGAAATATTTGCACACCTTGGAAGAGAAGCGGTAATAAGTCTATAGCTTTGCTGGGAAGGGGTGTACTCAAGCACAGACTAAGAGCAACAGTTAGGGAAATCAACGGATACAACCAGCGGCGCTGCCATAATCGGTAATTTCTCAAAAATCCATTCCAGTTAATCATAATCTTCAGAAAATAGCGTTGTGTGAGAACTTAAAATAGGGGACGTATTTATAGCTGCTGAAGTTGCATTCTCCACTCAATACCCTTAATCTCAACAACTATATCAACTCCAAGATTACCAGACGAAAAACCCTCAAAGTCTGAGCTATGATTAAAAATCAGAAATTCTCAACTACAACTGAGTTGGCTTGCGGCTGCCATTGCTGGGAACTGTCCCAGTACATGATAGACTGTCCCATGACCGCAACACCAAGCCGCTTTAATTTATTAGCAAATACAGAACATTGCCACTTTCCTCCAAAACCTTGCTCTTACAATCATTGACAAAACTTGTTATGCTTATTTTAGATTCCAAAGGTCGCTTATTCGGAAAAATCAACTTACTCGATTTAGGTGCTGGGCTGGTAATTTTGCTGGTTATATTTGGCATCTTTATCTTTCCCGGAACTTACGGTTCTGTGGCTCAACTTGGTAAAAAAACAGTACCTATGGAGGTAGATTTAGTTGTTCGTGGTTTAAATGTTCGCGACCCTGAGCAGTTATTTAAACAAGGATTTAGCAAAGGTGGTAAAACAAGTGTAATTATTCGCAATCAACCCTATGGTGAAATTGGGATAAAATCCATTCAAGAACTACCCAGAACAATTACTGTTCCCCAACCTGATGGTTCTGTGAAAGAATTACCAGACCCAAGATCAAATAATTTTAGTAGAGATTTTCTTTTGACTTTAGAAGGCCCAGCTGAACTTACCGACAGCGGTCCAGTTTTAGGTAAAAATAAAGTGAAAATCGGTATGCCTTTTGAATTAGAAGGTTTTAACTATAATTTCAACGCTTCTGTTATTGATCTCCGCTTAAAAGATAAATAACATTTTGGTAATTGGTGATTGGTAATTGGGAAATTATTGATATTTATTCTCCTGCGTCCCTGCTCCCTGCTCCCTGCTCCCGTTCGGCTACGCTCACGGCAAGCCTGCTCCCCAGTCTCCAATCACCCAATCACCTATTTAGCAAAGTTAAATATCGGCGAATTAATCCAATTGTCACGGCTGGTAATTCTAATTGGGGTGTTAATCCCACATTTTCTAAAGGTTGGAAAAAACGAATAAATTGGGGATTCATTTCCGCAAAGCGGCGACCAATTTCTGGTCCAGTAAATTGTGACTTCTGTCCCCAAATAATAGCGGTGGGAGTTGTTAGCTGTTGAATATAAAGAGACAAATCAAAGCACAAGTCTCCACGCACAAAAGATAGTGCTGCATACTCAGCATTCGGTTGTAGTGCAGATTGTAAATAAGCTTCCACAATCTCTTGATAAACTCGATTACTCTGGGCAAATTGTCTTTGCTCTAAAAAGCTGCGAATACCTGCATCCGTAGCAATTCCAGTACTATACAGCAAGCGGTCAACCAGGGGAACGCTGACCAATTGGGCAAAAAAGCTGCGAGAGTAGTCTTGACCAAAGTCCGAAAGTCCAGAGGGTGTGACCAAAATCAACGACTTAAATAGATCAGGATGAGTGTTTGCGACTTGAATTATAAACCCTGCGGTCAAAGAAGATGCGATCGCTGTTACTGGACTTGTACAAGTCTGTTCAATAAACTCTCGAATCGTCGTTAAATAATCCTCAATTTTGTAACTGCGTTGCGGATGATTAGACCTACCCCAACCGATTAAATCTGGTGCAATCACCCGATATTCAGCCGCAAAAGCCGGATACACCTTCGACCATTCGTAAGCAGAAGATCCACCACCAAAGCCATGTAGAAATACCAAAGTTTCCCTGTCAGTTTTTTCATTTTCATTCTGCCAAGGTAATCCACTAGCAGTATAATATACCATATTACCTAGGGAGGTATTAATAGAGCGTTGCTCAAATCCCAGTGGTTGCAACATACGTATTTTTGGTTTTTTTGTCACTAATGAGCATTTGTAGCACAGAAATAGCTCTAGATTGCTTATTTATTCAGTTTAGAACTTTTCTTGACAAAACCAGTTCCTTGAACAGTAGCTTGACTGCATTAACCCTCTCGATGAATTTTGTCAAGCTGGTGCAGTAAATTTTCAAAAAGCTCTATTTATTGTACTCCGACTTAACTATGAGTTGCCTCTGACTTTTTACTGGGGATTCGATGTAATAAATAGATATGCTGTCAAGAATGCAGCCAAATTTATGGGAAAGGGTCACATTATGCACGACGGCAACTGTCTATTGGCGTGATAATTGAGTAATTGGTAATAGGGAAAAAGGTAATGAGCCAAAACTGCTTTCCTATCACCAATAACCAATAACCAATAATCGATTATGACATTAATATTAGCTCTTGATTTTGGCGGAACTAAACTAGCAGCAGCGACGGTGAAAGCTGGTTCTAGAGAGTGGTTGCGTTATGAAAATCGTCTCTCACCAGCAAACGCAGATGCTTTGAGTGATATAGAAATTATGCGATCGCTCATTGATTCTGTGCTAGATAAAAATAAACCCGATGCTATCGGTGTCAGCTTTGGTGGTCCAGTAGACGCAGCCACAGGAATGGTCAGACTTTCTCATCATGTCCCAGGCTGGGAAAATATTCCCCTTAAAGAGTTGCTAGAAGAAGATTACAATGCTCCTACCAGTGTAGACAACGATGCGAACGTGGCTGCTATTGGCGAACATCGCTTTGGTGCTGGTCGGGGATATGATAGTTTGTTTTATATCACCATCAGTACAGGCGTGGGTGGTGGTTGGATACTCAACGGTAAACCTTGGCAGGGTGCTGGTGGTATGGCTGGGGAAATTGGACACATGGTTGTGGACCCCACCGGGCCAGTATGTTTATGCGGGAAACGGGGATGTGTAGAACGTTTAGCCTCTGGTCCCTACATGGTACAAAATGCGCGGGAACTTTTGGACAAAGAAACCCAGGATTTCTCACCCAGCACAAGAGGAGAAATACTTAGATATTTAGTAAGCAATGATTTAAACTTGCTCACCGGACAAGTCATCAGTACAGCTGCTGCTCATGGTGATGAATTGGCTCAAGAAGTTTTGTACAAAGCGGCTTGGGCTTTAGGTGTAGGTATTGGGAATGTAGCCAACTTGATGAATCCCCAACGCTTTGTTTTAGGTGGTGGTGTCACCAAAGCCGGGGATAGTTTTTGGGCAACAGTACGCAAGGTAGCGCAGGAAACCGCATTACCAGAAGTTAATTTTGAAGTTGTGCGGGCGTTGTTGGGTGATGATGCGCCGTTATGGGGGGCTGTGGCTTTGGGTTTGGATATTGCGCGGTGAATTGAAGGACAAAGGATAATGGACAAATATCCAGATTCATATCTGTATAACTAATTATCCTTAGCCCATCCAATAATCCCTCAATTTGGTATGACTTTGCTATCTATATGAATGCTAATATTATTGTATATTGTCTCATGATTAATATAATCATCACACAGACTAATGGCTTCAGTAAGATTTACACAGCCCCCTCTAGATGAAATTGTTTTTTCTGTAGAATTTGTTGCTCCTGGTTTTTCTTCTGTTCATTTAGGACTTTATTGGGAGTCAATTCGATCAGAGTTTCCATTGCAACAAGATAACATACCCATTGAATTAGAAGACTATGAAAATAATACACCTCCTCTACGCAGAGTATGGTTCATATCAAATGATAGAAAGAAAATAATTCAACTTCAAGATAATCTATTTGTATTCAATTGGAGGTATGATCAACAAGATGAAAATCCTCATTTTGAGGAGATATTTCAAAATTTTCTTATCCAATGGAATCATTTAGAAGAATGGTGGTTAAATATTGCAGAAGAGTCTATAGAAATTAAAAAATATGAATTGGCTTATGTCAATGGAATTGACAAAAATTGGGGATGGAAAAATGCTAAAGATCATGCCAAAATATTTAATTTTATAACAACAGAATGGAATGGTTTTATAAAAATTCCAGATTCATTCGATTTCCAAATTAGTTTCTTATTGCCTAATCAATCTGGAGCATTATCTGTTAAAGTGGAGCAGTTATCTAAAATCTCAAGTGATGTTGATAATGAGGAAGAAGTAACTTCAGAAGATTTTTTAGGTTTTCAACTAATTGCGACAATTGATAATGCTAATATTCCAATAACAAACTGGTTCACATCTGCCCATGATTACATAGTAAAAGCTTTTTTGGAACTAACACAAGAAGATGCTCAAAAATTATGGGGGCGTTATGACTACTAAGTGTACTAGTTTTTCTGAACTTGAAAATTTACAATCTTATAAGAAAAGTAAAAGTCAAAATAATATTGACGAATTGCGATTTTCCAAATCTTCTGTAAACAGAATAAAAAAAGTCAATAAAGTCAAGTTTCAGTCTAGTAGAAAAGCAATTAATACAGCTATTGAGGGGGTTATATTTTCAACAGGAAGTTACAATATCTTAGGTAAAAATAATTATGTTAATAAAACCCCAGTTACTGCCTCTCGTGGTGAATTAATTGGTTCAATCCTAATCAAAGATTATTTCCAAGAGCATCCAAATAACAGAAAAGCACTTGCTCAAAATGTTGCAAAATACATCACCTCTACTAATACAGTATTGGAAGTATTAGATTGGGGTACTTCCAGAAAAATTCGTGAAGGTTTTGATGCTACAGTTATGCTGTTAGCAAAATGTGGAAATGTAATTCTTTCTACTCTTAATCATCTATCAAAACCTAGCACTGACAATAAGGATTTATTAGTTTTAGAAGAAAAATGGGAAATTCTAATTACAAGTATTGCTTGTAGCTCGAATATTCCTGCTCAAAAAAGATTTGATGCAATCGTTAAATTGATTCCAGATAGCAACAGACGCTCAGTGAAAACTGCCATTATAGATGCTTTGTTAATCATGGAAGATGAGATAGATGTTCAATCTATCAAAAGTCAATTAGAATATTTTTTGTCAGATTCTGAGCATGATGAATATGTAAAGGAATATGCCAAAGAAGCGATGGAAGATATGTAGGAGTTGAGAACTTTAAAAAATGCTTCCAACTCTTGAAGAATTTGGTGTACAAACTCCTGCATACATTAGAAAAATAAATAAGCTCACACATTGGCATCCAGAAGATTGTAATAGTCAACAGGAACGCGCTCAAAAAGCTGCTATAGATATATTTGACGATGGTATTAATAGTCTTTACCTAGTTAAGTCAGATCAAGATTTTTATGCCACGATAGTTGCTATAAGCGCGAATAGAACTCCAAAAGATCAAAATTTTGATTTTATCTGGATAACCCAAGAAGAACTACAAGAAGTTGGAATAAATTTTGAATTAGTTATAGAAGGAAATTGTTTACATTCCCAAAAGCTACATTTTAATACTTCTATTGACACAAATACTGCTTGCAAATTATGTGAAAATATTATGTCAAAAAATAGAGAAGCAAAGCGTTCTAAAAAGAAAAATACAATGGAAGTTTTAAATCATTTAGAAACTTTAGGATGTAAAGCTCTAGTACCTAACAGCCCAAACTGCAAGTGTGAAAACCAAAACTAAGCAGTTCTAAAACTCTTGTAGGGTAGTCCAGACAGCCAGCCCTTATCATCAACCTATTATCGGCTGCTGTTCCTCGCGCCATAATTGATATAACCGATTTGCCGGAATAGTCATATACAAAATATCTCCAGCACTGAGGTTAGTTTCTAATAAATCCCAACCGTTTAAAGTTTGATGATTTGTCTCTATATACAAAGGTACAAAATCAGCAGACCTGGCTACATCTTTCACCCATTGACCACAAAAAGGATGTAAAGGTGTAATTAAAGTGGCAAAAGCTACCCACAAACTATCGGCAATAATCCCATTCCCAATAATCCTACCCCCAAGGGCAGCAGCAGCAAAAGCAGGGGCTGCTAATTCCGCCGGACTCAATACAGCTTCAAAGTCAAAAACCTGTTGTGCCATACCCGCAAAATCAGGATCAGCGTAATTAACAATTACAGGAATTTTGGGTTTTAAACATTTAGCTTTAAGAGCAATTTCTAAATTAGTCGCATCGTTATTAGTAACAGCAAGAACTGCGGCGGCTGTATCTATATTACTAGTTTGCAAAGTTGTCCGAAAACTAGCATCAGCAATAATTACAGGAATACTCATTCCCCTAGCAGTATTAACAAATCTATTATTAGGATCTGTTTCAATTACTACTACTTCGTGTCCACTAGCGTGGAGTTGCTGGATAATTCTAATACCAATTCCACTCAAACCACAAACAATATAATGACTACGTTGGGGAATTCTAGCAACATCCCAAAATTGTTTGAGGCGAGTACCTAAAACAAAATCGGTGAGCATAGCATACCAAATACCAAAAACTGCTGCCCCTGCCAGCATCATAAAAACTGTAAATAATTTAATACTGTTGGGTGCTTGTTCTACTACTTTATCATTACCACCTGCACCTGTAATCATGCCCACAGCAAAATATAAAGCATCAACAAAAGAGATATTTAATTTAGTAGAAACATAGGTAAATGTAGCCATTAAAATAATGCCTACTAGCACCATTGCCATGACTATTACAGATTGGGCGTGTTTCTGAAACTGGCGGATACTTGTAAATATTTTTAGTAGTTTTCTTGCAAATGATTTACGTGATTGATTGACGCGAGGTTGAATGCCAATAATTAAGCGATCGCCCACTTTTAATCTTTGTTCAGACAACACCGCCGATACTAAATTCATCTTCCCGACTACAGGTAGATAATAAATTAGCATCCGCGTCTTATCTTCCCATAAATCACTTATTTTCTGACCTATCCAAACATGATCCTCATCAAGATATTCTTCCTGAATTGGCCAAGTTTGATCAAATAATTTAATTTGTCCTATTGCTTGATTTCCTAAAGCAGCAAAAGTAAATACTGGTGCTGCCAACCCGACAACACTCATACTTAAATGGTCTACTATAGTTTGATCTAGACGTTCACCTAAATTCGTATT
This sequence comes from Trichormus sp. NMC-1, assembly GCF_001858025.1. Taxonomy (GTDB): domain Bacteria; phylum Cyanobacteriota; class Cyanobacteriia; order Cyanobacteriales; family Nostocaceae; genus Anabaena. Next base: position 673,567 of record NZ_LZQD01000002.1, on the reverse strand, counting down.
ATAAAAGCGGTTAATAATCCGAATATGAGAATTCAGTACCCGCGCTTGCATCATGATTGACAAATTTAGCGCATCATCAGAACCGGCAATTACTAAAGTATGTGCTTGCTCAATTCCTGCTGCTTTCAGGGTTGAAGCTGCGTGTAAATCGCCAATAATTACATCTCCCGAAGCTTCGCCAGGTATGGGTTTGCGATGAATACCAACGACTAAAGCACCCTGTTGTCTCAGCAAACGAAAGATTTTATATCCAGTACGTCCTAAGCCACAAACAATTATTCGAGGTTTCATGAAACAGCCGCATTATTTACAGGAAAGGCTGCATATCAGTTCTTTATTTCCATTGTTGCTCACTTAGGAGAGGGATTACTGTAGCTGAAAATACGATAAGTTCAAATGAGATGGCACTTTAAGATTTAGCAAGGATTCAAATTGGTGATAAATGGGGCTACATAGATAAAACAGGCAAAATTGAGAGAGTTAAATATTGACCCGGACACAATTTAAAATGTAGAAATGTAGGTTGGGTTAAGCGACAGCGCAACCCAACAAAAGTTTTGATAATCAGGTTTGATAATGTTGGGTTTCCTTGCGTCAACCCAACCTACTGAAGTAATTAAATTTAATTGACAAACACAATCAACATCCACATACTGCTACCTAAAACAACAGATCCCAAGTGTTGCCAAAGCAGCATCCGTAAGGGTTGTCGAGCAATTCTTTGTGTTAAAACCATCGTTAACAGCACAGAAAACACAAGAGTAGAACCTTGTAAAAATGCAATCACTGCTGGATGTGCTACCAATATTGGCAACTGTTCACCATTTAAACCAAAAGTCGCAAAAGTCACAGGTAAAATTCGCCCTCCTTCATTTAAACCCAAACGTAAATAATGCGCCAAATTTCCCCCCAATATCAAAGGTAAATAACCATAAACAAGTGCGATAAAAGGTCTAGGTTTAAAAGATGTTTGAATTTTGGATTTTCCCAGCCAGTAAAAAATTTGCATTAATTTATATGCCCCAAAAGGAACAGCCACAGGAATAATTAACGCCAACAGCGATAAACCCAAATGCGGCAAAAACAGGTTTAAATCTAGTTCTAAGCCTAACAAAGTTTGCAATTCTGGTAAACGATGCAAATATACTCCACCCAAGAGTAAAAATAATAATGCCACTTCATAGCTACGGGGGGTATGAGTTGTCCACAATTCAATACCAGGAGGACGCAAATTGAAGGCTACAGAACGATGAGGACAAGCTTTTAAACAAGTCATGCACAGAACACAATCGCGGTTTTCTTCTAACTGGGCTGGGTGGGAATATATAGGACAGCCGTTAGTTTCTAAACCTTCGCCTTTCTGGACTCCGCCTTTATAACATTGATAAGTTGTGCAACTGGCAGAACAGATACCTTGTTCAGCGCGAAGTTCGGTCATAGAAAGTTTAGCAAATAAACCATTCATCCCGCCAATAGGACAGAGATAGCGACACCAAAACCGCCGCTCAAAAATGGCAGAACAAATCATTGCACCAGCAGTAATTAATAATAGTAACCAAGCCGAAAGATAAGCTGTATTTTCTAAATGCCAAAGTTCTTCCCAGAGGAAAATGAGGGTAAATAAACCAAATAAAAACCAGCCGCCCCACTTTTCAGCTTTTTCTCTCGGCCAGCGTTGGAGTGTGCGCGGAAATAATAGCAAAGATAGCTTTTGAGTGATTTCTCCATAAATCATAAATGGACAAACAGAACACCACACCCGCCCTAAAAAGGGAAATATCAACAGCGACAAAGGCCACCACCAAGCCCAAAACATATTTAAAGCAAAATTGCGATCGCGTGTTTGCGGTCCCATGAACAACACAGCCACAATCAAAGGAAAGGCTATCACCGTGAAACCATAGTTGATACGTTCCGGCCACCAAGGACTTCGCAGAAATCGCCGCAACCCTGGATAGGCATTTAATAAATTTACCCGAAATTGCTGTTGCTTCCCTTGGGTAGCCCAAAACAGTTCTGTTGTTAATTCTCTGGCTGTTCCAGCTTGCACTATTGCCCGTTCCACAAGATTTTTGAGTTCTTTGAGGTTTCCGGGAAAATCATAGGATTGAAGGCTGCGTAAAGCTTCTGGAGTCATCCGTGGTTTAGCTAAACCTCTGGAACGAACATAAAGACCAGTGTAATATTCCACCTGCACTTTAATATCAGCTTTTCTAACCCGTAACGGTGGAACTTTTATACTATGTCCAACACAGCGCTCAACAGTTGGTAAAGTTTTTTCTGATACCATGAGAATCCGGGCTTTACTGGTGCGAGATTGAGCCGGTGGATCTTCAGGACGAGTGGTAGGTGAATATGTCCCTGTTTTGAGTAGCTGTATCAAACTCGGTAATAATTCTGTGGGTAATTCTTGGATGTTGTTGAGAATGAGAGTACCTTCTCCCAACCATTCCAACAGTCCTGGTTTACCACCAGCACGACCAAATAAATCTGCACCGCTATGTTGAAGAAGTCCACAATTAATTTTAATAATCGGTTGTCGTCGTTGAGGCGAACTATAGTGAATTAGAGCGGCGATATTATCTTTGTCTAAACCAGGTTCCCCAAAAATAACTACAGATTTCTGGTCATTAGTCGCTTTGCGAATTTGCTCTCGTAACTTGACAGCATACCGACTTGTACCCACAATTCCCCGTTGGGCTTTGGTGACTAAATAAGGTCGCAAAGCTATAGAACGCTCTTGTTCGTAGGTTAACGCAGATGCTAATTGAGCCAATTCTTGAGCTAATAGACGAGACAAAGCTTGGCTAATTTCTGGGTATTGACTAACTAAATCCTGAAATTTGGCGCGGGGGATAACCCAGAGATGACATTCTGTGAGGGTGGTAATTGTGAATGGGGTTAATTCATCTAGGAGTATTTCTTGGAGGTGAATGACTGCACCAGGAAGGAACCCACAGACATCATCGCTTTCTATTTGACCATTGACGAGAATATAGAGGGCTTGTGGGGATGTTCCTTCAGTAACAAGGTTTTTTCCAGCGGGAATAACGGTTTCTTCTATAGCCGCAGGCATCGCATTCAATACTTCAGATGAGAGAATGCCTAGAGTTGTACGTTCTTGTAGCCATGTAACAATTTCTGGAGATGTCAGCATGAGTTCTCCGTGCAGGCGTATAACCAAAATTATCGCTGAAATTCCTGACAAAATAACTTTGTTCAGATGTTGTACATCAATAGTGCAGTTGTTGTCGCCCCCTAAAAGCTGCATCTTTACCAACTGGAGCCGACTATATCACCTTTGCGTTGCCTATGTGGCTAGGTATCACAACTCATGAATTTTTTCATCCCACCGTTGCTGATTTTGCCCCCAGGAGAATTGGGTTAACCATTTAAATTCGATAATTACGACTTTTAGAAAACGGGTTGTTAATTAATGAAGGGTTTCACCCCTCATAGCTAAAACCTTTGTTGTACATGGTTAAGTTGCTTTAAAATCCGTTTTAGCTAAATAGATAAAGTGTCTTAAAACCCACTGAAATCAAGTCTGGATAAAGATGAGGGGTGTGACCCCTTTTTAATTTGCTAACAGTGTTTTTTCAATAATCCGGACATTTTGGCAGAAATTTATCTAGTAATTTTCTGTCGTATTAACAGAGTTATATGTTGTAAAGTGTTAAAAATGAACAATCTAAAAACTAAAATAAAATGCCAATTTGGCAACCACCTGATGATGAACCAAGTTACATTGTATTAGACAAACGAAAGCAAGGCAGTTGTTAAAAGGTTAAACAAATTAGCAAATGATTCTTGTTAAGGTTGTCCGATAAATAAATAGAATTAGTGTTTGCTGCAATAGGAATACTCACTGAGTAGAGGCGTTATCGTTAACCTGTAGATTACCCCCCTAAGAAACGATTAGCGTTATGTGTATATTCCTGAATCGCTTCAGCAGCAAATAGTAGAGTGGGAGAGAATGGCGCTTGATAATGCCTCCTCCCACTCTCTTTTTTTGGGGGGTATTTTTGAAAAAATAATTCTTACAACTCTAATTAAATTAATGATTAACTAAAATCTTGTATTGCTTCAAGAAGTATCTCAACGAGTTTATAAACTCGCGTTCCTGGTGTATGAGGCCAATTATGTCGATAGTTTGTATCTAAATCCCTAGCACGTTGTATAGCTTCTTCAATGTGTTCTTTATATAAACTTAAGTCAAGATTACTCTTATTGTAACTTCCTAGCTTTGCACGTAACTTATCTTCAAGAATTCTGCATGGTTTATCATCAAGACTTAAATCATCAAAGTGTAAATATAACCAGCTTTCAAAACAGGGATTACTAATTGCTACATGATATCTTTTCTGTCTAGCTTGACGGCAAATAGCACTTAATTTTTTTGCCCCCCAACGGTCAACATCTAACATCAGCCACAGACTATCATCTTCATCTAAATCATATTTATTTACAAATTCTTCTAATCGCTCTAGTACGTATTCAGGGGCGGATCTATTATCCTCTCCTGTGGATAATACTTCTATCTTTATGCGGGAATCATAAAACATACTAAAATATTGCTTTTCAGTTTCTTTACCTTCAGTAGCGATTACAAAAAGTTTTGGATCTCGTATATTATAAGCGCGATCAATTAATTTAGTTCTACTGATTTTTGCCATTATCAATATTATTTTTTTTAGTTACATCATCCTCACAATCAAGCCATCCTAAACTACGAATATCGCCAAAAAATGGAATGGCTCCAAATCGACCGTTTAAATAACCTTTTTCAATTTCCAAATCAGGTCGAATTTTAAATTCTGCTAGCGAATAGATATGTGATACACCTTGTTTATTTTTCTCAACAAACCAAATTTCATCTCGACGCAAAAGTTCTAAGTCAAGTAAGTTAGTGTCATGAGTTGTGAAAATTAGTTGGCTCATATTGTTTTGACTCTTGCATTTTAATGCACCTTCTACAAATTGACGTGATAGCAAGGGATGTAAACGACGATCTAACTCATCTAGAAAAATGACTTTTTCAGAGTTTTCCTTCAAAAGAAAAAGAGCAGGAATGAGATTAATCAAGCGCTGTGTACCCTCAGATTCCTCCTCAATTGTAAAGTCAACAAGATGACCACTTTCATGACGATGTTGAGTTCTGATCTGAATTAAATTTAACTGATTTTGATCGTTTTTTATAAGAAGGTAACGCTTACCTAGTGAATTTTCAATCATGACAGCTGAATTTTCACCGGATTCAGAAAGATTTTGAATTATTTCCTCTCTATGTTTTTCTGGTATGTCTGGAAGATAACGGTCAAAATCCAGTTCAACCTCTGTTGTTCCTATCGAATCAATTCCTGTACCAGCAAATTTCAAAAAATTGCTTAAAAAATCAGTGAATTCCTTACTATTCAGCATTCTAAGCTCTAAACCTTGATGTGTAGATTCTGCTGATATAATAGTGAGAGCTTTTTTGAACCAGTCAAATACTGGATTTACTAACTGGACATTACGATCCACAGCTTCTGTCAAAAAAAGCTGATTATGACGAGTTCCCTGTTCAACAAACTCTAAAAATTGCTTATTTTTGTTACTTCTGCCTTTAAGAGATGCTCCAAAATCTATTTTTGTCTCTTTGTTTTCAGAGGTAATACGCTCAAAATATGTTACTTCTCTTTTCTTACCAGCAGGAGTGACATAAAGCCACTCTTCAAGAATCTGAGTAGAATTCAGTTTAAATCCATAAGAATAAAGATTGTCTTGATAGGTAAAGATAAATTCAAACTTACTAGGTTTTTTATGGCTATCACCTAGTTTAAATGGAGAAATTGGAATAATTTGCCCACTACGTGTTCCTTCTACAATCAAATCTTTTGCAAAATTAATTGCCTTGATTAGATTAGACTTACCTGCTGCATTTGCACCATATATAGCAGAGATAGGCAATAGTGAACGCCCTTTACCTGCTGCGTCTACAGCAAAATGGTCTGCATGACGCTGGTCACTGCTTACCCCCACTAGACTAAATATTGTCTCCTCCCTGAAAGATAGGAAGTTTTCTATAGTTAACTGAACTAGCATTGCTGTTCCACCTACTAAAGACCTTCATATAAAACTACTGCAATTTATTTAAATCATGTCATAAAATCTGATTTATGGAGATTTTTTCTCTTAAGTAGTCATAAAGCAATCTTTTTTGGTGTGGAATATCACCAGCGGACGAGAAAATTTGCAAGTATCAATAGAAACCAATACACATCTGCTGAATTTTTAACCCTAGCAACTTTCACCTAACCTCCTCACTCACAAGTCAAATACCTAAATACGAAAAATATCAAAATCGTCAACCCCACCGCTGTGAAAAATACGCTATTGATTCCCCCAAACCCAAACGCAATACCCATTAACAACGGCCCCAAAGTTTGCCCTAAACCAAAAAATGTCCCATTCACTGATACAACCGTTGCCAAATATTCTCTGGGTGCTAACTCCGCTAACAAAGTTTGAATGCTGGGAAAACCAATTCCTAAAGCAATACCCAATATTGTTGTCGGGATTAACAATAACCAAATACTTGAGACAAAAGGAACAATTAACATTGATAAAGCATATAAAATATAGGATGCCTTAATTAAAGTTGTCGGTTGATATCTTCTCGCTAATTTCCCTAATTGAGAAGATGTAACTGTAATTGCTACAGACACACTTGAAAGTATTAAGCCAATGGTAGAAGGTGGTGCTTTGAAAGTATCATTCATTAATTGTGGTAAATATGTGACATAAGCACCATAAAGCAGCACAAAATTAGACGCACTGACAATAAATAAACCAAATAATCGCCGATTTTTAATGATTGTTCCCGCATTACTCAAATATTCCTGAAGATTGCGATCGCCTTTTGGTTCTGGATTTTTTAAAGCAAACAACACCAGCAACCCTACAGGAATAGCTACCGCAGATAACATAAAAGGATAATACCACCCCAGCGTTGCTAATGCACCACCAATTAACGGATAACTTGCCGTACCCACACTGCTGAAACTAGAAGCATAACCCATAGCCGCAGCACGTTTATCTCCTGTATATAAATCACCAATTAAAGTAATACTTAAAGACAATAAAGAAGCAGCACCAATTCCTTGCAACAAACGGAAAAATAACAATAAATTAAAATCACGAGCAAAAGCACAAGCTGTACCAGCAATCCCGAATAAAAATAGAGAAGGGATAATAATTTTTTTTCTGCCCCATTTATCAGCTACTACTCCAATTACAGGCCCTAAAATCAACGCAGGTAGTGTAAATAGTGTAATTAACAATCCCAAATTTTTGGGGTTGATATTTAAAGATTTAGCTAAATAAGGAAATGCAGGAGTAACGCTAGAAACTCCAATCACAGCAATCAGAATCACTGCACAAATAATCTGAAAATTAAATTCTTGATAAACGGGTTTACGGTTATCAAATTGAGCTTGTTGTTCTGATGAATTCATAATGATGCACCTCTAGATAATTAATGTTATATATTCTCTTTCAGAAATAAAATATAATCAATCATGTTTTGTTTACTCTTAAACATAGTAGTTTCATAATAAGTCAAGCGACGATGTTCACCAGAATGCAAAACAACAACAATCCAATATAACTGATTATCAATTTGGATTTTTTTACCAAACCTAGCTTTAGTAGTAAAGGAAGAACTGCGTGAGTTAATTAGTACTGTTTCAATTTCATTAAGTGCTAGTTCAATTACTCCCTGAGAAAATATATTTTTTTGTCCCAAGGTGATTTTACCAAGTGCTGAATTGAAATTGCAAGTTAGTACCTCATGACAATTATCAATATCTAAAAAGAAAATACTAATAAATGCACCTGTTAAAAACCAAAAACAAAGCATTATCCAGCCACCAAAAACAGATAAGATTATCCCCACGATGGGAGCTAAAGAATGATAGAATATATCTGATTGAGAGTATTCTTCAAGTCGGTAAATTTTTCTGATTTTTGGCAGCATATTTATTTCTCCAGAAATTAAATTCAGTTAGTTAAAAATATAAAAAATCCCCCTTCCATATTTTATACCTTATCAGGGAAGAGGGATAAAGGCTAGATTACCTATAATTTACATAAATTGAACCGAGAAACTCTATTCGTGTTGTCTTAAGCAGCAACTTTTTCCTCAAGAGGTTTAAAAGTCTTTTTAGTAGCACCGCAAATAGGACAACTCCAATCATCAGGAATTGCGGCAAAAGGTGTACCAGGTGCAATTCCCGAATCAGGATCACCCGCAACAGGATCATAAATCATACTGCATTGTCTACAAATCCATTTCTGAGTTGCGGGATCTTCACCTGCTACTCTAGTTACAGCTTGTCCTCCATTTAATACTTCCAATGCTTCAGAGTAGCGATCTGCATGGTAATTTTCAATGAATTTTAGCAACCCAAAACGGTGTGCTGCGGAGCGAAATGTGTTAGCGTGATCGCTAGATTCTTGAGCTTGTTTGAGAAATTCTTCTGCTGCGGGGTTATCTCTGTCTTGTTGAGCAGCAGCAGCAAATTCAGGATACATTGTAGTGTATTCATAGGTTTCACCTTCAATTGCTAAAGACAAACAACGAGAGATAATTTCCCGTTTTTGTTCATCAGTTAAAGCTGCTGCATCTTTAACAACTAGTTCTGGATGTAATAACTCAAAATGTGCAAAAGCGTGTTCAGTTTCTTGATCTGCTGTTTCCTTAAAAAGTTTTGCTAAGTCTGAAAAACCCAGTTGACGCGCTACATTAGCAAAAAACAGGTATTTGCGATTTGCCATCGATTCACCACCGAAAGCAGATTCTAAGTTTTGAAGTGTAGTAAAGTTTGACAAATCCATAATCAGTTGTGTGTGCCTGCGAAGTGATATTTAATGGTAAAAACAGACTTTCAAAATAGGTTAGATGAGCCGATATCTAAAATACAGTAGGGGCGTATTGCTAAAATACAGTAGGGGCGTATTGCAATACGCCCCTACTAAATTTTGGGCTAAATGTACCTGCAATAGGCTGTGTTTAAACAGGTTTGATCCAACCTATTTCCGCTCATCTTTAATTACCTGTTTTCTTAGCTGCTCTAGACGATTATAAAACCGAAAACGATTGTTAGTTTATCGATTTTATGCTGTCTTTGTGAAGATGCTAAGATTCTAAGAAAGCATAATCAGTATATCCTGTAGGGGAAACGCATCTTATCAATAAGGACAATTGAATCTCAATAATGACCAAAATATTCGCATTAATGCCTACTTATTGACAATACTCTAGTCCATCACTATGACGCTAAAAAAATCAATCAAACGATAAATTGGGATTTCTTTGTTTATGCGTTAAAACGGTATTTTGTCAATAATCACAGGATTCAACACCTCACGGGTAGCTAAATCAACTTCATTTCCCCGCAGAATATAGGCTCCCATTTGAACAGGTGCGAAAAGATTGAAATTATTATTCATTTTGTCAAATCTTTAAAATAGACAGTCAAAATTAATATATTCATAAATCTTTAATAAATGTTTAAGAAATTTCCGAAATCTCACTAATGGAAAAACCAATTTTTCTGTAAAAATAATACTAAATATACTATGGCAATTTCCGCATTCATTGAGATACAGCCAGAAAGATTTAATATCAAGTCCGGTTAATTGCTTATTAAAAAACTCTCCGCGTCAGCCCTATTCCCTATTTCCTCCCCTAACTAGATAATTTATCTACGACTACTTATGACAAAAACAGCCCTAATTACAGGCATTACAGGTCAAGATGGCTACTATCTCAGCCATTTACTACTTAACCAAAATTACCGAGTCGTGGGCTTGGTATCTCCCCATCGACAACCTAACTTGTCAAAATTGGGCAATCTGGCAGATAAAGTAAAAATTTACACCGTTAACTTAAGAGATAGTGCGGGTTTATTAACTGCTGTCGAACAACTACAGCCCCACGAAATTTACAATTTGGCTGCGCCGAGTTTTGTTCCCGATTCCTGGCATGATCCTTTAGGAACTCTCGATTTGATCACCGGCACTGCTACCAGGTTATTAAACGCAATCCGGCAAATTGGTTTATCTACAAGGTTTTATCAAGCCAGCAGTTCAGAAATGTTTGGGGATGTTGATGTTTCTCCTCAAGATGAAGAAACTACTTTCCGTCCCAAAAATCCCTATGCGGCTGCAAAATTACACGCTCACTGGACTATGGTGCATCACCGACAGCGTTATGGTTTGTTTGCTTGTAGTGGTATTTTATATAACCATGAATCTCCACTGCGTCCTCCTCAGTTTGTAACACGCAAAGTCTCTTTAGCGGCAGCATCGATTAAATTGGGTTTAGCCCAAACCTTAGAAATGGGTAACTTGGATGCCAAACGTGATTGGGGTTTTGCTGGAGATCATGTTGAAGCTATGTGGCGAATGCTACAGGTGGATGAGCCAGAGGAATATGTTATTGGCACAGGTAAACTCCACAGTGTCCGAGAATTAATCGCTACGGCTTTTGATTGTGTGGGACTAGACTGGCAAAATTACGTAGTTACTAATAGCAATTTATTACGAGCAGACGAACATTTTCAACTCGTGGCTAATCCCAGTAAAGCCAAACAAAATCTCGGTTGGGAACCAAAAGTTAGTTTTGAACAACTTTTAGAAAAGATGGTAAAAACAGATTTGGAACTTTTACAAAGTGGCAAAGTTAAGCCATTTATATCCAACAATGCTAATTAATCAAGTGGCAGATAAAGTAACTTCAAGTGGAAAATTGAACGAGAGAGCTAATCATGTATTTGTGTTCTTAGAAATTTTTGCCCTTGAAGGTGGAATTCAATCCTATGTTAAGGATATTTTTCGCGCCTATTTGGGATTAAACCAAAGTTGTAAAGCGGAAGTTTTTTTGTTGCGGGATAGTCCTGATTGTGTTAATCCTTTTGCATCAGAAAATTTAAAATTTAATTATTTTAAAGGTAATTCCCCCAAAATAGGGAGAATCAAATTGGCTTTGGCATTATTTCGATATCTCATCCAAAACCGACCACAACAGGTTTTCTGTGGTCATATTAAGTTAGCGGGACTTATCCAAATTTTATGTCAGCCCTTGGGTATTCCTTATACTGTATTAACTTATGGGAAGGAAGTCTGGGAACCGCTGAAAAATCAAGAACGACGTGCGTTGGCTTCAGCTTCGGCAATTTGGACAATTAGCCGCTACAGTCGAGATCGTGCTTGTGCTGCTAATGGGATAGATCCTCATCAGGTAAAAATGTTACCTTGTGCTATTGATGGGGATAAATTTACTCCTGGCTCCAAAGCACCAGAATTAGTTGAGAAGTATGGCTTAAATAATGCCAAGGTATTAATGACTGTAGCGCGTTTATGGTCTGGGGATATTTACAAAGGTGTAGATGTCACAATTAGAGCATTACCGCAAATTATCCAGGTGGTTCCAGAGGTAAAATATTTGGTAATTGGTCGTGGTGATGACCAACCACGATTAGCTCAGTTAGCACAAGATTTAGGTGTGAGCGATCGCGTGATCTTTGCCGGTTTTGTGCCTACAGAAGCATTAATGTTACACTACCGTCTAGCGGATGCCTATGTTATGCCCTCTCAAGAAGGCTTTGGCATAGTTTATCTAGAAGCAATGGCTTGTGGTGTCCCAGTTTTATCTGGTGACAATGATGGCTCGGCTGATCCCTTACAAGATGGTAAACTAGGATGGAGAGTACCACACCGCAACCTAGATGCAGTAGCAGCAGCTTGTATAGAAATTCTTCAAGGTCAGGATCAACGTTGTCATGGTGAATGGTTACGAGAGCAAGCGATCGCTATTTTTGGAATACAAGCCTTTCAACAACGTCTACAACAAATGCTCCTCTCCTCCTCTTTACTGACTAATGACCAATGACCAATGACCAATGACCAATGACTAAGATAGAGAGAAAGTCGAAAAAATTTGAGAAATGCGCCTTAATAACTTTCAATTGAATCTTGATAAACTCCGCCCTTGGCTGACACTATTAGCAGTGTTCTGGTTGTTAGCATCATTGGGCTTAGGCTGGTTAGTTAATTCTTTGCTCATTATTGTGGGACTGTTCCTGGTGACACCAGTTATAGCTTACGTTGGGTTTCGCTGGTGGTTACAACGTAACTTGGTTGCTGATAACTGTCCCGTCTGCGGATTTGAATCGACAGGTTTAAATAACAGCCAGTTACAGTGTCCAAATTGCGGAGAACAGCTATTAGTACAAAATAGTAAATTTCGCCGCTTCACACCAGACGGCACAATTGATATCACAGCAGTTGAAGTCCCAGCCCAATCAATAGAAGATTAAAATAATTCGTAATTCGTAATTCGTAATTCGTAATTCGTAATTATCCAATGCCCCATGCCCCATGCCCCATGCCCAATAACTATTTCTTTTGTTGCGAAATGGATAGGGTATAGGGATACTGCTGTTGGGATAAATCGCCTATGTAGATCGAGTATTGCCCAACCTGCCAAAAACCAGATTGTTCAGGCTTATTTCCTGAGTAATTATCTGCCATGACGCAAAAGCGCCCCCCTGGCCCGTCAATTAACAGTGTGGGCTTTCCCTGGCTCTCAACTGTTAATCGTAAATAAGGTAGTGGTTCTTTAACCTTGATAACTTGATTGGGTGCAGTGGTAATATCTCCGCAATTGCTCTTGACATTTCCCCCAGACGTTCCATTGACAATAGTCGGGTCTGTCTGGAGATTTTTATCAATTAGAATTATGGGAGTCTCGGCGAAACTGACTTGGTTGAAAACCAAACTCATAGCCAAGGCTGCGGGAACAAGGGTCAATAACCTTAAAGTCTTCATCTTAATTAATGCTCCCCACTGTTGATATGTTGATATAAAAATTTATAAATTATCTCTATCTGCCTTTAAAGACGCAAGCCAGCCAGTTTTGTTCCGGCAGAGAAGGTATAAATTTTTAAGTAATTCGTAATTCGTAATTCGTAATTCGTAATTCGTAATCAGGGAACAGGGAACAGGTGACAGATGACAGGTGACAGGTGACAGGTGACAGGTGACAGGTGACAGGGAACAGGGAACAGGTGACAGGTGACAGGTAATTCTTAATTTTCCCCGCGTCTCCGTGTCTCCGTGTCTCCGTGTCTCTCCGTCCCCGCGTCCCCGTGTCCCAACTTCTCCGCGTCAGGGACTTCAACCTCCTGAATTAGTTAAAATATCCTGAAATGTGAGCAGAAAGACAGAAAAGTTTTGCTGATACCCAAACTCTTGTTTTACAACCTCTAGTAAATTAACGGCGAAATACATTATTTTTCCTAACTCATTATTTTTCCTAACTACAGAGGTACTGCACATATAAACATTAGCTAAAATCACTAAAACAACCGCCAAATAAGGGATTTGGTGGATTGGTTGTAAAATAAGTGTCCTAGCTGAAGTAAATAAGATTTATGAACCCGAAATCTGAAGAAGACTGGCAACGTCGTCTCCAAAAGCTAGAAGAGGAAATGAATTCATTTTCCCCAACCCCTGTCCAACCAGAAACACAACAACAGACATCCCCGTCTAGGTTTGCCAAATTGAACTTATATCTAGAGCGATCGCGTTTATGGTTCCAAAGTTTAGCGGGGATAAAAAAAGTTGCTGTTGCTGGTTTGACGATCTTTTTGGGCTTTTTGGTGCTACAAACAGTGTTTAAACTTGTGGCATCTGTAATTAGTCTGGCACTGTTGGCAGTGTTAGTGTATCTTGGATACAAATTTTTTGTGTCTAATAGCTTTCAAAATAAGCAATAGCCTATTTTAACCGCGCCGAGAGTGGCGTAAACATTAAAGTCAAAGGGAATTATGCAATGACGACCCCAACTGTCAGGACAAATATTAATCAATCTAGCCAGTCCAAAGAACCAGAAAAAGCTAATTCCCTGCCCCTAGTAACAAGGCGGTTTGCAGCTTGGGCAGTGGAAATGACACTAGTAGTTACCAGTGGCTTGGTTCCCTTTGGCATGGGTGTTTATGCCAATTCTCGCAGCGATCTCAACCGAGTGCCGCTGAATCCAGTGTTAGTAGTCACAGAAAGAGCGATCGCTCGCCCTTTAGCTCTACCCGTAAGTTACGGTATTAGAAATGTGGCCTGGCCGACTAATTTCTTATGGACAGTCGCCCTATTAGCACCAATCACTCTTTCCTGGTGGCAATTGTATTTACTGGGTAAAACCGGCAGTACCATCCCCAAACGCAGGTTTGGTGTGCAGGTAGTTAATGAGGAAGGTAACGCCCCCGGTTTGGGCGCTGTCGTCGTGCGGGAAGGACTGGGACGCTGGTCTGTGCCAGTTTCCATCGCCTATCTACTCTGGCGCTACAGCTTTGCCTTTCCTAACCTAGGTCTGTTCACATTTTTAGCTGTGTTGATGGTGCTAGGAGAAGGCATGGGCTGGCCTTCGCAAAAGCGCCGTCGCGCCTTCCATGATCAGTTAGCAGGTACGTACACCATTGATGCCACAACTGGCAACAAGCGGGTTAAACCCACTGTCAGTCCTGCCAACGAGGAGTCACCATTAGCAAATGAGGATAGGGTAAATACATCTAGTCAGCAGCCTACCTCAACAGCAGCCAGAACCCGCAGCCCCAATGTCACCCTGTTTTTGGTGGGTGTAGCCAGCATGATTGCTGTTTTGTCAACTTTAGTAGGGACACAAATCTACATCCAAAACCAAGAAAGCCTGCGAAAAACCCAGCAACTCAACAGCCAAAAGTTTCTCGAACTGGTAAAACAACTTAATCCTAACGCTGGTGTCACCAATGAGGAACGCCAAAGGGCGATTCTGGTTTTGGGTGGTATCAACGACACACAAGCAATCAAATTTCTTGTGGATTTGCTGGTTAAGGAAACTGACCCCAGCACCTTGGATACAATCCAACAGGCTTTGGCAAATATTGGCCCCAAAGCTTTGCCAGAATTAAAACGCATGAATCAGTTTCTCTCAGGGGAACTAGAATCAGCAGGTAACAGCCCAAACCGAGAACTTCGACAACAGCAGTTAATTCTTAACCAACAAGCTATCAATAAGATTTTGACTGTCTATAGCGGCAAAATTAATGACATCGATTTGAGCAGCACCCAACTGGGGATGAAAAGCTTCGAGGCAAGTGCTGTATTCAACTTGGTACTAAACAACACTGATTTATCTGGAGTTATTTTGAAAGCTGCCAATCTGAATCGAGCTAGTTTGACCGGTAGTCGCTTTCGCAGTGTAGGTGAAGATGGACGTTGGGATACTTATGATGATGTCATCGCTGATTTGAGTAAAACTCAGTTGAAGCAAGCCAACCTCTCCCAGGCTAATCTTAGTCGAGTATTGATGACCCGCAGCGACTTAAGCCGCGCTACCCTTAACAAAGCTAACTTATCCTATGCCCGTCTCGTGGATGCAAACCTCAGCAGCGCCCAGCTAATAGGTAGCGATTTACAGAAAGCAGTCTTGGAAAATGCCAGCCTCACAGGGGCAGATATCAGTGATGCTAAATTCATGGAAGCTAATTTATACGCTGCTCATTTAGGGCGTGTTTCTGCTATTGGCACACAGTTATCCTATGCCAATTTAACTAACACCAATTGGCAAGGCTCGGACTTATCTGAAGCTTATTTGGATAATGCTAATCTTAGCAATGCTAATTTCAGTACGGCTCGTCTCTCTGGTGCTGTTTTGCGCTCTGCCCACATGGAAAACGCCAACCTGCGAAATGCTGATTTAAGTCGTGCAGATTTACGGGGAGCAAATTTGAACGGAGCCGATTTTCAAGGTACTATACTCTTCCCACCCAAACAAGACCCCGCAGATCAATTTGTCCAAACTTCTGATCTCGGTTCACAAGCAGCTATAGTCCAGGGTGTTGATTTTACTGAAGCCAAAAATCTAGATCCCAACCAACTGGCTTTCATTTGTACTAAAGGTGGCATTCATCCCCGTTGTCCATAGTATTAGGTGACAGGTGACAGGTGACAGGTGACAGGGAAGAGAGTAAGGGAAGTAAGGGAAGTAGGGGAGTGGAGAAGAATAACTTCTATCTATTCCCAATCACCAATCACCAATCACCGTTAAGAGTAATATAGGTAACATATTTATATAAATGGTGTCAGGAGTTCGCTCATGAAGGATATTAAATATTTAATTTCAGTTTTAGGGGTTGGTGCGGTTTTGAGTCTGACTATCAATACTCAAACAGCACAAGCTCAAGTAGCTTATGGTAGCTACGTTGGTATAGGACCAACATTGGGGCTGAGTGATGGTACTCAACTTGGTGGAGTGTTAGCTGCCCGTTACAAGTTACTAGAAACACCAGTTTCTTTCCGCGCTCAAGCTTTAATTGGTCAAGGTACAGCAGTTGTGCCTACAGTTTCTTATGATCTTCCCATCAATTGGCAAACTGATGTTTATTTGGGTGCTGGGATGGTCTTAACTAGTGGGAATACAGCTTCCCCTGTGGGTAATAAAATTAGTTTTGCTTTGCAACCGGGAATTGATTATGTTGTACCTAATAGCAATACTGTGATTTTTGGTAATGCTATTATCGCTTTTGATGCTTACCGCAATAGTGGAGGTACGGCTTTATCTTTGCAAGGTGGAGTGGGTTTAAGATTTTAATGTGTAAAATTACTTATATCTTTGCTATTCCCAAGCCTTTGAGGCGTGGGATTTTTGTTGAAGGAATAAATTCTGTAAATCTGGAAAGATACTGATGACTGCTGCTGCTAACATTTCTCCAATTTCCCCTACCAGTGACATCGGTGTTGCTTCTCATAGTTTATTTGTGTGTAAAACCTGCGCCAGTGTTTGGCAAGATGGTAAGCGTGTCGGTGAAACTGGTGGTCAAAAACTATTACAAGAAATTCAACAACTCGCCCAAAATTGGGATTTACGCGATGATTTCCCCATTAAAGAAGTTGAATGTATGAGTGCTTGTAACCGTTCCTGTGTGGTCGCTTTTGCCGGTCAAGGTAAATTAACTTATCTATTCGGTGATTTGCCGGTTGAAGGTTGTGCTGAAGCTGTTCTGGAATGTGCCAGTAAATACTACTCTCAGCCTGATGGTGTCCTACCTTGGTCAGAACGCCCAGAACCTTTAAAAAAAGGCATCTTAGCCAGAATTCCAGGAATTGCTTAAAGAATATGGGAATTTTCCAGTGGGTAGAAGAACCTCTCCCCCAACCCCCTCTCCGTAAACGGAAGAGGGGGCTACTGTTTTATACTAAAAACGGGTAAAAATTGGACTTTTTTATAATACAAAGAACAAGTTCAAAGCCTCTCCCGTATTAAAAGTTTCTCCTCTTCCCTCCCTTGTAGGGGAGGGTTAGGGAGGGGTGCGGGGAGAGGTTTGGAGAGGGGTTCCATATTTGGTTAAACTATGAACCGTTTGCAGTATATCTAATTACCCATTAGCAATTACCTATTACCAGCCCTAACAGATATGATAAGTCTTCAAACGAAGATGATCGAGAATTGCTATGTTGCGTGTTTTGATTCTGGGTGGAACTGGTGACGCTGCTGAATTAGCTGCTAAAGTGGCAAATATTAGTGGTGTGGAAGCGATCGCATCTTTAGCCGGTCGTACCCGTGAACCTTCTACCCCTGTTGGTAATTTCCGTATTGGCGGTTTTGGTGGTGTGGAAGGATTGGCTAGTTATCTACATCAAATGCAAATTGATGTGTTAATTGATGCTACTCACCCTTTTGCAAATCAGATTTCCTGGAATGCAGCAAATGCAGCAACGATAGCAGGTATTCCCCGTTTAATGATGATTCGTCCTCCTTGGGAAAAAGAGGAGGAAGATATCTGGATAGAAGTAGAAAATATTATCGATGCGGCCGCAGCGTTAAAAAATCAAGCACAAAGGGTATTTTTGACCATTGGGAGACAGGAAATTTCTGCTTTTTCTCATTTGCAGGAAATGTGGTTTTTGATGCGAATGATCGATCCACCTAACCCTGATGTTCTATTACCTCCAGGGATTGTGTTGTGCGCTACGGGTCCTTTTACTTTAGCAAAGGAAAAAGAAATTTTAAGTAATTATGAAATTGATACTATTGTTAGCAAAAATAGTGGTGGTAATGCCACTTATGCCAAAATTATTGCTGCGCGGGAAATGGGTATAAAAGTTGTAATGGTAAACCGCCCAGCAGTACCAGCAGGGGAACAAGTCCCGGATGTGGAAAGTGCTGTAAATTGGCTTTTAAGGATGTACGGTGACTAAACTTTCGGTAAGGTAAATTAAGTTTTATTCAGCCACCCCAAGGATGAGGTGGATGATTTGTTGGCGTTTACGGAATTGTTAGCGGCTTAGTTTGTATTTTACAGGTGATTAAGTGGCATATCCAAACTAATGGATATAATTGAATTTTTATATAGCCATTTATTTAGCCAGGGAATAAATTCCCTGTCTTATAGCTAAAGTCGGTTAAAACCGACTAAATGGGGTTTTTATGTTATTCTTTTTTTGGATTTTTGGGTAATAATGGAAATTTCGGTTTTTAATTTAATTAATTCAATTTTTTGGTAATATCATGTGAGTCCGTTTCAACGGACTTTAACTTTGAGACTCTTAATTTATTCCCTGGACAATTAGACATTTATTGTTATTGTTTTTAAATCCATTATGGCTTTATGGCGGTTGTATTATCATATTGTTTGGGCTACGAAAAAACGCGAGCCTTTAATCACCAATGATATAGAGGAAAAATTTTATGGTTATTTAATTGGCAAGGCGGATTATTTAGGGTGTATAATTCATGCTATTGGTGGAATTGAAGACCATATTCATTTGGTGGTTTCTATTCCTCCTACATTGTCTATTGCTGAATTTGTGAAAACTTTAAAAGGTAGTAGTGCCTATCATTATAATCATTCTTTAGGTAATGTAAAACAACAATTTGCCTAGCAGGAAGGATATGGTGTTTTTTCTGTAGGAGGTAAACAATTACAAGAAGCTATTGATTATGTGCATAATCAAAAAATACATCATTTCAATGGAACGACAATTGCATTATTAGAACAAGAAACAGATTTAGATAAACCACCCCAACCTCCAACAAAATCAGAAAATAAATTTACCGACTAATAACCAAAATACATTAAACCCGATTAAACATATCAAAATTAGTCGGTTTAAACCGACTTTAGCTATTAGACAGGGAATTTATTCCCTGGCTTTACAGTTTCAATGGACGTAACTGGATTCGAACCAGTGACCTCTACGATGTCAACGTAGCGCTCTAACCAACTGAGCTATACGTCCTTAACCACATGAACATCTAAATTAGCATATCCTTTTAGCAATTGTCAAGCATAATTGGCAGCTAATTACTTATTGTGCCTGTAGCTGCTTGAGCTTATTATTCGCCAATGTCAATAATCGCCGTGCTTCAGGATATGCAGTGGTTCCTGATTTTACACTGTTCAACTGAGTGATAATTCCGTGAATTTCAGCTTTAATCTCATTATTATCAGCAGGTGTGCTGGCAATCAATCTTTGGATTTCTTTGTTAGCTTGATTGAGAATTTGCTGTGAATCACTTTCAATTTGACGACGATTATTAATAATTCCCAAGTTAGTTTGATACTGTGCTAGTAATTTTTGCGCTTCCACATAACTCGGTTCTTGAACTTGAATATTTTCTAATTGCCGAATCGCTTTTTCCCATAAATTCCCAATTTGTTCCCACTCAAGAGCCGTATGAGGTGGATTTTGAGAAGCTTTAGCAGCTGCTAAGGCAAACTGTTTTGCCCCTTCAACATATGTACCACTGCGGGTATCAACCACCGTTTTTTGTTTGACTTGGTATGCAGCAATTAATTTTTGTGCATCTAAATAGCGGGGATTGTCATTGGGAACTTGTTCAAGTCGGTTAATTGCTTGTAGCCATAATTCCGATGCAGCTTGAGATTTTGTAGGTTGAACTTTCTGAGCTTCTAAATCAAATTCTTGTGCAGCAGCGATAAAATTACCAATCCGCGCATTATCAAAATCCCGTTTGTAAGCTGTAAGTTGAGTTTGGGCAGTTTTACCTGCTAATGTTTGTTGGGAAATTTCCTCTAATTGATCGATCGCTATTTGCCAGGATGCGATCGCACTTTCTCTATCTTTTGTATTTGTAGCTTGTTCATATTGCAGCTTTGCTGCCAATAGATCCTTTTTGGCTTCATTCAAGGGAATCAAAGCGTTTTTGTCTTGGAAAACTACCGCATCTAGTCGTGCTACCCGTTTTCGTGCTTGTTCAAATTCATCCAAAGTAAACTGCCAGGAACAACTAAACAGACTACAATAACGCTGAGGATAGTAACCCAAAAACCAAACTGGTAAATTTTTCAAGTGTTTTTTTGCAGCTTTGACTTTTTCTCCACCTAGTTCAATATCCGCAGTACTAGTAGCTCGACTTACTAACTGATCTGCTTGTTCTAGGGAATCAATTGCACCTCGGTAATGATGATCCATACTCATAAAGCTAGGTAACAACAGAATTGGTGCTACCTGCGCTACAGGTTTGCGAATCATGGGATAAGGTAAGTTTACAACCCACACCACCCCCGCTGTACCTGCCATGAGCATAGCTGCAAATTTGATTTTCCCGAACATAGTCATACCTAATCGCTACTTAAACTAGTATTCCCTCTTTTCGCGGAAAATTATACATATAGAAATCATCCGACAACAGGGAACACATTTTTGCACAAATCATTTAGTAGGATTGCTATATTCACAAATCAACTTTTTTTAACCACCACAGATTCGGAAAAGAGTTGCTACCATAAATAAGGTGATTAAATAAATCAGATAATACTTAAAATGTCAACAGCTTTAGTTACCGGGGCTTCTGGGGGAATTGGTAAAGCTTTTGCAGAAGAACTTGCTGCACGTCAAACAAATCTTGTTCTGATTGCACGTTCAGTAGAGAAGTTGGAAGAAATAGCCACACAATTACAACAAAAACACAACGTTCAAGTCGAGATTATAGCCAAAGACTTAACTGAACCTAATGCCACTAATGATGTATTTGATTTGCTCAAAGCTAAAGGATTAACAATTGATTTGTTAATCAATAATGCTGGGTTTGGCGATTATGGCGACTTTGCGGAAAGAGACGGGCAACGACAATTAAATATGATTCAATTAAATATTATGGCATTGGTAGATTTAACTCATAAATTTCTACCTTTAATGCGAGAACGCCGTTCAGGAAGCATTATTAATGTTTCTTCAATTGCGGGATTTCAACCAATGCCTTATCTTTCTGTTTATGCAGCAACTAAAGCTTTCGTTCTCAGTTTTAGTGAAGCATTATGGGCAGAAAATCGTGATTATGGTGTCCGGGTTTTGGTAGTTTGTCCAGGGCCAACAGAAACAGACTTTTTCACAGAAGCTAAGTTTCCCACAGCTTTGGCAGGTTCAACAAATAAAATAGCCTCTCCTAAAGAAGTTGTGGATGATGCTTTGCAAGCTTTAGAAAAAGGTGACTCGACAGTAGTTAGTGGTGGTTTAGGAAATCGAGTCATTGTGAATATGCACAGATTTTTACCAAGAGAATCTTTAGTGAATTTGGTGGCAAAACAGTTTAAAGTAATTCGTAATTCGTAATTCGTAATTCGTAATTCGTAATTAGAGAACTTACTTGTTCCCTGTTCCCTGTTCCCTGTCACCTGTCACCTGTCACCTGTCACCTGTCACCTGTCACCTGTCACCTGTCACCTGTCACCTGTCACCTGTCACCTGTCACCTGTCACCTGTCACCTGTCACCTGTCACCTGTTCCCTCTCACCTACATAAATCGAGTCAATTGCACGCGGTAACGGTCTTTTTTAGTAACAGCGATTTCGCCAACTTCTAAACGTCCTTTACCGCGAATTGCGATTAAATCGCCTGATTTGACTTGAGAACTGGCTTGGGTGATTTCTTTCCAATTGACACGAACATCATTAGAGTCAATTAAATCCACCATTTTGCTGCGAGACATTCCAAAACCGGCAGATGCGATCGCATCTAAACGCAAAGAAGCTTCCACCGTCGTCAATTCTTTTTTCTTCGGTTCTCGGACTTTTAACTCATTAATATCAATCCGCTGGGTTTTCACAGGAACTGAACGCACTTGTTGGAGACTCATTTCCAGAAATTCCGCCAATTCCGGGACGACAATTACCTGCGCCCCTCTCTCTCCCAAAACAATCACATCTCCTGTCTTTTCCCGAACAATTCCCGTCCCCAACATTGCGCCTAAATAGTCGCGGTGAGTTGCGGTATCAAACAAGAAATTACCCGCAATTTCTAAAGCACTGATAGCGACTTGAGATGAATCTAATGGTAATTCAGAACGTGCGATCGCAATTCTTTGGCGTTCAGCTTGAGGATAACCACCCCACGCCACTAAATGCACGTCTGTTAATCGACTAAACACCCGTTGAATTTCTGCCAACTCTGGCGGAGATAAAAAATCAGTAAAAACCACTTCCCAGGTCTTTATAGCTTGTTCTGCCTGGTCAATTACACGGGCAATACTCTCGCGGTTTTCAACACCTTTTAAAAGTTCTTCTCTGGGTAACATGGGGACTGGGGACTGGAGATTGGGGACTGGAAAGAAAGCAGAAGGGCGAATTCACAAATGACCAATGACAAATGACCAATGACTAATGACCAATTAATTAGTTTCAGCATAACCCTGGATATTTTCTGGATCAAACTGACGTAATATGCGGGTAGCTTGGCGAGTAAGAGTTTCTGAACCCTCAACTACAATTATGTACTTACCAGCATCCAAGCGGTTGCGATAGGGTAAAGCATCTCCACCACCTGAAACTAAACCAACTCCACCACCAACAACTACGCTACCCATTGCACCACTACCGGCACCCAGTAGCCCACCAACAACATGATTGCCAATTTCCCCCGCCCAAGCAAAGGTATTCAACCCAGTGATGAAACTGAAAGTAAAACCTGCAAAAAAGCCAAAGGGAACCAGCCAGAATGACATAAGTTGCGCTTGCTTTATAGCTTGCTCTTTCGGGTCAATTAAGCCAAACTCATCAGCGGTTTTGTACCCTCTACCTAGGATACTGCTTTTTATGCCTACTTTTTCTAAGTCTAAATAAGCGGCTTCGGCTTGAATACGGTCTGATAATACGGCCACAAGGTAATTCATTGATTTTAATTAAAATAGTAATCTGACAGAGGTTTTGCTTAATTAACAGCGTATCAGCACTGGTTCCAGATCTCAGGAGGAAACCAGCTGGGCAGCTGTATTACTTTAACGAATCCAATGGCTCGCAAAAAGTATTGACACCTTGTTTGAGAATATATATCAAAACTGGGGTTGCTAAAATTTTCGGAAAAGCGGGTATTGTGGTTAGATGTGTCATCATGGCTGGAATTGAGCCGTTCACCAAGTCTTCTCGATATTCTTGTTCACAAATCACCGCCCGCCATTTTCTGGCCAATGCGTCTAACCACTCAGCATTCGTTCTTTCTGGTTGTTGTCCAGCCCGAATTGCTAGAGACATGGCTGCATCTTCTAAGTCTCCGTCACAATCCTCTATTAAGTCTAGCGCTTCCATTGCTTGAGAATCATCTGCCAATTGAGAGCGGAACTGGGCAATTTCTTGTGATGTCACTTTAGTCATGAGTTCTTTTATCTTTGATCAGTTTTCAGTTGTTATAGCAGGAGTCAGTAGGGGCGTATTGCAATACGCCCGTACAGGAGTCAGGAGTAAAACCATCTTGTAGTAGGAGTTTCATTATCAATTGATGTCCTAACCACCCTGTCCACGGCTATATATCAATTCACTTAAATTAAAGCTACAAATAAATCTCCCCATCTCCCCATCTTCCCGTCACTGAATCCCCGCGTCTTCCCTGACTTTACCCAATATAGCCTTTTTGACAAAAAAGCCTCATTTGCTAGTAATTACACTGCTAAATGAGGCTTTTGGGGCTTTTAAAAAAAGTTTGTATTTATTTACTTATTAAAAGCTCTGGAAGTGACGTAGCGTTGTAATTCAGTCAAAGCTCGGTTGTAATCCAAAATGGCGCGAATGCGATTACCTTCGGATCTTGTGAGGTCATTTTCTGAGTTAATGACATCAGTTTGAGTACCTACACCTGCTTGGAATCGCAAACGAGCTAACCGTAAAGACTCTTTAGCTTGTTCTAGAGCCGCGTTAGCAGTTTGGACATTTTCTAAATTAGAACGCTGGGTAGAATAGGCTTGTTCTACTTGAAAGCGGATTTGGTTACGTTGTTCAGAAAAATTAGTTTCAGCGATCGCTATATTAGATTTTGCCTGAGATGCTCTGGCTTTTGCTGCGCCCCCATCGTATAAATTTAGGGTTGCTTGCACGCCGACTGAATAACCATCGCTAACGTTGGTATTATCATTAAACACATCTAACAAATCATAGCTGGCAACTAAACTAATTTGTGGTCCCAACGAAGCTAAAGCCTGTCTTCTTTGCTGCTCGCTCACATTCCGCTGTGCCAACTGCTGTTGCAGTTCAGGACGGTTTTGATAAGCTAAGACAATACTCTGTTCGAGAGTTTCCTGCCAAAGACCAGCTAACTGTACAGGATCTGCCGCAGTAATATTTGCCGACTGGGGAATATTTAAGCGAGTTGCTAAACGACGACGTGCAATTTCTTGTTGAGAGCGAGCATTAGTGAGGTCTTGTTGGGCATTTGCTAAGTTCACCTGCGATCGCAACACATCGAACCTTGTACCCACACCTGCCCGTTCTAGAGCCTGTGCATCTCGCAAACTCGCCTCAGAATTCTGCACCGCTGACTGAGAAATCCGGACATTTTCATCTGCTCGTTGCAATTCATAGTATTCTATGGCAACATTCAAGCGAATATCCTCTGATTGCCGCTCTACATCCAACTCCTGAATGCGGATATTTTCCTCAGCTTCTCTAATAGCCGCGTTCCGTCTCCCAGAGGTATAAAGGTCATATCTCAGTTGTGCTTCACTAGTAAAGCTGGTATCAGATTCAGCGTCCGGTGCATTGGGATTTAACCTCTGTGTTCGTTTAGCTTGCAATGTACTGCTACTACTACGGCTGTTAGTAATACGACCAGTCAGCCCCACAGTTGGCAACAAAGAAGCTTGTTGTTCCTTGACAGAGCCTCTACTGCGTTCTAACTGCAATATTGACACCTGTAGTTCATTATTATTGCGCTTTGCCAGTTCTAGAGCCTGTGCCAAAGTAATTGGCTGATTGCCCTGAACTGTCACTTCCTCTGGTTTCGTGGGAAATAGTAGAGGATTGGGACTGGGATTCAGGTATTCAGAAGTCTCTGTAGAACCTGTAGGTGCAGGCGTTACAGTGTCTGAGTTTTGAACAGGCTGCTCTGAATTATTAGGCGTTTCTGATTCAGTAGTGGTAGTAGCCTGGGCTAACCGATTACTAGAGGCATTTTTTTGTAAACAGTTTGTTGAGCCTGAGAGCAAAGCAGCTTGGCTGTTCTGCTTTGTTCGTAAACATTTTTTGCTCTCAAATAACTGTGTTAACTTTGTCCCAGTCACTGAAATTGGTAAAATTGTTTTCGGTATTTGATCTCCTGGCAAACTTTTATGATTAACCTCAGCGATTTCTGGAACAATATGATTACCTTTAGGCTTCACATTGAGGTTATTGAAATCAAGGGTAGGTACTAAGACTGGAGAACTATCAACCGCCCTATTGGGTAGTTGCTGATTCATGTTGTCCACAACCGAGGCTTTTGCATCTGTTGCAGTCAATACTATAGGGGAAGAAGCCGTTTTGACTTCACCTACTTTGACCGTACCCGCCCAAGCTGACTGAGTTGTTAATACCGCTGCTGTTACACCAGGTAAAAAACTATGAAATAATTGCTGTCCTTTCACCGCATCCCCTCACACGAAAATCTATTCTAGCGGCAGAAAACTTGTCTTCACACAGAATATAGCACGATAGTGAACTACCCGAAGCTAACCGCTTAGGCGTTACAGTGCAGGCTTTCCCACCGAATTTAAGAATCAGAACCCTGCTTCTCTTCAAAACGTTTGACAATGCGAGAAAGTTCCGCCTTTTCATCTATGCTAACGCGGGTAGGAGCGCCACTGACAATTCGTTCGTAATTACGGAAGGAATCTTTAATATTAGGACCATCAGCCGTAATATTGTACTCCCGAATCCCTTTATCGTGCCACGAACCCCGCATTTTAAAGACGTTGATTGCCCGCGACATTTCACCATGAATTTCTACATACTGCAACATTAAAATTGTATCAGTAATCGTGGAAATGTGAGAGTCAGTAATGGAATGTGATCCCATAAATTGATCACTGGTGTTAGTAAAGAAACCAGTAATTTCTTCTTGTTTAGCATAACCTGTAACACCGATCACAAATTGTCGAAAAGCATTATTACTTACGCCTCTAGCTAGTGCTGAGAGCGAGTCAATGGCAATTCTGGCTGGCTTAAAATCGGCAATTTCTGATTTAATAATTTGCAAGTGATCTTCTAAACCGGTTGATTCAGGATATGTACAAATTATTTTTAATAAACCTTGGTGTTCTAATTCCTCAAAGTCAATTCCCCAAGAATAAGCATTGCGAGACAATTGAGCGCGGGATTCTTCATAAGCAAATAATATCGCCCGCTCACCGCTCACACAGCCATCTTGAATAAACTTGCTGACTAACAGAGTTTTACCAGTACCTGTTGCTCCTGTGGCTAAAATAATCGAGTCTTTAAAGAAACCACCACCACACATTTCATCCAGGGTTTTGACTCCAGAAGATACGCGAACATTTGAAGACCTTTGTGTTAAACGCATTGCTCCTAATGGGAAAATATTGACTCCTGCATTTGTAATTGTGAATGGATATTCGCCTTTCATGTGGGTTGTACCGCGCAATTTGAGAATTTCAATTGTGCGTCGGCGGCGTTCTCCTTCTAAAACGTTGCGAACAATTACGACATTGTCAGAGACAAATTCTTCTACCCCAAAGGAAGCCACAGGCCCATATTCTTCACCACGCTCTGTGGTAATGATAGTGGTAACGTTCAGTTGTTTGAGTCTTGCTACTAGCCGAAATATTTCTCGTCTTACTACTCCTACGGCTTCATATTGTTGAAATACTGCTGTGATTGAGTCTATGGAAACTCGATGAGCTTTGTATTTGCGAATCGCATATTGTAAGCGCTCGATTAGGGCTGAAAGGTCAAAGTTACCGACGATATCTTGACCTTCAGGATCAGGTGATGCGTCGAGAATAAACAGTTTCCCTTCTTCAATTAAGCGTTGCAAATTCCAGCCAAAAATATGAGCATTTTTAATAATATCGCTGGGTGATTCCTCGAAGGTAACAAATACTCCTGGTTCATCAAAGTAGGTGATGCCATTATACAGAAATTGTAGAGATAATAAAGTTTTACCTGTACCAGAAGTTCCGCTGACTAAGGTTGTTCTACCCACTGGTAAACCGCCATGACTAATATCGTCAAAGCCCTCGATCATTGTACGAATTTTCTCTACACCCCCAATTAGTGGATTTTTTGGCTCTTTTTGCTCTTTGTAACTCATTTTTTATCACATTTGGGTATTTAACCCTAATTTTTAAATTACTAAAAGTTGGACTTGGTTTTTGATGAAAAACTGTTTTATTCTGCCCAGTCTTCTTCACTCAATTCTTCATAAAGTAAATCTAATCCTATCAAAACTCTTTCTCTATCTGAAAGATCACCGATGATTTTGCGGACTGGGGGCGGCAAAATCTTTGATAATGTCGGTGTGGCTAATATTTTATCTTCTTCTGCTAGTTGTGGGTTTTTGAGGACATCGATTACTTTTAAAGCATAAACACCTTTGAACTCTTGTTCTAATATGTTTTTGAGTGTGTTTAATGCTCTGACGGAGTTGGGAGTGTTGCCTGCTACATACAACTTGAGAACATAGGTCTTTTTGGATTTATTCATAAATAAGGTACAGAGTAGTTTTGAGTATAGAAATACAAAATATGCTGATGCATTTATCTAAAGTTACAGAAGATGCCATGAGAATTTAACTTTCTTCATTCTTCATTTGATTTTAGAAACCGCACATCTATAGACTTCACACAAATTTGCCAAAATATCTATTAATGTCAGTCTGTAATCGAGTAATGTTTCGTCGCTCCTTCCTTCTAATTTTAGCTGTTTGGAAAACTCGTCAATAAGTTCCATGTGCATTTCTATAATTTTTTGCACAGGAATATTAGCATAAAATAAGGCATTGATAAATTTATCAATGCTAGATTGCAGAGTTTTGTCTGTAATATAGTAACGTATAAGAATTTGGCGGTAATCTGATTTAAGTTGCTCTAACAATTCATGCTTATCAGCTTGACTCATGTGTTGAAAGCACTGCTGGTTTTTAGGCTTGTTACAGGCTAAGACATAGTTATTTTTTTGATCATCATTCAACTGTTGATTAGGGTTTTTTTGGGTACTTTTGTCTAAAGAGTAGATATTGATAGGGATAGTAGCCGGAAAATAAAAACACCACATTTGGGCAATAATGTGATCGATAAGGTTCCATATCTGCCCGATTAAACCTTGAAGGTTATTCAGATCAGCGGGTGCATATAAATATTTTTTAAAGTTTGGTTGCCAAATCAATATCGGTAATAACATTTATTGCTTATCTTTAGGAATTCGGTGGGATTATTGATAGCTTGCATGGGCATAATTACTCATGGAATCTCTTGACTTTTAACAGGAAAGAAGGGTACTAATTTTTTTAAGCGCAGAGCGCAGGTTACTTTCACAAAAATTAAGCGTCCTCTATATTTATGATCATTGCCCAAACAAAAATGTCTGGGTTGATTAAGTTTTGTAAAATCTTTTAAGTAAGGATTGACGAAAAAACACTTTTTGTCAACAAATATTGAGAAGTCACCACTCAAAAAGGGAGTTGCCACAACTGGGTGGTATAACTAGGTAGTTGATGAAGCGTTCAACATCAGGTAGATAATAGCTGAATTATGATGTGTAGTATGTATATCTATATTTAGATAGATCTTTTTATTTCACTCCTTGATAAGATACATAAACAATGTTAAAGCATCGTTTCATTCTAAATCATTATAATTCCTCAAGGTTCTAAAACGAATCTTTGGAGCGATAATTGTTCTAGCTGTAACTATCAATGAAAAGTTTCAACACCAGTATCTTACTGGTGAGGATGGTCGCTAGTCCAAAAGAGTGGGACTCGAAAAGCAGCGCCTTGGGAATTGTTGGAGGCAACCAAATTGTCCGTCAAAGCCGAGTTGATTGTTTCAATATCCTTTAAATTGTCACGAAAATCGCTTGTGTGACTCTTCTTGGAGGATATTGCTTCAGGCATAAAGACCATCAGCACTTTGGTAGATGTTTATGCCAAAAGTAACCACAGGAAGAATGACCCCCTAAGCCCTATGTTAATGCTACAGTACCCGCTTTATGACTTTCTAGCAACCGTACCCATCTGCCCAGAAACAAGCACTCTGGCAGCGGTGCTGGAGATTTTAGAGAAAGAGCAGTGCGATCGCTTGGTAGTGGTGAATCAACAGCAATGCCCCATAGGATTGTTGTACTCTGCGCGTTTAATCCCCCAATTATTGGCAGCAGCCAGTGGTGAACAATTTCTAAATTTACATCAGCCCCTGTCAACTTTGGGGTCAACCCTAATTGAACCAATACATAAAATACCCATTTGTGATCATCTAGAAAAATTTAGCTTGTTTTTGCGTTATCAGCAAACTCCAAAAAACCGCGACCTAGATTGGGCATTAATTGATGCAGAAGAAAAATTTGTAGGGCTGCTGGATAGCCCACGCTTACTGCGATTTTTAGCTAAGGAAAAAGTAGCACTTGTTACTAACGCCCCAGAAACTAGGCAAAAAAGTGATCCGGCGGCAAAACCTGCTGACAAGCAAAATGAACACCAGCTAATCACACACAATCCTCTAGTACAGTTGTTGGAAAGACTGCCTTGGCCTTTGATGTTGCAAACAAGTACTGGGGAAGTGGTGACGCAAAATCCAGCGTGGTGGCAACAATTGGGAGTGTTGAAAGATCCCGAAGGAATTAGGCAACAGGTAGAAGCCATACTTGCCCCTGAACACAGTCAACAGCCACAATACGCCGATCAACAAGCGGTTAAAGTCTATGCCAATGGTAGAGAAGGCGAGATATCATCGTCCCAGGCTAAACTGTATTCCGAGGGTGATAGCGCCAACCCTGACCGCTGGTCACGGACGAGTGCCGCTACTCCTCAAAAAGGCTTACCTCCTTACGCCCCATCTGTTTTACCAATGATGCAGGAGCAACCTGTACCGGGAAATACTGCATCTAGTTATTGTTATTTAGATTCTCAACTAGGTACTTGTACTTGCGTTGTGGAAATACAAAATGGTCAGGAGCGAATTTGGCAATTTGCCAAAATCCTCTTAGATAGTCCTGAATTAAAAGTCTGGAGTGCCGATTCGCAAGTGACACTCAGCAGTCAGAACCCAGAAATCGGCAATGAAAAGCTGTGGTTAGTCTTAGCAACTGATGTCACCGAACAGCAACAACTTTGCAAGGAACTGGCAGCAAAAAACGCCGATTTGATTCAACTAAATCGCTTAAAAGATGAGTTTTTAGCTTGTATTAGCCATGAACTGAAAACACCGCTGACGGCAGTTTTGGGCTTGTCCAGGTTACTGGTAGATCAACAATTAGGAGAACTAAACGAGCGTCAAGCGCGTTATGCAGGCTTAATTCATCAAAGTGGCCGTCATTTGATGAGTGTGGTTAATGACATTTTGGATTTGACGCGCATGGAAACTGGACAGATGGAACTCGCCCCATCTCCAGTTAAAATTAGGGAAGTGTGCGATCGCGCTTTATTAGAAGTAAGCACACTCCACAATCAAGCCAGCAAAACTAGCCCATCTTACCAATCCGAAAATAAACGTTCACCGGACGATCACCAATTCAGCCTCACCATTGAACCTGGCTTAGAGCAGATGGTAGCAGATGAATTACGCTTGCGTCAGATGCTGGTACATTTACTTTCCAACGCCTTTAAGTTCACGGAAATTTCTGGAGAAATTGGACTGCGGGTAAATCGTTGGGAAGGGTGGATTGCTTTTACAGTCTGGGATACTGGCATTGGTATTCCCGAACATCAACAACATTTAATATTTCAAAAATTCCAACAACTCGAAAATCCCCTCACTCGCCAATTTGAAGGCACCGGTTTGGGGCTAGTATTAACTAGGGCATTAGCTCGCCTACATGGTGGAGATGTCAGCTTTTTGTCTCGTGAAGGCAAAGGTAGTCAGTTTACACTACTATTGCCACCCAGTCCGCCAAAGACAAGTTTTGCCGAATCAGAGCCAGGAAATTCATCAGAATCACATCAACCGATTTCCTCCCAACGGTTAGTCTTAGTAGTCGAGGCAGTAGCCGGATATATTGAAGACTTGACTCAACATCTTAAAGGTTTAGGTTATCGGGTGGTGATTGCTCGTTCGGGAACAGAAGCACTAGAAAAAGCCCGACGCTTGCAACCGAAAACTATATTCTTGAATCCGTTGTTACCCCTACTGTCAGGTTGGGATGTGCTGACTTTACTCAAATCTGATAGTGCAACTCGCCATATTCCCGTCATTGTCACAGCTACAGGTGCAGAAAAAGAACAGGCATTTGCTAACCGAGCCGATGATTTTGTTAGCTTACCAGTAGAACATTCGGGATTATTACCAATTTTAGAAAGATTGTGTGCTGCACCAGAAGTTGAGCAGATAAGTTTAGAAAATAACGAAATCACACCCATAAAAACTCCCCTGCGGATTCTCAGGTTGGTAAATCCAGAATTAGAATCTGTCACTCCTAACCCTTCACTGCGAGAACATCGGGTGATTGAAGTAGATGATCTAGATCAGGCCGAACTTTTAGCGCGAGTGTGGCAGTTTGATGTAGTTTTGCTAGATGTGGAAAGTTCTACCGCCCAAAATTACCTGCAACAGTTGACTAAGCATCCACGCTTGGCAGCTTTACCACTGGTAACTTGTGATGTAGCCACTACCTTGGTAGCTTCCCAAATACCAGGATTAGGTGTGTTTCCTTGCTTAATTCCATTAAGTAAACAAGACGGTAGTTGCAAAGGCAAACCAGATCCTTTATTATCGGTGTTGCAAATTGCTTCTGGTCTTAGCTGCCCTCCTAATATTTTAGTAGTCGATGTCACTATGCTGCGCGATTTACCACAGGTAAAACGCAAGCCAGTCAAGGGTTATCGATTAGAAAGAAACTTATCTCTCAAAGGTGAGTACAGAAGGGGTTCATCTTCCTCAAATACAGAACGGGGATCTGAGTGGTTCCAAGCTTTAATTCAATATTTACAAACTGCCGGTTTTAAAGCATCTATGGGTAACTGCTGGGCAGAAGTTCTGCAACAAATTCGCCACCAAAGTGTTGATTTACTACTAATTTGTTTGGGAGAATCGGCAATTCATAAAGAAATGCAAAAAGCACTCCAAGCTTTGTCAGATTTACCGTTGAATTTGCCACCAATTTTAGTACTTGACCAAAGATTAAATCAGATAAAACATACAGAAATTGGGCAAATCAAAAAGAACGGAAATCAATTTCTACAAAATAATGTAGTTGGTGAGTTAGAACAGCTAACTGGCGGTATCGCTACCCAGATATTACCTCGTTCTATCTCAATGGAAGACTTATTAAGTCAGATCAATCAAGCTTTGGTGACAGGGAATAGGGGACAGGTGATAGGTGACAGGTGACAGGTGACAGGTGACAGGGAACAGGGAACAGGGAACAGGGAACTCTTCTAATTACGAATTACGAATTACGAATTACGAATTACGAATTACGAATTACGAATTACGAATTACGAATTACGAATTACGAATTACGAATTACGAATTACGAATTACGAATTACGAATTACGAATTACGAATTACGAATTACGAATTACGAATTACGAATTACGAATTACGAATTACGAATTACGAATTACGAATTACGAATTACGAATTACGAATTACGAATTACGAATTACGAATTACGAATTACGAATTACGAATTACGAATTACGAATTACGAATTACGAATTACGAATTACGAATTACGAATTACGAATTACGAATTACGAATTACGAATTACGAATTACGAAATGTCCAGTTTTTCCTTTTTGCTGTTCTTAAAAGGGATGCGAATGAGATTATAAGCTCCTTTAGTGGCTATGTTCTTGTAATTATCTGGTGGTAAGTTCATTTCCAGCAACTTTTTCTGTTCAGTCAGAAGTAGTACTGATTGTGGACGGATTTTCGCATTTGCTTGATTTTGAATATAGTCTAGTGCCTGTTGGGAAAATTTGAGGTAATTAACATTATGTTGGGTGTAGAAAGTCACTGTAGGCTTTTTGAAACCAACCATGACTAATTCTTCATTCGGTTGTTTTTCTTGGACTGCGATCGCAGATAATTCTCTTAAAGGTAGTTGACGCTGTTGATCCATCACAAACAAAGTAGGCATTAACACCACGGATAAAAATGCCACAAATCCTATTAAATTAATAAAAATGATGGAACGCAGATGATAACTCAAGATTAACGCCGCGATCATAATAGCAGCAACAAGCCAAATTATACCTCCTAAATTTGTAAACCCTGACTTTTCAATTAGTTCGTATAATTCAGGTGCAGCAGGATCAGTACCTACTAACTTGGATAGGTTAAATAGTCCTACTGCTAATGTGGATAAAAAGGCAACATTTATCCAGCTACTAATATTGAAAGATTTAAGGGAATTGGGAATTTGGGGATTTGGGAAAAGGTCACTCCAAAACAATGCTACCAAAATAGCTGTGGCTGGCATTAAAGGTAAAAGGTAGCTGGGGAGTTTAGTGACAGCAATGCTAAAAAAACCAAAGACACCAAAAAACCAGAAACAAGCAAATAAACCTAATTGTTGAGAACGTTCCTGGTTGAGCCAGTGCGATCGCTGCCAAAATTTTAACCTAGCTACAGCTGCGGGAATGTACACTGAGTATGGTGCAAAACCCAACAACACGACTAAAAAGTAAAAATACCAAGGGGCTGAGTGACCATTCACAACTTCTGTAAAGCGTTCTATGTTGTGATAACCAAAAAAGGCGTTAATAAAATTCCAGCCATTGCGCCAAGTCACCAAGACATACCAGGGAGCAGATATAGCGAAAACTATCCCCATTCCTAAGATAGGACGCATTTCTCGCCACAGTTCCCAGAATTTGCCTAAATATACAGCAAAGGCAATCATAATCAGTCCGGGTAACACAATTCCGACTGGCCCTTTAGTTAAAATTGCCCCAGCAATCAATACATAACAAGCCAAATACCATTTATTGGGGAAAGGGGAAGAAGAAGATTTTTGAGCGTATCCCAGAAAGAAACATAGCAAAGCTGAGGCTATACAACCGGTCAGTAACATATCAGAAACGCCGATTCTACCCCAAACAATCATTTCCGGGTTAAGTGCCATTAAAGCCGATGCTACAGCAGCTGTTAAGTAACGACGAGTAGGATTTGCAACTTGCTCTAATTCATCTTTTTTGGCAAAATGCCACTGTACCGCGTAGAATGCCAAAGCAGTTACAGCCGTTGCTGCCAGTGCGGAAGGGATACGGGCTGCCCACTCATTCACCCCCATAATAGAATATGCGATCGCTTGACACCAATAAATTAACGCTGGTTTGTCAAAACGAGTTTCACCATTAAAAAATGGGGTAATCCAATCACCTGTAACTAGCATTTGCCGGGAAGCTTCAGCAAACAACGGCTCCGTTTCGTCAACCAAGCCAACGTTGCCCAAATTCCATCCAAAAGCTATCCAGTTAATCAGCAGTAACCACAAGATGGAAATAGTCACAGCAAGGGCTGGACGCTGTTCTATCTTGTGAAAAAATTGGTCAACAGGGAGGGTAACGCTCAATTTCAGCCTCATAAATCCATACTCACAGACACCGTGAATCGCGTCTTTCTCATACACAATAATTCAAAAGTCGTTAATAAGTTCGATTTTGTTCTCACCACACCCCACACCATATCTCCACAAATAATCTTGGTGCATAATTTCTATTTGTCAAGACAAACATTTCTGGAAAGCATCTAAGGCACTTGTATCCAACTATGTAATCGCAGCCTACCTACTTACTTCAAGCAATATGAACCGTTATTATCCATTTACATTGCCATTGATAACTGTAGCTGTACTGCTGTGCAGTGCGATGAATGGTTCTAAGAGTCTATCCCAACCTGCCGCTCTTAATTTGAACTTACTTCCTAATGGCAACCATCGCTTTTGTAGTCAACAACCCAAATCAAGTAATGTAGCTTCTCCAGATGCGATAATTGGTGATTGTTTTTTATTTCGGAAACAAGAAAATCAAGTTGTTGGTACTTATTACGACACTAGGACATTAGGGGAAGAATCACTATGTTTGCAAGGCACTTTTATAGATCGCTTTTACGGTGAAGGATTAGAAATTATTCGTGGTATTGGTCGTCAGAGTATACCTACCAAAGCCCAAGGTTCGCGGTTAGTAAATTGGGACAAGGAAGGAATTTTACAAGTTGCCAAAGCCATACCCTATGGTAAAAGTACAAGATTCGGTCAACCAATACGCTACCGTCAAGCTACCTTGGATTTCAAGCGGCTTTATCGATATAATTTAGGTAATAAACTGCCACCAACACGCTGTCTGCGTTAACGACTATTACAGCAGTTTTCATGTATTTGTATCACACGCTAATTTTTCTATTCCTTTCTTCCTTTGCGCCTTTGCGCCTTTGCGTGAGATATACAGCACTTCCCGGTGTTATGAGGTACAATCACCCCACCCCCAACCCCCTCCCCGCAAGCGATGAGGGGGCTAAGATGTACTTCATAAGAGCGGAAACCGCTGTAAGATGTGGTTCATTTACCCGCAAATCGCTGTAAACTACAAACTTCACTGTAAGGCATATCGGCAGAGACGGAAAATTTTCTGTCTCTACATCAATCCACTCTGAGGATTGCCATTTGCGCCTTTGCGCCTTTGCGTG
>NZ_LZQD01000002.1:400119-637061 GCF_001858025.1 Trichormus sp. NMC-1 | reverse complement strand
CCACCCCCAACCCCCTCCCCGCAAGCGATGAGGGGGCTAAGATGTACTTCATAAGAGCGGAAACCGCTGTAAGATGTGGTTCATTTACCCGCAAATCGCTGTAAACTACAAACTTCACTGTAAGGCATATCGGCAGAGACGGAAAATTTTCTGTCTCTACATCAATCCACTCTGAGGATTGCCATATTTATCTAACCATAATTGCACAGCAGATTTTAATCCTGCTCTTTCGGGTTTTTTAATAAGTACCACGAGATTCAACAGGGTTTTGAGTTGCAATGACAAAAAATGGATCTTTTAGTTTTCGCAAATTCCCATCAACAGTAACTTGAAATTCTGCCATTGCTTCTAATTGCTGCTGATTGCCCTTTCATCACTTTTTGAATGTT
Source organism: Trichormus sp. NMC-1 (assembly GCF_001858025.1). Lineage (GTDB taxonomy): Bacteria > Cyanobacteriota > Cyanobacteriia > Cyanobacteriales > Nostocaceae > Anabaena. The sequence goes on along the minus strand of NZ_LZQD01000002.1, from coordinate 636,672 downwards.
GTTACATATTTTTTGATAAATTTATCGACCGGACAAACTATTATTCTCTGGGTTTGCATTAGACATTTTTGCCAACTTACTAATACCAATTATGGAGTTAGTAGCAATTGCCATTCTTTGGTTTGGGAATTCCATTTAGGTGAGGAAGTTTCCCCAATAACATAAGGTCCCCAATAGCGTCGAGAACCATCTTGGGCAAAAGCCACTAAAATATCTCCCTGTTCTAGTTTTAGATTACCCTGTGGCAGGGATAAAATTAAACCCTTCTGACTACCTTCTTGGGGAGCAAAATCCCAATGAGCCGGAATATTATATTTAGTTTTGCTCTGGGAGGAGTTTTTAACTGCTGACTGTCGCGCTAATAGAGCTAGACGTACAGGCTGATTTGTTTGATTGCTCATTCGCAAACTGCCTAAGCTTTTGCTTTTATTAGCGGATTCAAGCTGAGATGACAAGACATGAGGTGAATTTTCTGGACTCGGTTTTTCTAATTGCTTGCTTGGGCTAGTTGTGCCATTAGCTGCATGAGCAGATATCACTTCGGAAGCAACAGGTGCGGATTTCCTCTGCTCTAATGTGGAGGTTTTTGGCTTATTAGAATCAAATGATACAGTCATTTCTAGGCATCCCATCATTAGTCCTAATAGCCCCAATGCACAGCCGACAATAGCGAAGTTACGATACATGGCAGATTTCATAATGATAGTGTTTAGAGATAAGATTTTGATTAGCCTTAATCGCAGGGTAGCCGATAATTCCACATGGGAATTAAAGAGTCTTAACCGTATTAGACATGGTGATAATTAAGAGCATATATGTTAATAAATCCATTATGAAGGTTAAAAAACATAATTTTTGCCAGTCAGATATTACTGCTAACAAAGTCTATTTTTAGTAACCTCCTGAGTTAGAAGGTAAATTTCATCTTGGATAATTCACGCTTTATATTTAAGATAACCTTGGAAGGCTGGGAGATACCACCCTTTGGAGCAGTAATATTTTGGAAATATGTATGACTCAAGATAATAGTTTGTATAATTTTTGATGTACACTGAAAACCACAGAGCTATTTATAACAACATTAAATAAGCTGAGACTAAAATCCTATGCCCTCAATAAACAGGTGACAGGAAAAACTGATAACTCATTTAATTTTACCCCGCAGTCTCTTTAATGCAAAATACTCGTCTTAACAATTTATTAGATACCATTGCTACGAGCTTGGGGCAATGGTTTATCAATCCTTGGCGGCGATTATCACTATTGTTAATTAGTTGGTTGTTTGGTTTTTTTCTAGGTTCTGCGGTATCTACTACCGCTGGACAAAAGGCAGAATTGGATATTGTGATTGCTGCTTTTTTAGTCTTGCTGACGGAGATTACCAGCAGAATATTTTATAGTCGCAGCTTTTTTGCAAGACAAGCTCTTTGGGTAGAATCACTCAATTTACTCAAGGTTGGTTTTATCTATAGTCTATTTTTAGAAGCATTTAAGCTGGGTTCGTGATTTTTTAGTTGGGGTGCTGATTATGACTAGTGATTGGTTAAATAAAATTTTGCTCACTGGTGCAATTGACCGATCTTGGCAAGATTTGGCACAAGAATCAGCACTAGTAGATTCTATGAGGGCAAAAGTTTTTAATATTACCCCGGACAATGTATCCCAAGTCATTCAAGAGCGATCGCACCTCCTCGGTCTATTTTTACCCACTTTTAGTCAATTTTGCCAAACTCACCTGAAAATTCCGCCTCAGAAAATGTTACAGGTGTTGTGGGATTTATGGCTACCTTTGGGAATCAAAATCGCATCAAGTCGCAAAGATTTGGGTAGACCTGTAATTCAGGGGATTTTGGGTGGACAAGGTACTGGTAAAACTACAATGTCGCGGATTCTCTGTTTGATTCTCCAGCAGTTGGGATACCGGACTTTGAGTTTATCTTTGGATGACTTGTACAAAACTTATAGCGATCGCTTGGCTTTAATGCAGCAAGATCCCCGTTTGATTTGGCGAGGCCCACCAGGAACCCACGATATCGACTTAGGTTTAAGTTTACTTGATCAGCTTCGCCAAGGCAACAGTCCTGTGAGCATTCCCCGCTTTGATAAATCGGCTCACTCAGGTGCAGGCGATCGCACTACCCCAGAAATTATCGCAGATGAAGTAGATATTGTGCTATTTGAAGGCTGGTTTATCGGTGTGCAACCAATTGACCCAGAATCTTTTACTACCGCACCCGCGCCAATTATCACAGACGAAGACCGAGTTTTTGCTCGTGACATGAATGATCAACTCAAAAACTATCTCCCACTTTGGCAGCGTTTGGATAGTTTAATTGTCCTGTATCCCACCGATTATCGCTGTTCTTTAGAGTGGCGTAAACAAGCAGAAAAGCAAATGATTGCTACTGGGAAGCCAGGCATGAGTGATGCAGAGATAGAAAAATTTGTCAAGTATTTTTGGCGAGCCTTGCACCCAGAATTATTCATCAAGTCGTTGATTACATCTTCCACTGTTGATTTTGTTGTAGAAGTTAATACTGATCACTCTTTTGGGGAAGTGTATAATTACAGCGCCTGATAAATACCCATGTATAATATTTTAAACTAGGCAAGGGTAGGAGCAAGGTTAATAATTTGCTTATTTAGGCAAAAACTAATATTTACTTTTTAACTTACTTTTTTAAAAGATATTTCCATCAAAAAAAAGAAATTTCAACCCAGATTTTTAAACCAAACCAATTATACATGAATAATAAATATTTTGATATACCAGAAGGACTCGATTTTAGTAATTACGAACAACAGCCAATTCATATTCCCGGTCATATCCAACCTCATGGTGTAATCTTCGCTTTACAAGAACCAAATTTAAAAATCTTACAAGTTAGTGAAAATACAAATCAATTTTTTGGTATTCCCGCAGAGTCTTTACTTGGAGAAAACTTAAACTGTTTATTATCTCCAGAAAAAGTAGAATTAATTACCAATTCTTTGCAAGAAGACAAATGTGGATTCATCAATTTTTTAGAAATTAGATCTTCAGTCTTCCTGGGAATGCTTCATCGTTTTCATGGAGTTTTGATTCTGGAACTGGAACCTCATTCATCTACTAAAAAAACACCAAAAATAGCATATGCCCATTTTTTAGAAAAAGCAATTTTTAAGATCGCTCATGCATCTCATTTATCCGATATCTCTCAGATTATTGCCCAAGAAATTAGAAAAATAACTGCATTTGACAGAGTAATGATCTACAGATTTGAATCAGACTATAGCGGAGTTGTGATTGCTGAAGATAAACAAAGTCATCTAGACAGTTATTTAGGACTACATTATCCAGCTTTTGACATTCCCAATCAAGCCAGACAACTTTACTACCAAAATCGGCTGCGAGTTATCCCAGATGTTAATTATCAACCCGTCAAAATTATTCCTACCAATAATCCTCTCACAAATCAACCCCTTGACTTAAGTGGTTCGATATTGAGAAGTATCTCATCATGTCATATAGAATATTTACAGAATATGGGTGTTGCTTGTTCAATGTCCATTTCTCTCATTCATGAAAATAAGCTTTGGGGTTTGATTGCTTGTCACCATTATTCAATCCAATATGTTGATTATGAAATTCGCAAAATTTGCAAAGTCATTGGTCAATTTGCCTCAATTGAATTAATTAATCATCAGGAACGGGCATTAAGTTTCTACCGTCAACAAGTAAAATTAATTCAGCAGCAGCTAAATCAAAATTTAACTAATGAATTAGATTACATCGGTAATGTATTCAAGAGAAATGAAACAAGTTTATTGAATTTACTGAGAGCTACTGGTGCTGCTATCTTATTACAAGGACAATTAATCTTAATTGGTCATACGCCTTCAGAACAAGATACAAGAGAGCTAGTAGAATGGACATTGAATCAAAATCAACAAGAGATTTTTTACACAGATTCACTCTCACAAGTATATCCAAATGCAGCTAATTTTAAAGATATTGCCAGCGGTATTTTAGCAATTTCTATTGTTCTCCATCACAGGTCTTATCATATCATTTGGTTTAGACCAGAGCAAATTCAAACTGTGAATTGGGCAGGTAATCCTCACAAAGCTGTATCTATTAACTCAGACGATAACCAGTACCTCACACCACGCAAGTCTTTTGAACTATGGAAACAAACAGTTAAAGACAAATCACTCCCTTGGCAAGTATTTGAAATTGAAGTAGCACAAGAAATGAGAAATAGCCTTATGCTGGTCGCATTAGAGTTTTCTCAACTAGCACTACAGCAAGCAGCTGAACAGGCAGAAATTGCCAATCAAGCTAAAAGTCAATTCCTGGCCAAGATGAGTCATGAATTACGAACTCCACTCAATGCTATCTTAGGTTTCACGCAAATATTAACCCGCAATAGCTCCTTATCTGAAGAAGATAAAGAAAATTTAGACATCATTAGTCGTAGTGGTGAGCATTTACTAGCTTTAATTAATGATGTTTTAGAAATGTCTAAAATTGAAGCAGGTCAACTCACTTTAAATGAAATCTATTTCGATTTACATCGTCTCATTTACTCAATTCAAGAAATGTTTGCCCTCAAAGCCGCAGACAAGGGCATAAATTTAATCACTGAATTTAGTGCGGAGGTGACTCAATATGTTTATGGAGATGAAGGTAAGCTCAGACAAATACTAATTAATCTCATAGGTAATGCTATCAAATTTACCGTTGTTGGTCATGTTTGTATTAGGGTTTCTTATCCCAGAGATTCTAAATATTTAGAATTAGAAACAGACAAGATAATTGTTCAATTTGAAGTTGAAGATACAGGGACAGGCATTGCTCATGAAGACCAAGAATTAATTTTTGAAGCTTTCCTACAAGCTAAAGGTGGACGACAGTTTATGCAGGGTACTGGACTGGGACTAGCTATTAGTCGCCAATTTGCCAGACTCATGGGAGGTGATGTGACAATGAGCAGTATTTTAGGTGAAGGAACAACTTTTATTTGTTGCCTTCAACTTGCCTTAGCTAATAACGTCGATGTGATTTCTCCCATTCAAAATATCAAACGCGTAGTTGGAATAGAACCGGGACAGCCTAGATATCGCATCTTGATTGTTGAGGATATTTTAGAAAATCGGCAGCTACTTGTCAAACTGCTGAAATATGTTGGTTTTGATGTATGTGCCGTCGAAAATGGTGTAGAAGCAATTGAAATTTACAAAGAATGGAAACCTGATTTAATTTGGATGGATATACAAATGCCTGTGATGAATGGATATGAAGCAACTAAGCAAATTCGAGCTATGAGTCAAGGCAAAAAATTGACGATAATTGCTATCACTGCCAGTGCTTTTGAAGAAGATAAACAAGCCATTTTAGACGTTGGTTGTGATGATATTGTTGCCAAGCCTTTTGAAGAAAGTATTCTCTTTGAAAAAATGGCACATTATCTAAACTTACGCTATGTCTATTCACAGAAAAATTATCGCCAAAAGCTGCCTAAACAAGATAATAATAAATTAATATTATTAACTAGATTGGATTTACAGGTTATGCCTCCTAACTGGATTGCTCAAGTTCATGAAGCAGCATTAGTTCTTGATGATGGTAAACTACACGAACTTTTTCAACTAATCCTCCCAGAACACCAACAAATTGCTGATACATTGAAAAATTTAGTTGATAACTTTCATATCGAGACAATTATTAATCTTACTTCTGAAAAATAAAATAAACTTATGCCTTTATCAAAATATTATAACTATAACGATTTTGGTTTGATTTTGATTGTTGATGACAACCCAGACAATCTACGATTACTATCTAAAATTTTAGAGTCAAAAGGATTAAAAGTTAAGAAAACTCTCAGCGGAAAAGTTGCAATTCAGGCAGCGAAGATAGAACCTCCTGACTTGATTTTACTTGATATTAATATGCCTGATCTAAATGGCTATGAAGTTTGTAAGCAATTAAAAGCTCAGTCAGAAACTGCAAATATTCCCATAATTTTTATTAGCGCTTTAGACCAAACTATAGATAAAATTAAGGCGTTTGAGATTGGTGGAGTAGACTACATTACAAAGCCTTTTCAAGAGTTAGAAGTGTTAGCACGGGTAAAAAATCAATTGATCCTTTACCAGCAACATCAGCGACTGATTGAACAAAACCAGCAATTGCAGGAAGAAATAAAGGTACGCCGAAGAATTGAAGATGCTTTGCTTGCAGCCAATGAGCAGCTACAACAGTTTGCGCTGTTAGATGGATTGACAGGAGTAGCCAACCGGAGAAAATTTGATGACTATTTAAATCTAGAATGGCAACGACTTGCTCGTGAAAATATGCCTCTATCTCTATTATTATGTGATGTAGATTTTTTCAAAAATTATAATGATACCTATGGTCACTTAACGGGAGATTATTGTTTACAGAAGATTGCTAAAACAATAAAATTATCAACTAAGCGTCCATCTGATTTAGTAGCGCGTTATGGTGGAGAAGAATTTGTCATAATTCTCTCCAATACCGATTTTCAGGGGGCTGTATATTTAGCTGAACAAATCCGACAAGAGGTATATAATCTCAAGATTATCCATGCTAAATCTAAAGTTGATAATTTTATAACTTTGAGTGTAGGAGTTGCAACTATTTTTCCTCATTTGGAGATTTCTCCGAATAGCTTAATTGAGATTGTTGACAAAGCGCTCTATGCTGCTAAAGCCCAGGGTAGAAACCGCATTATAGCTGAAAATTTAACAGAATCACAGACAAGGGAAAAGTGAAAGACAGAAACTAGTACCGCTTTGCGTAATTCGTAATTCGTAATTCGTAATTCGTAATTCGTAATTCGTAATTCGTAATTCGTAATTCGTAATTCGTAATTCGTAATTCGTAATTCGTAATTCGTAATTCGTAATTCGTAATTCGTAATTCGTAATTCGTAATTCGTAATTCGTAATTCGTAATTCGTAATTCGTAATTCGTAATTCGTAATTCGTAATTCGTAATTCGTAATTCGTAATTCGTAATTCGTAATTCGTAATTCGTAATTCGTAATTCGTAATTCGTAATTCGTAATTCGTAATTCGTAATTCGTAATTCGTAATTCGTAATTCGTAATTCGTAATTCGTAATTCGTAATTCGTAATTCGTAATTCGTAATTCGTAATTCGTAATTCGTAATTCGTAATTCGTAATTCGTAATTCGTAATTCGTAATTCGTAATTCGTAATTCGTAATTCGTAATTCGTAATTCGTAATTCGTAATTCGTAATTCGTAATTCGTAATTCGTAATTCGTAATTCGTAATTCGTAATTCGTAATTCGTAATTCGTAATTCGTAATTCGTAATTCGTAATTCGTAATTCGTAATTCGTAATTCGTAATTCGTAATTCGTAATTCGTAATTCGTAATTCGTAATTCGTAATTCGTAATTCGTAATTCGTAATTCGTAATTCGTAATTCGTAATTCGTAATTCGTAATTCGTAATTCGTAATTCGTAATTCGTAATTCGTAATTCGTAATTCGTAATTCGTAATTCGTAATTCGTAATTCGTAATTCGTAATTAGAAGAGTTCTCTGTTACCTGTTCCCTGTCATATCAATTCACTTAATTAAAGCTACAAATGAATCTCCGCGTCTGTCCATTTGTATCAATCTTAAAGTGAAACTTTATCACCTGTCACCTGCTATATCTGTTATTGAACTTGCTGAACTAAATCATAAAAAGGTTGCCAATTATCTTCCTGGGCGATTGGTTCCCAAATTGATTCAATTACAGGTCTTAATAATGCTGTTTGTGGATTATATTTAGCTAGAGTTTGGGCAATTATGTCCATTTCATCGGGATCAAAATGATTGAGAATTTGATGATAAAGTACACACCAATTATCAAAAATTGCTGATGCTCCCAAAGCTGGAACAATCTCGGCAGTATTCATCACAAATGCAGGTTCATCACGCCATTTACTGTTAAAGGTGCGAGCCATATCTGAAAAAAATTGATGATAACCAATTTGGCTATCTTGTAAAAAAGTGATTGTTAGTTGCAAAAGTTGATCAGCTTCGGCAAATTGCCCATTTTCAAATCCTAACTTTTTCAACATGAGAGTCCGATATTCAGCAAGATAATATTCGGCAAATTTAGATAAACCACTTTGCAAATCACCGATATCAATTACTGCCTTTAAAGGTTCTTGCAGCAATTCTAAATTCAGTTTGCAAATACCTGGCTGCTGACTGTAACAATAGCGTTTATAATAATCAAAATATGCCGCAGTAAAGGATAGATCATAAGTGGGAATAAAGGCGTAGGGACCATAATCAAAACTCTCTCCTGTAATCGACATATTGTCAGTATTCAGGACTGCATGACAAAAACCAGCCGCCATCCACTGTGCGACTAGTTCGGCTACTCGCTTCACTAATTCCGCATAAAACAGGGCATATTTATCATCTTCAGAATTGAGATGTTGGTAATAAGTCGCAATGACATGATCTAGCAACTTTTTGGTTAAATCAGGACGCTTTAAATAGTGCAGTCGTTCAAAACTTCCAAACCGGATATGGGATTTACTCATCCGTATCATTACTGATGAGCGAGTAGGCGAAGGTTCATCACCCCGCCACAAACCTAAACCTGTTTCAATCATACTCAGACAGCGTGAGGTTCTGACACCTAAGCGGTTTAGTGCTTCTGCGGCTAGAACTTCCCTGACTCCACCTTTGAGGGTGAGCATTCCGTCACCACCACGGGAGTAAGGTGTTGTCCCAGAACCTTTAGTACCAAAGTCGTATAATTCGCCATCGGTTCCCCGCACTTGTCCGTAGAGAAAGCCTCTACCGTCACCCAAACGTGAGTTATATTCACCAAATTGATAACCGTGATAACGCAGTGCTAATAAAGGTTTGCGTTCTTGAAATTTCCCAAAGGCTGTAATAAAATCTTCGTCTTTGACTACTTGAGGATCAAGTCCTAAACTGGGTAGTAGTGCATTATTGCGCCAACGCAGAATGTGTTGGGGAAATTCTGCTGCTGTGACTTCATCATAGTAGTCACTACCTAGAGATTCTAAGGCGCTTTCGTAGTTAAGGGTAAGTAAAGGATTACTAGAATTGGTGTGATTTGGAGTTTCAGCCAGAGTCATTATCAGCTAATTTTAATTGATCTTATCTTAATATTACAAAAAAAGGGAACAGGGAACAGGGAACAGGGAACAGGGAACAGATAAGAAACTTTAGTTCTAAGTTTAAAGCTCAGTCAAAAAAAGGATGTTTTTACCAGATGCGTAGCACAAAAAAACAGTGCGGAGGCGGAGCGGCTCCGTCCATTATTTCAATCTTATGTTTTTAAACATGAGTTTTTTCTGTTAAGAATTGCCCGTTAAGAGTTCCCTCTGAAATCTCTACAATGTTTTTCAATGCTATACCTATTTAGAAATAGTCTCTTTTCCAGTTAGGATTAGTGAGACTGGTGAGAATATGATCTTCCCATTCACCATTAATCAATAAATAGTCTCTAGCATATCCTTCAATCACAAAACCAAGTCTTTTGAGTACGTTACCGCTACGGCGATTATGGGGCATATAATTGGCCATGATGCGGTGAAAATTTAATTCTTGAAAGACATATTCAGTGCCGGCTTTTAGCGCTTCTGTCATATAGCCTTTACCTTGGGCATTTTCTGCTAGATTATATCCAACATTGCAATAACTGGCGGCTCCCCGGACAAAATTGCTAAAATTAACAGTACCAATAATTTGCTGGGGATGTTTTTTGGAAGAAATAAATAATTTTAATGAATAGTCATTAATGAATTCAAAACAATGTTTTTCTATTTGATCCTGCCAATATTCTTCTGTAAAAAAGCCATCCATCCAAGTTACACAATATGGAGTAAGGTAGGTTTTATTTTTGAGAAAATAGTTGATAATTTCCCTTGTATCTTGGGGAATCGCCATTCTTAATAACAGGCGTTCGCTTGTAATTAGTGGCAGTTCTGATTTCATAAGCTACATTATTGAGAATATGTCTTTTATTAACACGCTTGAGGGATCTGGAAAACCTGAAGAAACGGCTTCTACTGTCAACAATTTGATTAAAAAAAATCAGGAGTCAGGAGTCAGGAGTCAGGAGTAAAATCCTCTTGTAGTGAGAGTTTCATTATCAATTGATGTCCTAACCACCCTGTCCACGGCTATATAAGTTGTTTAATCAGCCAGTAACGGGTTGAATATAGGAATAATACAGCAGAATTCAGGAGTCAGGAGTCAGGAGTCAGGAGTAAAACTGCCTTGGTGTCTAGGTTTCAATTTTGATTCTGTACCTCATTGATCTGCAATCTGCTGTATTTGATTTTTGAAATATACGTAAGGTGGGAATTACCTACCAAACCTTTGCTAAGGTGGGCAATGCCCACTTGAATCCTCTGGCTTTAGACATGGGGTGTAAGAGTATCCCCGTATCCCCGTGTCCCCGCGTCTTCTTCAAGGCTGCTGTACTGAGCAGGAATTTTTTCTGAAAAATCGTGATGATATTATAGCAGTTGTTGATAAATCCAATCTACAAAAGGATAATGATGGTGGGAATACGCTACAATTGGCAGCAAGCAGAGATTTTGGCAATATACAATACACCATTTCTAGAGCTTATTTATCAAGCTGCTAGTGTGCATCGCCAATTTCATGATCCAAAACAAATACAAGTCTGTAAACTAATCTCTATTAAAACCGGGGGTTGTCCAGAAGATTGTAGTTACTGCGCCCAGTCTTCTCGCTATAAAACCGAGGTAAAGCCAGAAGCACTGTTAGAAAAAGAAACGGTGATAAATATTGCTAAGAAAGCGAAAGAAACTGGTGTGAGTCGCGTCTGTATGGGTGCTGCTTGGCGGGAAGTGCGGGATAATTCCCAATTTGAGCAAGTCTTGGATATGGTACAGGATGTCACTGCTATGGGTTTAGAAGTCTGCTGCACTTTGGGAATGTTGAGTGCAAATCAGGCGAAACGCTTAGAAGATGCGGGACTTTATGCTTACAATCATAATTTGGATACCTCTGAAGAATATTATAGTACGGTGATTACTAGCCGGACTTATAGCGATCGCTTGCATACAATTGAAAATGTTCGCCAAACTAATGTTACTGTCTGCTCTGGCGGCATTCTTGGTTTAGGCGAAAGCGTCGAAGATCGTGTAGGAATGTTGTACACTCTATCGAATTTACAGCCACACCCAGAATCTGTACCCATCAATATTCTCTCACAGGTTCCCGGTACACCTTTAGAAAATCAACCCGAAGTCCCAATTTGGGAAGTGGTGCGGATGATTGCTACCGCTAGAATCATTATGCCCGCTTCTGATGTGCGTTTAAGTGCAGGTAGGGCAAAACTTTCCCAAGTCGAACAAGCTTTATGTTTTATGGCGGGGGCTAATTCCATCTTTTCCAGCGATGATAACAAAATGTTAACGGTGACAACTCCCTGTCCTGATTATGATGCAGACCGGGAAATGCTGAATTTGCTGGGTTTAGAAATGCGTCCACCATTCCAAAAGCAGGAAAAAACTCCTACTGCTGTAACTGTGTAGATACCCCCACAAATAAATTGCTCCCCTATTGAAGGGGGAGTACAAATGGCCTTGCTTTAATGGAGGGTGTGTCAGACCCAACAATGCAAAAAACAGATATTTTTGATCTGACGCACTACACTAATACGCTATTCCCAAAGCTGAAAACTCAGCACTGTGGATTTTATTAATAAAATTTCTTAAAAATAGCTAAAACTAATTCACCAATATAGTTACTAATAATTATCCAAGCTGCTATTAAGCATTTATTACCTGCTAAATATTAATTCTATTTGTATCCAAAGTAAGTCAGTAACAGCCAAAAATGGCGGAATCTCCCTCATATAGAGGATGGTATTTTTTGACAGTCGGATAGTCTTAACGAGAATGTTACAAAAATTCATCTTTCATTAGTGATAAATTATCTCAATAAATCTGATATGATATGCCCAGAGCTTATTGAATATCTATCTCAATAAGTAAATCAAGCATCCTAGCTATTTCCCACAATTCACAGGAAATTACACCATGACGAGCATGGCTGTGCAAACCCCGGAATCAATCCCCTGGTGGTCAGGGAACGCCCCGTTAACACATCTTTCAGGCAGATTATTAGGCGCTCATGTTGCCCATGCAGGACTAATCGTGTTTTGGGCAGGTGCGACAACCTTATTTGAACTTGCTCGTTACCAAACATCTCAACCAATGTCCGAGCAAGGCTTAATTCTCCTCCCCCACCTAGCAACCTTGGGTTGGGGTGTAGGTAGTGGTGGAGAAATTGTAGATACCTATCCCTACTTTGTCATTGGAGTATTGCACCTAATTAGCTCTGCTTTTCTAGGTTTGGGAGAATATTTCATGCACTTTGGGGTCCTGCTATCCTCGAAGAGAAATTTTCCTTCTTTGGCTACCGTGGTCACGAGAAGCATACCTATCTTACCGCTTGGGAGCTTTAAGCTGAATGAGTTTTATCGCTGCCTATTTACTGTTAACTAATAGCAATTTCTCTAATTTGTTAGTAATTTCTGGGTGTGAAAATGTCAAAAAAAATTGGTTTGTTTTACGGTACTCAAACTGGTAAAACCGAATCTGCTGCGGAAATAATTAGGGATGAGTTTGGTGATGATGTGGTTACTCTCCAGGATATTTCCCAAGCTGATGCTGCTGATTTTGATGATTATCAATGTCTGATTATCGGCTGTCCTACTTGGAATATTGGTGAACTCCAAAGTGATTGGGAGGGCTTTTTCCCGGAATTGGGTACTATCAATTTCTCAGGTAAATTAGTTGCCTATTTTGGTACTGGTGATCAACTTGGTTATGGGGATAATTTTCAGGATGCTATGGGAATTTTAGAAGAGAAAATTTCCGAGCTTGGTGGTAAAACTGTAGGTTATTGGTCAAAGGATGGTTATGATTTTAATGAATCTAAGGCATTAAAAAATGGTAAGTTTGTCGGTTTGGCATTGGATGATGATAACCAGTCTGATTTAACTGATGAACGTATCAAAGCTTGGGTAGCTCAGTTAAAAAAAGAATTCGGTTTGTAAAAGATTCTGTGTTTGTTGGTTATCTAAGTGTGGGTAATTTTATCATCTCTTTACCTACACCTTTCTTCCTATCCTCTATTCTATTTTGTGAGCATATTTATGTCTGATATTTTTGATGTTTTGTGGTTAAGTTCTAGTCCTGCTTTGGCAAGGTTTGATCAACCGTTATTAAAATACTTATCTAAGTATATGAAGGTTGCTCAGTGGGAGTACCATCAAGAAAAAGATGAAGGTAGTTCTATAGATGAAGCTGTTGATTTACTCAATGAATTTTTGACACCTTGCACTGATTCTATCCATTTAATTGGTCATAGTTCTGGTGGTGTAATTGCTTTAGATTTTGCTCGTCGCTATCCCGAAAAAGTGCGATCGCTAACTTTATTATCTGTGTCTTCTCAACCTGCACATACTTGGCACACTCACTATTATGTACAAAGAGATTTATTTACTCTCAGTCGTGAACAAATATTAGCAAATAGTGTCCGTAATCTCTTTGGAAAACAACCTTATGATATTACTAAAAAGCTGATGACAGCTTTAGATAAAGATTTAGATCAAACTCCTTTGTCACACTCTTTACTCAAGTTGGTTGATTTGCCTAAAGGTGGAGTTTCTATGCCGTTGATGGTATGCGGTAGTAAAAATGATTTCATTGTTGATTCACCTGCATTACACAACTGGTTAAAATATTTTAAACCGGAAGATCATCTCTGGGAATATCCTAAAGGATATCATTTTTTTCATTATTTCTATCCTCAACCAGTGGGGGAACAAATATTGAGTTTTTGGCGACTTTATCATCTACAACCAATGCTGACATCTCAATTTATTTCCCAAAATTTATCCAATTAGCTACTTCCTGAATTATTAATTTTTTAGGGGCATATATATCACCCCTATTAACTCTTTTTCGACAACAAAATTACCTACTGCCGCTCATTTTTTGTTGCAATGTTTGTCTGAATCACTAATTGTTAAGTTTTATTACAAAATCATATTTTATTAAACATCGATTTTCATTTTCAACAATTACTTAAATCCTATGAATACAAGTTCTGATTTTCTGGCTGAACTATCTGATTTTCTCTATCCTCATAATCAATATCATGGAGAATTGAAGACAGAGTATTTACAATTTAATTTACACTTACAAGAATTTTCTCAACGAGTGAATTATATTTGTAGTTTGCAAACTGGTGGTAAAATTTCTCCAGATGAGGCTTACAAACAAATTCACCTGCTTTGGAAACAATTAAAGCGTAGTAAAAAAGCGATTCAAGATTGAGGTATGAAAATCAAAAATTTTCTTTCTTAAACACTTACTCTTTGCGTCTTTGCGTCTTTGCGTGAGACAATCTGCTACTTTGATACACAAATGCCTGATTTAGAATTACCTCAACAGATACAAAATGCAGGATTTTATATTTACACTTGTTCTAATGTTTAAATACCCCCTTAAAAAAGGGGGGAATTTTAGTAGTAAGGAAAAATCTTGTACTACAAAAACTACATTTCGGTCAATTGGCTATTAGATGATCTTGGCAGAACGCAGACCAAACAGCAATCCCACAGCTATACCCATAAACACGCCTAAAAAGACAATATATTCAACTACAGCCATTTGCGTTTCTCCTCTTTAGTTACTTATTTATATTGAATCATTAATAATTCGTAATTCGTAATTCACAAGAATTATTTCTCAGTCCCCAAATTACGCTAAAATACAGCCCACGCTTATATTAGGGTTTTTGAATGACTTCTGTAATTAAAGTAGATATACCAGAAAAGTCTTATGAGATAGCTGTTGCACCGGGGAGTTTAGATACACTAGGTGAACAGATGGCAAGTTTGCAGCTAGGCCAGAAGGTATTGCTGGTTTCTAACCCGATGATATTTAAATATTATGGTGAAAGAGCGATCGCATCCTTAAAAAATGCGGGCTTTGAAGTCACAAGTTACAACTTGCCACCTGGTGAACGCTACAAAACCCTTAACTCTATTCAAAAACTCTATGATATCGCCCTCGAAAACCGCCTAGAACGCTCCTCAACAATGGTGGCTTTAGGGGGAGGCGTTATTGGTGATATGACAGGGTTCGCAGCCGCTACATGGTTGAGGGGAATTAATGTAGTGCAAATTCCTACCAGTCTCTTAGCAATGGTAGATTCGGCAATTGGTGGTAAAACCGGCGTAAATCATCCCCACGGTAAAAACTTAATTGGCGCATTTCATCAACCGCGCAAGGTTGTAATTGACCCAGAAGTCTTAAAAACTCTGCCAGTACGAGAGTTTCGGGCGGGAATGGCGGAGGTAATCAAGTACGGCGTAATTTGGAACGCTGAATTGTTCACCCAATTGGAAGCGAGTAAACACCTTGACCAACTCCGCTATGTAAAATCCGACCTGATAAATTACATAATAACCCATTCTTGTCAAGCGAAAGCAGATGTTGTCAGCAAAGATGAAAAAGAATCTGGATTACGGGCAATTCTTAACTATGGTCACACTATCGGCCATGCAGTAGAAAGCTTAACAGGCTATCGTCTGTTAAAACACGGAGAAGCTGTAGGAATTGGCATGGTAGCAGCAGGAGAAATTGCCGTAGAATTAGGTCTGTGGCAAAAAGCAGACACAGAACGTCAAAATGCCTTAATTAAAAAATCTGGTTTACCAACACAATTACCCGCAGATTTAGATATTGAAGCAATTATTGATGCTTTACAATTAGATAAAAAAGTCAAATCCGGTAAAGTTCGCTTTGTGTTACCAACCCAAATTGGCGAAGTGAAGGTTACGGACGAGGTGACATCAGATACGATTCGGCAAGTATTGCAGAAAATCCAATAATCAGTTTTGGATTCAAGGAGACAGAGATATAAGCTGCCAACGAGTGCGGTTTGCACTCCCGCAACATCAGAAACACAACTATTACCTCTTTCCTCCTTTCCTCTTTTCTGTCACCTGCTATACCTGTGTTTCTTCAAAGTTGATTTATCCAATAGCCATGAAAGATGGTTAAATTTGTCCTGATTAAGCCAAAACACAGGCGGAAGTATATATACCTTAATTGACTAATTGCCCTCAGAGTGGAAACTGGGGGTTTAACTAAACCTTTTTCTAAGTTCTATATTTTACAACACAAAAAACCATTTGACTAACCGAAATCTTCCGGATATGGTCAGAACTCAGAAGGATAAGAAAATAGTAGATGCACCTTAATTTAGATTATATCCCTCAGAGTATAAGCTGGGGGTTTTATTTTAGCAATACTAGATTGCTTAATTCTGTATTTTTTTGATTAAAAAAGCTCTCTAACCAACAGAAATTTCCTGAATTGAGTAATAATAGCCTCAAAAAATCAAGATCACAAGTTTACTTAACTTGATGTATTTTTTTCAGCTTTTTATGCTGGGTAGCTTATATTAGCAGTTTACAGCTATGAATAGTATATATTTTTGTAACAAATTTGATTGAACTAGTACACAACGGCGTAAATCAACCATATTAGCAGTTTACAGCTATGAATAGTATATATTTTTGTAACAAATTTGATTGAACTAGTACACAACGGCGTAAATCAACCATATTAGCAGTTTACAGCTATGAATAGTATATATTTTTGTAACAAATTTGATTGAACTAGTACACAACGGCGTAAATCAACCATATTAGCAGTTTACAGCTATGAATAGTATATATTTTTGTAACAAATTTGATTGAACTAGTACACAACGGCGTAAATCAACCATATTAGCAGTTTACAGCTATGAATAGTATATATTTTTGTAACAAATTTGATTGAACTAGTACACAACGGCGTAAATCAACCATATTAGCAGTTTACAGCTATGAATAGTATATATTTTTGTAACAAATTTGATTGAACTAGTACACAACGGCGTAAATCAACCATATTAGCAGTTTACAGCTATGAATAGTATATATTTTTGTAACAAATTTGATTGAACTAGTACACAACGGCGTAAATCAACCAACCATTAAAAATTACTAAAAAGCTTGTATTATCTGCTTTTTTAATTTTTAATTGTTAATTTTTAATTCCGAGAAAGCGGTACTAGAGTCGAGGCTAGGATTTAGAAAATGATCTTCAGTTCTGTTTGTGATCTACTGACATTAGCTAAGAGCAAACATTATAGGCAGCAAATTGGGAGCTAACCACAGTGCATAACCAATAAACCCAAATAATAAGGTAATCAAGGCTGTAAAAACGTAGCTAATGCACATCAGCAGCCCGTCAGACTCAATAGTGGCAACGGACAAAAGTAATATAGCCACGGTGGGGATAGGATTGGTCAAGGGAATTGGTAAAATTAGTAATAATGTCAACCAAGAAATACAAAGCCCATTCAATTGCCAAGTCCAGGGATTATTCGCTATTCTTGCCAATCGGGGACGGGCAATTTTCTCTAATATCCTAGTTACCCGATGTAGATTGTTTAAAATTATCTGAGCAAAAGCGCCAGGAAACTGGTAGTTAGCGATTTTTTTGGGTAACCAAGGCGATCGCCTGCCCAAAACCATTTGCAATGATAATATTAAGCAAGCACCACCAAAAGGGCCAGTCAACCCCGGTGGCATCGGAAACAAAAACGGCAAAACTAATAATGCAATCACCAAGCTAAAACCCCGTTCGGAAGTTTCCGCCAGAATATGACCGAGAGTAAGAGGCTGTTGGGCTAAACGTTGGAGTAAAGACTGAATGTCTTGAGAAAATCTCAAATGCATTTTGGTGCTAAGTGATAGGGAATGACCACCATAGATAGATTATAGTGGTGGCACCAAAACACCTATAGCTTTAGGAATCACACGAAACACAGCGGGAGTATGTGTCGTTATTTCCCCATCTGTATTTATAGGGCGCGGTTTACGAGTGTATACTTCAATTTCCTGCCCTTGGATAGCGCGAACATTCTGCCAATGTATATGTCTACCTTGGCGCATTGCCGGGAGTAAGGGAATGATTTCCCACCAATGCTTAATTTCTAAACTATACAGATCCAGTCTTTGATCATCTATGGTAGCATCGTGAAATACAGCCATTCCACCACCATAATAGCGACCATTGCCTACAGCAATTTGCACAGTTTTGACGTGAACTGATTGGCTATTGATGCGAATTTCTGCACGAAAAGGGCGAGATTCCCAAATGACTTGTAATGCAATAGCAGCATAAGCAAATATTCCCCAACGACGTTTAACTTCTTTGGTTAATCGCTGGGTAATTTTTACACTTAATCCCAAACTGGCAACATTAAAAAAGTACTTACCATTTACCCAACCCAAATCAATCCGTCGCAACTGTCCACCGGCAATAATTTGACAAGCTTCCGGTAGAGAATTGGGAATCCCCAAAGTCCTCGCTAAGTCGTTAGCAGTTCCCAAAGGTAAAATTCCCAAGGGCAATTGAGTATCAACTATAGCCTCTACTGCGGCGTTGAGAGTACCATCACCTCCACCCACAATTACCAAATCAATTTCCTGTTGGTAGCGCCTAATAACATCGCCCAAGTGTGTTGGGTTTTCTGTAGATTCTTCAATCACATGAAAACCAAGTGTCTCCAGACAACGAATAGCTTCCAAGAGGCGTTCTTGTCCTTGACGGGAATGACGATTTACTAACAGCAGGGCGCGGGGATTCATGGGGTGTACCTTTTGTAGTTTAGATGTCAAGATTCTCCATGTCTTTCGACCTTGCGTGAATTTTCATCTTCAAGCTTAGTGAGATGAGGATCAAAGTTACAGGAACTTCCAATTAAAAAGATAGATATCCTAACCTCTAGGGTATGTTAGACAAAAGTCCAGCACTTTCATAGATTAAATTACACCAGTACCTTCGTAAAGCATCCTCAGAAATTGGATGACTTATTTTTGGGAATTTCCACAAACAAGTGAGGTTTTCTCTAGTTTAACTTTAGCTTAAACGAAAAGAAGCCCCACACTCCTAAGAGTGAGTGTGGGATGAATTTTTGGGCGATGACGAATTGACCCACAACCAATTCAATCCGCAGGATTGACAGGGCAGGGGGTCGATGAGGAGTCGCCATTTTTAACTTTGAGGGAATCTATAAAGTCTTCAACTACATGAGTCAGATACAGCAGAATTCAGGAGTCAGGAGTCAGGAGTAAAACAAAACTGGCTTGGTGTATAGGTTTCAATTTTGATTCTGTACCTCATTGATCTGCAATCTGCTGTAAAATAAATCAGCGATGCCTACGACGGAATATGCATAAATCAGAAAGGTGAATCCTACTTAAAGTAGTACGGACTTAAACAGAGAATTTTATTATGCATCGTCTTCAAAAATTAATGAGTACCACACTTTTAGCAACTGTGCTATTTTCCCCTGTTGCTATAGCACAACAACAATCATTAACTACACAAGTTGATCATGCTGAACAGCAGGTACCATGTCTTAATGACAAAGGCAGACCTATCCGGTGTCCTTGGGAAAAACCTATCAAGGCTCCCATAAATAGAAATACTGACGCTGAGAAAAAGGCAAATCCTTGTAATCCTAAAAAAGGAGCGCCTGTTGATACCAAAGCTTGCCGCGATTACATTCTTGGTACTCCTACACCTAAACCCAGCCCTAAATAAATTCTAATTTTGGTACTAGCTAGGTCTTAGGGAACACCAAAAAATTAATTACCCAAAAATCGTAGGGTGGGTTACGGACTACCTAACCCACCATAAATTTAGGGGATAATGCTGGGTTAACTGTCAAATAAATTTTGACGAATAAAGAAGCGAACCAAGAACAATGGCAAGATTTATTTACCCTTCAATTAGTTCTTAATAGACTACTAGGTCTTAATGTGAAGCAGGTATACATTTTTGTTATATACCTGCTTTTTAGGCACTCATATTTATAGCACTAGTACACAAC
The DNA here is from genome assembly GCF_001858025.1 of Trichormus sp. NMC-1. Classification (GTDB taxonomy): domain Bacteria; phylum Cyanobacteriota; class Cyanobacteriia; order Cyanobacteriales; family Nostocaceae; genus Anabaena. Next base: position 616,653 of record NZ_LZQD01000002.1, on the reverse strand, counting down.
GGCGTAAATCAACCAACCATTAAAAATTACTAAAAAGCTTGTATTATCTGCTTTTTTAATTTTTAATTGTTAATTCCGAGAAAGCGGTACTAGTGCCGACAGCAACACAGTAAATGGCAGCATGACGTTCCCCGTCAATACCCAAAAGAGTATTTAAACTTAAGTCATGGAATCCACCGATACAAAGACTGCCCAGTCCCAATTGCACAGCCATTAAAGATATATTTTCAGCTTGATGACCAGCTTCTAAAAGTGCAAAACGGTAGCCACGCGCACCATATTTAGACATTGAGCGCATAAAAACAGATGTCAACACAAAGAGAGCATTGGCATTCACAAAGTAATCCTGCTGTAATAATGGTTCTAAAAAATCTGTTAGTACTGCATCACTAACCCGATGAAGCCCGTGTCCGCGAGGTTCATAGTGATATAGTCCGGCTGTCAGACCTTCCACCGCTTGTGTAGATACGAACATCTCCATCGGATAAAGTCCTCCCGCAGAAGGAGAGTTGCGAGCTTCATAGAATTGACTATCCGCTTGACGCAGCCCGTTGAGTCCACATCCTGCGTCCAGCAGTTGAGCTAAAGAGATGAGTGGCATCACCTTATTCTCAAACGATCGCACAGAAGAACGTCGTTGCAAAAGCTCAATCAGCGGATTATCGTGTGGTGCTTTTGGCAGTTCTAGAAAAGGAGCCTCTGGCAGATACCGCAGTTCAGAGGCTGGAACACGCTTGACATAACTTTTAGGGACTGGAGAATTCAAATGATAGAGAAGAGCTAACTCTAGAGGTTCGTTGGCTGTGTGCATTGCTCTAATTTCCTCGTTTTAAGCCATCGGATGTGGGCAGGGATTGAGGTCATTTTCGGTACGTCGGCCACCATAACCCAACCTTTCTGGAACCTCGAACAAACGCCGAGTCCCCAGAGGCTCTTGTCCATAACCAAAATAGATAGGGACTAATTCACTGGCTAAAGTCCGCACTACTCGGAAACCGAGGGACGCGATATCAGGGGTGGTAATTTCCACTAAATACGCTTGGACACCCACTGAATGCAGCCTGGCAACTACTGATTGCAATTTTTCTACTTCGGACTCAGATTCGTAAGTTGGTAAATCTTCAACTTTGCAGGATTGGTCATGGTTAAATAAGAAATCCAACTCGCCCAGCCGAGCAGTTGTGTAGAAAAAAGCGTTGTGATCGTCCAAATACTTAATATCACTATATTGATGGAGATTAGCACCAGCACCAGTTTTCATCCGTTCTATGTCACCAAAGCGGGCTTGACAAACTTCAAAGATTGCCTTGTGAAAAGCCGTTTTCCCATCCAGATGACATCCTAAACCAGTGGACACAGCCGGACTTTTGCCTGACCGGTCAATTAACATAGCCATGACAACTGGGACGTTAATATCAGTAGTTAAATCGAAGGCAACTAGCTCAATTCCAAATCGGGCGTAGTGGCGGGCAATTTCCGTCTCAATTCCTGGTCGGTGGTCGAAATAGATACGCCGAGCAGATAGGCGATTTAACCAAGTAATGATGAAAGCATCGCGTTCAATCAACTCGCACAAACCACGGTAGGCAGCAAACTCCAAAGAGGGTCCACTAGCCATGCCGTTAGAAGTGACAGGTAAAATATGATCTCCTGGTTGATCGCCGTCCCAGTCCAAATAAACCAAGAACGTTGGCACTAAAACCTGTTGGTTGCTTGCTATAGATAGGGCATTCATCCACGAAGTCTGCGTGGCTGGCTCGAAAGCTGGAAAAGGGAAATTTGGGTCAGAGTATTGTTGGTCAGAAAAAGAGGAAAAAACTGAAGGAGGAACGGCACGATTACCTAATTCTTCATAGCTACCAACAATCAGTTGCCCATAATCAACAATACCACCGCAATATCTTTCTATAGCTTCACCCACAGCCCCAAAAATTGCTTGTTCATCAGTCATGCCCCTGCCTACACCGTAGCGTAAATCATCCTGTTGTTTGCAAAGTTGGAAATTTGCTAATTCGGCTTGCCATAAAACAGGAAACTCGAACTCTGTATAAGGCTTGGTGAATCTATCTAAGGCTCGGATGATGCCAGTATGGGGGCTGACTAAATCGCGCCAGCGAGGACTAGCGATCGCTGTATTCACTTTGTTTCTCTCCTATCTTTTTCTGTTCCCTGTTCCCTGTTCCCTGTCACCTGTTTTGCTGAACAATGGGGACAACCTGGTTTTTTGAGGACAACATTGTGAGTGAGCTTTGTGCCGAGCAAGTCTAGATGCAGTAATTTACCGTCAGTAGCGATCGCTAAACCGAGGATCATCTTCACCGCATCAAGAGCTAGATAACTACCCACCAACATCTGGGCTATGGGTAAATTTTCGCGCAGCCGTGGTTGAGAACGCCGTTCTCGGTTCAGAAACTGCTCAACTGCCAATTCCGCCTCTGGCAGCTTGGAACAGGCCATAGACCGCATCCGATAGCATAGATAGCAGGGTCCATCCTGGGAAAAAACCAGCGGACCAACAGTTCCCTCCACACCAGCCGCCCCACCTGGTAGCAATGGGCGCTGCATCTTCAGGCATAATCTGTTCAGACGATAGGCTAGATTCACAGATACGGCATCAGTGGCGACAATCACGAGGTCAACATCATCAAGCAAAGGATTGATTGTTGCGTCGTCAATTAAAGGCTCTGTGACGATCTCAGTTTGGGTAACTCCGCCAAGAGACTCAATCTGTTGAGCCACTTCCACACCTCGGAAAGCACCGATTTTATTCAATACCGAGCCTGACATGATCAGGGAATCATACGGAACTATGCAGGCATGATCGCACAAACGCAGAAAACCGATACCAGCCGTAGCCAGGTTGATTGCTGCTATTAGTCCCGAACCTCCCAGTCCAAAAATAGCAATCCTCGCATTGGCTAAGTTTTTCTGAGCATCCTTTTGGTCAAAGCCTAACTCATGATAAAGGCTGATTTGAGGAAGTAAATAAGCACGACTATCTAAATCGTCTGTATCCTCTAGATACTCTTCTACTAAGCGATTGTCCATCAAAAACTCTAAACATTGATTGACTGAAGAATCTGTCAACTTTTCGCCAATCGTAGCTCTGATTTCTCCTATTGTTCGAGAGCCGTCTAGTAAAGGTAAAACAATACTTTCCACATCATGCAGAGCTTGACCCTTTACTCTCAGGGTTCGTCGCGTCGTATTGAATATCATACTTTCTTCGCCATTACAATCTGACGGCATAACGTTAATGACGACGTGTTCTAGTAGACGTAGCCGCTGATCATCGTTTAATTTCATTGGCTTTATTTCAGGAGTTGAATGCTGCTGTAAGTGGCAATTTGTGAAAATGTGAAAATTGAAAAACCCTGTTTTTGCTAACAAAAAAAGAGTGTAATAAAAACAGGGTTCTTATCAGCTTTTCCAGCCAGATTTTGTGAATCTAAACTCAAAAAACTCCGTTTCTAAAATTAATCAATTGCAGTTCTATCTCCAGGTTTAGTTAGTATCCAGTTAGTATCCAAATCCGAAATCATCAGTGTCCTCCATCACGCCTGATACTGTTCCGTCACTGATAGATTTGCATCCGCCACATCCGCCACAGCCACGACATCCACGACATCCACATCCACCGCAGCCACGACATCCGCGACATCCACGACATCCTATACATCCTATGCATCCGACACATCCACCGCATCCGCCGCAATTAGCAAACCATCTTTGGGTGGTTTCAGAGTCAAATACTCCTGACATTGATAATTTTTCTAAAGCTGCTATTTCTTCTTCAGACAACAGAAGTTGTTCTAGTTTGTCGGCTTGATCTACCAAATGCATTTCTATTGTTGGTTGGGTCAGTGTTTTTTCTGCAAGCATTGTCACTTACTCCTTTTAACTTCAATTCAATAACCTGTTTGCAAATCTGTCTTTGACTTTGTGAAAAGCTGGAATGATTTTTTTGAGTCAACTATTTTTGAGTCAACTATTTTTCAGTAAAGCATCAGTTTTTGAACGACCGAAGGTGAAGAATTACCCGAAAATAAGACAACTGTTAATGCCTAACTATCTTCCCCATCCAAGTATAGTTAAACAAAAACACTAAGCCTCATATTCAGAATCTCACTAGTTCATAAAAGGTCAAAATCACTTTCTGGTCAGTGCAGGTAACTCCCAGATGGGATTTATATTCCCTCAAACTTTGTCTTTAAGAAAAATCTTGCTCTTGTTAGCGTCGCAAATGATGTCTTTTTTACTTATCTAACTCTTATCACAATATCTTTTACTGTCATATTTACTTCTTTCTTAAGTAGTATTCTTGTTATTCTTAATAGGGTAGAACGCCATTTACTAAATTGTCTTAAGGATGAATAAATCCCTGGTGATAGAAAGTTAATTTACAGTTTAAGTCAATTTAAAATAATGCTTATAGCTGATATAAAAGCGTAGTTCTATTTCTTTATGGTTACTACTTTAGTGAGGTATTAATATTACAGTTTTTTCGGGAGATTATCTAAAAATATCAAGTTAAGTATCTGATAATCCTTTAATTATAGAGCTTGTATTGATTCTAGGCTGTTTTGATATACGTGAAAATTCTGAAGAACATAGATTTCAATGTTTTTGATATATTCATCCTTAAGAAGTGGAGAATAAACTTTTTCAAAAGTAAAATATTAAAGTAATAGATAGCAGGAATCAGAAAAAATAACTCATAAACTAGGCAGCGACTGCATTCTGGTCAAGTCTAGCAGAGACCAAATTTTGATAACTGTATATTTTATCCTTAAGAAACCAATTTATCCAAAGTGATAAATCTAGTTATTAGTCAGAAAATATCAAATCTTTTGAAATCAGACAATAATCTAACATTTTATAAAAATAAGGTTTAATTAATGAGCGATTTAAGAGTTTGGTTTGAAGACTATACTAGAACTTTATTTCGTTCTTTGCCCTTATTATGGACAGCAGCACCTCAAGAAATGCTCTTTTTGATTGCTGTCACTTTATTACAGGGGTTTCTTCCTGCTATCAGTGTTTGGATTACCAAACTAGTAGTAGATACTGTAGCCACAGCTTTGACATCTGGTAGAGCATTAGACGATTCCATGTTATGGCCTTTAGTAGCAGCATGGGTGGGAGCTTTGCTACTAGAAACGCTTCTCTATCCTTGGATATTCGCACTTCAGGGAAATCTCAATGACAAGTTAACGGCTCACATTAGCTTATTATTAATGCAGAAAGCTGATACATTTTCAGACCTGAGTCGTTTTGAAGATGCTGAGTTTTATGATGAGCTACAACTTCTCCAAGAACAAGTTAGCTATAAACCGTTAAACTTACTGGAGAATTTGGTGGAATTAGGTCGATCTTTGGTGACTTTAATCGTAATAGTTGGATTACTAGTTCCCCTAGCGGTTTGGATACCACTAGTGATTGCGATCGCTACTATACCCCAAATAGTAGTTTCTTCCCAATATGGCAGGGCTATTTGGCTCACTTTATTTGAAAACAGTCCTCAAGCTCGAAAAATGGAGTATTACACGACAGTAATGCTCACTGACACCTATGCCAAAGAAATCAGGTTGTTTCAGCTAGGTGCGTTTTTTATGGGGCTTTACGGACAAGCATTCCAGTCTTTACATCAATCTATGCGTCATCTGCGGGGCAAACAAGCATTTTGGTCATCTAGTTTAGCTATTCTGAGTACATTAGGGAATGGTTTTTCTTTCTACTGGGTGGTACAAAAGGCTTTCAGAGGAGCATTCAGCCCCGGAAGTGTACTTCTGTTTGTACAGTCATTAACTTACTTCCAGAATAATCTAGAAAGATTTGTGACTCATTGGCTGGATCTGTTTGAAAATGTGATTTATATGCAGCAGTTTTTCAATTTTCTCGATAGCCCCACCCCAATGGTATTGAGTATACCAGGAGAAAAAATACCAACTCCGATTCGTTCAGGTATTACTTTTGAGAATGTTGATTTTCACTACCCAGATGGTAGATTAGCACTCAAGGATATTTCTTTTACTCTTTACCCAGGACAAACAGTAGCGATAGTCGGAGAAAATGGCGCAGGGAAAACTACTTTAGTCAAGCTATTAACGAGGCTTTACGACCCCACAACAGGACGCATTATCGTTGATGGTATAGACCTGAGAAATTTAAATTTAGAGCAGTGGCGGCAACAAATTGCGGGAGTTTTTCAAGATTTTGGTCATTATGCCCTTACCCTGGGGGAAAATATCGCCTTAGGAAACCTAGCGGCTCTAGAACATCGAGAAATTCTTAGATATGCGGTGGAAAAAGCCGATATCGTCAAACTAGTTGCTGATTTTCCCAGTGGAGAAGATACACAATTGGGTAAGCAGTTTGGTGGTACAGAACTTTCTGGAGGACAGTGGCAAAAGTTAGCTTTAGCTCGTGCTTTTGTTCGTAAAGAAGCCCAATTACTACTCCTGGATGAGCCTACCGCAGCCCTTGACCCCCGCAGTGAGTATGATCTCTACTTTCGCTTTATTGAGTTAGCTGAAGGCAAAACTACCATCCTGATTACCCACAGATTGGCTTCAGTGCGAATGGCTGACCGGATATTAGTCCTCAAAGATGGTCATTTAATTGAAGATGGCACTCACCAGGAACTTTTACAGAGTGGAGGCGAATATACCGCCCTCTGGAATATGCAGGCACAACAGTATGGGGTGTAGGATACTCATCAGCCATGAACATCAAAAATCCGATTCCTTGGCTAATCGGGCTGACTGTATTTAGTTTATCTGGAATTGGTATTGCTTACTTCAGCCATTGGTATCAAGCCCGTAAAGATGATATTACAGACTTGACAGTCCCTGTCACTACCAGCAACTTAAACATTAAAATCAAAACCAATGGAGTCGTTCAACCAGTCCGCAAAATTAATATCGGACCGAGAGAAGCAGGTCGAATCGCCAAACTCTATGTAGATGAAGGTAGTTTTGTCCAAAAAGGACAATTAATCGCAGAAATGGAGCGGCAAGCATTTCAAGCCCAGGTGAATCAGTATCGGGCGTTGTTATTGAAGGCAAAAGCCGATTTACAAGAAAAGCGCAATGGTTATAGACCAGAAGAAATTGCGATCGCTCAAGCTGATGTAAATAAATACACAGCGCAAGTGCGGGAAGCTCAATCTCGCTTGTCATTAGCCACTCAACGAGTCAAGCGCAGGGAATATCCTGTATCTCAAGGGGCGATATCCCGTGATGATTTGGATGCAGTTTTGAATGAAGAACAAAGCGCCAAGGATAACTTAGAACAAGCTAAATTTAGTCTGATATCTGCTCAACAACAACTGAAAAAACAACTTTTTGGCTATCCGGCTGAGGAAATTACCAAGGCCGCAGCTGAGGTAGCTCAAGCAACTGCCCAATTACAATTTTACGAAACTCAGTTAGAAAATACTTTTATCCGCGCCCCTTTCTCTGGGTTGATTACAAGGCGTTTTGCCCAAGAAGGCGACTTCGTAACCCCAAATACTTCTGTTTCTACCAATGAAGGGGGAACTAGTGCCTCCATTGCCGAATTAGCCAGTGGGTTAGAGATAGAAGCTAAAGTTCCCGAAGTAAATATGGCGCAAATTAAGCAAAATCAGCCTGTGGAAATTCGGCTTGATGCTTTTCCTGAGCAAGTTTTTCAAGGGCGAGTTCGCTTGATTGCTCCTAGAGGAGTTAAGGAAGAAAATGTTACATTTCTGCGGGTCAAAGTTGGTTTGGCAACAGGTCAAGATAAACTCAAGGTAGGGCTAAATGTCAAGTTAACTTTTATGGTGAATGACATTCGCAATGCTTTGGTAATTCCTTCGGCTGCTGTGGTTTCTGGTAAAAAAGGGCAGGTGGGTGTACTGTTACCAGATAAAGATGATCAAGCAAAATTTCATCCGGTACAGGTAGGAATTACTTCTGGAGATAAAACCCAGATTTTGGGGGGACTTTCTGAAGGTGAACGGGTTTTTATTCAACCACCACCGAACCAATTGATTGATGGTATTGGATTTGAATAACAAAAATATAGTCATATATAGTCAAATATTAATATCTGTGGTATTATTCAGAAATGAAATTATCTGACTATGCCAAATCAAAAGGAATAAGCTATCAGACTGCCTGGAGAATGTGGAAACGTGGAGAACTTAAAGCTACACAGTTGCCTACAGGTACAGTCATTGTTGACGTACAAAAAACTGTAGAGGGTGTTGTTATTTATGCAAGAGTCTCAAGTTCTGAAAATAAAACTAACTTAGACAGTCAAGCTCTAAGACTTGTACGCTACTGTGAAGCTAAAGGCTATCAAATTAAAAAGATAGTTAAAGAAGTAGGCAGTGGCGTTAATGATAACCGGAAAAAATTAGTTGCATTGCTTAATGAAGATGACTATAAAATAATTGTTGTTGAACATAAAGATAGATTAACTAGAATTGGTTTTAATTATTTAAAGGTTTTACTCAACAAGCAAGGTAAGGATATTGAAGTAGTAAATCTCGCAGAAGAAGAAACAGAAGATATTATGCAAGATTTTCTTTCAATCATAACTAGCTTCTGTGCAAGAATTTATGGATTAAGAAAAAGAAAGAGAAAAACAGAATGTATTGTTAAGTGCCTGGAGTCAGAATGCGATTAGTTGAGAGACATATTGATCGTCGGGATAGACGCGTTCTCGAAGCGTTGCGTAGCAAAAAAGTATCGGAAGAAGAAATTAAGTTATTTTATGCTGGGAGGGGAGTATGAATTTGGTGGAAAGTGTGAACATGGCTTTTGCCACTCTCGCTGCTAATAAACTCCGTAGCGGACTAACAATGTTGGGAATAATTATTGGCAATGCTTCTGTTATTAGTATGATTGGTATTGGACAAGGCGCACAGAATCTTGTGTTGGGAAAACTTGAGGCATTTGGAGCAAATCAACTCACGGTGTATAGTAATTTTGAAGATGAGGAGGGGATGAAATTTCCTGATGCTCAATTGGTGCTGTCAGACGCAGAAGCAATTAAAGCTCAAGTTCCTAGTGTTAGCCAAGTTGCTCCTGTAGATGAGCAGAAAATGTCAATTAGCTTTAAAAATAAATTAACATCCACAACTGTTAGAGGCACTACATCTGATTTGCTCGCTGTACAGAATCTTGTTCTTGTCACTGGCAGAATGTTTAATCAAACACAACAGCAACAACAGGCTCAAGTCACTGTTTTAGGTGCAGAAACTAGCCGGAAGTTGTTCGGTGATGAAAATCCTGTTGGGCAAGAAGTGATGATTAATAATATATCGTTTCAAGTTATTGGTTTGTTGCAATCAAAAGGTGCATTTGCTGGGGATAATTTGGATCAAACTGCAATTGTGCCATTAACAACATTTGCTAATAGGTTAGTTGGACGCAGATCAATATCTGATATTCCTATTAGTTATATTTTAGTGACTGCCAAAAATAGAGATAGTGTTCGCGCTGCGGGTTTTCAAATTACTAATGTTCTTTCTCGACTGCATGGTAAAAAAGATATAGCTGTTTTCGCTAATAAAAAGTTTCAAGAATTAGTAGTGCAGGTGACTGGTATTTTATCGTTATTATTAGCCTTGATTGCTGCCATTTCTTTGTTAGTTGGTGGGATTGGGATTATGAATATTATGTTAGTTTCTGTGACTGAACGCACTCAGGAAATTGGTTTACGCAAGGCTGTGGGCGCAACTCAGAATGATATTTTAGTGCAGTTTTTAATTGAGGCAATTATTCTATCTCTTTCCGGCTGTTTGCTGGGAATAATTTTAGGAGTTGGCGGAACTATACCCTTAGCATTTTTCACGCCTTTGACTCCTCAATTTCCTCTCTATGCGATTGTTGTAGCAGTGGGAATATCTGGTAGTATAGGTTTAATTTTTGGTGTATTTCCTGCCCGACAAGCTGCTATGTTAGACCCAATTGTCGCTCTCAGAAGTGCGTAATTATTGAGTTTTTTATTGTCAGAATCAGGATTTACAGGATTTGAAGATTTACAGGATTTTGTATTCATTAATTTTTTTATCCTGTTAATCCTTGAATCCTGGGCATCCTGATTCTGACACTTTCATTTTCACAGCTTGATTAAAAATTTCTCAGATTGCTAATATTTATTTCTGTAGGTTGGGTTGACGCAAGGAAACCCAACATTATTAAACTTGATGATGAATATTTTTGTTGGGTTGCACTGTTGCTTAACCCAACCTACATTACTTATTCTGATTCTTCGTCGCTTATTGGTTTTTGAGCAGTGTGTCCCACAAAAATAATCTGAATATTATCATCAACAATTGTAAAAATAATTCGATAGGCGTTTCGTCCCTTTCCATATATAAGTTGTCGAATTTCTTGATCAAAAAATTCATTGTCAAATGCTAGAGAACAACGAGAAGGCATTTTTTCTAGTGATATAATAGATTTATATAAGTAGCTTGGCGCAATTAAATATAAAACCTCTCTCCAAACCTCTCCCCTACAAGGGGAGAGGCTTTGACTCCCACTTCCCTGGTAGGGAAGGGGGCTGGGGGGTTAGGTCTATATTATATTTTTTAACGCCCACCTACTTAATCCTTCTAACCATGTTCTAGCCTTTTGGTGAGAAATATTACTAAACCAGAAATAAGCGTCTTCTATTGCTTTCTGCGCTTCTGGTTGGATGATAATTTGATATTTATCATTCATTGGAACTATCTAATTTATTAAATAGTTCATTAAAGAAATCTTCGGCTTTTTTTCCTTCACCTTTCTGCATTTGTTCTAAGCCAAGTTTAATACCTTTTAAAGTTTCTACTAACTCAACAGCATCTAAAAGTTCTTGATAAGATTCTGCATCTTGAACAACTAACTCGGCTTTTCCGTTGACAGTAAGAACTAAGGGATGTTTTGTTTTTTTAATCCGTTGTATAAATTCAGTGGTATTCCGCTTAAAGTCGGTGAGGGAATGTATATCTTTAGTAAGGTTGATCATATCCACAAGTTTAATTAGCATCTAATTCGATGTTAATTATGATTGGTGGTATTTGTCAAGTATTTTTTGGTAACTGCTTTGAGTGGGTTGGTTAAGCTGTTGTTGGGTTGCGCTGTCGCTTAGAGGATGTTTTAAAAGTATTTTTGGTAACATCAAAAGTCTCAGAATCTAACCCCCAACCCCTTCCCTACCAGGGAAGGGGAGTAAGAATCAAAGCCTCTCTCCCTGTGGGGGAGAGGTTTGGAGAGGGGTTTAGAGTATAATTTGCAACTTTTCAAACATCCTCTTAGAAGCCAATTTAGAAGAGGAATCAATTCTCCCTAAATTACCAGAATCACCACTAGATGATCTTCATACACAACTAAAAATTGATTAGTGAACGAAATATTTAAAAAAATATAGGCGAACATTAATTAGTTCGCCCAAAATATACTAACCGACATCATCATGAGCGAAACGATTAAACAAAAAATCTAACTCATAGTTCCGCAGTTGATAATATTGAGGCTCTTCTATGATCTCAGATCCCCGACTTGTTAGAAATCGGGGATTTTGTTGTTCACGACAAGTTAAGTATTGATATTAGTGGTTAGGAAATGGGGGTATTCATCTGTAAGCTATCAACTAAAGAAACAGCTTGTTGTAATGCTTCCTTCCGGTCTATCATTAGGTGATGAGGAGGTAATAAACTCAACACTCCTAAATTTTCCAACCGTTTCTTAATCTTACCCTTAGCCCCAACAATGATGACTTGACGACCTTTTTCACAAGCTTCTCTGATAGCACTTTCAATAGTTAAGGAAGCTGTTACACCCATCATAGGTACATCACTCAAATCAAGAACAATGACATCACAATCTTTGATGGCGTTATGTTCACGAGAAATTGCCTTAGAAACACCAAAAATCATCGCTCCACTTAAGTAGAATAGTAATACTCGACCATTAGCTTGATCTAATAGGCTCTTCTCTTCTGGAGTCAAATCAATTGCATCGTCAGCATCACTAATAGCCTTAACTGTCTCAGACTGCATATTAGAAAGACGTTCAATAGTTAAGATGTTGGCAATAAATACACCCACACCCACAGCCACAATTAAGTCTACAAATACAGTCAAGAGTAAAACACCATACATGATGATTGAACCCTTGAGTGATACTTTGTGAGAGCGTTTTAAGAAACTCCAATCAAGAATATCAACCCCCACTTTTAGCGCGATACCAGCTAATACAGCCATCGGAATACTTTGAGTTATCCCAGCAGCACCCAAAACCACAACCAACAATACCAAAGCACGAGTAATACCAGATACCGCAGTTTGCGCCCCAGTTTGGATATTAACAACAGTTCCCATTGTTGCCCCAGCACCGGGTAAACCACCACATAAACCAGATACTACGTTAGCGATGCCTTGCCCAATTAATTCTTTATCAGATTTATGTTCAGTGCGGGTTAAGCTATCAGCAACCACAGCAGTTAATAGGGTATCAATACATCCTAACATCCCCAACATTACCCCATCAACTAACATGAGGGTGATGTTTGATAATGTGAAAGTTGGCAGTTGAATCTTTGGTAAACCAGTTTCAATCACACCGATACGTTTAATATCTGCATCACCAAAAAATACCAAAGAAACAACTGTCACCGCTATTAATGCAATTAACTGAGGGGGGACAATTCGCTTAACTTTTGATGGCGTTAAATAAATAATTGCCACCGTCATGACACCCAAAATCAAAGCAATCGGGTTGATATTTCCTAATAAATCAGGTAAGTTTTGGACTATTACTAATACTCCACCTTTGGGGCTAGGCCGTCCCAAGAAAGGGGCAATTTGCAAAATAATCAAAATCACCCCAATTCCTGACATAAAGCCAGAAATTACGCTGTAGGGCATAAGGGTGATATATTTCCCTAGCTTAAAAATGCCAAAGATAATTTGAAATATCCCCGCTAACATGACCACAGTAAAAGCCATGGCCATGCCATTTTCTGGGTCACGTGTTGTTAGGGAACTGATAATACCGGTGATGACTACAGTCATTGGTCCGGTGGGTTCAGAAATTAAAGTTGGTGTACCACCAAATAATGCTGCAAAAAAGCCTACACAGACAGCACCATAAAGACCGGCAACTGGACCTGCACCGGAAGCGACACCAAATGCTAAAGCTAGTGGTAGAGAGACAATGGCAGCGGTAACACCACCAAAAATATCACCGCGTAAATTACGGAAATGGATAGTATTGGTTATTTGCATAAGTCGATGCTCAATGACAACAAAATTGTATGGGTGAGACAGGGTTGTTTCTGTCTAAATTAAATTCACAATTTTAGCCATAGAAAAACATCTACACTCTTCTGCTAGAAACTCAAATAGTGAGGAAAAACGTAATCATGTTATATTTATTTACAGTGATAATAGTTGGGTGGCTTTTATAACTCCCATTTTTTGAAATATTGGGAGTGTTTAAGCTACTTTCCTCTCACGTTAAAAGACTGAGTTCTATCTGATTGTTAGTGTGTATGTTTGCTAAAATTGCCATAAAACTTGCAATGGCTAGATATATTTTAGATATCTATGAGATTTGGCAAAATGATTTTTTAAAAAAATGTTATCATTTTTGGGCATTTGCATTTTAGTCAGTTGAACATTAAGTGTTATATCAGGTGAAACTAGGTAAAAAGATTTTTAGGTTACTGGAAGATACTGTTACTTGGTTGCGCTTGATTTGAGTGCATTTACGCAAGTACGCGACAATAAACGTAACAGATTTTATCCTAGTAACAAAAAACCAGAACTTACCCTAGAACGAATTTGAATAAAAATAGCATACAGCCTTTAGCACGCAAAATATTAATTTCTGAATGTAATATTTAAATACTACTACTATCCCATTATCTGTTTTACCGATTTCTCCGATATATTGTCTTCCCACCCTTCGGTAAAGTTACTACTGGCGTTGCATAAGTGCGGGATGTTTTTTGAGTGTAGAGACGTTCCATGGAACGTCTCTACAAGGGTTTCAAATATATTCAAAATTGTTTTTATCCCAGAAATCAGCAACGCCAAGTTACCACTTGTCCTGTATTTCCGGGTATTTTAAAACTTGTTGAGCCTTATAGTCTCATTGTCAAGACTGATGATACTAAGTACCTGAGCAAAATTAATTTAACATTTTTGGAACAAACAAGAATCTCTATAGTTGTTATCTGTATGCTGTTCCCTGTTCCCTATCCTAACTATAAAATTTATTTTGCATGACTACTTATGAAAAAAGCAACCGATCAAAGATGGTTATGCTTTGGATGCGGTTGTCTGGATCGAGACAAGCTTAGTTGTCAGTGAGTGACGCGGGCGAATTGGGTGTTGAGATTATCTTGAATCACAATCAGCTTCTCCGCTTGGGCATAATCTAAATCAACTAACGTTTTGAGTAACGACCACCAAAAAGCCAGGGTCACGCCCCGGCTTTTAAAGTCTGCGTCGTTTCCACTCAACAGCCGTCTGGCCCGCAGAAAGTTCTCCCGTACAGTACCTCTGCTTCACAGATATAGATAATGCCCGCATAATCGGTGAAAAACTTTATTGCGACCTGATCCGCAATATTCTCGGCCATCTCCCGATTTTCCGTGAGTACCTCGAACTTTACATTCGAGTCGGTGTCGGCAGTGCTGGGTTTACCCGTAGAGCGCACGTTACGACTGCCTTTACCTCCAGTATCCACCACCGTATAACCGGTCGCCCCGCATTCATCAATGATCTTGGCGACTTTTTTCATCAGAACCTTTTCCGTGACGATGACGAGCTTGTTGGCACGCTTGGACATATTGGTTAACTCCTTAAATTATGTACATTAATCTACTTGGTCTGCCGGGTCAATGGAGCCCCGACTGACCGCGACCCGTCTGGGATTAGCCGCCTATCGCCTGGGCAAGCCCGATAAATAACGGTATACACACGCCGATCGCAATTGGCGTACCAACGGCTGTGGACGCGCCTATATAGGCGGATGGATTGGCTGACGGGATACCGGCTCGCAATGTGGGAGGACCTGAGATGTCTGAACTAGAGGAAGCGATGACAGCCATGACCACAACACCGCCCATGCTAAATCCCGTAGCGTAGTGGGCAATCATGCCTAGACCGAAGGCGAGCAACCCATGCACAATCGGTGCTACCACACTATACACGACGTACCATTGGGCCACCTTACGCAATTCGCCAATTCTTGACCAAGCTTCCATACCCATGACCAGCATCAAGATCGAAAGCAAGCCGCGAAAGGCGGGATCATAGAAGCTTTTATAGACACTTTCCGGCTGGGTGAACAGTCCAAGAGCGAGGCCTAACAACATTGCCGATAAGGCAGGACCCCGGAGGCTTTCCTCGATAATCGGCCATATCTTGACACGATTATCCGCATCCCCCTTCTGCTTGTTGAGATACTCTTGCCGGGTGCTGGGATAATCACCTGCCGCAATGGGCTGCTTGCTGAAAGACTCCTGCATGGCAGAGTCGGCTGCTTCTTTACGCTTTTTCTTGTTGAGGTAAATATTGGCCACAACAATCGCAGTTACGAGCGCGGGAATATCCATGAAGGGATAAAGTGCGCCAGTCCATGCTTCATAAAAGATTTTTTGTTCTTCCAGTAGTGTCAGGGCGGCAGCCATAGTAGAGCCACTCACCGCACCAAACAACCCCCCGGTAGCGATCGCATCCACGGTTCTGACTTTCGGCAGCTTGGCCAATGTAAAGCGGGCGATGAATACAACCAGAATCCCTATGACAACAGAAAACAATGCGGGTAACACCATATCCATCAGATTGGAATTGCGGATCGCAATGCCACCGGTCAGACCGATTTTGGTGAGCAGCATGAAGACGATGATCGTACAAATTGATTCTGGAATTATCAATTCGCTACCAAGGGCAGCAATGATCATCCCACCAATCAAAAAGCCGAGTGTTGGGGACTGCAACTGCTTAACAAAGTCCTGCAAGAAAACGGACAAAAAATCCACGAATACCTCCTTGTGTCTCCTCTAATGAGGAGTATTACAATAGATGAACTTTAAAGAGCTAAAAAAAGTAAGAGTGAGGCGTTTCACCAATTAAACCTAAGCACAATACCTGTCTTCATCTGTCAATAAATTTACTTGGTCAACAATAATGCAACCATGTTAATTTGGCATTAATAATCTTGGGTACAAATCCAAAATTTAGATACCCAGCTTATTTGTATGCGAAATACTTGGTATTGGCTTTTTGCTGATACAAGCCGAAAACTTTAAGCTGTTAAAATTACAATAAATCTCATTGATTAACAGCCTTTGCAGATTTATCTTGGTCAGATGAATATATTAATCTTGAGCTAAAGATTGGCTCTTAGCATTTTAGTGTGATTAAAACATTTTTCTCAAAATACATTTGTAAATGCTCCTCAAGTAGTGCTTAACTGTTTGCTCAGTACAAAAAACAGCAAGCATAAAACATCTTGCTGATTTGTGATTATGTTTGACAATTTACATAAATTGTGAGTTAAGGTGCTACTCAAGGAGAAACCTTAGTTACCCTGAAACACAATCATGCAGAACTATCTACCCAGTTTTATTTTTGCAGTTGCGACCGGGGATCAACTGTTTGATTAATAATAATATACAGCCTTTATATCGAAAAAAATTAACCCAAATGCATATTTATTAAATAAATATTATATACCTCATATAAGCAATAGCTTATATGTATCCCGAAAATTGGCTGTATTTGTATATGTATAAGTTTTTATCTATGAAAACCATTATTGATTCCTGAGAAAATAGAGAAGAAGCGAAATTTAATTCGCCGCTTTTTTATCTTAATCAACATCATCATGGGCGAAGCGGTTAAACAAGAAGTCTAACGCGTAGTTACGAAGTTGGTAATATTGGGGATCTTCCATAATTCTGGCTCTATCCCGTGGCCTTACAAACGGAATTTCCATGACTTTTGCATGGGTTTCTTTTCCATTGCGTCACCTAAACCCACCATTGCCAAATGATCCCGGACAATAGCCCGTTTTTCCGCTTCTGGTTTGGTGGGATAAACAGTTCTTAGTAACTGAAACAGGGGATCTAAAGCTTTTGCCATAGTTTGATTTACACCTATCAAAACACCCAAGCCAATACCGACAATTGCCGCTAATGTATAGCTAATAGCCACCCGTTGCAGACTAGCCCAGATTTGCCAAAAAAGCCCTTTATCAGTTCCTCCTTTGTCATAGAAGGGATACAAAATTAAGATCCAGGTGTCTTGAATAACTTTGATTGGTCCGGGTAATGTTGCCCCTGGAGTCCAAGAAAATACTTGCCAAATGGCTAGAAAGATAAATAACGCAATAGCTGGGGGGATAAGTTCAGGAAGTTGTTTTTGTAAACCCGATAAAAATTTATTCTCCAATTTAGGACTTGTGGCACGTTTTTGGGCTATTGTCATGGATTTTTCCTCAAATTTATGAATGGTTAATGGTTATTTTGTGAAAGTTAAATCTGCATTTTTTAAACCCGTGTAGAGATGTTCCCTAGAAAATCTCTACTTTTTTGGACATATCTATCTATTAAATGCTGACTTTTTTGATTTTCAAACTCTTGAGATATTCTTCTGGTTTCTCCGGGTCGAATTTGACTCCATCAAAAAATTCTTCAACTCCACGAGATGTATTAGTGGGAATGTCAGCAGCAGGTATTCCTAATTCTTTAGCTGCTTCTTTCCAAATATCTTCGCGGTTCACTTTTTTGATTAATTCTTTAGCTTTGGCTGCACCATTAGCTATGTAATCTTTAGGCAAAAATCCCCAACGCACGTTTTCGGTAATGAACCATAAATCATGACTTTGGTAAGGATAAGAAACACTACCTTTACCATCTTTCCAGTAATAAGCAGCCATTGATTTATCATCTATTTTCCGACCATCACCCATATCATATTTACCTTGGAATGGGTCAGCCAAAACTGCTGGAGAAGATAAACCAAAATACTTTTTAGCGGCAAGAATTTCTGCGGCTTCTTTGCGGTTATTAAAGTTATCTAACCACTGTTGGGCTTCCATAATCCCTTTTAATAAGGCTTTTGTGGCTTTGGGATTTTGGTCAACCCAATCACCTCTCATGGCAAAATATTCTTCGGGGTGATTTTTCCAAATTTCGGCAGTTAATGCGGCCATAAAGCCGATTTTGTCATTAACGAGACGGAATGGCCAAGGGTCGCCTGTACTGAAAGCGTCCATTGTGCCGGTTTTCATGTTGGCGACGGTTTGCGCTGCTGGTACTGTTAATAATTTGACATCTGTATCTGGGTCAATTCCACTAGCTGATAACCAGTAGCGAATCCATAAGTCTTGGTTAACGTGGGGAAATGTAAACGCTGCGGTAAAGGGAGTGGAGGCTTTGAGTTGGGCAAATAGGGGTTTAGCAGTATCAAGTTTTAAGCTAATTCCTTTTCCTAGATGTTTGTTTGCGATCGCAATGGCATTACCATGAGTAACTAACTGGGCAAGAACATACATCGGTATTGGTTTATTACCCTTAGTAATTTTTCCTTCTGTAATTAAGTGTGGCATGGGCATTTGCCATTGACCACCATCAATACCACCACCCGCAGAACCAATTTCTACGTTGTCTCTTGCTGAACCCCAAGAAGCTTGTTTAGAAAGTTCTACATCTGACATCCCATGCTTCTTAAAAAAGCCTTTTTCTAAAGCAATTATTAATGGTGCAGACTCAACAATGGGAATATATCCAAGTTTGGCTTTTGTGGTTTCTGGTTTTTGTTCTGGGCTAATATTAACAACTGGTTGAACGGAGGATGTTGTCGAAGTTCCACCCGGTTCAGGTGGATTTCCTAAGCAGCCCTTCAGAAAAACTGCACTTCCTGATGCGACCGCTGTAACAATGAATTTCCGGCGAGAAACTTGATTAAAAAATCCCGACATAATACCTCTCCTTGACTAAAGAATTTATTTTTTAGGCATGAAAATTACAGCAAAAACAGAAAAAATTCTGGGATTTCTTGCCTCTGCACTAAAATATATGTAGTCATGCAAAGTCAACATTTTCTGATGAAAAATGACTAACTAGACTATGGGACAAAGTTTCATTACTTTGGGTCACTAGGAGGAATGGGGAAGCATCTCTGACCTAGTAAAATTTAGTTTACAGGGTTTTTTTAGAAATTGGTTAACTTTGAAAGGCAATTATGAAATAAATATTAGATTGGATATATAAGCAAAAATTTATAACTTGGGATTAATGTTAAGTAAATTTTCTAATATATCTTCTTTTCTGTTCCCTGTTCCCTGTTAAGGAACAGGGAACAGGGAAGAGTATAGAATTTGAGAATATAAGCCGATTAAAAAAACTATGGGTTTCAAAATAGACGCGGTTTATATAGTTCAAAATTAAAAATTGAAGACAGTTGGAGTAAGGAACACTTACCCCAAATCAACTGAGACTGCAAGAAAATGGTAGGTTGGGTGAAGACAAAGCGCCACCCAACACAAGTTTTTAAGCTAAAAATTCCTGTAGTTCCACAATACCTTTAGATCCATCAATCTTGACTTGTTGACCATCTTGGAGTAAATATGTAGCACCACGTACATCCATGACTGCGGGTATACCGTATTCACGGGCAACAATTGCACCATGAGAAAGTTTACCGCCTGCTTCAGCAATTACTCCTCCAGCCCTGACTAAGAAAGGGGCCCAGCCAGAGTCTGTGTAGGGAACGACGAGAATTGTACCTTTGTTAATCTCACCGACTTCTTGTAAATTTCGTAATACCATGACTCGTCCTTCGGCTTGTCCTTGACTGGCGGGAATACCGAGTAAGATGTTGTCAGAAGTATCAATAGGAGAGGCGATGGGGTGGGGGGGATTGTTGCCATAAACTAGAGGAGGGATTTCGATAATCTGGCTATGTTCCAGAAATTGCGATCGCCGATTTTGCAATAATTCCGGTAACTGATTCCTCAGCAATACATCGGCATTTGCCGCTAAACGCCGTATTTCCCCCAATTTCAAAAAGAAGATATCTCCTGTTTGTGGCAATAAACCGGTTTGTAGCCAAATCTTTTCTAAAGCCAAAAAAGTCCAGCGTAGTTCGGCTAACAAGCGAGAATAAACTTCTGTGACTCGTCCTTTGAGATCCACACGTCTTTGCACAAAACCTTCAGGGCGCTTTCTGGACTCATCTTGATTTGGAAGTTCATTTCCCTGCATCAACTGGACAAACAATTGTTTGACTAACTGCGGCTGTTCTCGCCAGGTGGGAACGGAAATATCAGTCCCGACTTCGCTTAAATAACCATAGTCTTCTAGCAGTTCTTCAAAGTCATACAAAATCTTTTCCCCTTCTGGGGTTTGCGCCAACTGTTCAAAAACGCTCTCCGGCTCAAACTCAGGTAGAATTTCTTTGGCATCTGCGGCTAAAATATGGAGCGATCGCAATGATGCGACTTCTGGAGTAATACTATGATCAATTTGCTCCTCTTTCACCCCGGAAATTGCTTGACGAATGGCAGCACTCAAAGGGGATAAAATGCTGTAATAAGTACCTTGATGGAGTAAATCTAGAATTAAGTCCACTCTGACTAACAACTGAGATGGCGTTAATTCCTCAATTAGTTCATTCGCCAACTTTGTCAACCCAGGAATGAAGCGTCGCCGATAATCTCGCTTAAATTCTTTTTCTAAACTGATTTCTCGTTGGAATAACTTTGTTAATCCTGGCAAGTTTTCCCAAGTAGATGCTAAAGGAGGTTTACTCATTTTTGCGCCTCTGGTTAAAAAGTCCAGACTTTCTGGCGGTAAACCCATTTCTAGGAAAATCTCTCCTAAAAAAGTAGCATTAAAGTAGGCTCTAGAGTAGTGCAGCGTCGCCATGTTGGTAAAGTCCATCTCACGCACGCTATCGCCCAGTACTAAAGTAAAAAGTTCTCCCCACATTCCACAGGTGAGGGGTAAATTAATCGACCAAGTTAAGGGGTGAATCACTCCGGGAATCACTTCGGCGGCGATTTTCCTTGTCCAAATTGGTAAGAGAGTCGTAATCGGGCGCGATTGCAATACCCAGATAGTTTGCCCATCGTAACTCCATTCCACATCTTGGGGAATGCCATAATAACGGTTTTCTAGTCGCCGGGCTAAGTATGCTACTTGCTTAATTAATGCTGGGGGAATTTTCCCTTCACCCTCAAATTGCAGACAAGATAATTTTTCTTCACCGACGATAAACACCCGATATTGTTCTGGGGTGATTTTTCCAGAAACGACTTGTACAGGGCTACCAGATAGGGCTTCAATGACTACAGCATCACCTTGTTGGGCCATAGGATCACGGCTGAAAGCTACACCGGAGAATACACTCTGGACTTGGGGTTGAATGAGTACCGCCATTGCGGCATCTTTGGCACCGAGATCACGCCGATATTGGACAGCGCTGGGATGATGATAAGAAGCTTGGACTTGTGCGATCGCTTCCAGTAAACCTTGTTGGCTGGTAACATTCAATATTGTTTCGTATTGTCCAGCGGCTGAGGCTTGTGCTGAGTCTTCCCCAATGGCTGAGGAACGCACTACGAAGGGTGACAATGCCGATGGTTGCAGAAAATCAATCAATAGGGCAGGATCATCAAAGGGGGATAAAATCCATCCTTTTGGCACTGGATAACCCCAGCGTTTGATTTGAGATAATGTGGCTGCCTTGGCTCCAAATATACCTGCATCCAATTCATCATCTAAAGTGACAATCCCTTGCTCACTACCGCTTAAATATTCCATCATCGGTTGCGCTTCGGTTTGGGCTGCTTCGACTGAT
Organism: Trichormus sp. NMC-1; assembly: GCF_001858025.1. Lineage (GTDB taxonomy): Bacteria > Cyanobacteriota > Cyanobacteriia > Cyanobacteriales > Nostocaceae > Anabaena. The sequence goes on along the minus strand of NZ_LZQD01000002.1, from coordinate 594,815 downwards.
AAGTCCATGTCATCGGGAATTTGTTTATAAATCCAGCCGAGTAACCCTGCTAATCCAAACGCTGCCACGATTTTGGGAAAATCTTCAGCGTGCATGAGTGCCACCAATAGGGGAAATAGCACCAAAACCCCATATTTGATTGTCTGTCTAGAGCGCAGAGTCATAAAGCCAATGGCTGCTACTAAACTGACAAATCCTGCTACTAGGGGATCATGCATCAAAAATCCCCAAGCAACGTTGGTTGTTCCTGCACCTTTTCCTAAAAAATATCTCCCTATCACTAAGGCAATTAAAGCTATCAATTCCCAAAACGAGCCGCTGGGAAAGAAAGCACGCGCAATTAATACTGCTACTATTCCTTTCAAAGCTTCTGACATCACTGCCAGAATACCCACTAGTTTGCCACCGTGATAAAAAGCTGCGGAGACACTAATATTACCTGTACCGATTTGTGCCAATCGCTTACGCTTGAGTCCATAGGTAATCCAGGCAATTATGGGCATTGCCCCTAAGAATGGACAAGCAATTAAAATAACTAAGACACCCCAAAGCTGAAACATTTATTTTTGATTATGAATTTTAGCTTAAAAAGTAGAAGCCTCTCACCTACCCGATAGGGAGGTGATGAGATAAATACGTAGCTTGCTTCCCGTTCGCTCTAGCGTTGCGAAGCAAAGGGTACAAATCTTCTTCTTCTTCTCTCCTTGTGATACAATTTGATTAATAGGTGTAATCCAATTAAATGCTGAAAAGCAGCCTATTAAAATAAAAGCTAATTGTTCGGATCAACCCAAGAACCGTGGGGCGCACGGTCTCAAAGCTCAGTCAATGTCTTTAAAGAAGAGTCACTGAGAAGCCCACACTCACCGGAAAGGGAGTGTGGAGTACGTCACACCTATCTTCCATCTAAAATAGCAAATCAAAATTTTAATTAATTTTTTTTTCGCTGGTTTAATTATTGGCTTTATGGACACTAGGCAGCGTTGGAAAACCTTGTTGCTAGTGTCCTTATAGCTTACTTAATGATTCTAGTTTAGAGCATAAGCAGATTGTAAGGCCCACAGAATGAGCGCTGCTATCGACCCCAACAGCAAAACAGTAGAGATAGTCACTACTTTTGGGGAATCTGCACCTTCAAATTTCATAATCCCGCGATTTAAGTCAGACATAGCTTTGTAAACCTCCTTTGTTACAGTGCTAATCTGTCCGTCTTGATTGTAGTCTTTCTGTTGGACGATGATGTTAAATTTACATTATTATTTTCTTTAAGCTTTGCAACGGTTTTTTAAGTAACAACACTTTTGCATACACAATAGCTACTTTTGTAATCTGTCGCCGTCTTTTTTGGTAATTTTGTATAATTTATTACTATATTATTTTCGAGGAAATTGCAGGTGAAAGAGGTACTAATCGTCATTTTGGCGGTATCGGTGGGATTATTTGTGGTGATAGAGTTAGGATTGCGATCGCTCTTTGGTTTTGGTAATCCCCTGATTTACATTGGTGATGAGCAAATTGGTTATTTATTAGCACCTAACCAAAGCACCCGTCGCATGGGGAATCAGATTGAGATTAATGAGTATTCTATGCGAAGTGCGCCCATACAAAAGCTACCTCAACTTTCAACATTGCGAGTTTTGCTTTTAGGCGATTCTATTGCTAATGGTGGTTGGTGGACAGATCAAAAAAATACTATTTCTAGTTTGCTGATGGCTTCTTTGTCATCTCAGAGTCATTACCAACAAGTAGAAGTGCTAAATGCTTCAGCTAACTCTTGGGGACCAAGAAATGAATTAGCTTATTTACAGCGGTTTGGCAATTTTCAAGCGAAGGCCGTGATTTTACTAATTAATACAGATGATTTATTTGCGACTGCGCCTACTTCTTTACCTGTGGGGCGCGATCGCAATTACCCAAATCATAAACCACCGTTAGCAATGGTGGAAGTATTACAGCGTTACGTTTTCAAACAAAAATCGATTCCTGAACTTGAAGAGTTGCAGAATGAAGCAGGCGATCGCGTCGGTATAAATTTAGAAGCAATTAGTAAAATTCACAGTTTCGCTCAAGAAAATAACAGTGAATTGCTACTGGTTATGACTCCCTTATTGAGAGAAATCGGCGAACCAGGTTCCCGTGACTATGAAATTGTCGCCCGTAAACGTCTCAGTGATTTTACTAAAGAACAGCAAATTACTTATATAGATTTTTTACCAAAATTTAATTCAATTGCCAACCCAAAAGCCTTATATCAAGACCATATTCACATGAACACGAAAGGAAATAAATTTGTGAGTCAAGAAATCGAGAAATTGGTTTTAGAGATACAGCAGATTCTTTTGTTATAAGGTACATCATATTAATCAGTTGGTGTCCTAACCGCCCTGTCCGTTGCTATAGTAAATTACTAAAATTAACAAATTATTTTTAGACATAATTCCGATATTTATGTCTTTGAGTCTTCAGATTTCTTGGTATTTTTAAATTAAAAAGGTAAAGGTGGTCAGGTATAACAGCCCCAAGGATAAGCTTTTATTGTTGGGGCTTTATTTATGGATGAAATAGCTGCTCAGGGGTGGGGTTCTTGTACCTCATGACACTGGGAAGTGCTGTATTAAAATCGGTATGAATCTTACGCAAGGGGTTCAGTAATGCTCAACCCCTACAAAGAGACTCTCAAGCTTTGATTGATTAAATAGTTCTTCCTTATCAAGAATATCATAACACATCTAAAACCCCATGTCAACACTTCTCTTCCTCTCTAAGCGTCAGGTTGATATTTACAGAAGGTGTCTGATAGCGTGGTGCAAGCCATATCAGGATTTCCAGGATTTTAGAACTTACCCATTGATAAGAAATTTATCAATCCAAATTCCTAATCCAGATTGCTAAACCTCCTCCACGGCCACGCGCTGCAATGAAGTCTTCCGTAACTAAAAAGAAGGCAAAAAAGGGTAATTTAGCTATGGGTTGGTTGTAAAAATCCTCAGTCTCAACTTTACCAGAACGAATTGGTTGATTGTAAATAACACGATTAAACAAACTCATTTGCATCTGGGTAAAGTCAAAAGCCAATAAATTTTTTTTACCTAAATATTGTGCTGGCCCCGTCAATTTCAACGATACCTGACCAAATTGCACCTGATTACCAATTTCCCCTCTACCTAAAGCCTGTTCTAAACTGGGACTAAAGGAAATATGTGCTGCTACAAATTTGGGTAGATAGAAACCTTTACCCAATATAATTCCCCCGCGCTTTCTAACTTTTTTTGTTCCAGTCGCAAAACAAAGTCGCCATTTACCAATCAGAGATTCAAAGGAATAATTCAGGCGTTGTTGTTTAGCAGTTTTTTCTGCTTGTAGTAAGGCATTTACTAATACCTCCGCAGTCGGAAGTTTATTTCCTTGACGATAGTCAGCAGCAGCTTGGGATAGGGTGCTGACAAAATCAGGTGTAGTGGTAGATGTCAAATCAGCCTTCATGAGAACATTGGAAATTTAGGGTTTTATCTGCTTTGCTTATGATCTTGATCGATTCTAACCTTTATTTTCCTTAAGAAAGCATAGGGGTTAGCAGACTCATATTAGCGTATATATAAGGAAACCAATAAAATCATTACCATTAGACATCTCCAGAAATTAAATATGCGTTATCCACAACCCTTGTAGAGACGTTCCATGGAACGTCTCTACATTCTTTTTTGGAGATGTCTATTAAGTTAAGTATCTTTCCACTAAGGATAGATTCAAAATACCAAAATCTTTAGCACAATAGAATTACCAAATAGTTTTTGGTGTGGTTTGAGGAGTATCTAACTCACCTAATAGGTATGACGAGGTGAAATATGGATGCTAGAAAACTCCTGAGTCAATATAAATCAGGAGAGCGGAATTTTCAGGGCATAACCCTACATCAGGCTAATTTAAATCAGGCTAACTTGAGTGGGATAAATTTAGCTGAAGCTGACTTGAGTGGTGCTGACTTAAGTCAAGCTAACTTGAGTGGATGTAACTTAAGCAGAGCAAATTTGACTAATGCTGACTTAAATGCAGCAAATTTGCAATATACCAATTTGAGTGAAGTTAACTTCATTGGCGCTGATTTAATGAAAGCCAATCTCAGAGAAAGTAACCTGAGTCGTGCAGATTTGCGTGGTGCAAATCTAATGTTGGCGAACTTACTGGGTGCAAACCTTAGCGAAGCAGAAATGAGTGGTGCTGTTTTAACTGGTGCTAATCTTAACAAAGCCAATTTAATGGGTAGCAATATCAATGAATCAGAATTCAATAGTGCAGATTTAGCAGGAGCAATCATCACGGAAGTAGAGATGACCGAGGAAATTTTGCATATCGGTTTATCTCATCAATGGATAACTTGGGCTGGGAGTTACTAATTCTGTGGAGACGCGGTTGCTATAAATAAAATTTTTGGACATAACTCTATTAGTTATGTCTTTTTATTTCTGCATCCTCACTTAATCAAAAAACAGGGGCAATTCATGAATTACCTCTACGTGAATAAAGCGCAGCCTCACAGATAAGAAGTAAAAGCTGCTTGATATTTGATAGCGTATGCCATATCTTGTTTTTCAGTTTGTATAGCAACGGACAAAGCGGTTAGGACATCAACTAATCCTAAAACTTAGACACTAAAAGGCTTCTAGCACTGTCACCTGTCACCTGTTCCCTGTCACCTGCTATACCTCCCGCAACTTGCAATCTGCTATATATAAAAAAATGTCCGCGTTAGCAGACATTTATAAGGGCTTTTTACTTGTATAGGCTACAATCATGTATGGAAGATGCTGTTTTTATTGTTGATGATTAGAAGTAAAAAATCAAGCCTTTTAAACTAATTAACCAGACATAATCACTTGAATTATATCTTTTTTATCAAGATTTCTACTATATTTTTAATATTAGAAAAAGCTTAATAAAAGACATTATACCTATTGAACAAATCAGTTTTCTCTGCGTAATCTTTGACGCGAATCTATCCTACGGGTGTCTAGATGTGATATGATTGGTACTTCAACAAAAATCATGCTCAAATAAAGTAGGAGAACTGAACTTGGAAACACAAAACACGGCTTCTTTCTTAGACACTAACTATCGGGTAAAGGTGGTTGGACAAAGAAACTTAAACAGAACAGCAGTTGCAACACATGATATTAAACAGGGTGAGGTAATATATAATATATTGCCTTACGCAGTCAAAACAAATGCAGATTTTTTAAGTGTCCAGATTGGGACAGAAAAACATATTCTTGATCGGCTACTAGAAGCAATGAATCATTCTTGTTCTCCAACAACGTTTGTGGATGTTGCTAAAATGCAAGTGATTGCTATAAAAAATATCTCGGAAGGAGAGGAATTAACCTTCTTTTATCCTTCGACAGAATGGGAAATGGATAGACCATTTCAATGTAATTGTCAATCTTCTCAATGTATTAGTTTTGTGAATGGAGCTAAACAATTATCAATTAGTCAAATGATGGAATTTCAACTCAATCTCCATATCAAAAACTCGATCAAAGATTCCTTGAATATTGACTGATATAGCAGGTGACAGGGAACAGGTGACAGGTGACAGTCTGAAGAGTCTTTTTTTGGTGTCTAGGTTTTATAATCAGTTGGTGTCCTAACCGCCCTGTCCGTTGCTATAGTAAATTACTAAAATTAACAAATTATTTTTAGACATAATTCCGATATTTATGTCTTTGAGTCTTCAGATTTCTTGGTATTTTTAAATTAAAAAGGTAAAGGTGGTCAGGTATAACAGCCCCAAGGATAAGCTTTTATTGTTGGGGCTTTATTTATGGATGAAATAGCTGCTCAGGCTTGGTAACGGCGCGGTGTATAAACCCAGACTTGATCATCACCCTGTTGAATCTGACGAGTTTGAGAGGAACCAATGAGAATCAAAGTTCGCATATCGGCTGATGCTGCTTCTAACTGGTCAAGGGTGATGACTTTGACTGCTTCTCCAGGTCTACCAAGGTTCCGCCCTAATACTACCGGAGTATCTGGCTTTCTGTACTGTAGCAAGATATTTTTAGCTTCGGCTAATTGCCAAGTGCGTTCTTTGGAAACAGGATTATAAAAAGCAATGACAAAATCAGCTTGGGCTGCTGCGGTAATGCGTTGGGTGATAATTTCCCAAGGTTTTAAAATGTCAGATAGGGAAATCGCACAGAAGTCATGTCCTAATGGTGCGCCAATGGTAGCTGCTGTGGCTTGCATGGCGGATATTCCAGGGGCGACTTGGATTTCGATGTTTTGCCATTCTGGTTTGTTGTAGCGGTCTAGAACTTCAAATACTGCGGCTGCCATTGCATAGATACCGGGGTCGCCTGATGAAACCACTGCTACATATCTTCCCTGGGCTGCTAAGTCTAGCGCCATTTTTGCCCGTGCTTCTTCTTCCCGGTTGTCGGACTCATGAATGTGTTTACCATCAGCAAGAGAACCGATTAAATTTATATAAGTTTTATAACCGACTAAATCAGTAGCAGCATTGAGGATTTCTTTGACTTGGGGAGACATCCATTTTGATGCACCAGGGCCAGTCCCAATTATGGCTAATTTTCCCCGTTGTTGTTCTTTGGTTTCCGAATCGCTGTCTATTGCTAACTTGTCTGGGTGATAAACTAAACAGTTAGGTTGAGGAGTTCCCAAATTTTCAGTAATCTGAATTGTTAACTCTCCGTTGGGGTCTATTGGTAATTGACTTTCACTCAACCAAGGGGCTGTTCCTTCTAATTTAACTTTTGCCCCGGCTAATAAGTCAGCAATAAATTTTTTTCCATCTTCTGGGTTAGCTAAATGATATCCAGGAGGAGGAGATAGCAAAGCTGTGCGAAAACGCAAATCACCTGTGGTCGTAATTGCTGGTTTGACATTTAGCACTTCTGCAATTTGACGGGCTAAATCATTGACTCCACTCAGTCCACCTAAAAGCGGGACTACTGCGCTACCATCTTCAGCTACGGCTAACACTGGGGGTTCTTGACTTTTATCTGTAATTAGGGGTGCTAAAGTTCTGATGAGAATACCAGCTGCACAAATACCAATTAATGGCGTTCCGGTAGCGAATAACTCTCGCAATGTTTCGCCAAAATTCGTAAAACTAACATCAACATCTGAGGTGCGATTTACTAAACCGTATAATTTCGCCCCTGGTAAAATACTGGTAATTTGCCGTCCTACTGCTACACTATTTTGACCCAATATAACAACGGCAGCTGCAACCCTTGTGTTCATATTTTAGATTTTAGAGTTTCTGTTTAGTCGGTATGACAATCATCGAAAAATATGGAACTTCTTCGGGATTCACTTCATCGAGTGGTAAAATTCTCTGTTGTGTCGTTGTTGCCCGTTCAATATATTTTGCCCGTGATGCTATTCCTAATTGATGGAGGACATCGCGGACTTTGGTAAAATGGCGACCCAGTTTCATGATTGCAGCTGCGTCTGTGGCTAATAGATGTGTAATTAGCATTTCTGTGGGCAGTGTGGCAGGTAGAACTGTGAGAATATCGTTGTAGTAGGTGAACGGTACGCCCAGGGAGACTGGACAGGCCATGAGTGAAGAAATTCCGGGGACAACTTCCGTTTGGTATTTATCAGATAAACGTGTGAAGATATACATGAAGGAACCGTAGAAAAACGGGTCTCCTTCACATAATACAACCACATCCCGACCAGATGCCAGATGGTCGGCGATGGGTTTAACTTCTTGGTCGTAGATGGATTTGGCTTTTTCGGGTTCTAAGGCGCGGGGAAGATGATACAAAACCTCGATTTGATTGCCGGGTAAATATTGCGACACTATTTTTCTGGCGATACTTTCCCGGTCTGTGGCTGATTGATAAGCTATGACGGGGGCCGATTGTAATAGCCGCAATGCTTTTAGGGTCAATAGTTCTGGATCTCCAGGCCCTACACCAATTCCATACAGACGACCGCCCGTTTTCATGATTATTCTTCCTCGGTTGCTAAGGCGTTAATGGCAGCTGCTGCGATCGCACTTCCGCCCCGTCTTCCATGTAAAGTTAAAAATGGTACATTGCGGCTATCCGCTGCCAATGCTGCTTTTGATTCGGCTGCACCCACAAACCCCACTGGAAAGCCTAAAATTAAGGCTGGACGTGGAACGCCAGTATCGAGCATTTCTAATAACCTAAACAGGGCTGTAGGTGCATTTCCAATCGCTACTACTGCCCCGTCTAGATGGAAACGCCATAATTCCAACGCTGCTGCTGACCGGGTATTTCTCAACCGTTTGGCTATTTGTGGTACTTCTGGGTCGTTGAGAGTACAGATAACGTTGTTATTGGCAGGTAATCTTTTTCTGGTAACGCCTTCGGCTACCATACGGCAATCACACAAAATTGGTGCGCCAGCTGCTAAGGCTTTTCTACCTGACTCTACTGCATTTGCTGAATATCCCAAGTCTGTAACTATATCCGTCATTCCACAGGCATGAATCAGGCGGACTGCTACTTGTGCTACATCTTCTGGCAGGAGATCTAGCTTCGCTTCTGACCGGATAATAGCAAAAGAATTACGGTATATTTCATTAGCATCGCGTATATAGTTTGACATTTTTCTTTATTTGATATTTTGGATTTTCAACCGCCGATAAAAGCGGATATTTAGCTATGATGTATTGCTTGTTTGAGTTGGGGAGCATGACGTTGGCTGAAATCTCTAAAGGTTTCTTTAGAATTTAGACGTTCTATTTTATACGTTTTTAACATCTGCTCAATTAGTGCTGGAAGTTCGCTAAAATTTACATATTCATAAAGTTGATGTCCAAATTTTTGTAAGGTACTGTCACTAACATAAACTTGATATCCTTCTAAAGTTTCATTTTCTGACTCAATGCTGACACCAAGCAAGGTAATATCAGCTTGATTATGTTGGGCGCAAGATTTCGCACAACCGCTAAAATGAATATTAACTGGATAATCTAGGATAATCCGATTTTCAAGATATTTTGCTAATTTTAAGGCATGATCTTTAGTTTCGGTTGCGGAAGCAGCACAACCGCGTTTACCAGAACAAGCCACTAATGCACTTTTAATATTAGTCGGAGAATAACTTAGTCCTAAGTTGCTAATTTCTCTTTCTACTTCGACGACTTGTGGTTGGGGAATATCGGTAATCAGCAAATTTTGCCAAGGTGTTAGCCTAATATTACCACTACCATATTTTTCTGCTAAATCACCCAAACCTCTCATTTGCAAACTTTCCACCCTGCCTAGGGGTAGGACGACACCAATATAGAATAATCCTACTTGTTTTTGGGGATGAATACCAATTGAGTCTGCCGGAACAGTTATCATATCTGTTTGGGCTGGTAATTGGGAAAAGCTATGACAAACTAGGGGTTGGGAAGTAAGGGATTTGCTTGTAAAAGCTAAACGCAGATAATTTTCTATCCCTAAATTATTGATAACTTCCCGCAAACGTGGTTTGCGTTGACTTTGAGAATCTATATGTTGTAAATAAACATCCGCTAAAGCTGCTAAAACTGGTAAACATTCCTCTGGTTTTAAGAAAATTCCTGTATCTCTAGCTGGTTCTCCTTTTTCACCAATAGTCAAATAAAGACGGAAGTAAATATTACCATCAACCAACACAGCCTCAAAGGTGATATCGTTAAGCTGATTCAATACCGAAACTTTACCACCACCATCAAAGCAAACACTAAATTTAGCAGATAGTCCGCCTAAATGAGGATGTGCTGTAATATAATTATCCCAGGCTTTCACTAAGGGACGAGTATCGATTAATTCCTGGAAATCAATACCCGCAGTGGGGCTGGTCATAATGTTACGGATATGGTCTACATTAGGATTGGCAGAACCTAAACCCAATTGCTGTAAATGCTGGAGAACTTCAATATTTATCCCGGTTTTGATTTCTCGGATTTGCAAATTGGCTCGATTTGTTACATCTACATAGCCACCACCATAATTATCGGCTATGTTTGCGATCAATAGACATTGTTCACTCTCCATATTCCCGCCTGGTATTCTGATGCGAGACAATATGCCATCTTGGGCAGGTGTGGTGTAAAATAAGCCTGGACAGGCGGTAAATGCGGACAGCAAAATTAAAACTCCTTCTCTGTGTGACGCAGAGACAGAACTTGATAAACTCCTTATAGTTGGCATTCTGACTTACTCAATTTTGGATTTTGGATTTTGGATTTTGGATTATTTTCTTACCCGTGTTTTTCCGAGTCTGGGGTTCTGAGTCAACCCCCAACAATCTAAAATCTCTTGTTCGGAAATCTAAAATTGCCTCACAGCTGCGGCACAGTCCCGGAATTTCACCGAAGTTTCCCAACTCTAAGATTTAGCAGTTTAGCACAAGGAGGTATTTTGCGGATCGCTTTGAATCAAGAGCAGCGAAATAGATAAATTTGAAATTTATCCTTCAGGCTTTGCACAGGGGATATTTCGTGTTATTGTCTGACTTGTTTTTATAGGAAATTTCATATAAAATGGACGATGATGAAAATATTATAGACATTCGTTTACGACCTCTTGTTTAGATGGGAGACTCTCTCAAAAATATCCGCTCATTTCCTGAAGATGTGCGTGCTTCATTAGGCTATGCGCTACAACTGGTGCAAGTAGGCGAAACACCAATGGATGCCAAGCCTTTTAAAGGGGTTGGAAACGGTGTGTATGAAATCGTCAAACGCTACGATACCGATACTTACAGGGCAGTCTACGCGGTAAAGGTTGGGGATAAAATTTATGTTCTGCACGCTTTTCAGAAGAAATCAAAGCAGGGGATTAAAACTCCACAGGCTGATGTTGACTTGATTAAGCAACGCTATAAGGACGCGGTAGCAAGGGAGAAACAATCATGACACAGGAACCAGTTTTTGAAGAAAGCAGTGGCAACGTATTCGCTGACCTCGGTTTATCGAATGCAGATGAACTTTTTACGCGGGGTAAAATAGGGCTTCAGGTACTCCGTCTCCTGAAACAACGCAACCTTAAACAGCGCGAAATCAGTGAACTTCTTGGCATTCCTCAGCCAGAAGTATCTCATTTAATGAAAGGAGAGTTTCAACGTTTTAGCGAGGGTAAACTCCTGATTTTTCTCAAGCGACTTGATACGGAAATCACTTTACATCTTCGTCCTCATCATCCGCTAAACCAATCTGCTGAAACTGTAATATTGCTATAGGGCGTGTAGCGGTATTACGAATTATTATTTATGAATAAATGGCTATCAATAATCGGTATAGGCGAAGATGGAATTCCGGGATTAAGTGCGATTCCTAGGTCGCGCTTCGCTATCGCTCTTTCTCTCCTTAACCAAGCTACAATTATTGTCGGTGGGGAACGTCATCTGGCTATGTTACCCCCAAACGACAACCGCGAAAAAATCACTTGGAAATCTCCCTTTAGCGCTTCAATAGCAGAAATTATTCAACGGCGAGGTCAAGCAATTTGCGTGTTAGCTAGTGGCGACCCGATGTGTTACGGTGTGGGTGCAACTATTACAAATCATATTCCTATTTCTGAAATTACGATTATTCCTGCACCTTCGGCTTTTAGTCTTGCTTGTTCTCGATTAGGATGGTCATTACCCGAAGTGGAAACCTTGAGTTTATGCGGTCGTCCAGCTTCTCTTCTCCAATCTTACATCTACCCAGGTGCGAAGTTATTGATTTTGAGTTCAGGACAGGAAACACCGAAAATTGTGGCTGAACTCTTGACAAATCGTGGTTATGGTGATAGCAAAATTACCGTTTTGGAAAGAATGGGCGGTATTCATGAACGCATTTTAGAAGGTATCGCCGCATCTTGGCAAGAAACAGAAATCGCAGCTTTAAATACCATTGCAGTTGATTGTATCGCCGATGTGGGAGTAATGCCTTTATCGAGATTTCCCGGTTTACCTGATAGTGCGTTTCACCATGATGGACAATTAACTAAATGGGAAGTGCGGGCAATTACTTTATCGAGTTTAGCACCTTTACCGGGGGAGTTGCTTTGGGATATCGGTGCTGGTTGTGGTTCAATTTCGATAGAATGGATGCGGAGTAACTTTCGATGTCGTGCGATCGCTCTTGAACAAAACGAAACTAGAATAAATTATATAATCGATAATGCCGCAGCTTTAGGGACACCCAATTTACAAATCATCACCGGAAAAGCACCAGAAATAATTCACAACTTACCCACACCCGACGCGATTTTTATCGGTGGTGGAGTCACCGCACCAGGACTATTTGATATTTGTTGGAATGCGTTACGTCCTGGGGGGAGAATGGTTGCAAATGTTGTGACTTTAGAAGGTGAACAAACCTTATTTCAATGGTATGAAAAAGTGGGAGGAAATTTCACCCGCATTTCTATTCAACGCGCAGAACCAATTGGTAAATTTTTAGGTTGGAAGGGAATGTCTCAAGTTACGCAATGGATAGGATATAAGTTATGAAAACCCTGATTAATTAAACGCAGATAAACGCAGATAAACGCAGATGAAATCAACCAATGGGATAATTACCAGGGTTTACCGCATGAATAAATTCACTACCTGAATGTGGTCTTCCTCGTTTATAAGCAGCTTCCTCCGGTTGACCCCAACCCAACTGCAAAATAACTTCTAAAAACTTCGAGTTTTCCCATTTTAACAAACTAGCCCATTCTGTTCTTTGAATAATTCTCTCAACATCTAATATATTGATTTTTTCGTGTAATTTACCATTACTCACACTCAAATATAACTCCATTTCTGCTGTAACTGCATTCCAAAATTCCAGAATTGAATTTTTTGAAGTTTTCAAAATTTCCAAATCACTTTTTAAAGCAATTAACTGCGCGTCAACTTCGGGATAATGTAGAGTTTTTCCCTTGACTGTCAAATCTTTCCAGACAATCCCAGAAACTTCATTTTCTCGTTGATATTCATGAATCGATGCTTTAAAATCTTGATAGGCTGTAAACTTTTGTAGCCCTTCACTTGTGATAAACTGGTCGAGAACGGGATTGCCAGAGGCCGTTACCTCTAACTTAAGACGTTCTCCTTTCAGACAAGCTTGGCGTTCATCTGCTAAAATTTGGATGAGTTCCTGGGTAGTATAAACTTTTGGCATCGGAACAAACCTAATTAGTAGTTATTAGTTATGAGTCATTAGTCATTGGTGAAGCGTGATTTAACTATTATCTCTTGACCGGAATAGAAATGCAGTATCAGGTAAAACTAAAAATCTGCACCTGGATATGAGAAATGATGTATATAGAAAATAAGTCCGCTAGTGCGGACTTCCAGAAAAGTTAATTATCCTGTGTGGAAATGTTTACTGACTCAACTCGCTGCTGAATTCATTAAATGAGCGTTGCTTGAACTCAATAGACTGGTCACGAGGTAAGAAATCAAACACTTCTCGAAATTTGTCGTCTATCTCTTCAAAAGGAACTTGACCCTTTTTATTCAAGATTACTTTTCCTGACTTGTCAAAAATGACAACTTGCGGTACACCCCCTGAGTAGTAGTATCCTGGTTCCGTGGGGTCGTAGCTTGCCTTAATTGGTATTGTATCAACACTTATGGGGATAATCTCCGCTGCTCGTCCATAGAATGCCTGAGTTTGGGAAATAAAGACCGCATACTGTTTACAATCCTTGCTATCATCAACATAAAATGCCAGCAATGCGGGTTTATGTTGTGCTAAAGTCTGGGCTAGGGTTTGTCTGGGAGGAACTAGAGAACCATTACCAGCATAAATTACGAAAATATTCCCTTCGTATCTATCATCTTTCATACCTGCCGAAGCTGGCTGTATACTTATGATAAGTAGACAAATCACCAACAATAAGCATTTTGACACCAACCGTCGCCAGTTAGCAATTATTTTAGTTTGTAAAAAAAGCCACTTCATGCTATTCATCAACGAGAACCTTTTAAGCTACTATTTTCCCTAAGTTTGTGCTGAATTCAGCCGACTAGTACCGCTTTGCGGAATTAAAAATTAAAAATCAAAAATTTAAAAAGCACATTACACAAGCTTTTCAAGAATTTTTAATAATTGGTTGACTTACGCAAAGATGTACTAGCCTAGATATATAATTACATCTACGCACCATTTTTTAAGATACCCTGTGGTGGGATTATTTATCATACCAATTTTGTTCGTGCAGCTTGCCATAGACTCTATTTTGAATCTTGAATTATTAATGTGTGGCTTTTTGTGCCAAGATTCGCTACACTTGCAAGATTAAATTTGTAATTAAAGACGATACGTTAACAACGGCTGTGGGAAAGAAAATAGAACTTATAGATAGACTACAACTGGGTTTAGCGGTATCAATCGCTAAAAGTGTCACATTTTTAGTACGCTCTCTGCGTCTTGGTGCTGCTAGTGTATTACCAGGGTCTATTGCGCGACGCATTGAACCCCGAATTTTACAATTATTGAGTCAGCAAGTTAAAAACGGAATAATTTTGATTGCGGGAACCAATGGAAAAACCACTACAGCCCTATTATTATCTACGATTTTAGAACACAAAGGTTACAAAATTGCCCATAATGCTACTGGAGCAAATCTAGAAAATGGTTTAGCAACAGCTTTAATAGACAACGCGAACTTACTAGGTTCTCTAAATGTAGATTACGCCATTTTGGAAGTTGATGAAAATATTGTTCCCAAAGTTTTAAAACCTCTTCAACCCCGGATTATTCTCTGTTTAAACTTGTTCCGTGACCAACTCGATAGATATGGGGAAGTTGACACCATTAGCAAACGGTGGACAAAAGTTATTTCTACATTACCAGAAGCAACGGTAGTTATTCCCAATGCTGATGATCCAACTTTATCAAATCTCGGTCAGCAATTACCCCAAAAGGTGTTATTCTTTGGGTTAAATGAACCAGAACATTATTTAGAAGCAATTCCTCACGCTGTAGATTCTATTTATTGTCCGAGATGTGGACATTCTCTTGATTATCAAGGGGTTTACCTATCCCATTTAGGAGATTTCACCTGTCCAAGTTGCGGTTTTACTAAGAGTAAACCAGCTTTAGAAAGTGGTGAATGGTCACAAATCCTGGTTGGTTTATACAACAAATATAATACTTTAGCCGCAGCCACCGCAGCCAAAGAATTAGGAATTGATGAAGTCACAATTAGAGAAACAATTAATAGTTTCCAAGCTGCTTTTGGTCGAGCCGAAGATTTAGTAATTGATGGAAAACGGGTGAGGATATTATTATCTAAAAATCCTGTGGGGACAAATGAAACTATTCGTGTTGTTACTCAAAGTACAGATAAAACAACTTTGTTGGTTTTGAATGACCGCACCCCGGATGGTACTGATGTATCATGGATTTGGGATGTAGATACAGAAAAATTAGTAGAAAGAGGTGGGACTTTGGTTGTAAGTGGCGATCGCGTGTATGATATGGCCTTACGTCTACGTTATAGTCAGAAATCTGCCCAGAGTAACCTCAACTTGATTGTAGAAGAAGACTTGCGGCAAGCGATCGCTACAGCATTGGCACATACACCAGCCAATGAAACTCTACACATTCTCCCCACCTATTCCGCCATGTTAGAAGTGAGAGAAGTTTTAACAGGTAGAAAAATTCTTTAATGTGTGCTTAATCGAAATACTGCAAAATGTCAAGTAACGCACCTTATACCAGATTAATATGAAGCTGCATAGAATAATGGAACGCGGATACACGCAGATAAACGCGGATGAAGACAGATAAATCAATGGATTTCAGAATTATGTGCAAGCTCACATAAAATTGGTATTACCGCATCATGACAAATTACACTCCTATAGTCAGGTGAAAATCTAAGATCACTATGCAAAAAAAATAAATGCGATTTTTTCTAGATGATCCGGTGCAATTTTCCGGCCGATAAACGCATAATAGAAGAGTGACTAATCTGTTAGCCCCTTTAAAATCCCTACAACAAGGTCGCTGGTTCAAATTGATCTGTGGAGCCAGTTACCAACATTTACCTGCGGTCAGAAGCTTAACATTAGCCTACACTTTGGCGGGCGCTGACTGCATAGATGTGGCAGCTGATCCAGCTGTGGTTGCCGCAGCACAAGCAGGTTTACTAGCAGCCAAGGATTTGGTGAGGGATGCCCAAGAGCGAGGCTTTGGCTTTCAAGGCAATTTACCCTTGTTAATGGTCAGCCTCAACGATGGAGAAGACCCCCATTTTAGAAAAGCAGAGTTTAATTCTAGTAATTGTCCAACGGATTGCCCTAGACCCTGTGAAAAAGTTTGTCCAGCACAAGCAATTGTGTTTAACAATATAGAAGATAGTTTTTCAGGAATTGTTGCTCAGAAGTGTTATGGCTGCGGTCGTTGCATCCCAGCTTGTCCCTATGACATAATTGATACAGTATCATATGTCTCAACTCCAGAAGCCATAGCTTCGCTTGCCAGAGGCAACGCACCACTGATCATGCAAACGGGAATAGATGCGATAGAAATTCATACACAAGTAGGGCGTTTGGCAGAATTCCAGCGCCTGTGGTCAGCTTTGGCATCTGGAGTAGATAAATTAAAGGTAATAGCTATCAGCTGTAACGATCATGAAGGACTAATTGATTACCTGCAAGCAATTTATAAAATCATTGCCCCCCGTCCCCAAGTTGTAATTTGGCAAACAGACGGGCGCTCTATGAGTGGTGACATTGGCGATGGAACCACTATAGCAGCCATAAAATTAGGGCAAAAAGTTTTGGCAGCAAACCTACCAGGATATGTGCAGTTAGCAGGCGGTACTAATAGCTACACCGTCCCCAAGTTAAAGGCAATGGGACTGCTAAACGATTTTAGATTGCCGATTTTAGATTTTAGATTAGAACATAACAATCCAAAATCCAAAATCCAAAATCCAAAATCCAAAATTGCCGGCATTGCTTACGGTAGCTATGCCCGTGTATTGCTGTCACCCATTCTTGAAAAATTAGAGAATCAGGAGGTGAGTCACACTAGTATTAAGGCAACAGTCCGTCTGGAAGAAGAACCAGAATTACTCTGGCAGGCTGTAGAGCTTGCCCATTCTCTCGTTTCCCAACTCAAGTCACAGCGGTACCCCTAATCGCTCATTCGTTATCTCTACAAACGTCACCATAGAAAGCATGACGATTACAGAAGATCTCCAAAAGTTGTTAGACATTTTGCCCCAAGACCTGCGAAACGTACTAGAGAATCATCCCAAACGAGATAGTTTAGTGGAAGTGGTCTTGGATTTAGGTCGTCGCCCCGAAGCTCGCTTTCCTAATGAAGCTGAGTATCTAAGCGAAACACCCGTTACTCAAGCACAAATAGATGATTGCATTCAAAGAGTTGGAACCTTTGGCGGAGATAATCGGGCGGGAATTGAGCAAACTTTGCATCGGATTAGTGCTATCCGCAACCGCACGGGTAAAATTATTGGCTTAACCTGTCGTGTCGGTCGGGCAGTATTCGGCACAATTGCCATGATCCGCGATTTGGTCGAAACTGGTCAATCGATTCTCATGCTCGGTCGTCCAGGTGTGGGTAAGACTACCGCCTTACGAGAAATTGCCCGTGTGTTGGCGGATGATTTACATAAACGTGTTGTAATTATTGACACCTCTAACGAAATCGCTGGAGATGGTGATGTTGCTCACCCGGCAATTGGTCGTGCTAGACGAATGCAAGTGGCTAAACCAGAACTACAGCACCAAGTGATGATTGAAGCTGTAGAAAACCATATGCCAGAAGTCATCGTTATTGATGAAATTGGTACGGAACTGGAAGCTTTAGCGGCGCGTACCATTGCGGAAAGGGGTGTGCAATTGGTAGGTACTGCTCACGGTAATCAGATTGAAAACCTGATTAAAAACCCTACCCTTTCTGATTTGGTTGGGGGTATTCAGGCTGTGACGTTAGGAGATGATGAAGCCAGAAGAAGGGGTTCTCAAAAGACGGTTTTGGAACGTAAAGCTCCTCCCACTTTTGAGATTGCTGTGGAAATGCTAGAACGACAGCGCTGGGTAGTACATGAAAGTGTAGCTGACACAGTTGATACTCTGTTGCGAGGTCGGCAAGCCAGCCCACAAACGAGAACTGTTGATGAACAGGGAAAGGTGGCGATTACCAGACAGCTATCTGTGGTTAATGGTCGCGGTGGACAGCTGGCTAATGATGAAGAATCTTTCCCCGCTGCTCGGCAGGTCAATGGCTGGCGTGCTTCTGGACAAATGGTAGCTCTGCCGCCTTTGTCTCTAGAACGGGAACGTCCGACTGGGCGCAGTGAATTTGACCGCTTGTTGGATGAATCTTTCAATTATTCAGACAGTATTGATTTCAGTACTCCTAAACTAGCGGGGCCAAATGGGGAAGATTTACCATTACACATTTACCCCTATGGGGTGAGTCGTCACCAATTGGAACAGGTAATTAATGTTCTCACTTTGCCTGTGGCATTAACAAAAGATATAGATAGTGCTGATGCAATTTTGGCATTGCGATCGCACGTCAAAAATCACGCTAAGTTAAGGCAAATGGCAAAAGCTCGTCATGTGCCAATTCATGTGATTAAGTCCAGCACCATTCCCCAAATTACTCGTGGTTTGCGGCGGTTGCTGAACATGGATGATCCGGAACTGGGCGATGACCGAGAATTACAATTGTTACTTCACAATGGCAGTGATGACGAGATGGACGCTTTGGAAGAAGCAAGACTTGCAGTTGAGCAAATTGTCATTCCTAAAGGTCAGCCTGTTGAGTTATTACCTCGTTCTTCTCAAGTTAGAAAAATGCAGCATGAGTTGGTAGAACATTATCGACTCAAGTCTGACAGTTTTGGCGAAGAACCAAATCGTCGGTTAAGGATTTATCCGGCATAATTTCAAAACCTCAACTACCCACACTGTATTCGGAAATTTCTAATCCAGTGTGGGCTTTTATAGCAGGGGATGGGGTGATGGGGAGACGCGGAGACGCGGAGACACGGAGATGGGGAGAAATAATGATCTACTGCCCCCTGCCTATTTATTCCCTGTTCCCTGTTCCCTGTTTACGAATTACGAATTATTCTCTCATGGTGAGGACGACAAGGACTGCCCCAACAAACTTGATTCGGTGGCATATTAGTAAAAACACTACTACGCGCCCCAATTACTGCATTAGCACCGATTTCTACTCCTGGGGCTAGGAAACAATCTGCTGCTACCCATGCACCATTACCGATGGTAATACTTGCGGTTTTTAAACCAAAGGCTGGATCTTGAATATCATGACTACCTGTACACAGGTAACTTTTTTGAGAAACTATGCACTGTTCACCAATAATAATCTGATCAAGACTGTAGAAAACTACATCATCACCAATCCAACTGTAATCACCAATGGTAACTTTCCAAGGATAGGTAAAACGGGCTGTGGGTCTAATTAATACGCCTTTGCCAATCTTAGCTCCAAATAGCCGCAGCAGGGCGCGACGCAGAATATTTAGCGGTTGGGGAGTCAGAGGAAATGCGATCGCTTGCACCAACCACCATATTAAAACATACCAACCCGGACGACCTCGGTCAAACCAGGATTGGTCATATTTACGTAAATCTACAAAAGGTCTGTCATCTGTCATTAGTCATTGGTCATTGGTCATTGGTCATTGGTCATTGGTCATTGGTCATTGGTCATTGGTCATTGGTCATTGGTCATTGGTCATTGGTCATTGGTCATTGGTCATTGGTCATTGGTCATTGGTCATTGGTCATTGGTCATTGGTCATTGGTCATTGGTCATTGGTCATTGGTCATTGGTCATTGGTCATTGGTCATTGGTCATTGGTCATTGGTCATTGGTC
Organism: Trichormus sp. NMC-1; assembly: GCF_001858025.1. Taxonomy (GTDB): domain Bacteria; phylum Cyanobacteriota; class Cyanobacteriia; order Cyanobacteriales; family Nostocaceae; genus Anabaena. The sequence continues at coordinate 574,968 of NZ_LZQD01000002.1, read as the reverse complement.
ATTGGTCATTGGTCATTGGTCATTGGTCATTGGTCATTGGTCATTGGTCATTGGTCATTGGTCATTGGTCATTGGTCATTGGTCATTGGTCATTGGTCATTGGTCATTGGTCATTGGTCATTGGTCATTGGTCATTGGTCATTGGTCATTGGTCATTGGTCATTGGTCATTGGTCATTGGAGTCATTAGTCAGGAGAAAGATAAATATTTCCCCATTACCCATTACCCTGCTTCCTGAGACAAAGTTGAGGAGGTTGATTCAGATGTATTGGCAGTATTTAACTGTCCACCACAACTGCGTAATTCGTAAAGTTTGACTCCAATTTGATATTCATATTGGCTCAATAACCGTCCATAGATATATCCAGCTTTGCCATCTAAAAAGCCGCGCTGAACAATATAGAACAAAATAAACCTTAATAATGGTTTAAATGGCAAGCGTACCCACACTGTTTTTAAGAAGCGTTTACGTTGTACTGCATCACCAAATAGATTTGCACCAATTGTTTTACCATTATCTTTACCTGTGAGCAAATTTAAATACACACGAGCTTCCCAATTAGAATAGCGGTTATGTCTTTCTAACCAGTGATAAAGATTGCGGAAATCTTCGTGGAGCATATCATGTTTGAGATACCCAACTTGTCCTTGCAAAATTACGTGTTCGTGAACTTCGTTATCACCTGTGTTGGGTATATCTTCGGTGTTGAGGTTTTCGTAGCGGCCTTTTTGATGTTTAAATAAGCGGAGATTCCAATCAGGATATTTACCTCCGTGACGAATCCATTTTCCCAAGAAAAATACACGGCGATTGATGTAATAACCATTACACTCATTGCTTTTAATTACTTCGGCAATTTCTGCCCAAGATTCAGGTGTAATCCGCTCATCACAATCAACAATTAGCACCCATTCATTCCGAAAAGGTAGATTTTCTAATGACCAATTTTTCTTTTTCGGCCAACTGCCATTAAAGTTGAATTGTACGACTTTTGCCCCGTAACTCTCCGCAATTTCAATACTTTTATCGCTACTTTGGGAATCGACAACAAAAACTTCATCAGCTACTGCCAGACTAGTTAAACAGGCAGGTAAGTTAGATTCTTCGTTTTTGGCGGGAATGAGTACGGAGACTGGTATTTTAGATGACATAATAATTTTTACTTTAATTTATTTTTTGTTCGCTGTAAAAAGAAGTCCTTGAATGGCTGCATTTAAGTAACCAATCTGACCATAAGCATAGACTAGTTTATCAAATCTTTCGGCTGGATCAGTAATATATTGTAAGGATTTATATAAGCCACGTACAAACTTCTCGCTGCCTCGTTGCAGTTGACCAATACCGGCTTTACCAGCAAGTTGTTCCCGATAGCACTCACTAATACCTTGCCACCAACCCCGGTTTAAAAACCAGGAGGGTTTTAGACGTTCTGGGGCAACATTGTGAGCAACTAGGGCTTGGGGAAGATAAGCTACTTGCCAACCACGCTGAAGGGCAAATTCGGTCATTTGCAGTTCTTCATTAGATAATAGGTTTTTGCCGACTCGTCCTAGTTGAGGGTCAAAACCGCCTATAACTTCTAGAAAACTGCGCCGAATAGAGTAATTTAAGCCTCTAGGGGTGGAACCGGGCTGTTCAATGTAGACGATACTGTCTCCCAAGTCGTAGGCTCCTAAGTTACCTGCTAGTCCGGGAGATATCCACTTTGGTGGTTCAATGTCTGGAGGCCAGATGAGGGTAACTTTACCACCAGCGATCGCTATGTTGGGATTATTTTCGTAGGCAGAATACAAAACTTGCAACCATTGGGGACTAGCGACTGCATCATCATCCAAATAAGCGATAATTTCTGCGCTGGTAGCCTTAGCGCCTGTGTTGCGAGCTACTGATAAGCCTAGGGTAGGTTCAAAAATGTAGTTAAGGCGGGGATCGGTTGCTCTTTGTTCTACAACTTCACGAGTGCGATCGCTAGATCCATTATCCACTACTACAATTTCAAAGTTAGCAGTAAAGTCCTGCGCCAATAGACTGTCAATCGCTGCACCTAAATAGGTATCTCGATTGTGAGTACAGATGATAGCAGAGATTTGTAAGTCCGGCATGGGATTGATTACTATAGTTTTTAAATTTAGAATTTCGTTAAAAATATCCAATTCAACTTTTGCCTACTGGTTATTAATCTACCCTATAAAGTACTTATTGACGAACGTAATTTTGCTGAAAACAATTTTTGGCGACAAGTTTCATGAAAAAATTGTCACCAATTTAGCAATACTTTATGCTTGTCGGATATGACTGTGTAAAGCCACAAGTGTTTCTGCTAATTGACTCAGCCGAGTTTCTAGATATTGTTTGCGTCCAAACAGTTGACGTAATTTTTGATAACGGGCGATAGCCATGCTCACAGTAGGAACTTGCTCTACTGGACATAAACGCGACCAGACTTTACCAGCCGCATCGACTCCACAGAGACGGTAGCCAGTACGCGATGATGGAGATGATCCCTGATCACCAGTTTCACAAATTTCTTCCACATAATCCATCAGACGCTCAACTTCCGCATGACGCAGTGTTGCCGTTCCTCCTGGTTCTGGTTCTTGAGGATTGGATTCTAACCAGCCATTAATCACTGGCCCATCTAAATAAATATCCTGGATTTGTTGCAGAATGACCTGTAGCTCAGTTTGCCAATCAGCGACAGTCTCTTGAATTTCTTGTAAGAGATTCATTGCAAATGCTGGATTGGCTCCGTGGCGATGGTTACTGAAGCTCGGTGTTTTAAACTTAGGTAGGCTAGGTGTTTTGCCTCCACCTAACTGCGCGGGAAAAGTTTGTACGGAATTATCCTGGGAAAATAAATTGGGATCTGAAGACGATTTACTGTCAGGATCTTTGCTTAAGTCAACGGTATTGATGCCCTCATCATCTGAAGGCTCTGTAATGTCTGTAGTTTTGTTAGCTCCGATGCTAATCCTAAAGGAGAACGGGCGTTTTGTTGAATCACCTGTGTCTGTGCTTAAGTCAGTGCCACGAATCCCCAAATCATGTAGAGTTGCCTCAATCCGTTTTAAGCCTGCTTTCATAAAGAGATCCTGAAGCTTGTTCTGGTGGTATTGATTGATTTCCGAATCAGTTTGTTAAGAGAGCAAATTATTGAGAAACTTTTCTTTATTCTATAGGTAGAACAAGAGTTTATGAAAGACCAAGATTGTGATATCTTATGAGTAGAGTTATTTTAGTAACAGGCCCAGCACGCTCAGGTAAAAGTGAATGGGCGGAAACTTTAGCAATACAGTCAGAAAAACCCGTTATTTACATAGCAACAGCTACAGAAAATCCCCAAGATCAAGAGTGGCAGCAACGTATTGAAAAACACCAAAAACGCCGTCCTCAAGACTGGGTAACTTTATATGTACCTGTAGAACTTGCTGCTACCCTAGCTAATGCCCGGCCTAATACCTGTCTTTTAATTGATTCTTTGGGAACTTGGGTCGCTAATTTTCTAGAACAAGACGATGTGAGTTGGGAAAATACCCTGGCAGAATTGCTCAAAATAGTGCGTTTAGTTGAGGCTGATCTAGTATTTGTAGGGGAAGAAACAGGTTGGGGTATAGTACCAGCTTATCCCATAGGTAGGACATTCCGCGATCGCTTGGGTTCTTTAGTTCGTCAGTTAGGTGCGATTTCAGAAACTGTTTACTTAGTCACTGGTGGTTATGTTCTTAATCTCAGTCTTCTCGGTTCTCCCTTACCAGTAGCAAAGCCTTAATTCAAAATTAAAGATTGACCAGGTAAAATTTCTGAATTAAAACTACAATTAAGCATATGGCAAACGAACAAGAAGTTAAAGAATATATTGCTCACTGGTTTCAGTTAGGGAAGAAAGTGATTGTAGGTAATGGTAATCACAGCTTCTTACCTAGCCCAGTCCTAAAAGGCGATCGCTATAGCCCAGAATTTGAAGAATGCTGGCAAAGTATTCTTTCATTAGAAATTAGTGACTGTTATTTAGAAGGCACTCACGAAACCATAGCTGAACTGCTGACACCAGCCTGGGAAATGCTGCCTTGCAGTCGTTGTTCTATGCCAGTACCCATACGTAGTGTGGGAATGCCAGCTTTGTTTTGTCCCTGTAATAGTTTATCCAACTGGCCTAATACCGAACTACCAACGCCGCGCGGCCCCGTTAATAGCCAAGATCAACTGACAGTAATTTGCGATCGCTTAATCGATAATATTCCTTGCATTTGAGTTGGTAAAATCCAAACAACCGATTTCATCTCAGAGCAGAAATTTAAACTTAGAAACTAATGCATTGAACAAATGAGCTTGATAAAGTTTCTCATAGTCTCCTGTGAGCAAGAGCGTCTCAATTTCTTGACCAGCCAAGGGTGGAGAAAATAAATAGCCCTGACCCAATTCGCATCCCAGTTGTTGTAACCATTGAAGTTGTTGTGGTGTTTCAATCCCTTCAGCCACAACAGCCAATCCCAGTTGATTGCTCAAGGCAATGATAGTACTCACAACCTGATAATTACGGTTTCCTTCCTCCATCTGACTCACAAAGGAGCGATCAATCTTCAAATGATCAGCAGGTAAACGATGGAGATAATTGAGCGATGAATATCCCGTTCCAAAGTCATCAATACTAATCTGAATTTTTCTGTCCTTTAATTGAGTCAACAACTCAATTGTCTTATTAATATCCTCAATTAGCATACTTTCAGTAATTTCTAGAACTATAGAATTGCCTTCTAAACCTGTTTTTTTCAGGGTGTCATCAATGTCTTCAATTAAACTGGCTTGGCGAATATCTTGAGCAGAGAGGTTAATACTGACCTTAAGCGGGAAGTGAGTAAAATTTGTTTTCCAGTTGACCAATTGTTGACAAACTGTGTAAAACATCCAACGATCTATCTGCACAATTAACCCAGTTTCTTCGGCAATAGGAATAAATTCTCCTGGACAGACAAATCCGCGAGTAGGTGAAAGCCAGCGAACCAATGCCTCAAACCCAATTAGCCGACCGCCAAGTAAATCCACAATAGGTTGGTAGTAGACAACGAACTCTTCTCGTTCCAGAGCTTTGCGGATATCGGTTTCTAAAGAGAGTCGATTCACAGCTTGAGTATGCATTTGGGCATCAAAAATTTTGTATGAATTTCGCCCCTGAGCTTTAGCTCGATACATGGCAATATCAGCATCTCGGAGTAAATCGGCGGCTTGATGATAGTTTTGTGTAGCAAAAACAATACCAATGCTCGTACTAATAAACATTTCGTTGCCATTGAGCATCAGCGACGTTTGACAATCTGTGAGGATACGTTCAGTAATTTTAATCGTAGCTTCAATACTGACGATATCTTCTAGCAAAATTACAAATTCATCACCACCGAGTCGAGCGACTAAATCAATATCCCGCAGGTGAGTTTTCAACATCTGGGCAATACTCTGAAGTAGTTGATCTCCAGCTAAATGCCCTAAACTGTCATTGATGACTTTGAACCGATCTAGGTCTAGAAACAAGACGGCATAATGATAGGTTTCCACCCTTTTAGCTCGGTTTATAGCCAGTCCCAGTCGCTTCTCCAACAGCGTCCGATTCGGTAAACCTGTCAATGGATCGTGAAAAGCGTTGTGAATAAGCTGTTCTTCAGCTAGTTTGCGTAAGCGAAGCTCGTTGTAGAGATTGGTAATATCCGTGCGGATTGCCAAGTATTGAAATGGCTTACCCAAGGTATCCAAGAAAGGTACAATGGTGCTATTAACCCAGTAGAAACTGCCATCTTTTGACCGATTCCGAATCTCGCCCCGCCAGATATACCCTTGGCTAATAGTTTGCCACATCTGAGCAAAGAATTTTTGAGAATGATACCCGGAATTTATCACCCGATGGGTTTGACCAACTAGTTCCTCTCGGTCGTATTGAGATATCTCGCAGAATCGATCATTAGCGTAGGTGATTACCCCGTTAGCATCAGTGATAGCGACGATGGCTGATTGATCTAGGGCATATTTGAAATTGGATAATTCCTTGAGAGTGCGGTGCAGTCTTTCCTCCGCTTGTTTGCGCTCTGCCCGCACCTGAGCATCCCGAAGTTCTCGACGCACTGCCTCTGGCAATCGGTTTAAGTTGTCCTTCATCAGATAATCATGAACACCGGCTTTCATCAGTTCCACAGCCGATACTTCGCCGATTGTTCCAGAAACCAGAATGAAAGGAATATCTTTTTGAATGTGCTTTGCTATTTCCAGAGCCGCAGGAGCGCCGAATCCAGGCAATCGGTAATCTGAAATTATGATATCCCAAGTCCGGCTATCAAGGGCTGCGCGTAGCTCTGGGGCTGTTTGGACACGCTGCCAGATGGGATTGAAACCACCACGACGCAGTTCATGGAGAACTAACAGGGCATCAGTTTCTAAATCTTCAACAAGCAGAACATTCAAGTCTTCACTCATACCTTATACCATTTCACTTTCAGGTTGATACAAATGGACAGACGCACAGACATGGGGACAGAGAGATTCATTTGTAGCTTTAATTAAGTGAATTGATACAATTTCTGAAGTTCGTCTTTCAGACAACTAAGAGTTTAAGTGAGATTCACGCCGCCAATATTATTTATGAAAATATGAATCCATATCATCAATGGGTATGTTTAATTAAATATAATACCTTTCTTGTCAACTTTTCTCTTGGTAGGAGACCTGCTTTAACGTTTCCCTTTCCCTGTTAGAAACTGTGGTTAGGTATGTCTGATTTTTGATGACGATCTTCTACTTATTGTTTTACATTCAGAAACGTAAGTAGGTTAACAGAAAAATTTAAAGGTATGTGAAGAAAAGTAAAATCGCCCAAAGCTCTCTTCCTGTTCCCTGTTAAGAGTTCCCTGTTCCCTTGCCCCAACGACAATTTTTAACGCCCACCTACTTAACAACTTAAAATTATTGATTAAAGTGCCTGGGAAATTGAAACTGAATATATGGCAAAAGTTATCTCAAGGACAGGCAGAATGTATTTAACAGAAATATTTAGGTCAAAATTACCTGAAAATCGCCAAATGTGGGGCTTAATCCTACTAATTGTTGCTGGCTTTTTAGGAAACTACTTCCGCTGGACGTTATTTTTCGATATTGATTTTCTGTTTGGTTCGATCGCTGTTTGGATTATTGTTTGTCTATACGGAGTGAGATGGGGAACTTTGGCAGGTTTGATTGCCGGCAGTTGTACTTATGTCATTTGGCATCACCCCTATACTACCTTGACTTTTACAGCAGAAGCACTGTTTGTGGGTTGGCTGTTTCACCGACGGGGGTACAGTAATATTGTTTTGCTGGATGCTATTTTTTGGTTGCTGATGGGGATGCCCCTAATATGGCTATTTTACGCCATTGTTCTCCACGTCGATCCGATCCAAACTCGAATTATTCTCCTCAAGCAGCCTACTAATGGTATCTTCAACGCGCTCATTGCCAACTTATTGCTGACGCATTCGCCAATTCATCGTTGGGTTAACCGTCCACCTGCGATTAGCACTCTTTCACTACAACAAACCCTGTTTAATCTGCTGGTCGCTTTTGTCTCAGTTCCTACCCTAATTTTGATTGTGCTGGCCAGTCATCAGGTGGTCGATGACATCAAAAACACGGCTCGTTTAGACTTAAATGATGCCTCTCGTTACCTGACGGTTGAGGTGCGTGGCTGGTATGAACGACGTTTGGCTTCTGTGAATGGACTGGCCGAATTAGCGATGCTCAACTCTTTCCAGAGCGCTGCTTTACAACAAAATGCTGCATTCGTGAGCCGGACTTTTCCTGAGTTTCGACACATTCATATTTTAGATGAGAGGGGAAAAACTGTTCTCGAATTTGATAATAATGTCTCTGTCCCTCAGATCGCCTTTAATCAAAACGACTATTTCGAGCAACTGCGGCGTTCGCCCCAACCGTTTCTTTCTCCTGTTCTACTACTAAGTGGCAAGTCTTCTTTTCCCGTTGCCTTATTTGGTGTGCCAATCCGGCGTGATGGAAAACTGACAGGTGCTATTTTTACTGAAATTGATTTAAGCAATATTACGAAGTTGTTACAGTCTAATTTAGGTGAAGAAAAGCTAGATATTACATTAGTGGATCAAAAACAAACAGTAGCAGCCAGCACGAAACCAGAATGGATTGGTACTCAGGCTTTTAATTGGCGTAAAGATGGCAGGGTTGACCAAATAGGTACTCAAACTTACCATTGGCTGCCAACCACTGGTAGTCCTGTGGTCATGGTGCAGTGGCAAAATTCCCTATTTGTGAAAGAGTTTGCCATTAATCAAACAATTCCCTGGACACTGGTAGTACAGATGGCGGCAATTTCTCATGTGCGTCAAATTGAGTGGGTTCACACCCGTAACATGGCAATACTCCTAGTTGTCTCAGGACTAGCTCTGATTTCTGCTACCCTAGTTAGCCGCCAATTGGTTAAACCCTTGTCTCAATTAGCAGAAGTCACTACTAACTTACCAAATAAACTGCTAGAGCAGAAACCGATCAATTGGATGCAGAGTCAGGTGACTGAATTGGCGCTGTTATTGCGGAACTTTCGGTTGATGGCAGCTAGTTTGCAGCAAAAGTTTAGAGAAATTCATCAAGCCAATGAACTGTTAGAACAACGAGTGCAGGAGAGAACTCAAGCACTACAACAAACAAATGCCGAATTAGAGATGGAGATTGCCGAGCGCAAACGGGCAAAGAAAGACCGCGATCGCTTGGTTGCTATTCTCGAAGCCTCCACCGACTATATTGGCATGGCTGATCCTCAAGGTAATAACTTGTGGAATAATGCCCAATTACGAAGCCTGATGAATTTATTCCCGGATGTAGACTACTCTAGCTTGCGTATTCCCAACTACCATCCTCAGTGGGCATTAGAGATTATTGAAAATCAAGGAATTCCGGCAGCAATCCAGAATGACACATGGCTCGGTGAAACGGCTTTATTGGCTAGTGAAGGTAGGGAAATTCCCGTTTCCCAGATGATTATTGCCCATAAAGCGGCGGATGGCAATCTGGAATATCTCTCTACTGTTATGCGGGATATCAGTGACCTCAAAGCAGTGGAGGCTGAAGTTCGCAAACTCAATGCGGAGTTAGAAGAACGGGTAATCCAACGAACTGCCCAATTAGAGGCTGCTAACAAAGCTTTAGAGTCTTTTTCTTATTCCGTTTCCCATGACTTGCGAGCGCCTTTACGAGCGATTGACGGCTTTTCGAGAATCATCCAAGAAGACTATAGTGAAAAACTAGATGCAGAAGCCAATCGTTACTTAAAAATTGTCCGGGATAATGCTAAACGCATGGGTGAGTTGATCGATGATCTATTAAATTTATCCCGTTTGGATCGGAAAGAAATATCAAAGCAGACCGTGTTTATCAATGATTTAATTCAACAGGTGCTGAGTGATTTGACCCCAGAATGGTCAGGTCGTCAAATTGAATTTGCGATCGCTGATTTACCCATTTGTGAAGCTGACCTTTCCCTCCTCACACAAGTCTGGATCAACTTGTTATCGAATGCAATCAAGTACACTCGCTACAAACCAGTTGCCCATATTGAAGTGGGTTATGAGGTTATCGATGGTGAAGGAGTGTACTTGATCAGAGATAATGGGTCAGGATTTGATATGCAGTATGCCGATAATTTGTTTGGAGTATTCCAACGTCTACACCGTGAACAAGAATTTGAAGGTACAGGCATCGGACTAGCGATCGTCCAACGGATTATTCAACGCCACGGAGGGCGCATCTGGACCCAAGCAGCAGTCGATCAAGGTGCAACCTTTTATTTCACCCTACCGAGTAGTGAGTACCGAGTACCGAGTACCGAGTAGTGAGTAGGAATTTTCCTGCCTCCTGCCTCCTGCCTCCTGCCCCCTGCCTCCTGCCCCCTGCCCAATTCCCTATTCCCTGCCATAACCAATGACTGACCAACCCATTGATCAGCCTACTGATACATCTTATGAGCAACCGATTTCTATTGTGTTGGTTGAAGATAATCCTGCTGATGCAGAACTAGCTATCCGAGCCTTGCATCGTGGCAGAATTGGCAATCAAGTCCAATGGCTCCAAGATGGAGCAGAAGCCCTCGATTTTTTCTTTTGTCGCGGAAACTATGACCATCGGAATATGACCAATCAACCCAAAGTCATTTTGCTGGATTTGAAATTACCAAAGGTGAGTGGATTGGAAGTTTTACGACAACTCAAATCTGACCCACTTACACAAACCATTCCAGTTGTGGTGTTGACCTCTTCGGCTGAAGATAAAGATGTGATTGAGAGTTACCAACTGGGGGTAAATAGCTATATCGTCAAACCTGTGGATTTTGAGCAATTTAACCATGCAGTCCAGCAGCTGGGGTTTTATTGGGTTTTATTTAATCGAGTACCCATTTCTTGAAGAAGAGACAAGGGGACAAAAGAACAGGGGGAAATCGATCTCCCCCTCTGTGCGTCTTCTTGATCAACTACCCTGCTTAATGAGCAATGAAGCTCACGGACTTGATATTATTCCAGCACCTGGGCTGTCTTCTGCTGATCCAATTTGAGAATCAAAACTCCCAAAGGTGGTAAACACAAATCCAGGGAATAAGGACGATTATGCAAAGACCAATTATCAGTCCACTTACCGCCTAAATTGCCCATATTGCTACCGCCATACTGACGGGCATCACTATTGAACATTTCGGTATAAAAACCTGATTCAGGAACACCGATGCGATAGTGAGAATGAGGTTGGGGTGTGAAGTTGCAAATCACAACCACAAAATTTTCCGAATCCTTATCGCGACGGATAAAAGAAACTACACTATGACGGTTGTCGCTACAGTCGATCCACTCAAACCCTGGCTCGGCAAAATCCTGGGTGTACAAAGCTGGCTCAGAACGGTAAAGATGATTTAGAGCTTGGAAAAAGTCTTTTAACTGCTGGTGTGGTTCATGCTGGAATAGATGCCACTCCAAATCAGCCCAGACATTCCACTCACTCCATTGCCCAAACTCCATGCTCATAAACATGGTTTTCTTACCTGGGTGAGCAAACATATAACTAAACAAACAACGCACATTGGCTAACTTCTGCCATCTATCTCCCGGCATTTTGCCAATGATATTGCTCTTACCATGCACCACTTCATCATGGGACAGCGCCAGCATGAAGTTTTCGCTGTGGTTATACCACATACTAAAAGTGATGTTGTTTTGGTGGAACTGGCGGAACCAAGGGTCCATGCTGAAGTAGTCCAGCATATCGTGCATCCAGCCCATATTCCACTTTAAGTTAAAGCCCAACCCTCCTGTGTAAGTAGGCCAAGATACCATTGGCCAGGAGGTAGATTCTTCAGCAATGGAAAGCGCACCAGGAAAATAGCTAAAAATATTGTGATTTACCTGACGCAGGAAATCAGCAGCTTCTAAATTTTCTCTACCGCCGTATTCATTGGTTAGCCATTCCCCATCTTTACGGCAATAGTCAAGGTAAAGCATGGAAGCTACAGCATCAACGCGAATTCCGTCAATGTGGTATTTATCAAACCAGAACAGGGCATTTGCTACTAAGAAATTGCGGACTTCGTGACGATTGTAGTTGAAGACCAAAGTTCCCCATTCTTTATGTTCGCCTTTGCGAGGGTCTGCGTGTTCGTACAGGTGACTACCATCAAAGAAAGCTAAACCATGACCATCTTTGGGGAAGTGACCAGGAACCCAATCCACAATTACGCCAATACCATTTTGGTGACATTGGTCAACAAAATACATAAAATCTTCTGGGGTGCCAAAACGGGAAGTTGGGGCAAAGTAACCAGTTACCTGATAACCCCAAGAACCATCAAAGGGATGTTCGGCAATTGGTAGCAATTCCAAATGGGTGTATCCCAATTCTTTGACGTAGGGAATGAGTCTGGCTGCTAATTCCCGATAGGTAAGAAAGCGTGCGCCCGGATTTAGTTCGGAGACGGTAACTACAGGTTGAATTTCTCCATTGCTTCCTTTGGCGGGTTCCCCACTAGCCGCGTGTAGCCATGAGCCTAAATGTACTTCATAGACGGAAACTGGTTGAGTCAGGGGGTCTGTGTGACGGCGCGTTTCCAGCCAGTCTTCATCAGCCCAGGTGTAGGAGTTTAAGTCAGTAACAATTGATGCTGTTTTGGGGCGTGGTTCCTGCTGGAAACCGTAGGGATCAGATTTTTCGTAAATATGTCCTTCAAAATTTTTGATTTCATATTTGTAATGCTCTCCCACACCGAGTTCAGGGATAAATAATTCCCAAATGCCAGTGTGTCCTTTCCGCATCTGGTGTTTGCGTCCATCCCATAAGTTAAAGTCTCCCAGCAGGGAAACGTTGCGGGCGTTGGGGGCCCAAACAGCAAAATAAACACCTTTCACCCCATCTACTTCTGTGAGATGCGCTCCCAGTTTCTCGTAAATGCGGTGATGATTGCCTTCACCAAACAAATGTAAGTCAAAGTCTGTTAGGTGGGGAGAACGGAAAGCATAAGGGTCGTAGGTGACACGCTCATGTTCCCCTTCTTTAATTCGTAATTGGTAGTTTGTGAGTTCTGCCGTTTCAATTATGCATTCAAAAAAGTGGGGATCATGGGCTGTCTGCATTGGGTATTCTTTGCGTTCTTCAGGAACTACTACCCATGCGGCGCTGGCATTTGGTAGGTAGGCTCGCACAGCCCAGACGTTTTTACCATTTTGTTCTATGGCATGAGAACCAAGTATTTCAAAAGGATCATGATGCTGATTCCGAACAATGCGATTAACCTGTTCAGGGGCGATCGTGGTTATGGACATGAAGCTACCTACGTGAAATAAGGTGATTGACTAAATCTGCTTTTTTAAATATCTATATATATTCTTTACATTTATTTGCAGTTTTGTCGTCACCGTCATAGTACCTCAGAATGTATCTTGATTGGGAGATAGGGAGTTGGGAAGTTGGGGAGTTGGGGAGACGCGGTGACACGGGGACGCGGGGACGCGGGGATGGGGAAAAATAATGATCTACTGCATCCTGCACCCTGCCTGACCACTAAACTAAATACCTAAAAATGGGAAAATCTGTAATAATGCCTTACGTAACCGTAGTAGGAATATTTGGTCTCGGATTTTGGCATCGAGCTTTGGTGGTGGACTCGTTTGCAATTGGGCTTGTAATTCGGCGTATTCAGCAGCAGTTAGGCGCTTACCATCAATGGGCGATCGCGCTTCGGTGATGATCTCTGTCCGCAATATTTCCTCTGGTGTATCCTCTGGTGGTGGTAATGCCATAACTGCTTTCCCCCAATGGCTACTTACCCCAATTAAAATAGTAGTACTAATACCCAAAACCAAAATTTTTATCCGCTTCATATTTTGAATTTTGAATTTTTAAAGTCCCGGTGGCAGTTTCTCTCCACACAATTGATGGATCTGCACGATGCGCTCAAACAACCAGGGATATCTCTGACGGTAATCAGGAATGAGTGCTAAAGGACTGAGTAAGGCAGCAGCGGTAATATCTGCGACACTCAAGCATCCACCAACTAAATATTCGCTCTTTTGCCAGCGGAGCGATAATTCTGCTAAGGATGTGGATAATCTGCTAGTAGCTAATTTGACTGTAGAATCGTTAATGCCATACTGTTGTCGCACGACTCTAATCAGCATCTGGCTAAAGAATGATGGATCAACTTGTTGTCCTTCATTGGCGCGAAACTGATAATATACAAACCTTGTTGCTGTACCGATGCTTTCATCTAACCAGTCTTCAAGCATCAAAGCTTCAGTTTGCTGTTCTGGGTTGGTTAAAAATAGTGCCGGTTCAGGCTGATAAGATTCTAGGAATTTGATAATCTGGGTTGAGTCAGCGATTGCTTGCGGATGTCCCTCAATTTGGGGCAACAATACTGGCAGTGTACTCAAACCTGTCAGGGGCTTAAGTTTGAGGATATGCAAGCCGGGAGTAAGATTTTCTACCTTGTAATTAATTCGCTTATAACCTAGCGCTAGGCGGGCTTTGCGACAATAGTGAGATGTACTAAATTGCAGTAGCAACATAAAGCTACTTCTTTAAATGAGTTGAACTTTTTTTCAGGCTTTAATGACAGATATATTTTCACTGAGAGGCTTTAGAAAACGTCTTTACTTTTTTTCCCAGTTGCTGTCTTAATTAAATTAGATAGATATTTTAGCACTCTCGGTATGAGAGTACTGTTGCTGTTGCTCGAACCTGATTAAATTGAGTGATAGCGATGTAGTGAGGAGCGCTATCCTGACTTAATTAGGGTGTCGTAGTGGGTGTCGCTGCGGGACTAGCTGCGGGACTAGCTGCGGGACTAGCGCCAGTGTCAGTTGGTTCACCACCTGTTGTAGCAGCAGGAGAACTGGTGGGAGTCCCAGCTGGTTCTCCACCACCTTCGCAAGCTCCGAGCATAGTTGCCAGACTTAACATTAAAGCCAAACCAAAGATTTTTGTTTTCATATCTCTCTCCTCTTTCACCAATTAGGGCAATAGAAATCTTTTGCCTTACTGAATACGATACCCTATTTGTTGCTTTTTGTTAAATCCTTTCAGGATAGTCTCAACAAGAAAAAGAAAACATAATACTAAGTAGCTATCTTCAAGAGGTAACTCTTCAGGGGTAACAGGGAACAGGGGGGTTTCAGATAGAGATTGATACACCACCTGAAACCTGCCACTTACAGAATTCGGGGTCTTTCTTGCCCGTTGCCTCTTGCTTGTTACTGCGCCACATTGCCATAATCTTAGATATAATTTCTAGCTGGTCAATTTATTCAAAGTAGCTGATCGCCCAAAAGCAAGTATTAAACTATCGAGGAGAGGCCAACATTGGTGCAACTACCCTTGAAAACTCTGAAAAGGTGCTAAGTGTGCTGTTTTCTAAATAAACAACTTTAACCTTGGTAAAAACAAGCCGCTTAAATCAATACAATATTTACTTACCTGCACAAAAATTATGGTTGTTGACCGCAAATCAGCTATTTCCACAAAAAGTACTTGGTTCCAAAAAGATTCTATCTTACCGTGGGGTCAGCGACGTTCCAGGCGTTTGGGATTAATGACACCCAAATCCTCGACAGTTGCTGATGAATCCACATCTGTACGCTCCAGAAGACAAAGGAGTTCCTCTAGAAATTTATCAGTTTCTCCCAGCAATGAAGCAAAAAGACCGAACTTGATGAAAGAGTCGGGCAAACAACCAACCTCAAATTTAAAACAACAATCGAGCAGACGCTTACCTGTAATGTCTAATGCTGGGGCTGCGCCTTTGTGGTTGCTAAGGATGTACTCTCTTTATCGTTATTCGTCAGCTGCGGCGTTTTTGTGTGTGGCTGCAACACTTGTGGTTTATGGTTGGACTGTATATTCCCAAGAGCTTTGGAATCAAGCTTACCAGACACTAAGAAGCTTACAACGTCATGAGCGGCAGTTGACTACAACCAATGCAACACTGACTAATAAAATGGCTGAAGAAGCAGAACAGCCAGCAGCAGGATTAGTATCACCAAATCCGGCGGGGACAATTTTCTTGCCATCAACAGCTTCTAGCTCTAATTCGCTAAAAACCACAACTATCAATTCAGAAATGCAGCAACAAATACCCTCAACACTGGGATACTAAGCTGTTATACCAATAAGAGTTGCACATTGAGGCAGGGGTGCAGGGTGGAATGGCAGGGGAGAAGGTTAAAGGGTAATTCTGGCGTTTTCCCCCTGGAAGAGCCGCCCCTGATATTTAGTCCGGTTGACTACTTAAAATAATTAGGGAACCACGCTCTGACGCTCTGAGACGCAGACGGGTCGAATTTTTTTGATCAGCAATTAGCCGGACTTGATATGATCCCGACTTCTGCAAGAAGTATACTGGTCATGGGTTATATAGGTATAACTGACAGATGGCAAAAGACAGAGGACATAACCGATGCAGAAGTCATCAAACCGAAGAAAATTCAGAAATTTGCGGGATTTAGAATTCAAAAGGCAGCGGAAGTTTTCCAGACCAGGTATACCAGGCAATAGTACGGATAAAACTCAAGACCAATCAGCAAAAATTAAGTCCCGACTGTGGATAGTTTGGGGTTTACTAATTGCTGCTGGGTTGGGGTTGGTGTTCAATTTGTATAGGCTGCAAATTATCCAGGGGTCAAAGCTTACCCAGAGGGCAAGAAATCAGCAAATGGTGAATTTGCGTCCTTTTATGCCCCGCCGCCCAGTAGTTGATCGCAATAACAATATGTTGGCGATAGACCGCCCTGTGTATACTTTGTACAGCCATCCCAAGTTGTTTGATAAGTCTAATGAAGAGATGGCACAGCAACTTGCACCCATACTCAACAAAGATGCTACCAAGTTACTTAAAACATTTCAAAGTAAAAAAAGCGGGATTCTTCTAGCCAATGGCGTATCAGAAAATATCGCTGACCGCTTGATTTCATTACGCTTGAATGGCTTGGAGTTGATTCAAAAATATTCCCGTTTCTACCCACAAGGTGATTTAGTTGCTGATGTTGTGGGCTATGTTAATCTTGACCGTCGGGGTCAGGCGGGTGTGGAATACAGTCAGGAGAAGTTGCTAGAACGCTCTGTACAAAAGGTGCGTCTCAGCCGGGCGGGGAATGGGGCGCTGATGCCTGATCATGCTCCAGAGGGTTTTCTACATTTTGATGACTTACAACTGCAACTGACTATTGATAGTCGCTTACAAAGGGCTGCCCGTGCTGCTCTTAAACAGCAGATAGAAAAGTTTCAGGCTAAACGCGGTGCTGTCATTGTTATGGATGCTGCGGATGGCTCATTACTGGCCTTGGTTGCCCAGCCTACTTATAATGCGAATGAATATTCTAAAGCTGATATTTCTCTGTTTAAAAACTGGACGGTAGCGGATCTTTATGAACCAGGATCAACTTTTAAGCCGTTGAATATTGCGATCGCTCTAGAAAATGGTGTAATTAAACCTGATGATGTTTTCAGTGATAATGGTACTCTTAAAGTTGCTGACCGCGTCATCAAAAACGCTGAAAAAAACGGTTATCGCCGGATTAACATTGCTGAGATTTTACAAACCTCTAGTAATATAGGCATGGTGCAAATCATCCAACGATTGCGCCCCCCAGTATACTACAACTGGCTTGAACGTCTGGGACTAGGGCAGAAAGTTGATACAGATTTACCGTTTGAAGTCGGTGGTCGGCTCAAAAGTCAAGAAGAATTTATGGCCTCACCCATTGAACCGGCAACCAGTTCTTTTGGACAAGGCTTTTCTCTGACACCATTACAGCTGGTGCAAATGCAAGGAGCATTAGCTAATGGTGGCAAATTGGTAACACCCCACGTAGTCCGAGGGCTGATTGATACCAAAGAGCAAAATCATTATTCCCCTAATCTCTCACCACCAAGACAAATTTTCTCGCCTACAACTACCCAAAAGGTAGTAGAAATGATGGAAACTGTCATTTCTGAAGGTACTGGTAAAGCAGCACAAATTGAAGGATATCGCATTGGTGGTAAAACTGGTACAGCCCAAAAAGCCAGTCCCAATGGTGGCTACATCCCCGGTGCTAGAATTACGAGTTTTGTGGCTATTCTCCCAGTGGAATCTCCCCGTTATGTGGTTTTAGCTGTTGTGGATGAGCCAAAAGGAGAAAATGCCTATGGTTCTACTGTCGCTGCACCAATTGTTAAGACTGTGATGGAAACGCTCATCCCACTGGAACAGCTTGCTCCCAGCAAAAAATGAGGAAATTGAGCCAGAATTGTTATCTCCTGACTTTACACTCAATACTCATCACTGTTCTATTCAGAGGGAACAGGGAACGGGCAACAGGGAACAGAAAAAACTCATGTTTTTAAACATGAGATTGAAATATAGCGGTTCTTGGTTGAGTGAGATACAAACACCCCACCCCCAACCCCCTCATCGCTTGCGGGGAGGGGACTATGATGTATCTCATTCAAGTGCATACCGCTATAATGACACTGTTTTTTTCGTGCCACTCTCCTTCAAAAAACATCTTTTTTTGACTGAGCTTTAAACTCAGAACTAAAGTTTCTTATCTGTTCCCTGTTCCCTGTTCCCTCTTCCCTTTTTTTGTAAGTTTGCTTGAGTGTTTCTTCAATTGAACCTAAATTTTGGTAAATCTCAATTAGTTGATGAGATTTCGTTTTTCTCTGTGCCAAAATAACTTTTAGCGGTGTTAAAAGTTCAATATCTGGGTCATTTTTCAAAGCAACATCAGCAGCTTGTAAAAGCTTGGTTGCATTGACAAAAATATCCTGATTGTCAAATCCTGATTTGGCTGAAATTTGGTGCAAAGCCGCATCAGGTGTAGTTGCTCGACTATGCAAAGTTTTGTCTAAAATTAGACCTTTTAATAAAGCTAGTAAACCAGCATAAATCGAAAAGTCATCACAACTATCGCAAGCTTTAAATTCTATGCGTCCTATCTCGGCGGGAATCCGGGCAACTTTGGTCAATGAAGGTACACTTTTAATCAGTTGTTCTTGTTTTTCTACAAAAACTAATGTTGCGGATCTTTTGCCAGTTCGGATAAATGTTCTAACTGATAAACCTTCCCATAAACCTCCATTATAAAAAGGTGAACTATAACTAAAAGGAACAATATAGGGACTGTAATAAGTTAGTTTTTCACCTATATCAATTACATCCTCAATGGGTAAATCTGCTACAGAAATATTTAAATCTGGTCCATAGGAAACCATATAAATATTGGCAGTTTGTTCATCAGGATAAGCTTGTAATTGCTTGATTTCAAAATCATTTAATGGTGGTTCTGGCTCAAAAACGCAGGTATAAGGATTAAAACTGATTAAAATAGGTGAGAAACCAAAACTAGCGGCTACCTCCCGCAGGAGATTAAAACTTTCTGTTAATTCATTAATTGCACTTTGAATATTAGAATGTATGGTTGTTCTGATTTCGATACCTTTAGCTGCACAATCAATTACCTCTTCTGAATCAGCAAATCTTTCAAATCCCTCAATATACCAACGCTTCTTTTTAATGCCAGCGTCGCCTACTCGCAATTGTGGGTAATCATGAGGGTATGTGGGTAGCCTGTCCACAATTTGATAAAAATCAGCAAATTGTGTGCAGGAGAAATCAGCAAACTTTCCTTCATGGTTAAGGAAAGCAACTTCATGTTCAATACCAAAGTAAAACATATATAAATAGCAAAAATTGTCAATATTACTCTTCAGAGGAATTTTAACGCAAGATTTATAATTAGGGTAGGTTAGAAATAATTGAGAAAATTTTGAGGCGTGAGTTTATGATCAGTGCTGTTAAAACCCCATACAGCAGCGAACAAATTGCCGCTTGGTTACGTGGACTACTGACTATTGCTTGGTCAGATGGTAATTTTGATCCCCAAGAACAACAGTTAATTGCCAGTATCACTAAGGATGAATTAGTTCCTTCTATTAACTGGGATTCTTTAGAGATAATTACACCAGAGGAATTAGCGCTTGTTTTAGGTAAAGGTACATCTGTAGCGGAAAATTTCTTGCGGACAGCAGTGATGGTAGCGATTGCAGATGGAACATATTCTCCCAGCGAAGAGGAACTTCTGCAACAATTTTGCCAAGCCTTGGAACTGCAAACAGAAGCCCTAGCAGCCCTGGGTCATACCCTAGAAGATACAGAACAAGCAGAAAGCCCCGGTCCAACAGTTTCTGCACTCACAGCACCCCCACCGGACGCACTACGCCCCATGCGCGACTGGTTAGATGGGTTAGATATTCAAGATCCCAGAGTTGCTAGGTTTTTGTGTAAAATGATACCCTCCCAATGTCCCTTTGAGCGAGATGTCACTCTCTTTGGACGGAAGATTGTTCACATCCCACCGATGTGTAAAATTAATCCATTGTATGAACAATTGGTAGGTTTACGCTTCCGCGCCCTGTCTTACCTCGCAGATGACTGTGGTGAAGATATTTCAGCTTATATTTAGTCATTAGTCATTGGTCATTAGTCATTAGTTGGGTGAGATGATGGGGAGTGGGAGGTTTCAGGAATTACGGGTATATCAGCTTTCAGAAAAATTAGCTGATGACATCTGGAAAATCGTTAACAAATGGGAGTCATTACCGCAGGATACATTGGGTAAACAGATCATCCGTTCAGCAGATAGCATTGGTGCGAATATAGCAGAAGGTGTAGGAAGAGGAAGTTATCAAGACAATCGGCGATTCATTAGAATAGCAAGAGGGTCATTATATGAGACTCAACACTGGCTCAGACGAGCATATAGACGTAATCTGTTAACTAATGAACAGATCAACACACTGAAAGTTACCATCAATGACTTAGCACCCCAATTAAACGCCTATCTAAACTCAATTGGTAAACTTCTAAATGAAGAATAACCAACAACTAATGACTAATGACCAATAACTAATGACTAAATTATGCAATTTATTGACCAATCAGTAATTGAAGTGGAAGCAGGTAACGGAGGCGATGGTATTGTCGCTTTCCGCAGGGAAAAATATGTCCCAGCAGGTGGTCCCTCTGGTGGGAATGGCGGAAAAGGCGGTTCAGTCATTTTCGTGGCTGATACCAACCTCCAAACCTTGCTAGATTTTCGCTACAAGCATTTGTTTAAAGCCCAAAATGGGGAACGTGGCGGCCCCAATAATTGCACCGGCGCAGGTGGAAAGGATTTAATTATCGAAGTTCCCTGTGGTACTTCTGTTTATGATGCGGGAACAAGTGCTTTACTATGCGATTTAGTTGAACCCGGACAAGTTTTTCGAGTCGCTGAAGGTGGAAAAGGTGGGCTAGGAAATCAACATTTTTTGAGTAACCGCAACCGCGTCCCAGAATATGCACTTCCTGGGTTGGAAGGAGAAAAAAAGGTATTGCGTTTAGAGTTGAAATTGTTAGCAGAAGTAGGAATTATCGGTTTACCAAATGCAGGTAAATCAACTTTAATTTCTTCTTTATCAGCTGCACGTCCGAAAATCGCTGATTATCCTTTTACTACCTTAATTCCTAATTTGGGTGTAGTGAAGAAACCCACTGGTGATGGTACTGTTTTTGCTGATATTCCGGGTTTAATTGAAGGTGCTTCTCATGGTGCTGGTTTAGGTCATGATTTCTTACGTCACATTGAACGCACAAGGGTTTTATTACACTTAATTGATGCGACAAGTGAAGATGTCATCGCTGATTTTCATACTATTCAAGAAGAACTTAAAGCTTATGGACGGGGTTTAGCTAAACGTCCACAAATCTTAGCATTAAATAAAATAGATGCTGTTGATAGGGAATCTGTTGATTTGGAGGCTTTAGCTACGCAATTAAATCATCTTGCTTTAGCGCCTGTTTTCATAATTTCGGCTGTAACTCGCACTGGTTTAGAACCTATGTTGCAGGAAATTTGGCGGATTTTGGATGAAGTTAATGCTTTGGAAGCTGCGGAGGTTGCGGTTTAATTGATGGGTTGATTTTGTAGAGGAATGTAACAAAAATTTTGTTGCCTGACTAAAAATGTCAAACTAGGTTTTATACTAGTTCAGCTATCTAGTTTGAGAGTTCCGGTATGTCTGGAACTTCTCAGCGTTTAGCGAATAGAATTAGAACTAAAAACCGCATGAATCTTGCTGCTATTTTCAAAGACTCTAATTACAAACTTTCTCAATTCACACCCCAAGAAATTGATACTTTGGAGAAATCCATTTTTATCAAGCAAACAAAAAGCGGAGATGTTGCTTATATTCAATGTTTGGTGCGTGGTAAGGAAATTAAATTAACTCCAGAGGAAGCGGTAAGACAACTTTATTTGCAAGTCTTAACCCAACGTTATCAATATCCAGTTAGCCGCATTACGGTTGAGTATGCTGTTACCTTTGGACGAGAAAAGAAAAAAGCTGATATTGCTATTTTTGACAAAGATAGATTGAATGTTCCCTACATTATTGTAGAACTGAAAAAGCCGAAGTTAAAAGACGGTAAAGACCAATTACGTTCTTATTGTAATGCAACAGGCGCACCTATTGGCGTTTGGACAAATGGCGATCAGATTTCCTATTATCAGCGCAAAGATCCCAATTATTTTGAAGATATTACAGATATTCCTAATGCTAACCAAACTTTAGCAGATATTCTCAATGAAAGATTTACTCTAGAGGATTTAATTAAAAAAGATAAACTCGTCAATGAGAAAAAATCTCTAAAAGCCTTAATTGAAGAAATGGAAGATGAGGTTTTAGCAAATGCTGGAGTTGATGTTTTTGAGGAATTATTCAAACTGATTTTTACTAAATTATATGATGAGTGGCTTTCTGGGAGAGGAAATAATAAGAAAACTCGTTTATTAGAGTTTAGAAATACTGGACAAACAGAAACAGCACTAAAAAATAAAATTCAAGATTTATTTGATAGGGCTAAAAAACATTGGGAAGGGGTATTTAGTCAAGATAGTAAACTCACCTTGACTCTTTCGCATTTGTCTGTTTGTGTATCATCTTTGGAAAATGTCAAACTGTTTAATTCTAATTTGGATATTGTTGACGAAGCATTCGAGTATTTAATTAATAAAAGCAGTAAAGGTGAAAAAGGACAATATTTTACACCCCGTTATGTAATTGATATGTGTGTGAAAATGCTCAATCCTCAAGAGGATGAGTATATGATTGATACGGCTGGTGGTTCTTCTGGTTTTCCTGTACATACCATTTTTCATGTTTGGAAACAAATTATTGAAGATGAAGAAATCAATGTTAGTAATTTGTTTTCTTTAGAAGATAAACCGCCCCGTTGTGAAGATTATGTCCGCGAAAAGGTGTTTGCTATTGATTTTGATGAAAAGGCGGTCAGGGTAGCCAGAACATTAAATTTAATCGCGGGAGATGGACAAACGAATGTTTTACATTTGAATACTTTGGATTTTGAAAGGTGGGATGAAGTTGTTAAAGATGATGATTGGCAAAATATTTATTTTCAGGGTTTTAAAAGATTAAGAAAACTCCGTTGCAGTCAAGATAGTTATAAGGAGTTTCAATTTGATATTTTAATGGCTAACCCGCCATTTGCAGGTGATATTAAAGAATCACAGATTATTCATAGATATGATTTAGCTAAAAAGCCTAATGGTAATTGGCAATCTAAGGTAGGACGTGATATATTATTTATTGAAAGAAACCTAGATTTTTTGAAACCTGGGGGAAGAATGGCAATTATTTTACCTCAAGGAAGGTTTAATAATTCGTCAGATAAAGATATTCGAGATTATATATCGGAAAGATGTCGAATTTTAGCAGTTGTGGGTTTGCATGGTAATACTTTTAACCCCATACAGGAACTAAAACTTCGGTGTTGTTTGTGCAGAAATGGAATGATGATCCCAAAGCGGGGGCGTTATGTCCAAAGGTGGAAGATTACAATATCTTTTTTGCGACTATGCGGAAGTTGGGAAAAGATAATTCTGGTGAGAAAATTTGGCGGAGGGTGTTTTTGAGTTCTGAGGAGGAGTTATCAGAACAGGAGAAGGATAAGGAGTTATTACAAGATAATCATGGTCATTTAATTGTAGATCATGATTTGTTTAATCATGAGGGAATGACGGAAGATGGTATTGCGGAGGCGTTTATTGAGTTTGCAAAGAAGGAGAATTTAAGTTTTTTTAATTTAAGCCTATCTGTTGCGCCGTTTGATGCTGAGAAGTATGGACAGTTGATGGATAGGCTGGAAGCGGTAGAAGTAAGTTTTAGTGAAATTGATCTGGGAGATAGATTTGATGCAGAGTATTTTTGGAAAGAAAATTTAGCAATTGAAAAAATACTACAGCAAAAATATTCGGTTAAATTTAGAGTGCTTGCAAATTTTGTTGCAAGTGCATTTTACCCAGCCGCAACTCAGTTATATGAGTTTGGTGATACTCCTTTTATTAGATGTGTTGATTGTATTAATTATCCATTAATTACTCAAGAACAAAACGAAAATTTTGAGAGAATACCTTTCGATTTTATTGAAAATAATGCAGGTATTAACACAATAAAAGAAGAAGATTTAGTAATTACTAAAGTTGGAACTCCTTGTTATACAAGCATTATAAAATACTATTCTATAGTAGCTCTTTCAAGAACAGTTTTAGGAGTAAAAAATATAAGAAATGTAGATAATTATTACTTACTTTCTTTTCTAAGATGTAGATATGGATTTAATCAGCTTTTGAGACAAAGGGAATTAACTATTCAATATCAGTTAACACTAGATAGAGTAAAAAATATCTATATCTATCAACCAAATAAAAGCTTTCAAATTTTTATTAGAAAAATTGTTTTTAAGTATTTAGATTGTTCATCATCTTCAAAAGATTTGTACAGACAATCTGAAGAATTACTACTTTCAGAACTCAACTTAAAATACTGGCAACCCACGGAAGAAAGCATTGCTGTTAAAAGTTTTTCATCTTCTTTTCTGGCTTCTGGTCGCTTAGATGCTGAGTATTATCAGCCGAAACAACAAAAAATAATGAATATGATGGGTAGTTCTGGACTACGGTTAGGAGATATTGCTAATCTAAAAAAAAGAAAATTTCAACCTAGCCAGCAAGGTATATTTAACTATATAGAAATTGGTAATTTAACTGGCGAAGGATTTGCTAGTAGTGATGTTGTGGATGTTTCAGACACACCAAGTCGCGCACAATGGATAGTTAAAACTAATGATGTGATTACATCTACAGTCAGACCTATTAGACGACTTTCTGCATTCATTGAAAAAGAGCAAAATGACTATGTTTGCTCATCAGGTTTTGCTGTCTTAAAACCTATTAAAGTTGAACCCGAAGTTTTGCTGGTTTATCTACGATTACCTATTGTTTGTGAAATTCTTGATTTACACACTACAGCAAGTATGTATCCGGCTATTTCAACAGAAGATTTATTAAATATTCCTATTACATTGCCAGATACAAAAGTTTGTCAAAACATTGCTGAAAAAGTGAAAGCATCTCGAAAAGCTCGTGAACAATCCAAACAACTCCTAGAAATTGCTAAAATAGGAGTAGAAAAAGCCATAGAAACCGACGAAGCCACAGCTACAGCTTGGATAAACCAACAACTTGCAGCCTTGGGTATTAATTCCCTGTAAATCTTTGTCCAAACCCCATTAATTCTGAGATAATATAGATAGCCAAGTCAATACTGTTCAGGTGCAAATTTTTGTAGGTTGGGTTAAGCGATAGCGCAACCCAACAAACATCTGTAAATGTTGGGTTTCCTTGCGTCAACCCAACCTACGCAATTTTATGTTTTTCGCTTAACCGACAAGTAATTGATATCCAAGTATATCCTGTCCTACAACTACCTAAATATTATCATCTTATGTCAGAGCAAATTTACAATATCACAGTAGAAAACCAAGACCTGATCATCAGGTTCAAAAAAGATATTATTGAGCTAGATACTCTCAAAAAGTTTTTAGATTATCTTGAGTTAGAGTCTTTGAGAAAACAAAGTAGTATGACAATAGCGCAAGCTGAAGCTTTAGCAAAGGAAATTGATATTGATGTATGGTCAAATATCAAACATAAATTTGTTGGAGAGTAACTAATGTCTAGAAACCAGCCAATTATTGTTGATACAAATATTTTATTTTCTGCGTTACTCAATAGCCAATCTAGTTTTGCTAACCTCCTCTTTCAAGGAGAATATAGTTATTTTATCTGTGAGCTAGTATTGGTAGAGTTATTTAAGCGTAAAGAAAAGATAATCAAAGTTAGTCAGCTATCTGAAAATGAAATAGTGCGAATTTACCAAATATTATTACAAAGACTCAATCTCTATAAAGAAGACTTAATTGCACCTGATAACCGAGCAGCAGCTTATGCTTTATGTAAAGACATTGATGAAAGTGACACTCCCCATGTTGCTTTAACATTGGAGTTAGAAGGCTTATTGTGGACAGGGGATAAAAAATTAAAAGAGGGATTAATTAGAAAAGGCTTTGAGAAATTCTTTGAACCCAATAATTTTTAATAACTGAAGCTCAATAAATTCACCTCACTTTGATTGTAATCTTCCTTTGGAGGAAATATCATGACTACTGCACAAGAAACACGCTACTATTCACCCGCAGAATATCTAGAATTAGAAGTAAATTCAGATATACGTCACGAATATATTGATGGATTAATTATACCCATGACAGGCGGAACACCAGATCATAACCAAGTTGCATTGAATTTAAGTGGTACACTAAATTTTCTTCTCAAACGTCAACCTTATCGAGTCTTTGTTACAGATCAACGTCTTTGGATTCCTAACAGACGCATTCACACTTATCCTGATATTATGGTTGTCCAAACTCCTTTAGTTTTTGAAGAAGGAAGAAAAGACACTATTACTAACCCGGTGATGATTGCTGAAGTGTTATCAACATCTACCAAAAGTTATGACAAAGATGAAAAGTTTGCTGCTTATCGAACTATTCCTAGTTTTCAAGAATATATTTTAATTGATCAATACACAATGCACGTTGAACAATATTCCAAAGCTGATAATAACAAATGGATTTTTTCAGAATATTCAGATAGTCATGATTCTTTAAATTTAGCTTCTGTAGCTTGTCAAATTTTGCTGGAAGATATCTATGATAAGGTTGATTTTGAGTTGAAAGAATAAATCTCACGCAAAGACGCAAAGGCGCAAAGTTTTTATTACCATCTTTACGCCTTAACGAACAAAATTTACACTTTGATAAACCAGCGTTTCTGATACATCAAAACCGCCACACCATACCACAAAAACACGGTGACAAGCCCAAATAAAAATGAGCCGTTGAAGTTTCCCGCCCAAGATGCAAAGATATTTTGATAAATCCAATTGTAGATACTGATGGCATTTTCACCTGTACCAAGTTGGGTTCTAGCTGTGATTTTGATTAACATTACAGATGCGACAAAAAGAGCGATCGCATTTAATCCCATAATTTCAAAAGGTTTACTCCAGCGTTTTATTAACCTCACTTCGATTAATTCATAACAAGCTGCTAATAACATTAACGCCCAACCAGCAGTAAATACAACATAGGAACTTGTCCACAATTTTTTATTAATGGGAAATGCTACATCCCAAATAATCGCAATTACTAAACAACACAAACCAAATAAAACTAAATCCATGCTAGTTTGTGAATTAGCCTGTTTTTTCTCTTTTATCCATTCCCCAGCAAAATAACCTGCTAAAACGCTGACTATCGCCGGAATAGTGCTGAAAAGTCCTTCAGGATCTCCCAAATAATTAAAACCATCACCTTTATATAAATGTGCTTTGGGAATAATCACTCTGTCAATAAATGCGCCAAAATTACCTTCCCGCGTCAACACTCCCGCACCATAACCGGGAACTGGGATATACATCATTGTTAACCAATAACCGATGAGTAACACCCCTGCTAATATCCATTGACTTTTACGAGGTAGTTTTAAAACTATCAAAGATGCGAAAAGGTAACTTAA
Source organism: Trichormus sp. NMC-1 (assembly GCF_001858025.1). Classification (GTDB taxonomy): domain Bacteria; phylum Cyanobacteriota; class Cyanobacteriia; order Cyanobacteriales; family Nostocaceae; genus Anabaena. The sequence goes on along the minus strand of NZ_LZQD01000002.1, from coordinate 547,431 downwards.
GCTAATACGTTGTAATACCCCCATTAAGCGAATGCTACTTAAGTCAAAAGTCCAAACACCTTTATTCCAAAAGCCGTTAAGTAGCAACCCTAAAATAAAGAGAATTACAGCACGGCGCAGAATACGTAAGTAAACCGCTTTGGTAGGTTTATTGTCTGCGGTGTACTTTGATAGTGAGAAAGTCATTGCTACACCGACAATGAACAAAAAGAAGGGAAATACTAAATCAGTTGGTGTACAACCGTTCCATTCAGCATGATCTAAAAGGGAATATTTATCGTCTGCGACTCCCACCATATTGACGAGAATCATACCCGCAATGGTGATACCGCGAAAAACATCAAGTGAAGTCAGGCGCATAGGCGGAATTTTGTCTTTGATGACTACCCTACCCTGCCTGATGCACGTTATCAAGGAAAATGTATAAACTAGGTTACAAGGTAAAATTTTATTAAGTAATGTTTGAATTTTGAATTTTTTAATATGGCTATCAAAGTTGGAGATACAGCGCCTAATTTTAACCTAACCGCCCAAAACGGTTCTCAAGTCAGTCTTGGAGACTTTCGTGGTAAAAAAGCTGTTGTCCTTTATTTTTATCCCAAGGACGATACGCCAGGCTGCACTATGGAATCTTGCGCTTTTCGAGATCAATATGAAGTGTTTAAAGCCGCTGGTGCTGAAGTTATGGGCGTAAGTGGTGATTCTCAAGAGTCTCACCAGCAATTTGCAGCCAAGCACAACTTACCTTTTACACTTTTGAGTGATAAAGGCGACCAAGTGCGGAAACAATACGGTGCAACTACCGCTTTTGGTTTTATCCCCGGCCGGGTGACTTATGTGATTGACCAAAACGGCATTGTTCAATATGTGTTTGATTCCATGTTGAACTTTAAAGGTCACGTTGAGGAAACCTTAAAAACCCTACAACAACTATCGGCAAAGTAAGATAGGCTACAAAAATTATTTCTGAATAAACAACATTGTAGAGACGTTTCATGAAACGTCTCTACCTATGCAGAATTTAATCAGACTTTATTTAGAGTGGGATTTTTCAGCAATACCAACATTAGCTGTTTTGCCGTTTTTACCGTTGCCGTTACCATTGCGGGGTTGAATTACACCATAACCACCGTGGTTACGTTCGTAAATGACGTTTATCTCTCCTGTTTCGGCATTACGGAACATATAAAAGTCGTGTCCCACGAGTTGCAGTTGTTCTTGGGCTTCTGCAAGAGTCATCGGGGGCATAGAAAAATATTTGGTGCGGACGACTTCCCCTGGTAATTCGGGGGTGCGATCGCCTATTAAATCTGCTGCTACTGGTTCTGGAACTACTACGTCAGTAGTTGATATAGGTTGGGTTTTGTGGTCTTGACGACGTTCTTTATATTTACGCAGTTGACGGGCTATTTTATCTGCAACCAAGTCAATACTTGCATATAAGTTTTCGCTGCTTTCCTCCGCCCGGATGACGCTTCCATTGGCATAAATAGTTACTTCCGCCGCTTGTTTGGTACTAATTCGGGGATTGCGAGCTACGCTTAAATGGACATCCACTTCATTTGTGATGTTCTGAAAGTGACTAACTGCTTTTTCAATCTTTTGATGTACATATTCCCGAATCGCATCGGTAATTTCAATATTTTTGCCGTGGATGACAAGCTTCATGTAAACTCTCCCGCTTAATATTTATTTGATGTGAATTGCGTTTTGTATGAACAGAAATTGCGGTAAGGTCTATTACTGCCGCCAAGACAAATTGTAAACTGCTTTTGATGTACTACTGTTGCATCTGCTTTCAGGTTGCTGCATCTTTCGTTATAACTACCTCTAGCCTTGATTTAATTTATCAACCTCTGCGCTCGGTTCCAACTGTTTGCTAGACAATTAGATATCCCCATAAACCCCCTAAATCAAGAAATTTTACTTGTTCTGTATCTGCTTTGTGAGTGATAGCAACCTTTATAAAACTAGGAGTAGTTGCTCTTGTTCTTATTTGGGTAGCTTGCTCACTGTGAATACAGAATACAAGCCTTTATGGAAGTTCAATTCTGATGGATGTACACAACTCATTGAGATACCATCAGCCAGTGCATTCTTTTCTATTGTCTTGGCGTGATGCTTATTGCAGAGAATTCCTCCCAACACCATTGAGGTTATATATTCAAATTAACACTTTGTGGTTAATATTGCTGATTCCGTTGACGTTCCTTTAAAATCCTTTGCATAGCTTGACATTTGTTGACTAAATTTCTGTGATTTTAAATATATTTCGTCATTTACCCAATTGATTTTTGACATGATTCATAGTAATGCAACCAACAAACATCGGTGTTTTTTATATAACCTAGGATTAATGCCGTATTTAAAGGCTCTTCAATGGCAGCGATCGCTACTCACAGAACGCATCAATAACCCTAACCTAGAAGACGTACTCATTTTGCTGGAGCATCCACCTGTCTATACTTTGGGACAAGGAGCCAACCTGGAATTTATTAAATTTGACCTTGACAAAAGTAACTTTGATGTGCATCGAGTTGAACGGGGTGGTGAAGTCACTTACCATTGTCCTGGGCAATTGGTGGGGTATCCAATTTTAAATCTGCAACATTATCGTCAAGACTTGCATTGGTACTTGCGCCAAATTGAAGAAGTGTTAATTCGTGTCTTAGCCAATTATGAATTGCAGGGAGAACGCATTCCCGGTTTTACTGGTGTTTGGTTGGAAGGGCGCAAAGTCGCGGCCATAGGCATTAAAGTTAGCCGCTGGATTACTATGCACGGTTTTTCCTTAAATGTTTGTCCAGATATGACTGGCTTTGAAAGCATTGTCCCCTGCGGTATTGCTGATAAGTCTGTCGGCAGTTTAGCGGAATGGATTCCTGGTATCAAGTCTCAAGAAGTCCGCTTTTGTATAGCACGGTGCTTTGCTGAGGTGTTTGGCGTTGAATTAATCGATTCTCAACCAGAAGGATTGTTGTTATCACAGTAATTTCACTTAATTATGATTTGTTTTTGAGGATATATGATCTGTGTCACTTATAAATTTCTGTTGTCACCATAGAATATGCTCATTTGCCTGCAAATATGTTCACTTAGTGTTAAATTAACAAAAACAGTGCTTGTGAATTACTCAGATAATCTACAGGTGAATTTTTCCTCATACACCTCCCTCAGAGAACGCGACTGGGAGGCTTTGATATCACTGTTCGATAGAGACGACAGTGATGAAATTGAAGCGGAAATCACAAATAAATTGGTGTGGTTAGTACCGGAACCATGTTGGGAAGATAATCCCTTCGAGTTCTTGCGCGAGTTTCTCTAATTAATACTGAATGCTGTTAACAATCAATTTTCCACCATCAAAGCTTTTTAAACCCTTGAATTAAGAACACAGAGTGCTTCTACTACAACTATAGCGATAGTTACAACTAAGTAAGTTGATGAAAAGAAATCAAACTATGTTAAGCAATGTAACTACTTTTCAAATTCGCTCGTAGTCAGGGCTTTAGCCCTAATTTGAAGTCTAAAACCCTCTCTACAAACCTTTAATTATTGACGTTACTCTACTTACGTCTCCTCGATTGATTTCGCGGCTAAATTTCTTTGGGGACTTTTAGGAAACCCAAATTTTTTGAAGATTCTCAAAAACAGTTGCTGGGATGGTATCATCCATTGCTATGAGGTTGATTGTAGTATGTGGAACGTAAATGTAAAGCAGCGTGCCGCAGGCTACCGCAGAGGCATTAAAGATGGTAAAGTTCACTTTTGGGCGTTGGTGGCGTTGGTGTTTGGTACTAGGGTTAAGCTGCTGCTTATTAACTGGTTGTAGTGTGACTCCCAGTGGTGTAAAAACTCTGCGGGTAGCTACTGAACCCGCGTTTCCGCCCTTTGAGTTTAAGGGAAAAGGTGCAGAATTAACAGGTTTTTCGATTGATTTGATGAGGGCGATAGCAACTGCTGCTAGTTTCCAAGTAGATTTTGAAAGTTTACCTTTTGATGGCATCATCCCTGCATTACAAGCGAAAACCATAGATGCGGCCATTAGTTCAATTACTATAACCGAAGAACGGGCGAAGACTGTAGCTTTTTCCCGTCCTTATTTTAAAGCAGGATTAGCAATTGCAATTCGTACCGATAATCAAGATATTACTAGTTTTGAAAGTCTGCAAAATAAAAAAATCGCTGTCCAAATTGGTACAACCGGCGCTGGAAAAGCTAAAAGTGTAACCGGGGCGCAAGTTCGCAGTTTTGACTCTGCATATCTAGCACTGCAAGAATTACAAAATGGCAATGTCGATGCAGTTATTAATGATGCACCCGCAACTTTATATGCCGTCAATACAGGTAATCTCCAAGGAATCAAAGTCATACAGCAATTGCTGACAGAGGAATTTTACGGAATTGCAACTGCTAAAAGTTCGCCTTATTTGTCTTTGATAAATCTAGGTTTGACAAAGGTATTAGAAAACGGCAATTATCAACAGATTTACCAAAAATGGTTTAAATCTACACCGCCACAATTACCAGCAGCATCACCATTTGCAAATCAAAATACAACAACCTTAAATTCTTTTGTGGTATTTTTTCAGTCTTTGCCCACTTTATTAAGCGGCGTATTGATAACATTGCAATTAGCATTTTTATCAGTTTTGTTTGGTTTAATAATTGGTTCCCTAATTGGTATTATTCGTCTTTCTAAAATTGCACCTATACGTTGGTTAGCGCGGGCTTATATAGACTTTTTCCGAGGCACACCTTTACTAGTGCAAATCTTTATGATTTACTTTGGTTTACCTGCAATTTCTCAAGATTTGGGTTTTACCTTTTCATTAAATCGTCTTGTAGCCGGAGTAATTGCTTTAAGTTTAAATAGCGCCGCTTACATTGCTGAAATTGTTCGTGCCGGTATTCAATCAATTGAACGAGGACAATCAGAAGCAGCCCAATCACTAGGTTTAAATCCTGTCCAAACAATGCGCTATGTGATTTTTCCCCAAGCCTTCCGAAGGATGATTCCACCTTTGGGTAATGAATTTATCAGTTTATTAAAAGATACTAGTTTAGTTGCAGTAATTGGTTTTGAAGAATTATTTAGAAAAGGACAATTAATTGTTTCCGAAAATTATCGCGCTTTTGAAGTTTACGCGGCTGTAGCTGTGATTTATTTATGTTTAACGCTGGTTTCTTCTCAAGCCATTAGCCGGTTAGAAATGTTGATGAATCCAATCAGTAAGGAAAATGTAAAATAATTATTAGACATCTCCGAGAATTAAATGTGCATGAATTGAAACCATTGTAGAGACGTTCCATGGGTAGGGATTCTCGGCTCTACAATCTTTTTTGGAGATGTCTATTATGTATTTTGTTCTAGAAATTTACCAATATTACTATCATATAAATCAATGATATTACTAACCACAGTTTTAACTTTTAAGGGATTATTACTACAGAAATTACATAATTCATACTTTTGTTGATCATTTCCCAATAGTTGTTGTGATTGTATCAAATAAAAAGCTATTTCTGATGAACCCAACAACCTCAAAGAACGTACTGATAATAACCACTTCTCCAAAAAAGCGATTTCTTTAGGTTGTTCTCGAATAGTAAAAATTAGACAGCTTTGATGGTGAGTTTCGGCAATTATTTTGATTAATTGAATATATTTTAGATGATCAACATCTCCAAGCATATCTAGATGATCCAAGATAATCAGACAACGACGGGTACGCAAATAATGGATAACTCGATTGATTTCCGGTTTGCTTTCTTTGTGATTTGAGATAAAAGATAGCAAGTCAGTGATCATACTATCAAAAGATAGGACTGTAGGCACTGAACGCCAAAAAACGTAATCAAACTCATCCTGAATCTCTTGTGCTAGTTGAGTAACTAAAGCTGTTTTCCCAACTCCAGGCATACCGAACAATCCTACCAAACGACAGCTATCTTGTAAAATCCATGACTCTAGCTGCGTCAGTTCTTCGTTGCGTCCGTAAAATACTGAAATATCAACCGCTGTTCCCCAGTCTTGAAATTTAAATTTTGTTTTTTTTTACGTATTTGTACGTATTGCGGGGGGGGGGGTAGAAGTTACTTCAATGTTAGTACTAGCAATTTCTCGCCAATCCAGATTTAATCTGCGACATAGTTCTTCAAACGTAGCATAACTAACAGGTTTACCAGTGAGGAAGTTGCTAACTGTGGTTAAGGACAATCCTGTATCATGAGCCAAGGCTCTTTGGTGAGGATAACCATTGCGTGTAACCGCTAATTTAACTTGATTAATGCAGTCATGACTAACCCTGAGTGACTTTGACATAAATAATTAATTACGGAATTTACCCATTGACGGAAATAATCAAGTCTTTATTCGGAATTTTGCCAAATTTCCGATGTTATAAATTTAATTTATCCATGATTAATGTTTTCTTACAATCTATCTTTAGATATATGACAAAAGTTTTAACTTATAAAACTAAATATTTTATACAATGGTCTATTTCTACACTGAGTAAATCTTAAGACTTTCGGTGAATTTGCGATTTTTTAATAAAACGAGAAATTTTATTACAAATATAGCAGGAGTCAGGAGTCAGGAGTCAGGAGTCAGGAGTAAAACCCTCTTGTAGTGAGAGTTTCATTATCAATTGATGTCCTAACCACCCTGTCCACGGCTATATATTTGAATTGGAATATTTTCCATTATTTGGGCTTGATAGCGTTTCCTAATCACATGAGCTACATTGTAGCCCCCTCCTCGCTTGCGGGGAGGGGGTTGGGGGTGGGGTGATTGTATTTCACTCAACCGATAAACGCTATATCAAGATTTTTGAAGCTGATATCTATATCTATCTACAGGTAGCTTTTCCCTTTTATACCTCAAAATAGGCTTTGAAATTATCTAAGTCCAAATAAGTCAGAATAAGTCGGTATTTCTCGGTACGGAAGTTGGTACAGGGTTGGGTAGGCTGGGTAAACGCTAACTAGTGTTACTCGCACTGCGTGGAAATATCACGAAAACTATATCTGCAATTTCAAAATCAGGAGTCTGTCATGACCAGCTTCAGAACTGTACCCAACCATTCACATAAAGTCCGTTTTCCTTGGGAAGTCGTCGATTCTCAGTATTTATCAACTAATTTAGATAGCATTTTAGATCAAGCGTTACAGAATACATCTGAATATCTCAGTCAGTTCCGATTTGATGCAGGGTACACCACAAAGCTAGAAACTGCTTTTGGTAGTGATTTTAATCAGTCAGTAGCTAATTCAATATTTGACAAATTGGCTGAAGGGGATTTTAGCGATATTCCTACCATCGAGATTGTGAATCGTAATGATATTAATGGTGCAAATGGGGCTTTTGCTGTAGCTACAGGTAAGATTTATCTATCCCAAGAGTTTATTACCGCAAATGCTAATAATCTCGATGCAATTGTAGCTGTATTGTTGGAAGAATACGGACATTATGTAGATTCACAGATTAATACAACTGATGCAGCAGGAGATGAGGGTTATGTTTTTGCGAGGTTGGTGGAAGGGAAGAGTATAAGTGAGCAAGAATTAGCGGTTTTGCAGGCTGAGGATGATAGTGCGACTGTGACGGTGGATGGAAATTTAATTACCATAGAACAAAACAACCCTTTTAAAGTCACTAACAATAACGATAGTGGTGCTGGTTCTCTGCGCCAAGCCATCATTGATGCAGGCAACATGGCTGGAGTAGATACCATTGATCTGACAGGTGTGAGTGGCACAATTCGTCTTAACAGTTCTCTACCCACTCTGAATGCAGGCAATGACATTGTTTTTACTGATGATGGTAATACCTACATTTATGGTCAAGGTGGATATCAGATTATTACAGTCAATGGGGCTACGGTTACTTTCTCAGGACTTACCTTTTTCGGGGGTTACGCAAAAGGAGGCGATGGCTACAATGGTGGTGGCGGTGGTCTAGGCGCTGGGGGGGCGCTGTTTATTAATTCAGGGAATGTAACTGTTAAGGATGCATATTTCTACAACAATCTGGCTGTTGGGGGTAATACTATTCCTTCTGGTGGAGGCGTTTTTATTTCAGGTGGTAATTTGGGGGGGGAAGAAGGTAAAGCAGGAGGTCATGGCGGAGGATTTAATATTACAGCCGAATATAAAACAGATGCCGGTGGTTCAGGCGGTAGCGGTGGTCAAGGTTATAGCTACGATTGGGGGACGGCGACATACTACGCTAACAATGGTACAAACGGGAGAGACGGTAGCTTTGGGATTGGCGGTGGTGGCGGCGGCGGCGGCGCTGGTGCTTGGGGACTAAGTTGGGTTGATTATGCTGGAAATGGAGGAAATGGAGGAAACGGGGGCTTTGGTGGCGGCGGTGGCGGCGGCGGTGGCGGCGGACAGGATTATGATGGTTCTTCTGCACCTGAGTATGGAATAACAGGAAAAGGAGGAAAAGGAGGAGAGTTTGGTGCTGATGGTTCAGGGGGTAACGGGTACACCATCGGTAGACACAGTGGAACAGCCGGTGGAGGTGCTGGCTTAGGTGGTGCTATTTTCGTCAGGTCTGGTGCGAGTTTAACCCTGACTAATAGCAACTTCAATACCAATTCAGCCAGAGGTGGTAATACCCAATTTGATTTCTCTCATGGATCTCATGGTAAAGGTGTCGGTCAGAATATTTTTGTCCAGAATGGAGGCAGTTTTAATTATCAAGGCAGTAACAGCAATGATACTCTAGCAGTAGATTTGGGTGATGATATTTATGCAAAGGACTCCTATACTCTCAACGGTCTTGATGGCAATGACACTATCTATGCAGTCGCTGGTGTAAGTAATAATCCTAATCTTACAAAGACACTGTTTGGCGGAAAGGGTGCAGACAAATTTTTGCTCAACCTAAAAGGTCAAGTAAAATTGGCTTTTAACTTTAACACTCAAAAGTTAGCTGATTTTGTCAATGCCGTGACAATAGATCCCTCCGCTTCCGATGTGAATTGGGGAGGATTCTTTGGAGATTTAGCCTTAGATTTATTGGGTGCAGGTTTAGGTAAAATAGCAGGCAAAAAATTTGGCGAAACCGCACAATCAGTCGTGGAGTGGATATTTTCAACAGGTCGAGGAATCGGTGAGTTATTGAATGATTCTAACGCAGCCCAAGCTGCCATTGAAGCTCAAAAAGAGCGCGCTAAAAATGCTGTTACAAGCTTTGGCACGGAAAACTGGGGAGACATTATTCAGCAAGGAAACAGAGAAAAAATAGTCGTTAGGGATTTTCAGCCTGGATTAGATACGCTAGTTTTGCCATCTTTGCTAGGTGCAAAAGACAAACCGTATTCTTATAACCTACGATTAGGCTCTTCTCAAAGTGGCATAGATATCTTAGTGAATTATTCAGATAGCTCTAATCTGGAACGCTCCGAGCTTGTTGCCACTCTCAGCAATAGTTTGAAGGATTTTGGTATAGACGATGCCAGCTTTCTTGCATTAGTACAGGATTTAAGAGTGACGGATGCTCAAGGAAATTTTACTGGCACAATCAGTACATTCAAACAAACTCTTATTTTAGGCAGTGATACTGCTGATACCTTCGATACCAGTAATAAATCCTCTTTTGCAGGTGATAGAATTCACTCTTTCGGTGGTGCAGACATAGTTTTAGGTCTTTTAGGCAACGACATAATTGAGGGAGGTCAAGGGAATGACATCCTCTTTGGGGGGTTTGGCATAAACAATAACAGTTCCCAGGAATATCGCAACAAGTACCAACCACTGATCAATTTCTACGGCAATGATGGTAATGATTATTTAGAGGGTGGTGAAGGTAATGATATCCTCAATGGTGAGTCTGGTAATGACATCATCAATGGTGGTGATGGAAGTGATGAACTTTGGGGTGGAGAAGGTAGTGATGTTTTTGTTTATGACTCATTCTCCTATTCTGGAATAGATACTATCCAAGATTTTAATGCTCAACAAGGAGATAAAATACTCGTCAATAAATTCGCTTTTACAGGCAGCATTGATAAGACCAAGTTTAGCTACAACACTACCACTAATACTTTAAGTTTCAATGGAAAGAATATTGCTTTATTAAATGCAAATTCTGGTTTCAATCTTCAACGAGATTTGATTATAGAAGCAGCAGAAATCTTTGAAGATAGCAACTATCAAGGTAGAAGTTTAACATTAGCACCTGGTAGATACGATGTAAATTACTTGACAAGTAATGGTTTTGGTGACAACATTTTAAGCTCTTTAAAACTTCCTAATGGCTGGAGTATGAGACTGTATCATAATTCAGACTTTACAGGTGCTAACAAAGTATATACTTCAGATACTTCGTTCACAGGAGATTATTGGAATTTTAATGACACTGTTTCTTCCCTTGTAGTATCTGATCGTTATGCAGAAGTTTTTGAACATGGAAGTTATGGTGGTAAAAGTTTCAAATTAGCACCAGGAGAATATGATTTCAATCATTTTACTGCTTATTCCTTTGATCCTCGGAGTATAAGTTCTCTCATAATCCCGGATGGGTGGAAAATAACCCTTTACAGCAGTCCATACGAGAATACATCAAGAACTATATACGAAAAAGTTTTTAATTCTTCAGCTTCTTGGGTAGGAAATGACTGGAATGATAGAGCTTTCTCTGTCAAAGTTGAACAAGTCGTTTATGTAGCTCAAAATCTAATTCAATCCAGTATTACCTATAGTCTAGCTAACATAGCAAACATTGAAAACCTGACTCTGATAGGAACAGATGTGATTAACGGTACAGGTAATGCTGGTAATAACCTTATCACAGGTAACACCGCTAATAACATCCTCAATGGTAGCGATGGCAATGACACCCTCAATGGTGGTACTGGGAATGATTCCCTCAATGGTGGTACTGGGAATGATTCCCTCAATGGTGGTACTGGGAATGATTCCCTCAATGGTGGTACTGGGAATGATTCCCTCAATGGTGGTACTGGGAATGATTCCCTCAATGGTGGTACTGGGAATGATTCCCTCAATGGTGGTACTGGGAATGATTCCCTCAATGGTGGTACTGGGAATGATTCCCTCAATGGTGGTACTGGGAATGATTCCCTCAATGGTGGTACTGGGAATGATTCCCTCAATGGTGGTACTGGGAATGATTCCCTCAATGGTGATGCAGGTATTGATACTTATGTATTTGATACAGACTCCCAACAAGGAAGTGATATCATCAAGGAAATCCTCATCACTGGACTACAGACAGTTCATAATACCTATCTTCAAGCTAATGGTGACAAGACAAGTGTAGTTCAAACCACTAATTTTAGCACTTGGGAAAGCTTTAATATTGTTGATGCTGGCAATGGAAAAATAGGATTAAAAACAGATCACAATACCTATCTGCAAGCTAATGGTGACCTGACCAGGGTAGTTCAAACCACTAATTTTAGCACTTGGGAAAGTTTCAATCTTGTTGATGCTGGCAATGGGAAAGTAGGATTAAAAACAGTTCATAACACCTATCTTCAAGCTAATGGTAACCTGACCAGTGTAGTTCAAACTCCTAATTTTAGTACGTGGGAAAGCTTTAATGCTGTTCAAGTTGCTAAAGATCAAGATACACTCGATTTCTCACAAACTACCACCAAAAATATCAACGTCAATCTGAGTTGGGCAGGATCACAAGTCATTAATGAAAATCTCACCTTAACATTAGGTCAAATTTGGGGTGGTCAGCATTTTGTCAATATCGAAAACGTGATTGGTGGTAGCTTAAATGACAACTTAGTTGGCAATAGTCTGAATAACATCCTCAATGGTGGTGCAGGTAACGATACCCTCAATGGTGGTACTGGGAATGATTCCCTCATAGGTGGTACAGGGGATGATACCTACATTGTCGATAGCACCACTGACACTATTACCGAAAATGCCAATGAAGGCACAGATACAATTCAATCCAGTGTCACCTTTAGCCTAGCTACCCTGCCAAACATTGAAAACCTTACCCTGACAGGAACATCTGCAATTAACGGTACTGGTAATGCTGGTAATAACGTCATCACAGGTAACACAGGTAATAACATTCTTGATGGTGGTGCTGGTGTTGATACCCTCATTGGCGGTTTAGGCAACGATACCTACATTGTTGATAGCACCACTGACACCATCACCGAAAATGCAGGGCAAGGCACAGATACCATTCAATCTAGTGTCACCTTTACTATTGCCACTCTCACCAACATCGAAAACCTCACCCTGACAGGAACAGCCGCGATTAACGGGACAGGGAATGCTGGTAATAACGTTATTACAGGTAACGCTGGTAATAACATCCTTAATGGTGGTGCTGGTAACGATACTCTCAATGGTGGTGCTGGTATTGATACCCTCATTGGTGGTTTAGGCAATGATATCTACATTGTCGATACCACCACTGACACCATCACCGAACTTTCCGGGCAAGGCACAGATACCATTCAATCTAGTGTCACCTTTACTATTGCCACTCTCACCAATGTTGAAAACCTCACCCTGACAGGAACAGGTGCGATTAACGGTACAGGTAATACTGGCAATAACGTTATCACAGGTAACACTGGTAACAACATCCTCAATGGTGGTGCTGGTGTTGATACCCTAATTGGCGGTTTAGGCAACGATACCTACATTGTTGATAGCACCACTGACACCATCACCGAAAATGCAGGACAAGGCACAGATACAATTCAATCTAGTGTCACTTTTAGTATTGCCACTCTCACCAACATCGAAAACCTGACTCTCGTAGGAACAGCCGCGATTAACGGTACTGGTAATGCTGGTAATAATGTCATTACAGGTAACGCTGCTAATAACATCCTTAATGGTGGTGCAGGTAATGACTTACTAACCGGTGGAACTGGAAAAGATACTCTCACTGGAGGGTTAGGAATAGATCGTTTTGACTACCGCAACTTAGCTGATTCCGTCTTCAATAGCTTTGATGTTATTACAGACTTCAATGCTACTGCTGGTAATGATTTATTCCTCGTTTCCACAGCACGCACCGCATTCAATAACGTGGGAACTGTAGCAACACTTGATACAACTGGCATTACAGCCAAATTAACCACCGCTAGTTTTGCCGCTAACTCTGCTGCTCAATTCTCCTTTGGTAGCCGTACCTTTGTCGCTATTAATAATGCTACAGCCGGATTTAGTGCCACTGCTGATGCAATTATTGAGGTGACAGGATTAACAGGTACTCTAGGACTCAATAACTTTACAACTACCTTGGTGTAGCTTCTCATACAGCGGTTTCCGCTCTTATGAAGTACATCTTAGCCCCCTCATCGCTTGCGGGGAGGGGGTTGGGGGTGGGGTTCTTGTACCTCATAACACCGGGAAGTGCTGTATCATTTAGGGAAACCACATTGTAGAGATGTTTCATGAAACGTCTCTACATCATCCTTGTCATTGATGCGATATTATCAAGATTCAATTATTAATAACGGCACATCATAAAATTTAAACTTTTCATCTACCGTAATTATCGTTAACCCTTCCACCAAAGCCTAAGCAATTAACATTCTATCAAAAGGATGTTTGTGATACATTGGCAAATCAGCAACTTTGATTCCATGTAAGTAGCTTGGCGCAATTAAATATAAAACCTCTCTCCAAACCTCTCCCCTACAAGGGGAGAGGCTTTGACTCCCACTTCCCTGGTAGGGAAGGGGGCTGGGGGGTTAGGTCTATATTATATTTTTTAACGCCCACCTACTTACCAACTTCATCTCTAAAACCTCTAAACGACTAAAGCGCAAAGCCTCCTCTAAATTACTAGGAGCTATTAACTTTCCTAAAGACTGTTTAATAGAAATTTCCCAAGCACTAATAGCACTAACAAAAATTAAATTTTCAGGATTAGTAATTACTTCTCGTACCTGATTTGATAACTTAGAATTATTTTCTAAAAACCATAACAGAATATGAGTATCTAACAGAAAATTCATTATTATATTATTCCCCATAAAAAGCAGCAATCACTTCTTCTGAAGTTTCATCAAAATCATCAGCAATCTTCACCTGTCCTTGCCAAAAACCCGCAATTCTTGGCTCTAAAATACCTTGGTTACTCATTTGATTTAAACCCACTTTTTCCACTGTAATATTTTCTGAAGAAATAGGTAAGACTTTTGCCCAAGGAACCCCTTGATTAGTTAGCGTAATTTCCATATTATTTTGGATATCTGATAATAACTCCAGTAAATTATCAGATAAGTAAGCAATATCGAAAGTTTTTTCTGACATTGTTATTGATCTCCTACTCACTACAAATATTATATAGCAATCCGCTTTGATGGTCTCGTTTCTTCGCCTCTTCCCTTTATTATGATTTATCCCGACAGCCTACGTAACGGGTTACACCAAAGCCGTGCTAATCCCCTACTCCACTTCTAGGTTTTCTATTCTCAATTTTATAACCTGTAAAAATCCTCATCCAGTCACCCTTGACTTCTATCTTTCAAACATCAATTTCTTATTATTGCTTAATTCTGTAAGTTTGTCAACCAAGATTATTCTCATAGGTACTGCCAAAAAAAACAGAATCAGCTTCTTACTGAGTATTGTTTTTGGTTTTGATACGTAATTGATGTTAACATAGCCAATAAATTTTCAAACCGCAGAAAGCTTGCCAGTAATTATTTACAGCCGTCAGAACATAGAAAGTTAAAATTTATCTTCACAAGTCATCACACCAAAATGTAGACAAACCAACTCTTTACTGTAGAATCAAAACCAACTTTAAACCTTTATTATTGCGTACTTTTTTTGGAGGTAGGCTTATTAATTCTTCTAGCAGCTTACCAGATGCCAAGTCTTCACCTGAAGCAGACTCCTCAGTTTTGCAAATTTGGGGTGGGCATCCTTTGCAAGGTCATGTAAAAATTAGCGGGGCAAAAAATTCAGCACTGGTAATCATGGCTGGAGCTTTGCTTTGTTCAGGAGATTGTCGTATTCGCAATGTCCCCTTATTAGCGGACGTAGAGCGCATGGGGCAAGTTTTATCAGCTTTGGGATTGCGCTTAACCAGAGAAGACGACATTTTAGATGTTGATGCCAGGGAAATTAGCACATCCAAAGCGCCTTATGAACTAGTTACTCAACTGCGAGCCAGCTTTTTTGCCATCGGACCTCTGTTAGCGCGACTGGGAGTAGCACAAATGCCTTTACCAGGGGGTTGTGCCATTGGTGCTAGACCAGTTGATTTGCACGTCAGGAGGGTTAGTATGGATTGAGACTTTTCAAACATTATCTAAAACATCTCTACATTAGCTTTATTTACTTATTTCCTTTCCGATAATTCCAAGGATCAACAAATTTCCGATCACTCCAAATCCCAATTCGTTGCTGTTGCGCTTGCGCTTCCGCTTGTTGGACGATATCTTTACTGGGACATTTGTTTAAATAAGGACGATATACCTTAGCTAATCCTTCTTGTAACAAAACTTGTTGGACAAAAGTACCATCTTTTAAACGCACTTCTGCAACTTTTCTACCATAGCGATCGCTATCCGTTATACTCAACTTGACGCGATTACCTGCCTGCTGCACAAGTTCCTCTACCCGTGTTTGTGCTTTCACACCCCAAGCAAATTGATTTACATCTTTAGTAAATCTACTGTTTTTTTCTTTCTTAGAATGAGGTATTTCTGGGGAATCAACACAAGCAAAGCGCACTGTGAACTTCTTGCCATCAGCGTCTTTCAACACCAATGTATCACCATCGCTCACCCTCTCAACAATATCACCAGTCGGGGGAAACAGCCGATCGCAACCAACGACGCTAAAACCGATAATAGCTGCACCCAAGCAAATTAGAATTTGTTTAATCGATTGATTCATTTCAACAAGTTTGGCAGTCAAGCCTACTAATGTGTAAAATTGATACTAGACCAAATAGTGGTGAGCAGATAGCTATCATAAATAATTTTAGACGGCTCAAATTGACTGGATTAGCGACTACAATCGACAATTACTCAACTTCACCCTGATTCTTTTTCTTAAGATTATGAAACCTATTCAGCAATATCAGCGCTGTGACGCTGCTCAAGAGTTTCAGCAATCCCTGCTTCAGTTAGAAGACATCTTACAAGTCAATTCCCCTGGAAATCAAGTGGAAACTAAATCTAATAATAGTAGTTCCATGAACGATAGCTTAAGCAACAAGACGGATGCTATTGATATATCAGCTTTAGAGGATGCAGTTGCTGATATTGAGCAATATTTAGCAAAAAAACACAAAAATTAAAAACCGATTAACTATAAATCTTTTGCCGCTGGGCTTCATATAACATTAAAGCCGCTGCGATCGCTACATTCAAAGATTCTACTCCAGGACTAAGAGGAATTTTCACTTGTGTATTCGCCATTGCTGCTAAATCTGCTGATAACCCAGCCCCTTCATTTCCCAGTAGAATCAAACTAGGTTTACGCCAATCCACTTCCCAATAAGTTAAATTTGCATTTGGCATAGTAGCAACTACCTGCATTCCTGCTTGCTGGCTTTGAGCAACTGTCGTCCTTAAATCTTCACTCACCGCCATATTTAAGCGAAACCACTGCCCCGCAGACGCACGTAAAACCTTGGGATTATCTAAATCCACACTATCACTATTTAACCACAAACCGGATGCCCCAGCAGCCGCAGCGGTGCGAATCATAGTCCCTAAATTCCCTGGATCTTGCAGAGTTTCCACAGCTAGAACCAAACCAGTAAAAGGGACTTGGGTTGGCTGTTCACTCCGCTTTGCAATGGCAACGACACCATCTGGCTGTACCGTCGTTGCCATTGCCGCTAAAACGTCTTCACTGACAATTTCTGAGCGATCGCAATAACTACAAGCATTATCCCACAATTGAGGATGTGCCATTTGCCATTTTTCTGTACAACAAACCGTATCTAAAGGGTAATTCACCGCACAAGCTTCTTCTAGCAAGTGCGTCCCTTCCAGTAAAAATAGCTGCTGCTTATGTCTCTCTTTGGTAGAGTGCAGCTTACGGATTTGCTTAACTAGGGAATTTTGTAAACTTGTCAACACGATTTTATATTTTGAGATTTGGGATTTTAGATTCATCTGAAATCCCAAACAAATTAATATGCGGAACCCGGGACTTGAACCCGGAAGCCTTGCGGCACTAGAACCTGAATCTAGCGCGTCTGCCAATTCCGCCAGTTCCGCTGGCATCGATATCTTATCGACAATTTCTTATTATTGCTTAATTCTGTAAGTTTGTCAACCAAGATTATTCTCATAGGTACTGCCAAAAAAAACAGAATCAGCTTCTTACTGAGTATTGTTTTTGGTTTTGATACGTAATTGATGTTAACATAGCCAATAAATTTTCAAACCGCAGAAAGCTTGCCAGTAATTATTTACAGCCGTCAGAACATAGAAAGTTAAAATTTATCTTCACAAGTCATCACACCAAAATGTAGACAAACCAACTCTTTACTGTAGAATCAAAACCAACTTTAAACCTTTATTATTGCGTACTTTTTTTGGAGGTAGGCTTATTAATTCTTCTAGCAGCTTACCAGATGCCAAGTCTTCACCTGAAGCAGACTCCTCAGTTTTGCAAATTTGGGGTGGGCATCCTTTGCAAGGTCATGTAAAAATTAGCGGGGCAAAAAATTCAGCACTGGTAATCATGGCTGGAGCTTTGCTTTGTTCAGGAGATTGTCGTATTCGCAATGTCCCCTTATTAGCGGACGTAGAGCGCATGGGGCAAGTTTTATCAGCTTTGGGATTGCGCTTAACCAGAGAAGACGACATTTTAGATGTTGATGCCAGGGAAATTAGCACATCCAAAGCGCCTTATGAACTAGTTACTCAACTGCGAGCCAGCTTTTTTGCCATCGGACCTCTGTTAGCGCGACTGGGAGTAGCACAAATGCCTTTACCAGGGGGTTGTGCCATTGGTGCTAGACCAGTTGATTTGCACGTCAGGGGACTGCAAGCAATGGGAGCAGAAGTCCAAATTGAGCATGGCATTTGTAATGCTTTTGTTCCTGGTAGCAATGGTAGATTGAAGGGAGCGAGAATCTACTTAGATACTCCCAGCGTTGGTGCAACTGAAACCCTGATGATGGCAGCTACCTTAGCTGATGGTGAAACTATCCTAGAAAATGCTGCCAGAGAACCAGAAGTAGCCGATTTGGCGAATTTCTGTAACTCAATGGGAGCGAAGATTCGAGGAGCAGGAACGAGTACAATTACCATCAACGGTGTTGAAAAATTACATTCTACTGACTACAGCATTATTCCTGATCGGATTGAGACAGGAACTTTTTTACTCGCTGGAGCCATCACTCGTTCAGAATTTACTCTTTCCCCAGTGGTTCCCGACCATTTAATCCCAGTGATTGCCAAGTTACAAAAAATTGGCGTACCCATCATTGAGGAAGGGTCAGACTGTTTACGCATTTTACCAGCAGAAAAGCTCAGAGCCACAGATATTGATACCTTACCCCATCCGGGTTTTCCCACAGATATGCAAGCGCCGTTTATGGCATTGCTGACTTTGGCAGAAGGTGACAGCATCATTAATGAATCTGTGTTTGAGAATCGTCTGCGTCATGCTTCCGAGTTAAATCGCTTGGGGGCAGATATTCGCGTTAAAGGTAATACTGCCTTTGTTCGCGGCGTGCCAATGTTATCCGGCGCACCAGTAATAGGCACGGATTTACGAGCATCTGCAGCCTTGGTGATAGCTGGACTAGCAGCAGAAGGAAAAACCACAATTCAAGGATTAAAACACTTAGATCGTGGTTATGATCGCCTGGATATGAAATTGCAACAACTAGGAGCAAAGATTATCCGTGTGAATAATGAAGCATCAGCTGATGCAGAGTTACATACAAACAACAGCAATCCCCCGGCTTCAGTTTCTATCTAGAGTTAGGGGATTTTGTATTTGGTGATTTAATGGCGGATTTTACCTGTTGATGAAATATCAAGTTGGTAACTTTCGTCATTAATTTATTTAATTTATTTTTTTTACTTTTTTATTTGCTAAAATGCTTGACTCTACCTGAACTACAACTTAAAAAAGTTAATTAATATAGTTATACAATGGGTGCATCCCATCAAAAAGTTCTTTTACTTCCCCATATTGAAAATAGTTTTCTTATGCTCCAAAGATTATATGTACACAACTTCAGATGCCTAGAAAACAAGGTACTAGCAATGCCCACCCTTCTGAAATCGCTATACTAGCTGTGGGAAATATATTTTTTATTGATTGCCATAATTATGTCTTTACTTCAAACCCCACTAATTGGTTTAAAAGCTGACTCATTCCGTCATCCTCTAGACTTGGAAGCAACCAACACTCTTAAGCAAATTCCTGGCTTAGATATGATGGTGCGGAATTTGTTGGGGCCAATGGCAGAGCAAGTGTTTTATGTAGAAAATATTGCTGCGAGTATTTTGGTTGGTGAACAACAACTGCCCGATTTACACAAGCTGTTGTTAGATGCTTGTAATATCTTAGATATCGAACCGCCCCAGTTGTATGTCCGTCAACATCCGGCTCCTAATGCTTACACATTTGCTATGCGGGGTAAGCAGCCGTTTGTAGTTCTGCACACTTCCTTAATTGATATTCTCACACCAGAGGAAATACAAGCTGTAATTGCCCATGAGTTGGGACATCTCAAATGTGATCACAGTGTTTATTTAACACCTGTAAATTTATTAGTTTTAGTAGCAGGAATTGTACCTAATGTTGGTGCTGTTGTGGCTCAAGCGTTACAGGCACAATTATTAGAATGGGTACGTTGTGCTGAGTTTACCTGCGATCGCGCCGCTTTGTTAGCTACCCAAGACCCCAAAGTTGTCATGTCAGTGTTAATGAAGCTTGCTGGCGGTTCTCCCACCTTAGCACCCAAGCTAAATCTCGATGCCTTTGTTGCCCAAGCTCGTGCTTATGATGACATTAGTAAAACCGAACTTGGTGAAATGGTCAAAGAAGCCCGTACCGCCCAATTAAGCCATCCAGTACCAGTATTGAGAGCTAGAGAAATTGACCGTTGGAGTAGTACTTTAGAGTACCAGAAGCTACTGCAAAATCACGGTTTTAAGGACAAGATTGAAACTGCACCGAAGGGCGGCTGGCGCAATTGGTAAATATCCCAAGGAGTGACAGGACAGAAAGCAGGAGGAGTGAGGTAAAGTGCAAGAGCTTGTATCACCTATAAACTTATTTGAATATGAACAGTTAGCAAAAGCTCATCTTTCCCAGATGGCGTTTGATTATTACAGCAGTGGTGCATGGGATGAAATCACTTTAAAAGATAATCGCACTGCTTTTACACGAATCAAACTCCGTCCAAAAATGTTAGTTGATGTCAGTGAAATCAACTTGACTACCAAAGTTTTAGGTGAACCTTTGCAGCTACCTCTGCTGATTGCACCAATGGCTTTTCAATGTCTCGCTCATCCAGATGGGGAAATTGCTACAGCTTCAGCTGCGGCTTCAGCAGGTGTAGGTATGGTTCTGAGTACATTGTCTACTAAGAGTTTAGAAGAAGTTGCAACGGTTGACAATGGTTTGCAATGGTTCCAGCTTTACATCCACAAAGATCGGGGTTTAACTCGTGCTTTGGTAGAAAGAGCATATACAGCAGGTTACAAAGCACTGTGTCTAACTGTTGATGCTCCTGTGTTGGGAAAGCGAGAACGAGATCAACGCAATGAATTCACCTTACCTCCAGGTTTACATCCCGCTAATTTAACCAAAATATCAGGGTTAGATATTCCCCATGAACAAGGGGAATCTGGTTTATTGACCTATTTTGCTCAACAGATTAACCCCGCACTGACTTGGAAAGATTTAGAATGGCTGCAATCTCTGAGTCCCTTACCTTTAGTATTGAAAGGGATTTTACGGGGTGATGATGCTGTGCGGGCGGTAGAATATGGCGCTCAAGGGATTGTGGTTTCTAATCATGGTGGTAGACAATTAGATGGTGCGTTAGCTTCCTTAGATGCTCTACCCGAAATCATCGCCGCAGTAGACGGTAAAGCAGAAGTTCTTTTAGATGGTGGTATCCGTCGCGGTACAGACATCCTCAAAGCCTTAGCTATAGGCGCAAAAGCTGTTCTCATCGGTCGTCCTGTATTGTGGGGATTAGCGGTATCTGGACAAGAGGGCGTGTCTGATATTATCTCGCTTCTCAAAGATGAATTAACTACCGCAATGGCACTCAGCGGCTGTGCTAGTCTACAAGATATTGATTCAACTTTGGTAAACCGGAATTGGTAATTCTTGATTATTCCCAATTCTCAAAAATACCTGTTGCCAAAATCAAAAAATAGGCTATAATAGGAAAGTTACACCCAAGGGCGGGTGGCGGAATTGGTAGACGCACCGCACTCAAAATGCGGCACCGAAAGGTATAGGAGTTCGATTCTCCTCCTGCCCATTAAGATTTTCAATGACTAGCCTGGTTTTTTCCCAGGCTTTAAATGACAGAAAATTATTAAGTCAGAATCAGGATGTCCAGGATTAAAGGATGTACAGGATGTTACTGTTAACCTACTCAAAGATGACAGACGTTGTTCTCTGCGTCCTCTGTGTCTCTGCGGTTCGTTAATCTCATAAATTTTTGCATAAGACCCAAGAAAGCCTGAATCAGGATAACCAGGATGAGAGGATGTACAGGATGTTACCCTCATCCTACTCCAATATGACAGACGTTGTTCTCTGCGTCCTCTGCGCCTCTTTGGTTCGTCATCAATCTCCTAGTCAAAGATCCCCGACTTGAAAACCAGGTAAAATCAAAGAATGATTAACCAAAGGTGAACAATGGAAACCCAACAACTGAAAGCCCTCATAAAAGAAAGTATTTTAGAACTTATACAAGAAGAAAAATGGACAATTCAAAAAATGTTAATCCCTATCTTGACTAACAAAGAAAATGAAGAATGGAACGAGTTTTCCTTAGAACAAGCTATGAGAGGCTTAGAAAATGATCATCTTCATGAATACACTGAATCTGATCTGATAGAAAAATGGCAATAGCAGGTCAAATTGTTCTCTTCAGATTTCCGCAAACTAACCTGACACTGGGGAAACTACGTCCTGCACTACTCATAAAACCCCTATCCAATAATGTATATGATGACTGGCTTGCCTGTATGATTTCCACAAAAACAGGACAAGAACTAGCAGGATTAGATGAAATTATCTCACCCCAAGATGTTGATTTTTCGCAAACAGGCTTAAAATCAGAAAGTGTGATTCGAGCTTCACGACTAGCTGTGGTTTCAGAGCAGATACTTTTAGGAAAAATTGGTGAAATTTCTGAAGCAAGGTTAGTAAGAATTAGACAAAATTTAGCAAATTGGATTTTACAAGATTAATTAAGTATATTCAGTATGTCAGGATGTACAGGATGTTATTGTTAACCTACTAAAAAATAACAGATGTTTTTCTCTGTATCCTCTGTGTCTGGAGTGGTATACGTTTATTTTGTGACCTGTGCGTAAGTTCAATATCCAAATAGCGATCGCCATTATCGTTCCAACTTCCTGTAAAAAGTGAAATTTTTGTAGTATAATAAGGCAAGTGCTGTTTATAGAATTTCATAATCATTACTCACCGTCAAAAACAATATGCGCTTAAAAAGATGGGAATCCCCCCGAAAAGAAGGGAGAAACGATAAAGGCCGAGGCGGTTCTGCCAGAAAGAGACAACTGAAGAAACAAAGACAGATGCTGAGAAACAAACTCAAAGAAGCGCAAAAGCCAGAAAACAACCAAAACAATCAAAACAACAAGCGGGGGGAAGGTATTTTAACCTTCCCTCTTTTTTTATGCCTTTCTTGGACAATATAGCAGGTGACAGGGAACAGGTGACAGGTGACAGTGCTAGAAGCC
Organism: Trichormus sp. NMC-1; assembly: GCF_001858025.1. Lineage (GTDB taxonomy): Bacteria > Cyanobacteriota > Cyanobacteriia > Cyanobacteriales > Nostocaceae > Anabaena. Next base: position 524,509 of record NZ_LZQD01000002.1, on the reverse strand, counting down.
TTTTAGTGTCTAAGTTTTAGGATTAGTTGATGTCCTAACCACCCTGTCCACGGCTATAAATAAGAATAAAAATATTTTCTAAAAAGTACTTGACATAACCCCCAGGGTAACTGCTATATTATTTGAAGTTGACTTACTTCGTTGGGGCGTAGCCAAGTGGTAAGGCAGTGGGTTTTGGTCCCGCCATCCCTAGGTTCGAATCCTAGCGCCCCAGTATTAAGAAGGGCAGGTTTTAAAACCTGTCCTTTTTTTTGTGAATTATCAAAATTAACAACGAGATTTGGTGTAAAGTCACAGTAATTCCTAATTATCACCCCATGTCTAAAGCCAGGGGCTTAAACCAAGGAATAAATTTTTGGATCTCCATAACTAAAGTTAGTTGCTCTGTAACTTTGAATTACGAATTACGTTGGCGGTAGCCTGCCGTAGGCACTATTACGAATTACGAATTACGAATTATTCGGTCACTTTTCAGGTGATTTGAGAGCTTGATCTAAAACTTGTCTAGCCTGTTCTGCTTTTGTTCGTGCTTCTTGATAACGGATATTAGCTTGGGCGAAATTTTTGAGAACCTTAAAACCTTCCTTGAGACGGGTGATTTCCTCCTCAGTAACCATATTATCTGAGAATAGAACATCAACCGCTTTGCGAATTTCCAAAGCTTCAGACCGTGATTCTTGCACCTTCAACTTCAGTGTAGCCAAATTGTTGAGAATCTGGACGGCTTGGGTAATGGCATCCTCACCGCTAGTATTATCAATAGTTGGTTCCTTAACTTCAATTAACTGTTGAGGTCCAAATCCTTCTTCTAGTTCTGTGGATAGCTGATCAGTATCCATGAGTTCCATCAGCTGATCCATTGCTTTGTCGCGGGCTTTAGCCGAATCTTTGCCAGGAACAGAAAGAATAATTTCTGGGCTTTGAGCGAGAGTATACTGAACCATATTAGGGAAAATGTGCTGGTTTACTAAGCTAGGGAGAAACTAGACACAAGAATTGTCCAGCGCCATAATGACCATATCATTTGGTGATGAGTTTATGCTATGGGTTTAAACTAAAATCAAACTTTATACTAGATTAAAGAGAAACTCAAATACAAGAGGAGAGGAGAGCAATGACTCCCAATCCCGCCATTATGCGATCTGTAGAACAATTGGGCTACCGAGTTACCGTTGGTGACGTGGCAACCCAAGCTGGTTTAAATTTAGCTGAAGCCAATCAAGGACTATTAGCCTTAGCATCAGATGCTGGGGGACATTTACAGGTAGCAGAATCCGGTGATATTGTTTATAAATTTCCCCAAAATTTTAGAACAATCTTACGTAATAAATACTTGCAATTACGGTTGCAGGAATGGTGGAAAAAAGTTTGGGGAGTGCTGTTTTACTTAATTCGCATTTCCTTTGGAATTTTCTTAATTGCTTCTATCGCGCTGATTACTGTCACCATCATCATTATTATTACTGCTGCTAACTCAGATCGGGATAACGACAATCGGAGCGGCAGTGATCGTGGATTCAATTTCTTCTTTTTCCCAGATTTATTCTGGTATTTTAGTCCCGATTATAGACAACAATCCCAAGAAAGGCGACAACAAAGAGGGGAAGAGAGCGATCTCAATTTCTTTGAAGCTGTGTTTTCGTTTTTGTTTGGTGATGGTAATCCTAACGCCAACTTAGAAGAACGCCGTTGGCAAGAAATTGCGACAGTGATTCGTAATAACAAAGGAGCAATAGTAGCAGAACAAATTGCGCCATATCTGGATAATTTGGGTGAAACATATCAGCAAGAATATGAAGATTATATGTTGCCTGTACTGGTTAGATTTAATGGGCAACCCCAGGTAAGTGCTGATGGGCAAATTGTCTATTATTTCCCAGAGTTACAAGTAAGAGCCAGCAAAAAAAAGCGGCAGTCAATAGCTCCTTATTTAGAGGAATTTCTTTGGCGGTTTAGTGCGGCGAGTTCAGGAAAAATCATGTTGAGTGCTGGTTTAGGTGTACTCAATTTTGTGGCTGCTTTAATACTGGGAAGTTTATTGAGGGATGGTACAGCCGCAGCACAAATAGGTGGACTAGTAGGCTTTGTACAAGGAATTTATTGGTTGTTGTTGGCTTATGGAGCAGGTTTTTTAGGTATACCCTTATTGCGTTATTTTTGGATTCAATGGCGCAATGGTAAAATTGCTGCTGGTAATAACCAAAGGATAGAAAGAGCAAGATTGTTAGCAAATGCTGATTCGGCTTTACAGAAGAAAATTGCTTTTGCTAGTGAATTTGCTAAAGAAAAAATCATTGGTAAAGAAGATTCTGTTTATTCCAGTGATACAGATTTGCTAGAACAGGAATTTGAGCAGGTTAAAAAACAGAATCGTTTGGATGAATCAAAGGATTAAGGTGGGCATCACAGTTACCCATACTCCTGTAGGGGCGTATTGCTCCTGTAGGGGCGTATTGCTCCTGTAGGGGCGTATTGCAATACGCCCCTACTGCCTATTTAGCCTGAATCGGCGTTAGAGCTACACCTTGGTAATAATGTCCCAAAATTTGTAAATGGCTGGCTCCGCGTTGGGCTAAACTATACGCGCCCCACTGACTCATACCTAAACCATGTCCATAGCCTAGCCCTTGGAGGACAAAACTGCCATTTTCTCCTTTGCTAACGCTAAAACGGGTACTTTTTAGCCTGAGTGCGGTACGAACTTCTTCACCTTTAAGTACTTTAGTACCTTGATCACCGATTATTTTCAGGGTTTTCACGCTGCGGAAAGGTGAGAAAGATTCAGCAATCATATCTTTGATGTTGCCTATCCCGGAAATTCTGGCGCTAATTTCTCCAGGTGAGAAGGTTTTTACCCAATTGCATTCTTTGAAACCTTGATCAAAGTCTTGTACTGCACGCAGGTAAGGGAGAGTATTTCCCCAAACATCTTCTACATTTTCGGTGTGTCCACCAGAACAAGCATGGAAGACTGAGAGAATAATTCGGTTGTTATAGGTGAGGACTTTTCCTGCTGTGCCATCTACAGCACCATAAGTGTTACGGGATTCGCTGCTGACACCTTTGTAGATTTGCCAGCGATCGGGACTATCTCCTAAGTCATAAACGGGATTGTTGCGCTGTTTTTCTCGTTCATAGAGGGCATAGGTACGGGCTGCGATCGCTTGGGCTTTGAGGGCTTCGGGAGGCCAACTAGAATTCATTTCCCCACCGATGACGCTGTAGAGATATTCTTCTAAATCGACCCAATTAACTGCGGTTAAGCCTTTTTCGGTAGGAATGACAAGAGTTCTACCTCGAAACCAGCGATCGCCAATATAAACAAATCCCTTAGCAGTTGGCTCAATCCAAAATAACCCAGATTGCCATTTATCCAAAGCCACTCCCCCCGGAACTGATTGAGCAGCATAAGCGCTCATTGCTGGTAATTGTCCAAGAGTACGTCCTGCACTATCTTTAACTATTGCAGTTGTGGAAGCACCAACTTTGACTTGATTTACTCCCCTCTCAATTGCTACGCGCAGGATGACAGATGCTTGAGCAGGAGCAACCAAAACAAACCACAAGAGGATACCTATCCACCAATGTTGTCCTTTAATTTGGGAAAATAAAGCGCCTAAATAAAGTTGGATTTTCATGCTGATTGTCTAATCACAAGCCTCTACAAGTTCAACGAGACGTTCTCCCAGGTAGGAGGTTGCCACTTCTACCTATTATGCATTTTGATTAGACTTGTGGGGTTTTAATCAGCAGATTTTATCGTGTCAGAACGTTTGGGAGATTTCCTGACTTTTGGCGAATTATTCACCTCATTAGCCACAATACCGATTAAATTCAACTGGCTCAAAATTTCCGTTGCTTGCATCAGTTCCTGTGGGGTTAACTGGCCAATACGCCCAACTATGACAATTCCATTACAAACAGAGGCGATAATTCTAGCATCAATGCTATCTAAAACAGAAGGAGCATCTATCAACACCAAGTCATAAATTTGCTCAAAGGACTCAATCAATTCTTTCATTCGTCCAGAACTCAGCAGATTTACCACATCTTCTGGTGTCGGACCAGCAGTGAGAATATCAACTGAGGGGTGAATAGGCTGGATATAATTATGAGCTTGGGTTTTGATATCATCCACCAATAGCAGAGATAGCCCCCAATCATTGGAAATTTCCAGGATTTTGTGTAAACTGGGCGATCGCAAGTTAGCATCAATAACTAGTACCCGTTGATGCATATGTGCAGCACTAGCCCCAAGTCCCAAAGCTAAAGTTGTTTTTCCCTCTCCTGGTACGGCTGAAGTCAACATCAAGGACTTAAAAGGCAAGGGATTCTTGAATATTTGAATATTTTGATAAATCATATCCAGGGTTTCATGGCTGGATAATTTATCGTTGTTTTCCACCGTTGAAGGTGCTGAATTTTGCCGCCCACGCCTAAAAATCCGCTGGAGTCTGTTTTTTAAACTTGGTTTTCCCAACTTGGAAACAGAACCCAGTAATCGAATATTTGTTAGTTTCTGTAAATCCTGTGCTGAAAAAATTGCCTTATTAAACACTTCCCAAATCAAGGCTGCTGCTGCACCTAAAATTGGACCAATTAGCACTCCGGCAATTATCAATAACCATTTACGATTACCGATATAAATACCCAAGTCTGGCTCTTCCAATACTTGCCAATCAAATCCGCCTTGAGCAATTTTCATTCCCAATGATTGTTGTACCTGAAGCAATTGCTCAAGTGTTCGGCGTTGGAATGTGACATCTGCAAGCAATCGATTGTACTCTGCTATTATGCTTGGGTATGTACTTAGCTGCCAGCGAATTTGTTGTTCAGATTTAGCTAAATTATTTTCATTGCGAATTAGTTCAAGGGCTGTTTTTTGTAATTGCTGTAATTCATTAACTAACTTCGGGTCAATTCCTAATAAATTTTCTGTTGCACGGCTCGTTTTGGTAGCTTTCTCTTTTACTTCTTGCTGTAATAAGGCAATTTGAATTTGGCGTTTTTGCTTGAGTTTTATGACTATTGGTGAATTATCAGTATAGCGCAGACGCTCCTGAGCCAAATTCAATTCTGTCTTTTTTACCTCATCTAATAAGGCTTGGTAGCTGTTAGAACGACTCATACTAGCTGAAACTTGTGCATTCTGGGTGGAAGATGCTATTTTTTGATCTAGGGTATTGTACTGAGCTTGTACAGCTTCAAATTTAGAGCGAGTAGTTTGTCGTTGTTTCTGAATATCAGCAAGAGATTCTAACAGAATTTTACTTTGTACTGACGGGTCAACTAAATTATGTTTCTGGCGAAATAATTCTAATTTTTTCTCTGACGCTATTACGTCTTTTTGCAACTTAGGTAATCGATTGTTAACAAAAGCTAAAGCTTGATTTAAACGCTGCTTTTTTTGTTCACTATTATTGTCTTGATAAACTTTCTGGAGAGCTTGCAATACCCTTTTTGTTTTTACTGGATCTGGGTCTTTGAAAGAAATAACAAATACTTGATTAACAACCTGATTAGATTCTGATAAACCCTCTAATGGGGTTATTTGTAAAGCTCCTTGATTGCCTGAATCATTTTTACCCTTAATATTTTCTATAGTAATATTGGGATAATCAGAGCGCAACAAATCTACAGCTTTTTGTACTAGCTTAGAACTCAGCATTAATTTCATCTGATGAGTATATTCTACAGATGAAAAATTAGGGGTAATTAACTCAGCTTTGGCATTTTCCTGCTTCTTGATTGATCCTGATGCTTCATCTAAATCAGAACTCACCATAATCTGCATAGAACTCTGGTACATCGGTTTAGTAATGACAGCTAGAAGAGAAGTAACTGACATCACTGCACAGGAAACCCCTAAAATGAAAAAGCGTCGGTAAAACAGAATTGTAGATATTTGTCTAATGTTAACTGCCCTTGGCTTAGAGGTAGTAACCAGTTGTTGATGATTTAGACCAGTTGTAGCCACTATAAAAGCCCTCTATTATTGAAACCATATATCTGGAAAATAATGATAAAACAGGTTTTTGAGATAATTTATACACAACTTTCTCTCTTAAACCACTAATATTTATTTTTTCCCAGGATGATATAACTACTTGATAAAACGTATCTTTAAGCAGCTATCCTATAATCAATTCATCCAGATATATGCCCGGTCAGCACTATGATAGTAAATTTATTTATAAGATTTTTAAATATTTAATGAAGGATAAAAAGGGAATATATAAAGGTTGATACATATGATTTCTAAGAAGATGTTTTAAAAGTCTAATTTATTACTTTTTTATTACTTGAATGTCAGGGTTTAGCAGCACTCGGCACTCAGCACTCGCTACGCAACATTGGTGTCAACTTAACGTGAAAGATTCTTCATTGACGTTATATGCAACTGACTCAATGACCAATCAATCCAGAAGCACCCCACCCCCGTTTTACTAACGTAAAACTTCCCCTCCTCTCTTGACGGGAGGGGACTAAGGTGTGGGGTAGAACGGCTGTGGGACAACGGTTTGAGCGTTGATACTCATATTGCTCCCGCTGCGCTTTACCCCTATGCCACATTTAGGTTTTCTATTTGGCTGAATTCTTAACACCATAGACTACAGCCTAATTGAGGACAACTTCCCGCCGTCTAGGTATGTCGTAAACCATAAAGTCCTGAGCCATTATGGTATTGGGGAAAATAGCGCGGGCTTCCCGAAGTAAATCTTTTAACTCAATGGCATTTCCGGGAGCATAGCGGGGACTAAAATGAGTCATAATTAATTGATTTACCCCGGCGGCATAAGCTGTTTGTGCCGCCATTGTAGTTGTAGAATGTAATCTTTGAAAAGCCATATCTGCATCCTGATGAGCAAAGGTGGCTTCATGAATTAACACATCCGCATCCTGGGCTAACTGTACAGCACCGTCACAATAAACTGTATCTGTACAATAAACAAACTTGCGGCCAATTTCCGTATCTCCACACAATTCACTACCATCAATTATTCGTCCATCTGCAAGGGTAACGGTTTCACCGCGCTTGAGTTTTCCATAAATGGGACCCGAAGGAATTTGTAAAGCTTTAGCTTTTTCTACATCAAAGCGTCCGCTGCGGTCTTTTTCTTCTACACGATAGCCAAATGCTGTAATACGATGATGCAGTAGACCACAGCTAATGATAAACTCATCATTTTCGTAAATTACTCCTGGCTGGACAGTATGTACCTTAATAGGGTAAGAAAAGTGGGTGTGGGAGTAACGTGAGGCGGCTTGTAGATATTCATTTAACCCAGATGGGCCATAGATATCAACTCGTTCTACATTACCAGCTAAACCGCAACTAGCAAGAAGTCCCATCAAGCCAAAAATGTGATCACCGTGCATATGGGTGATAAAAATTCGGGAGAGTTGGCTAATTTTTAGGTCACTTCGCAAAATTTGATGCTGAGTACCTTCACCGCAGTCGAATAACCACAGTTCTGCCCGTTGTGGTAATCTCAGTGCGACACTGGAAACATTACGTGATCTTGTAGGTACTCCGGAACTCGTCCCTAAAAATGTTATCTGCACAGCGTTTTTTAGCCTTTCTCTTGCTCAATATGAGGATTTATTCCCTATAGTGACATGGTTGTTGAGCAAATATACGTTCACCCATAAGCCACCTGAGAGGGGGCAAAATGCCAAAATATAATAATTTATCCATGATAACTCACAATATATCAGAAGCTACCCACTCTGCTTTTAGCAATCTGGAACTCTGAAAAAATTTGTCTCATTCCAAGATAGTTCACAAATAGTTCCTTGAGGAGAAAGGGGAACCCGTCGAAATTGACCTTTAATTTGTCGTGCTAAATTTTTAAACTGTTGCGTTCCCCGACCTTCCCTTGAGGAGTTAACTCCCAAACCATCATCTCTAATGCTGAGTGTGTAGCAGCCCGCAGATGAAGAGGAAGCAACTTGGAGGCAGGTAACTCCTGTAGCGTGTTTGCCCACATTACACAAAGCTTCTTCCAGAAATCGGCAGAGTCCTCGCTTGTTGTCAAGGGTCAGATTTCTTTCATCTATAGGCTCAAAGGTGCGAATCTTCAGCTTGAGGGTTTTAAAGCAGGGAAAATCTCGTTCCAAGGTATAGCTATAAACTTGATAGAGAATTTCATGCAGAGGGTCTTGTAAATTGATGATGATACTCTTTCCTAAGTAAAGGCTAGGTTCTTGGGTGAGATTTTCTTGTTGCCAAAACTCATAAATTCCTCGTAGATCTTGGTTTAATTTCTTTAGTTCTTTTTCTAGTTCCGGTAGTAATTTGTGAGTTGGTAAATCTTGTTCTTTGACTAATTTTAAAACCCTATCTAGGTTTTGGAGCGGCCCGTTGTGAATTGTTTCAAATGTAATTTCAATGATAGCTTGTCTGGCTTTAATTTCTGATCTAACAGCTTGGTTATAGTGATAGAAAGCTGTGATAGCTATAGCATTGATTACAAAAATTAAACTTGCTGGAAATATTGAAATCAAAATACTTTCATTTAAAAGTAAATACCCAATGCTAATTAGACTAGAGGTGGCGATACTAATAACTGTAATAGTTTCTAGTGGAGATTGCGTGAGTCTAGCACTAGCAATGTCTAAAATAGACCACCAGAAAATCAAAATATATTGCCATCGCTCTTTAATTGTTTTATCAATTCTCACCCGCATAAGCTTTATATCTAGTCTCGGTATTTGATTTTGAGATTGATAATTAATCAATTAAGCCTTGTTTTCTGGCTTGCATTTCAGTTTGGATACGGATGTTTTTCCCTTCTTCTGGGTAAACATTTAATGCATCTTGTAGCTTACTCCAATAATGACGTACCATGCGTTCTGATATACACATTTTTTCAGCTATTGATTTATCTTGTAATCCTTCCTCAAATGCTAGAGTCAGTACCTTCAACCACTCTGGTTTAACTTCTAATCCTGAGTGAATTCTACTAATATCTTTTGTATGAGTTAATCCTTGTAATGCCCAATCAACTCTTGTTAACATTTCTTGGGTAGAAAGACTTTTATCGGCAATGGTAAATCCTCCTTTATGACTATCAATATCTAGGCGAATACGTATTAATGTTCTCACATGGGCGCTTTGGACAACAATATTCAAATGGGGATATTTTTCCATCAAGATTTTCAGAAGTTTAATACCGTTATCCGGTCGTGCATTCATTCCCATATCTTCGGGAATAGAAAGATCCATAACTATTAGATCAGGTTGTAAACTAGTAACTTGCTCAAGTGTATTATTAGCATTTATAGCAGTTATAAACTCAGCCCTAGGATAGTTTTTTCGGAGGATATCAACCGTGCCACTTAAAACTGATTCATGGTCATCAATTACCAGAATTTTTAGCAATTCCTTTGCTGATAAAAGTTCTTGCATATTTAACAAATACCCTGATAAATAAACAGATCAGTATTTTTTAATTGACCGCTATGAATATCAATTAATTAGATTTTACTAGATTTTATTACTTCTGGATTATAGAATATGAGGTGTATCAACCTTAACCTATAAATTCGCACTAACCAACGTTATTATTACTGCATCTAGTACTTAGAAGACACAGTATTTTCAGTGAAAATTAGTTTAGTATTTATCATATATTTCACTGATATAAAATTTTGCATACTGTTAGTTAATTAGTCATGTAAAGTACCTACCAATAAAAATGCCAAGATGACCGAAGATTCCTTTTATAGTACAAGCATTTACCCGATATTAAAAATTTAAAGCTATGGTAAAGATATTCTAACTCTGGTAACTGAGAATGAAAAATAAGAGTAGATATATCAGGATAGGAAATTTTTACCACTAATTGCCCCATATTTCCTATTTGTCTTAATTTAATATACACAGAAAAAGCTATTAAAAGTTCTGATTCGGGTAAAGCTAGTATCAGTAATTCTTCTAAAATTCTTAAAATTATTAAGCTGTATTCAGTAGGTTCATGTCGCCAGTAATCTGGCATATCAATATGAAAATATAAATGGGGATGGGAGGATAGCCAAGGTTCTAATAAGTACTCTATAGATAAAGGTAAGCTATCTTGAATAAGTGTTGGACACAAGCGATCGCTCAATTGTACTAAAGAATGATGAAAATTATCGACTTTTTTGATATGTTCTTGAATTCCATCGATTGACAAACTCAAATTATCTATCATCAATACATCTAAACTACGACGAATGATGAATGATTCTTGTAATAAGCCATCTCGGATTCTTTCAGCTTCTAAAAATAGTTTTATAGATTGTCTATAAGACCACCACTGTAATGCTTTTTGAATCATTTCTTCAGATGTCATAAGCTTTAAAATGGTTATGCCTTGAATAATTCAGTAATACTTTATTTACATCTTGCACCTTTTTTACTAGTTGTTTAATCCAGAAATAATCATATTCTCTGGATTGATCAGGGAATAATCTACTTGTATTATAGGATTTGACAATACATAACACTGATAATTACTCATAAATCAGTAATTAACCTTGCCTTTCTCAGCATAAATTTCAATGCAGTTTCTTCTCTGGAAATAATGTCAGCTTTTACTTCCATTCCTGATTGAATACGACACTGATGATGCGTATTACCAAATTCAAGTCTTTCAGGTTGAATAGTTGCTTCAAAGTAGCTATTGGAAGTTGTTACAGTGGCATTTTTCCCCTGGGTTGTGATTACATCTGGAGAAATGCTTTTGACAACACCTTTAAGAGTGCCATAATCTGGATAAGGACAGGCATCAAAACGGAGTTGCACTTCTTGATTTACAGCAACCTTTTTAAGGTCAGCAGTAGGAATCATAGCTTTAATCACTAAAGAAGCATCATCAGGAACAATTTCAGCAATAGATTCGCTAGTACGCACTACTTGACCAGAGTTTCGTAAATTTAGCTTGAGAATGATCCCGTTACTAGTGGCAATAATAATACTTTTTTGTAATTGCTTTTCTAGTTGTTGGAGTTCTTTTTGAGATTGATTGAGTTGGGTTACAAATTCAACACGCCTCTCAATTAATGCTTGTTTTTCTTTCTTTAAAGTAGAGATACTGGCTTGGCCTTTAGCAGTTTCTTGAGCGATGCGTTCTTGTGCTATCGTCACCATTGCTTTAGTTGGATTAACCGCAACTTTAGCTGATTGAACTTGGATTTTAGCTATTTCAAAAGATTTTTGTTCTGCTCGCTGTGTTAATTTTGACTGCTTAACAAGCAGTAGTTTTTGCTCATATTCTCGCTGTCCAATAGCTCCTATTTGTGACAATTGCTTATAGCGATCGCTATCTATCTCGGCAAATGCTAAACCAGCTTCAGCCTTATCTAACTCTGTCTTGGCTTTTTGCAAACTTTCTTTAGCTGAAAGAAATTGATTTTGAGTATTAATTTGCTTTTCTTTATATTCCCTTTCGTTGCGTAAAAGATCGGCTTTTGCAGAAGCAATAGTCCGTTCTATAACTGTTTGTTCTGCTAAAATCTGACTTTCTAAAATCCGAATTTGGGCATCAATTTGGATTATTTGTAATTTACGTTGTTGGATATTAACTTGTAGTTGGCTCTTTTTGATTAGTAATTCGTCTGTATCCAGATTCGCAATGACATCTCCCATTTTAACAACCTGATTTTCTTTAACCAAAATACTTTTGATAGCACCTTCTATTTCTGGTTGCACCACACGAACTTCACCTGTAGGACGGACAGTAGCATTAGCTTTGACTGTGACATTATATTTCACCCATGAAGAGAGGGTAATCCCAGTAGCAACAGTTCCGACGAGGAACATTCCTGTTAATGATGTCCAACGACTAATAGGAGGAAGAAACTCATCATTTTTCACTGAAGAGATAAGTTTTTGATTATGGGTGTAGAGCATAATTACCTGATTATTATCAATAGTTAGGGAATTAAAAAATCTAAATGTTCCCCAGGTTTAGTTTTCAATTCCTCTAAAGAACCTTGTATTTTTAACCTTCCCTGATCTAGCAAAACTATCCAATCAGCACGATTAATTACCTTGGGACGGTGAGTAATTAAAATTGTGGTTTGACCCCGACGATGATGCAATAATTGGTCTAAAACTTGTGCCTCACTCACAGGGTCAAGTCCACCTGTAGATTCATCTAAAATCAAAATTGGTGGTTCTGTAATCATAGCTCTAGCTATGGCTAATCTTTGACGTTGACCACCGGAAATATTAGCGCCAAATTCACCTAAAATAGTTTGATATTTTTCTGGAAGTTTACTGATAAATTCATCAGCACCAGAAATTTGGCAAGCTCTGACAATCTCCTCAAATGTAACGTAAGGCGATCCTAACCGAAAATTTTCGACAATAGAACGACTCCAAAGATGAGCATCTTGAGGAACTAAAGTAACCTGTTGACGCAGACATTCTAAGGAAAGGTCTTGGAGGTTATAAAGTCCAATGCGAATATTTCCAGATTGGAGAGTATATAATCCAGCAATTAATTTAGCAAGGGTACTCTTACCACATCCAGATTTACCAATTAAAGCAACTACTTGACCACCGGGAATTGTTAAGGAAAAGTCTTCTAAAAGTTCAATTCTGCCTGCATAGTGAAAGTTAATATTGGTACAAACAATATCAGCATTTTCGGAAATTTTAGCAAAAGGCTTTTTTCCATCTCTTTCATTTTCTGGAGTAGCATCAATAACTTCTGTTAAGCGTTGTACAGAGGTTTTGGCACGAGTAAATTCTTCAACAAAGCTGATAACAGTACCAATTAAACCCAAGAAGTTACCGTTCATTGAGTTAAATGCAAGTAGCTTACCAATGCTAAGATTTTCAGCAGGTTCAATTACTAAATAGCCACCAAACCACAGCAAAATAACGCCACCAATACCAGAAACAAAACCAGAAAAAGTATTATTAATGATGCTAATTTGAATGGTGCGATATGTGAGATTAGCTAGACGACCAAAACGGCTTTCTAATTCATCCCAGAACTGTGGTCCTGCTGTAGTTGTTTTCAGAGTTAATGCACCTTTAAAGGTTTCAACTAAAACACCTTGATTTTCAGCATCTTGAACTAAAAGCTCACGAGTTTTTTGTTGTAATGTTGGCTGGAAGACAATAGTAGATAAAGTCATTATCACGGAAATCAATAAAGCTACTGTTGTCAGTTTCCAGCTATAAAAAATCATGAACCCTAGAGAAATCACCGCAATAAAAAATCGGCTGGGTAGACTGACAACTAATTGAGTAACTAATTGATTAATTTGCTGAATATCTTGCAAGCGGCTCACAATTTCGCCACTGCATCGAGCTTCGTAATAACTTAAAGGTAAGCGAAGAATTTGCCGCCCAAAATCTAAAACTAATCCTAATTGTAAGCGTTGAGCAAAGTGAGCAATTAAGTTAGATTGCACAAATGAAAGGCTATTAGAAATAAAGTTCATTACTACTACAGAAATTGCTACAGTAGTAAGTAACTTTGTGTCACCTCTAACTAATACATCATCGGTGAGAATTTGCAGTAAGAAAGGAGAAGCTAAAGATAGCAAACCCAAGACTAAATTGAGAGGTAAAGCTTGGACTAAAATAGCGCGATAAACCCAAACACGTTTGAAGAAACGCCAAAAGCCTCCAGTTTTATCACTTTTTTGTTCAAAAAAGCGGATGGGATCTGGTTCTAATAAAAGAATTAACCAATCTGTCCAACCATCAATTAAATCTTTTCTAGAAAGATGACGAACCCCGATTGCAGGATCTGCAATAAGAAAATTTTTGCCTTTTTTACCGTATAAAACAACCCAATGATTTCCTTTCCAGTGAATAATTGCTGGTAAGGGGGCTTCATTCATTCGGTCAAGCATTTCTACTGATGTTTTGACTGGATTAGCTTTAAAACCAAGTGTTTCTGCACCTCGTCTTAAGCCTAATAATGTAGTTCCAGTTTGTCCAGTTCCGACAGCTTCACGAATGCGGTTAAGGGTAAAAGTATGACCGTAATATTTAGCAATTGCAGCTAAACAAGCTGCACCACAGTCTTCTGCACTGTGCTGTTTAACAAATTGGAGTTTCATAAGTTAAGTAAAAAACTATAGAAAATAAGACAAATAATATATTTTTATTTTTTCCAAATAAGTAGGTTAACAGAAAAATTTAAAGGTATGTGAAGAAAAGTAAAATCGCCCAAAGCTCTCTTCCTGTTCCCTGTTCCCTTGCCCCAACGACAATTTTTAACGCCCACCTACTTAGGTGGTAAACACTGGTGAATATAAATAATCGGAATTTTATGCACAAAATTATGTGGTTATAATTCTGATTTTGTGTTATAAAAAACTCCAAATTCTGTATAACAAGCCACTACCTTGGATTTGGTTATTAAGCTGACCGCTACCACAACCAAAAAATGAAGCTAAAACAAAGGTTATCTGAGAGAATTGATATTCAGTTTCATTCGTCGCAGATTCGCTCAAGCTTCCTTGGGAAATATTCAAATCACTAATTCTGCTAGTGTATACATTCGTATGATCGTAGAACATATAAAACATTCCACAGGGTAGAGATAATATGCCCCCAGATACAGACTCTTGTTCCTTTTCTGATAAGTTTACGAATAAATTGGAGTTTTTGCTTGTCATATTATTAGACATTTTACAATCTTTTCTTACTTAAAAAATGATTTTACGGTGTGGAATTGTGCGGTAGATAAGTTAGACATGATAGAAATCTCCTTGATCTTGATCTGAGTTAGTTATCGCTTGGAGTTGGTTTAGTTTTGCGTGCTGCTCAACCCCTCACTTGTTAATATAATATCGAGAACTAACCTTTGGAGTCATGCTCAATTTCTGCAAACTTAATTACCAGATTTAGAAGTATCTATTTCACATTTATGTCAGCCCTATTTCCGAAAAATACACGCTCCAATTAACTGCCGAAACGTCCGCGCCATCTGCACATCAGCGGGAAAGGTTGATTGCAACGATTGCAGTAAAGCTTCTACTGCTTTTGTCACCGTGGGAGTGTCAACATCAGGCTGTTTGTTAATCATCATCACTACAGCCGGTTGCCCATTAAAACTAGCATCTCCCCGCTTCAGTGCTGCACCCATCAATTTCAACTGATAAATCGAGATGAAATTCTCAACAACTTTTTTGCCATCACTGCGTCTTCTACCTGATATTTCGTATTATTTCCAGGTTTCCTTTCATCAGGTAAGTCATGTAATGATGACCGTAAAAATTGTATTAATTCAGGAATTTATAGGGTCTCTGCCAAATGATCCATGTTTGAGTAATTTGACGCAAGTAAAGGATTTTTAACTCACCGAGTTTACATGATCTGACAACAATTATACATTTTTATTTCCCTTGAATTCCCTATTCTAAAAACCGAACGATGAACTGGATTTCCCCCGTTCCTTGTCAGGCAATCCCTCTATTTTATTGAGTATTTATACCTGTTTTTGCTCCATCTGTTTTTTCAGCCAGAGGCAATGGCTGAAAAACTAGTTACTTTGTACTATATTTTGAACTCCAAAATCGGGGTTAATACTCTATTGTTTTCAAAATGAGAATTGCTGGGTGGTAAGGCTGTGCGTAGCCCCCTTGATTAGAAATACTGGTGATTAGAAATACTGGCATATATTTTACATGAATTTTGAACACCTAAAATAGTACAAAGTTAACACCCTAGCTCATAGCCATAACACCACACAGCAGGCAAGTGGATTGCCGATGGGTATTCTGCTTCATCTTCCACCAGTAAAATTCGCATCACTTCAGGAAAATCAACCACGAGCTTGATCTTACAAAAACTTTTGCCATTTCACCTGGATTTCATCTGTCCTTTGGTAAACTATGGAAAACTTTTATTTAACCCCGTATTCATTGTGAGGAGTGATTATGAAACCTTTTATGCTAATGAGTTCCATTCTGGCAACCAGTCTAATGATCAGTGCGCCCACAGTTGTATTTGCTCACGTTGGGCATGGTGATGAATTTCAAGCAACAGGCGGCATTAATCGCGTCAAAGTCAACCCCCAAACCGATCAACTATTAGGCATTGTGGTAACACCGATCGCCTCCTCTGCCAAATCTGGATCTGCGGTGATGATTCCGGTGACGGCATTGGTTGATACTGATGGTAAGCAACTAGTCTTTGTGCAGTATGAGAATTTTTATGAGCCAGTGGAAGTCACCACCGGCGCGACAAAAGGCGAACTAATCACTGTTACCAAAGGATTGTCCGTTGGCGAAAAACTTGTTACCCAAGGTAGTTTGTCGCTCTATGCTGAATCGCGTAAAACTAAAACCGCCGATACAGCACCCAGTCCAGCAGCGAGTCCCACTCCTAAAACTGATACAGCCCATGCTCAGGCAGATGCTAAAGGAATACCTCATAGCCATGATACAAGCGGTAATCTCGTCTCACAGGCTGGTGAAACAACTCAGCAATCAGGCGGATTGCCAATGGGTATTTTAGCAGGAGTCGGTGGTGGAGTGGTGCTTGTGGGTGGAGCGATCGCTGTTGTCGTAGGTATGGGTAAAAAGAAAAGCGATTTATCTGAATAAAACAGGACTTACGCAAAATCATAAAAAAATGAACCACATTTTTATATCTCACGCAAAGGCGCAAAGGCGCAAAGAAAGAAATACAGATATCAGTGTGTGGTCTAAATACATGAAAACTGCTGTAAGTCCTATAAGAAAGGAGATTTTTAATTGAAATGTTTAATTCCATTCTGAATCAGATTCTCAAAAACTCAATTACCCAGCGTTGGTTCATAGTTATCTGTGCGATTTTAGTGACGGTGTGGGGAGTATTCACTGTCACTCAGATGCCACTGGACGTTTTTCCCGAATTTGCACCCCCCCAAGTGGATATTCAAACCGAAGTGTCAGGACTAGCTCCAGAGGAAGTAGAATCACAAATTACCGTGCCGATTGAAAGTGCGGTAAATGGTTTGCCGGGGGTGACTACGGTGCGTTCTTCCTCTAAAGTTGGGCTGTCTATGGTGCAGGTGGTGTTTGACCAGGAAGCGGACATTTATAAAGCTCGGCAATCAGTGACAGAACGACTCCAGCAGGTGACAAATCAGTTACCTGAAGGGGTGCATCCACCGGAAATTTCACCGTTGGCATCGCCCTTGGGTACGATTTTACAGTATGCCTTTACGGTGAATGGGCAGGGGAAAACCTCGCTGATGGATTTGCGTCGTCTAGTGGATACTACCCTGAGCAACCAAATTTTGTCCGTGCCAGGAGTCACTCAAGTTACGATCTACGGTGGGGATGAACGACAGGAACAGGTGTTAGTTGATCCAGCCAAATTGCGATCGCTCAATGTTTCCCTGACTGAAGTTACCAATGCTGCTAAGGGCGCAAGTTCTAACGCTCCTGGTGGATTCTTAATTGGTGGTGGTCAAGAACTTTTGGTACGCGGTATTGGGCAGGTAAAATCAGTTGCAGACTTACAGCAATCTGTGGTCAAGGTGCAAGATGGGAAACCAATTTTGCTCAAAGATGTGGCGGAAGTAAAAACGGGTGCAGCACTGAAGCGGGGAGATGCTAGTTTTAATGGGCAACCGGCTGTAGTGATGATGATTAACAAACAGCCTGATGTTGACACTCCCACGGTGACAAAAGCAGTAGAAGCTTTACTGCAATCGTTGCAATCAACCTTTCCCGCTGATGTGCAGATGGCGCGGACGTTTCGGCAGTCTAACTTTATTGATACTGCCATTGGTAATGTCGGCCGTTCTCTAATTGAAGGCATCATCATCGTGTCGGTGATTATGCTGTTATTTTTGATGAATTGGCGCACCGCCGTAATTACTCTGAGTGCAATTCCTCTTTCACTGTTAATTGGCTTAATGTTCATGAAAGCTTTTGGCTTGGGCATTAACACTATGACTTTGGGCGGTTTAGTTGTAGCCATTGGTTCAGTTGTGGATGACTCAATCGTGGACATGGAGAACTGCTATCGCGGACTCCGAACCAATCAGGCACAGGGCAACCCCAAGCATCCTTTTGAGGTGGTGTATGACACATCAGTGGAAGTGCGGTTAGCCGTAATTTTTTCCACGGTGATCATCGTAGTCGTGTTTGCACCAATTTTTAGTTTGACGGGTGTTGAGGGTAATATTTTTGCACCAATGGGTTTTGCATATTTGCTTTCTATCTGTGCGTCTACTTTGGTGGCTATGACCCTTTCACCTGCTTTGTGTGCCATTCTGCTGGCAAACCAAACCCTACCCCAAGAAGATACATTTATCTCACGTTGGGCAGAACGGTTATATCGTCCATTGTTAAATCTGTCGCTGCGATCGCCCCAAATTATTCTAGGTGTAGCACTTGCAGCTTTGGTTGCTGCAAGTGCCATCGTTCCCTCCCTGGGACGGGTGTTTCTGCCGGAATTTCAGGAGAAATCATTGGTCAATTCAATGGTTTTATTTCCAGGGGTTTCCCTCGATATGACCAATCGGGCAGGGATAGCACTGTCTAGTGCGCTTAAAGATAATCCTTTGTATGAGTGGGTGCAGATACGGGCAGGACGCACTCCAGGAGATGCAGATGGGGCGGGAGTGAGTATGGCTCATGTGGACGTAGAATTGAGCGATCGCGCCCTCGAAGACCGCGAAGCCAGTATTAAACAATTGCGGCAAGAGTTCAATAAACTGCCTGGTGTGGCATCTAACATTGGTGGATTTATTTCTCACCGTATGGATGAAGTGCTATCGGGGGTCAGAAGTGCGATCGCTGTGAAAATCTTTGGACCGGATTTAATCGAACTGCGAAAGATTGGCGAACAAGTACGAGATGTGATTGGTCCCATTGCAGGGGTTGTAGATTTGCAGCTTGAACCCCAACTACCCATTCGTCAAGTACAAATCCATTACGATCGCACGGCTGCGGCTACCTATGGATTGAGTATGGAGCAGTTATCAAACGTTGTCGAAACTGCTTTAAATGGTAGTGTGGTGTCCCAAGTGGCAGAAAATCAGCAGCTTATTGATATTTCTATCTCTTTGACGGATAAAGCCCGCAATAGTTTAGATGCCATTCGTGCTATTCCCATCACTACCCCTATTGGGCAAATTATCCAACTGGGTGCGGTTGCGAAAGTAGAGTACGGTATGGGAGCAAATGTTGTCAATCGGGAAGATGTCTCACGGCTGATTGTTGTTTCGGCAAATGTGGCCGAGCGTGATTTGGGCAGTGTCGTCGGCGATATTCAATCCCAAATTCAACAGAAAATCAAACTCCCTAATGGCTACTTTATCCAGTACGGTGGACAGTTTGAATCGGAGCAACGTGCTACTAATAATCTACTGGTATTTAGTATCTTGGCAGCGATCGCCATTGCGGTGTTGATGTTTTTCTCTGTTAAATCGCTTTCCGCGACAATCGCTATCATGCTCAATCTGCCTTTGGCTTTGGTGGGTGGCATTGTTTCCATTGCCTTGAGTGGTGGTGTGATGTCGATCGCTTCTTTGATTGGTTTTATTACCCTATTTGGCGTTGCTGTCCGCAATGGCTTGTTGTTGGTAGACAACTATAATAATAAGTTTGCTCAGGGAATGCCTCTTAAAGATGTGATTGTCAACGGTTCTCTAGAACGAGTGAACGCCATTCTGATGACTGCACTCACTTCCGCATTGGGGATGTTGCCTTTGGCGATCGCTAGTGGGGCTGGAAATGAAATTCTGCAACCCTTGGCAATTGTAGTTTTGGGTGGTTTGTTTACTTCTACAGCTTTGACTTTATTGGTTATTCCGGCTCTTTACGCTAAGTTTGGCAAACAGTTGATGCCTCAACAGAAACCTGTTTTGGTTAACCAAACATGGTCAAACTAATAACGATGATGTTGTGATTGGTACTATAAAAACATCTTTACGGTGAGTTAAAAATCCTTTACTTGCGTCAAATTACTCAAACATGGATCATTTGGCAGAGACCCTATAAATTCCTGAATTAATACAATTTTTACGGTCATCATTACATGACTTACCTGATGAAAGGAAACCTGGAAATAATACGAAATATCAGGTAGAAGACGCAGTGATGGCAAAAAAGTTGTTGAGAATTTCATCTCGATTTATCAGTTGAAATTGATTTTTCATGGACAAATTTCTTAAAACCTGTTTATCTCCAACGTTGGATGATAATTATCTGTCAAAAAATGATGCTTCGACACAACTTCTTTATTTAAATAACAGAATTTTCTCTGATTTTTTTCAAAATGAGAATTGCTGCAATGGGAGTTGTATTATTGGCATTTTTGGCATTATTTAATCAAAAACATCAGATGAAAGATGCTTTATCCAAACAAGTCTAGATAAAAAGATGACTCATGTAAGGGTTTAGCAATGGTAAACTTCTACTGAATTAAAAAACTTTTCTTGATTCCAAATGAGCCTTAATTTCCGGTTTTGTTCGCCACACAGGACGCAATTTTTTCTCAGCAAATAGTGGCAATTGGTCGCTAATATGAGATGAACCAGGTTGAGTTGCATTTCCGTAGCTGGTAAGTGCCATTGCACGGACTGGCTGAGAAAACTCAACTGCTGCGACAAAGGAATCACCACCCACAGCTTGAAAACGTCCCTCCGCTGGGGCAAAATTAACAACTTGAAATGTTCCTAAATATCCCTCAGCACCGTTAGCTGGTAAATCTAAATTACCAACTTTCAGGCGAAAAACTTCTCCCCAACTAACATCTAAGCTACCGTAGTTTGTTTTGATTTCTTGTGCAACTTTTTCTAATAGTTCTACAGCCGCTTTCGGATTAGCTAAACCATCGGGAGTTGTGCGTGGTTGGGTTTCACTCCAAGGTTGACTAAATGCTTGATCAAAGTCTAATTTATCTGCCCAAGCTGTAAATAAAACTGCACCTTTACTATTAGCATTGGCTTGTCTATCCCATTTTTTTAGAACCTCAGCCGCTTGTTTTGCTAATTCATTTCCTTGTTGTGCAACCGGAATTAAATCATCAAGAATTCTGTCTGCTAATTCCATTCGCGTGGAATGTTTGTAGGTAATCATTTCCTCAAAGGAAATACTTTCATCTTCAGCTAACATTCTGGCAGAATGCTGGGCGCGGAAATCCATTGGACCCCGTGGTGCTATATAAGCTGGATAATTATCTGCTTTGATAGCGGTGGGAAAAGTAGTTGTCCAAGGTGCATCATTAGCATTTTGCAACCAACCACTAGGCGGATCAATTACTTTTGGTAAATCTTGATAGGGGTGAAATTTAGTCCACAATGTTTTGGATGTATCCCCAGGAATCATGCCTTGCCAATATTTAAAATCTCCATCTTGCCGCACGGGAACTAGACCGTTAAATAGATGCATAATATGTCCTTTCCGGTCGGCATAAATGATGGTAAACATCGGTATCTGCAACCGTTGTACTACTTTCTGAAATGCGGTGAGATTTTTAGCGGTTGCCATATCCCACAACTGTTCTAATATGCCTGCACTATCTTGACCAACTACTCTTAATGCTACGGATTTACCATTTTTTTCCCTAATTACAGGACCGTGAATAGAGTTTTTAACTGTTAATAATTGCTCTCGGAAAGAGCCTTTTTTTTGTTTGACTTTTAGTAAAGATGTTGTTGTTTGAAAAGGGAGAATTTTGTCATCGAAAAGATAACCATCTTTTTGCAATTTCAGTTCGTAGGCATCCCAGCCATCATGGGTGTTAACGGTGTGAGTCCAACCTAAATTATCATTGAAGGCGATCGCTAATACGGGAATACCTACCAATGTTGACCCGTAAGCATCAATACCTGGTGCAGTAATTTGGGCTTCGTACCATAAAAATAAATTTCCCCAAGGGGTATGGGGATTCGCTAATAACATCGCTTTACCATCAGCAGAACGTTTTGGTGCGATCGCCCATCCATTAGAACCAGGCGCAGACTTGGTATCATTAATATCTGCCACTCTTCCTGGATCAACGACAAACGTATACAGCAGTACCCTTTGCAGGTGACTGAGTACATCCTGGGGTGTAACAGGTAATACTACTTTTACTTGTTCGTCAATTAAATCAGGATGTTCTTTAGCATAGGCATTAATTCCCGCTGCAAAAGCATCTAGATAACTGCGAAACGCAGAACTTTGTGCTTCATACCAAGAACTAGCACGTTTGGGTACACCCATTGTTAGTACCCACTTATCTGATTCTAAATACTTCTCTCCCCAATATTCAGCCGCCCTTCCTCGTGCTTGTCCATAGAGACGTAAAAGCAAGTTACCGTGACTTTGCATTTGCGCCCAACCAAAAGCTTTAAAAGCACCCTGATGGTTATTACCATAAATATGGGGAATACCATAAGTATCCCACAGGATTTCTGTTGATTTGGGAACAGCACTAAAACTTTGACTACTCACCACCAAAGTAAAGATGATGCTGAGTAAAAAAGGTAAAAATCTGCGTAATTTTTGTTGCCAGTCTAGAGAATAATCAAATTTAGTTTTTGCCGCAATAAACATTGTATTCATTTGTTATAAAAATCATAGACTTCTTCTGTACAGAAGAATTGATAAACTTGAAAATTAGATTTTATCATATCACTAAATAATAATTATTCTTAATAAGCAAATGTAAATTATCTGGATTTTGGTATAATTTTATGGTATGAATCCCAGACGTTCTATAGAACGTCTCCATATTCTTTTTCACCAAATGTCTAATACCCAAATTAATTAGCGGGACTTAAAGAAAAATCTGATCAAATTTACCTTGGGTTTCTACTCTCCCTGCTTTCATGACAATAATCTGGTCAGCGCGACGCAACACAGAAGGACGATGAGAAACAACAAGACAGGTTGGTGTCCAAGGATTTTCTCTCTGTTCTGTATTAACAAATATCTGCGACCATAAAGCCAATTCTGTCTCCACATCCAAGGCGCTAGAAAGGTCATCAAATACCATTAATTCGGTTTGACGGATAAACATCCGCGCGGCTGCTACTCGTTGCATTTGTCCACCAGAAAGCCGCACACCTTTAGAACCAACTAAAGTTTCTAGACTTTCATTCATAGTTGCTAAATCTTGGTCAAATACAGCCATGTTTAAAGCTGTGGCGATATCTTGATCATCTTTAGATAATCCTAATAAAATATTTTCCCGCAGGGTATAACTAAAAAGTTGGGGAATTTGAGAAGTATAAGCACTGCGAGGGGGAACAAAGAAAGTAGCAGGGTTTTCAACTATATCTCCATTCCAGTAAATTTCCCCGCTTTGCTTAGGTAATAATCCTAATAATAAACGCAGTAATGTAGTTTTGCCAGAACCAATCTGACCAGTAATTACAGTCAAACTACCGCGCTGAATTTCAAAGCTAATATCTGTAATTCCTTGGTTAGTACCAGGATAAATATAAGTGAGATGAGAAACTTTCAAAGATTGAAGATGATCTTTTTGATTCCGCAAAGGTTGTTCTATTTTTGGTAAATCTTTTTGAGAACCATTCAAATCATTTAGATGCGTTTCCCCTGGTTCTGATGGTGTAGGTGTTTGTGTTGTTGAGACAGCAGGTGTAAAGCTAAAAATCAAACCCTCATCACTATCAAATAATTCCAGTGTGGGAACTCCTGACTCTCCTTGTATCTTTATCTGAATAGTATTAGCAGTAGCTTGGGTAACATTAACAGAAATAATCCCCGCTACAGGATTAGCTATATTAACATCTTTACCATCTGGTAGTGCTAGTACCGCATTAGGAATATCTGCAATATAATTATTTGCCTCAGTTTTAGTTACAGGTTGTAATGCGTCGGTCTATTTTTTAGCTGTAATTTATTGCCTAAATTGATCAATTAGGAATCTATATTTACTTTACCTTTACGTCCTATTGGCACACACATCGGTGTTCCCACAACTGGATCAGCAACAACACGACAATCTAAGCCAAAAACCTCTTTTACCATTTCCTCATTCATGACTTCTTGTGGTTCTCCAGCAGTAAAAATCCTACCTTCTTTAACTGCTACTAAATAATCAGCATAACGACAAGCGTGATTTAAATCATGCAACACCATGACAATAGTTCTGCCCTGAAGTTTGTTCAACTCATACAACAAATCTAAAACTTCTATTTGGTGTGTCAAATCTAAAAAAGTAGTCGGTTCATCTAATAGTAGAATATCCGTATCTTGAGCCAATGCCATAGCAATCCAAGCTCGTTGTCTTTGTCCACCAGATAAAGTATCTAATGCTCGTTCTGAAAACTTGACTAAATTGGTAATTTCTAACGCCTGTTGCACAATTTTTTCATCTTTTTCTGACCATTGTTGTAACCAACTTTGATAAGGATAACGACCTTGAGCAACTAAATCTTTAACTGTTAAACCTTCTGGTGCTACTGGACTTTGAGGTAAAATTCCTAATTGTTGAGCTACCTCTTTTGTAGAGAGTTTAAAAATTGATTCTCCATCCAAATATACAGCACCATTGCTAGGTTTCAGTAATCTGGCTAAACCTCTTAATAATGTGGATTTTCCACAACCATTAGCACCAACTAAAACACTAATTTTACCCGTAGGAATAGCTAAATTTAAGTCCCGGATGATGGTGTTACCATCATAAGCTAAAGATAAGCTTTTTGTTGATAATCCTTTCATAACAATTTTGGATTTTGGATTTTAGATTTTAGATTTTGGATTTTAGATTGGTAATAGGTAATTGGTAATGGGTAATGGGTAATTGGTAATTGGTGATTAGGAAAATACAAATAATTTCCCCCTGCTCCCTGCTCCCTGCTCCCCTGCTTCTTCCCCAGTCACCAGTCACCAATCACCAATCACCTATTTTTTCTGATTCCGAATTAACAAATCGAGAAAATAAGGCGCACCGACAGCAGCAGTCACTACACCGCAGGGAATACTGATTAGTAAATATTTGCAACTGTTGTCCAAGCTGTGGCACTCAAAAATCCCATCAGCTTACTGAGTCGGTTTCTGCTTTTGAGTCTCAAACCCAGTTATGGGAGTAGTAAGTTTAGCACAAAGGACACAGTCTAATGCGATGTATTCTCTATTGTAAATCACCTCATAATTGTTGTAAATTAAACATTAATCTTTTTCTTAGTTAAGAACTAATTGCAATTAGTTTAGCAGAATTGCCGTTAAAATATGACAAATATCCTGACGGAAGAGCAAGTTAGTCAAATTGAACAGGAAACTCTAGAGATTTTAGAGGTATCCTACAATACTCATGGATTTGATGAAATTCGGAGAATCCGTAATAGTTTATACAAAAATAATTATCAATTAGTTGAATTTTGCCCGGGATTAAGTCTAGAAATTTTTGATGATTATTACTACCAGCACGTAAACAGTAAAATTAATCACTATGGATTATACGCGCTAACAGCCAAATTTTATTTAGCAGGTAATCATAGTGTGATTTGTCCGGGTATTACAGGGGTGAAGAGCAATTACCAAGAAACAGTAGGAAATAATTACTTATTTTACTTACCAGATATTGAGGAAATCGAACAATATTTTGCAGGCGATCGCATCTATATAATTAAAATATGTATAGATTTAGACTTCCTGAAAACTTTCATAGATGGACTAGAACATTTACCAAAACAATTACAGCCTTTCTTAGAAAGCGACTCTCCACCAAGGTTTCACACTCCAGTCGGTAAAATTACCCTTTCCATGCAGACAGCATTACAGCAAATTCTCAATGCCCCCTATCAAGGAATGATACAAAAAATGTATCTTGAAGGCAAGGTACTAGAATTACTAGCTTTGCAACTTGCACAAATCATAGAAGTTGAGGGAGATAAACAACCCTTGATTAATCTCAAAGCAGCTGATATTGAGAGAATTTATCAAGCTAAGGATATTTTAACCAAAAACTATGATCATCCACCGTCATTAATTGAATTAGCAAAAAAAGTTGGTATTAACGACAACAAACTCAAGTATGGGTTTCGGGAAATATTCGGTACTACAGTATTTGGTTATTTGCGTGATTATCGCCTAGAAATAGCGCGAAAGTTGTTACAGGAACAAAAACAAAATGTGAGAACTGTTGTCAACACTGTTGGTTATGCCAATCAAAGCCATTTTGCAGCCGCATTTAAGCGTAAATTTGGGATGACTCCCCAAGATTGTCGTTTAGGTAAAAAAGCTATCTAAACCTATGCAGCTAATTCTAGCCTACTTGCAGGTTATTATCAACAATTAATCATACTCTCCGTTAAGGGTTCAAAACTCTCCCTCTACTATATAGACTTACACTGTAGAAATTACATAAACTCATTCCACAGACAGTTGCAAATTATTTGCAATATTGAGCTTATTTTTGTGGAGTGAAGGGTATGGTGTATCGGCAATCAAAAGAGATAATTTCCGCAGGAATCGTGTTTGCATTCGCATCATTGCTTATCCAACCTGCTGCGGCAGAAACTAAATTACATAATTCTACCAATACAGCAAAGTTACTACTGGTACAACAAAATAATAAGGCATCAGTAAAAGTTACAGGTGTCAAAGTCAATAAGACAGATAAGGGTATCGAAATTATTTTAGAAAGTGCAAACCCAGATGCACTTCAACCCACTAATAAAAGTACAGAAAATAGTTTTATTGTTGATATCCCTAATGCAGTATTAGCACTACCAGAAGGCAAAGATTTTAACATTGCTAATCCAGTACAGGGGATTATTTCTGTGAGTGTTACTCAAGCTGATAATAACACTGTAAAGTTAACAGTAAAAGGTGAATCTGGTTTACCAGCAGCAGAATTATTTGATGGTGAAGAAGGTTTAATTTTTGAAGTTGTACCTAAAGCTGCAACGACACCACCACCAGAACAACCAGAAGAACCGGAACAACCAGAAGAACCGGAACAACCAAGAAGCGAAACACCGCCAGAACAACCTATTGAATTGGTAGTTACAGGTCAACAAGACACCTACCGAATACCTAACGCCTCCACTGGTACAAAAACTGACACCCCAATCCGCGATATTCCTCAAGCAATTCAAGTCATCCCGAAGCAAGTCCTTCAAGAACAGCAAGTACAACGTTTAAGTGACGCATTAAAAAATACTGCTGGTGTAATTACTAACTCTTCAGAACGGAATGTATTTGATGGTTTCAATATTCGAGGATTCACAAATCGTACTATTATCCGTAATGGATTGAGAGATGACACCAACACTACTGCTGGTTCTGGAATTGCCAACATTGAGCAAATAGAAGTTCTCAGAGGTCCGGCTTCGGTTCTCTTTGGTCAAGGTGGAGCAGGGGGTACAGTAAATATTGTTACTAAAAAACCTCTGGAAACACCCTTCTATTCAGTAGAAGGATCAATTGGTAACTACAATTCATATAGTGGTTCAGTTGATTTTACAGGTCCTCTGAATGATAGTAAAACTTTGTTGTATCGTTTCAATGCTTCCGCTTCTAGTACAGATACCTTTGTAGATTTTGTTGACATTCAACGTTACTTTATTGCTCCAGCTTTAACTTGGAAAATTGGTCAAAACACAACATTAAATTTAGAAGCAGAATATTTCGATACACAACAACGAAACGACCGGGGTATTCCAGTATTGGGTACTATCTTACCCAACCCCAACGGCAAGATACCAAGAAATCGGTTTACCAATGAGCCTTCTATTGATAAAAACAATCGCCAAGTATGGCGAGTAGGCTATAATTTAGAACATCGTTTTAATGAAGATTGGCAAATACAAAATAGCTTCCGTTCTTCCTTTCAAACAAATCAGCAAAATTCTGGCGCTCCCAGATCATTAGCAGCTGATAATCGCACTTTAAACCGTAATCTAAATACCTCTGATGCAAGCGTCACTAGCTACATTCTAGATACTAACTTGATTGGTAACTTTAATACTGGAAATATCAAGCATAAACTGTTATTTGGCTTTGATTTATCTAGAGAGATATTTGAAGGTACTGGTCAGCGTGTTGCAGTTAGTCCTCTAGATTTATTTAATCCTATATACGGTTCACAAAACATCGGTGATGTACTTGCTGAATTTCCTAATGAGCCATTTACTCAAGAAGGTTTAGGATTGTATTTACAAGACCAAATTTCCCTATCTGATAATTTTAAAGTAGTCATTGGGGGACGTTTCGATATTGTTAATCAAAAGTATGACGCATCTGATGATGAATTTGATTCTTTTCAGGAAGATACAGCATTTAGCCCCCGCATTGGTATGGTTTATCAGCCAAGCAAATTAGTTTCACTGTATGCTAACTACAGCCGTTCATTTGAGCAGGTAACAGGAACAACTTTTGATACTGCTTTATTTACCCCAGAACGAGGTACTCAATATGAAGTAGGTGCTAAGTTTGATTGGACAGATAAACTTTCATCAACAGTTTCTCTGTATCAAATTACCCGTTCAAATGTTCTCACATCTGATCCCAGAGATGCGGATTTCTCTATCCAAACTGGTGAACAAAGAAGTCGTGGCTTTGAAGTAGATATTGTTGGTGAAATACTACCTGGATGGAAAATAATTGGTGGCTATGCTTACACTGATGCACAAGTAACTAAAGACAATGATATTCCAGTTGGAAACCGCATTAATAACGTTCCAGAACACGCTATTAGTTTGTGGAATACCTATGAAATTCAAAAAGGAAATCTACAAGGTTTAGGTTTAGGTTTAGGTCTTTTTTATGTAGGAGAAAGGGAAGGAGATTTAGACAATACCTTTAGTTTACCCAGTTATTTACGCACTGATGCAGCATTATTTTATCGCCGAAATAACTTCCGAGCCGCTCTTAACTTACAAAATTTGTTTGATACTGAGTATTTTGAATTGGCTGAAAACCGCTTGCGTGTTTTTTATGGCGCACCTCGATCTATAAAATTTACTTTGGGCTGGCAATTGTAATTTTTAAATTACTCAAATGGGTAGTTTTTAAAACTGCGCGTTATGACAAATTACATACAGCCCTTGAATGTTATAAGGGCTGTTTTATTACCCAATTCATCACCCAGATATTCAATGATTAGAAAATGTTTGTATTACCTCAAATTATTTTTGATAATAACGCTGTCTGTGATATTTATAAAGGGTTGTTATAACTTTCCTAATCAAAAAATTTTATCCTCTAAATCCCAAGTAATCAAATCCAAATGTCGAATTATTAAGCATGAATTAGGTGAAAGCTGTATTCCTTTACAACCTCAACGCATTATCGCATTAGATGAAACTTCTATGGAAGCGTTGTTAGCACTGGACTTAAAACCAATAGCAGCAACACAGCCGAATATTGCAGGTAGTATTATACCCAAGTTGGGTAAAAAGGCTGAGGGAATAATTTCTTTAGGAAAAAATAGTCAACCAAATATAGAAAAAATGGTACAGTTAAATCCAGATTTAATTTTGGGTTTTTCTCTCAGTTCAGAACAATATAAATTATTTTCACAAATAGCACCAACAGTCACATTTAATTATATTCAATTCGGTTGGAAAGATGCTTTATCACGTATTGCTGAAATCATAGAAAAAAGGGAACAGGCAAAAAAATTACTTGAGGAATATCAGCAACGAGTTGAAAAATTACGCGCATTTACAAATCATAACCTCAAAGGAAAAACAGTTTCTATTAGTCGTTTTTATGCTGGTAATCAATTTACAGAATTTCGCACTAAATATTCGTTTCCTGGCAGTGTAATTACAGAGGTGGGAATACCTCTGCCAGAAATTCAAAATCAACTTACTACTAATGAAAATCAGCCCCTAGTTTCAGTGAGTTTAGAACGTCTGGATTTAATCAATGCTGATATTTTATTTATAGTTTTAGATCCGGGTGCAGAAGAAAATTTTAAAAAATATCAGAATAGTCCACTTTGGCAAAACCTGAAAGCTGTTCAAAATCAACGAGTTTATACTGTTAATTCAAGTTACTGGATTTTCGGAAATATCCTGTCAGCAAATGCCATATTAGATGATTTATTTAAATACCTGGAGACAAATTAATGCTAGTTAATTATCATCAAAAAACATTGCCAATATCTCAAAAATTAGATAACACAATTGTGATCAATTTTTTAAAAGAAATATTTACTCTTGCTCAAACAAATTTAGATAATTTCTATACAAATCTGATAATTGTGACTCAACCTCCTGATGATGTTGAGGTGATTTCAGTTAATGATTATCTACAACCAGATAGACTTTTATATCAATGGCAAACCAGCGACATATACCAAAAAACTCAAGACATTCGCATTGCTGCATCCATCTGGAACAAAGTTTATAGCTGGAAAACATTACCAGGTGTGTTAGCTTTGATGACTTGGGCAGGAATTGGATTAAATTCAGAGATTGATAATGTGAGTTTTGTGTTAGAAAATGGTGAACCCAAGGCGTTATATTTTCATGATTTAAGTGGTACTGTAATTTATCCGCCAAGATCACCTATACCCATTCCCCAAGATTATCCAGGTAAAATAGTTGATAGTGTAGAAGATTTATATCAAGCAGTATTTACTAGCTTATTCCAGCGCAATTTTGCCCCGATGATAGAACGGGTTCATAGTTTAACTAAACTTTCTCAAAAAACTATGTGGGGTAATGCGGTAAATGCTTCAGAATGGCAGTTTGCGGAAATTAGTAAATGTACAAATTTAGAATCAATAAAAACAGATTATTCCGTTTTATATGAACAACCCGATAGTTTAGTTATGCCAGGACGTAACCCACTTTATAATTTAGTCCGTACTGAAGAAATTAACGAACCTGGTTTGCCAGCTAAAACTACAGTCCGTCTTACCTGTTGTTTATATGCTTTTATTCCTCCTGGTGATGAAAAATGTACAAACTGTCCTTTATTAAAACCAGAGGAAAGAATTGCCCAAATTAAAGAATATATGACAGAAACCGACTGAAATCATTATTAGTAAGGTTGTAGAAAAATGCTAGAAGAACAACAACCAGCCAGTATGCGTAATTTTCTCATTGTGTGGCTTGGTCAATTAGTGTCTACTATTGGTAGCAGCATGACCAGCTTTGCAATTGAAATTTGGGCATGGGAAATTACAGGACAAGCAACAACTCTAACTCTGGTAGGGTTTTTTAGTTTACTTCCCAGCATTATTATTACTCCCATCAGTGGTGTCATTGTCGATAGATTTAACCGCAAATTTTTAATGATGGTGGGTGATACAGTTGCCGTTTTCAGCACAATTATAATTTTGTTGTTACATCTGACGAATAATTTACAAATTTGGCATTTTTATTTGACAGGTGCAATAGTCGGAACTTTTAATCAATTTCAGTCTTTGGCGTTTGAGTCATCAATATCATTAATGATTCCCAAACAACACTATACCCGTGCTAGTAGTTTGGGATTTGTATCTAGTTATGGTAGTCAAATTATTGCACCTGCTTTAGCAGGATATCTTTACACAATCATTGGTTTTTCAGGAATTTGGTTAATTGATATTTCGACGTTTGTTGTTGCTATTAGCAGTTTACTGTTAGTTAGTATTCCGCAACCACCAACTACAAACAACGAAAATATAGTTAATATTTGGCAAGATTTGGGATTTGGTTGGAACTACATCACTACCAACAAAAGTTTATTAGCATTGCTATTAGTTAACTTATTATTTTGGCTACCCCATGACATTGGTAATTCACTATATACACCAATGATTTTTTCACGTACTAATAATAATACTGTAGTGCTAGGTAGTTTAGCTGCTGCTGCTGGTTTTGGTGGCGTGACAGGGGCGATCATTGTTAGTATTTGGGGCGGTTTTAAACGCAAAATTAAAGGCGTTTTACTGGGAATGATAGGTGCTGGTATCAGTAAAATTGTTTTTGGTTTGGGTAGAACACCTTTAATTTGGATTCCTGCACAATTTTGTTCTTCTGTTAATTTCCCTTTAAATGGCAGTTCTGATAATGCTATTTGGTTAGCGAAAGTACCAGCAAATGTGCAAGGAAGAGTTTTTGCAGCGCGATCGCTACTTTTACAAATAGCTTCTGCTGTAGGTTATTTAATAGCAGGTCCTTTGGCAGATCGTGTTTTTACTCCTGCTTTACAATCAGGGGGTATTTTGGTTGGTATTTTCGGAGGATTATTGGGAACTGATACTGGTGCAGGAATCGCGTTTTTATATGTGATTTGTGCAGTATGTATGTTGCTGGTTGGTTTACTTGGTTTCTTGATACCTGTACTATGGTATCAGGATTAGTGATTTTATTTTTCAATAAATACCAAACAGCTATTAACTCTAATTTAGCAACCGCCTTGCCATGATCCGTTTACCCAATCACCAGTCCCCTATTTTTTCCGATTACGAATTAATAAATACAAAAAATAAGGAGCGCCGACAGCAGCAGTAACGACTCCACAGGGAATTTCAATAGGTGCAAATAGAGTTCTTCCTAATAAGTCTGCAACAGTAACAATCATTCCTCCTAACAGTGCTGAAGTGGGAATCAAACCTTGATTATTTGTACCTACTAATTGCCTTCCTAAATGGGGTGCAATTAAACCTACAAAACCGATCATTCCCGCAGTCGCCACTGATGCACCTGCTAAAGCTACTGCTACCAACAGCAATAAACTACGTTGAATGTCTACGGAAATTCCTAAACTTCTCGCTACATCATCTCCTAAATTTAAAGCATCCAAATGTCTAGCTAATGTCAACGCCATTGGGACAAAAATAATTAACCAAGGTAAAAATGAAAATACCTGTTCCCAAGTACGTCCGTACACACTACCAGCCAACCACACCAAAGCATCACTGACGCTGTAAATTTCGCCGAACGTAATCATTAAACTGGTAAAGGCGCTGGCGATCGCAGATAAACCCACACCCATTAAAATTAATAAAATCGGCGAACTGCCATTATTCCAAGCTAACCAGTAAATTAAAGCCGCCATCAACAAAGCACCGCAAAAAGCTGATAAAGGCAAGATGTAAACTGGTGCGGCAGGAAATAAAACAATAACTGTAACTGCGGCTAGACTTGCCCCAGAATTGATCCCAATAATACCAGGATCAGCCAAGGGATTGCGTGTTAAACCTTGGAAGATAGTTCCAGAAATAGCCAGCGCCATTCCCACCATAAAAGCCACAACGGTACGAGGTAGACGCAGGGTATTAATAACGAATAAATGGTCAGGGTTTCCCGTATTTACACCCAAGAGAGTTTTAATAATATCTAAAGGAGAGATAGGATATTCACCTCTGCCCACATTTAACACCATTGCCACCCCAATCACTGCGAGTAAAAATAACAGCATTACTGGTACACGCCGATCTATGCGAAAAGATATTGTTGAGGAACGAATAACCAACCAATCAACCTTCATTTTTTCACCTTTGATTTAGCCAGGTAGACAAAAAAGGGAGCGCCAACCAGTGCAGTCATCACACCTACAGGTAATTCTTGGGGTTTGAGGAGGATACGGGCAGTAATATCTGCTACTAACAGCAAAGTTGCCCCGACAACGGCGGAATAAGGCAAAATCCAGCGATAATCGGTTTTAATGAAAAATCGGACTATGTGAGGAACAACTAAACCAATAAAACCGATAGGTCCAGCCAGGGCTACGGAACTTCCTGCTAGTAAAACTACGCTGATGGCAGTCAAAATTTTTATCCAGGCTGTTTTTTGACCTAAACCTTTGGCTACATCGTCACCTAGACTCATGGTAGTAATTTGTCTACCTAAAGCCAGGGCAATTACTAAGCCGATAAGGACAAAAGGTAGTGCGGAAAGCAGGATAGGCGCATCTCTACCAGATAATGAACCAGCTAACCAAAATCTAATTTCTTCTAATGTGCGTTGACTGATGATCAAAATGGCAGTGGTGAGGGAAGAAATTAAAGCTGTTAGGGCTGCACCTGCTACTGTGAGATTAAGCGGGGTTGCACCTCCCTTTCCTAGTGAACCCAGGAAGTAGACTAAAATCGCTGTGACTCCCGCACCCAAAAAAGCCGCAATTGTTAAAGTAGTAATTGATGTACTACCAAATATAAAAATTGTCACAACTACGGTGAGTGCAGCACCGGATTCAATGCCCAAAATACCTGGATCTGCTAAGGGGTTGCGCGTTAAACCTTGCATCAATGCCCCGGAAACCGCTAGGGATGCACCAACTAAAATGGCAATGAGCGATCGCGGTAATCTGACTGTTTGAATAATTAGGTGTTGATATGAACCATCAAAGCTAACAAAAGATGTCAAAATCTCATCTATTGGTATTTCTGCTGCTCCTAATGTGACACTAGATACTAAACAAACTAGCAGCAGCATCAAACACCCAACTAAGCTAAATACAGGTTTAGCTGCTAAATTTATCAAAATTCCGAACTCCTGAACTCCTCAATTATTTGCGTGTAGCTATCCCTAACTTCACTCCTTCTACCTGTCGCACTTTATCCATCACTGCTACTACTTGTCCGTGATTAACAGCTTCATCTGCATTTAGTATCACCATCAAAGGTTTTTCTGGTTCTACTTTTTCTCTTACCTGGGCTGCTAATTGCTCTAAACTAACTGCTTCTTTATTCAAAAATATCTGTCCAGTATTATTAATAGTTAATGTTACCTGTGCAGGACGATCTGTTTTTCCCGTAGCAGCTTGAGGTAAATTAACTGGTAAACCCTCAGAACGAGTGAGATACAAAGTTGACATAATAAAAAATGTCAAAATCGCAAAAATCACATCAATCATTGGCACAATATTAATCTGTGCTGGCAATTCCGGCTCATCTTGTAGACGCATAGGTTTTTTCTCCTCTTTCGTAGCGACGACGGTATAGTAGTTCTAAGTGACCACCATATTCTTGAATCAAAGCAATTTGCGTTTGATAAAATCCCCGGAAAGTATTAGCAAAAACCAGGGTAAAAATTGCCACAATTAAACCTGTAGCGGTAGAAACCAACGCCTCACTAATACCGCTAGTTACACCGGCGGCTTTAGTTCCGCCAACATCACCAATATTTAGAGAAGCAAAAGAACCAATTAATCCCAATACAGTTCCCAGTAATCCTAACAAGGGTGCGAGGGCAATAATAGTATCAAAGATTGTATTAAACCTTTTGAATAAAGGTATTTCTGCCTGAGCTTCACTTTCTAACGCCAAACGAAATTCTTCTGGATTTGGTTCTTCTAACTCTAAAGCCGTCAAAAAAATCCGTGCAATTGGTAGATCTGCATTTTTTCGCAGTGTATCAATTGTACTTACCACATTATCCTGACGATAGAGATTTAATACATTTCTAACTACCCGTTGCTGACGGCTACTGATTGTTACCCAAAACTTGATCCGTTCAATAATTAGCCCTACCGCCAATACAGAAGACAGTAGCAGCGGCCACATCACCACACCACCTGCTGTAAACAGATTTTTGATATCCATGTCCGATTTTCAAGCCTTTCAATAAAATTTCTTAACTAGTTCAGCAAGAATAGCTGATATAAGTTCTCAACTTAAATTAGAGCAAATGAGAATATATGTCAATCTTTTGCTACATCTGAGCGTCAGAATAAGTTCTAGATTAGGGTTAAAATCGCTGTAATTATTTGCCAGGAAAAGATTTGGGCTAAAATCTGCAAATACAAGAAGTCAAAATTATTGATTGACATTCGCATATAATTTCTGTTATTCTACCGGAGTTACTAAAAATTACTAGCAATAAACTAAATAATAAGAAATATAACCATGAGTTTTTCCAGCATAGCCATAGAGCAGCGAGAAAAAGAATTAAAGACACTGACAACCTTTTTGACTTATAGCTTGATTGGCTCTTTGGCTATACATATTGGGTTGCTGGCTTCTGGTATTGGTAGTGTACTTACAAAAGTCCCGGAAGAAGAGCCAGTAGAAATCACTTTTGTGGAGACTCCAGTAGAAGAAATAAAACCAATAGAAGAACCGGAAGAGGAAACAAAACCTAAAGTTATTGATAATTCGCGGATTTTTACCAGTACAAATAATTTTGATACATCTCCATCAGTATTTGTACCGCAACCACAAAAAAGCACAGTAGTTCCGGCTCAAACTGCTGTAATCCAAAAACAGCAAGTTCCATCTCCTGTGATTCCTGAGCCAAAAATACAACCCCTGAAACCTTTACCGACGATTACAAAGGCAAATGTATCACCAAAGACAGTAGATACTCAGCCGCAAAAAGTCTCTCCGTTAACTACAAAGCTATCAGCACAGCAAGTAGATACTCAACCCTCATCTACTGATGCTACTGCTATTCAAACATCTTCAGAATCCGGTTCTAATTTAAGTAAGTTGTTAGCAGGAATCAGAGATGGGAGAGCAAATCAAGCAGGTTCACAACCATCTCAAGCTACTGCCGATAATGGTGGAAATACTGTAGGAAGAACCACAGGCTTACGTGTTCGTCGTGATCTGGGCGATATTGGTAGTGTAAATAATGAACAATCAAATACTGCCAAAGTTGCCACAGCACCCACACAGCCCAAAATAAATACTAATACTAATACTGGTAGCGGTAATGGTCGTGCTGCTTGCCGAGAATGTAATACAAATTATCCAGATTGGGCAAGAAGAAGAGGAGTAGAAGGCAGGGTTGAAGTAGCTGTTGATACGGATAATAATGGTAATGTTACTAAGGTTCGGTTGTTGAGATCCAGTGGTAACGAAAAATTAGATGCTGAACATTTAGAAAGAGCGCAAAAATGGAAACTCAAACCCAGTTCAGAGGGTAGACAAGGTGTTAGTATTGGGACTGAATATGCGATCGCAGGTTCTCAAAGATATCGCCAACTCCAAAAACGCAAGAAACAAAGAGAAACTGAACAAAGAAATAGTGAATCTACTAACAAAGCGAGTAATTCTGCAAGCGAAACACCCAGACGCAGACGAAGATTGGTAACATCTGTTAGTGAAAATATTCCCAGAGAGTCGAATACAGAAACCAGAAGAATTCGCCGCAGAAGAAATGTAGCAGCATCAACAGAATCTACTTCCACTTCATCAGCAACAAAAGGACAGCGTTTGGGAGAAGCTATTAGAAGAAGAAGAAGAACTGATCAAGCTGTAACTTCATCTTCAGGAGAAACAAGGAAAAGAAGACGAAGACGAGAAATAACCCCAGCTTCTTCAGTGAACAGCAATAATGAAAGTAGTCCTAAACCTACCAGACGGCGGCGACGTTTGGAACAACCTACGCCTTCAGAGCAAAATTAACAACCATCTTGGCATTGAGCCGAGATCCTGGTAATTTCCTGCAAGATGGTCTAAAATGCCTTATTCCGTCTGTTTTTGATAATTTGTTACATTATGGTTAAAAAGTTGTGTTTGGTAACGAGAAAACAAGCATTTTGAGGTCATCTTGCAAGTTTTTACAGCCATTTCGGTGCAATACCTTCATCACATTGAATTTTTTCTACTCCTTCATAAATAAAATTATTGTAGAGAAGTTAAACCTCTCTACAAATAGTAATTGAGAAATTATTTATGATTAATTTTTACTAGCAGCTTCCTCCATTTGCTTTCTTAAACTCAGAGGTCGCATATCAGTCCACACTTCCTTAATATATTCTAGACATTCTGATTTCAAACCAGTTTTACCTGCATCCTTCCATCCCAAAGCATTTTCTCTATCAGCAGGCCAGATAGAATATTGTTCTTCATGGTTAACTACAACTTTATAAATTGTGGTGTCTTCTCTATTTTCTCTACTCATTGGTAACTCCGAATTTTCTATTTATTGACAAACTTAGAACCAGCAAAAATAGCAAACTGATTACATTGATCATCGGCTAAATTTCCCTGCCGATCATAAACATTGATATTTGTAAACCCGACGTTTTTTAGTGCCGTGATTATTTCTGTTTGAGCATAAGGTTTTACCGAATTAATAATATCTAAACGCTGCCAGATATTTTCTACTAACTCAAAGATAGTGATTTTAAATTGCGCTGTTTTCTCATTTGCATTATAACTATCACAACAAGCCCAAGCATAATTATCTTGTACATCTCCATCTGTGAGAGAACCATTCCAAGATTTATAACCATCTTCCAAATTTAAGCCAAACAGAAAAACACCATTATCCAACAGTGCATCATACACCCTCAGAAAAACCTCCTTGAGTTCTTCAATATTCATAATATGGTTAAGGCTACCACTAGGAGAAATCACCGCATTAAAACTAGATGGTAAATTAAAAAACCTGGCATCATCATGGATAAATTTAGCATTTGGGGCATTTTTGTGAGCATATTGCAACATAGATTTAGAAAAATCAAGCCCCGTTACTTGATAGTCTTGTTCAATTAAATGTTGAGCCATTTGTCCAGTACCGCAACATAAATCAAGAAGTTTTGCACTAGGTAGAATATTATATTGCTTTAATAGCTTTTCAAAAGGAGGTAAATTTTGTTGGCAATATTCTAACCCCCAATATTGATTGTAAATTTTTGCCCAAGAATCATATTTTGAATCAATTTCTACTGTGATCATGAAAGTATCTCCTATTTATTTTCAACTTAATTATTGGCAGAATAATCAATTTATGGTAAAAAGCCACCACCTCTTAATTCTTTTACACTTTCTTTAATTGCTTGAATGACAAAATCTAAATCTTTATCAGTATGTGCAGTGGATAATAACCCACCACCAGGACGAAGAAACACTCCTTTATAGATGAGATGATAGTAAATCAAATCCTTATTTTCTGATATTACTGATTTAGGAGCATTACCAGAATTTCCAAAAGGAATAGCATTAAAAATTGAGCCACAGTTAGCCATTTTAATGGGTACACCATCCTCTTGAAAATAGGAATTTATTTCTTGAATTAACTCAGAAGATCGTTGATTTAATTTGTCTTGCAGAGCCGAACCTTGTGTTTTTAGATATTGCAAAACTGCCTTAGCTGCTACCATAGATAAAGGATGTTTACAATAAGTACCAGCAAAAAAAGTTGTTGCTACTTGTGGTGAAGAATCATCTCCAAAATTCCACATTCCCCCATCAATTCTATCCATATATTTAGCTTTACCAGCAATTACACCAATGGGCATTCCACCACCAATAATTTTTCCATAGGTGGCAATATCAGCTTCTACGCCAAACCATGCTTGCGCTCCACCTGGATGTAAACGAAAACCAGTCAGCATTTCATCAAAAATTAATACTATTCCTGCATCTTCAGTTAATTTTCTCAACTGATGTAAAAACTCTTTTGGTTGAATATCAGGACGACTATTTTGTACAGGTTCAACAATGACAGCAGCTAATTCTTCTTGATGCTGTTTGATGATTTCTAAAGATTGAGGATCACCATAGTTTAAAACTAACACATCTGCCAAAATACTGGTTGATACTCCAGGAAACATTGGCACTATTTCTGTAATTTCATTTTGAATTTTTGCTTGTACTAAAGTTGCATCAGAATGACCATGATAAGAGCCAGAAAACATAGCTATTTTATAACGCCCTGTTGTCGCTCGCGCTAGTCGTAAGGCTGTTATTACTGCTTCTGTTCCGGTATTACTAAATGTTACTCGCTCCATTCCTGTAACTTCAGAAAATAATTCTGCAACTTCACCAGCTAAATCTGATTGTGGTCCGATATGAATACCTTGCTCTAATCTTTCGCTAATAGCTTCTTTGATAAATTCAGGATTATAGCCAAATAAATTGACACCAAAACCCATTATTAAATCTACATATTCATTGCCATCAATATCCGTCATCCGCGCACCAGAGGCATATTTACCCACGATAGGATAAACAATTTCTTTAATAGGAGAACGAAAGCCGGCTGAACCGCGAACATCAGCTAAAACATGACGATAGGTTTGAGATTGTTGTTTAGATTTTGCTGTTTTCTGGTTATAGCGAGTAATAAAATCATTGAGATATTGTTGTTGATGATTGTTGAGACTAAGTTGATCAGATGGTTGTTCTTTTTTCAATTCTTGTGTTTGCATGATTTTGATTTTTTAGGGTAATTATTGTTAGTAGATGTTGCGATTAAGATTAGTTGATAAATCCCTGATTAGCTAAATAAGAAATGTAAGTAGCTAGTAACTTATCATCAATATCTGGACAGATAATAGAAGAATCAGCAAGTCCAGTAATTACATTTTGAGAATCAAACTGTAAAGTACCTGATTGCTCAGATTTACCTGGAGAAGTTTTAGCGGAAAACAATGGTATAAGTGGATATAAAGGATGTTTTGGCAAATCTCCAACAGTATTAATTAATTGCGATCGCCAATCTTGATATGGAACTTGTTTAACTTGATAACCATAGGAGTGAATTACCCTCAATAAATTATCTGTATGTAAAACTTGATTGTTGAATAAATGAAAGGCTTTATCCAAAGATTTCTCCTGTGTTGATAGATAAACTATGGCTTTACTGACATAATCAACAGGCATAATATCTTCCTGAATATCCCGATTGGGAACACTACCAAGTTGAATACAGCCAATGATTAATTTATATAGCAAGTCATTAATATTAAAAACTCCCGTTTGGCTATGTCCAGAAACACGACCTATTCTATAAATACTAATAGGAATACCTTTATTTCTAGCAGTAGCTAATAGTTTTTCACTCACCCATTTAGTTTGTACATAGCCATTAGTGTTGACTGGATAAGTATCACTATTATCTGCTTCAGTGATTATCTGAACCCCAGAAATACCTGATTGAGAAAAAATACTCGTAGTGGAAACAAAATGAACTGGTTTTGTTTTTCCTAAACAAGCTAATCTTAATATTTCTTGTGTGCCTAAAACATTAGCAGATTTTAAAACTGAATAGGGATAAATATGATTTACCCAAGCACCATTATGATAAATGACATCAACTTGATGAGCTAAATCTTGAAATTCACTTTTATTAAGTCCTAAATAGGGTTGAGATAAATCTCCAATTACCGGAATAATTCTCTGGTAAAAACTCTCATTTCCAATTAAATAAGATTCTAGGGTTTCTTGTATTTTCTTTTTACCTGCTACTATATCTCTAGCTCTAACTAAACAGTAAATATTAGCTTGAGTTTGTTGTAAAAGTTCCCACAGTAAAAAAGCACCTAAAAACCCGGTAGCACCTGTTAATAATATAGCTTGAGGTGTTTTTGCAGATTTTTGATAAGGATTTACTGGGTAAATTTGCGGGTCTAAAATAGTTTCTTGATCCCAATCTATTAGATTTTCTGGAATTAATGTATCAATAGATTCGGATTTGATAATTTTATCTAAATAAACTGCCAAACTCCCAATAGTGGGTGATTCAAACAGAAGCCGCAAAGGAAAATCTATTTGCAAAGTTGACCGAATTTTGAGCATTAATTTAGTTGTTAATAAAGAATTTCCTCCTAGTTCAAAGAAATTATCATTAATACCCACTTTTTCCACTTTCAGAATTTCAGCCCAAATTTGCGCTAATGTTAATTCTGTCTGAGTTTGAGGTGCAACGAAAGCTGTTTGTAGTTCTTGATATTCAGGCTTAGGTAAAGCACGACGATCAATTTTACCGTTAGGTGTCAGGGGAAAAGATTCCAGAATCACAAAAGCAGAAGGTATCATGTAGTTGGGTAACTGCTGTTTTAAAAATTCCTGGAATATGGTGGAATTTATATGATTAAAATCTGCCAATTCTGACACAATATAAGCAACTAATTGTTGTCGTTTAGGGTTATCTTCTCTAACTATCACAACAGATTCTTTTACTATTGGGTGTTTACTAAGTATGGCTTCAATTTCACCCAATTCAATCCGGAAACCTCTTAATTTAACTTGGTTATCAGTTCTACCAATCAATTCAATATTTCCATCTTTAAGCCAGCGTCCTAAATCACCCGTTTTATAAATAAAACTTCCTATTTCTTCACAAAAATGATTCGGTATAAATTTACTAGCTGTTAATTCTGGTTTATGTAAATAACCCCGTGCTAAACCAGCACCACCAATATAGATTTCACCAGGAATACCTACAGGTAAAGGTTGTAAATATTGGTCTAAAATATAAATTTGGGTATTACTGAAAGGTTTTCCTATCGGGACTAATTGATCTTTAGATAATTGAGATAAATTAATTGTATCTGTTTCAAAATAGGTACTATCAATAGTTGCTTCTGTTAAGCCAAAAGAATTAATTAATCTAGTTTTATCACCGCAATATTGACGGAATTTATCATATTCTTGAATATACCAACTATCAGAACCACAAATTAGTAATTTTAGAAAATCAAGACGTTTTTGAGTTTGTTCTAAATATTGAATTAAGTTTCTTAATACTCCCGGAACAAATTCTGCACAGTCTACTTTTTCCCGCAGCATCAGGTGATAAAGTTTATCAGGTTCAAGTAGCAGTTGACGAGGAGAAATTACTAATTTAGCACCAGAACAAAGAGTGCGAACTAAGTCACCTGAGAAAACATCAAAGGAGAAACTTGCCATTTGTAAATGTGCGGTAATGGCTGTTAATTTATAAGCTTCTTCCCAAGCAAAATAAGCATTTACTAAATTGCAATGTTCAATCATGACTCCTTTGGATTTACCTGTAGAACCAGAGGTATAAATCACATAAGCTAAATGATTTATATTTACCTGATTCACAGGATTTTCTAGAGATTCGTTAGTAATTTTTTGCCAATCAGAATCAATGCAAATAATTTGTTTATTTTCATTTGGTAAAACTGCTAATAGTTGTTTTTGCGTGAGAATAATTGATACTTGAGCATCTGTTAACATATATGTTAACCGCTCTTGGGGATACGCTGGATCAATTGGTAGATATGCTCCACCTGCTTTGAGAATTCCCAGCACTCCCACCACTAATTCTAGGGAACGTTCTAAGCAAATTCCTACTA
Organism: Trichormus sp. NMC-1; assembly: GCF_001858025.1. Lineage (GTDB taxonomy): Bacteria > Cyanobacteriota > Cyanobacteriia > Cyanobacteriales > Nostocaceae > Anabaena. The sequence goes on along the minus strand of NZ_LZQD01000002.1, from coordinate 481,654 downwards.
AAATTTCTGGTTTAACTCCTTGTTTTTGTAAGTAATTTGCTAGTTGGTTAGCACGCTGGTTAAGTTCTTGATAAGTTAGTTGTTTTTCCTCAAAAACTACTGCTATTGCATCAGGATTTTTAGCTACTTGTGCTTCAAATAGTTGATGAATACACGTTTTAGGAATAGAAATTTGATGAGTATTTCCAGTCAAGAAAATTTGCTGCTGTTCTGATGTTGTTAATAGGGATAATTCAGAAATATTTTGTTGAGGATAAAGCACAATCCCCGCTAATAATGTTTGGAAATGTGCCAACATTCGGGTAATTCTGTCATCATCAAATAAATCAGTATTATATTCTAATGAACCTCTTAGTCCTGTTTCTGTTTCAACCATTGAGAGAGTTAAATCAAAGTTTGCTGTTTTCTTTTCTACTTGCAAAGGTTTGATGGTTAAATCTGGTAAATGTAAAACTTCTGTGGGTGCATTTTGCAGAATAAACATGACTTGAAATAGAGAACTATGACTTAAATCTCTTTCTGGTTGTAGTTCTTCTACTAATTGTTCAAAGGGTAAATCTTGATGATTATAAGCTGCTAAGGTTGTTTTTTTAACTTGGTTTAAAAGTTGTTGAAAAGTAGGATTTTCTTCTAAGTTACTTTTGAGAACTAAAGTATTAACAAAAAAACCAATTAATCCTTCTATTTCCGAACGATTACGGTTAGCAATGGGAGTACCAATAAGAATATCATTTTGCTGAGTATACCGATATAATAATACTTTAAATGCTGCCAGCAATATCATAAATAAAGTAACTTCTTCCTGCTGGGAAATATTTTTTAATGCTGCTGTTAAGGATGGAGAAAGGATAAAAGATTGGCTTGTACCTCTATCAGTTTGAATTGCTGGACGTGGACGATCTGTAGGTAATTCTAATATAGGTAAATTACCACTTAACTGTTGTTTCCAATAGTTTAATTGAGTTTGTAAAATGTCTCTTTGTAAATATTGACGTTGCCAAACTGCAAAATCTACATATTGAATAGATAATTCAGGTAAATTGCATTGTTGGTTACTATCAAACGCTTTATAAAAACTTGTTAATTCCCGGATAAGTATTCCTGTTGACCAACCATCTGAAATGATGTGGTGCATGGTGAATAAAATTACATTATCTGTTTCACCAAGACGTAATAAATTAACCCGCAGAAGTAAATCTTTTTCTAGATTAAAAGTTCTTTCTGATTCGAGTTTGGCTAAACGGATAGCTTCTGTTTCTCTTATGTTTTCAGGAATATTTTCTAAGTCAATTACTGGTATTTGTAGGTTTGTTTCTGCACGAATTACCTGGACTGGTTCGCCGTTTATAACTTGAAAGTTAGTGCGTAATATGTGATGACGACGCAATATTTGATTAATGCTATTTTCTAAGGCTGATACATTCAGATTTCCTGTTAATTGGATAGCAGCAGGAATATTATAGGCACTACTTTCTGGTTCTAATTGACTAAAAAACCATAGCCTTTGTTGGGCAAAAGATAAAGGAAATGTCTGAATATCTCGACTTTGAGGTTGAATTTTAGCAGGTGCAGTTTTTCCTTTTTGTTGATTAAGTTTTTGCAGCAGTAGTTGACGTTTTTCGGGAGAAAGTTCTGCAATTTTTTGTAGTAGGTTACTCATATAATTTTTAACCTTAGTTAATTAATTGGATATCTGCGTTAGATAATTCTTCTAATTCTGCAAGCGATCGCGCTAAAATGTCTTCATCTATATCTTGGGCTAATTTTTGGGTGATAATCACGGCTAAATCAGCTACAGTGGGATAATTAAAAACATCCTGTATCACTAATTCCACACCAATATCATCACGCATTCTAGATATTAACTGTGTCACTAGCAGGGAATGTCCACCTAAGCTAAAAAAGTTATTGTATATACCCACTTTTTCTATTTTCAGCACTTCTGCCCATATATTTGTTAACTGTTCTTCAAGAGAATTACGGGGAGCAATAAAAGATTCTTTCACCTCTGTATTTAGCTGATCTGGTCCAGGAAGTATCTTTCTATTTACTTTGCCATTGCTTGTTAAAGGTAAGGTTTCTAAAGGTACAAAAGCTGTAGGAATCATATAATCTGGAAGTTTTTCTTGCAAGAAACTCCGCAAACTCTGAATAGATAAAGAAGCATCTTTTCTAATAACCAAATAAGCAACTAGACGTTGATCTCCAGCTACATCTTCTCTTACCATCACTACTGCATCTTGAACAGTTTGATGTAAGGAAAGTAAAGATTCTATTTCTCCTAATTCGATACGAAAACCTCTTAATTTAACTTGATCATCCAAGCGTCCCAAAAATTCTAAATTTCCATCAATTCGGAAGCGCACTTGATCACCAGTTTTATATAAACGCGCTCCTAGTTCATTACTAAAAGGATGGGGAATAAACTTTTGGGCTGTTAATTCTGGTTGGTTGAGATAACCCCGCGCTAGTCCTGCACCACCAATATATAATTCACCTATTACCCCTTTTGGTACTGGTTGTAAATATTGGTCTAAAACATAAAGTTCGGTATTAGCTATGGGATAACCAATAGGAATAGAACCTAAATAATTATCTTGTTGTGATACTTGATAAATGCAGCAACCCACAACGGTTTCTGTCGGTCCATATTCATTGATTAAAATTGTTTTTGGGGCAAACTTTCGCCAAAAATTAATATGTTGTGTGGTTAGATTTTCTCCACCAATAATAAAAGCATTAGTCCGATCTGATACTTCCTCTGGTGATAGTTGTTGACTGAGTAATTCTAAATGAGCAGGAGTGATTTTGACTAAGCTTAAATTATTTCTTTGAATGAGAGTTTGAGCAAGATTTTCTATGCTTTGATTTTCTGGTAATAGTTCTACTTGACTACCTACCACCAAAGGAGAAAATAAACTGGTAATAGTTAAGTCAAATCCTAAAGAAGAATGTACCAAAGTTCCCGAACCTTGATCAACTTTATATGCCTTTGTACACCAATGCAAATAATTAACTAAACCCGAATGAGAAATTAATGTTCCCTTGGGTTTACCAGTAGAACCAGAAGTATAAATTACATAAGCGACATTCTGACTATTAGTGTTATGAATTGGGTTGTTTTGCAGTTGTTTGTTGATGATATACCAATCATTATCTAAACAAATAGTTCTAATATTATTTGTCTGTAAATCTGCTGCTAAACTGGCTTGAGTTAGCAATAATGGCATTTGTGTATCTGCTAAAATAAACGCTTTTCTTTCTGGGGGATAATTGGGGTCAATGGGTACATAAGCTGCACCAGCCTTGAGAATTCCTAAAACAGCAATCACCATTAAAGGAGAACGTTCTATACATATTCCGATCAGGGTTTCTGTTCCTACTCCTAAACTTTGTAAATAATGCGCTAGTTGGTTAGCACTGTTATTTAATTCTTGATATGTGAGTTTTTGATTTTCATAAACAACTGCAATATTATCTGGTGTCTGCTGACATTGAACTGCAAACCAATCATGAATACAATTATATGGTAATTCTGGTGTTTTGGTATAGTTGAAATTAATTACAAGTTGCTGTTTTTGTAATTCTGAAAGAAGATTGAGACGGAAAATGTTTAGTTGAGGATTTTCAACGGAACTTGCTAACAAAGTTGCAAATTGATCAGCAATATTTTCTATATTAGCTTTTGTGAATAAGTTGCTATCATAGTGAAATTCAACTTTTAGCTGTTCATTAAATCCACAAACACCAGCAAGTTTAACCTCAAAGGGTTCTAAATCAACACGATGCTGATAAAGTGACAGTGATATTTCCCCAGATATATGCTTTTCTGGTGTTTCTATAAACTCAAAACAGAAGGGGAAGAATGGTTTTTCAATTTCTTGACTCTGGTTATTTCCAGCAGTTTTCCAAGTAAAAGTTTCCTGGTAATCTGACATTTTGCTAGTAATTTCTTTAACTAAATTCAATATATCACAAAAGCATTTTTCGTCTTCTAGTTGGCAATTTAGAGGTAAATATTTAGCAAACAAACCTAAGCTAGATTTTAATTCATCATAATTGCGACCATCAAAGGAAGTACCAATAATTAAGTCACAATTCCCAGTTAAACGCCGCAGGAGAATTAACCAACAAGTTAATAGAAATACAGAAGTTGTAGTTTGATAAGTATTAGCAATTTGTTTTATTTGTCCAGTTAATTGTTGATCAATTTGTAAGTTGATCAATTGCGGTTGAAATTTCGCTGTTTCATCTGGTTGCTTTTCATGAATAATTTGGCAATTTCTACTTGTGGAAATATCTATTTTTTGCCAATACTTTCTTCCTGAATTTGTTTCTTCTGCTGCTAATAATTCATTTAGCCATGCTGCAATATCAGCATATTGTAAAGGTTCATCTAAAAGATTATCACCTTGTAAAACGGCAGTATAGCAATTACTAATTTCTGCAACTAAATTATTTAAAGTCTTTGTATCGGCACATAAAGACGGTAAACTCAGAAATAAAATATATTGATTATTGTCAGTTTTGACTAATTTTGTAGAAAATAAGTAGCCTGATTCTAAGTCCCAAGGCTGATTTTTTGCTTCAAGTAATAACTCGTCTATTACTTGCTCTAAATTGTGATTTGTTAGAAATTCATACTCGGTAAATAAGAAAGAATTATTACTATCTATCACCTGACTAGGAATTTTAATTCCTTGGGGACGATAAAAGCGAGTACGGAGTATTTCATTTCTATCTACAACTTTTTGCAGGGCTTGTTTAAAGACATCAATTTGTAAATTCCCCTCAATGAGAACTGCACCTAAAGCCCGATAAACAGAACTATCTTGTTGTAATTTCCACAAATGTTGTTGCTGTGGTGAAAGTTGAAATCCTTGAATTTGACTGAGCATTTTTCGCTATCCTTTTTTAAATATCCTTAATATCCAATTTGTGTATAATTTGTCATTTCGCCCATTGCTACTAATAATTTTCTTTCACCCACAAAGGAGTTTCTAGCATGGGCTGCTAAAATATTATCTAGTAGTAAAACATCTCCTTTTTCCCAAGGAAAAGTTACTTCTAATTGTTGATAAACACCACAAATTTCTTCCATGATTGAATCTTCAATGGGAGTACCATCACCGTAGTAACAGTTTCTTGGTAAATCTTCTGGTTTAAAAGATGCAAATAGTGTTTCTCTAGTTATCGAATCTAAACAAGCAGGATGCCAATGTTGAGCTTGATTAAACCAAGATAATTCTCCGGTTTGAGGATGTTTAATTACAGCCGGACGAATAGAAAGAGTTCTCAGCCGATTTTTTGATTTCCATGCAAATTTGATTGCATTTTTGGAGAATCTTTTTTCAACTTCTGCTTGATTTTGGGTTTGAAATACTGTTTGCCAATCTAACCCTAATCCATCCCCATAATTGCGAACATACATCACTTGTTTCTCAATAAATATATCACGGATTTTGGAATCTATTAATTGAAAAACTTTGCGGCTATCAACAATTGGTGTTTCCCCTCCCTGCTGTGCTGGTTGACGACAACCAAACATAATTTTTAAGGGGAATTGATGATTAAAAGAGTTTTCATTATGCCATAACAGTTTTCTATCGGCGGGATAAAATACTGGAGTGTAAACTTTTCCGCTGACTGTTTCGCGGGGATGTTCGCCATTTTCCTGGAAAAGTTCTTGACAAATAGCTAAACCAAATTTTTCAAATATAGCTGGTGTATCAATATTAAAGCCACGAAAAAGGATAGCACCATATTTGAGTAGTTGTTTATGAATAAAATCCTGATTGACAATTAACCAATGTGGTAAATAAATCTGATCAATTGTGGGTTTAATTACTAAAGGTAGACTTTCACTATGATTAAAAGTTTCCGTTGTAATTAATGCTTGTGTTTCTAAGTTGACAGTTTTTCTTTGTAGATTGGTGATTTCTAATTTCTTCATATTCTTATCTAGGATGTATGATTAATTGCTTTCCGCTTGATGGTTTGAATTTTTTGTTGAGTATCTTGTTTATGTTTGATTTTGACAAGATTTTTTTGTTCTTTGTCTACTGTTGCGATCGCATCAACTAATTCTTGTAATCTAGCAGTAGAATTATTTACAACTTGATTTAGAAATATTTCCCAAAATGCAAGCATTTGAGTAATAGTTACAGAGGTAAATATATCTGTGTTGTATTCTAAATTAGCAATAATACCTTGTGATGTTTCTGTTAACCTCAAAATTAAATCAAGCTGAGTTGAGATTTTAGCCATTTGGATCGAACTGATTGTTAAACCAGGAAATTCTAATGTTGGTGTTTGTGTATTATCGAAAATGAATTTGGCTTGGAATAAGGGTGACAGATTTAGATTACGTTCTGGATTGAGAGTATTTACTAAAACATCGAAAGGTAAATCTTGATGGGAATATGCACCTAAAGTAACTTCTCTTACTCTTTGTAAGAATTCTGAAAATGTTGGGTTACCGCTAACAGAAGTGCGTAAGACTAATTGATTTACAAAAAATCCAATTAACCCTTCAGTTTCCGATACATTTCTATTGGCAACATCAGTACCAACTACAATATCTTCTTGACCACTGTAGTAGTGCAGTACAGCTTTAAAAGCTGCTAATAGGGTCATAAAAATAGTAGTTTTTTCTCGCAAGCTCAGGCTTTTAATAGCTTCAATTAATGTTAGATTGAGCGTTAAAGTTTGTTTTGCACCCCGATACATAGCAATATCAGGTCGAGGATAATCTGTGGGTAATTTGAGGATTGGTACGTTTTTTAGTTGCTGTTTCCAATAACTTAATTGATTTTCTAATAACTCTTCTTTGAAACAGTGATTTTGCCAAATTGCAAAGTCTGCATATTGAATTGATAACTCTGGAAATGGAGAAGATTTACCTAGAGAGAAGGCTTCATATAATCCTACTAATTCTTTAATTAAAACTCCTGTAGACCAACCATCAGAGATAATGTGGTGCATAGTCAAAAGCAGTATATAATCTGCTTCATTTAAACGGACAAGAGTAACTCTTAGCAATGATTCTTTATCTAAATAAAAAGGCTTTGCAGCTTCTTGTTCAGCTAATTTATTGGCTGTATGCTCCCGTTGAGTATCTGGTAATTCGCTGAGGTCTAGGATATTGATTTTTAAAGTTAGAGATGGAGTAATAACTTGAATTGGTTCTCCCTGAACTACAGTAAAGTTAGTACGAAGAATTTCATGCCGGCGAACAATTTCATTAAGACTTTGTTCTAAGACTGAGATATTTAGTAAACCAACAATACGCACAGCATCAAAGATGTTGAAAGCATTGCTATTAGGCTGTAATTGGTCTAGATACCACAATCTTTGTTGAGAAAAAGACAGAGGTATCTTTTCTGATCTAGAAGCAGGTTTAATCGTTGGTAAGTTCAGTTTTAACTCTGCTTTTGTAGCTTTTTCTATTTCTTTAGCTAATTCTGATACTGTTGGTGATGCAAATAAACAACGCAGAGGCAATTCTATTTGGAAAGCTTTGCGAATTTGGGAAATAACACGAGTTGCTAACAGAGAATGACCACCTAATTCAAAGAAATTGTCATAAATCCCTACTTGTTTGATATCTAAAATATCAGCCCAAATACCAGCGAGCATTTCTTGAACTGGAGTCAAAGTTAGAGAAGTATTTGCTTCTGACTGCTGTATTCTTTCAGGTGCAGGTAAGCCACGACGGTTGATTTTGCCATTGGGTGTGAGAGGAATTTTTTCTAACACTACAAAGGCAGAAGGTATCATGTAATTTGGTAATTTAGATTTTAAAAAGTTACGTAATTCTAAGACAGAGATTTCTGTAGCATGGGGAACGACATAAGCGACTAGACGTTTGTTATCTGGGATATCTTCTCTAACTATAACTACAACTTCTCTGATTTCTTTGTATTGATTAATTGTTGCTTCAATTTCACCAATCTCGATGCGGAAACCTCTAATTTTAACTTGGTTGTCAATGCGTTGTAGAAATTCGATATTACCATCTGGCAAGTAGCGAACTAAATCACCAGTTTTGTATAAACGCTGGACAGAATTATGACTAAATGGGTTAGAAATAAATTTTTCGGCAGTTAAATCAGGACGGTGCATATAGCCTCTAGCCAGATTAAAACCACCAATATAAAGTTCTCCAGGAATCCCGATAGGTACTGGTTGTAAATGTTTATCTAAAATGTAGAATTGAGTATTAGGAAATGGGCGACCTATAGGTACTAATTGTTCAACGCTTAAATCTTTGGCTGTTGTTTCAAAATAAGAACTATCAATAGTAGTTTCTGTCAAACCATAGGAGTTGATTAACCGAGTTTGAGAACTAAAGAATTGTAAAAAGTTGCGATATTCTGCACCACTCCAGCTATCAGAACCACAAATTAGTAATCGCATGAAATCGAGACGCTGTTGGCTATTCTCAAGATACTGGATTAAATTTCTTAAGACTGCTGGTACAAACTCTGCACAATCTACTTTTTGTTTTTGCATTAGTTCATATAAATGTTCAGATGATAGCAATAAATCTCTTGGACATAAAACCAGTTTGCCACCAGAACATAAAGCCCGAATCAAATCTCCAGAAAAAACATCAAAAGAAAAGCTGGCCATTTGCAGATGAGATGTGACATTTGTACGCAATTGGTAGATTGTTTCCCAGGCAAAATAAGCATTAATAAGGCTGGAATGTTGAATCATTACCCCCTTTGATTGACCTGTAGAACCAGAAGTATAAATGATGTAAGCAAGATGATCTGGTTGTACTTGAGTATTAGCTAGGTTAGATGATGGTAATTGTGTGATTTGCTGCCAATCTTTATCTAAATTTATGAGTTTGGTAGGCAAAATAGGAAGACTTTGTAACAGTTTTGTTTGTGTAAGTAAAACATAAATTTGTGCATTTTGCACCATGAAAGCCAAACGTTCTTGGGGATAGGCTGGATCTAGAGGAACGTAAGCACCACCAGCTTTAAGAATTGCTAATATACCAATAACCATGAAGAGCGATCGCTCTACACAAATCCCTACCAATATCTCTGGACTTACTCCCAATTTTTGCAAGTAATGTGCCAGTTGATTGGCTCTTTCATTAAGTTCTCGATAGGTTAAAGATTCATTCTCAAATACTACCGCAACGGTATCGGGTGTTTTCTTTACTTGATCTTCAAATAGTTGATGAATACATTTGTCTTGAGGATATTCAACTTGGGTATGATTCCATTCTAGAAATTGCTTTTGCTCGGTTTTAGTTAATAGAGGTAATTCCTCAATTATTTGTTCTGGATTATTAATAATGCTCTCCAGTAAAGTTTGAAAATGACCCTGCATTCTGTGGATAGTGGCAACATCAAATAAATCAGTATTGTACTGCAAGTTGCCTATTAGCCCTTGTTCAGTTTCTACCATTGATAAACACAAGTCAAACTTAACTGTATGATTGTGGAACTCTAAACTTTCCCAAGTTAAACCCGGTATTTCTAATGTTTTATTTGGTGTGTTCTGCAATTGAAACATCACCTGAAACAAAGGTGTATGGCTAAAATTACGTTCTGGTTGAAGTTTTTCGACTATTTTCTCAAAAGGTAAATCTTGATGGGCATAAGCTTCTAAAGCTACTTGTCGAACCTGTCGCAATAGTTGACGAAAACTCGGTTTATTACTCAGATCAGTGCGTAAAACTAAAGTATTAACAAAAAAACCAATTAGCGTTTCTAATTCTTCTCGGTTACGACCTGCTATAGTTGTGCCAACTAAAATATCTGTTTGTTGGGTATAACGATAAAGTAAAACTTTAAAAGCAGTAAGTAAAGTAATAAATAAAGTAGCTTCTTCCTGTTGTGAAAGTGTTTTAAGAGCCTGGGTTAATTCTGGTGATAAACTAAAAGATAGTTGAGAACCCCGATTACTCATTACGGGTGGTCGAGGATAGTCCGTAGGTAGTTCTAGGACAGCAGGTGCATCTGCTAGTTGTTTTTCCCAATAGGATATCTGCTTTTCTAAAACTTCTCCTGTGAGGTAGTTTTTTTGCCAAATAGCATAGTCTGCATATTGGATTGGTAGTTCTTTGAAAGGTGAAATTTGACCTTTAGAGAAGGCTTGATAAAGAGTGGTGAGTTCTTGCAGCAGAATTGCAAATGACCAGCGATCGCAGATAATATGGTGCATGGTTAGCAGTAATACATACTCTGTTTCGCCTAATTGCAGTAGTTTAACTCGGATGAGTGGATCTTTACCTAAATCAAATGGTTGTAAAGCTTCCTCAATAGCTAGGCGTTTAACTTCAATTTTTTGTTCTGAAGGTGTTAGTAACTCAATGCTAACTATAGGTAAATTTAAGTTAAAGTGAGGAAAAATAGTTGGGATTGGTTTTCCTTCAACTGTAGTAAATATAGTTCTCAGAGATTCATGTCGGCGGACTATTTCATTCAGACTTTTTTGTAATGTAGCTATCTCAAGAATACCCCGTAGGTGTAAAGCTGTTGGCTCATTATATAGAGGCTGATTTGGATCTAACTGTTCTAAAAACCATAATCTTTCTTGGGCAAAAGATAAAGGAATTGAATCTGAGTGTTGACGACAAGGTATAGTATTATTCTGCAATTTACCTTGCATCAACTTTGCTAATAAAGCTTTTTTAGCTGTTGATAAATTAGCTTTTTTTTGTAATAGTAAATCAGATTCAGACATATTGCCACTCTCAGCTATTTAAAAGATTTTATTGATATCTAAAATTTAGGTTTGGTCTTAAAAATTTTCGGCGAATACAATTCACTACTACACAAGCTAAGTCCACCTGCGTGGACTAATGAAAAATTAAGGGTTTCAAACCTGCGTAGGCGTGATTTCTAATCGCCCAAGTTAGACTTTTAAAACATCCTCTTAGATATTAAACACCTAAAAGACGTTGTGCTTCTTCTTCCGATAAATCTGCAATTTTTTCTAAAATTAGGTGTTCTACTATCTCAGCTAGGTTGGCAATTGTAGAACCTTCAGAAAATAAACTACTGAGAGGAATTTCTATTAAAAAAGTTTTTCGCACTTGAGAAATTACCTGAGTCGCTAATAGAGAATGTCCACCTAATTCAAAGAAATTATCATATATACCCACCTGCTCTAAACCCAAAGTCTGTTGCCATAATTCCGTAATACTTTGTTCTATAAGGCTGCGGGGAGCAACATAAGGATTACTGAGATGAGGACGGGGATGGAGTTGTTGAGAAAACTTTATTTGGCTGACTTGTTGTTCTAGATTATTTAACTCTGTTGCCAAATTTACATTAGCATAACTTCTTTGAATTTGTTCCTCAATATTTTGTTTACTTACTACTACTTGAGATAAGCGACTATGCAAAATTCTGCTAAAAGCTTCTATCCCATTTTGGGGTGATATAGCTTTATTTAGATGCTGTGCGCGGCGGTTTTTTAGTTCCTCGGGAATAGCTGTATTTACTAACATTCCTACTTCTTGCCAACCACACCAATTTATAGTGATAGTCAGGGGTTTTTGTTGAAAATATTTGCTTTGGGCAAATCCATCTAAGAAAGCATTAGCAGCACAATAATCTACTTGTCCCAAACCACCAAGAATTGATGTTAAGGATGAGCAAAGAACAAATAAATCTAACTTTTCATCACAGAAAACAGTATCAATTACTAAAGTTCCTTGGACTTTTGGTGCTAGTACATTTTGGGCTGTTTCCGGTGTTTTGAGTTGAATAATACCACCACCAGGAACACCTGCGGTGTGAATTACACCGTTAATTTCACCAAATTTTGCTAATACTTGGTTTTTGACAGATTGCATTTGTTCTAGGCTGGTGACATCAGCAGTTAAAACTAGAACTTCAGCACCAATATTTTCTAAATTTTGTAACTTTTTGATGTTTTGACTAACAGGATTTTGGGGATCATTGTTTATTAGCCATTCTTCCCATTCATTACGCTTGGGAAATTGAGAACGCCCGATTAAAACTAACTTTGCTTTTACTGTTTGAGCTAAATATTCTGCTAGTGTTAAACCAATACCTCCCAGACCTCCAGTAATAACATATACTCCCCCTTGCCGTAGTGGCGAATTCTCTAAACTGGCTGTTTCTAACTGAGTTTTTTCAAAAGTTTGTATCCAGCGATGTTGTCCCCGATAAGCAATAATTAATTCCTGGAAATCAGATATTAATTCAGCTAAAATTTTCTCTATTAGTTGTTGTTTTTTAATTTCAGGTTGAGGAATTATAATATCAATGTTCCGGCAGGTAATATTAGTAAACTCCTGACCAATTACCTTACACGCACCCAACACAGTTGTTTTTTCAGGAGATAAATTTTCTTCTCCAGTCACATTATGCAGATTATTAGTAATAACTATAATTTGCACTTGATCATTAACAGGCTGCTGTCCTAATGCTTGAGCAAGAAAAAGTAAACTCCAAAAACCAAAATCAATTTCTGATAAAGATTGATTATTTGGAGTTATTCCCCAGCAATGAAATATGATTTCTGGGGTTTTATTAATCAAACAAAGGTCTTTGATTAAAGCATCATAATCAGCCTTAGCTTGAGGATAAATACTATAAACACCATCTCTGAACTTAGTAAATTTGTCTCCTGCTTGTACAATAATTACATCTTGTCTTTGTTGTTGTAATTCTTGGACAAGTTTTGTACCTATTCCTAAACCATCAATAAATACTAAACAACATCGTTTTTCCGGTATCATCTGTTTATTAACAGATGTTTTTAGAGGTATTGTTTGTTTCCAAACAGGAACGTAAAACCAATCATTGATATCTTGAGAAATCAGGTCTACTTTTGTTTGTGGTTCTATCCAAAATCTTTGTCGTTCAAAAGGATATGTGGGTAAAGGAACGCGATAACGACGCTGGGAATTATAAAATTCTGACCAGTTAATCTCAATTCCAGCTTGCCAAAGTTTACCAAGGGTGTTGAATAAAAATGCTACATCTGATTGTTGTTCTTGAGGATGGCGTAGAGAAGATAATATAGTTGGTGATGCTTCTAGTTGTTTAACTAAGTTACTTAATACCTTTCCTGGACCAACTTCTAAGAAAATTTGTGCTGATTTGTTCCCTAATTCAGTCATACCCTCAGCAAAACGCACTGTTTGCCGCAAATGCTGTCCCCAGTAGTAAGAATCAGTTGCTTGGGCGGTTGTAATCCAAGTACCTGTAACATTTGAAATAAAGGGAATTTGGGGAGATTGTAAGTTAATTTTGCTTAAATACTCTTGAAATTCATCAATGATAGGATTCATCATTTGGGAATGAAACGCGTGGGAAGTGTGCAAATTACGGCACTCCACACCTTTAGCTGCAAGTTGTTGATGTAATGCTTCTATGGCTGCATGAGTTCCCGAAACCACGCATAAATTGGGGGCATTATTGGCAGCTAAAGATAAATTTTCATTCAGTAAAGGTTTAATTTCTGCTGCTGACAAGAAAACAGCTAACATTGCGCCTGATGGTAGTTGCTGCATCAATTTTCCCCGCATAGCCACCAGTGCTAAAGCATCTTCGAGGGTGAAAACATCACCCAGACAAGCAGCCACATATTCCCCAATACTGTGACCAATCATTGCTTGTGGGTTGACTCCCCAGGTGATCCATAATTTAGCTAGTGCATATTCAATGACAAATAGCGCAGGTTGGGTAATAGCAGTTTGGGTTAATTGCTGTGTTGCTTCTGAAGTTGTTACGGTGGGATAGAGTATTTGGCGTAAATCTAATCCTAAATGGGGTTTGAGTAGTTCGCAGCAATTATCAACTTGTTCTCTAAAAATGGCTTCTGTTTCGTACAGTTCCCGACCCATATTTACATACTGAGAACCCTGACCAGGAAACATAAATATAATTGCAGGATGTTCGGCTTGAGAAAATGGGGTGTTTTGAGTTTCTAAAACTTGAATTGCATCCTCAATATTTTCACATATTGCTATACGGCGATGTTCAAAACTTTGACGACCTACACTTAAGGTATATGCAACATCAGCTAGATTAACATCAGGATTTTGTCTGAAGTAATTAGCTAAATTTTGCGTTGCAGTTTCCAGGGCAGAATTTGTCTTAGCTGAGAGTGGTAAAAGTTGCCATTGGCGCGATATTTCAGAAGTTATACCAGAATTTATAATATTTGGTGCTTCTTCGAGAATAATATGGGCATTTGTCCCACCAATACCAAAAGAACTGACTCCAGCGCGGCGTGGGTGGTTTGGTGAATGCCATTCTTTCAGTTGGTTATTGACATAAAAAGGACTGTTAGCAAAGTCAATTTGGGGATTAGGTGAGGCAAAATTTAAACTCGGTGGAATTTGCTTGTTTTTCAATGCTAAAACAGTTTTGATGAAACCAGCAATACCAGCAGCAGCATCTAAATGTCCAATGTTAGTTTTGACTGAAGATAAGGCACAAAAATTTTGTTTTTGAGTATAAAGGTCGAAGGATTTTTTTAAAGCCGCAATTTCGATAGGGTCGCCTAAAACTGTTCCCGTTCCGTGGGTTTCTATATAGCTAATTGTTTCGGGATTGACTCCTGATACTGCTAATGCTTCGGTGATGACTTTGGCTTGTCCATCAATACTAGGTGCTGTATAACCGACTTTGAGAGAACCATCATTATTAACAGCCGTGCCTTTGATGATAGCATGAATAAAATCCCCATCTCTCATAGCATCTTGCAAACGCTTGAAAACTACAACACCAACACCATTACCATTAAGAGTACCTTTAGCTTGTGCATCAAAGGCGCGACAATGACCATCAGGTGATAAAATTCCTCCTTCTTGGTAAAGATAACCTGTTGTTTGATTTGCAGATATGGAAACTCCGCCAGCTAAAGCAATATCACATTCATGATTTAGTAAGCTTTGACAGGCTAAATGAATTCCCACTAAGGAACTAGAACAGCCTGTTTGAACATTAATCGCTGACCCTTTAAAGTTTAATTTATAAGCTACTCTTGTGGCTAAGTTATCAGCCCGGTTATTATGTCTAATTTGGTCAAAGCCGACTAATTTAATTAATTCGGAATTGGGTAAAAGATTGAATAAAAAGTAAGTGTTAATACTAGAACTAGCATAAATACTAATTTGTTCTTGATCAGTTTCAGTGTTGTAGCCAGCATTTTCTAAAGCTTCCCAAGCAACTTCTAAAAAAATTCGTTGCTGTGGGTCCATAATTTCTGCTTCTCTGGGAGAGTAATCAAAGAAAGAAGCAGCAAATGATTCAACATCTTCTAATACGAATCCTGCTTTCACATAATGAGGATTATTTAGTAGTTGTGCATCTACACCCTGGGCTTGCAAATCTGTATCAGTAAATTCAGTTAAAGCCTCTACTCCCTCGCGGAGATTCTGCCAATAAGCATCAAGATTATTAGCTTTGGGAAATCTCCCAGCCATCCCAATAATGGCGATATCAGTTTCACAAATTTGGGTTTTGTTTTCTATGTTGTTCATGGCTTGATTTAAAGTTTTTGATTATTTAAGTTATGTTTAATTTCTTCTTTTTGAGTGAGCATTCTTGCGATTTGCTGCCCTTCGTTGAGTTTCTACTAATGTCGCTGTTTCTGGTTGAGCTTGTGTTAAATATTCAGATAGAGAACTAATAGTTGGATATGCAAATAAATGGGTAATGGCAATATCAACAGGAAACATATCTCGGAGTTTGGCATGAACTTGAACTAGCAGTAATGAATGTCCACCAATGTCGAAGAAGTTATCATTAATTCCTACTTTTTCTATTTGCAGAAGTTGTTGCCAAAGTTGAGCGATCGCTTGTTCTATTTCTGTTTTTGGTGGTTCATATTTTACTGCTAATTCTGAAAACAAACTTTCAATATTTGGTAATGCTTGACGGTCTATTTTACCGTTAACTGTTAAGGGTAATTTTTTCAGGATACCAAAGGCTGATGGCAGCATATAATCTGGTAGTTTTTGTTTAAGAAAACTCCGCAATTCATTAATATTTATTACTGCTTTTGGTTGGGGAACAAGATAAGATATTAAGCGTTGATTATTTTCTGATTGTTGAACTGTAACTACAGCTTGTTGTATAGTTGGATGTTGAGCCAGAGTTAGTTCTATTTCTGCTAATTCAATGCGAAATCCGCGAATTTTAACTTGGTTATCAACCCTACCCAGAAATTCTATATTACCACTTTCTAAATAACGGACGCGATCGCCTGTTTTATATAAACTTAATTCTTGACCGAGTAAAGAATGGGAAATAAAGCGTTGTGCTGTTAATTCTGGTTGATTTAAATAACCACGAGTTAGTCCTGCACCACTAATATAAAGTTCTCCTATTACTCCTAAAGGTACTGGTTTTAACTCTTCATCTAAGATATAAACTTGAGTATTAGCAAGTGGACGACCTAAAGGAACTGTCTCGGAAGTTAATTCATCATCTTGATTTTTTACTGTATAAGTTAAAACGCCAATAGTAGTTTCTGTTGGTCCATAATGATTAAATATTTGACAGTTTGGTGCTTGCTGTTGAATTTGAGAAATTAATTTCCAACTAGCTGTTTCACCACCCAAAATTAAGTATTGACGGGGGAGAATAGATACTGCTGATGGAGTTGCAGCCAGGAGTGCGGTGAGGTGAGAAGGGACAATTTTTAAACAATCAATGGGGTGTTGACGACAATATTCAGCCAACTTTACCGCATTTCCTATCCGTGCTGAGGAAATGATATGTAAACAGCCTCCTCTGCAAAGAGAAGGGAAAATCATTGTATTTCCCAAGTCTGCACTTAAACTAGAAACGGTGGCATAGTTTGCAGTTGTTGGTAAGTTGAGTTGATGAGCTATCGCATGGATATAATTGAACAATTGTCGGTGTTCTGTAGCCACTCCTTTTGGTTTACCTGTAGAACCGGAAGTAAAGATAACATAAACAAGATTTTCCGGTTTTACTTCCGTATGAAGATTTTCATTACTTTCGACTGCAATATTTTCCCAATCTGCATCAATAGCAATTACTTTTTCTTTTTCAAAACGATTAATTAATGATTGCTGAGTAATTACTAATGATGTTTTTGCCTCTTGTAATCGTAAGTTGAGAGCTTCTGTTGGTAAATTAGATTCAAGTGGTACATAAGCTCCACCTGCTTTGAGAATACCTAATAAACCAACAATCATTTCTAAAGAACGCTCTACGCACAAACCAACTACAAAATCTGGCTGTACCCCTTGCTTTTTCAGATAGTGTGCTAGTTGATTAGCTTTACAGTTTAATTCTTTATATGTGATTTCTTCATTTTCAAACACTACAGCAACTTGATTTGGTGTTTTTTCTACCTGCTCTGCAAATAATTCATGAATACATTTTTCACGATCATACTCAATTTTTGTTTGATTAAATTCAACTAACAATTGTTGACGTTCACTGTGGCTGAGGATTTCTAATTCACTGATAGGTATATGTAAATTATTGAAATTATTTATCAATAATGTTTGAAAATTTTTTGCTAGTCTTTGAATTGTTAATTGAGAAAAGTAATTAATATCATAATAAAATTCTGCAATTAAACTATGATTGTCTTGTAAACAAGATAATTTAACTTTAAAAGGTTCAATCAAGCTGTAGATTTCCTGTAAGGTGAATTTAACTTCTGTATCATCAGAGTTGTGAACAGAAATATTATTAAATTCAAAGCCAATAGGGAAAGCTATTAAACCATCAGTTTCTACAGCTTCAGGTACAAAATAATCTTGCCATTCGGTAGCATTTTCTAATGTTTGTTTTACTGCTGCTAATACTTCTATAAAGTTTAAATTGGCGGTAAATTTAGTTTTAATTGGTAGCCAAGTTGCTAATAAGCCAAATACATCATTAAGTTCTTCATATTCACGGCGACTAACTGCTGTACCAATGACAATTTCTGATTCTCCTGTGAGTCGCCAAATCAATATTTGCCAGCAAGCTAGTAATATAATATCAGGCGTTATATCATATTTTTTGGCAAATTCATCAATTTGAGTAAATAATTCCTGACTAATAACTAATTGATAACGCTCAGTGACAAATTGCTCATTATTTCTTTGTCGTTCATGAGGTAATTTTAATGCTGATAAAGAGTTAATTTTTTGTTGTTGCCAATATGCTTGTGCTTCGGCTGCATCTTCATCTGTAAGTAATTGATTCTGCCATTCAGAAAATTGGACATACTGTAAAGAATTCATAGTAAATTCCTTACCTTGAAAGCATTTTTCATAACCTTGACTAATTTGATTAACCAAGTTTTTGATTGTTCTATTATCTGCACATAAAGCAGGTAGAGAAATAATTAAAATATGCTGGTTATTCAACAATTTGATTAAACATAACCGCAGTGGTAAATCTTGAGATTTATTTTGATATTCCTGTCTTGCTTGCCAAAATGATTCTTGAATTTTCTCAGCAATATTTTCTTGACATAAATTACTTAAATCCAAATATTCCCAATTAAATAAACTCTGATTGCCAAATACCATAACTGGGTTTTTAGCTCCAGCTAAGTGATAGAAATTTGTTCTTAAAATATCATGATGATTAACAATTTCTTGAATAGTATTTTGCAGTATCTCTGCTTGGAGATTACCGTCAATTAAAATACTACATTGGGAGCAGAAAGCAGAACTCTTTTGTTGTAAATTCCACAGTCTTTTTTGTTGAGGAGCAAGTTGAAAGCCACTAATTACTTGAGTTTGCATAGTTTTGAAGAATACTTATTTTTGAATATCTTGACTATTAATCATTTCTGCCATTGCAACAACGATTTTACGCTCTCCCAAATAGGGGTTTCTAGCGTGAGCGGCCAGCATATTATCTAGCATGATAATGTCGCCTTTTTGCCAAGGGAAGCTAGTTTGCGATTGCTGATAGACTGCATTAATTTCGGCAATTTCTGCTTCTGTAATTGGTGTACCGTCACCAAAGTAAACGTTACGGGGTAATTTTGACTCTCCAAAGATAGATAGCAGCGATTCTCTAACATCTGTATCTAAATAGGAGATATGGTGTAATTGAATTTGGTTAAAAAATACAGGTTCGCCAGTTTTGGGATGTACTGCTAAAGCTGAACGAATTTGGCGAGTAACTAAATTATTATCATTATACCATTCAAATTCAATTTTTGCTTGACGACAATAATTTTCTACCTCTTTTTTATCTGTGGTTTGAAAGAAGTTCTGCCAACTTACATCTAAGCCTTCAGCATAATTCCTCACGTACATTAACTGTTTAGTTGCTAACTTCTCTCGTAATTGTGGACTAAGCAATTGATATGCTTTTCTACAGTCAACAATTGGGGTTTCTCCACCTTTTTCTGCTGGTTGAACACAGTAAAACCAAATCTTTAAGGGGAAGGAATGTAAATGAGAACTTTCATTGTGAAAAAGTATCGCTTTATCTGCTGGGTAAGGAGTAGAACCATAAACTTTACCACCTTCATCTGTGCGGGGTAAGTCGCCATATTCAGCAAATAAATTAGGAGAAATTGTTTGAGCGAAATTTTCAAACTCTGAAACTGATTTTACATCAAAACCTCTAAATAAAATCGCTCCATGTTTGAATAATTCAGTTTCCAGATATGCGCGGTTATTTTCTGTCCAAGATATGATATCAATTTCTGCACTATGGGGCTGAATTACGAGGGGGAATTTTTGCCCTGCTTGCAGATAATCTGTTTTAATTAATTGCTCTACTGATAGATTAACAGCCTGGGGAGCAATGCTCATGAATTTTTGTCTTTTAGCTGCTTTACGCTCCTGTTGTTGCATAGTTTGTTGTTCCTTTTCTGTTGCTGTAAGCATTTCTAATGTATTGATGTGGTTTTGAGGTTGGTTAACAATATTGTTAATTAATGTTTGCCAATGATTAGTTAAGTTAGTGATAGTATCTGAAGTAAATAAATCGGCGTTATATTGCCATTTACCTTTTATACCTTGCTCGGTTTCTGTGAGGAATAGGGCTAAATCGAATCTGGCTACTTTGCTTTCTACTTCCAATAATTTTAAGGTGAGTTCTGGTAATTCTAAGGCTGAGTTGGGTGTATTTTGCAGGACAAATAACACTTGGAAAAATGGTACTGTATTACTTACCTGACGTTCAGGTTGTAATTCTCTCACTAATTCGTCAAATGGTAAATCTTGATGAGCGTAAGCTGCTAATGTTTGGGTGCGAACTCGTTGTAATAATTCCAGAAAAGTGGGATTTCCTGTTAAGTCAGTGCGGAGAACTAATAAGTTAATAAAAAAGCCAATTAATGATTCAATTTCCGCCTGATTTCTGTTAGCAATATCTGTACCAACAACAATATCATCGTGGTTGCTGTAACGTTGTAATAAGATTTTAAAACTCGCCAGCAGTGTCATAAATAAAGTAACACTTTCTTGCCGTGATAACTGTTGTAATTGTTGTGATATTGTGGCAGGTATCACAAAACTATGACTAGCACCCCGGTTAGTTTTTACTTCTGCACGGGGACGAGTTGTAGGCAGTTGTAAAACAGGTAAATTAGCTAATTGCTGCTGCCAATAGGAGAGTAAAGTTTCTCGTCTTTCACCTTGTAAATGTTGACGTTGCCAAACTGCAAAGTCTGCATATTGAATAAGTAATCTTGGTAAAGGTGAAGTTTGATTTTGACTAAAAGCAGAATAGAGTGCTGCCAATTCTTTAATTATTATACCCGTTGACCAACCATCAAAAACAATATGATGGATGGTAAATAATAAGATGTATTTTTGTTTGTCTAGTTGTAATAGTTTACATCTTAATAATGGTGCTTGTTGTAAATCAAATCGTAGTTGAAACTCCTCTTCACTATAACATTCAATTGCTTCTTTTTGGGCATTTTTTGTCAATTTCTGTAAATTAATTACAGATATTTTTAACTGTACATCATCAACAAGTATCTGTAAAGGTTGCCCATCAACTAAAACAAAGCTAGTGCGTAAAACTTCATGACGGCGAATAATTTCATTGATACTTTTCTTTAATGCCTGTATATTCAATTCACCCACAAATTGAACGGCGGCGGGCATATTATAAATACCGCTATTTGGGTTAAGTTGTTCTAATAACCATAACCTAGTTTGAGCAAAAGATAAAGGTAGATTTCCATCACGAGAAACAGGTGTAATTGTCGAAATACTTTCACTATTTATTTGTTGAATTTCCTTAGCTAGTTCGGCAATAGTGGGAAATGTAAATAAATGTTGCAATGATATATCTACTGACAAGATTTTCCGAATCCGAGAAATAACTTGAGTTGCTAATAAAGAATGTCCACCGAGTTCAAAGAAATTGTCATAAATACCAACTTGAGAAATACCTAAAACTTGAGTCCAAATTGCAGCTAAAACTTCTTCGACTGGATAACGAGGAAGCACAAAATTATCTGTTTCCAATTGAGTATTTTCTGGTGCAGGTAACGCGCGACGGTTTACTTTACCATTAGGGGTTAAAGGTAAAGACTCTAAGAAAACAAAAGCACTGGGTATCATGTACTCAGGTAATTTTTGCTGTAAATATTGGCGTAGTTCACTTAAACCTCTCTCCAAACCTCTCTCCTGCGAGGAGAGAGGCTTTAATGTTCCCCCTTCTCTACTAGGGAAGGGGGTTAGGGGGTTAGGTTCTGCCACCAAATAAGCAACTAAACGCTGATTTCCTGGTACATCTTCCCGCGCTATCACTACACATTGATGCACTGCGGAATGGCTTTCTAAAACAGCTTCAATTTCGCCTAATTCAATGCGGAAACCACGAATTTTCACTTGATAGTCAATGCGTCCTAAATATTCAATTTCTCCATTAGCAAGATAACGGGCTAAGTCACCAGTTTTATAGAGTAATGTTTCGGGAATGAATGGATTAGAAATGAATTTTTCTTGAGTTAATTCTGGTTGCTTAAAATAACCCCGTGCTAAACCAGCACCACCAATATATAGTTCTCCAGGAACGCCGACGGGTAATGGTTGTAGAGATTTATCTAAAATATAAATTTGGGTGTTAGCTAGAGGACGACCGATAGAAACGGTTTTTTGACTATCATGAATTTGCTGAATTGTTGACCAAATAGTTGTTTCTGTTGGACCGTATAAATTCCAAAGTTGATAACATTTTGATAATAATTGATCAGCTAAATTTTGAGGTAAGGCTTCGCCTCCACAAAGGATTTTTAATTGTGAATTTCCTTCCCAACCGGCATCTAATAACATTCGCCAAGTTGCAGGGGTAGCTTGCATAATGGTTGCAGCAGAATTATTAAGTTGTTGTAATAACTGTGTACCGTCCGTTGCTATTTCTCGACTGACTAATATTAATTTAGCTCCTGTTATTAAGGGTAGAAAAATTTCTAAAACCGCAATATCAAAAGATAAGGTAGTGACTGACAGTAAACTATCTGTTTGAGTTAAATGTAAATGCTGGTGCATTGCAGTCAGAAAATTTACCACATTTCTATGAGTAATTTGTACACCTTTAGGTTGGCCTGTAGAACCAGAGGTATAGATAGTGTAAATCAAATCATCCGGCTGAATGCTGGTATTAGGGCTATTTGTATCTTGAATGGCGATAGTTTCCCAGTCCCGATCTAAACAGATAACTTGGGCGTTATGGGCGGGGATATGGGGTAATAAATGTTGCTGGGTTAGTAAAATTGAAATTTGTGAGTCTGCTAACATGAATCCTAAACGCTCTTGAGGAAATGTAGGATCTAGTGGGATGTATGCGCCACCTGCTTTGATAGTTGCAATGATGGCGATGATCATGGAGAGGGAGCGATCGCTACAAATACCCACTAACACTTCCTTACCTACACCCAAGCTGGTTAAATATCGTGCCAGTTGATTCGATTTTTTATCTAATTCTGCATAAGTTAACTGTTGAGATCCAGCTACCACAGCCACAGCATTTGGTGTCTTGGCTACCTGAGTGGTAAACAAATCATGAACGCAGACATGAGGATAATTAGCTTCTGTATAATTCCACTCCCTTAAAATTTGCTGCTGTTCCGCTGGTGTCAGTATAGATAATTCTGATATAGACTTATCTGGATATTTAACGATATCTGCTAACAAAGTTTCTAAATGTCCCACAATCCAGTTAATATTATCAACAGCAAATAAATCGCTGTTATACTCCAATTCTCCAACTAAACTTTCACCATTCTCTATAAAAGATAAACTCAAATCAAATCGAGCCGTATTATTTTCTATAGGCAAATATTCTAAATTTAAACCTGATAACTTTAAGCCATCCCCCGGCGCATTTTGTAGGGCAAACATCACCTGAAATAGTGGTGTATGAATCAGATTTCTTTCCGGTTGTAATTCTTCGACTAATAATTCAAAGGGTAAATCTTGATGGGTGTATGCTCCTAATGTTACTTCCCGGACTTGTTTTAACAAATCACTAAAACTCAGATTATCCTTGAGTTGAGTTCGCAATACCAAAGTATTGACAAAAAAGCCAATTAAACCCTCAATTTCTTGACGGTTACGGTTAGCAATAGGTGAACCTATTAAAATATCGTCCTGTCCTGTATAACGATAAAGCAGAGTTTTAAATGCTGCTAATAAAGTCATAAACAGCGTTACACCTTGTTTTTGACTCAAAGATTTTAATTCATTACTCAACATAGGAGACAGTGTAAATATCTGCTTTTTGCCAGTAAAAGTTTGTTGTTTTGGACGTGGTTTAGCTATAGGCAATTCTAATACTGGTAAATTACCATTTAATTGTTGTTTCCAGTAGTCCATTTGAACACCAAAGACTTCAGTTTGTAACTGTGTTTTTTGCCAAACTGCGAAATCAGTATATTGAATATTTAAACTGGGCAATTCATAACTTTTACCTGTACAAAAAGACTCATAAAGAACAGCTAATTCTTGAATAATTACCCCTGCTGACCAACCATCAGCCACAATATGATGGATTGTAAACAACAAAATATATTCTTGTTGTGTTAATTGTAAAAGGAGGACATTTAATAATGGTGTAGTAGTTAAATCAAAAGCATATTGTGCTTGATTTTTCACCCAAGCTTGAGTTTGGATTTCCCGTTCTTCGGGTGGTAAATTCTGTAAATTAACTACGGGCAAAGTAATACTAACTTCTGGAATAATTACCTGTTTGGGTTCACCATCTACACTGATAAAAGTAGTACGTAAAGCTTGATGACGGCGGATAATTTCATTAAAACTTTGTTCTAATGCAGCAATGTTTAAATACCCTTCTAGTCTTACAGCCCTAGAGAGATTGTAAGCAGAACTGGCTGGCTGTAATTGGTCTAAAAACCAGAGTCTTTGTTGAGCAAAGGACAATGGTAAATTATCTGTTTTTGTAACTTTTTCTATCGGTAAAATTGCAAAACTTTGTCCTGCTTTTAGTGCTGTTTCTAGACGCTGTGCCAGTTCCCCTATTGTTGGTAATTCAAACAAACTGCGGAGAGGTAATTCAACCTTAAAAGCTTCCCGAATCTGAGATATTACTTGTGTAGCTAATAGGGAATGTCCACCTAGTTCAAAAAAGTTTTCTGTAATTCCTACTTGTTTAATACCCAGAATTTTGATCCATATTGCCGCTAAAACTTCTTCTATGGGGGTACTTGGTGAAATAATAGTACCTTGTTTGTGCTGTAATAATTCTTCTGGTGCAGGTAATGCTTGACGATTCACTTTACCATTAGGTGTCAGGGGTAAGGCTTCTAAAATGACAAAGTGAGAGGGCAACATATAATTAGGTAATTTGTCCAACAAAAAGTTATTTAGTTGATGTAAATCTATAGTTTCTGAATTTTTGGCAACTAAATAAGCTATTAATTGTTTATCTCTGTTTTCATTTTCTCGTGCTATAACTACCGCTTCTCTAATTTGAGAATATTGAGTTAATAGGGCTTCGATTTCTGCCAATTCAATGCGAAAACCCCGAATTTTTACTTGATAGTCACTGCGTCCAATAAATTCAATTTTTCCATCTGGTAAATAACGTCCTAAATCACCAGTTTTATATAGTCTTACACCTGGTTCATAACTAAAAGGATCAGGAATAAATCTTTCCGCAGTTAAATCAGGACGATGTAAATATCCTTGTCCAACACCCCAACCACCTATATATAATTCACCAGTTACACCCATAGGTAATGGTTCTAGATGTTGATCTAAAATATAGATTTGGGTATTAGCAATGGGTTGACCTAAAGGAATAATTTTAGTAGGTGTTTCTGCTTCTAAATTAATAGGATAAGTAGCAACAATACCACAAGTTTCAGTTTGACCAAACATATTAATCAGACGTACCTGATGTTGCAGGTCAAATTTCCAACTAACAGGAATATCAGATAATAGTGGTTCACTAGCAGAAACAATTAACCGTAAATTATTATCTAACAAATAATTTTTAAAATCTGGGGCTAAATTAGCCAGGATGTAATTACAATTGCGCCAATAAGAAGGGACAATATCAATAACTGTGACCTGATCTTTCTTAATTCCTTGAAATAGTGCTAAGGGGTCTTGACGCTGTTCTTGGGTGGCAATTTTCACCGTTGCTCCCCGTGTTATAGGAACTAATAATTGTCTCACTGAAGAAGAAAAAGCGAGAGATGCTGTGTGTAAATAAATATCATCAGCGGTAATATCTAAAGCTTTTTGCATTGCTTGGACATAGTGGCACAAGTTAGCATGAGTGACACGCACACCTTTGGGTTTACCTGTAGAACCAGAGGTATAAATTACATAAGCTAAACTTTGATAATAGCTTATATCTGTTAAATTTCCTGGACATTCTTCATTGATAAAATTATCAATTTCATCTATATAAACTACCTGAATTTTATCTTTTGGTAGTTCTAGTTTAATATGTGATTGAGTTAATAAAACCTTGGGTTGGGAGTTTTCCAACATGAACGTTAAACGCTCTTGTGGATAAGTTGGATCTAGGGGTACATAAGCACCACCAGCTTTCAAAATAGCGAGAATACCTAACACCATTAATGGAGATCTGTCAACACATAAACCCACTAAAATATCAGAACCAACGCCCAATTTTTGTAAGTATCTTGCTATTTGGTTGGCACGGTTATTTAATTGAGCGTAGGTAAATGTTTCATTTTCAAAAATGAGTGCTATTTTATCAGGTGTATTAATTGCTCGTTCACTAAAGAGTTGATGAATACATTGATAGTAATTATAATTAACTTGAGTATTATTAAACTGTTGCAGTAATTTTTGCTTTTCTGTTTGATCGAGAATTTGTAATTGCGAAATTGGTAAACCAGGAAAAGTTATCGCACTTTCTAATAAAGTACAAAGTTGTTTTAATAGCTGCTGAATATGATCAGATGAAAATAAATTGCTATCATAACTTAGTTTTAACTCAAGAGAGTTATTTTGATCATAACCAGCAAGTTTGATTTTATATCTATCAGTATAAACAGCTTGCTGATAAATTGAAAACTCAATTTCATCACTATGATAATTAACTAATTCTGGTTCAAGTTCAAAAGCAAAAGGTAAAAAATCTGTTTCTTTGTTTAATAAAAAATATTCTTCATAACTAAAAGCCTCTACTAATTTTATTTGGATTTGCTCGCAAATCTCCAATAAATTATATGTTTCTTGGATATAAACAGAAATTGGTAAAGTTTTAGATAATAAACCTAAAGCTGATTCTAATTCTTGATATTTACGACATTCGGAAACAAAACCAATAATTAAATTATCTTGTCCTGTTAGTTTCCAAAGTAGCATACTCCAACAAGTTAATAAAAACTCACTGAGAGAAATATCATTAAATTGGAGATAACTATTAATTTTATTAGTTAACTCCAAGTCTAATTTACAGCTATAGCTTTCTGGTTTAAATTCTAAATTTGCAGTTTTTTCACCAGGTAAATGTAATGCTGTTAAAGCTGAAAAATCTAAATTACTCCAATATGATCTACCTGCTTGGGTTTCTACTCCTGTTAACAGTTCATTTTGCCACGCAGATAAATCAGCATACTGTAATACTTCATCATCTAATATATCTTCTTGATGACTGATAGCAGCATAAGATTCACTAATTAATTTAACTAAATTTTGTAATGTTATTTTATCTCCACAAATAGCAGGTAAAGCCATTAATAGAATATATTTGTTAGCTGCAATGTTTACCAAAGATAAATTTAAAACAGCACCTGTTTCTAGATTAAAGTTTAAATTGAGAAACTCGTTAAATATTTGTTGTAACTTATCCTCTTGTTCCTGAAAATTACAACTACTTAAATCATATTCTTCATACAAAAACTGACCTTGATGATTAATAACTTGTAAAGGGAAATTCATTTCCGTTATATCTTGATAATTGGTGCGGAGAATTTCATGATTTTTGATAACTTGATTTACAGCCGATTTTAAAACTTCTATCTGCAAATTTCCGTTAATTGATACAGCACCCACAACACAATAATTAAAACTATCACTTTGTTGTAAATTCCATAAATATTTCTGTTGTGGAGACAATTCAAAACCGTTAACTTTCATCAGCATATCTTACTCCCATTTGCTATTTATTTCTGTGTTATGACGTTTATTTCTTGACGTAGAGACGTTATATATAACGTCTCTACATAATTTATTATATAAAATTGGTATTACCAAATTGTGATAAGAACTTTTATTAAAATTAACTTCTCCAAGGTTCAGACATTCCTACTACAACCTTCCTCTTACCAACAAAAGGGTTTCTACCATGTGCAGTCAGCATATTATCTAACATCAAAATATCATTTTGTTGCCAAGGGAAAACTATTGTATTTTGCTGATAAATATCCCGCAGTTTATCTAATACATCTGCTGGAATTGGTGAACCATCACCATAGTAGGTATTATGGGGTAATTCTGCTTCTGAAAACTCAGATAATAACGCTGTTCTAATCCCCTTTTCTAAAGTTGAAATATGGAAAAATACAGCATGATTAAACCAAACAAAATCACCAGTGGAAGGATGTTTAGAAATGGCTGGACGTATTTGCCGAGTTCTTAATTTATTCCCTATTTTCCACTCAAATTCTATCCCTTGATCATCACAAAAAGCCTCGACTTCTTCACGGTTATGAGTTTGAAATACAGTTTCCCAAGGTAAGCCAAAACCCTCACCAAAATTCCGCACATACATTATTTGCTTTTGGGCAAAAGTCTCTCTAATTTCTGCTGGTATGCTTTGATATAAATTCCTTGTATCTGCTATTGGTGTTTCTCCTCCCTCCTGCGCTGGTGTCACACAGTAAAAGAAGATTTTGAGAGGATAGGTTGCTGCATAGGAATTCTCACTATGGAGAAAAATACTTTGATCAGCAGGATGATCTGTAGATGTGTAGATTTTACCATGAACTGCACTACGAGGGGAAGAGCGATCGCGGTATTCTATTAAATTTCCAGATACAGTTCTAATTAATCCTTCAAACTCCTCAACATCAGCAACTTGAAAATTACGAAATAAAATCCCACCATGCTGATACAAATAACTCTTCACCAATTCTAAATTACTCGCTACCCAACTGACAAGATTAACACCTGCAATATTAGCTTGAATTAATAATGGCAAAGTTTCATCAACTTTTAAAGGTGCTACTTGTACCAACTGAGTAACAGCTTGTCTTCTGATTTCACCAAAACTTTTGAGACTAGGCTTTACTGCAAAATTAGCATATTTAATATCAGGCATTATTCACACTCCTAAAAACTTTTTATTTCTTAGTAGTAGGGATAATTCATGAATTATCTCTACATTGCTTCAGTCGTGAAAATTTCATCACAACCAACGCATTTCAATCTTTATTAAACCCAGAAACAGCAGCGCGTTTGATTGACTTCAACTTTTGTTGACTAATATTTTGTAATTCCTGCTTTTGATTAGACTGTTGTTGCTGAACAATATTAATTAACTTATGAACCTGAATATCAGGATTTTCTATCACAGTCTGCAATATCAACTTATAATGGCTAACCATGCGTTTAATAGTTGTAGCTGCAAACAAATCTGTTTTGTACTCAAAAGATCCATTTATTCCCTTATCACTTTCCCAAAGACTTAGCTTTAAATCAAACTTAGAAGTGCCAATATCTACCTCTTCTGGTTGCCAAGTTAATTCTGAATTGTCAACCGTTGGTATCGGTGCATTTTGCAAAATAAACATCACTTGAAACAAGGGATTATAACTCAAGTTTCGTTCTGGTTTTAACTCCTCTACCAACTTCTCAAAAGGCAAATCCTGATGAGTATAAGCATCTAAAGCAACAGCACGTATTTGTTTAAGTAATTCTCGAAAACTGGGGTTGCTACTAAAATCACTGCGAAAAACTAAAGTATTAATAAAAAAGCCAATTAAGTTTTCAGTTTCTCGCCAATTTCTGCCCACAACAGGCGAACCAACTAAAATATCTTCTTGTTCAGTATAGCAGTATAGCAAGGTTTTAAACACTGCCAAAAGAGTCATAAATAAAGTTACGCCCTCCTGTTGATTTAATTTTTTGACCTCTGCTTTTATTTCTGCTGGAATGGTAAAAAATTCCTTTTTACCTATAAAAGTTTGTATTGCTGGTCTAGGTTTATCCGTGGAAAGATTGAGTAATGCTGCACTATTACTAAGTTGTTGTTTCCAATAATTTAGCTGCTTGTCATTAATATCAGATTGGTAATAATTTCTTTGCCAATAAGCATAATCTGCATATTGAATACTTAACTCTGGCAAAAGCGCAGGTTTATTAACAGTAAATGCTGTATAAACCGTTGCTAATTCTTGGACAAGTACCCCAATTGACCAACCATCAGCAATGATATGATGTATGGTAATTATCAGCAAATTTTCATCAGGTTTTAGAGTTAGTAACTTTCCCCTTAATAAAGGAAGTTCAGCTAGATGAAAAGGCTTTTGAGTTTCTTGTAAAATCAAACTTTGAATATCACCATCACAATTTTCCTGAGTTGTCAAATCAAGACATGAAAATTTTACTTCTAAACTCTCATGAATAAACTGAACTGGTTTCCCACCTACAGCAACAAATGTTGTCCTTAAACTTTCATGACGTTTAATAATTTCATTCAAACTGGTTTCTAAAATTACTCCATCCAGTTTACCATTTAATCTAATAGCGATCGCTACATTATAAAATGGATTACCTGGTTCTAATTGATCAAGAAACCATAAACGCTCTTGGGCTAAACACAAAGGTAATTCACTATTTCTAGAAACAGGTTGGATGGTTTGAATATTAGTTTGATTTGTTGACAAGATTTGTTTACCAATTTGTACAATACTAGTTTCAAATAAATCCACCGCCGAAAGTGTTACTCCTAAATCTTTCTGAATCCGATTTTTTAGATCAAATGCTTGTAAGGAATCAATACCCAAGTTGCTTAAAGGTTGTTGTAAGTTAATTTCATTTAAGGAGATTGATAATACCTGAGCTACTATTTGTTGTAAATAAGATTCAATATTTTCGGCTTTAACTTCTCCCAAATGTTCAATATTTAAAATACTACTATGAACAACTTGGAGATTACTAGCTAAAAATTCTGCTTTGGTAGCACGACGTTGAATTTTACCACTGGAAGTTTTAGGAATAGTCCCACCTTTAATTAAAACGACTGCATAAACTTGAATTTCAAATTGTTGGGAAACAGCTTGACGAATTGCCGCAATAACTTCGGCAAAATCTGGTTTAGCCCGAAATTCTAATTCTTGAACTATAACTAATTTCTCTTCATTTTCCACATCTATAGCAAAAGCTGCCCCACCACTGCGACGTAATGCCAAATGGCTATTTTCTGTTGTTAATTCAATATCTTGGGGGTAGAGATTACGCCCGCGAATAATGATTATATCTTTGCTTCTACCAGTAATGAATAGTTGCCCATTATGGAGAAAACCTAAATCACCAGTTCTTAAAAAATCACCTTCATTGCTATCTTTAAGTTGAGCTTGAAAAGTTTCCTTAGTTTCCTCTGGACGTTGCCAATAACCTTGTCCAACACTGGGACTAGATACCCAAATTTCCCCTACTTCATTTTCATGACAAAGAGTGCAATTTTCAGGCTCAACAATGACTATTTTCTGTCCTGGTATTGATAGGTTATAACCTACTAAATTAACAGCATTTTTACGTGAATTTTTAGTAATAATTTTGTGTTGTTCTAATGCTGTTTTCTCAACCGGTAAATTGGCGGGTAAAGCTGATTTCACAGTTCCTGAAACCATTAAAGTTGCTTCCGCCATACCATAGCAAGGATAAAAAGCTTCGGGACGAAAACCACAATCTGCAAAGGTCTGACTAAACAGTTCTAAGGTTTGCTGACGGATAGGTTCTGCACCATTGAAAGCGACATCCCAACTACTCAAATCCAAGGTAGCCCGTTGTTCAGGAGTGATTTTCTGCACACATAAATCATAGGCAAAATTTGGCGCACCGCTAGTAGTTCCCTGATAGTGAGAAATTGCTGCTAACCAACGATAAGGATTTTGCAAAAAGGATGCTGGCGACATCATAATACAAGGAAAACCACCGTACAAAGGTTGCAATACCCCACCAATTAATCCCATATCATGATAAATCGGCAGCCAAGTTACAAACTTGCTTTGTTGAGAATGTTCCATGCAAGTATGAGTCATGGTTGCATTATGGATTAAATTACCATGAGTCAACATCACCCCTTTAGGTGTACCCGTAGAACCAGAAGTATATTGCAGAAATGCCAGAGTATCTGAATTTATAGGCGGTTCGCGCCAGTCAACAGCGATATCAGCTTGTATGTCATCTGTCGTTAACCAACGCAGATTAGTGTCTGCTTTGGCGACTAATAAAGATTGTATCTGCTGTAAAATCTTGGTCGTGGTTAAAACAATTGCCGCTTGGGCATCTTTGAGAATTGACAAGATTCTGGGTGTGTTGCGATGGTTGCGCGGTGGATAAGCGGGAACAGCTACTACACCTGCATATAAACACCCAAAAAACGCTGCTAAATAATCTAAGCCCGGTGGATACAGCAATAACGCCCGTTGCCCAGTCAAATTTAATACTTGCAACTGAGAAGCAATTGTCCTACTTTGACAGTCTAACTCCTGGTATGTCAAAGACTTTGCTTGTGCTTCTCCATCAGGCAAAAAAGTAAAAGCCTCAGTATTCAGTTGTTCTAAACACCTGTAACGCAGTAATTCTACAACGGTAGAAAAATCATTGATAGATTGAGTCATTGTCCTTTCATAACCTTGACGCACACAAGAAAATTGAATTGAAGCCAGTTGAAAAACCTTAACAAAGAGCGATATCTCTAATACTGACCTGTTAGCTTACAGTTATTAGCAGCGTCTCATTCGCGTCTATTTAGTCTGTTACTTGCAGGTTGCTAATCTTTATTGCTATTTATTTTCAATTGTAAATTTTACCTTATAGCAATTAGTTGAAAATTACAATCAATAATTCATCAATAAATTTTATCATTATCTTCCTTAAGCATAAGTTTTTTACAGCCTCCTAAATTGCTGATTTAGATAGAACGCAAACTCTAATATCACAGAGCCATGACTAAAACTAACAGTCTTTTCGTCTCTATAATTATGTAAAAGCCTTTTCAAATAAGGGTTTTACCCCAAAAGTCTCATCTGTCCTATTGCCTCCCCGTCCGTCAGGACAGCTAGAATCGGTTTAAAAAAATACTTGCTTTATCAAAATCTTTATGATAATAGTTCTTAATAGTGATAGCCATAACTGCAAATAACTTGCAGCTATTTAGTGAGAAATCTTCTAAATAAAAGATAAAACACTATCAAGAAATTATTGCGTCATAGATTTGAGCGTGAAAGTTTTGCTGGATGTGGAAGCACACCAGTATAAAACTTAGGGAAAACTCTGTTTACAGGTGTAGGGTCAGGAGTAACGGGAATGAAATCTGAGTTAATTAATGAGATACGTTCAGTAGGATTAGCATTAGCTGTTATCAGCAGCTTAGTACAACCAGCTTACGCAGAACAACAAATACAAGAATTACCTGGCATTGAGGATAAAGAACAATACTCAACCAGTGCAGCGTCCTTATTAGCACAAAAAGGCAATACATCAGTTCCAAAAATTACAGGAATTAAAGTTAATACCACTGACAAAGGTATTGAAGTAATTTTAGAAACTCCTAACATAGAAGCACTCAAGCCAGTCAATAAAAGTCAAGGCAGTAATTTTATAGTAGAAATACCTAACACAGTCCTATCACTGGGTAAACAAAACAGTTTTAACCAAAAAAATCCAGTTGCAGGTATCACCAATGTTAGCCTCACTCAAACTAACCCTAACACCGTCCAACTAACAGTTACAGGTGAAAAAGGTGTACCAAAAGCCGAATTATTTGATGGTGATGAAGGCTTAATTTTTGAACTTGCACCTGTCGCATCTGCGATAACTCCACCACAACAAAGTCAAACATTAATCAAAATTAGTGAAGTTAAATTTAATAACACTAATAATGGTTTAGAAATAATTTTAGCGACTCCAGAAGCTGACAAATTACAAGTATCACCAAAAAAAGACGGTAATACATTCATTGTTGACATTCCCACCGCCCAACTTAGCCTACCCAATGGTGATACAGTTAGCCAAAAACAACCCATTGCTGGAGTTAGCGACATCACAGTTTCTAACTTTAATAGCAATACCATCAGAGTTACTGTTACGGGAACAGAAAATACACCCACTGTAGACTTATTTGATAGTGAGGAAGGTTTAATTTTTGGTGTTGCTGCAACTGCATCTACTCCCCAAGCAGAAACACCAACCACGCAACCAGAAACCCAACACACACCAAACACCCAGTCAGAAAATCAAACTCAACCAGAAGAACCAACTGCTTCAGAAAAACCAATAGAACTAATAGTTACAGGTGATAAAAATAGTGGTTACTTCATCCCCGAAGCTACAACCGCCGCTAAAATTGATGCACCATTGCGTGATATTCCTGCATCTGTACAAGTTATATCCAAAGAAGTAATTCAAGACCGACAAGTAGTTAGACTCAACGAATTAGCAGATAACGTTAGTGGTGTACGTCCTCAAGCAACCTATGGCGGACTTGCATCTCAAGGCTATTTTATTCGCGGTTTTTCTACAGGTTTTGAAACCTTGCGTGATGGCGTAAAAGATTCTGGTTTTTTAAGTCCTCGTGATGTCGCTAATATTGAGCGGGTAGAATTTCTTAAAGGTCCAGCATCAGTTTTATATGGTAGTGCCACCAGTCCCGGTGGTGTAGTTAATACTATTACTAAAAAGCCCCTTGCAGATCCTTTTTATCAACTTAACGGCACTATTGGTAGTAACAACTTTTACCGAGGAGCGATTGATCTTTCTGGGCCTTTATTAGAAAATCGCGCCGCACTTTACCGCCTCAATGCAGCTTATGAAAATGCTAAAAGTTTCCGTGATTTCGTAGATAATCAAAGTACCTTTATTGCCCCAATGATTACCGTCAAAGCGGGAGAAAGGACAAATCTTACCTTTGGTTATGAATACCAAAAATATGATTACACTTTTGATCGGGGTTTTCCTTCCGATAATAAAGTAGTTTTTGATCTGCCCATCAACCGCTTTTTAGGTGAACCTAATCTTAATCGTGGTGAATTAAAATCTAATAATTTTACCTACACATTAGAAAGTGAATTTGGGGACAACAATAATTGGAAATTCCGTCAAGGATTTAATGTTATTAATGTTAGTGGCAATACTAGAGGAGTACAACCAAGGTTTATTCGAGATGATGGAAGTTCAGTAGCGCGGAGATATCGCAATGTTGATGAAGAACAGAATAATTTGACATTTCAAAATGAAATTAGTGGTAAATTAAAAACTGGTTCAGTTAGCCATAATGTTCTTGTGGGATTAGAATTATCTAAGTATAAATCAGCTAACGACTTTTCTAGTGCCAATATTGGTGATTTAGATATTTTCAACCCAGTTTATGGCGCACTAGCACCTACGAATCTGAACAGAGATAATAGTGAGTATGGAGGTAATAATATTGCTCTATATTTGCAAAATTTAGTAGAATTAACACCACAAATTAAATTACTTGCAGGTGGTCGTTTTGATAATGTTGATTCTTTTTATCGAGATGTAGAAACTGGTACACTCTATAATGAAACTTCAGATTCTAAGTTCTCACCAAGAGTAGGTTTAGTTTATCAACCTACAGATTCTACATCTATTTATGCTAGTTGGACAAATTCTTTTAATCCGCAAATATTTGGCAGAAGTCAGAATGATCAAGCTTTTAAACCAGAAACCGCAGAGCAATTTGAAGTAGGAATTAAACAGGAGTTTTTGAATAAACGTCTATCAGCGACTTTAGCTTATTTTGATATCACCAAGAAAAACGTTTTAACGACAGATCCTACTGATGAAAATTTCCAAATTCAAACAGGTGAACAAAAAAGTCGAGGTGTGGAATTAGATATAGTTGGTGAAATTCTCCCCGGTTGGAAAATCATTGGTACTTATGCTTACACAGATGCGAATATCAGCCAAGATAATGATTCATCATTACTTAATAATAGGCTGGTTGGTGTACCTTATAACAGTGCAAGTTTATGGACTACTTATGAATTGCAAAAAGGTAACTTGCAGGGTTTCGGTTTAGGACTTGGACTTGTTTACGCTGGAGAAAGGGAAGCGAGTTTACCAAATAATTTGAAAATTCCTTCCTATCTCAGAACGGATGCTAGTATTTTCTATAAGCGGGATAATTGGCGTGCTGCTATCAATTTTAAAAACCTGCTAGATACTAAGTATTACGAGTCTCAAGGTTTCTTTATTGTTCCGGCTGCACCATTAACAGTGTTGGGAACTGTTTCTTTTGATTTGTGATTTGCACTGTGAATAGGGTTAAATAGTTAACCCCAAGGGGTGGGTTTTTCCCGCCTCTCAAACTTCACATATTAGTTCACAAATAACTAAATTGTCTTGATGATGAAAATAAGATGGTTGAAAATCACAGATGCTAATTCTGAAAATTAGGATTACACTGTAAATTTTTATAGACCCTTACCCCATTATTTCATTATGCTCAATTCCTTTTGTGCGCTAGAATCTCGTTATGTTGGAGAAGATCCAATTGCTAATGCTGAAAATTTTGATTTTTTTGTAATGATTGAATGTCCGACACCTTGGACTCAACAGGCATTTAATTCTAAGCCAATTCCCGATAATTTAAGAAATCTAGTTAAGGAATTTGGCGAATCCAAAACAACTGTAGAGTTCTTATTATTTTATAATGAAGAACTTAAACAACCGGATATAACGCGAGTTTTCATTTTTCATAAACCCACAGGTTTTACTCAAGGTTATAGTCAGTATGAATTTGCTGTATCTGATATTAATGAGGTAGCACCTGCTGTTAGAAAATGTTTACTTGATAAAAATTTAGAAGTTTATAGCCTAGAATCTACCACAAGAAATATTTTTATCTGTACTCATGGTAGCCGGGATAAATGCTGTGCTAAATTTGGTAATCCTTTCTATTGCCAAGCAAAAACTATTGTTAATAATTTAGGTCTAAATCATGTTAGAATTTGGCAAACTACCCACTTTGGTGGTCATCGTTTTGCCCCTACTGCGATAGATTTTC
This sequence comes from Trichormus sp. NMC-1, assembly GCF_001858025.1. Lineage (GTDB taxonomy): Bacteria > Cyanobacteriota > Cyanobacteriia > Cyanobacteriales > Nostocaceae > Anabaena. The sequence continues at coordinate 444,986 of NZ_LZQD01000002.1, read as the reverse complement.
CTGATGCTAGATACTATGCCAGATTAGATGCTGAATCATTTACTGCTATTTTGACACGCACAGGTAATCTTGATTTTATCAAGCGTGTTTATCGGGGGTGGGGAATATTATCAGAAGCAGCACAGGTTTTAGAAAGAGAAATGATTTTGATGTATGGTTGGCAATGGTTTAATTATAAAGTTGCTTATCAAATAATTAATCAAAGTGATGATGATAAATTCAATCGGATTGAATTAAGTTTTATGAAACAAGATGGCAGTGTTGACATTGTGCAAGCTGATGTTTTGGTAAATGAAAATAAAACATTATATCTGAATAATTGCAGTGGTGGAGAAGTAGAAACTATTCCCCAATATTACGTAGAAAATTTACTCACCTCTGTTAATGCTTAGTTAATATTTCAAAATTATCTTCAATGAAAAAACGACATTTTGCTTATCTAAGGCTATGTATTTTAACTGCTATCTCTTTATTGATAGTTACTGCTTGCTATAGTGGTTTTTATCAAAATACTGGAGAAATAAAACCAAAGCCATCAGCATTAGCGGCAGAATGTCGGTTAGTTAAACATGAATTAGGTGAAAGTTGTGTTCCAATTCAGCCACAACGGATAATAGTAACTGAACAATTAGTTTTAGAGGTGGTCTTAGCATTAGGAATTAAACCAATAGCTGCACCAGAACCTACTTTTGTAGCTAATAAAGCTAATTTCTTGGGTAATAAAATAGCAGGGATAAATTATATAGGTAAGGAAAATCAATTAAACATTGAAGCCATTGTTAGATTAAAACCTGATTTAATTATTGGGTTATATGGTATTAATCCACAGACCTATAAATTATTTTCACAAATTGCCCCTACAGTACAGGTGAAATATTCTCAAAGTGGTTGGAAAGATTCTTTACAACAGATGGGAGATATTTTAAACAAAAGTGATGTTGCCAAAAAATTATTAACTCAATATCAGGAAAAATTAACAAATATCCGGTCTTTATTGGGTGATAAAGTTGAGAAAATCAAAGTTTCTGTGAGTCGCTTTCATGGACAAGTACAATTACCTGAATTTCGTTCTCAATATTCTTTTCCTGGCAGTATTTTGGCAGAGTTAGGAATTTCTATGCCAGTTCATCAACGTCAATTAATCAAGTCTCCTGATGATAATTTAGTCATACTCAGTTTAGAAAGAATAGATTTACTTGATGCAGATGTTTTATTTGTAGCTGTAGATCCGGGGGCTAAAGAATTATTTGAAAAATATCAAAATAGTCAGCTTTGGCAAACACTAAACGTAGTGAAAAATCAACAAGTTTATAGTGTTGATTCTAGTTACTGGATATTTGGTAATATTTTATCAGCTAATGCCATAATTGATGATTTATCGAAATATCTTACTGATCAAACATAGATAACATAATGTAAGGATTCAGGATACAGAATGTTTAATATAGCAGGGAACATAAGAGAAAAATATTCTTCTTCCTTCTTCCTTCTTTCTCCTAACTCCTCACTCCTAAATTATTAGAACATAATTAATCCAGAATGCGTACTTTTTTTATCATCTGGTTTGGTCAATTTATATCAAGTATTGGTAGTTCAATGACCCAGTTTGCTATTAAACTCTGGGCTTGGGAACTAACAAGTCAGGTAACTACTTTGGCTTTACTCAGTTTGTTTACTTTGATTCCTAGTATTTTGATTACATTAGTTTCAGGATTAATTGTAGACCGTGTAAATCGAAAAATATTAATGATTATTGGTGATGCAGTAGCAGCTATATCTACTGTATTTATCTGTTATTTTTACTTAAATAATCAATTGGAAACTTGGCATCTTTATTTAACTAGTGCTGTGAATGGGGCTTTTGGGGAAATTCAATCTCTGGCATATTCAGCATCAATTTCTATGCTAGTTCCCAAACAGCAATACACCCGCGCTACTAGTATGAATTCTGCTATTCATTACGGTTCAATCATTATTGCTCCAGGATTGGCAGGTGTACTCTATTATATGATTCACTTGAGTGGAATTTTAGTTATTGATCTTCTTAGTTTTACAATAGCGATCGCTACCATTTTTACAGTCCATATTCCCCAACTAAACATCAACAATAAATCTCATAATGCTATCAATTTTTGGCAAGAAATAATCTTTGGCTTTCGCTATCTCATAGCACGTCCGAGTCTTTTAGCTATGATCGCAACTGGTTCTTTATTTTGGTTCTTTCATGATATCGGTGCAACCTTGTCTTCTGCCATGATTTTGGCACGGACAAATAACAACGCTACAGTGTTAGGAAGTATCTCTTCGGCGGCTGGTTTGGGTGGCGTAACAGGAACTATTATTTTGAGTATTTGGGGTGGTTCTAAAGGGCGGATAAATGGCTTTTTGTTAGGAATGATTGGGGCTGGAATTAGTAAAACAGTATTTGGTTTTGCACAAGGATTAATGATTTGGCTACCCGCACAATTTTGTTCTTCTCTCAATTTTCCTATGTTGACAAGTTCCAGTACAGCTATTTTGTTGAGTAAAGTTAGACCAGATGTCCAAGGAAGAGTTTTTGCTACTGAATCTAGTATTCAACAGATTGTTTCGGCGATCGCTGTCTTCATTTCTGCTTTGCTTGCTGACCGTATTTTTGAACCCGCTATGATGCCAGGAGGTAGTCTGACAGCTTTATTTAGTGGTTTATTTGGCACTGGTAAAGGTGCAGGAATGGCACTTTTGTATGTGATTTCTTCCCTGGGTTTGTTGTTAGTTGGTTTGAGTGGATATACTAACCCAAAAGTGCGAAATGTGGAATATATTGTACTTGATCATGATGTTGAACACCCACAAGCAGCAAAAATACCCTAAGAGGATGTTTGAAAACCCACATTCCGCACCCCAACTGTCACAGCGGTAAATTCTTGAGGGGGCGACAAAAATGGTGAAAGTCAGCAATTCTCATTTTGAAAAAAATCAGAGAAAATTCTGTTATTTAAATAATTCATTTATCTGTTTAATTTGATTAACTCAATCATATTGTAAATCTAGTGCCGAATGCCTGGCTTTACATCATCGGATAACTTTAGCTAATGCTAGTCGTGAACAACCAAAGCGTCGTGGACGCAGATTAAGCATAATTGGGCTTCTTCAACCTTTAATCAGCTTTGTTTATGGCTTAGTTATTGGTGGAGTGAATCGCAAATCTTATATCCAAATGATTGTTAAAATTCCGTTACATAGTTATAAATTTCCCCGCCGACTTACTTAAGTCTTTACTATTTTTTCTCGCAAGTCAATTGAGTAAGCTTTCATTTGCACCGTTGATCCACTGATATTAGTGTACCTCATTTACCTGCAATCTGCTGTATGAGGGCGTATTGCAATACGCCCATAGCAAACAATTGATGTGATTAGGAAACGCTATATCTAAAGATATTTTTGTAATAGACCAATTACGACTTCTGGTGTTTCGAGATGTGGTAAAATTCCTGTGTGAGCTATAGCTTGAAAACCTCGAATTGCACTTTTATTTAAACTAGCCAAACGTCGTCCCAATGTGAGATTAGTAAATTGTGCTTCTTCACCCCAAAACATCACAGTAGGAATTTTGAGTTGCTGAATATATAAACTCAAATCAAAATAAAGATCACCACGCAAAAATGCTAAAGCAGCAAATTTGGCATTTGGTTGTTGTGCAGAAGTTAAATAAGCCTCTACTATTTCTTGAGTAAGTTTTTCTGGGTTTGTAAAGAGAAAACTTTCTAAAAAATTTCTGACTGCAATTTCATTTTCTGCACCTAAAGCATAAATTAAATTATCCAAAAAAGGCATATTGATAACTGAAAGTGGTAATCTACGTCCAGCACCCTGGCCAAAGTCATCAAACCCAGAGGGACAGACTAAAACCAGTTCTTTGAATAACTCAGGCTGATTAATAGCAAGACGAATAGTCAAAGCAGCAGTTAAAGAAGAAGCTATTACTGTTACTGGTTCATGACAAGTTTGGGTGATAAACTCAGTAATAGTAGTTAGGTAATCTTGAATTTGGTAATCTCGCACAGGATGAGCAGATTCTCCCCAACCAATTAAATCTGGGGCTAAAATCCGATATTCAGAAGCAAATGCAGGGTAAACTTTAGACCATTCGTAAGCAGATGCACCACCACCAAAGTTATGTAAAAACAATAGCGGAGGTAATTTTTGACTGTCAACAATCTCCCAAGGTGCGCTGGTTTGGGTATAGTAAACCATTGCTCCCAAAGATGTATTGATGACTTTTTGTCCAAAACCAGGAGGTTGAAACTGAAGCATATAAATTATGAATTATGAATTATGAATTATTCTGTTATCAACGTCAGTTGATTAAGATTATCACCACTGATATGGTAAGCGGCTCCAAAGCCAATTACAAATCTTCCTTCAGTTGGAGTTAGTTGGAAAATCCGAAAATCGGGTAAGCTGCGTAACATTTCAATAATTTCTCCAAAACGCTCTTGAAATTGTTCAACTATTTGATTCCATTGCTCAGTTTCTCTCTCTAGTAAAGTTGCGTTACAATCAAAGGTTAAGCGACGACGGGCAAATATTTGTTTAGTTTTACCTTCATCCTCAATAAATAAAATACTCACATGAGGATGATCATAAATATTTTTGGTGTGAGTAGAAAGACCACTAACGTAGATGTAGATATTTTTAGTATCATCTATGACGAAAGGAGTATAACTTGCGTTAGGGATTCCCTGTTCGTTAACAGTACTAATGATGATACTTTCAAATTCTTCAGTAAATTTTTCATACTCAGCTTGAGCTTTTTCGATTTTACTCATCTGTTTATTTACTTGGTAAGATTTTATTAGCTATTATAAAATAAAATGGTGATAATGCAATTGTGACTGACCAAAATCGTTCTCAATGGGATTTATGTAGGTTTATCAAAACCTTGACCTACTTTGAGGTATTTCCTGTTCTCAACTGGGTACAGCAGTTAATTCAAGGTCGTTCCCAAGATAATCAAGATAAACCAAATGGGGGAAGAAATATGGGTGTAATTCTGGTAGCGGGTGCGACTGGTGGTGTTGGTAAACGAGTAGTCAGACGATTGCGTGAACAGGGGTATAAATTCCGCTGTCTAGTGCGAGATATTGAAAAGGCAAGACTAGTTTTAGGTAACGATGTTGACTTAGTAGATGGGGATATTACTATACCTGAAACTCTGAATAGCTTGGTTATGGGTAATGTGGAAGCTGTAATTTGTTGTACTTCAGTGCGAGTACAACCAGTGGAGGGAGATACAGCAGATAGAGCCAAATACTATCAAGGTATTAAGTTTTACTTACCAGAAATTGTTGGTGACACACCAGAAAATGTGGAATATCGTGGTGTTAAAAACTTAGTCGAAGCAGCAAAAAAATATCTACCCACCGCAGGTGAAAAACTGATATTTGATTTTACTCAACCAACAGAGGAATTAAAAAATATCTGGGGTGCGCTTGATGATGTTGTCATGGGTGGTGTGAGTGCAAGTAGTTTTCAAATATTAGAAAATACAGCTTTATTTGCTGGTAATGTTTCCACCGCTAACTCTGGGGGATTTGCTTCTGTCAGAACTAAAAACTTTTCCCCACCCTTTGATTTATCTGGTTATGAAGGTGTTAAATTGCGAGTCAAAGGTGACGGACAGCGTTATAAAATCTTTTTGCGGACAGAATCAACTTGGGATGGTGTTGGTTACAGCTATTCTTTCGATACGGTCGCTAATACTTGGATAGATATTACTATTCCATTTGCAAATTTAGTTCCTGTATTTCGAGCCAAAATTGTGAAGGATTCTCCCAAAATTGATTCTAGCAAAGTTTGCTCATTTCAATTGATGTTGAGCAAGTTTGAATATGATGGGGCTTTAAATCCTAAGTTTACCCCTGGTAGTTTTGCGCTACATCTAGAATCAATTAAAGCTTATGGTAGTGAAAGTTTACCCCAATTTGTTTTGATTAGTTCTGCTGGGGTAACTCGTCCCGGAAGACCAGGAATTAATTTAGATGAAGAACCACCAGCGGTCAGATTAAATGACCAATTGGGAGGAATTTTAACTTGGAAGTTGAAAGGTGAAGATAGTTTAAGAACAAGTGGAATTCCTTACACAATTATTCGACCTTGTGCATTAACTGAAGATGCTGGAGGTAAGGAGTTTATATTTGAGCAAGGTGATAATATTCGTGGGAAAATCAGCCGCGAGGATATTGCCGAACTTTGTATTCAATCAATACAAAAAACCAAAGCTCGTAATCTCACCTTTGAAGTAAAAGAGGGAGAAAATACAGCTAATTCTGTTGATTTACAGGAGCTTTTTTCTAAATTACAACCTGATAAATAAATGTTGATTAGAAGATTATTATTCTCTATCGTTGTAGTGATGATTATTGGTAGTAGTTTCTTCTCAAAAACTGCTTCATCTCAGCAAGTAGATTTCCGGGTTAATAATTTGGAGTCTGATATGCGTCGTCTAGATTTGAGGTTAAACCAGATTGAGTTATTACTCAACCAAAACCGCCAATTTTCATCTCCCAAAATCACATCGACTCCGTCACAGTCCACAGGCGCTAGACGCACAGTATCACAATCAGAACGTGATAAAATGTTTGATAGACTATCAACTTTGGTGGTTGAATTGAAGCAACAAGTTAATCAATTAACAACGCGACTTACTAAACTTGAATCACGCTGAAAAACTTAACCCCCTTCCCTCGTAGGGTTGGGGGCTAAATATGAAATATATAAGGTAATTAAGATGACAAAAAATATTAATGAAATTGCTACTTATGAAGGTGGGTGTCACTGTGGTGCGGTACGGTTTAAAGTCATGGTTGATAACCATAAAGTTGATGATTGTAATTGTTCTATTTGTAGTAAGAAGGGATTTTTACATTTAATTGTACCGCGAGAAAAGTTTATTTTGTTGCAAGGTGAAGATGTGTTGAAAACTTACACATTTAATACGGGAGTTGCACAACATAAATTTTGCAGTATTTGTGGAATTCATTCTTTTTATATTCCCCGCAGTCATCCTGATTGTATTGATGTGAATGTGCGCTGTTTAGATGGAGATGTAATCGGTAATTTTGAGATTGTGCCGTTTGATGGTGCTAATTGGGAAGATAATATTCATAAGTTAGTTAATTGATTGTAAGCTGTTTATCTCGTTCCCAGTCTCTGACTGGGAATGCTATCATAGAGGCTCTGACTCCACTTTTACTAAAGGCAGATCCTTCTAGAATTCATTCCCATACAGAGTATGGGAACGAGAAAAAGTTCTAAAAACATCCAAATTATTGTAGACTTTGAAAGAATAAAATAGTTCTGGTTTAAAATGTTATCGACTTTGTTGGGAACACCTTTATATACTACAAATTATGGATCTGCTTATATTGGAGATGCTTTGGAATTATTAGAACACCTGGAAAGTGAATCAATTGATTTAGTAATGACTTCTCCCCCTTTTGCATTACAACGGGAAAAAGATTATGGGAATGTTGAACAAAAAGATTATGTAGATTGGTTGTTTAGTTTCTGCAAAAAGTTGTATCGGGTGCTGAAACCTGAAGGAAGTTTTGTAATTGATTTGGGGGGAGCTTATAAAAGTAAACGTCCTGTGCGCTCACTTTATAATTATCGCATCTTAATTAAGTTATGTGATGAGCTTGATTTTCGTTTAGCGGAGGAGTTCTTTTGGTACAATCCTTCTAAATTACCTTCTCCAATTGAATGGGTAAATAAACGTAAAATTCGCGCTAAGGATTCTGTAAATACTATTTGGTGGTTATCTAAAACTGATTTTCCTAAAGCTAATGTGAGTAAGGTTCTTGTTCCTTATTCTGAACGGATGAAAAAGCTGCAAGCTAATCCTGAAAAATATTATAAACCAAAAGCACGTCCTTCTGGACATGATATTAGTTCGGCTTTTGCGAATGATAATGGCGGTGCAATTCCTTCTAATTTATTACAAATTCCTAATACAGAAAGCAATTCTCGATATATGCAACTTTGTAAAGCTGCGGGAATTGCAACACATCCTGCACGATTTCCACAGAAATTACCTGCATTTTTTATTGATTTTCTCACGGACCCAGGAGATCTAGTTCTTGATATATTTGCAGGTTCTAATACTACTGGTGCGGCTGCGGAAGCTGTCGAGCGAAATTGGCTGGCTTTTGAACAGAATCCTGCTTATTTAGCTGCTTCTGCGTTTAGATTTATGGATGTTAATCAAGGTGTAGATGAGGCTACAAAAATATTTCAGAAGCTTCTATTAATGCCAGAAAATGAACATATAGCAGGAGTCAGGAGTAAAACCCTCTTGTAGTGAGAGTTTCATTTTTAAAAGTGGATGTTGGGTTACGACGCAGTTTTAGATTTATCTTTGAGCTTTATAAGTTAATTACAGCGTCTAACCCAACCTACAAGATGTTCACAACCTCTGCCAGAATGGCTCTATGTTTATACTTTCACATTATCGAAAGCGATCGCAGATTATTGAGAAATCTAGTACAGTGCGGCGGAAATAAAGCTACCATTAAAAATTTCTGAAAAGCTTATTTAATCTGCTTTTTTAATTTTTAATTTTTAATTCCGCCCTGCGGTACTAGCCTAACAACTCGATCTTAGAAAAGATAAATTCCTGAATGGAAACGTTACCGTCTACTTCAGTGCGAATTTCCCGACGATTCAAAATGAAATACTCACCAACTTTTTCATATTCATCGGTGAATTCACTTCTACCGCCCTTTTGTTCGCCAGTTTTGGGGTCATGATATACAGAATCATAGGTGTGAGACAGATATCCCGCCCCTGTATCAAGACTGCTAAAAGTGTCAATTGTCACAAAAGTACCATGAATTAAACGGTGTACGTGGCAAACTTCATTATTGCGAACTTTATATTTGTCGCCTTCAGCTTTCCCACCCATCAAAATTTCCACTGCACCACTTGCGTCAGTGTTACCGTAGCTAAAAGTATTGGCGCTGTGAGTGTCTTCAAAGGCGCGACGGACACGGTGAATGGCGATTTCCCAAGCTTGACCGTGAATTGCTTTTTTAGCTGCTTCGTCTTCTACACCCAAAACTTCGGCTTTGAGATTGGCATCAATACGAACTTGACCTGTAATCACCTGGCCATCATACTTATAAGTAATATCTGCGGTATAACCAGGGAAGCTTTTGTCCCAAGTGTAGCGGTTTTCATAAGCAGCCCGGAAAAGTTCTTGGGCAGAGATTTGTGTAACTGTCATGTGCTTCTCCTATCGCCACTAGTAATAATAGCGTTTTAATCTTGCTGGTATTAGCATAGAGATAATGATTGAGGTTCGCATAGTCCCCAAGTGGGTACTCTTATGGCTAAAACTCTCCACGCCATTTTTCAAGCGATCGCTAATGTCCAAAATGAGCAAGAATTAAAACAGGCTCTTATGGATACCATTGGCGACCATTTTGGAGTGCAACATTGGGGTATTTCTTTCCTAGATGACAATTCCCCCACCAAAATAAACTTTCCAGAAATGCCCGCAGCTTGTCTAGAAAGCAATCCTGTTGGTCAATATGTGGTAGAACGTCACGCCCCCACCCATGAGCAATTAATCTTATCTCCAAGTGATTGGAAGCATTTTTGCACCCGTCACGACCATGTGATGACTGGCCCAATAGTGTCCGATGGTCATTTGGTGGGAACGTTGAATTTTGCCCGTGACCAAGGCAGTCCACCTTTTAATAGTAATGATTTAGCTGACCTTAGCGCCTTATGTATTCATTTATCAAGCAAACTAGCCACATTACGGGCAAAACCAAAAACTTTCCCCTCTACTATACCCAGTCCTCTCACACCAAGGGAATTAGAAATTGCTGAATTGGTAGCCCAAGGTTTAACTAATGCAGAAATTGCAACTAAATTATGGATTACCCAAAATTCTGTTAAGCAAGCTTTGAAAAGAATGTTCCGCAAATTGGGGGTATCAGCGCGTGCGGAAATGGTAGCGAAATTGCAAAATCTCGTAGCTTAAGGGACTTCCAAATAAAAAAATCCCCAATTTGTAGGGTGGGTAAAGCCCTTGCGGGTATGACTAAGTGCAAAGCACACGCTGTGCGAACGCTAGAGCGCAGCGTAACCCACCATTATCCCCTAAATTTATGGTGGGTTACGGACTACCGTCCTATAGCCTGCGTGGCGTAGCCATACCCACCCTACTCAGAACTTCTTATTCCCCTCCTCGCTTGCGGGGAGGGGTTAGGGGTGGGGTCTTATTTTCAAGTCAGGGGGAGGAAAAGTCATTTTGATGCTGTGAAAACTTCAAGAAAAACTCTGCGTCACTTTGCGTTTACCTCAGCGAACCTTTGCGTTTAAAAGTAAAGTTTCCAACCGTTTTTAGTATCTATAATCCTAGCCAAGTTAAGAGATTTTCCCACCAAGAAGTAGTCTGAATTCCTACATTAAACTTCATTTTTTGACGAATATCTTGAATCTGCCAATTAGTTAATTTAGCAAGGGTTTGGGCTTCTTGTTCAAAACGCCCAGATAAAGTCCGTTTGTATTCCCTACCAGCAGAACATTGTAAATTACCTGTAAAGGGATGTTGTAAAATATAACGTCCTTGGAAAGATTCTTGATTAGAAGTTGCTTGAAACATCAAATCTTCAGGAAACTTATTGCGAGTGTAGCGGACGTGCAAACGAGTAATAAAAACATTACTTGTAGGAAAGGGACGACGAAATCCTGGCTGTGTTATTCCATTGAAATCAGAATTATTATCTAACCAAAACACACCAGCTTGTTTGAGTTCTTCGGAGTTGAGAGGATCAGCAGAACAAGGATCGCAATTACTCATATTCCAAGCATATTCTAGAAAAGCCACTTTTTTATCTTCTTTATTGTAAGAAGTTTGAAACATGGATTTATAAAATTCGCCAAATTCGTTTTTGACAAAAACAGGAATATTAACGTTAGAGGCAACTTTAACCGTCCGGTAGTTAGTGACTTCTGCTTGTCCTTTGGGTGAGAGAATATAAACAATCAAATCTTGCTCTGTGGTAGCATTAATCATACCCAAACGAATGGGCAACATAAACTTAGATGATTGGTAGGAGATTTGCAGAGGTCTGAGTAATTGATAACCAGATTCCTCAAATTTATCTAAGTTGACTTTAGCAACAAAGAATTTCATTGAAGAACGAATATAGGGTTTTAGTAGTTCTTTTGCCCCTCTGGGAATTTTGTAACCATTGCGGTTCAGCCAAGTTTCTAGTCCACCAGATTCTTTAGCACTGAGGATCACAATATCGTATTCACCAACATTGAAACGCGCCTCAACTGTCACTCCTAAACTGTTATCTCTTCTCCTACTTTCCTGTGCGTTTCTAGTTGCTAATGCGGATTGTGGTGCTGGCATATCCGCCATTTTGGAAATTGGGGCGCAAGGGTCAGAATCAAAATATTCTACTAATCTTGGGGCGCTAAAAGCATCTAATCGTTCGATAATTTTAGGTTCAGCAACACGCACTTGCTCTTTTTTGATCACTGTTGGCACAGGTATGACTACAGCAAAGTCTTTAACTTCACCTTGAAAGTCATTAGCCATTGTTAATACTGTTTTATCTCCTTCACGCGCAATTACAACTTGAGAAGCTTTGTTATATAGCTTGGTATCAGCTTTAGCGACATAAAAACCACAAAAAGCCCAAGCTGCCGGTGCAAAAGATAGCACTGCGACAACTGCTATTAATAAGGGGATGAATAATCTAAATTTTTTCATTTTTATAAAACCTGACTAATTTGTAATGAGTGATTTTCTTCCTGTATTTCTGCTTGCTTCTGCCAAGAAAATCTGGGTGCAAACCAGACAGTATCCAAGAAAATAGTCAAGGGTGCTAAAGCAAATAAAGCCCAAAAAACGGCAGTAGAAAGAAAGAAATAATTCCGCAAAATAAATGTGATTATGGCAATACACACAGCCCAAATAATCCGCCCTATGCGGCTATTGGGAATTGACCGAGGATCTGTCACCATAAATAAGGCAAATAATAGTAAAGACCCACTCATCAAGCGATGTAAGTAAACATCCCAAGTCCAACCTAGCCAAATATTACGTACTGCTTCCAATAAGGAGTAAGCACCTAAAAAAGCGGCTGTGGTATCCCAACGACCAACACGTTGCAGAACCAGTCCCCCAGTTCCAGCGAATAACAACCCATACCACCATTCTTCACCCCACTGTCCGGGGGAAACCCAAGCATCAGAGGTTAGTGATAAGACGGTAATAATGCCAAAATTGGCAGGGTTGAAGAAATGCTTATCGCCAATTTTGAAGATAAATTTGCTAGAAATAGCCATGACAGCGGCTAAAACCATTGTTGTCCAATGGTCAGCCCGTAGCAGTAAACTCAGTCCTAGAGAGGTAATTAAGGAACTGCGGAGATTGAACGTTGGTTTGATGTGAGTTGGTTCTGGACTAATTACCAATGACCAACGACTAATGACTAAGGAAAATATGAGTTGAGTTGTGATGCAGGTTGCGATCGCTATTACAATCAACTCAGGTCGCAGTGTCCAGTCTCTTGTCCCAATCCCGACAATCAGGAACAGGCTGAGAAAGAGAATTTGATAGTCTCGAATATCTTTAAACATTACCCCTTGACTCAGGGATTACCCTGTTATTTGTCATCAATTTAGACGAGATTTAGGGGAAATAATATTCTGGTTACAGTTTTCGCTACAGATTTTGTTACAAATCGAGAAGGAAGGGTGATCACAGGCTGATAGTAACAAAAAAAGTGCGATCGCTCTAAGCCATCGCACCCTAATTGATTTGATTAAAAAAACTTGCAGCGTTTAGCCAAGCCAACATTAACTAATAATAATAGGGTCTTGGTAGATGAAGTCTTGGGCTGTATTGATCTGATTCTTACCGATATCTTGGAGAACAGCGATTAAATCAGTGCCGGAGAAAATACGTGTATCCAAGGCGGTAGTACCTAGTCCAAAGTTGCCTTCTGTTAGGGTATAGTTACCTGTTAGTAGCTGAATTTTATCTACACCCACTTGCCAGTCAACAATCTTCGCATAGTCGTTAAAGCCACCACCAAAGTAAGAGACACCACTTATGCCGTCACCTAAAACGAAGGTATCAATACCAAGACCACCGATAAGGGTATCCACTTCGTTGACAGCGTTCCCATGAGCATCAAGGTAATCGTTGCCGCCTTTGCCATCGAGGGTATCATTGCCAAGACCACCGTATAAACTGTTATTGAGTGTGTTACCAGTGATGTTATTGTTAAGTAAGTTGCCACTACCTGTAACAGCAGCCCCTATCAATTCTAGGTTTTCTACGTTTGCTGTGAGGATATATTTATCCACTGAAGCTCGTACTGTATCTATTCCCTCTGCTGCGTTCTCCTCCACTAGATCAAACTTGGCAGTTGGAAACAAGTCTCCGGGAGCAGTAAAATACTGTACAGTGTTTACTACATAAATATCATTGCCAAGACCACCATATAAACTGTCTAGGGCATTGTCGAACTCGCCGCCATCTATTTGGTCATCTCCAGTACCACCATATATTGTGTCTGCACCTGCACCACCCACTATAATATCATTGCCACCTAGACCAAAAATAGTGTCATTGCCAGCGTAGCCATAAAGGATATTGTTGCCACTATTGCCTACAATGTAGTTATTTAAGTTGTTACCATATCCGTTGTTATTAGCAATTCCTAAAAGGGTGAGTTTTTCTACATCTGCTGTCAGGGTATAGGAGAAAAGAGAAGAATAAACAGTGTCTATGCCTTCATTCAAACTCTCAGTTACTACGTCGCCAATGTTATCCACATAGTAAATATCATCACCTGTGCCACCATACATTTTGTCTGCACCAGTACCACCATCAATAATGTCATTGCCACCGGAACCAAAAATAGCGTCATTGCCAGCGTAGCCATAAAGGATATTGTTGCCATTATTACCAGTAATTAAGTTATTCAAGGTGTTGCCATATCCGTTGATAGCAGCACTTCCTGAAAGTATCAGGCGTTCTACATTTGCTGTCAGGGTGTGATTGATAGAAGAATAAACAGTGTCTATGCCTTGATTCAGACTCTCAGTTACTACGTCGCCAATGTTATCAACATAGTAAATATCATCACCTGTACCACCAGACATTTTGTCGGCACCAATACCACCATCAATAATGTCATTGCCACCTAGACCAAAAATAGCGTCATTGCCAGCGTAGCCATAAAGGATATTGTTGCCACTATTACCTTGAATTAAGTTATTCAAGGTGTTACCATATCCGTTGATAGCAGCACTTCCTGAAAGGGTGAGGTTTTCTACATTTGCTGTCAGGGTGTAAGTGACAGAAGAATAAACAGTGTCTACACCTTCATTTAAATTCTCAGTTACTACGTCGCCAATGTTATCAACATAGTAAGTATCATTGCCAGCACCACCATACATTTTGTCTGCACCAGCACCACCAATAATAATGTCATTGCCAGCGTAGGCATAGATAATATTGTTGCCACTATTACCTGCAATGTAGTTGTTTAAGCTGTTACCATATCCATTAATAGCAGCAGCACCTGTAAGAAATAGGCGTTCTACATTTGCTGTCAGCGTATAATTGATAGAAGAATAAACAATGTCTGTGCCTTCATTCAAATTCTCGATTACTATGTCGCCAACGTTATCAACATAGTAAATATCATTATCTATACCACCAGACATTTTGTCTGCACCTGTACCACCGTTGAGAATATCATTACCACCGTTACCGACTAAAGTATCGTTCCCAGCTAGTCCAAGAATGGTATCAGCAAGTGCAGTACCTAAAAGTATGGGGTAAAATGTCCCAAATTGAATAGTACCGTCGTCATTAAAATTAGTTCCAGTAATGTTAGCCATTGTTCGATTCCTTGATCAAGATTAGGTTCAAAAAATTTTCGTCATCTAGATGATTTAGCAAATAATGCTTTACTATCATCTTCACGAAAGGCAACTACAGAAATGATTAACAACATTCCGGAAAAAAAGAAAAATATTTTTTGAATTGGGGAACAAAAGCTTGCAATCCTTGTCAATTAAGGCTGGCAAGAGTTTGATCATAAAATTTCCCATCAGATGTAGGTCAAACCAAAAGCTACAGTAGTTTGTCCGAGACGTAAAATGCACTTTGCACCTCTTTTCCCACTTGTTTACCGTATTCTCCAACCGAGTTTTCCTAACTGTCTTTGGGGTGGAGATGGTAATAAAAAAAATATCGCTCTTACGTTTGATGATGGACCACATCCCCAATACACACATCAAGTATTAGCAGTTTTAGATCGTTACAAAATTAAAGCTAGTTTTTTCTGGTTAGGTGTATGTGTCAACCGTTCACCACATATTGCTAAAGCAGTTAAAGATCGGGGACATTGGATAGGTCTGCATGGTTATGAACATTATTCTTTTCCTCTGCTTTCCCCAACTGAATTAAAGCAAAGTTTAGAAAAAACCCAAGTTGCTATTTACAATGCTTGTGATTTAGAACCTGAATTATTGCGAGATGTTCGTCCTCCAAATGGGTTTTTTACACCTGCAACTTTAAAGTTATTTCAACAGTGGAATTATCGTCCTGTGATGTGGAGTGTTGTCCCGGAAGATTGGGTAAGTCCGGGTGTTAATGTTGTAGTGCGGCGAATTTTGCAACAGGTGAAAAATGGTTCTTTAATTGTTTTGCATGATGGTGTTTGTGGTGGACAAGATGTTGCTGCTACTCTCGAAATCTTAATTCCGCAATTATTACAACAAGGCTATGAATTTGTAACTGTTGATAGTTTATGGAATCAGTTATAGCAGGTGACAGGGAACAGGTGACAGGTGACAGTCTGAAAAGTCTTTTGGTGTCTAGGTTTTATAATCAGTTGGTGTCCTAACCGCCCTGTCCGTTGCTATAACCCCTCTGGGGAATTACGAATTACGAATTACGAATTATTTTTTAGGTTTGAGTAGCAAATAAAATAGTTGTCCATTACTGACTGTGACACCTGCTCGATCTCCTGCTATTTCACCTGTACCTAAGAAGTAGTCTACTCTCCCAGCACCTTTAATTGCTCCTCCTGTATCTTGATCTAATACATAACGGCTAACTGTACGATGTTCTAATTCACCGTTTTGATTAGCAAAGGGAAAAGGTGCGCGAATTAATGCTAAAGCACCGGGAGGCATTAAAGATTTATCTGTAGCCCACATTACGCACTTCAAAATGTAATACAAAAGACTACATAACGATTTGCAAGTATAAGTAAATAAAGATACAGATAAATGTTCAGTAAAACCCCATTGAGAAATAAACGTGTGTGACGAAGACGGTGAGGCTAAAGAGAGGAAGGAAAAATTGATTACAAGCTTTTTATAAAACTAAATATACATTGTTAAGTCCAAGTGAGACAATCAAAAAAACTCAAAAATATTTGAGGGTGAAAAAAATTAGTTAAATCTGTAGAGATAGAAGAGATAAGTACAGAAGAAAGAGAGAAAAGAAGCCGGCAGATTTATTTTAGCGACTAATTTAGTTAATGATGAAAAATTAACACCAGAAGAAATTATTACAAATTATAAAAATCAACAGTCTTGTGAAAGAGGATTTAGATTTTTGAAAGACCCTTTGTTTTTTGCAGATAGTTTCTTTGTAGAAAACCCTGAGCGAATCGAGACGATGTTATTTTTAATGTCTTTATGTCTATTAGTTTATAATCTGGGTCAAAGAGAACTGAGAAATAGCTTAAAAAGAATCAAAGTCGGAATCAAAAATCAACTAGGAAAGTTAACATATTTTCCCACATTAAGATGGGTGTTTCAATGTTTCCAAGGAATTCATTTGTTGATTTTAAATGGGATTAATCAAATTATCAATTTAACGTCAGAACGCCATTTTATTTTGAATTGTCTGCCATCATCTTGTCAAAAATATTATTTACTTTCTTAAGCTAAATAATATTTTAAGAGTAAAGAAAAATTTATTAACATCCAGAAGAACAGTAATTGCTCTTCAAATTTTTAGTGCTTATATAACCTATTTTATTGGTCAAATAATTTATGTTTAATTATTTATCTTCATGTATTAGATTCATTTTCTACTCTAGTTCTTAACCATTGTAATTTTTTGCTTTTCTCTTACCCGTAATCTCTTTGTACTTCAAATTGAAGTGCGGAATGTGGGTTATATCAACTTGGCTCTTCCGAAAAGAAAAACAATCAGAGTGATCAACTATATTTAGGGGTAAATATAGCAAGCGTGTCATGAGGTTTTATCATCAAAAATCTTGTCACACAAATCTATCACTTTTTCCTTTGCAACCAAGCAAATAATTCCTCATTCTATGACTATTCTCAATAATAATATCGTTTGTATACTTCGCAAGGTTACAATTTGAGCTTTTGCTTAAAGGGAATACATGGATGTAAAAACACAAGTCATGACCTTCTTAAGTATATATAAATAATCGGCTATCGCTTATATTCTTGAAAAACAAAAACTTGAATACCTGATTTTGGTTGATTATTCTTTTTAATTCTAATTAGCCGATTAGCAAAATCTTGATTCTCACTCAGACAACTATGCAGTATTTGAGCTTGTCCTACATAATCCCGATCATCTTTACAAATTATAATACCAGCATGATAAATTCCTGTTTGATGCAGTGCAATAAAATCATCTCGATTTAATGTGAGTAAAACTCTTTTTTCCTGAGTTGCAAACGCCAAAACTTCATCATCTGGAATACCTTGATTTGCTTGTCCAGCTTCGTAGGAAGTCAGCACATCATATTGAATCTGCCGCAATTGTCGCACAATTGCTAGAGGAAAATTCTCATCAGCATACAGTCTGACCATTAATCATTCTCATTTTGAGCGACAATAGCCAAATCAATTTCTGAAGTATGCTGTCCATAATATTCCCAAGCTGCTATCAAATCTTCAGGTGTGAGATTGGGATAATTTTGCAGTAATTCTCTATCATTCGCTCCCTGCTGACGCAACGAAACTAACACCCATACAGGAATGCGGGTATTACGAATACAAGCATGTCCACCACAAACTCCGGGTGTTTTCTGCACTGCGTTTAGTTTAAGACGACTTTCTAAAAGTTTTCTTTCTTCTGGGGAAAGCGCCTCAATTACTTGCACAAGGGAATCAACCAATCGCGGATTCATAGTTTAAATTTTAGTGTATTGAAATTAATATTATATTTTGCATTATCAGTATTGTATCATGTTTCATAGTTCTTCCTAACTCAACATTTACAAAAATATTTAATAGCAATATTCATGAAAACCGATTCTATCTTTTATCGTATTTTTCAAACTTTACCTCAGTCTTTTTTTGAATTGATCAATTTACCAGCTAGTGAAGCAGATATTTATGATTTTGCGTCTGTTGAACTCAAACAAACAGCATTTAGAATTGATGGTGTATTTCTACCTACAAATAATCAAGAAAAAATACCTATTTATTTTGTAGAGGTGCAATTTCAAAGAGATGATGACTTTTATTCTCGCTTTTTTTCCGAGATTTTTCTTTATTTACATCTCTATGCTTCTACCAAACCCTGGCAAGCTGTGGTTTTATTTGCTAAACGTAGTATAGAACCGACGGAAATAGAACCCTATCGCTATTTGCTAGAAAGTCCATTGGTAACTCGGTTATATTTGGATGAACTGGTGGATATACAAACATCCTTGGGATTAGGTATTATTAAGTTAGTGGTGGAGAAGGAAAAAGAAGTTCCAGCTTTAGCAAGAAACCTACTATCACGAGCTAGGTCAGATTTACCGGATGAAAGATTGCAGAAAAATTTGCTAGATTTAATTCAGACTATTGTTTCCTATAAATTACCCCGTCTCAGTCCCCAGGAGTTAGCAAGAATGTTTATTATGAGTGATTTAAAGAATACTAGATATTATCAAGAAGTGCGCTATGAAGAGGCGTTCAATTACACTATGCGTCTAATTGAACGGCGTATGGGTGGAGTTAGTCAGGATTTACAAGTAAAAATTAATAAGTTGTCTGTGGAAGATTTGGAGAATTTAGGTTTAGCGTTGTTAGATTTTACTAGTAAAGCTGATTTGGTTGTTTGGTTGAATAATCAAGTGAGTTCAGCTAGTTAAAAATTAATGGTGGGTTACGCTGTCGCTAACCCACCCTACAAACTGCGCTTTTGTGCGAAATTTTCCTCAAGATGTGGTTCATTTACGTCAAAATGACGGTAAACTCAGAAA
This sequence comes from Trichormus sp. NMC-1, assembly GCF_001858025.1. Lineage (GTDB taxonomy): Bacteria > Cyanobacteriota > Cyanobacteriia > Cyanobacteriales > Nostocaceae > Anabaena. Next base: position 425,703 of record NZ_LZQD01000002.1, on the reverse strand, counting down.
TAGATTGATATTGCCCAACAATAATATGTCTTCTACCTCTACTCCCTCATTGCGTGAGCAACAACATCCCCTGATTCGTCAACTAGCTGATTGTATTGAGACAGTCTGGCATAAACATCTAGATTTATCACCTTACAATTTGCCTGCTGAGTTGGGATATGTAGAAGGTAGACTAGAAGGCGAAAAACTGATTATAGAAAATCGCTGCTATCAAACACCCCAGTTCCGAAAAATGCACTTAGAACTGGCAAAGGTGGGAAATATGCTGGATATCTTGCATTGTGTGATGTTTCCCAATCCAGAATATGACATTCCTATGTTTGGTTGCGACTTGGTTGGGGGTAGAGGTCAAATTAGTGCTGCGATCGCAGACCTTTCTCCTGTAAGCTTAGATAGAATCTTACCCGCAGAGTATAATTCTGCCTTGAGCGAGTTAACTTTACTCAATTTTTCCCAACCGCGAGAGTTACCAGAGTGGGGAAATATCTTTTCTGATTTTTGTCTCTTTGTTCGTCCTAGTTCCCCAGAAGAAGAAATCATGTTTCTCGCGCGGGTACAGGATTTCTTAGAGATTCATTGTCGTCAAGCAAGCTTATCTAGTCCCGTTGCCCCAGAAAAAGTCGCATCAATTCTGGCTGGACAACAGAACTATTGTAGCAAACAACAACAAAATGATAAAACCCGTCGTGTACTAGAAAAAGCCTTTGGTCAAGATTGGGCAGAAAATTACATGACCACTGTATTATTTGACTTACCACAATAATCATTTTCCATCTCCCTACCTTCTCATATCTTTATCTGTAAGCTGCGTTACGTTTTCCCATAACTGATAAATGTAGAATTCATTTAAGCCAGAGTTCAATGGAGTTAAAAACAGTAGCGGGAATAGTAACACATCTACTTTTTGGAATATATACTCAGAGATAATTTATTCTTTTCTTAGGTGTAAATAACCAAAGAAAGCTCACAGGTTAAGAATCAAGTTAAGGGAAGTTTGATGTTGGGAATGCTCTATTTCACAGATGTTTTTCAGTTGGTCTTTGACCATGCCAATTTTAGATTTCAGAAAAGACAATTTTAGATTTTTTGGCACATTCCCTGGTTGTAGAAACTCTTGGTTATATTCTACTACCTAAAAGATGTCTGCATTATCATAGCATCAGCATTCAGCCAACAGCTATCAGGATTGCTCAAGAATGTAGTATGTAAGATCATGTCGGGCTAATTGCTTATCAAAAAACTCTCCGCACGGTTCCCTAATGATAGGTCTTCAAGCAGACATGATAAAACTTTTCCCAACTCCAAACTAGGAAATAAGGTTTTCCTGGGATGATAGCTGAACTATTACATTAGGTAAGTCGGCACAATCCCAACTATGTAAACAAAGGTAAATAAGGCTAAAACCCTCTTTTCTCCTGCCTTATGCCCACGATAATTATTTACGCCGAGCTAATTTTATCTACCAAATTTATACCAGGTTGCTGTCAGAAATAAATACTATCTGAGTGCTGGAGTTTGTGAATTCAAGAGTTTGAATTCCCTTAACGAATAGTGCAATTACATCTCATACTCAGAAGCTATTCACAGTTATCAGTTGCGGCTAATTTGTTTTTTTTACTTCCATCAGCACAATTCAGATAACCGAGCAACATACCATGTCAAGGGTGACTGAAAAGCCAAAGTCAACGGAACAGGGACTGGAAAAATCTAAAGTTTGGTTGAAAGTTGCTGTAGCACTTCCCGTTGCGATCGCTGCTGGGTTCATAGCTACAGCCAAAATGGAGCAGTTAAAAAAACTCACCTCCTCTGTCACCATAGCACCATCTGTTAGTAGCATTAGTGCTGTGGGACGTTTGGAACCACGAGGAGAAGTGATTAAAGTCGCTGCTCCCAATTCCGGACTATCAGCAGGATCACGAGTGCAGCAACTTTTGGTCAGAGAAGGACAGCGAGTTCAGCAAGGCCAAGTCATAGCTATTTTAGACAGCCGAGATACTAACATGGCAGTAGTAGAAGAGGCAAAAGCCAAGCTGCAAGAATCTCGTGCTAATTTAGCTCAAATCACAGCAGTTTCACCAAGAGATATTCAAGCCCAAAGAGCAGTAATTGCTCGTTTACAAGCTCAGTTAGTCGGAGAAAAAAATGCTCAACAAGCAACAATTCAACGTCTTGCTGCCGAGTTAAGTGGTGAAAAAATTGCTCAACAAGCAACAATTCAACGTTTAGAAGCTGAACTCAGTGGCCAAAAAGATGGACTCAGAGCTACGATTAACCGAATACGCGCCGAACAGCGCAATGCTGAAGTTGATGCTGGACGCTATGACTTCTTATACAAAGAAGGCGCTATTTCTCAGCAAGAAAGAGATAGAAGGCGTTTGAGTGCGGTTACGGCTACTCAACAGCTGCGGGAAAGCCAAGCTAGTTTGAGACAAGCTTTAGGAACTTTGTCACAGCAAATTGCCGAAGCCAGAGCTACTCAAATCAAAACTATAGCCACTTTGCAGCAACAACTAATCGAAGCCACAGCTAACCGTAACAAAACTATAGCTACTTTGCAAAAGCAAATAGACGAAGAAAGGGCTAGGTTTAACAGGTTGGTAGATGTGCGTCCTACCGATGTGCAAATAGCACAATCCCAAATTACCAATGCGATCGCTCTGATTAGAAAAGCGCAAGCTGAACTCCAATTGAGCTATGTCAAAGCCCCAAGCCCTGGTGAAATTTTAAAAATTCACACCAAATCAGGCGAAGTTATGAGTACTAATGGCATTGCGGAAATTGGACAAACTGATCAGATGTTTGTCGTTGCAGAAGTTCCCGAAGACAGTATTGGTAAAGTTCGTGTTGGTCAACTCGCGACTATTACCAGTGATAATGGAGCATTTAACGGGCAATTAACGGGAACAATCGCTAGTATTGGCCGAAAAATTGGCAAAAAGGATGTACTAAATACAGATCCAGCAGCTGATGTTGATGCCAGAGTTATAGAAGTAAAAATTGCGATTTCCCCAGAAAATAGCCAGAGAGTTTCTGGTTTAACAAATGCTAAAGTTGTTGTCGAAATCAAGACTGATGAAGGCACAAGAAAACAGTAATCTTTCTGGGAAACCTATCAAGCTAATTCTCAATTCAATATCTCAAATCCAAACTTGGTATAACTGCTGGGGAATCTAAAAAATGGGTCAAAAAATCCCTCTGTCATGGCTACAACTGACAAGAGAAAAAACTCGCCTAGCTGTGGCTTTATCAGGTATTGCCTTTGCTGACATTTTAATGTTTATGCAACTCGGTTTTCGAGATGCATTGTATTACAGTAACGTGAGAATGCACGAGAGTTTAAAAGGTGACATTGTTCTCATTAACAGTCAATCTAATGCTGTTTTAGCAATGAAACCCTTTTCTCAACGGCGGTTATATAAAACTTTGGATTTACCAGAAGTACAGTCGGTATATCCTATATACTTAGACTATACAAGCTGGAAAAATCCAGTTACAGGCCGCCCTCGGAGTATTCTCACTTTTGGCATTAATCCAGAAGTTAATGTGTTTGATTTACCTGGTGTCGATGAAAATTTAAGTAAACTTAAACTGCCTGATGTAGTTTTATTTGACCGTTCTTCTAGATTAGAATATGGACCAATTGCTGAGGATGTTGATCAGGGAAAGGTGGTGTCAGCAGAAGTACGAAGGAGACGAATTAAAGTCGTAGGATTATTTACTTTAGGCGCATCCTTCGGCGCAGATGGTAATTTAATTACAAGTGATGTCAATTTTTTACGCTTATTTAGTAATCGACAGCGTGGATTAATTGATATTGGGTTAATTAAATTAAAACCAGGAGCAGATTTAGCCGTAGTTACTGAATATTTACGAACTTATTTGCCTACGGATGTGAATGTTTTAACCAAACAAGAATTTATTGATTTTGAAAGAAATTATTGGGCAAGTAGTACAGCTATTGGCTTTATTTTTACTTTAGGAACAATTATGGGTTTTATTGTCGGGACTGTAATTGTTTATCAGATTCTATATACAGAAGTAACAGATCACTTGTCTGAATATGCTACCCTTAAAGCCATCGGCTACACACAAAACTATTTGTTAACAGTAATTTTGCAAGAGGCTTTTATGTTAGCAGTTTTAGGATATATACCAGGATTTGCTTGCGCGCTTGTCATGTACAAAGTCGCCAGAGATGCGACACTTTTACCAGTAGCTATGAGTAATTACCGGGCTGTCATGGTACTTCTGTTAACTATAATTATGTGTTTTATCTCTGGAATAATTGCTATGCGTAAATTGCGTTCTGCCGATCCAGCAGATATTTTTTAAATCAAGTTTTAGAGGGAAATTGTATATGATAAAATTGAACAAATATGAAATAGATAAATATGTTATTACTCAGAGTCTATTATCTAAGATTTGAGAAATTTAAGCCCATAATTATTCTCAACGCTAAATTATCTAATGTCATCCTATATCCTCTAAGTTTATGATGAGTAAAGAACCTGTCATCTCCATCAAACATATTAACCATTATTATGGGAAAGGTGTCCTCAGAAAACAAATATTATTTGATATCAACCTCGATATATATGCCGGAGAAATTGTAATTATGACTGGACCATCAGGTTCAGGTAAAACTACATTATTGAGCTTAATTGGTGGGTTGCGGTCTGCACAAGAAGGCAGTCTGAAATTGTTAGGTGAAGAACTACTAGGTGCTAGTCAAAGCAAGCTGGTACGAATGCGACGCAACATTGGTTATATTTTTCAGGCTCATAATTTGTTGGGGTTTTTAACTGCTAGACAAAATGTCCAAATGGCAGTGGAATTAAATCCGAGAGTTTCTCAATCGTCTGCTATTCGTAAGTCAGAAGCAATGCTGGGGTCAGTTGGTTTAGCAGAACGGATGAACTACTACCCAGACAATTTATCAGGTGGACAAAAACAAAGAATAGCGATCGCTCGCGCCTTAGTCAATCATCCCCCACTAGTCCTAGCAGATGAACCTACAGCCGCATTAGACAAACAATCAGGACGTGACGTTGTGGAAATTATGCAGCGTCTAGCCAAAGAACAGGGAACAGCAATTCTGTTAGTGACCCATGATAACCGCATCTTAGATATCGCTGATCGGATCGTGGAAATGGAAGATGGTCTTTTAACTCGTGATACCCAAAACGTAGCTATCACTCACAAAGCTGAACAGGAAGTTGAACATCCTCACTAACTACATCTTGAAATCTAGATAAATTTCAAGATGTAGTCTAATTTGTTTCTGGAAAGCCCACTAGTTGCACCTTGAATACATAGTTATTGTTTACTTACTCAAACCTGATAGTTTCAAGTTTTCTTCTGTTCGGGTACAGACATATTTGGTTGGCGAGTAGTACGAAAAGTCACATTTACTCCTTCATTGGATTGTTCTAACACAAGCAGAGGTGTGGGTTTAGCCTTTTGATCCCAATGCATATAGACAATCCGACCTTGAATAGTTGGTTGCCATGTATCGTCATCTTCTCTCGGACTAAGGTAAGTTTCTATACAGTCCATGATTTGGCTAATAGTAGCAGAAGTAGCTTGTGTAGGTAACTTCATTAACCGAATTTGAATCCGAAACAGCACTCGTTTGACAATGTTGGGAGAAATACCAGTTTCATACTCAACATCAAAAGTTTCATCTACTTGTTTACCAGTGTTGCTGGCAATCCCAACTTGTCCCTGTTGAGATTGATTTGGGCGCAGTGCCAGAGAAATTTTATCTTTAATCTTGAGTTTAACTTGATTAACAATCCCAAAATGAAACACCTCCTCTGACATCCGCATTCGCAAATAATCAAGGTTAAAGTCTCGTGAGTGAACTAAATCTGGGTTAGTTTCCATTTTGCGAATGGTTTCCAGGGCTAACTTCAACTTTTTTTCTAGTTCTCGCGTGCGAAATTTTTCAAACTTGACTTTTTTATCGTACTTACGCACTAAAATTTTGCCATACACAATCACAGCAATTAGCGCTAAAAGCAGTCCTCCACTGGCAACCATCAATAACGGTGGTAGTATATCAGACTCGCTGGCTTGCACTACCTGGGTTGTCTTTTTTGGCTTGGAACCTGAAGACTGGGCCAGAAAAATTGTACTGAGCATGGTTAACAAACTGAAAGATTTGACTCCTAATGTTTAGGATGCCCCAATCTTTGATGTGAAATTACTGTAATGTTAATATTTTTTTACATCTTGTGGTAGTTTTCATATGTACAGACACATTAGCGACTCCGATGAATCTACAGCATTTGTCAAATATATCTACTGATTTGAGGAATATTCGTCTTGTAGCCACAGATATGGATGGTACTATGACGAATCAGGGAAAATTCACATCTGTACTCTTACAAGCCTTAGAGAATTTAGCTACTGCTGGAGTTAAGGTACTGATTGTCACTGGACGTTCAGCCGGGTGGGTAAGCGGACTCAGTAGCTTAATGCCCGTTGCCGGTGCTATGGCAGAAAACGGCGGTATGTTTTATCCATCTCCACATCTAGAACCAGTAGCTTTAACACCCATTCCTGATTTAGCTGTACATCGTCAACATTTGGCTACAGTCTTTGCAAAATTACAAATTCAATTTCCCCAAATCCGGGAATCTGCTGATAATCGCTTTCGTGTCACTGACTGGACATTTGATGTAGCTTCTTTGACTCTCAATGAACTGCAAAATATTGGTAATATTTGTCAGCAACTGGGCTGGGGATTTACTTACAGTAATGTCCAGTGTCATATTAAACCCCAAGGACAAGATAAAGCTGTGGGATTGTTGCAAGTACTGCGCCAATATTTTCCCGAATATTCACCTGAACAAATTGTGACTGTTGGTGATAGCCCCAATGATGAGAGTTTATTTAATCAGCGTTATTTTCCTTTTTCTGTAGGTGTGGCTAATGTGCTGCAATATGCAAATCAGTTACAGTATCAACCTGCTTATTTAACTACTGCGGCTGAAGGAGAAGGTTTTTGCGAGTTGTCTAGTTATATTTTACAAAGCTTTTCCACCCCAAAAAAAGCCTCAATAGAATTTGGTTAAAACTAAACAGTTAGACATCAGCTAAATGCTTGCGGTTTACTTATGCAACTCATATAACATTTTTATATATATAATTAGCCCTAAAATTAGTGATTATCATTGCTAAATATTTGCTAAAAGCAGGTAAGTTAGGACATAACCTGATAATAAAACTTAGACACAGAAAGACTTTAAAGCATTTTTCCTGGTATATATTGGGATGGCAATATTCAATATCAGTAATTAATAAGTTAAGGTAATACCATTTTTATTATTTCTTTGTTATTTTGTATTTAACGGGACAGTTCTTCAACATACTCTGAGTTTAAATAGCAATTAGTTAAACCTGTTCTCTGCTTATTCCATAGAAAAGATCCTACTTAAATTTGTCTTCCATCTTTTTATCAACACAACGCAGATTCGTGAAACAAATTACGTGGGAGTCAGTCAAAGAAGGTATATCTTTCATCAATCCAAGTACAACCGGATTTACAAATATGATCACCACAAATAGTCAACCTATCATTCTCCCTACCTTGATTAACCCTATGGGAGAAAGCCACCAAGCAGGTAATAAATCCGATTTTTTACAACCCATACGTCAAAAGTTGGATGGAATGGAGATTCAGAACCGCAAATTAGCTAAATTTATTGCCAAACTGATTCCCGCTCAGTGTCCATTTGAACGTGATATTATCGTCTTTGGTCGCAAAATCTGTCACATTCCCCCAATGTGCAAGCTAAATCCACTGTATGATCAATTTGTAGGCTTGCGTTTTCGTGCATTGTGCTATTTAGTAGATCAGTGCGGAGAAGATATCCAATCTTACTGCTAAATACTACTAGATCAAACATCGCATGGAAATTAAAATCGACCATCAACCTACTCAAGAACATCTCCACGATTTAGGTGTATACAAATGGGCAATTTGGCAAAAAGAAGTTTCCAAATTCCCGTGGACTTATGATTCTCAAGAAACTTGTTACTTCTTAGAAGGTGATGTAATTGTAACTCCAGATGGAGGACAACCAGTGCAAATGGGTAAAGGTGATTTGGTAACTTTTCCCGCAGGTATGTCTTGTATGTGGGAAATTATCAAAGACGTAAAAAAACATTATTGCTTTGATTAGTCAAGCGCCAATATTTTCTTTATTCCTTGGGATTGTTGACAATCCAGAAAACAAACATCTCATCATTTAGTTGGAGTTCGTTTTGTTTGGAGATTCGCAATGAGTTTTATTAGCTAAAGTTGCAGTATCGCTAAATTGTTTATATCCGTTTCGTTCAAAACTTGTTGCGACTCCATCCCCATCAATTAAAAATTAAAAATTAAAAATTAAAAATTTACAACGCCAGATAGATTAATTATTATGGTGTTCATTACAGCAGGTTGCAGGTAAATGAGGTACAGATATGAATCATAAAACTCTTGTGGTGCGGGCATCTTGCCCGCTACATATGTACCTCACTCACATAAAATCCGCTGTATAGCCCTTCTCGGTTGAGTGAGGTACTAGAAAATCATTTATAATCAATTTAAAGATAAATTTAAATACAAAATGCTATTACACTTAAGCACCTGGACAGAAGTCGAAACTTATTTACAGCAATCTCAAGGAATTATTTTACCAATTGGTTCAACTGAACAACATGGTCCAACGGGATTAATTGGTACTGATGCAATTTGTGCAGAAGCAATATCCCGTGGAGTCGGTGAAGTTACTCAAGCGATGGTTGCACCAACAATAAATGTGGGTATGGCATTACATCATACTGCTTTTCCCGGAACAATTAGTTTACGTCCTAGCACTTTAATTTTAGTAGTTAAAGATTATTTAACTTGTTTAGTAAAAGCTGGTTTTAGCAAGTTTTATTTTATTAATGGACATGGTGGGAATATTGCTACCCTCAAAGCGGCTTTTTCCGAAACTTACGCTCATTTAGAAGATTTACAAATTCCCAATTCCGCAAAAGTGCAATGTCAAGTTGCTAATTGGTTTATGGGTGGTTCTGTATATAAACTTGCCAAAGAATTGTATGGTGATCAAGAAGGTTCTCACGCTACCCCTAGCGAAGTAGCTGTTACCCAATACGTTTATCCAGAAGCAATTAAAAAAGCATATCTTTCTCCAGAAGTTGCAGGTGGACATAAAATTTATAGTGCTGTTGATTTTCGTTTACGTTATCCAGATGGCCGTATGGGTTCAAATCCAGATTTAGCAACTCCAGAACATGGTAAACAGTTTTATGATTTGGCTGTGGAGGAATTGAGTAAGGGGTATTTGGAGTTTGTGAAGGAGGAATAGAGTTTTTTTCTCACGCTCCAGACGCAGAGGCGCAGAGAGGTTTTAAGATGATACAAATTCATGTATACTCAAAACGGTTAGGAACTGTACTGATGTTTATGCTTTAGCCGCGACACTATATAGTTTGTTAACGAATAGAGTTCCCATTCCTGCTAATTATCGCGCTGAGGAAGATGTCAAGTTATCACCACCGCAAAAATTTAATCAGAATATTAGTGATAAAGTAAATGCTGCTATTCTCAAAGGGATGGAATTAGAACCAGTCAACCGTCCCCAAACAGTGAGGGAGTTTCGGGAGTTATTGGGTTTGGTGGTTAAACCTGTTGTGAATATTCCCACACCACCACTTGTTAATTTTGATATTCAACAACCAATTAATAATGTAGAGACGTTCCATGGAACGTCTCTATACACACCACCAAATAACCAAGAAGTACAATTAAAATCATCCTGTGGAATGGACTACAGGAAACTGCGTGACTACCTCGCACAAGAGAAATGGAAAGAAGCCGACGAGGAAACAGCACGGGTAATGTTAGCGATTGCGAAACGGGAAAATGAAGGTTGGTTAGATAGCGAGAGTATTGATAATTTCCCGTGTGAAGACCTTCGCACCATTGACCAGTTGTGGGTAAAATACAGTGATGGTAAATTTGGTTTTTCTGTGCAGAAACGCATTTATCAAGGTTTAGGTGGAACGAGAGAATATAACTCAGACATTTGGGATAAGTTCGGGGACAAGGTAGGATGGAGAAAAGGAGACAACTGGCTGTACTACAAAGATATTACTTTTGATAAGAAAGCACCAGAAGGCAACCTCCCGGTGGGACAACTTGACAATTTTTTTTGTAAGTGGGAAAGGGCTTTCTTTCTTTTATTCTCTCGCGTCGAGACTTGTAGATTGTAACATTTAAAGGTTACAGAAAATTATTAAGTCTGAATCAGGATATCCAGGATTTAAGGATTTACAGGATATTGGGTTGCATCTAAAGATCCCAGACTTCTGCGATAATTAATATGATAAATGAGAAGATTTTTAAAGAAGTCGGGGATCTGAATTTCTCAATTGTCAGAATCAGGATATCCAGGATTTGAGGATTTACAGGATATTGGTTTGAAATGTGATGTTTTAGATATTTATTTAATCATCAATTTTCAAATTGAAAATGTGAGAGTTTAAATAGAATTACCCAACAATCATTAACTTACATAATAAAATTAATATCTAAAAAATCCCCACATCGCCAAAATCCTAACATCAAAAAAACTCAATCTCAACCCACATCCTGTAAATCCTCAAATCCTGTAAATCCTGATTCTGACAAATAAAATCACCAACTCCCCATCAAAAATCATTCAATAACATCCTGTAAATCCTCAAATCCTGGATATTATCTCGACTTCGCTCGATAACCACCTGATTCAGACAATTAAACCTACTTGTCTATCTCAGATTTTAACCATGTTTCCAAGTCATTAATATCTGTAAAATCTAATAATGCTTCTCCTAGCTTTTCCAGTTGTTCTATGTTCAGACTGTTGATATTTTCGATGTAAATATCTTTCAATTTTCCAAATCTTTTCGATAACTGACGTATCAATAAGATCATCTCACCATCTTGTCTCCCTTCTTCTCTCCCTTCCTGCTTTGCTTCTTGATATACCCTTGTTTGCTTAATATCACTCACTAAAAACATTGCTTCTATCTCCTGACGGCTTAATTGTGAAAATTTGGACAATAAAACAGTCTCCAACAATTCTATAATACCTTGTTTTTCTCTGTCATTCTCAACTTCTGTCTTAGTTCTTGCCATGAGGGTTTTAACTAATTCCGGTGCTTGTGCTTCCTTACTGACAATTAACTCAATTAACCCCATACCAATTGAACCTGGTGGTAATTCATCTAAATAAATTCGTTTAATTCTCCCACTATTAATCAATTCTTGTTGATAAGCAGTCAATTCTTCTACATCTAAACTCCGTTTCGCAAATAACGCTACCCCTTGCCAATCTTGTACTGGTTTAAATTGATTGAGATAGATATTTATCTCTGCTATTAATTCCCAGTAAAAATCTGGTTTTGGTTGAAATTGCACTTCTACAAAATAGATGGGTTTTTCTACGCTATCTGCCATAAAAATTCCATCAAACCGAAATGCTTTTTCTTTCACTTCCACAGAAGTAAATTGATAATCTTTAGCATTTTCCGTAGGTTCACCCAAAATTTCAAATAATAGAGTGTGGAAAGTAAGGAAAATTTGGTAGAATATCGTGTCTGTGTGCATTATTCCTGATTTTGATATTTCTTAAATTACTTATTCATCTGGTGATTTTAACCATATTTCCCAATTCTACATCTACCGTAATTGCATCTTCATCCTGAGATACAAGATAACGTCTTGGTATTTTGGTTATGAGGACAAATATTATTTTCTTATTTCCCTGCTTCTGCGATTTATTTGGGAAATAATTATTTTGATAAATAAAAGCCTTGTATATATGGGCGCACACTTTCCCACTCATACCATTAGCATACCCGAAACTCGGAACACTGTCAACCCCCCAAGCTGAAATAACCAAAACTCGTTGTTTTATTGATAAAATTTTCAATAATAATGAGAATAGACCCCGCTTTATTGAGAAAGTTTTTTTTGCCAAAATCCTATACAAATAACTTATATCCTCTCAATGTAGGTTGGGTTGACGCAAGGAAACCCAACATGATGAAAAGTTACATCATTACATCATGAAAATTTAATTGGCTGGTTTTGTTGGGTTGCGTTATCACTTAACCCAACCTACAGAGTATAATATTTACCACAACCTTAAATAATTAATTATTAGAAAAATGCCATCTACCGTTACCCTCACCATTACCACAGGGAAACTTTGAAATGATGCTGTCCCCATTCGTGAACGTGATAGTAGTATTCCTGAAAAATTAGCAGAAGTGATAGATTTAGCTTTAATAGAAAAACCGCAAATTCATTTTCAAACCGCAGCAGAATTTAAAGAAGCCTTGTTAAAAACTTTATGAATAAACAAAAAAATGTAGCGATATTCTATCAAACATATGTACAAATTTTTCAGAGAACGCATATTCAATTTTTACAGATGTCTAATGACAAAATAAGTATCTGAAAAATTGGAACATTCAAAAACTCAAACTTTGCGTCTGGAGCGTGAGACAAAATTAAATCTGTTTTCACAGGGACAGGCAAAACGCCCATCCCACAAATTAACTAACTCTAACTCTGAGCAATACCTTCTTCCCGTGCGGCTTGTTGGACAGCACCAGCCACAGCGGTAGCAACACGTTTATCAAAAACAGAAGGTATAATATGTTCCCGATTCAAATCAGAGGGTTTAACTAAAGAAGCGATCGCACTGGCAGCTTCTAAACACATGGTAGTAGTAATCGTACTAGCGCGACAATCTAAAGCCCCACGAAACACCCCAGGAAACGCCAAGACGTTATTGATTTGGTTGGGGTAGTCACTCCGACCCGTAGCCATGACAGCGACGTTTTTAGGGGCTAATTCTGGCTGAATTTCAGGAATCGGATTAGCCATTGCAAAGACAATTGCATCTTTCGCCATTCCTTGTACCATTTCTGGTGTCAAAACTCCCGGTGCGCTGACACCGATAAACACATCTGCACCTTGAACTGCACCGGCTAAAGTTCCTTGGGCTTTAACTGCAAATTCCTGTTTTTCTGGGGTTAAATCTGTACGAGAAGTGGATATAATACCTTTAGAATCGCACATCCAGATGTGTTCTGCTCCAGCTTTGCGGAGTAAACGAGCGATCGCTACCCCAGCCGCACCAGCACCATTAATAACAATGCGGATGTCTGCAATCGACTTCTGTACCAGTTTCAGAGAATTAAACAATGCGGCCAAGGTGACAATTGCTGTACCATGTTGGTCATCATGAAAAATCGGGATGTTTAATTCGGCTCGCAGTCTTTTTTCAATTTCAAAACAGCGCGGTGCAGCGATATCTTCTAAATTCACACCACCAAATACAGGGGCGATATTTTTCACTGCTTTGACAATCTCATCGGTATCTTGGGTATCCAGACAGATAGGAAAAGCATCAAGCCCTGCAAATTCCTTAAACAGCATGGCTTTTCCTTCCATTACTGGTAAAGCAGCAGCAGGCCCCAAATTGCCTAAACCCAAGACAGCACTACCATCAGTGACGATCGCAACAGTGTTGTTTTTGATAGTTAGATTGTACACTTCCTCTGGATTTTGTGCGATCGCTTTACAAATTCGACCGACTCCTGGAGTGTAAGCCATTGCTAAGTCAGAAACACTTTTTAAAGGAATTCTGCTGACAATACTAATTTTGCCACCGCGATGTAAATTAAAAGTGCGGTCGTAAACATCAATTACCTGAATATCCGGTAATTCTTTTACGGCTTGAACAATGGTTTCAGCGTGTTCCGTACTAGCAGCATCAACTGTAATATCACGGATTGATTCTTGACGAGTTTGTTCAATTAAATCAATTTGTCCCAGATTACCACCACTAGTAGCAATGGCCTGTGTTACCGATGCTAACATCCCCACCCGATTGGGAATCTGCAAACGCAGGGTGACACTAAAACTAGAATTAGGAGTTAGATTTGTCATTGTGCTTTGTGCGATTTTAAATTTTAGATTTTATAGTGAATTGCAAGTTAAAATTCTATTTCCACAATTAAATATGACATTTAATCTGTATAATTAGGCATTTGCTGTAAAAAATTGATTTTTAATTGTATTTAAATACACTCTTATCATTTCTGGCTTTCACGGTTGAATATTGTCTGAATCAGGATTTCCATGATTTAGGGATTTATGGCTAACGCCACGCTACGCGAACAGGATGTTGTTGATTGATGATTAATTTTCATAAATAATCCTGTTAATCCTTTAATCCTGAGCATCCTGATTCTGACAAAAATCCTGATTCAGACAACCACCGCAAAATCCCCAGCAGTTAAAGTTGCAGGTATATTAAATAAATTCGCAAAAGCTGCACCAGTTCCTAATCCCGCCGTGATACCATTTTGGTTATAAAACAAATTACCACTACTGCTACTATAGACAATGACAGCCCCTTGAGTCGCTACCAAACTATCATCACCGACAACAGCAAAATTAGCAGACTGACTAAAACCATTTCCCACCACACTGGTAAGAGCGGTAAAAGTAACTTTACTTAAAACGATTTTGTCACTTCCTACCGTAAAATCAAGAATAGTATCTAAACCTATATCAGTAGCGGTGAACACTTTCCCACTACTGTAAATAAACTTATCATTACCTGCATTACCAGCTAGAATATCATTACCTGCACTACCAGTTAAACTATCAGCACCGTCACCACCACGCAGATTATCATTACCTAATCCTCCCATCAGGCTATTATCAAGTACATTGCCAGTTAAGTTGTCAGCACCATTTCCACCGATGACATTTTCAATCACGTTATTAGCGGAAAGCTTCAAACTCAGATTAGTAGTCACAACAGTTTGAGTAGTAGTCAGTCCTAAATTGAGGGTGGTGGCCGCAGTTGTTCCTGTAAAATCAATGGTATCAATTCCACCAATAGCAGTTTCTTGGATGGTATCACTACCCAAAACTGTGGTAGCATTAAAGCGATAAGTATCACTACCATCACCACCTGCTAGGATATTATTAGCACTGTTACCAGTAAGAATATTGTTAGCTGTATTACCTGTCCCATTAATAGCAGCAGTACCTGTGAGTTGGAGATTTTCCACACCAGCAGGTAATGTAACGGTTGTACCGCTTGATAGGGTATCAGTAATAGTAATGACAGTAATTGTATTATTGAGAGCTACACCCACAGGATTAGATAATACCAGATTAAAAGTTTCGTTAACTTCGTTAGTAGTGTTATTAACAATGGGGATAGAAACAGTACCAGTTAGGGTATTAGCAGGAATAGTTAAAGTGCCACTTACAGCAGTATAATCGCTGTTAGCTGCGGCAGTGCCGGCTGTAGTGCTGTAGTTGACGCTAACCGATTGACTGAGGAGACTGCTGAGAGTAAAGGTAACAATTGCGTTGTTATCCAATCCTTCCACAACGGTAAGATTATTCACAGTTAAAGTCGGAACTTCATCATTGATAATCGTGCCAATACCTTCTCCATCTGCTATGGTGGCGTTAACAGGAGTTTTCAGGGTAACTTTAAAAGTTTCGTCGCTTTCAGATATCGTATCTCCATTAATCACCACACTCACTGTTTTGCTCGTTTCACCAGAATTAAATGTGATTGTTCCTGTTTTCGCAACATAATCAGAACCAGCAGTAGCAGATATATTACCAGTTTGATAAGCGACTGTAATTGTTTGGGTGCTGGCATTGGAGAGTGTAACAGCAAAGTTAGCGGTTTTTGTGCCACTGTTGCCTTCAGTTAAAGTAACATCGTTAATGCTTATTTGGGGTTGGGATTCATTATCGACAATGGTAATAGTGCTACTATTGCTTGCTCCCACAGTGTAACCTGTACCTGTCAACAGGCTGAGGATAGCGGTTTCGTTACCTTCAAAAAATATGTCTTCAGTGGGATTGACAAAAACTATCGCTGTGCTGCTTCCTATTGCAAAGGTAGCTGTACCATTCAGCAAAGCGTAATCTGTACCGTTGGTTGCGGTTCCTGATAAGCTGTAGTTAATGTTGAGAGATTTGGTTGTGCTACCAGTGCGGTTGAGTTGGAAAATACCCGGAACTCCTGACTCGTTGGCTTGGGTATAGATGGGAGTAACGGTTACACTTGGTAAGTCATCGTTTCTAATAATGCCGATACCTTCATTTTTAACTAAGGTGGCGTTAACAGCATTACTCAAGAGAACAGAAAAGGCTTCGTTAATTTCACCAACGGTATCACCATTAATAGTAATTGGTAGGGTTTGGGTTGTTTGTCCGGGGGTGAAAGTAATAGTTCCGGTTTTGGCTACATAATCATTATTAGCGGTTGTGGCATCATCATCAACGGTTTGGTAATTAATGCTGATAGTTTTAGTGCTGGGGTTAGAAAGGCTGAGAATAAAGTTAGCATTTTTTGTACCGCTATTGCCTTCGCTGATGATGACATCGTTAATGGAGAGTTGCGGAATAGCATCGTTATCTGCAATGGTGACGGTGGCAGTTTTAGCAGTGCCAATATTATAACCTGTACCAGAGGTAAGGGTGAGAATTACAGTTTCGTTACCTTCAAAGATGAAGTCGTCGGTAGGTGTGACGGTGATAGTGGTGGTGTTACTTCCAGGTGCAAAGGTAGCTGTGCCGGTTAATTGCAGATAGTCTGTACCGTTGGTTGCTGTGCCGGTGATGGTATAGTTTACGGTAGGGTTGACATCGCTGGCTGTGCGGGTGAGGGTAAAAACGCCTCGGTTGGGAGTACCTGTGGTTTCTGCGGCGTTAGCATCTGTGGCAGTTATGGTGATGGTGGGTAGGGGTTTAGGTGGTAGGGTAGCTTGATAAATTTCCAGACCAGGTTTGTCTGTGCCATTGCCTGAAACTGCGCTACTGTACCATACTATCTTGTTACCAGATATTTGGGGATAATTATCTTCATAGTCGTTATCAGTTAGTTGGAATATATCTGTACCGTTGTAATAGAAAACTTCTCTATCCCCTGTTGAGTAGTCCCCACCGTTGTCTCTACCTGTCCAAACAATATTGTTACCAGAGATTTGGGGATATCCATAGTAATATGCATCATACGTAGTTAATTGGGAGGTAATACCGTTTTTATATAAGTAAATACCCCTATAATTGTCATTGTTGCCGCCATCCCAAACTACATTGCTACCAGAAATTTGAGGGCGAAAATCGTCATAGCTATTATTGGTTAGTTGAGTGGTACTTGTACCGTTGTAAAGGTAAATTTCATAGTCTGTTCCATCGTAGCTGCGCCAAACCACATTGTTACCAGAAATTTGGGGAGAACTATCTTCATAGCTATTATTGGTTAATTGAATGGTACTTGTTCCTTTGTAAAGGTAAATTTCATAGTCTGTTCCATCATCGCCACGCCAAACCACATTGTTACCAGAAATTTGGGGAGAACTATCTTCATAGCTATTATTGGTTAATTGAATGGTACTTGTTCCTTTGTAAAGGTAAATTTCTGAGTCTGTACCATCATATCCAGTCCAAACTACATTATTACCAGAGATTTTGGGATTATAATCTCCACGGTTGTTGTTGGTTAATTGAATGGTACTTGTTCCGTTGTAAAGGTAAATCTCTGAGTCTGTACCATCATATCCAGTCCAAACCACATTATTACCAGATATCTCAGGGGAATAATATTCCGAGAAATCAGAGACGCTGTTATTATTGGTTAGTTGAATGGTACTTGTACCGTTGTAAAAGTAAATTTGACGATATGAGCCATCAATGCTCTGCCAAACCACATTATTACTAGAGATTTGAGGAGCATAATCAATACCACCAAAGTATTTAATATCAGCTAGTTTATTGACCACAAGCTCATTATCTGCAATGATCAGGGTTGCTGTATTATTAGTTCCAACTGTATAAGTAGTTCCCGTGTTCAAACTGAGAATAACGCTTTCTGCAAACTCATATAAATTATCATCAAGAGGATTAACTACCACAGTTGCGGTTGCACTTCCCGCAGCAAAAGTCACCGTTCCCGACAAATTACTATAATCTGTACCATTAATAGCTGTACCGCTAAGATTATAATTAACTGTAATAGAATTACTAAAATCACTATAACGGGTGAGAGTAAAAATCCCTGGTGTACTATTTTCAATAGCATTTGTAGGAGTAGTTCCCACGGAAATCACAGGTAGACTTTGTTCTATTTCTACCGCTTGTCCTGCTAAAGTAACTACAACCTTGTCATTCTCAGTTTGCAAACGAGAGATATCCGACACACTCAAAGTTTTTCCTGTCACCACCGCAGCAAAATATTCACCTTCATCTCCATCTCTGTCTTGCTGATTCAGGATACTATCAAGATAATGTCCGTATTCTTCTAAGAAAACTTCTGTAATAGCTTGTAAATTACGACTTTTAATTAATTCTGACGATAAATATATAGTATTATTTGTAGCTGCAAAAGCACCCAAAGCACCGTTTATTTGACTTGAAGCAATAATTTCTAAGTTTGGTAATGTGAGGAATGTTCCTTTTAACCAAGCCTGTCGGAGTTCACCGCTTTGAATATCAGCACCAAATACTTGTTTGAGGGAAGTGTCAAAATCAGCACGACGGGCAAATTTCCGCAGTTTAGCAAGTGCAGATTTAAGAATAGGCTGCCAAGTATTGTTAAGCATGATAGTAGATACCTGATACGTTGTTAATATCCTATGCTGGTATCTACTAATTTGGCAATCTGTATATTTACTGATAAATGTCAGAATCAGGATGTCCAGGATGGGAGAGAAATTAAAAATCTGCGTTCATCTGCGTTTAATTATATAATAGTCTCACGCAAAGGCGCAAAGGCGCAAAGATAAGAGGTTTAAAAATTAAAGGAAGAGAATTTCATACCTGAATTCAGCAACGCCGAAAAACTTTACCCCGTACTAGCACTATAGCCAAGTTAATGTAAACCTTTCGCATCCCCAAAATCAAAATTCACACCAAAAAACCACATCCTGTAAATCCTTAAATCCTGGATATCCTGATTCAGACAAAAATACCCCCCATTTCTGGAGGGTATCTTTTATTTATCTGAAGATTTCAGAATGGATGCCTTTCGCGCCACTTTGGAGGAAGTCACAGAAGCTGATGCTCTACTACATTTGGTAGATTTGTCCCATCCTGCTTGGTTGAGTCATATTCGCTCAGTTAGGGATATTCTTGCCCAAATGCCTATTGCTCCTGGCCCTGCCTTGGTAGCTTTTAACAAAATTGATCCGCTGTTCCTACTGCAATTTCCGCACAGATCCCGGTCAAGATCCCTGGTTGACTCTGGCAGAAGCCAAGAGTATTTTACAACAACTGCAAAGTCAGAATGTCTGTGAAATCCTCATCCTCAGTGGGGAAGTTCATCCGCATTCACCAAGGCGTTCGGCGTGGTTACAGCGAATTTATGATTTGTGTGCATTAGCAATAGAGATGGGATTTTTACCACATACCAACGTCGGTCCCCTCAGTTTTGAGGAAATGCGAAAGCTGAAAAATGTAAATGTGTCGATGGGGTTGATGTTGGAACAGTTAACACCACAATTACTAAATACAGTGCATCGCCACGCGCCTAGTAAAATACCAGAAGTCAGGCTGCAACAATTAAAATGGGCAGGAGAGTTGCAAATTCCTTTTACTACTGGACTGCTTTTGGGAATAGGCGAAACTGAAAATGATTGGTGGGAAACTTTAGCCGCTATCTCAGATTTGCATCAACGCTACCAGCATATACAAGAAGTGATCATGCAACCCCACAGTCCGGGAAGTCAGCAAAGCTTTGATGCATCGCCTTTTGACCCTCATCAATTACCCGAAGTCATCGCCAAAGCCAGGCAGATTTTACCAAGAGATATTACAATTCAAATTCCGCCCAATTTAATTCAAGATCAAGAATGGTTACTTGCTTGTATAGCTGCGGGTGCGAGGGATTTGGGGGGAATAAGTCCTAAAGATGAAGTGAATCCTGATTATCCTCATTTGCAAGAACAGGCATTGAGAGAAATTTTACAGCTTGGGGGATGGGAGTTAGTACCAAGGTTGCCAGTATATCCTCAGTTTGCAAGTTGGTTGAGTGATCAGCTTTTGTGCGATCGCATTAGCATTAGTTAGCTTTTTTGTATCGGTTAGGCAAAAAACTTGCAGGTGTACTCATCGCTGTTAAATACATGATTTTTACAAAACGCAAAAGCATCTGCCAACAGATAGACCTGACAACTCACTCTCTGTTGTAAAATAGACAATAGAGCAATAGAACGATTAGGGGGGGCCAGTTCACTGGTCATAAACGTCTATAGAGACCATCTTCGGTAATCTCCAAGGTTTAAAGTCCAGCCAGCTGAAACAACTACAGCGGCTGTACCACCAGCGCATATCGGGCAATCTCATCACAACATCGGAGTTCGCCCAGCGTCTGGCCGCCATTAGTACGGAACTAAATCAGCCTGTATGTGCCTACCTCAACCGTCGCGGACAAGTGATTCGGGTGGGGGTAGGCAGTCCACGTCAAACTCAAATTCCACCTCTAGAACTACCCCGTTACGGTGCAGAACGTCTGAGTGGGATTCGTTGTATAGCTACCCATCTCAAGCCAGAACCACCAAATGAAGCGGCATTAACCGCCATGGCACTACAACGCTTAGATGCTTTGGTAGTATTAAACATTACTGGATCGGGATTTACCCGACGAGGCGGTGGTGCGACAGGTTACGTCAAAGAAGCTTATTTGGCACATTTAGTAGCCAATAATAGCAAACAGTTAGTTGATGAAGCAGGTGGTAGCAGCTAACAGGGTAGGGATCATCAAGACTCCGAACCAACCGATGTAGATACGGTTTTCGGTGCTGGTGATCCACTCGCAAAAGCGATCCCATACGTTAGCGTTTGAGCGCTGTTGTAAGGTTGTGGTCATTTTATGAGTGCTTTATTTTTGTATGATGTTGATAGGTTGTTTTGCCTATCTACATTCAAGATTAAAGCCTAAGTTGATTTTTGTAAAGATACTTAAAATTAGTATTCGTTATATCAGTTATATGTTTTCCTAATGTATTGAGATTGACAGAATGCAGAAGTCAGCAGTCGTAAGGGTGAAGCATTCGGTTGATAAATTATCGGTTTTTTCCCAAGTTTATTTTCCGAATTCAGAAGTCACCAGTCGTAAGGGCGAAGCATTCGGTCGATAAATTATCGGTTTTTTCCCAAGTTTATTTTCCGAATTCAGAAGTCACCAGTCGTAAGGGCGAAGCATTCGGTCGATAAATTATCGGTTTTTTCCCAAGTTTATTTTCCGAATTCAGAAGTCACCAGTCGTAAGGGCGAAGCATTCGGTCGATAAATTATCGGTTTTTTCCCAAGTTTATTTTCCGAATTCAGAAGTCACCAGTCGTAAGGGCGAAGCATTCGGTCGATAAATTATCGGTTTTTTCCCAAGTTTATTTTCCGAATTCAGAAGTCACCAGTCGTAAGGGCGAAGCATTCGGTCGATAACTTATCGGTTTTTTCCCAAGTTTATTTTCCGAATTCAGAAGTCACCAGTCGTAAGGGCGAAGCATTCGGTCGATAACTTATCGGTTTTTTCCCAAGTTTATTTTCCGAATTCAGAAGTCACCAGTCGTAAGGGCGAAGCATTCGGTCGATAAATTATCGGTTTTTTCCCAAGTTTATTTTCCGAATTCAGAAGTCACCAGTCGTAAGGGCGAAGCATTCGGTCGATAACTTATCGGTTTTTTCCCAAGTTTATTTTCCGAATTCAGAAGTCACCAGTCGTAAGGGCGAAGCATTCGGTCGATAACTTATCGGTTTTTTCCCAAGTTTATTTTCCGAATTCAGAAGTCACCAGTCGTAAGGGCGAAGCATTCGGTCGATAACTTATCGGTTTTTTCCCAAGTTTATTTTCCGAATTCAGAAGTCACCAGTCGTAAGGGCGAAGCATTCGGTCGATAACTTATCGGTTTTTTCCCAAGTTTATTTTCCGAATTCAGAAGTCACCAGTCGTAAGGGCGAAGCATTCGGTCGATAAATTATCGGTTTTTTCCCAAGTTTATTTTCCGAATTCAGAAGTCACCAGTCGTAAGGGCGAAGCATTCGGTCGATAAATTATCGGTTTTTTCCCAAGTTTATTTTCCGAATTCAGAAGTCACCAGTCGTAAGGGCGAAGCATTCGGTCGATAACTTATCGGTTTTTTCCCAAGTTTATTTTCCGAATTC
Organism: Trichormus sp. NMC-1; assembly: GCF_001858025.1. Classification (GTDB taxonomy): domain Bacteria; phylum Cyanobacteriota; class Cyanobacteriia; order Cyanobacteriales; family Nostocaceae; genus Anabaena. Next base: position 403,445 of record NZ_LZQD01000002.1, on the reverse strand, counting down.
AGAAGTCACCAGTCGTAAGGGCGAAGCATTCGGTCGATAACTTATCGGTTTTTTCCCAAGTTTATTTTCCGAATGCTTCGCCCCTACACAAAAATGTAATATCGCAACATCAAAAGTTAGAGTCTAAACGATTGGCGAAAGCAGCTACTGCAATCATCGGTAAGCCAACAACTAGACATATTAACCACTGATTTAAATCCAATGGGGCTGTATAAAATAATTTATTCATCAAACCCCATTGGCTGAAAATAATCTGCAAAATAATAGTGCTGGCAATTCCTACATACATTGCCTTTTGATCGCCGATTTCTCGATTAATTCCGCGAATTTTATCAAAAATAGCAACGCCTAATTGGGTAATACTTAACAGGTAAAAAATTCTGCCTACCACTAAAGCTTGAATTGCCATTGTTCTAGCAACAGCAACATCTCCAGTTGTTTGTTTTATCCACTCAAATACGCCAAAAATTAAAATCCAGTTAAAGATAGAAATGAGGACAATACGTTTAACTAGACTAGGAGAAAGTAATTTTTCGTTGGGGTTACGTGGTGGTTGTTGCATTACTTGATCAGACTTGGGTTCAAATGCTAAAGGAACTGTCATAGCAATGGAATTTACCATATTTAACCACAGCACTTGTAAAGAAAGAATTGGTAAATCTCTAGCTAACAAAACGCTAATTAAAATCGTCATAGATTCACCACCATTCACAGGGAGAATAAAGGCGATCGCTTTCAACAAATTACTGTAAACTGTTCTTCCTTCCTCAACCGCAGCTTCTATAGATGCAAAATTATCATCTGTCAAAATCATATCAGCGGCTTCTTTGGCAACTTCCGTACCCGCCCCACCCATTGCAATACCAATATCCGCTTGTTTCAACGCTGGTGCATCATTGACACCATCCCCCGTCATAGCAACTATTTCACCTTTAGATTGCAGTGCTTCCACAATTCGCAATTTCTGTTCTGGTGCTACACGGGCAAATACTACCCCATCTTCTATGGCTGTAGCGAGTTCTGGTTTGTCCATTTTCGCCAGTTCCGCACCTGTAAAAGCCCTCACTTCCCGATGATGATTAAAACCCATGCGAGAGGCGATTGCAGCAGCCGTCACAGCATGATCACCTGTAATCATTTTCACCTGGATACCAGCTTGTTGACAGGCTTGCACCGCCCTTATTGCCTCAGCACGGGGTGGATCGATCATCCCCTGTAAGCCTAAGAAAATCAAATCATTTTCGATATCTGCGTGATCCAATGAATCTTGATTCTCAGAAACTGATTTTTTCGCAAAAGCTAACACCCGTAAACCCTGATGCGCCATTATATCAACTTGCTGATTTACAGTTTCCGCATCCACAGGAGAAAGTTCCCCAGAGGAATTTAACATCTGTTGACAACGTTTGAGAATCGCCTCTACTGAACCCTTAACATAAATAATTCGTTCTTGTTGTTCAATTTCATGCAGAGTTGTCATGTACTGATACTCTGACTCAAAGGGGATGACATCAAGCCGGGATATAGTTGCTTGTAAGTTTTCACGGGTTAACCCGACTTTATTTGCAGCAGTTATTAATGCGCCCTCAGTAGGATCACCAACTACTATCCATTGTCCATCTTTATCTTCCAAGTGGGAATCATTACATAACAAACCAGCTTGTAAACATTCTGCTAGAGGAGGAACATCATGAATATCTACAGGATTTTCGTCTAGTAAAATTTCCCCACTTGGTGCATAGCCTGTACCCGTGACTGTATAATTTTGATTACCTGCATAGATAGCTTGTACTGTCATCTGGTTTTCAGTCAGAGTCCCAGTTTTATCAGAACAGATCACCGTAGCACCTCCCAGAGTTTCCACTGCGGGTAACTTGCGAACAATGGCGTTTCGTCGTGCCATGCGGGAAACACCAATGGCTAAAGTGACAGTAACTACAGCAGGTAATCCTTCAGGAATGGCACTCACAGCAAAAGCTACCGCAGGTTCAAACATTTCTACCCAGGTGTTACCGTATCCTAAGCCGACGGCAAATGTTAAAGATGCAATTCCTAAAATAATATAAAGTAAGGTGCGACTAAATTTGTCAAACTTCCGGGTTAAAGGGGTTTTGAGGATGTTTCCCTGTTCCATTAATTGAGAAATACGCCCGGTTTCTGTGGCTGTACCTATCGCAACAACAATGCCTTTACCAGTGCCAAAAGTGACAAAACTGCCAGCATAAGCCATATTAGTGCGTTCTGCTAGAACTGCATCTACTTGTACTGCTTGGGTATTTTTTTCTACAGCGACAGATTCCCCTGTTAATCCTGATTCGTTAATTTGTAAATTCCGTGTTTGTACAAGTCGTAAATCTGCTGGTACTTTATCACCGGAAGTTAATAATACGATATCACCGGGGATTAATTCAGTAGAAGGAACTTGGAGTTTATTTCTATTACGAATAATAGTGGTGTTAGTTTTAACTGAAGATGCTAAGGCAGCAATAGCACTTTCTGCTTTTGATTCTTGCACAAAACCAATAATAGCATTAATTAAAGTTACACCCCAAATTACTCCAGCATTTACCCATTGTCCCAAAAATGCTTTAACCGCACCAGCAATTAATAAAATATAAAGTAGCGGTTGATGAAATTGCAATAAAAATCTTAGTAAAGAACTTTTTCCGCGTTTTGCTTTCAGTTCATTAGTTCCAAAAGTTTCTTTACGTTTGGCTACTTCAGCAGCAGTTAAACCTGCTTCGATATTACTGTTTAAATATTGACTTACTTCCTGTACAGGTAAGTTATGCCATGTATATTCTGTTAATTGATTTGTAGATGATGCTGTCATAATTCTTTGCTCCAGAATCTTACCCTAATAGGATATACTTACAATGGCATTATTATTAATTGTGCTGATTGGCATCAAATTGAAATATCCCAAAAATCTGTCTTTAGGATGAGATTTTCAACAAAGATTAATTATGGCGATATCATCCTGGATGGATGTAAGTAGGTGGGCGTTAAAAATTGTCGTTGGGGCAAGGGAACTCTTAACAGGGAACAGGAAGAGAGCTTTGGGCGATTTTACTTTTCTTCACATACCTTTAAATTTTTCTGTTAACCTACTTAGTACACAACTGTGGTAGTTAGGTTTAAGAGATTAAATTTGGTTTTTTAGTTTTTGCAGTGAGTGATAAACTGACAATAATTTGCTAAAAATCAAAATAGATATAAGGTAAGCTACCTTCAGGAGCGAGTATCCAAACAGCATAGAAACATAAAGGCACAAAAACAAGTTTGATTGGCCAGCTAAACTCTAACTTCATTAACAGGAAGAGAGC
>NZ_LZQD01000002.1:375870-400064 GCF_001858025.1 Trichormus sp. NMC-1 | reverse complement strand
AGCCCTAGAGTATTATGGCGATATCATCCTGGATGGATGTAAGTAGGTGGGCGTTAAAAATTGTCGTTGGGGCAAGGGAACTCTTAACAGGGAACAGGAAGAGAGCTTTGGGCGATTTTACTTTTCTTCACATACCTTTAAATTTTTCTGTTAACCTACTTAGTACACAACTGTGGTAGTTAGGTTTAAGAGATTAAATTTGGTTTTTTAGTTTTTGCAGTGAGTGATAAACTGACAATAATTTGCTAAAAATCAAAATAGATATAAGGTAAGCTACCTTCAGGAGCGAGTATCCAAACAGCATAGAAACATAAAGGCACAAAAACAAGTTTGATTGGCCAGCTAAACTCTAACTTCATTCCTCGTTTAAAGCCATAGGCTATAATCATTAACACAGATAAAAACACCAATAACCAAGATACTTGGTATGGACTACTGTTCAAAGCTTCGACATAGACTTTTTCAAGAAACTGTGCATCAGCAGTATGACCCCACAGATGTTGGATGACAAAAACAGAGTCTTGGAGGTTGGGAAGACGGAACCAAATCCAAGATGTGAAAACCATTAGCTGTGTTAAAAACCAAGCGAAAATTATACCTAGAGGGTTTTGCCAAAATAGTTCTAGAATTTTAAAGCGATCGCTCATCGCATCTGTGAGACGATGAACTCCTAAAGCTATGCCATGAACAGCGCCCCAAACCACAAAACCCCAAACGGAACCGTGCCAGATTCCTGCAATTAGCATGACAATTAATAAATTGCCGCAGGTGCGAATCAACCCCTGACGGGAACCCCCCAAAGGAAAGTAAAGGTAATTCCGCAACCAATCTCCCAAAGTGATGTGCCAGCGTCGCCAAAAATCAGCAATATTTGTACTGAAGTAGGGAAAGTTAAAATTTTCAGGTAGTACGAAACCGAAAAGTAACGCACTCCCACGGGCAATATCTACGTAACCGTTAAAATCTAAATACAACTGTAACCCATAAGCAAAGGTAGCTAACCACAAATCAGCGCTACCAGCCCGTTGTAAGTTACCAAAACATAAATCAACAAAAATTCCGAGATTGTCTGCAAGAATGCCTTTTTTAACTGCACCTCTGGCAATTAACCATAAACCTTCTGCCCATCTATCAACACTAGGAAATCTGACAGTATTGAATTGAACTGCTAAATTATGGTAACGAGTAATCGGTCCAGAAATTAGCTTCAGAAATAGCAATTTATATGCAGCAAAGTTTAGAAAATTTTCAGTAGCAGGCGCACCACGATAGACATCTATTAAATAAGAAATGCATTCAAAGGTAAAAAAAGAAATTCCCAGAGGAGCAATAAATTTAAATGTTGCTTCTGGTGAATTTATGGGCAGATTAAACAGCAATTTTAATAAACTAGGCAAATACTTAAAACTTAGTAAAATTACTACATTTAAAATTATGCCCAAGCATAAAATCTTCAGCCGACGCAGATTCCAGTCAGCTTGAGAAAATTGCCACTCTTCATTAGAAATTTGCCAGCTTTGGGAATGTTTTCCTGGTGATGTGTTTTTCCCAATTTCCAGCCCAAAACGGAAGTTAATAAAAGTAAGTACTAATAGTAGTGGTAGATATTGAATGTGCCAAGATGCATAAAATACAATACTAGCTATTAGCAATGTCCACAGTCGTAACTTTTGTTCAGATACAGTCCAGTAAATGCCCAAAACACTCAGTAAAAAAATCCCGTAAAAAATTGATATGAACTTCATTTTTTAGTCATTGCTTATTAATTATTGGCAGATATAGATAACAGTAAACAGTCCAATTTGCTCACTGTTAGCCGATATGAAGTCACTTAATCATGACTTACTCAAAGTTTATCTAAATCCTCTTTCCTATGCCTTTGGCACGCTACGAGAACGCGCTCTTTGCGTCTTTGCGGTTCATTTTTTCCTTAATTTTACATAAGTCTTATTAATTAAAGATCCAAATTAATCTCCGTCTCAACCGTCAGTCCGCTTGTATAAACCTGAAACCTTACTTCACAATCCAGGGAATCATGGGATCAATTGCCAGCTTTTGTGATACTTCATATGCTCCATAGCGGTTTAGGTGACTAGGATCTGAAAAGTAATCATTTGCTTTTAGCCAAATTTTGCTGAAATCCCGGTAGATAAAGTTGGTATTAGTAGTAGATGAATTTAACATATACTGTTGAAATTCTTGCTCATATTTTAGCCGTGTTGGATCTAAGTATTCTTCTGTAAGAGGCATATTCACAAACACAAGAGGGATTTTATTAGTTTTTGTAAACTCCAAAACCGATTGCAAAGCTGCATCTTGCTTACCTTGTAGTAAAAAAGATTTATAGTCGTTATCGTAATTTCCAGTTACTCTGGGGTGTTTTTGATAGTATGTAGCGGGATTGAAGCGAATGGATAATGGTAAAAATCCATCAAAATCTACTGATTGAGTGGATTTATCTACTTCAGCATCGGGCATCAGTTTAATTTTTGATGTGATTTGCTGATTGCTAAAAGGCAAATGACTTAGTTGCTTTTGCAATAAATTTTTAATTTGATCACGGTTTTTGTAGCTAAAAGATAGACCAACAAAAGATTGATCTAACCATTCACTGGCGGCTTGATAGCTGTTAATTTCTGTTTTTGGTTCTGGGATTTTTTCGTTTTGTGTAACATTTTTTTCGGATTTGAGCAATTGATTGCTACTAATCCTGGTTGCAGCTTGCTGTAATACTTCTTTGTAGCCTTGTGATGCAGCAATGGAATTAAAAGTGATATCTTCTCTGCCACTGTTAAAAGCCCTAGCACCATCTGCCCAAAGAATGAGTCTGGGTAATTCCGAAGGTTCCAAAACTTGGCGAATGATCAAATCTACAACTTGTGCTGTCGCACCGTTGATACCAAAGTTAAATACATCAACATTGGCATAACCCTGAGTTGCTAAAGCTTTAGAAAGGGCTACTGGATCAATTCCTCTAAGGGCGCGAGAAGAACCAATAATTAATACATCTGGAGAATGCCCAGTTGTGACGACACGCTGTTTATACAGTGCTAATTGTTCATCTAATTGCCGCGCATTGAAACTTGGCAGTTGAGATCGGGCTGCTAAAAGAATAGCCCTAGAGTTGGCTTTTTCTTTCAAAGGTGCGGCGGGCAATTTTCCTGATGGATCATCATTTTGGGTGAATCCAGAAGCGTTAAATGCCGAATTCTCAACTTGAGAAGATTTTGTATTTTCAGTGTTGCTAAAAAATGCTGTTCTCTGATGTTGATCTTTCCCTGACTTCAAAGATGAATCTGACGATGATAAAACACCAGTAACTTTGGCAGAACTTAATCCAGCATGAGTAATAACATAACCTAACATCCAATCGCTTTGGACTGTGAGAATTAATCCTAAGGCCATCCAAATTATTAGACCTCGAATGCCTTCTTCATCATGGTTAGGTTCGATTGACTGAGTTGCTTCTGTAAACAGTTGAGTTGCCACCAGCCACTTTTTCAGTTTGTGGTTAGCAGTTCCTAGCCAATCCTGTGCTACTTCAGTCACGAAACTTTGAACAGCCTGTGGAGTTAAATCAGGACGCAAAATTGGCTCGTTAGTTTCGCTGTTGAGTAAATCACTTAGATATTCATCAGTTGCCGCAAATTCTGGTGTCGCTTCAGGAACTAATCGTTGGCGATGTCCTAAATCAACACCATGACTCCAAGCTGGTTCTTTATCACCGGCACGACGACCATAAACACGTACACCAATAATACCGACAATGTGGAGTTGGCGAATAAATTGAATAACTTTACTGGCTACCTGTGGTCGTGTCGGACAAATTGGGGCATCACACATAATGTGTACCAAATCACCTTTACGAAGCAGCATCACGCGGATACCACCTGTTTTTAAACGCCAATCCATGTCAAAATTGAGTAACCGCTCCAGTGAAAAAATGATCGCTGGTTCATCACCAGAAATACAGAGATCCAGTGTAGATGTTGCCAAAGCGGGATGCTTGGCTGCTGGTAAAGACAACCAATCTACCCAGGCGGGTTGCTTATCGCCTGTTTTTTGACCGTAGATGGCAGCAGCGAGAATACCTTGGGGAGCGATCGCTTCTAGCTGGGATAAAATTACCTGTAAGCAGGTTTCTTTGTCTGGTGCGGGGGCAGTTTCTAAGGGATCAAAGGCTGGGGTGCAAAATATATGTAGGGTAAATTCTTTCAGAGAAGCTTGGATAGAAATTTTAAATTCTGACAACACCTCAGTTAATAGTCTAGCGATCGCTTGCAAATCTCCCCACCGCGCCCACTCTTTCAACATGGTTTCTGGGGGCGTTAAATCCACTCTGAGCCGCCAATCAGCGTCAGTTTCCCCTTTGACTTGAGAAACAATAACTGCATCGTCATAGCCCGACAGTTTGAGATGTCGCAACCTCTGAGCTATAGGTTCCCCTAACAAAGAGGCATCAGGGCTATAACTTGACTGACAAAATATCCACAGACGATGACCTGGAGTCTTAGATTCAGCTTGAGACTGATGCGGCTTAATTTTAACTTGTACTGCCACACCCAAAGTACTCAAATTTTCGCTGAGATAGCGAGCAATAGCATCTGGGTTGCCTTGACGCGCTAAACTCTCATTCGAGACAATCAGCGCCCCATGAACTTGTCTCGATTTGGCTGCATCTGCTAACAGTTCTTGCTGTACCTGCTCTAGATGCCGATCTAATTGATTCAGGTACACCCGGTGACACCATTCAGGATGGTGTACCCCTTTCTTTCGACCATAGACCAATACTTGGTATATTGGGGATTGTTCTTCACTTGTGAGGCTATCCAAGTCCGTTTGCTGTAGTGCTTGCAGTAAATCAGACAGAGTAAGCCAACGTTGCGGACAGTCTGTACCTTCGCAAAGTATATGCAGGTCATTTCCTAGCAACCGGACTTTCACCCCGAAAGTGCTGATCCCTGTTGCTTGGCTTACCCACTGCACTAAGGTTTGCTGACGATCAAGTAATACTGTTTTCATGGGAAGTTAACTTTAACAGGAAGCGAGTATGGGGGGATTTTGCCTGTACTTGTAAACTAAAAACATAGATTTATCACATTTTGCCGTTTTTTTTTAACAATTTTGTTACCTTTGTAGCTTGCAAAATGGGCAAAGATAGTTTTATAAGGTTACACATCCTCTGAAGATTGAGTTTTGCGTCTATTTTACTCATCTGTCAATCACAAAAAATTAGCAATGTTATCTGTAACCCAAAACACCTCCACTAATTCTGGACTAAATTTGATTTTTTCTAGCATTCCCCAATCTTGTCTTCTGCAAATCAGTACAGCCGCTCTGCTGATGCTGGTCATAGCAGATAAAGCCACTGGTAAAGCACTAGAAGCTTTAGGGGAAGCTAGTGAAGAAGTGTTTCGCGGCGATCGCCTCCCCAATCTTACCTTCCCAGATGAATAGGAATTAAACCAACCCTAACTATATATAAGCATTTATTGGCTCCAGGTAGTCCTATGCAGCCGAAGCGAAAAAACTAGAATTGTAAACAGTATTGGCTTTACGAGAGCGGAAACTATGGGTTCCCTTTTATACTCTTCATCGCAAACAGCGAATGTCTACCCCATGTCGGAATTATTCTTGCGTCATCGTCTACAGGTAGTAGAGGAATTATGGGAGTCGGTTCTTCGACAAGAATGCGGCCAAAAAATGGTAGACTTATTACGACAGTTACGCGATTTATGTTCGCCGGAAGGACAAGCTACACATAACCAAGCTTCTTCAGCTGTTGAATTGATTGAACAATTGAATATCAACGAAGCAATTCGTGCGGCTCGTGCCTTTGCTCTGTATTTCCAGTTAATTAATATCATTGAGCAGGAATACGAACAAAAACAGCAACTAACCCGCTATTCTGATACAGAGACAACTGATCAGGAATATCTGGCCAATATTATTTATTCAACAAACCAAAGAGAAGATGACGTACCTGTCACCAAGGCATTAGGTGCAGATGCAGGTACACAAAGTTGGATAGAGAATACGCAAATCAACCAAAAAGGGACATTTTCTGCCTTATTTCCCCTGTTATTCAAACTGAATGTCCCACCGCAGCAAATTCAACGCCTGATTTCCCAGTTGGATATCCGGTTAGTGTTTACTGCACACCCAACGGAAATTGTCCGTCATACTATTCGGGATAAACAGAAACAGGTAGTAGATCTGTTACAAAAGTTAGATGAATTAGAAAATCGAACTGGTGGTTATCCTTGGGAAGCTGCGGAAGTTAAAGAGCGATTACTAGAGGAAATTTGCCTTTGGTGGCGTACAGACGAACTTCACCAATTTAAACCCACAGTCCTCGATGAAGTAGATTATGCCTTGCACTACTTCCAAGAAGTCTTATTTGACGGTATTCCCCAACTATATAAACGCCTCAAATACTCCCTAGCGCAAACATTTCCTTGGTTAGAACCACCTAGTAAAAATTTCTGCTCCTTTGGTTCCTGGGTAGGCTCAGACAGAGATGGAAATCCATCGGTGACACCAGAAGTGACTTGGAAAACCGCTTGCTATCAGCGGAAAATGGTCTTAGAAAGATATATCAAATCAGTGAAACAACTGATTGAATTATTGAGTGTGTCCATGCACTGGAGTGATGTGCTACCAGATTTGCTGGAATCTCTGGAGTTAGATCAATCTACCTTAAGTGATGTATATGATGCTCTAGCACTGCGTTATCGCCAAGAACCTTATCGCCTGAAACTGGCTTATGTGCTAAGAAGACTGGAAAATACACGCGATCGCAATCTGGCTTTATATAATCGGGAAGTTCCACAAAATGAAAATGCCTCAATGTACCGTTCAGGAGCAGATTTCTTAGCAGAACTGCGGCTGATTCAACGGAATTTGACAGAAACTGGCTTAGGCTGTCGAGAACTAGAAAACTTGATCTGTCAAGTGGAAATTTTTGACTTTAATCTCACCCAGCTAGATATTCGCCAAGAATCATCCCGTCATTCGGACGCGCTGAATGAGATTCTCGAATACTTGCAAGTTTTACCCCAACCATATAACGAACTGTCAGAGTCACAAAGGGTAGCTTGGTTAACTGGGGAACTGCAAACCCGACGGCCGTTAATTCCCAGCGAATTGCCATTTTCTGAAAAAACCAACGATGTCATTGAAACTTTCCGCATCTTGCGATCGCTACAACAAGAATTTGGGATCAGCATCTGCCAGACTTACATTATCAGTATGTGCCGGGAAGTTAGCGATGTTTTGGAAGTTCTGATCTTAGCCAAAGAAGCCAGATTGTTTGATCCCGCCATCGCTGTAGGTTCAATTCGAGTCGTACCTCTATTTGAGACAGTAGAAGACTTACAACGCTCCAACAGCGTCATGAGTCAACTATTTGAACTCCCCCTCTATCGCGCCTTATTAGCAGGGGGCTATGAAGCAATTAATCCAGAAACAGCCGGATTAACTCCCCAAATCCCCAACTCCCCATCATCTTCTATTCTCAACCCCGACTTACAAGAAGTGATGCTGGGGTATTCTGATAGCAACAAAGATTCTGGTTTTTTAAGCAGCAACTGGGAAATTCATAAAGCCCAAAAATCACTTCAGAAAATCGCCGAAAAGTATGGCGTTAACCTGCGTATTTTTCACGGACGGGGTGGTTCGGTGGGACGGGGTGGCGGCCCTGCTTATGAAGCGATTTTGGCTCAACCAGGTAACAGTATTAATGGCAGAATCAAAATTACTGAACAAGGGGAAGTTTTAGCTTCCAAATATTCCTTAGTGGATTTGGCATTGTACCATGTCGAAACTATTACTACTGCGGTAGTGCAAGCCAGTTTGCTGCGGACGGGGTTTGATGATATTGAACCCTGGAATGAGATCATGGAAGAGTTATCAGTGCGATCGCGTCAACATTATCGCGCCCTGATTTACGAACAACCTGATTTTATCGACTTTTTCCACCAAGTCACTCCCATTGAAGAAATTAGCCAATTACAAATTAGTTCCCGTCCAGCCCGACGACCATCTGGGAAGAAAGATTTAAGTAGCTTACGGGCTATACCTTGGGTATTTAGTTGGACACAAACTCGGATTTTGCTACCTTCTTGGTATGGTATGGGTACAGCTTTACAAGAATTTTTAGACGCAGAACCGGAAGAACACCTTAAATTGCTGCGCTACTTTTATATGAAGTGGCCGTTCTTCAAAATGGTAATTTCTAAAGCCGAAATGACTTTAGCTAAAGTAGACATTGAAATGGCACGTCATTACGTCCAAGAATTGTCCAACCCTGAAGATAAATCTCGGTTTGATCAAGTTTTCGAGCAAATCGCTAGTGAATTTTATCTAACTAGAGATTTAGTTTTAAACATTACCGGACACAAACGACTTTTGGACGGTGATCCGATTTTGCAACGTTCTGTACAGTTACGGAATGGGACAATTGTACCTTTAGGATTTATCCAAGTTTCTTTACTTAAGCGTCTACGTCAATACAAAAACACCAGCACCTCTGGAGTAATTCACTCCCGTTACAGCAAAGGTGAATTACTAAGAGGAGCATTGTTAACTATTAACGGTATTGCAGCAGGTATGAGAAATACAGGTTGATGGGTAATTGGTAATTGGTAATTGGTAATTGGTAATTGGTAATTACGGATTCCCACCTAGTAGCTTTATAGGGTGCGTCAGACTCGATAATTTATCAACAATCAACAGATATTTTACATCATGATGCACCTGACGACTAAACCCGTCAATTTTCAGTTTCGCGTTGCTCCCGGTCATTCATTACCTCATTCACCGCCTTTATCGCCCGCACAAAACCAGATACCCTCGATGGCAAAGGCGGCAACGATTACCTTGATGCTCATGGGAACGCTGTCAACGAAGTGGATACCCTTATCGGTGGTCTTGGTATTGATACCTTCGTTTTAGGTGACGGCATAAGTGGTGTCTCTTACTTTGGTGGTGGCTTTAACGACTATGCGAAGATTGTTGACTGGCAAGTGGGTGTAGATAAAATTCAGCTACTAACAGGTAACTATACCCTAACAGAAGGCAACTTTGGACTAGGTACTACCGCCTTGGATACACGTATTTTCTCCGGCACTGATTTAATCGCTGTTCTCCAAGATATCGGTAAGAATCAGATCAATACAGCCCAAGACTTCATCTACCAAGACCCTATTATTTTTCTAGCATCTGCATAACAGTCTAGAAATACATCATTTAAGACAGATTTCAAACTGGGACTATCTGCCAGAGTATAAGCTATTTGTCGTCTTTGCTCAACAACCGTATTGCGCCAACCTCTGGCATTATCATCTTTCTCTTCTGTCGAATATTGCAGTTTTAATAAATGTTCAATTAAGACTATTAAGCGAGTTTTTAATTCTTTCTTTTCACTCCGCCCCATGCTATCAATTTCTTCAATCAAATTATCAATATCTAATTGTTCTAGTTTACCTTCCTGCAATAGTTTAACAGTGGTTTGTATCCATAAGTAAAAATCTTGTTCATATAATGTTTTGTTAGTATCACTAGTCAGCATAATAATTTCTCCTGACTCGATAGGATGATGATTACATTATATAATGAATTAACTAATCAGCAAAGACGATTCCCAGACCTAACGGTTCAGCACTTGCGCTATCGCACTCTCATCTAAGTAGGTGGGCGTTAAAAATTGTCGTTGGGGCAAGGGAACAGGGAACAGGAAGAGAGCTTTGGGCGATTTTACTTTTCTTCACATACCTTTAAATTTTTCTGTTAACCTACTTACAAGCAATGAAAACTGCGGTCAGTTAATCTTCGCTTTCCAACATTTTCTTAGCTTCCAAAAGTCGCTGTTTATGCTCTTCACTAAGAGTTGGATATTGTAAATTTAATTCTTGTAATTTTTTACAGATAATATCAGCGACTATCAACCTTGTAAACCATTTACGATCAGCAGGAATAATATACCAAGGTGCAAATTCAGTGCTAGTGTGATTAAAAACTTCTTCATAAGCAAGCATATAATCATCCCAAAAAGCACGTTCTTTTACATCACTAGCTGAAAATTTCCAATGTTTTTCTGGTGATTGAATTCTATCTAAAAATCGTTTTTTCTGTTCTTTTTTTGAGACATTCAGAAAAAATTTGAGAACAATAATTCCATTATTTACTAAATATTTTTCAAAATTATTGATTTCTTCAAAACGCTGTTGCCATATATGTTTACCTTGAGGAATACAGTGAAGTTGTTGTTTTTCTAGCATTTCTCGATGTACGCGCACTATTAGTACTTCTTCATGTTCATACTGGAACTTTCTCAACTAATGGGGGAAATGTTCCCATTGAAGTTGATTATTACGAAAATACAGGTTATGCAGGACTCAACTTCTTGCTAGAACGAATTGGTAATGTACCCTCTACACCAACTCCAACACCAACTCCAGTCCCAACTAATCCTACCCCAACTACACCAACTAATTCTTATCGCATCACTGAACCAGTGAATGAGGCTCAGGAATGGCTTGCTAACCTTTTTAGTTGGAATCGAAATTCAGGTTCTACACCTCCTGTTGATTTCTTTAATGGTGATTCTAGCAATCCAAATTGGATCGGTACGCTGAATCTTGGCTCTAATAACGAAAATGGCAACAATTCGGGCAGCTTAAAGTTTGACTGGGGTACTGGCACGGTGAAGGGTAATTCTCAGTTACCTGCGGATGGATTTGCGATCCGTGCCTATACGTGGGCTGATTTCGATGGTGGTCAATACAAGTTTAATGTGCGTGCGGATGATGGTTTTCAATTGTTGGCTAAAAATCAAAGCACTGGTCAATGGTTCTACATTACCCCTCAAAATCAGTGGCAAACGTCTGGATATGGTACACCATCAGCACTAAGCTATGCTTTACCTGCGGGTCGCTACGATCTCCACTTCCACTATTTTGAACATGGTGGTGAGGCAAAGATGGATCTGTCTTGGAATAAGTCTTCTGTGGTAAATCCACCAAATACTCAAGTTCTAGGCGTTACTGATAAAGTTCTATATCCTCTTGTTAGAACAGGCGTAGGGATTGAAAATTTACAAAATAACTTTGGAGTCCGTGTGACTCATGAAGATTTCTCTACAAATGGAAAAGAGACAGTTTGGACAAAAATTACACCTGAAGCAGGAAACGAAAATAAGGAGCATTTAGTTGTTATCGATTGGGGTACTTATCGTTGGGAGGGAGTTGTAAATCTTGAACAAGGTAAATACCTGACTTTTTGGAGAGAATCTAGCGAGGTTGTTCCTATAACCGTCACAGTTACAAAATATGGACAGGGTGGTGCTTATGCCAAAGAAAAATCTGTTACTGAAAAGACTAAAATTGAGTTTGGAGAAGGTGAACCTTCTGTAGATGCAAGTATTATTCTACCTATTAAGGGTGACATGGTAAAGATGATAAAGATGACTTTATTTCCTTCTATGTTGCTGAACCTTTAAAAGCCGACATTAATATAAAAGCTAACAGCAGTGTTAATTCTATAAATGTTGGCTTGAAGATTTTCTCCCCTAATGATTATTCTAATCCTTCCTCTTTTACAGGTTTTGCTAACAACAGTACGTTCAGTTCGCCATACATTTTTAATCAAATAGGTTGGTACTATTTACAACTAACTGACTTTAATGGGTTGGGAGAGACAGACTACACTCTTTCTCTTAACACAAATTCATTTGTTTCAGACTGTCCCTGATAATGCAGGTAGCAGCTTAAATAGAGCAAAGAATATTGGTAATTTAGGTAGTACAGAACAAACATTCAGTGATTTTGTAGGGACTGGAGATACAGCAGATTATTATCAATTCACCCTCACCGCACCCAGTCAAGTCAACCTGAATGTGGGTGACTTAAGTGCAGATGCGAATTTACAGTTATTGAACCAATCGGGTTCATTCCTACAAGGGTCATATAACACTGGCACTACAGCAGAATCTATCAATACTATTTTGGCAGCAGGAACTTATTACCTGAATGTCTATCCCAATGGTGTCATTAATACCAACTACAATCTCAAACTGAAAGCCACAGAAATAATTGATTTAGCAGGGAATACTCTCCCCACAGCTAAAAACATCGGCACAATAGGAACAACGACACAAACATTCACCGATTTAGTTGGAGATGTTGATTATTATGACTACTATCAATTTAACCTTGCTAACACCAGCACAATTAGCCTGAATCTCAATGGCTTAACTCCACCAATCCACACCAAGAACTCTTACAAGCTATCGCTAACCTTACCGATCAACAAATCCCACTCGTCTTGCAATTTATATCATCCCTAGAAACACCCGTTAATAATTATCCAACTTCAGCTAAAACAGTTTTAGAAAAAATGGGTGGTTATCCCAAATTCTTGCTAGAAGGATCAGGAGATTTTTCAGATAGAGATGTACGCAAAAAGGCTCTTGCTGAAAGAATTCAAGCAAGACACCAAACAAGAAATCATGAATAATTATCCCCTGATTTTAATTGATACTGGAATTCTTGTTGCCTTCTATGACCGTAAAGACAAATATCACCAACAAGTTCTTAGCTTTTTTAGCACCTGTACTAGTCAACTTATCACAACAATTGCCTGTGTTACAGAAGTGATGTGGTTACTTGCTCCAAATACAAAAGTGCAGAACGAATTTTTATCTGCTTTATCAATAAGAGTATTCCTATGTGAACATTTACTGCCATCAGACTATCAAAGAATCCAAGAGCTTAACACAAGTTATCAAGATTTACCCGCAGATTTTACCGATTTATCGCTTATTGCCATTTCAGAAAGATTAAACATTTCTGCTATTGCAACTCTAGACAAAGACTTTAATATTTATCGTCGCTATCGCAAGCAACCATTTGAACGCATATTTTTACCTTAATTTGTTAAAAGAACACTATACGCTATTAATTAATCCTCACCATAATGCGTTTAGGTTTGGTCAGTGTTTTGGTAGCCATTGTGTACTCAACTCTGATTGCCTTAGAGTTAAGCTAACAAGGCTTTGTATAAGTTGACATAGACCTAATGGCTATTTATATATTGTCCATCTGGCTAATTTTGACAAAAAGTATCATCCATTGATGAGGTCAAAATTACTTTATAAAATCTTTATTATAAATTCATACTAATTTACGTAATCACAACATATTAAATCTATACAGAGTATTATATTTTTAATATGTTTATAAATGTTGTAATGACATTATAAAGCACTAGAAACCTCATATCATACAAATATAAAAGAGCAATGGATAGTCTAAATCTACAAAATCAGGTTGTTCCAAGTCTTATTTCTGGTTTAGAAGAAATGGGTAGTTTGGATAGCATTGTAAAAGTGGTAAGTCCCCTTGAGGTGCCTCCTTACAATGTTGTAGCTAATTATTATCCAGCAGTAAGCAAAGAAAAAGATTTTACTACCGTTGTACCTGTAACGCAATCATGGAGCGATATTTTTGGGTGGCAACATAACATAGACACGAATACCACAGCCTTTATAGCATCGCTAACGGGTAATCCTGAGCAAGCATCTCTTGTTTACTCCATAGCGAGTCATGACGATACCCCATTTACACAGACACAGAGCAGTTATAAGAGTGTTCCTAGTAATGTTGGACTACAATCTAATATAAGTTCTAGTTTTCTCCAGCAAAACGTATACCCTAAGCTACAGAAGTTTGTACAATTGCCTAATTTTCAGCAATTGATGCACTCGATTTTTGGAAATTCTCTCAATATAGAGAAACTAGATGAAATTGCTGATCAATGGATGCTGGGTGATTTCAGAAGTTTACCAATCATAGAAGTGTACCAAGACTCCGTATTTCGCGCAACTACATTAGGGGCTTTTGGTGGAGCGACAGATAAAATCTATCTTTCCGAAAAATTACTTAATAGTGGAAATATTGAGACAATTACCGACACAATAATTGAAGAAATCGGGCATTGGGTTGACAAGCAGTTGAATGAGCAAGATACTCCAGGTGATGAAGGGGAAAAATTTTCAGCTTTTGTTACGGGTAAGCATCTCAACGCAGAGAAAATTGCAGCGATTGATGTTGAAGATGATTCAACGACAATTTTTGTTGATAATCAATTGGTCAGAGTTGAACAAGCTTCTATTGATTTAGCAGGAAATACAACAGCAACAGCCAAAAATATCGGCACAATAGGAACAACGACACAGACATTCACCGATTTAGTTGGGGATATTGACCTTGCTGACTACTATCAATTTAACTTAACTAACACCAGTACCATTAGTCTGAATCTCAATGGCTTAAGTCTAATAACGAAAATGGCAACAATTCGGGCAGCTTAAAGTTTGACTGGGGTACTGGCACGGTGAAGGGTAATTCTCAGTTACCTGCGGATGGATTTGCGATCCGTGCCTATACGTGGGCTGATTTCGATGGTGGTCAATACAAGTTTAATGTGCGTGCGGATGATGGTTTTCAATTGTTGGCTAAAAATCAAAGCACTGGTCAATGGTTCTACATTACCCCTCAAAATCAGTGGCAAACGTCTGGATATGGTACACCATCAGCACTAAGCTATGCTTTACCTGCGGGTCGCTACGATCTCCACTTCCACTATTTTGAACATGGTGGTGAGGCAAAGATGGATCTGTCTTGGAATAAGTCTTCTGTGGTAAATCCACCAAATACTCAAGTTCTAGGCGTTACTGATAAAGTTCTATATCCTCTTGTTAGAACAGGCGTAGGGATTGAAAATTTACAAAATAACTTTGGAGTCCGTGTGACTCATGAAGATTTCTCTACAAATGGAAAAGAGACAGTTTGGACAAAAATTACACCTGAAGCAGGAAACGAAAATAAGGAGCATTTAGTTGTTATCGATTGGGGTACTTATCGTTGGGAGGGAGTTGTAAATCTTGAACAAGGTAAATACCTGACTTTTTGGAGAGAATCTAGCGAGGTTGTTCCTATAACCGTCACAGTTACAAAATATGGACAGGGTGGTGCTTATGCCAAAGAAAAATCTGTTACTGAAAAGACTAAAATTGAGTTTGGAGAAGGTGAACCTTCTGTAGATGCAAGTATTATTCTACCTATTAAGGGTGACATGGTAAAGATGATAAAGATGACTTTATTTCCTTCTATGTTGCTGAACCTTTAAAAGCCGACATTAATATAAAAGCTAACAGCAGTGTTAATTCTATAAATGTTGGCTTGAAGATTTTCTCCCCTAATGATTATTCTAATCCTTCCTCTTTTACAGGTTTTGCTAACAACAGTACGTTCAGTTCGCCATACATTTTTAATCAAATAGGTTGGTACTATTTACAACTAACTGACTTTAATGGGTTGGGAGAGACAGACTACACTCTTTCTCTTAACACAAATTCATTTGTTTCAGACTGTCCCTGATAATGCAGGTAGCAGCTTAAATAGAGCAAAGAATATTGGTAATTTAGGTAGTACAGAACAAACATTCAGTGATTTTGTAGGGACTGGAGATACAGCAGATTATTATCAATTCACCCTCACCGCACCCAGTCAAGTCAACCTGAATGTGGGTGACTTAAGTGCAGATGCGAATTTACAGTTATTGAACCAATCGGGTTCATTCCTACAAGGGTCATATAACACTGGCACTACAGCAGAATCTATCAATACTATTTTGGCAGCAGGAACTTATTACCTGAATGTCTATCCCAATGGTGTCATTAATACCAACTACAATCTCAAACTGAAAGCCACAGAAATAATTGATTTAGCAGGGAATACTCTCAGGGTGGTGCTTATGCCAAAGAAAAATCTGTTACTGAAAAGACTAAAATTGAGTTTGGAGAAGGTGAACCTTCTGTAGATGCAAGTATTATTCTACCTATTAAGGGTGACATGGTAAAGATGATAAAGATGACTTTATTTCCTTCTATGTTGCTGAACCTTTAAAAGCCGACATTAATATAAAAGCTAACAGCAGTGTTAATTCTATAAATGTTGGCTTGAAGATTTTCTCCCCTAATGATTATTCTAATCCTTCCTCTTTTACAGGTTTTGCTAACAACAGTACGTTCAGTTCGCCATACATTTTTAATCAAATAGGTTGGTACTATTTACAACTAACTGACTTTAATGGGTTGGGAGAGACAGACTACACTCTTTCTCTTAACACAAATTCATTTGTTTCAGATATTGGTTCTTATAATGGGGGGAAAACTGCTGAAGCTATTAGCACCACGTTAAATGCAGGTAATTACTATGTAAATGTTTATCGTGCAGGTAGTGGCAACACCAATTATAGCTTAAATCTATCCGCTGTCCCTGATAATGCAGGTAGCAGCTTAAATAGAGCAAAGAATATTGGTAATTTAGGTAGTACAGAACAAACATTCAATGATTTTGTAGGGACTGGAGACACAGCAGATTACTATCAATTTACCCTGACAAAAGCAAGTCAAGTCAACCTAAATGTAGGAGACTTAAGTGCAGATGCCAATGTACAGTTATTGAACCAATGGGGTTCACTTCTACAAGGTTCATATAACACTGGCACAACAGCAGAAACCATCAATCCCATCTTGGTAGCAGGAACTTATTACCTGAATGTCTATCCCAATGGTGGCATTAATACCAACTATAATCTCAAAGTTAAAGCTACAGAAATAATTGATAGTGCAGGAAATACTCTTCCCACAGCTAAAAACATCGGCACAATAGGAACAACACAGACATTCAACGATTTAGTGGGAGATATTGACGCTGCTGACTACTATCAATTTAACTTAACTAACACCAGCACAATTAGCCTAAATCTCAATGGCTTAAGCACAGATGCCAACGTGCAAATCCTCAACAGCAATGGAAGTGCAATAGCTGGTTCTTATAATGGGGGAACAAATGCCGAAACTATCAGAACCACATTAAATGCAGGTAATTATTATGCCTATGTTTATCGTGCAGGTAGTGGTAATACCAATTATGCCTTAAGTTTATCTGCTATCCCAGATAACGCAGGAAGCAGCTTAAATACCGCAAGAAATATTGGTAACTTAGGCAGTACAGAACAAACATTCAATGATTTTGTCGGGGATGCTGATATCTTCGATTATTATCAATTTAACGTCAGCACATTTAGCAATGTTAATTTTGTTTTGGATGGCTTGAATGCTAATGCTAATATGCAGTTACTTAATAGTAATGGCAGTTTCATTCAAGCTTCTTATAATCCTGGAAATGCTGCTGACAAGATTAACTACAATTTGAATCCTGGTAGTTATTATCTTAATGTGTACCGTGAAGCAACAGGGGCTAATACTAATTATAAATTGAGTGTTTCCGCAATACCTGATTACGCTGGAAATACTACATCTGCTGCACGCACTATCAGCGTTGGTTCTACTACTAGCACCTTTAGCGATTTTGTAGGAAATGTTGACACTTTTGATTACTACAAGTTTGATGTTGTTAGTTACAGCAAAGTTAATTTGCAATTGGATGGATTGAATGATAATGCTAATTTGCAATTACTTGATAGTAGTGGCAAGTTAATTCAAGTTTCTCAAAACGCAGGTACTACTGCTGAAAATATTACCTATGACCTTGAAGAAGGCACTTATTTTGCTAATGTTTCTCGTGAAGCAGCAGGGAATAATACTAACTACAATTTAAGTGTTAGTGCTACTTTTATTCCAATGCCTGATAAAGCAGGGAATACCCAAGATACAGCGAGGAATATTGGTACTCTGACAACCTCATCAGTAGTGTTTAAAGATCGCATTGGTAAAGATGATAAAGATGACTTTATTTCCTTCTATGTTGCTGAACCTTTAAAAGCCGACATTAATATAAAAGCTAACAGCAGTGTTAATTCTATAAATGTTGGCTTGAAGATTTTCTCCCCTAATGATTATTCTAATCCTTCCTCTTTTACAGGTTTTGCTAACAACAGTACGTTCAGTTCGCCATACATTTTTAATCAAATAGGTTGGTACTATTTACAACTAACTGACTTTAATGGGTTGGGAGAGACAGACTACACTCTTTCTCTTAACACAAATTCATTTGTTTCAGATATTGGCTCGTTAAGTGGAACACGTAATATTGTAGTAAGCGACAATAGTAAGTCTCTCTACCGTTTTAAATTAGATCAGAATTCTGTGGTTAAAGCGACTAGCAATTTCCCTGATCTAATAGGGCTTCAGGTGCGAGATAGTAGTTATAACAAAACGATTGCTGCATGGCTTGACACTGGTGCAACGCTGAATGCTGGTACTTACTATTTGGCAGTTTCCCAAATTTATAACTCGTCGAAACCTGCACCTTCATCTTTTGCGTTAAATCTACAGGCAACTCCTACTACTCGCTACGATAATGCAGGCTTAGATTTCATAACTGCTCTTGATATTGGTACAATTTCTACTTCTAAGAGTGTGACTGATTTTATTGATTCCACTGATAAGCTCGACTACTACTCATTTACGATTGGCTCAAAAAGTAGCGTTAATTTGAATGTTGTACCTGTTGCAGGAAAGGCAACGGTGGACATTTATTTATATGATGATAAACGGAATTATGTCAGTGCTGCTTATGGTAATTCTGGTACGCTAAAACCTTTGGTAGCAACATTAGAAACTGGCAAATATTATGCTCGTATTACCCCTACTGGTCTAGATCCTACAGATGTACAGTATCGGCTTGATGTTAATGTTCAAAGCTTGATTGCTAATGATGGGATTGGTAATACTTTTGCTCAGTCCAAGGATCTGGATAGGGTTTACCCAGGTTCGTCTATTGCTGCGGTGAAAGATTCCATTGGTGGGGCTGATGCGGCTGATTGGTTCCGCTTTAGTATGGGTAAGCTGGGGAATTTGTTGCCTGTTTTAGATGGTTTGACAACTCCTGTATCGTTGCAATTGTTGCGGATTGAGTCGAACGGTGGACTAACAAATTTGGGAACATTCAACAGTACCAGTGTAGCTAATTGGAAGCCTGTTTTTAATAATTTGGCGGTGGGTAACTATGCCCTGGCGTTGACTTCTAATAGCACTACCAGTACGCCCTATACATTGAATCTATCAACTGTATCTACTAATGTTGCACCAACAGATTTAAAGATTAGTTTTAATAACTCTTACACAACAAATCAAGATGTTGTTGTCACTGGTACTGTCTTTGATGCAAATGGTGCAACGGATCTTGATGATGTATGGGTTTCAATAAATGGGCAGCAGACAGCAATTACTAATTTTACTAAAACTTTCACCCCATCTAGCCAAGACAATCGTTTAGCCAGTTTTTCGCTCAATTTTGGCAAATTACCTATTGGTACTTACAAATTGTCAGCGAGTGCCAGTGATAAATCTCGTGACAGCAGTGGAACAACTATTGCCCTTAATGGTTTTACAGTCCAAGCTGCTCCTTCAACTGGTGGAACAACAATTAATTTACAACCTCCTGCTTCAACTCCTAATTGGCAAATTCAGTATTTTAGTGGTCAGAATTTGAGTGGCTCTCCTGTGTATACGGAGTCTTTAGGTAATCCTTCTAATGGAAATAACAGACTAAATTTTGCATACTATTGGGGAGAAAATTCACCTAATGCCTACCTTTCCAAAGATAATTTTTCTGCTCGTGTTAAAGGAAGTAGCTATCTTGATTCTGGAGAGTATCGGATAACAGTAAATGCGGATGATGGGATTCGTGTCAGAGCTAATGGGCAAACCATCATTGACAAGTGGGTTGATCAGGAAATGAAATTTGTTCATACTGGAACTTTCTCAACTAATGGGGGAAATGTTCCCATTGAAGTTGATTATTACGAAAATACAGGTTATGCAGGACTCAACTTCTTGCTAGAACGAATTGGTAATGTACCCTCTACACCAACTCCAACACCAACTCCAGTCCCAACTAATCCTACCCCAACTACACCAACTAATTCTTATCGCATCACTGAACCAGTGAATGAGGCTCAGGAATGGCTTGCTAACCTTTTTAGTTGGAATCGAAATTCAGGTTCTACACCTCCTGTTGATTTCTTTAATGGTGATTCTAGCAATCCAAATTGGATCGGTACGCTGAATCTTGGCTCTAATAACGAAAATGGCAACAATTCGGGCAGCTTAAAGTTTGACTGGGGTACTGGCACGGTGAAGGGTAATTCTCAGTTACCTGCGGATGGATTTGCGATCCGTGCCTATACGTGGGCTGATTTCGATGGTGGTCAATACAAGTTTAATGTGCGTGCGGATGATGGTTTTCAATTGTTGGCTAAAAATCAAAGCACTGGTCAATGGTTCTACATTACCCCTCAAAATCAGTGGCAAACGTCTGGATATGGTACACCATCAGCACTAAGCTATGCTTTACCTGCGGGTCGCTACGATCTCCACTTCCACTATTTTGAACATGGTGGTGAGGCAAAGATGGATCTGTCTTGGAATAAGTCTTCTGTGGTAAATCCACCAAATACTCAAGTTCTAGGCGTTACTGATAAAGTTCTATATCCTCTTGTTAGAACAGGCGTAGGGATTGAAAATTTACAAAATAACTTTGGAGTCCGTGTGACTCATGAAGATTTCTCTACAAATGGAAAAGAGACAGTTTGGACAAAAATTACACCTGAAGCAGGAAACGAAAATAAGGAGCATTTAGTTGTTATCGATTGGGGTACTTATCGTTGGGAGGGAGTTGTAAATCTTGAACAAGGTAAATACCTGACTTTTTGGAGAGAATCTAGCGAGGTTGTTCCTATAACCGTCACAGTTACAAAATATGGACAGGGTGGTGCTTATGCCAAAGAAAAATCTGTTACTGAAAAGACTAAAATTGAGTTTGGAGAAGGTGAACCTTCTGTAGATGCAAGTATTATTCTACCTATTAAGGGTGACAGTAAATGGTCTGAGACTTGGAATTCAACAACATCGGCAAAAATTAATTCTGTTTTAGATGATCTTTTGGGAACTCATGACATTCTTTATGACGGAAAATATGCTGGGGAATGTGTGAGTTTTGCTAAGAGTTATGTAAAAGCTTTAGGGATTGAACCACCGAGCTTTGGAGGATATGCTAAAAATGGCTTAGACAAATTTGGCACTGATATTGCTAATAAAATTGACTACAGTAAAGATAAGCCACAAGTAGGAGATCTAATCTTTTTTGATGCAACACCAGATAAAAAAGATATAAATGGGAAGATTATCGAAAAAGGAAATTCTGCTGGACACGTAGCTGTAATACAGTCAATTCTTAGTGATGGAAAAGTTATTATACAAGATTCTAATGGTGATGGAATGGCTAATAAACAAGGTGGAACATATGTATCTCGATACACTATTGATCTTAAAGGGAATCCTCCAGCGCCAGGATTAGGTACGGTGTTAGGAGGAGTTCGTTTAAAGTCCGACAAAATTAAGGTATGATGCGTTGATTTTGTTGCAGAAAAGTTAATTATTCTTCCAGATTCCCCAATCACCATGACCAATAAACGCATCCTAATTTGTACTTGTTTAGCGCTATCTTCTGGCTTTTTTGGTGGTTACATTGGCGGACAAATTACGTCAATGCTGCACAATCAGAAATGTCAAAATCAAGCTTGGGGCTGGCAACAGATGTGTAATGCTTGGGTAACACCGGGAGCAATATGGCAAGGTAGCACAGCCGGAATTTGGACAGGTACAATATTAGGAGCGTTTGTTGGCGGTTCAGTAACACGCAAATCTAGTCATTAGTCAATTCAACTATCAGTTGAAGTCGGAGAAGATTGTAAATTACTTAAAGATTGCCAACTGTTAGTGCTAGTATCAAAACAGCGCCAATATCCTTTACGTTCGTCTTTATAACAAAATAAGGTGCGATCGCGATCATCAAAATTATCAGTTAGAAAGTATACCATTCCCCGAAACGGATAAGTTTTACGACTCAGGCGTTTTGCTACAGCTTGATTCGGACATTCGACGATAAAAACAGATTCTCCATTGATATTAGCCAAGGAGAAAATACACATCCGCAAAATTGCTCTCAGCCAACTTTCAGAATTCTCGAAATAATCGTCGATAATTTTGTTAGTCAGGGCTTGTTCGAGGCTGCGGTCTTTGTTACGAGGAGTGTGGGCTTCAGACATAGCATCACCTAAAATGGCTACACCGCTGGTTAGAGATTAAACTAAAATTTCCAAAACTGACAAGTCTAGACTCACAAAGCTCATCAGTCAAGCCACACAGCTAGAGGTGGCAGAAAGACTGGTACAGTATACTTAATATCCCTAAGAGCTAATTGCCATGACTACTGAAACTACTACAGGTGCTGATGCTATTGATGTAGCGATCGCCAAAGGAATTGATTTTGACGGTTCTCCCATTCCCGAAGCTAAATTAGAATTATACAGCCAAGTTATGGGACTAGAAGCAGGTAGACAACGTAGTGGCGTATCCAATACCATGCGTTCCCGAATCGTCCGCATTGGTGCAAAACACATTCCCCAAGCAGAACTAGACCAAAAGCTTGTTAATGCTGGTTTTGCACCTCTGAAAGAAAAAGAAATTGCCTTTTTCTACGGCGGTAAATAAGATAGGGAAAACTCCCAGCGTCTTTACCTCATTTTTCTAAAGTTCTTACCGTTAAAACCTGGGGTGGAGTGGAATCGGGTGGATAAATCAAATCTAGCTGCACCATGCGTCTCATTCCAGGTTGTAACACAATTTCTGTCAAAGGTTGCAAGACTTGACCAGTGCGATGCCATAAATGCACATAACGCGTCTTTTGTTCCCCCTGATCATCAGCATAACGCAACCGCACTGTCCCCCGAAAGAAAGGAAAATCTAAGGATGGTTTTCGGAAGCGGACACCACCTTGAACTAATTTATCTTCTTTTAATGGTGTTTCCAAAGTTACGGAAATAGTTTGAGCTTTAGCAGTGTTATTACTTAAAGGCAAACTGAGATTATATTCTACGCCATAATTTCCATGTGCTTCATAAGCTGTGTCGGGATAACGTACCAACATCTTCGCCGTTTGATCTTGTTCAGTACCCAATCTACCAGCGCGTAAACTAGCTATAGGATAGGAAATTGCTTGACCTGGTTCGGGAATTGTGAAAATGTCTGTTTTCGGATTATCTACTAATTTTGCTTTCCACCGCGAACCTTCAGAAACACCCGCTACACGCCCATAAATTAATTGACCCCCTTTAGCATCTGGTGGTGTAGGTATTTTATCTCTTGGCCCAGCAAAATTACCGTTATTTAGTAAATCTTGCCATTCCGCCATAATTGGCGCACGGTCAGAACCATCAACATTTTTCTTAGCATACATTGCTAAACTAGCTGTATAAACTTTCCTATTACTACGCAACCGGAAAAAGCTAGACCGACCATTGACAGGTTTTTCTAAATTTCGCACTGGAATAGGATGATTTAGCAACATCCGACTTTTTCCCGCAGGAATTACCAATTTAGCCGGAAAATCAGCTTGACGAACTCCCCGTAGCACATCAGCCACCGCCCTAGCACCTGGGCCTGAGAACACTTTACCATCATTATTTTCAATGTATGGAGCTAAAGTTACAAAAGGCGCATCTTGCATTAAATAACTTGCACCCTGTAACACATCTACCGTTACAGATTTTTTACCAGGATTATGCAAAATTATACCCAGGTAAAGAGTTTGCAAATCCTTGGGAGTATGGCTATAGTGGTGAGCAAATAAATCAAACCGTCCTTGAAAGGGATAATTCAGATGTGCTGCTGGAACTTTTTTCTCATTTGCGGGAAAGGTAGAAAGTAAAACGCCTTCAGTTTTCACCCATTCTGGGCTATTACTGTTAAACACAGGAATAGTATCTAATTTTCCAGGTAAAGCACGCACTTTTCCACCGATAATAATTTCTTGAGGTGCTGGTTTGGGTGGATTTTGAGCATTTGCTAAGTCTTTGGTATGATTGGCATTGAATTTTGTACATCCAATGCTTTGAGTAACAGCAAGTCCTGATAAAAGTATGAAGAGGGTTACAGGTATTATATTTTTTGGCTGTGGAACTGGCATAATGCTTTTTTGAAGAAAGATGTATTCTCAAAGATGAACAATTTTAATTACAGTTTCTTCGTAGCATATTTCCGAGACTAGTTATTTTTTTTGAAAAAATATCTGGCATACTTACATTTAATCCATACAATTATA
>NZ_LZQD01000002.1:218556-375318 GCF_001858025.1 Trichormus sp. NMC-1 | reverse complement strand
AATCCGGTTTGATTCTCCGGTTTGATTCCTGTTCGCGGTAGCGTGCCGTAGGCATATTTACTCGTAGAGGCAGGGAACTCTTAACAGAAAAGAAGGAATATAAGGTGTACTGAGTTTGTAAGCGCAAAGCGCAGGCTGCGCCAACAAAAATCAAATATTATTCCTATATCTGTTAGTTTAAGGTAAATTTGAATTAACCTGGAAATTTCGACTCAGGAGTTAAATTGATGGATATACTCATTGAATCGACCAAGGATTTTGAAAAAGATTTAGAACAATTTACCGATACGGAGAAGTTTAGAATTATTAAAGAAATGAATCTCTATTTTGAACTTTTGTCATCTGAAAACAATTCTTTTTATCAAAATAGCGAACAACTGAGAAATATAAAACTTAATCACTCCTATGATTCCACTATATATTCTCTTAAAATTAATGAACAACAAAGAATAATTTTAACTATTGATGATGACCCAATTTTTGGTTGTATATTAGTCACTTTATTTAGAATAGTTAATGCAGAAGATGCACAAAAGGCATATAACGCTATTGCAGAGTTTATTTATCAAGATTTTACAGTAGATGAAAATCTAGAAGTTAAAGTTACTTCTTTCTAATGCCACAAATTAAACCTCTTCTAGATGAATATGGCGTTATCTATGAAGCGATGAAGATTTTGCCAGAAGATTTAAAAATTGATTTTCTCCAAGCTTTAGCGGAATTAGAAGATAATGAATGTCACAGAACGCGAACGTTTCCCAAAACGAGATTACATAAAGTAACAGGTATTAAACAAGCAATATACCGTGCTGATATTGATAAAATCTCTGGGTGGCGTATCCATTTACAGTATATTGAAGGTAGAATTCATCTCAAAGATATTATTGGTGGTCAACATCATGATAATGTCATTGAGGTAATTAAACTTAAAAAAGATCGATATGATTAATTCGTAATTCGTAATTCGTAATTCGTAATTCGTAATTCGTAATTATCTTTACTTAAACCCGATAATTAGTTAATTAACAACTTTATCCTAAAACGGCATCTACATTTAACTGAATTTCGGGAAATATTTGTAAATCGAGAATATCACCACGCTGAAAAGTTTTAATTTCGCTATAACCATTTGCGGTAGGGTAGCGATAAACTGTAATTACTTGTTCTTCAATATCGACTAACCAAATTTCCAAAATTCCGCTACTCGCATAAAGAGGAATTTTAACTTCTCTGTCATATTCAATGCTACTATCTGCAACTTCAACTAATAGTAAGATATCCTGTGGTTGCGGGTGTCCAGCTTCATAAAAATCTGCACGAGGTTTGAGTAATGCTATGTCTGGTTGCGGTTCTGAAAGATTATTTAAGATAATTGGATTTTGAGCATCAATTATTGCTAATTCACCCAATAGTTGAGAAAATAGGTTAATTAATCTCCGCACACAAGTTGCGTGTCTTGTTCCAATTGGTGACATTTCAATAATTTCTCCGTTAATAAGTTCTACTCTGTCATCTTCTTTCAAAATTCCAGCTTTATTCATTTGGTGGTACTGAGAAATGTTAAAGCGTCGTTTGGCTAATTGTACAACCATGAGGAATCTCCTAGTTTGACTCTATAGCTTGACTATAGCAATCATAAATGAAGTGTGAACACATATTTTCTAGTAGATGTTGGGTTACGACGCGGTTTGGTGATTTATCTATGATCTTTATCAATTACAGCACTTCCGGCTGTTATGAGGTACAAGAACCCCCCCCCCAACCCCCTCCCCGCAAGCGATGAGGGGGCTATCATGTATCTTATAACAAAGGAATCTGCTGTAATTATCGTGTCTAACCCAACCTACAAAAGGTTCGCAATCTCAGCAAAGATTGCTATATTCTTACATTACAAATAATCAAAAAAGACTTCTGGAACTAATCTTAATTCTCCTGATTTAAATTTAGAAATATCTATCCATAAAGCGCGGTGTTTACGTTCTGGAGTTTCGGAAAAAGTGATACTTTCGATTTGGTAAAATTTGGCATCTGCAAAATCACATTCATAAAGTTGAATGATTTCATGTCCTTGTTTACCATCGAAAGTAAATAGGTTTTCTATACAATTCAAGTAGCGAATATTGGTTAAATCAGCTTGAATTTCTTCTTGGAACTCTCTTTCTAAAGCTACACGACTAGTTTCGCCGAATTCCACACCACCACCTAAAGCCCGATAGAATGTTGATTGTTTTGCGGGATCATAACCTTCAGATACAAATATTCTATCACCATCTCGAATTAGTGCTAGAACTATAACGCGAATTTGACCTGCTTTATTCATTGTTTTGACTAATTATCGTAAATTGAGTAAGCGCGACTTTCACTATCTTCAACAGGCCAATCTGAGTTTTCGCCGCCGATATATAATTCTTCAATAGTGACGTATTCTTCACTTAACTGGGTGAGAGAATTGATTAAAATATCGAGTGCCATAGCATCACTGGTTCCTAAATCAAACCAACAACGCCCCCATTCTCCTTCATACTCAAACTCACCCATGTTGTGCATCAAAGATAATAGACTTTTGTCATAACCTTTGGCATCGTAATTCATGTAGCTGATATCAAATCCGGTATCTTGGACTTGGAGATTTTCAGCATTAAATGCCCCTAATTTACCCAAATAAAACCAGGAATTAAAAACTTCTTCTACATATTGTTTTTCACGTTGGGAGGGTACAGTGCTGAATCTCAACCAAATCCAGACATCAAAAGCATTAAACTCACGGAATTGAATGTTCATCTTGGTAAGTAGTAAGACTGAAGAAAAGAAAAGTTAGTAGTAAGGGCTTTAGCCCTATCAAACCTAGCAAAAGAGCGATAAACCGCTCACTACGACAAAAATTTTATCTGACATTTAATTCTTTCTACCTGACTTGAAAATAAGACCCCACCCCTAACCCCTCCCCGCAAGCGAGGAGGGGAATAAGAAGTTTTTTTCATGCGTTCTGGTGTACGAAGTTCATGATGGCTACTTAATGGGTAATAGCTAATTATGAATTACGAATTATCATAAATTTTGTAAGCGTTGTGTAGCTTGTTTACGTTCGTATTCAATTTGTTTTACTAGACTAGCGGGGAGTTGGGAATTTTTGGTTAACGCTTTATCAAAATTAGCGATCGCTTCCTTAATCAGATTCTGGCTTTTTTCATTTCTTCCCTGTGCTTGGAGGATTTGGGCTTTGAGGTAATAGATTTCTGGGTTATCCGCAGTTGTTTTTAAGGCGCGATTGACATAATCTAAAGCTTGAGGGTATTTTTTCAAATCCCGGTAGGCCAAAGCAATACCCCGATCTACCAAATACCCAGGGGCGGCATTTTTTTCTAGCCGTTCAATTGCTTGATCTGGGCTAGTAAAAGGTAAATTCACCGCCAATAATAAATCCATGTAGCCTCGGATTAAGTTTAACTCTGGATCATTGGGAGCGATCGCTTCGGCATTACCTAAATATTCATAAACTTTGCGTAAGCGACTGAATGCTTGTGAAGCACCATTGACAGTTCCTTCACGAGTGATAATTACCGCACCCTCCAAAAAATTTCCCACAGCACTGTATAAATTACCACGTAATGGGTCACTACTAATCAACTTTTGTCCAGTTTCCAGAGTTTGACGACTGTAATTATTGAGACTAGCCCAATCTTGATTTCCATAAGCTAAAGATGCTTTCATCGCATAAGCTAGAGGTTCATCAGGCTCACTAGAGAGGGCTTTTTCCAGAAAATCGGCTGCTGCTGGATAATTTCCCTGTTGAAAAATAGCTTTAAAAGCAGCTTCTGTGCGATCGCCAATTTTACGCGGTTCACTACTCCGAAACGGATCACCAGCCAAAGAAGGATTTACCCATAGATTTAGAGTAATAGCAGTAACAAAAGCCACTTTAGCAAGTACAGGAAATCGAAGCGAGGTTATTAATTGAGGAATAAAAAACGGTTTCAACATAAAAATCCTCAGAATAATTGCGGTTGTAATAGTCTTATCCGTTACTTAAAATGCAAAAAATAGTCAATTTTCAACTTAAGTTATTACCGTCAAAACTTTCTACACCCTTAAACACTAAGTTACTTAGTACAAGATGTCAGTTTTGCTGATTCCACAACTCATACTCCTTCCCAGTGTAAGATCACTTATCTTCTTCCTTCTTCCTTCTTCCTTCGCGCCTATCCCTACGGTCCCGTAAGGGATACGCGGTTCATTAAATCCGTATTCTTCTAACCGCGACTCATAGTCCTTCAGACTTGGTGGTTTGCTAACTTTTTGGTAATCTTAACAAATGCTCTATCTTAGAAATTTAACCTATCACCCCACAGCTTGCCCAACAGCCATTCTCAAATCAATCAACTTAGACTTACCACCCCAACAACTAGGTCTAATTATTGGTCCCAGTGGTTCTGGTAAAAGCACCTTACTAGAGATTTTATCAGGACTAGCTGAACCCACATCTGGCGCAGCTTTC
Source organism: Trichormus sp. NMC-1 (assembly GCF_001858025.1). GTDB lineage: Bacteria > Cyanobacteriota > Cyanobacteriia > Cyanobacteriales > Nostocaceae > Anabaena. Next base: position 370,823 of record NZ_LZQD01000002.1, on the reverse strand, counting down.
TGGCGGGAACAACAACTCATAGCCGAACAGTTACAACAATTAGCTGGGATAGTGTTTCAGTTTCCAGAAAGGCACTTTTGCGGTGGTACAATTTTAGAAGAATTACGTTTAGGGCATCCAGAATTAGGCTCAGAGCGAGTTCACCAGGCATTAAGCGAAGTAGGATTAGACCATTTATCACTCTCTACCTCTCCCCATGCTTTAAGCGGTGGACAACAGAGACGTTTAGCTTTAGCAGTGCAATTGATTCGCCAACCGAATTTACTCTTATTAGATGAACCCACAGCCGGTTTAGATTGGTCAATGCGTCGCCAGTTAGTAAATTTATTAGCGAAACTGAAAAAAGATTGGACACTGTTAGTTGTAACACATGACGCTGGGGATATGTTGCCAATAGCTGACAAGTGCTGGACACTCAATCATGGTGTACTAGAAGCAGTTGATCCAGCGACATTGGCAAGTAAAGAAAAAGAACCAATAGTAAATTAAAAATTAACAATTACAACAATAATAATGACTCTAGAATCTTTACCTATAGCCAGCTTACCGGAAATGGCAGAAATCTGGCAGCAAACTCTCAATTGGCAACCAACAGACCAACAACAAAAACAATTTCAACAGCTTTATGAATTAATTGTAGAAGGGAATCGGCAACTTAATTTAACTCGCATTACTGAACCTGAAGAATTTTGGGAAAAGCATCTTTGGGACTCTCTGCGAGGTATTGCACCAAAACAGCAATTTATTTCTTCTCTCTCAGATGGAATATCTGTAATTGATATTGGCACAGGTGCAGGTTTTCCGGGTTTACCAATTTCTATAATTTTTCCCAATTGTCAAATAACTCTGTTAGATTCAACGCGTAAAAAAATTAATTTTATTGATTCGATATTAAGTAATCTTTCTCTAACCAATACTAAAACAATTGTAGGAAGGGCAGAAGAGATTGGTCAGGAAAATAAACATCGCCAAAAGTATGATTTAGCTTTAATTCGGGCAGTGGGTACAGCTTCCGCTTGCGCTGAATATAGTCTACCGTTGGTAAAACAGGGTGGTTTAGCTGTGATTTATCGGGGAACCTGGACACAAGAAGAAAGCCAAAGTCTAAAAAATGCTGCTAATCAATTGGGTGGAGTAATTGAATTAATTGAAGAATTTACCACACCTTTTACTAACAGCATTCGTCATTGTATTTATTTGCGAAAAGTGGTAAACACTCCAATTCAATTTCCCCGTGCTGTTGGGATACCGAGTCAAAAGCCTTTGTAAGTTTGCTAAAGGGAAATTGATAAAAAATCAATTACGAATTATCCTAATTTAGTTGCGTCTGCAAAGCGTTGATTAATTTCATCCCAGTTGACTACATTCCACCAAGCTTCTAAATAATCAGGACGACGGTTTTGATATTTAAGATAATAGGCGTGTTCCCAAACATCATTACCAAAAATGGGATATTTGCCTTTGCTTAAAGGATTATCTTGATTTGCGGTAGTTGTAATTTCTAATTTACCATTTTTGCTGCGAACTAACCAAACCCAACCACTACCAAAACGACCAGCACCAGCTGCATTAAACTGTTTTTTGAAATCTGTAAAACTACCAAAATTATCTTTAATTGCGGTTGCTATTTCTCCTGTGGGTTCACCACCGCCATTCGGTTTCATTATTCTCCAAAACATGGAATGGTTAACATGACCACCGCCATTATTTCTAACTGTAGTTCTAATATCTGCGGGTACATTATCGAGATTTTGCAACAGTGCTTCAACTGATTTACTTTTCAGTTTTGGGTGTTTATCTAATGCCTGATTTAAGTTGTTTACATATGCTGCATGGTGTTTATCATGATGGAACTGCATTGTTCTAGCGTCTATATGCGGTTCTAGTGCGTCGTAACCATAGGGTAAGGGGGGTAGTTGAATAGCAGGTACTGAAGGGGTAGATGTTTCTGCTGAAGCAAAGCTATCTAAGAGAAAAGCACCACTACTAGCACTCAGTAAAACCAAGAAATGACGACGATTTAAAGCCATAAATCTTTTTGCAGCTACGTTTTTGTAAATTTGCTCACACTTTCCACTGTTTTAGATCATAACTGCAAAAATAGATTAAGGGATTGTGATTCACACCCCTCAACAGTATCAAGTCTATTCATCCAATACCTACGTTTATACGTACTAAGTCTTGTTTGTATTTATATATGCAATATTCTGATTTGGGGATAAATGTCTATCTAGCTAGAAAAACCTGTAAAGCTTTATTTGGCGATACTTTTATTCTCCTTCAGCAAGCATTAAATAGTCAAATACTTGATCAACCTTTTCTAAAATAGGTTTTTTAAGCACTTGCATTTTGCTATTTATACCTGTACAATAGCATTTGTCACGACAAGTAATAAACACGCACATAAGTTTATATAAATACCAACAATATGAGTAACCAAGTCTATAAGGTATTTGAAGAAATCGAGTTTAAAGCCAAGCTACTGGCTCAATACTGGAATAATTTTCACACGGAAATATCCCAGCATTTACCAGAGAGTTATCAGCCGGAAATACAAGAACTTTCTCATAATTTAGAAACAGCATTAACTCAGCTAATTTTTGAACTGCAAAATCCTACTCTTACTCTGGCCACAACAGGAACTACAAGCAGCGGTAAAAGCACTCTGGTTAATTTGCTATGTGGAGCGGAAATTGTCCCGGTTGCAGTTAGTGAAATGAGTGCTGGGGCTGTGACAATTGAGTACAGTAAAGAAAAGTCTCTAATCATTGATGAAACACCGGGGGCGTTATGGGAGTGTGGAGAATGGAGAGGAATTAGTGACGATAAAATTTATCAGCGTCTTTATCAAGCAATGATAAGTTATATCGAAAATAGAGAAACACAACCAAATTTAGCCTGTCCACAATCTACAATTTCTTACCCTTTTCGATTGTTAAAAGAATCTCAATTACAATTACCAAAAGGAACAAGAGTCAGAATACTTGATTTACCTGGTTTAGCCTATGTGGGTGATCAAGGTAACGCCAATGTGATTAAACAATGTCGAGAGGCTTTGTGCATAGTCACATACAACAGTGCAGAAACAGATTCTCAAAAAGTAAAAAGTTTATTGCAAGAGGTTGTACAGCAGGTAAAAGATTTAGGTGGTTCTCCGGCGCGGATGCTTTTTGCACTGAATAGGATTGATGTTTTTAGAGCAGATAGAAGTTGGCCAGAATCAGAAAACCGTTTTGTAGAAAAAGCTATTCGTGATATTAAAAATGAATTAACTGATCAATTAAAGGAATACACAGAAGATATTGTAAATTTAAAAGTGGTAAAACTGAGTACATGGCCTGCTTTGTTATCTTTGCAAATTCAAAATCAAGATGATATTTATAGTGCTGAAGCTTCTAAAAAAGCAGACAACAATTTTAATGGATTAATTGAAGATATATTAGAAGATTTGCCACGTAACACACAAAAATGGAATAGACACGATAAAAATAGAGTTGCTGAAGCATTATGGAAGAAATCCTATGCTGAAGAATTTCAGCAAAATTTACGAGAACATATTAATAAAAACTTTCCACAATTGGTAATTCCGCAAATTATAGAACGGTTTAATATTGCTGCTGGAAATGCCATAGCAGAATGGGCAACACAAACAACAACAGCTATTTTAAATAGTTCTGAGGAGCAATATCAACAAGAATGCGAAAACATAGTACAAATTAGATTATCACTTAAGAGTTTTTTGGAAATTAGTGATAGAAACTTAAAAGAGCCTTTTGAAAGACTAGATACAAAAGTTAAACAGGTTTTAGCAAAGCAGTCAGAAGATGACGTTGTAAAGTATATAAGAACCATAATTTCAGAACTTCAAGAGGTAGAACCATACGATGAATTAGGGGTAAAATTATTTCCACTTTATTCATGGGAAAATGAATTTCAAAAAGGAATTAACCAAGTATTGGAAGCAATAGCAAAGTCTTTAGAAACTGGAAGAGTAGACTTAGATAGTCCAAATTTAAAAAGAGCAAACGTTTTAAATGTCAATTTATTAGCAAGAAACTTGAACCGTTTAGTTGACTTAGGCTACAAAGCTTCCGTTGCTAAAGAAGGAAAAACAATGGAAGCAAGAACAGAACTAGAGAAAAATAAACTCAAACAACTCAATGAGGAACTCAATGAACTAGCTATACATCTTAACATTGTAATACAGGATGTATTGAAACAAATTTCTACTCAAGAATTAAATAGAATTTATCAAGCTGTGTCTGAATTATTTCGTTGTCACTTGTCTTATTTTGAAAAAGAAGGAAATGATATTGCACCCAACATAGCGATTAAATTTCCTGAATCAGAACTGAGTAAAGTTGAGAGTAATTTAACATTTAATTTCCAGTTTAAAGCAGGATTTGCTGTCACACAAGGGACTTGGGAAGAAGCGGTACAAGTTGAAAAAAAGAAAAGAACTTGGTATACATTGTGGATAAAGAAAAAAACCTTTTATGAAACCGAGTATCAGCCACGTTCTAGCGATAATGCTAAACTACCTAGCATAGAAGATTTACTTACAGGTTGGGTAGAACAGGCTAAAGAAGAAGACTCTGAAAGAGTAAATCAAGTTGCACGCTGGTTACTAGACCAAATTGATTGTCTAAAAAAAAATGTAGACAAAATTCAAAATGATATTATTGACCGTTATCAGGAAAGACTCGATAAGGCAAATCAGGAAATCACTTTAGATTATGAAAAGCAGAAAAGTGTCTGGCAACCTATGGAAAAAAAAGCTCAAAACCTAGCAGAAAATTTTTCTAAGTTAGAAGAAATTTAAATCAATTGTTAACACAATGAATTTTGTTCACCGAGAATCTTTAATACATTCAAAAAATGCAATAATATGAATACGCAAAAAATAGGATTTTCTCCAGGCAAAGAACTAAAAAAATTGTGTGACGACATTTTTAATGAAATTTATCCTCAGATAAAAAAACAGAAAAAGGGAGTTCTATCTACAATAATCTATATAATACTTGAACAAGAACATTCACAAGCAGAACAAATTCATAAATATTTTCAAATTGAAAATAACGCATCATTAGAAGATGATTTATCTATATCAGCAGACGTTATTGGGCTTTTTATAAGTGACCCCAATAAAAATAAAGACTGGTGGAAAGAAATCATAAATGATGGAGTAGTTCAGGTAAAAGAAATCGCAAAGGATGCACGTAAAAAGATTGGGAGTCGTTTGGAAAGTAATGATATGAAATTATTTCAAATTGTTGTAATAGGATGTCTAATTGTAGGAACAGTTTCTTGTCTTATATATCTCAAGAAGAAACAAGGAGAAGTAGAAAAAAAAAGCAAAAATAATACACCATCAGATAGCTCTCCACCACCACGAAGAGTTCCTGTATCTGTAGCTTTATGTCTGGTTGTACCAGCAGCAGTAGTAAGAAATCTAGGGAACGTCATAAAAGATACTACAATCAATGTCTCTGATATAGAAACACTAATAGAAAATGCTTCATATTTTCTATGTACAAGTCCTGAATATACTAATGCCATACAGCTAAAATTAACCAGCGAAGATATTAGAAATGTAAGTGAACAAAGGGAAATTTACATCAGAATCAAGATTGATGATGGAGGAGACATGAAGGGTAAAAAAGTTCCCTATATTTTAAAAAGGAATCTCCCTTCTAATGGACAAGGTATCGTTGAAAAAATAGCTTGTTTAGAATATCTATCTGTATCTGGTTTAGAAGACTTTAACCGTATTTAAGGAGTATCTACAAAATGGATTGGAAAACAGCATCTTCCTACTATGAAACCCGTCTAACCGACGCTTTAAACATCCAAAGACACGCGGTTAATTTAGCCAACTTACCTCAAGCAGAAGTTCCCGACAAATTAAAACAAACACTATTACAAGAAGCACAACCCGCACGTCGTCAACTAGAAAGACTCAAAAAACGCGAATTTCGCATTGCAGTAGTCGGGTTAGAAAAAGCCGGAAAAAGTACCTTTGTTAATGCTTGGTTAGAATGTGATTTACTTCCAGCTAAAGGAGGAAGATGTACATTTACAACCACACAAATTTATTCAGTTGAAAATGAATCGGAACAAAAACTAGAAGTACAAGCAAAAACAGAAGATGAATTTATCAACTTACTCAAAGAACTAGAAAAAGCCAACGCGCAAGAAGATATTAATACTATTCGTATCAATGAAATCACTTTACAACAAGTGAGACAAGAAGGAAACCGGACATTTCCATTTACTAGATTAGAAGATATTCGAGAACCTTTAAAAAAATATGTAGCAGATGAAAAATATGCTCATGCTGTGTTAGAAGCTAGACTTTATACAAACAAACTTGCACAAGCTGAAGGGATTGTTTTTTATGATGTTCCCGGTTTAGATTCAGGTTTAGCAAAGCACGTTGACGAAGCACAAGAAATGTTATCAGATTGTGATGCTGTGATATTAGTACAGCGTTTTACCAGTCTCAGAGAAAAAGAATTAGAAATCATCAAATTTACAGAACAGGGTGATAAAAACGTCACTGTTGCTGATAAATTGTTTGTGTTTTTAAGTCGCATTGATTCTTTAGGTAGTGCAGAAGCAATGAAAACCCACATTCAAGAAGCTTCTCAAGACTGGTTAAAACGGGCAAATTTACCTAATCATAGAATTGTTTCTGGTTCTGCTGGTGCATATTTGCTATTAAATAATATAGCTGGAGAACAAACTAAATTAGAAATTGGAGATGCAAATATTATTCAATCTCATTTACAGAGATTAACTGGTATTGCTGATGAAGAAAATCTTAAAAAATATGCTACAGGTATTCCTGAAATCAAAGAGAAAATCTTTCATTATATTAATACTGAAAGAGTCGCTATTTTAAAGAAACGGTGTGAAGCTTCTCTAAATACAATTATCAGCACTTCTGAAGAAATTTATACAATAGTTAGTAAAAATCATCCAGAAAATCCAGAAGAAGCAAAATTATTTGCAGAAAATAATCGTCGAGTTTTATTTGCTGAATGGTGGAATCAAAAATGGTTAATTATTAAAGCTGATTTACAAAAATACTATGATGCTTATGTTGTCAACCAAGCTTTAGAAAATTTAACTGCTAATTCCTTAACTCAAATAGAAAAATTTCGAGAAGGATATCTAGAAATTGTTGATAAAGAAATGCAGAAACTTAGGGAAGAAACATTTAAAAAGAAAGATACTATGTTTCTGGCTAACTCAAATCCTGAATTTGATAGAATGAAAGCTAACTTTGCTTGGAGAGAAGATTTGTATAATGATATTAGTAAACTTTTATCTAATATTGCTAGACAACTGGCTTTAGAATTACAAAATGAAGCCTTAAATTTAGTTGAATATATGACAAGTTTATTATGGGGAAGTAATCAAGTAAAAGCCAGATTAATTGAAAATTCAGAAGATTATTTTTTATCTAAATTAGAAAATAGTTTAAGCGTGTTATTTTTACGCTTTGCACGTCCAGTAGCAGAAGTTTTGATTCGTGGACCTGTTAACAGTGATACTCGCAATAAAATTATCAAAAGCCTGGGAGTAGATATTGAAATTGTAGATAACTACTACACTGGAGAAGAACTTGCTTATAGCGTTCTTAAAAGATATATAAAATATGGTGCTGATTTGCTTTTTAACTCAGAAATTCGCCAACAAGTATTAGGAGTAACCGCAGCACCAAAGCCAAATTCTCTAAATGTTTCTCATGAATTTATAGTTGAACAACAAGCTGTAATTTTTGAAGTTGAAAATGATATTAATGCTTTTGAGGAATACTTGCGATTTGCAATTTTTAATGCTGCTAGTTTTGAATCATATTGTATTCAAGAACTCAAAGGTTTAGTTGATAGCTTTAGAGAAAAAGAAGGTACTTGGACAGGGGTTGCACTGAATGAATGGTTACAAGGAAATCCACTTTTATTAGCAGAAATACCGAACAATTTAAAATCACAAGAATCTAATTTAGAAGTTAGTGAAAGATTACGACAATTATCTATTGCATTAAAAAGGACTCATTCACAAGAAAGTTAAATTTTATTCTCTCACCACGATTAGTAACTGTAGTTTTGGTTGATGCAAGGAAATATGATATCACTTTTGTATCCCCGACTTTTTAGATAATGTTAGGATCTACATCCAAAGCTTTTAATAACAATCTAAACTCAAACTAAATCCTGAACTTATACTTATTCACCCAAAGAATTGGCAGTGATTATGGATGATTATCTTAGTCAGTTAACTGGTGGTGAAAATTGATTATCTTAATCACAAAATAAATTCAAAAATTAATTTCTAAATCCTGTTCATCCTTTAATCCTGGATATCCTGATTCTGACAATTGATAGGACGGGGAAACCCCGCCCCTACGATTAACCGAAATTAACCGAAATGTTTGATGATTGCGTCGGCAAATTCAGAACACTTTAATGGTTCTACAGGTGGTTCCATTAACCGCGCTAGGTCATAGGTGACTTGAGAATTTGCGATCGCATCCCCCAATCCTTTTTTAACCAAATCTGCGGCTTCTTGCCAACCCATGAACTCCAGCATCATCACACCGGAAAGAATCACCGAACCAGGGTTAATCTTGTCTAAGCCAGCGTGTTTGGGTGCTGTACCGTGGGTAGCTTCAAAAATGGCGCAGGAGTCGCCAATATTTGCCCCTGGCCCCATGCCTAAACCGCCAACGATAGCAGCAGCCGCATCAGACAAATAATCACCGTTAAGGTTCATTGTCGCCAAAATCGAATACTCATCTGGACGAGTTTGGATTTGTTGAAAGATGCTATCGGCAATGCGATCATTAACCATGATTTTCTCTTTCCATTTGCCGTTTCCGTGGCTTTCCCAAATGGCGTTAAGAACTGTTTCCACTTCCTTGACAATTTGCGCTTTCTTCTCTGGTGTCAAGGCATCAAAACCAGGATCGATTTGACGGGCGTTTTCTTCTGAGGAGAGATTGGCGTTTTTCTCCTTGTTACCCAAAATCCAAGATTCCCTTTCTGTAACCGTTTCTTGACGAAATTCCGTAGTTGCTAATTCATAACCCCAATCACGAAAAGCGCCTTCGGTGTATTTCATGATATTGCCTTTATGCACCAAGGTCACTTGTTGCTTATTTTTCGGCAATAACAAGGCGTGTTTGATAGCCCGACGGACAAGGCGCTGAGAACCGGTTTTACTGATAGGTTTGATGCCAATTCCCGCATCCAAAGGAATTTGCTTTTTACCATGTTCTGGGGTAGCGGGTATCAATTCCTCATTCAAGAATTTTATCAAGCGATCGCCAATTTCACTTCCCTGTTTCCACTCAATCCCCAAATAAATATCTTCCGTATTTTCCCGATATATAATTACATCCAGTTTTTCTGGAGTTTTGTGTGGAGATGGTGTCCCAGCGTAATATCGGCAAGGACGCACGCAAGTATAAAGGTCAAAAATTTGTCGTAGTGCTACATTTAAAGAACGAATTCCCCCACCTACCGGAGTAGTTAAAGGGCCTTTAATAGCAACGCCATATTCTTCAATAGCGGTTAATGTATCCTGAGGCAAATACTGGTAAGTACCATATAAATCACAAGCTTCATCACCAGCATAAACCCTGAACCAGCTAATTTTTCTTGTGCCTTTGTACGCTTTCGCTACCGCAGCATCAAGCACTTTTTCGGTTGCTGGCCAAATATCTATACCCGTCCCATCACCTTGAATAAAAGGGATAATGGGATTTTCAGGTACAACTGGCTCACCATTTTTGAAGGTAATTTTTGCTCCAGTTGTCGGGGGGGTAATCTTGTCGTACATAATTCACAAACTCCAAATTGATACGCTGCCACACAAAGTGAGAAAATATCCGTTGGGCAGGTTAACAGATTTCGCTATTTTTGTCTTCACTCGGACATGAGGCGCAGATTATCCCCTGCTTTATCTGATACAGTATTGGTGGCTCAAGTGTAGGTTTTAGTGAAACCACCGCTATTTTGTACGTTCGCGTAGCGTGCCGGAGGCAATCAAAAATAGTAAACTACTTTTCGCTATCTGTGCTTCATTTTGTAGAATGCCCAATAGCTGATTCGTTTTTCCACTGAACGCTAACACGAGTAATGGCATGACAGACCCAATGATTCTATCAGGCACTGCTAATCACATCGACTCCCTGCGCCAAAAGTTAATCGCTGGGTCTGAAAAAGTCCAACAACAAATCATCCCACAGTTAGCTGACTTGGGTAATGAGGGGTTAGATGTATTGCAGGAATTTTTACTGAAACGTCGTGACACCCCAGCAACTTGGATTGATGGTAAAGCCTACAAAGTAGTCTACAACTCTGATGCACCAAAAGCCAAGGAATTTCTACAAACTTATTTTCCTGAGGGAATTGTACCTCTAAAATCAGGCTGTGGGATCAATTACAATTCTTTGCAAAAGCTTCTAGTCGCGTCAGATTTCCAAGCTGCTGACCTATTGACAATTCAAACAATGTGTGAAGTGGCAGGAACCCAAGCAGTACAAAGAAAGTGGTTATATTTTACCGAAGTAGAAAATTTTCCCATCCAAGACCTAAAAACCATTAATCATCTCTGGGTAGTTCACTCGGAAGGTAAATTTGGTTTTTCTGTACAGCGAGAAATTTGGTTGGGGTTAGGGAAAAACTGGGAAAAATTATGGCCGAAAATTGGCTGGAAGAGTGGTAATAAATGGACGCGCTATCCCCACGAGTTCACATGGGATTTAAGCGCCCCCAGAGGTCATCTACCCCTCTCTAATCAACTGCGGGGTGTGCGGGTGATGTCTTCTCTTCTCAATCATCCGGCTTGGAGTTAAGTGATTAGGGAGATGGGGAGATGGGGAGACGCGGGGATGGGGAGATGGGGAGATGGGGGGGATAATTAGAAAATAATTATTACCCAATCACTAATCCCCAATCACCAATTCTCAATCACTAATTCCCAATTCCCAATTCCCAATTCCCAATCACCAATTCCCAATCACCAATTCCCAATCACTAATTCCCAATTATGACTGATTAAAAATGGCAAAAGTTCTGTTAGAAAACGTTAAGCGTAGATTTAACAATGTCACCGCAATTGAGGATATCAGTTTTGAAATTCCTGATGGGGAGTTTTGGGTTTTAGTTGGGCCTTCAGGTTGTGGTAAGTCTACGATTTTACGAACCATTGCTGGATTAGAAGCTGCAACATCTGGTAATTTGTATATAGGCGATCGCTTGGTTAACGATATCCCAGCAAGAGCGCGTGATGTAGCGATGGTATTTCAGAACTATGCCCTTTATCCCCACATGACAGTAGCCCAGAATATCGGTTTTGGGTTAGAAATGCGAAAAATTGACCCCAAGACGATTCAAGAACGGGTGTTGACTATAGCGCGATCGCTTTCTCTAGAATATCTTTTAGATAGGAAGCCTAAACAACTTTCTGGGGGACAGCAACAACGAGTAGCATTAGGAAGAGCGATCGCACGTCAACCACAATTATTTTTACTTGACGAACCTTTATCTAATTTAGATACTCAATTGCGGGATGATACCAGGGCTGAATTAAAACAGCTACATCAACAGTTAGGTATTACGACAATTTACGTCACTCATGATCAAGTTGAAGCGATGACTTTGGCTGATAAAATTGTGGTGCTAAATCGGGGACGAATTCAACAAATTGGCGATCCTCAAAGTATTTATGCTTTACCTGCTAATGAAATGGTAGCGACTTTTTTGGGCAATCCGCCTATGAATATTTTACCAGCTATTTATAAAGGCGATAATTTTGATGTTAGTGGTCAATTATTAGCAGTTCCCAAAAATATCAAAGCAGCTTTAAGTTTACAACCAGAACAAATTTGTAATTTAGGAATTCGTCCTGAACATATTTATATTAACAAATATATTAATGAATATATTAACGAACCACAGAAACGCGGAGAACTCAGAGAGGAAGAGTTGGGAGGTTTGGTTGCAGAAGTGAAGGTGGTGGAACCTTTAGGACGAGAAACATTGATTCGTACAAGTTTATCTGGTTCTTCTGGTTGGCTAAATGTGCAAGTCGGTGGAGATGTCCGTTTACATCCAGGAGAACGGCTGAATTTGCAATTAGATTTAAGTCAGTTATTTGTATTTAATCCAAGTAATGGTAATAGAATTTTTCCCGTTGCTTGAGGATAATTCAAAATCAAAAAATGTAGGTTGGGGAGTCCCCGTGTCTTCTTCAAGTAAGGAAACTCAACATTATCAAATAACATTATCAAAACTTTTGTTGGGTTGCGCTGTCGCTTAACCCAACCTACAAAAAATCAATTTAATATCAATTTAACAGCTAAAAATTTATTTCAATCCTGTAGCTTTCAAAATCTCACTATCACCTTTTTTGACAATAAGGGTTGAAGGAGAATTTCCATCTTCTGTAATGGGTTGTTCTAAAATGTAGAAATAATCTCCATTTGTCCAACCTGTAACACATTTACCATCCCGACAAGATATTTTCCCACCTGTTAAATTAATACATTTACCTTGAGAGTCACATCCTTTATAAGTCAAGTTTCCTGTATTATTAACTCCTGTCCAAGAGTCAGTATTTCCAATAGTAATTGTCCACTCACCATTACTTATAGTGTTGGATTTACTTGATTTACTATCTTCGGTTTTGGTGGATGATTTCTCATCTAGAACTTCCATCTTAGTAATGATAGATTCTTTGCGAGTTTTACCACATGGTTCAATACTTTGACAATCACTAACTGATTCTATTTGGTAAGAAGCACGTACTTTTTTATTTAAAAATTTTGCTTCTTCTGCACAAATCTCAAAGCTTGCACCTTCATTATATTCAGTTCCATTTTCATCTACTAATTTGACATAACATAGTAAATCACCATTGACTAATTCTTTGACTGTTCCAATTTCTGGTTGTTTGGGTACTTTTGTTTGTGGGGTTTGACTTTTTTGAGTGGTATTGCTGACAGTTTGAGGTGCAGATTTTGTTGCGGTTGGAGTATCCGTTCGAGTTTCTGTTTCAGGTTCTGGAGAAGTTGTCGTTTGAGATTGTGCAACAGTATTAGTTGAACCTTCTGGTGCTGTATTAGCTGTATTTGTTGGTGAATTACCACAACCGACAATTGATATACAGCCAATAATTAAGGAAATTGTGGCAATTAGTTTTTGCATTATTGAATGTTGTGATTTACACCATTTAATTTGTTTGAGACTTTACTAAATCACCAGGAGGAAATGCACCATTTTCTGTAATAATGGCTGTAATTAATTCGGCGGGAGTAACATCAAACGCAGGATTATAAAACTCTACTCCTGAAGGTGTCAAAATAGTATCACCAATTTGATATATTTCCGATGGATGACGTTCTTCAATGGGAATTAGACTACCACTAGCTAAGGTAAAATCAATGGTAGAAACAGGTGCGGCAACGAAGAAGGGAATATTATGTTTTTGAGCTACTATAGCTAAACTGTAAGTTCCTATTTTATTAGCGGTGTCCCCATTTGCAGCAATTCTATCAGCACCGACAATAACCGCATCAATTAAACCTTGTTTCATGCAATGTGCAGCCATACTATCAGTAATAACTGTTACGGGAATTCCTTCTTGCACACATTCCCATGCGGTGAGTTTTGCACCTTGTAAGCGGGGACGAGTTTCATCTGCAAATACTCGCGTTAAACGTCCTTCTCTCCAAGCAGAACGCACTACACCTAATGCAGTACCATAACCAGCAGTTGCTAAAGCACCGGTGTTACAGTGAGTAAGTATAATTAGCTTTTCTGGGGTTTTGGGTAAAGCTGCTAAACCGTGATCACCAATAGCTTGACAGATTTGAATATCTTCAGCGTTAATAGTTTGGGCAGTTTCGAGGAGAATTTGTTGAATTTCTGCGATTGTTCCCAGAGTTTCATAAGCAGTTTGCATCATTCTACCAATTGCCCAAAACAAATTTACGGCTGTGGGACGGGTAGAACGCAACAATTGAGCCACTTTTTCTAATTGTTGCAAAAATTCGGTGCGATCGCTAGTTTCAATTTCCCTCGCACCCAAATACATTCCATAAGCAGCAGCGACACCAATTGCCGGCGCACCTCTAACAATCATAGTTCTAATTGCTTCGGCCATATCTTCACTGCGATGAATTTCCACCACAGCATACTCATTTGGTAAACGAGTTTGGTCGATTAGTAAAACGGAGTTATTTTTCCAAACAATGGGATAAAGCATAAATGGGTAATTGGTGATTGGTAAGAGTTATTTCTCAGTCCTTATTTCCTACTACTATGGGAAATAAGCAATCATCATACCAACTTTAGGGTGATTTTGAGCGATCGCGTCGGAAATAGTCTAAGTAATAAAAATATCTAAGTAGTAATTTAAGAGTTTTTAGTTGCTACCCAACCACCAACCCAAAGTCCTGTATAAAATCTCAAGATATTGCCAAAACCAGCTTGCTGTAATAATTCCACTACTCTCATTTCTGAAATAGGGAAAACACCTTTTTTGATTGTTTCTAGTCCTTGTATTCTTTTTTCTGGGTTCATCCCCATTTGCTCCCAATAAACTTGAATGATGGAAATCATGCGTTCAAATTGATCAGTTTCTTTTTCACCAAATATATCTACTAAAATAAAAGTAGCTGATGATTTTAGACGCTGGGAAATATTTTTCAGTAAAGCCAATTTACTGCCATCATCAGGTAGAAAGTGCATTACTAAAATACAAGTTGCTGCATCATATAAAGAAGTAGTATTTAAATCATGTGTATATCCTGCGAATAATTTGATTCGTTCAGATAATCCATGTTCATCTATTTTATTTTGAGCAATAGATAGCATATTACTCGATGGATCTACACCGAGCATTTGCCAATGTGAATTACTTTGACTAAACTTGACTAATTCCATACCACTACCAGCACCCACTATCAACAAATTAGCTCTTTCTGGTATGTTTGCTCTGAGAACAGATAATGCCATATTGTGCATTACCTCATAACCAGGTAAAGCCATTTGAATCATCGTGTCGTATTCATTGGTAGCAACTGGTGGATTAGAGTCAAAATTTATAGTTTGTTCTGGCATTTGCTTTTATTTTACTGTTTAATTACTCATTTGATTATACATCAACACAATAAACGAAATAATGCAAGCAGCAGTTTAGCAATGCTAAAGCTTTACATAATTCTGGATTTTGACAATTTAAACAGTTAACAATGAAACATCAAATATCTGGGATTTATTTTTATCTTGAATATACATCAGCAGACATTTAGCAACATATTCTGCTAATTTAACAGGTACAGCATTACCAATCATCTGTTCCAAATCAGTTTTTGAACCTTCAAAAATAAAATCATCAGGAAAACTTTGAATATAACTTCTTTCACGAGTAGTTAGGGGACGTAAATCTGGTGTTAATTCTGCAACATCTCCGGGATGTTGTTTATAATTTTTAGGTATTGGTCTATTTACACCTCTAATAGTTGGACTTGGTTCATCAATACTAAAAATAGCCCTTCTTTGATAACTTCGAGGATGTCGATAATAGTATTCAATTCCTAAACTATTTCCTACATAATCTCTAATAGTTGTAGGTTTTCTAGATAAATTAGCTTCTAGATAAGTCTTTAAATTATCATCCTTACCACCTTTTTCTCCTATACAAAAAAATCTTTTTCTTTTTTGAGGTACACCGCATAAACTAGCATCTAATACTTTTTCTGTTAAACCATAACCAGCAGATTTAAGAATTTGCCGAAATTCTTGATATTTGTTGGATTTTCTAAACAATTCTACATTTTCTAAGACAAACCATTGACTAGAAACATTGGCTACTATTTCCGCAAATGTAATACTTAAATCTCCTCTACCTAAATCTTCATTACGCTTACCTGCACTAGAAAAATCTTGGCATGGTGGACCACCAATAATCACATCTGGTAAGAATTTTTTAAATAGGGAATAATTATT
Source organism: Trichormus sp. NMC-1 (assembly GCF_001858025.1). Taxonomy (GTDB): domain Bacteria; phylum Cyanobacteriota; class Cyanobacteriia; order Cyanobacteriales; family Nostocaceae; genus Anabaena. Next base: position 354,798 of record NZ_LZQD01000002.1, on the reverse strand, counting down.
ATTTATCTGACTCAAATCATATTCACAAATTGGATGATCAAAATTTAGCTTGTAAACATTTATTGCAGGCTTCCAGTTGTCAAAAGCAGCGACAATTTTAAATCCACCATTCTGAAATCCTAGTGATAAACCACCACAACCAGAAAATACATCTATGACTTTTAAGAAAGAGGATTCCATTTGTATATTCATTAAATTTATCAAATGTGTTTTAATCTATCATCAAAAATTTCTGGATTGCTTAAAATAATAGCATCAAATCTTCTTTCAGGGCTTAAAAAGTTCTGTCCTCCTCCTAAAATTATGTTATTAATTTCTTCTTTGGTAATTCTGGGTTGAATCAAATTATCACAAGTCATATAAGGTCGAGTATTAGAACCACTTAAAGCAAAAGCTTTATCATTCTTCGTGTTATAGGTTAATGTATCAATAATTAATTTATGATTTATTTTACCAATTAGAGCAAATTCATATAACATCTTTGCTAACCATACCACAGAACGCATAGGTCTTTGTATGCTTTCTTCTGATTTAGCCAATCTTTTAGTGATATCAAAGAAAAGCCTAGTAAATCCGAAGTTGCTCCAAACAAAAATATCTAAACAGTTTTGATAAAGTTTGGAAGTTTTACCTACAGTTTTCCATATGGGTTGCATGACTAATGGAGATTGAATTTCAATATTCTCACTTATTAAAGTATCTAAACAATCTACAATTTGAGGGATAAAAGGCAATATTATGACTTATACTTTGCCAATCTTGAATCTGACTACATACGGGTTGTAGATAATTTAGTAATTTATCTCTTGAATTTTCAAATTCATGAGCAATACTCAGAGCAAGATAGACAATAGTATCGGGTCTTGTTACAATTTCACAGCCATATTGATTATCTGGTAAACGATAAGTAGAATTGTCAGGTAATGCTGTTAATTTAATTTCTATACTTCGTAAACAAGCATTATCTCTATTAAGATCATGGGTGACTAAATCAACTCGTGGCAATTTACCAACAACTATTTTTCTATAAGGTACATAGTCACTTTCAAAAGAAAAAAATAAATTAGGAGAAAGAGGACAAATACCCAATATTTGAGAAGTATCTATTTCTTGATGCTGAATTGTTAACCCCTTGTCCAAAGTTAAATAATTTAGTTTAAGTCCTTTCTCGTGCATATAACAAGCTAATGACACAGGAAAAGAATTATTAAATTGATTTTTCCCCCAACTTTCTCTTTGAGAAAAGTCTCTATTAGAATGAATTAATCCAAATAAACCTACTTGTAAATTATCTGGTTGCATTAGAGGCTGTTTGATAATATGCTCACATAACAATTTCAGTATAAATTAATTTATTGATATTTAGCTGATTTCTTGATTTATAATCACTCATCATCAAAAAAGTAGAGTAACTATTATTTATGCTCAATCAAACCTATACAACCGATGTCCTAGTAGTTGGAGGAGGAACCGGCGGAACTGCTGCGGCTATCCAAGCTGCACGAAGAGGCGCTAAAACCATCCTTGTGAGCGAATTTACCTGGTTAGGAGGAATGCTCACCTCAGCGGGCGTATCTGCACCAGATGGTAACGAATTACAAGCCTTTCAAACCGGCTTATGGGGAGCATTTATACAAGAATTACGCCAACGACAACAGGGAGGATTAGATAACAGTTGGGTGAGCTTTTTTAGTTATGAACCGCGTATAGGTGCAGAAATCTTTGCTGACTGGGTGCAGGAATTCCCTAATCTCCAATGGATATCCGGAAAAGTCCCTTTAGAAGTATTGCGTCAGGGAGACTGTATTACAGGTGTACGCTTTGCAGACTTCACAGTTAACGCCAAAATTATTCTTGATGGTACAGAATTAGGAGACTTATTAGCTTTAGCAGAAATACCTTACCGTTGGGGTTGGGAACTAAAGTCAGAGTGGGGAGAACCCAGCGCCCCAGAAAGTTTTAACTCTCTCACAGAAAAATATCCCGTACAAGCGCCAACTTGGGTAGTGGTAATGCAAGATTTTGGGGAACCTGTCGCCCCACAAATTCCACCTGCCCCTAACTATAATCCATCATTGTTTACAGGCGCTTGGGATGACTATGGGGCGGAAAAATTTTTAAATTATGGTCGCCTGCCAGGAAGTCGGTTTATGATTAACTGGCCTATTTGTGGCAATGACTACGGCCAAAAAGCTAACCGTTTGATAGAGTCGGATTTAACTAGACATGAGTTTGTCCAAGAATGTTTCTGGCATAGTCAAAACTTTGCCCATTTTATCCAAACTCAGCTTGGTCGGCGTTACGGTTTAGCAGAAGGTGTTTTTCCTAGTTTCTCTCCAGCTTTTGCGCTGCATCCCTATTATCGGGAAAGTCGCCGTTTAAAGGGACTTGTTACTGTCTGTGAGCAGAACATTCTGCCTTTATCAGGTAGTAGTGTCGCAGCTAAATTTGATGATACGGTTGCTATTGGTAACTACGCCAACGACCACCATTATCCTGGTGATAAGTTCTCACTGCAACCTAAATCTATCCGCTGGGGAGGACGTTGGACTGGAACGCCCTTCACCATACCCTATCGTTGTCTGATTCCAGTGACTACAGATGGTTTGCTGGTCTGTGAAAAGAATATTTCTGTGTCCCACATCGCAAATGGGGCAACCAGACTACAACCTGTAGTGATGGGTATCGGTCAAGCAGCGGGTATGGCAGCTGCTCTATGTTGTGAGTTAAAATGTCAACCCAGGGATTTGCCAGTTAGAACGCTGCAAGCAGCTTTATTAACTGATGAGCGATCGCCTGCGGCAATTGTTCCCCTGTTTAACTTATCAACCAATCATCCAGAGTGGCTAAACTGGCAAATTCATTATTTGAACAACCCAGAAACATATCCCACTAGTGGTAATTGTCCTGGTTTATTGGTTAATCCGTATGATTACTTGAATCTTGATTGTTTCATAGGCATTTTTAATCGCTTAGACCAACAAGACTACACATTTACTATCACCAACCCAACTGAATTTTCACCGAAAATTTGGCAGATTGTGACCTTGCGATCGCATATTGATGACCAACTGCAAGCCCTTCCCCCTAAAGGAAAGCTCACCATCTGGGGACGGACAAATTCATCTGGTAACTGGCTACTCGTTGAATATATCGACGAAGTATCAAATTGATTTTTTTGCAGTCACATACAATACTTTTTAATAAATTGTCCGGATGATCATAGAAAAGTTAAGTATCAGTGAATTGGAGAGTTCTAAAATAGACATCTACTATGCGTGCTGCCATTTCACTTTTAGTATCGAGTCTGGTATTCGGCTCCTTAGCTTTTAACTGCGAAGCGGTACTGACTCGCCTTTCCTACCTGCTAATTGCTACTTCTGGTTCACAACAGCTACTTGCTGAAAAACCTCAAACTAGTCCTAACCAACCAGAAACGCCAGCACCTCATCGCGGTAGTGGGCGCAAAGAGTCCTTGGGATATTCCAGAAATATCTATTCTGTTGTTTAAAAACCCCAGCCTCAGACTGCTTGTAGAAAAATTAGTTGCCAGCAAGGGAATCAAATTACCGGATAACTGGATGTTTAACATCCTGGACACAATTTGTCGAACAGAGACATAGACAGTTAAAGCACTACACAGCTAATAAACCGTTGCCAATGTCATCTTATTTGACAGAGATATAGACAGTCAAAGCACTACACAATTGTTCCAGATTTCATCTTCTCTGACTACAGACTTAGACAGTTAAGCCACTACACAACTACACAACTCAGCAACCGTTTAGTACTTTCTAAAAACATCTGGTAATTGCGGCAACCCTGACGTGTATTGGTGAATTAGTGACTCATAATATATGTACTAGTCCAGCCTTGTTTAACCACTTTTACTTTGCACGGCTTGCGTCTACAGGTTGGGAAGGCCAATGGCAAGTAGGTTGAGCAGGAAAAACGGGAAAGCAGAAGGAACAGGGGGAGAATCAGACTGTTCTTTCTGTAATTAACCCGTCAATATCGGTGTGGTAGATCCCTACATCAGCCTGACAAAATGAGCGTTTATGTGTGACCCTAAGCTGGCTTATGAGCAATAAAATACTTGCTCACATAGTGAACTTGTGTTTCTATATTCTCAAATCCTGCTTGCTCTAAAGACTCTACCAAGTCATCAGTGATGTAATGGTTATAGTAAGGTTCATGGAACATTTTGGAGAAGTTATTCATTATAGGAGCCAATTCAGGTGAATCACTCATCTGAATCGAGTCACAGATAATAAATACTCCCCCTGGTTTTGTCACCCGGAAGCATTGCTCTATCACAGTTTGACGTATTGATGCAGGTAACTCATGAAATAGAAACACAGAAGTGACTGCATGAAAATAGTGATCGAGATAAGGCAATTCTTCGGCATTTGCTTGTACAAGTTGCGGCAATTCTCCCGGAATCTGTGATAGTAGCTCATTGGCTTTACGCAAATAAGCTGGTGATAAATCTGTACCAAATAAAGAGACTTGAGGCAAAGCGGCTCGAATCAACTTCAAAGTCCGCCCAGTACCGCAAGCTATATCTAAAATTCTGGTTTGTCGTTGTGGAAGATCATCGAAAATTTCCAGCCCACTTTTTAGGGGAGCGAGAATGCGCCTCCGCATGATATCAGCTGTACCACCAAACAGAATTTCCACCTGTAATTCATATAAATTGGCTGATAGATCGCTTAAATAGCCATTGGTTTGGTGATGGAAGTTCTGCAGATAATAGTTGGGATAATCATCTTTCTCTATTTCCTGTGCAAATTCTTGATATCTATTTTGTGTGAGCCGCTCCCAGGTTAGGGGCAAATCTAAGCAAAGCATCGGATAGTAACGGAAAAAGTCTTCCCACTCGTTGTCAAACAATAAGCTGTCGGGATAGATTCCTTTTTCCCCATCTTGCCAGTCTGTCTCTAGCAGCTGATTTAGTCTGTCTTCCAGCCCCGCTATTAGCTCTTTGGGTATGGGTTCGCTGATTTGCCCTAGTTGGGGATGTATCAGGTTTCTGAGGCGTAAACTGAAGATTTTGTGCGCCAGACTAAAGTAATTTTTGCTCTGTTGAAGAGTCTTATAGGTCAATTTAGTTAAGGTGTCAGACATAATCCATCAATTAAGATTTATTAACCTTTCTTATTTTATGTAAATAAAAGTCAGAAATAAAGAATCTTATCAAAATAAAAGCTCATTTTGAGATAAACAATCGGGAAATTTGGTTTATGACTCCAGAGTTTTGAAATCTTGGCTAGTATGGGTTTCCCCTATGCTCTTCTTTTTGCCCTGGGTTGTGGAAAGAGCGATCGCTATTTCGATTCAATTATGAATTTATATTAAGAAAATCAATTCCGTAACATAAGCTACAGAATTTTTGCTATATTGGGAAGTGAAAGAATAACTAACCATATATCTATAAAAAATACAGAGGAGCGTAGTTATGTCTATTCAAGAAAAATCCCGCGCGTTAATGGTGCGTCAACATCAACAAGTTAAAAACCGTCAACAATCAATGCTGATGCGTGCAGCACAAGAACTTGGTCTTCCCGAAGAAATATCCCACTATTGGAACCCCATTCAAGGGAAGATAGATCCTACTACTCAGACGCTTTATAGCCGTAGCCAGGCAACAATGAGTTAAGGTAGTGCATTTAGATGTGATTCCCAAATGACAAGGTTCAAAAAAAGCCACCCTGTTGGGTGGCTTTAAAATTTATTACTTTTACCCTGCAATTAGCAATCGTAATACAAGAAGAATTCGTAGGGATGAGGACGCAACTGCATTTGCTTAACTTCGTTAGCCAACTTGTAGTCAATCCAGTTTTGGATGAAGTCTTCTGAGAATACGCCTGTGTCTGTCAAGAAAGCGTGATCATTTTCCAGTGCTTCCAAAGCGAGTTCTAAAGAACCTGGAGTGGAAGGAATCTTCGCCAATTCTTCTGGAGAAAGTTCATAGATATTTTTATCTAAGGGTTCACCAGGATGGATTTTGTTCTTAATGCCATCAATACCAGCGCAAAGCATGGCAGCAAAGGCTAAGTAGGGGTTAGAAGTAGCATCTGGACAACGGAACTCTAACCGCTTGGCTTTGGGGTTATTTCCAGAAAGAGGAATCCGCACAGAAGCAGAACGATTACCTTGGGAGTAAGCCAAGTTTACAGGTGCTTCATAGCCCGGAACTAGACGCTTGTAAGAGTTTGTAGTGGGGTTGGTGATTGCCAACAGTGCTGGTGCGTGCTTGAGGATACCACCGATGTAGTAGAGTCCCATTTCACTCATGCCAGCGTACTTGTCACCAGCAAACAAAGGTTGACCACCTTTCCAGATAGATTGGTGACAGTGCATACCAGAACCGTTATCGCCAAAAATTGGTTTTGGCATGAAGGTGACGGTTTTGCCGTATTTTCTAGCAACGTTCTTGATCACATATTTGTAAGTCATCAGCCAGTCAGCAGCTTCGATTAACTTACCAAAACGGAAACCAAGTTCGCACTGACCACCAGTAGCAACTTCGTGGTGTTGCTTTTCAATAGGTACACCACAGTCTTTCATAGTTAGCAGCATTTCTGTCCGCATATCTTGAAAGCTGTCAGTTGGTGGAACTGGGAAGTAACCTTCTTTGAAGCGGGTTTTGTAGCCCAGGTTAGGACCTTCTTCTCTACCAGTGTTCCAACGACCTTCTACGGAATCTACGTAGTAGTAACCTGAGTTGGCGGTTTGGTCGTAACGGACATCATCAAAGATGAAGAATTCAGCTTCAGGTCCAAAGAAAGCCGTGTCACCAAGTCCGGTAGAAGCGAGATAATCTATTGCTTTTTGAGCAATAACGCGGGGGCAACGGTTATACCATTCGCCTGTGCGGGGTTCTTTAATACTACAAATGATACTTAGAGTTGGCTCTTTCATGAATGGGTCGATCCAAGCGGTGTTGGGATCGAGTACCATTGTCATGTCTGATTCTTCGATGCCTTTCCAACCCCGAATACTGGAACCGTCGAAAGGAACACCATCAGTGAATGAACTTTCATCAATTTGATCCTGGTACATGGTCAAATGTTGCCAAGTGCCTGGTGTATCGATGAATTTCAGATCAATCATCTGAATGTTTTTGTCTTGAATCATCTTCAAGACTTCTTTTGGTGTTGTCATTGTTACTCCTTCTGTACCCAATTTCCTAAAGTAAAACGAAAATCTGCCAAAGCATCTTCAGCCTGCTATGCTAACCCAAGTTGTGACACACCACCTGGAATATCGTAAATACTTGACTTGAGGTGATTTTGTAGTGTTTGTTACAGATGATCCCGATTACAGGTTATATTAACCTTTCTTCATCATCTGCACAAAACTGGAAATATCATCTCATGGGGGTCAACTTTGGCATAGAATCCTTAAATAGCGGATGGATCGTTTTTGTGCCGCATCTATTGTTTATGGCACAAAAGTTTACTGGTGCATAATAGCAGCCAAATAAATATCAAACCATAGATAGTTAATGATTGGGAGAAAAAAGAATGCGCGATGCAGTTACAACTTTAATTAAGAATTATGACGTAACCGGTCGTTATTTTGACCGGAATGCAATTGACAGCCTCAAGTCTTACTTTGAAACCGGGACAGCAAGAGTACAAGCGGCAGCTGCAATTAATTCTAATGCAGCGGCTATTGTTAAACAGGCTGGTGCTAAGTTATTTGAAGACTTACCAGAATTGATTCGTCCTGGTGGAAATGCCTATACAACTCGTAGATTTGCGGCTTGTTTACGAGATATGGATTATTACCTGCGCTATGCTACTTATGCCCTAGTTGCTGGCAATATGAATGTGTTGGATGAACGTGTGTTGCAAGGGCTACGGGAAACCTACAATTCTTTGGGTGTACCCATTGGTTCAACAGTTCAGGGTATCCAGATTATGAAAGATATTGTCAAGGCGCAAGTTACAGCTGCGGGTGTGGCTAATACGGCTTTTGTAGATGAGCCTTTTGACTATATCACTCGTGAGTTGAGTGAGATTGATATTTAGCCCTAGCGATTGAAAACCGAGTTTATATAAACAATTTCCATCTGTGTGGATTTAGTTCATATCGCACTTTGGCCTTTTTGGCAAGGTGCGTTTACTTTTTTTAATAACTGTCTGATAGCGTAGCGCAAGCCATATCAGGATTTACAGGATTAAAGGATTTACAGGATGTTAGTTTGAGTTGAGATTTTCCAGATAAAATCGATTTCCTATCAGTGCATCCTTTTTTTATTTGCTTATCCTTTCATAAAGAGAGTGGTAAAACCCTTATTAGCTGCTAATGGAATAGCCAGGAGTGTAAAAGGGAAGTTTAGTTAAACAGCAATTTACTGACTTTATCTGCCACAATAGAAGTTGCCGATATTTGAGGCGCTAATTATGGAAGAATTATTAACCCTGAAAGACTTGCTTCTGCGAGGAAATGTCCAAGAAGCATTGGTTATAGTTGAAGAATTAGAAGAAATGAGCCGAAATGAAATTATCAAAACAATTCGGAGTTATGCAGTGATTTTATTGTTGCACTTGATTAAACAAAAAGCTGAAAATTGCACAACTCGCTCTTGGGAAGTTTCAATTAGGAATTCAATTCGGGAAATTCAACGAGAAAATAAGCGTCGTAAAGCTGGCGGTTATTATCTCATGCAAGAAGAATTAGAAGAAGTACTAGAAGAAGCTTATTTAAATGCTATTGATGCAGCTTCGCTGGAAGTAGCAGAAGGTCGTTATGAATCAGAAGAATTAGAAAAGCTAGTTAATAAAAAAGAAATTATTCATCATGCTTTAAGTCTAATATTACCAGGAGAATCTAATTAATTGGTTAAACAAAGACTCGACACCCTATTAGTAGATTTAGGTTTATGTCCCTCCCGTCAGCAAGCACAACGGTTAATTCAAGCTGGAGAAGTGACAGTCAATCAACAAATGATTGATAAAGCTGGGACTGAAGTTGATATTACCGCCCAAATTCAAGTTAAAGAACGTCCTCCTTTTGTTTCTCGTGGTGGTGAAAAACTCGCCAAAGCCTTAGAATTATTTAGAATTTCTGTAACTGGACGCATCTGTTTAGATGGGGGAATTTCAACAGGTGGTTTTACAGATTGCTTATTACAAGCTGGTGCAATTCAAGTTTATGGTATTGATGTTGGTTACGGACAAGTTGATTGGAAAATCAGAACTGATGAAAGAGTTATTTTAAAAGAACGCACAAATTTAAGGCAGTTAAAACCAGAAGATTTATATAGTGAAAATTCCACGCTTCCTGATTTAGCTGTGGTGGATGTTTCGTTTATTTCTTTAACTAAAATTTTGCCTGCTTTATGGCAATTAACCCAACCTCCCAGAGAGGCTGTATTGCTTGTGAAACCTCAATTTGAGGTAGGGAAGTCTCGCGTAGGTAAAAAGGGTGTTGTCCGCGATTCTAGTGACCAAGCTGATGCTATTTTTCAGGTATTAAAAGGGGCTTTGGAGTTAGGTTGGAAGTATAAAGGTTTAACTTGGTCGCCTATAACTGGACCAGCGGGAAATATTGAATTTCTGCTTTGGTTAGGAATGGAAAGTGAGACACCTCCACTGGATTTAGAAGCAATTTTACAAATGACTAAATCAGCAGTTGCTAATTTTCGAGATGGTTAAAATTTCCTGAATTTAAAATAGAGAGCCGATACATATAAGCGATATCTATACCCAAAAAACTGCGAAAATCTCAAAACTATTCCCAATAGCTCAGTGTTGGGTTGGGTTAAACCCAACCTCACCAATTTATAAATCGTAGACTAGACACTCTAATGCATCTGGATACATTTCGCAGTAGGTTTCTAAAGCTGTTTTACAGTGTTTAGCTTGTTTTTGATGCGCTTTCTCAGCTTGTAATTCTTCAACAATATCCCAAGCTACAGCACAATTAGGGGAATTACTTCCATTTTGCTCACAGGTTGTACGAGCTTCTACAATTGCTTCCAGAATTGCTTGCTCAATGGTTTTAGTGCTATTTTTATCTGAGTTAATAGCAACTAAAATTTCGTTAAAAGATGTCATGATATTTTCACCTTTGTGGTTGAGTAAGATCCAGATTTACGACAAACGCTAATGTGTACTTAAGTATTTTTTACTCAGCACTGTTTGGTTCTTGTTGTATGCGAAGATGAGAATGTAGAGAAAGTATGAGAACCAGTTAGAAGCAGTTAAGAAACTATCCTCAACGGTAACAATTTAAAAAAATATTTTTAGTTAATTTATATACTTTTTTAGCCATGATCAAAGAGAGATGGCTAACTTATACAAATTTAAAATTCAACATTTGTCTGTATTTGGAGATACAGCACTTCCCAGTGTCATGAGGTACAAGAACCCCACCCCCAACCCCCTCCCCGCAAGCGATGAGGGGGCTATGATGTACCTTATAACAAAGGAATCCGCTGTATCAGAGTATGGTAACTGAAGTTAAAAATCTCCAAATTTTCCGCCCAATTCTTGCCGTAAACGATACAAAATTGTATTTTTGTCAACTTGCGATAAAATTTCTTGAATGACTGTATCAGCACCTAATTGTCCCCAAGTACAGCCTTTTTCTAGATATATTTGTGCAGCTTTACCGACAGTATAAGCACCATAACCAGCAATTCCACCTTGAGCGATACCTCCGGTGAGCTTTGCTAACGCACTCCCCGCAAAAGTAGTAATATTTACAGGACTATCACCACTAACTATAGCAGCGGTACTATTGCCTAAACCTAACATTAAACTACTGCCGATTTCTCCTAACAATAAACCACCAGAACTAAATAAAATGGTTTTTAATAATTTACTAGCTTCATAGCTTGTCATGGGTAAACCATACAATCTAGCTAAAGAACGAATTAAAGCTAAATCGGTGATTAAACCGCCAAGAATATCTAAAATAGGAATGGGATTTAAACCAATAGCGAGGGCTTTATATTTAGTAAATTTCCAAATGATATCTTCTGCTTCTTCTTCACGAATATCAATGGTTTTACTAGCTATAACTGCTTCTGCTTCCCGTGCTTGGATAAGTGCATTTAAAGCTAAAAGCGATCGCCCTTCCCGATTGAGTATATTCAGAATCGTTTGCTTCAGTTCCTCAACCTGCGGTGGTGGTGTTTCCCATTCATAACTCACAGTTCCATCTGGGTATTCTACTCTAACTTCCATTGGTGCAGGTTCAGCCGCTACCATGACAATTTCATCAGGTAGTAGTGGTTTCTCTTGAAGATTTCCTGCACCCAATAGTTGTAAATTTTTGTAAATGGTCTTTCTGTCTGTATCTGGGTACAAATCAATTTTGTTAAAAACTAAAATCAGTGGTTTTTGGGATTGTCGCAATTGGAGCAATCCTTGATACTCAGTTCTAGTAATATCTCCAGAAACAACAAACAAGATTAAATCGGCTTGACGAGCTACTTCTCGCGCCATTTGCGCCCTTGATTCCCCCTCAATTTCGTCTAAACCGGGAGTATCAATTAATTCTACTAATACCTTTCCCCCAGGTTTCCAACGCACCGAACGAGGCCATTGAGTTACACCGTTAAGGGGGCCTGTTTGGAGAATTTTTTCCCCTAGCAAGGAATTCAACACTGCTGACTTTCCGCGACTCACTAAACCAAAAGCAGCTATTCTCACCACGTTAGAGTCTAGCTTGTTGAGTGTGGCGGTTAAATTTTCTATTTCCGGCTTTACCAAACCCGCCAATTGTAGGTTTGATGATAGCTGTCCTGACTTGCGGAGATATCCATACCAAGATAGAGCTTGTCTAAGACTAGCACGGGCGCGGTTCAAATGAGTTTCTTGCAGGTTTCGCACTGCCTTAGGTTGAGACAAGGTGGAGCAAACAATGGGTTATATATCCATTTATATCGAAATTTCTGGTCTTTTATGAATTAACTTTTACTACTTCAGAAATCTTAATTCAGAACATAGGGCTGTGTTCACTATCCCAGCATTCATTATTTTCCCAACTTCTACCCGAATGTTCACATTGCGATGAATTGTCTATCCAAGGAATAGAAGTAGGGTGGTAAGAAGTTCCTACATTAATGAATACAGGAGAAGAGAACATCGGTAATATTAGTGTCAGCAACACATAAGTACTTACGGGTACGCTTAGTAGAAATACGTATAAAACAGCCTTGTACATATTCCTATGGCGATTATCTGCGGTAGGTTTATTTTTTTGACCGTTGTTGAATAACAGGGATTTTTTGTATAAAAACATATTGGTAGTTTGCTAATAGTCAATCAATAGGGAAGAAATTTATTTCTTGAAAAATATTATTAAGCATTTGCACTGAAAAGTCAAAAATAAAAATCACAATTACTTTTGTACGCAAATGATTTTAGCTATAAAAATGACTTACAACTGTGTATATAATCATAACTAAAATATCTACAAGTGTTGATAAATAAAGATTAAATGAGATACTTAAGTAATATAAACTAAAATCTGTAGTAAAATAATATACTTATGTTTTTTTTGCGGTTTACCTCTGAATACGTCATTGAAACTTATCGATCAAAATAAATACTCGCTTTTGTGCGATAAGTTTTCTACATACACATATTTTTATATTTTAAAGCTTTTGTATTGGCATAAACATCAATGCCTTTCCTAGTGGAGAAGGAGAAATTAAAAGCCTCTCCCCTAGGAGGAGGGGAGAGATTTACCACCAAATACGTTCACCTTTCTCATTAACTCGTGCTTGACGAATTACATCAGAAATCTCTTCTGCATCTTTTACATGATGAAGGGCTTTTTTGTCACCTTCGGGAGTGTCTACCACAAAGTAGGTGGGAACTGTAATTTGATCACCTGTAATATCAGGGACATCTACCGCAACTTGTTTGGCTTTTTCTTCAATTGATTGAGGTTCATCCGCAATTCTATCTCCTGGATTTGCGGTTAATTTCCTTTCTTTAACATTTGGTTTTTCTCTCGAAAAGCTATCGTCACTTACTGGCTGATTAATTTCATTGTCTTGATGATTATTAGTCATGACTTTTTCCTTAATCCAAATTTGACTATTACTAATATCAATCTAAACAATCAAAGGTGTAAGTAGCTCTTTCTTTGGAGATAGTTTGAGGTATTATTGTTGATGACTGGATATGGAATTTGGAGACGAAAGTATAAATAGAAAATATCCAGAATACAGAAGAATTTAGGCGTGAGGATAAATCTCAAGTGGTTTTATACCGACGCTTACCAACTACCAACCTAAATTTAGATAACTAGTAAATTGGAATTATGTAGGGCTTGCTGAATAAAGATAAAACCTAGATGAATCAAGGGATTCAGGGGTAAAAAAGGGTAAGAAGGTGCAAGCAATAGACATTAAAACCATCAAAAACTGCTCACTTTTCCTTCTAGATAAACTATTCTCAGCTGCTTCTAATTCTTCCTCCTGACTCCTGACTCCTGACTCCTGACTCCTAACCCCTAACGGAAAGACTTTTTCAGCAAACCCTATGTATGCTTCTCAAGAAGGATAATTTACTAGTTAAATTGTGCAAGAATAAAAATCAGGAACACCTTTTATGTAGGTGGAACCATGACAGATAAAAATATAAGAATTGTTTCTTTAATTCCTAGTGCGACGGAAATTATCGCCACACTGGGGTTGTCAAAAGCTATTGTAGGGCGATCGCATGAATGTGACTATCCCCCGGAAATAGCAAATATCCCTGTATGTACTCAAGCAAACTTCAACGGTACTGCTCCTAGCCACGCCATTGATGAGCAAGTAAACAGTATATTGCAATCTGCTTTAAGTATCTACAAAATTAAAGTTGATGTTTTAGAGCAATTGCAGCCAACGCATATTATCACCCAAGATCGGTGTGATGTGTGTGGTGTCAGATTACCAGAAGTTGAAAAGGCTGTCACCGAACTTACCCACAGTTCACCCAAAATTATTTCTTTACAACCTAACACACTACAGGATGTGTGGGGAGATATTGAGCGAGTTGGTCAAACCTTTGGGGTAGACTCAGTAAAAATACTGGAAAATTTAGAAGCACGAGTCAAAATTTGTAATCGTAAAATCCAAGGACTTTCTGTCACCGAAATGCCTACAGTCGCTTGTATTGAGTGGACTGAGCCTTTGATGACGGCTGCAAATTGGATTCCTGAATTAATCAATTTGGCAGGTGGACAGACGTTGTTTAGCTTTATGGGTCAACCTTCTGCTCATTTAAACTGGGAAACTTTGATTACCACCAACCCCGATGTGATTATTTTCATGCCTCGTGGCTTTGATTTAAGACGGACTCAGCAAGAAGCAAAATTGTTAACTCAACGTCCAGAGTGGCAAAAACTGCACGCTGCTAAAACAGGTAGAGTGTTTGTGACCGACGGTAACGCCTACTTTAACCGTCCTGGTCCGCGACTGGCTGATTCTGTGGAAATTTTAGCAGAAATTTTGCACCCAGATATTTTTCAATATGGTTATAAAGATACTGGATGGCAAACTTTACAAAAGTGAAATCCTCCTACACTGTATGCGTCACTATACAGTGTAGGCTTCTCCACAATTCCGGCTATCACTATTACAACCGCAGAAAAACTAACTCTGGAATTCCTCAACTTGACCAAGACGGCGGATGTTAAGAATGTCACTCATTTTCTTAATTTGAGCAAACAAGTGTTCTAATTGAGAGCGATCGCGGATATCAATACCCAAATCCATCAAAGCTGGTTGTCCCAAAGCTGTTTTCACGTTAGCATGACGCACATTTATACCTTGATCACTCAACCGCGATAAAATATCTTTTAATATTCCTACTCTATCAAGAGTCTCAATTTGAATATCAATTGGGTAAGTGTGAGGACGGCCGTGATTTTCTAAAGCTGAGTTCCATCTCACGGGTACTAAGCGTTCACATTCCACATTTTCCACATTATGACAGCCTTGGCGATGGATAGATATACCGCGTCCCCGTGTTACTACACCAATAATTCCTTCCCCAGGAATCGGCGTACAACATCCAGCGACATGATAAACCAAGCCTTCTACCCCAAGAATCGGCGAATCACTTGCACGGGAAGTAGGAGGTGGCGTATCTCGTGAGGTTTTCGATGTTGACTCCTTGGGTATAAAGGGTATGACATCTGCCACGGGTTGATCAGCTTTCACCACATCTCGCCACCGATTCAATACCAGGTTTAAAGTAATCTCTCCGTAACCTAAACCTGCGAGTAAATCTTCAACACTATGATAATTGCACTTTTCGGCTACAGTCTGCATCGCATCAGATTTGAGCAAATTATCAAAACCAGTTTTACCAAGTTCCTTTTCTAATAAATCCCGTCCTCGCGCCACATTTTCTTCCCGGCGCGATCGCTTGTACCATTGTTTAATTCTATATTTCGCCGCCGAAGTCCTGACAAAATTTAACCAATCCAAACTGGGATGACTATTCTTTTGAGTAATCACATCAACAATATCCCCATTATGCAATCGCGTTGATAATGGCACCATCCGCCCATTCACCCGCGTACCTGCACAATGGTTCCCCACCTCTGTATGAATTCGATAAGCAAAATCTATACTCGTAGAACCGGGACTTAGAGGAACCACATCCCCCTTAGGGGTGAAGACATAAACATCATCTTCAAATAGATTGTCCTTAACACTATCTAAATATTCTTGCGCGTCTTTTAAATCACTTTGCCATTCCAGCAATTGCCGCAACCAAGTAAACTTTTCATCTGAACCTGTTAATTGGTTATTACTGGAACCACCTGTTTCTTTATATTTCCAATGCGCTGCAATCCCATATTCAGCCACATGATGCATATCCACAGTCCGAATTTGCACTTCCAAAGGGCGGCCAGTCAAACCAATTACCCCAGTATGCAACGACTGGTAACGGTTCGGTTTAGGCAATCCAATATAGTCTTTAAACCTGCCAGGAATGGGGCGAAAAGCATCATGAACTACCGCCAAAGCCCGATAGCATTCCTCATTAGTTTGCACAATTATTCGCAGGGCTGCCAAATCATAAATTTCATGAAATTCTTTTTGCTGCTTATGCATTTTTTGATAAATGCTATAAAGATGTTTGGGGCGGCCACTAATATCCAAACACTGAACTCCAGCTTGTTGCAAACGCGCCCGCAAAACATTCGTAGCTTTAGCCAGTTTTTCTTCCCGCGCTGTCCGTTTTTCAGAAACGTGCTGCTGAATTTCACGGAAAGCATCGGGTTCCAAATACTTAAACGCCAAATCCTCCAATTCCCATTTCATTCGCCAGATACCCAAGCGATTGGCTAAAGGTGCAAAGATATCTCGCGTTTCCTGGGCGCTGCGGCGACGGCTTGCTTCTGACATATACTGCAAGGTTCGCATATTATGCAAACGATCTGCCAACTTCACCACAATTACCCGAATATCTTTAGCCATTGCCAAAAACATTCGCCGGAAATTCTCAGCTTGGCTTTCGGTTTTGCTCGTGAAATTAATTTTAGAAAGTTTGGTGACACCTTCCACCAATTGCCTTACTTCTGCCCCAAAATGCTCTTCTATTTCTTCAATTGTAACTTCTGTATCTTCAACTACATCATGAAGAAAGCCAGCTGCTATCATAGCAGGACTGCCTCCCAACTCGTGCAGCAAGCCAGCTACAGCCACTGGATGGGCAATATATGCTTCTCCAGATTTACGGAACTGTCCCTGATGCAGTTGATAGGCAAATTGGAAAGCGCGACAGATTAAAACCATATCACTATGCGATCGCTCATTTTCCGGTTCGCTGCTTTTTGCTGATGTTTCTCGTAAACATTTCTTAAGCCATTCCGGAAGATTGACATCAACTGAGGAATCAAGAAGTAAGCTGCTCATACAAGAGAGATTATAAGTTTTTGGTGGATTTAGTGAGATATAGACGCAAATTACAGCATCGTCTCCAGAAGATGCTGTTGCCCTACAGACGGGTAGAAAAAACAGTGTGAGGATGACTTTCTAATTGCCTGTGATCATCATCCATTGCAGGTGTCGAGGCACATAAGGCAGAATATCCATAGATTGCAAACAAAGCCTCAAAGTATGATTCGAGGCTTTTAGTTTGATTGAGTCCTTAAAAAAGTTTATTGTAGAAGAAAATTTTCTTGACATTAATACTATCTTAACTAGCACTGGATGTCTCTGAATCTTGATAAATATCAGGAATTTGCAACATTACTAGAGCAACTACGCTCTGATGTTACAAAAACTCTGCTAGATGCTCCTACCCTACGGCAGCGTCTGGCCATTTTGCAGCAATGGTTTGTCCAACAAATTGTTCCTTTAGCCGATGTAGAATATCGGGAGCAGTCTTATCAAACGGAGATGAGTAAGCAACTGCGTCTCTTGGAAATAGATGTAATGTTTTTCCAAGGTGCAAAGCAGTCTGCAACAGCACAAGCGAGACTAGCAACTATTGAAGAACGCTTATCAACTCTGATTAGATATTGCCATGCCATACTCCAACCAGAAGAGAAGGGGGAAAAATAACTACTGCTTTCCTTTTTCTCTATTTACAGCGGTTTCCGCTCTTATGAGGTACATCTTAGCCCCCTCCTCGCTTGCGGGGAGGGGGTTGGGGGTGGGGTTCTTTTACCTCATAACACCGGGAAGTGCTGTAAGTACATAATGCCACTTATAACTGACATGAGACTGCTACCAAAGTAACAATAAAATGGTAGGTTGATTTCAGCAACAGCGTAACCAAACAACAACTTTGATTTTCAGAATGTTGAGTTACCATACATCAACTCAACCTGACTTGAAAATAAGACCCCACCCCTAACCCCTCCCCGCAAGCGATGAGGGGAATAAGAAGTTTTTTTTCATGTGTTTTGGTGTACGCATTTCATGATGGTTACTTAGGTAGAAAAATTATATGTTTACTAGAATACGCCTGTTTTTAAGTCGATTTTTTCATAATTCTCAAACAATCAATAATGAACCTCTAAATAAGGTAAGTTTGATTGTGATTATTTTGGTTGATATTTTTATTTTAATCAATGTTTTTACAGGTTTAGATAATATTAGCAGATGGCATCTCAGCCCTGCACAAGCTTATCCATGCTATTCAGAATGGAATAGTTACAACAAACAAACTACTAAAGATAAAGACTTTGAAATTCTTAGGAATTCATTGCCATATAATACAAATACTCAATCGAATTTCAGGCAAATCTATCAACAGCAAGAAATAGGACATTTGGGTAAAGTTTCGGAAATATGTTTGAACTATGGCGAAGCTAAAGATAAACTGAATAATTCCGAGAATCGCCAAACTCTAACAGCTATAAATCAGACAAAAGATAATATCAATAAATTATCACAAGCAAATTTAAATATTCGCAATCAATATGATTCAACGCTGTTAGAAAAAATTGCTGGACAGTCTCCAGGAAATTCTATTAATCAAGTTGGAGCAGAAAAAGCTAAACAGGAATTAGATAACAATAACCGTAAAATTTCTACATTTAAACAGAAAATTGCTAGTCTGCAAAGTCAACTGTTAACGAAACCAGAAACTATTGATTTTTTATCTTTTCTCAAAGATGAAACTAAATTTACGGAAGTTGACAAAGGCTATCAAAATGCATCATTTTGGTATCCCAGTCTCCAACTGATATTTCAATCTGTTTTTCTTCTCCCTCTAATTATTATCGCTTTATTAGCGCACCAATTTAGCGTCAAGAGAGGATATGGACTGATAGCTTTAATTAGCTGGCATTTGCTGGTGATATTTCTGATTCCGTTGATTTTGAAAATCTTTCAATTTCTGCAAATTGGTGCAATTGCAGAGTTCATTTTCAATATTATCAGTCAAATCTTTGGTAGCTTGCTGTTTCTGATTAGTTATGTTTATATCTTTTTAATTCCCCTGGTGGGTTTTGGGCTAATCAAATTCTTTCAGACAGTTGTCTTTAACACTAAATTTCAAGCTGCTAAAAGAGTTCAAAAATCACAATGTATTAACTGTGCAAAAACGATTAAAAGTCATGATGCCCATTGTCCTCATTGCGGTTATTATCAATATGTTGAATGCCATAATTGCCATAATTTAACTTACAAAAAGTTGCCTTATTGTTATCATTGTGGTGCTGATCAAAATCCGAATCATTCTTAAAGAACCCCACCCCAACCCCCTCCTCCTTCGGATGATGCCTCCGGCACACCTTCGGTGAACACCAGTCGCCTACGGTGGGAAACCCGCCTACAGCGCTGGTTCACCGCTTGCGAGGAGGGGGCTAAGATATATCTCATTCAAGTGCATACCGCTATAGAACAACTACTTTCACTAATCTGATAGACTATCTTAAATTTACGATTTTATATAAACAGGCAGCGTCAGGCTGATAATTAACTATGAGTGAAGCTTTATTTAATGTTGAAAATCTCTGCGTAGCTTATCCCCAACGCAACGGAGAAGAAGCAAGCTGGGCGGTTGACAATGTATCTTTTACACTCCAACCAGGTGAAAGAATGGGTTTGGTAGGAGAGTCTGGTTGCGGTAAATCTACTATTGGACGGGCAATCATGCGATTGTTACCTTCTTCTAGTTGTGTTGAAGGTAAAGTAAATTTTCAGGGACAGCCTGTTTTAGATTTAACACCGCTTCAGATGCAGAAGTTTCGGGGTGAAGCGGTGGCTTTGATTTTTCAAGACCCAATGACGCGCCTTGATCCGTTGATGACGATTGGTAATCATTGTATTGAAACTTTACAAGCCCATTCACCGGAGTTATCAAAACAACAAGCGAAAGAAAAGGCTTTAGCGACTTTGGAAAAAGTGAAAATTCCCGCTAGTCGTTGGAGTCAGTATCCCCATGAGTTTAGCGGGGGAATGCGTCAACGGGTGGCTATTGCACTCGCTCTTCTCCTCAATCCTAAACTCATTGTGGCAGATGAACCCACAACCAGCTTAGATGTCACGGTTTCTGCACAAATTCTGAAAGAGTTAACGCGATTGTGTGCTGAGGAAAATATGGGATTGTTGTTGATTTCCCATGATTTAGCAATGGTGGGGGAATATTGCGATCGCATTGGGGTCATGTATCAGGGTAAAATGGTAGAAATGGGGAAAACGGAAACTGTATTTAAACAACCCCAACATGAATATACCCGTTCTCTATTAAAAGCAGCTTTGCTCATTCAAGCAGTAAATGATCATGAAGAATTGGCAATTGATAATAGAGAAACAAGCCAATCACCAATTCTGAAAATCACAGAACTTAAGCAACATTATACCATAGAACCGAATTTTATTGAACGCTTATTTAAAGGAGAAGGACAAACAATTAAAGCTGTAGATGGAATTAATTTAGAATTGTATCCGGGAGAAATTTTAGGACTAGTGGGAGAGTCGGGTTGCGGGAAAAGTACGCTTTCGAGAACTATCTTACAATTAATTCGTCCTACATCTGGAAAAGTCGAGTTTTTGGGACAGGAATTAACGAGTTTGTCACCTCAAGAAATTCGTTCTTCCCGTAGACAAATCCAAATGATATTTCAAGATCCCCATGCTTGTTTAAATCCAGCTATGACGGTGGGACAAAGTATAGCAGATCCTTTATTAATTCACAATTTAGCTAATACCATACCAGCCAAAGAACAGGTTTTATGGATGTTGGAAAAAGTAGGTTTAACACCAGCAGAACTTTATTACCAGCGTTATCCCTCTGATTTATCTGGGGGACAACAACAACGGGTAGCCATAGCACGGGCTTTAATTACTCGTCCTAAACTGGTAATATGTGATGAACCGGTAAGTATGTTAGATGCCAGCGTACAAACACAAGTTCTCGATTTGATGCTGCAACTAAAGGCAGAATTTGAGTTAACTTACCTATTCATTACCCATGATTTATGGTTAGCGCGGTTTTTGTGCGATCGCATAGCAGTGATGAATGGTGGTAAAATTGTTGAACTAGGACAAACAAAACAAATTTTTTCTCATCCTCAACATCCCTACACCCAAACCCTATTAGCTGCTGCACCTTTATTAGCAAAAGCGTAAGAATTTAGACGATAGATATTCAGTGTTTTCAATCATCAATCAACAATTACCAATTACCAAAGTAATTAATGTCTAAAAATCCGTCTTCCAAACCTTACACAACCAATACCAATCAATCAGATAAATGGCAAGAAAGAGTAGCACAAATAGCATATCGCTTCAATCAACAATATCAAAATCAGAAATTTGAAGTACCAGACGAAGTACAAGCAATGCCAATATTTCGGGAATGGAGTACTGGCATATTAACCGATAGAATTGTATCGCCTTTTTGGGAAATTGCTCAACCTCAAAAAAACCAACATTGTTTAGATATTGGTTGCGGTGTCAGTTTTTTAATTTATCCTTGGCGAGATTGGCAAGCATTTTTTTATGGACAAGAAATTAGTAATATTGCCAGAGATACTCTTAATTCTCGTGGTTCGCAATTGAACTCAAAACTTTTCAAAGGTGTTGAGTTAGGAGCGGCTCATCATTTAAACTATCCTTCAGAACAGTTTGACTTAGTAATTGCGACGGGGTTTAGTTGCTATTTTCCCCTAGAATATTGGAATGCTGTATTGTTAGAAGTCAAACGGGTTTTGAAACCAGGTGGACAGTTTGTATTTGATATTCTTAATTCAGCACAACCTTTAGCAGAAGATTGGGCGGTTCTAGAAACTTATTTGGGTGCTGAGGTGTTTCTAGAATCTACGACTGACTGGGAAAAAACAATTAAAGCTGCGGGTGCTAAAGTAGTCAAACGGCAATTAGGAGAATTATTCGAGTTATACAAAGTCCGATTTTGATATCAAATTCTGGACATTATATTTGAACAGATTATCTATACATCTACCTTCTTTCTTCCCCATTTTCTGCCTCAATGAATAATTCTCTCCATTTATATTGAATAAAATCAACACAAAGGCTGATAATTTTTACTGTGACAGTGTATTATTTGTGAAGATTTTAACAACAATTTTCCCAAGTAGCAGCAATGATTATTCGCCATGCCAGAGAAACTGATTTACCTGCCATTGTAGGAATTTACAACGCTGCGGTTCCCAGCCGCATGGCGACAGCCGATTTAGAACCTGTATCTGTGGAAAGTCGTCTGGCTTGGTTTAAAGGACGAGTCCCTTCACAACGTCCGCTGTGGATAATTGAGACAGAAGGTTTAATTGCGGGATGGTTAAGTTTTCAATCATTTTACGGCAGACCGGCTTACCATTCAACTGCGGAAATTAGTATTTACATTTCCCCAGATTTTCAGGGATGTGGTTTGGGAAAGCGACTTTTAACAAAAGCAATTGATGAAAGTCCAAATTTAGGTTTAAAAACTTTAGTGAGTTTTATCTTTGCTCACAATCAACCGAGTTTAGGATTATTTACATCTTTTGGTTTTCAGCTTTGGGGACATTTGCCCAGAATTGCCGATTTGGATGGGGAAGAAAAGGACTTAATGATTATGGGTTTACGGGTTGGGGAGTCACATTAAATAATTCGTAATTCGTAGTTAAATAAATTTAACCTGGAGTCTGTTAGAATTACCATATGCTAAATCTCTTCACTTTTTCTCAGAATAAACTGGAATTATTCACCACTAGGGATGTCGATGCAGTACTGACAAAGATTGATAATTCCTGCAATATCTGGTTGCGCTGTATTAACTTCCGCGATCGCACTGGAACAGCTAGAATTATCAAGTATTTTGGACTTAATCCATCTCGTGTTGACATGATTTTCAACCATTCCCCTATAGGAATTGATGAAGATATGGAAGATTGTTTATTTAACAGCTATGAAATTCTGACTCATAAAATCAAAAATCGGGAATTTGAGGTAGCCCGTGGTAGTATTGTGGTGGGAAGCAATTTTATCATCACCTTTGAAATCACGGAAGTAAAAATATTCAGTATCCTCACTAACAATCTTCAAAAGCAAAATTTAGATATTCAAAAGTGGGGAGTTGACTATATTTTATATTTTATATTTAAAGATATTTTGAATAATTACCATACTGTATTTGACTATATTTCTAGAAAGCTTGATGATTTAGAAGATGAAGTTTTAGATAAATTGGGTGATGATTCAACCTATCAAAAAATTGCCACGATGAGGCAATCTACTCGTGTTGGAAGGCGCAATTTTCAAAGCATAAAGTCACTTTTAGTTATGATGGATTACGACGATTTCCAATGGATTACCCCACCTGTGAAGGCACTATTTAATCAAGAATTGGCTCATCACATTGATAATCTCTGGCAAGAATATCTGGCTTTGAGAGCCTGGATGTCAGAATTAATGGAAATTCAACGGGATAATGTGGCCAGTGAAACTAGTGAACGAATTAATCGTCTAACTATTCTCTCAAGCATATTTTTGCCCATCACTTTTATTTCTGGCTTCTATGGTATGAACTTCAAATATATGCCGGAATTAGATCAACCTTGGGCTTATCCTGCTATTATCAGCATCATGGTATTAATTGTGATTTCTAGTATTGTCTATGCTAAACGACAACGTTGGTTGTAGTCAGCAAGATTGATTACACTGAGGTAGAAATCTAGTTACCATTGAAAACTAGGTAAAAAGTTCACGAAACAAGATTTTTAATAAATTAATTGTTTAATTTTTAATTGTTTAATTTTTAATTGTTTACACCCTATCCCTAGCTGGTGGCACAATACCAAACCTATTTAATCCTGCATCAATATCTCTCAACAACTTAAAATCATCTTCCGGTAAAGGATAACTATTACTACTAACTAAACCCCCCATTGGCTGTTTTTCCAAAAACGAAAATGCTTGCCGAAACTGTTGAGGTTCTGCTTTAACTGGGGCATCAAAATGACAGGAAATAATCCAATTAAAATCCCAATTTGCAACTTGATCAGCCCAATTTATAGTTTCTCTGGGTGCGCGATTTAAAATCAAACTTTGTAAAATTGGTGCAACAAATAAACGTCCGTTTCCACGCAATACATCAAATGAATTTTGCCAATTTTCTTGCCATTGGAAAGGGAAAACCCCAAAATAAGCTTTTCTAGAACGTTCTGGGGCTTTCTGGGCATCCCGTAATACTTCACCCCATGTGGGAATTGCTAACACACTGGGTTGAAAATACAATGCAAACAAAGTCACACGCTGCCATCCTTTACGGCGATTGGCTTGGGTATCTGCAACTACGTCAGAGGCTTTGTCTTTGGCGTGGTACAACAACGGATAGGGATCGAGTTGGACTATGGCTGGCGGGTTTGCTGGTACAGAAATTATGGTATCTGTAAGTAAGAGAGTGTGCGATCGCTTGTGGAAAAAAGCTACCTCTGCAAACTTGCCTGGCCCCAAATTAATTGCTCCCAATATGGCATAATCAAAATCATCCGCAAAAGGCGCTTTTTGGCTATTTATTGGCAATTTCTGAGTCCGGTTGCCAGGTAAACCCAACCAACTCAAAGGCAAATTTAGGGGAAAACTCCACTGTTCGGGTGCAACAAATACCTGTGCATTGGCAAAACATCGCGCAAAGGGGCCAACAAATACTTTATGTTCTATTCCCGATATAGTGGGCAAAATAATATACTTAACATCGCCGTGTTCTGCTACCAACTCATTTACCAAACGGACACATTCTCCGGTTGGTGCGACAGGTGCATAAACGAGCAAACCGCCTTTTTCTAGCTTTACTACAGTCATGCGAATTGGCACAACTACGTAGAAAATCCCTTGTAACTGATCAAAAGTCCAAATGGTATCTTTTACCACCTCTTTACGGATTGTCCGGCGTTTACCATAAGGGTAAATTGGCACAACAGGCCAGAAGCGCCATGAAACGTCCTGGGGATTAACATTTTCTATATTGACTATTTCTTCACCGTTAGTCACTTTGCCAACCTCTCTCAATTCCCAATGCTTAGATTTTTATTTGCTTTTCTAAATTTGGAGTTTAGCAAATTATTGAGCTAATAATTTAATTTTTCATTTAATTTTGTCACAAATCAAAGTAGGATAATATAGCAGATGCAAAATTGCTATGACTATAATCACTGCTAAATTGACTATTAAAGACTATCATCCAATAATTGCTTCTTGAAATAGCCCCAGATTCTATCCAGGATTTAAACCTTGATAGAGCTATTTTGAATTGTTAACTTGCAGACTTACTTAAGGTTTCACAACTTACAGCAGTTTTCATGTATTTGTACCACACGCTAATTTTTCTATTCCTTCCTTTGCGTCTTTGCGCCTTTGCGTGAGATATTAAGATGTGGTTCATTTACCCGAAAATCGCTGTAACAAAAGTTATATCAAGTTAGCAGACAATTTATCTAGAAATGACTACTGAGGCAGGGAATCGAGTTAATCCAGATGAGGAGAGTTAAGGACATCTATGTTGAACGAGTCTATTTTTGCAGATATTCAAAACCATTGGGCAAAAGCCTCTATTCTTGCGGCGGCGGGGAGAAATATATTAAAAGGTTATCCAAACGGTACTTTTCGTCCAGATGCACCTGTGACTCGTGCTGAATTTGCGGCGATTATTTACACAGCCTTACCGAAACAGGCATCATCTCGTCCGGGGATTACCTTTACAGATGTACCCGCTAATCATTGGGCAGCTAAAGCGATCGCTTCAGCATATCAGACAAATTATCTATCTGGGTATCCCAATCGTTCTTTCCAACCGAATCAACCAATCCCCCGTGTGCAAGCTTTAACGGCTTTAGCTTCAGGGTTAAATTATAGAGCAACAGAAGAGCCGGTCAATACGTTAAAAAAATATTATGATGATTTTGGGCAAATTCCCAATTACGCTGTAAGTGCGATCGCAGCCGCAACTGAAAAGGGCATAGTTGTTAACTACCCGAACATCCGACGTTTGCAGCCCAATACAAACGCTACTAGAGGCGAAATAGCAACATTTGTTTGTCGAGTTTTAGCAATTCCTACAGTACCTTACAAGTATCTTCCTGGTATACAATTGTTCGTAATTCCTCCACAATTTGAGTCAGCCGATACTTTTGTGGAGGGATTAGCACGAGTCCAAAAAGATAATTTGTGGGGTTATATCGACAAAACCGGAAAATTTGTAATTCCCCCACGATTTGATGAAGCTAATTCTTTTTCAGAAGGATTGGCATTAGTAAGAGAAAATATCAATAAATCAAGCTCAATCTAATTCATGGAAATTCGCGGTATTTGGATTACTACAACAGCCAGTCAAGTTTTTAACTCCCGACAAAATATTGCCGAGGCTATGAACTTTCTCGCCGACACTGGATTTAACGTTGTCTTTCCTGTTGTTTGGAATAACGGCACAACAACTTATCCCAGCCGAGTTATGCGAGACAACTTCGGCATAGAAATCAATCCTCGTTTTCAAGGTAGAGATCCTTTAAAAGAATTAATTGAAGAAGCAAAAAGAGTTAATTTAGCTGTTATACCTTGGTTTGAATATGGCTTTGCTAGTTCCTATCAAAAAAATGGGGGGACAATAATCGCTAAAAAACCAGAATGGGCAGCGCGTGACTATGCTGGAAATTTACTTAATAAAAATGGTTTTGATTGGCTAAATGCACTTGATAGCGAAGTACAAAACTTTCTCCTAAGTTTATTTATAGAAGTTGCTAAAAACTATGAAATTGCCGGCATTCAAGGAGATGATCGCTTTCCCGCTTTACCAAGTGAAGGTGGTTACGATAAAAAAACTGTAGAACGCTATCGTCAAGAATTTAATCGACTACCACCAGAAAATTCTAAAGATCCACAATGGTTACAGTGGCGGGCTGATATTCTTTCAAATTTTTTAACCCGCTTCTACCAAGAAATAATTAATATCAATCCGGAATTAATTATTTCCATGTCTCCAAGTCCTTTTCCTTGGAGTTACGAAAACTACCTGCAAGATTCTCAAACTTGGGTTGATTTGGGATTAGTTGATTTAGTTCATCCACAGTTATATCGCCGAGAATTACAAAGTTATAAAAGAGAAATAGATAAACTCATAACTACTCAATTTACTAAACAACAATTACCCCAATTAATTCCGGGTGTCCTTTTAAAAAGTAGTACGTATCGCATTGATACACAACACTTATTTCAGGCACTAAAATATAACCGTTCTGTTGGTATTCAAGGGGAAATTTTCTTTTTCTATGAAGGTTTACGAGAAGATAATAATGCTTTAGCTAATGTTTTAAAATCCAGTATTTACTCTCAACCCGCTGGAAAATTTGACCCGAAAGAAATTAAGAAGTATAGCTTTAGTCAGCGGCGAATAAATAATAATTATGCTTACATAAATAAATCTCAGTCAATTAGCCTCAAGGCAAAATTTGATTGGGTTGAGTCATTTTCTGATGGTATGGCAGCCGTCAAGATGGGTTACAAACACGGTTACATTGATAAAAAAGGTAAACTTGTTGGTAGGCTTCAGTTTGATAGTGCTGCACCTTTTTCAGAAGGATTAGCCTTGATAAAAATTAAGGATAAATATGGCTATATTGATAAAACTGCCAAACAGATACCTACATTACAATTTGATGATGCTAAGTCATTTACTGAAGGCATGGCAGCAGTGAAAATTGCTAATAAATGGGGCTATATTGATAAAAAAGGTACAGTTGTTATTGCTGCTAAATTTGATGATGCTAAGTCATTTACTGAAGGCATGGCAGCAGTGAAAATTGCTAATAAATGGGGCTATATTGATAAAAAAGGTACAGTTGTTATTGCTGCTAAATTTGATGATGCTAAGTCATTTACTGAAGGCATAGCAGCAGTCAAAACTGCTAATAAATGGGGCTATATTGATAAAACAGGTAAAACTATAATTTCCTCTCAATTTGACGATGCTACAGATTTTTCAGAAGGATTTGCATTAGTTAAACTTGGTAATAAATGGGGCTATATTGATAAAACTGGAAAATTGATTATCAAGCCGCAATTTGATGAAGCTGATATTTTTTCAGAAGGTTTAGCCCCTGCTAAAATGAGAGGTAAATGGGGATATATTAATCAGTTTGGTGAGTTTATAATTCCCCCAAATTTAGATTTTGCTAAACCTTTTTCTGAAGGCATGGCATTAGTTAATGTTGGTGGAGAATTAAAACAAGATCAAGAACAAGGCAAAGCATCTTTGATAGGTGGTAAATGGGGATATATTCGTAAACCTTAATAATCCTCAATTGCCATAACTAAACAAGTTTATTCTACTTCACTTGGTCTGAAAAATATTCTGTACCATTTTCTTCTCCACCCTATCAGCAGCATTATCCAACTCTATCATCTCACCATCACTTAAAAACCAACCCAAAGCGCCAATATTCTCTTTTGCTTGTTCCAAATTCTTCGCCCCAGGAATGGGAATTGTACCTTTACTAATACACCAATTAAGAGCAACTTGAGACATAGTTTTATTTCTAATATTTGCTATTTCCTGCAAACATCCTAAAAGCGGTTTCATTCCTGGCAATAATTGTTTACACAACAAACCGCGAATACCTTTAGGAAAAGTACCTTTTTCGGAAAACTTACCTGTTAATAAACCCAACCCTAACGGACTATAAGCAATTAATTTAATTCCCAAATTATCACAAACTTCTTTTAACCCTAATTCCGTCACTGGATAGGTAGATAAAAGGGAATATTGCACCTGCAAAGTTTTAATTGGTATTCCTCGTTCCTGAAATCTTTTATGCACCCATTGTAGTCGTTTTGTACCGTAATTAGATAATCCTACACCTTTCACTAAACCTTGCTCATACAAATCTGCTAAACCATCTAATAATCCCACTTCTTGCCAAGGTGCATAATTAGCTGTAGACCAATGCATTTGCACTAAATCGACATTTTTACCCAAACGTTTTGCGGAAGCATTACAAGCTGATATAATTGACTTTCTTGTCCATCTCCAAGGGTAAGCAGCAAGCTTAGTGGCAATGCAAATATTGTCTTTATTTATCCCTTCGTATTCTCTTGCAAAACGCCCTAAAAGTAATTCACTGCGTCCGTTTAATTTTCCTGTTCCGTAAGAATCACCAGTATCAAACAGCGTGACACCATTACTCACACACAGGTTAAATACCTGTTGTAATTGGTCGTCCATGCTTTCATTGTATCCCCAGAGGAGTTGGTTTCCCCATGCCCAAGTCCCGCAACCCATAGCAGGAAGGGAGAGTTTTTCATTAGTTTGCATCGTTACTAGCTATAAAAAGTGCATATATTAGCAGTTTAGTATAGTTGGGGTGAGCGAGCGCACTAATAGTTAGGATTCAGATCAAACTAAGTTAGATTAAGTTAGATGATGATGCAGATTTTATCTTGTATCTTGATTTAATTTAGTAAGCCTCAAATCTTCTACTATCGTAGTAAAAAGTTAGAAAAGTATCATCATCAACCAATATTCCTAAAATGATATCGAGGTTTTCTCGAAAATAGGGACTACCAGATTCTTCGTCATTACTAATAATATGCTCATCCAGTATTTCTACAACAATAGCTGGCTGATTTTTATAAGGATATTTTCTATTCTTGAGATTTGCTTTCCATTTCACTAGTTGTCCTACTTGAAAAGAATCTTTTTTGAGGAAATTATTGCAAGCTGTTTGCAGTTGAGTTATGTATTCCTCTCCATAGCTTTCTTTTTCTGTGGCAATTTCTTCTTCGTCTTCTTCAAAGTTACCATTTTGGAGAGATTGCACTAATGCACCTATTAAGTCTTGGCTAGAATTTTGTTTTTCGCTCATACGAATTATTTAACTCCCTATCTAGAATAAGCTAATTGATCACTTTTTGAATGATAATTATCTGGTATTTTAACACTTTTTTCAAATGAGCTACGATTTATTTTTCCAGGATTGGGAAAGATGTAATTATTATGTTCGTTCGATTCTAACATTAATGCTGGCAGAGAAGACCAGATTTTCTTGCTCATTTTGCTTAATAACCTAGTTTGACGCAATCTAATTTCTTCTTTATTTTTTACTCCTTCCACTACATAAAATATTTTAGGAGGCAATAAATTATAACTAGCGGGTACAACATCTAATAACCACCAGTCAAACAATTCACGTCTACCGTAAGAACCTGGGAAAATCGCATAACCTTCTAAGCAATCATCTAGAATTTCTAAAATTGCTTCTACAGATTTATCATAGTCAAGAACTCGAATTGCATTATAAAAAACATCTAATGCTTCGCTAATTGCTTGAAAATTCGCTTCTTTTTTCTGAAAATAAGATTCATGAGATTTAAATATCGCGTTAATAAATTTATCAAGTTTATTCTGATTTATCCTCTTAGTTGAATCTTTAATAGATTCATAGAAAAATTCCTCCATTAATTGAATAACTGTTTTAGGCAAATTATTATTTGGATCATAATATTCTAAAGTAGGTTCTACAGCTAAACTGATGATAAGCGTCATCCATATATATCGAAGATGGTTGATTGACTGATTTCCATTACCAAAAATTTCTATAACGGCTTTTAAATCATCTTCTAATGAAGCTATACCATTACTCTCTGGTTCATATAGTTCATCATAACGTTCTAACTTAATTTTATTAAATAAACACTGAAGATCAACAGGAATTCTATTGAATAATTCCTGTTGATAATTTTGATTTTGAATTATTTTTGATATCATAATCAATCTCCTCTTTATCAATGAGACATCTGAAACATATATCTACTAAAACAGTCTTACTATGGAGGATAAGGGTAGTCCCAAAATATTTCTACCTTCATATTTGGAAACTTTTCTTCAAACTGTTGTTTAACATCTTGACAACTTTGGCAAGGGTGTTGCTCTGTATAAAGATAGAGATACCCTTCTATTTGCAAATTGTAGTCTATTTCGAGAATATCTGCAATTTTTGAGAGTAGTTTATATTCAGCATCAGTATCCATGATGCGTCCACTGTAGGAGTCTAGTCCTGGTTGAAATTTTCCTCCTTCTGATCTTGGTTTGGGTCTAGGTATTGGACTTTTTTTGTTAGATGTTGCTTCTAGATGAAAAATCACATCTCCTATTTGTACTTCAGCAACGGCAACATTGTTTTTAACTTTAGGAAATGGTTGCGTACTGATGGGTTTATTGGAGAGCAAAATCTCCCTAATTTTAGCAGCAGATTCTCGTAACCTTTTCTTGATTGGATTTTCGTCTCCATTATTATCTTGCGTATTTGTCATGTAATGATATTAACATCTTATAGGATGTTATTTCCCTGGTAACATGAATGGTAAAGCATCAATCCACTATCCACAATACCAGTATTGCCTTCACAATCAAGATATAAGAACTTTCATCAAAACAGGTATTGAAAAATGATACGTTTAAAACTCTGGCAATGGATCATCCTCATCTCACCAATTGCGATAATTGTCTCCTTCCTACTCATATCCGCAGGAATGCAAATTCACACTTGGGGATTAAGTTGGATTTGGGCATTATTCACCCTTGTATTTGTCGGTTGGCGATGGTTGCTGGTACGCTGGACTAAACCAGCTGTAAATCAAATCGAAGCTGTCTTTGCAGAAGTGCAGGAAGAATTGGAATCTAGCAACGACAATAATATAAATGTGTCAACAGGAATAGATACAGCTACTCAAGTAGAAGCAGAATTACAAAAAGTTCTTACCGCAGCACAAAATGATTCCCCTATTTGGGAAGACTGGCAAACATTTTGGACAAGATGTCAAGATTTAGTAGTAGCAATTTCCCATATCTATAATCCAGAAGTAAGATATCCCTTACTCAACATCTACATTCCCCAAGTTTACGGTTTAATTCGTGGAACTGTAGACGATATGGATCAGTGGATGCAGAAATTATCACCAGTTCTCAATCAAGTTACAGTTGGACAAGCTTATCAAACATACCAAGTCTATCGTAAGTTAGAGCCATCCGCTCGTAAATTCTGGCAAGCTTGGAATTGGGCGCAATGGGTATTAAATCCTGTTGCAGCAGTAGCAAAAAAAGCGAGTGCAGGTGTTAGTAATCGTGCTTCTCAAGAACTACTGATAAATTTGAGCCAACTTTTACGAGAAGCGGCTTTGCGGAATTTGTGCAAACAAGCGATCGCACTCTATGCAGGTACTAAAATTGAATTACCTACCCCCACCCTACCCCAAGGCAAAACTCAAACCCTGCGTGACATTCTTACCCAAGCTGAACCTCCAGAAACAGTTGAGCAAAAACCCCTTAATATTCTCGTTATCGGACGCACAGGTGCAGGTAAAAGTAGTTTAATTAATACTATTTTTCAAAATGAACTTGCAGCAGTTGATGTGTTACCGAGTACAGATAAAATTCAGAATTATCACTGGGAAACAGAAAGCGGAGAAATTCTCAATCTTTGGGATACTCCCGGTTATGAACAAGTCAAACGTGATGATTTGCGGGATTTAGTCATTGATTATGCCAAAAATGCTGATTTGTTATTATTAGTTACTCCCGCACTTGATCCCGCATTGCAGATGGATGTAGACTTTTTAGAAGATATCAAATCAGAAATCGCAGATTTACCCATCATTACCATTGTTACTCAAGTAGATCGTTTGCGTCCTCTTCGTGAATGGCAACCTCCTTATAATTGGGAAATGGGAAATAAACCCAAAGAAATATCTATTCGAGAAGCGACAGAATATCGAAAACAACTTTTAGCAAATTTCTGTAATTTAGTTTTACCAATTGTCACCAGTGATATCAAAACTGGTCGTCATGCTTGGGGTGTAGAAGTGTTATCTTGGGGATTAGTAGAAGCCATATCTCCCGCAAAACAATTACGTCTCACTCGTTTTTTACGTAATCTGGAAATCCGCACGATTGCAGCAGCTAAAATTATCGATCATTATACCTTTCAAATGGCAACAACTCAAGGACTTACTGCACTTCTTAAAAGTCCAGTTTTGCAATTTATTTCTACTCTATCAACCGGTTCTCCTACTCTTGCTTATCTTCTTGCAGAAAAAATTCCCGTCGAACAATTACCTATAGTCATTGGTAAATTACAAATGGCTTATGAACTTTTTCCCCTTTTCAATCCTGATAATTCCCAATCACGCAATTTCGATTTACTATCTCTCTGGCCTTTGTTATTAGAAAATTCTACCACGACAGACCGCAACGCCGAAGCATTTGGTCATGCTTTAATAGAATATTGGACTCAGAATTTAACAATTGAACAACTGCGAGAACGATTTGATTATTATCTTCAATAACAACTGCACTTTATATAGCAATCGTATCTGACTTGTGAACAAGAGTCAGATACCAGATTTCTCAGAAAAGTTGGGTATCTTCCTGATATATATAGCATTTCCTAATCACATGAGATAAATCATAGCCCCCTCCACGAAACAGCGGGGAGGGGGTTGGGGGTGGGGTTCCTCACTCAACCGAGAACCGATATATCTCCTAAATCCATAGCGAAAAACTACCCTCATCATTCAAAGAGAGTAGTTGTTTAGAAATATCCAAACCTATTATTTAGCAATCTTCATTTTCCAAGTTTGCTACTGTCACCGCATTAAGAGCAAAAGCTAAAACTAATGGCATGGGACACTTGTAGATAAATGTATAAATAACAGCTACAATCGTAATAACTACAGCCGTGATTGACCAGAAAAGTTCCTGATTAGTTAATCCATTCTCTTCTTTAATCACTCTCAAAACATGAACCGGAATTGGTTCTGGCATTACTCCTCCAGGAGGAAACGCCCAGTAGTTACCACGTCGCTCGACAAATAAATCTGTCCAGCCGTTTTCCATGCACCATGCTTCAATCCATTGAATAGAGTAATGATTCATCATCGGGATACAATTCCAATTGTGCAATTTGTGTAGTTAGTGAATATAAATCTATAGAAGATTCCTGACTAGCTAATTGATAGCTATAAGATTAACGCTAATTCCATACTTATTAACTTTAGTTAAGCAATTAACACATAAGTTTAAAACATATAAAACATATAAATAATGATCAAAGATGAGCAAATGCTGCTTCCCCTTAATTAAAAGACTAACAGGCTATAGCCGCTATTTCTAGCAAAAGATAATAAACTTTACTTGAAGTTTGCTATGTAAATGAATGTAAAGAACCCTGTGAGTCATTGCTAAAATCTTAAGTAATTCTAAAATCATCAAATATCTAACTTAAACATCAATTTTTCAAGTTAAGAAATATAAAAGTTTCAGTATTTGCTGATTGATATCTGTGAATCAATGTCGATACCAATTCAACTATGTTTATATTCAAAATGCCTCTGCTCAAAAGCTTTTAGCGGCATTCTCATTATCTCATCTATTGCTAGAATGAAATATTTAACACTATGACGACATCAGTCTAAAGTAATAATTTAGTAAAACTTTTATAGATAAACCCTGGCATTTATGACAAAGTTTTAACCAAAATCAACCAGCTACTTAACAGAATAGGGTATGCTGAAATGCATTAAACACTAAATCGGCTATTAAATATGTACTGGCGACAAGGGTTAGCATTACTGTTAGGAATTATTATATGGTGCGTAACATCTCCAGCACGAGCAGACTGGAGTCACCCTCTATCATTTAGCAATGCAGAGTTAGGAAGACACGATTTTTCGGGACAAAGTTTGCAAGCTGCGGAGTTTTCTAACGCAAACTTAGAGATGACTAATTTTACAGGTGCTGACTTGCGGGGAGCCGTTTTGAGTGCTTCCGTCATGACAAAAGCAAATTTACATGGAGCAGATTTAACTAATGCAATGGTTAATGAAGTAAAATTGAATGGCGCTGATCTCAGTGATGCCATTTTGTTAGAAGCTCTTTTGCTCCGTTCTGTCTTTACTGATGTCAACATCACAGGTGCAGATTTTACGGATGCTATTTTAGATAGAGCGCAAATTAAAGAGCTATGTGCAGAAGCCAGTGGTGTGAATTCCCAAACTGGTGTAGAAACTCGTGAGTCGTTAGGATGTCGATAAAACTTGGTATAATTGGTGGCGGACAACTTGCCTGGATGATGAGCGATGCAGCAAACAAGCTAGGAGTAGAATTAATAGTACAAACTCCTAATCAAGATGATCCGGCTGTATCTATTGCTCAAGAAACAGTTTTTGGCGCAGTTGATGATGCCGCAGCGACGGAGATTTTAGCTTCAAAATGCGATATTATCACTTTTGAAAATGAGTTTGTCAATTTAGATGCTTTATATTTGTTAGAGCAGCAAGGTGTTTGTTTTCGTCCCCGATTAGCAGCTTTATCGCCGTTATTAGATAAATATCATCAACGTTGCTATTTACAGGATTTAGGATTACCAGTTCCTCAGTTTTTCGCTTTGGAAAAGCCAGAAGATATTCAAACTAAAATAG
Organism: Trichormus sp. NMC-1; assembly: GCF_001858025.1. Lineage (GTDB taxonomy): Bacteria > Cyanobacteriota > Cyanobacteriia > Cyanobacteriales > Nostocaceae > Anabaena. The sequence goes on along the minus strand of NZ_LZQD01000002.1, from coordinate 319,403 downwards.
AAAATTGGGATTTTCCTATTGTTCTCAAAGCTAGACGACATGGTTATGATGGCCAGGGAACTTTTGTAATCCATGATTTAGCCTCTTTATCAAAAGTAGTAAATCAAAAAAATACACAGTTCTTAGTCGAAGAATTTGTTCCCTTTAAAAAAGAATTGGCTATAATTGCAGCACGTTCTGTAAATGGGGAAATTGTCACTTACCCAGTTGTGGAAACTCAACAACAACAACAGGTATGTCGGAGAGTAATTGCCCCAGCAGATATTACACCCCAGCAAGTAGCAGAAATTCAAGCGATCGCGCATACACTATTAAATAGCCTCCAAGTTGTGGGAGTTTTTGGCATTGAGTTATTTATAACTGCCGATGGTAAAATTTTAGTAAATGAAATTGCACCTCGCACCCATAATTCTGGGCATTTTTCCTTAGATGCTTGTGAAACTTCTCAATTTGAGCAACACCTGAGAGCCGTTTGTGGCTTGCCTTTAGAGCATACCCAGTTAAACTGCACCAGTGCAATTATGGTAAACCTTTTGGGGTATGAAAACTCACACAGCGACTACCAAAGTCAGCGCCAACAACTAGCAGCGATTCCCCACGCTCACTTACACTGGTACGGAAAAACAGAATCTCGTCCAGGACGTAAACTTGGACATCTTACCGTTTTGCTAGAGCAGCAAAACGAACAGACAGCGCTCGATATCATACACCAAATAGAATCTATCTGGTATCCTCCAGAAAAATTTTCCTAAAAAATTTCTCTATTCAACACACAAACTATTTTTGAAGGCTATAATGAGTTAGTTGCACTACGACGTTGGTGACTGCCCACAAGTTTTTTGATCTATGTCTTTAAGAAACTGGGAGCCAAATAGTTCTCGTGGCAGTATACCGGGCTTGTACCCGGAAACTTTAAACGAGCAACATCCGTTCCCACCTGGTATAACCAGGTCATAAACTTAGGCAAAACGGCGTCGCGGTGAACTCAAAATTTTTAGCTCTCAAGTTTAAACAACTTGGGAGTTTTAAATTTTATAGGTCAAGTCGCTTCTCTACGAGACGCTGCGCGAACGCTCCAATTAAAAATTATTATTAATCTTAAATTTTTTGCACCGCCAACTTCTATCCGTCCGGCTTTGTCCCAGTCTTGTTCATCACCTTTACCATCAATAACTGGATGAATAAAGCTGCGCGAACGCTCCTCCAGAAAAATTTTCCTAAAAAATTTCTCTATTCAACACACAAACTATTTTTGAAGGCTATAATGAGTTAGTTGCACTACGACGTTGGTGACTGCCCACAAGTTTTTTGATCTATGTCTTTAAGAAACTGGGAGCCAAATAGTTCTCGTGGCAGTATACCGGGCTTGTACCCGGAAACTTTAAACGAGCAACATCCGTTCCCACCTGGTATAACCAGGTCATAAACTTAGGCAAAACGGCGTCGCGGTGAACTCAAAATTTTTAGCTCTCAAGTTTAAACAACTTGGGAGTTTTAAATTTTATAGGTCAAGTCGCTTCTCTACGAGACGCTGCGCGAACGCTCCAATTAAAAATTATTATTAATCTTAAATTTTTAATTTTTAATTTTTAACTTTTAATTAAAAAAAGGTCAATAATATTCTCATAGGTTTGGTGTTAAGAAAATTAAATTTCTATAATCTGTATAAATTAACTCTTATTTAACTAACATCTGGAGTTATAATAGCATAATTGCGTTAAATTGTGGTTAAAGCTACAAAAACTTGACAAAATACTTAGCTAAAACAGTGTTCCCAGCCTCGGTTTTTCACCTAGACAACGGTTTAACATTTATTCATCAGGAAATTTCCACTACCCCTGTAGTGGCAGCTGATGTTTGGGTTCGCGCTGGAGCTACTTTGGAACCAAATTCTTGGTTCGGAATGGCGCACTTTTTAGAACACATGATTTTTAAAGGTACAGCAAACCTACCCCCAGGAGAGTTTGATTATAACATTGAAAAGATGGGTGGTGTGAGTAATGCAGCTACGAGTCATGATTATACACATTACTCTCTCACCACAGCTGCCCCTTACCTAGCAGATACCTTACCCCATTTAGGGGAACTGTTGCTCAATGCTACAATTGCGGATGATGAATTTATCCGTGAACGAGATGTAGTACTTGAGGAAATTCGCGCTGATGCTGATGATCCTGATTCGATAGGATTTGAATCGCTGCTTAAAAACGTCTATCAAAACCACGCTTATGGACGTTCTGTCTTGGGTACTGAGCAAGAACTGATGCAGCATTCACCAGAAGCAATGCGCTGTTTTCACCGTTCCCACTACCAACCCGAAAATATGACAGTGGTAATTGTGGGAGGAATTGCTCAAGAACCGGCTTGGGAAATTGTCAATCAATCATTTGCAAATTTTAGCGATCGCTCTAATTGCCCCCCATCTGAGAAAATAGTAACACCAGTAATTACAGGAATTCGCCGTCGAGAACTGATTTTACCAAGGCTAGAGCAAGCTAGGTTAATGATGGCATGGATAGCACCAGGAGTAGAACAACTCCGGGACGCACATGGTTTAGATTTCCTTACCGTCTTATTAGCAGAAGGCAGAACTTCGCGTTTAGTCCATGATTTACGGGAAGAAAAGCAACTCGTACAGGCAATTTGTAGTAGCTTTTCTTTACAGCGTGAATCGAGTTTGTTGACAATTACTGCTTGGTTAGAACCAGAATATTTAGAACGAGTCGAGTCTTTAATTTGCCATCATTTGCATAATTTACAAACTACAGATATTAGTGAACCTGAGCTTAATCGCATCCGCAGAACATTGTGTAATGAATATGCATTTTCTACGGAAACACCAAATCAGCTTTCCAGTCTCTATGGTTACTACAATACCATCGCTCAAGCAGAATTAGCTGTTAACTACCCCCAGCAAATTCAATCTTTTAATGCTCAAGAACTGCAAAAATTAGCACAACAGTATATTTGTCCACAGAATTATGCAGTGACAATTCTTAAACCCTATTAGTCATTAGTTCCAAATTATCACTCATGTCTAATAAGTAATTAAGTAAGCCGACCGAATTAAATCAAACCATGTTAAGCAATGTAAAAATATTATAATTCAGTTCGTAGTCAGGGCTTTAGCCCTTATTCGTATCACTAAGGGCGTGCCTCTTGCAGAGGAGCTACGCAAACGCGCCGCGTCTCTTTAGTGAAGCTTCGACCACAGGAGATAGAGAGGACTTAAGTCCTCTCTACAAACCTTTAATTATTTACACCGTCCTACTTACCAATAACCTATAACTAAAATAATGCAAAGTATAGATAATTCTAATTCTCCTATCCATCGCACCATATTAGCCAATGGCATTGTTGTTTTAGTGGCAGAAAATCAAGCTGCGGATATTATTGCCGGAAGGATTTTTGTGCGTGGTGGTAGTTGTTATGAAAATCGAGAGCAAGCAGGGTTATCACATTTGCTATCAGCAGTGATGACAAAAGGTTGTGATGGTTTATCTAGCTTAGAAATTGCCGAAAAAGTCGAGTCTGTAGGAGCAAGTTTAAGCACAGACGCTGGAACTGATTATTTTCTGCTGTCTTTGAAAACAGTAACGGCTGACTTTGCCGAAATTTTAACATTATCGGGGTTGTTATTGCGATCGCCCACATTTCCCGAAACCCAAGTAGAACTAGAAAAGCGATTAGCAATACAAGATATTCGCTCCCAAAAAGAGCAACCCTTTAGTGTTGCTTTTGAGCAAATGCGACAAGCAATGTACCAAGAACATCCATACTCGATGTCAGTTTTAGGTACTGAAAAAACCGTTAACAGCATCACTCGTGCAGACTTAATACAATTTCACCAAACTCATTTTCGTCCAGATAACGTGGTAATTAGTATTGCTGGACGCATTACACCCTCAGCAGCACTAGATTTAGTCACAGAAGTTTTTGGTGACTGGATTTCTCCAGCCGAACCACGCCATATACTTGATTTACCCGCAATTTCTGTCAAACCACAGTTATGCCTCAAACCCTTAAATACACAGCAATCAATCGTCATGCTGGGTTATATGGGGCCGTGCGTGAGCGCCCCTGGATACGCGGCTTTGAAATTGCTGTCTACATACCTAGGAAATGGTCTTTCTAGCCGCTTGTTTGTGGAATTACGAGAAAAAAGAGGTTTGGCTTACGAAGTATCCGCCATTTACTCTACACGCCTCTTTCCCGCCTCATTTGTGGTTTATATGGGTACAGCCCCAGAAAATACTAGTATCGCCCTCCAAGGACTACGCCAAGAAGTAGAACGACTATGTACTACTGAACTATCGGCAGAGGAACTACAAACAGCGAAAAATAAAATTCTGGGTCAGTATGCCTTGGGTAAACAAACTAATGGACAAATTGCTCAAATATACGGTTGGTACGAAATTTTAGGTTTAGGAATTGAATTTGACCAAGAATTCACCGAACTGATTCATAAAGTCACTCCTAAGTTAGCTATGATAGCCGCTCATCGGTATTTACAGGAACCTTATTTGTCTTTAGTTGGTCAAGAAGAAGCAATTCAATCAGTTAGCAATTAACAGTTTGACTTGCACAAAGCGTCACTAATACTGCTTTATCAGAATTAAAAAATTAAAAATTAAAAATTAAAAAAGCAGATTACACAAGCTTTTCAGTAATTTTTAATGGTTGATTGACTTACGCCATTGTGTAAATAGAGCGATCGCATCGCCAGCCTTTGGCATCCCACCAAGGTAAGATAAGTATGAGAAAATTTCCACCAAATAGTATGTTGTATTACTTACTTTTATTCATTGCCACACCTGTGCTAATTAGCTCCTCAGCTATGGTATCAACGGCAGCACCCACCAAAATCGCCCAAGTCAACGCAGTCGGCAACATCAACCGCCCTACGCTCAAACTTGGTAGCCAAGGTGAACGTGTCTTTGAACTTCAAGCTGCCCTGAAACTGTTGGGTTTTTATACAGGTACAGTGGATGGCATTTATCAACAAGGTACAGCTATTGCTGTTTCTCAATTTAAACAAGCTGCTGGCTTAAATCCAGATGGTATTGTAGATTCCATCACTTGGCAAAGACTTTTTCCTAATGTATCGCCGGTTGCCACTATCTCTTCTTCTCCACCACCTATCTCAGCAAATAGTTTAACCGTTCCTACCCAACTCACTGGAACCACCAGAATCAACAACACACCTGTACCAAAACCAACTTCCCGGAATCAGCCTAATCCAAATTTTCAGCCTACTCCGCGAAATCAGCAAAATCCTAGTATTCAATACACCCCAGAAGGGTGGGCAATTTTGCGTTTAGGTAACCGTGGTTCAGAAGTGGTAAAGTTACAAAAACTACTACAAACTCTGGGCTTCTTGAAAGGTAGTATGGATGGAGACTTTGGGATCACCACTGAAGCAGCCGTAAAAGCGGCTCAAATCCGCTATGGGTTAAAACCAGATGGGATAGTTGGTGGTGCTACTTGGCAAGCTTTCTTACGGCGATTACCCCAACAACGTTAGGCTGATACAAAAATATTGTTAATTGATATGAAACACTTTTTATTAACTTGGTTTGGTACTGCGATCGCGTTATTAATTACGGCTAACATTGTTCCTGGATTCATTATCAGAACTTTTGTAGCTGCTTTGATTGCTGCGATTGTCATCGGTTTGGTAAATGCCATTATTCGCCCTTTTTTGAGTTTGTTAACATTTCCCATCACCTTAATTACCTTTGGGTTATTTACATTTGTAATCAACGCTTTAACTCTTTGGCTGGCCAGCGCCTTAACTCCAGGTTCTGATTTTATCATTCAGGGTTTTGTCCCGGCTTTTTTTGGTTCAATTGTGTTGGCAATTGTTTCTAGCATCATTAACTATTTTCTGCGAGTCGTTGATTGAAAAAAGCAGTATGACTTCTGAATTCTGCTGTATTTGCTTTATTTGTATTATTAAGGAATATGAATTAAATCAAGTACAACTCTTAAGTTATATATAGGGTTTGCTGAAAAAGTTGTCTGTGAGGGTAGGGAACAGGGAACTTTTTCAGCAAACCCTACTTATCAAAAAAACTCTCCGCGTCCCCGCGTCTCTCCATCTCCGTGTCAGCCTAATTATAAGTTTTTAACTGGACACGATATTACCGTTTGGGCAATAGCTATTGTCACCGTTCCCACTTCCCCTGGTAAGCGAAAAATTTGTTTAGGAACTAATAACCTTACACCCAAAGTAGTAATTTCACTAGCGGCCAGAATCGCAGAGGCCTCTGCAACACTTGGGGTTCCTATTCTTTCTTCAACAATTTTAGCAGGGTGAGGAACACAGACATTAGCCAGATTTGCGGCTGTGAAGGTTTTTAGAGGTAAATTGTATACCAGACAAAAGTCCTTTAAACCCACTTCATCAGCTTTAGATTCAATTGTAGCCATACCGGAAATCTGAGATCGGCTAAGTTGATTTTCTCGGAAAATTTTCTCAATTGCGGTATTAATTAATAGTGATGAAATTCCTTTTTGACAACCAATACCTACCCATAAAACTTGTAAAAATAATAAATCTACTTGCATAATTTACTCATTCTATAGTATTTAATTAAATTTAATCTTTTCTATATAATCTCGCAAAGACCTTATAAATAGACGTAAAATCACACCAAAGTATGATTTATTTTTTATAAATGTGAATTTTGATACATCAAAAATGATAAGTTTAATACTTTCGCTAAACATAAAAACCGATATATTCAGTACAACTAGCACAGTAGGAAACATCGAGGGAGAAACAAAGCAAAGGTAAAAGGTAAATTACGTCTTCATGTTTACTTTTTTTCTACCCTTGTAGCGTAAGCATTTCATCTTGATGTTTCACTTTCTTCTTTCTCCGCCGTCACAAACTCTCAACAGTTACGGCGGAGTTTTGCTGTCTGAGTGTCACCCAGCAGTTTTGTAGCAGGGAACAGGCTGGAAAGTCTGTGTAATTTTTAGGTTTTCCGAACTTAATACTCTAAACGGCTAAAATATCTTGTGACAATATTCGTGAACTGTAGTGTAATTTTCTCAAAAAACTGTAACCTTCACAGGTGATATGAATCATATCATGTATAACTTGATATACTGCATAATTAATTTTAGAGGCTTTAAGCAAAAAATCTTAGTTGATTGTCTTGTATAAAGCTGCTCATTACCGCTTAAATTACTGTAATCAGTTTACTCAAAAAACATCTACCCAATATGCTACAGAATACTGACTCTCAGCCATCCCTAGTCAATAAAATTAGTCGCTTATCCCAACCGTTCATTTCTCCTGACTTAATCAACGTCAATGTCAACGGTACACTTTACTTTACAGACAGCGACGAAACTAACGGAACTGAGTTGTGGAAAATTGATACTGAGAGTAATCGTGTGTTAGTCAGCGATATCAATCCAGGAGAAGGGAGTTCCAATCCCTACAACCTAACGAACGTCAATGGTACACTCTACTTCACAGCTGATAATGGTACTAACGGAACTGAGTTGTGGAAAATTGACACTGAAGGAAACCCTGTGCAGTTGGATATCAATCTAGGAGAAGGGAGTTCTAATCCCTACAACCTAACGAACGTTAATGGTACACTCTACTTCACATCTGATAATGGTACTAACGGAACTGAGTTGTGGAAAATTGACACAGATGGTCAGCCATTACTAGTTAGTGATATTAATCCGGGAGATGTAAGTTCCAAACCCGAATCTCTGATTAACGTTAATGGCACACTGTACTTCACCGCTAATGATGGTACTAATGGAACTGAGTTGTGGAAGATTGATACAAATGGTCAGCCAGTATTAGTTAGTGATATTAATCCAGGGGAAGGAAATTCTAATCCCCAATCATTGATCAACATCAATGACATACTTTACTTCACAGCGGAGAACGGTACAAACGGTTATGGATTGTGGAAGATTGACACGGATGGCAACCCAGTAGTAGTTAATACTCCAACTGTCAATCGCTCTTCCAATCCCGAATCTCTGATTAACGTTAATGGCACACTGTACTTCACTGCCGATGATGGTACTAACGGCTATGAGTTATGGAAGATTGATACAAATGGTCAGCCAGTACTAGTTAGTGATATCAATCCAGGAGAAGGAAATTCCCACCCATATAACCTAACTAACGTTAATGGCACACTGTACTTCACAGCTGATGACGGTACAAACGGTTATGACTTGTGGAAAATTGATACTCAAGGTAAGGCTGTACGGTTGGATATCAATCCAGGAGAAGGAATTTCCAATCCTTACAACCTAACCAACGTCAACGGCACACTTTATTTCACTGCCGATGATAGTACTAACGGAACTGAGTTATGGAAAATTGATACTCAAGGTGACGCTGTACGGTTGGATATCAATGCGGGGCGAGGAATTTCCAATCCTTACAACCTAAACAGCATCAATAACACACTTTACTTTCTGGCTTATGACGGTACTAACGGCTATGACTTGTGGAAAATTGATAATCAAGGAAACGTCGTGCAGTTCGACATCAATCAGGGAGAGGGGAGTTCCAATCCTTACAACCTAACCAACGTCAACGGTACACTTTATTTCACTGCTGATGATGGTACTAACGGCTATGAGTTATGGAAAATTGATGATCAAGGAAATGCAGTACTAGTCAGCGACATCAATCAGGGAGAAGGAAGTTCCCATCCCAATAACCTAACCAACGTCAACGGCACACTTTATTTCACAGCTGATGATGGTACTAACGGCTATGAGTTATGGAAGATTGACACTCAAGGAAACGTCGTGCGGTTTGACATCAATCAGGAGGGAGGAAGTTTCTATCCCTATAACTTAACTAATGTCAATGACACACTTTACTTCACAGTTTCTGACGATGTGAACGGAACTGAGTTGTGGAAGATTGATAGCAATGGTAATCCTGTTCAATTTGACATCAATCAGGAGGGAGGAAGTTTCTATCCCTATAACTTAACTAATGTCAATGACACACTTTACTTCACAGTTTCTGACGATGTGAACGGAACTGAGTTGTGGAAGATTGATAGCAATGGTAATCCTGTTCAATTTGACATCAATCAGGAGGGAGGAAGTTTCTATCCCTATAACTTAACTAATGTCAATGACACACTTTACTTCACAGTTTCTGACGATGTGAACGGAACTGAGTTGTGGAAGATTGATAGCAATGGCAACCCTGTACAATTTGACATTAATCAAGGAGGAGGAAGTTCTAATCCTTACAACCTGACAAACATTGATGGCACACTTTACTTCACAGCTAATGATGGTATTAATGGCTATGAGTTGTGGAAAATTGATAGCAATGGCAACCCGGCATTAGTCAGCAATATCAATCAGCAGATAGGAAGTTTATATCCCTACACATTAACCAACATTGATGGCACACTTTACTTCACAGCCTCTGATGGTACTAATGGCTATGAGTTGTGGAAAATTGATAATCAAGGCAACCCAGTAAAAGTCAGCGATCTTGGTTATGGAGGACTGCTTTATTATACAGCAGGAGGACTAATTGACATCAAAGAAGTTATTCGCACTTTATCTGATCCAGTTAATAATGCGCCAACAGTGGCTAATATCATTGTTGACCAAAAAGCCATTGAAGACAATGCCTTCAGCTTTACTGTTCCTTCTGACAGCTTCATAGATGTAGATGCTGGAGACGGACTTACTTATACTGCAACTTTGGAAAATGGCGACCCTCTGCCTAGTTGGTTAACTTTCACGGCAGCAACAGTTTCTTTTAGTGGCACTCCTGATTCTCAGGACGCGAGTGATCTCAACATCAAAGTTACAGTCACAGATAGTGCTGGGGCTACAATCAGCGATGTGTTTAACTTGGTGATCGACTCTCCAATTAAAGGTACATCAAATGCAGACAACCTCAAAGGAAACTCGGGCGAAAATAGCATTTTTGGATTAGATGGTAATGACTACCTTAATGGTGGAAGTGGCGACGATACCCTCAATGGTGGCAATGGTAATGACTACCTGAATGGTGGTACAGGTAATGATATCCTCAATGGTGGTAATGGTGATGATACTTACGTTGTAGATAGTCTCCAAGATACGATTACCGAAGGAGACAATGCAGGTATTGATGTTGTCAAAGCATCTGTAAGTTTTATATTGGGAGACAATGTAGAACGTCTCATCCTGACTGGTAAGTTTAATACTTTCGCTAAACATAAAAACCGATATATTCAGTACAACTAGCACAGTAGGAAACATCGAGGGAGAAACAAAGCAAAGGTAAAAGGTAAATTACGTCTTCATGTTTACTTTTTTTCTACCCTTGTAGCGTAAGCATTTCATCTTGATGTTTCACTTTCTTCTTTCTCCGCCGTCACAAACTCTCAACAGTTACGGCGGAGTTTTGCTGTCTGAGTGTCACCCAGCAGTTTTGTAGCAGGGAACAGGCTGGAAAGTCTGTGTAATTTTTAGGTTTTCCGAACTTAATACTCTAAACGGCTAAAATATCTTGTGACAATATTCGTGAACTGTAGTGTAATTTTCTCAAAAAACTGTAACCTTCACAGGTGATATGAATCATATCATGTATAACTTGATATACTGCATAATTAATTTTAGAGGCTTTAAGCAAAAAATCTTAGTTGATTGTCTTGTATAAAGCTGCTCATTACCGCTTAAATTACTGTAATCAGTTTACTCAAAAAACATCTACCCAATATGCTACAGAATACTGACTCTCAGCCATCCCTAGTCAATAAAATTAGTCGCTTATCCCAACCGTTCATTTCTCCTGACTTAATCAACGTCAATGTCAACGGTACACTTTACTTTACAGACAGCGACGAAACTAACGGAACTGAGTTGTGGAAAATTGACACTGAAGGAAACCCTGTGCAGTTGGATATCAATCTAGGAGAAGGGAGTTCTAATCCCTACAACCTAACGAACGTTAATGGTACACTCTACTTCACATCTGATAATGGTACTAACGGAACTGAGTTGTGGAAAATTGACACTGAAGGAAACCCTGTGCAGTTGGATATCAATCTAGGAGAAGGGAGTTCTAATCCCTACAACCTAACGAACGTTAATGGTACACTCTACTTCACATCTGATAATGGTACTAACGGAACTGAGTTGTGGAAAATTGACACTGAAGGAAACCCTGTGCAGTTGGATATCAATCTAGGAGAAGGGAGTTCTAATCCCTACAACCTAACGAACGTTAATGGTACACTCTACTTCACATCTGATAATGGTACTAACGGAACTGAGTTGTGGAAAATTGACACTGAAGGAAACCCTGTGCAGTTGGATATCAATCTAGGAGAAGGGAGTTCTGGAGATGGTAATGATTACCTGTTTGGATTAGGTGGCAACGACATCCTCAATGGTGGCAATGGTAATGACTACCTTAATGGTGGTACAGGTGATGATGTGCTGATAGGCGGAGTTGGTGTAGACCGATTAACTGGTGGAACTGGTAGCGATCGCTTTATACTAGCTAATACACAGGCTGGAGATTTTGATATTATTACTGACTTCACTGTCGGTGATACTGTCTTAATATCTAAGTTAGAATTTGGACTCAATCAAGAACTGGGCGCTCTTGACTCCAGTGTGTTTAGACTTGGTTCTAGTGCTATCTTAGGAAGCGATCGCTTTATCTACGATCAAATTCACGGTAAACTTTTCTTTGATGCTGACGGAGTTGGTACTACAGCACAAGTTCAAATAGCGCTGTTTTCCAATCAAGCATCTCTTGCCAGTACCGATATAATTGTGACTGAGGCCAGTATTTAGGCATCATATCAAGTCTGGCTAATTGGGGCTTGCTGAATAAGTTGTTTGTGGGCATAGGGTTTTATCTTTTTTCAGCAAGCCCTACTTATTAAAAAAAATCTCCGCGCGATTCCCTAATTATCAGTCTTGAACCGAACAGGATATTACTCTTGCGCCCCAGCTAGTCTTAAAATCCGCGCAATTCCCTGATAGTTATTAAATTCGGCAATCATTAAAGCTGTATAACCACCTTTATTTCTTAAATTCACATCCGCCCCAGAGGTAAGTAACATCTGCACAGCTTGACTATAACCCTCTGCGGCAGCCCACATTAACGCCGTTGCCCCAGATGAGTCTTGAAAATTTACATCTGCGCCTTTTGCTAACAGCAGTTTGAAGACTTCTGGATGGTTGCTGGCTATGGCTTTGACTAAAGCTGTTTTACCATCATCTGCTAAGGCATTGACATTAGCTCCATAGTCAACTAGCGTTTTTACTGTTTTGGTATGTCCTTGAGATGCTGCTAATGTGAGGGCAACTTCACCAAAGTTTTTTTTATCCATGTCAGCCCCAGAATGCAACAAAGCTGCAACTAGTTCGCTGTGTCCCTGGAATGAGGCTACAAGCAGGGGTGTATCACCCAGATGATTTCTAATTTGGACATCTGCACCCCGTTGAAGTAATACTTGCACTACATCAAGATAGCCTTCGACAACAGCACAATGCAGGGCTGTTTCACCTTCTTTATCTTGGTGATTAATTTTTGCACCTCCATCTAACAAAGCTGCAACAATATTACTGTTTCCTATGGCAGCAGCAGCTAACAGTGCAGTACCACCATCGTGGTTTTTCAGATTAGCATCAGCCCCATTTAACAATAGTGTTTGCACCATTTCTAAATTTCCTAAGTCTACCGCTGTCATTAAGGGTGTCTCACCTTCTGCATCTGGGCTATTGACAATAGGACTATTTTGTGATATGGCTTTGACAACTTCTGTCCAGTTGTGCTTGATTGCTAGTTTTAAAGCGGTATCATTATCTTTATCGGTAATATTTGCCTTGGCACCCGCAGCTAATAAGATTTCCACCACATTGAGATGACCTTTGACTGCTGCTGCCATTAAGGCGGTGCTACCATCTTCATTAATAGCATTTACGTCGGCACCTCTAGATATTAACAGCTTAATAATATCAAGTTGATTGCTACTAGCTGCCAACATTAACGCCGTCAACCCATAGGTTTTTCTGGGTAAGTTGAGATTAGCGCCAAAATCTAAGAGCGATCGCACTATTTCTGTATAACCTAAATTCGCCGCGAACATTAACGCAGTCGTGCCATTGCGATCGCACACATCTACCTCAACACCACTAGCCAGTAACTCACACAGACTCTTGATATCGCCACTTTTGGCAGCTTTTAGTAGGAAGTTATCTTTGTTTTCAGTCATAAAGGAATTCCCGCTTAAACGTATATTCTTTAATTTATAGCCGTGTACAAGGTGGTTAGGACATCAATTGATAATAAAACTCCCACTACAAGAGGGTTTTACTCCTGTACGGGCGAACGGCCGTTCGCCCCTCCCGACTCCTGACTCCTGACTCCTGCTATAGCGTCACTATTTAGTCTGAGATTGTTTAAGTACTTTGGCAAGAGGGAAATAAAAGTACTGAGTTCTCAGCTTTAAACTAAGGTATGCTAATTTTTATTAAGATTTAATAATTGGAAGAGAACACGATGAGCCTCGAACTTTCTCCAGCAGTGAAATATGGTTTGAATTTCTTTCACCCAGTGATGATGTGGATACTACTAGCACTGTCACTGTATGCTGCCTACTTGGGTCTGCAAGTACAGCGTACCAGAAATGCTAAGGGTGAAGAAAAGAAAGAACTCATTCAAGGCAAATATACAGTCAAGCACTACCAAATCGGCTCTATTCTTTTAGCTTTGATGGTAGCAGGTTCAATTGGTGGCATGGCTGTCACCTATATCAATAATGGTAAATTGTTTTTTGGTCCACACCTGTTAGCCGGTCTGAGTATGACAGGTTTGATAGCATTTTCTGCGTCTCTTTCCCCCTTTATGCAAAAAGGAGCAAATTGGGCGCGTGTAACTCATATTTTGCTTAATTTCGCTATTTTAGGGCTTTTTATATGGCAGGCTATCTCTGGCGTAGAAATTGTCCAAAAAATTCTCACTCAAGCATAGTCAGGTGTCAAGTCGCTTCTCTACGAGACGCTGCGCGAACGCTGCAATTAAAAATTAAAAATTATTAATTAAAAATTATTATTAATCTTAAATTTTTAATTTTTAACTTTTAATTAAAAAAGGTCAGTGGTCAGTTGTATTGTGCTACTGACCATTGACAAATAAATCTAAGTAGCCATCATGAACTGCGTACACCAGGACACATGAAAAACTTCTTATTCCCCTCATCGCTTGCGGGGAGGGGTTAGGGGTGGGGTCTTATTTTCAAGTCAGGTCTTCACTTGTTATGAGACTTAAGAGGAAAGGCCATACCCTGAGACTGATGAAAATCCTCCTGGACTTTGCGGGTTAAACGACGGGAGACTTGGCGGACAATTTGATGAAGTAAGCGATCGCCTGTAGACTGAATTAGAGAATGGGGTAAACGCTGAATAAATCTGGGAAAATGAAGCTCAACCATCAAATCTAATTGCCATTCTACCTTTGTCATCTCAGCGGCACTTTCTACCAATTGCAGCGATGCATTATAGTCTACGTCATAACCAGGCGCTTGGTAATCAGGGATAGGAATAGTCCGAATGCAATAATTACCCTGTTCTGGATCTAACAATTCCAAACCAATTTTCGGCTCTACTTCATAACCAAAAGAACCAAACCGACCAATTACTAACGCATAGCCATTTTTTCCCAAAGGTTGCACTTTCATCGGTTCAGCGCAGCGTGTGAACCATGAGGAGTGAGAATCCAGATAATCAGCAACCTTACTCACAGGAGCATACATTTCCATACAATCTTGATGATGGCTGTGAAATCTGCTTATATTTATATTATCTTCTTTAAAAGCAGTTTCATCGATTGTCACGCTTGATTCCACAGATAAAACTGATTCATTTATTTCCACAGATGGATAATCCCAGTTGTTTGCTACCATAAGTGTGTTTTTTGTAAAGATAGAAGTTTGTCTATATTCATGATTCCCACTTCGGGATAATTTTTTCACAAAAAAATGCAAATTTCACGAAAACCTCAAAAATCTGTCATCAACTCCATAGAATCACTACAATAAAGAACTGAACAAGCACATATTAGTTTCCCAAGATAGCGCTAATTATGAAAGTATTTGTAGCAGGGGCAACAGGTGAAACAGGTCGTCGCATTATCCAAGAGCTAGTTGCGAGAAATATTCCTGTCCGCGCCTTGGTGAGAGATCCAGAAAAAGCTAAGGCTATTTTATCTCCTGATGTCGAAATAGTTGTAGGCGATGTATTACAACCAGAAAGCCTATCTGCGGGATTAGGTGATAGCACGGTAGTAATCTGCGCCACAGGTGCAAGTCCCAGTTTTGACCCTACAGGCCCCTATAAAGTAGATTTTGAAGGGACAAAAAATTTAGTAACTGCTGCTCAAGCCCAGCAGATTCAGCATTTTGTCTTAGTTTCTTCTTTGTGTGTTTCCCAGCTTTTTCATCCGTTGAACCTATTTTGGCTGATTTTAGTTTGGAAAAAGCAAGCTGAGGAATATATCCAAAAAAGTGGAATTACCTATACTATTGTCCGACCAGGAGGTTTGAAAAATGAAGATAACTCCGATGGTATAGTGATGCAGAGTGCTGATACATTATTCGATGGTAGCATCCCTCGGCAAAAAGTGGCTCAGGTATGTGTTGAGTCTCTTTTTGAACCCGCTGCGCGTAATAAAATTGTGGAAATCGTGGCTAGAGTAGGAGAGACTACGAAAAGTTGGAGGGAATTATTTGAGCCGGTTAAGTCTTTTTGATCAAACGCAGAGGGACGCTGAGGTTAGCGCAGAGGTTCGCTGAGTTTTGATGATCCAATATCTATGTTTGTTATGAGGAGTTAGGTTCTGAAAGGCTTTGAACTCAAAGGTGTAGAAAAACTGATTGGCCCTTTAGCGGCGCTGCTCGGTTTTGTATATTTATTACAGTGGTATGTTGGTGGAGATTTACATTCGCCTTCCGAACCTCTGTTTGGGGGAAAGCAGCCTCCATTGGTGATGAAAGATGGTGATCCTTACATTCGGGCTTTGATGCGAACTATCTCTACCAGTGAGGCTAATAGTAAGCGTCCCTATTCTCTCTTATATGGTGGTCAGCAAGTTAGTGATCTGAGTCGGCATCCTGAAATATGTGTCACCATTGTGGTAGGTCCAAATACAGGTAATTGTTCCACTGCTGCTGGTAGATATCAAATTATTAATACTACTTGGTATGAAATTGCTCCCCGCTATCATCCAAATCCGCCCATGCAGTTAATGTTTTGGTCTCATTATAGCTTTGAAGCAGAGTATCAAGATGTAGTAGTTTATCGTTGGTTGAATGATTCACGAGTTTGGGGAACTGATATTTCTCAACTCCTGCGTCAGCAAAAGTTAAATGAAGTTTTACGGCGACTTTCTCCCACTTGGACAAGTTTAGGATATGGCATAGAGACTAATCAGAATACTCGCTTTTTACCTCAAGTTTATCAGCAATTATTGCAAGAAGAATTAAAAGCTGCTAATCAACCAGCGAAGGGAATTTTGACACCTTCTCCAATTCTTCAGAGTCCACAAAAAAAACCACAAAATCGACCTAATTGAAAGTTATTTGGTAAGTATTCAGGATAAAGAATACAGAAGATGCTACGCAGACCTGCGGTTCAGGAGAATAAAGGCTTTTTTAGTAAACTTTGATAATTTTGATAAAATCTTACCTCTCTCTATTCTTCATTTCATAAGCATTCTGACTCCTGACTCCTGACTCCTGAATTCTTACGTTATTTGAGTTAATCAATCAAAAAATTTCTGATATTTTTTACAAAGTCTAATGTATTTTCTAAGTGAATATTATGTGCAGATTTATTAATTATTCGTAACTGCGAAAATTCACATCTGTAAGACATTGCTGTATTGATATTTACAAATTTTTTATCATTTTTGCCAACTAGCAACAGCAATGGAAGTTTATTTTGTTCTAGCTTTTCCCAAAGAGAAGGCTGATATCCATTGCCCATAAATTGCAGTGACTTTACCAGTTCTAGAGGATTATTTTCTAACCTACTTTCTAGCATTGGTGGATATTGAGAATGATTTTTGATATTACCAAAGATTGGCTGATTGTACCAATTATTGAGGAAGGTTTGAAAATCTTTTTTATTAATAATTCGGGTTAATTTACTGGCAATTTGGAAATCACTTTTAATTCTGGCTAATCTTTCTGTATCTGTTGGTATACCTGGGGAAGCTGATTCTAAGACAACTTTGATAAATTTTTCGGGGAAATATAGAGTTAAATATAACGCTAATCTTCCTCCCATTGAATATCCGATTAAGAAGCATTGGGATATTTTTAATTCATCTAATAAGTTGATTATCGCTGGGGCGGTTTGTTCCATTTTATAATATTCATCTCCTCCCAAAACTTGAGTTTTACCATGTCCAGGTAAGTCAAGGGTGAGATAAGAAAAATCTTCACCTAGTAATTTTATGGCTTCATCAAATTCATCAAGATTACCCATGAAGCCATGTAGGAAAAGAATTAGTGGTTTTTGGGAATTGTCAATTAAAGAATAATTAAATTTATATTTTTCTAAATTCATTTTTTTATTCTAATAAGAATGGATTTCATTTAAGAAATAACTTCCATAGGAATATAAATTTGAAATTCTGTACCTTTATCTGGACTAGAAAAGCAGAGTATTTTACCCTTATGTTCTTCAACAACAATTTGGTAAGTAATAGATAATCCTAAACCAGTTCCTTTACCTATGGGTTTTGTGGTGAAGAAGGGATCAAATATTCGTTGCTGATTTTCTTTAGGAATTCCAACACCATTATCGGTAATGGAAATTAAAACACAATTAGCTTCTACTAACTTAGTAGTAATAGAAATTTGGGGATTTCTTGGTAATTGTTTAGCTTGTAAAGCATCAATAGCATTTGTTAAGACATTCAAAAAAACTTGGTTAAGTTTTGCAGGATAACACTCTACTAGTGGTAATTTATCGTATTCTTTAATGATTTCAATTGCTGATGAATTGAATTGGTTATTGAATCGGCATTGCAAAATCATGATAATACTGTCTATGTCTTTATGAATATCAACTTTTTTGATTTCAGTTTCACCCAAGTGAGAGAAAGTTCGCAAAGAAAGCACAATATCGCGGATACGGGTTGTGCCGACTTCCATCGATTTGATGAGTTGTGGTAAATCCGACTTAATAAAATTTAGATCAATTAATTTTGTAAAAATCTTTATTTCTATTTCTGTATCAACTTTAAGATGATATTTTTCATAAAGTTCTATTAACTTTAACAAATCTGCCGTGTATTGTTGAGCATGAGGAAGGTTAGGATGGATAAAATTGATAGAATTATTGAGTTCGTGAGCTATTCCGGCTACAAGTTGTCCCAAGCTAAACATTTTTTCTTTTTGGATGAGTTGAACTTGTGTTTTTTCTACTTCATTTAAAGCTTCTTGAATTTTATTATCGCTAATGGTTAAGTTTTTTAATGTATGAAAAAGCAAAATGAAAAAATTTATTAATGCTAAACATAAACCAGTGATTTGAATAGTTTGTAATGTATAAGTTCTGTTATTAGATATCTGCTGTTGTTCTGTAGTGATCTGATTCATCAAGTCTAATAATTGGAGGTTATTCTCATTTGAATAGACTATAGCATCTTGTAATGATTGCCGAGAAATTTTATTTTTAGATGAAATAATCGGTTCAATTTTGACTTTATAGGGATTCCAAATCGCTTCTGCTTGAGTGAGCAGATTTTTTATCTTAGTACTTTTCAGATATGAAATATATACTGGCTTTTCATCACTACCTGTGACGGTTTTACCTATTTTAAATCCTATTAAAGTTTCATCAAATTGCTTATAAGCCTGGGCTAATTCATCCTGTGCAGCAGAGATTGTTTTTTCGGTCTGCTCTGCTATTTGTAATTGCAAGATAGTTTTAGAAATTCTTTGTGATAGCATTCGCTGACGACCAGCTAAGTTAATAATTAGAGCATCTTCTTTTAATTGAGAAGAAATCAAAAAATTAGGGAGAAGAACACCTAAATCAAAACACAAAAACAGACCAGCCGAAAAGAAAATAATGCGGTACTTTCCTTTAAAAAATAGATATGTAGGCAATATTTGCTTGAATTTTGCTATCATGACTCAATACTGGGAAACTGCTATCTTGTAAATAAGTATAAAGGCTAAAATAAAGATAAATATGCCAAATATGCAAATAAATGAACCAAGCTAAAACCTTCTTGTCCATTTCCTGCTCCCCAGGAGAAGTATTTACACCAACTTGACTGGAAAATAAAGGCTCTGACGGGCAAGAAATTTTTTCATAAGTTCTGCCACTGCTGTTTTTGAGTTTCTAAGGTAAAAACCGATCTAAAGCAGCTTTGAGTTGTTCAAGTTCTACATCAATATTGCCTTCTTGGGCGGCTCTAGCAATACATTCAGTTAAATGTTCATCCAAAACAATGCGTGCTACTTTATCTATTGCGCCTCTGACAGCGGCAATTTGCAATAATACATCAGGACAAGGGCTATTTTGTTGCACCATTGTTTTAATACCGCGAACGTGTCCTTCTATACGCGAGAGCCTATTGACAATTCGTCGTAATGACTCTTCACTATGAACGTGAGGATGAACAGAATCTACCTGTCCAGGAGTATGATCTGTGTGTTCGTGGTTGTGATCTTCATCGTGTGTGTGTTCTGGTGGTGGAGATGTTGTCAAGGATTCATGAGTTAATTTGTTGGAAGTATTCATGGGATATGAAGGTTTTGGTATTAATTAAGATCCTAACCTAGAGAGATTATGGATTGGTGGAAAAACCGAACCAAGAAGGGCAAATTTCCATAATAGCCTGGTTACTCTATGTTCTATTAACTTGATTACAGATCACTTTGTCCATATCCCCAATTAGACGACGCAGCCAGATAAAAACTTCAATACGCGAAGATTTTGATCCAAGCTGTAAAAATAAGTGTATGTAGCTTTGTCACAAAACAGCAAAAATTAGGCTTCTAAATCAGATTGTAATTATGCAAATTTCCAAATCACTCCGCTATATTCGCCAATTGAGTTCCTATGTTGTCGCCATTTTTTTAGGAGTTCTGCTGACGGTTACTTGCTTACAAGTCTTACCATCTGAAGCGGAACCTGCTCCTGCTGTAGTTGCTCAAAAGTCTTCTGGTGGGATTGCTGCTATTGGTAGCGGTAGTTTTGTCACAGCAGCGGTAAATCGTGTGGGGCCTGCTGTGGTCAGGATTGATACAGAAAAAACTATTACTCGTCGTGTTGAGCCTTTGATGGAAGACCCATTTTTCCGGCGGTTTTTTGGTGATAGTTACTCTCAACAGTTACCGACTGAGCAATTACGCGGTCTAGGTTCTGGTTTTATTTTAGACAAAAGTGGGATAATTCTTACTAATGCTCACGTAGTTGATCAAGCTGATAAAGTCACCGTTCGTCTTAAAGATGGTCGCACTTTTGAAGGTAAAGTTCAAGGCATTGATGAAGTTACGGATTTGGCGGTAGTCAAGATTAATGCTGGTAATGACTTACCTGTTGCACCTTTGGGTTCTTCGGAGAATGTCCAGGTGGGAGATTGGGCGATCGCAGTTGGTAATCCTTTAGGATTTGATAATACGGTAACATTGGGGATTGTCAGCACTCTCAAACGTTCCAGCGCTCAAGTCGGGATTAATGATAAACGCTTAGATTTCATTCAAACCGACGCTGCAATTAACCCTGGTAACTCTGGGGGGCCGTTGTTAAATGGTCAAGGTGAAGTGATTGGGATCAATACCGCGATTCGTGCAGATGCGATGGGGATTGGGTTTGCGATTCCTATAGATAAGGCTAAAGCGATCGCATCTCAATTGCAACGAGATGGAAAAGTTGTTCACCCTTATTTAGGTGTACAAATGGTAACATTAACACCGGAATTAGCACAACAAAATAACCGTGATCCCAATTCCATGTTTGCGATTCCTGAAGTCAAAGGTGTATTGGTAATGCGAGTTGTACCCAACTCCCCGGCTGCAACTGCGGGTATCCGTCGTGGAGATGCAATTGTGCAGATTAATAATAAAGCCATTACTAGTGCAGAACAGTTACAAGCCGTGGTGGAAGATAGTCAATTGGGTGAAGTTTTGCAGGTAAAAATACAACGAGGAAATCAAACACAACAGCTTTCAGTTCGTACCGCTGAGTTGAAAGACCTTTCTTAGTTAGGACTTACGCAAGATGTGACTGAAAACTTATTCCTGTGTAGCGGTAATTCATGAATTACCGCTACATTGTTTCTGTTTTACGTAAGTCCTATTAATTATTGTTTATGGGGGTATGTTTCGGTGTACCCCTTAAAGGATGTCTTCCATAAAAATACTCTAAATATTGTTATTATTCTATTTCTATACCATTAAGGAAATTGAATAATGTTGAAAGTCTTTGCTGACCGAGGTGGGACATTTACAGATATTGTTGCTATTACAAATAATCAAGCAATCGTAGACCGACTTGCAAAACATCCAGAACGTTTTTTAATTGTTTCTCTGCCTAATCAAGAATGGGTAATAGTCTATAAATTACTGTCAGAAAATCCTGAACAATATCAAGATGCAGCGATTCAAGGCATTCGGGATATTATCGGTATTTCCAACAAAGAACCCATTCCTAATGAAGCAATAGAAGTAGTAAAAATGGGGACAACAGTAGCAACAAATGCGCTGTTAGAAAGGAAAGGTGATCGTTTGGTTATGGCTATTACTAAAGGCTTTAAAGATGCCTTGAGAATTGGTTATCAAAATCGTCCAAATATCTTTGCTAGGCAGATAGTTTTACCTTCCATGCTTTATGAACAGGTAATTGAGGTAGATGAACGCTATGATGCTCACGGCAATGAATTAATAGCCGTAAATATTGAACAAACTAAAAATGATTTACAAACAGCTTATAACACAGGAATTCGTAGTTGTGCCATTGTTTTTATGCACAGCGATCGCTATCCCCACCACGAACAACAAGTAGCACAAATAGCTCAAGAAATCGGCTTTACACAAATCTCCATATCTCATCAAGTTAGCCCTTTAATGAAATTAGTCAGCCGAGGAGATACAACTGTAGTAGATGCTTATTTAACTCCGATTTTGCGTCGCTATGTTAATCAAGTAGCCAGTCAGTTACCCAACGTGAGATTAATGTTTATGAAATCAGATGGAGGGTTAACCGACGCACAACAATTTCAAGGAAAAGATAGTATTTTAAGCGGTCCAGCCGGCGGTATTGTTGGTGCAGTTCAAACCAGTAAAAGAGCAGGTTTTGAGTTAGTAATTACCTTTGATATGGGAGGAACAAGTACAGATGTTGCCCATTTTAAAGGAGAATATGAACGCCAATTGAATTCAGAAATTGCTGGTGCAAGAATGCGAGTCCCTGTATTAGCAATTAATACAATTGCTGCTGGTGGTGGTTCAATTCTCTTTTTTGATGGTTCTAGTTATCGTGTTGGCCCCCAATCTGCTGGTTCAAATCCTGGCCCAGCTTGTTACCGACGTGGAGGACAATTAACTGTAACAGATGCTAATGTCATGTTAGGAAAAATTCACCCCCAATATTTTCCTTCTGTTTTTGGAAATACAGGCAATTTACCTTTAGATCAAGATATCGTCAAAAAGCTATTTATAAAATTAACCCAAGACATTACAGCCGTCACAGGTAACAATTCTACACCCGAACAAGTAGCCGCAGGATTTATTGCTATTGCTGTAGAAAATATGGCAAACGCAATTAAAAAAATCAGCCTCCAACGTGGTTATGATGTCACCGAATATGTACTTTGTTGTTTTGGTGGTGCAGGGGGACAAGTTGCTTGTTTAATTGCTGATACATTAGGAATGAAAAAAATATTTCTGCATCCTTATGCAGGAGTTCTTTCTGCTTATGGAATGGGATTAGCTGATGTTAGAGCAATTAAAGAAGCGGGAGTAGAACAGCCTTTAAGTCAATCATTAATCCCGCATTTACAGCATTTAATGGATACTTTAGAAATTCAAGCTAGAAGTACCATTAACTCAGATGAAACAAGTAGTAAAGAAGAAATAGTTAAAAAGATTAATTTAAAATATGACGGAACTAATTCTACATTAAACATTAATTTTGCCGATGATGTGGCATTAATGCGAAAAGAATTTGAAACCGAACATAAATCTCGTTATGGTTTTATTCAATCAGAGAAAATCTTAATTGTCGAATCAGCCTCAGTAGAAGTAATTCAGAAAATGGATACTCCTGAAGAACCCTTAATTATTCGTAACCGTCCCCAAAATGTAGCACCTAAATCAGTTGAAATAGTGAAGATGTTTACTGCTAATCAATGGTATGATGCTCCTGTTTATCGACGGGAAGATTTACAACCAGGAGATAGAATTAGTCAACCCGCAATTATTGTTGAAAAAATCAGCACAATTGTAGTTGAAGCTAACTGGGAAGCAACATTAACTGAGCGCAATTATTTAATTTTGCAACGCATTTTTAAATTGTAGGTTGGGTTAAGCGACAGCGCAACCCAACAAAATTTCTCTCGAAAATGTTGGGTTATGCCTACGGGATACATTCTTCAATCAACCTACCATTTTAGTTATACTTAAAATATAAGATTCAAAATTATCTATCAATTCATTAATGACAGTAATTAATGTTAGAATAAAAAAATAACTACTTGGTATCATATTATGATGATTACTCAAGAAATAGCATCGGAAGAAAACATCTCTCCAGATGTAATTTTTCCTCCCAGTGATTTATATAGTGATGAACCGACCGTGGAAACAGAACTACATCTACGACAAATAATTTTACTTTTCAAATGTTTAGAATGGTTATGGAAAGATAGAACTGATTTTTATGCTGCGGGAAATCTGAGTATTTATTATAGTCCGCATCAGAAAAAAACAGAAAATTTCCGGGGGCCTGATTTTTTTGTAGTCTTAGGAACTGAAAGAAAAACTCGTAAAAGTTGGGTAGTTTGGGAAGAAAATGGTAAATATCCTCATGTAATTGTCGAAATTCTTTCACCAAAAACAGCTAAGATTGATAGAGAATCAAAAAAAGAACTTTATCAAGATACTTTCCGCACACCCGAATATTTTTGGTTTGATCCCTATACATTAGAATTTGCAGGTTTTCAGTTAATAAATGGAAAATATCAACCTGTAAAAGCAAACGAAAAAGGATGTTTATGGAGTGAACAATTAGGCTTATCTTTGGGAATTTATCAAGGTTTATTACGTTATTTCACACCAGAAGGAAATTTAGTACCTACACCTGAAGAAACCGCAGAAAAAGAAACTCAAAGAGCAGAACAAGAAGCTCAAAGAGCAGAACGTTTAGCAGCGAAATTGCGGGAATTAAATATTGATCCAGATACTATTTAAGCAAAAATATAGGTTGGTTTTTGCTCCTCAACCCAACCTACAGTTTAATTTGAAGTTAATTAATTTATGTAAAAAAGATGTCCACCACATCTCAACCTGATCCCGTCCGTTTAGAAATCTTTAAAAACCTCTTTCAATTTAACGCCGAACAAATGGGAATTGTTCTGCAAAACACCGCAGCATCAGTGAATATTAAAGAAAGGCTAGATTTCTCTTGCGCTATTTTTGATGCTTCAGGATTATTAGTTGCTAATGCTCCCCATATTCCCGTACATTTAGGCTCAATGAGTGAAAGTGTCCGCAGTTTAATTAATGATAGAGGTGACACCATAAAAGCAGGTAATGTTTATTTATCAAATAATCCCTATAACGGTGGAACACATCTTCCTGATGTAACAGCAATTACTCCTGTTTTTGACACAGACGAAACACAAATTATTTTCTATGTAGCTTCTCGTGGACATCAATCTGATATCGGCGGAATTACTCCCGGTTCTATGCCTCCTCACAGTACCACCGTTGAAGAAGAAGGAATTATTTTTGATAATTTCCTCTTAGTTGAACAGGGAAATTTTCGAGAACCAGAAACAAAGCAATTACTCTTAAATCATACCTATCCTGCCCGTAACCCTAACCAAAATATAGCAGACTTTAAGGCACAAATTGCCGCCAATGAAAGAGGAGTTCAAGAACTAAATAAAATGGTTTGGCAATACGGGCTTGAGACAGTGCAAGCTTACATGAAATTTGTCCAAGACAATGCAGAAGAAGCAGTTAGAAAAGCGATAGATGTTCTCAAAGATGGTGCATTTATTTATGAAATGGATAATCATGCCAAAATCCAAGTAAAAGTCACTATTAACAGAATAAATCGAAGTGCTGTAATTGATTTTACTGGTACATCTTGGCAACTAAATAGTAACTTTAACGCTCCCAAAGCTGTAACTCAAGCCGCAGTTTTATATGTGTTCCGTACTTTAGTTGATGATAATATTCCTCTCAATGCTGGATGTCTTAAACCTTTAGAAATAATTATTCCTGAAGGCTGTATGTTAAACCCAATTTATCCCGCAGCAGTAGTCGCTGGTAATGTAGAGACTTCGCAAACTATTGTTGATGCTTTATATGGTGCTTTGGGTGTGATGGCTGCTTCTCAAGGAACGATGAATAATTTCACTTTTGGAAATGAGAAATATCAATATTATGAAACTATTTGCGGTGGTTCTGGGGCGGGGATTAATTTTGATGGTACTGATGGAGTTCATACACATATGACTAACTCCCGGTTGACTGATCCTGAAGTTTTAGAAACCCGTTATCCTGTACAAATAGAAAGTTTTTGTCTGCGTGCTGATAGTGGTGGTAAAGGAGAATATTCTGGGGGGAATGGGGTAATTCGTCGGATTAAGTTTCTAGAACCGATGACAGCTAATATTCTTTCTAACCATCGTTTGATTCCTCCCTTTGGGTTGAATGGTGGAGAAGGGGGAAAAGTAGGAAGGAATTGGATAAAACGTCAAAATGGAACTGAAGAGTATTTAGATAGCACGGCTACAGTAGAGATGCAACCTGGGGATATTTTTGTGATAGAAACTCCTGGAGGTGGAGGATTTGGTAGGGTTTAGTGAATCTAAGAGAAACCAAATATCACCTTTTCCCTAACTTCCAATTTTCACCACCTGGTAATTGAATTAAATAATCATCAATTATAGCCGGTAATTCCTTAACTGAATATTGATAAGTCAATTTCAATAGAAATTTTGCTTGATGAATTATCTGTTCTTTATCTACCATTTCGGCGAGTTGAAAAGGGCTGTAAACACCATTCAAAACTTCCACGCTTGCATCTCGAATAGCTATATCTATTTCATGTTCAAGATAATCATTCCATTCATCTAAGTTAATGTAATATAATTTCTTATTTTCTTTGAGATTAACATCTTGAATTTCTAAAACGGCATTTCTAATAGATGCAGCCCAAGAATTTGTTAACCGCTTCTCTATTTTATTTTTAATTAAATGTATCAGCAGCACTTTTAGAAAAGACTTAATTTGCCGTAAAATTGCCTTTTTACTCATCCCCTCTAATTCATCTACAATAGCTAAAGCATCTGCATAACGCTGTTCTAAAATGCTATTTCTGAGGTCTATTAATTCCTGTGTCATTGCTGTATTAACCTCAAATTAATTCAACCATATTTAAGTATAGCAGAATTTCAGAAGCTAGGAGTTAGTTAGGGTTTAGGATTGCTAAATATCTACAGTATATTAATGTTATTTTTTACCTAACTTCTCGAACTTCTCCCAAACGAGTAAAGCGAATTTCAATTCGTCTTCTTGTTACATCCTCTTTCCGCGCTATCCCTGCAAATTGTCCATTTGGTAATATTAATTGTGCCGCAGAATAAGCACGAAATGATAAGCCAGATAGTCTACCTTCTTTTTTTTGGGTATCACGCAGCACTTTGACAACTGATAAAGCCCGCATTAATCCTAAATCAGCATTAGAACCAGCTTGGAGTTTACCGACAGGTAAGTTACCACTAACTACATTTTCTAAATTCACATCTAAATTACTTGTTATATTACCATTAGGTTGTCCGTCAGTATGTCCGATTATTTCGACAACGTTAATGCCATATTGTTTAGTTCTATTTTCTATTTCCGGTACTATTTGTTTCAAAATATAATTTGACATTTGTTGAGGAATTTCTGCACTACCAGAAGCAAATCTGTAAGCACCTTGATCTTTGATAACTATGATTGGTGGTGTGTCTGTTGATTGTTTTTTTGGCTTTATTTGGGTTTGCAAATATTTTACTTGCTGCTCTAATTGTTTTACTTTTACCGCTAAATTAACGGAATTTTTAACAGGTTTATTTTGATCTTTAGTAATTTGTGAGATGATAATAGTTAGAAATAAAAATAAGACTAATATCATAAAGGCATTAGACATCAAATCTGTAAATGCTTGCCAAACATTTAAATCTTCGTTATATTCTGTGTAGCGTGAACGACGAGCCATAATTTAATTCTTTTTGATTACAAACAAATGTGATTAAGAAATTTTATAAGTTTATATCTATGATTCTGGTGTTTTCATTACTTGTCTGAGTTGGTTAATAGAATTTTTCGTATCATGCAAATTTTTATTACATTCTTGAATATTTTTGATGATCATCTCTAAACCTTTTGTATTTATATCTGTTTGCTTGTTGATACCTTGAACAATAATATTACTAACGTTTTTATATTCTGAAATTAATTCAACATTGTTATTTTGTAATAAGCTTATTAAATCTAATTTAATAGTGTCAAACTTAATGATAAATTGATTAGCGTATCCTTCAATATTGCTGATAACCGTCTGAAATTGTTGATGATTATGATCAATTTTTTGGGAAAAATTAGAAATGAAGCTATCACCTAAATTATCAAATGCTACATTCATCTGTTCTGTGTTGTATTTTACAAGTTC
Organism: Trichormus sp. NMC-1; assembly: GCF_001858025.1. GTDB lineage: Bacteria > Cyanobacteriota > Cyanobacteriia > Cyanobacteriales > Nostocaceae > Anabaena. The sequence goes on along the minus strand of NZ_LZQD01000002.1, from coordinate 291,467 downwards.
TGAATTGTATTTGACAAACTCTAATAATTGATTGAGCGAAACTTCTACATTATTCAAACTATCAGCTTTATCGCTAACTTTTATTTCTAACTGATCAAGTTTATTAATAGCTTCAGAAAAACTATTAGCACCTTGTTGGAGTTGAGGAATAATTTTACTCATCTGAGTTTGATTAGTTTGATGTAAATCTAATACTTGAATTGAACTTTGATTAATACCTTTGATATCTTCTCCTAAATTAATTAAACTCTGACTGCAATTTTCTAGTTCAATTAAGGAATTTATAATTAATTCTGTTGTCGCGGCTAAACTTGCTGCTGATTCGGAAAAATTTTGCTGTGTATTACTCAAATCTACTGTAGCTAATGATAATTTTAAAGGAAAATCACTTTTATTAAAAGTTTCAGCAGACTCTTTAAATATTTGAGATGTTGAATTTAGTTCTGACATTGAATTTTCAAACTCATTAGCAGCACGAGATATAGTTCCAGCAGCGTCTGTAAATTTTTCATAGACTTGTCTAGCTAAATCTGTAGTTTCTCTATTTCCGTCAGCAATTTGTTGTGCCACTTTTCCCATAGATTTTTCTACAGCTTCTCGTACTGTTTCGCCAAAATTTGTTAAAAACACATCTTGCTGATCTACCATTCTATTAACTATTCTATCAAGACGAGCATCACCTTGAACTTGAGGAAGATAAATATTATCTAAATAATCTTCTAAAGAACTAATTAATTGATATTTTGCAAAACTAGTATTCCAGAAACCATAGGATATTGTTAATATAAAACTCAAACCAATTCCTATTAAACTTGTCTTAAAAGCAATACCAGGGTTAGCGCGTCTCAAATCCTGTTGACAGGGGAATTACAGTAGAGGAGAATAGTTTGCTATGGATGCTGCTAACACAGAAACCATGTATTGATCATTCATAGAATGGTAATATTGTTGTTAGTGCTAGTACGGATAAAACTATCAGAATTTGGGAAAGCTACAGGGGAACAATTAAACGCACTTTAAATGGACATACGGATGCAGTTTTAGCTGTTGCTATTAGTCCTGATTCTACAACTCTTGTTAGTGGTAGTGTTGATAAAACTATCAGAATTTGGAATTTACAAACTGGGGAAAACTGTTATATTATTAATCAGCATTTAGCAACAGTAAACACACTAGCAATTACTCCCGATAATCAAACTCTGATTAGTGGAAGTTCAGATAATAAAATTAAATTATGGAAACTCCAGACTGGGGAATTACGTCACACTCTCAAAGGACACTCAACGGCTATTTCTGCTATTGCCATTCACCCAGATGGTAAAATTATTGCTAGTAGTAGTCAAGATGGAATTATCAATCTTTGGAATATCGAAACTGGGGAATTATTAGAAACTCTTTCTGGGTTTAGTCCCCTAGCTTTTAGCGCTGATGGTAAAATGTTGATTAGTGGCGGAAAAGGTGGAACTATCAAAATTTGGCGACAAGTTCAAAGCAGTGATAATTTATCCTTAACAGGGGAATGGTGGGAAATTTTAGGCGTAGAACCCAAAACTCATCCTCAAGACGTAAAACTTGCCTATCTGAGATTAGCCAGATTATATCATCCTGATATTAACAGTTCTGTAAGTGCTAAAACTGCCATGCAAGCAATTAATGAGGCATATCAAAAGTTTCAGCAGCAATTAAAGACACATAATTGATTAACCAGTGAAAATTTAGGGATTTTGCTACTATAAGCTCTATTTTTAAATGGTTATTACTGTAGAATATATATACCTTCATCAGTATTCCGCATTCGCTACAAAGTTCTTTGGCGGGGCGCACGCTTCCGGGTTTGAGGGCTTTGGCTTTTTTGTGGGATTCTATGGATGTCATCTATTTTGTTTATTTTTACTAAATATGGCTTTTATTACCTTACCGTTAGGGGTTGTGAAGTTGACGGTTTGAGTTGAATAAGAGGTTTTTTTCTCGCAAAGTCTTTATAATCGCTACTTAGATTTTTGCCTGGAAATTACAGAAAATTTAAATTTATTAAGAAATAATTAAGTAATTACAACATTACCGGTAGAGGATAATATCGCTTAGACTGAATGTGTCTTAAATAGAGACTGTCAATTTTTGATACATGAAGGAATTTAGATGCAGCAAATACTCCAAAATACTAAGAGACTAGTATCAGTGAGCCTAGCTACACTACTAATTTTAGTAAGCACTATAACTATTTTCCCATCTACAGCTAGTGCAGATAATAATGTAGTAAAAATCGAATGTACCTCAGACTGCGGTAATATCGTTCCATTTGCAGCTGGTGTAGTTTCTGGTAGCGCAGTAACACTTATGGCTACTGGAGATACAGCAACTTTAGCAACTTTAGCTGCAACCGGGGCTGCTACTATTGGGGAAATAACAACGGCTTTAGCTGGGTTAGGGGTGGCTGCTGGAACTGCTGTCTCATCACCAGTTTTAGTTCCTGTAGCAGTAGCAGCGGCAGGTGGATATGGTGCATATCAGTTACTTGTAATCTCTTTACTGTCTACACTGGGTGTAACAGATTTTCTGGTTTTGCACTTCTTCTTAAATCCTGTTGACATTACTTAGATACAGCAGCTAGATGGGTTATCTATTAACTTACCTTGAGTTGTGCCACTTGATCATCCTCCCACATATCAACTAGATTCCCTTGTCAATAGGATTTGAGATGCGCTAACCCTGAAAGCAATACTCATCCCTTCTAGAGGTTTCTTTAATTCAGTAACTAAATTACTAACATCATTAGCATTAGTTTGATTAATAGTTTGACTAAGCGCCTCTAAATTCATGGTGATACCGAAAAAAGTACCCATCAAGCCAAATGCTAACAGTAAATTTGGCATAATTCGACATAAATAATCTATTTGTTCACAGGTAAAATTCAAGCCTTTGATTTTTTCCTGACTATAAATTTGATCAATTAATGCTCCTGTATTTACCTGTTCTAATTGTTTAGAAGCTTGCTCAAATCTATCCTCCAATGTTTGGACAATTTTTGGTTGTTCTCCCCTTACTCCTGACTTGATTAATCTTTGAACTTTATTAGTTAAAACTATCAAATAGTGGTAAAGAGATATGCGAAGCAAAAGAGTAACTCCAGATATAACAGCAAAAAAAACAATGCTAACAATTAAGTAAGATGGTATTGGTGGCATAAAAGTTACCTTTGGTAGTGCGGGAAGATGGTTAAAAGTGGGTAGATATGAACTACCCAGGAAAAACTACAGTGGATATTGAATGAAGACTCTTTGTTTTTCGCGTTCGTATTCTTCTGGAGTCATAAAACCTTCATCTAAATCTTGTTTAAGCTGCTCTAATTCTTGCCGTCGTTTTGAGCGATTATCAGTATTATTTAGAGGAGAAGTAGAGACTATTTCACCAACAATAGCTTTTTGAGTTTCTGTATTGTTTCTAGTTTGAAGTAAATTTTGATTTCTAAATTTTGCTTCCATCTTCTTCCAAAAACGATTGATAATTCCCTCTTTTATGTTATGTTGTGTAGTATTTCTTGTATCTACATATACTCTTTGTTTATAGGAAGAATTAGGACTATGATCTGGTATTTTCTCAACTTGATTTGCAAATTTACGCCATTTTGGTAAATACTCGTTATCCCATAGTTTTGGATTATTTTCCATTCGAGCGATTGCATCATCTAAAATTTGCTTTAACGTATCAGCCATATTGCGATTATTGGCCAAATCTTCCAAAGCTTCCATCCAATTTGCACTCAAAGCAGCAGTATAATAACTATCTTGAAAAGCGTCATAATATTGAAACTCTAATTCCTGAGTTTTCTGATTTTCTGCTAGTAACTCTAATGCTAAACAAGGATAGAAAATATCCTCTAGTTCTTCCATTCTTCTAGCATCTGGTGGAATAATATCAGGAAAGGAAGCACGAGAATCATTATGTAAAAAAGATGTACCAGAATTTTGTTCTCGTAAATATGGGTTTCTCATTCTTTCCAAACTACTAATTAATCTCAACGGAAACCCAGCATACTCATTCACAATTAAAATTTCATCGTCTGCTTGTATTGCTTTTAAAACAGTGGCTGAAATTCCTAAATCTTGTGTTAATAATTTTTTAAAATCTTTTACTTCTGATTCATCTGTATCTTTATATCCTACTAATTTACTACTTTTACCACCCTCGTCACGGAAATAAGGATCATTTAAATTTAAACGCAGAAGTGGTTGAGCTTCCTGCATAATTTGTCCTAAACGAGTTGAAGCAACAGATGAAGAGTATTTCTTTATGAAGCGTTTAATCACAGAAGTAACAATATTACTGCCTCGAAAAGCAAATAAACTATCAACTTTTAAGTCAATTTCTTGTTTTAGCTGAGAGTGCGTAGTGCGTTCTATATTCAAAAAAAATGCTAAGGATGTCCCTCTACCAGTAGCTTCAGTAAGTGCTGAACTTGCTAATACCAACTGAGGACGAAAATCATTTTCTGGCAACATAGTTTGATAGCAAAGTTCTATATCTTCAGTATCAAAAATTGCCTCTCCACTCATTTCATCAAAATTCAACTGTTTTAATTCTCGTTCCTCTTTTTCATAAGCACTTTGTAAATCTTCTACTAAACTGTTGAAAGCTGCAATTTGTTTTTGTTTTTCTTGAACGTGCTTTTGTAACTGATTGACAATTTTCAGAGTTTCTTGCCGCACAGTCAAGTCAAAATTATGCCTGATAATTTTGCAAACTTCCTGCATTACTTTTTTGGCTTCATCTTGAAATTGACTATTCTTTAGATTTAAAATCAAAATAAATTTATTTTCAATTTCTTCAATTATTTGTTCAGCATTATCCCATTTTCTTTCTACATCTTCCAATCTCTTCATCCCACCAAAATCAGTAATTGCTTCTTGCAAATCCTGTTGATATTTATGCAATTCATGTTGCAGAGCATCTATCCAACTGCGGGTATTTTTAATAGAAAATTTAGCTTCTATTGGTGTGAGTAATTGAATTAGATAATCATCAATATTATTGCTAAGTTCCTTAACTATTTTAGGAGCAGCCTGAATTAATTTTGTCAACCAATAGCCGCGATTACTTTCCGTTTCTCCTGGTTGCACTGTGCGGAATTGTTTATAAAATTCTCCTGCTAATTGTTGGCGAACATTTGCACGGTCATCTTTATTTTTAGATTCACCAATTAACCGTGATAATTTATTCTGCCAAGTTTTGATACTATTACTAAAAGTCTTATTAGATTCTTCTACAGATTCTGCTAGTTTATTAGTTAATCCATCTCGTTTTGCTAAGTCATTATGCCAATTATGCTGAATTAAAAATTGCTCAAGTAAGTTCAAAGGGTCTGGACTTTGACCTTTACCATTTAACCAAAATTTGACTAATTCTGAACTGACTTTTGTTAAAGCAATTTGGATAATAGTATCACGAGGAAAATAAATTGCTGACAATCCAAATGTTAAGTATCTTTGGCTATTAGGACGTGGATGTTTATCGGACTGAATGATGTGTTGAAGGAAATTATCTCGATTACCTTTAATAACTGGAGCTAATTCACCAGAAAAATCTAGAGCTATCTTATGAGCAATCACATTACATAGTTTACCTTGGGTAAGAATTTCATATTCACTTCCTGTTTGCTGAGATAGTAAATAAGCATAATCAAAGGGTGGACGTTTTTCTTGAATAATTGATAAATTTTCAATATCATAGCAGGCTTTAAATTCTGTACTAGGATTGCTGTAATAATTTAATTCTTTTAATGCAGCATAAGTATTAGCACTCATATTAGGAGTATTCCCATACAATTCTGGACTAATCACTAAATAACCCAAAATCTGAGCGCCTTGTTCACCATAAAGATTTCTTAGACTATAAGCAACATCCAAAAACATCCCACTTCCTGTCCCACCGCAAAGAGAACCAACCACAAAAATATTTAATCCTGGTTCTATTCTTAAACCTGATTTCAGTAATAAAGATTCATGTCCTCTCGTACGTCTTTCTGCGGTTTCAATCGCTGTTTTAATTTTTTGGTAATTATTAAAGAAAGCTAATCTACCAACAGGTCTAATACCTTTTGCACCTTCTTCAACTGCTTTAATATTCCGCAATAACTGAGGAGGAAACCAGATCCCAATATGGTCATAAGGTCCGTAACTACTATATTCTGAACGCCGTTCTAGTCCGTCTACAAACATGGTGACATCTTTAGATGACATGGTAGCGCTGACTTTTTCAGATTCTTTAAAACTCAAATCAACACCATGATATGTACTCCCAGTTCTAATCCCTGTGACTTGGGTTGCAGCTTTATCTGTGTCAATGTGAACAAAACTGACAATTGGTAAGTTATTTAAGTCTCCATAGCGGTCAACAATTAACCTTCTAATTCGCATTAAAACATCTCTACCAGTTCCACCTAAACCGATACAAATTGTGCGATTAATTCCTCTAGATTGGGTTTCGTTTGCAGATGCTTGAGTCATGTTTTTTCCCCTGAATACTATTTTTTGATTTTGATAGAAATCTCGTGATCGCGCTGGCGTGAATCTGGGCAATTTAGTGTGAAATTAGAACTTGATATGAGAGTCCGTGAGGTGACTTTTTTGTTGTTAAGTTCAATTTTTGCATCTTCCTTTGGCACTAAATAAAGCTTTTCTCCTTTACGTTCTAAATATGCTCTAATGTCTCCACCTCGAAAGCTGATAGAATGTATACAGCTAGAATCATCTTCACCAATTGCGATTTTTTTATTGTTTGGTAATCTACATATTGGTTCTTCATCTTCATTATCTTGTAACTTAATTCGCACCTCCCATTTTTTTTGCAATTTAGTAAATTTTAATATACTCCAAATACCTGCGGCAACTATTAATAATAAAATTAGAGTTGGTAGCCATAACTGTTTAATTAAATAAGGATCAACCAAACAAGTTTTTTGACCTCCTGGTGCTGGTGTACAAAATTCTTGAACTGTAGGATTAATATCGACTACAGATAGTTTATAATCTTTATTAGATTGTGTTGGAATGGGGAGCGGTCGCTCTTTTAAAGGTAAAGCCTTAATCCAATTCTGTCTTTCCTGACTTTCCGGTGATGTCGCAATTCTGAAAGGACTATTAGCAGGAGTTTCTATCCAAACTTGGCAAGTAATTTCAGGTTTAGTACATAACGGTGCATCAGTAATCCAAACAACCGACTGCGGCTTAATTGGTAGATTTTTGGAAACTCGATTTTGATTAATCTGGGCAATACCTTGATAAACAGTTAATTCTGCTTTTTGAATATCTGTACCGTAGCGGTTAGGGTCATAATTAAAAGGAATTTTAGCTAATACTTTATCAATATTTTCTGGATTTTTTTGACTAAAATCTATAGGTGTTCCTAATGGATTTTTAACATCTATAATTTCATTAAAAACTAAATCTTGACCAAAGGTCACAACATAAACAGAATCTCCGGGTTTGAGACTGTCTGCAACTATCTGACGTAAGCGAATACGTCCTTCGTCATTTAAACCTACACTTTTCGTGACATCAATAGCTAAGACAACATCACGTTTACCCCCACCCAATAGGGATACCAACTGTAAGCCATTTTTCTGTGTATCAGTCAGTGGTTGTCCAGGGGTAATTTTTGTCAAAATCACAAACCTTATAGCCTATTAAATAGTGTGTTTCAGACTTATTCCACAAATAAGTAACAAGTCTAGTTCAAAGTATAAATCAAAGAATTGTATTGTTACTGTTTGCAGCTTGTATATTTTTGAATTGTACCACTACTTGTAGTTACGCGCTCTATTTAGACTTTCATTAGCATTACTTTACTGACTACTTACTAAATTTGACAGCTATGTCAGTTACTCTCCTCACATACGACTTGAGAAATATCACACATCGCGCTACTCTTCATTAGCGTCAACCCGTGAAACTCAAACCATGACAAACCACCCCCAAATACCCCCCTGCACCTGGAAACGTCCCATTGGCCTAGGCTGGGACAAACCCTACACCGTCCGCTATGCTAGTAATATTGATGATGGTCCCTGGCACGGAATGCCTCTCGGTGGCTTTGGTGCAGGGTGTATAGGACGTTCTTCACGAGGAGATTTTAACCTGTGGCACATTGACGGGGGAGAACATACTTTCAAAAACGTTCCCGCTTGTCAATTTAGTGTCTTTGAATCTGGACAAGCTTACGCATTATCTACCCAACCACCAGAAGATAACACACTGCAATCTTGGCAATGGTATCCACCTTCTCCCCTCTCTGTTGATTGTGTGAAATCAGGAACTTATCATGCACTTTATCCTCGCAGTTGGTTTGTTTATGAAAATGTCTTAAAATCACAATTAACCTGTGAGCAATTTTCGCCAATTTGGGCAAATAATTATCAAGAAACTAGTTATCCTGTAGCGGTTTTCTTGTGGAAAGCCCACAACCCTACAAATGCACCAATTACTATTAGCATTATGCTAACTTGGGAAAATATGGTGGGTTGGTTTACGAATACTTTGAAATCTCCTGAAGTGCGAGTTAGAGATGATGGTAGTCCAGTTTATGAATATCAACCAGCTTGGGGAGAAAGTCAAGGTAATTATAATTGTTTAGCAGAAGATGATCAATATTTTGGTTGTGTTTTAGGTCAAGTTGCTGATAATCAAACTGTCCAAGAAGGAGACGGAACTTGGTGTATTGCGACTGCAAAAAATCCTCAAGTTGAAATATTTCATCATTCCCGATTTAATCCTGTGGGTAATGGTGAAGATGTTTGGCAAAGTTTCTCAGAAAATGGTTCTTTACCTAATTATATAGATGAAACTCCCGCAGATGAAAAAACCAGATTAGGTGCTGCTATTGCAGTACGTTTCACTTTGCAACCAGGGGAAAATTTGGAAGTTCCTTTTGTCCTCAGTTGGGATTTTCCTGTAACAGAATTTGCAGCGGGAGTGAACTATTACCGCAGATATACAGACTTTTTTGGTTGTAATGGTGAGAATGCTTGGCAAATTGCCACTACTGCACTTAAAGAATATCAGAATTGGCGATCGCTCATCCAAAACTGGCAACACCCTATTCTCAACCGTTCTGACTTACCCGACTGGTTCAAAATGGCGTTATTTAACGAACTCTACGACTTAACCAGCGGGGGAACTCTCTGGAGTGCCGCGTCAGAAATTGATCCCGTTGGCCAATTCGCCGTGTTAGAATGTCTAGATTATCGTTGGTATGAAAGTCTGGATGTGCGGTTATACGGTTCTTTTGGACTGTTGATGTTATTTCCTGAACTGGAAAAATCGGTGATTCGCGCTTTTGCTAGGGCAATTCCCCAAAGTGATGATAGAACTAGAATTATCGGTTATTATCTCACCATCAAATCCGAAAGTCCCCTCGCAGTTCGCAAAGTCGCCGGTGCTACACCTCATGATTTAGGCGCACCCAACGAACACGTTTGGGAAAAAACCAATTACACTAGTTATCAAGATTGCAATCTCTGGAAAGATTTAGGTTGTGATTTTGTATTGCAGGTATATCGAGATTTTCTGTTTACCGGTGCAAATGATATCCAGTTTTTAGCAGATTGTTGGGATGCAATTGTCCAAACTCTCGATTATGTGAAAACATTTGATCTCGATGGGGACAGTATACCAGAAAATTCTGGCGCACCTGACCAAACTTTCGATGATTGGCGTTTGCAAGGTGTAAGTGCTTATTGTGGTGGTTTATGGTTAGCGGCTTTGGAAAGTGCGATCGCTATCAGTGATATTTTAGCAGACCACAGAGACACAAAAACGCAAAAGTCGATTTATCAAACTTGGTTAAATCAATCAAAACCGATTTACCAAGAAAAGCTGTGGAATGGTGAATATTACCGTTTGGATAGCGAAAGTGGTTCTGATGTAGTTATGGCTGACCAATTGTGTGGGCAATTCTACACTCGTTTATTGAGTTTACCAGATATTGTCCCCAGCGATCGCGCCATTTCGGCTTTGACAACTATATATGATGCTTGTTTTCTCAAGTTTCAAAATGGTGAATTCGGTGCTGCTAACGGTGTTCTTCCCAATGGTTTACCAGAAAATCCTAATTCTACACATCCTTTGGAAGTTTGGACAGGTATCAATTTTGGTTTAGCTGCATTTTTCCTACAAATGGGCATGAAAAATGAAGCCATGCGCTTAACTGAAGCCGTAGTTAAGCAAGTTTACGAAAATGGGTTACAGTTCCGCACTCCCGAAGCTATTACTTCTACAGGGACTTTCCGCGCTAGTACTTATCTCCGTGCTATGGCTATCTGGGCTATTTATTTACATTTATGATACCCATAATCGTAAAAATACGGCTTTGATGATTTAAACTGATTCAGCCTAGTTTCTCTATAAATTAGGCTATAATCAGTATTACGTCATTTTTACACAACTGTGAATCTTCTCAACTCTAAATTTAAATTTAGTAAAATTTATCACTTTAAGCTTTAAAAATATAAAATGCAGATAAACAGCATTAGGTATCAATAGATAGTTCTTGAAGATTTATATAGAAAAAGCATCATTGATAACCAAAACAATGTATGTCTATAAACTGCTATTTTATTTTCCGATTATTTCCGGAATCCTCAGAAAAAGCAAGAAATGGTTAGAGTCGAAAGTTTTAAACCTCAAAACTCATGTTTTACTCATTTTTTTTTAAATGTCCCTATCACCGTATTTGGTGATAAATATCACGACTCTCATCTATTACTTAGAAAAAATGCCCGATTATTTCGTTTTTATCACAACCTACCCTGAGTACAAGTGTAAAAACTGACTTGGGCTGCACATAATTATTAGCCTAGAAAATACCCCTACTACGTATCTAAGGAAATATAGAAAAATGAATACTAAAGAGAGATCCAGTAAAGTTGTCCTCACTCATAAAATACTCCCTAAAATTTACAGTCTCAATTTAGAGATTTAGAGCGAGTCGGATTTATATGGTAATGCCTGAATTTCACATTGTCAATAAATTCCTGATTTAGTTGTTGAGCAAATTTAAAGATGATGGGATTTGCCGCTCAGACTTCAGCAACAAAGAGTTCCTAGAGTAATGCATTCTTGATCTAGTTCAAAATATAAAACTAACATAAATTAATAATCAGAAACTCATCACAATTAACGATTTTCATTTATTCTTAATCTCAACTCCATCGCCACAGTAATCTTAGACAAATTGGTTGGTTATATTCCCAAAATTGGGTAATTTTATTGAAAAAAATATAGAAGCATTATTTGCCTGCTAACTGGCGTTTAGATGCTAAATTATATGTTTAAGATTCGGTTAAGCCGACTATACTTTTTTATCAGCACACCTCTGAATGGGTGTTTTTTTATTTTAATTTTGTGGTGACAAAATAGGTTAATATATCATAGCATACAAGAGTAGTATTAACCAGTTAATGTCTGGATTATATAGCTAGTTTCTATGCAATCATTACTCCTATTTTCCTAGCGGATAACTGAGCTTAGTGCATCTGTAAAGATTTTTAGATAAGAACTTCAGGCAAAACATATAACAATATATAATAACTAACCAGTCAGGGCTAATTTTAATAAAAATCTTGAATTTGGCTGTTTTCAAAAGTATCTAGAGTTGCTTATAGATAAGCTTTTTTAAGAAAAATCGGCAAGATAATTTGTTAATGAAACAAGCATAATTAACTTTTTTCAATTCATAAAATAGGGGGTGTAACCCCCCATTTTTTTGCTCAATATGGGACAAAATTCAAAGCTGCACAATCCATAAGTGAATATCTAGAGACATTAAGTAAATTTAACTTATAGGACTGCCAAACTGGCAGATGACATTAGCGACAAAAAATAGTATAAATACGAATGTAGACATTGAGATTCAAATATGAATTATCTTCTCGGCTAAGTTCAAAGTTATGAGACTTTACTGAAAAGCTCTCCTAACGCTCGGCGGCAAGTTATACAATAATATCCAGTAAAAGATTATTGAATTAAGGGTTGTGGATTTTTCTCTCATACACAACAGCATCTACCAAGCCAGCTAACGAGAGAGAAAACAGGTAAATTTTTACCTTGCATTCACTGGTTAGCAAAAGCCAAAGCCGAGAAGTACTCAATGATGGTTGTCTTCATCAACAACCCCTACCACTAGGTAACATCTACAAAACTGCACAGAGAAACAGGGTCAATACGGCAAAGTAGCAAACAGACTTGATTAAAAACAGTCAGGTTTTCAATCACAGGTCAGCGCAATGAAAAAAATCATCAGGTCAAATGCAGTCGAAACATCAAACCAACGAGGTAACTTAGGGAAAAAGCACTATGATTTGCATCCTCGTCAGGTAGCCATTTATGAAAGTCCCATACTTTCACAAAGGGTAACTTTATCAGCCATATCGAAAAGTAGTGATATAGCAATTAATAAAACAGGTAACAGGTCTACATCCTTTCAGACTGAGGCACTTTCAGCCCTTCTGGATTTAGTGTGGTGGAGGAGCTTAAATTTTTGGCTCACGGTTGTGATGTGGGTATGTACAGGAAAGATTGCACAAGTCAGTCATACCCAAGAAAAGCAAATCACAGCTTTAACGGCTCAAACTTTCCGGGTGATGATAGCTAGAGTCGAACAAGCCGCCCAAAGAGCGTTAGCTTTGAAAGTTAGTATATTGAAGCTTCTCCTGAACACACAGAAAACTACCCAGATAGCAGTCAAAATTGCTAAAACTAAAACTCAGTTCCATAGTATCCAGATGCAGCGAAAACAACACAGAAGTTTTATAGATAGCGCTGATAACTGGAAGTTAAGGCAACTGCTTAGAACTGGAAAACTTTCTGGATGTGCCTGTTGAAAAGATTATCTATTTTTTCAACATTCGCCACAAATCCATTACCAATATATTCCTGTAATTAATTCAACAACTGTTTCAAAGCTAGTACTCAACCAAACCACAATTGCTGGGTGAAGGCAAGCATGGGGAGAATATAACTTTTTTTCTGTTGTGAACCCATCAAAGTTGGTGTGGTGGACTAGTATTGCAGTTGCAAAACAGCAATTGACACAATAAAGCTCGAAGAAACTGAACTAGTTTATTACCTTCAAAAAAACTAACACGTACCATGAATCAAGATATTTCTGGCAATAGTAGCAACTTAGATAAGAAAATCCAACCCGAACAATTCGATCAAGTAATAGAAGCAATTCTAGCTGGTAAGTATTCCTGGGCTTGTGTTTTAATGCTGCGGTTTGTTGGTTACAATCCTCTGCATTACATTCCTTACCGCACTTATAACCGACTTCTCAAAGAAAATTCCCGCATGAGTAGGTCAACTGCACAGCACAATGACAATCTTAAAATTGCCACACAAGCAACCGAGAAAAGGTCTGATAGTCATCTTGCACCTAGCTGTTTGAGCAAAATTAAAGATTTAGCTTATTTGGAAGTGGGTGGTAAGCAAAAAGCAGAAGTACGTGGTAGCCACAGAGAGAAGCGGTCAGCATAGCTTGCTCAGAAAGAATTGTAGATTGAATAAAGTCAGTAACCGGTACTGTAGAGATGTTCTTAGGGAATGTCTCTACAATACATCAGTGTAAAAATTTGCCAAAATGGCAAATATAGAATAGTAACATCCTATAAATTAGAAATAACAACCGAAAAGAAGTGAATGGCTAAAAGCTCCACTTTTACCAATAAAATCAATGCTTATCTCTAAGCATGAAATATGTAACACTGACTGTTTCAGCAATCAGTTACTCATGGATTAGATAACTTTTACACCAAGACTGATTAACAGTAACTACTGGTGGTTCTTTTTTCTAGGAAGTCTGAGCAATAAGAAATTGGGGTAGTGGCTTCCCCCAGTGAAAACTTAACATAGCTAGAGAACTTCTTCTACTCTATTGGGTTTGACTTTTCAAAACTTTAGTGCCAAAAGTAGGCTAGAAAATTGAAAAGTTACTGTGAAATCACGTTTATGGTTGGTAGGAATTATTAGCTATTACGCTTCTGTTTCCAATTTTGTAATCCTATTATTCCCAAACAGGATTATTTTCGCTGTATAAACTGGCAATTTATATAGTGAGTAATAGAAGCTGGCAACTTTGAACAGCTTCTTTTTATTTTTTTTGTAAAAATTATAGCCATCCTATAAAAATACTCAGTTGTTTGTAAAAAATTTGTAAAAAATAAAATAAAATAAAATAAAATAAAATATTATAAAAATTGCGCTATTGTATAAGCAATTAATATTATTTTTAAATATAAATTTAATATAAAGTCTTCGTGAAGATCCAATAAAGATTTTATTTTTTAGATAAACTCCAGGCGAAGATGTAGGAAAATTTGGAAATGAATCATAGTAGATAAAGATAAACAGTGAGGAAATGTAGCTTTTTCTTAAAAGTTCTCTTGTGTAAAATTTCAGATTTATGACAATCTGCTGATGAGAAAATACTAGCCTTAAGCTAGTGTAAGAAATAGATTACTTCCTCGCCTGATCTTAGCTACTTTTAGGCTTCAATCCTTAAAACAGGTTTTACCTCTTACCTAAATATTGGGATGTTCATATATGAACCTGCATCGCAGTGTTCAATAACATCCTCACAATTAGAGCTACCAGCAGGCTCCAAATTGTATTACTGTGAATATCAACTAAGGGCAAATGGCTTGACAACATAAGATGGTGGTTGCGTTACAGCAGAATTCAGGAGTCAGGAGTCAGGAGTCAGGAGTAAAACTGGCTTTGTGTATAGGGTTAAATTTAGATTTTGTACCTCCTAACTACGCAAACTGCTGTAGGTATTTAAAAAGGCTAGAAATTATTGCTTTTTACTGTTTTAGGTGTGTTAGCAAATATAGCTGTTTAATAGAAAACAGTTATCTGGCTACATATTGTTCAAGGATGCTTACCACTGCTTACAAACTTTCTACTCCAGAAATTTTGGAGGATAGGAAAAACCCAAAATTACATGATTTGCATGAGGATGTTTGATGAAAATTTCTCCCAAGCTAGGATTTTTAATGTCAGATATTAATGGTTAAAAATTTGATCAAATGGCGAAATACTCGCCTGGATTTTCAGCAAGCTAGGGAGGAAAACTGAAAGTCTGAATTGCAAATCATGTCATAAATATTTGGTTAGCCGTAATTGGCTAATTAATTTTGCATCTGGATGTTAGCAACAGATGTCAGGGATAAACTTGCCCAAATTTCACAATAATAGACGGCAACTGGTAAGAATTATGTCATTTTCTTCGAGTCAAAACAACGCATTTGATATTTACGATGCACACGAGAGCAAGTTTTTAACACCTTTTCAGCGAAAGGCGCTGTTGAAAAACTTGCAATCTAATATACAACCCGAATATCGGCGACGAATTGAAATTATGTTGTTAGCAGATATGGGTAAATCTCAATCTCATATCTGTGAAATTATCAGTTGTTCTCATGAGATGGCGCGGTACTGGATAGGCATAGCTGAGGCTGGTATGGCACATAAATGGAACGAGCGACCGATAGGTAGACCAAAGACTGTTAATCATCAATATATCGAACGATTGAAAGAATTAGTCAGTAATAGTCCGCGTGAATATGGCTATGCTTTTGGTTACTGGACGGCTCAATGGTTAAGTAAACATTTAGCGAATGAATTGGGAATTGAAATTAGCGATCGCCACATTAACCGCTTACTTAAACAAATGGGACTTTCGACTAAACGTAAAAGTTCCCATCCACCAAAAAATGCTCAAACTCAGGATGCTGGTATCAAAATTGGCGATTTGCAATCTAGCTCTGAACCTAGTTTCAATTGGTCATTTAATTTGATTCAGACCAATAACTATTAGTGTTTTGGAGGTAAGGAAATGCCATCAGCGTTTTCTCAGTCACAATTAGTTGAAAAAATTACCCACAGTTTGGGTGAGTCGCTATCACAACAAGAACTTGAATATTGTGTTCAAGCATTAGAAATTATTGAACCACCAATAGCCAAGCAGTTTTGGCAATCTACAACAGCAGCACCAGGAATTTATCTTGTGCTGACAGGTAAAGTTCGGCTGTTAGATGGTTTCAATAATTTAATTACCACCCTTGGATCTGGGTCATCATTTGGAGAATTGACTTTATTTTCCGAACAGGAATTTAGTTCCTATGTGGCCAGAGCTTCTGTTAATTTAAAGGTGGGTTATCTTCCCCAAGAGGTAATTCAGAAGTTTCCCAGTGTCAGCGATAACTTGCTGATTAAGGCTGAACTTTGGGATACATTGCTGTTATTGTGCCAAAACACTGCTTTACCCCGCCATGAATCAGTAGAGGAGATGTTAAAAGCACTGTCTTTATTTGAAAGGCAAAATTTAGAAACTGGTTCTCTAAACGCCAAAATTACCAAAGATATTAAGCTGTTGCTCGTGCGTCAAGGCGAACTACAGCATTCTCAAGGACAAGTACTCACACCAGGTACTATGTTTGTCAATTCCCAACAAGGAAGTTGGCAAGCAACGCAACCTGCGATCGCTTACATTTTACGTCATGATCACTGGATAGCGGCGCTAAAACACTGGCCACAATTAGCAGAATTAATTGACACTTCACAGCCTCTAGAAATTCCCATTCCCAAGCCACCAAAGCGGGAAATTCCAACCAAAAACCGCAATTTAATTCAATTTCCCCAAGCAACGATCCAGACGCAACCACAGCCGAAAAAACGCCAAACCTACTTTCCCAGTCCCACCGTTACTGCGGGAAATTGGTGGCGCAAAATTAGCAAACGTTACCCATTTTTTGAGCAACAAAGTGCTTCTGACTGTGGTGCAGCTTGCTTAGTGATGATTAGTCGCTATTGGGGTAAAAACTTCAGTATTAACCGCTTGCGGGAACTTGCCAATGTTAACCGTGCGGGTGCATCAATGGGAAGTTTAACTACAGCGGCTGAAAGTGTTGGTTTTGCTACTCGTCCGGTAAAAGCCAGTTTAGATAAATTAGCACAACAACCCCTACCAGCGATCGCACATTGGGAAGGTAAACATTACATTGTCGTCTATGAAATTACCAAAAAACGGGTAATTGTAGCTGATCCCGCTATCGGTCAACGAAACCTAACTATTAGCGAATTCAAAGCCGGTTGGACAGGTTATGCGTTGTTATTACAACCGACAAACTCACTCAAAGAAACCCCAGAATCTAATACAACCTTTTGGCAGTTATTTGATTTAGTTAAACCTCACTCCCAAGTACTTCTAGAAGTATTTGTGGCTTCGGTATTAATTCAAATCTTTGGACTGGTGACACCTTTATTTACTCAACTATTATTAGACCGAGTAATTGTCCAGGGTAGCACCATTACTTTAAACACAGTTGGCTTTGGGTTGCTAATTTTTGGCTTATTCCGTGTTGTCATCAATGGACTCAGACAATATTTACTAGACCACACAGCTAACCGGATTAGTGTAGCATTGTTGGTAGGTTTTATTAAACATACATTTCGCCTACCTCTGTCATTCTTTGAGTCTCGTTATGTTGGCGATATTGTTTCTCGTGTTCAAGAAAATCAAAAAATTCAGCGTTTTTTAACTGGGGAAGCATTATCTATTGTTTTAGATTTGCTGACTGTGTTTATTTATGTGGGATTGATGTTTTGGTACAGTCCACCTATGGCTTGGATGACCTTAGCCATTGTCCCACCTTTTGTGTTACTAGCATTAGTAGCTACACCTTTTTTGCGCCGCATTAGCCGTGAGGTTTTTACGGCAGTAACAAAAGAAAATAGTTACTTGATTCAAAGCCTATCAGGGATTTCTTCTATTCGCTCAATGGCGATTGAACAAACAGTCCGTTGGCGGTGGGAAGAATTACTGAATAATTTGACGAAGAAAACCTTTAGTGGTCAAGTAATTAGTAATCAACTGCAAATTCTTAGTTCTACTATTCAATCCATAGCGAGTACAGTATTATTATGGTTTGGAGCTTGGTTAGTTATTCAAAACCAATTAACAATTGGGCAATTAGTGGCTTTTAATATGTTGCTAGGTAACATTATTCAGCCTTTTCAAAGACTAATTGTACTTTGGAATCAAGTCCAAGAAGTAATAGTTTCTACGGAGCGAATTAATGATGTTTTAGAAGCTGAACCAGAAGAAGATTTATCAACCCAAACCCGCCAGATTTTACCGAGTTTACGCGGACGTATTTGTTTTGATAATGTGACTTTCCGTTATCATCCCGAAAGCGAGATTAACATCCTCGAAAATTTAAGTTTTGAGATTTTACCTGAGCAAACTGTAGCAGTTGTGGGGCGAAGTGGTTCAGGAAAAACTACTCTTTCTAAGCTGATTTTGGGTTTATATCTACCGACAGATGGCAGAGTGTTAATTGACAATCAAGATGTGACTAGTATTTCTTTGCAATCGCTGCGATCGCAAATTGGAGTTGTTGACCAAGAAACCTTTTTGTTTGGCGGCACAATTCGAGAAAATATTAGCATTGCTCATCCCGAAGCCAGACTTGAAGAAATCATTGAAGCAGCGCAGCTTGCAGGTGCAGATGAGTTTATTAAACGCATGGCTATGGGTTATGAAACCCAAATTGGTGAAGGTGGGGGAATGTTATCAGGGGGACAACGCCAACGCCTAGCTATAGCCCGTGCTTTACTTGGAAATCCGCGCCTTTTAATATTAGATGAAGCTACCAGTCATCTTGATGCAGAATCTGAGCGAATTATTCAGAATAACCTCAAACAAATTCTGCAAGGACGCACAAGTGTGATTATTGCCCATCGCCTTTCTACAGTACGCCATGCTGACCTAATTTTAGTTTTAGATCGCGGCGTTTTAGTTGAAAGTGGTACTCACGAAGCATTAATTGCCAAAAGAGGTCATTATTTCTATCTCAATCAACAACAACTGGCACAAACAGGTTGAGAAATCAGGTAATTTACCTGGAAATTAATTAGTCATAAATCAACCATTTATACCTGACTATAAATCAAATGTAGAGACGTTGCATATAACGTCTCTATTGTATGTGCAACATTTTTACTCTAGTCTGAATTGGGAATTTGTCCGCATACTAAATTGGGATATTTTCTGTAGCCGCCATTATTAAACTAATCCAAAATCCAAAATCCAAAATTGATTATGCCACAATCAACTTACAATTCATCAGCCTTTGTCATATCCGGACAGGCTCAATCTTCTGCTATTCCACATGATCAAAAAACAACAGATAAACCAAAGGACTGGTTTTATGGAACCGAAGAATTATTAGATGCTTTACCGAAAGCCTGGACACGCTCAATGCTGTATTTGCTAATTAGTTTTACAGCAATAGCCTTACCCTGGACAATGTTTGCCCAAGTTGATGAAACTGGAAATGCTAGTGGACGAATTGAACCTAAAGGCGCAACCCAAAAACTAGATAGTGCAGTCACTGGTAGTGTTATCGCTGTCAATTTTAAAGAAGGCTCAACTGTTAAAGCCGGACAGGTTTTAGTGGAAATGGAATCTGATGTTTTGCGAACAGAATTGCAACAAACACAAGCCAAGCTTGAAGGGTTAGTCAATCGCCAAACACAATTGGAACTACTCAAAAATCAGGTTTTGCTGGCGATTAATATCCAAGAACAACAAAATCAGTCTCAACAATTAGAAAAATTAGCTCAACTTAATCAGGCGCGGCAAAATGTGGATGCTAAACAGAGTGCATATAATTGGCAAAAAGTGGAAAAATTAGCTCAAGTTGATCAAGTAAAACAAAGCATAAATTCTAACCAAATTGCTCATAGGTTAGCCAAAAGTCGTTTGAGTCGAGATTTTTTAGAAGTTTCACGCTATCGTCTACTTTTACAGCAAGGTGTAATTCCCCAAACCAAAGTTGTAGAATTGGAAAAAGCTGCGGAAGAAAGCCAACGTTTGCAGGAAGAAGCAAAAGCTAACATTAAACAAACTCAGTTGCGTTTACAAGAAGAATTGAGTCGCTATCAGTCAATTATGAATCAAGCTAGGTCAGATATTGAACAGGCAAAACTCCGCTTACAAGAGCAGGAAAGTAGCTATCAAAGCGTGGTTCAGGCAGGTAAATTGACATTACTGAAAAACCAGGAACAGTTTAAGGACTTGCAAACACAAGTTTCTACTATTAAATCAGAAATTGCTCAAACCAAGAGCCAGATTACATCATTGCAGTTGCAGTTACAACAAAGAGTAGTGCGATCGCCTATTGATGGCATCATCTTTGAATTACCTATCAAAAAGCCAGGATCTGTTGTTCAACCCGGACAAATGATAGCTCAAATTGCACCCAAAAATGCCGCTTTAATCTTGAAAGCACAAATGGCCAGCCAACAAAGTGGTTTTGTTAAGGTGGGAATGCCAGTTAAAATCAAGTTTGATGCTTATCCTTTCCAAGAATATGGAGTAGTACAAGGGCGCGTTAACTGGATTTCACCTAACTCAAAAATTCAGGAAAATAGCCCCAATCGTCTAGAAACTTATGAAGTAGAAATTGCTTTGGAGAAACCTTATATTCAAGTTGGCAACAAACGCATCCTCTTAACACCTGGTCAAACAGCAACTGCTGAAGTAATTGTTCGTCAGCGTCGAGTTATTGACTTTATCTTAGACCCGTTTAAAAAGCTACAAAAGAACGGTCTAGAGCTTTAGTAATTAGCCATTAAGTCTAACTTCAGTAAGTAGATGATTAATACACCTAATTGGTGCGGTTGTTGACTGTTAACATAGCAATGTTAGCAGTTAACATTTAAATTTTTGATAAGTCTAGATTTTTTTCGTTGATTTTGCCCAGATAAAGTTTTTTCCTCACAAAAATATATCATCATGTTTGATTAACTTTTTTATCTATCAGGAGATAGAGATATTTTTTCATAAATTAATTAAATCTAATATTATTGAAATGCCTCAATAATTCTTGTTTACCATATAAAATTAAGAGAATAATACCAAATTGCTATAACTTGAATTGTTTCTACCTGTTCAAACTACCTAGCCAAGATTTAGCCAAAATTGCAAGTTAAAATTCACAAACAAAAATTAGTATCATTGGAGGAATTAGATTATGTCCAAGCTGGTAATTGTTTCTCCTGAAGATATTCTTTACCATATCAAAATCTCTTGCCAAATTCCTAATTTGCTAGAAGCTATTGCTACCAGAAAAATTATTGCTGATACTGCTGTCAAAGAAGGTATTAAAATCGAAATAGAAGAATTACAACAGGCAGCAGATAGCCTGAGATTAGCTAACAAACTGATTAAAGCAGAGGAAACCTGGGCATGGTTAGAAAAATATTATCTTTCTTTGGATAACTTTGAAGAAATAGCCCATACTAATTTACTATCTGCAAAATTAGCCAATCATTTATTTGCTGATAAAGTTGAACCATTTTTTTATGCTCATCAACTAGATTACACTGGAGCCGCTACCTATGAAGTGATATTAGATGATGAAGATTTAGCTCTAGAAATATTTTATGCTCTACAAGAAGGAGAAATAACTTTCCAAGAAATTGCTCGTCAATATATCCCAAATCCAGAACTTCGTCGTGCAGGAGGATATCAAGGTATTCAACAACGTAGCGATTTTAGACCAGAAATGGCCGCAGCAGTTTTTGCTGCGAATCCACCGCAAATTCTCAAGCCAATAATTACACCTAAAGGAGCGCATATAATTATGGTTGAGGAAATTATTAAACCACAGTTAAATGAACAAACGCGCCTAAAAATTATGGGTGATTTATTTACAAATTGGATACAACAACAAATTACAACATTAGAAATTGTAGTCAAGCTAGTAGAGGAAACACTTCCTCAATCTTCTTCAGAAATATTAAGTGAGGCCAGCTAATAGCTAAAATTAATTTTTTTTAAAAGAGTCGTTATTAATCGTAAAACCGAGAATCTCTAACTAATTAAGCAGAGATTCTCGGCATATTAATAACTATCAGGTATTGAAGAAAACTTTGTTAATCTGTTTTTGTAAATGACCCAATGCCTACAATTTATTTAGAGCTATTTTTACCTTTACTCAATTTAATCCAGCTTAATTTAATATTGGATAATTTCATTTTTTTTTCATTAGTTCGATGATTATCATCACCCAAAATACAGTTTTCTTTCAATAAGTTATTGTAGGTTTCATAGGGTATGTATTCAAGAGGATCATAACCTGAAAAATGAAGAAATAAAACACAAGCCCAAGAATAGTTACCCAAAATAATGGCTTTGATAATCTGTTGAAATTGTGTAGGTTTAAATATCTTATCTAGTCGGTTATTTTGCTCAAAATTTTCTTGAATCATAACATTACCTCTTTGATGTGAACTGAAACTATCAATGCTACTTAGTGCCAACATTTATGGTATGTCATTAAATATGCTTAAAATGAATCAAGCATATTTAATATAGTTCAATTACCACAAGGGAGTGTAAATATCCTGAGATTTAGCATTGAGATAAGGACGTTGCAATTGAATTTTCTGTAATGAAAAATGCTTGATAATGAATGCCAAGCGACCTTCTGGAGTATGATCACCTTGCTGCCAAGCGGCAATTAAACCATTAGCGATAATTTGACAGCGATTTGTACCAAAACTTTCTTGTTCCCCAAATTTTTGGTCTGGTTCTTCAGCACAAGATAAACCTGGTGCTAATGGCTTAGTAAACAAAGGTACTTGATCAAGAAAATAGGATTTATTTTCTGCATAGACCCTTTCTAATACTGGGTGAACTACATTATACTGGCTTTTATTAAAGTAAAGCACGGCTGAGTCATAACGTCTATAATCGGACGGATTATATAGCGCTTTAAAAGAAAAAGAAATCGGGATTTTATTTAGTTGGTCTGTTAAACTTTCCATAACTGATGCCGCCCCTTCTGGTGTTAAATTAAAGTAAACTCGCGTAATCTCATGATTATTTTGGGAGCCTGCATTAGCTACCGCCATATAAAATCCGTTTTGTACCACATTCTTAGGCATTCTAATAGATACAAACTTGCCAACAGTTACCTCTTGGTTCGTTGGTAACACATGCAAGTTGGGATCAACGTGCAATGTTAACCCATTCTTATGCACTGCCAATGTGTTATCCGTTTCTTCCCTGACTACCTGCCAGTTATGACTCCAGTAGCCTTCGCTTTTGTTCCTGGTATGTAAGCGATCATAAAATTCTAAATCTACTCCGAATAAGCTGTTATTTTCGAAATTTTGCTCCAATTTATCATTTGTTTTTATAGAGTCAGAGCCAATGTTAGGTTTTGAAGCGGCGTTATAATAAGCACTGTATAGAAAATTACGCAGTTGTAACTTCAAATGCTGTTGCTGCATCTCCAACGGTAACTGCTCAAAACGAGAGACGACTGACTCTGGCAATTCTAAGGATTTGTACTCTGGATGCTTGATACAGTGGTGGGATTCAATTGTAATCTGATTCACCATATCTTGTAGCGATGTCTGCAATGGCTCTGGCAATTCCGAAAGTTGACTATGTAGGGAATTTAATAGTTGCATGGGTCTATTAGAGTCTAGGGTGGATTTAAGCTGGAGATAAGCTTGTGGGAATTAAGTCTGATATTTCCATCCCAAAAATGGTGGTGATAGATGGTTGGGGACGGCACAATAAACTCTTGGCCACTTGGAGAATGCAGATACCCGAATTACCAAAAGTTCTCTCATGTTGCAGTTGGGCTTGAATAGACCTAATTAAGGAAAACCCGCAGAATTGTACAACTAGCGGCAAGAAATCAGGACGAAGCTCTATAATTTCCGGGAAGTTAGCCAAATAAGCAGTTACCAAAGATGTGAGGGAAGGTTGTAGCAGTTGTAAGGGAATTGCCGCTAAACGTAAAGACTCTTCAATCGGTATCGTTTTACTAGTTACCATGCTGTGTAGCCAAATTTGTAGGTAACTAGCAATTATTGCTCCTAAATCACTAGCAGGATCTCCCCAAGTAGCGCGTTCCCAGTCAATGAGGCGAATTATACTGTCACTCAAGGGTGATTGGTGATCAATTATGGTTTCCCAATTTAAGGAGATCAGAATATTGTTCAGCTTGAGATCATTGTGAGTTAAACAACAAGGAGTAAAAGCATCACTCAAATTTGCGATCGCTTTTCCGAGATTATCGTAACGTTGATAGAGTGCAAAAAATTTCAACCCATCAGCAGGAACCATACCAAATACTTCTGGTGTAATTCTATTCAATTCTCCTGACAAGTTAGAAGTTGTATTCTCGGTCTTTTGGAAGAAGTCCCGATAGTCTTGATGATTGAGAGTTAAACGATGAATTGATGCTAAAGTCGCTCCAATTGACCGAGAGATATCAGTAGAAAAAAGATTTTCTTGAGTATAAAATTCACTCAGATCACGATAGTCATTGAGATAATTGAAAACAATGATGGAATTTTCAGCATCAAAATGAATCGCTTCTGATAAAGATGAGCGCAGATGACTAATTTCTGGGAATGTCTGGCAAAAATTATGAACTTGCCATTCGTCGAAGAACTCACCACGAGTTTTACCTTCTCGGTTGAGACGTTCTTGTTTCACCAGAAGTTGACGACCATCGGGTAAGCTGACTAATAAGTTAAAGTTTTTGGCAGGTTTTAGCTCAATTTTACTCAATGACTGCTCTTGCTGATTACACAGTCCTTGGGAAATGAGATAGTTAAAAACATTTTGAGAGCTTAAGATAAATGGCATAGGATCAAATGATGATGAAACTATTGATAAATTGCTGTTGTTGTGTCAATCAACTATAAAGACACCATGAGGCTATTCCAGTCGCAATCGTATTCCATATTTTGTTGGTCATTAGGTCATTTTTGGTCCCAATAGTATAGGTAAATCAACAGATAATAAAATGATCTGATATTAATCTTTGTTGATGAATGAAGTTGTTAGAAACGAAATAGCATCGATAGCTGCAATCACAAGAATAAACTCCAGAGCCTTAACACCAACTTCTGCAATTTGAGGACGATAGTTATCTTGACCACCAAATACAGATTGAGAATCCAGACTAGTTAGTTCATTAAGAAATACTTCTGAATCGAGGGGATGCAGATCAGCAATGATGATTCGTGCCATTTATTTTATTTTATTTTATTTGGCAAAAATGGGATTGTTTTTAGGCGGCTCTCTTGGTTTATTGGTAATTCAGCAAACTTATGTTATTCACATAAATTATATTTACCTTTAATCCTAAGAGAGCCGTCTAGCTCAGTAGTAAACTACAAAGCTATTAGTACTTGCTGTCGCTGTAGGACTTAGCTAAGTATGCAATATGACCAATGCCATATACATTAACGAAGGCTTCAGCCAATTTTGTTAATGTGGAAACATCGCTGACATCGCTGTCATAATATCCACCGTAGATGGAATTGACATCGCTCATCTCGTTGAGAAAGCTTTCGGAATCTTGGAACAATTCAGAACCAGTTGCTTGCAATTCAGACAGTTTAATACTTGCCATAATTTCCTCCTAAAAGACTTGTTTTCAGTAATTTGAAGTCAGCGACAAAGCTATTAGTACTTGCTGTCGCTATAGGACTTAGCTAAATATGCAATATGACCAATTGCATATACATTAACGAAGGCTTCAGCCAATTTTGTGAATGTGGAAATATCGCTCGCGCCGCTGTCATAATATCCACCGTAGATGGAATTGACATCGCTCATCTCGTTGAGAAAGCTTTCGGAATCTTGGAACAATTCAGAACCAGTTGCTTGCAATTCAGACAGTTTAATACTTGCCATAATTTCCTCCTAAAAGACTTGTTTTCAGTCCGTGAAACTTGTGTAGGCAGTTAAGGTTGTGTTTTCTTAACCGATGCTTCTATTTTTATTGATAAAAATCTTGAAAATCAAGGCTTAGAGCTATGTTGATTAGACATTAATCATGATCTAATGTCTTAGAAATATGACTATATAATCTATTTATATTTTGTTGCAGTTTGCCTGTGGCTGATATGATATTCGGTAAATCGTCCAGAATCAAAAGATGTTGCATACAACGCTTCTACATAGATTCATAGTTTTTTATGATGGGGTGGAACTAATACCAGTTCACTTTAAGGTGGATACAAATGGACTGACGCTATTATGCGGCAACGGGGAGACGGGGAGATTCATATATAGCTTTAATTAAGTGAATTGATATGAACATTAGATTAGGGCTGAATTCTCTAAATTAGGGTTTGCTGTTCGCGTAGCGTGCCGTAGGCATCTTTTTAACCTTTTTAACCCCTGAAGCCCTTGATTTATCTAGGTTTTACATTTATATGGCTTACGCCACGCTATCAGCAAGCCCTAATTTATATTAATCATTGCCAACACAAAAAAAATATCCCCGACTGCTTGAAGAAATCGGGGATTTGAATGTTTGAGGTTAATTACCAAGCTAATTTGTTAGAATTCTAATTCTGTTTGTCCCAAATTGTCCAGTGTTTGATTGAGTTCCAATCTCCAGTTCTGCACACTAGTATTTACGTCTTGCAGTAGTGCTGAACGCTCACTGCTATCTGTTGTACTTGTTCTCCTATTTCTGCCTCTTCTGTAGGCGATACCGCCATTGATATTCTTCATTTGTGCAGCAGTTAGGTCATGAATAAGCTGTACTTCACTGCTAGAGTATAGGTCATAAATTTGTATGCCCATTCTTGAATCACCTCCTAAAATACTAGTATGGATAGAATCAATCCACAATTTTAAAATCCTCTTCTTATATTTTCAAATTTTGTCTGATAAATTCAAGCTTTTTTGCATTATTTTCAAGACATAATTTCAGGCATTTTGTCTACGAAAAACCTATAAAAAATGAGATTCCCGACTTCTTTGTAGAAATTGGAAATCTCATCAGTAAATAATGGGAGTTTTAATTCTGTGGTTGGGTTTGAGAACTGGGAATAGTGACATCTATGGGTGTCACCTTAGCAGCTAACTCCGTCAATGGTGGTTGAATGGCGGTTTGATTACCCACTACTAGGGTGACTAGATTTTCTGGTTGCAGGTATTTGCGTGCTACTCTTTGTACATCTGCCGCTTTTGTGGCGATGACAGCTTTTTGATAGCGAAACAGAAAATCAGCCGGATAACCATAGTATTCGTAGCGCATTAACCGTGATAAAGTTTGGGCTGGATCTTGAAAATTGAACACAAACGAGTTGAGTGTAGATTCTTTTGCAATTTGCAATTCTTTTTCTGTTACGGTTTGAGTTTGCAGACGTTTAATTTCTGTTTGCAAGGCTTTGATAAACTGAACTGTAGCATCGGAGCGAGTTTGTCCACCAGCAATAAACATTCCAGGATAGTCAAAGCGGGGACTCCACATACCATATACAGAGTAAGCTAAACCTTGACGCGATCGCACTTCATTAAACAATCTACCCCCAAACCCATTTAACACCCCATTCATTACATCTAATGCCGCATAGTCAGGACTATCGAATTTTCCACCTAGATGTCCGACAAGAATATTACTCTGTGTCAGTTGGGGTTGATTAACAAAAAATACCCCACCCAAATTAGCTGGTGATACTGATGGTAATGGGGTTTTAGCGATTTTAGAGTTGGGTTTCCAATCACCAAATTGACTTTGGATGAGCGATCGCATTTTTTTGGCGTTAAAATCTCCCACAATCCCTAAAATTATATTATTGGGATGAAAGTATTCCTGATAAAACTTCAGTAAATCCTCACGGCTAATTTTATCCAAAGTCGCATATTCTACGGTACGAGCATAGGGACTATTTTGGCCATAGATTAATTTCCGCATTTCCCGACTGGCAATGCTGTTAGGATTATCATTGCGCCGAGCAATACCACCCTTAACCTGGGTTTTGATAAAATCCAACTTTTCTTGAGCAAACGCTGGTTCTCGCAACACCTCCGCAAATAGCCCAAACACCGTTTCTAAGTCTTCACTCAGACTTTCAAAACTAGCACTACCAGCAGCTTCACTTATACTGGTTTCTACTGAAGCCGCCCGTTGTTCCAATATCTCATTTAATTGATCAGGTGAATGCTTGAGAGTTCCACCAGTTCTCATTACTGAACCCACAAGATCAGCTAAACCAGTTTTCTCACCTGCTTCCCAACGGCTACCTGTCCTCACAAGCGCCGTACCACTTACCAAAGGTAGCTCATGATCTTCCATCAAATACACTACCAAACCGTTATCCAGTACAAACCGTTCATACTTGGGTAACTTAATTTCCGGTAAAGGTGCAAACTGTAAATCAGTGTAATGCTTCGCTGCTGCTGTCGCCGCCCAAGAAAAATTAAACGTTAACAGTAAAGCAATCACCAAAGCCGAAAAAAATCGCCAACTCTTGGAAAACCTAAGTAAAAATTTCAATTTCTTACCCTTCACCAAAAAATTCAACATAATTTCTCTATTTCTCTATTTCTCTCTTCTCTTTTTCTCAATTTCGTGAAAACAGCAAGAAGGGAGCAAAGGAAGAAAACTCACCTTCTTCCTATCCTTCTTTACTGTCACCTGTCACCTGTCAACTGTCACCTTCTTCGACAACAACTTACCAACTGTCCGATTTTCCGGCGTAAATGTCGCCTGTGCTACCCGCTGAATATCCGCAGGAGTCACCAACGCAATGTCATCCAACTGCTTAAACAAATTCCGCCAAGAACCAGTTTTTACTTCATATTCCAACAACTGCTGCGCCATTCCCATATTGGAATCCAGACTTCGCAATAAACCCGCCCTCGCTTGAGTTTTAACCCGCTGTAATTCAATATCCGTTACAGGCTTGGTTTTCAAACTCTCAATTTCCTGTTTTAAAGCCACCGCCAATTCATCAACTGTGTGACCAGGAGCAGTGAGAGCATAAAATAAGATCATATTGGGGTATTTATCCCCTGGAAAGCCACTGGAACCCTGAGCAGACAGGGCTAAACGCTGTTTTTCTACCAAGGACTTATATAAACGTGAAGTGCGTCCATCACTCAATAAACTACCAATAATTTCATAAACTGCATTATCAGGATGAGTAACTGCTGGACGGTGATAACCTTCTAAATACCAAGGTTGAGAAGGTAGTTGTAAGGTAACTTCCCTGGATTCGGTTTGCTTTGGTTCTGCGGGAATTTGGGGCTGGGCTTTAGGTTTAGCTTGATAACGCCCAAAGTAAACTTGTGCTAATTTTTTCACCTCAGTTGGGTTAACATCGCCGACAATAGCGATCGTTAAGTTGCTGGGGACATAGTAATTGTCAAAAAACTCTTTGACATTTTGCGGTGTTAAATTACGAATATCCTCGTCGTAACCAATTACCGGTCGTCTGTAGGGATGGACTTTGAAAGCAGTATCGATAAATCTCTCGATCATTAAGCCAATAGGAGAGTTTTCTACTCGCATTCGGCGTTCTTCCAAAATTACATCTTTTTCTTTATAAAACTCCCGAAATACAGGTTCTAAAAATCGATCTGATTCTAGAGACATCCACAATTCCAACTTATTAGCAGGAAAACTGTAAAAATAACGGGTTGCTTCCCCAGATGTGGTGGCGTTTAAGCCTACCCCTCCCGCTTGCTCAACAATTTGCCCCATTTCGTTTTGTTTAACTAGTTTGAGGGCTTGAGATTCTACTGATTTAAACTCAGTTTGTAATTTTTCTAAATCATCTTTTTTTCCTTGGGCTTTAGCGGTTCTAATTTGGGTGTCTAATTGTTCTAATCGATCTAGTAGTGGTTTTTCGGCTTGATAATCTGTAGTACCAATGCGTTTTGTGCCTTTAAATGCTAAATGCTCTAGAAAGTGTGCTACACCAGTTTGTCCATCTGGTTCATCTATGCCACCAACATCAGCATAGGTAAGAAAGGAAACTACTGGCGCTTGATGTCTTTCTAAAACAATAAATTTCAACCCATTATCGAGACGAAACTCTGTTAACTGCTTAATTACTTGATCTAAATAGGGTTGAATTGATGTTTGCTTGGGTTGTAGCGCTGTAGCGATTTCTGGCATTAACCCCCAACACAATATCATTATCGCCAAAGCAGTTGCCAACAGACGACGAAAGATTGGAGACGGGGATAATTGCTTGGATGATTGAGAGTGAAACTTGTTAGCACCATCCAACCTATCCAAAATCCAAAATCCAAAATCTAAAATTGCCTGATTCATAAGCAAAAATTAAAGTAAAGTTACACTTCGTGAGAAATAGGCTAATTAGCAAACAGAGCGTTAATCTTGTATTAAGCTTTCTGCGCTTTTTGTATTTGACGTTAGACAATAATTGCTACAAGTCATGTTCCTGAGATATAGCAATAACTACCATGCGAGTTTTTAATTCTCCTCCAACATCAGAAGCCCAGACACGCACCCGCATTCTCCAAGCGGCACAAAAGTTATTTGCTGCTCAGGGATTTGATGGTACAACCACCCGCGATTTAGCACAAGCCGCAGGTGTCGCTGAGGGTACTCTGTTTCGGCATTTTTCCAATAAGAAGGCGATTTTGGTCGAAGTAGCAACGAGTGGCTGGGTAGACATTCTCACAGATTTACTCACAGAATTGAGTGAAATGGGCAGTTATAAGGCTGTAGCCCAAGTGATGCGCCGGCGGATGTGGAATATGCAGAAAAATGTGGATATCATGCGGGTTTGTTTCATGGAAGTGCAGTTTCATCCAGATTTGCGCGATCGCATTCAAACGGAAGTCATTGATAAAATGACAGATGTGGCTGAAGCCTTCTTTCAAACGGCCATGGATAAAGGTATCTATCGTCAGACAGATGCCAAATTAGTGGCTAAGGTATTTTTAGGAATGTTTGCGATCGCAGGTTTTTCTGATAATACCCTCCTGGAACCTAACGCATCCCCCCAAGAAATGCAAAAAATGGCCGAAGGACTCGCTGATATTTTCTTGAATGGTGTACTAGTGAAGGAGTAGGAATTGGAGGCAGGGGGCAGGGGGCAGGAGGCAGGGGAGACACGGTGACGCGGAGAGGGTGAGACGCGGGGAAAATTAAGAATTCCCTGTTCCCTGTTCCCTGTTCCCTGTTCCCTGTTCCCTGTTTACGAATTACGAATTACGAATTACGAATTACGAATTACGAATTACGAATTACGAATTACGAATTACGAATTACGAATTACGAATTACGAATTACGAATTACGAATTACGAATTACGAATTACGAATTACGAATTACGAATTACGAATTACGAATTACGAATTACGAATTACGAATTACGAATTACGAATTACGAATTACGAATTACGAATTACGAATTACGAATTACGAATTACGAATTACGAATTACGAATTACGAATTACGAATTACGAATTACGAATTACGAATTACGAATTACGAATTACGAATTACCTTTGCTTGTTGACTCCATTGTTGTACTAACTCAATTGCTGGACACAAATCTCGGCGCTGCAAGGTTGCTACTTGCAAGCGCATAATTTGTTGGTGCAATCTGTGAGTGGGAGTTTGTGCTAACTGTGTTACAGAAGCAACACCAGCATGGAGTAATAAACCACAATATTGGATTCCCACACTGGGAAGACTTGCTAAATCTGCCAGTGCTAACCACTTATTTACATATTGAAGATGTACTTGTAATTTATTAGCCAAAGCTACTCTGGCTTCTGGGGTTTTTCCTTGTTTGACTAGATCTCCTGTGGTAGTAATGCCACAATTTTGCAGTTGGGATTGTTCCTCTTGGCTTAATCCAGGTAATGTTTCAATCGGCCAAGTGCAAGCTTTAAGGAAGAGACGCGGGGTTTGGGGCGAATTTCGCTTTCCCTCTGTGCCTACAAGCGAACGAATATCATCTTGTGGAAGGGAATTTCTACTATGTTTCTGTTTAGTGGTCATTTTTTTAGTTTCAACATAGGTTTATTGGCCTATTGTGACCTAAGAAAAAGTAATTAATTCACCACGCATCACTGTTACTGCTTGTCCAGATATAAAAACGCGGTTTTCACCGGCATAATAGACCTTTACTACTCCACCCCGACTAGAAGCCTGATAAGCCAAAAACTCATCTTTACCCAACTTATTACGCCAAAATGGTGCTAAACAACAATGAGCCGCACCAGTCACAGGGTCTTCGTTAATTCCTAAACCCGGTGCAAAAAAGCGAGAGACAAAATCGTACTCTGAGCCAGATTTGGCTATGCTAGTAACTATAATATCAGCCACAGGCAATGTTTTCATTAACTGGAAATTTGGCTGCATTTCTCGTACTAACTCCTCAGCTTCTACTTCCACCAAATAACCCAGAGAATTTTGCTCAACAGATTTATAAGGTATTCCCAAAACCTGACTCAATTCTGAAGGTGCTTCTACAGGTTGTGAGTGATTGACCGGAAAATTTAACTCAATCCAATCACCTTGCAATTTGGCAGTTAGTACGCCACTTTTAGTATAAAACCGCGCCTCATCATCAGCTGATAAATGCTGCTGTGACCAAAGTACATGAGCGCTGGCTAGAGTTGCGTGACCACAAAGGGGAACTTCTACTGTCGGTGTAAACCAACGTAAATTAAAACCATCATCTTGTTTAACTAAAAAAGCCGTTTCTGATAAATTCATTTCCTGGGCGACTTTTTGCATCCATTCACTAGATTTAGGAATGTCTAAAATACACACAGCCGCAGGATTGCCAGTAAATGCTTTATCAGTAAAAGCATCAACTTGAGTAATAATTTGGTTCATAAAAATAACTACTCAAAACTTATAACTCAAAACTTGAATTTCCGTATTTTCCGGCAAAGCTTTAGAGTTAATCGTCACAGTGTCATCATTACTCCGTCTCACATTTACACCCGGCATCAAATTCAGAAAATCATCTACTGGTGTAATTTCACAACTAGCGGCATCAGCAGCCTTTGTCCGGTAATGGGTGGGAATTACTAGTTTTGGATTTAATACTCCAACAGCTTGTTTTGCTTCCTGAGCATTGTAAGCTTTAGCACTACCTCCCACGGGAATCAAAGCCAAATCGGGGCGACCCATGAGGATTTTTTGCTCAATGGAAATAGGTGCAGCCGCGCCCCCTAAATGTAAAATATTCATTCCCCCTTGGTTCCACTTCCAAACGGTATTTTTTCCAAATTGCTTGCCACCTTTGCGGTCATGGTCTGTGGAAATTCCTTGCAACTTAAGACCTTTAAACTCATAAACACCAGGTTCATAAATCAGCTTGGGATTTCCTGGTAGTCCTTCTACTGCACCTTCATCTAACAGTTGGCTGCTAATCAATACCAAATCTGCTGTCACTTTTGGCAGACGATATCCAGCCGTACAGCCCACAGTCCGAAATGGATTGACGAGAATTTTCACACCACTACCTGTAAACAGAAAGCAAGTGTGACCCAACCATTGAACGGATACACCACTAGATTGGGCATTAACCCGAAGGTGGGAACCTAAATTAGTAACTAATGCTGTCACCAAACCTGCCCCAGCATAGCCCATCAACTCTCGTCGTTTCATTAATACTCTCTCGTCTGTAATTGTTCCAGAAAATTCCGCAGTAACTGCTTACCCGAAGAAGTCAGTACACTCTCTGGATGAAATTGGACTCCCTGAATGTGAGGATAGTTCCGGTGTTGTACTCCCATAATTGTGCCATCTTCCACCCAAGCGGTGATTTCTAATACTTCTGGGCAAGTTTCGCGGTTAATCACCAAACTATGATATCTGGTGGCGGTAATGGGATTTTCTAATCCTAGAAAAACTCCAACTCCAGTGTGGGATACCTGGGATGTTTTACCATGCATCAACTCTGGTGCAGAAACGATTTTACCACCGAACGCCTGACCGATACTTTGATGTCCTAAACAAACACCTAAAATCGGTAAACTAGCTCCCAATTCAGTAATTATATCTAAAGAAATTCCGGCATCTTCTGGACGACCAGGCCCAGGGGAAATTACCACTGCATCAGGATTTAACGCCTGAATTTCATCTACGGTTATTTTATCGTTACGAAAAACTTTCAAGTCGGATGCTATGGGGAAATCTGCGGCTAGTTCTCCCAAATACTGCACCAAATTATATGTAAAGCTATCGTAATTATCAATGACTATAATCACAATTTTTACCTAATTGCATTGGCATCAAAAATATCCATAACTCTCCATGAGCATTTTAAAAGGCATATTTGCCAAATTCTTCAATGTCATAGTCAAGGTTGGAGGTACAAAAATTATCTAAAAAGTGGTCATGATTAAAGCTACTAAAGGAGGAAGTAAAAGTGTAGCAGCTACTAATAAGGATACCAAAGCCGACACAAGTACAGCACCAGCAGCACAGTCTTTAGCAACTTTGGCTAAGTCGTGGTAAGTTTGCTTAACTGTTAAGTCTACCAGGGATTCAATAGCTGTATTCAATAACTCCAACGTCAAAACTAAACCGCTAGTAATAGCAATAATGGCTATTTCTACTGCTTGTAAATGCAAAAAAATACTTAATCCAATAGCGAAAGCGCAGACACTGAGATGGATACGAAAGTTACGTTGAGTTTGAAAACTATAGCTGATTCCTGCCCAGGCATACTTAAAACTAACAAATAAATTAGAGGCTATCTGCCAGGAAAGTTCCCGTTCTTTTGACACAAGGGTTGGTAAGCGGTTTGGTGTTGATGGCGGCGAAACTTGTTGTGACATGGGCTGCATAACACAAAATATTATAAGGTGGTAATTTTAGTCAATGAATTGTGGTTTTGTATCACCCACAAAGGGTGTTAGCGTCAACCGGGACTGTGGTCGGGCATGAACGTAAAACCAAAAGATCTAAAATTGTTGATCAATTTTAATAGCACAATTCAACTTTGACGTAATTTTAAAGAATTTATGACAATAATATTGTAAAAATCGCCACCAAGAATAAAACTTGAGCCACGCCCATTATTCTAAGTCAATATTAATGCTTATCTCCTTCAGTAATATAACTTGTTGTTGTAACATTTGCATCAAACTTTCTTCATCAGGATGATCCCAACCTAAAAGATGCAATAAACCATGAGCAGTTAACCAAGCCAACTCTGTAGACAAACTATGTTCCTGCTGTTGAGCTTGAAGCTCTGCCGTATCTATAGACACGACAATATCACCTAAATACAAAGGTTGGGAAGCAACCATTTCCTGACTTTGGGGCAAATCTGCCTCTAAGGAAGCAAAGGCTAAAACATCCGTGGGTTGATTTAGCTGACGGTATTGGGCATTTAATTCCTGAATTTGGGCATCATTGGTCAAACGCAGCCCTATTTCGTAACTGGGTGCAGGTGGAAGATCAGGGGTGAGAATTTCCAACCATTGATCAAACCAGGTTTCCAGAGTATCCTCCGATACTGGCAGGTTTGGGGAAGATTCTTCCAAACAATTTTCTACATATAATGCAACTGTTGGCGGCACAAAATCTCCTCAGTTAGCGAGTTAGGTAAGCAAGACCAACAAGGAGGCTTAATAGCCCTACAGCGGTCAGTGCAAAATGTTTGAGGGAGGTGCCACCTTTTCTCACCATGTTTCGCATGGCAAGTTTCACGTAGCTGGGTTGAGGTTCTGTTGAGGGAGATTTGCTCATAATTTTTTCACAATAATCTCTTTTATCACTTTAACAGGTATTTGATTTGTGAAAATTGCTCATATTCAGATCACCTCAGATCCCTGACTTCTCCAAGAAGTCGGGGATCTTGTTGATGATCTCAATGATTTTTCCCAACTATCCAGAATTGCTGTCTACCAGTTGGTTTTCTTGGCGCAAATAGGCTTGGATAAAAGCATCAATTTCGCCGTTCATAATATCCGTAATTGCTGTAGTTTCCGTATTTGTACGTAAATCTTTGACCATTTGGTAAGGATGAAACACATAATTACGAATTTGGTTGCCCCAGGAAGCTTCCACCATATCACCGCGAATTTCGGCAATTTCTTGGGCGCGTTGTTCTCTGGCAATCACTAACAGCTTGGCTTTCAGACGGGCGAGGGCTTTTTCTTTGTTTTGTAGTTGAGAACGTTCTTCTGTACAACGCACAGCCAAACCTGTGGGTAAGTGAACTATCCGCACGGCTGTTTCTACTTTGTTGACATTTTGCCCACCTTTGCCACCAGACCGAGTTGTGGTAATTTCCAAATCCTTCTCTGGAATTTCCAACTTGACGGTGTTATCTATTTGTGGCATGACTTCCACCCCAGCAAAACTGGTTTGGCGCTTACCGTTGGCGTTGAAAGGAGAAATCCGCACTAAGCGATGAGTACCCATTTCTGAGCGCAAGTAACCATAGGCATAGCGACCAGTAATTTCTAAGGTTGCTGATTTAATTCCAGCTTCATCACCTTCTGATTCTTCGGCTAGAGTTACTTTGTAGCCATGATCTTCTGCCCAACGGGTGTACATCCGCATTAGCATAAATGCCCAATCCTGAGCATCTGTACCACCAGCACCTGCATTAATTGTTAAAACTGCGCCTTGAACATCATAGGGGCCAGAAAGTAATTGCTGTAATTCCCACTGGTCAAGGTCACGATTAAGCTTGTTTATGGTAGATTCTGCTTCTTGCAAGAGTGCTTCGTCAGTTTCTAATTCTAATAGTTCAACAACTGCCCTGGTATCTTCTAGATTGGCTTGCCACTGATAATACTGTTCTAGGTGGTCTTTGAGGTCGTTGAGTTCTTGGAGTGTTTGTTGTGCCTGGGTTTGGTCGTCCCAAAATTCTGACTGGGCTGAGATTTGTTCTAAATCGTGAATTTTGGCTTTGAGTGCAGGTATGTCAAAGATAGTCCTGGGTTTTACCCAGGCGGCCAGACAACGTTTCGATTTCGCGTTTAAGTTCTAGAACGTCCATAGTTTAATCAAGTTTTAGGCGAATATAATATGGCTATCGCCTCCCGTAAGGGATACGCTACTACACAAACAAAGTCCACCTGCGTGGACTGCTGATTTAATCCATCGCTGTTAATATTTTTGATTTTAGCTGTAATTGGGCAAATTCGGTTGTGTAAATTACCGAACAGCTGATAGATGAAAAACCGTGGCTCTTGCAAATGAACCACGGTCAGTTTTTAGTTAAATTTCCTTTTTTCCTTGATCGAAAATTACTTAATCACGGCCACTAATGGCTATGAGCAACCGCAAGATAAAGATGAATAGGTTGATGTAGGTTAAGTACATCGACAAGGCTGCGGGTAAATATTCATCATCGCGGTAGGTACGGGGCAAGATGTAGAAATCAACTACAGAAGCTCCAGCGAAAATAAATACCCCTAAACCGGAGATACCGATTTCTAACCAAGTAGGTGTGTAAACACCAAATAGTGCCAAAACAAATTGGCTGAGGCACACAACCACCAAGGCTATTACGCCCAGAGAGATGGTTTTTGTCAAAGCTATTCCGTCTGATTCTGAGAGGTTAGAACCAATTTGACGGGCAGCAATAAAGGTGACACCACAACTTAGGGCTGCTATGCCAATGCCTTGAAGACCAACACCTTGGGTTCTCAAAGCCACAAACACCAAGCCACTTAGGGTATATCCAGATAAGAGGCTGTAAATCCCTAATAGTGGTAGGGCAAGGCTATTTTTACCTTTGGAAGCTACATTTTGAGCAACAAAGAAGAGAATGAACTCCAGAACTACAGCACCAAAGAAGGTGGGAAAGAATAGTTCGGGGTGGGAACGAATGACTCCCAAACCACCATAGGTTCCTAATGCGGTGAGGACTAGTCCTCCACCAACATAGGGTAAGGCGTTAGCAATGACATTGGGACCAACCAGAGCGTGATTTTGAGCTTGACGAAAAGCTTGACGAAAATTGCTGGTATTGCTCATATCTAAAAAACTGTAAAGACAGGTTTATGAGGAAATGTCCTACTAATTTCTATTTTTACCAATAGTTGGGGCTGGAAACTAGGGCGGAAATCTAGAAACAATGCTGTAACTAAAATAAAGAAAGAATAAATACAGTATTTTTACTTATAGACATTCTCTGATTTATTACGAACTTAAAAAGTATATTCCGTATGAATCGGGAATTGGTTAACAACAGTTGCTGGCAACAGATAAGAGTAAATTTTTCTAAGTAATATTATGTAGAGAAGCGATGAGGTTCAGATGAAGTTCAGTAAAACAACGATGGTTTATTATGCGTTGACTAAGGAAAATAATGACAGTTTTCAATCAAGTATACGCAACTCCATTCTTCGGGGAAAGGGGTTACTACAAGGGAATTGATATGGCAGCGAGTGAGTCCTCTGTGCAGTATGATGGTATGGATTTATTACACTTATACCACCAACATCCTTCTATTAAACTGCGTAACCAACTTGTAGAAATACATCAGGGTTTAGTGCGGAAGATGGCTTATAAATTTAGACATCAATGTCATGAGCCTTATGAAGATTTAGAACAAATTGGTTATTTTGGTTTAATTAGGGCTATTGAGCGCTTTAATCCTAATCAAGGATATGCATTTAGTTCCTTTGCTATACCTTATATTCGCGGTGAAATACTGCATTTTTTGCGTGATCGCTCTACACTATTAAAAATTCCCCGTCGTTGGCAAGAAGTTTACAATCAAGGGCAAAAAATTCGTAAAGAGTTGACAATATCTTTAGGCCGTCCTCCCAAAGATATAGAAATTGCTAATAAACTTCATATTTCTCTACAAGAGTGGCAAGAAAGCAAGTTGGCGGCTCAAAACCGAAGTCCTTTAAGCTTAGACGCGACTTGTGTTAATTATCTTGATTATCAATTAACTTTGGGTGATATCATCCCCTGTCCCCGTACTGCTGTACTTCAACAACAAGAAGAGGAAAGACAACTACTTCAGGGGGCTATGAGTCTGTTAGAAGATAACCCTCGCATAGCTGTAGAATTGGTATTTTTGAAAGAATTGACTCGCAAGGATGCTGGTAAAAAAATAGGTGCTAGTCCCATGACAGTAACTCGGTATCTGCAAAAAGGTCTGCAAGATTTGATTGGCTATTTACAGCCACCAGCTGAGTCAGGAGTACTGAGTGCTTAGTGCTGAAGATTATTGGTCAAAATCAGGATTTACTGGATTTGAGGATAAACAGGATTTCTGATTTAGACCATCTAGTTTTATTCATCCTGTAAATCTTTAAATCCTCAAAATCCTGATTCAGACTATCTATTAGATTTTATATCAGCGATCGCTCCTCTAGTCATTGCTGCGATCGCTTTATCAGTGGCTTTCGGTAGGTGATAATATTTACCACCTGCTGTTTTGGCCAATTCCTTCGCAAAGCCAGTTGATACAAACTTACTCTCAGTATCAATGACCAACAATTGCATCCCTGAAGCCCGAATTCTCCCCGCAATATCTAATAATTCGGCTTTGATATCTGGCTTTTCTCCTTGTTCTATGGGTTCACCTAAAGAACGAGCCAAAGGAATATTACCACGTCCATCAGTAATTGCCACAATCACAACTTGACCGATATCTCCACCCATTTGGGCATTTACACCTACACGCACTGCTTGAGTTAAACCATGTGCTAGGGGTGAACCACCACCACAGGGTAATCTTTCTAAACGATTTTTGGCTAAAGCAATGGAACGGGTAGGAGGTAATAAAACTTCCGCTTGTTCTCCTCTAAAAGGAATTAAAGATACTTGATCACGATTTTGATAGGCTTCTGTTAAAAGTTGCATCACCGCACCCTTAGCAGATTGCATTCTATTTAAAGCCATTGAACCAGAAGCATCAACCACAAACACCACCAAAGCGCCGGCTTTTCGCACCAACCGCTTAGAACGGATATCTCCCTGTTCCACAATCACCTTTTTATCAGGTTGTCTAGCACGTCGTGATTTTTGATACGGGGCAGCGGCTCGCAATGTGGCATCTACGGCTATGCGACGGGCTTTACCTTTGGGAATCATCGGCTTGATATACCGTCCCCTGTCATCTGAGAAGATAATACTGCGACTTCCAGATTTACCTTGACGTTGTGCCATTTGGGTAAAATAAAGCACTTCTGGGTCAAGGATTACCCCTTCAGGATCAAAAATAAACTCTTCGGGAATGTCTGGGGGTTCTTGCTGTTCCTGTTCTTCTTCTTTCTCTTCTTCCTGTTCTTCTTCTTGTTCTTCTTCTGATTCCGACTCGTCTTGATTTTCTGGTGGTGGTGGGGGAGGTGGAGGTGGTTGGTCTGGTGGTGGTGTCTGCACTATCGTGGTTCTAGGAACTATCACCAATTCCACCGCGCGACGTAAATCTTCTGCATTGACGGTATTGCGTCCTTCTAAGGCTGCTGCGGCTTTTGCAACTCTTACCGCAAACAATTCTGCACGATGTCCTTCTACACCCCCACGAATGGCTTCATTGACGAGGTAGGTAATTTGTTCTGGGGTAATGGTGACTTCTTTTAACCATTCCCGTGCGAGGATGATTTGGGTTTTGAGTGAGTCTATGTCTTCGCTGTATTGTTGGAGAAATTCTGAGGGAGATTTGGAATAGGCGATCGCTTGCTCAACTGCTTGTACTCTTTGATCTATACCCAGAACTCCGTCTGCTGATAGTGCGATCGCTATTCTATCAAGTAAATGTTCTCTGAGCGCCCCTTCTTCGGGATTATAAGTGGCAATAAACAACGGTTTACAAGGATGTTGAAAACTTATTCCTTCCCGTTCAATTTGGTTACGTCCGTCCGATAATACCGATAAAAGTTGATTACTAATTTGGTCATCTAATAAATTAATTTCATCCACATACAACACACCTCGGTTAGCTGTAGCGAGTAATCCCGGTTGAAAAATCGTATCACCTTGTTTAACCGACTGTTCCACATCCACAGAACCTAAAAGTCGATCTTCCGTAATACCGAGGGGAATTTGCAAAAAAGGTGCAGGGATAATTTCCGTTTCTATCTCCTGTCTTTCTTCAGCCAAGAGTTTATCATCCCATTCCTCTGGATGGTTGGGGTCACAGTTGCTAACGGAATCTTTAACAACTTCAATAGGTGGTAATAAAGCGTGAATAGCACGCGCCATCACAGATTTAGCCGTACCGCGACGACCTGCAATTACCACACCCCCCAAAACGGGATCTACTGCTGTCAACAGCAAGGCTATCTTAATTGCTTCTTGACCGACTACAGCAGTCAGCGGAAAAGCAGTCATTGTCGGGGTAATAGTAGGCGCAGGCATTGTTTCCTTAATAGTTATTATATTTGTAGCATAGCAATTTCTGGCACATTTAGAATATATATAACGGCAATTCCTAAAGGAGCAAGATATATGACTACGATTCAGGTTAAAATCGAGGGAAGTGTAAAAACTCGTCAAGCACCTGATGTCATGGTTGTATTTGGTAGACCAAAAGGTAGACGAGGTTCTTACAAACAATGGGAAAAGAATAATATTATTCCCTAGGTGGTATTTGAAATTCTATCTCTCGAAAATCGCAGCCAAGAAATGTCAAAAAAAAATGCTTTTTTATCAACGTCATGGAGTAGAAGAATATTATATTTATAATCCAGATACAATTGAATTAACCGGATTTATTCGTGAACAAGAATGGTTAGAAGAAATTGAAGAAATAAATAATTGGGTAAGTCCGCGTTTGGGAATAAGTTTTGAGTTAAAATCAGATAATTTAGAAATTTACTATAATTTACTATCCTGATGAAAAAAAGTTTCTGACATCTCTGGAATTAAATCAAAGAGCGGAACAGGAATATCAAAGTGCAGAACAAGAACGTCAAAATTATCAAGACTTATTAGTGAAATTGCAAGTTAAAGGAATTGATATCAATAATCTTTAAAATTTAGATCCCCGACTTCTTGAAGAAGTCGGGGATCTGGACTGGGGTTGTAGATTTTAGAACTTGGGGCTTGACATTCCAGCGTAGGTGTCTTATGATACTGTATAAAGACAGCCAAATAACTGCTATCTCAAGCAAGAATTTATCCCGCAAGGGTCGGTAGTTGTCTCAGCAGCAGGATTCCTTTATGACAAGTCCTGCGTTATATATTCGTCTGAATATTTACCCCGATGTCTTATTACATGACTAATTGCTCAATTAGTATGAAGAAAGTAAGGCTTTTGAATAAGTATTCAGCCGAGTGTATGACGCACGATTTGTTAAAAAGGAATCCTGTTACTGAGACTGAAACTGAGTTAACACTGAAATTGGTTAGCATAAAGAACCTTAATGGGGAAGAACTAATGTTTTAATTTTTCTTTCACTTAGTTTTACTGCTAATAGATATGTGATTTTTTGAAGCTGTCCAGTTTACTTAGCAAAACTGGATTTGTTATATGTCTCATCTACCTTTGAACACACAAACAGTTCAAAAACAAGACTCTGTTGCAATTTTTTGCGATATTCAGAACGTTCTATCAATCACAAAATTCTCTCATTTATTACTAGAATTTGCAGAATCTAAAGGAACTGTTTTTTGCAAAAATGGTTACTATAATTCACAGTATCCTAACCAGATTTCTATCAAAAATAAATTAGAAGTGATTGGTTTTAAATGTGTGGATGTTCCTGATTCTTCTAAGAATAGCGCAGATAAACGACTTAGAGAGGACTGTCTCAATACAGTTGCTTTTAATCCTTTTCTAAAAATAATTATCCTAATATCAGGAGACAGGGATTTTGTTGGATTAATTGCCATTCTCAAAGCTATAGGTAAAAAAGTAATTGTCTTAGCTCAAAGACATAGCGAAAGCTCAAAACTAAAGAATCTCGTCGGTGATGATAACTTCCACTTTATAGACGATTTACCAAAATTAGTTGAGATAAAAACCCAACCTCAAACGACTTTCATTAATTCTCAAATTAGTTACAATGAAGCTGAAGAATATCTGATTGAAACTGTCAAAAATGCGTTAAGTCAAGGTAAACCTACACACTACAGCTACATTGGTAGATCAATGCGTCAACTATTCCCAAAATATCAGGGTGTTTCCTCTATTTCTACACTTAATGGTCATAAATTTAAAAGCTTTGGTAAGTTTATTGATTCTGTTGTAAATTCAGGTAGAATCCAAAAGCAAAATCAGGAATTGCTTTTAATAGAGTAATATAAATTAGCTGCCTGAATTTGCTTTTGAAACTCAGTTATATTAGTTAGCTGGGTTTTACCAACACTACCGCACCTTGCGGTTTTTTCATTTTTGAAGATAATAGTTAATCTTCGCTACAAGACAAAACATAAAAATGCACAAACTTCTCACATTTCATAACGAAAAACTCCTCCGTCAAGCACTTACCCACCGTTCTTATGTCAACGAACATCCTGGAGAAGGTGAACAAAACGAACGTCTGGAATTTCTTGGTGATGCTATCCTCAATTTTTTAAGCGGTGAATATCTCTATAAACGTCACCCAGAAAAAGAAGAAGATGAATTAACTCGTCGTCGTTCTGCATTAGTAGATGAAAAGCAATTAGCAAAATTTGCGATTGAAGTAGGTTTAGACTTCAGAATGCGTTTAGGACAAGGTGCAATTCGAGATGGA
Organism: Trichormus sp. NMC-1; assembly: GCF_001858025.1. Taxonomy (GTDB): domain Bacteria; phylum Cyanobacteriota; class Cyanobacteriia; order Cyanobacteriales; family Nostocaceae; genus Anabaena. The sequence goes on along the minus strand of NZ_LZQD01000002.1, from coordinate 247,972 downwards.
GGATTTCAAAATCCTAACTTATTAAGTAGCACATTTGAAGCCGTTCTTGGTGCTTACTATCTAGATAACAATTGCAATATTGAAGTAGTTCGCACAATTATAGAACCTCTGTTTGATTCCGTCTCCGAAAAAATTGTCGTATCTCGTTCTAATGTAGACTCAAAAAATCGCTTTCAAGAATGGGTACAACGAGAAATTGGCACAAACCCCCCCAAATATATTACAGAACAAATAGGTGGACCATCTCACGCACCAGAATTTGTGGCTAAAGTAATAGTAGATGGAAAAGAGTATGGAACAGGTAAAGGACGTAACAAAAAAGATGCCGAAAAAGACGCAGCTGAAGATGCGTTAGCAAAATTGAAAAAGCGCGGGTTGCTAGAGTAAAAATTGTTGATTTTACTCAAAGCTGCAAAAATATCTTTTGTAACTTTGAGCGAAATCAACTTTCTTTCGTTTCCATTTGCAAAGGCAGAATTACAGTAAAAGTAGAACCTACCTCCGGTTGAGAAACTAGCTTAATTTCACCTTGTAATAGTTTTACCAACCGGGAAACTATTGCCAAACCTAAACCAGTACTATCAGGAAGATGGGACTTTTGATTAGTACAACGAAAATAAGGTTCAAAAATCTGCTTTTGGTCTTCTGGTCTAATGCCAATACCTGTATCAGAAACGGCAAACTCCCACTTTTGATTATCTAATACATGAGAAGTAATATTAATACTTCCCGACTCTGTATAGCGAATCGCATTACTAATAAGGTTTGTGATAACTTGTTGTATTTGAAATGCATCTGTGATTATTTTTGGGTAATTTTGTTCACAATCAACTATGAGAGACAATTTTTTTTCAGCGGCTAAAGGTTCCAACATTTCACATACATTACTAATGATTTCACAGACATCAGTTGATGTAAGTTCAATTTTGATTTGTCCGGCTTCATACCGCGATAATTCTAGTAAATCATTAATTAAACGTAGCAAGTGTCTGCCATTACGTAACACTCGTTCAATATGTTCAATATTGTGATAAGTATTTTTTACAGGCGTTTTTTTATGTTCACGTAAAAATAAATCAGAGTAACCTATAATTGAGGCTAGGGGTTGTTTTAAATCATGAGTTAGTAAGGAGAGGTGTTCTCGATGAGAATTAACTAAGCGGGTTAGTTCTTGATTATGCAACGTTAAAGTGTTTTGCAGAATATCCAATTCTCGTAATCGTTCATCGACATAACTATTAAAACACCTAGCGATTGCTTCATCAATTACGACGTTAATCAACCGCATAGCCCGAATAATATCTGTTGGCTCTGCTTGCAATAAGTCTGCTTGTATAGTGTCAAATATTACCGTGCTTAAGTGATGATATTCCCTAGCAATTTCTGCTGAATCAAAGCCTTGTGTAGCTCGAATCACTCCATGTTCCCAACTGGCGGTTACTATCGATTTAAAATCATTACCCTGAGATGTTGAAAGTACTGTCACCATTGCTTTTAAGACATATGGAATGTGATTTTCAATTGCACTATAGGATAGATTATCAGCACTTTCAATCCGCCGATCTTGGCGAACGGCTGTCACCCATTTATCTACGATGCTATCAGTTCGATCAGTTAATAATTGACTAAAATCCATTTTTTTCAACTCAGTGAATCTAATTGTATATGCAATTAGTTTAGCGATTCTAGGGGTTTGTCCTCACAATTATTGATATAACTCACATATAGGAATCCGGTTTGGTTTCTAAAAGGAATCCTGTTACTGAGACTGAAACTGAGTTAACACTGAAATTGGTTAGCATAAAGAACCTTAATGGGGAAGAACTAATGTTTTAATTTTTCTTTCACTTAGTTTTACTGCTAATAGATATGTGATTTTTTGAAGCTGTCCAGTTTACTTAGCAAAACTGGATTTGTTATATGTCTCATCTACCTTTGAACACACAAACAGTTCAAAAACAAGACTCTGTTGCAATTTTTTGCGATATTCAGAACGTTCTATCAATCACAAAATTCTCTCATTTATTACTAGAATTTGCAGAATCTAAAGGAACTGTTTTTTGCAAAAATGGTTACTATAATTCACAGTATCCTAACCAGATTTCTATCAAAAATAAATTAGAAGTGATTGGTTTTAAATGTGTGGATGTTCCTGATTCTTCTAAGAATAGCGCAGATAAACGACTTAGAGAGGACTGTCTCAATACAGTTGCTTTTAATCCTTTTCTAAAAATAATTATCCTAATATCAGGAGACAGGGATTTTGTTGGATTAATTGCCATTCTCAAAGCTATAGGTAAAAAAGTAATTGTCTTAGCTCAAAGGAACTCTTAACAGGGAACAGAGAAGAAGGAATCAAGGTATACGGAGTTCTGTTCAAAATTCAAATAGGAGTCCTATATCACAGTTGTTAGATAGCAACCAACCTGCAATCTACAGCCTTTAAAGTAAACTTTACACCATAAAGATAATAAATTAGCAAACATACCCAAATAAAATCCATAATTGTTGATAGTTACTCTTGTATATATGTCTCTAGGTAGAGATTGACTCACAAGACAATTTTATAGATGGGAATTATTACTGAAAACTAGGATACTTAAGAAAAATAAGTGGTTAAATCAATAATATTGATCATGAATACAGATGCTTTTACTGTACATTAATGTTATTGTGTGGCAGTGATTATATATTTAGAGTAAGTCAGCCTAATCCAGCAACTAGCTTAACGCTGGAGCGGAGGAACCAAATTGTGGGGCGTATCTCTCAGAAAGTAACCAGTTAAGAGTCAAAAGTGAAGAATTAGTCAATATTTAATTCGGCACTCAAAACTCATTAATTCTGAAAGAGGGGCATCTCTCAGCCCTAGCCCGTCAGCTAACTTCGTAGGCATTGAGAGGAGACTGAAGAGACAGCATTTTGATAATGTTTTGATCTCATCAGTGTCCAAGGCTGGTACTGCTCAGTTTCAGTGTATGTGTGCTGAACTCTGTTGAGGTTAGAATATGATTTTGCAACTGAATTTAGCTGCAACGATTGCCGTTGCTGGACAATTTGCTTGGAAAAAAGCAAAGCCTGTCATTTTTCGTGATGAATTCTTATTGCCTGCTGTGGGTTTTTTGGGAATAATTTTACTTTGGTGGGTGGTAGCACTTACTAATCGTGAATTGATGCCTACACCACCAGAAGCTTTAATGGCAAATTTGGACTACATCTTAAATCCTTTCTATGAAAGAGGTCCTGGTAACTTAGGAATAGGTTGGTTATTATTAGCGAGTTTACGCCGGGTATTATTGGGTTTTGGATTAGGTGCGTTAGTCGCTATTCCCTTGGGCTTTTTGATTGGGATGTCTAGACCGGCAATGCTGGCTTTTAATCCCATTATTCAGATATTTAAACCTGTTTCACCCTTAGCTTGGTTACCCATCTCTTTAGCTATTTTCAATTTAGCAGATCCTTCTGCTATTTTTGTCATTTTCATTACCTCCCTTTGGCCAACTATTATTAATACAGCCTTGGGAGTTTCTAGCGTTTCCAAAGATTATTTAGATGTAGCGCGGGTGTTAGAAATGCCCCGGTGGCGACAGATTATCAAAATTATTTGGCCTGCCAGTTTGCCTTATATTTTCACAGGTTTGCGAATTAGTTTAGGCATTGCTTGGCTGGTAATTGTTGCCGTAGAAATGCTCACAGGTGGTGTAGGAATCGGCTTTTTTGTCTGGGATGAATGGAGTCGTTTAAATCTTAGTTCCGTATTTCTGGCTGTGTTTGTAATTGGATTAACTGGCTTAGTTTTAGATTACGCTGTGGGCAAAATTCAAGAATTAGTTACTCATCGTCCGGGAAGTTGATGATTTTATTTCACGCTCCAGACGCAGAGACACAGAGAGAAATCAGCGTCAAGAGGTACAAGCACCCCACCCCCAACCCCCTCCCCGCAAGCGATGAGGGGGCTAAGATGTACCTCATAAGAGCGGAAACCGCTGTAAGAGTTTGGCGTTGCATAATTACAGGATGAAATCATTAAATTTCACTTGGAAAACTTTTTCTTTTTGCGTCTTTGCGTGAGAAAAAATCATCCCATTAATCAGCAATGCGAAAAATCTAAAATCCAAAATTGGATACGATTATGAGTGAAAATCATTGGACTCGCAGAGATTTTATTAAGGGAATAGGTGCAACGACTGCGGGTTTAACGTTGTCATCTTGTGCTATTTCTGGAGATAAGTCTGTTAAAGGATTAACAGAAGAAGCTTTTGCTGTGGAACCGTTAGTCAGACCCCAAAATTTAGAGAAACCCGATATTACTGTTGGTTATGTTCCTGTTAATGATTGTGCGCCATTTGCGATCGCATGGAAAAAAGGTTTCTTCCGCAAATATGGCTTAAATGTCAAACTCAACCGCGAAGCTAGTTGGGGAAACTCCCGCGACGGCTTAATTTTTGGTCGTCTTGATGCTGCACCAGTCGTCTCCGGTGCTGTTACCAACGCCAGAATTGGCGCTGAAGGTGCGCGTCATGCTCCCCTATGTGCAGCTATGACCATACACCGTCACGGTAACGCCATGACCATGAACAAAGAGATGTGGGACTTTGGCATCCGTCCTTGGTATGAATATCAGCAGAAATATGGTGATGGTGCTTTAGAAGCCTTTGGCAAAGATTTTCGCGGCTATTTCAACCAACAACCCCCAGAAAAGAAAATTTGGGCGGTAGTTTTGAGTTCTGCTATTTATGAATACTTTGTCCGCTATTTATCCGCTGCTGCTGGTATAGACCCCTTTAAGGAATTTCGGGTCATCATCGTTTCCCCACCGCAAATGGTGACAAACATGAGAATTGGCGCAATGCAAGCTTACATGGTAGCCGAACCTTGGAACAGCAGAGCAATTACAGGTAACGAAGGTATCGGTTTTACATTTGCACAAGGTAAAGAAGTTTGGCAAGGACACCCAGACAGATTGTTAGGAGTAATGGAATCTTTCATCATTAACTATCCCAAAACTTACCGTTCTTTGGTAAAAGCAATGATTGAAGCCTGTCAGTATTGCAGCAAACCCGAAAATCGGCCAGAAGTAGCACAATTAATGACAGAAAAATCCTTTACTGGCGCAAAACCCAAACAAAAAGATGCGCCCATAACTAAGTTGACTTCTCCGGGAATTATTGGCAATTACAACTATGGTGGGTTTGACGGTAAAGACCGCACTATTAAAGCTGCTGATACCACAATTTTCTACGATATTCCTGAGAATATTCCCCAAGAAACAGGAGAACATTCGACATTTTTATGGCGTTCTCGAAGTATTTGGTTCATGACTCAAGCCGCCCGTTGGGGACAAATCAAAGAAATTCCCAAAAATGCCAATCAAATAGCCGAAAGAGGGTGGCGAACAGATTTATATCGAGATATAGCTGAGGAAATGGGAATTCAATGCCCCAAGGATGATTATAAGGTTGAATCGCCTGAAGTATTCATAGATAAAAAAGGTTTTGATCCTAGTGATCCTGTAGGTTATCTCAATAGTTTTGCCATCAGGGCTAACGCTCACACTCGCATTTTTATGTCCTAATGTAGGGGCATATTATCTCGTTATCTCGTTCCCAGTCTCTGACTGGGAATGCAATCACAAAGGCTCCGCCTTTAGGGACTTTAGAGGCAGAGCCTTCTAGAATTCATTCCCATACTCTGTATGGGAACGAGAAAATGTAGGGGCGTATTGCAATACGCCCTTACCGGGATTTTTAGGTACAAAAAATTTAACTAATTCAGGAATATTTAATCATGCAATATACCTCTTTTTCAAACGAGTCTTATCAAGAAGTTAAGCCCCAGCATGGATTTCTGGAAATTGAAAATTTGGTGAAGTCTTACCCGAAACCAGACAAAGAAGATGCTGTTGTTTTAGATGGTGTTAATCTGACGATTGGTGAAGATGAGTATATTTCTGTAATTGGTCATTCAGGTTGTGGTAAATCAACATTACTGAAGATTATTGGTGGGTTTCAAAAAGCCACATCTGGCTCAGTACGTTTAGATGGTAAAGAAATCCGCAAGCCAGGTGCAGATAGAATGATGGTATTTCAAAATTATTCCTTGTTACCTTGGTTAACGGTGCGCGAAAATATCCGTTTAGCTGTTGATGAAGTGCTAAAAAATGCTAATCGTGCCGAAAGAATTAGCATTGTTAATGAACACTTGGCAATGGTAAACTTAACATCGGCTGCCGATAAATATCCCGATGAAATTTCTGGAGGTATGAAACAAAGAGTAGGTATTGCTAGAGCTTTGGCAATTCGTCCGAAAATGTTATTAATGGATGAACCTTTTGGCGCACTAGATGCTTTAACTCGTGGTAAATTGCAGCGTCAGGTATTAGATATCTGGGAAAATCATCGTCAAGCGGTAATGATGATTACTCATGACGTAGACGAAGCAATTTATATGTCGGATCGGATTGTCTTAATGACCAATGGCCCATCTGCTACAATCGGAGAAATTCTCAAAGTTCCGTTTCAGCGTCCACGTGATCGAAGTGTGATCCGAAATTCTCAAGAATATTTTGAACTCCGCAACCACGCTCTAAATTTTCTAGATCACCACTTTACTTCAGAAGAATAAAATAGTATTATTATGTTTTTAGTGGGTAGCCTAATTCAAATTCATGAAAGCTGGATTTGAAGCGGAGGAACCAAAAATTGGGGCTAATCTAACGAGAGACACCTTCCAGTCTTAGCCCGTCAGCTAACTCCGTCGGCAATGGAAGGAACCCCCAAAACCTTGGCTGTAATACCAGTTATGATTGGGGTTTCCGGAATCAATGTTAGATTCGAGATTTTAGATTCATAGGTAATCCAAAATCCAAAATCCAAAATCCAAAATCTAACATTGTTTACCCTGCTTCTCATTCGTCACTCATTTCATGGGAGAGAAGTTAAAACTGTGAAAATTAAGCCAATGTTAGCACGTTTAGAAAGTGCTATGGGTCGTGATGACCTAATCGAACAAATGGTATTGCTACCAGAACCTGAAAAACTCGTTTCTCAACAACATCAAATAGCCAACTCCATTAATTTAATTGTTGGCTATGATGCTTCCCCTCAGAGTCACACAGCCCTAGATATTGCCTGTTGGATTGCTCACCAAACGAGGTTAGCTACTAACACACTAGTTACAGTTCACGCTGTGTATGTATTAGAAGAAAGGTTGAAAAATCAGTATTTTGATATTTTCAAAGTTGCTTACAATCAGCCTCAATTAGAATGTCCAGTGAGCAATATATCAAAATCAGTTACGTTGGTATTAACTCAACCAAAAATAACAGCAAGTTTACCACAGCTACAAAGAGAATCAAGAACTTTTCTGCAAGAAGCAGACACAATTCTCTCGCAAGCAAAAACTCTAGCTGAAGAATGGCAGGGATCATTTAAATCACATCTGCGGTTTGGTAGTATTGGTGCAGAACTTAAAAAATTTGTTGAATCAGAAGCCGCTGATATTCTGTTTTTAGGGTGCAAATCCATCAATCATCCAATGATTAAGACGCTTGGTAATAATTTTCCCTGCGCTGTCTTGGGTATTCCCAGTTGTATTGATGAATAATTGCTGTTTTCAATTACAGTGATGGGAAATTAAATTAAAATTATGGAAAAGTCACCTCAAGTATAGGTGGCTTTTTCGCTACTATTCAAGCAGTAATATTTTGAGGTTTAGAGTGTGGAAAACTGGCAAGCTGTCTTTAGTGTAATCATATTTATTTCCGTCATTTTTTTAATCATGACGGAATGGGTACATCTGACAATTGCGGCTTTATTGGGAGCATTGTTACTAGTTTTTGCTAATATCATGACTTTACCAGAAGCTGTTGGTTACATTGGCAAAAGTCATGGAACATTGGGTTTATTTTTTGGTGTGATGGTATTAGTAAGAGCATTTGAACCGACTAATATTTTCAGTTATATAGCTACACAAATAGTCATTCTTGCTCAAGGTAGTGGCAAGAAATTATTATTAGGTATAGTGGCATTAGTAACACCAATTTGTGCAGTTTTACCTAATGCCACTACAGTGATGTTGTTAGCGCCTTTAATTCCACCAATGGCACAAGAAATAGGAGTCAATTTTGTGCCTTTATTAATTTTAATGGTATTTGTTGCTAATAGTGCTGGGTTGTTAACCTTAGTTGGAGATCCTGCCACTTTTATTGTTGGTGATGCTGTAAATATTAGCTTTCTAGATTATATATGGAACTTGAGTTTAGGAGGTGTACTTGCTGTTGTCTCTGTGATTGTTGCATTACCATTTTTATTTAGAAAAATTTGGAATACAAGACTAGATGATTTAGCAGAACTACCACATCCACAAATCAATCATCCACGAGTTTTAATGGTGGGTGGATTGATTGTAGGTTTTGTATTGATATTTTTTGTAATTGGTGAATCCTTACCAATACCTATTTCACCTGCTGCTGTAGCTTTGTTAGGTGCTGCCTTAGCTTTATTATTATCTCATCACAGCCGCATTGATACTGTCAACAACATATTGCGGGATGTAGATTGGAGTACCTTAATATTTTTTATGAGTACCTTTGTGCTAATTGGGGGACTGGATAAAACAGGTGTAATTCAAGGTTTATCAGGTATTTTAGGAACGATTTTGGGGAAAAATATTCTCCTAGGTTCCCTAGTATTGTTATTCTTGGTGGGGATATTATCTAGCGTTATTCCTAATATTCCTTTAGTTGTGGCGATGGTTCCCTTACTTAAACAATATATTGTCAATGTAGGATTAGCACCAGCAGAAGTTTTAGCTTCAGACTATCAAGGACAGTTCCCCCCGGAAGTTTTACCACTGTTTTACGCGATGATGTTTGGTGCAACATTGGGAGGTAATGGAACTCTAGTAGGTGCATCTTCTAATATTGTTGCTGCGGGGATTTCTGAACAGCATGGAAGAAGGATTTCCTTTAAGACTTTTTTACATTACGGTATTCCTGTAATGTTGCTGCAACTTGTGACTTCGGCTTTGTATGTGTTGGTGCGTTTTTTACTTTAAGTTGTGCAAATTATATCGATTCTCGGTTGAGTGAGATAAAAGAACCCCACCCCCAACCCCCTCCCCGCTTGCGAGGAGGGGACTATGATCTACCTCATATGATTAGGAAACGCTATATAAAAAACCCCTTTTAAATCAAGAATATAAAAAAGGGATTGTTTAAATGATAATTATAGGAAAATAGGATTCAGTTAAAGAGAATTGTAGGTTGGGTTTCGCTTTGCTTAACTCAACCTACGCTGTTTAAGGTTGTTGGTGCTAATACCATTTCTTTGTGAGCCTGCGCCAAATTTTTTGATCTTTTATTTCTTTCTTTGCTACGCAACGCTACCGCGAACGCGCCTATCCCTACGGGAAGCTACCGCGAACGCGGTTCGTTTCCTATCTAATTTGGCGCATCTTCATAGAGAATTGGTATAACACCAAGCTTATTAAATTATAGGAGTCCTATTTTATTTTTCAGAAATTATTTAGGATTCCTATAGTTTAACTAATATCTCATGATGTGCAGCACGTCACGGAGAACACTGTAACCGAATAAATCCCACACTAAATAGGCAAGAAATCCAATCATTGCCAAGCGTCCATTCCACAATTCGGCCTGGGGATTCCAGCCAAAGATAAAGGCATTACGATCTACGCCATTATAGGCTTTAGCAACAGCTGGTATATCAGTAGAAGAGCGAGTTTCCATTTTTTACCTCCAAAATTAAGCGGGTTTGAGGTCTTGACTTTTTTGTCATCAACAATTTAATGCTTAACTTCAAGGTAACATTAGTACACAAAATTTATTTATGCCTAGAGGTACAAACTAGAGGCACTACTTGTGGAAGATAATAAGAAAAGTATTGATGCAGACAAATCCACCCTGAGAGGTTGACAAAACCATTGATTATAAATAAGTGTAAATCCAGCTAATTAAGCTATGATTTATGTTCCGCAAAAACTCAAAATATATAACTAAATAAATAGCAAAACTTATATTAAAAAAGCGATAATTTTAACACAAATTAATAATCTAAAATCCGCAACTTCTGTCTAACGTTATATAGGATTTTCCCACCTTAGATGGATGTGGGGATCAACTACATTCCTGGATTCTGAAAGCTAGAGGAGTTGGATATTGCCAAAAATACTAACGAAATCTTTAATTTCTCAAATTTCTCAAATTTCTCAAATTTCTCAAATTTAATTAGAGGCAGGAAATACAAATCATGCTGGAACTGTACAAACATTTATGGTGGATGGCACAAATACCTGTAAACCCCGCCAACGTCACACCAGCACAAGCATCGGTACTCACTTCCGGTCCCCGCTTTTTTGTGGCTTTAATTTCTGGTGTGATTCTCGCCTTTGCGTTCCAATTAGTTCTTACAAATCTCTCAGTTGCTGCTGGTATTTCATACTTGGGACATTCATCGGAGTCAGATGAAATTGAAAGTTTCGGCGGCACGATTCGCAAAATTGGTACGGGAGTGGGGATTTGGACATTAGTCACAGTTACACTAGCCTTATTAATCGCTTGTTTCTTGGCTGTGAAATTGAGTCTGTTGATTTTAGATCCCAGTTTAGGAGCAATTTTAGGATTGGTTATTTGGGGGTCATACTTTTTATTACTGGTGTGGGTAAGTACTACTACGGTGGGTTCCTTGATTGGTTCAGTGGTAAATACAGCCACTTCTGGTTTTCAGGCAATTATGGGAACAGCTACGGCTGCACTCGGTGCTAAAGCTGTGAATCAGCAAGTGGTAGCAACGGCTGAAGCGGCTGCATCGGCTGTCAGGCGAGAATTTGGCAGTGCCATAACTCCAGCAAATATTCATGAGAATATAGAAGACTACATAGAAAAGCTACGTCCCCCAGAAATCGATATCTCTAAGATTCGGGGTGAATTTGAAAGGTTACTCAATGAACCACAATTTAAAGCGATCGCAAATAATCCAGATCTCCGCAATATTGACCGTCAGCGCTTTATCGATTTAGTTAGTAGTCGTACCGATTTATCTAAAAAAGAAGTTAACCGCATTGCTGATGCTTTATACAAAATTTGGCAACAGGTAGTAAGTACACAAGCACCAAGCACAGACCGCGTGGGTGAGTTGGTGGATTATCTGAAATCACTTCCCCCAGGACAAACTAAAACAGATGAACTCAATGCTAAACTTGAGCAGCTAATTGCGGAAACCCACGCTACCAAAGAGGTAGAAGAAAAACCTGGTTTTATTCAACAGACACTTTCAGCGCTGACTGGTGTGGTGTTGGGTCGGGCAGATTTATCTGATTTGGATGTGGAGAAAATTTTGCGTACCTTTGGTAATGCTAGACAAAAAGTCATACAACAAGTTACAGAACAACCTTACAGCCCAATTCGCGCCGATATTGAAAACTACCTGCTTAACACCTATGCTTGGCAACTAAGCCAGGAAAGAATTGCTCAAGAATTTCGGGATGTGATTTATGATCCTGCTGCTGACCCTGGTACAATCCGCAGGGAATTAGAGAAAATATCTCGCCAAGATTTTGTGAATATTCTCCAACAGCGGGGACTGTTGACGCAAACACAAATTAGCCACATTGCTGACCAATTGCTGGCTGTGCGTGATAACGTGCTAGTAACAGTAACAGCCCAGGAAGAAAGAGAAATTGTTCAAGATTTGCAACGACGAGTTGAAAGTTATCTGTTGGTGACTCCGAAAGCAAATTTGACACCAGAAGGAATTGAGCGAGATTTTAAACCGCTTTTGGCAGATTCAGAAGCAGATCATGAAACTCTATCCCGGCGATTGGCACAAGTTGAACGGGAACAAATGGGGGAAATTCTCTTAGCACGCAATGATATTCAAGAACGGGAATTAGATCCGATTTTGGATGAATTGGAAATACAGCGCGATCGCACTTTGGTAGAATCCTTAGGACTGGCACAACAGGCACAACATCAAGCAGAAACCCTTTGGCTAAATGTCGAGTCATATCTGCGTAATACAGGCAAGGAACAATTAAATCCTGATGCTATCCGGGCTGACTTAAAAAGACTTTTAGAAGACCCTCAAGCGGGACTGGCGGCAATTCGCTGGCGTTTGTCTCGGTTTGACAGAGATACTGTGGTGCAATTGTTGAATCAACGTCAAGATTTGAGTGAGGAACAAGTTAATCACATTCTTAATGCGGTTGAGGAATCATGGCATAGCATCCGCCATACACCGCAACTGGTGGCAGACAAAGCCAAGGAACAATATGATTCTGTTACTACCACGATTGCAGATTACTTGCGAAAGACTGGTAAGGATGAATTGAATCCTGAAGGAATCCAGCGGGATTTGACGAGATTGTTTGAAAATCCTCAACAGGGTGCTGTGGCAATTCGTCGCCGCCTATCACATATTGACAGAGATACTTTGGTCAAGTTGCTGAGTCAACGTCAAGATTTGAGTGAGGAACAAGTTAATCAAATTATTGATGGTGTGCAGACATCCATTCGGAACATTGTCCGTGCGCCGCGTCGTCTTGCAACCCGGACACAGCAAAGTGTACAAAATTTCCAAGCTTATCTGCAAGAGTATTTACGGCTGACTGGTAAGGAAGAATTGAACCCGGAAGGGATCAAGCGGGATTTGCAATTATTGTTGCATGATCCACGAGTGGGAATGGAAAGTTTGAGCGATCGCTTGGCGCATTTCGACAGAGAAACCATTATCGCTTTGTTGAAAATTCGGGAAGACATAACTGATGAAGATGCAGCCCGAATTGCCGATAATATCGTCCTTGTACGTGACCAATTTGTGGAACAGGTACGGGGGATTCAAAGGCGGATTCAAGATGTGATTGAGGGCGTTTTTGCCACTGTTCGTAATTATCTCAATTCTCTAGATCGCCCAGAACTTAATTATGATGGCATTACCCGTGATCTCCGCCAATTGTTTGATGATCCCCAAGCTGGATTTGATGCATTGCGCGATCGCCTGTCATCTTTTAACAGGGATACCTTGGTAGCCCTTTTGAGTTCTCGTGAAGATATTTCTGAAGAAGATGCCAACCGGATTGTTGACCAAATTGAACGCGCCCGGAATAATGTATTGCAACGAGCCGAACGCCTACAGCACGAAGCCCAACACCGCCTAGAACAGGTGAAACACCAAGCCCAGCGCCAAGCCGAGGAAACGCGCAAAGCTGCTGCCAATGCTGCTTGGTGGTTGTTTACAACAGCAGTTGTTTCCGGTATTGCTGCGGCTTTAGGAGGTGCGATCGCTGTAGTGCTTGTCTAGGTTTAGTAGGGGTGAAGCATTCGCCGATAGAGGTTATCGGTTGGTTCCATATTTTTCCGGCGCAGGGCGAAGCATTCGTGTATGGAGGTTATCTATTTGTTCCATATTTTTCTGGCGTGAATGCTTCGCCCCTACGGTTTAATGCGATCGCACTGTCTTAATATTTGTAGGATTTTCTTGGTCATCTATCCAATTCATCGGATTACTGACGGTGTACTGACGAATATTATTTAATGCTTCCTCATTGCGGATAATATGTTCATAATAATTACGCTGCCAAATTACATTTCCTTTATTCTTATTAATGCGATTAATTTGGCGTGTAGAAACAGATTTATAATTTTGAATTATTGCCGCCAAAGATTGCGGTTTCGTACCATTAATTTTATTTTTTTCACCTGTAGGGGCGAAGCATTGGCTCGATAAATTTTGTTTTTGTTGAAAATCTTGCTTTGCCAATGCTTCGCCCTCCACTTCAGAAAACGATTGTGAAAAATCTTGCTTTGCCAATGCTTCGCCCTCCACTTCAGAAAACGATTGTGAAAAATCTTGCTTTGCCAATGCTTCGCCCTCCACTTCAGAAAACGATTGTGAAAAATCTTGCTTTGCCAATGCTTCGCCCTCCACTTCAGAAAACGATTGTGAAAAATCTTGCTTTGCCAATGCTTCGCCCTCCACTTCAGAAAACGATTGTGAAAAATCTTGCTTTGCCAATGCTTCGCCCTCCACTTCAGAAAACGATTGTGAAAAATCTTGCTTTGCCAATGCTTCGCCCTCCACTTCAGAAAACGATTGTGAAAAATCTTGCTTTGCCAATGCTTCGCCCTCCACTTCAGAAAACGATTGTGAAAAATCTTGCTTTGCCAATGCTTCGCCCTCCACTTCAGAAAACGATTGTGAAAAATCTTGCTTTGCCAATGCTTCGCCCTCCACTTCAGAAAACGATTGTGAAAAATCTTGCTTTGCCAATGCTTCGCCCTCCACTTCAGAAAACGATTGTGAAAAATCTTGCTTTGCCAATGCTTCGCCCTCCACTTCAGAAAACGATTGTGAAAAATCTTGCTTTGCCAATGCTTCGCCCTCCACTTCAGAAAACGATTGTGAAAAATCTTGCTTTGCCAATGCTTCGCCCTCCACTTCAGAAAACGATTGTGAAAAATCTTGCTTTGCCAATGCTTCGCCCTCCACTTCAGAAAACGATTGTGAAAAATCTTGCTTTGCCAATGCTTCGCCCTCCACTTCAGAAAACGATTGTGAAAAATCTTGCTTTGCCAATGCTTCGCCCTCCACTTCAGAAAACGATTGTGAAAAATCTTGCTTTGCCAATGCTTCGCCCTCCACTTCAGAAAACGATTGTGAAAAATCTTGCTTTGCCAATGCTTCGCCCTCCACTTCAGAAAACGATTGTGAAAAATCTTGCTTTGCCAATGCTTCGCCCTCCACTTCAGAAAACGATTGTGAAAAATCTTGCTTTGCCAATGCTTCGCCCTCCACTTCAGAAAACGATTGTGAAAAATCTTGCTTTGCCAATGCTTCGCCCTCCACTTCAGAAAACGATTGTGAAAAATCTTGCTTTGCCAATGCTTCGCCCTCCACTTCAGAAAACGATTGTGAAAAATCTTGCTTTGCCAATGCTTCGCCCTCCACTTCAGAAAACGATTGTGAAAAATCTTGCTTTGCCAATAATTCACTTTTAACGATAATAATAATTCCATGTAAATGATTGGGCATGATCACAAATTCATCTAATTCTACATTTTGAAAATGCCGAGGAATAGATAACCAAGAACCCCTTGCTATTTCACCATTTGTATTTAATTTCATCTCACCATCTACAATTTCACCAAATAAACAATTACGTTGATGGGTGCAAATGGTGACAAAATATGCTCCCATTTGGGTATAGTCGTATCCTTTTAATCGGATGGAACGGCGGTGGTGAATGTCGGGATTATAGGGCATAAATTAAATTCCTTTTCATAGCGTCATGGTTATGGGGAAGGGTGAAGCATTCGCCAATACAGGTGATCTGTTTGTTCCATATTTTCTCGTGCGAATGCTTCACCCCTACGGATAATGGGATATATTCTATTATTTTAAGCTGCTGTTGATACAATATAATCATTTACCAACGCCGTTGCACGATTCGCATGAAAGCTGCACCCGTTACTAATCCTGCAAATTGTCCCCAATAACCAAGATTAGCTACACCACCAGAAATATTTAAACCCCCAATTCCATAAAATAGCTGCTGGAAAAACCACCAAAATAAATAGAAAAAAGCTGGTATTTCAACAGGGATGAATACAATAATTAAAGGCAGTATCGAATCTATTTTAGCTTGAGGAAACTTCATAACATAAGCTCCTAAAATAGATGCAATTGCACCATTAGCTCCAATTACTGCTACACTTAATTTTGGTTCCATGAAAATTTGCACTATTCCAGTAAAAATACCAGCGGCTATATAAAGTAATAAATATCTTTGTTGTCCTAAAATTCTTTCTATAGTCTTACCAAACACCCATAAAAAAATTAGATTGCCGAGTATTTGACTAAAACTGCTATGCAAAAACAGCGACAAAGGTAGAGCAATTAACCGCCAAAATACAACTATCCAAGCGGCTGAATTGTTAAAAATTACATTTGCTATCGCTGCATTAGTTTGATATGGAATTATCCCCCAACTATTCACAAAAGAACTTAATTCTCCGTTTATATCTATTTGGATTTCCCAGAAAAATATACCAACATTAATACCAATTAACCAATAAGTAATAATTGGCTTTTTCCAACTATGAATGTTATCACTAATAGGAATCATATAATTCGTAATGCCTCTTTCAGAGGAGCTTCGCTAACGTAATTCGTAATTCGTAAACAGGGAATTCTTAATTTTCCCCGCGTCTCCGTGTCTCCGCGTCTCCGTGTCCCCGCGTCCCCATCTCCCCAATCTCTTGTGGCAAGATGTAATCAGGTAATATTGCACTCAACTCAGCAACCGAGATGCTAGGAAACACACTTGTTGGAAGATACCAGATTATCAGCCACCTGGGAGGAGGGGGATTTGGTGAAACTTACGTAGCTTATGATACTCATTTACCTGGCTCACCTCAATGCGTTGTCAAGAAACTCAAGCCTCAGTCAACTAATGCAGCCACTTTGGAAACAGCTAGGCGATTATTTGATACAGAAGCACAGGTTTTATATAAATTAGGAACTCATGATTGTATTCCCCAACTTTTAGCCTACTTTGAGGAAAATGCCGAATTCTATCTTGTACAGGAATTCATTATCGGTCATGATCTCAGTCAGGAGTTACCACCGGGAAAAATCCTCAGTCAAGATGAAGTAGTTTTGTTGTTACAAGAAATTTTAGAAATTTTAGATTTTGTACATCAACAAAAAGTAATTCATCGTGATGTTAACCCCCTAAATATTCTGAGACGTGAGCAAGATAATAAATTAATTTTAATTGATTTTGGTGCAGTTAAAGAAATAACTACCCAAGTCATTGCGCCCACAGGTAAAACTAAGTCTACCGTCGCTATTGGGACACCTGGTTATATGCCGGGAGAACAAGCGCAAGGAACACCAAAATTAAGTAGTGATATTTATGCATTGGGAATAATTGCTATTCAAGCAATCACAGGATTATCACCTGAACAAATAGAAAAAGATTCCGAAACTAATGAACTGATTTGGCGAAATCATGCCACAGTTACATCAGAATTTGCTGATTTTTTAGACAAAATGGTTTGTTATGATTTTCGTCAACGTTATAGTTCCGCCACTGTAGCATTAAAAGCGCTCCAAGAATTAATTAAACCCCTATCGGGGACAATAGCTTTAAGTCCTGCTACTCCAATCAATCATATCAAACCTCAACAATCTAAAAAAGGTTTATTGATCAAATTAGGATTAAGCATATTTTTATTAGGTTTGGGGGGAACTGCATCAATATTTATTTTCAACAAAATTAATACTCAGAATGCGACAGAATTATATAATCAAGGAAATACACTTTTGCAGTTACACCGCTATGAAGAGGCACTGGGAAATTATGAAAAAGCAGTTAATGTTAAAGCGAATTACGTTCAAGGTTGGTATGGACAAGGTAAGGCATTATTTAAATTAAAAAAATATCAAGAGTCCCTATTATCCTATGATAAAGCCATTCAAATTCAACCTGATTATTTAGAAGCTTGGGCTGGGAGAGGTTTTGCTTTAGCAAGTTTACAACGTTATGCAGAAGCAATTTCTGCTTTTGATAAAGCGTTACAAATGAAAAATGATTATCCAGAAATGTGGAATGCTAAAGGTGATGCATTCAGAAATTTAAAGCAATATGATAACGCCATTAAATCTTATGATCAAGCAATTGAATTGCAACCTGATAATTATGAAATTTGGTATAAAAAAGGTTTAACATTACAGACTTTAAAACAATATGATGATGCAATTACAGCATATACAAAAGCGGTAGAATTAAAACCAGACCATGAAGCAGCTTTGTATAATTGGGGAAATTCACTGGTGAATTTAAATCGCTATGAAGATGCTTTTAAGGCATATGATAAAGTGGTGCAGTACAAACCCAATTATTATCAAGCTTGGTTTTCCAGAGGTAATATCTTAATTACTTTACGAAGATATGCAGAAGCAATTGATTCTTTTAAACAAGTGATTAAATATAATCCTGATAACTATCAAGCATGGTATAATATCGGCTGGTCACTACATCAAACTCAACGATATGCAGAAGCAATTGAATCTTATAAAAAAGCAATTTCGTTGAAAAAAAATAATTATCAAGTGTGGTATAATTTAGGTAATTCACAATATCTTTTACAAAAATACGGAGATGCCATAGAATCCTATAATAAAGCCGTTCGTTATCAGCCAAGTCATTACGAAAGTTGGTATAGCCGAGGTAATGCTTTTTTAAATTTAAAACAATATCAAGAAGCGATTATATCTTATGAACAAGCTATTAAATACAAACCTGATTACCAACAAGCAATAGATGCTATCAAACAAGCAAAAACTCAATTATCAACTGAAAAATCTCGCTCGATAATTGTACCGATTTTGCGAATGCCTAATTAAAACTCTTAAAGAAATAATCTTAAATGGTGTTAATTGTTGAAATCAGGTTTTCTAGCTGCCAATATTTATTTCTCTCGGAGAATCGGGTGAAGAAAAATATGCAGTTTTAGTATTTGAGTCTATCTTTCCTAATGTAGTCGATTGATTGATAGGAGAAACTTTTTTCAATCTAAGAGTATTTTGAACTTTTTCTCGAATTTCTAGTTTTGTCTTATACTCCTGTAATTTGATTTGAGCTTGAGGATAAACATCAGTATCTTGAGAAATTTTTTCTAGGAATTTTATCGCACTAGAAAAATCATTAATTAAAGCTTTTTGATAAGCAGTATGTAAAAAATATGCTGCTCTCATTTGCTTTTTTTGATTGTATTCAGCTAACTTATTTTGGATAATAGTACCAGCAGAACTTTCCGGAGGAACTTGACGCAGATATTCTAAAGCAGCGGAAAAATCTCTGTTTTCTGCACTAGCGTAAGCTTTGTTTAATAAGGTGCGTGTTTTTTCCTCTAAGTTAGTTATTGTTGTTTCAACTAATTTTTCTCTTTTAGTACGCCAATATGAAGTGTATGGAATTTGAGGAATAACATCCATCACTTCTGACAATTTACCATCATTTAAAGCCTGTTCAGCTACTAAATACTTTTTTGTATCATTGTGCCATTGCTTTTGCCATTCGGCAATTGTATCTTGAGCTTCTGGATAAACGTTGCTATAAGAGGGAATTGATTTAGCTAAATTAATGGCTTTTTCCAAATCTCCTGCTTGATATTCTGCTATTGCTTGAGATAAAGTTCCTGTTTCTGAAGAACTGAGAGAATTATTAACTAAACCATATACTCCCAATCCTACTACCACAGAATTAATAGTTATACCCAATCGCATTCCTGCTAATAATGGAGCAGATTTTGTTTTTTTATTGTTTTTATTGTTGTTATTTTCTACAGAAATGGGAGACTTGACGGCGGCAATTTCTCCAAGGTGATTTTCCCATCTTATATGTTTGAATACCCACAGTGCTTCCTTTGCAGATTGAAAGCGCTCTTGGTAGTTATAGCGGATCATTTGACTGAGGAAAACAGCTAGATAATCATTACCTGGTTTATTATCATGATCCCAAGGTATTTCATTAGTAGCCGGATCAATGTTGAATTGTAAAGGTGTTAATCCTGTTAAACCTTGGATAGCAATCATCCCCAAAGCATAAATATCGCTATTAGGTTGTGTTTGTCCCAGAAATTGCTCTGGTGGGATGTAACCTAATGAAGTTACGGGAATTTGGGAAATGGGTAATTCGGCATCTGTGCTAAAGTCAATTGGCTGAATTGAGCCAAAGTCAATTAACACTAATTTATCATCAGTACTACGTCTAATTAAGTTTTCTGGTTTGATATCACAGTGAATAAATCCTTGAGAGTGAACAAATTCGAGAATGCCTAAAGCATCTTCGAGAAATGCCAAAGCTTCAGGAACACTCCACAACTTTTCCATTTGTTTATTTTTGTGTAATTCAACTGACAAAGGTTGCCCAGCAATATATTCTTGCACCAAGTAAAATCGTTCATTTTCTTCAAAGCAGGTGATAAGTTGAGGAATTTGGTTATGAACTCCCAAATGCTTGAGAGTTTCAGTTTCAGTCAAAAACCGTAATCTCAGGTAGTCAAAATAGGAAGTAGATTGATAGTTGTTGACTTTCAACTGCTTGACGACATATCTGGGTTTTTCTGGATCATCGATATCTTCAGCGATGTAGGTTTGTCCAAATACCCCTGCACCAAGGCTTTGAAGAATTTGGTAACGCCCTTGTAGTAAGCTATTAATTATTTGCTGATTCATATGTTGGTTACTGAGGAATTTTTACATTGTTGTTACATACCTTTTCTGAAGTTCCTTTTCCTATCCGGAATACTGAGCAATAATTATTTGTATCTTTAAATTAAGCTAGGTTCGAGAAACCTCTTCCTCTCAACTGCCGTCTTCTTTTAGTTATTCTCATTAACAGAGTAATTCGCGGCTTTTTCAGCCTCTCTCTATGTTGAGGAGATATTTAAGTATTAGTGAAATCAACTACATCTTAAATTGATAAATTTATAAAACGATAAATTAATTACTTACGGATTTTTACTTGAAGTCATAAATTTGATAATACACACATACGAGGGAATGGGGTGATGGGGTGATGGGTTAATTAACAGAAAAACAGATTGCCTAGCATTATTGAATCGATGCTCTAAATTCAATGAGAATCTTTGCCGTTTTCTTGTTTATCCTCAAAGGTGTCTGTGAGAGGTTTGACTACTTTAGCGATCGCTTCTTGGATAAATACTTTGATAAACTCATCTCGGCGATTAATCTGAAACTGCTGCTGTACTACTTCTGTCATTCCCCCATCACCCCAATCTTGATCATGGCGAAAATATTCAATAAAGCTTTTTCCCGCAATGCGCGTTAAATAAGCTGCTGTCACGCCTTGGATAGCTCTACCAATCAGAAAAGTGGCAACATGAAATTGTAGTGCAGTTGAGAGTAATTCTATTGCGCCTTTGACAATTCCTAAACCTGCAATGGTTTTACCTAAAGACAGGGCTAATTCTCCTCCCCGTTCCATGTTCAATTCACAACCGTACACTCTACCAATTTCTACTACCATTTGGGCATTAACTGCGGCGGTGGCGAGTAAATCTACCATTGGTAAAGGGGTGACAGATACCACACCAGCCCCAATCCACTGAAAACGCTCGACAATTTTATCAGCTTGACGACGACGTTGAGAATCAATCAATTTTCGGGCTTCTTCTCCCAACCGCAGAGATTGCAAAAGAATATTATCTGCAACTAAATCTTCACCTTCAGCCCGTAGGACAGAGGCCATACGTCGCAAAAGAGGGATAATATCAGGTTCTGGTTGGAAGGTTTCGCCGGTTTCTAATTGTGCAGTTTGGGGATTAGCTGCGATCGCCACAACATCATTAGGAGCGATAAATCCTAGTACCCGTTGACGCAATCGAGCGAGGATAGTTTCCTTGTCGTCATCTGTATATAAATCAGTTTTGTTGAGAACTAAGAGCGATCGCTTACCAATTTCCGCCAAACCCTTTAACGGCTCATATTCAGAACGCCTTAAATCATTATCTACCACAAATAACAGTAAATCTGCTTCCGTCGCCAACGCCCTCGCTAATTGTTCCCGTTCTGTTCCGGCTACTCCCGCTTCTAAAATTCCTGGCGTATCCGTAATTAAAATTTTGCGTTCTAATCCCTTTAGGCGCAAACAATAGGTTTCCCCTACCTGGGTTGTCCCCATCGGTGCATCTACTTGACCGACTATCCGTCCCATAATGGCATTAACTAGGGAAGTTTTGCCAGCACTCCCTGTCCCAAATACCACTACTTGAATTTCTCCCCTAGCTAAATTCGCTTCAATTTCCTTAGTGCGACTTAGTAAAGCTTGGCGGGTAACTTCATCTTGAATTTGGGCTACCTGTTGGCGCACTGCTTGGAGAGTGGTAGAAGCTGCATCCGATTTAGCCGCCGGAATTTGAGCCGGAGTAACTCGTCTGCGGTTATAGCGGGATTTTTGCTCACCAGATTGCAGCATCAGCACATAATAGACAAAAGCCGCAACCAATCCTCCCAGGAGTACAATCAACAGCAACAGCAGTAGATTACCTAACAGGGGAGAATAGGATATTTGCCAGTAAAGCCGTGACAGTGAATCAATCAGCCACACGGCTAACCCCAAAATGATAATCAAACCAGCAATAAGTGTGACTATGCGCGACAGAGGCATGAATAGCAAGGATAAGTAGATATTAAGAAGCTAGATGCTTCTGATCTTAATCGGTTTAATCAGTTAAGTGTTTTTCTCCAGAAGATAAAAAAGCCAAATTTGCTGGATTGAGGAAAATTTGCCAGGGTGAACTACTAAAATCAGAAAAAAGGGAGAAAAAACTGAATGGGACTTTTTGATCAAATTCTCGGTGCAGTCAGTAGTTCTAATCAACAAGGCGGTTTAGGTTCACTGCTAAGTATTGTTAATACTGTTCAACAGATAAGCAATAACACTGGTGCTGATACCTCCACCATTCAATCAGTTTTATCAGTAGTCGGAAAACAGGTACATTCATCTTTGCAAGATAAGCAAGCTACAGAGGGAACAGAAGCTGTACAAGATTTGGTGAATCAATTTGCAGGTACTTCTCCAGATTCCCAAGCTGTCGATACACTATTTTCTCCAGCCATTCAACAACAAGTGGCAGATGTTGCAGCCCAGCGCACAGGCTTAGATGCGGGAATGATTCAACAATTATTACCTACATTAGTACCTTTAGTTTTGAATTTCTTGCAATCTGGCGGAAATCCAATGCTGAATAAATTCCTGGATGCTGACGGTGATGGTGATGTTGACATTGCTGATGCTCTTAAGTTAGCGAGTCGGTATTTGGGCAGGTAATTATTAACTGAGTAGTAGATAGTCAGCAACCGTGGATTAATCAAGTTTTTGACTTTGTTTAATCCACGTTTAGTTTTTGTGGATTTTGTAGTCAACTAGACAAGCGATATATTTGGTCAGCTTTCCTGCGGAACAATACGTAAAATTTCAAAAATCAAATATTAGTCCTATATAATAAAAATATCAAGTTATATCTTAAAGAAAACATGACGCTAAACAACTTATTAGAAACTCAAGGAATTATTCACTCCGATCCTGAAATTATGAGTGGAGTTCCAGTGTTTGTGGGAACTCGTGTTCCTTTACAAACATTTTTTGACTATCTCGAAGGTGAGGGTGGATTAGCTGAGTTTATTAATGATTTTCCCTATTTAGAGGCTCAAACTATGAAAGTCTTGGAAAATGCAGCAAAATTGATAATTGCTCAGGAACGTTGCGCTTAATGATTATATTACTAGATGAAAATCTTTTGAGTAAAAAACTCAAAC
The DNA here is from genome assembly GCF_001858025.1 of Trichormus sp. NMC-1. GTDB lineage: Bacteria > Cyanobacteriota > Cyanobacteriia > Cyanobacteriales > Nostocaceae > Anabaena. Next base: position 224,609 of record NZ_LZQD01000002.1, on the reverse strand, counting down.
AACCTTTTTTAAATAAAGGTTATATTATTTATAACGTTAATGGGATGGTGTAGTTTTAAAGATCACCAAATTCTTGATTTAGCTAAAAAACATCCTTTTGATGTGTTTATTACAGCCGATAAAAATCTTCCTTATCAGCAAAATTTAACTGATAAAACTTTGAAAGTTATTATTTTAAACTCTCGTAGCACTCGTCCTGATGATTTAGTACCTCTAATGGAAAAAATTAGTGAAATGATTTTATTTTTATCAATGGGTTCATCTGTATTTATCAATGACGTAGGTGAGATTGAATTGGTTGGTTAATTATTTAGTTACTAGCAGATAATTATTCCTAGCAATTGTCACAATGAAAAAGCATCGCATCCCATCATCCCCAAAATAGCGAACTGACAAAAGCCCTCCAGGCATCCAAGAAACAGCGCGTGCGCTATCGCTCTCTCATCATCCGTGAGTCATTTCATTTAAAGCAGTATTAATTATTTCTTCACTAACTCCATAACGTTTTAAATTTTCAATAAAAGAGTCAACCCCTTGATTACGACTTTCTAAATAATATAAAATTGCTGCTATGGGAGATGGAGGATCAATAGGATAATTTTGTTGTTCATAAACTTCTACTAAAGTCGCTAAAATATCTAATTTTTCATATTCTGGTGTATTAGGTTCAGCATCGAATATTTGTTCAATTTCTCTTAAAGCTTGTTGATAATCTGTTGCAGTTTTAATCGGTTTCAAATTCATAATATTAAACCTCCTTAAATGATTGTAGCATCTATCTTGTCATATTCTTGATGAGTACCAATAAAGCGAATAAAAATAATACCAATTTCATAACGGATGTGAACAATTAAACGATAATTATTACCTTTAATATTAAAAACTACACGATTATTGGCAACAATACTGGCATTAGCATAAACTTCTTTAATCTCTGATGGACTTTGCCAATTTCCACGAGAAGCATCATCAAACCATGCTTTTAAAGGCTGTTCTGTATCAGGATGTTTTTGCCAATATTCTCTTAGGGTACTTCTAGCAATAATTCTCATTGTAATAATTTTTATCAGAAATTAGTTGACTTGGTATTTGCAGTTTAGTTTCAAGATAATAGCAAATAAGCGATCGCATCCCATCATCCTCTAAAAGCGATCGCATCCCATCATCCCCAAAACAGCGATCGCTCCCACATCCACAAAAAGCGATCGCACCTCCCCACATCCCTAAAAATTGCTCTCCCCATATCTACCTAACAAGCGATCGCACCTCCCCACATCCCGCATTCCCTGACAGCGATCGCATTCCCACTTCCCCAAACAGAGGAGATCGCACTCCCTACACCAGAAAAAGAAAATAAACATTATGCTGGTGGTTGGTCTAGAATAAGTCCTAGTGCTTTTGCTTCAATAAAAGCATTTAAAGGATTATCCATCCGTGCCGAAACATGAGACTTTGTATTGCGATAAATACTAGTAGAAAAAGCATAGAAGGTATTACCCTGACTATCTTTGTATGATTGAGGTATATCTGTTTTAGGTTGAGATTTTACTAGAGCCTCTAATTCAGCATCATCTTGAACTTCAAAGTGTAAATGAACACTACCTGGCGATCCTACATCAGACACTATACCTATAGTTTGACCAGCAACAATCTGAGTTCCTTTTTGAACTGTTATATTGCTCATGTGAAGATAAACAAAAGTTTTTTTCATTACCTCATTGTGAATTGCAACAGCACCAACACCTTTACCAGGAGCGTCAATAACCGTTCCTGCAACTAAAGCTTTAACTTCAGTTTTTCCGGTGAAAGAGATATCAAATCCAGTATGAAATAGACCATCAAGCGGATGATATTTATCAAGATAACCTCCTCCCAATGGGCTATCTTTCTCCCAAGTTTTGTTAGCCGCAGCTTTGCCACCCAAATATTCAGCCAATTCTTTGATCTTCTGGTTATTCTTGAGTTCGCTAGGATTATCTCCAGAAGCATCAAGTTTATCTACGTTTTCAACATTCTTGCGGCCATCAACATCTTCATCTCTGAATAATGTATAGAAAGCCGGCACTCCTGTATTGTCACGCCACCTTTGATCATTACGACGAATATCAAGATAGAACATAGGACTATCTATAAAAGGCTTCTCTCCATACTCATTAATTATCTTTGTCTCTTTTGTGATCACTTGAGCAGCGTTCAAATCATTAGGAATTGCTCTAACTGTCACAGTCCTCGTTGCATAATTATTAGGATCTGAAGAATCGTCTTCATAATGAATAGCAACACCACCTTTGGTTAGCTTGATAGTACCTTCCCATTGGCGACTCCCCCAAGTAATAGTGACCAAGTGATCCTTACCTTCGTTGCCCCTTTCTGGTTGAATGATAGTCCACACTGAACCTTTGTAGGTTCGTGGATCAGCATAAGTAGATTCAACACCAGCCCTGATATCTGTTGCCCCTGTTCGTATTAGAGTAGAACCATAATTATAAACTGTTTGACCATTGTAATAAAGAGTCCCATCAACATTAGTAGCACCACTTAGGTTTTCAGGATTAGTTGGGGAACTGGATGAAGCATCAATGTATGGAGTGTCTTGTGTTGGATTACCTATAATATAAGCACCAGCAACCCAATTATTTGTACCTTTAATTCTGAACCATTGATCCTGTTGTTGACCTGTAATATCTTTGTAAAGACTACCATTCGTCCAGCCATCAAAAATAAGCTGAGTTCCTGATTGCAAATCTCCAATATCGTTATAGCCAGTACCAGGACCAGAGCGAATATTGAGAGCGACGGACATATTCATCACAGTACCGAGAAACTCTGAATAACTAAGATTAGTTTGTTGTCCTGCAACTCTTGAGAACAAACTCAAATTGTAATTCGTATTTGCCCCACCAATCCGAACTGTGTAATAGCCTGCTTCCAAATTAGTAGTAATTGTCTCAGCACTTGTCCCTGATTTATTCGACTGTTCCAATAAAGTGTAATTAGTGTAACCACCAGAGCTACCTTGATTCTTGAGCAACGTAACATTTGCATCATTGCTCAGGTCATCTAGCCTTAAACTGAAGTCACTGTTACTACCCAAATAGAACTTATAGTCAATAGGACTATTACCATCCAGATATCCACTGTAATTCGAGCTACCGCTGAGAGTCCCAATGTTAAAAATCCCTGGATTTGTGTTAGTAACAGGTACAACATTCAGAGAGTAGCTTCCAGTCTGACCAGAATAATAGCTAGTAGTCCGAACCATGTAGTTCCAACCACTTGGCATTGTAAATTCTAGCACCGTATTATTCCCATTATTAATAATGTAAGACTGAGCCATCAATTCCCCAGTAGAAGCATTCAACAACTGCAACTGTGGAGTAAATCCATAAGAAGTTAAACTAACTCGAACTTTCTGCCCTGAAGTAACACCTGTTAGACGGTAATCATCAGTAAAGTAACCAGGTCGGAGTCCATCTACTACATCTGTACTGCTCAAACTACCATTAATCGTTTGATTAATCTCAATATTGGCATTTGTCCAGATTGTCCGTCCATTTTTTTGAACTACAATCCGATCATCTTGAGTTTGAGCAATAAAACCATATTCAAACTGCTGATAAAGTTTATAGCCGTTATAATTAGCCCGTTCTTGAGACATAGTTGGGAAGCCTATTCCCCATATATCCTCATAACCGCCTACAGAGCGATAAATATTTAAGAAATATCCTTGTACACGATAGGGACCACCCTTGGGAATATTATTCCCATCAAATCCGCCTTGAACAATTTGGTTATCTTTTAGTAAGAAAATGCTATCTCCATCCCCTCTAGGACTACCTGTAAACTCTTGCACCCATCCTCCATTAATGCGGCGAACAGGACTAATTGGCTGCCCTACACTTCCAGGATTCCAGTAAGCATAATCATTCTTCCACAGCAATTCTGCCCCATCAGGCGCACCCATACCCACCAAATCAAATCTATCTCCATTTTTCTGGTAGTAATAAGGTGTCACTACACCATCTCGATTTGTTAGTGTTCCTCCTTCAAACTCCATCACCTGACTACCATCAGCCTGCGTATAAATAGATGATGTTGGTAAACCTAAGCCAGAATAGTTACGAAATAAACCATTTTTAGAATCAGGGTTATTGAAATTATTATTGTTGTAATAATCAGCAATAGAACCATACATCAATAAATTCCCATACTGACTCTGATAAGTAGAAACTCCAAAGCTATTAAAGAAAGAACGAATTACATTTGTTCCAAAATATGACTGAACAGATGATGGATCTATGTAATTAGCATTACCCAAAGATGTAGCAGACAGGCTCAAATTATAATAAGTATTGCCACTATAGGAATAAACTCTAACAAAGTATTTTCCTATTCCCAAATATCGACTAATCGAGTCTTGATTAGTTCCACCCTGAGTTGAAAGACTCAAAATCTCACGTTCATCTACCTGACCATTACCATTGCGATCTTGAATTAGTTGTACATCAGCATCATTACTTAAGCCATTGAGTATCAAATTAAAGTTACTAGGTGTATTAACATTGAAACTGTAGAAGTCATTAGAATCACCATCACCAACAAAGTCAGTTTTGTATTGTGTATATGTAAGATTGCCAAAACTTAAAGCTTGAGTAAGATCATTCCCCGCGCTATCATAAGGAGCAGGTGAAACTGTAAAGTAATTATTTCCCCAATCGTAAACATTACCATTGCTAACACTGCTAATCTTAATTTGATAATCAGAACCACTGGCTAAATTGCTAGGTACAGACCACGTTTCACTACCATCACTTGCTGTAGAACTGAACAAAGTGCTGTATAAACTACCAGCTTTGTACAAATCTATCTTCACATTTTCTGAAATATTGTCATTCCAATTAATGTTGTAGCTACTACCAGCTTGGAAACTTTCTCCACCATTAGGACTTGTCACATAGAGATAAGAAGGAACAACTATACTGAAATAGCCATCACTCCAGTCATAAATATTACTATTCGCAACGCTTGTAATCTTAACCCGGTAATCAGAGATAGTCTCTAGTTCAATAGGTGTATATAACAATTGACTACCATCACTTGGAGTATTAGCCATCCAAGTTTTTATCCAAGTATTACCTCTATACAGGTCAATGTTAACATTCTCACTAATATTATCAGTCCATGTAATATTAATTTGTCCCCCTGGTAAAGATTCCCCACCATTAGGACTTGTCACCGTGATAGTTGATGAATCATTATCAACTATCTTTACAGTAGCAGTTTTCACTGTTCCCAGATTATAGTTTGTATTACTGCTAAGGTTAACTACCACTGTTTCATCACCTTCAACTAATGAATCATTAATGGGAGTCAGATTAATAATTGCAGTGGAAGAAGCAGCAGAAAATGTAGCCGTTCCACTCAACGCATTGTAATCAACCCCATTAGTTGCAGTACCCGCAACAGTATAATTAATCGTTAGAGACGAAGCTGTACTTCCTGTACGCGTCAGCGTAAACCTACCAGGATTTGCAGTTTGTCCAGTTAATGTTTCCCCTGCACTTGCATCTGTCGCACTAATAGTAATTGTCGGCTTAACATTAGTTGGCGAATCATTATCAACAATAGTTACAGTAGCAGTTTTCGCAGTTCCTAGAATATAACTTGTACCGCTTGCTAATGTAACAATTGCTGTTTCATTCCCCTCATATACAGCATCATCTTTGACATTAACATTAATTAATGCTGTAGCTGAACCCGCTGCAAAAGTCACACTCTTAGTTAAAGTATTATAATCTGTCCCATTTGTTGCCGTACCCGCAACCGAATAACTAACTGTCAAAGGTGCAGTTTTATTCCCTGTGCGCGTCAGCATAAACCTACCAGGATTTACAGTTTGTCCAGTTAATGTTTCCCCTGCACTTGCATCTGTCGCACTAATAGTAATTGTCGGCTTAACATTAGTTGGCGAATCATTATCAACAATAGTTACAGTAGCAGTTTTCGCAGTTCCTAGAATATAACTTGTACCGCTTGCTAATGTAACAATTGCT
>NZ_LZQD01000002.1:215464-218463 GCF_001858025.1 Trichormus sp. NMC-1 | reverse complement strand
AATCTGTCCCATTTGTTGCCGTACCCGCAACCGAATAACTAACTGTCAAAGGTGCAGTTTTATTCCCTGTGCGCGTCAGCATAAACCTACCAGGATTTACAGTTTGTCCCGTTAATGTTTCCCCTGCACTTGCATCTGTCGCACTAATAGTAATTGTCGGCTTAACATTAGTTGACGAATCATTATCAACCAAATTAACAGTAGCAGCTTTCGCAGTTCCTAGAATATAACTTGTACCATTTGCTAATGTAACAATAACAGTCTCATTTCCCTCATAAACAGCATCATCTTTGACATTGACATTAATTAATGCCGTAGCAGCCCCCAGCCGCAAAAGTTACTGTTTTAGTTAAAGTATTATAATCTGTCCCATTTGTTGCCGTACCCGCAACCGAATAACTAACTGTCAAAGGTGCAGTTTTATTCCCTGTACGTGTCAGCGTAAACCTACCAGGATTTGCAGTTTGTCCAATTAATGTTTCTGCTGCATTTGCATCTGTCGCACTAATAGTAATTGTTGGTTTATCATTATCAACAATAGTTACAGTCGCTGTTTTCGCAGTTCCTAGAATGTAACTTGTACCGCTTGCTAATGTAACAATTGCTGTCTCATTTCCCTCATAGACAGCATCATCTTTGACATTGACATTAATTAATGCTGTAGCTGAACCAGCCGCAAAAGTTACTGTTTTAGTTAAAGTATTATAATCTGTCCCATTTGTTGCCGTACCCGCAACCGAATAACTAACAGTCAAAGGTGCAGTTTTATTTCCTGTGCGTGTCAGAGTAAACCTACCAGGATTTGCAGTTTGTCCAATTAATGTTTCTGCTGCACTTGCATCTGTCGCACTGAGAGTAATTGTCGGTTTGTCGTTATCAGCAATATTAACAGTAGCAGTTTTTGCAGTTCCTAAAGTATAATTTGCACTAGTAGCCAAATTGAGGATAACTGTTTCATTACCTTCAAATACAGTATCATCACTAGGAGTGACATTAATTATCGCTGTGGATAAACCTGCTGCAAAAGTAATACTATTAGTTAATGTTTGGTAATCTGTCCCATTCGTTGCTGTACCGGAAATTGTGTAATTGACTTTTAGAGATGAAGCGATATTTCCCGTGCGCGTGAGGGTAAACTTCCCAGGATTTGCGGTTTGTCCAGTAAGAGTTTCAGCCGCATTTGCATCACTAGCACTAATGGTAACTGTAGATAGAGTAGCTTGTTGAACTGTTAATAATTGACCGACAACACTGTTATTACTGGAAGGCTGCCAGCCAAAAATGTTACTATATGATCGCCTCTCAGGAACAGTATTAAACCAGTATTGTTCTGCCTCAATCGTCGATAATCGCCACAGACGAAGACTTTCTGTATTACCACGAGTTGTCTGAAGAGGAGTGAGAATATCCAAAAAACCGTTGTGTTCCAGTCCAGACACAGGATTAGAGATATCCTGATTGCCTTGTAGTATTAGTTCATCCATTGCAATTTATACCCTGTAGATATTGAGCAGTTTACTTATTATTTTCTTTTATTCAGTATAATTAAGTCTATAGTATTCCTACTGGTTTTAATCATGAAGTTTTGTTGAAGCATATTGTCTAAATGATGATGAATCACTTTGCTATGAAGATGAAGACTGTTTAATTGAAAAATGGTGGTAATAAATTTAATATGGGTTAAACGTAACGCCATCTCGCATAGCAATCCTAATTCGAGCGTGCAAATTTTCTAGGGACTGTAACAATAATGAAGGTAAAAGCTTGGAATCATTACCTGTGAACCCTCCTATCAGCACCCCAGCACAAACCCAAAATCGCAAAGCAGATCACATCCGCATCTGCCTGGAAGAAGATGTACAATGTCAGCAAGTCACCACTGGATTAGAACGCTATCGCTTTACCCATTGTTGCTTACCGGAATGCGATCGCAATGACATCGATATCACCACCCATTTTTTAGGAAAAAGCCTGAATGCACCGTTGTTAATCTCTTCCATGACAGGAGGAACAGAACGAGCAGGAATCATTAACCGTCGTTTGGCAGAAATCGCCCAACAATATAAACTAGCAATGGGTGTGGGTTCCCAGCGTGTAGCGGTGGAAAAACCCCAAGTTGCTGACACATTCGCTATTCGCAAATATGCTCCCGATGTGCTTTTATTTGCCAATTTGGGCGCAGTTCAGCTTAATTATGAGTATGGTGTTGATGAATGTCTGCAAATTATTGATATTTTAGAAGCTGATGCTTTGATTTTACACATCAACCCTTTGCAAGAATTCATTCAACCCAGAGGTGATACAAACTTCCGGGGATTATTTGACAAAATATCTAACTTATGCAGTAAGTTACCAGTACCTGTAATTGCTAAAGAAGTAGGTAATGGCATTTCCGCTGTAATGGCAGAAAAACTGATATCTGTAGGAGTACAAGCAATTGATGTGGCTGGTGCAGGTGGTACATCTTGGGCGTTGGTGGAAAGCGAACGGGCAGAAACGGCATTACAGCGTCGCTTAGGCAAAACTTTTGCTGATTGGGGATTACCAACAGCAGAATGTATTACCAGCATTCGCGCTCAGTTTCCCCAAATACCTTTAATTGCTTCTGGAGGGTTACGTCATGGCTTAGATGTCGCCAAAGCGATCGCACTAGGAGCAGATATCGCCGGTTTAGCAATGCCCTTCCTGCAAGCAGCAGATGTATCAGAAACTGCACTGCAAGAGTTAGCAGAGGTATTAATTGCTGAAATCACCACCGTATTATTCTGCACTGGTAACAGAACTTTGTATCACTTAAAGCAATCGGACAGTTTACAAAGCATACAATAAAGAAAACAACTTGTCTTTCCTTAGTCATTGGTTTTTTTACTAATGACTAACATAACCGTTGCTAAGTAGCCATCATGAACTGCGTACACCAGAACACATGAAAAACTTCTTATTCCCCTCATCGCTTGCGGGGAGGGGTTAGGGGTGGGGTCTTATTTTCAAGTCAGGTG
>NZ_LZQD01000002.1:58091-215260 GCF_001858025.1 Trichormus sp. NMC-1 | reverse complement strand
AGTCAAAGCCTCTCCCCTTGTAGACATAACCGTTGCTAAGTAGCCATCATGAACTGCGTACACCAGAACACATGAAAAACTTCTTATTCCCCTCATCGCTTGCGGGGAGGGGTTAGGGGTGGGGTCTTATTTTCAAGTCAGGTGGGCGTTAAAAAATATAATATAGACCTAACCCCCCAGCCCCCTTCCCTACCAGGGAAGTGGGAGTCAAAGCCTCTCCCCTTGTAGGGGAGAGGAATGGAAGCGAGGTTTTATATTTAATTGCGCCCAGCTACTTAGGTAAGTTAGGACATACAGTGATAATAAAACTCAGACACAGAAAAACTTTTAACCCTGTTAAGAGTTCCCTATTCCCTGTTCCCTGCTATGACCAATAACTAATGACTAATAACTAATAACTAAATGAATAATTTCCTCAAACAAACTTTTGCTAGTTTAATTGGTAGCTTACTGGGACTGACTCTTTTCTCTGGTATCGGTACTTTAGGCTTATTGTTCCTGATTATCGTGGCTACTACTTCCAAAGATGCGGGGCCACAAGTCAAAGATAAGTCCGTGCTGGTTTTTGACTTATCCATGAAAATCACAGATAGCGAACCGAGTTCCAGTAAATTTCTACAAAGAACCCTAACAGGTACAAATGAAGATAGCATTACACTCCGCAAAGTTATAGAAACCCTAGAAAAAGCACAGCGTGATCCACGGATTGTCGGTATTTATATAGATGCTACCAAGTCACCCGCAGCCAGTGGACTCGGCTATGCTTCCCTCAAAGAAATCCGTCAAGCACTAGATAAGTTTCGTGGTTCTGGTAAAAAAATTGTTGCATACGGCTCAGACTGGAGTGAACGGGAATATTATCTCAGTTCAGTAGCTAATAATATCGTCCTCAATCCCGTAGGACTAATGGAAATCAACGGTTTGAGTTCACAACCGATGTTTTTGACGGGAGCATTGCAGAAATATGGTGTTGGTGTTCAAGTCGTGCGAGTAGGGAAATTTAAAGGAGCAGTAGAACCGTTTTTACTAGATAAACTGAGTCCAGAAAATCGCCAACAAACCCAGAAATTATTAGATGACTTGTGGGGAGAATGGCGGACATCTGTCGGGACAAGCCGGAAAATTAAACCAGAGAAGTTGCAAGCGATCGCAGATAATCAAGCTATCCTAGAAGCCTCATCCGCTAAAGCCAGTGGTTTGGTAGATCAGGTGGCTTACATAGATGAAGTAGTAACTGACTTGAAAAAGTTAACTACCAGCGATAAAAATGATAAAAGCTTCCGGCAAATCGACATTAGTGATTACGCCGAAGTTAGGGATAAATCAATCGGTGCAGAACGCACATCAGACAACAAAATTGCCATTGTCTATGCTGAAGGCGAAATTGTCGATGGTAAAGGAGAAGATGGAGAAGTAGGAGGCGATCGCTTTGCCAAAATCTTCAACAAAATTCGCCAAGATCAAGATGTGAAATCTGTTGTTTTAAGAATTAACAGCCCTGGTGGTAGCGCCTCCGCATCTGAAGTCATCCAACGAGAAATAAAATTAACTCGACAAGTCAAACCAGTTGTCGTCTCAATGGGCGATGTCGCCGCCTCTGGTGGTTATTGGATTGCCAGCGATTCAAACCGCATTTTTGCAGAACCGAACACCATCACAGGCTCTATAGGCGTGTTTGGCGTGCTGTTCAATGGTCAAAAGTTAGGAAATAACAACGGTATTACTTGGGATACAGTAAAAACAGCCCAATATGCCGATAACCAAACTGTTTCTCGTCCCAAATCCCCCCAAGAATTGGCGCTTTACCAACGCAGCGTTAACCGTATTTACAATATGTTTTTAAGTAAAGTTGCTCAAGGTCGAAAACTACCCCAACAAAAGGTAGCAGAAATTGCCCAAGGGCGAGTTTGGTCAGGTGCAGCAGCCAAGCAAATTGGTTTAGTCGATGAAATTGGCGGACTAAATGTAGCAATTGCATATGCTGCCAAAGCAGCCAAATTAGGTAATAATTGGGAATTGCAAGAGTATCCACAAGTTACTAGTTTTGAAGAACGTTTCTTTGGGCGAAAACTGCAAGAAGCACAAGCAGAATTAGGGATTGACAAAACTCAAATCAAACCTGTTAATCCCCTCCTTGCCGAATTTGAGAAATTGCAACAAGAAATTTCAATTTTAAACAAAATGAACGACCCCCAAGGAATTTATGCTCGCTTACCTTTTAATTTGAAGATTGACTAATCTGATTGGGATATCAAGTAGTCAGAATCAGGATGTACAGGATTTGAAGATTAGCAGGATTAAATAAGCAATTATATATTTTGTATTTCTTCATCCTGTACATCCTTTAATCCTGGATATCCTGATTCTGACATTGAACTTGCTGTTGCACCCAAGCACGGAAAGATTTCTCAGCTTTCACTTCATCTATTTGGCAATCTTTTAGAAATTGATAAAGACGTTCTTTGAGATTCCAAACAAATGTCGGACTATTTTCTACTTCAATATATTGATGATTCTGAAGTTGATAAATTTTCAGAATTTGACCGTTATAACGCCAAAATTCCGGTACACCCATGCTGGCATACAAATCAAGTTTATTGATGTCAGTATGGGTAATATCAACTTCTACAATTAAATCCGGTGGCGGATCTTCGTTTAAGTCAACCTTTCTTCCAGCGACTTTAGATTGATTTTGGATGTAATAACAGTTATCCGGTTCGGCGCTTCTTTCTAAATCAGAACGATTTAAAGTAGTTGAACCCATTGTTTTAATTTTCAAACCAATTTCCACTACCAAAATGCGGATTAATAGTTCTATCAATCTGGTAGCAACTTCATGTTCTTCTAAAGGCATCGTAATTTCTAAAGTACCTTGGTCATAAATCAGTCGAGATGAGCGACTTTCACCTAATGCTGCTAAAATCTGCTCGTAAGCTGACCAACTGATATTATGAAAAACTACTCGCTGTTCCGCTAGGGTAGTTTCTGGGGGAATATTGCTTGGTTTAGTGACTGTACTAACCATATATGCCTTCGAGTTTAGCTAATAAATTATACCAATTCAAAATTTGAAATTCAAAAACTTCTGCCTCCAATCCCTATTCTCTATTCATAAATTACTAAAAGAGTGTAAAGTAGTTGTGAACAGAACCTCATTGATGTATTTTACGCATCCATCTATGGATAGAAAAAGTAAGCGCCTGTTACTCCTTGTTGTTTCCTGTAGTATATCTGGTGTTATTTTAGGCGGAACCTCTGCGTGGGCAGAAAGCAAAATGTGTTGGCGTGCTGATACAGTAACCAGCGAATGTCTGACCCAAAACATAGTAGAAAAAACTATTCAAGGTATGAGTACAGGATTATTAGCTGGGGCTGGGGCTGCTTTTGGTGCAGCTTGGAATTTACATCACCAAGACTAATATTCAGATACCCGACTTCTCAAAGAAGTCGGGTATCTATTTCCTGATAACTGTTCACTGTTAAAAGCGATAATTGCGATAGCTGCCCTGATTTGAAGGATCACCAATCCACATACTCGTCGGGATAGCATTACCTTGAGGATCTACTTTCACTTGTACCGCTATTGCTGGTCTCTGTCCATCTGTGTTTTCCTGTGCTTGCAAGATATCATTGTTAATTTGCTGCCGTTGTTCATCTTGGATGTAATAGTTTTCCAAGCCGTAGTTAATCAACCCATCTTGATAATTTCCCTTTAAAGCTACCTGATTATTGGGGAGGTACATAGGTAGACTACTACTAACTCGCATTGGTCTCCAAGCCCTGGGAACACCACGTTCAGAAGATTGTTGTTCTTGCAAAATCAAGTATAAAGTACTTCCCTGAGCTATTTGTCTGTTTCTCACGGAATTTCTCCTAACCCAATCTCTCCAGCCCGGTAGTCTTCTCAGAGTTTCGCTCCGGGAAATATTATAATCAAGGGTCAAAGAAGATCCCTGTAGCACATTATTAGTATTAACAGGTACAGTTTGCAAAATTACTGACTTCCCAGTCATGTCTGTGTACATTGCTTGGGTGGGAACTGCCAAAATTAAGCCAAGTTGTACCATTAATGGGGCTACTAACCGCCAAATAGGTAGAGGTTTATTTGCTTTCTGTTCAGTAGCAATTAGATAATCCCGAAAAGTCAACTTTTCGGAAAATTCCATCTCTGGAGTTAAGGTTTTATTCGGTTCAGGTGAGTTACTTTTCATGAAAATTAATTGATAATTGTTTACTTGTCATTTGTCATTTATAGCCGTGGACAGGGTGGTTAGGAGATCAATTGATAATGAAACTCTCACTACAAGAGGGTTTTACTCCTGACTCCTGACTCCTGCTATATTCAGTTGTTAATAACCAATGACTCATGACTAATAGGAATTTAAACGCAGAGATTTAGTAATAAATATTGTGTTCTGTCAATCGCTATTGCTTCTTATTACCAGAATTAAATGCAGGAGATAAGCGACGTTCAAACCACTGGCCAGCAGCTATGAGAGAATAGCCACAGGAGATAAAGACAAGTGACCTGAAAAGTACATCTGTATCGTACTCCAACACCCGGCTGATAATTTGCAAGATAAACAGTAACATCCCACACCAAAAAGAGCGTCTTTTACTTAACTTCAATCCTTCTTGAATTAACCCCCAAGCTAAAGTTGCTAAAAGGACATTGAAGATAAAAATACCCAGTTCAGTAATCCGGCCAATCGCTTGATGCCAAAAAGGGACGATGACAATGAAACCCAGAAAGGTACTAATGACAATGAACGTAAAAAATACTTCCCTTCGAGGTGGGCTGTTTCGATGACGCAACAGAAACAACCATTGCAATACAGCCAAACCGCTGAGAATCCCCAAATCAATTATGGGCAAAGATTGAAATCCATTCAAGAAAGAATTACCATCAATTGGTGTTTGCCACTGCCAACGGAAAGACAACAGATAAAAGACTACCCCAAAACATATCAACCCTAAATTACGGGCTAGAGGTTGAAACAATCTGTAATTGATGATTGGGAATAGCAAATCATCATAACTCCAAAGTAATGCAGGTGGGAGTGCTAAAGCAAAAGATGCTACCCAAGGAACTACATCAGAAAAAGTTAACAGAGGTAATGGGTTGAGGTTATATTGCAAGGAAAAAGTAAAGGCTACTACTCCTAGTCCAAAAATCCACCGCGAACGGCAAACATAAGCTAAAGGCACAAACAGCAGCCATGATAACAAAGGCATATGCCGCACTGCTAACCGCGCCCAAGTTAACTCATTTGGAGAAGATAAAAACTCTCCCAATCCTATCCAATAGCCGATTTGCACCAAGATAATCGACAAAATCCCCAAGGAATTTAGGGATAGACTATAAGCCATGACTAAAACACCAAATCCCCAAGCCAAAAACAACTCAGAAGCTGAACCGCTAATATTGAATATTTGCGCCATCAGCATTAAAGTTGCCCCTAAAATCAGGCTGCTGAGAATTAGTAAAGCTTCTCCTAGTAAGCGTTTGCTGCGTTGTGGCTTTTTACCTTCAGCTAAAGCAAGTGCAGGTTGTCTCCAGGTGAAAAAACCGGTGATAGCAGTAGACAAAAACAAACTCATTAACAAGATAAATTTGACTTCTCTTGACCATGTTTGCCAATTTGTTGCTACAAAGATAATTACACCTAAGGCTAAAAGTAAGCCACCGACAGCAATGGCTACTAACCCAGAACTTTCGCGTGCCTCCGCTTCTATCTTGTTAAATTGATAGCGGTCTGCTAATTGCTGGTGTTGGGAAGAACTAATAAGTCCTTCATCTCGCCAAAGTTGTGCTTCTTGGCGTAGTTTTCGCTGAAAATTATCTAAGATCATGACCTCTCCGGTGCAATGGGTTAGTTTAGCAAGTGTCAAAACACAGTTAGCTTCTAGCCAAAGGCCAGAAGCCGCGCCGGACGCGCTTCGCAAACGCAATCTAAATGGTGGTCATTATATTTTCAGTATGCAGCCAAATACCTTGATTGCATTGTTCTGCTGTAACAGTTTCAATACTGTTCTAATTAGCTAAAATTACCCAAATTTTAAATATGGAAAAGCCTTCAAATTTATTACTTAAAGTCGCACGTCGTTTATTTAAAGATTCAGAAGAAGAAGCAAAGTTTATAGATGCTTTAGTTAATCCTCGACGTTTTTTACCTTGTATTCTTTGGTGTCAAGATCAGCCAGAAATCTCTCCTTTTTCGGTAGAAACACCTGTTGATTGGCAACCAAAATTTGTAGATCGTTTACATCTAGGAGAAAAGCCAGGTCAACATCCCTTACATCAACAAGGATATTTTTATTGTTTAGATTTTTCTTCTGTATTTTCTGCTTCTAGTTTGTTAACTATTAATCAATCAGTACCTTTAGTATTTGATATGTGTGCTGCACCTGGGGGTAAGAGTGTTTTTGCTTGGAAAGCATTAAAACCTGATTTGTTAATTAGTAATGAGGTGATTGGTAAGCGTTTAGGAATGCTAATTTCTAATTTGAAGCGCTGTCAGATTAAATCTAGTGGAGTAGTACACAGAGATTCTAGTATTTTTGCAGAGATGTGTCCAGAATCAAGTAATTTAGTCATAGTAGATGCTCCTTGTACAGGGCAATCTTTACTAGCTAAAGGTGAAAAAGCAGATGGATGTTTTCATCCTACTTCAATTAATAAAAGTGCAAATCGTCAAAAACGCATTATTGCTAATTCAGCACAAGTTGTAGCTCCCCAAGGTTATTTAGCTTATATGACTTGTACTTATTCACCAGAAGAAAACGAGCAAGTATGTGAATGGTTTTTAGAAAGATTTCCCCATTTTCAAGCTGTAAAAGTTAGTCATTTATCAGCTTATCAATCATATTTAACTGATATTTCTTGTTATCGAATGTTTCCTCAAGATGGTTTAGGGGCTGGTGCGTTTACAGTGCTGTTTAAAAATATGACTGAGGGTGAAGGAAAAAAGATTGATATAGAGACGATATCGCCAATGTGTAAATATTTAAGTATATAGGAATAATATTTGATTTTTGAAATAGCGAAAACTTCAATGAAAACTCTGCGTCACTTTGCGTTTACCTCAGCGAACCTCTGCGTTTAAAAGTAAAATTAAATGGTAAAATTAAATGCTAAAAATCATAATGGGAGATTATCCTAAATCCCCTTGAGAAAGGGGGGGCTTTTGAAGAATTTAGCCCACCCCACCTACATTCTTACTTCCGACTACCCAACCATTTAGCAGCTGCAATACCTATAATTCCGGCCACAACAGGATTACTGAAGAACTTGAGAATACCAGGTTGCTCCGCTAACACCTCACGGAAAATATCGGGGTGATTGTGATAAGCAAAGGATGCAAGTTTACTCACATCATCAGCAGTCATGCGGTTAGAGTTATGAGTAGAGAGAGCCAACTGTTGTTCTAAACGTTTTTCGTCGAACCCTCTGGTTTTTAATTGTTTGAAAAAGGCGCGTGCTACATCATCTCGTTCATTAGGTTTAATTTGAGAAATTGCCTTTTGTAATTCTGGCTCCATTTGGCTAGGAGGAATGCGTTCTGAATGTAAAGATTGATCAAATAACTGCCGACGTTGATCTGTTGTTGTCCGTTGAGCAAAATCATCAAAAGTTTGATATTCGTTTGCTGTATCGGCGGAAATATTATCTAAAGATTCGACATTTCCCTGAGCCAAATCTTTCATGATTTCGCGTTTATATTGTTCACTACTTGTCATTTTATTAATCTCCTGTATGAGAATTAACTGTATTTAACTTGATTAGTTTGAAGATCATAATCAGCAGTTAAAATCAGTTTTTTGTCAGCAGCATAAACTAAAACTTTTAAGTCTTGATTAGGGAAATTTTTCCGGAAACCCTGAACCAAAGATGTTGCTAATGGTTTGACATCACTAGGACGAACTTGAGGGGAAATCACAACACCTAACTTATTGTTGTCCCGAACATATGCATCCTGAACTAATCCTTGAGAAGTTTGGATAACCCAGTTACCAAAATTCTGTCCTCCTGGAGTATTACCACGCTGTAACTCAGCATAAGTAACATCTCTACCAATTGCTGTTGGGGCAGTTACGCGGTCAGCTGTCGTTGTGCCACCGCCGCAAGCAGTAGTTATAGTCAGCACTAAAATTAAGACGAAACCGATCAAGATTTGACGACTCTGCTGAAGCCGATTCATATTTTATCTCCTCATAATTCAAGCACATTTAACAGTTCCTAAATTAAGGAATTAGTGATTTAGCTAAATATCTGTTAACCGCAACGCTTTCTCGTTCGTAATTGCTGTGCAAATGCAACTACGAACTGGATTATTTATCTAATCAATGTTTTTCTTAACATTATCTTTCACATCTTCAACAGCGTGTTTTACTTCACTTTCTGCCTGTTTAGCTTGACCCTCTGCTTTATCTTTTGGATCGCCAGTGACATTTCCTACGGCTTCTTGGGCTTTCCCTTCAATATTTTTAGCTGTGGCTTTAGCTCGTTCTTCTAAACTCATTAGAATGTTCCTCTGTGACTTACTTGCCCTTATAATTTAGCTTAACTCTTGGCTTAATTCTTCCGTCATAAGGTACATAAAGTAGATTTAGTAGTTATGCAAAAAGATAGAGAATTCTATTTGCATGAAATACAAATATTTTTTTTCAATGGTTATTTTTTTTCAATGGTTGTCTGAGCCATAAAAAATATCATTACAATGCTACTGAGGGTGAAGTAAATGATTTAGGACTTACGCTAAAAACTCCTTAAACTCTTATTTCCCTGTGTCCTTTGGTGTTCTCTGTGGTTAGTTTTGACCTTACTTGTTTGTGAGAATATTAATTCACTCAATTAAAGCTACAAATGAATCGCCCCGTTTGTGCGTCTGTGCGTAAGAGTGTCTGTCCATTTGTATCAACCTTAAAGCTAAACGGTATAAGTCCTGTGATTTATAATCGCCCTAGTTATGCTGCAAAATGTAAATTAACCTATCTGTATCCTTG
The DNA here is from genome assembly GCF_001858025.1 of Trichormus sp. NMC-1. Taxonomy (GTDB): domain Bacteria; phylum Cyanobacteriota; class Cyanobacteriia; order Cyanobacteriales; family Nostocaceae; genus Anabaena. The sequence continues at coordinate 206,254 of NZ_LZQD01000002.1, read as the reverse complement.
CCACAAAGTACCCTAACCTGATAATGAGAGTTAGGACAATTGCAGAAAGGTGGGTTACGATTCATGGCTTATTCATGGTTTAAAGCGTTTCACATTATTGGCTTTGTGGTTTGGTTTGCGGGGTTATTCTACCTAGTGAGGTTGTTTATCTACCACGTTGAAGCCAACCAGGAACCAGAACCAGCAAAAACGATACTGAAAAATCAGTATCAAATTATGGAAAAGCGTCTTTATGACATCATTACTACTCCAGGGATGTTTGTGACAATAGCAATGGCTATTGGTATTCTCTCTACTAACCCAGATTTGTTAAAAGAACCCTGGTTACATTTTAAATTAGGGTTTGTTGCGGTTTTAATAGGCTATCATCATTATTGCGGTAGGTTGATGAAGCAATTAGCAGCAGATGAATGTAAGTGGAGTGGTCAACATTTACGGGCTTTAAATGAAGCACCAACTCTTTTGTTAGTTGTGATTGTGATGTTGGCTATATTCAAGAATAATTTGCCTACAGATCTTACTGCTTGGTTAATTTTTGGTTTAGTGATTTTCATGGCTGCGAGTATTCAGATGTATGCCAAAATCCGCAGACGCAATAAGGAAAAGTTGATAGCTGAACTAAGTCAAGTCAATCAAGTTCCCCAAGGACAAAATTAAGATAAGTGGTGGGTAATTCCCACCCTACTTTTTAGGATAAAGGAGTTAAAAATAAAGATGACCAAGCAATTATTTAATAATCGTATGGCTGTCTTAGCAACAATGCACCATAAAGAAAAGGTAATTGCTCCTATTTTACAGCCAGCATTAGGAATTAAAGTTATTGTACCCGAAGATTTTAATACTGATGCGTTTGGTACTTTTACCAGAGATATAGAACGCCCAGGAACGCAAATTGCAGCGGCTAAATTAAAAGCTGAGAAAGCCATTGAAATTACAGGAAAAACTTTGGCGATAGCTAGTGAAGGTAGTTTTGCACCTCATCCGAGTTTTCCTTATATTTATGCTAACAGAGAAATTATTGTTTTTTTAGATAAAGAGAATGATTTGGAAATTATTGGGGAGGTATTTTCAACAGACACTAATTTTAATCATCAGGTTGTCAACAATCTACAAGAAGCAGAAGAATTTGCGCTCAAGGTTGGTTTCCCTGAACATGGATTAGTAATTAGGTTTGAAAAAAACGATCAGATAAATTCGGACATTATTAAAGGGATTACTACTGGAGAAAAATTGAGAGAGTCTGTCAATTTGGCTTTGAGTAATTCAGCTAATGGCAAGTTGCATATAGAAACAGATATGAGAGCGCTTTATAATCCTCAACGGATGAAAAATATAGAAAAAGCTACTCAAGATTTACTAAATAAAATTAATAGCTGCTGCCCAAAATGTTCTACACCTGGATTTACTATAACTGAAACTATCAAAGGATTGCCTTGTGCAAGTTGTCATCAACCTACTACGTTGATTAGTGCGGTAGTTTATCAATGTAAAAAATGTAATTTCATGGAACAAAAGTTATTTCCTGATGGGATAAGTTTTGCTGATCCTGGTTTATGTAATTATTGCAATCCTTAGATAGATACGTTCATTAAAATCTAGCATCATGATCAAAAATAGGGAACTATAATAAATAAATCTGAACGCGGATTTAATAAAGCCTCCTCCTGAACGGTTAATAACAAGAGGAGGTTTGAAGCTAAAGTCCGGTAGGGTAATCGGGCTACTTAATATTAAATATTTAATCTCTCCATATCCAGTCTTCCTTAAGACAGATAAATGTATGATTAATATTGCTATTTAGTATAATTTGTCTGATTTGGATGATTTATATAAGTTTGAATAAATCCCCCGTTGTCAGATATCAACAGGGGAAATGTATTAAAGTTCGTCAGGTGATCGGAATAGTTAATTATTTAGTATTTATGCTCTGTATCCTGATTCCTCCATTAGATAGATAAATATGGCGATATCTGTTTAAATTCGTATATTAAAACACTAGGCTTTAATTTTGCAGAAAATCAATATTGTATATAGCAGAATACAAGAGTTAGTCAGTAGGGGTTTCCCACAGCCATTCTACCTCACTCCTTAGTCCCCTCCTCTCTTGAGGGGAGGAGAAGTTTTACGTTAGTAAAACGGGGGTGGGGTTCTTCTCGATTGATTGGTCATTGAGTAAGTTGGATATAAAGTCAATGATTTAGATCCTCCAATTCTATAAGAAGTTGGTGATCTACAGTGGTTTCCGCTCTTATAAGGTACATCATAGCCCCCTCATCGCTTGCTCTTAGGGGGTTGGGGGTGGGGTTCTTGTACCTCATGACACTGGGAAGTGCTGTATTGCTTATGCTAGTAGTACGAATACAATTTATCTATCAGATAGCTTTGTTAACACTTCCACAACAGAAGCTATTAGTGCGGTTCTTTTAGAGGAAATTGGGCATTTTGTTGATGCTCAAATCAACCTGACGGATAGCGCTGGAGATGAAGGGGCGATTTTTGCTGAGTTGGTACAGGGTAATAGTCTGGATACTGAGACTTTACAGGCTTTGAAAGCTGAAGATGATCACGGGACGATTGCGGTAAATGGGCAAGTTATTCAGGTAGAACAGCAGAATTTTACGGGAACTAACGGGAATGATACGATTACAGGAACTTCTGGTAACGACACGATAAACACTGGATTAGGGATTGACAATGCCAATGGAGCAGCAGGAGATGATTTACTAATAATTGATTACTCCATAGGTGATACTGGACGTGGGATGACCTTATCTACCTACGCAGGTACAGAAGGATTTTATGGTTCAGCTTATCGACTCAACTCCGCTGGTAACGGCTACCCAGACAGAGTTGATTTCTCTGGGATTAATCGGTTTCAGATTACTGGTACAGGTGCTAATGACACTATCACTACTGGCAGTGGCAATGACATTATCAATGGTGGTGAAGGTGAGGACACCGTTAATGCTGGGGGTGGTAATGACACTATTGATGGTGTTAATGGAGCAAGTCTTACTCCCGGATTAGGAGAAGTAGATGTTCACACGGGTGGTACTGGGAGCGATCGCTTTATCTTAGGAAATGCTACCAAGGTTTATTATGATGATGGCAATACTCTAACTAATGGTAGTAGCGACTATGGCGACATTACTGACTTCAACACCGGAGATATTATTCAACTGCAAGGAACAAGCAGTAATTACCTTCTAACTGTTGTCGGTGCATCAGCAGTATTTGAATTTGCTTATTTAGGTAATTCTGATATCACCCTCAGTAGTAGTAATTTCAGTTTGGTTGCCTAGTGTCATAGGGGTAAAGCAAAAGCGCTTTACCCTTACCCTGCTATACAAGTACCCAAGCAAAATTAATTGTACATATTGATTGAAAACAAGAATGTCTGTATTCCTTACCTGTTACCTCTCCTAACTATTATCCTAACTTCCAACAAACCATTGAGTCCCCGTAAATAGGTAATATGCCCCAGTCAAAATCAGCGCCATACTACCAAAGCGGATAATTCCCTCAGAATGTTGTAACAACTGCTTACTTTGTTTAGCCAGTCCTGTAAATAAACTAGCTAGGAAAATCAACAGGGTGTAGCCCAAAGCATAACTTACCATCGTCAGCGTCCCCAATATCTGCGAACCTGTTGCCGCTGCTGCTGCCAACACTGCAAACAACACCGGACTAGCACAGGGGGAACTCACCAACGCAAAGGTCAAACCCACTCCATAAGGACCAGCTTGGGGCAAATTCACATTCATCTGTGGTAGGGGAATATTTACCACTCCCATCAACCACAAACCCATTACACCCATAATCAATCCCACAATAATATTGATATAGCCTCGGTACTCTACCATTACAGTCCCGGCAAAAGATGAAACCAAGCCAAACAGACTTAAAATTGTGACTGCTCCCAGAACAAACAAGCCAGCTTTAATAAAAGCATCCCCACGAGATTTAATATTTAATGTGCCGATGTAGCTGAGGTTGACCGGCAAAAGTGCCAAGATACAGGGGGAAACACTAGCAAGTAACCCACCAATAAACGCCAAAGGTATCAACACCAAAGGATTTCCTGTGTCCTGTTGATCAAACCACTGCTGATAATGGTTTTCGACAATGGAAATGACTCGTACAATCGGGTGACTAATCACTGGTCCAAATGTGATCACCAAAACTAGGGTAAGTAATCCTAATCCAGCGTAAATTAGCCATTTTTTTGAGATTTTAGAACGCTGGAAAGAGGTTTGTTCTATTGACGATTGAGGTATTTGTTTCATGGATTTCTTCTGAAGTCAATTCATCTAAGCAAAGCAAGGCGCAATTTATTTTTGGGGTTGGATAATGGCAGGATTAATTATGTTTCGCGCAATCTCCGTCAGGAGATCCCGCAGGGTAGACGCAAAGGAGCTAAGTTTGAGATTGGGAATTTTCTAATTTCATGGGTTTATTTAGCTAAAGCGACATCAAGAACTGTTTTGTAATCTTCTAAATTAGGATTATTGCGGTGTTGTGCTAATACTTTTCCTGTTACAGGATCGATGATTGTGAGCATTCCTGTTTGAGATTTGTTTGCAGCTAAAAATTCACTAAGTCCTAGTTCTTTTGCTTTAGCTTCTGCTTGGGCTGTGGTGGATTTATCGCTAACATCCAGAACTACAAAATGAACTTTTCCGTTATAGTCTTTTTCTAATTGTGATAATGTTGGAGCAATATTTTTACAAGCGGAACACCAACTAGCAAATACATCTACTAATACTGGTTTATCTTGAAGTTGTTTAGCTAAAGGAGTTCCTAGAGATTTGGCTTTACCTACACTGGGATATTTTTGAGCAACATCTGTAGTTGATGGAGCTTGATTTTGAGAAATATTATCTGATGTTTTTGGGCTGCATGATACTGTCAAAATCAATCCGCCTAAACACAGTAAATTTAGTAAAATTTTGGTATGTTTGTACATTAGTTTTTCTCCTCAAGTTTGATTTCAATTACTTTTTAGATAAGGCTGTTTCGAGTATTTTGGTGTAGTCTGCTTTATTAGCATTATTTTGGTATATGGCTAAAATGTTGCCAGTGGCCGGATCAATAATAGCTACCGTGCTGGTTTTACTCTTATTAGCTTTTAGGAATTTACCCAAACCTAATTTTTGTGCCATTGCTTCCGTCTGTTTTAGTTTGGCTTTATCTGTTACATCTAAAACCACAAAGTTAACTTTGCCGGAATATTTTTGTTTCAATTGCGATAGAGTGGGGGCAATATTTTTGCAGCCACCACACCAGGTAGCAAATACATCCACTATGACTGGTTTTCCCTGAAGTTCTTTAGCTAGAGGTCCGCCTACAGAGTTGGTGGTAGCAGTAGATGGTTTTACCTGAGCAATTTTTGTGATTGATGTTTCAGTTGCAGAAATAGTAGCTGAGGTTGTAGCTAACATTGATGCAGTAAAAACTAGGCTACTCAAAGAAATTTTCAGCAAGGAATCTATATATTTAGACATCAAATTTTTCCTGTTCTCAATATTGAATTGCAAGACGCTACCACAATGCGCCTGGGAGTGCATTTTGTGCTTGTTCTCCTCAAAATCGCAATTGCAATGGTGAATTGTGGGGCATCTATCTATAAGACGAGTGATTATCAAAACTGGATTTAATTAAATCCCATTTATTGATAAATTATTTTTCGAGACTATCCAATCCGATCTCCTGATGTCATTCGTCATCAGAATAGATGGTATTTTTTAGAAGAAAGAGTTGCTTGTTTGAGTTTTGGAGAGGTAATGAAACAAAGCTTATCCCCGACTTGCTCCGGCATATATTTATACCTGTTTTTGCAACAGCATGGAGCATAAACTTCCCCAGTCAAATTCGAGAGAGGTTTCATCTATTAATGATGAAGCTTTGTTTATGGCGCTCAAAAATGGCGATTCTTCGGCATTAAGCGTTTTGTTCAATCGTCATGGTCGCTTAGTTTATGGATTAGCGCTGAAAATTTTGGCTGATTCCCAAGAAGCTGAAGACTTGACTCAAGAAATTTTTTTGACACTGTGGCGAAAAGCATCTAGTAATCCAGATTGTCGCTTTTTTGTGCGCTATTTGGTAACGGTCACGCGATCGCGGGCAATAGATAAGCTACGCGCTCGAACTAGACAACTCAAACTTGTGGAACGCTGGGGACAAACAATGACAAATGAAGCCATACCAGAGTCTACACCCGTTGAACAAGCGAGTTTTGCAGAGCGAGCGGAGCGAATTTACAATGCTCTTTTAGAACTCCCAGAAAAACAACGTCAGGTCATCGAACTAGCTTATAACCAAGGATTAAGTCAGTCGGAAATTGCTAAACAAATTGATATTCCTCTGGGTACAGTTAAAACCTGCACTCGTCAAGGATTACTAAAACTCAAGCGCATTTTACTAGATTCTGATTTATCAATATATGAATAAATCTTTTGATTCCGAATATATAAATAACTTAGCTGCGGGGTTTGTCGTTGATGATCTCACCCCTGAAGAAGCTGAAGAGTTTCGGCTACTAATTGATGAACACCCAGAACTGATTACTGAAGTTGATGATTTGCAGGAAGTTCTGCAACAAGTATTAGATGGCTTTACTCAAGTAGAAGCACCAGCCCATCTGCTACCCAAAATTCTAGAACAAGCTCAAAACTCTGCTCATCAAGCTACTGTACAAGAGATTAAAGTTCAGGAAATTAACAAGTTAACGCCAACACAAAAACCACTTACATGGAGAATAATTTTTGGTAGCATTGCTGTACTATGTGCAGTAGTTCTAGGGGTTGATAACTATCGGCTACGACAAAATCTGGGGATAATCACAGCAGAAAACCAGCGTTTAGTCCAGGATTTTGCTCAAGCTCAAGTAGTGAAATCCATGCTCCAAAATAATGAAACGCGACTGTTTACTTTTAAAGGAGTCAACTCTACAGAGGTGGCTTCAGGGAGTATAGTTATCAATTCTGAACAACAAAAAGCGGTAATGCTTTTTCAAAATCTTCCCGCCCCACCTCCTGGTTATGTCTACTTATTATGGACAGTTGTTGCTAGTGAGAAGTTACCCTGTGGTGAAGTCAAGCCATATCTTTGGGGAAATGCTGCCTATGAGTTACCATTTACAAATCAAATGTACAAAGAATTTTCTCACCCAGAATTTTCTGGGATAATTGTCACCTTAGAAAAAGATCCAAATGTCTCTCGTCCCACCGGTACTGTCATCATGAAAAGTTCACAAATTTGACATCCAATACTTTTTGGTTAAAAGTTTTTGTAGGTTGGGTTAAGCGACAGCAAAACCCAACAAATGCTGATAAATTTTGAGTTTAGATCAAATTAAAGTACCACCACAACTAGAACCAGAACCAGCAGTACAACCATAACAGTAATTTGCAGTTCTGATATTTTCGATTAAATCTAATGTGCCAGCAGTCAATAATTTATTAACAGTTAGCATTTCACCATCATGAGTTTTTGATGGTAGATTTTCCATCTGATTAAAATCGCAATCATAGACATTACCCAGATAGTCAATAGAGATTTCATCTCTACACATTAAATGCTCAACAGTAGTAGAGTTAAAATTAGATTCCAGAAATTGGAGATAAGGTCTGTGTAGTTCTTTGCGTTCTAAATATAACTTAGTTCGTCCAATTGGTAGATTTGTAATTGCGAATAAGTTGTTAAACCAAATTCCAAAATTTTCTTGTAAGAACACCTTGTAATCTTGTTCCAGACTAACTTGATTAGGCGTGAGAGAAAAGTTTGCTGTAGCTGGAAGTTGAGGATTATAAACTAAGTCAAGGATTAAATTGGGGTCTTGACCATAACCAAGACGATTCAGCCATTGCAGAGCGCGAATTGAGGCATCATACACACCATTTCCCCGCATTTTATCAACGTTGTCAGAGAGATAGCAAGGTAAAGAAGCCACAATTCTGACTTGATGTTGAGCGCAATAATCAGGAATATCACTAAACCCTGATTCAAAATAAATAGTCAAATTAGAACGCACAATTACCTGTTTACCATTAGCTCGTGCGGCCTCTACAATTGGTTTAAAACCATAGAGCATTTCCGGAGCGCCACCTGTCAAGTCTACAAATTTAATTTGGGGGAATTTCTCAATTAATGTAATTAATTGCTGACAAACTTCTGGAGAAAGTTCTTCAGTGCGTTTGGGACTAGCTTCGACATGACAATGACTACAAGCTAAATTACAACGTTTCCCCAAATTGATTTGTAAAACAGTAATTTGCTTTTTTGTTAAAGGTAAATCCAGCTTTTTTCTAAAAGGTGTGATGACTGAATCTAAAGCTAAAGGAATTACTTTTTGCTGAACCATTTTTGATCTTAATTCTAAGCTAAAAAAACTAATTAAGGAAGTTGCTAGTTAGAGGGTGTTTGAAAAGTCTAAATTCATACTCTCTGGGCGATTATAAAGATGCTTCCAGCACGCTACGCGAACGCGGCTACACAGACAAAACCCACCTTCGTGGGTTCAGAAGCCTTGATTTTTCATTAGTCCACGTATCCCTTACGGGACCGTAGGAATAGGTGGACTTCGCTTGTGTAGTAGCGAATTATATTCGCCGAAAACTTTTCAAACATCCTCTTAGAAAAATTGTCAGAATCCTGATTTACAAGATTTAAAGATGAACAGGATTAAGACTGCGATTTTATCACCCATTACCCATTACCAGCCTTAACGAGATGACTAGCAACTTGGGTTAATTAAGGAAGAATAACTCTCTTTTTTGATCCAAGCAACATCAGGAGAACGATTTGCACCATTGGGAAGTTTAAAACAAGTGGAAGAATCGAAACAAACTCCTAATTTAGTTTGACGATTCCAAATCCCAAAATCAATACCAATTTCAAAATTACGTTTTCCTGTTTCTCCTCCTGTTGGTGATATTATCAATGATTTTCCATCTGCATTGCGTTCAAATTTGACTTCAGGATTTTCTCGGCAGAGTTGATAAAATTGGTTGTCGGTAAGTTGGATAATAGGGTTTAAGTTGATGGTGATAGCTGTCATGATGAGTCTCCTTGGGGATGATATCAACTTTATCTAAATTATAAAGTAAGTTGCAGGTTTTGTAATCACAACTTAAGTTAGTTAGATAATTTGAATTTGATTTTTAATATAGCCAAATCCAGCATCAAAATTAAATAATATTCGACAATTATATCTATCTAAAGCTTCTTGAATATCTGGATTATCGAAATCTTTAGAGTTTCTATTAATAAAGCAACGTCGTCGTTCAGTTGACTTATTCAAATAATCAATAACCGAAGCGTAAACAATGAGGCTTTGATTCTTACTCCCCTTCCCTGGTAGGGAAGGGGTTGGGGGTTAGGTTCTGAGACTTTTGATGTTACCAAAAATACTTTTAAAACATCCTCTAACAACAACCGCCACCATTGTAATGCCAAGTTGAATCTGTAATCAGTATTTCTTCTGTGTGTAATGCAGCTAATTTTGCAGCAGTTTTATCACATACAGCCGCAGGGACTCCTTCTTGGAGAATGTGTCCAGCTTTGTCATCAAAAAAGGGTTCTACTCCAGTGTAAATAGCTGTTTTACCTGTAAAAATGCAAGCACCATCTTCAGGAATTGGCACATTAAAAGCTACACAATCGAGACTTTCTAATAGTAAATGTGCTTCTAAACCATAATTTTGGCGATTGAGGATACGGTAAGGACGACGCGCCCGAATTTCTACCTGACCAAAGCCAGCATTAATAAGATGTTCGATATACTGCTCATAAGTCATTGCTCCCGATAGGCACATAGCCCGCATTCGTTCATCATTTTGCAGATGTTCGGGAATGGGACGAGTAGCAATAGGATCGCTCATCAGTAAGCGTCCATTGGGCTTTAAAACCCGAAAAGCTTCTTTTAAAGCTAAGTGTAAATCGGCTGGTTTAAAAATATTAAATAGACAATTTTGCGCTACTACATCTACAGAAGCATCAGGAACAGGTAAAGCAAAAGCATCTCCTTCTCGAATTTCCACAAAATTCGGCTCAAACCAAGGATTTTCTTGAGCAGCAATTTCTAAATTACGAATTGCTGCTAACCGCATAGCCGCTACAGGCTCAATTGCAATCACTGAACCTGGACGGCGAGAAAAGTAAGCAAATTGCAGTGCTTCCAAACCACCACCAACACCTACATACAGTACGGTTGGGTCGTTAGCTAGTTCTGTGGGATGAACAGTTGTACCGCAACCATAATTCATTTCCTGCATCTGGATGGGAATTTTGAGTCCAGGTAGCTGTAGAGGACTGCTTTGGACACAACATAATCCAATTTGTGGTGTTTCGGCGACTTCACTATAAAAGTTAGCGGTTGTTTCAAGATAGGTCATGAGAATTATTTTCTGGTGATATTACTAGAAAAGTGTGCTGTTTGGTAATTTCAAGAAGCTTTATATAATACTAAGACGAAGCTGAAGCTAAAATGGATGTGAAGATTACCCGCGAATCAATGCTAACGTCAACCCACCGGACAAAATCGAAAAGCCTAATCCCAACTTAATCGAGAAAAAGGCGTTGCCAAATAACTTTTTCTGGGGATTCACGTTAGCATTGATTGGCGGTTTTAAATTTTTTGTTTAGGTTTGGTTAAAGATGCACACTTGGCACTGGCACAATTGGGAAGGTCTACCTTACCTGACTTGTAATCTATTAGAATCTTGGCCTCATGGTTTCTTTACGCAGCAGTTTTGGCCTCGTCCGCCACATGAGTTAACAAAAGTGCTGCAACCAGACGCTTTAGTTTATCGTTTACAACAAGTACATGGCAATACTGTCCTGACTCCCCAAGAGGTTGATATCCAGTTAAGTACAGGTGAAAATAACTTAGCTTTGGCAGATGGTTTAATTAGTGAGCAACCTTTACAAGCTGTTTGGGTGGCTTCTGCCGATTGTACACCCGTGCTGATTGGGGATGTGAAAATCGGACAGGTTGCAGCTTTACACGCTGGTTGGCGGGGTACGGCAGCGAAAATTGTTCCCCAAGCCATTCAGAGAATGCAATCCCAAGGTAGCAAATTAGAAGATTTGCGAATTGCGATGGGGCCTGCTATCGCTGGCGAAGTTTACCAAGTTGCAGTGGAAGTTGCTGCTGAAATTGGAAACACGATTATACCACACAATGATCCACAAAAGATTATTAATGATTTACACAATTTACCTGATTCGCCTTTATTTCCAGATACAGAACCAGGAAAGGTGCGTTTAGATGTGCGTCGGGTGAATGCTTTGCAGTTGGAGCAGTTAGGAATTAGTGTAGAACAAATTGCGATCGCACCTTATTGTACATACCAAACTCCAGAACATTTCTTTTCATATCGTCGAGAAAAAGAGAAAAAGGTGCAATGGTCAGGAATTGTGAGTGCAGGTAAATAATAACAGCACATTTTTAGGTTTGATTAAAATAATTTGGTTGTTGAATTTCAGCAACCTATCCCCAAACAATTTCCATATTTAAAATAAACCCCGGTAAAACATCTTCTCCTGATAATTCTTGGGGAAAGTCTAATATTTCCACTGGTTTACCAAGACGATAAATTTCAACTTGACGCATTTTCCGATTAATTAACCAACCTAATTTAACTCCGTTATTTATATATTCTTGCATTTTGGTTTGCATTTCCTGCAAACTATCACTGGGTGACATTAATTCTAAAACAAAATCTGGGGCAATGGGTGAAAACTTTTCTTGTTCTTCTGGTGTAAGTTTATCCCATCTCTCTTTTTTGATCCAAGCAACATCAGGAGAACGATTTGCACCATTGGGAAGTTTAAAACAAGTGGAAGAATCGAAACAAACTCCTAATTTAGTTTGACGATTCCAAATCCCAAAATCAATACCAATTTCAAAATTACGTTTTCCTGTTTCTCCTCCTGTTGGTGATATTATCAATGATTTTCCATCTGCATTGCGTTCAAATTTGACTTCAGGATTTTCTCGGCAGAGTTGATAAAATTGGTTGTCGGTAAGTTGGATAATAGGGTTTAAGTTGATGGTGATAGCTGTCATGATGAGTCTCCTTGGGGATGATATCAACTTTATCTAAATTATAAAGTAAGTTGCAGGTTTTGTAATCACAACTTAAGTTAGTTAGATAATTTGAATTTGATTTTTAATATAGCCAAATCCAGCATCAAAATTAAATAATATTCGACAATTATATCTATCTAAAGCTTCTTGAATATCTGGATTATCGAAATCTTTAGAGTTTCTATTAATAAAGCAACGTCGTCGTTCAGTTGACTTATTCAAATAATCAATAACCGAAGCGTAAACAATAGCATCTTGGGGTGTAAAGTCAAGCTCAGACTGATATCCCATAGCTGCGGTTAGTATCTCCACTGTTAAAGGGATAACTTTGCTAACCACTAATAACTTCTCTACAACTATTTGGAATCTTTGCTTTTCTTCTTTCCCGCTATTTACTAAAAACTCAGTAATCTCTTGATAAGTATCCACCTGCTGTTGGTAAGGTAGAGAACGTCCAAGCTGAGAAAGCTCTCTATGCAAATCTTGTGATAAATTTCGGCGGTTTTTTTCCCTGCGAATCAGCGTTTCATAAGGTTCTGTAAGGCTGAATGCGGGTAAAATCAAATTTATTTGCCCTGTTTCTGCCAAGTCTAGCAGTTTTTGACAACTATCCTGCTGTTCCTGAAGCAGTGCCAGTTCTAAAACAAAATTCGTTTCTACATAAACATCCATTACAATTAAACCAGTTCCTCCAATTTTATGTGGCCGTGGTGAATAGCATCAAATACACCTGAACTCACTAACCAATCCATATTTGGAGGGAGTAAATCAACAGATGGTACTGTTAATATTTGATGAAGCCAAGCAGAAACTATTAGCTCAAAACCTTCACTACTAATGTCATAGTTGGGAGTATATGCTTTAGGGTAATAAGGCTTAAGAAAAGGTTCAGGATTAATTTCATAATTTGGTTCTATCAAATCCGTAGATAAGCCTATATCTTTCCACAAATAAAATTTATCTGGAAGTGCTAATAGAAAAAAAGGTGCTTCTGGAAGTAAACCATGAGCATACATATTGCGTCGCATTTTAGCAGCCCAAATTTTAGATGCATCACGTTTACTTTTAACTTCCACTAAAAGCTGTAAATGTCTATCTTTTCCGTGTACTGCCATATCAGCATAATACATCTATATCACCTCATAACTAGGAAATTACTAACCTATTCTGAAATTTTATTTTAACGCTTCCTTTAACAAATCTCGATGCAAAAAAGCTCCATCTATCAAAGATTGAATTTTCTCAGATGACAAAGATTCACTCTTATTATAATAATCAATCCAAGTTTTACTAATTAAATCTATATCAGTTGGTAAATCCTTTAAATCCCAGCCAGGTATTTCTAAATCTTCCATTAAGCGATTTACTTTTGGGTCATAACTCAATGCAAAACAACGAGAACCTTCACTCGCTGCCATAATTAAACTATGTAGACGCATTCCTATAGACATTTTTACACCACGAAACACGCCTTTTAAAAGTTGCGGTTCTTCCAAACAGATAATTTTACTAACGTCTTGTAATTGAGTTTGAATTTTTTCAGCAATTCCTAAATCTTCGCTTTTTTGAAATGGCAATAATAAAATAAAAGCTTGAGTTTCTATTTGCAAATTAACTAAAGCTTGAGTTAAATTTACTAAACGAGTTTCTGTCAGTTGGGGATGATTTCTTAAAGTAACTGCAATTCTGGGTTTTGGTAAATCTGCTAATTCCGGTACTGGCTTCGACTCTAACGCCCAAACCGGGTCAGGTGCAAGGATATGGGGTATACTCCAATCTGATAATAAACGAGAACTAGAGCGATCGCGCACACTCACTTTCATACAACCTGAAAAATTCCTCTTCGCTAAAAACCGAGTTTGGGGACGCAACAGAGGACCTATACCCTGTCCCCAAGCCACAGTTTTCAAATTCATAACTTGAGCTAAAGCCATCAATCCGCCATAATAAAAAGGGCTAATCACGCTAGTCACATCTTGAATTAAACTCCCACCACCCCAAATAAAAGCATCACAAGAACGCAAAGCCTTGATTACCTGTAAAAACGCCATACGGTTGTAACATTCCACACCATAACGCTGATGAGTTTCTTCAGGATTTCCAGAAAGCACCACAGGAGTGACATCAGATGGTAGCATTTGCAGAAGTGTAGCTAACAAAGCTTCATCACCACCATTACCCTTACCGTAATACCCAGACAATAAAACTCGCATTTTCCCCATTTTAGATTTTAGATTTTGGATTTTAGATTTTGAATTTTGAATTTTGTATTTTGAATTAATTATGCACGCACTTTCGATTCCTACCTGGATAATTCATATTTCTAGCGTCATTGAGTGGATAGCCGCAATTTGGCTAATTTGGATATATGGTGAACTGACAAAAAATCGTAGTTGGTGGGGATTATCTTTTGCCATGTTACCTGCTTTAATTAGTGCGATGTGTGCTTGCACTTGGCATTATTTCGACAATTCCGAATCACTAGAATGGTTAGTCACTTTGCAAGCTACCATGACATTAGTTGGTAATTTTACCTTGTGGGCAGCAGCTTATCTAATTTGGCGTTCCACCAAGTCTGCAAACACAATTGAAGCACAATCTATCAAATCAGAACAATGATATCAAAAGAAACCCTATTTGCTCTTTCTCTGTTTCCCTATTTGGGTTTCTTGTGGTTTATCAGCCGCAGTCCACAAATGCCACGTTTAGCCCTATATGGATTTTACGGTACATTGGTATTTGTCGCTGTCACCATTCCCGCAGGCATTTATGCCAAAGTCCATTATGGAGAACAATTAGCCAATATAGACTGGTTACATGGTAGCGCAGAAATCTTTTTAACCCTTGCTAACATCTTACTAGTCTTAGGTTTTCGCCAAGCAGTACAGGAATTAGGGAACAGGGAACAGGGAATAGGGAACAGGGAATAGGGAATAATTATTCAATCACCAATTACGTTGGCGGTAGCCTGCCGTAGGCACTATTACAAGTTACGAATTACAAATTACGAATTACGAATTATGGAAGTCATACCCGCAATTGATTTACTAGAAGGCCGCTGTGTGCGACTATATAAAGGAGACTACGAGCGATCGCAAGTATTCAGCGAAAATCCGGTTGAAGTTGCGAAAATGTGGGCAGACCAAGGCGCAACCAGATTACATTTAGTTGATTTAGACGGCGCGAAAGCTGGTAAAATCGTCAACTTAGCCGCAATTGAAGCCATTAGAAATAATCTTTCTATTCCCATTGAAGTTGGTGGAGGATTGCGCGATCGCTCAAGTGTGCAACAATTATTTAATCTGGGTGTAAATTGGGCAATTCTCGGAACTGTCGCAGTTGAACAACCGCAGCTAGTCCAAGAACTTTGTCAAGAATTTCCCGAAAAGATTATCATTGGTATAGATGCCCGTAACGGCTTAGTTGCCACTCGCGGTTGGTTAGAAACCTCAGCAGTATTAGCCACCCAACTAGCCACACAAATGCAAGAATTAGGTGCAGCAGCCATAATTTACACCGATATCAACCGTGACGGTACATTAGAAGGCCCCAATTTAGACGCATTACGAGAACTCGCAGCGGCAATTTCCATACCCGTAATTGCTTCTGGTGGTGTAAGTTCTGTCACCGATTTGTTAAGTTTATTAGCTTTAGAACCCCAAGGTGTAACAGGTGTGATAGTAGGGAAAGCCTTGTATACTGGCGATATTATTCTCACAGAAGGATTAAAAGCTATTGGACCAGGAAGACTTCAAGATATTCCCCCCAATTTCGACTTTTCTAACTTCGCTTAATAAGTCTCTCCGTAAAGCTGCACCAATTTCTGGAATGATTAAAATTCCTGGTGTAGCTAAAATCATCACTGATTATACAGTTAACTTTTATGTCTGACCAAAACAGCAACTCTAACCAAAATTCCAACCAAAACCAGACAAACAAAAACACGAAAACAAAAAGAAAACAACCACCTCCAGGATTAGGAAAACCAAAAACAGAATAATTGCAGAATTCAGAAGTAGGGGTAAAGCGCAGTGCTAAACCCCTTTTTTAATTAATTAAGTTATTTATTTTTAACTTGACTTTTTGCTTGTTCTAAAGCTATTTCTTTAATAGCCTGATAGGAATTTACATTTGCAGTTCCTTCAATTGCTTTAACTGCTAAATCCTGAACTTGTTTGAGTGCAGATTCCAGTTGTCTAGAAAGGTTCTCCAGTCGCGTTTGCTGATTAGTAATTGTCAGTTCTAAAGATTGCAATCTTTGTTCATAAAAACGCTTTTGTCCTTCCACTTCTTTCCCATACAAATCTGCTTTTACTTTAGCCTGATAACTAGCAATACCTTTCCCTTCTTCCGTAGCTTTTTTAATCGCAGCTTCTTTTTCTTTCGGAAATATCTCTACCTTAGTTTTTAATTCCTCAAATTGTTTTTCTCGTTCAGCAATTGCTTTTTCCCGTTCAGCCCACTGTTTATCTGTTTCTTGTTGCAGTTCTTCTAATTGTTGAGATAAAATTTTCTGTTGTTGTTCATATTCATCATTCCAAAGTTTACGCTGGAGTTCTAAATTATATTTATACTCGGCTGCGTCCCTTTGTCTAGTTCTGTTAAGATTTTCATTGCGTTCTTTAATTGTTCGTTGATGTTCTTCCTGTTCTTTTGTCCAAGTATTTTTAAGTTCTAATATTTCTTGAGATAAGATTTCATAGCGTTGGCTATACTCTTCATGATAAGCCTTTTCATTATCATCATAAGACGCAATTAGAGTATCTAAAATATTTTCAGATACCTCTAAGTTATGCAGTTGGGCTAATTGTTGAATTTCATTTTCCACAGATTCCCCAATTTCTGCCAACTTGGAAGCTTTTGTACTTAGCTGTTCTGACAATTCATTAGCAGCACTACCAAAACCTAGCTGAATTTTGGACAAGCTTTCAATAGTATTATTCATCTTTTGTTGAATGCTAGTAGTTTGAGTCATAGCTATTTTAGGTTCGGTTTTAGGTTTTTCTTGAGGAACAGATTGAGTTACTTTTGGAGATTGTTCCAGTTGTGATTTCAGCGCTGCTTGTTCTTTCGCTAATTCTTCATAAGCTTGAAGAATTTCGGCTTTAGTATTTTTATCGTTCGGTTTTTTAGCTACCATTAGAAACTTCCTCAAAATTCAAAATTCACTAGATCAAAAAGAATTAAATCTCTTTCATAGACTTAATCTCATGTTCGCTTAATTACTTATTAAGAAAACTCACCGCGTCAGCCCTATCTATAAGTCTTTAACAAAACACAATATAATTTGTGTTTCTGCCACTTTTAGTCACTCTTTATTTACCATTAGAAGTATCAAAAGCCCTCATTGCCAAATCCTGAGCTTGTTTTAGTGCAGTTTGTAATTGAGCAGCAATACCTTCAATTTGCTCAGTTTGTTTAGTAATTGTTTCTTCCAGAGATTGAATTTTAAATTCATAACTCTGTTTAGTTGATTCCCATTCTTTTTCAAATAAATCAGCTTCAACTTTTGCTTTTTGGCTGGTGTCTTTAATAGCCTCTTCCCTAGCTTTCTTAATTGCTTCTTCCAGTTCAGTCGGAAATGTAGCTACTTTTTGTTGATATTCAGTCAATAGAGGTTGACGTTCGGTAAGAATTTTTTCTCGTTCCGACCAGTCTTTGTCTTTCTGTTGTGTACTTTCTTGGATTTGCAATTCTAATTTGCGTTTTCTCGCTTCATATGCATCTGTGTTGAGTTTGCGAGTTGTTTCTAATTTATATTGAAATTCCTCTTCTTCCTGCTGGCGTTCTTTCTCTAATAATTCATTGTAAGTTTGTAGATTTTCTGCAAATTCTGCTTGCTCTTTTTGCCATTCTTTCCGCCTCAAAGCAACTTCTTTTTCTAATGCTTCTCGTTTATTCGCCGTATCTTGTTCTAAAACTTTTAATTTTTCTTGATGTTCTTGTGTGAAAATATCTAGAGTATCGGCTACAATTCTAATTTGCTGTAACTCTTGTAGGCGTTGCGTTTCAATTTCTATCGCCTGATTTAGTTCATCTAATTTAGCATTTTCTTGAGCTAATTTTTCAGCCAGTGCATTGACTATGCTGCCAAACTCTAACTGTAAATCTGCTAAACCTTTAACAATACTATCAACTGTGTAAGTAGAAGCTGCTGTCAGAATTTCTTGGTTTTTTACCTTTTCTGCTTCTTCTTGTTTGGTGGCTATTTTAGATTCTAATTTTTTTCTTTCAACACGAATCTGTTGAAATGCTTGTACAAGTTGTTGTTTACCGTCTTTAATTGCACCTGTGGTCATATTTCAACTCCCTGGAATAGGTAATGATAATGATTAACTGAGTAGTAATATCATGTTCGGTAATTGCTTATCAAAAAAACTCTCCGCGCGGTTCCCTAATAGACATCTCCAGAAATGAAATATGCATACCCTAGAACCCTTGTAGAGACGTTCCATGGAACGTCTCTACATTCTTTTTCACCAGATGTCTAATGATAAGTACTCAACCGGACACGATATCAGACATACCTTATGCAGACATAAGGTTAGCTTTTAAATGATCGCTTGTATTACAGTATAAATACTGAAGCGAGCAAATATATACACACCTTGCAGTCAAGATTTGTTTAGTTCAAGTTTGTTTTGTAGAGTTGCTATAGTATTTTTGTACTAAACAATTGTACTTAAGCAATTTGCTCTTGTCAAGAAGTAATCCCAACCATCTAAAATAATATACAACGTCGCCAAAAATACTTGGAGGCAGCTAGTCAATGTGATTTATAATATAATCGGTTTGTTATATACAATACAATTTACCAAAATACATCCACTAAAAATAGGCGTGGATAATCAGCAGTCAAAGAATTATCGATACAAGCATAATCTCAACATATTGTGTTATCAATGTATACCAGCGAATTAACTAAGTATTCTGCTAAAGCGGATATCGGACAAACAAGCCGCATTCTAGTAGTAGAAGATGAAGAACTTATCCGGGAAATGCTCGTTGTGGCCTTGGAAGAAGAAGGTTATGGGGTCATCGCTGCTGCTGATGGACGAGCAGCTATAGAATACCTCAAAAGCTGCGAATCTAATTCTGGAGAATTGCCTTTTGATTTGGTACTTTTAGATTTAATGCTGCCGCAAATTAATGGGCTGGATATCTGCCGCTTGTTACGTCATCAAGGTAACTCAGTACCGATTTTGATGCTCAGTGCTAAAGGTAGCGAAACTGACCGTGTACTGGGTTTAGAAGTAGGAGCAGATGACTATCTGACTAAACCATTTAGTATGCGGGAATTAGTAGCTCGGTGTCGCGCCCTTATCCGTCGCCAGCGTTTAAGTATTCTGCCGCAAGTCCCAATCCTAAAGCATAAAGATGTTAGTCTCAATCCTCAAGAGTGCCGTGTAGTGGTGCGCGGAAAAGAGGTGAATCTGTCACCTAAAGAATTCCGCTTACTGGAATTGTTTATGAGTTATACCCGAAGGGTATGGTCACGAGAGCAATTGCTAGATCAGGTTTGGGGTCCTGATTTTGTTGGGGATAGCAAAACTGTAGATGTTCATATCCGGTGGTTACGAGAAAAGTTGGAGCAAGACCCCAGCCATCCAGAATATATTGTGACTGTGAGAGGTTTTGGCTATAGATTTGGCTAATTGCTGGCGATAGTTGTTAGTTTTGAATAATTACACTGCAACTAACAACTCAAATGCTCTTATTGGGATTTTTTCTGGGTTTAGCGGTCGGGCTTGGGTTTTGGCTTTGGCAACAAGTTCAACTAAACGGCTATTTGGAGCGAGTACTCCAACCGTTAACCGCCCATTCTCATAAAATAGACTTGCCATTGCTTGGTCGCTTAAGACAAGAAATGTCAACGGTGAAACGACAGCAGCAGGATTTGCAACTGTCTTTGCAAACCTACAAGGAATTGCTAGATTTTGCACCTTTGGGATATTTGCAAGTAGATGAGGAAAATCAGCTGCTGTGGTGCAATCAGCAAGCGCGAGAAATGTTGCATCTGCAAAGGTGGCAAGCAGGACAGGTACGCTTGTTGCTAGAGTTGGTGAGGTCTTATGAACTTGATCAGTTAATTGAGCAAACTCGTGATTGGCAAAAACCCCAAGTGCGAGAGTGGGTTTTTCATCCTTCTCGTGAAAATGCCACAGCCATGTCCGAGTTAAAATCTTTAGCTTTACAAGCATCCAGCTTGCCTTTACCCAAAGGACAAGTGGGAGTATTCTTAGAAAATCACCAACCTTTGCTAGATATAAATCAGCAGCGCGATCGCTCTTTTTCAGATTTAGCTCATGAACTCAGAACTCCTCTCACTTCCATTCGTCTGGTGGCAGAAACCCTTCAATCTCGCTTAGAGCCGCCCTTAGACCGTTGGGTTAACCGCTTGATGCAGGAAGTTGACCGGCTGATTAATCTGGTGCAGAACTGGCTGGAACTGACGCAAATGGAAAACACTTCAACCATGCAATTGCATCTAGAAACAGTGGAAGTGCGATCGCTCATTGCATCAGTATGGGAAACCCTCGAACCACTTGCAAACCTTAACTCTCTGAGCATGACTTATTCTGATTCCGAAAGCATCTGCATTAAGGTAGATAAATCGCGGATGTACCAGGTATTTATCAATCTATTGGATAACAGCATCAAATACAGCCCCCCTTCCACTACTATTCATATTGAAGCTAAATTTATAACAACAAAAGAAATTTTTCCAGGCGATCGCAATTCTCCAGTCTTGGAAATTAATATCATTGACTCTGGTGTTGGTTTTTCCCCTGAAGATTTACACCACGTCTTTGAGCGCTTTTACCGGGGGGACAAAGCTAGATATCGCTCCCCAGTGTCGGAAAGTAGTTCAACAACCGCTATTACTGGTAGTGGTTTAGGTTTAGCGATTGTCCGGCAAATCATCCTAGCTCATGGCGGTGACATTAAGGCGATGAATCATCCAGAAACAGGTGGAGCCTGGATGCAAATCCAACTCCCTCATGTCATGGCAAACTCATCCAAGCAAGACTATAGTTAAAAAAATATCTTCTATTTTGAGATTACAAGTGTGAAAGCTGTTGTTAATAATCCCAATCCTGAAAAAGCACAGCCAGATCGCGCCATCAGGCGATTAGAGCGTGATGTGTTGCGTATGGGAGCTTTGGTGGAACAATCATTCCGTCTCAGTCACCAAGCATTATTTGCCCGCGACTTAACAGCGGCCGAGGAACTGCCCCGATTAGATAAAAAAATTGATCGCTTTTATAGACAAATAGAATCTGACTGTACATCGATTATGATATCGCAAGCACCGACGGCGCAAGAGTTGCGTTGTTTAAGTGCTTTCATGCAGTTAGTGCGAGACTTAGAACGCATCGGGGATTACGCCAAGGATTTAGCCAAAATAGCCATCAAAAATTTCCCTTATCCGCCTCATGCTTCTTTACCAGAGATTGCCCTCATGTCTTATCATGCCCAGGCAATGTTAGCAACTAGCTTAGTAGCTTTGGCGGATTTAGATGAAGTTAGTGGGCTACGGATTAAGTACTTAGATGATACGGTAGATAATGCTTACGACCAACTGTATCAAATTTTAGCATACCAGCGAGATGTCCCAGGAGTGATTGAGCCAATTCTACTCTTAACATTAGCAATTCGTTGTCTAGAACGTATGGCGGATCACGCTACTAATATTGGTCAAAGAGTAGCCTATATCGTCACCGGTCAACGCCATTAAAGGTTATCAGTGAACAGTTATTCGGTGATCAATTATCAGTCTGTTCACTGTATTTAATTTTTTACTGCTGCTTACTTTTTACAATTTATAACGTATTAATAAAAACATATAATCCAAACTAATAAGTTAACTAACATACATTTCACTAAAAGCTTACCTATTCTTAAACTTTGACGATTAAAGTATCGAAAGATAGCTTAAATCAGTTGACGATGTTGCCTAATAATTGATTATTAGGATACGTAAGTATTCAGGATAAAGAATACTCTAAGTCAGGACAATAAAGGCTTTTCGAGTCAAATTTAATGATTTTGATAAAATCTTGCTTTTCTCTATTCTTCATTTCATAAGCATTCTGACTCCTGAACGGCAGTTGCTTTATGCCGGGGAACCCGTCCACCGCACTGCCTCCTCCTGACTCCTGACTCCTGAATTCTTACTAGGATACTTCATTTCAATTTCCTATTCATCTCACATTAAAATGACGTATTCTACAAATCACACCCTAAAATCCAGTACAAACAAGCAATTAGCCCAACATTTATTCACTCGTCGAACAGTGATTCCATTCCGAAAGGATGTACTGTGGCGTATTGAGCGAGGAATAGTTCGTACCTTAACCTGGAGTGAAGATGGAACATCCATCACATTGGGATATTGGGGTTTAGGTGATATTGTTGGCTATCCTTTATCCACAGTTAATCCCTATCAAATAGAATGCTTGACGAGTGTGGAAGCAAGCATTCTTCCTCCTCATCTTTGGCATGAAGATATCAATGCTTTGTTATGTCACATCCAACAGGCTGAAGAGCTTTTAACCATATTGCATCGGAAGCCTACTTCGATAAAATTATGGCAATTTTTGGTGTGGTTAAGTGAAAAATTTGGTCGGGATTTAGAACAGGGTAAATTAATTGATTTGAATGTTACTCATCAGGATATATCAGAAGTTCTCAATACAACGCGAGTCACAATAACACGCTTATTGCAGAAATTTGAAGAAGAAGGAAAGATATTACGTCATAAACGTAGTATTGTGCTGAATTTACCTACCAAATTAACCAAGCCTTGAGTATCATTGAGTATTAAAGGTTGGTAGAGGGGGTTGTGCTAACCGTGAAAGATATTGTATAGTAATTACAGAAAACTTATGTGTAAATTCTCTGAATTAAAAAGGGATTTTATCATAACTTGGAGTTTGTTTAGGTGTGAGAGAGATTAAAAACATGACAAAACTATTTTGGAATGTTCTGAAGGTTAGTCCAGTTATTGCAGCCACTTTCCTGTCTGCTAACAGCGCTTTGGCTGCTGAAGTTAACGAACAAGCAACAAGCGTTGCTCAGTTATCCAAAGAAGCTAACAACATCGGTCAGGTAACATCTGTTTCGCAATTTTCCGACGTGCAACCCACAGACTGGGCGTTTCAAGCTTTACAGTCTTTAGTTGAACGCTACGGTTGTATTGCAGGTTATCCAAACGGTACATACCGTGGTAATCGTGCTTTGACTCGGTATGAATTTGCAGCTGGTTTGAATGCCTGCTTAGACCGAGTTAATGAACTGATTGCTACAGCTACCGCTGACATGGTAAACAAGGAAGACTTGGCTACCTTACAGCGTTTGCAAGAAGAATTTTCTGCTGAATTAGCAACTCTGCGTGGTCGTGTAGACGCATTAGAAGCTCGTACCAGTGAGTTGGAAGCTAATCAATTCTCCACCACCACCAAGTTGTCTGGGGAAGCAATTTTCAGCGTGTCCCAAGCCTTTGGTGATCAGGTAGCTGATACCGACGAGGACCCCAACAATAACCCTGATTTAAACAGCAACACGACTTTCTCAAACCGTGTGCGCTTGACGTTGAACAGCAGCTTCACGGGAACAGACCAATTGCAAACCCGGTTGAATGCGGGTAATATCGTCAGCAATAGTGGTTCTGCTGCTGCTGGTGGTACAGGAACTAACATGACTCGTTTGGGTTATGACGGCGGTAGTGATAACAGTGTTAGTATTGACAAACTCAACTACGCTTTCAACTTCGGTAAAAGAATCCGCGTCAAGATTGACGCTGTTGGTGGTGAGTTGAATGAGAACGTCAACGTCTTCAACCCTGACTTTAGAAGCAGTGGTTCAGGCGCACTCTCTCGCTACGGACGATTCAGCCCCATCTATCGCCAAGCTAGAGATGGTGCTGGTATCACGGTCAACATCAATCCTAGCGATAAATTTACCTTGAGTGCCGCTTATTTTGCCTCAGGCAGAACTAGTGGTGGTGTTACTAATGCTTCTAACCCCTCAGATGGTAGTGGATTGTTTGATG
Source organism: Trichormus sp. NMC-1 (assembly GCF_001858025.1). Taxonomy (GTDB): domain Bacteria; phylum Cyanobacteriota; class Cyanobacteriia; order Cyanobacteriales; family Nostocaceae; genus Anabaena. Next base: position 182,108 of record NZ_LZQD01000002.1, on the reverse strand, counting down.
GTGATAACACTATTTTCGCGCAGTTAGCATTCAAACCCAGTAAAGCCTTAAACGTTGGTTTAGCCTATGCTCGCACTTATCAAAATACCGCTAATGCTGATGGTATAAACTTATTTGGCAGCACTGGAAGCAGCTTTGCTAATAATCCTTTTAGTGGTTCTAAAACTGAAGCTGACAACTACGGTTTACAACTTAGCTTCAATCCCAGTGCTAAGATCACATTCGGTGGTTGGGCAGGTTATACCACAGCTAATGCTCTCACTGGTACTGACAGAGATGCAGATATATTTTACTGGGGTACTACCCTTGGTATAAAAGACTTTGGTAGAGAAGGTAACACTTTGGGTTTGATCTTCGGTCAACCACCTAAAGTTACTGGCACGACCAATATTGCTTCTAATCCAGACGGCAACGGTACTTCTTATCATATAGAAGGTCTGTACAAGATGAAGTTTTCTGACAACATTCTTGTTACACCTGGTGTGTTGGTGATCTTGAATCCCAATCACAACGATAATAACGAACCAATTTACGTTGGTACTCTGCGTACAACCTTCAGTTTCTAAGACTGGCTGAGTGTTGGCGAATAGAATTCGCATCTACACAAACTAAGATCAAGTTAGGTTTTTTGTGTAGATGCAATTTTACTTTACCCTTACAGACAGATGTAGAGATGTTGAATAAAACGTCTCTACATTGTTGTTTTTAACCTCATTTTTGTTCAGATAAATTGGTTGAAGGGCGATCGCTACTCCAAGCCCACCAAGCACAACCACAATGACAATGGTAGAATTCTTGCCACTTGCGACGATGATCTGCTGTTGTTACAGGCGATCGCCTATTTAGCCAAACTTCTACAGCTTCTCGACTACTTGAGTGACATTTGGGACAGCAAAACTCATAGGCGTGAAATGCCTGATTTGTCCATTCTGGCGGAGTGGGAGCAAAAGCATCCATGTTAATTATATGTAAATAATAAAAGTCTAATCTTAGTAGTAATTTAATATACATATATTATTATGCCTAATAATTAACATCATGGAGCCAAATATTGAAATTCGCCGTTTGTTAGATGTAATGCCTGCTTCTGGGCGGATGATGACGAAAATAGTCAATAAACCAGAGCAAAAAAAGGTCATAAATGCTGATTTTCCCTTACCCTGGAATCAGGAAAGACCGATATATATTAATTTTGATTTGTGGAGACGCTTGACGAAACCGCAACGAGATTTACTGCTGTTGCATCAGGTTAGTTGGTTAACAGGAGTAAAGTGGCTGCAACCAGATATTTATCAAGGTGTGGTGTTAGCGGGGTTGTTAGGTGGAATAGTGGAAGCCACCCAATCTGATTTAGTGGGTGTGGTGATAGCTGGAGGATTAAGTACTTTAGCTGCTGTTCGCATTTGGCGCAGTAACCAATCACAAGAGTCACAGTTAAACGCTGATGTAGCAGCCATTCGTGTCGCCCAACGCCGGGGTTACTCAGAAACGGAAGCAGCACAGCATTTGTTAACAGCCATTGAGACAGTAGCCAAAATTGAAGGACGTACTGGGTTAGATTTTAGCGAATTAATTCGTTGTCAAAACTTGAGAGCGATCGCACTTTTGTCTCCAGTCACATATCTTGCACCAAGCCCTAACGAATAGAATTCGTGGCTACACAAACTAAGTCCGCCTGCGCGGACTCACGGAAAATCAGTGGTTTCAAACCCGCGTAGGCGGGTTTTGTCTGTCTAGCCGCGACTTCCAGTCGCCAGGTGCAAGATGTGAGCAGTGGTTATATCTGAAAGGGAGATAGGTAATTGGTGATTAGTAGAAATTTTTGAGAATGCTGAATTTTGAATTGGAGCGAAACAACATTGACATTAGCACTGGGCATGATAGAAGTATACGGCGTTCCCGCAGCAGTGGAAGCAGCTGATGCAATGTGTAAAGCAGCCCGTATCACTTTTGTTGGTTATGAAAACACTGATTTAGGAAGAATTACAATATTAATTCGTGGTGATGTGGGTGAAGTGAATATGGCAGTAAATCAGGGACTAGAATCAGTTTTAAAAGTTAATGGTGGGGAGATACTTTCCCATCATATTATTCCTCGTCCCCATGAAAATTTAGAATCTGTTTTACCAATTCATCAAAGTGCTGATATTCGTTTTCCTCCACCATTGAGTAATTAAAGCTTTTAAACTTTTAAATTAGTTAAGTAGAGCAAAGTAAATAATTAAAAGTTTGTAGTTAGGGCTACCCTGCGGGAACGCTTCGCCAACAGCCCTAATTTGAGGTCTAAAGACCTCACTACCAACGGAAATATTTATTACCTTACTTCACATGGTTTGATTTCTTTTCGCTTACTTACCTAGCCCATTTTATGAATTACGAATTATCTCGAATGAATGCGGTACAATCGCCGATTATTCCCGTTGTTGGCGAATTAATTAAAAACTCTCCTGGTACAATTTCTCTCGGACAAGGTGTAGTTCACTATAGCCCTCCACCAGAAGCAATGGAAATTTTACCAAAATTTCTGGCTGAAGCCAATAATCATGTTTATCAAGCAGTTGTAGGAATTCCCCAATTATTAAGTGCATTAACTACAAAATTATCCACATTTAACGGCATTGATATTAACAACGAAAGTTGTATTGTTGTCACAGCCGGCAGCAATATGGGATTTATGAATGCTATTTTAGCAATTACTTGCCCTGGTGACGAAATTATATTAAATATCCCCTACTATTTTAATCATGAAATGGCGATTAGAATGGCAGGTTGTTGTCCTATATTAGTGGGAACAGATGAAAATTATCAATTACGTCCTGAAGCTATAGCCCAAGCAATTACAACCAAAACCCGCGCTATAGTGACTATTTCTCCTAATAATCCTACAGGTGTAGTTTATTCAGAAACAGCATTACATCAAGTTAATGAAATTTGTAGGAAAAAGGGTATTTACCATATTAGTGATGAGGCTTATGAATATTTCACTTATGATGGAGTGAAGCACATTTCTCCTGGTGCATTTTCGGGAAGTAGTGAATATACAATTTCCCTTTATAGCCTTTCTAAAGCTTATGGTTTTGCAAGTTGGCGTATTGGCTATATGGTGATTCCCCAACACCTGCTAAATGCTGTCAAAAAAGTGCAAGATACGATTTTGATTTGTCCTCCTGTGGTTTCCCAATATGCTGCGGTAGGGGCGTTACAGGCAAAAGACGACTACTTAAGAGATAATATTAGAGCGATCGCACAAGTTCGGCAAGTAGTTGTGAATGAACTCAAGCAACTGCAAGGATTTTGCACTATTACACCAGCAAATGGCGCATTCTATTTTTTCTTAAAAGTGCATACCCAAATCGATGCTTTTGAATTAGTGAAGCAACTGATTCAAGAACATCAAGTAGCCGTTATTCCTGGGACAACATTTGGGATGGAAGATGGTTGTTATTTACGAGTTGCTTATGGTGCATTGCAACAAGACACCGCAAAATCAGGGATAGAAAGATTAGTCAAGGGTTTAAAACAAATCTTATCATCATCCTTTTCAAGGTGATTTGAAAAATCCTTTTTTTTACTCTGTGCCTTTGTGGTTGAGAGGTAATTTATCGAACCGCAGAGGCGCAGAGAACGCAGAGGAAAGAGGATAACCCCTTACCTATGGCTAATTTTTAAGATACAGCAGATTGCAGATCAATGAGGTACAGAATCAAAATTGAAACCTAGACACATTCGCCAGTTTTACTCCTGATTCCTGTACGGGCGTATTGCAATACGCCCCTACTGACAATACGCCCCTACTGACTCCTGAATTCTGCTGTAAGGAAGTGGATGTTAGATATCTAAATCCATCATATTCAACTTAGAACCATAAGTTTCAATGAATTCTCGTCGGGGTGCGACGCGATCGCCCATTAAGATGGTAAAGATACGATCAGCTTCGGCTGCATCTTCAATTTCTACTCGTTTGAGGGTACGGGTTTCTGGGTTCATTGTAGTTGTCCAGAGTTGTTCTGGCATCATTTCCCCCAACCCTTTAAAACGCTGAATGGTATAGTTAGCATTGCTGGGAAGAGTAGCGAGGTGCTGTTGTAATTCCCGTTCGCTATAACAATACTGGTAATTTTTGCCCCGTTCTACTTTATACAGTGGAGGACAAGCAATATAGATGAAACCTTGTTCAATCAGCGCCCGTTGATATCGATAGAAGAAAGTTAACAACAGTGTGCGGATGTGCGCCCCATCTACGTCAGCATCAGTCATTAATACTATATGATGATATCGTAATTGGGCGGGGTTGAATTCTTCACCTTTTACACCTAAACCGAGTGCTGTAATTAACGCTTGAATTTCGTTATTTTTATAGATTTTTGCATCGTCGGTTTTTTCGATATTAAGGATTTTACCACGCAGAGGGAGAATTGCTTGAGTTCTGCGATCGCGTCCTTGTTTAGCACTATTGTGGACGAATACGCCACAGGCTAAAGCGAAGTTATGAGTATTGGGAACTTCGATATCGTAAACGTCTACCTGTTCTGCTAAACGTTCAATACTAACAATGCGGTGGTTGTAATTAGCAACAGCTTCATAAGCTAAAGTTTGATTACCATCAAAGTAGCGTTGACAGAAATTATCAAACCGTAATAAAGACTTGTCTTTTGTCTGCTGACGGTAGGCGTTATAAGCCTCTAAATCAAACTTCCCTTGCTCAATTTCAATTTGCTTGAGGACAGCAATAGTTTTGCGATAGTAGGTTTGCTGCAAAGCGGCATGACGTTGGGCGCGAAATTCAGGTGTCCATTGTTGTTGTGTTTTTTCTCGTCGCCATGCTAACAAAGCTTCATCTTGCCATTGTTCCTTAGCCAAAAGTGATTGAGTTTCACGGGCTTCGGAATTATTCGCAAAATAGGTGCTGACTCTTTGGGATTGGGCTAATCGGTTGGCTTCATCCTGCCAATAGTCTTGCTGTGCTTGATTGAGGCGTTCATGGTTTTGCTGACGATAAGTTTCGTTATTTTCATAAAACTCTTGCCACTTACTAAGCATATAGCTTTTATAAGTTTCCGAAGCCCATTGTTCCTTAGCTTGTTGTGACAAAATCTGCCGCGTTTCTGGCTGCTGCATTCTTTGGCTCATCTTGTCCCGAAATTCGTGACTTTGACGAGTTTTGCGGCTCTTTTCAATTACATCTTGACGATGTAATGTTTTTTCAACATGAGCGCGATGTAAAGCTAAGTGTTCTTGAGCCGATAAACGCTGTAAGTTCGTTGGATTGTTATTACGCTTATTGAAGTCAAGATGATGACAATGTTCTCCGTCTGCTAGTTTGTAAACACCTAAATAACGGTTATACCAATCCGCTAACATATGGGTGAATAACCAAGAATCAGAACGTGGATTCCAAACCATCTCATAACCATCAATGGTAATCCCTGGGCTGCTCATATCGGATATTTGGCGATATAGAGGCATGAGGGAATCATTAGGGGTTAAAAATGCAGCTTGCTTGTAGCTACCATCGCGTAACATGAAACGATGATCAGGTGTGCAAATAATGGTTTCCCCGTTATCTAATGTCACCTTGATGACTTGTGCATTGGCTTTAGTCATGCGGGGGTTAATAATCCGTTCTACCCCAATAGTGCCATCATTACGAATGGTGTAGCAAAAATGCTCTTTTCCTATTGCTTGTTCGGCGACAATTTCTTTGAAACTGAGCGATCGCCCATCAGCTAATGCTATGAGTGTATCACCGTGAAAACAGCCGCCCGCTGAATCGCCTTCAACTATGTATATTTCCGATTCAGCAGGATCACGGGAACTGCAATCTGCTAATTTACCAGGTAAAGGCGAAGATTCTAAAACTGATTTCCGTCGTACTAATTCCCGCGCATGACGGGCAGCTTCAGCAGCTTTAAACGCTTGAATAGCTTTATCTAAAATCGAATCAGCTATAGCTGGGTGAAATTCTAGATATTCAGTCAGGACTTCTCCCACAAAAGAATCGACGATACCGCGAACTTCTGTATTACCAAGTTTAGTTTTGGTTTGTCCTTCAAATTCAGGATCTGGGACTTTCACAGAAATGACTGCGGTTAAACCCTCGCGGACGTGTTCACCGCTGAGGTTAGTTTCACCTTCTTTAATTTTATTCCGTTTGCGAGCGATCGCATTCAATGTCCGAGTGAGAACTGCTTTTAAACCTTCTAAGTGCGTACCACCATCAATGGTGCGAATATTATTAGCAAAACCGAGAACATTATCGGTATAAGCATCAGTACACCACTGTAACGAAACTTCTACCTGAACATTATTACGTTCCCCTTGGACATAGATAATTTCTTCATGTAGGGGCTGCTTATCCCGGTTCATGTAAGCGATATACTCTTTGATACCGCCTTTATATTCGTAAGTTTCTATCCTCGGTGTTTCACTTTTGAGGAGTTCAAGACGATGATCAGTGAAAATAATTCTGACACCTGCATTCAGATACGCCAATTCTCGCAAGCGACCTGATAAAGTGATGTAATCGAATTCAATGCTGGTGGTAAAAATTTCCGTATCTGGCTTAAAAGTGATAGAAGTTCCAGTTCTAGCTTCTTTATAAGGCTTTGCTACCAATTCAGTGACAGGGAAACTGCGTTCATATCGCTGAGTATGTACCTTTTTGTCTCGCCAAACTGTAACTTCCACAAACTCAGACAGGGCATTAACTACCGAAATCCCGACACCGTGTAAACCCCCAGAGACTTTGTAGCCACCACCGCCAAACTTACCCCCGGCGTGAAGTACGGTTAACACTGTTTCTAAAGCCGATTTCCCCGTTTTTGGGTGAAGATCGACAGGGATACCCCGACCATCATCTGTTACGGTTACGGAACCATCAGCATTGATATCCACCTCAACATGGGTGCAATGACCTGCTAAAGCTTCATCAACAGAGTTGTCCACCACCTCGTAAACTAAATGATGGAGTCCTCGCGGACCTGTAGTACCGATGTACATCCCTGGTCGTTTGCGGACGGCTTCCAGACCTTCCAGAACTTGAATCTGATCGGCACTGTAACTGCTCGTCATGAAAATTCTCCTGATGCTTGGGGTTGAACTTGCCAAAAGGCTGAAAAAGTCAAATCACCCCAAAATTATAACACAAAAGCCTTGCTGCCGTCTGTAGGGCAATTTAATGAGAAGTTTATATAAGGATAGCAACCCTTTATCAATTAAAAATTAAAAAATCTTTATTCCCTATTCCCTATTCCCTATTCCCTATTCCCTATTCCCTATTATTTGACTTATGACTAAATTAATTGTGATTTGTGGAGCGACAGCAACGGGGAAGTCTGGTTTAGCGTTAAGTTTAGCTAGGCGGTTGGATTCTGTAATTTTGAGTGCTGACTCTCGTCAAGTATACCGTGAGTTTGACATTGGCACAGCTAAACCAACGGTAGAAGAACAGAAATTAGTGCCACATTATCTAATAGATATCTGTGAGCCAACCCAAACAATGACAGTAGCAGATTACCAGGAACAAGCACAAGCTGTAATTGCTAATCTTGGTGTTTCTCCAGTTTTGTTGGTTGGTGGAACTGGTTTATATATACGTTCTATTGTACAGGGGATGAAGATTCCCAGAGTTGCACCACAACCAGAATTGCGATCGCAATTAGAATCTCTTGGTCAACATCAACTTTACCCGATGTTGCAACAAGTTGATGCGATCGCAGCCCAAAAAATTCACGCTAACGACTTGGTGCGGACTTTAAGAGCATTAGAAGTATATTATGTTACTGGAATTCCTATTTCTGCACAACAAGGAGAAAATCCACCCAAATATCCGATTTTGCAAATTTGTTTAGATTGTGATGCAGAAAAATTAGATTTAAGAATTCGTAGACGCACTGAACAAATGTTCGCAGATGGTTTAGTAGCTGAAGTAGAATATTTATCTCAAAAATATGGTGCTGATTTATCTTTATTGAATACTTTAGGATATCAAGAAATCAAGCAATATTTAGCTGGTGAAATTTCCTTAGATGAAGCTAAAGAATTAATTGTTTTACATACAAGACAATTCGCAAAACGACAACGCACTTGGTTTAGACAAGCTGCTAATATTGAATATATGGATATGGATAATCCTGATTTGTTAGAGAGTGTTTGGGAAAGAATAAATGAGTTTGTCTGAATCAGGATTTACAGAATATTCTTTCTGTCTGAATCAGGATATCCAGGATTAAAGGATTTACAGGATGTTATTATTCGTAATATTCAGGATTTATAAAATTCAATAATTTTCGGAATTTCATTATTCTAAATATTATATTTTGTAAATCTTTATATTTTTGAACATTCATCAATCACAATCCAGAAAAAATCAAAATCTTTAATATTTTCAAACCCTGAAAAAATCACTCAAGAAAAATCCTGACAATCCTTCAATCCTGGATATCCTGATTCAGACAAATAATACCTTGATATTCTCGAATAATCCATCAATAAAAATGCTGAAAATCCTAAAATCCTGATTCAGACAAAAAAATCCATCAATAAAAATCCTAAAAAACCGAAGTTCAAATAAACAAACTAGGAGAAACTTTAAAATATTCTCCCAAAGCTTTAGCTTGAGCTTTACTAATGGAACGTTTACCATTGACAACTTCAGAAACCACACCGCTGCTAGAACCAAGAATACGTACTAAGTCAGCTTGACGAATTCCGCTAGATTCCATGATGTGTTGTAAAATTTCATGAGGTGTAGACTTATCCATAGGATAATTTTCTTCCTCATAATCTTCAATTAGTTTGACAAGCAATTTGTCCAAAGCTCGCTCCTCTGGAGTCAGATTTTTTTTAAAAGTTAGAAATTCAGCAACTTTTAAAAGACGTTCATACTCAGCTTCAGTTTCAATTACTTGAGGAGCGACTTCTGCTAGTAATTGACTATAACTTTTATTATCAAAAGTAATCGTCATTTTTCCATTTCTCTTTATTGTATTCCGCGTGAGTTAGCAAGTATTTGTAATAAACCTTTTTAGTTTCATAATTAATCCCTACAATTAAACGGTAATCATTACCTTTGATATTGAAAACTGTGAAATTACCAACCGCTTCAGCATCTCGGTAATTTTGACGCACATCTTCTAAATTTTGCCATTCAGCTTTTTTAACAGTTGCATACCAACTATCAATTTGTTTTTTGATATTGGGATATTTAGATGCATCTTCGCGGAGGTGGCGAATAGAAATTAAGTGCATATATCTCGATTTTTTTGTTGATGTATTGGGAATTATTCATTTCAATTGCTCCAGTGTTTTAAAACCCAGTAAGTATAGCAATTGTGCAAAACTAATCTACAAGTGAAAGTCAAAGCTTTACAAACACAATCAACTTTTGGTAGCTACATATCTAGCTAAATATATATCTAGCAAAAGTAGATTTTGTTTGTATAACGCTTACTTTTACATTGCAAGAAAGGTTACACATTTGAAATACTCATCTGGTTTATAAGAAATATTACAATTATGTAAAAATTTCGCACCAATAAAAGTCTAGGATACACAACACATAACTAACTTTTCCGATCTACATATTTAGCTTGATATCTAGTCTTCAAAAGTAGACTTTGCTTGTATATTCCTTACTTCTACTTAGCCGATAAATTTACATTTTTGGAATACCTCTTAATCTATACTCTCAAAATGAGAGCAAAATGTCAAGAGGTAATTATTGAATTTATAGGACTAACGCAAAATCTCTCTCAAACTTCTTCCCTTCGCGCTCTTTGCTACGCAACGCTACCGCGAACGCTTCTTCGCGGTTCATTTCTCTTGAATTCCCAAACCCTTGACACCCAACGAATATCAAGGTATAATTCGTATCGAATAGAAGGGGAGTAGCTGCTGGCGCGACATAAACAGCCAGTACATTTGAATCAACATACTGGCGATGAGCCTGGTTCAGATGGCGAATAATAAAGTATTTGAAAGCGAGACCTTCACTGAGTTCACACCAAACAATTGTGTGAGCTTCAGTGAGGTCTTTATAATCTCATTAGAAGCTCCACACAGGTAAAAAATCCTACAGGAGCTAGAGAGAGTGTTAACAGCATTTACCGCAGGTTTAGTTCTAATTACCATTTCCGAATTAGGTGATAAAACCTTTTTTATCGCTGTAATTTTGTCAATGCAGCACTCACGACGAGTTGTGTTCGTTGGTGTGACAGCAGCTTTAGCCGCAATGACGATTTTATCAGTGATATTTGGACAATTGCTGTCTGCTTTAACACAAGGCTCAAAAATTTATGTTCATTATGCGGAAATAGCTTTGTTTATTGCCTTTGGGTTGAAACTGCTCTACGATGCTAAAAAAATGCCTGCTAAAGCTGAAGAAGAAGTCATAGAAGAGGCAAAAGAAGCAGTAGAAAAGGCACATTTAGACAGTCAGCAAAAAAGCATTTGGTCAATGTTACTGAAGTCTTTCGTATTGACATTTATAGCAGAGTGGGGCGATCGCACACAAATAGCCACCATTGGACTAGCCGCAAGTAACAACCCCATAGGTATAACCATAGGAGCAATATTGGGACACGCCATTTGTGCAGCGATCGCAGTCATCGGTGGTAGATTAATAGCAGGTAAGATATCTGAACGACAAATCACCTTCATAGGCGGCTGTTTATTTATTCTCTTCGGTATCGTCGCCGCCATAGAAGGAAATTAGGTGATAGGAGTCAGGAGTCAGGAGTCAGGAGTCAGGAGTTAGAAGAAAGATAAATACTTTCTCTCATCTTCTCCATCTCCCTGTTTCCCTATGTCCCTCATGGACTGGATGTTGTTGCTGGAGATGGTGTAGTTTCTGGGGAAGAAGTAGGAGAAGCCGCTGGGCTGGGAGTCGGTAATCCTGCGGCTTTGTTAATCTCGTCTTTATACTCAGCAGGAGCTAAAGCAGTGGCACTTGCAAACAAAGGTTTTGCCTCATCAACTTTGCCCTGTTCTTTTAGTAACATAGCCTTTGCCAAAACAGGACGAAAATCCTTAGCATCTTTCTGAATTGCTTGGTCGTATACAGAGATAGCTTGAGTATCGTTTTTCTGAAAAGCGTATACACTACCCAAAAGCACCTGTACAGCGACAACATCCACACTTCCAGGCTGAATTGTATTCGCTTGGGTAGACGCAGATAGAGTATCTTGCAGCAAACCAATAGCAGCTTCAGGGCGTTTCTCACTGAGTTGGAGATTTACCATTCCTTGTAAAGCTTTGAGATCACCGGGTTTTGTTGCTAAGATTGAGCGATATGTTTGGGCTGCTCCTTCTTTATCACCAATTTGCTGCTTGGCTTGTGCCAATAACACACCATACTCTGTTTGTTGGGGATTCAACTTAGCCAGCTTTTCTAAAGGTTCAATTACTGCTTGAATATCAGCTGGTTTAACTTCACCTCTGCCTTGTTGACTAAGTAATTGCAGCCTTGCTTCTAAAAGTCCCTTGAGTGCAGTTTGATTTTCTGGTTCCCGTTGTAAAACTAATTCATAACCCCGAACTTGATCAGCCAGTTTTGACTTTTGATCAGACGAGGAAGAACTACTAGGGGTGCTGGTAGTATTTTGGGCTACCGATTCAGAATCATTGAAAGCCGTAATTATGGGTAAAATCGAAACCCCAATAAAAGCCAAAACTGCCAGACCTAACACGACCTGAACTATCCACCGATTGCGCGGTTGAGACACAATATTTTCCCTCTTCTGAATTTTAACGAGATTAACATTTACACAGATCGCAAAGTCAAAAATTTCTAAAACTTTGCGGAATACGGTCATTAGACTGTGAATTTTATAACAAATAACTATCTACACCGCTAAAGTAATTGATGACTTTAGGAGGAGCCTTCAGAATTGTAGCTATGCTATGCTTCCGAAACTAGTGTCAAGGCGCTAAATTACACATTTAGTCTCTAAATGCCAAATTTTGCGCCTTTCCGTTCGCTCTGGGCGCTCTAGAGCGGCTAAATTAAAAGGAAAGATACTTTTATCAGCCGCACCAACGCTCTTTCCAGCTACTTTTGTAAAATCCCATAATTGGGATGTGTCTCCGCCGCAAGGAGTTTTTATGAATTCCGACCTGATGCCGTCTCCTGAATCTGCTAACAGTACTGCCTCTAAAGAGGCTCCAACTAAAATCGACGCAGCCGCTCATGTGAAAACAGCAGCAGCCGAGTCCTCTCAACCTGATAATTTACCTGTTAACCCTAGTGATAATAACTCAAATGGGAATTTAGCCCATCGGCAACAACCGATTCCACCTCCCAGCGAAGCAATGCAGTATCGAGCTATCGGATTAGTCCGGGGTCGTTACTTTGCCAGCAGTGAACAATTTACTCAAGGAACATTGCTTACTGTCGATGGTGTAGAACTCAATACCGTCCTCTTAGGGCGGATTATGAGTTTGGTCAAAAATCACTTGGACTTAGAAACAGAGCATCTGTGGGTAGTTTATCCGCGCACCAGACAAGAAAATGACACATTACATATCCAAATTGTCGGAGTGTGGGAACCAGAAAATCTGGCTAAACATTTCCTAGAAGAAGATCACCAAGATTTTGGTTCACAAGAGTTACAGAAACCCGACGAAAGTTCTGAACCTCGAAAACCATCCTCAGAAATTCCTGATGGTTATTTTTCTGTACGTGGTGAAGTAGTTTACCAATCTTTTGACGATAAAAGTTTGGTGGTAAAAATTAAGCAAGCTCCCCGGAAGCCAACTGATAAACCTAAGTATTTTAAGTTGAAACTGCGGGGTGTGCTGACAACCAAAGCTGTCGGCAAGTTTTGGGATTTCAAAGTCAAGCGAGAAGTGGACGTATTAATAGTAGAAAATGCGGAAGCGATCGCTGATTTGCCCAAAAAACGCAAACCACCATTCAGAAGCGCCCCTCGTGGTGGTGGTGGTGGTGGAAGAAGACCATTCCCTCCCAGACGCAATGGGGAAGCGCCTCCACTTCCGATCAAAAAAACCAGCGGCGATGCTGCGTCTGCTACGCGAGCGGAGGTGTCTAAACCTGTACCAAAAACCCCTCTTCCTAAGCCTGTGAAGCGGACAAAACCAACCCAAGAGTAGGTAATGGGTAATGGGCAAGAATGTTATTTACCTTTTTCCCCATTACCAATCCCCCAAGATCAAAAATCAGTCCGACGGTCTTGGGGTAAAAAAGTCCGATCCATAGGAATAGGGGCAACAGGTTCTGTAAGGGTAAATGTGCCTGCTTCAATCCAGTGTTTTAACTCTAGAGCAACTTGTCGTGAGAGAAACATACTGGCTAAAGGAGCGACTCGCACCGCTTTACCCTCAATGGCGATTTTTCCAGATTTAAGTTGAGCGTAACTGACTAAACCAAAGGTGGGACGGACGCGACGAGGAATGGAAAAATCGACAATTGGCGCTACTAAGTCTTTATTTTGGACAGCGCAGCGTTCAATTACTGTTTCATTTAAAACCGGAAGTGGGACACCTACTCCCAACATTAAGGAAGGGCCATAACTTTTGAAGTAACAACCCCGCACCCAACGCGCATCCATTTGTTTGGCATCACCAATTAAGGCTAAAGTTGCTGAAGGGCCAATGGGTGTGCGATTAGCTAACCGCTTTTGTAAAGGGAAGTGCTGCGTACCTTCCCAAGCCACATAACCAATTCCACCACCTAAGAATATTCTTGTCCCAATCCCCACAAGTTGTAAATCGGGATCATTGAGAAGGGGGGAAATAGCACCAGGATTTGAGTAAACCGCATTACCTAAACGTGGTTGCAGGGGTCCCAGATAAGTGTGAAGAGGGCGATCGCCTCCATTTACCCCTACAATAAAATTTTGATAAAGATTGCGCGGATTAAATAAATAAAACTGATTGATAGTTTCACGAGTAACTGTCGTTTCAAAAGTGGCTCTTGGGTAGCAATCGGTAACTTGTCCTAATGCCCGTACTTGTACGGATTTACCTGCAATTAAATCTTGGATAACATGACCACCGCCACGTTCTCGGAGTTCTTCTCCGTCCATTGTTTCTACACCACAACTAGCACCTAAGTATAAATCTACAGCCCCAAAGCCGGGATATACTGGCACGCCATCTAACCAGCAACGGCGAATTTTGATGGGTGGATCTGTGTGTCCGAGGTTAATAATTGCACCGCTTGACTCCATTGGTTCAAAGGTGCCGGTGGTAATGACATCAACTTCTTTCGCGGCTTTGGTGACACCGATTTCTGTAACTCGTGCTTTTAATTCTTCAACCGTCCACACTACGGCGCGTTTCCGGTTGATTTTTTCGTTAATTTCCGCAATGGTTCGCATTTTTAAAGTAGCGGATTGACATCTTAATTATCGGGTGATATTGCAGCCAAGTAATTGTTTAAATCATCCAGACTGGAAAAATCTAACAGTGCGTCTCCTAAATCCTCTAAGTAGTAAGACTGAATAAAAAAAAAGTTAGTAGTAAGGGCTTTAGCCCTATCAAACCTAGCAAGAGAGCGATAAATCGCTCACTACGACAAAAATTTTATCTTACATTTAATTCTGTCTACCTGACTTGAGGCAGGAACAAAACCAATCAGTACCTGATTATGAGGGTGTGTGCGATAATCGCATTCTCAAAAAACTCAATGTAGGTAATTTACAGCAGATTGCAGATCAATGAGGTACAGAATCAAGATTGAAACCTAGACACATTCGCCTGTTTTACTCCTGACTCCTGAATTCTGCTGTATCTATTTATTAAAGAGCTAGACAGGAATGTTTAAAGTTCTGGTAAGTTTTACACTTTACTCCTCCCCGGCAACCTAAGCTTTGTTATATTTATTTAGCTGGAAACTTTATACAATTTGATACAGTATTTTACAACGTAGCCAGAAATCCTTATGGCTACAAAAACTTTGTTGGAGTTCTCATAAAAAATTAGTCATTGTATAACCTGACAAGCTTAAGTCCCAATGTACTACTTGTTAGTAAATTAAATCGGATTGCTATATCTAAATGTAGCATATATACAGGTATGAAAATGCATTTATTTTATAAACTAAAATTTACTCCTTCTCAGCTAGTAAGTGTGACAGTATTGCTGACATTACTATTGTTTATCCCTCAAGTTGGTCTTAATTGGCAAGCATATTATAATTTCAACAGTATTACTAAACAGGAATTTAACCTACAAAGACTAAGTGATGAAATTACTTATTTTGATGAAGTATTAACCATGTCTGCCCGCATGAATGCAGCTACAGGTGATATTTTTTGGGAAAAACGATATCGCCAATTTGAACCTAAACTTGATGTGGCGATTAAAGAAGCTATTAAACTTGCTCCTGAAACATATAAAAATGAGAATGCTCAAAAAATTGATGTTGCTAATCAGCGGTTAATTGCCATGGAATATGAATCTTTTGATTTAGTTAATAAAAATCAAAATCAGTTGGCACAGCAGCTATTATCCAGCCCAAAATACGAAATTAATAAACAGATTTATGCCGATGGTATTGCTAAAAGAAACCGTAATATATCACTAGGCTTGCAACAAAAAGTTGTTGAATATCGGCAAAGAATGATTTGGGCTATTTTAGGCTCTATTATCAGTTTAACAATACTTATTCCAGTATGGCTTTCAGTATTAGGTTTATTGCAAGAATACTTAAAAGCTAAAAAAAATGCTCAAGCTGCCTTAGAAGAAACTAATTATATGTTAGAAATGCAAGTTGCAGCTAGAACGGAAAAATTAAAACAGAAAAATATTCAATTACAACAGACATTACAAGAATTGCAGCAAACTCAAGTACAACTGATTCAAACTGAAAAGATGTCTTCACTAGGTCAGTTAGTCGCTGGTGTTGCTCATGAGATTAATAATCCTGTTAATTTCATTTCTGGCAACTTAATACATATTAGGGAATACAGTCAGATATTATTAACCTTGGTTAAGCGATACCAGCAAGAATATTCTAATTACAACCCAGAAATAAATATTTTAATTGAGGAAATAGAGTTAGATTTTATTATTGATGATTTGCCAAAAACATTATCCTCAATGGAAGTTGGCGCTGAACGTATCCGTGAGATTGTTTTAAGTTTACGGAACTTTTCGCGTCTTGATGAAGCAGAAATGAAACCTGTGAATATTCATGAGGGGATTGATAGTACGCTGTTAATTTTACAAGATATTCTTAAAGGTCAGCATAAAAAGCAAGAAATTGCAATTATTAAAAAATATGAAGATTTGCCTCTTGTTGAATGTTATGCAGGAGGATTAAATCAGGTATTTATGAATATTCTTATTAACGCCATTGATGCTTTACGCCAACAGGAAATAGATTCTTATAGAGAAACTAAACAACACTCCAGTTCAATTATTATCCAGACTCAAATAAAAAATAAAGAGAACGTAATTATTAGCATTAAAGATAATGGTATAGGAATAAGGGGACAAATTAAAAATAGATTGTTTGAACCGTTTTTTACTACTAAGCCTGTAGGTAAAGGTACTGGTTTAGGATTATCTATTAGTTACCAAATTATAGTGAAGAAGCATAGGGGAAAGATAGAGTATGTTTCTGAACCTGGAAAGGGAACAGAATTTTTGATTGAGATTCCTATTAAGCAAATAAAGCCAGATGGTACAACCCATGATTAGAATTTAATGTAGTTTATCAAAAAAGCGATCGCTACAGCAGCCATCGCTTTCAGATATGCTATTTACAATTAATCTTCATCCTTTCCTATAACTTCCGCTTCCTGAAAGTCTTTGATATCAGCAGATTCAGAAACCATCACCAACTCAGTCGCTTGTTGATGATTATGCCTCCACTCATCCAAAACATCTTTAACTAATACTTCTTGTACCCAAATTTTAGCGACAACAGTTAAAGGCAGTGCTAACAATAATCCTAAAAAGCCAAAGAAAGTCACAAAAAATAATTGAGAAATTAACGTTACTGCTGGTAGTAAAGATACCTGATGCGCCATAACTATCGGCGTGAGAAAATTACTCTCAGCTTGTTGAATAAAAAAGTAAAGAATTAAGACAAAAATAGGTTTCCAGGGATTATCTAAAAGAGCAATTGCCATCGCCGGCACTACACTCATAGTTGGTCCGAGATTAGGAATTAAATTCATAAATCCCGCTAAAACGGCCAATGCTAAAGCTGCCTTTACACCCAAAAATGATAAGCCCACTAAGCTCATCAATCCCACTACAAAGACAGCAATAAAAGCCCCTGTCACCCATCCTTCTAATGAACTTTCACACTGAGCTAAAATTCCCGCTACCCGTCGTCGATAAAATGAGGGAAATAACCGGATAAATACTTTTATATAAGCATCAGGATCAGCTAAAAACATCCCTGTCAACACTAACACTAATAAAATATTTAGAACAATTACCAAAGAGCCAGAAACAAAGGCAAAAGAGTTTCCCAATACGCGATTGAATAAAGGCTGTGCTTCTCCTATTAAAGTGTTAAAATCTGGGATGAAGGGTGCTAATTGATCAGGAATGTGAGTTCTTTGTTCGTCAATCCAACTATTAATGCGCTCAAATCCTTGGGGAACTCGTAAAGTTAGTTCTTGAAATTGCTGGGCAAAGGGTGGAACAATCAGCCAGAAAAAGCCAATCACACCAGCAAAAAAGAGAGTTACTGACAAGACAACAGCAAGGCCACGTTTCATCCCTAAGCTTTGCAAACGTTGAGCTAACCGATTTAAGGCCGTTGCTAAAACAACAGCAGCAAATATCAGTAACAGCACTTCACGCAGTTGCCACAATATATATATAGATAGAACTAAGGCGATTAAACCAATCCATTGACCAAGTTTCACAAACTGACTCCCAAAGCTTGGTGAGACGAAATTTTCCAGCTATGCAGATAGGTTAGCTGATTTTAGAGATTCCTACTAGAGATTTTCAGTTAATTTTGTTTTTGTGCTGGAATTCGCAGAAGTAAAATAGTTATCATAATCACAGTAGGCAACAAAACTAGAATTAGTGCATTTGTTGATGTTTCGGGAATTAAAAACGTCGGAGCGGCATACTTAATCAAGAATGATATTAAAGCCGAAAGTAAAAGTAGCTTAAGTAAGAAACCTAGTTGATTTTTC
Source organism: Trichormus sp. NMC-1 (assembly GCF_001858025.1). Taxonomy (GTDB): domain Bacteria; phylum Cyanobacteriota; class Cyanobacteriia; order Cyanobacteriales; family Nostocaceae; genus Anabaena. Next base: position 163,980 of record NZ_LZQD01000002.1, on the reverse strand, counting down.
ATCAAAGTACGGCAATACACATTTTTTGGGTAGGGTATACACGAATTTAGACTTCACTATCCAGTCTCTACAATAGAAAACAGATACAAAACTTTACTTCTTTAGATCCTGTATCTGTCAACATCCACAAAGTTGATTTCTGGAAAATGGTCGAATAAACGCATTTTATAGTTATTTACAGATTTTCAAAAGGCTGGATTTGAGGATCTGAGTGCCAAATTCATTCTATTTCTTTATTTCCATGATTTATCTACCAGTTTCATTACTATTATTTCTGGCTTTATTGCTGTTGCTGCCATTTATTTGGTTTGCTGTAGCAGTAGACGTGGTGGAAATTGCGGTAGCCAAGTTGGGTTTTTCTCCTAGTATTGCTTTTGTATTGTTGTTGCTAGTAATTATTACCAGCACAATCAATATTCCCATCTACCGATTAGAAGCTCCCGTCCAATTAGCAGATGAATTTGCGGCACTGTGGTTAAAGGAATTTTGGGGTATTCCATTAAGTAATGTGCAACGTTCTACCGTGGTAGCTCTGAATGTGGGGGGTGGATTAATACCTGTTGTGTTGGCATTATACCAATTTTATCAGGGAAATGTGCTGGCAATTCTGCTAGTTACTGCCATTGTGACTGTTGTCAGCTACTTTGCAGCCCAGGTAGTACCGGGAATTGGAATTCAAATGAATCCATTGCTTGCTCCTTTGACTGCGGCTGTTTCTGCAATGCTAATAGCCTCACCTCATGCTGCACCAGTGGCTTTTGCTGGTGGTGTTCTAGGTACTTTAATTGGTGCTGATTTGCTTCATCTCAAAGATATTCAAGCCATGAGTGCGGGTGTATTTAGTATCGGTGGTGCAGGTGTATTTGATGGAATTGCTTTATGTGGATTATTTGCTTTGTTATTAACTTGAAAAAAGGGAACAGAGATCTTGTCGTTACCTGAACCACCAAACAATAATTGACGTGAACCTTCAATTACTTGTAGTTCATCTGCGTCTGCGGCTCCAAACAGATTGTTAGTACCATTGGCTTCAGCTACAACTAGATTATCTTCACCATTACCACCATCAACAGTGGTATTGAGAGCAGGTCCATTTGCACCAACAATGACGGTATCGTCACCATCTCCAGCGGAAACAGAAGAGTGGCTATTGACTGTAACAACATCATTACCATTACCTGCAAAGATGTCATTATCGTCGGTGGAATTTATTGTATCGTCTCCGTCACCTGCAAATAATGCTTGTCCTGCTTCAGGGCTGATTTCTTCGCTATTGGTTGTCCCGAAGATGAATGGTGTTTGAATCTGAATAGAGAAGGTATCTGTTGCGATCGCTCCTTCTTTATCTGTAGCGATCACTTTTACATCCAGTTGACCTGCATCTCCATATGCAGGAGTACCACTAAATGTTTGAGTTATGGGATTAAAACTCAACCAATCTGGTAATTCACTTCCATCTGCTAATGTTGCTGAATATCTAATAGGGAATAGGGAATAGGGAGAGATGGGAAGGTTAATAAACCAATGACTAATGACCAATGACTAATGACTAACAAATAAATTTTATTGAGGTGACATTATGCCTGTGGAAACTAATAATAACAAACAGATGAAAACGCCAAAAATACGACAGTTTGGTAGTAGTTTCCTAATTTTATTGACTCTTTTGTTATTGCTGAACTTGATAGTTCCCAGTTTGTTCGGGACTCGATTGCAGCAAGTTCCCTATAGTGATTTTATTGCTCAAGTACAAGCTGGTAAAGTAGATAAAGCAATTGTGGGGAGCGATCGCATTGAATATTCTATCAAAACCCAAACCCCCGAAGGTAAAACCGTTGAACAGGTATTTAGAACTACACCTGTAGCCATCGACTTAGATTTACCGAAAATTCTCCGCGAGAATAATGTCGAATTTGCCGCACCACCACCCAACGAAAACGCCTGGATTGGCACTTTATTGAGTTGGGTAGCACCTCCGTTGATTTTCTTTGGGATTTGGGCATTTTTAATGAATCGTCAAGCTGGTGGTCCTGCAGCGTTGACAGTAGGTAAAAGTAAAGCTCGCATTTATTCTGAAGGCAGCACAGGTGTAAAATTCCTAGATGTAGCAGGTGTAGATGAAGCCAAAGCTGAATTAGAAGAAATCGTTGATTTTCTCAAAAATGCGACCAAATACACCAACTTAGGGGCAAAAATTCCCAAAGGTGTGTTGTTAGTCGGACCTCCAGGTACAGGTAAAACATTACTAGCAAAAGCGATCGCAGGTGAAGCTGGTGTTCCCTTCTTCAGTATCTCCGGTTCTGAATTTATCGAACTATTCGTTGGTGTTGGTGCTGCGCGAGTCCGCGATTTATTTGAACAAGCAAAACAACAAGCACCCTGTATCGTCTTCATTGATGAATTAGACGCTTTAGGTAAATCTCGCGGTGGTGCGGGTGGTTTCGTCGGTGGTAACGATGAACGAGAACAAACCCTCAATCAATTACTCTCCGAAATGGATGGTTTTGACGCTAACACCGGTGTAATTATCATCGCTGCTACCAACCGTCCCGAAGTTCTTGATCCAGCTTTACGTCGTCCCGGTCGTTTTGACCGTCAAATTGTCGTCGATAGACCTGATAAAATTGGTCGGGAAGCAATTCTCAAAGTCCATGCTAGAAACGTTAAACTTGCGGAAGATGTGGATTTAGGAATTATTGCCACTCGCACACCTGGTTTTGCAGGTGCAGATTTAGCTAACTTAGTTAATGAAGCGGCGTTATTAGCAGCGAGAAATAATCGTCAAGCAGTACTAATGGCAGATTTCAACGAAGCCATTGAACGTTTAGTTGCAGGTTTAGAAAAACGCTCTCGTGTATTAAATGAACTTGAGAAAAAGACCGTTGCTTATCACGAAGTTGGACACGCTATCATTGGTGCTTTAATGCCTGGTGCGGGTAAAGTTGAGAAAATTTCTGTTGTTCCCCGTGGTGTCGGTGCTTTGGGTTATACAATTCAAATGCCAGAAGAAGACCGTTTCTTAATGATAGAAGATGAAATTCGCGGACGCATTGCCACTTTATTAGGTGGACGTTCTTCCGAAGAAATTGTTTTCGGTAAAGTCTCTACTGGTGCTTCTGATGATATCCAAAAAGCCACCGATTTAGCAGAAAGGGCAATTACAATTTATGGCATGAGCGATAAACTCGGACCAGTTGCTTTTGAAAAAGTCCAACAGCAGTTTCTCGAAGGTTATGGAAATCCTCGACGTTCAATTAGTCCGCAAATGACGGAAGAAATTGACCGGGAAGTGAAAGAGATATTGGATAATGCTCATCATATGGCTTTAAGTATTCTCCAATATAACCGCGACTTACTAGAAGAGATTGCTCAGGAACTATTGCAAAAAGAAATTCTGGAAGGTAGTTATTTACGAGAAAGACTTACTCAAGCACAAGCACCAGATGAAATGTCTGAATGGTTGCGGACTGGTAAGTTAGATGCTGACAAACCTTTGCTGCAAACTTTATTGGTTTAGGGTTTTTTAAAACGCAGAGGAACACGGAGGTTAGCGCAGAGTAACGCAAAGGTTTTTACCTACGTTACTCTGTTTTGAAAAAGGGTGTTATTTAAACGATGCTGGCAGAAAAAGCAAAGTCATTAGCTGTGAGACTGTTAGCGGTAATTCCCACTAACAAAGCTATTTCAGTTGTTCCGTTTTTGAGTAAAGTATCAGCACCTGTTTGTTCTCTGGTTACTTGACCAAAGTTGAGGACACTGACTCCACCAAAGCCGATTTTGTCAACTCCAATAGTGAAATCTGTAATGGTATTTTTGCTAGTTGGTAAACTACCGTTAGCAACCCAAAATTGCTCATTACCACTACCACCGGTGAGTTTATTCCCTCCTGCTTTTCCAGCAAAAAGAACATCATCACCGTCACCACCAGAGAGAAAATCATTCAGGTTGGAGACTAAAACATCAATTCCAGAACCACCAAAAAGACGGTTGTTGCTACCCGCACTGGTGATCTTGTCGTTACCTGAACCACCAAACAATAATTGACGTGAACCTTCAATTACTTGTAGTTCATCTGCGTCTGCGGCTCCAAACAGATTGTTAGTACCATTGGCTTCAGCTACAACTAGATTATCTTCACCATTACCACCATCAACAGTGGTATTGAGAGCAGGTCCATTTGCACCAACAATGACGGTATCGTCACCATCTCCAGCGGAAACAGAAGAGTGGCTATTGACTGTAACAACATCATTACCATTACCTGCAAAGATGTCATTATCGTCGGTGGAATTTATTGTATCGTCTCCGTCACCTGCAAATAATGCTTGTCCTGCTTCAGGGCTGATTTCTTCGCTATTGGTTGTCCCGAAGATGAATGGTGTTTGAATCTGAATAGAGAAGGTATCTGTTGCGATCGCTCCTTCTTTATCTGTAGCGATCACTTTTACATCCAGTTGACCTGCATCTCCATATGCAGGAGTACCACTAAATGTTTGAGTTATGGGATTAAAACTCAACCAATCTGGTAATTCACTTCCATCTGCTAATGTTGCTGAATATCTAATTAAATCAGGAATAATTCCTTCATCCAGTAGTGTATTCTCAAATGTTTGGGAAATGTATTGATGAAGCTTGGTAGTGGGATGGGCTTCATCCCAGTATGCATATTCATCAGGGTTAACAGTCCCAGGGGTGATATAAATCAGAGGTTCGGTAAGATTAGTGAAGTCGTAATTTTCAGGATTAGCTTGAACTTCTTCATTAAAACTAAAGATATCTACTACAGATAAATCAATGTTGAGAGATGATTCTAAATCATTTACTTCTTGACTTAAAGCATTGTTAAACTCAATAGAAAATTCTCTACCATCGGCAGTAGGATTTGCTGGATTTATGTAGGGTCTAGCTTTTAAATCTTCTAAATTAGCAACAACAATTTCCTTTGCCCCTAAACTACTTAATGTCGTAATTGCATCACCAATACTTGTGGCTGCATTCTTAGCAACTTCGACAGGATCAGCCGTAGCAGCGAGAAAATTAAAATCATTATGACCAGCCCAGATTATGTATAGTGTATCTTCACTAACCGGAGTATTTGTATTTTCAGTTGTAAATTGTTGAATTTGTGTTAATACTGATGGGATAGGATTATTCTCAAAACCCGGAAAAACAACATCTTCGCCTGCCTTTGCTCCACCATGAGCGAAATTTATGACTGATTCTTCGCTAAAGGTTAATTTAGATCCAAGATAATCTACCCAATTCGGTCCGTCAGAAAAACGTCCTTGGTAATAATAGGGTGATGCGGGATAACCAAATGGTTGGGGATCAACGTTCTTGAATATTTCAAAAACATTTCCAGTATCAGAAAGGCTATTACCAAAGACTACTAAATTATCAAAGGGGTTGATAGCGTCTGGATCTGAAAAAATATCGTTAGAAATCGTAAATCTAAACTGGGAATTTGCCTTAGCTTTTTGATCTAAAACTGGATTATTGAGGATAGGTGATTGATTCATGGTAGATACTAAGTTTGCGTTTTCAGAATTGTTGATAATTTATTGCACAACTTATAGGAAAATCTTATGAATTTTCCTAAAGAAATGTTTTTGAGTTAAAAGGGTAAAATTATGATATTCTATTGAGTCTAATTCAGAGAATATAGGCATTTACCCAAAAAATGAGGATGCTTGTAAAAGCATCCTCAAGAAGTATAAAATTTATTGTACAAATCTGCAACCCCAAAAAATCTATTATGGTATTTGGGGTAATTATTTATTTTCATTTAACCAAAACTTAACCAACCAAAAACTTCTTTCACTGTTAGTTCTAATTCAATACTCTCAAGAATTGGTAACTTATCATCACCTTCATATAATTCAATTTTTTGACCAGGAAACACTGCTAATACAGTTTCTTCTTCTGGGTTCATCAACCATCCTAATTCTGTGCCATTGCGGGAACAATGTAATAATTTAGTTAGCACCTTTTTCTGTTGCTGATCTGGAGAAAGTATTTCAATTACCCAGTCAGGATGAATTTCAAAGCGGTTGCTGATTTTCCCTGATGCCGTTTTCGGTATTCTTTCCCAACGGAACACTGCTACATCAGGTACAATAGTGTCACCACCAAAAGTACAACGTAGTTCTGGGAAAGCATAGGCAATTTTTTGATCTTTGGTTTTGGCATTGATAACTTCAATTAAATTAGCCTGAAGTAAGCTGTGTTCACCCTGTGGCATAGGTTTCTGTGTTATTTCCCCATTAATAAACTCTGATGCTGGTTTAGTTTCTGGTAATTTAAGAAACTCATCTAGAGTAATTTGGCGATCGCTGGCTATAGTCATAATCACTAATGATAAAGCTTATACCAATTCTAAATCATTCTTGAATAATAAGATCCCCTACTTCTCAAGGAAGTAAGGGATCTGAAAATGATGAGTTTAATATTAACTCCGTTGCCAAATTTTAATCGTCTTATCCAAACTCCCACTCACCAACATTTCCCCAGAAGCAGTAAACGCTAAAGCTGTAACTGTGTGAGAGTGACCTGTAAAAGTACCTAACAATTCCCCTGTTTCTAAATGCCACAATTTGATAGTTTTATCCGCACTACCACTAGCAATTATTTGTTCATCTGGACTCAAAGCAACTGTATTGACAATATCTCTATGTCCCTTGAGAGTGTGTAGTAATTCTCCATTTACTAAATTCCAAACTTTAATAGTTTTGTCTTGACTCCCGCTAATCAAAAATTTAGCCTTAGCACTAATTGCTAGAGAATTAACGATATGAGAATGACCCATTAGGGTATGTATTGGTTTAATTTCTTGCTGGCGTTTCTTATTGAGTGAAGATGTTAAACGCCAAACTTTGATTTTACGATAGCTACCTGTAATCAAAATTTTGCCATCTTGACTTAACACCATTGAATGGGCTGCTGTATCATCTAAACATAGGGTATTTTCTACTTGGCGATCGCGCAAATTCCAAAACAGAATTTTTCTGTCATCACCACCAGTTGCTATCATTTTTCCATCTGGTGTAAACGCAACACAACGAACACACCCATTATGTTTATGCCAAATATCAATTAAATCTAGTGCGCCAGTATGCCAAATTTTAATTGTAGAATCTGCACCTACACTAACTAAAATTTGTCCATCTGTACTAAAAGCTAAGGAATTAACTTCATCTACCAAACCAGAAATAGACCAAGGCGATTCTGATAATGTCTCGATTAATTCACCTTTAGCTAAATTCCATAATTTTGTCTCACCACGACTTCCACTAGCTAAAATTGGGACAACTTCTACATTGTTATACTCAGCATCTTTTCCTCTTAAAGTCTTTAGAGAATAGGCTAAACAGTTAATGCCTTTAGTGTGTCCTTTTAATGTTTGCCAGCATTCCCAATCACCAATAATCTTCTTTTTTGGATGTTCTGATGGCAATGTTTGAATTATTTCTGCCACCATTTTATCATCAATTATGGGCAGATTATCTTTTTGTACAGATAAGGATTGTAAATACCAATCTAATCCCCCAGCATACAATAAACTACTAGGAGTAAGATATAGTTTTGGTTCATGAAATTCTAATTGATTGCTGGGTAAAAAACCAGTAATCACAGTTTGCTTATGGTATCCTAATTGGGTAGTTCCTGGATAAAATAAAGATAGGAAAATTAAGACTTGGTGGTTTTGAACATCTTCTTGATTAATTGACCAACGTATTTTGTCTTTTTTAATCCCGTTAAAACTTTCTCCATCAGCAACATTAATTTGAATACTCACTTTCGGGTTATTAGTCAATCGATAAATAAATTTACTTTCACCACGTAAATTTCCTTCATCATCTAACACCATATTATCTAAGGTGTCCTGCGGTACTTTTCTCACCAATTTACCCAATCGTTCCGTAATGATCCGATCAACAATTTTTTCACGAACAAGATAATCTTCTGCTTGACGCTGAAAATATGTAGGAAAGGGAATTGTCCAATCAGGTGGTTCAGGATATTCTGGTGGGGTTGGTGGCGGGTTTTTGGCAATAATTTCGGCTTGTTGGCGAGAACATTCAAGAATGTTTGCCAATGAATCGCCCCAAAATGCCATAATTTCACTGTGACAACCTTTGACTTGACCTTCTAAGAGAGATAGATCAGTAGTTTTAGGTTTTTTTACTCGTTGAAGAAAGTCAGCTTGTTGAGCTTTTAGTAAACTAATCCAATCCATCTGCATGATAGCGGCACACTATTGCATACCCAGGGTAACTTATACCAACGCAATTACTCAATTTTATAACCTCTAGTTAAGTAAAAATTCAGTAATTCTAACAATCTCATAGAAGACAAACCAATTTTTATGTTTATGCTCAAGATACATCTGGATAATAATCAAATGTTTGATCAACTGATTGAGCAGGATATAGAGATTTAGATGATTTCCATAAATTCTAACTAACTTGACGAACTAGTTACTGTTTCTAGAGAAACAGTTATCCAGACAAATCAGGTGTATGGTTTGCCAGTCAATCAATTTTTTTCGGGAATGTAATTTCTAAAATTGAGCAAAGCAAGATATATTAATTATTTGTGTAACCCATGCATCTATCTGAGAAAATATCTATGTCAACTACATCTTACATTTTTGTAGCTGGGGCTAGTCGCGGTGTTGGACAAGAAATTGCCAAATATTTGACAGCACAACAAATCCAGGTAAAAGCACTATTGAGAACAGAAGTTGCCGCTAAGGAACTAGAAGCTATTGGTGTTCATCCGATTTTGGGAGATGCTTTGAATGTGGATGATGTCGAACGGGCAATTTTAGGAGATGAACCTATCCAAGCTGTTATCAGTACCTTGGGTGGTTTACCTACGGATGATGTAAAACCTGATTATCTCGGTAATAAAAACCTGATTGATGCCGCAGTTAAAGCCGGAGTGCAAAGGTTTATTCTTGTAACTTCGATTGGTAGTGGTGATAGTGCAGTTTCTATGCCTCCCCAAGCATTAGCAACTCTCAAACCAGTTTTAATTCTCAAAGAACAAGCTGAACAATACTTAATTAATAGCGGACTGAATTATACAATAATTCGTCCGGGCGGTTTAAAATCGGAACCAGCAACTAATAATGGCATCTTAACTACCGATCCACGTATTGTTGGTAGTATTCATCGCGCTGATGTTGCCCAATTAGTTTGTCGGTGTTTAAATTCTGATCATGCTCATCATCAAGTGTTGTCAGCACTGGACAGAAATATGATCTATCCCGGTTTACCAGAATTTGTAGAATTTAGTTTGGGTTAATTTGTCTGTAGGGTGGGCAATTCCCACCATTCACAGAAAATAACGAACGGCACGGAAGCCACTTGGCTTTAGGCAGTGGAGGAAGTGCCAACGGCGAATTTATTCGCTGTGATCTGATAGAATTAAATCGCAAGTAGGAATAACCATCAACGCAAAGAAGTGTTTTATTAAGGAGAAACCCCTGATTTATCTCGTCTCGGTATAGCCGCAGCCTGGGTAAACAAGTAATGGTAAGATACGGAGCGTTTAACATTAAAAATTGATGGACTCGGAAAGCAATAAATGAATCTAAAAGTAAGCGCAATTGCAATACCTGTCGTAGTGGTAGTTGCCTTGAGCGTCTAGGAGGATAATTGACTATCCTTTTTAAGCAGGTCTTAAAGAATCTGCGTGTCTTTAGACCGCAGAGTGTCAATTCTATATTCCCTATCCTGAGGAACAACTTTTTCTATAACCCCTAAGTATGGCAAATATTTATAACTAAGTATTAAAGTTTCTTAAAAACAAGATTAACATTTATAGTCAAAGTACGTAATAATGCTAAGTGCATAGAAAAAAGCCAATCGGCAACTTCTCTATCAGCCAACTGCTCATTCTCGGAAACGGGCAACACATATCTGAACAATTGCTGATATAGTCATATATCGCTGTAGTCAAGACTATTGTTTTCCCTGGGAAAAGGCACTTTTTGCATCGATTGAGCAAATTATCTAGCCTCTCCACCGACAAATTATTTCTCGACTGATTAAAATAACCTTGTATACAATAAGAACAGTTTGTCAAGTTGCATAAGGCTGAAATCTCAGCCTTGCGCTAATGTGTTAATAAGGCAGAATTGAGTGAAATCTAAATTCATCTGTCACCCTGTTGCTTATGCTACAACCTCAACTCCTAAGTTCAGGTTATTGGCACAGCATCTACAAGGTCAAGCGCGACCACTGAATCCACTACTAAGAGTTCTACCGAGCAGTTAGCCCTGCTCAACTCTGGTAAACTAACTGCTGGATGAAGGAAATGTAAATATGGGTGCATTAATCCTGCTGACTTAAGTTAACATTCAACGTTCTGTTGCCAGGGAATTATTGGAAGTCCCTAATATCTAGAAGCTTTTAGGAGCCAGTGTGCCTACCTTTTAATCTAATGAGAATGCCACTGCAAAACCAAAAAGTTTTCGACAAGATTTAATGGTGTGACTACCGTTTTTAATGTCTTTTTGATAAAAGTGGCTTCACCTTTCTGAATGAGTTGGCGATTAACACACAAAAAGAGTGCAATTTCTGTGAAACAGGCTACAATCGGAACAGTCTTTACAGGTAAATCTGCCAGCAGTCATAATCCATTGGACTGAAATGGTAAATTTCTTGATTAAAGTCCGTCTGGTTTTAGACCAGTCCACCAGAAGTTGTATACAACGGCGACAGCGACGAAATTTACTTTCCTAAAAGCAAGTCACATAAGAGTGATAGTTGCCACTAAAGTAAAAAACTCCGCCTCCTAAGAGGGGCAATAACGCCAAAAATATCACCGGCAATTAGCCAAAAGTCTATTTTCGGTGAATAATTAGCTCGATTAAAAGAGCAGTAAACACATCTTGAGTAATTGATTCTGCAAGGAGCATGAGGAACGCGGCATGAACCAGGCTAACAACGTACTCGATAGCATTTATCAGCCTGACCTAGAAATGATAAATCCGCCTGAGATCGAAGAAGAACTCTTATTAATTGAGGATGAAGAGGACTTGCTGCTTACCGATGACGGCGAAATTGATGATTTTTTAGAGCCTCAGTCTGATGAGGACGACGCAAAGTCTGGAAAAGCCGCTAAATCGCGTCGTCGGACACAAACGAAGAAAAAGCATTACACCGAAGATTCAATTCGCCTTTATTTGCAAGAAATTGGTCGAATTCGGCTGTTGCGAGCGGATGAAGAAATTGAATTGGCGCGGAAAATTGCCGATCTGCTGGAATTAGAACGGGTAAGGGATCGGCTGTACGAACAGTTAGAACGCGAACCTGAATTTAAAGAATGGGCAGAAGCAGTTGCACTACCATTACCAACCTTCCGTTATCGTCTGCACGTTGGACGCAGGGCGAAAGATAAAATGGTGCAATCAAACTTGCGCCTGGTAGTTTCAATTGCCAAAAAATACATGAATCGTGGCTTATCCTTCCAAGATTTAATTCAGGAAGGCAGTCTGGGCTTGATTCGCGCTGCTGAGAAGTTCGACCACGAAAAAGGCTATAAGTTTTCTACCTACGCTACATGGTGGATTCGTCAGGCAATTACTAGAGCGATCGCTGATCAATCTCGCACTATCCGTCTACCGGTTCATCTCTACGAAACCATATCACGGATCAAGAAAACTACCAAACTGCTCTCTCAAGAAATGGGTCGCAAACCCACTGAAGAAGAAATTGCTACTCGCATGGAAATGACCATCGAGAAACTGCGGTTTATTGCTAAATCTGCCCAGTTACCAATTTCTTTAGAGACACCGATTGGGAAAGAAGAAGATTCTCGATTGGGCGATTTTATTGAATCTGACGGAGAAACGCCAGAAGACCAGGTTTCTAAAAATCTTCTGCGCGAAGACCTAGAAAAAGTACTCGACAGCCTTAGCCCCCGCGAAAGAGATGTTTTGAGACTACGCTATGGCTTAGATGACGGTCGGATGAAAACCCTCGAAGAAATTGGCCAGATTTTCAACGTTACCCGCGAAAGGATTCGTCAAATTGAGGCTAAGGCACTCCGCAAGTTACGTCACCCCAACCGTAACAGCGTTCTCAAGGAGTATATTCGGTAGTCATTGGTCATTGGTTATTGGCTGATGAAACAGGATAAATGACAAGAAACCAAAAATAAAAAACCTGGTAGTTTTAAGTAACCACCAGGTTTTTTTGTTTTACAGATAATTCTTAGATATCAACGTTTACAAAATTTACAGGATACCCCAAAAGTGTAGGAAGCCTTGGCCAGAAATAACTTCAATTAAAGTAGCTGCTAAAAAGCCAATCATTGCCAAGCGACCATTCCAAATTTCTGCTTGAGGAGTAAAGCCCCAACGCCAAGCGTTGCGATCTTCAGGTATGGAAGTAATAGTTTTTGTTGCGTTAGCCATGGTTCGCACTCCAAGATAAATTTACTAAGCTTTATTGCCTTATGTAAACTAATATAACAAATATTTTCAATAATGCAAGGCCAGTTTATTTTTTTGTAGAGATTTATTAACTTAAGTTGACAAATCTCCTAAATCGGCAAATCTACTCAAACTTGAAGCTGGGCAAGCAAGACACTTACAAAATAAGGGAACAGGGAACAGGGAATAGGGAACAGATAAGAAACTTTAGTTCTGAGTTTAAAGCTCAGTCAAAAAAAAGGATGTTTTTTGAAGGACAGTGGCACGAAAAAAAACAGTGCGGAGCCGGAGCCGCTCCGCCTCCGGTCATTATTTCAATCTCATGTTTTTAAACATGAGTTTTCCCTGTTCCCTCTGAACTCACAAGAGTTTGATTAAATGAGGATCTGCCAATTAGATGTGTTTGAACTTGTCTAAACTCGCACTTCCACAACTGAGATAATTTTCTCATCGCGGTTGATTTGCAAGACATTCTCACCTTTCGCATCTCTATCTAAGATTGGCACTGTGTCTACAGGAATTCTCACCACGCGCTCTTTATTCGTCAACAGAGCTACTTCTGTACCTGGGATGGCGCGTACCATCGCTGCTAGATTGTCAGTTTTGTTGTTAAATTTCAGCATTTGGATACCTAAATCGCCACGATTAGCAGCCCTTAAGTTACTTGCAGGCATTCGTTTGGCGTATCCTTCTTGAGTAACTAGCAATATCTGGTCATCTTTAGCGACAGTTACACAACCCACCATTTGCTGATTTTTCAACAACCGAAATGCTTGTAAACCCATTGCGGCACGTCCCATTACAGGCAATTGTTCATCATTAACTGCAAAGCGCAGCAAACGCCCGCCTGAACTAGCTAAAATTAGATGCTCTCCGGTTTTGGTGAACTGGGTAAAAGATAATTCATCATCATCTTTCAACTTCAAAATCGTAATTCCGCGCCGAGTCAGGTTTGTGAATTCTTCCAGAGACAGACGCTTAATTCTCCCTTGTTTAGTGAGGAGAATCATCTCAGTCGTTGCGGGTGTTTCGGGCAGTACAAAGCGGCTAACAACAGCTTCTGCATTACCTTGTGCCGTACTTGTGAGCATGGTAATGAGTGGTGTTCCGCGTGGAGAACGTCCAGTTGTAGCGGGAATTTCTCCCACTTTCACAGGGTAGACTTTACCACCACTATTGAGGATCAATAAATCTTTATCAGTATCAGTTGACTCGGTGTGGATAATGAAGTCGTTCTCATGCAAACCATTTTCCGTTTTCGGCTTTTTCCCTGTCGGAGAAATGCGACGCACATAACCCCGCTGGGTAAACTCTAGAACTGCTGCTTCTGGTGGTTGTTCCGATTTGGGATTGTGGATTGTGGATTGTGGATTGTCCTCTGTTTCTGTTTTTCCCTTTTCTGGTTTGATCGGGGTTTCGCAGGGCGCTAAAATTTTTGTCCGTCGAGAATCACTATATTTTCGCTTGAGACTACGTAAATCCTTTTTCAACGCTTTCAATAATTCCCGTCTGTCATCCAGCAATCTCCGCAATGAGGTAATTTGCTCGTTCAGTTGGTCAAATTCCTGCTGCAAATTTTGCTGTTCTAAACTGGTAAGGCGGCGTAATGGCATGGACAAAATGGCATCTGCTTGTACTTCGCTCAAATCTAGTCGGCTACAAAGGTTCAATTTGGCTGTACTACCATCAGCAGCTTGCCTTAAAATTGCAATTACATCATCTAGGTGAGACAACGCTTTCAGTAAACCGGCGACAATCTGCACTCGGTTTTCGGCTTTACCTAACTCATAACTGTAGCGACGATTGAGAGTATGTTCTCGGAAATTCAAAAATTCCTGCAACAGTTGACGTAAACTTAACTGTCGGGGTTGTCCATTTACCAAGCCTAACAGAATTGCTCCAAAGGTAGTTTGTAAAGCGGTTTGGTGATACAAGTGTTGGAGGATTTCTTGCGGGTTGGTATCGCGTTTGAGTTCAATGACTACTCGCATCCCTTCGCGATCGCTCTCATCCCGCAAATCAGAAATTCCTAGTAAGCGTCCTTGATTGACCAAATCTGCTACTTTTTCAATCCAACCCGCCTTATTCACCTGATAAGGTAATTCAGTAATAATAATTGCAGTTCGCCGCTTACTGCCTCTCGTGGCAGGAATCTCTTCCATTGTCGCCACACCCCGCAACAAAATCCCACCCTTACCTGTGGTGTATGCTTCCCGAATCCCCCCATTACCAACAATTTCTCCCCCGGTAGGGAAATCTGGCCCCGGAATTAGCTCAAATAATTTTTCATCCGTTACGTCTGGGTTGTCAATTAAAGCAATCAACCCATCGACTATTTCCCCTAAATTATGCGGGGGAATATTCGTCGCCATCCCCACAGCGATACCAGAACAGCCATTGAGCAGTAGGAACGGTAACTGAGCAGGTAATACAGTAGGTTCTTGCTGGGAATTATCGAAATTACCGCTAAATTCCACGGTTTCTTCGCCAATTTCCGTTAGCATTCCCTCATGGCCAATGGGTGAGAGGCGTGTTTCTGTGTAACGCATCGCCGCTGGTGGGTCGTTATCCACGCTACCAAAATTACCATGTCCTGCCAGTAAGGGATAGCGGCTGGAAAATTCCTGTACTAGCCTTACCAAAGCATCATAAACTGCTTGATCACCGTGAGGATGGTACTTACCCAACACGTCTCCAACTACACGAGCGCATTTACGATAAGGTCTATCTGGTGTCAGCCCAAGTTCATGCATGGCATATAAAATCCGTCGATGGACTGGTTTTAAGCCATCACGCACGTCTGGTAACGCTCGCCCAACTATGACACTCATGGCATATTCTAGATAAGACCGTTGCATCTCGGTGTGTAGGGCGGTTGTGATCACCTGTCCCGTTGAGAGAAGGTTTAACTGTTTGGCCATGAGCTTTTTCCCTGAATTTTAACTACACAAAAGTCGGTGGAACTTAACACTGTAGAAACCACAGCATAACGGATCAAAGGGGATTCATAATAAAATCTTGATCCTCAGAGGATAAAAAACAGTAGTATTATCCTTGATACTGGGGATACACATTGATTAATAAATAAGGTAGCAGACATTATTTGCTGCTTATGTCTTATACCAGATTGGGAGAGGTTGTCTTATTTCATCGCGTTGAAACACACTAACCATCCATGTTCCCAATCCAAAATCCAAAATCCAAAATTTGTTTTAATCCTCCTTCACCCTTATAGATTAAATTCTCATGAAAACTGTATTAATTGTCGAAGATGATCTGATTAACGCTCGTGTTTTTTCCAAAATTCTGACCAAGCGTGGTGGCTTGGGTGTGAAACATACGGAAAATGTGGAAGAGGTGATAAAAATTGCTCAAGCAGGGGAAGCTGACCTGATTTTAATGGATGTTTCCCTATCTCGTAGTGTTTACCAAGGTAAGTCTGTTGATGGTATCAAAATTACACAAATGTTAAAATCTGACCCGCAAACAGCCAACTTACCTATTATTTTGGTGACAGCACACGCGATGGAAGGCGATCGTGAGAACTTTCTCAAGCAAAGTGGTGCTGATGGCTACATCTCTAAACCCGTTGTTGACCATCAACAATTTGTTGACCAGATTGTGGCTCTTCTCCCTACACAAGATTCTTGAGAACTGACGAGTGATGTCAGAAACCTAAATTCATCACAATTTTGGACTACTTCTGTTATTCCTTAGTTTATATGTACTACAGATAGGTAAAGT
Organism: Trichormus sp. NMC-1; assembly: GCF_001858025.1. Taxonomy (GTDB): domain Bacteria; phylum Cyanobacteriota; class Cyanobacteriia; order Cyanobacteriales; family Nostocaceae; genus Anabaena. The sequence goes on along the minus strand of NZ_LZQD01000002.1, from coordinate 147,791 downwards.
TAGGCAAGTATTAATAGGTAACGGGTAATAGCAACACTAATTACCAATTACCAATTACCAATTAATAAAGTTACTACTTTGTCGGCTGTTGTATTGGTTCTGCGGTCTCTTCTGGTGTTTCTAGACTTGTTAGAATGCTAGGTAATTCTAAGAATTTTTTCGTATCAGACAGCAGGCGCTCACCCCAAAGGTTTTGCTTGAGAAAATCCAAATCAGCATAGCGCTGATCGATGCGGAGTGCCGCTATTCCCATTGCTACTCCTTGTTGGGTATCGCCTTTAGTATACAAAGCTACAGCAAGTGCTAATAAGGGTTCTGCAGCTTGCTTATCAATCGCAACTGCCTCTCGCCATTGCTTAATCGCACCTTGAACATCACTTTGTTCGTATTTGATTAAGCCAATGTTGTTAATTGCTGGCCAGAATTTTTTATCTTGGGAGACAGCTTGATTAAATTGAGCGATCGCATCGGGTAAGCGACCTAACATATAGTAAGCATTACCCAAATCAAACAAACCCTCTGAGTCATTGGGTTTTAACTTCAACCCTGTTTGGTAATGGGCAGCAGATGCTTGATAATTTTGTTTCTGAAAATTAGCTGAACCCAAAGCAAAGAGAATATCAGCATTTTTGGGATTGAGGGTTTGGGCTTTTTGTAAGACAGCGATCGCTGCATCAAACTCTTTCATTTGCAAATGCAAGCCACCCAAGAGCAACCATACTTTATCATTTTTAGGAACCAATTGAGTAGCCAGCCGCGCTCGTGGCAAAGCCAAATCAAGTTGCTGAAACTGTGCTAATTGAGCAGCTTCTTGAGCAAAGATCAACCCCTGCTTCTCCAACTTGGCTGTATCAAGTTGCAGTGTATGAGGTATCAATGCCTGTGCGTGGACAGATGAGGGCATATTCCACAAACTACAGACAACCAGAAGAGAAATCAAACGAAGGTGTTTTGGCACACTACCGCCTCTAAACCACAAATCAAAGAATCTTTCAGATAGCTTAGACGATCTCCGCTCTAGACGAAAGGTAAATTTTACCGAAACAGTGCTGAGTGCTGTTAGCTTTGTTCGCGGCGTTTAGCCCGTACTGAGTGCTGAGTACTAACTACTCTCTCAAAATTGACAACAGAATCACTCAGGACTTGTGCAACTGGTAGATTATATCGTGTCTGGTTCAAGACTTATCGTTGCCGCCCTGTCCGTTGCTTTTAGCACAATTTTACCTAAGAGTGTTCCAAATAAAAAAATCCCCAATTTGTATGGTGGGTTACGGACTACCCTCCTAACCCACCCTACGATTTTTGGGTAATTTATTTTTTTGTGTTCCCTAAATCCAGACAGCAGCCGTTTGCTTGGTAGCCGGAAATACTCCAAACATCTATAAGATTGCTGAATAAATCTTCATCTTGACATTACGATCAATACGGATTAAATTAATAAGTGACCACACACTTATTTATGGCACGTACACCCAAAATCACCAATCAGCAAATTTTAGATGCAGCCCGTGAAATTTTTCTCGAACAAGGGTTTGGTGCTTCAACCTTAGAAATTGCCCAAAAAGCCGGAATTTCTGAAGCGTCTATTTTCAAGCGCTTCTTAACCAAAGAAAAACTATTTTTTGCGTCAATGGGAATACCGGAAAGACCACCTTGGGTGCAAGAACTTGATTCTTTATCTGGAAAAGGAAATCTCAAACAAAACCTAATTAATTTGTGTCTACAAACTTTAGAATTTCATCGTCAAGTGATGCCACGATTGATGATGTTGAAAGCGTGCGGTAATCTACTTCCAGAAACGGCAAGTATGATTAAGTCGAAACCTATCCGCGATGTCAAAGTATTCACTAAATTCCTAGCCCAAGAAATAGAACAAGGACGGCTGCGCCCCAGCGACCCTCAAACTATTGCTATGATATTGCTAGGCTCACTAATGAACTATGTTTTCCTAGAACAAATGCACTCTGGAGAAGTTATAAAAACAGCAGAAACAATATTTGTCGAAAATCTCGTGGATATTGTTTGGCAAGGTATTGCACCCATTCAAGATTAATTGCACAATTTAACTAAAACCTTTTTTTGGGAAATTAATAAGTGATTACTTACATTTTATCATTATTACTTAGCAAAATTAATTTTCTAGTTCAAATTTTTTAGCACAACTAGCAAAATTAAACCAATCAAGTGATGACTTATCCTATATTTGATTGCTAGTATAAAAGTAAAAATAACAATCAACAATGTATTGATTTTATTGATGATTCCCATAAATAGTATTCTTGAGTATTTAGTTCAAAAAATTAACAACGTTCAATTTTAGTAAATACTGCCAAATAATATGACCACTCACATAGAAATTCCGCTAATTGGCAAAAAAATTAAGTACCCATTTCGCTGGTTCATGGGGTTGATAGCATCTGGTGTTTTAATAGTTGGGACAACCACAGCCTTAAAAATAGCAAATCAACAAAATAGTAAACAAGATATTACTAAACTTACTGTTCCAGTTGCAGCCAAAAGCATCACGGTGCGGATTACCGCTAGTGGGAAAGTGCAACCAGTACAAAGCGTGAATATTAGTCCCAAAAATCCGGGAATTATCACCGATTTGGATATTGAACAGGGGGAAAAAGTCCAAAAAGGGCAAATTATTGCTCGGATGGATAATTCCGAAATTAAAATGCGAATTCTCCAATTTCAAGCTAATTTAGAGCAAGCCAAAGCACAATTAGCAGAGAGTCAAGCGGGGAGTCGTCCTGAAGAAATTGCCCAAGGAAAAGCGCGTGTAGCACAAGCTGAGGCTCAGTTAGCTATCATTCGAGCGGGGAATCGTTCTCAGGAAATTGATCAAGCCAAAGCTGCTGTAGACTCAGCTAAAGCGCAAGTAGAATTAACCCAAGCTAGGGTAAAACGTTATCAGGGATTAGCTAAAGAAGGCGCTATTTCCCAAGATTCCCTAGAACAATATATCAGTGAAAATAAAAGAGCAAAAGCCAGTTTAGAAGAAGCTCAACGGCGATTATCTCTGCAAAAAGTGGGGAACCGCAACGAAGATATCAAAAAACAAGCAGCCGTAGTTGCTCAAGAACGGGAAGCACTACGACAGTTGGAAAATGGTAATCGTCCCGAACAAATTGCTCAACTTAAAGCCTCTGTAGCGGCGGCTGTAGCTCAGTTAAAGCAGCAGCAAGTGCAATTGGAAGATACCATTATTCGCGCTCCTTTTGCAGGAATTGTGACTCAAAAATATGCGAATATAGGAGCTTTTGTCACCCCAACAACTTCGGCTTCTACGAGTACGTCAGCAACTTCTAGTTCAATTGTGGCCTTAGCAACAGGTTTAGAAGTTTTAGCTCAAGTTCCCGAAGCTGATATTGGTAGAATTAAGCAAGGACAGGAGGTGGAAATTGTCGCTGATGCTTATCCAGATCAAGTATTTAAAGGGCGTGTCCGGTTGATTGCTCCTGAAGCGGTGGTGGAACAAGGTGTGACATCTTTTCAGGTGCGGGTGGTGATTGATAGTGGTGCAGATAAATTGCGTTCTGGGTTAAATGTGGATTTAACGTTTTTGGGCGATCGTATTAACGATGCTATAACCTTACCCACTGTCGCAATTCTCACCGAAAATGGCAAAACTGGCGTATTGATACCAGATGCGAATAATAAACCTCAGTTTCGAGAAATCACAATTGGAGCGCAAATCAAAAACGAAACTCAAGTTTTAGAGGGTGTAAAACAGGGTGATTTGATATTTGTGAACCCACCCCAAGACTACAAAATTCAAAAATCTAAAGAAAAGAACAATTCATGAACTTCCTAGAAAGCGTGCAAATGGCGGGTAAAACCTTACTCTCTAACAAGTTACGTAGCGCCCTGACAATGTTGGGTATTATCATTGGTAATGGTTCAGTAATTGCGATGATTGGGATTGGGGAAGGGGGACAAAAGTTTGTAGCCAATCAATTAAATTCCTTGGGACCAAACGTTGTATTTGTGATTCCCGGTAATGAAGAAACTCAACGGGTTTCTAGAAATGTGACCAGAACTCTGGTTTTAGAAGATGCTAATGCGATCGCAACTCAAGTACCCACAATAGCAGCAACCACAGCGGAATTGAATAGTAGACAGGTGGTGACTTATAAAAACAGAAATACCGATGTTAATATTATTGGTACAACTCCCAGCTTTTTGAAAGTGCGTGATTTTGAAGTAGCGACAGGAAGATTTTTCACCGATATCGATATGAAACGCAGCAACCAAGTTGTGGTGTTAGGTGCAAAATTGAAAGAAAAACTTTTTGGTAATACTAATCCTATTAGTCAGCAAATCAGAATAAAAAACGCCAGCTTTCAAGTAATTGGAGTGTTAACAGATAAAGGTTCAAATTTGGGTGTAGATTATGATGAATCAGCATTAGTTCCGATTCTCACATCAGCAAATCGTTTAGTAGGAAGAACTTCTCCCTATGGATTAGAAGTAACCTATATTGTTGCTTCTGCAAAAGATGCTGATAGTGTGGATGCAGCACAATTTCAAATTACAAATTTACTCAGACAAAGACATAAATTAGTTGGTGAAAATGACTTTACTATTCGTACACAAAAAGATGCTTTGCAAACAGTAGGTCAAATTTCTAGTGCTTTGACAACCATGCTGGCTGCAATCGCTGGAATTTCTCTCTTTGTCGGTGGTATTGGGATTATGAATATTATGCTCGTTTCTGTCACCGAACGCACCCAAGAAATTGGATTAAGAAAAGCAATTGGTGCTACCCAGCAAGACATTTTACTTCAGTTCATTATTGAAGCAGTCATTGTTTCTGTAATTGGCGGTTTAGTTGGTACTGGAGTTGGTGTCGGTTGCATAATCTTAGTATCAGCCCTGACTCCTTTAGAAGCGAGTATTTCCATTGTGTCCATTACAATGGCTGTTGGTATATCTGGTGGAATTGGATTATTTTTTGGCGTAGTTCCTGCCCGTCGTGCAGCACAACTTGACCCAATTGTGGCATTAAGAAGCGCATAAATAATTCGTAATTCGTAATTCGTAATTCGTAATTCGTAATTCGTAATTCCGAAAAGGCGGTGCTGTGAGGAGAAAAATAGAATATTTTTTCTACATCCTACATTTTTTTATCACTTACATTGATAACTGGCAATGTAGTTTATTAACGCAAGTTTTGACAAAGCTAATATTGTATTGTACAATAATGTTGTACAAGTTTGAGAAAAGATAATGTTGAACAAAGAAACCACTTACTCTCAAGCAAGGTTGAATTTAGCAAGTATCTTAGATCAGGTGTGTGATCAGAGTGAAATTATGGTCATTAAGCGTCGTAATCATAAAAATGTGGCGTTAATTGCAGAGGATGAACTTTCAAGTTTATTAGAGTGTGTTTATTTATTAAGATCACCTGAAAATGCCAAACGTTTATTTCGGGCTTTAGAATGGTCTGAGACAGAAACAGAAACTCCTCAAACATTGGCTGAATTAAAAGAGGAATTAGGAATTGAATCGTAAGCACAAAAAAAAGCCAGATGAGAATGAAGAAAAACAATTATCTGGTTATATTCCTATTTTCAGTCCTGATTTTAAAGCAGATTTAGCTTGGTGGTATAGTCACGATCCCAAAAAAGGCAATAAGATTTTGGATTTAGTAGAGGATATTCTTGATGGTAAACCGTTTACGGGTTTAGGTAAACCAGAGCCTCTTAAATATATTGCTGCTGATACTTGGTCACGACGCATTGATTTGGAACATCGTTTAGTTTATAAAGTTACCGAAAATAAAGTTTATTTTTTACAAGCTCGTTATCATTATGAATCAGATTAAAATTAAAATTAATCAATCGCACTTTTTTGTTAATGTGTGCGAGTCGTAGTTTTAAAAAAAGGATATAATTATTGTGGCAAATACTCTGACCTTAACTGATTCAAACATTCCTAATTCAGCACCAAAATCAGGAATTATTTGTTTAGAGAACATCTTTAAAATTTATGGTAGTGGTGAAACCGAAGTAAAAGCCCTAAATGATATTAACTTAGTTATCGAAGAAGGCGAATATTGTGCAATTATGGGGCCTTCTGGTTCTGGAAAATCTACCGCGATGAATATTATCGGCTGTTTAGATCGTCCTAGTTCAGGAAATTATTATTTAGATAGTCTGAATGTAGCCCAAATCGGTGATACAGAATTGGCACATATTCGCAATAAAAAGCTAGGGTTTGTATTTCAACAATTCCATTTATTAAACCAATTGACAGCAATGGAAAATGTGATGCTGCCAATGGTGTATGCTGGTGTTAAGCCTGGGGAAAGAAAAGAACGGGCAATTGAAGCATTGATAAAAGTAGGTTTAGAAAAACGTCTCAATAATAAACCTACCCAATTATCAGGGGGACAACAACAAAGAGTAGCGATCGCACGCGCCATTGTCAACCGTCCCGTTGTTCTCCTTGCTGACGAACCCACCGGCGCACTTGATTCCCGCACAACTCAAGAAGTTTTAGACATTTTTGGTGAATTAAATGCTAGTGGTATCACTGTCGTTATGGTGACACATGAAACAGAAGTTGCGCGTCAAACTAAACGCATTGTTTGGTTTCGTGATGGTGAAGTGCTACATTCTCACCTGACACCAAGTGAATTACATCAGCTTGTAGTTTCTTGATTAGAATATCGACAGTCAAATCGAAGGATTATCATCAAAGCGGGATCAACATCAAAGGTATTAAAAAACCATCATGCTGCAAATCACCAACAAAACCACCATCCCGATTAGCGAAATCAGTATTAGTGCAATTCGTTCTCAAGGTGCAGGTGGTCAAAATGTCAATAAAGTTGCGACAGCGATTCATTTGCGCTTCGACATCAACGCCTCTTCTCTATCACCACTTTACAAAGAACGTCTGCTCAATTTGGGAGATCAACGTATCACCAAAGATGGAATAATTGTCATCAAAGCCCAGCAACATCGTACTCAAGAACAGAACAAAGAAGACGCGCTCAACCGTCTGCAAACCTTAATCAAAAGCGTCACTGTTATCCCCCCAAAACGCAAGCCCACAAAACCCACACGCAGCGCTAAAAATAAACGCATTGACAGCAAAACAAAACACGGCGAAATTAAAACCCTACGACGCAACATCACAGAATGAGCAGCGCAACTAATACATCTCAGGTAAAGTGATACATTTTCACCTCAACCGAGTTGATTTAAATGAAATTATACCATTTATTTATCGTTGTAAAGACGTTACATGGAACGTCTCTACGGTATTTATTTGGTGATTGTTAATTCCCAAGTCAAAATTCTGAATTTTGAATTTTGAATTGGATTTTCAATTAATTATAAACTCGATGTTTTTCCTGTTTCTGCTTGCGTCGCAATTGGTTTAACATCGCTATAACCCATCTCCCCAGCAATTGTCCGCAAAATAGAAATTTGCTCTTGAAATTCTATTTCTTCAATTCGAGCAAGTAAATCATTAATTTCCTCAGTTGATTCATAATTATCTGGCATTCCTACCACTGTATCCCCCATAGCTTCTGCCCAAACATACCAAATGAACAACTGGTTATTTTCTTTTAATGCCCCATAAGCACGAGAATAGGCTGTATCCTTACAGTTAACTATATCCCGCATAATTTCTAGTTGTTCCTCATCTGATAATTGCAAATAGTCTCCTACCAACATGGGAGCTAATTCTGGTTCAGCTGCTGAGGGAGCCGCTGGAGTAACAGTATCACCCATTTTTTCATAAACAAAATATAGCCAAGCTAATTTGGCATCGGTATCTAAAGCATTAAACTCTGCGACTAAATTTTGAGTTGACTGGCTCTGAGCTTGATGAGAAATAGTTTTATTGTAACTAGCGGTCATAATTAATCCTCAGCCTAATTTAACAGTTAAGACTTATAGGATTATCAGATTTTAATAATTATTATCTACCTCCAAGAGAAGGATGTTTATTAAATAGCTAAACTAGATATTATCTACCCTGTAATAGAGGGTAATATCTCTCTTGTGGAACAAGATTTTAGTAAATTATTTTGATAAACTCGCTCCAGCAACGTAAATGTTAATTAAGGTTTTAATTATGTCTGATAAAGTGCAGCCTAATCCCAGTGAAGCTCCCACCCATGATGCACAATTAGCTGCTGAACAAATAGTTAGTGGTGAAAAAAAAGCACCAAAGGTAGATTTTGAAGCTGATTATGCATCTGCACAGCAATTCAGTGTCAGCGAAATTGACCGTACAGGTGAAGGAAAAACTGCTGCGGAAACTGCCACTGCACCTAAATATGAAATCCCTGAACAAGAAGAGACAAAAACTGAAACACAGTCCACAGGTAATCCTGATGATTATGTAGAGATGGCTAAGGAAATTGGTGCTTCTAAGATTGAGGCTGTCACTATTGTTAGTGATGATTTAGTACAACAAGCTTTGCAAAAGGGTGAAGCCGCTAAGAAGTAATTCCAATTATTTAACATCAAAAACTTATTTTTTGCCCAAGCTCAATCTTTAATGAGGTTGAGCTTTTAACTAATTCTGGGGTCTAAATCTCCGTTACAGAAGAATTCAGGAGTCAGGCGTATTGCAATACGCCCGTACAGGAGTCAGGAGTAAAACTGGCTTGCTGTCTAGGTTTCAATTTTGATTCTGTACCGTATGGCTACGCCACGCAAGCTATCGGCTGACGCTCACGGCGAAGCCTCATTGATCTGCAATCTGCTATATAAAACTTAATTACGAATTATTTTTTATCACTTCTAATAATTTACTTGGATGATCAATTAAAAAATTTGGATTTTCTTTGGCTAGTGCTTCTGCTGAATTAAACCCCCAAGTCACTGCAATTACCTTGATATTAGCTTTTTTTGAAGCTTCGATATCTCTGGTTTCATCCCCTACATAAATCACTGATTGAGGTTTAATTTGCTTCTGCCTTAATACATTATTAATAATGGTGGTTTTACCAAAAATTGTGACTCCTGAATGGATAAATTCAAAAAGATAACCTAAATCATGACAATTCAGAAATTCGGTAACATTCTCTTGAGAGTTAGAAGTAATAATTCCCAGTCGAAAATCTTGACTTTTAAGTTCTATTAATACTTCTTTCATTCCAGGTATAGGATGAAAATCTTTGATTTTGTCCTTTAATTCTGATTTTACTTTTTTAACTAGAAAAGGTATCTTAAACAGAGAGATACCGGAATATTTAATAATTTCTCTAGAGGTTAAATTCCTCAACAGAGCAAGTTCATTGGGCGTGATTTGTATATAACCAAACTCTAAAGCTAAACGATTAGCAAGAGTTACAAGGGCATCTACAGTATCAGCAATTGTGCCGTCGAAATCAAATATTATTACTTTCTGAGTCATTCTTTAGCCTAGATGCATCAAGATTAGCACGCGCATTCCGTCGTAACATTTCTGGTTTAATCCGTCGTAAGGCTGATGCGGTAAATTGTCTATCCCACTCCTGATCTGAGATTTGCGCTAATTCTACCAGCTTGGGTGCTAAATTCCCAGGATAAGGGCGAAAATCTGTGACATCACTAACCTTAGCAAAACGCTGATTCCAAGGACATACATCTTGGCAGATATCACAACCTGCAACCCATCCCTGTAAATGAGGTGTCAGGGTTTCCGGCAATGTTTCTGCCCGGTTTTCAATGGTATGATAAGCGATACAGCGATTGGCATCTACTACAAATGGTTCGGTAATTGCACTACTAGGACAAGCCTCGATACAACGGGTACAAGTTCCACAATGTTGTGTGGCTGGGCGATCGCTCTCTAGTTCTATATTAGTGAATATTTCTCCCAAAAATACCCAAGAGCCATACTCTCGCGTAATTACATTACCATTTTTGGCAATCCAACCAATCCCCGCTTTTTGCGCCCAAACTTTATCTTGCACTGGGCCTGTATCTGCGTAATATCTAGCTTTTACACCTTCACCTAATGATTCTAACCAGGTAGCTAATTGCTTGAGTTTCTTGTGCAGAACCTTATGATAGTCCCGTCCCCAGCCATAACGAGAAATTTTGGCGTATTCTTCACCTTCTGGACGTTGATCGGGTGTGTAATAATTTAGCGCCACACACACAAGCGATCGCACTTCTGGCATGACTAAACGAATATCTTGGCGCTTGGGATTAGCCATCCATTCCATATCAGCATGATAACCAAGTTCCATCCAAGCTTGCAGTCTTTGTACTTCTTTTGCATCTATCTCATTTACAGATGCAATACCAACTTGATGAAAACCTAACTCCCTGGCTTTTTCTTTCACCACACTGCTGCTGGTTGAGACACAATCATTCATTTTTCTGATTCCGAATTCTGCCAGTAGGTTGATGTTAATTATACATCATTAATTTAATATATTTATGAGATTTCGTTAATAAAACTATATGTGAATATTAATGTAAAATTATTAAGAAATAATGCACAATAGTTTTCAAGAGGTCAAGCAACCCAGAGTGATGCAAACCTCCCACTAGTTAACAGCTGATTGAGTTAATAGATTGTGGTGACAATATGACATTCACTTCTGATTCAGCTTCAACCCGCTTTCCTAGCACTTTTAACTACGGCATCCAACCGGGTGATGCTGTGGCTGCAACCACTGCTGTATTCAAAGCCCTCAGCGTGGATGACCAACTAGCTGTACTTTGGTATGCGTACACAGAGATGGGTCGTTCCATCACCCCAGCAGCTACAGGCGCAGCACGTTTGCAACTAGCCGAAGGTCTTTTGAATCAAATTCAACAGATGTCTCATGCCGAGCAGTTAGAAGTAATGCGGGACTTGGCGGCTCAAAGAAATTCACAAGTTTCTCGTGCTTACGGTATTTTCAGTGTCAATACGAAGTTAGCTTTCTGGTATGAGTTATCAGAATTAATGGCGAAAGGATTGGTTATTCCTGTACCAGCAGGTTATCAAATCTCTCGTGACGGCGCACAAGTTTTAGAAACTCTCAAGGAATTAGATTTTGGTCAACAAATCACAGTACTGCGGAAAGTAGTTGCTGACATGGGCGTTGATATTTTCGCTGACTAAGCAAGTTTAAAAAATTCGTAATTTTTCGGATTTAATTACCCCTTTTCCATACCTAATTTTTTTACATGGGTCTAAATCAATACCTTTCAGAGGGAACTCTTAACTCTTAACAGTGAAACCCACCCTTAAAAGAGTGAGATTGAAAACTTGGACGTTTTGTTGTTCGGGCTATGTCAAAACAAATTTTCTTTTCTGACTGAGCTTTAAACTCAAAACTAAAGTTTTAGGGAATAATACACTTTCTATTAAGAGTTGCCTATTCCCTATTCCCTATTCCCTGTTCCCTTTGGTTTGTAAGCCTTTAGCCTCCCATAAGGCCTTACTTTCTGAAATTACGAATTATTTTGATATCCTTCCAACCTCAATGTCTCAATGAATAGTTCTCAGGTACTTCTCTGGGGACTATTCTTTATTAAAAATCCCCAATCCCATAAAATGGCTATGACATCTGCTGAATTTTCGCTGTCAACAGAATTTAAGATTGAAGGAATTACAGAAACCAGTATCCTACGTTATTTTTCTACTTTAAACGCTGGAGACTTTACAGCTACTGCTGCGTTATTTGCTGAAGATGGTGTGATGCACCCACCATTTGAGTCTGGTATTGTAGGAAGAGATGCGATCGCTGCATTCTTACAACAAGAAGCCCAAGACATCAAAGCTGAACCCCGTCAAGGAATTACTGAAAACCTGCCAGATAACTATATCCAAATCCAAGTAACAGGAAAAGCACAAACTTCTTGGTGCGGTGTCAATGTTCTCTGGCTGTTTATCCTTAACCAACAAAGGCAAATTTTAGACACTCACATCAAGCTTTTAGCCTCTAGGAAAGAGTTACTTTCTTTACGTCCACCTAATTCAGAAAATATTTAACCTTTAGTACCTTTAGTAGCAATAGTTTGCTCTAAAGAACGCAATAACAATCTTCTTCCTAGCTCAACGTCTGATGGCGAACATTGCCAATCTGGATGTGCTGTCATTAACAGACTATCTAAAGTTTCTTGATCAAAAAGATGCCATACAGGAGCATCATTAATTCGGCTTTCTAGAGCAAAACAGTTAGGAGAAATGCAGCGAATCATACAACGGCTGGAAACTCTAGCCAAACTCATCATCTGCCCAGGTTGTAGAGAGCGAAATTTGCGGATCACTTCTTTGAATTCATCAAAAGAAGACACTATTAATCCAGGAAGAGCCAATGTAACCTTCTTGTCTCCATTCACCGCAATCCAGTAATGACGACTCGGATCAATTCCTTGTAACCAGGGTGATTCATCATCAAGACGATAGCGAGGCGACAAACAAAATAAAGGTTGCATAGTATAAATTTGGTATTAATTTCAAGATTTTTATTACCCAAAAGGGCTTTCAAGACTATGGAATTTAGCCTTTAATAGCCTTTATTAAATTATTTGATAAATAACACTGATAAAGCAAATAAATTTAGCAAAAGTTATTAAATCACTTAATATTTCTTAATCTATTTCTTAAATCTACACAAATAAATTAATCAGAAATTAATCGGATAAATCGATGATTTTTCCATCTTTCACTCTACTTTGACAGAAGAGGGTAATCACCCTGGGTAAAAATATATAGATTTTGGGCTATAGTTTCGGGCTAATTTTGGGCTATTTTACTAATTTTGGTAGAGTAGCTTCTAGCTTGAGACAGTTAGCACCATTCACTTGCAATTTATACTCTACCTTATCCATTAGGCGATTCATAATTAGCCACCCATAACCGCCTTCTTGCATTTCTGTGGGATTGGGCGCAAAATAAGTGGACATATCAAAGCCTTCACCGTAGTCCCAAACTTCGATGGATAGCTCTCGGTCTTTTAGTTCCAGACGTAGTAAAACTGGCAGATTTGGCTTGTCTTTATGAGCATGACGTACTACATTAGAGTATGCCTCTACTAACGCCAGCCGCAAACGACCTGATTGCGCTGACCAATCCACAGATTCTCCCAGTTGGATTTTCAAGCATCCCAGTAACCAAGTTTCGACGATGTTTACGAAACTCAAATGACTTGGTACGTGAAGCTCACTTTTCATTACTTACAAAACCTCCAAAGAAAGTATAGTTTGGTCATCTTCTTGGACATGATTATCTGCTTGGATTACTCTTAGTAAATTTTCAAGAGACAGTGGTTCAGGTTGGTTTTGTATGAGTAGCCACAAACCTTCTTGATTTAACATAGAACCATTTATTGTCCCAGAGATCTTATCGGCTTTTACATAGTTTTTTATTTTATCTAATACTCTAACTTCCGTAATACCATCACTAGATAGTAGTAATGTGTCCCCTGAAGCAAGTGTCAATCGTCCCGACTGTGCCTGCCAGTTCGGTAAAATTCCTAAAGGTACGCTGCGGACTTTAAGATACTCAGGTTGAGTGACTAAATTTGCTGGACTTGACCACAGTAGAGGATATATGTGACCAGCATTAGCATAGACAAGTTCTTTAGTAGCAGGGGTGTAAGATGCAATAACAAGAGTAATAAAATAATTGTTACTGATTAAGTCATCAGCGAGAGCGTAGTTGAGATTTTGCATAACAACATTCGGCTCGGCTGGTGATTCTTGCGATAATTCCCGACGCAATAAAGAAATAGCGCTGGCCATGAATAAAGCCGCTGGAACACCTTTACCGGAAACATCACCTACTGCTATCCACAAGTCACCTTTAGGATGAACAAACACTTCAAAAAAATCTCCTCCCACTTCCCGTGCGGGGTGGCAGCAAGCTTGTATTTTTACACCTTCAAGATCAGGTAAGGTTTGACGGAGCAGGTTGTTTTGGATTTGGCGTGCTACTTGTAATTCAACCCGGATTTGCTGTTGTTTTTCTTGCAGGCTTTGGTAGAGTTTGGCTTGGGAGAGAGCTAAGGCTGCTTGTTCTGCCACACCTGTAATTAGTTGAATGTCTTCTTCTTGCCAAGGATGTTCACTTCCCCAATGATAAAGAGAGAGAATCGCTAGTAAGTTCTGCTGGTAGGTAAATGGTACAACTAAATATTGAAAGGGGTGTCCATTATGTTTGTCTTGAGTTAATTGATAATGCTGGGTTTGCAGGACTACTTCAACTAAATCAATGGGGTCGCAGGGTAGACTGACCGTTGGGGAGTTAGGATCTTCATAGAAAAATTGTTTTTGTGTCAGGCGATCATCTTCTACGAGTCTCAGTAGAGAACTAGTAGCAGCAAATGTATGTCCAATAGTAACAACAATATTCTGCAAAATACTGTCATAGTCTAAAGATTCCCGAATTACCTTTGTGACAGCGTTAAATAAGGATTCGCGTCTGAGGGCATGACGCAGTTCTTTTGTCCGTTTTTTTACTAGACGATATGTATCGCGGGCTTGCTCAACTAATGCCTTTAGCTGTTCAGGCTTCCAAGGTTTAGTGATGTACTTAAATACCTGACCAGAGTTAATTGCATCTACCAAATCTTCAACATCAGTAAAACCAGTCAGCAAAATCCGAATTGTATCGGGATAGCGTTCCACTGTGCGACTGAAAAATTCTGTGCCATTCATCTCTGGCATTCTTTGGTCAGAGATAATCACCGCCATTTCCCCTTCTTGATTTAAGATGGCCAAGGCATCATGGGCATTATCTGCTCTATATACTTTAAAGTCTCGCCAAAACGTGCGGTAGAGTAGATCTAAGTTGTCTGGCTCGTCATCTACCACCATCAGCTTGAGCTTTTCTACCTGTGGTTTAGTCATATTTGACTATAATTTTTAGTTCATTTTAATGGCACGATAATACCAAGTTTAGATTACTTGATTATCAACTAACCGTCAGACAGCATTCTTTTACACTTATGAAAAATTTAAAAAGCCAAAAGGCTATTTCAAATCTATCATGTGCCTAAATGGGGAAAATTATAGTCATCTATTCCACTAACCCAGAACGCAAAGCGTGTACTGCTGCCTGGGTGCGATCATCAGCACATAGCTTGTTGAGAATATTGCGAACGTGAGTTTTTACGGTGCCAATAGTGATGTAAAGTTTTTCCGCAATGACTGCGTTGCTACAACCTTCCACTATTAATTGCAACACTTCTAATTCTCTGTCTGTGAGGGAGTTAGATTGGATCGGCTGTTGATGTTCGGCTGATTCTGAAGAATCTACAAAAGGTTGATGATCTGAGGATTTAGATGCTGAGTTAGGTGGATTTTGTTGGGCTTGTTGTAATACTATACGAGCGATCGCAGGATCGATCCATGCATTGCCATTATAAGTGACTCGCACTGCTTCTAGTAAATTATCAAATTTGATATCCTTCATGCAGTAAGAGTCTGCTCCTGCTGCAAAAGCTGCCAACACTGCCTCTTTATTATCCCGTAGTGTCAAAATTAACACTTTTGTATCTAAATCTTCACTGTCAATAATAGCTTTTACCTCTCTTGTTAGCTCAATACCATCCTTATCTGGTAAACCGATATCGACAATCGCAATATCAGGTTGTAATTTTTTTAGCATTTTTAGCCCCTCAGCGGCATTGGTGGCTTCTCCTACAACTTCGATTTCATCCTTTTGTAGTAGTGCTGTCCGAATACCCACACGAGTGAGATCATGATCTTCAATTAGCGCGATCCGAATTTTACTCATAGTTAACTTACATCAGCTACACTAAGTTTTACACTGCTCACGCCTAAAAAGCATAAGACTCTTAACTTACAGTCAGTTTAACTAGTTTGCTCAACTTCTATGTCCGTAGTGTAGCGGGAATTTTCGCCATTATGAATACTTGAGGACTTACGCACCATTAGCAGTATCTATAGTTTCTGTATTTAAGCCATGATAAAACTTACAAGTTCATTGTTGCTGGGTTTGACGATGGGAGTAATCGCACTGACAGCTACCCCAACTTTCAGTCAGTCTAGCTCTACGAGTAAAGATGCATTTCAATGTGGAATGATAGATGGCAAAAGAACTACATTCGTTTATGATGCCAAAACACAGGAAAAAAAACCATTAATTCACTGGGAAAGCAAGTATATAGATTCAAATACTGACATTAATAAAGCTTGCAATAATGCTGTTGAAATATTAAAAAATCGCTCTGATATTTTAATAGGGGTTGAGATGAATGCCAACAATCCAATGCTTGTTTGCATAATTGATCAAGAGGGTGATACCTGTAGTAAAAACCCTAAGAATCAATTATTTGTTCTGGAAAAAACAGTGACAGAGAAAAGCTTCAAAACAGATATGTCTGAAATATTTAACAGCGCGTGGGTTACTTTAGATAATGTTGAGTTGGTTAGAGGCAGTGTTGGTCAAATGTACACACAAATTAAATCTAGAGCTTGGTGGGATCTGTTCTAAGATTTACTAAGTAACTCAGAAGTCTGAAAAAACCGCCTTAGCAATTCTGATTTGAGTTGTGAAAATAGAAATTCTTACATAGCCGACTTCTCCAAAAAGTCGGTTATATTTTTTTTCTGTTTAGATATAGTAGAACTCTTTTCTCGTTTCCATACAGACTATCAAAATGAATTATGGAAACCTTTGTTTTATGTGAGCATAAAAACAGCCCGTCTATGATAGCATTTTCTTGTTCTCTTTAACACCATTTATTGCCTAATTTATTAATGCATCAGTTATAAACTAGATTTTGGAGCTTCAACGGGAATAAAACCAAAAGTAAGCTGATATCTACAATCTGCCTGGGAAAAAATTTGATAAACTAAGCTTCAATATAATTTGGTGTAAATCTAATTAAGAATAAACTATGTATAAATCACTTAAGGTATCGTCAGTGTTAGGTTTACCAGTTCATGTAATGACAAATTATACAGACTGGTTACTAGAATGTCTACAACAAGGCCGAGGAACTCATGTAGTCACCCTCAATGCAGAAATGACTATACAGGCAGAACGAAATCCATCTCTAACAGAGGTAATTCAAAATGCTGACTTAGTAATTCCAGATGGTGCAGGGGTTGTTCTGTATTTGCAGTGGCTGTTAAGGCAAGAAGTAGAACGCTGTCCGGGAATTGAACTAGCCGAAAAACTATTACAAGAACTCGGTCAACAAACAACTGCACCTACGGTATTTTTCTATGGAGGAGCTACGGGGGTGGCCGCAAAATCAGCAGAGTTGTGGCAGCAGGAAGTTCCTAATCTAAGTATCGTAGGTACTTACTCTGGCTATCATAGCCCAGAAGAAGAAGAAATATTACAACAAACTCTGACTGAGTTGCAGCCACAAGTTATCTTTGTAGGTTTGGGAGTGCCACGTCAAGAGTTATGGATTGCCAAAAATCGGCATTGGTGTCCTCAAGCAATTTGGATAGGAGTTGGTGGTAGTTTTGATATTTGGTCAGGGATAAAAACTCGCGCTCCCCGTTGGTTAGCGAATAACAATTTAGAATGGCTGTATCGTTTGTATCAAGAGCCTTGGCGTTGGCGACGAATGCTGGCGTTACCGGAGTTTGCCCTGAAAGCCTGTATTTATCGTTTGACTGCAAGGAGCGTTAATAGTGTTGAGTGTTGATTAGAGATTAGATATTAGATATTGGTAATTAGGAAACAGGTGATTAGTAAACAACGGATAACTGATAACTTATAACTGATAACTAATAACTTCTAACTAATAACTTTAAGCGATGCCAATATTAAAAACTCCAGAAAAGACAGACACATCTGTTCATAACAAGGTAACAGATAGTCAACAGCAGGCTAGTCAAACCGAGACAATAGTAGAATTGCGCTCTGTAACTAAGACTTACAGTACAGGCTATCATGCTCTGTTGGATGTGAGCCTAGAAATCAAAAAGGGAGATTTTTTGTTTATTACAGGCTCTAGTGGTTCTGGTAAATCGACTTTTTTGAAATTATTGTATGGCCAGGAGTTGCCCACACAGGGAGAGGTAATTGTTGATGATTTGAATGTAGCAAACTTGCGGGGCGATCGCTTGTCATTCCTGCGCCGTCGCATAGGCATTGTCTTTCAAGATTATAAATTGATTCCCCAGCGCACAGTAGCGGAGAATATAAATTTTGTACTGCAAGCTCAAGGCTACACTCGTAAAGAAATTCAACGACGTTTAGAACCAACTTTAAAATTAGTAGGTTTATTATCTAAAGCTGACCGTTTTCCTGATCAACTTTCTGGGGGAGAACAGCAACGGGTAAGTATTGCACGAGCAATTATTGCTACTCCTCCCTTGATACTGGCAGATGAACCAACAGGGAACCTTGATCCTGATAACTCCTGGCAAGTAATGCAGATTCTGCAAAAGTTAAATACCTTTGGGGCGACAGTAATTGTCACTACCCATGATGAGCAACTAGTAAGACGGTGTAATCATCCAGTTGTACAGGTCAAAAATGGACGACTATATCGAAAATAGTCCAATTCAAAATTCAAACTAATACTGCTCTACCTGCTCAGAACTTGTATTAAACTCTTTAACTTTGGCAGATATAGGTACAAAAGGCTTGGCACTCCCCGATAGTAAAACCTGTAAACCTTCCAAGCTTTGTAAACTATTCAAAGCTGCCTCACGAATCACTGTTTCCTCTTCTTGATTTAATAAAAGTCGCAAGCATTCAATAACTTCTTGCTTTACTAAAGTATCAACTTGCTTACGAGTGAGAAATTTAGTGAGTTGACGCACGGCAATCAGTCGTTTTAAGGGGTCTGTTTCTGTTAAATTGTTCAATAACCGATCAAGATGGTCTTCTTCTCGATTGCCTTGAAGGCTGAAGATTTGCCAGACTAACAAGATTAGAGTTAGCAGCGTCCCAAAACCTTGAACAATAGTACCAGTAGCAATCCAATGACTTTGAGAATCAACCCAGATTGCCGCAGTCATGTAAGTAATGAGAGTAGCAATACCACCACTAGTAACTGCTAAAGCTAATCGAATGTTGGTACTGTTTAAAAACCTATATATTTTTAACCAACTTAGTTGCCAGTTCCATTTTGGTATTGAGTAAGCCAAGATCATTACCCCAATACCAACTGCAAGTGCTAACAGCAACTTCCAGTTCCAAAACAGCATGGCAACAAAGATTGTCAGAAAACCAAGAATGCCTCCAGGTTCAGAAAAACGTTGTAAAGTTTGCTGTTTTGGGCTGACTGTCTTGATCTCTGGAAGCCGCTTGATTAATTGCCGCCAAGAAGACGAAGCCTGATTCACAGTTTGTACCTACTTGATTACAAGATTGCTTAATGGATAAGTTTTATCTGATATAGGAATCCTATATCATTTGTGAAGAGTCTTAAGTACTGTAGCATTGTTCACCAAAACTAGGATATGTAATCCCGTTTTACTAATCACATAGAAATGGTCATATCCTGTCAGGATGAAAAACAAAACTTAAATTCATCAAGGGTGAAGTGACCGTCAAAGGAATAGAATTTAACCCTCTTGATGTTATTTATGGTTACGGATAGTAGCTGATTGGGGGGTATCCCGGAGTCAGAATTGACAAGATTAGCTGTGGGTAAAATTGATTGGGTCAGCAATTGATCATCTTGGTCGTAGGCAGAAAGTACTAGCCGTTGGGAGCTAGTGACTAAGGTACTAACCAAGTTTACAGGATGTGAAAAAGTAGCTTCTAAAAATCCGCCCTTGGGAGATCCCATTAAAACTTTTAGCCCTGAGTTGCTGGAAAATACTGGATTTGATGGCTGTATCGCTAAGGAATTATGAAAAATCACACCCCACTGCTTATATTGAAAATCTACTGCTTCAAAGGGTTTTAGATTGTCCAAATTTAAACGAAAGCATCTATTTACATTTACTTGTTCAGCATCAATTTCTGCTGCCGACAGTTCCTGCCAAACTGAGGTGATGATTTGGTTGCGTACATCACCTGTGTGAGGCTGCAATTTAGTGTCTTCGAGCGTTTGGACTTGATCTGATTGAAGAGTAGCCTGATTTACCATCACACCCTGCTTTACCGTTACCTAGAGATTAATCACATCATTGAACAATTCAAAATTCAAAAGAGAACCAAGGAGTCAGGAGTAAAACTCGCTTGATAACTGATTTTTGGGATAAATTTTCTACTTTCTGCATACATAACCAGACTCAATAACTGATTTAGGTCAGTTTTGCGACTTTCTGTAATGAGCAAAATTGACCGTGATTTTTCTGGTAGATTAACATAAAAACTCCTGTTAGTCTTCATTTACTGGTGATTCTCACTATGATTAAAAAGCCTGATTGCATATTGGTTTCAGTATAATTTTTTTGAATCATAGGAAAAACAACACTAAATCTTCATAACTTATTTAGTATTTTTACATTTACTTAATCTAACGATAGTCAGAAGCTATCGTGTTACAGCAGATTGCAGATCAATGAGGTACAGAATCAAAATTGAAACCTAGACACATTCGCCAGTTTTACTCCTGACTCCTGTACGGGCGTATTGCAATACGCCCCTACTGACTCCTGACTCCTGAATTCTGCTGTATTAGTTAGCTGATAATAAATAAGTATGGGGCAAGTATGGAGAGTTTACACTGAATCCTCAGTAAAAAGTCAGTGGATTTTGGCATCTTTTTTCTTGTTCTGGAAGACATTCTTACTCTTTCAGGACACTCATATCTGGCTTAAAGTCAGGGTGTAATTCTTCCCAATCTTGCCACCACGTTTGTGAAAAAGTGCGATTCCTACGGAGCGCTTCGCTATCGCTAATTTCACTTCTTTATGACAGTAATTTAAAATCTCTGGTGATTGAATTGGGTCAAATACAATACCGACGCTTTGTTAAAGCTAAACAAGATGAGAAATATTTGCAAAAATGATAAATTTTATCAATTACTTGCTTTTATGATTAAATTCTGTTACTCTTGATACAGACAGTCCAAAAACTTGCAAAATCAGGTTGTCAGTATCTTAACGGTTGATGCCCTCTCAGTAAAGCACCAGAAATCAAAATTCTTATCTCTCTTCCTGTCTGTCTTCCGGCTGATTTGGACAATAACCTAGATAGGTTGAGGCTAAAGTTAAGTTAAATGATTTAATATTTAGTTGGTAAGTTCAATTCCTGATTGTTCTTTCAGCCTATCCTTTGAGATCCGATATTTTTTTAGTAATTAGTTGAGAATTATTAGCAATATGATCCTAAAAATTGATCAACTTCAAACTTGTCAAAATCTGCCGTTAGGTATACAGATAAAAGCCATTGCTAAGAGGGTCTTAATGAAATATAGGAATCCGGTTTGGTTTCTGTTCGCGGTAGCGTGCCGTAGGCATATTTACTCGTAGAGGTAGGGAACAGGGAACTCTTAACAGGGAACAGAGAAGAAGGAATCAAGGTATACGGAGTTCTGTTCAAAATTCAAATAGGAGTCCTATATAAGATTTGTTTCCAAACTTCTAGCCTAGAAGAAGAAAGGTTTTTAATCTCCTCTTTCTTACTAGGAAAGGGTTTGGGGCTGAGGTATATCTTACAGCAGGGAATAGGGAATAGGGTTGAAAGTCTTTTAGCATAAGGCTTTAGTCTTAAATTTTGTACCTCCTGCAACCTGAAATATGCTGTATCTTTAATTACGAAATTTTACGTAGCTTTCTAGTAATTAGATACTAATTTTAATTAATTACTACGTAAATGCTGTCTTGATAGAGGCCAAGTTTGGGGAATGAAGGATTTATTAACCGGAAAGACTTTAAAAAACCAGAAACTTATAAAGTGGCCACCTGTTTTTAGCTGGTAAACCTATTAGCCTCAGAACTGGTAGCTAGAAACACAATTTTATTTTTTCATTACCTTTGTCTATAAAATTGATTCTTGAGTAAACCTATATGGATACTTTTTTTTGCTCTGATTATTCTCGACAAATAGGAGAAGAAATTATTGGTAGTGCCACCCATTATCAAACTTATATTTTAGTTGAATGCCCGCAACCTTGGATATCAGAAGCATTTAAATCCAAATGGGTTCCAGATAATTTGCGTGTTTTAGTAGAAGAAGTACAGCATAGTAAATTACCGATTCGGTTTCTATTAATTGCTAATGATGAATCGCATAAAATAGAAACAACAACTTTGCTGATTTATCAAAAACAACAAGGTTTAAGTAATGGCTACAGCAAACAAGAGTTTAAGTTGCCGAATATTGAACAAGTGGCAGGAGTTGTGCGGAAATGGTTATCCGGGGGTAGTCCTGATGATCAAGTAGAAACCAGTATAACTAGAGATATTTTAGTATGTACTCACGGTAGCCATGATCAATGCTGCGCGAGATATGGCAATCCTTTTTACTTTTACGCTACAAATACTATTGCTGATTTACATTTAAATCATGTCAGGATGTGGAAATCGACTCACTTTGGTGGACATCGTTTTGCTCCCACAGCTATAGATTTTCCAGAAGCCAGATATTATGGTGTACTAGATCAAGATTCCTTCAAAGCAATTTTAACTAGGACTGGTGATATTCAATTTTTGAATAAAGTCTATCGTGGTTGGGGAATTTTGCCCTCTGCATTACAGATTTTAGAAAGAGAAATAATTCTCCAACAAGGTTGGGATTGGTTCAACTACAAAGTAGCCGGTAAAATTTTAGAGCAAAGTTTAGATAATAATACAATTTTAGCAGAACTAACTTTTGAACAACCCGCTGGTTCTCTCTACACATACCAGGCTAAACTTGTGAAAGATCCAGTTAAAACTCAAGCATTAAAAAGTTCTTGTCATGCTACACAAGAATCTGTGGTTGTTAAATATGCTGTAGCTAATCTTTGGCTTGCTGATAAAAAAGTAGCTACCTATGCAAGTAATTATTAGTGTAATCAATCAGCAGTTAGAAGTAATAAAAGTATGCTAGGGGTAAAGCACATTGTCCTTTCCCCCTACTTATAGAATCAAACGATTCAGAATTTCGAACAGGATTACACTCGAAATTAAGTTAAAGTATATTTAGTACTTTCCTTAAAAGTGCTTGATCTTCTAACTTAGGTTTAAGACGACCATTTTCCACATCACGAATCCAGCTTTGGCTTTTACCCGTAAGCTTGGCTAATTCTCTTTGGGAAATATTGATATTCTTTCGAGCTTGCAAAATCTGTTCACTTAATAAATCATCTGTACTTTTAAGAGTTTTTTTACTCCTAACATGACGCTGCTTTTTTTTCTCTGCTTCTGAACTTTTCTGTTCCCATTCTGGGGGAAGTTCAAAAGATAAAATGCGTGCATTCATCAACAAATTCCACTTTCCACGAGGTCCGCTATCGGTGAGACGATTATCATTACTACCGTCATTAATCCAAAATTCTAAAGCCTCATCTGGATCTTCGGGAATGTCAACTAATTTTGCCCACAAAGGTTGAATTTCTGGTGGGTAGGTAATCGGGTCAAATAATGCTTTAACTCCATAATGATTGAGAACTTCCAAATCATTTTCAAATGTTCGTAATAAGCGTTTACGCTCATCTCGTAATCTCGAAGCTAGGTTGACTTTTTCTTCCCCATAAGCAACGCGCAGCAAGGTAGGAATGGTGATGCGTTGTTCTCTACCCATTTTGGTTTTAAATAATAACCATAACATAAGTCTAACTGCGCCTTCATGCTGTTGCCAAAGACTCATAACTGTAGTTAATACGGTTTTGGGGAGACTACCATATTGATAGAATCCACTTCGCTCCTTGCAAGCTTGTTTATTTAAGAAATGCTGCGCCCAGATGCCGGCTTTGACTGTAAATGTCAGTCCAATCAAATATTTAGACCCCTGATCATCTTCTTGAAAATGGTGCTGAATATTTGTTAAATGCCATAAGCGACTATTTGTGATGGAAAATCCGGGAACTCTACCCCGTTCAGGCCAGTCAATGGAAACAATAAGTGAGCAAGCTTGCTGGACGATGTTCTTGATTAAACATAGCTTGGCTATTTTATTCAGGTCTTTGCGTTTCTCTAACCCCAAGTATTTTTCAATTTGTCGTTCATCAATGGTAAATTCCTGTTCCCACGATTGATCTAAGGCTGTAGCATGGGCAGCAAAAATCAGATGAATACAAGCGGCTCGAATATCTAGATTTTCGATTGCTTGTATATCTTGAGCTAGGTTGCTAACTTGAAATGGGTCTTGGATCTGAAAAGAAATTGCACCCCGACCTTGATTAACTTGTCGGCTATAATGTAAATTACCTTCTGAATCTGTTTCCCAATTTAATGATTTGCGTTGTGCGAGTAAATTGCAAGCTTCCCAGATAACTATTGCCGAAGCAAAAGGGTGATTCTTGCCATTAGAAAACAAATCAGGATTGGTAGGTTCTCTCGCATCAACTTTGCATCTGCCTTTTTTTACTTGCCAAGGTATAGGAGCATTTGTTGGACAAGCAATTACACATTGTGGTTCTGGATAATAACCCTCACAATTGTTGCAAAGACAAGGATCAATCCAATATTCATTATTTTCGATTTTGATTGCACCCGTAGGACATTGGGGGCGGCAGTTGTCACATCCAACGCAATTTTTGTTAGGAATTGTATAAGGCATTAGACTTCTTCCTAGTTTAATTGCTGAGATGTTTGGCTCAAGTCTCCCCTCGATGTCTCCTTTTGATTCATAACTTGCTACCAAAGTATCTCCATGACAAGAAAAGTTTTTTCTTGCCTGATTAACTACCCACATCCAAAGATGTATGTTGTTGTATCCAATGGGAAGCTATTTAAGTCCTTGAAACTCAGGCTTCATTGCTTCTTCATTAACTATACATTTCATAAAGATTTCAATAAGATTGTTCACAATGAGCCTGGAAAGATTTCTTAAGATTTGCCTAGAAATTTATCCTCATTAGTATTTATTTTTGACAATAAAATATTAGCAAATTGTTTTTGGTTAACATTTGAGACTATTATGAGTAGTTTGAATTTAACTTATTAATGTTATTAACCCTTAACTCAATATTATTTTTGCCATTAAAGGTACAGTATTTTTCAGAGAATAAGTTGTTTAATTATGATGAAATAATGTAAAAATATAACTTGTGTCTGAAGAGAATTTGTCTACTCATTTACCAGGAAGACCTATTAGTAATAATTACCAGATGAAACTCCTATATAGCAGGGAACAGGGAAGAGATTTTTTCATGAATGATTTAGCATTTCTATATAAATCAACACTGTTCAGTTAGAGAAATAGGAAATACTTACCCACTCAGCTTAAAAAACTCTTGTTTGACTTCGCACAGCTTTCAGGTTCTCAGCCTGCTTGAGTACACGTTCAGTAATGCGATCGCACACTAACTCACAAAGCTCAAAAATTATTGGGTCAGCAATCTCGTAAAAGGCACAGGTACCTTTGGACTGACGAGATAGAATTCCTGCCTGAGTTAACACTTTCAGATGCTTAGACAGATTTGCCTGCCCCAAACCAGTCACCTCCGCAATTTCCATCACATTCATCGAACCTGACTTGAGACAAGTCAAAATCTGTAACCGACTCACCTCTGATAGCACTTTAAAATAGTCAGCAACCGCCAAAAGAATGCCTGGATCAGTATTGGATAGCTTGGTTTTTGGCATAGAGAAAGTCAATCTTTAGTGCAATTATTGTTTAATAACTAATTAGCATTATAACTAACTGCCAATTAATAGCGGAAAATAGATTGTGTTGCACAGACTATCTATTTGAGCTAATTTTGGAGTTTGCTCTTCTATTCAACGATATCGCGGGAGTCCCCACATCAGAAGTAAAACTGATCTGCTAAAATTACTGTAGAGTTATTTAGTTAATTAGTGGATAGCTTTGTGATAGCCCTTATTCATCGAGTTGTAATTATTTATGGATGTAGATAAAATTTTAAGCCGTTATCTGGCGGGAGAACGCAGCTTTCAACAAGCCAATCTCCTAGAAGCAGAGCTAACTAATGTGAATCTCAGCGGTGCAGATTTTAGCTATGCTGATTTACGTCAAACACGACTAGGTAAGACCAATTTTAGCCAAGCTTGTTTACGGGAAACAGACCTGAGTGAAGCCATTCTTTGGGGAACTGACTTGAGTGAAGCAGACTTGTATCGTGCCATTCTGCGTGAAGCTGATTTGACTGGTGCAAAACTAATTCAGGCTCGTTTAGATGAAGCCAACTTAATCAAGACTAGTTTATGTGGTGCTAATTTGCATGGTGCAAAACTCTCTCGTGCGCTGCTAATTCAAGCAGATTTTCGTCCCAGTTCCGACCATCGCACAGATTTAGGATATGCAGTTTTGAGTGGAGCAGATTTGAGTTACGCTGACTTACGAGCCGCTTCACTACACCATGCTAATTTGGATAATGCAAAGTTATGTCGAGCAAATTTAGGTCGAATAATTCAATGGGGAGATTTAGCGACTGATTTAACAGGTGCTAGTTTGCAAAGAGCCGATTTAAGTTATGCAAATCTCACTAATACAATATTGCGAAAAGCAAATTTACAAGGAGCAGATTTAACGGGAACAATTCTCACCGATGCTGATTTGGAAGGAGCGATTATGCCTGATGGTAGAGTGTCTGGATAATTTTTTTTAACGCAGAGTCACGCAGAGGTTAACGCAAAGTGACGCAGAGGTTTTTTGGTGTTTTAGGTTAAGTTGGGTTGATGTAAAAAACCCAACATACATTTTTATTTATGGTGCTGCAATGTTATTAGAAAATATCAATTTATCTGAACTACCATCAGTTTATCTACTAGAGAAAGATAGTCTTCCTCATTGTGCAGCTATCTACTTTATCTCTGATAGTCAAGGTCAGATTATTTATATAGGTCGAACTGTCAACTTATGTGAAAGATGGAAAGCACACCATAGATTTCATCAACTAAGAAGATTTAATAAAAAGAATAGGCTCAATATTTGTTGGTTGACTTGTAACCGTGATTTAGAAACTCTCGCAAATCTCGAAAATGAGTTTATTAGGTTATACAAACCACCGCTAAACTGGTCAAAAGTAATAGCACCAATTAAAAAAATAACTCCAGCCGAAATTGCATTACAGCAAAGTCTTCAGCAGTTAGCCAAGTTCAATGTTATGATATTTGGGTTTGACCCAATTTTAGACAAAGAACCGCCAACAATATACTTACTTTATCCTGTTTATGGAATGAGAGGATTTTCTGGAAGTATTAGAACTGTAGGCACAATGTTTACTGGTGGATAATGCACGGACGTAAAAATCCTGACCCTGTACGTAATAATATAATACTTAATTTCCAGAATGAGGTGGATAGACTACCTACTATTAGATGGTCTGGCTATAGGTTTAGGTTCGAGACTATTAGGTTTATTGAGGATGATGTAGAAGTTGAGAGTGTTCTACTTCCACTAGCTATGTTTGAAGACCTCATAAAAGATAAGTCAAGGTTTAGGAGTCAAGTTCTAGAACAAATTCTCAAGGGTGAATATCAACCATCTCCCGAAGAGATGGGAAGTATCAAACTATTTGTGTGGCTACAATCTAATTCTATATCTTCTCTACTTCAAAGCGAAAATAGCGAATAAAGATGGCGTGGCTAAATTCAGGTATGAAATTCACTGGCTTTAATTGTGAAAATTCTTACCTTTGCGCCTTTGCGCCTTTGCGTGAGACATTTAATAGGTTGGGTTAAAAGCAACCCAACCCAAATCATTTAACTATTACGCCGTAAGTTCACCGCACCGTTCCCCGCAAAGCTTCAGTATCAATCGGTTTAATCAAATAGACAAGCAGGAGATTCCAGACAATTGCTGCTATTAAAGGTAGTTTGCGGATAAGTTTCACGACTTTGTTACTAGAACTGCGGGAAATCTCCGATATTTTCAAGTTGTAATCTGAGCATTGTTGTAGAAGTGGGAAAAACTGAGGATGTTCGGTATTTAACATCACTGGAAAAGCGCGTCCAGCAGTTTCGTTGGTGTTGCGAACCACTTCGTGATCAAATTCTGTGGGTTCAAGTCCCAGCAAATGGTAAAAACTACCTCGTTCGTGAACTGTCAAAGTGTGGGTAGCAAATACCGATAACAAGAAAAACCGACTCCAAAGTCTTGATTTCCAGTTGTTCCAAAGTTTGGGTTGCGATCGCAATAATGCCTTGAATATATCCCCATGTCGGTTTTCATCTTGACACCAACTCTCAAATTTACGGAAAATTGGGTAAAACTGATGCTCTGGATGTTTTTGTAAATGGTGATAAATAATGATGTAACGCCAATAACCAATTTTTTCTGATAAATAAACAGTATAAAGCACCCACTCAAGGGGGAAAAATGTATAGGTGCGGGTTTTCGTAACCTCACCCAAGTCCAGAGAAAGTTTAAAATCACCCATTGCTTTGTTGAGAAATCCCGCATGACGAGCTTCATCACGCGCCATCAGTTGAAATATTTCCGCTAGTAGGGGACTACGTTGTTTCAGCTTCCGTGATAATTCTTTAAATAGCAAAAACCCCGAAAACTCGGAAATACAAGAGCGTTCCAAATACTCAATAAAGGCTCGGCGTGCTTCACCATCAATATGTTCCCAAGACTGCTCAAACTCTTCATCCCGGAGGAAATGGTGGCGGTTGTAGTCTGCCCGCATTTCTGCCAACATTGCCTGTAACTCTGTTTCTTGGGCGGAAAGATCCAAATTAGCAGCGGTTTCAAAATCTGTGGTGTAAAACCGGGGAGTAAGTACGGTTTCTTGAGTTGGGGCTTTAATTCCTGGTTTGGGTAGGGTATTAACCATGATTCCTCTAGTAGTTTGTTTAATACTTACATAGCTATCAAGTTATGATTACTATAGTTCTTTGACTAGATTCTGTAGTTAAAGCTTTACAATTTTTAAGCATAGAGCGATTTGTGATGGTTTCAAGGCCTATCCTTGCACCTGCTTCACCTTTTATCCCCTTGAATTTCTTGATTTATCAAGGTTTTTCGGTTTATATGGCTTACGCCACGCTATCAGCAAGCCCTAATTAAGTTTTGTAACCACTTAATATCTTATTGGCTTAATAGCTATAAAGTTATGAATCGAAGTAACTACTCTTACCAAGAGATTAAGAGGTATTCAGCATGGGTCGTCATTCAGAGAATCATCTGCGGGAATCTACAAATCAAACAATATTGCGCGCCACTCCAAATTCAGTCAATCCACCTGTAGATTCCCGCCAACGGGCGAAGCAGTTGATGCAGGACATACAGGATGAAATTTGTGCTGGTCTAGAACAACTTGATGGAGAAGCTCGTTTTCGGGAAGACCTCTGGGAACGAGCCGAAGGTGGTCAAGGACGCACCCGTGTGATTCGGGAAGGGCGGGTATTTGAACAAGGTGGTGTTAATTTTTCAGAAGTTTGGGGAGATAGCTTACCTCCGGCAATTTTGACTCAACGCCCAGAAGCAGCCGGACATGATTTCTTTGTGGCTGGAACTTCGATGGTGCTACATCCTCGTAGTCCTTATATTCCAACCGTACACCTTAACTATCGTTATTTTGAAGCAGGTCCAATTTGGTGGTTTGGTGGTGGGGCTGATTTAACGCCATACTATCCTTTTGCGGAAGATGCTGTTCACTTTCACCAAACTTTAAAAACTGCTTGTGATGCTTCCCATCCAGAATATTATCCGGCCTTCAAACGCTGGTGTGATGAATACTTTTATTTAAAGCATCGTCAGGAACAACGAGGTATTGGCGGTATATTTTTTGATTATCAAGATGCTAGTGGGAGACTTTACGTAGGTTCTCAAGCCGATAGTCAAGCGGCACTTTACAGTCAGCAAGTGGGAAATGTATCTCGTAATTGGGAAGATATGTTTGCGTTTGTACAACGCTGTGGTCAGGCATTTTTACCTGCTTATTTGCCCATTGCGGAACGAAGACAAAAGATGGAATATAGCGATCGCCAGCGTCAATTTCAATTATATCGTCGGGGTCGTTACGTTGAGTTTAATCTAGTGTATGACCGGGGAACAGTTTTCGGGCTGCAAACCAATGGCCGGGCGGAATCTATTCTCATGTCTCTACCACCGCTGACTCGCTGGGAATATGGCTATGAACCAGAACCAGGAAGCCCCGAAGCACAACTTACTGAAATCTTTCTTCAGCCCCAGGATTGGGCGAATGGTTTGATAGAACCGGAATACAGCATTTAGTAAGCAACCGTGAGGAGAAAGAATTAATTTCTAATTTTTAATTCTTTCCCCTATTCCCTATTCCCTGTTCCCTATTTATGACATTGAATTTTTCATCAAATCAGCTAGAGAACCCCCAACCGCTGCGGCTTCATTGGGTGTCGGTGGCATTTTTCGGTATTATTCATGGACTAGCATTGCTGTCCCCCTGGTTTTTTTCCTGGGGTGCTGTGGGTGTAACTGTGTTACTTCACTGGCTATTTGGCAGCATAGGAGTTTGTTTAGGTTATCACCGATTGCTGAGTCATCGCAGTTTTAAAGTACCTAAGTTTTTGGAATATGCGATCGCTATTTTAGGTGCATTATCCATCCAAGGTGGTCCGATTTTCTGGGTGGCTGGACATCGGTTGCATCATGCTTACACCGAAGACGAAGAAAAAGATCCCTATTCTGCCCGTAAAGGTTTTTGGTGGAGTCATATGCTATGGATTTTTTATCCCCGTAGCGACTTCTTTGATTATGATTGCTACCAGCGATTTGCACCTGATTTAGCGCGAGATCCCTTTTACGTCTGGCTGAATCGTTACTTCCTACTGCTACAAATTCCCGTTGCATTGCTACTGTATGCCCTTGGAGGCTGGTCATTTGTGATCTATGGTGTGTTTTTGAGGTCTGTGATTCTCTGGCATACCACCTGGCTGATTAACTCAGTAACGCATATGTGGGGATACCGTACCTTTGAAAGCGATGATAATTCCCGTAATCTCTGGTGGGCAGCTATTCTCACTTATGGTGAAGGTTGGCACAACAATCATCATGCTTATCCTCATGTAGCAAGATGTGGTTGGCGTTGGTGGGAAATTGATATTACTTGGTGGATGATTAAATTGTTGACAATAGTGGGTTTGGCGAAAAATGTTAACCTCCCACCCAGCGGTTATTTATAAGTCACGGAATAACTAGGAAAGGGAGAATTTTTGTGTAAGTTTTAAGTTTTCACGGTGGTTTACAAAACTCAACATACATTGGTTTTATCGTGCCCACCTACTTACCTGACTTGAAAATAAGACCCCACCCTTAACCCCTCCCCCGCAGTCGCCTCAACGGGGGGAACCCCCGCACAGCGCTGCTCTCCGCAAGCGATGAGGGGAATAAGAAGTTTTTCATGTGTCCTGGTGTACGCAGTTCATGATGGCTACTTAATAAAGTAAAAAAAGTGTAGAGATGTTTTATAGAACGTCTCTATTTTTGCATTTTACCTGTGTAATTTATTTACAAATAACAAAATCTCCGATTTTTTGAAGAAGTTTGTGATCTTAACTTTTTTATTTTCACTAGTTAAATATGACTGCTATAGCCATATAAGATCATTTTAAAACGATTGTTTTTGTGATTGTTCTTACAATTATATTTATTAGAAAAAAATGTCATTTAGGCTAAAAAATAGCCATAAAAAATGGTTTATCAAGTCATCGAAGTTTGATAAAAAAATTAATTTTTATTTGCAAATTTAAAAAATATTAGGCTAGTATGAAGATTAAATCACCCACTAATTTGTAAGCAAAATTGCTGAGGATAAATTCATGGCAACATTAACAGGAGTGACTTTTGGCGGTAAGGCTTGGACACCTAAATTTGCTCAAGAAATTGACAAAGATAAATGTATCGGTTGTGGCAGATGTATTAAAGTATGTGGTCACAATGTTTTAGGCTTGAAGGCGCTAAATGAAGAAGGCGAATTTGTTGAAGACGAAGATGATGAAGAAATCGAACGTAAAGTAATGGCAGTAATGACTCCAGAAAACTGCATTGGTTGTGAAGCTTGTTCTCGGATTTGTCCCAAGAACTGTTATTCTCATACAACAGTAGACAACTAAGACTTTGAGGAATTAGCTAAAGTTATTATCCTCTCCAGGAGACATGATTTAATTCCGTACAGAAGTCAAACAAGATAATTAGAGGGGAATACTCAATCCTTACCTGAACTAGTTAAAAAGTTCACTATAAACAAAAATATAAATTACAAATTGTTATTAATTAACAGACTTTAAAAATTAGATTCCTGATTTCTCTAAGATGTCGGGAATCTAAGCATTTTCAGAGGGGAAGATATGAAAAAATATGGAAGTTTCCCCCCTTTCTGATTAGGTGTAAGTTAGAACGTTAGTAAGTGAAAATCAAAAACGCTGGCTTAAATCAGTGAACAGATTGATAACTGATAATGGATAGAGATCAGCTAGTATGCAAAAAGTTCCTGTCTCGTTGTGGACGCTGTTAGCTGGGATGATAATTTCCCCTATCAGCATCTGGATTGGTCAAAATCATCATCTACTACCGGTACAAGCATCGCAACAAGCGCCTTTGGTAGACGGATTTTTCAATATCATGTTTACCATTGCTGTTGCTTTATTTTTAGTAGTAGAAGGAACGATTCTAATTTTCTTGTTTATGTATCGTCGTCGTCCAGGAGACAATGGTGATGGTACACCTGTAGAAGGTAACTTAGCCTTAGAAATATTTTGGACAGCAGTTCCCACAGTAATTGTGATTGTGTTGGGTATCTACAGTGTAGATATTTATAACAAAATGGGAGGTTTAGAACCAGGAAGTCATCCTCATGGACAGATGGCAATGGCTGCTACCATGAATGATGGTTCTAAAACTGTAACTGCTGGAATTGGTATTGGTGGAAGTCCCCAAACTCAAGGTAAACCAGCGGATTTGGTAGTTGATGTCAAAGGGATTCAGTTTGCATGGTTATTTAACTATCCCCAAACTGGTATTGCTGCGGGTGAATTACACGTTCCGGTTGGTGCTGATGTGCAGTTGAATCTATCAGCAGATGATGTAATTCATTCGTTCTGGGTTCCGCAATTTCGTCTCAAACAAGATGCACTTCCTGGTATCCCTACAGAATTACGTTTTGTCGCTACAAAACCAGGTACATATCCGATAGTTTGTGCGGAATTGTGTGGTGGTTATCACGGTTCCATGCGATCGCAAGTTGTTGTCCACACCCAAGAAGATTTTGATAGCTGGTTGACAGAAAACCAGATTGCTCAAAAGCAAGGACAACCTCAAATTGTAGCTGTAAATCCAGCTAATTTATCGACACCTGAATTTCTGGCACCTTATGTCAATGAGATGGGTGTAAATGCAGCAACTCTGACTCAAATTAAAAAATAGCAGCGTTCAGTTGACTACTGAACAAATTCGCACTCATAGCTTATGACACAGGTAGAATTTCCACCAAATACGCCACACACTTCACACCCTACAGCGTGGAAATGGCGAGATTATTTCACTTTTAATATTGATCACAAGGTGATTGGGATTCAATATTTGGTGACAGCGTTTGGATTTTATCTCATCGGTGGGTTGATGGCGATCGCACTCCGCACCGAGTTAGCAACCGCAGATTCCGATTTTCTTGATCCTAATCTGTATAACGCCTTCATGACCAATCACGGGACAATCATGATCTTCCTATGGATTGTCCCCAGTGCAATTGGGGGATTTGGTAACTATCTAGTTCCGCTGATGGTGGGTGCTAGAGATATGGCTTTTCCCAAATTAAATGCGATCGCATTTTGGTTAAATCCACCAGCTGGTTTACTGTTATTACTCAGTTTCATTTTTGGTGGTTCCCAATCTGGTTGGACAGCTTACCCACCTTTAAGCTTAGTTACCGCACCAATCGCCCAAACCATGTGGATTTTAGCGATTGTGTTAGTAGGAACTTCCTCAATTTTGGGTTCCTTAAACTTTGTCATTACTATTTTGTTGATGAAAGTCCCCAGCATGAAATGGGATCAAGTTCCCCTATTTTGCTGGGCAATTTTAGCAACTTCCGTCCTCGCACTTGTATCTACACCAGTATTAGCAGCAGGTTTAATTCTGTTGTTGTTTGATATTAACTTTGGTACTTCCTTCTTCAAACCAGATGCAGGTGGTAACGTCGTTATTTATCAGCATTTATTCTGGTTTTATTCCCACCCGGCAGTTTATTTGATGATTCTGCCGATTTTCGGGATTATGTCAGAAGTAATTCCTACCCATGCGCGGAAACCAATTTTTGGCTATAAAGCGATCGCATTTTCCACAGTTGCTATTTGCGTCGTCGGTTTATTCGTCTGGGTTCACCATATGTTTACCAGTGGAACACCCGGTTGGATGCGGATGTTCTTCACCATTTCCACCCTCATAGTTGCAGTTCCCACCGGTGTCAAAATCTTCGGTTGGGTTGCAACCCTTTGGGGTGGAAAAATCCGCTTTACCAGCGCCATGCTATTCGCTATAGGCTTACTTTCTATGTTCGTCATGGGTGGATTAAGCGGCGTAACAATGGGAACAGCACCCTTTGATGTTCACGTCCACGACACCTATTATGTAGTCGCACATTTCCACTACGTTTTATTTGGTGGTTCCGTCTTTGGTATTTACGCAGGTATATATCACTGGTTCCCCAAAATGACCGGCAGAATGATGAACGAAACCTGGGGAAGAGTTCACTTTGTTCTGACTTTAATCGGTACTAATTTGACATTCCTACCCATGCACAAATTGGGTTTACAAGGAATGCCTCGCCGAGTTGCTATGTATGACCCCCAATTTGTGAGCTTAAACCAGCTTTGCACCATTGGCGCATTCATTTTGGGTATTTCTGTGATTCCCTTCGCTTACAACGCCATTATCAGTTGGAAAAAAGGAGAACTCGCAGGTGATAATCCCTGGGAAAGTTTGACTTTGGAATGGACTACCAGTTCTCCACCAATTATTGAAAACTGGGAAGTTTTACCTGTTGTTACTCATGGCCCTTATGACTATGGTCAGATTCATGATGAATCTTCATCGGTGACTGAGGCTGTCAGTTAAAACGCAGACATTGACATAGTTTACTCACCTTGTACTCAAGTACAAGGCTAATAGCAAAAGTCGGTTAAAACCGACTAACAAATCCGGTTTTCAGTCCGTTTTAACGGACTTGGGCTATTAGACTGGGAATTTATTCCCAGGCGGGTGAGACAGCTAATAGAGAAATGAATAGTAGGAAAATAGCATGACTGCAATTACAACCAGTGAACATCACGAAGCTGGACACGAAGAACATCAAGATTTGCGAGTTTGGGGATTATTAACTTTTCTGGTTTCTGAATCTTTGATGTTTGGTGGATTTTTTGCCACTTATTTGTTTTTTCGAGGTACTACCGCAGTTTGGCCACCAGAAGGAACTGATGTAGAATTATTTATCCCTACAATTAACACTATCATTCTTATTTCTAGTAGTTTTGTCATTCACTTTGGTGATATGGCAATTAAAAGAAATAGTGTTGGCTGGATGCGGTTTTGGTATTTTATTACCGCCATTATGGGCGCAGTTTTCTTGGCTGGTCAGGTTTATGAATACATGAATTTGAGCTATGGTCTGACCACCAATGTTTTCGCCAATTGCTTTTATCTGATGACCGGTTTCCACGGTTTACACGTCTTTATCGGACTGTTGTTAATCTTGGGTGTATTATGGCGTTCTTTACGTCGTGATCACTATTCTGCTACCAAACACACTGGCATCGAAATGGCAGAAATTTACTGGCACTTCGTTGATATTATTTGGATTGTTCTCTTCACTTTGGTTTACATTCTTAACGCATTTTAATTCAGATCCCCGACTTCTAATATTAATGATATTACTCAATGATAAATTCCTAAAAGAAGTCGGGGATCTTTGCTGGATAACTAAAATCCTGTAAATCCTTAAATCCTGGATATCCTGGATATCCTGGATATCCTGGTTCTGACAATTAGCCGCAATTTTGCTATAATCATGATGACTTCAATGTAATCGGTGACAAAAGAA
This sequence comes from Trichormus sp. NMC-1, assembly GCF_001858025.1. Taxonomy (GTDB): domain Bacteria; phylum Cyanobacteriota; class Cyanobacteriia; order Cyanobacteriales; family Nostocaceae; genus Anabaena. The sequence goes on along the minus strand of NZ_LZQD01000002.1, from coordinate 111,814 downwards.
ACTCCTGATTAATCAAAAATCTGTGATGTTTGTAAATTGAGACTATTAAATTGTGGAGAAATAACTAAATCATCACCAGAAAAAATTCCCATTTCATGATAAATTCCATCAATTAATTCTAAAACTAATATACTTTTTGTTTGGGGGTCAGTAATCCAATATTCAGGAATACCACAATCTTGATACTGTAGACGCTTGGCAATGAAATCTCTATCTCTTTGTAATTCCCCAGGACTAACAACTTCAACAACCAATAAAGGTGGTGACATTGAAAGACGAATAGTATTCCGGTTTGCTAATTGTTGAATATGTTCTTCTCGAATAATAGTTAAATCAGGATAACGGTTTCTCGGTTCTCCTCTTACTTCCAACTCTAAACCATGTCCCCGCACTCTTTTATAGCCTAAGAGTGAAACAAATTGAATTAATAAAGATGTGGCAATCTGCACATTAATTCCTGACTCTGGTGGCATTTCAACTAACTCCCCATTAAACAATTCATACAAATTATCTGTGCCATCATCATAAGATAAATATTCTTCAAAACTTGCAAATCTATGTTTAGTTTGTACCATGACAATTACTCCATGATTACTTATGGTTTAATTTTAACATTATTTATAAGTATTAAAACATCATCCAATCACATCCTGTAAATCCTTAAATCCTGGATATCCTGATTCTGACAAACTCCATCATTACTTATAGCCGCAATTCTGCTATAATCATGATGATTTCAATATAATCGGTGATAGCATAATGATTACCACTGTTGAGCGTCGTTATAGTTTAGATGAATATCGCGCTATTGAAGAAAAAGCAGAAACACGCAACGAATATCATGATGGAGAAATTGTACCAATGCCAGGAGGATCACTTAACCATAGTCGTATTGGTCGAAATATGTTAACCTATCTTACATATCTTCTCCGTGATAGTAAATTTGAGCCAATTAATAGCTATTTGCGGCTATGGATTCCTGAATATAAACGCGGATTATATCCCGATGTGATGGTTTTTGCAGGTGAACTACAACTAAATGAAAATCGCAATGATGAAGTTTTAAATCCTACCTTAATTATAGAAGTATTATCCCCTTCTACAGCAGATTATGACCGCAAAGGCAAGTTTCGGATGTATCGTTCAATTAGCAGTTTTTGTGAATATTTATTAGTTGAACAAGATGAAATTTTTATAGAAAAATATACTAAACAATCTCAAGGTTGGTTATTAAGTGATTTTAATAATTTAGAAAAATCTATTACTTTGGAGTCAATTGGGGTTGAATTACCAATAGCAGAAATTTATCGCGGTGTTGTTTTTGAGTAAGCAATATTCAGATCCCCAATTTCTGATATCAATCATCTTAATTTAATTAGCAATTTATCAAAAAAGTCGGGGATCTTGGAGTTAAGGATATTAGAGAATGAGCTTGACAAAAATCGTAGTTTCAACTATGCTTATGTTATGAGTGGGAAAAAATGCGCCCATATATAACAGGTTTTTTAGATTGTAGATATCTGGTAGAAAATTTTCAGCTAAAACTTTCAGCTTATGAAAACCACATTACCAACCTTATCAGAATCTCTCTACAACCAAGATTTTCATCTTTGGGTAGAATCAACCATCAAAATATTACAACAAAAAAGATTTGATCAATTAGATATCGAAAATCTAATTTCTGAAATAGAAAGTATGGGGAATAGTGATAAAAAATCAGTTAAAAGTAACTTGAGAATTTTATTAATGCACTTACTAAAATGGCAGTATCAACCAGAAAAAAGGACAAATAGCTGGCGCACAACAATCAAAGAACATCGTAACCGATTAGAGGATGATTTTGCAGATAGTCCTAGTTTAAAGAACTATTATTTAGAAATATTCAATGAATGTTATCAAAAAGCGAGAGATTTAGCTTCTTCAGAAACAGGTTTATCTATATCTGTGTTTCCTGGGGAATGTCCTTTTAATGCTGACTTTGTTCTCAAATCTGATTTTTTCCCAGAATAAGATAGCAGTTTTCTACTAATTTGGAGTAAGAATATAAAGAGCTACTAAGTACTAGAAGATACGACTACACGGAAACCCACGTAGTTGCTCCTATTGACACGCGCGTAGCTGTCGCGAGACGCAGAACGACAGTGCCTAGCGCCGTTGTTCCAAGAACCACCACGCAGGATATTACCGCTACCGCTTCGATTAATCGAAGCACTAGCTTCAGTAGGCGCGTTTATATAATTTTCTTGCCAGTCATCTTCACACCACTCCCACACATTCCCGTGCATATCATACAAACCAAAAGCGTTAGGGGGAAAAATTCCTACATCAGTTGTTTGTTGTCGATATTTACCTTTTGCACCGGAATTATAGGGATAATTACCATCGTAGTTTACCAAATCAGTGGTGATGTTGTCACCAAAATAAAATGGTGTAGTTGTTCCGGCTCTACAGGCGTATTCCCATTCAGCTTCACTGGGAAGACGATATTTTTTACCTGTAGATTTACTTATCCTAGCACAAAATTCCTGTGCGTCCAGCCATGAAACACATTCCACTGGACGATTTTTACCAGAAAAGCTAGAGGGGTTGGGTTGAAGTTTATCTTTCACCTGTGGTGATTTGGCTACCCTTTCCCATTGTGCCTGAGTTACAGTAAACTTGCCCATATAAAATGGTTGAATAGTTATCCGATGCTGGGGACTTTCTGAATCATATCTTTTAGGTTCATTTTTCGATGAACCCATTAAAAAAGTTCCCCCAGGAATAGCAATCATTTCTAACAATACACCATTACCCAAATCTTCTGTAAATGATTTGTGAGAATTACTCGGTTGAGGTGGGGGAATAACGACAGATTTTTGAATCTTGGGATTATTTAATGCTGCTAAAACTTCCTGAGCAGAATGATATCGTTTTTTAGGAATATCTTGCAACATAGTTTCTAAAACATAGGTTAATTCCTGACTTAAAGAAAGATACTTTTGCCATGTCCATTCCATATTTATAGTATCAAATAATGGATCTGAACCATCAGCATTTTGAAAATGTCCCGTCAATAAACGTACACAAGTTACAGCTAAACTATAAAGATCACTACTTGGGTAAACCATCCCCCGAAATTGTTCCGGTGGTGCATATCCAGGAGTACCTGTAATCGTACCAATTTTAGTGACAATACTACTGCTGGTTTCTTTAGAAACACCAAAATCAATTAAGAATAAATTACCGTTTTTACATCTGAGAATATTTTCTGGTTTAATGTCTCGATGAATTACTTTATTGTCGTGAATAAATTGTAAAATTGGCAATAATTCTGTTAAAATAATTTTGATTTGAGATTCATTGAATTTACCTTGAGTTTTTAACTCTTCCAGTAAATTTTGACCATCAATAAATTCCTGGATTAAATACAATCTACTATCCTGAGAAAAGAAAGCGAGTAAATCAGGAATTTGGGGATGTTTACCTAACTCTTGCAGTCTTTGCGCTTCTTGTTGAAATAGTTCTGTAGCTTTTGGTAAAGATGCGCTTCCTGCTTGTTGGGGTAAAAATTGTTTAATGACACAGGGAGTATTTAATCTTTTCACATCTACAGCTTGAAAAGTCCTCCCAAAACCACCTTCTCCGATAAATTTAATCGGTAGATAACGGTCATCTAATATTATTTTATTTCCACAACGTTGACAAAAGCTAGTACCCTGGGGATTTTCGTAAAGACAGTCAGGATTGAGACATTGACTCATGGTAGTTGCAGGGGATATCTAGTGATGATTGTAGCATAAGCAATGTCAGAATCAGGATATCTTCTTTGCGTCTTTGCGCGAAATAAATCAATTTTGTCAGAATCAGGATATCCAGGATTTGAGGATTTACAGGATGGTATTATTTGTGTGTAAGTTCTGAGTTTGATTAATTATTTATTATTTTTTAAGATAGATATTGAGATAAGCTAAAATTTACAGAATTACGTCTAGTGTATGTTCTACAATAAATTAGATTGGTAATTGGTAAATTACATCCTGTTAATCCTTAAATCCTGGACATCCTGATTCAGACAATTTATCATGTTTCAAGATTATGCAACCTAACCAAAACAAATACTCATGGTTTGATGTATCCGATGATGTCAAGGAATTATTGATATTAGCAGCACAGACTTGGGAAAATACAGAAGTATCAGAAAAATATATGCAACAAGCTTTATCTAAAACCCAAGGAAATACAGATGTTTTAGTAGCAGCTTATAGATATTTTTACTACAAAAATAATTATCCTCTAGCACTGACAACAGCAGAGCAATTAATTGCTAAAATTAAAGAAATAGAAAAATTACCTGATAACTGGGAAGACCTAAAATCCATCTTAGTTCAGCGACACGAAGAACCACAAATCAGATTGTACTTGAATGCTTATGCTGCTTCTGGATTAGTATTAGCTAAACTAGGAGATTTAGAGCAAGCCAAGGAAATCAGTACCAGAATTAAAGGTATTGATGACAAAAATGATTTTGGTGCTGGCATTCTTCTGGATATTTTAACCCGTCCACCAGAAGAAGATGATTAATTATAGAGACTACGTAAGAGTTTGATCAATCACCAATCACTAATCACCAATCAAAAGTCATGAACAATTGGTTATCCACCTCGTTTTCTTATCAATCTCTCTCTACATCTAATAATAATACTGTTCTCCTACCTACGCTACCTGCATCTCCTGTAGCTCCTATAACTATAATGCCTCAAACCAATCCTCCCATAATTTTCTTACCCAAATATTCATAATTGATAGTATAGAAATTATGCAAGGTAAGGATTGGTTTGTCGCTGCAAATGGAGAGCATCAAATCTGTAAATCAGCGAGAGTTTGGGATTTATTGCGTGATAATTATCGCCTATATCGGTTTCTAACCGATGTAGAAGATGTTCTCAATGATGTTGAGGATGAATCAACTCGTCTCCCAGAAATTAGAATGCTGGTAAGGCGATTAATGGTCAATTCTTATTGGGTAAACAGTCAATTTTTAGAAGCTGACAGTAAAACAGGAACATCAGTTTTACTGTTATACGATGAATTGGGATTTCCCTTAACCGTGCAAACAGTCACATTTGCACCGGGGACAATTTCTAATATTCATAATCATGGAACATGGGGAGTAGTAGCAGTCTTAAAAGGTGAGGAAAAAAATACATTTTGGCGGCGCAGTTCTCATCCAGAGTTTCCTGATAAAATTGAAAAAACCGGAGAAATAAATTTATTTCCAGGTGATATGATCAGTTTTACACCTGATACAATACATTGCGTGCAAGCTGTGGGAGAAGAACCGACAGTTACATTTAATATATATGGAGAAACCGACCCCAAAAAGAGATGGGAATTTGATATCATTAACCACATTGCTAAAAAATTTTAAATGTAGTGGCAAAAACAGAAATAAATGATTATTGTGATAAATAGATAGCAACTAATAGTAATAGGTAAAAAATCCAGAATATTTACCTATCATTAAAACCCACCATCTTTCTTTTATCTGCGTTTATCTGCGTTTATCTGCGGTTAATTATTTACTGTCCAGAAATCGAATAAAAACCTTATAGGAGATATAGCAATGGCCAGAGTAATTTTCTATGAAAAACCAGGCTGTAAAGGTGGTACAAAGCAAAAAGTTTTGCTGACAGCCGCAGGTCATGAGGTAGTAACATATAGTCTATTAACAGAACCTTGGACAGCAGAAAGATTGCGTTCATTTTTTGGAAATCGCCCTGTAGTTGAATGGTTCAACAAAGCCGCACCAAGAGTAAAATCAGGAGAGGTTAACCCTGAGAAAATCGACGGTGACACCGCTTTATTAATGATGCTCAGAGATCCTTTATTAATTCGTCGTCCTTTACTAGAAGTAGGAGATAGACGTGAAGTAGGCTTTGATGTCGAGAAAATCGACGCATGGATAGGTTTAAAAGCTGTGGATAACTCTTTAAAGGAAATGAGCGAAAAACTGATGCAGCAAGACCTCCAAGGTTGCTCTCATGGTCATAATCACGAACACCATCACGGTGAAGGTGGTTGTAAACATCACGGAAAAGAACACCAGCATTAGATATTTCAATATTCAATAAATCCTGATTCTGATGATTAAAAATGTCAGAATCAGGATTTTTAGGATTAAAGGATGAATGATAAAATCAAATCCTCTAAGGGACTTCCAAATAAAACAATCCCCAATTTGTAGGGTGGGTTACGCTGCGCTAACCCACCATTATCCCCTAAATTTATGGTGGGTTACTGACTACCGTCCTAACCCACCCTACGATTGATTTTTGGGTAATTTATTTTTGCGTAGCGGTAATTCATGAATTACCGCTACTTTTGTGATGTTTTGCGTAAGTCGTGACTAAGTTTCAATATATTAAAAATCTCATCCTTTACATGGTTGAATTTAGTAAATCCTGACTCACGAAAAGCAAGAATGAGCAAGTAGATATATTAAACAATTCAAAATTTAAAATCATGATTTTGTTGGGTTTCCTCGCGTTAACCCAACCTAAAAAATACTAAGAATTGGGGTTAATAAATTAACTCATCAATTCTTGAAACATCGCAGTACTCAAATAGCGTTCACCAAAAGAAGGCTGAATCATCACAATTAATTTACCAGCATTTTCTGGACGCTGACCGACTTGAATAGCCGCACACAAAGCCGCACCAGATGATATTCCTGATAATAAACCTTCTTCTTTTGCTAATCTGCGTCCATAAGACATTGCTTGGTCGTCACTGACGCGAATCACTTCATCAATTAATTCTTGACGCAAAACATCGGGGACAAATCCTGCACCAATTCCTTGAATTTTATGAGCGCCGGGTTCACCTCCAGAGAGGACAGGACTGTTGCTAGGTTCAACCGCAATCACTTGAAAACTTGGCTTGCGTTGTTTAAGTATCTCTGCAATACCAGTAATCGTTCCTCCAGTTCCTACACCAGAAATTAATATATCTGCTTCGCCGTCAGTATCTGTCCAAATTTCCTCAGATGTCGTTTCTCGGTGAATTTTCGGATTTGCTGGGTTGCGGAATTGTTGCAACATAAAAGCATTGGGAGTCTTAGCCACTATTTCTTCAGCTTTGCTAATTGCTCCCCGCATTCCTTGGGGGCCTGGTGTTAACTCCAAAGTTGCACCATAAGCGCGCAGCATGGCACGTCTTTCTTGGCTCATGGTTTCTGGCATGGTTAAAATCAAACTGTAGCCACGGGCAGCTGCTACCATTGCTAAAGCTATGCCGGTGTTACCAGAGGTAGGTTCGACTAAAACGGTTTTTCCTGGGGTAATTAAACCCTCTGCTTCGGCTGAAAGCACCATACTCAACCCAATTCGGTCTTTGACTGAAGCCGCTGGGTTCATGCTTTCTAATTTAACAACTATTCTGGCAACTACTCCTTCGGCTTGGGGAATTTTGTTCAGCTGAACTAAGGGTGTTTTGCCAATAAGTTCTGTTACGTCTTGAGCAATTCGCATTTATTAACTCCTAAAATTCTAAATATTACTTCTAAGTCCTTATTCATAATAATAGGTTTTTACTTATTTAATTTGTAGTTAAGTAACATTTACTGGGAGCAGATATCACTGCTGCCTACAATAGCGATGATACCTTGGTATTGAGTCAAAAAATTCATGGCACACAACCCCAAAAAGACTAGTATTTACTATGAAGATAGTATCATTTTTACTGAGTGAAGATGAAAAAATTAAAATAATCAGCATCTAAATAATGTGCTTATATCTTGATAAAATCATCAGTTTTACAAAATTTAATTGTTTTTTTGAGCTATTTAGTTTATTTTTAATTCAGTTCCACTTTGTCATGATATATTATTATTTGAGTACAAGTTTTAAGGTTAAAAACAACTTTATAAATATCCTTAAACATCAGCAAACCTCAGCTAATAAAGCATTGAGGTTGAGTACAAAAGTCCCCGAACCCCCTCTGATAAATGCTAGTACCCCCTCTCAAAAACACTAGCACCTCTACCCGAAATTTTTTTATAAGTCTGACTAGATAAGTCTTTTAGGCTTTGAGTACTATCTTAATGAGTTTAATAATTCTAATCGTGGTGGGGTAAACTGTGTTCTGGAGAGGTGACTGCTATAAACATGAATAGGATTTACGCAGAGATTCCCCTCTACCCCCCGAAATTCCTAGACGAAAGTCTGGAGAACTAGGGGGGACTTCTTACCCCTAAGTCGGTTGTAATCTGTCTTCAAAAGCAGTTAAATCCTGTCAGTATTAGTGAATACAAAAGGGAGTATATTTGGGATTTTTAATTTTGAATTGCTTAGTAATACTTTATGAGTAGATTGCACATCTAGTTGTAACTCATAAACCTGCCAATTTTAGATGAAAAAAATTAGATTTGAGATTTGAGATTTTAAATTATTGGGTGTCATCTACTAGGTGTATATTGAGAATCTAAAATTTAATGGCTGTTTGAGAATTGACAATAATAAGGTGCAGTAATAAACCATAAAATACATTTTCTTACTGGGTTAATGCGTACCTAGCAAGGGAGAGCGAAGGTGAAATTAAAAATTTTAAATATTTTGACTGTTTGCTTAGTTACTTTAGCTGTGCTTTCTCCAGGGCTATTAGTATTTAATTTAATTTGGGGACGACATATAGAGTTAGTTAAGACACAGAATTTATCCTGTCAAGTCACCAATATTAATAAAGGGTCTGATTCTTTATCTCTCCAGCCAGAGAGCATAAATACTCCTCAATCTCCAGCCAACAGAAAATTATCTAAATATAATTTTTTTGTACAACTGCAAATTCTAATGGAACGATATAAAATCGCTACCATTTTGCAATGGTTGGTTTTGGGTACACCTATTTGTATTGGCTTCGGTATTCTTGTTTATGACAGGTATCTTGTATATCGCACTGCTGTTTTCAAAGCACAAGTCGAAATGCTAGAAAGGCTTTGGCAACAAAGTATAGAGCAATAATTTTCAGTTTTCTTATTCACCCTAAACTAACTCACCATGACAGACGAACGCCAAACACAATATTTTAATTTGATTGATGAATTGCTTCAATGTCCTAATGGTCAAGAACCAGAAATTCTAGAATCTCAGCCTGAATTGGTTGATTCTGGTTTAGTACATTCAATGTTACAAGTAGCTACTATGTTTGCTCATGAAGGCAATCAAGATGGCGCTCAATTTTTATTTTTTATAGCCAAGGAGTTAGCGAAACAATTGGGGTTATATCCTGAAGTTTCCAATGAGGTTGCACATCAGGAGTAATAATGCTATTGACTTCAACTGATGCTGGAAAAATAGCTCTAGAATTCCTTTTGGCAGACTGGAATATTTCTGAAGATTACAGAGATTGGTTTACTATCTTTAACTCGCGGTTGATGGGTGAATTTTGGTACATTGTAGAATTGGGTGTTGAGGGTTTTCCTGATAAGTGGTTTATTCAAGTTTATGATACAGGAGCCTGTGACCCAAATTATACATTTAATTCTCCTATCTCTGGTTCTGAGGGATATGTGGATTTAAAGAATGTACCAGATATTATAGCTGATGTTTTAGTGGCTGAACGCAATTCCCGTTAATTCAGAAGTGCTGTACTAATCAGCGGGAGATGGGGAGAGATTTTATATCATGTCCGGTTGTTCGCGTAGCGTCTCGTCAGAGATATACTTATCATTTAGACTGACGCGGAGACAGAGAGACGCGGGGACGCGGAGATTTTTTTTGATAAGTGATTAGGCGGACATGATATTACTGTTTTTTGCCCAACAATAAACATCTGATAAAAGGATCTTCTTCCGTGTCTCTTACTCAATTGTGCCAGTTCATAAATTTTGAATTCATTATATATGGTCATTATTTAGAGGTGATACTCAATTAGAGTACACCTCTTTTTTTTGAAGATGTATTTCACGAATTACAAATTACGAATTACAAATTACGAATTACGAATTACGAATTATTTTAAGAATATATTTAACTTTAATTGGCATTTTGTCATGTTTGGCTGACAAATTTATGTTATGCTAATTACAGTGATGGACGCTACAGAAATAGTCAGTCAAATGATTGCTGAAGATATCCTAGCTCAAGAATTCACAAGAGTCGTTAACCACTATTACCCGAACACTGGGGAACTACTGGAAGGGTGCCATGTGAAAGTCATTACCTGCTTCTGGGGACGACCTGCTAAACGCTTTCAATATGTAGGGATTTATTGTTCTGAAGATATTTTGCCCTATGTGCAAGCGCAAAAAGAAATACTGAGGGAAGTAGCAGACAATATGGGACTCATTCAAGTGGTTTGCATGAATGCCAAGCGATTGCTGCGCGACCCGATGTCTAAACTTAAACAATCCGAACCGCGCTTATGGTTGGAGTTGCATTTAGTGGCAGCTTAGTGGAAGGAGGTAGAAGTTAAAAGGCAGAAGTTGAAGGCAATAATGTTGATGTAATTTACGTTTTTGTCTGATGCTAACTGTTTAATTATTTCTGCTGTGCTGTACTAAAATTTTGTTTGCCAAAAATGAAAACAGGACTTTTCTGCAATTACGAAAATCATCATCACGATGTCCGTCGCGCCATCTTTGAACAGGTTTTACTGGTGAAACAGGCGGAAAACTTAGGTTTTGAAGAAGCCTGGGTGAGTGAACATCATTTTAATGAATCCAATCTCAGCCCGTCACTTTTGCTGTTAATGGCACATTTGGCGGGTGTTACGTCAACTATTCGTTTAGGGACTGGGGCGGTATTATTGCCGTTTCACAACCCAATTCGGGTAGCTGAGGATATTGCTACTTTGGATAATCTTTGTAGTGGTAGATTGGCTTTTGGGATAGCTAAAGGGGGACCCTTTCCTCAACAAAATCAGCATTTTGGCGTATCGATGTCTGAATCCCGCCCCATGATGTTAGAAGCAGTCGCACTTATTCAAAAGCTATTATATGAAACTGACGTATCATTTAATGGGCAATTCTATCAGTGCGATCGCTTGACAGTTTATCCCCAACCACTACAAAAACCTATCCCCGTCTATATTGCCAGTGGTGATGATGATGCTATTAAATTTGCTGCTGAAAATTCCTTTGGCTTAATGGGGGGTCCGCCCTTTTCCCTGGCAAGATTGAAGAATACAGTCAGCAAATATCGGCAATTAAATTCCAGTGGTGCGGATAAATTTCTGTTAGCACGGTTCTTTTTTGTGGCTAAAACCTCTGATGAAGCTGTAAGTGAAGCCTTACCTTTCATTCGCCAATTTAGCCAGAAAATGATCGCTAACACCACTCAAGTAATGCAGAATAGTCCCCAGCCTCAGAAACCATTTGATCGAACAAATATCTGTTTTGATGAAAACTATTTGCTTGAAAATTCGATTATTGGTGATGTAGAAACCTGTCGCGACAAAATCAAGAAATTTCAGGACGAATTAGATCTCGGCACACTAGCGCTCAAACCCTCATCTTTGTCTCTGCAAAAAAATCGAGAGAGTTTGCAGCGCTACAATCAAGAGGTGCGAAATTATGTCTAAACTCCCCTTGCTTCCTCCTGATGACTTACCTCCTATGGAGGTGACAAAACAGGACGGAATGCTACATATGGAATTAGAACAGTCTATTGGGAGGTGCTTTTATCATTCGTGCGATCGCATTACCCAAGTTCTGTTATCTAATTGTCAGTGGTATATGACAACTAATATTACCACTTTGATGCTGATTGTAGACTGTCCAGATATAGTATCTTACTGGCATATAGTCAGTAATATTCCGCAATTGGGTAATCGGCTGGAACGATTTACCACAGACGCGAAAATCCGAGTTTATCCGCCATTTGGCAAAGGAATGCCCTTTGAAATTGGCATTAATGAAATCTCGGCTTATCGAGACTGGTTATAATTTCTTTCATTAGATTTCCATGACCTGATCCTCGGCTTCTCAAACAAGTCGAGGATTTATCTAGTTATAATGAAATAAATATCAGAATATACCAGCCATGAGCAATAACATTATCAATAATAAAAAGCAAATTTTTGACCGTTGGTCATCCAGCTACGATTGGACATTTCCTTCTTTTATTTACCAAGCAATCCATAAAAGACTACTTTCTAAAGTTGAATTAGCAGCAAATGCGAATGTCCTTGATTTAGGTTGTGGTACTGGAAGATTATTAGATAGATTAGCAAGTCAGTTTCCGGGAATTCGAGGAACAGGATTAGATTTATCTCCGCAAATGTTGCGGATCGCTAGACAAAATAACCGCCACCGTCCTCGCTTAATTTATGTTGAGGGTAATGCTGAAAACCTCCCTTTTGCGGAGGGTCAATTTGATGCCGTATTTAATACTATCAGTTTTTTACATTATCCCCAACCAGAACAGGTTTTAAATGAAGTAGCACGAGTACTTTCTCCCGGTGGACGCTTTTATTTAGTTGATATAACTGCTAATAACTCAATATTTCAACTCATGGCAAAATCTCCAGCCGGAATTAAATTCTATAGTCGAGAACAGCGTGAACAACTAGGTTCTGAAGTCGGACTTTTGTGCTTAGGTCACTACTATTTATTAGGTTTTGTGTTGTTGACAATTTTTGCCAAATCTGATTAACAATTAAAATAATTCCTGATTCTTAAGTTGGGTTTTGCTACGCTCAACCCAACCTACAGAAAAATGGCGAAGGTATTGCTGTAGGAACGTAGTTTTTTCACCCTTGATTGTATTGCTAAACCCGCCTTTTTTATTTATTGTCTTTAATTGATTGAGAAAGAGCTTTAAAAAGTATACCGGCTTCTGCTGGAGGTTTAAAGGTGAATTGCAGATAAAAATTACCCGGAGTTGCAGGTTTATGGGAAATTTTGGCATAGATGTCTTCACTCAATTTTTCTGGATTGCCATCTATTAATAGGTTGAGCTTAATATTAATGAAATTAGAAAGTGCAGTATCTGATTCTATGTTATCGATTTGCACTAAGGCTCCTTCACCTGATAGTTTGATTAAATGTCCTTTGAATATATTGGTAGAAACTTGCTTACCATCAACTATTTGGTAGATGATGGGAATTGGTGCTATCAGATCAACAAAGATATCTGTGTCTTTGGTTAAAAACAAGTTATATGGTTCACCAATACCACCAATATCATAAACTGTGATTAATTCTTTAACTCCTTTTGGTTTGATTTGCTTTTCTCCATCGATTCTGAGGGTTGCTGATCCAATTGCTTTTAAAGTTGCTTCAGAAATGAGAATTTGTTTGGCTGTTGTATAAGTTTCAATGCGGAAAGCGAGATTCATTTCTTTGCCTATGACGGTGTATTCAGTGTGTTTTTCTGAGCCAATATTGCCAACGACAACTTCTCCAGTATTAATACCAATACCCATTGCTAAAGTTGGTAAATCTAATTGGGCTAACTTTTCGTTAACAGCAGTCATTGCTAACTGCATCGCTACAGCACAAGCAACTCCTCGTTGAGCATCATCTGCCCTGCGTGTGGGCGCTCCAAAGAGAATAACAATACCATCACCCATGAATTTATCAATGGTTCCTTGGTGTTGTGCGATCGCATCTAACATGAATTCCAGATAGATGTTGAGAACTTGTACCACTGCTTCTGGAGACAGTCGTTCTGATAGGGCGGTGAATCCTCTTAAATCGGAAGTGACGATGGTAATTTTTGCCCTTTTACCCCCAATTTTCAATCCTTCGGGGCTTTCCAGCAAAGTAGCAACTACCTCATCTGTCAGGTAACGCCCAAAAGTTTTGCGAATTGAATCTGCGGTGTTAGCAATATAAGTTGTAATAGCAATAGCCGCACCGGTCAGTGCTAAAAATGGGGCAACAACAGGCAACCACCAGCCCCAAACAAAAGCTATGTATGTACTACCGAATAAAACTCCTTGCGCCAATATCAGGGTAGTTCCCCACCACCAAAAAGAGGATTTAAGGGACTTACCTACATATCGCCACCGCCAAGTTAGGATAGCACCAACCCCTGACCAGAAGGCAATCCACAGCCATTCTTGGGGTTCTGACCAACTTTTAATTAAGGCGTTACCTTTGAGGGCAGCATTCAAAATTTGGCTGGTGAGATGTGCCTGAACTTCCACCCCAGACATGGGTTCTGGGATACTGAGCAAATCGCCACTGTAGGGAGTGTAGAATAAATCATTGAAACTTTCACCCACCATCCCAATTAAGATAATGCGATCGCGTCCCCAATCTTTTGGGACTCGGTCTTCTAAAATATCTCTGAGGGAAACTGTATTAAAAGAGCCGGTCTCACCTTGGTAATTCAATAACATTTGATAGCCATTGTCATCGGCGCGGATATAGCCACCATCATGAGATTGAAAGCGAGAAAATAAGGTTTTACCTAACTGCCAATTTTTATTTCCCTGAACAGTAATACCCTCTTTTTGGAGATAAAGTAATGCTAGATAAAAGCTAAAGCTGTAGACAGGTTTATTGTTGGCATCTGCTAGATAAATGAAACCGCGTCTGATCTTGTTATCGGCATCAGCAATTACATCATTTGCCCCTACTTGATCCTTGGCTTTAAGTACAGGTGGTGGTGGAACTGGCTGATTATTGCCATCGCCCACTACTTTTTGAATCCCAATCACATAGTCGGTTGATTCAAACACCTTCACTAAATCCTGATGGCCTGGTTCAAAAGGGAGATCTCGATAAATATCTAAACCAATTGCTCTTGGCTTTCTGGCTTTGAGTTTTTTCAGCAACTTCGCATAAACACCATCAGCAATGTAACCTTGCTGAAGATATTGCATATCTGCTTCTTCAATCCCCACAATCACAATTCTGTCATCCTGGGGTTGAGGCGGCCGCCAACGCATATATTGATCAAAAGCTGCCCAGTCCCAAGATTGTAATAAACCAAGAAAGCGCAAAAGGATTACTAATCCAGCAATACTTGGGGTCGTAATCCCAACAGCCCGCCATTCCCACAAAAAACGTTTTATTTTGCCCATATCCTAGGAAAATCAAAGGATTTAATACTCAAGAACTCAGCACTACTGAGGGACTAATTCTGTGGTTTAGGGGAAGAGGAAGAAATTTCGACCAGCTTTTCTAACTTAACTGAGTTTAACAGTTCTATCCATTCTGCTTGTGCTTGGGGATTGCGATCGCGCAACTGATCCAAAATCTTTAGAGTTTCATGC
Organism: Trichormus sp. NMC-1; assembly: GCF_001858025.1. Lineage (GTDB taxonomy): Bacteria > Cyanobacteriota > Cyanobacteriia > Cyanobacteriales > Nostocaceae > Anabaena. Next base: position 96,610 of record NZ_LZQD01000002.1, on the reverse strand, counting down.
CAAATTCCATATTTAGCATACAATTTTGCCTGTTCTACAGAGTTCGCTTTTAGCTGTTGTATTCTAGCCGTTTGTTTCTTACTCAAAGAAGTACGCTGAATCCAACCCTCAAGTGCTTTATCTGCTTCTCTATCCAGAGGATTACAGATAACTAAGAATTGCCATTGATAAGTTTTACCCGCTGCTAAGTTGACAGTATTTGGCATACTTATCTTCACTATTCCTGGAGTATTCACAATTGGAAAAATTTTTTCATAAACAACTGTTTCCGTTTCTTTGTCAATCACACGAAATTCAGCGTTCTTATTAATAGCCTTCGGAACCTGTACATAAACTGTGGGGTTGGGAGCCACTGTCGTCAACACATTATTTTCTGGAGTCAACGCAGTCAGATATGTTTGGCGCTGATTAAGATTGTTTGAGATTAATCCATTAATTAAGCTCTCATTACCACAAACAGTACCCCGCGAACCCGCTCCTGAAGTTCGTGCCGGTGCGCCCAAATCTTGCGCTGGCGGGAATTTTACGCTCACTCGCAATCCTGGGTATAACTGTGCGTTACTTTGAGTTGGTATGATAGGAATCATGAAGATTCCCGTCAAAATTCCCAAAGTGCGGGTTTTTACTTGAACAGAAGAAAACTTTCTACTCATATACACTAGCTTCGATCAATTTCGATGATACATATCTAACACTAGTCTAAAATTTTATCAATGCCAACAAGATAGACGCGGGGACACGGGGACGCGGTGACGCGAGGATTCATTTGTAGCTTTAATTTAAGTGAATTGATATTACACGGAGATTAAAAGCCTCTCCCTTTGTCGGAAGAGGCTTTGCGAAAGGTATTAAATTACTTACTTACAGCGAATTCCTTTGTTATAAGGTACATCATAGCCCCCTCATCGCTTGCGGGGAGGGGGTTGGGGGTGGGGTTCTTGTACCTCATGACACGGGGAAGTGCTGTATGAGTATTAATTAATTAGCAACTTTTTGATTTAACCACTTATACAAATCTTCTAACCCTTCACCAGTAGTAGCAGAAACTTGGAAAATCTGCATTTTAGGATTTACTTGTTTTGCATATTCAATGCAGCATTGAACATCAAATTGTACATAGGGAAGTAAATCAATTTTTGTGAGAATCATGATTTCACTAGCGCGAAACATATGGGGATATTTAATTGGTTTATCTTCTCCTTCCGTCACCGATAAAATTACGACTTTAGCAGCTTCTCCTAAGTCAAATAAAGCCGGACAAACCAAATTTCCGACATTTTCAATCATCACCACAGAATCTAATGGTGGGTTAAGTTTTTGTAAACCTCTTTCTATCATTGATGCGTCTAAATGACAGCCTGTACCTGTGTTAATTTGCACAACTTTACAGCCTGTTGCTTTAATTTTTTCAGCATCATTAGTAGTTTCTTGATCACCTTCAATCACGCTGATAGTTAATTTATCTTTTAAATCATTAATTGTGCGAGTTAATAATGTAGTTTTTCCCGCCCCAGGAGAACTCATTAAATTTAAAGCCAGGATATTTCGACCTTTAAACCAGCCGCGATTTTGGGCAGCTAATAAGTTATTTTTTCCTAAAATTTCTTGTTCTAAAGATATTGTTGTATTATGTATTTTAGCATGAATTTGGGGCGCTTCTTCATGGTGATGAGTATGGGTAATTACAGTCCCATCTGGTAAAGTATGAGTATGATGATGTTCATGTTCTAAGTTAGTAATTTTAGCTTCATTATCATCAGCACAACCGCAAGTTACACACATAAATCCTCCACTTCAATTTCTTTAATTTTTAGTTCTTCACCAGTAATTATATCTAACTGCACGCTACCACATTCACAAATACCAAAAGGTTTTTCTACATAAAATTTTGTCCCACATTGACGACATTTAGCCATTCCTGGTATTTCTAATATTTCTAATAAGGCACCTTCTACTATTGTATCTTTGGCACAAATATCAAAACAGAATTTAATCGCATCTGGCATAATAGCTGATAATTGACCAATTTCTAATAATACTCTTTGGACTTTTTTCCCTTGGGCGTTTTCCCTAACTATAGCGATGATGTTTTGGGTAATTCCTAGTTCGTGCATAGGTTTTTTTATTTCACGCAGAGACGCGGAGGCGCAGAGAGAGGAGGGAGTTTAACAAATTCTTGGGAGTTGGTCGCCGACTAGCATATCTATGATTCTTTCTGCACCAAAGGCGGTTTTTAGTAAGACTATTCCTGGTGGTGTGGGGATAATTTCACCTATGATAGATGCTTGTTTTCCTGTTGGATGATTTTGCATTGTTGATAAAATTATCTCTGCTTTTTCTGGAGGGGCAATTATGACTAATTTTCCTTCGTTGGCTAGATATAAGGGTTCTAAACCGAGTATTTCACATACTCCATTTACTTCTTCTCGAATGGGAATTGCATTTTCATTGATGCGTATTCCTACGTTTGCTGTGAGGGCAAATTCATTTAATACTGTGGCTAAACCTCCTCTGGTTGCATCTCGCATAGCGTGAATTTGGGGGCAAACTTTGATGATTTCGGCTACTAGTTCATGTAATGGTTGACAGTCACTTTCTATATCTGTTTCTAATGCTAATTCTCCTCTAGCAATTAATATTGCTGTGCCATGATTTCCAATTTCACCGTTTATAATTACTACGTCTCCCGGTTGAATATTGCGGGGTGAAATATCAATATTTGGGGGAATTATGCCAATTCCCGCAGTGTTAATAAATAGTTTGTCAGCACAACCACGATTCACAACTTTTGTGTCTCCTGTGACTATTTGCACTCCGGCTTTTTGTGCTGCTTTCTGCATACTGGAAACTACACGGCGTAATGTTTCTACTGGTAAACCTTCTTCTAATATGACGCTACAGGTAAGATATAAAGGTTTTGCACCACTGACGGCTAAATCGTTAATTGTGCCGTTAATTGCTAGTTCTCCTATGTCTGAACCTGGGAAAAATAAGGGATCTACTACATAGGAATCTGTGGTAAATGCTAATCTATTTCCATGTTGGGAAAGGCTGGCTAAATCAAATGTTGCTTGGTCTTCTAATTGGGAAAGAATGGGATTATCAAAGGTTTTTACAAAGATATCATCTATCAAGTCACGCATGGCTTTACCACCGCTACCATGTGCGAGATTAATATGGGTATCGCGGATTTTTCCCTGACGACGACGGACTTGTTCAATTTTTTGAAAGAGGGAATTTTGATTTGAGTTAATTGTCATTTTTAAATTGTTTTATAAGTATAAAAATTGTATTTTTTTGACAGGCATTTTGCCTGTCATTTTAAATTATTTACCAATTCTTTCTTTCATCTCTATCTTCGCGCTTATTGTTATTTTTGTCATAATGCAAAACGCCACCAACAGCCCAATCTTCTCTTTCAACTTCCTCAATATTAACAATTATTGATTCAGATTTAGTATCTAAAATAGAGACTAAAGCGTCAGTCATAGCTTTGACTAATTTCCGTTTTTTTTCTATGGAGTTATTTTTACTAATTCTGACGGTTACATAAGCCATGTAATTTTCCTCAAATTGTGGAATTTAGACTGATAGAGATTCGTTAGATACACCTGATTTATCTCTTTTTCCCAGAGTCGAAAGTCGCCCATATTTGTAATATGCTGCACAAGCACCTTCGGAAGAAACCATACAAGTTCCTATGGGTGTTTCTGGTGTGCAAGCTGTTCCAAATACTTTACATTGCCAAGGTTTTAAGACTCCTTTAAGAATTTCTCCACATTGACAAGCTTTATGATCTGCTACTGTTAAGTTAGGAATTGTAAATTTGGCTTCGGCATCAAATTGGGCGTATTCTTCGCGGATTTTAAAACCGGAATTGGGTATTTCTCCTAAACCTCTCCATGCAAATTTTTCGCGGACTGCAAAAACTTTATTTATGGCTTTTAATGCGTTTTGATTTCCGGCTGTTTCTACTAAGCGATTATATTGATTTTCTACTTGACAACGTTTTTCGACTATTTGTTTTAGCAACATCCAAATTGATTGGAATATGTCTAATGGTTCAAAGCCAGAAATAACTATTGGTTTATGATATTTTTGGGCAATAAATTCGTAGGTTTCTGTACCTATGACCATACTTACATGACCGGGACCGACAAAACCATCCAGTTCTAAATCTGGATTTTCTAATAATGCTTGTAATGCAGGAATTACTAATACATGATTAGAAAACATACTAAAGTTAGTTATATTTTCTGCTGCGGCTTGGAGTATGGTAAATGCTGTGCTGGGGGCGGTGGTTTCAAAGCCTAAACCGAAGAATACTATTTCTTTATTGGGGTTTTCTTTGGCTATTTTTAAGCTATCCAAGGGTGAGTAAACCATGCGAATATCTGCACCCTGGGCTTTGGCTTGTAAGAGGCTGGTTTTTGAACCGGGTACGCGCATTGCGTCGCCAAATGTGGTGAAAATTATGTTAGGATTTTGGCAAAGTGCGATCGCATCATCTATTCTACCTTTGGGCATGACGCACACTGGACAGCCTGGCCCGTGAATTAGTTCGATGTTATCGGGTAATATTTCTTCGATTCCGTATTTGAAAATTGAATGGGTATGTCCTCCGCATACTTCCATTATTTTGATGTGTGTATCTATTTTTTGGCTGAGTTTTTCGATTTCTTTTTGTAATGCTTGGGCTTTTTCTGGGTTACGAAATTCGTCTACGTATTTCATATTTTTATTTCTCACGCAAAGGCGCAAAGGCGCAAAGGAAGAAAGGAAATTTTAAGTGTAAGTTTGGGCTATTTCTTGCAATAGTTGTAATGTTTCTGCGGCTTCTTGTTCGTTAATTCGGTTCATTGCAAAGCCGACGTGAACTAATACCCAGTCTCCTATACAAGCTTCTGGGGGGTGTTGTTCGTCTACTATACAAGCTATGTTTACTTGGCGTTTTACTCCTCCAATATTAACTATTGCTAGTTTATGTTCTACGTTGGTTATTTCTGTTATTTGTCCGGGTATTCCTAAGCACATTTTATTTTTCCTTTTTTTGAAGATTTATCTCACGCAGAGACAACAGAGGTTTTTATGTTATTTATTTTAAGTATTTAGCAGCAGCTATAACAGCTTGTCCTAGTGATAATCCTCCATCGTTTGCAGGTACTATACTATGAGTTAATACTTTAATTTCTGATTTTTCTAATCCCATTTTTACCTGTTTTAATAAAATTCGATTTTGAAATACTCCCCCTGTTAATGCTACTTGGTGAAATTCATGTTCTTGTCTAATTTGTTTAACCATTGTTACCACTGCAATAGCTAAACTTTTATGAAATTTTGCAGCTATTTCTGATGAGGAGGTGTGCTGGTTTATATCATTGAGTATTTGTCGCCATGTGGAAGATGTATCTATATAATAGATATTATCTGATTTTTCAAATTTAAAGGTATAGTTTAGAGTTTCTTCATCATTGTTTAATATGTTAACGTCAGCTAGGGCTTCCATTTCTATGGCTGCTTGTCCTTCATAACTGCATTTCTCTGGACAAATACCTATTGCGGCAGCTACTGCATCAAATAATCTCCCTACTGATGATGTTAAGGGTGAATTAATACCTTTTTCTATGATTTGGTTGAGTAATTTGGGATTTTTATTTTCTAAAAGTTTGATTATTTCTAATTCACTATATTTTTTTTTGATTTCTTCCCATGTAAAGGCGTTTATTAATTGAGAGTATGTATTTCTCCAAGGTTGATAAATTGCTTGTTCTCCTCCTATCATAGATATAGGTTTAAATGTCGCTAATCTTTGAAAATCATGATAATCTGCTAATATAAATTCTCCGCCCCATAGTTGACCATCTTCACCATAACCTAATCCATCAAATGCTATTCCTAAAACTGGTTTTGTGTTTAAGGAAATTTGATTTTCTGCCATGCAAGCTGCTATATGGGCATGATGATGTTGAATTTGATAAAGTGGAATTTGATTAGCTGTTGCTAGTTCTTTACCCAGTTTAGATGATAGATATTCTGGATGTTTATCAATAGCAATGATTTCGGGTTTATGGGCAAATAAGTTTAGATATAAATTCAAGGTTTCTTGATAAGCGTTAAATGCTGTTGCGTTTTCTAAATCTCCTAAATGTTGTGATAAAATTGCCTTACCTTCTCTTAATAAGCAAAAGGTATTTTTTAACTCGCTACCCATTGCTAAAATTGGCGGTATTTTTTCAAATCCAGGTGGTAAAGGAATTGGTGCTGGTGCATATCCCCTAGCACGTCTGAGGGTTTGTATTTGATTATCGATAACTCTGACAACTGAATCATCTAGTCGGTTCACAATATCACGGTTATGTAAAAGAAAATAATCAGCTATTTTTGATAATTTATTTTTTGCATCTTCATTATCTATACATTGTGGTTCATCAGAAATATTACCGCTAGTTAAGACTATCGGGTGGTTCATGCGTCTGAGAATTAAATGATGCAAGGGGGTATAAGGAAGCATGAAACCCAGAGTATTTTGTCCTGGTGCTATAGAAGATGGTAATTGTTTATCTGTTTTTACTTTTAATAAAACAATGGGTGCAGCAGGACTTGTTAATAATTGTTTTTCTAAATCATTAATATAGCAATATTCAGAAATAATATCAATATCTCTTGCCATTAAAGCCAAAGGTTTATGATAACGTTGTTTGCGGTTTCTCAGTTTTAAAACTGCATTTTCTAAAGTTGCGTCACAAGCTAAATGAAACCCACCCAAACCCTTAATAGCAACAATTTCACCTTTTTGTAATAAAGTACAAACAGCATCTACATCATCTAACATTGAGAACATATCAGAAATGACTGGTTTACCGTCAGCGCGTTCTAACCATGCACGAGGCCCACATACATGACAAGCAACAGGTTGGGCGTGAAAACGGCGATTTTCTACATTTTTATATTCCTTTTCACATTCCTTACACATCGGAAAATTCACCATGCTGGTGTTATTTCTATCGTAAGGAATAGCGCGAATAATACTCAACCGGGGACCACAATGAGTACAATTAGTAAAAGGATAACGAAAATAACGACTAAAAGGATCAAAAATATCCTTTTGACATTGGGGACAAGTTGCAGCGTCAGCAGAAATTTCGGTTTTCACCACACTATTAACACTTGGAGAAATCACAAAGCCATCAAAATCGAATTCCCCAAAATATGGACTCCTCTTCACCTCATTAATTTTTGCCAAAGGTGGACATTCTAGATATAATTTATTTATAAATACTGTAATTTCTTCCTCATTGCCAGAAACACGAATTAAAACACCTTCACCATCATTACAAACATCACCCTTTAACCCACAAACCTTCGCCAAACGATACACAATAGGACGAAAACCTACACCTTGCACAGTCCCACAAACCCTAACTTCTTCAATAGGCATCTTTCTTCCTTTGCGCCTTTGCGTCTTTGCGTGAGATAATCAAAACTTCCAAATCAAAACGCGATTATTTCCAGAATCAGCAATTACCGCAGTTTCTCCACAAACTTTAATTCCATAACACCAATTTAAACTTTGTCTTGTTGGTAGTCCAAAATTACGATTTTCGCTTTTCTTGGTAAAATTATCTTGTCCCACTACACCATCAGCATTCGCATCCTGTAATAATAATATAGATTCTGGTTTCTTCCATCCTAGCAAACGAGAATTAGCTGTATCTGCAACTATTAACCAATCTTGCCAAATATCTACTCCATAAGGCATACTTAAACTACTGGCACTAGGAAAATAAACTCCTTGATTTAATTCCACCAAATTAAAGTTTTTTTGCCCTAAAACCACCTCACAAGGGGCATTATTTTCTGTTGGTATTCCTTTCCAAATCATTACCCGGTTATTACCTGCATCAGTAACAACTAAATTATCTTCCCAAAGGGTGATATCATGACACCAACGCATACTGGAAGCCGTAGGAGAACCACCCCCGTTTTCATTACGAGATATCATGTTTGGTTGTCCCAAAACTATATCCGCAGGTTGTCCATTTTCGGTGGGAAATTGATTCCAAATCAATAAACGACGATTTCCGGTATCGGCTACAAATAACTTACCTTGATGATAGAAAATACCGTAAGGCCAATGTAGGGTATTTGCCGCAGGTTCTCGATTTCCTCGATTTGATTCATTATCAATAAAGTTAATTTGTCCTAATACTAAATCTGCGGGAACATTACTATCTTCTGGAACATTATACCAGATTAAAATGCGATGATTCCAAGCATCGGCAACGGCTAAACCTGTACCACATTTACAAATACCTGTAGGAACACTAAATGTAGATTTTCCTGGTGTACCTTTAGCGTTTTGTCCTTCAGAATAAAAGTCTGGTTGTCCTATTACCCAATCAGCTGGTTGATGATCTTTTGTGGGTAAATTTCGCCAACCTAATAAACGATGATGTCCTGTATCTGCTACCCATAATATTCCTGTTTCTGATAATAAACAAGCTGCACGGGGACCGAACATTGTTGAAGGGGTAGGTGCAATAGGTATGGCTATTTGTTCGGGTGTGGTGGTGTTTCCTAATATTACTTCTGCACCATGAGGGGAAAGGGGTGTTGGGTTTGGTATTTTGGGTATTAAGGTCATTATTTATCTCACGCAGAGGCACAGAGAGAAGATATAGTTTTTGGGAGTTCAACCCTACTGCATTTCGCAGGTCTTGGGCAGTTTTTGGCTTTTTCTGAAAGCCTTGCGCCATTTCTATCAGCATTTGGATTTTTTCTGCTGCTGTTGCTGACTCCGAAGCAATAGCTGCGATCGCTGCCTTGACTGCTGAATCTGTAATACTAGGGGTCATAATTGGCGTACTCTAGCCGGTTGGGGAATTAAGTTTGTCAACACCCACACACAAAAAATGTGGGGCTATAAACTAAGCCGATTTACGCAAGTTTCGAGTCTTTTCAACAGATTCCCCAATCTCAAACTTTTCTATCTCTCCTGACAGAGAGATAAAACACGAGAAGCCAAAATTTCAATTAACAGGTATTTTTGCCCGCAATCTTATGACCACTCCTTTGATTGCCTAAGTCAATTCTTCTCACTATAAAACAGTTTGTTGAGAAAATCCTAGCGGGAAATTACCAATATCAATAGCAATTAAAAGTTTGTGAGGAATTCTTCAAAATTAAAAATCAAAAATTAAAAATTAAAAATTGAAGACAGTTGGAGTAGGGGACACTTACCCGACTCAACTGAGACTAAGTGTAGATTTAGAGGTCTCAAACCCTTGAATTTACGATGATAGGACAGGCGAGATGCCTGCCCAAATATATCACTAAGGAACAATCAAAACTGGACAAGGGGAAAGGTTAATGACGCGACTGGTGACGCTATCAGTTGCGCCTTCATGGGGTTTAGAGTATAATTTGCAACTTTTCAAACATCCTCTAATATTGTTTATTTTTGCACTTGCACATAAACGTTATCACCCTTAACTTTTACTGGATATGATTGTAAGGAAATATCCGGTACTGTTAAACATTCACCTGTGTTTAAATTATATTGAAAATTATGTGCAGAACAGGTAATAATTCCTGTTTCTACAGTTCCTTTATCTAACGGAAAACCCAAATGAGAACAACTATTTCGATAACAACTAATATTATCACCTTGTCTGTACATAATTACATCATTATTGGCAACTCTAACTGCTAAGATGCGATTTTCAATTATGTTATCTAATGTTGTTGCTTTCACCCAATAGGAATCTGTAGGGAGAGAATTAGCAGGAGGATGAGAATTACCCTTAACCGCAACTACTCTTGTAATTTCTGGACAATGTTTTTTAATAGTCTGTTCTATTCCTTGGGTTAAAGTTAAGGTAGAAGTGGCACAATTACTACAACTACCAATTAATTTAACTTCAACTATATCTGGTAATTTAATGGCGACTAATTCTACATCTCCCTGATGATTTTGTAAACTGGGACGAACTTCGGCTAATGCTGTTTGGATACGTTCTGATAATGGAGGTTTAACTAAGTTATGATATAACAAAACTGCATAAACAATTTCATCATTTACAGCTTGATGCAAAGCTGATACATTTTCTTGTTTAAGACTTTTAATTAAATTAGTTAATGCGGCTTTATGTAGAGATTCAATAGCCCGTTGTAAACCTACGGCTACACACCTTTGACTTTCATCCCATTCTGAAATAATCGCTTCAAATCGGTTAATATCTGTAATCAATTCCTCTAGTTGAGTCATTATTGATCTGCTTAATTAATTATAAATATTAAAACTCAACCCCACAGATAAATCTGTAGGGATTGATAACTTTTAATTTGGTATTTATGCAAAGTCATTTCATTCTAAAGTCTTGTAGCAGAAAAGGCATCATGACACCAGTTACTAAACTCGCTACAGTAATGGGAATACAAAGAGGGATAGCTGCCTGTGCTAATAATACTATTATTAGTGTACCAACACCACTAGCAATAGTGGTTTGACGGAGAAAATAGATAGGATCTCGTAATAGTTTACCTTTGAGAAGTAACTTAAAAGAAAACCAGCTTAGTTCTAACATATATCCTCCTAGTAGTTAGATAAGAAATTCATCATTAATAAGCCGAGAATCAGGGCAGGAATTATTCCCGCTGGTGCGAATAAACTACCAATAGTTGCAGCGAATTTATAGCCTAAGTCTTTACCTGCAATTATCATGCCGCTAATTGCACCACCAATCATTGATAAAATTACAGCAATGATTAACCAAGTAAATGCTGTAGTGAGGTTTAATTCTGTATTCAAACTATACAGAAATTCTTTAAATGCTGGGTTATTGACAAAATCAAACATGGAATTCTCCTATTGAGGGTTTAATGCAAGACAAATGCTTGCATTTCTGCTGCTACATCTTGTAGTGCTTTGGCTACTACTTCCGCTTGTTCTAGTTGTTGATTTTCGGTAAATATTTGCCAAGCTTCTTGATAGTAGGATTTGGCTGTTAGTAGATTTTGCTGATTACCTAATTCGGGTTTTTCTGGGTTGTCTGGTAAGTTAAATAGGGCGTTGGCTTTGTTAGAAATTGTGTTAGCATATTCTAACGGTGTATCTTGAGGATTCCGCACTTTTAAGGCTTCGTTGTAGGCAGAAATAGCCCGTAGGTTATTCTCTACAGGATGGGAACTGATTAAATATTGCAAAGCGTTACCTAAGTTGTTTTGCAACATCGCATATTCCCTAGGATGGTCAATGAGGTTAATATGTTTGAGTGCTACTTCAAAAGACTGGACTGCTAACCCTTGACGTAAATATTCCCGTTCTGATGCCATTGGCATAGAAAGATATGCGATCGCTATATTGTTAGATAAAATCGCGTATTCCTGTGGGTAATCTTCCCAGCTAAACACCCGCAAAGCCTGATGATAAGCTTGAATGCTGTCAGTTATCCGCGCTAAATTGTCGGGAACTAGGGATTGCAAAACTAACCCCAAATTCATCTGTGCTTCTGCTACTTCCTCTGGTGTCGCCAATTGTTGTAATATTGGTAAGGCTTCTTCATAACCTTCTTTTGCTTGTAGCAACAATTGAGAATCTGCATCAGGAATGATCTGGAGAGTACCTGCTATTCCCACCTTAGCCCGTGCTTTTAGTAAAGGATAGTTCTCACCGCACATTTCATAGGCACGATAAAACAACCCTACTGCATTTCGCAGGTCTTGGGCAGTTTTTGGCTTTTTCTGAAAGCCTTGCGCCATTTCTATCAGCATTTGGATTTTTTCTGCTGCTGTTGCTGACTCCGAAGCAATAGCTGCGATCGCTGCCTTGACTGCTGAATCTGTAATACTAGGGGTCATAATTGGCGTACTCTAGCCGGTTGGGGAATTAAGTTTGTCAACACCCACACACAAAAAATGTGGGGCTATAAACTAAGCCGATTTACGCAAGTTTCGAGTCTTTTCAACAGATTCCCCAATCTCAAACTTTTCTATCTCTCCTGACAGAGAGATAAAACACGAGAAGCCAAAATTTCAATTAACAGGTATTTTTGCCCGCAATCTTATGACCACTCCTTTGATTGCCTAAGTCAATTCTTCTCACTATAAAACAGTTTGTTGAGAAAATCCTAGCGGGAAATTACCAATATCAATAGCAATTAAAAGTTTGTGAGGAATTCTTCAAAATTAAAAATCAAAAATTAAAAATTAAAAATTGAAGACAGTTGGAGTAGGGGACACTTACCCGACTCAACTGAGACTAAGTGTAGATTTAGAGGTCTCAAACCCTTGAATTTACGATGATAGGACAGGCGAGATGCCTGCCCAAATATATCACTAAGGAACAATCAAAACTGGACAAGGGGAAAGGTTAATGACGCGACTGGTGACGCTATCAGTTGCGCCTTCATCCGTTAAGCCTAACCCCCGACAGCCCATAATAATTAAATTGGCCTCGATTTCATCAGCAACATCACAAATAGTAAAGGCTGGTTTACCTTGTCTTTCCAACACTTCGGCTGTAATTCCTTGCTGAGAAAATAAGGCTTGGGCATTTTCTAGCAGTTTAGCAACCGCCTCTGGAGACACCATAGGATCAGGATTAGGGGTATCTGAGGTTGGTTCTTCCACGACTGACAGGAGTACTAAGCGACTACTGTACTTCTGTACTACGTTGGCAACTACATCCGCAGCTTCCCGCGCAGCCCGACTTTGATCAATTGGAAACAGAACTGTCTTAAACATAAATCACTGGGACACCCCGTACTCCGGTAAAATCTTCATAGTTATACTTTCAAAACAATAACAAAAAGGCAATCAGGAGGGTTTAGTTGTGTCCAAAAAAAGTTTAGCAAGTTTATCTGCGGCTGATATTTCTGGTAAACGCGCCTTAGTGCGGGTTGATTTTAACGTTCCTGTAGATGATCAAGGCAAGATTACCGACGATACTCGCATTCGCGCTGCGCTGCCAACCATCAAGGATTTGACCGAAAAAGGCGCTAAGGTGATTTTAACAAGCCATTTTGGTCGCCCCAAGGGTGTAACTGAAAAATTGCGTCTGACTCCTGTTGCTAAACGCCTCTCTGAGTTGTTGGGACAAGAAGTTGTCAAAACTGATGATTGTATCGGTGATGATGTGGCGGCGAAGGTTGCGGCTTTGCAAAATGGCCAAGTGCTGTTACTAGAAAATGTCCGCTTTTACCCAGAAGAAGAGAAAAACGATCCTGAATTTGCGAAGAAATTGGCTGCAAATGCTGATTTTTATGTAAATGATGCGTTTGGTACTGCACACCGCGCCCATGCTTCGACTGAAGGTGTAACCAAGTTCCTCAGTCCTTCTGTGGCTGGATATTTGGTGGAGAAGGAATTGGAATATCTGCAAAATGCGATCGAAAATCCCCAACGTCCTTTGGCAGCAATTATTGGCGGTTCCAAGGTTTCTAGTAAAATCGGCGTGATTGAAACTTTGTTGGAAAAGTGCGACAAACTGATCATTGGTGGTGGGATGATTTTCACCTTCTACAAAGCCCGTGGTTTGAGTGTTGGTAAGTCTTTGGTGGAAGAAGATAAGCTGGAATTAGCGAAGACTTTGGAAGCTAAGGCTAAAGAACGTGGTGTGGCTTTGTTGCTACCTACAGATATCGTCTCCGCAGATAAGTTTGCGCCTGATGCTAATGCTACTACTGTCAGCATTGAAAATATCCCTGCCGATGGTATGGGTTTAGATATTGGACCTGATTCTGTGAAGGTTTTCCAAGCGGCTTTGGCTGATTGTAAGACTGTGATTTGGAACGGGCCTATGGGCGTGTTTGAGTTTGATAAGTTTGCGGCTGGTACGGAAGCGATCGCTCATACTCTAGCAGAAATCGGCAAAACCGGCACAACTACCATTATCGGTGGTGGTGACTCTGTAGCCGCTGTGGAAAAGGTAGGTTTGGCTGATCAAATGAGCCACATTTCTACCGGTGGTGGTGCTAGTTTGGAGTTGTTGGAAGGTAAGGTATTACCTGGTATTGCAGCTTTAGATGAAGCATAATTAAAAGTATGAAGGATGAAGTTTTTGGCTTTGTCCTTCATTCTCTGCAATTAACCAAATTAAGGAAAACAATATGCAAGTACAAACTCGCAAACATATTTACACTCCTGAAGAATATTTAGAATTAGAAGAAAAAGCACTTTATAAAAGCGAATATCGGGATGGAGAAATTATACCTATGACTGGGGGAACTGGTAATCATAATAAAATTACACTAGCTATTGCGGCGATTTTACTATATGCCATGAGACGCAAAAACCATGAAGTTTTTATGGGAGATATGCGTTTATGGATTCCACAATTTAAAGAATATACTTATCCTGATGTAATTGTAACTGATGGTCAGGCTAGTTATACAGGTAAAAATAATACTACCGTTACTAATCCTTTATTAATTGTTGAGGTATTATCTAAGTCTACAAAAAATTATGATCAAGGTGATAAATTTACTTTTTATCGTTCTATTCCGCAATTTAAAGAATATGTTTTAGTGGAACAAAATCAATATCAGGTAATGCACTATAGCAAAACTAATGAGGGAGAATGGATTTTTCGAGAATATAAATCTGAAGATGATATTGTTAAGTTACAATATCTTGATTTTGAAATTAGTTTAGTTGACATTTATCAAGATGTTAATTTTGAGGAAAAAGAGTAATGGCTATTGCGTATTTCAGTTTACTGAAAAAGAAGCGTTCCGTAGGAATTGCTCATACTCTAGCAGAAATCGGCAAAACTTGCACAACAACCATTATCGGTGGTGATATATCTGTAGTTGATAGTATTATCAGAGCTATGCTAGAAATAGCAAACTTCAAGGAAAGAGCAAATTATGGAAGAATTACTAGAACTCAGAGAATTAGTGGTTTCTGGCAACCTAGAAGCGGCTCTATCTTTAATTGATGAATTGGAAGAAATGAGCAAAGAAGATAAAATTAATAAAATTTATAGTTATTGTGTAGTGCTTTTAATCCATTTAATTAAACAACAGGCAGAAAAAAGGACAACTCCTTCTTGGGATGTTTCTATTCGCAATGCTACTGACGCAATTAATCGGATCAACAAACGCCGCAAAGCTGGAGGATATTACATGAACAAAAAAGAAATAGAGGAAATTTTATTAGAAGCTTATAATCGAGCTTTAGATAATGCGGCATTAGAAGCTTTTGGTGGAATTTATGATGGATTAACCTTAAGAAATATGGTAGATCAAGAATTAATTATCCAACAGGCTTTAAATTTTATTTTGTTGGGTTGCGCTGTCGCTTAACCCAACCTACAAAAACTCTTAACCGAACAGTATTGATTCCTGACTTTATTCACCTTAAATTTTTCAATTATTATTTGGTGACTGTGTTGGTGTTGGTGTTGGTGTAGGTTCTTCTGTGGGTGTTTCCGTTGGTGTTTCTGTTGGTTCTGGTTCTGGGGGATTTTCTGCTCTGACAGTCAGTTGATACTCTACTGGTTCTGAGGCTGTGGAAACAACGACAAATTCATAAAATCCTTTTTCAGGTAATGTCTTGGATACAGTTCGCTGTTGGGAATCTTCTAAAAATACGATTTTCCCAGAGGGAGAATAAATTGATAGTAAAACTTTTGAATTTGCTTCTAGCGTAACTTCCATAATTTGATCTTTAGCTAGTCCAGCAATGAAAACTTTACCTCTCCCTGGTTGGAGAGTTCCGCTGACTGTTTGACTTGTACCACCTTCAGGAAATACTATTCTTTGAAATGCGCTGTTGGCAAGAATAGCGTTAAGTTGATCATTTACAAATCCGTACCAAACTTGCCCAATGGGTTGCTTGATAAAATCTTTACCGCGCTGTTCAGGAAATTCACGTAAAAATGCAGCATCACCCAAATCATATAAAGAACGACTACCAACGTTGATTTTATTAACTTCTACTTTCCAACGATCGCGTTCTGCTGAGGTGTAAGTTCCCAGTTGACGACGAGCATTAGAACTGAGTCCTGAGAGCTTTTCTAGGACTTCTGAGGCGGTTTTATCCCATTCTGCTCGCAAACTTTCATCTTCTGGACTATCGCTTAGAGTGCGCCCTTTTAAGCTGGGGTTCTTTTCCCTAAATACTTGATTAACTAAACTAATATAAAAGTTATAATCTATACTTAATTGTTGACGGCGAGCGCTCAATCTTTCTTTACGTCGTTTTTCCTCTGGTGAATAATTGACTTCGGGTTCGGGTGACTCCGTTTCAGTCGGGGTAGGACTAGATGTAATTGTGGCGTTACTTTCTCCTAGATCCCTTGTACGGCTATTGAATCCCCACCAAAGTATACCTGCGCTGGCAAATAAGGCTAAGGTAACAATAAAGACGTTGGTTGCTGTCCAAATACTTTGGGTTTGAGGAGTGGGAGTAATTACAGGTTGGGGTGCTGGGATTTTGGGGGGAGAAACTGCGACAGTTGCAGATATGGGGGTTTGTGTGGGGGTAGGTGGTTGTGTAGCGGGATAATTAAGCGGTTGCGGGTTAAGGGCTTGGAGAACTTGACGGGCTGATTGATAGCGATCGCTCACGTTTGACGATAACATTTTATCTATTATCTGTCCTAACATGGGACTGAGGCTTACTTCCCGTCGCCATTGCCAACTAAAATTATAAGTATCAATTAACTCTTGGGGTTGTTTTCCTGTCAGTAAAACTAACACCGTTACAGCTAAAGCATATAAGTCACTGTGGGGAGATACCAGACCGGTTTGCATTTGTTCTGGGGGTGCAAATCCTATTTTACCTAGCAGCGTTCCACCGGAAGGAGATGTCATTGCCCCGCTTTGGTAATATTGAGAAGCGACGGTTGCTGCAACTTGTTTGACACCACCAAAATCAATTAATACTGGTAATTGATCAGCATTCCGAAGCATTAAGTTATCAGGAGAAATATCTCGGTGAATTACACCAACTGAGTGAATATATTCCAAAACTGGTAAAATTTGCTGTAATAGCTGACGAACTTCTATTTCTGTAAATCTTAAACCCTGCAATTTGCGGCTATTTAATAAAGAATTATAAGTTTCCCCATCTACATGATCTTGTACCAAAAATAAGTATTCTTTCCCTTGCAAATTGATGTGTAATAGTTCTCTAAATTTAGGAATTTGGGGATGTTGCAATTTATAAAGAACACTTGCTTCTCTCTGAAACAGTTCTTCGGCTTTTTGGACAACGTAGGGAGTTTGAACTTGGGGGGAGAATTCCTTTAAAACACAAGGTTCTCGGAAGCGGTTGATATCTTCAGCTAAATAAGTACGTCCAAACCCACCTTGTCCGAGTAGACGTACAATAACATAGCGATCGCTTAAAGTTAGTCCCGCTTGAATACCAGAACCTATACTCTTCTCTAATATTTTCTCCCCACATTGGAGACAAAACTTACTACCAGACGGATTTTGATGTCCTTGAGAACAATACATATTAGTCATTAGTCATTGGTCATTAGTCATTAGTCATTGGTCATTAGTCATTGGGAAAATAAGTTATTACCCTGTCACCTGTCACCTGTCACCTGTCACCTGTCACCTGTCACCTGTCACCTGTCACCTGTTCCCTACTTTATCAGATGCGATCGCATACCATATTTGCAGAAAGGTCTGCTGATTTAGTTTCCCACGCTCTTGACCAGGAAACAACGGGTCAAATTTCTGATAAGTGTCTGTTCTCAGTTGTTCAATAGATTTATATTTACCCAATTTACCTGACCGTGCTAGTTCTCCCCAAGTTTCGTAATCTTGTCTAGTATAGCTTCCCAGTTTTCTGCGGGCTGAAACACTGAGATTAGCACGTTCTATTTTATCTAATAAATCATCAGCAATACCATACCATTCATCACGTAAAGCTGCATCTTCTGGCTTAGTAGAGATACTGCGTCCTTTTAATTCTGGTTTTTGGGTATAAAATATCTCATCTACCATCTTTGTAAAAAATCCTGAAGGAATTTCTAGCTGTTGACGACGACTGAAAATTTTTTGAATGTCGCGGGTTTTTGGTTTGTCACTCACAGGTTGACTAGCTGGGTTTCCTCCTAAGGGAATTTGCGGTAGAGAAAGTTCTGGAACTGTAATTGATGTTACTGAGCGAAAAACATAATTTCCAGCCGCCCAAACACCAGCACCAGTTAAAACAATGGCGCTAGTTCCCAAAAAGCTGACAGCGAAAGGACGCAACCAAGCCGGCATAGGTATTTGTTGAACAACAAATTGAGTCTTGCTATGGAATTTACTACTAATTGCCTTTGCGTTTTTTATACCTGGGGCAGCTACCATTGTTTTTAGCTTAGTCATATAAGTATTCTGGCTTTTGACAGAATTAATTATGGTATTTGCTGTATGGACAGAAGATGGTGCGGGTAAATCTTTGAGAACTTGTTCAGCTTTTTGATAGCGATCGCTCGGTTTATATGCCAACATCTTTTTGAAGACAGTTTCTAATTTGGGACTAACCTTAATTTCCTTTCCCCAATACCAAACTCCGTTATAACTATCGTAAAGTGACTGTGGTTCCTTACCCGTAAGTAAAACCAAAGCCGTTACAGCTAAAGAATATAAATCACTACTTTTAAATACTTTCCCCTGAATTAACTGTTCTTCAGGTGCGTAACCCTTTTTACCTAATAAAGTCCCATCTCCACCCAACTGAGTTCGCCAAAAACCCTGAGAAGCTGGTAATTGTTTCACACCACCAAAATCAATCAACACGGGTAAATTATCACTTTGGCGTAAAATTAAATTATCTGGTGAGATATCGCGGTGAACAATATCTAGAGAGTGAATGTAAGTCAACACAGGGAGAATATGATGCAGGAGGTTAACAACTTCCTCCTCACTAAAAGATTTGCCCTGACTTTGACGTTGTTGAAATAATTGGTAATAATTATCACCTTCAATATAATCTTGGACTAAAAAGAAAAAATCCTTAGTGCCAATTTTCGCTGGAAACGAAGAGTGAAAACGCGGAATTTGAGGATGTTGAATTTTTTTGAGTACGCTTGCTTCTCGTTCAAACAGTTCTTTGGCTTTTTGTAAATCCTGTGGTTTGATAACTTGAGGTGCAAATTCCTTTAATACGCACTTTTGGCGGGATTTTTGCCTATCAATAGCTAAATAACTGCGTCCAAAGCCACCTTGCCCCAGTATACGCGCAATTTCATAGCGATTATCTATCACCTGTCCCACAGTCAGCGGTAATGCTTCCCCGCAGTGAGTGCAAAAACTGTGACTGCCCTTATTTGCGTGTTGTTTACTGCAATATACCAGCATGGTACGGAAGGATGAATTAACCAATTTGAGATTTTGGATGTGAGATTTTGAATTCTAGATTGTATCACCTGGAAACAATATGACATAGAGTAGGTTGAAACTGTAAAGACTCTTCACGTTTTTACCAGTTCCTCTTTTCCAGAAAGTCAATATTTCCAGATATTATTAATGGCTACAACGACTAAAAAGCACTTTACGCAGATTTGTCCCAGAAATATTCAAAGCCGTATCTCGTTCCCTGTCTCTGACTGGGAATGCAAACAAGAGGCTCTGCCTCTACTTTACATGGAAGGCAGAGTCTTCTAAAATCCATTCCCATACAGAGTATGGGAACGAGAGAAATGTTCCCCATTCCTTATCTAAAATTAAACCCCTTGGTAGGGGTTTAGGTGCGTATCTAGGGCTGACCAAGGAAGTCTCGTTTGCCGAGTTCTACACCGCAGTGTCTAAGAATGTCATAGGTTGTTGTGACATGGAAATAAAGATTTGGTAAAATAAAATACAGGAGAAATGGCATTCCTGGAAAAGATAGAGTGCTACCACCCGCCTCTAGGGTAATTGTTCTCTCCTCGGAACCGTCGATTTGTTCAGGTTTAAGCGTATTTAACTGAGAGATAGTTTTCTGAATGCGGTCAATAAGTTGAGGGAATGTGGTTTCATTGTCCTCAAACTTAGGCGCTTCTATCTCTGCTAGTTTTGCAGTACCTCTGTTTGCTACGTCACAGGCAATTTGTACTTGTCTCGATAATGGAAACATATCTGGGAATAGACGACTATTGATCAACACAGAAGGATCTATTTTTTTTGTTTCTGCATATTCAGCACCTTTTTCAAGAATAGCTATCAGGTTATTCAGTGAGTGAATAGACACGGGTACTGTAGCTTTGTACATGGAAATGGTCATTGAGATTTCTCCAGAAAGAGTTCAAACGACTTTGATTTGCCCCATCTAATCTTAGAGGGTTAATTAACAGTTGGCAAAAAGCCAATATTTATTCTGGGAGTAGCCAAATTCTAATTGTTCGATCTTCGCTACTACTAGCTAGAATTTTCTGATCGGGACTCAGAGCAATTGCCTCTACCGGAATTGCATCACTTCCAAAAGATAGCTGGAAAATTGCATTTTATGGATAAAATACTGACAAACAGCGACCAGATTTTTTCCACGCACAACTTTTATGAAGCACGAAATACCGACGGAAAGGGCAATTCTGGCATTAGAAAATTTTTTGTCTACTCCCTTAGAAGAGAAACTAGTAGAGCATCTCGATATACCCAGCGAAGAATTAGCGATCGCACTATTTCAACATATAGCTGTTACTGTACCCGCTTATCAAGCATTTTTAGCAGAACGAGGCATCAATCCCCAGACTATTCAAACTGTCGAAGATTTCCAAAAAATCCCCACCATCAATAAAGAAAATTATATTTCCCGTTATTCTTTGCCCCAATTGTGTAATAATGGAAAACTAGGAAGCTGTGATATGATCGCGGCTTCCTCTGGCTCAACGGGCAAGCCGACATTTTGGCCACGTTTTTATACAGATGAACTACAAATAGCCACAAGGTTTGAGCAGATTTTTCACGATAGTTTTGATGCAGACACCAAAAACACCTTAGCAGTAGTTTGTTTCACCTTGGGAACATGGGTGGGGGGAATGTTCACCACTAATTGCTGTCGTCATCTCGCTACCAAGGGTTATCCTATCACAGTGATTACACCTGGCAACAACAAAACCGAAATATTGCGAGTTGTGCAAGAACTGGGTAATCATTTTGAGCAAGTTGTCCTTTTAGGATATCCGCCATTTCTCAAAGATGTTATTGATACGGGTATTGCTGCTGGTGTGCAATGGCAGCAATATCAGATTAAATTAGTGATGGCCGGAGAAGTATTTAGTGAAGAATGGCGAAGTTTAGTTGGTGAAAGAGTAGGTTCTCAACATCCCTGTTATGATTTTGCTTCCATGTATGGAACAGCAGACGCAGGAGTTTTAGGAAATGAAACACCTTTGAGTATCTGCATTCGGCGGTTTTTAGCAGAAAATCCTAATGCAGCTAAAGCATTATTTGGGGAATCTCGTTTACCGACATTAGTACAGTATGACCCCTGTAGTCGATTTTTTGAAGTTGAAAATGGGAATTTGCTATTTTCTGGTGACAATGGCATTCCTTTAATTAGATATAACATTTTAGATCATGGCGGGTTAATTAGTTACGAAGAGATGCTGAAGTTTTTAGCAAAATGGGGATTTAATCCCTTAGAAGATCAAAATCTCTCTTCGTCTACTCACCACTCACCCAGAGGAATTCATCAATTACCTTTCGTCTATGTTTTCGGAAGATTAGATTTTACAGTTTCCTATTTTGGCGCAAATATTTACCCAGAAAATGTCACAGTCGGGTTAGAACAACCGATAATTAGAGAATGGGTAACGGGTAAATTTGTGTTACAGGTAAAAGAAGACGCAGACAAAAATCGGTTTTTATCTGTAGTTGTGGAATTAGCACCAGGAGTGAAGAGTAACAAGAAGAAGAAAGAAACTATAACCTCTTCCATACTTTCCCAATTGTTGCGTTTGAATAGCGAGTTTGCTAATTATGTTCCCTCAGAATATCAAATACCACAGGTGACATTAACTGCAAATGGCGATGCAGAGTATTTTCCTATTGGTGTCAAACATCGATATACTAGGAAGTAGAATTCATAAGATTAGATTAACGACAGCGCAATATCAAGACTAAAGGTTGGGTGTTATCACTTCAACCCAACCTACAGTATAGCTTTTACAAAAACTCTAATTAATGATGTCTTCTATAGCGTCTATAGTTATGACATTGGTAATACCTTCCTCGATAATATCTGTAACGATTTCTACCATGACAAGTCCGATAACGTCGAACTTGGGTAGTAGTTTGACGACGATGATGAGGATGTGCATCAGCATTTTCTGTAATACCCAACACGGACATAGACGCTATTACAGTAGCGAGAAGTAGTGATGTGATACGTTTCATGAGGTTAATTTGAAAAATTAGTGATAATTTCTACAAGCGCAGGATTTTTACGAAGCGGAGATTCCACAGAGCTTTGAATAGATATTATCATAAAAATCGTCAAAATTATCCTTGATACTTTTAGGGCGGATAATTGGTAATTGGTAATACCATTTTAGATTTTAGATTTTAGATTTTGGATTGTCAAAAACTTTCTGCATCAGTATCTTGTGAGATTTTTGGGCAACTTTACGTTTAGTTACATAGTACTCTTCGAGAAGCCGCTGCGCGTCTACGGTTTTTTTGTGCCTTTCTACTTATCATATCCGGCTAATTAATGATTACGCCATTTGTGGAACAACCGCAAAATTCTCTTTCCCCCTGCTGTCTTAATGATAAGTTTTTAACCGGACACGATCTGAAGGGACTGAACTTATTTGCATAGTATGATTTTTGGTATCTTGTTAAACAAAATTATTAATAATAACCATTATCACCTTCCTTTTTTTTGAAGAAGAGGATTTTTTTACCCAATTGCTCATAAGAGCAGCTAGTAGATAGATTAAGAAATACACTAATAATACACAACCCAGACACCAAAACAATTTCAAGCCCGTTACCTCTTACCTCTTGCCTTATATAATAGACGTAAGTTCATAACATACTCAACCCAATTTATTAAACAAATCAACTATTATTCTTAACCTTAAGTTTATTTTTATATGAAATCTTAAACGAAGACAAAACAGCAAAATAGCTATCTGATTTATTGATATTTTGCAAAAGCAATTTTGATAATTGTTATCGTTACAAAAACAGTAAATAAATGTTTAACAGCATTTTTGTCGGATTTAATCAAAGGAAAATGAACCATCATGGCTAAGAATACAATTATCATGATTGGCGACGGTATGGGCTGGGAAATGGCTCGTGCTGCGGCAATAGCTAAAGAAATTGAAGCAGGAAATACAGGTACTACTCTCGCTGATTTTTATACTTACTAGTCGTTACTGCTGACCACGACCACTATCTCACCCTAAATCAAGATTTTCCCGAATTACTGCGGACTCAAGGTGGTGAAGCCCTCACAAATATAGATACCGTTGACGGATCTGGTCATTATTGGGGTTCTACACCAGACACCACCAAGTACGGTTGGGGTACTCACACCAACCGTCCAGTTCCTGTTTATTACCAAGGTGCTGGTTCTGAAGTATTGGATGGCTTAGTCAGTCAAGGATATGAAGCTTACGGCTACGACATTCCTGGAATTGACGGTTTGGTAGATCAAAGCCACATTTATCAGACCATGTTTGCTGCGGTGACAGAAATCAATGAACAAGATTTGGTTTTTGGAACATCCGACAGCGACACCTTGATCGCAACTGTAGATTTAGATGGTGTTCAAGACACTGTATTTACTGGTGCAGGTAACGATGAGGTAGATTTGGCATTCAATAGTAATGCTCGTAACAACCGCGTCTTTGGTGGTAGTGGCGAGGATATGATTAATGTCAGTCGGCGCGATCGCGCGTTTGGTAGCAGTGGGAATGACGAATTCTATGCTGTTGATGGACAAGGTGAAAACCGGATGTCCGGTGGTGCTGGTAATGATACATTCTACCTGGGTAATGGCGATCGCGCCCTAGGTGGTGATGGTAATGATAAATTCTACGTTGTTGAAGGTGGTGGTAACTTACTCTCTGGTGGTGCTGGTGCTGACCAATTCTGGATACTGACTGGTGATTTACCTAGTGCGGCTAACACCGTTGTTGACTTTGAAATCGGTACTGATGTGTTAGGTATTGGTGGTCAAGGTGCAGGTTTTGACTTTGCTGATTTGACCCTGAGTGGTAACAGTATTGCAGTTGGTAGTACAACTATTGCTATTCTCACAGGAATAAATACAACTAGTTTGACTGCTGCTAATTTCGCCTTCGATTCATAAATTAGTACCACAGGGCGGAATTCAAAAGTCAAAAAGTAGATTAATCAAGCTTTTTAGCAGTGTTGTAGCTTGCTTACCCCTAGGGGGTATGGTTTGTTAACTTACACAGTTCAGTACTAGTTTCGGCAAATTGGGAGAGGAAGAGGTTCCTTTCCCATTTTTTTTAGCAATTAATGAAAATGCTTTCTAAGTATTTGATGTTGATATAAACCTATTTTTAACCTTTTATTTTACTTAACTTACTTTCACCTTAATCTTTTCATGAAATTATTGTGACTGCTAGTTGAATTTCTTCATAATGACTTTATCCCTGCTGTAATAGTATTGCCTCAATCATCTGATTAGAATCTGGGAATACTTTTCTAAGTCAGATTTATAAGGTAATAAGTTAATTTTTAATTCCCGCAGAGATGCCAAAAGAAATTCAGCAATGTGTAAAACCAAAAAAGCCAGAAGAGAAATACTAAATATATGGTTTCCCAAGTAGAGTTAATAGGTTTTGCTTCTTTACCTGCTGACACCTTTGGTGAAGGCCCAGATTCTGGAAATGGGATCTCTGGTAATGGCATCACTGGCCCTTTCCCCGGCCAGCCAATTCAAGGTTTTAGTGGTGTACAATTTGCCAAAAATAATACTTTGTATTTCCTGTCAGATAATGGTTATGGAAGCAAAGATAATAGTGCCGATTATTTGCTGCGTATCCATCGTGTAGATCCCAATTTTAAGGGAATAGAAAATGGTGATGGTACTGTTAATACTTTAGATTTCATTCAATTATCTGACCCTAATAACAAAGTTCCTTTCACAATTGTGAATGAAGGAACTAGCGCAAGATTATTAACTGGTGCAGATTTTGATATTGAATCTTTTGTAATTGCGGAAGATGGTTCAATTTGGATTGGTGACGAATTTGGGCCTTATCTGTTACATTTTGATGCTAGTGGCAAGTTGTTAGATGCACCTATTCCTACACCTAACACAGTCACATTAAATACCTTAAATGGTGAAGATCCAATTGTGATTGGACACCGGGGTGCTAGTGGTGAACTACCAGAACATACCCTAGGATCTTATAAATTAGCAATTGAACGAGGTGCAGATTTCATTGAACCAGATTTGGTTTCTACTAAGGATGGTGTGCTAATTGCCCGTCACGAACCAATGCTAGATGATACTACCAATGTAGCGGAAGTTTTTGGTGCAGACCGCAAAACTACCAAGATGCTGGATGGTGTAGAAGTAACTGCATACTTTGCTTCTGATTTTACCTTAGCAGAAATCAAAACACTGCGGGCAAAAATGCCCCAAAGTTTCCGCACTCAAGTGTTTAATGATTTGTATGAAATTCCTACTTTTGCGGAAATCATTGATTTAGTTAAACAGGTAGAAGTTGATACAGGTCGCAAAATTGGTATTTATCCAGAAACGAAACATCCAACTTTTCACGATAATCTGAATCTATCTTTAGAAGAACCGCTGTTAGCAACTTTAGAAGCAGCAGATTTCACAGATCCTAGTCGGATATTTATTCAATCTTTTGAAGTTGCTAATCTCAAAGAACTAAATGGGAAAACAGATATCCCTCTAGTTCAATTGTTAGATGCTTATGATGTTAATCTTGATGGTTCTCTGCAAGAAGTTCAACCCTACGATTTCGTTGTTAGTGGTGACAACCGGGATTATGGAGACTTACGGACAGTTGCAGGTTTACAAGAAATTGCTACCTATGCGGATGGTATTGGCCCTTGGAAACGAATGATTGTTTCTGTGAAGGGTGTGGATGCTAATAACGATGGTGTAGCGGATGATGTCAATGGTGATGGTGCAGTTAACGATGCTGATAAAACTCTGACTGCTCCTACTAGTTTAGTCCAAGATGCCCATGATGCAGGTTTGTTGGTACATCCCTACACCTTCCGCAACGAAGGACGTTATTTAGCCTCAGATTATAATGGCAATCCACAGGAAGAATTTAAACAGTTTATCAATTTAGGTGTTGATGGATATTTTACCGATTTTCCCGGTACAGGTGACTTAGCACGCGATCGCATCACTAGTCCATTCGTTAGATCGCCCCAAAACCCCGATGTTCTAGCTAAAACCGAATTTAACACCCTAAATGGTAATGCACCGTTAGTAATTGGTCACAGAGGTGCAAGTGGTGATCGTCCTGAACATACCTTAGCAGCTTACAAATTAGCGATCGCAGATGGTGCTGATTTTATTGAACCTGATTTGGTAGCCACCAAAGATGGAATTTTAGTAGCACGTCACGAAAACGCCCTCGCAATACTCAATGCTGATGGTTCCGTTAACCGCACAGACACCAGCACAGATATCAATACCCGTCCAGAATTTGCAGACCGTTTCACCACCAAAGTCATTGATGGTCGTACTATCAGAGGTTGGTTTACCGAAGACCTGACCTTAGCAGAAATTAAAACCCTCAAAGCGATCGAACGTTTACCAGATCTGCGGGGAACAGAATATGACAATGACAACTTAGAAGTTCCCACTCTCCAAGAAATCATTGAATTAGTCAAACAGGTAGAAACAGAAACAGGTCGCAAAATTGGTATTTATCCAGAAACCAAACACCCCACGTACTTTGCAACTGAAGGTACACGCCTAGATGGTACTACCAAAATCAACACCAATTTAGGACAGCTACTAGTTGATACCCTAGTTGCTAATAACTTCACTGATCCAAAACGGGTATTTATTCAATCCTTTGAAGTAGGCAATCTCCAAGAACTACATGATGTTCTCATGCCTGCTAAGAATATTGACATTCCACTAGTTCAATTATTTGGTGGTGCCACACAAAGACCCTATGATTTTGTAGTTAGTGGAGATTCTCGCACCTACGGCAATCTGACCACCCCAGCAGAACTAGCTAAAATTGCCGAGTATGCTTCTGGAATTGGTCCGAGCAAGCGTTTAATTATTCCTGCTAACACCGTAGATAACAATGGTGATGGTCAAGCAGATGACCTGAATGGTGATGGCATAATTAACGAAGCCGATAGAGTTCTTGGTACTCCCACCACCTTAGTACAAGATGCCCATAATGCCGAATTGCTTGTTCACCCTTACACCTTCCGCAACGAAGATGTTTTTCTCGCATCAGACTACGATGGAGATCCCAAAAAGGAATATGAACAGTTTATTGAATTAGGAATTGACGGCTACTTTACTGACTTCCCCAGTACAGGAGATTTGGTGCGTGACCAATTTGTAGGTGAAGTTGTTGTTTCCAATCTTGGTGGTTCTAGAGGTTTTGAAGGTATGGCTATTAGTCCCGACCAAAAAACCTTATATCCTTTACTGGAAGGAACAGTTTTCGGTGATCCCGCAGGTTCACTGCGAATCTATAAATTTGATGTCGCTTCTCAGGAATTCCAGGGATTACAAGGCTTCTACAAGTTGGAAAATCCCAGCTATGCTATTGGTGATTTCACAGTCATTAATAATAATGAGTATTTAGTGATTGAGCGGGATAATGGTCAGGGAAGCACTGCGGAATTTAAGAAAGTCTACAAAGTTGATTTGTCCAAAAAAGATGCTAACGGCTTTGTAGAAAAAGTAGAAGTAGCTGACCTTCTAAATATCCAAGACCCCAACGACCTCAATGGAGATGGAAAAACAACCTTTGATTTCCCATTTGTGACGATTGAGAATGTTTTGGTTGTTGACAAAGATACCATTTTAGTTGCCAATGATAACAACTATCCTTTCTCCATCGGTCGTCCGGGTAATGATCCTCAAAATCCAGTCATTGACAACAACGAAATCATTCTGCTCAAATTAGATCAGCCTCTCAACCTTGCTGCTGGTATAGGTCAAGCGACCAATGAATTGGTTACAGGTACACCGGGTACAGATGACCTAGTAGCTGGAGTTGACTTTGATGGAGTTAAGGATACAGTATTCACCGGTGCAGGGAACGATACAGTAGATGTTCCTTTTGGTGGAAGTTTAGCTCGTAACAACCGCATCTTTACTGGTAGTGGTGAGGATAGCATTTTTGTTGCTGATAGCGATCGCGCGTTTGGTAGCAGTGGGAATGACGAACTAGATGCAACAGATGCCAGCAACTACCGCATTTCCGGTGGTGTAGGTAATGATGAATTCTACCTGGGTGACAATGGTCGCGCTTTAGGTGGTGATGGTAATGATATCTTCTACGTCCAGGATGGTGGTAGTAACTTGCTTTCTGGTGGCGCTGGTGCTGACCAATTCTGGATTCTGACTGGCGATTTACCCAGTGCTGCTAACACCGTTGTTGACTTTGAAATCGGTACTGATGTGTTAGGTATTGGTGGTCAAGGTGCAGGTTTTGACTTTGCAGACTTGACCCTGAGTGGTAATAGCATTGCTGTGGGTAGTACAACCATTGCAATTCTCACTGGAATCAATACCACTACCTTGACTGCTGCTAATTTCGCTTTTGTATAAAACCAGCAGGTATTAAATAGACATCTGGTGAAAATTATTGTAGGGACAATTCATGAATTGTCCCTACAAGAGTTTCAGGTTATACGCACTTAATCACCGGAGATAGCGATAAGGGGACTATTACCGCAGGGCGGAAGTCAAAAGTCAAAAGTCAAAAGTCAAAAATAATAGAGACTTTAATAAATTTAACTATTGATTTATATTTTCTTCATTCTATCTTAACTTATTTATTCAATTCTAGTTCTAAAAGGATTTGAGGTTATCCCATGACAGATTTTAGACTGCAAATTCTCCATGCTTCTGACCTAGAAGGTGGTGTAGATGCAATTTCTGATGCACCTAACTTTGCGGCAATTGTTGATAGCTTAGAAGACTTAGTTGATAACTCCATTACCCTGTCTGCGGGAGATAACTACCTAGCCGGTCCATTTTTTAGTGCCGCAGGAGATATAACTTTCCGTAACAGTGGCTTATTTAACGATATCTACAATCAAATTTTCGGTTTACCCAATGAAACCATCAATGATAGCTATGGTGGTTTAAGAGAAGGTAGTGGTCGAGTTGATATCTCAATTATGAATATCATTGGCTTTGATGCTTCTGCCCTTGGTAATCATGAATTTGATTTGGGTTCGGAAGTTTTAAGAACCATTATAGCAGCAGAATATCGGGGTGCAGGTTTAGCTGATGATAGATGGGTAGGATCTCAATTTCCTTACCTATCCGCTAACTTAAATTTTGCCGCAGATAGCAATTTATCTGGTTTATTTACTACTAATATTCTCCCTAATACAGCCTTTCAAACAAATCCCACAGCATCCTTAGCGGGAACAACCACCCCAAAAATTGCCCCGGCGACAATTATTGAAAGAGGAGGTGAACAAATAGGTGTAGTTGGTGCTACCACCCAATTATTAGAAAGTATTTCTTCTCCCACCGGGACAACGGTACAGGGAACAAAAGCAAATGATATGGATGCCTTAGCTGCTATTTTGCAGCCTGTGATCAATCAATTGCAAACCCAAGGCATTAATAAAATTATTGTAGTTTCACATCTGCAACAAATTGCCCTAGAACAACAACTAATTACCAAGTTAAGAGGTGTAGATGTAGTTATAGCTGGTGGTTCTGATACTATCCTGGCTAATGGTGATGATAATTTGCGTTCTGGAGATACACCGGCAAATACCTATCCCATCGTCACCACTAATGCAGATGGAGATCCCGCAGTCATTGTTAGCACTGATGGCGAATATTCTTATGTAGGAAGATTGGTAGTAGATTTTGATGCTAATGGCATTTTAGTAGATGCTAATGGTAGTCCTCTGGATGAAGTCAGTGATTTAGATTTAGTAATTAATGGTCCAGTTGCGACTACAGAGGATCAAGTAATTGCTTTATGGGGTAGTACAGAAGCTGCTTTTGCTGAAGGGACAAAAGGTAATCTGGTTAAACAGCTAACCGACGCTGTTGAAGGATTGGTTGCAGCACAAGATAGTAATGTTTTTGGTCGGAGTGAGGTATTTATTGAAGGTCGTCGAGAACAGGTAAGAACTCAAGAAACAACTTTGGGTAATTTGTCTGCGGATGCTAATTTGTTCTTTGCTAAAACTATTGATGCTACTGTGCAAGTATCCATCAAAAATGGCGGTGGTATTCGGGCAGCTATTGGTGAAGTAGATGCAAATGGAACACTTCTTCCTACCCAAGAAAACCCCTTTTCTGGTAAGCAAACGGGGGAGATTTCCCAGCTAGATATTCTGGATAGTTTGCGATTCAATAATGGCTTATCTTTGTTGACTGTCACCGCAGCAGAATTAGAGCAAATTTTAGAATATGGTGTAGCAGCAACTGCTGATGGTGCGACTCCTGGACAATTTCCCCAGGTAGCTGGGATTCAGTTTAGTTTTGACCCCAATCAACAGGCTATTGTCTTGGAACGAGATGCAAATGGGGCGGTGACTGGTGTACAAACAGAAGGCGATCGCATTCGTAGTTTGGCTATTATCGATCCTGACAATGGTCAAGTCTTAGATGTAATTGTGGAAAATGGGCAATTGGTAGGAGATGCAAATCGGCAAATTCGCCTAATTACCCTTGATTTCCTAGCAGGTGGTGGTGATAACTACCCATTTCCTGAATTTGGTGAAAATCGCGTTGATTTAACCCAACCTAGTAATGCTACTAGAACTGGTGTTGCTACCTTTGCTGCGGATGGTTCGGAACAGGATACACTAGCTGAATTTTTAGCTGTAAACTTCCCTATAGGTGGGAATAAAGCTTTCAATATCGTGGAAACACCCCCAGAAGAAGATACCAGAATCCAAAACCTCAATTTCCGGGAAGATACAGTTTTAGGCGTTCCTGGAGAACTCATTTCAGGAACTCCCGGTGCAGATATATTGATAGCTGGAACTGACTTTGATGGAGTCAATGACATCGTGTTCACAGGTGCTGGAAATGATGAAGTTGATGTACCCTTCGGTGGTAGCCAAGCTGGTAACAATCGCATCTTTACAGGCAGTGGTGCTGATATTATGTATGTAGCTGATGGCGATCGCTCTTTTGGTGGTAGTGGCAATGATGAAATCGACGCTACAGAAGCCACA
This sequence comes from Trichormus sp. NMC-1, assembly GCF_001858025.1. Lineage (GTDB taxonomy): Bacteria > Cyanobacteriota > Cyanobacteriia > Cyanobacteriales > Nostocaceae > Anabaena. The sequence continues at coordinate 65,291 of NZ_LZQD01000002.1, read as the reverse complement.
GGCTACCGTCTTTCCGGTGGGACAGGTAATGATATCTTCTACTTAGGTGCAGATGGTCGCGCTTTAGGTGGTGACGGTAATGATATCTTCTATGTCCAAGATGGTGGCGGTAACTTTCTTTCCGGTGGTGCTGGTGTTGACCAATTCTGGATTCTGACCGGCGATTTACCCAGTGCTGCTAACACTGTTCTTGACTTTGAAATCGGTACTGATGTGTTAGGTATTGGTGGTCAAGGTGCAGGTTTTGACTTCACTGACTTGACCTTAAGTGGTAACAGCATTGCTGTGGGTAGTACAACCATTGCAGTTCTCACTGGAATTAATACCACCACCTTGACTGCTGCTAATTTCGTTTTTGCTCAGTAAATTAGTTTAGTGAAAATGGGAGAGAGAATAAAGTCTTTCTCTCCCATTTTCTTTTAATGATTGGATTTCTATTAAATTCTAAAATGTAGCATTTTGAAATTTGGTATCAAATTTTCTTAATAACTCATTTCTTAATCTTCTATTATTTATTTCTTAACTTAACTAGGATAGCGTTTTGTTTGTAGTCAGGATTTAACCCCTTTTTTTCAAAAGTTTCACAGTACTAAAATTCCTAACTACAAATTAACCATCAAACTCTAATTGCAAATATAAAAATGGCAAATTCAATTCAACTTACCCAGATCGGTAATGTCAGTTTAAACGGTGCAGAAATTTCTGATTTTGATCCCAAATCAAAACGACTTTTTGTAACTGGAGAACTTGAAGGTAAAGCAATAATTCAAGTAATTGATGCTTCTAACCCAAACAATCCGACTAAGATTACCAATATTGATCTTTCTAGCTTAGGTGGAGGAATTCAAAGTGTCGCCGTCAGAAAAGGTATAGGAACAGAAAATAGCATTTTTGCTGTGGCAATTTCTGCTAACAATAGTACCGATTTTGGTAAAGTTGCTTTTTATGATGCGGTTACTCTCACTAAACTTTCCGAAGTGATAGTAGGGTCTTTACCCGATATGATCACTTTCACTCCCGATGGTAGCAAATTACTTGTTGCTAACGAAGGAGAACCAAACGAAGATTATACTGTTGATCCAGAAGGTTCAGTTAGCATTATTGATGTTTCTGGAGATATTGCTAGTTTAGATAATAGTAAAGTTACAACTGCTGATTTCACTGCATTTAATGGACAGGAAGCAACTTTAAAAGCAGAGGGAGTTAGAATTTTTGGACTTAATGCTTCAGCATCTGAAGATTTTGAACCAGAATATATTGCAGTTTCTCCAGATAATCAAACTGCTTTTATTACTCTCCAGGAAAATAATGCTGTTGCTATTCTTGATATTGCCAGCGGCACTATTACCGACGTTGTACCTCTAGGTTTCAAAGACCATAGTTTACCTGGGAATGGTCTAGATGCTAGTGATAGAGACGATGGCATCAAGATTGAAAATAGGCCTGTTTTGGGGATGTATCTACCGGATGCAATTAGCTCTTTTCAAGTTGGAGATGAAACCTTTTACATCACTGCAAATGAAGGAGATGCTCGCATTCGTCCCACTGGTGATGATATTTTACCTGCTCCTAATGATGGAGAGGGTGATATTTTCAATGAAGAAGTAAGAGTTAAAGATGTCATACTTGATCCAACTGCTTTTCCTAATGCTGCTGAACTGCAAAAAGATGAAAATCTGGGTCGGTTGCTCATTACTAATACACTAGGAGATATTGACGGAGACGGAGATTTTGATCAACTTTATGCTTACGGCGCTCGTTCTTTCTCCATTTGGAATTCTCAAGGTCAATTAGTATACGATAGTGGCGACCAGATTGAACGAATTTTGTCACAACAAACACCTGCATTTTTCAATGCAAACAACGGTTCTGCTGATGATGTTGACACTCGTTCAGATAATAAAGGCCCTGAACCAGAAAGTGTAGTTGTTGGTGTGATTGATGATGTACCTTATGGATTTGTGGGTTTAGAACGTGCTGGTGGTGGGGTAATGGTTTATAACCTGAGTGACCCAACTGCACCTGAATTTGTCCAGTATATTAGAACTGAAGGTGATATTAGTCCTGAAGGTTTAAAATTCATTTCTGCGGAAGATAGTCCTAATACTAAACCAATGTTGGCAGTTGCTAATGAAGTTAGTAATACTGTGAGCTTTTATGAAATACTTCTCAGTGCTGCACCTACAGTTGAAACCAGCCCCGACTTATTTGATGATGAAGACCCAGGACAGGCTGAAGTAGATCAAAATGCAGATGCGGACGACCCAGCTATCTACGTCAATGCGGAAAATTCTGCCAATAGCTTAGTATTAACTGCGGTCAAAAATGCCGGAGTGCGGGTTTATAACTTATCTGGGAATTTATTGCAAACAGTGAATCCTGGGGAGATTCGTTATAACAACATTGACTTGCAATATGGGTTTAAACTGGGTGGAGAGTCTATTGATATTGCCGTAGCGAGCGATCGCGGAAATGATAAACTAGTAATCTTCAAAATCAACCCCAACTCTAGCAACGGCAACTATTTAGAAGATATCACCGACAGCAATATCGGGACAATTTTCCAAGCTGCACCCTTTGACCCTCCCTACGAACCATCTTCTCGCAGTTCCTACGGACTCACAATATATCGCAGTCCTTTTACCAATGATTACTATGTCTTCACAGGACGCAGAGAAACTGGAGATATAGCCCAGTTAAAATTAATTGACATTGGCAACGGTAAAATTGGTGCAGAAATAGTCCGAGAATTTACTGTACCCACAATTAATGGCATAGACCCCCAAACTGAGGGAATGGTTGTAGACCAAGAAACAGGCTTTCTCTATATCGGTCAAGAAAATGTCGGTATTTGGAAATTTGATGCAGAACCCAACGGTAGCAACACAGGTAAACTGATTGATGTAGTCAAAAGTTTGGGTGGTAGCAATTTAGTAGAGGACGTAGAAGGACTAACTATCTACTACGGTGCAAACGGTACAGGTTACTTAATCGCATCCAGTCAAGGAGATAACACCTTTGCAGCATATACACGTGAAGGAAACAACGAATTTTTAGGGCGTTTTGGTATCGGTAACAACGGTGCAATTGATAGCGTCCAAGAATCAGACGGTGCAGATGTTATCAACGTCCCTCTTGGTGCAAACTTCCCCTATGGTCTATTTGTTACCCAAGATGGCAACAACGACCCAGTTAAACTAGTTGAAGATGATGGGGAAATAGAAAACGTCAACAGCAACTTTAAATTTGTTCCTTGGGAAAATATTGCAAATACCCTTCCTGATATCCTCAAAATTGACACCACCAGTTACGACCCCCGCAACCCCGTACTTCAACCCAGATTAACTAATTACGAATTTGACAACCTACCCAAATTAGGAACAACTTCCGCAGGTCAAGATATCTTTTTAGGTGGCTTCTCTGGGTTGTATTTCCAAGGAGTAGCAGCTAATGGTAACTGGAAATTTGTTACCCACACAGACCGGGGACCCAATGGAGAACCCACAGGTCAAAATAGACCATTTCTATTACCCGATTTCCAACCAGAAATAGTCAGTTTTGAACTTAATCAAACTACTGGTGAAATCAGCATTACCAAGAGAACTGGGTTATTTCGTGCAGATGGTACAACCCCATTAACTGGACTTCCTAACCTCCAAGCTGGTGCAGGTGGTACAGCTTACACCGATGAAATTGGTGTAGATTTGAATGGTCAAGTCCTACCTAATGATCCTTTTGGTGCAGACTTAGAGGGAATTGTTATTGCTGAAAACGGCGACTATTGGATGGTTGATGAATACCGTCCTGCGATTTACCATTTTGATGTCAATGGGAAGTTACTTGAGCGTTTTATTCCCCAAGGAACAGCCACAGCAACGGAACCAGACCAACCCGCAGGAACTTTTGGGACTGAGGTATTACCAGCAGTTTACGCCCAACGCCGGAATAACCGAGGGTTTGAAGCTGTAGCACTGGAAGGCAACAAGCTTTATGCTTTTATTCAGAGTGCGATCGATAATCCAGATAATGCTGGTGATACAACCTCTAGAGGTTCTCGTAATCTCAGAATTCTGGAGTTTAACATAGTTACTAAACAGGTAACAGGTGAGTATCTATATCTTCTCGACGATATTACAGGTAGTGGCACTGCGAAAACAGATAAGATTGGTGATGCTGTTTCTCTAGGTAATGGTAAATTTGCAGTTGTAGAACGAGATGACAGAAGTGATAACACTTCTAATAAACTCATCTACAAAATAGATTTAGCCGCAGCGACTAATATCAATAATCCTGCTAATTTTACTTTGCCAGCTGGGAAGACGATTGAAGAACTATCACCTGCGGAATTAACTGCGGCAGGAATTACTTCAGTCTCCAAAAGTTTGATTGCAAATGCAGCCCAACTTGGTTACACGGGAGTTGAAAAATTAGAGGGTTTGGCGTTAGTTGCACCCAACACTTTGGCTTTGATTAACGATAACGATTTCAATGCTGCCGGCACAACAACTCCTGAGAAACTAGCAATTCTCGAATTACCTGATAATCTTCAACTCACATTGGGTACTGCGGGTAACGATGAGTTATATGCCCAACAGGGTGAGGAAATTCAAGGACTGGGAGGAAACGATCGCTTATTTGCTGAAGGTATTTTGGGTGGAAACATCCTTGATGGTGGTGATGGAGATGATGAGCTTTTTGTAGTTGAAGGTATCAATAACACCCTCAAAGGTGCGGCTGGAAATGATGAGCTTGTTGTGGTTGAAGGCACTAATAACACTCTTGATGGTGGTGCAGGAGACGATGAGCTTGTTGTGATAGAAGGTAGCAATAACACCCTCAGAGGTGGAATTGGCAGCGATTTACTACGGACATCCAGCACAACAGGTAACAATAGCCTTTATGGTGGTGACAATGATGATACTCTTTTTGGGTCATTAGCGAGCGATAGGTTATTTGGTGAATCTGGTGATGATTCACTGTTCGCTGGTAGCAAAGGTACTCAAATGACTGGCGGTGCTGGGTTAGACCGCTTTTTCCTGGGTAATGGAGCAGTTCCCGAAGCCCCTGGGGAAGTATTAGATTTCACCAAAGGTGCAGATAAGGTTGTAGTTGCTGGCATCCCTGAAGTTCAAGAATTTGCTGATTTGATACTGCAACAAACAGGGGCTGATACAATTGTCAAAGCTACTATCAATGGCTCTATAAGAGAGTTGGGCATTTTAAGAAATGTTCAAGCCAATACTCTGACAGCAGCGGACTTCGACTTTGTTGCACCTACAAACAATGCACCGACTGTCACAAACATCAGTAAATCTGGAGCCGAAGATACCAATATCACTTTCCCGGTTGAGAACTTCATATCTGCATTCACTGACATAGATAGTGATAGTCTGACGAAGATTAAAATTAGCAGTTTACCTGCAAACGGAACTTTAAAGTTAGATGGTACAGCAGTTACAGTTAATCAAGAAATAGCAGTTGCTGATATTGCTAAACTCGTCTTTACTCCCACAGCTAACTTCAATGGTAATACTAGCTTTGGTTGGAATGGTTTTGATGGAACTGTCTACGCTACAACCAATGCAACGGTTAATCTAGTAGTCACACCAGTTAACGATGCACCGACTGTTACCAACATCAGTAAATCTGGAGCCGAAGACACCAATATCACTTTCACCCTTGAGAACTTCACATCTGCATTTACTGACATAGATAGTGATAGTCTGACGAAGATTAAAATTAGCAGTTTACCTGCAAACGGAACTTTAAAGTTAGATGGTACAGCAGTTACAGTTAATCAAGAAATAGCAGTTGCTGATATTGCTAAACTCGTCTTTACTCCCACAGCTAACTTCAATGGTAATACTAGCTTTGGTTGGAATGGTTTTGATGGAACTGTCTACGCTACAACCAATGCAACGGTTAATCTAGTAGTCACACCAGTTAACGATGCACCGACTGTTACCAACATCAGTAAATCTGGAGCCGAAGACACCAATATCACTTTCACCCTTGAGAACTTCACATCTGCATTTACTGACATAGATAGTGATAGTCTGACGAAGATTAAAATTAGCAGTTTACCTGCAAACGGAACTTTAAAGTTAGATGGTACAGCAGTTACAGTTAATCAAGAAATAGCAGTTGCTGATATTGCTAAACTCGTCTTTACTCCCACAGCTAACTTCAATGGTAATACTAGCTTTGGTTGGAATGGTTTTGATGGAACTGTCTACGCTACAACCAATGCAACGGTTAATCTAGTAGTCACACCAGTTAACGATGCACCGACTGTTACCAACATCAGTAAATCTGGAGCCGAAGACACCAATATCACTTTCACCCTTGAGAACTTCACATCTGCATTTACTGACATAGATAGTGATAGTCTGACGAAGATTAAAATTAGCAGTTTACCTGCAAACGGAACTTTAAAGTTAGATGGTACAGCAGTTACAGTTAATCAAGAAATAGCAGTTGCTGATATTGCTAAACTCGTCTTTACTCCCACAGCTAACTTCAATGGTAATACTAGCTTTGGTTGGAATGGTTTTGATGGAACTGTCTACGCTACAACCAATGCAACGGTTAATCTAGTAGTCACACCAGTTAACGATGCACCGACTGTTACCAACATCAGTAAATCTGGAGCCGAAGACACCAATATCACTTTCACCCTTGAGAACTTCACATCTGCATTTACTGACATAGATAGTGATAGTCTGACGAAGATTAAAATTAGCAGTTTACCTGCAAACGGAACTTTAAAGTTAGATGGTACAGCAGTTACAGTTAATCAAGAAATAGCAGTTGCTGATATTGCTAAACTCGTCTTTACTCCCACAGCTAACTTCAATGGTAATACTAGCTTTGGTTGGAATGGTTTTGATGGAACTGTCTACGCTACAACCAATGCAACGGTTAATCTAGTAGTCACACCAGTTAACGATGCACCGACTGTTACCAACATCAGTAAATCTGGAGCCGAAGACACCAATATCACTTTCACCCTTGAGAACTTCACATCTGCATTTACTGACATAGATAGTGATAGTCTGACGAAGATTAAAATTAGCAGTTTACCTGCGAATGGGACTTTAAAGTTAGACGGTACAGCAGTTACAGTTAATCAAGAAATCGTAGTTGCTGATATTGCTAAACTCGTCTTTACTCCCACAGCTAACTTCAATGGTAATACTA
>NZ_LZQD01000002.1:1795-55517 GCF_001858025.1 Trichormus sp. NMC-1 | reverse complement strand
AATCTTTGCAACTAGTTATAGATTTAGTACAACTCATCAGCCATTCATCCTTAAGATTACGAGAAATTCAACATCAATATTTATTATCATTAATTTCCCAGTCTGAAATTGCGCGCCCCCGACGAAAACGTATTAATCCCCGTGTTGTCAAAATTAAAATGTCCAAATTCAAACGCAAAAGCTCTTCCCAGTATCAGAAGGTACAATACTTACCGGAATTTTGCTCTTTTACGACGTATTGCTCTCAATACCCTTCCAGGGATGATCTGAATGGGTGTGAAGAGGCAAAATTAATTTCTAATAAAGAGCAGTCATCTGTAAATGATTGACTAGCTGTAGCAGTTTTAATAGCTGCTAAAACATCGTCTAAATTCAGAAAATCATGATTACATCTAGTCAATAAATTGATAAAATCATTCAATTTCCACAGTGTACCATCAGGCAATTCAACTTCATAAACTCCATCGCTAAAAACATAGATTTTACTAGATGGTTGAATTTTACATACAGCCGACTGTCACAAACATCAGTAAATCTGGAGCCGAAGACACCAATATCACTTTCACCCTTGAGAACTTCACATCTGCATTTACTGACATAGATAGTGATAGTCTGACGAAGATTAAAATTAGCAGTTTACCTGCGAATGGGACTTTAAAGTTAGACGGTACAGCAGTTACAGTTAATCAAGAAATAGTAGTTGCTGATATTGCTAAACTCGTCTTTACTCCCACAGCTAACTTCAATGGTAATACTAGCTTTGGTTGGAATGGTTTTGATGGAACTGTCTACGCGACAACAGATGCAACGGTTAATATAGCAGTTGGAGCAGTTAACGATGTCAGCGTATTTGCGATCGCAACGGCTGAAGCCACAGAAGGAAATGATCTTACTTTCACTATCACTCGTACAGGGGATGCTCAAACAGAACAGAAAGTAACTGTTTCCACAGCTATTAACGCCGGCGATACAGCTAGTAATAATGACTTTACTAGTAAAAGTGAAAATCTTACCTTTGCAGTTGGTGAAACTCAGAAAACCTTCATAGTAGAAACAAATCAAGATTCCCTTGTGGAAGAAAATGAAACTTTCACTGTGAATTTAACTAGTGCCACAAACAGCGCAACTATCAGTTCTACAAACGGTATAGCCAAGGGAACTATCAATAACGAAGATATTCCACTAGCTGCTATTACTAACAACAACATCTTTACCATTAAAGGGATTGGTGAAAAAGTCAGACTCAAAGCCACTTTCATAGAAAGTAATTCTAGTTTTGTCAATGAACTAGGTGTATTTATTGTTGACGATGCTGAAGGTAGAATCAATGGTATTGCACCAGGAGAACAAGGTTATAACCAAGCAGCTTTAAACCGTGCCAGAAGCCAAAGTCAAACAATTTTCTCTGCTATTGCTAATCTTCCAAATCGGTTTGAGACTGACAATCTGACACGCTTGCTGGAATTTAATTCCGGTAATAACTTGAAATTCTTCTTGGTAAAAGACGGTACAATTGACTCTTTCCGGGCTGGAAGGATATCAGCTACAAACATTATCTTTGCAGATACCTCAACCCAAAGAATCACAGAAGATGATGATGGTTTTTCCATTTCTTGGAAGGAAAGTACCACTGTTACAGAATTCAATTCTCTAGTAGTTAATATTCAGTCCACTGATGAATCCTTAACTACAGGTACAGCATTACAAGGAGACAACCAAGCAGAACTAATTGATTTTCAAGATATATCAGGTAAGGTGAAAGCAGATTTTTCTGTTTATCGAGAAGCCGCATTTAATAACGAAGTCTACTTTTATAAAGTAGATAATGCTCAAGGATTAATTGGTAGTCTACAAGCAAATGCAGCTAATCGAGCAAATTACCTGCAAGCTGCAATCAACAATATCATTAAAGATGCAGACACTGGGGAAAGAATCAAATTTGCTGTTGCTAACCAAGGTTTATTTACAGACAGCGCCATGATTGCGGGTGGTTCAATCTTGGCTCCCATGATCATTATCAATGGTACTTTGTCCCAGTTAACTGATAGTAACACTGGTAATGATCCTCAAGTTTATTTCCCATATTTGGGAGTCAATTCTGATGGAGTAGATCACATTCGTTTGTTAGGAGATAACACCTTTGGTTTTGAGGATTTACCTGGTGGTGGTGATGCAGATTACAATGACATAATTGTTCGATTCAATTTTTCGATAGTTGCTTAATAATTGAGCCTGGGAATAATAGCGTAGCATAAGCCATATTCCCAGGCTAATAGTAAAAGTCTGATTAAGCCCAATACCCGTGAATAAAATTAATAGCCGATAAATAATTACTAATATTAATTCTGCAAAATATTAAGGCATAAAAATAATCTACTCCGCGATTAAATCTACCAATCTGCTAACGAATATAATAAAAATCCTTTACTCCTTAGTTTTCTTGAATCTTTGCAACTAGTTATAGATTTAGTACAACTCATCAGCCATTCATCCTTAAGATTACGAGAAATTCAACATCAATATTTATTATCATTAATTTCCCAGTCTGAAATTGCGCGCCCCCGACGAAAACGTATTAATCCCCGTGTTGTCAAAATTAAAATGTCCAAATTCAAACGCAAAAGCTCTTCCCAGTATCAGAAGGTACAATACTTACCGGAATTTTGCTCTTTTACGACGTATTGCTCTCAATACCCTTCCAGGGATGATCTGAATGGGTGTGAAGAGGCAAAATTAATTTCTAATAAAGAGCAGTCATCTGTAAATGATTGACTAGCTGTAGCAGTTTTAATAGCTGCTAAAACATCGTCTAAATTCAGAAAATCATGATTACATCTAGTCAATAAATTGATAAAATCATTCAATTTCCACAGTGTACCATCAGGCAATTCAACTTCATAAACTCCATCGCTAAAAACATAGATTTTACTAGATGGTTGAATTTTACATACAGCATTTTCATATTCTCCTTCTGCAAATGCTCCGATGGGCATACTGGGAGTAATTAACTGTTTGATATCTATACTAGAGTCAGTTGATTGAGAAATTAATAAAGCTGGTGGATGTCCAGCAGTAGCATAAGTTAATTGATAAGACTCAATGTTAAAAACCCCATACCAAATGGTAAAGTAACGGGCGTTATGTTTTTCCATTTGGAAAATTTCATTCAAAGCGTTGAGAACTTCAGATGGTTGATGAAAATTTGCTTGAGGGAGAGTTTGTGAACGCAACAAATTATGCACGGAAATGGAAGGGAGTGCTGCACCTAATCCATGTCCAGAAACATCCAAAAGATAAATAACTAAGTTCTCTTGATCTAACCAATAGTAATCAAAGCAATCACCACCTAATTGATGAGAAGGTAAAAACCTGTGATTAATAGTTACTAATCCTGACATTGGCTCAGGTAAAATAGATGTAACATAATCAGCGGCTTCATGCAATTCCGTTTCTAAAAGCTGTTTCTGAATTTGTAAATCTTCAGCTAATCTCTGAAGCTCTTGATTAGTTTGATATAACCTGAGTCCTGCTCGCACTCGTGCTTTTAGTTCACTCACATCAATGGGTTTGCTCAAGAAATCATCTGCACCATTATCTAAACCTTCAACCCTATCTTCAACTGCTGTACGTGCTGTTAGCAAAATAAAAAATGTGCTTGATAAAGATGGTTCAGATTTAATGTTGCGACAAACTTCTAAGCCATCCATTTCATCCATTTGCCAATCACAAATAATCAGGGCAGGATGATGCTGATAAGCTTGCTCTACACCTTGTATACCGCTAGAAGCGAGAATAACCTCATATCCCTGTCCTTGCAGTGCTTGTTTAAGAACTATTTGGATAATTCGATCATCATCAATGACTAAAATTTTGAGTTTAGAATTAGATATTTCCAGCATAATTGGTAATTAGTAATTACCTACCTTAACAGATATGATGCAGCAGAATATGGCTTACGCTACGCTATCAGGAATCAGGAGAGACGTTCCAGCCTCTCGTCTGTACAGGAGTAAAACTGGCTTGGTATCATGCTTTGAATTTAGATTATTTACCGATTATGATATTGATCTGAAAATTTTCCAGAGCCGTAATAACATTTTTATATTCGCCCTTTATTTGATTAACCAGATCAGCGATTTGTGCTAATGATTGATTCTGGGCAGTATATTCCAAAGTCTCACAGATTTTACCCAATTTGACTGCACCTATACTAATACTGGGCGATCGCAAGGCATGAGCGGCTTTTTTGAGATTAGCTAGATTTTCAGAGGACAGCGCATCTTGAATTGCCTGAATTGTGACTGGGGTATCTTCTCGGTAAACTTGGATCAGTTCTATAATTAAGCGATCGCCCTCACTACCAGCCATACTACGCAAGCCCTCCAGAACACTGCGGTCAATCACTGACTGCTGGTTAGAGGAGGTTAATACCTCATCTGTAACAGGTTCTGTCCCTTGATGCTGCTGAGTACCATAATGTTTAAGAACTGCTTCCAGCCCTTCCAAACTAATCGGTTTACTAATATAATCATTCATTCCGATACTCAGACACTCTTGGCGATCTTCTGCACGCGCATGGGCAGTCATAGCGATGATCCAAGGTTGGACATCCTGGGAAAAGTCCCCACGAATACGACAAGTTGTTTCCCAGCCGTCCATTTCTGGCATCTGGATATCCATAAACACTACATCATACAATTGTCTTTGCAAGGCTTCTAAGGCTTCACATCCATCGTTGGCGACATCTGCCCGATAACCCAAGCGATGCAGCATCTTGAGAGCAATTTTCTGATTGACTAACACATCCTCAACTAAGAGAATTTTCAGGGGCAAGCTTTTAGAGAGTTTAGTATCAACGGTGGGGAGATTTGGTTTAGGCAACCGAGAGTAAGAGGGAATGATAGACTCGTTAGTGACTTTGGTAAACCAGCTACCGCGAACAATTTGTAATAGGGTATTATGTAACTGGTACTGGCGCACTGGTTTAGGTAAAAAAGCCGTAAATTCAGCCGCTAACTGTTTCACTTCCCAGGTTTGCTTGCCCTTAGAACTTAACATCACCAAAGGTAAATTCTGTTGTTTGGGGATGTCTCGGATTTTAGCCGTTAGATTGAGAGTGTTCCAGTCTGGACTATCAATATCTAAGATAGCTAGAGCAAAAGGTTTGTCTTGCCACAGATATTGGAGTATGGCATCATTAGATTCGGCAACTTGAACATCTAATCCTAAACTTTGAAGTTGCACAGTTAAGCATTTTCTTAAATTGGTGTTATCAACTGCTAAGAGTAATCGTTGATTGAGCAGTTCAGGATCAGTACCGATGGAACTATCAATAGCTGACGGTTCAACTGGCAAAATAACTGTGAAATAGAAAGTAGAACCTTGATTTGGTTGACTATCTACCCACATTCTCCCCCCCATAATCTCGCACAGCCGTTTGCTGATGACTAATCCCAAGCCTGTGCCACCGTAACGTCGAGTCATGGAAACATCAACCTGACTGAAGGGTTTGAAGAGTCGATGTAAGCGATCGCGGGGAATGCCAATTCCTGTATCCCTGATTGCAAATTGCAACTCGTAGCGGTCAGGAGTTGAGGCTGTAGTTGCCTGATTACGTACCAGTTGCCGAGTAGTGATGATGATTACAACTTCGCCAATATTTGTAAACTTGACTGCATTACTAATTAAGTTCCAGAGAATTTGGCGCAGACGGGTAATATCACCAATAATAAATGTAGGTACATCTGCTTCTATCAGGTACATCAATTCAATCCCTTTGGAAGCGGCTTGGGGAGCTAATAAATCTAGGGCTTCTTCCACACAAAGACGCAAATCAAAAGGCTGTGCTTCTAACTCTAATTTGCCAGATTCAATCTTAGAAAAGTCGAGAATATCATTAATAATCGTTAGCAGTGCATTACTACTATTGCGAATAGTTTCTACACAGTCGAGTTGCTCAGAAGTTAAGCTAGTATCCAAAAGCATTCCACTCATGCCGATGATGGCATTCATAGGGGTGCGAATTTCATGACTCATGGTAGCCAGGAAATTACTTTTGGCCATATTGGCAGTCTCTGCTGTTTGTTTGGCCAGATTTAGTTCTTCATTTTGCAGTACTAACAGATTGGCTTGATGGGTTTCTTGAGCCAGTAAATGTGCTTGGGTAAGGGCAATACCCATTTGATCAGCCAAGTGTTTGAGTAGATCCAATTCTAATTGGGTCCATTGTCTAGGGCGATCGCACTGATGAGCAATTAATAATCCCCATAAATCTTCCCGCACTAAAATCGGGACAACCAGATTGGCTTTCACCTGAAACTGCTGTAAAAATTCCAGATGACAAGGTTGAAATCCGGCTTTCTCTATATCGGAAATAACAGTCATCCGTCCATGACGATAAAAGTCAAAGTATCCATCCTTCAGACAAGGATCATTGATATCTTGGTCTAAAGTGACTGACCATCCGGGAACTACTGCCTCCTGAACAACTTTACCATTACCATCAGGGTTAATTTGGAAGATAACAACGCGATCGCACTGCAAAATCCGTTGCACTTCCGTTACTGTTGTCTGAAGGATTTTTTCCCATTGCAAAGACTGGCGAATTTCTTCAGTAATTTGCTTGAGAAGTAGCACCCGTTCATATTGTTGTTTTAGTGCGGCTTCTGAAAGTTTGCGTTCGGTAATATCTAAATGGGTTCCCACCATTCTCATCGCTCTACCTTGGGAATCGCGGCTGACTAACTTACCCCGATCTAGAATCCACTTCCATTCTCCACATTTGGTTAAAAACCTGACTTCTACCTCATAAAAAGGTGTCTCACCCTTGAGATGTGCTATCAGTCGCTCTTGCATGAGGGACAGATCCTCTGGATGGATCAACCGAATTTTCAGCTTGATATCGTTTTCTAATTCTTCCGGCGCATAACCCAGCATTGTAAACCAACGTGGACTACGATAAATTTCCCCAGTCACCAGATTCCAGTCCCAAAGTCCTTCATCTACAGCATCTAAAGCCAGCTTTAACCGTTCTTCACTTAATCGAAGTGCATTTTCAGCTTGTTTGCGTTGGGTAATATCATGGTATTTCCACAGATGACCATAAAATTTTTGTTCAACCACAATAGGTATATAATCCTGTTCCAAGATTCGCCCATCTTCTAGTAGCAATTCTTCATTGAGAACTATTTGATTCTGGCTGAGAATCTCTTCCACTCGCTGGATGAATTTCTCTGGTTCAGCAAAGAGTTGTTTGCTCGTCTGTGCTGCTTGCTGACAATCTATGCCTTGTAAAGCTTCTGGAGCAACGGGAATGCTAAACTGATCACAAAATTCCTGATTTGCTAGAATAACGTGCCGGGTTTCATCTTCCAATAACACACCAGCTTGTAAACTTTCAATCACTGTTCTCAATCTTGATGCTGTTGCTCGTAATTCAGCCCGTTGAGATGTAAGTCTAGCCGTGAGTTTTTTGGCATCTGTCAGAGCCGAATTTTTAGCCTGCAAAAGAAACAAATAATCTGCAACCGAGTCGTAGAGAGGAAAATCATCGAGCTTCAGGTCCAGTTTTTTTAAATCGTTAATCTCGGTAATCCAGGGAGAACCAAGAAACAGCAGATGATCGGATGCCTCTAGATATACCATCTCTCCTTTTAGCTGCATTTCCTTGTGGTGGGATTGCAACAGAAACAGCGATGGGGAAACTCCCTCTTTAGATGAGCGCGTATGCTGGCTAATAGCTGCAAAGTTGACTGGAAATTTAGGGCGATTAATGTGGAAATGTTCTTCTAGAGAACTACCAACAATTAAAATAGGTTCAAGAATGCGTTGAAGCACCCCACCCGCTTGGAGAATCTTCATGTCTCGATCTATGACCAAATGAAAGGGAAACAAAGCTGCAAATTGGTCAGGGTCAAGACTGAATTGTTTTGATTCGATCACCCGATCATTTGTCATAAATAGCCATTATAAACTGCATACACCACCACACCTAAAAAATTGCTCTAGCAAAGCAAGAAAGCAGATTTTAAAAATGTTTAATTAATTGTACACAGGTACTTAGCTTACTTTAGTTAAATGGGGATAAAACTTTAATTTTTTGTTGTTTGCAATAACACAACTTCGTTAATTTATCCGATAGTCACAAAAGCGGTTAGGACTGAGAATCATCATATTCAATAGAGAAAATATCGTGAGACGCACCCTGTTGACGAAAACTGGTTTGGGTAACATCTACCTTGGTGTTAAAGCGTTTTCCCAATCCGTGGAGTAAACCCATTACCATTGGGGCTAAACCCTGACGAGTAGATTGATAGTGCAGTTCCATTGACTTTTCGCTGGTGTGTTCGCAATCAAAAGATGGGGGACGGAGTTGGGGAAAACTCAAGCCGACTCGTGCGTGCAGATTATCAAGGTTCTCAATAAACTGCCCTAAAGAGTTGCCGGCGCTATCTAAAAGTTCCCCATAGCCTTCTTCTGCCGTGTATGTCACCCAGTATTCACCAAATGCTTGCAGTATTTCTTCTGCCTCCATGCCTAAAACTTCACAAGCTGCTGCGACCAAACGATAGGTAATATCGTCAGAATAAGCATCCATACCAATAAAAAAGTCTATGTCTTCAAGTTCAGCTTTTTGCTTGATGCTTTCCCAGGTATCCTCACCGTGGTATTTGCAAATCATATCTTCAATTGCTTTATTGACTAAACCGTACATTAACTTAAACTCCTCAGTATAAAAGATACTTTTCAAAAATCTGCTGCCTTTATGCAAAACCTTCACCTCGCGCATCTTGGCTCAAACCAGAAACAATGCAGTATATTTTGTTCGTGAAGGGTACAAACTGGAAGAATAAAACCCTTGTGGTGCGGGCATATTGCCCGCTAAGTGTGTACCTGATCACAGTGGGAAATCCGAGTTAAGCAGATACGAATGATGCCTGATCCGGTAACACCTCAAAAAATTGATTTGTGTTAGTCATATCAAAGATCATTTTTATTTGCTCATTTATAGAACAAAGTACCAATCTACAATTATTTTTTTTAACTGCTTTGAGTATTATTAGCAAGGCACTAAAACCAGAACTATCCATAACTGTAACTTCTTGAAAATCAATCAGAATTGTTTTGATATCTGATTTTATAAATTGATCTACGACTTCCTTTAGTTCATTACCATTTTTGCTATTCAAAATACCTTGTGGCTGAATGACTTTAAATTGTGAATCCATGAATTTACCTGAAATAGACATCTCGAAATGTGGGTTTATTAATTGAAAAGTTTAAGAAAGTTAAACAATCATATTGCACGAATGTAGTATTAGGAAATAGCTAATTGCTTTTTGATTAATAAGCAGTTTCTATTTTCTAATTCACGAGTATAACTAATTATCCAACCATAGTCTTTTCTGAGTTTGAGGAAGAAGATACAACCCCATTGATATTCATGTTCTAAAGGATCAAATTGGCTTTGGCTAGTTTCTTGATCAAAACGTTCCATGGCCGCCTCTAAATCAAAAATATCACCTTGATCCCAAATGCAGATTTGGAAATATTCAGAACAAATTTGTACTTCTAAATCAACAGGAGTTTCAGGACTAAGGTGGATATGGGCGTGACGCACCACATTTGTAAAGCCCTCTAATAAACCAGTTTGTCCTTGTAACCAGATTTGATAAGTAATCTGGTTATTATTAAATTGATCGAACCATTCTACAACGGTTGCCATTGCGTCAATATCGCTAACAACTTGCAGCTTATAATTATGGAGTAATAAATTTGTGTCCATGAAAATTTAGTAAAAAGGTAAGCTGTTTTAAATTAAAAAAATTTCTTATACAGCCCCGGAATCCTTGTTAAAAACCACAACAAATGTTTTTAACATAAGTTGAAAATCATAACCAAGACTCCAATTTTCTTGATAGCGCAAATCGAGCTTAATTACATCTTCAAAGTTGCGAATTTTTGAGCGCCCATTGACCTGCCATTCACCACTTAATCCTGGTCTGACATCCAACCTTTGCCAATTAAAGATTTCATATTGTTCTAACTCATCAGGAGTGGGTGGACGAGTGCCAATTAAACTCATATCTCCTTTGAGGATATTCCAAAATTGGGGAAATTCATCTAAACTAGTTTTGCGAAGAAAGCGACCAACACGGGTAATGCGGGGGTCATGATCATTTTTGAAAAAAGCGCCAGAAGCTTGATTTTTAATAGTAGATTTGAGAGCTTCAGCATTAGTCACCATTGACCGAAACTTCCAAATTTTAAATCGTCTTCCCATCCAACCACAACGAGTTTGACTAAATAGTATAGGTCCAGGACTATCAAGTTTAATTGCGATCGCAATCGGAACAAACAGCACAGCAGTCACACCCAAGCCCACAATTGCCCCTACAATGTCAATTGTCCGTTTAATAGGCGATCGCACCGAAGCATGAGTTAAAGGTGGACGCTGTTGAGATTTACGACTGACAGTAGGGATAATTGCCTCAGTATCGGCTTCAATACTCAATATTTTATCCAAACCGACCATGACAAAAGCCAATTTAACTTGGGGATTAAGACTCCAAACAGTTAATTGAATATTTTTGGCTTTTGCTGATTTGATATTAGTAATGAGTGAACCAATCCCACTACTATCAATAATTGTAGTTTGTCCAAAATCCAAAATGATTTTAGTAACAGTAGTATCTTCAATCCATTGTTTAAAAGATTCCCGAAAAGATACAGCTTCTATCACAGTTAATCGCGGTGATAACTGGACTAAAAGAGTATTATTAAAACGAGAAGTCACTAACGATATTGTTGTATTGGTATGAGTAGCCATGATTTTTACCTACTTAAAATTAGTTAAGATTTTGACCAAAACGAGATTGTAAACTCTGACAAAGAGCGATCGCACTAGCATGAGAAACATCAGCAACAGAAACCTTTCTAGGAGCATCTATAAACCGCACCAAATCTCCCGGACACCAAGCAACAGGAACATTAATTTGCGATAGTGCTAAACCAAGTTCTACCTGATGATCATCAACGTGTTCTTTAAACTCTTGACTGCGCGAAACCAAAATATAAGGCTTATCCAAAGAATCCAAAAGCAGTAAAGTTCCTTCACCACAATGAGCAATCACAATTCGCGCTTCATTAATCAAATCTTGAAACTTTTCTTCCTTGAGAAAACGGTAAACCTTTGCACCAGCAGGTAAAATAGTGGAGTTACCGTACTGAACAACCACTTCTTCTTGAATCATTTCCGACTGTAACAACACCTCAACCCATTGCATCAGACGATTGAAAGGATATTGTTCTGTACCAACAGTGACTAAAATCATAAATTAAAGAGGGAATAGGGAATAAAGAAATTTTGTAGGTTGGGTTGACGTAAGGAAACCCAACATTATTAATGCTTTTGTTGGGTTGCGCTGTCGCTTAACCCAACCTACTTTTTTCTTAGTTGTTTTAACAACTTAAAACCTCCTGGGGAATCACAAGTTCAGCTTGAGGATAACGGGCTTGTAATTGCGGCCACTGCACATATAAAACACTGAGAAAAGGTAAAACTAATTTCGCCGATAAACTTAAAGTATTCACCCGCGTTACCGATTCAATAAATACAGTTTTGCTCCCCAATAATTTGCCCAAAATCAAAAAAGGGACAGCCACACCAGCACCAGTAGAGATAATTACATCTGGTCGAATTTTTGTAATTAATTGCCAAGATAAAAGCAGATTTCTGAACAAATTTGGAAGATTCCGATTAGTAGGACTGTAAGCCCAATGCACCTGTTCTCCAGTTAATTCTGCTTCTGTAGTTTTAGTGCGAAAAGTCACCCAAACTCGCTCTTGATTTTCCCAAAAAGGACGTAATTGTTGCAGAGCTTTAAAATGTCCACCAGAAGAACAAACTAATAAAACTGTCATAATTGGTAATTGGTAATTGGTAATTGGTAATTTAAAAGAGTTGATTTCTAACTCATTTGTTCCTTTTGAATACGTTGTTGCTGAGTTGCTCCTGTAATTTGCATAATTAATGTTTCCAACCATTGGTATAGAGATTTTGGTAAAATCCATAAGAGATAAGCAGCCATTAAAGAAATCAAAGTGCGACGAGGTTCTTCAAAAAGAATTTGCCAATGTGTAGCTAAAGCTTGATTTAATAAAGTCACCGCAACTTTTGGCGATCTCATCACTATCAACAAAACCTAAAAACTCCCCTTGCGCGTGACGAATCCCTGTATTTCTCGCCCCAGCCAAACCGCGATTTTGCTGATGAACAATCTTAATTCGCTCATCATTAAACTGCCGACAAATTTCAATACTTTTATCAGTCGAACCATCATCAACAATAATAACTTCCAAATCGCCGTAAGTTTGAGCCAGAACCGAATCCAGCGTTTCAGCAACCGTTTTCTCAGAATTATAAACAGGAATAATCACAGATATTTTAGGCATGATATTAATTAAGTGACAGGGAACAGGTGACAGGTGACAGTAGGAAAAAGAGAAGAGACAGGAGTTTTTTAGTTTTTAATTAATTTCTTTCTTTGCGTCTCTGCGTGAAAAAAAAATCTTTTCCATCACCAAAGAGCCAAACACAGCAACCAAAGTCAATAAACTCCGTCGCGGCTGATGAAACAACAAACGCCAATCAGAAACCAAAGCACGACTCATAAAATCCACCCCCACCGCAGCCGGTAACTTCAACCGAAAAGCCCGTCGAGCCAGATAACGTAAATGCAGAGCTTGAGCCAAAGCAAAATGATTTTCAACCAATTGTGGAGCATAAACTTTCGCCTTTTCCACCAGTTGATTCCAACCCGTTTCCATCCGATACAAATTCGATGACAGTCCAGCAGAACTGGTACGATAACGAGTTAACACCTGGTTTATCCCCGCAATTTCCCAATCACCAGTACAAATTACCCGCAGTAACCATTCCAAATCTTCCGAATAACTCATATCAGGAGAAAAGCCTCCCACTTGAGAAAATACTTCCTTACGAACTACCCAATTAGAAGTAGTAGTAGTGGGATTTTCTGAAAGTAAATATTTAGGTTTTAAATCAGTTAAACGGGAACTAGAAACTTGTCCAGTTGGTTCACCTGTTTGAGTTAATATTTCCACCTGAGCAAAACTAACTCCTAAGCGGGAGTTAGACTGAAAATGTTGCAGGTGTTGTTGCAGTTTATCAGGAAGCCATTGATCATCAGCATCAAGAAAAGCAATAATTTGACCTTTACTTTTTTCAATTCCTAAATTACGAGCCGTAGAAACTCCCCGATTTAGTTGATGAATTAAATGAATACAATTATCTGTTTCTTGATATTGCCTGACAACTGCAACTGTGTCATCCGTAGATCCATCATTTATTATTAATAATTCCCAATCAGAGAAAGTTTGCTCTTGAACAGATGCGATCGCTGCTGGTAGAAACTGAGCAGCATTGTAAGCAGGGATAATTACTGACACCATTGGTTTAATATTTGTCATGGATTTACCTCCTGCAAGAATTTAGGTAATTTTTGCAAAGTTGCCCATAATGTATATATTGGCTGCAAAGTCAGGTGTGTTAATATCACAGCCACCGCAGCACCCAAAATTCCCCAGCTTGTACCGACACAAATAGCAGTAGCTAAACAAGCAGTAAACAAGAGATTCCAACGCAATTCAATTTCTGGTTGACCAAAGGCGCGGAACATTAAAGAAGCTGCATCTGCAAAGGGACGGGATAAAGCCGAAATACAAATTAGGATTAAAATCGGTACTGCGCCTCTTTCTACCCATTTAGACCCAAATACGAGGGGAACATAAATAGGGGCTAAACTGGATTGTAAGACCACTAAAGGTACAATCATCACAGCGATTTTGCGGAGACTTTGGGTATAACGTTGGGTAAATAACTCTGTTTGAGATTTGAGATCACATAGGTCAGAAAATAGGGAGACTCGGATAGCATTGATAACACTTAAACTAATTCCTAATCCAGCATTAAAAGCAAAATAATAAATTCCTAAAGCTTCCACACCTACAAATCTACCAATTAAAAGATAATCAATATTTTCTCTAAATATTGTTAGTAGTTCAATGCCAAGTACCCGACTGGCAAAGGATGTAATTTGTTGCCATTTATCGAATGTGAAAGATTTGGTCATCCGCCAAGGATGATATTTAAAGGTGAGAATAATCCAAATCGGTGCGACTAAAAACTTCGGTAACACAATTGCCCACATTCCCATACCAGAGAGGGCAAAAATTGCCGTCAGTACATTATCTGTAGATACTTGGACTGAACTAATTAGGGCGAGAATATTTAAGCGGTTTTCTCTTCTAATTAAGGCTGTTTGTACCATTGCCAGAGGATAAATTAGATACGTAATGGCAATGAGACAAATAGGGAGAATCAGATGGGAATTATTATAGAATTGTGCGATCGCTAATGATGCTAAACATTGACCTACAAATAAAACTAAGGCAATTACCCAATTCAAACCATAAGCAGTGCGACATAACTCTTCCACTTCTTCCGCTTCTGCTTGCACGATTTTGTCAGCAATACCGTTGCGGGTGAACACACGAATAAATTCAAAAGTCATCAACACAATGGCAGCTAAACCATAATCTTCTGCACTGAGAAAACGAGCAAGAATGACTGTGGTAATAAGACGAAATACCCTAATTACTAATTCAGAAGCCCCCATCCAACCAATGTTGCGGATAAAGCGGTCTTTTTTGAAGGAGGATAAAGTTTGGGCTATTGTTTTCATGTCAATTCCTCCAGCAACCCTTCCCAATTAGATAAATAATTGTGCCAAGAATTGATTGCGGAAGCTTTTCCTTGTTCTCCTGTTTGTGCTAATTTGTCCGCAGGTAAATTGACTAATTCCTGAATTGCTTTAGCTAGTGCTACAGAATTTTCTGGGGGAATAAGTAGGCCAAAATCTTGAATTTGTTCGCTCAAACCATCCACTGCTGAAGCAATAATTGGTTTACCAGCAGCCCTAGCTTCTAAACAAACATTACCCCAAGGTTCCCAACGGGAGGGAATAACCACAGCATCGCACTGACTTAAAAAAGCAGGGACATCATCAATACGTCCCACAAATTCAATTTTGGGACAGTTAGCAGCTAGTTGTTTTAATTTGCCTTCGTCTTGTCCTCCACCACCAATTTTTAATTGAATTCTGGCATCGGGAATTTGTTTGACTGCATCAATTAGGATATCAAAGCCTTTTTGGTAAGAAAATCGCCCATAAGCACCTAATATGAAAGGTTGATTTGACAATCTCGGTTTGGGGGGAATATTGAAAAAGGGATAAATCAACCTGGAGAATGGAATTACACTAATTTTGTCAGCAGGTGCTAATTGGTTTTTGATGATCCAATTTTGCTGTCCTTGGGAAACAGTAACTAAGCGATCGCACATCCCATAAGCCAGTTTTAACATTCCATGAAACCGATTCACTGACGGCACATTAAAGGCTTCAAAACCTGCACTGTAGTGATGTTCATTAATAATTAACTTGGCTGAACGTCGTAGTTTCCACAGCGGAAATAACCCCCGCCAGGAGGAGGCAGCATGAACTACAATCACGTCAGGGTGTTGTTTTGAGATCACAGAAGATGCTGCTGATAAAGGCTCAGTAATAAACTCAAATTTTTCGGACAGCCAGGACATTTCTAAACTTTTTAATGTGGCTTTAATGCCACCAGTCCAACCCATGCCTTTACCGCCTACAAAATGGCAAATTTTTGGTTTTATCATGGTAATATTCGGCTATAACATTTTTGAAAATCTTCTTTGACCTGTTGACGAATGGTTTCATGGTCAAAGTTAATAGCAGAGGTAGCAGCGATCGCATCAAGATGAATATCTGGGTTAAATTCTTCCAAGCTGCAACCAGGAATTTGTAAACGTTTTGTTAAATCTTTACCTTTATTTGAGTAGTACAAGTTAAAGGGAACTCGACCACTGGCCAAGGCTAAAACTGATGTATGATATCTAATTGCTACAATCAGACGACAAATAGCTAATGCACCCATTACCAATTCCCAGGTAGGTAGTTGATGCGTAAAATCAAAGGGATTAAAAATTTTCAGCTTCGGTACTTGTTGGACTATTTCCCTTGCCATAGCCAAGTCATTATCAGCGCCGTAAGCTTGAGACTGAATCAGCAATACAGGTTGATATCCCTGTTGGCAGAATTGCCGACTTAAAGATACCAGTTGCCTTTGAAACTGCTCATTATCATGGCGATACATGGAATCAAAGGTACGCAGAGAAATTAAAGCTGCTGATTCTGGTTGAATTTCCAGTGTTTTTAACAGTTGTTCTGCTAGGTCTTTGGCTTGCTCACTTACTGATAAAGTAAATGCTGCATCAAAAGATAAAATTGCTGGGATGCCAGATGCAGTTAAACGTTGATGGCTTTCCACATCTCGCACGCAAACAGCAGCCAACCGACGCAAGCATAAGGTCAAGGCTTGAAAACTCAAACTGTGACATGAGCGGGGAATTGATTGACCAAATACAAAAGTATGCTTGGGCGATCGCCTTAATTCCAACAAATTCCTGATGAACGCTTTGGTAATTAAACCTTCACGGGCATTATTAAAAATATCGCCACCGACACTAATATAGGCATCACAATGCCTAATCTGCGGCACAATTTGCAAACAGGGAATGTAATCCGGTTTTGAATCTTGGAATTGAGCCACAACTTCAGCCTCAGATGCTAGAGCAGTTAAGGCGCTATAAATGGCTGCATCACCAATATTTAGAGTTGAATACGTGTTTACCAGACCAATAGTGAGTCCCATAATGGTGATTCTCAGAATTAATTGACTGGTAGATGCCCGGATAATAGTAGTTTGGGTTAAGCAATAACGCCACCCAACAAGAGATTTGATTATTTAGGTTTCTTTATGTCATCCGCTAACAGGATTTTGGATTTTGGTTTGACCCCACGGATAAATCCAGAGGCTTGTCACATCAAGGAATTATTGAGCAACCCAACATAAAATCAATAGGTATTTAAAACCCGTTTAGACCGACTTTCGCCCCGAAAAGCCACTGGGTTGCTGTGATTGCTGTGATGCCTTTTTATTAGTAGATGCCCAGCATTTCCTGAGATGGCTAACACCGTTACTGAGGAGAGATGCATTCTTTTAAAAAACCTGTATTATTTTTATATACTGAATTTGTCGGAATTGTCAAATAAAATTTGTATAATTTTTTTAGGACTGGCTACTAAATAATTGAATGATTCCATCTCACTAATTACCCTGATTCATATCAGTAATTGACAGCGGAAATTACGTAAAATTACGCCTTACGTTGCCTGGATAGTTAGTTAAATTGGTAGAAATGGTATTTTTGATTTCCAGTTATACAGTCAAATAAATATTAGTTATTAGGGACAAATTCAACTAAATTTCTAGTTGGAAATACTACTACTTTTAGTCTTTTATTCTCATTAATTTCCGAAGTAGCTACTTACGTATTTTCCTAGCGATGCTTAAACGTTTAATTTTTAATACCATAGTTGCAACCTTAACCTTAACGACACCTAGTTTGGCATTGCCCCTATCTCCGGGCGATCGCGTCAAAGTGAGTATCCCTGAAGGAGCAGAATTTAGTGGAATTTTTGAAGTTAACTTAGAAGGCAATTTAGAGATTCCCTATCTCACGCCATTGCCTGTTGTGGGTTTAGAACCAGAGCAAGTTGAGGAGAATTTGACTACAGTGTTGATTGATGGGGCTTTTTTCCAACGCTCCTTCCTCCAGGTGAGTCTCAAAGTATTGCAGTGGGGACCTGTAGAGGTGTTTGTCAGTGGGGCGACCTTTTTACCAGGAAGGGTATTTATCAATGAATCTTCCCCAGGTGAGAGAACACAGCCTCCTGTGCCAGTGGCCGGACAATATCCACCGAACCGTTATTTGGCAACTGCTATCCGTGATGCTGGTGGTGTTAAACCTACTGCTGATATCAAAAACATTCGATTGATTCGTAACGGAGAAACCCGCATTGTTGACTTATCTGGGGTTTTGACCGGTGAACCTTTTGCAGATGTAGCGTTAATTGCAGGCGATCGCATCATCGTTCCAGATTCAGGAAAAATGCACAATGAACTTGTGCGTCCTTCGCAAATTACCCCAACTGGGGTGAAAGTATTCCTTTCCAATCTCACCGTACCAGCTACAGGTAATGCTGTTTCTGGGATTGGACGTGATGCCACATCATTTCCTTATGGTTCTCGCTTTTCCCATGCGGTGACAGCAGCCAACTGTGCTGGGGGAACAAGGGGTACTAATGCCGAACGCAAAGCCATCCTGGTAACTACTGAGCAGTTGACTGGAAAAACTAAGTATTTACAGCGTCATGTCAACGATTTACTGACAAATTCCACCAGCGATGCTAACAACCCGTTTCTCCAGGCTAATGATATTGTCGCTTGCTATGACTCAAAAGTTGTTCAATTTCGGGATATTATCCAAACCATCCTATCCCCTATTCCCATTTTGCGAGATTTGTTTAAATGACACAGCGGCTATTAATTTTCAAGATGGAACATCTGGGGAGTTTGCTTAAAGGCCGTTGGCTGCGCTACCTTATCCTCAGTGCCTTGGGTAACACTTTGATTTGGGGGTCATCGCTCCATTATTTGCAAGTTACCAAACCTACTTACACCAGCGAATGGGGTTTAATCCTCAGTAGTGGTAGTTTAGGAGTGAGCGTCAACCTGCCGGGTATTGGTCAAGCATCTTCTTCTACTGGCTCTGCTTTGGGGAGTTCTACTTATGATCCGAGAGCTAATTTGGAGTATATTTTTACAAGTGATAGTGTTTTAAACGCCGCCGCCGCGATCGCCAAGATACCGGTTGAGAAATTTGGCAAGCCCCGGATTAAACTGTTAAACAACACAACGATCATGTTGTTTGAAGTCACTGGCAAAAGTCCAGAAGAAGCAAGGGATAAATCATTGGCTCTCTATCAAGCAATAGTCAGCCACATCAATGTTTTACGAAGTGGAGAAATTAGTCAAAGAGGAAAACCTTCCCAGCAAATTCTCCTTTCAGCCCAGCGTAAACTAGAGGAGGCGCAAAAAAAGCTCTCGGAATACAAAATACGTTCTGGACTGAGTTTTCCTGATCAATTAGGCAATTTATCTACCAATATTGAGCAGTTGCGAAGGCTGCGAGCAGAAACTAATGCCCAAGAGCAGATGACTGACAAACGAATGCAGCAGTTATCTGAGGATCTAGGAATTTCTCCAACCGAAGCTGCAACAGCTTTTCTTCTCCATGTAGACCAAATCTTTCAACAAAACCTCAAGGACTATAGTGAAGCGACAACTTCTTTGGAAGTGTTAATTACTAAATTTGGTGTTAACCATCCCCAAGTAGTGAAAGAAAGCAAACGCCAAGAAGCCGCTTGGGAAGCCTTACTTGAGCGTGGTGAATACCTCTCAGGAAAGCCTTTAACTCCTGCTACAGTCAATCGTTTAGCCCTGGCTGTGAACGGATCTGGGCGGGATACATTATTTCAGAGTTTGGTGTCTTATCAATCAGATCAACAGGGACTCCAAGCCCAAGTCAAAGGATTAGACTCAGCGATCGCTCAACTGGAAAAGCGTCTAGATAGTCTTTCTCAAAAACAATCAATCTTAGAAAACTTGAAACGAGATCAACAAATTGCGGAAGCGACCTTTGCCTCTACCCTCACCAAACTAGATTTAGGACAAGGAGACGTATTTTCTACCTATCCTTTAATTCAAATGGCGATGGAGCCTAGTTTACCAGATGAACCCACTACTCCCAAGAAGAACTTTGTTCTTGTTGGGGCTGCGGCTGGTTCTCTGTTTTCCACCCTTGGTCTTTCTTTGTTGTGGATTCGTAAACCCTGGATAGACAAGTTATCTAAGTGGATATCATGATGCAAGAGTATGGCTTTGCCACGCGGCGCTATCAGCAGTTTTTAAAGGAAAGAGATGGTGAAGCAGACCAACGAAGATGATATCAAGCCGGAAAATATACCAGAAAAAGTTGTCTGGTGGGCGATCGCTAACACTTATTCTATCTGGGTTTTTGGGGGGCTATACGTTGTCGGCGCTGTCTTGGGTTGGATACTACTACTGTTTTTACTAATCAAAATTCTGGCGCAAACTGAAGACACCCCAGAAGACGAAAAAATTACCATCTCCTTATCTTTGTGGATTTGGATTGCAGGAATGCTGATGATGGAAGTGGCATTGATAGCGGGACATCTCGACTACAATTTACCAACAGGTCTAATCATTAAATCCTCCATTGGCTGGGCTAAAGGTTGGGCTGCATTGGCTCTGTATCCCTTAGCAGGATGTTTAAAAATCCGTCCCCAGATAATATATCGAGCCGTATGTATTGTGGGTTTGCATACCCTGTTAATTATCCCTTTTTTACTGTTAGCACCCTCTTTGCACCTACCCCAAGTTCTCTATGTCTCACCACTCAAAGCCGTAGGGGGACCAGGTAATGAATTTTTTGATGTGCCTCTCTATGAAATTGATGGCAGCACAGGTGACTTGCGTTGGCGGCTATTTACCCCTTGGGGTCCAGCATTAGGTTTTGTGGGCAATGTTAACTTTATGCTGGCCTTGCAAGAAAAAAATAAAAAATGGCGCAGGTTAGGACTAGCAGGATCAGTTGTCATGTGTTTTGTTTGTAAATCCCGTATGGCTCAGGTTTGCATTGTGATTATCCCCTTGCTGACAAATGTCTTATCTAGCTTGACTCGACCACGAATGCTCATCGGAATGGGGTTTGTTAATTTCCTTGCTGGTATTTTTGCCCCATCAATCATTGTGGCCTTTAATAATTTTTGGGAAGGTTTCAAGGCCGCAAGAGCCGGATCAACAAGAGTACGCATGGCGTTAAAAGAAATTGCTGTCTATCGCTGGAAAACCGAAGCTCCAATTTGGGGACATGGTGTAGTTGAAGAAGGACCACATCTTGTTGAGTATATGCCCATTGGTTCACATCATAGCTGGGCTGGTTTATTGTTTGTCAAGGGAATTGTTGGGTTTATGGCTCTAGCTATTCCCTTGGGGTTCAGTTTTTTTGATTTGTTAATTAAATCAACGGACAGTAGAAGAGAAACTGCCAAAGTAGGCTTGAGTATTGTGATGATTCTTTTTCTCTATACCTTTGGCGAGAATTTAGAGATATTAGTTTATTTATATTGGCATGGATTATTGGTTATGGGTATTGGTTGTCAAGAAAAACCAAAATTTACGGACACGAGAGCGATTTTTTTCGGGGGAGAGAGAAGAACCAGCTAATTCGCGGAATATTTACGCGAACCAAGCAATTATATTAGTTGGTCTAACAATTCATGTATGTATACGTATTTTCGGACTCAAACAGTTTTTAAATTATGGTGATAGCAGTGGTGAGGTGACTGCATTAATCGCTCTCGTCTCTGTGGTTCGTTATTCCATAACTTTTGCGTAAGTCAAAAAATAATAGGTGGGTTACACTTTCGCTAACCCACCCTACATCTTACTCTCTGCACCTCTGCGTCTCTGCGTGAGAAAAAAACTAACCCAAAACGAAATTCACCAACTTACCAGGAACAACAATTACCTTCTTAATTTCCTTCCCTTCAATATAACGCTGTGCCACCTCCGACTCACGCGCATATTTTTCCAACTCCGCTTTATCGGCTTGGGAAGGAACTTGAATAGAACCGCGAGTTTTACCCATAATTTGAATTACTAAAGTAATCTCATCAGCTATCAACGCCGCAGGATCAAAACTTGGCCAAGTTTGGGTATGCACAGAATTTTTATTCCCCAACAATTGCCACAATTCATCACCAATATGCGGTGCAAAAGGCGCTAACAAAATCACCAAAGTTTGAATCCCTTCCGCGTAAATTGGTGAATTATTACATTTAGCATCAGTCAAAGCATTACTTAACTTCATCAATTCCGAAATTGCAGTATTGAATTGATATTCATCTTCCACATCTTCCGTAATTGCTTGAATTGCAATATGAATCGCTCTCCTTAAATCTTTTTCCGCTTTATTTAACTTATCCAATTCCGCTTTTTGCTTACAAACTCCCGCAGCAGCATAATCTGTTACCAATCGCCAAACGCGATTTAAAAAGCGGAATTGTCCCTCAACATCAGCCTCATCCCATTCCAAATCTTTTTCAGGAGGTGCTTTAAATAAAATGAACATTCGCGCCGTATCAATGCCATATTTATTAATCACATCTTCCGGTGCAACACCATTTCCTTTTGATTTGGACATGGTAGCATAAAGACGTTGTAAAGGTTCTCCAGTTTGTGGATCTACAGGATTATTAGCATCAACTAAATTAGAAGGAATCCATTTATCCTTACCACCTTTATTTGGGTTCATGTAAGTTAAACCCTGAACCATTCCCTGAGTTAATAGGCGTTGAAATGGTTCATCAAAGTTAAATAAACCTCTATCTCTCAATACTTTTGTAAAGAAACGCGAATACAATAAATGTAAAATTGCGTGTTCAATTCCCCCCACATATTGATCTACAGGCATCCAATTATTTACTTTGTGGGAATCAAAAATCTTTTCTTCATTCTTCGCATCTGGATAACGCAAGAAATACCAAGAAGAATCAATAAAAGTATCCATTGTGTCGGTTTCCCGTTTTGCAGGAGTACCGCAAGTTGGACAAGGCACATTTACCCAACTTTCCAACTGTGCTAAAGGTGAACCACCACGTCCACTTAATTCGATATCTTCCGGTAATTGTACAGGTAAATCTTTGTCAGGTACAGGCACAATTCCACATTCAGGACAATGAATAACAGGGATAGGTGCGCCCCAATAACGTTGTCGAGAAATCAACCAATCTCTAAGGCGATATTGTATCCGTAATTTACCAAAACTTTGCTTTTCTGCAAATTCGATAATTGCTTTTTTCGCATCTACAGAATTCATGCCATTAAAGTCACCGGAATTAACTAAAATTCCCGTTTCTGTATATGCTGATTTTAAAGTTTCTTCTGCACCAATTTCCGGGACAATTACAACTTTAATTGCTAAATTTTGTTCTTTTGCAAACTTGAAATCTCGGACATCATGTGCCGGTACACCCATCACCGCACCTGTACCATATTCATAGAGAACATAATCAGCTATCCAAATCGGTACTTCTTCGCCGGTGAAGGGGTTAATAACTTGACCACCTGTAGGAATACCGCGCTTTGGTTTATCTTCCGCAGTTCGTTCTAACTCGCTTTGGTTGCTGACTTCTTTGATAAAGGCTTCTACCGCCGCTTTTTGTTCGGAAGTGGTGACAACTTGAGTTAAGGGGTGTTCTGGGGCTAATACGACGTAACTCACACCATAAACGGTGTCGGGACGGGTGGTATAAACACCGATTTTTTCTTCTGCACCAACAATAGGAAATTCTAAATATGCACCTGTGGATTTTCCAATCCAGTTAGCTTGCATTAATTTTACCCGTTCCGGCCAACCTGTGAGTTTATCTAAGTCGTTTAATAATTCTTCGGCGTAGTCGGTAATCTTGAAAAACCATTGACGTAGTAATTTACGTTCAACTATTGCTCCACTTCGCCAAGAACGTCCTTCATTATCAACTTGTTCATTTGCTAATACAGTTTGGTCAATGGGGTCCCAATTAACTGCGGCTTCTCTTTGATATGCTAAACCAGCTTGTAAAAATTGCAGAAAAATCCACTGTGTCCATTTGTAATAATCAGGGGAACAGGTAGCAAGTTCAGTTTCCCAATCTAAGGATAAACCCAGACGTTGTAATTGTTGCCGCATCTGGTCGATATTTTGATATGTCCATTTAGCAGGGGGTACACCTCTATCAATGGCGGCGTTTTCTGCGGGTAGTCCAAAAGCATCCCAACCCATTGGATGTAATACTCTATACCCTTGCATCCGTTTGAGACGGGCAATTACATCTGTAATTGTATAATTACGGACGTGACCCATGTGCAAGCTACCGGATGGGTAAGGGAACATGGAAAGCGCGTAAAATTTTGGCTTGTTTTGATTTTGAGGTGTTTTGTCTAAGCTAAGTTCTAACCATATTTTTTGCCATTTTTCCTCAATTGCGGCTGGTTGGTATAATGTTTTTTGGGGGGACTCCACTAAAATTTCTCCTAATTAACTCTTTTCTTGATTATCTGTTGACCTATTGTAGATGCTAGGTACAGACATTAGGAGAGGAAAATAACAATGATTTTCTCATCTGCGCTTATTTGCGGTTATCTGCGTTTTTTTTATTTTATAAAGCCCCTTGTTCAAAACTATGATCAATAAATCAAATATAAAATTTTCTGAAGAATTACGGGTTTTTGTTTACGGTACTCTCAAACCAGGCGAAGCTAATTATCAAAAATACTGTGCGGGAAAAGTGGTAGAAGCGAAAAGAGCGAACTGACAAGACGCTTTGCAGACCTGAAGCTTTAGCGCTCAAGCTATCGCAACTGGTAAACTAAGTAGGTGGGCGTTAAAAATTGTCGTTGGGGTAAGGGAACAGGGAACTCTTAACAGGGAACAGGAAGAGAGCTTTGGGCGATTTTACTTTTCTTCACATACCTTTAAATTTTTCTGTTAACCTACTTATATGCTTTACCTGGAGGATATCCAGCGATGACACAGGGGGAGGTAAAGTTCACGGTTATTTACTCTCTTTTGCTAACTCAACGGTTTTAACAGAATTGGATGATTTAGAAGATTACCAGCCGACTCGACAAATCTCAGAAAACCTTGATGAAACAGGAAGAGAGCTGAAGCAAAATTCTTCTCCCCCAACCTACTCTAATCAAAGCCGTTCAGAAGGGATTGGGATTGGGGAAACTGCTTTAGGGGCAGCTGTCCCTGAATCTGCACCAAATTCGGTTGCTGCAAAGCCTCATACTAAGTTGACAACAGGCAAAAAATATGTAACTAGTGCTGCGGATACGCCAAAAAACACAAAACTGGTGGTTCCAGAACCTGAAGGACAGAATCGGAAGGCTGAAAATCGCCCCAAGAGCTTTTTATTTCCGGGTGTGGCTCAAGCAAAATCTGTTCTACCTTTAAATTTTTCTGTTAACCTACTTATATGCTTTACCTGGAGGATATCCAGCGATGACACAGGGGGAGGTAAAGTTCACGGTTATTTACTCTCTTTTGCTAACTCAACGGTTTTAACAGAATTGGATGATTTAGAAGATTACCAGCCGACTCGACAAATCTCAGAAAACCTTGATGATCGGCAATATATAAAGACTTTTGAGCCAACCAACTTGTCTTTGGGTTCGGCTTGGGTTTATCTCATGACTCCAGAAAAAATTTATCAGCTAGGCGGTATCTGCCTAGTTGATGGCTGTTGGAAGAGTTCACCTGACAAGGTTTAAATTAGTTAATATCCTGTTGGGTGTCTTCCGGTTGAGTTAGGGCTGGATTAACTGGCGCTTTCGGGAAGGCTACGGCTGTTTTGGGAATTTCAATGACTGGGTTGTTTAAGGCTACCATCAGCGGTGAAGCAGGAACTGCTGGTTGTGTGGTTGCCACAGTTGGTTTTATTTGTTGTTGTGCCAGTTGCATTTTCAATCCGGTATCTGGCAATAAACCGGATATTGTGCCGATGAAACAAGCAGCCACAGCTGCACCACCAATCATCCAAGCTGCCTGAGAACGGCGGTGCAAGCGTGTCCATACTTGCTGGAATGTTGCTTCTGGGGATTGTTGGCATGGTACTGGTATAGTTTTTAAGCCTTGCCTCAGCTTTAATAGTCGCCCATACAAGCATTTAACGGAGGCATCATTTGCCAACCATTCTTCTATTTGCCTGCGTTCGACTGCTGTCACCTCGCCATCGAGATAAGCACTCAATAACTCGAAGCGATCAGATTCGCTGTGCCGTAGGCTGTCGCGCTTCTCTATATCCATAGCACCCGTTGATTCATTGGTATGATTAGCCATTCCATCTGGTACATCCTGAGGAAGTTGGGAGTGGGAACGGTCATAAAACTGAGAATCAGTATTCATTTTAACGTTTTTACCAATTCATGTCCGGGTAAACACAGCGGATGAGTTTGAGAATTTAAGCATTTTGCCTCTAAATGGCAGATAAAATTGGTTTTTTTCGGAAATTCTTAATATTTCTTAAATTCTGCCATTGAACTGAGAAAAGGTATTGTAAATTTAGGTATCTAGATAAACTTGCAACTGGGCTTGCAATCTGGATCTAGCTCTAGCTATTCTCGACTTTACAGTTCCTAAAGAAACTCCAGTGATTTCGGCAATTTCTTCGTATGCCAACCCTTCAATTTCTCTGAGGACAATAGTAGTACGGAACACCTCTGGCAAATCAGCGATCGCTTCTCGCAGTTGTTCGTAAAATTCTCTAGTGGTGAGTTCTTCCTCAGGCCCTGGAGTATCGCCAGCAATTTCCCAATCCATCTCTCCGTCTTCTAACGAGCGGGGAGCATCCAGTGATAGGGGACTAACAACCCGCTTGCGTTTACGCAACTCGTCGTAAAACAAGTTAGTGGCAATCCGGCTTAACCAACCGCGAAATTTAGCAGGTTCTTGTAATCGGTTAATATTCCGATAAATACGAATCCAAACTTCTTGAGCCAAGTCGGCTCGGTCTGACCAATCAGGAGCAAGATGATATAAAACCCTATCGACCTGAGTCTGATAGCGGCGTAATAGTTCTGCAAAAGCAGTACGGTCTGGACGCAATCCTACTTGACAGCGCAAAATTAGATCGTGATTTGAGAGTTTGTCAACTGGCACCGATGCTTCCGAATAAGTTGCATCAACAGTTGACCAGGATACAGTAATCGACTGACTCATAGATCGTACTGGGTTTAAATTATCCCTTTCTATTAGACCTGATAATTTGTCAGAAGTTCCTGAGTCAGGTGACGGATTTATGACCGGAACACAGAAATATAAGAAAAGACACTCTTTAGGAGATGAGCGAACAGTATTATCTAGGGAGACAAGGAGGATGACTAGGGCAGTAAGGAGGAGATCAACAAGGCTAATCGGAAACCCTATGGAGACGTACCCATAATAGGGAAGATGGTAATCAGATTAACAACTGACCACAAGGGCTTGACAAAAACTAGCATCTATAAATTATGAAAGTATTGGCAGATGAATGAGAAAACTAATAATTTTTGAGCAATTTCTTGCTAATTGCTGGCAGTAAGCAGTCAATTAGTCATTGAATTTTGGATTTTGGATTTTGGATTTTTGGCTTGTGACTACAAATGAATCTGCTGGCTATGAAGATTTTGGATTTATTACGTAGTTGTAACTATGATAGTTATGACTGCGA
Organism: Trichormus sp. NMC-1; assembly: GCF_001858025.1. GTDB lineage: Bacteria > Cyanobacteriota > Cyanobacteriia > Cyanobacteriales > Nostocaceae > Anabaena. The sequence goes on along the minus strand of NZ_LZQD01000002.1, from coordinate 28,170 downwards.
GGGCTGCCACAGCTAAAAAAATCTCAAATCGGCTTTTCTCAAATCTCAAATTGGTACAGTCAGCCAGATATGTCAGGGATAAACAATAGGCGATGGCAATGGCAAGAAATGAATCTGTAGCGCGGATGGTGATGTTCCTATGTTTTGGCACAGCAATTTTGTCTCTGGCTGTCCATTGGCACATTATGAAAACGACAGGGCAGTTGAATCAGTCTGCATCCACTACATTGAAGCAAAATTCTTCTCCCCCAACCTACTCTAATCAAAGCCGTTCAGAAGGGATTGGGATTGGGGAAACTGCTTTAGGGGCAGCTGTCCCTGAATCTGCACCAAATTCGGTTGCTGCAAAGCCTCATACTAAGTTGACAACAGGCAAAAAATATGTAACTAGTGCTGCGGATACGCCAAAAAACACAAAACTGGTGGTTCCAGAACCTGAAGGACAGAATCGGAAGGCTGAAAATCGCCCCAAGAGCTTTTTATTTCCGGGTGTGGCTCAAGCAAAATCTGTTCAGGGATTGGGGACTAGTAAGACGCAAGTGGTAGTTGATTTAAGCGATCGCCGTGTCTATGTTTATCGCTATGATCAAGTTATCGCTAGTTATCCTGTTGCCATAGGAAAGGCGGGTTGGGAAACGCCCACAGGTGACTTTCAAGTCATGCATATGGAACACCATCCGATTTGGCGGCACCCGATTACTGGAGAAGTCTTTGATGCCGGTACTAATAGTCCTTTGGGAGACAGATGGATTGGCTTTTGGTCAGATGGACGAAATGAAATTGGCTTTCATGGCACGCCTAATACTGACCTGTTGGGAGCGGCCGTGTCTCATGGTTGCTTAAGGATGCGTAATGCTGACGTGCGGTTGTTATACAGCCAGGTAAGTATAGGTACACTGGTATCAGTACGTGATTAGAAGTCATGTCCGGTTGATTAGTTATGATTCCTGCATCTTTGCAAAAATCCCATTGTGCAGCGTGGCGCAATAAGTAGGCCGGCGTAAATATTTGTGGTGAGGATCAGGCAGATTGAGTCGATTTTGAAGAAGACACGGGGACACGGGGACACGGAGACGCGGGGATAAGTCAAGAGTAAAGAGACACGGAGATATGGGAAAAGAGTTGACTCTCAGAAGACCGCGTCTCCCCCTCACCGCGTCCTCTTCTACCGCGTCTCCCACTCTGGAGCGTCCTCTTCGGTCAGTGGTCAGTTGTTAATTTTAACGCTGACTACTGACTACTGACTAATGACTAAGATTGTGATTTCTGTTCAAAATTATGTGCGTAGACTTGGAGTAAGCTACTGACTTGACGCAGGACTTCATTGCCAGTATTTTTACCTAAAGCTTGGCGTTCTGGGAAGAACTTAGGCTGATCTAAGTAGCGATCAATCGCCTCGCCGACTTGCTGAGAAATCAATTCCTCAAGTTCTGTTTTGGCGCGGTTGCGTTGGTAGTTTGCGCCTTCTTCTGTAGTAGCATACAAGGGTGGAAGACGATTGAGAGCATAAGCAGTGATGTCCCCAACATCTAGAGAGCTTTCACAGGTCGCTTCAATTTCTGCTACTTTAGCGATTACCTCCGTCAGTACCAACTCTTCCATCACGTTAATAAATTGTTTGCGAGGTACTGCTATTACCTCACCAGTCAACAATGAACCCATGAGTCGATCCAGTGCCATGTACTCTTCAATGGAGAGATCTGACGCATTATCACAGATTCGCCCCACTTCTGCTTCCATAGCTGGTGTTAGATAACCATCCTGGAGAGCTTGTTCGACAATTTTTTCAATACTCATAACTCTCACCATTTAATTTAAGCCAGGTAGGTAAAGTAGTAACCACAGCCAGTTATCACTGATTTACTCTGTCCTTATTAATCAATCACCTTGATCAGCCAGGGTTTTGGGTCAATAGATTGTCCATTGACATATAGACCCCAGTGCAGGTGTGGCCCAGTAGAAGCACCTGTTGAACCTACTGTGCCAATTACTTGACCGGCTTTCACAAAATCGCCTTCTTTAACATTAATGCGACTAAGATGCATATAAAGGCTAGTTACTCCTTGACCGTGGTCAAGGCCAACTATGTTACCGTGAACTCGGAACCCTTCGGTTACTTTACCTACCAATGCAACTTGCCCATTAGCGGGGGCAATTACGGCTGAACCCGCTGCTCCAGCGTAGTCAAGACCACGATGGTAGTAATTATTGGCAAATTTACCATTATAGTAGCGACGTACACCATAGGTTGTCGTCATCCTGCCAGCATTTGGTTTGCGGAAGATACCATTCCAGTATTTTTGCGGTGTTTGTAGGGCTTTGAAGGCAGCTACGCGTTTTAGTTCAAGTTCTGTGGCTTTTACTCCCGCTTTTCCAGGGGGTAAATTAATTCGTTGGATAGGAAATTTGCGATCGCGCACTTGCACAGCTAGGTTTCTCTCCTGACCATCCCCGAACACTTTTAATGTTCTGACTCCAGGTTTCTCTAGTGGAGTTGTGGGAATCAAAGAACGGTATTTATTAGGAGCAATTTCAAATGCTGGATATCTTTTCTCGCCAACTGTCACCGTGGGATTGCTAGTATTTTCTTGACTATCTACATTAATTACTACTGACAGTGTGTCTCCCAATTGAGGATTGGTGGGTGTTACCTGTACTTGTAAGGCCTCTGCGGGTAATGCTAAAGCAATAGGGACAGCCGCAACTATTCCCATTAAAATCTTGTTTGCGCGGTTGGTGATGCTAACACTCTGCAACCAATTCTGCGGATTGATAGGGTGAGCTTTTATAGTCATAGAGTTATGAAAAAATCTGTTGCTGCTGTTCCTCAACAGACTAACTTATTCCCGCTACTGTTTCCGCCGCTTGCTCAAAAAAATCAGCTTGATGTTGTCCGAAGAGGACTCGGAGAGTGGGAGACGCGGTGACGCGGTGAGAAAGAAAGATTGTCTTCTGAGAATCAACTCTTTTCCCATATCTCCGTGTCTCTTTACCCTTGACCCCGTGTCCCCGTGTCCCCGTGTCCCCGTGTCTTCTTCAATTCCTATACTCAGTACTGTTTCTTAAAACATATCCGCAGGGTCAGCAGCTTGAAGTTTGCGAGTAGCGATCGCTCCGGAAATTGTACACATAATAATCGTCAATACTAACACCTGTAAGGCGCGAAGTATGGTCATATACATGGGTAAATTTGTAGCTTTGCGGGTCAATTGATAAAGCCCCAAGGACACTGCTAACCCTGGCATAAACCCCAATAGAGCCAAAATCAGCGCTTCTTCAAATATCACAGTTAATAAATAGTAATTAGGATAACCAATAGCTTTTAAAGTCGCATATTCTCGCAAATGGGCATTAACATCGGTAAAAAGGACTTGATAGACAATAATCACCCCAACCACAAACCCCATGGAAACACCTAAGCTGAAAATAAAGCCGATAGGGGAGTTAGTTCGCCAAAAGTTATTCTCAAATTCAATAAATTCCGCATGAGTCAGCACTCTGATATCATCTTTCAGGTAAAGTCTCAAGTTTGCGGCTACTTTTTGCGAGTCGTAGCCTGGTTTTATCTTCACTAAACCGAGACTAACACTACTTGCTGGGCGGTTGGGAACTAGCCTCAATAAATTCTGATCGCTAGTAATCAAACTACCATCAGTTCCAAAGGAAGCACCAATTTTAAATAAACCACTAACAGTGATTGTCCGACCGTCGATTTCGGTAGTAACCATTTTACCTTGATCAATTTGTGCGATCGCTTGTTGATAATCTCCTCTTGCACCTCGGTCAAATAGAACTGTATCTGGCAGTTTAATAGACTGTAATTGTTGATTGACTTCCGGTAAATCAAAAGCTGGCTTATTGGGATTAAAGCCGATTGCTAACACTGCTGTCTCTCTACGAGTTTGGGGATTCTTCCAGGTGATGACATTGAAATACATTGCTTCTGCTGATTCAACCCCTGGTATATCCATTGCTTGGTATAGTCGTCTTCGAGAAAAGGTAGACATACTTTGCAGGTTACGAGTTTGGGGACTAGTTAAAATAATGTCGGCTTGTAAGCTACGATGCAGTCTAGTATTGCTGTCATACAGTGCAGTTTGAAAGCCAAGCTGCATGAACATTAGCACATCAGCAAAAGCAATACCTGATAATGCTACCAGCAAGCGACTTTTTTCATGACTTAGTTGGAACCACCCCAGAGGTGTCCGTCGTCGCAGTTGTTGGAGTATGCCAATCATAAATTACTTTTTAAATTTCGATGACTACTTTGACTTGCATATTGGTTAAGTTGGCGGCTTTCTGACTGGAAGTTGGATCTAGTCGGATATGAACTTTGACAATTCTGTTATCAATATTGGTAGAGGGATCAGTATTAATCGCATTTTGCCGCTGTACTTGCAAGCCTATCCGCTCAACTGTTCCCTGTAATTCCACAGGTAGGACATCACCAAATACCCGCACTTGTTGCCCTGAATGCACTTTGCTAATATCGCTTTCGTAGACTTCGGCAACTGCGTACATTTGGTTAGTTTGTCCAATATCGACAATTCCATCATTTGAGATTAATTCTCCTGGACGGGTATGGATTTCAAATACTCGGCCATTTTGGGGTGATTGCACGTAAGCTTGTTGGAGATTAGCTGTTGCCTTTTTTACTGTAGCTTCAGCACGACTAATTTCGGCTTTAGCTGCTACCAAATCCACTGGGCGTACTTCGGAAATTTGATCTAGAGTTGCGGTGGCTTCTTTCAGTCGTTGCTGTCCAGTTAACTGGATACGATTTAAAGAAGCAAGTGCTGCTTGCAAAGTTTTTTGGCCAGTTTTTACGGTTAAACGTTTACTGTCCCGTTGGGAGGCAGAAATTGCCCCTTCTGTATAGAGTTGCTGATAACGTTTGTCTTCTGCTTGAGCATTGATTAATTCTGCTTCTAAGCGGTCAATGGTGGCTGTTTGGGTATCAAGATCACCTTGGCGTTCTGCTACTATGCGAGCAATTATGGCTTTTTGGGTGTCAATTTCCCCATTTTTTGCACCAGCTTGAATGCGGGACAAGTTAGCTTTGGCTACTTTGACTTCTTCTTGGGCTTCTTGTAATGCTGCTTGCAAGCGATCGCGATTTTCTAAAATGGCTATTACTTGACCTGCTTTTACACTATCTCCTTCTTGCACCAGTAACTTTTCTACCCGACTTCCCTCACCAGATACAGCAGCAGAAAGTTTAATTACTTTTCCTTGCGGTTCAATTCTTCCTAGGGCTGTAACTGTTTTTATTTCCGGCATGATCACCACGGGTGCTATTGCTTTTTGGGCTGTCTCCCGCAGTCGTAGAACAGTAAAAATACTGGCGCTGATCACAGTTAATGATGCAATTGTAGATATAGTAATCAGTAACCAAATAATAGACTGAGAAGATAATGAACCTTGTAGCTTGGGGTTTTGCACAATAGCAGACCTTTGAAGCGATTCAAAATTCGTTTGTTGAAAATGTATAGCAGGAGTCAGGAGTCAGGAGTCAGGAGTCAGGAGTCAGGAGTCAGGAGTCAGGAGTCAGAAGTCAGGAGTCAGGAGTCAGAAGTCAGGAGTCAGGAGTCAGAAGTCAGGAGTCAGGAGTCAGAAGTCAGGAGTCAGGAGTCAGAAGTCAGGAGTCAGGAGTCAGAAGTCAGGAGTCAGGAGTCAGAAGTCAGGAGTCAGGAGTCAGAAGTCAGGAGTCAGGAGTCAGAAGTCAGGAGTCAGGAGTCAGAAGTCAGGAGTCAGGAGTCAGAAGTCAGGAGTCAGGAGTCAGAAGTCAGGAGTCAGGAGTCAGAAGTCAGGAGTCAGGAGTCAGAAGTCAGGAGTCAGGAGTCAGAAGTCAGGAGTCAGGAGTCAGAAGTCAGGAGTCAGGAGTCAGAAGTCAGGAGTCAGGAGTCAGAAGTCAGGAGTCAGGAGTCAGAAGTCAGGAGTCAGGAGTCAGAAGTCAGGAGTCAGGAGTAAAACCCTTTTGTAGTGAGAGTTTCATTATCAATTGATGTCCTAACCATCCTGTCCACGGCTGTAAATGTAGAGGAAAGCAATATGAGCAAATTCAACTGTAGATTTTTAACACTCTGACCGAAGAGGACGCGGTGAGGGGGAGACGCGGTGACGCGGTAGAAGAGGACGCGGTGAGAAAGAAAGATTGTCTTCTGAGAGTCAACTCTTTTCCCATATCTCCGTGTCTCTTTACTCTTGACTTATCCCCGCGTCCCCGTGTCCCCGTGTCCCTCTTTCACCGTGTCTCCGTGTCTCCGTGTCCCCGTGTCCCTCTTTCACCGTGTCTCCGTGTCTCCGTGTCCCCGTGTCCCTCTTTCACCGTGTCTCCGTGTCTCCGTGTCCCCGTGTCCCTCTTTCACCGTGTCTCCGTGTCTCCGTGTCCCCGTGTCCCTCTTTCACCGTGTCTTCTTCAAAGTTTTCTGTCCGTTGTACCGTAACTTAAAACTCTAAGAACCAGTCTTGATGGGAAGATTAAAAGTTTGAAGTCATGTTTAAACTAAACCGTTTAGTCTTAAAATGTAAACTAAACGGACTAGTTTAGTCAACTGTGTAGTCCTCTTCTTTATAGAGAATCGTTGACAAAAAGGATATTAACAAAATGGCACGCCCGAAAATTGGGGAGATACAGCGATCAAATTCAGATAAAGTAGAAAAAATTCTCCAAGGAGCGATGCAGGAGTTTTTGAAACATGGCTATGCAGCGACTAGTATGGATCGGGTAGCTGAAGCGGCGGGAGTTTCTAAAGCGACAGTTTACAGCCACTTTCAAGATAAAGTCGGACTTTTTAGCGCTCTGATAGAGCAACTAGCCAGAAAACGGTTTCAGTCGATTTTTGGACAACATCTCCTCGTGGGAGAACCCTACATAGTTTTGCGGGGATTGGCTAAAACTGCCTTAGAGCAGATGACAACAGATCCAGAATATTTAGCTTTTGAGCGAGTACTAATTGGTGAGTCAGTGCGTTTTCCAGAACTAGCTCAAGTTTTTGTGCGCTGCATTGCTAAACCAGCAGTTGAGACTATCAGTAAATATTTAGGATCACATCCAGAACTAAAGATACCTGATCCAGAGGCAACAGCGAGGATTTTGATTGGTTCTTTAGCGCATTTTGCCATGACGCAGCAAATTTTACATGGTAAGGAGATTATGCCTATGGAGAGCGATCGCTTGATTGATGCTTTGACACATTTGATTGTGAATTGTGCCGAATAGCGATCATAAAAAACCTCGTTTTCCATTGGGGCGCACTGTCAGCCAATTAGTTTTGGCTAGTGCTAGTTGTTCATCAGTCACCTTAGCACCAGTCAGATTAGCACCGCACAAATTAGCACCCCGGAGATTAGCCTGACTCAAATAAGCATAGCTGAGATCAGCCCCTCTCAGGTCTGCCCCTTCTAAATCTGCATGACTGAGGTAAGCTTTGGTCAAATTAGCATCTTTTAGATTTGCGTACATGAGACTAGCTCTACCAAAATCACTATTGTTGAGATTAGTGCCTTGGAGGTTAGTTTTTTGTAGTTGAGCGTGATGAAAATTAGTTCCTGATAAATCGGTACCTTGTAAGTTTAATAAACTGATGTTGTATGAAGCGAAATCTCGTCTTCCCTTCAGATAAGCTGTGAGCAAACTTTGGGAATCTAATTTGCGCGTTTCTTGAGAACTATTGCTATTACTAGCCGTTACATCTGGAGATTTGGATATTAACTGCCTATGCTGGATGCTTCCAGCCGGCAATCCTGATGTTTCTGCTGACTTAGCTCGTCTAGCACGAATTGCTGCTGCTACGTTATTGGTACCGGGATTATTGGATAAAACACCGGAATTATCTGGGCGTTTGTTGATTCGTTCTTTAACACTAACATCAGATTTGACGAGCAATCCCTTTGCTAAACTGTCTAAATATGGTTCTATATCTAGCGCTCTGAGTACATCTGGGGCTGACTGGTAGCGATTGCGGACTGAAACATCTAACATTTTTCTTAATACGCTTGTTAAATGCTCACTCAGATCCACAAGCTGCTCCCACATCATTTCACCTGTTGTGGGATTGTATGGCAAATCTTTAGGAGTTTTAGCAGTCAGTAGATAAATGCAAGTTACGCCTAAAGCATAGATATCGCTGGCATAAACTGGACGCATAGCCATTTGTTCGGGAGGGGCAAAACCAGGAGTACCAATGGCATAAGCCGTTAAAGCTGTCTGTCCCGATTGATTCGCAGCCACTTGGCCGACTTGGTTTTTGACAGCACCAAAATCAATGAGTACTAGTCTTGCGTCTTGAGCGCGACGAATTAAGTTAGCTGGTTTGATATCACGGTGAATTACCTTTAGCTCATGGATGTATTGCAGTAATGGCAGCATTTCGCTTAAGAACTGCTTCACTCCAACTTCGCTATAGAGTCCTGTTTTTTTGACTTCTTGTTGGAGAGTTGCACCACTGACATACTCCTGAACCAAGTAAAATTGCTTTTGCTCTTCAAAATAATCCAGTAGCCGTGGTATTTGCGGATGATTGCCGATTTTACCCAAGGTTTTGGCTTCTCTCTCAAACAATTCCCGCGCCATATTTAATATATGGGGGGCTGTTCCTGAGGGACGTAGTTGCTTGATTACACAACTTGGCTCTCCTGGTAAGGCTTGATCGAGTGCTACAAAGGTTGCTCCGAAGCCCCCCTGACCTAAAGGTTTGATGACTCGATAGCGATCGCGCAAAAGTAGCGGCTCACCACAAGACTGACATCTTTGGCTAGATGCCAAATTTTTTGGATGGGAACAGGTAGGATTGAAGCAGTAGCTCATGCACTGTTAACTCGCTGCACGAAAAATAACGGAGAAAGTGAGACTCTGATTACATTATTGAGAGCAAATTTGAATTTTGCCAGGTCATTTCTGCTGGAAATCTCTTAAAGAGTTTCTAAAGTTATTGTGAAGTTAATTCCAGCTACAGTAATTGTTCACTATTAACTATACCCAGGATGAAAATCGTTTTCTCCATTATTATCTCATTAAAATTCGGACAGAACAGCTACTTTTTTTGTGTGAAATTACTGAAAAAACTAATTATTGTTTATACTTCTAAATTGTATAATTAGATGATTAGTATTTCAGTATTATTTCTATTCAAATTCTAGCTTATCAAAAAACTACTCTGTCCTGAAGCTTAGGGAATTATCTAAGGCTGTTAAGTAGTGCGGAGTTTTGAGAGGGACAACGACGCTACTCAAAACTTCGCACTTAGTACTTTTTTGGTTACAGACTGGACATCACATCTCGTACAGCAGCTAAAGTCTGTTCAATATCTTCGTCAGTATGAGCTAAAGAAGTGAACCCAGCCTCAAATTGAGATGGTGCTAAGTAGATACCACGCTCTAACATCCCGCGATGGAACCGCCCAAACTTTGCGGTATCTGACTTTTTAGCATCCTCATAGTTATGCACTGGACCAGCGGTGAAAAATAAGCCAAACATGGCGCTAATATTGCCACCACAAGCAGCATGACCGGTTTCTTGAGCAATTTTTAGCAAACCATCAGCCAGTTTCTTGGTTATCCGCTCTAGATAATCATAACTACCGGGTTTTTGTAGCAATTCCAGTGTTTTAATCCCAGCAGTCATAGCTAGGGGATTACCAGAAAGAGTACCAGCTTGATATACAGGACCTGCGGGAGCAACCATTGACATGATATCGCGGCGACCACCATAAGCTCCCACGGGCAAGCCGCCACCGATGACTTTACCCATTGTGGTTAAATCGGGAGTGATGCCAAATTTCTCTTGAGCGCCACCGTAAGCAATACGGAAGCCGGTCATTACTTCGTCAAATACTAATAAAGCTCCATTTTCCTGGGTAATTTCCCGTAAACCTTCTAAAAAGCCAGCATCGGGAGTAATAAAGCCAGCATTACCAACAACAGGTTCGAGAATTACACCGGCAATTTCGTCGCGGTTTTGCTCAAATAAGACTTTGACAGCTTCCAAATCATTGTAAGGCGCTGTTAATGTATCCCTAGTTGCGGCTTTGGGAACGCCAGGGGAGTCAGGTAAACCCAGTGTAGCTACACCAGAACCAGCTTTAACGAGGAACATATCAGCGTGACCGTGATAACAACCTTCAAACTTGATAATTTTATCTCGTTTGGTGAAAGCTCGCATTAACCGGAGTACGGCCATACAAGCTTCAGTTCCAGAGTTGACAAATCTCACCATTTCGATACTAGGAACTGCATCTATGACCATTTCTGCGAGAACGTTCTCTAGGACACAGGGAGCGCCAAAGCTAGTACCTTTTACTAAAGCTGCTTGTAGGGCGGAAATGACTTCTGGATGGGCATGACCACAAATAGCTGGTCCCCAAGTACCTACATAGTCGATGTATTGGTTTCCGTCTACATCCCAAATATACGCTCCGTTAACGCGATCAAATACTATCGGTTGTCCACCAACAGATTTAAACGCACGAACTGGAGAACTAACGCCTCCTGGCATCAGGTTTTGAGCAGCAGCAAAGATTTCTTGTGATTTTGTGGTTTTAATCGTTGTGTTTACCAAGGTTATCTCCTATAGGTGGTGATTAAATCGAGCTTCTATTTGAGAATAAGACAAAATCAGGTTGAAAGTTTCTATGCTCATAGAATTGGCTACTGTTGTAACTTTTGTAGCTCTTGTGATTTCTGTAATTTCTGAGATACGGCATAGGCATAAAAGTTTTTTTATTGCGGCAAGGATCAGGGTAAAAAATTATATAAAATTTCAGTGAAGTCACTAGACAAAGTTGTCGTTTTTTTTACAATGCGGTCAATAGCAGAATGCTTGGGTGTTGAAGTTGCTTTCTGGACTTTAAATCACCTTTGGCTTTCTGTGGTTGATGTTATTTGCAAATAAAAAAAGGACAACGTGATGAAATTATCTCGAATTCTGCCATTAGTAGTTGGTGGTGCTGTTGCTGGTATTGTGGTCAGTAGTGCATCTCCAGCCCAAGCACTAGAGTTTGTAAATAATGGGGATTTTGCATCTGGTTTAACTGGATGGACCAATAGTGGTTGGATTGGTAACAATAGTAATATCGGTGGCAACTCTTCTATTAAGGTTGTAACAAATAGATTTTCCACTAACCCAGGAAATCTATCGCAAACTATAAGCAGTCTTTCTGTGGGACAGACTTATAACTTTAGTTTTGACTATTTTCATACTGGAGGAACTCCAAATGGCATCATAGCCACACTGGGGTCTACAACTCTAGCCTCTCTGATTAATACCACTACGAGTTCTTTCACAAACTTTTCCACAACTTTTGTGGCTACACAAACTTCGGCTCTATTAAACTTACAAGGTTACAATAATCCCGCTTCTGCTTATTTAGACAACGTATCTTTGACCGATGCTTCTACCCCAGTACCCTTTGATATTCCCGGTGGTGCAACCATCCCCACAGTCGGTTCTCTCTTTGCTCTAGGGTTGATGAGACAAGCTAAAAAGCGTTTAACAGCAAAAAAACTTGTTGTTAACCCTGTGGAGACTGTAGCTTCATAGCTTAAATGTCTGAATCAGGATATCCAGGATTTAAGGATTTTCAGGATGGTTTATTAGAGAATGTTTTAAAAGTATTTTTGGTAACATCAAAAGTCTCAGAACCTAACCCCCAACCCCTTCCCTACCAGGGAAGGGGAGTAAGAATCAAAGCCTCTCTCCCTGTGGGGGAGAGGTTTGGAGAGGGGTTTAGAGTATAATTTGCAACTTTTCAAACATCCTCTTAAGGTGCGTTTGATATTTAAGAATATGTTTGACGCACTTGATAAACTGTCAGAATTAGGATATCCAGGATTTAAGGATTTTCAGGATTTTATTTTGTCAGAATCAGGATATCCAGGATTTAGGGATTTACAGCGGTTTCCGCTCTTATGAAGTACATCTTAGCCCCCTCATCGCTTGCGGGGAGGGGGTTGGGGGTGGGGTGTTTGTATCTCATAACACCGGGAAGTGCCGTATAGGATTTTATTTTGTCAGAATCAGGATATCCAGGATTTCAGGATTTACAGGATAAAATATACACATCAAATCAAAACTTCCGCAACTAGAACACCGATTCATTAAGGATATTCTGATTCTGACGAAAATTTCTAACTTCTAAAATCCTGATGTTAACAAAAAAACCATCCTGTAAATCCTGAGTCAGACAAATTATATAATTAAACGCAGATAAACGCAGATAAACGCAGATTTTATAATTTCTTTTGACTCTCCCAAGGGGATATTCTGAATTCAGGAAAAAGCACAAAAAAGAGTATATAGGGGTTGACAACAGATTTTAAATTTGTTACAATAAATTTGACAAGGAAGAACTATTTCGCAATAAATATATTAAGCAAAAACTGGTAGGGATTTAGCTAAGAAGTTCCTTGAAATATAAATTACAAGATATTCAAGGTGTGTTTTTAGAAGCTCCTACCAAGAAGATAAAACCATCTCAAACTTGTCCCAAATGTGGATATCAAGAAAAGAAAACACTCTTACAGCGTGTTCATGTTTGTGCTAGTTGTGGTTATACCCAACAGCGTGATATTGCTGCTGCGGAAGTGATGCTTGCTTGGAGTCAAAATAAACTACCGGGGTTTGGAACGAACCTCGTAGACGCAGATGGAAGTAGCTCTACCAAAAAACGTCGGCGTTCACTGAGCGAAGTCGAAGTGGCAACTGGCAGTTTCAGGCAACTATCCCAGATGAAGCGTCAAAAATCTCAACCTACTGCTGGGGATGTAGAAACCCCAGCCTCAACGAAGTAGGCTGGGGTAGTTCATGGAATGATATCTTGAATCCATTAGTCATTGTTAAATTCAAGAAAGTTATCTGGTATGTCTTCTCCTGAACTGCACTTGCTCCAATCTGCCATCCCTGTAGAAAAAATTCGCTACGATGATCAAGGTTTAGTACCGGCAATAGTCCAAGATTATCTGGATGGTACGGTTTTGATGATGGCCTGGATGAATCAGGAATCTCTACAAAAGACTTTGGAAACTGGAGAAACTTGGTTTTGGAGTCGTTCCCGTCAGGAGTTCTGGCACAAAGGCGCGACTTCTGGTCATATTCAGAAGGTGCAGACTATTCGTTATGACTGTGATAGTGATGCTTTACTCATTGGGGTGGAGCAATTGGGAGATATTGCTTGTCACACTGGGGAACGCAGTTGTTTTCACCAGGTTGATGGGAAAGTGACACCACCACCAGGGGATATGTTATCACAGCTTTTCCAGGTGATATGCGATCGCCGTGATCATCCTAATGAAAGTTCTTATACCTGTAAGTTGTTAGCAGGTGGTGATAATAAGATTTTGAAAAAGATTGGTGAGGAAAGCGCCGAGGTAGTTATGGCGTGTAAAGATGATGATGCTGATGCGATCGCAGGTGAAGTTGCTGACCTGTTTTATCATACCCTCGTTGCTCTGGCACATCATCAAGTTGATTTAAAAGCTGTATATCGTAAATTGCAAGAACGCAGGAAATAGGCAAGGGAGCAGGGAGCAGGGAGCAGGGGGAGAACAACCACTGTCACCTGTCACCTGTCACCTAAAAAGTAAACGTAGTACGGAGTACACCTACAGCGGTGGTTTGGTTGTTGCTATTACCTTCAGGATTAAATAGCACAAACGCACCAGGGGTAATGCTCACATGATCATTAACGCGAAAACGGTAATAACCTTCTAAATGGTAAGGTGTAGCTCTATTTGTACCCGCATCAGCAAGTTGGGCTGAACCACCAGCTTCAGTACGATATAAAGGCTGTCCAAAAATTAAACCTGCATTATTGCCTTTTTTGAGTAAATCATTAAAATGCAAACCTACCATCCAACTGGTGAAAGTTGTGGAAGCATCTACAGCAGGAGAATCTACAAACATTGCTGCACCGTAGCCAGATAAGGCCACTTTTGGGGAAAATCGCCAAGTTAAAGTCCCACCAAAGGAGTTCATATTTACAGGTGTTCCTAGTGGGAGACCAGACAAAGCACCAATGTCACTACTAGTTAAACCCGTGCCTAAAATATTGATCTCGTGATAACTATTGGCGTAGTTTAATCCCACATCTATAGATTGGGTGGGTTTAAAAGTCAGTTGGGCTGCAACTACGCTACTACCACCAAATACACCAGATCCCAAGGGTGTACTACTGCTGCTTTGAGGAATGTTGGCGTTAACACTACCATACAAAGCTCTCAAATCTAGTTTTGGGGAAAAACTATAAATAAAACCAGCCGCAGATGCTAAACCAGAACCGGAAGTACCACCAGAAACGCGAACAACAGGGTTTAAATTACCAAAACGGGAAATAGATTCTTGTCCTTCCCCATAAAAGGGAGTAATAGCCGGAAAAGCATCAGAAACTTCGGCCGCAGTCCCCGCAAACAAGGTTAATTTCTCAGCAACGGGAAAGATATACAGTAGTTTATAAAGTTCCAGTGAGTTTGCACCGACAGCATTTAAAGTTTTTACATCAACTCCTGGAAATTGCGGTTCAAAGCCGGTTCGCGCACCACTAGCACTCAATAATGATGAGGATAATCCTAAACTATTTTGCAGACTACCAGCCCCAGCCACACCACCTAAGAAATTATGAGCTTGTAAACCGGTAATCAGTAAGTCTTTACCTGTAAAGCTGGTGGTCAGGTTTAAGCGGACTCTGTTAGTCAGGATGATATTAGGGTTATCCTGACCAGGAGCGCCTCCTGTAGCACCAATAGCGGAGATAATAGCTTCACCACTCAATTTGGTTGTTGTGGAAAATCTATTGGCTTCTATTTCAGCAGTACGAGCTTCTACTGCATCTACTCTACCTCTGAGTGTTGCCAGTTCGCCAGAAAATTCTTCTTGCAGTTTTTGGAGAGTAGCTAAATCTTGTTTTGTTAATGAATCGCTTGTACCAGCAGCAATTAATTCGTTAACTTTGTCTAAACAAGCATTTAAACCAGCTGCAAATTCATACCGAGTCAACGCACGATTACCCCGGAATGTACCGTTAGGATAACCTGCAATACAACCATATCGCTCAACTAAAGATTGTAATGCACCAAAAGCCCAATCTTTAGGCTGTACGTCTGACAGTTGGGACACAGATGTAACTTGTTCTATCCCGTCTGAAGCTACAACTTGAGGTGATGATGTGGATAAATCAGCACTTTGTTGTTTTTGACTGACAGCAGGTGAATCTGTTTGCAGGCTATCAGCAGCCATAGCTTGTACTGGGAACAATCCAGACAGTAAGCAGAGTAAACCTACTCTACCAAAATTATTGGGCAAATTTACTTTCATGATGACTCCTCACAGCTAAATTTGAATGCAATGTTTTTAGATCAAGAGCTACTGTGGCTCTTGACTTGTCAAGAATCTTTACTACAGATGCAGTAATATATTTGACTCTATCTCTGATATGCGTTCCTCCTGGCACTACTGGGTTAAGTCCAGGAAATTCTCGCCTATATCCCTTGATTTAGAAAATTATATTGTTTTTTCAGCAATATATTTCTGAAAAGATCACTGGATTATTTTGAGTACAATTACTGAGAGAATTGTAATTCTCAAAACGAATGATATTGATCGTAAATTTATTTATATCAGAAATCTACACAAACAATCTTTAAAAATTTTTATACCTGTTATTAACCAAGGAATATTTGGAACTGGAAGAATAATTAAAGACAATAACTAGTGCCGCTTGATCGGAACTAAAAATAAAAAAAGCAGATTATACAAGCTTTTTAGGAATTTTTAATGGTTAGTTGACTTATGCGGATGTGTACTAGTAAGAATACTATAGGACTCCTATTTAATTTTTGAAATATACGTAGAGTAGGCATTGCCCACTCTAAGATACTTAAAATTTTTCAGCTATTATTTATGATTACTATAGGATTATGGAAATAGCGATAGCGAAGCGCTGCTGCAAGCAGTTCGCCACGCTGCTCGTATCTATTGAGAAACTTTGTTCCATCAGTGCTAAGTTGAAATGCTTTGGGAGAATGGGGTGATGGGCAATAAAGAGAAAATTCTTACCCTACACCCTACATCCTATTACCGGTCTTCTTGTGGATGAGTAGTAGATTCAAACTTGTAACCTACACCACGCACAGTCTGAATTAAAGCTGGCTGAGTAGCATCAATTTCAATTTTCTTGCGAATTTGACCGATGTGGACATCCACAACCCGCTGGTCTCCCACATATTCATAGTCCCAGACTTCTTGGATAAGCTCTGCTCGCCGCCAAACTCGACCTGGATGACTGGCTAAAAAATGCAACAAGTCAAATTCTAGAGCCGTTAAGGGTACTGATTGGTTGTTAAGCGTCACTTCCCTCCGTACTGGATCAATCATCAGCTTTTCAAAAATGAGGCGTTTTTGCTCTGCGTTAGTCACAACCCGCTGACGTCTCAAAATCGCCGCAACTCTAACTTCTAGTTCTCCCAGACCAAATGGTTTAGTGAGATAGTCATCAGCACCTTTAGAAAAACCGCGAATTTTATCGGCTTCGTCTGTCCGGCTAGTTAGCAAAAGTACAAAAACGCCATTACGACTTTGCATCTCTTGACAGAGGTTGAAACCAATTACATCTGGTAAATTTACATCTAGAATTACCAAATCTGGGTTAAATTGCTCAAATAGAGTTAAGGCTGCCTTACCATCTTCGGCAGCTTCTACTTGATAGTTCTGTTTAATCAAAAAGCGTTGGATTAAATTCCGAACCGCAGGGTCGTCATCAACTACAAGAATCTTGGCAGGAGCCATGACCATCACTTTGCACAAAAATTCATAGGATTAACATGGGTGATGCGTAAAAACGCAGTTTCCGCTTTGGCAGTAATTAAGAATCTACAAGGCTAAGGTAGGAGTATCCTGATTATTCAAATAAACTGTAATCACAATTATGAACTATGTAGGTACAATAACCTTTAGGTCAGTAGATAAACACTTCAGTATATCTACTAAATTGATCTTCTAACCTTTATTTGTAGAGGTTTTATCAAAAATTATACTGTCTAGTCAGTAAGATGGGAGTTTAAAACCTTCTAATTTTAGACGTATATGTAAATTTATACCATAAATCATGGTAATCCCAATTTCTCATTTAGAAAAACGCACTCAAGCGAAGATCACTTACTTAAACCAATAATATTATCTTCTTATAGTCAATACGGTTTCAACATTCCCAGTTTAAATACTAGGGTAAAACCCTAACTAGCAAACGACATGAGAGTATACACGGTGTTATGGCAATATGTTAAACTAACTGTAGTTAAAATTCCTGGGTTAAACAAACTAACCCGTGCTAACATCCTGGTAGAGGATTAAAATCTGTTGGTACGTTTGTTTCAATCTAGATAAAACCTAAGGTTGTTTTTTCCTCAACAAAAGACTGCCGCTTACTAAGGCTGAACTAATAAACTGCCATGAGCGATCAAAATCCCTACGAAAAACTTGGGGTATCAGAAGATGCTAGCTTCGATGAAATTCAGGATGCTCGCAATCGCCTATTGGAGCAACCTGGTAGTGGTGATGGTAATGGTCTAGAACTCATTGAAGCGGCTTATGATGCTATTCTAATGGAGCGTTTACGGATGCGCCAAGAAGGGAAAATTAAAGTACCTGAACGTATCCGATTTCCGGAAATGCGAGTGCAATCATCTCTTCCGAAAGAAAATTCTAGCCCTCGTGAGCAGTCACCAGCATGGCTGCAACGAATGTTGGATCAACCAACACTATCAGATGTGCTATTACCAGGAGCTTGGTATCTAGGTTTAAGTGCTATCAGTGTGTTTTATCCTGCTGTTAACGACCAGATTTTACAGATGGCTTTGGTAGTTGGGATAGGAATCAGTATTTACTTTCTCAATCGCAAGGAAAGTAAATTTGGTAGAGCCGTTTTGTTCACACTGGTCAGTTTAATCATTGGATTAGTAGCTGGCGGACTAATTTATACCTCGTTATTGCTGCAACAAGTACCATTCATCAACCTAAATTCCAATCAGTTTTCTACAGTACTAACCTTTATATTGATGTGGTTAATTAGCAGCTTTTTACGTTAAAAATATTGGAGACTGAGATATTGCTTAACCCAAAGGATCGCAGAAGAAAATAATGTACTAAATTTTGAGAATAAACTTAGCTTGGGATACACTTCGTTCCTCTGCTAATAGTCGCAGTGTATAAGCGATATGCTCAGAATGTACACCTATGACATTGAGACGGTTCAGTTCATCAACAATGTCTTGATTTAAAGCCGCTGGGATGTAGTTAGCGACATTGGATATAGAAAAAGGCGGAGAAAGTCTGCCAGTTTCTAAAGCCGTTGCTAAATTAACAAGGGCTGGACGACTGAGGTTAAGAAAAATCTTCATCCTCCTTTGTCCTCAAAGAATTCTGCTCCTGTTCCTTCAACAGTGGCAACTACCAATGCCCTGTCAAGAAATTCATTGCGCCGTTCGCAAGATGTTTCGGCAATCAGTAAACACCCATGACAAGCAGCACCATGTAAAAAACGCTCCTCTTGCTCATTATCTGGTTTATGCTGGGCGCAGACCGGATCATTGGAGCATAATCTTCCTTGCTCTAATGCTACTTCCAAATGGTATTCAATGCGTTTCCCAACTTCTACCAGTCCGCCTAAAGTACCTTCTGACCCAGTTGCTCCAGTGTATAAAAGAATTCCATAACCAGCTTCATTAGCATAAATACGTTCACGGATGGAACTGGCCGCATAACCGCATTCTAGTGATACTGCCATAATTAATAAGTGTGATAATGAATGCAGCATAATATATGGCAGTGCGGGGAATTTAACTTTTTCCTTTTCCTGGTCTATACCTTTACGCGCACACCAAATATCAAATCCTCTTGATAATTCTCGCCCTCGTTTTTTGACAGATTCTCGCTTTAACCAATTTTCAATAGCTTCCTGACGGAAAGCAATAAATACACCTTCGCCTCTATTCTCAATTGCCGGTACCCAATTAGGTTCAATATCCAATGCAGCACGCCTGACGCTGATATCAAGTTCGCCGTCAATATCTGGCATTTCCGCCTCAAAGCGAGTAAAACCCACCTGAGCAATTACTTCCCGTAACCGATGTACTAAAACAATTTGTTCAATACAGGCAGAAAAGGTAGGTTGTAAATTATCTAAACTACGTGACCTGGCGTAAAAATCACCTTCTGGTACATCTTCCCCAATTTCGACGGCACTAGAAAGTAGTGTCTCAATTTCTACTTGCTTAATACTTTTATGTGGTTTTTCTTGTCGTCTTTGTTTTCGTTGAATTTCTTCCCAGACGGCTTCATTGCTAAATCCTTCCAAATTTGTGGCTACCTTAGACATTAGACTCTTAACAAGAGTAAGCTGTTCGAGCGTTGTTATATTTTTAAGAAAATCTTCATAGACTGAATTTACGGCATCTTGTAAAGGTGCGTCAGAATCAGGGAGAGAGATCACGCTGAGGACTTGGGAAAAATAAGCATTACTAGCAGACCTCACTAATAAGCGATTGTATTCTGGTAGACCTGTGGATTCACGAATACAACTCAGTTCTTGGGCAAAATCACCAAGCCAAGGGCGGTGTCCCTGACATGGACCTAAAACTTTACCATTGCGGACTGTAGCATTAGCAAGGGGACGACGTTTATTTTTACAGCCTTCGCAGCGAACATAAATTTCCGCAAAGTCGTTACCAGAACCACCTTCATCCAACCATAGCTGACCTTGACATTTATTATCAGAGTCATTATGTACAAAACGAGACCAATCAATATCGCTGATATGTCCTTTGACGCAGGCTTGGACAAAGCGGACGGGGACAACGGGGATTGATTTTTTCTCAGAATTAAGATATTTACCACTCACCAAATTACCCCAAGGTATCAAAGGGCGAGTGCGGTAGGTTTTTTGGGTTTTATTGTCGTACCAAGTTTCCTTGACTTGGGCTAAAAACCAAGTGGGAAAAGTAAAAACATTAATCCCCGTGCGGGCGGCTTTGGGGTCTTGTTCATCAACTGGTGGTGCATAGAGTTTGATGTGAGGGACTTCTAAAATTTCGGCAACTCTAGCCGCTAGACGGTCTTCAAAGATGAGTTTTCTATCGCCACGCCAATGATTTAAACCACCAATTAATACAGAATGTTTCGGTAAATCTACCATTGCCCCAGGTCCAAAGGTAGAGAGAATTTGACTTTGGCGAATTTGTCCTGGTGGTGATTTTTTTCTGCTAGATTTATTCATTTTCCTGCCTCCTCTACCTCATTTCCATAAGGATTAATTACCCACAGATTGACTGTTGGTTCAACATCGCGCAAACTTCGCTGGGCTTTGAATTTCTTTTGTACTTCTAGGGGTTGGTTGTTTAATTCTGGGTCGAGAGGGTCAAATATTAGTGCAGGTGCTTCGCCTACTTCCCGTTGATATTGAAGGCTAATTTTGCTACTGCTATTGGCGATACGTTCCCACAAATCAAGCAAGTCTTTAACTTGGTTTTTCACCTTCTGACGTAGGGCTTCAGCTTCAACTGCATCACGCTCTTTATCGTGCATTTCTGCGCGTTTGGCTATGGTATCAACGACAAAATCTAAATCTTGACGATGTTGAGTAATATCAAAAGCATGGCGTGGTGCTGTCATCTTTGGGTGTCCGAGACGTGCTAAAGCTACGGTAATGGCTGCAAGACCTCTATCAATAGCGCGAGGGGAAAAAGGAGTCACGCTAGTTGCTTCTACCGCTCGATAAAATGTTGAATGCCAAGCACCGAATCGTTCATAATGAGAGCGATCGCGGGGACGATGAATGTTCAGCAAAGTAACTACTAACCCAGGCTTTTCCTCTGCCCGTCCCACGCGGCTGGTAGCTTGGATATATTCGGCTGCTGTCTTGGGTTGACCGAGAACTACCATTAAACCCAAGCGGGTAATATCCAAACCTACGGAAATCATGTTTGTTGCTAAAACAACATCAACTTTTTCTTCTAGATCAAAGGTTGATTCCATTCGCCGCTTAGTATCTGCAACATCACTAGTATTAACACGGGAAGTTAATTCTTCTGGCTCGTCATCAATTTTACGACCAGCAAATAACCCGGATATTTCATCTACTCGTTTGCGCTGGCTGTAACGCACCAGCCCAGAATTTACCTCATCTTCCACAATTCGCCGACTGCCACCGAGTTCACGTAGGGAATTAAAGTAACCTAACAGTGTCATGTAAGGATCTGCTGGGTTGTGGGAATTTTTCTTTCCTCCTTGTTCTAACCAATGTTTTTGGGCTGCACCTAGCAAGGCTAAGTATGTACGCAATAATACTACCTTTAAACTGCGTCCTTGAGCAGCAATTCCTACATAAGTGCGGGCATTTTTGACTGTGGCGGGGACAGTTTTCGCAAAGAAGGAATCGCGTTTATCGGGTCCTGGTGGTGGAAATATATCAACTTCACTGCGACCAAATAATGCTTGAATTTGCTTGCTGGCGCGGCGGACTGTGGCAGTGGAAGCAACTATTTTCGGACGAATTTTTTTGCCGTCTATTTCTTGGCTACACAAGGCATCAATGGCAGTTTCGTATAGTCCTACCATTGTTCCCAATGGTCCAGAAATTAAATGTAATTCGTCTTGGATAATTAAATCTGGTGGTGGTAAATGGCCGCCCAGGGGTTTACCGCAGCCTGTTTGAGTTGGTCCATAAAAGCCATTATTGTCGTAGCGGTCTACTCGTCCAAATAATGCACCTGTTTCTCCTACCCAGGGCAGACTGGCAAATTTATCAACTGTAGAGATAATAAAACAAGGTAAGCGGCGATATATTGATTCATCTACGGCGACTATTGGTAAAGGATGATCACCTTGGAAATTACAGCGACGATTGGCACAACCTATTTGTAAATTTGTTGGTTGATCTGGGTTTTTTAATTGGAATGAGTTGCGGGTAAATTTTGTCCCGCACCAAGGACAACTTTCTAAAGGAATAGGTGATGGGCTACCGTTATTTTTTTGGAAATCAAGAGTCCGCTTTCTAGCAGTGTTTTCGTCATTATCTCCTTTTTTGCCCATGCGGTTGGGTGTTGCGCTTTGTCCTACCCACAGTCCTATTTCAAATGGCCAAGTTCCTAACTGCTGGGGGTTTTTCTGGCGTTCCAATTCTAAGGCGCAAATCATTGTTGCCGCCCTTCCGAGTTGGTCGAGAGTCAACAGCCGCAGGGTATAGCGCATGAGGACGCTTAAACCGGCGGATTTGATACCAGGATAACGCAGTCGTCGCAGAACCAGGGTAAAGGCAGCCAGTCCTAAGTAGGCTTCGGTTTTACCGCCACCGGTGGGGAAAAATAGTAAATCAACTAATTCGCGATCGCTATTTTCGGGGTAGGCTATTCCTGGCAAGTTAGTTAGTAAAAACGCTAGTTGAAAGGGTCGCCATTTGGGGGCTGTTTCTGTTGTTTCTCTTTCGGGAGGAGTATTTTTACCGTGAGTAGCACGTTGGCGCAGGGCTGTAGCAATGGCGCGATTGGCAATACAGAAGGATGCAAATATTTGGGGATCACCTAATGCTTTGATACCTGCGGCGATGCGTTTAGCTGTATTTTCCCCACGTTGGAGTAAATCTAGGGCGACATTTTGCCGTTTGGGTTCGGTGGGACATTTTGCCCGTTGTTCTTTGATCCAATCAATGTAAGCACCTACCATTGGACTCAGCATATTTTGCAATGCTTCTGGTGTGGGTGCGGCGGCTAGGGCTTCCATTCCCAACTCAACGTTTTCTACGTCAGCAGCTATGACCTTTTCTACATCAGCGGTTGGTATCCAAGCGGTACGGACTTCTTGACAACTACCATCAGGATTTGTAAGTGCTATTGCAGAAACGTTATGACCTACAGCATATTCATAATCATCACGATATTGTAAATCAGCAACGTTTTCATCCCAATCCTGATGATCTCGTCCGCGTAAATTGGGACGAGGTACTAGTGGTTCTGGGGTATTGATGATTAAACTGGTTTGAAAAGTATAGGTAACATCACGCTCTTTATCTGAGGTGGGAAGGCGATTATTGACCAAAAATACGGAAACAGAACAAGTCCCCCCAGGAACAAGTTCCTTGGATGTTACAGGACGAATAGAGACGACGATTTGTAAGCCGTGGTGATCTGGTATGGGAATAGTTTTTGGGGATTGGCTTTGATGAAGTGGTAATTTTAGAGGAATAGTTATTTGGGCTTGACGGGGAATCCGCTTCCAGTTTCCCGATAAACTGTGATTTGGTGCTTCTGATTCGGGTATCGTTTCTATTTCTGAGGGTGAGGGAATTTCTGCTTCACCAACATCATTTGCAGATTGTCCAACGGTATGATCTTTTAACGGAAAATAATCACCCCACTGTACTGTCACATTAAGTTGACTGGCATTTTCCGCAACCAGTAAACTTAAACCCATTGAGGAAGGGAAAAAAGCTTTCTTAGCGAATGGTTTGTCTGGAATATTTTCATCTTCACCTGCACTACCGCCTTGAACTACGTCTAAATCGTCATTGCTAGTATCATCTCCGCGCTGTTCCATAGGCGCACCATAGGGGACGAGGAAGCCTGTTAGATACCATTTGGATGGTGCTTGATCTAAAATTTCTTCAGCGTGGACAAGATCATCGGGTGTGGGTCCGATGAGGTCAAGTTGTAAGGCATCAATAAGATGCGATCGCACTTGGGCGGAGCTTGTTTGTATAGAATTTACAGTCAAAATATTATTATCTCCGTGTTATTACTTTTTCTGCTTTTGTTTAATTAATTAGGATATTTGCAGTTATTTTACGGGAATATCAGCGAAAATACTAGACTATTTCTATTTTTTCTAAATGATGATTAGTTGTTCCTTGTAAATGATGATGTTTTTGATTTTTGACATAATTAATAGCTTGTTCAAGTTGCTTGCTACCTAGAGAAAATACACCATATCCTTCTTGCCAACTAAATTTATTTGATTTATTAGTAAGGGTCTGGTTTAAATAGTAGGAACTACTTCCTTTAATGTTTTTTACGAAATCTGCAATTGCTATTGTCGGGGGAATAGATACAACTACATGAATGTGGTCTTCCATACCACCTATTGCATGAATTATACAACGAAGGGCATCTGATTTACCAATTATGTAATTATAAAGATCAGGTTCGTTATGGGGCATAATCAGGGGTTGACGTTCTTTTGTTCCCCAAACAATATGATAATAAAGTTGCCACAAAGACATATTTTTAGATGATTAATATTTAGCTACATTTACAGTTTGCCCATATTGGTGGAAAAAATATTCATTCCCACAGAGAAAGATAGCCATATAGTCAGAAATAGCCAAAGATATCCAGATAGACAGAGATATCCAAATAGCCAGAGGTTAAAAACCTCTGTCTAAAAGCTGAAATCGTCTGAAGACGATTGGTGGAAAGGGTAATATTAATTATGTTAATTTTTTTTAGTCCTCTTTTAGAGGACTTGCGCTATGAGACGGGGGTTTATAACCCCCGGCGGACTGAAGACGATTGGGTAAAGAGTAATATCAATCATGTTGAATTTTTTAGTCCTCTAAAAGAGGACTTGCGCTATGAGACGGGGGTTTATAACCCCCGGCGGACTGAAGACGATTGGGTAAAGAGTAATATCAATCATGTTGAATTTTTTAGTCCTCTAAAAGAGGACTTGCGCTATGAGACGGGGGTTTATAACCCCCGGCGGACTGAAGACGATTGGGTAAAGAGTAATATCAATCATGTTGAATTTTTTAGTCCTCTAAAAGAGGACTTGCGCTATGAGACGGGGGTTTATAACCCCCGGCGGACTGAAGACGATTGGTGGAAAGGTAATATCAATCATGTTGTATTTTTCAGTTGGCTAATTTTCCTTTAACCAATTTTCTAAATCATCAACCTTGCTAAAATCTAATAATGCTTCTCCCAAAGATTCTATTTTCTCAATTGGTAATTTTTGAATCCGTTCAATTAACCCAGGTTGAATTTCTCCAAATCGTTTATTTAGCAAGCGGATAATTAATGCTGATTCTTTTTGCCAAATTGCTAAATCTCTTTCTTGTTGATACAATGGTGCTAGTCTCATAATTACCTCTCTATCTTCCGGATCTTGATTATTTTTTGTCAAATGCGTTTGCAGATTGTAAAATAATTCTAGCGTGATTCTCCTGAAAGGATGATTTGCGGGTAATGCTATAAGTTCGTCAATAGCTTCTTTTTGAACTGTTCCTCTTCCTAACATTCTAATCCATAGGGTTTCTTCTATACGTGGTAATTGATGAATTACTACTATGGCTGTACGAAAAGAGTCACCTAAGTAGTATATTCCCGCTAAAGAGTCATTTTTTAATGTAGCATAAAAACCTGATAAAAGGTTAGCAGATGCGGTAGGGGTAAGTATCCATAATTTTGGAATTTCGTTTTCTGAGATTTTGGTGTTATTTCGTTTTGCTTCTCTTTTTAATAGGGATTTAACTTCTACTAATTTTACTATACAATCTAGGATTTCATCTGCTGTAACTGGGTTGCGATAGGGTTCAAATATTGCTGGCTTTGATGCCATTTTACCTAATAGTCCTAACAGTTGCAAATTAGGATCTACTTGGAGGTATGGTGAAAAATAAACATCTATTTCTTTGATTTCTGCTGCAACTCGACTAGGTGCTTGTACTTCTCCATAGTTTTTCAGAAGTTCTTCTAAATAGTCTTTAGAAAATTGGTCATGTATAAATCTGGTCATTTTTATTGATGATTAATTGTCTGATAGCGTAGCTATATCAAGATTTATAATATTTGAGGATTTACAGGATTGTTAATTGATGATTTTATCCTTTTTAAGATATTAATTAATGTCCTTTATTAAAAATTAATATTTTACTTTGGTTATTTGTCGGTTTGGCTGACGCAAAGAAACCTAACATTTTTATTATCTCACCCAAAGGTATAAAGTTACCACATATAACCACAGATATTTATATAAATAGAGAAATATTCAGAGATATCCAGATAGCCAGAGATATCCAGATAGCCAGAGATATCCAGATAGCCAGAGATATCCAGATAGCCAGAGATATCCAGATAGCCAGAGATATCCAGATAGCCAGAGATATCCAGATAGCCAGAGATATCCAGATAGCCAGAGATATCCAGATAGCCAGAGATATCCAGATAGCCAGAGATATCCAGATAGCCAGAGATATCCAGATAGCCAGAGATATCCAGATAGCCAGAGATATCCAGATAGCCAGAGATATCCAGATAGCCAGAGATATCCAGATAGCCAGAGATATCCAGATAGCCAGAGATATCCAGATAGCCAGAGATATCCAGATAGCCAGAGATAT
>NZ_LZQD01000002.1:0-378 GCF_001858025.1 Trichormus sp. NMC-1 | reverse complement strand
ACAAATGAATAAACCGACGAATGGATAAAATCAACATCCTGTAAATCCTTAAATCCTGGAAATCCTGATTCAGACATTTATTTGATTTCCCTCCAAAAACCAAAAGAAGATATTTTTTATCAAACCAGAGATATCCAAATAGCCAGAGGTTAAAAACCTCTGTCTAAAAGCTGAAATCGTCTGAAGACGATTGGTGGAAAGGGTAATATTAATTATGTTAATTTTTTTTAGTCCTCTTTTAGAGGACTTGCGCTATGAGACGGGGGTTTATAACCCCCGGCGGACTGAAGACGATTGGTGGAAAGGTAATATCAATCATGTTGTATTTTTCAGTTGGCTAATTTTCCTTTAACCAATTTTCTAAATCATCAACCTTGC
>NZ_LZQD01000019.1 GCF_001858025.1 Trichormus sp. NMC-1 | reverse complement strand
CGGGGGGTTTTGTTTTTTCTCTTCTCTGACTACCTACGAAATGAGGAAAAGTCCTTGTATGTCTAAGCTATTCTCAACACACTCAATGAAGTGGGCATGATCAGGATATGATACCAGGGTCTTAATAATTTTGTTTGGCAACCTTATCTATTTACTCATACAATTTTAGACTAGGTGAAGTTTGTAAAAACAGAGTCCTAAATTCATGAGTCAGTTAACAGGTCAGGGTGTAAGAGCTATCACTAAATTACAAATGGTAGATCGAATAAACGATATCGCTTGGCAAGCTCATCAGGGTAGCGTTGCTGCGATTATTCAACTATTGAACGAAAAGCTAGTTATGTCTGGTGTCAGAACTAGAGCTATTTTTGCTGATGGTGTATTACAACTTTTGTGTGAGGCTGCTACGGTAGAACAACTTGAGCAATCTCTTCTGGTACAGCAAATTCAGCAAATTCTTGATTCAACTGCACCACGTAACATTCGTAAAGTCAATATTAACAGTCGCATTGTTAGGGAAGAGCAATTATTGTGGCTAGAAGAAATTAACCGTGGTCGGGAAAATCAATTACTTTGGTCACAGGAAATTACACTATCTCCGCCTGGCTTTGTCAAACAACTAATTCAAGATTTTACAGGAGCCTATGCTGAATCAGGAAAACAGATTTTACCTCAAGCTCAATCTTTACTAACTAACAAATATAAGCACAAACATTCAGCAAATAAGGGGATAATAGGCGCGGCTGGTTTATGCACAATGCTTTTGCTGGCTTGGCTCGTGAATTCTGGTTTAGGAAATACAATCAAGAATTTCATCCCGCTAGACTTTTCGCCATCTTTAAAAACCGCAAACGAGATTAAATCACAAGTCTCATCCCGTACTGTTAACAAAAGCCTTTCTCAACCATCTATTAATTCATCAGATGACGCATTTGCAGATGCTGTGAGATTTGCCAACCAAGCTTCTGCTTCTGGTAAAACAGCTACAACTTCAACTCAGTGGTTGGAATTAGCTGCTACATGGCAACGGGCTTCTGATTTAATGGGTAAGGTTCCCCCTAATCATAGCCGCTATCAAGAGGCAAAAATTCGGACTAAGTTATACAGGGAATATAGTGAGGCAGCGCAGAAAGAAGTGGAGAAGATTAAGTCAACTCCTGCGGGAAATTAAACATCATCTAAAATCTATGTAGAGACTGTTCCTGAAAAGTCTCTACAATCTATGACATTCTACCTAAACACTCATCTCTAACATCCGTTGCATTGGACGCAGTGCAGCAAGGCGTATATCCTCTGACATGGTGATTTCGGGGGTGCGATTTTTCATGGCTAAATACAGCTTTTCTAAGGTATTTAACCGCATAAACGGACATTCGTTACAATCGCAATTATTCTGTGGGGGCGCGGGAATAAAATGTTTATCAGGTGCTAGTTTTTGCATCTGGTGGATGATTCCTGGCTCTGTAGCCACGATAAACTCCTGTGTAGGACTTTTCTGACAATAATTGAGTAAGGCGGCTGTAGAGCCAATAAAGCTGGCATGACGCAAAACGCTGGTTTCACATTCTGGGTGTGCGATCGCTTCCGCTTGTGGATGTGTAATTTTTAACTGAACTATTTTCTTTTCGGAAAAAGTCTCATGGACAATACAGCTACCTTGCCATAACAGCATTTCCCGTCCTGTTTGTTCCATTACATACCTTCCCAAGTTGCGATCTGGAGCGAAAATAATCGGCTGTTCTTTGGGTATTTGCTGTACGATTTTAACAGCATTGGAACTAGTGCAGATGATATCGCTCATGGCCTTAATTTCGGCAGAGCAGTTAATATAGGAAATTACCAAATGGTCTGGGTGTGCGGCTTTGAAAGCGGCAAACTCTTCTGGGGGACAACTGTCAGCTAAAGAGCAACCAGCATTTAAATCTGGTAGCAGTACCAATTTATCAGGATTAAGGATTTTCGCTGTTTCGGACATGAAGTGAACACCAGCAAACACAATTACATCTGCATTGGTATTTGCTGCGGCTTTGGCTAATTGTAAAGAATCGCCAATAAAGTCGGCAATATCTTGAATATCAGGGTCTTGATAGTAGTGCGCTAATATCACTGCGTTGAGTTCTGTTTTCAGATCCTCAATGGCAGCAAATAAATCTAATGGTAACGCCCCTGATTTTGGTTGACTAAGTGTAGTTGTAAACACAATTAAAAACTGCTTTATTGTACAATAAGATTACCTTGTGCATTTAATTATAGTAGTTTTTACCAAAAATAGTGGACGGTTGATGTTGGCAATTTATGCCCAAATCGAGTGGAGTTTCATATGCTGGAGATATACGGCTTTTTAAAGTGGCATGACCAGTCAGAAAACTCAATCAAAACCTGTCAAAATTGCTGTAATTGGCGATGTTCACGACCAATGGGAAGTAGAAGACGGTATAGCACTCAAGCAGCTTGGTGTTGACTTAGTGTTATTTGTCGGAGATTTCGGGAATGAGTCAGTGGAAGTGGTAAAAGCGATCGCTTCCCTGGATCTTCCCAAAGCAGCGGTAATGGGCAATCACGATGCCTGGTACTCAGCCACTGAATGGGGACGCAAAAAATGTCCTTATGACCGCACCAAGGAAGACTGGGTACAGGAACAACTAGATTTATTGGGAGTGTCCCAAGTCGGTTATGGTAAGTTGGATTTTCCCCATTGGAATTTAACTGTGGTGGGTGGTCGTCCTTTTACCTGGGGTGGACCGGAGTGGAGATTTGCGGAAATCTGTCAAGAACGTTATGGTGTCTCTAGTCTGGAAGAGTCCGCAGATAAAATAGTCAAAGTAGTAAAAAGTGTTACTTATGACAATATTATTTTTCTAGGACACAATGGACCGAGTGGTTTAGGCGATCGCCCTGAAGACCCTTGTGGTAAAGATTGGCATCCTATAGGTGGTGATTTTGGTGATCCTGATTTAGCGGAAGCGATTTCTCAAAGTCTCAACATGAAGAAAACTGTTTCTCTAGTCGCTTTTGGTCATATGCACCGCACTCTGCGCCATACTAAGAAGCTGCAAAGAAAGGCTGTGTTTAGAAGTCCAGAGGGAACAATTTACTTAAATGCCGCTACTGTACCCCGAATTATTGAGGAAGACGGTATAAAGTTACGGAATTTTTCTCTGGTTTCTTTAGAGAATGGTGTGGTAACAAAAGCTTCTCTAGTTTGGGTGGGCAAAGACTTCCAGGTGGCTGCTGAGGAAATTTTTTATAATTCTTCAGCTTCAGTAGTGCCAATTCTGTAATTATATGTTATGATGTTATTTGTCAGTTTTTGTGTTCCACAATCTGACAAATAAATTGGAGAGGTGGCAGAGTGGTCGATTGCGTCTGACTTGAAATCAGATGAAGTGAAAGCTTCCGGGAGTTCGAATCTCCCCTTCTCCGTTGAATAGAATTTTATATCACGCAGTGTCGCTCCAGAAGAGCGCAAGAGTATGATCTGAAAATATGAATTCTGCTGTGAGCGCCACTACTTACGCAAACATACTCAAGTATTCTAGCCCTATTCAATAATCTCACATCAGTATATTCTCACTGGTTCACTACCCATCAGCAATGTTACCTTGGCAGCATTAACCATTTTAGGCACATAAAGAAAATGGCTGTAGGCATAGAAGAACAGGGTAGTAAATTTATCACAACCGAAGCTATAAAGAATCAAGACGGAGAGCAGAAAATGTGGGATGCTATTCGCAGTGCTTTTGCTGATAGAAACTGCATTGGATATTGGCGTTATCCTATTTTCTCGAAAGTGGGAGAAATTAGAAAAGAACCGGATATTTTAATAGTTGATAGAGAATTTGGTGTAGTTATAATTGCAGTCAAATCCATCAACATTGACCAAATTGCTGCTATTAATGGTCAAAAATGGCAATTAGAAAACAGTGATATTGCAGAAACAAATCCCTATCAACAAGCAGAACACCAACTGCGAGCCTTAATATCCTATAGTGATAGAGAAACAGCACTTTGGCGTAAAGTTAATGGTAGAACTATAGTTGCATTACCGCAAATTACCGCAGAACAATGGCAACAAAAAGGCTTTGATAAATCACCTGATTGTCCACCAATTATATTTCAAGACCAATTAGGAAAAGTTGGTTTATTAGAACGCATTCAACAAGCGAATATTGTCATTCCCGGAGCAGAATTAGAAGATAAAGACTGGGAATTATTGCTCTCAGTTGTTGGGGGAACACCTATACTGCGTAAACCACCCCGGGACAAAGTTGCTACCACAGGAAAAAGCCGTTCTAGCATCATTGATAGTTTACGAGAAAAGCTATATGAAATAGACTTACAACAAGAACATATCGGTAAAGAAATTCCTCCTGGACCCCAACGTATTCGCGGTATTGCAGGTTCTGGAAAAACCGTATTGCTATGTCAAAAAGCCGCACATATGCACCTCAAGCATCCAGACTGGGATATTGCTTTAGTATTTTTTACTCGTTCTCTCTATGATTTAATGATTGGTTTACTTGATCAATGGATAAAGCGTTTTAGTTGTGGTGAAATGCACTATGATCCAAAAACTAACTTTCAATTACAAGTATTTCATGCTTGGGGAGCAAGAGAACAACCAGGTTTATATAGAACTATTTGCGAATATCATGGTAAAAGACCTGGAACTGTTCAGAACACTAATGAAAAACAGCCAAATCGAGGTTTAATAGATTTAAGTAAACGGTTATTGGAAGAAATTACTATTGAACCGATGTTTGATGCTATTCTCATCGATGAAGGTCAAGATTTAGTCGCTGAAGATGATTTGAAATATGAGGATAAACAAGCTATTTATTGGTTAGCTTATCAATCTTTACGACCTGTAAATGAAGACAAGCCAGAAGAAAGACGCTTGATTTGGGCTTATGATGAAGCGCAAAGTTTGGATAATTTAGTAGTACCGAAAGCCAAGGAAATATTTGGTGAACAATTCAGTAACTTATTAAGTAAACAACCTCAATATCCTGGAGGAATCAAACGTTCCGAAGTCATGAAACGTTGTTACCGGACTCCTGGACCAATTCTCACATCTGCTCATGCTATTGGTATGGGTTTGTTACGTCCAGAAGGGATGTTAACAGGAATTACAAATAAGGAAGATTGGCAAAGAATAGGTTATGAAGTTAAAGGTGATTTTCGCCGAGTTGGTAAACCAATAACAGTAGAAAGACAACCGCAATTTTCACCAAATCCCATTCCTGAACTTTGGGGAAAACCTGTTTTAGAATTTGAAACTTATAGTTCTCGTGAAGCGGAAATGACAGCTTTATCTGAGAAAATAATGTACAATATTGTCCATGACGGACTTAACCCCAGTCGGGATATTTTGGTATTGGTTTTAGGTTCAACTTATGAAGCAATGGAATTAGAAACCTATGTTGCTAGTTACTTAATGGAATCCGACATTGATGTTTATATTCCTACTGCTTTAAAATTAAATGATTTAGTTCCCCAATATCCTCAGAATGATCCTGATAAATTTTGGTGTGAAGGTGGGGTAACTATCTCGCGTATCACTCGCGCTAAGGGACACGAAGCGGATATGGTTTATGTGGTGGGTTTTGATAATGTGGCGCGGAATGAAAGTGATGTTAATTTCCGTAACCAGTTATTTGTGGCTTTAACGAGGGCGCGGGGTTGGGCGAATCTCAGTGGTGTTGGTAGTTATCCTATGTATGATGAAATGCGAAAGGTGATTGCTAGTGGGGAGAGTTTTACTTTTACCTATAAACGTCCACCTAAGCGGGATATTGGGGATAATGATTAATATTTCAGAAGTCAGAAGAGGACAGAGAATAAATTCCCTGTCTAAAAGCTAAAGTCG
>NZ_LZQD01000018.1 GCF_001858025.1 Trichormus sp. NMC-1 | reverse complement strand
TCTTCTCAAAATCATCTAAACTGACTCCAAATTTAGAAGATAAAGCTTGACCTAAGCGTTTACCCTTTTTGGTTACATGGTTCTTTAGTTTGGTTGGTTTTTGTAACTTTGTTGGTTGGTTCATCGTGTTACATCCAAATATGAGTTAGGGTCAACAAAATATCTGTGTTCTAGTTTGATGGAACTGCTACTAAAACGATAATTGTCTAGTGCTATTAGTCCAGAAATGAAGGTTATCAGTAGCAGAAGAGAAGTAATCAAAGCAGTGGGTTTAACCCGAACTGTTAAGCTTTTATCCGGCTTTGATAGCTGGTATTGCAAAGGCTGAAAGTGCCTTTTTGACGTTACTTTTAAAGTCCTTATTCGCCTCCTGAATATCGCTGTTAATACTTCTCAGTCCATCTGTTAGCAGTTGGGAGTTTTCAGAATTTTTATGTTGAACAGTTCGCCGAACTGATGAAACCATCTGGTTAATTTTTTGCTGACTAATCATAGCTTTATGCTCTACAAATGCCATGATTGCTGATTCAATAGCATCTATATCTTGTTCTAGTGAATCAGTGCTAGTCCCTATATTTTCAGCTATTAAAGATATCTCCCCAACGTCCAATACAATGCCCAAACTGTGAGCAGTGCTGCTGACTAATTCTGATTTGGTGGCAGTGGCTAAAGCTGTTTGGTTCTCAGTATCTAAAGCAGCTTCATTTGTGTGTAAATCGTTGCTGTCTATATCCTGTATAGATGCTGTATTGATAGCATTGTCTACACTGTTTACTATGTCTACATCTTCAGTGGTTAATGTTTCCAGTTCTGTCTGTGTAGGTTCTGCAATGTTTCCAAGTTCACCACCTACACAGATGGATGTTTCCTCTACTTCTGTTTGTTCTGTAGCGGTATCTTCACTAATTACTGTTAGTTTGGTAGCGTTACTGATGAAATATTCTGTCACTGCTAAAATATCGGTTTCCGTGGCGTTCTCAACATCAGCTATCATCTGTTCACATTGAGATTTAATTTCTCCTAATGAGACTTTTAACCCTTGTCTAGATAGTCTTGATTGGATACGTTTAGCTATTGTGGTCAACATGATTTATGCTCCTATTTTTGATAGTTGTGAATCTTGAATTTTAGACTTATAGATTAAGGCAGTGGCAACAATTGGCAATAGTGCAGCTTTGCAGTAGAACTGAGTTGATTTAAACCCTCCAACTGCCTTAAACCATCTGCTAACTGTTGACTGGTTTGGGGTGATGTTTAGTTGTTCAATTACCTTTAAAAACTGTTCTCCTGTTACCCCATCCCCTAACGCTGGTTCTACTTGTTTTGACAATAAACCTTTGATTTTGTGGTACTGGGTGAAGTGTCTAGGCGTGGTTTTTTTAAGTGCTAGGAACAGTTCAAAACCACTTTTATTTAGTGGTAGTTCACAAGCTGACATTACTTTTTTGACTCTCCACCAGTGGGTATCACATACCCTTGCACCAATCAAAGTTTCGTAAATAATTCGTTCCTGTTCCATAACTCCATATATGCAATATGCTCTAGTGGTAATCTGCATAAATGCAGTGCATGATTTTTACATCCTGTTTACTTGCGTTTCACATCCTGCTTATCTGTATTTCGCATCCTAAATATTTGAGGTGCATAGTTATTCACTGTGAGTAAATTGCTGGATGTGGTTTACCTAGTTTCTGGCTAGAACCCGCATCAATCAGCCATATCAAGGCTTTTGGATTGCAAGGGGGTTGCATAGGTCAGGTATATCTGTTATGGTAGACGATATATAGCCTATATGTCAAGCGACATATACAACCTATAGATACAAAATACAAAAAAGGAGGCAAAATAGGTTAAGCAGCGTATCTATATCGGCTATGTCAGAAAACCTAGATGAAAAAATGGTTAGTTACCGTGTATTTCTACCGGAACAGTTAAGGACAGAATTTAAAGTGTGTTGCACCAGAGACAATACAAACATGAGCGAGAAGACACGGGAACTGGTAGAGAAATACATTCAAGAATGGCAACAAAACCAAAGTCAAAAAGCAAGTTAAGCAAATTGCGATCGCATACAACAGCACCCAACAACGCCATGACCACCGAACCAAACCGACTTGATCAAATAGAAAATTTACTGCTGCAAACAGCCCAACGGCTTGACCGAGTAGCAGAACAACAGACAATTAATACACAAACGATTGGTAATTTATCAAACAGCCTAAATGACCTATCAAACCAAGTTAACGACTTTACTGGAACTGCCAATACTGTCTTAGGTCGTAGCGCGGTTTTAGATGACATCATAGTTAGACTTGACCGTAACTTTGAGCTACATCAGCAACGCTTTGAGGAAAATCAACGCTCAACCAATGCTGCACTCGAAAGGCTAGAGGCAATCTTGATCAGGCTGATGGATAAATAGCGAGAGGTTAAGGGAATGAACCTCACACGTGAATTACTCGGCTTTTGCTATGTCGAAAGTGTCGGCGGCGGAATAATTACCATCCACTGCCCCAATTTTGCGTTTGCGGGTTTTCTGTCAGCCCGCTACAGGGTTATGTTTGAGATTTTCTCTGAGGCCAAAATCATCGTCATGAAAATCAGCCAAGAAATATTTAATGTTATTCAGGTTTGAAGTGCGATCGCCCCGCCTACCCAACCTCTTGTAATTTTTTACATGAGGGTGTGGGGTAAGTTTTTTACCCTTGATGGTAAAAATTCAAAAGCCTTATCCTACAAGGCTTTTATCAATTTTATTGCTGTCAATAAAAATACCAGGTGTTGCCATGAGTGAAATTGAACTGCTGACACGGATAGAGCAAAAAATAAACATTTTCTTGGAAGAGTCGATGCTGCAACAGGCGCGGCTAAAAGAAAGGATTGATGTTTTTGAGGATGCTGTAGCTGGTGACAACGGATACAACAAGAATCAGGAGGAAACCGCGAAGTTTTACTTGGGGAGGCTGCTAGAAATTTATGAGCGCAACAGTTTAGATTTATCAGATTTATTTTTCGCCATAGCCGATTACTGCCATGACCGGGGGCTGGAGGAGCTTGACACAAACTGCCAGGAATTAGCTTCGGATAGTTGCGGCATCAAAGTTTTAAATGTTTGGGGAAAGACAGCCTCTTGAAATTTGTTACAAGAGGTGAGACTAATTGCCCTTGATGGTAAAAAGTGCGATCGCAACCTCACCCCCACAAATCAGCGGCGGTCAACCGATGAAATATGGTTCAACAATGCAAAATACCGATTACCAATTAATGCTTCAAACAGTTGATGGATTGCCACCTGTTGTACATTTTCGGACAGAATTTGAGTATCAGATTTGGGTGGAAACCAAGGAAGCTTATCAAGATATTCATGCCTACTTAAAAGCATATTTTTCAGGGCAAAAAGTACCATCCATCCCACAAGAAAATAAGCTCTTAGCTCAAAGCTACATAGAATTCTACTGGCTGATTCAGGAGGCATGGGAAGAAATTTTAGAGTTCACTAAAAGCTTAAAAATGTACATTCCCCCTTCACCAGGGGAATACATCTGCAAAGTTATTGAGGGCAACTCCATATCATCTATTTCACTAACAGACTACTGGGAATTTAAGCCACGAAAACTATATGAGTGGTCAAGCTTTTCTAGCAAGTTACCCCTACTCCGGGCCAAACCTAACCTAACCAAAAAAGAGGAACTGAAAATTAAACAGCATGAAATTGAGAGTAGGAAAATATTTAGCGAGTTTAACCGGGATTGGGGGCTTTGGTATTTGGCAATGCTTGCGGCCACTCTCTCTAAATCTCCTGATGTAAAGGAAAGGCTAAGAAGCTACGACGCTACTAGGAGAAAATTATCATCTGCCTACAGTGCCAGCCTTCACCCCAGAAAAGGGGTCAAGGGTTTTTCAGTCGTCAAAGGGCATCGAAAGGCAGCCTCTTAACCTTTCTTAATAATCGCGTACCACTCCAAAAAATGCCGTCTTTGCAAAGCTTTTCAGATTATTCTGTAAGTGTCGAAAAAAAAGATGTCTGTTTTTCCGGCTGCTAAACCGAGTGCTACAAACACTCGCAACCAAGACAACAAACACCTGTTGTAATTTATTTCATAACCCAAGTTTAGCAGCCGGGGCATCAATTCACATCAAGGATGTCCCGACTATGAAATGTGTTTACTGCGGTAACGATTGCCGCTTATTCTGTGTTTCTCAACCCCGCACCGGACGCAAAACCTTACACCGTGGCTGTTGCGGGGGATATGTGCGGGAATGTCCCGATCCATCCTTGCTGTTAAAAGCTGCTGGGATTGGGGAAGGCGATCGCATTTTCTTGGAGCGCCTAAAAAAACTGACCTGGTACGACCAATACCAAGTCAATCAAATTCTAAAAATCGAAAGTAATTTAAATAATTTTGCTGGGGAGTGTGCATAGCCATGTTTACAAATACCGAAGTAGTGCCTTTTGATATCCGTAATTTTCTTGACAAGCTATCACCAGCTAAAGAAAAGGATAAATATATATGCCCCGTTTGTCAAGGCAATGATTTAGCTATTGAACCCAAAACAGGGAAATATCATTGCTGGAACAATGACTGCGACTGCAAGGACATTAGAGAGGCAATCAGCCCTTGGGAACAGGTCAAAGGCAACCACAACCACACCCCAAACCCCAAAGTTGTACCCATCCGAAAAAATAAGAAATTAAAACCCGCACCAATTCCCACTAACAACATCAGCATAGGCACTCTACCCAACCCAGTAACAGCACCGGAAACAATAGCGGTGAGGGAAAACCTAATCACAAAATATCCCTACTCCCTTACCCAATGGGTAAACCGCACAGATAAAGCAGATGGAAGCAAAATCGCAATTCCCTACCACATTAATAATGAGGGTGTAGAGGTCGCGGGTAAAGAGAAGGATGTTATCTGGCAACCATACCGATTTGATGAGGTATCCCAATATGGTGCGGGTCACTGGGTGTTAGGTGTAGAAGGTGAGAAGTGTACAGATGTAGCGCGGGTAAATTACCAAATACTATCTTTCACTTTTCAAGGTAGCGCCTGGACTGAAAAGCTACTACTCGAATACTTCCAAGCCATAAAAAATGCTGGGGTAGCTGGGGTAATCTACTGGCCAGATAACGACGATACCGGATACAGCAAAGCTAAAAAATGCAGTGAAGCAGCCGCAAAAGTTGGACTACCGTTTGTCACCCTTGACCCCTTAAAAATATGGGAGGAATGCCCAAACAAGGGGGATATAGCTAATTTTGCAAATACAGTATCTATGACTGGGGATGATTTAGCATCTTTACTACAATTCCAGATTAGGGAAACTGCACAGTTGCAAGAAGATGCACAAGAAGATACACAAGAAGATTTTGACGATATTCCCCCCGGTGGCAGTGATGAGAAATTATCATTTTCTCAATTAGCTTTTAATGCCCTCTACACTCATTCTCACTGGATTTGTGCCGCTGATAAGCTTTACCAATGGGATGAAAATCATTACAGATTGGTATCTGATGGTAGCGAACGAAAACGAATTAAAAACTTCTGTAATAGCTACTCAAAGCGAGTTGTAGACAAGGATACTGGCAGGCTAGTTACTGTCTATCCCTATGCTCAATCAGGAAATATAGAAGAGGCTTTAAAATGGGCAAAAACATCCTTTCACGTAGATATAGATCAGTTGAATCCGTCTGGTTTGAATTGCTTAAATGGCATTCTCCAAATCACTTGGGATGCTGACAAACCATCATGGCAATTAGTCCCACACTCACCCAACTATTACTACACCTATCCCCCACTGGTAGAGTACAACCCAAATGCTGATAGTAAGGATTGCGATCGCCTACTTGATGCCCTGGATGCACCACAGCGAGATATTTTCTTAAAGGTAATTGCTGCAAGCCTTGATTTACCTAATGTTCGGCGGTTCAAGGGTAGGTTGATTCGTGCCTTGCTTTTACGCGGTACAGGTAGCAATGGTAAAGATGCACTGAGGGAATCTATCAGTACAATCTTTGGTAAACAAGGTGTCACATCAGCTACCCTTAACGACTTTGCACAGTACGACGATGGCCGCCGATTCCCCCTTGCCAACTTGATTTATAGCCGGATTAATTGGGCATCTGAAAATACCAACAGCGCCAAACTAGACCGTATCCAAAGCTTAAAAGCAGCAATCACGGGTAATCCTTTGGTGGCAGAAGCTAAGGGCAAAGATGGTCAAGAATTTACACCCAATACGGTGTTTTTGTTTAACATCAACGATGTGCCAAATATGCAAGGCAGCCTTGAGGCCATCTTGTCTAGATACGGTGTTTTAGATTTCAAGAAAACTTACAAAACCAGTGCTGACCCAACGAAGGGGGAATTAGAAGCTGACCCACGCTTCGCTTATGACCCAATGTTTCTGCGGCTGATGGTATGCCCTGCTTTGCTCAATCGGTTACTGGATGCCCTCAAAGATTTGATGATGAACGGCATAGATTACAGTTGCACCCAACAGGCACTAGAAGATATCCAAGCCGAAAACTCTCACCTGTTCCAGTTCATACAGGATACAGGTTTAAGTTATGACCCCAATGGCTACCTGTCAGCTTCCGACATCTGGATAAAGCTAGAGGCATGGTATCAAGACAATGGCACTCTAACCTATCAGGAAACCAACGGGAATCAGAAAGCTATCTGGCAGGATCAGGTCAAGGCATCCGACAAGAATATCAAAGCTACTAACCAGGTGCTGGCAAGATTTAAGCAGCTATTCCCGAAAGCGAAATTGGCAACGATGCCCCGACCCGATGGTAAGAAGAATGTACCCATACTACAAGGCATTACATTTACTACCATTCTCAATAAGGAAATCTCCACCGCAATAAGCGAAAATCCCACCCCAATTCCACCCCAATTCCCACCCCAACAAACCCTTATAAATCAAGACTTCCACCCCAACCACCCCAATTCTTATAATTCCTTGGCAGAAAAAAAATTAGAAACTTTACCACTACCCCAACAATGTACAAGTAATGATTCAGAAAAAAATAATTCTGATAATTTGGGGTGGTTGGGGTGCGACACTGACACACCTTGCCTTTCAGGGGTGGACAACTGGGGTGGAACTGGGGTGGAAGATACCCTTATTGGGGTGGAAAACAACTTATTGACAACAGAACCCCAATTTAAGGTAGGCGATAGAATCAGATGCTATCCCACCCTTGACCATGCTGAAAGAGGCTGGAAAATCACCGCCACGATTACGGAAATTGAATACCAGCAAGGCTATTTACACCACTGCACCGTTGAATACTTCGACAAAAAATCTGGGCAGCTAACCGCAACGATTGGGGGCGGTTCAGCCGAGTGGATACTGTGCAAACTGTAATACCATCCCCCCCATAAAACTATCTTTTAGACCCCAAGCAATGCGGGTAGCAAAGCCTCAACGTAGG
This sequence comes from Trichormus sp. NMC-1, assembly GCF_001858025.1. Lineage (GTDB taxonomy): Bacteria > Cyanobacteriota > Cyanobacteriia > Cyanobacteriales > Nostocaceae > Anabaena. The sequence continues at coordinate 8,458 of NZ_LZQD01000018.1, read as the reverse complement.
TCTAGCTAAGAAAATTTATAAGCACTCCTACTACTGTTTAATCATTTTGATAGCTTCTTAGCGCGTTTTTTAGGCTTGGGTTGTGGGGGTGCTGGCAATTTTCTGATAAACTCCCTCAAAACTTCGTTTTTTGTGCGGTAGTGTAGGCGTGCGTAGTGGGTTAATCGATTGAACTCATCCTCACTCACTCTTATTAGAATTTGCTTGATATTGGTAGTCATTTTTATAGTATCTTTGTGCTATCTTAGAGTAGTACATTTTTACTATAAATAAATCAAGGCATGAAAACCACAGCACCCCTACCCAACCCTTACAAAGCCCAAAGGCAGGAATTTATTAGCAAGGAATTTTCCCCAAATCCCCTGCCCACACTAGGATTAAGCCGTAAGGAGCAAAAGCAGTACAGCTTGAGAAAAGCAATTCTAGGAGCGGCCACCAAAAATTTTAACGACTGCGGCTTTGAGGTGGAATTAAGCAACGAGCTATGCAAGCAGTCGAACCGCTCAACCAACGGGCTGCTAGTCCCAATGACTGATTTATTAATTCCAGATTCTCAAACCCGTGCGACGTATGCTGTCGGGGCATCAGCCACAGGCGGCGCGACGGTAGAAACTATTACCAGCAGCGATTACATTACATTTCTGCGTAACCGTGCCTTAATCATGTTGATGGGGGCGCGTATGTTGGCTGATTTGCGAGGGGATTTAGACATACCCCGTCAAAGCGGAGTAAGCAGCGTGTACTGGTTGCCTTCAGAGGGTGCAAATGTAGCTCAAAGCGAATCTACATTTGATAAAGTTTCCCTGAAACCCAAGACCGTAGGGGCAAAATCACGTTACACCAGAAATTTCCTCCTACAAAGCAGCCTTGATGCTGAGGCATTTATCAGGGAAGATTTAGCGGCGGGGGTAGCTTTGGGAATTGATCAAGCTGCCATAAGTGGCACTGGTGCAAGTGGTGAGCCGCTGGGAATCTTAAATTATCCCGGTGTTTCAGTAGTATCGTTAGGCACTAATGGCGCTGTGCCTACATGGGCAAAAATTGTAGAAATGGAATCGGCTATTTCAGGCAACAACGCCGATGTGGGAACTCTGGGGTATCTAACCAATAGCAAGGTGAGAGGTAAGCTCAAAACCACAATCAAAAACCCCGCAGGAACGGATAGCAGTTGGATCTGGGAATCTAGCAATAATGATGATGCTATTGGGAATGGGGAGCTAAATGGCTATAGGGCGGGGGTTAGCAATCAAATTCCAAGCGATTTAACTAAAGGCACAGGCACTAATTTAAGTGCTATCATCTTCGGAAATTTCGCTGATTTATTAATAGGGATGTGGGGGGAACTAGAGCTTTTAGCTAATCCCTATGGGGCGGGGTTTGACAATGGAGATGTAGAGGTTAGGGCGCTTCAGTCGGTTGATATTGCACCACGCCATGAGAATTCGTTCGCGGTCGTTTTAGACTGCATCACCTCATAATATGAAAGCAAAATCACTAGGGGATTTTTATATAGTTGAAAATTCGCCTAACCATTGCACTGTAACGACTCCGAGCGGTAAGCAATTAAGCTTTGCAGGTGTGGGAATGCCCCTTAATAAGCTTGATGAAAGCGATATAAAAGCGGCTGTAAAATTCATCAGAATGAGGCAGATTATCAATAGCAACCAGAGCATTAAAGAAATTTTAATTAATGCTTATTCTCTGAAAAGATAGGCTATAATTAAATCAAGAATCGCTAGATTTTACTCTTGTGTAGAAGCTAAACAATCCCCTAATTCATATTACAAATTAGGGGATTTTTGGTTTATAATTTTGGTATTACCATATTTTTGTAGGAAGTAATTACCCCCATTTTGGGGGATTTATTTTTACCTTGCTTGCTTTTCAGAAATCTGATTATTAAGGCTGGTTAATATTGCCTGTAGCGTAGCCATATCGCAGGTTTTCAGGAATTGGTCAAAGATATTCTCTATCTCATTTTTTGGCTTTCTAGCAATGGTTTCTGGCAAGGAATAGCTGTTAATAAATTTCTTGTAATCTTGCCATTTTAATTCTGTTGATGCTTTTGATTTTATTTTGGTGATCAAGTCGGTTGGGTTGGTTTCTGGTTCGGTTTGGGTGTCGTCGGTGGTTGGTTCGGTGGTGTCGGTTTCTGGTTGTGGTTGTGGTTCGGTTTCTGTGGGTTGGGTGTCGGTGGTGGTGGTTTCTGTGGTTTCTGGTGTAGTGATTGGTTCAATTGCGGCGCTCAAAACCGCAATTGGAGCATCCCCAAAGAGGGCATCAATAGAAGCCTGATAATTTCCCAGTTCACCGGGGCAAATTTCCCTAATCTCCCCTACTGCCTCTTGTACCATCTGAAGTGCTGATACCATCTTGCTTTCAATGCTACCTAGCTGCTGCAAATATGCCTGAATTTCTCGTTGCTGCTGCTGTAGTTCCTCTATTTGGCTTTGTAATTCAGCGTAAGCGGTTTGTTGTGAAGCGATTACTTGAGTTAATAACATTGCGAGATTCCTTTTTTTCTTGTCTACATTGCAGGGTGGTATATCTGTGAAGCGTCTACCCTGTAAAATGTTTACTGTGTTTACAATTACGAATATATCAACCGTGTCTACAGTTTGTAAACATAGTAAACATTAGAGTTATTTATCTTGTCTACATTGTCTACATCTGGTTTACTTATATATGTTTACAGAATGTAGACAGCAGTAAACAAAGCAGCTATACTCATGATGTAAACATTTAGTAAACAGTGTAGACATTATGACCACTACTAATAATGCTCCCATCTCATTTAGGTTGACAGATGACGAATTGGAACTGTTGCGCCAACATCAGGAAGATGGGGAAAAAAGCTTAAATTTGACCGCCAAACGACTTTTATTAAGTGCCTTGGGTGTAGAGGTAAAAAAGCCTAGTATACAAGTTGTAAACAGTGTAGACATGATTCAGGTACAGGAATTGATAGAAACTGCTGTACAGGAAAAATTAGAGAAGTTGACTATTGTTGACAATGTAGACACCATTAAAAATCTGATAGCTGAATCATTAGCAGATGGGGAGATTAAGGAGGCGATCGCATCTGCCTACACCGCCGCAATGGGGCAATTTAACGGGCTGCTAGAGGAACTACAAGAATTAAAAAAGCAGTTTGAGGAATTCAAATCATCCTCTGCCACAGTTCCTAGTCCCCAATTACCAATGACCAATGACCAATTACCACCGGGGGAAGGTAGCGATCGCACTCCTAACACCCTCACCCAATCACCAATCACCAATGACCAACTACCACCGGGGGATGATTTAACAGAAATGAAATCGGAAAAATCCCCCAGTCACCAGTCACCAGTCACTAATGACCAATCACTAATGACCAATGACCAAATAGTTGAGGCGCTAGGCATTCACGAAATTTTGCTCAACAAGGGCAATAAAAATTTTAGGGTTTATGCCGAGTGGTTGAGGGAACAGGGCATTAATGAAAAAATCAGAATCCATCAACAGGCGATAGAAGAGCTAATAGGAATCAAGCTATCCCTCGAAGACAACACAGCGGATATCAAAGCAATTTTAAAAGCTATGGGCCACAACATCAAAACCTCCACCACAATGATTAAATCCCCCATCAATCAGGTAGATTGCATAGTGGAGTCATCAAGCAATTTTTATTTAGTGGAATAGGGAATAGGGAACTGACAACTGACAAAAATTTATCCCCTGCCTGTGGCTAATTGCGACGGCGGGGGATTTTCCGCTTTTAAAACGGATTAATTGCTGAGGGGTGCGATCGCCAAACCTTATGTAAAAGATTTCATCACCGGGGGAGTTTCCCTCAATGACCAATCCCCAGTTAAGGGGATTTTTTTATGGTTGGGGCTGCATTTTGCATACTTTTCACCATATTGAGTTTGACAAACTACTAGTGTAAAAAATTTATTTGTATAAATATGAATAAACATACCAAGTTAAATAATAAATTATCTAAGCTTAACAAGCCTGATTTATCGGTAAGGTCTGCCATCGTCCAAGAACGCCTACGTCAAGCCCGTTACAGCTTTAACCTTGCCTTGAGTGTCGCTGCCTTATCTTGCGGTATCACTTTTGTAGGTGCTGGATTGCTGCTTGCGAACAAAGCACCCGAAGGGGCTTTTACCGCTGTTGCTGGACTCGTGGGCAGCATAGGTTACATCCAGATTGCTAAAGACGCAAACGACCGATTGGACAAAACCTTAGCTGAGTTGGATACAGATACTTAGGCGATCGCCTCCCCCAACCTCATGTAATTTGTTTCATAAGGTTGGGGGAGGACTGGCCGTCATAAACCCATTTACCGACTTCAACCACAGGTGACAACATCGATAAGGCAGAAACAGCCCCTAACACCTGCTCATCACCCACCTCTAGATATTTTTGCAACTGTTCTAAATTCCTGTGTCCGCTAACTTCCTGAATTACCCTTAACGGTATACCCGCGTTACTCATCTGGGTTAAGGCTGTACGCCGGAAGCTGTGGGTACTCGCTCCCACAATTCCTACTCGTTGGCAAGCTTTCCTAAAAATCCTTGCTGCTGAATCGTGATCTATGTGTCCCTCAAAGCGACCGGGAAACAGATAAACGTCACCAGCTATTGAGTAGTAGCCAGTGAGTAACCGCCGTAAGTCTTCAATCACTGGGATGGTTCGCGTGGCCAGTTTACCTTTAGTATTTGATTTTCTAATTATGAATTGCGATCTAACTTCACCTTTGAGTGTGTAAATATCTTGAGTTTGCAATGTTACACATTCTCGGATTCTACACGCACTAAACAGGCAGACACCAAACAGCATTCTGTCCCGGTCGTTTTCCAAGCCTTGACTAAAAATTAACTGTATTTCTTGCTGTGTAAGAACTTTGGCGCGTCCGTGCCTGTTTATTTTCATCTGATGCTATCAATTTGATAGCTAAAATTCTACATGAAAAAATCCCCTGGCTTGGGGGATTAATCATCATTGCTGATGAAAAAAACTAGGCTGCAAACAGTTCGAGTTGCTTGTGGGTGATGGTTGGGGTGTAAGTCTTGAGGCTATGCCGAATAAGTTTTTTAGTGTTTCCCCACCGGAGTTCTAGCAGCGATTCCCCATCACAATCAAAACTAAATACAGCGCCGTCACAGATAGCTATTAATTCGTTAGTTGCACAGATACAGCCTATACTCCATTGACCTGATACAACCTCTAAATGATCAGGAGTTGGACAATCTTCTAATATTCCTAAATACTCAAATTCATCAGCAAGTAAAGCTGACATAACATAGCTATCCTTGGGAGAAAACCAGCATGGTAAACTCCGGGGGTTATCGGGGTAGTCGATATCCTTCATAATGTTTATTTGGTAGGTGTGAATTTTGGCATTAAAGCCATAACTACCAGGACAATTCGAGTGTCAGCATCTCGCTGTTTAACTCTGGTAGCTGATATTTTCAGTTTTGAGACTTGGGTAAGTATGCTGGTAGTGGGATATCTATTTTGGAGGGGAATTTATGGGTATGCTGTCCTAAAATCACCGTACAAATCAAAACTGTTAAACCAGATATCATCAAAATTTTTGGTAAGTACAACATCTTTTTATTCCTCAAAATTAATAGGTTTACCATTGAAGTGCTGATGTAATTTTTCAGGGTGAAACCAACTCGGTAAAGTTTTTTCAACATCCTCCAAGCTGTTACCGTTATCATCAACCAAACCATACCTAACAACGATTCTAGGTAGGGGTGTTTCACCGTTCGCTGAAAACTTCTCAATCAAAATCATTCCGGCTTTACGAGTATCTTTCGTACCTTCAGGAAAACTAGAATTAGTGGCGTTGTGGGTTATCCCCAATAAATAGTTTTTCGCTTTTCTTGTATCCGTCAAACTAAGCTTAAAGAAAGTATCAGCTACTTCCCCAACTAAACCGCGTAGGTTGGTATACTCATCTACTATAATCTGAGTTTTATTGGTTGGTTTAGCCTTGATTCTATCTAACCAATATTGTCCACAATCAGCCATAGCAGCAGCTATTTCATCTTCTGACTGTGCAACATTTTGACTTTCTAGATATTGCCAAACTTTGCTATTCTCCCCTGTATAGTGACGGTCTAGGGTGTAGTAGATTGGAGCATCAAGGCAGTATTTTCTGATAAGTGTGATCGCTCCGGCTGTGTAGGTTTTCCCTGAACCTTGATTACCTATCAGCTCAGCCATAGAGGTTTCAAGCTACTAATTATCTTCCACAGATAACCATCCTCATGACCCTTTAGAGCATCAATCAGAACTGTTTTTAATTCTTCATTAGCACTCGGTTGTTTAGCATCCTGGACAGGTTTATTAAGTTTGTCCAGTTTGCGTTTTATTTCGGCTGTTTCTAATTCATTTTTAGCGGTTTCTTTGTCTAATTCACTAACCTGTAATTGGTGAGTTTTAATGGATAAAGTGCCTTGTAATTGTCCGTTTAGGTGGTCTAGTTGTACTTCCCCTTCTGACTTCATAGCCTGTATTGTTTCTTGGGTGTGACGGGCTATGGCTTGTTTGGTAATCTCAGCTTGGTTACTCTTGGTAAACCCAAATAAATCTATGTGAGTTTGTTCTAATAAATCGTTCTCAAGTGCCTTTATTTTGAGCAGTTTGAATTGGCTATGTATTGATTTTTCTTGATGGTCAGTGAGTGCCTTACTTACTCCATAAGCGGTTAACAAGAAAATACTCGAAACTAAACCCCACACCACTGCTTTATCATCTTCTGGTGGTAAAACTTTTAGTACCTTGATAGAGTCGTCAAATAACTGATTACGTCTTTCTCTGTCTACTAAAAAACTAATACCGCGTTTAATATTGAAACCTTTACAGCTACTTTGAGTATTACAGTATAAGGTTTCTGTGTGTTTGATGCTGTCACTAAACATCGGTATAGAAGCTGTAAAACCACAGGCTAGGAGAACACCTACTAAGAGAGTAGATGATTTGCGTTGCTTGGTTAATTTGGTGTTAAATTCTGCTATTTCTTGCATCGTTAACGACCTCCAAATAGTCTGTATATAAACTCAGCAATACCAGAACGCTGTAACCAAGTTAGTAATTTATCAATATTAAAAACAATGTCAAGAAAACCAGTGATTAAGTAATTAATTGCAATAGCACTTACTATACCGGACAGAAACATCTGAAAACATCCCCAATTACCTCTAATTCTCATTGTCTTGATTCCCTTTGTTATTATCAGTGGTAGAAACTTTTTTAAATATTCCTAGCAGTGCGATAGCACTTAACCCAATCAACAAACTAAACCCAACATTAGGTAATTGAAAACTTAGCCCTTCACTACTTCTAATCTCGCTGTAGGTTTGGGATATTTGGGATTGTGTGACGATAACTTCAGTGGTGATTTTAGATGTACCTTGCATAGATACAGCCCCACCTATTAACAGTTTGATTATTCCTATCAGTGGTTTTTGACCTAAGCTAAATTCCCAGGATTCAGATGATAGAGAAAAACTGAAACCATCCCCAACATCTATTAACCCTGGTAGCAGTGAAACAACGGCGCTGGCAACTTGAATAATTGATAATGTGACCTGTAGGTTAAACAGCAACCAGCTTAGGGAACAGGAACTAAATTGACAAGCTAGAAACAATAAACCGGAGTCAATACGCTTTCTGGTTTGGATATCAGCATAGAGTTTTGATTCAATATGGTTTAAATATCTTGCAGTTTCCTGGTTAATTTGTTGAGAATCATCACTATCTAGAACTGAATCTAGATCCGGTGGTTGGTGAGGGGCTAACATAGGAGTAAGTAATATTTTGACCTGATATATCCCTCTACTAATTCGCGTTGGTAGAGGGATATTAATTAACTACGGGTTAAAAGCCGAGTGCTGCTTTTAGTTCTAATAATTTGGCTTTAAAACCGCTGTTATAACGCTTTGCAGGTATCAAGTCATATCTGGCATTATCACCACTGCTCAAGGCTTCATTCATCACCTTAGTTTGGCGTTGTTCATCAGCCGTTAACTGTTTAACTTCTGGACGGTTTGACTGTTCTAATAGTGCTGTTTGTTGGTCTACCGCTGTGAAATGTGCATCTATGTACCCTTTCATCTGTCCATAATTAAGTTGATACTCATGCCGGACATTTTCAGCATTTTTATCAAACAGGAATTGTTGAGCTAGTTCTTTGCGTTCGTGACCATATTTAGTGTTAGCTAAAGTGACCTTGAGCTAGGGTGGTTTTACCAACTGCTTTATCAATAGCTATCCCACTCTTACCAGCTTGGGTTAAGATGTCAGCAATGGCTTGGTTATATGCTTCAGTCCCCTGCATAATTTCCACATAAGCCTGTGCAAATTTAGGGGCAAATTCGCTGTTAAATCTTCCTTGACGGGCTAACTCTCCAACCTTTTGAGCAGTGGTAATATCACCACTCATTATCTTCTCAAAATC
>NZ_LZQD01000017.1 GCF_001858025.1 Trichormus sp. NMC-1 | reverse complement strand
TGGTTCTTTAGTTTGGTTGGTTTTTGTAACTTTGTTGGTTGGTTCATCGTGTTACATCCAGGTATGAGTTAGGGTCAACGAAATATCTATGACTTGGTTTAACTACCCTGGTGTTAAACCGTATTGAATCGAATAAAACTAAGCCGGATACCAGGGTAATTATTAGCAATAGAGTAGAAGCAACGGTAACAGGATTAAAACTGATTACTACCCCTTTATCCGGCTTTGATAGCTGGTATTGCAAAGGCTTTAAGTGCTGTCCTGACGTTGCTTTTAAACTGCTTATTCCCCTCCTGAATATCGCTGTTAATCTGCCTTAAACCATCTGTTAATTGTTGGGAATTTTGAGTATTGTTGGTACTAACAACTTCTCTCACTTCGCTGATCATGTTGTTTATTTTTTGCTGGCTGATAGCTGCTTTATGCTTCACAAAAGCCATGATTGCTGATTTGATAGCATCAATATCTTGATCTAAAGAATCGGTGGATTGTCCAACGTTTTCAGCTATTAAGGATATCTCCCCAACGTCTAGGACTATTCCCATACTTTGAGCAGTGGTAGATACTAATTCTGGTTTGGTGGCAGTGGTTAGGGCTGATTCTTCAGTATCTTGATCAGCTGTAATTGGGTAGGAATTATTACCCTCTATATTGTCTATACCAGTTGTATAGATATCGTCTTGATGGTTGTATACAGGTTGTATACTTGTGTCTACTTCACTAGTAAATATTTCCTGTTTTGTAGTAGTTGGTTCTAATTCGGGTTCTAAATCCTCACCAATTACTGTTAGCTGTGTGGCGTTACTAATAAAATGTTCTGTCACTTGGTTTACTTCTACATCGGTAATTTTTTCAATATCACTCACAACTTCAGTGAGACGATCCTTAATGACTCCTAGTGCAACTTTCACGCCCTTTCTAGATAGTCTGGTTTGGATACGAGTAGCTACAGTATTTAATAATTTAGTCATGTTCTTACGCTCCTATTTTGTTTAACTTGGATGATTGATCCTTAGATTTATAAATCAAAGCAGTAGCAATGATTGGGAGTATTGTTTGCTTTGAATAAACACCCTTAGACTTGAAACCACCAACTGATTTAAACCACCGTGATACTGTTCCTTGGTTAGGGTTTATTTGCAATCTTTCAATTAGTTCTAAGAACTGTTTACCAGATATTCCTAGACCTATCGCTGGCAAAAGTTCCCTACCCAAATTGGTTAATTCGTCTTTGATTTCGACATACTTTGAAAAATACCGAGGGGATACTTTTCTAAGATTGATCAAGACGCTAAAGCCGTCTTTGTCCATCGGTAATTCACAAGCATTCATGAGTTTTTTAGTCTTTGTCCAGTGACTATCACTCACTCGTTTACCTGCCAATGTTTCATAGATAATTCGAGTATTCTCCATATCTGTAGTGAGTAAATATTCTGTATCAAGTTTTTGCATATATAGCGTGGATAATTGTTCCATCAGCTATATAGAAGCTTTCCATCTTGCATATTTAGGGTGGGACTGTCTCCACTACCAGGAAATATGCGTTATTGTGTTGCCTTGACAAGCTATGTAAAATACTCACTATCCTTTGCTCACAAGACTTATAAGGATGCAGCGACATTACATAACCTGTCTCCACACTTCTATAATAGCACTATTTTTAATGCTGACAACATCTCCTGAGATTACAATTGTATGATTCTCGATTATTATTTAATTCTAGTAGTATTATTTTGGTAGATAACTTATGCAAATTATGTCAAAACGGTTTACAGTTACCCTACCAGACTCAGTATTTAAGGATTTAGAGGATATCGCTAACAAAGAAGGAAGATCAACGGCCAACCTAGCAGCGTATCTAATAGAGTCGGGTATTAGAGAAATGAAGAAAATCGAATTACAAAAACCGAGTAATTAACCCAAAGTGCGATAGCGAAGCGCTCCGTAGGAATCGCAACGCTAAGTCCGCAGGTATCGCCTACAACAGTAAACATGACAGATGACATCAAACGTTCCAAGGGTAAATTTGACCCAATTACGGAAACAAGAGATTGGTCTATAGCCGCATCTGAAGAATATTGCAAACGAATTGCTAAAAACACAGGTAGGCGACTAATCGAAATAATTGACACTCAAGAGGGTGTTTTGCCGATAGTTTGTATTTTTGAGGATATTACTTATGACTGAAACAGCAACCCAAATCCCCCTAAGTGCAGTAATGCCCATGTTTGCTGCTATTTCAGACCGTGATTGGGAACGGTTTAAAGAGCTAGAAGTAGAGTTTGCCAATAGCCACGGTATCGAAGATTGGGCAGATGTTTTTAATTTCCGCATCTTGCCAGCATTAGATAAAGAGTCAAAAAGATGGTTTTTGATTCAAAAATGTAGCAAAGGCTTTACCGTCAAGACTGTGACTGATTAAAGGTGCGATTGGGTTTGCGGTTGTTTTGCGGTCTTTTTGCATACTTGGGTGAGGCGATCGCACCAATCCCCCCGGCGTTTTTAAAAATGTCGTTGGGAGATTTTTCCGTAAAAAGTCAATCCGTAAATTTTAAAGAAGTCAACCTTATACATTTAGCCATGTTGTGATAAAGTAATTAGTTTTGCGACAAATGGGTTAAACACTCAGGTCATTTATTTCGACTTTGGTGCTACCAGTTAGTCATCCCAGTTAGTCCCGTCAATCCCACTAAATCCGGTGTCGAGCGTACACCCTATTTTTAATCTATGGGCATAGATTGAAGAATTTTATTAGTGCCAATTGCCATACAATTATCTATTTTGTACTAACACTATCGTTAGATAACGATAGTTAGAGCCATTTTTTTGCCATACAAGAAGTGCTTGACAAGTGCTTTCAAGTAGTTGACAAACAAGATTGCACACCGTCGTTTTACATTCTGGTATATGTCAGGCAGAATTCCCCTATATTCCCCTGACATCTCGATACTCACCGTGGGGAATTGTGGAAAACTAGAGTACCCAGTAAAAATGTACTTTTTTTGGGAATGAGCGATCGCAACTATAGTTTTATCTGTTAGACTGGGATCACCTTACGAGAAACTAATATGACCGAAAAACCCAAAATTCTAGTAAGAACTCGGTTAACCCCAACTGATGAGAAAAAATTCAGGGAACTGGCACAAGCCGATGGGACGACTACGTATCAACTGGTACGTAAGTTCATCCATGACTACTTAAACCAAAACTCCCAAGCTGCATAGGCAACCTGGGAGTTTTGGTTTTTATCTAGAAATTCACCCAGTCTTTTTCACTTAGCTACGTCCTGAGAAAACTATCTAAGCAAAGGACTGGACATCAATTAAGCAACTACCATGACGATATTTTCATGGGGGTTTAATATTTCCATATTAAACTACCCGGCACTTTTAGATCACTACCTCTTGAAAAATGTTTCAAGAGCTTCATACCAAGAATTTTCATATTGCCCAATAATAGCATATTTCCTCAGTATTTTTGTAACCTTCACCAAAAATATTGAGACACCATATCTCTTGCAACTACAGGAGGTGTGGGCATGATTAGACCTCTTCACAATCAAGAATTACTAAATAGTGGGATTGACCCTGGCATTATCGCTCTAAACTTCAAATCTCTAGAAGGTGACATCACACACCAATATCTATTGGAAGATGCGATCGCCAAGCTGGGGGACGGGAAACAGACACCCCATAGCAGTCAATATGTAACGTCAGAAGTAAGCAAACTATTTAAGCGATATGCTCACACCCTTAATGGTGGGTGGTGGTGTTCAGGTGTTGACCCGTTAAACAACTACTCAGAAATGGGCTGGGGATGTTTTAAACCAGATTCTCCAAGGCGTGACCATGAAACTGGGAAAATAATAAAGTATGAGCATCCCCCCGGCACTGCTACCCGTGCATTTTTCCTAGATGTTCCTGCTCATGTATGGGTACTAATTAGCGATCGCTACAACATCCCAATTGACAAATATCAATCATTTTGCCAGTGGGTTAAGGATCATCCCCAAATACCCATCACCATTACTGAGGGTGCTAAAAAAGCGGCCGCTTTACTCTCCTGTGGAATTGTAGCCATAGGCTTACCAGGAATAAACAATGGGTACTCATACGACGGTTATTATACTTTCGAGAATGGGAAAAAAGTTAAAGTTAGAACTGGCCCTAATTACCTCATTCCCGATTTAGAACACTTTGCTAATGAAGGTAGGCATTTTAATATCTGTTTTGACAATGATGAAAAGCCTAAAACAGTTGAAAATGTTAAAAACGCAATTTGTCAATACAGCTATTTATTGTCATCGAAAGGATGCACTACTAAAGTCTGTAAATGGGAATTTAAAGAAAAGGGAATTGATGACGTTTTAGTTAAGCATGGTATGGATGCTGTAATTAAAATTATTGCTAATTCCCTGACTCTTAATCAATTTTTGGTTTATAATTTTAACTGCTTAACCTACAAAGTAGCTGTTAACCTAAATCAAAAATATTTAGGGGATATTGATATTCCAGAATTGATTAAATATTTGTTGATTAAGTCACCAAAAGGAACGGGTAAAACTGAATCATTAATAAAGATTGTTGATTTGTATAACCAATTGGGAATACCCGTTATCGTGCTTACTCATAGAGTACAACTAGGAGAAGCTATTTGTAATCGGTTAGGATTACCTTTTGTGACAGAAATTAGAAACTCAGAAACAGGTGATTTACTAGGTTATGGATTATGTGCTGACAGCCTACATCCTACCAGTCAAGCGCGATTTAATGCAGATAGCTTTAAAAACTGCGTAGTAGTTGCTGATGAAATTGAACAAGTTACAGAACATCTTTTAAACTCATCTACAGAAGTCAAAAAGCATAGAACAGAAATATTTAATCAGCTAACTATCTTAGTAAAAAATGCCAGATTAATTATAGGTTTAGATGCAGATTTAACTAATGTAGCTGTTGACTTTGTAACTGAATTGGGAAATATTAAACCTATCAAATTAACTGATATTCCCTCCGGGTTTGAAGAATTATTTAACAACAGACAAACAGCTAACAGTAGTTATCTAAAACAGGAGTTAATCAGAGAATTATCTGAATACATGGGAATTTATCTTAGATATGATGAAATTGAACACATAGCAAATAAGATTAAGTTGAAAAACAACTTACAACAATCATTTGATAATGTTCAAACTGCGATAATTCATTTTTTAAATTACAAACAAACACCCCATATTATTGTTAATAATTGGAGTGAGAACCAATGGTATATTACCAACTACGACGAAAGTAATCCCACTAATTTTATAGCTGCTTTATGCAAAGCTATAGAAAATGATGAACGGGTATATATAGCAGTTGATAGTCAAAAAACAAAAGGGAAATATAGCACTAAAAATTTAGAAACTTATTTTTCTAGAAAAATGACTGCTAAATTATCAAGCTTATTTCCAGGTAAGAAAATATTAAGGATTGACAGTGAAACCATAGCAGATCCTACTCATCCTGCTTATGGTTGTATTTCAGTAATCAATGATGTTGTTAAGGATTATGATATTGTCATCACATCACCATCTGTTTCTACAGGTGTAAGTATTGATTTTAAGGGACATTTTACAAGTGTGTGGGGATGTTTTCAAGGTGTTATGACTGAAAACTCAGTCAGACAATCTTTAGCACGGGTAAGAGAAAATATCCCCCGTCATATTTGGATAGCAAAATGTGGACTAACTCAATATGGGAACGGTTCAAGCAATATCAAATCATTATTAGCAAGTAATCATAAACAATTCAATGCACATATCAACCAACTAAATTTAGCAGGAATGAGTATTGATGAAACAGAGTTAGAAACTTACTCTATATTCACTACAACCTATGCAAAAATAGCTTGTCGAGTGAATGCTGCCAAGAGTGATTACCGTAATATTATCTTGCAGAATTTAGCAGGTGAGGGGCATATTATTAATAATAAATCAGCCCAAGAGGATGATGAAACCATCAAAGCAGAAATTAAGGAAAATAGAGATATTAACTACAATCAAGAATTAGAAGATACTGAAAATGAAGATATTACTAATATGACGGATATTGATTATGAAAAGTTATCAAATCAAAAGCACAAAACTCAGCAGGAACGGCGTAAAGAACGTAAGTATAAGACTAAACAGCAATATGGAGAAGTTACTAAGGAATTGTTAGCACTAGATGATGACGGATTTTATGGCAAAATTCTACTGCATTATTATCTAACTTTGGGGCGTAATTTTGTAACTGCTAAGGATAAAAAAGCAGGTGAAAAAATCAAACAATCTAAAGCAGCTTATCAGCCCGACTTTAACAAAACTCAGTATGGATCTAAAGTTAAAATTTTAGAACATTTAGAGGTTGAGGAAATAATTACCAGTGGTGATGAATTATTTAACTCACACCCAAAAGTAAAAGCGATCGCCGATAAATTACGAGTTGATACATTTGCAACTAAAAATCATTTAGGTATAACAATTACCAACAACACAAGCGATATAACCATACTTAAACGGGTATTAAAACTTATAGGACACGATACCTCAGAAGTGAGTAGGGGTGTGATAAACCAAGAAACTGGTAAACGCGAACGGGTTTACAAAATAGTTTGTATTGGTGGTGACGACTTGCGTAATCAAATATTTGCGGGTTGGTTAGAACGGGATCTAATGTCCACAGAAAAAGTATCAAGATGTTACCAATCACCAACAGAAAATGTATCATTATGTTACCAAATGTCCGCGAGTAGTAATAATAAGATAATTAATCAACCGGACATAGATATAACGACGGACACAGAAAACCCTCCAAACACCCCACAAAATTGTTTTGTTTGGGTTGGGGAATGGGTGGGGGGTGTGGTTAGGACGGTTGAGAGACTATCCAACGGGACTTATAAAGCTGCTGTTACCCTTTGGAACGGGATGGATAGGTTTATTTGCAATGAATCTTATATTTCTATTTGTTAGTTTTAGGGTGTGGTTATAGGGTACATCCGTGATACCTGCAATTACCGTAAGAATCGAATTTAAAAACTATATGGGATTGACAGATTCGCTCGAAAAACTCATGGCAGAAAAGCAGAAACGTGATTCAGTCACCAAACTAAAAAACTCAGGTGTCAATGTCAGCGAGGATAAATCTCATCTAAAACACTTTGCTACACCAGGATTTAGTCAAGCTCAAGTCATGGCTAAAGTTGGTAAAAGTCAACTGGATGCAGCAACTATAAAAGCGATCGCTGATGGAGTCTTAGAACAAGCCCAAAAAACCAAGGATGGGGACTTTAGCAGCATTGAAGTTATCCTTCACAGTCAGATAGCTATGCTCAACTCCCTATCAACCCATTTCATGAATAAAGCTTTAGCTGGGTATGATTCTTCAGAAGTGCTGACAGCATTACCTCATATTCCTAATGAACTCGCAGAATTAAGCCTTAAGTGTCAAGCTGAAATGCGTAAATGTATCTCGTTGCTGCACGAACTGAAAAACCCCAAAAAACCCAGCCAATTCATTAAAACCTACGTAAATCAGCAGCTTAACCAGCTACAAGTAGAACAGGAACAACTTAAACAACGATTGGAGGAAGGGAACGATGCCCCGGTGGAGTTTAGAAGCCAGAGAACGTCAACGACAGCAGATCCAGAAATGGAAACCTTGGGAACACAGCACCGGAGCAAAAACCCCAGAGGGAAAGGAAAGGTCAAAAAAGAATGCTCTTAAGCATGGGTTACGTACTCAGGAGATGATTGATTTAATGCGTGGTTTAAGTCTAGAAAATTTTCTCAAAAATTTTGACTTTGATTAAAGCAAACGAACTATACAAAATCGTCCCTAGTAAAACCGAGTATTGCAACGTTGCAATTGTTGGAGAGTGCCAATGCCCAAGGGTGATAGTCTACACCTGCATTTTCTATGAGACTGTGTAGCTTGCTTGTTCAGTAGCAGTACAGCGATATCGCTATACACTACAAAAGTAGTGTATAAAATACAAAATGCTAGGTGTAATTGCTCATTTTTCAGATGTAGCCAATCCTAGCCAATCCCAGCCATTCCTAGTCAATTTACGGCTTTGTTAGTAGTACAAATCAACTAAAAAGACTTTTTTGGTTAAAAAGGTGTGACCAATCCTAGCCAATCCTAGCCAATCCTAGCCAATCCTAGCCAATCCTAGCCAATTCTGTCCTTCTACAAAAGTAGGTTTCAAAATACAAATTAATAAGTATAATTGCTTATTTTAAAAATCATGTCAAATTGTGGGCAAAATTGGGCAAAACTGGGCAAGTGTAGGCAATTTACAGACATTCTTGGTAGTACAAAACAACTATACTGAGGTTTTTGGTTGAAAATGTGTGTCCAACATTGCTCAAGTGTAGGCAAGTGTAGGCAAAGTTGGGCAAAGTTGGGCAACAGATTATTTGACCTTTTTTAGCACCTGAAAAGTACCTTGAAACCCTTGCTAGACAATGATTTGAACCATCTTAAGTAATGCTGTGATTAATCATACAAGATTACGTACTAAAATTGATTCACGGTGAGACGCAAGCCATGTTTTGTGCATGCGTTATAGTGGCGTTTATCCAAACTGCACCCACAGCGATAGCTTCCCCAAGCAAAGGTTTTGAAAAATTAAAATATATTTTCTTGGGGTAGCTTGGGGTCAAATCGCTAAACCCCTATCTATCCCCCTGTCCTGTATCCAACTCCACTACATCCCATCTCAACCCCCACTGGTTTGTACTTCAAAAGTAGTTTTATCGTAATTCATTGAGTAAGTATAATTGCTTAAAATTTAGTTTGGGTCAAAAGTGGGGACGCTGTGGGCATGAAATGGACAATTGATATGTTTTTTGCTGGTTTAAAACACTCTACACCTATTTTGATTCAAAAAATCATTGCTGAGTGAGTCACGTAATGGGGACGCAGTGGGGACGATAAATTTAGCCCATTACCTTGCGTATATCACTGTTACACAATCGTCAAACCTTGACTAGATAAAGATTTAGTCGTTATTTGGTAACTGCGTAATTAATCATACCTGATTAGGTACTGAAGCTGATTCGTGGTGAGACGCAAGCCATGTTTTGTGTATACGTTATGGTGGCGTTTAGCTATACTGCACCCCCAGCGATAGCTTCCTTTCTTCAGCTTTTGGGTAGAGTGATATTTTTTATGGTGAGACTTTTTAGCGATCGCCTTCTCTACGAGACGCTATCGCAGAATTACAAATGTCAACTGAATCCAAAAATTAAAATATTTTTTTTCTGGGTAGTTTGGGGTCAAATCCCTAAACCCCTATCTATCCCCCCTGTGTCAGAAGGCATTGGTAATTAATATTTTATTAAAGTAATGTGTGGGGAGTGCGAGATTGATAAGTCTAAATCTAAACGTTTAGATTTATCAACTTCATCTTTGGTCTATGGACAGACTTTACCCCACCAAATAAATTATTAAATTTTTCAGACTCTTTTGAGGAATTATGCTTGCTGCAATGCAACGCTGCAATAGAAAATTTTCGCTGGTGATTTATACTTATTTACTCTTATGCTAGACTGTCCACTGGACACGTCTAGTTAGTCCACTGGACAGTTAATTATGGTAGTAGAAATAGATCCGTTTCCTGTATCTGCACTACAGGATAGATACGCTATTGGTAAGCAGGCAGTTTATAACCGACTGGAAGCACTGGACATTAAACCCTTCAAGCAAGGTAATAAATCCTACATTCATGCAACTGATGTAGAACTACTAGATCAGCTGCACCAACATATTAAAGATGGGGGGAAGATGGATGATTTTCTATCCCTCAGTCCACTAGACACGATGGACACGCCCACTGGACAAGTAGATATTACCTTTAGTCCACTGGACAGAGTAGACACGTCCAGTCTGACTACTGGACAGTCAGAGACAGCAGTAGGTGAGTTGATAGCTTTGGTGGAAGCTATAGGCCGTCACCTTAAACCATCTGACCCCTTACAACATCTCAAGGCACTAGAGGAAGCTGCCAAAGCTGGCTGGATTCTTTCATCTACTGAAGTAGAAGACTTGATTGGTTGTAAACCAAAACTCAAGGAAGGGGAACAGCAGTTTGTCCGTGGTTCTTTTGGCTTTGTCAAATCTGGAAGGGTAGGGAATCAGTCAGGATGGAGAGTAGAAAGACTTGATTAGGAGGTTAAAAAACCTAATGCTGCTCTAAAAATAGCAAGGGAGTGGGTAGGGGAGAATGATTAGCAGTGGTTTGGTTGAACTAGGCGATGGCGTATCTCGGCTCAATGCCTAAGCCACCCAGTCTTTACACAACAACTCTGCTTGTTCTAAAACTGTAGAGGTAGCTTTCTCCTGTTTATCTGGGGGATAACCATACTTTTTGAGTAATCGTTTAATTGTCACTCGTAATTTAGCACGGACATTTTCTTTCACTGTCCAATCAATGGTTAGGTTAGCACGAATGGCTTTCACCAAATCACGAGCGATCGCTTTGAGGGTATCATCTCCTAAGTTGATCACGGCACTGTCATTTACCTCCAAGGCATCATAGAAAGCGGTTTCATCTTCAGTTAGCCCCAAGTCTTCACCCCGTTTTTGTGCCTCCCGCATGGCTTTTGCGAGTTCAATCAGTTCATTGATGACTTGGGCTGTTTCAATGGCACGGTTTTGATAGCGTTTGATGGTATTTTCTAACATTTCTCGGAAGGAACGAGCTAGAATTAAGTTCTTGCGAGAACTGATTTTTATGGCTTCACTAATTAATTTTTGGAGGGTTTCTAATGCCACGTTGCGATAGGGTAAACCCCGCACTTCTTCTAGAAATTCATCGGAGAGGATAGCAATATTTGGTTTATTTAATCCTGCTGATGCAAAGATATCTATTACTTGTTCACTGGCGATCGCCTTAGAAACTATCTGTCTAACTGCTGCATCTATATCTTCTGAACTTTTCCCATCAACGGTGGTATATTTCACCATTGCTGCTTTGATAGCTTGGAAAAATCCGACTTCATCCCGAATGGCGATCGCTTCATCTGTACTGCTAACTAAAGCAAAGGCTGTGGATAATTCACCTACTGCTTTAATATAACGTTGTTTCCCATCTGCTAATCCTAAGATATGATTGAGGGCAGCAGGAATGATTGATACTCTTTCTGTGGGTTTTCCTGTAAAGAATTTTTGATAGTTAAAACGGTGATACATGGCTTTGACAATTTCGTATTTCTCCTGCATCACTGCTAGGGCAATATTAGTATCAATTGCTGTTTCCCCTCTATCTCTTTCGGTATAATCTTTGAGGGCATCTTTGAGTTGTTCGGCAATACCTAAATAGTCAACTATTAACCCCCCTGGTTTATCTTTGAAGACCCGATTTACTCTGGCGATCGCTTGCATTAAATTGTGTCCCTGCATGGGTTTATCTACATATAAAGTATGCAGACTTGGGGCATCAAATCCTGTTAGCCACATATCCCGAACTATGACTAATTTAAAGGCATCATCGGCTTTTTTGAAGCGTTTAGCTAATTCTTTCCGGGCTTTTTTACTGCGGATGTGAGGCTGCATTTTGGTGTCATCAGCAGCAGAACCAGTCATGACTACTTTGATGATTCCTTGGTTATCATCTTCACTGTGCCATTCTGGTTTCAGTTGCTTGATAGCATGATACAAGTCTGCACAGATCCGGCGACTCATACACACAATCATGGCTTTACCGTCTCTCAATTCTGGTGCTGCGGTGCGATTTTCAAAATGTTCAACAATATCTTTGGCAATTTGATTAATTCTTTTTTCTGCACCAATTAATGCTTCTAATCTTGCCCATTTACTTTTGAGTTTTTCTTTAATTGTCAGTTCTTCATCTTCGGTAATTTCTTCAAAATTGGGGTCTATTTTGGGGCGTTCTGAGGGTTCTAAATCTAATTTTGCTAATCGTCCCTCATAATAAATTTTGAGTGTGGCTTCATCTTCTACTGCCCTTTGAATGTCGTAAATATCAATGTAATCTCCAAATAAGGCAGTGGTATTTTTATCGTTTTGGGCAATGGGTGTACCGGTGAATCCCACAAAAGAAGCGTGAGGTATAGCGTCTCTTAAATATTTGGCGTAACCATATTTAATATAAGCTGATTCTAAATTATTTTCTGTCTCAATATCAGGTGTATAATTATTAGTTAATTGTGAATTATTGTCTGTTTGACTATCAGAGTCTGTTTGAATATCAGATGTATAATTAGTGGATTCTAAATTATTTATTTGATTATCAGATGTATAAAGATTATCATTATTAGTTAATGTTGAATTATTTCCTGTTGGACTATCAGATTTATAAGTATTATAATTATTAGTTGATGTTGAATTATTTATTTGATTCTCAGATGTATAATTAGCTGATTCTAAATTATTTACTTGACTATCCAATTTATAAGTATTAGTTGATTCAGCTACTTTAAGTTGCGGTTTTTGGTGAGGGTTGAGATAAGAAACTTTTTTCTCAGTCTTAGCAGATTTAACTACAACTTTAGCTTTTAATCCATATTGGCTTCTGTGTGCTTCATCTGCTATTAAAACTATATTATGTCGGGGGGAAAGTTCCTCATATTCGTTACCTGTTTCTGGGGCGAATTTTTGGATGGTGGTAAATACTATTCCCCCTGCTGCTACTTGGAGTAATTCTTTTAAATGTTCCCTGTTTTCTGCTTGTACAGGATTTTGTCTTAATAAATCAATGCAGGATGAAAAGGTGGTAAAAAGTTGATCATCTAAATCATTTCTATCAGTTAAAATCACTAAGGTGGGATTTTCCATTTCTGGTTGTTGAATCAGTTTCCCACTATAAAATGCCATTGTTAAACTTTTACCACTACCTTGGGTATGCCAGACTACACCAACTTTTCTATCTCCATCTGGACGGGTGGCTTTTATAGTAGAGGTAATGGCTTTATTCACAGCATGATATTGGTGATACCCTGCCATTTTTTTGATAATTGTATCTTGGTCTACTTCAAAAACAATGAAGTATTGGATAATATCTAATATAGTAGTTTGATTAAATATGCCTTTAATAATTGTTTCTAATTCTGCTTGTCCTTGAGGAATAATATTTTTACCGTCAATAGTACGCCAAGGCATAAACCGTTCCCAGTCTGCGGTTAATGTGCCGACTCTGGCTTTAATACCATCTGATATGACGAGAATTTCGTTATAGGGAAATAAGCAGGAGATATCGTTTTTATAGGTTTGTAGTTGGTTGAATGCACCTTTAATTGTAGCGTTTTCATCTGTGGCGTTTTTGAGTTCAATTACGGCGATGGGTAAGCCGTTGATGAAGATAACTACATCAGGAATCCGGGCGGTTTTACCTGTTTCTTTGACGCGAAATTGATTAACTACTAACCAATCGTTATTATCAATTTTATCAAAATCAATTAGTTGGACTTTTTTGTATTGAGTTTCTCCATGTTGTTGATATTCTACATCTACTCCATCTGTTAAGTATTGATGAAAGCGGCGATTGTTTTCATAAAGTATTGGGGTTTCGGTGCGGGTGATTTTTTTGATTGCGTCTTGGATGGCGTGAAAGGGAATATGGGGGTTGATGGTTTGTAAGGCATTTTGTAAGCGGTTTATGAGGATAACTTCGTTATATTCTTTGCGTTCTGTTTGGGGGGTATCAGGGGCAATTTCTGCACCATTTAAAGTGGTGTATCCGAGTTCTGATAGCCAGTCAAGGGTGGCTTGTTCAATAATTGATTCGGTGAATTTTTCCATAGATTTCTATTCTATCGGTGCAGGTTTTTAATTGTTTGGGAAGCATTTAAAATTTCAATTCCTATGACATTACCTTCTGTGTCATAATCAAGAATAACTCCAGGACTAACAGGATTACTTTTTTGAATTTCTGCCTGACTCCAAGAGATTTTTAATTCATCAATATCAGGGTTATATTGGGTATTTGTATAATTAATAGATTCTGGTGGGTATTCTGCGTCTATTTTTGGGGATAAACTCTCTACTGTTTCATGTGCAAATTGTTGGTCTTTAAACTGTAAATAGTTACTTTGTCCCAGGTTATAGGTTGCTATAAATCTCAGTAGTTGAGTTGGTTTTAAATGATTGGTTAATATCATTAATACTTCTTGCAGGAGTTGTTGGTTGTTAGGGGTTTGGATTTTCATTTTCTATCTCTTGAATAAAATCAATAGGGTTAGCAGTGCTAAACCCCTACAGGATTATTCAAATGTTATCTATTTGGAAATCGTGGGGATTTTGTAAAATAAATTGGTTATTTTCTTTGACTAAATCTCCTGTAAAACTAATTGGTAAACGTTGTTGATAAGCTTTAATAGCTAAGATGTAATTTTGGTTATTTAGTTCGGTATGAATTTTTTGTAACTTTTGAAAAACAATTCCTAAAATAGTGATTTCACCCTTTAATTTATCGAAATTAGGTGTATAAATATCCATCACAATTCCCTGGGTAGTAATGTTAGGGATAATCTGTAAAAGTTCTGTTAAAATTTCTAGGGTAGGGCGATTTTCTACGGTTGCTAATATTTCGATTATTTCCTGAATACGTTGGGGATAATCTCCGAGATTTTCTTGGTTAGGTAGTAAGATTTCAAAATCTTCTGGGGTTGCTGATTGATGCCAAATGGTGGCATGATTTAAGAAGAGTTGATTTTCCTGCCATCCGTGAGTTTGTAAGTATTTTCTGAGATTTTCCAGGTCTATATTTTGCAAGGTTTCTTGATCTTTGACAGTAATTTTCATGGTTGAACTCCTTGACTAATGTTGTGCATAATTGACTGTAAGGCACTAACTGTAAATTGATGACTTTTAAATAAGGTAATAGTGACAGCAGTTTTATTTTGTGTTTCTGGCATTCCTCTTAATGATACGCAATATCCACAATATCTAATACAAAGTTCTTCTTCTGACTGGGTTAACCAATCTTCTATTTTTTCAGGGATGACTACAATTACTAAAATTCTAGGAATGGCGAAATTATCCATTCTTAAATCATTGTAGTTTTTGAGTTTGAGGGGATATTGAATAGAGTTATCTGTTTGGATATCCCTAGATGTACATTTTAACTGTAATTCTAAGCGTGGTGATCTAACCCGACCAGTGGCACTTTTGGCGGCGATTCCCCAATCTATACTATCATCATCTATGGATGGTTTGTATAGTGAATAACCTGCTACTGTGGTTACTGCTTGTAAATAGGTGTTGCTAAATAGTTCTTTTTGTAGGTTTATATCCATATTGTTTTAAGTTAATTTTTCCATAATTTTTTCTGCTTCTTTAATTCGGATTTCTCCTGACATTACCATTTTAGAGGGTGTAGCTGAGTTCTTTTAGCCAGTCAATAGTGGCTTGTTCAACAATGGATTTAGTGAAGCTGTTCATGGATAAAATAAAAATTAAGTCATATAATCTGCCAAGAAATTCTCGATACCTTTAATCATTAATTCCACATCAGAACGTTTGAATTCTGTAAATTCTCCATGTGCTGCTTTATTACGAATATCTGCCCAAGATTTTAGTTGTTTTGCTTTTAGTTCATTGAAAAAGTTTGCTTTTTTGAGATCATCAATTAGTGGATTTAAAGTTTTAGAATCACCATTAGGTTTAATTGTTGATATAGGAGGATTTTGTTTATCACAAAGAGTTCTCAGGGCTTTTTCTAAAACTGCTCCAGATAATACGGCTGCTGGAACGTGATCATATTTACCAGTTGTTCCTTCTGCTAATAACTGTTCTGCCTGTCCCATATAATCTGCTGCAATTTCTGATTCAATTTGAAGCATTAAATCTCCTAAAAATCCTTGTTCAAAATCTTCTTTAACTGCTTTCAAAGCTGAAATCATAAATTTTAATTGAGATTCATTTGAAAAAAATGTTTGATTTCCATCAATTAATTTTTGATTAATATGGTTAGCAGGAAGAATTTGATATAAAAAAGAATCATAATTTATTATCCACTGCTCAAAAGCATCATAATCCATAGTCACTTTGTCTGGATGTTTAATAAATTCTTCATCTCCATAAACACTAAATCTTGAAACACTAAATCTTGAACGAGAATAACCTCCTGGTTCAATCTTAATTGTTTTTTGTATTGCTTCCCCTTTAGCGATTAGTTCATCAAAACGTGCAAGATATTTGTTAAAAAGGGCTTTTGGTAAAATCATTATGCTACTTTCTCCAATAATTTCTCTGCTTCTTTTACTCGGATTTTTCCTGACATCAATTTCGGTAATAGGGTATCTCGAAGAGCAGTAATATCAATACTTTCTTGCCAATTAATATTTGATTTTTCAAATATTGGGCTTATAAATTTTTCAAATTTACTTATTAATGAAGAGTGAGGTAAACAAAATTCATAGCTAGGTATTCCGTCTTTGC
The DNA here is from genome assembly GCF_001858025.1 of Trichormus sp. NMC-1. Classification (GTDB taxonomy): domain Bacteria; phylum Cyanobacteriota; class Cyanobacteriia; order Cyanobacteriales; family Nostocaceae; genus Anabaena. Next base: position 12,382 of record NZ_LZQD01000017.1, on the reverse strand, counting down.
TTAGATGTAAAACTGTGCTTCCATTCGTATGTGAATAAACATGATTTTGAAAATCATTTTGGTTAAACAAGTAATACAAAAAAGGAATATTTAGGTTTTTATTTCTTACTCTGATAATCCCTAAATCAAGTGAAGCAACGAGTGTATTATATCTTTCATCAGGTTTAACAATAGCAGGTTTACCAATTACATCTGCGGCTTGAGTTACATCAGTATATGCAACTACTAACTCACCTGGCTTAATAATTTGTTCAGGTTTATAAGTTCCATTGTAAGGTTTTAATCCATCTGGTCTATAACCACCGCCTCTATGAAAAGATTTTAGTGTTACAAGTGCAGTTGATGATGGTACAAGTTCGCTGCTTTTATATGACTTACCTTTAATGATTTCTATTTCTTCTCCTAAAGTTTCAACCCTCCAACCCTTCGGAATTAAACCCAAAGAAGTCTCTTCAAACTCATCAGGAAATAGAGCCGCCGTTGCTGCGTCCATACCTGCGGGTTGTCTCCCTTCCATCTTGGCGCGTACTGGATCAAAATCCACAAACCACGACTTAAAAATCGCCCTGGCCATTGCTTCTAGGATTTCGTTCATTTGTCGGTTCAGTTCGATTTTGTCATCTAGTGTACCAAGAATGTGTGCGATCGCTTTTTGTTCAGAAAGTGGGGGAATGGAAATTAGAAATGATTCTATATGTCCTTTGGTAATTGATCGACGGCTTCCTCCAGAATTAAATGATTCAATATAAGTTTTTATTAAAGGATGAGTTAAATAGGAAAGAAGATATCCAGAATCACATATTTTTGGGTTAGGTCTAATAATAGAAACGTGTTGATTTACACAGGCAGGAAGAATTTCTTCTGGTACTATACAAGCACGCGAAAAAGTAACTCCATCCCCTGTTATATTAAGTAATAAGTCTCCTGGTAAGACAGATACTTTTTGAAGTTCAGTGGCGTGTTCGTCAGATATAAAGACAAGACCTTCACTATTAAAATATCTGTTAAAAACATTCTGACTTCGGATAAAAGCAAAATTTTTACGATTAAGTAAATATACTCTATCTCCGCCTCTTGGTGTTGCCCCTGAGCCTATTTTTATCGTGATCTCTTTCAGTTTTACTAAATTCCATCCTATCGGAAGTGTACCAAGTGGTGCTGTATGTATTCTTGATAAGTTAACCTCCATACCCCACCCCCCATAAATTTATTCTAATTTCCAACTCTCCCAACTTACTAACCCATTCCATAATTCCCCTCATAACTCCTCCTCAACTTCCACATTTACCGCTTCCAACTCAGCTTCCAACTGTTCAATAGTCGGTAAACTCTCCTGCAACCTCTCCGGTAAACCCTCCCTTAATTGATAACTAGAAACCCCGATAGGCTTATTCATATCTCGCAAAGAATATTCAACAATCCTCTGCTTTTTATACTTACATAAAATAATCCCAATCGTCGGCATATCATCCCGGTGTTTTAGCAACTCATCCACAGCAGAAACATAAAAACTCATCTTGCCTGAAAACTCCGGCTTAAATGCTTCCACCTTTAAATCAATCACCACAAAACACCGCAACCGTAAATGATAAAATAATAAATCTAAATAAAAATCTTCCCCTTCCACCTCCAAATGATACTGACTACCCACAAACGCAAAACCTACCCCCAATTCCAATAAAAAATCGCGGATACGTTCTATTAAAGCCCTCTCTAAATCTCGTTCCTGTGCCTCCTTTCCTAAATTAATAAAATCAAAATTATAAGGGTCTTTAAATAACTGTTGTGCTAGTTCAGATTGGGGATTTGGCAACGTGCGAGAGAAATTAGTATCAGCCTTACCTTGCCTTTTATATAGTCCACTTTCTATCTGATGGACTAAGACATTGCGACTCCATCCTTGCTCAATAGTTTGTCTTGCATACCACAGACGTTCCTTTGGTGATTTTACCTTTTCTATTAAGGCGATATTGTGATACCAAGTAATTTGTGCAAGCACCTCTTGCACAAATTCAAAATCCTGGTAAGTTTCTGCAAAACTCCGCATATATTTAAGATTGCGAGATGAGAAACCTTTCATCTCAGGAAACGCTTTTCGCAAATCAGAGGCTAAATTATCTATAACTTTAGCACCCCATCTTTGCTGCTGTTGCCGATTTAAAATATCCGCTCCAATTTGCCAATAAAGTAATATTAATTCGCGGTTAATAGCCAGTGCAGCCCGGACTTGTGCATTGCGGATGCGTTCTTTAAGTTCCTCAAAAAAATGATGATAATCTTCGGGAATTGATAAATTATCCACCATAGCCCAACCCCCGCATATTCTCCCGAATCATTGCTTCTAACTTGGCACTTTCGGTAAATTGTTTATCTAATTTCGCCGTCAGATGTAACATCTTTTCATCAAAAGATTCATCATCATCTTCTACTTCCTCAGCCCCTACATATCTTCCTGGAGTTAATACATAACCATGTCCTTGGATTTCTTCAAAACTGGCACTTTTACAAAAACCAGGAACATCTACATATTCTTCTTTACCACTACCCCGCCAATTATAATAAGTTTGGGCAATTCTGGTGATTTCTTCCTGTGTTAAATCCCGATGCACCCTATCAATTAAAACACCCAACTTCCGCCCATCAATAAATAAAGTCTCCCCTCGACGTTTACGGAATTTACCCCCAGATTTAGAACGAGTTAAAAACCATAAACAAGCGGGAATTTGAGTGTTATAAAATAATTGCCCAGGCAGTGCCACCATACAATCAACTAAATCAGCTTCAATTAAAGCCTTTCTAATCTCTCCTTCCGCAGATTGATTAGAACTCATTGAACCATTAGCTAATACAAACCCCGCATAACCAAGAGGGGCTAAATGACTAATGATATGTTGAATCCAGGCATAGTTAGCATTACCAGCCGATGGTGTCCCATAAAGCCAACGTCCATCTTCTTGTAATGCTTCCCCACCCCAATCACTCATATTAAAAGGAGGATTTGCTAATATATAATCTGCTCTTAAATCTTTGTGTAAATCACTGCGGAAAGTATCAGCATTTTGTAAGCCAATATTCCCTTCAATTCCCCGGATAGCCAAATTCATCTTGCACAGCTTCCAAGTTGTGGGATTAGATTCTTGTCCATAAATAGAAATATCCCCAACTTTGCCACCGTGAGATTCTACAAACTTCTCAGATTGAACAAACATTCCCCCAGAACCACAACAAGGATCATAGACTCGTCCTTTGTAGGGTTCAAGCATTTCTACTAACAATTGCACCACACAACGAGGGGTGTAAAACTGTCCCCCATTCTTCTTTTCTGCACTGGCGAATTGTCCTAAAAAATATTCATAAACCCTGCCTAAAATATCCTTAGAGCGACTTTCTGCGTCTCCTAAACCAATAGTACCAATTAAATCTATTAACTCTCCCAATAACCGTTTATCTAGGGCTGGTTTACCATATTCTTTGGGTAATACGCCTTTGAGAGAGGGATTTTCTTTCTCTATGGCATCCATCCCCAGATCAATTAATTCCCCAATCTTGATATTTTTAGCGTTACTCTGGAAATGCAACCACCGTGCAGGTTGGGGAACATAAAATATATTTTCTGCCTTGTATTCGTCCCTATCTTCAGGATCTGCGTATTTATCCTCTGCTAATTTCTCGTAGAGTTCATTAAAAGCGTCAGATATGTACTTGAGGAAAATTAACCCTAAGACAACGTGCTTATACTCAGCAGCATCTAAGTGACCCCGTAGCTTATCGGCAGCTTGCCATAATTTCTCTTCAAAACCCAATTTGGTGCTACTACCGTTTGATTTAGTCTGTTTCGTTGCCACTTAGTTGCTTACCCTTTACTTCCCGAAATACTTCTCTAACAACCTTTCCCCCGGCTCCCCCCATTCCCCAATCTTCCTTGTTCATTAAAACATACCATCAAGCAAATCAGTGATATCACGTTGGTCTTTGTGACGGTTATCGTCATAAATCATCAGCGTGTCCAGTTTCCGGTGACGGCTCAACTTCTGCACCTTCCTGACATTACCATCAGTAGCATCTAACGCCGCAGTAATAGCACTATGTCTGACCCTGTGTGGTGACATAACTGTACAGCAACTTTTGTAGTCTTAAAGTAGTTTATTAGTAGTCTTTTTGATTCAAGTGATTTGAAATTCACTGAAATCATCAGTTTTAGCTCAAAAAAACTTTCCGCCCAACGTGGCGTACTGTGCGTCAAAATCCCTCAAAGCGTGGGCTAGAGAGGGATTTTGGGTATTGGGTTTTTTGACTGCTAGGTTAAATTATTTGCTTTCTCAACTGCTTCCTTTAACTCTTCAAAGGTAATACTACCGTCTTCGTCTGAATCATACCGTGCTAGTAACTCCTGGGGGCTACTGGTATTTGTTTCTGATGAGATGATTGCACTTAAGCCAGGACTTAAAAAAAGCTCATTAATGGACACTTTGCCGTCTTGATTGCGATCTAAGGTATTAAAAAGAGATTGAAGCTCTTGCTCGGTTGTCATAAGTTTCTATCTGAAGAATCGTTTTTCAACTTAATATCTCATTAATCTCTCAAAATTAAATAAACTTGTATCCTTAGACGTAGAAACGGGTATCGCTGGGGCTTAGATCAGGTGTACAGTGATGTATTTAAAGCTTTAGAGTCAAAATCATTGGAGTTAATAAGGTTGCAGAAGCAATGTTTAGAAATAATAACTAATAAACCTTTGATTAAAAATGTTTAGCGATCGCTCTGAGGAGAAAAACTTTTTGGTTTACTTACCCCTTTTACTCTCCGAGAATCGTTCTCTCGAATTTTCATGTCATTCAAAATTTAACCCTAATTCAGCTAGTAAATCTTTGCAGTATTTGAAGAAATCTTCTGTAAACTTTTTATCTGATGGTTTTAAATTGGGTGGTTTACGATATCCTCTTTTATTTGTAGGAATTATTTTATTTGATTGTTTTGCTAGTTCGATAAATTTAAATTCAAGATATCTAATATTTCCTTTGTTGAGAATATTATCTTTACTTAATATGAAATAAGTATTATTCCAAAAATCATGTTTTTGACTGCGCTTATGTTCTAATAAACGTCTGTATATATCCTCACTTTCTCCTATGTATAAATTTATTATCTTATCTTTTGTTTCACCAATGATAAAATAAACTCCAACATTGTCACATCCTTGATATTTTCTCAGCAACTTTATTTCGGAGATATTGCATACATAAGCTTTTTCTTGCCGATATGCAAAATCAATTGAAGCAATTGATGTAAGAAGATTGTTTTCTAGTAAATTTGATTTTTCAATTACATCTCCATCTAAATTTTTGTTTATGGTTAGCAACTGACAATTGAAAAATTGATGCTTTTCGTTTGAAAAACGTAGAGCTATACACGCTCTCCCTTTATTTGAAAGTCTTTTTATAATATGTTCTTTCAAAATTTTAACCTTGTATTCTTCATTGTATATACAAGGCGGAGTGCAAACAATGAAATCATACTTAAATTGTGACTCGCTATTTATTTCTTCTGAAAATATATCGCCATGTTTAATATTAGATTCATGAGATTTTGACACTATATCTTTTATAAAATCCATGTTAACAAAACATGGGTTAATCTGCTGCTTGTCTTGGGTATGATATATTTTTTTCATGGTTTTAATGGCTTCCCTCAAAAGACCACCTGAACCACAAGCAGGATCAAAAATTAGTTGTTCTAAATCGGCTTTCATCGCTTGTACTATATCTCATACTACAGTGGTGTGTAAAATTTTCCGGAGCTTGTGCAGCATTCTGCATTTTCTTCGACCATACCTTATGGCATAGTTCAGTAATGAAGTCATGCTTTCTGTCTTAGAGTATATATTATTTCAATCAATAATTATTTTATCGTATATAACCATTCAGACAGTTTCAAATGCCTGGGGGCATCCTCATTTGGTTTATCTTCTAAAGTAACAATTTGATGGCTAGGCTCTATATCTAATGCTGTTTTTGGCATTGAAGCAGTAGCATTTCCAAGTTTTTCCTTAAAGCATTCACCAGGTAGCTGCACTGCTGTACATCCACCATTTTCTTTAATCCTTTGCAACCCCATAGCACCATCTCCATGTAGTCCACAAAGAAGTAAAGCAGCTATTTTATCTAGGTTTTTACTAGCAGCAACTTCACTCATGATTTTATCTATACAAGGCATATCGTGATACAGCAATGTTTCGTGTGGCAAGGATTTTACTAATTCTTTGTCTGAATTTTCAACCCCATAAGGTAAATCTTTTGTGTCAAGAGATAGAAAATCGTGAGCAGTTGTTATACGCTTTATACCAGACTTATCAAATTCGTCATTAAGAAATAAATTTTGAAATTCTCCAAAATTAGCCAAGTATTTTGTATGAATTTTTATTTGTTCATTATCGTCAATAATACTTGTCTGCATATAGTTCTCAATTTTTCTTGTTTTAAATTTTTTTATAGGTTTTTTTGTCTTTAAATCGACAGATTTATCAAAATAACATAGTGGATTGGGTAATGGGTGTGGTAATACATAAATATTTCCAGGGAAAACTATAATTTCACTTGGTTTAGTAATAAAATAAATCTTCGATGGGTTAACTAAAGAAAAATCGGAAGTTATTTGAGTTTTAAATTTATCTAGATTACCTTTTTTATCTTGTAAGCTCAAATATTGATGAATCGCAATAATTACTGCCCACTCATTCAAAAAATTAATTTCTGGGGCTGTTAATGCTTGTGCAATTTTTTGAGGTGTTCCTTCGTTAAAACTTGAGCCACCAATTACAAGAACTTTTCTGGCAGTTGGTTTATTCACCTGATTGATTTTTCCGGAATTAGACGCTAATTGGGCTAATGTCTGACGGCGTTTCGCCTCTCCCATAATTACTCCTCTAACATTAAAAATATTCTTACTAATAAAATACTCACAATCAACATTTATGTCTCAATGTGAGATAGGAAGACGATTTTACCTCAATGTCGTCATCCCTTCATTTTTACACTTAAAACATACCATCAAGTAAATCAGTAATCTCCCCCTGATCCCTATGACGGTTATCGTCATAAATCATTAAAGTATCAAGCTTGCGGTGACGGCTCAACTTCTGCACCTTCCTAACATTACCATCAGTAGCATCTAACGCCGCAGTAATCGCACTATGTCTGACCCTGTGTGGACTCATCTGCTTTTTAATCCCAGCCCTTTCAGACAACTTCACCAGCATTTTCCTCAGTCCATCCCCAGTCAGACGACCCCCAGCATTAGCAAAATCCACAGACACAAACAAAGCTGAATTATCCTTAACACCTGGTCTAGTTTCCAACCACTGAGAAATAGCTGCTACAGTCCCCACACCCAAATCAATAACTTCTGATTGCGTCCCCCGTCCTTTCCCCAAAATCCTGAGAGTCTTAGTTTCTCTGTCAAAATCCCCCACATTTAGCTGACACACCTCATTCCGTCTAAGAGCATTACCCCAAAGCAGACGCAGGATAGCGTAATCACGTTTACCCTTATCGGTAGTAAGATCACACTGATTCAGAATTAACTCAAAAGTCCCCCGGTCAATCCCAGAAGTATCACGGTATTTTTGCACCCGTTCAGATTGAACATCTTGCAAACTGTAGTGACAAACCCCCAACTTACGGCCAGTCACCACCAAACTTTTGATAGCAGCCATACGGCGGTTAACAGTTGCCTCCTTTAGACCCTTACGGATCAGGTGTGCCTTATACTTGAGAACCACAGCCATAGCTTGACCTTGTTCTAGGTGTAGGAACTCTAAAACCACGTCTGGAGTAGGAAGTTTACCCGTCATCACCTTAAAGAAATCATTGATATCTTTCTCGTAGGCTTTTTGGGTATTAACGGAACGTTTATCAGCGAGTAACTGAGATAGCACGTCTGGGTCAGTGTTAAGAGTGTGAGAAAAGCTTGTACCAACAGAGGCATCAAGAGAAGCGTGTAAGACTTCTATAGATAGTATATCAGTTTCCATTTGACGGTATTGATAAGGGATATTTTCGAGAACTCTTACTCTTTATTAAACCCTCTTAGATGTACAGAGGGTTAATATACTACATCGAATCTTTTGTAGTGCGGTGTGTGGGATAATCTGCTTAGATGTATTTTCTAGCGTGTAGAGTTAGTAAACACAGTTTCTCAACTCTTAGCCAGAAACCACGACCGCTTATATTAATCGCAGTAGCTTCGATAACGTCAGGGTGTACCTGTGACTGTGCAAACTGTCTTACCAGTTTGGGGGTGATATCAAAATCTGACTCATCAGCAAACTGCCAAAAGGTACGTTTTAACAGTGCTTTAATTTCTGCTTTCTTGGTGCGTGTCATTGGTGTAAGTCCTTGTCTAGTAGTTTGTGGTGTGGTGAAGTCCCCCCGGCGGGGGAAACTGGAGACTAGAAAGGAGTCACACCATATTTAATTACTGTGTCTCTATACCCTCTGAAGTAGTCACTGTCTAATTCTGTTGTCAGTGGTAGCAGACGTTGTAAAGCATCCAGTTGACCATCTACATAGGTGGGTTTAGTTTGTGCTACGCTGTTCATAAGTCATTAATCCTCTTGTTAGGGGTTGATGGAGTGCGATCGCTAAACTGTGGTAAGGGAGGCGATCGCATTTGTTTTTGTACTCGGTTGTCTAACCTTGTATGTAACTACTATATCTAACTAATTAGATAACCGTCAAGTAGTTATATATTACCGTTAGTTATATAACTTGTCTAACTAAATACTAAACTCTTATTAGTTATATATAACAGTAGTCTAATAGGTAGCATACAATGGAATTTGTACAACCTATTAGATAACTAATATGCCTACAGAATTTTCTCCCACACTGCTAGACAATGACCCTAAATTTGAATATGAACCAAGTAAATTAATAGATGTAGATTCCCATAAATGGTTTGATTGGTTAGAGTCTAACCATTCCTTTAGGTTTACGGCTGGGAATGGTGGTGAGAACTCATACCGAGCTAGAAAAGAGTTGAATAAGTCCCAAGGGGTTTACTACTGGTATGGTGTTAAGAAGGTAGATAATAAGTTACATAAGAAGTATATTGGTAAAACCAATGAAGTCACACATAGACGATTAATAGAAGTTGCAGAAGTAATTAGGCAACCGTCAGGTAAGCAACCTAAAGAACAGAATATACAACCGGAAAACACCCCACAGATTACACCACAGTTTGAGGATAGGTTAAATGCTTTAGAAACCTTGGTAAAGCAGCTACAGGAGCAATTACAGGACGCTACAGCAGCAAAAAAGTATGATTCTCCAGTAGTTGCCAGTCAGGAGTTAACTATTGAGTTAGATAAATTATCTACTACCAATACTGAGTTAACTAATCTGCTAGATAACCGTGATAAACAACTGCAAACGTTAACTAATGAGTTGGATATAGCCAAGATAGAAGCAAAGGCAGCTAAGAATGATGCAACTCTGTTAAAACAAGAGGTACAAAGGTTAACCAGTGAGTTAGATAGCAGGAATAGTAAACTAAGTGAGTTAACCAATAAGTTAACTAATAAAGATAGTCAACTGCAAGAGTTAACCAATGAAGTAGATAACCTGAATAGTAAACTAAGTGAGTTAACCAATGATTTAGCTAACAAGGATAGGGAACTACAAGACCTAAAAGCAGCTATTCCCCCCGTCGCTGCTGTTCCTAGTCCCCAATTACCAATTACCAATGACGAATTACCAGGGGAAGATGTAGATAGCCACCTTGACCCCTCACCCAGTCCCCAATCACAAGAAGATAATTCAATCATTTTAAAAGAGAAAAAATCCCCCAATTTAGACAAGCCTACAATTATGCTGCACGACGGATCTATTTTGGCAGTGTCAGAAAAGCAAGAGACAGTTTTGAATCTTTTAGGACTTATTCCCCAAACTCACAACTTGCTAACTTCTCAGTTTTTGGGTAACATCTGCAAAGACAATTTAGCCACCAATAAAGGGGAATTAGAATCTTTAATTGGGGAAAAAATTGACAGCAAGGGCAGCACAATTAGAAAGACGACCGCAGTATTAAGAAGTGCAGGTTTTGTGATGTCAGGTGGTGAAACTAAAGGGTTTAAAATCATTGGGGTGAAATAGCGATAGCTGCTCTCACCAAAGGTATCGCTCTCACCAAAGTTATTGCTCTCATCAAAGGTATTGCTCTCACTCATAAAATAACCACCTACTCAGTAAAGGATAAGTGGTTATTTTTGGCTAATTTTCTAAGCTGCAAACAGTTCGAGTTGAGTGTGGTTGATGGTTGGGGTGTAAGTTTTGAGTTTCTTGGGTATGCCGAGCGATCGCTTGTTTGGTAATTTCCGCTTGATTAGACTTGCTAAACCCAAATAAATCTATGTGTGTAGTTTCTAGTAAGTCGTTCTCAAGTGCTTTGATTTTGAGCAGTTTGAATTGGGAATGTATAGCCTGTTCCTGGTAGTTAGTTAATGCTTTAGATACACCATAAGCAGTTAGGAGGAATAGAGAACTAGCTACACCCCACATCACTGCTGTACTATCTTCTGGTGGGAGAATTTTTAATACTTTAATTGAGTTGTCAAATAATTGATTACGTCGTTCGCGGTCAACTAAAAAACTGATACCGCGTTTAATATCCCATCGTTTACAACTGCTTTGAATGTTACAGTATAAAGTTTCTTGATATTTGATGGAGTCAGAAAACATTGGGATACTTGCACTAAAACCAGCCAATAATAAACCAGCAATGAGGATACTAGAACTACGTCGTTGCTTGGTTAGTTTGGTGTTAAGGTTGGTTATTTCTTGCATTTTCTAACCTCCCAAAAACTGCCACCTGTGCCGTCATCAGTGTAAATTATCTCTATGGTTTTAGTCTTGGTGTTGAGAATAAACTTAAAATGCTCTTTTGGTATTAAACGTGCATCTTTCATGGCTATCTACCTCCTAGCAGCTTATAAATATATGCTCCTATTCCCGACTGCTGTAACCAATTTAGAACCTTATTAATATTGAGAACTATATCAACGAAACCAGATATTAAATAGTTAATGGCAATGGCTGTTACTAGTCCTGATATCCACCATTGTAAACAACCCCAATTACCTCTAATTCTCATTCTGATTCCCCCTCATTATTATTAGTTGTAGATGAAAACTTCTTTAACATTCCTATTAAAGCGATCGCTCCCAGTCCAATTAGTAAACTAAACCCCATATTAGGGAGTTGAAAACTTAACCCCTCACTGCTTCTAATCTCGTTGTATGTTTGTGCTATTTGGGATTGAGTATTGATAATTTCAGCAGTGATTTTTGATGTACCTTGCATAGATACAGCACCACCAATGATTAATTTAATTAGTCCTACCAATGGTTTCTGTCCTAAGCTAAATTCCCATGATTCAGAGGATAGGGAGAAATTGAAGCTATCCCCCATGTCTACCAAACCAGGCATTAACGAAACAACTGCTGATGTAACTTGAATTATTGAAAGTGTGACTTGCAGATTGAACAACAACCAACTGAGGGAACAACTGCTAAACTGACAAGCTATAAATAATAGACCGCTATCAATACGCCTTCTGGTTTGGATATCAGCATAAAGCTTAGTTTCAATATGGTTTAAATATCTCGCTGTTTCTTGGTTTATTTGTGTAGAATCTTCACTATCTAGAATTGCATCTAGATCCGGTGGTTGATGAGGTGCTAACATAAGAGTAAGTAATATTTCGACCTATGGGTTATCCCCTATCAACTGCTAATTGATGGGGAATATTAATTAATTACGGTTTAAAAACCAAGTGCTGCTTTTAGTTCTAATAATTTGGCTTTAAAACCGCCGTTATAACTCTTTTCAGGTATCAAGTCATATCTAGCTTTATCACCACTGCTCAAAGCTTCATTCATCACTTTAGTTTGGCGTTGTTCATCAGCAGTCAACTGTTTTACTTCTGGACGGTTTGATTGCTCTAATAAAGCTGTTTGTTGGTCTACTGCTGTGAAATGTGCATCTATGTAACCTTTCATTTGTCCGTAATTTAATTGATATTCATGCCGGACATTTTCAGTATTTTTATCAAACAGGAATTGTTGAGCTAGTTCTTTGCGTTCGTGACCATATTTAGTGTTAGCTAGGGTGGTTTTACCAACTGCTTTATCAATAGCTATCCCACTCTTACCAGCTTGGGTTAAGATGTCAGCAATGGCTTGGTTATATGCTTCAGTCCCCTGCATAATTTCCACATAAGCCTGTGCAAATTTAGGGGCAAATTCGCTGTTAAATCGACCTTGACGGGCTAATTCACCAACTTTTTGAGCAGTGCTAATATCACCACTCATTATCTTCTCAAAATC
>NZ_LZQD01000016.1 GCF_001858025.1 Trichormus sp. NMC-1 | reverse complement strand
GGGGGGTTTTGTTTTTTCTCTTCTCTGACTTTTCTCTTAGGGAACACCAAAAAATAAATTACCCAAAAACTGTAGAGACTGTAGAGTGGGTGTAGCTTTGCGGGCATGGCTGCGGTAGAGCGGAGCGTAATCCACTTTTACCCACCCTTGCCAGTATAAATGGTGGGTTACGTCGCAACGGGTGCAAATCTTGATATTTATGATATTATCTTGTGCGCCTAACCCACCCTACAAATTGGACATTTTTTTCTTTGGAAGTTCCTTATTTCCGGATTATCTAGCGGCAGGTCGCCATACACATACGCTAATACAGGTAAAACGACTAGCCGCTAGTCAAATCAATCTATTCAATAAGGCTAAAACTTGCCCGTGAAGACTCGTTCTGCCGGTCCAGTCATGTAAATTCGTTGATCAATTTCTGACCATTCAATTTCTAATAGTCCTCCTGGTAATTCTATAGTTGCAGTGCGATCGCATAAATCATTCAATACCCCAGCTACTAAAGAAGCACAAGCACCAGTACCACAAGCTAAGGTGATACCTGCACCACGTTCCCAAACCCGCATTTTCAAGTAATTACGATTGACTACTTCGATAAATTCTGTGTTGATTCTTTGGGGAAAAACTGGATGGTGTTCAAACTTAGGTCCGATGCTTTCCAGTTGAATAGCAGCAACATCTTCAACAAAGGTAATGCAGTGAGGATTTCCCATACTGACACAGGTAACATCCCAAGTTTTCCCAGCCACCTCTAAGGGTTGATTAATCACTTTACTGTCAGCAGGTGTGAGAGTGGTAGGAATTTCTTCAGCAAGTAACCGGGGTAGTCCCATATCCACCTTTACTTGACCATCGTCCATGAGTTGGGGTGTCATCACACCGGCTAGAGTATGAATGCGATAATGGTCTTTAGTGCGAGATAAGCCTTCTAATTCAGCTAAAAACGCCCCTAAACAACGAATGCCGTTACCACACATTTCCGGTTCCGAACCATCAGAATTAAAAATTCGCATGGTGTAGTCAGCACCGTTGTCACCAGGAAGAGCAAAAATTACGCCATCAGCCCCGATACCAAAATGACGATCGCACCATTTCACCGCTGCTTCTGGTGTGATTAGGGGTGTAGAAGATGAACGGTTATCAATAAGAATGAAATCATTACCTAAACCGTGATATTTATTAAATTCGATTGCCATTTTTCCCTAGATGAATTATCAAAGATAAATTACTGCTTAATTAAACATTGTGCCTTGTGCATATATCATTACCAAAAATGGCAACAACTGAATTTGACACGACTCTTCCTAGCATTCGACAAGTGCAAAATTGGATTAAACAAAAACCAACTGTCGAATTAAAACTCGTGACGGGAGACTTAATCATAGGTAAGGTTTTTTGGCAAGATGCCAATTGTGTGTGTATTTTAGATGGAAACAGTGAGCAAATCACTATTTGGAAGCAAGCGATCGCTTATATGAAACCGCAAAGTGAGACAGTCATAGAAAGAGGATTAGTCCCAAGAGATGCAAAACTTGAAGTTGCCAATTTAGACTCTTGACCGAAAAGAATGGGATACAAGCCCCGTCCTTGAAGGACGGCTTTATGGTAAAATTTAGGTAGAGTCGCCATAGGGCATTGGGAGACTTTAAACGGACACGGAGGGATGGTAAGACCACTTGTGGCGCAACCCAGCGAAGTGTCAAGGAATCCTCGCTCCTTTAGGATGAGGAGGTATGTCAATACCCCCACTAGAGATAATATCGTGTCCGGTTGAATACTTATCATTAGTGCTGACGCGGTGACGCGGAGAGTTTTTTGATCAGCAATTAGCCGGACATAATATAGTACCAACTTAAAAACAGCTTATGACCTCTTTTAGATACTCTCTACCTCACCAAATTTAACCATTGGCAGCGCTAGGGATAATCCACAAGCGCCAATAAAAAATTGTTGAAGTTGATTCAGGCTTGACAAACTACCGCATAGCAGGACTTGATCACCTGTTTTTAAGTCTATGCTGCCATGAGGAAAACGGATAAACTTGCCATCTCGCCGAATTGCCTGCACTTTTACCCCATACTGTTCATCAGTGGTCAAATCTGCCAAATTTTTACCCAAAATAGGGCAATCTGCTTGTAGTGTTACCCATTGACAAGCGTTATTTTTATTGGGAACAGCTACTTGTCCTTGGGCAAATTCTGCTAATGCGGCTAATTCCTCAGACTCACCTACAACCAGTAAGCGATCGCCCTCTTCTAATTGAGTTTGACTGTTAGGATAATCTATTTCTTCTCCATGAGATCGTCGTATAGCCATTAAACTTACACCCGTGAGGTAGCGCATATCAGCTTCTTCTAAGCTCATCCCAATCAAGGGAGAACCGGATGGTAGATCATACCAGCGACGATTCAGATCGCGGGTTACTTGTTGTAAATATTCGGAAACTTCCGCAGCTGAACACTCTGGACGCAATTCTAAATAATGATCCTTGCGGATTTCCTGCATTTGTTGCTGCACTACTTCTGGTGATAAACCAACCCCGGTTAGTAAATAGGTTGCCATTTCTAAACTGGCTTCAAACTCTGGTTGCACCACTTCCCTCGCGCCTAGTTGATAAAGCACCTCAATATTTTTATCTTGGGTAGCGCGGACAACTAAATCTAGTTCTGGGGATAATTCCAAAGCTCGTTTTAAGCACAGACGAATGCTTGCAGGGTCAGGGAGAGCGATCGCCATTCCCTTAGCATGATTCACACCCGCCGTTTCCAGCACATGAAAACTTACGCCATTACCATAAACATAAGGTATGCCAGCATCTCGTAACTGCTGAACGCGACTTTCTGACTGGTCAATAACTACCACAGGTAACTGGTGTCGCTGTAATAACTTCACCAAATTCTTACCAATTCGCCCGTAGCCGCATACTACTATATGGTCTTTTAGTGGCACATCTTCGGAAAAATCACGGGCTTGATCTTCCACCAAATAAGGTTTTAGCCAAGGCATTGATTCAGCAAAATCAAATAAAAATGGTACTAAACGCAGAACAAAAGGAGTCAACATCAGTGTGACTGCGGTAGTTCCCAAAATCAGTAAATATATGCGTCGGGAAACTAAACCCAAAGCTTGCCCTTCACTGGCAAGAACAAAGGAAAATTCTCCAATTTGTGCCAGTCCTAGCCCAGCAATTAAAGCTGTTTTTAATGGATAGCCAAATAATTTAACTAGAGGTGTGATAATTAAAAACTTGCCTACAAACACTAGGGCGACAAGTCCGAGAATTAGTTCCAGGTTGTTCCACAAAAACACTGGGTCGATTAACATCCCAATAGCAGCAAAAAACAAACTGGCGAAGATATCCCGTAGCGGTTCAACAATAGTCAGTGTTTCGTCGGCGTACTCAACCTCAGAAATCATCAACCCAGCCACAAACGCTCCCATCTCGATTGATAGCCCCAAATATTCTGTTAATAGGGCAATACATAAACACAGAGTTACCACCCCTAACAAAAATAGCTCCCGGCTTTCAGTACGGGCTAACAGTCTTAGTAAAGGAGGAATTAACCAAATTCCCGCTACAATTGCCCCAGCAGCAAATAAGCCAATCCTGACTAGGGCTGTTAACACTGCTATCCCCAGAACATCAGCTGGTTCATGGAGGGCTGGTAATACAGCCAACATCAGTCCCAAAGCCAAGTCTTGCACTACCAAAATGCCCAGCATTACTTGCCCATGGGGTGTTTCTGTTTCGTTGCGTTCCATCAAGCATTTGAGGACAACTGCTGTAGAAGACAAAGAGAGAATTGACCCCAAAAATACGCCTTTAGCTGGTAAACTTCCCCAAGCGCCTGTTATCCCACATACCAAAACCGTGATCAAAATGGTGAGGGCAATTTGTAAAGTACCGCCACCAATAGCGATCGCTTTTACCTTCTTGAGTTCTGCCAAGGAAAATTCTACACCCAAGGCAAACAACAAAAAAGCTACTCCGAACTGAGCCAGGGTTTCCACCTGCACAACTTCTTTAATTAGTCCCAGTCCAGATGGTCCGACAACCATCCCGCCGATGATATACCCCAGTAAAACTGGTTGTTTTAAGAGTGCAGCCAACAGTCCACCGCAGGCGGCGACAGCAAACACTGACACTAAGTCAACAATTAATCTAAAATCCTCTTGCACCAGTTTTTAAAGAACTATTAAGACCTAATAAACCCAGCATACAAAGTTTTATCTCTTTGAGGGGATGGGAATAGTCCCATAAAAACAAAAAAAAGTAAGAGCGCAAGTGTGCTTTTAGATGTAAAATAGTACAAAGAAACTATACTAATGTCTAATGTCTGACCTCATTCTGTTTTGGCATCGCCGGGATTTACGTATTTCTGATAATACAGGACTAGCCGCTGCAAGAGAGCGAAGTGCAAAATTGGTAGGTGTATTTTGCCTTGATCCTGATATTTTGCAGCGAGATGATATAGCTCCTGCTAGAGTAACTTATATGATTGGCTGCTTGCAAGCACTGCAACAGCAATATAGTCAAGCTGGTAGCCAATTGTTAATTCTGCACAACAACCCAGTGATAGGGATTCCGGTTTTAGCGCAGGCTTTAAAAGCTAAAGCTGTGTTTTGGAATTGGGACGTAGAACCATATTCACAAACAAGAGATATCGCCGTAATTGATTCTTTAAAAGCAAAAGGTATTGAATTTCTTCACCAAAATTGGGATCAATTACTTCATTCACCAGCAGAAATTTTTAGTGGTTCTAAAACTCCCTACACTGTTTATACTCCTTTTTGGAAAAATTGGATTACTAAACCCAAAGCAACTCCTGTAGAAACTCTGCCAAATTTTGCAGGTTTAACAGAACAAGAACAAGAAATTGCTCAACAAGCGGGCGCAATTAAATTACCATCTTCTCAAGATTTAGGATTTATTTGGGATGGAGAATTAATTATTTCTCCAGGAGAATCAGCAGCACAAAAACGCTTAGAAATATTTACAAAATCTGCTATTAATGAATACCAGGAACAGCGTAACTTTCCTGCTATTGATGGAACATCTCAATTAAGTGCAGCATTGAAATTTGGTGTAATTAGTATTCGCAAAGTTTGGCAAGCGACAATAGAAGCATTAGACAATAGTCGTAGCGAAGAAGTTACAGCAAGTATCCGCACATGGCAACAAGAATTAGCTTGGCGGGAATTTTATCAACACGCTATGTATCACTTTCCCGCATTATCTGAAGGTGCATATAGAGATAGTTTCAAAAACTTTCCTTGGCAAAATAATGAAGTACATTTTCAAGCTTGGTGTGAGGGAAAAACGGGTTATCCGATAGTTGATGCAGCCATGCGCCAGTTAAATGAAAGTGGCTGGATGCATAATCGATGTAGAATGATTGTTGCTAGTTTTTTAACTAAAGATTTAATTATTAATCCTCAATGGGGAGAAAAATATTTTATGCAGAAACTCATTGACGGTGATTTATCTGCTAATAATGGAGGTTGGCAATGGAGCGCTTCTAGTGGCATGGATCCCAAACCATTACGGATTTTTAACCCCGCAAGTCAATCACAAAAGTTTGATGCAGAAGGAGAATATATTCGCCAATGGGTGTCAGAATTGCGATCTGTAGATAGCCAATATTTAGTCAGTGGTAATATTCTGCCTTTGGAACGTCGTGCTGTGGGTTATCCTGCACCAATTGTAGATCATAAAAAACGGCAAGCTTTGTTTAAAGAGATTTATCAGCAGCAAAAAGTGGGAGTTATTTAATTTTAACAGCAGAGCAATGCAAATAAATGCAAATAAATGCAAATAATCCATTTCTGTTGATAGCAATTCCTACATTTGTGAAGTACAACAAACCAGAATTAAGAGACTTACAAAAGTCATAAATTGATTGTAGGTACTAAAATTTGGCCGTTGTAACCTATATGGTTGTATTCTTCAACTACTTTTGTCGCAATATCTCTTCCTTGACCTGATGTAACTAAAGCAACACAAGCTCCTCCAAAACCTGCACCTGTCAGCCTTGCACCAAATACTCCTGGCGTTTTCTGCAAAATTTCTACCAAAGTATCCAGCGCAGGTACAGAAACTTCGTAATCATCCCGCAAACTAGCATGAGAAGCGTTCATCAACTCTCCAAACCGCTCAGGTGTGACTTCCTGTAAAGCTTCCAAGACGCGGTTATTTTCTGTAATCACATGACGGGCGCGATCGCATAACGGTTGAGGTAATATATTTGTATCGTCAACATTAGTAATATCTCGCAGTGCTTTCACTCCCAACAAATGCGCCGCCGCTTCACACTCAGCCCGACGCTGGTTATAACCACTAGTGGCAAGTGTACGCGGCACACCACTATCTATTATTATAATCTCTGTTCCAGGTGGAAAAGGCACGAGATAGCGTTCTAGGGTACGAGTATCTAAAAATAAAATATGTTTGCTATCCGCTAAACTAGCAGCCATTTGATCCATAATGCCGCATTGCACACCAGCATAGTGAATTTCTGCTTGTTGTGCCAATTGGGCAATTTCCACATCATTGAGAGGGAGATCAAAAAGTTGACGGATTGCTCTGACGGTTGCTACTTCTAAAGCCGCACTGCTAGATAAACCCGAACCCATAGGCACTGAAGATTTTATATATACCAACAGAGATGGTATTGTGTAGCCTGCGGTTTTTAATACTTCAATACAGCCATAAATATAGCTGGCAAATCCAGATGGTGAATGGTGCGTATCTAATATAGTGACTTGCTCATTTAAATTTTCTGAGTAAAAATGGTGCGCGTTATCTCTACTCATACCCAGTAATACTGTTGTGCTTTGAGGAATGGCAGTTGGCAGCACAAAACCATCGTTATAGTCAGTATGTTCACCTATTAAATTTACCCGGCCTGGCGCACTGGCTTCTGCTTCGGGTATGGTATTGAATATTTCTTTAAAATTCATAATGTTTTGGTTTCGCGCAAAGGCGCAAAGGGGCAAAGGCGCAAAGGAAGAATTAAGTTTATACCTGAAATTTGCGGTTATGTTTATTTAACTAAAGGCACAGCCCGTAATCTCCCTTCTACTTCTACACTGGGAAAATTTGAGTCAAAAGTCAAATTCTCTAATTTCCCATCTTCAAGCATTACAAAAGTATCTTCTATCTTTGCACCCCGTACACTTGGATTCCAAGCAAGAGCCATTCCTGCTGTTAAAGTATCGGTAGCAGTTGGAGTTGCGATAATTTCTCTGGCTAAATATCCTGTAGTTCCTCCCTGATGATGTTCAAGGATAGTATGGGGAAATCCATGTTGTGTATAAGCTTGAGCTAGGGCGTGATAAATTGCGTTTAGGGCAGTTCCAGGTTGAGATAAATTTAAGGTTACTGCTTCAATTTCCCTGATATGGCGGTGCAATTCGGCATTCTCATTTGAAAGGTTGCCAAAACTTACAAATCTCGTCAAATTGGCATACAAACCATAACCTCTAGCGC
This sequence comes from Trichormus sp. NMC-1, assembly GCF_001858025.1. Classification (GTDB taxonomy): domain Bacteria; phylum Cyanobacteriota; class Cyanobacteriia; order Cyanobacteriales; family Nostocaceae; genus Anabaena. The sequence goes on along the minus strand of NZ_LZQD01000016.1, from coordinate 27,679 downwards.
AAAATACCATCATTGCTTGTCGTCCAATTGGTTCTGCTGTGGGTGTGGCATGACGGTATAAGGGTAAACGCCTCTCTCCAGCTACCAGCGTCACTGCTGGATGCAGTCCCCTTGTCCATAATGCTTCTGCACCAGCACCAGCTAACTGGTATTCTGTCCAAGTCGGCTCGGCGGCTGTGAGTACCTCTGTCATCGCTTGGCTGGCTTGCAGTCCTATTTGGCGATATCGTTCTAACTCGCTGGGCATCAGTACCCGCTTCCGGTTTTGTAAAGATGCTGGTAATGGTTGCTCCCCCAGAACAGGTTTATCACTAAGAACTTTTCCAGCGTTTGTAATTTCACGGACAAAAGTTTCACGTTTGTCAGCTTCAGCCCAAGGACTGATGTGTACTTGAAAATTTGGTGGTAATTCTTCATCTTTCAGGCGTTGCGCTTCAATTTCATCGGTTAATATCCACGCACCTTCCGCAGTTACTAATACTTCTGCTACGCCAGTTTCTGAAGTTAGTAAGACAGTGTGAGAAGCGCCCGCAGTTGCCCAAGCAAACCAATCTGTACCGCGTAAACGTATAGCCTGGGTTTCGGTTTCAGCTAGGGTTTGTCTCATGAGTTTCAACTTGGCGGAGACTTCTTCGTTCATGGGGATAAACACAGATAGATACAGATAATTATCCAGTTCTTCTTCGTCTGTCTGCGTCTGTCTGAGGTTGTGAACTACTAACAGCAGTCTGATATTATCTTTTGTGTAATTTCAGACAAAATTGATTATGGAAGCAAGCTTTTTGAGTGCGGTTGTTTTACCGATCGCTCTAGCTATCATTATGCTAGGAATGGGTTTATCTCTTGTACCAGAAGATTTCCAGCGTGTAAAGAAGTATCCCAAAGCTGTCTCAATTGGCTTGATCAGTTAGTTTTTTTACCTATTATTGGTTTTGTCATTGCTAAAGTTGTACCGATGCAACCTGCGATCGCTATGGGTTTCATGATAATAGCACTGTGTCCAGGTGGGGTACACTCAAATCTAATTACATTCGTCGATAAAACTGGGCTTGTAGCAGGTGCAACTCCTGTATAAACAGTCTGATATCATTTTTGTGTTTAATTCATACAAACTTGATTATGCAAGCAAGCTTTTTGAGTGCGGTTGTTTTACCGATATCCTTGGCTATCATCATGCTAGGAATGGGTTTATCTCTTGTGCCAGAAGATTTCCAGCGTGTAAAGAAGTATCCCAAAGCTGTCTCAATTGGCTTGATCAGTCAGTTAGTTTTTTTACCTATTATTGGTTTTGTCGTTGCTAAAGTTGTACCGATGCAACCTGAGATCGCTATGGGATTAATGATAGTAGCACTTTGTCCAGGTGGAGCATCCTCGAATATATTCACATTCCTCGCTAAAGGTGATGTTGCACTCTCTGTCACTCTGACTGCTTTTAGCAGTGTAATTACAGTATTTACGATTCCGGTGTTGGGAAACTTAGCATACAAGCACTTTATGGGAGAAACTGCCGCCATCGCCCTGCCCATTGGTGCAACAATACTGCAAATTTTTCTGATGACGCTTCTGCCTATAGGTTTAGGAATGGTGTTGCGACAAATATTTCCAGAACCTGCCCGTCGTCTAGAAAAAGTGACTAACCGCCTAGCAATTGGTTTACTTGCGGTCATTATTATCATGCTCATCGTTCGTGAGTGGAACCGTATTCCTGGTTTTATTCTCCAAGTTGGTGTTGGTGTTGTGCTGTTGAATAGCATCTCAATTTTGGCAGCATTTTATACTACTAAGCTGTTTAAGCTCAATCCTCCTCAACAAATCTGCATTACCATTGAAGTTGGCATTCAAAATAGCACACTAGCGTTCGCAATTAGTGTCGGACTACTCAACAATCCTGAGATGGGTATATCGGCTGCGATTTACGGTTTGTTTATGTATGTTACAGGGTGGATTGTTATTCGCTACGGGAGAAGATTGGCTGCAACTAACTCGGTTCTAGAGAGTCAGGTTTAGCATAGGGAGAAATCAGGCTTTAGTATCTTAATCGTCTGAATCAGAATTGATAAGATTTAAGGATTTAGAGGATTTAATTTTCTGTATTTTTTTCATTCTGTTCATCCTTTAATTCTGTATCCCTGACGGGAGGCTTATGGCTATAGCTTGCGTGACGACGTAGGAGTCATACGCCACGCAAGCTAAAGCCATAAATCCTGATTCTGACATTTTAATCTTTTTATGAGGTGCGTTAGTCTTTAGCATCACCCTACTGCCCTATGATTTTAATACTCTCTTTTTTAATCAGGGAAGATGCACGTTATTAGTTTTAAAATATTAAGAGAATATACAGAAAACCACGCTGATTGTGAGGAAGCACTAAACAACTGGTATAAAATTGCTAGTAAAGCTAAATGGTCAAACTTGGTTGAAGTACAGCAGGTTTTTCCCAAAGCTGAGGCTGTAGGTAATTTTACAGTTTTCAATATTAAAGGCAATAAATACCGCTTGATTGTTAGTATAGATTATGAAGGTCAATTAATTTATATTAAATATATCCTCACCCATTCAGAATACGATAAGGATAATTGGAAAAATGACCATTACTTTTAATCCAGAAAGATACAAAAAACTATTAACAGTCTATCTTCCCAAACTTATCAAGACCGAAGCAGAAAATGAACAAGCTTTAGCTATTGTGGAAGATTTAATGCATCGTGAACGCACGCCCGAAGAAAATGAACTATATCAATTATTAATCACTTTAATTGAAAAGTTTGAACAAGAATATTATCAAATTAATCAACAGAATGATCCTCAATCTATGCTGTTATTTCTTTTAGAACAATCTAACCAAAGCAAAGCTGATTTACAAACTGTTTTAGGTTCAGAAATTTTGGTTGATGATATTTTAAATGGTAATCAAAATATAACTTCAGAATTAGCCCAAAAATTGGGAGAATTCTTTCATGTGGAAGCAAGTTTATTTGTAAATCCCTAAGTGATAGCAGAGTCAGAGACTCTGTGATAGCATTGAGAGAAAGTAGCAGCAACCGATTTGAAAAATTCCTTCGCTTTTTCTTCTGGTAAAGCGTCGTTAGTAAATATCCCGGACGCAAGTTCTGTTCCTGCCAAATACTTCAAGCGATCGCTATGGGATTAATGAACAGCAGACGAAAAACTAACAAAAAACTAACAATTAATCCTCCTTCGTCAAACTGGGAAGCACAAAAATAATTTCCTAATTAATTAATACTCATACCTAACCTGATATTCACTAGCTTCGTTGATACCCCCTACCTGTTGGTAGATATCGCTTTGACTCAAATAAATATCTTTGTGTTTATCAACAGAAGCGTCCAAATTCTCAAAATGTAGTTGTATTTCTTTACTGATTGGGTTAAAAACTGTATTCAGGTATTTTAAGCGCAAGAACACTCTAAAATTCTCATGATCAGCAAATTCATAAATCTTTCCTGGCTCTAAGTTTAGCTCAGTCATAGTTACTCTCATCCAGTTTATAATTTGGCTTCTGGATATTTTATTTGAAACTCTGGGAGAAGTTTCCTACCTTCAGAATAAATACTACTGTTTCTTCGTACCTCTACCAGATGAGATGCCTTGACTTTGTGTTAGTTAGAGTTCAGGAAAACAATAACAGCAAAAAAAGGCGCACCTCATAACGAATGCGCCTTTTTTAATTTACCTATTTTCCCTTTATGCCGAAATTGGCATTCGCAGATTAACACTCACTGCTTGCAATTCCTTGGCTTTCTCCTCTGGTAAAGCGTCATTAGCAAACATCCCCGCTGCAAGTTCTGTTCCTGCCAAATACTTCAAGCGATCGCTCGTGCGGTATGGTGGATAAAACTGGGCGTGTAAATGTGCCTCTGGATGTGCTAAACCATCCGTAGGCGCTTGGAACCAAGACATTAAGTAAGGAAAGGGACGATTCCACAAGCCGTCATATTTGAGAGTGACAGTTTTTAAGGCTTTAGCAATTCCCCAACGTTGTTCTAAGCTTAAGTCTGAGAAAGTGGCAACTGGCTGTTTTGGTGCTACCCAAACCTCATAAGGATAACGCGCACAGACAGGAACGAATGCGATCGCATCCTCATCTTCATAAATTATCCGTTGATTATCAGCAATTTCTTTCTCAATCAAATCCGCTAACAACCCGCGTTGATGTTCCTGATAATACCGTTGCTGTTGTTCTAACATCCTCGCTGGCACAGGTGGCACAAACGGGTAGGCGTAAATTTGCCCATGTGGATGATGTAAAGTTACACCAACTTCCACACCTTTATTTTCAAAGGGTAGCACATATTGAATTTGGGGATTTTTGCCTAAAACCTCCGTGCGATCGCTCCAAACTTGCAAAATTAAATCCAAATGTTCCACTGTCAAGGACGAAAGTGAAGCATGGGCATCTTGGGTAAACACCACAACCTCACAAGCGCCATTTGCCGGTAAGGTTTCCACAATGCAATCAGGTGGATTGTTTGCCGTCGTTACCATCGAGGGAAAACGGTTCTCGAATACTGCCACATCATACTTACCGACTGGTAATTCAGTAGGGAAATCAGGGTTGCGGCTAGGGGCGAGGGGGTTATATTCTGGGGGTGGTAAAAAAGTCCGTCCTTGACGATGACTAGCATAAGCCACCCATTCACCTCGCAGGGGATGCCAACGCAAGTGGGGATTTGCCCGCACTGGCTCATTACTGGGGCTAGTGGCTATAATTGCTTCAGAAATTGGGCAACGGCTGTACAATGTCATTTGCCGTCCATCCGGCTTTAACAAGCTGTGGGAGTACATAATCCTTGTCCTGAAAGAGTAGCAGCACGGATTGCTTCAATGGGAAATTTTGGCGTGCGATCGCCGTACAATAAACCGTTAGCTTCTTGGAATGTATCAGTGAATTGTGTGTAACAAAAGCCGCTGAATATCTCGATATTATTCACAGTTTCGAGTAAAGCAGCGTACTTCATTTCTAGCTCGGTGATATTCCAGCAACGCTCATATCCCCAAGCTTTGTCTGCTTGAGGTTGGGTAGCAGGTGCATAAGCAATACCACCAAACTCTGTCAGCATGACCGGTTGTCCCTGGTGTGGATAATTGTCCAAGGTGAGGATACGTCCACCAGGACGCTTACGCTCAAACAAATCTGATAATTTCACTTCTGGGCCATAACGATGAACCAATTGCTGGGGTTGGGTGTCGTAGTCATGAATAGCGAGAATGTCTGTATCTGTACTTTCCCAACCATCATTACCAATTACCGGACGAGAAGGATCAAGGGTTTTGGTCAAATAATACATTGCCAAAACATAATTTCTATGGGCAGCCGTCTCAACCAAGTTAGGAACTCCCCAGGATTCATTAAAGGGAACCCAGGCGACAATACAGGGATGGTTAATATCGCGGTTGATGACCTCAGTCCACTCGTGAGTCATACGTTCTACAGCTTTATGGCTAAAGCGATAGGCACTGGGCATCTCTTCCCATACTAGCAAGCCTAAGACATCTGCCCAATATAAAAACCGAGGATCTTCAATTTTTTGGTGTTTACGAACTCCGTTGAAACCCATTGCTTTAGCCAGTTCCACATCACGCCGCAATGCATCATCATCCGGTGCTGTCATCAGCGACTCTGGCCAGTAACCTTGGTCGAGAACCAGCCGTAAATAATAGGGACGACCATTAAGCATAAAGCGATCGCGCTGAATACTCACTGTCCGCAATGCAGTATAGGATTTGACTGCATCTAGCACTTGGTTGTTATACACCAACTGAATTTCCGCATCAATCAAAGTTGGTCTTTCTGGACTCCACAGTAATTCATTGCGGTAGTCATCAATACCAGGATCAGCCAAAGCAATGCGGCGACTAACTTCTCCGTCGAACACTTCGTAGGTATCGTTAGCTAATACCTTACCGCCAACGCTCAATTTCACCTTCATTTGAATGCCGGAAACAGGTACATCACCTGCCAGCGCCACACAACAGCCAATTTCCCAGCGTTCAAAGTTAGGACTCCAGCGAATGTGATCCACATAAGTTGTCCCTACACGCTCAAGCCAGACAGTCTGCCAAATCCCCGTAGTGCGTGGATACCAAATACTGTGAGCTTCTAACTGCCAATCTTGCTTACCACGAGGTTTCGCTAGTTCGTGTGGATCATCTTGCGCCCATACTGTTACCTTGGTTTTGCCACTGTCATTCAAAACGTGGGTAATATCAATGCTAAATGGGGTATGGCCGCCTTCATGTTCAGCCAGATATTGGTCATTTACCCAAACCCGCGCTCGATAATCTACAGCCCCAAAATGCAGCAGAAATCGCCCTTCTCCAGCAGGTGTTTCAAATTCTCGCTCATACCAACAGTTGGCATGAAAACCTGTATCACCAATCCCACTTTTGGTAGATTCAGGAGCGAAGGGAACTTCTATATGATGAGTCCATTGACTAAGGTCGCCGGGTTGGGAGCAATTACCTTCATCGTCAAAAGCGAATTTCCACTGTCCGTCCAAACTTTGCCAGTTTGAGCGCCGCAGATGCGGACGTGGATATGCCGGATCTTGGAAACTCAAAATCTGCTTATTATCACTCTCAGAGGTGAATTTTTCCAAATTCTCGATAGCTAATGCTTTCATCTAAAACCTCTTCCTTAACTGCCACAAAAAATTGTTTTTCTATTTTTGGTTGAATACAACCTAGTACCGTTGCGCGGAAATCAAAAATAAAAATAAAAAATCAGAATTTAAAAGCAAAAAGAATGATATTCCGTGTTTTTGCACTGCTTTTAATGGTAGTTTGATTCCCGCTTTTAGCTGCAATATGCTGTATGTAGTTATTTCCGTGTACTGTACTCGTCTATTTACAGAAATCACAGGATTTCTGGACTAATTTATGCTTTTTAGAGTCAATGGAGTGTTGTTTCCTTGCATTGAACTAATTTTAAGTGGCATCAAAATATTATTTATGGACTTCCGGCTCGTGACATTATGACACAAATAAACCAAATATTTATCCAGTTAGATGAAAATATTCAAGAAAGTTTTTAAACCAAATTATAACGAGTATATTGAAAACATGGGTATTTGCAGATAGGTCTTGATTTCAGCAATGTATTATATTAAACTTGCTCAATAATTAATATAATAGCTATTGCCAACTAGCAATTTTGAGCAAAGTATCCAAAAATGATTTTAATTCTCCTCTTTTAAGCTAAAAGTATTAATTAGCTATTCATAAATTTGGTTGTTAATGTCTTGTTAAGAATGGGACAAAATATAGCAGAATTCGGAATTTAGGAGTGAAATCAGGGTGGTGTATGCTTAAAGCTACGCTCACTAGAGCCATGTTTTTATTTTCAGTTTGTACCTCATTCACCGACAATCATCTGTAACAAACTCAACCTAAAAAATGCCAAATACCCGACTTATCCAAAAATTTCGGGATCTATCTCTTGAAAATGTTATGTTCAGTTATGCTGACATACTTACAGCAGTATTCAGGAGTCAGGAGGAGGCAGTGCGGGGGTTTTTTGCACCCTACACATTTCTTAATATCTAACATTTAGTGCCTGTGAACTATTAAATCTATAAATATCGAATATTTCCCGCCTTTAACTAATAAAATCTAAATTTATTTATTGAATAAATAAAAATCCTTTAATTCTCATGACTATGGTTGGTTCAGGATAGAAAGCTGCACTAATTAACAAAAGTTGACAGGTTATTATTAGAGATATTGCGATATTATCAACATCGACCAATAGTTATAAAAATCTGTTGTTAGAGGATGATGTAAATGCAACTCTAACCATCAGTAGTTGGAGAAAATAATAAACATGATTAGTATAGACGCAGTAATTCACTATACAGCTAGTGATTTAGATAGATTGGCAGAAGAATTGAAGAGAGACGGAATTTGTGTGATTCGTGGTCTTTTTGATAAAAAATTGATTAATCAGTGGGCAGAAGCTTTTAACAACTTATTTAAAACCCGTCAAAATCAACCAGGTGGATTGGCTCCCCGTGAAATTTCTCGGTATTATCTAACATTACCTTGGGTTATGCCATTTGCTAATACAAATGTCTTCGCCAACCCAGTAATTATGGGTATCCTAGAGCGCGTATTTTTCCAAGAATATGTAATGGTTCAATTAGGTGTTGATATACCGTTTCAGGGTTCGGATTATCAGGAAACTCATAGAGATTTTCGCCCTCTATTCTGTGACGAGATAGTAACGCCACTCTATGCTCTAGCAGTTAACTTCCCACTTGTGGAAGTAACATCAGAGAATGGACCATTTCAAATGGCGCGTGGGACTCATGTTTTACCACGTGAGGAGGGACTAAGAAAGATTGCCACAGGTGACATTCCGATGGAATCTTTCTATATGCAGCCTGGAGATGTAATGATGCGATCGCCTTTAGGACTACATCGAGGTTCACCAAATCAGACAAACGAACCAAGACCGATGATAGTCATGGGTTATGTTATGCACTGGTTACACACACCAAAGGTAGATTTAACTTTGCCACGAGACTACTACGAAAGTCTATCCGAAAATTTACAGCAAATGTTGCGGTGTGAAGTTGTAGAAAACTTACCAACAGAAAAAGTTGAAACTTACATCAATTTCAAATACTAATACCAATTTTATGTGAGACGGTTAATTATTCTGGAAATCGTATTCTATGCAGCTTCATCTTAATTTGGTAGAAGATGCAAATACTAAGAAAATATCGCGGAAAAAATCAAGATGCTAACCTATACCAATCCGGTTTACAAAGGCTATTTTGCTGATCCTTTTGTTTGGCAGCACCTGGGGGTATACTACGCCATTGGAACTGGTGCAGCAGAAGCAGCAGGAACAGTAGACGAAATAGCCGACGTTCTAAATTTTGACCCCAATAAACAGCGAGTTTTTCCTCTGTTACGTTCCTTTGATTTTGTGAATTGGCATTATGTTGGTAATGCGCTACCGCGACCAGATCCCGCACTGGGAAATAATTTTTGGGCCCCGGAAGTTGCTTACTCTGATGGTAAGTTTTACCTCTATTATTCGGTGGGACATGAGGACAAAAATCATCAATTGCGGGTTGCCAAAAGTGATAGTCCGTTAGGCCTTTATGAGGATATTGGTGAACCACTTACAGACTTGAATAATTGCCCTTTTGCGATTGATCCGCATCCGTTTTGCGATGACGATGGACAGTGGTATTTGTTTTATGCCCGCGATTTCCTGGACACAGAGGGGGGTGTACGTGCGGGAACTGCGATCGCTGTAGACAGACTCGAAAACATGATAAAGCTGGCTGGTGTTGAAACAGTTGTTTTGCGATCGCGCTGTGATTGGCAGCGGTTTCTAAACAATCGGTTGATGTATGGTGAATTCTATGATTGGCATACTTTGGAAGGTCCTTGTGTCCGCAAACATGAAGGACGCTACTATTGCTTTTATAGTGGTGGGTGCTGGGAAACTGAGAACTACGGTGTCGATTATGGAGTTGCGGATAGTGTCATGGGGACTTATTCTGATGCGGGTAATGAAGCTGTCCCACGGGTGCTGCGATCGCTTCCTGGTCATGTTAAGGGACCTGGCCACAACTCAATAGTTTTTGCCCCAGATGGTCAAACTGAGTACATAGCCTATCATGCCTGGGGAAAGGATGCACGGCAAATGTGTTTAGATAAGATTATTTGGACAACAGCAGGACCTCGTTGTGAAGGTCCGACTTGGACACCACAGACTATTGACATTAATAAGTCCTATCAGAAGATAGAAAACTGACTAGAAACCAAAAGCTAGTATGAAACTATGATTTTCCGAGATTTTACTGGGTTGCATTGTCCCGTAACCCAATCTACGTTAAAATTATCTGAAAAATCACTTAAATTGCTGTAAAACAAGTATTCTTGTCAGTAGGGATATTCCGAAACTATCAGGATAATCATACTACTGGCATGATGGTAATAACTGAAAAAGATTTTTATAAAGCCACTAACCCCGCACGCACTCTTGTAGCGCGGAATGTGGAAGACCAAAAATGTTATATTGACTTTTCCGGGGTGCGTGGTGAAGATATCATCAGCACTATTAAAGATCATATAGATTGGAATCCAGATGAACCTACCTGTAACTTATTTACTGGACATATTGGTTGTGGTAAATCAACGGAACTATTCCGGTTACAAGTAGAATTAGAAGCCGCAGATTTTCATGTTGTCTATTTTGAATCTAGCGAAGATTTAGAAATCACAGATGTAGATATTGCTGATGTGTTTCTGGCCATTGCTAGTCGCATTAGTAAAAGTCTTGAGAAAATTGTCCTCGAAGAACCGAAAAAATTTCAGGAGTTACTTCAAGGTGCATGGAATATCTTAAACTCTGAAGTTACAGGTGCTAAAGGTAAATTTGCTGGTCACGATATTGGTTATACTGTGGATGGACAAAAATTATCTTTGTCTTTGGGTATTGGGGAAATCACCACAAAAATGAAAAGTGATTTAACATTAAGAACCAAAATAAATCAATATTTAGCACCTCAGAAAACCAACTTATTACAAGCAATTAATCAAGAACTTTTAGAACCTGCTATTTCTAAACTCAAACAACAGGGTAAAAATGGTTTAGTTGTGATAGTTGATAACCTAGACCGCATAGATAATACCATTAAACCCTGGGGTCGAACACAACAAGAATATCTATTTGTAGACCAAGGTGAATATCTCACCAAGCTTAATTGTCATGTTATTTATACCATGCCTCTGGCGTTGAAATTTTCTAATGAATACGGCACATTAACCCAACGATTCCCAGAAGAACCGAAAATATTACCAATGGTTCCTGTTAAGTATTCAGATGGTAGAATTCATGAACGGGGATTAGCACTAATGCAACAGATGATTTTAGCTAGAGCATTCCCTAATTTAGCACCAGAAGAACGCTTAAATAAAGTTACCGAAATTTTTGACACTCCAGAAACTTTAGACCGTTTATGTCAGGTTAGCGGTGGTCATGTGCGCGATATTTTGAAGTTATTAAACCCCTGGATTATGAAAGATAAAAAATTTCCTCTCCAGAGTAACACTTTAGAGAAGATTATTCGTGAACGACGTAATGAAATGTCTTTACCTATTTCTGTTGAAGAATGGAAATTATTACGCCGTGTTAAAGAAACTAAACAAGTCAGTGATGATAAAGGATATCAGAAATTAATCCGTAGTAGATTTGTATTTGAATATCGAGATAAAGGTGAATTATGGTTTGATGTCAATCCGATTTTAGCAGAATCAGAAAAATTGTCTGAATCAGGATATCCAGGATTTGAGGATTAACAGGATTAATAGGATTAAGATATATCATAGCCCCCTCCTCGCTTGTGGGGTTGGGAGTGGGGTTTTTGGATTTGAGGATTAAAGGATTAATAGGATTAAGATATATCATAGCCCCCTCCTCGCTTGCGGGGAGGGGGTTGGGGGTGGGGTTCTTACTCATTCAACCAAGTACAAAGTTCAGAAATCGGGGATCTTGTTTATCACAAATTAACACTATGACAAACTCACAACAACTAGAAGATTTAGCATGGTCTTTAGAAGCATCTCAGGGAGAATTCAAGCTAATTTTAGCTAAGTGTAATTATATCGAATTACAAAATCAACTCATTCAAGAATTGCAAGAAATCTGTAAGATTGAAATTCAAATATTACAACTAAAACCATCAGAAAGAACATTATATAATGCAATTAAAGAAGAATTCAACGATGAAATTCAAGCATTAATGATTGTCGGTTGGGAATCATTACCGAATTTATCAAAAATGTTCAGTTCAGCTAATCAAGTTAGGGAAGAATTTAGAAATAATTGTCAATATCCTCTAGTGCTATGGATTAATGATCAAATATATCAACAAATCATGGAATCTGCACCTGATTTAGAAAGTTGGGGAATTACTATAAATTTTTATCTTCCTTTTGATGAATTAATTAAGTTACTCAAATCAATAATAGATAAAATATTAAATGATGATTTGAATGTAGATTTACAAGAGATTGAATTAGCATTACAAGATTTACAAAAACATAATCAAGATTTAGAACCAGATTTTCAAGCTAATTGTAATTTCTTAAGAGGATTTATAGCATATACCAAAAATCAATTAAATACAGCTATTAATTACTATCAACAAAATTTGGATTTTTGGCAAAGAAACGATAATTTAGAAATTCAAGGTAAAATACTTTATAATTTGACAATTTGTAATTATGAAAAATATAAACCTAACCCCCCAACCCCCTTCCCTGCTAGGGAAGAGGGAGAAATAATAAATTATCTGCAACGAACATTAGAAAAATTCAAAAATGCTCAACGTTTAGATTTAATTGCTAATTCTTTATCAAAATTTGGTTTAATTCTGCAAGAGTTACAAGCATGGGAAGATTTAAAAAAACTAGCTACACAGGCTTTAGACATACACAAAACCGGAAATAATATCTTAAAAATAGCTGAAGATTATATATTTTTAGCAACAGCTAATTTTGAACAATCAAATTTTTCAGAATCTGCAAAAATTGCTAATCAAGGATTAGATGTTTTAAAGAAAGTTAATCAATCAGAATCTGATGTAGATTATTATTGTCAAAGTCTATTTTTAATTCTAGCACAAGCTCAAGAAAAATTACAACAATATGAACAAGCAATTAGTAATTTAAAATTAGCTAAAGATATCGGGGTTATAAATAATCACCCAAAGCTGTATGTCAAAATTCTCAATCTTTTACAACAGCTATTATTTCAAAAAACAGAATATCTGGAAGCTTTTAACACCAAATTAGAAAGTCATTCTATTGAACAGCAATTTGGTTTGCGGGCGTTTATTGGTGCAGGTTGGTTAAAACCATCAAAAAATACATCTTTTGTGAATCAAGAAACAATTTCCCCAGAAATTGAAGCATCTGGGCGTAAAATAGATGTAGATAAGTTACTAACAAGAATTGGGGAAAATGATAAAAAAATCATCGTCATTCATGGACAGTCGGGAGTTGGTAAAAGTTCTTTAGTTAATGCTGGGTTAATTCCTGCATTGGAAAATAAAGCTATAGGGTTTCATGATAATTTACCTGTGACTATCAGAGTTTATAATAGTTGGTTTACGGAATTAAAACAACAATTATTAGATGTATTACCAGAAAGATTCAAACCAGAAGAATTAAAATTAGATACTCAGGAAAAGTTTATTTTAAAACTTGCAGAAATTGAAAAAAATAACCTGCGAACAGTGTTGATTTTTGACCAGTTTGAAGAATTTTTCTTTGTGTATCCTGACGATAAAGCGAGAATAGAATTTTTCCAGTTTTTAGGAAAATGTCTAAATCATACAAATATCGGATCTTTGAGAGTAATTTTATCTTTGCGGGTAGATTATTTGCATCTGTTATTAGAATGCAATGAATTAGAGAGTATGAAAATTATTAGTCAAGATATTTTGAGTAAAAATGTGCTATATAAGTTAGGGAATTTAACAACCGAAAATGCTAAATTAACTATTCAGCGTTTAACCAAAAATACTACTTTTCGTTTAGAACCGGATTTAATTAACCGACTGTTGCAAGATTTATCTGGAGAACAAGATTTAGCGGGAGAATTAGGTTCAGTTCGTCCCATTGAATTGCAGGTAGTGGGAGCGCAATTAGAAACAGAAAATATTACAACTTTAGCAGCATATCAAAAAATTGGTAATAAGCAAGAATTAGTTAAACGTTATTTAGATGAAGTAGTCAAAGACTGCGGTGTTGAAAATCAAGAAATTGCCGAATTATTACTTTATTTTCTCACAGATGAACAGGGAACAAGACCATTAAAAACTAAAGCTGAATTAGAAAGAGATTTGCAATCATTAGCCGCAGCAGCTACTCAATTAGATTTGGTATTAGAGATATTTGTGAAATCTGGTTTGGTGGTGTTGTTACCAGAAACGCCCGCAGACCGTTATCAATTAGTTCATGATTATTTAGCTAATTTTATTCGTCAGCAACAAGAACCAAAACTAAAAGCGGTGATAGCGGAACTGGAAAAAGAAAGACAGCAGAGAAAAATTGGTGAAGCGAAATTAAATCGCTTTCTTAAATTTGCCCTTGCAGGTTCAATTGCAGCCGGGGTAGTTTTAGCTGGGTTAACGGTGACTGCTTGGAATGCAGCACAACAAGCTGCTATTAATGAAATTCAAGCCTTAACCGAAGCTAGTAAAGACCGTTTTGCTTTAGGAGAAACCAGTAACGCCTTAATAGAAAGCTTGAAAGCTGGTGGAAAAATCAAACTGGCATCTTGGGCAAAATCTGATACTCAAGTATCAACAATAGCAGCATTACGGCAAGCGGTGTACTTGCAGCGTCATGAGGAGAAGGAAAAAAGAGCCTTAAATGTTAATACCCTCAAAGGTCATGATAGTAAGGTCAGAAGCGTAGTATTTAGCCCCGACGAACAACAACTGGCTTCTGGGAGTGATGACAAGACCATCAAAATCTGGGACGTGACCACTGGGAAAGTCCTGAATACCCTCAAAGGTCATGAGGGTGGGGTCAATAGCGTCGTATTTAGCCCCGACGGCAAACAACTGGCTTCTGGGAGTGTTGACAAGACCATCAAAATCTGGGACGTGACCACTGGGAAAGTCCTGAATACCCTCAAAGGTCATGAGGGTGGGGTCAATAGCGTCGTATTTAGCCCCGACGGCAAACAACTGGCTTCTGGGAGTGTTGACAAGACCATCAAAATCTGGGATATGACCACTGGGAAAGTTCTCAACACCCTCAAAGGTCATGATAGTAAGGTCAACAGCATCGTATTTAGCGCCGACGGCAAAAAACTGGCTTCTGGGAGTGTTGACAAGACCATCAAAATCTGGGACGTGACCACTGGGAAAGTCCTGAATACCCTGAAAGGTCATGAGGGTGGGGTCAATAGTGTGGTATTTAGCCGTGACGGCAAAAAACTGGCTTCTGGGAGTGTTGACAAGACCATCAAAATCTGGGACGTGACCACTGGGAAAGTCCTGAATACCCTCAAAGGTCATGAGGGTGGGGTCAACAGCGTCGTATTTAGCGCCGACGGCAAACAACTGGCTTCTGGAAGTTGGGACAGCACCATTAAAATCTGGGATATCACCACAGGTAAAGTCCTCAACACCCTCAAAGGTCATGAGGGTGGGGTCAACAGCGTCGTATTTAGCCGTGACGGCAAAAAACTGGCTTCTGTGAGTGTTGACAAGACCATCAAAATCTGGGACGTGACCACTGGGAAAGTCCTCAATACCCTGAAAGGTCATGATGATTGGGTCAGAAGCGTGGTATTTAGCCCCAACGGCAAACAACTGGCTTCTGGGAGTGATGACAAGACTATCAAAATCTGGGATATGACCACAGGTAAAGTCCTGAATACCCTGAAAGGTCATGAGGGTGATGTCACTACTGTGGGATTTAGCCCCGACGGTAAACAACTGGCTTCTGGGAGTGATGACTACACCATCAAAATCTGGGATGTGACCACAGGTAAAGTCCTGAAAGGTTATGAGGGTATGGTCACTAGTGTGGGATTTAGCCCCGACGGCAAACAACTGGCTTCTGGGAGTGGTGACTACACCATCAAAATCTGGGACATGACCACTGGGAAAGTCCTCAATACTCTCAAAGGTCATGAGGATTATGTCAGAAGCGTGGTATTTAGCCGCGACGGGAAAAAACTGGCTTCTGGGAGTGATGACTACACCATCAAAATCTGGGACATGACCACTGGGAAAGTCCTCAATACTCTCAAAGGTCATGAGGATTATGTCAGAAGCGTGGTATTTAGCCGCGACGGCAAACAACTGGCTTCTGGGAGTCATGACAAGACCATCAAAATCTGGGATGTGACTACAGGTAAAGTCCTCAATACCCTGAAAGGTCATGATAGTTCGAGCGTCGTAAGTGGGGTCAACAGCGTGGTATTTAGCCCCAACAGTAAACAACTGGCTTCTGGGAGTCATGACAAGACCATCAAAATCTGGGATGTGACTACAGGTAAAGTCCTCAATACCCTGAAAGGTCATGATAGTTCGGTCAACAGCGTGGTATTTAGCCGTGACGGCAAACAACTGGCTTCTGGGAGTTCAGACAACACCATCAAAATCTGGGACGTGACCACTAGGAAAGTCCTCAATACCCTCAAAGGTCATGATAATTGGGTCAGAAGCGTGGTATTTAGCCCCGACGGCAAACAACTGGCTTCTGGGAGTTGGGACAAGACCATCATTTTATGGGATTTGAATTTAGATAATTTAGTAACTAGTGGTTGCAATTTGCTGAATAATTATTTGATTGGTAATCCTCAAGTGTTGGCAGAATTAAAGGATTGCCAAACTCCATCTCGGTTATTATTAGGGGCAACGGTGTTAGTTATCCAAGGTGAAAACTTGGCGGAAAATGATGATATGAATGGGGCTTTAGCTAATTTCCGCACCGCCCAAGCATGGGATAATAATTTAAAATTTGACCCCCAAACAAAAGCCCAGGAGTTTGCAAATAAAGGTAAGGCTAAACGCTTAGTTGCAGAGGGAGAAAGTATTGTCCAAAAAGGGGAAGTTAAGAAGGCATTAGAAAATTATGCTGAAGCACAGGAAATATATCCCCAATTGGAAATTACTGCATCTTCTTGGCATACACTTTGTAGATATGGTAGTTTAAATAAACAAGCTGCTGATGTGATGTTTGCCTGTGAAAAAGCTGTTAATTTATCACCTAATTATGGCGATTATCGTGATAGTCGTGGTTTAGCGAGGGCTTTGACTGGTAACTATTCAGGCGCTATTGAGGATTTTGAGGCATATATTAAATGGATTGATAATAAAGATAGTAAAACGCAACGACAAGGCTGGGTGAAGGATTTGAAAGCGGGGAAAAATCCGTTTACTGATGCGGTGTTGAAGAAGTTAAGGTGATCAGGATTTGTAGGATTTTTATTGTCTGAATCAGGATTTACAGGATTTAAGGATTTACAGGATTTTAATTCCTGCTATATTTGGCATTCCTCACAATATCGAGAAATAGCATCTTCCAGACCAGGCATTATATCACCTCGACTACTACCAAGAACGCTATAAGTTGGACGAGGAGCAGCTAAATTGAGATGTCGTGTAGGCAAAGCAATTAACCTTTTAATACTCACACCTGCTTGTTTTGCCGCTAATCTTGCCAAATTTGCCCAAGAAATCTCACATTTATTAGCTAAATGCCACAAACCAGTTTCACCATCTATTAATAAATCAAGACTAGCATGAACTAAATCCGGTACATAAGTAGGGGAAATAATAGTATCTTGCGCTGCTAGAAATTCCTCTCCAGCACTGAGTTCACGCAAGGCAATAGTCACAAAGTTATATTCATCCCAAGGACTAAAAAAGGCACTGGTGCGAATTATCAAGGATGTTGGACAAGCCTGTAAAACCCGCTTTTCTGCCAAGGCTTTACTACATCCATATACACTTAAAGGAGAGATGGCATCAGTTTCTACATAAGGTTGAGTGACAGCACCATTAAACACCAAATCTGAAGAAAACGTCACCAACGGCAAATTATGTTGGGCGCAAACAGTAGCTAATATTTCTGCACCCACAGTATTGACACGCAAGCAATTTTCCGGTTCGCGCTCGGCATCATCCACCCGCACATATCCCGCAGCATTGATCACAGCCCAAGGTTGTAACTCAGTCAGCACCGCATCAACAGCAGCAGGATGGGCAATATCCATCTCTTGCCGTGTTAGTAGGCAATAGGGAATACCTCGGACTTCACACAACCGAGCAAAAGCCTTTCCTAGTGTGCCTGTAGCTCCAATGATAGCCAGGGGACGATGGGAAGCAGGGGAGAGAATAGATTCAGATGCTTTTGTGCTTCTCTCATCTAGTCCGCAACTTACTGCTGGATAAACTAAACGCTCTGGCCGATGCCACCAACCGGGGATATCAAGTACAGGGTGATCGGGATTACGTCCTGCGGCTAAATCACGGATAGTTTTAGCGATCGCAGTTGCTCTTGGTTGAGGAGAACGCAAATCAAACACACCTGATTCGTAATTACCCACCCAACGAGTTACTAAACTATTCCAATCGTAAGTACCCAGCAACGCCCAAGCTGTGACAGCACGAATATCTACACCCTGCGATCGTAATTCCTGCGCGGCATTCCACACTTCACACAGCCAGCGTAGTTGCTCCTCACGGGTACAGTGAAGGTGAACTTCAGTTACAGCCAAGGGGATTTGATAGCGTTCCCATGCCTCTTGTAGTAAGGTACGTGGACCTGCTGCACCTTCAGCACAAACTCGCACTGCCTCTATATCTGCATAGTGATCCTGTCCATTACCACCATGAGTCCAAATGGGATAATTTTCTAAATTTTCATCTAGAAAGCGATCGCTCGTTACATAGTGGTTAATCCCAATTATGTCCGGTGGACAGGGATTTTGACAAAATTCTTCTAGTTCACTTTCACTAATACCGCAATGGAGCAAATAACCCCAGATAGGATGATTTGGGGTTATTCGACCGCATAATAAATCAAAAGTCAACCAGCGACGCTCATTTTCCAAATCTGCTTGATAAGCTAGTTTCGGTGTACTGTAAGTCTTACCCAAATCATCCGTTTGTACCAATTGGGCGCTAGGATTAACTTCTCGGATAGCTTGCATTGCCAAGCATACCCCCCGACATTCTGCCAAAAAAGCCCGGCCAAAAGTTAAATCATCCCGTCCGTGAGGATACCAATGACCATACAATCCACTAAATCGAGCCGTTGTTAAAGGTTCATTGATGGGTGTGTAATACCTTACCCAAGGATAGCGTTGTGCGATCGCACGGGCAAACTCTGCCAATTTTTCTGGAAACGCTGGATCTATTAAACTGGTGTAACGAGGACCACTACCATGATGTACCAATCCCACAATCGGACAAATACCCAGTTCTTGTAATCTCCCCAACCGCACATCCGCCCAAGACCAATCTGCATTTTCCAAGCCATTGGGTGCGATTCTTTCCCACAATACAGGATAACGAATTGCCCGTATACCCAATTGGGCAAATAATTCCAAATCCTCCAAGCGCGTTCCATGACCATTACGTTCTAACTGGTCAAAATACTCCTCACCCACCCGATTCACTGTACACTCCAGACCAGCCCACACTTCTAAAGGAAATTGAGTTTTGAGTTTCGAGTCGAAAATAGAAGTCATAATTTGCAACTTAAAACGATGTTTTCTGTCGAAAAAACAGGTAAACACGAGAATACAGAGACGTTGTAAATTGGTGTCAACTTAGGTTCAAACCTTACCCGAAGAACAATATCCAGTCCCCCTCCTCGCAAGCGGGGAGGGGTTAGGGGTGGGGTTTCTTAAAACTCAAGCCTTAACGGCGATTTGTTTATACACAGACAGAGCCTGACCAACACATTGATCCATGTTGTAATACTTGTAGGTTGCCAACCGCCCTACAAAATATACCCCCGGTGTGGTATCAGCCAAAGCCTTATATTTTTGGTAAATTTCCTGATTTTCTGGGCGCGGTACAGGGTAATAAGGGTCTCCTTCTGCTTTGGGAAATTCGTAAACGATGCTAGTTTTAGAGTGTTCTTGACCAGTTAAATATTTAAATTCTGTAACACGAGTATAAAGGTGTTCGTTGGGATAGTTGATCACTGGTACAGGCTGAAAAACAGGTAAATTATGGGTTTGGTGCTGGAACTCAAGAGAACGATAGGGTAATTTACCGTAACGGTAATCAAATAACTCGTCCACAGGTCCTGTGTAAACCATTTCCCGACAAGGGATAGCTTTTTCAATTTCCCGATAATCAGTATTAAGCATCACCTTAATATTGGGATGATTTAACATATTCTCGAATAACCGCGTAAACCCATGCAATGGCATCGCTTGGTAAGTATCGGTGAAATAACGGTCGTCGCGGTTGTTGCGTGTGGGAATCCGAGCAATTACTGATTTATCAAGTTCTGATGGGTCGAGTCCCCATTGCTTGCGAGTGTAACCGCGAAAGAATTTTTCATACAATACTCGGCCAACTTTGCTGACTACCACATCTTCTGAGGTGTAAATATATTCTTTTGGTTCAGCTAATGCTTTCAAAAAATCCTCGACCTCAAATGAATTAAGATCCATACCATAGAGTTTGTTGATGGTGTCGAGGTTGATAGGTATGGGAACTAATTGACCATCTACACTAGCTAAAACCCGATGCTCATAAGAACGCCACTGAGTAAAGCGCGAGAGGTATTCAAAGATTTCGCGGGAGTTGGTGTGAAAAATGTGGGGTCCATATTTATGGATGAGAATACCATGCTCATTGTAATGATCGTAGGCGTTACCACCAACGTGATTCCGCTTATCTACAACCAGGACTTTTTTACCAGACTGAGTTGCTAAACGTTCAGCAATGACGCTACCAGAAAAGCCAGCACCAACAATCAGGTAATCAAAAACAAAGTCTCTAGTAATGATATTGGGTGCTTGTTTTCTCGTAATCGCACCAAGATTATTTTTCTCCTCAGCATCACGGGTAGCAATCGCCGAATCTATCAATTTTATCATTGATGCCCAAGTCCGATCCCAAGAAATCTGCTCTAAAAAGGCATCAACTCGACTCAACCACCCAGATGCTTTTGTATCCTGTTGTATTGCTTGTTCGGCTGCGGTGACGAACTCAGAAACCGTGTCTGCAATGCGTACCAGTTTTGATTCTCCATAGGGACGCACTACATCCCTGATGCTGGTAGATACTACAGGTTTGCCGGCTGCAAGATACTCAGGAGTTTTAGTAGGACTAATAAAGCGCGTTGCTTCATTCCGGGCAAATGGCAACATTGCTAAATCCCATCCTGCTAAATATTCAGGTAGCTGTTGATAGGTTTTAGCACCGAGATAATGGATATTCTCCGATTGGGGTAGCCTTGCGGGATCAATTTTCACTACTGGACCAACTATCACTAGATGCCAGTTGGGACGGGTATCGGCAATACCTTGTAGCAGTTCAATATCCATCCGTTCATCAATTACACCAAAGAAACCTAAACGGGGGTGGGGAATATCTGCTTGATCTGCTGGTTCTGACCTCTCCCCTAACCCCTCTCCTGCAAGGAGAGGGGAACTAGAACTTTTCTCCTCCTTCCCAGTAACAAAAGTTTTTCCGCTTCCCTCTCCTCCTAGGAGAGGGTTAGGGAGAGGTAGGGAAGGGGGTTGGGGGGTTAGGTTTCTGCCTTGTCCAAAGTGGGCTATATCTACACTGCTAGGAAAGGCATAGACATTTGGGTGCTGGTTAACTTTACTTTCGTACAGGCTTTGTCCTCCTGTAAATACTAGGTCTGCATGGCGAAATAGTTCCGCTTCGTAATTTTTTAAACTTGGTGGTGATCCCTGGAAACCAGATAATTCATCCATGCAATCATAGACTACAGCTTGGGGTTGCAAATGCCGTGTATAGGCGATCGCCATTGGTGTGTAATACCAACAAATATACTTGCTAATATTATGCTCTACCAAAAAACCATCAATCAGAATTTGCAAATTTGCGTTAACAGATTCCTCATTTAAACCTTCTGGGAGATTGGGAACAACTACCACCACTCCACTTGTATCTTCGCTAATTTCCAACCGCCGCAAATCTTCTTGATTGAAAATTGGTTCTTCAATAAAAAATACACGCTTTCCTTTAGCACAACGACTGAGAAGATGTTGTGGTCTTTGATAAACGAAATGCCAACGCAAATGAGATAGACAGACTATATCAGCCGTATCTGTCAAAGCTTCTTTTGGTTGGAAGTTTTTATTTAATGTGGATAAATTTAATAAAGATGCACCTACTGATGGGGATTCGTTTAGTTCAGATTGCTTAGTTTTACTCAGTTTTGAAGATGCAATATGACTAGCACCGTTCTTTTTAGGTTGAGTTTTTTCACTTGCCATATATTTTTAATGCAATTTCTTACAAATTGGACTAGTGAATTGCTAAAAAATCAACAAATCGCCTCCAAAATTTATTTTTTGTCTCCAGATTTAACACCATTCAGCAATAATAAACTTGGAAGCTTAACCCTTCAGTTTTGATTCCGTATTAGTTCTCATTATAAATCCTGGCTCTTATGTCTTCCTCTACCCAAGAAAATAAATAGACATTTCCCAAGTAGTAATATTCTGTGGTAAAAGAACATCCGAGAGGTTTTTGACACCAAAATATCATGGACATACTAAATTACATTGGAATGTGTCTATCCTGAGTTTTACAATATTTTTTACCAATGCAAATACCTAGCTTGAAAATTTACCCTTTTCCTTAACTTTTAAAAGGGTACTATTAACGGGGAAATCCCCATAATTAAAATTAGGGAATTTGTATAAGGACGTATTTTTTCTCTCTACGAGACACTACGCGAACGTACTATGTGTCCCTTTAAAAAATGTTTTTACCTCTTGTCCTATGAATGAGATACATCATAGCCATTTAAATCTAATACAGCGCTTTAATCCACTCCCATTCCCGCCTTAAACCTTCCCGCAAAGATACTTGTGGCTGATATCCAAGAATTTTTTGTGCTTTGGATACATCCGCAGCCGTGTGACGCGCATCTCCCATAGCCTTTTCAATGTGGTTACGTTTGATGGGTTTACCAACTATATCTTCCATCGTATCTAATACTTCTGCTAAAACTACTCTGCTACCACCACCAATATTAAAAATTTCCCCTACTGCTTTTGGTATAGTGGCTGCTGCTAAATTCGCAGCAATGACATCAGTTACAAATGTAAAATCCCGTGTTTGCTGTCCGTCACCATAAATGGGAATTGCGTCATCTTGCAAAACTGCTTTAAAAAACTTATGAAATGCCATATCTGGCCGCTGTCGAGGTCCATAAACTGTAAAATAGCGCAAGGATACAAAAGGTACAGCAAAGTTCTTGTGATATAGTTCACATAACCTTTCACCTGCTAATTTAGTAATACCGTAAGGTGAAACTGGCAAAGGCTTAATTTCTTCATGAGTCGGTAAAATTTCTGCATCACCATATACACTAGATGAAGAGGCAAATACTAATCTTTTCAAGTGTTGAGCATCCTTTGCGGCTTCTAACAAAACTTGTGTGGCATTAATATTGCGTTCAGTATAAGAGCGAAAGCCTTTACCCCATGAGTTTCTTACCCCCGCTTGCGCCGCCTGATGATAAACTACTTCTACATCTTGAAAAAGTTTTGGTAAATCTAAGAATTGAATATCGCCTTCAATTAATGTAAAGTTAGGCGACTGTTGAAAGGTAGCTATATTTTTCTGCTTCAATATGGGGTCATAGTAATCATTAAATTCATCAATGCCGATTACTTCTTCTCCTCTTTGCAATAATGTATCGACAAGGTGAGAACCTATAAAACCAGCCACTCCAGTAACGATAATTTTAGCCATGTTGCTTATTTTTTCTACTTTGGGAATTTTTTTAGGATATCAATAGTAACTACTCAGTAATTAAACCAAGCCGGGAGTTATTTTTAAGTATTTATTTTATTTTCACTTTTATATAAAAAATAGGAGAGTGTAGAAACTTGTCAAATTTTAAATTTATTGTAATTAATTTTGCTGTTGAACAAAAATTATCGATCTACTTAGACTGAGGGTGGAAATTAGGTTTTGACCCTTGATTTATAAAGCTTTGAGGTTCATTTTCGGAGATGTCTATTAATTAACTCAGTCGCATAATAGCAAAAAATCCCACCAAAATCCGGTATAGAAGAGTTTTTTCCACTTAAGAGTCACCATAAGCCCTTGATTAGTAGGATAATTAGTGAAAAATTGGGCTTCTACCAGAAGTCTATATGATCAGTCGCCTGAAGGCATTCTCATTTTACAAGAGACACACGAGGAAATAAGTGAAGGTTTTAGTTGTAGGTAATGGGGGACGTGAACACGCTCTAGCGTGGAAACTTCTGCAATCAAAGAAAATTGAGCAAATTGTCTGTGTACCAGGAAATGGGGGTACAGCAAGTATGGAATGCTGCCAAAACGTCCCTCTCGCGGTAGATGACTTTCAGGGTATCAGCCGACTTGCTTTAGAAAATGATATTTCTCTAGTTGTAGTCGGTCCAGAAGTACCTTTAGCAATGGGAATTACCGACTATCTCCAAAGCAAAGGACTGATGGTATTTGGACCTAGTAAAGCCGGAGCGCAAATAGAAGCTAGTAAGGCTTGGGCTAAGGCGTTAATGCAAGAAGCAGGAATTCCCACAGCCAAAGCGGCGGTATTTACGGAGGCAATAGCAGCAAAATCTTACGTAAAATCACAGGGAGCGCCAATTGTTGTTAAAGCTGACGGTTTAGCTGCTGGTAAGGGTGTGACAGTTGCCCAAACCATTGAAGAAGCAGAAGATGCCATTGATGCCATTTTTCAGGGGCAGTTTGGCAGTGCGGGGAATTTTGTAGTGATTGAAGAATGTTTGCTGGGGCAAGAGGTATCAGTTTTAGCCTTGACTGATGGGTTAACGATTCGTCCTTTACTTCCTGCTCAAGATCATAAGCGGATTGGTGATGGTGATACGGGAGATAATACTGGGGGGATGGGCGCTTATGCTCCTGCACCGATTGCAACACCAGAGTTGATGGCAAGGGTGCAAACAGAAGTTTTAGAAAGTGCGATCGCTCTTTTAAGAACCAAAGGCATCGACTACCGAGGTGTGCTATACGCTGGATTAATGGTTTCAGCAGATGGCGACTTTAAAGTTTTAGAATTTAACTGTCGTTTCGGTGATCCAGAAACCCAAGTTATTTTGCCATTGCTAGAAACACCCCTAGAAGATTTAATTTTAGCTTGCATTCAGCAGCGTTTAGCAGAAATGCCGCCTATTGCTTGGAAAAACGGGGCTGCTGCCACTGTCGTAGCTGCCTCAGGAGGTTATCCAGGAGAATATGAAAAAGGCCAGGTAATAGCGGGTATTCAGGAGGCAGAAGCATCAGGTGCAAAGGTGTTTCATGCTGGCACAAAGTTGAACGAACAGCAACAAATATTGACAGACGGTGGTAGAGTTTTAAATGTGACTGGGCTGGGCGAAAATTTTCAGCAAGCGATCGCTCAGGCATATGTTGGCATCAAACACATTCATTTTTCAGGGGTGTATTACCGTAGGGATATTGGTCATAGAGTGCTGAGTCCTAATTCCTAAGTGCGGAATGCTGAGTTAGCAGTTAGTAGTTTTCCCCACATCCCCACCTCCCTGTCTACTCATCTCCCCAACTTCTCTCTACCATTTTTGGCAAATTAACTGTTAATTTTTAAGTTGTTGGGGTAGAAAACCAAGAACTACTAACAACTGTATTTAAGATGCTCGCTCCTTTAACAACAATCCGAGATGCTTTCGCCCAAGGCGTATCCAAGACACTCGCTCATTGGTGGTCTGATTTTACCCTTCAGACCAAACTACTAGCTGTAGCTACTTTAGTGGTTTCCCTGGTGATGAGTGGTCTAACTTTCTGGGCAGTGAATACAATTCAGCAAGATGCACGTCTGAATGACACCCGCTTCGGTCGCGACCTCGGACTTCTACTGGCCTCAAATGTTGCGCCCCTAATTGCAGATCACAATCTCACAGAAGTTGCCCAATTTTCCCAACGTTTCTACAGCAGCACCTCTAGTGTGCGTTATATGCTATACGCTGATGAAACAGGGAAAATCTTTTTTGGCATTCCTTTTTGGGAACCAGAGGTAGAAAACTCCCTCACCATTAAGCGGCGGATACAACTACCAGAAGATTACCCAGGTGATAATGACCAACCAATGGTGCGTCAACACATATCCCCAGATGGTGTCGTCACTGATGTATTTATTCCCCTCATAGTTAATAAACAATATTTAGGTGTTTTAGCAGTTGGCATCAACCCCAATCAAACAGCAGTCATATCCACTAATTTCACCCGTGATGTCACCATTGCGGTGTTTATCACCATTTGGGTCATGGTAATTTTGGCAGGAGTAATCAACGCCTTAACCATTACTAAACCAATTAAAGAACTACTCGTAGGCGTAAAACAGATTGCTACTGGTAATTTTAAACAGCGAATTGACTTACCCCTAGGTGGTGAACTAGGAGAGCTAATTTTAAGCTTTAATGAAATGGCAGAGCGCCTAGAGCGCTACGAAGAACAGAATATTGAAGAACTAACAGCAGAAAAAGCCAAATTGGAAACCTTAGTTTCTACCATCGCCGATGGTGCTGTGCTGATTGACAATAATATGCAGGTAATTCTAGTCAACCCTACAGCACGGCGAATTTTTGGTTGGGAAGGCAGTGATGTCGTGGGTAGCAACGTATTGCATAACTTGCCTATAAGCGTACAAGTGGAAATCAGCCGCACCTTGTATGAAATGGCAGCCGGAGAATGCGAAAGTGCTGAGTTTCGTATCCCACTCAACGAACCCACCAAGCGCACAATCCGTATTCTCTTGACTACAGTGCTTAACCTACAAAGGGAAAGTATTAAAGGCATTGCCATCACTGTGCAAGATATCACCCGTGAGGTAGAACTTAATGAAGCCAAAAGCCAATTTATCAGTAATGTCTCGCACGAACTGCGAACACCCCTCTTTAACATCAAAACCTATATTGAAACCCTACATGATTATGGCGAAGACTTGGGTTTAGAAGAACGCCAAGAATTTCTGGAAACCGTTAATCATGAAACTGATAGACTTACCCGCCTAGTTAATGATGTTTTGGATTTATCAAAACTCGAATCTGGGCGCACCTACAATTTTGATGGGGTCGATTTGGCGCAAGCACTGGAACAGACATTGCGTACTTACCAACTCAACGCTAGAGATAAAGGCATTGAACTGGTTCAGGAAGTTGCCCCTAACTTACCCCTAGTCCTAGGTAATTATGATTTGTTGCTACAAGTATTGGGTAACTTAATTGGTAATGCCCTCAAATTCACCCCTTCTGGTGGAAAAGTGGCAATCCGTGCCTACCAATTAAATCCTCAACCCAACTCCTCCTTTGCTTCCCTGGAATCTACGCAAACTGAACACTTTGCAAACGCTGCACAGCGCGAAATTTCACACAATCAACCTAGTAAGGTACGGCTAGAAATCAGTGATACAGGAATTGGCATCGCCCCAGAAGATCAACGGGCAATCTTTGACCGCTTTTTCCGGGTGGAAAACCGAGTTCACACCCTTGAAGGTACCGGCTTAGGTCTATCTATTGTCAGAAATATTATGGACAGGCATCACAGTAAAGTCAATTTAGTTAGCGAAGTTGGTGTCGGTACTACTTTTTGGTTTGACTTAGCGGTATTTGATGAAGAAGTATCATCCACATTAGTTGCATCCACCATCAAAACACCTGAAGTGACAAAAAACTGAATCTGTCAGTCCCTACCACACTATGGAATTCTCCTCAAGTTGTTGATGGTGTTGTTGGCAAATGGCAACTATAGCTGCTTATTACCTGCTCAATTTAGAGATTTTTTTAATGCCAATACTCTAAATTGCCCAAGCTGCTTGTTGTTCGTTTCACCCAGACCTCTTGGCTGGACTGAATTCCCTCCGTCTGAACCTTCAGTAACTGGATATTATATATAGAAGTTCAAAAAAAGTTTATTGA
>NZ_LZQD01000015.1:13069-36785 GCF_001858025.1 Trichormus sp. NMC-1 | reverse complement strand
CCTCCATCTATTGTGTCTTGCCCTGTTCCAGGGCTAATTGTATCGTCTCCAGAAGTTCCGACAATAACATCATTGCCTGCTGTACCTATAAAATTTTGCTGCTCGATCGCAATACTCTGACCATCTAAAATAATTACTGCGTGATCATCTTCTGCTTTCAAGGCCTGTAACGTCTCAGTATCCAGACTGTAACCCTTTACCAAGGCTGCAAAAATCGCCCCTTCATCACCAGCACTATCGGTTTGATTAATTTGAGCATCAACAAAATGCCCAATTTCCTCTAACAGAACCGCACTAATAGCTGCTGATGTGGCAGTTTCTAAAAAGGTATTTGATAAATAAATCTTATTTGTGCTACTGGCATAAGCCCCATTAGCATTGCCAAGAATGCTACTATCAAGAATCTCAATTTGCGGAAGTTGACTAAAATCACCAGCTTGCCACTGTAAACGCAGAATTTCCGCGAAAATACGGTTGTATTGCGTACCAAAAGCCGTATCAAAAACCTGCCAGAAGTTGTCTAAACCAGAAAATGCGCTGAGTTGATTGTATGTCAGCGTTAGGGCAGCATTTTTCCATGAAATAGTAGCCATTGGGTTAAATCTCCTAAATGGTTAAATCAGTATATTTACGTTTGATTTTTGGATTAATTATTAAACTAGTCTAGATGCTTGAGAAGCAAATAGAGTAGTGTCGTTTCGAGTGATTTACTGTTGCAGCAAATTTCACTATGCAAAAGTATAATATTTTTATACGCAGATGTCTATTGGCTTTAGATAAAAAACATACTAGTTTTACATAAATTTATTTATGCGATATAAAACATAATGAACATCTGGTAAGAAAGGATGTAGAAACGTTATATGCAGCGTCTCTACAAGGGTTCTGGATAACGTATATTTGAATTTGGTCAATGTCTACTGCATATCTCAATCAAGAAACGGTATCTCTGATAAGATTAATGCCATATATTAGTAATATGTGGCATTAACGGAAAAAAGTGGCATGATAAAGAATAATATGAATGAACTATCCAAATCGGTAGAAGTCCATCTCGGTCGCCAGGGGCGTTTGGTGATTCCGGCAGCATTGCGGCGATCGCTCTGTTTTGAAGCAGGAGATGCTCTGATTGCTCGTGAGGAAGAAGGGCGGCTGGTTCTGGAGAAGCTAGAAACAATCAAATTGCGGCTGAAAGCTCGGTTCTCACAGGTGTCGAAGGACAGAAGTTTGGTAGATGAATTAATAGCGGAACGCCGTGAAGAAGCAAAAAGGGAAAACGCTGAATGACTCTTGTTCTGGATGCTTCGGCGCTGCTGGCTTACCTGAAGGATGAGCCGGGGAGTGATGCTGTAGAAGCAATACTGGCTGAGTCGGTAATTTCGAGTGTGAACTGGGCTGAGGTAATTCAGAAGTCGATCGCCGCGAGTGTAGTTGTTGAGGGAATGCTGGATGATTTGCAGGCGCTGGGACTGGTGGTAGAGCCGTTTACATCGGAGGATGGTGATGTGGCGGGAAGGCTGTGGGAACAAACACGCTCCTTTGGGTTGTCTCTGGGCGATCGCGCCTGTTTGAGTTTGGGGTTGCGGTTGGGAGTTGTTGTTTTGACAAGCGATCGCGCATGGCTCAATCTCGATTTGGGTTTGGATATCCGTGCGGTGCGCTAAAATATACAAAACGGTAATTATTAACTATGCTGTCAGTCAGAGATGCAGAAGCTACTATTTTAAATTCCATACAACCATTGGATAATCAGCGGGATATAGAATTTGTCGATTTATTGATGGCACAAAATCGCATTTTAGCAACTCCAATAATTAGTGCTTTGGATTTTCCCCATTGGGATAATTCGGCAATGGATGGTTATGCTGTACGTTATGCAGATGTGCAGCAAGCTAGGGCTGAAAAACCAATTATTTTGGAAGTTGTGGCAGAAATTCCGGCGGGATATAAACCCCAAGTTACTATTAACTCAGGACAAGCAGCACGAATTTTCACAGGTGCGGTGATGCCAGCTGGTGCAGATACAGTAATTATGCAGGAAAAGACTCACCGACAAGAAAACCGCGTTTCTATCTTTGCTGCACCTCAACCGCACGAATTTGTGAGATATAAGGGAGATTTTTACAAAGCAGGAAGCGAACTTTTACCCGCAGGTATTAGTTTAACAGCATCGGAAATTGCAGTTCTAGCGGCTGCACAGCGTGATCAAGTCAGTGTTTTCCGTCGTCCTCGTGTGGCGATTTTTTCTAGCGGTAATGAATTGGTGATGCCGGAAGAACCGCTGCAACCTGGGCAAATTGTTGATTCTAATCAGTTTGCTTTGGCAACTTTGGTGCGTGAACTTGGGGCAGAAGTGTTACTTTTAGGAATTGTTAAGGATGATCCTACGGCTTTAAAAGAAATTATAGAGTATGCGATCGCTAATTCTGATATTGTTCTTTCTTCTGGTGGCGTGTCTGTAGGCGATTATGACTACATAGATAAGATTTTAGAATCACTTGGTGCAAAAATCCACTTTCGGTCTGTGCAAATGCGTCCGGGTAAACCTCTGACTTTTGCAACTTTCCCCAATACACTCTACTTTGGTTTACCTGGAAATCCTGTGTCTGCTTTGGTGACTTGTTGGCGCTTTGTGCAACCGACGATTAAAAAACTGGCGGGACTTGCTCAAGGTTGGCACGGGAAATCTTTAAAAGTGCGATCGCGTGATGAGTTAATATCCAATGGTAAAATGGAAACTTATATCTGGGGTAAGTTACATCTGGTAAATGGTGTTTATCAATTTCAAAAAGCCCAGGGTAATGATAGTTCTGGTAATTTAATTAATTTAACCCAAACTGATGCTTTGGCGGTGTTACCTGTGGGTAAAACTTTGGTTTCTGCTGGGGAGGAAGTTTTCGTTTTGCAGTTATAGGCAGAAGGTGGAAGGTAAGAGGTAAAAAATATAACTTTTGCCTATTCCTGATTCCCTGTTCCCAGATTTCGACGAAATTCTTTAACTGCTTCCAATGGAGAAGATATTAACAAACAACGATTTAGTAAAAATAAATCTAAATCTGGCAACAACTCACTTTTTACAACTTTTTCATATTCTGTTTCCCGTAAACAGTAAACAGCAAGCGTACCATCTTCCCAAAACCAAATTTCGGGAACTTGCATCAATTTATATTTTTCTAATTTAATCGGACTACCACTGGTAACAACAACTTCAATACACAAATCTGGTCTAGATTTATCAGTTCCTACGCAATAAGATAAATCAGCTTGACATTCGACTATCCCAGGAATAACTTGCGAATAACTACCACTAGGAAAAAACTCAATTCCTGTTTCTAAAAAATACTGTCCTAACAACAACCCAATTAAATTACTAATCAACTCATGTAATTTACCAATACTCACAATTTCCAATACTCCCTGACAATAAAATAAACGCACTCCTGGGACATTTTCAAAACTTTTTTGAAT
Source organism: Trichormus sp. NMC-1 (assembly GCF_001858025.1). Lineage (GTDB taxonomy): Bacteria > Cyanobacteriota > Cyanobacteriia > Cyanobacteriales > Nostocaceae > Anabaena. The sequence continues at coordinate 33,317 of NZ_LZQD01000015.1, read as the reverse complement.
AACTTTAAATCTTTCCCAATTCACTCCTAAACAGAAAAAGTGTTGTTCTTGAGTTACCAAATCCAAAGAACTTTCTAGAACTTGAGTCATAAGCCCTCCTTAGATGAAAGCCGATACAATGAATGACGCAAAGTACACACAGATTATGATTAATGTCTTTGCGTCTAATTTGATGATATCGTTAAACTACAGCTTCTGCTTTTTCCTTGACTGGTACATAGGGTTTTTCTGCACCTTGGGCTAAATATGCGGCTAGTTGACTTTCGATTTCATCGCGGACAATTTGCCGATATTCCATAAAATGCTCGATGTGGGCGCAGGTAGAAACGTATTGTTCGATCACTTTCGGGTTATGCTTGAGAATGCTAAATAAGTGATGCCAGAATTTCCAACGAGTTTCTCTTTTAAAACCTTGTCGCCAAATTACAATTAGCAAGGCTTTGACAACTACCCATTCTGGTGTTTTAGCAGGTGCTGTCCATTTGGGAGAACCCAACATCATAAAACAGCGATAGGTGCGATCTAAATATGCGACAGGATCATATAAAGCACAGAAAGCTTCGACGTATTCTCTCGCAAGTTCTTCCAGGGGACGGGTAGGAATGAAATTCATCAATGTGGTTTGATTGATGTTCCCATCTTTATTTTCCCGCAGTCTGCCTTCTTTGGTGAGACGATGCCACAGGGCGGTGTTGGGTAGTGCTTGCAACATAGCAAAGGTGGTGGAAGGGATGGCGGCTAGTTCTGCAAATCTGACAATGCGATCGCCAGCACCGGCTTTTTCGCCATCAAAACCAATGATAAACCCAGCCATTGGCCGTAGTCCAGTTCTGATGATTGTTTCTACTGACTCAGTTAAAGAACTGCGAGTATTTTGAAATTTCTTTGTTAGTTGTAAGCTATCTTCATCTGGGGTTTCAATGCCCAAAAATACAGCTTTAAATCCACAATCAACCATCAACTCCATCATCTCTTGATCTTGTGCCAAGTCGATAGAAGCTTCTGTGTCAAAATTGAACGGATATTGATGTTCTTCCATCCAGACTTTTAACTCTTTTAGCAACAATTTCACATTACGTTTGTTGCCAATAAAGTTATCATCTACCATGAATACACCACGTCGCCAACCCAACTCATAGAGATAATCTAACTCTGCTAAAAGTTGTGCAGGTGCTTTGGTTCGGGGTTTGCGTCCATAAAGTACGATAATGTCGCAAAATTCGCACTGGAAGGGACAACCCCGCGAAAACTGCACCGACATCATGTCATAAGCATCAAATTCTAATAAATCAAACCGGGGAATTGGTGTACCGGTGACATCAGGTTTTTCTGTAGCCCGGAAAACTCCAGATTTTTCACCTTTCTGCACTGCTTCCACAAACATGGGTAAGGTGATTTCCCCTTCATCGAGAATCAGGTAATCTGCACCTGCTGCTTCGACTTCATGGGGTGTCGATGTGGGGTATGGACCACCCAAAGCTACCAACTTACCCCGGCGTTTTGCTTCCCGAATTTGATCTAGTAAGTCTTGTTTTTGGACAATCATAGCCGAGAAAATGACTATATCTGCCCATGCCCATTCTTCTTCTGTGGCAGCGCGAATGTTACGATCTACAAGTTTAAATTCCCATTCTTGGGGTAGGATTGCTGCAACTGTGACTAAACCCAATGGTGGTAATAGAACCTTTCTATCTACGAGTGCTAGGATTTTCTCATAGGACCAGAAGGTTTTGGGAAATATTGGATAAACTAGCAAGACACGCATAGTATCACCCCTCACGATTTATTTGTTATCTAACTGTAACCAAAATTAAGACTAATTGACTTTTTTCTCAAAATGAACTCGACGGCAGCAAACCCTTCAAATTCAAGTAAAGTTATGTGATGTAGTTCCAAGGTGTTTCAATGGTTGTGGGCAGTAGACTTCTAGAAAATATAGGTACAATCAAGAATTATCTCATCACACCAGACCCTGTACCATTGTTTTTGCAGGCTGACAGCTATGCACTTTTAAAGCTGTTTCCCGATGGTTGCATTGATTGTGTAATTACATCTCCGCCTTATTGGGGACATAGGGCTTACGTGAACGGAGGAATTGGGCTTGAAGATACATGGGAAGACTATGTTAATAATCTACTTAAGATATTCTCTGAAATAAAGCGAGTCCTTAAGCCCAGTGGCTCTTTTTGGCTAAATATTGGTGATACCTATCAGCATAAATCACTAGTGGGTATACCGTGGAGAGTTGCACTTGCCATGACTGATGAACAAGGTTGGATTCTTCGCAACAGTGTTATTTGGAATAAGGTTAAAGGCGCTCCTGACAATTCAAAAGATAAACTCCGAAATGTCTATGAACCTTGTTTTCATTTCGTGAAGACAAACCGCTATTTTTATGATGTTGATGCAATTCGCTCGAAGCCAAGACAATCTAAAGTCGTCAATGGTTCTGTAGTCTCTGCAACAGGTGTTTCTGGAATACGTTATCGCCGACAGATTGAATTATCTACAGCACTCAGTGATTCTGAACGCGCAAACGCTTTGAAGGCGCTGAATGAAGTGTTAGAAGAAGTACGACTAGGTAAATTATCTGACTTTCGCATGATTATTCGTGGTCAGCAACGAACGACACATTCAGACTCAACTAAGATTTCTGGACGAGCGCGTGAACTTGCTGATCGTGGTTTTTATTTTCTGAGATATCATCCAAATGGCAGTAAACCTAGTGATGTCTGGGATATCTTGCCAGAAGACACTCAGAAACGAAAACTCCACTTTTCACCCTATCCTGAAGATCTCTGTAAAATTCCAATTCTTGCTACTTGCCCACAGTCTGGTATTATACTAGATCCGTTTATAGGAACAGGCACAACAGGTGTAGTCGCCTTTCAACTACAACGAAAATCGATTGGAATTGATATTTCATGTGAGTATGTAAACATTGCTCGTGAAAGATGTGGACTACTCCCATGACCAAAGTAGCTGAACTTTACGGAAATTCTACAGACCAATCACTTTCTTGGGGCGATATTGCCTCTGGACAAAACTGCCCTTTCCTGGCTCGAAAATGCCTCAAAAATAGAAAAAGTGAGCCAGAACTTACGATTGGTTCATGCACAGTTTCTTACGGTAAAGAAACTCGAAACATTATTATATGCCCGTTTCGACTTCTTGAACGCAGTCAAATTTTTACGGACTGTATTCACCTATTAACACTTCATGAACCAGGTAACGAACTCCGAATCGTTCCTGAAATTACAGTGCCAGGGGGTAGCATAGATTATTGTCTTGCTTCTGTACGCTCAGGAAAAGTCATAGATTTCGTTGGCATTGAACTGCAAACACTTGACACAACTGGCACAGTGTGGCCAGAACGACAACGATTCCTTCAACGTCATGGTGTCGCAGTAAAGGATACGGATGTCACATCAAAAAAAGGATTTGGCATGAACTGGAAGATGACCGCAAAGACAATCTTGATGCAACTCCACCACAAAATCCACACCTTTGAACATCTCAGTAAACACCTTGTCTTAGTAACTCAAGACTGCCTTATTGATTATATGCAACGGGAGTTTTCTTTTGAGCATATTCAAGATGCTCGCCTTGGAAATACCATGCACTTTCACTCTTATGAGTTGCTTTCTGAAGCTTCAGGTTATCGTATTCAACTTATGGAGCGTTGGAGTACGGATGCAAATGGAATTGCACAGTGTCTAGGTTTACAGACTAATCCAAGGGTAGAATTGGAGGCAATGTTTAAACAAATTGAAGAGAAGTTACTCCAAAGTACCTTATTGTTTGTTGGACAACCATTACCTGTCTCTACACATGAAGATGTTACTGATGACAGCTAAATATTTTATAGCAAGCTTTACTTGTTGGTTTATAGTGCAAATTTTCCTAAGAATGCGCTGCTACAAAAGAGCGAGAGACATTGGTGTTATTTCACAGGCGATCGCTCGCCCCTCTTGTAGAGTTACATTTTATTAACCCACCGTTTTTATTTGCATGGGAGCGATGCCTGTGAAGAGGAAAGCGATCGCTGTGCTTTATTTAGGATGGATAGGTGATCGCATGAGATAAACTAAAAAAGTGCGATCGCTATTTATTATGTTTTAGAGGTTTCAATATATGACAAACCGTGAGCAATTAATCCAAGAACTCGAAGAAACTCCTGATGATATTGTGCAAATGTTGCTAGATTTTTTACATCGTGTAAAAGCTACACGCAAAGATCATCCCTTAGCCAAATTTGCAGGGATTTTAAGCGACGCAGAAGCAACAGAGATAAAACAATCAATTGCAGAATGTCGGCAGGTAAATGCAAATGAGTGATAAAATTGCTTTTAATACTTCCCGATTTCAAATATTCATAACATTAGTAACTATGGATTGGCAAACTCGAATTACAATTGATCCAAACATCTTAGTCGGTAAACCTATCATCAAAGGAACACGACTAGCAGTAGAATTTATCATTGATCTTCTTGCCCAAGGCTGGAGTAATGAAGAAATTTTGCGTAATTATCCAGGTATTACTGTTGAAGATATCCAAGCCTGTCTTGCCTATGCAAGTGCTTCCTTAAAATCTGAAAAAGTCTATGCTATTCCTGCCTAAATCATGCGTTTTTTAGCTAATGAAAATTTCCCCCTGGATGCGGTTGCAGCTTTGAGAGAAAACGGACATGATGTAGCTTGGATTAGAACAGACTCACCTGGTATTTCTGATCCTCAAGTATTAAGTCGCGCCCAAGCAGAAAACCGTATTCTCTTAACCTTTGATAAAGATTTTGGAGAATTGGCTTTTCGTTCACAGTTACCTGCTACAACTGGGATTATTTTATTTAGAATCAAAGCACCCTCTGGTGCAGTAGTAGCAGAAAAAGTTGTAAGAGCGATATCTCTGCGCGATGATTGGTATGGGCATTTTAGCGTTGTAGAAGATGACAAAGTGAGAATGAGGAATCTTGAAAAATAAGGGGATGTAGAACAATTTTCCCTGATTTGATATTTTTCAAATCAGCTTAAAAGCCTAGTCCTATAATATTCATTTCCCACCTTTCACACCACTAATTTTCAAAACATCAGCCATATTTGCACAGTAATTAGGTAAATTGAAACTACTAGGATTAATAGCGTTAGCATAGCTAAAATGACGATAATTCATACAGAATCTATCCCATGCAGCCATTTGAATATTAAACAATTTAATAATCACATTAGCCAAACCTAAAGATAGAGGAATGCGGAAGTAAATCTTTTTATTTAAATAAGCACAAACTTCCTCTATTGCTTGATTAGCAGTTAATAAAGATTGACCTAAAACAAATCGGCGTGGTTCTTCTTTTTGGGGAGGATAATCAATTAAATACTGCACAACTGTGGCAATATCACGTCCATGAATAAAGTGAAAACTGCCATCAGCTTGTAAAAAGCGAATTATATCAATATATTTGGTAACTTCGGGAATGCCTGTTGTGACAGCGGAATAAGGTTTGTTGTCATCACCACCTAAAACAATGGTGGGAAAAACAGTGGTAATTTTGGGGAAAATAGCTAATTTTTCTATTTTGTGTAAACAATCATACTTAGAACGGATATAATCTGTACCGATTTCTCCGGCTTCCTTGAGCGGTTGGTTGTTGTAATCTAATACACTGGCAGTGGAAAAATATATCACCTGTTGACATCTTTCTGGATTTAACAAACTCATTAATTCTAGAGTTTTAAAAACATTGATATCAAAAATACCCTCACCACCCCAGGAAGTGGCTGTTAAAACAGCGATATCAATGGTTTTAAGTAAATTGGAAAACTTGCTAATTTCCTGCATATCACCTTGTAAAATGGTGATTCCTGGACGTGCTGTAGTATCTACTTGCAGTTTATTTGGGTTTCTAACTAATAGATAAAGTTCGTGATTAGTGTTTTCAATTAAGGCTTCGCTGATATAGTGACCGATACAGCCGCTTGCACCTGTGATTAAAATCCGTTTTTTAGTCATGAAATTTGATGTTTTGGTTGTTATTTAATAATTAATGTAATTTGAAAAAGTTCAATACAGCACTTCCCGATGTTATGAGGTACAAGAACCCCACCCCCAACCCCCTCCCCGCAAGCGATGAGGGGGCTAAGATGTACCTCATAAGAGCGGAAACCGCTGTAATGGGCTTCACAAATCCTAAAATGTTTCCTCATCTGCGTTTATCTGCGTTTATCTGCGTTTAATAAAAATCAGGTGGGCTTTTTGCCCACCCAACTGACTAAACCAAAGCGTTGAGATTTTTCGCAGTTTCAAAGAAGAAAGCAACGTTTTCTTCTGGTGTTTCTGGTAGTACACCATGTCCCAGGTTGAGGATATGTCCCCAGTTACCGGCTTTGCGAACGGTGTCCAAAACGCGATCGCGGATAAATTCTTTAGAACCAAATAACACACCCGGATCAAGATTACCTTGTACTTTCACGTGCTTACCTAATCTGGCTCTGGCATCTGCCATATCTACTGCCCAGTCTACAGTAATGATATCTGCACCAGAAGCGGGCATTCTTTCCAAAAGTCCGGCACTACCTGTCACTAACAAAATTAATGGTGTGTCAGGATGAGTTGCTTTAACTTTCTCAAACACCATTTTTTGATAAGGTAAAGCAAAGGTATCATAATCTTGGGGGCTTAATTGTCCCGCCCAAGAATCGAACATTTGCACCACTTGAGCGCCACAATCAATTTGATAGCGCACATAATCAGCGATCGCATCTGCTAATTTATTTAATAGCTGATGCAGAATCGTGGGATCTGTGAATGCCATGTTTTTGATGATGGAATAGGTTTTAGAACCTTTACCTTCCACCGCATAAGCCGCTAATGTCCAAGGTGCGCCCACAAAGCCTAACACTGTGGATTGATTGCCTACTTCTTTCCGTAACGATTCCAAAATCGTTTTAATAAATGGTAGTGCTGTTTCTGGTTCTAGGGGACGCAGTTTTTCAATTTGTTCTTGAGTGCGTATGGGCGAAAAAATAATCGGTCCCTTCCCTTCCGCAATATCCATGTCAATACCCATCCCTGGTAGGGGGGTGACAATATCGGAAAACAAAATTACTCCGTCGGGTTGGAAAGCTCTCCAGGGTTGGAGGGAAACTTCAATCGCTACTTCTGGAATTTCTGAGCGATCGCGGAATGAAGGATATTTTTCCCGCAAATCCCGATATGCTTTCATATAGCGTCCCGCTTGTCGCATCATCCATACAGGGGGACGATCTACTACTTCACCACGTGCAGCCCGAAGGAGGAGAGGAGCCGTTGAGGAAACACCCATTTAACACTTCATCCTAAGTCACTTTCATATTTCACTGTTTAGCTTATCATCCTCAGATTACGCTTTATCAACACAGATCAAAAGCTCTTAGGATTGCTTTACTTTACTTCATAAAACGTTATATATTTCAGATTCCCTGTCTTTGAGTTCTTCGACTCGGTTATTCTATCAGTAGATCAATGGAATCAAAACAAATGACTAATAACACTATTGCTTACACTTCAGATTATTTCCAGACTGTAGCTTTTGATACTGATTATCAGACTGTAGCTTTATCTATTGTGGAGATTTATGATCCGAAAACAGTAGTAGAATTTGGTTGTGGTCCTGGACATCTTAGTAGAGAATTAGCAAAACTAGGGGTAAAGGTTACATCTGTTGATGGTTATTCCCAACCTGATTTTGCTGGATTACCAGTAGAATTTTATCCTCTCAACTTAAATGATTCTACAGCGATCGCTAACCTTTTTCAAGACAAACATTTTGATCTAGCCATATCCTTAGAAGTAGCCGAACATTTACAACCAGAAAGTTCACCTACTGTTATAAATTGGCTAACTAAAGTTGCACCAGTGGTCGTATTTTCCGCAGCCGTTCCCAGTCAAGGTGGACACGGACATATTAATTTACACCACCGTGATTACTGGCACAACTTATTTACGCAATCCAACTTTGTGATTTGCGATCGCATCCGTGAGAAATTACGCGCTCATTCTAGAGTTGCACCTTGGTATCGCTACAATGTTGTAGATTATGTTCATGTTAACCACCCCCAAGTTCCCCAACTAACCGAAGTTATTCAACGCTTAATTGCCTCTGAATCTGCGGCAGCTACCGCTTATTACGAAGAATCAACAAAGCTTTCTCTTCTAGAAGAAAAAACCGGAATTTGTAACTAAATTAATTACTATTCCAAATTATTTCTAAACGCTCTTGAGCCTCTTTGAGTGCTTGTTCAGCAGAAGATTTACCTAGTAATGTGGACTCAATTGCTCGACCAAGACTATCAGATAAACGATTGTATCCAGCAATAATTGGTCGAGCGCGTGCCACAGATGTTTGTTCTGCAAAAACTTTTAACCAAGGTTTAGAATTGAGGTATTCTTGATATTCTTGACTTTGAGTAGATTTAACATTCACAGGTAAAAAACCAGTACCCAAAGCCCATTCTGTTTGAAATTCTTCGCTGATAACAAATTCTAAAAACTTCATTGCGGCCTTCTCTCTTTCCGGCTTAGTCTTCATCACATAAAGATTTCCATTACCAATCACCGTGGCTTTCTCAACATTAGTAGGTATGGGAAATAATTTGTAATCAACCTTAGATTTAGTAATATAAGTCCAGGGTCCAGTTATTTGCATTGCCACACGACCAGCAAGAAAATTATCCTCTTCATAACCCCGTTCTGGAGCAGAAAGAATTGCTGAACCATCTTTAATTAAATCTTCCCAGAATTTTAAAGCTGTAATAGCGCCGGTATTAGTTAAATTGGGATAGCCATTAGTGACTACTTCACCTCCAGCACTTAATAAAAATGGAAACCAACTAAAAACAGTCCATTCTCCCTTTCCTAAAGGTAACATTATCCCATGTTGTTCTGGTTGCTTGTCGCCATTTTTATCTATAGTCAATTTTTTGGCAACTTCCCGCAGTTCTTCCCAAGTTTTCGGCGGTGATTTTATTCCCGCAGCTTCAAAAAGTGTAGGACGATAAAAAATAGCCATATTACTTGTATACAGAGGAATTGACCACAAGTGATCATCTAATTTTAATTCCTCCAATGTGTTGGGAATAACTTCCGACTTAAATGGTAATTGGTCAAACCATTTTTCTAAAGGAACAATTGCTCCCAGTTCTACAAACTGACCCGTAAGTTGAGGATAAAATGACAGAATATCTGGAGAGGCATTACCAACAACAGCCGTTAATATTTTCGGTAATCCTTCTGCGTAGACAGACTCTACTTGAATATCACTATGTTTGTGATTAAATTTTTCTACCAGTTTCTCAAAAACATCCCGGTTTACTGGAGGATTAATTGATTGCCATAGTGTCAGATGAATGACTTCATTGCCTTTATGTGTAGCTTCTTGACAACTAAACAAAAATATAATGCAAAAACTCAGGACAATGCCTAAAAGTGTCAGTCTCCAAGCAGAATGAAATAACTGACGCAAATAATTTTTGACTTGTAATAAAGACAACAGGATATTATTCATGTCAAAAAGTTAGCTAGATGAAGAAACATTATTAGTAAAATTCTTACTAACACTAGTTTCTGCTCTTGTATAAACATAAGTTTCTGGCTCTTTTATTTTTTGAATTTTGAATATTTTTTCTGCCCTTTCCCATAAATCTGTATCTTCTCCATAAGTCATGTGCTTAAATCCCTGTAATTCAAAAAATACCTTTCTTTTGCCAAAAAATGTGGGACCCAAAACACATTCTTTTAAATTAATTAATTTACCTGGTTGATAATAATCTGCCACTAAAATTTCTTCTTCGCTGAAAAATCCTCCTTGAACCAAGTCAATTTCTGGATTAGCTTTCATATATTCTAATCGTGACTCTAAATGATTTGGTTTATATGAGTCGTCACTATCAAGCAATGTGAGATATCTACCAAATGATGCCTGTATTCCTGCATTTTTGGCATAACATTGTTTTTTATTTTGATGCTTTAAATAACGGATATTATTGTATTTGCCAAGATAGGAGTTGACAATTTCAAAAGTATGATCACTACTACCATCATCCACTATTAAAAGTTCCCAATTTGTAAAAGTTTGATTGAGAACACTATCAATACCTTTATTTAAGTAATGAGCGCGGTTATATGTACAGATAATAATGCTAATTTCTGGACTGATATCAAAAGTGATAGGACTCATAAGACATTCCGCAATTGTAACTGATTTAAGTGATTATTTGAAGTGATTATTTTTGAGCGGCAATACAGGTAGCTACTGGATAATCTGGATGAAAAGCATCTAATTCTTCAGTAGTTAATTCTTCAGTAGCTATGCCATGATAACTAGCAATCACACTTATAGGATTACCATAGACATATAATTTTTTCTGGGAGAAATTTCTAAACATCCAAGCCATAGCATCGGGTAAAGGCCGCCAATAGTCCATTGGTGTAGCATGGAGTCTGACGGCACTAGGAACCATTACAAAACATTTTCCCCCTGGTTTTAACCAAGTGTAAATATTTTCTACTACTTGCCAAGGTGCATAACAATGTTCTAGGACATTAAAAGTAATAATAGAATCAAATGATTCTGGTTTAATTATAGATACATCGTGAGCATCACCGACTATATCTATTCCTAGACCTGGTTCTAGATTCATAATTTGATATGATGAACCAGGGTTAACTTGATAGAAATCTTTATCTTTTGGTATACCCCCAATTTCTAAGATATTACCAGTAATTTGCGGATAAATTTCTGCTATAAATTTGTTTAAATAATATCTATCAATTGGTTTTCCCCTAGTTAAACCAAATGCTTGACAGATAGGAACAGTTTTTTTCAAATCTCCCCAATTGAGAGTATGGGTAGCAACTGACAATAAACCAATTTTTTCTAAATAGATAACTAATTGGCAAAAACTGTCAATACTGTTAATTTGTTCTAAGTCGTTTTTGAGGTTATTTTCTGCAAAAAATTGTGTCAATACTTGGTAATTATTTTGGCTTAATGGTGCAAGTTCATATTCGTCTTCTTTTTCAATAAAGCTGCGAAAGCCTTTACCAAAAAGCGTGAGGCTTTTGTCTGATAAAAAGATGATAGCGTTATTGGTTAAATGTTGATATTTTTCTATTTCTGTAGTAACTTGCTCGTTAATTGGTGCTGATTTGACTTGTTGAAATATTTGATGAGCTGATTCAAGGTCATGCTCATGAACAAATATTTCTAAAATGGTTAACCAAGATAGGTAAGGAATAATTTCTGGTGAGCGTTGACTCCAAGCAAAGATAGCGTTTACTTGGGAATTTTCAATTTTTAAGAAGGCGTTGGGTATATATTGTTTAGCCATGTTGTTTGTGATTAGTAGATATTAATTTTGATAACTTGTCAATTTTTGGATTTTACATTATTTGAGATTACTTGCTCAATAATATCCACAGCACGAGGAACACCCCCCGCTTTTTGAATAGCAGTTTTTAGTCTGAGTGCATTTTCTTGATAAGATGGTTGCGTTAGCACTTCTTGAATAGCTTGACGTAATCTATCAGTTGTCAACCGGGAAGGAGTAATAAATTGCCCTACACCACTCCAAGCAATACGGGAAGCAACTCCTGGGTGATCATTAGTAATAGGAATAGTCACCATAGGTACACCATAAAAAAGAGATTCTAACACCGTATTTGTCCCAGCGTGGCAAATAGTCAGACTGGCTTTTTGCAATAATTCTAATTGTGGTGCATATTTAACAAGGATGGGATTTCCCGGTAAGTTAGGCAATGCTTGAGTTTCTAATCCACCTCCCAGGGCAATAACTAATTGTGCATCTAAACCTACACAAGCTTCAGCAATTTTATAGAAAATATGAATGAGACGATTTTGTAATGTCCCCATTGAAGCATAAATTAAGGGTTGCCCATTCAATTTTTCCCAGGGGAAATCAGTTGGTTTTCTAACTGTTGCATCAAAGTGAGGTCCTGTAAAATGGAGGATTCCGTTTAAATTAGTTCTTGGATACTCAAACTCGGCTGGTTGTTGACTAATAATTGCTAATTTGGAAACAGAATAGAAATCGTTAATATTTACACAAGGAGGCAGATTAGACTTTTGGCGATATGCGGAAATCACCTTGTAAATAGGTTGGGCAAAACTACGAATTACCCCATAACCAACACGATTACGTAATCTTGCCCACCAAGCTGAATTATATTTCCAAGTGGTAAAAGCTGGCGGAATATTATCATCAAAACCGTTAACTAAAGCAGAAGCAGCTGTAACAAAGGGAATATTTACTAAGTCGGCAACAGTGCTGCCTCCGAATATACATTCATCAATTATCAGTGCTTCTATTCCTGCATCTTTAATAACTTGTGGGGCATCACGCAAAAATAAATCTGTTGTTTTTTCAGATAAAGAAATTGTGTAACGCAATGCTGCCAACCCTGTTAGTTTGCCTAGTTCTTCATAAAATTTTGCAGTTGTTCCTAGGGGAAAATCAACTGGTGAAATAGGTCGAAATTCTAAACCAGCAGCTTTGGCATTTGCTTCTGCATCAGACATACCCAATACTGTAACACGATGCCCTCGTCTTTGGAGTTCACGTCCTAAAGCAGTCATTGTGTTTAAATGTCCAGTAGCAGCTGGGCAGATAGTACCGAAGTGTGTCATACTTTTTCCATTTCATTTATTTAATTATTTATTTAAAACTATTCTTTCACCTGTACTATCTTCACAGACTGGCATGGGTATCATACCACGGTTCTATCACATTGAGTGCTTCTAAGAGCTTTTTACCTAGAGGAATATCATAAATAAACCCATTCAATCTAAATATTTTATAGTACCAAAAAATGCGTTTATAGAGATTGATTGCTTCACTTTCCGAAAGCCAAGTTCCTGCTGTTTCTTCTCCAAAGAGTCCGCTAGAACCAAATTCAAATTGATGTTCAATGTATTGGCCTTCTCGTGCTGGAAAGGGACACATTTGTTGTGATATTTTCTCTTGGTTAATAACTTTAAATTTCTGATAACCAAGTTCTGCCAATAGCTTGAATTCTTCCAGTAAGCTACTCCAAGAAGTTTTGTCTGATTCTATGGATAGAAACTGTGGTTTACTGTCAAAGTGCCGTAATGCTTCTACGCATAACAAATCTGCACCTTCTATATCAATTTTCAGATAGTAGGGAATGCCAAATTCTTGCAAAATGGTTTCAAATTTAGAACTTTTTACAGTGATTCCCAGGGATTGTGTCCCATATATCTCGTTTCTTTTCACCCAATCTGGAGAAATTGTTCCCCAAACACTATTGTTTAGATTAGTATAGAAAGTGATTTCGCCATCTTGTGGGGCTATTGCCAGATTAAGAAGTTGCAGTTGTCCATCATTTATGTATGATTGCAGTCTGTTTTTTGTGGTTTCATAAAGCTGAGGATCTGCTTCGATCCCAATGACTCGGAATCCTTTTTTTAAATAGTATTCTGTGTCTTCACCCTGATGAACACCAACATCAATTATTAAGTTTTTATCCATAGATAATGAGTTTTTACAAGCATAAACAAAAATTCCATCTGGAGTTATTATTGCATGATTTAGAAACCTGCCAATTTTCTATTATGTTTATTTTTTGATCTCTAATATTCCTTCTTGTGCATCTAATGTTGCTTGTACTCCAACGGGTAAAGCTGCATTAGGGTGATCATGACCAAAGGGTAAATCTGAAACTATAGGAATTCCTAAATCACCCAACCGTTCCCTCAAAACTTCCTCTATACTCAAACTAGGTATATGAGGTGGTGCTTCACACTTGGTAAACCCTCCTAAAGCAATACCACGAATTTTAGATAAAACCCCACTTAATCGCCATTGAGTTAACATCCTATCAATCCGATAAGGTGGTTCTGTAACATCTTCCAACGCCAATATCACACCATCAAGGTTAGGTAAAAGCGGTGTCCCTAAAAGATGAGTTGCTACTGTCAGATTACCAGGAAGTAACACACCTGTCACTGTACCACCACCCCAACCTTGACCTTTTAAAGGTGCGAGGGGACGACTTTCTAAAATATCAAATAGCCTCTGTATTGACCATTCTGGCTCATCTATCAGGGTAGTGAGTACGGAACCGTGTACTCCAGAAATACCTGCGTTATAGAGACTCCAAAGTAGGGCTGTGATATCAGAAAAGCCTATCAACCATTTAGGATCTGCTGTATTTTGTTCCCAGTTCCAATCTTCTAAAATGCGGGTGCTACCAAAACCACCTCTAGCGCAGAGGATACCCCGACATTCTGGGTCTTGCCATGCTGCTGCTAATTGTTGACGACGGTGGGCATCAGTACCAGCAAGATAACCAAATCTATCATCTATGCGATCGCTAATTTTGACGCGGTAACCGTGGGATTTGCAAATTTCTACACTTTTATTAAATGCCTCAAATTCTCGTAATGCACCGCTAGGGGCAATGACGCGCAGTAAATCACCAGGTTGGAGGGGTGGGGGAATGAACATTCAGAATATTCGTAATTATATAGGCTTAAGGTTGGGGTTCTGGGTGTGAATCTTCCAGATATTCATCTAGTTTTGGTAAAACACGCACTCGATTCATATGATTTAAAGCATATTGTGCTGTAGCTTGTACTTCTGGATCTTCGTCTTCCATTGCATGGCGCAACATCTGACTCATTTGACTCATCATGTCATAAATGCGAGATAAATCACGAATCGCATTTTGTCGGACTTGAGGATTTTCATCTTGAATAGAAATAGCTAAAGCCCGGTTCATTGGTTTGAGTGTGCGAATACCGATTTCTGCCAACGCTGACAAAATTAAACTATGTTGTCGAGAATCAGCACTGACCATCAAGTCTACTAGTGGCTTCATGGCACGGGAATCTCCTTGCTGACCTAAATGCCAAATAGCCTTGCGTCTTTTTGTAGCATCATTGCAGTGTAAGTCTTTCATCAATTCATCGGCAATACTCAATGCAGAAATTACAGTAGTTTGTTGAGATGTTAATAATTCTGTTGATCTTGGTAAAGGTATATTGGGTGCAGGGTTTAAAAACAATTTGGGACTTTTTTGGGAGGATGGATTTAAAAGTAGTTGTTCTGAGTTGGCAGCTTCTATAAGAAGTTTACTTTCAGCTAACTTTTGTGCTAGGTAAAACAATACACCCAGAGTTCCTAAAACTCCAAAACTTATTAATCTCCACCAAATAGAATTATTTTGTTGGGGTTGGATTTGAGAATTTTTTGCTTCAGTGATAGCAGCAGCAGTATTACATTTAATCTTGCCTGATAAAACTAATTTAAGATGCTGTCTGGTAGTCCAATCAGCAACACCATCTGCTCTTTTCAAACCTTGTTCTTGCTGAAATTGGGCTAAAGCATTTTGGGTGCTGGGACTGTAATCTCCATCTATGGAGCCACTATAGTAACCTAACGCTTTGAGTTGGACTTGGATAACTTGTACTTCTGCACTTTTAACCCCAGGACTGAGAACTTTTGCTGGAGTAGGTTTTAATTCAACTGTAGCTGAGATAGCGCGGCTGGGGTAAAAACTCAGTCCAATACAAGAAGTTAATATCAGAATAGAATAGGGAATTACTGATTGGTAATTGGTAATTGATTGTTGCGGTTTAACCCTCATCTTTCTCATGTCCCACTGACTTGGTTAGGGTAAAATTTTTGGTTCAGATTCTCTCACAGTTAGTGTGATGGTGTTTAGTTTTTTAGTAGTAGATATTTCTAAAATTTGTTGCTTGGGTGTGGTTGTTTTTTCACTGAGAGGAATTTTTTTATTGGTTCCTGCTAGAGTTTCGCGTTGGTTGATTAAATAAATACTGATTAAAGTCAGGAATACTCCTACCCACTGAATGGGGGAGAGGACTTCTGAGAGAAAAAGATGACCAAATATCAACGCAAAAACGGGTGTGAGAAAAGTAAGAGAACTTAGACTAGTCAGATTTCCACTAGAAGCAAAGTAGAAAAATAAGCCATAAGCGATCGCACTTCCAAATATGGTGGCGTAACTTAAAGCTAACCAATCAGATATTACTAGATTTTGCCACTGTTGTACTTCCACCACTGAGGAGATTCCCCACAAAGGCAACCCAGCTAAAATCATATGCCATCCTGTCGCTGTTACAGGGTCAGTATACTTACATACATAGCGGATGAGTACGGTTCCCACAGCCATTGACAAAGCTGCTAGTAACATCAACCATTCACCACTGGCAAATAATTGTTGCCAATTGTCGGTTGTGATATTTACCCCTGAGTCGAGAAGATGAAAAATCCACTCTTGGGGTAAGCCAATTAAACTAATACCCATAACTCCCAATCCTAACCCCAGCCATCCCCATAAACCAATATGTTCTTGAAATAGCCATAAGCATAACAAAGCTACAGCCAAAGGTTGAGAGTCAATCATTACAGAACCTAACCCTGCACTGGTTCTGACTAATCCCTCTGCCAAGAAGCCTTGAAACAGCGTACCATCTACAAAGGCAAATATAACAATCCACAGCCATGCTAACCACCCTTGCGGTTGGGGTTTACCCATGAATGCGGCAGCTATCAAAATTAACACACCCGCAGGTAATAACCGCACCCCTGCCATGAATAGTGGTGTGGTGTGAGGGATTACCCCTTTCATTGCTACCATTGCCGTACCCCAAAGGAAAAAGGGGGCAATTAATAGTAGGGAAGCTAGGGTAGATTTCGATCCACTGAGTTGCAATTGCATGAGTTAGCTATGGTCTTTGGTGAATTAGGTGAAAAATTTAGTTTACCTAATTTTACAGAATCATGTCTTTTTGCGATACCTTCTCTATGTTTGCGGAGCGTATCCTAGACAGAGGCTGAGTCTTACGGACTATCACTGCGATCGCGTAGCATCTTAGAAATAAGAAATTAATATTCAACAGTAGCTAAATTTTCGCTTCAGAGAGATTGCTCAAATTTCGCTGTTATGGGTATTGATTACGTAATAGTACTACTGTTAAACTATGTATTAACAAGTAAAATCTAACTTATACATTTTGCATCTAATTTTGATTAACCAGGAGTATCAAAAATGCCAGTAGGTTTACCTGAATTCGTGGAAAACCCGGAAAATCATTAGTAAAAAGTGATTTTAATGACATATTACAAAAAGTAGGTTATATTTCTATGGATAAGAGCGTGTTTTATTGATTCGGTAACTAGTTAATTAGTATACAAGCAGCATTGAGAAAAATATGTACAGCAATAGGGTGGAAGGAAGTATGATCGGAATCAGTTTAAATTTGCTTTAATTCCTTGTTTGTATCATTTTCAAGCTAGAATCGGGTTTGTGACATAATTCATTTGAGAAGGTAATCTTCTATATGATCCAACTTTCCATAATACAACTACTTTATTTACTGTACGCTCAGGCTTATTCTGATGAGAATACAGTTACTAAAGGCGTTGTTAAATCCTATCTAAATAAAGAGTTACGGCAAGAAGCTGAACAAACCTATGAATACTTACTTGGGCAAAAATTAATTGAATCACCTAAAAGAAATAGGCTTTCAGTTACCGATTTAGGAAAAAAAGCATTAACAGCCAATCTGAGAACTACTAAATATAGATTTGATACTGTAAAAGGACATAGAGTTATTAATACCATTGTAGATTTTCTTCAACAAAAGTCTTCTGATTTTCATGATTCATCTTCCATAGATGAAGACATGGATTATGACACTTTTCTAGTAAAGTTCAAGGAACTATATTTTGCAGAAAGAAAAAAACAAGAATTACGGGGAGTTGTTGCTATTCGTAGCAGAGAAATTTGTAAACAATTTAGTGAAATAAACTCTATTTCTCAATCACTTTTAGATAAATATTTTAGCAGACTTAAATTAAGCGATAAAGTTTTTGCTGTTATCGAAAAAAATGAAGAACTAATTCAATGGGCTGAGTGAACAATGCCAGAAGATGCAGGAAAGAAAAGATACATAAAAGAATTTCTTCAAAAAGTTGCTTCAGGAACAGGATTTATTGAAGATATTAGAATTGAGCGTGCTATTCGAGAACCAGGAAGTGATGGAGAAGCTTCAACTGCTCGAAGTCTATCTGGAAGGCCAATAACTACTGTTACTGAACTGCTTACAGATGATCTCAAGCATACATTCGATGAAGGTCTTTTTACATTTAGATTTGTTGCTGCTTTAGTTGGTAGCGGTAAAACTTCTCTTTTAAGTTATTTAAACGAGTTAGCTAAAACTAAAGAAACTTTTTTTCATCATTCAATAGTTTTTGAATTTCAGCTTTCTGATATAACACGAGGAGGTGATAACTTTAGTATTAAATTCTATTGCCATATTTTGGCTGAAACCTTTTGGCAGTTATTAAAGAATGATAAGTTATCTACTTCAGTTAAATCAGTGGCTGAAAATATCCTAAGTGATTATTTAGAAACAAATAAAGTTGCTGAATTAACAATTGCAAGGACACAAAAGCCCTTTCATAGCAAATTCAAAGAGTTGATGTTCAAGTATGTGGATGAAGAATTCTTCTTTGATGTTATTAACAAAGTATCAAATGTAGATCCAAAATTCACTTTTGTGTATCTGATAGATGAATTAGATGCTTTAGCAGACTTTTTAAACGAGACTCAAGAAACTAGATTAACTTTAAAACAATTAATCAGAAAATCATTTGGTAAATTAAGTTTAAAAATTCGTCTATTAATGTATGTAGTGGGAACATCTGAAAATGTTGGTAACTTTATAGAAGAAGATCAGGTAATTCAAAGCCTTATTGGTAGCCAAGTAATTAATTTAAATAAGGGTTATAGTAATGAATTTGAGATAATTAAAGAAAAAATTGATAGTCGAATCAAAGGAGCTTATAGCGGCTATCAAAATTTTAACCAAGCATGGCAAGAAATTCAGAATATCTCTATCAATTCTACAAGTACATTAAGAGAATTTTGTCAGAAATACGGTAATGCAATACTACAAATTCATGCGAAATACTTCTCAGAAGCACCTGAACAGGCTTTTGAAGGAGATGCTCGAAATTTAATTGAGTCGCAATGCAAGCAACAGTGGGTTAAATTTCTAAACCAAAAAGCATATACTCTATCAGTTGTTTCAACTACAACTGTTCAAGCAAATCATGCTTTTGACTGCTATGTAGAATTGATGCACAATGGTAATACTGTTGCTAGAGCTTTTGGAGAGGCTAAGAACTATGAGCTTTTGAGTAGTCATTTAGAGACATTCAGCGAATGGTTAAAGGATGTTACATTTAAGCCATCTAATTATGACGGAAATCCACCAGACTTAGCTTTCATGATTGCTCCTTCTTGTCCAACTCTCTTACAAAGAAAGTTGGAACTTAAAAATATTCAGTTTATACAATCAGAAAAAATTGTAGCAGTAAATTTTATCAATAGTGATAATGTTATAGAAACAGAACTGCAAGCTGATACAACTACAAATTCAAATAACAGTAAAACTCCTAACTGGGTTTTTAGTAATCATGTAAATCAAACCACTAATACCAACAATTCTATCAATGTTAATACAGCAGGCAAAGTAGAATTAACGGCTGCTTTTAAAGGTACTGGCATTAAACAGGGAACTATTGATAAACTAATAAACAAACGTCAACAAAGAAATTTAGACAATTTAGATAAAATGGTAGAAGCTCTAAAACTAACAGCTAATGTCAAACAGAAATTGCAAAAAAAACTAGATAAAAACGAAATCTGTTTTTGATTAAATCATTATAGGATGTTTGAAATAGTTATGTAAAATAAATTTCACATCTCAATATTTTATCAACAAACATTAAATAAAACATCCTTAAAACAGTGGAACAAATAGCCGCATAGGATCAAAAGTTTTTTATCTTGATGGTAAAAAAATTAATAGCAAACAAACATTTTTAAAACAAGCTGCTGAAGCAATGGAATTTCCTCAATACTTCGGTGCTAACTGGGATGCTTTTGATGAATGTATCACCGATTTAACATGGTGTCCGGCTCAAAGATATGTCATATTATACGATCATGCTGATATCTTTGCTCAAGCTGAACCGACACAGTACCAAATAGCATTGGATATTTTAAATTCAGCCAAAGAATACTGGGAAGCTAATAATATTCCTATCAAGTTTTTAGTTATTAACAAATAGGTAAAGTTACATTTTCACTATTTGGAGATTGTTTATTGTGGTTGTCTGAATCAGGATATCCAGGATT
>NZ_LZQD01000015.1:6197-10379 GCF_001858025.1 Trichormus sp. NMC-1 | reverse complement strand
TAGATTTTCTGTGAATATTTAATGATTATAAATTATGATTTAGAATCAATAGTGATAATGTTATAGAAACAGAACTGCAAGCTGATACAACTACAAATTCAAATAACAGTAAAACTCCTAACTGGGTTTTTAGTAATCATGTAAATCAAACCACTAATACCAACAATTCTATCAATGTTAATACAGCAGGCAAAGTAGAATTAACGGCTGCTTTTAAAGGTACTGGCATTAAACAGGGAACTATTGATAAACTAATAAACAAACGTCAACAAAGAAATTTAGACAATTTAGATAAAATGGTAGAAGCTCTAAAACTAACAGCTAATGTCAAACAGAAATTGCAAAAAAAACTAGATAAAAACGAAATCTGTTTTTGATTAAATCATTATAGGATGTTTGAAATAGTTATGTAAAATAAATTTCACATCTCAATATTTTATCAACAAACATTAAATAAAACATCCTTAAAACAGTGGAACAAATAGCCGCATAGGATCAAAAGTTTTTTATCTTGATGGTAAAAAAATTAATAGCAAACAAACATTTTTAAAATAAGCTGCTGAAGCAATGGAAATTCCTACATACTTCGGCGCTAACTGGGATGCTTTTGATGAATGTATCACCGATTTAACATGGTGTCCGGCTCAAAGATATGTCATATGATATAATCATGCTGATATCTTTGCCCAAGCTGAACCGACACAGTACCAAATAGCATTGGATATTTTAAATTCAGCCAAAGAATACTGGGAAGCTAATAATATTCCTATCAAGTTTTTAGTTATTAACAAATAGGTAAAGTCAATTTTTCACTATTTGGAGATTGTTTGTTGTGGTTGTCTTTGATACTGTACAGGATTACCAGGATTTAAGGATGTACAGGATTTGATTGACTTTTTACCTGATGAAGATAAATGTAATATTCCATCATTCCCAATAGTCGGTTTAAACCGACTTTAGCTCTGTAACTTCCATTAAAGGATATTTAGTTTCAGAAGGTTCAATTTCTAAAGTTACTATTTCTGGTTTTCGTGCTTGAAAAAGTTGAATAAGATTATTTAATGCTTCAGGATTGTTATTTATAGATTTTCTGTGAATATTTAATGATTATAAATTATGATTTAGAGAAAAATATATTTTCTATCATTTACAAAAACCTATATTTTCTAAAAAACATCCTGTTAATCCTCTAATCCTGGGTATCCTGATTCAGACATTTTTAACTAATACTCCAATCTTCCAAACGCAAATTAGGCACTTTTTCAAAATCCTTCCAATTACGAGTTACTAAAATCCCATTAACTGATAATGTAATTGCAGCAATGCGTAAATCTTGAGTACCAACGCGGATTCTTTGCTTAACTAATTCAGTGTAAATATTCCCAGCATCTTCACTAAATTCTAGTAAATTTACATTTCGTAAAAACTCTAGATTAGCCTGAAAATTTGCATAAGCTAATACTAATTTATCCGACGATGAGGCATTTATAATAACATTAAACCTACCACGCAATTGTTCCTCAGCAGTAATTATGGTTATGGCAATTTCTTCAAATTTGACACTATTAACACGCTGTACAATAAATGGATTTCTGCGTTGAAAGAGAGAAACATGATCTGTATCAAGTACCCATAAACTCATTTTATATGCTCCTGATTTTCAATCTGTTGATAATATTCCTCCATTTCTGCATCTAATTCACGACGATATTCTGCTATATATTCTTGCACTTCATCAAAATGTGGATCATCCTCAAACATTCCTGCAAATTTCATCCAAGGATGTTCTGTTTTAGGTGGTTCAATTTCTAAAGTTACTATTTCTGGTTTTCGGGCTTGAAAAAGCTGAATAAGATTATTTAATGCTTCCTCTTTATTCGCACCTAAACCTTGACATTCTGGTAAACTTAATAATGTCGCTTTCACAGTGCCATCTTCTTGATTTTCAATTAACACATCATAAGTTAACTTCGGTGCAATTGTGAAAAGAGCATTTTTAACAGCTAAAATCATGATATTTTTATTCTTCTAACTCTGAATTGATCATAACATAATACTTGAAAATAGTTAAAATTATCATCTACATGATTTTAAGATTTTTATTAACAATCGTCAATTTTATATTTTATCATCCTGTTAATCCTTTAATCCTGGACATCCTGATTCAGACAATTTTGCTAACCTATTTCCTTACCATAAATCTATGAATCATAAAGTTTTTTATCTTGATGGTAAAAAAATTAATAGCAAACAAACATTTTTAAAATAAGCTGCTGAAGCAATGGAAATTCCTACATACTTCGGCGCTAACTGGGATGCTTCCTTGGAGATTTTTCGTTGTGGTTGT
Source organism: Trichormus sp. NMC-1 (assembly GCF_001858025.1). Lineage (GTDB taxonomy): Bacteria > Cyanobacteriota > Cyanobacteriia > Cyanobacteriales > Nostocaceae > Anabaena. Next base: position 8,032 of record NZ_LZQD01000015.1, on the reverse strand, counting down.
CAGATATGGCTAACGCCTCCCGTAAGGGATACAGGATAACCAGGATTTAAGGATGTACAGGATTGTTATTTATAGATTTTCTGTGAATATTTAATGATTATAAATTATGATTTAGAGAAAAATATATTTTCTATCATTTACAAAAACCTATATTTTCTAAAAAACATCCTGTTAATCCTCTAATCCTGGGTATCCTGATTCAGACATTTTTAACTAATACTCCAATCTTCCAAACGCAAATTAGGCACTTTTTCAAAATCCTTCCAATTACGAGTTACTAAAATCCCATTAACTGATAATGTAATTGCAGCAATGCGTAAATCTTGAGTACCAACGCGGATTCTTTGCTTAACTAATTCAGTGTAAATATTCCCAGCATCTTCACTAAATTCTAGTAAATTTACATTTCGTAAAAACTCTAGATTAGCCTGAAAATTTGCATAAGCTAATACTAATTTATCCGACGATGAGGCATTTATAATAACATTAAACCTACCACGCAATTGTTCCTCAGCAGTAATTATGGTTATGGCAATTTCTTCAAATTTGACACTATTAACACGCTGTACAATAAATGGATTTCTGCGTTGAAAGAGAGAAACATGATCTGTATCAAGTACCCATAAACTCATTTTATATGCTCCTGATTTTCAATCTGTTGATAATATTCCTCCATTTCTGCATCTAATTCACGACGATATTCTGCTATATATTCTTGCACTTCATCAAAATGTGGATCATCCTCAAACATTCCTGCAAATTTCATCCAAGGATGTTCTGTTTTAGGTGGTTCAATTTCTAAAGTTACTATTTCTGGTTTTCGTGCTTGAAAAAGTTGAATAAGATTATTTAATGCTTCCTCTTTATTCGCACCTAAACCTTGACATTCTGGTAAACTTAATAATGTCGCTTTCACAGTGCCATCTTCTTGATTTTCAATTAACACATCATAAGTTAACTTCGGTGCAATTGTGGAAAGAGCATTTTTAACAGCTAAAATCATGATATTTTTACTCTTATAACTCTGAATTAATTATAACACAATACTTGAACAAAGTTAAAATTATCATCTACATGATTTTAAGATTTTTATTAACAATCGTCAATTTTATATTTTATCATCCTGTTAATCCTTTAATCCTGGACATCCTGATTCAGACAATTTTGCTAACCTATTTCCTTACCATAAATCTATGAATCATAAAGTTTTTTATCTTGATGGTAAAAAAATTAATAGCAAACAAACATTTTTAAAATAAGCTGCTGAAGCAATGGAAATTCCTACATACTTCGGCGCTAACTGGGATGCTTTTGATGAATGTATCACCGATTTAACATGGTGTCCGGCTCAAAGATATGTCATATGATATAATCATGCTGATATCTTTGCCCAAGCTGAACCGACACAGTACCAAATAGCATTGAATATTTTAAATTCAGCCAAAGAGTACTGGGAAGCTAATAATATTCCTGGATGTTACATTTAAGCCATCTAATTATGACGGAAATCCACCAGACTTAGCTTTCATGATTGCTCCTTCTTGTCCAACTCTCTTACAAAGAAAGTTGGAACTTAAAAATATTCAGTTTATACAATCAGAAAAAATTGTAGCAGTAAATTTTATCAATAGTGATAATGTTATAGAAACAGAACTGCAAGCTGATACAACTACAAATTCAAATAACAGTAAAACTCCTAACTGGGTTTTTAGTAATCATGTAAATCAAACCACTAATACCAACAATTCTATCAATGTTAATACAGCAGGCAAAGTAGAATTAACGGCTGCTTTTAAAGGTACTGGCATTAAACAGGGAACTATTGATAAACTAAT
>NZ_LZQD01000015.1:0-4304 GCF_001858025.1 Trichormus sp. NMC-1 | reverse complement strand
ACCAGGATTTAAGGATGTACAGGATTGTTATTTATAGATTTTCTGTGAATATTTAATGATTATAAATTATGATTTAGAGAAAAATATATTTTCTATCATTTACAAAAACCTATATTTTCTAAAAAACATCCTGTTAATCCTCTAATCCTGGGTATCCTGATTCAGACATTTTTAACTAATACTCCAATCTTCCAAACGCAAATTAGGCACTTTTTCAAAATCCTTCCAATTACGAGTTACTAAAATCCCATTAACTGATAATGTAATTGCAGCAATGCGTAAATCTTGAGTACCAACGCGGATTCTTTGCTTAACTAATTCAGTGTAAATATTCCCAGCATCTTCACTAAATTCTAGTAAATTTACATTTCGTAAAAACTCTAGATTAGCCTGAAAATTTGCATAAGCTAATACTAATTTATCCGACGATGAGGCATTTATAATAACATTAAACCTACCACGCAATTGTTCCTCAGCAGTAATTATGGTTATGGCAATTTCTTCAAATTTGACACTATTAACACGCTGTACAATAAATGGATTTCTGCGTTGAAAGAGAGAAACATGATCTGTATCAAGTACCCATAAACTCATTTTATATGCTCCTGATTTTCAATCTGTTGATAATATTCCTCCATTTCTGCATCTAATTCACGACGATATTCTGCTATATATTCTTGCACTTCATCAAAATGTGGATCATCCTCAAACATTCCTGCAAATTTCATCCAAGGATGTTCTGTTTTAGGTGGTTCAATTTCTAAAGTTACTATTTCTGGTTTTCGGGCTTGAAAAAGCTGAATAAGATTATTTAATGCTTCCTCTTTATTCGCACCTAAACCTTGACATTCTGGTAAACTTAATAATGTCGCTTTCACAGTGCCATCTTCTTGATTTTCAATTAACACATCATAAGTTAACTTCGGTGCAATTGTGGAAAGAGCATTTTTAACAGCTAAAATCATGATATTTTTACTCTTATAACTCTGAATTAATTATAACACAATACTTGAACAAAGTTAAAATTATCATCTACATGATTTTAAGATTTTTATTAACAATCGTCAATTTTATATTTTATGAACCGACACAGTACCAAATAGCATTGGATATTTTAAATTCAGCCAAAGAATACTGGGAAGCTAATAATATTCCTATCAAGTTTTTAGTTATTAACAAATAGGTAAAGTCAATTTTTCACTATTTGGAGATTGTTTGTTGTGCAAGCTGAACCGACACAGTACCAAATAGCATTGAATATTTTAAATTCAGCCAAAGAGTACTGGGAAGCTAATAATATTCCTCCTTTTTACCTGATGAAGATAAATGTAATATTCCATCATTCCCAATAGTCGGTTTAAACCGACTTTAGCTTTTAGACAGGGAATTAATTCCCTGGCTTCCTATTTGGAGATTGTTTGTTGTGGTTGTCTGAATCAGGATTACCAGGATTTAAGGATGTACAGGATTGTTATTTATAGATTTTCTGTAAATATTTAATGATTATAAATTATGATTTAGAGAAAAATATATTTTCTATCCTTCACAAAAACCTATATTTCCTAAAAAACATCCTGTAAATTCTCTAATCCTGGATATCCTGATTCAGACAAAGAATTTCGTCAAGGTTTGTATAATAGAGAAATCAGGGAAAGTTTGCAAACATTAATCAGACAGAATAAACGTACTTGGCCATGGATTTTTGAGAAATAAGGGACAAAACAATGAATCAAAATAATTTATTGGCAACCTTGCAAGAAAATCGCTTAATGCAAACAGAAGAACAAGTTACAAATTTTGAAAATGCTTTAGCTGAAATAGCTGAAAGTTCTGATGAAAATAAATTATCTGCCTATCATCTGATTTTAGATGATCAATGTCAACAGCCAGAAGTGATGTTTAGCTTAATTCATTTTCTGGAATCTTTTGATATGGAAAAACAAATTACAGCATTTATTCATGTTGTCCCTCAATTAATGATAACAGCATCAGAATGGACGAGAATTATTCACAACCGGATTTTAAATGATGTATCAGCGTGTGGAGTTTATTGTCACGGTCTAGAATTAATAAATCGTAAAAACCCTCATCATTTTATCTATGATCTGTTAAAAGAAAGTGTTATTAATCATATAGAAAGACCTCGTGGTATTTTAGTAGGAGAACTAGCAGAACCTAATTCTTTGGCAAGACTACAAGTAAATGAGGTCAAGAAATAAAATGCTAAAAATATTGTGGTTTGAGCATCTTGCCCGTCTTTGTGTACATGAATTAAAGGAAAATAGCTGTTATTCTTTAATTTATTTACTAGATACTAAGACTAAATACCAACTGATTAATAAACTGAACTGATGCTGTGCGGTTCACTGCACTTAAAGCATTACCAACTTCTATCAAAACGGCTTCTGTTACCCATACTTCAACGGCATTTTTCACCGTTGGTAATAATGCTTTGGCTTGAGTATGGTATTGATCATTTTTGTTTAGTAGAGCTTGAATAAATACCGTATCTAAAAATAGTTTTTCTTGATTCATTCTATGATTTCGTTGTCATGTTTAGGAGTACCATATAAATAGTGATTATGTTGACTTGACCAATCACTTGGTGCTTCAATAGTTCCTGTTAATGCCTCTAGCACATCCCAATCATTACCTTCATTATTGCGTATTTCTGTAACTTCCATTAAAGGATATTTAGTTTCAGAAGGTTCAATTTCTAAAGTTACTATTTCTGGTTTTCGTGCTTGAAAAAGTTGAATAAGATTATTTAATGCTTCCTCTTTATTCGCACCTAAACCTTGACATTCTGGTAAACTTAATAATGTAGCTTTAACCGTGCCATCTTCTTGGTTTTCAATTAACACATCATAAGTTAACTTCGGTGCAATTGTGAAAAGAGCATTTTTAACAGCTAAAATCATGATATTTTTATTCTTCTAACTCTGAATTGATCATAACATAATACTTGAAAATAGTTAAAATTATCATCTACATGATTTTAAGATTTACAGAATTTTATTAGCAACCGTCCATTTTATATTTGATCATCCTGTTAATCCTCTAATCGGTGGATATCCTGATTCAGACAATTTTACTAACCTATTTCCCCACCATAAATCTATGAATCATAAAGTTTTTTATCTTGATGGTCAAAAAATTAATAGCAAACAAACATTTTTAAAATAAGCTGCTGAAGCAATGGAATTTCCTCAATACTTCGGCGCTAACTGGGATGCTTCCTTGGAGATTTTTCGTTGTGGTTGTCAGATATGGCTAACGCCTCCCGTAAGGGATACAGGATAACCAGGATTTAAGGATGTACAGGATTGTTATTTATAGATTTTCTGTGAATATTTAATGATTATAAATTATGATTTAGAGAAAAATATATTTTCTATCATTTACAAAAACCTATATTTTCTAAAAAACATCCTGTTAATCCTCTAATCCTGGGTATCCTGATTCAGACATTTTTAACTAATACTCCAATCTTCCAAACGCAAATTAGGCACTTTTTCAAAATCCTTCCAATTACGAGTTACTAAAATCCCATTAACTGATAATGTAATTGCAGCAATGCGTAAATCTTGAGTACCAACGCGGATTCTTTGCTTAACTAATTCAGTGTAAATATTCCCAGCATCTTCACTAAATTCTAGTAAATTTACATTTCGTAAAAACTCTAGATTAGCCTGAAAATTTGCATAAGCTAATACTAATTTATCCGACGATGAGGCATTTATAATAACATTAAACCTACCACGCAATTGTTCCTCAGCAGTAATTATGGTTATGGCAATTTCTTCAAATTTGACACTATTAACACGCTGAAAGAGCATTTTTAACAGCTAAAATCATGATATTTTTATTCTTCTAACTCTGAATTGATCATAACATAATACTTGAAAATAGTTAAAATTATCATCTACATGATTTTAAGATTTACAGAATTTTATTAGCAACCGTCCATTTTATATTTGATCATCCTGTTAATCCTCTAATCGGTGGATATCCTGATTCAGACAATTTTACTAACCTATTTCCCCACCATAAATCTATGAATCATAAAGTTTTTTATCTTGATGGTCAAAAAATTAATAGCAAACAAACATTTTTAAAATAAGCTGCTGAAGCAATGGAATTTCCTCAATACTTCGGCGCTAACTGGGATGCTTCCTTGGAGATTTTTCGTTGTGGTTGTCAGATATGGCTAACGCCTCCCGTAAGGGATACAGGATAACCAGGATTTAAGGATGTACAGGATTGTGATTTGTAGATTTTCTGTGAATATTTAATGATTATAA
>NZ_LZQD01000014.1 GCF_001858025.1 Trichormus sp. NMC-1 | reverse complement strand
GGGGGGTTTTGTTTTTTCTCTTCTCTGACTTCAGGATTATCTAGCGGGTTATTTATTTTGCTGGATCAATTTTATATTTTTGATCTAGCTTTTTAGGGTTTATTCTGTAAATAAGCTTTCAAATATCAGTTTACTTATACCAATTTAATATGAAGCTGCATAGAAAAGAGCTTCTAAAATAAAGTTATAAGAGGAGATAGACATTATCTGCTCAAATGTTAATTGCTCGAACAATTGTTGTATGCGCTCGCGTAAATCTTGCAAAGAAGGAAAAAGCTCATTATGAAGTGATTTTTTGAGAAACTGCCAAAGCCTTTCAATTGGATTAAGTTCAGGAGAATGAGGTGGTTGCAATAGGGGAATAATATTTTCAGGCCAATTGATTGCACAACTTACATGAGCAGGAGCTTGGTCAATTTGTAAAATTGCATAGTCTGAACCTAATTGCCCAGATAGCCAGTCTAAAAATTGTTGAAAATAGTTACCGTTGAGTTTGGGATATTCTTGTTGGAAATGTTTTCCTGTTAATGGTTCAATTGCACCATAAATCCAAAAATTTTCCCTCTGCCATTTCACGGATACAGTTGGCTTGACTCCAGAAGCCGTAATTACTTTTCCTGTGAGAGTTTTTAATCCTACCCTAGTTTCATCCTGACACAGGTAATGAACGTTTTTTCCTGATGCTAGATGTTCCTCTAGGCAATTGAGAATAATTCCGAGTTTTTTTAAACTCAGATACCAACTTTTCATCCTGCTTATGGCTTTGAGGACGTGGTACTTTTGTTCACCAATTAATTGACCTAGTAATAAGATTGCGTCTGTTTCTTGTAATACTGATAAAGATAAAGAACTAGCTAAATCTAGTTTTAATCTGGTGGTGATCAGGACTTTAAATTGAGATGGTTTTTGTGGGAGGTAGGGTTTTATATTGCTGTAGTTTTTGACATCATCGAGAACTATCAGGGTTTTTCCCTCACGCCAATTTCGCCAGCACCAACGAATTTTTTCTGATAAATCGAAATCATCTGGTGGTGTTAAACCCAAATCTATACGAGCAAATTGGAGTATTTGTAAACGTATATCTTGTTCTCTTGCTTGTAGCCAGCAGATACCACCAGGGTAATCATGAGACTGTAAATGTAATCGTGAATATCGGATTGCTAATTCAGTTTTACCAACTCCTCCCATTCCTTCCACAGCAGCAATTTCTACTGAGTCATGTTGTTTTAGCTTTGGGAAATAGGGTATCTGCAATTACTTGTAATGGTAGCTACTTAATTCTGAATAAAGATTTGGTAATATAGCAATCCTATCCCTAAAAACTTTGAGGAGTTGGGAATTTAAGGCTAAAATAGTAGTTACCCTCGTAACTACATAGGAAAAAGTTTAATGATCCAAACCTTAAAATTACGCAAAATAGGTAATTCAGTAGGGGTGACATTTTCTAAGGAGTTGTTAGAAAAGCTCAACCTTAAAGAAGGTGATACCCTATTTGTCACAGAAACTGAACATGGACTCCAGCTTAGTCCTTATGACCCAGAGTTTGAGAAAGCGATGGCCATTTATCGGCAAGGTAGCCAGAAGTTTCGTCATGCTCTGAAGGAACTCGCCCAGTGAATGAACCGACTTGGCTGACAGAACAGATGGTGCTTGCTATCCATGAGGATTTGATTTCTCAGTATAGCGGTTTATCTGGGGTGAGAGATCAGGCATTATTAGAAGCGAGTTTAGCCCGTCCTCGGCATAAATTTTCTTATCAGCCGGAAGTTTCGCTTTTGGAATTGGCGGCGGCTTATGGTTTTGCTTTGTGTCAAAATCATCCGTTTGTTGATGGCAATAAGCGTACAGCTTTTATGGCGATATATGTTTTTTTGGGATTGAATGCTTATAGTTTCAATGCACCAGAACCAGAGATAGTATTAGTGATGGAAAGTCTAGCTGCTGGGGAGATTGACGAAAATACTTTGCAGGTTTGGTTAGGAAAATATGCTGAACAATTGGTTTGAATAAAAGAAGTGGAATTTTAAAAGTACAAAAGGTGGCACTTTGACATTTGTGAGAAATTCAGGATAGATACAAGAATTTTACCAATCACTACTGCAATAGTCATAACTTTATACCCTAATCAACACATAACAGGGGTTTAAATCCCATTGGTGTCAAGTTAAGGTATCAGCCCAAATGTCAAGAGAGCGAGCAGCCTTTCGTCGGTGACGTTGACGGACGGTCTTGACTAACGATAAATTGAACTTACCTGTTATACCGCCCAAAAGTGCGTGTTAAAACCCCCACTATCCTACAAATGGAAGCAGTCGAATGCGGTGCAGCTTCCTTGGCCATTATCCTTGCCTACTACAACCGCATTGTCCCTCTAGCCGAACTCCGCATTGAGTGTGGAGTTTCCCGTGATGGAAGCAAAGCTTCTAATTTGATTCTGGCTGCTAGACGCTACGGAATGGAAGCCGATGGCTTTAAAGTAGAAGACATAGAACAACTGCAACAAATATCTCCTCCCTATATCGTCTTTTGGAATTTTAATCACTTCCTGGTGGTGGAAGGATGGAATAAACATTGGGTGTTTCTTAATGATCCCGCCACTGGACCCCGTAAAATTTCTTGGGAAGAATTTGACGAGGGGTTTACTGGGGTTGTGTTAGTGATAGAACCAGGAGCAGATTTTTCTGAAGGAGGTCGTAAATCCAATGTCATTTCAGGATTGATAGACCGCTTACAGGGTTCATTTGCTGCCATTCTTTACTGTGTTTTAGCTGGATTTCTACTGGTATTGCCCGGTTTAGCAATTCCGGTATTTAGTCAAGTGTTTGTGGATCAGGTGTTGGTGGAAAATCTTACTGAATGGTTGCGTCCTCTGATTTTAGGGATGACTATTACCATTGGTGCAAGATTGGGGGAAAGCCGATGGAGTTAGTATTGCGGCACTTCAGAGTATGGAAACTTTGAAAGCATCGGCTTTGGAGTCAGATTTCTTTTCTCGATGGTCTGGTTATTATGCCAAAGCTATCAGCGCCCAGCAAGATTTAGCAGTTACTAACCAAATATTAGGAGTTTTGCCAATCCTTCTCAACTCTTTAACCTCTATGTTGATCTTAGTGGTTGGGGGTTGGCGAGTCATGGATGGCAACCTCAGCATTGGGATGTTGGTGGCATTTCAAAGTTTAATGCTGAGTTTTCAGCAGCCTGTGAATACCTTAATAGATTTTGGGAGTACCCTCCAGGAATTAGAAGGAGATTTGAATCGTTTAGATGATGTTTTAGGCAATTCTCTTGATCCAGAGGTGGAAAACTCGCAAGTTATAGAAAATATTCAGTCTAAAATCTCACCTTCCAAACTACAAGGTTATGTGGAGTTACGGAATGTCACCTTTGGTTATTCTCATGTTGATCCGCCATTGATTGAAAATTTCAGTTTATCTTTGCAACCAGGACAAAAAGTTGCGCTAGTGGGTGCGAGTGGTTCAGGAAAATCTACCCTAGCTAAACTCATTTGTGGACTTTATCAACCTTGGGAGGGGGAAATTCTCTTTGATGGGACTCCCAGAAACGAGATTCCCAGAGAGGTGTTAGCGAGTTCCTTCTCACTGGTGGAACAAGATATTTTTCTGTTTGGGGGTACAGTACGGGATAATTTGACTTTATGGGATGATACAGTTACAGATGAGCAACTGGTTAAAGCTTGTGAAGATGCCTTGACATACTCCCCACCCTAGAAGGGTGAGGATTCTGGGATCAAACAGCAATTGCTGGCATAGCCAGTCTCACATCGCCTAACCCAATGGTTGATGCCCCAACCATTTGAATATTCTTAGCAGCGTTTTCATCACGTCCATTTACAGAATTGCATGATGGACAACACCACTGTCTAGTGGATAAATCTAGACTTTCTAAAACATGACCACAACAAGAACAGGTTTTACTAGATGGATACCACTTATCTACAAAAACAAGTTGTTTGTTTTTCTTTTTGGCTACCCATTCTAATATTTGTAGAAATTCTCCAAAAGATAAGTCTGATATTTTTCTACCCCAAAGACGTTGCATTCCTTTGAGGTTTAAAGTTTCAAAACATAAAACATCAAACTTGTCAGTCAATGTATGTGCTAGTTTCCAAAACCAATCACGTCTTGTGTTACAAACATCTTCGTGTTTACGAACTAAATTCTTTCTCGCTCCTTCTCTGTTATTTGAGCCTTTTACCTTTTTGGAATGATGTCTACTAGCCTTCTTAATAGCATTTAGAGATTGTTTGAGAAATTCTGGTGCATCAATTTTAGTTCCATCAGAACAGGTTAGGAAAGTTTTCAAACCAAAGTCAAATCCCGCTATATTACCAGCCGTTGATTTGATTTCTGGTTCTAACTCATTATCAACTACAATAACCATAAACATTTCACCTAATGCAGTACGCTTTATGGTTATTGTTTTAATCTTTCCTTCTATTTCTCTAGATTTCCAAAATTGATATACTCGATTCCCAATTTTTACTCTATTACCACCTAATAATTTATAGCCAGCTTGTTTAAGAGTGAAAGATTTATATTTCTTAACTTTCTTAAACCCTGGTGGTCTTACTCTTTTTTTGTTGTGCTTGAAAAATAATTGGTATGCCTTCTCAATTCGTTGACAAATATCTTGTACTGCTTGAGAACCCACTGATTGCCAGAAAGAATTGCGTTTTCTTAGTTTGGCAATGTGCGACTGAAGTTTTGTACAGTTTAAGTGTTTGCCCCATATTCTGTAGTACCGTTTATGTAGAGCAATACAATGGTTATAAATCACTCCTGCGGCGTTAATCATCCGTTTGAGGTGTTTATTCCTTTTGTGTTCATATAACTTAAACTTCAGTGTTTTCATGAGTATAATTATATCAAAGTCGCCCTAGAAGGGCAAGGCTTTCGACCCATTTTTTTGGGTAACATCAAAAGTCTCAGAACCTAACCCCCAACCCCTTCCCTACCAGGGAAGGGGAGTAAGAATCAAAGCCTCTCTCCCTGTGGGGGAGAGGTTTGGAGAGGGGTTTAGAGTATAATTTGCAACTTTTCAAACATCCTCTCAACTCATATCTTGCACCTTGAAATAGTAATGTCAATTCCATGACTAAGTGCTATGTGTATCTTTAAGCGCCCGACGAGCGAGTTTGACGTAGGTTTTCACTGTGGTGTAAGGTATTTCTAAATCCTCAGCTATTACTTGTAATGATTCCCCCATTTCTCGCCGTGCTAAAATTGTTGCCCAGGTTGTAGCGATTTTTTCGGTGCGATCGCCTCCTGTGCGTTTGCGTTGTGCTGTGAATATTGTTGTTAATTCCTCGATGCGTTCTGGGAGCAAGTTTGTGATCATTCCAGAAGATGTATTTGATTCTGGTTCTACCCAGTCTAAGCAGGTTTGTCCGAGTCCAAAGGTAGTTTTGTGGCCTGTTCCACAGTAGGGAGCAAGTTGGACTAAGGCATAAAATAATTGGGTAAACTCAATATTAGCTAAAGCACTTTTACTCAAACCCAAGGAAATTGCCCCTGTAAAACCAGTCACTGAACCACGTTTACCTGCTGCGACTTTGACTGATTCTAAGCGGTGTTTGTGAATGATGACGTTTTCATCTATCCAGTTTAGAAAAGCGTCTTGTTCTATGGATATTCCTGAAAAATCATTCCAGCGTCTGAGGTAACTATGGAAAAGATTGAAGGGAACGGGAAGGGGGAGATGATGCCCTTTGCGGCGAAAACTGGTAGGAGAAATAAAACTCAGATTAATGTTTCTGCGGGTTTCTGTGGATAATTGTAGTATTTGTTTATAAGTAGTTGGTGGATGGACAATACTTATCTGTTTTACTTGTAAGGAAGCATCCCTTAATTTCAAAGTAGTTGGAGGTTGGTTTAACCACTGACTCAAGAACTGAACTACTGGTTGAGAAATGGCGTTAATCTGCCAGCGGTAAATGTGATTTGCTTGTAGTTGTAGTTGTTTTCCGCTGGGAAGTAGTTGACCTTCGAGGGCAGAAATGTTAAAGGGTTTTTCTGATTCGCCATCATGCAGATATGCTGAAAGGTCTGGGTTAATTTGCCGCACCTGGTCTAGAAACCAAGCATGAAGTCCAATAGTATATTGCGAGTATAGCGATGTGGAATTGGTTACTTCTAGGTCAAAGACTAAACCAACTAATTCAGTATCATCAGCCCATACCAAAGGGGTGTTTTTTGATGGGGTTTTGCGTTTGTTGGATGTAGCTGCTCTTGGCATTTTTTTTGATGCTACATGATCTTATGCTCAGTATTTTACTCGGTTTCAGTCCCCTTGCGGGGATTAGTTATGTGGAAACCACTCAAAAACCTACTCGCGATTGGACGAAAGCAAGTTTCAGTCCCCTTGCGGGGATTAGTTATGTGGAAACTAGTTGACAGTTTTGTGAGGGGACTGTCTATCGCTGCGTTTCAGTCCCCTTGCGGGGATTAGTTATGTGGAAACCCAAGAAGTAGCGGTTTGAGTAGCACCCGCTCCAAAGTTTCAGTCCCCTTGCGGGGATTAGTTATGTGGAAACTCCATTGTAATTCTTCTTCCAATGAACTCCATAATGTTTCAGTCCCCTTGCGGGGATTAGTTATGTGGAAACTTCTCAAGGTAACGCATCCAGTATTGCTCAGGTATGTTTCAGTCCCCTTGCGGGGATTAGTTATGTGGAAACTTTACTGACCATTTCACTCTTGATGATGGTGGCTTGTTTCAGTCCCCTTGCGGGGATTAGTTATGTGGAAACGCCAGAGGAACGCTTGCCAGATAGTCAGACAGCAAAAAGTTTCAGTCCCCTTGCGGGGATTAGTTATGTGGAAACGAAGTTTGACAAGATTGGTAAAGATTCTAAAGCTGGGTGTTTCAGTCCCCTTGCGGGGATTAGTTATGTGGAAACGAGTCCAGACCGACTCTCAATGAATAATTCAAGACTCTCGTTTCAGTCCCCTTGCGGGGATTAGTTATGTGGAAACTAAGTCGCTAACTATTTGCCCAAGTTGCGGGCATGAAGTTTCAGTCCCCTTGCGGGGATTAGTTATGTGGAAACCTTTGCGATCGCTTTGACTCCTCAACAGATGCTTGAGTTTCAGTCCCCTTGCGGGGATTAGTTATGTGGAAACGGTTTACCGTACAAAAATAGGACAACGATCATGGGTTGTTTCAGTCCCCTTGCGGGGATTAGTTATGTGGAAACTACTGCACCCTTAAAATGTGATTACGTTGATTACGTCTCTGGTTTCAGTCCCCTTGCGGGGATTAGTTATGTGGAAACAAGCCCTCTGAAAATTCACCAGAATTAGAGGCAAATCTTGTTTCAGTCCCCTTGCGGGGATTAGTTATGTGGAAACTCTAGACCGTCACAAGGTTGATGTGAATTGAGTGTTAATGGTTTCAGTCCCCTTGCGGGGATTAGTTATGTGGAAACACTGTCACATGGGATGAATTTGGTCACATGATAGCTAACGTTTCAGTCCCCTTGCGGGGATTAGTTATGTGGAAACTATGAAGGTTCGGAAGGAAGATGCTGCTAAGAAGCGATGTTTCAGTCCCCTTGCGGGGATTAGTTATGTGGAAACATCATTAATGGACATAATTTGAGTCCAGAATTGTTTCAGTCCCCTTGCGGGGATTAGTTATGTGGAAACCGTAGGCTCTACGAGTTACCATTGCCCCAAGGTTGTGTTTCAGTCCCCTTGCGGGGATTAGTTATGTGGAAACCAGAAACGGCGTTTATGCTTGTGGTGAGGCTTATTCTTATGTTTCAGTCCCCTTGCGGGGATTAGTTATGTGGAAACATGCAACTTATCGCATTGCTCGGTATCGCTAGTTTCGGTTTCAGTCCCCTTGCGGGGATTAGTTATGTGGAAACGTTGGAGTGCGGGGGGCAATTCCTTCTCCTCATCATGTTTCAGTCCCCTTGCGGGGATTAGTTATGTGGAAACATTAGTCACGAAGTCAGAATATAACTCGTTTAACCCCTGTTTCAGTCCCCTTGCGGGGATTAGTTATGTGGAAACTTAAGTGCGGCTATTGGAGGCTTGGAGGGTAAGTTTGGTTTCAGTCCCCTTGCGGGGATTAGTTATGTGGAAACACTCAATAAAGAGCTAATTGCAGCAGCTTTTCCAGATTGTTTCAGTCCCCTTGCGGGGATTAGTTATGTGGAAACACTCAATAAAGAGCTAATTGCAGCAGCTTTTCCAGATTGTTTCAGTCCCCTTGCGGGGATTAGTTATGTGGAAACGTTCTAAATACGTTTGTCCGTTAGATTCGGATCGAGGTTTCAGTCCCCTTGCGGGGATTAGTTATGTGGAAACCTAAGTCAGTGTAAACGATCCAAGGCAAGTAACTCATTTTTAGGTTTCAGTCCCCTTGCGGGGATTAGTTATGTGGAAACTTGGAAATTCAAGACGCGGTTATTTTGCTGGATGAAACTGGTTTCAGTCCCCTTGCGGGGATTAGTTATGTGGAAACTGATATTGGTAGTGGGGCTGCTTTTGGTTTTAATGATGTTTCAGTCCCCTTGCGGGGATTAGTTATGTGGAAACTTATTCCTAAGCTTTCAACCCTGACTTGATATCTAGTTTCAGTCCCCTTGCGGGGATTAGTTATGTGGAAACCGCGATCGCAAGTAGAATGATCCGACATTTTACCCGTTTCAGTCCCCTTGCGGGGATTAGTTATGTGGAAACTCCGTAAATCTGTAAGCCTGAAAGCGGGTATCGAGTGGTTTCAGTCCCCTTGCGGGGATTAGTTATGTGGAAACAAAGCTACTCAATCAGCCAGTTGTCAAGATCGGATCGTTTCAGTCCCCTTGCGGGGATTAGTTATGTGGAAACCCGTTCTGTGTCTGGGTTGTATCCTTTCCTCTTCTTTCGTTTCAGTCCCCTTGCGGGGATTAGTTATGTGGAAACAATGACCTTTCAGTTTTCCCCGGATAGAAGTATTGTTTCAGTCCCCTTGCGGGGATTAGTTATGTGGAAACCCCCTAGCTACACGCTAGAATCTATATAGTATCAAAGTGCCTGTTTCAGTCCCCTTGCGGGGATTAGTTATGTGGAAACTCCAGTCTGAGATAAAAATTCCGATTTCCATTTTCTGTTTCAGTCCCCTTGCGGGGATTAGTTATGTGGAAACCTTGTTTTCCTCCCTTGATACACAAGGTATGAGAGAGGGTTTCAGTCCCCTTGCGGGGATTAGTTATGTGGAAACAAAGACGTTTGCTGAGTTGATGGGAGTAAAATTGGAGTTTCAGTCCCCTTGCGGGGATTAGTTATGTGGAAACTTTTGTCGTCCCGAACACGCCACTAGCTTCATCGGATATATGTTTCAGTCCCCTTGCGGGGATTAGTTATGTGGAAACCATCGGAGATTACTCTCCAGTAGGAACCAGTAGATAGTTTCAGTCCCCTTGCGGGGATTAGTTATGTGGAAACCAGGAAGGTAGAAAAAATGAACATCTATTACAGGTAGGTTTCAGTCCCCTTGCGGGGATTAGTTATGTGGAAACTAAGGAGTATCAGTCAAAATTGCGATCGCTCATAGATAATGTTTCAGTCCCCTTGCGGGGATTAGTTATGTGGAAACTCAAAGCCAACGCTGGGACAGATTGCCCGTTAGAGAAGGTGGTTTCAGTCCCCTTGCGGGGATTAGTTATGTGGAAACATCCATTCTTGCGATCGCTTGGTTTGCCAACAATTGTTTCAGTCCCCTTGCGGGGATTAGTTATGTGGAAACCAAAGACTTGTTATTCAGATCAACATTAACCCAATCAAGTTTCAGTCCCCTTGCGGGGATTAGTTATGTGGAAACTCACGATTACAATATGAGGAAGCTGCCAGAAACAAGGATGTTTCAGTCCCCTTGCGGGGATTAGTTATGTGGAAACGATAATGATTTTATGCCTTTAGCAGTTAAAGAAGCTGTTTCAGTCCCCTTGCGGGGATTAGTTATGTGGAAACCCAGCGGGAAGATTCGATGGTACGTGGTACAGGCTTTTGTTTCAGTCCCCTTGCGGGGATTAGTTATGTGGAAACATCAACTCCTTTGGCTTCGCCTTCCGGAAGCTGAAGATTCGATGGTACGTGGTACAGGCTTTTGTTTCAGTCCCCTTGCGGGGATTAGTTATGTGGAAACCCCGCCATCTGAAACATAATCTGCGGGCGGAATCCAGGAGTGATTTTGGCAGACCTCTCAAAAAACCTCATTTCAGGCTTTGGGTTAACTGCCAACTGAAACTAATGAAACGCTGAAAGTATTCAATTATCTAGGTTCTGGGGATTTGGCGAATCTCCAGGGTTTTTGACCCCGCTCTAGGTTTGCCAAATTTATCCTTATATAAGGGTAAAATTTAACAAGTTACTTGTCAAGATTTATTTGTTTACAAATAGTGAAGCATTCATTATTGACTAATTATATATGATAAAGCCCTATTTCTTTGGTAATATCGGCAGCTATTCTTTGCCTTAAATCATAAGGTAGCAAAATTTCTACTTTCGGTCGCCATGCTCGTAAACGCATAATTACATTATTATCTCCATGTCGATATTGAAGACTATAATAAGCATCCTTTGGTGAACGATTCGCAAAAACTTTTAATAATTCTGCCTTTTGTTCTAAATTAACTACAGAATTTTGAATCAAGCTTTTCGCTTTTTGGTAGTCAATCAATTTAAAAGTGTTATGCCGAGAGGTATCCTGAATGTAGCGGTCATGATAATCTCGCTCAAATCGTAACAGCATCAGTCGAGATTCCAAATAAAAGTCAAATCCTAATGCTTTGTCCATTTGCAATTCTATTTCTTCTGGGTTTGGTAAATTCCTCTGGTGATAACGCTGTTGTAAAGTCTTGGGAATGCTAGTATTTGTCCATTCAATTGGTGTAATATTTTCAATTCTATCTAAACGAAAGTTATACCAATCTGTTTTTTTATCAGGACTTTCGCCAAAAGCGCACAAATAAACTGCACGTTGCACATAGTAAATACAGACTGGATAAACTAAACATTCTCTAGATTCTCTTAGTCTAGCACTGTTATAAATTAAACTGATTGGTGGTACTGGGGTTTGTGACCAGAGTTTGCGGAGTTCATCCTGCCAATTTTCAACCTGGTCTATAGCAGTTACAACATAGTCTAGTTTAAAAAAGAATCGCTGGACACCACCGATTTTTTGAGAAAGATTTTGGGCAATTTCTTCTAAATCTACTTGGTTGAGAAAATATAGTTCATTATAATTATGTTTGGTGGTTATAGGACGAGAAGGTAAAGATTTAACTCGATGATATTTTTGTTCTCGATTTTCTAGCCAACCTAATTCTCCTAAAATTTGTAAATCTGCTTGTAAGGAACGACGAGTTACGCCAAATAATTGCTTGTGTAGAATTTCATCTAAATTAGAGATATTAATGTGGGATAATAGCGATCGCTTCCAAGTTTCCTTATCCAATCCAGTTTTGGCATCAAACAACCAGTCAGCGGTAGTTTTGGCACAATGACAGTTAGGGTCATGGAATTGAGGAATTGCTTCTCCTTTGGGGTGTGTGGAACTGAAAAAAGCGTTTTTCCAGTCTGCCAAGGTAAAGCCATCCTCTAAGAATACATGGTCTTGACCTTCACCGTATAAAGAACGCAACCACACCCACAAACGAACTGCACGCAGTAGGTTTTGTTTGAGAGAACCGCGTGCTAACCATTGCAACAGTTCTACTTGGGGAATATCAGAAAAAATTTGCTCAGACACTTATCTAGGACTTTGGGTATCAGTCCAGCATAAACCAATCTGGAATAGGCTGCTTCCAATGCCATGTATGATGTGATAGTTGCTCACTAAGTAAAGGCAATGACTACTTACAACATTGAGTTAAAAGACGATATTTTACGGGTGAGTTTTGCTGAACCTGCTCAAAATGACCAGATTGTGAAAGATGCTGCTGCAAAATTAGAGCAAATGGCACAGTCACAAGAACTTACTGGAGGACAACTGCTAAGGATTAATGGACCCGTTTCTATACCTGTAGCTTTTGTGTTGGCACATAAGTTAGCACATATTTACGGAGCAATTGGTTTTTTTGATCCGAAACTAGGTAAATATGTGATTTGCATCACACACAATCCTGCATATAAACTGGGAGACTTGATTGATTGAAGTTTTAGTTGAGGGAATTACTTGAGTCTTGTCTTAATTATTTTCTAATCCAGTGCCATTTAATGAGTATTTACCATATCAGTTTAGACGGTGATGTTTTAAAGGTCGGATTTGGCGCTACCTTGACCACAGGTGATGAAATTGTCCGTGATGCAGCCACCAGATTGAATCAAATGATTGTTTCTGGTGAATTACCGGGGGGTTCGCTGATTAAAATCAACGGTCGGACATCGGTACTGGTGAGTCAGGTATTAGCTGATAATTTATCTAAATTGTATGATGCGATCGCTCTGTTTGACCCCAAGATTGGTGATAAGGGACTGGATAGGTACGTAGTCACCATTAGTAAACATCCTGATTATCAAGTCGGGGATATTTTGGATGTGGTGCGAACAAAGCAGCAGTCAAGTATCAAATTGGTGATTTGTGGGTTTGCGAACACAGGAAAGACCTGTTTCCGGGAAGGTCTAAAACAAGCGTTGTTACAGATTCCCAATGCACCGGAATCCTATTTTATCTCTGGTTGTCCAGATGGGGATGGTTCTTGGTATGGGGAAACCGCACGACGGGACGCAGATTTAGCAAATAGGTTAAAAACGGAGTACAAGGCGGGTTTTACCCCGGAATTTGGACAACTGAAGGCACAGGAAGTCAGGGGGATTAATACACCGATATTTGTGTTTGATGTTGGGGGTAAAATTTCCAATGCTAACCGGTTGATTATGGGGGAAGCGACTCATGCGGTGATTTTGGTCAAAGATGAAACTGAGATTGCACCTTGGGAAGAGTTATGTAAATCTCTGGGTTTGTCGGTGGTGGCCATTATTTATAGTGATTATGAGGGTGTGGAAGATGTGATTTCCCAGGAAATGCCGATTCTGAGGGGAAGTGTGCATTGCTTGAAACGTGGGGAGGATGTATCTGTGCGTCCGATGATTCGGGCTTTGGCTGGGGTTTTGGTGGGGTTGAGTAGTGGTAGGGAGTTTTAATGATGACAAGTTCTGAAAAGGTTGCATTACAAGTTGTTCAACAAGCGATCGCAGTTTTAGCAAAATGGGCTAAATCTGATGTTGTAAGTAAGTTATTTCAATCATCTCCAAATATTATTGATAGTGCTGTCGAAGAAGCTCAGAAAATTCTATCTTGGCCTTCAGATGGAGAACCACAGGCTTTAAGATTACTATTTGATTATGTGAATCTTGAAAAAGGACAATTAAAAGAGCATTATTGGCAACCTCAAGCTATTGATAATAGTGATCCTAAAATTCCCTATCCAGTTACAGAAATACCAGGTCTAAATAATTTTAGACAAGAGTTAAAAATAGCTTTAGATAGTTTAGAGCAGGAAGATTGTGAAAATCTATCTTTGTTAACTTTATTTTTAGAAAAATTTGGATCATTTATTAGTTTCGGATCAGAAAATATAGCCTTAATAGATTTAGTTAAAAGTACCGCCGCAGTTGCATCAGTTTTAGTGAATAATTCTGAATCTGAAAATGTTACTTTAATTGCTGGTGACTTATCAGGGATTCAAAAATTCATTTATACGATTTCTTCTGATGGTGCATTAAAATCATTAAGAGCTAGAAGTTTTTATTTAGAATTAGTTACGGAAGAAGTAGTACAACAATTGTTAGATAAATTAGAACTTCCTCGGACTAATGTAATTTATGCAGGTGGTGGTAACTTTTATTTAATAGCTTCTGATAATACTGAGCAAGTAAACAAAGTTATTAATAAAATTAGACAAGATTTTAATAATTGGCTTAGACGTACATTTAAAGGACAATTATTTTTAGCGATAGACTCGTTAACTGTACCAAATCAATCTTTAAATAATCAAAGTTTTGCTTGTTACTGGACAAAAGTAACTAAAAAATTGGCTAAACAGAAATCATGTAAATTTTCCCATGAGATTAATGATTTTTTAAAAGTTACTAGAAGTCATACACCTTGTACAATTTGCCATCGTGACGATTTACAGAGTTTAAAACCCTTAATTCGCCTTAATCAAGATTCTTCTTCTGCTTGCTGGATGTGTCGAACAATGTTTGAATTAGGAGATAATTTATTGGATGTAAAAGCTGTATTACGCTCTAAAAGATCGAAGATTCAAAAATTTAGGATTAAAGGCTCTGTTGATAGGATTTATCTGGCCAATAATTACTACTATTTCTTTTCAAAACTGGAAGATGCTGTAAATTTATCTCAAGATAATGAGATTATACTTCTCATTAATAATTGGGAGATAAAAAACTATAAGTTATCATACATTGTACCATTACTATTAGGAAATTATGGAAAGCGTAGTGAAGAAAAATTAGAATATCAAAAAGACTTTGGCTTTATGCGTGCTGAAGAAATGGCAAAAAAAGCCCAAGGAATTGAAAGAGTTGCATCTTTAAGAATGGATGTAGATAAATTAGGACAAATATTTGCCAAAGGTTTAGGTGAAAATCAAACATTAACTAGATTAGCTGGACTTTCCAGGCAAATGAGCTATTTCTTTAAAGTCTATCTCAATAGTTTGGCAGAAAAAAGAAATGTAAATATTCCTCCTGAAAATTTTAAACAATTATTGCCAAAAGATGAGCCATATAATATACTGTTTATATATGCAGGGGGTGATGATTTATTTATTAGTGGTGCATGGAATGAAGCGGTAAATTTTGGCTTTGATGTTTATCAATGTTTTCGAGCATATACGGGATATAATCCAGATATTACTCTATCAGGTGGAATCAGTATTGATACACCCAAATTCCCTCTTTATCAAGCAGCTAAATCTTCTGGTCATGCTGAAGATGCAGCTAAAGCAAATGGTAGAGATAGTTTAGGATTATTTGGTCAAGTTTTCAAATGGGATGAATGGTTGG
This sequence comes from Trichormus sp. NMC-1, assembly GCF_001858025.1. Classification (GTDB taxonomy): domain Bacteria; phylum Cyanobacteriota; class Cyanobacteriia; order Cyanobacteriales; family Nostocaceae; genus Anabaena. The sequence goes on along the minus strand of NZ_LZQD01000014.1, from coordinate 23,313 downwards.
GAATAGAAGATATAAATGATGATCATCTTGATAGTGATATTAAGAAATATCTATCTTCAGAAAACAAGCCCAAGTTTTTAGGTATCCTGCCATTTGTAGAGATATTAGAACAGCAAAATATAGGGGTGAATTATTCCCATAATTTTGTGCGAAATTTACTAATAACTGCACAAATTCAAGAACAAGCTTTAGAAAAATTTAATGATAAAAAAACACAGGAGGCTTTAGGAAATCGCTATTATTTGCATCTACCCAAGATAGCTTATACTTTATCGAGATTATCGAGAGAAGTATTAAAGAATGATGATTTTCGGACTTCTTTAAAAAGTCCTTACAATGCGCCTTATTTTCGTGCTATTGCTACTTGGATTGAATTATTAAATCGTACCCAAAACAATGATACAACCACCTAAAAGATTAAACTCTAAACCAGAGATGAAATCTCCACAATCTAAAGCAGTTGAAACATCCCCAAAACGATTTGAAGTACAAACGGAACTAACTGCTGACAAGAAGATGATTCAGACTATCAAAAATTTAAAAGATGAAGAATTGCGAAACTATGATATTCGCTGTTTGGTTAATCAAGCCAAAGAGTTAGGAGAATATTTACAAGAAATAGGATTGAAAACAAACCAAATTCGCAAATTTTTAGATGCAGTTAATCGTCTTAAAGTAAAACTTGCTCAAGACAAAGATGAACAATTTTCGACTATTGAAACAGAGATAGTGCTGCTTAAACCTAAATTAGCCTATGCTACTGCTCGCAAAGATAATGAAAAAACAAATCCAGTTAAGCCATTGAATGATGTGCTTTCAGAAGCAATAGATAGAATCAAGGACACCCCAGATTTTTATCGGTTAGAAAATTTAATTGAATCTATCATTGCTTATCACAAAGCTGCTGAAACAAATAAGTCAAAATAAGGAAAAATCAATGTTGCAACAGAAAAAATTACTTGGTAAGTTCCGTATCGAAGGAATTCTTATTGTAGAGACTGGGTTACATATTGGAGGTGGTGAAGGAAAAATGGATATCGGGGGATTAGATAAACCTGTGGCGCGTGACCCAATTACACAATATCCTTACTTACCTGGTTCTTCTATAAAAGGAAAACTTCGCTCTCTTTTAGAAAGAGTTCACAATAAGCCTTTAAATCGTGCTGGAAGTAGAGATACTTTTCGTTATGAAAGTGATGATTTATTAGACGGATATACAGAAATTGATAGACAGACAATTCCCTATGAAGGAGCGCGAACTTGTCCTATCAGTAGATTATTTGGTTCAACTGGGAGTTCTAATTTCTGGGTAAAAACAGCGGACGCAGTAGCGGAAAATTTAGACATAGTTAAGCAAAATGACCAATCTGTTACTCAAATCTTTTCTGGGGTGGAATATAGCAAGATTCTCAGGGGTCGTAACTCTCCAGCAAAAATAATTGTGCGAGATTGTCACTTGTATAAAGAGTCAGCTAAAAAACTAGAGCGAATTGACACAGGTTTATACATGACCGAATGGAAATGGGAAAATGGTTTAGATCGCGTGACAGCAGCAGCGAATCCCCGTCAAATTGAGCGAGTACCAGCAGGAGCGGAATTTGACTTTCAGCTAGTTTATACGGTTGAAGCAGAAGATAGTCAAACAGAACAAGAAGCATTTATTGAAGCAGCGAAAGATTTGCGGAATATTGCGATCGCTCTCTCGCTGTTAGAAGATGATGCTTTGGGCGGTCATGGTTCTCGTGGCTACGGTAAAGTTAGATTCAAAAACTATCAATGTTTTTGGCGAAATTTGAAACAATATCGACAAGTGGTAGAGGATGGTGTCGAATTTAAACAATCAATAATTGCAGTTGAAGACACATTAAATCTACTTAAAAAATTTGGTAATTTAAGCGATGAAATGCAGAAAAATTTACCAGGAAATGAATCATGAGTGTCTGGAAATTAGTAAAACTCAACTTTGGTAAAAATCCAGCGCATTTTGGAGAAATAGGAATAGGAATGGAAGAAACGAGCGATCGCGTCCGTTCTGATACCCTATTTAGTGCATGGGTTAGCAGCTATGCACGAATATTTGGGAAAGAAGCAGTAGAGCAATTATTAAAGCTATTTCCCACTAAAGACAACCCCGAATTAATTCCACCATTTCGCATCAGTTCTACCTTCATTTATCGAGAGAATAGCAAAGATAGAAATCCTGAAAAAACAATTTACTATCTTCCTCGTCCTCTAAAATTTCCTATCAACTACCCAAATGATGATTTAGCATTCTTCAAAACATACAAAAAACTCAATTATTTACCTTTAGAAATTTGGCAAAGATGGTATCAAGGACAAGGATTTACAGACAAAGATCAACAGGAGTTAGAAAATTATTCTGAAGATAAATCGCAAGGAGAACTAGCAGCATCAGGAACATTCGATTATAAAAAAGCCTGTAAAACTCAACAAGTTCCCAAAATAGGAATTGATAGAAACACCAGAGCGACTAACCTCTATCATACAGGCTTTGTACAATTTGCATCTGATGAAAATCCCGCAGGTTTATACTTTCTCTTAGAACTTTCTCCAGAAGGTGAAAAATTAGCCGATAAACTGCAAGCAGCTTTACATCTTTTAGGAGAAGAAGGAATAGGAGGAGAACGTTCTAGTGGTGCGGGAAGATTTGAAGTTAATTGGTTAAAATTACCGAAAATTTGGGACAAAGTTGTTAAATTTCAAGATGGTAAATTTCACACTTTAATCAGTTTACTTTGGGATTCTGCCATATCATCAGACTTTCTGAAAAATTCCAGTTATGAAATACAAGAAAGAGGAGGATGGATAGTAGAAAGCCAAATTCGTCGTCAAATGGTGCGGATGTTTAGTGAAAGTTCTGTATTTCTTGCATCACTACGAGGAAAACTGGTAGATGTTACACCCCAAAATTTCCACAGACATCGTATTTATCGCAGTGGTATTAGTTTAAGTTTACCAATTAAAGTACAGGAAAAAGAAAATCATGACTGTTGCACCTGAATTTGTACTTAAAAAACCTGATTTCTATCAATCAAAACGGATACAGCTAACCAGTCCAATTTTACATATTGGTTCAGAAGTACAAACATTAAACCCATTTGAATATTTACAAACTCCTGAAAAAATTTATATTCCTAATCAGGAAGCCTTAACAAAGGCGTTGCATAAGCGTGGTTACTTGCAGAAACCAAAACCTTGGGAGAGAATCAAGGATTTAAATTCAGGAAAAGCTTTAACCGCCTATATTAAAGCAATTGAAGAAAAAGATGATGAAAAAATAGCAGAAGTCATCGAGTTAGCTTTAGGTGATAAATGGTTTGAAAATCAAAGTATCTTTCCTGATTATGGAATCATAAGCAAATCCTTTCGACATAGAGTTAATCATGTACGTCCAATAATTCGTAATGCTTTTGGACAATTATATATTCCTGGTTCATCAATTAAAGGAGCAATCAGGACTGCAATTACATACTATATGCTTAAAAATAAACCAGCACGACTTAGTGAGATTGAGCAACAACTTCAAGACAGGTTAACAATAAATGGAAAAATCGGTAGAAGCAAGAAAAACTTAGGTAATGAACTGTTTATGAAAGATTTATTTTCTAACTTCTTGTTGACCTATCAAGATAGACAATTTGACCACGAAAGTGAAGCGAATAAAGACTTCATGAGAAGTGTAAAAATTGCAGATACTCAACCTATGTTAAAAACTGGCAATATTAACTTATCCTTATTAGATGAAGTGATCATTTCTAGTTACTACATAGATAAAACTTCTATACCACAAAAAAATATAGCAAAATATCGTGGTTCTATTTATGCTGAAATGATTCATAATGTGAAAACCGAATTTAGAGTTAATATAGATGGCTACATAGATGAATATGAAGCTATGACTGGAATGTTATCTTGGTTTAGCCGAAATGATGGAATAAAAATTCCATTTCAAACCATTGAAGATATCTTAAATATATGTAAAGAATTTGCTCAAGAACAATGGAGTCATGAACGAAATTATTGGCAGCAAATACAAAATGAATTAATTAATATTAATGATAGAAAAATTAACCTAAATTTTGAAATAATTAATGAATTTTATAAAGATTCTGAATGTCCTTTTAACTTACGATTAGGATGGGGAAGTGGAATGTTAGGAACTACAATTGGGTTACATTTAAATGAGACAACTAGAAGAGGTATTCTTGATGAATGTGGTAGTCCTCAAAATCGTGCTTCATCATTTAAAGCTCCCAAATCCAGACGTACTGTAATGAATAAGAATGGAGAAATAGAATTTGCTCCTGGATGGGTAAAGCTCGAAATATTATCAGATATATGCTAATTCAATCAACCTTTACATTAACCGTATCTACATCAACAGTTTTACCTCGTTCCTATAACTTGGAATTGGTAAAGCAACTGCATCAACAACTAGGTTTAGAAATGGGAAGCGAGACTATACCCTCTCTTTCCTACTCAGGAATCATCGGCTTTTATTCCACATCTAGAGATTTTATTACATTCCATCCAGAGGAATTTTACAAACTATCTTTGTGTGGATTAAATGAAATATCAGCAAAAGCAATATCGCATCTAAATTTTTCTGATTCTCTAGAATTTCTCGGTGCGAAGTTCAATATCATCAATCGTGAAGATGAAATAACCAGTTACGAAGAACTCTATACAAACTTAGTAGGAAATGAACCCGAACCATTAAGACAGTTTGATTTGCAGTTTATCACTCCTACTGCTTTTTCTCAAGCTGGCTCAAATTTACCACTGCCTTTACCGACATTAATGTTCCGCAGTTGGTTAGAACGTTGGAATAATTTTGCACCTGTTTATTTAGGAGGTGATGAATTAATTGCTTATCTTGGTAATGCTGTTGTAATTAAAAATCACAAAATTCAAACGCGAAGTTACCAATTACATAAAGGGTTTGTAAATGGATTTGTTGGAGATGTAACGTTACAAGTTTTAAACCGTGCTGATCCTTTATTGGCAAATGTAGCTAATTTATTAGTTGAATATGCGCGGTTTGCTGGTACGGGGATGAAGACACGGTTGGGGATGGGTCAGACGATAGTTAAAGAATCTAACAGTAAATAAAAACACTTGTTTTGAGATAAAAGGAGTTTAATCAATATGGCTAAAATATTAATTTCTTCCGTCGGAGTTGGTGGTAGATTTAAAAATCAACATATTTCTGACAGAGAGTATCAAGACGCTTGTTACAAAATTGGTGATACTCCATATCCTCAAAGTAGATTTATAGCTTCTGTACTTTACGAGCATTTTCAGTTAGATGGCATCATCTTTATAGGTACAGTGAGATCAATGTGGGAAGAAGTATATCGTTTTTTCTGTGAAACTAATGGTGTACAAAAGGATGATGAATATTGGCTAGATTTAGCCTGTAAAATTGATAATCTCACACATGATAGTGATTTAGATTCTATAGATTTATCACCTATAGAAAAAGTTTTGGGAGAGCGTTCTAAATGTATTTTAATAAAATACGGGCTTGATCAAGATGAATTGTGGGAAAATTTTGATAGAATTTTTCAAATTGTTGAACTGCTTCAACCAGGAGATGAAATATATATTGATATAACTCACTCTTTTCGTTCGCTGTCACTGTTTTTATTTTTGACTATTACCTTTATCAGAGATTTAGCAAGCGAGAAACAGATAAAAATTGCTGGAGTTTATTATGGAATGCTAGATGTCAGTAGAGAATTAAACTATACTCCAGTAGTTGACTTAAAGCCGCTATTTGATATGACTTCCTGGATTAAAGGTGCATACAGTTTACAAAGCTATGGTGATGGTTACTTAATTGCTGAATTACTTAAATATCAAAATGAAAATCAATTAGCTAATCAGATAGAACAGCTATCACAATCACTTAATATTAACTCTGTTAATGATATTAAGCAAAATAGTTCCATATTAAGAAAATCGCTGCAAACACAAATTGTAAAAACTCCTTTTAAATACCTCAAAAATATTTTAGAAAATTTTGTAAATAAATTTTCGCGTTCTTCAGCCAAAGAGTCAGAATACCAATTAGAACTATCTGGATGGTACTTTGATAATCATCGATATTCTACGGGTTACATCACACTAGCTGAGGCTATAATTACTTATCTTTGTGAAATCAATCGTAAAAATATAAAATCTAAAGGATGTCGTGAAGAAATGAAAGATTTATTGCATAAGAGAGAAAATATAACCAGTGATTTAGCCCAACTTTATTTACAAGTCAATCCAATACGTAAAAGTATTGCTCATGCTTTGCTGGATATCTCAAGTGGTAATGATAGGGGTAGTTTATCCAATGCAATAAATAATGCTAAAAACTACCAGCAAACTGCTAAACAAATATTTAGCACAGGTACACTCAATAAATCCTGATACAATAGTCAACTATTTTAGTTTGCTTAAAAAGTGATCGCTCTTTATGATAGATGAACACTTCCAAACCCTGACTACATTCCCCCCACGCAACTTTCAACGAGAAGCTATTACTAAACTCCTCCACCGTCAAAACATCCTTACTCCGCGCCCCCACAGGGTCAGGGAAAACCGAAACAGCACACACCTTACCCACACTTAAAACAAAATCTCCTTGCTAGTGGTCGTTCTCCTTGGTCGGGAGTTGTTAAACTAGATATATAGAAAATGTACTAAATTTTGAAGAGGTAAGTAAGAAATGGCATTCAGTAATTTTAAAACCATCGGTGAAGTCCTCAAAACATTTCAAATTACCTACACAGAAAACAATTTCATCAGCGAACTTGCTTTTAATATTTCCGACTATTTTCGTGAAGATTTAGAACTGATGATGCGGGATGCTGTAGTTGATAACTCAGAATTTGCTATCTGTGAAAATCTCATTTATCCCCTCCTCAAAGAAATCTGGAAAACCTATCGTAAAAACTTTATTTTATGGAGTCATCAATCCTTAAATTATGATGAAAAATTATCAGGATTCCCTGAATATATTTTAGCTAAACGCTCCCCATTAGGTAAAGTTGTTTTTGATAAACCATACTTTATCTTAGTAGAGGCCAAACAAGACAATTTTGAAGCAGGATGGGCGCAATGTTTAGCTGAAATGATCGCTGCTCAAAGATTAAACGAAGAATATAAAATCATTATTTTTGGTATCGTTTCTAATGGTGCAACATGGCAATTTGGTAAATTAGAAAATGACAAATTTACCAGAAATATGACTCCTTTTACCATTTACGAACTAGATAAATTATTTGCTGCTGTTAATTTTGTATTTCAACAATCTGAATTACAACTAAATAATTTAGTTTTAGCTGCTGCTTAGTTTAAGTTTAATTTTTCAGCCATGATTATCCTAACAAATATCCGTAAAATATAAACCCTCCCATTTCACAACCATGACTCTAACTAAAACCCGACTTACCTTTGATCAATTCCTCAACTACGACTTTCCCGAAGAAGGTCGCTATGAACTTGTAAATGGAGAAATCATGCGGATACAAGCAACCAGAAAACATGATAATTTAGCAGAATTTATTGCTGATGCTTTTAAATTAGAGGTTAAACGTTTGAATCTCAATTACAGAGTATCGGGAAGAATTTCCATTAGAACTGTAACAGCAAGTGGTAAAGAACAAGGTCGTGTTCCTGATGTTAGCGTAGTAGATAAAAATTTGTGGGATGCTAACTTATCGGCTTACACTGCTTTTATTGAACCATTACAATTAGCGGTAGAAATAGTTTCCACAAATTGGGAAGATGATTATATAGATAAGTTAGAGGAATATCAACGTTTAGGAATTTCTGAATATTGGATAGTTGATTATTTAGCTATTGGTAGTCGTAATTATTTAGGTAATCCTAAAGAACCAACCATTTTTGTATATCTTCTCAATGAGCAAGGTATTTATCAACCAAATGCTTATCGAGGTACAGATAAAATTATATCTCCAACTTTTCCGGAATTGAATATTACAGTTGATCAAGTTTTTGCAGCATAAATACAATCAAAAAATTTTAACAAAATCAATATCACATCTCGGAAAACCCCTCTTCCAACCATGCGGTATGTTTAAGAACGAAACTACTGAACCTACCGAACTGATGATAGATGCACACTTCCAAACCCTAACCACCTTTCCCCCACGCAACTTTCAACGAGAAGCTATTACCAAACTCCTCCACCGTCAAGACATCCTTCTCCGCGCCCCCACAGGGTCAGGGAAAACCGAAACCGCTATTTCACCCTTCCTTTTTGCTAAAACCCTCAACCTCGACTTCCCCAATAAACTAATTTACGTTGTCCCCCTGCGAACCCTGGCCAACAGTCTGCGACAAAGAACAGAAATCCTCGTTCAACGCTGGTCACAAGCTCAAAATGTCCCTTGTCCAGTCGTTACCCTGCAAACAGGAGAAAACCCAGAAGACCCCCGTTTTGAAGGTGATATAGTCTTCTGCACCATTGACCAAATGTTAAGCAGTTTTTTGAATATTCCCTACTCAGTTGGTCGGGGTTCAGCTAACGTCAACTCCGGGGCAATATTCGCATCTTATTTAGTATTTGATGAACTGCATTTACTTGACCCCGACCGTTCCTTTACCACCGTTCTCAAAGTTTTACAACAAGTCAAAGGAATTTCCCCATTTCTGTTGATGACTGCCACATTAACTAATGAACTGGCTACCCAAATTCAAAGTTTAATAGACAATGGAAATAATTCAAATTGAAGATGCCGATTTACAGGCTATTGAAGGTAAACGCTGCCGTACTTTTCAAGCAAAATCTCATCCTCTTAATGCCTTAGAAATTATCGCAGATATACACACCAATCAACGAAAACGAGTTATAATTATTTGTAATACCGTTTCTCAAGCACAGGGATTATATCGGGATTTACGAGAATTGAATCATGATGAAACCATAAATCTTACCCTGTTGCACTCCAGATTTTTACCAGAACATCGCGCCCAAAAAGAAACATTTTTAAAAGAAACCTTTGCCGAAAATTGGCAAGATGACGGTACTTGCTATATATTGATTTCCACCCAAGTAATTGAAGCCGGAATTAATATTACCTGCCAAGTTATGCACAGTCAACTTTGCCCCATGAACTCATTATTACAAAGAGCGGGACGTTGTGCAAGATTCCAAGATGAACATGGTCAAGTTTTGGTTTATCAGACAGTAGAAGTTAACCAAGCTTATACTACACTTGCAGAAGCAGATTTAGAAGCAGAACTCCAAGAAACTACCGATAAAAAACAAAGTTTTCTGCCATATCCTAGAGAAACCTGTGAATTAACATGGCAAGTATTACAGGCACATACTGAATCAAATCAAGTTAATGAAAATGTGGGATTTCGCACAGAAGAAAATTGGATAAATCAGGTACATACAGCAGAAGATTTACTGCAACAACAACGCCGACAAAATAATCAAATGCTGTTTGAAAATAATTTTGAAGCAGCATTTTTTAGGGGTGATCAATCTTTTGCAAGTGAGTTAATTCGTTCAGTTGATAGTCGGAATTTATTTGTTTGGGAAGAAACCGGATTATTTATTGATTTTGCACAAGAACCCATTGATCCCCGCAAATTAATGGCTTTTTCAGTTCCTGTCTCTACACTGTGTAAAGTTTGGCGAGAGTTCAAAAATTTAGAATTTGGCACAGATTGGATTTTCAAACGAATTGAAGCACCCAAAGACAAAGCAGAAACCTATAGTCAACCTATTTGTACAGAAATTAAATCCCGTGATTCATTGATTAACAGCATCAGGATTTTAGTTAATCCCCGGTTTATTTATTATGATGAAAATATTGGATTATTGATTGGCATTAATGAATTTGGTAATGGGTTTATTTCACCACCGAAACCACAACGTACAATTGTCAGTGAATATCGTTATAATATGGATACTTATGTTGGACATTTGGGTTGTATGTGGACTTGTTGGCATAAACCATTTAAAACCTTACGTTTAAAAAACGGTGAAGCTGAACCAACGATTTACAATAGTGTCAGGAATGAACTATTACCAGCAGGTACAAAATTAATCAAAAACAAGATTTTTCCACATATCCAAGAGTCAGAAGCAGCAGCTTTATTTGAATTATTAGTGTTTTTTGCTATCTTTACTCATGACCTGGGTAAACTACAAATTAAATGGCAGGAAGTGATGCAAAAATGGCAAGATTTTACTTTTAAACACTTTCAAAAAGAAACTCCTCGCAGCAATCCTAAGAATCCTAGATCCCATTTATTAGCCCATACTGATTATGACCCAGAAGATAAAACTGTTATAAATGGTAAAACACAAAAGCAGCATCTTAAAGACCACGAAAAGAAACACAAACGTCCTAACCACGCTGTTGAAAGTGCATACCTAGCGCAAGATATTCTCAAACAATCTCTAGTACCACTACTGCGTGATTATTTTACTGCCGATAACGAGCAGATTCAGTATATCTGTTATACAGTAATTATGGCTGCTGGTCGTCATCATTCTGCTTGGGCTGGAGGCTGGAAAGGAGCAGATGTAGCCAAGATAAACAATATCCAATTACACCCGGAAGCACAAAAAGCGATCGCGCAAAGTTGGCAAGGCATGACACGCTTCCTAAGTCAGAGTTTACCATTAACAGCAGCAAATTTAAGTAGAAACAATTACCCAATTAAAGAATTTAACTTGAATCAGTTAAATACTGCTGACGAGTTTGAGTATTTTCATCTCTACTTGTTGGTAGTTAGGGCTTTACGACTGTGTGACCAGCGTTCAGTGCAACTTTAGCAGATTCTCACACCGTTTTACATGAGTTCGGTACACCCATAATGTAAAGACGTTACAGGCAACGTCTCTACATTAACCATTATTAAGTATCTGTATTTTCCTGGCTTAATTGTTGCTGAAAATCAGAAACTGAAGCTGTAATACCAGCCTTTTTCAATAACTGCTTCAGCCTAGCATGATCGTAAATTTGATTAATTTGTTCAACCAATTCAGGAGGAACATAATTAAATCGAGCTTCTAAAATATCAACAATAGACTCCTGGAGAGTTTGTGATCTTTCTATACGCTCTATACTTGTTATGTATGCCATTTTTTGTTCATCCTCAAACTGCTTCAATTCAGTTTTGAAACTCAAATCCAGATTCGGTGGTAAAGCCATCAGTCTATCAATCAAATCGAATAGCTGAAGAATTTTATCTCTACTATAGCCTAACTCATACATACGTTTAATCAGGCTCAATTTCCACCTTAACCGACCTGTTAAATCTTGAGTCGTTGCTTGTGTACGTAGGTGCGCCATTACCAATACAGCAAAAGGATTATCACTTTGTTCTAATTCTGACCAACGAGGTTGATAATCCAGTAATTTTACAGTAGGAAACTGAAGACTTAACCGACATCCCCAACGTTCATAACTGTATTCTTGAGGTCGCCAACTTGCTTGATTATCTCCCAAAATAGCCAAGCTAACAACTTCTTGACCATAACGGTCAAAAATTCTGTAATGATAGGAAAACATCCGTTTAGGAAAACCAGTATCTACTTGACTTTGGATTTCTAAATGGATTAGTAACCAGGTTTCTTTACCATCATTCAGCCAAACTTTAATCAGCTTATCAACAAATTGCTTACCAACTTCTGATTCTCTCATCAATTGCTGGAGTTCTTGGTCAAGAAACTCATAACCTCGTGTCCAGTCAATTTCACTGTAAATCTGGGGAAAGAAGAATGTTAAAAATGCCTCAAAGTATTTTTCTACTCCTTCCTTCCAAGCACCATCATAATCGGCTTTTACTTCACTCACAGTTGTTTTTAGGCAGATGTCAAAGATATCTTAGCGTCTTTTTTCTACAATTCCGTTAATTGGAAAACCCCTCTTCCAGGTAGGTATATACTGTTTGGAAGTAGACAACTCCTATGGGTTGAAGACCAGATGATAAAGCAGCTATTTGTTACCAAAAAATTCGGCACTTATGCTGACACTTTCCTGATGCTAGGTCTGGTACAGCTTGCGGAGTATGTACTGAAAGCCACTCACCAAAAAAGTGCAATTCAACTTTTAGATCAAGGAACACGCTACTGCCTTCAGTTAAAACAACCAATAAATTTAGAACTGGTAGCTAAACTCAATTATACCAATTCTTTTCCACCAGTCAAAGGTCAAAAAACCGATATTAGCAAAATACCGCAGGAAACAGATACTTTTAACACAGTGGAGGAAAGCGAAAGACGAAAACTTTACCGCAACTATGTATTTGAACAACGAGGTAAAGTTGAATTTAATGAAGATGCACCAAAACCACCTCATCCTAGTACCCAAAATGGCGTAATTCTTACTTCCATGCGTCATGACCGCAATCATAACGAATTGTGGTATTTGGGATGGCAAATTAAAGACCATTATGGGGCTTTATTGGTTGCTTTATTTACAGCATTTAGCCAAGAAACAGAGGATGTTAACAACTTAGTAAATGAGTTATTTGCTGAGGCTACTGGACAGAAATTACCAGAAACAGCCAGTGCCGTCAAAATTTATTTACCTACATCTGTACAAGGGGTGAATCGAGTTAAAGCAGACAGCAATAAAGTAGATTCTCAGAAAACAGATTGGTTAAGTTTATGGTTGATTGCTGGGGGTTTATTTCAATTTGGAATATCAGAACGTATCAAAATAGCTGAACGAGTATTTGATTGGCGGGTTGTAGTTTTAGAACCTCAAGATATTCAACTTACTAAATATCGGGAAGTTTTGAATCAACTTCGTCAATTCAACCCACCTTCTGGGGGTCATGGTATAGCCCGTTTTGATTCGGAATTAATATTGCGTTTCTGTCAAGAATTATTGAATTATCATCAAACTCAAGCAGATACAGAAGTAGATGAATTTGAACTTTTGCAACCAGTTAATCATTTTGTTAGCAACTTTATTGGTACTCACTTTGGTTCTAAAGGTCAGGTTTATGGTGTCAAGGAGGTTTTTAGTTTAGGTTTACCAGGGTGGATTAGTCCTAAAAATCATCAAGAACTCACAGATTATCATAATGTTTTAAATGAACATTTATCAGTTATCACTACTTTATCTGCGGAAGAAGGACACAGTGAATTATTAGCAGCTTATCGGGATTTTATCACTGGGACAAATCTCATAAATTTCTTTCGCTTTCAAGTTATTTATGCCGATTATGTTGTTAAACGTTTAGCAGATCCTAAAGCTAGACCACCGCGTTTATTTTCTCTCAATGGATTAAATCTCATGGTGAAAAATTTTAAGCATCGTCAAAATGACCAAGAATTGAATTTAACGGACATTACTGAAAATCCTGGTTTCTTACGCATTGCTAAGGCTATTAATAGTGCCACTGTGTATGCAGGAAAAGATGAACATGGTTGGGATAGAATCTATGGTTTAGCACAACGTTTGAGCAGTCAAGCAGGTTCTAAAAAGGATTTTATCATTGAATTATCAGCTTTTATTGCTAGTTATGAAAATGAAAATTTGCGAATTGATGAAGAACTCAAAAAGAAAGGTAAACCCCGGAGAATTTGGACGACGAAAGATGATTTAGATAGGGTAATTAATCTCATTGAAAATCATGGTTCTAGTTTAGTAGCTAACCTATTAATTGCTTATGGTTATGCTAAAGGTTGGGGTAAATCCAAAGAAGCAAATAAGACAGATTTAACTATTGAATCAGAAACAGAAGTAGATAATGAGTAAGATCCCCGACTTCTTTATTCAATTATGTCAATAAATTATGATTTTTGGACAGAAGTCGGGGATTTGAGTGCTAGAAGTAGATAATTTTGAACTAGGAGAAACCGAAAATGACTAAGGCAAAATTTCCCGTTTACTCAATTTCGATTAGTGGTTTACTATCCTTACAGCTTCATGCTTTAAATAACGAAGGTAACGAGGGTAATCAATCCCTAACTCGGCGTTATTATATTATTCAGGATGGCATGGATGAACCTGAGTATGTAAATGGTATTTCTGGGGATATGTTTAAACATATTCAATCTGAACATCTACACCGTGTTGCTTTAGAATCTGGACTAAGTTTATCTGAGGGTGGTAAACAATTTAATCCTGATAGAATTGGTTATGACTTGGAAAAAAATCTCTCGGTTTTTACAGACAAAGATACTGATTTAGCTGCCAAAACAGGTAAGGTTCTTCAACTCTGCACCATCAGCGATTTAGAAGGTTTCATGGTGACTGTTAAAGGTGGACAAACCCTAAAACGCGATTCTGTAATTGAATTTGGGGCAGTTGTTGGTTTACCGAATTTAGTGAAAACACAGAGTTATTTTCATGCTAAATATGGTGTAGATAATCCTACTCCTTATAATGTACAGGTCAGTTCCGGTTTATATGCCACCGTCTTAAATATTGAGGCTTTTCGGATTGGTTATAATCCCCATACTTTTAATTACAGCATTGATGTTTCTGAACGTAAAAAACGCCTTCATGCTTTACTCAAAAGTGTGCTTTATACTTATTTACAACCTAATGGTGCAAAACGCAATACACATTTACCCCATCCTGATAACTTTGAAGGTGTAATTACTGTTAGTAGTCGGCGTTGTCCCGCACCAATGATTAGTTCTCTAGAAGGAAGTTATAAAACCCAAATTGACAGTTTAGCAGCTACGTTAAATAACATCAATGGTGCTGATACCATCCGTTGTTTTAAGTTTGAAAATATGGCTGAATTTGCTGATCAAATTGAAATTTTGATTGCTCAAAGTTTACCTTGGGATAGTGAAAATGCCGAAGCAATTGCCTAAATCTAAAACTCCTCAACAATCAGAAATTATCAATCAATGGCTAACTGTCACATATCAACCTGTTAGCCTATTTTCTCTCAAACGTTCTGATGCTACTAGCATGGCAGCAAGGTCTAATTTAGTACCTACTCCTTATGCTATCAAAATGGCATTGTTGAAAGTGTTGTTAGAAAGTCAGGGAAGACACCATCAAAGTGACTTTGACCAATGGATTAAAACCGAATTTACCTGGATTCGAGATTTAACAATTTATATCTGGCCTCCAGAAAAATTGGTTGTCAATCGCAATGGTTATAAACTGCGTTATTACGACCAAACTGCCGATAAAGCAGATAAAACTCGTCCAACTATCCCTATGCAAGATGGTTTTGTATTTCGAGAATGGGTATATTTACAAGGACATCTGCAAATTTGTTGTAGTGCGGGAAAGCATTTATCAGAACTAGAACAGTTATTTGCTCAAATTAATTATTTTGGTAAACGCAGTTGTTTTTTTCAATATTTACCTGATTTCAAGCAAGAAACTTCAGAACCATTATTTCAACCAAATCCTGCTACTGGTTTTACAATCCAACCAATGGATGATTTAGGTGAAAAGACTACCTTTAATCGCATCAATCCTTTTTCCACTGATAAAGCTCAACTCGATAAAGACCGAGTGATTAAATCAGGTCTTTTACCATTAAAACTCATTGCTACCAGCGCCCGTTATGACATTTATCAAAGATATTGAAACTACCTTTGCTGGCATGAGTTTAATCTTGAAACAAGATGTAAAATTAATCAATTCTGTTACTTTAGAATCTTGGTTATCAGACACTCAACCTATACCTGTTTTGATTCCTTTACACATTGCTGATGGTATTACCAAAATCATGCCTGTACTGCCAGAGTCTGGATTATATCCACAACTAATGGAATCCATTTGTCAGCGCATTATTGGACAAAAAAATATCCTAGAGTGGCAAAGCAAGCCATATCAATTAACAGGTGTTGAAGTCGATTCAAACGCCCTTCATGTAATTCTAATTTCAATTTCTACTACCGCACCATTACCAGCAACATTAGGAAGGGCTATTCATGCTCAATGTTTTAAATGGTTTGCTAATACTAATCCTATTCTAGCAGAGAATTTGCATCAACAGAATAGCTTGCCAATGACTGTTTCAATGCAATACAGTTCACGGCAAAAAATGCAGTTGAGAATTACACTGTTAAAACCAGAACTTTTAGCACCGCTGCTTTGGGGATTAAGTAGTAATTTGGGTGGTGAAATTACTTTAGCTGGAGTTTCTTGTCGATTAGATAAGTGGATAAACATTTCTCAATGTAGCAGTTTTGAAAAATTGGCAGAGATACCATCACAAAACACAATTGAATTACAGTTTCTCTCCCCCACCAGTTTCAAACAGAATCAAAATATTCAACCTTTTCCACTGCCAGAGTTAGTTTTCAATAGTTTATTACGTCGTTGGAACAAATTTGCACCAGTAGAACTGCAATTTCCTCAAGTTGAATGGCAAGGTGTAGTTTCTGCTTTTGAACTAAAAACCCATGCTTTAAAGATGGAAGCTGGTGCAGAAATTGGTACTGTTGGCTGGGTTAAATATCGGTTTTTAGACCCCGAACAAGCCAGAATTGCCACTATTTTAGCTAACTTTGCTGTCTTTTCTGGTGTCGGACGTAAAACAGCTATGGGTATGGGTCAAGTCAATTCAAAATTAAGAATTAAAAATTAAAAATGAAGATTGTGAAGCGTGTCAAAATCAAAAATTGTTGCTTGAATACTTAACCCTAAAATCTGACGCATCTACCAATTACCAATTACCAATGAATGAAGATTATTTACCTCTAGCTTATTTGAATGCTTGGGAATATTGTCCACGTCGATTTTACCTCGAATATGTGTTAGGTGAAATGGAAGACAATGAACATATTATTTTAGGTCGTCATGTCCACCGCAATATCAATGAAGAAGGCACTTTTCAGGAAGGTGAAACGCTGATTCATCAACAACAATGGGTATGGTCAGAACGTCTCAAAGTTTCCGGTATCATTGATGCTGTAGAAGAATACGATGGTCAACTTGTGCCTGTGGAATACAAGAAAGGCAAGATGGCACAACACCTAAATGACCATTTTCAAGTTTGTGCAGCGGCTTTATGTTTAGAAGAACGCACAGGTCGCACGATTACCTATGGTGAAATATTTTATCATGCCAATCGTAGAAGACAAACTGTGGCATTTACACCGCAATTAAGGCAAATGACAGAACAAGCTATAGCACTCGCTCATGTTGCAAGTCAAAATAAAATGCCAGCACCTATTGATCATCCTAAAAAATGTCAATCATGTAGTTTGCAAGGAATTTGTCTACCCTTTGAAGTCAAACAATTACGAAGTCAGGATTATTAAACTATGACTACTCTTTATGTTATTCAACCTGATGCTGTTTTAAGCAAAGATTATGAAGCTTTTCAAGTTGCTTTGAGACAGGAAGATGGTTCTTGGAAAAAACAAAAAGTTGCTGCTCAAACTGTAAACGAAGTTATTTTAATGGGTAATCCCCAAGTCACCGGCGATGCTTTTGTTTATGCTTTAGAATTAGGAATGCCAGTGCATTATCTTTCTAGTTTTGGTAAGTATTTAGGTTCGGCTTTACCTAAGTCTTCTCGTAATGGTCAACTGAGATTAGCACAGTATGAAGTTTATCACGATTCTGTGCGTCGTTTGGAATTAGTGAAGGCAATTGTTAGCGCCAAAATTCATAATCAGTATAATGTTTTGTACCGACATAATGAAAAAGATAATCCTCTCAAAGAACGTAAAAACTTAGTAAAAACTCAACAAACTCTAGACCAAGTGCGGGGTGTTGAGGGTTTAGCTGCTAGGGAATATTTTGCTTGTTGGCAGCGTATGGTAGGTAAACAATGGACTTTTAATGGCAGAAATCGTCGTCCACCAACTGATCCTGTAAATTCTTTACTCAGTTTTGCTTATGCTTTATTGCAAGGTCAAGTCATGGCTGGTGTACATATTGCTGGTTTAGATCCCTATATCGGTTATTTGCATGAAGTTCATCATGGTCAACCGGCAATGGTCTTGGATTTAATGGAAGAGTTTCGGGCTTTAATTGCTGATAATTTGGTGCTGTCGTTATTGCATAAACACGAAATTAAACCCGAAGATTTTCACGAAAGTTTGGGTGCTTATCGGTTGAAGGACAATGCGAGAAAAACATTTTTGCAAGCTTTTGACAAAAAAATGAATGATGAGTTTAAACATCCTGTGTTTGATTATCGTTGCACCTACCGACGAGCGATAGAATTACAAGCACGGTTGCTGAGTCGTCATTTACAAGAAGGTATTCCCTACAAACCTTTATCACTAAGATGACTACACTTTTTTATCTGATTATTTACGACTTACCTGATAATAAAGCTGCAAATAAGCGGCGTACTCGCTTACATAAAATGCTTAGTGGTTATGGTAAGTGGACTCAATATAGTGTGTTTGAATGTTTCTTGAGTGCGGTACAGTTTGCTACACTACAAACAAAGATAGAAAAGCTGATTAAGCCTGATGAGGATTCTATTAGGATGTATGTACTAGATGCTGGTAGTGTGAAAAGAACTATCACCTATGGTTCGGAAATCCCTAGACAAGAACAAGCAATAATTATATGATGAATACATCAGCTTAATTTTGGCAGACCTAGAGCGGGGTCAAAAACCCTGGAGATTCGCCAAATCGCCAGAACCTTGACAACTAAATACTTTCAGCGTTTCATTAGTTTCAGTTGGCAGTTAACCCGAAGCCTGAAATGAGGTTTTTTAAGAGGTCCGCCAAAATCGTCTCTAGATTCCGCCCCCAGACTATGTTTCAGATGGCGGGGTTTCCACATAACTAATCCCCGCAAGGGGACTGAAACATCACTGGATTCTAGCTGCTACACCCCTGACACACCCCCTGAGGTTTCCACATAACTAATCCCCGCAAGGGGACTGAAACCAAACCAGCATCTTGGGGAAGCTAACCTTTAAATTAAAAGTTTCCACATAACTAATCCCCGCAAGGGGACTGAAACAAGCAGTCGGGAAAGTCCCAAGAAAATAGCCGCCGGTTTCCACATAACTAATCCCCGCAAGGGGACTGAAACTCCTATAACTATATGGCGCAATTACTAATATGTAATGTTTCCACATAACTAATCCCCGCAAGGGGACTGAAACATATCTGAAAATCAGTTGCAGAATTATCGATTAGACGTTTCCACATAACTAATCCCCGCAAGGGGACTGAAACCCCAAACTGAACCAACTGGACAAACTACACTTTTTTATGGTTTCCACATAACTAATCCCCGCAAGGGGACTGAAACTATAGTCGTCAGCTTGTCGGATGCTGGTGTAATTAATGTTTCCACATAACTAATCCCCGCAAGGGGACTGAAACATCAAGCAACTCATTACCGACAATTCCAAAACCTATCAAAGTTTCCACATAACTAATCCCCGCAAGGGGACTGAAACTTGTAAATGTCTGGTATATCAGCATTTAATACCCTAGATGGTTTCCACATAACTAATCCCCGCAAGGGGACTGAAACACGAGACTTTAGTTGACTTTGTTGCTAGATATCTGTTTCCACATAACTAATCCCCGCAAGGGGACTGAAACATTCCTTGGTATTAATTAACTAACAACATCTATCAAATGGTTTCCACATAACTAATCCCCGCAAGGGGACTGAAACAACTAACTTAACTATTTGGTTCACATTGTGGTTAGTTGTTTCCACATAACTAATCCCCGCAAGGGGACTGAAACATTGATCTTTATCCCAGCAATTAAATGTTTGAGTTGTGTTTCCACATAACTAATCCCCGCAAGGGGACTGAAACATAACTTCTTAGTCCACATAAATGTACGAGGACTGTTTCCACATAACTAATCCCCGCAAGGGGACTGAAACATTAATATCATTAATTACTTCTACATTAATACCAGGATTTGTTTCCACATAACTAATCCCCGCAAGGGGACTGAAACGTCGAATTATACGTACCTGCGGTAAATGCAATTGCTTGTGTTTCCACATAACTAATCCCCGCAAGGGGACTGAAACAATATCCTCGCGGTAATTTGCATCGTAAAAAGGAAAGTTTCCACATAACTAATCCCCGCAAGGGGACTGAAACCGATCATCAACGCTGAACAAAGCGTTTTCTTGACGGTTCTGTGTTTCCACATAACTAATCCCCGCAAGGGGACTGAAACGTTAATGCAGTGGTGTGTTTCAGCCACTTACTAAAATCAGGTTTCCACATAACTAATCCCCGCAAGGGGACTGAAACGCATTCTTCCATTTAGGAAGTAAAGCAAAGTCCTGTGTGGGTTTCCACATAACTAATCCCCGCAAGGGGACTGAAACGGAAAAGGTAAATGACGGAGAATTCAAGGCAACCGCGTTTCCACATAACTAATCCCCGCAAGGGGACTGAAACTTAAGTTTATAGATGGGATGGGGATGGATAACTTGTTTCCACATAACTAATCCCCGCAAGGGGACTGAAACATAGCCATCAGACAATTGAACGTTTTCTCCAGGATGGTTTCCACATAACTAATCCCCGCAAGGGGACTGAAACTCATCTTCTAACAACCGATATTTGGCACGGACACCAACGTTTCCACATAACTAATCCCCGCAAGGGGACTGAAACATAAATCCCAAGGTTATTAATCGTCACTATGGTTTGTTTCCACATAACTAATCCCCGCAAGGGGACTGAAACTGTAGTTGTTCCGTCAACCCGTCTTGTGATCATATTGCTCCCGTTTCCACATAACTAATCCCCGCAAGGGGACTGAAACTTCCTTGCACAGTAGATTTTTTGAGAAACTACAAGTTTCCACATAACTAATCCCCGCAAGGGGACTGAAACTTTGAGTATTTTGAATGTGAAGTTGGGCTATCTAGGTTTCCACATAACTAATCCCCGCAAGGGGACTGAAACGGTAAAGGGGATTCAAGACTGTCAACAGCGAAAGTTAATCCTGAGTTTCCACATAACTAATCCCCGCAAGGGGACTGAAACAAGATTCACTCTCGCTATCTAATGAAAGGACTCCAGGAGTTTCCACATAACTAATCCCCGCAAGGGGACTGAAACCCTTCTCGACAGAGCCTTGCGTTTGGCATTGTTCACAATAGTTTCCACATAACTAATCCCCGCAAGGGGACTGAAACGCATCCACAAGAGACTATTCTGCCTGATACCAAATAATGTTTCCACATAACTAATCCCCGCAAGGGGACTGAAACAATTACTCGAAGCGGCTAAATCTTTGTTGGGTGAAGAGTTTCCACATAACTAATCCCCGCAAGGGGACTGAAACATTAATCGTCACTATGGTTTGGTTTTTATCGTTAGGTTTCCACATAACTAATCCCCGCAAGGGGACTGAAACCGGTAAACCGAACCGCTTTATACGGTCGGATAGTCGTTTCCACATAACTAATCCCCGCAAGGGGACTGAAACCTCTTTTGGTGTCGTAGAATATGGATTCTGATAGAGTGTGTTTCCACATAACTAATCCCCGCAAGGGGACTGAAACCAATCCTCCCACGCTGCCTTCGTCAAACATTAATGGTTTCCACATAACTAATCCCCGCAAGGGGACTGAAACAGTCCACCGATAGGTTTCCATCACCCGACTAGCTCCGGGCAGTTTCCACATAACTAATCCCCGCAAGGGGACTGAAACATCCAGTCGGATTTCTGGACTGAAATTGTAGTTGTATGTTTCCACATAACTAATCCCCGCAAGGGGACTGAAACAATATGCCAGAATTATCGCTGATGTACAAAATGTCTCTCGTTTCCACATAACTAATCCCCGCAAGGGGACTGAAACGCATCCACAAGAGACTATTCTGCCTGACACCAAATAATCGTTTCCACATAACTAATCCCCGCAAGGGGACTGAAACTCACCAACGCTAACATCTGGACAAATTGCGATTTACAATAGTTTCCACATAACTAATCCCCGCAAGGGGACTGAAACTTAACCCCTCATCAGTGGGAGCAAAATAAAGGTCGCTGTTTCCACATAACTAATCCCCGCAAGGGGACTGAAACCCAATACTTAACATAATCTTTTACTCTTTTGATCTGTTCTAGTTTCCACATAACTAATCCCCGCAAGGGGACTGAAACTTGCACCACCCCCTGATTTGGTACTCGAACTCAAGTTTCCACATAACTAATCCCCGCAAGGGGACTGAAACTGGATGTGCTGAACAATAAGCCGTGCCTATATTTTGTTTCCACATAACTAATCCCCGCAAGGGGACTGAAACTCCTTGATGGGCATTGGTGGACGTTGCTATCGAAAATCCGGTTTCCACATAACTAATCCCCGCAAGGGGACTGAAACTCTTTCTTCTAATATCAGAAGCCTCATCAGACGATAAGTTTCCACATAACTAATCCCCGCAAGGGGACTGAAACTACTGAAACATGAATACCTGCGATCGCTACACTAGGTCAAAACAGCGCCTTATTTTTAGATAAAATACGAAAGCCACACTAAACGCCGCAGAGTTTTTCAATACAGGACTGAGTTTCCTCTAAGAAACCCCAGATGCAATATGAAATGTTGATGAAGCGGCAAAGCAGTATATTCACTGAATAATGCACCCCTATAGTTTATCTGCGTCGGAATATTAAGGAATTCAAAACCGCTACATTTGGTAGGTTTAGGGGTTTAGTGTTTACTTGACACGAAGAGACAGAATTAGACTAACTCGCCATTGTCACCGTATTTATGCTTAATTTATATAGCATTGTTTATTTATTTAGCAACGAAAATATACTGTAAAAATGATTAAAACTACGCTTAAATGCGATTATTATCAAATAGATAGGGCTTGCTACATCAGGCAATGAAGCAGATGTTAATAGAAAGACCATTGGTAGTCAAACAACTCGCTGTTGGAGGACTGATTCGGGAACTATCCCTAGTGCCATTCTGCCTTGATGTAAAAGGTCAGGGTGTGGAGGAGTGGGAAGCTAAAAGATGCGATCGCCCCTACCCCCCGTCCCATCTCACCAAATTCTTGAGAGAAAAGTAATGACTATTTGGGTAGATGGTGGTTTCGACGGCCAACCCTTCATGCAATGGGTGATGAATTTTTGTCGTTGGATTGTCCAAGTAGTTCTACGACCAGAACAAACCAAAGGCTTTGTCTTGCTCAAAAAGCGTTGGGTCGTGGAACGCACTTTTGGGTGGCTGATGGGGTGTCGGCGACTAGTCCGAGATTATGAGTTATTACCCGCAACTTCTGAGACTTTTATCTATCTTGCTATGATCCGTATTATGGTTAGGCGACTCGCCTAAATTTTGACTACTAAAAACTTTTCAAACACCCTCTAAAAGATTATTGGTAGTTGAACAACCCGAA
>NZ_LZQD01000013.1:25839-39519 GCF_001858025.1 Trichormus sp. NMC-1 | reverse complement strand
CTGGGTGAGTATTTATGCTTGGTTGATCTTCTATTTCTTCCAATTCTGAAAGTTTTTCAAAAGTGGTGCGGGTGGTGCGGGTTTCTTGATATATCGTTGTTTCGGGGTGCGGGTAGTGGTGCGGGGGTGGTGCGGGTGGTGCGGGTATGTTTGTACTATTTTCCGCAGCTTCTACCACACCTACTGAGATATTTTTAAACACTGGCACTTGGCGCTTAGATACTGGATCATATTCCTTGATAATTTCTGCCTTGGGGAATATCTCCAAAATTCTTGGGTTAAGTTGATTGGTGGACTTGATGTACTTGTCTGATGGTTTAACCGGTTCGCTGTAAATTTCCCTGCCACTATCGTCTATCTGCAAAATGTCATTATCAATGTAAAACTGTTTGAGCAGTGCCATTAAATCTTTTGACTTAATCGTTGCACCCTCTTGGTAGTTAACATTCATTTCCTGACAGAACTCGAATAGGTGGTTATTGCTATTCTGGATATTCTGTAAGATTTGAGAGTTACAGCTGTGGTCAATTCCTTCCTTAACCATCCGTTGCAACCCGTCGATCATGTAGTTTAAAAATGCTGGTGCAACTTCCTTGATTACCCAGTCGGTATCATCATGAAAGCGGGGATCTGCTTTCAATTCGTTAGCTTTGGTAGGATTGCTAACATAGGTTTTAACAAAATGTAAAAAGCTGTATCTGGATTTGGCAGCGTCTCCAGTTGCGTAAATGTTGGGAAGCTCGTTTAAGTTAAATATCCCAATGCAGTTGGGGTAATATTCCAACCCGTCCTTATAAAGATATCGAGATATTAATTTATTTCCAGTAGCAAGACATTTTAGACTAACTGAGTTGTCTATTCTTGTGGTCCTGGCTGATTCAGATGCCCAGTTTACCCGTGAGTTGATCAGCCCAGCGATCGCCGACTTATTCCCCCGGTCATAGTCCATGAAATCTTCCAGGGAGTAGCTTGTCATTCCCTTCCCTTGATAGATGAGACTAACTACTTTGTTAATTGAGTCTTTACCATTGCTACCCTGCCCAATTGCAAACAGTATTTTTAAGTTTCTCCCCTGATATTTCCGCACCGTCTCAACATCTAAAGAAGCTCCCAATGTTTTGATGAGGATGTCTCTTTGGGGTGCATCCAAACAACTGAGAAGCTGATCTGCATATTGAGTATCAGCAGTTGGGTTATAAGCAATGATTGGCCGATCTGTGAAGTAATGTTTATATGGGCTGTGTGTTTCAAAATTTATTTTTAATTCCTTCCCTTCCCATGTAAATGTAAGCACTCCATTGGTGCAGTTGATACTATTTTTGGTTAACAAATGTTTGCCAATTGCAAACCGAGAACAGGCATATTTATAAACATTCTCCATAGCTTGGGGAGTATCAAAAGGAAAACTAATTTCTCCTTTCTTGGTTTTCATCTGAACTTTGCTACAGTATTTAAGAATCCTTAATTTTTCTAGATCCGCGTCTAATTCTTCATAGTGGTTCTCATTCCATCGGTAAATCTTCCCGTCAAAAGATATATGAGGATATTTACCGTATAAGTTCTTAAATGCCACCGAGTGAAAACCTCCCTCACGGTTATGATATTCAATGGTTGTGTGTAATTCAGTTTCAGCAACTAACTGATTTAAAAATTCACTACCACGATTTACTAATAAATCATCAAGTCCTTTACCGAGTGAGTTATCCCAATCCAAAATACCCGCCGCACTACCATTAACTATGATTCGGTTTTGTAATGCTATGGCGTGCTTTTTAGTATTTTCGATTGTGGCTAGTTTTGCATCTTGGTCAAACCCTATCAAGAATAGATGGTGACTGCCTACAAACGGCATTAAATCATCAATTAAGACGTTCTTATCTTTGGGTTTACCGCTACTATTCCCATACAAAGCGATGGCGATTAAACCCGCAGATAAAGCAGATAATGATTTTTTACCACCTTCAGTAGTGATAATTTTTTTAATTTTGGGGGAAGATTTTACATAATCCCAAAAACTACCATCTAGAGGAATATCTAGTTTTAGATTCTTGTTAATTTCTTCTCGAATTGACGGGGGAATAGGGGGGAAGAATGCCCTGTCACCATTGCCCTTGGGTGCTAAATAAGAGTAGGGTTTATCGCCATTGGGGATGCTAACAACGGCTTGCCATAAACTGCCATCCTCATTTCTCAGGAATGCAGCATAAATCGGCTCTTTACATTGATGCCCAAAGCGGGTAAAGTCCCAGCCTAGTTCCTCATGGATGGGGGTTCTAGCATCCATACCTGGACCCCATTCCACATCTTGATGAAACTCTACAGCAGCATTAAATAAGTCTGGATGTATGCCACTGCCATTAATGAAGTTATTTTCGATAAATTGCTTAAAGTCTTGGAAGCTAGTAAAAGCAGGTTTGGTGGGGGATTGGGTAGGGCTGTCTTTTTGATTAACTTGAGCGGAATTGTGTAATACGGTTGTGAATTGGGTTTTCATTGGTAGTTGCTCCTTTTTTTGTTTTTCGGAGTCCCAACCAGTTGCAGAAAATCCACAAAGTCAACTAAAATAATAGTTAACAAATTTTTTTACATTAATTTTGTTTTTGTGGGTTGATTCTCTGTACAGAAGGTGATTTGCACTCACCTTACTCAACTGTCTGGGGGACCTCACAATTTTTTTTGTCTAAATTCTAACGTATCCTTGTACTAGCACTTTTGACAACGTTATATAAAAAATACAACGTTATACTTAAACCGCTTACAAGTCAGTCTGGGCATGAGTTACGCGAATTATCCATTTTGTAGTACCTAGAAAAAATTTTAGTTTTTAGTATTTTGTTTGGTAAATTTTGTGATTGCTCTCCATATAGAAATAGAGGCGGAGGCGATTAATTAGATTCAGCTGTCGCACTCCATATAGGAGCGTAAGTTGATTAATTAATCAGATTCAGCTGTTGGATTCCATATTAGGAGCGATCGCAAATCGGTTAATTAAGAGTCAGGATTAGATTTTGGCTGTGTTTCCTGTTCTTTTAACCATTTAAGTATCAATTCTTCCATCACACTATCCATAGTTCTATTTTGTAGAGCGCAAGCTGCTTTAAATCTTGCTCGCACTGCTTCAGATACTCGACCTCGTACAAATACAGATTTTTCCATCTAAAAATACTTGTTCATTAGTTAATTTAGTTCATTTTAGTATTACCTCCTATGAACCTGAAAAAATTTTTAATGCACTTGTTCACTTTTGCTATTGTGCGTTATGATAGCACTATAGCCAAGAAAGTTGCAATCCCACTGCATCCCCAAAAGTCAAGCAATGACCGGATAGTGAAGGAAATAAGCATAAATCTTGGTAATACAGATATCGCAAAAATGCTTACCGTGCGATTAGATGCACTCCTAAAATGCAGGATGCTTAATACAAATACGCAATATGCGTAATACAGATATTTAGGATGTGAATTACACGCACTGCAACTTTGCATAATACAGATAACGCATAACGCAACAAATCAAACTATGGAACAGGAGCGCACGATATACGAAACCTTGATAGGTGCAAGGGTGCATGATGTTCACTGGTGGCGAACTAAAAAAGCTATGAAAGTAGCAGAATTACCCCTTACCAAAGATGGGTTTGAACTGTTCATAGCACTGCGTAAAACCTCACCAAGATACTTTTCCCAGTACCACAAAATAAAAGGTCAAATATCAAGAATTGAATCATCAATTGGTGACGGTTGCACTGGTGAACAGTTCATAAACCTACTGAATAAGTTAGGAATTATACCCAACAAAGGCACGATATCCCGATGGTTTAAAACAGCCGGGGGATTTAAAGCTAAATCTTTTTATGCCAAACAAGTGCTAATTCCTATCTGTGCGGTAGCACTTATCTATAAATCAAAAGTCCAATCTTCTCAAATATCCAAAATAGGAGCATAAATAATGTTAACCATAGTTGCCAAAAGAGTGCAATCACGTCTATCTCGTAAAGGGTTAAAAGTCGAATTAAAAGACATTAGAACTCATCTAGAAAATACTGTAAGCAATGTTAACAAGATTACAAAGCAGGAAACTAACCAAACTACTGATTACTTCATGAGTACAGCTACCAAACTAACAGTAATTCAGGAGGATGTAGAACCAATGACAACCAATGAAGCTGCAATCCAAGAGACTTTAACGAACAACAATTATGAGGAAATACTAATAGGTGAAGATAACATAAATTCTCCATCCACTATTGAAGAATTGTCAGAATTTTATACCCATCCTGCCTTATTTACTCCAAAAACAGAGAACGAGGAAATACCCACACCCCAATCTTCAGAACTAGCAACCACCACCAAAAATGAATTAGTTAACAGCACTGCTCAGAATATGGGCATTGCTTTAGACACTTCCGAGATATCTTTAATAGCTGAAAATATCAACGATTCTACCGACACACTAGAACAAGACATAGACGCTATCAAAGCAGCAATCATAGCATTTGTAGAACACAAAGCTATGGTTAGTCAACAGAAAATCAACAACCTGATTACCGAAGTTAGGGAAGTAGTAAGTGAGAAAAATAATGAAAATTCCCAACTACTATCCGATGGATTGAGCAGTATAAACAACGATATTCAGGAGGCCAACAAGCAATTTAAAAGTAACGTCCAGAAGTGCCTCACAGCCTTTACTATCCCATCTATCAAAGCAGGATAAAACTTTAAGAATCAGGTTTAATCCTGTTCTAATTTTGCTAACAATCACCCTATTATCCGGTCTAATCATCTTCGATAACCTACGCTTCAACCACCGGATAACTAAACCCACTCACAGATATTTTACTGACCCTAATATTTACCTAGAGGTAAACCCATGACTAACCAACCTACCAAAATTCAGAACTCAGTTCAGCTAAAAAATCATGTCAGTAGAAGAGGACAACGATTAGGACAAGCATTATCTTCAAAGTTTGGAGTATCTTTAGCCGACTTTGACAAAATAATGTCTGGAGATATTGCCACTGCTCAAAAAATAGGAGAATTAGCGCGCCAAGGTAGATATGCCGCTGAATTTGCGCCCAAAATTGCCCAGGCATATAAAGAAATAATGGAAGGAAGTCAGGCTTATAACCAAGCCATTGCTGATATCCTTACTCAAGCTGGTAAATCTGGAATTGCAATTGATAAAGTAGTTGGTAAAACTACCCTATCTAACACAAGATATATCCATGAACGGAAGGAATTAGCACAGCAATTTGTGTTTGATAAAAATGCTGAGAATGTGAGACATGAATATCAGCTTAACTACGGGCAAATGAAAGGTTACTTAGATGCACATTTCACAGCAGTAGACCAACAAATTGCATTATTAGAACAGTCGAATAGACCTGAAGTTAAACAAATTTCTGCTGATGAACAACGCCAAAATAAGCTAATGAATGAAGCTTTGGCTAGTGGTGATAACGCTAGATATGACCTGATTCCAGAAAAGAAATATAACGGAGGGTTCAAAGCTAAATTAATTGAACTAAAAACAGCTTTAGGTTTCTAATTGTAATCCCCCAACACAGGTAATGGTTGGGGGAAAATATCAGGTCAATTTTACATTCTAAATACTATGTTAGCACCTCAAACACCACCGGAGCTAGATTCAATTCTAGATAGTGAAGAATCTCCAGAAATTAATCAAGAAACAGTCCGATATTTAAGTCATATTGAAAGTAAACTTTATGCTGATATTCAAGCTAGAAAAAGTATAGACAGCGGGTTATTATTTATAGCTTGTCAGTTTTCAAGCTGTTCCCTATCTTGGTTGTTATTTGACCTCCAAGTAACTTTAAGTATTATTCAGTTAGCTAGTTTTTGTGTCTCCTGCTTACCAGGATTAATTGATTTTGGTGATAGTTTCAACTTTTCAATTAGTAGTGAAAGTTGGGAATTTTCACTAGGTCAAAAACCGTTAGTAGGGATAATAAAACTTGCTATAGGTTTTACTGTTTCCTGGAATAGCACCGCACGAATTACCAAAGAAATTACTAACACATACACCCAAATTAACCAAACATACCAAGAAATAAAAAGCAGTGAAGGGTTATCTTTTCAACTACCCTCTATGGGTGCAAGCATCTTAATCATAATTGCTTCACTGCTATTAATAGGTATTTTTAAAAAGTTTCAAACTACCGGAGATAACAATAATGACATTTAGATTCAAACCTAAAAAGATTGGATGTCTTCAGTTATTTGTATCCAGTTTAGCTACCTTGATATTCATTCATTACCTAGCCACTGGTTTTATTGATGTTGTTCTCAGCGTTAACGACTTACTCGAATGGTTGCAGAAAAATGATGTTGTATACATCGTTCACAAGATATTAACAGGTAAGTAAGCAATACGTCAAGACATTTTTTACAAAAAAGTATGCAAGAAATTAATCAATTCAACATCAAGTTAGCTAAACAACGTAAGTCTATCACTACTTTAGTAGGTGTTTTATTAGTAGGAGGATTTAGTTTATCTATTCCACTGTTTAATGACTCTATTAAGTATCAGGAGACTTTGTATTGTAATAAATCTAGTAGTTGCAGAGGTGCTGATATTAAAAGGGGTGTAAGTTTCTTGGTGGATAGGGAACGGAGAAACCAACTCTTTGATCAACACATCAAAATAATTAAAATTCTTCCCAAGGAAGATGATAAAGCAGTATATGTTGGCATCTTCTCCAGTGGGTTATTGCTTGCAGCCTATGGAGTAAGCAAAGCACTTACCAACCATCAAGAAAAAGCAGTTCATAGTCAATTCAAGCTGCTCAAAATCAAGGCACTTGAGAATGATTTACTAGAACAAACACATCTAGAAATATTTGGATTTACTAAGAACAACCAAGCGGAAATTACCAAACAAGCCATAGCTAGACAAACTCAAGAAACCATACAGGCTATGAAGTCAGAAGGGGAACTACAGCTAGACCACCTTAATGGACAATTACAAGGCACTTTATCTATAAAATCACACCAATTACAGGTTAGTGAATTAGACAAGGAAACAGCTAAAAACGAATTAGAAACAGCAGAAATACAAAGGAAATTAGACAAACTATCTGGCAATTCAAAAACAGAAGATACTACCAAAATTACACCCAATGAACAACTAAAACAATCATTAATCAATGCACTCAAATCTCATGAAAACAGTTGGTTATGGTATCTAGTAGAATCATTCACCCCCATTATCATTCATGGTAAAGCTGGCAGTTATAAAAGCTATACAGCAGCTTCTATCGCACTCCTGAAACATTACCTGATAGATGCCAAAATCGAATCAATAGCAGATATTGACTACGACCAGAATAAAAATGATGCTTGGAAATTTCTAGTACCATTACAACCCAATATTTATGGACAAGGAATTGATTGGGAATCTTACAATGATGGCTACATAGCAGCTATTGAACGCTCCAAGCATAGAACCCTGAAAGATAAACCTATTGTATCTATTTGGGATGAATTGACCAATGCCAAAGGTAAATTTGATAACGCTGCTAATATAGTGCCATTCGTAATTGCTACACCAAGAAAGCGGAACGAACACTGTATTTTAATCAGCCATAACTTAACTCAAGATTGTTTAGGTGGATGTAGTGGTATTTCAGAACCAATCAAGACCCAAACATACAGATTAAATTTAAAAACCACACCACAAGCCAAACCACTTTTTAAAGGCATCTTAGAAGGGTTAGTAGATCAGGATGGTAATGAATTAGAACAACACTCAGTTACATTACCTGATTGGTTGCGACCTGAGAAAATTTGCCAACATTTTAACGGTAAACCCATTGATTTTGATAACTAGGTAGCTACCAAAGTTTAAAACTAGCGTGATGCTTTCCATCTGAGGACTTGGTAGCACTGGCAAGAACACCAAAAAACCCTACTAAATAAAATCTAAAGTTAGTTGTATAGCATCTGAGTCAGCGGATTTTTTACGTCGTTTTGATTTGGATATTGGTTGAACTTTATTTCCTTCAACTTTCTGATTTTGAGTTGATATAGATAGTGGTGTAACCTCTGCCTTTTCAACTTCTTTACCTTGTTTTGATTTGGATATTGGTTGAACTTTATTTCCTTCAACTTTCTGATTTTGAGTTGACATAGATAGTGGTGTAACCTCCGTCTCCTTAACTTTCTTACCTGACTTGAGTGCAGATATTAATTGAAATTCCTCTTCCTCAAGCTCTTCATCAAAATCTTCCTCGAAATCTTCCTCGAAATCTTCCTCGAAATCTTTATCTGCCAAAGAATTTAAAACTTCGTTCATAAAATGTTGATTAGCTTGAATCATGGTTTAGATATTGGTAATAATGATGCTTTTTTGTTATGGCATATCGTAGTTAGTATTGTGCATCTGTTCAGAATGCTGCAATAGCAAAGCAGCACTCTCTATATGTTCAGGAAATTGACTAGCGAACATCTTGCGAATACTGGCAGGAGAAACTTTAACTTCTGTCGAACTATTAAACATTGTTTTAATGCGTGACCCCCAAGCCCCGTCATCTAAAGGCTTAGTGCTGTTGGTGCGGCGGAAGAAGAAATTATGCTCTACTGCCCCTTTAACACCTCTCCCCCATTCCAACCACCGCCGCACATAATCATACAAACACAGATTATTTTTAAACTCTATATTAGGCAATTCTACCCACCAACCACCATTATTCAATAAAACTGGAGCAATTGCCTTACCGGTTTTGTAATCTTCCGCTTCATGATGGATATAAAAAGCTACCTGATTTTTGACCTTTTCCCACACTCCTTTTTCTTTTAAATCTGCCACTCCAAAAAACTTATTTTCAGAGAGAATCCCCTCTTTAAAAGTTTCACCAATGCGTAAATCATAAAAAGTGCGGGAACGGGATGGAACAAGCAGACAAAAAGCCAGACTCAAGAACTTTTGTAACTCCTTGGCAATAGCCGTCTCTGGACGTTGTTTTTCAGAGTAGCCTTTACGACTATTTCGCTTGAAATAGAGAATCACCTGTTCTGCACGACGGCGTTGCTTTTCCATTGCCTTAATAGCTTCTTCCCAAGATACAGAAGTTTCATGATAACTAACAGTATTAGCAACACTTTTTGCTTTCTTCCCAAGCTCAACTTGAAGATTTAACAAGCGTTGAATTATAGGAATATCCCGTTCACGAGGGCAGTCATCGCTACCAATTAAATCTCGATAGATGAATTTGCCCATAGCTATGAGCAAAGATACACGCTTCTTTTGTGAATTTGGATGCCCATTCAAAAAAGATAAATAGCGTTTTATCCTGTCCATATCAGATTTTGCTTGATCCCGTGCCGATTGAGTCCCTTTTTCTTTTTCAAATAAGAATTTTCCCCAAACATTCCAATCATCCCAATCATCAGGATAGTCGTTAAGCCGAAAAATTAACTGAGATTTACTAATCAAGCACTCAAAAGATAACTGCTCTAAAGGTATGCCCTCATAACGGTGAAGCCAACCCAGAACTTGGAGAATTTGTTCTTCCTCAGTGGCTATAGAACCTGGTCTAATATCATTAGCTAACCGCCATGCTTTGTAATCTTTTATTTCCTGTTCTAAGTGCGGATTAAGATAATCATCTGGAAATCTCTTAGCACACAACTTATGGATAGGACACCGGTTATCATGTAATTTCTTTCCCGGCTTAGGCTGTTTTTGCCGGATGCCATTGGTATAAAAAGTATTAAATTCAGGCAAAGTCTGTTGAGGTAAAAAACCAAAATCTCCTTGAGATTGATGCCAATTTAACCAATTCCTAATTCTAGAACGTGGAATATAGCATTTGCGCTTAGTTACACCTAAAAGTTCAAACTGTGCCTCAATTAATTTCAGAGCATCCTTTAGCTCCTCGATAGATATTTCTTGCAGATAATTAATTCCAGCTTCAATTTCAGCAGAAGTCGCTCTTTTACCACTGGGACTTGAACCTCCATAAGCTGGCACGAGATATTTAATAATTATGCTTTGCAAAGAAGTGATGTCATTTTCAGAATCGTTTAACCGTAAATATTCACAGTAGCGATTATAGTAATCTAATGCAGATTCCTTAGCATTGGGAGTTGTGGAAAATGAAGGAATTATATCCCCACCCCAAGGAGCAATGTACAGAGGATTTGGTAAGTATTTTTCTTCTCTTCCCCAGGCTAACCATGCACGAATGCTGTTGCGGATGCGAGTTTGGTGAGTGGCAGAAATGTCGAACTCCTTCATGACAACTGTGACAATGGATTCTGCTTCATTTACATATTCCAAGGGAATACTTTTAAGGTGCTGGAGTGCAGCTTTAATTTCTAAATTCAAGGCTGGTTTATGGAAGATTACAGGACCACCCGTACCGGGAACAAAAAACCGAGTAACAGCATTTTGTAAATTTTCTTGTTCTTCTGGGTCTGTGAGTTGATTGTAAAATTCTTCATACATCAAAAAAGATGACGTTGAAATCGAATCACAGAACGCTTTAACGTAAGATGGCGAAAAGCCTTGTATACAAGGGTTTCCAGCTTTTGACCTAGTAGAAAAAGCAATTAAAATCTTGCATAGCTATGCAAGATTTCCCCTTTCATCCCCGAAATACCTGCCATACAAGGCTTTTGCTGTGATTCTAGTTCAACGTTACTAAAAATTTGCCTCTTTCCCTTCTCCACCGCATTCATCACTAAAAAAGCAAATTCTACAACAAGAATTTTATTTCCAACTAATAGCTTTCTGCGGCTATTTGCAGTTTTTTAAGAATAAGCTACTCTCTCTAAGAGAGTCTGAGTTTTTGGCTTTGGGTGTGGCTTTCCTAGCTCAAATATGTATTTATTAATATTGCTCTCTTCTCTAATCCTACGTTTGACATCAACAGCCCATTTATAAGCCAAACTTCCTCCCATCAAGCACCAGTGAATATAATCTACAGAAGGAGATTCTTTGTTACCCCACATTGGATCTTCTCTATCTTCTTCATGGGTTTCAAAAAACTCCACTATTTGATTAATATGTTCCAGAGATACTGGTCTTTTTCCTATCAGCATCTTTGCTATGGTTATATTTCTTCCACCACCAAACTTAGAATGTAATTCCAACCCTCTTGTAGCTGATAATATTACTTGGAATGGAATCACAATTATTTTTTTCTCATCATCTTCTCTCTCTGCTAAAAGTAGGGATAAACAGAGTAATTGCTGTTGAAGTTTGAATGTAGATAACAGGGTATTAGTCATGTTATTAGTTGAAATGTTACCTTCATCATTATAGCCAATATTTATTCGTAAATATCTGCCTCGAAAACTGGCTTTTAACGAATAAGACCTCGCTATGAATTTTGTATCCAGTAAGTTACTTTTCTTTTAATCTGCTTATTCTCAATCTCACAACCCAGCGCCAGCAAAATCTTTTTAAATTCACGCATAATATATCTTTCATCTGTTAGAGATGATTCAGATATAATTAATCCCAATCGCTCCTCTATTACCTTTTGATTTTCAGCCATTTTCATGCCCACACCTTGGGAAATTAACGATGTTCCGGTAAACTGTTCCCCCGCCAAAATATCTTCAATTGGCAGCAGATTTAAAATAAATTCCTTTATGTCAAAGTGAAAATTAACTAAAATAGTATAAAGGTACTAATAAGATGCACGCTTTAACTATTGCCCAACCAACTGAAGTTAACCAATATGCTGATAAATCTATTGATGTATTACTCAATATGTGGCTACATGGTAAGAGTCAATCTACTCAGGACAGTTACAAGCGTATCGCTGTGAAGTTTTTAACAGCGATAGATAAGCCACTTGTTAATGTAAGTTTAGATGATTTACAGCAGTGGGTAGATAGCTTACCATCTGCCAACGATAACACTAGAAAAACTTATATCAATATAGTTAAGTCACTGCTTACCTTTACTCACCAGTTAGGGATTACACATTACAACGTTGGTAAGGTGGTGAAGACTCCCAAACCTAAAGACGCTTTAACAGAACGGATACTAACTGAACAGGAAATAACTATACTGATACACTCAGAAACAAACCAACGGAATAAGCTAATTTTAAAAATGCTTTACTACTGCGGGTTACGTGCTACTGAGTTAAGCGGTTTAACTTGGGGGGATTTGTCAGAACGTGGTGATGGGAACGGTCAAGCCACTATATATGGTAAGGGTAGTAAAACCCGTGTGGTGATTATTCCCAGTAACTTGTATAAGGAATTGGAACAGTTAAGGGGTGATGCTGGTAAAGCTGATCCGGTGTTTAGAAGTAGACAGGGTAAAGGTTTTTTAACCCGTGCTATGGTTTGGGAGATTGTTAAAAAAGCTGCTAAGAGGATCGGACTACCCGCACCTAGTCCCCACTGGTTACGACATGGCCACGCTAGTCATAGTTTAGATAGGGGCGCACCTATCCATCTGGTTAGTCAAAGTTTAGGTCATGCCAGCGTTGCTACTACTTCACGCTACCTACACGCAAAGCCTAGTGATTGTAGTAGTTTGTATTTGGGGTAATCTTTGCGTGTTAGCTCTAAAAATCAAAATTTTGGTTCACTCAAATAAAATAATGTGAATTAATAATGTGAACTGAACAACTGAAACAATGTTAAGTATAATTGCTCATTTTTGAAATCCTAGCCAATCCCAACCAAACCTAGCCAAATTTCGGCTTTGTTAGTAGTACAAATCAACTAAAAATACTTTTTTGGTAAAAAAGGTGTGGCTAATCCTAGCCAATCCTAGCCAAACCCAGCCAATTTTAAGTAATGGCTCTATATTTGTATATTAATTTACGTATTAAGTAAATAACCATGAAATCCTCACGGTACAAAGGTTTGAAATTTATAACCTTGTGTGATTACTTATACTAAAAGTTTATTGAACTTGATTCACGGTGAGACGCAAGCCATGTTTTGTGCATGCGTTATAGTGGCGTTTGAGTAGCATCCATGCAAAAACGAGTGTTATCAGCAGTAATAAATGGGGAACAATAAAAATAAGTCTAAAAATATAATCACCCATGTCTGAAGATTCCCAGCGTAATGCTGCTGTCAATGCTGCTGCAACAACCAAGATTCACCATGCTAATTTACAGGATTTACCTTTAAGTACAGCACGTAGGTTATATAAAGGTGGTGTTCGCCAGGGCGAACCTATCAGAACCAGAATAGAAGCCCAACAAATGTTAGAGAAAATTCCCCCTTCTCAACGGGCTGGTATAGATAGCAAATCTGCGTCCAAGAATGTAGAACAGTATTTATCTGATAAACACGCTAGTCACATTAAACCCCACAGTCAGGGCGGTTCTAATGATCCAACCAATATCAAATGGGAGAACGGCAAAGATAATATAGCTCGTGGTGGTAAACCCATGACTAAGCAAGAGCAGATGAGGCTTAATGCTAAATACCACTTTGACAACTTAACTGGTGCTGTAAAAGCTGGACTGCAAGCCGCACCAATGGGGGCTGCGGTGGGTGCAGTTACAACTGTGCCTTTTTCACTTTTAACTAATGCCTTGCGTGTAGTCCGGGGGGAAATTTCTGCACAGGAAGCGGCTACAGCAACATTAAAAGATACTGCTACGGGTGGTGTAATTGGAGGTGCTACGGCATTTGCCACCACAACATTAGCGGCGGCTTGTCAACCAATAGCGATCGC
>NZ_LZQD01000013.1:0-25811 GCF_001858025.1 Trichormus sp. NMC-1 | reverse complement strand
CAGTAGCACCAGTTTTAGCTGTTGGTGGTGCTGGGCTTATGGCTGTTGAGTTTTTTAAAATTCTTGAAGACCATAAACAAGCTGTAAAAACTTATTATGAATCTTTAACTCAACAAGAATTAGAAAGATTACAAGCCATTGAAAACGAACTGGTTTATGAACACCAGAAAAATTTAGAATTTTTGGCAGAGGCAGAAGCAATTAATCAAGAAATTACAAATCGTCCAATTGCACCGGGAATAGAAGGGGCTATGCAACGGTTACGTGAATCAGTTGCTATTGCTCAATCTTTAGGACTTACATCAGCGGATAGTAAGTTATTACTTGATTCTCAACTTCCTTCCCTTCCCCCTCATTCCTAGATAATAAGTCAAAAATTCCATGATTTTTATACTACCTTTTGTATTCGGTGCGATAGGGGCAGCTGTTGGTGCTGTCGCAGGTGCTTTTACTGCTCATGCTGCTGGAGAAAAAGACAGACAAGCAGCCAAACATCACAGACAAGTTGCCAATGAATTAACGGATAAATACGCAAATTTAGAAAAAAAGTATCATGAATTTGCTGATGAAAGTAAAAAGCAGATTAAGAATTTAACTGCTCAGAACTTATTGAGTGAAATAGAAAAAGACTGTTTGCGGCTGGCAGTGCGATTACAGCAAAATGTTATTTACTTAATGTGGGAGATTGATAGAGAACCTACAGCAGAGACTTTAAACAGATTTCAAGCAGCGGTAGAACAAACTAATCAAGTTCTCAACCAATTAAAAGAGGAGTTAATCATTGTTCCTAATGATTACTATGAACGTCTTTTCAATACAATAGAAGCTGCTCAATCAAGTAAACAAATTAGTTCTGAAGAGGAAGAGGGAATTGGGAATGACGAGGAGGAACTTGATACAGATTCTAAGGAGCATGAAAATGATTCCATCAATATAAACAACTCAGCAGCAGTAACTTCCATCAACACTATAAGTCCTATTTCTGTTAGTTATAAAGAAATTCTCAGTGTTGATTTAGGTAGAACCAGCACAAAGACTTGTGTGAGCCGTGAACCTTATAATGTAGATTTTATACCTGCCAATGTAAAGCAAATTTCAATTGAGCAAATTCGTGGCTTGGTCTTTGAAGCTAAAGCCATAGATCCATTAATGGATTTGTGGATGGAATATCAAGATATTGGTTATCTTGTTGGTCAATTAGCAGCAGACTGTGGTGCAAATCTCGGTCTTGGTGAATCTAAAGTAGAGGATGCGCTAGTAAAAGTATTAGCTGCGGCTGGGTACTTTAAACTTAAAGATGAAATTGCTGTTGTACTAAGTCTACCTTTCTTCTCATTAGAGCAGTTTGAAAATGAAAAAGCGTATTTGACCAGGGTGCTAACTGGCCTCCATGTAATGATTTTTAGAGGTGAATTAGTATCCTTGAATATTACTAAGCTATGGGTAATGCCAAATGGCTATGGTAGTTTGCTGTGGTTAGTAACTCAACCTTATAGGCATAGATATAGCGAAGCTGTCACCAGGGGCAAGATAGGCTGAAACCCTTACTGTGAAGGGATTTGAGGATACAAATAAATCAATGTAACTTTTGAGACATTAAAATACAGTTTCAATCGGCAACCGTTCCTTCATATCCAAACGAAAAGTACCATAAGGATTGACATGAGCCCAAATCAAAGGGGAAAGCGCACGTAAATCCTCCGGCTTCATCAACCTCATCCATTGAGGTTGTGACAACACCTGCTGAATCATCAAAGTATTAACATACACCAAAGAAATTTGCAGTAAATGTAGAGACAACACCGCTAACTCTTGGTCTTCCAAGCGATTTGTCGCAATTTCCCCACCTTTCCCATAAAAAATAAAACTATTGGCACTATTCCAATTTTCCACAACATTTAATCCAGCATTTACCTCCTGTCGCAAATCAACAGAATGCAAATATTGACACAAAAATATAGTCTTAACAGCCTTACCTAATTCCGCCAAAGCTTGATAAGTAGGGTGCAATAAATTGCCCCTAGTAAAACGCTTCAAAATCGCATCCGTTTCCGCCATACCCAAACGTAAAGCAGTCGCATACTTCACCATTTGGTCATATTGTTGACGAATTAAATCCCAATTAATAGCACGAGTTAAAACAGGTTGCAAATTAGAATAAGCATCATTATTACCAGTTGAGGGACGATATAACTTCTGAACATTTATCCGTTTCAGACGCGGCATTAATTGAAAATTTAAGAGATGACAAAAAGCAAAAGCCACCTCACTTTGTCCGTGACTATCAACATAATTCTTCTCAACCTTCATCTCCGTACAGTGACGTAGCAACCCTTCAATCATCGCTGCCACCTCCGAAGAAGAACAAGTTTTCAACTGTGAATAAATACAAACAGAATTCTTCTCAACGTGCCAATAAATCATCACACCACGTCCACCATAGCGGATATGCCACTCAGTCATTAAATTTTGGTCCCAAGAGCCAAACTTTTTAGAATCAGAAGCACAAGCAGTAGTCCCCTCTCCCCAAATCTGTGGACTTCTAGCACGAAAAATAGCATTAGCAATACAAGCAATAGCATTACGTAACTGGTCTTTCTGAATAAAACGACGTTTCACATACAATAAATCATAATAATTATCATCTCCCATTTCATCACCTAAACGCTTTAATCCTGTATTCGTTCCCAAACCATATAAACAGAGCAACAAACGTCTTTGTAATGTTTCTGGTTCTAAAGTTTCCCTTGTAGATACACTTGTAAAAAATTGACTAAAATCAACCCGTAAATCAGTTTCTTTGAGAATATCTAAAAGACTAGTCATCCGCCAGCGACGGAGAATTTCAGTTTTTAACCGTGCCAAATTAGTAGGTTCAGTTTGTGGTTCTAGGGGAGAAACCGAAATTCGAGAGTTCCCCTTAGTTTTAATCTTCACCAATTTATTTTGAGGAAGTCCTTCATCCAACAACGTCAGTGCTTCGTGCATCTGCTGCTGTAAATTAGCAATAAATACTTCAACATCTGACGGTTGTTTCAACGCTTGAAAATATTCCGCTCTTTGTGCCTCAAAATCTCCAGGTAAATCCTCTTCTGGATTACGATAACGATTAGCTCCCACCACCCAAATTTCCTTGCATCGGAGTTTTTCTCTTAATGCTTGCAGGACACTTAATTCATAATTAATCCGATTAACTATGATTTCCCCATCTGCATTATTTTCTAAAATTATTTCTTGCCAACCACTCCGCAAAACTCCCTCAATGGGTATCTCTTCCCCAGCTTCATAATAACGCTGTTTACTATCTGCATATTTCTTCAGTAATTCTAAAGCTTGAATCACAGGACGATGAACTTCATTATTAGAGCGGAACTCTAACTCCTGCAAAATTAATGGTAAGATTCTGCGATAATATCTACCATAAGAAGCTCTCATCACCGTATAAACTTTTTCGCGGTAAGCATTCCCTGTAGATTTATATTCTTTCACCAAATTCTTGAGTGTTACCTCACTTACCACAGGGAAAATTACATCTTTGACTGTACCATCTGGTTGATTTAAAGATGCTTCTGCCATTTGATACAGGAGATTATTCTTGCCATGAACTCGTTTAAAATCATTCAACAGTTCTTTATCTATTCGTTTCTCTGCATTCGCTCCTATTCGATGTACAATTTGAATGAGAAGTTCGACTAAGTTATCTGTGACTTCTTGACTCCTAAGCCAACAAAAAGCTGCAATGAGAGTGTAACGAATAGCTTCTGGATGACGACGTAAATCACGAGGATGTTCAACAGCTACTCTGGCTTTGTAGATTTGGAGAACTTTGGTAGGAATTTTCGTAAATAAATCTGTGGGTAAATTTAATTGTCGAAAAATCTCTAATTTAGCTATTTCTTTTTGAAAGCTTTCTACACCTATTCTTCCAGGGTCGGTTTTTAAGTCAGTCCATGTAGAAGTTTCAGTTTTTGAAGTTGATGTACTGGTTTGTTCAGTAGATGTATTATTTAAATGTGGAGATGAGTCTACGTTTAATTCTGGGGATGATTCTGTTGTTTGTGCAAATGTTTCGGTCTCTAAATGTAAAGATGATTCTGTTTCTAATTGTTGAGATGAATCGGTTTTAAATTGTGCAGACGATTCTGCATCTAACTGTGAAGGTGATTCTGTTATTTCTGCTAATGGGTCTGTTTCTAATTGTTGAGATGAATCGGTTTTAAATTGTGCAGACGATTCTGCATCTAACTGTGAAGATGATTCTGTTATTTCTGCTAATAGTTCTGTCTCTAATTGTTGGGATGAATCGGTTTTGATTTGTGAAGATGAATCGGGTTTAAATTGTACAGACAATTCTACATCTAACTGTGAAGGTGATTCTGTTATGTTGGCTAATGATTCTGTTTCTAATTTTTGAGATGAATCGGGTTTAAATTGTGCAGACGATTCTGTATCTAATTGTGAAGATGATTCTGTTATATTGGCTGATAATTCTGTTTCTAATTTTTGAGATGAATCAGGTTTAAATTGTGCAGACGATTCTGCATCTAACTGTGAAGATGAATCAGATAACTTCAATAAATTGTCTATTTGTTCTTTAGATTTACTAGATAACTGTTCACATATCTGACGAAAAAAGTTTTCCTCAAAAGTCCGTAGTCCAGAACGAATAATCCGTTCTAATCTTAAAGCAGTTGGTGGTTCAATTTTTAGTTCACGTAAATGAGTTAATGCTGCTAATTTTAATTGTTCAAATTTTAGCTCATAAATTAGTGCTTGTTCAGTCAACCAATTAGCAAGTTCTCTGGCATCACTGACTTGAAATTGTCGAAATCCTAAATATTCTCTAATTTGAGCGCGATGATATTTTATGGAGCGTCCTTGCCAATCATAATCTTGGTATTTTTCTGGCTTGATATCTAAAAGTTTGGCTACATAATTAACGACGACAGCCGGAATTTCTGGTGGTTTTTCAGGAAATCTGGCACTAAAAACAAAAAATTTGAATAATAAAGCAAAACCTAAACG
The DNA here is from genome assembly GCF_001858025.1 of Trichormus sp. NMC-1. Classification (GTDB taxonomy): domain Bacteria; phylum Cyanobacteriota; class Cyanobacteriia; order Cyanobacteriales; family Nostocaceae; genus Anabaena. The sequence goes on along the minus strand of NZ_LZQD01000013.1, from coordinate 20,786 downwards.
ATTTTGGTCATTTTTCTGGGTTAATAACTCTAATTCGTTAGGTAGTAGTGTCCAATGTTCTACTAGTTCGGATGGTAGCCAGTTCTTTTTCATCAAGTCTCAGTTTGCAATTACAGAGTATTGCTTATACTCTGTATTAATTTGTAAATTCAAGCTTTCAGGCTCTAAATATATAGTTTTTTGAGCTAGTGTTTAACCTAGTTTGTTATGTATTTAAAGTCAAGATAGTTAAAGCTTTTTTGGCAACTTCTTCGGCTCTAGCACTGGTTACTTTCTGATAGCGCAAGGTTGTCTGGATGCTATTATGTCCCATTAAGGCACGAAGTTCTTCTATGCTCATTAATCCTACTCTTTCAGTGGCGAATGTATGCCGTAAGTCATGTAATCTCACATCTTTTAATTCTTCACAGCTAGAAGTAATTTTTACCCAATCTGCGTGTACTGCTTCGTAGCTGACTCTGGTGACAAGTTTTGAAAACTGCTGTTGGGCGGTGAATAGGGCGGGACTATTTGTATGTCGATAATACTTGATATACTTTTTGAGAGCTTCTTCTGTATCTTGGCTGTAATAGCACCAGCGTTGTTTATTTCCTTTGCCAATTACTTGAAATTTACGTTCTTCTTGATTGACATCGGATAATGATAGTCCTAGTAATTCACTAATTCTTGCTCCAGACCGATGTAGTAGGTGAACTATTGCTTCTAATCGTGAGTTTGATTTGACTAATTCGTACATGATTGATAGTTGAGATTGACTTAGATAGCGATTAATTTCATCTGTTTTATGTTCTCCTAGTTGACGTTGGGGTTGACGTAAAGGCAGTTGATTGATGGGGTTAAATTTAATGTGGCTTTCTGCAACTGCGAAGTTAAATAAGGCGTTGATAATTGATTGGTGACGATTATGAGTGCTGTATTTTAAGCCACTTAAGTTGTTGAGGTAATCAATGAGGATTTGTCGGGTGATTAATTCTATGGGCAGTCTCCCATATTCGGATAGCAATGGTAATAGGGTTATTTCATAAGTGCGTACTGTGCTAGTTGCTAAACTTTTTTTGGTTAAAAATGCTGTGGCTACTTGTGCTAATGTTACTGTCATTTTATGTCTCCTTTTTTTAGTAACATGAGCTTTTCGATTCTCTAATTATTGATTTGGATGGCATAATTGAAAATATACTTAAATGTATATTTTTTGGATTATGAGTCTCCCTTATCCTCAAGAATCGTTAGGTGAATATATTAGGAGATTGCGGACTGGTTGCGGGATGAGTCAGTTGGAACTGGCGACTAAGGCTGATGTTCACATTCAAAGTTTGGGGAAGATTGAGAGGGGTAAGACTACTAAGCTGAATCAGAAAACGATGCGTGGGTTGGCTTATGCTTTGCAAATTCCTTCTGAATATTTAGATTCGGTGGTTAAGCAGATTCCGATTCAGGATAATGCAGTTATCAAGTTTTGTCCCTGTTGCTGGTCTCCTGGAAGTCCACCGGAAGCGATGTGGACTCATATTCGCTCTCAGTATTGTTTTCTCTGTGGGACTAAGTTGCGTAATAATTGTGCTAATTGTCATGAACCAATCACTTCTTTGAAGTTTCGGTTTTGCCCTTACTGCGGTTCTCCGTATAAGACACAAATTTAATACTTAATATTCAGCAATCTACTATGGCAACGAAAAAGTCCGCAACTCATCCAACTCAAACTGTTTACCAACTCAAAATCACTCTCAAGGGTATTCGACCGCCAATTTGGAGAAGGGTACAGGTATTAAGTACGACTACTCTTCAACAATTACATCCAATTGTGCAAGAAGCGATGGGTTGGGATAACTATCATATGCATTCATGGACTATTGCTGGTCTTGATTACGGTCAATCTCAACCAGATTTTCGTGTGCGATCGGAGAACTCTGTCAAGCTAAGTCAGGTGGTTAACGGTGAGAAGTTTAAATTCTCCTATACTTACGATTTTGGGGATAGCTGGGAACACGAAATTTTGGTGGAAAAGGAGTTGCCATGTTCAATGGATACTAAATATCCTGTATGTATTACTGGGAAGCGTGCTTGTCCTCCTGAAGATTGTGGTGGTTCTTGGGGTTATGCTGAGTTGCTGGAAATCATGGCTGACCCATCACACCCAGAATATGAGGAGAGGATTGAGTGGGTGGGTGAAAGTTTTAATCCAGATGTTTTCGATGTCAATCAAGTGAATAAAATGTTGCAGGATTTGTAATAATATCTCAGTATTATTTTCAGAATTTTGGTAGGTCGCTCCGTAGGGTTTTTTTCTCAGGGGTAAACTATATGTTCGGCATTTGTACTTAATCGGAAACACGAGTTCTGAAACCCAGTCTTGGCAATACTTTCAGCCTATCTTGCCCCTGGTGACAGCTTCGCTGACACTGTTGGCGAAATATTTCTTCACAATTTTAGCAAGTAAGATTGCATGAAAATTCTAGTTGCTTTGGCAGCGATAGGATAATTAAATCCTGTTGAAAAAGTAATTTGCTACCATGTTGATACATCCCCAAAATATCCCTGATATACCTCAACAAACAGTAGAGGTGGCACGTGCATCGTTCCCAAAAGGAAATATTTACATGAACATTCGGGATAGTTTGGGAAGTATCTTTGACTCGGAAGCTTTTGCCGACCTATTTCCGCAAAAAGGTCAGCCAGCATATGCACCTTGGCGGTTAGCGTTGGTGTGCATAATGCAATTTATGGAGAATTTATCTGACAGACAGGCGGCCGATGCGGTACGCGGACATATTGACTGGAAGTATGTGTTGAGCCTCCCTTTAACCGACCCAGGCTTTGACTATTCCATCCTTTCGGAATTTAGGACGCGATTACTAGCAGGTGGCGCAGAGCAAAAACTACTGGATATATTGCTACATCGGTTAAGGGAATCTGGAACACTCAAAACACATCAACGACAGCGTACTGACTCAACTCATGTTTTAGCTGCAATCCGTACTCTGAATAGATTGGAAACATTGGGAGAAGGGATGCGTTTTGCGCTTGATAGTTTAGCAGTCGCAGCACCTGAGTGGTTGACGATAAATATTCAACCAGATTGGTTTGACCGCTATGGTCGTCGTGTAGAAAACTATCGTTTACCAAAGCTCGACTCTGAACGAGAAGCTCTAGGAAGCACAATTGGAGCAGATGGTTTGGCGCTATTAGACGCGATTTATGACCCAGCAGCACCACAGTGGTTACGTCAAATACCCGCAGTTGAAATCCTCCGTCAAATATGGGTACAGCAATTTTATACCCCTGAGCTAGATGGGTCAATAAAATGGCGTAGTGTTAAAGATATGCCACCATCCACAATTGCGATTCACTCACCTCATGATGTTGAAGCACATTATAGTTCTAAGCGTAGCGTTGATTGGGTCGGTTACAAAGTACACATGACTGAGATTTGTGATGAGGATAGTCCCCGTTTCATCACCAACGTCCACACGACATTATCCACAATCACTGATGAGCAAGCAATAGAACCGATTCATGAATCACTGGAAGAGAAATTGTTGTTACCAAAAGAACATCTTGTGGATTGCGGTTATCCCACTTCGGAAAATTTAGTAAGTAGCAAGACTAAATATGATGTAGAAATTATTGGTCCAGTGCGGTTAGATCCCAGTTGGCAAACAAAAGCACAACTTGGATTTGATAGCTCTAATTTTCAAATAGATTGGGATCATGAAAAAGTTACTTGTCCCCAAGGACACCAAAGTACAAAATGGTTAGCAGGACATGATATAAGTGGCAAACCTCTTATTCGTGTTCGGTTTAATGGTTCCATATGCAGAGCTTGTCCAGTACGTTCATCTTGCACTAAATCAAAAACCGAACCACGGGAGTTGAGTCTTCTACCAAAAGAGCAACAAATAGCACTCCAAGCTCGACGACAAGAGCAACAAACTCCTGAATGGAAAGCAACTTATACCCAACGTGCAGGTATAGAATCAACACACTCACAGGGTCTCAGGCGCTCAGGATTACGTCGCTCTCGTTACATTGGTTTAAAGAAAACTCACTTAATGCACGTTTTCATCGCTTGTGCGCTTAATTTAGTTCGACTGGACGCTTGGCTGGTGGGAATACCTCTTGCCCAGACTCGCTCGTCTCATTTTAAACAATTGCAACCTCAAGGTGCCTAAAAAATAAGCCCATGCAACTATACCATGTAATACACGGTTGACAAACACTGAAAATTTTTCTACTCTCACCGTGTATTACATGGTAATGATGCTCGATGAAAAAAATGAAAAGGGATATTCAAGGTAAATTTGCGATTAAAAACTCGGACTATCGTGAGGTGCGTTCTTTAAGACTGACAGATGATACCTGGAAGGCATTAGGTATCGCCTCCGAATGCTTGGGATTAACCAGGGCTGACTATCTAGAGGAAATAGTTACAAGTAATATTTTGCCATGTATTACACGGAAAATCTCAGAAACTACCACATCTAATGCACCACTTTTTTCTGACTCCTTACCAAGTATTACACGGTATGAGCAGGAGATAGAAAAGCTGAAAATCCAAGTACAGAATCTTCAGAAAGAAAATTTAGAGCTTCAGAAGCGGTCAGCCATTACCTTTGTGCATGACGTTATAGATTTTGAAGCAATACGCGAGCGCATTTTATTTGAATTGAAGTTGGGACGGCAAGCTTCAGGTTTTAAAACAGCACAGAAAGCACTTAATCAATTTATTCAGGAAATAAAACTTATGGTTGACAGTTTCTAACTAGTGTTAAAACTGCTACAAGAAGTTACCCATGATTTCTCAAAATTGATTGGTTTTTATCGTTTTTTAATGTGAAGAAATATTTCGCCAACAGTGTCTTCGCTATATCTACCCCTTATAAACTTATCTCAGATCCAGATTTTACGAAAATACCACTAGGAGTTGTTGATATTGGATATCAAACCATTGATATGATCATGGTTGATAACTTCCGCTTCTCCAGAGGTGCTTCTAATAGTGAAGACTTTGGAATGAGCCATTTTTATGAATTGGTGGCTAAGGAAATAGAAGGGGCTGATAGTCAATCTCTGGCGCTGATTTCTGCTGTGAATAAATCAAAGGGCGAACGTTTTTATCGTCCCAAGGGTGCAAGTAAACCCACCAATCTCGACGATTTTCTTCCCAATCTCACCGAAATGTTTTCACGAGAAATTTGTTCTCGTGTTTTAGCTTGGTTGCCAGAGCGTGTAACTGATGTGATTATTACAGGTGGTGGTGGTGAATTCTTTTGGCTAGATGTCCAACGTCTGCTCAAAGAAGCTAGAATTAATGCCTATTTAGCTGCACCTTCTAGACAAGCTAATGCTTTAGGACAGTATCTTTATGGAGAGGCGCAATTATCTGCTGTTCGCGCTGCTAGGTAATAAAGTAATACAGTTCAGTTAATATTTTTTGTAGCGTACAATGTGGCTCTAAAACCACTGTGTACAGTTCCCTTCAAGTTAAGAATATCACAAGAAACTAATTGGATTTATCAGAGTGATTGTCATCTTTTTGGTTCACTCTTTCTACGTGAGCGGCTTGGAAAAACAACTCAATTAGGGCAAATAAATGAATCCCTTGCGGATTCTGCTGCACCACGATAATAAATGCAGCAACCAGTCCCAAAATATAGCCAGTCCATTTTGATACCTGCGGAAAGACATCATTATGTCTTTTTTTGTTGATTTTCATGATTAAGCTGTTGTGTTTTGAGGTAAATTGAATCCTCTGCCAAGCTTATATACACAGCAATGTATAAAAGCAAAAACCCACAGAGTAATCAGCAGAAGCAACCTCTCCTTCGGTGAAAACCGAAAACTTCTACTGTTCTCTGTGGGACTCTAATATTGTGTCAACACTCTATTCGTTGACTGTATCTATTATAGCGCAACTGAATCAGGAAAACACAGAAAGTGAAATTTCGTTACCTTCACCGAAATGGAGAATATCCTAAAACACCGCTGCTGACTATAAAGTAGCAAATTTAAGAACCTCAGCAGAATAAGTGCCTTCATGCTTGACTTCCGAAACTGCAAACATCTGGATTCAATCCTCACTGCACACTCCCTTTTTTCTGTTGCATATTCGGACTGCATATTGGGAATAATAAAATATGTATATAGTTGTATGTATAAGTCAATAAATTACTTGTAATTAAAAATGCTTGCTAATCATACTTGTTAAAAGTAGACTAAATTTGTACTAAAACAATATTGAATAGGTGATTATTATGAGCAACCTTTATTTCGGTGAACGCGAAAAAGGACTAAAACCAAGAACTGAAAATGAAATTGATTCAAAAGTTTGGGGCGGTTTAGTAGTGCTTATCAATAGTTTGATTGAACAAGACTATTTTGGCAGTAAGTATCCCAAAATGTGTCCAGATAATGATGATGGTGTTCTCGGAACAAATGAGGATAATATGAAGTTAGATATCTTGGCTTTCTTTCCAGATATTAAGTTTCCTCTAGACGCATCAGATAGACTTTCAACTTTGACTATTCTCGAATTGTTAGAATTTTGTCATGAACGTATAGCCAAACCAATTCCAGGTTACTATCACAAATACTATGGCAAGCATCATCTAAGTTTTGATGTAGAAGCGGGTCAATTAGAATTTCGTTCCCAAGTTAATACAATATTTGCTAGAAACGGCATTGCTTTTGAGTTACAAGAAAATGGACAAATTACTCGTTTAGCTCCTCCTGTACTTAGTGATTACCTAAATCATGCTGTTTTTCAAACAGGTGATATTTATTTAGATTCCATGCTTGAAAAAGCAAGAAAAGAATATTTGAATCCTAATTTTCAAGCACGTCTAGAAGCATTGAAAGAACTTTGGGATGCTTGGGAACGGATAAAAACCTTAGAAGATCCAACTCCCAACAGTAAGCTCAAGTCTATAAAAATCCTTTTAGAAAAAGCATCTGATGAACCAAAGATGAGAGAACGTTTGAACATAGAAGCCCAGGAATTAACTGATATTGGTAACAATTTTATGATTCGGCACACAGAAAAGTACACAACCCCTATTACTTCCAGCGCGCACGCTGATTATTTGTTTCATCGACTGTTTGCTCTTATATATCTTCTGTTAGGTAATCGGATTGGTAAAAAACTGGAAGATACAAAGAACAAAGAAAGCACAAAAGCAAAACCTATGGAAGAAGAAATGCAGTTTTAGTCAGCCTCCCAATTAGAGACTATCTTGTCCTTTGGACTTCGGGACGGACTGAATACACTTAATATGTAAATAAAGCTATGAATATGTTAGCCAAAAATCTCGACCCGCTCAAATTAAAAGATATGACCCTTGAAGATGCTGAATTGTATATAAAAAATAATGTAATTGATAAATACGAAATACGCAGGCAGGAAGAGGGTGGTTATGTACAACTTACACCAAAAGAAAGTGATACCACTTTAATTATTTTGAGACATAAAAGGAATAGCAACATAGTGTATTGGGTGGAAGTCTACTAACACTACTAACCCCAATCAACCCCTTAACCTATATGCTTAAGGGGTTAATTTTGTGTCATATTTTACATAATGACTGAAAACGTCCGTAGAGCGATACTTTGCACTATCAAAAAATTAACAATTCAAATCTAGACAGACAAAGACTTTCAGCCTAAGCGTACAAATTTCCCGATTTGGTGCAGATGGGATGGGTGGTTAGTAAGACTTTGGATTGATTATCTGCTCTTACTTCTAGTAATCAGTATCATAAAAATAATTACTGTAGTAATCAGACATAGCACTGTTAAATTCATCAAGACAATCTTCTATCCAATATTCGTGACAAGTTTTTTCTCTAGTAATAATAACTGGTGTATTATCGTAATGTTCTATCAATTCTTGAATAATTTCGTTATCAGTTGTATAAATACCTATTTCTTTTACCTGACTTTTTGAACTTAAAAAATTATGACTACCTATCATTGCAAATTTATTATCGCAAACTAAATACTTTTCATGTGTCCCAATTAACTTTAATTTAAAGTATTTTTTATATTCAACCTCAAAAGTATAAATATCTTGTAAGCCGGTATATCTCTTCTTTGGATTTTGAATCAAATCATAAAATTCTGTTTCAGATAGGTTTGACGGTAAATTAGAAAAATCTAAATTGTATCCATAACCTATATCAATCCGTACACCACTATTTAATAAGTTTTCTATTTTTTCTACTATGTCTTCATCAATAACATATTTTTGTAACCAAGGACAAACCATAATTAATCTATCTTGTACTTGGCTTAGAGCTTGCTTAAAAACTTCTAGGCTTTCTTTTGCATCATATATTAGTTTGTAAGTCATGTTTTTCTAAAAGTTTTTAAATCAGTTAAAAATACGTTTCAAGTAGTCTTGTATCTAAGGGAAGTACAAATACAGGAGTAAGGGAGCGAAACTGCTCCCTTTTTTCTAATCAGAAATTACTTGGGCTGTTAAATTCTCTCAACTCCCAACGACTCAAGATATTTATCCCCAAGAAATCTTTCCAAGAATTCCCGGTACATATCCTCGTCTGTCAGGCTTTTAACATCCGGGGAGTAAACTCCCTCAATAGGAACATTTTTTCCACAATCTTTATACTTGTAGTACGTAGAAAGCGAATTGGCAGCATTAAGTATGCCTTGTTTAAATATTTCTCCATCTATATCGAAATTCTTTTCTTTGGCCAATCTGACAATTGCTGCTGTGGTAGCGCAATTCTTTAATTCTTCTTGGTATTCTTCAATTGCATTCACAGCAAAGTAAAAATCACGAATTTTATTTACTTTACGAATTTTGTTTACTTTTTCGATACTTTCACTGTTTTCGTTGTTTTTTATCATACTTGTTCCAGGTAACTGCTTACACCATAGCGATCACAAATACAGATAGCTGTGGAGGAAGCCGAACACAATAAGTAGAAATGACAGTAATAGGTATTGAGCCGAGATAGAAGTAAAAACCAAATATTGATGGTTTTCTACACTGCGGCTCATGGTTGGGTTTATGGTAAGAAGGGGATTTATTACACAGCAGACGCGGCGTTAAAAGTGGCTAGGGAATGGGTACAAATTTGATATCAAATCTGTCTTGTCTACCGAGTCACTGGACAAACTAAGATGGACAGTCAAGACACAGAATTTACCCCAAAACGTAAAAAATGAATAGATTTCAAATTTTTGCAATTTTGTCTTTGTCTGCGTTAGTGTGTGATTAGTCAGTCCTACTGACCAATATTTGAGACCCGTAGAAATAGCAGAATCCCTGTGTGATTCCATGCAGGTTGGTTTTTGCTGGTGTTACGGACTTTTGCTTATACACATATAAGCTATTGAAATAATTTAACTTAATTTAACTGAACAGGATAATAGTGAATAGCAACAAGCTTAACTACAAATCCATTGTACTTATGATAAAAGTTACACTAGAATATTTTAACCTCGCTACTCCCATAGATGGCTGGGTTGATGGACTAATACAAGGTAGACGCGGGTTATGGGTTTCTCACCTCTTCTGTTTTATTGTTGAAAACACTAAGTTTGTAATAGCTCTATAAACAATATATATATGACTAACATAGGTAGTTATGTTGTACCTGTGACAACAGTAACCAAAATACCCACAAAAGCTATTTTAGAACCTGCTCAAAAAAAAGATATGCCTGTTTCAGGAGAGTGGGAATTTGCATGGCAAGAACTTTGGGACAAAACCGATTTTGAAAATCAGGATATTGTTAAGATTACCTATGACGGAATTCTTTCAGGATTAATCAGATTTGCTGTTTACTCTACTGAAGATGGAATCCCTTACCTTCTAGAAGTTCTACATCTGGAGTGTTTGCCTCAGAACAAACGTTCAATAGAACCATTAGGTAGATGGTTACTATGGTATGTAGTGCAAATTGGCTTAACGTTGTCTACCGTTGCTGAAAATGATCCCTTAATTCAACTTGACTCTGTTGAAGACGCTATAGAATACTATAGAGATGTAGTCAAAATGGAACCACTAGGCTGGGTTACTATCGCTCCAGGAGAAGATGGTTATGCCTTTCAATTTACGCGCAAGTGTGCGAAAGTTTTCTGTCAAACGCAAACAAACTGTTACGGATATCCCACGAAAATTAAATCCTGAGCAGGTTAGAGTTGGTTACAAAACTGAAATGAGTCACAAAGAGCGTCAACAATGGCTCAAAACTAGAACCTATTCACAGAATAAACCTGTTCATACTTTATAAGTATCCTGAGTTTTAAGTGAACAATAATCCATAAAAAAGTCGCTTTGATAATAAAGCGACTTTTTTATGAGTAGGGATTTTATAGATTTGCCATTACTAATCTTGCTTAGTTTCTACCCGTATTGATTCAGGTGTAGAGATGTCGTCATACTTCACTACTACGTCTCCACTTGGTTGGCCGTCATAACGGTTTTTCCAGACATCTCCACCCACAGATGCGATCGCCCCATTGCACCCCTTTATTGATATCAAACGCTGATAACTAACCTTATCTGCGATTTGGGGATTTCTTAGGCCACAACCGCTACCGATATCAGGGATGTGAGGATTTCCTAGTTTCAATGCTTAAATAAAAGAATAAACCCTACCGCAAGGCAGGGTTCTGTACGCATTTTTTTGTTATATCTCTATGTTAACTCGATATCAGCAAGAGGTAACAACCTCGAAGATGGCTGATGTTGCCAATACTGCCCAGCTTGTGGCTCTTTGGTTGGCAACTAAACGCAGTAAGGAGTCTCACCGTGCTTATGAGACTGATGTGCGCTGTTTTATCGGTTTTCTGTTGCAGGAATCACCGGAGACGGTAAGGTTGAATGATGTTGATATGCGTTCTGTGACGATCAATGATGTCCAGGCTTTTGCAGATTTCCTGGAAACGCATTCCACACCGAAGACGGGTAAACCTTTGTCTCCTGCAAGTCGGGCGAGAAGAATTGCTGCTATTAAAAGTCTGTTGAGTTATGGGTGCAAAATTAAGTATCTCCAGTTTAATGCGGCGGCGGATACTTTGTTACCTAAACCGAAGGATACCTTAGCAGAACGCATACTTTCGGAGACGGAGGTGATGACGATGGTGGCGTTAACTCAAAATGTGCGCGATAAGTGCTTGATTCAATTTCTCTATTATACTGGGGCTAGGGTGGGGGAAGTAGCTTTGTTACGTTGGTCTGATATCCGCCCAAATCGGGATGAACAAGGACAGGTGACTTTGTTTGGGAAGGGGGATAAGTCGCGGACTGTGTTGATTCCTAAGAAGTTATATTCGGCTTTGTTATCTTTGCGTTCTCCTGATGATACTCCTAACTCTGCGGTGTTTAAAAGTAGGAAGGGGGGTGAACCTTTGAAGCCAAGGCATATTTGGGAAATTGTAGCGGAGGCGGGACAGAAGGCTCTTATTCAGGGAAAGGTGAGTCCACACTGGTTAAGGCATTCCCATGCTTCTCATAGTTTGGATAGGGGTGCGCCTGTACAGTTGGTGCAGCAGACGTTGGGGCATACTTCTTTACAGACTACGAGTAGGTATGCCCACGCGAAGCCTAGTGATAGTAGTGGTCTTTACTTGCCGGGGTAGAGTAGCCATGTTTTGTCTGAACTGAAGTTAGGTAAGCAAGCTACTGGGTATAAAATTGCTCAGAAGGTTCTCAATTGGTTCTTTTTTGCAGAAAAATCAAATTTTTAGATTTTTTTTAGATTTTATTCAGCTTATTTACTATCGTAAATCTACGGATACTGCTAAAATTTTCTTATAAATGTTGTTCTAATTTTTGAATAAGTAAAATTCATATATCTGGCAGTTAATGCTCGTATTACATATGCTAAAAAAGCACAAAACTAGTGCTTATACACAGTATAAGCGCAAAATGTCTGATCAGAAAATACCAGAGCAGATAGAGGTTCTTCTGAGATGTGACCAACAACTGCTATTTATCCAAGACGTGCTTCAAAGATCAGAAATTTCTAACTCATTACAGTGTGAACTCCAAGAGCAAATGCGATCGCAATGGCAAAAGCATGAAAACAAACGACAAAAAATCCAGCAAGAAAAGATTCCAAATTTAGCTGAATTTACCACAGAACAATATGCGATTTGTGACAGGCATCTGCGAGACTCCATTTCAATATACATATCAAAAATAGCCCATTGTATAGATTCTCATAGAGAAAGAGTCAGCCAAAAAATACGTACTGAACTCTTTAGTGTCACAAGTGAAGATGCACTCAAATAAGTTATTCAGTCTCAAACTGAAAAGCTTCTCAAGGAGTATCAAGATCAGCTTCAGAAAGATTTACAACCTTTAACCCAGATAATGTTTAACTTACCCCAAAATACAGTTATGTTTGATGATATTTTTTCATCTCTTCAGAAAACAACAAATGACTTCATGACAGGCATTGAAGAAAATGAACTAGAAGAAATTGAAGGCAACCTATCTCCCCTAGTTCTAAATACCAATATGAATGAAAAAAATGCAAAGATTAATCTAAATAAAATCAAGACTGATGTACAACCTGAAGTTTCAAATTTTTCTTCAACAACAAGCTTACAAAATCAAGGTAATAACACATCAATAATAGATAATTCTGCTGTACAGCTAGAGTCAATTAATTTAGAAATATCAGGTAATAACGAGCAAAGTAGTAGACAACAAGAAGAAGTATCTCAATTATTGTCACATTATCCTGCAAAAACAATGATTAACCTAGAAGAACATATCGAATCTTGGATTGAAAGTTGTTTGAAATTAGCCGAAACTATATCCTGCCAGGAAATCATTACTGCATTAACTGAGCTTGATGTTCGATGGGAGTTTCCTGGTTTTCGTTTAGCTTTTGTTGGTGAGTTCAGTCGTGGTAAAAGTACCTTAATTAACCGCTTACTAGAGCGAGATATACTTCCTATAGGAGCTAAACCTACTACTGGTAATTTAATTTCAATAGTTGCAGGAGTCACAGAAAAAATGGAAGTTCGGACTCCCGAACAAGGATGGGTTGTAAGACCAATAGAGGAATCATCCTGGAGTGATTTGTTAGTTGACGAAGAAGAGAAAGATGACCAGGAACAATTAACTCAAGTTCGTTTGACTGTAAATCATCCGTGGTTACGAACTATTGATGTGGAATTAATAGACACACCAGGAGCAGGAGATTTGAACAGTAGGCGTACTGCTCTACTTTGCGATTTGCTAAGTCAGTGCGATGCTGCCGTTATTTTAGTTAGTGCAACACTTCCCTTTAGCATCACAGAAGCTACCTTTTTAGAACAGGAAGTATTAGGTCGTCATATTCCTAATGTCCTCATAGCTGTCTCAAAACTGGATACAGTACCTCAAAGCCAGAAAGTGGAATTACTGGAAGTAATTCGTGAGCGCGTCATCGAGGTTTCGACAGAAGTTCCGATTATGTCAATACACTCGCTAAATGCTGATGTATCTGAAGTTGATGCACTCGCAAGAGTCAGAAGCCAGATTGAGTTAATGGTAGAGAAAGGAGAACGTAGAATTTGGCGCAGTAGAAAAGTTGCAGGACAGTTAGTAGATTATCTCAGTCAGATGATTGATCTGAGTCAAGCAGCAATTAAGTCTGTTCAAATGAACATTGCCGAAAAAGAACAAGCTCTGATTCAAGCACAACAAGAAAGAGCAAATACAGAGCTTTATTGGGAAGATATTCGCTTACATCTAGATCAGCGTCGGCTACAACATACTCAAAATTTAAGACAAAAAGTTCTGCAAAGCAAACAGGAACTCTTGGAAGTCTACTCTTTTGAATTAAAGAAAGCGAAAGATTTAAAAAATTGGTGGGAGCGAGATTTACCTTTTCAACTACGACGTGAACTGCTAATTTTAGGCAACCAATTAAGTGAAGAAATTCTCAATGAACTTTCCCAAGATTTTGAATGGATGCAGAATGAAGTGGCTCAAAAATTTTCTCGACAACTTGTTCGCAACAGTTTAGATTCGTCAGCAACTGTGAATTTTGATATTCATTTGAGCCAGTTGGAATTAACAGATATACGACATTATGCCCTGCTCACAGGATTAGCAAGCAGTGCAACTACAATTTGCGGCTTTCTTTTTGGAGGACCTACAGGAGCAGTAATCAGCACTGTTGCTTGGGTTCTCAGTGATCAATTCATTCATGAGAAAACAGATGACCAAAAGCGACTCTTGTCAGAAGAATTAGTTATTAATTTGGAGCGAATAGCTGATGATTACTGTAATCGCTTGTCAGCACGTCTGAAGGAACTTTACAACCAATTGATTAAAGAAACAAAAGCAGAACAAAAAGTTTGGCAATCTGCATGGGAGTCTACTTTGAGAAAAAGTGCTGATACAGAAGATATGACTCACTACGCTCAGTTAGTTGAGAAAGCATCTACTCTCAAAAAAGAAATTCATACAGCACTGTCTCACTAAATTATTCATAAAGGATGATTATGAACCAAGCTATTTATCAACAATATGAAGCTTTTCAAGAAAAGCGTAAAACGTTTGTATCCCTAATTCGAGAAATTCAGGGAGTGCTAAATGCTTTAGATATGACTGATGTAGAAAATACAGTCAAGCAATTAGAAACTTTAGTGTTGTCAGACAGTTTTAAGGTGTTGGTAATTGGTGAATTTAAGCGTGGTAAAAGTACATTTATTAATGCCATGCTTGGAGATGAGATTTTACCTGCCTATGCTAGACCATGTACTGCTATTATCAACGAAGTCAAATGGGGAGAAGACAGACGGGTTTTACTTCATTATGCCAAGACTGAAGATGGTCAACAATTGCCGCCTCAAGAAGTTGCTGTAGAGCAACTGGAAGAGTACGTTGTTATTCAAGACGATGTAAGTGAATTGCATGGCAATCGTTACGATAGAGTAGAACTTTTTTGGCCATTAAATCTTTGTAAGAACGGAGTAGAAATTATTGACTCTCCAGGATTGAATGAGCATGATATTAGACAAAAAGTTACTATGGACTATTTGTCTCGTGTTGATGCTATTTTGTTCATCCTCTCTTGTGAAGCATTAGCCTCAAAGTCAGAATTGGATGTCATTGACAATATCCTGAAACCAACAGGACATGAAGATATCTTTTTTATCTGCAACCGCTTTAATATGATTCGCGCTAAAGAGCAGGAAGATGTGAAAAAATATGGCATTTCGCGATTAGCTTCTAGAACTAAACGTGGTGCTGAACGAGTATTTTTCATCAGTGCGCTGGACGCTTTAGAGGGACAGATAGAAAACGACCAAGAAAGAATTGTAAAGTCTGGCATGGTACAAGTTGAGCAAGAATTAGAAAAATTCTTGGCTAATGAAAGAGGAAAAATTAAAATCCTTCGTCCGGCACGGGAAGTACAAGCTGCAATTTATGCAGCACGCCGAACCATTCCTGAAAGAGAGTCTATGTTAAAGATTAACTTGAAGACTTTAGAAGCAAGACTTGAAGGTGCTAAAGAGCCTTTACTTCGTCTAGAAACAGAACAAAAGCAAATATTTAACCGGATCAATAATTTTTGTGATGATCTCAGAATAACAGTGAGTACAGAGGGGTGTAGTTTTTACCGGAGCCTGCCTGAGAAAGTTAATGAATGGATTAAAAAACTTGATACGAAAGATTCTGTGAACTTAATGTCTTTTGAAGGTGCAAAACCACAAATTGAAAGATTAGTTCAAGAAGTTGTTACTTACCTTTCAGGTCAGATTGAAAATGAATTTTTGGCATGGCAAAGTAATACACTCCAACCAATTATTAGTCAACGTTTAGAAATTCTGTTGCAAGAATTAGATGAGCGAGCCGAAAGTTTTGTTGGCAAAATTGATGATATCAAGTTTCATATTTCAGGTAACTTTGTGACTGCTGATGATGTGGGTCATAGAAAAGTCGGTGCTTTAGAGCGTGTATTGTCTGCTGCTGGTGGGTTGGTTCTAGGAGGAATTTTCTTAGGTGGGGGTATGGCTGCTATAGGTGCTACTTTTGGCTATCAAGAAATGCTCAAGAGTATTATTCCCCAATTAGTTCTTGGCCTCGGAACATTTATTTTGGTTGGATTTAATCCTTGGGTTTTATTTCCGATTATGGCTGGAGGAGGTCTAGTTCAAGGTTTGATAACCTCTAAAGCTACTACTAATAAAGTCAAAGAAGAAGTAGGTAAGAGATTTGCGGCTTTGCTTCGTGATACAGCTCAACAACGTGGTAATGAAGTGGCTGATGCAGTTTTAGTCAAAGTACGTGAGATTCAGGAGGCTGTAGATCAGGGCCTAGGAAAAGAGATTCAGAGTGTTAGCGAGCAGGTCAATTCAATTGTTGCTGAAAAACAAAAAGGTCAAGCCAATGTTGATCAAAAACTGCGACAGCTAGATTCTCTCAGAAGAGAAATAGATGTAATTGACGCTGAGTTAGATGCTCTGATAGTTGACATTGCAATGCCTAGTTAGTAGTTCAACAACTCAAAATTGATGTGTGGATGAGGAACGCATGGGAGTAGAGGAGCGGCTTATAGAAGTCTTGTTCCTCTATTCCTTTCTTTCTTCTGCCTTCTGCCCTCTGACTTGAAAATCAAATTTCGCTTTACTTCTTAATCGCGTGTTTATAATTAGCTGTTTATACTACTTATTATACTTGTAGCTGTACTACAAATTGAAGTGCGGAATGTGGGTTAAACTATCCATAAACCAGTGTTGATAATTGCCCAAAAATATCATCAACCATAATTATCTCCTGGTAATTCATTATCATTATTGGCATTAAAATTTAGATATTTCAAGAGATTTAATTCTCGTATTAATTTCTAGTAAATCAGCTTGAATATCTAGTTGTAGTCTATTCAAACGTTCTTTTTCCTCCTTTTGCTCTTGTTGCATACTATTAACAATTGTTTGATATGTAATAACATAAGTATCAATATGACTATTCAACTGATTTTTCATTTGTTGAGAATAGGTTATCAAAGATTGTTCCACAGTTGTTTTTGCTGCTCTAAAATAATCATTAGTTTTGGGTTGTAGTTCATTCCAAGAGCGATTTTGTAGTTCACTTAATGATGGACCGAATAAGCTACCAAAAATACCTCCTAATACAGCACCAACAACTGTTCCCACACCTGGCAAAATTAATGTTCCCAGTGCTGCTCCTGCTCCTGCTCCTACATTTCTACCTGATTTATCTCCTGCTTCTTTACCAATTTCAGAAGCTACAGACATGACACTAGAACTGCTAATTTCTATATTTTCTTGTGTAGCTTGTATCCTAGTCAAATTAGTATTGCTTGACAGTGCTTTTAATTTACTATACTCTTGGGAAAATTTGTGATCAAAGTGTTTTTTTACTTGACTAAAAGAAGTATTTAATTCTCTAGTAGCACTGCTTAAACTTGTATCCAGAGTAGAACGAGCGTTATTAAAAACTGGTGAAATTCGATTTTCTAGGAGATTTTTTAGCTCATCCTTATTTTGTGTGGCAAAAATCATTCCTCGAATTTGTGATTCTATATTCTCTTGACAATCACTCATGATTTTTTCTACTTTAGATTTGGCGACATTAGTAGCATTTTCAATCATGCTTGCACATTCTCCATATTGCTCTGATGTAAATGATGGTAAATCTCTAATAACTTGACGTTCAATTGCTTCTTGTTTTCTTCTAAACTGTTCTTGTTGACTTTGAAGATGAGATTCTGATTGACGAAAAACTTGTGTTAGTAATCTACTTACACTTTCTGCTATGGCAATTTCTCTACAACTCATCAGATGTTCATACAATCTTTTTTCTAAATCTAGAAATTTATCATGCCAAGGTTTCTGTTTATCGTCAATTTCTTCTTTTGGATTTAACATATCCAAAACTATTTGTGGAGCAGCCTCTATCATTAAGAAGTTGTCTATTTTAAAATTTTCTTTCAGTCTTTTTTCAATATCTTTAATTAATCTAGCTTGCTCTTTTTGTCGAATAGTATCCATTTTACTAATAACAAATACACAACGATGAATATATTGATAAATAGATCCAGATAGAAAGCTAATTAATGTAGTTGAAAGAGGTTGTCCCGCAGGTATAATAATTACAGCAGCATCAGCTTCCGTTTCTATAACTTTTTTCGTTATTTTACCGTGTTCTTCATTTTCTGCATTAGTTCCAGGAGTATCTATAATCACAATTCCGCTTTTGAGAAAATTCGCTGGATGGTAAATTTTTACACTATCTAAAGCTCTGGCAAGTTCTTCTTCAGAAGTTACCATCTGCACAAATTGATGCGGTGAAATTCCCATTTCTATAACTTCTTGTGAGGTAACTAATTTACTAGGAATTGGTAGATTTTTAGTAGTAGGTTTATTTTTTAATGCTTGATTTATACCTGTTGTAATAGCTATAACTATTGGTAGTAATAAAAAACCTAGAAAAACAGCAGATATGCTAGATAACCAAATCATCAAAGGTATCCAAAATATCAAACTTGGAAACCAAGCAATTTTTATTTTTGGGGTAGTTTTTTGAGAAAGTTCTATAGGTTTTTTAATAAACTGTTTTGGTCTTGTATGTTTAAATAAAGCCTGAACTTTAAAACTCATTCCATAACTAATTTTCGTATCTATAGCTGTAGCTACTAATGCAGAAGTTTTTAGCAAATCATCCCTAAGTAAAGCATTAATGAAGGTACTTTTTCCACTGGAAAATTCACCAATTACTGCTAAATATAAATTAGGATCAGCACGACGTTTTTTAATCTTTTGTAGCTGTTGAGATAATTCCTGTCTAGCAGAATTAGTAATACTCGGCTTTTGCAGTATTTTCTCTAAAAATTGAATATGCTGATCAATTCTGTTGAAATATTCGGGTGCTGGTGTCATACTTCTAACCCTGAGTTAGATATGTGTCAAGTTATAATAAGAACTGGTTAACCATAGTTGTTTTAAACAATACATGATAAATCACCAATCTTGTAATGCTTACCCCTTTTCTGCCACTTTCCGAAATAAACAAGCAGTAAATACAGTAAATTATTCAGAGGAATAAAAGGGGTTGAAGCCATTCATAGCAATAATTAGTAGTAACACTGTCATATACAACCCTACTATACAATATTTATTTCGGATCTTTAGGTGTATTTATCACATTAGGAATATTTAACAATAAAACTTGATAACACGAGTCTACACTTGTGCCATAACGTTTACTCAGAGCTTGTGAACGAGCATTTTTCAGGAACGGTTAGATTCTCGCCAAATACCGCCAAGTTAAATCTCGCCAAGGGGATACGGTTAAGCTGCGACTTCTGAGGGGGTGCAGTAGTACCTCCAGAGTTGTATCTTTCTGAATTGACCGCAAATTTTTATAACTTCGCCAAATATCGCCAAGGGGATGTGTTAGTATTTGGCGAGATTGGCGAGGTTTCTATGAACAAGCAAGAAGCAGCAGATTTTCTAGGTGTGAGTGTCCGGGCGCTGGAGCGTTATGTGCAGCAGGGACGGATTAGCGTGAAGTATGAGAAGGGCAAAACCCGTCCTACTGCCAACTTTGAACAAGCTGAACTGGAAGCTTTTCGAGAGGAGTTAAATCAACCAACTGTTAAACCAGCTTTTGAATCACGCCAAACTGCGACAGATGAAACTCGTCAAATATCGTCAGAGAGTGAATATCGCCAAATAGCGACAGAGCAACAGCAGGAGACAGGTATTGCAGTCCAAACACCTGGCGAGATTACGGAATTTGGCGGGATTGCCACAGTTGATAAACTGGCCTCCATCATTGAGGGATTACTGAGCCAAGATAATAATCAGTCAAAGGTTGCGATTTCTGATAAGCTGCTGCTGACGATGGCAGAAGCACAAGCTTTAACTGGTTTGTCTAGGGAATTTCTCAAGGATGCGATCGCTTCCGGTGAACTAAAAGCTAAGTTAATTGGCAAGGGGTGGCGGATCAAGCGCAGTGACTTAAATGAGTACATTGACAAGCTATTCTGATTCTCGCCAAATAGCGACAGCTTAAACCTCGCCAATAGCATAGAGCAAGCATCAGCGTTGACAGCAGTGGCGAGATTTGGCTTGTTAACCAACAGCTTGACCTGGGATGGGAAGAAATGGGAGGAATTTTGCGATTGCCTCCGGCACTGGTGATCGCTACAGCTACAGTTACACCAGTACCGATAGCGTAGCGTGGTGTAAGCCGTTATGCGATTGCGCTCCGCGCAGTGCCGGAGGCGATTGTGCTTTGCACACTGCCGGAGGCAATCGCACCCCTTAATCCGTCGTGCATTTGTCTGGGAATTGTCAGCTAATCTTCCCAAACACGACAGAATCGAACTCAGCCCCACAAATTTTGGCAGTTTTTTCTTGGCCTTTATACATCCAACGAACTTCACAGGATAAAACGTAGTAGATACCAGTAGATGCACATTGTCCATATTCAATAGCTGTGATTTTGGCGTTTACTTTCCAGTTTTTCTCTTCATGTCGTTCCGTTGGGTAGCATCTGATACTATCTCCTACTTGGTAGGGTAACTCTGGTACATCTGTACCCGCACCACCCGCACCTGTACCCGCACCACAAAAGCCTTGATTTTCCGGCATTCCCGCAGCACCCACAGCACTTTCGACAACCTTTTCTTCTGTGACATTTTTTGCGGGTTCGTTTGTGAATTCTTGAACTATGGGTTGGTTAACTGGGTGAGTATTTATGCTTGGTTGATCTTCCATTTTTTCCCATGTCAATTCTTGAACTATGGGTTGGTTGACTGGGTGAGTATTTATGCTTGGTTGATCTT
>NZ_LZQD01000012.1:59538-128698 GCF_001858025.1 Trichormus sp. NMC-1 | reverse complement strand
GGCTCTGTTTCACCGTAGGAACTCCCTGTTAGCACCAGTGTCAACCCGCAACGGTTGTCTGATTATGCCCTGTTCCCAGCTTCACCCTCCAGAAACCGAGTCTGGTCAGTGTGGGCAGGTAAGGAGTCAATTCTGAGTCTGAATGGCAAGGTTTGCACTTGCATCTGACCGAGAGTTCAGCCTTTAGTGACAGTAATCTGCTGTCGGGCTGGAGTGGTTATTTACGGGCTGATTACCGAGATTCACCGCTCAACGAATCGCACTAGCCATTTCAACCATTGGATTCCCTGGACTCTTACCGCTACCATCAAAGAGTGCGGCGGGAATTAGTTCCAATGAAGTCAGGGGTTGTGTGTTGCGCCCTGCTTGTAGATAGGTTGCTTTTTGAGGCTCGATTTCACCGTAGGAACTCCCCGTTAACGCCAAGTGTCATCCCACAACGGATGTCTGATTGCGTCCTGTTCCCAGCTTCATCCTTCAGAAACCGAGTCTGGTCAGTGTGGGCAGATAGGGACTCATACCTGAGTCTGGTAGATGGGACTTTCACCCATATCAGACCGAGAGTTCAACCTTCTTCCATGATTGGATTGGGTTGGTTGGCTTATGTACGGACTGATTACCGTGATTCAGCTAACAACGAATCGCACTCCGGGACGCTCCGCGTAGCAAGATCCCGTAGGGTACGCTATCCAATTTTACCAAATCAAAACGACTTTTCCTCCCCATGCTCCCTGCTAGAAAGCCCCCTGCCTATGACTTACGTCACGCTACGCTATCACAACGACGGGATATTTTTTCTTTTGGAAGTCTCTAAATTTAATATTGTGCAGCCTAGAGTCCTTCTAAATAAGGCTTTTGGGCAAAAAAGCAAATGCGTAACAGCTTATCAGTTTGGGAATGAATGAAGCCACACCAAAACATAATAATTACAAATCAAAATCAAGGGTAAATGTTTCGCAGGGATGTATAATCATACCTGAGTCTGGTAGATGGGACTTTCACCCATATCAGACCGAGAGTTCAACCTTCTTCCATGATTGGATTGGGTTGGTTGGCTTATGTACGGACTGATTACCGTGATTCAGCTAACAACGAATCGCACTCCGGGACGCTCCGCGTAGCAAGATCCCGTAGGGTACGCTATCCAATTTTACCAAATCAAAACGACTTTTCCTCCCCATGCTCCCTGCTAGAAAGCCCCCTGCCTATGACTTACGTCACGCTACGCTATCACAACGACGGGATATTTTTTCTTTTGGAAGTCTCTAAATTTAATATTGTGCAGCCTAGAGTCCTTCTAAATAAGGCTTTTGGGCAAAAAAGCAAATGCGTAACAGCTTATCAGTTTGGGAATGAATGAAGCCACACCAAAACATAATAATTACAAATCAAAATCAAGGGTAAATGTTTCGCCATCAGCATCTTTGGGATTTTCTGGTGATGATGGAGTTGAAGGAGGCTGGTCTTGTTGACTTGGGTTTGTAGCAATCGGATTGAAAGCTGGGGTATGTGTAACTATTTGTTGCATGGGGAATGCCCCCTTTTTGAAAGCAAAATAGCAATCAATAATAAAGTAAAGCGTCTCTAAGTAACTTTTATCTAGTTGCTGTGATTCGGCAAATATACGTTCTCGGTAGCTATCTTTAATCCGAACTTTTTCCGGTGTCATTGGCTTCGTTCCCATTCAAATTGGTTGATAAATTCGCGCATTATTACCCCTCAAACTCAAGCCAGAGGCGGTAAAGCAGGAGGACTACAGATTCTTGTTGATCATGGCTTTTGCCATTTCTAGCAATCCACAGGCATTAGCTTCTACGGGATTGTCCAGAATTTTAAACCCGTTCTTCTCCAATAGCTTCTTAAATCCAGGTAACAAACAGCCTCCACCAATTGCCCAAATTTCATCCCCTTGGTGCTTGGCATCTAGTGTCAGGCTTACGGGTTTCTTTAAGAATTTTTCATACCAATCTTTCAAACAATTGGTGTAGATATCTTTGATGTCAATGTCACGACTGTACTTGGTATGCCCCCTTTCCAAACAAAATCGAATAGAGGAGGTGTTGCCAATTTTCCCTCCGTTGAGACGTTTCATTTTTTCGGCAATGTCTTCGATGAGAACTTCTACACCTGCGGGGTAGGGAGTGTGAACTTCTCGCTTTCCTTGGTTGTAACGAGAATAAAGTGTGGTTCCATTCCCAAAATCTAGGACAGTGAGCTTAGATGGAAGTTGATGCCCAAACAATGCACCCATTCCCTCTGGGACGACTTTAATTATTTCTAGGGTGACATCTGATTTTTTGCCCGCAAGTATTGGTTGATATTCTCCGTTGAGTGCTTGTTTTAAATCTTTTGCAAGTCCTATGTCATGTAAGCTGACGACTAATTTTAAATGCCAAGCTTTACGATGTGGCAAATGTGCTAATCCACCAAATAACATCAACAGTGCATTTTTAATTTTGTTTTCGTTGTGGTCCGTGTTGCGGTCAAAATGATAACCTGTACGAAAAGCAGATTCTCCTACGGTGTAAGCTGCACCATCTAAAACGATTCTTCCTGGGACATCTTCCATCTCGGCGGTGGAAATATAGCTGGGGATACGAACGACTTCAAATCCATCGACGAAAAGTTTCAGACTGCCGTAACCATTATCGAATCCTGCTGGAAAAATTTTTTGCAAGGCGTGAATGTTGGACATGGGGGTCAAGTGGGATACAAAAAAAAGGGTGGCACAAAAATACCCTGAGTACCTCCTATATATACCCTAGATAGGGGCTAAAAGTTTAATTATTTTCAATTTTCGCGTTAGGGTATACTTATCCCATAAGCAACCCCTACATATACCCCAAATTATTTTATTTTAGCAATATAGACCCTATATAACCCCTATAAAGGTTATAAGCAGGGCGCATAGCTTCGATATACTCACGGACAATATCTTTTTTATAAGGTGCAGATGCAATAGAAAAATCTGATTCTTGGGTATGGAATAGAGCGTAACCATCATGATGTTTAGTAGTGAATACGACATACTCTACTCCTAAAATTTTGGCTAAATATGCCCATTCTTGAGGATTGTAATCTTGAGGATTGAAAGTATCAACGGTACGGTAATATTCTTCAACGGGAATATCTTTGCAGAAAGGAAGACTGAATACACCTCCAACCATAGGCCAAGATAACTCACGTCCCTGTTGGGAACTATGACCCCAATGAATAAACATCCCCAGTCGTGCTGTATCAAACCATGTAGTCATGATGATGAAATTTAAATTAGTTTTCTACATTGAACGGTAGTCAGCAAATCTGACATAACCAGGTGAACTCGCTAAACTGCACGAGTTGCTTACATCTCAGTTCTAAAGACACGCTGACTTTAGGCATACCAAAAAACTTGTAAAAGTATGATCTAACAGTCGTTTTAGTTCACACTGACAAAGTGCTGTATCGCTCTTTCATCACAGAAGATGCAATTTAGGATTTTAAATCATTTCAATCAACAGAAAATCAAAGTTTCAACCCAGTTTGATGAAAGAGCGTTATGGCGATGCCTGGTGTGTTTTTATTGCTATCAGCTTTTCAGTTACAACATTATTCCTAAACAAGCAATTCCTCTATTTGTGCTAAGAGTGTTTCCAGACGACTCCACTTTTGCTGGTCTTCCCAAACCTTTGCTTGCTTCACTCGCCGCATTGTTCCTTCTATCCGCTCTTTGCGTTCATCAGGATCTGAAGTAGGTAATATAGCTTTAATCCGTGATTGTATTTGAGTGAGAGACAGGTTTTCCGCAATTGCCACTGCTAGTAATTCCTGGCGTGCCGTCTCGTCTTTAATTCGAGCTATCACTTTCGCTTTTGTGTAAGCAATTTTTCCTTCACGCAATGCCGTTAACACATCGTCCGATAAGTTTAATAATGGCAGACGATTTTTGATAAAAGATTCCCACGTCATTAACCCTAAACTCGTAAATACTTCTTCCACTACTTGAGCTTCCGAGTTAGGCATAACGTTATGCCTAGATTCATCTTGCTTGTCTGCTGCATTTTTCATTCTATACAGCAGAGAAGTTACATCTGTAATGTCGCTATTTAAGTGTAATGCCAAAAGTTGCAAAATACCTTCAGTTTCCTCAACTGGGTTCAAATCCTCACGACAGAGGTTCTCAATCAAAGAAAGCTGCATGGCTTCTTGATCGCTGAGTTCTCGAATTACAACTGGCACTTCAGTCAAACCAACTACCTTTGCGGCTCGATAGCGTCTTTCTCCAGCTACCAATTCATACTTATTATCTGCACGGGAACGGACTAACATTGGTTGTAGAATCCCATGTTGCCGCACGGACTCTACTAATTCTTGCATTGCCTGTGGGTCAAAGTAACGCCTTGGCTGCTGCTGTGGGAGACAAATTGACTCAATAGCAACTATCTCAGCTACAGCTTGAGACTCCCCAAACAGAATATCCAAGGGTTTCATTTGTTGATACGGGCGATCTCGCCTATTACTCATAACTTTTCTAAACCTTGTGCAATTTTTTTGAGAATAGGCACAGCCGGGTGTTTGGAATTATAGACTGCCAAAGGGACATGATCTTCGGATGCGTCAGCAAAAGCTGTAGAACGAGGAATGGCTGGATAGACTACACCCACTGTCGCTAATTGCTGTTGGATAGCTTCTAATGTTCGGGCATCCTGAATATTACGACCATCATACATAGTGGGAATAAATCCAGCGATCGCTAGTTTACGATTGGGACGCGATCGCACTCTGGCAACCGTATTTAACAATAACTCAGTTCCACAGAATGCCTTATATTGAGTTTGAATTGGAACTAGAACGTGAGTAGCTGCTACCAAACTGATGTAACTCAGCAATCCCAAACTAGGTGGACAATCTATCAATATAAAATCATATTGATTGGCTATTGGTTCTAAAGCTTCTTTGAGTCGAATATCCCGCATATCTGCTACCACTAATTCTAATTCGGCAGCACTCAAATTAATATTGGCGGGAGCTAAATCTATACCATGAACTTGAGTTTGAATTGGTAATGGTACAGAATGCAAAATGGAGTCATAAACAGTTTGCTCTAGTGCTGTTGTATCTAGCCCCATAAAAGTTGTAAGCGACCCTTGAGGGTCCATATCTATCAGCAGTACGCGATGTTTACGCTCCTGCAAATGGTAGGCAAGGTTCATGGCTAAACTAGATTTACCTACACCACCAGACTGATTAAAAAGTGTAATTATGCGTGTCAAATTCCTGCCCCCTGACAATCTTATTAAGTGGAAAAGTAGAGTTCTTTAGAGAAGAATAAACGCAGATTTTCAAAGGTTTCTTACAAGTTCTCATCAAATGTCTGTCCTTTTTCACAGCCCTATCCTATCGAAGTAAACGTTAATTCAGTTCTAGTTTGTGGCTAATTGATTGGTAAAACTTGGTAACAACTCTTTGAAAAACTAATTTTGAGCGGATTTTATAACATCGAACTCAGGTAAGCTAATGAGCATTTTAGTTGCACAGAATCAGGGGTAAAACCCTGACTACGAGCCAATTTCTCTAGAAAAATGAATGACGATTAGCTTATTATTGCAATTTCAATTCAGCAGATAATCAACTAGAAAATTTCGCTTTTGTGTGTGTTGATTTCCTTTTATGCTATCACTGCTTCTGTTGGGTTACAGCTATTTTCAGGTAAAGGAATCACACGTATTTGATACTCCCCGGTCTAAAGACACGGGGATTCTGAAGAAGCCCAAAAACGGACTCTTAAAGGCGTAGTCAAAGCGCCCCTATGGACTCCATCGAGATTTAATCCCAATGTTGCCTTTACTTTTCTTAAAATATTTGCTGCCGCATTTGCATCAGCATTAACATAGAAATTGTTAGCAGTACGATACAATCCACGCTTTATTCGTTTTCCTGATTCTTTCCACATCATGGGTTTTTCACCATATTCCGGGAGAAAATCATTATCTAAAAACGAAGCTTTGGATGTGTAACTTTCCTCGGTTTCTACAAACTCAATCCCGTAATGTTCACATAGTTGAGAAATGCGGTTTTTGAGTTTAGCAGTAGGAATCTGCACAAAGGGCTGATTAGTTTTTGTTCCCAAATTAACTTCTTGTCTTTGTCCTTTATTCCACCCAAAGACTAAAGTTCCAATTCCATGTTTTAAACAATGGTCTATTACCAATCTTGCTGCTTTGTTGACAGCATCACGCATCCGACGATTTCGTTTTTCTGTAATAGCAGCTAATCTTTTAGACCAAAATCCTTGGGGTTTGTTTTGTTTAATAGTGGCAATCTGTTTATTATAAAATTGGTTGACAGATTTTAAATGTCTGCCATCAATAATAAATGAAGTTCCCACGTTAGAAACACAAGTCAACCAATTACCAATCCCTGTATCTATTCCTAAACATCTATCTGGACTTATTTGTTGCTTCTGGGTATCTGAAGTTTGATAAACAAACTCAACATAAAAACAACGATTACGAGGTACTATTCTTAGCTCTTTAATGTCATCAAAATTTAAGTTAGATGACATTGGTAAAAGAAAGTTCTTCAAGCTAAACCATCTATTAATAGTTATACCTAATGGTATTTGAATCTGTCCTTCTACTAATTTCAGTGCTTGTTTGGGGTAAGATATTGGTGCTAATCCAGATTTTCTGTATTTAGGTAATCTTGGTTGCTCTTGCAGTTCTCCTTTCCTGTACTTGCTGTTTAAAGCCTTGAATGATTTGAAAGATTCAAATACCGATAACAGAGTTTGTTGTGCAGCTTGTGAATGTAAGACTTGGTAATGCTTGTTGTTTTTGTATTCATTAATCAAATCAAACTTCTTGATTATTTTCCCTGTTTTGAAGTAAATCTGTCTGGTGTAGTAAATCCCACAATTAGTTAATTTATGGGATTGGGCGCAGATAAATTCTAATATGGCTTTGAGAGATTTATCTGGTTTAATTAGATTTTGCTGGCTTTTGTACAGAAATATCACCTCCTTAAGAATATTGTTGTTATTTTAGACGCAGGTGGATTATATGTAAATATATATGGAGATTGAACTGAGCGGAATGTCACTGATGGCTAAAGCCATTAGTCAGCTTACCCTATGGCTTCGCCACGCAAGCTACGGGAAGCAAGCTACATCCCCGGCTTAAAAGACATACCTTCTTGAAATCTTTTTGGGATTTCAATCAGGCATTCCGGGGTTTTCATCTTATTTACTTTATTTACTTATAAAAGTTTCGCACAATCGCCGTTAGGCGTTGGCGTAGCGTGCCATAAATATAGGGCAGAGACAAACAATATGTAAGAGGGAGCGGCTGTTCGCAGAGTAGGTACAAAGGAAGAAAAAAGATTAATTTAAGATGTGGTATAATAAAACACAATACCAGTTTTATAAATGAAAACAACACATAGTTTGTAATAGCCTTTAAGCAGAATTATTAATCAATTTTCATCTGTTGCCCTATTTTGGGTAATTAGTATAAATACATAAAAACTGCCGTAATATATACTCTGAATTAATTATAAATTAAGTTGAAATTTTAAATTTCATCGTAAAAATATTAGTTCTGACAAATTTGTTAATTATCAAGCACAAGCATTTATTCTGAGTTATTCATAAAATTTAATACCAAAATCAACATTCAGCACCTCTTCAATGCGCTGTAAAGTTTCAATTGGCAAAGCCTTGGTTTCTTCGGATTCTATCTTGTACCAATTCATAGTTGTCATGGGAATTTGACGACATATTTCCGCTAAAGAGCGTCTATCCGCTTCTCTAGCTTGTCTAATTCTCTTTCCCAAACCGGGTATTTCTATATCTATCGTTCTTCTAACTTTCATCCATTCTTAAGCCATGCCACTACCCTCAAATATAAACTATTAGTTTATTATTGAATATAAATCATAAACTTACAGTTGACAATGTATCAATTAATAGCAAATTTTCTTTGGAGCTAGGGGGTAGAAATTATGAGTGAGATATCAAACATCTCTACTGATGAAAAATTGCTACGCAGCCAGAACGATTCTGCAACCAACCATGCAGAAATAGTTGTTAGCTCCGAATTGACTGAACTTAGTACAGACGAGTGGCGCGATCGCATATTTTTAGAGAGACAAGTGGAAAAAGCATTTTACGCAGCTGCTAAAGCATTGAAAGAACTACGAGACAGACGTTTGTACCGTTCAACTCACTCAACTTTTGAAAATTACTGTCGTTCCCGATTTGGTTTTACTCACCGTCATGTGAACTATTTGATAGCTGGTTCATTAGTAGTTGACAATCTGATGGGAACCAATGGTTCCCAAATCTTACCAACTAGCGAACGCGAGTATACAGTGAAAATAGAACATCTCAAATCCTTAGAACTGTTGGATGAAGACTGTCAGTTCATGCAACAGCTATGCTTGAGACTGCGACGACTGCATCAAATTGAAAACCGAGATAGTGCCGTTGATTGGCTTTGTTCAGGATTAGGAAAACAACCAAAACCGTACCTTTCACCTTTGCAGTCAAAATTGTTAAATCTTGTCGAACAAGAGTATGGACTTACGCTAACCTAGCAAAAACCTAAAACTTGAACAAAAGTTAACACTGCCCTACAAATGTTATGCTTGCTAGGCATTCAGATTAGGACATGATTAGTCCTTAAAATCTAAGAATAACAAGGGTTTTACTTTTGTCCATTGCAAGACAGCTACCTGCCCTCTGCTATAACGCAGTTGACACTCCCCACAACTAGAAGTCGGGGGATTCTTGCCTCAAAGGGATTCCAATGAATTTACCCTCAGCAAGCATCTTCACCGTCTGCCCGACGGCTGCAAGTCCTCTAATCAGAACTACTTGAGCGGCTGCAACATCCCTATCAGTTGTATAGCCACAATGTTCACAAACATGAATACGCTGTGACAACTCTTTTTTACCCGTTTCCGTTCTACAATGAGGGCAAATCTGAGAAGTTTTTCGACTATCTACTTTCTGAAAATATACACCACGCTTAAAACAACACTGCTCAAGAATTTGAAAGAATTTTCCCCATCCAGCATCTAGACAATGTTTGCCAAGTATTCCCCTCGACAATCCCACTAAATTCAAATCTTCTACAAAGATAGTTTGTGCAGTATCACAAAGTTGATGTGCTATTTTCCAATGAAAGTCCGATCTTGTATTAGCAATATGTTCATGCAATTTTGCCACTTTCTTTTGAGCTTTGTACCAATTATTTGACCCTTTAACTTTACGACTAACTCTTTGTTGCAGCAATTTAAGCTGGCGTTGGAGGTCTACAAAGAATTTAGGGCGTTGAACACAAAGTCCACCAGAAGTAGCAACAAAACTGATTAATCCCACATCCACACCGATTGCTTCTCCTACTGGCTGATGTTGAGGAATAGACACATCCCATTGCATCGTTAGCATTGCATACCATCCAGATACCCGTTTCACAATTCTCACTTGTTTAACTGTGG
Source organism: Trichormus sp. NMC-1 (assembly GCF_001858025.1). Classification (GTDB taxonomy): domain Bacteria; phylum Cyanobacteriota; class Cyanobacteriia; order Cyanobacteriales; family Nostocaceae; genus Anabaena. Next base: position 119,218 of record NZ_LZQD01000012.1, on the reverse strand, counting down.
CATCTGTGGGAATCTCACGGGATTTTCTAAACCTTACCCATCCAATTGTAGGGAGTTTAACAGCATTGTTTTTTAACGGTTCTTTTCCTAGTTGCGGAAATACAAAAGAACGGAACTGCCCAACTTTTTTAAAACGTGGAAATCCAAAATTGCGCTCCCACATCGAAGTAAAAGCATTTTCTAGTCTCTTGAGTGTTTGTTGCAATACCTGAGAATGGACACTTTTTAATTCTTGGTATTGTTCCTTTGCTCCAGTTAATGATTTACACTGAATTGAGTAGGTAGGACGTGGTGTATCTGCGGGGATAATGTATTCAGAATGCAATGAACAAGCATTGATTTGACATGAGCGTGATTTATACCAATGTTTGCGTTCTGCTAAGGCATAGTTATAGACTTTGCGGTTAATTTCTAACCAGTCTTGAAAGATTTCTATTTGCTGCTTAGTTGGTTTTAGTCGAAACTCATAAGTCAAAGAAAACACTTATTCATCACCTCCTAAAAGGAATTATACAGTATATTTATCTAGGGTCAATGCGAAAGCTAAACTCTCTGTGGCTAAAGCCATACAAGGGTTTCACAGTGGCTCCCGCCACAAATCGCCTACATCCTCACGTCTAAAGCCAGGGGCTTTGGCTCGTTCGGTAAAGAAACAGTAAAAATGCTACCTTTACCTAAAGTTGATGAAACAGAAATATTTCCTTGATGGGCTTCTACAATTTGACGGGACAAATATAATCCCAGTCCATTACCTTGACGCTGATGTTTACCTTGTCGAAAACGTTCAAATAAGCGTAATTGTTCTGATTTATTGATACCAATTCCAGTATCTTTCACGGCAATTGTTACCCGTTGGTTATGGGAATTAAGGTGAATTTCTACTGAACCCCTATCTGTAAAACGAATAGCATTACCTACTAAGTTAGTGAGCAGTCGGTAAAGTTCTATTCTATCGCCGCGCACTTTCACCGCAGATGGTTGTGTGTTGTTTAATTTGGCATTCAGAGCTAAGTTTTTGACAACAGCTAAAGGTTTGAGTTCCTGAACTACTTTTTGAGCTAATTCCCACAAGTCAACGAGAAAAAATTCCAAGTCCTTACATCCAGCTTCATACTGATAAACCTCTAGCATATTTTCCACCATTGACAATAGGGTTTGATTACTTTCAGTCAGTAGTTGCAAATGTTTCCGTATTTCTGAGAAATTATGACCAAAATTTCCTTTTTGTATCATTTGCAAAAGTTGAATTGTTGAGGTCAAAGGAGTGCGTAAATCGTGAGTCAGTTTGATCATAAAATCTTCACATCGCTGTCTAGCCAGTTGATCTCGTTGATTGATACTATGTTTTAACCGCAAGAGCGATCGCACTCTTGCCAACAATTCTTTCTGCTCTACAGGTTGAATCAAAAATTCGTCAGCACTAACTTGTAAACCGCGAATCAAACTGGACTCATCACAATTTGTAATCAGCAAAACGGGTATGAAAGGTAAATCACAATTCTGCTTAATTTGTTGAGTGATTTTATAGCCATTGATATTGGGCATGAAGGTATTTAAGATTACCAAGTCAGGTGGAGATTCTGCAATCTTGGTCAAGGCTTCCGTATCACTGTTTGTCAGTGTTAGCCTGTATCCTTGTTGCTTGAGAATAGATTTGAGCAAGCAAACATTTTTGGCTGAGTCATCTACCCAAAGGATACTTTCTGTTGAAGTTGGATTCCAAAAGAAAGGTGTCATACAGATACCAGTAGATTTGTTTAAATCGAGTTGGCTGTCAGAAGTCAGAATATTTGATAAATTTTGTCGATTATCAAGTGCTATTGTTGGGTGTAACTGTTAAAAATCTGACTTTTGAAAGCTGAGTGCTGAATCCTTACAGTTTGCTAAGTAGTTGGACAAAATTAAATTCACTCGTTGAGAGAGGGAACTCTTAACAGAAAAATCTGCTGTGTAATCAATTCTGTCTCATTACTTATTTCTTTTTTTAACGAATCTTAATACTTAGATAAAGTATTTTACTAAAACTTTAAATTTGGCATATATCAATAGGTAGATTTTTTGATTTACTTACTTGCTTTTCATACCTCTATACCTCTACAGATAGATTTATTGATACGGTTATTTGCTTTTTATACGTCAATAGATAGATTTTAGCTAACAGGCTAAAAATTTTTGACCGATAGGCTGATCCATTTTTAGTCAATTATTTCCGACATTAGAAAGAGTACATTTAGCCAGTTATTGAGGTAAGTCATGAAAAACATTAGAGCAGCAATTATCGAAGACAACAATTTGGCAAGGGTCGGTATCAGTAGTTGTTTAAACGAGCAAAAGAATATTCAAGTTGTGGGAGATGCTGAAAATGCTGCTGCTGGTTTAAAACTACTTCAAGATACTAAGCCAGATATTGCCATTGTTGATATTGGTTTACCAGACATGGATGGGATAGCACTGATACAACAGTTTCAACAATCTGTGCCATCAGCAAAAGAAACAAAAATCATTATGTTGACTTCTTTTGCTAAAGAGCAGATGGTTCTAGCCGCGTTTGCAGCTGGGGCAGATTCTTACTGTATCAAAACCATTAAGTTTGAGTTGTTGTTAGAAGCACTGTACATGACTTATGAGGGATATTCTTGGATTGACCCAGTAATTGCACGGGTCATTCTCAAGCATATTCGTCGCTCAGTGACGGCAAAACTAAATATTACTTCCAAAGCGATTATCTCTGCTATTGAACCAGAGCAAGCAAGTATTTTGGCAGCAGATCCATTAACAGACAGGGAAATGCAAGTTTTAGAGTTAATTGTCCAAGGATTCAGCAATCAAGAGATTGCTGAAAAACTGTATATTAGTTTGGGAAGTGTAAAAGTATATGTGCGGGGTATTTTGAACAAACTTTGTGTCAGTGACCGCACTCAAGCTGCTGTTCTAGCATTGCGGGCTGGTTTACTCAATTGAGGTCTTTTTTGGTTATTTAGGACTTACATAAGATGTGACCAAATAATTACAAATACTGTCTTTAGTTCCGCCAGGGATAAGTAATTCGTAATTATTTGGTCAAGTTTTTGTTGTTGACTGAATCAGGACTTACACAAACTACTGTCAAACATCTTTTCTCTGTTACCGCTGCGCCTCTGCGGTCAAGCATTAAGTGAATTATGCGTAAGTCCTTTCAACAATTCACAATAGACAATTGACAATTAGCTCTCAGAAGAAAATCAAAGGATTGGGTAATAGGAAATTTTTCTTTTTTCTTCTTGAAAGGAGAGGCTTTAAACCTTGAATTAAACAATCATCAATTATCCATTGATGAATTATAGTTAATCGTTGAAGTCTTGAATTGCTGTTGCTGTTAAAGCATAAACAACCCGACGCTTACGTTCAACATGAGTACCATCAACAGGAATTCCTTTCTTCCAAGCAGCAATAATTGCTTTCTTATCTGCTGAGTAAACAGTCTTTTCTCTGCGGTATTTTAAAGGCAATTTTTCTGCATCTATAAGTACATCACAACTTGGTGGATTTTCTTTAATTGTGATCCGCAGTGAATTACCAACTATTTGCTCAGGGATAATTCCTGTGGCATTATGTTCTAAAATGGTTTCATCTAATTTCTCTCGCCAGCGTTCTAGTCTTAATAGTGCTGATTGATGCACAGCTTTGAGATGTTCTAATCGTTGCTTAATAGCTGCTATTTCTGCATCTAATTGCAATGCCAATTCGGCTTGAATATCAACAGCTTCAGATTGTACTTCTTGAGTTTCCCAAATAGCGGTGATGATAGCAGCTTCCTCTTCAGAAGTCTGACAATTGGTTAACTGTTCCCAGAGATGAGCAGCAGTTTGGGATAGTCCTGCTAAGGATTGTTGAGCGAGTGATAAAACCATGATTACCACCTACCGCAAGTTTGATAGTAGTTATGTTCAGCTTCAATTTGGTTTAGAATAGCTATCGTGCCTGCATCTAAATTAGTATGGAGGCATAAATCAGAAATGACCTTTTGTGTAACTTGATTATTTTGGTCAGTCACAGCAGTCAACTTAGGTTTAAGTGTGGTTACACTTTCTGTTACAATTACTATTAGTTGTTGCATTGTTTGGGTTACATAACGCCATAAATTTGAGCGCGGTAGCGCATTTGTCTATGTTGCTATTCCACCCTTTCTAAGTTAATTTGGTGTCATCTGTTTTTTTTATCAATATCAAAAGTTAAACCTGTCAATAGATATGAAACTCATCAAAAAATCTGAAAAGCTCGTTCAAGAAACAAAAATAAACAAGGAAGCGAAAAAGGAACCTAAAGAACCAAATTTGCAAGTTGATTTTGCAAATAATCCTGACTTTGTAAATAATATAGAAGAACTAACAGGTGTAGAACAGCCAAAAGTAGGGATAGAATATCAAGAACCTAATTATGTTCCTTTACGATATAATCCCATAGTTCACTCTGTTGGCAAGACGGGATGGCAGGTTTCTGATATTTGGAAAGATATTAGATTGGATAGTTTTTAACTATTACTTAATTCCACTGCTTTTGAATTGGTAAATTTTTACAAAAAGTGTGGTTATTTGGTTATGTCTACTGCTTATTATCCCCTAATTCTTTACCCACCGTTAGCTAGGCAGTTTACTGGTGGTAATCAAGGACAGAAGCATCTGAAAGCTTCGTTTCAAGGATGTGTGGCATTACCAGATGATAAGAGTACAGCCAAGCAAGGTGTGAGTGAAAAGCAGTTTTTTCGGCATTTACTGGCGGCTTTTCCTGGAAATTTGATTTGTCAAGCGGTTGAGTTTGAAATTCCCGGTTATTCTCTCCGCTACTCGGCTGATTTTATCTTTTATCATCATTCATCTGGGTTAGCTTTGGATATTGAAATTGATGAACCTTATGCTGGAAATACAGGGAAACCTCACCACTGTATTGATGTTGATGATGATAAAATTCGTAACCGATTTTTCTTAGAACGGAATTGGGGTGTAGTCAGGTTTGCAGAAATTCAGGTGGTGCGTCATCCTTGGAATTGTTGTAAGGTTATTGCTCAAACAATTGCTAAGTTGACAGGAGATAATAGTGTGTTTATGCTGCTGCAAAGATTGGCTGATGTACCTTTACAAAAATGTTGGACAAGGCGTGAATCTAGGTTAATGGCTAAAAATAATTATCGTCAGTCTTATCTGCCCAAAATGGTAAAATAAAGCCAGATATAACAAAAGTAAAATTGTAATTTTTTATGAAAACATATTCAAATGGATATTTTTTTTATTCTTGCTGACATGAATCATCAATAGGTAAGTAGGTTCGTGTGATAAAATCCAAATATATTGGGTTTTGTTAAATTGCTAAAACTCAACAAGAATAACGGATTGAATCAACCTTACATACCGTTACATGATTTGAATTTTTCCAGCCAACCTGCTGCTAACCAAAGTTGACGAGAATTGAGAATAAATCCATTATCTATGATTTTTGCAAAAGCCCAGTAATCAATAATTATTTATGAGTAACACAGAAGTAGTCGTAATTGGTAGCGGTATTGGCGGATTGAGTTGTGCTGCACTCTTGGCACGCTATGGAATTGATGTCACAGTAGTAGAAAGCCACTCGATTGCCGGTGGTGCGGCTCATGCTTTTGAACGCAATGGCTACAAGTTTGAGTCTGGACCATCTTTATATTCTGGTTTATCTTATACCCCTTCACCTAATCCCTTACGTCAAGTTTTAGATGCCATTGGCGAAGATTTACCCTGCGTCAATTATGATACCTGGGGTTGTTATTTACCAGAAGGCTACTTTGATGCTCAAGTTGGTGCTGACCAGTTCTGTGAAATATTGCAAAAACTGCGGGGAGATAAAGCTATAGCACAATGGCGCAAACTCCAGGAAATTATGACACCTTTGGGTAAGAGTGCGATAGCGAAGCGCTGCTGCAAAGCAGTTCGCTCTCCCACCCTCTGCCTTGCGCTACGATTTAGGTGCGGTGTTAACTATGGGTAAATTTGCCCCAGCTTTACTGCAACAAGCCGCTAACGTCATCAAATTAACAGGGTCTTTTTCTAACATTATTGATGGTGTAATCACAGACCCTTTTATTCGCAACTGGTTAGATTTACTTTGCTTCCTCTTATCTGGATTACCCGCAGATGGGACAATTGCCGCAGAAGTGGCTTTTATGTTTGCAGACTGGTATCGTCCCAATGTCCAGTTAGATTATCCCCTTGGGGGAAGTGGTGCATTGGTTGATGCACTGGTACGGGGGTTGACTAAACATGGTGGTAAGTTAGTTTTGAATGCTCATGTCGAGCAAGTTTTAGTAGAAAATAACCGTGCTGTCGGGGTACGTCTGCGGAGTGGTCAAGAAATCCGAGCCAGTAAAGCTGTTGTTTCTAATGCTTCTGTTTGGGATACTCTCAAACTCATTCCTGAAGGTGCTTTACCTAAACGGTATGTAGAAAAGCAACAAGCAATACCTGAATGTGATAGTTTTATGCACCTGCATTTAGGTATTGATGCAGCAGGATTACCTGAGAATCTAGGTATTCACTACATTGTAGTTAACGATTGGGACAAAGGCGTAACTGCACCGCAAAATGTGGTAGTTGTATCTATTCCTTCAGTTCTTGATTCGTCTTTAGCACCAGTGGGTAAGCACGTAATTCACGTTTATACTCCTGGTAATGAACCTTATGCTATTTGGCAAGGACAGGAACGCAATAGAGAAGAATATGCGTTGTTAAAACAAGAACGTGCAGAAGTGATGTGGCAAGCTTTGGAAAGAATTATTCCTGATATTCGTTCCCGTTGCGAAGTTAGTTTGGTGGGTACTCCCCTCACTCATGGGCGATTTTTGCGTCGTCATCATGGTAGTTATGGACCAGCTATAGCGGCAGGTAAGGGTTTATTTCCTGGTGGGAATACGCCTTTATCGGGGTTGTTGTGTTGTGGAGATTCGACTTTTCCGGGGATTGGGTTGCCGGCTGTGGCTGCTAGTGGGATGATAGTTGCTAATGCGATCGCTCCGGTACAGAAACATTTACAATATATTTCAGAGACATTTGGTTAAAATATCTTTACGCATGATTTGTATATCAGAAAATATAAATCTCCAATATCTGGGAGTGTAATTAAGTTAATACCAAAATACTTTCCATGTCACTACTATCAAATTGGGTAATTGTGGACAAATTATCTCTCAAAATCTGCACAATCTTTGATGTGGGACTATTACCAACACGCAGATAAATAAATTTTGGTGGATGACCATAAAGTAAACTACGTTGATGAAAGTCAGAATCTTTGGAAATAATCACAAAACTATTCATTTTGGCGAATTCCCAGATAATGGCATCATCAGTATTTATAAGTCCTAAAGTTTTAACGTGTTGAGAATCAGGATACAGATCAATAATTTTATCAACCATCCGATCTGACAAATTTTCGTCTAATAGCAATTTCATAAAGATGCAACAAATAACTTTTTCTCTCGGTCAGCAGCAAAAGAAAGACAAGCTTTAATATCTTCAGATGTCAGTTCTGAAAAATCTTCCAGAATTTCGGCTTCTGTCATCCCACCTGCTAAATATTCTAGAATATCATACACAGTAATACGCATTCCGCGAATACAAGGTTTACCACTACGTTTTCCAGGTTCAATGGTAATAATATCTTGATAATTCATGATCTCTCCTGTTGTTTAATCTTTGGTCTATATAATTTTAGGGTAAATCATGGCAAATTAGTCTTAAGATAGCGATCGCTTACTGAGAGAGAAAGGAAAGGATGAGCGATCGCTAAAATCATTACTTGGTTAATGGATCAATATAGTCAAGAGGAAAATTCTTGTATATTTGAACTTAATAAAGTTCCCTTATCAGCTAATCTTTTCCAATTAAATATTATATCATTACCGGATTTATTGGAATTACCTTGTAAACCAATCAATACTTCTATCGTATTACTATTATATCCACAAAAAGTAGAAGATTGTTGATTAAGTTTTGAGAAAATCTCTTGTAATGTTTTCCATGCAGATTGAATCTGAATCATTTTAGTAACTGTAACACCAACATGGAGAACTATGAATAATTCATACTTGTTTTGATTCTCAAGTATACACATTTTATGCCACTCATTTGGTGTTATCCGAATTACATCATTATAATTGGGATTAATTGTTTTTACTTCTACAAATAATTCACTGTTTGATTTAACGCAACGAAAATCATAACCAGTTCCATCTAGCTGTTTGGAAACAGTATAACCAAGCTTTTTGTAAAATAATTCAGCCTTGTTTTCTCCAAACTTACCCCAATCTTCCGCATCTTCTCCAAGACCTTGTTGGTAGCTTGAAGTCGTACTACTTGTTTCTTGAACTATCGTGAAATCATTACCATTCAAATTTTGTGAAACAGATTTTGCATTATCTCGCATTTCAGGAGATGGATCAGGAATGTCAAAACCACCTTCTCTGAGATAACTAATTACTTCATCTAAAGGATCATCCAAGAAATCTAATAACTTTTCACTACTAATTTTTTTCTTATCTAATCCCAATCCTTTAATGAGGTATTCACCAATTTTAGCATTTTTTCTGCTATTCCACCGACCAACATAAAAAATTCCATTGCTACCATCAAAATTATAAATTGGTTCTTTATAGTTTATATCTTCAATAGCATAGTAAAGCTTACTAGGATTACTAATAGTAAGTTTATCTAACGCATTAAGAATTTTTTGGCTTTGATTATTAACTAATTCTAGAATAGTAGAGTTAGCTAGATAAACACTAATATAGTAAACTCTATTACCTATCAATTTTGGTAGAATTTCACATGGTTTATTTTCGTCATAATAACCCTGAGCTTTTGTAATTTTTTTAACATTAAAAGCAGATAATAAATTTTCAGCATTATAACTGCTCAAACTTTCTGGAAACTTAACGAGTCGAGGATTTTGTTTATAAGGTAAACCAAGTGATGAATCAAGATAATATAATTCATTAGTAGGATGAAGTTTATCATCACAACCAAGCAATTTACCAGTTTTACTCCATTGACTAATCAAAATTTTATCTTCAGAATTTCCACTCTGTACAACTTTAGATAGTCCTTCATAAACAGACAATAATTTTTGTATATGGTTTTTTGAGAAATTGGCATTTATATTGTCTATTATTTGTAAATATGCTCTAACATCTAAGGTTCTCTTAATTCCTAAAAAAGATTCTATGTTACTGGGAAAATCTATTGATGATACAGGTAAACCCAAAGCGATTAAATCATTTTTGGTAGGAATAGAATATGAATAAATTTCAGCAGGTTTACGACATCGTTTATCTATGCAAGGAATTGATGGATATTGGGTAAATAAAAACTTGAAGTAAGAAGAAACTTTTCGTCTCTTGTCAGAACTAATCCAAATTTGGGAATCAGCTTCTAAATTGATATTCCAAATTTGCTTCAAATATGACCATAGTTGGTAAGCAAAGTCATAGTTTTGAATATAATCCTCTATGTCAGTAATTTCAACAAAATTTTCCATATCATAGCTATCAGCATAATCCACTTGAATATATTTTAAATATGCTTTTTCTATATCTTTAGTAGATATAAAAGATACTCGTTCCTCATATTTTAAAACTCTAAGCTCTTCTGCGACTTGAATTTTGACAAAAAATTGCTTCCATAATTCTGCATTATTTTCAGTAATATATTGAGAACTTACAATTTTGTGAAATTCTGTACTAGCAAATAAACTTTCTAAATCTTGTTTAGGATGATAATCATTAGATAGATAACATTCATTTGCTGGTGCAAGTTGACCGTTTTTTACTAAGATGGGTAGTTCAGATAATTTCTGAAAATCATCCTCTGTTAAATCACGGTTATAATTAAATATTTCTATAGTAATTTGAATAACATTCTTGGGATTAATAAAATCCTTGTTAGTTTCTAACAAAGCAATTTTTTTTCTAATTAATTCTATTCCATTAACCTCTTTAACACCTATTTTAACAAAAAATTGTCTCCATTTTTCTGGAGATTCATTACCACTGCAATATTGATTAATAATACGGTTAGGAAGTTTAAATTCTTGTAGAAAATTTGATGATTGAGAGACATTAATGTAAAATTCAGATAAATTACATTCAATAACTTGTTTTAACCCTTCATTAGTCAGCAATAATAACTTACTAAGTTTTTGCTTAATATCAATATTGATTATTTGATTATGAAGTACACTAAACATAAATCTGGTAATTTGTATAGTGTTACTTTCATTAATTTGATTATTATCAATCAGGGGTAAAATATACTTTTTAATAATTTCTAACCCATCTGGTTTAACAATATTAATTTTAAGGAAAAATTGTTTCCATGAGGTAATATCTTTCTCATGTTCACAGTAATCAGATGCAATAAATTGAAAATTATTAGCAATTTTATTATTTTCGCCTAAATTTTTAGCTACTGACTCTAAAGGATATTGTGGTTGATAGTAATCAGATAAATAGCAGCTAGAAGCTACCGCAGGAAAATATTTTTCCTCTATTATATAAAGAAGTTTGAGGTTACTTAATCGTTGATATTCAATATCAGTAAGTTGATGGCGGTTTTGAAAAATAAAACGAATATGATTAATATGATCATTAACTGTATTAGCTATAGGTTCATATTGACTTTTTGTAATTCTTTCCTTAATCACTTGTATAGGATTAAAATCTTTTACTCCCAGTGATGTTAAAGCAGAACGCAAATGAGTATTTTCAGAACTGTCCTGATCTAGTTGAGGGAGAATAAAGGCAAAATTATCAAAAGTCAATAACTTTTTCAATTCTATTGATGGTTGAAAATATACAGTTTGATCAGATGCAGATGCTATGATTTTTTCATTTTCATCCCAAATAATTGGTAATTGTTTTTCTTTTATCTTGGTTGCATATTTTTTATTTTCTAAATGAATAATAATTTTGATATATTCTTCTAAAGATTCATAAGAATATTGCTTAAGTAAGTTAATAAGCTGATTCAAATCAAATGTTTCAACACCTAGTCGCTGTAATTTGTCAGAATTTCTTAATGATCTACTTACAAAACACTTTTGAATATTTAAGATAGACTTGATTTTTGCAGTAGGAATGATTTCAGTAATACCTGTATTGTCAATAATTGCTTCATTTACTTTCAAAAGTTTATCTGTTTCATCTGATGGGATAAAGGCAATATTTTCTATACCTTTAGCAAATCCATCATTAAAACTTTGTGATACCTTCTCTTTGCTATTTAATGGAGAAGGTATTAAGTCAGTAATATAATTTCTATATGTTGGATAGAAATTACATATCCAAGCTAAAAATTCAAAAATATGGTAGCCTATTTGTTCAAAAATAAAACAATTCCAGTCATTGTCCCGATGTAAATCTTCACGATCAGCTTTAGTCAAAAAATCTGCATTAACTAACAAAGGAAACTGATAATCTTTAACATTAGTAGGTAAATAGCTAAATAATACTGATTCATCAGTTGATAGAGCAATTAATTTTTCATTCTCAATTTTAGTACCAAAACTTAATTTTGTTTTTGTAGCTTGTTGTAATTTTGTAGGTACACTGTTATCATTTTTAACTCTATCCCTTACATTTTGAGTAACTTCAAATACAAAATCTTGGACTAACCAGTTGTTTCTAAATTTACCATTAGATGATATTTTGCTAAAATTGTTTTCTCTATCTAATTGCAAGCTGATTTTTAAATCATGAACTAACCCTGATATTTCTATTAAATTTACATGACGTAAAAATAGCATAAATCTAGGTTCAGAAAAAATTTCTTTGATTTTTTGTCTATATTCATTTACTTTATCTATTCCAACATGAATACCAATTGCAACAGGATGTTCAAAAAAATCGCCAGCTAATCTGATTTCTTCTGGTAGTTCCTGTTTATCTGTCCATATTGGTTTAATTTGCCAAGGAGTTATTTCTGGTTTATCATAGTAGTTTTTATCATATCTAAACTGATAATTACCAGAAAATATATAAACACAGTCTGCATGAACAAAAACAGATTTAAAACCAATACCTTTATAGCCAGTTGTAGAAGCATCTTTTAATTTTGTGGTATTACGAATCATACATATTGCTTCTACTTCTTCTCTGGAAAATGGTTTGCCAGTATGAAGAATCAATAAATGCTCTTGTAAAAGAATAAATTTAATTTGTACTTTTCCTGATGCTCCTGGGAAATCATCAGCATTCTGTAAAAGCTCAAAAATAAAACGTTCTGCTTTTGTGTATAAATCTTCAGAAAATATGATTAATGAACCTGCTATATTTCTCGCATCTCGTTCGGTTTTTCCATTCTCATCAAATATTTCCTGCACCCATTTCTTGTAATTTCCAAGTTGTGGTTTTTGTGTTTTAATGACTAATTTATTTGAATCTGTATTATTTTTATTTTCTTGATTATAATCAAGTTTAATAATTTCCTGGCTTCTATCGGTTTGAATCAGAAAACGATTCTTTTTATTTTGGCGTTCTTTTAGAGATGCTAAACAGAACCTAAATTTATAATAAGCTCCTTCCTCTAAATCGTCCCGATAAATATATACACTTACTTCACCTAATCGCTGCGGATATGATAAAAGTTTACCAGCTTTATTCTTAACATTATTAAAAAAACCGAAAGGTTTGTCTTGAACTCTCGTATATTGTCCCATCAGTATTGGTTCTGACAATCCCCAATATTGCAGAAGTTGCTGCATGAGATTATTATCATCTTGACTAAAGGGTGTTGCGATTTGGTTGTTTGTCATAATCTATGGTAATTGGGTTAGTTAGTCAAAACCGATTATACCGAGTATAGCAAGTTCATAGAGACAAAATTTACATCTATACCCAATCAAAAGTTTTAGTAACAGCCTTCTTCCAAAGCCGATAACAACCTTCCCTCTCCACAGCATCCATCTTTGATTCCCAAGTCTGATCTAAAAGCCAATTCTCAGACAACTCCTCCAAACTACTCCAGAAAGCAGTCGCCAACCCAGCAGCATAAGCTGCCCCTAAAGCAGTAGTTTCTGATACCTGGGGACGAATCACTGGCACACCTAACACATCGCTTTGAAATTGCATCAGTAGATTGTTATAAACCATCCCACCATCTACCTTCAAAGCAGTTAAATTTACCTGCGCGTCTTCTCTCATGGCATCCAAAACTTCACGAGTCTGCCATGCTGTCGCTTCCAACACCGCACGGGCAATGTGTCCTTTATTGGTGTAGCGAGTCATACCCACAATTACACCCCTAGCATCATTGCGCCAATAGGGAGCAAATAACCCAGAAAACGCAGGGACAAAATAAACACCACCGTTATCTGTAACTGTACTGGCTAATGCTTCTACCTCTGCACTGCTTTGAATTAATCCCAAATTGTCACGCAACCATTGAACCAAAGCACCAGCGATCGCAATACTCCCCTCCAAAGCATAAACCGCCGGAGTATCACCCAACTTGTAAGCTACCGTTGTCAGTAAACCATGTTGGGAAACCACCTTTTGCTGGCCTGTATTCAGCAGCATGAAGCAACCTGTACCATAGGTATTTTTGGCTTCACCTACCTGAAAACAAGTTTGTCCAATTAATGCGGCTTGTTGATCACCTAAATCAGCAGCAATGGGAACTTCTGCTAAAATACCTGTAGCTTTGCCATAGATAGCTGATGAAGAGCGAATTTCTGGCAACATTTGCCGGGGAATGCCCATAATATCCAAAATTTCCGGTTCCCAGTCCAGAGAATTCAAATTCATCAGCAAAGTCCGGCTGGCATTGGTAACATCAGTAATATGCAAACCGCCTTCTGTACCACCTGTTAAATGCCAAATCAAAAAAGTGTCAATTGTGCCAAAAAGAGCATTACCATTTGCGGCTGCGGCTTTTAATCCTGGTATGTTTTCCAATAACCATTTGATTTTGGGGGCGCTGAAATAGGTAGCCAGTGGTAAACCTGTTATGGCGCGAAAACGGTCTATCCCACCATCTGCTGCTAGTTGATTACAGATGTAGTCAGTTCTGGTATCTTGCCAGACAATGGCGTTGTAGTAAGATTCGCCTGTTTGCTTATCCCAAACTACTACTGTTTCTCGCTGATTCGTAATGCCAATCGCTGTTATCTCAGCAACAGTAATATTACTCTGCTCTAAGGCATCTTTAATCACAATTTGAGTAGATGACCAGATTTCCTTGGGGTCGTGTTCTACCCAACCAGGTTGAGGATAAATCTGCTGGTGTTCTTTTTGGGCATAGCCAACAATTTTACCCTGCTTGTCAAAGATGATAAAGCGGGTGCTGGTCGTTCCTTGGTCAATTGCAGCGACGTATTTGGTCATGAGTTTATGTTGCTTGGCTATGCACGTTAGTATCACGAAGTTTTCGCCATGTGAATACCAGTCATATACTAAGACAAATATTGTTGACAAAAAGAAATTGCTCCCATTCCTAAAAAAAGCAGCAAGCTACATCGCAATATTGTATTGCTTTGCTTCAACTAGAAAAAGTCAGCTTTTTGAGTTTAAACTCAGTATTCAGGTTCTACTTTAGCTAAGTACAAAACCAAACTACGCTTAATCTCATCATGAACCTCCTTCGGTAACACAGATATCAAACAATCCATTAAAAAAGCTTTGATTTCTCGACAAGCTGTATTTACAGCCCTAGAAAACCCATTCCAGCCAAGATGTTCAGCAAATGTGATCACCTGTTCAATCACCACTTCCACTGATTCATTCCCCACTTCCCTATCCTGTTTAAGAATAGGCAAATACTCATCAATCAGCCACTGTTGCTCTTGAGTCAAAATCTCTAGAGAATTATTATTACCCCTATAAAGAGAGTTATATAGGAGCAGTAATAATTTTCTGAAACTTTTCCACCCATCCCAATACTTATTAGCAATTTTACTAATCCATTCTTGAGAAATACCAGCCGCCTTACCCAGCATCTCCTGAGTAACTTTCTCCCACTCTGTCACCCCATCTGCTACCAATTGCTTAAACCCTTCAAAAATACCCCGGCGTGTTTGCTGTATCTGTGTTCCTGCTTCTGGACAAATATCAAAAGCATCAGATTTAATAAACCTAGCATTAGGGTAGTAATCCGCTAAATAAGATAAATCTTTGTCACTAACCACATAAAAAGTAACCTCCTCCGTCCTGCGGTTAGCTCTAGTTCGACCTGCACACTGAACAACTTCAGTCTGAACCAAATGGTTAATTACATCTTGAAAAGCCTTATTCTCTTTACCAACACTTCTATCTCCTGTTAAAGTTATATAACTTTGCCCAGACGCGCCAATATCCTGGTAAGGAGTACCAAAACTGCAAAGAGCTTGCTTATCTTGATAGGCATTACTGCCGCGATTATCAGCAAACCAATGTCCATCACCCTTGTTTTTATGTGCCAAGTGGTCTATATAGGCAATATTGCCATCATGACGCTGATTTAATTCTTCACGCAATGCCGCAATTCGTTCTTTTAATTTATTACCTCGGTCTTTATTCAGTAATCCAAAGCCCGTAATTTGGTGAATAGTCAGATTACTGTAATCTGGTGGAATTTCCGAAATCACCAGTATTTCCTCTGGATTAATGCCCAACTGCATAGCCACATTGTCACGGTTAGCAGTAGCGTCCATCAAGAAAACAAAGTCAAAAGCTTTGAGAACATCAACTTGACGACTGTTTTTAGTAGCAATAATTAAATGTTTGTTCTTAACCCGTAAAGCCCCTGGTTGAATGTCTCCGATAACTTCTAGAAGGGGAATTAACCATCTCACAGGTAAATCGCTGATATTCCTGTAAGTCTCTTGGGCAGCTTGTTTATTCAGGTGGCTACGGATAAATTTTAAGGTTTTTCTGTTGATATTTTCGCGATGGCTTCGCCCGCCGCAGGCATCGCTCTTATCAACACCATACAATGTCACACTATCAGCCTGTTGTACCAATTCCTCAATATCTGGAGCAATAGTTTCCAGTTCAGTGATAATTTCCGGTAAATCTGTAGGAATTGCTCCTAATAAAGCCCGGATTAACTCATCATTGTACCCATGATATGTTTCCTCAACAGGGGGAATTTCACCAGTTAGCAGTACCCGCAGTGGTAGAACTAAACTTCTAATTTTGTCATACACTGTCGGTAATTTAGTTTGCACCTCCATCATTGAGGAATCAAAATCTCGTAAACTAACTTTAATAAAGTCAACTGGTTGTAGTTGTCTAGAAGCTTCATCAACAAAAGCACCTGACTTCATAGCAGTAATATCTGTAGCTTGGGGTAAGGAGTTGATATTGGCACGAATCCGCTGAGATGCTAGAGCATCCCTTCTATCACGTCGGAAGGTTGCACCATTAACTTTCGGGAGGACATTACCAGCAGCATCTCTACCTGCACAATTAGCCCTGAGTTTACAACCATTGCAGATAGGATTAAGGCTGGCTTCTGCGGATGTTTCTTTTTTGTATCCTTTGGTTGCAAGAGCATTAAAAAAATCTGTCAGAGGACAAGTTCCTTCAACGTTGGGTTCTTCCCCCGGTTGAGGCCAGTGTACTTGTGGGTTTCCCAGTGGAGTGAGCTTATAAGCATCTGCTACTAGTCCATTGTGACGTACTGGTAAGTCTGTCCAGTTTTCAATAGTTGCTACAGTGGGATTACGGTGTTCATTGCTGAGGTAGAAAAGTGTATTGACTCCTAACTGCTCTGGCATAAATTCACCAACTGTGTGAGATTTTCCAGCACCTGCGTGTGATAAATCTAAGATGAATTTTTTACCTGATTTAGCTGCATCTAGGTAAGTCTGAGTGCGATTCTTCGGTTCAAACCAGATATCAACGTCTAGGTTGTTGTTTGGTAAAAGTATAGTTGGTTTTGGTTGGTAAACAACGTTACCTATAAACCGTTTGGCTTTATTAGTGACAGTAATTAAAGTTTGCAGGAACTCTTGAAAGTCTCTCTTTATACCGTATTTAGCTTGCCATTGTTCTTTGCTGATTGTGGGATCTGTTACGGTGGGGTGTAGGTTATTACTGGAGTATTTTCTGCGGTAATTTTCAAATATCTCCCTTTGATAATTGTTTAACTCTTCTTGTTGGTAATCTTGAAATACAGCACTTTGGTAATTGTTTAATTCTTCTTGTTGGTAATCTTGGAATACAGCATTTTGATAATTGTTTAATTTTTCTTGTTGGTAATCTTGGAATACAGCATTTTGATAATTGTTTAATTTTTCTTGTTGGTAATCTTGGAATACAGCATTTTGATAATTGTTTAATTTTTCTTGTTGGTAATCTTGGAATACAGCATTTTGATAATTGTTTAATTTTTCTTGTTGGTAATCTTGGAATACAGCATTTTGATAATTGTTTAATTTTTCTTGTTGGTAATCTTGGAATACAGCATTTTGATAATTGTTTAATTTTTCTTGTTGGTAATCTTGGAATACAGCATTTTGGTAATTGTTTAATTCTTTTGTTCGGTAATTGCTGAATCTCTTTACTTGGTATTTGTTATACTGGCTATCTTGGTAATTACTATTAAAAGTTGTACCTTCAACTTTTGGAAATTTAAACCCATACCGTTTAGCAATGTAAAATAGTGTACCAATAGAGATACCAGAACGACCGCGAAAACTCTTAATTTTAGCTCGAATATTCCAAGTCGTCCCCTTAATTGATGGACTCCACTGTTCTCCTATAATTTCAGCATCTACAGCACCATAATGAGCATTTAGCGCCATTAATACATCTATGCACTCTTTGTAGTTGTTGCTACCAGGACTACGGGAAGGAATGTAAGTTAAAGCTTGTTGAATTAGCTGATCAATATCCCAGTTGTTAGCTTCTGCACGTTCTTGAAACTGTATCCGACGGGCTGTAATTTCAGCTATGCGTTTTTCGTACTCGATTTTTTCTTGATGAGCGGTGGTGACAGCTTCATCTATCCAAGATTGCGGTAATCTAGCGTTAGGGTTGATCAGTGGGAATGTTGCCTCAGTTGACCCGTAAAACACCCGTGAAGCATCTTTACAAGCTGGGTCATGGGGCAGGTGTTTCATTAAGTAGCGTGTTAGCACTTCTACAGTTTCTGCACCCTGAACGTATTCGGGTAGTACGAATACTAGCCGGAATTTATGCCAGTCTGGTTGATGACTGGCTGTGGTGTAGATTAACGCGCAATATTGCTTAATGAATGGATGCTCTATTGCTTCATCTAATGTGAGTTGATGTTGGTAGATTTTTTTTGCTTGTCTACCATCTGATTTTTCAATGACATTACCGTTAATATCTACCCAAGCTCCATTAATCTTGATCGGTCTGCCATTTTCATCAAGTGGATTATTATTTTCATCTTTCCAAGTTGCGGAGTTGTCAATATCTAGTAGTACCCATTGAGAACCAATAATATTGGCTTTACTTCGCCATTGCCCACCCAGTAAGCCAGCACATAAGGCGTGTCCTGCTTGTACTTGTCTAGCAACGTCCCAAATTGTGCCTTTTGTATCTTGGAAGTTGGCGGCTAGTTTACGAAAATCCCAGTCTTTATTTTTACCAGTAGGATTAAAAGCGAATTTGATTTTGTCGTTCTGGATAGGCTCTGGTTCTAACCGTGGTGTAAATTGAGGCTGTTGTACGGTTGGTGATTGTAGTTTTGGCTGCTGTTGTAACTCTGTGGGAGTTTCAATTTGTTGACTGGTTGGTGGTTGTAGTTCGGACTGGTTATGAAATTGCTGTTGTTCAGCTGGGTATTGCAGTTCAGACTGGTTGTTAAATTGTTGTTGCTCGGTTTGATGCTGTGTTTCTAATGGGTTGTAAAAATGCTGTGGACTGCTTGGTTGCTGCGGTTCTTGTTTGATTTCACCGGGAGATTGAGTTTGTTGATCAGCTAGGTGTTGCTGCTCCCACTGATTGTTAAACTGCTGTGGAGTGCTTGTTTGTTGAAAATTGGACTGGTTGTTAAACTGTTGTTGTTCGTTTGGATGTTGTGATTCTGACTGCTTGTTAAATTGTTGTTGAGCGGTTGGTTGTTCTGTTTTTGACTGATTGTTAAATTGCTGTTGTGACATGAGAGCCAATCCTCCAGTAAGTGTGTTGGAGGAATTGGAGCCATCCCGTGTTAGTAATCTTTTACACACATACTCAGGAAGATAAGAAGATAAAATTCCTGAATTGCTGATTTACTAGGACTTACGCACGAGGTATGAACAATATGGGTTTGAGATTGTTTCCCGGCGATCGCAATGACAAATATACTTTTATCTTGCTTAAGTCCTAATTTATTTGTAAAATCAGTGTTCTTCTGGTTTTACATCTCAACTTTTTGAGATAGGATTACTAACAGGGATATAAAAATTAGGCTTGTCAACCCAATACCCCGCTCCAATTCCATGACGGAATGTATTTTGAAAACCTCGGTATCCCGACGGGACACGTAGTTTTCACCTTTTAATCTTTTTTGTACCTAGCTAACCAAGCTTTAATAAACTCGACTACTTCCTCCTTTTCAATCACAAAGGCAGTGCCTTTTCTTCTGAAAGCCAGAATTTTCATGTTTCCTACTTCAGAATAAAGATGTTCCTTGTGATTTCCAATTGCCTTGGTGGGAGGCCATAAAACCAGAACTTTAGCTGTGGGAGTCTTTTGCGCCTCACGGGAGGACATCCCAAATAAGTCTCTATTCTTATTGAGCCACTTTTCATAATCTGCCAATTCAACTAATGGGCAGGGTTTCCAGATTTTGAGCGCATTCTTGTCTTTACGTTTTACCTGTAAAGCCTCTCTCGCTTCGTTGTAAACAATCTCCCTATGTCCTTGGGAACGAATAGAGATAAACAGGTGAGTTTTGCGCGGAAACCTGATAAACAAGTCAATAGGGTTCTTATCTTCAATTTGAAGCACTGGAAAAACTTGTATTCCTTCGCTTTTAAACTCCTCTAAAAGTACAGTGGTTAAATTTTCCAGTCGCGCAATCTTTTCCACCCTAACCAACGGTTTGTAAGCCAAGCCAAAAAGTAACCAGCCAGCCGGGCCGATTGTGCTTGTAGCAATTGTTGAATCACTAGCGGCTAGAGCAACAGTGGAGTCAACGTTTTTTGCTTCCCTAAGTCCCTCTAAAGCCGCTTCGTTGTGCGGCGGTAGCTGAAAATCGGTTGGTGGGTCTTTCACGGTCAACATTGGCGACATCAACAATTAATGATGTGAAAATAACACTTCCTTTCCAAATACTAATGCCTAATATGGCATTTTGAACCAATGGTTGTTTAATGTTATCCAGTTTAATAGCTATCCAAAGGAATGCGTTTATACAAGAAATCGACCTTTTGATAGGGATTAAGCGCGATGGGTTATATCTAACGCTTGCTCCCATAATTTTTGAGTTTCTTCTTGACTGGAAACACCTAAAAGCAATGTACACCAAAGTCGAGCATCTCTTTGCAGTCCTATTGAATACCAGCCTGAAAAATATCCAGGATTTTCTACTGATGGTTGCGGCTCACAGAGAGTTTCAATTTGTGAAACCGTTTTAAATTTTGTTCTATAACAGTTCTCTGTCCAGGGAAAGATAGGACTATTTCCCAGGATTATCGTTCTGTCGTAAGAACAATCTGTGATTACAGCTTGTCCAGGGAGAAATTCTGAACATAATTCTGATAAGTCTACGAACTCATGGTTGAACGGATGGGCGCACATGATTTTCTTGGCTATTCCAGATGGGAATTTGGAGCTAATATCTATTGGTTCTATCTCACAGTAAAAATCTAAGTACAACCATTCATTTGTTACATTACGGACAAATCGCATTCCCACTTTAAATTTAGGAAACCAACCTGTGAATCCTTCTTGACAATGGGGTGTGTATTCCCAATCAAGATCCAATAAATCAAAATATGCTGCCCACCTCGCTTCTAGTTGTGAGTTAAAATTTACTCCTCTATACTGAAATGCTTTCACTTTTTGAAAGCCGTAACTTGTTTTTTTGCGGTAATTATTCAAATAACTTGACATATTCACCTCTATTAATTTCTTTTTAAGCTATTTTTTTGAGGTTCTAATCAGTTTTTTTCCTCGTTTTTGCTCAATAAATGACTCTGTACAGACTTAAAGTTCCCAATTTAGAGTTTGTGTAAATTTGCGCTTTTTGACTGGTTGTTTCCTGTCATATAACAGCTGATTCCAACCAGCTTGACCGGGAGACACTCTTTTGGCTTGGGGGAGTTCAGTCAATAGGTCAGATATCAAGTCTTCAACTTTTTCATTATCTTTAAAAGCGATGACCACTGTATCAAGCGAGTCCAAAAATTCTAAAGGTATTTGAGAGCGTTCGCCTATAGCGGGCGTTTCGCCATCGCCTACACTCCAATACAATGTCGGTTGTCGTTGTTTTTTGTCAACAGTTGATTCTAAGGCAATAACAGAGAGAACTTCGATAGGGTCACTGAGTAACACTGCTCTTGTAACAGTGGTATCCGTAGCAATCCAAAAACTACCGTTTTTTGTTGTTTCAGAGTTGAGGGGAATAGCAGTAAAATCACCAGTTGGTTCTAACTGTTTGGCAAGAGTTGGAACATCATCAAGCGTGCGTTCTACAAAAACTGGTTGACCAGTTTGACTGGGATACAGCCAACCCTTTTGATACAGTTCATTGAGCAGAGAAACGGGTATATTATATTGCTGGTTTAAGTTTTGGCGTATTTGTTTCCAGTTTGCGGGTTTTGGTGTAGGTAAGCAATTTGTTTGTGTTGCAGCTGGTGTGACATTTTCAGCAGTTTGCTCTGTTATATTTTCGATATCCTGATCATCTCGTGTTGCTTTTACTGTTAATGTAATATTTTCAACTGGTTGTCTCATCAGTTTTTGGATATCCTGATCATCCTCCGTTGCTTTTGTTGTTGATGTAATATTTTTTACAGGTTGTCCTAGAAGTTTTTCGATATCCTGATCATCCTCCGTTGCTTTAACTGTTGATGCAATATTTTTTACAGGTGGCTCTAGAAGTTTTTGGATAAGCTCAATATTCTGTTCTGTTTCTACTGCTGATGTTGAATGGTCAACAGTTTGTTGGTTTTGAATACGGTTTTTATTGTGTTTTCGAGAAACAACTGATATTGGAGTTTCAGTAGTTTGCCCAATTTGAATCCGGTTTTTATCTTCTTGTAAAGAAATCAGTGCCGTGTTATTTATTACATTATTATCATTTTTAATGCGTTGTTCATTTTGTTGAGTTTTGCTGAATGCAGCATTGACAGTAGGTTGCTTGGTTGGTTTTGGCGTGTGCTTATTATTGTGTTTATCTTGATTGGATGTAGTATTTTCAACATTTCGCTTCATTAGTTCTTGGATGCGTTTATCATCCTGTTTAGGAATATAGCTAACACCACGATGCTTTTGTAAACCAGGAAAAGTATATGCTTTACCCAGGTGTGTACCACTGAAAGCTACTCCATCAAGTTGATAACTAATGCCTTTGACCTTGCCTGTGCGAGTATAACCAACGCAAACATTAATACCTTGTTGTTGCGCTCTTTCTATCAACTCTGGCATAGTTGGGCGGTCATGGGTTACTTTATCGAGCGATAGCGAAGCGCTCCGTAGGAATCGCTGAAGTTTGACTCTCACGCTTTCTTCCCCAGTTCTAGCAAGTTGCCTACATTCCCCAGTAGTGGGACTGTGTTTATCTTTTTCCCAACTAGGTTGTACTGATTGTAGATTGTATTCTTTTTCTAATCTACGGATGATAATTTCACTTCTGGGATTGTCCCAACTATCAGAAACTGTAGTGCCATCTAATTGAATGCGACTGGCTGCAATATGTGCATGATCATGAGTGCGGTCAGTGTGTCGCACTACAATATATTGATTCATAGTGAAGCCCATTGCCTGTAGATATTTTTGGGCGATTTCATCCCAAGTGTCATCATCTAAACTTTCGTTGTGAGGCAAGCTGAGAGAAGCGTGATAAACAGCCCTGCTTACCTTCGGGTTTAATCTTCGAGATATACCAAATTCAGCCGCTAATTCCCGTGGGTTTGTTCCTTCCATATTCCCACCGATTTGTCTTGCTCCTTCTTTGCTAAAAAGGTAGTTTAGTAGTCCCCGGAAACTTTTACCTTTGATGTGTTTGCCAATCATATTAATTTCCTAGTAGTCTTTCTTTATACTCAATCGTGTAGTGTTGGGAACTCCAGAAAATAAAATATGCAGTTTCTGTAATCAACACAACTGTCTCTTAACCCTCTTCCATTAAACTGGGAATCACAAAAGTAATTTTCTAAGTTTGAAATCCAGATGTGATAAAGGTTTGAGCATTTTATTAAAAATAAAATATGGCGAACATTTTGGAACATTAATAAATCGCCAAAACCCTTGTTAAATAAAGGTCTCAAATTTTGCGTTACCTAGAGTGATGGAAGAGGGTTAACCTGCTCCCTTATTATCAAAACAATGGGATATTTTTGATTTGGAAGTCCCTCAGTGGTGCAGAATTTACGCTTCATCCTGTATATCAGTAATTAAATCAACCTCCGTGATTTCTCGCCGCACTTGTCTGACCAAATTTCTCACCTCTTCCAACAATGCTCGATCAACAACCACTGGTTCACCCATAAGTACCGATGTATTGATAGCTTTAGCGATTTGGTTAAGGTTGTTACCGATTTTTCCCAACTCCCAATAAGTTTGACCTGCCACTTTAGTGACACGCCTGGGTAATCTATGTTTGATAGTCTTGGCACGGAATAACTCTGCCATCGTCAAACTGTTTTCTGCTGCCATTCGTTGCACCTGTTCTTTTTCTTCTGGTGTGAGGCAGATATGAAACCTGATTGTGCGCTCTTTTGGAGGCATGGCTGAATTGCTGAATTTCTGACAAAGATTATGTTGTATTTCTAGTTTGAAATATTTAAGCTAATCAGTCATTAGCCAAGTGGATATTTTTTTCTTGTTTTTTATGACTGATGTTAAAACTGAATTCAGTTTTCGTTGAGTCTGATTTTTTTCGTATCGTCTCCCCCTCCGTCACGGTGGTTTACCTACTTAGGTAGGGGAACCGTGAAAGGAGGGCGAGCTTGTCGCTGTTCCCCTGAAAATTACAAAATTTTTTGTCATAGAGATGCACATTGCGACATAGCTTGCTACGCGCCAAACGTTTTTTTGGGCTACTCAAATCAAAAACTTAGGTGGCTTTGAAATGGCGCTGAGTTGGCGTAGTATTGGCGTACACTTGGCGTATTATTTTGTCAATAAGCTTTTTTATTGAAACTAAAATATATACATAGTGTACTTGTTTATGTAGTATTGGCGTGTACTTGGCGTATTACTGGCGTTAAAATGGCACTGAGTTGGCGTAGTATTGGCGTAAGCTTGGCGTAGTATTAGCATTGAAATGGCACATTTTTCAAATTGAATTCAAGAACATAAAAATAACTCGTTGATCACCGCTTGTGAAAAAAATAGCCAACTGGATAAAAATTTTGGCAAAAAAATAGTCAGTAGATAGATAGGCATAATTTTTATTTGCACTTAACTTAAAAAGAAGTTGTTAGACAAACCAGAATCAATGTCAAACTTGATCGTCAGTTTTGACCCTGGTGCTTCCTTGACCAAGATTGTTTATGAACTAGCAACTGAAGGCAAACCATGTTTGATGACAATGGAACCAGAAATGCTAAGGTTGCCGCAAAGTTCGATTGACGCTTATATGTCAAGTCGCAAGGGTCTAGAATCTTCTCATCCAGTAGATGAAGCCTGGGTATCTTGTACAGCAGATGGTGATACACAATGTACAGTAGTGGGATTTTTGGCACGTCAGTTTTCAGCATCGGCCAGACTAGATAAGCTCAAGTACGAAACTTCAATTGATAAAGCTTTAGCAGTAATCGGTGCGATCGCTCAACACAATAAACTGCCCAACAGATTTTCATTATCACTGACTTCACTACTACCCTATGGTGAATATCAAAATCGCCAAGCCTTTGAAGAACAGTTGCGGGTGGCACTCAAAGATTTTAAATTTCGGGGTCAAAGGTTGCGGGTAAAACTAGAACGATTCGAGTGTCTGCCTGAAGGTGCAGGATTGGCTATGATTCGCCAACGCCAGAATGGGAAAGCATGGTTCAATGCTCAAAGCATTGCTGTGCTGATGTTTGGGCATCGAAATACCAGCCTTCTTTTATTTGAACGCGGCAAGATGACGGCGGGTTATACGAATGGGTTGGGCTTTCACCAAATGGTAAAGCGGGTAATTGAACGCACATCTGGACAAGATGCCACTACTTTAACTGCTGCTATCTATGCAGCCGGTGCAGATATCACAGCAGATAACCAAGCAATTCGCGCTTTGGTCAAAAGCAAAGACCCAAAAAACATTAATTATGAGTTGCAGATGATTGTTAATGCCATTGCTACTGCCAAAGCAGAGTATTGGTCTAGGCTTTACGACTGGCTGGAATCCACTTTACCTGCGGTGAATGAAGTCATTTTGAGTGGTGGTGCAGCTTTGTATTTAGAGCAAGAATTACAGGAATGTTTTGAAGAGATTTCCACTTACTGGGGTACAGATTTACAACAACAAGTACAGGAAGCATTTAATAATGCCAGTAATGATGATCACCATACATTTCGAGAGCAGGAAACTTTGTCCTTTAGGTTAATTGATGCTTTTGGTTTATTTATGCGATTTAGAGCGCAAATGGAGAAAGTAGCATGACTAACAAGAAACAAGGAAAAAATAACGGTAATCACAGAGAACGCAGCACTAATGGTAAGGGTAGATCGCCTCAAGAAACTGATACTGACAAACATTATAAAAATTTGAATTATCGGTTTCGTGCTTATTCAAATACTTCCGATGGTAAGTTAATTACATACTTACAACAAGGTAATGGACTTAGTACCACCAAAGAAATGATATTGCAGGCATTAAGAATGTGCTGGTTACCGTTAGCATACAAGGCACAAACAGATGCAGGTATTAGTGAGCAAGAAGTGCATCAGATAGGTTTGATTTGTTGTCATGCTTTAGAACAACACTTAGCTTATTTACGAATCGAATTAGGATTACCACACAAATCAAGTGATGTTTTACCTGTACCTCTAAGTACGATGACTAATCCTCAAACCTTGGCTGCTATGTTTGGTTTGGATGCTAGTAATTTTACTAGTAATGATGATAGTAGTAGTGAAAGCCAAGGTAATAGTGAACAGGCAAATAATCAAATTGATTCTGACTCTTTCATTCCTGGTAAAGGCTCTTTTTATGATGAAGATAATGATATGTTTTCAGATATTTAAGCATCTATAGGACTCTATTTATTTTTTGAACTTTTTTCAGATAAACCCCTGTTTGGATAAATATTTAACTCTCATCATATTTTCAAAATTCCAAACAGATTCCTATACGAATGCACAGTTAGTTAAATAACAAAGGAGAGAATAAGATGACTGCAATTCACTTCATCGATGGTGAAAAAGGTGGTGTTGGCAAGTCTTTGTTTGCCAGAGTCATGGTGCAATATTGTATTGACAATAAATTACTTTATGAATTGGTGGAAGCTGACCAAAGTAATCCAGACGTAGGTGCATTTTACCCTGATAATCATAAAACAGCAGTGTTTAGTGAATCAGAACGCAAAGCTTATGAAGCTGATGAGATCTTTGATTTAGCACTGGAAAATTCTGTGATTGTTAATTTACCTGCTCAAGTATACCCAGCAGTAACAGATTGGATTGAGCGTAATCAAATTTTAGAAATTAGTGGTAAAAACAAGGTCAAGATACATAAATGGTTTGTTTGTAGTGGAGGATATGACAGTCTACAGTTATTCATGCAGTCTTTAGAAAGATTTGAAAAAAAAATAAAACATATCTTTGTCCGTAATTTTGGTTTATGTGATGACTGGAAACACATAGATGAAAATCAGGAGTTAAAGGATTTAATCAAGACGTACAAAGTTCCAGTAATTGATTTCCCTAAGTTTAGCTACCGAGAAAGGAATATCCTTGATGCCAAACGGATAAACTTTTCTGAAGCTAAAAATTATGGTGAACTAGGAATATTAGGTAAACAGCGATTGCATAGGTTTCTCAAACAAGCTTTTGAGGAAATTGAAAAAGCTAAAATTTGGAACCCACCAGCAGCTTCAATTACTCCACCCTCAGAAAAAGTTGATAGTGCTAATAGTAATGGGAAAGTCGCTACCAAGAAGTAAAGTAAAGCCAAATAATTATGACTCATTATCACACTGAAGAACTCGATTTAGATGATGATTTTTTGGATTCAGTAGCAGCCAGAGGTAAAGGTTTAAGTCGCATTCCTTACCCTACTTTATTAGATTTAGCCATTCGCGGTAAAGATGATAATTTCAAAGCTAGGGTTTGGGAAATAGTTGTTCAAACTGGACTAGATCCTGATGACCCAGCATTTTTAATGATGATTGCTACTGGTAGGTTGCAAGTGCTATTGGAAGACAGTCCTAAAGAAATGGAGACCATGTTTGACCAATGGCAAACACAACTTTATGACCATCTTCAAAGCTACGAAAAAGCAGCAGTCAAAGGTCAACAGAAAGCGATTGCTCATTCAGTCACAGCATTAATCAAGCGTACAGAATTTGAGCGTGCTATTCATTCAGTTCCATCATTAATTGCAGCTGGAATACTATTATTGATTACCGCAACAGTGGGTGGAATCCTGGGTATAGGTGCAATGCTTTGGTATCAATCTAGCAATTTAGATCCAACTGGTTCACGTCAATTGACTCAACAAGAAGCTAATGCTTTAGCATGGGCAACTACTAATGAAGGTAAATTTGCTCGCAATTTTATGGAATGGAATCGAGATTTATTGACCAAAGATAGTACCGGTCAACTTGCCTGTACTAGAGAAGTAAAACGTTTGGGAGTAACTCTAGAAATGGGAGCAAGCAGTAGAAAAGCTGTATCAGGTTTTTGTACTCTTTGGGTACAACCTCCTAATCAACGCAAGTTTGTTTCTCAGTAAGTATTAAGCTGTCCGCAATCTGTTTTTAACCGTATTTGATATTAGTTGTTAAATTGTGAAATAGGAGTAAATCAATGTTGAAGAGAAAAGTAAACTGTTTTTTGTTAATGATAACAGGAATGTTTCTAGCAGCTTGTACTCCTGATACTGTAGATACAAATAGCAAAAGTGAAAGCAATATTGCCAAAGCACAAGCTCCCTCTATTCCTGATTATCCAACAATGTATAATGTTGAGGTAAAGGTTTGTGGTAATATTCTTGCCCCGGTTAAAGAGGGTAAACGCTGTATTAATCAAAAGCTACGTTTGTGGGGTTCAGTGGAAGGAGTTAAATTGGTTCAGACTGGTATTCCTCTCCCAGCACTGTCTGCTGTACGACATAAAATTGCTATTAGTTCTAAAGGTTGTTATCCTGAATATTCTCAACCTTCTGAGCAGAGGTTTTATTGGGCAGATACTATGATTCCCGTAAATAAGACAGGAAAGAAACCAACAATTGAAGTAAACAAAACTCAACTGTCAAATCAAGAAATTTTCAGTTTAATGAATAGTCGCTTTTCTACTCCAACAATTGCCACGTTTGGTGGTGTTGGCTGTAAACCTCTACCTGTTAAAAAATAGTTACACCGGATTCCTTTGTTATGAGCTACAGTCTAATCTTCTTGGTTTTTTACTTTTACCTTCTGTATTAAAATAAACTGTACCTCATTACATCGGGAAGGCTGTAGTTTATAGCAATAAGTTTTCTCTAACTTGTAGCAAGATATTCTGTATTTTGAATACTTGCCGACAAACATCAAAACTCAAAACTGCTTTCTTTTCAAGGCAATTTTGAGTTTTTATTTAGAGAATTGAAGAGATTATGCAAATTTGGTTTGTACTTTCTTCTGAAGTAAGTTGATAATTGCAGCTTTTTCTAAAATTCCGACTAACAACCCATTGTC
The DNA here is from genome assembly GCF_001858025.1 of Trichormus sp. NMC-1. Taxonomy (GTDB): domain Bacteria; phylum Cyanobacteriota; class Cyanobacteriia; order Cyanobacteriales; family Nostocaceae; genus Anabaena. The sequence continues at coordinate 90,235 of NZ_LZQD01000012.1, read as the reverse complement.
ACGAATTACAGTCAGTGCTGATAATTTTTGTGTTTCGAGTAACCGTACTACTTCCAGCAATGGTTGATCCGATTGTACGGTGCTAGACTGCTCAATTGGTTTCATTACTTGGAAGACTTGAGTTTCTGACCATAATGTATTTGGGATGGTTCGCAAGTCATCAACTGATATTGCTCCCAGCAATTGTCCTTCCTCATCTGTCACCAAGAAACGACGGTATTCCTGAGCATTTAAGAGATGTTGATCTGCAAACTCTCTTAAATTCAAATTCGCTTTGACAATCGGGCTATCGTTGTTTACAGCGTCCGCTGCTGTTAAACCTGTGAGTTTTTCTTGCACTCTAGCAAATTGGGCAGCATTACCAGCATTTTGCAGCAAGAATAAGCCAATTAACAAGTTCCAGACGTTAACAAAGCTACCAAATAATAGTAGAGGAATTAAACCAGATGCGATCGCTAACCAACCAAAGATTTGTCCAATTCGGCTGGCAACAACCACTCCTTTATAGGATTTACCAGTAATTTTCCAAACTATTGCTTTAAGTATATTTCCTCCGTCCAAAGGCAAGCCAGGAATGAGGTTAAATAGAGCTAAGGTCAAATTAACAGAAGCTAGTAGACCCAGGATAGCAGCCAATGGTCCAGATGCAGCAGTTGCAAAACCAACTGTTGTCGCTGTAGCAAATAGCATCAAACTAACTATTGGTCCTGCAATAGCTACCCAAAAAGCTGCTCCTGGAGTTGGCGATTCTTTTTCTAAGCTTGCCAGTCCACCAAATATAAATAGTGTAATTGATTTAACATCAATTCCTTGGCGAATAGCGACAAAGCTGTGTCCTAATTCATGGGCGACAACTGAGCTAAATAACAGTAGCGCCGTCATCAATCCTAGTACCAAAGGCAATCCCCCACCTAATTGGGGAAATTGTGCCGCCAGTCCGCTGCTGTAGCTCCAAGTTACCAAACCTAGAACTAAAAACCAGGACGGATGTATATAAAAAGGTATTCCAAAAAGGTTGCCAACCCGAATTGTGCTATTCATGGCGTTTACCTGTGACATGGGCATTGAGAAGTTTGTTGTTTCTCTCAATGCCCTTATCGTAACGAAATATTAAGTAAATTTAATTTTTGTAACGGTAGTGGTGTCCGTCCGTTCAGGTGTGGTTATGCGAATTTAGCCTCGAAAATACAGTTTTTATGGGTAAGGGTGGGTGGGCAAAAAGTTACCCCACAAAGAAGCAGGGGAGCAGGGAGCAGGGAGCAGGGAGCAAGGGGATAGTTCGGGTGGAGTCCGCCCGTTCGCTCTGATCAACGGCAGCAGGGGGAAATGACCCCTGCTAGAAAGCCCCTTTCACCCTGCCTCTTTGGCTGCTATTTTCACTAATAGATACTTAAGACGCTTCAGCAAATCTAGCTGCACGTTGTTGTTTGTGAGCCTTGCGTCGCTCTCGTACTGCATCCAAATCTTTTAAGCCATAAAAACGTTTAGCATAAGCTAACAGTTCATTGATGGGAGTATCAGCATAGTCCTGGCGAAACTCTGTGTTGTGTTCATTCCAATCAAATTCTTCTTCATTAAACCGCGCTTTAGCAGCGAGTTCTCGTCCAGTCTCCTCTCGTAAAACTTCGAGTACCATTAATCGTACTTTATCTTGATATCCCATTACTTTTTCCAAAGCTTTGGTTTCTTGTTGATTACGTTTCCGTTTAATTGGATTTTCCTTACTTTGATATTCCATCGCTTTTTCTAAAACTTTAGTTTGTTGCTGATTACGTTTCATAAAATTGTCCTTTGATTAACGAATTAATTACTTGTAAGTAGGTGAACAAAATAAAATTAAATTTTTCTGTTCATCTACTTATCTCGCATAGATAGCATCGACAGATGCCTTCTGAATTAAAATTCACTTTCTGATTGCTAAAGCTAAAATTCAGTTGCAATTATTGTCTTCAATTCTGTTTGTTGTATTAGCTATGCGCTCAAATAAAATGCCCCGACTCAGATAATTCGGGGCATAATAATTAATCTTCAACCTCTAAATCTTCGTCATCTTCATCCTGTTCAAAATCGTCATCTATCCAGTCATCTGAGTTATTACTTAAACCATTAAGTCCCTCCATGCGTTTAGAGCGAGCAGCTTTATGAGCAGCACGTCTATCTCGAATTTCATCCAGATTATTCAAGCCGTAAAGTTTGCGGGCATAATTCACCAATTCTTTCAATGGTGTGTTCAGATAATCGTTACGAAACTGTGTGTTATGTTTTTCCCAATCAAACTCTTGTTCATTAAATCTGGCAGTAGCTGCTAATTCTCTCCCCGATTCTTCCCGTAATACTTCAATTACCATCAAATGGACTTTCTCCTGATAAGTAATTACTCGCTCTAAAGCTGGAATATGCTTTTTAGTTTTAGAGGCTGTTTTAGTGGCTTTGCGAGTCTTCAGCATGAGAATTACTCCTTGATTTTTTCTGTTTTTATCATAGAAACCGCATCGAAAGATGCAATTCGCTGAAATTCCTATTCGTTCATTCTTTCCAAAGTTTTATTAAATTTAGTTTTTTTATAGGCATTCCTGTGGAAGCATTCACTTTTGGCGAATTGCCTTTTTTAGATGAACCATATAGTAGGGTTTTTGGAGTACGAAAATTATGTTTATTCCAAAAGTGGATGCTCCCCATTCCTGTTAGCATAACTTGGCGTATTACTCCTATTTCTTCATACAAGCTATGGCTCATGGGATAAAATTTTGTACTTTAAAACTGAAATCATCTAATTTCAGTTTCTAATTAATTCCGCATTTAGACAACAATTTATAAATTCAAAAAATTGTTTGAGATATTATAAAAAGTAATAATTCTGATTTTTCTACATTCTTTAGTTCAAACTCAATAAAAAAATAACCTGTATTGTTGGTAGCAATACATGGTTATTTATAGTTGTAATTCTGTTACTTGTTGAGAATCAATTACTCGTCATCGTCCTCATCATCTTCATCTAAATCGTCATCTTCATCTTCATCCAAGTCCTCATCGAGTTCATCGTCATCATCCTCATCTTCGTCCAAGTCCTCGTCAAGTTCGTTATCTAAATCATCCAGTTCTTCCACTTCTTGTTCTTGGAATGAGTTGCGACGTTCTAGTGACGCACGGTTGAATTCGACTAAATCAGCTATTGCTTGCTCCGGGTCTTTGCTGATTGTGTCGTACAGCATACTCATGAAAATAGCAACTACTTCTGGTGGTATCTCCAATCCCCTGGAAGTGATTGAGCAAATTACCTATCTGCTGTTTTTGCGTCGTCTCGATGATCTGCATACCCTAGAAGAAAACAAGGCTAACCGACTCAAGCGCCCAATGGAACGGCGGATTTTCCCAGAAGGGGAATTTCCAGAAGGGGAAAATATCAAAAAGCGTCCTTATGATGATTTACGTTGGTCGCGGTTTAAGCATTTTGCAGCAGCAGATATGTTTACTGTGGTGAATGATTTTGTTTTCCCTTTTTTGCGATCGCTCGGTGGAGATGATTCAACTTACGCCCACCACATGAAGGATGCCCGGTTCACAATTCCTACCCCCGCGCTACTGTCTAAGGTGGTAGATTTGCTGGCTGATATCCCGATGGAGGACAGGGACACTAAGGGCGATCTCTATGAATATATGTTGGGTAAGATTGCCTCAGCAGGACAAAACGGACAGTTTAGAACACCGCGCCACATTATTCAGTTGATGGTGGAACTGACAGCACCCAGTCCGGGGGATGTGATTTGTGATCCAGCGAGTGGGACTTGTGGCTTTTTAGTGGCTGCTAATGAATATTTGCGGGAACATCACCCGGAAGTTTTGCGCGATGTCAAGCTGAAGGAACATTTTCATCATGGGATGTTTCACGGGTTTGATTTTGATAATACTATGCTGCGAATTGGCAGTATGAATATGCTCTTGCATGGCGTGGAAAGCCCAGATGTGCGTTACAAGGATTCATTAGCACAGGAGCATTCAGGGGATGAGGAGGCTTATACCCTGGTATTGGCTAATCCTCCCTTTGCTGGGTCTTTGGACTATGAAAATACGGCTAAGGATTTACAGGAAATTGTCAAGACTAAGAAGACTGAATTGTTATTTTTGGCGCTGTTTTTACGATTGCTGAAGCCGGGGGGACGGGCGGCGGTAATTGTGCCGGATGGGGTGCTGTTTGGTTCTTCTAAGGCACATAAGGAACTGCGGCGGTTATTGGTGGAGGAGCAAAAGCTGGATGGGGTGATTTCGCTGCCTGGTGGTGTTTTTAAGCCTTATGCGGGTGTTTCTACGGCGATTTTACTATTCACTAAGACTAATTCGGGGGGAACTGATTTTGTTTGGTTCTACAATGTCAATGCTGACGGCTGGAGTTTGGACGATAAAAGAGCGCCTTTGCTTGCTGAGGATAAGTTAGGAACTGTACCTACTGTGCCGTTAACAGCAGAGGAGCATCTTAAAAATAATCTCCCAGATGTGTTGAGTCATTGGCAACTGCGGAATACTACGGAACGGGAGCGCCCCCGCACGGCTCAGAGTTTTTGTGTACCCAAGTCTGATATTGCGGCTCAAGGTTATGATCTGAGTTTGAATCGTTACAAGGAAGTTGTGCATGAGCAGGTTGATCATCTTGCACCTCAAGAGATTCTGGCTAATTTGGCGAAGTTAGAGGTGGAAATTCAGCAGGGGATGGAAAAATTAGAAGCATTGTTAAAATAGTTAATACAAGCCGTTTATGGGAGAAATAGCTATGACAGTTGCAACTGCTAAAAAGATGACTTTTGAGGAATTTCTTAATTATGACGATGGGACAGATTATTTATATGAGTTGGAAAATGGGGAGTTAATTTTTATGCCTTCTGAAAGTGAAATAAATCAAAGAATAGCAATATTTTTATTAATCTATTTTTCTCAATTAGGTATTCCCTATTATCGGTTAAGAATGAAAACAGAAATAGCTGTATATAGTCGGATGGTGGGGGTGCGTGTTCCTGATTTGGTGGTGTTTTCTGAGGAGTTAGCCCAAGTGATGCAAAATGCTACACGCTCTCTTATTTTAATGGATATGCCGCCCCCTTTGTTGGTGGTTGAGGTGGTGAGTCCAAATCAGGAAAATCGTGATTATCGTTATAAGCGTTCTGAGTATGGAGCGCGGGGAATTGCTGAGTATTGGATTGTTGATCCGATGGGGCAAAAGGTGACGGTTTTGGAGTGGGTGGAAGGTTTTTATGATGAGCGAGTTTTTACAGGGGATGAGGTGATTTGTTCGCCGTTGTTTAGTGATTTGAAGTTAACTGTGGCTGAGGTTTTACAGGGATAAAATTTGATGAAAACTATTAAGGAAATTCGGGAAGTTTTATCACTACAAAAGCAATCTCTCTGTGAAAATTATCAAATTACAAAAATTGGGATCTTTGGTTCTTACGCTAGGGGTGAGGAGACAGAATTGAGTGATGTTGATATTTTGGTTGATTATGAAACAGCGCCTACTTTTATTATGTTGGTGGAACTTAGGGATTATTTAAGTCAGTTGTTTGGCTTGAAGGTGGATGTTGTTACTAAGAACGGGCTTAAACCCCGGATTCGTGAGCGTGTTTTAGCTGAGGCAATTTATATATAATTTATATTACCGAAGAGCAAAAAATTATGCAAATTACTTTAGACATACCTGATGAAATGGCGCGAAATTTAGAATCTCGCAAGGAAGATTTACCCCAAATTTTGGCTTTAGGATTGCGAGAAATTAGTGCTAATCCGGGGACGGGTTTTTCTGGACTAACTGAAGTTTTAGAGTTTTTGGCAAAGTTACCATCTCCTCAAGAAATTTTAACTCTCCGTCTTTCGCATGAGGTTCAGGCTGAAATTGAATCTCTTTTAGACAAAAATCGTAATCAAGGTTTGGATGAAAGCGATGGTTCGACTCCGCTCACCAACCATCTGTGTCTGTGGCAACATTATGAGTTTATTGAGCATTTGGTACGTCTTGCTAAGGCTCAGGCTTTGCTCAAGTTACAACAAGGTGATGTTCCCTTCGACTTCGCTCAGGGAACGGGAGCGGGAACGGTTGTTTTCAGGACGGTTGCTTAGAATAAGGATTACAAATATATGGCTTATATGTATATTCTTGAATGTGCTGATGGTAGTTATTACACAGGTAGTACAAAAGATTTGGAGCGGCGACTGTGGCAACATCAACAGGGAGAGGGTGCAAACCACACAGCGAAACGGTTGCCTGTGAAGTTGGTTTTCTGTGAATATTACGATCGCGTGGTGGATGCTTTTGAACGCGAGAAGCAAGTACAGGGTTGGAATCGAAAAAAGAAGCAAGCTTTAATTGCAGGGGATACAAATCTATTACATCAGTTAGCTGAATGTCAAAATGAAACTCATTACAGTAGGTTAGCTGGTAATGGTGGTGATGGTTTCGACTTGTCTCGACTTACTTCGACTTCGCTCAGTACAAGTCGCTCGACAACCATCGCTCAACCATCAGAAGAACGTTCCCTGAGCAACCCAGATGATCCAGAATACCGCAACCGCTCCCTGAGCGAAGTCGAAGGGAGCATTTGAATGATAAAAGAATTGGAGGAGATGCTGGGATGAGTAATTTGCCTAAAGGGTGGATAGAGAAAAAGCTGGGAGAAATTTGTACTATTACTTCTAGTAAAAGAATTTTTCAAAGTGAATATACCCCAAGTGGAATTCCTTTTTATAGAACCAAAGAAATAAAAGAGCTTGCTAATGACAAAGATGTAACAACTGAATTGTTTATTTCGGAAGAAAGATATAAAGAAATAAAGGTTAATTTTGGCATTCCAATAGAAGGAGATATGTTATTAACCGCTATTGGAACTATAGGTGAAATATATATAGTAGAAAAAGATAAAGAATTTTATTTTAAAGATGGTAATGTTTTGTGGTTAAAAGACTTTAAATCGGTCAACACTTACTATCTTAAATTCGCTTTAAGGATCTTTATTGAACAAATTAAAAAGTTGTCAAATGGATCAACATATAATGCTTTACCAATTGAAAAATTAAAAAATCATAAGATTTCCCTCCCTCCCCTAGAAGAACAGAAACGGATTGCAGAGATACTAGATCAAGCGGAAGAACTGAGGACTAAACGACGGGATGCGATCGCACAACTCAACACCCTCAATCAATCCATCTTTCTAGAAATGTTCGGCGATCCAGTTACAAATTTAAAAGGGTGGGATAAGAAATTTATTAAAGATATTGGTCAAGTAATTACAGGTAATACTCCTTCACGAGCTAATACTGAATTTTACGGTGATGCAATTGAATGGATCAAATCGGATAATATCAATACTCCCCTAGATTACCTAACGCAAGCAGAAGAAGGTTTATCCGAATTAGGTAAATCAGTTTCAAGAATTGCTCCTTCAGGTTCAATTTTAGTTACTTGTATAGCTGGAACACCTTCTTGTATAGGTAACGCGGCAATTGCAAATCGTGACGTTGCATTTAATCAACAAATTAATGCCCTAGTTCCATTTACATATAATGTCAAATTTGTCTATACTCAAATTTTAGTTGCTAAAAAGCTTATCCAAGAAGCTTCTACAGCATCAATGAAAGGAATGGTGAGTAAATCACGCTTTGAAGAAATTAGGTTTATTTGTCCACCGCTCCAATTACAAAAAGAATTTTCCCATCGCGTCGAAGCTGTAGAAAGCCTCAAAGCAGCACACCGCGCATCACTATCAGAACTCGATGCCCTTTTTGCTTCCCTCCAACATCGAGCCTTTAGAGGAGAACTATAACCTGAATAAAACCATGCAAAACACAGCCAACATTGAACAGATAATCCTCAACAACCTACGCCAACTACCCCCAGAAAAACAACAAGAAGTTTTAGACTTTACCGAAATTCTGCAACAAAAACTCACAACAACAAAAACAAAAACATCTTCACCATCCCTCAAAGAAATTGCAGCCATGCCATTAACACAAAGACATCAGCACCTTGCCCAGTTCATTCCTCAAACCGCCACAGACTTCCTCACCAACCCAGAACTAACAGAATTTTCCGTATTAGACACTGAAAACTGGGAGCTTCAACATGACTAACCTTTACAATCATTGTTATCAGGTCTAGTTATTTGCATTGATTACGAACCCAGTCCATAATATATTATTATACACAAAAGCTTGATTAACTGAATGAGCCAGTTTACCTTCCTGCAAACCGAATTTCCGACAATTTACGAATCTGCTCACAAAGCCTTTAAAACAGCCTATCGTGACCCTCGTACAGCCTGTTTCTATGCCCGTCGCGCTTTGGAATTAACGGTAAACTGGCTCTATAAATACGATACATCCCTAAATTTGCCCTATCAAGATAACGTTAGCGCCCTGATTCATGAACCTACCTTTAAAAACTTAGTTGGTGAAGCCGTATTTAACAAAGCAAAATTAATTATCAAACTCGGTAACAATGCAGTTCACAAAGAAAACAAAGTTCCCGTTAATGATGGCATTACCGCAGTCAAAGAATTTTTTCATATTGCTTATTGGTTAGTTCATACCTACGGACGCACCACCAAACCAGAACCAGGACTAACATTTAATGTTGATGCTATTCCTAAAACTGCGACAGTTTCTCAAAAAACCGTTGCCCAACTTCAGAAATTAGGAACAGAACTCAAAGAAAAGGATGAAAAACTTTCTGTACTTCTGGCTGATAAAAATACTCTAGATGAGACAATTAAACAACTACGGGCAGAATTAGCATCTGTAAAACAAGCAAATACTACCCAACCAGATACTCACGACTATTCTGAACAACAAACCCGCGACATCTTCATAGACTTGCTATTAAAAGAAGCAGGGTGGGCGTTAAATCAAGAACGTGACCGCGAATTTCCAGTGATAGGGATGCCCAATTCGTCGGGTACAGGTTTTGTAGATTATGTTTTATGGGGTGATGACGGTAAACCTTTAGCAGTGGTAGAAGCCAAACGTACCCGCACAGACCCCCGCAGCGGTCAGCAACAGGCTAAACTCTATGCTGATTGTTTAGAAAAACAATTTAATCAACGTCCGCTGATTTTCTACACCAACGGTTACGAACATTGGTTATGGGATGATACCAATTATCCACCCCGACAGGTGCAAGGTTTTTACAAAAAAACTGAGTTGGAATTGATGGTACAACGCCGCACTACTCGCAAGTCCTTAGCAGCAGCCAATATTAAACCTAGTATTGCCGAACGCTATTATCAAACTCGTGCTATCCGTCGGATTACTGAAGCCTTTGAGACAGATAAAGACCGCAAAACTTTGATAGTCATGGCTACAGGGGCAGGAAAAACTAGAACAGCGATCGCATTAGTAGAAATTTTGATGCGTTGTAACTGGGTAAAACGGGCATTATTTTTAGCCGACCGGGTAGCTTTAGTAACGCAAACTATCAACGTATTAAAAAAACATTTACCCGACGCTTCACCAGTGAATTTAGTCACAGAAAAAGATGGAGAAGGGCGAGTATTTGCTTGTACCTATCCAACTATGATGGGATTAATAGATGATAGTCGTGAAGGAGAAAAACGTTTTAGTGTCGCTCATTTTGATTTGATTATTATTGATGAAGCCCATCGTTCTGTATTCCAAAAATATCGGACTATTTTCAATTATTTTGATGCGTTATTATTAGGACTAACTGCCACACCCAAGGATGAGATAGACCGCAATACTTATGGATTATTTGATTTAGAAAGTGGTGTACCTACAGATAATTACCAGCTTGAAGATGCGGTAAAAGATGGTTTTTTAGTACCAACTCAAGCGGTATCAGTTCCCCTGAAATTTCAACGTCAAGGTATTAATTATCATGAACTTCCAGAAGCAGAAAAAGAAGAATGGGATAATTTAGAATGGAATGATGAAGGTAATATACCCGAACGAGTAGAAGCAGCAGTAGTAAATCAATGGCTGTTTAATAAAGATACTGTAGATAAAGTATTAGAGCATTTAATGACTAGGGGTTTAAAAGTTGCCGGTGGGGATATTTTAGGTAAAACAATTATCTTTGCTAAAAATCAAGATCATGCCAATTTTATCGCGGAACGTTTTGATGCTAACTATCCCCAATTCAAAGGTGAATTTGCTCGGATTATTACCTTTCAAACTAAATACGCTCAATCTCTAATAGATGACTTTTCCAAAAAAGATAAACAGCCCCATATTGCTATTTCTGTAGATATGCTGGACACGGGAATAGATGTGCCAGAAGTAGTAAATTTAGTCATGTTTAAATTGGTTCGTTCTAAAACTAAATTCTGGCAAATGCTAGGACGGGGAACTCGTCGTTGTGAGGATTTATTTGGTATAGGACAAGATAAACAATTTTTCTATTTATTCGATTATTGCCAAAATTTAGAGTTCTTCAAGCATAACCCAGAAACGACTGATGCACCTATAGGAAAGTCTCTAAATAAACAGTTATTTATTACCCGCTTGGATTTAATTGCGGAATTAGATAATATTTCACCCCAACCCCGTTCGGTGAGCGAAGTCGAACCGAGCGAAGTCGAAGTAGTCGAAGGGAGCAAATTTGAAGATAACTTTGAAGAACCAAAAACCAATGCTGAACTGCGTAGTCAATTAGCCAATTTACTGTATACAGAAGTTGCAGCTATGAATAGCGAAAACTTCGTGGTTCGTCCTAAGCGCCGATTCGTAGAACAATATGCTAACTCTAAATCATGGGAATCTTTATCAGATGAAGATTTTATTACTCTCAACCAAGAAATAGCCGGTTTACCTTCTCAATTGGAGACAGAAGCAGAAGAGATAAAACGATTTGATATTTTGGTATTGAAATTACAATTAGCGATATTGCGCTCTCACTCCAGCGTTAAACATTTACGAGAACAAATAAAGTCACTTGCTGGGTTACTTGAAGAAAAATCAGCCATTCCCTTAGTACAGCAACAATTACCTCTAATTCAGGATATACAAACCGACGAATGGTGGGAAGATGTAACATTACCCATGCTAGAGGTACTACGGAAACGCCTACGGGGTTTAGTCAAGCTGATTGAGAAACAAAAACGTATACCCATTTACACTGATTTTGAGGATGAAATGGGTGAGGAAATTGTAGTAGAGCTACCTGGTTTTACATCATCTGATAATTTTGAAAAGTTTCGCGCTAAAGTACGGGCGTTTTTGCGATCGCATCAGGATAATATAGTTATTTTCAAACTCAGAACCAACAAACAACTGACTCCATCAGATTTATCCGAACTAGAAAGCATATTAGCAGAAAGTGGTATTGGGGAAACTGAAGATATTATCCGCGCTAAAGAAGAGTCACAGGGGTTAGGCTTATTTGTTCGTTCTCTAGTAGGACTAGATAGGGAGGTAGCCAAACAGGAATTAGCTCGTTTTATATCTAACAAGAAACTTAATGCTAATCAGATAGAGTTTGTGAATATGATCATTGACTACCTCACAGAACACGGTGTCATGGATGCTGCACTTCTCTACGAATCTCCATTTACCGACATTACTCCACAGGGACCCGATGAATTATTTACCTCTTCCCAAGTAGATGAATTGATTTCTCTACTGGAAGAAGTTTATGGTAGGGCAGTGGCTTAGTTATTCAATTAAACCTGACCTTACGTTGCGCGGAATATATCGCTATTGCTCAAATAAAAAACATAGTCTGCTGGATACTAATAATTGTCCATAAGGCTAAGACATCAGCAATCAATTTGCTCTACAAGGGGAAAGGAAGTCATTCAAATCAAACTCATGAAGTTGACAGACTGGCCTGCCTTAGCTAACCAAAATACGGCAATTGTGGCTGTGGAATATCATACACCTGACAGAATGCAGATTTTAGAGCAGTTTTACCATTGGGGTGAGGAGCAATCTTTGTCAGTCTTTCTCTGGAATCCCGGTTACTGCGAACTACAACAATTAATTCAGCATCAAGGCCAGTACATCTTACAGTCAACTGATAGGGGTAACAATGAGGATATTCTTCAGTATCTTTTGTCAGACTATCAACCAGGTATTTATTTGTTGGAGGGAGTGTTACAAGAAGATGATGGTAGCCAAATTAGTCAAAAACTTAGCTATCAATTACTGAATGCTTATCATCAAGCTTTGTGGAGTCAGCAAGCTAATTATTGGGTATTACTAGAAACTTACGTTCAACTACATCTAGAATTACAGCCTTTTATTCCTGTACTGTCTAATCCATTGCCAAACCAACAGCAGGTAGAACTGATTGTACAGCAGTTTTTTGATTGTTGTTCGCACTCGACTTTAGCCAATGGCTATCCTTACTCAAAAACAAATTCAACAAACCAAGCATTGCAATTGCTAATTCGTGCCTGTCAAGGTTTACCCAGAGGCGAGATAAATTTGCTACTGAAACAATGTTTAGGTTTTGCAAATCAGCTTGAGGATATCGCCCAATTAGTTCTTGAGCATAAAGTTAACAAATTACGAGGACGTGGTTTAGAGTATATTGCACAACCGGATATCCCCTCATCTGCGGGGTTAGATTTATTGGCAATAAGGTTAGAAACTATTACCTGTTTGCTGCAACCAGAAGCACAAACATATCACTTGAAGTTTCCCACGGGAATGTTGTTATGGGGACCACCAGGAACAGGTAAAAGTTTATCTGCCAAGTTAGCAGCCAAGAAAATGGGTTTGCCACTGTTAGCCGCTAATTGGGGTGTACTATTGGGTAGTCCTCATCCTGACAGAGCCTTAAAGGAATTTATCGCTTTGGTAACATCCCTTGCTCCCTGCGTTCTCTACTGGGATGATTTTGATAAAGGTTTTGCTGGTTGGGACTCGAACGCAGATGGAGGTGTAGCCCGGCGGTTGTCTGCGGGTTTGTTAACGTGGATGCAGGAACACCAAGAACCTGTTTATACAATTGCCACTATCAACCGTCTAGAAATGTTACCAGCGGAATTAGTGCGTCGTTTTGATGATATCTTTTTTGTAGATTTACCCCATGAGGGGGCAAGATACGAAGTTTTCAATTTACATTTAGCTAAGTATTTTTCAGCTTTTTCAGGTAATGATTCGCCTTGGAGTGATGAGCAATGGCGGAGGCTGTTGGCTGAGTATAGGATTTGCACTCCAGCCGAAATTGGTAATGCTGTGCGTCGTTGTGCTGAGAATGCTTTTGCTCAAGGTAGAGCAGGACAAATTGAGTTTGAGGATTTACTAAAACAGCGATCGCAATTTACCCCAGCAATGGAGCGAGAATCAGAACAAATGCAAGCTATTCGCAATCAGGCTATTTATGCTCAACCTGTGTCAAGTGAGGATATTTCACCGTTTGCTTATCAGCATCGAGAATTATTTGAATAAGCTGACTGACAGATGAGATTGGTAAATTAATTGGTTCTTCTTGACATTTTTCCAACCTTACATTGTTGAGGAAGGGGCATTCGGTGGATCATGGTGAACACCTAACTTGAAATCATTAATATAGATCACGTCTGTACTTGATTTGGGATTGTCAATTGCCAAATGAACTTTTTGGGCAGGAAAATAAATTTTTTGGTAATCCTCAAGTATCTGTTCTGGTGAAATGTCTTCTTGGTTTCGCTGAATTGCTCTCTCCAAAGCAGTGACAAATGAACAATCAATCCAAATCTTAAAATCATAGAAATGTTGGAGCGATCGCTTCAGCAAAAATATTCCTTCAAGCACAATTATATCCACATTTGCAAATTGATAATTATAGGTTTGTGGTATACCTGTAATTCCAGTTAAAACAGTCGTTAAATTAACCATTCGTTGATTTTTTAACGGCAGTATCAATTTTTGAAATAGATCATCAAAATGAAAAGCATGATGATAAAAATACTCTCCTGGATGTTCAGAATTAAATCGCTCGCTTGGTAACTTATGCCAAGGATCTAAATTAATAGCAACAGCATGAAGATTTTGCTGATTCAAAGCAGTAATTAATTTTTCAGTAATATAACCTTTTCCAGAGCCATCAATACCACTGACAGCAACTAAAAAAGCTCTATCTATTGATAATTTTGATTGCTTTTGGAGGATAGAATTAGCTAAATCTTGAATATCTATCATAAATTTCCCCCTTTTTTTGTTAATTGATAATCTTCAAAAATTACCTCATACCCATTTCCTTGTGGTGATGCACACATAATTCCGACTTGAATATCTTGCTGAACTGGAAAATAAGCCATTCTCAAGGGAACATAGCGGTCATATTCATCTAAATAAGCGATATGAATAGCCTCTTGACATCGCTCAACCCGTAGCTGAAAAATCTGAGGAGGATTTAATAAAGGTGTAAATGACCAATCTGAATAGTTATGAGTGACAACAGCACTCACATTTTGCACTCCATCAACATATTCAATTCCAGTTTTAATCCAATGTTTTTCATCGGCACGAATCATAATTCCTGCCTGATCATATAAGTCTTGATATTTGCCTTTTATCTTGACATCAACAACAAAATCTGTACTCACTCGGTCAAAGTAGAAATGTCCACTATCACGAATAAAACCATAGTGAGTTATCCGCCAAAAATCAGTTTTTGGTGCAGTTCTAATGATGATTTGCTGCTCAGAATGCGACCAGTTAGCAGGTTCATTAAGCCATTCCATAGTTTTTGCTATTCTTAGATGTAAGGGAATAAGTTGTGTAATTTTACCGTGAGCAGATGAGTTTAAAAATATAGCAATTTTCAAACTTATCCTCGGCACTAATTGACATTTTTATGAAAATAGTTTGTATCCAATTGATTAATTAGAATCGCTATTACTAATGTGGCAATTCCTAATATTTTAGGTGTAGTAATGGGATATTTAATAGCACCAAACCATCCCAATTTTGATACTGTGGCGTGGTGTAGCGTGGCGTAAGCCATACAAGCTCGTAAACCCCATCGAATTAACGATTGAGTCTCAGTATAATGAACAAGAATCAAACCGGATTCCAGGGGAAACGCATCTAAATCTTATTGACAAAATACCGTTTTAATGTATGAACCAAAAAATCCCTATTTATCGTTTGATTGATTTTTTCAGGATCATAGTAATGGACTAAAATATTGTCAATAAGTGGTCGTTAATGCGAATATTTTGGTCATTATTGAGATTGAATCGCCCTTATTGATAAGATGCGTTTTCCCTGAACCGGATTCCTATAGTTTACGCACAGTTTTCAATTAAGGATAAAAATGATAGGGGTTGGCTCATATTAGCAGCAAATCCGAGAATTCCTGGATCTCGATGTTTGTAAAGTAACTGACCTTTGCGATCAAACAAAAAAGTGCCACCGCGCTGAGTTAAGTAGGCAGAATTCGGTACATAAGTCTGCCAATTTCTGAGAACTTCCACCATATTCCGTAGCCGCAGAGTAGCTAACTCAAAGGGGCGTTGAAAGCCACTTCCGCCGGCTAATTGGAAAAACGAGCCTTGAAAAGCAGGTAGAGGAGTACCTTGAATGATTTCATTATCCCCAATAAGTTGAGGGGCTTTGCGATCGCCCTTGTATCCCCGAAAAACTTCAGCTAGAGTTCCCGGACTACCAATCCCTGCACACATCAAAATTAGATTTAGCCAAGCTTTCCCAGACTCAGCAAGCCCAGGGAGAGAAATATTCAGACCAGAATAGAGATTGAGTTGGCGATGTAGTTCTCCATTCGGTTCAACAAATAAATTTTCCGGCGGAAATCCTGTATATTCACAGAATTTTTTTCCAGAAGCGAGATTACCAATTCCCACCGCACGAATAGCGAGTTTTTTATCTGTCAAGTTTTTAGCTTCGCGCTGTAACCACCACGCATATTCCAGACTATCAAAATCTCCAAGTTGTGGCCAAACTAAAATAAGGATATGTGAGGCAGTCTCGCAGTTTTCTAGCAAGGGTCGGCTCATGCCATCACTAACACGCTGATATTTGCTCTGATTAAGGATAGCGTAGGGGTTCATTGCAAGGTATAAACTGCTATTTAGCTATTAAATTTTAGCTCAATTTAACAGAATTTACATTGATTTTATCAAATTGCCGTAATATCCCGTCCCTTTATAGAGCGGGAGCATCAAGACAATTTTTGTTGAAGTTCCGTAGTTACCAGCTATCACCTACCGTAATATCTACTACCACAGGCACAGGGTTGAGAAACTTTTCAGCCGCAGCCACCATACATCTGTGTAGCATTTTGCTCACTCGTTCCACCTCATTCTCTGGACATTCCAGGACAATTTCATCATGGACAACGCAGATAAACTTTGCATGAGTTCTACTTAACGGCTTAACAAGCTTCACCATCGCCAACTTATTAATATCTGCATTCAACCCTTGCACAGGATGATTAAGCATTTCTGCTAACCTGGGTTTATCAGCCCATCTCCGTCTTCTCCCTGCTAAAGTCCGACTTTCTTTAATACCCCGCAAATATGCCTGCTTAATCGTTTCGTGCCACTTAGTCACACCAGAATAAGCATCAAAAAACCGCTTTCTAAAAGCCTTCGCCTGATCCAGTGTCATCGTCACACCATACTTAGTTTCAGCATAAATGCGAAGTTTAGCAGCCCCCATACCGTAAATAAGTCCAAAATTAATCGCTTTAGCCAGTCTGCGGTCTTCTTCAGTAACCTCCATGATCCGCTTACCAGTTACCAAAGCTGCCGTAAGTTTGTGCAAATCAGCACCTTGACGGTAGGCTTGGCGCATCTTAGCATCACCAGAGAGACGCGCGACAATTCTTAATTCGATTTGCGAATAATCTGCTGCTAAAATTTGGTAGCCAGGTGCAGCAATAAAGCAATTTCTAGCCGCCGCATGACGGGGAATGGTTTGTAATGGTGGGTGACGACAGGAAAATCTTCCAGACCTTGCGCCTAGTTGATAGTAATTGGGGTGAATTCTCCCAGTTTTGGGGTGAATGTGTTTAGGTAAACTATCAGTAAAAGTAGCAGTAATTTTGGCAAGGTGGCGATAGTCTAAAAGAGCCTTAATAATAGGATATTGATTAACCAAAGGGACTAAATCTTTTTGGTTAGTTGATTGTATGGCAATACCCAGAGCCTGGAGAGCAGCTAATACTTGTGGGGGTGAATTAGGATTAACAATATCCGTTAATTCGGGTAACAGTGATAGTTGAGATTTACCAGCAAGACGCAGTTGTTTTAACTGTTGAAGTGCAGTTATTTTATCAGCTTCTAACTTTGCACCCAGCGTTTGCCATCTGGATAAGTCAAACAACATTCCATTGAGTTCCATTTGGGCGACAACAGGCAGACAATGAAATTCCAGTTGGGCAATTTTTAGCAATTTCGCCTGTGTTAATTTCTTGACTAAAATCGGGTAAAGGTCAAGTAAAATAGCAGCATCTGTAGCAGCATATTGTAATTGTGCTGGAGTCAGTTGTTGATGCCAATTGCTAGTTTGTAAGGTTTTATCTAGTTGTATACGCAACAGTTTACGAGCTACATTTTCTAAAGATGCACTAGTTTTAATTCCCGCATTCACAACTTGGTAAGCAAGTTGTGTATCAAAGAAATATCCAGAAGGTTGAAGTCCAGCTTGAGTGAGAAATTGCCATTCAAATTTGGCATTATGAGCAATTTTCACAGCAGAGTTGCAGAAGAGTTTTTTGAGTAGCAAATGATAAGTTTCAGTGCGAGTGCTTCTGGTGCAGTGTAGCTGATTACTTTTGGTATTGTGTTCTGCGCTATCGCGCACAGATATAGCTGGTAAATCAATTAGTACAACTGGGTAATTAGGTGCAGCTATTTGAATTAATCTAATTGTATCAGTTAAAGGATCTAGTCCTGTTGTTTCACAATCTAAGGCTAAAATTTCGGCTTTAAACAAAGGTTTGATAACTCTTTTGAGAGTGGGAATATCTTTGACTAAAGTGTATTCTGGAGAGTAATTCATAGTGATGATAATTTGGCTTTTTAGCCATAAGTATTCGTTGGTATTGTTTGATAAGAATAATTAAATTAATTCATAATGCCTCTTGCTGCCTTTAGAACTGGATGGAGTTTAGACTAAATCTTTTCTTGTAGGCTCAAACCCTGACGTAACTATAGGCTTATGACTTACAAAACCTAAAATAACTGGCAAACCCTTAAAGCCTTGCCTAGAGAGACTTTGGCGGATTAGGAGGGAAAATTAGTCTAAAGTTCAGTTAGAAGCAGGGGAATTCAACCTCCAAACTTTGTAAAAGAGAGGTTTATATGTAATATCCCTCTCCTTATAACTTGATTCAATTAACTAATTTGACGCTGACGTTTACTTGTTTGGACAACCTGATGATGCTGGATATGCTGAGAATTATTAATAGCAGTAGGAGCTAATTCTTGAATAATTGGTTTGACAATTTCTGGGGCAATTTCTAAGCGATTTTTAATCTGTGCTTGTAACCAAGCTAAAGGAACGCTTTTACCATTGACTGTTTGTTTGATAATTAGGTCAGATTTGGTTTTTGAAACTTTTTTAATGGCACTGGCAATTTTTCTGGCTGTGCGTAAATCAATTTTGTCTATGTTAATAGTAACTGAATTGTTGAGTTCAAGTTCTGGTTGTAAAGAAGTGCTATCATTTGATTGATTACCATTGTCATTTTCAAAAATGCTAGAAATACTAAATGTGTTTTCAACTGTGGTTAAATCATCATACTCATGGATATTCGATTGATTACCATTATCATGCTCAAAGTTGCTAGAATTACTGGATTGATTCTGGTTCTCAATCTTGGTTAAATCATCATGCTCAAGAATAGTTGATTGATTACAATTGTTATGTTCAACATTTTTAGAGCTATTGGCAACAGAATTATAGTTAGCAGATAGATGACAATTTTCTTGTTCAACATTAAGATTGCTATTTGTGGTATCAATAGGTTCAATGTTTGATTGCTCAGATGTTTTGTGAGTGGTACAATATTCGACGTTAAGAGCGATTTGATGCCATAAATGCACTAATCCCACCATAAAATCAATAAACATGACAATGATAGAGAATGCTGTAATTACCAGGATGAGATAATTTAAATTTTCTTGAACTGATTGAATATTCATGGTAACTAAATTGAGATTTGATTATCAAAAACAATGAAGCAATAGCTTCCATTTCACTTGCTTTCAATCAACACGATTCAATGAAACTTAGAACATGACAATGGTTAGAGCAAATGTATCCTCAGTCTCGAACTTCTAGTTTAAAACTGAGGATTTTTGGTAACTTTAAAACAAGTCCATTTGTACAGATGAATTGGAGGAAGATTCAGGAGGAGGAGTATTTTCAATTGAGTCTATCTTAGACTTAGAATTAACACGACGTTTACCCCATCCTTCTTGTGCTGCGTGTTTAACTATGCTGCGGCGAATTGATTGACTAATATCGTGAAAATCATTTTTTACCTGCTGAAAATGAATGATGGATTTATTGCTAGTATCACTCGTAGTACCATCAATAAATTCATAAAAACTCTGGCAATCTTTTGGTAATTTATTGTATTTAGTTAAAACTTCATTGCCTACCCAAAGATAAAGGTCAGCGTAATCTCGATGCAAAGGTGCTTCGTAACTTGCAGGCATCATGTAAGTGAGAACTTCTGTAGCTGTGGCATATTCACCAACTTGATTTTGTTCATACTCATTGCAAATTAGTTCTAACCTGTCTTGAATACAAGCAAATTTCAGCCATTGAGGAATTGTATCACTCCAAGAATTGCCGTAAATCACTAATGGACCTGCCAGATAGCGAATATGGTGTATAGAAAATTCGGCTATTTCTAATAAAGTTGCTAACAATTCTTTAGGGGTATTTAAACTAGCGAGAATTTGCAGCATTTTCAAAGTGTTGTCTGGCAGTTTAGCATTTTTATGATTATTGATTTCTGCCATGACTTCGGGTGGAATCAAGTTGATTTGTGCCATTTGTCTTCTCGATATGAGCGCATCACCCAAAATAGCCAATAGGCTAAGACATAATTAGCCAATCGGTTAGTGCCGTTAATCAATCAATTTTTTATGCTGGTATTGGTATTGTTTTTCAGGTCATACCAATGAATCAAGAACCCGCATTAAATCAAAACACTGAGGATGAAAATAATCCTGGTGTTAAGTCTACCAAGGGTTATCAGTCGCATGGTTATACCCTTGAGGAATCAAATTTTGAGGATGAAAATAATCGTCAGGTTAAGTCTGCCAACGGTTATCAATCCCAAGGTGATGAGGATAATATTAACCCTTGGGAAACAGACAGATTTGCAGATGGTTATCAAGAAAATGTTTTTGAAATTAACTTGGGTGATACACCCTATACCGAATCAGCAGCTAATCCCAATCCCAAATTACCAGGATATGGCTCTGGTTTAGGTTACAAGTCTAAGAAAAGTCAACAGTCAACATCCCCAGAATTAGAGTTGTAAATCGTCAGGATTCAGGAATGCGATTTATCAATCATATTTTCTCTAATACGTACATCCCAAAGTCAAACAAATCCAGTCTTGATTCAAGAAAATACTTGATTGATTGGGGTGTAGTTATCGTGTTGCCGTGGTGGTTGCCATCCTCACAGGAAAACTTGAATTATGAACAATTCAAAAAGATGGATATTTTTGCTAATTGTCATCAGTTTTATTATCTACAGTGTCACTGTTCAGGCTGCAAACAGCATATTTAATAATGGCAATCTGCCTACTCGAATTGTAGAAGTTGCTAATGCTCAATCTCGATTACCTGCTAACAAACTTTTGTTGCCAGACTGGAATCGAATTTCTCTGAGTCAACTACCAGGTATCAGTCAATCTGGGGCAATTGATGGCAGTCCCTATAGCCAAACATTAGGTTATGATTTGAGTCGGACTTGGACTGTGGGCATGACTCCTGATGTATATTTGAAGTTAGGAGATATCAGTGAGGCATTGCAAGCAGAAAAGTTTGCTTTGCAAGCTATTGGAGATATTACATCTATTGAGTTCAACAAGATTGCCTTGAGTGAATTTTCTTTGATTAAAGAACAAACATTGAGTCATTTAGCTAAAGTTGTTCCTCAATTAGCTCAAACAGCAGTCAAAGATATTCAATCTATTGCTGCTTTACTGAAAACTAAAGGAATTCAACCAGCAAATTTAACTTTATCTCAGGTATTGACACAATACGAAGTTGGGAACATCAAGCTGGGAGAAATTGACTTGTCCAAGTTTTCGCTGACTTCAATTCCTAATTTAGAAGCAGTACCAATTCAAGATTTAACAAATTGGATGAATAGTTTTGTCAAAAATATTCCAGGACTGGGACAAGTGCCTTTAGGATTGATGCCCAATCCTATCAGTGAAGTTGGTAATTTAGTCATGCGGATTGATGCAGTTTATGGAACAGCAGAAAATCGCCGTAAAAATACTATTTCTGGTTCAGATGTGCAAGGTTTTTCTGTCCCCTGTACTCAAAAAGATTGTGCTTATTTAGAACTAGATGATTTGGAAAATGTAGGTGCAAGCGATCGCTCTTCTTCGGAAGGTAAGCAATGGATTTCCGGTAAATACCAGGAAGTTGAGGGAGGTTCGGGTATCCTCAAAGCGGTTAACAATGGCCGAGAACCAACCGGACGTTTACCCTTTGGTAAAGCTTTTAAAGTTGTGGTCATGGAAACAGATGAAACCACAGATACAGTCGATACGGCTTTATACTTTCGGTTCTGCGCTGGGAAAATGGGTTGTACACCTTATTTTATTGGTCCAATTCCTTTTTTCAGCTATCAGGTGAATGCTTTGATGTTTGTAGGCAATTTGGACAGTGGGAATGAGCAAAGTGTTAATACTACTTCTACACCAACGGGTGCAAATAGAGAGGTGAAAGGTAATCTCAGTCAAAGTAATACAGTAACAAATCAAATTAATCCTTGCACATTTACCCGTGCTAATCGCTCAATTGTCAGTCAATCTTTTTCCGGTGTTAATTTGCCATTACTAGGAAACGCCATTGCTGAAATTGAAAGTGCTGGTAGTGGAGATTATCAAGCTGTTGGTGTGCATACCTGTGCGGATAACGGGTTAAATTGTGGTCGAGGACTGGGACGGTATCAGTTCATGAGTTACAACCCCTATGCAGTGCGGTTAATTGCTGCCAAGTCTGGAGGGGAAGAGTTTCTTAAGCGAGTTAAACAAGGATATCAACCAACTGAAGCTGAATTATTTGAGTTTTTTCCTCCTGCTGACCAGGATAGGGCATTTATGGCTGATATTGCCAATAAAATTCAAGTAACTCAAACGGAAATTGACCCGATTACAGGACAATCATTCACTGGTGAACGACTGATTGAACGAGTAGCTCAAAAGCATTTTGGTGGTGATAATAGCAAAGTTGATGCTAGTAGTTCTGATGTTTTTGGTCGTCTCAGTCTGAAAGATTACGGACAAACTGCTTTAGCTTTTTATGGCAATAAAAACAGCGATAATGGAACGTTGACCTGTATTCCTAGTTTAACTTCTCGATACATTAGTAATGCTAAAAACGTTGGTAATTAGAAGTAGGAAATACAGCACGAGTTATGAGTCAGGAGTGAAAGCCACTTATAACAATTGTGGCTATTGTTATAGCTTATCACAACAAATAAATTCGTTTGATTCGTCTTTCCTTTACGCTACAGCACGAGTTATGAGTCAGGAGTGAAAGCCACTTATAACAATCGTGGCTATTGTTATAGCTTATCACAACAAATAAATTTGTTTAAATCGTTGTTCCTTTAGGTTCTCAAAAGTTGCAAGTTCCATACTTATCATCGTGGTTTTTATGACTAATTTATCTACAACCTCTATATCTTCCGAGCCAGAGACAAAGGATTTTTCTGATACTGACTTGCATTCAAAAAAGCAATTTGAGCAAGCAGCAACAGATAAATTAGCTTCTTCTTTGTCAGCCTTTTCTACTCAGTCTCAACCACTAAAAACAACAGGATATCAATTACCAGAACCTCCCATGAGAATACGTTATTGGGTGCATTGGTTTCGTGTTGGTTTAAGTATCTTTTTACTGCTTTCTGTTCTCTGCGGTTTAGGAGGATGTAGTTTGAATGCAGCAACTGTGACTTGGCACAAAGCTGTTAATCTTGTTTCTAATTCTGTTGTAGAACAGGTAATTGGAGAAAATACAAACTTGAATCCTCAAACATCTGTTGACAATACATTGGCTGTAAATGTGACAGGAAAAGATGGCAAGCTGACAATTTTCAACTTTAATACTCCAAATGTTTGTGGTGCTTTGGGTTGTCTGTATGCTGGTTATTGGTTCAAACCAAATCAACCAATTACTCAGGTATTTTTGAGTTATTTAAATCCTACATTACCACCAGGAAAGCAATTATTAGCAGTAGGAGAAAACCGGAATCAGTCTTTACCTTGTATTAAGGTATTGCAAACAGAAAAACAGCAATTACGACAATTGAACTTTTGTTTTAACGGTAATCGTTATCAACTTGCCGATAGTCAACTTTTGGCTACTATGAATAAATCACCCAAATAACAGTTTCGATTAGTCAACAAAAAGCTCATTGCAGGTATTAAAAAAACAAATTAGGACGGTCTTGACGAGAGGTAATTTCTAAAGAATAATCTTCTTCAATACATAGTTGCTGGAGTTCCTTAATATCATCAGCTAACATCTTTGTTTGTTGAGCTTGTTCTAGATTTGTTTGTGTATAATCTAGAGAAACCTGAGATTGGTTTAAAAACACTTGAGTTTTTGAAAGTGAATCAAATTCTAGTAACTGTTGAATTTGTCCAGCAGTCATGATACCACTTCGATAAGCTTCTATTGCTAAAGTTTCTAAGATTTTTTGGGGTAAGTCTTGCCAGTTCTGTTGTAGTTGGTTGCCAATATCTTCAGGAATTTCGATAGTGATTTGCATAATTGTACCTTTTTTCCTTTCATCAGTATTAATAGGATTTATTTATTTAATTATATAAGACTTCTATTAAATCCAAACAGCGATACCTAAACTAGTCCATCCTGTACAATTCTATCAAACATTTGTCCTCCAAAAACCCTACTATATGGTTCATCTAAAAAAGCACACCCCGCTTTCGCGGGGGTCTATCTACCAAAAGTGGATGCTCTCAATTTATGTTCAACACAAGTAATTTGAGTAACCGCTCAATAATCCGGGGTAAATCCTTCAATGACAAGCATCAAATGGCGTAAATTCGTTCTCGAATAGGTAGTCCACCCCCATTTATTGAGCGGTTACTAATTTGATAGCATTCAACTATTCGTCGTCATCGTCAAATTCAAAATCATCATTGTCCAAATCGGTTTCTAAATCGTCATTTTCATCATCGTCATCTTCAATTATTTGAATTTTCCGAGGTGGTTTAGTTGTTGGTTTAGATTTACGGACAGCTTGAGTTTTACTTTTATTCTTCTTTGGTGGTAAAACTTCCACCTCTACAGAAGTTGATTCTCCTGGTAAAGCAGGTAGAGATTGTGGTTCATTGAAACCAGCGATAGCATCATGCTGTTGCCAAATTAAACTTTTAGCTGTGGTTTTACCTAAATACAGTTGGGGGAAATTTTCAACTGTGGGTTTAGTGTAGGCTACAGTTTTGCAACAGTTATGTTTATTCTTACCTTCACCTTCTTTAATGGCTCTAAACTCAATTTCTAGCACTCCTAAACTCCGCCATTTATCACTTTTACCACTAAATGGTACTTGGAAATAATCAGCAAAAGTTTTCTCTAATGAACGGTAAAACTCTTCACGGACTGATTTAAAACTCCAGAGAGCTACATTCTTGAATCGGACAACAACAGGAGTAGTATGTAATGGTTGATTTTTGTCATCAAGAAACATGATTGCGTGTTCTGAACAGACATCCATTGTTCTTTTATCAAGACTATTTCTGTAGTCGTCATAAAGCCCAACAAACGAACCACCCACATCTTCAACATCTGATTTATAGCGGATATATTCTGGTGCAAAAGCTAAAACCAGTAACCGACCTTCAGTAATTAATAGTCCGGTGACATCTTCAGTTAAAGTGACAGTAGTTAAATCATCTTCTTCAGGCATTTCTAGCCAACCAGCTTTTTCTAACTGGTCTTCTGGAATCAATAGTCCAGCAGGTTTATCGTTAACGACAATGCCATAAGGAAGCAGCGGTTTACGGACTTGGTTATAATTATCATTGAAGAGTTCTGGGTCTATTTCAAATTCGGTTTCTTCAAAGTCATAATCATCAGCTTCAGTTGCTCTGGCTTTGCTAGTTTTAGGTTTAGTAGCAGCAGTTTTGGGAGGAGATTGATGGGGGTGTTTAGAGTTGTTTGTAACTTTTGATTTAACCATTGGACTGCATAAATATGATTGTCCAAAGTCTGAGGCGTTAGCCTCTAAATTTAGTAAAAATTAATTATTTTAGGCTATAATATTAGGTAGATATTAACAAATCAAAGTCAAGAAACTGAGGGTGCAATAACTATTCTTAGCATAGCGTTTTATGACCAAAAATGAAATCACTGCAAATTATGACGAATCCTGGAAAGAAGCATTAAACGAATATTTTGATAGTTTCTTATCCTTTTTCTTTCCTGTGGCTTACGAAGCAATTGATTGGACAAAACCACCGGAATCACTAGACAAAGAACTGCAACAAATTACAGCTTCATCATCAACTGAAAAACGGATTGCAGATAAACTGTACAAAGTTTGGTTATTGGATAAAACACAAGCATGGATTTTAATTCATATTGAGATTCAGAGTCAATATGATGTTGACTTCCAAGAAAGGATGTACACTTATAATTACCGAGCTTTTGACCTGTATCATAAATTTGTGGTGGGTCTGGCGATTTTAGGAGACACAAGTTCCACTTGGCGACCTAACAGTTATCATCAAGCTATGTTAGATTGCGAATTAAGTTTGAAGTTCCCCATTGCTAAACTCCTAGACTATGAATCACGGTGGACTGAATTAGAATCTAATCCTAATCCTTTTGCTATCATAGTAATGGCGCATTTAAAAACTAAAGCCACCACGGGGAATTTATCAGAACGTGAGCAATGGAAATGGACATTAATTCGCGGACTTTATGAACGAGGCTTAACAAGAGAACAAATTGTTAAGCTTTTTAAAATCATTGATAAAATGATGACATTAACCAAAGAATTGCAACGAGGATTAGTCGCTAAAATCAAACATTTAGAGGAGGAAAAGAAAATGCCTTTCATTAGTCCAACAGAAGAATTAGCAATGGAACGCGGTGAACAGCAAATAATTATCCGGCAACTAAATCGGCGAATTGGTGGAATTGAATCATCATTCATTGACACAATTCGGACATTAACAATTGAGCAGTTAGAATTACTCGGTGAAGCACTCTTAGATTTCTCCTCTGTTACTGATTTAGAAGAATGGTTACAAAATAAACCAGAGTCTTAGATTAAGTAAAAACCCCACTTTTCATTAACTACTGTGGGGTAACATTGATAACTTCTCACTGAAATCTGGGATTCTTGGGGGAAAATAAAATATCCAAAAGGTCAATTCCCTAACTTTACCTTGATAACTAAAATTGCTGGTAAACCCATACACAACTACTATGAACCTTTACCAGAAAAATCTACCAAACAGCCATATCACTGCTAACTCGACATTAATTGAAGTCTCAACTTACCAACCAACACTAGCCAGTATTGACTTCGGTAAATTCTTTCAACAGTACAACAACCCCCAAGGCTGGACAATGATGGCTGGACTACTGGTAGTTTTAATACTACTGCAAATCAGTGGTACGGGTAAAGGTAAAATCACCACTGGTAAAGTCTGCGGTGTCAGCGAAAAACTAGCAGCCACTAACCTCGCATTTAAGCAAATCCAAGAACACAAACACAATAAAGTTACCCTCTGGTCTGGTACACCCCGTTACTGGACAAAAGGGAAGTGGCGGGGGTTAATGGCTAACCTGCAAACCATGCTGGGTGCTGCACCTACAGTTTGGTTTCCTCATGCCGAACGGGGAACACTGGTAATAGGTGCGCCGGGTTCTGGGAAAACTTATTCAACTATAGACCGGATGTTAGAAAGTGCCATGCAGCAAGGATTTCCAATTTTACTCTACGACAAAAAAGGCGACCAAATGCGACTGCACGCCCCTCTAGCAGCACGTTATGGCTACAAAGTGCGAGTATTTGCTCCTGGTGAAGCTTTTAGCGGTGTCATCAATCCCCTCGATTTTATGCGGGATGCACGGGATGGGGTCATGGCTGGGGAAATTGGTCAAGTGATTAACCGCAATGCTGCCAGTGGGGGTAAAAGTGACGAGTTCTTTGCTAAAGCTGGGGATTTGTTAGCAAAAGCATTATTACAGTTAGTCAAGGGTTCACCTTACCCAGATATGGCCATGCTGTATGCAGTGTTGCGGTTGCCAAAATTGGTACAACGTCTTGATCATGCGGTCCAGTCCAAACGGTTAGATGAATGGGTTGCCACTTCATTTATTCAATTTTTGAGTGCTAAGGACGCAGAGAAGACTATTTCCGGGATTTTGACGACAGCGGCAGGGACTTTCTCATCTTTTATTCAAGCTGATTTGTTACGGGCATTCATCGGTCAATCGGATATTCCTACTCAGCTATCAGGTAGAGAAATGGTGGTGTTCAAGCTGGATGATGAACGTCGTAGTGTGGTTGGTCCTTTACTGGCAGCAGCAATGCACTTAATGATTGTCGGTAATTTGAGCCGCCCCCGTAAAGACCCGTTGATTATTTCTTTGGATGAATTACCATCAATTAAGCTGGATAGACTGCCACAATGGATTAATGAATACCGTTCTAATGGTGCTTGTTTTATCTTAGGTATTCAAAGTTTAGAGCAGCTTTACGATATTTATGGCGATAAAATGGGGAGTGCGATCGCTTCGGCTTGTAGTACCCATGTGTTATTCAATCCTGGTAATTACAAAACGGCGGAGGATTACTCAAAGCGTTACGGTGAAAAGGAAGTGCTGATTAAAAATCGGACCACAGGGCGAACTCTTGGTGGACAAATGAGCCGTTCGATTAGCTGGAGTGAGAATTTACAAAAAATGCCTGTTATCAGTGCAGATGAAATTCTCAAGTTTCCTCAAGGTAAATGTGTAATTACCAGTCCTGGTTACAGTTCCGGGGGACAAGCATCTATTCCTTATCCTTTAATTATTCCTGTGTCGAAAACAGATGAAAAAAGAGCTAAAGAAAGCGAGGGTCTGTGGGAAACACAAGTTAGATTGGCTTTAGAAAGTCAGGTAACAATTCCTGATCTTAAAATGTTGACCCAGGCATTGTATGACCGCATTGAGGAAGCAGGACGGATGTTGCCATTACCAGAGGAAGATGTGGCCACAGTCCAGGAACAGGAGGAACAGGGGTCTGGTAATCATCAAGAAACTGATGTTTTGGAGAATTTTACAACACGAGTTTATCAAACTCCAGGATTGCAATGATAAGAATTTGGCAACTTTTAAAGGGCTAAAATATAGGAAAATATAGGCTAGAATGTTATTTATATAATCCTCTATTTAGGCAAAACCACTTAGGCAAAACCACAAATCCTGGTACTGGAGGTAATATCTACGCATGATTCATATTTGTGCCTTATTAATTAAGAGTATAAATGTATATTATTCGGAGGCTATTTAGTTAGTTACAAAAATTATAAGTTTGAAATTCTTGTTTTTTTATTTCATACTTAAATTTAGCAACAACCATAATTTTAGATTAGCAGTTTACAAAATAAAAATTATGCAAATTCATATTTATGCACAGCAAGGAAACATTGCGGGAGTCGGACATGAAATAGCCAAGGGTGTGGATATTGACTGTATAGACGAAAACGAATACTCCCAGCAAACACCATTAATGTATGCAGTTAGTAGCACCAATGCAGGTATTGATATGATTCATTTCCTCTTGGAACATGGTGCAAATGTGAATGCTATTGCAGAACAATCTGACTATACTGTACTTGGGTTGGTTGTACAATCGGGTAATTTAGAAAAAATCCAATTAATTTTAGATGCTGGTGCGAATATTCACTATCAAACACCTCAAGAATATGATGTTTTAATTGATGCTATGCACGGTCGAGATATTTTGCTAGACCAAAACTTGCTCTCGATTTTAGATTTACTAATTTCTAAAGGTGCTGCTGTCAATGGCATGAGTAGCTATGGTGAAACCGCAATTAAAGTAGCTGCTCGTATTGGTAGATTTGATGCTGTTCAATTACTATTAAATGCAGGTGCTAATTCAGACCAATTGCAATGGACAGAATTAATGCAAGCTGTTGTTTTTGGTAGATTAGAAGAAGTAAAATTATTACTGGAACAAGGAGCAGATCAAGATGTGTATGATTGTTGGTATAGGACTCCTTGGTTGTTGAGTATTCAAGCAGGTGAACTAGCCAAAGCCAAATTACTTCTAGCTACGGGAGCAAATTACAACTATGTGGGAAACTGCGGTAAAACGCCGTTGATGTATGCTATAGAAAACAATCAGCCGGAAATATTACAGTGGTTAATTGCAGAGGGATTTGATATTGAAGCTACTGATGATTTTAGTAATACTGCTTTATTAATTGCAGCCGAGTGTGGTGCAAACGATTGTGTAAGAATTCTCTTAGAAGCTGGCGTAAACCCTAGCAGAATTAATGATTGCAATGATAACGCGATTAAGATAGCTAATAATCTGGAAATTGTCAAAATGTTAGTTGCATCTGGTGAAGACTTGAACGATATTAACGATGATATGCGGCGTGTTTTCACTGGCATTACCAACAGCAAATTTTCGCTATCCCAATTATCGACACAACAATATTTTCCTGGTAAACATTCACGTTTTGGTACAGCTAATCCAGAATTAATGGATATTTCTTTTTGGCAAGCTATGGTTTGTGAAGGTTGTGCGGCTTATACAGCAAAAAATATTTTTAATGATACAGAAAATTGGCAAGATCCAGCATGGTGCTATCAGCGATTTGGCAGAACTATTACACAATTACCAGATGGCAGAATTGTAGAAATAGCTGGTGAACATGAAGATTACTATGACCCTGATTTTTGTATATATAATGATGTTGTAGTTTATCAAGGTGATGGTAATTTTCATATTTTTGGTTATCCCCAAGATGTATTTCCGCCAACTGATTTTCATTCTGCTACATTAGTGGGAGAATACATATATATCATTGGTAATTTAGGATATCTTGGTACAAGAGTCTATAATGAAACTCCAGTTTATAGATTACATATCCACACATTTGCCATAGAAAAAGTAGAAACAACTGGGGATAAACCAGGATGGATAAGTCGTCACAAAGCTTACTACCAAGAACCAGATATAATTTATATTACTGGTGGTAAATTGTATGTAATTGGTAATGATAAATCAGAAGATTATATAGATAACTCCGTTGATTACGTTTTAGATTTAATTAGCTTAAATTGGAGTCGTGCTATTGTGTAAATATACAACAAAAACCAGAAAAATAATAACTTCAGAGGGAACAGGGAACGGGCAACAGGGAACAGAAAAACTCATGTTTAAAAACATGAAATTGAAATAATGACACTGTTTTTTTTCGTGCTACGCATCTTTTAAAAACATCTTTTTTTTCGACTGAGCTTTAAACTAACAGGGAACGGGCAAC
>NZ_LZQD01000012.1:53576-59363 GCF_001858025.1 Trichormus sp. NMC-1 | reverse complement strand
TCATCTAGTTCAGCTAAAGATGCAGAACCTTCAGCAAATCTGGCAAAACCTAACATTGTCGGTAAATCTTCTGCATCTCGTAATCCGACTGTGGGAATTGCGGGACTGAGGGGATGTAAGGAAAAATATAGATAACTCCGTTGATTACGTTTTAGATTTAATTAGCTTAAATTGGAGTCGTGCTATTGTGTAAATATACAACAAAAACCAGAAAAATAATAACTTCAGAGGGAACAGGGAACGGGCAACAGGGAACAGAAAAACTCATGTTTAAAAACATGAAATTGAAATAATGACACTGTTTTTTTTCGTGCTACGCATCTTTTAAAAACATCTTTTTTTTCGACTGAGCTTTAAACTGGTGCAACTTTTGTTTCTTATCTGTCCCCGGTTCCCTGTTCCCTGTTCCCTTTTTTGTAATTTCTGGCGGCATTGCTTGGCAGCGATCAGAACAGCAGAACTGGTTGGGTGCTTCTTGAAAAAATGATTTAAGCAATACCGAATCACTTTTTACCCTTAACTTTTTTCAGTGCAGCAAGTCGTACTTCCGCATTGAGTAAATAACCAAAACCTACCTTCTCTAAACGCTGGACAAATTCCTCTCTTGTATTGCCCAGTTTACTAGCTGTAGCATCCAAATTCCAATTATGATCCGCTAATTGACTCAACAAATAAACTCGACGAGTCTGCATTCCTGATAAACGGTAAGTTTTCAAATACTCCAAGTCACCATTTTCTCGAATAATCGCTTCCCCAATATGATTTTCTTCTTTAGGATTGAGGTCAGTAATAAATCGTTGTAAGACAAATGAACCAGCAGTATAAACTTTTTGAGAAATTAACTTGCGTCCTAACAGTCCTTCTGCCATGAACCCCTGAAAGGATGCCCAATCTGAACGCATATTTTCTACTGCTGCTCTCAAAGCTGTTAAATCCTTAATTTTTGATTCATCTAAAGATACATTCATTGGGAAAGTAGTATCGTGCAATAAAGCATATTGGTACAATAATTCACCATAAAAATCTTCTAACAAACTATTGTGTAGAAGGCGATAATCTTCTGGTGTGGGGACTACAAAAGCTGATGCTAATACTTCAGCCACAAATACCAATACTCCTACTTGTTGAGAGTGGATTTCAAATACCCGCAAAGCATCTTCAAGCCCAGTAACATAACGTCCACTAAAAGAACTTTCTATGCGGCTACCCAGACCCTGAGAAAGGGCATATTTAGAATATTCACGCCAAGCAATATCAGGACCATTAAAGAACATTGCTAAAAAGCCTTCCATTGCTAAATGTAGTGGTAAAAATCTCAGTTGATTACTAGATTCCCGCTTTACCATGCGGTGCATTAATCGAACACTAGCACAATTACAATTTAGCTGCTTACCATCTGTTTTAAAAATCTGCCCTCCAAAAGTACCCACAGGACTACCATCATCAGTCCAAGATAATACTAATCCATGAGGAATATAGGAGAAATATTTCATTCCTGGTGCTGTCATTTCTCCTGCTAAGGAAACAACTGTTAAATCTTCATTATAGCTACGACGAAATAAGCGCAAATCGTCACGAACCTGACGACGCAATAATGGCACAATTCGGACTGAACCCCATACCTGAGAAGGGGCAATTTCTAATCCTTTGAGTGATATATCTGTTAATAAATCTTTTTTAGATGCCATAGAATAGTGTGTGTATTTTTATTGAATCTTTCATCTTAATTTTTTGACTAAGCCTAACATTTTCCAAGCTTTCCCAACCTTCCTCCACATCCACCTGTATTATGAGGGTTGATTATTTTGATATTTTCATCTTCTCGCGTCAGATTGCCAATTACTTGAATACTCGTTCGAGATAATATTATTTTGAGTAATTCGCTTTTTTGTTGGTCGCTTAATGGTACTGGATATTTACCCTTTATTTTATCTTTTATTTTCGATTGAATATCTGGTGTTAGTAATGCTAAATCGAACTCTACTCTCTCACCATTTTGAGAAATAGGTAAAAAAGAATACTCATCTGCACTATCAAACCATTGTCTACTTACATAGGTATATTTTCCAGAATGTTGTCCCAGAAAAGGGTACTTAAAATGTCTATTCCATAATTCAGATTTATTATTTTTATAATGTTCTTTGAATTCTTCAGGTATTCCTTGTTGGTGTTCCGTCCAATGAGCAACATGATCTACAACAAAAACTGTATCTAGCTGAATCATGTTTTTATTGGCAGCATCTCCACTACAGAAGAAAATACATGATCCTGTTGTTACATAGGCAGCTTGAGATTTAGGTTTTCTTATTAATTGAGTAGCATGACAATAGGAATAAAGCCACCTGTCTGAAAATACGAAGGGGTCTTCATTTTCACAGGGTTCATCTACCCAAACATTCCCTTTCCAATCTATAAGTTGATTATCAGTGAGAGCTTGACATTGTACTTCAGTTTTTTTCCTAGCGTAGTCAGGGTGAAATATTAAATAATGCAGTGCTTTCATAAGTTATTTAAAAGCTATCTAAAAACTAAGAATTTTAATGATTTGATGATGCAATAATTTGAGTATAAAATTTGGGTAATTTTATTACAACCTATCCGCTTAACATTTGCCTTACTCGCTCTGCTAAATATTCCTCTAGTTCAGCTAAAGATGCAGAACCTTCAGCAAATCTGGCAAAACCTAACATTGTCGGTAAATCTTCTGCATCTCGTAATCCGACTGTGGGAATTGCGGGACTGAGGGGATGTAAGGAAAAGTCATCGGCATTGTAAACCGGATTGCAATGCACAATGGAAGTTTTTTGTTCAGGGTCTAAATGATGACGATATATACGCAGAATTTCCGATGCTCCATTGGGGGGGTCGTTTTCCCAACCGTCGGTGATGATGACTACTAAATCTGCACCCCAATCTAAAGCATCCAGTAGGGGTGTAGCTAAGTCTGTTTGTCCACGAGGGAGAATCAGTAGTGGATCATGAGTGGGTATCGTCCAAAAGGCTTGGTATTCCTGAGATGCGGCTCTTAGTAGGTAATGAGCGGCTAAGGCTACCCCTAGAGGACGACGATGTTTTTCGGTGGAACCTGAACTGGAGTAACTGCAATCTAGGACTGCTGCTACTCGTCTTAGTTTGAGGGGTGATTTTTTTAATGTGAAAGCCGCAGATTTTTCTAATGCTTGATTGAAGATATCCCACTGCTGTTTGCGAGTTTCTAATGGTAAGGATAGGATATACAGCACCAAACGAGTTAGGGGGAGACGACCTAAATTGATGTTGATTTCTACATCTATGTGGTTAGCTGAAGTTTGTAAGCGCAATTTTTCATTTAAGGTCATTTGGTCTTGAATACCAGACAAGAAGACCTCACGTTTAATTCCGTGTTTTATGGCTAAACCTTCAGCAACGGTAAAGGGTAGCTGATAAACGGCTTCAGCACTATAGTGTGCTTGGCGAAATGTCTCGAATAATTCGGTTTGATAAACTCGCTGTTTCCATTTGCCAAAGAGGAAATTACCTAATTCTCCTGGGAGGGTGAGGTGTGCATGGGAGGCGATCGCCCGAAATTTGGAGCGATACTTGACAGCATCAAAGTTAATGTCGCGTCGTTGCTGGAGATAGTCACGAGCGATCGCTCGGCTACGGCGATTATTAATACCTCTTTTCCGTAATTGTTGCAATACATCCCAACCTCGTTGTGGTGGTAAAGCTGCTAATGCGGCGGCTATTAATGTCCCTTCTTCTTGGCGATGTTCAGGGGATGTGTGTTTTCCGGTTGCTAGCAATTTGAGAATAATCTGCGCTTGGTTGAAGTGGTTAATCCCTGCTGCCAATGTCCGGGTATAAAGTAAGCGGTAATTACCTAAAATATAATCATGTAAAAAGTCAATAGATATACGCTGCCCGTAACCATCACTGTAAAATTCACGCTGTCCTGTGCAGGAAAGACAAGCGTTAATGAACATGACTAAATCTTCCCTGGCCACCTGCTGATGTTGTTTAGTCCAATTAATGTTCATTTGTGGCATAGTGGCTTGCTTTCCAAGGGTACTGTTCGGGGAATGGCGGCACGACCAGCTAGGATAGCTACAAAGGCTAGATTCGGAAGTCATACCAAAGTCCCGCAAACAGTATTAATGACTATTTTAAGTTCTAATTTATCAAATAGCTACAGGAATACAACGAAATTTTACTAACAAAACCAAGAATCTAACTTCTATTAGTTAAGGAAGGCATTCGCCTCTTAAATGTTGACTTCAGAAATATTGTCTAAATTGACCATTGCCGATATTTCTTGATTGATTTGATTTGATGTTAAATTATTCTCTTGAGGTTGATTCAGGAGTTTAATTAACCATTTTTCAGTCTGCCGATGATACTTTTTATGCCAACGTATATTTAATCTTTGGGGTGGTTTCACAGGGTCTAATGCTAAAATCACAAGCTGTATTTGGTTAGGAATAACTGAATATTGAATAGTTGTAGTCCACAATTTTACTCGGTCTTGCCAGCTTAACTGAGGATGACGCACAGCCCATTCATAAATTCTGGGTATACCTTGTTTAAATGCTATATTTGTGGTGACTTGAATAAAGTAATTATCGTTATTAATCATTAGGGGGGCAATGACTGGGTTATCAACTAATAACTTCTTGCGAGATTGAAAGATTTCTGGTGCAATTTCCTGTACTTGAGCAACCCATTGATCAATTTGAGGATGGGCATTTAATAAAGGTTCTACAGGTAGTTGTAAAAATAATTGTTTCATCACTAGTTGAAAGTTATCTGCTATTATAGAGTCGAAAGCAGCGTGATTTTGATGATGCTTTAAGTGAGGAAATAGAAGTTGTTGCTGTGTTTTATTAATTTGTTGAATATCAGCAAGGTTAATTATTGGCATAGTTGGGAGAAAATTGCATCTCTCCCAGGCAGCGGTTAGCTGCAAATTAATTATTTTGATTAATTATTGCCTTCGTTGTTTAGCTTTAGTTATGATTTCACTCATGTTTAACGGGGTAGATTCTCCACTATCAATACCTTGTTGAATTGCTTGTTTTAATTTAGCAATGTGTATCTGTTTGAAATAATTGTTTTCGCTGATTAGCAAGATTATTTTTCTAATTACGAGTTTTGTAAAATTATACATACCAAACCTTAATTGTGAAGACTCGTTATTTGAATTAATTACTATGCGATGGATTCAGATAGTAAGCTTGACATATCTAATAATCGCTCAGACCAAAGACCAGATTGTTCTGCAACTTCAGCCCGTACTTTTTCATCTGCCCAAATGTCATTCCAAGTTAATTCCCACATCGCTAATTGAATTTGAATATTCACCAATTCCTCAGCTTGAACAGGTTCTATTTCTGCTGCTGTCCACTCAATAAACCACTTGGTTTCTGAAATTACACTTTTCACCGCTTCTTTATAAGCAATCTGAGAAAATGACTTAATTCGTGCTAAATTAGCCGCTATATGTCCTAAGCGATTTGGTATATTGTTGATTTGAAAGCGGGTTTGTTTTTCATTTAAATTCTGGTTCATAACCACCTATTAATCTTTGAGTAATTTGTGTTACACGTTCTCGTATCGCTGGGTCTTGAATTATCATCGACCGATTATTTTGACTAGGCCGAATATTAATAATTGACTCGTAAGCCATTTTTTGTGTAAATGGTATCCAGTCTGCACCCCAAATGTCTTTCTGCTTGCTACCATCTTTCAATAATACCAGGGTTAGCGCATCTCAAATCCTATTGACAAGGGAATCTAGTTGATATGTGG
>NZ_LZQD01000012.1:0-51732 GCF_001858025.1 Trichormus sp. NMC-1 | reverse complement strand
AATTCCCCTGTCAACAGGATTTGAGACGCGCTAACCCTGTGGCTGTAGGGGAGGTGAGGATGAAACTTTTACCTTTTCTAATTGCTTGTAAGGCTTTGATTTGATGGGAGTAAAGTTGGGTGATACCTAATGATTGTAGGGCGTTGATTAATTGTTTTGGTAGGTCTTGGGGGATGGTTTTGAGGTTGGGTTCGGTGGCGGGAATTGTTTGTTGATAGAGTATTTCTTCTGCTAGAAATTCGGCGATTTCTGTTGGTTCTGGGGGATGGTGATTTGAGGGGGAATTTTCGGCAATGGGTGTGGTAGGTGGTGTCCAAAGGCTTTGTAGTAATAAGCTGTAGTTGGGCGTGTTCATGGTGGTGTTTTTTGAACTTTGCCCTCATAAATCCCCCATTGGGGGAAGATGTTAAATTATAATAAAATCTGAGAGTGACTATAAAATTTAAACTCCATTGCTGACAGTTAGGTTTGACTTGATTTTTTCTTCTAGAAATCGCTTTCTTTCTGGATCTAAGGAGTTTTTATTTTCATACTGTTGCTGCAATTCTTGTTTTTGCTCTTTCAATCGTCTAAAAGATGTGTCAAAGTCTGAGAACTTTACAAAATCTCTATTTTCAGAAATAGCATGGATTAGCGAATACAAAATAGCATTTTTTATCTCTCTTCCTGAGAAACCATCTGAAATTTCCACTAAGGTTTGAATATCTTCATTCTGAAGAGGGATACTATTTTTAAAAGGTACATTCAATGGGATTGATTTTAAAAGAATTTTTGTTCTATTTTCAGAATTAGGAAGATCAAATTTTAAGTGTTTAAATATACGCGATTCAAAAGCACGATCATAGTTTTTTATTAAATTTGTGGCAAAAATAACAACTCCTTCAAAATTATCTAATAGGATTAGCATTTGACTTCGTAAGGAGTTAATAGCTTGATCTGAACCAGAAGATACATTAGTAATTCTTTTACCCAAAAAAGAGTCAGCCTCATCAAAGAAAAGTAACGCTTTTTCTTTTGATGCTGTTTCAAAAGCCCGAACAAGATTTTTGGGAGCATCGCCAACAAATTTTGATTCTACTTCAGCATAATTTAAGGCTAATATTTTGCAATTCAACTCATTGGCTATAGCATGAGCCGTCATAGTTTTACCTGTTCCAGGTTCACCATAAAAGTTTATGATGGCTCTCGGCTCTGGATCAATCTTATTAAAGCCCCATTGTTCATAAATTAGGTGTTTGTGTTTTAGTATGAGCAGAGTTGTATTGATTTCAGATAACAAATCTTCATTCAGAATTACTTGTTCCATTCTATATTTAGGCTCGATAGGATAAAAAAAGGCTAAACCCTCTTCATTTTTTTCTTCTTTCAAACCTTTAATATCTATTTCGTCAATACTTTTGTTATAAACAATAACAAAATTTAATCTCTCTATGCCACTTTGTGGAAAAAACTTATATTTTTTTAGTAATAAATCTAGATTAGCCCGAAAAACAGAATTTTTTAAATCCTGCTGTTCTGAAACAAGCTTTGGATAATAGGTAAAGCAATATAGTTTGTCATTATAAACTATAGGATTAGAGATTGTAAGTTTTTTATTATAAATCAATGCAACTGCAATATTTTCTATTCCACCATTTGGAATAAAATCATAGCTTTGAAGTAATGACTCCAACTCAGAAATAAACTTTTCATTTTCTTGCTGTTGCTCGCTAGAAACAAGTTTGGGGAAATTAAAAAGCTTCATATCCAATTTTTTGCTCTTCATAAGTTATATTATTTGTTAGTAAAAACAGTTCTTTCTTACTGGTTATGCCAAACTATTAAATATCAGAAGTTCTTTGAAAGATAAAGTCAAAAAACAAAACCATTGAGCCTAAAATATGAATAAATAACTCAGTTTTTTATTGTGTGTGAAGAGTTTAATATTTCAGTATTTCACTTCTGATGAACAATATTTAGCATAACAAGTAACGGACAAACAGCTTTCGCTTGTCTTGATTTACTTCATCTGATGAAAGCAAGCTATCACAAAATTTTATGTGAGTTTTATCATGTCTTTATCATTAAATTGTTGTTTAGTATTCGCATCTAGTTCCTCAGTTTCAATAATTAGAGTCTCATTTTCAATGATAGAATCACTATCTTGATCATAGAGACAATTAATAACATTGAAATTTCCATTTTCTAAGTTTTCTTTTATAGCAACAGCTATTATGGAATTATTCTCTTCTATCTTTTTAAGACGTTCTGGTTCTTGAAACCACGATCTTATGTTTCTAATAAAATTTAAGATTTTCACGAAAATTCGCTTAATAAAATCCCATACTTCTTTTAAAGCTTGTTTAATCGAATCAATTAAGTTCATTTATCTACCTCCAATGATAAACTGTTTACTTTTTTTGAGCTATTGCTACCAGCTTTTAACGAGAAAAAGGCAAAATAAGCATACCTTTAGCATCAAATTTGTTTTCTAAATCTTGAGACACCCTAACTGTTTTAACAATTAGCTGAGGATAATCACTGTTTAATAATGGTTGGTTATTAGCATCAAGAAAACAATGTGTTAATTTTAATCTGCTATCAGATAATTCTTCCTTTAGTAAACATCCCTTAACCTTTTCAAAAGATTTTTTGGAAGTGGATTTTTTGGATTGGAACCATTTGATTGATTCTTCCAAAGAGTAAATTTCATAATCCCTTTCCTCCGTTGCTGCAATCACCTTTTTTTTATTCTTGATGAAAGCAAAAACTGTCAAGAATATAATTATAATTACCGTTCCCAATAAAAAATTAAGGAACATTGGAGATGCAAAGATTTCTTTCATCGTGGTAACTGCTTGTGTATCATTTTTAGCAGTATTAGCAAGTAACATTTTTTACCATCCTTGTTTTATCTAAAAACTAACATACTCTTATTAGCAAACTGGTCTTGTAAAGCTTTGTCCATTTTTAAAGTATAAACAATTCGGTGTGGATAATTACCATCTAACAGTGGAGTATTATCCTGACGAGCAATAAAGCACTGGTGTAATACATAAGCATTTCCTTGATGTTGTTTTAATAAACATCCTTCCGCAATAATTTGATTTGGAAGATTTATTTTAAACCATTTAATGGCCTCTTCAAGAGAATATTCTGCACAGTGTTTTTCCTCATAATTCCAGGCATATTTAATTGCTGTCCGAATGTTCTCAGGTTCACTATAAATAGCCATCCTATTATTCACATAACTGATTATTTCTTCTAAATTAATCTCCGCAACATCTTTTGTTCCCTTAATAATACTGTCTATAATCTCTTTAAGATAGGGTTTAATTTGTTCTATGGTGCTTTCTATATCGTTCATGATTGACAGCCTCCTTATTTTTGATTGATTAAATAAACGTTTATACACATTCAAATTCTAATTACGTCTATACTAACTACCATGACTATCTGATACAAGTCAAGCAAAAATTATATAATTTTTTCTTATATATACAATAGAAGTTACAAACTGTACAAATATACCATGATGTGAATGAATGAAATTCCGTTTTTTCAGGCTTTTGGTGATAAACTGGAGTTTAGTATATAGTTAGGTATATTTTATACTCAAACTTTAGTAACTTTAAATAAAATAGTGACCGTCAAAACATCCTTAAAAAATCATGTTTGAATGCCTAAAACCCAGAAGTGTTTAATGTTAAAATTTTCACAAATTAACCAACTGAATTTGGATTTTAGACAGACATTAAACATCCAATCCAAAATCCAAAATTCTCCCTCAACTTCCTCCTAATTAAACCACCTGAAACAACCTACAAACACCAAGAATCACCACCAATAAATCCCTACCATCAGCACCCCTCTTAATAGACATCTCTACATCCAAAATCATAGTCACCGCTTGAGCCAAAGCATTGATACTTGTATTCGCTACCTCCTGACGCAAATAGTAAATACGATGAGGATTACTGATATTACAAAGTTGAGCTAATTCACTATCCTTCTTCACCCCAGAAACCATCGCAGATTTCACCCATAACCAAGTTCTAAACTGCGTTAAAAGAGTGCTGACAATCACCATTAAAGGTTGAGAACGAGACAGTAAATCATCCAACAACTGCAAAACTTGATGGCTTTTTCCTTCACGCATAGCCGCAGCCAATTGTAGGCTATTCTGAGTTTGACATGGAACTAACTCCTGTACCTCCGCAAGCTCTAACTTTCTCCCCTGAGCATAGATATCCAGTTTGCGTAACTCAGAAGCAGCACGGGTCATATCATTACCAATAGCCTGTGCTAAATATGCCACCGCCTCCTCTGACAGCAGCAGTTTAATTTTCTTAGCTGTAACAGCATTATCTGTAGTGTTCGTGTAGAGTTTTGCAGCCAGCGAAACTATCGCCTGTTCAATCAAATCATACCGCCAAGGTGGTATCAACGAAAACTCAAACAACTTGCCATACTTGACCAGATGCTTGTAAACCTTTAACCGCTTATCTACATTATTAGCCACAAACACCAAAATAGTCGAATTAGGCACTTGCACCAACTGTTGCAAAGTCTCCAACTCCGTATCACCCCACTGCTTGAGGTGGCAATTTTCCACAATTACCAGTTTTTTACCACCAGTCAGGGAACGAGTACGAGCCACACTCAAAGCTTTGTCAAGCTGAACAGCCGGAAATCGGTGATAGCATAGAGTCAGCCATTGAGCATCAATCTCTGCCTTGTACTGGTTTAGCTGTTCTTGAATCGCGTATTCATCATCCCCCGTGAGCAAGACAATCATCCTCTTACCCTCCCATTATTACTGAGATTGGCAGTTTTAATCAACACAGTTAGGGGTTTTGGACTTTGGGTAGCTCGTTGCAGCATTTTAGCGATCGCCTCCTTGCTATTCTCAAACTTTTGCAGGTAAGCTGGTGTTACCTCTAAAATTGCCTTCGACCCTTGCAATTTCACCAGATTTGCATGAGCCAATAGCTTTTGATGGTTGGGTTTCGCCTTATCCATCACCTGCTGCCAAATTTGCGCTAAATTAGCAGTATTAGAAGCATTAGCGGTATTGGTTGCAACTGCTGGTAACAAGCTATCTTTACCTGGATCATCCACAGGTTTATCAGTTACCTTGTTGATGGTGTACGTGCCATAATTTGGTAACAATTTGCCATCATGCCCAGGTTTCACATTTATCGTCTTCGTTGCACCCCCAGGCAATAAAGCAGGCAGCAAATTGAGTAAACAAACCTCTAGCCACACCGCCGCATTGACCGTATATCGCAGATAATTTTCAGCTTTTTGTAACTCTGCTAAAGACAAATTCAGTGTCTCGAAATTCCAGTGTTTGGCAAAAGCTTTGAGTTGAGTATAACTAACACAACCAGTTAGTAAAGCTTGTTCCTGCGGTGCAGACTTGATAATCAGCAAATCTCGGTATGTTTGCAGTAAATTTGAGATAATCAATTTGGGCGTTTTCCCAGAGTCTACCAAAACTCTAGCGACTTGCAGCAAATTAAAAGTGTTGTTGGTAGAGATAGCCTGTAAAATAGCGATTAGCTCTGCTTCTGTGACACCACCAACGATTTCCATGACATGATGGGCAGTGATATCTACATCTAAAAGACTGGCTTGACCGAGTAATTGTAGCGCATCCCGTAAACCACCATCACTCAGTCGAGCGATCGCACTTAATCCCTCATCATCAACAGAAATAGATTCCGCATCTGCTATAATACGGAGATGCTGCACAATTGTTTGAATTGATAAAGTACGGAAATTAAACACCTGACAACGACTGACAATCGTAGGTAAAACCTTGTGCTGTTCTGTGGTGCAGAGAATGAAAACCACATGAGGTGGTGGTTCTTCAATACACTTGAGTAAAGCATTGAAGGCATTGCCGGTTAAACAGTGACATTCATCAAGAATAAAAATTCGATAACGTCCGGCTATTGGTGCTAAAGTACAGCGTTCAATTAAAGCACGGGCATCATCCACACCATTATTAGAAGCAGCATCAATTTCACTCACATCTAAACTATTGCTACTTTCAATTGAACGACAAGATTGACAAATTCCACAAGGTTTATCAGTTGGTTTTTTAGTATTGAGGCAATTCAGAGATTTTGCAAATATGCGTGCAGTTGAAGTTT
Organism: Trichormus sp. NMC-1; assembly: GCF_001858025.1. Classification (GTDB taxonomy): domain Bacteria; phylum Cyanobacteriota; class Cyanobacteriia; order Cyanobacteriales; family Nostocaceae; genus Anabaena. The sequence continues at coordinate 45,592 of NZ_LZQD01000012.1, read as the reverse complement.
TACCTGTACCTCTAGAACCTGTTAATAAATAAGCTGGGGCAATTTGCAGGTGTTTGATAGCATTAGTTAGAGCAGTTTTAATGTACGGTTGTCCAACCAATTCGGCTAAAGTTTGGGGGCGATATTTTTGATGTAGAGCGACTGTAGACATAGGATTTATTCATCTTAATTCGTCGCTCTTGCCCCTGTTAAGGGGGTGAAATTTTAGTTAAAATTTATAGATTATTTTAGATTGATGAGGTACAGCAAAAAAAAGTTACAAAGTTGTTTTGTCAACTAATATAATTTAACATATTTTTGTTATAAATCAACAAACATTCAAATCTTACATAAGATTTTAGCTGACAGAATAGTAAAAATAACTTGTACAAAATTGATACGATCAGAAACAGATAACTATTAACATAAAACAGATTAAATGTCTTTTACCATAAATCTTTGTTAATAAAATTTGTTCCTCATTTACCTCAAATATGCTGTATTATTTAAACCTTATTAAACTTAGTCAACTGTACTGATGAAGAAGTTTAACAAAGAATTTGACAATTTAATTTAGTTTTCTCTTTTCAACTTTCTTTATCCCCTATAGCCTTAATATACAGTCCTTCTTACTCCTAACATGATAGTAAGGTGTTTATGGCTGCTTCTTGTATCCTGCTTGGTGGTGTTAACTATCTAGCGTTAAAAAATTCCTGCTATACTAATAACATCAATTAATTCATGCAAAAAATTTACATTTCAAAAGTCGCTCAACTGCGAAAACAAAAAAATCTGACTCAGCGCCAACTAGCTGATTTAGTTGGTGTTGACCCCTCAACTGTTCGTAACTGGGAGCGAGATCGAGGAGGGATAGAAACCTTCGTGAAACTAGCCAAACTATGTAAAACACTAGATTGCACTATTGAAGATTTGTTTGAAGCGCAAAGGGTCAAGGAGGATGATTAACTTTTTACCTGTTAATTTTATTACTTGTATCATTGCTTATCAACTAGAGCGATTGTCCTTCCTACAGTTCTGGAGGCGATGCTTGCGGCGTACCCCTTCGGGGAAGCAAGCTACGCGGAGCGTCTCGTTCGCGAAGCGTCTCGAAGAGAATAGAGCGAAGCTATCGCTTGTGATCACCTTTAAAAGAGTTCCGGGGGGAATCGCCAAACCCCTGAATATGCACAGGTTATGGCATTTTACTAGGGTATATGAAAGATAACCCTAGTAAAAATAGGGAACAGTTAGAGATATCCCCTAGTAAAAATCGCCGACGAAAGGGCGATGGCAATGGGTTTATTTATTGGCGCACCATCACCAAAAAAGGTAAAGATTACCAACAGGCTTATTATCACTGGAAAGAAAACGGTCAAAAAAAGACTAGATACATACCCAAAAAATTACTGGGGGATATTCAAGAAGCTGAGGCTGCTAAACTTCCAGTCCAAGAAATTCTGCTTCTTTTAGGCATTTCTGTAACTCCTAGTAATCAAAGCCCTAGCAATTTACTAGGGGATATCCAGTTAAGCCCTAGTAATTCCGATATCTCCCCTAGTAATAACAGCCCTAGTAATTTACTAGGGGATATCCAGTTAAGCCCTAGTAATTCTGGTATCTCCCCTAGTAATAACAGCCCTAGTAATTTACTAGGGGATATCCAGTTAAGCCCTAGTAATTCTGGTATCTCCCCTAGTAATAACAGCCCTAGTAATTTACTAGGGGATATCCCATTAAGCTCTAGTAATTCTGATATCTCCCCTAGTAATAACAGCCCTAGTAATTTACTAGGGGATATCCAGTTAAGCCCTAGTAATTCTGGTATCTCCCCTAGTAATAACAGCCCTAGTAAAATGCGACGGCATAAAGGAGAAGGTAGCGGTAACATCCACTGGCGCACAATTACCAAAAAAGGCAAGGATTATCCACAGGCTTATTATCATTTTGAGTTTTGGACTCAAGGCGATCGCTTAGTAAAATCTTCCAAGTACATTCCTAAGCGGTTAATACATCGAGTTGAACAGTTAGAGCAAGAAAAAGCACCCGTTAAAGAAATTTTGCAAGTCTTGGGTGTAGAATTGTAAGCATTCAGCCGTTAACCTTAACCATTTGGAATATAAAGTGGCAGCAAGACATGACGCATGGACATTTCCACTTCTAGATTTGCTCTATCTCCATCAGGAACTAACATAGCCGGATGATCCGATTGCTGTAAGTGCATTTTGATACTTGAACTAGGAATAGCTTTAGCAGCTTCTATCAAATACTTGAGATTAAACTGGATATTCAACATCATTTCTGTTGGTAAATTAGCAACAATCACCTGATCACCTTTGCCAAATTCTCGTTCAATAGATAACCGTAACTGCTGTAAACTGCCATCAAACTGCAAATAAATTCCTTTCTCTTTCTTATCTGTTAACACAGATAACCGTTCCAGTGCTTTAACTAACGGTGCTTTTTCTAAAATTACTTCTTTCTCAAAGCTGAATTTAGTTAATAACTGCTCACAATCAGGATAAATTCCTTCCAGAACTTGACAGCTAAGAACGACATCTTGCCAAGCAAAACCCAAGCGATTACTTTGGGCATCATACAGCAGATTAATAGATTCCACATTATCATTTAAATTACGGGCTATTTCTCTCACCACACGACCAGGCAGAGTAAATTGCATAATTTCCGCAGATGGCACTTGTTGAGATTGAACTTGTTGACATGAAACTTGTTGACGAGGTTTTCTGCCAATTCGGTGAGTGAAAAGTTCAGTAATAGCAACTCGATGACCATCAGTACCAATAAACTTTAATTTCTCCTGTGCCAGTTGGAGATGAACTCCAGTCAAGATATATTTATTTTCATCAGTGCTGACTGCATAAATCACACCTTTCAAACCATCTTTGAAAATTGTTGTTGCTAAAGACACAGGAGTAGCATCAATTATGTTAGTAGGTGGGAATTCTTCAGCACTAATGCCTCTAATTTCATACTTACCATCAGCATCAGATAAGCATAGAGAGCAGATTTTTGTTTGTTGCTTATCATCATCACTAGATTGAGTAATTTGAGTAATTTGAGTAATTTGAGTTTGACTATTCAGAGAAATAGTACCATTAGGGCAATGCTTAACTATCTCCAATAAAATTTGCACTGGTACAGTAATTTCACCCTTTAATAACACTTGGGCTGCAAAACTTGCTTGAATTGTTAATGCTATATCTGTGACAGTTAGATGTATCTGTTGTGTTTCCACATCTGCAATTATGAGAACATTGGCAAGAATAGGATGACTAGGTTTAGCTGGGGTAGCACAATTCACTAAAAAGAGGGCATCGTAAAATTTAGCTTGTTCACATATTACCTCCATGCCTAATTCTCTGGGTATTGGAGGGTTTAACTTTGATTTAGACTTTTTTTGCTTATTCCGCTTCTTTTCGATGGGTTCAGTTGGAGTATCAGGGTTTGCAGATGTAGATTTCTTATTTTTAACTTCAGGTATTTTTGTGATATTTGTTGATACTTCATTGTCTATTTCAGGATTAGCAACACTTGTTTGTTTTGTCTGCTTTGCAGTCTTTATCTTTTGTCTTGGTGCTGTTTGAGTCATAATCATTTATCTCTGTTTGCGTCATTACTAAAAAGGTGACTGCGGTAGCAGAAATAAAAGTTGTGAATGTGTGAATCAATTTTATTGTTGAACCCCTTTATTGTTGAACCCCTTGATTTATCCTTGAAAATAGGAAAAGTGTAAACACTTACTAATGATAAAAAAATGGATATAGCGGTAGTTGCTCATTGAAAAATTGATGCTGCTTATGCAACAAGACTTTTAGAGGATATTTTTGTACCTGATGGCATACCGCTATAATATTTTTATTGTCTGATTGAAAAATGCAGACAATTATCATCCAGTTTCAAGGATTTCCGGTTCTACCGTTCCCCTGGAGATCAAACATCCTTTTGATATATCCAAAACCATTGGTTTACATGAGTTTAATCTAAATTCTATTTAAGTTGAGCTAATTAGCCGCTTATAGATTACCGGATTACCAAAATTCTTTGTCTAGCCCGTGAACTAGACACATAATACAACCGATTAAACTCCTTAATTTTAGCTAGGACTGCTTTACTATCATCTCCGCGTTCTCGATTCAGTCGCTTACTCAAATCTTGACCATCAATACCCGCTTCCAAGAAAGTGCTACCTTGACTATTGTGAACAGTTAATGCAAAACAGTTTCTGATATTAGCAAACTGCTCTAAATGTTTATAGTATTGCTTCCAGAGAAAGGGATTACGCTTGGCACTTTTAAGTAAACGTTGCGTTTCTTGTTTAAATCGTTTCTCTTCATCTTTGTGTAAAACGTAGATTTGACGCACAATTCCCTCATCTGTTTCTACCTTTAACCTCCAAGTATCATAGTTGTTATAACGGTCTCCAAACACATCTAAAACAGTAAATTCTGTAGATGTGGAAAGAATGGCAGTTTTCCCATCAGGAGCCATGATTGGGTCTTTAGTAATTAATCGTTCTCCAGAGACAAATCTATTGGCATTTCCACCATATAAACATCTACGAATCTGCTGATTATAAAAATCAACTTGAGCATTCGTCCAAGACAAAATGCGGAAACTATCTGGATTATGAGCAAATTGTTGAGATATCTTTTTGTAGGCATAGCGCAGTAAAGTTTGCCGTTTAACCATCAGCGCACCGTTACTTTTATCAGGTAGATATTTAGAAAATGGTGCAAATGGCAGTTTACTTTTAGTCACTGCATAACGAGAAGCCGTGACAAACTCCAGCAACGGACTATCAATTCCTTGGCGGACAACTTGAGTTAATACTGCTTTATTTGCTACTTGAAAACTAGGGGATTTTCCTTCATTAACTGGATTTAATTGGGCAGGATCGCCCATGAGAATAATTTTGATTTTTGTCCAGGTAGATGATTGATTAGCCACATTTTCAATCCAGCACCACAGTTGTTTACCAATCATGGAACATTCATCAATAAAGACAACATCAAATAAGTTGATGTAACAGGGTCCTATTTGGTCAAGTATTTTCTCTTTACCTCTAGTCACCATTCCTAGTCCTAGTAATTGGTGAATTGTAAAGAACTCTACGCCAGTTACTCCGTTTTCTGCCGCCATTCGTTGCAGGACACCTACAGCTTTATTCGTAGGTGCAGTCAAGACAACTCGTTTACCTGTAGCCACGAGAACTTTAACGAGTTGGAAAACTATTGTTGATTTACCGGTGCCGGCATATCCTACTAACAGAAATAAAGCAGCCGTGACAGTTGGTTGTACAAAAGTCCACATTTTATCTAAGGCTTTTTGCTGCTGTTGGGTAAATTGAAATGGAAAAGGATTTGTGGTCAGAAAAGTAGGAAGAGTTTGGAGCATAATCGCGGCATTAATTCCATTAATTGATCCATTCAATGCAGCGGTAGCTGTTGGTTTTGGTTCACCACAAAACCACACTCCTTTTAGTATCAAAAACCTGTGGAAGCGGTGGAAAATAATTATTTGTCAAAATTCATGATTTTCTGAGATAATATTATCGTCCGGCTTCAATAGTTATCATGAGTGACTACCCCAAGCATTGGAAAGAACTAGCCAAAACCATCAAGGAAAAATCCGGTTGGTGTTGTCAAAAATGCGGTCGTGTTTGCTTACGTCCTGGTGAGAAACCTCACACTACTAAACCACGGGCATATAATTTACAGGTTCACCACTGGAATAGAGACCCTGCTGATAATAGACCTGAAAACTTGATACCTTTATGTACTGCGTGTCACCTTAGTTACCATAGAGGTGGCAAGGGTAATGTTTCTGTGGGGCAGTTGACGTTGTTTGATATTTCCAAATTTTAGCGATGATCAAACGTTGTAGGTAGGTAGATGTTTGATAAAACCTGACTGAGCTTGCTTATGCCGCTCATAAGCGAAATGTAAAATTACACTTACGTAACTATTGTTAAAATTAAATGTGCTGTATCAAGACTAATAACATTATATATATTTTATACAGCATCATATACTTTTATTCGGCAATGTTGCATGACACATAGCGTATATACTAAAATTAAAGCAGTTTAATAAAACATTTACTCTATAGCTAACATATATAAATCCTATTTAACAGGATATATACATAATTAGACATTTATCAAATTTGTCAATACTAGACAAGACGCTAGAAAAAGATTATGCTGAAAATCCGCCAGTTTGACATAACGTCAATTATGTCAATCTCAAATTCCTAGGAAATAGAACAAAGGTACTAGCAAGATGGACGCTTTAACTGTTGCACAACCAAATGAAATTAACCAGTATGCAAATAAATCTATTGATGTATTACTTAATATGTGGCTACATGGCAAGAGTCAAGCTACTCAGGACAGTTATAAGCGTATTGCTAACAAATTTTTAATAGCGATAGATAAGCCACTGGTTAATGTTGGCTTAGATGATTTACAGCAGTGGGTAGATTCTTTAAGTTCTAATGACAATACTAAAAAAACTTATAGCCATATTATTAAGAGTTTAATTAGCTTTATATATGAGTTAGGGTTGATTAAGTATAACGTTGGTAAACCCCTAAAAACTCCTAAACCTAAAGACGCTTTAACAGAACGGATACTAACGGAACAGGAAATTACTATCCTGATTCACAGTGAGAACAATACCAGGAATAAACTGATATTAAAGATGTTGTACTACTGCGGGTTACGTGCTACTGAGTTAAGCGGGTTAACTTGGGGGGATTTATCAGAACGTGGTGATGAGAACGGTCAAGCCACTATATATGGTAAAGGTTCTAAAACCCGTGTGGTGATTATTCCCAGTAACTTATATAAGGAATTGGAACAGTTACGGGGTGATGCTGGTAAAGCCGAGCCAGTGTTTAAAAGTAGACAGGGTAACGGTTTTTTGACCCGTGCTATGGTGTGGGAGATAGTCAAAAAAGCTGCTAAGAGGATTGGACTTGACAATCCTAGTCCCCACTGGTTACGTCACGGACACGCTTCACACTCATTAGATAGAGGCGCACCTATTCACCTGGTTTCACAAAGCTTAGGTCACGCTTCTGTTGCTACTACTTCACGGTATTTACACGCTAAACCTAGTGATTGTAGTAGTTTGTATTTGGGGTAAGCTTTGAGAGGCAATAGTTGTAAAGTTTTGTAAACGTAACCTCTACAACTATTGCCCCATTTTGCACATACCCTGGTTGCACCCCTTGTATTCGCACTAAACATTTATCTCTATCTCTCTAGAAAATTAAAACTCATCGAAAGAGTTTATGTGCCAATTCCCTTAGAAACCTTGGAGTATCTCCATAGCCTTTGCCGCAGGTTTCTTTACCTTTTCTGTATTCCCAAACAACACCAGGAAAATTTGTTTGGGGATTGTCGTTGTAATCTCCAAAATAATATTTCTTGTCAGTACCAGGCACTCGAAAGAATATCCCAGAAGGTTGCATACAATCAAGAAGACTCAAACCTCCAGTAATAAAAGATGCTTCTTCAGGTGATATATCCGCTAAGAGTGGTTTTAAATCTTTCATAACCTTATCCTTGATTTATTTAAGTTATAAAATTACATATTAAATACAGAAATTTATATAATCTCTATCAGGAGTTATATTTAAGCAAATAAAATATTTTGGTATGGATGTAAATCTAGCCAGTTGTATTTGAAGCGGTGAAAGAGTGTTGATAATTAGCTTTTTAGGGGGGGTATGCTATAGCACTCTATTGGCAACTGGCGAGGGAGTGGGAAAATTATCGTTGAAGTTCTGTCCCGTTATCCCTGTTGATGTTTTTATTAAACCGTTAATAGTAAAAACTTGGTTGCCAAATTGCCGATTTTTGAACAGCTTACTGATAAAAAAATTAAAAACCAATAGCAGAAACCTTGATTTCGTTGACTACAGGGGTGAAAGGTTGTGTTTGCGTGATGGTTTCCATCAGAGAGGAAGGCATTTTTCTTCAACTTATCATTCGCCCCACGACAGAATCAGGCTTTTGGGCTTTTTCATAATTTCTGCTTATATTAGTAAGTTTGTTTTACTTATACACTTATTTCTATACTCAGGTCTATACTGTTGTAAGTAGCACAGGATGGTATTCTCGTGAAGACTATTACATAAGCTTTTGCTCTTCCACTTATCTCTGAAGAAGCATTATTAAGGATTAATGAGGTTAAAATAGTAAAAATGTTTTCAGCCTCTTGCCAGTAAAAATTCCAAATCAGGATTACAAATGGAAGCGGTTTTGGTATCCCCGTTCGCAGTCAGATAGCATCAACCTGGCCTGTGGTGGTTATTTGTGTGACCCGGAAGCTGAGTGGGGACGTTTTTATAATCCACATCTAGTAACGTTTGAAGCTATATCAGATTTTCCTTGTTTAGCACTCTTGGGGGAGCCAGGAATTGGCAAAAGCCGTGTTTTAGAAACATCTATCAGTAAAATTCAACAGCAAGGTAGTCAAGTACTTTATCTAGATCTTCGTTCTTTTGGAGATGAAAACAGATTAGTTCAAGAATTATTTAATAGTCAAAAATTTAATCAATGGTTGAAAGGCACTCATAAATTACATATTTTTTTGGATAGTTTTGATGAATGCTTACTACGTATAGATACATTAGCAACTCTCTTGGTTGATAAATTTAAAGATTATCGTAATAAAATCCAGCGTTTAAATTTGCGTATTGCCTGCCGAGCAGCAGTTTGGCCAGTCGTTTTGGAGAAAGGGTTAAAGGATATTTGGGGTGAAGATAATGTAGAAATTTATAAACTTGCTTCGCTTCGCTCTATAGATGTTAGTCAGGCAGCAAGAATTGAAGGTATCAACGATATTGAAAATTTTCTACAAGAAATTAAGAATAGGAATCTTGTGCTTTTAGCAATTCAGCCCATTACACTAAAATTTCTGTTTCATACCTATCATAACTACAACAATCAATTTCCTTCTGAGGAAAGGCTACATAAACTTTATTTTGAAGGATGTCGCTGGCTCTGTGATGAATGGAATCCAAATCGTATTTCATCAAAAAAATTAAAAGGAACTCTTACTTCAAAAGAACGGTTAATTATTGCAGCCAGACTTGCAGCTATAACCATTTTTTGTAATAAATTTGTTATCTCGGTTGGTTTTCGGAGTGATGTTACAGATGATGCTCTACTTATTGAGGAGATATGCCAGGGAACAGAAAGCATTGATGGTAGAGAGATCGAAATCAAACAAGAAACTATCGAAGAGGTTTTAGGCACTAGTTTATTCTCATCTCGTGATGGGTTAAGTCGTATAGGATGGGCGCACCAAACTTATGCTGAATTTTTGGCTGCATGGTATTTGGTTCATCATGAAATACCTTTACATCAAGCCATGAAATTAATTTTTGTACCTGAAGATGCTGAAAATAAGTTAACACCAAAACTTCATGAGACAGCATCATGGTTAGCCAGTATGAGAAATGATGTTCTCCAGGAAATTATAAAAACAGATCCTGATGTGTTGTTGCGAAGTGACATACCCACAGACGAACATATTCGAGAAGCAATAGTTGATAACTTGCTCAAACAATATGAACAGGAAAAGCTGATCGATTTAGATGGCGACAACTACCAAAGATATGAGAAGCTTAAGCATTCTAATTTATCTAGGCAATTACGCCCATATATTCAGGATTCTAGTAAGTCAATTCATGCTAGAGATGTAGCGATAGATATTGCTGAAGTTTGTGATGTACATGAACTTCAAGAGGAGTTAGTCAACCTGGTACTTGATTTCTCTCAACCAATTTATCTTAGAGTTAGCGCAGCAAAAGCAATTAGTAAACTTGGTAATGCAAGTACAAGATTACAGTTAAAGCCGCTAGTATTTAAGCAACTTTTAGAAGATGAGTATGATCAACTGAAAGGTTATGTTTTGAGAGGACTTTGGCCAGACAATTTGACAGCCGAGGAATTGTTTAATAACATAACTACACCTAAGAAGAGCAACTTTACAGGAGCTTACCGAATATTTCTTGACTATGAACTTGTACTAAAACTCCAGTCAAGGAATTTAGTAGTTGCTCTCAATTGGGTTGCAAAGCAAGGTTTAAGATGCACTGGACACCCATTTGAAAGGCTTGCAAATGAGATACTCTTAAAAGCTTGCCAACATTGGGAATTGCCTAACATAGTAGAAAATTTTACTAAGATAGCTCTAATACAATGGAGAGAATATCAAAAAGTAATTACTATTGATAATGAACTGAAAAACCAATTTAAAATATCAATTATTAATGATGTTCATAGCCGTCATAAACTAATCAAGCAGGCAGTTCAGATAGTTGCAAAATCAAACATAGACCCCTACTTTTTAGTAAGTTGTCTAAAAAAAGAAAATATTTTTCTAAAAGAAGATATTTTCTGGATGCTGAATGAATATTGCTCATCTATATCACAGGCACTTAGAAAAACATGGGTAATATTAATTGATTGGAATTATAATCGTAATAACAAAGAAGAAAAAAAAGCAATTATTAAGATTGCTAAAAATGACGATTTTTTTCGTAACCATATAAAATCATATACATTAAAAACTAAAATAATATTTTTAAATAGATATTTGCTCAATTTATACATAAAAATACAAAATTTATTTAAAAATACATTTAAATATTTCATAAAAATTCTTGATTTACCAAGAAAGAAAATTCTTGCATTACTGAAGCAGGTAGAATCAGAAGAAATATTAGCTTGGTGGCAAATCATTCAAGAAATGCATTTTAATTCAGATAGTCAATCCTATGAGCAAGATTTTGAATCAGATTTGACTAAACTTTTCGGATGGCAGAAAGCTAATACAAAAACTCGTGAAAGAATTATTAATGCTGCTAAAAAATACATTGAATTATACAACCAATTAAACAATATTTTCATAAATACAGGCATATTTCAATACCCTGAATCATCAGGTTTTAAAGCTTTGTTATTGCTTTTAATAGAAAATCCAGAAAAATTAAAAACTCTACCATCTGATGTTTGGCAAAGATGGACACCTGTTATTGTTTGTTATCCTTACAATAGCGAAAAGGAACAATACTATACGAAGTTAGCGAAGTGGGCATATATGAAAGCTCCCAGTGAAACCTTAAATACATTGCTGTCTATTATTAATAGAGAGAATAATAAAGACAACCCCATACTCACTTTTAATAGGTTTCAGGAATGCTGGGATGAGCGTTTCAAAGCTACTGTTTTGGATAAAGCTAAGGATACAGCAATTAAACCGCAATGTTTGAGTCAGTTACTTGAAGAACTGTTAAAGCATGAATCGAATGAGGCTAGAAAGTTTGCTCAATCACTTATTTCTATTCCCCTGCCTATAGAAGAAAAAGAATATCAGAAAGCAATCTTCGCCGCTAAGGAATTAGTCGGATGTACAGAACCTGTTAGTTGGGAGATTGTTTGGTCAGCTATTCAGCAAGATACAAACTTTGGGCGGGAAGTATTTGAAGAAGTTGCTAACCGCTACTCGCATGGTGTCTATTTGCCCATAACAGAAAAGCATCTGGCTGACCTATATATCTGGCTAGTACAACAATATCCTCATGCTGAAGATATTGATCACAGCAATGAAGTTATTGCTCACTTTGTAGGAGTTAGAGAAAGCATTGCTGGTTTTAGAGATAGCGTATTAACACAACTTAGAGAAACTGGTACATCTCAGGCGTGTATGGAGATTGAGCGGATCACTGAACAGTTCCCCTCTTTAACGTGGCTTAAAAGAACGTTATTGAGTGCCAAAAAAGTTATGCGACGCATAACTTGGCAACCACTTCAACCAGAACAGATTCTCCAGATTGTGAATAAAAAGGAGTTACATAAAACAATTCTAATCTTGGCTTCAAATTCAGTTAATAAGACAGAATTACGCCTTGATAAAGAGATGCGTGAAATTCAGGCCGCGTTACGTCGCTCTCAGAAGCAAAACCAGTTCAAACTAGAGCAGATATTGGCTGTTCGGACTAGTGATTTACGTCGTTCTTTATTAGATTTTAATCCACAAATAGTGCATTTTTGTGGACATGGGTCTGGCGATGAAGGACTGGTATTACAAGATGAGGATGGCCAACCAAAGTTAATAAGTACAGATGCTCTAGTGAATTTATTTAAAGAATGTGCTGAACACGTCGAATGTGTTATTTTCAATGCTTACTATTCTGAAGTACAAGCGAAGGAAATTGTTAAATATAGTGACTATGTGATTGGGATGAGTGATACATTGGCAGATAGTGCTGCAATAGAATTCGCTCAAGGATTTTATGACGCTCTTGGAGCAGGAAATTCTATTGAAAGTGCTTATAACATGGGATGTAATGCAATTCAGTTAAAGAACATTCCACAACATTTGACTCCAAAATTATTTAAGAAACAATCTAGCTAATGAGGTAAATATCTATGACTAAACAAATTTATGCTCTACTTGTTGGTATTGACAGCTACCATCCTGATTCAAGAGGAGTGAGTTCTTTAAAGGGTTGTCTTAATGATATCGAATCAATAGAAACTTATTTGCGTAAACGAATTGCTACTGAGTGGGAATGGGAATTAGTTGAAACCTCAGAAGTTCCTTGGAAACTGACAAACGAATTAGCAACACGTCAGGCAATTATTGACGGGTTTCAGAAACACCTATGCAATGCTGACAGTGAAGATGTAGTATTGTTTTATTATGCTGGTCATGGTTCTTATGAATCAGCACCGGAAGTATTTTGGGCTATAGAATCAGACCGGAAAATTGAAACCTTAGTTTGCTATGATAGCCGTACTGAAGGAGGTCAAGACTTAGCAGATAAGGAATTAAACTACTTGATTGAACAGGTAGCCAAGAAGAATCCACATATCCTTATTATTTTGGATTGTTGTCACTCTGGCACAGCTACTAGAAACCCAGAAGTAACTGAACGTCAAACGTCTGCGAATGGACGAGTAAGAGACTTAAAAGATTTTATTTTTCCTCAAGATTGGCTGAATTATCGCTTAAGTAATAATTATAAGTTACCAAGACATATTGCGATCGCTGCTTGTCGTTCCCATCAAACTGCAAAAGAGTACACAGGTGAAAATGGTAAACGACGTGGGGTTTTTTCTTACTTTCTAACTCAGGCATTACAGCGCAATAATAGCAGTTTATCCTATGCAGATTTAGTCCAAGATATTAATGCCTTGATAACTGGTAAAGTTAATGAGCAATCACCACAAATAGAAGCACCACCAGAAGATTTAAGACAAAGTTTTTTGGCTGGGGCTGTAGGTGAACGCGCAAATTACTTTACCCTAACTTATGACAGCGAAACATATCATAGTTGGGTCATTAACGCTGGTGTTTTACATGGTATTCGCCAAACTTCTGAAGGGGAAACTTTATTGGCAGTTTTCCAGCAGGGAAGTACACCAGAGGAGTTACGTCAAATTTCAAATGCAATTTGTCGAGCTAATGTTACTCAGGTATTGACAGAAGTTAGTAAAGTTGAATTAAGCGGTGATAATACTAATTTATCTGAAGAAGTACCTTATTGGGCAGTTGTAACAGATGTACCATTACCAAAGTTAAAAGTATATTTTCAAGGTGATGAGGCAGGGATAGAACTTGCTCGTCAAGCACTTTTAACAACTGATCCAAATAAACCTTCTTTGTTTGTTCGGGAAGTAGAATCATCTCAGGATACAAATTATTATTTAGAAGCTACTAATGGTCAATACTGGATTAGACAAGTTGCTGATCAATGTCCATTAGTTGCACAAGTTCCAGAAATACCAGATACACAAGGATACACTCGACAAAACGCAAACATAATTATTAAGCGTTTAGAACATATTGCGCGTTGGACGAATATTTTAGAATTGAAAACTCCACCTACCAGTCAAATTAAAGCTGGGGATGTGGAGATGGAAGTTATTGTTACTTCTGGAGATAAAGAATATTCCTCAAAACAAGAAACTTCAGAGCTACGTGGGGAATACACTTTTAAAAATAACAAGTGGGATTCACCATGGATAGAAATAAAAGTTACAAATAATAGCGAACAATACCTTTATTTTCAGGTAGTAGAACTTGCGGGAGATTACGCAATAGATATTCCTGAATTTTTTATAGAAAGAGGCAGTTTACGTTTACCGCCAAGAGGCAGTGAAGGTGCAAATGTTGAAGGTAGAAGATTAAAACTAGTAATTCCGAGAGATTATTTAAATAAGGGGATTACTGAATACAATACTATTTTCAAGTTAATTATTAGCACTAGAGATTTCAATGCAAGTTTGCTCCAGCAACCAGGACTTGATTATCCACCTTCTATCAATCGTTCTGGAAGATTATCAGGCGCTCTCAACCGTTTAATGAATAACGTATATACTCGTCAAACGGAGCCAGATGAAGACGAATATATTGATAACTGGATGACTCAAGAAGTTAAAATCACCCTAGTAAAACCACCTGGTGGAATAGAAATAAAGGAGTCTGAGTCTATCACTTTATTCACTGGTGTTGAACTCCAAGGGCATTCAGATTTAAAGGGAAAATTTAGTTTGACCCCCTTACCTCCAATTAGTAGGGATGTTAACAGTAATTTAATCCCACCTATTTTTTTACAAAGCCAAACTCTTGTTCAAAGAAACGGCGGCAGAAATCTGACTGAACCATACAATTTTAACATAACTCGCAGCCCTGGTTTGTTTAACATCTTGGAAATTGTTGATTTGCAAAACCACGAAAGTGTCACACCAAACAATCCCATTAAATTGGTAGTTGATAAATCACTAGCATCAGACGAACATATATTACCAATTGCTTATGATGGTGAGTTTTTCATACCTGTGGGTAAAGCTAAGGAAGTAAATGGAAAGACAGAAATTACATTAGAACGCTTACCTGAACCAACAATAGATAGTCGCAGTTTACAAGGTTCAATTAAGATACTATTCCAAAAACTACTGTCCCCAATATTTAAAAAAGAATTTACCTATCCACTTGTGAGAATTGCTGAAGTATCATCAAATGGGCGTGTGTATTATCAAGACAATAAACAATTCATTAAAAGCAAAGTTGATGAATCCAAGAAAATTTTACTCTTTATTCATGGCATCATAGGTGATACCGAAAGTTTAGTAACTAGTGTCCAAGAGGCAACATTTACAGAAAATGGACAACAGAAAACTCTACGAGATAAATATGATTTAGTTCTCACCTGCGACTATGAAAATCTGCATACGACAATCGAAGAAAACGCTAGATTACTTAGACAAAGATTAGAAGAGATTGGTTTAGGAGCAAACCACGGTAAACAACTACATATTGTTGCCCATTCTATGGGTGGCTTAGTATCTCGTACTTTTATTGAAAGGGAGGGCGGAAATCAAATTGCCCAACACTTAGTGATGTTAGGTACACCCAATGCTGGTTCTCCCTGGCCTTCTATCCAAGATTGGGCATTTACAGCCCTTGGTATTGGATTGAATCAAATGTCTTCTCTGGCTTGGCCTACAATAGTTATTGCTGGATTGGTCTCTTTTCTGGAAGCAAGTGATAACGCTTTAGACCAAATGAACCCGCAAAGTTCTTTTATTCAAAGCATAGCCACAAATCCTGACCCCAATGTGCAGTATACAATCATTGCTGGCGATCGCTCAATTCGTCCAGAAGCATTAGAAACTGAACCTGGAAAACAATCCAGTCAGATACAGCGACTTATGCAGAAACTGTTTGGCTCATCTGTAGATCGCGTAGTGGATATGGTATTTTTAAAACAACCCAACGATATAGCTGTGACACTGGAAAGTATTAAAAGTGTAAATGCAAACCGCACTCCTGAGCCAATTATGTTACCAGATGCCGCTTGTGATCATCTCACCTACTTTACCAGCAAACCTGGTTTAGATGCATTGATAAAAGCACTCTGTGTGACTTTGACCATAAGTTGACTGGAGCGATCACATTGCAACCCATTTCGTAAGCATCTTCATACGACAACCAGCCCCGAATGCGTCATAAAAGCAAACTAAAAATTTAATGTTGCTGCCTCGGTTGGCATAGAGCTTATTAAGTGTTGAGCAATTATAGTTAATCTATTTATAACAGAGGAGGCATAATCTTAGATTAATTCCCTGATTGGGTTGTTTGCATAACCGCTCGAAAAGGGGGATTAAGAGTTTAATGGCTAAAAAGTAGCATATATGTCTCATTACTCCTTAGACTTTGAGAGAATTGCATTTTGAGACATAAAAAGAGACATAATAAAGGTCTGTCTCAGAAAGTAGACTTTTTGAGACTAGTTATATGGATGCTATTATCCATCTGTTTACCAAGTTATGAGTCTACATTTTCCCTATTCCCCCTTTTTGAGGGTTTATATACCTGATTTGAATGCAGATTGTGAGCAATGTCAAAAAAATCCTACTTTTAGCGGCAAATCCCCAAAATACAGCACGGCTACGTCTGGATAAGGAAGTAGAAGAAATTCGTACAACACTACAGCTATCCGCAAATCGAGATCGCTTTGTAATTGAGGTTAGAGGTGCTGTACGTCCTGATGATTTACAGCAGTATATGTACAATCTCAAGCCGCAGATCGTGCATTTTTCGGGGCATGGGGGTGGTGAGTATGGATTAGCTTTTGAGGATGAAAGCGGGGCGGAGCAGCCAGTCAGTACTGATGCTTTGGCGAAGTTGTTTCAGATGTTTGCGAGTGAAATTACGTGTGTGGTACTGAATGCCTGCTACGCATCGGTACAGGCTGAGGCGATTGCCCAGTATATCCCCTACGTGGTGGGGATGAATCAGGCAATCGGTGATGAAGCAGCACGACAGTTTGCTCAGGGTTTTTATAGGGCGATTTGGGATGATCGCTCAATTGATGATGCCTTTGCATCGGGGGTGAATGCCATCGCCTTAGATGGCATTCCAGAAGAATTGACCCCTGTATTGCTGAGGCGATCGGACTTGGTGCCAACACAATCAGCAGCCAGCAGTGTAAGTTTAGAATCTCCTGATGGGCAGGTGAGGGTTGATTCCAGTTTTTATATCCATTCTTCCTATGAGGAACGCTGCTACGCAGAAGTTAATAAGCCTGGATCATTGATTCGGATTAAATCGCCCCACAATATGGGCAAATCTTCGCTGATGGTACGGGTGCTTGCTTATGCTAATCAGTTGGGATATCGCACAGTGACTTTGAATTTGGAGCAGGCAAACCAGAAATTCTTTAATGATCTTGACAAATATATGCAGTGGTTTTGCGCTTCTGTAGGCAAGCCGTTAGGGATCAGAATCAAGATTGAGGAATATTGGGATGATATTTTTGGCGCAAATGACAACAGTACGGATTACTTCGAGAAATATTTGTTAGATGATACGGAACCACCCTTGGTGGTGGCAATCGATAATTTCGATCGCGTGTTTAAATATCCTGATATTGAAACAGATTTTTGTGGTTTGTTACGCGGTTGGCACGAGCGATCGCGCAGTAATCAATTATGGGGTAAACTTCGCTTCGTGATTGTCTACTCCCAGGAACCATACTTGCAAAAGGATATTAACCAATCACCCTTTAATGTGGGTTTGCCAATTGAGTTGGGGGAGTTTACCGCCGCCCAGGTGCAGGAGTTGGTGAAGTTGCACGGACTGGATTGGTCTGAGCAATTTGTCAAGCAGTTCATGGATCTGATTGGTGGGCATCCTTATTTAGTGCGAACGGCACTGTATCACATAGCAGCGGGTGATCTGACTTTAGAGGAGTTTTTGAGAACTGCACCAACGGAAGCTGGCATTTACAGCGACTATCTGCTGGGACATCTCAAGTCGCTAGAAGACTATCCTACATTAGGAGCAGCGATGAAAACCGTTGTCACGTCAGATGTTCCCGTGCGCCTACGCTCTGAGGAAGCCTTCAAATTGGATAGCATGGGTTTGGTCGTGCGGGTAGAGAATAATGTCCAGCCCCGATGCCAATTGTATCGTCAATATTTTCGCGATCGCTTAGGAGTTTAGCGGATGACTACCCCACCTGAACCGCAACCCGCCAATCATAGCGCCCAATTTAGCTACCAAGTGGGCGGCAGTTTGCCCATTGATAACCCTGCCTATGTAGAGCGACAGGCAGATCGGGAACTGTATGAACGTTTAAAAGCAGGTGAGTATTGTTTTGTGTTTAACTCGCGACAGATGGGCAAGTCAAGTTTGCGAGTACGGGCGATGCAAAAGTTGCAGCAGGATGGGGTTGCCTGTGCGGTGATCGATCCACAAACGCGGGGTACGACTTTGCGCGAGGATCAATGGTATGCAGGGACTATCAAGCGGTTGATTGGCGACCTCCACCTAGAAGATAAGATAAATTTTCCGGGGTGGTGGAAAGAACTAGATGCTCAATCGATTTCTGTGGTTGAGCGTTTTTATGAGTTCATCGACCAGATTTTGCTACCACAAACCACCCATAGCATCGTTATTTTTGTGGAAGAGGTTGATAATCTCCTCAGCCTCAAGTTTGATACCGATGGATTTTTCATTCTGATTCGTTCGTTATATGAAAGGCGGGCAGAAAAGCCAGATTATAAACGCCTGACGTTTGCTTTCTTGGGCGTAGCAACACCTTCTGACCTCATTCGCAGTAGGCGGAGTTCTTCGTTTAATATCGGTCATGCAGTGGAAATGAGCGGGTTTCAAGTGGCTGAGACGGAACCGCTACAACAAGGTTTACTAGGTAGGGTCAGCGATCCGCAGGCAGTAATGCAGTCTGTGTTGATATGGACAGGAGGACAACCATTTTTGACCCAGAAGGTTTTGAATTTGGTTGCCCAGCAAATCAATTCGTCGCTGTCGCCGCAGGAGTTGGTAGAGCAAGTTGTCTGTGCCAAAGTTATCGACAATTGGGAAACCCAGGATGTACCGCCACACCTCAAGACAATTCGTGACAGAATTTTGCAAAGTGACGAACAGGGGCGAGGGCGTTTGCTGGGGCTATATCAGCAAGTTTTAGATCAAGGAGGCATTGCTGCTGATGAAAGTTATGAGCAAATGCAACTGCGCTTAACTGGCTTGGTAGTCAAACAGGACGGCAAGCTCAATGTCTACAATCCCATTTATGCGGCGGTATTTAACCAACAATGGGTAGATCGGGCATTGGCAGATTTGCGTCCGTCTTTTTATGCAGAAGCAATGAAAGCGTGGCAGGAATCCGATGAGCAAAAAGAGTCATTTCTACTGCGGGGACAGGCGCTAGAAGATGCCGAAGCCTGGGCAAAGGGTAAACGGCTCAGTGATGAAGATGATAGATTTTTGCGAGAAAGTCGGGAGGTAGAAAAGCAAGAAACCGACCGCAAACTAGAAGCGGAACGTCTAGCACGGGAGACAGCAGAACAGGCAAATCAGATCCTTTCTGAGGCGGAGCAGACAGCGAAGCGGAAAGTGAGAGTTGGTTCGATAATTTTGGCAGGGACACTAGTAGTTGCAGGGGTGGCAAGTGTCTGGGCAGGAATATCTGTGAGAAAGGCAAATGTTAAGGTTGCCAATACACAACAAAAAGCAAAAGAATTAACGGACAAGGCAAGTCAGAGCGTTAATGAGGCAAATATTAAGGTTGCTAATACAGAGGAAGAAGCAAAAAATCGAACGAAAAAGGCAAATGAGGATGTGCGACTAGCTCGTGAGAAGTTAGGGAAAATAACTAAACAGGCAAATACTGACAAGGAAACAGCCACAAAAAGTCTGATTGAGGCACAAGCCAAGCAGAAGGAAGCAAATAGGAAAGTTGAGGAAGCTAAAGAGGATCTGGCAGCAGCGAAGGCAGAGCTTAAAAATGTAGACCGACAGTCGCAAGAAAAGGTGGCAGCAGCACAGGCAAAAGTAGCGGATGCAGAAGCTAAGGTAGCACAAGCAATTCAACTGCGCGAAAAAGCTGAAAAAGAAGCTAGGGAAGCTCAAGACAATACGAGACTTGCACTGCAAGGTAATGCACTAGAGCAGTCAGGAATTGTTGGATTGCAACAGTTTGATTCTGAAGAATTGAACTCTTTAATAAAGTCCATGAGAAGTGCGAGAAATCTAGAAAATTTAGTTAAGAATGGCACCTCTTTAGAAAATTACCCAGCGTTTAGCCCCTTATTTGCATTACAAAAAATACTGGACAAAATTTTTGAAGTAAACCAACTTACAGGACATCAGGGTTGGGTTAGGGGCATTCGCTTTAGTCCAAATGGAAAGCTTATAGTCACTTCTGGTTCGGATGGTACAGTCCGGATTTGGGATTATTTAGGGAAACAGAAAACCGAATTTAAGGCTCACCGGGGTAGTATTTTAAGTGTAAACTTTAGTCCAGATAGTCAACTGATTGCAACAGGATCAGATGATGGAATGGTTCGGATTTGGAATTTATTAGGAGAGATGTTATCTGAATATAAACATCAAAATGTTATTCGTGATGTTGTTTTTAGTCCTGATAGTAAATTCATTGTTACTGGAGGTGAGGATGGTGATATTAATTTGTGGAGTTTGCAAAAAAAGCAAAAGATAAAAAAATGGAGGGGAGAACAGCGTGCGATTTATAGTCTAAGTATTAGTTCAGATGGTCAATACATCGCTACAGCAGGAGAGGATGGGACCGCTAAACTTTGGAATTTAGCAGGACAAAATGTGTCTGGATTTAAAAGTCCCAATGGTAGCTTTCGTAGTATAAGCTTTAGTCCCGACGGAAAGTTATTGGCTACAGCAGGCGATGATGGTAGAGGAAGACTGTGGAATCTATCCGGTGAACAACTTACAGAATTTAAAGGTCATGTAGGATGGATTAGAGATATAAGTTTTAGTCCCGATGGAAAGTTATTAGCTACAGCAGGTGATGATGGCAAGGTGAAACTTTTCCATCTATCAGGCGAGCAGTTAATAGAATTCAAGGGACATCAAGGAGGGGTATTAAGTGTAAGATTCAGCCCAAATAAAAAACTTCTGGCTACAACAGGTACAGATAGTAATGCTAAAGTTTGGAGTTTAGCAGGAAAGCAACTTAACCCAGATGTTCTTTATTCTACTAGACCATTTTTGAAAAATATAGAAGGTGAAAGTAGTAATCAATGTTTTTCTTTATATGCACCTGGATTATATCCAGAGCGAGTTTCTTCTTCACTTTTTGAAGATAATCAAGTTGGAAGAATATCATTTGAGAATCGAACAAATAGACTTATTAAAGTTAAGCTCTACCATCCAGATACTCCTGGAATAGCATTTGGAGAATACCCTGTAGAAGCGAAAGCTACCTGGATTTTTCCTCCAGAAGGGGAAGATTATGGTTTTGGTAGCGATTGGGGTATTCAGGCAGATAATTCTAAAATCTGTATTCTTGGGCGAATTTCTAACTGGAATCTTTCTAGTAACAGCAATATTCCACATATCTTCAAAACTTCATCAAACAGATTTTCGTTAGGAGATTCTTTTGAAAATCAGAATATAGTTAGCAGTATATCTTTTAATCCAAGTGGTCAAATTCTGGCTACTGGTGAACTCAATGGTTGGGCAAGGCTCTGGGATATTTCAAGAAAAGAATTAATTCGATGGAAAGCGAATAATTATGGTGGGATGCTCAACATAACTTTTAGTCCAGACGGAAAGTATGTTGCTACAGCAATACCAGGTGGTGGTAGAGCTATAATTTGGAATTTATCAGGTAAGCAGATTTTTCAGTATAACAATACATATTACATAAGCTTTAGTCCTGATAATCGCTATTTTGCTACAGTAGTTCCAGCCAGTAATACCGAACTTAGTAAAGTGCAGATTTGGAATTGGCAGAATTCATCTCAAAAACAGCCGCTAAAAGAATGGCCGCTATCTCAATCAAAAGATGGAGATATTGGAGTTTATAGCATGAACTTCAGCCAAGATGGGCAGAAAATACTTGTTGCGGGTACTTTGCAGGTAAATCGATACAGTATTGTGGATAGCCCAGTTCAACTTAGAGATATTTCAGGTAAGATGCTGGCTGAATTTAAGGGACATCGGGGGGGAGTACTCAGTGCTAACTTTAGTCCTGATCAAAAACAGGTTTTGACGGGAGGAATGGATGGTACAGTTAGGCTTTGGAATTTATCAGGTGTTCAACAGAGTCAGTGGAAAGCTCATAAGGGATGGGTGAGAAGTGTCATCTTTATTGATAACCAACGTATTGCTACAGTAGGAGATGATGGACTGGTAAAACTGTGGAGTCGTTCAGGACAACAATTAGCTGAGTTTGCTGGTCATAAGGGAAAAATCAGTAGCATCACCTTCAGAGCAGTTGATCAGACCCTTGTTACAGCAGGTTATGACGGTACAGTAAGAATTTGGCATATTGACAACCTAAGCGAACTACTAAAGAAGGGTTGCGACTGGCTGCATGACTATCTCTCCACCCATCCTAATATTACAGAGAGCGATCGCAAAATATGCCCTAATGTGAAGCGTTAAAAGTTGCTCCATTACTTACAAAGAAAATCCCTGACTTTGTGTTCTTTCCTGCTGCCTTTCCTCCTTGGGGTCAAGCCTAGTATGTTAATTCTGTGTATTTTTGGAGGGATTGTCCAGAAAATTATTGGTGTTACCGTAGTTTATACCGAAAACATCTGTTCCAGGCACTTTCTCATAAAAATAGGGCGGCACATTTTGTGCATGAAGTCTTATGGGATAAGAGATTCAGAATTAACACACTAGGTCAAGCCGGGATAAAGGTAAAATGGGACACGATGTAAAGTTTTGTAAACGCAATGCTCAAAACTATTGATTTTTCGTTCTTTACTCATTGCTTTAATACTTTCCCAATTTGAAAGTATCACTAAAAATAATCATTAACGGAAAATTTTAATCTAGGGGAGGTATAAAAAGTAGATTTTGCTCTGCAAAATTTCAATTGCTCCTCTATCATTTATGGAGAAATTAGTAAATTAATAAAGCACATTCTAAAACATTTATTTACATCGTGTCCCATTTTACCTTTATCCCGGCTTGACCCCCAATTGACCTCTCAAGAATATTGAATGGGTGTAATTTTAAGTTTTCAGTCATTCTGAGGAAAATGAAATTTTTGGTGAGGGGGCTAAAATTTGCTTCTAGCATCAAAATGACAATTGCTGCCAGTTTTCTAACATCAGTACCCTAGCATCAGATCGCCGCGTTGGTAGTGGATTATCAATTGGATATTGTCTCACTGAAAAAACCTGCGATGGCTTGCTATCGTAATACGCTGGGTCCCATATTTCCATAAGGGTTTCTCCCTGCATCGACTCCGCGTAGAAGATACCATAAAGAACTGGAACGTTTCCAAAGGCTATTAATAACGTTGAAGAAATGCTCTGCCATACCAATTGCAGATTATCTATTAGCTTCTGTATGAAATCAACACATTTTTTCCCTAGCCACTTAATCAGGTCATCAAAAAGTTCACCTAAAAATGTAAAAAGACCATCCAATCGAACACTTTGAACAGTTATACCTAGAACTTCTTTTAGCTTTCCAGCCTTAAAGAGAAACTTGAGACGTTTAAATCCATTTTTAGAGCCTTTTAAGATTAGCTTTACACTTCCAGCCTTAACTTCTTGCAAAGTTAAAGATATATCACCTGAAACTTGACTTAAATGGGCAACAATTGCTTCTACAAGTGGCTTATTAATTTCATCAATCGTAGCACTCAAGATAAGAACATACTTAGTTGATTTAGAATTTTTCTCTATAAAATTATTCTTTTTAATATGAAAAATTGGAGTTAAGTGTTCTGAGATGGTAGCTAATTGCATTTCAACACAGGCTATTTTGAAAGAATCTTCAAATGAGCGCCCTGCACCTAGAGCTTTATAAAAACCTGACGCAAATGTGATTGCAGCTTCATCTCCGATAGCTTGATTCATACCAATCACAAAAGAAATGTGTTCAACAATTGCTTTCGCTTGAACTTCTGAGTAGCATGCATTCAAAAATACGCAGTTTACTTGTTCAGCTACTAACTCAAATAAACTTGCGAGTGCATTGGGTTGTACTGGCTGATTTTTTCCTGAAATATCCTCAAAGCAAAGTTCTCCAGTGCTTTTACCATGCCCAGAGAAATGAATAATCTGTGGCTCAACATCAAAAATTGCCTGAGAGATATCTCCTGGTCGCACAGATTCACGAGATTCTAGTAAAAAGCGATCCCGATATTTAGAGCGTTGTAACGTTTCCCGAATATCTCGTAATTCTTTCCCTAATTGTAACTTAACAAAATCACTAGGATTAGCTGCTAGAAACAAAATCTTGATTTTATCCATTGGTTAGTCTACTCAAAGTTTAGTTTCTTCCGAATATAGTGGATTTTTATGTCAATTTTTCAAGATAAGCTGTTACGCATTTACTTTTTTTGCCCGAAAGCCTTACGGTAAGGACTCTAGGCTACGAAATATCAGATTTAGCTGCGTAACAGCTTAAGATATTTTTTCACTTTTTTTATTAGTGAAAGTCAGCAGCCCTCTAAATTGTCAGAGCAAGATGCTGTTTAGTATAATACCAAGTTTGCCAGAGTTTTGAAGTTGAAACCTTTCTCAGAAACTGAAAAGTCAACGAAAGTGCCATTTCGTTGACTGAATCCTCGAAATCCATCCAGACAATGGCATCAATCTTCATCCTCCAACCATCTCCGCCCAGCCTGAAGCGCGGCAGTCTAGGGAGAGGAGAATTACAACAAATTTTGTATGAAGCATTGCCACCAGAAATAGTACGTACTGGAATGACTTTTGAGAAATTTGAGGAAACCGAAGACGGTGTACGAGTGTACTTTCAAGACGGCAGTACAACAACTGGCGATATATTAGTAGGTGCAGATGGTCTTTATTCCCAAGTCCGTGCCAGTCTTGAGGGTAAAGAGCGACTAGAACAGCCAATCTACAGTGGTATGTGTTGTTGGAGAGGTTTTTTCAACGCTTCAACCGTTCCCTTAAATCAAGAATACAGTTGGATAGAATTTTGGGGTCAAGGAAATCGCTTTGGCTATTTTGATGTTGGCAAAGGGCAGTTCTCGTTTTATGGTTTCAGTAATACTGAACAGGGTGGGAATGATGACTCAGTTGGGGGTTCTTTAAATGCTTTAAAACAAATCTTTTCAGATTATGCTGAACCTGTACCTTCAATTCTCAAGGTTTTAGAAAACGAAAACATTTATCGAGATGATATTTTCGACCGTCAACCTTTAGATAATCGGCGGTGTAATAAATTTTCTGTTCACCAAAAATGCCCCCAGTGTAGCTGATCAACCGCAACTGCCAGCATTTTTCCGATGTGTAAAAAATTATAAGGATGCTGCCTGCTGCCTTTGAGTGTGCAGATAACTTCATGTATTTTGATATGAGGCATTTGGGCATGGGAGTAGCCTTTTTTGATATCACATTGTCCGACTCAGTATGGATGAGATGTCATTGAGATTTTATGAAATTCCTGATGAGAAGAGGAATTTGGTTGCTGAATGGTTTTCTGCTTGCGAACACAAACTGCGAGATAAAATTGTTGAATTAATTATTCCCGCTTAAATTTCCAGATTATTTGTAACTGCTTACCAACTGCTGGATCAAAATGTCTGGCGATCGCTACGCTCTCTATTCCTTCAGTCCCGTTAGGGATACGCCGAAGGCATCGCCATATCCCCACACGAGTCGGTGGTACTTCAAATTTAGGATCTGTAACTGTATACTTTGGATTCTAGTAAGGATGAGGGAGATGCCCCTAAAAGCTCAACAGCATCAAACCCAGGCTGACGGTCAAAACTGTTAATTTGCCTACTATCGTCCATAGATCGTCATATTCCTATTTACCGATCTAGGAGTCGCTCTATCCGTCAGTTTTCACCCTGTCACTGGTGCTACTTATGTCTAGCTTGGTATTACTCTCTGCTGCTACTGGGGTGAGCATGGACAAGGAGGCGATCGCTCCGCGAACTTGTGACGTTTCTACCTCAAGGTAGTTTTGCAATTGCTCCAAATTACGATGACCGGAAATTTCTTGAATTACCCGCAGAGGGATACCAGCGTTGCTCATCAATGTTAGAGCAGTGCGGCGGAAGCTGTGGGTACTTGCTCCTTCGATATCAACTTGCTGACAACCTTCTCTAAAGATAATACTGGCTGAGTCCGAGTGCAGATGTCCCCGTCCCCAGCGACCGGGAAACAGAAAACCGTCACTGGTAGTTGGAGGATTATACTGTTCTAGGAAGTGCCTTAAGTCATCTAGAACGGGAATAGTGCGGGTAGCTAGTTTCCCCTTAGTGTTACCTTTGCGGAGGATGAGTTCTGGGCGAATTCTGCCTTTTTTGTCGTAGACATCGGTAATTTTCAAGGTGACAGCTTCGTTGACACGGCAACCTGTGTAGAGCATGACAGCACAAAGGGTGCGATCTCTAGCAGTGGTTAATCCTTCTGTAAATAATCGCTGTATTTCTGGTTGGGTAAGAACTTTGGCTTTGCCGTGTCTGTCAATTTTCACATTGGCTGTTTACCCCCGATGGTTGATCATCGTAGCACTTTTTATTCCTCTACTGCCTCACTGGATAATACAAGCCATCTTGAAATTTCCATCCTAAACTACTGGGATCTCGGTTTCTGGACCAACTGATAAATTCCTGCTCAGTTTTGGTTTCCCGTTCCGTAATTAAACTCTGCGGTGTTACCCCCAATCGTTGCGCTAAGTTCTCAGGAGCAAATTCTTTGATTTCTACTGGTTGTTGTTGATACTGGTAGGGATACCCTGAGCGCCGGGGTCTAGAATTACCACCACCGTATTTGCCAGAAGCGATTGCTTTTTCAATTTTCTCTAACTGTTTACCAAGGACTTCCAATTTAGTGGACACCAGTTGATCTTGTTGGCAAAGGTGCGTTTCCAGTTCTCCGAGTTTTTCGTCAACTTGCTGTAATTCCGTGGTTGCTTCCAGTTCCACGCTGCTATCAAACCTTGTTATCAATTCCTGTAAGTCTTGTAATAACTCAGTTGTATGACCGTTGCGGTGGATTTTGGCTAAA
This sequence comes from Trichormus sp. NMC-1, assembly GCF_001858025.1. Classification (GTDB taxonomy): domain Bacteria; phylum Cyanobacteriota; class Cyanobacteriia; order Cyanobacteriales; family Nostocaceae; genus Anabaena. The sequence continues at coordinate 18,558 of NZ_LZQD01000012.1, read as the reverse complement.
TGTCGTACTATAGGAATTAGTACAGTCGGCACGCGAATCATTTCGCTGGGTGGGGTCTTGTTGGTAGGCATGATATCTGGGGTTGATATCGAATATTGTAACTGAAACCGGAAATCTTCCCGCTTGTGTTTTGTCGGTTCGCAGACAAAGTGAAAATGTCGCAGACTAAATGAAATTTTGTTGCGGACTAATTGAAAATATGCTTGTGTAACCCTTATTCTTTCGTACCCTAAGAGCGATTCCTACGGAGCGCTTCGCTATCACTACTTACAGAAGTATTACTCCAAAGCCTTATACTGGAATGAGTTGCGCCCTTTTATTCCCATTTGGTGGAAAATTTCAATTAGTCCGCGAATTTGGTAGGAATTTTTCATCTACTCCGTGACAGATTTTCACTTTGTCTGCGACAAGGTAAGTTAGAACCTGATTATTCCGTTGAAAATTTTTCAATTAGTCTACGAACCGACAGTTTTTAGATAAGATGCAAGTTAAACACCCAATAAATGCTGTGTATAATACTATAAAAAATAATAAAATTACATAGGGATACATTTAAAATCAATGATGCGAACATCAGAGAAAACAAGTAAGTCCTCAGTGTCGAAGGTAATTGTGATTGGGGGTGGAATTGGTGGGTTAACTTTAGCCCGTGCTTGCCTAGATGCAAATATTGAAGTGGAATTGTACGAGAAACGTCAACTGGATGCAATGCTTTCTGGTTCAGGAGGTATATTTATTCAGCGAAATGCAGTTCGAGTTTATCAACTTCTGTGGTTAGGAAAAATTTATCAACGTTTTTATTTAGAAGGTGGCCAAATTATCAAGGGTGGTTTTTTTAGTAAAGATGGAACTCCACTGTACATTAATTCCCCAGAATTTGCTGGAGAAGAAAACTTAGGTGTATGTCTAGGGAGAGGAGAATTACAACAAATTTTGTATGAAGCATTGCCACCAGAAATAGTACGTACTGGAATGACTTTTGAGAAATTTGAGGAAACCGAAGACGGTGTACGAGTGTACTTTCAAGACGGCAGTACAACAACTGGCGATATATTAGTAGGTGCAGATGGTCTTTATTCCCAAGTCCGTGCCAGTCTTGAGGGTAAAGAGCGACTAGAACAGCCAATCTACAGTGGTATGTGTTGTTGGAGAGGTTTTTTCAACGCTTCAACCGTTCCCTTAAATCAAGAATACAGTTGGATAGAATTTTGGGGTCAAGGAAATCGCTTTGGCTATTTTGATGTTGGCAAAGGGCAGTTCTCGTTTTATGGTTTCAGTAATACTGAACAGGGTGGGAATGATGACTCAGTTGGGGGTTCTTTAAATGCTTTAAAACAAATCTTTTCAGATTATGCTGAACCTGTACCTTCAATTCTCAAGGTTTTAGAAAACGAAAACATTTATCGAGATGATATTTTCGACCGTCAACCTTTAGATAATTGTTGGGGTCAAGGAAGAGTAACTTTAATTGGAGATGCAGCACATCCTGTGCAACCAAATCTTGGTCAAGGGGGTTGTATGGCCATAGAAGATGCCTTTGAACTGGTCAAGTTGCTTAGTCATCAGGCTAGTTCAGAACAGGTGACATTACTTTTACGTCAATTTGAAAGTAGCCGTAGCAGCCGGGTAACTCGTGTATTTACTACTTCTCGGCAAGTTGGTCAGCTTGGGCAAACTAAATCTGCAATAGGGTGTTTTCTCCGCAATTGGATTTACAAACTCACTCCTACTTGGTTAGCTGACTTGCAGTTTAGATGGTTGTTCGATTACCAACCTACTTGGGAAAAATAGCCCCAATTGCTGGCGAGCGCGGCGGGGCGTAGCCCATCGCCTGAAAAGATTTGGTTTATTTTTTAACGGCTAATCAACTTTACATAGTAGGATATGGGTTAATAATAAGCAAGTTTTGAATATGTATAAACAATTCAATAAACTGAGTGTTTTAGCGGTTACAGTTACAATAGTGAGTTTATCAATACCACAGGTAAGTATTGCCGCGCCCAAAGGATTTAAGACCCCCAGTGGTAATATTTTCTGTGAGCTACTTGAAGGTAGTGATACTACTACAAACAGTTTACGCTGTGAAATTGCTAGTTCACTCAAACCCAAACCTCCACAACCCTACCCCGAATATTGCGGATTTGACTGGGGACGTGGTTTGATGTTACCAGCCACAAGTAAACCGGAAGTTCTTTGTATCAGTGATACTATCTCTGACCCTAACAAATCTGTCCTTGCTTACGGTCAAACTTGGAATAATGGCGGGTTTAAATGCATTTCACAAAAAACCGGACTGACTTGCACTAATAGTAATGGTATTGGTTTCTTCCTTAGTCGGGAAAAATGGCGGGTATTGGGTATCTCAAAATGAAGCTGTTTTATCAAGCGATGTTTGCGGGGGGCGAAGCTATCACAGTAAACATTGCTCTTAATTTAGATTAACTGCCTCTAGTTTTTGCAGTATTGCATTATTTATCCGTTGGGCTTCTTCACTGGAAGTTGGCTTAACTACAAAAAACTGATTGACTCTATCTTGAATTTCTTGGGGTAAAGATTGGAATTTCTCCGCATTACCAATGACCAGCCGACGACCGGGGTAAGGTACAAAGTCTTCAAATAATTCCATGCCAAAACTAATCAGCAGCCCTGATAATTCGCTGATGGGGTGGGGTTTATGATTGTCTTGGGTGCAGTTAATTTCTGATGCTAAATAACCGCAGAACCAAGATAGGGTGTCAAGGTCTGTTTGCAGTGCCGCAATGACTTTTAAGAAAATCTGCTGATTGAATGCCGGGGGCTGATTATCAAAGATATTGTCCAAAGCTTCTGGATGGCGTTTTTGACAATGCAGAATAGCTGACTCTGCTAATATGTCCAGTTTTGATTTCTTCGGGTTGCTAAATCCTTGACCCATAACATTACCTCTGTCTCTAGGGGCATTTTACCAGAATGTTTGTACCATTGCTTCGTTCTTAGGGGATAGGGCGTGGGGTGCGATCGCTTGAATGAATTATCAGAGGACTAAGGTATAATCTAGTGCTTTGATTTCAAAGATGCAGGTTTCCAACTAATCCGAAATAACTTAATCAGTAGATTCATGTTGCTTGCTGTGACGTTATCAATTGGGATGGTGAGTTTCCAATAATTCCGATTTGAGGTAATCGGTAAAGAGTTCGTCTAGCAGCCTTTGCCCAGTAAGGGTTTCAGCCGCCAAATCGACGCACCTCTAAAAAACATCATACACATTGTCCAGAATTTAGTAAAACACATACCTGAAATCCTCTCCCAGTAAGTAATCGACACCACTCAACGAAAAATATAGGGTTTTGGGGATTCTGTGAGTGGTGTCGAAAGGTGCAGATCCTGAATCTTCTTGTTCATGAATGATTTAGATGATAGACTCTGCTATTTGTTGCAACTTAGTCTGCAATTTATTGTAAATTCCAGTTTCTTTAGAAAGTCCAAATAATTTTAATGCTTTCAAAAGTGGTGATTTCACATTTTGTACATAAGCTCTATGAACTTCATTAATTAACAGTTCATCTTTATTGTTTGACTGCTGAGTTGAAGCTGAAAATATGTTAATTATATCATCACTATAACCCAAAATATAATTAATTACTTCCGGTTTTTTTACACCCAATAAGTTGTGTAATAATTGATTACGCAGGTCATCTTCTCTGTCTCTCTTATATTGACAAGACCAAGATAAATTTGCCCAAGGTTTAAAATCCGGTTTAAGTTCACATAGCCATTTAAATTGTCTACTATTATTAAGTTTCAAACTGTTATTACGTTCTCGTTGATATTTTTCCCAATGGTAGAAATCAAAATCCCCAGATACAGGAGGAGGAAAGCTTAAACTCTTTAAAAAAGCTGTAATATTTTGCATATTGTTAAATTTATTTAGGTGATTTTCAGACTCAAGAAATAATCCACTTCTATTCCAATCCACCACACTAGATATCTGGAAAATAGAGTCATCAATTTTCCTTTTTTGAGAAAAGATAGCAGCTTTCAAAAATGTTTCTTGCGTGGCACTTAAAAGTGCTATTCCCTGGATATAATTTTCTTGAATAAAAAAGATCTCAATTAAATCAAGAGAAATCAAAATTCTGTCAACTGCTGATTTAACTTCAAACTCTTGACCTTTGATAAAAGAGTTTTTAAGATTAAAAAAATCAGCAACTTCATTTATTTCTGTAAACATTTCATCATCAACTATACCGAGCAAAACTTCTTTAGCAGCAGCAGGTAATCCTTTATTTATTAACTGCTTGGCTTTTTGAATTTGTATACCTCGCTGATAACGAGAACTTTCAATAACTTGAGATTTAGATTTGAGATCATAATTTTCGTCGAAATACTCATTACTGACTAAAAACTGAACTTTTTTAAACCTGCCGATAGTCACAAACTGCACAGCAGAAGATATAGCTGGTGTTCCCGCTTGATGACTGACATAAACTTCCTGATTGACATCAATATTTAAATCTGTTAATTTTGCCTCCACGAGCGATAAAGTAGCATCCCAGTTATCAACACCTGGAGAATTTTGATCAGGAATTAGATATTCAAATTCTGGGTGACAGGTAAAATTTGAATTTTGAAAATACCATTGCAATAGAGGTTTAATAGTAGAAGTATCTTTCCAATAGGGTGATTTTTGGTGTAGTCTTTGTTCTTCACTACTAAATATTTGAGACTGGTCTGTTAGCAGAACAATTATTCTATCAATCTTAACATTTTTATCTGTAAAATATCCCTCATATGTATCAAGAAGAGGAAACTTTAAATCTGCTTTATAGCATTCTTCTGATTGATTTGCATAAACTAAACCTAATACCCTAGCTGGTACTGTATATCCAGCATTTTTATAGCATGGATCTAAAGCAAATTGCGAAAGACACAGCCAAAACTCTTCAAAGCTACCTGACTTATCAGGCGCTAAGGACGGTATTGGCACAGCTAGGCGAAACAAATCCTCCTTTAGCACATTGGTTGCAAAACTTTTCCGCTGGCAAAATCCAAGACGGAGAAGCGTATATTGAGGAACTGTTTCTGGAAAAGTCAGATTTGGCTTTGCGGATTATGACTGTCAGGGAACACATAGCGGCGGAAGTGGCAGATTTCTTACCAGAAATGGTTTGTACTGGCATTCAGCAAGCCAATATGGAACAGCGTCGCCAGCATCTCGAACGCATTACGCAACTAAATTTATCAAGTCCCAGCCCGGAAACACCAAAGACAGACAATATCTGATAGCCTGCGTGGCGTAGCCATTCCTAATTTGGATAATTTATCCAGTTAGTTCAGTCAAAGAAATAGTAAAAAATCTCCCCCACTTATCAAAAGCTATGCAAACTTTACCAAAAGAGCGTCGTTACGAAACCCTTTCTTATCTTCCCCCTCTGTCTGACGCGCAAATTGCCAAGCAAGTTCAGTACATTATCACACAAGGTTTTATTCCTGCAATTGAATTCAACGAAACTTCTGAACCTACAGAACTTTATTGGACAATGTGGAAGTTGCCTTTGTTCGGCGCTAAAACTGCTCAAGAAGTATTGAGCGAAGTTCAAGGTTGCCGTTCTCAGTATAGTCCCATGACTAAACCTCTCTTAAGTGAAATTGCCTGATGATGAATCTTTACCGTCTTTAGGTAAAGGTATCAGACTAAAAAAAAGACAATTGCAGCAAACCAGCTTTATACACTGGAATGCAACGGTTTTTCAGGCAAAAATTCCTCAGACGGCTTGTAAAGCCAAAAAGTTGATCTTGAATTAAGTGGGTTTAGTAGGGTATGCAAACTCAAGATGAAAAGATTTTGTATTCCTGGGACGAAAAATAACAGCGTCAAATAGTGCGTCTGAAAAATATGGTAAAAAATTTGTTGCGGTAAATTGCTACTGTAACCAGGTTTGTGCAGCAGTAATACTGCCACCATCGAGCCGTATACATTTAGAAGAGTATTTGAGAGGATAAACCCCAAAGAATTTGAGCAATGTTTTCGGAATTGGGTGCAATCATTAGTGGAGAAATTGGGTGTAGAAGTAGTTGCTATAGATGGTAAAACTCATCGCGGGTCATATGACCGAGAATCGAAACTAAAAGCTTTACATACAGTGAGTGCATGGGCTTGTGAGAATAGGTTGATTCTAGGACAAACAAAGGTCAATTGTAAATCAAATGAAATCACCGCGATTCCAGCACTGTTAGAGACTCTGGACTTGTCTGGCTGTATTATCACTATTGATGCAATGGGTACGCAAAAATCAATTGCCGAACAAATCATAGCTGGAAATGCTGATTATATTTTCAGCCTAAAAGATAATCATCCGACGCTACATCAACAAGTGAAAAATTGGTTTGAAATAGCACAATCTCTAGACTTTAAAGGTGTTGATGTCAGTATTAGTCAACGGGTCGAAAAAGGACATCACCGCATCGAAAATCGCACCTGTTATACTGTTCCCGTATCACAACTACCCGCACTTCATGAACAAAACCAATGGGCAGGATTAACAACAGTAGTCATGGTAGTTCGCAAGGTTCAGCATTGGAATAAAACTACCCATGAAGTGCAATTTTATCTTACTAGTCTTGATAGTGATGCTAACAAAATTGGTAGTGCGATTCGACAGCATTGGGGGATTGAAAACTCTGTTCATTGGACATTAGATGTCACTTTCCATGAAGATGAATGTCGGATTCATTCCATGCACAGTCCACAAAACTTTGCTTTATTACGTCGCATTGCTCTCAATGCCTTAGACCGAGAACCAACTTTTCGTCGTAGTATTCGACAAAAATCACGGCGAGCTGCTATGAATGATCAATACATGGTTTCTGTGTTAGCAGCATCCATAGCAAACTATTCTCCTCTACTGTAATTCCCCTGTCAACAGGATTTGAGACGCGCTAACCCTGCTATGAAGCCCTATACGATTGTATTTTATTCGACCGCATCAAGAACCGTCAACACATAGACATTTAGTATAAACTTTTATAGTGCTTATCCTAGAGGATGCTTAGTATATGATGAATATAGTTTAGCAGCACTTATAGTACCAAATTCTTCAGTAAATACAGCAACAGCCTGATTATTTTCAGGAAAACGAATAACAAAGTTTTTGTCTGTTGAATTATAGTCTAATTGCAATAATTCTATACCTTCATATTTTGCTACTTTACTAGCCCCTTCTTGTAATCCTTGTGTAGTTACAACTATTCCTCTACTTGCTCCCACATCTTTAATTATATAAGCAAATGCAGCTATTATATTTTGTTCTAATGCTGCACCTTTTTCGGTTTTTTTGCGTTTGTAGTGTTTACATTCAACTAAAATACGCTGTTCATTGATGTCATCACCATAAGCGTCTACTTGCCAATTTGTACCAGATTTACCAGGCAATTTTTCTTTAGGTTGAATTTTAAAATCTTTTAAGCTCAGGTGTTTTTCTAAATATTTTTTAACTACTTCATCGTTAAGAATACTACTTGTATATTCTTCATATTTTCGCCAGCTTGTTTGTTTTTTCAACATAAAAATTTGGACTTCAAATATTAGGATTTAAGTGTGATTGCTCTGCTATTGTGATAGATGCTTTAAATAAAGTGGTAAATTAACAGGAATAGGAACTACATCAGGAAACCTTTCTGCAACTAAAGGTTTAAGTGTATATCCAAGATAATTTTCAATACCATTTTGGAGTTTCGGTTCAACAATAGTCCAAGTTACAAACAATTCACCAAATTCTTTATAAGACATAATCTCTTGAGTATGCCGATGCACTGATAAACGGTCTACAATTATACCTTGTCCAACACGCACTACTTTTACCTGTATAGCTTGATACCAAATGATATAAACACCTGAAAGACGACACTTTAACAATTCAGAAAGATTCACTCCTTCTAATAATTGCCTTGATTCCCATTCAACAGAAAGCATTATTTAATCCTTGATCACAGTGTATTTATTTTACCATAGTATTAATAATTCTATTTGCACATTTATGACAACTACTAAATTTCCTCAGTATCATTGTATGATTATCCTACCCCCAATTCCCAAAGAGCGATACATTTGCTAAAATTACAATCATCACAACACCAATTAATCACTATGTACTCCACCAATCCACACCAAGAACTCTTACAAGCGATCGCTAACCTTAGTGATCAACAAATCCCACTTGTCTTACAATTTATCTCATCCCTAGAAACACCTATTAACAATTATCCAACTTCAGCTAAAACAGTTTTAGAACGAATGGGTGGTTATCCCAAATTTTTACTAGAAGGATCAGGAGATTTGTCAGATAGAGATGTACGCAAAAAAGCAATCGCTGACAGAATTCAAGCAAGACATCAAACAAGAACTCATGAATAATTATCCCCTGATTTTAATTGATACTGGAATTCTTGTTGCCTTCTATGACCGTAAAGACAAGTATCACCAACAAGTTGTTAACTTTTTTAGCACCTGTACCAGTCAACTCATCACAACAATTGCCTGTGTTACAGAAGTGATGTGGTTACTTGCTCCAAATACAAAAGTGCAGAACGAATTCTTATCTGCCTTATCAATAAGAGTTTTCTTATGCGAACATTTACTACCATCAGACTATCAAAGAATCCAAGAACTTAACACAATTTATCAAGATTTACCCGCAGATTTTACCGATTTATCGCTTATTGCCATTTCCGAAAGATTAAACATTTCTGCTATTGCCACTCTAGACAAAGACTTTAATATTTATCGCCGCTATCGCAAGCAACCATTTAATCGCATATTTTTACCTTAATTAGACGAGCAAAATTAAACTTGTATTGCTTTGAGATAAAGGGCGATAGGGCAATGGCTGACTTGTCAATTCATTTTTTAATTTGTGATAACGGAGTGCGCCACTTGCAATTCTTTTACCTCTACTATACCGAAATTCTCTCAACCAAAACCTGTTGCATAATTTGCTGTTTCAACGAATCCGCTGCAACTGAAGCAATCATTTCCCAATCTTTTTCTGTCAACATTACCCCAAGCAGTTCGCGCAACACCTGATGATTAGAAATAAACTCTTCACCAAAAAGTTCATCCCTCTGCAACACAGTTTGAATATATTCTTTAACATTAGGTGTAGGTAGCCTGAATCTTTCCAGCAACTTCTCTCTTGCGGTAGCAGATGCTATAGAAGTAGCAGTTCCTAAATTCCAATCTTTGAGCAACAAACGCACTTCTCGATTCAACGAAATCCGCAAAGTTTTTAAGCGATAAAACAATTCAGGATTAAGCAACAGTTGACTAAAACCAGAACCCCAATCTAAACCAGCACCAATATTACCCCCTACTTCTTCCTCAGCTTTGATGCTTTTTCTCAACCATTCTTCGTTCAGCAATAAATCCATCGGGTTTGCTAATTCTTGGTTAGAGGCGAACGGAATATAATTAGATTCTTGCTGACTCATTACTTACCTTCACTGCTTTTGTTATAAGAACGCCATACACCGTACTCAAAATAAACCAAATCATCGTAATCTTCATCTTGCCCTAAATCTAGCATTCCTTGATTATCGTAGAATTTTTCCGTTCCTGGTAAAGAATGCAAGCCTACCCTACCTTCATAACCTAGCTCGAAACTGCGGGTTCGGGCAAATACCAGAAATACACTCCCAACACCTTTGTATCGTGGTGGGCGTTGGACATCCTGGCGATTCCAAGGTGCTGTAGCAATTCCATCAATATATACTAAGCGTTTACCCTCTGTGATGCGTGAGCCGTGCATCTGAGTTTCCATCAGCATCAATCCTTGGGTTTCACCTTCGCACTCAATGGCATAACCTTCACGGTTTGAACTGCTGGCAATAAATCTCAGTTTAAACTCCCAGTCCCAAAATTTATCAGCTTGTACGTATAAATTTAGTCGGCTTTTCCACAGCGATAGATAATCATCAACGTGCTTTTGTGCCAGTTCCACTAAATACGCATTTACAAAAGTGCTATCCTCACCACGAATTAGCTGAACTTGCAGTTGCACTCGTTACTCCTTGTTGGTGAAAATGACTGTGGTAACAAACTAAAATACTATCATTAATAGCTGAGTTTCCTGAGTGCAGCAGACAAGATTTACTACTACCTCTGTACAACCTTCACCAACTTTATCAGTTCAATTCTATATTTTGACTTCGACTCTGGCTTCTATTATTTGATATTTCCTGTTTATTATTTAGCGATGCCTCGGTTGAGTATAGCGACTTCCCAGAGGATATATTTGCTGATAATCGATCCCTTTCTAAAATCATCTCCTGTAACTCACTTGCGGCTGCTTCTGAAAGCGGAAATATCTCTTCTCCTGTGTGAATATTCCCTCTACAAATCGTTCGCTTATTCTCATTCCGCACAATAAAATCACCACTAGACTGAACATAAGCCATCCACTGTCCACCAATTTTGAATTGCTCAATTTCCTTACTTTCAGATTGATTGGCTTGTCGCTGTTCGTAGGTAATACCAATTGCTTCTACCAAATTATCAAACATTTCCTTTCGCCAAAATTCCCGGTGAATAGCTTGCAATTCCCCAGCATTATCTAACATTGGTTCTGATTCCGCTAATGTCACATCTGGTAACTCTATCGAATCAGCATTAACCTTGAGGATAATACTAGAACCTTCTGGTTTTAATGTGGCTGCAAATGTAGTTCCCACAGGCAACTTAGGACTATCAGGTGCAAAAGTTCCTAAATTCTGACCATCAATTTGTAATATTGGTGTCCCGTTATAACGATAAAAATCTGGGTGTGATTCAGGTAATTCAAAAACTCCTACTTCTAGAATCACACTCCGCTTTCTCCATTGCTGACTGGCAAAGTTTTCATCAGCAAAATCATTGTATTTAATCCCCAACACTTTCATTTCTGCAAACTGAAAATCCTGAAGCTGTTGACATACTTCCTCAGTAAATAAATTATATGCCAAAGCCCCCACACCCGCATCCTGACGTGATGTTGCCCAACTATGATCTACGGGAGGAATGATGCGTAAATCTTTAGGAATATTCAATTCATCTAAATCGTGAATATTGTCACCAAATTTAGCTGCTAATTTCTCAACTAATTTGGGAGATAAATCTTTAAAAGCAAATTCAATCACAGGTAATTGCGGATGAATAGTGGCATCAAATTCAATTCCTTTTTGTTCTAAAGATTCCTTCCATTTAATCGCATCTTTCCCAAACGGAACAGTCAATACATAAGTATCTTGTGGTAATGCTGCACTAGGCATTTCATAATTATGCTCAAAGGAAAACGTGATTTCCATCTGTGCTGCCAACTGTAAACATTCCTTACGATGTCGGTCTAATTCTGGACGGGTGTGTTGGGTGTGCCACAGTGCTGCTGCACCCTCAAATCTATCCTCTGAAGTGGTGAATAATTCATCAATTTCGGCTCTGTAACTATCGTAAAGTTTGCCCAATTCTTCATTAAAAGCTTCCCTATCATCTCCCACCCGTTCTTTAATTTCATCTCTCGATTGTTGAAACCTAGTTTTTAATTCTTCTGCCCATTCCAAAGCATCTACAGATAATGTTTCTTTGGGAAACAAATAACGAAATTCATGTCTATCTCTACTGCGAATCCGTGTTGGTTCCCACAAGGGATTTACTACTTCTCTGGCAATCACATTTATTGCTCCTGGGGCATCTGCTGGCATAGCAAAGGAACGATAAAGCCGGTCATCTTTTTTAAAGTCAAAGAAGTAACTGGGATGGGATTCTGACCATTTTTTAGCATCTGCTAATAAGTTCGCACCATCAATTTCTTGAATGTCCTCCAATCTTTCGGCACTTTTGGGTGAATCTACTTCTACTTGCAGTGCTTGAAAAAGACGATTTAGCAGCTTCCTTTGTCGTCTGGTAAATCGTTCGCTATTTTCACCTTCACGCGGCGTTGAGGACTGGACACGCCCAATGTTTGTTGCTACCAATCCTACTTTATTTTGACTGCTGGCAGCGGCAATTTGTGATAAATCACGGTATTTTAAATTGCCTTCTTCATCTGTAATTTCTGTATATGCCAGTTTAGGACGTTGTTTAACTGGTTTAAAATGTCCAGGTTCACCTGCGCGGAGTGTTTCTTTGGCAATATTCGGCAGTTTATTAGCAGAACTAACCATTAATTGGTCGCCGTCAAAATCAGCTTGGTGATATTCCTCAGCATCTTTGGGGTGAATCCAAACTACGTTGCGAGTTTTCTTTAGTTCTGGATCATGAACGTTACTGTAAAGGCGGATATTGTCTGAGTTGACAATGGGGTAACGGGTAAGAATCACATCTCCTTCTGGTAGATGGGGAACACAAATTGTCCCTCGTGGTAAGGTGTCGCATGGCATGGCCATACCTGAATTATGGCTGTATCCACTTTTAATCGCTAGGTCACGCCATTGATTGGCGATATAATCAGTAGCAAATTTGCGGAATTTGGGTGTTTCAATTAATTGACCATATTTATCGCTGCGAAGTAAAGAAATCCAGCGAGATTCCTGTGCCTGATTGTTAGTATTATCATCTATTTCGTTAACAGTTTCTTCTGTTTGTTCTTGTTGGGATTGCTGTTTATCATATTGTTGAATAATGTATTTTGCCAAGGTCAAGGGATTACTTTGTAACTGTGCCAATTCCTGAGCTTTTTTCTCAGTTGGTTGACTTAAATCTTGTTGAACTGCTGCTTCTGAATACCAGATGGTAAACTGCCAACTATTATCGTAACTGGTGGCTTTGGCATTACCTCGATTACCTATTACTGCTTGGGGAAGTTGATATTCACCACAAGGGATTAAATCTTGAAATTGAGATTTTTTGATCCCTTTAATTGAGGAACGATCCATGATAATATCGTAACCCTCGGCATCTGTTAATTTGGCATCTGGTAAAAAAGTTCCTTTGGCTAAAAAGCTGGTTTTTGGAGCTTGAGAATTATCACTTTCAGCCCAAGATTTCATCCACGCAAATCGAAATTGCAGTGGACAATTACGTTCTCCTCCCAGTTGTTTGGCTAGTCGCGGTGAAATCTTGCCGTGACAGTCTCCGGTTTTGTAATCAGCATATTGTGGGTCTGTAAAGTCTACGATTTTGACTCGTAAGTTTGTAAATGTTTCTGAACCTTTATAGCAATTACTAACTAATAATGAACCATAACGACAAGCGGTATCTGGTTCTGTGGCAAATAACCGTTTAATTTTTTTCCGCAGTGCATCGTCAGCGAAGTAATAATTATCGCCTGAACTAAAGGCTAATTTGCGTTTAATTCCGTCTGTAAATGTTCTTTGTCTTAAATGGTTGGCATCTGGATTTTTACTGTCAATTTTCACCAGGAGGAGAGATGGCAATTCTGATGGCTCAAATATTTGTGCTAATAGGGAATTTTTAATGATTTCTGGTTCAGATAGATATCTCCCCTTGCCATTGTTGTACGACCCATCAAAGATAGGTATACTCAGTCCAGAACCTTCTATAAGCCTAGTAGTTAAATCCATTACCAGTAATCTATTAGATAGCTGATCTAGCAAGCATCAGATTCTAATATTCATCTTGGCATGGATTTACACCCAGTGAAATCATCCAAGTGGATATTTTGCTAGTGTCAAAAGATAACTTGGCAAGTGGGAAACGAACGAGTTATAGCTAGTGCTGTGTTATTAACCACTAACACAGACACAAGTTTTATTTGCTGTTGCGATAACTGCGATCGCCGTACCCCTATGGAGAAGCAAGCTACGCGAAGCGTCTCGTAAAGAAAGCATCGCATTTCAAATACAACTTATTTACTATAACTAAATTCCATCACTATGACTTTAAAAAAATCAAAGTTTACTTTAGGTAGGGTGTAGAATCCAAAGAACCATCTCACATTCTTTGTGAATACTTATTGTATCCGCTCAATAAATGGGGGCGGACTAGCTGTTGGGGAACGATTTTACGCCATTTGAGGCTTGTCATGGAAGGATTTATCCCGGATTATTGAGCGGTTATTACTTATTTCTGTTAACTTTTTTATCGAGTAATGCGGAAAATTTTATCCCGCTGTGGAGGGCAATTTCCCCGTCCATCACAGTTACTGGTGGTGACATATAATTCACCATCTGGACTCATAATTGCCTCTCGCAGCCGTCCATATTGACCTTGCAAATACACCTCATGACGCTCAACTTGTTGGGGAGACTGGGGGTTGAAAACAACGCGCTGCAAATGTTGAGAACGAAGAGTGGCGATTATTAAGCTCCCTTTCCATTCAGAAATAGAATTTCCAGTATAAATTGCTGCTCCACCAGGAGGTAAAGCTTCACGCCAAACAATTGACGGAGTAATCATTCCTTTCTTTGATTCACAACGGTAGATAGTAGGCCAACCCAGATTGTCTCCTGCTTTTGCTAAACTGAGTTCATCGTGACCCCTTCTTCCCAAATCCCCACTAGGTCCGTGGTCTGTTACCCATAGTGTCGATTTATCCAGCCAATCAAACCCTTGAGTGTTGCGAATCCCAGTTATATAGACAGGATTTTTACTAAACGGATTGTCTTGGGGTACTTGTCCGTCAGGTGTCACACGCAGGATTTTACCAGCAAGGCTATTAACATCCTGGGAACTTTGCGGTTCTCTGGCATCACCTGTGCCAATGTAAAGCATTCCATCTGGTCCAAAGCGAATGCGACCACCATTATGAAATTGTGCTACGGGAATATTGTCAACAATTACTTTATCCGGGGAAGCACTGAGTCCATTCTCAGATAGTCGCCATCTTTCCACACGATTAACCTGTGATCCATTTCGATCAGCAGTGTAGTAAATGTAAAAAAATCGGTTGTTAGCAAAGTTAGGATGAGTGGCAATACCCAATAAACCATCTTCACCGCTTTCTGTGACATTGATTGTAGCTACTGGTTGAGAAATCAGTTTACCATTCCGCACGAGGCGGACTCGTCCCGGTCGTTCGGTAACTAACATATCTGTATTTGGCAGAAAAGCTATTCCCCAAGGAACTTCTAAACCTGTTACGACTTCTTCTACCCGCAGTTTTACCTGTCCTTGGGAACCGAAGCCATTTTCTACTAAGGTACAGGCTTGCTTGTTAGTAGCAGTTTGTTGGCTGACTTGTTGGGCTGTTTCTGTTTGTTGATTATTAGTGTTTGCGGACTCAGTTGTTGCTAAGTTGCAAGCTGAAATTCCTACTAAAACCATGCCGAAAAGTAATTTTGCTGCCAGAGTTTTTGTCTGTTTCATGATTTGTTTTGTCTACAAAATTGCTACCTGCAACGAAACAATTGTCAATTAATCAAAGATTTCTGGTCTTTCAATAATGAACCATTCATGATACAAAATTGCTAGAAAGAAGTTTTCATTTCTGAGGCGGTCACAAACTGTCATAAAGCCAGAAAAGAAGGGATCATCTTCATAGGTGGTATCCGATAAAAATAGTGTGAGTGATTTTTTATCTTCAGCCCAAATAGAACGGATTATGGAAATATTGGGGTGATGAGATTTATCTATAGGTAATAATACTGGATATCCATCAATTTCCATAAATTCTGGTTCCCCATATTGCAAAACAGATGACCAATCTTCAGGTCCTTCATGTTTTTCAATAATCCTATCCCACCTTACCGATTTGATTTTTTCTAAAGTTTCTGGTGATAAATCTGATAATTTCATATTTTTTCCCAAACTAAAAACTGAAACTTATCGCTGTCACACAAAAATGTCTGGAAATCAATCAACTGCTCAATCAGATATGATAAGTGTATCTCTGATGAGCAGTAAGATTCACCAATAGAAATAATTTCAGCAAATTATTTTTTCTCAGCGCAACCTGTTCGCACTGTCCTACCCAAAATTAAAGTTGCTGTGTAGGGATATTTTTTATCTGACATACCATCGCTACAGAAGCCATTAGCTTTCTGAATCATCAGCATATTATCTGCTCCACCACGTAAGCGATAAACTCTAAGCACATCTAAAGGCCGTCCGTCTGCTGCTTGGGGATTTACATAAGGAAAGGTTTGTTTTCTAATTTTATCTGCCACCCAGGAATAAACGATACCTTTTTGGCTAACATTTATATTCCAAAATGGTTCATTACCTACTACGTTAAATTCTTCTACTCGGCTGCTGGCAATATGATTTTGTGCCGATTTAATTGCAACATTTGCTGTTGCGCTGGCAGTAGCTGGGGTTAGGGATATACTGGCTAATCCCATACATAATATTTTTAAACACAAAAGCTTGTTCATGAATTTTCTACCTGGATTGGGTATCTACAACACGATTAACTAATATATTGAGCGCGATAAGTAATACACCTATTTAGGTGTCAAATAATTAAACAAAAAGAGATCCCTAATTTCCTAATACAACAGAAAAAAAGTCAATGATGTATAATTTGCTAACTTTAACATTTATGATTCTGGAAAAAAGTCTAGTAGTCTGTCAAGTTTATGAGGATATTGTTTTTGAGGAATTAGTATAAATCGCTAGTATTTCTAAGCTGTTACGCAGCCAAGAGAACTCCACAAAAAAGATGAACTGCTTGCAGCAGCGCTAGTTCCCGGTTGAGTCGAGGGGGAATATTATTTCCCGCCCCTCTCAGTTAGATCCGTGCGTACCCGTTTCCGTGTACACGGCTCCTGATGTTCTTGGCTTGCGCCTTTGCTCATGTGTACGTAATCGTGGCAGCTTTCATGAATGGCTAGAAGGTTTTTAGGTTTACCATTCTTATGGTTTCCATCTAAGTGATGTAAGTGTACCTTCTCATCACTGAGCATTTTTAATCCACAATGTCCACATCTATGGTTTTGCCGTTTGAGGGCTTTAGAGGTATGGTTGTCATAGAGCTTGCTGTTACGCTCGCTCCAATAACTCAAATCTCCGTCGTAGGGTGATTTCTCTCCTTTGACATTGATGTGTTTGTTTTCGGAGTAGGGAACTGATGGAAACGCTTTATCCAGTAATTGTTTACAGGTATGGCGATTCTGTTTAGCTTCTTTGTTAAATACCTTGAATGCTCTGTGATTGATGTGCCATAAGGAAAACTTCGACCCGTCCATCTTGCAGAAGCGGTGGTAATTCCTCCAGCCTCTAACTACAGGGGCTAATTTCTCAGCCTTTGTGGTAGCACCATAATTCGAGTTATTGACGATGAGTTTTACTTTCTTACGAAAAGTTTTATAATTGTCCACTGATGGAACGCATCTAAACTTCCCGTTTTTCTGGACTTTAAAGTTCCAGCCGAGGAAATCAAACCCATCTGTCGTGGCGGTTAGCTTGGTCTTTTTCTCACTGACTTTCATTCCCCGTTCTGCTAGGAACTGACTGATTTTGTCAAGTATTTCTATGGCATCGTCTTGGGGTCGGAGTATTATTACCATGTCATCCGCATAACGGATTGTTGGCTCAATAATCCTATCCTTTGGGGTTTTGTTTGTAATTCTTTGCTTAGAATTAGCGTTGTATCTATGAATACTTTCAATCCCATTTAAGGCGATGTTGGCTAATAGTGGACTCACCACCCCGCCTTGAGGTGTTCCTTGTTCAGGAAACTCTGGATTAACTCCGGCTTTGAGACATCGGAAGATTCCTTGTCTTATGCTATAAGGAGCTATGAGTTTATCCATAATGGCAGTGTGGTTTATCCTGTCAAAGCATTTTTCAATATCGAGTTCTATAACTCGTTTATCTATTCCATTGCTTTTGGAGCTTAGGCTAAGGAACAGGGTTTTCTGAGCGTCATGCGCTGAACGTCCTGTCCGAAAACCGTAACTCTTCGCATGAAAGGTTGCTTCGTGCGCTGGTTCTAATGCGTATTTGATAAGACATTGGTATGCCCTGTCCGCAATAGTAGGGACTTTGAGAATTCGGGTTTTACCGTCCTTTTTAGGGATGGGTATTTCGCGTAATCCCTGGTGTTTCCAGTTATTACATTCGGTTCTGAGTTTTTCATTCAGTTCAAACCTTTGCTCGAATGAGAGTGCGGTTTTCCCGTCAATTCCCGCTGTCTTTTTCCCAGCATTTAGCTGTGTTACTTGACGGATAGCCAGTAATCTTGCTGCGGTTGATTTCAGAATCAGCTTTTGTAGGGACTTTGCTTTGCGCTTGTCGCCAACTTGAACCGCTTTGTACACTCGTTTTTGTAGGCGGAATAAGTTACGGCGGAATTTCTTCCAAGGCAACGTTTTCCAGGATTCACTAGAGTTATCTCTGTGTCTAATCATGCTCTGCGACCATTTGTGTATTCTGAACACCTCAGACCAATTACGGTCTGTCCTACCCGGATTGAGGGAGTTCCGCTGCTCGTCCAGCCTACTTAGGGTTCGACCGCCCTTAGACCCTCAATCCGTTTTTATTCGTTCCCTCGGTTGATTGTTCGTTCCGTTAGGTGGGTAGAGTCGAAGGCGGGTATGATCCCGCGCTCCTCTCTGTTAGATCCGTGCGTACCCGTTTCCGTGTACACGGCTCCCGATGTTCTTAGCTTGCGCTTTTACTCATGTGCTTGTATTCATGACAACTCTCGT
>NZ_LZQD01000011.1:82747-169692 GCF_001858025.1 Trichormus sp. NMC-1 | reverse complement strand
TTCGGGTTGTTCAACTACCAATAATCTTTTAATTAACGTCTTCTTAATTACTTGATATAGCAATTGACAGATTAACTGCCATAATAAGCACATTTTAAAATAATTACAATAGCAAAAATCCCTAATCTTAGTATTTTCTGCTTATTTTTGGTTTTTATTTATTTTTTAGTTTATACAATATTAAATATTTACACAGTAAAAACTACATACAGCACTTTGCTCAACTATTTGGTACAAACTGAAATCCTATAACTCTTGTGCCATAAACCTTTTAGATATTTAGGTATGGTAATTTAAAAAGAAAACTGCTGTACTGTTATAAGAATTAGCCTTGAGTGAAAAATCGGTAAAACCCTTAATTTTTCACTCAAGGCTGGGAAAGGTAATATTTATGTTTTAGGTGTTTTTAGTCAGCCCTATATTTAAAGTATTGAATAATACAAATACAAGTAAAATTAAACTTTAAATAATCAGGCAACCAGTATTATCCTTCTAAAAGATAAAGATTAAAACTTACTTACAAAAACCATTGTCATCTGTCTCAAGATAGATAAGTAGTAGTGCAAAATAAATTTCATATTGAGGAGAGGAAACAGGTAACAGGTAAAGAATACAGAGATTTCTGTTTAAAAAAAATGTGCGATTAATTTTGCTCAGGTACTGATTAAACTTAGACGTTAGACGTTAGTAAATAAGTGATTCTTGGCAGAAAGCTTTAAAATATTCAACTAGATAGCGAACCCAAAGAGATAATGTTCCTTTCGGATTTTCGGATCTACTTACCCTTGCGTTAACGTTAATTCCTCACGTTTAGCAGAATTAACCATCTTCACCAAAAGCTGATTCAGATAACTTTGGGCAAAAATATACAGACTATCCCAAATTTCTTGATTACGACAGATTTTCGCACCCACCGTATTACCAGCAATTTTCTCACTAATTAAATACTTACGGAAATAACTGCCCCACAACTGTTGAAGAAAATCTTCAGAGAAATCCTCAAAAGGCACAATCCAGTTATAATCTTTATCTAAAAATACCCTGTAAGATGCAACTATTGGTAACGCCAAATCTCCAGGCGCACCAAACCCAAAAGAGTATTTACTGTCAGCCAGAAGGGTATTTTTCCGCATATCAATTGATGCTAAATCATTGATCCCTTTTCTTTTAGGTTTGCTGATATATTCTTGAATAATGTCATACAGCCTTTGCTCTATCCACATAGCTTTAGCCAGCAGAGGCAGTAGTTTGGTTAATCTTTCCCTCTCAGCATCAGAAAGTTGACTAGGAGTGCTGCTAACAGCCGGGTGTTTACTTCTCGTATTACCTTCAGGATTGTATCTATTTCTATCCAAGCAGTTTAGTAATTTGAACAAATGGGTAACATTACAATGGGTATTTTTAGGAACACCACTTTGGTTCTGGTAATAAGCTACTCTAAATCTTCTACTTTCTTTAAGTTCTAACTGGGCTAAATAACTTTTGATAAAGTCATAATCTCCCCTAGCATTTACCTTAGAGCGAGAATCAACAGGTGATGTCGTATTAGAAGCTAAAGCTATATCTTTGGCTTCAGTTTCTTCTAATCCAATGTGAATAGTAATTTTGACCCGCGCTACGCTAAGGTCATACTTATAATTTTTAGCACTATCAAACGCTAAAACAGTGTGTCCACCATTAATAATACCATCGCTTCCACCCTCAGCAGCTTCTAAAACCTCTAGTTCCAGTTGTTTTTTATCCTTACTGGGTTTAACTTTATTGGCACACAGAACTATACCACTGTGACGCTCAAAGAATTTCTGTGGTTCGGTAGTGAGAGAGTCAAAGATTTGCCTGTATGTTGAACTTTTGCGGTTTGGTTCTCTGATATTTGGTTCTAGAGGTAAGTCTGTAGGGAATGTATCAACATGGGCAGTAGCGATAATGCAATCGGGGTTAGCATGGAAATAATTGTCTACTTTAATAATCCAGTTTTTTGGCATGGTTGATTTTTCTTTTCAGTAATTATAAGGATAATAGCGAACAACACAAAAAACTTACTATTGCAAATGTCTATGCCGTGGGTCTACAAAAATTTGCAAAAACAGAAAGCGAAGACGTAAACACAATTACATTTACAATTTGCTGTAAGTGCTAAAACACCACTCCACTAACGCCAGCATCAGTAACTAAATAAAAGTGTTCATTACAATTACACTACTTTAAATTTACACGTCCCTGGGGGTCCGCATAGAGCGAGTATGCAAGCCAAGTAGAGTTGTAGGGTGCAAGCTGGCGGATTTCTTGTCTAGCATGGCGAAATGCCTCAGCGATAGTCTCGTTATCTTTTAACAATCCTGTATAGAAGCGTTGAGCAAACTTTAATGCTAGTCCATCATTTACTTCCCACATAGCCCCGATGAATACACCTACACGCGCTTCTGTCACTAATCGTTCAGCCCAACCACCTAAACCAGTAAAGCTGAACTCTGACCGTCCTCCGTGGCAAGCATTAATAAAAAGCAGTGGCCGTGGTCTGCGTCCGCCAAATCTGACCCGAATGTCAGAAGGACGTAAAATACCATCTGATAACTTGATTGCAGAGTTACCAGGCAAAGCAGCGTCAAACATACCGTGGCAGGCAAAGTGTAACATAAAGAATTTTCCGGTCTCTAACCAATCCAATACTTCTTGGTAAGTGCTAAAAGGCTCAAGTACAGTGATATCTGAACGTAAATTATGTAACTGCTTGATGAAAGTTACCTCTTCCTGTACTGCGGAAAGGTTGACTTGAGTAGGCGCTATTGGCCGTGCCGTACCCACCTGTAACTCTTCAACTGTGCCTCCTTGCCCTGATAACCAACGGGATAAAGCAAACTGCTGACACCAAAATTGTTCGTCTTCTCGTTCTCCATCTTCGTTATAACGATAGGGCTTAATTATTTCCCACGGTACCCAAGGCTCATCAGAAGTAATGAGAATAGATGAAATTAGGGATTTAAAGCGCCAATACTCCTGCTGCAATTTATCAGGAATTAGTTCATCCCATAGTTCACGCCCTAAAGTTGCCAACCGTCGCTCGGCAGCAGCTTGTTCTGTTGACTTAATTGGTGCAGCTAAACTTCCCAGTTCTTTGTATACTGCCTGCATTTTCTCTAATGGTGAGCCTTTCAAGGTTAATTCACCAACTTTGACATGGTGATACCCTGCGACTTTTGAATGCAACGTGAAGTAGAGAGTGCGATCATCGCGCAATTCAATGCATAATTCCAAATCGGGTGGTGGGACAATAGGTGCTATTTTTAACTCTAGGCTTGTCACTTTCTTTGGTTTTGATACATCGTAATCTAAAGGCTCTTTCACAACTAGTACGCTGCACCTTTCTGTACCAATACGGCGATCGCATTGGTAAAAATCTACTCGTATTTCTTGCTCACCAAGTTTGCAAGCAGTAAGGTTAAACTCTACACTAGAGTCGCTGTCAAGTTTCACTTGCATTAATTGATAATCGTTGCCTTCAATATCCAAACCGCGAGGAGTACGCAATACTACTTCTATCTCAGGCAATTGTGCGGGAGTACAACTATTTTCAACATAGATAGCCTGAGTACTAGACTTTGGTTGCTTGATCAAAAGTTGAACGAATAGCCTGAACTTGTCGTTAAGGATAATTTGATTTGGACATTCCAAATTAGGATAGCGCAATAGCAGTGAAGAAGCTTCCAGAAAAGCTTGATGATTATCTATTGATTGAGTCTGGGGTTGATTAACGGGAGGAATATTTCTCGAAGGTTGGGGTCTGTTCTGTGGAAGTTCGTGATAGAAGTTGGTTACATCTAGCTCGGTTTTTTCTGGTTTAAGTGGCTTCGGACTCAATCCACGCCCTGTTCGTTGTGATGAATTTGTTGATGATGGTTGCGTTGTTTCTGCTGGTAGCAATAGTTGTTCTATATCGTAAAAATCGGCGGATAAGAATAACCCACTATTGTGATTTTCTTCGACAAAAATTTTTGCGGCTTCTAATTCTTGTACTGTCTCTAATTTAGTAGTCACCTTTAAGGATATTTCTTCTGGAAGCTGATGTGCTGCTGGCAAAGCTGTTTCTGTACAAACAAATTTTTTAACTGCTTCTATGGCTGCTAGTAACTCTTGCTGACTACTAGATTGTATTCTCAGCTTTTTGCCTTTTGCTTCTACTTCTATCTCAATTGCTTTATTACCTAAGTGATAGCCTAAAAACTTCAAAAGTTTATTAACATTTTTCAGGTAAACTGTAGCGGATAAGAATCCTACTAGTGACATCTAAAACCTCTCTGCTATTTACACCAGATAATTTGAAATTTGGAGTAACTGCAAAATAGGATACGTTGTAAATAAATGTTGCATAAGCTGTTTTATTGATTTACTAATTTGCCCATAAATAATCATTTATGGCAATTTTATCGTACTTATGGAAAATCAAAGCCACAGCTATAAACAATTGTAAATCAAGAGTTATGAACATTAAATTTACAAAAATATGCAACATATCCCATCTTGCAGGTATATCGACATAACTCCTACTTCACTCTAATTTTGTTCGTTTGAACTTCAGCGTTATTGCTCCTTTAGCACCAGCTTTTGCACCACTTCCAATTAAGCTAACCTTCCCTTCACCGTTAATTTCTACTGATAGCTCAATTTCATCAAGGTGGATTCCAGGTTTTTTTTCAGTTTCTATTTCTGCACGTTTAAATAAACGACTTACTATTTGCAAAAAACGACCCATTTCTTGCTCTAACTTATCGGCGCTAATCTCTACTTTGTACTTAGTAGTGCCTTCAGATGGAGGAACTTCCCAAGTTCTTGTTTCTGCTGTAAATGGAACATTATCGGTAACAATCGAGATAGTTTCTTCTTGCATAAACATTGTAGTTGCCAATTATTTTCTTTATGTGAGTAAGTACAACACTAAATTTTGTTTGACGGATGAAATATGGTTACTAGAAATTACCGTTGTCACTATACCTGTCTACAAAATAAGGTAGAAAGCAGAATTTATGGTATTTTCAGGCTTTATATAAATACCTCTAAAAATAAGAGCATTTTTTATGCTCGGAGATGCTTTTTTTATAAAACTTTACTTATTGAGTCTATAAAATTTTCTTAGAACCAGAAATTGAAGTTATAAACTAGCATACTAATCAGTAGTTCAGCGATTTTTACCTACCAAAATTAGTCTCTCAATACAACAGGAGTCAGGAGTAAAACAGGCTTTGAACTTAGACTCTGTACCTCATTGATCTGCAAACTGCTCTATATTCTCTGAAAAAAATTGAGATTTTTAGCCAAAAAGCATAAAACAGCTTCCTGAATTTTGAAGGTAAGTAGGAGAACGCCTACAAAGATAGGTTGTTTTCCCTGTAAATAACAAATTCTAAAGCCTATCGAAGGAGGTAGTCGCTTGAATATAAGCTCGTATCAAGAAAAGCTGAATATACATTCACTTTCTAGTTTGCAAGTTCTCGACCAAGGTTTATCGGAAAAAATTTCTATTTTTTTCAAAAAGTTGAATAAATTGGATTTGCAGCCGTTGGCTAAAAAACTCATGTCTTTTGATAATGGAAATGAGTGGACACTACAACAAACTGAATGTGCTATCAGTATTTACAAGATGTTTCTGTGTCTCCATTTTTTGTTTCCAGATATAGAATTAGTTCCGACTAAAGAGATTGATGAAGTATGGCACACCCATATTCTGTTAAATACTTATCAATATATTCAAGACTGTCAGGAGTTATATGGATATATTTTTCATCATTATTCTCCTGTTGAGGAAACTGTACAAGTTCAGCAACAACATTACAAAGAGGCTAGTGCAATAACTCAAGTCTTGTTTGAAAATTTTTTTGGAGTCAGCGTTCTAGAAGATAGTCAATATCAGTGTGCAGTCTGTCTAAGGTTACCTCTGTATAATCATTCATTACAAAGAAGTGCTTGTTTGACTCTCCCGAAAATCCAATCTTAAACCATTCAAAATTGTTCGTGCAAGCGTCACGTAGTGAAGAAAGTTATAACTATCGCTACCATAACACTGCCCCATGTAAACATAGGGGTTTAAGAGGATGTTTGAAAAGGGTCGCTTGACCTCACCGTTTGCACAACGAAGTATCTCGGTATAGCTCTAAAACCTTGATTTATCGTCTTAGTTAAGCCCAATCAGAAGGTATAATTTGACCTTCTCGGATTTTTCAAACATCCTCTAAAACCCTTTAATTTACGTTTTGTATTAACTGGAGAATAAAGCACGCATTTCTTGGGCTTCTGTTACCATCTTCAGACTTTCAAAACCCTCCGATGCTTCTTTTGCCAAGCGTTTGGCTTGAGGTAAATTCCCTGATAGTTTTTCAAGCTTGGCAAATGATGCCTTATGGTAAGCAATAGAGCGTTTATCTTTATGTCTCTCTGCGATTGGAAAGCTTAATTCTAATAATCGTCGTGCTTCTTCTAAATTTCCTAATTTTAGAGCAACGTCTGCTAACCAATTTTGAATAGCAACGACTGCTCTTTGCCATCCAGCTTCTTGAGCTTCAGCTAATGCTTGCTGGAAAATATTTTGAGCCTGCTGATAATCTCCAGCTTGAAAATGTATCTGTCCTTGATAATAAATAATATGAACTTGTTGTTCCTTTATTTTCAACTCTGGTAGCGATGCTTGTTTTAACAGTTTTTCTTCTTCTGTTAGCCACTCCTGAGCTTGCTTGAACTGTTGTTGATTGATATATAAAATAGCCATGTTGGTAGCTATCTCTAACTGCAACGTTATAGTTTGATGGTGGCGTAAATTCCAAGCTTCTTGTAGCAAAATTTCTGCTTCTTTTAGCTGACTCTCCTGGCGCATCCTAATCAAAGTGCCAGCGCGATCGCTCATTACCTCAACTGCAAAAGTCCAATCTCCAGCTTGTTTAGCAGTTTCAATCAACCAAGCTGTCCATTCTAAACGCTCATCCCAGTATCCACGCACATGAATATAGCCCTTAATATGTTGCCAAATTGTTCGCGCATCACAGTACATTACTTGACTAATACACCATTCGAGTACCACTCTGAGATTTTCCCATTCAGCTTCTAAATAACCATAGCCGAGATGCCATTCCTTCCAATTCGTGCCTCCGTAAGCCTCCAAAAATCGGATATACCAATTGACCCATCTTTGTTGCAACTTTTGAGCTAATTCACTATTTCCAGCTAACTCAGCAGCAGAATACTCGCGGGTCAATTCAAGCAGGTTGTAGCGCCCTTGCTGCTGATAAACCAAGGAAAGTTGCTGCAATTTCGCCAATCCTTGGGCTGTAACAATTGGGTCAGCTTGCTCAAAAGCAATACTGGCAGCAGTTTCTCTGGTTATAGGTTGTACTCCTAGTGAAAGTGCCATCAGCAAATAGTAAGCGGGCGTGCCTCTTAGAGGAATTACCGAGCCTGCAAAACAAAAACGGGCAACATCACCATTAGGTTCCTTAATTTGTGCCAATACATCCTCCAGTAAATAACCCGCCGCCATCTGACCAATGGCATAAATAATTGCAGCAGGTATTCCGCTTACTCCCTCAAAAAGTTGCTGAGATTCTTTCGTAGTCAAATTTATACTTTTTTCTTTGGCTTCATGTTGGATGAGGCGCAAACCATCTTCTTTAGGTAGACAACCCAGGCGAATGGGTACAAACAAAGCTTGTTCACGAGTAGTGATAATGACTTTCACCGTTGGTGGTAAATCGTATAGAAAGGAAAGAACTTCCTGTTGGTCTTCAATGGTTTCTAAATTATCAATAATTAATAAGGTTTTTGTTTGAGATAATTTCTGTCGAATTGGCTGGAATTGTTCTTCTAAAGGTAAATTAATGATTTCACTGAGGTCTAGGACACGAGCAATTTCCCTGCAAATATCCCGCAGAGTGCGTTCTCTAGTTAATCGAGGCAAGATACCAATAGAAGTGAGATGATTCTGTTTGGCGGAAGTAAAGATAATGGCTTCAAAGATGGGAAAGCTGGGAGCGAAAGGTTCGTTATTGCTAACTTCTAAACAATGATAAGCTACTTCTACGACTAAAGTAGTTTTACCTACACCACCAATGCCATCCACACTAATTAAATGAGCGGTGTGCTGAAAATCCAAAAGTTCCATTAGCCGCCTGATTTCTTGAGTGCGACCAACAAAGGCTGTATGTTCTCTTGCTGGCAAGTTTTGATAAATAAGGGATTTTTGGCTGATATTTACCAGATTGGGTTCAGTTTCTAAATCGGGTACATGAGCAGGTTGGGTATGATCTGAAGACTCCTCAGCATTTGACTCTAACCGTTCCGATTGTTCCAACTTGTTCGCCAGAAAAAATCTGAGTTTATTTTCTTTACCACGACTCATACCACTGATATTGAATTTCTTATACACCTGACCCATGCGTTTCAAGCAAGCATCTGCGGATGTACTTAATTGGATGGCTATTTGTTCGTAGCTTAGACCATCGGCCATTCGCATCAAGAAAACTTGCTGCTGCTCTGGGGATAGTTCATGCTCGTAAGCCATTTGAGTCAGAAAACTACGTGGCAACATTCATCAAAAAATAATTTGGCTGTTCATCCTCCAGTTTACTAAATTTACCGATGCATTAAGAGGATATGTAAGGTTATATTTTGTAAAGACTACGAAAATAGTCTAAAAAAAGTTATATTCTCAAATTAACGGAGGATTAAGGAGGTTAAAAAGTATTGGAGTGACTGCTGCAAAAAAAATATAGGGGTTCTCTCAGTTGTGTGACGTACAAAACTTCACCCTTGTTAGGCATTTTTCTTCTTACCAAGGATACTGCTGGCAATTCAGGAGTTCTGTTATGTCCCTTGTTAACGATAAAGTAACTTTTTCGCGCCTATTTTAGGACGCGATGTCTACGACAAGCTACGCCTACGCGCTCTTGGTATTGAGTCGAAAAGCCTAAAAATCGTTTGGATGAGAGTCAAACTACCATTGGCCAACAGTATCCTTGCTTACTAAGGCTGGAAGTAATACAAAAGTGTAAAAGTTAAGACTTATGCACGAATCACGGAATAGCTAACCACAGAGAACACCGAGAAATAAGAGTTTGGGAGGGTTTTTGCGGAATTCATAAAAGTGTATTGGATCTATTGAAAACCGCTAGATCAGCAAAAGGACTCGCAACCTGCATTCTCAAGCTTTCGCTTTTTTATTCAAAGTAGCTTGGATACTGTGTGATAAGGTAAACCGGATTTTCCACCTGAAAAAATATTCAGATTTTTTTAATCTGCATAAAACTACACCCTATCTTTAGAGATTAATATAGGAATCCAAAAAAACAGAGTAAACCACAGTCAAAAAGGCGGAATAGTAATCAGCTTGGATATTAATTGTCTAGAAAACACTTGTAGTTGTACAAATTTTTGTCACTTTTAGTTAAATGAATAACTAAAAATCAATAGCGAAAGCACAAATAAGGGGTATCTTGCGATGGTTCAAAATCGACTACAGCTTTCTTTAGAAGAACTAGCTGTGAGAGCTAAAACAGCGGCAATACAAGCTAAGGATGATTCTTTAAGTAGTGAAGTGAAACAAAAAGCGTTATTAGAAAAACAAATTTCACTCACAGAACTAACGAGTGTATTGATGGAGCAGATAAAAATTGATTTACCTAAACCTAAAAGTATGGACTTATTATATATTTATGAAGAAACGCTCCAAAATACCTTGTTTTATGTTTGTAAAAACATAGACAAATTTGATCCTGAAAGGATTAATGTAAAAAAAATAGATAAGGATAAACCTAAAAAAGATCCTTTTATGAGATGGTTCATTTTTCTATTCTTTAAGAAAAAAATAAATGATTTCAACTGGATAAATTGGCAAGGAAAAGTGAAATCTATATATCAAGATAATATATATCAAGATAATAATGAATCAGAGATAAATATTCTCGATGTTTATTGCCCTCCAGAAATTAATAATCCTCTTACCTCTCAAAAACTAATAGATTTTATTAAA
Source organism: Trichormus sp. NMC-1 (assembly GCF_001858025.1). Taxonomy (GTDB): domain Bacteria; phylum Cyanobacteriota; class Cyanobacteriia; order Cyanobacteriales; family Nostocaceae; genus Anabaena. The sequence continues at coordinate 159,683 of NZ_LZQD01000011.1, read as the reverse complement.
GAAGATCCAGAAGGTTTATTGTCAACTACACTATTCAAGAATAACCCAAAGGCCAGCTTTCAAATTATTTTACTTAAGAAAGGCGAAGAAGGAAAGTCATGGAAAGAAATAGTCGAAGAATTAAAATTAGGAAACACCCACGGGCCTGTTTACACATTTTATGGAAGATGTTGTGAAAAATTCGCTCCTTATTTTAGAAAATATCTAAATTTAGAAGTCAATATAAAAAGTAAGAAAAATCAGTCCTCAGATGAATCTGACTAGTACAGATTGGTGCAAGTAAACTTACCTTAAAGTTGGTGAAAATGAGTGTTTGAATAAAACTCTTTTAAAATGTAGGCGTATTTACGCCGAGAGGTACTAGATAGTATGTGCAAATTATTGTGTGAATTAAATGCTCAATAACTTATCAGGAGAAAAAGTAATGAATTTCAATCAATTAGCTTTTATAACGCCTATCAATCAAAAAATGATTCAAACGGCTGAAAAATTGAGCCAGCAGCAGCGAAACGAGCAAAAAACTCGTGAGGTTTATCTCAATACTTTGGCAGTATTGGTAGTTGAATTTTTCTGTCAGTGTATGGGAATTGAAACAGAATTTAGCAAAAGTTATGGTTTGGATAATGTCGTAATATCTTTAATGAATACTGCCAGCATTTTTATAAAAGATAAGGGTTTACTGGAATGTCGTCCTGTACTTCCTAGAGAAAATTTTTGTGAGATACCACCAGAAGTTTTATCAGAACGTATTGGTTATATAGTAGTAGAAATTGATGAGCTTGATAGACAAGCAAGAATATTAGGTTTTGTAGAATCGGTTACAAACGAAAAATTGCATCTGACAAAATTAATCTCTCTGCAAGATTTTTTAATTTACCTAAACAAATTACAAAAAGTTGAAAATTATGCTTCTTCTCACCCAGATATTTCTGAAATTGCTAGAAATAAACTTAATGAAAGCATAGTTAAATTAAGCAAATGGTTTGAAGGCTTATTAGACAACGGATGGCAATCTGAATTAGCTGTTGCCAAAGATGTTCCCAAAGATATTTCTTCTGTTAATGTTACTGATAAAGAAGAAGTAGGCGGGGCAAAAATTGTTCATCTCATGCATCTCTCTGAACCATTACTTTTAATTCTTCGTCAGACACGATTAAGTGAAGATGAAATTGAAATTATCTTACGACTTTATCCAACTAGTGAATCAATATTTTTATTAAATGGAACTAAGATGACATTACTAGATGACGAAAATAACCCAATACCTCAACTTGAAAAACAAGCAAAAGCAAGTAACTGGTTACAGCTTAGATTTAAAGGAAATATTGGAGATAAATTCAAGTTGAAAATTAGTCAAGGCGAAGATAGTTTCATAGAGAACTTTATTTTTTAGTGCATCAATTGCTGTGAAAATCCAAATCAGTGATTTCGTCTTTTTTTAATTTTGACTAAAAGTAATAATAGGTAAGAATATGAGTCGTAATTTGTACGCTTTACTAATTGGCATCAATAATTACAAATCTCCTGTAATTCCCCCTTTGAAAGGATGTGTTAATGATGTTAATGTGATGGATGAGTTTTTAAGAAAACGCTTCACGAATAATGAGGATAAATTATATATCAAGAAACTGATAAATCATGAAGCAACCCGTCAAGCGATTATTGACGGTTTTCGGGAATATCTCTGTCAGGCTAAAAGTAATGATGTTGCATTATTTTACTTCAGCGGTCATGGTTCTCAAGAAATAGCTGGACAGGAATTTTGGCATTTAGAACCAGACCATTTAAATGAAACGTTGGTTTGTTGGGATAGTCGTACAGATGGTATTTGGGATTTAGCTGATAAAGAAATTGCCAAATTAATTGCAGAAGTTTCTCAAAATCACCCACATATTGTTGTGATTTTGGATTGTTGTCATTCTGCTGGAGTAACACGCGGTGAAGATGATGATATGTCTTCTTTTGAATTTGATTTACTACAACCAAAATATACAGGTGTACGTTCAGTTAATAAATCAAGAGAAAGACCATTATCTAATTTTATATTCTCTGAAGACATTAGTAATTTACTGATTGAAAGAAAAGAAAATAAATTCTCTTTACCAAAAGGAGAGTATATATTATTAGCTGCTTGTCGAGATGATGAAAAAGCTATAGAGCATTATGGATTAGCAAGAGGAGTATTTTCTTTATTTTTACTTGAGACTTTGCAAAGAAATAGTCATTTAACTTATCGTGATGTCTTGAAACGAACTAATACATTAGTACGCAGTTTTTATCCAAACCAATCACCACAAATCGAAGCTACAAATTCTACTTATTTAACTCAGCTTTTTTTAGGAGGTACAGTTACTCAAAAACAAATGTACTTTACCGTTACGCATGATGTAGTCAATGGTTGGAATATTGATGCAGGTGCAGTTCATGGTATTATTTATAGTAACGAAAATGAAAAAACAAGATTAGCTATTTTCCCAATCAATGTAGAAGATATTAGCCAGTTACAAAATGCGATCGCTGTGGCAGAAATCATAGAAGTTTTACCACAGTTCAGCAGAATTAATATTTCTGGTGAAAGAGAAGAATTAGATCCAGAGCAAATTTACAAAGCTGTGATTACAAGTTTGCCTGTTTCTTATTTGAAGGTTTATCTCGAAGGAGAAGAAGCTGGGCTGAACTTTGCACGTCAAGCTATTCAAAAAGCTAGTTTTGGTGAAAGACCTTCACTTTATATTTCTGAAGTGTGTGATTTCTGCAAGGCTGATTTTTGCGTGCAAGCTTTACATGATGAATATCTCATTATGCGTATTAGCGATAATCGTCAACTAATATCTCCAATTGCAGGATTTACCCCAGAAAGTGCATCACAAGCAATTCAAGCTTTAGAACATATTGCACGCTGGATAAATATAGCTACTATTACCAGTCCTGCAAATAGTTTAATTCCAATTGATGCCTTACAAATGCAGATTTATCAGCAAAATTTAGAAATTCACGATTACCAGATTTCTTTGAAATACCAAACCAATGATGGTAAGTTACAACCTCCATCCATCAGGATAAAATTGACTAATAAAAGTCACAATCCTCTTTACTGTGTTTTGCTAAATTTAACCGAAACTTTCGCAGTCACAGCAATTCCGTTTTCAGGGGGTAGAACTGGAATTTTGTTGCAACCAGGAGAAGAAACTTGGGCTTTAGAAGGTAAAGATATTTCTATTTCTATACCTCAAAATATGCAAGAAAATGGTTTAAGAGAATGTAAAGACATTCTGAAATTGATTGTCAGTACAAATGAATTTGATGCTAGTTTGTTGGAGCAAGGCAAGATTGAAATGGCGCACAATCGCTCCTCCAATGATATTAATAGGCAATATTCTAGTGTTGGCACTAATACTACTGATTACTTGATACAACAATTCCTAACTCGTACTATAGTTGCCAGTCCTTTAGACTCTCAAGAAACTGAAATATGGAATGACTGGATGACTAGTGAAATTCTAATTATGACTGTAATACCTAAAACCTAAGAAAGTAAAATCACATAAAAATAGTGTCTAAAAGCTTTGATACTTAGCTTAAAATATTACTTTTAGGAATTACTCAAGGGATTTTTTAAGAGTTTTAATGTTTGATAGTAAACACAGTAGTTTATTAAACCGGAGGTTTCATGATAGCTTTTTCAGGCTGGTCTCAAGAGCGAATATTTCCCGTAATTTCAGTAAATCTCTACAAACCGAATTTAGATAAAACAGAAACCAATCCTGACAAACAGGCTGCAAAGAATCTATTGGAACTTGTTAATCAAGATTTTTCTACTTGGCAGAATTTAGCTGGATTGGGATTAGATGCCAAAGGAAAATTAGGGCATTTACTACTCCAGCATAAACTAGCAATAGAAGCCGAAATTGCTGCCAAGTGGCAACAGGCTGATTTTTTCTGGAATCAGGTGCGAATTGAATTAAAAGCTTTACTGAAAAATCCAGAGTTATGGCAGGAAGTAGTTAAAACTGTAACCAATATTCCTGGTGTTCATATAATGAATGATCCTGAAAAAGTACGTCAGTATTTAGTGAATGAATTATTTATTAATACTCACGTTGCTTTCTATAATGGATTGATCATGAATACTGAACAAACATCTTGTAAAGAACGTGCTTTTGTTCATATTGACCATATTCAGGAGTTGTTGGATTTATCTTCTATATCTGCTCAAGAAGTAGAAACTTTATTAGGAGAAGCTTGGCAGACAATAATTACTGCTTATAAAGAAGCTAAGAAATGGCAGCAAGCGATAAATTGCTGTCAGCAAAGGCTAAAATGGTTACCGAATAATATCCAGTTTCAGAGTGAATTAACAGAGGTTCACTACTTAAAGGTGTTAGCAAAATTAAGGGAAGCAAAAACAGATAATCAATACATTCAAAATGCAAAACATTTATTAACTGGTATTCAAATCTTAGAGAAATATCTAGAACACTATCCTTACAATCTGACTATTTTTGATTTGTTAGGTAGTTTGTATTATCTACGGGCAATTAGTTTAGCCAATCATAATTCTTTGGCTCTAGCACTGCTTTGTATCCAAAAAGCTGTAACTTACAATCCTTATTTTGAGAAAGCTTCTGAAAGCCGCAATCAGCTAATTGAGACAATGGAGCAGCTACAAGAGCAGGTGAATCAACTTCAAGGTGATATTAGAAATGGCGCACAATTGACTACCAAAGGGCAAAGTATAGTTGCTGAAGCCAATAAAGGTTTTGCATTAATGAGTGAGTATATTGATTCCGATGAAGCTAAGGAAACAGCTAATGATTTTTATATAGCTGAAGCAGTTTACCTTTGGCATAAAATTGGGCTACCAGAACCCCCCAAAGGTTGGCAAAAGGAACTACCAACTGGAGTAATGCATACGACAGATGACAAAACAATATCAATCGGGTCTACCAGTAGCTGGACTAGAAAGGCACTCGATTTATGGGATGTAGTAAAAAATGTGTTACAAAACCCACCATCAAGTAAAGCTAATTTAGCTGGCTTTTGGCAATGGGCAATTTTGGATAAACCTAATCTAGCAGAATTGGATGTCAATGTTATCTGTGCATTTCTGGAACGTAAGCTGTTTGCAGAAGAGAGCGATCGCATTTTAGTAACACCTCCCCCTGATACACCAACAGAAATATCTCTGCTCACACCAATTTACACACAACGACAAGCAGGAGCAGAACCTTTCCTACCTTGGCTTTTCAGTTCTCAGGATAGGCGAATTAAGTTACAGGCTGCGATCGCTACTGTGCTGGTAGCAATCACTGGTTACGTAGTTATACGAGAACCTATGACAGTTGTAGCGCGGAATCAATCATATCAACAGGTAATTGCGGCTAAAAACTTGCAGAATGATGAGCAAGTGCTAGAAGCAGCAGAAAACTTTTTCAATAATGCGTCCCTGATGAGCAAAGATAGACGGACACCCGAGGTGATAGAACTCTATACCAAGTCCTTTGTGCGTTGGTTTAGTCAGCAACCAGAAACGCAACTTAATGAAACTGCTCAGAAACATTTAAAACAGTATCGCCAATTACAGAACAACATAAAGCTGGAGGATAAGCAATCATGAAAAGAATTATTAATTACCTAAGTATTGCTGGTTTATTACTTGTTCCTGCTGCGCTGGGAGTAACTTACACTCAAACTAATCCGACTGCAAATGTCGTTCAAATAAAATATGAAGATGTCATCAAGCAGAAGACACAAGAAAATTTTCCCCTCAACAAACCGCAAGTAATCAACTTTGACTCACAAGAAGGTTTCAAGAGGTTGACATCACGCCAACAGTCGGATCAGTTGCGCGACTGGTTGTTAGTAACTGTGGTTACAGGAAAAGGACTTTCCGCTAAAGATATCAACCAAAGCGTTTATGACCTACCTACAGTACGCTATGACTACATGAGTCCCGTTGCCAATTTTGAATATGGAACTACCCGTTCTGTATACATCGGCAATGACACAGTTGTTGCTTTAGTGCCAAAAACTGCATCCGAAGCAGAACGCATGGATGACCTGGGGCATATTGGCGATCGCCATCGTAAAGACCAGGGTACACAACCGAAAATTATTGAGGTATATGAATACGAAATCAGCCCCGATAAAAACACTGCTTTAATAACCAGACGCGAGGAGATAAACGCTGCCAAAATCTTTAGCAGTGATTATGGTTACTATGAAACCACCATTAAGAGCCAGGATGATCTCGAAAATTTTCTCAATCAAGCAAATGATATTACCTTTACTCAGGTAAATGGCTCTAATTTACAAGTAGGTGGACGTAAAATTCATAGCCGGAAATATCAAGGTATTAGCGTACAAGATGTTGCGGCGCTGTGGCAGGCGGACAAAAAAATTCAGACTTCCTTAGAACAATTTAAACAGCGTTGGGAAGCGAAAATCAGATCTTTACCGCCTTCAAAGCAAAAACAGGCTTATCAGGAAGCATTGAAAGAAAGACAGCAGTTGAAACTGGTAAATGGTAGCGGTTTTTCCTTAGACCCAGCCTTCGACTATCCTTCTCTGCAAAAGATTTTTCAGCAAATAAAACCTGCTTTCCAACTTTTCGCTACAGGTAGCGATGCGGTAATTACTAAGCAAGATATTCAAAACGCGGAACAGGGTATTGCTAAAAAAGATGAAGTACCTTACTTAGTATTAATTAATAAACTTTCCGAAAGTAACAACGAAAAAGCAAAATTTTGGAGTGCAGTTGCTGCTGAGTTCGGAGAATCCAGTCGCTTCCAAGCTGCCCGTTACGACGGTGATTTGCAAGGCACAGAAGTCGGAATGGTACTGTTCTACACAGACCTACTAATGAAAATCTGGGACTTCAATCTTCAGAATTCCACCGTTAAAACAAGTATTGAAGATTTTAATCCTGAAACTAGGATTAAAATCTCATCAATGTACGAAAAAGAATTAGAAGATTTACCTAATGCTCGACTCTGGCTTGGACCTAACGACAAGGGATTTCAAGTAGCAAATGAAAATAAAAATATCCTGTTTGCTCGCAATACCACACAAATTTATGCCAAATCCTCTAACCCTCTACGACCAAAAGATGAACAGCAAGCTGATGCGAGTACCAATGCTTTTCTAGCTTGGTGGAATGACCACTATGAAGAGGTCGCTCGCTACGAACCTCAGTACGAAAGGCTCAATCAGATTATGAAATGGAGCCTGGTGATTAACTGGCTCAACCAGTCAAACCAAGGTGACTTATTGGGTTTTTTACAGGGAGTATCAGTTAAGCGAGACAACTGGTTTCCCGATTGGGTACAGTCTCAAGGTGCAAATTTGAGATTTCAGCACTGGCAAAAGGTCGGCTTTTTTGAAAAAGGATATAAAGGTACAAAAACAGAAGCTCTGCCTGTACTAGCCTCTGAATCTTTTCAACGGTTTGGTAAAACCAGACAGTTCATTGGAGGAGTTTCTCTTCCTAATATCAGAACTTTTGAGGAACGGATTCCATTACCCAGTAATATCGAACTTAATAAACCTCTTATCAGGTCTAACATCAACCCTAAAACTGTCAAAGTTGTAGATGGTCAAGTTGAATTCACAACCTTTGAGGGTACTAGATACAAAACGAAACCTCTAAATGAAAACCTTGGCGAGACAATAGCCCAAGCCAAAGCAGAAACTAAATTCCGCAGTCCAGATGCCGAATTGAAAAATCAGGCATTTACCCGTAAAGTTGCCCAAACTGCCGACGGAGTGGAAATAAACACTACTATTGGTGATACAGAATTTGGCAGCTTGAATGTCTCCAAAACTGGAAATGGCTTTAGAGTCGGGTTTACCAGTCGAGATATGGATGCTGGGTATTCCTTGGCATTGCGTTTGAGTGGAGATCCAAAACCCATACTAGAAGTGTTAAAAGAAACCGAGGGTGTTCAATTTGTCATGGCATCTCGCACGCAGCCATCAGATTACATTGTAAAACTATCCGACTCCAACGAATACTTAAAAATCCGCGAACAGCCAAAAGCCGGAGGTGGTGGTAGTGGCAGTGGAAAACCTCCCTCTCCGCCAGATCCTCAAATGTTTGTTGGTGACTTAGGAGATAACTCACGCAATCTCGGTTTATCTTGGTTAGATGAAAAACAGCTTCGGAAAGAAAAAGCTGCTGGAAAATATGAGGAAGTTTATTCTACACTTCCAGAGCCAGAAGTAGAAACCCGAAAAATTAATTCTGATGAAGAAGCCAGAAAAATAGCTCAAGATCCACTACAGTTTATCTTGCTGAAACAGAAATCATTAAAAATCGAAATCAAGAAAGTGGATAAGTTGTTAAAAGTAAGGAAAGACATAAAAGCATTAAGACTAATTAACCAATTAATTAAAGAATACGGACCAGATCCAAATTTAATATTGCGTAAGGCTAAGGTAGAAATTAGTCAAGGGAGATTAAGAGTTGAACAAGTATTTCCTGAACAAGGACTTAATCAGTCTCAAGTTAAACAAAACTTCCTTGATGAAATTAACAAACAATTGGAGAATAATGCAAGCAATGTTAAGAGAATTGAGAACGACACACAATTTATTTACGGAGAAGATTCTCCTCAGTTTAATAATTTAGACTTTAAAGTTACAGTTGAGCAAAGCATACCTTCTGGTTCTGGAGCTAGAGTCTATAGACTCATACCAGGGGAGATTGGTAAGACGAAGCTTCATATGAGTGGCTTAGGTGATACTAGTGCTTCTAGTCATGCTTCCACGAATTTCCAAGGTACAAATCCAGCAAACGCATTGCGAAACATCAGAACCAATACTGACAGACCTACTAGCGTTGTTGTAGATGACCGATGTCAGAATGAAACAGAAGAAGAGAAAAACAATAATTCACAATGTGAGCAAGAACCCAAGGAAAAACCTGTTTATGTTGTGATTACATCATAGAAAATTTAATAGTTGTTACATAACTTTTCTATGAATTTTAGGGACATTATTAATGTCTCTAAAATCTTTATTTTCTGTGGATTCTATTTCAAAATAATCCTGCATTTGTGAGCAACACATCTGATTTTATAAGGACGTAATATTTTGGTATTTGATAGTTTTGATGAACTCAATACGGCTTTTGAACTAGCTCAAGCAAAATGGCTTCAAGGTGATATATTTGGGGCTTACAACAGCTTACTAGAAATTTTCACCTATCGTCTTTTATATGCGAGATTCATTGACGCAGATTTGAAAGTCATACAATTACTAGCAGATTTAGCTGGATTATTGGGTGAATTTCAAGCGGCTGATGATTTACTTTATAGTGCTATTTCCCTATATGAAAATGCTAAAAGCATATATTGGGCTGATTATACTCGCCTGAAACGAGTTCAACTTAGTTTAGATAGTGGAAAGTTGTCTCTAACAAGAGATTTACTTCAAGAAATGGCTCCCCGGATTGGAAATATTCAGTTTTACTCTTCAGGATTATTACAATGGGAATGGGAAGGGGGCTGTTTTTGGCACGACGCTGATGCTAAAGACAGAACTATCTTATTCGCTGAACTTTATTTAGCAATGGGACGTTTCTTCTCAGCCTGGGGACAGTATGGCGAGGCTCTAGCAGCACTGCATCAAGGATTGGTTCATGCTGAAAGTAAAGAGGTAATATCATTAGCACGACAGACAATATTACCATTGAAACTAGCTATTGCATCTGCTTATTTAGAACAGGGTAATTTTAATGATGCAGATATTTATATTTCAAATCTCCAAAGCCAATTAGTAGAAGAACATCAGTATCTACAATATGTTACCCGTTGCTTAGAGCTATCTGGCAAATTAAATCTGCTGAGAGGAAACTTGGGTGATGGACTGAAACAATTTCAAAAAGTTCAACAAACTTGTCGTCAATTTGGTTCTTCACGAGCAGTGTTACAGTCAACTCTCAATCTTGCCCATATCTTAATTTTACTCAATCAAACTAGCACAGCCCTCAATTATTTAGCAGATACCCAAATAGATGCATTGGCAATAAAAGATTCAGCTTTAGCTAGTCGTGCGGAATTATTAATAAATCTTGCTCATGCTCGTGGTCGTTCTTTGGTAATAGACAGTTCAATGGCAGTCACAAAAATGCTTCGTAGAAAACAAGATCATCAGACTGCCGCAGAAAAACAAGTGAAACTAGACTTGTCAGATCCATCCTCTAATTATTTAAGTTGGTTTGAAGACCGTGCTTTAGCATTACAATGGCAACTAAGCGATTATAATATAGGTAAAGCAGGTGTATTGCTACAGCTAATAAAGCACGTCTTTAAATCTACAGATTCTTATTTAATCAAATTACAAATTCGAGTGCTTGAGGGATTGTTTGCTTACTATCAAGGAACAGAAAGTAACAACATTACCAGCATTCAACAGGCAAATAAAATTCTAGAGGAAGTTTGTCCACAGTTAGAAGAAATGGGTTTAATTCCGGAACTATGGCAAGCACAAAGAATTCTGTCTTGGTGTCAGACCAAATTAAAATATCCAGCAGATAAACTCGAAGATTTAACAGTATCAACAAATAATTTACTAGAGCAAATGACCTCATCACTTACTCCAGAAGACCAAGTGTTTTATCTGCTGAATAAATGGACGTTAGATGAAGAGTACATTGCTACAAAAATTAACCAGCTAGAACGAATCCAATTTAGACTGAGTAAAAGTCCATTCTGGTTACGTCCTTGGCGACAGTTGCAATTAATGCAGCGATTAAATGCTTTAGTGGAACATATTGATAGATATAAGGATACCTTAGTCAAGCGTACTATTCAAGGTGAGAAAACAAAAGTTCCATTTTTACCTCCAGCATCACTTTGGGTGCGCTTGCTGACTCATCCCAAAGACCGAGTAACTCTTTCTTTTTTGATTCTGCCAGATCATGTTTTAGTTGTGAGAACAGGGCGATTTTTATTTGATTTTCGTGTTATTCCTACCACTCGTTTGGAAGTGCGTAATCAGGTACAACACTGGTACAAACGCATCAAGAGCCTTCATTGCAATCGTGATATTAATAACTATCGAGATATGATTGTAAATCCGGAGGAAGAATATGAACAAGAGATGGCAGAGGTAGCAAAAGAAGGGCAGGAAGGAGCTAAAAATCTTGCAGAAATGCTAGAAATCCCCAAGCTGCTTGAAGGTTTACCTAAACACATTCGGGCATTGACAATTGTACCTGATGATATTCTACATGGCTTTCCTTTTGCCGCCATAGTCTATAAAGGGAAGTATTTAATTGAGCATTATGCCATTTCTATCGCTTACGAGTCCAAAGGTAGGCGATCGCCTGCTAATTCAATTATTTCCAAACAAAAAGCGTTAGTAGTAGGTGTATCTAATGGCAACAGGCAGTTTTCCTCCCTAACAGGGGTTAAACCCGAATTAAAACAGGTAGAAGACTGGTTAGACCGCAATCACATTCATCGCTTTTCTTTTATCAATTGTTTCAAAGCCACTGTTGTTGAAAATTTATCTCAAGCAACCTTACTTCATATTGCTTGTCATGGCACTTTTGAGTTAAATCAACCAGACCAGTCAGGATTGGTATTTATTTCTGATTCTCAACAACAGGAGATTCTTAGCCTTAGAGAATTATCAGAAATGAACTTAACGAATTTGCGCCATGCAACTCTCTGCTCTTGTTGGTCAGCAGATCACTTTATCCTTCCTGGTCGCTGGATTATCAGCTTACCAGAAACACTCTGGCGGTCTGGAACTCAAAGTATCCTTGGTTGTCTTTGGAAGGTAAATGATGAGATTGCAGTATCTTTTATGACCCGTTTTTACAACTATTTAGATGAATTTCCACGAGATGAAGCTTTGCACCGGACTCAGTTAGATTGCCTAAATAATCGTCTACCTAACTGTGGCATAGAATATACTGATAACCCTTTCTTATGGGCAGGATTTAATCTTTATGGCGACTATACCTACATCTCGCATCAAAAAATTTGATGTAATTTCATCACACAGTATTAAGAGTAGAAACTAAACTCGAATGAATTGTTAATCCAACAAATATAATTATCTAGTTAGCGGAAATATGCCGCTAACTAGCCGCATCTTCTCTCTTCACCCCTTCAAGTTTATCTCTCAATTCTTCAAACCCTTATCTCAAATTGCTTTCGGCTTATCTTAGTGCCATTCGGTCTAGAGGGATTGTATGACAAAACCAAGCAAGCGGTGCGTTTAGAAAGCGATCGCCCTCATGTGCTGCGGCAAGCAATTGTGGCTTGTCGCAAAGGTGGTATGGCTCTTCGGTACTTACTATGCTAAATTAACCCATAAAATTTAAAAATCCTTGCCATATAAGGATTGTAGGTTAATCCATCGGTTTATTCAACATAAATTTGACATCAAAAACAGCAAAAACCCTTACAAATAAAGGTTTTGGGAGAAATAAACTTATATTTGGCATAACAGGTAATGAAGAGCCACATTAATAACACGGAGATAATAATATTTTGACCGGAAATTCTATACTAATAACCTCCGCCCAAGTGCGATCGCATCTTATTGATGCCTTACAACTTGACCTCATCGGACCCACACCCGATGATCTTGTCCACGCTGAAGAAATTTTAGATCAAGCACCATCCAAATGGTATCTAACAGGCTTCCTCGTCCCCTACGGCGCACCAGTTGAGCAACGAACAGATAACGCCAGCGATGAGGAAATAGACGCAGGTGGTCATGTTGGCTCTGGTGAAGACGAAAATACTCCAGACAAAGCCTTTGCCCGTAAAGCCTATTTTCCTTCTTCAATGGGGTTGAGCATCCTCATACCCCAAACCGTTATTCAGCTTGATGTTACAGTTCAGTGGGGCGATTACCAGCCGCTAACGCCTGAAAATCAGGACAGTGGACAAATTACTTTTACAGGTGATTGGCAACGAATTCCCAAACAAGCTGAACTTACCATCCCTCTCCGTACAAGCAGTACACCCACTCAATTAGACCTGGGTTTAAATATAGGCAATACAATTAAACAACTGGAAATTCCCCTGAGTGGTAGCAGTTCTCCCTTATATTTTGACGTTCCTAACAGCAATGGGTTACAACTGGTTGTTTCAATCCGTTCCGTACCCTCTGAAGAATTAGTACCAGCAGGAACGCGCTCAGTGTCCATATTCTTAGTTAATCATCGCCACCCTAGTTCTGACGAAAAGCGGGATACTGCTTATGCTTTTCAAACAAATTTAATCATTCAGACTGAAGATTCCTTTGTCCCCCGCCCCAATTTACGTGGACGCAATGGAGAAGACTGGGATGAAAAAGTTGCTGATTTACAATACCGAGATGATTATGAATATGCTGTTGGTCATAACGTTTCTGCGATCGCCATTGCCAATTCTCATGGTGGCTGTCAGGAAGTAAGAACCGCTTGGATACCGACGGCTGATGTCGAAAAGGTAATTGCAGCCAAAGTTGCAAACGTAGAAGTCGGTATGGAAGCCTTAGCCGCCGCACCAACAGCAGCAGCCTTGCAAAATTTACTCAGTCCGATGGTTAGTGCTTATACCCAATGGATAGATGAGCAACGAGTCAAATGTCCAACTGGGCAAAATCGGTTAGATGTAGCTAAAGAGCTATTAGATCGAGCCGGAATTGCAAAAGACCGGATTGCGGCCGGCTTAAAGGCATTGGATGACCCACAAGTATTAGATGCTTTTCGCATTGCTAATCGAGCGATCGCCTTATCAATGCGCCAGCGTGCGACTCATAAGAAAAACATTACTTCCGAATCTGTAACGCCACCTACTTGGCGACCCTTTCAGCTTGCTTTCTTGCTGATGAACTTAGTGGGTATCGCTAACCCCGAACATTCAGACCGGGAACTGGTAGATTTACTGTTTTTCCCTACAGGTGGTGGTAAAACTGAAGCCTATTTAGGACTGGCAGCTTTCACACTTGTATTACGACGGCTGCGTTATCCGGGTATTAAATCGGCTGGACTCAGTGTGTTGATGCGTTATACATTGCGGCTGCTGACCCTTGACCAACTGGGACGGGCGGCGACAATGATTTGCGCCCTAGAATTAGAACGGGAACAGAATATAGAGAAATTAGGAACATGGCCATTTGAGATTGGATTGTGGGTAGGACAAGCGGCAACTCCTAACCGAATGGGTAAGAAAGGAGACAATGATGAAAACAGCGCCCGTTCCCGTACCATTGCCTTCTTAAATAACAATCGTAAACCTTCACCCATTCCTTTAGAAGATTGTCCTTGGTGCGGAACTAAATTCAGCCACTATTCATTTCAGCTACTGCCTAATACTGACCAACCTATAGACTTACGTATAAATTGTGCCAATCGTCGTTGTCATTTTAAAGGCGATCGCCCTTTACCAGTATTAGCAGTAGATGAACCGATTTATCGCCGACTGCCATGTTTTATTATTGCCACAGTAGACAAATTCGCCAGTCTCCCTTGGGTAGGAGAAACTGGGGCTTTATTTGGGCGGGTAGAACGTCATGACAAAGATGGCTTTTACAGTCCAGTTCATCCGGGTAGAGGTAAAGCAATTGAGGGTTATCTGCCACCACCAGATTTAATTATTCAAGATGAACTGCATTTGATTTCTGGTCCATTAGGAACAATGGTAGGGCTTTACGAAACTGCAATTGATGCCCTGTGCAGTCAAGAAATAAATGGTCACAAAGTCCGTCCCAAGATTGTAGCTTCCACTGCGACAGTGCGCCGGGCAACCAAGCAAATTCAAGCATTATTTGGGCGAAATGAAGTTGATGTCTTTCCCCCACCTGGACCCGACCGCCGTGATTCATTTTTTGCGAAAACAGTTCCTGCCCAAGAGAAAAATGCTCGTACTTATGTAGGAATTGCTGCCCAAGGGCGGAGTCTCAAGGTAGTATTGTTACGTACTTATTTAGCATTGATGGGAGCAGCACAGAAGGAATGGTTAGCAGCAGGTGGAGATAAAAACCCCAAGAATCCAGCCGACCCTTATATGACATTGCTCGGATATTTTAATTCGTTACGCGAACTGGGTGGTAGTCGGCGCATTGTCGAAGATGAAGTCAACTCTCGGCTGATTCGCTACAGCCAACGTAAACGAGTTGGTAAAAGTTCGGGTTTGTTTGCTAACCGTAAAATTGACGATGAACCGGAAGAATTGACCTCTCGTGTCAGCACCAACAAAGTTGCAGATACCAAAAGCCGTTTAGAAGCCACGTTTGACAAAAAAGAACGTGTGGACGTGGTGTTAGCTACCAATATGATTTCCGTCGGTCTGGATATCACTCGCTTAGGTTTAATGGTAGTTCTCGGTCAACCTAAAACAGCGGCAGAATACATTCAAGCTACCAGTCGTGTGGGACGAGATGAAGAAAGACCGGGGCTAGTAGTAACATTACTTAATGTTCATAGACCACGCGATCGCTCACATTATGAACGTTTCTTTGCTTGGCACGCTACTTTTTACCGAGCAGTAGAAGCAACCAGCGTTACACCCTTTTCTCCTCGTGCCATTGACCGAGGTATTGCTGCCATTACTGTTGCTTTAGCCCGTTTAGGACATTTTGGGATGACAGCACCACTCCGAGCCAGTGATATTATTCAACACCGCCAAGCTTTGGATTTTGTTGTTGATACAATCTCAAAACGAGCAGAAATGCACGACAAAGATAAAAGCAATACTGAACTTGAGGAACTACGTCAAAAAGTCAGAAAACGAGTCCAAGATTTACTAGATACCTGGGAACATATTGCTGGTCAAAAAATGAGCCTCCAGTACCAGCGTGAAGTTGGGGAAGCACCGCCCCTATTATTTGACCCACTTGACCCGGAATTAGCAAAAAAACCACTAGAAGAGCGAAAATTTAAAGCTCAACGCAGTTTACGTGATGTTGAGCCAACAGTTAATTTGTGGGTTCGTAATCCTGATGGATTTGAGGTAGAGGAGGAAGAAAAATGAGTAAATCAAACAAAAAGCGGCCTCCGTCTGGAGAAATTCGCCAAAGTCAAATATTATCTACCTTTGGACCAGGGGCAATGGTAGATTTACCCGATTATTCCATACTAATCGGCGGACTCAATCACTGGCATGGCGACAAAAAACGCATTTATGAAGAACGATTAGAGGAACGAGTTGCTGAAATTTTAGGGGTTAACGATATTGCCTTATATGCCCCACCTGTAGATGAGAAAGATCCCAAAGCGTCTCGCACTGGAATTACAGCCTTCGCTTTCCCCAGTTGGTTTGTTGCTCAAGTCGAAGAAACTTGGCCTAAATCAAATGAAGCAGCACCCAATAGCAAAGTTTACCGGACACGCCCTTTACTGCCTTGGGGTAGTTTGGTAAGTGGCAAATATCTTAATGCTGACAAAAAGAAAGTACCAGTTGTACCCATGCGTTTTGTGCAAGCTTGCCTGAATGGGCATATTAGCGATATAAATTGGTATCGTTTTGTCCATGAAGAGTCTCAACCTAAATGCCGAGGTCTACTGTGGTTTGATGAGGGCGGTTCAGGTAATGATTTTGCTGATATCTTTGTGCGCTGCGAAGCTTGCAAAGCTCGTCGTCAATTATCAGATGCCACAGTACCCAATGGCAAGGTCTTAGGCAAGTGTGAAGGAAATCGCCCTTGGCTTGGACCCAAAGCCCAAGAACTCTGCTTTTCTCAGGCTACAGGAAAACCAGAATATAATCGGCTGTTGGTTCGCTCTGCCAGTAATGCTTACTTTTCCCAGGTTCTCAGCGTTATTTCTTTACCCGACGCAAATGCAGCTTTACAAAATGCCGTTAATTCAGTTTATGAAGATTTTCTTCAGTATACGGAAAGTAGTGATGAAGTCAAAAAGGAACGCAGAAAGCAAAAAGTAGCTGTTGCCTTGGCAGGATTTAGTGATGAGGCTGTATGGGCAGAAATCCAGCGCCGACAGAGTGGAGAAGGCAAGGAATACAAGAGCATTAAGCAAGTAGAAATCGAGACTTTGCTATCTAGTCCCTTTGAAGTAGGGGAAGATATACCTGATAGTGACTTTTATGCTCGGGCGCGGCAGTTAGATACCTTAAAACCAGAATTGTTATCTCGAATAGAGCGAATTATTTTAGTACACCGACTTCGAGAAGTAATTGCCCAAATTGGCTTTACTCGCTTTGAGGCAATTATGCCTGATATTGATGGCGATTTAGATATTCAAGTCCGACGGGCTGCTCTGGATATTGAGCCTAGTTGGATGCCAGCAATTGAGAACAAAGGTGAAGGCGTGTTTATCGCTTTCCGCAAGGAAGCTATTGAAGATTGGCTCAAACGAGATGCGGTAAAACAACGGGGACGGAAATTAAATAAGGGCTTTGAAATTTGGCGACAACAAAAAGGTATTGCTCAAGAAAAAGCCAAGTTTCCTGGATTGCCTTACATTATGTTGCACTCTCTGTCACACCTGTTAATTGCTGCTGTGTCTTTGGAGTGTGGTTATGCTGCTAGTTCAATTCGTGAGCGTATTTATGCTGGCGACTCAGGTTATGGCATTCTTTTATATACTGGTTCTCCCGGTTCTGAAGGTACTTTAGGGGGATTGGTAGAAGTAGGAAACCGAATTGAATACCATTTGGAAGTTGCTCTGGAGATGGGGAGGCTTTGTTCTAACGATCCAGTCTGCGCCCAACATCAACCAGATGCCGAACAAGAAGATAGATTTTTACATGGTGCTGCTTGTCATGGGTGTTTACTGATTGCGGAAACATCTTGCGAACGGCGTAATGAATTTCTTGACAGAGCATTGGTAGTTGCCACTGTTGAAGGAACAGGGGCAGAATTCTTTGAGGACAAAGGAGGATGAAGAGTTTTCTTAACCTCAGTCGTCCAGCCCTTGTTAATTTAGCAACGGCTTTAGAAACTGGCAGACTTTCTCCGCCTTTTTCTATATCCAATGTCGCTAACTACATCCCAGCGGCTTTAAATCGAGACATTGTTGATGAACTCAACCATCTCAATGTCATAGGTGTACATTCTGAGCATATCGCTTATACACTGCGACTATTAGCAGAGGAACGAACTGCATCTCAAGCTCTGAGCGATCGCATTGACTTGGTTTGGACTGGCCCAGAAATTTCTGGTTCTCAAAGCCGCGATACTAGTGTTGTTGTGCGTGAGTTGTTTAGCACTGCCAAAACAAGTGTTTTGATTTCCAGCTTTGCTATTGATAAGGGACACAAAGGACGAGAGTTATTTAGGATTCTATCGCAGGCAATGGATACTAATCCAGAACTAAGTGTACGTATGTTTCTCAACGTCAACCGACCACACAACAGTGAAACTCCAACATCTACTTTGTTGCGGGAGTTTGCCAATACTTTTCGCCAAGATATTTGGCCAGGAAAAAGACTACCTGAAGTATTCCACGATCCGCGATCGCTAATAGTGGGCATGGATGCAAAAGCTTGTTTACACGCAAAATGTATTGTAGTGGATCAAGAGCGGCTACTTGTAACTTCTGCTAATTTTACGGAAGCGGCTCATGAACGGAATATTGAAGCTGGTGTACTACTAAATGATCCAGTAACTGCTCAAGCTTTACAAATGCAATTTGAAAGCTTGGTTACAAGAAATATCCTATGCCAAATTCCTGGAATTTGAATAATTCAAATAATATTTTATGACCTACTAGTTATTTATATCACACATTCAAGATTTAAATACTAAAACATATTTTGGCACAAAATATGAACATCGGAAACTGCGATTACTAGGTCGCACTATCTCTATTCCTATGGCTCCTGCGTCGCCACGCAAGCTATCGGTCCCGTAAGGGATACGAGACGCTACCGCGTAGCAAGATCCCGTAGAGTACGCTATCGCTCGAACTAGGCTAACAGGTTCTCTATATCCTTCACAAATACAACATTTTCAAGGGGTATTGGTTTTATACAAGGGGGTTTCAGATGGAAAATTTCGTTAAGCGAACAGTATTGCCTCCCATCTACTCAACCAGTTTATCCCCACATTCCACTTAATCGCTGATTGGAGTGGAAATTGAATTTAGGAATAATCAACCGTAATAGAATACATCAAAAAGCCTACTATTTTACATCAAATGATGGTTTATCAATGAGTAAATAAACTGTAAAAATACAACTGACGCTTTCATAAACTTGAAAATTAACTGGAGTTGATCGTAACTTACAGCCAATTGTCATCAAACGTGCCACAGGTAGAAAGAATTAAACCCAGTGCTAGACTTCGTTATGCGATTTATTTTTGTGGTGAGTTTGATTCCTACGGAGCGCTTCGCTATCGAAAACTGCTGTAACTTAAATAAAAACTAGTTTATCTCTTTCATTACCAGAATATCTTCAATATTGAAGCATATCATTGCTTAATTTATGACTAGAAAAAGGAAGAACCCCACCGTGAATGAAAATGAACAGATACCAGCAAGTGAAGAAACTACACAAAATCAACAGTTAGAAACAACTGAACAAACAGGAAGAATAGTAATTATCACAGGGGATAAAGGAGGTGTAGGTAAATCTACATTTGCAAGGGGATTGCTACATTTATATATCAACAAACAGTTAAAGTATTTAGCTTATGACTCAGATCATCGCAATGCCCAATTGTATAGACACTACGACTCAGCACAACCTGGAGTCAAGCTACTTGATATTTTCACAAGAGGTGGTGCAGATGACTTACTAATAGACTTAGAAAAAGAACTTCCCCCACTGGTATTAGTAGATTTACCAGCCCAGTCAGGTCTATTTTTTGAGAATTTTGAGAAAGACTTGGGTGTATTTGATGCTGTCAAAGGCTTAGGATACAGAGTCACAATGGTGAGTGTACTATCTAGGGTAAAAGACTCAGTGAATATATTACGAATTCTTCACAAATACTGTGGAGATCGCGTTGATTATGTAGTTGTAAAAAATCTGTTCCACGGTGAAGCTGATAAGTTTGAACGCTATGACAATTCCGATACTCGCACCACACTTTTGGCAGATGGTGCGGTAGAAATTAAAATGCCAGATTTATTTTTCAAACCCTATGACTATATTGATGAAAAGAACTTAACTTTTAGTCAAGTTTTAGAAGATAAACAAGCCAACATTGTCATCAAATCTCGTGTTTCAGCTTGGTTGAAAGAATTTGAGCAAAGCGTATTGAATGCTAATGAATTATTGGGGATAAAAGAAAATGCAGTCATCACAGATCAAGCCGCATAGCCAAAATAATCCAGGAATTATCCCCAATCCTAAACGACTAGTAATGACAGTTGGTGATGCTAGAGTAGGTAAGTCAACAACAGCACGTTTGTTGATAGAGATTTATCTAGAATCACAACTAAATCTCAGAGTTTATTACAGTGGTAATCGCAATAAGTTATATGCTTATCAGCTATTATTACC
Source organism: Trichormus sp. NMC-1 (assembly GCF_001858025.1). Classification (GTDB taxonomy): domain Bacteria; phylum Cyanobacteriota; class Cyanobacteriia; order Cyanobacteriales; family Nostocaceae; genus Anabaena. Next base: position 139,266 of record NZ_LZQD01000011.1, on the reverse strand, counting down.
TATTGCTCAATTGCCCTTAACCCAAGGTGGTGCAGACCAATTATTAATTGATTTAGAGAGTTTTTCTGATGTGCCAGTAGCTTTGAGTGATTTACCCGGACAAAGTTTTGAAGAATTCCGACAATTTGCACAAGAAGTAATGCTGTGGGATGCAATTGCACAATTAGGTTATCGTATCACCTTTGTGCATCCAATTTCTTATCGGAGAGATTGTACAGATTATCTACAAGAGCTTTTTAATTGTTATGGAAATAAAGCAGACTACATCATTATCAAAAATCTGTATTTTGGTGATGAATTTCCTTACTATAATGGTTCTGATATCCAACAGCGTATCCAAGCAAGTGGAAACAATGAGTTATATTTGGGCAAGTTATGGAAAGATACTTATGAATTATTAGAATCTCTGGATTCACCTTATAACTATGGTATCCAAAACTCTGAAATAGATTCTATGAACCGTTCTCGTGTCTTTAATTGGATGGAAGAATTTAGTGAGCAAATTAAGAATAATAAATATATTGGGGAATTATTGGGTTTATTAAACATTACATCAACAGTGGATTTACAAAATCAATTAAATAGCGATTTTTAAGCTTTGTTGTAAATATTCAAAATCAGAAATAACCGGGAATAAGATTATGCGTATAAAAATTATAATTTAGAACAATTTTAGGATTTCTACCCAATTAATATGAAGCTGCATATAAGTAATCGGACAAAATTAATTACACAAACATCTGGACTAAAATTTTTGACTGATAGAGAATTGCTAAATAACCAATATGTAATAGACCTGTCTATTTCAGCACAATAAAAAACTGACATATAGGAATCAGGTTTGATTACTATATCATCTCTATCAAGAAACATAAAAAAGGCACATCAACTTATGAACACCTCTGTAGAAGCTTCTTTAGATACAACATTAGCAGGACAATCAGATCATTTTAAACAAAAAGTTCTCGATGTAGTGAGACGTTCTGGTATCAATCCTAAAGACCCATTGTTTTTGGTATTAAGTTCCCTGGGTAAATTTGAGGTCTTAATGGAAGACATTCCCGGTAAACTTAATACTGTAGTCGAGGGTTGGACAACAGAAATAGATGACAAACTTGATAAAGCATCAAGTGTAGCCATTGTTCAACAAAAAAGTGCTATCGCTAAAGCAGCATCAACCTTGTTGAGTAAAACTGAGCAAAAAAAATCTAGACCCGTCTTTAGTCCTTTAATAGCCACTGCCCTGGTATTATCTGGTGTGTTTGGTGTTGTTGTGCTGGCTGGTAATATATTTTTTATTTGGAGAGGTAGAGGGTTAACAGAACCAGTTCGCTTGACTGTAGAAGAACAAGAAACTTTGAATTGGGCTAAGTCAAAAGACGGAGAATTTGCTCGTCAAATTATGAAATGGAACGATTTTGACCTGAGTGTTTGTCGAGCCAAAAAAGCTCAATTGAAAGGCAGATGTATGATTTGGGTTGTGAATAATGACGAGCGACAACGTTATCTAGATCAATTAAATCAAAAATCAAAATCAAGCCGTTAAACTGATTTGATCCATTTCAGCACTATCTATCAGTCCCTCTACAATTGCTTTAGTAGCAGCTTGAGCGCGGTTTTGACAATCGAGTTTAGTTAGAATACGATGGACATGAGACCTCACAGTACCTACACTCAAAAAAAGTTTGTTGGCGATTTGATTGTTTCTATCACCAATAGCAATCATTTGCAAAATCTCTAATTCCCTAGAACTAAGCGAATATTGCCGACAAACTCGTTTTATTTTCAGACTGGGAGTAACGACTACTGGTTGAGGTTGCAAATTTTGAATTAATATTTTAGCGATCGCAGAATCTAACCAATTTTCTCCTTTGTGTGTCACATAAATAGCTTCTGCTAACTTTTCTTTAGCTATCATCCTCGTACAATATGAATCTGCCCCTGCTGCAAAAGCTTCTTTGACAAAGATTTCCGTAGATTGAGCATTGAATATCACTATTTTAGTGATTGGTGATACTTGTTTAATCTGTTTTACAACTTCAAGACCACTATCATCTGGGAGATGCAGATTAACAAGAGCTATGTGTGGAGCATGAGTTTCTATTAGTTTTAGTCCTTCTAATGCTGTTTCGGCTTCCGCACAAATCTCGATACTCTCCTCTTCCGAGAGTAACATTCTAATACCATACCGAGTCAGATCATGGTCATCGATAATAACTGTTTTGATCATCTGATTTACCTCCTATTTAGGTTGGATTATCTGATTTTTCAAAATTATTAGTGATGATCTTGAAAAATGGTAACTGATGACGGAGTTCAATTGGATACAATACAAAATTGAAGCAGCGGCATAACATCGAAAGTAAACAGAAATCTTATTTATGCCATGTCCCTACCATATCTTGCATCCAAATGAGAACCGCTATATTTGCCAGTTTAGGAGATGGCAAATTTAATCTTCTAATAATTATTCAATAATTTATTTTCAACAGTGATCTGAATCACACTTAAAACAACTAGTCTTATATATTGTGTACAAATACATAATGTTTAGAGTATTAAAATATATAGGGTTTGCTGAATAAGTACCCAAAGCGAACCTAGATGCCACACAGTGCGAAAAATGGTGGTTTGGCAGATTGTTTTCCAAATTCACCCCCTGATTTTCCATAAAAATGCAAGGATTTTGAGGCTCTAAATGCCATATCCTTGCACTTTTTTGTTCTCAAAATCCCCAAAACCCTTATTGAGAAGCGGTTATAGCTTTACTCAGCAAGCCCTATATATGAATTAGAGTGAAAGTATAGATGAATAAGCATTTTATCTATGCAAACTCAATTTAATTAACATCAATAGAAACTTGTAAAAAACTAGGATCAAAATTACCTTAAACTTAGAACTGGCAATGCTTTTACTTTAATTAACGACTTGTCCTTATCAAAATTAGCTTTGAGCCATTTTATTTATATTAATGTACATTACGGTACTTATTAAGCAAACCCTACTTATTATGCTAAATACCTCTAAAAATAGGACTAAAACCCTTACTGGACGAGAACAACAGTCATTATTATTCACGTTTTGGGCTTGTTTATAAAATTTAGTATAAAAATGCCTGTAAGCCTTGATTATAAAGGAAAGTTCCGAATTTTAATTAAAAATTCAGCATAACACCTACCGAAGAGCCATATTTTTTTACTCGGCAGCCAAAACTAATTCATCGTTTAAGTATACCCCAGTATCGAATTTATATATATTTTTATATCTCTTTTTTATATCTTTCGGTACTAGAGCGATTATAATCGCGAGTTATACTAATGTTTGTACTAATTACAAGCATTCATGCCCGCTGTTTTAAAAATGTTACACTTGTAGTAATTACCTCTGCAATATCTGCTGAGTCGAGCATGGAAATTTGTGCTAAAAGTTCCTGTTTAATCTCTTCTGAAGGACGTTTTTTACTGTTTCTGGTGTTAATCAATGAATTACTTTCCAAACTTTGCCGATAGATTGATAGAGATATTTTGCCGTCCAAATACAGTTGCAGCAATTCACTGTTACCACCACTCAATTTGGCCAAACGCAGAAAATTTTTAGAATCGGTTTCGGGAATAGCTTTACCCTTTAACCATCTGTATACAGTTGTAAAATCAACACCAATGGCTTCAGATAAAGTTGTTTGAGTCCAGCGTTCTTGCAATAGCTGTTCAATTAACTGAGCTAATCGTTTTTGGCGTTCCTGCATAGTTAAAACTCTGGTAAAACCAGTTATAAAAGTTACTTCTTACTTTTTGACCAGTAAACTAATTTACTGTTGTTTCCATTTTATACTTACCCCTGCACAAGAGTACAGCTAGGCTCGAACCTCGTGGATATTGATCATTTATTTTATTTAACTAATTTAAAACGAAACCTCTTCTATTTACAAGAGTTTGGGGAACTTAATCAAAATACTACATACCACAATTTAATAAAAAATTCTGCTTCATAAAAGAAATGAATTATTAAAAAATAATAAAGAATCGTGCAATGTATATTGCAGTATGCAAGCATTATTAATATGGCGAGGTGCAATGTTACAAAATGTACTTTAAAAAGCATCCGTCAACAAACAAGGTGTCATCACTCCCAAAGCAAAGTTATGACGTATATGACAGACTTCAATCGAGCTTCTGTTAATGAAGGAGAGAACCGAATAAGGTCATCCTCTAATTCTACCGTCTTTTTGAATACACAAAATCTTACTTTTGCCCAAGATAGTGATCTAATAGGGTTACAGACTAACTCTGAAGAAAATCAGGCTGATTGTCAAAAGCTATCGAACATGGAAAATCAGCTAAATGAGGCTGAAAACGCCGAACTGGGCAGGTTAGAGTGCAAAATAGAAAACGGTTTAAAAGCTTTTTGGGAAATAGGGCAGTCTTTAGGTCAAATTCGAGATAAACGGTTTTATCGACAAGATTATAAAACCTTTGAGGAATATTGCCTGAATCGCTGGGAAATGTCCCGACGTTCAGCTTACCAGTTGATTGATGCAGCTTTGGTTTATGAAAATGTGCGCCATGGCGCACAAATTTTGCCAGCCAATGAGCGCCAAGTCAGACCTTTAGCAACCTTACCGCCAGAAAAACAACGCGAAGCTTGGGCTAAAGCAGTTTCTACAGCCCCCAATAGTAAAGTCACAGCTGCTCACGTTGCCCAAATAGCAAGAGAGTACCACCGAGAGAACTCAGCAAATAAATCTAGGGAAAAGCATTCTTTTGAACAACAACACCAATCAACTGATAATTCTAACCGTAGTTGCTGGAATTGCCGTCATTCTAGTCAAGAGTTGATAAAAGATGATCACCAAAGTTTTTATTGCGATCGCCTGGGTAAGTTAAGTTTTGTTGAGAAAGACGGCAACCAAAGAGGTGCAGAATGTGAATACTGGACTTATCGCTTTGGAGAATCATCTGAAGTCAGAAATAATTTAGTCCCGTTACGAGAAACTTTTAACCTCACTTTACAACTGCCAGCACACCTACAACCATTAATACAAGATGCTGCTAAAAAGTCAGATTTAGCAGTGATGGAATGGGTAGCAAAACTTGTGGAAGAGGCAATTTCCAAGAAGAATGCTCCTCAAAATCGAGATATTCACCAAAATTTTATAGACATTACAGTTTCAGAAGTTGCCTGATATTCAGGAATTTTAAGCCAAAAGAAACTATTTGGGGTAGATAGAACTGGCAATAAAGATAAAAACTTCTAATACAGCATATTGCAGGTCAATGAGGTATAAATTTTAATCACAAAGCCTTGCACCTAAAGGGTTTTACTGCTGACTGCTGAAATCTGCTGCAAATTGCTTGGCGTAGTCATAGCTTAATCAGGATTAATACAAAAAGATCCTTTGTTGAAACTGGGTAGTTAAGTTCAATACTTTCGCCAAAATCCTGAAACCCTATTGATATCGTTACGATTTTATTGGCCTTGGGATTTATATTTGGCAAATTGGCGAAGGTATTGTAAGTTGCCACTCTTATAAATCTAGCAATTCATTAATACAAATTTCAAAGGTATATGGGTTTTTATTGTAAACCTATACATCTATCATATTCACGCCTAAGTTTTATCAGTATTGGCAGTGAAATGCAACTTCTAATCAGGTCAACATTTGGTAATTTGGGGGAGGACAGTTTTGGTATCAATAGGAGACAATAGTAAGAGGCATCCCAAACCTGAATTATCAGGCTGCCAACTAGGAATCGCTGGTCTACAAATACCGCAGACACCAAAAGCTACTAAACGATTTAGGAAAGCTAAAAACCTTCCTTTCACAGAACAACCACTATTTATAAACAATAACTACGAGATGACAGCAACAGGTGCGCCAATTATTAGTGCTACCCAAGCATACCTTAAACAACCTGATTGGAATAAATATAGTGATGGCAAGCTTTACTTCTCAAAAGAATTTGGTAAAGGTCGTTATATCGAGTTCTACATACTTCACCAACAAGCACATCAACCACAATATATCTTGGATGGTGCGGAACATCAAATTCTGGAAAAGTACGGTGTAATGGCTGCTAGATTACACGCAGTATTTGCTACTTATGCCACACAACAAAAAGAACCTTGGAAACAGCCTTTTATCCTGCGTGGTTCAGAACTAATTAAGACACTGCAAATATATAAAAGTAAAAAACTCAGTAAATCACAAAAACTCAAAGCTATAGCAGATTTGGCTATGGTAGTTGGTACTTTAGGAGCGGTAATTCAATGGTACGAAGGCGATTTAAATCTTTGTATTAAAGAACGCTGCTTACTGTGGATAGTAAGTGTACAGGAATATAGTCAACCGAATTTATTTCAAGAACCAGAAGATTTATTAGAGGTGATAATTCGTGTACAGCCTGGACTTTGGACTTATAATTTTCTCAATGCTGAAGGAGAAAAATCAAAAACTGCCCTCTATCAATGTGGGTTTATGCCTAAGCAAGTCTTTGATTTAGATGCACATAAACATAAACTAGCTTTTGAACTTGCTTTATATATTATTCAAAATAATCGCGCTCATAAAAATGGTACTTACACAATTCATAATTTATTGAGTAATATCTTACCAGATTCTCAAATTGAAAAAGCAGTCAGTGATTATCGGTATGGTTGGCGATTGAGAGAAGATTTAGAAGAAGCTTTTCTGCTATTAAAAGATAAAGTTAATATGACGATTGAGTTTGATGATATAACCTACCCAATGTGGTTAAGACCTTTGTGGGCAATACCAGAAGAACTAGCTCATTTATCACCTCAAGAAAGAAATCAAAAGTTACTGGGAAAGAAGAAGTTACCAGATAATTATATTCAAAATATTTTATTACCTGCTAAGTTAAGTTTTAAGTTACCTTCTTCACAGATAAATAATAAGAAATTAGTGAAAAATCAAAAAAATACACAATTTCACACAAAATCTAATAAAATTGGTGTAAAAATACAAAATCCGGTTGATGTTGTCATAAATAATTCTGGCGTAGCTGAAACTTCGGGGGTAAGGAATGGTAAAGTAACAGTTAGGGATATACCTGTTATCAAGGAAATAAATGGCAGTCTGGTTAAAGAAATGAGAACAGCTAAAAAAATAAGTCAAAGAGACTTTGCTAATGCTGTAGGTATGAGTCAAAGCTGGGTCAGGGATATTGAGACTAAGGGTAAAGATGCACCTATTCCTGAAAAGTATACTGCTATAATTAAAGAGATTTTAAATTATTGATTTAATTGGTGAAGATAATTTCAGGATAAACAAAATATTTTCAAAAATTGCATTTCCATTTATTACAAAACTTTAATAAATCCCATGCCACATTGTAGAAAATGATCATCTTGAGTCAGGATATATTGAATTTTTAATTGTTCCATAATTATCATAGAAGTTAAATCTGTAAATGATATATAAGGTTTATCGTTTAATTTTTTTCTTAATTCATAAGCTAGTTTAAATTTATCAGTTGTCATCTGTTCAATTTGCAAATTGCCTAATTCGGCAGATTGCATGATACCTTCAATAAAAGTTGTAGCCTCTTGAAAGTTTTCTCTTTTAAATAATAAAGAAATTAATTCATCTAAAACATAATCACTGGTATATATCAAAGTCTTTTGTTGTTTTAATTGATAGTAAAGTTCTTTGACGGATTGATGATAATTATCTCTACGATGTCCTAAAGCTAACCATCCCCAAGTATCAATGAAAATAGACTTATATTTCATTATGATTACCCAAATTATATAGTTCTTCATCAAGATTATCTGTTGATATTGGTTCTCCTGAAATAATACCAATAACATTTAATAATGGATCTTCTATCGTTTCTCTATCTGTTAATTCTCTTTGTTCAAAAGCTTTTGATAAAGCAATATCTTTAATTATTTCTGTAAGTATAGCTGAAAATTCTTCTTTATTTTCAGAAAAAATCTCTATTATTGCTTCTTTAAGGGTCTGTTTAAGTTGATTGTGTTCTAAGGATAGGTTAGACATAATAACCTCTATAACATCTATTAGATTATAACCTGTTTTAACAGGTTTTAGCTTTGAACCTAAAATTTATTTCAAGATTCACAATTCATCGCTTTTAATACTCGGATGCACCTATTCCTGAAAAGTATACTGCTATAATTAAAGAGGTTTTAAATTTTGGATAAGCTATTGAAAATCATGAGGTAATAGCAATGGCTTATAGCGATTTTAGCTTAACTAAGTTTAGGAATAATTTTCATATTATAATTAAGGAAGAAATTGATTTATTTGCTGCTGTAGAACCTATAGAACTCAGTGAAAAGTTAACCAGCACTTTGGAAGAAACTACGGAACTCGCGTTAGCAATAAATACGAAAAAAGCACGCTCAGAAATGATTATTACGCCAATTTTATTAGAAGTAAGGCGTAAAGCTAATTATCAAATTAGTTTATTTTCTGGTACAGATTTTAATGTTGATGTTGAGAAAGGTTTAAATGGTTATTGTGATTTTGTTATCAGTCGTTCTAGAGAACAGTTAACAATTAATGCTCCTGTGCTAATTATTGTAGAAGCTAAAAATGAAAATATTAAAGGTGGTTTGGGTCAATGTGCAGCAGCAATGTTAGCAGCACAATTGTTTAATGAACAGGAAGGTAATGAAATTAAAACTATTTATGGGGCTGTGACAACAGGAGATATATGGAAGTTCTTGAAGTTGGAAGGGACTGATATATTTATTGATTTGAATAATTATTATATTAAGGAATTAAACAAGATTTTAGGTATTTTGTGTCAAGGTGTATTGGGTTGAAATTTGACCTTTTCTGGTACTGCGTTCCAAACGCTCGTTCTTTGGTAATGACAGATCAATAATTTTAGAAAAAACACAATAATTATGTAATTTAAGCTAAATAACTTATGTTTACCTGTATAATAAACTTAGGTTGTTTTAAATCGCCCATTCAAGGCAGTTTAAAATGCTAGTTATATAAATCACTTGCAGGAATAAGTATTGATTTCCGTTGTTGATCCTGCGACGGTGTATTGAACGGTTAGCTTTAACCTAGTGTTTAATTCTTTTTCCTTCTTCGATTAAGCGAGAATACACCTGCAAGTGATATTTTTTTAACTATCTATTCAAGACAAAGTGCAAAAAAACTCCAAGTTATTTTTAACAGAAACTCCCGAAGCCTTAAAAGAGAAATTTTACTCTCTCAAAAAACCAACGGATATAGCTGACCTTTTAGAAGTTTGTTATTCTAATCTGATTTATCACATATATGTTGTTAAGCCTGAAAAGCGTTATAAAATATTCGATATTCCTAAAAAATCTGGTGGTATTCGTCAAATATCAACCCCGATAACAGCACTTAAAATTATTCAAAGGAAACTTAATCAAGTTTTACAAGCTGTATACGAAACAAAGCCATCAGTGCATGGTTTCGTAAGCAGTAGAAATGTTGTAACTAATGCTCAAAATCATGTAAAAAAACGCTATGTTCTCAACATTGATTTAAAAGATTTTTTTCCTTCAGTTAATTTTGGTCGAGTCAGGGGTATGTTCATGGCTACTCCTTATGGCTTACATCCAGATGTGGCAACAGTTTTAGCACAAATTTGTTGTTATAATCATGAGTTACCTCAAGGCGCACCAACTTCACCAATTATTACTAATATGATTTGTGCCAAGATGGATGGTCAATTACAAAGATTAGCTAAAGAGTGTAAAGCTACTTATACAAGATATGCAGATGATATTACTTTTTCGACAAGCTTGTCTAAATTATCTAAAGATTTGGCATATATAGTTAACGAAGAAGATCAAGAGAAATTAATTATTGGCGATACTCTATTCAAGATTATTAAACAAAATGGATTTGAATTAAATGATAATAAAGTTAGATTACAAACGAGGGGAAATCATCAAGAAGTTACGGGTTTAACAACTAATGTTTTTCCTAATGTTGACCGTAACTATGTTCGTCAAATTCGTGCTATGCTTCACGCTTGGTCTAAGTTTGGACTCGAAGCTGCTGCAAAAGAGTATTCAATAAAATATGAATCTAAAAGTAGATTAATAAACAATGAAAAACTAGAGTTCAAGCCAGTTATTCGAGAAAAGATAGAATTTTTAGGTATAGTTGAGGGCAAAAAAGACCAACTAAAATTTAAGAAAGTTATTCGAGGAAAGATAGAGTTTCTTGGTATGGTTAAGGGTAAAAATGACCCTGTATATCAAAAATACTTTAATATTTATCAGCAATTAATTAAATCGGTTTAACTAGAATTTGAAATATACAATGACTAAATATGATATGGAACACGATTTAAAACAAGAAGTTCAAGAACTAAAAATCAGTATTGATAAATTATCTAACGATATTAGTCAACAGTTTAATTCATTAAGTGAGAATTTATGTATTAGCTTTGAGCAAATATCTAAGCAAATTACTAATTCATCCAGTCAACCATCTTTAAGCCATAAAATACTTGAGACTGATTTAGAAAACAATCATCAAGACAGTTTACAAAAACCTAAAAAAGAAATACCACGTGAATATTATATTGATTATTCATATATTGACCCTGCTAAATATCCATTATTTTTAAAAGATTTAGAAAAACATAATAAGTCTATGGCAGAGTGCAGACATAAAGAAAATATTGAAAATTTTTGTTTATCTGCTAATAAAACTTTAGAATCTGCCATAGAAGTTATTTTTGACGTAGAATATAAATGTCTTAATGAAAATAATAAAACATTTTTAGAAGCTTATCAGCGAGTAAAAACTTTTTATAGTAACAAGGGATGGGAAATTACAGAAATTTTTCTAAACCTAAATAATAGTAATATAGAATCGAAACATTTTAAACCTGTAGATGACAAATATATATCTTGGGAATATATCGAAGAAATTCGTAGACGTAATTTTAATACCTCTGTGGAGATATTTTTTGAAATTTTGAAACCAAATTTTATGAATAGTTCACATCTTAGGGAAAAATTCTACTTAATTAAAAATATTCATAATTTAAGAAATTTAGATGCTCATGGTAGTCCAAATCTCCCTTCACAAATAGATGCATTGAAAGATTCTGCTAAAAAATTATACAATTCTAAGGATTATACTAAAATAAAAGAAGTAGTGTATTGGTTTGTAAAAGAAGTCTATGATAGACTCAATAAAATTTCTAATTAAACTAAATAATTCAATATAATTCAATTTAAAGAATACCCAGAAGTTTTTGCAGTATAGTTTTATATTTTTTTGCCAACCGCCTGGAAATTAATCCTCCTTGCTGAATTTGTAACAAAACATCTGGTGAAAAAGAACTTTTAGGAATAGGACTACCAGAAGTTATCCATTGACTAAGCTCAGTTGCATTCCATTCACGAGCAAAATTATAAGCTATAACAGATTCTTTGACTATAAAATTTGGTAAGCTTGGGTTAGGTACTAGGACACACGAATGATCAGTTATATTTTTCTTGTCAGTTAAATTAACAAATAAATATTTGTCACCAGAAGTTTTTGCAATTACAACATAAAAATGCTTGTCTTTAGGAGGTGTATCTATCAAAAATACATCTCCCAAATTAATGATAATGCTACCCATTTAGCACCTCATCTAAATATGCTTCCCGAACTGCTATTTGTCTAATCTCTTCTATTTCTTCCTCACTTTTACCAACTTTTCTAAGAATTTCTTCTACTGAAATGGGAATAGAATAATTATGAGAACCTTTCCATTCTGGTAAATCATGAGTCCATTCAGCAACATGAAATGGGTCAAGATGTCCAAAAGTTTGATATACCTCTTGAAGAATCTCTTCCTCTTCTTCACACATCTCATCATCTCCTGGGTCTTTTATCAACTCAACAAAATTTGTATTGCGAGGAGAAATATACTCAGACCAAAGAGGTAAAGCATCATCAACAGGTTGACCCTTAATTAGATCATAAACACCACTAAGGACAGGACCATATTTCATTGATACATAATGATCACCTGTAATTGGCTGCTCAATGCGTTGTAATGCAATACGGTCAGCTATATACAGCATTTTTAGTAAAGCTAAATACTTGATAGGCTTACCATGCAGCTTTAAAAGTATAGCTGCTGCTTCTACAGCTTTTTCTGGGTGAAACCGAAACTGGATAGTCATAGTTACCCTTGAGAAACATAATCGTAGTACATATATTTTATAAAAAATAATTTCAGAACGTGAAAAATAGATTGAAAATTCATGACATTAATTTAGCATTTCATGAACAATAAACCGTAAAATTTATATTTTTTGTCCTTTTTGCGCCTCTACACGAGATAAAACTAAAATCATTTTGTAAAAGTTTATGCGATCACTGTCAATAAGAGTAGCGATGACCAATGGTAAATGATCTACCCCATCATCCCCAAAACACTCACCACATCCCCCACTTGTAATAAACATCTCACTTATTGACAATCCAAAAGCCTTAAACCCTGATATTACGTTCAAGAATAATAACTACTCACCCTTATTGAGAATAAATAAGGAGCAATTTTTCACTACTCAATATCTCCCCCTCAAGGAACTATCACCAACAGCACCATAAGGAGCGATCGCTAAATCCCCCCACTTGTGATAAACATCCAGCTTATTGACAATATTAAAGCTCACAAATATTGATATTACGTTCAAAGATAAAAACTACTCACCCTTATTGACAATATAAAAGGGCAATTTTCGACTACTCATTATCTCCCCCCGTTGTGATAATTAACTCCCCCCCTTGTGATAATTGATTTTTATGAAACCCTTATCCAATAAAGCTTTAACCCCCTAACTACCCAAATCACCTAAAACTTGCACATTATATAGATAAGGCGGAAAAAAAACTACTCAAAACCGGGTTGTATGCTAGTTAGAACATCTATTCCAGCCCTGCGGGGACTACTCACCTGGTTTTGAGTGCGCTGCCATGAAACGTCAATACACCAACAAACGCAATCCTTGTCCTGTCTGTGGCAACCATCACGGTTGCGCTATTCGCCCAGATAATCTAATTGAGTGCCTACGGAGTTTCAGCCAACATGATACCCCGGTTGGTTATCGCTTTATCAAGCCCCTACGTAACGATATGGGCGGTTTATTTGTTCTAGATGACCAAAATGCCCAAAACCAGGATAAGCCTCTGTATTCGCCTCAGAAACGGGCTGACAGTAGACAAACAAACAAAGTGTTGAGTATTGAGGAGCGCGATCGCCAAAACCGATTACTTTTAAACTCCACAGTGAGTAGTTTGGGTACTCAACATTTCTCCCATCTCCAAGAACAACGACAGTTGACTACTCAAGAGATTAACTGGCTCAAAGACTTAGGCTGGGTGAGAAGCTGGGAACCTGGAGCTTATTCCCCTGCGGGTGTAACGTCGGCTCTTACAGGTATTTCACCTGAAGGTAAACTATTGGGGAGAGAAGGAATTGCGATCGCAGCCCTTGACCCCAATTTTCAAATCACAGGCTTTCAAATTGCCACCCTACGAACTCAACCCAAATACATTTGGTTGAGTAGTTCCTACCAAGGAGGAAGCGGACCCCAATTACCAAATGGCGAACTACCTTTGTTTTGCTGGAAACATCCAAACGCCAAAAAGGTGAAAGTAGTAATTCTCTGCGAAGGCGCACTCAAATCTCTACTCACCGCCGTGTTTTTGTGGCGTTCTGGGCAAACTGATATTGCCGTCATTGGTACAGCAGTTGCCGCACGCTATGGTCAACAAACCCTCAAAGATTACCTCAAGCGGTTGCGTCCCCAAGAAATTCGGCTGATGCCTGATGCTGGTGCAATACTCAATCCCCACATTGCTCAAGCTAATGAAGATACTCTGCAACAGTGCCGTAAATGGAGATATTCTCTATCTGTGGGTGACTGGGGACAACTGGAAACCAAAGAGCAATTAGACATTGACGAATTACTGGCCGTAGGTCGGCAAGATGAGATTAAACTAATTAGCACTGCTGCTTACCTGAATCGCCATCATATCCATCAGCAAATCAGAAAACTACTCAAACAAGGTTCATTCCAGTTGGTGCAGGATAAGTTGATTACCCTAAAACCCGCTACCAACTCTACAGACAACATAGATTTAATTCACCAATATGCAAAAGGCGTTGAATACTGCCGTAAAGGTGGATATCAGGTGGTGGTGAGTTGGCATAATGAAACGATGCTTTCTCTTGAAAACGCTCCGCAAACGGTCAGCGCAACCATAACACCAGAAGAGTTTTTTGCTGGATGTTCAGAACAAGTACAAAAATCCCTAGCTCAAATAGACCGAGAATGGGGAATGCTCTACAAACTCAAGCTGTGGTTTGGGCGAATGATGGAGCGTTATCGTCCCAAGAAAGGTTTTGGTCAACAAAATTCGGGAGTATTCGGTGGGTTAAACGAACCACAGAGACACAGAGAACACGGAGAGAAAAAAGATAAGGTTGAGAGGTTTGACGCAGTTTCACAAGGTGATGGTGTTGTCAAGGGTGATTTTTCTGTCTCATCCGGTCGGTTAAATGTTGATCATGATGGTTTTAGCAGAACCACAAATAGGGGAACAGAATATAGGGAAGATGGAAAAACAGAACTTTCCACAGATGGGGAAGTTATCAAGAATCAACCAGACTTAATACCACAAGAGGAAAGACAGCTACTTTCCCATGAGGGAGTTATCAAAAATCAATCGAACCCAATATCACAACCTGATAATAAACAACTGTTTTCGGAAGATGGGCAAAGTTTATCCTCACCCATTGCACCATGCAAGGTGATTGAGTACAAACCTGGAAAGTTCCCCAAATACGGCACTTTAAAACAACCACCGAAAATCATCTTCAAAAAAGGCCAGCGTTTGCAAGTGTACGCTGAAGCTATTGCAGCCGGTTGGAAACACATTTTAGATAAAAGTCCCACTGGTACATTTAAAAGCCATGATGCAGGAACAGCTTTACCAAAAGCATTGGGAGTAGAAAAGTTATGGTATTTTACCAGTCATGCTCGCAATGTCAGTACAGAAACCATTGAGCGCAATTATGAATATCTGGATGTACGTAATTCAGGTATGGTTTGGGATACTACCCCAAACGGTAAACGTTACCTAAGATGGCCTAAACAGGGAGAAACACCAGATACAAAAGGTAATTGTCATCGTAGTCAAATTTTTAATGTTTTACGTAGCAAGAATTTAGAATCTATTGAAGGTGCAGAAAATCCTATTTGCGCTACTTGTCACTTACTAGAAGCTTGTCGTGGTGTTGCTGGAGCAGGTTTTGGACATCGGTATCTGAGAAAAGAGACTTTCAAGAGCGATCGCATTCGTTGTCATCCTGATAGCGCACCCCAACCAGAAGATTTCGACTGGTCAACTAGCGGTATTTTCTGGGATGAAGTTATGCAAACAGTACAACCAGTTAATACTATCACTGCCAATTTACGGGACATTGACCGAGTAATAGCAGAGTTAATGACTAATTCTCCTGAAATCAGTCTGCAATTACAAGCAATGTGGGCAGTTTTAAGACAATGTATAACAGGAGATATTCAACAACCTTACTACGGTTGGAATGATGCTGATGTCCGAAGAATGTTGGGTAAACCACCGGAAAATTTAGATGCAATTATCACAAAAGCGATAGAAGTTTTACAACCAGATTTATTACCAATCTTTAACTCCACCAGCAAGTATGGAATAGATTTAAGTGATTTACCAAAGAAGATGCGAAAACAGTTTGGTAATCCCATCTCTGAATTAGTGGAGAAAATTCAAGTAGAGATAATAGTTAACTGGTTTATACCGTTTTTACAAGTTTGGGGTAAACAGATTCCTGGTACAATTCGCATTGAATATGGAAAGCTAAATATTACAACTCGTAACTCCCGTCATAGTGCGATTAGTCAATCAACAAAATGGAATGTTTACTTAGACGCTACCACCAAACCTGAGTACATAGCTTGGTGGTTTGATATTAACCCACAAGAAATTTTAACTGTAGAGCAAGAAATAACTAAAACCAACAATTTACAAATTATCCAAATCAGCGGATTAGGACAAGTTTCTAAAAATCGTTCTTCCTACTGTCAAGAAAGAGTCAGCTTATTGCGACAAGAATTATTATCTCGTCACAGTAACATCAAATTTATTGACTTTGTAAAATGCTGTGAAAATAAAGATGGTGGTTGGTTTAGAGATAGTCGTGGTTCTAACGATTTCCAGGAAATTATAGCTTTAGCGACTTTTGGAATTCCCTATCAGAATATTGGTCATTTAGAAACATTATATCTAACTTTAAAATCCAGTCATAACAAAAGTGACTATCAGTTAGATGATTTGGAAATAAATACTAACAGTAATAATAACTCGTTAGAACACTCAGAAATAAATCAAGAGTTACAAAATTTTATTGACTGGGTTACACAATCTGAAATTATCCAAGCTATCGGCAGATTAAGAGTAAATAATCGCCCAGAATCAGAACTTTATTTTTACTTCTGTGCTGATTACGATTTAAGCTTTTTAGAATATGAAGTCAAATGTATACAAGCAGCAGAAATTACGATTGAAGCTGGTTGTAAGGATGAGAAATCTTGGTGGAAAATTCAAACCGCAGTTAAAGAACTTTGGTTGCAGGGACAAAAAATTACTCAACCAGTTGTAGCAGCAGTTTCTGGTATGAGTCAGGGTTATGTTTCCAAGTTAGCAACTGAGTTTGGTGGAGGTTGGAAACAATGGTTGAAAATATTCCTTTTTCTATTAAATAGTAATAGTAGCAAAAGGAATAATTTGGATGATATAAGCGATGTTTTAAAAGAGGAATTGGAAATGACAGATATAGATTTTAATCTGCAATATTTGGAGACGAAATCTCATCAGGAAATAGTTAAAAAAGTGTTTGCAATAGATAAACATTTAGATGATGTTGATTGGCAGTGTTTTTTAGATAAAATGCCAATTAAATCGCAGTCTAAGATTATCGCTGCTTTACTTTCAATCTTGCCTAAATGTTGGTTTCAAGAATTGATAGATATAATGTCATTTTAAATGAGACTTAAACATAATAAGATTTAAAAAAGGATATAATAATATTTCATCATAGCTTTTATGTCAGACTCACCCTTTATGAAAGAGACTATTCAATACGACTTGGGTAACGAAATAAATAAAGCTGAAACTCTTAAAATATCGTTTGTAATACCCAAAAAGGGCTAAACCGGGTATTATTGAGAGACAACTCCTCCAGCCGTGCGCCTTTGCTTTGAGAAATGCTGTAATCGGTTTGATGATGTATTTATATAAACTATAAATTTAATATCAACAATGACTACATTTATTCCGCGCCGTAACAACGATGCTTCGGACACTATTCGAGGATATGTATATCAAGTTGATTTGACTATCGAGAGATGGCTAAATTTACAGCCAGATGAATATTTACAACTAGAATGTGGAGAAGATATTGATGTAATATCACGCTCATTAGTGGGAGACGAACAAAGGTTACTGGAACAGGTTAAAAATTATACGAATTCTATTACACTGTGGAGTGCTGTTGCTGCGATCGCTAACTTTGTTGAACATCGTCACAATAATTCTGGAATTAACCTGCGTTTTTTGTATACTACGACGGCTTCTGTGACAGTGGAGCGACCTTTGCCAGAAACGCTCAAAAGAAAGGAAGGTATTTTTGTTTGGGAGCAAATTCGTCGAGGGAGTTTGCAAGCAATCTCACAAGATGATGCTTTAACTGGTATTCGTAACATTTTAAGTAGGGACAAAAAGCCTGATAAATTACCTGACACCACCTGGAATATTTTTCGGAATTTCATAACGACTTCCAGCGATGATGATTTGCTTGACCTGATTAATAAATTTGAGTGGAGTACAGAAACACCTTCTGCTCAGTCCTTAAGTCCGCGTATTTTAGAAATTATCATACAACAGCAATATGTGACAAATGACATTGAAGCAGAGCAACTTTACGAAAGGCTATTTCTTTATGTTTTTAAACTGCTATCTCAACCAAGTATAAAGCAACTGGCGATACAGAATTTAATCGAGCAGCTTTCGCTTCCAACTTTAAGTGAAAATGACCACAAACTACTAAATAATGTTGTCATTAGGCTTTGTAATTTGGAATCACAAGTATCTTCTCTAAAACCACGAGTGTTGTCTTTAGAGCAAGGTTTAATACAACTGCTTAATGCCTTTTCGCCAGTTCACAACCAGTTACAACAAGAGTTTCAACAGCAAGGCATTGATGTTGCTATTAGTTGTATTTTTCAACCACCGGATTTAAGTATTCCCCCAATAGTTGAACAATTGAGTCATCGGGTAAAAACGGTCACTACCTTAGCAAAAGTTTATGATAACTTTATTTGGTTAGCTATATATGGCACTAGTGGTTCAGGGAAAACACACTTAGCTGTTTTACTTGTTCAATATATTGGTACGTGTTGTGCTTGGATAAAATTACGTGATTTAAATATTGAAAAAGCCGTTCAAGAGTTAGACAAATCATTAAAACTATTAACAAATTTACCACTACAAAGTAATAGATATAATTGGTATTGCCATATTTGCCAAAGTTTAGGAAATGGTGCATTACTGGTACTGGATGATTTGCCTGAATTGTTAGGAAGTGATGAACTTTCGGAACGTTTAGTTCAACTAGCAAGAGCGTGTAATTTGTATGGTGTAAAGCTATTATCTACTAGCCCATATCAGCTTACATTTACCCTTCAAGAGCTTCTAGGAGAGCAAATTCTCTACTCTACAGAAACTCCGCCTTTTAACGATAACGAGGTAGCTGAAATACTCCAAGCATATGGATCACCTGCTTCTATCATTCAAGCTGATACCAGATTTATCAATATACTACTCGCACAGCAACATCCACAATTAATTGTGGCCATTGCACGGTATCTCCGTCAGCATAATTGGCAAACTACCGGGGACATAGAGGAAAGATTATTCAGGGGTGATTATCGTTATGCAATCAACAGTCAAACGGTAAAGCGAGTACTGGATTCTATTGAGGATGAAAATGCTAGAGATTTACTCTACCGTCTTTGCTTACCTGTTGGTAGCTTCTCTCAAAAGGATGTACAAGCAGTTGCATCTGTTAATCCTCCAATTCAGAGAGCAATTGAACATTTATATACTTTAATTGGACTGTGGGTACAACGTGATGTTAATGAGCAGTTACTAATTTCTCCTGTAGTTAAACCGCTTGGTAGCAGTAATTTATTACCTGAAACACGGAAATCATGTCACCAAGTGCTTGCTGAACTTATTATCTCAAAACATAATTTAAATTCAATTGATATTGAGAATGCAATTATTCACTTTCTTGGAGCTGAAGACTTTAATCGTGCGGGACTAATGCTTATATCGGCACTCCATAAACTAAGTAAAGTTGATAATGCAGTTTATTATGGAAACTTATTGTCTTTGTGGGGTAGTTTGCCACTGCCAAAAGAAATGGATTTAAGCTTCCGTATTATTTTACGTGGATTTCAAATTACTGCTCGAAATAAACACAATAAACCTATTTCCTACCTCATAAAAAACTTAGATACCCTACTAGAAGAAGCAAATGAAAATGATGCTATAGGTGTAATTACAGCCTGTATGAATGTTCATTCTATCTTTTGTGTAGATGATCCAGTACGTGCAAATAGATATTTAAGAACAGCCCTACAATTTCAGCCCTATGCTCATATACCTGGTACTAATGAGTTGGCATTACCTGATTCAGCATCTTTAGGCTTTACTATTTGGACTACTGCTCAAGGAATTGATACTACAGAAAAGCTTCTAGACTGGATTAATACAGTAGAGCAACTTACTGTCGAACAACGAAATTTTGCCTTTACTCATGAAGTAGCTGAGTTAGGTTGCTTAATAGTCGCAGAAGATTTGTGGTTAAAAGAATCTGAAAAACCTAGAGAAGAGCAAAATTGGTCAGAAGTTTTTGCAGCATATGTAGACTTCGCGGAAAGAGCTTACAGGCTTGACTTGGAACTGCTATGGGCATGTGCAATATGGTCTAAAATTATCATTTTGGCAGAGTATCAGCGTAATATTAGTGCTGCAATATCTGTTGCAGAAATAGCGCTAAGACAGGCATCTAGCGAACCACGTGTTCAGTTTTTAATTAAGGGCTGTATTGGTCAACAACTAGTAAATGCAAACCGGAATAATGAGGCTGTAACCTGGCTAAGTCAGGCTTTGAGCGAAAATACTAACGTATATCCCATAGTTCAGATAAAAGCTCTTTTGAGTATGAGTCGTGCAACTAGCGAACAAGATTCATCCCTTGCGGTTGAGTTTGCTCGACAAGCAGTATTTTTAGCAGAAAATATTAATGATATTGATAAGACTACTTTAGTAAAAGTGCTTTCCGAACAGGCAATTGCTCAAGGCTTTATCGGTGAAATAAGTGCTGTATTTATATCTTTAGATAAAGCTATAAAACATTTGTTAGTTTGTAGAACAGATACAGATAATTGGAAAATACTATTTACAGTATTTGGTCATGTTACGGGCTATTTCACATCAATTGCCCGTACTGGAAATCCTCCTTTAGCAACAACTAATGGAGAACCGTATGCAATACCACAACGAGGAATGTTTTTTCGTATAAACCCGGAGATAGTTACGTATTATAGAAGAAATCTAGAATCTACTATTTTGGCAAATTTAGCAATTTTTGCTGAAGCTATTGGTAATAACGAAAGGGCAGCAGTTTGGTCTCTAAAGGGTATAGATGATGCAAGAGCAACAAACCAGCAAGGAGTTGTTGCAACTCTTTGTTTTGAGGCGATTCCATATTTATTGGATGAAAATTGCTTTGCGGAAGTGCTAGATATTGCAATTGATGCAGGATTGTTTTTCACTGCTAGTATACATCAAATGCAAACTGGTAAATTCCCGAAGAATTTTGAACTTGATGCCGATGCTATTCTAGGTAATAAACCTAGTGAACTGTGGTTCAAGGCTGAACAGAATACGGTACTAATTGGTCTACTTCCTACTGTTTTTAGGATTGCTACTATTGCGCTTCATAACACTAACTCTGCTAAAACTCAAGCAACAGAAGTAGCTGCAATTTGTCGTCAAATAAGTATGACATCTACCGATTCATATCTTTGGGTAACAGCAGCAGAATTAGTTGAGCAGATTTACTCCGAAGAAGCATCGTATGATGGGATTTTACGTTTTAGTAGAACTTTCAATACTGAAAATTACGCTGTTCTTAAAGTAATTGGTTATTTGGTTGCGACACTACAGAATGATACCCCACTTTCAGGAGCAGCTTTAGAACATTTAGTAATAGCACCTTTTGTTTATCGTCTACCTGCACCATGTACAAAAATCTATTATCGAGTAATTCTACTTTTCTTTGTGAAATACTGGAGAAATAAGTTTGAGAATAGTCCTTTATCATTTGCTTCAACCCAGATAATTAGCCAAATATTCAATAATATTGAAAATATTCCCGAAGCAGAAAGACTACAAATGATTCTTGTAGCAGTTGCATTCAGCTTAAATGTTAAGATGCCAAGGAATACAGCCACATGGATAATTGAATCTTCTCCTGAAATTGTTAATTTTTTTGGTTGATTATTAAACTGAAAGTAATCACAGAATTTTCATTTTTGAATGAATCCTAAGTCACAATATAAATAAAACACATTTTTATAAATAAAATCTATTAATCTCCTAATTCTTGTTCCTTTTTAAGTAATTGATTACTTTGATTATACTCCATTAACGCTATCAGTTTAAAATTTTCTATCTCTGCCTCTGTTAATTGATTTGTGGTAACTTGAAAATGAGCATAATTTTTTTTCCTAACAGCATTTAAAGCAACCTCTGTTTCAGAATATAAATGTTGTTTTCTTTTCAGGATTAAAATTTGCTCCTCTGTCGCTGTAACTTGTAGTGAAGCAGTAAATTCATCTGATTGATAAACTCTAATCTCTTCATCTTCACTATTTTCTATTAAACTTCCTTCCCTCATTAATCTTGTTATCATCAAAGGAATGACATACAACATAATGTCTTCCTCATATATTTCTACTTGAGTTTCTTCCTGTTCATCCACTAAAACTATAATTGAATCATGATTAATTTGATTGAAATTGTCTTTCTCATTTTCTATTGTACTCACAGTTAAATCATCTGCTAATATAACTGGTAATTCAGGAATAAACCCTGGATTTTCTACCTGAATCTCCTCTGGTTCAAATGCTATTACAACAGATTCTTCCATAGTCCTTCCAGAATTGAGACTAGTAATAATAGATGCCAGTGTTTTAATAGCATCGCTTTGTTCTTCAACGCTTACAGATTCTGTTGATGGAATTGATTCTAATTCATTGTAATCAACGTCAACATATTCGAGAAGTTGGCTTAACATATAAGCAGCTTTAGCAGGGGAAATATCAGGTGATATTTTGGTTGATTCTTCAGTGAATATAGTTAAAGGATTAGTTGTCATAAATTTATGCCAATCAATTGAATAAACACTAAATTGATTAAATATTAAACTTGAAGATACTGATTTTTGACTGATGCCAAAGATTGATTGATGTTATTGTTGATTTCCTCAAATACATCAATAACTTCAGCCGACACCTGACTCTGATTAATTTGTCCTAATTTAATATCTAATAAAACACTTCCATCTTTTTTTATAATCGTTAAATCTTTATGAGAGTTATTGATGGAAATCAAGTATTCTTTACCTTGTACTATAACTTCTCCATTTTCTTGATGAATGCCAAATACATCTCCCATTCGTTGAGTAATTTGGGTAAGACGATTGATAGAATGTAGTTCTTGAAAATCATTATTCATTGCTACGACTGCTTTTTCTCTTAATTCTACACCTGATTTAAATTCATTACCAACCTCTATAATTCGCTGAATATATTCTGCTGACTTACCTAAATTTTGTGCAGTCAAATACCAAGTTCTTAATTTTTCTAATGTTGTTTCTTGATCCTGAATAGTTCTATCAGCAACTATCTCTTTTTGAACAATGTTGGATGAAGAAATGGGTGTAGAGTTAGGCAACTTTAGCCCATGAGATGACATCACAGATGATGGCTGTGTAGGTACTGGGGAAGATACTTCTGAAGCTGATTGTGGTTGTTGATTGGTAAGCGTAGTATCTTGTTCTAGTTTGACTGCGCGTGTGTACCCATCATTGACAGCTTCTAACTTATATCCTTGTGTTTCTAAATATTGTTTTACCAGTTGGTCAGTACCAGCAGCATTACCCACTACAAAGGAACTTTTGGAAGCGATCGCCTGATCAATCAGTGGTACATAATGTTTATTGAAAGTTTCCAGAATTTGTTGTTGAGTAACACCCCTCCAAGGACCAGAACCTGAAACCATAATTGTGTCATTGCCTGAATACACCCCCGTATTTGCCCTTTCCCCCCAAGCTTGTTGATAATTACGGGTGCTAGAGGGTGTTTCAGGTGGTGCAGATGATATACCAATGAATTGAGTAGCTACTTCAGCCATTGCCACATCCTTTTGCATATGCGTTGCTACAGCAGCATTCAGGGGTTGGAGATTAGCAAGTGGGTTGGAACTTTTGGGGGAAGTAATAATTTCTTGGACAGAATCTCTAGGTTGAGGTATTGTTTGCTGCGGTGGATTGTTATTTGATAAATTGGGTGTAACTATAACAGGTATTGTAGTTGTAACTAATTCCTGAACTTTATCGAGTTTTTCCCCTATTATATGTGGTCTATTGGGAAGGGAATTAAGATATTCATTGTAAGCACTATTTTTTCCGTCAGCACTTAATGGTTCTCCAAACTTTGCCTTTAAAGCATCAAAATCATCAGATGAAATTGTACTACTAACCAAGTAAATTACAGAAAGACCTTTTTTCGTTTCTAGTGGTACATCTTGTGGAGGTAAAACATTAAATTCAATATTTTTAGATTTAAACCAATTCTGAACTAATTCTGTTTTGTGGTTGTCCACTGCTATTCCTATTAATCCCAGTACCTTATCTTCCTGACTAGTAAACAATATTGTCGGACGTTCTTTGATCTTTTCCAGCAATAGTCCACTTTTTTCAACCATCACCTCTTGCTGTGTTACTGTATTTAATTGAGAGTTATCCTGAAAAGCTTGAGATTCCTTTGTCCAAATTTGGGGATATTCTACTGTGCTGGTATCAATATTAATAAAAGTATGAGAAAAATTACTTTGTAATATACAATTTACAGAACCTTCTTGACCATGTTTAAGCAATCCTAAACTTTGTAGTGCTTCCTTATCTTTTTTATAGTGAAGAACTCCTAATAATTCTCCATAGAGAAAAACAGCATCCCTATTTTTACTGGTTGGTACTTCTAAACTAACGCTTTTATATTCTTCTCCCGTAAAAACTTGACCTTTAAAATCATAAACATTAATTTTATTGATTTTTAATAAATTGCCATGAGGTGATTCAGCAATAATAAAACCACCTTCATGTTGACTATCACCAATAGATTTTAATTTAAGTTGTAGCGGATTACCATTAGCTAAATAATTTATTTTTCTTAATTCTTGAATTGAATCAGCATCCAGTTCTCCTAACGTTTTATCAGCCAATTTAATTTTAGCTGTGTCAATAGGAACTGGTACATTACCAATAGTGAGTGTAACTGGTTCACCATTAAAAGTCTTACCTGCATGAGAAAATTTGCTAATTTCTCTAATGGTAATGTTAATTGGTGGTTGTGATGGTAAATTAATAGTTGCCGTAGCTGTATAAGATTCACCTGGTTTAATATATGCTTGTGCCTGAGTACCAATTGGTAACTGGCCTGTTCTTTGTTCCAAAACAGCAAATTCTTTGTATTCTTCATCATCATCTTTAACAAATATCAATCTAGAATTATGTCTTTCATGTCCTGGAGGATAGCGACTGGCTTGTATTTCTATTGAATATTTTTCTTGAGGATTCCATTCCCTATCAACAAAATTATCTCCTTCCTTACCAATTCCTAATACCTTGGGTTGTGAAAATTGTAACTCATCTAATCGGCTTATTATTTCCTTACCAAAAGTTGCAAATACAAAGTTAGAAACTTTCTTCCGAGAGTTCAAACTTGAATTATCTCCTTGTTCTAATTCATCTTGTCGGGAAGCTGATATATTCCATGTTGCGGCTGCGGCTGGTAATTTTTGGTCTTCAGGAATTAAATTATAGAAATTTTCAGCAACAGCATAAGCTTCTTGAAACAGTAACTTGATTTGACTTTCTCTCAGTTCAGGTTTAAGTTCAACTAATGTTGCACCCTGAGTTATCATTCCTGGTTTAAGTTTATAGTCAATTACAGATTGTTGACTAACTGTTCCCAGTTTGCAATATTTAGGTTCTCCATTTTCCGTTTCTCCATCAATTTGCGCTATTGCTAATAAAGTATGGGGACGTTGCAAAGACCGATATTTTTCTGGAATTTCTTCTAAACGGATGTTGAGTGTTGAACCTTTCCAAATTCCTGGATGTTCGTAGCGAGTGAGATTAGTGATGGTAATTTCTGTACCATTGCTTGTTTTGACAACAGCATAAGGTCCTTGTTCAGTTTCTCGACGTTTATTTAATCTGGTGGCTACATTGAATTTATCATCAAATTCCTGTTTAGCTAATATAGCCTGAAATTTTTGTTGAGGAGTAAATTCTACACCTTTAAATAAATCTTGAAATTGGATAATAGGACGTGATTCTAAATGAGAAGCTTCAAAGTATTTATTAACTTGGTTTATTAGTAAATCTACTGGTGAATAGCCAGTAGTGTTAATACCTTCCTTCAAGTAAGCAGATGAAGATTTTTTATCTTTTATATAATTAACATCTCGATAAAGATAGCGTTTGTTTTCAGCTATTACCTCCATATCAGGTTTTTTGGCACTTTTGAATAAATCCACCGCAATTTGATTTTGGAAACAAGCTGCTTCAATCATTTGTCGGTAAATATTCCGATTAATTGCCATTGCTTGTTCTATCACTTGAGAATTTCTATCTTGAACAGATGCAAGTTGGAGAAATTCCTGCATTTGTTCTCTGTATTCTTCCCTTATGGCTTGAGGATGGTTTTGATTATTTTCTAAATTGACTAATTTTTTATAATGACTACTAACTTGGTCTAAATATTCTGTTTGTTGTTGAGAATTTCCATAAGTTGTTAAAGTTTCAATTTCTGACTCTAAAGCTTCTAATGCTGTCACATGATTATTGATAATACCAACGCTGATACCATCACTCATATGAATAGCGATTTCTTCAAATTCAGGTTGTGTACCATCTTCTCTGTAAAAAGATTGCTTTTTCAGTTTGACTGTGGGAGCATAAGCATTTTCAGGCAAGTTTCTGTATTCAGCTTCGGCGGTCAAATTTGGATATTTACTGGCTAATTCCACACCAATACAGTCACCATCAAAGTCTCGACCTTGACGTTCTGATTCTGTTTCTATGGGGTCTAATTCTTCAGTTTCAATACCTTGTGCTTTTAGGGATTCAATCCTAGCTTGAATGCGTTTGTGGTCTTCATCGTTGACCACGATAATTCCTGCCAATGGTTTGCCATCTGGTCCTAAGTAATCTTCAATATGTTTGTTGATGGAAACACATAAACCATTAGCATTGAGGAAAGGGGAGCGAAAGTTGAGAATTTTTTCACCCTCAGCTATCCAAGGCACAGAAATCTCACCATTTTTGAGTTCTTTGGAGGGAATAATCATTCCCCGGTCAAAGGTGAGGACACGACCAAGGGCAATATCTCGCCATTCATTTTGTACAAATCGTGTAAGTTCTTGTTTAACTTTCTCAGTTTCTAACAGTTGGTTATGGCCAAGTAAGTCTGCTTTAATAATTTTGTACATTAACAAGTCATCTTGTTCAGATTCACTATCTTCTTGTAAATCATCTGTATATAAATTTTCATCTATCTTAGGGTCATCAGTAGATAATTCCACTGCTTTATTTACTAATTGTTCAGTTTTTTGCTGTTCAATAAAAGCTTTACGTTTTTCATATTTTTCACAATATAACTGTGCTACTTTTCTGGGGTCTTGCTGGATTTCTGCAAGTTCTTGCGCTTGCTTTTCTAATTCTTCAGCAAAGTCTTTGATACCTTGGGGGAAAGAAGCTAGTAATTGAGAGATGGCAGTTTTACCTTTTTGGGACTGTGATTTTTCACCTAACCAAATAGTTTGATTATATAAACCTGGTTTGATTTGGGGTTTTATGGGTGTAGAAGGGTTATCTTTATCTGTTCCCTTGAAGCTAGATATGGGGATAATGAGGTCGATTTTAGGTTTGTTATTTGAATTTGCATATTTTATTTCGTCTAAGTTATAAGGACGAAGTGTGCCTTTGCCAAATCGGTATTTGGTGTCCTCTCCATCATGTTCTCTCCAACCAAAGCGATGCTGTACTACACGATAACTTTTATCTTTTTGTTCATTTCTGTTAGTTATTTGGTCATATAGTTTAGTGGTAATCTGACCATAGCAGTCACCTACAAATTTATATGCTACATCATTTGGTAATATGCCTCCATTTTCTCCATTAGTATCATCTACTACTAGAATATTTAACTTTTCATGGATGGCATTTTTACACGAACCTAAGAAAATGGAACCGTAAGCACCACGGTCTTTGCGATCTGGGCAAAGTTTTTCAATGACTTCTAAACATTCTACTGAACCGTAGAGTAGTCTAGTTTTGGATGACAACAGCAGAACATCACCATTTGGATGATTTTTTAAATTTGCTGCCGTGGTATTTTCATCCATCTGACCGAAAGAGAAATTCTTTTCTGGTAAGAAAAATCCTAAGAGTGTATTATCTAGATTTTCAGTTAAAATTGAGTTGGCATTTTTGGTATTGCCATCTGTATGAATCCATTGATTTAGTCTAGTGTCAAAGTGCTTGAATTCTAATGTCATAATTTTAGGTAATTTTTATCCCAAACCAAATTTTTATTTCTTGAGGTTTGATTATGTCAAGATTGACTCGTTGGTTAAATATGCACCGAGGAGAGTTGAATTTAGACGGAGTTCTCAAAGACGAAGCTAGAAAACAAATGCTATCTATAGGAATGAATAATGAATCAATTGAAGACTATGCAACTACCTTAAAAGTAAAATATGAGCATCTTAAATACTTGGATGAAACAGAACCTGAATCTTGGGTAAATTACACTGCTTATGACTTTTTCACAGAAGAAGAGAAGCAGCAATTTAATGGTGATGGGTCACTGAAGCCGGAGTATGTAAAATATGCTCATAGTATTGGTATTAGCGTTCAATCGCTGGAAGAAATGGAACGTCGTAAAAAAATTGAAGTTGACAATTACAATAAATTGTCTGCTCGATATGCTGAACAGGGCATCAATTTTGGTGAACAGCAGATGCAAGCAAGAATTACTGATAATAAAACCTATTTACAACGCAGGGAGCAGATGGAAATAGATTTGCGTAATTTTGAGGATGTTGATACTTTGCCCTTTGATCAAGACACACGATATTGAAACAAAGCGAAATTAGTAACTTAGACATCACAGATAACTACTAATAGTTCCCTAAAATTAGATTCTAAAAGTTACTTCAGTGATGGTGCTACTGAAAAAAAGTAGAATTGGAGGTAGGTTTTATTTTGTGTTTTATATCATTTGATATAAATCTGAAGCATTGCTGATAAAACCGTAAATTTACTCCAATTCTCCTTGATTTTCTGGTTCTTGCTGCTGGTTGTGATTCAATAGCAACTTTTCGAGTCTCTCCAGTATTATTAAATCTTCGGATGTCAAACCTTTATCTTTGCTTTCAGCACCATCACGGAGGGGAAGTTCTGCAATTTCTTCTCCACTTTTGCGTCGCAGTTTGAGAATATCTCTTTCTAGCTCAAGGTCGTAGTATTTTCCTGAATATGTTTCAGGTTGCCCTGCTTGCTGCCAGAACAGGCGGATAATGGGGTTGATGCTGTTAGCGTAGTTTTTTGGTTTAGTACCCTCCTGGTGTGCGCTCAGGGCTGGTATTGCATCACCTACTCGACTGGAAGTTTGGTTATTTCCGTCTACAGAAAATGCACTTCTAGGTTCACTGTCAAGAGCATTTTTTGAAGACTTTTCTGAAGCGATCTCTTTTGGTATTGCATTTTGTGCGATCGCCTTTGGTAGTGCGCTCCGCGCAATCTCTTGATTACCCTCGTTGCTATTTGTATTAACTAATGGTGCAGTAGTATCTTGATGAGCTTTGGTTTGTACGTTGTCTGTTGTGAGTGAAGCGATAGTCTCCGGTATTGCACTACTTTCCAAACCAGTTTCCTGTCCATGCGTACTTTTATCAGTATTCACTAATGCTATTTCGGTCTCTGGGGACAATGCTAATGCTGCCATGATCGTTTCAACAGTAGGTTCTGGCATTTCAACCTGTTTTTTACCCCGACAGGAATATATTGCTGTTAAATCTCGCTCAGGGTTATAAGATACGCCTCGTTTTTTCTGAAGTCCTGGAAAGCTGTATGCTGACCCTAATTTATACCCACCGACTTTGACACCATTCAACTCGAAAGCGATCGCTTCTTTAAACAACCCCCCAGCATTAAATTGGGGATGAAGCACAACACCTTGTTGCTGAAGTCTCTGTATCAATTGGGTAACAGTTGGCTGGTCTTTCGTAGCTGCATCAATGATGTCAGCCAACAGTTGGGTAATAGGTGGTTGATTGGAAGAGTGGTGTTTTTGTTTTTGGGTTTGAGAATGGCGATCGCTAATAGTTGTTTCAATTCCAATTTTCTCCACTGTTTTAGCCACCCTGTCACTGCTACAAGACACCTCTTCCAAACCGTATTCTTTTTCCAATTGTCGTAATATTACCTCACTGCGGCGATAATCCCAGGAATCTGGTACGACTGAGCCATTCATACGAATACGAGAAGCAATGATATGAATGTGTTCGTGGTTGGTGTCATGGTGACGGGCAACAACGTACTGGCTTTGATTTAATTCATCTCCCAAGAATTTCATGGACTTGAGCCAATGCTGGGCAATTTCTGTGTATTGTTCATCCTCTAAATGTTCATGATATTCCCCTTTGTCATGGGATACATCGCGGTGAGGAATAGAAAGAATGACATGAGCGCAAGCACGTTGGAGATTGGGGCGAAATCTTCTGGCTGCACCAAATTCTTTAGTTAGTTGTATGGGTGTAGTTCCACCCATATTGCTGTCAATCATGGTGGCTTTCTCCTTCCCCAGCACATATTCTAGGGTGGAGCGAAAGCTTTGATTTTTAAACTGCTTACCAATCAAGGGAACTCCTTTCAGCGATGTCTACGATGGGTTATTTAGGGTGGGGCTGAATACTATTGGAGATTTGGGAAAATTTGGTGAATTTTAGAGGGATAGCGTTCGCGGAGCGTCCCGGAGGGAACTAGCGCTGCTGCAAGCAGTTCGCTGAAAGTGCGCGAAGCACAATCATCTCCGGTACGTCTTTGACCAATCAAATAATTTCTTCTGATTCAGCAGCTGTCACCCCGCACTCCAGCAGTTGCATTTGTGTTTCCTTGATGGATGCACGCAGGGATTCTACTAAGTTTTGTAGCTGCTCAGGATCAATATTTACGCCTTGTCCTGTTTTCGACGCTTTAGTTGCTGCTGTAGCTATTTGGTGAAGATTCACCCCAATAGCATTTAGTTCTGCGTACAATTTCCAATTTAACTCAAGGGGAGGGGGTAATTCCACAACACGCCGTCGAAGTGCAGCACGGCGAATAAATTCTGTGATACTTACTCTGGCTTCATTTGCTTTTTGTTTAAGTTGCTCGTACTCATCAGCAGCAAAACGAATAGGTAACACAATTTTTTTAGCTACTCCATCAGTTCCCTTAGTTTTGTTGGACTTCATGACTATCTCCAAAAAACTTTATATTCAGAAAAAAGTTGTTGTGAGGCTATTTTTTAGGTGTGGTAGGCGTATAGAGCGTATAAACAAAACATGGCTTGCGTCTCACAGGGAATCAACTTTATTGCCTAGCTTTGTAGTATTAAATACTTTTGATTGAATCACCTGAAATACTTATACAGTAAGACTTTCACGATTATACAGCAGTGCTATACGCAAAAAGTTGAACCAAATTGATCGTCCCCACCGCGTCCCCATTTTGAACCCAAATCAGGTGAGTTTTTTGAATTCAATAGCTTCTTCGACAGTTTGTTTTTGTATAAATTGCCCATGTTATCCCCAATCTATTCCCATTGCGTGACCATTTCTGACCCACAAAAAATATTAAGCATAATTACTCATTTAATGAACTACATTGTTGCTACTTTTGTAGTATGCAATTACTCTTGTCGCAATTTAAATTTTGTTTTGATTTTAGTTTTGTATTAATAATATAAGCATATTAACAATATAAGCACAAGGTATAGAAAAGCTGATTAAAAATATATCAAAAAGTATAAGCCATTTATACTTTTTGTTAGTTTCCAACTAACTGACTAATATTGCAATATGTTGGATATAACGAAAGGAAATAAATATTTCCCCTGGTTACTATATTATCTAAGCAAAGATTAGTTGAGTTTAACAATCATAGTAAACCGCATCTACTTTGAAACGCATAGTTTTTTAAATCGGGTTTTATTCCTAAATCATATACTGTTACCTTTCAAAAAACTCCAGTTTTAAACTTGGATGAGGTTTAAGTTATTAGTTTGACAAATTACAGTTGTAGTAGTTTTGTATGAGAAAAAAACATATATGTAGAAGGTTCACTGCATGAGACTGAGAAAATATAAATTATAAGAATGATGGTTTAGTGTTATATGAGCGAAGAAAAATTATTGGAAACTAGAATCAGATTTAGATATAGGGAACATTCATTAGATGGAATGTTACTAAAATATTTACTAAACTACCCTGATAAAGATATAAAAGATTTATTATGGGAGGCAGCCAAAATGTGTTTCCTACCAGTTGCATATGTGAAGTCAGGTGGACATGATCAAAAACAATTAAAAAAATTAATAGTTTATTCATTTTTCGAGCTTTCACGACAGTGGAATTACATCCAAATAGAGCTAAAGTTTGATTTGCCATCACCTAAAACAATCTTGCAAAGTATGGAAAGCGAAGGAATAGCTTTAGATATGTCTAATGATGAAGTACAACCTATTATTCCTAAAAGTAGAGTTGCACCAACAATTACTAATAACATCACAGTTACTCAATCTCCAGAAACTGGGCAATATGATGACTTTTGGGACGAAGATGTAGAGGTACAGATGGAATTAACAGATGAACAAACGGCTATTAGACAGGATATCCGTTCATTATTTGGATAAACACCATAAATAAGTAAAACCTAATTTTAGGATCATAATTAACGAAATTAAATCACAAAGAATATATTTCGGTTCATTGATAGAAAAAGGAGTAATAACATGACTAAAACTACAAATAGTGTAATCCCAGATTTGACACTGGCTATAGATTTAGGTGGTTCTCAAACCAAAGCAATTGCAAGTATATTTAATAAAAATGACTTTCCTACGTTGCTGTGTATGGAACCAGAAATAGCAGATGTATCAGTTGCGTCAGTAGAAAACTATGAAAAAACTAAATCAGGTGAAACAGATCCAGAGAATACCTGCTGGGTGGGTATTGGTGAGGAATATTATGCTATTGGTTTCCTAGCGAGAAAAAAATATGGTGGTAACTCCTTACTCAAGCAGTTGAAAGAAGAAAATGCAGTACAAAAAATTTGTGGTGTTTTGTGGGTGGTTAGTCAAAAATTGAAACTGATGAACAAATTCACAGTTTCACTTGCTGTTTTATTACCACCTTCAGAATATCAAGATAGGGAGCGTCTTGAATCTAAATTAAAACAGGCACTAAAATGTTTTAATACACCTACTGGTGAAATCAGGATCAAGTTGGTAGACTTGAATGTTGTCCCCGAAGGAGTTGGTATTTATCTACATAGACGCACTATTTTGGGAACAAAGATTAGGAATTGTAATCTTGCGGTAGTAATGTTGGGATATCGCAATGCTTCTGTACAGATATCTAATAAAGGTGCAGTAACTCCGGGGGTATCAAATACCTTTGGGATGTCATGGATGTTGGATGATTTTGTTAGACGTTGTAGTGGTTTATCGAAAGATGATCCACATCTGATAGCTGCGGTGGTAGCAGCAGGATCTGAATGTAAGTCGGAAGTTTTAGCTACCTTATCACGACGTAAAAGTGAAGCTGAGATTTTAGCAGAAGCTCAAGATATGTCTTTTGCTCTCAAACTTAGTCGGGATGAATATTTTCGGGCATTAGTGCGCTGGTTATTACAAGAAATACCCCGTGATATTAATGAGATGATTTTGTGTGGTGGGACTGCGGAATATCTTAAACCAGAATTAGAGGCACATTACAGCAATGTTAAATTGATCTGGAATGGTGGTATAGAGATTCCCCCAGCATTAGATAAAGTAGGAATGGGTGTGCGATTAGCAGATGTGTGGGCTTTGTATCAAGTGTTGTTTGGTAGTGGGAATCTAATTGCTAAAAATAGTAATACTGCGACTAATAATGCTAGTTCTACTGTTTCCGGGAGCAAGGTTGTAAACCTGTCTTCACCAAAGCCAAAGGGCTTTTTAGAAATGCCAGATAGACTTTGAATTTGTTAATGAAATAGAGTTTTAAAAACTGGTAGTTAATTGTAATGATTAGTCATCATTGTATCAATGATTTTGAATAGCTTAACTATTTGTTCTTTTGTTAACCCTCGAAAATTGTTCCACAACGCTGGCACATAAAAGAATTATCCCACTTTTTATAAAGTTTAGGGTATTTGCGTGAGTATAAAATGTTTTTTCTTAATGCCCAGAATAGATAGATTGGGAAAAATAAAAATATTAACAATTCAATCAAAACTAATGCTTTAAAAATTGTGAATACTATAATACCTATCCAGGTAATAAAAATGGTTTTAAAAATTAATATAATATTTGATTTTGGTTTTTCTGGTGGTGCTGCTATCTTGCCAAGTGATGTAGTATTAGTTTGATTTTTATAAGCAGCAGCAGACTTTGAACCTATAGAACCTCTGACTGTGCTAGTGCTATGGGTGACATTTTCTTGATAAATTAGGGATAATTTACGAGAGTTATCACTTTGGCATTTAGGGCAAATAATTAGCATAGTTATCCAGATGATAGTTACACCAGTTTGTATTTTGAACAATTACATTTTCAATGATGGTTTCCCATCATTGAGTGGTATTAACCAGATTTGATAATGCTATAAATTTATTCAGGCTGTATGATTTTATTCCTGGAGTGACTTTAATTTTTGAATACGCGAACCTAATATTTTCTAGTATAGACAGAACCAATACTATTTGTCAATTAAAACAGCTATTGCTGCTTGCTTAATTAGCTTGAAAGTATTTACTTATTGAGGGAAAGATTAAAAGTTAATTTTCTATTTTCCTTTCTTTCCCTGTAATAGTAAAACCTCTTTAGAATTGACACCTAATCTTACTTAATTCTCTGACTTGAATCCTGACTAAATTTCTACTTACTATTTTTTTGTATTAAGAAATAATAGAAAAAGCTGAATTTTTTAAGTTAAAACAATTAAGGGGTTCTTGGCATTTGAAAATTATCAAGTTTACAAATAGTATCTGGATTGACTCTATTTTTTACCGCTTCTATTCTGGCATTAATACAAGCAGTAATGATGTTAGCATTTGCTCTGAATACTTCTCTTTTATTCTCATTGTTTTGTCTAATATTTTCTAAATCACTTTGATTAGTACAGGGATTAGTATTAAATGTAGTTACAATTTGATAACTATTTTGATCACCATTATTGATATAACCACCTGAAATAGATAAACCGCATTGACTACCATAGGAACTATAACCACTAAAGCTAGAACTAAAAGCGGAAACACCTTGGTTAATAGTATTTGTGTTTAAGTTAGATGGAGTTCCAGTGTTAGGAGTTGATGTAGTATTGGTGTTATCTGACACAACAGAACTTTCAGCTATATTAGGTACTTCCTGTGCTAAAGTATTCGATGAATAGATATTTGAAATAACTATAGAAATCAGAAAAATTAACCATTTAGTCATTAACTATCTCCTAAAAAATTAATTTGATAAATTTTTTCCAAAAAAAGCGATCGCTCATGGAGAATAATTAGAGCGATCGCATAAATTCTATATAACTTCTTTCAAGAAGAATCTTAATTCAAAAGTTTTACCGTTGCCAAAAACTCACATCGCTACGACCATTAATAGAAGTGCCGAATCTAATAGAATTAACATTGCTACAGTTGTTCTCTATGGAGTTTCCACCCTGATTAGCTCCTCGGACAGTAATTTTGCCAGTCTTGGGATCAAAATCTTCTAGGACAGCTACATGACCGTTCCTTGAATCAGCACCTGGGAAAGTTTTTTCAAAAACAACAATTGAACCGCGAGTTGGACCAACTTGACGGAAACGGTTACGTTGCAAATAACCATCATTCCACTGATTCGCATTTCCACTAGGTGAAGGCAACCCAAAACGATTTCTCACATATTGGACACACTCGCAGCGAGAAGCTGCTTGGGCAGGTTTTTGCAGTGTTAAGACAGATACATATGTTCCTGCAATAGTAAGAATAGTCGTGGATGCTCCCATAACAAGGGGAACTATTTTTCTTTGAAGTTGTTTCATGGTGTAATTTGGTTGTTCTTACAAATTGTCCTCACCATTGAAAGGTAGGACTTTTTTCTATGTCTAAAGTTTGATACATAAGCCATAAACAACTTTGTACACGGATGTTAGTATTAATAAACAACTTAGATAAACGTTTGTTTACGGATGACTAAACAGAGATTTGAAACGGCATTACAACAGCTAACAGCAAGACGTAGAGAGGTGTTAGAGCATTTTTTATCTGGTGAGAGTGATGAAGCGATCGCTAAATCCTTAGTTATTGCTGACACTACCGTAAGGCAACATATTAGAAAGATTTGTCAAGTCTTTGGCTTAAAAAATGATTTTGAAGATGATCATTCTTCACAGCGGGCTAATTTAATGGCCTTATTTGCTCAATATAAGCCTGATTTACTACATAAACCAACGGTTACAGAAAGCCAAAATCAGGCTAGTGACAGTATCTTCTCCTTGAATACATCTACATCTAGCCGGCAAGATGCTTGCACTACTGAGTATGATCCTAATTTCGTAGGTAGAGACGATGCAATTATCGCTCTTGACAACCGGATCAATAAAGGCGCAAAAATTATCCAAATCATCGCACCAGGAGGGACTGGTAAAACTCGTTTAGCTCAGAAATATCTTGAAAGAAGGTTTAAAACAGTCTTAGAGTTTCCTATTGGTAAAGAAAAAAAGGATATTGCATCAATAGAGAATCTTTTAGAATTTAATTTGCGTAAATTAGGAGAAGAACCCGGAAAGGAGTTAATAGAATCTTTACAACGATTAAAGCAAGAACTCCAAGATCGAGAAATAGGCATTTTAATAGATAACCTCGAACCTGCTTTAGATGCTTCTGGTAAGTTTATTGAACAGAATCGTAGTTATGTAGAATTATTGCGAGTTTTAACCGATTCTAGCGTTAAATCGCTTACCTTAATTACCAGTCGTGAACGTCTTTGTGAGAGTTTATATATTACCTTGTATAGTCTGCCTAGTTTAAGTGTAGAAGCATGGAGTGAGTATTGGCATTATCAAGGTATTAACTCAGATATTCCCATATTAACCGAAATTTATAAGGTTTATGGTGGCAATGCCTTAGCTATGAAAGTGTTATGTAATCCGATTCTAAATGATTTTAATGGAGATATTGTTGCTTATTGGCAGGAAAATAAAACTGAGGAGAATTTAGAAGTTGAAACTGCGGTAGCGAATTTAATTAGAGAACAATTTGAAAGATTAGCTTATATTAATACTGATGCTTATAATTTGCTGTGTCGAATGGGATGTTATCGTTATCAAGATGAATATGTTTCGACGATACCAGAAAAAGGTTTATTCTGTTTACTTTGGGATGTAGTAAAAAATCAGCATAAAAGAATTATTAAAATTTTGAAAGACCGTGCTTTATTTGAATTCAATAATGATGAATATTCGTTACATCCTGTAATTCGTAAAGAAGCAATAGAAAGATTGAGAAATAGACAAGATTGGAAACAAGCAAATACCAAAGCGGCAGAATTTTGGACTGAAAGTGTTAAAACTATTGAAACTGTTAAGGATGGAAGTAAAGCATTGGAGGCTTATTATCATTATGTAGAGATTAAGGATTTTGACAAAGCTTGCAGTGTCATATTACATCGCAGACCTAACCAATGGGAAAAACCTAATAAATGGGAATCTGGTTCAACTCTTGGTAGTTCTTTGATGAAATTGGGTTTAATATCAGAGATTAATTTTGCAATTACAAACACAATTAATAATATTGGTAAAATTAACCGATTTTATTCTGAAAGTAAACTATATAGTATGTTGGCAAATATCTGCTATAGAAAAGGAAATATACACGAATCTATTACTTTTTATCAAAAATCTGAAAAGTTATCAACTCAAAATTTAGAACACCTGATTTCAAATAGTAGTTGTTGTTCATATAATGAAACCATACAAAAAAATTTTGAATTAAAAGAACTAAAAATAGACTGTATGTTAAATATTGTTCTTTGTAGAATTCAACTCTTAGAAATTAAAAACGCATTGGAGATAAGCGAAAATATTCACTCTCTTTTTGATGACAAAAGTGATGATTTTATGAAGCGTAAAATAGTTGTGTGGTTCTATTTGGCTTATTTGTATTCCTGTATTAACTGTAAGGATAAAGCATTGCATTTTATCAAAAAAGTTGAGAATAATAATTTAAACGATATTTTAGATATATGGGTACGTGGATTAAAATTGATTTTTTTAGGAATGGCTTATAAAAATTTGCAAGAAATTGAAAAAGCAGAAAAATTTTATTTGAATGCTATTTCTTTTAGTGATGAAACTCATTCAACACTAATTAATGGCAATGCTTTAAATGCGTTATCAGAAATTTATCGACAAAAGCAAAAATTTGAAATAGCCCTTATTTATCATCAAGAATCAATCGCAATATTAGATAAAATTGGTGCAAAATGTGACCTAGCAGAAGCCTACTTTCAACTAGCATTAACCTATCAAAAAATAGGAGATAAAGCTAACAGTAAACAATATTTTGACAAAGCAATGTATCTTTGGAGTCCCGAACAAATTGACGCACCCAAGCAAATAAAACGAGTATTAAAAGCGATGAATTATGAATCTTGAAATAAATTTCAGGCTCAAAGCTAAAATCTGTTAAAACAGGCTATAGTTTAATAGATGTTATAGAGGTTTTGAACAAAGAGAATTAACAGATAGAGAAACGATAGAATATCCATTATTAAATGTTATTGGTATTCTTTCAGGAGAACCAATATGGCTAGACTGTGGGGATTCCTTTGGGGCGATCACTCTTTGAAATTAAGCTATTGGTGTTAAGTGTAGGTGTCAAAGATGCGGAAATCTAAAATGTGGGGATTCCTTTGGGGCGATCGCTTATTAATTTATATGAAACCTATGTACACCAATGGTTTTAGATATATCAAAAGGATGTTTTGTCATAAGGGAAATGGTAGAACCAAATGTTTTACAATAAATAGTGCCACTTTTTATAAAATGACATTGAGATGTTAATCATAGATACTTACATTTGACTACATCACTAAACCCGAACGTAAAGCCCTCACAGCAACTTGGGTACGGTCATCAGCGCATAACTTATTTTTAAGATTGTGAACATGAGTTTTGACTGTACCTACGGTAATATATAATTTCTCGGCTATTTGAGCATTGCTGCAACCACTTACTATTAATTCTAAAATTGCTAGTTCTTTTTGAGTTAGGGGGTAGGTTTCTAAAACTTGTTCATATTCTATTTCTAATACCTCAATTTTTACAACTTTTGGCTTATCCAATGATTGATTATCATTGGAAATACCTTGACGCATTTTTTGTAATACTATATTAGCGATCGCTGGATCAATCCAAGAGTTACCATTAGCAGTTGCTTGTACAGCTTCAGTAAATTTATTAATACTTATTTCCTTTATACAATAAGAATCAGCACCAGCCGCAAACGCAGCTAAAACTACATCTTCACTATTATTTATCGTCAAAATCAATATTTTTACCTGTGATTGTCCTGTTTCTGCCTGATAACGCTTAAATTTACGGATCAGTTCAATCCCGTTTATATCTGGTAAATTAATATCTATCACAGCCACATTTGGTTTCAGTGTTTCCAAAAGTTTTAGTCCCTGAGTTGCATTACCCGTTTCACCAATCACCTTAAACCCAGTGTGTGATTGCAATTCAGTTTTGAGTGCCATCCGGGTTAAATTATGATTCTCAATTAATACAATAGTAATTTCATTCATTATTAATAACACCTACAATTATACAAAATCTATTATCTAGGAGTAAATATAGCGAAGCTGCCATGAGGAATCGCCCATCATCCCAACAAATAAGCGATCGCATTCACCAAAGGATAGTAAAAACTCTCATGTACATAAGCTTTTAGACACGTACAATACAGATTAAGAAATTTTAATAGTAAAAATAAATTTTCCTGAAATTGGTTTTCTTTGATATAGTTATGATCAGAGTCAGTAGCCGATTTTTCAATCATGCTTTGTAGCACTGAAAAGGATTACAGCAATTGATTACCAGTACGAATCAAAACTCTCAAACTGTCTTGTAAACAATTTGAGAGCTTAAAATTCAATAAATCAGTAAACCCAGTTTTTTACTTAGTCAATGTCTGGAAAACGTCTCTAAGTAAATACTGGATCGCCGGATCAAAACCATGAGGGTAATTTCATGGCAGTCTTAATCTTTTGATTATAGACTGCAAAGTACAAAAGTGTAAACATTTTTCTTCTAATTCTGCCAACCCATTGCAATTAGTGGGGGTGTGGCATGAATAAGAACCTAGAAACATCAAAAAGTGTAATCCAAATGAAATTTTTTGTATTTAAGTCCGATGGTCGTTAAAAAATTTCAAGAGAGTTGAACGCTAACAATCTTTAATGACAAGGCTTTGGGCGATTGCTCTGATTCCTTAGCGTACAAAACTCCCAATTTGGCACAGTCTAGCCAACAGTTAAATTTTCTTGCTCAACTTTGGCACTCCAGAACTTATTGCTATTCTGGGCAGCATCTACGAATACTAAATATATTTCCATGATGATTACAACGATATTTCATTGTGGTAAACCGCTAAAAACTCCAATGAGTATTTAGCGGTTTAGTGATTTATGGCTTACTTGACTACTGAAAGCGATAGCGAAGCGCTGCTGCAAGCAGTTCGCTTACTTCTGTGCCGGAGGCAATCTAATTGGTACGGAATTTAGAGGTACGAAGACTTCTCTTGGAAACCTGCACAGGACTGGAAGCTGGTCGTGCTACCTTTGACCAAGACTGCATCCGCTCAACAGCAGCAGCATCTTGAACAGCTAAAGGCGTAATATTTCGCTGGCAATTTTCTAAATCAGCTAGTGTCACCTGTTGCGGTCTTCCTTCATCAAAAGCCAGTAGTGCGGCTTCTGAGGCTAGAGTTTCCAATTCAGCACCGCTAAACTTGCTGGTACTAACAGCGATCGCTTCCAGATACTCTTCAGGAACTTTTATACCGTAGCGTCCTAGATGAATCCTGAGAATTTGACAACGTTCTATTTCTGTGGGTAGATCAACAAAGAAATTCTCATCAAACCGCCCTTTGCGCTTGAATTCAATCGGTAAAGCAGTTGGGTCATTACAAGTTGCTACCACAAACACCCCTGCTGTACATTCAGACATGAAAGTGAGGATATTCCCTAAAATTCTTTGTGAAACCCCAGAAGTATCGCCATTAGCGGAAAGTGCCTTTTCTACCTCATCAATCCACAGGACACAGGGAGCGATCGCTTCAGCCGTACTGAGTGCGCGGCGGACATTACCTTCAGATTCTCCCACTAGGCTACCAAGCATTGAGGCAATGTCTAGTTGCAACAATGGAAGATTGAGAATAGTTGCAATGTTTTTGGCTACTATTGATTTACCTGTCCCTGGTGGTCCCGCTAATAGCACGCCTTTAGGTTGGGGTAAATTGAGCGATCGCGCTTCTTGGGAAAACAACCGACGACGGCGTTGCAGCCAATCCCGCAGTAAATCCAAACCGCCAAAAGGTATTGTTGTGGGTTTACCCAATTCAATACCCATTTGAGCAAGTAGCCGGGTTTTGTATTCGACAACCAAGGAGATGACTGTAGCATCCATCACAATGCCTTGAGAAGTTAATCGTTCTTTCACAGTCAACCGCAAGAAGTCGCTGATTTCTTCCAAAGTTAATCCTAATGCTGCTCTTGCTAAGGTTTCTTTATCTTCAGTGGTCAGAGAAACTGTGAATTGTACCTCTTGCTCACTGGCAGATTCTTGCAAATACAGCAAATATGATTCTAAGTGGTCTTGAATTTGCTCAATGCTAGGTAAAGGAACTTCACAGCAAGGAATAAGCCTCAATAAAGATTCATGCAGTTGAATATTTTGACCCAGAAGTACAATGCGCTTTTCAGTTGGTTTGAGACGATGGTACAAGTTCTTGACTCTGGTAAGAACTTCCCAACTCAATTGCAGGGAATTTTTACCCACAAAAGGGTGAATATCTCCCAGTATGAAAACCCCATTCCCCTCAAAATTGTTGATGTACTCGAATACATATATTAAAGGGTCTATGTGAGGAGGCTTTTTGTAAGTCTCGACTGATTTGAATACCAGTCCACCGTCGTCAGCAATCAGACATTGTTCTAAGCTGGATACTCCTAAATTCCAGAAATACACAGGACTATTCAGTTTGTCCATGACTTCAGTAGTTAACCATTGAATAATGGTTGCTTCTTCAGGAGATAGAACCTCTAAAGCCACAATGGGTATTTGAGAGTCAATGGTGGTAATTAGGTTTGATAGTTTCATGGCTGTGAATTTTACTCAGGTACGGAAGAAAGTTCGTTATGAGTGGTAACAAGATGTACAACTACTTCGTAAGTTTCGGCATCACTGTTAAAGACTTCAGCAACTCCAGAAGACTGTGGATGAGCAATAGCGGAAATTAGGGCATTAACTAAAGTGCAAAGTCCCTCGGTGTTTCCTTTGATAATTACTGGTTGTCGCGCTCCTTTTGAGGTGTAAATATGGAGCATGGGATATTCTTCAGGTAGTTCACTCATGAAAAGATAGGGGAATTTTGTTTATTCCCCAGTGAAAATTTATTACTGAACTTCCTTAGATGAAGGAGAAACAGGCCAGGAAAGGATGTGGAAGATATAGCAATTGATAGGCAGGGAGTTTACCAAAAGATGATAAAATTGAGATACTAAAAAACTTCTATCTGTGTTACTTCTCCCCTGCTATATCTCCCTCGTCCCTGGTTTGAATTTATTGATGTAGTCGGTGTTGATGGGTGTTAGTGCTACGAAGCTGTTGGTGAGATTCGGGCTTGTAAATGCGATTGCCCACTATCCCCAAAGCTTCCTCAAAAGGTTGAGTTGCTTCTAGACAGGACAATCCCTCAAATCCCTCGGCTTCTATTTTTACTTCACCTGTAGCAGTGTCAAAATGTATCAATATTGCCCTTTCCATAGATTATCTCCGTACTTGCTGAGTTTGTTGATGTGTTGAGAATGCAATACGTAAGGTATGTACTTGACCCTTGGTTTCTTCTGTGATGGTGCATTCTCCTAGCTGTTCCTGTAACTGTGCTGCTTTAGCGCGAACCATGTTTTTACCGTAGGCTTGCATGAGGGTATGAGAAAAGAAGTTTTCTCCCAGTCGGGGTACTGTTTCATAGGCATCATGGATGATTTGATACACCTTTACTTCTTGATCCCACAAAAACCCGATATCTGCGCGGGCATTTAAAGTATGACCAGGGACAACAATCTCTGCACTTTTGCCTTCAGAGTCGTCGTAATAACCTTTGAGCAATTGTGGTTTCTCATAAACTTGCACGGTAAGCTGCAAATCTTGTAGAGCATCAACTAAACATTCACGATTAGTTAATTTTGTGGTGACAGTTGAGAAATGTGACATCTTAGTTACTGTGAATTGGGAAATTAAGACTGATAAACAAGGAAGTAAATAGTTGCTATTACTTCCTCTCTTAATTGCGTAGCAAGTGTATGAGGTGTATTATTCTCATCTACACCTCACACCTTGTTTTTGTTCAAAGATGATACAGACAGGTTTTTCTACCGAAGTTTGAGAGACATGGCTGTAGCTTTGCTTAACCCCATACCCTCATCACTTGCTAATCTTTGAAGATGACGTTGTTCATCCAGCAGCTTGGCGTAAATTTCATCCATTTTTCCCTCTAATTGAGAACTTCCCTGTGAATCAAGCCTTTTGGCATCTACAGAAGCGTTTTCGAGAATGTCTTCTAGATGAGTCATCATTTGTTCGAGACTGCTACCTGCTTCAAAACTGGCATTACCCAAAAGCATTTGGACTTTCTTGAAATGACGTTCCATCTTTTTCTTAAAGTTGACTGGTTTGCGTCCTGGTTCCCAATTGCTCAAATCTTCGAGTAATTGCGCTGCTAGTTGTTCTCCACCTGCGATCGCCGATTCTCTGAGTGTTTGTTCTAAATTTGTGTCATACTGCTCAATAAATCGAGTTATTTGCTGCAAACATTCAGCTTGTTGTTCTGACAATTGCTCGCTAATAGCAGGAATAATCACAGGACGACCAATTATTACTTGTAAATAGTCTTCTAGTTCCTCTAAACAGGGAAAAGCTTTTACTAAGTTTTGCTTAACTTCTTGTTGTTGTTCTACAGATAACTGCCAAGCATTCAGTGAGAGGAATTTATCAATCCGTTCTTGATAATCTGTGTAACCCTCGTCATACTCTTCTCTCAATTGGGTGCGTAAAGTAGGGGCAATATTATCTCGAATTTCGATTAATTGACTCCAGACTATGGGTGCTAAATCTATGGAACAAATCCAATCACCATTGTCATAATTCATCCATTCTTGGACTGAAGCAATTTCTTGTCTTAATTTGTTTGCGGCTTCATCTAAGGCTTTGAAAACTTTGATGCCC
Organism: Trichormus sp. NMC-1; assembly: GCF_001858025.1. Classification (GTDB taxonomy): domain Bacteria; phylum Cyanobacteriota; class Cyanobacteriia; order Cyanobacteriales; family Nostocaceae; genus Anabaena. The sequence goes on along the minus strand of NZ_LZQD01000011.1, from coordinate 95,015 downwards.
TTTAAACCAACTTCTGAAGTTGTAACTTTTACTAGGTCTGATTCTTGTTCATTTTGAGACGTTTTGAGAACATCTGCCCATTTCGGAGCATTGCTTTTAGTTGTTTTCTTTAATTGAATCTTGAACCGGATGCGTGTTTTGTTTAATTTGGAGAAGTTGTATCTTTCAACAACAGCGTTTTGGAGGAAGGTTTCGCTTGAGTTGGGAATGACTGCTTGTAGCATATTGTTTTGGGAATCATATTATTTGCTCACTCCCAGATAAGCGTTAGCTTAAAATTGATAGCTACACAAATTTGTTCCCAAAATCTTTTTGCGTGTTAGGGAGTAAATGAGCAATTGAACAGAAAGTTATGCTAAGGCTGTAAGCCATACTTGATAAGCATTCTATCAATCAATATTTTTGGTAATTCTCAACGTACCAATTAACCCTTTTTATTCTGTTGGATTTTCATCTTCAAATTTGCCAGGGTTATTATTTTTGTAAAGTTGTGCAATTCTTAAAGCAACATCCCTATCTTGTATTTCAAATACATAATTACAAATGTAAGTATCACCATCTAAGAAAGGTTTAGCAATATTAGTTAAAAGTGCATCAAAATTTATAGAAGTCCCCGTTTCGCCTATAAAATATAGAGTTTTGATTTCTCCTTGACTAATTTCTGGTTTGCTGGGGAATACCATTAGACGGTAGGACACTGGGTTGATTTTTGTATCTTTAATAGTAAGAGGTAATAAAACACAGGCATTGTATTTATATTTAAAATTCATGACTTTGCACTGAAAAAAGACTATTGTGAATTATACCTCAAAATCAAATAGGGTAAAGACAAGATACTCGGAAAATTTATTGGTTCTACCGCTCCCTTTATGATTTTTTCGGAAAACATGGCGTAAACCTTTATGAGCAAAGAAAGCTAACCAGGAGTTGAATTCTCTATGGTAGCCCCCTTTATTTTAACGTCGTCATACTTCAATTTACTGACATTACCCACAGGTGACAGCATTGATAACGCCGAAAATTATTGACAAAATACCGTTTTAATGTATAAAGTAATAAGTCCTATAAAAAATGTTAAAGGTTTTCTTGTTTTAGCCAAGGCAAAATAGTTTTCGTTGTAATAATACTTTTAAAAGTAAGTGGAGGAATTATTAAAAATGTTATTATTGAAGAGCATTGTTTTTTGTATTGTATCTCAAGTATTAGTATTTGTCATTCTACTGCCTACAATTGAGAAGGTTATAAATCAAAAGATAAATATAACCATTCGTATTATTTTATCATTGATCTTATGGTTCACGTCCTTATGGATATACGCTCAAAGAATTCTTTTTATCAGGGGAGAGACAGATGAGATAAAAAATAACATATCTTTTTTAATTCCTGAGTATTTTAAATCAGATCATAATTTTTTGAATGCTATACAATTAAGTCTTCAATACAATACTCCTCTTCTTATATTTTCTATTTTTTTACTACTGATAATATCAATATTTTTGTATTCTAAGGTTAAATATTTTAGAAAAAATCTAATAACTAAACTAATATTCATGGTAATTGTTTCTTATTATTTGTATAATGTACCATTTAATATAATTGATATTCATAATAAAAAGGATGCTTCTTTAAGTAATCTACCGAACCCCTCTCCTCCACGCAAAAAGATTATGACTGCAACTTTAGTTAAAAACTTAAATTCGGGACGTGGTTCGTATTACGGATTAGACATAACCCCAGATGGTAAGACTTTAGTTAGCGGAAATAAGCGCGGCATCGAAATCCTGGATCTTCAAACAGGAGAACCGAAATTTACTCTCACAAAGCATTCGGTTCTTTCCGTTGCTATTAGCCCAGATAGCAAAACTTTTGTCAGTGGAGGTCAAGACAAAACTATTAACATCTGGAATCTACAAACAGGAAAGTTAAAATCTACCCTTGTTGGTCATGATGATGAGGTGTTGTCTGTAGCTATCACGCCGGATGGTAAAAGCTTAGTCAGTGGGAGTGTTGATGATACTATTAAAATCTGGAACTTGCAAACAGGAAAGTTAAAATTCACCCTCCCTGCTCACTTACGGATAGTTCGTTCTTTATTAATTAGTCCTGATGGAAAGACTTTGGTTACTGGAGGTGTTGATATTATTAAAATTTGGAACTTGCAGACAGGAAAGTTAAAAGCCACTCTGACTGGTCATTCTAATACGATTTTTTCTTTAGCAATTAGCTTGGATGGTAAGACTCTGGTGAGTGGGAGTTGTGACGGAACTATCAAAATTTGGAATCTACAAACAGGAGAATTAAAATCTACACTTAGTGGACATCAGAACTGTACTTGGTCTGTAGCCATTAGCCCAAATGGTAAGACTTTGTTCAGTATAGGTGATGACAGCTATATCAAAATCTGGAACTTCCAAACAAGAGAATTAGAGTCTAATGTCTATACTCATCCTGGTTCAGTTTTTTCCTTGTCCATAAGTCCCGATGGAAACACTTTAGTAAGCGGAGATTATGGAAATATAAGTATTTGGCGACTATTTTCTCAATGATTAATGTTGAAATCTTGCTGAAATAAAAACCTTAACTGAACTACTGGAGTTTAGAGTAGTGTTTCTGAAATTACATTGTTTAAAAAGTATTGTTTTTTCGTTTTGTAATAGGTTAGCTTCTACCCCAAATGAGCAGAAGCCGTGTATTTTGATGTTATTCACAAATGGTATTTCTGCGGTTTCTTACTTCTTTTGTTTATTCCTCCACCAACAGAGCTTCTATCTGAGCCAGCAGTTTTTCCAAAGCTTTTTGCTTTTTAGGATTTTCCCAAATCTTCGCTTTTTGTAATTGACTTGATGCTTCCTTATAACGGTTTTTGAGTGAAGGTGGTTCTGGTTTTACCTGACGACTTGCTTTAATTCTTTCGTTAATCTGAGTTAGTGATAGACTGTCTGCTATCGTCTCCTCCAGGAGTGCAGTTCGTTGTCCTAAATCTTTCACACGAGCGATCGCAGTAGCTTTGGTATATTCAATTTCACCTTTCCGCAAAGCATCTAGGACATCTTCTGGCAGTTTCAGTAACGGTAGACGACTGCTGACAAAAGATTCCCAACTTATCATTCCCAAGGCATCAAATACAGCTTCTATTGCTTCGGAATCATCACTACCCAAAACGTTTTGGGTAACTTTACCTTTAGCCTCATTTTGCATTCGGTAGAGAAGTGAAACCACGTTATCAGTATCCTGATTTAACCTCAAACTTAAAAGCTGAAGTATACCTTCAGTCTCTTCGATTGGGTTCAAATCTTCTCGAATCAGGTTTTCAACAAGGGATAACTGCAAGGCTTCTCTATCGTTGAGTTCTCTAACAACAACGGGTATTTCTTTTAGTCCTACTTTCAGGGCGGCTCGGTAGCGTCGCTCTCCTGCAACTAACTCATATTGTCCTGCTTCTAAAGGACGGACTAACAGAGGCTCTAAAATACCGTGTTCTTTAACTGATATTACCAGTTGTTCTAGCTTTTCTGGATCAAAGTAGCACCGGGGCTGAGAATTAGGCAGTTTGATAGAGTCAATAGAAATTGTATGCGGAGTTGTAGTAGTATCTTCAGTTGGGTAAACACTATCTCCAAGTAAGGCAGCTACGCCTTTTAATTGACTGGTATAAGGTTGGTCTTTTTTATTGGTATTCACTTCAATTTTTCTAAACCTAAAGATATTTTTTCTAATACATCAACGGCAGGATGTTTGCGATTGAATAATGCTAAAGGCAATCGTGCCTCACTAGCATCGGCAAAAGCAATAGCTTTGGAAATTGGGTCGTAGACTGTGGCCAGTGGTGACAGTTGTTCTGAAATAGCCTTGAAAGTTCTGCTTTCCTGAGCAGTGCGAGCATCATACATTGTCGGTATAAAGCCAGCGATCGCCAAAGACCGATTTGCAGCTTTGCGGAGTCTTGCTACCGTATTTAATAGCAAGTCCGTTCCTTGAAAAGATTTGAATTGACATTGAATGGGAACTAAAACGTGGGTTGCTGCCACTAAGCTGATCACACTCAAAATACCCAAACTGGGAGGACAATCTATCAAAATAAAATCATATTTGTCCAGTATAGGAGCGATCGCATTTTTGAGGCGCATTTCTCGCATCAGGGCAGATACCAATTCTAGTTCAGCAGCACTTAAATTAATATTTGACGGGACTAACGACATTCCATGAATTAGTTCAGGATGGATGGTTAATGCTTCTTCCCCAACAGCAGCTTCGTACACAGTTTTTGTGAGATTCTCTGGTTCCAGTCCCATAAATGTGGTCAAGCTGGCTTGTGGGTCCATGTCAATCAACAGCACACGGTTAGGATGACGCTGCGCTAAATGATACCCCAAGTTCATTGTTAAAGTGCTTTTCCCCACACCGCCGGACTGGTTAAATAGCGCAATAATGCGACTCATAATAAGGTTTTTTAGTAAATTTTACAATCAACAAGAGATTCTGATTGCCTACGGCACTGGCGAAGCCAATCATTCTTCGCACTCTAGTTTATCGTGAATTGTCTAGAATCTTGTTGGTAGTACGGGACTTGTAATTTTAGAGCGTCTCAATCATTTTTGGGAGTCTTCGACTTAATATAGTAAGTGGCATTTTATTTAAGATTGAGTTCCTAGACGAAATATTAAACCACTTTTCTAGAAATAATTATCTGCCTACAGGAAAAAAATACCTCTGGCAAAGTAGCCAGAAGTAAGATCATTAAAAGGGAATGTGAGAAATATTAGTATTCCGAGAATGTCCGTTGTTAGATGCTGTAGCTACACCAGCACCAACTAGCTGTTGAGTATTTTCCTGTGGAGTTGCTTGAACAACAGGTGTAGCAGTTGGTATAGGATTCCGATTACCAGTGGTAGTGCAGATGAAAGTGCGGATAACCAAGGCAGTTTTCTTTTCTTTATATCCCTTACCGCTATCCACTACGTTAATATCTAAATAGCCCATAGCGATACCAGTAGCATTAATTCCTGATTCAGCAATGGAAACTGCGGCTGCTCCTTTGGTTCTGTAGGGAATTGTGTCTTCCACTACGCCATCTTTTGAATAGTAGGAGAAAACACATTCACCATAGACAATCTTTACACCTTGACTGTCAAAAGCTTCATCAATACTGAGCAGTCGAATGGTTTGGGTTGAGTTAATCATGGTCTATTCCTTGTGATGAAATTGTCAATTGTTCATTAAAATTGCGCTTTGCGCTTTTCAACCACAACATCCCACAGACAAAAGTTATGCTGCGGGATGTGGTTAGTTTTCTAGAAGTTTGCGTTAATTATGGAATCTTGGTCTTCACTGGTTTCATTCGAGTCTTTACGTTGAGCAGAACTGATCAGTTCTAGATTGCTGACACGAATGATGGGTTTTTGTCTGGATTCGTTGGTGTTTTTATCTATCCATCTGTCAAAGACTATTTCACCAGTAATCCCAATGGTTGAACCTTTTTGAACCCAGTCTGCTGCAACTTGAGCAATATTTCCCCAAAGTTCTAAATCAAACCAGAGGGGATTTTCACTTCTGTAGGGAGGTTTGACAGCAAGAGTCAAGGATGTTTTCATTGCACCTGACTCGAAGTATCGAACATCAGGTGTTTGACCAACGCGACCAACTAAATCAACTTTATTGACGTATTGCTGAGTCATATTATTTTCCTTGGGTAATCAATATTTTTCACGGTATTAGCGCGATAGCGCATTCTCGGTTATGCAACTAAACGAATGATTCGCTACAGGCTGATTTGAGGCTTTTTGGGATACAAGCCCAGCGTCAAACCTGATTGCGCCTAGCGCATTTATTACTGGTTGTATTGGGAAAAACTGCGTAAAAAATAACCCCAAATCTGCTAGAGATTTGAGGTTGATGAGTATTACAAAATTTGTTCTTTGGTTGCTAAACCATGCAGTTTGGTTACTAATTTCTCTTCTTTCATGCGAGAGAAACCAGGGACTTTGTGCAATTTGGCTAACTCCTTTAGTCTTTTTAGAGTTAGTGTTTGTAAATCTTCCAAACTTGCTAATTCTGGAGAATCGGGAATATTTGTTACTTCTGAGGAAGAGTGATCAGGTGTAGGAGAATCTGAATCGGTGATAATTTCTGCTGTGTCGCAGGGAATAATATCATTACTATCACTGCTATGATCAATATCTTCACTCACCACAGTTACAGTATCGCTACTAGCTTCACTAGGAGTATCATCTGGTAAAGAAATAGATTCAGATGATTCGGGTAGAGCGATCGCTTCTGGCAGTGTCTTTTGTGTGATCGCCTCAACTACTAAATTATCCTCAATCTCTTCGTTTACGGTAGTTACTGTATTACCACTATCTTCACCAGGAGTATCATCTGGTGGTGTAATAAATTCAGGTGATGTTTGAGCGAACGCATCCACTACTGAATTATCCTCAATCTCTTCGTTTACGGTAGGTACTGTATTAGCACCATCTTCACTAGGAGTATCATCTGGTGGTGTAATAGATTCAGATGATGTTTGAGCGATCGCCTCAACTACTGAGTTATCCTCAATTTCTTCGTTTACGGTAAGTAATGTATTACTACCAGCTTCACTAAAAGCATCATCTGGTAACGGAGTGCTTTCAGAGGGTGAAGTAATCGCATTATTACTGCTGAGGTTAGGCGTTTCTGTTTCCCTGCTTGTGTCACCAAGAATTTGCTCAATACTGGCTACAGTGGGTTCTTTCAAAACAGTGATTCTGTGGAAATTTCCCACTTTTCTAACTGAGATTCTTGCCCCAGCCGTGCGGAGTTTTGTTGTCAAGTCGTTGAGCAGGAGAAATGCTACATCCAATTGACGGTAATTGTTGATAATGGCACTCATGGTTTTTTGTTTGATTTAGTTCACCACAAGAGCGCATAGCGCAATCTTTTTGTCCAAAAATGTTGTTTGGTATCTTTGATGATGTTTAGACAGACTGCGTTGAAAATGTAGTTTTTGGTATTAGTCAGGAAATAATAAGACTTCCCATACCAAACGGGGAGAGGCCATTTTTAACAGAGAGTTTTTGGCATCTTCCAGTTTTAACAGCCAATTGTGATCACTGAGAAATTCCTTCCAGCAATATTGCAGGTAATCTATCAGCCATAGTTGTTGATGAAAATCTAATTGCACCTCAATATCTTTGGCAATACTTAACGCTGTTAACAGATTGTTAGGAGGTTGAATTAGTTGTTGCAAAATTGATTGTGGGATAGATTGGAGTTGATCATGGTAAGCGATCGCCATCCCTGGAGAACCACCTGCAAACTGTATAACATTGGGGTGATTGAGAATTTCAGAACGTCCCACATTTTCTAAAACTTTGGTCATTTGGGGGTTGTTTAGTCGCTGGAAAGGAATCAGTTGGCAACGGCTGGTAATTGTAGTAAGTAACTTTTGGGGTTGGGATGACATGAGGATAATAGTGCCGGATATTGGCTCTTCCAAAGTTTTCAGCAGTGCATTAGCAGCAGTGGGTGGCATTCTTTCCGCATTTTCTACCACGACAATTTTGTAAGGTGCAATTAGAGGAGAGGTAGAAAGAAATTGGGTGATTTCTCGAATCTGCTCAATTCTAATTTGGGATGGAGATTTTCGCAGTACCCCAGAAGCTGCTATTTCACTTTCACTTAACAACTGTTTTTGGTGTAGGTATGTTGGTTCAACCCATAAAATATCAGGACAGTTAGCTAGGTTTTGGATGTTGAAAATTTCAGCGATAAAGCATTTCGCAGCTAAAGATTTTCCTACTCCGTCTGCTCCAGCAAACAAATACGCAGGGACAATTCGGTTGTGTGCGATCGCACCCTTGAGTAAAGATACCGCTAAATTTTGTCCGATGATTTTTGATAACTGCCAGTTTTCTGCAATTGGCTGTGTAGATTCGGCATCTATACTTTGAGAAGGTTCAGAAACAGAAAGGTCTGTTGTGAGATGAAGTAGATCAAGTTGCTTCATTTTTTGAGTTTTTGAAATTGTTGATTGGACATCTCCAGAAATTTAATCTCCCTCAACAACCAGAGAATTTTAGGTTAAATTTCCGAGGTGTTTATTGCATTTGCAAGAAGTAGTAACTACGAGCAAAGTTTGATAAGTTGAGTTTGCAAGGCGAGTTTTTCATCTACACCAGATTTGAGCATTAGATCTAGTTCCAACAGCATTTTCAAACTATTTTTCAGCCTGTTTACACAACAATTAGCAACCTCTTGGCGGATGTAATACAAGCGTTTGGGATTTTTCACCTCTGCAAGTTGGGCCATTGTATTGTCGTCTTGACACCCGGTGATGATCATCTGTTGGACTGTTAGCCAAGTGCGAAAGGTAGTAGTCAGGGTAGCGGTAATCTTTAAAGCTGGTTCGTTACAGTTAATTAAGCGATCGCCAAATTCTAATGCTTGAGCAATGTTACCCAAGCGAATAGCATTGGCTAGTTGTAAACTATTAGCAGCACTTTCTGACACTAATTTTTTCACCATATCTTCATTGACTGTTTTACCCAAAGCATAAGTTTTGAGCTTTTCTAGTTCGGTGAATATCAGTCGTGTATGATTGCCTGTGTAATCAATCAATACTGTGTAGGCATCGGTAGTGAGTGTTACACCTACTTCGTCAGCTAAAGTATGAGCTTGCTGTATTAATGCTTGGCTTTGCCATTGGGGAATGAGAGGAAATTCCTGTACCTGTGCGTACTCCAGTAGTAATTTGACTGATTTATTTCTTGCGTCAGGTTTGTGAGTGTTGGTGATAAGGAGTGTGTTTGTTGAGGGAATTTTGGGGAGAATGGACTCCAACTGCAACAAAATTTCTTTTGCACAAACTCCCAGTAATGTGCTGTTGGGCAAGTGTACTAATCTTCCTCCACTCCCAACTGGTGGTGTCATGATATCGGATAATGCTTGAGGAATGGTTTCTTTAGATTCTGGGGGGTATTCTGTATAGTTAAAGTTTGCCCATTGTTGATCTAGAGTGTGGGTTTTTAGTTGTTTGATGGTGCGAGTTAGGAAGAATTCGTTTTCACCAAAGTATAAGTATGTTGGCATGGTAGTACGGCAATACAATTGTCGTACATGAGCGTTAGCTCTAAGTCCATTATTAAGATAATATTACATAGCAAATCCCTAAGTTATACATTTTGTGATAATCTAAATTTCAAAGATACGTATTTTCCCTGTTACACATTTTTAAGGATTAACTATGGAGATAATTATTGCTGCTTTAGTCGCTGGTGCTACTGCTGCTGCGAAGGATACCGCAGGACAAGCCGTTAAAGATGCCTATAAAGGTTTGAAAGATTTGATTAAAAATAAATTTGCTGAACACGGTAAAGAAAAGGATAGAAATCTCGTAGATGATCATGAAGAAAAGCTAGATTCAGAAGCTTTTAAAGCATTGCTTAAAGAAGAGTTCGCCAAGGTAGGAATTGATAAAGATGACAAAATTATCGAAAAAGCACAACAAATTATGAAAGAAGAAGATCCTGAAGGTGCTTCAACTGGTAAATATGATTTACGAGGAGCTAAGGGTGTTCAAGTTGGAAATCAAAACACACAAACAAATACATTTAGCTAAGAATTGCGAGAGTATTTAAATGATTGAAGATACCGCAGATCCCCTCAAAAATAATATTGAGTTTAAGGGTGAAATTAAGGGCGCTCAGATTGGTAATCACAATATTATCTACAATTATTTCTACTATAGAGAAGAAGTAAAACCTACATCTCTTGATGTTGCTGATGACAATCTCCTCTGTCCTTATCGCGGTTTATTTCATTTTGGACCCGATGATGCGGATGTTTTCTTTGGGCGGGAAATATTTATAGAAGAACTTTATACTGCAACTAAAAAGAATAATTTTATTCCCGTACTAGGTGCATCAGGAAGTGGTAAATCTTCGGTGGTATTAGCAGGACTTGTTCCTAAATTACAAAAAGAGGGTCATTGGCAGTTTACTCATTTCCGTCCTGGTTCAGATCCCTTTCACGCTTTAGCCTTAGCTTTAGTTCCTCTTTATACACCAAACTTAGATCAAACCGACCAAATTGCCCAAACGCGAAAGTTAGCTGATTACTTGCAAGATGAATCTGTTCTTCTCTCGGACGTTTTTGCTAAAATTCGGCAAAATCACCCTAATGATCGAGTTCTATTGATTGCTGATCAATTTGAAGAAATCTATACACTCTGCAATGATGAGAAAATTCGCCGTAAGTTTCTCGATAGTTTATTAGTTAGTTTAGAAATTACCACTTCCCTATCTTCATCGGCTACCGTGTTGGTGACGACAATGCGGGCAGATTTTTTGGGAAATGCTCTTTCTTATCGTCCCTTTGCTGATGTTTTGCAAAAAGCTGATGTGAAACTCGGACCAATGAACCGGAAAGAATTAACAGAAGTCATTGAAAAACCTGCCGAAAATTTAGGGGTGAGATTTGAACCGGGACTGGTAGAACGCATTCTCAATGATGTGGAAAACCAACCGGGAAATTTACCTTTGCTAGAGTTTGCTTTGACAGAATTATGGAACAAGCGAACGAGTAAACAATTAACTCACAAAGTCTATGAAGAAATTGGTCAGGTAGAAGGTGCATTAGCTCGTCATGCTGATGAAAAATATGGTAGCTTGACAGATGACGAGAAGGAAAAAGTCCGACGGATTTTTATTCAATTGGTGCGTCCGGGTGAGGGAACAGAGGATACAAGACGCATAGCCATGAAAGCGGAATTGGGAGAGCAAAGTTGGTCTTTGGTAAAACAATTGGCTGATGCTCGGTTGGTGGTGACAAGTCGCAATAATAATCAAGAAACTGTGGAAGTAGTCCATGAAGCTTTGATTCGGAATTGGGGAGAACTGCGAGAATGGATGAATACAAACCGCGTTTTTAGAGCTTGGCAAGAGCGACTCCGTTCAGCAAAGGAACAATGGGAAGCAACGAATCAAGATTCAGGTTCATTGTTGCGTGGTGCAGCATTAGCATTAGCGGAAGAAAGACTGAAGGAACGCCCAGAAGACTTAGTTGATGAGCAGGAATTTATTAAAGCTAGTGTGGCGGAAAGTGAGCGAATAAAAAAAGAAGATGAAGAATACCGCCAGCGGCAGTTACAAATGCAAACTGAACTAATAACAGCCCAAGAAAAAATTGTTCGAGAGTCTAAAAAACGAGAAAAAGAACAAAAGAAAGTCATTACAATTTTGGGATTTCTTCTTCTTTTTGTTGGTGGTTTGGGTTGGACAGCATGGACTCAGAAAAATCAAGCGGAACTCAATCAAGCCGAATCGCTTGGTAGATATTCCCAGTCTCTAATGAATGAACATAAAGACTTAGAGGCTTTTGTCACAGCAATTAGGGCGGGAAAAATCCTACACAGCCAACACACAACTAACGTAGAGGCTTTAAATGCTTTCCATAAAGTTCTTTTTGAGGGCAGAGAAAGCAACCGCTTAGAAGGACATCAGGGTACAGTCTATAGTGTGAGTTTCAGTCCCGACGGCAAAACCATCGCTACGGCATCTGGGGACAAAACAGCGCGGTTGTGGAATTTGCAGGGGCAACTGCTGAAGGAATTTAAGGGGCATCAGGGTACTGTCTTCAGTGTGAGTTTCAGCCCCGATGGCAAAACCATCGCTACGGCATCTGGGGACAAAACAGCGCGGTTGTGGAACTTGCAGGGGAAACTGCTGAAGGAATTTAAGGGGCATCAGGATTTTGTCAAAAGTGTGAGTTTCAGCCCGGACGGTAAAACCATTGCTACGGCATCTGGGGACAAAACAGCGCGGTTGTGGAACTTGCAGGGGAAACTGCTGAAGGAATTTAAGGGTCATCAGGGTTGGGTCTATAGTGTGAGTTTCAGCCCGGACGGTAAAACCATTGCTACGGCATCACTTGACAAAACAGCCCGGTTGTGGAACTTGCAGGGGCAACTGCTACAGGAATTTCAGGGTCATCAGGGTACTGTCTGGAGTGTGAATTTCAGCCCGGACGGTAAAACCATTGCTACGGCATCACTTGACAAAACAGCCCGGTTGTGGAACTTGCAGGGGCAACTGCTACAGGAATTTCAGGGTCATCAGGGTACTGTCTGGAGTGTGAATTTCAGCCCGGACGGTAAAACCATTGCTACGGCATCTGGGGACAAAACAGCGCGGTTGTGGAACTTGCAGGGGAAACTGCTGAAGGAATTTAAGCATCAGAATACTGTCAGTAGTGTGAGTTTCAGCCCGGACGGTAAAACCATTGCTACGGCATC
>NZ_LZQD01000011.1:7584-81539 GCF_001858025.1 Trichormus sp. NMC-1 | reverse complement strand
ACAGCGCGGTTGTGGAACTTGCAGGGGCAACTGCTACAGGAATTTCAGGGTCATCAGGGTTTAGGTTTGCAACTGCTACAGGAATTTAAGGGTCATCAGGATTTAGTCTTAAGTGTGAGTTTTAGCCCGGACGCGGTTGTGGAAGCTACGGCATCTGGGGATACGGCATCTGGGGATAATACAGCGCGGTTGTGGAACTTGCAGGGGCAACTGCTACAGGAATTTAAGGGTCATCAGGATTTAGTCTTAAGTGTGAGTTTTAGCCCGGACGGTAAAACCATTGCTACGGCATCTGGGGATACGGCATCTGGGGATAATACAGCGCGGTTGTGGAACTTGCAGGGGCAACTGCTACAGGAATTTAAGGGTCATCAGGGTCGAGTCAATAGTGTGAGTTTCAGCCCGGACGGTAAAACCATTGCTACGGCATCTGGGGATACGGCATCTGGGGATAATACAGCGCGGTTGTGGAACTTGCAGGGGCAACTGCTACAGGAATTTAAGGGTCATCAGGGTCGAGTCAATAGTGTGAGTTTCAGCCCGGACGGTAAAACCATTGCTACGGCATCTGGGGATACGGCATCTGGGGATAATACAGCGCGGTTGTGGAACTTGCAGGGGCAACTGCTACAGGAATTTAAGGGTCATCAGGGTCGAGTCAATAGTGTGAGTTTCAGCCCGGACGGTAAAACCATTGCTACGGCATCTGGGGATACGGCATCTGGGGATAATACAGCGCGGTTGTGGCCTGTTGGAAATGTAGACTTGTTGCTTGTGAATAGTTGTAATTGGGTACGCGATTATTTAACCTATAACCCTAATGCCAAGAGTGATAGCCATTTGTGTGATGGTATTGGTACTAAAAAGTAAAATCGCTCTCATTATCAGTATAACCCCCTACTCAAAACAGACTCAACTGCTTTCCCACATCACCTTGAGGTTCAACAACCGAAAGTAGCTCATCCCTTTTTTTAGCAATCAACTCCAAATAATACCCACTGGAATAGATTTCAGAATTAGTCAACCCCGTAATTCCTTGATAAAACGTCACAACATCCCCAGTATTACCCAGAACCAAAAGAGCCTTTTCACCCTTCTTAATTTTCCGAGTAACCTGTAACTGTTCCACAGGAAAATCACCACAACGAATAACCTTAGTTAATTCCTGGTAATATTGTTCTGCCTTAGCTTTTGACAGAAGATATTGTGTCAGGTAGTTCAAAGGAAACTCCTTTTCTAGACGAGAACGGTCTCGTTTCCGCCATGAACCCTTAGTAGTAATTTTACCATCTTCATGCCAGATAATATAATTCTTAGCTCCTCTAGAGGGAACAAACATCGCTTTAGCAAGGATTTCTAACTCAATTTTGATACCAGTAGGTAAAGCATTTTGCAGCCTCTCAAATATCAGCAGAGGTTCAGAGTGGGAGAAGAACACACCATCAGTATCACTTTCCACCTGGATACCTCCCGCTTTTTCAATCACCTCAATCATGAATCGCAGAATCCGTCTACCATAAGCTGTAACCAGTGCAGCAGCTTCCATATCGTTAAAACCAACACCAGAAGTCCCATAAAAGCCAAACAACGAGTTGATTAACACTTTGAGAGCAGCTTCAGCTTGTTTAGCAGCTAAATCTCCAGCTTTTCCTAATTCTTTGAGTCTGAGTCGTTCCCTGGTGAGATAATCGAGAATACTTAATCCCACTCGTCGCGTATCCTTGCGGGAGCAAATCCCATATTTAAGCATAATGCTGGGATACAGACTGGAAACATCAATTTTGGCAATGTGTTTGTGTAAACCTGGTACAGAAATTACCAATCCCCCCTCAAATTTCAACTTCAGATCAGATGTTGGTTTGTAACCTGGATATTGTCTTTCTAAAACTCGCTGCCATTTAGTACCATTACCAGTGAGCGATAATTGTTGTAAATTCATACCTGGTACTATCAGCGATTCATAGTAATAAGAAGGCACTAATTTATCAGCAATTAATTTCGTATCTTCCAAGTCATAAATTAGGTATGTTCTGATTTTTTCCCATCCTTGAGAACCTGCACCTTCACCCCAACAATGTTGAATTTCTTGGAGAGTTAAAACCAACCTAGCAGATTCTCGCAATCCCATTTCTATGACTGCACTTTTTAGGGAATGTTGATATAATGCTTTGTTGACAAAATCCCATCTCAGGACACAAATATAGACATCAATATGTTGGCTGTTGCTGATGAATATTTCGGAAATATTCATAGGTTTACCAAATACCTGTGCTGTCTTGATAATTCTCGATTGCTGAGAAATAGTAAATGGATGAGATATGTTATTGATTAGGCATCTAGTAATGATAAATGGAAAATCAAAATCTGTACCGTTGTATGTGAGAACTACATCAGGAGAAATAGACTGAAAATAGGAAATAAATTGGCAGAGTAATTTTGATTCATTTTCATCCATAAATACAAAATACTCGCCCAATTTATTCATACAACCAATAGCGAAAATTCTATCTTGACTAGAAATCAGCCCTGAAGTTTCAATGTCAATAACCATTTGCTTCAGGGCATTGTAAGGTTTAATTGTCTGTAAAGGTTGCCAGGATTGATAAACTGTATTATCTGTGTAGAAGATGTTTAACTTATCTTCAGCAACGGTAATTTGATTATCGCTTTTGGTGATAAAATGACGATGATTGTAATTAATGTTCATTGTGATTATGAGTTATTTACTAATGGTTTTTATCTTTTAATCTTGAAAAGAAATGAATTAATTTACATCTATAATGGCATTAGCCGCTAATATTTTAAAAGCCTGTTACAAATAAATTCTCAAAAAAAACGCTATGGTAATTTTATAGTGTAATTCCAAATTAATATGAAACTCCATAGAATAAAATATCAGAAATAATTGAACGCGGATAAACGCAGATAAACACAGATGAAGATGGAATAATGAATTTCATAATTCTGTGTAGCCTCCCATAAAATTGGTGTAAGAAATTAGGGACTTCCAAATAAAAATATGTCCCAAAACTAACGCAAAAACCCTCTCTATTTCTTCTCTCTCTGTGTTCTCTGTGCCTCTGTGCCTCTGTGGTTCTTTTGTTCAAATTTGTTTACTCGAAGTCCCTTAACTAATTTAGGAATTAGTATGTGATGGAAAATTTAAAAGCCATTCACAATGAATGGCTGGTTATATAGCAATCCTAACTTATTCTGAAAATTGACATTTATTATCTTTCCACCGCTGGGTAAGGGTATTTCCATAAATGAATCTTCAAAAATCAGATAAGATTGCTATATCAATTGATAGAATGTTATCGAGAAGAGGATAACTGTTGTACCGTTTCTACCCAAATAGGAGCTTTTTTACCATTGACTGGAATCAAAGAATTCCAATGTTCTTGCAAGGATTCAAGACTCATATTTGGTAATTTCTGTTGTCCCCAAGCGATCGCATCAGCAGGTGTTTTCCAATTTGTCCAAGGTGGATTTTCAGCAATGGGAATAAATTGACTCGATTTTGCGGAATTAGCAGCAGGTAGTAAACCTAAAATAGCAACTTCTAACCATAACTGTGGTTGAGTAGATAATTTTACCTGTACTTCACATTGTCTCAAGTGTTGCTGTCCTGCTAAGATAGTTGTAGTTTCCCAACTTTTAGTTATTTGACACAATTGTTGCCAAGTATCTTCAGTTATCATCACCATTTCCTTACTGCTAGGAGAAGTTTTAGCAATCAACATATCTCGATAAAAGCTGGTGAGATTTTGCAGAATTACCAAAGGTTCTTTACCCCATTCCAACAAATTCCGAATAATATTAATTACTGAATCGCTGTCATTTTCAGCAATTCTTTCCACCATTGTTAGCAATTCATATTCAGGCACATTTCCCACCATTTCCCATACCCAATTTTGGTCAATGGTGATATTTAGTAAACTCAATTGATCCAGTAAACATTGACTATCCCGCAAACAACCAGAAGAAATTTGTGCAACGAGACGTAATGCTTCTGGAGTAATATCAATTAATTCCTCATTCACAATTTGGTTGAGATTTTGTACCATATCCTCAACACCAATTCTTTTGAAATCAAACCTTTGACAACGAGAAATTATTGTTGCAGGAACTTTGTGAATTTCTGTCGTGCAGAGGATAAACACTACATTCTTTGGTGGTTCTTCCAAAGTTTTGAGTAAAGCCTGGAAACCCTGTGAACTGAGACTATGCACTTCATCTAAAACAAACACCTTGTAGCGGCTGTTGACAGGTATAATGTGGGTGCGGTCAATAATTTGTCTGATATTTTCAACACCAGAGTTACTAGCAGCATCTATTTCTACCACATCCAGGGATAAACCTTTGGAGATGCTGGTACATGAATTACACAGGCCGCAGGGTGTGGGGGTAGGAGAATTACCATGTTGACAATTGAGAGATTTGGCAAAAATGCGGGCGCTGGAAGTCTTACCTGTACCTCTGGGACCAGTGAATAGATACGCCGGGGCAATTCGTTGGGATGTGATAGCATTGGTGAGAGTAGTTGCGATCGCTCTTTGTCCAACAAGTTCAACGAAAGACTGGGGACGATATTTCAGGTGAAGTGGTTGGTATGTCATATTTTTCAAAAGTAGATAAGTTGAATTTCCCCAAGCTCATTTATTAGTAATAAACTTGGGGTGTGAAAAGAGGCAGGGGAGCAGGGAGCAGGGGGTAGGGGGAAAGACAAATGTGGCTCATCTTTATACAGAATTGGTATTAGCTAAATCTCAACCACTGCAATTTTTGATTCAGTCACCGAAGAGGCAGAGGGGAACGGGGCTTTCTCGCAGGGGAAGCTTTCCCTCTCTGTGTGCAGCAAAGTGAAACATCGGTACGAAGCTGCCCTTCCAGGGCTATTGGACAGGGGTGGAGTACAAGCTTCGTCTCAGTTTTCCAGTCTTCCCCCTGCCCCCCGCACCCTGCCTCTTTTGACTATGCAGCAGCAACTTTCTTTTTTCTTCCTCTAGTTTTAGGAGTAGAATTTGCAGAAGTTTGAGAATTAGCTTTAGTGTTTGCTGTATTTTTCGGTGGAGAAGAATCTGTGTTCATCAGATTATTTTTCTCCTTAACAACTTCTTCCGTATTCCCACCTTCAGCAGCTATATTTATTTCCTCATTTACTTCAGTTTCAGAGGAAATATTTTCTGTAACGATAACTTCTTCATCATCTGAAGTATCTTCTTCCATAGCTGTGCTGTTATTATTAATAAGTTGAACTGGCATTACCAAAATTAATTGATTGAGAATACCATCAACAGGAGTAATAACCACAGGAGTTGTAGTTTGGTTGATATTAATCAATACCTCATTTGTAGGTAGGATTTTGAGAGCCTGTTCCAGATATTTGATATTAAAACCCATGACTAATTGTTGCTGATAACCATCTTGAGGTTTAATATTTAAAGATTCCACAGCACCACCTATATCTGAAGATTCAGTAGATAAAGTTGCTTGTTGATGCTGGTAGTCACAGATAATTTTGACAATTTTATTCTTTTGGTCAGCTACAATTCCCACTCTTTTTAGAGCATTATCAAACAATTTCCTATCAACAATAAATTGATGTTGAAATTGTTGGGGAATTAAAGCTGAATATTTGGGATAATCTCCTTCTAATAATCTGGTGGTAATTTGGATAGTGGGTAAGGTAAACACCGCAATACTATTATCAATGCTAATAGTACATTCGCTGCTATCTCCTACAGTACCCAAAATCTTTTGTAATTCTATTAGTGTTGGTTGAGGAATTGTGATTTCTATGGTATTTGAATCAACATTACTTTGTGTAGTTTCTGTTAACTGTTCATCCGTTTCTATCATTCCAGAAACAACTGCTAACCGATGTCCATCTGTTGCTGCTGCTTCCCAACTACTATTAGTAAATTGGAAATGAACTCCAGCTAAAACTTGTTTATTTTCATCATGACTAGCAGCAAATAATGTTGCTTCTAATGCTTGTAACAACTTAATTGCTGGTAATATAATATTCTTCCCTTCAATTTCTGGTAAAGATGGAAACTCTTGAGGACTAACCGTTTGAATTCGACATTTACCACAGGAGTGAGTAATAATAGCAGCGTTATCTACAATTTCCAGAGTAATATCTTGTTTAGGAAGGCTAGAAATTACTTGGGTGAATAATTTAGCGGGTAAAGCAATTTTACCTTCAAGTTCTATTCTGGATTTGCATTGAACGCGAATTCCTAAACTCAAATCAAAAGCAGTCACTAAAATTTGTTGTTCGTGCTTATCTGTAACCAACAATATATTGTTGAGAATAGGATGATGAGGTTTGTTAGGTACAGCGTAACTAACCACAGCGAGGGTATCAGCGAGGTCTTTTTGAGAAATGGTGAATTTCATAATTTTGGTTTACTTTGATGTCAATAAAGCAATGAAATAAGAGGTGCTTAGTTTGCTACTAAACACCTTGATTCACCCTGTACTTTGTATACAGAGTAGTTATGTTCTGGAATTCATGTTTGGCAAGTTTCAATTAATCGCTAAAAACCACCAGCATAAAAGTTGTTAGCGTTTTATTACAGATGAAATTTTCTCAATTTTTACGATTTTTCATCATCTGCTTAGTTTGAAGTGGTAATGTCGTTACAAATCATTGTGTAAATTAATAAAAAAGGTCTGTTCATGAACCTATTTCTACTGTGTGAGATTTACCGTTATTACTTGGAGAAACTGGGATGAGACTATGAGTATTTAACTGTTCAATCTCATTTGTAATTTGCTGTTGTCGTTGTTGAGCAAGAGATTGATAAATTTGTTGAAGAACTTTGATGGTTTCTCGTACTTGGTGAAGACAATCAGTATTAAAATTTATTGTAATTGTTTGTCCATCTTCAAAAAATGAACAGGATTGGTTATTACCATTGTTATATGAACTGACATAAGTTTCTTTGGTAATATTGGCTGTAAATGAATGAGATAGTTTCATGGTTTGATAGAGATTCTACAATTTTTAGCCAGAAAATATGATGATTTGATTGACAACGAAGGCGTTTTATGTATACATTATTATGTTGATATACACCTTTATAAAATTAGGAACCTAATCTAAAATAGAGATTACGCCTTCTGATTAAAATCATCAAATACTTAGCGCGTAGCGCATAATAAATTAATCGTTTTGGTGCTAAATAATTTATTACTTGAACTAATTTTGTTGATTTTTAAGCTGGGTTTGTTGGTTTATATCTAGTTCGGCTATTTGAATTATCAACTCTGTTGGTACATTCCAACATTTACATTCCCAATTTTGACTTAATCGTTCTGCTTTCCTTACATAACTAGAGGAATTGGTAGTATTTTCAACTAGCCATCTTTTAAATTGGATTGCTTTTTCTTCAGTTTCAAAACCGAAATATGTGACTTTTCTTTGTCCCAAAGGACTGGTGATAGTAGCAACTCTGGGTGAAAGGATATTGAGAGTCCATCCACTAGCACTAAGTTGTACTCTAGTAATGTTGAGCATTGGTTTTATCTCTGTGGTTAGTTACAAAGACCTAAAATACATAAAAAATAAGAGTCTCAAGGATTTTTGTAAGTGTTATAAATAATCTTCTCCCTTGAATTTCTCCAAGGAAGAAGCGCGTCAGCGAAAGTGATTTAATCCTGTAGTGCTAAACTGAAATTGAGCGACTTTTGGGAATAATTTCCTCATCTGTAAACTTTTGCAGAGAATTTACAGAGGTGTATAGTGAACGACAAGAACCTGTAGTATTATGGAAATAGGTTGCAAATTTTCTCAAACTTCCAGTTAATGTTAATGCCAGCAAATACTCCGCAGCAATAACAGCTACCTGTTGATTAACAAATAAGCTTTGGCGGTTTCGTGCTTGAATTTCAGCACATGACAATCCTGTTGAATTTAATTCTTCAGGTAATGGAATTAACAGTTCTGGATGTTGCTCAGAAGGACTGGGAATATTAATGCAAAAGTTCGGTTTTTGAAGATTATCAAAAGCAGCTTCTAAGGTAAATTGATTAGTAGAACCAAGCATTACTTGTCCAGAACTAGAATTAGCATGATTACCGCAATCTAACCACCAAATTTGTGGTAGAGAACCTGAGTAATTTTGGTCTAAGCAACTGCTAATTTCAGCACGCGCAGCAGCATTATCTACACAACCGATAATCACTGTTAATTTACGCCATTTGGTTGATACAATTTTTTTGGTAAACTGTTTAGCGATCGCACTAATTTGCACTCCTAATCCTAAACTGTATCTAGCTGCTAAAACTTCTGCTTTGTATAACCCAATTTCTGACTGTTGAAAATTCTGTCGGGGAATGTTTTTAGGTTCAATGATATCTGGGTCTACAACTATACAAGAAGTGGTTTTGTTGCTGTTTGCTTCAATTTGAGCTAACTGTAGGATTTGCAACGTTAACCTAGCGGAAACTAAGGGATATTGCAGGTGAAAATAGGGTGTGAGATGTGGTAAACCGCGAATACTGCATTGGTTGATAGGAAAGCACGCAGATAGTCCTTGACGTGCAGCACGGACAAACACTCCGTTCCCAGCTACCCAGTATTCCATCATTTTGCCTGTTATCGGTGGTAAGTCGGTGCTGGTGGCAAATTGATAATTGATGAGTTCTGGTATAGTCATGAGATAATCTCTTCAATTGCAGTGGTGATGGTTTTGTTACCCCAAGGTACTAAATCTCGTGTGGGGTATCTTTTAGATTTGTTGTTGTGTAGTTGGTAGAGAAGCGATCGCACATCTTCAGGATATAATTTGGACTTACCCTGCACCGAATCTTGATTGAAAGCACTATGCCAAAATAATTGCCATACCTGCATAATATTTTCAGGGGAACAATTGGGAACTGAATTTTCACCAAAACAAATAGAACCGTTCTCCATCACATTTGGTAATGGTGCATAAAATAGGGGAGAATTTTGCTCGGATTTCTTAATAGCCCAAATCCAATATTGACGATTACATCCGGCAAATATTAACCCCGGCATAGGTATTTTAAAATTTGTATTTTCTAAGGAGATGCAATAACGTTGTGGTGGATAAAACTGTACCAACCATTCTCCTTTGTGGCATTTTCCCCACTTCACGGTATTTGCTGGTAAATAACCTGAATCAATGGGTTCAGCAGCAAAAGCTTCTCTCAACGCAGCAGGAGCAATAAATTTGTAATTTGTTGTTTCTCCTTCTTTATAAATTAGAAGATATTGTCCTGGCAGAAATAGCAGATGTGCTAGTGTTTCTGGATGAACAGTTTGGTTGATAATTGAATGTGAGATATCACCAATGTTGAGTTGAGGTAAAATGTTAGTTAATACCGTGCTTTGTTCCATAGTTTGATTACCTGTTTTCTATGGTCAATAGAAGATTCAATCCATTCTGAAAATTCTGTCATTTTCTGGCAATATGTTTGGCATAATTGCCATTGTTCAGCTAAATATTTCAGCACTTCTTGTTCCCAGTCAAAGGAGACATATTCTTCATGGGTGACATCTAACCAAATACATTCTGTACTGTGGTCAATGATGGATATGGCATCATAAAGTAGAGACAAAGTTGATGTTGTTTGTTGACAAAGTGATGAAAGTTTATCCCAATTGATTTTATCCACAGTCACCAATTTGTCAGGAATGAAACCAAAGAATGAATTCCAATCTTCTTGAGGATGTCCATAACCTATAAGTGACAAGAGAAATTGTTCTGTGAAACTGAGTTCTTCTAAACTTATTTCCCACCAATCTGTGTTTTGGGCGTAAACGGGAATTTCTGTGTACCTTTCTGTGCATTCTCGAAAATCTTCGTGGTAATCTATGGGAAATAACCACTCATTTACCAGTTCCAAAAACTCAATTTCTAAGTCACTGTAAACACTGGGATGCGAATGTTGTCTCAATGGAGTTTTTGAGGATGACCATTCACTGGGGAACAGTTTTTTGTAGAGACTGAGGTAATTAATTTGTTCGCTGAGTTCTTCTAAATACCAAATTCCTTCTTGCACAGTTTGGGGAATCTGGTATTTTTTCAAAGACTCAGCAGCCAATTGATACTGAGACTGCATTATGCATTAGAAGCCGGAAATCGGTATTTGTGAAGGTATGGGAGGAGATTTTTTGAGAATATTTAAACTTTTGTCTAATTCAGTTTGCCATTCTCTTCCAGTGGTAATTGCTGTTTCCAGTTCATCTTGTAATAACAGCAGATTTTCGATATTCAGATGACCTTGAATTTCTAGCATTTTGATTTGCCAACTTAATAGTAACGCTGGGTTAAATTGATGTTCGCTGTTAATTAAGGTTTGGAGGATATCACCTAAACCTTTAGTACCTGCTTTCTTGACCATGCGGATTTGGGTAATTCCCTCTTTATCTGTTCGCGTAATTTCTGCATGAGCAATTTCTGGATAGAATGGTGTCAAGGCATTGCGGAGAGTTTCGTCAGTAGCTGCAATTTCATCAGCTATGGGTATTTCTTGACCTTCAATCAGCAAAATGTAAGGCATATTAAAACAGTGTTAATTGATTAGATGGGTTAGTCTTATGAGTATTAGTTGGTGGTAAATCAGGAGGATTGACAATTTTGTTATTCTCTGATTTTTTGGTAGACAATTTCTCTTTTTGAGCTTCTTTTTGTTGGGCTTTTTCTGCTATTTGTGGTAAAATAGCTTTTAGTTTGATGAGAACTTCAGCTATTACTGGATACTGTTCGATTTCATGCAG
Organism: Trichormus sp. NMC-1; assembly: GCF_001858025.1. Lineage (GTDB taxonomy): Bacteria > Cyanobacteriota > Cyanobacteriia > Cyanobacteriales > Nostocaceae > Anabaena. The sequence goes on along the minus strand of NZ_LZQD01000011.1, from coordinate 70,783 downwards.
TGTACTAACTTGCATTAATGGTGGTTCTCCTTTGATTCCAGCCGTGATTAACACTTGCCGTAAATCGTGTTGATTTGCTGGTAGAATTTGGATGCCTAAGATGATAGTGTTGCTGTCAAAATCAAATCTATTTTCCTTTTCAGATGCCACGTTAACAACATCAGTTTCTGTGAATGAGGTGGTGAAATCAGTATCATTATCGTCAGTTGCTACATCTGCATCCACAATTTGTTGAGTTTCAATTTTTGACATAATTAGTAGTTAGGAAAGATTAGCTAAACGGTGTAAAATCTGCATATTCATCCCCCATTTCCTGAAAGATTGCCATTTGTATTCGCACTCTCCTGGTGTGTATTTAGCTGATAGCTGACTCCATTCTTCCCAAGCAGAAAATAGGGTAGGATTGACTGATTTTAAAGCCATTCCCACCTTGATCCAGGAATCATATTTATCTGCAAAGCGAGGATGAATTATTTCTAGTAATAGCAGTGCTGTTTCTGTATCCTCACCTGTAAATTCTGGATTTGTTGGTAAGGAGTTACTATGTTTGCAGTAGTCTCTTTTTGGTGATTTCGCACGTTTGGTCATCTGTTCGATTATCCAAGATGGTGCGATCGCTATTTCAATTTGGTCAGGACGACAACCACTCAGCCAACGATAATAACCTGTTTGTGGATGAATACTGGGGGGAAGTATTGATGGTAATTTAGTACCTCTAAATTCTAAAACTTCACCGGGGGCGGTGGTGATTTTGCGAGATTTGAGTTTAAGGTGAGTGTTACCTGGCAATTTCAGTAAATATTGCGCTCGTCCTGGTCGTCCTGATGTAAATGCAACTGTGGTGGGTAGTGGTTGATGAGCGATAATTGCTGCCTGGGCGCTGTATCCATCACAGTCTATGGCGATTAAAAATTCTTGGGAGTTTTGACCGCAAAGGACACCTATACCGGTGGGGGTGACTTTGTAAAACCCGTGATGTCGGTTTCTAACTGGTACTTTTTCATATTGCTGTAGTTCATTCAGCAATGTTTGAGGAGACCAGGGATGTTGTTCCCATTGATACCCTAATGGTCTTTTTCCTTGAGTGGGAATGATAGGCCAGTGTGGAGGGAGTAGTTTGAGGGTATCAATCAGCTTTTGGATTGGTGGTTTTTTTAATCAAGCTTTTATTACCTATTTGTTTTTCAATGAGGTCTGCGTTAGCAGACAATTCACTCCACAACGCTACAAACTGGAACTTTTTACCACTACCTCCTCAAGCTGCTAATAATTGCTGCATGGGCGCTGTATCCATCACAGTCTATGGCGATTAAAAATTCCTGGGAGTTTTGACCGCAAAGGAGACCTATACCTGTGGGGGTTATTTTGTAAAACCCGTGATTGTGGTTTCTGACTGGGACTTTCTCATATTGCTGGAGTTGGTTCAGCAATGTTTGAGGAGACCAGGGGTGTTGTTCCCATTGATATCCTAATGGTCTTTTTCCCTGAGTGGGGATGATAGGCCAGTGTAGGGGGAGTAGTTTTAAGGTGTCAATTAGTTTTTGGGTTTGTTGTTTTTTTCAGCATGGGTTTTAATTGTGATTGGGGTTGCAAAGGAAACAAAAGTTGTTAAACCTAAATAATGTGCTTTTAGTGTATGATTTACTGCTTGTGCAAAGAGTGAAATAAACAACAGTAGTTAATTTAGTTGTTGATTTCTTCAGCTAAGTCTGCGTTAGCAGACTTACTATAAAATTCAGTAGATACAGTTGCTTTTATAGCCAAAACTCCAAAAATTGGATACGCTTGGTGAAGGGTATCAGATAGTGGCAATGGAAGTAAAAATTCAAACTCTCACTCCAATCTGGACAGGCGGTATTGAGTCCGGAAAGTGCGATCGCATTCACGAAACCGGACTGCTTGGTAGTCTGCGCTGGTGGATGGAGGTTCTGGTGCGCGGGATGGGGGGTGTGGTCTGTGATCCGACTGAGCAAAAATGCTCATACGATTCCAAAAAGCCTAACAATGGACTTTGTAAGGTCTGCGAAGTGTTTGGCGCAACTGGTTGGAAACGTCAGTTTCGTCTGGAGGTACAGGAGATTGAAATCTCTGATGCACAAATTAAGCATACTATTACAGCAGATCGAACTTATACAAATGATCAAGGTAAGCTAAAAACACCAACTTGGTATTTTCGAGATTCTAACCCTCCAAATGCCCCTAAAAATGGCACTTTTATTATTAAAATTCAAAGCTTCAATCCAAAATTCAAGCCTGAAATTATTGCTGGACTAATTCAATTTATTGCTGATTGGTCGGCTTTAGGAGCGCGTTCTCAGATGGGGTTTGGTGTAATTAAAATTGAGTGTGCTGGCATTATTGATACTCAGCCTCTATACGATTGGCTCATTCTCACTAACGGAAGTGAATCTGATAGAAAACTACCTTCGTTACAAAACATTTTTCTGGCAAAAATACATTCTAAAGATTCAAATTTTGATGAAAGAAGTACCTTTGATTTGAAATATGATTTACGACAACTTTTCAGATCAGATAAAAATATACGTCATTTTATTATGGGTACAGTTAAAGGTGATGTTATAGCCGCTAAAGTTAAAATATCTCGACCTTATAAAGATGAAAATGGAAATATAGTAATCCGTGTATGGGGTTATATTCCTCAACAAGCAGATATTTACAATACTATCTGGAATCGAGAAACGGTTGTAGAGAAAATTCATGAACACTTGAAGAATAACCACAATCTAACCCTTTGGCGTGAAATAAACTCAGGTAGAGATTTTGAAACTGGAAAAATGATTGATGAAAAAGCCTTTCTGCAAAGCTTATTAAAATTATAGGAGGATGGCAATGCAGTATGATTACTATGCTTTTGAAAAAGAGCATTTAATTGATTCTTTGAATAAACTTGAACTAGCCTCAGAAAAATTTAAAAAAGGCAGAAAAGACAATAATAAAAGTGTGCGTGAACAAGCAGAAAACGAAATAAAGAAAGCTGCTACAGATGCTGTTAGAATTGAACCTCACTTATCCTACTTATGGTATGAGGCTCTTAACTCTGATCTCAAAAATCCTGTTCGTGATGCTTGGCAAAAGAATCTCACTACAAAAAAAATCCCAGAAGATTTTCGATTCATTCCCAATATTTCAGAACTTGAAAATTTACCAGCACTCAGTTTTATGCTGCGTGTACCTTTCAAACTACAAAAACCCTATTTGAGTAAAGATGATCGCTCCTTCCATTTACTTGATAATCCAGTACGTAAAGACAAGGTATTTCAAACCCCAATGGTTGCTTCAACAAGCTGGAAAGGGGCTTTACATAATGCAATGCTTCAACAATTGGCAGGGTGGTGGTGTGGTTTAGATGAAGGGGTAAGAAAACAACGTCAGCAAAAGAAAGAATTTGTAGCCAAAAGAGTTAGTATCGGGCGACTTTTTGGCACTGAAAAGGGATTTCAGATAGATGACAAAAAATTTGATAGTTATCTCGATAATCTTGGTGGTAGAGATTTGGCGCGTTTGTATCAGCGATACATTAAACGTTATCTATCTTCAACCGGGTTCTTTTCAGGTCGGCTTTATTTTTATCCAACGTTCTTTGATAAGATTGGCTTGGAAGTAATTAATCCGCATGATCGCAAAAAAGGTACAGGCAAAAATCCCATTTTGATTGAGTCAGTTCCAATCAGGGCAACAGGTAAGTTTATGATTTTGTACGTACCTTTTGGTGCAATTGATGAGAGCCAAGTTGCTAAAGATTTAGAAATTGTGGCAGAAGGGGTAAAAGCGATGCTCACGGTTTATGGTTTTGGAGCAAAGACCAGTAGTGGTTTTGGAATTGTGGAGGATCAACTTGACAGTCAGGGAGAGTTAGCAATTCGGGCTGATATACCAGAGCTAAAGCCACCAGAACCAGAAGTAAAACTATCAGAACCCGATCTACCTCGCTATCTGGTTGCACCTGGACAAATAGATCCAGATTTTCTAAATCCTGATGGTACTTTCAAGTCTAAAGAACAATACTTACAAGGAAAGTCTGGGAAAAAAGCTGGACAACTTTATGATAAGGCTAAAAAGTGGTGGGATAATGAACGGCCTATAGCTGAAACTGCGATATTAGAAATAATACCTGAACCTAAACTAACGCCAAAACCAGCTATGACTGAAGTTTCTTTTAATAAATTGAGTGAGTTAGGCGATCGCGCCAAGAAAATAGCAGACCATCTACACCAAAGAAAAGAAATCAGCCATGACTCATAATTTACAAGATTTAGCGGATAACCGTGACGCTTTGCTTTTAGGAGAAGTGGCTGCATTTCTACATGATTGGCAAAAGTGTATTGGTTATTGGAAGAAGCTAGGAGCAACTTTTAATCCTAGTGATATTTCGTCTGTTTTAAACGGATTACAAACACCAGATCCGCTCAAGCTATCTCTTCAAATTCCTTCAATTAAACAGCTAATAGAAGAAGGTAAAGATCCTTCTAACGCAAAGCATTCTCTAGACTGGCGGATTAGATTGCTAGGCAACTGTCATGATGTCGCCCATATAGATAAGCCAGCAGAACAAGGACTTGGAAATATAACTGGCTTAATTGCATCTGTATTTGGGTTTGAAATTCAACCTGAAGAAAAATCATCAGAACTGTTACAGGCAGTTAAAAGTATTGGTCAACGTGATATTTTTCTTCAAAAGATAGAAGAATCATTTAGTTATGCAGTCGGAGACACAAGGCGACCTATAAATGAAGTTAGACTTTCAGAGTGGGGAGCAGCTACAGCAGCTTTCTGGAAAGCAATAGCCGCTCGATATATTTTAGAGAATAAAGTTACCGAAAGTAACCTCAAGTGGCGTATTTTAGCAGTTAGATTTGATGGACTCAGTTTTTTAGAGAGATCACTAACTATTGGTGATTTGCAAGGAAGAAAAAAATCATTACAATTAGTACTAAATTGTGTCCGTAGACTTTTGGAGGAAACTTACCCATTAGGAAATGAAGTATATCGAGATGAAAATGGTAGTGCTTTTTTAGTGCCAGAATTAGAGAATGATATTGATGGCAACCAATTGTTAAATCTTATTGAAAATCAAATTTTAAATACTGGGTGGAAAAGTGAGTTTGAGATAAATGGAGAGCTAAAGCCTCAAGTTTATCTTACAAAATCACATGAAAAAGCTATTGTTCTACATGAAGCATTAAAACAGGAATTACCTAACATAACTCCTTTTCAAGATTGTTCAGATATCTGGTGGCAATCAGAAATTTCTGACATCTGTACAGTTTGTGGTGTTCGTCCACAGGGATGGGGAGGAAATGATAAGAAAAAAAAAGAACAAGCAAAATTGAGAAAAGTTTGCAGTATTTGCCTAGAAAGACGCAGTAACCGAGCAAAAATATGGCTAAAAGACTTAACTAAAGAAGATATAGAAACTAGAGATACTATCTGGACTGATGAAGTTGCTGATAATAATGCTCGTTTAGCCTTAGCTGTTGGTCAATTTGATCTGAATGATTGGCTGAGTGGCGATATGATCAAAACTTTATTGGTTGTGTGTAGTCCAAGTGTTAAAGAACCAGAAAAAAAGCCATCTTTTGCTCGTATCCAGCGCGTTTGGCGTACCACTCAGCAGTTTTGGCAAACAGCACTAGCAGACACAAAACTACCAAAAATTCAAGGTCGTCTTAGCATTGAATTCAATAATATTGAGCAGATTAAATTACAGTCTTTAGGTTCTTATGACCTGGTTCTAGGAACGACAAAACTAAGTGTTTTACATAATGATGGTAAGCTCATTACCACAGATAATCTTTGCTATGCTGCTAAGAAATTAGGTGCTAAATCTGAACAATACTCAAAGATTGAATTAGCTGCTGAATTTATTGTTGAACAGTTACGTTATCAACAACTCTTTATAGAAGAACCAACTGGATATGGAAGCTCTAATAAATTACCAGGTAAGTTAAATATTGATAATGTTGTATTTGAGGAAAAAGAATACAGTCCTATAATTCCTATTCTTTCTGAACCTAGTACATTTATGGCTCTTGTTCCAGCAGAAAAATCTCTTGATATAGTTGAGGCGATAAAAACAAAATATGAACGAGAAATGGGCAAAGTCCGTAACCACTTACCCTTACATTTAGGTGTTGTCTACTTTGATCGCCGTAGTCCCCTCCGGTCTGCTTTAGACGCTGGACGACAAATGTTGAGCTATAAATCTAGTAGTCAACAATTATGGCAGGTGCAATTAAAAACTCAAGGAATACTACCTCCTGAAAAACAGAAATTAGCAAATGGAACGAAGCAATTTGAAGAAACGATCACTATCAGCCTAATAAACTTAATTGGAAGCGATACAGAGTTAATTCAAGGCGATCGCAAAATCACCTGGCACGTTCCTAACAAAATGGGAGATGGAACAACAGATGATAATTGGTATCCTTACGTTTTTGTAAAAACAAAAGATGATCAAGAAGTAGATGGGCGATCGCGCAAAATCAAAAGTCAGGGAGCCGGTACAACTGAACCCTGCTGGTTAGTTCATGCTGGGGATTTAAAAGAAGGCGACCAAATTTATTTCACCCCTTCCACCTTTGACTTTGAATACCTCGACAGCACCGCCCGCCGCTTCGATATTCACTATGACGAAAAAGGCCGCCGCCCCCGCAAAACGCGCCCCTTCTACCTAGAAGACCTAGACCGTTTCCAGAAACTTTGGGAAATTCTGAAAAATCTCGAAACTTCCCAGCGTCATCAGGTGATTCATACCATCGAAGCCACCCGCGAAATTTGGTACGGCGAAGACATACAACAAAAATCATGGAAAGATTTAGTATTTGAGCAGTTTGTCACTGATACACTAGCCAATGCAGCATGGCCGAAAAATAAGCAATGGCAAGATATACTTGAGCGTCAGCAACTCATTGATGCTGGAGTGCGTGGCGAACTGGCAGACATAGCAGATTTGTATATGGAAATTTTAAAAGAGCGGTAAAACATCAATGGCAACTTACAAACGGCAACGTTACCTATTTATGACTCTCGATCCCGTGCATATCGGTACAGGTGGCTATCGCTTGGGACGAGTAGATAACAGCATTGTGCGCGAACCGGGGACTAAAATCCCGAAAATCCCTGGTACAAGTTTACATGGCGCGGCACGCTCCTATGCAGCACAGTTGTATGAAACTCCCGAAGCCGCAGGACAAAATCATAATAAAGTTCCAGGAAATATTCAAGATAATCCTGTTTGTTACACTTTCGGTTATATCAAGAATAATGATATTTATTCAGGTGTTGTAAATATTTTTGATGCCCATATATTGCTGTTTCCTGTACATTCAATGGTAGGAGCAGTGTGGGTGAGTACGAGAGAGCGATTAAAGGATGCTGGGTTTGAAAACTTGCCTGATGATTGGGATAATGTTGAAACTATTGTTTTGACTTGGGATAAACCTGATAAACGATTAAATTTAGGCTGGTTAATGCTTAATGTTGCTGAGACAAAAGCAGAAATAGAAGCACCTTCTCAATGGAAAGATGAACCACGCTACAAAGCTATCAACAGAATTGTTATTGTTAAGGATGCTCTTTTTAGCCAAGTAGTAAACAGTAATTTAGAAGTACGAACATCGGTAGCAATTAATCCTGAAACTGGTGCAGCCGATGAAGGAGCATTGTTTACTTATGAAGCCATTCCTCGTGCTACTTTTCTGACCGCAGATGTTGTTTTAGATGATTACCGCAGTGGTGAAAAAGGATGGTCATTAGGTGAAATTAAGGAAACAGGTAAGCTTAAGGAAGATGGAACAAAAAATCCTTTACCCGGAGGTGCTTGGCAATGTCCATTATGCGTAGTTAAATCTAGTTTGAAAATGATTGAATGGCTGGGAGTTGGTGGTATGGGAACGCGGGGTTTTGGAAGAATGGCAATGATTGGCGATCCTAAGACTGTTGAAATTGAAGAACTATTTAACCCGTCGCAGAGTAATCAAAAAACATCTTCTGGATCATCTATAGAAACTACTAAAGGAGGTCAAGCATGATGGCTAATCTTGATCGCCTCGCGGCACAACACGCACAATCAATTATTACTAATACCAAAAATCAAAAAGCTAGTGATATAGAAAATACAGTCACAAAAGCATTAGGTGTTTTACAAGAAGATGGCGTATATGCTTGTTTTCTTTATTTACTAGCTAAGGAAAAAGCTAATGGTCAAGCTGTAGTTCAAGAAATGCTAAATCTATTACAAGAACTAGGTTTTGAGTGGAATAAACCTCAAAAAAATGGAACCGATGATCTTACTTCCAGTGTTGTACTCAAACATATTACTGATAATGTAACTCAAAATTTAGAACGATTATTACTTACAAAAGAAATATTAGAGCAAATGTTGATTTATGCTCGTTATGGTGCAAAAGCTCGTCAATAAGAAACAGCAACAAATAATAATCAACAGGAGGAAAACCTTTGACTTGGAGAGCCTATCAAGTAGTTTTTAAACTCAAATCTCCTTTACATATTGGTTGTGGCAAAGTGGGGAATGTACAACGTACCCGTTCTTATGTGACTGGGCGTGTATTTTGGGGTGCATTGACAATGCGATTAACCCGTGATGGAACTGATGAACCTGCAACTGATACAAAACAGTATGAATGCTACGGCAAAAAAGTTGATGATAATTTAGCTTTCACTTACTTTTATCCTGCTATTGAATCAAATGGAGACTATAAAGTTAAAGTTAAATGGCCTTGGGGAAGTGAAAATGAAAATGAAAGTCTGTTTCGGCGCTGTTTTTTAAGTAGTTATGCCAGCACTGCTTTAGTATATCCTCAACAAGCAGCAGAGGAAGGATTATTACATGAAGTTGAGTTTATTTCACCTCGTACTTTGGATGAGGGAAAACAGGTTTATCTAGTGGGATATGTGTTTGAGAAAATTGAAAAAGAAGAGTGTGCAGTTAAATGGAAAGAGGCTTGTTATCGTTTACAGATGGGAGGTGAGCGTGGTTATGGTTGGGGTAATGTCGCAGTAAAAGAAATAAAAAAACTAACAGAATCTGAAAAATTATTTAATGCCTATACTTGGACATCTGAAAATATCTCTTCTGAAAATAGCTCTATTGTAATTCAAGCCTTAGAAAATAGCCGACTTTTAGCTCATACAAAAACTAAAGAAAAGTTATTAATTCAAGGAGAAATTGAGCCATTGGTGGGAAGAGAATGGAAAGTAGCTAATCAAGCAGGAGAAAGTGTAGCATTTTCTGGACTATGTTGGACTCCAGGGAGTATGGTAAAGCAACCATCCACTTTTGTGATTCAAAAATTCGGCATCTGGAAGTTTAACGACTAGATCCAATATTTCGAGTACCTGATTTACATAATTCCCACAAGGGAACTTCAATTTCAACCAAGGGGAAATTGTACAGCAATTTGTAAAAATAAAAACCTTAGTTCGGGAAATATAATAAAGGCATAAAAGCTTTGTTTTTAATTTAGTGCTGTTTAGAGTGATAATTTAGATACCCCTCTGGAAGATGTATTAAATTTTATAGTGGCATCTATATTTTGTCTCAAAATACTTGTTTGGGGAGTATATTTATTTACAATGATTTCCTTACGCCACCCTTCCAAATCATTAGTTATCTCTTTCAAAGGTAGCATTTGATTTTGCAAATCATCACCTTTAAAATTCTGTAAAACCAAAAGTTGAAAGTACAATTCCCTCTGTTCACCTACAGAAAGCATCTCCTGAGACTTTCTAAATTTATCTCGAATATCTGCTTTAACCTCTTCTGCATTAATGATAGAAGAATTAATATTAAAATTATCCCTTTCCATTTGCTGCCAGACCTTTTTAAGAGCAGGATGTAAAGGAACTGGTATATCAGCTATATTCTTAACCTCCTTGCTACCGTCCCTTGCTTTATCAACTAAACCATACTTCTCCAAATCAAACAAATGAGCATTGCGGGATATAAACTTCAACTGGGTTAAATCCCAATCACTAATATTAAGATAATCTACCTGCTTAATCATACCTTCTGCTGTTTTATGGAGAGTAAAAGATACCATTTTTTCTTGTTCACCCTGATGATTAGTTTTATGTAGCTGCAATTGTGCCACCCCAGCTTCTACATCCCTGGATCTAGAAATATTGTATTCCCCTATAGTTAAATTATCAGTCTTAGCTTGTTGTAAAGCAGAATTGAGTAACCCCAAAACCTCAGTCTTTCTAAAACTTTCCAACGTTGCAAAAGTGCCGGCAGGTGCTAAAGAACCTAGTTGGTTAGCAATATCTCTGATATCCGCATTTTGTAACTGTGGTAATTTCTTCTCACCCGAAATCTTCTCAGCTACCATCAAAAACTCCTGTCTTTGTACTGCTAACATTTGTGTAGGAGGAACTTTAATTTTTATATCATGACTAGAATTGACAGTAAATTCCATCAGAGAATGAGAAAAGTTAGACAATTCATCACGCCGATGATGGATACTATACTTTTCACCTTCTTTTTTAATTACAAAAGCATCACTTCTATAAAGTCTAGAACCATCTGCTAATGTCTCTCCATAAGCCTTGAGAATTTCAACTGCTGTTTGAGCAATTTTGGCATTTTCAACTTTGAGATTATGCCGCATTTTCAACCAGTTTAAACCTAGAACCTTTTGCCAACTGGCTGCAACATCCTTCTTAATAGGAACTTCCACTTCCCGTATCCACTGCTGATTTTGAGAAGTTACTGTTGGAGATGAAACCACACCATTGTAGTTTGGTGTAAAAGCAACTTTTCTTTTTTGTGTTTCAGTTTCTTCCTCTGTTGTTCCAACAAATTTAGCTGACTTTTCTTCCCTAAAAGCATCAACTTCAGGTATTGTCTCTGTGACTGTTTCTTCAGTTTTTATTTCATTTATCGAAACTTGGTTATCAGTAAAATTATACTGATTTTCTTCTTTTGAATATCTCGTTTCAGCCATAGGTATATCCCTGGCATTATCCCATTCTGGTGAATCATCTACTGGTGGTTCTGGTAATGGAGTATCTTCATCCCAAAAGACGAAAGTTTCCTCTTCAAATGGTAAATCTAAAATAGGTGTAAATTCATTTTCTAATTCAATGTTTTCTCCAGAATTTACTGCTGCTGTTTGAGATTCAGATTCTGTAGAATTATCAACAACTTCACTCTCAATATCTTGATTTCTAAAAAGTTGACCTAGCAGTTCATCAACAATTTTTGTTAAATCTTCCTTTATCTCTCTTGTATTATCTGTGGTATTTTGACTAGGAGGTAAATAACGAATTATGGGTTCATAGACTACAGCAATAATTTCCTCAGTGTCTAAATTTTCCGTCACCCAGTTATGACGACATTTACCTTCAATATTTTGCTGGTAAACAGTTAATTTATCACCTGATTTAATAGTGGCAATGATAGCTAAAGAAGAAATATTATTAGCTAGAACAATATCTGTGATGTCCTGAGAATTATCTGCTGCTGTTAACATTAACTGCTTGGCGATATTCTGCGCTTGGACATCAGACATTTCGGCAGATTCCCATTTCCAAGCGCCAGGAAATTCCTCATCTGGAACAAGCCGATATTTCTCACTACCAACTTGTACTTCAACTTCAGATAGGTTTTCTAGTTCTTTCTGCAATTTTTCTCTGACTTTATCTATTAAAGCCTGAACTAATTCTGCTAATACTGAGGCAGTAATTTGAAGCTCATCAATTATATGGTCAACAGTTTTTTGATAAGCCGTTGCTAATTGCGTTACTCTTTCATCAAACATATTAATATATTCATTTTTGATTAGGATTTAAGGATTAATAGAATTCATTGAATAACTCTAGTTGCTGATTCAGCATATAGAAATACCTTCTTGTAACACCTTAGACAGTAAGGGACTAGCCCCTATAGCTCCCCTTTCTACCTGTGCTTCTGTGACTACAAAGGTGGAAATAACTAGATCATATTTAAAACCTACTTCCCACGCTAAATTACTAATTTTTTCTCGATAATATCTATCTAATTCAGCGACTTTAATAAACACATTTAAATCTGATTCTTCTGTAGAATCACCCCGCGCTCTTGAACCAAATAGCCGTAAATCCAAAATGGGAATTATCGCTTCCAGTTGGGAGCGAAACTCTGAAACAATTTTTCGTTCACTATCCTGTATCATTTCTATTCCTCTAGAGAAAAATCAATCTTGGCTAACTGTTTCTTAATATCTAAATTACTTTAACATTTGTTTACGCAGCTAGTTTAGCTATGTTTGCTCGCACGAATGTTGATGGTAGTGAACGTGCGCCCAATTTAGCAGAGTGGCAAAATTTATTAGATAACGGTGAATTATCTACACCTAGAGATAAAGTCCCAACTCCCCTTGAAGAAACTGGTAAACCAAGGATTTATGGAAGGGTAGCAGGTGTAGCAAGTGGTTCTCAATGGCGATCGCTCTTAGTCGATAATCCTAAAGTTAATTATTTGACAATTCCTCAACCCGGTCAAGCTTTTTCTTACCCTTTAAGCACACTACATGGTGGAACTTTTGGTACCGGTCAAATTCAAAGCGCATCTATGTTAGTCCGCTATCCTGATACGGCTTATCGCGCTCATGGCAATTATGGAATTCAGTATAGTCTTAGGTTGCCTTTATACAATACAACTCAAAAACAGCAAACTGTAACTGTGTCGGTGCAAACTCCCATCAAAGAAGATCAGTTAAATAAATCAGGACTACGCTTTTTCACCACACCAGCGCGTCAAGTCTTCTTTCGAGGAACAGTGCGAGTACGTTATCAAGATGATCAAGGTAAACCAAAAACTGAGTTTGTACATTTAGTGCAAACCAGAGGTGAACAAGGGAAACCATTAGTATCATTAAATATGAAGTCTCGGTCTAAGGCATTGAGGGCAATGCGACGTAATAAAGCAAAGTTTTGTGGACTGTGCATAGAACGGATTCGAGATTCATCTTCATGGAAAGTGACATCTAATGTCCAATGAACAGAGTTTTCAATGCCCCAATGTTGTCGGATTGCACTACCAATTTTGTTAGCATCACTATCAAGACTAGTGATATAAAATTGCACCTCATGAGTAGTTTTATTCCAATGCTGAATCTTCCGAACTACCATAACTACTGTTGTTAATCCTGCCCATTGGTTTTGTTCATGAAGTGCTGGTAGTTGTGACACTGGAACAGTATAAACTGTACGATTCTCGATACGGTGATGTCCTTTTTCTACACGTTGACTAATACTGACATCAACATCTTTAAAGTTTAAGGATTGTGCCATTTCAAACCAATTTTTCACTTGTTGATGTAGCGTCGGATGATTATCTTTGAGGCTTAAAATATAATCAGCATTTCCGGCTATTATTTGTTCGGCAATGGATTTTTGCGTACCCATTGCATCAATGGTGATAATACAACCAGACAAGTTCAGAGTCTCTAATAGTGCTGGAATTGCCGTGATTTCATTTGATTTACAACTGACCTTTGTTTGCCCTAGAATCAACCTGTTTTCACAAGCCCATGCACTCACTGTATGCAAGGCTTTTAGTTTCGATTCTCGGTCATATGAGCCTCGATGAGTTTTGCCATCTATAGCAACTACTTCTACACCCAATTTCTCTACTAATGATTGCACCCAATTGCGAAAACATTGCTCAAATTCTTTGGGGTTTATTCTCTCAAATACTCTTCTAAATGTATCTGGACTGGGTATTCCTTCTGGTAGTTCTAAAAATGTCTCTAACCACTCTTTTTTACTTAGTCCATATTCCTCAATATCTTCCCACCCTTCAGCCCCTGCTATAACTGCCAACAAGGAAATAGTGATAATATCGGTGAGTAAATGCAATCGAGTCCTTTCCGCTCTAGGGTCTTTTATTCCTGTAAAGTGTTGTAGAAAGTTGCTGGTAATCTCTTTACTGTCTACACCGGGTGTAACAGATTTTCTGGTTTTGCACTTCTTCTTAAATCCTGTTGACATTACTTAGATACAGCGGCTAGATGGGTTATATATTAACTTACCTTGAGTTGTTTCACTTGAACATCCTCTCACATATCAAATAAATCCCCTTGTCAATAGGGTTTGAGATGCGCTAACCCTGTTTAACATTGGCAATTAGAAAAATCCTTTATAAGCATCAATAGGTAGTGGTACAGCACCAGCTTGTACAGGTTGCTGAGGAATAGGAAATAATTTATTTACCTCCGCTACCCGTTTATCTAAATCTTCTTGAGTAGGACGTTGTTGAGTGCTTTTCTCAGTCAATTGAGCAATCAAACTTGTCCACCTAGAGTCATTTTCTTGGTCAATATTAATTAAAACTTTGGGGATTTTAATGGTTTTTAATAAAGGAACAGAAGCTTCATTTTGATTACAGTAAGCCGGGTTAATAAATATACACTTCCCCGGTGGCAACTTCAAAAACTGTGCTGGTTCAAATAACTTCCTTGTTTTATCCTGTTCCGAGATTGAGGTACTGCTTTTACCTCCCCCAGTGCTTTTTGATTTTTGCTTATACTTAATTTCTTCATCTCCCAAGTAAGCACTGAACAACCGCGCTGATTCTTCCTCACCTGGATTAAAAATGAACTTCGTACCGCAAGCACCCAGCATGGTTTTGGCAACTTCCTTACCGTAGTATTTCTCTAACTGTCCCATGTTCTGCCATCCCAGAATGCCGCAAAAACCCTCACTACGAGATTCATTCAGCCATCTAAACAGGTCTGGTAGGTATAAAGAAGGCACTTCATCGAGGACAACAACTAATGGATCTTGCCTTTTTTTGGCGATCGCTCTAGCAACCGTCATGTGTAAAATACTGCATAATAATGGACCCACAGCATCCCGTCGTTCCCTATCCAACCCAAAAATAATCATCTGCTTACCCTTGATTTCCAGAGGTAGAGTCGTCTTACCAACAAAACACCCCAAAGTATTCTTTTTCATAAACCGGGTAAACATCAAACTGGCAGTACCGGCGATACCTGCAATAGTTTTCTCAGAACCAGCCGAACTGAATAACTGACCAAACGCAATCTTAATCCAGGGATTGAGGTTAGCAGCC
The DNA here is from genome assembly GCF_001858025.1 of Trichormus sp. NMC-1. GTDB lineage: Bacteria > Cyanobacteriota > Cyanobacteriia > Cyanobacteriales > Nostocaceae > Anabaena. The sequence goes on along the minus strand of NZ_LZQD01000011.1, from coordinate 55,686 downwards.
ATTAACCGTTCTACCATGCGATCGCTGCTGAGAATAGCCGCCGCTGTCATAATATCTGCATACTGAGTTTGTTTAGTCAGCATTAAGATAGCTTCGGTCAACTGATCACCCGCAGGTCCAAAAAAAGCATCTTCATTACTAGCAGCCATCATTTTGAAGTTTTTGTTGATTACAGTTGCTAACTGCCTTGCCGTTTCCGCGTCCGTAGAATCTCGGAGAAAATCAAGGGGATTACACACCTCACTTTCAGGGAAACCAGGAGCGAAGATATGGACTTGATAACCCATCTTTTTCGCATAACTGGCAACTTTAGCTTGCGTTGGGTATTTAAAGTCATATAAAACAATTGGAAAACCTTGGTCAATGGCACTATAAATCATCGGGTTAATAGCAGAAAAAGACTTACCACTACCAGGAGCGCCAATTACTGCCGTTCCTCTTTGTACATCTGGTATGTATAACGGTATGGGACTTCCCGGTTCTTTATCTTGAGTTTTTCGACCTGTAAATTTGTGTCTACCAACATAGAGAGTGGCACTATCACATTGAGGATTAGCGATTTGTTTGATAGCTTTCTTTTTCGCTTTAGCTGTCTCCTTGCTGCCGCCAAAATAACTGGTAGCTAACCTGCCTTTTTTATTACCAGATAACATTTGTAGCAATAGAAATCCTAGCAATAATCCTGTCAGCATTAACCCATTAGCAGAAAAAAGGTAATGAGTGTATTTACCAATTGGTGCTTGGGGATTTTGAAGTTCGGAAATAAAGTTATTTGTACTCATTGTGATTAGATAGATTTCAAAATGATTGATATAGACTTAAGATTGGGATATTTTGTATTACAGCCATTTCAAGTAGATAACTACATTTTCTTTATTTCACGCGGAGGCGCAGAGAAGAGCGCAAGAGTGTTGTTTGAAAATTTGAAAGTTGTTGTAGATAAGTATTGTAAGCAGGGGAAACGCATCTAAATTTTATTGACAAAATACCGTTTTAATGTACAAACGAAGAAATACCAATTTATCGTTCGATTGATTTTTTTAGAGTCATAGTGATGGACTAGAGTATTGTCAATAAGTAGGCATTAACGCGAATATTTTGGTCATTATTGAGATTAAATTATCCTTATTGATAAGATGCGTTTCCTCTGGTATTGTAAGGAATAAGATTTGATTTTTGACAGCTTGTTTAGGCAGGTAAGAGGATTATGGAAAATTATCTTTTGTTTCCATATTTTCTCTGTGTTCTCTGCGCCTCTGCGTGAAATAAAAAATCTATTTATGCCGTGTCACGCATCCTCTAAAAACACAAATTAGATAGAATTGTGATATCAGCACGATAGATAAACTCTCATTACACATAACATTCTATCTCCACTAAAACGCAACTTCAAAAAACATTAAATTATCTAGGGAATTGTTAAAGGAGTACCAAGAAATATAGGTGATTTTTCTTGATATATGAAAAAAGAAAACGGTCCAATGAAATAAGGTGAACAACCTAAATCAAACCAACCTCCTCGCCGACAAATGCGGAAGAAAATAGCTGTTGATGCAGTTCCATCACCTTCATTAATATCCCACACAGCTTGTTTAAAACCCTTGCCAAAAGGATGCCTTCCTGTCGGTTCTTTTCCACCATTAAGATTGCCTAATATCCCAAAACCACCCTTTACTTGTTGAAACTTACCACTCATCCATTGAGTACCTGTGATTCCACCTGCACCTGATAATTCTATGTGAGCGCATTTGTTTGTACATGGAACATTAAATCCAACTTGGTCACTACCACTAATCGAACGTTGTCGGTTTGATTCTACTTCCTTTAATGGCAAATCTAATTTACCAACAATACTTCCTTGGGGTACAGGTGCATTGGGAAAATTAGCGAATGTTACCTGATTTAGTCCAGGTATTTTTGATATGCTAGTATTCTGCCAATTACTAAATTGTTTTAAAGCAGTTTTTTCTATTCCAGGAATGGAAATCAGATTATAATCTGATAAATCAATTTCTCCTAATTCTATATCTTTTATCTGTGGAAAATCATTGATAATTTCTCCTATTGTTTGTCCATTAATATTTGCAACACCCAATATCTTTTTAATCAAATCTCGAATAGATGGTACATTTTCTACATATTCATTAACTAAATTAGGGATAGCTTTAGTTAATTCAGGAACGGTTTGCCATTTAATAGTATCAAAATCCGATAACTTAGTATTGACCAGAGAAATACCACTTAGTTGACCAATTGTTTGTAAACTGAAATTTTCTAAATTAAATACATTTTCAAAATCTCCCAATTCCATCACTTCATCTAAACTTTGTCCTGCTTGCCAACTTCTGATTGATTTATATCCAGGAAATTCAACATTGGGAAGTTCAACACTACCAGGACTAGAGAAAACAAAAGATTTAAATGTAATACTCTGCCAATCAGGAACTGGTGCATTATTTATATATTTACTAGGGATAGTGTTCACTGTTGGTGTAGGAGATGCCGTTACTGGCTGAATTCCCAAAATATAACCAAGTAAATTATGATGGCGAAAGGATATTAAGCCATGTAATAATAAACTTGTACATAAACCCAAAAACATCCAATATTTGATATGGTAAGTGAAATTTAATTGATTAGTTTTTGTACTTTCAACAGGTTGTTGATTATTTTGATGATGACGATTTAGCAGCATATTTACATCCTAATTAATTACTAGAAGAATCGTCTGAAAAATCTTGATTTCTCTGAATTGTAGGTTTAATTTTTTGATTAGGAACTTGATTAGGAGCAGTTGATTCAGATCCTAATTGCAATAAACGTTCAATTAGCTGAGGAGAAACTTTAACACTTTGAGCAGCAGTGGTCAGATTTTTACCTGACTGTAACTCTTGAATTAGTTGTTGTAGTTTCTGCCATAAAGGATTACTAGGAGTTATCCACCGTTTCTCTGCTGCTACCTGTAATCCCTTAGTAATAGTGGCGACAATAATAGAATCTGTGGGTGGTGCTTCTTTGCGAGTGACATCAGCAGTGATAGAGATGGTACTGTAGCGTGGAGTACCTTTGCTTGTTAGCACCCGAAAGTTGTAAACTTGGCGCGTTCCTGCTAAAGATTGCGTAATTACCGTCAAGTGTGCGCCGTTTTTAGCTGTAGGCATTCCAGGAATACTAACCGAGTTAATTTGTCTGAGGTGAATTAAACCGGCACCTGAATCCTTACAATTCGACCTGTCGGACAAGCCTTGCAAGCAACCATCTACATCCATGAGGATGCGGGAAGGATCATCTAACCACACTCGTTGAATAACCTCACCAGTCTCATAAAATGAGATGGATACACCATGTCCCGGCCATACCTCTACAGTTTGCAGTTGGGCTTGAGTGCCGGTGGCCTTGCTTCTGGGAATAATACGTACAGAACTTTTGGTATTAGTTGATTGTGTTCTTGGTGTCGGTAGTGCCTGAGATGGAATATTGACCAAGCAAGACGTTGTAACAGCTAGAAATAACCAGAAAAACTTGTCCATTTTCATCCTCCAGGAGACACCTTCACCCAATGTGTAATCGGTAGTTTAAAGTCGCAAAGAGCGATTTACTTGAACATTGATTTTGGTATTTGGGGGGATGAACCAAATATTGGGTCGTTTGATAATTTCTGCGATCGCTTTTTGATTGCGTTCCTCTACCTGCTTGGAAACTGTACCAAACGCTCCTTGAGCAAATGCACCCAGTAATGAGCGATTTCCATTGCGACTGGTTTGGATGCTGCTAAACCCACCATTGGATTGAGAAATGCTACTTTGAATGTCAGGTTGGTTAACCACCTCCCCCACCTTGGCCAGTCCTGACATCAAACCTAGTCCTGCATCCAAGCTTAAAATCTCTTTACCTTTGTCCCGATATTGATTAGCAATTAAAGGTTCTCCCCCTTGACCTTGTATGACAATTGTTCCTGGTCGTAATGTATATTCAGTCCCATCTTTAAGAATGGCAGTAACAACAGCAGTAACTCTGCCAGATGAATCAACTTCTTGAATTTCTGCACTCAAAAGTGTATTAGCAGGAATCGCTTCTTCCCCAATATTGCTCAGTAAAGGTTGAGTGAGTTTCACAACAAACTTAGTTTGAAGGTGAGAATTATTAGAATTAACATTTGCCGACCAAACGACAGGTGTTTCTAATATCCCAGTAGTGTATTCTCCTACTCTTAAATACTGCTCTTCTCTGCCCTCAATAATAGCTGCTTCTTCTGGAGAATAATTCTTGCTGTCACTGAAATTAGTTACCTTATCACTTTTATCTAAACTTTTCGCACTAATTACTGGAGTCCACTTTGCTTTTAGTTGTTCAATCACCTTTTTGTTATTATCAAAATTGCTGTCATAATCTGATTCTGAGTGATCCGTAGTAACTGTTTCTAGTTCGGTTTCTAGTTGAGAATCGCGGTTATAACTCGACCTACGTCTAGGAACATAATCAGATGTGACAACATTTTGAGTTTGAGTGCTTGCTACCTCCTGGTTGTCATTTGTAATTGCTGCTGCATAATCAATTTGACCACCAGAACCAAGAGAACGTAATCTTGCTAATTCTGCTAAAGGATCAGCCGGTTCTGTAGAAGTTTTAAAAGTGGTTTGTTGTTTGGGTAGAATCGTTGAAGTTGCAACAGTTTGTACTGGGGGTGAAGAGCGTGTTATTGGCGCTTCTTGGACAGGTTTTTCTCTTCTCATCGGTCTTCTAGGTTGTTGTTCCCTAGCGACGGTTGACGATGTTTCCCTGTTAACAGATTTATTAGGAATAGTTTTAGTTCTGGGTAGGTTTTCAACTGTCTGCTTATCCTGTTTTTCAACTAGTGATTCCTGTCTAATTCTATTTTGTTCTTTGAATGCTTCCAGTTCTTCAGCTTGTTTCTGTAATGCTAATTTGGCATAAATATCACCATCGTTTTTGGTAACTTCTTTTTCAGGAGGAGAGGTAGCAGCAACTTCTGGTGTTTGTTCTTTCTTCGTTACCTTCCCATTCATCATGGGATTGAGGAGCATAAAAATTAGCATAAATCCTACTCCAAATCCTCCCCCAACTACTATTGTGCGTGACCAGGGAGAATTGACAAGTGAATGTTGTGTTTCTACTAATTCCAATTCATCTGCTAATTCTACATCTGATTCAGTAATAATATTTTGATTCTCAGTACCAGCAAGATTATTTTCAGAGTTATCTTCTGCGAAATTGAGTAAATCATCTATCTTATTAGATTCAGTTCTGTTTTCTAAATTCGTTTGCATAAATCTCCTTATTGTATTTACAGTAAATAACCAAAATTCTCAATTTTTATGTATCATGTCAAAAGCATCTTATTAATTCAATAACACTCAAATATTCAGATTGATTAATGCCTAATTTTTGATGATACTTTTTCGATAATAAACATAACTTCTATAAAAATCTTATGAAATGATATTTCGTCATTAAGATTTTTATTTCCAATCAATCACTAGCAATAAAGTAAATATCTGTTGTGTGAGATTAATTTTGAATTTTTCACTCCTTAATATAAACCTAGTCCAACTTGAAAACTGTAATTTCTTAAAAGGGAACAGGGAAGAGTATAGAATTTGAGAATAAAACCCGATTAAAAAAACTATGGGTTTCAAAATAGACGCGGTTTAGTTCAAATAAAGCTTTTTATCCAGCTTTCCTTATCTCAATTCTTTCCTAAATTCAAATCTGTGATTTCAATAATTTCTAAACCTGACCTGCGAACCGAATAAATCTTCTGAGCAATCTCTGTAGTTTCTGGAGGTTTTTGAGGACTTTGTATTACTTGAACTGTCACAGTTTTATTAAAAGCTATTCCGTTACCAGCATTATCCTCTTTACTAAAAGTCACCAGAGTAGCAATCACATTTACTTGCCATTTTCCTTTACCTATCTTGCGTGGTTCGCTAACATATCTTGGTACTAGAGAACTTTGTAAACCACCTTGAAAGACACTTGGTGGTGTGAGTTCTGCTAATCTTTTGAGAAAACTGGCTCGAAAGTCTTGTTCTTCACTTAATGCAAAAGCAGCTTCCCAAGCTTTTGTCGTAACTCTTGCAGTCCCTTTTGTAACTTTTATAGCAGTGCCATTATCTTGTTGAGTAATAATTTCCCCATTTTTAGTTGATTTGATTAATCCATCCCAATTGAACATTTTTACCAACGTATCAACCACAAATTTTTTAATCACTTCTGCTGAACGGTCATCAGGTTCGAGTGCTTTTACATTAATTGTATTACCATCAGCAATTTGGACTAAAGATGGTGGTTCTTTACGAGCTAAAGTTGAAGTTGCACCATAATTGAGCATTTGTAATAAGAATGATAAAGAACTAAAAATTAGCGAGACGATAGCAACAATAGCAATGGGATTAGATACCGATTGTCCAGAACTTAGAAACTGTAATGCTTCCCTTTTAGGAACTTTGGATTTAGTGTGATTTAGCATAATTTCTCAAAATTGATAAAGTTCTTATTGATCAACTTTTTATTTGCGAATCATGGTTGTTATTCGGGACACACTGGCAGAAAGAGCAATATTACCTGCTGAGATAGCACCACTAGCTAACCATTGAGCGCCATTATTAAGCTGAGTTAGCACTGCTAGACCACCTCCAGCAGCAATTCCTGTGGCTAAAAATGGAGCAACTAAACCAATAAATGCCAAAAAAATCATCGGTTGACTAGCTTTGGCTGTAGCAACTAACTGTCCAGCTAAACCTAAAATAATGTTGAAAGAAAGTTTAGCAAGACCAACAGTAAAAAACCCTGTTAACCAAGCAAAAATTGCTTTATTACCAATTGGCATTAAAGAACCTCCAACTGCCAAAGGAGCTATCAATGCAGTTAGAAGTAATGCTAGTTCCAACCCCCATTGGTAAGCATTATTTAGTGCTAATAATAAACTGGTAATAAAAGTGGTAACAACTGCACCAATTGCCGCACTAGAAGCCGCAGACAATTTGCTAGTAATAGTTCCCACTAAACCATCACCTTCAGCTTCCGAAGCTGCTTGGTTGATTTTGTCCAAACCTTGAGTTACCCAACTACCTGCTGCTCCCAAATAGCTACCACCTTCTGCATCTTTAAAAGTGTCAGGAAATTTAGCTTCTAAATCGGCTTTTGCTTGTTTGAGACACTGTATTTCTTCTTCATTTGATAGTTGAGAAGAACGACATTCTTGAATAGCATTACCTACGGCTGTTTCTAATGCTGCTTGTCCTAGTGCTTGTTGGTAAGCGGCTCTCAAATCAGCATCGGCTGCGGTGTACTCTAATATATAGTTATTGACACTGTTAATATATTCCCTCAGTGCCAAAGTGCTATTTGCTAGTAGAGAACCATTATTAGCAAGAAGAACAGTGACAATTAAAGGCCAGATTAATTCACTAAATGCTCTTTGTTCTTCGTCATTAATCATTTGCTTACCCCATTGCACCATGAATAATGCGAGGGTAGCAACTGCAAATAATACTCCAACTTTACACAGCGAAGCATATAATCCACCTGTAAGAGTTTGTTGCCATAGATCATTAAAACCTTCTGCTACCAAACTGGCACCAGCAGACGCATTTTCGATTAAATCTCCTGCACCGAAGTTATTTGCTGCTAGTATTGTTTGACCAAGCATAATGTTATTCCTGGTAGAATAGAAGGGAAAAAAGAGTTAATTCAATACGGTTTGGATAAGGCTAATGATTGACATTGTTCTCAACAAAGGAATGTAATAATCAATCTTTCAGGATTTCAAAAATTGGGATTTTTGGTTAACCACACCGTATTGAGAGTTAATCACTTAGGACTTACGCACGAATCACGGAATATCAAACCGCAGAGGACGCAGAGTACACAGAGGAATAAGAGTTTTGGAGGATTTTTGCGTCAGTCCTGTCACTCTAGAACTGTTCTCTATTAGCTAGAAAACTTTTTCATTTTCAACCTACTTATTGACATAAGCAGGGTCTAATCTACTCCAACCAGTTAACTCTAAATATTGACTGGTCATACCACTAGTTAAAACTCTTCTAGCTCGATTTTGTTCTGATTGACTTTCAGCAATTTGATTGAGCATGAGGTTAGTTTGTTGGGCATCATGTCGTGCTTGTAAACCATCAGTACGTACCTGTCCTAACATGGAGACAATTTGAGCATTTTGAGCAGCGATCGCTTTGAGGACATCTTGTGAAGCATCCATATTTTGAGCATCTTCAGCTAACTGCTGTGCTTCTCCAACAGTTTTGTTGGTAGCATCAATTTCAGATTGAGTTCGCTGCTGTCCTTCTTTCCCTAAAACACTAGCTACTGTAGCGCGGGTACTATCTCTTTCTAGTTGTTTCCCAGCTTCCACCGCACCAATAACAGTGCTACTTTCTGCTGCTATCCCTCCTTTTTCTTGCAATTTATCAGCTAACTTTTGACTAGCTGCTGTAGGATCTGGTATCCCCATATTTCCCTTAGATTCTTCAATTGCTGCTTGAGCATCTTTTTGGAGATTTCCCCAACTTTTATCTACTTCTTCCTTTAGTTGATTCGCTACTTCGTTGAAATAGCCGTTTATATATCCAAATGTTTGATTGAAGAAGTTGTCAAGTTGTCCTCCCAAGTTAATGGCAAAGGCATTACTTGGTACAGTTATTGCTGCTAATATAAAACCTGATACAATAGCAGTTGAAATTAACTTTTTCTTGTTACTTTTCATGATATTTCACCTGTTGAGTAATTCAATAAATGAATGATATGCCCAGAATATTAGACCTTGTGTTTTAATAATTAAAAAATTGTGTATTAATTTGGTATTAAACCCTAATTCCTCCGTGTCCTCTGTGCCTCCGTGGTATGTCTATGGCTCCTGCGTCGCCACGCAAGCTATCGACTCCCGTAAGGGATACATTACTAATTGACTTGTGCGTAAGTCCTAATACCATTTCTTTATGAGGCATAGATTTCCTTTATGCTACTATTTTCAATTGTTTATCAGACTTAGTTTCTGAAACATGAATTTGTTTTGATTTCAATTTCACCTGTTCTAAAATTTCATTAGCCTCCTCAGTAAGTTCTTCACCTCTAATCATTTTGATGTATACTTCAGAAAACCTGACTATTCCAGTAATAGGATCATCTTTATATTTCCTAAGATATAATGTTCTGAGTTCCTGTTCTTGGGGATTATTAGCAACAGCAGCTAAAAGACAATAAGCAGGATAATAACGGCAGAATGTAAATTTCCCATTATCATCTAATAGCCATTGTGAATAAATACCTTCCTTCTTGGGAAAGAATGACTCTGTACTATTGCGAGAAATAATCTCTGTTGGATATTGAAAATATTTGATAAATGACTCTATCGCACTACTTTGAATCCGACCAATCAGCCGAGTTGTCAGGTTAGCAAAGATTTTGGCAGATGATTTACTTTGATAGATAGTATCTGGCTCTTGTGCTGATAAAATTACACGAATTCCAGCTTTAGCACCATTAGCACATAATCTGCCAATTAATTCGGCAATTGCTTCAAATTGAAACAAAATTGGTGCTTCATCTAAAAAGAAAATTGAAGCCTTAGAACTCAGAGCGCGACGCAAAGCCGCAGCATAAGCACTTAATGATAAAATAGCTGCATCTGCCTCAGAAGAGAGAGAACGCAATGCAAATACTAGCAACTTAGCATCAGTACGAAAACTGGAGGGTTTGCTAATAGATTGACCAACTCTACTGTTGAGCCAAAATTTTAATCGCAACCTAATTTGGTCTAGTGCTTTTAATTGCTCCTCACTATTACTGGCAATTGAATCTAGTTTAATATAACCAGGAGAGCAATAGTTATAGAAGTCATTGAGTGTAGGTGTATCATTCCATTCTTCCGTCCCCAAACCTTTTTCTAATGCCAGTTTATAGCGTAACTTGATGTCATCATCGGCAAAGAAAGTTTCAATTGCTAAGGTGATAATACTTTCAATATTACTCACCATCGTAGCATCAACACCAACAGAATTAGTGCCTATCACCATTGTAATGATTGTGGATTTAAGGAAATCCTTAAAATCTGTTAATCTCTCTTTTCTTAACTCTGCTTCTAATCCTCTTAAATCTGGTAATTCAAACAGGTTATTTGTTTCACGACTAATATCAAAATATGCCCCATCTTCCCCCATAAAATTAGTATAATCAGTAAAAGTGCTACTACCATCTGGCTTGGGATAATCAAGGGCAACAACGGGAATATCTTGAGCTAAAGCCGGGGTGAGTAAACCAGCCACCAATACCGATTTACCTGCACGAGTTGTCCCAAATACTGCTAAGTTTTTGTGGTGGTTGTATAAATCTAAATGAATAGGAGTACCACCCTCATCAGCAATTAATTCAAACCCGGTTTTATCCCCAGTTGCAGTTTTAATTACTGGCATTAGTCCGGGGACTTCACTGCTAAAATAAGGCAACCGGCGATTAAATGGTTTAGTCAGCAAGTTTTGCCAAACAATTGGTAAACATTGTAACCATACTTTCCAGGCATATTCCATTTCTCGCACCACAACAGCCGGACGGAGAAAGCAGCTAGAAACATAACGACAAGCTTCATCTAGTTTTTGACGTGAGGGACGGTGTACCAAAAAGACTACTGCGGTATTAATTGGCACTGCACCTTTATAAATAGTTTCTTGTGCAGCGATCGCTTCTTCCATGTTTAAGTTGGCTTTTACATCCACGCTGTTTTTATCAGCAGACATGGCAGAGGAAACGATAGATTGTTTAGTTAGGCGTTGCAATGCGGTTTTGGCTAACCCCTCGTTAGCTCTCGTCAGTTGACAAATGATTTCTGTATCAGAAACCTTATCTCTAGCAATTAGTTCCCACAAATACCGTAATTGTGCATATTCATCCACCCAACCAATAGGTTTTTCTGTGAATGTTAATGCTCCAATGTAATGGTCTTGTAAATTTACCCAAGCTCTATCTAAGAAAGGAACTGATGCTTCTCGTTCTAAAATTAAGTGACGGATGTGGAAATCGCTGTTTTGTTGTTCCCGCAATCCATCATCATCTAAAGTCAACAAGTGCGGAATATTTGGAGGGTTGCTGGTATTAAATTGTCCCCAAATTACTCCCCACAGTTCCTGAGAACCCAAGGGTTTGATATTCAACCCCATTTTATTATTGAGGGTTTGTTCCCATAGCTGAAAGCCAGATGTAAAGCTATTTTTGAGAATTGATTCAATGCGTTGATGTCGCACTTCGTGAATTTGTCCAGTAAACTTGTGCCAACTTTCTTTAGCTTGGAGAATGAATTTCTCTACAAAGTCCGCTGTTTCACTATTTTCAGCAACAGTATAGGTACAGTAAATTCTCAAAAATTTATTTTTCCGACTGCCTTGGTTTGTTAAATCTCTAATTCGCAAACGTTCTGACCGAATTAACAGCATCAGTTCATTACTGCGACAATTTTCTTCTAATGCTTTTAGTTCCTGTTGACGGTTATGGTCATCGGTAAACGAACCCAGGTGGAAGGTTAAAGTTTCACCATAGGGTATTTCTTTAAGTCCGGCTTCTATGCCTGTAAAAATTGGTAAAATTTGACTATCTGGAAGTGAAGAATGGATACCTTGACAGTCAAAGCAGAATTTAATTTGGATATCGTCTTTTCGCTTGAGGATAATCGCACCAACATCTTTTCTGCCAGCTATGGAGATATTAGCAATCGCTGCAATGTGAGTTAAGTCCTCAAAAGGAGTGAGGCGTTTGGCTACTGAAATCTCTTGAGCAGAGATATTTTTATTTCCTACCTTATCTTTAGATATTTTCCCTTTAGTTGAAGAATTCTTTGTCATAATTTCGTTACTCAAATAATGTAATTTTTTCTGACTTTGACCAATAAAAAAGGATGCAAGCCTCGAAATTTATTTATGAGAATATGAGAATTGTGAATTTTCAATGGTGTTGCTGTTAGCGCAGCTTGGCGTTATACCATTTATTTATCAGGCTGCACTGAATAAATTTTTTAAATAAGGTTTGAAAAAGAGGCAAGGGAGCAGGGAGCAGGGGGGACAGTACCCTGCGGGAAGCTGGCGCAACGGGGATTCGACACTTCGGCAAAGCTCAGTGACCACCCCACCTGGACGAGAACCACTTCTACAAAGTGGGGGACTCAGACATGAGTTTCGCTCTGCTTCACGGCAGGAGGAAGGGGTCATTTCTCCCTGCCTCTTCGTTGAATCAGGGAATAAAAGCGTTTATATCCTCTGGTAACTCTGGGTACTGTGAGAAACTTTGATAACCAGGTTTTATTACTGGTAAGAGTCCACCAAGTTCCCCACCCCCAAGCAATAACTAACCCAGTCACTAACCAAGAAGCTTGAAAAGTTAGCTTGCAGATTAAGTATGTAATCAATGCAATAGCTGTCCAAGGAAAAACTTGATCTGCTGGAAATGGTCCAATTCTCGGTTGTTCCCCCAAAACTCGGTTGACTGTTCTAAATTCTTTGCGCTTCATCATCTGATGTTTTTGAAGGTGTAAATTTAACCTAAGCTGCTATTCTCAGACTGAAAGAAAAGCTGAAATTTTGTCCGTTGTATTGTCGAAAAATAGTGAATTTATCCAAAAGTCATAGAAGTCTTTGAGAAACGAGCGCTCGTTATGAATCTCCAGAAACCACTCTGCTTTTTCAGAAGAGAGTTAAACGCCTCTTTTTTAAATTACTTACACTGCATTACCAGTAATCAAACCTGTGAGAATATCGCCAACTACAATAGTAACGCTGATGATCAGCGGAGTTCTCGCTAAATTCTGCCAATCTTCATCATTTCTAGCAGCATTGACAATTCTCACTAAGGAAATACCAAGATACAGCAGAAACAATGCTCTGAGGACATTAAAAAATAGTGCAACAGCATCAGCAGGCATTCCTGCAAAAGCTCCTGTCATCCATGTTTGTGCGCCATTGAAAAATTGGGCATTAGCTGATGTGGTGGTAATATCAAAGGTGAAAATTATACAGATAATACCAACTAAAATGGCATAAAAGTTGATTCCCCAACTGCGTTGCAATTTTTCAAATTTAGTTAGCAATTTATTTGCTAATTTGGGAAATGCTGCGATGATGGCAGTTAGCAAGATTAAAACAGACATCAGCAGGTGATTAATGGATGTATTTGCCAGCACTAATGCTGTTGCTGCTGCTACCAATAAGAAAATTGAACTTTTTTTATCAACTGGGCGACGTTGGGATACTTTTGGATAAACTTCAATTGCCTGTTGCTTGGGAATTTGGTAATTACTGCAATCAGGACTATTGTGTATTCTCATGTCTCAATCTTTATAATTACTTACGAATAAGCATCATTTTCTACTATCCTGCTTCCCCCAGTCAGCTATCAAATTTCGTAATTGCAGATATAAGATTCTGTCTTCTTTTTTTCAACACTTATTTCTAAAACATTGGTATAAAATTTATGACAACATCTATCAATTGATATAATAAATTTTAGTATTAATTTTGACTTGTTTTCAATATAATGAAACAACACTTACTCAACTTCAACCGCACCTAGCACCCTTAATGAAGCTTTCTGTGCATCGGTTAACCCTCTAACTCCGGCAATATTCATTCCTTCGTAAGGTCGTAGGGCTTGAAGCGTTTTGCAGCATTCGCCAGTTCTGACATTCCACAGTTTAATCGTTTCGTCGTGGCTTCCACTCGCAAGCATTTCACCGTTGGGGCTAAACTTCACCGACCAGACCCGATTCGTATGTCCTGTTAAAATTTTGAGACATTCTTCAGTATTTACGTCCCATATCCTCACTGTTTGGTCATCACTGGCTGTAGCCAGTAGCGAACCATCGGGGCTAAATGTCACAAAATAAACTCCACTGGTATGCCCTTCTAGGGTTTTGATACATTTACCAGATGGTAAGCGATCGCTATTATCTCTAATTAAATCCCACAATTTTATCATGCGGTCATCGCTGGCGGTAGCTGCAAGTTTACCATCAGGACTAAAAGCGATTGACCACACACCACTGCTATGCCCTTTGAGAGTTATCAAGCATACACCTGTATTGGCATCCCAGACTTTTGCAGTACAATCTCCGCTGGCACTTGCTAGAATTTGACCATCAGGACTAAAAACAGTACACCAAACCCAGTTAGCATGGCCATGTAATGTTTTTAAACATTCGCCTGTTTGCACATCCCACAATTTTACAGTGCGATCGCCGTTACCAGTTAATAAAGTTTTACCATCAGGACTAAAATTTACCGACCAAACCCAATTATTATGACTATGCAAAGTCTTCAGACATTTACCTGTGCTAGAGTCCCATAACTTAACTGCGGTACTACCACTTGCTATAGTCTTACCATCAGGACTAAAAGCAACCGATACAACTAAACTGGTATGACCTAGCAAGGTTTTGAGACATACACCTGCTTCAACATTCCACCATCGCACCTGGGAGTCACCGCTACCGCTTACCAAGGTTTTGCCGTCGGGACTAAATGCAATTAATCGAAACGCATTAGTATAGCCTTTAAAGGTTCTTGTACATTGACCAGTCATAGTATCCCATAGCTTAACCGTATGGTCGTCACTACTACTAACAATCTTTTTTCCATCAGGACTAAAAGCAATTGACCAAACTTGACTAGTATGTCCTTGCAAAGTTTTCTGGCAAATACCCCCAGGTACATCCCATAACTTTACAGTTTTGTCATGACTCCCACTAGCGAGAGTTTTACCATCAGGGCTAAACGCGATTGATTGCACGAAAGAAACATGACTTTGGAAGCTATTAATTAGTTTGCCCGTTATCAGGTTCCATAACTTGATCATACAGTCATCGCCCACACTTGCAAGAGTTATTCCATCAGGGCTAAAAGCAACAGCTTGTACAAAATTGTTTTGCCCTGGAAAAGTTTTAACTAATTCACCTGTATGTACATTCCATAATCTGGTAGTGCTATCATTTGCACCACTAGCTAACATTTGACCGTCAGGACTGAAGCTAATGGAGTGCGGTTGAGCAAAGTGTCCTATAAAAGTTTTTAATAGTTGACCATTATAGGCATCCCATAATTTCACTGTATTGTCATCACTAATACTGGCCACCGTTTGGCTATCTGGGCTGTTCGCGTAGCCTTGTGGAGCAAAAGCAACATCAAATACCCAACTCGTATGTCCTGGAAATGTTTCTAGGCAAATGCCCGTATTGGCATCCCATAACTTTAGGCTTTTATCATCGCTACCAGTGGCTAACATTTGACCATTGGGACTAAATGCCAGCGAAATAATCCAACGGGTATGTGCATTCCATCTCAAAACTGGTTTTCCGTCAGTTACTTGCCATAATTGCACTTCACCTGCAACGCCACCAGTTGCTAAAATTTTGCCATCGGGACTAAATGCCACTGCTAAAATACTGCCAAAGGTTTCTGTAAAGACCGACTTTGATAAATCTGTATTTTGAAAGTTGATGCGATTTAAATTAATATTTTTCAGATATGCCTGCCAAACCGTGAGGTTTGAAAAATCTGCATTTTCTAAATTTGTCCTGATGTAGCAGAGTAAATTCAGAATATTGCCTCCAGCATATCCAGATTGAATTTGGGGATAATTGCGTAAGTTAATAACGGCTTGATAAAAATAATCTTCCAGTCTACTTTGATTTCTAAAATGTGTTAGTAATTTATCAACTAATGGTTTAGCCAATAAACATATTTGCGCCTCGCGAATATAGTCTTTAGCAGTAGCTTTTATTAAGGAATAAGAGTTAAAAATAGAAATTGTACCTGTAGTAATTTCATTAAAAATAGCAGTAATTAATTTTTCTGTCATGTATTCCATGACAACAGGTTGTTGAGTAAAATTTATGGTATGGTTAGCAGCATGATTACTGGCTTCAATTAATGACCTCGTTTTTAACGATTCTAGTGATTCAAGGAGTTCTCGTGTCGATACAGGTGGTACAATATCCTCGCGTAGTTCAGGGATAGAAACTGCTTCTCGATTGATTACCAACCAGTACATTACTTGCTTTTCTAAATTAGATAACCGTTCACACTGTTGGTCTAACAGTTCCCAAATATCGCCAAAAACAGATGTGTTGCAGTCTAAGAATTGGGATATATCTCCAGCAAATAATTCTTGAGTTGTATTTGCAACTATTTTTAAAGCCAAAGGATTACCGTCATAACGTACAGTTAGTAATTGCTCTTGCTCAGGCGATGCGGAAAAACCTTTATCTGTAAAAATTTTGTGTATTTCTAACTCACTTAAACCTCTAAGTTGTAGGGAATGAACTGGGAAATTTTGACCTTCTTTCAAGGCTAAACCTCTCGGTTTTTCGCGGCTAGTCAGTAATAAGCAGCTTTGATGGGATACTTCAGTAATATACCGAAATAGCTGTCCATAACTTTCATATCCTTCCCGATAATTTCCCGCACTTGCTCCACTAATTAGAATTGTTTCAACGTTATCTAAGATAATCAAACACCGTGATGAGCTTAAATATTTCATTAACAACATCAGTTGCGCTTCGTCAGTGTCGGGTAAATTTGTTTCCTGCTGATTAGATAAAAATTTAACTAAGTCTGACAATATATTCTGTATAGGCGGCGCATTGCGTAGAGAACGCCAAAAAATATACTCGAAGGCATCTCGGCTATCTTCTGCAACCTTGACTGCTAGTGTGGTTTTACCAATACCACCCATCCCTTGCAGGGTGATCAGACGACAGCGATCGCGCACTATCCATTCTTTGAGTATTTCGCGATCGCTTGCACGTCCGTAGAAGGTAGAAACATCAACCGCATCCCCCCAGTCTTGGTAGCATTGACGCTGCTGTAATTCGGAACTTTCCTGACATTTGACTTGTGGGGGATTTTCTCCATTACTAGCTGCCACATCTGTATGGCTAGAGTTTTTCCCTGAATACCGTCGCAGCACTGACCGAAAGTTACTTTTCGTCACTTTTTCACCAAAAGCTTTAGTCAATAACCGCCACAGTTGAAACCCTACATATTTGATGTAATCAGGCTGATAACCTAATTTTTCTGAAATTTGCTCATAAGTCAACCCTTCCCACATTTCGGGAAACACATCTTGTTGAATGTTACTCAATCTTTCCGGACTGATAACTGTATCAATAATGGCTAGTGCTTCTTTACCCGACAGGAATGCATCTTCTGAATTCATTTTTGGAAATTAACTTAATATACCAACTAACTTTTTATAACTTTGGCAATTTAATTACAGCAAATTATAACCTCAAACTTACTAAGTTTGTATAACTTTTTCTCACAGACAAACTCAAAATACTTACATACAGTAAATATAAATCCACACAAAATTACAGGAACATTAGTTATGAACTTCAAAAATTTACGCCGTTGTGGTTACTTACTGACACTATTAGCTAGTACTATTCCGTCAGTTGTTTTGGGTCAAGCTGCGTTGGCTACTTCGACAAATGAGTTTTTCAAACCTTTAGAACCATCAAATCCGTCAGTAAACTGCTACTGTCCTCGACCCTTTTCTCCTAATTTTACTAAGGAGTCTAAACGCTTTATTCCCGAAAGATATTGTCCAGATTTCGGTGGTCGGTTACAAGGTAGAATTCCGAGGGACTGCCCTTTGTATCTGAAACCTTCTATCAATTCAACCTCGGTTACTCAAACAATTATGCTGGCAAAAAAAGAAGCTGATGAAGACAAAAGTACCTTTCGTCTACCTAGCCGTGGAAGCGTATTCATAAAAACTACTATACCAAGTACGGTAAATCCCGAAGGAACTCAACCAAGGGCAGGTGAAGATTCTAGAGAATTTCGGTTGCGTACAGGAAAAGGTAGCGAGGCACAGTTAGACAGGGATAGAAGAAGCACAGTTCGGGAGGTTACTGGTGAAAAACATATGCCAGGAGGGGGCCCTCAAAATTAATAACAATTGACCGAAAGCAACAAAGCCTTAAGATATGCAGTCATCGAGTTGGTAACGGTGTCTTACGGCGTTAAATTTTCTGACTTCAATGAAATAAGTACAAAGCTATGACTAGAGGCAATCTAGGATTAAGTTTCTTAGCTTAACCAAGTCTTCTAGTCATACTTGTATTTCTGGCAAGTGGATTTCTGCCGAACAGTTTGATAATGGTTTCAGCAAATTCTTTATTATCGTAAAACTCATGCATCAAAGTAATAGGTTGAGAATAAAGTTGATCGCTAGAAAATATCGACTGCCAATCTAGTTCCCTGCTATTAACAACTCCAACTTTTTTCATCTCTTTAAGGAATTCATAAGCAATCAGCCCTTGACCGATGGCAGATGGATGAATGCCATCTAAACTAAACAGTCCACCTTGTCGTAGTCGCCCAGTAGTGTCTGCGTGGTAGTATTTGGTGTTGACCTGGGGATAGGCAAAATCGAAGTATTCTGGAAAATCGTACTGCACTTGTCCAGCATTTCGCTTGAAGGCAATTTGTTGTAAGGCATTAGCAAGATCAACAATGTGATAGCGTGGTTTTGGATACTGACTGTTCTTACGCTTGACCACTTCTTTGATTACTTTATTGTATGTGCGAATACATTCATCAATGTAAACCACATCTTGTAGCGTCAGGTATAGGGTTCCGGTTTCTCTAACCGTATGCTCTTCAAAGGGGAAATAGGTGTAATATTTGTAGTAAGTTGAAGGTTTTTCCTCTCCCGGCACCTTAATTTCAGTGGTTGGGCCCACACCTTTTGCCAATGGCGCAATAGTTACAAGCGGTACTGTCCCAATGAAGACATTCCAATCGGAGTTGCTGTTACTTTGCATGATGGCATCAACCCGATCAAGCAATTCTTGATATTCAGCCTCGAAATCATTGGGATGCCACAGGTTCCATTCTTCTCTTACCTCACGGAATGATTTGGCATCTTGGCTTGGGTTGTTGAGAATCTGATCTGGGTCATTGGGAGTTTGATTAATTTCTAAACTGATTACAGTTCCCAGCGCATTGTTTGCTCCTAACCAGAGAATTAAATTCTCAACTCCCTGTGGAGTGCTTGTATGATGATGCTTCAACCAATCTAGTTGGCTATGGTTGTCAAAAATAGGATTTAAAGACGGGTTGAGAACTTTAAGTGCAGTCCGGTAGAAGACAGCATTGGGCAGACCAAAGAAATTATCCTTACCCTCTCCTTTATCGTTACTAAGTTTAATTTGATACTTACAAACCTTGGGCGTGATCATCCAAGAATCAGCAATATCAAAGCCCTGAATTGCTACATTGTGGAAGAATTCAATTCCTCCTGGATAAGGCTGATCAGCACTACCTCCTTCCCGTTCATAGTAATCTTCAGTTTCATCAAGTACCGCCTCAAGAGTTGGTAATATGGTCAGCCAATCTAAGGCGTTGATATCTGAGCCATATTTTTTCTCCAAACGCCGTAAAATCTTCTCAATATTGGCTGGTAGTCCGCCCACTAACCATTCAGGATACAGATATCCAGCACCAACTGTTAGCCCCATTGACTTAGCAATCAAAGTTGAAAAACAAAGGTCTGTTCGGGCTGCTGCCAAAGACATAAAGCCTTGAGAAATACTGTCACCAATTGTAAAAAGTTTCATTTACTACCTTTAAATTTATAGTTTTTTGCGTGTAAGTAGCAAGGCAAAAGTACTAATTACTAAAGTAAGTATATATAGATTTGATTTAATACTGAGTAAAAATATAGGAATCCGGTTTGAATTTTGAAAATATACTGAGACTTAAATCTCTATGTAATAAGGATTTTAAGATAAAACCCGTTCAGAAATCAAATAGGAGTCCTATATATTAATTTTTTATTGCTGCAAGATGTGAGCTTTCAATGGGGCGGTATACGCTCCCGCAACAAATGAAAGAAACACATTTAAATTGAAAACCTCAAATCTTTAACTAAATATTCTTGGTTATCCACGAAAATAGATATTTAGTTTCAGTAGTTCATTAAGGTTTACCTAACAGTGCCAACCTTTCTTGTAACCGTGTATATCGTCGCATATCATCTGTAGAACGCACAGCCAAAGATATAGCTTTTTTTGCCCCAATCACAATTGCTAACTTTTTAGCACGAGTTAAACCTGTATAAAGCAGATTACGACTTAGCATCATATAATGCTGCATATAAAAAGGCAAAATCACCACCGGATATTCAGAACCTTGGGATTTATGTATAGAAACACTCCAAGCTAAAGTAATTTCATTCAGGTCAGCATAATCATAAACTACAGAACGTTCCCCGTACTGCACATTTACCTCTTGTTCAACAGTGTCTATGTCTGCGATAATTCCCAAATCACCGTTAAACACTTCTCTTTGATAATCGTTAGTCTGCTGAATCACCCTATCACCTACCCGTAATATCATCCCACCCCTATTAATCTCTACCTTATCGGGACTTTTAGGATTAATTAATTCCTGCAATACAGTATTGAGATTACGAGTACCCACTAAACCCCTTGACATCGGACAAAGCACTTGTACATCCGTAGCGGGGTTAAATCCTAATTTTGGAATCAAGTCTGTAATTAATTCACAAATCGTCTGTACCCCATGTTCTGGCTGAAATCCTCCTCCATGCCACAAACAGTCAGAAACTGGGGAATTACTGATTGGTTCGATGGTGGGATACTGCCCTCGGTTGATTTCGTGGGCTGCTGTAATAATCGCACTCTGTTGAGCTTGACGAAATACCTGAGTTAGTCGCACCACTGGCACTCTGCCAGAATTTATCAGGTCAGCAAGGATACTACCTGGTCCAACTGATGGTAACTGGTCAATATCTCCTACCAATAAAAGTTGTGCGCCGACGGAAACTGCTTTGACTAAGGCGTATGCTAAAAATAAATCTAACATACTGGCTTCATCAACAATAATTGCTGTCTGAGGTAACGGATTATCGTTGTCAGATTTAAACCCCCTGGTTCTAGGGTCAAATTCCAATAAACGATGTATAGTCTTTGCTTCTAAACCAGTCATTTCACTTAAACGTTGTGCTGCCCTTCCAGTTGGTGCAGCTAAAGCAATGGATTTACCCATGGCCTTCCATAAACTGACTATGGTATGGGTAGTGAATGTTTTACCCACTCCTGGACCCCCTGTAAGAATCATCATGGGGGAATAAGCAGCCATCTCCACAGCTTCCTGTTGCTGTTGGGAAAGTTCTATTTTTTGAGTTTGTGTAAATCTTTCTAGCCAAGCTTGGACACGAGGAATATCAGTGGTGATAGGCTGACTCAAACGCTGATTTATCAATTCTGCTAGATTTTGTTCAGTGTGAAAATAGGTAGGCTTGTAGCAAAGTAATGTATCCCCATCCTTTTCTCTAATTAACTCATCTTTCAAAGCCATGTCTGAGATAGTTTGAGTTATTGCCTCTTCGGTTGGTTCATGAGATTCAGTAGTCAGCAGTTTAATTACTGACTCAATTAGTTCTGGCTGTGGTAAGTAGCAATGACCATCTTCGGCGGCTTCACTCAAAGCATGAACAAGTCCAGCACAA
Organism: Trichormus sp. NMC-1; assembly: GCF_001858025.1. GTDB lineage: Bacteria > Cyanobacteriota > Cyanobacteriia > Cyanobacteriales > Nostocaceae > Anabaena. The sequence goes on along the minus strand of NZ_LZQD01000011.1, from coordinate 34,134 downwards.
TATCTAAACTGAGAATCAGGTGCAACGCCCAGATTTCTAGCAATTTTATCAGCAGTAAGAAAACCAATACCATAGATGTCAGTGGCTAATTGGTAGGGGTTGTTGGTGACTACAGCGATCGCTTTATCCCCATACTGTTTATAAATCTTGACTGCATAGATAGTAGAAACGCCATGTCCTTGCAGAAACACCATCACTTCTTTAATGGCTTTTTGGGTTTCCCAGGCATTTTTTATCAACTTAATCCGTTTTTTGGCTATGCCGTTAACTTCGATTAAGCGGTCAATTTGATTTTCAATGATTTCTAGGGTTTCTACTCCAAAATGGGCAACAATCCGTTTTGCTGTGACGGGTCCCACACCTTTAATTAATCCACTGCCCAAATACTTTTCAATACCCGTAAGTGTAGCTGGTTTAGTTTCTTTATAGTTGATTACTTGAAATTGTGGTCCATATTGGGGATGTTCCCGCCAAAAGCCTGTTAGTTGTAGTGTTTGTCCTGGCTGAATATTAGCAAAACTGCCAACAATGGTTGTTAAATCTTTGATACTAGAGCGAGTTAAGCGTGCCACTGTGTAGCCAGATTCTTCCGAGTAAAAAGTGAGACGTTCCACTACTCCCGTAATGGTTTCTTGGGGAACAGAAGCATTAATTTGTTGGGAAGTCGGGTTTGGTATAGTGGACATTATTCGCTAAATTGATGCCAATTGCAGTCATCAGAAAGTTGTAAGTCGAAAGCAATAAATAAAAGCAAAGTCATAATACATATTTACTAAAATCTACTATAGAATTGGCTGCTGTTACAAATCACTCAATATAGAGCATTTAGAAAACAGGTGCTATGCACAAACTAGTAAAACTATTCTTCTGTATTCTGCTTAGGCGTCTAGTCTGGGAAGGATAGGAAGCATAGGGATAGGGATGTGGCTTATTTTAAGACGGCAAAAGGATAGTGGAGTCCTAAATTTGGAAATTTAAATAGATTCAAAAATTCAGCAACGCCCAGCTTTCAATAGTTTGCTCCTATTTTGGCAACGCCACCAAAAAAAACTCTGCGTAATTTTTTCGTACTGCCCTGTTAAGCAAGTGAACACCTTCAAAACTTGAAACTCAGGCAGTTAAATTATGGCTAATATGTCTCCAGCCTCGAAGCGTAGCAAGAGACAACAGTTATTACAAATGTATGGAAATCGCTGTTGCTGGTGTGGTAAGCAAATGACTAAATCGGAAAGAACTATTGAACACTTAATTCCTAAAAGCCGAGGTGGATCTAATAGTATCTCAAATTTGCGGTTGGCTTGTTTCACTTGCAATAATTCCCGTGGCAATAGTCTGTTACCACCAGGGATCAGAAATGCGGGTTTTGAGCTTGCAAATATAACTTACCAATAGCATTTAGTTGAATTTTTTCAAAATATGCTCTCGAAAAATTCTGGATATTGCTATAGATATAAGCATCTGACTACATGAGATAATGGTGATCACAAAAATAACACCTTTGAAAAAAGTGGCATGGATGATTTAGAAGAACGTTTGACTACTTTGATTACACAAGTAGGTCAACATCCACCTAAAAGCATAAAATGGCGGTTAGCCATGAATAGATTACTACTGGAAATTCAGCGACTCCCAGGATTAGCTAAACCCTCTCATCCAGACTATCTAGCAGCCCTCAACCGTACCTTTGAGTGGGTGAGCAGTAATATTTCTCGATTTGAGCCTTATTCTGGTTCAGTTGTAGAAAGTTTGGAGAAGTGGATTAACAGCTATCTCTATAGGCGAATTCAAGATTTATCATTACCTAAGAAAAATGCTCCACTTAGCTTAGATGCACCAATTAAATCTGATTTTGGAGAAGTAACACTACTGGACAAGCTACCCAATTTTACTTTGAGTGGTTTGGATGGTTTAATTGAAAACTCTCAGAGAGAAACTACTCAACGGATTGGTCTAGAATTAGAGCTTTACATCGAGCAAGATCCTGAAGGGAAACTCAAAAATAGCTATCCTAGTACTTCGGCTCAGTGTAATTGTCAATTTCTTAGCCAGAGGCGTGTACTCAAAGAACCGCCTGACAAATTTGCAGATATAGAAAAAGAGTTGAGTATTCCTTACACAACTGTCTATTCGCATTGGAAGAGGAAATGCGAACCAATACTAAAAAAAATTGCTGAAGATTTAGGATATAAACAGGAGCAATCTTTATGAATAGCACAACTTCCCCATTGTTAATGATTCCACTAGATTTAGCAATTCATTCTAGAGCCAGACATTTAGCTGCTCAACAAAGCACTGTTGAAAAAGGGAAAAGAGTTTATTTAAATGCGTTAGCAGTTTACGCAGTCCACTGTTATTTAAAATGGTTGCAAATACCAACAGACTTAACAGAATCAGATTGCTGGAATCCAGTAACAGCAGCTTTATCAAATGTAGCTGATTTGGTAATTCCCAATGTGGGAACATTAGAATGCTGTCCGGTTTTACCTACAGAAACTGTCATTTTATTAACGAGTAATATAGAAAATCGGATTGGCTATGTAGGTATACAGTTTCAGGAAAGTTTAGATTCGGTACAGCTATTAGGATTTGTACCAGCCTTTGATGGAGTGAATGTACCTGTACAGTTAGCAGTCTCAGAACTTCAACCGATTGAGTCTCTATTACAGCAAATTTCTCGTTTAGAAGAAGCGATCGCTTTTCTACAAACTGATGACTCGGTAGCAGTACAAGTCCGTTCTATCTTAGAAAATAAACCTCTAACAGAAATTGCCGCACAATTCGAGTTTCTGTACCGAACTGGTGATGAATTTGAGTGGCGATATGCTGGGGGTGAAATATTAGCGGTTGATGCTATGGCTGTTGGTGCTACTCGTGAAATTATTGAGCAAGATGATAGCGAATTACAAGATTTAGCCGAAATGCTAATGGAGAAGTTAGCAGAAATTTGGGGAGATGCTGCGTAATTTTAGCGCCAGGGGCTGATGTATATAATCACTCAAAACATATAATTGACATGGCTAAAGGATTCGGTTCTCAAAAATCACCAGATTTTACTCAACGCCAAAAAGCTTATTTCAAACTGATTAAGCAGCTACTCAACTGTCCTGGCAAGGAAATGAAGATACTCAGGAAACATCCACATCTGCTTGATGCTGGGTTGGTAGAAACTATAGACATGGTAGCTCAAATCCGGGGCAATCAAGGAGATATTCGTTCTGCTGACTTTTTGAACTATTTAGCAAATTGGCTAGTTGAAGAACTGGGATTATACAGAGATGAGCCTTCAGCAACGGATAATTTTATCAGACCTCCGGCTTTTTTGGGTAAAATATTGTCGGTGATTGCTCAAAATAAAGGCAACCAACAAGCCGTTTACTCTCTACTTCAAGCTAACTTAGATCAACTCAATGAGAATTTTTATGAACAATTTAATTACTGGATCAACTTTAACCTAATAAACAACGATTCAATCACAGAACAAGTCATATTAGTCGGATTGGGTATTGTTGATTTCTGTATTATTCTTTGGGCATTTCCCTTCGGGAATAGGGCGATTAACTTAGAAATTAGCATTACTGGCTTAGAAGCTGCTACCAAGATTTTTACCCGTGAGATTGTCCCAGAAATTTGGGCTAATATTCAAACTAATTTAGCACCAGCTTATCGCAATCGCATCCAAGGAAATCGCGCCGATAACCAAGAAAAGGCCATTATTGCTTGTAATAATGCTCAGATTATCTACACCCGCGAAGCTTTTACTGAAGAGTGGGCAAGAGTTCAAAATAATCTCGGTCTTGTCTATACTGACAGAATTACCGGAAACACAACTGAAAATATTGAAAAGTCAATTTCTTGCTATGAAACTGCTTTAAAAGTCGTTAACCGCACTCAACTTCCCGAACTTTGGGGTACTCTTCAAAATAATTTGGGTAATGCCTACCTTTGTAGAATTCACGGTGATAAAGCACAGAATTTAGAAAAGGCGATCGCTTGCTATCAAGTCGCGCTCCAAGTACGTACCCGTTCGGCATCGCCCTATTATTGGGCTAGTAGTCAATTTACCCTTGGTACTGCCTATACTCGAAGGATTCTCGGCAATAAAAAACAGAATCTAGACAAGGCGATTTCGGCATATATTAATGCCTTAGAAGTTTACACCATTTCTGATTATCCTGAACGATGGGCAAGAGCAAAAAGTAATTTGGGAAATGCCTATTATGAAGCCAGTCAAATTACTGAGGCTCTTGACTGTCTCTGTGCTGCTTTGCAAGTTTTTACTCCTACAGATTTCCCAAGAGATTGCATACAAACTGGATTGATTTTAGGTAAAACAGCCTTGGCTGCTGGAATGAAAGCAGAAGCTTTTGCAGGTTATAATATTGCCATTGAAGCTGTTGAACAAACTCGCCGTTGGGGTGGTATTTCTCAGAAACAGGAAAGTCCTGGAGAAATCGAAGCTTACACAAACATGGTGGTATTTTGTATCACCAATGGTGAACGAGATAGAGCCAGAGAATATGCAGAGCGTTCTGGTTTTCAAGATATTTTAAATCTGTTAGATAGTGACAAAATTCAACAAATTTTTTCAGATTCACAATTTCTTGAGCAGTTATTACAGGCAACTTCTGAAAGTAATGGAGAATCACAAGCAGTATATCAAATTCTCGAAAATAATCTCAACAAATTAGATGAACAATTTATTCAGCACTTGCAAAGGCTTGAGGATGTTTTCAGAGAGATACCATCAGGGCAAGCTATTCAAATTGCTGCAATTATTTTAAGTTTGAGTAATCTGATTCGGGAGTTTCCACAAGGTGATAAAGCAATTAACTTAAAAATTGCTTCTACAGGTTATGAGGTAGCGGCTAGTGTTTTTACTAAAGAAGCCTTTCCTGAACAATGGGAAAACATTCAAGATGCGATCCGCGAAATCTTTCAGCTTCAGCTATTTAAAGCAGTATTTGAGAACTTCCCAAACCCTAAAAGCGCTGTATACCCATTACTGGAAGTAAACAAAGACAAACTCGATGAACGCTTTGCAACTGTATTGCGATTAAAGACAGAAGCTATGCTGTCTGAAGTGCCACCAGAGTATGCAAAAGGTATTGCTGCAAATCTTGTAGGTTTAAGCCTTCTGATTAAAGAATTTCGGCAGGGTAGTGAGGCGAATAATTTAGAGATTGCTATTACAGGATATGAAATTGCTTCTAAAGTTTTGACTTGCGAAGGTTTCCCAGAAGCATGGGGTATGTGTCAATTCGGTTTAGGCAGTGCTTACCACCGTCGAATAAAAGGTGAGCAAGCAGAAAACCTAGAACAATCCCTTTCTTACTTACACAATGCTTTACAAGTCTGTAACCGTGAACAGTTTCCCGAACTCTGGGCAACAATTCAAAATAGTTTAGTGATTGCTTATGGTTTTAGGATTCGTGGTGATCAGGTAGAAAACGCTGAACTAGCAATCAAGGCTGCTGAAGCTGCGATGCAGGTTTTCACTCGTGATCAAGATCCTGAACAATGGGCGCAAGTACAACAGAATCTAGGCATTGTTTACAAAGATAGCATTACAGGTGACAAAGCTGAGAATTTAGAACAAGCGATCGCTTGTTATCAAAATGCTCTTTCTATTCGTACTCGTGAAGACTTTCCAGAACTTTGGGCGCAGACTCAATTTAATATGGGATCTGCCTATCGTCAGAGAATTAGGGGTGATGCAGCAGAAAATGTGGAAATGGCGATCGCAGCAAACCAAGCTGCTTTACAAGTTTACACCAAAGCAGACTTCCCCATAAGTTGGGCGGAAGTACACATAAATCTGGCTAATGCCTATCTTCACCGCATTCATGGGGATAGAAACGAAAACTTACAAAAGGCGATCGCTGCTCATCAATCTGCTTTACAAGTTTTAACCAAAGAAGAATCTCCTTGGAAGTGGGCGTTAACTAATCTAAATTTAGGAAATGTTTTCTTAGAACAAAATCAAGTAGAAGCAGCAATTACCTGTTATCGTTCAAGTTTAAAAATCTTTATTCCTACTGCTTTTCCCGCAGATTGCCTAAAAGCAGCACAAATGCTAGGAAACACTGCTTTTAACATTGGTGATTGGGCTGAAGCGATTAGGGGCTATAGTATGGCAATTGAAGCTGTAGAAACCAGTCGCACTTGGGCAAGTTCAGAATCACGCCGTCAAGAAATCTTAGCTGATTCTCTCCATGTTTATGAAAATATAGTGCAAGCTTGTATTAATAATAAACAACTGCATAAAGCTGTGGAATATGTCGAACGTTCTCGCTCAAAACGACTTGTAGATTTAATGGCAAGTAATGACCTTTATGCAGATGGTGAAATTCCCCCAGAAATTCAACAGTATTTACAGGATTTTGAAGCCATACAACAGCTAATTGATAATGAACGAGGACACCATTATCATAGCGATAATTTTGATAGTAATCAACTTAATAAAAGCCGACAGAATCGCGCTGCTATAAAAGCTGATAACGAAACAATTGCCAATTTGGAAGCTGACAAACAGCAAATTTGGGAACAGATGCGCCGTTTAGATCCTGTATTAGCTGGTCAAATTCAAGTCAGTCCCATGAATTTGTCATCTATACAGCAGCTAATTAAATTCCCTACAACAGCTATTCTGAGCTTTTATACCACATTAAATGATACTCATATCTTTATCATCCGGCAAAGCCAAATTAATTTGCACACTTGTACAGGATTGGGCTTTGAAACTTTACAAGAATTAATTTTAACTCCCTGGTTAGAGCAATATCTTAACAACCAACATATTTGGAAAGAACAAATTCCTTTGTTAACATCAGAACTAGCTCAAGTCTTAAAATTAAATAATTTGATTGCACAACATCTGAAAAATATTGATGAATTAATCATTATTCCTCATCTAGCATTACATCAAATCCCTTTTGCTGCTTTACCAATTGCAGAAAGTCAATATTTGGGGGATAAATTTTTGATTCGTTATCTTCCTAGTTGTCAAATTCTAGAATTTTGTCACAATCGTCCCTCAATAAATAGTGATTTAAAATACGGTATTGTTGAAGACGCTACTGAAGATTTACCCTACGCTAGTTGGGAAGGAGAACAACTAGCAACTTTATACGATATTCCCAATCATCAACATTTAAAAGGTAGTCAAGAAGCTAGTATTAGTAACTATCGGCAACTGCTGCAAAAAGTCCAAGTAATTCATTCTAGTCATCATGCCCAATCACGTCTTGATAATCCTTTAGAATCGGCATTAATTCTAGCGGATGGACGTATTACTTTAGGTCAATTATTAACTCCAGGTTGGCGCACTCCTCAATTAGAAGACGTATTTCTCTCTTGCTGTGAAACTGGTTTAGGTACAACTGAAATAACCGACGATATTTTAACTCTTTCTACAGGGTTTCTTTGTGCTGGTGCGAGAACTGTTATCAGTACAATCTGGTCAGTAGATGATTTAGCAACTGCACTATTTTCATTATTTTATTATCAGCATAGACATCAAGGAAACAAGCGATTAGAGTCAATTAAGAAAGCTCAATTTGAACTGCGTAGTCTTACAGGTGAAACTCTTACCACGGATTACAAACCCAGGCTAAGTTCTTTTTTGACACAGAAACTCACGGAAAGCGAAATGCTGCGGAAAACAACTAAAAAAGAACGGGATATTCATCCACAAGATTCTCAAATGTATCAGCAACGCGATCAAGAGTACAAAAAATATGCCAAAATTGGAAACCGAATTTACAAAGCCAAAAAAAATTTGGAATCTTTTTGTTTAGAGTCCAAACCTTTCTTTCACCCTTTTTACTGGGCAGCTTTCACCTGTTCCGGGTTGGGTTAGACTGAGATTGGGTTATTCATGGTCAAATCGTTGACAACTTTTATCCTCATTACTAGAGGAACAAAATCCGAGAATTAAACAACGCAGAATAAATTATAATAATGACAATGAAACTATTCTCGTACTGCCTACGTTATGATGATGGAGCAGCTCCTAACCCATTTTGGGGAATCTGTACTCTGCCAATTTGTAAGCCTGCTATTCGACGAGTAGCAAACATCGGAGATTGGGTTGTAGGACTTGGTTCTAGGCATTCACCAATTGGCAGTATCACCAATTGCGTTGTGTATGCGATGCAGATCACTAACAAGATGACATTGCAAGAATACGATGAATTTTGCCGAATTCACTGTCCTCACAAAATTCCCAAATGGAAGAGCCATAAATTCGAGTATCTAATTGGGGATTGCATTTATGACTACAGCGAGAGAGAACCACCAAGATTGCGAAAAAGTGTTCATGAAACGGGTAATAAAGAAGGTGATTTAAAAGGCGTAAATGTGTTGTTATCTGAATACTTCTACTACTTTGGCGACAATCCTATTTTTTTACCTGATTCACTAAACCCAATTATTCATACAAATCAAGGGCATAAATCGACAGCAAATCAGCCATACGTAAAAGAATTTATAAATTGGATCGAAAATTTAGGATATGTTCCTAACCAATTACATGGTGAACCGCAACTCAAGAAAGAGTTCACCATGTAATTGGTTGTTCCTGCGCTTAATGCTATCTAGAAAAAAGTCTAATTTAAGGCGCTTCCCCGTGATTACAGAAGCTCATGGTTGGTTCAGTAGGTTATTATGAGTAGTTCACCCACCAAATATATCTATATTACCAATTGCATACTCAGATACATCTACGGTCGAAGATGGCAACCCCTGAAGTTCAGCTTTGTTCCTCATACTTTCCACTTTATCTGCTTCTCTAATAGCTAATGGATTAATTTGCTGACGTTCTGCTAACAGTGTTGCCACAGAAATCTCCAATGGTGGTAGTTTACTATTGGTAGGCACAGGCATATCTTCTGGAAACATTTGACAGAAAGTAGTAGCCGCAGCCCTCTCAACAATAGTTTGGATTTCTGCACCTACACAACGATTAGTTTCTTTGAGCAGTCGTCGCCATTCCTCTTGAGTATAAGGGTCAATTTTACCAGAAACATCACCACTAAACCTATCATCAAATCTAGCACAGTGGAGTTTAAAAATATTGTGTCTTTCTCCATAATTAGGCAAGTCTACTTTATAAATGTAGTCAAATCTTCCTGCCCTAGTTAATTCTGGTGGTAGCCATTCTAAACGATTAACACTGGCGATTACAATAACATCACTGGTACGTTCTTGCATCCAAGTGAGTAACTGTCCTGCTAACCTTCTAGCTATATCATCATCTCCAGCGAATCCCTTATCAAAGTCATCAAAATAAATAACAACTTCATTCAAACAATCTACTAAATTTAGTAATTGTTTCAGTTTTAGTTCTGCTTCATTACCATAGCATCTCAAATTACCCCAATCTACTAAAATCAAGGGAACACCTAAAATTTGAGAGCATACTTTAGCAGAATGTGATTTACCCGTACCTGGAGGACCTACCAGCATTATACCTTTAGGAACTCTGAGTTTATAGGCTTTAGCAAGGGGACTAAATAATCTTTTGAATTTCTTAAAAGCCTCCTGCATCAAATCCAATCCTCCCAAGGGAACTTGGGGAGTAGGAATAAACTCAATTCCATAAAGTCTGTTAAGCAAATTGATTTTATATTGGAGTAGTTCTTGGGCTATTGCTTCTGCACTTTTATCATGAGAATGAATTGATTTTAGCCCTTTAATTAAATCGGAAATGTATAGTCCAATCCCACTACGGACAATTGTAATTTTGTCCATTTCGCTCAAAGTTGATGGTAAAATTTCCTCTGCTTCCTCATTAAGACTTGCAGTAATTTCTGAGATATTAGGCAATTCTTGAGTAACTACAGGGATTTGAGCAGCAAGTTCTGGGTGTAAGTTAGCTTGAGAACCTAAAAGAATAGCGCATTTGATTTTACCAACAGCAGATTGAGAGAAAGAAAGATTGAGCAACTTTGATTTCATCCACTCAGATAGCAAGAAAAACTGTGTTTCTTGGGCTACATTAGCACTAATCCAAGGGTATAGATTCTCGATGATTAATACTCCTTCGCCCTGGAAACATTCCCAAAATTTCAAAATACTAAATTGGTCTTTTACTTCCTTTATTGGTGTCGGAGTATATTCATCAAAATCTTCAAAAGTTAGATGCACATTATCAAAGCATTCAACTTCCTTAATTATTTCTTGTCCCAAATTCCATAGATAGCACTTAATGCATATTTTTGAGCAATACTGGCAAAGAGAGCGGAGCATTCGATATCTTTCTTGTACAGGAGATTCACAAATAATCACAGGCTCTCCTGTGGTGATGAAGTTAGTCAGTTTTCCTAAGAATAAGGATGCCATATTATTATATTCACAAGCTTTTTATAGGATTAGTACCGCAGTGCGAAAGTCAAAATGAATACGGCATTGAGCTTTTCAGTTATCTGCAATAGTTGCTAGTAGTCTGTAAAAATAAATTTGACAGGTTATGAAAATCAAGAAGCTTCAAATTTTATAGTTTTTGGCAAATTTATATCCGTCAATTACTTCTTGATAAACTACCAGTACAGTAAGGCGTAAGTGAATGAATCATTTTCAAGTCTTGTAATCAATCAAATTTTCGTAGCTTTTAATGGTCATCTTATTTACGCCTACCTTTTACAAGGGTTCTAAACTACAAACAAAGTTTTTACCAATTATAATGGTGGGTTCACTTATGCCGTGCTGTACTGGATTTAGGTTCTACCGATCCCCTTATGGTAATTAACCATTAATTATGGTGAAACCTTTACAGGGCAAGGTTTATAGGATTTTGTGCCATTATTACGAACAAAACCTTTGCAGGATAAGACTTTCAAGGATTTTAAACTGGATTTTGCATAAAGGGATCGGTAGACCCTGGATTTATACTAATTCTGTATGATTATTGAATCTTTGAAAATCCAGATTAGCCAAAAATTTGGCTGACATTGATGAGAGTTTAAGCATACCTACAGCGGTTTGCTCCCGTTAGGAGGTACAAACTGAGAACCAAAACTCAAGCAGCAACGGTGTTCCACCTCCTGCTGTAACAAAATTTAAATCTGATTTGTATAGCCAAATTCTAATGATAATTTGAGGTTTTAGCTAGGATTAAACTATGTAATTTCTTTCTATCAAATGATAGATGCAGAATGTAAATAAAAATAGATTAAGTTACAGATTTAGAATAAGAAGAGTGTCTTTAAAATAGAAGTATAATCAATACTTTTCTGATTAGCCCACAATTTACTTTGTCTGCGGCGGAAAGGAATTATAACTTTTCCCCCTTAATCAAAAGGTATTGGAAGTGTTGTTACTTATACGCAACAATGGCGACTAAATTATTTCTGGTTTATCCTATTATTTTAATTCCCACCTTCGCTGATACTAAAAATCGTTCTCCTTGTATTAAACCAAATGGGAGTGGTAGTGTGAGTGTGGGTGTTTCTGAAAAACGATTTGGACAAGTGCTAAAATATTATTTTGGTGATTGGGTGCGATCGCAACAAGAAATGCTACCAAACGGTCATGACCGCCCTTATACCGCAGATTTTGTAATTGTAGAGCCAACTACTGAGCTATATCTCGATATTGAAGTGGATGAAAGCCATTGTTTTTCTACAGGAGAACCAACACATTTTATTGGCGATGATGATTATAGGAATAAGTGTTTTGTGGATGCTGGATGGGTGATAATTAGGTTTGCAGAAGAACAAGTAGTTAGTCAGCCACAACGCTGTTGTCGCTTTATTGCTAATGTAGTAGCAAAGTTAAGTGGAAATGAATCATTGAGTTACCAGTTTACAGATGTTCCACAACTGACTCCTGTTAAGCAATGGTCAAAGAGAGAAGCAACTTCGTTGAAGAAGAAGAAGTATCGCCAAGCCTACTTGTCAGCTACACCATAAAAATAGTTGGAAGAAGGTTGGCGAGGTTCTAGCAACCAAGTGCTACACTTTTTCACTCCCCGTCACTTGCATGAAGCCAACTTGTTTAGCGATGTGTAATATTTTAGGTACCAAAACCATCATTATTACTGCCATTTTTTAGAACGAATTCCTCTAATTAATATAGCCTATTAATCAACAGATTCTTCTGAATCTTCCTCCTCTTCTAAGTCAACAGATTCCACCCTATCTTTAGCACTCACAGCATATTGTTTAGCTGAAATTGCCAACGGAAAAGGTAATGGTAAAGAAACCTCATTAGCAAAATATGGCCATCGGTATCTAAGATTATGGATAAAGCAAGCTAACTTATCTCGTTCAAAACCTGGGTGATGAATAACAGCTATTTCTAACGGTTTTGGATTACCTGCTTGTAAACTGCCATTATCAAGCCGGGACTGTTTTTTTTGTAATATATTTGTACCTTGCTCGGTATTTAACGGCTTCCTCATACTGAAGTAAAGTGCTGTTGTCTCATAATTACAAACACCCTGCCAACAGAATAAACCATTAGGTCTGCTACCAGGAGAACCCTTAGCAATAGCAACGGGAACTTCACCATTACCTGGAACTCTTAACCGCACAACCGAAAGCCGATTTATTTCCGATTCTGTCATGTGCCGTTTTAGTTGATCGGGTAAATTGTTAGCTGGTAGTTGGGGATTTTGTAACCATGTCAGCATTGTACGAACATTTATGGCTTCAGCCATAAACAGCACATGGGGAGGTTTTTCCTCTTCAATTGATGTACTTAAACAATCACGCAAGCAATCGGTAACAAATTTATTGAGAAACTTCTGTTCGTTTTGGGTATCACTAGACTGTTGTGCATCGCTAGTATCACCAGTCGTTTCATCAGCATAGGTATTAGGTTCCCATTTTTCACTGAGTAAATATCCCAGCCCTGCTGAATACGATACCCAGCCTTGTGTAGCGAAGAAAGTAGGGGTAGTGACCTGTACTGTTCCCTTGATTGGGTTGACTCGTACCATCAACGCGACAGTAGAAGCTTGATTATTAGCTGTTGTTTTTCGAGTGCGGCGTAAAACATAAAAACAAGTCAGCCACATATTTGGATCTATGCCATCTTTTTCAAAGTCGATGAGAGGAGTAGGTAAAATTCCAAATTGTCGTAATAAGTCTGATACTGCTCTTTGCACTCGATTTTGAGATTTTTTCGGAATGTATTCTTTACCATTTGTTTCAGATGTTTTTAAAGCATGGATGTGCTGATTGACATAACCAGCCTGCATTACCCCAATTCGCACAGCAAGTTTTGGATCTGACTCCGGTGGAAAGAAATATTTCTTTGGTTTAATTTCTACTAAAGCACCACTTAATCCTTCTGGTGAGGGTAAATATGAGGTAATCTGATGAATACGCTTGTCTATCAAATTAGTGCGTTTTTGTTGTCGGTTATTGCCCTCAACTTCAGGATTATCAACATCTAGTCTTGCTGTTATGTCTGAGACGTGCTGAGTTATAATCCGCAAACATACATCCTGATTTTGATAAATAGTTTCTTCTCTTGTTAACCCAGTTAAAGTTTCGTAAGTGATTGTTTCTCCTTGAGGTGAGATTGAAAGTAATTTACAAATTTCTGCAATGAGCGCATCTCGACATTTTTGGGTTTCCCACAAAATTAGGATGGTATGAGGAGAGCTTTCAGGGTGTCTAAATGTAGCTGGGGCAGCAATTTTTGGACGCAACATTGGCGTAGATAAATCATCAGGATTTTTAGGTTCTAGACTACCTTTTCTTTGTGAGTTTACTGGTTCCCAAAAAGGTATATACTTACCTGATTTTCTTATCCCTTCACCTATACGGCGAAATGGGAAATTTTCTTGCTCGATCTTATTTTGAATAGCACTATCTAAACTAGCTAAATCCAGTGGACTTACACCAGGAAAACAAGGAAATTCACCCAAATGTCGAGAGTCATAAGCAATAGCAGCTTGTATTCCAGTCTGGGCAGCACCAAAGACAGACCAATTATAAACTGGCTCACTAGCTAAACTATCAGGATCAGGAAGTGGAGAATCATTAATTTTCAGTAATTCACTAATAGCTCTTGGCCATCTTGCTTTCCTTCCTTCTTGCGTTGTAATTTGCTTAATAGGCATATTAATCAAGCGGAATGGTTGTTTTTTCCCATCTAACCATCTTCGATTATCACCAATAAAAGCGGTAGCACCCCGATAAGGTAAGCCTTCCATAGATTCAGTCAGCCATCTGCGAATCGAAAGTTGATGATAAATCATTGGCTGACTGCGCCAAGGCACTGTTTGTAACTGGAAACGGATGACAAAAGAAATTTTTACTGTGCCAACTTGTTTTTTATTTTTAATTAGTGGCACTTCATTAGGAGGCCATGATATTAGTTCGGCTCCTTGCTTAAAAGTTACTACTTGGTAAAAAGTTAGTTTTCTATCATTATCCCAACCAAAACTAACCTGTGGATTTTTGATAAATTCCCCAGCCATATAATCAGGTATTGCCTGCCAGCGAATATCTATGTTATGTGGGTTATTTGGTGGAAGTTGCAAAGGATAAACTGTTGATTTATCGTCCCATTCCCAAGCACTATCATCCAGTTTGTCGAGAATAGATTCAACTTCGTCATCACCTAAACAGTAGCTAAATTCCTCACGCAACCAATCTTTGATCAGGTCAGGTAAGTTGGAAAGTTCAGCGCGTTCTGTTGCTAATAATATCCAAGGTACACCGGGACGTTGCCAGCCATTACGTACTGTCTGAATGATTCTAGGAAAGCTAGCAGCTATAATTGGGTCAAGGGAGGAGACGGGCACGGAGGGATAACCTCTACCTAGCAAATTGACACGTTTTTGCGCCAGAGATTTAGCAACTTGCTGCCATGCAGTAGGGACATGGAGAGAAAAAAGTTCGTATTGTTGATCCTTAATCAGTTCCCAAGCTCCAGGAAGAAGAGTTTGAATTTTAAAGGGCATAATTTAACTCCTTATCTTTGAGTTGATTCTGTACATTGAAGAAAGCACTATAGAGGGGGGTTCGCTATTTTTTTTTGAAAATATTGTTTACCAATAAAATCGATAGCGAAATGATTTTAAAGGTCGTAGCGTAAATCCTTTGTTTGTTTGAGTGCATTAAAGAAAGCACCATAGAGGGATTTGGCTAATGTTTTTTCCCAAGGTTGTTTGTCTTCTGGCTCAATAGCAAGTTGAAGTTCCTTAATCATGGCAACTAACAGTGAGGTGACTTCGTTGTCGAGTTCACTGTCAACTGATTTAGGTGCAAACTTGGCATCTAGAAAATGGACAATACAGGGAACTCCTCCACGTACTAAACGGCCGATAATTTGCCAAATACTTACCAATTGAGTCCAGCAGAGTATAGAACGTTCATCGCTGGTTAACTGCTTAAACGACATCGCTCGACAGTTCAACTCAAGCATCTTCGCCACCGCATACTGGTAAAACTCATTTTCTACATTCGTCAGCGTGAGAGCATCGCCTCGTTTTTGTAGTGCCTCATAAAGCTCAAAATCTGAAGACTTTTCCAACGCCCAATTATTGAGTTGCTGGACGGTAGTTTGCCAATCGTCGGGAACTGGCATTGGTCGGCTCAAGAATACCGCTGCCCCAAATGCGGCTATTCGGTTCTCGTTGAGGATGTTGTGACCCCGCTCCAATGCCATCAAAGGTGCAACGACAATTGAGGTAGACATTTGGGCGAGGTCACGAATTTGACCGCGACGAATACCACTCAAGTGACCCGGAGCATTGTCACGGCGCAGGGTAGCAATGCCGTTAAGATTTTCAACATTACGGTAGAGGGGTTTTAAAATTGACTCCACCAATTCTGCTTCCTCATAGCTGTTAGTAATCAGCAATAAGCGTTGGCGATCGCCCCAGCCTTGGGGGTCTTTCTGCTCTTGTTCCTTTAAAGTCTCAAATAACTCAGTCAGAAAACTGGTAGCTTGCCCAGGACTGTGACAGATGGCCTTGACCATTTCGTTGACAGCTATTTTTCTCACAGCTGGTGGCAGTCCCGATAGAGCAATGTACTTACCAACTGCATTACGCTGGGAACTGAAGAAAAAGTCGCTTTCGCCAATCCCGGCATCTCCTGCTGTGTGATTATTGGTAGCTGGTTCCAGCAAGATAGTTGGTTTTTGGCGGATGTGATAAGCTGGTGTCCCTGGTGCATAGCTAGTGCCTGATATCAAAACTGTATGGGGTCCATCCCAACCATCAACAGCAAAGAGATGGGGAAAATTGAGGAGTAAATAGCGTCCAACCCCAACGTAGCGAAAATATTCCAACTTACCACCAGATTTGTTACTCCTATCTCGCGTATACCTGAAGCCTAAAATGTTTCCCACAGGTGAAGATGGCACAACTGGCAGATAATCACGGGGGGGGCGGTACACAAGGGCAAGACTCGTGTCGTGCAAGTCAAAGACTCGCGATCGCATGAGTGCATTCAGGTTATCCACTAGAAAACCCAGCCTATCGTTGAGTACCGTTACGAGAATTGCTAAGTGCAAATGGAGTGTAACTTCCTCAAACTTAGTTTTTTCTGTGAGATCAATCCCCAATGATTCCAGCCATTTGCGTAACCATTCAGCAACCTTAGTTAATGCTTTTGCGTCATTTTCCGCACTCAATAAAGTAAGGGCAAGGTCTGAAAGTTCTCCTCCTTTGTCATGATTAAGGGGAGCTTGCAAAAATCCCTCCAAAGTTTGCATGATTTTTTTACGGCGCTGGCGTTCCTCTTCGGGAGGTAAACCTGCCTCAATCCGTTTTTGTCGTTCCTTGCTGCGTTCCGCACGTTTTAGCTGGGGAGATGGTTTTTCCGCTTCTGTTTCTGGTGTTTCTAGAATATCGCGGATAATATGGGCAAAAAGTGAACGACCTGTAAAGGGGTTTTGTCCTAACCATTCCACAAGTTTTGGCTGGTTATGGAGTCGGGGAAGAATGAGGTCTGTGGCAATTTGAGCATAGTCATTGGCTCTTTTTGCTGCGGACACGAATTCAGCCGCCATGCTGCTGCGGTCTGAATTGTAAATAGTAGTGGCGAATTTGAGTCCTAGCTTATTTAATAGGGAGTTTCCAGAAGAATTGACTAAGACTTCATCAGGGGCGCAAGCTTCGTCAAACTGCACCTGTACCCTGTCGGCTTCATCAACAAACAGAAAGTCACATTCACGGTAAACGGCTTCAGCAAAGGTCAGTTTTTCGGCAAAAACTTGCGGGGGAACGCGGGTATGAATGAAGCTGGCTGGTGTTAACACCCAAACCAATGCTGTAGCTATGTCGCGTTCTAATTGGTGACGCGGACACTTATAATACAAGGGACAGGTATATTTATCTTCACTCTCACCCTGTTCCCAATTCTCGAAATCCTCATCATCTTCCGCCTGGGAATTGCCTTTTTTGGTAGTAGCTTGTTTTTGGTAAAGATTGTGACATGGTTCTTCACCAAACTCCCATTTTTCTACTGATTGCACTAAACCTAATAAGGGACAGACAGGACTAAACCAACGCCAAGCTGGGTGAGTTGCTCCTGTTTCGATTTCTTCCCCCTTGGTTGCTAAAATTGGCTCATAAACTTTTTCTAAGTGTTGCAAGCGATCGCTTCCTAATACAGGAGATGCCAGAATTCCTAATCCTTCTCGAAAGAGGGAAGCCAGACGCACTGCTGCCACAACATCGTTTACCAGCAATGCACAGCGATAACCTTGTTTGGCAAAATGGTAAATCAGAATATCAAACAGTGTCGATTTACCGACATTCAATAAACCGACAATATGGACAAGTTTGTCTAATTTGATTTGAGTATTTAGTTGGGAAGGTTGAAAATCATCTATTGATGAATCATATAACTTTAAAGCAATTCCTGTGAGACGTTGATGATAATTTTCAGGCTCATACCCAGCTTGAGCCAATTTTTCATCCATTTCCTGAGCATCTTGGAGCAATTTTTCTAAAGTGACAAGACGAGAGGGATTCACAGCCGTGCGTGTGCTATGAAAAGATATCTGCGGAGAAAGAGCCACATTAGCCACAGCTTCAGGAATATTGATGGGAACATCAATGGTTGTGTGACCCTTGTGGGAAACTTTGGCATACCAATAACCAGAGGTTGCTAGTTTGATTTTTCGTTTTTTGTGCGGTGGAGTTTTTGATAAGGTCTGACGGTATAGTTGTAAGCGTTGGGGGTAAGTGCTAGATGGAATCAGTTGAGGAACATCATTTATATCCGTTAAGCTGAATATCCTGATAATTTCAGGTAATTTAATGTATTCAGCCAGAGTCCGCTCCCACTGTCTTCCTTTGCGACGCACAAGATAAAAACGGGCTTTTTGTACAAGCAACCAGTTTTCTTGACTTTCAAGTGCTTTGACTGGAAAACGATATCCTAAAAGTAATGCTGATACGGAAGTTGCTCTTTCGTCTGGGGCTACCTCCATCAGTAAAGTTAACCCCAATTCCACTTCGGCAATAAGTTGGGCAAGACGTGCTACTTCTCGCTGCTGTATATTCACATCTGCATTTGGTAAACTTTCTTCCAAATAAGCTTTTAAGTCCAGTGATTTGCGAAGGGCTTCACGCAATGATTTGCCCCATTGAGAAATATCACGCATGATTTTTCTTCTCCAAAATCTGTTTAGCTTGGGAGATAATTTCACTAACCAGCTTCAAGCGCACGCCACCCAATTCTGGTTCGAGTCTTTGGCGTTCCACCTCAATTCGTAAGAGATCATTTCGCTCATCTGGGAAGACAACAAAGGTTTCAGTCGTATCAAAGCGGTACTCTACCTTCCGCAAACGCTCTTCATCTAGGTAAGACCAATCCTTAACATCAATTGCCCAGCGCACTTTCTTACTAAACTCTACGAGTAAGTCAAATTCATCAATTTCTGGCCAAAGAGCGACACGTACTCCCAGTTTTGTCAGGGCTTCTGCTAGCTGAATTTCCCAAAGTCCTGGCAGTGTCCCGTACCGATGCACCCCTGGGGTAAGGACTTTCCAATCTTCTGCTTCATGCTTGGGAATTGACGGTTGGGGTGGGAGGCGAAGTTTCGCACTCAGTTGTTCACAAGTCATGTTTCGGCAGTTATAAGTCTTATCTT
This sequence comes from Trichormus sp. NMC-1, assembly GCF_001858025.1. Classification (GTDB taxonomy): domain Bacteria; phylum Cyanobacteriota; class Cyanobacteriia; order Cyanobacteriales; family Nostocaceae; genus Anabaena. Next base: position 15,069 of record NZ_LZQD01000011.1, on the reverse strand, counting down.
GACGGCGGCGCATTACATATTTACAGCGAGGGCAGAAGTGATAAGTCGGATCACTGGTTAAATCAACTAAATCCACATAAATTTGCCGTAAAAAATCACGCAGAGGTCTTAATTGAGATGAAGACAAAAGGCGACGGTATTCGGAGTAGGGAAGGACAGGACGCTCGATAATCAGCTTTCGTAAGGTGCGATAAGCTTCTTCTAGTTGGTTTGCCCGACAGTATTCCAAGACATCTTGCAGAACTTTCTCTTGCACCTGCATTTCTACATCAGCACCTGTAACCTGCCACTGGAGGGCAAAGTCAGAAACTAACCCGTCTTCTATGAGGGTGACTGCCGATGAAAGGTGTTTAATCTCTGCTGCTGGTTTCCACTCAACGACTGGTTTTTTCGCCCAGTCAAAAAATTCTGGCAAGTTCGAAGGTGCTTGTTCGTCTCCAGAAAGCAAAGATGTTAAGTGCATTCTGGACATACCGACACGAAGAGCTGTTGGAATACACGCCCTGTTCATCGGTTCTTGTTTTTCCCACTCTACTAAGCCAGTTGCTAAATACCGTAATGTTTCCGTTACTGGTATTTGCAGTCCAGGTTCTACTTCTGGGTCGGAGGTGAGCAAACGAAGACTGCGGGCAATATTATCTTCCCAATCCACATCTATACCTCGCATTGTCTGCAACCAGCGTTGCAAAGTTGCTTTTTGACGGGGTTGCATTTCCAGTTCAACACACAACTCTTCTAGGGTGGGTCCCTTTTTATGGATACGAAACCATTCCTGCAATGCGTTTAGGATTTTGTCCCGATGTCTGGTGATTTTCATTGGTCACCCCTCCTCACCATGTTGGTTTGACCAATTCTGACACCAGATTCATTTAGGCGTCAAGAATATTTTGCAATGTTTCTATTATGTTTCCAATGTTTCTGTTTTTTATAAAAAACAGTGCTGATGCAGGAACTTGCCAAACCCAGCAGCCTAATTTTCCCCAAACATAGCTGGATAAGTAATCTGACAAAATTAGGGAGCAACGCGATTTCATTTTCAATAAACACCATTGATTCTCAACAACTTTGTCTTTATTTTTCTGTTTTCACTTTTTTTCAGTAGTGATTCCTACGGAGCGAAGGGCTCCACCAAGAAGATAACGGGAAAAGTTAGCCACCTACTTAAGGTGTTTACTCATGACCCACACCCAAGAATTCCTTTGAAAAAGAGGAATTGGAGCTTTCTAGGAAGGGGGGAAATTCCTCTCTTTTTGAACACAAAAAAACCAAAGCTAAAACGTAAGTCCTAGACAAATACTAGAGCCGCAACAGATAAGCACATCCACGGAAAGATAGAATAAAATAAAAGCTTCCTGAAAGAGTCCTTCCAGGAAGCTAGATGTTAATTGTTATGTGATGGTTATTTCCCAGATGGATATCACTAATGTTGAAGTTAGCCCGGTAGAAATTCTCCCTTCCTCCTCCAGTAAAGTTGTATCTCGTGATACTTCTGCATCTGTGACCGCTGAATTAGTTGAGGAGGTGATTCGTCAATATTATTACCGCACACCTGCTGTAGCAAATGATGAGGAGTTGATTTTGGCTTGGGCAGGGTCACAGAACCGGGAACAAACTAAGCGAAAATACTATCGCTTTGGTCAAAAATTACTCGCTTGGTTGGAAAATCAAGGTGTACGGGATTTGAGATTAGTCCAGCCACCAAAGTTACTGGAATTTATTGCTAGTTGGGGTGACGTTTCCCCTTATACTAAATCTAACCAGGTGTTGATGTTGCGATCGCTCTGGAGTTATGGGCATGGGGAGAATGTTGGCTATTTTTTACGGAATATCGCCAGTACCATAAATTACGATAATTTCAGTGACTTACCGAAGGCAGAGCGTTATTTAGAAGATTGGGAGATGGCGCAGTTGGCTGATGTTGCCCAGCGATTGGGGGAGCAGTACTGGCTGGTTTTTTGTTTGCTTTTTTATAGTGGGATGCGGGTGGGTGAGGTTGGTCGGGTGACGGTTCCTGGTGATAAACCGGGTCAACCCAAGGAAGATTATCCGGGTTTATATTGGCACAACTTTAAATGGCAACCCGACCCGATACCGTCAGATAGGTCCAGGGGATATTACACAATTAAGTTTCGGGGGAAGGGGGGGAAGTACCGGGAGATTGGTTTGGATCATGAGACTTCGCTGATATTTAAAAACTACCGGGGGATGGCAGGTGAGAAGATGCCAGTGTTTCCGAATCTGTCACCAGACCCAAAAAAGCGGGGTTTGCCGTTGAGTGACCGAGCGATTAAAAGGTTAATTCAGGATATATCTGAGGTGGCCAAGGTGAAGTTTTCTTGCCACTGGTTGCGCCATTCTCACGCGTCGCGGGCGGTGGATAGTAAATCACTGTTTGAGGTGCAAGACCAGTTGGGGCATAGTAAGAGCGATACTACTAAGACTTATGTTCGTTCTAAAAAGGATGCGGGGACGGGGACTGTGTTGCCGAGGTTTTGAGAAGAAATGTGCGCCATGGCGCACAAAGAGGAAAAGGGGCGGGGAGCAGGGAGATGGATTGTTGATTATAGTTACTAGAATGCCTAATACTTGGTTGTAGGTTCTATAAAGTTCTCTACCTGTATCAACTTCTAAATAACCACATTTCACAGCAAAAGTAAGCCAAGTCTGAGTTTCTGCTGCTTCTGCTTCTACATCATTCAACTTAGCAATAAAAGCAGCCTCATAACGACGTTTTCTCCATGCTTCTGCCAGATTTGCACAGACAGACCGTGATGATCTACGAATTTGATCTGTCAATGAATACTTCTCTTCAACAGGAAACTTTTTAGATAATTCAAAAATTTTCATGGCAACATCTAAAGCCATTTTATATACTTCCAAGTCTTCATGACTTTTAATAGGCTCTCTTTCCATTCCCCTTGCCTTGCCATAACGACAATTTTTAACGCCTACCTACTTAAAACCCTTGTAGTAAACGTTGAATAGAAATTTTAATTTCTGGAAATGCTAACGGAGATATTTCACCTAAAGTCAAGGTTAATTCTTGGGAGTAATCAGCATTTATTGGCTCTCTAAACACTTTTACTTGTTGATTCTTTAAATCTACTACCCAATATTCAGGAATTGATGCTGCTGCATAGGTTTTGCGTTTTACATCTAAATCTTTATTCAGGGTAGTTTTAGAATATTCGATTAACCAAAATATATTTTCAGGATAAGGATGGTGACTGCGATAAATAGCACGCTGTGGTTCAACTATTGCTAAATCTGGTTCTGGTTCTGAATTACTTTCAGGAATAGTAATAGGTTTTGCATCTCTTACCAATGCTTTTGAACCGAGTAATTCCCGCAAATATTCAGCCGAGTCAGTATTAATTTGCGCGTGTTCTGGTCCTTCCGGTGCCATGTTGATAATTTCTCCATTTAGTAGTTCAACTTGACGACCAGCTAAAAGGCCAATTTCAATCATACGATGATAGTCGTCTAAACTCCATTTAGCAGTAGTAACTGTCATGGTGAGTTTTCCTTGCATCCAGGGTGTGATTTTCATTTTAAGCTCAAAATTCAATACAAAGATGAGATATTCTGACTACTGAATCTTGAATTCTCTTTCTTTGATGAAGAATTTACATCTAATCTTCAGTTTTTTAACTTCTAGCTGAACCTTGATTGCTGAATGCAGAAGTTAAAAATTAAATCACAAAAAAATGTTGTTGTTTATTTTATAATAATATCATAATATCACAATCCTAAAGTTTAATTTAATCATGGTGTACCCAAAGCACTGGAAAGAATTAGCTAAAAACATTAAAGAAAAAGCTGATTGGTCTTGCCAAAAATGCGGTCGTGTTTGCTTACGTCCTGGTGAAAAACCTAATGACATTATTAAACCCCGTGCCTATAACCTGCAAGTGCATCACCACAATATGAATCCTGCCGATAACAGGGTTGAGAACCTGATCCCGGTCTGTTCTGGATGCCACCTTAATTATCATCGTGGTGGTAAGGGTAATGTTTCTGTTGGTCAATTATCTCTATTTGATCTGTCAAAATTTTAGATTTTATTCATTGGAGATGTAGATATTTTCTTGAAGAGAAATGGAAAAACAAGATACACAATTATTTATCTGTATTTATCTGCATCAAAAATAGTTAAACTAGGAAGAAATCCATAAAATTATTTTGACAGGAGGTTAAACCCTCCTGTCAAAATAATTCTTAATTAGTTGGCAACACTGGTTATTTCTTGTTATTTAATCAGGATTTGTCTGATCAAAATACTCATGAACTCCCCAACATTACCAGTGGGTATGGGTTCGCTCCAATCTCCAACATCTGCATAACCAATTACCTGTAAATAATGAATTGTGCTGGTAACAGTTCTCCTTGAACCAATTAATAAATGCTTTAATGGTTCTCTGTTACTGGGTTGTTCTTTGACTACTGTGGTGTCATTAGCACTGGCGAGAAAATTTTGAATTTGTGTCATGATTGATTTACCTGTAAGGGTTAAGGCGATTTACCTACCTGTCAAGATTCACAAAGTGCAGCGTAGGTGTCGCCTTATTTTTATTTTATATGTAGATGTGTAAGTGTGTATATGGCGTTGCCCATAAATTTGTAAAGTGTGGAGGTATTGATGTGTGTATAGCCAGTGGTAAGACCAAGAAAAGCTGAGAAAGACAAATATGGTGAACCAAAGCAGAGGTATCAGATCATGCTAACTGAGACTGCTTCCACAGAACTTGATAGGGTATCCGAGAAATTAGGCATCACTAGAAGTGAGTTAGTTGAACAGGTGATTAGACAGGGTTTATTGGAATTAGTAAAAATAGATATAACAGAGGATTAATAGACTGTGAACAATTATTGTTAGCATTTGTTAGTAAAATACTAGCTAGTTACTAACCTCCTACTGCCGAACTGGATAATACAACCCATCTTCTGCCTGAAATTTCCAGCCCAACCCACTAGGATCTCGATTCCTAGACCAGCTGATGAATTCCTGTTCAGTTTTGGTTTCCCGTTCATTAATTAAACTCTGCGGTGTCATCCCCAATCTCTGCGCTAAATTTTCATTGGGGAAGGAGTTGATTTCTACAGCTTGTTGATACTGGTATGGATACGCTGAACTCCGAGGTCTAGAGTTACTGTATCTACCAGAAGCTATAGCCCGTTCAATCTTTTCTAAGTGCTTGGCAATAGTTTCTAGTTTAGTGGACAGCTGTTCGTCTTGCTGACAAAGGTGTGTTTCCAGTTGCCCCAATTTCTCCTCCACCTCCTGTAACTCGGTGGTTGCTTCCAGTTTAGCACTGCTATCAAACTGTGAAATCAATTCATGTAACCCTTGCAGTAACGCTGTTGTGTGACCATCACGGTGAATTTTTGAGATCTGTCGTACTATAGGAATTAGTACATTAGGCACGCGGATCATTTGGCTGGGTGAGGTCTTATTATTCATGGCGATATCAGTTGTGATATCGAGAATTTTATAATGAAAGTTTCTTTGCTGGCTCACCACTTGTCGGTTTGCAGACTAAATGAAAATGGGAGCTTGTACTGATGTAATAATTCGACAACAGCCAAAATTAGATAATATCAAGCTGCTGTATAAGTATGCTATAACACCGCTGACAATTCAAAATTACTTAGATTTTCAAAGGTATTTCAGTTTCGTCAATTCCTTAAATCTTCAAGTGGATGGCGAAGGAAATTCTGACAGTGATAGCGACTGGCTTTTTGGGGAAGGTTTGGGAGGTGTGGGTTCAGAAGATGTTGATAATTTTTGAAATTAGCTATAAAACAATTGTATTGACCAAAAATAAGTCTCAAACTAATGAATTGAGATGCATTAATCTGGGTTGAAATCCTTGACTGACAAAGAATTGGTAAATAACCAATATGTAATTAATTCTGTCGAGGTACTTAAAACGACGTATCTTCGTTAGTCACCTTGACAGGGCTACTCCTAATATCAATCAGGTTGAATTTTTTAGTTTAGTTGGCTAATTTTCTTTTAACCAATTTTCTAAATCATCAACCTTGCTAAAATCTAATAATGCTTCTCCCAAAGATTCTATTTTCTCAATTGGTAATTTTTGAATCCGTTCAATTAACCCAGGTTGAATTTCTCCAAATCGTTTATTTAGCAAGCGGATAATTAATGCTGATTCTTTTTGCCAAATTGCTAAATCTCTTTCTTGTTGATACAATGGTGCTAGTCTCATAATTACCTCTCTATCTTCCGGATCTTGATTATTTTTTGTCAAATGCGTTTGCAGATTGTAAAATAATTCTAGCGTGATTCTCCTGAAAGGATGATTTGCGGGTAATGCTATAAGTTCGTCAATAGCTTCTTTTTGAACTGTTCCTCTTCCTAACATTCTAATCCATAGGGTTTCTTCTATACGTGGTAATTGATGAATTACTACTATGGCTGTACGAAAAGAGTCACCTAAGTAGTATATTCCCGCTAAAGAGTCATTTTTTAATGTAGCATAAAAACCTGATAAAAGGTTAGCAGATGCGGTAGGGGTAAGTATCCATAATTTTGGAATTTCGTTTTCTGAGATTTTGGTGTTATTTCGTTTTGCTTCTCTTTTTAATAGGGATTTAACTTCTACTAATTTTACTATACAATCTAGGATTTCATCTGCTGTAACTGGGTTGCGATAGGGTTCAAATATTGCTGGCTTTGATGCCATTTTACCTAATAGTCCTAACAGTTGCAAATTAGGATCTACTTGGAGGTATGGTGAAAAATAAACATCTATTTCTTTGATTTCTGCTGCAACTCGACTAGGTGCTTGTACTTCTCCATAGTTTTTCAGAAGTTCTTCTAAATAGTCTTTAGAAAATTGGTCATGTATAAATCTGGTCATTTTTATTGATGATTAATTGTCTGATAGCGTAGCTATATCAAGATTTATAATATTTGAGGATTTACAGGATTGTTAATTGATGATTTTATCCTTTTTAAGATATTAATTAATGTCCTTTATTAAAAATTAATATTTTACTTTGGTTATTTGTCGGTTTGGCTGACGCAAAGAAACCTAACATTTTTATTATCTCACCCAAAGGTATAAAGTTACCACATATAACCACAGATATTTATATAAATAGAGAAATATTCAGAGATATCCAGATAGCCAGAGATATCCAGATAGCCAGAGATATCCAGATAGCCAGAGATATCCAGATAGCCAGAGATATCCAGATAGCCAGAGATATCCAGATAGCCAGAGATATCCAGATAGCCAGAGATATCCAGATAGCCAGAGATATCCAGATAGCCAGAGATATCCAGATAGCCAGAGATATCCAGATAGCCAGAGATATCCAGATAGCCAGAGATATCCAGATAGCCAGAGATATCCAGATAGCCAGAGATATCCAGATAGCCAGAGATATCCAGATAGCCAGAGATATCCAGATAGCCAGAGATATCCAGATAGCCAGAGATATCCAGATAGCCAGAGATAT
>NZ_LZQD01000011.1:6178-6494 GCF_001858025.1 Trichormus sp. NMC-1 | reverse complement strand
ACAAATGAATAAACCGACGAATGGATAAAATCAATATCCTGTAAATCCTTAAATCCTGTAAATCCTGATTCAGACATTTATTTGATTTCTCAAAGCTGAAATCGTCTGAAGACGATTGGTGGAAAGGGTAATATTAATTGTGTTGATTTTTTTTAGTCCTCTTTTAGAGAACTTTCGCTATGAGACGGGGGTTTATAACCCCTGGCTGACAAATGAATAAACCGACGAACGGATAAACCGACGAATGGATAAAATCAATATCCTGTAAATCCTTAAATCCTGGAAATCCTGATTCAGACATTTATTTGATTTTCCA
>NZ_LZQD01000011.1:0-5187 GCF_001858025.1 Trichormus sp. NMC-1 | reverse complement strand
TCTGTCAGTCCTTGGTTGTTTTTTACCATCAATTCGGCGCGGTATTCATAATAAGTTTTTCCCGCTTGTTCTAATATGGGGTTGTTTTCCCAGTCTTCGGGAAAGGGGAAGGTTTCAAAACAGTCGGAAGGTGTGTAAACTGGACGGTCTTCTAATGTTGAACCAAAAAATAATGTCCATATTTCATGTATGCGAGATTGAAGCGTCGCAAAGCAGTCATAAGTATCTTTAACAATTACAGAATGAATAGCCAGAGGTTAAAAACCTCTGTCTAAAAGCTGAAATCGTCTGAAGACGATTGGTGGAAAGGGTAATATTAATTGTGTTGATTTTTTTTAGTCCTCTTTTAGAGGACTTTCGCTATGAGACGGGGGTTTATAACCCCTGGCTGACAAATGAATAAACCGACGAACGGATAAACCGACAAATGAATAAACCGACAAATGGATAAATCAACAAACGAATAAACCGACGAATGGATAAAATCAACATCCTGTAAATCCTTAAATCCCGGAAATCCTGATTCCGACATTTATTTGATTTCCCACAAAAAGCCAAAAGAAGATATTTTTTTATCAAACCTAAATCCTGATTTTGATATTTGTTGGGTTTCCTTGCGTCAACCCAACCTACAATTATGGTTCTGTGAAACCAGTAATAGTTGGGATATTATCGGGTGTCTGTTTTCGGGTTTTACTTGCTTTTTTAGTATTGCCTTTTTTCTTCCCTTCTGCAACTTTACCTCCTAAGATTTCTGCTTCATAGCGGGTTTGATTGAGGTCTAATAATTTGGCTAATATTTCATCATGGGTTGCTTCTGTCCAGCGATATCTCCAAGGTTTTTTCTTATTTCTTCCTTTGGGGTTGTCTTCTTCTTCCTCTTCTTCGTAGTCGAGTAAAAATGTACATTCTGTGGATATATCACCCCACCCGTAAGCGTCGAGAACTGCTTTATCCATTGCGGTGTGAAGTTCGCGGAGTTTGAGTATGTCGCTGTCGTATTCGTCGGGGTCATGAAATCGGTTGTAGGTGTCTGTCAGTCCTTGGTTGTTTTTTACCATCAATTCGGCGCGGTATTCATAATAAGTTTTTCCCGCTTGTTCTAATATGGGGTTGTTTTCCCAGTCTTCGGGAAAGGGGAAGGTTTCAAAACAGTCGGAAGGTGTGTAAACTGGACGGTCTTCTAATGTTGAACCAAAAAATAATGTCCATATTTCATGTATGCGAGATTGAAGCGTCGCAAAGCAGTCATAAGTATCTTTAACAATTACAGAATGAGGAGTTGCAATTATAGTTGATGAAGGAATAAAGGCAAAAGCATGATATTTAGATGTATAAGGTTTCATCAAAAATCTATCCTTAGAATAATTTGCTTGAAGAATTCCTGGTCTACGATAACGCCAGAATGAAATTGATTCATTACTAGTACCATTTCTTTGCTTTTTTACTTTTTCTTCAAGTAATTTCATAAGTTCAGGATATTGAAGTGCTTCTTCTTCAGTTAAATCATGTAAATTGATAACATAACGATAATGTTGATGCTCTGGATGCTCTAAAACTTCATCACCGCCTAAAAATGGAAAAATTTTATCTTTATTCTTTGGATTTAATTTAGTGATTTCTGTCATAAGGCTCATATTCCAAGCATTTGAATTTTTATCATCAAAATTAAATCCAGGACTACCTATTTCTACACCTTTAAAAATTTTATCCTTATTAGTAATTAGACTGAAAGGATTCTCGCTTGTGCCCTTGTGAAAAAGATAGGCTGTAATTTTATTTACTAATTTATCGTTTAGTTTTATTGAACTATAATATTCTCCTTTAAAACAATGTATAACACTTACGATAACAGATGCATCTCCTGCCCACCGCACTCTTTTTTTAGCACAGTAAATAGTACCATCATGCTGGCATATCCATCTTAAAGCAGCATATCTACTATCTCCTTGTGCTATAGTATTTGTAGCAATTAAACCTAATGTTCCACCTTTCTTTATTAACTCAAAAGCACGACGAAAAAAGTAAGTAACTAAATCAGCTTGACCTCCTGCTTCAGGTGTTAAACATTGTATAAAGTGTAAATAACTGGTAGAAAAATGACCTGATATTTTCCTACCACCTAAAAAAGGCGGATTACCAACAATTCCATCAAAACCGGGATTATCTCTGTCAAATACTTCGGGAAATTCAATTTCCCAATTAAATGCCGGAACTGGTTTCTCACCATGGCGCAATTCCTGACAAATCCGCCTGACATCTAAATCATCATCTTGATTTTTCTGCCAGTTATAAAATTTTAACCATAAATTATCACGCTCATCTTTTCTCGCTTTATCTTTATCCTTAGTAAAAAAAGACGCAATCACCAAATCACCTTTTAACCGAATATCTTGCAACTCTGTTTCTATATTTTCATACAGACCTCGCTTGGCTGCATAATTATCATCATCTAAATTGTGAATTTCATCTCGGTAAAACTTGGCTTTATCTATCGCCTGATTAAACAAAGGTAAATTCGGATCATCATAAGTAGTGTCTTTTTCCCAACTAAAATTTTTAATTTGTTCCTTATTCAATCCAACTAAAGAATCTCCCCACTTAAAAGCATGATCTAAAAATGTAAAAGGATGAGATTTCGCCAAAGTCGCCAACCACAAAGATAACTTCGCCAAATTCACCGCAAAAGGGTTTTTATCCACACCATACAAACACCGTTGGGCTACTAACCGCCGCGCATAAAGTAACGGTTCTTCGTCTGGGGGAATTTCAAACACCCCACCCGTCCTATCGGACACCCTCCCCTTACCAAGGGGAGGGCTGGGGAGGGGTTTATTCCAAGCCTCAACCAACTTTTCCGCCAATTGACGACAACTTTCCACCAAAAACGCCCCCGAACCCATAGCCAAATCACAAATCTTTAACTCTAAAATCTGCTCAGGTGTGGGGTTTTCTCCCAAAGCCTCTAAAATCGGTCTGAGAGTTTCCTTAACTATCGGCTCAGTCAATGCACGGGGGGTATAATGAGAACCACTGCGCCGCCGTTCTTCCCCTGGTTGCAAATACAGCGAACCCACAGGCATTAAACTCGGTGTTTTCGGTGATACTTTGCGTCCTAACGCTGCTATGACATCTTCTGCTGTCTGCGCGGCTTTTAACTCCGTCAGGGATTTACCAGTAACTTCACAACCTGCAATATCCTTTAAATATTTAGCCCGTTCCCCCGCTTTGGTTTTGAGAACCTCTTCAACACTAACCACCACCGTCACCGAAGATTTAGAACCTTTGGGTTTACTCCAAACACCGATAGCAGGGCTATTTGCTCTTTCTACCTCATAGCCCATAACCGCTTCATAAACTGAGCCAATTTGCTCAACATCCAAAGCCCGGTAAGATAGGCGTTCTCCGTCCAAGATCAGTAACCCTTGTAGTACCCTGTGAATTACCCCGTCAGAGACGCGAGGCGGTTCTATACTTGCCCCTGATTGATATTTTGTAGACTGGGGACGACCTTCTAAAAAGGGATATTCATCAGGATCAAAGAGTTGTCCATGACGAGCAGGTAAGTATAAATCAGCGTGACCCCCACCTTCATAAACCAAACGAAACAGACTCAGCAACCACGCCCAAGCACCATACCGCTGATCCATTGTATCTGGATAATTGCCGGCATCTTCTCGCAAGCGATCGTAAAGTCCACTCACGGAATAGTAGCGGGTATAAACTGCATCTTGAGACATCAAGCCCCGGTCTTCAGCGTAAAGCAGGAATACCAACCGCAACAAGATGGTAATCAGTCCGCCATAAATGTGCTGGGGGGCTGTGGCAGCGATATCATCTAATAAGCGGCTGTTAGTCGTGGCATCTGCTGTCTGGAAGCCCCGGAGTAAATCCCATAATGCCTCTAATACCTGCTCTGCCAGCTTGATAGAGACATCATTTTGATATTTCCGACTTTTTTCGAGGATGGCAGGTAAACGCCTGTCTGTGGGGACATTAAACAGGCGTTCTGCTGAGAGCAACATTTCCATTGCTCCCAAAATCAGCCGCCCCGATACTTCACACATAGCCTGGACAGGAAAGGTCAGGTGTCCTGATGATTCTCCTGGTGGGGCATAAACTAACCGTAATTCTGTACCGTTGCCCAATAGCCCGGTGTAAACTTTGGTTTCTTTTAACAGCCGTTCAAATTTAGATTGGGGGCTGGCGTGCCAACCAGTAGATTTACTATCCTCTACCCCGGCGTTGTCAAGTTCAGTACCAGGATTCAATACTTGAATTAGCATCATCCAGCCGCCATCGGGGTTGGGGACAGCGTAAGTCGGTATCAAAGTTTCTTGATAATCTGGGAGAGCGATCGCTAATTCTGCGGGACTATCAACTAAATCTGCTGTTTCCCAACCTAAAACATTGATAGCAAAGGCGGAAAAATCAGTAATGCAAAAGCGTTCATTTTCGCTGTCACCCGGCAAAGCTGTACCACTGGCAACTGCTTGTAATGTTTGTTGCAGTTCTACTACGTTGCGGTTAACCACCGCTTGGGCTGCTGACAATGCGGGCGGAGAAACCACCAATCCCACGGGCTGGAGAAAGCCTAACCATTCTTTATGTAAGCGAATTTCTGGATCTTTGGACATGATATTAATTTCAGTTTAAAAATTAGGTTAGTTAGTTGGTTAGTCGGTCAGATGAGCCAGGGGTTAGCCAGGGTTAGCCAGGGGTTAATCAGGGGTTAGCCAGTTAGCCAGGGGTTGAAAACCCCTGTCTAATAGCTTAAGTCGGATGAATCCGACTAAATGAGCGGGGTTTTTAATCAGCATGATAATGAGGGTTTTTTCGGTTTTTAGTCCTCTTTTAGAGGACTTTTGCTATTAGACGGGGAATTTATTCCCCGGCTTTTGAAATCAGCATCATAACGACGGGGTTGATTTGGGGTTTTCATTCAGTCAGATCAGCCAGTCAGATCAGCCAGGGGTTGAGCCAGGGGTTGAAAACCCCTGTCTAATAGCTTAAGTCGGATGAATCCGACTAAATGAGCGGGGTTTTTAATCAGCATGATAATGAGGGTTTTTTTCGGTTTTTAGTCCTCTTTTAGAGGACTTTCGCTATTAGACGGGGAATTTTATTCCCCGGCTTTTGAAATCAGCGGGTTTTGAAATCAGCATGATAATGAGGGTTTTTTCGGTT
>NZ_LZQD01000010.1:44183-169940 GCF_001858025.1 Trichormus sp. NMC-1 | reverse complement strand
TGACTCCTGACTCCTGACTCCTGCTGTATTTCAAAAAAGATTAAGGAACTACTAATTCATAATCTTGTTTTTTACCTAAAGGTGTTGTCACTGTGACTGCAACGCGGCGGTTAGCTGGCATGGGAATGGTAATATCAAATTTTCCACTGCGATCAGTAGTCAGCGGTCGATTTGCGAAAATGACTAAGTTAACTGGATCAACTTTAGCAACAATTCGGGCTTGTTGATTTCCTGCCTCTTTCAGTACTTGCAAGTTTAAGCTGGTATCATTTTGCAATGGCAACGGTGCTGATGGTGGTTCTCCTGGAATCACTAAGCTCTGAAAACCTTTATTAATATACACGCTTTGTCCCTGAGCAGTTGTTGATACACTGCCGCTGAGAGTCGCTACTCCTGTGTTACCCGTGGGTTGGACACTCACACCAAATTCTGTACCTCGCACACCTGCAATCCCTGCTGGAGTCTCTATTTGCAAGCTGGAGTCTTTATGTGTAAAGGGACGCACCTTAAGCCGTACCTGTCCACTTCTCACTTGTAAATTGGTGATATGTCCACCATTTCTAGTCTGTTGGAGTTTTTGAATTTCTAGTTTTGTATTTTCGGCAACTTGAACAAAAGCAATACCAGTATCCAGCGCCAGCATACTACTAGAACGCTGGCCTGTGCTGATGCTATCTCCTACATTTTTGAGTTTTATGCCTATGCGCGCTGACCGGGAAGTTTTTCCATTTTGATAGGTTACATCTCCAGAAACACGGCGAACTTCTATGTAGCGGTTGACTCTTAGCTGGAAGTTATTCTGAGCCGATACTCGACTGATAGTCAATATTGCAATTACAAGTACACTTAATAACAGCCAGCGTTTTTTCATTTACGTCACCGAAAGTAGACCACCCTTGCATCTAATTTACGCGATCGCAAGACTATTTCTAAATTTTTTGCTGCGGCATAATTATCAAATGCACCTACATGGATAAATTTACCAAGTCGGTTCTGGGAAATAAACGCATCTGTTACACACTGTTGTATAGATTTAAGTTTTATTTCTTCATTTCCCGGAACTACGACAACGTAAGGATATTTGGATATTCGCCCTATAACAATTACTTTCCCCTGCTGGACTCTATTAAACTGCTGTGAAGAACTAGGAATTGGAAAACAATTATCTGCGTAGGCTGTAGTTCCCATTAGTTCCCAACTCAGTCCAATTACTGAACTAATCACAATTGACCATTTCATCTCATTAAAAATACTGCCGTACTATCCTTGCTACTATACTACTGATCAAGAACCAATGAGATAGTCTAGAATTCAGTCTCACCAAGCTTTGAGCTAAAAAACCATGAACCAGGTAGACTATCTCCGCATTAGTTTAATCGATCGCTGCAATTTCCGTTGTCAGTACTGTATGCCTGAAGGTGCAGAACTGAACTATATTCTCAAGCAACAACTTTTAACTGATGATGAACTCCTCACCTTAATTCAAGAGGTATTTATCCCGGTAGGTTTTACCCGTTTTCGTTTGACTGGTGGGGAACCCCTATTACGTCCTGGTGTGGTGGAGTTAGTTAGAAAAATTGCCAATCTTCCCCAAACTCAAGATTTAGCAATGACTACCAACGGGTTTTTACTAGCCCCAATGGCGCAAAATCTCTATAATGCAGGTTTGAGAAGAATTAATATTAGTTTAGATTCTCTCGACCCAGATACCTTTGAGCAAATTATCGGTAATCATGGACGTGGACGTTGGCAGCAAGTTTGGGCAGGAATTCAAGCAGCTTATCATGCTGGCTTTGACCCACTGAAGTTAAATGTGGTGGTTATTCCTGGTGTTAATGACCATGAAATTTTGGATTTAGCGGCTTTGACCATTGACAAACAATGGCACGTCAGGTTTATTGAGTTTATGCCTATTGGTAATGATCAATTATTTAGCGATCGCGGTTGGATATCTTCGGCAGATTTACGTCACAGTATCCGCGAACGTTGGGGCTTGACAGAATCTCAAATTCGTGGTAATGGACCTGCTGATGTGTTTCAAATTCCCGGAGCCAAGGGAACATTAGGATTTATCAGCCAGATGTCAGAATGTTTTTGCGATCGCTGTAACCGAATGCGTCTTTCCGCTGATGGTTGGCTACGTCCTTGCTTATTAAACGAAACTGGTCAAATTGACTTAAAAACCTCGTTACGTGCTGGTGTTAGCACTGCTCAATTACAAGAGCAAGTTAAGCACATACTCGACATCAAAGCAGAAATTAACTTTAAACAGCGCGACTCTGGTACTGTCGGCGTTTACACCCGTACCATGTCGCAAATTGGCGGTTAGTCATTAGGAACAGGGAACAGGGAACAGGGAACAGAACCAAAGAATAAACTATTGCTTTTTGCCTTTTGCCTCTGACTTCTGACTCCTGACTCCTGACTCCTGACTCCTGACTCTTACGCTTGACGTGAGTAGTATTCCACCACAAGTAGTTCATTAACTTGGAGTGCTACCCATTCTCGTTCAATCACACTGTTAACTTTACCAGTCAATTTGTTTTTATCAAATTCTAAGTGATTGGGGAGGTTAGCTAAACCAGGATATTGCAAGTTAGCTTCTACCAATTTCTTGGATGCTTCCTTATTCCTGACTGCAACTTCTTCACCGGGGCGGCACTGAAAGCTGGCAATATTGACTACACGACCATTAACAGTTATGTGACCGTGATTCACCAGTTGACGCGCTGCGGGAATGGTGGGAGCCATACCCATACGGAAAACCGTATTATCTAAACGCATTTCTAACAATTGCAGCAATACTTGTCCGGTAGAACCAGTTACACGTCTTGCTTTACGCACATAGCGTAGTAGTTGCTTTTCAGTCAAACCATAGTTCATGCGGAGTTTTTGCTTTTCCTCTAGACGGATAGCATACTCAGAGCGCTTTTTACGGTTTTGACCATGTTGTCCTGGTGGATAGGCACGTCTAGCGCTTTTCCGAGTTAATCCAGGCAAGTCGCCTAAGCGACGGACAATTCTGAGGCGTGGTCCTCTATATCGGGACATGAGTTTCCTTAATTTAATCCTGTTTAAACTTTAACCAAATATTCTATTATGACATTCCTCGAACCAATTAGCTAGAGGATTCTTGGTTGAATGAGATATCTCCTGAAAAGCGATCTCTAAATACTCGTCCTCTTGAACTAAGTAACGAGCTAAAACACTTACAAAAGACTTCATCTCCACTGTACTGACTTTAAATAGGGCTTGGCCTAAAAAGCAGTATCTTCCAAGCTTTCAGGGGTTGACCCTGCGTTCCCATGCGTCCCACGGTACGTTTAACTTAGATGTTACGAAAACACTGCTCACGCAACGTTGACTATGATTTAAGTCGTTTTCGCCACAAACTATCCACTATAGTCTAACCTGAGACCAAATTCATCCCCTGTGGTTGAGAATGGTGAAAAATCCCATCATCAGGCTTTGGAGCTACCTTAGGCAGACAATTGCGCCGAAATTCCTTGATTGTAGAGGAGTTTGAGCAGATTCTAAGTTAGCATAACCTTGGGTGTTTGGAGAATAGCCATGTTAACAACCAAAAAAGAAATTCGCAGTTTTCAGAACCACAAAAGCAATCGTACCTTGAGAATTTTGACAGCACCAGTTTTAGCTGTAGCTGGATTATTGACAACTATTCTACCGAGTATAGCTGTTACAGATTCCTATAAAAATGATTACCGAGTTTGTGCCGCAAAACTTTTGAGTGTGGGTGTCACACCACAAGCGGCATCTCAAGGTTGTGCTGAGACTTTACGGCCAAAAGAGTTGTCTACTTGTGTAGCTCAAATTAAAAAGCAGACGCAAATTAATCCTGCTGATGCCCTTAATTCCTGCAATCAAGCCCGTCGTCCTGAAGATTTAGCTGCCTGTGTAGTTGGCATTAGCAAGAGTACCCAGGAGGCAGTTAACCCAGCCGCTTTAGCCTACTGTGGGCGTAGTTTGTTGCCTGTGACATTTGCTCAGTGTGTCGTTGGCTTGCGTAAGGAAATCGATATCACCCCGATTCAAGCTTTAGATACTTGTATTGATGCTACTGATCGAGCTATCAGTATCGGGGCTGGTTCTACAACCCCACCAAGATTTACCCCCATTGGAAAGTAAACCCAACCATCATAGGTGAAGGCAACTGGGGGCAGCAAGGGTGAGAGCCGCTTACTTAAATTGACCGAAGAGGACGCTCCAGACGCGGAGAGTCGCCTGTGTCGGACGTTCGACGCAAATGGTTTCCAGCCCCCGACTACAGTCGTGGAGAAGAAAAAAGACATTCCTTGCTGGAATCCTCTGGCTTTAGACATGGGGTGTCTCCGCGTCCCCGTGTCCCCGTGTCCCCGTGTCTTCTTCAAACTGGCTTTAATTTAGGTGAGGTAAGATACCCCTGCTACAACACTCCCTGCTCCTCTGCCTCCTGTTGATTTTTGGGTGACTATCTTCGGGGTGGGAGTGTAACTTTGACCGACTACTACCACTATGTGAGAACTTTGCTTGCTACACATATTAGCCGCGCTGATGCCATGAAAAAGGGCTATCAAAAATATCTGGCTTGATTTTCATCCCCGATTAGATGTGGAGGCTCTGGCACAAATAGTTTATATCAATTCACTTAATTAAAGCTACAAATGAATCTCCGCGTCTTTTTGCGTCTTTCCATTTGTATCCATCTTAAAGTGAAACAGTATTAGTCAAGGTAGGAGCGCCAAAAATTAGAAGTAGTCTTCTAACTTTTGCGGCTTCATTCGTCTTGACTGCCAAAAACCATTTGTAAGATCATTGGCATTCCTCCATCTTGGTGATATTTATCTGCCCAAGCGCGGATAATTTCATCTAGTTCTTCCATAGCCTGATCTAACCGTTCGGCGGGAATATCTAGTTCTTCTACAGCACGCATGGCATTTGCTTTGCGTTCTGCCCAATCTTTCATCATGCGAAAGTATCGAGCAGTGTCTTCTACCATTGTGTAAGTGCGTTCCTGATCGTCTGCTGGGGCATAAAAAGGACGAGTCAGAGCGTAGAAAGGCATTCCCCAAGGAGAATCAATGCGTGTCACTGTACCTGAGTATAGTAAACGCCGCTTGATATGTTCTGCCAAGGCTTCACTCAGGGGCATTTGGTGGTGAGGTGGTAACTCCTCTTGCGATCGCTTATGTAGAAATTCAATTAACTCTAGAAACTCAAATGAGGTGACTAATTGGGCATCAGGCAGATTTTTAGGCAGCTTGCGCTCAATTTGTTTTTTTTCTTCACTTGTCAGACTTGTACCAGGTACACGGGATCTTCCTGGTAGCCAAGGATATTTTTCCATCCAGACATAGGGCAATTGAATCAAATAGCGAGGTTCTTGAGAACCCAGCATTTTTAGCAATTTGCCTTCAGTCAGAGCCAGTCTGACTTCCTCAACAATGATTTTTACTCGCTTCGGTTCTAGATGGTGCAAATGGCCTGTCATTCGCAGGTTTTGCCCCTGCTCCAGATAGGTCATGTAAATTGCACATTTAGCGGCAGTTGCGGCTGCATCTAAAAATGCTCCATGCCTATGCCCACTTGTTCGCATGGCACTAAAAGCTAGATAAAGCATGATCTGATCCATCGCACTTGGGCCAAGACGTTTGATCAGATCTATGTCGTTACTCATATTCACAGACAGATGAATGGCACGTTTACAAGAGTGGGGTTCAAATTAAATTATCTAGTATACACCAAACTGCAATATAAGTCTTCCGTCCAGATAATTAATTATGATTGAACCATGACTTTTTTTGTGATTCCCAGATACATTAACAATTTTCCCATGATTCAGCCTAGGAAAAATGACGAGAGTCAAGCTCTAGTAGGAGTTGAGTTTCATTGCTCTTTGTGATTTAGTTATTGGGACTAGAAGATTTAACTTGATTTTGCATTTTTTCAAAGCTGAAAGCTACAGCACCTAAGGTTACTAATAAAACTCCCAGAATTTGTAACAGATCCAAAGTTTCCTGAATCATTAAACCTGCAAAAATCACCGTTAAAACAGGTACAACCGCGCCGATAATTGCTGATCGTGGCGCACCTAGTTGACGAATCCCAAAGTTATTGAATAAATAAGCACAAAGAGTTAGGACACCCAACATAAAAGCACTTAGAATCACTTCCAGTAAGTTGGATGATCTAATTGCTAAACTCCAATCACTAGGTAAGGGAAGCATTAAGCAAATAAAGCTTAACAGTAACATAGTGGCGAAGTTAATTAAAGCAAAAGAAACTGGATGCAGTTGAGTGGCGCATAACCTAGTAAAAATTACATATACAGCAAAAGCTATTCCGGACATAATTCCGGAGATGGTTCCCAAAGAGGTATTGCTCATGGCTGTGGAATAAGTACTCAGGATTATTAATTCACCACAGAAAATGGTAGCGTAAGCCCCAGCACTGATTAAATTAGGACGTTCTCTAAACAGAAACCAGGCCAAGAGTCCGCTAATCAAGGGATAGATAAAGAACAGAGCGATCGCAATTCCTGTAGTTACTGTACCAATGGCAATGTAAATAAGTACTTGGGACAAAAACAAAAAGCAGCCACTCACCACTGACAATATTAAAACCCGCTTTGTTTTGGCACTATTAGGGGTGGCATTTCTGCCGACTGAATCAAATAGATTTTGCAGGTCTTGCCAAATGGGAGGATGTAATATGGGAGCCAAAAGAAGCATCAATGGCACAACTACTAATAACCTGAGCATCAAGATCAGAAAAATATTACCCAAGGTTGGGGAGATGAATTGCTGTGTCTCAAACTCTCCCAGAATCTGAGAATCTTTGTAAAAAAGCGCCTTAATAGCAACGTTGTAAAGGGACGATACCACCGTTGACAACACAACCAACAAAAAGCCCACTTGAACAGGAGACCAGTTTGGGGTGCTACGGGATCTTTGTCGTCGGCTGGTGACTTCCTGTCTGGGCTTTGGTGCAAATGGGGGTGGGGATATCGTTGTGCTTTCTGACAAGTTGGGAGTGAGGACAGAAATTGGCTCTGTTTTATTTTCCTGGGGTGGCTGTTTTGATGCAAAAGGAGGTGGGGATATCGTTGTGCTTGCTGACAAGTTGGGAGTGAGGACAGAAGTTGGCTCTGTTGTATTTTCTGGTGATGGTGTTGATTCCTGTTCTGTCCAGTTGGGAGTGGGAACCGAATTTAACTCTGTTGTATTTTCTGGTGATGGTGTTGATTCCTGTTCTGTCCAGTTGGGAGTGGGAACCGAATTTAACTCTGTTGTATTTTCTGGTGATGGTGTTGATTCCTGTTCTGTCCAGTTGGAAGTGGGAACCGAATTTAGCTCTGTTGTATTTTCTGGTGGTGTAGATTGCGGTTCTGTCCAGTTGGAAGTGAGAACCGAATTTAGCTCTGTTGTATTTTCTGGTGGTGGTGATAAAGTTACCACGGACTCTGTTGATGTCGTTTCGCTTTTTGGTAATTCCTGGGGGACTAGAGAAATGGGTTCAGTAATTATTCTCTCTGAGGATTTTTCCAAGAAACCGTTTTTGTAAGGCTCAGTCAGTTGTAATACAGTTGGCGCACCTCCTGTGACAACCTTGAGGGTAGTTGGTTCTTTGGTTTTGTCCAGTTCACCGCGTAGACGATGAATGAATTCGGCTAAAATCTCTTCCCCTTGCTGTTGTTGGTCGTACATTCGGGACAACTGCTGGGAAAGATGACTTTGATAATTTTTTAGTTCTTGTTGTAGAGAGCTAAAAGCAATTGTGACAGTATCATCAAGATTGTCCAACATTTGGCCGACATTCTCATTGATCTGACTGCTGGAATGAGTTGTGACTTCAGCAGACCTCAACGCAGATCGTTGAGAAGATTCACCTTCAATTGATTGATTAGCTAAAGTCTTCAGTGAAGATTGTAGTTGTGAAGATATGTGTTTTGCCAAAACTTCCGCCAGCTGACGAATTAAAACTTGCTGTTCGGTAATTTGTCGAGCTTGCTGTAACTTTTCTTTTTCTTCTATCAATCGTTGAATGTCGTTAGCTAAACGGGTTTTTTCAGCTTCTAAGCGCTTGACATCATCCTGCAACGACCGCAGAACATTCTGTTGCAAATTTTCTAAATCTTCGACTATATCCCAAAGGGCATTTTCTGCTGCTCTGGGTAAGTCGCCCCTGATTCGTGGGTTGTCTGGTCGCTTCTCAAATCGCCCCATGAGTTTCTAACCTCTAACACCTTGACGATAAATCAGTTATCAGTTATCAGTTATCAATTGTCAGACTGATAACTATTTACTATTTACTGATAACTATTCACTGTTGACTGTTTACTGTTCACTGATAACTGTTTCAAAGCCTTGCAGATGGTTAGGTTAATAAAAACCACAATCTGTGCGAAGTGTAAATTGCGTAACAGTTTCTGTTGCTCTGAGGAATTAAAGTATTTTTCTAGGAAAAATAGAAGATATTGCCATCCCCTGCACAATATTCTAGTAAATGACCAACAATTCTGCAAAAATATGCTGTTTAGAACTAATTGCAGAATATGGGGGTTTTTGATTGGGTAGAATTCCCATTGTAGGTAGGGGTACAGCACCGAAAATTTTATAGTGAAACAGCAATCTTGCCTACGCGGTTTCCCTAGAATGTATTGCATTCATTATGAGACCGAGTATATAAGAATCTCCATAAATTTCATTTTGAATTGAATATCATCCGGATAATGCTAAAGATAGCAGCGCTGAGAATGGCACTGATAGGGACTGTAATTACCCAGGCGGCGGCGATTCCTTGGAGGGTTTGAAATTTAATTGATTTGAGGTTCTGCACTAGTCCAATGCCCACTACGCCGCCAACGAGGGCATGGGATGTGGATACTGGTAAGCCTAAGCGGGAAGCTAGTAAGATGGTGGTGGCGGTGGCAAGTTCAGCGCAAAATCCGCTACTAGGTTGTAAGGATATGATATTTTCGCCGATGGTGGCTATAACTTTTTTACCCCAAATTGCTAAACCGACGACAATGCCAATACCACCCAGGATCAGAATCCAGATGGGGATGTTGAGTCCATTGTTGGGGACGCTACCTGTGCGCTGGATATAGGATATGACGGCTAGGGGTGCGATCGCATTCCCGACATCATTTGAACCATGTGCAAAGGCGACAAAACAAGCACTCAGGAGTTGAAATCTTCCAAATAAGCTCTCTACTGGATTTTGGATTGTGCTGTGATCTAATTGTCGCCAGCTATAAAGTGTTAGTCCTATGGCTGCGGTTGCACCTGTGAATATGGGGATGTCGTGGGGGGGTAGATTTAATCCGACTTTTTCAATTAAAAAGTTTGTCAGTGGTTGGGTGAGGGATGGTAGGACAATTACACCAAATACACTCAGTAAAATTGCGCTTAACCAGGGAATCCATTCTTGTAAATGTAGGAGGGGATTCGGTTGTTCTAAAATCCAGCGCTGAATGAGACTATAAAAAAAAGCCGCTACCATACCACTAATTACAGGTGTTAAAATCCAACCGATGGTAATTAAACCAATAGCTGACCAGTCTATAGCATTTATTCCCAAGGCTACCCAACTAAATCCAGCGATCGCACCCACAACGGCATGAGATGAGGATACAGGTAAACCGAGTGATGTGGCAATTTGTAGCCAAACTCCCGATGATATCAGTACTGCTACCATCCCTAAAAGTAAGGTTTGCGGTGTGGAGATGAATAAATCAGGGTTGGCAATTTTTGTCCCTAATGTTTCCGTTACTCCATGTCCAAATAAGACAGCACCTGTAAATTCTAGGATTCCGGCAATGATTATTGCTTGTTTGAGGGTGACAGCTTTAGAACCGACAGAAGTCCCCATAGCATTAGCTACATCATTTGCGCCAAGATTAAAAGCTACATAAAAAACTAAGAAGGCGAGAATAATCATAGTTGTCTGAACCAGAATTTATAGGATAATTGTCTGAATCAGGATTTCCACGATTTGAGGATGTACATAGTTGTCTGAATCAGGATTTACAGGATTTTGGGATTTTCAGGATTAATCTTGATTGTTTTTCATGTATTTTTTTAATCTTGTTAATCCTTTAATCCTGGGTATCCTGATTCAGACGATTTACAGGATTAATCCCCAAATCCCAACTTGATTTATGGATAAATTAGAATTTTATAAGTTTCCGGTGTGGGTGCGATCGCTTGGTCTACGGCTTGTGATAAATCTTGTAGGGGATAGCGATCGCTAATTAAGGCTTTAACATCAATCCGGCGATTAAAGACAATATCGGCTGAAAGACTTTGTAAACGGTAGGATGAACTGTAACTACCCATTAAGTCGATTTCCCGACGATACAGAATATTTGGATTAACGGGAATTGTCAATTCATCGGGAAACTCCGCGAAAAACAGAATTTTTCCACCTTTTCGGGTACAGTCTAAAGCTTGAAAAAATGCTTTATCACTGGGTACAGCTAACAAGGTGACATCTACACCCATTCCCCCAGTTAAAGCTTGAATTTTTGCAGGTAAATCAGGATCACGAGCATCAAAAGCGGCTTCTGCTCCTACTTCTAGAGCCTTTTCAATTCTAGATGGTAAGAGGTCGGTAGCGATCGCTCTGGCTCCAAAATACTTCACCAACATCATAAACATTAACCCAATTGGCCCAGCCCCAGTTATTAACACAGTTTGTCCCGGTGCAATTTGAGCCTTTTTCACCGCTTTTAAACAGCAATTAGTCGGTTCGACAAAACTCGCTTCCTCAAAACTGATCTCATCAGGAATCGGAATTAAACCCCCATTCTCCACAATATGTCCTGGTACTTTCACATACTCTGCAAAACCACCACCACTGGCGTTAAAACCTGCGGTAGTTGAGATATTTTTATAAACATCGCACATGGAGAAATTATCATTTAAGCAGTAAGCGCAACGCATACATGGTATATGGTGCATCACCGCAACCCGTTGTCCTACTGTCCAACCTTTCACCTCAGAACCTACCGCTGCAATAGTTCCAGCCGTTTCATGTCCAAATATACGTGGCGGTTCATACAAAGGATAACGAATCTTTTTAATATCTGACTGACACAAACCTACAACCCGCACCTGTACTAGCACTTCATCTGCTTCTAGTGTCGGAACTGGGACTTCTTCGTAGGATAATTGATTTACGCCTCTAAATACTTGTGCTTTCACGTTGGTTTCTTATCGTTCAACGTTACTAGATTTAGCATTTTGTGATCAACTTTAGGTTATGATATGTCAGATTTTTGTATTTTCACCCTTTCTAATTCGTCCTCTAGAGATTGTTCAAAATTTTGGAATGCTTCAACATCTGCTGAGGAAAGATATCCCCCGATTCCGCCATTCTCAAGTCTGAGAATCTCACCACGGTTGTCTTTAGCAGTAATTGTTAAAATTTCCCCTTTTTGCCAAAGTCGATATCGTGTACCCTCATAGCATCTACCACCTTCAGGTGCTGGTATACTTAGTATATCCAAGGCTTTTTTGGCAGTTTGCACAATTTCTTCAGCATAAAATTGGCAGCGAATAGTATGAGTAAATTTTGGTACTCTATTCTTTCTGTTTAAATTAGTTGTTTCTAACTTGTCAATGATCTCAGGAACACTTTTTGGAACTTTAAGCTCATTAGACTGCTCCCAAATAATTTTAATCATTGTTCCTGGATTTTGCTCATCAAGGTAAACCAGAAAATCATCCGCGTGCCAAGCTTCAATACCCCAAGGAGCTAAGGCTTCTCTGGGAAAACCATCCATGTCAACAGTAACAATGACTTCTGCCTTAGCAACTATAGCAGCAGCAATAACATGGCGATCATCTGGATTATTTGTCATATTTGCAACTAAATGCTCTGGCACTTCCACCATTGCTTCAGGAAAGTATCTCTTGATCTCCTCCTGTAAGTATGCTGCTTTAGCATCTGTTTTCATTCTTCCATTTTTTACAAGCTTGCGAGTAGCACGATCTAGAATTTCTTGTGAAAAATGAAGTTCGTATAACTATGCTTCAGCAGCACGCATCAAAGTATCACGTAAAGGCATAGGGTAGATGACACAGGAATCTAAAATTACAGAGAGTACCATTTTACTGATCTAATTCGCTACTCTCATCATCATAGAATCCCTCAGCTTCTAAAAATTGAGTGAATTGCTTCATTCCTTCCCGACGCTTGATATCGCGCTGTTCCTTATATTTCATCAAATCGTCAAAACGAACACGCCGATGTGTTCCTACTCTAATGCAAGGAATTTCACCCTGGTCTAATAACTTAATCAGATGGGGACGTGAAACTTTAAGAAGGTCTGCTGCTTTTTGGGTCGTCAGTTCTTTATCCTCAATGACTACAGATATTACTTTACCTGATGCCAGTGCATGAACAGCCTGATGTAAAACCTGATAAACAGATTCGGGAATGTGAATTTCTTTACCGTCTGCTCCTACTAGTTTTGGTTGAGAGCCTTCAAGCTGAAGTATACGTTCAAGGTGCTTGATGGATGACTGTTCCTGTTCTTGAGCCATCACTGACTCTACAGGCAGGTTCTGCCCAGATATGATGGTCTTCATTTTTTATGATTACTCTAATCAAGATATATAAAAGTATATCTTTTATATTATCTAAACGCAATATCCGAAACGACCATCAAGGAAAAACGTACTTTATGAGACTCAGGATACGCTGGATTCAAGAATGTAGAGGAAGAAAATAATTAAATCGGGTAAATCCTCAAATCCTGTAAATCCTGATTCTGACTCTAGGATCAAGGAAGGCAGAGCCTTCAGGAATTCATTCCCATACAGAGTATGGGAACGAGAAAACGAGAAAAAGAAAATTATTTAGACAACAACAGCAGCTTGTTTCTTAAAGAAAGCTTGCAAAACAGTTTCTGAAATTTGCCGACTAGTTAAACCTAACGCTGCATAAGATTCCTCTGGTGTGGCATGATCTACCAAAATATCTGGTACACCAATCCGCTTCACAGGAACCAAAACATCAGCATCCATTAAAGCCTCAGCCACCGCAGAACCAAAGCCACCCATCAAACAGCCTTCTTCCAAAGTGACAACTCGGCCAATTTGTTTAGCCAAAGGTAAAATCAACTCAGTATCCAAAGGTTTAACAAACCGGGCATTAATCACAGTAGCTTCAATGCCATGTTCGCTGAGAATTTCCGCCGCTTGCATACTGGGGTAAACCATTGTGCCGTAACCGACGATTAACACATCATCACCCTGACGGAGAATTTCCCCTTTACCGATTTCCAAAGGTTCCCAACCTTCTTCCATCAAAGGGACACCATGACCATTACCGCGAGGGAAACGCATAGAAATGGGGCTACTGGTGTGATTAATACCAGTCACCACCATCCGTTGTAATTCCGCTTCGTCCTTGGGAGCCATTACTACCATGTTGGGAATACAACGTAGATAGGCGATGTCATACATACCTTGGTGAGTAGGACCATCAGCACCAACAATACCCGCCCGATCTAAACAGAAGAATACAGGCAGGTTTTGGATGCAGACATCGTGAATAATTTGGTCAAAGGCGCGTTGTAAGAAAGTGGAATAGATAGCAGCAACGGGGCGCATTCCTTCACAGGCTAAACCAGCCGCTAAAGTCACAGCGTGTTGTTCAGCAATACCCACATCAATATATTGATTGGGTAATTTAGCTTGGAGTTTATCTAAACCTGTACCGGTGGCCATTGCTGCCGTAATCCCGACGATTTTGGGATTTTGTTCTGCCAGTTTCACCAAAGTGTGAGAAAAGACTTTAGCGTAAGCTGGAGGTTTGGGTTTACTGGAAGGAATAGCCTTACCAGTGCTTAAGTTAAAGGGGGTTTGGGCGTGGTAGCCTACTTGGTCTTTTTCAGCTAATTCATAGCCTTTACCTTTAGTTGTCACCACATGAACCAAAACCGGGCCAATAATTTGATGTGCTTGTTGGAAGGTAGCAATCAATTCTTCTAAATTATGTCCATCTACAGGCCCCATGTAGGTAAAACCCAGTTCTTCAAAAACTGCACCTACTTTAGGAACCGCTAAACGCTTCATTCCTTCTTTGATGCGTTCGAGTTCTGGGGAAAGAGATTCACCAACAAAAGGAATGTGTTTGAACTGTTCCTCTAAATTATCTTTGATAAATTGCACCGGTGGGCTGAGGCGCATTTTGTTGAGATAGCGGGGAATAGCACCAACGTTGGGGGAGATGGACATCTCATTGTCATTGAGAACCACCAACAGGTTAGTTTTGGGTAAGTGTCCAGCATGGTTGATGGCTTCTAAAGCCATACCACCGGTTAAAGCACCATCTCCAATCACAGCAACGGCTTTAAATTTTTCCCCTTTTAAGTCGCGGGCTAAAGCCATACCTAGGGCGGCTGAGATACTGGTAGAAGCGTGTCCGGCACCAAAGTGGTCAAACTTGTTTTCACAACGCTTGAGATAACCTGCAACTCCGTCTTTTTGTCTGAGAGTGTGGAAGTCACTGTAGCGTCCTGTGAGTAGTTTGTGGGGATAAGCTTGATGTCCCACATCCCAAATGACTTTATCCCGATCTAAGTCTAAAGTCTGGTAAAGTCCAATGGTTAATTCTACAACTCCCAAACCGGGGCCTAAATGCCCCCCAGTTGCTGCTACGGTTTGTAAGTGCTTATCTCGAATTTGACGAGCAATTTGTTGCAATTGGCGAATCGACAAACCATGCAACTGGTTAGGATGGGTAATTTCACTCAGGTGCATATTATACGGTTTTCCTCTCTATACTCTACTTTTGGCATTAATTAGATTTTCCCACTTCAGGTGGCTACAAAAAGCTGGCAGTCATTAATGTTGTTTGTAGAAGTATAACTTTGGTGAGTTATCCGCAACAATTTCTCGTCATCTCCCTATCATAATTGGGGTACTCCCAGGACTACTGGTGTCTCTGGTTGTTTCTGTTGGCGTTGCAAATATTTACTTAAGACGTAAGCCATGTCACCACGGTTCATGGGGCGTAATGGGTTAATATTACCTTGGCTATCTGTGTTGATAAATTCTTCACTGACTACGGTAGCGATCGCTTTTCTGGCCCAAGTGGGTATAGCCTCTGCATCTGGGTGTGCTGTCAAAATTTCGTTGACGGTATCGTTGGGAAACTGAAACACTCCATAGGCCTGGGCAAAAATTGCTAAACCTTCAGCCCTAGTTATCTTCTGATTGGGAAAGAACATATTCCCGCGATAGCCTTTCATGATGTCGGTTTTCAGCACTGTGCGAATGTCTTGATATGCAGGATGAGAATTTGGCACATCTGCTATAAATATTACATTTTTTTGTTGAGCAGCTAGGCGCTTTTCTAAACGAAAGGCTTTCACTAAAATTGATGCTAATTCAGCCCGACTAATTAACCTGTCTGGATAAAATTGACCATCTGGAGAATTGGTAATTAAATTGGCGTTAATCACCTTTTGTATATAATCTGCGCTTGTAACAGGTAGTTGTTCTGTGGTTTTTGCCTGTGCAATTACTGGGTAGGTTTGCAGTAGGCTGACTAAACTTAATGTACCTAGGATTTTTTTCATGTCAACTATGATTTTAGAAACGCATGATTGGTGTTGACGTTTTTTGAATAACTGAAGTTGCCGATTTTTGATATCATTAATTATGAGTATTTTTTATGTATAATTTGAAAGTTTTTATCTGGGAAATATAACCAATTACCTATTACCTATTACCCATTACCAATTTTGTAGTATAGTCGGCTGTGATAGTGTCTTTCCCAAAGTTAATTTTTCAGGAGTTTTGAGAATGTCCGTAGCAGCAGACCCCGTGAAGTTGATGAAGCAAGAAGTTGGCAAAGCCGCCGCCGCCCTGGTAAAATCGGGTTCTATAGTTGGATTGGGTACGGGGTCAACTACAGCCTACACAATTCAGTATTTAGGAGAACGCCTCAAGTCGGGTGAACTCAAAGATATTGTTGGTATCCCCACCTCTTTTCAGTCGGAAGTTCTAGCAAAACAGTACGGCGTTCCTCTCACCACTCTCGACGCTATTGACCATATTGATATTGCCATTGATGGTGCTGATGAAGTAGATCCCCACAAAAACTTGATTAAAGGCGGTGGTGCAGCACATACCCGCGAAAAAGTGGTAGATTATCTGGCAGAGCAGTTTATTGTTGTAGTCGATGCTGGTAAGTTAGTAGACCGCTTGGGTTCTAGTTTCGCTGTCCCAGTGGAAGTTATTCCTATGGCTATTACCCCCGTTCTCAATGCAATTAAAAAACTCGGTGGTAAACCTGAACTCCGCATGGGTGTAAGAAAAGCCGGCCCAGTCATCACCGACCAAGGTAACATGGTTGTAGATGTGAGATTTGACAATATTAGCGACCCTGTGAATTTAGAGAAAACACTGAATAATATTCCTGGTGTTTTGGAAAATGGCATCTTTGTAAATTGTGTTGATTTGGTTTTGATTGGCGAAGTTATCGATGGTAAGCCTGTTGTCCGCCAAATGTAGTTAATCGACACTTTCAGGTCAAGTCGCTTCTCTACGAGACGCTGCGCGAACGCTCCAATTAAAAATTATTAATTAAAAATTGCAACCAGTGGGGGCTTGTACCCACCACTGATTGTAGATCACTGAATCTTTGATTCAGTGGGGGCTTGCACCCAAAATTAATTAATTAAAAATTATTATTAATCTTAAATTTTTAATTTTTAATTTTTAATTTTTAACTTTTAATTAAAAAAAGGTCAAAAATTCAAAATGAAGGGTGTGTTAGCCGCAGTAGCAACAATTGAAGTTAGCTATATAGTAAAGTAACGCACCCTCAAATTTGATGAATTATTGAATTAGGTTATGTAGCAGGTGACAGGTGACAGATGACAGGTGACAGATGACAGGTGACAGTGTGAAAAGTGTTTTGGTGTCTAGGTTTTCTAATAAGTTGGTATTCTAACCACCTTGCCGGTTGTTATAGTTGTAAATATTAAATATTCAAAATCCCCAATTCAAAATCTAAAATTCCGCAATGCTATATAAAAGATTTGGACGCACAGAATTACAAATGCCCGTGTTTTCCTGCGGGGGAATGCGATATCAATTTAAATGGCAAGATGTTACACTAGAAGAAATTCCAGCAGATAATCAAGAAAACTTAGAAGCGACGATTCGTCGTGCATTAGAAGTTGGGATTAATCACATTGAAACTGCCCGTGGTTACGGAACATCAGAAATGCAATTGGGTAAAATCCTGCCCCAGTTTCCCCGTGAGAAATTAATAGTTCAGACTAAAGTTTCTCCTGTGGCAAATCCTGAAGAATTCCGCAAAACTTTGGAAAAATCTTTGGCTTATCTCCAGTTAGATTATGTTGATTTGCTGGGTTTACATGGCATTAATGATGCAGAAAGTTTGGATAATAGTATTCGTAAAGATGGTTGTTTAGAAGTAGCGAAACAGTTACAAGCTGAGGGCAAAGTTAGATTTATTGGCTTTTCTACTCATGGGGCTACAGATTTGATTATACAGGCAATTAATACTAATCAATTTGATTATGTGAATTTGCATTGGTACTATATTAATCAATGGAATTGGACTGCTATTGAAGCTGCTAATAAATTAGATATGGGTGTGTTTATTATTAGTCCATCTAATAAAGGCGGGTTATTATATCAACCATCTACAAAGTTAGTTGATTTGTGTGCGCCTTTGAGTCCAATGGTGTTTAATGATTTATTTTGTTTGAGTCATCCCCAAGTGCATACATTGAGTATAGGGGCAGCAAAACCGAGTGATTTTGATGAACATTTAAAGACTTTAGAATTGTTAGATAAAGCCGAGGAAATTTTACCACCAATTCTTGAACGTTTAGAAAATGCAGCCATAGAAATTTTAGGAGAAGATTGGGTAAAAACCTGGGAAACTAATTTACCAACTTGGGAAAAAACACCAGGACAAATAAATATACGGGTGATTTTGTGGTTGTTAAACTTAGCTTTGGCTTATGACATGATCGAATATGGCAAAATGCGCTATAACCTTTTAGGTAATGGTAATTCCTGGTTTCCTGGTAATAAGGCTGATAAGTTAGCAGAATTAGATTTGCGAGAATGTCTTGTTAATAGTCCCCACGCTGAAAAAATTACGCAGATGTTAGCGAAAGCCGAGGAGATGTTAGGGGGTGCAGAGGTGAAGCGGTTGTCTCAAAGTTGAGGACTAGAAACTTCGTATATTTGATGATATACTAGATTTTCATATATCAATAGTTAGTTGATAAAATTAGCTAACACACATGAAATCTATATTTTTGCAAATACCAAAACAAATAGAATTACCTCTACAGTTTGTCACTAACCAAAAACAATTCACCTTTATCGATCTCTTTGCTGGTATTGGTGGATTTAGAATCGCTTTAGATAAACTAGGTGGTCAATGTTTAGGCTATTCTGAAATAGATAAACAAGCTATTAAAGTTTATCAGCAAAATTTTATCAGTTACTTCAATAAAAATGAAATTGAGTTAGGAGATATTACACAAATTAGTGAACTTCCGCCGAATATTGACATAATTGTTGGTGGTGTTCCCTGTCAACCTTGGTCTGTTGCGGGTTGTTTACGGGGATTTGAAGATCCGAGAGGAAAATTATGGTTTGATGTAATTCGACTGGTGAATAAAAATCAACCCAAAGGTTTTATATTTGAAAATGTTAGTGGATTAGCAAGTCCTAAAAACCGAGATAATTTGGAACTAATTCTCAATGAATTGACAAATATAGGATATTGCGTTAAATGGAAAGTTATTAATGCTTACGATTTTGGTTTACCTCAAAATAGAGAGAGAGTTTTTATTGTTGGGACTAGACGGGATATAGAAAGATCTCAAGAGTATAAATTCCCTAATCCTTTGAATATTCACCCAAAAGTTTTAGATATCTTAGATGATTTTAAAAATGTCAAAGTTATTGAGAAAGTTAAATTAGATGCAGATACTTTATTTAAAGGTATGATTCCACCATCAAGAACTCGATTTCAGAAAGATGATGAGTTAAATGATTTTTTCATTTTTTCTGATTTAAGAAATGGGCATACAACAATTCACTCTTGGGATATTATCGACACTACTAATAGAGAGAAACTAATTTGTTTGACTCTTTTGAAATATAGAAGAAGCAAAAAATATGGAAATAAAGATGGTAATCCTTTATCTTTTGACAATTTTCGAGAAATAATCAATGATATACAAATAAATGAATTGAATTCATTGGTTGAAAAAGGAATATTGCGGTTAATCGGTGATCACAAGTTTGAATTTGTGAATTCTAAAAATATGACAGGTATTAATAATATTTATAGAATTATTTTACCTACTGCTGATATTTTCCCGACTTTAACTGCTACTGGTGCTAAAGACTATATCGCAACAGTATCTATTCATGCTAATAATCCACAGGAATATAAAAATCTTTTCTTAGAAAAAATTTATCAACCGCAGAAATATATACCAATTACAGCAAAACACGCTTGTAAATTACAAGGTTTTCCTAGAGATTTTGAATACCATAAAAAAGATGAAGTAGCTAAGAAACAGTTTGGTAATGCTGTTCCTGTACCTGTGGTTGAGTATGTAGCTAAAGAATTATTGAAAATTCTTGATATCTAACTAATTTGGATAAAAAATATCATGAAATTCTTCTGCAAAATTTTCTTGTCCTAATTCAATAAAATTTTTTAGATTTTCCTTGATAATTTGTTTGGTAGAGTCATCCATATTTCATTATGAGTAATTAAATTCATCTACATAAATAATAAAGCAAGGTGAATAGATAATTGCTAATTTATCACCAATTACCAATCACCTATCACCTATCACTAATTACCCATGATGATTTCCCTTTGGCACGACTAGTACTTTATCAACACGATTTCCATCCATGTCCATGACTTCAAAACGCATACCTACCCATTCAAAATGGTCTGCTGCTGCGGGGATACGTCCTAAATGGGTGATCACAAGTCCACCTAATGTTTGATAACTACCTCTTTCGTCGGGTTCCAATTCGTCGAGATCGAAAAGTTCCAAAAACTCTTCTATAGGCAACATCCCATCTACAAGCCAGGAACCATCTTCTCTTTGTACAGCTTCTGGTTGATCCTGTCCTGGTTCTGCGGGTACATCACCGACGATTTCACTCATGATGTCATTGAGAGTGACTAAGCCTTGAATTACGCCATATTCATCGACTACTAGCGCCATGTGAGTAATAGTTTGTTTGAATAACTCCAAAACTTTTAAACCACGGGTGCTTTCCGGTACAAATACAGGCTGACGTAATCCTACTGTTAAGTCTAAAGGTTCACCCCGAAAACTGCGGGCTAATAAGTCGGTGACGGGAATTACACCCAGGACATTATCAAGTCCTTCTTGACAAACTGGATAGCGGGAATAGGCACTCTCCACCATTTTCTGGCGGTTTTCTTCTGGGGGATCTTCTAAGTCTAGCCAGACTATATCAGGACGTGGTGTCATTAAGTAACTGACAGGACGATCACCTAAACGAAAAACTCGTTCTACCATATCCTGTTCGGCTTCCTCAAAGGTTCCCGCTTCTGTCCCTTGTTCTATTAAAATTTTGATTTCTTCTTCAGTGACTTGAGGTTCAGTAGAGGGTGTAATTCCCAATATTCGCAGCACCAAATCTGTAGATGCACTCAAAAGATATACTATGGGCGAAGTTATACTTGCTAAAGCTCGCATGGGGACGGCGACAAGGGCGGCAATTTTTTCTGGGTTGTTTAATGCCAGCCGTTTGGGTACGAGTTCACCAACTATGAGGGAAAAATATGTAATCAGTAAGACGACTACACCAAATGCGATCGCACCACTATAATTTGCTAAAACTGGGACTAGCTTCACATACTCTTCTAGTCTTTTGGCAATGGTAGCACCGCCGAAGACACCATTAAGAATATTGATCAGTGTAATCCCCACCTGGACGATAGACAAGAAATGATTGGGAGATTCTGCTAGTTGTAGTGCAGCCCTGGCGTTGATATCTCCTTGATTAGCCAACTGTTGTAGTCTAACTTTTCGGGCTGAGACTACGGCCATCTCCGACATAGAAAATAAGCCGTTGGCAATAATTAGCACTAAAATGATTAAAATTTCAAAAGTGATGGAAGACATTGTTGATAATTGCCGCTAAAAAGAGCGAAGGTAGCTCAAACCCTAGTATCTAGTATTAAAGACGTTTCTATAAATGCTTTGAGTATACATAAAGTAGTAGTTATGATTATGCCCTTTTATTCGCAAAGCGGCTGTTAACCCTTTTAGAATAGTTAACATAAACTTCTTATAGATTTTTTCATCCCCTAATACCGTTTTACTTTAAGGTTGATACAAATGGACAGACGCGGGGACACGGGGACACGGGGACGCGGAGATTCATTTGTAGCTTTGCTCCCAGTGAATTGATATAACGACGTTCCAACTAAGCTGATAATTTATGGCTTTTTCTTCTATTGTGCGTGCTTTGGCGCGATCGCCTCTCACCGCAGAACTAATTACCAAACTCAACAAACAACAAGAATTGCGGTTAAATGGCATTTCACGTCTACCGAAGGGATTGGTAGCTTCAGCTTTAGCAACCCATGAAGACAAGGATTTGTGTGTGGTGTGTGCCACTCTAGAGGAAGCTGGCCGGGTTTTCGCTCAAATGGAAGCAATGGGATGGAAAACTGTCCACTTTTACCCTACATCTGAAGCTTCCCCTTATGAACCTTTTGACCCAGAAAATGAGCTAAGTTGGGGTCAAATGCAGGTTTTGGCTGATTTGGTCAGTAGGAGCGCCAAAACTCAGCAAAGTCCAAAAATGGCCATTATTGCGACTGTGGGCGCTTTACAGCCACATTTACCACCGCCAGCAGCGTTTAAATCTTTCTGTCTAACTTTGAAAAAGGGGCTGGAATTTGATTTAGATGCTTTTAGCAAAAAAATCACCATGCTGGGGTATGAACGAGTTCCGCTGGTGGAAACGGAAGGACAATGGAGTAGACGCGGGGATATTGTCGATGTGTTTCCGGTGTCCTCTGAGTTGCCTGTGCGTTTGGATTGGTTTGGAGATGATATTGAACAAATTCGGGAATTTGACCCCACTACTCAGCGTTCTGCACTGGATAAAATTAACGAAATAACTCTTACTCCTATTAGCTTTGCACCGATTATTTTAGACGCACTTAAAGATTTACCAAATGTAGAGACGTTCCATGGAACGTCTCTACAAGAGTTAGGAACATTAGAAGGTAGTCGGCGGTTTTTGGGGTTGGCTTTTGCAAAACCTGCTTCTCTGCTGGATTATTTACCAGAAAATACTCTCCTGGCTATTGATGAGCCTGAACAATGTTATGCTCATAGCGATCGCTGGGTGGAGAATGCACAGGAACAATGGGAACTCTTAACCGGGAACGGGGAAAATGACCAACTACCTAAAATTCATTGTTCGTTTGATGAGTGCATAGCTGAAGCTGGCAATTTTAACAAGTTATATTTATCGGAATTGGCTGAAGAAAATGGTGGTCTCAATTTAGCGAGTAGACCTTTACCTGTGACACCTCACCAATTTGCCAAGTTAGCTGAGACAATTAGACAAGAGCGCGATCGCAATTTTTCGATTTGGTTACTTTCTGCTCAACCTTCCCGTTCGGTTTCTCTTCTCCAAGAACACGATTGTCCCGCCCAGTTTATCCCCAATCCCCGCGATTATCAAGCCATTGATAAACTACAAATTAATCATACGCCTACCGCGCTTAAATATTCCGGTTTGGCAGAATTAGAAGGTTTTATTTTACCTTCTTTCCGGTTGGTTATTGTCACAGATAGAGAGTTTTATGGACAACATTCTTTAGCTAATTTTGGCTATGTCCGTAAACGTCGTCAAGCTGCATCTAAACAAGTTGATCCCAACAAATTACGTCCTGGGGATTTTGTTGTACATCGCAGTCATGGAATCGGTAAATTTGTCAAGTTAGAAAGTTTGACAATTAATGATGAAACCCGTGATTATTTAGTTGTTCAATATGCCGATGGTTTGTTAAGAGTTGCTGCTGACCAAGTTGGTTCTTTGTCTCGTTTTCGCGTCAGTGGAGATAAAGCCCCGGAATTACATAAAATGACCGGCAAAGCTTGGGATAATACGAAGAACAAAGTCCGCAAAGCGATTAAAAAACTAGCAGTAGATTTGTTAAAGTTGTATGCAGCGCGATCGCAACAACAAGGTTTTTCCTATCCCGCAGATATGCCTTGGCAAGAAGAAATGGAAGATTCTTTCCCCTATCAACCTACCACAGATCAGCTAAAAGCGGTACAAGATGTCAAACGGGATATGGAAAGCGAAAGACCGATGGATCGGTTAGTATGTGGTGATGTCGGGTTTGGGAAAACGGAAGTAGCAATTCGGGCTATTTTCAAAGCTGTCACCGCAGGAAAGCAAGTTGCACTTTTAGCCCCAACGACAATTTTAACTCAACAACATTATCACACAATTAAAGAACGTTTTTCACCTTATCCTATTAATATCGGTTTACTGAATCGGTTTCGCAGTCCAGAAGAAAAACGCAATATTCAAAAGCGGCTCGCAACTGGAGAATTAGATATAGTTGTGGGAACACATCAGTTATTAGGTAAAGGTGTGCAATTTAAAGATTTAGGACTTTTAGTAATTGACGAAGAACAAAGATTTGGAGTTAATCAAAAGGAGAAAATCAAAAGCCTAAAAACGCAAGTTGATGTTTTAACTCTTTCTGCAACTCCTATTCCCAGAACTTTATATATGTCTTTATCGGGAATTCGGGAAATGAGTTTAATTACAACTCCACCTCCCACCAGAAGACCAATTCAAACTCATCTCGCACCTTTAAACCCAGAAATTGTCAGAAGTGCAATTCGTCAAGAATTAGATCGGGGTGGACAGGTTTTTTATGTAGTACCGCGAGTAGATGGAATTGAAGAAACCACTGCAAATTTGCGGGAAATGGTACCAGGAGGAAGATTTGCGATCGCACATGGTCAAATGGACGAAAGCGAGTTAGAATCAACCATGCTGACTTTCGGTAATAATGACGCTGACATTCTTGTTTGTACAACAATTATCGAATCTGGTTTAGATATTCCGCGAGTTAATACCATCTTAATTGAAGATGCTCACCGTTTTGGTTTATCTCAATTATATCAATTACGGGGACGGGTAGGACGTGCGGGAATTCAAGCTCACGCATGGTTATTTTACCCCAAACAACGAGAATTATCCGATGCAGCCAGACAAAGATTAAGAGCAATTCAAGAATTTACTCAACTCGGTTCTGGATATCAATTAGCAATGCGAGATATGGAAATTCGCGGTGTGGGTAATTTGCTAGGTGCAGAACAATCTGGTCAAATGGACGCAATTGGCTTTGATTTGTACATGGAAATGTTAGAAGAAGCAATTCGAGAAATTAGAGGTCAAGAAATACCCAAAGTTGAAGATACACAAATTGACCTTAATCTCACCGCATTTATTCCTTCAACCTACATTACTGATCTTGATCAAAAGATGAGTGCTTATCGCGCTGTAGCCACTGCAAAATCCAAATATGAATTAAAATTAATTGCTGCTGAATGGACTGATAGATATGGCACTATACCTGTGCCGGCAAATCAATTATTGCGAGTAATGGAATTAAAACAATTAGCCAAAAATCTGGGATTTAGCCGCATTAAACCAGAGAATAAACAGCACATTGTTTTAGAAACTCCCATGGAAGAACCAGCTTGGAATTTGTTAGCTGAGAATTTAAAAGAAAGTATGCGTTCTCGTTTTGTTTATTCTCCTGGAAAGGTGACAGCAAGAGGTTTAGGTGTGTTTAAAGCGGAACAACAATTGCAGACTTTAATAGAGGCTTTCGGGAAAATGCAAGGTGCAATTTCTGAAGCTGCTTTGGTTTAATTTCGTAGGTTGGGTTGACGCAAGGAAACCCAACATTATTAATACTGTTGTTGGGTTGCGCTATCGCTTAACCCAACCTACTGTGAAATAAACAATTAAAATTCAAATAGAGGTGACAATGGTTTTACAATTACTCAGACACCAATTTACAGTTAAGCAATTTCACCAAATGGGTGAATCTGGGATTTTGTCAGAAAATGACCGAGTAGAATTAATTCGGGGAGAAATGATTGATATGTCACCTATTGGAAGAAGACACGCAGGTTGTGTCAATAGATTAGTTAATCTCCTAATTCAGCTTTTAGGAAAACGGATTATTCTTGCACCTCAAAATCCAGTAGTTTTAGATGAAACTTCTGAACCGCAACCAGATATAGCATTATTAAAACCGCGTCCAGATTTTTATAGAAATTCACACCCCCAACCAGAAGATATATTTTTGTTAATAGAAGTTGCCGATACAACGCTAAAATATGATCGGGAAATAAAAATTCCTTTGTATGCAGAAGCCAATATTCCTGAAGTTTGGTTAGTAGATGTTAATCAGGAAATTATAGAAGTATATCGAAATCCTATTCAGGGAGTTTATCAGGATGTACAGAAGTTAGTGAAAAATCAAAGTTTATCAATTTTAGCTTTTCCTGATGTGAGTATTAATGTAAGTGAGATATTTTAAGGATCATCTTTTCTAGTGTAAAATATAATTATTTATCAAACTAGTATTCATTAAATATAAAAATTAATGCTATACCACTGATTAGGAAAAATATTTTTGATCATGTTCAAAAATACATAATAGCCTGTGGAAAAAATAAAAATTCTGATGGTTATTACCTACTACATAAAACAGCAGTGGATAGTATATGTGCCACAATTCTCGCTGCTTGTGAAGATTTTTTTAACGAGAATATAGAATTTTGCTATGGAGATATTCTTTTAATAACTACTGATACAGAGCATATTCTTACTGTTGCACCTGCCCAGGATAATTTAAATTAGGTGGTAAATTAGATTGAGGTAATTGACTTGGCTGTTGTAAACTATTATTAGCATTAATTCCATATCCGACTGGAGCCGTCGAGTTGACAATACCTTGACTGGGAACTTGAACAGGATAAGTATTATTAGGTAAAGCAGATGTTCCTGTTGTTGATATTCCTATATTAGGCGTTGTCTGAATGCTATTCAAATTACCGTAAGAATTTTGTGGTGAGTTAGTTACTTTTAATTGATTATAGCCCATAATCGAACCAGAGGGTAAACCCTGATTAGGTAAGCTGTTAGTAGGTGAAATTGGGCTTACTCCTACATTGCTAATAGCAGGATTTAGTTGCGTATTACTCCATTTTTTGATTGCTGCTTCTAAAGGACTAATCACAACAGTGCTTTGATTATTTGTAGTCTGATTAGTAGTTAATCCCTGGTTTAAATTAGAAACATCTGTTATTGCTGTTGGTTCTGGAGATATCGGCGAATTATTCGTATCTAAAAACCGACTTTTATAATCACTATTTTCAATTTTTAATAAATTTTCTGCCTGCACCACAAAAGGATTTTTTTCAGGTTGTGAACTAATACTATTAGCTATCCCCAGGATAGACTTATATTTGTCTTCATCAGCAGCATTTTTTTGATTAATTACATCTTCTATAAATGAGTCACTATTATTTGGCTGAATCTTACTTGGGAAGGTAGTTACATTTGCAGATACAGATGCTTGTTCAAAATCATTTAACAAAGTCGGCATATTATCAATATCTGCGGCAATAGCTTTATCTTCTTCTGAAAGTGAAGTTTCAGCAGTTTTTTCAGCAGCAGCTTTTTTAGTTTGTAGTTTAGTAAAAAGCTCTGGATTGAGCCAATATTCCCGAATTACCAGTACTATAACTAATAAAAAAACTCCTGTTACCCAAAAACTAGGGCGCAAGAAATTTGATAACCTGGCTTTGAAATAACGTAAGTAGGCAGGAGGATAGTTACGATCTGACATAAGATAATAAATTGGTGATTGAATTAGATAACAAACTGATACAAGTTGATGCAACCTGAGACTAGCTCATGAAAAGCATAAATATATTAGACATAAAAGTGAAAATTAAATGTGCGTTTCCTAGAACCCTTGTAGAGACGTTCCATGGAACGTCTCTACTTTTCCACCAGATGTCTATTGAATATTGATATCAATGTAACCCCTAATTAGTTATTAGTCATTAGCGATACAGTTTTATGACTCAAAAATTTACTTTCACACCGTCAATAGGACTGATTTATCTTTGCGCGACTCGCGTCAATAGAAATAAACCTGTTCCCAAACCAAAAAAGTTAGGCAACCAAGCACCTATAAAGGGAGAAAGAATACCCGCCTGTGCTAAAGCGCCAGAAATTGATAATAGTAAGTAATAACTGAAAATAACTATGACACTAATCGCAAAACTAGTTCCTTTCCCAGTTCGTTGAGGTATGGTTCCCATTGCAGAGCCAACTAAACCAAAAATTATACATACAAAGGGAAAGGCAATTTTTTGTTGAATCCGTACTTCTAATTTTCTAATTTTTTGGGGATTCCCCGCTAGGCGTTCTACTTCTAGTTGTTCTAGGGCTTGAGAAATATTCATTTCCCCGTAATCTCGGCTATTTTCGGCTAGATTCAAAGGTGTACGCGGTAGTTGTAATTGTTGTTTTTGAAACCGCAAAATGTTGCGATAAGAACTGTCTGGGGCGACTAAATAAATAGTTCCATTGTAAAAATCCCAAACTTGTTTTGAGCCATTCCACTCGGCAGATTCTGAGACTAAAATTTGATTCACTCCTTCTCGAGAACGGTCAATAATTGTTAAACCTTTCATTTGCTTACCATCAAATTGGTCAGCATAAAACAAGCGTGAAAGTACCTTAGTTTTAGTACCATCTGCTTCTTTAACTTCCCGATATTCAGGATAGTAAATATTTTGTTGTTTAAATGAAGGTTGATCTGATTTCAGTGCTTGCTCTAGGGTACGAGTGGCTTCATAATTTGCCGCTGGTGCAATTTGCTCATTAAAAACATATGTTATGCCTGTGATTAAACTGCTTAATAATACAGCAGTTAGTACCATGCGATAGACACTTACCCCACACCCACGCAGGGCAATTAGTTCACTCTCACTAGAAAGACGACTATAGGTCATCAAAGTAGCAAGTAAGGTGGACATGGGAAAAGAATAAACCATGACATAAGGCAGTTTTAATAAAAAAACTTTCAGAGCAATAGTAACTGGTAGCCCTGATTCCACCACTTTTCGCAATAATTCAAATAAGCTATCAATTGCCAATACTACAGAAGTAAATGCGCCGACACCGAAGAGGAATAGAGGCAGCAACTGCATAGCCAAATAGCGATCCATGATGGAAAAAGGCAGCAGTGAACTGAGGCTGTAAAAAGATTTAATCTGTTTAGATATCATAAGTAACTTTAAAATTTAAATAGTGACAACTTTTGTGAATTAGAGATTTTTGAATATATTTATTAAAATATTTATATATAGTAATTTATATGTTGACAAAATATTAAATCTTTGAATTTGATGATTAAAAATCATATAAAAAACCTAATACCAATTTAATGTGAATTTGCACAGAATCATCCAATCGTCGATTAATTCATCTGTGTTTATCTGCGTACATCTGCGGTTAATTGTTCTGGAAATCTTATTCTATGCAGTTTAATTTTCAGAAAGCTATAAATGAGATTGGAAAAAATCTATTACCTATTCCTTGTTTCCCATTTTTTGAGTTGATTTAGTTGAAAAAGTTATCACCTAAATAATATTGCCGCACAAGTGGGTTATTGTAAAGTTCATCGGCAGTACCGAAAGCCAGTATTTGTCCTTCCCGCATAATGTAACCACGATCAGTGATAGCCAAGGTTTCGCGGACATTATGATCTGTGATAAGAATGCCCATACCGCGATCGCGTAATTGTCCCACAATTTCCTGAATTTCCGCAACTGCAATCGGATCAACTCCCGCAAATGGCTCATCCAAAAAGAGAAATTTTGGACCTTCTCTCCCTGCGGCTAAAGCCCTGGCTAACTCAGTTCTTCGTCGTTCACCCCCAGAAAGTTGAATACCTTTACTATTGGCCACTTTTTCTAAGCGAAACTCCCCTAATAAATTATGCAACCGCTTCGACCACTCCCATCGTGGCACATTCGTTTGCTCAAATACCAGGAGAATATTATCCCGAACTGAGAGTTGGCGAAAAACACTGGCTTCTTGTGCCAGATAGCCAATGCCCAATCTGGCCCGTTTGTGCATTGGCATTCCTGTAATATCCCAACTATCTAACCAAACTCTTCCTTGATTGGGTTTTTCTAAGCCTGTGGCGATATAAAATGTTGTTGTTTTACCGGCACCGTTTGGTCCGAGTAAACCAACAACTTCACCTTGAGCAACAGAAAGGTTAACACGATTGACGATGACGCGCTTGCCGTAAGATTTGTGAATATTCTCTAAAACAATTTTCACTATTAACGTCTTGCTGAGGTGGTAGATATTAATTAGAACGTTTGAGGGCTGGTGTTTTTGGGGCAGGTTTGGCAGTTTGTCCGTTCACATTAGTGTCATCCACCATGTAGACAGATTCTACCTGACGGTTGGACTGGGGTAAGGCGATAAATCGGCCTTCGTCAATCAAATAAGTTACTTTCTCAGCCCGAATACTATTGTTTCCTTGTTGCAAAATATAAACGTTGCCACTGAAATCAATTCGCCGTTCTTTACTAAAGTATTGTGCTTGGGCGGATGTTGCTTGCAACTGACGAGCGGGATACAACATCTGCACATTACCACGAGCGGTGATTACTTGGGCTTTAGCGTCATATTCTTGCACATCAGAGCGAATGGTGAGTGGGCGATTTCCCCCTGCTGATTGAGCGGTAGCGGTTTGCACTTGGCTAGGGAAGGCAATTGCTCCCAACAGTGAAACTGGTAGCATCAAGGCTAAACCAAAGCGCCGTATTTGTGAATTTGGCAATTTATAGGGAGGTATCATAGCAATTGGGGATAGAAATCTTGAGGTTATGTTCTTATTATCTCCAGCAGTTTATCCAAAAATAAAATCTACTATCAAGAATATTTGTAGATAAATATTTGCTGGATTTGCTGGCTACTGAAGACTATTGACGTTTTTCTCCCCAGAAGGTTGCATTCAGGAAAAACCCCAAAATTATCTTTGGTATTTCTTGATGCTAATTCAGTTATTTATAGAAATCGTGGGTAAAAGCAAGGCTATATTTTCACCCCCATCACTACTAAGTATTTTTTCGGGATCGGTTTGTTGCAGTACTTTCAACAATTCCACGCTCTGAGTGAATAATTTTTCCACATTGATGCCGTAGTCACTTTCTGGATAGCGTCGCAGACGATTGCTACCTTCTCCCAATAGAATCATTGCTCCTCGCAAGTTGCGATTACCCAGATGATAGAGTGCTACAGCGATTTGCAAAATACCCTGGTATAAACTTTTTTCTGGTTCGGTTGCTTCAATCCACAGGGCTTCTAAGGTGTCATGACAAGCGTAGAACTGCCCAGAGTTGAACTGTTCTACGCCTTGCCAAAACTCTTGGGGCAGGTTTTCACTCATCCCATGGTTTCTCGGACTTCTTTGATGGTTTCGAGAGATATTTCTTGTGTTTCACCAACAAAGTCGCTCTCAGGGGTGAGGAAC
The DNA here is from genome assembly GCF_001858025.1 of Trichormus sp. NMC-1. GTDB lineage: Bacteria > Cyanobacteriota > Cyanobacteriia > Cyanobacteriales > Nostocaceae > Anabaena. The sequence continues at coordinate 139,241 of NZ_LZQD01000010.1, read as the reverse complement.
AGCATACAGTGACATTCTTTGCGTTCTCGCATGGGTACACAAGGACAGTTCCAATAGGCAGCGCTGACTTCCGCTTCTTTGTCTTCATAGTGGCGGCAAGGACATAAAGGCGCACCGAGTTCGTCTTTATGTTTGGCTAGACCTTCAATCACAACTGCTGTAACGGAAGGTTCAGAACAGAAGTACGTTCCAGTCCTCTTGGCGTATTGCTCGGAAAAATGCCGCATTGCCTCTAGGCTTTTATCGCTGGATTTGTTGTTAACTTCTGATGGAATCATTGGCTCGGACGCTCATAATTTTAAATATTTCTTAGCATTGTACATCAGCCAGGTGCAGGGGCAGGAGCAGGAGGCAAGGGTAAATTTTACAAATTACGAATTACGAATTATTGTAATGGTTTTTGCAACTGAAGTTGCAGTTCTTGTCCACGCTCTAAGATGATGCCGGGATAATCTCGATTGACTAAGATTTGTTGTGAGGATGAATTTATATTCTCCCATAAAATCCAACGACTGCCCACAGCCAACTGAGATAGGGTTTTGGGGTTTTGGGTGAGCCAAATTAAGGGGTAGTTATCTGGTGGTGTATTTGTTTCTTCTAGGGGGTTGGTTGCTGCTAAGGTTTCGAGAACGGGAATATCACCTTTGATTAAACCTGTGGCTGCTGTCCAAAGTTCTACTTGTAATTTTTGGCGGTGGGCATAAAAATATAATGAGGCGGCAGCGATGACTGCTTGTTCAAATTGTTCTTCTTCCCAATTTTCAGCACTATCAAGGGCAATAATGATTTCTTGTCCGGCTGTAATTAATTCTAATTCCCTGACTCTTAATTCTCCGTAACGAGCGCTGGTACGCCAATGGATGAGACGGGTGGGATCTCCAATGCGGTAAGGACGGAGCGATCGCACTAATCCTGTTGACGCTAATTGTAATGGTACTCCACGAGGATCGCTTTTTTGACTTTCATCTTGACCAATTTCATCTATTAGGGGGCAGTTGGTCAGGGGTAAAACGGTGGGATAGACAATAGCTCTGGCTTGACATTTGCGCTGCCGACGACACCAAAATAAGCCCCAAGGCGCACCTGTTCCCAATTCTATTGTTTCCCAACGGTATAAGCCTCGGCGTTGGGTAGGGTGATAATACGTCCAACGGTAGCTTGATTTTGCGCTAATGGTGTCAATTGGTTGTTTGACTGGTTTTCCGAAAATGAAGGGCAGTATATCGGCAACCTGCAATAAGGTGACAGGTGTTTGGGTGGGATTATGGACTTCTATTTCAACGGTGATTTCGTCGCCAACAGTGACTGGTGGGATGGGAGAGCGTTTGATGATGAGATGTTTGAGCGATCGCGGTGCTAAAAAAGCGGATACACCCACAAGGGCAAGACAAACTCCACTAATTACATATAACCAGCCCGCCATCGTGTTGATAGCAGCGCCTAAATAACAAATAGCAACGCCTATTAATACCCAACCGCCGTAGGTAGGAGATGAGGCGTGGATTTCTAGCCAATTGGTGATGTTTTTGGTGATTTTCATAGTTTCTTTTTTAACTCAACAATGGCGGAAATGTACAGTGTTTTGGCTATAACCTTTTTAACCAATTGTCCAACGCAATATCCACTAATAAATCTAGAGATTTAGTTTTACTGTTGATGATTTTTTCATAACTTTGATAGCAAAGACGTACTTTATCATCTACTGATTCCTCATTCATAAATGTTTGTATCAGGTCTATAAATGATGGATATTGATAATATGAACCACCTTGACTTTTAAAAGCTAGACGACAGTTAATCATTCCCTGAAATTCATGCCAATCTTCATTAACTAAGATACGCATTCTCATTGTTTTTTGTTTATTATAAGGTGCTGGATCTGGTAGTTTTAAAAATAAATGAGGTCTTCCATAGTAGACAGAACCAGGACTAGAAAAATTAAACTCTGCACATTTATTATTTTTCCCTTTCCCATATTCAATCACATTCCCATTCACATTTTCTTGCATTCGGTGATCAAAACTCAGAATTTTTTTACGAATTTTTAAAACAGCTTCTCTGTCTTTATCACTCGACTTTTCACATTTAGCTAGTCTATTAATTAATGCTCTGGGAGGTGGAGGTATATCTTCATTAGTATTTTTATTCTGATCAGGAATTTCGATTTTCAGCAATTTATGATTATCTAAATCTTTCAACTCTAAAAAATAGCTAATATCATCTGCTAAAATAGCAAATTCAAAAAATCTAATAGATAGATGATTATAAGTTCTATCTGTAAAATTATCCCGATGAAAATTAGGTGTAATTGCTATCAGTTCTATTGGTTTCTGATAGTCAACCTTATCTGCAAAAGGTTTTTCTTCCTGTAGGGCGTGATAATATCGAGTTAGCTGCTGAACAATATATCTATCTTCAACATTTTTCAATTCCAGCACTACTAACTGCTGATTTTTACCCAAAGCTAAAATATCACAATATTGTCCATTCACAAAATATTGACGCTTCAGGGGAGTCAGTCCTAAAAGTTGCTTTAAATTAGCCCAAACAAAATCTTCTAAATCTGCTTCAGTTGAAAATTCCCAACCTCTACCTGTTTGTTTTAAATTTACCAAATCCATTGTTTAAATCTGACTGTAGTAACTTCCTACTTTAAGTATTCCCAAAGTCAGATACTGATTTATCATCATCGTCTATTTATTTATAAAAATTTCTCTTTTCTCTCTTTGCGTCTGGAGCGCCTAACGTACTTCGTACTTCGCTTCGCTAATGCGTGAAATAATTGATATTATGTTATTTTGATATAAAACTACCTAACTTACTGCTGTCTTACCCAATTCCTAAAACTCTTAATAGTCGCATTTCTACCTGCGGTTTTACTTTGCTCAAGATATTGAGGAATTACTTCAATCAAAGGTAAATTGGGAAAATTTAAACTTGACTGAGACTCTATATAATTACCATTTTCTAAAATATTAATTTGCAGTTTCCCGTTCTCAAAACGCCACAATTCTGGTACATTTAAAGCTTGATAAATATTTGGATGAGTGCGGGAAGTAATATCAATTTCTAAAGCTAAATCTGGAGGAGGATCAATTGTTAAATCTAACCGCTTTTTTCCACGAATTAAAGCCTCATTTTTAATATAAAAACATTGATCAGGTTCTATCCCTTTCTCCATGAATTGATTTTTAAAAGTAGTAGAACCAAGACTGACAAATTCAATATCTAATTCTTCCAACAATGCCTTAATTAAATCACCGATAATTTCTTTATCAAATTCATGTTCTGGTAAAGGAGCCATAATTTCTAATATTCCCCTGTCATAAGCAATTCGCGCAGCACGATGTTCTCCCAACTCCTCAAGAATTGCTTCTAACTCTATCCAAGTGACATCTTCCAATAAAACTCTTTGTCCAGGGGGTACATGAATGCGCTTTAATTCCAACAACATCATTTCCACTCCTTGGAAAATATCAAATATTCTTAAACTAGTATAAATCTCTCTTTCTTCTCTTTGCGTCTTTGCGTGAGAAAAAAATTTTAAAACCCAAATATCAATGCCTTGGGATTTTAACTAAATTTACCAAAAAGTCAGAACAATGTCAATATCAATCGCTGAAAAAACCAAACTTCGTTAAATAATTGAGAATAGTATCAATAATATTGAGAATAGGGGGTAGTTTATTGCGAAAATATTTTTTTCAGGAATTTCGGAAAACCAGAGATAAGTTAATTTAATAGAACGCAGATGAAAATAAGGGTGGGAAAAACCCACCCTTGATAGATTACCGTTTTACCAATTTCTTAGACATCTTCCGCAGACGAATAGATTCAGGTGTAACTTCCACCAATTCATCTTGAGCAATGTATTCCAAAGCCCGTTCCAAATTCATGTCTATCGGTGTTTGTAACTGAGTAAGTTCTTCACCACCAGACGATCTATGGTTGGTTAACTGCTTGGTTTTACAAACGTTCAATTCCAAATCTTGAGGACGATTATGTTCACCAATAATCATACCCTTGTAAACCTTAGTTCCTTCACTGATAAAGAATGCGCCTCTATCTTCACAGTTTTTCATCGCGTAGGAAGTAGAAACACCTTCTTCAAAGGAGATGAGAACGCCTTTGTTGCGAGCTTCAATATCACCGCAAAGGGGACGATAATCAAGGAAACTGTGGTTCATGATGCCTTCACCGCGAGTCATTCGCATGAATTCACCACGGAAACCGATCAAACCACGGGCTGCGACGATAAACTCTAGTTGAGTGCGATCGCCATTACCAGGCTGCATATCTTGCATTTCTGCTTTCCGTTGTCCTAAGCGTTCAATACAGCTACCAACTGCATCAGCAGGAACGTCTAACGCTAGAAGTTCATAAGGTTCGCAAGGTTGACCGTTAACTGTGCGGTAAATTACTTGAGGTTGAGATACTTGGAACTCGAAACCTTCACGACGCATGGTTTCGATTAAAATACCTAAGTGTAATTCACCCCGACCAGAAACCAGGAATTTATCGGGAGAGTCAGTGTCTTCAACACGCAAAGCTACGTTGGTTTCTAATTCGCGGTATAAGCGATCGCGGATTTGTCGAGATGTCACCAACTTACCTTCTTGACCTGCAAAAGGTGAATCATTCACCCAGAAGGTCATTTGTAAAGTTGGTTCATCGACCTTAATTAAAGGTAAAGCTTGGGGTTCATTAGGATCTGTAATAGTTTCACCAATGTAAGCATCAGCGAAACCAGCTACAGCCACAATATAACCTGCGGTAGCTTCTTCCATATCTACCCGCTTCAAGCCTTCAAATCCCATCAACTTGGTAATTTTACCCTTCACAATACTGCCATCTTCCACTACCAAAGCAGCTTGTTGTCCGGTACGGATAGTCCCATTGTGGATTTTACCAATGATAATCCGTCCTAAATATTCAGAATAATCTAGGGTAGTAACTTGCAATTGCAGCGGTTTGTTGGGATCTCCCACTGGTGCGGGGACATGGCGGAGAATGGCATCAAATAGGGGCTGCATATCTACCCCTTCTGCTTCCAAAGTTTCCTTAGCGAAACCAGCCATACCCGAAGCAAACAGATACTTAAAGTCGCACTGGTCTTCATCTGCTCCTAATTCCAAGAACAGATCCAAGACTTTATCAACAGCAACGTGAGGGTCAGCTTGTCCACGGTCGATTTTGTTAATAACGACGATAGGACGCAGACCTTTTTCCAACGCTTTTTTAAGTACAAAGCGGGTTTGGGGCATAGGGCCTTCGTTCGCATCGACAATGAGCAGACAACCGTCAACCATGCCGAGTACCCGTTCTACTTCACCGCCGAAGTCAGCGTGTCCAGGGGTATCAACAATATTGATTAGGGTTTCTTTGTAGCGAACCGCTGTATTTTTAGAAAGAATCGTAATCCCTCGTTCCCTCTCCAAAGCGTTGGAGTCCATGACACAATCCGGAACGTCTTCGCCTTCGCGGAAAATGCCGGACTGTTTGAGGAGAGCATCAACCAAGGTGGTTTTGCCGTGGTCAACGTGAGCGATAATGGCGACGTTACGAATTGGGAGCGTCATAGAGGCTTGGGGTGAACTTTAGGGTTTTTAGATTAAGAAGCTAAATGTTTGGCTGCTGTAACAGAATCGGGGATGATTTGCCAATTCTGTAACGAACCTTTAATAATTCTAGCGCAATTGTCACAATTATTGTTGTTTTGACAATAACTGGCAAGAGGGTTGTTTGGGTTTAGGGGTGGTCATTGGGGTTATCAACGACTAAACCTTCGTTAACTGCTGCATTATTCAATTCTTGATCAGCAGATATAAAAGTTAATGGATGCAAACTATTTGCTATGCAAAGATTGTTAATAGCTTTAGCACCAGCTAATTGAACTGCGTCATAGCCGCGTAAACCATGTTTTTCTGCTAATGCCATAGCGGAATTAATGATGATGTCTGTAATTTCAATCACTTGATATTCAGATTGGATATCATTTCTCAACTGATGATATACAGTTGTCGCATCTGTATAACTGACACTTCCACCACGAAATCGTCTACTGATAGCCGCAGTAATTTCTACAGCAGTAATGGCTGCAATAAACACAGTACTTTTTAGAGTAGGATTGCATAAACTCATCACCCAAGCTGAACCTATTTCCGCAACATAGCGTTTAACTAAGGCGCTACTATCAAAGAAATAAACAGTCATTTAGCAGCGTTCCTCAATGATAGTTTGAGAAACAGGTTTACCCTGTACCTGAATGAGAGTTCTTTCCTGTTGTTGAGGAGTGGGTTGTTTAATCTCTTTCACCAAACCAGAATTTAAAAGTGCTTGATGAAATTTTGTAGTTTGATAAGCTTGTGCTTTATCAGTCAGATATATTTGAATAATCTGATTAAGCTGCTGTAGTTCATCCTGTTCTAAACTATCAAGCTGATTGAGAATTTCGTTAAGAATAGTTTGTGGCATAGGTTTTTAGTTTGTCATATCAGGATTTTCTATTATTTTAAACCGATAACAACCTGTAATTAACACTTACACCTAAAATTGTGCCAAAATTAACTTATAAATCTATAAATTTACAGGTTATGGCTTGGGTATCAGGACAGCAATTACAAGATGGTAAATACACCATTGAAAAAGAATTAGGTGAAGGTGGTTTTGGGATCACTTATCTTGCTAGAGATAATCATGGAAATTTAGTTGTTATCAAAACCTTGAATAATACAGTTCAAAAGCGTTCTGATTTTGCTAAATTTCAACAAGACTTTCTCAACGAAGCGATTAAATTAGCTAAATGTAGTCATCCCCATATTGTCCAAATTCATGAAGTCATCAATGAAAATGATCTTTGGTGTATGGTGATGGAATATATTGATGGTGAAGATTTAGGAAGTTTAGTAGAAAATCACGGTATTTTATCTGAAGATATAGCATTAAAATACATTCAACAAATAGGAGAAGCGTTAACTGTAGTTCATAATAATGGCTTGTTACATCGAGATATTAAACCGCAAAATATCATGTTGCGTTATGGTAAATCAGAAGCTGTGTTAATTGATTTTGGCATTGCGAGAGAATTTAAACCAAACTTAACTGGAACACATACACAAATGTTAGCTCCTGGTTTTGCACCCATTGAACAATATGATGCAAGAGCAAAACGGGGAGCATTTACAGATGTTTATGCTTTAGCTGCAACTTTGTATTCTTTGTTAACTGGAGAATTACCAACTATAGCACCAATGAGAGCAATTGTTACAGAATTGGAAGAAGTAAAAAAGATAAATTCTAGTATTAGCGATCGCGTGAATCATGCAATAATTAAAGGAATGGAAATAAAGCCGGAAAATCGTCCTCAGTCAATAAATGAGTGGTTATCTCTTTTAAATATCGAAAAAATTAGCAATATTGCTATTATACCAGCCACACCAATTATAGAAGATCAGATTATACGTGAATTTAAAACTCATGTTGATTATAAAAGTTCTAAAGCAGGATTGCTAATTCATCATAAAGAAAGTAGCTCAGACCTAGCATTGCATTATCATATAACTATCTCTGATACCCATGCTTTTAACTTTGGTGGAAATGGATTTGCTGTATTCCGAATTCCGACAGTATCATATAGCGTAGAATCAGTGACATTATTGCCTAAAAAAGAAGTCCTTGATAGATGTTTAATTGCTTATGAATTATTCAAAACTTGGGATTATGGTATTTTAGGTTGGAACTGTGAACATTTTGCTAGATTAGTCACAACTGGTGAAGCCATTAGTTATCAAGTAAAAGAGTCAATTTTAGCATTTTTCAATAACAATGGTTATCATCCATTAGCAAAAGAAATGATGGACAAAGCTTGTCGAAATGCAAAATACTAATTTTAGTTGAAAGCACTATAGCGTTTCTCGGTTGAGTGAGATACAATCACCCCACCCCCAACCCCCTCCCCGCAAGCGAGGAGGGGGCTATGATGTGCCTCATTCAAGTGCATACCGCCATAACATCTTTCTTTCTCTTCCTTCTCTTTCTCTTCCTTCTCTTTCTCTTCCTTCGCGTCCTTTGCTTCGCAACGCTACCGCGAACGCGCCTTCGCGGTTCATTTATTATTAACCTCAACACCAAACCAAAAGATTAAAATTAACCATCAATGCTATCAGAACGCTTTACCCAAGCCCTAACCTACGCACACGAACTCCACGCAAAACAAGTGAGAAAAGGTTCAGGAGTTCCCTATATTGCCCATTTACTAGGAGTAGCCAGCATAGCCTTAGAATATGGTGCAAACGAAGATGAAGCGATCGCAGCCTTATTACATGATGCCATAGAAGACCAAGGCGGAGCAGCCACCAGAGCAGAAATTAAACGTCGGTTTGGAGATAATGTCACAGCCATTGTTGATGGTTGTACAGACGCAGACACCACACCCAAACCCCCTTGGAAACAACGTAAAGAAACATACATTGCCCATATTTCCATCGCTTCCCCCTCAGTGTTGCTTGTTTCTACATCTGATAAACTTTATAATGCCCAATCAATTCTTAAAGACTATCGAGTTTTAGGTGAATCACTTTGGGAACGGTTTCAAGGTGGAAGACAAGGCACACTTTGGTATTATCGGGCGTTAGTAGATGCCTTTAAGCAGACCAAAACGACTTCCTTGGTAGAAGAATTAGAACGAGTAGTGACAGAGTTAGAAATTTTAGCAGCAATAAAAAATGAAGGATAAAAATTAGAAAATTTCATCCTTCATATTTACTCCTTAAAGAGGATGTTTTTTGTAGATTAGCGAAATAAACTACTTAATGAGCTATCTTCGTGAATTCGCCAGATGGCTTCTCCAAGCAGATTAGCAACTGAAAGCACTACAAGTTGGGGAAAACGATTGTTTTCTGGGATGGGAATGGTATTGGTGACTATCACTTCTTCAAACAACCCACTTGACAATCGCTCAATTGCAGGTGGGGAAAACACAGCATGGGTAGCACAGGCATATACCTGACTTGCACCTTCAGCCCGCAGCAACCTAGCCCCTTCGGCAATTGTCCCACCAGTATCAATCATGTCATCTACCAAAACGGCTGTTTTGCCTCTGACATCACCGATGACGTTCAAAACTTCAGCCACATTGTGAGCTTGACGACGTTTGTCAATAATTGCCAATGGTGCATCATTCAGCTTTTTGGCAAATGCCCTAGCCCGTGCTACACCACCCACATCAGGGGAAACAACTACAATGTCCTGTAGTCCTTTCCTCGCTAAATAATCTAGTAAAACGGGGGAACCGTAAACATGATCAAAAGGAATATCGAAATAGCCCTGAATTTGCGCTGCGTGCAAATCCATTGCCAGAATACGGTTAGCACCTGCTTCAGTGATTAAGTTAGCAACTAGCTTGGCAGTGATTGATTCTCGTCCGGCGGTTTTGCGGTCGGCACGAGCATAACCATAGTATGGAAGTACTGCTGTGATCTGTCTTGCGGAAGCCCGACGACAGGCATCAATCATAATCAGTAATTCCATCAAGTGGTCGTTAACCGGTTGACAGCTTGGCTGGACTAAATAGACATCACAACCGCGAATCGATTCTTGGATTTGAACATAAAGTTCGCCGTCCGCAAATCTTTTGCGAATCATTGGTCCCAATTCCATTCCCAGGTAACGAGAAACTTCTTGAGATAGTTGTAAATTGGCAGACCCAGAAAACAGACGCAGACGATGATTTTCAGTCATTCCTGTTGCGGCTGGTTCCATTTTTAAAGTTGCGGAAGTAAGCACAGCAGATCCTCGATGTGCATTCATGGCGATATTATCATCAGAAATTTAGCAGATTTAACCGACATAAGACTAAACAGAAGATATGTAAGTTTTGTTGAAGCTTTCATACAAAGAAAGCAATATTTCTCCATAGAATTACAATCATTAATTTTCTAGCTCTTCTGGGAAAAGCACCACTGAGGATTTTACTGATCTCCATTCTGGCCAATAGTTTCAGAGTTTCAAGTTTTTTTTGGGAGGAGGAAGACCGCCCCATCTTTGAAAATTTGGTATGGTAGATTACTTATTCTACCTGCTTCTTTTATAACTGAGAAAAAAAATTATTTACAGATTATTAAATGATATTTAAGTTTTCTCTCAGGCATGAGAACACCTGTGATTGAGAATCGACGTTACAATTTACCATCTTATGATACTAGCGCCAAATTGATAAAGTTTGAGAATTGGTGTTGATATATCGTGGACATAACCACAGATGTGGCCTTGGAGCGGGTAGAAGCAGAAGCCCTGGTTGAGGTTGCTGATATTTCTGGAGGCGCAGTAATCTAAATTAGATCGTCCGATACAAAAAAGCTTGCCTTTTGCTAACAAGAGCCAGCTTTTTCTTCCTGCTTCATCCTAGTAGTGTCGGCACTATCTAGTCTACAGGCTAACACGGTCAATCTAACCGCTTCTTGACTCAAATTACGAGCCGCGTTTAAATCTCTATCACACTCAAAACCGCAGTTCTGACACTGGAACACTCTTTGAGACAGTGACAGAGATGATTTCTTCTCACCACAACTAGAGCAAGTTTTACTACTGGGATAAAATCTATCCACAATTACTAACTTACTACCGTATAGCTGAGTCTTGTATTCTAATTGACGACGGAACTCATAAAAGCCCATATCCGCTATAGCTTTAGATAACTTACAATTAGCTAACATTCCAGATACATTTAAATCTTCTATTCCTATAACCGCGTGGTTTTTGCTGATATAGGTGGTGATTTTATGTAATGAATCTTTCCTGATGTTGGCTATTTTTTGGTGTAGTCTCGCTATTTTTATTTGGGCTTTTCTATGATTATTAGAACCGACTTGTTTATGACGGTTCAAATATTGCATTTTTCCTAGTAAGGATTCATACTTTTTATAACTTTTTGCTCCATTAAATACAACTCCAGTTGACAACACTGCTAGATGATTTATTCCTAAGTCAACTCCGACAAACTCTTGTTTTTTAGGAGTTTCATTGGTTTCTAGTTCTATTTTCCAGGAGATAAACCACTTATCAGCTTGTTTACTGATTGTGACTGATTTTGGTTTATATCCAAAAGGTAGAAGTTCATAAGTCTTTATCCATCCAATTACAGGTACTTTCACTTTTCTGTGGTCAATGTGAATTGCTCCATCTAAAGTAAAAGAATCATGTCTACCTTTTTTCTTGAATTTAGGAAACCCTTTAATTTTTTTGAAAAAAGATTTAAAGGCATCTGACAAATATCTTAATGCGTACTGAGGAGCGCATTTTGATACGTCATAATACCAGGAATGGCTAGATTTAACTGACGCTACTAACCATTTATGTAAGTCTATGGCTGTAGGAAATTTGATTTTCTCTTCGGGGTTTGTACGATTATGTATGAGTACCTGTTCACATAATGCTAATCCTTGATTCCAAGCGTGTCTGGCTACTCCTGCGTGTTGTGCCAGTAGTAGACGTTGTTGCTTGTTTACCTTGAGTTCGGTCTTGAATCCTAGTAGCATGAAGATATTTTACAAAAAAATTCCCATATATTCACAATAGTTGATGACTTTGGCAGGGATCATAAGTGAGTAATTGGTAGTAATTGTTAGCTTTTCAGCTACTGTTAATTAACCCTTATTTTTGACGCATCCTGACAGAAGAAGTTGATGAATGTTGATTATTGTCAGAGAATTGCAGACTCCTGAAGACAAAATTTCTCACGAATCAAATTAGGATTGCTATAGCTCAGTTGCTTTTAAATTCAATATATTCATATATCGATCATGCAAACACCCATTACAGTTGGTACTATCCTGCAAAATCGTTACCGGATAATTCACGTCCTGGGACAGGGGGGATTTGGTAGAACTTATCTTGCAGAAGACCAGAGGCGTTTTAACGAACTATGTGCAATTAAGGAATTGATGCTCACAGATACGGGAGTTCACGCAGGAAAGAAAGCCCAGGAACTGTTTCAGCGAGAAGCAGCAACTCTATATCAAATCGAGCATCCCCAAATACCGAAGTTTCGAGAAAAATTTGAACAAGACCAACGCTTTTTTTTGGTACAGGATTACGTTGCCGGGAAAACTTACCAAATGCTGTTAGCTGAACGCCAAGCTGTAGGTCAAACTTTCACAGAGGCAGAAGTGCTAGAGTTACTACACGCTCTGTTGCCAGTGTTAGAGCATCTTCACGGTTTGGGAATTATTCACCGAGATATTTCGCCAGATAATTTGATTTTACGGGATAGTGACAACAAACCTGTATTAATTGATTTTGGGGTAGTGAAAGAACTCGCAACCCGACTACACTCCCCAACTAAGACTCCAGCGACAACTGTAGGTAAATTAGGCTATGCTCCTAGTGAGCAAATGCAATCAGGACGAGCTTATCCTAATAGTGACTTGTATGCACTGGCAGTGACGGCGATAGTTTTACTGACTGGGAAAGAACCAGTAGATTTATTTGACGAAACACAACTAACTTGGAATTGGCAGCAGTGGGTACAAGTTCAGCCGGGATTTGCTGAGGTTTTGCAACGAATGTTGAGTTATATTCCAGGCGATCGCTATCAAAGTGCGGCGGAAGTAAAATCAGCATTGCAATCCCTAAATCAGCCCCATATCCCTCAGCCAAATGTATCCTATCTCCAGACTGTCGCTGTTGGTCGTCGTCCTGACCCGATTTTACCACCATCCAACAAACCTAAACCTGTAATTTCACTTAAGCAAACTAGTTCGATTTTAGATAGTCCATTGGCAATTGGGGCTATCGGTAGTGCTGTAGTTATTTTAGCGGGATTTGGTTCTTGGGCAGTGGTAAATTCCTTCCGCAATCAGTCTAAGACACCACCGGAACCAATCAAAACCCCTCAAGATTTTCCGTCCCCGGTGATTACGGGTGGTACGATTTTTGCACCTACACCCACACCTACTAGTAGTGAACCTGTTGTATTTAATAAACGTCTCCAATTAGACATATCTAATCCAGCTAAATTAGAAGGTTCTATCCAAGAAAATCAAATTATTAAGTATAGTTTTGTGGGTCAGGCTGGGCAAATATTAAATGTTAGCATCGAAGAAGAAAGTAGCATTGTGCTATCTGTATTAGCACCTAATGGTCAACTCATTAATAATCTATCTCAAGAAGTATTGCAGGATATGGGTACATATACTGTTCAATTAAATCTGGCTGAGGGAGTTACTTTCAGTGACTATAGTCTGATTGTGGCTTTAGAAAACGCAATTAATCCAACACCAACACCCACGGAAACTCCTACACCAACACCAACAGAAATTCCAACACCAACTCCCACGGAAACTCCAACACCAACTCCAACACCTACTGTTGATACAGAAGAAAATAATCAACTCCCGGAAACAACACCAACACCTGGATTTTAGGGTAAATTATGGATAGTCCCGGCATGAAATGAAGAAAAGACACGGGGATGCGGAAAGCATTTCTTTTTAGAAATTCCACCTGAAACCTGTGCAACTCAATGAGAGATGCAGTTGGGGTTTTATCCCCTCTCCCTGTCATCAGCTAATCCGTCTTTAAGTTGCATAATCCCTAGCCTCAGAAAGACGCGGAGACGCGGAGAAGGGGAGACACGGGGATGCAATTTGAATGATTATTAGCTTACCGTTTCACTTTAAAGATATAAATGGACAGACGCTCTGACGCGGAAGGAAATCCATTTGTAGCTTTAATGAAGTGAATTGATGTCAAAGCTTCTTTTTGAGAAAATTGCCACGGATAAATGTCAATTATAAACAGTAATTATTCGCAAAAAAATTGTTAAACACACTACTTATTACAGGAACTGATACTGAGGCTGGTAAAACTGTTTTGACAACAGCCTTAGCTGCTTATTTCCAGAAATATTACCCCCACCGCAGCTTGGGGATCATGAAACCGATTCAATCGGGGGTGGGAGACAGAGAACTATACCAAAGTCTTTTTAGACTAGAACAGTCTCCAGAAGAAATTACTCCTTTGTATTTTCAAGCACCTTTAGCCCCACCCATCGCTGCGGCTAAGGAAAATCGCTTTGTTGATTTAGGAATTGTTTGGAAGACTTTGCTAGATTTACAAAAGCGGCGGGATTTTGTTTTGGTTGAAGCTTTAGGTGGTTTAGGTTCACCAGTCACTGATGAATTGACAGTAGCTGATTTAGCGGGTGAATGGCGATTACCAACGCTGTTGGTTGTACCTGTGAGATTAGGAGCGATCGCACAAGCTGTGGCTAATGTAGCATTAGCTAGAGAAAAAAAGATTAATTTACAAGGCATTGTCCTTAATTGTACACAATCGAGAACTGAAGAAGAAATTGCTGACTTAACACCACCAGATTTAATTCGCTCATTTACATATATACCTGTTTTGGGTTGTTTACCCTATTTAGAGAATCCCACTGATTTGGATCAACTCGCTCAAATTGCATCTAATTTAGATTGGGAAACTTTGGGGTTGTAAGTAGCTTGGCGCAATTAAATATAAAACCTCTCTCCAAACCTCTCCCCTACAAGGGGAGAGGCTTTGTTGATTATTGTCAGAGAATTGCAGACTCCTGAAGACAAAATTTCTCACGAATCAAATTAGGATTGCTATAGCTCAGTTGCTTTTAAATTCAATATATTCATATATCGATCATGCAAACACCCATTACAGTTGGTACTATCCTGCAAAATCGTTACCGGATAATTCACGTCCTGGGACAGGGGGGATTTGGTAGAACTTATCTTGCAGAAGACCAGAGGCGTTTTAACGAACTATGATCTTATATTTTTTAACGCCCACCTACTTAGAAAGATATTTGCCAATTACTAATCACCCATTACCAATTACCAATTATGGTTTCTACTTTTCCTAATTCATCAACTGTAAATTTAACGAATGTGCGGTTAGAAATTCGCTCTTTACAACCGCAATTGGTAGAATGGCGACGACGCATACATCAAAAACCAGAGTTGGGTTTTCAAGAAAAAATCACGGCTGAATTTATTTCCCAAAAGCTGCAAAGTTGGGGAATAGAACATCAAACCGAGATTGCGGAAACTGGCATTGTTGCGATTATCAAAGGTGAAAAATTTGGGAATGGTAAAGTTTTAGCGATTCGTGCTGATATGGATGCTTTACCAATTCTAGAAGCGAATGAAGTTCCCTATTCTTCCCAGCATGATGGGGTGATGCACGCTTGCGGACATGATGGACATACTGCGATCGCTCTAGGAACAGCATACTACCTCCACCACCATCGTCAAGACTTCTCAGGAACTGTAAAAATCATCTTCCAACCGGCAGAAGAAGGACCGGGTGGTGCAAAACCGATGATAGAAGCTCTTGTACTCAAAAATCCTGATGTTGATGCCATTATCGGTTTACATCTATGGAATAATTTACCTTTGGGGACAGTGGGAGTCCGTGCAGGTGCATTAATGGCGGCTGTAGAATTATTTCGTTGCACCATTTTCGGCAAAGGTGGACATGGTGCAATACCTCAACAAACGATTGATTCTATTGTAGTAGCTGCCCAAATAGTCAACGCCTTGCAAGCGATTGTCTCTCGCAATGTTAACCCCATTGATTCAGCCGTAGTGACAATTGGGGAACTTCATGCAGGTACGGCTGTAAATGTGATTGCTGATACTGCCAGAATGGGTGGTACTGTCAGATATTTTAATCCTGATTTAGCAGACTTTTTTAAACAAAGAATTGAACAGATTATTGCGGGAATTTGCCAAAGTCATGGTGCAAGTTATGAGTTTGATTATATCCATCTTTATCCACCTGTAATTAATCATCCACAAATAGCAGAATTAGTCCGTTCTGTAGCCGAAGAAGTCATAGAAACTCCTCTTGGTATTGTTCCCGAATGTCAAACAATGGGTGGTGAAGATATGTCATTTTTTCTGCAAGAAGTTCCTGGTT
Organism: Trichormus sp. NMC-1; assembly: GCF_001858025.1. GTDB lineage: Bacteria > Cyanobacteriota > Cyanobacteriia > Cyanobacteriales > Nostocaceae > Anabaena. The sequence continues at coordinate 123,290 of NZ_LZQD01000010.1, read as the reverse complement.
GTTATTTCTTTTTAGGTTCTGCAAATGCCGAGAAAAAATTAAATTATCCTCATCATCATCCCCGGTTTGATTTTGATGAAACAGCTTTAGTCATGGGTGTGGAAATGTTTGTCAGATGTGTGGAAAGGTTTTTTAGTTAATTACAAAAAAAGGGAACAGGGAATAGGGAATAGGGAATAGGGAATAGGGAATAGGGAATAGGGAATAGGGAATAGGGAATAGGGAATAGGGAATAGGGAATAGGGAATAGGGAATAGGGAATAGGGAATAGGGAATAGGGAATAGGGAATAGGGAATAGGGAATAGGGAATAGGGAATAGGGAATAGGGAATAGGGAATAGGGAATAGGGAATAGGGAATAGGGAATAGGGAATAGGGAATAGGGAATAGGGAATAGGGAATAGGGAATAGGGAATAGGGAATAGGGAATAGGGAATAGGGAATAGGGAATAGGGAATAGGGAATAGGGAATAGGGAATAGATAAGAAACTTTAGTTCTGAGTTTAAAGCTCAGTCAAAAAAAGATGTTTTTTGAAGGAGATAAACGAAAAAAACAGTGCGGAGCCTGCGCCGCTCCGCCTCCGGTCATTATTTCAATCTCATGTTTCTAAACATGAGTTTTTTCTGTTAAGAGTTGCCCGTTAAGAGTTCCCTCTGAAAGCATATTTCATTTGAGCGAGATATACCGTGAACAAAGACTTTTTATCTGCCATTCGTGATTTATTAGGATAACAAAATTCAAAGCGAAAACTTCAATAAAAACTCTGCGTCACTTTGCGTTTACCTCAGCGAACCTCTGCGTTTAAAAGTAAAGTTGACAACCGTTTTTAGTATAACAAATTTTGAAATTGGCTTGTAGTTAGGGCTACCCTGCGGGAACGCTTCGCAAACAGCCCTAATTTGAGGTCTAAAGACCTCACTACAAACCTTTAATTATTTACGTCACTTTACCTAATCGAAGACGATATCACCCGCTACACGGAGTTAGCAGCTAACAGAAATATCTGCAATTTTCTGAGATAAATAATTTTGTAAGTCTTAATTATCAGCGCTTAAGCATTCCCAAGGTGTTATCTGCCACAAACACCACACAAAGGAAATTTATGCGCTATCGTTCCTATGGAAGACAAAGCAAATATTCTCTTGTCGCAGCTGTTAAATTTGTCAGCTTTACGTTTTTTTTTGGAACTTTAATCTGTGGTGGTTTCTATACAGGTTCTTTTATGATCTCGTATGTTACATCCAGCTTAAACACTATTCACCCTACCTCAATTCCTGGTATTAAAAACCCAGAAAAATGCGTTTCTGTGGGTAGAGTTTGGCGTGATGATAAATGTTGGGATTATCAACATAATCCTACATTTTAATCACTATATAAAAGTTCTATTTGATTTTCCCAAATCAAAAGTCTCATATATCCGACTTCTCTAAAAAGTCGGGTATATTCTTACCAGGAAGATAGAAAATTCCAACCCTCTTTTTGTGGATTATCTTCTTCGGGCGTTTTTGATTTTGAATCTTCCTGAATGAATTGATCATATTCACCAGAATCAACCCATTTTAATAATTCCCCAGTTCGCATCACTATCCAAGAAAGTTTATGTTCTGTATAGCTTAATATCTTTGTCACATTATCCAAGCTATCAAAGCTATGAGATCCAAATTCACGAGACTGAATGATAAAATCTTCAATGACATTATCCGTCAAGTATTCATTGGGTAAACCCGCAAGTTTCATCAATGCAGTTGTGGCTATATTAATATCTTGACACGCTAATAAACCAGCGCGATCAGCAGTTAACTTGGCCATCATCACCCAATTATATAAAGCTAGTTCGACTCCACTGGCAACTAAGCCACCAATTCCCAATGTAGTGCTACTCAATAAATTTTTTAAAATTGGCATCACAATTGCCATTTGATAATATATCATGTGTTGACTCTTAATGCGAGCAACTTCGTATCCTAAAACATAAAGTAATTCATCCCCATTTAACCATTCCATTGCCTCTAAATTAACGCCAATTAAGGGTTTTTCTACGCCAATAACGTAAGTTTGAATGTAACCTGTACCTCGAAAAAGATACAATTCAGGCAACGAAGAAAGATCAAGAATTTGGCAAGTTTCTACCAATGCTGCATATAAGGAGGGAAAATTACGATTTGTGACTCTGATTTCACTACCAAGGCTTTGTAATCTCAGTAAACGATCAATACTATATTCGTTAATTTTTTTGAGTAAGGGGGAAATTCCCGGCATTTTTTGTAAAGAAGCTAAAGCTTGCCGGTCAAAGGGGTGTTCGTAGGTTTGTGAATTAAGTCCAGTTAAAATTTTTCTGGTCAAGGGATATTGTCCTTATTGAGTTGTATGGGCGAGTACCAAACTCATTAAACTATCTAAAATGCGATCGCGCTACAATGGCATCATTTCTTTACCATATAGCATTTCCTGCACCATTACATAGGATACCAGTGAACCAAAAAAGATTTGCGCTGTTGCTTCTGGGTCATTAATCCCTAATTCTGGGTGAAACGCAAAATTCTGCAAAACCTAGAATTTTATAGTGGTGTTTACAGCGTCCCCCGCAAACTTAGACGCGAAAAGAAAGATTGATTGGGTAATTGCTACCTGCGGGTTAGAAAGTTTCTATTTTTGCCAATAGTTTACACCTTGTTAGAGGTATTTTACTTAAAGGAGTTGGTTTAGATGTACTGTGGTTGAATGTATTAGCATTACTCGATTTTGCTATGATTTTATTAACTATTAGTATTAACAAGTTTCGCAGTCAGTTAAGTTAAATGATTGAATATTGATTGAATATAGCAAATTTTAGATATCTGTAGGGGCGGGGTTTCCCCGCCCTCGAACTGGCGCTCGAACTGGCTTAAATATTCGCCTGCTGTCTTTGATAAAGTGACCAGTACAAACCCTTTTGTTTTAATAACTCCGCGTGTGTCCCCTGTTCCGCAATTACACCTTTTTCCATTACTAATATTAAATCAGCACGTTTCAAAGGTGCAAAACGGTGAGCAATTAAAAACACAGTGCGGTTAGCAGAAACTTTTTGCAGGTTTTGTAATACTTGCTGTTCGGTTTCACTATCTAAAGCGCTGGTAGCTTCATCTAAAATCAAAATCGGTGCAGCAGAAAGAAACAATCGCGCTAAAGCTATGCGTTGTCTTTGTCCACCAGATAAAGCAGTACCTCTTTCACCAACATTGTTTTCATAACCGTAAGGTAATTGGCTGATAAAATCATGTGCTACAGCTAATCTCGCAGCTTCTACAACTTGTTCAGCAGTAATATCTGGATTTCCTAAACTGATGTTTTCCAAGATAGAACCATTAAATAAAAAGTCTTCTTGGAGAACTACGCCGATTTGTTGTCGCAAAGATGCTAAGTCAGCACTTTTGATATCAAAACCATCAATAAGGATGCGTCCTGATTCAATTTGATAAAGGCGTTGCAAAATTTTGGAAAGGGTACTTTTTCCAGAACCGCTACGTCCGACAATTCCTACAAATTGTCCAGGTTCGATATTAAAAGAAATTCCTTTTAATACAGGTTCTGTGTTAGAATTGTAGCGAAAAAATACTTGCTCAAAACTAACTTCACCTTTAAGTGGTGGTAATACTAAACCTGTTCCCGCTTCGGTTTCTGGGGCGGCGTTGAGAATATCACCAATGCGGTCTACAGATAGTAGCACTTGCTGGAGATTTTGCCACAATTGGACTAGGCGTAAAAGTGGTCCCGTAACTCTCCCCGATAACATTTGAAAGGCGATTAATTGACCAACTGTAAGTTGATGATCAATTACTAATTTTGCCCCAAACCAAAGTATTAGCAATGTAGAAAAATTAGTGAGAAAGTCACCAATATTACTGCTAATATTAGAAGTTGTAGAAGCTTTAAAACTGGTGCGAATAAAGCGAGCAAATAAGCCTTCCCAACGTTCTCTAGCTACTGGTTCTGCGGCGTGGGCTTTAACTGAATGTATACCCGTAACTGTCTCTACCAAAAATGATTGACTGTCAGCACTGCGGTTGAAAGTTTCATTTAACCAATTCCGCAAAATCGGTGTAGCGACAATTGTCAAAGTCGCAAATAAAGGTAATACTGCTAACGCTACAAAGGTAAGGGGAATGTTGTAATAAAACATCAATCCCAAGTACACAACCGCAAAGATGCTATCGAGAATAACTGTTAAAGCTGTACCTGTGAGAAATTGGCGAATTTGTTCTAATTCCTGAACTCTAGCGATTGTATCTCCCACTCTCCTCGACTCAAAATAAGCCAAGGGTAAACGCATCAAATGGCGAAAAAGTTGAGCCGATAAACTCAAATCTAAACGCCGTGCTGTGTGGGTAAAGATGAATAGCCGCAGCATACCCAGGATAGATTCAAATATAGCAACCAACAAAAGTGCGATCGCCATCACATCAAGAGTTGCTAAACTTTCCTGTACCATCACTTTATCAATGATGACTTGGGTAATTAACGGTGTCGTTAACCCCAACAATTGCAAAGTAAAGGAAGCCAGCAATACTTCACCTAACAAAACTCGATATTTCCAAACTGCGGGAGTGAACCAAGAAAGGTTAAATTTTTCTTGTTTGGAAACCAGTTCTGCTTGCCATAATTTACCATCCCAGCAGGATTCTACTACTGATTGGGTTAAATATTCACATTCAAAATTGAGAGGATTGGCAATAATTAAACAATTACCTTTCATCCCATAAGCTACAACCCAACTACTGATAGATTCAGATTTCCACTCCAACAAAGCCGGAAATGATAACTGTCGTAATTCACCCCAACTTACCTGCACGCGGCGCAAAACTAACCCTACTTTTTCTGCTGCTTCAACCAGATTTTTGGGGCGTTGTCCTCGGAGTTGACGTTGCACCCATTCCAGTTGTACAGCATTATTTAAATGTTGCGCCACCATTGTTAAACAGGCCGCACCAGTATTCCCACTCGCTACAAAAGGATAGTTAGAAATTACAGGTGTGGGAGATTGGGAGGTGGGGAGATTGGGAGGTGGGGAGATTGGGAGGTGGGGAGGTGGAGAAAAAGTTTCTTTCTTTTCTTTATTTGCTGAACCCGCCCAAAATTCATCAATTTGAGAAGTGGAAAACTTTGCCCACAGTGCTGAACTCCAACACACAATTACCACTTCCTTACTAGCAGCTACAGCTTTACAATCAGCGAATATATTTTGACAATTACCAAACCAATCTCCTTTTTGTAAAGTTGCTACAGGTTGGCTGACATCTTCGGTGCGTAAGCGGACTTTACCAGTAACAATAAAAAACTGATAACCTCCTAATTCTTGTGACCAAATTTTCTCCCCAAGTTTGTATTCACGGATTTCTGACTGATTTTTTAATTGGGTTTTTTGTACATCTGTAAGCCAGGATAGTGGTGGTTGATTCCAGGGTAAAGAATCTACCACATTTGCTTGTAAAGAGTTATTATCCAGAATTTTTAGCTCACTTGTAATTTTACTGTCAGATTTTGAATTTTCGACCCTAGCCATTTATCAAATAACTCATTTTCAAGGGATTTTTTAAGTTGAGTATCTTCTAAAGATGCGGGCAGAAATTGTTCTACTCTAAACAAACTGAAACGCCCTTCAAGTTCGATCACTCCTGTCATTTGTCCAGGATTTGCAGCATCTATAGCCGCCCGCAAAACATCGGGTAAACTCCCCCGACTAATTGGTCCCATCATCCCGTTAAAAATTCGTTCATCTGCCAATGAATACTCTTTTGCTAATTGTTCAAAACTACTTCCTTCTTCAATTTGAGTTTGTAGTTCTTCAGCTAGTTCTCGGCTATCAACCATAATCCGAGAAAGTACCACACGATCTAAATAAATCTTGTGTTCAATAAAGTGTTCTGGGAGTTTTTCTTCTGCAACTAAAGCTTTCAGTTTTTCTAATTGGAAACTAAAAATCACTGATTCATGAAATGTGGTGTAGTCACTGCCATTATTTCTTAACCAGTCTTGAAAGTTTTGAGGATCAGTTAGTTGATTTTTCAGTCGAAAATCAATAATTGTTTGTTCAATTAATGCTGGACTGATATCAATATCTGTTCTGGTCTGTAGTTCTTGTTCGATGACGTATTGACGGATTACATCACTAATAAACTGATTCAGTTTACCAGAGACTTGTAAGTACTTGATTACTTGAGAAAGGTCAATCTGCTCGTCATTAACAGTAAAAAATGATGAAGATTTCATGAAATAAATATGAGGAAACCACTAAAAATCTATACAACTTTTCTATTGAATAATAGATAAAACCGTAGGAAATTACGGTTCATAATGATAAAGATTCTGTGAATTAAATAAGTAAAAAATAAATAATTATAAAATTAACCCAACTTACCGAGAATTCTCTCAATGGTAAAGGTAATTATTTACCTGATGTTTAATATGTTTTGAGGCAGTAAATATAAAAAAACAGCAAATATGCTGTAAATGTTTTACTAGGTTTTAGTAACAATTCAAACAAATATACTTTTCCAAATCAAGGCAATGCTAATAGCAGAAACCGCACCGATAAATGTGTTGATGATGTTTACGACTTCATTGGTAAGCCAAGTATATTTAGATTGCAATGTTGCGCCAATGACACTTTCTAAGTTTGTAGCAATAAATGCTGCTAATACACACCAAGCAATTCCTAAGATATCAATTAAATTAACACCCCAAGCCACAAGTGCGATCGCAACTGAGCCGACAACACCCGCTAAAGTTCCTTCTAAGCTAACCGCCCCTTCTGTACCTCTAGCTACAGGTTGCAGCGTCGTAATCAAAAAGGTACTCTTACCATAAGCTTTACCCACTTCACTCGCTGTCGTGTCCGATAGCTTAGTGCTAAAACTCGCTACATAGCCCAAACATAGTAAAAACTTCAAATCAGGTACAAGCAACACTCCCACAGCACACAAAGCCGCAATTAACGCCGAACCCCAAACATTTTCTGGTCCCCTAGCACCAGAACGCTTTTCTGCAATTCCTGCTGCTTCCTTTTGCGCCATGCCAATACGCGTTACCCCAGAACCGACAATAAAATAAAACACTACCACTAGATATCCTTGCCAACCTAGTGTTCCCCAAATAATTACACCCAATAACCAAGCATGGAAGATACCCGCCGGAGTTAGCAATTTCTTGGGAATAATCGCCACTATCCCCAACAAAATCGCATTTAAACCTACACCTACTAACCAGGGATTTAAAGACTCAATTAAAGATAACATTGGTGATAAATTGTGAGTGTTTTTAGGGTTTTTATGGTAATAAGATGATTTTATACTCATTTACCACAGATTTATCGTCATCTTAGATACCTTAGTCCTGCCTATCCTGCTTTTTAAGGGCTTGTCGCACTACTTCAATTTTCAATTCTAGTGCTTCGGCAATTTGTTCTACAGTTAACCCCATTTTCAAAAGACGAGGTATTGTTTCTAACTTAGTTTTTAGCTGAGTTTCTTCCTCAACTTCTTGATAAAATCGAGTTTGTTGCCATTCTGTTAATCCAAACATCGCTTCTAACTCCTGACGGCTATAGGTGGAAAACTTATAAATGAGCATCCTTTCTACTAATTCTAAAAGATAACGACTGTTGGCCGCATCTGCTTGTTGTACTAAATTAATTAAACTTCTTGCTGTTTGTACAGCCACATCTTCAGGTGCAACTACTAATTTAATAATTCCCAAACCAATTGAAGATGATGTATCAGTTAATTCATCTAAATAAACTACATGAATTTGTCCAGCAGCAAGCGAAGTTTGATATGCAAAAGGTATTCCAGGATCAAGACTACGTTTTGCCCACAATACTACAGCTTGCCATGATTTATCAGGCTTATATTGGTTTAAGTAAAGAAATACTTCTGTAATTAACCGCCAGTATAAATCTTCATCGGGCTGAAATTGAACTTCTACAAAATAAATCGGATCTTCTGGGTACTCGACTTTGGGTAGAAATACACCATCTATGCGACGTGCTAGTTCTTTGATTTCTACTGATGAAAATTCGTAGTGTGTAGCTAGTTGGGGTGATTTTTCCAGCAGTTCAAATAAGACGCTGGGGAGATTTTGTAGGAGGGTGTAGAATATGGTGTCTGTCTTCATTTGTGGTCAGATCGACAAAATTCCATTTGTAAAACTTAATATAATCACTATAGATCTCGTGATCACGTTATAATTTGTAATGCACTACGTTTAATAGTATAATTGTACTATATAAATAAGAAATTGCTATTTTTGCGGAGAGAGGCAATATGAAAGGAGAGCTTCTCAAAAGGTTTTTTAGAGCGATCGCTAGTTCAGACCAAGAAGCGATTGATAAACTCACATATCTAGTTATAGAAGAAGAACGCAGCAAAGGACATACTCTTCTTGCTGACCAGTTAGAGAATATTACTAAAAAGAAATCCAAGGAGCAATCTCCCGACTTTATTAAACCTGTTCCCTCTCTTCGAGAAGCTACGCGAACAGCACCAGAGAACTTACAGGGTTTAAGTGAATTACCAACCAGTAAGCGTTTTAATCTTCCTCTGGTAACAAGTATACCAAGGGATAAACTACGCCATTACATGATTTTGCCTGAGAATATTGAAAAGCGGTTTCAAAGAATTGAACGCGAGTATGCAGCAAGAGATAGACTAGCTCATCATGGATTGCGCTATAGACAAAAAATTCTCCTCTATGGACCTCCTGGTTGTGGAAAAACATTAGGAGCAGAACGTTTAGCTTGGAATACAGGTTTACCACTTTTAAAAGTACGTTTTGATGCAATGGTTTCGTCTTTTTTAGGCGAGACTGCCAGTAATTTAAGACTTGTATTTGAAGATGCTTCAAAAAATCCATGTTTGTTGTTTCTTGATGAATGTGACTCGATTGCTAAAACACGAGAAGATTCTCAAGAAGTAGGAGAAATTAAGCGAGTTGTAAATACATTTTTGCAAATTCTGGATGAGTATCAACCTTCTTCGGGGCTTATGGTAGCAGCTACGAATTTGAATAAATCTTTGGATACAGCCCTGTGGAGAAGATTTGATGATTTGATTGCAGTACCCAAACCGGGAGAACAAGAGCTAGAATTTATACTAAAGGAAACACTATCTGCTATTGAAGTGGGATCTATCAACTGGCCAAGAATTATTGAGCAGATGAGAGATTTTTCTGCCGCTCAAGCTGTGAGAGTTGCACAAGATGCGGCTAAACGAGCAATCCTTGAGCGAGAGGGTTTAGTGATTCAGGAACACTTAGAAGAAGCGATCGCAGAAATCAAGGTTTCCTAGTTTTTTGAAAATTAAATTTTTGGTGTTTGGAGAAAAAAATGGTTGAAGGTTCTCAGGGTTTTCCGCATATTCAACTTAAATTGACAGACAAGGGTACAGCAAAATCTCTAGGTGGTGGCGGTAGTAAGAAAGAAACTCAAACATCTATTAATTTAGGTAATCGTCAAGGACACGGAAGCAAAATTAAAAACCTAGTATCTTCTGTAGTTGATGATTGGATAACATTTAAAGAAGAACAAGAGACAAAAGAACAAGAAAATCAACGATCTACTCTTCCCGATGCTATAACTTTAATATTAGAAATTGATCCTAAAACATTTGATCTAGATGATTTGAGAACTTCAGATATAGCGATTATATCAGAGTTAGAAGATGGTTATATTATCGGTGCATCAGCAGATACGAACCTTAGTGAACTTCAAAAGAAAATAGAAAATTTTCTGAATGATCAAAGAGGTGGTGGTGTAATCGCAAAAATTTTAGATATTCTTGATAAACATCAACATCCAGAATTTATTTTATCTCCCAGTTTATTAGAGAAATGGGATCAAATAAGAGATAACCAAATTTATGTAGTTGAAGTAGGTATATCATGTTTAGGAACTAAAACAAAATTACCTGAATATCCAGATCAAAAGAATTATAAAAATTCTGAGAATTATGTAAAAGCAATCAAGAAATGGGATGAAGATCGTGATATAACCTATCAAGAATGGGATGAATTAGCATCAGAAAGGCAAGAAGATTTATCCAATTTTGTTACCAATCCTAAGTATCATGGTGAAATATTAAGTAGCTTTATAGAAGATACTCCTCAACATTCTCTAGTACCTGATAGTTTTTCGTGTCTAATTCAAATTTCTGGCTTAGGTTTAAAGGATTTAGTATTTAACTTCCCTTATGTTTTTGAAGTAACTGAACAAGATAATATTTATGAACCAGGCTTACCTGAACATGAAATATCTGGATATAATAATGACTCATTTATCCTAGAATCTCCTAATGAAAATGCTCCTAAAGTATGTATAATTGATAGTGGTATTCAAGAAGAACATCCTTTACTAAAAAATGCTATTGATTCTGGTAACTCAATATCTCTGATTCCTTCAGAAATAAATTTAACTGCTGATATGGTTAGTAATGGCGGTCATGGAACTAGAGTTGCAGGAGCAGTTTTATATCCAAGAATTATTCCCAATCAAGGAAGTTATAAAGCAGTTTGTTGGCTTCAAAATGCAAGAATACTTAATAGTGATTGTAGATTATCTGATAGGCTGTATCCACCTTCATTGCTAAATGATATTGTTGAATACTATTATAATCAAACAACAACAAGAATATTTAATCATTCACTTGCTAGTGATGCTCCTTGTCGGACTAGATATATGAGTTCTTGGGCATTTACTATAGATCAATTAAGTTATAAAAAAGATATTCTTTTTATAGTAGCTGCTGGAAATATTCCTTTAGATAGCTATCGAACTTCACCAAGATTATCCGTTAGACATCACTTATTAGCCGGTAGAGAATACCCAGATTATCTGACAGAAAATTCTTGTAGAATTGCCAACCCGTCACAAAGTTTTCAAGCATTAACGGTCGGTTCAATTACGTCAGATTCTTTTCGTGATTTATCTTGGTCTTCGTTAGGAGAAAAAGACGAACCTTCTCCTTTTTCCTGTTCTGGTTTGGGAATATGGGATACAATTAAACCGGAAGTAGTAGAGTATGGCGGTGATATTTTGAAAGATGATAATCAACCGCCAACCTTGCGTTGTAATTCCAATACCAGCCCAGAATTAGTAAGATCAACTTTAGGTAGTGGTGCTAGTCCTTTAGTAGCTGCGGATGATTTTGGAACTTCCTTTGCAGCACCAAGAGTAACCCATATTGCAGCCAGACTTGCTGCTGAGTTTCCTAATGAAAGTTGTTTGCTATATCGAGCATTAATTGTTCAATCAGCACGTTGGCCAGATTGGGCATTAGCAAAAACTAATGAAGAAAAACAGAATGTAATTCGTCAAATAGGCTATGGTATTCCTAGTCTTGAACGTGCCATTAGTAATACTCCTAATCGTATTACACTAATCACACAAGGAGAGAAATTAATTAAAGCTGGAGAGGCTGACATTTATCAAGTACAATTACCAGATAGTCTCAGATCACCAGGAGAAGAATTTGAAATTTTATTGGAAATTACATTATCATATAAAGCTCAACCACGTAGAACAAGGCGTAATAGAAGAAAGTATCTTTCAAGTTGGTTAGATTGGGAATGTAGCAAACAAGGTGAAGATCCCAAGCATTTTTTAGGAAGAGTATTAGCCAATTATAATGTTCCAGAAAATGCCGAAAAAGGAGATGAGTTATTTACCTGGACTCTTGGCAAGGAAAAAAACTATAAAAGCATTAAAAATGTATCAAGAAGTATAGGAACTATCCAAAAAGATTGGGCTTTTGTTAAATCTTATAACTTAAGAGAAGCATTCTGTATTGCAGTTGTTGGACACGAAGGATGGAATAATGATCCTTTTGCTGAAGTTCCATACTCTCTAGTTGTTAGCTTTGAAGCAATACAAGCTAATCTTCCTATTTATACGCCAATAGTTAAGGCTCAAATTGAAACAGAAGTTCAAACAGAAGTTCAAACAGAAATTGAAATTCAATCTTTGTAAATAACTGATACTAAATCCATAACCAATTACAAAATCCTACTTTTATTACCCATCTCACCCCACCATGAACAAAACCTTATTTCACCTCGCTTTCCCCGTCACCAATATCCCCCAAACCAAAACCTTTTATGTTGACGGCTTAGGATGCATTCCCGGACGAGAAAGCCCCCACGCTTTGATTCTCAACCTTTATGGACATCAATTAGTAGCACATACAACGAAAGACATCCTAACACCCCAGAAAAATATTTATCCTCGACATTTTGGGCTAATTTTTACCTATGAACAAGATTGGCAAGAATTACTAGAAAAAGCACAAATCAAACAGCTAACTTTTAGAGAAGAACCGAAAAGCCGCTTTGTTGGTTCTCCCCTCGAACATCACACTTTCTTTTTAGAAGATCCTTTTTATAACTTAATGGAATTTAAGTATTATCGATATTCAGAGGCGATTTTTGAGAATTCTGAACATACCCAGATTGGGGATAGGGTGTAATCGCTGCGGCTAAAGCATCTGCTACTATTGCTAAAGTCCGAGAATCTGTCAACATCCAAGGGTGAAGTGCAACTGGTAAAGTAAATTCCTTCCCTACAGGCATTTGTGAACTCTGAGGCGGTACAATCATCAAATCATAAGGTGTCCAGATAGATGTAAAATTCAACTGTTGCAACATCTGAACATCAGAATTCAAATCCTCAAGCAAAGGACTGTTGGGACGCATTTGCACAGCACCAGGAAGCCAAGAACCATAAGCTAAAACAGTTCCCTGATGAGGTGATGAAATGGTGATAAACCGCTTCACATTATTGATTCCCCCCAATCGTTGAATATAATAACGGCTGACAATTCCACCCATGCTAAATCCCACCACATCTAATGGTTGTTCTGGTTCAAAGGTTGCAGCGACATAATCAGCTACTTGCTGTGCTAATTTATCCAAAACTCCAGCACCATTATTAGGTGATAAATCTAGGGTATGTACAGACCAATCCCGTTGTCTGAGGTAAAGCGCCATTTTATTGAAAACTGCGCCGGTGTCATTAAGACCATGTACTAATAAAACGGGATTGCGTTGTAGCTGTTCAGTATTCATGGATGCTCTGCTGTATTAACTCTGTAGAAAATCTAACCGAGTATCATTTTCAGCAGCAACCAGGCTATGACAGTTTTTGTAGCTCACTAGTTTTTGTAAATTTTTGTTAAGTGAAGTCTCAGAATCTTGCTCCTAGTGACAGTAAAATTTAATAATTAGTTCGCAGTCTTTAGAAATTGTCAGTAGTTGTCGTGATTAGAAACAACTAGCTCAACAAAATGTAACATTATGCTGTAATAATTAATAATTACGGTGATATTGGAAGATATTAAAAACAGGAGAAATTGTCATGTTTGGGTTTATCAAAAATTTAATCGGTGGAATTCTGGGCTTCATCACTGGACTGTTTGGCAAAAAAGATAACGGTTACTACTTAGAACTAAAAGAAGAAGCAACTGAAACCAAACCAGCAGCAGTTAAGCCAGTAGCCGCAACTGTAACAACTCCCGCACCAGCAGCGACAGAAAAACCTGCTAAAGCAACCAAAACAGAACCCGCGAAAGCACCAGTCCCCAAAGCCGAACCAGCTAAACCAGCAGTACCCACTGAAACTACCTTTGCACCTAAGTATCTAGTTCCTACAGCTACGAATGTTCGTCGTCGTCCAGGAGCAAATATGAATGTCTTCCTAGATATGGCCAGTCAGGTAAAAACTCCTGGGTAAATTAATCGAGCATTAAAAATCTACGGAAAAGAATGTAGAGATGTTACATACAACGTCTCTACCAAATTTATTACAGCAGATTGCAGATCAATGAGGCTTCGCCGTGAGCGTCAGCCGATAGCTTGCGTGGCGTAGCCATACGGTACAGAATCAAAATTGAAACCTAGACACCAAGTAGGGGCGTATTGCAATACGTCCCTACTGACTCCTGTACGGGCGAACGGCCGTTCGCCCCTCCTGACTCCTGAATTATTTATTTTTTCACCCCATTTTTTAGAAAAATAATTCCACTATATAACTGAAATGCTGAATCCCAATTGCTCTTTTCTCTCTGAAATAGGTCAACGTGAGAGGGAATTTGATTCAGCACCTCTGTTTGATCTAAAACTTTTTCCGCAAAAGGCTTAAAATCTGACCAAGCCTTGACTGATGGTATTTGCTGCTCAAGCCAATTTATTAAACCATTCCAATTAATTCTCACTGTATTTTGGCTGGGTTGGGGAGTAATTTCTAAACCTTGCTGAAATTCATAACCTTGGTCATAAATTCTTAAAATGCTACGTCTTCCTGGCAAGTGTAAATCACAGAATTGGGCATAATCTTGAGTTTGGATTTTGCGTTCTAGTTGACGACGGGCGTTAACATCTACAACTTGTTCAAAAATTGGCAATAGTCCTACAACCCTGGCTGTAACTTCTGACCAATCAAAGCTGAGAGAACCAATTTGATTTTCTGTATTGCGACAAACGACGCTGGGTTTGGGTTGAGATTCTGAGAAATATTTAACTTGAAATACTTGAATTTGTTGAATTTGTGGGATTCTCAACCAGAAGCAAGGAATTCCAGCCTGTTGTAGTTGTGTTCCATAAAATTCAAGTTCGCCCACTTTTCCGGTGCGGTAGATTCTCCAATTGCGACTTGGTAGTATTAGTCTGGCTGTGTAGGAATCTACCTGCATAATTTGGGCAAATTTTGGGGCGGCTTTAACTTTTAGTTCGTTACTAATTGGCTCTAAAACTAATATTCCTTGTTCGGTGTTAGTGGGTTTTTTTGTAGCTTGAGAAATAGCTCTTTGTTTTTCTTCTTGCTTAATTTCTTCTAATCGCTGTAAACCTTGCCGTGCTTGTGACAAAATTTTGTTATGGGTTGTTAGCCGTAGTAGTTGCCGATAAATTTTTTCGGCTCGGTGACGTTCTCCAGAAACTTCTTGTAATCGTGCAAAATAAAATTGCACCCAAGGATTTTCTGGTGAGTCTTTAAGTAGCGGTTTGAGTAATTGGGCTGCGGTTTGATAGTCCTTGCGTTCAAAGGCGGCGGTAACTTCTTCCAGCATGACTTTTAATGAACTTGAATGAATGTCTCGCGCCAAGACGCAAAGACGCAAAAGAAGCGTTATTGTTGTGCGTGAGATATATCATTTATAGTTCCAAAAAACATAGACAAATATCTCATGCCTTTTGTTTGCCGGGAATAACCCCGACGGGGCGAACTACAACGCCCCCTATCCCTCGACTAAAAGCTGTCGGGACTACTTTACGTAAAATATTCAAACTGCCATTGACATCAGCATGAATCAATAAACCATTACCTGCTTTGTATAGCTTAGTCCTGATTCTACGACCATTAAATTTAACTTCTTTTTCTTTGGAGTCAGCTTTGCCATAAGTAGGAATAGTATCTTGGTCTAAAAAAGAGGCTACAGAGGTATAAGACTCCTCAGAAACCAATACATTTATCCCGCTTCGCCTTATAACTCAACTGCTGTACAAATCGAGTATGGGGAATACAAACGAAGTTTTGATTATTTCTGCTGCCTAAATTAGCATTCTGTTTCCACAATGGACTTTGACCTATTACTAAAGTGCCAATCCCACACTTCACTAAATGGTCAATAATTAACCGACTGGCTTTATGCAGATAATCATCTACTCGAAAATTCCGTTTTTTCGTTAAACTTTGTAATCGTTTAGATGTCTTTTGATGACTTGGTAGTAAAGCTTGTAAATTGGCTTTTCTCTGATTATAATAACGGTTAATTGATTTGATAATCCGCCCAGAAACCAGAACTGGTATAAAGCCCGGCTGGTTTGATGTTAAGGTTGCTAGATTATCTATTCCTAAATCAATCGCTGCTATATAATTAGGGTCTAAACCATAATCTATTTCCTCTTTTTCATAGACAACTTCTACTACATAATGGTCTATTTTGGGGACAATTCTTACTTGATTCAGATTTACATAGTCTACTTTTGTGGGAATATGAATCTGTGTTTGTGACAGATGAATTAAACCTACATTTATTTTTGGTTTACTCACTGCCTGGGCTGTGTAAATTAATAAATGTCTACCTTTTTCTTTGTGTTTATATTTGGGTAATTTGGGTCTGCCTAAAAATTTGGATTTATCTTCTGCATAAGCTTTAATTGCTGCAAAAAAGCTTAACCAGTTGCGATGTAGTCCTAATAATACTTGTTGGGCAACTTTTGCTGGTATAGCCTGGTATGGTTCTGTTGATTTTAATTGTTTTGCTAAACAATTGTAATCCAGATATTTTTGAGCAAAGATAAAACTTTGGCGAATATGAAAGTTAGCAAAATTGTAGAGGTTTTTGGCAGCAAAACATAATTTATCAATCTCCTGATAATGGGGATGATTTCTTTGAATGATATGCCGCTCGACTACTTGCATACACTAGCTGCTTTCTTAGAATATTCGTTCATATATACTAACATATCTTCCTGCTTATGATGCACAAAATTCTCGCTCATTTCCCTTTGCTAGAGAAAGCCTGTATAGGTGATTTTAGCTGACTTCTCTGTGATTAATGACTAGATATGACTATATTTGTCTATAAATTCTGCAAAGTTTTATAATACTTCACAAGTAGCAGCAATCAAGGATAATGCAACAACTGGCGCTGTGACTGCGCGGAGAATACGACGGCCTAGAGAAATGGGTTGAAAACCTTTATCTATGGCTAGTTCTAATTCTTTTTCTGTCCAACCTCCCTCTGGACCAATAGCGATAATTATTTCAGAAGAGGTATGAGAAATCACATTTTTGAGATGTGGATAATCTCCACGTGCTTCACAAATATAACGATGTTCCGCTAGAGATTCACAAATAGCGGTGCTAAAAGCTAGAGGTTCTAAAATCGTGGGGACAAAAGCCCGTTCTGATTGTTCAGCGGCTTCTGCGGCAATGCGCCGCCAGCGTTCTAGTTTTTGTGGACTGGGATTGAGTAAAGTGCGATCGCTCAAAATCGGTAAAATACAAGTTACTCCCAACTCTGTACAACACCTGACAACATCATCAAAGCCATTTCCTTTCGGTAAAGCCAGCATCAAAGTTATAGATACAGGTAACTCTGTTTTCACCTCAAGTAATTCTAAAACCTGTCCTTGTTCTCCTGTTAACTGCGCTAACCACCATTTACCGATTCCATCCATAGCAATAAATTTCTCCCCATCACGTAAGCGCAATACCCGTAATAAATAGTGTTGTTGTTGGGGTGTTAATAAAAGCTGGGTTTCTTGAAGTTGGGAAGGATTAATAGTGATGCGTTGGAGTTGAGACATATTAGGTTTGGTGGTTGTGAAAAAATGCGTAGATTTACACGGAGGTAGTTTGAAAATTGTCAGTGAGTCCGGTAATGGTACAACTGTTACTGTGATATTTCTTCTGATATAAATAATCTGCGGTAAATTAATTCACAGGGAACTTTTAACGGGCAACTCTTAACAGAAAAATCTCATGTTTTTAAACATGAGATTGAAATAATGACCTTTTTTTAATTAGAGCGTTCGCGCAGCGTCTCGTAGAGAAGCGACTTGACTGAGCTTTAAACTCAGAACTAAAGTTTCTTATCTGTTAAGAGTTCCCTTTTTTTGTAAATATAAGGTGGGCAATGCCCACCCTACTGACTACAGATCTTGGAAATACTTATCTAAAGCCTCATGTACCAAATCAGTCATAGGACGATCTTGTTTTTCAGCCGTTTCTTTTAGATGTAAATAAACATCATCACGCAAGCTGACCCGATGACGTGATTTACCGCTACTGGTGGGAGTTCCAGGTGTATAGGTATCTGAAAATTCGCGGATAGCATCAAAACCGATTCTGTCGCAAAAATCACCAAAAGTCTCTTTACCTTTGCGTGACTTCTTAAAAAAGACAAAAATCGGTTCTAAAAAGCTTTCTATATCATTGTCGTGCAGCTTTTCAATGATAGGTTGCGCCAAACGTGTTTGATCTGGTGAACCACCTAACCAAACTTGGTAAGATTCTGGTGCGCTACCCACAAAACCTAATTCTGCCATATAAGGACGAGCGCAACCGTTAGGGCAACCAGTCATCCTCACCACAAAATGGTCTTTTTGTAAACCCAGCTTATCTAATAAAGCGCGGATTCTTGCTAAAATTCCGGGAATTGCTCTTTCTGATTCGGTAATGGCTAAACCGCAGGTAGGCAAGGCCGGACAAGCCATAGCATACCGTGTTAAGGGTTCAATTTTACCAGGGTCAGAGACAACGCCGCGAATGTCTAAAATTTCTTGAATTGCTTCTTTGTTCTCTGGTGCAATGTCGTAAAAAATGACGTTGTGGTTGCCTGTGAGACGAATTGGTAAGTTAAATCTTTCCACAATTTCCCGCAAAGCGGTTTTGAGTTGAAAGGAACCTTCGTCTTTTACCCGACCATTATCGATGGAAATTCCTAAAAATAGCTTACCGTCACCTTGTTCATTCCAGCCCAGAAAGTCTTGATATTTGAATTTGGGTAGGGTTTTGAAAGGTTCGACTGCTTTACCAAAGTATTCTTCGACTTGAGTGCGGAATTTGTCCACACCCCAGTCATTGATTAAATATTTTAATCTAGCGTGACGACGGTCAGTGCGATCGCCATAATCTCTTTGAGTGGCAACAATCGCTTTGACGAGATCATAAACATCATCTTTTCCTACATAGCATATAGGATCGGCTACTCTAGCAAAGGTTTCTTCTTTATTGTGGGTTCTTCCCAAACCACCACCCGCAAGGATGTTAAAACCTTGGAGTTCCCCTTTTTTATTGGTAATCACTACCAAAGTCAAATCTTGGGAATACAAATCAACGGAATTATCACCCGGAACCGTGACGCAAACTTTAAATTTGCGGGGCATATAGTGAGTGCCATAAATTGGTTCCTCATTATCATGGACAATTGTGCCATTACCATTCTGATGTCTAGCAGCTTTCACATCTGGGTGTTCTTCTGCACTAATGGCCTTTTCACCATCTAGCCAAATTTCATAATAAGCCCCGGTTTGAGGAGAGAGCAAATCAGCGATATTTTGGGCATATTCCCAAGCATACTGATATTCTGGGCGATTTTTAAATGGTACGGGGGGAGCCATGACATTGCGGTTGATGTCACCACAAGCACCCAAAGTTGAACCTAGATTTTTGACAATTGTAGCGATCGCATTCTTGAGATTCTTTTTCAGAATACCATGTAGCTGAAAACCTTGGCGGGTAGTAGCTCTTAACGTATGATTACCATATTCATCCGCCAACTTATCTAAAGCCAAATAAAGCTCAGGAGGTACAAACCCACCCGGATTTTTTGTCCTCAGCATCATTTGGTAATCTTTTTCTTGTCCCTTAGCACGGTTATCACGGTTATCCTGTTGATAAGATCCGTGAAACTTCAGAATTTGTATGGCATCTTCACTAAAATGAGTTGTATCCTGAAGTATCTCAGTGGCTACAGGTTCACGCAAAAAGTTACTATTTTCTTTGATACCTTCTACTTTGGAAGGCTTGCGGTTTGTGAGAGAGGAAGCAGCAGAGTTAACCATTACAGTAGTTATGTTTGTCAATAATGCATCAATTAGAGCCGAATTAGCAATTTTACAGTAGCTGTTCAGCTATTAAAACACCGAAATTTCGGTCGTAATTATGAAGAATAATTTTATCTTAACACGGTAAAATGCTGGCTTTATCAGTGATTAAACACTGCATAAAACCAGCATTGGCAGTAAATAGGTGAGATTAAACACGACATAGTTTTATTTTTGCTTGTTGACACATACATATCTCGGTCATTCATGTCAACAGCCGCTATTAGATCGAATTGCACCAGCTTACTGAATTTATTGTATCAGTCTCATCCGCCAATTTTTTTTCCTCCCTTCGACAAAATCAGCAATTCCGGCAACTTTCTATCTAAAGCTATAGCCGATACCACCATTGATGCTCACAGCAGAAGCATCACTATTTTGGTAAGCACCCAGTCCAACTTTAGCGTTAGTGTAGATCAGGAAGTTTTTTCCTACTTCTGATTCCACACCAGCACCTACAACGACAGAATCTCTATTACCCAAAGGTGTAGGTTTGCCATCTTTTTCTACAAAAGAATAACCACCAGTAATAAAGGCATTTGTTTTATTAGCAATCGGAACGTCTACAGAAACTTCGGGGATGATAGCACTTGTTTCATCACTCCAGAGGACATTACCACGGGCTGAGAATGGAGTATTGCCCAACTTCACCCGGCCTGTGATATTACCACCCAAGGTAGCAGCATCGTTGTTTTGTCCGCCATTGGTGACACCAGCTGCCACACCTGCACCAATATAACTAGCATCAGTACCCTTTTGTGTTTCGGCAGATGCTTTGCCAGCGTTGAAAAATACAGGAGTAATTACTAAGGTAGATAAGGCAGAAATAGCGACAATTGACTTGAGTAAGCTTTTCATAATCTTGACCACATTTTAGAAGTTTTACTGTTAAATTACAGGTCGAATATCCGGTAAAAATGTTCCAGATAATTTTTATGTTTGCTGAAATCCTGGTTGCTATTGATGCAATCTATTGAGGATTAAGTGAGTCAGCAAATTTTTGCCCCCGTAATTATAATTACACAGCTAGATCCTCTAATTCCAGATTCTCAATTTAAGTTTTGAAAATTTTGATTGAAATTGAATCATGCTAACATCAGCAAAAATATAGTCGGCTTTGATGGGAGATGGGGTGACGGGGAGATGGGGAGATGGGGAGATGGGGAGATGGGGAGATGGGGAGATGGGGAGATGGGGAGATGGGGAGATGGGGAGATGGGGAGATGGGGAGATGGGGAGATGGGGAGATGGGGAGATGGGGAGATGGGGAGATGGGGAGATGGGGAGATGGGGAGATGGGGAGATGGGGAGATGGGGAGATGGGGAGATGGGGAGATGGGGAGATGGGGAGATGGGGAGATGGGGAGATGGGGAGATGGGGAGATGGGGAGATGGGGAGATGGGGAGATGGGGAGATGGGGAGATGGGGAGATGGGGAGATGGGGAGATGGGGAGATGGGGAGATGGGGAGATGGGGAGATGGGGAGATGGGGAGATGGGGAGATGGGGAGATGGGGAGATGGGGAGATGGGGAGATGGGGAGATGGGGAGATGGGGAGATGGGGAGATGGGGAGATGGGGAGATGGGGAGATGGGGAGATGGGGAGATGGGGAGATGGGGAGATGGGGAGATGGGGAGATGGGGAGATGGGGAGATGGGGAGATGGGGAGATGGGGAGATGGGGAGATGGGGAGATGGGGAGATGGGGAGATGGGGAGATGGGGAGATGGGGAGATGGGGAGATGGGGAGATGGGGAGATGGGGAGATGGGGAGATGGGGAGATGGGGAGATGGGGAGATGGGGAGATGGGGAGATGGGGAGATGGGGAGATGGGGAGATGGGGAGATGGGGAGATGGGGAGATGGGGAGATGGGGAGATGGGGAGATGGGGAGATGGGGAGATGGGGAGATGGGGTGACGCGGAGAGGAGGAGACGCGGAGATGGGGAGACGCGGGGACGCGGAGATGGGGAGATGGGGAGATGGGGAGACGCGGGGATGGAGAGAAATAATTACTTCCTGCACCCTGCCTCCTGCCCCAAAGAGCGATTTACATCTGCCTTAAAGCAGCGACAGAGAGTAAACCTGACCATCAATCAACAGTCGAGTGATGCCTTTGGCTTGTAGATGAGTACTAGCCTTATGTAGCATTCTACTGTCGGGAACTTTGATTACGCGATCGCGCTTGGTAGAAAAACGCTTGGCTACTCGGTGGTTATCAAATACTGGCAGCGTTTTTTGTTGAGTTTCAATGGTGGGAATTGGACCCAGGTCGCCAAAATCCTTAAGTGGTCTGGTAATTAATTCTGCCGAGCGGTCAATTACCAAGTAACAAGTTTTCGGCAAATGAGCCACGGACAATGGTAAAACTTGAACAGGTGCTTCCCCTGGTCTGCGTTTGGCCACTAAGGGTTCTACTTCCTCAAAGTCTTCATCCTCAAAGTCTTCCTCATCGTCGTACAAATCTTCATCTAAATCGTCCAAATCATCAGATTCATCTAGCAAGTCCTCGTCGAAGATATCATCTATGGCCGTTACGACTGGATGTTCATCGTCTAGAACCAGTCTGCTGGTGGGTAGACTAGGAATTTCTAGGGGCTTGGGTTCTGACAACTTGTGTCTGACGATTTCTATTTCCTTGACTACTGGTTTAGGTTTTTCCACCGCTGAGGAGCGTGTTTTCACCCTTCTAATAGCCGGGATTGGTTGAGTTTCCGGCTCGGACTCAGATACTTCTTCTATTGCAGGCTGTTGCAGTTCTACCTTGGGAAACTCCAAACTAGGGCTGTGGCTGCTGAATAGTTCTGTTTCTAGCTGTGGTTGACTCAATAGAGGTAACTGCTCATAGCTTACCTGCGCTCTGCCTTCAGGGGTTCTAGCAGCGCGTTTTAAAGAAACGAGGTATTCGTACTCTTCTTCTGGTAAAGTACTTTTGAGCAGTCGGCTAATTGTTGAGTTGCTGACACCATAGCGATCTGCCAGAGTCGAGGTTGTTTGGGCAGTCTCTCTATATAACTTGAGAATTTCTTGTTTGTCGGAATCTGTTAATTTTCTCACGGTAGACACCAAAATTTGTTAAGTTCGTTTGCGTCCACTGGTACGTCGCTTGAGGCTCAATGATGCTTCGTATTCTAAAGCAGCGCCCATACCAAATAAAACTCCACTAAAGACCCAAAATACTTCTAGTATGTCTCCACTTTGGTAATCGGGAAGATAATTAGTGGCATATTTAAACCACATATCTGCAATGTATAGCGAAAATGCCGCCGCTGCAATCATTCTCCAGGAGAGAGAAACTTTTCCTCCCCAAAAAGCCAGCAGCATAATCGTGGCGATAATTAACAGCAGCACATCACTAACTACATAGAACCAATTGAGAACAAAGGCTAGTTGCTGAACAATAGCATCTAGTTCTACAGAGGGAGCTTTTGTTTGCTGAGAAATCCACCAGGCGACAAAACTGCCTATCCCTCCAACTGACGCGACAATTAGCCACTGCCATTTTTCTAGATTGATTCGCCGGGAGAATAAAGCTAAAGCCATACCTATGCCCAGAAACAGATAACTCAGTACAAAAAACACATCCCCTAGAGATACTTCCGGGTCTTGTTTTAAGATTACTTCTGTATAACCGAAAAATATTCCTCCGATGCAATAAGCAAGCATACCTAAGCCAATTAAGAGCCAAACCTTTCTACTACTGACAATTTGGCTACTCCGCCAGTTTCTTAAGCATAAGACACCTGCACCCAAGTAGGCCGCAGCTTCAAAAATATTTGTCCCCAGCACATACCAATCTTCACGAATTTCTGTGCCATTTGGTCCGGGGATTTTGGCACTAAACAACAAAAAGTATAGCAGCGCTAGTAAAGCCCAGCCCATGCTAACCAAGATGATGTTTTGAGTATTAAAAATGGACTTAGAACGGTATGAATTGTTGTAAGAGTTACTCATAGGTCTCAACTAGGTAAATGCACTGTAGCAGTATTTTTAGCACAATTGATCATCTGGTCAGGAGTTGACCAATCAGGAATTACACAATTTAACACCGAAAGCAAGTGCTAATGGACGATTCGTGAGCAAATAATATCCATGCTACTGCCAAAGTTTACCTAGTGGAGATTGACTTAACCAACCGATAAACACCAATTGCTCTTCTTCTGGCATATCCTGTAACCGATCCTTTAATTGACGGGCAAAATTAGTATCACCAAAATATGTTTTTCCTAGTCGATGGAGTTCTTCCAGGAGAATAATCACATGAGTTTCTTGCCAAGGAGGCAATTTGCTCATTTGTGAAGGCTCAACAGTTAGTAATGATTTAACTGACTCTGAGGAAGATATTTGGGGAAATTGCTTTTGCTGTAATATCCCTGTTACATCTTTTTCAAATAAACTGGCTTGCCGATTACCTAATAAATCCTCAATGTCTAGATAAACGGCTTGTAGTAATAAGATACTAGCTAAGGTCAAAATCTCAGTGTTGCTATGGTTGCCTGTGTCATTATCTAGCTGTTCTAAGCGGACTTTTCCCCAGACACTATAGCGCTCTGGTTCTTCAAGCAACACACAAGCTTTGCCACGATTGTCGGTGAGAGATCTCCATAAAGCTTTAGCTTCGATCTCTTGACTAGCTTTGAAGATACTTATCAGGCGAAAGGTTTGCCCCTGATAATGGAGGATCGGCACCTGCTGATCCCGCGTTGGGTGCTGAATACTTGATATTTCAACATCCTGGCGTTTGAGAATAAACATGGCACTAGCAAATAACTCCTCACAGGGGCTGTTTTGATAAGGGATCTGTCATGGACTTGGGCAAGGTTGCCAAAAGTATAATTATTTAGTTTATTTTGGGGGATAATTAGGCATTTGCCAAACGCTTTACCAGCATACGCCCTATAGGGCATCAGCTTTCATGGGCAAATTCCCCCTTGACATCACAATATATCTGAATATCCCATCTATTTCGTTTTTAGTGTACATCGACTCACTAGTGACTTGGATTTTAGTTTTGATATTCTGGAATTTTCAATTTTCTCTTGCTTATAGCTAGGAAGAATTGATATAATGGTGTATGATGACTTTTTGAGAAGCCAGACATTCAGTCTTGGGCGCGTAGCTCAGTGGATAGAGCAATTGCCTTCTAAGCAATCGGTCGCAGGTTCGAACCCTGCCGCGCTCGTTTTAACTCAATATAAACCTTCCAGGTTATAAGTAATAATATACTGAATTTGCTAATTGAGGGTTATTTTTGATGCATTACATCAGATAAGTGCGGATATGTCCGTTAATTCTTTTGGTGTGTGCTTTAGATATTTTTATCCTAATAAGTATAAAAGCGTATTGTTGTATTGAAATATGATCTCTAGTTGTTAACCTGAAAGAAGATACCAATTTACGATATTCTATTAATTCGATTTGAATTACCCGTGAACTTGTGATTAAAAACGATATTTGGATTACTGAAATGGCTCAAAAGGGGCTAATTTCGCCTTTTGAACCAACATTAGTCCGAAAAGTGCAAAAAGACGCATCTGTAGCAGTTCAACCTGTAATCAGCTATGGTTTATCTTCCTATGGCTATGATATCCGCCTTTCCTCAGCTGAGTTTCGGATTTTTCGCCACATTCCCGGAACTGTCGTAGATCCCAAAAACTTTAATCCTCAAAATTTAGAACCAACAGCACTACACACAGATAGTAGTGGTAGTTATTTTATCTTGCCTGCTCATTCCTATGGACTGGGAGTTGCTTTAGAAAAACTGGCGGTTCCAGAAAATATAACAGTTATTTGTATTGGTAAATCAACTTATGCTAGATGTTTTCGTGGAGACACTCGCGTAGCACTAGTTGATGGGACATCTCCCACATTAGAGGAAATGGCTGAACGCGCTGAAAACGGTGAAAAATTCTGGGGCTACAGTATTGGCCAACACGGAAGAGTGATAGTCACTCTTCTTGAGAGTCCAAGATACATTGGTCGAGATTCTTTATTAGAAGTTACTTTAGACAATGACCAATCAATATTTTGTACACCTGATCATCTATTTATGACCAGAGATGGTCGAATGGTTGAGGCGCATACTCTAAAACCACAGGATTCATTAATGCCTTTGTACCGTCAATTGGCTCGTGGTTATGAGATGGTATATCAGCCACTTAACGGACATCTTTATCCTACTCATAGACTCAGTGATGAATGGAACTTGCATTGTGGTATTTACGAAGATACCCCTAGCACTCACCGTCATCATATTGACTTTAATCGCTTGAATAACAACCCCTGGAATATCATAAGGATGGATGCTTCGGCGCATATCCGATTACACAACAGTGAAAACTACGGTGATGAGTTTGATCCTGATGAACATGGGGAATCTATCCGAGAAGCTATTGGCAGACTAAAACAAAATCCAGAATGGAATGCAATGTTTTCTCAGCAGCAACAGCAGAAAGCTTTGAATTTCTGGCATGACCCCCAATATACAGAAATACGTCAAAAAGTAATTGAAGGTAGAAGAAATTGCTCTGATGCTACTAGGCAAGCACATCGTGAGGCAATGATTGAGTATTACAAAAATCCAACAGCGGTGGCTCTAACTGGACAACTAAGCAGACAAGCCTGGGCAAAAGACGATGGAACTAGACGTTCTCAGCAATCAGAACTGATGAAAAGATTGGCTGATGAGTCAAAAACTCGCCATGAAATCACAGCTGATGTAGTGCGCTCGGCCTTAGATCAAACTGGTTCTATTCGTGGGGCTGCTCGATTACTGGATTGCGATCGCTCTGTGTTTAGGCGATTTCCTGAAGTTATACAAGCATTTAGAGGTCTATCGCCAAGTAAATCTCTCCAGAATTACAAAGTTGTATCTGTCAAAGATGTACCTGGGATTCATGATGTTTATTGTCTAACAGTTCCTGAAGCAGGTAATTTTGCCCTAGAAGCAGGAGTTTTTGTGCATAATTGCGGTATAATAGCAAATCTAACTCCTGCGGAAGCTGCATGGCGAGGTCATCTCACTTTGGAATTTTCCAATTCTTCCAGTGCTGACTGTCGCATTTATGCTGATGAAGGTGTGGTGCAATTACTATTTTTAGAAGGGGAACCTTGCGCTATTAGTTACGAAGCTCGTCAGGGTAAATATCAAGATCAGATGGAAATTGTGACTCTTGCTCGCGTATAGTCCAATACTTGTGAAAAAGCTGTTTTCTCAATAAAACAACTTGATAATTATGTTTTGAGAATCGCAATAGCTATCACTTAAGTTTTATAAGTGTCCAATTAGATAATCATGTCAGAAGAACCAATCTCAGACCCATTTTTGATACAACTATTAGAAGGGTATAATTTAACAGAGGCGGCTGAGATTGAAAAATATATGACCGAGTGGGATGCTGCTACTTATAGCAGTGTTGCTCAGAGTATATTAGACCATGTAGCTAGAAAAGATATTGACCCTTTAAAATATTTACGGAAAGCTCATAACTTTAATAAAAAAGGAGCAATCAGAGTTCCAAAAACTGGATATCGTGGAGATAGTTCAGCAGTATATCGGAAAGGTAATGAATATCTGATTGTCAGACCAGACAAATATGGTAGCGAAAAGATAGTTACTTATGGAGTTAACGATGACTGAAGCAATTTTAAATGAGCAGGAATTGACAAAGAGAAATATTGCTCAATTATTATCACAATTGACAAACGCATATCAAAACACCCGCAGCGAAAGAAAAGAAATTGCTACTAAGTTTCCACCAGAAAATGAAGAGTTTTCACTATTAGAAGAAATTGAACTTTTAACAGTAAATTTGAGAGGTTATGCCAGTCAAATTGCAGCTACAGGTCAAATAGTTAATAAGGAGCAGGTAATTTCTCAATTACAAGCAATGCGAGTTTTTAGTATCAACCAAATTGGGGAATTTTACTTTAACAGTAATGGCAAGTATGAACAGATGAAGGATTATATTAGAATGTTGGATTATTTGCGGTTATTATTGTTAGAATATTTGCAGTCTGTTTAAAAGCTAAAGATCAAATTCTATAACTATTATCAATTCAATTGCTATACTATTATTGATTGCAACCGGACAAATTTATACATTTGATAAGTATAAAGTTGTCTTAATTTTCAAAGGTTTATCTTGCTCATAAATAAACTCTTGCTTACTCGATAAAGCAATTTCCGCTTTTTGCAACTCCCCACCCAAGTAAATCGCGTGTTCGACTTGCAAACCAGGACAATCTGCTACTATTTGCCGAGAAAGTTGACTTGCAGATTTACCAGAATAACAATTAACTACTTCTCCAGAACCAGGAGTCATATGTTCCACAATAATAATGCCATCCTGGATATAAATAATAAAACTACCCGCAGGATCTGCATAATCTCTTTGTTGACAAATTTTTGTATATTGGGATGTAATTACATTTTCAGTATTTTCAAAACAGTCATCATAAATATGGGCGCTTTGACTAATGGTAATTAATGAACCCATTTTTAAAGCATGATTAGATTTTTGAGTAATAGCATCAAAAATATGTCGTTGTAACTCCCGCAATCCCATAGCATTTGCAGGCCATGCAGAGAACATATCATTACTACGGAAAGTTGCTGTTAAAGATAATTCATTATCAACAATTCTTACCCAAATATGATTTAGGCAAGGTGGACTATCATTAGCATCATGACTAGCATCCCATAAAGACATTACTGCTCTTGCGGAATCAATATCATTTACTAGTTTATCAATTACTTGTTGAATTTGATCACGTCCAAACCAAGAACGTAAACGTTGCCCATAAGTATATTTCACACCTTCTCGATTCGGTGCATCATCTAAAATTTGCGAAATATATTCTTCTAAAAAACTTCTATCAATTGGTAAATAATTCGGTTCTGGAAAATAAAAATCATCAGGTTCATCGGTGACAACTGCCATTAAATCTATTAATTCTTGCCATTTGCCATCATAACCAGTTGGTCTAATTGTTCCAGTTGTTTTAATGCGATGAATGATTTTTACCCAAGTTTCGGCTATGGTTTTACCTTCAATTCTGTGTCCATAGCGTGAACCAGGTAAAACTGTGGGTTCAACGGTAGCCATAGGAAATTCTAAAGGAACACCCCAAGGAGCAATTATTTCTTTTTGGGCGTAATGCTTAATTTGTGCAACTGCTTCAGTAATTGATTTGGCTGCTTGAACTTCTATAGCAAGTCTGAGTTTTTCTAAAGCATTTATATCAATATCAATATCAATATAACCAGGAATCGGAGAAATAACTATCCAAGATTTACGCCCAGCGTCACTTAAATTTTCTTCAACACCATTGTGAAAAAAGTCGAGCAAGCATTGACAAGCACCTGCATTTTTATCTTCTTTGGTAGCGTTGAGAATTACTAAATGACGAACATGAGGATTTAGCAACAAATTGCGAATTAGTAAATTTATACCCCTAGTGGGTGAATACAACTGCCCAATTACAGCGTACTCTGATGGTTGTAGGTGTTTTGCGATCGCTTGCTTCACCGTCCATCCTGTAATCACTGCCGTTTGCCCATAACCGTAAATCAACTGGTTGGGCTTGTGCTGTGCCGCGTAACTCGTTCCTGTCATGGTTTGTTAAAAGTCAAATTTTAATAATTTAGCATCAATACGAGGATCACAAATTTTTATTCAACACCTCCGCGTCCCTCCGCGCTTCCCTCCGCGTTCCTCTGCGTTAAAAAAATCACCCTCTTTCCAAAATTTTCCAGTTCAATTACCCTAATCATGGCGCGATCGCGTTACGATCTTCTCACAATCTTTTTGGAAAAGTTCTATTTTCACATTTTCCAGCTAAAATAGTATATCTGTTCTACTGAAACTCCCAACGCAACAATCCATAAATCCATATATTTAGAGGCTCTAATGGCAATCAACACTGAGAATGCAGGCAAGCAAAAAGCGCTGAATATGGTACTCAACCAGATTGAGCGCAGTTTTGGAAAAGGAGCAATCATGCGCCTGGGTGATGCTACCCGAATGCGTGTAGAGACTATTTCCACAGGGGCGCTGACCTTAGATTTAGCATTGGGTGGCGGTTTACCCAAAGGGCGCGTAATAGAGATATATGGTCCAGAAAGTTCTGGTAAAACCACAGTAGCCCTACACGCCCTGGCCGAAGTGCAGAAAAATGGCGGTATCGCTGCCTTTGTTGATGCTGAACACGCCCTTGATCCTACTTACGCTGCTGCATTGGGTGTAGATATAGAAAATTTGTTAGTTTCCCAACCGGACACTGGCGAATCAGCTTTAGAAATAGTCGATCAGTTGGTGCGCTCTGCCGCAGTTGATATTGTAGTTATAGACTCCGTAGCCGCACTAGTACCCCGCGCCGAAATAGAAGGCGATATGGGTGATATCCACGTTGGTCTACAAGCCCGGTTAATGAGCCAAGCTCTGCGTAAAATTACTGGCAACATTGGTAAATCTGGTTGCACAGTCATTTTTATCAACCAGTTGCGACAAAAAATTGGTGTTACTTACGGTAGCCCTGAAACCACAACAGGTGGTAACGCATTGAAGTTTTACGCCTCAGTACGTCTCGATATTCGCCGGATTCAAACCTTGAAAAAAGGCACAGATGAATTTGGTAATCGGGTGAAAGTCAAAGTTGCAAAAAATAAAGTAGCACCACCTTTTAGAATTGCCGAATTTGACATCATTTTTGGTAAAGGAGTTTCTACCCTGGGTTGTCTGGTTGACTTAGCAGAAGAAACAGGCATCCTCCTCCGTAAAGGTGCTTGGTACAGCTACAACGGTGAAAACATTTCTCAAGGTCGAGATAACGCTATCAAATATCTAGAAGAAAAGCCAGAATTTGCCAGCAAAGTTGAAGAGCAAGTTCGTGAAAAATTAGACAAGGGGGCGGTGGTTTCTGCTAACTCTGTAGCTAAGGTCAACGAAGAAGAAGAAGAGGAAGAAGTCGAATTAGAGGAAGAGTAAACAAGAAACACGGGGACACGGAGAAGGTTTGGGACAAACAAATTCCCAAATCTCAAATCCCTTGTCCCCAAGCTCGGTAAAAAAAGTGGTCAATCCAAAATATTTGGACTTTTCTGATATTAGGTTTGTCTCAATAAAAATCTACTAAAACTCTACTACTTCAAACTCAAAAGTTGCAATTAGACGTTCCTCGACATATACCTCTATTTTATGTTTACCAAGAGGATCACCAGGAGCAATCTTCCAAAAATTTTTAATCACACCATTTACAGGTGTTTCTGTGCGCTTGGTAATGGCTGTAGTTCCGTCAGATGATATAGAAAAATTCTCAGATTCCTGTGTAGTCCAAGTTTCCGGTGCTTTGGGTAAACGTAGAACTTCGCGCCATTTCACTTTACCTCGATAGTTCGGAAGTTTAATCTGCCAACCATAGGCATCACCTTTCTTTAAGGGTACTTTAGTTGTAGGGAAAAAATTAACTTTACCCTCAGCATCAACTATCCTTACCCCAAACTCCGATTTAGTAACGGTAATCTTTTTACGATTAATTGACTGAGAATATTCTAGGGGTGCTTCCGCTAAAACAATACTAGAATTATTTAAATCCGCAGTTATAGCGCCCAATATCAACCAAAAAGAAGTTAGAAAAAGCCTAGCAGCCCAAATTCTCATCTGCATTATCTTCCTGTTAGATATTAGTATTTAATTCCCTCAATTTTAGCTATGTTCCGGGTTGAGATCCAAAAATCATCAATCGTTGAAAATAAGTATAAATATAGCCTAGAATATAATTCAGTAAAATGCTGAAAATAGAAAAGAGGATACAAATATATTGCATCCTCTTTTCAAACTGTATTGCTGAGAACAGTTCCGCTTTTTAATCTTCGTCAAGTGCAGGAAAAAATTCTTCAAACCGCCACAAGGTATCTTTATTTTCAATGAACCAAATGCGAGTTTCTGGTGTTAACTGACTCCAGACAACTTCAGGGGGAAGATGAGGAGAATCATACTGATATTCCTGACCAAGTATTCTGAGATTATCTAATACATTACTAGGAATACCAAGCTCTTGCCAGTTAACTGTGAAATTTCTACCAGTAACTCCCGCAGTGGGATCAAAAACTAATTGTGCAGTTCTGATTAGATCAGCAAAGTGTTGCGGTTTCAGTCCGATGATATCTTGAATTTCGAGTGATTTCTTAGGCTCTGGAGGCATTGTAACTGAAGTGATGAAGAAAATAGTTGGTTGATTGAATTTACTGCCAGAGATGATGCCCACAAATCTAGTTTAGCGCAGAAAATAAAGGTCAGCTTTACTGACCTAATAATTAGCTAATTAAGTAGCTTGGCACAATTAAATATAAAACCTCTCTCCAAACCTCTCCCCTACCAGGGGAGAGGCTTTGACTCCCCCTTCCCTACCAGGGAAGGGGGTTGGGGGGTTAGGTTTATATTATATTTTTTAACGTCCACTGACTTAGGAACTTGTCAGGTAATTATGCTACTTCCACTAAAACTGTAACCGCTGCAACTGCTATCAACATTTCGTCATTTTTATCGTTGAGAGAAGGTATTGCTAAACCATCAACTACCATTCCTCCAGTTTCTACGGTGAGAGATTTACGACCAAAGGGAAGAACAGCTAATACCTCTGCTTCTCGGACTTGTTCGGGGTAGGGTACTGCTACCTTGACTTCCACAATCATGTCATTTGGGTCTTTTAACCCGGCTATTTCCATAATACCAAGTAAGGCATTGTGAGCGATCGCATTTCTGACCGCCCTCGCTGCGGCTACAGTCGGTTCCTGTCCGTGCTGGTCTATGCCCATTCCCATTTCGATGATAAAGCGTTTTAGTGCCATTTGTAGATACTCTGAATTCTGTACCTTTTACTTTATCTCTGTAGTGGTATTCTGTTATCAATAAATTACAAAATTATCAGGGAACAGGGAACAGGAAAGAAGGCACTATTACGAATTATTTAATCTGGATGTCGGGAAAGACAAGAGTAAATATTAAAATTATATTCTCCATGAACATCAACCGTCGTCAATTTATCACCACTTTGGGAGTAAGTACTTTAGCAGCTACAATCCCTCCGGCTATTGCCAAAAATGCACTTTCACCAAACATAATTATCAAACCGCCATGTTTACAAATTGGCGATACTGTAGGATTAATTTCCCCGGCAGGTATTGTTGAAGCTAAAGATATAGAAGATGCAAAACAAACTTTTATAAACTTAGGACTGCAAGTAAAAACAGGCGTACATATTTTAGATAGAGACGGATATTTAGCCGGAAAAGATGCAGACCGCGCCCAAGATATTAATACAATGTTTGCAGATAAATCGGTAAAAGCCATTATTGCCATGCGTGGCGGTTGGGGCTGTAATCGGATTTTACCTTTACTTAATTATCCTCTAATCCGTTCTCATCCCAAAATTATTATGGGATATAGTGATATTACTTCTTTATTATTAGCTATTAATGCTCGCAGTCAATTAATTACTTTTCATGGGGCAGTTGCCACATCAACTTGGAATCAATTTACAGTTGATTATTTTAAAAGAATATTATTTAATGCCGAAACTGTAATCATGGAAAATAACCAAAATAGCGCCGGGAAAATAGAAGTAATTGCACCGGGAAAAGCCAGGGGTAAAATTGTTGGTGGGAACTTGTCAGTCATAGCAGCAATGGTAGGTTCAGCTTATTTACCATCTTGGCGAAAAAGTATTTTATTTCTGGAAGATATTGGCGAAGATATTTATCGCATAGACCGAATGCTGACGCAATTAAAAAATGCAGGTATTTTACAGCAAATTACGGGCTTTATTTTTGCACAATGTACTAATTGTCAATTGGGAGATGAACCATCATTTACATTAATGCAAATATTAAAACAGCACATTCAGCCTTTAGATATTCCCGCTTGGTATGGTTCGATGATTGGTCATATTCAAGATAAATTTACAGTCCCAATGGGTGTAGAAGTAGAAATAGATGCTGAGAATGGAACAATCAAAATGTTAGAAGCGGCTGTAATACCAATTTAATGTAAAGTTGCACCACAGGAGTTAGTACCCACAGCTTCTAGCGTACCGCTTTAACCCAGATGAGTAACGCGGGTATACCGTTTAGAGTGATTCAGGATCATGTGAAATTACATGGTTTTGTAGTATTTTCTTAACTCAGATGTAGTCCACCATCAACAGGTAGTGCTACTCCAGTAATAAATGCTGCTTTAGGAGAGCATAAAAATGCTACTACCTCACCTATCTCTATCGGTGATGCCCAACGTTGCATTGGTGTATTTTTGATTGTATTTTTTATAGTATCACTCTCTACTCCACCCCATTTAGAGGTGGCAAAATTCCAGGCTTCGGTCTTAATATAACCAGGAATAACTACATTGACTGTAATTCGTCGTGGTGCTAATGTCTTGGCGTAGTATCTTGTTAAAAACTCCACAACCGCCTTAGCTTGTCCTGGCATTGCATATGGCAACTGTGGCTTTTGGCTACTATTACATCCAGGAGAAGATATTGCTACTATATAACCGTTTTCATTCTCCATGTAATTAAGTGCTTTTTCCACACATCTAATGAAGCACTTAGGATAAACATTCTGATAATAGTCATACTGCTCAAAGCTAGTAAAACTACCATTACCCAATAACTGAGTGTGAAGATTGCCAGCTAAATTTGCCTCTTTTGATTCAGCAGATGTTGTCACCCCAACATAGAGTCCAGCATTATGAACAAAGGCTGTCAGCTTGCCTTCAAAATTATCTTCCACAGATTGGAATATTCTGTCAATAGTAGACTCTTGAGCTACATCACCTTTAACAATGTCAACTTTTATCTCATAGGTAGATTCAAGAGTAGCTTTTGCAGTTAATGCAGCCTCTTCATTGGCATTAAAGCCAAGTATAAGGTTATGTCCGTTCTTGGCTAGTTGCTGCGATATACCCCAACCAATTCCGCGAGTTCCACCTGTAACGATTGCTAATTTTGATAACATATTTTCCCACTCTTTATTAAAGTACAGCAGTCCTATCTAAGTTGTGAAATATCTTCTAAGCATTCAGCAATATTAGAGCCAAGAATCGAACGTAGCAAATTACATAAATTAATCGATATGATCACGATTGCTATCTGCGCTGTGATTTGTAGATAATAGCAGATTAAATGAATACACTTTGATTATCTTTTTTATTAGATTTGATTTCATATCATGTCCGCCTAATCACTTGTCAAAAAAATTCTCCGCGTCCCCGCCTCCCTCATTCTCCGCGTCAGTCTAAATGATAAGTATATCTCTGACGAGACGCTACGCGAACAACTGGACATGATATCAGATACTTTAGTCTCCTCAATGTGGGTTTTAAGTCTTTAACCGAACAGAATATAACAATTATCGCCACCCTAACCAACGCAAGCAAGGAACAATGAGGTAGTAACTCAACCCTAAGCACAAACTTATCAAAACACCCATTAAACTAAAAAAAACTATGGGTAGGAATAATTCAACCCAGCTTGGTTGACTGGAAAAATGGAAAATAGGCACTGGAACTCCTAAATTAATCAAGGCTGCGAGGATGTTTGCACTGCCAAAGGAAGCTAGAAAAGCGTAAGCTAGGTAATGGGTGCGAAGACCTAAACCCAAGGTGAGTAAGGAAACTGATACCAAAATCCATGCTACCAAACCCTCAGCGCTATTATGTGGTTTGATAAATTGCCAAATTATCCAGCCCGTACTATAACCAATTAAACCCATAAATGATGCTACTAAAAATCGTCGCTTTTGACCAAAACTCCCAGATAGGGTGAGTCCCCAAGCGGTTCCAAAACCAGCAACAGCAAATACTAAAATTTCTGGGGCTGAAACAGGCTGATAATTTTGGATGAGTTCGGCTAGTTGACGGGAGATGAATTCCACAACCCCAGCGCCTAATTTTGTCTGATAAGCCAAAATAAAACCGACGATTGTACCTAACATAGCGCCGATAGTACCCAAAATCATCGCCCAAATTGTTGCTAGACAAGCTAGTAAGAATTTAAATATCGTCCTAATCGTGAATGCTGTAGTATTACTTACAGTTTGGGTAAATTTGGTAACTGTTTGGCGGAGAGATTTTCCTAGTCGGGTCAAGAATCCTGGTTGTGATCCAGCGGGGACAATTTTCAGTAACCGTTTTTGAATAATACCTGCATGGGCGGGACGCGATCGCACTTCCTTCTGTACCATTTCATCTAATAAGTCGGCCAGACGGGGGTTAATATTGCATCGATTGCGCCAGCGTAACTCCCCAGTCATGGGATCTTCTAAATCCTGGGGATATCTACCTGTCAGTAATTCAATTATCGTCCTTCCCAAGGCATAAAAATCCGCAGCAGGCCCAACATTACCGCCAATCACTTGTTCTGGTGGACTATAACCAGAAGAAAATAACCGCGTCGAAGGGATGTGCGATCGCAATATCGCCCCACTAAATTGTTTAGCCCCGCCAAAATCAATCAACACCAATTGTTCCGCCTGAAGAGGTGCAGTTGGCGAAGGGTGACGTAGCATTAAATTAGAAGGTTTGATGTCTCGGTGAATAATTTGGCGTTTGTGCAGTTCCTGCAAAATCTTTACCGCTTGGGCGAACCAATTTAGCACCAAATCCTCTGGACATCCTTGAGGATAATTTCTGCGGATTTCTTCTAAATTTTCCCCATGAATTTTTTCCATCACCAGACAAGCCAACTGGTGCGGTTTAGGACTAGTCAAATTGATTTGAAAATACCCGTCAGCATCAACTTTGGGGACACCAGGATGACGGAAATTACTTAAAACTTCCGCTTCTTGGATAAACAATTCCAGCGCCTTGGGGGAATCTTCCACCAAGACTTTCAGCACTTTTTCTGTCTGGGTCTTTTCATCCCAAACAGTGTAAATTTGAGCAAATCCTCCCGAACCCAGCGGTTCAAGTGGGTGATAACGGTCTAACAACTGTAGCGGTGCGCCACAACTGTTACAAAATTTGTTTCCCCAAGGTTGGGGGTAAGGACGTTGACAATGAGGATTTATGCAGTGAACCGCACTCTGATTTATCTGGGACAAAACCACGAAAATACAAAGGCTGGATCGATTTTAGCGCTTCTTTAGGGTTAAGGAAGGAAAAATATCAGATTGAAGGGGACACGGGGACACGGGGACTTTGTTTGATAAGTAATTAAGCGAACATGATATCAGTCTCAACCTTGAAAGTTTTCTTCCCCCAGACATTGCCTGATAAATTTATTGATAGTGTAGATATCATGTCGAATATTTTGGGCTTTGATATAGTCGGTATGAATGGGAATAGTTTTTAGAGATTTCAAAATCAGCACAGGACGACCAACTTGACCCCAGCGTTCCTGATATTGTTCGATATCAGCACGCTGAATATCTGCGAATGAGTACTTTATAACTGTGCTACTACCTAAACTTTTGTATTCTATAACTACCTGACTCATGCTTTTGTCGAAACTACAAGTCACTACAGGAGTCGTGACTTCAGAACTGGCTACAGCAATTAAAAAAATCAGAAATGTACCGTAAATTAAATGTGCATTTTGTTGAGTTAGGGAACCTGGTATAAAAAATACTTTATACACATAAGAACAGAGTTGATAAGCTAGGAAGGCAATTAACAACCCTGCTAAAAACCAGTTCTTAGTCGGTTGGTGTTTCATTACCAATTTCTCGTCAGTTAATATCAAAATTTTCATGATCACCTCTTCATATAAACTTTTAGATATGACTACATAAGTGCGTCCTGATTTTACTGAAGATTCATTATTAACCGCATTCATTTTATACAATTTAAACATCGTGAATCAAAATATCACCACGGACAGAATTTCTATTATTATTCCCACACTTAATGAAGCGAGTAATATCAAAGAAACATTAGCTAGTATTCAACCCAGCACTAATGTAGAAATCATTGTAGTTGATGGCGGTTCCAAGGATAATACACAGAAAATAGTTCAATCATTAGGTATAACGGTTATCTCATCTCCTCCGAGTCGTGCTGTACAAATGAATAGTGGTGCAGCAATTGCTAGTGGAGAAATTGTTTTGTTTCTCCATGCAGATACTCGTTTACCCAATGGTTTTGATGTAATGATTCGCACTACATTACAAAAGCCTAGAGTTGTAGCTGGTGCTTTTGGTTTACGGATAGATGCACCGCATGGGGGATTGCGTTTGGTAGAATGGGGAGTGAAATGGCGATCGCATCTTTGGCAACTACCCTACGGCGACCAAGCTATTTTTTTAACTAAAGCCACATTTGAGCAAATTGGTAATTTTCCTGAATTGCCGATTATGGAAGACTTTGAACTTATCCGACGGCTAAAACGCTTGGGTAAAATTGCCATTGTTTCTGTACCTGTAATCACATCTCCACGTAAATGGCTGCAAAAAGGCATTCTCACAATTACTATACTTAATCAAATCATTATCCTTACATATTTACTCGGTGTTTCACCAGAGCGAATTCGCAGTTGGTATCGGTAATAAAAATTTAGGTTAATTTTAGGTATTTCGCACTAAGATAGTAATTATTAATCGTTCAAAATTCCCTAATTACGATTAAATTTCACCTAATTAAATACATCTAAATTTTTATGCTTATGAATATTCAACTTTTATTACAAGCATCTATTCATTCATCTGATTTTAATCTTACAGAAATTATAAAAAATGCATTATATTGGATTGATAGCCTGGGTACAATAGGAGCCATAGCTTTTATTGGCATCTATATTATTGCTACAATTGCTTTTTTACCAGCTGCAATTCTCACTTTAGGCGCTGGTGTGGTTTTTGGTGTATTTTGGGGTTCTGTTTATGTGTTTATTGGTGCAACTATCGGTGCTATAGCAGCATTTTTAATAGGACGTTATATAGCTAGAAATTGGGTGGACAAAAAGATTGCAGATAACAAGCAATTTGCTGCTATTGACAAAGCCGTGAGTAAGAAAGGTTTCAAAATTGTCTTTTTAACACGACTTTCGCCGCTATTTCCTTTCAACTTATTAAATTACGCCTTGGGAATTACAGGAGTTTCTTTCAAAGACTATTTTCTCGGTTCTGTCGGCATGATTCCGGGAACAATTATGTATGTTTACATTGGTTCCTTCGCTGGAAACATCGCATTCATTGGCACAGAAGCCCAACCTACAAATATGACTCTCACATGGGTTATCAAAATTGTGGGTTTTATAGCCACATTGGCTGTCACCATTTATGTTACCAGTGTGGCCAAAAAAGCTTTAGAGGAAGAAGTTTTATAGATTTTATGTAAGAATTCAGGAGTCAGTAGGGGCGTATTGCAATACGCCCGTACAGGAGTCAGGAGTTAGAAAGAAAGAAAGAAGGATGAAGAATATTTTCTCTTCTGTTCCATGTTAAGAGTTCCCTGCTATCAAACATTCTGTATCCTGAATCCTTACGATTTTATTAGTTTATATGGGAATTGTTAAATACAAAACTGACAAAATATTGCTGAGGGTATATTCATGGTAAAGATAACAGATTAACTGAAGACTAGAATCAAAAACATAGTTTATACTTCACCCTTTAGAGGTAATACATAATGTCTAATACAGAATTTGAGAGAGTTACAGTTTTGCCAATGGATGAGTATAATCAAAATTTGGTTGCTAATGTTCATCCATCAAATTGGGTTAATCCTCAACCTGCTGATAATTATGATTTGGTAGTAATTGGTGCAGGTACAGCCGGATTAGTTGTGGCTGCGGGTGCTGCGGGTTTAGATTTGGGTTTAAAAATAGCATTAATTGAAAAGAATCTCATGGGTGGAGATTGCTTAAATGTCGGTTGCATACCATCTAAATCTTTAATTCGGTCTTCTCGTACAGTTGGTGAAATGTGGAAATCTAAGGATTTAGGAATTAATATTCCCCAACATATTGAGATTGATTTTGCTACAGTTATGGGAAGAATGCGGCGAATTAGGTCTAGTATTAGTCATCATGATTCAGCCGCACGGTTTAAAAATTTAGGTGTTGATGTCTTTTTCGGTGCAGGTAGGTTTGCGAGTAACAATACTGTGGAGGTTGATGACCAAACTCTTAAGTTTAAAAAAGCTGTAATTGCTACTGGTGCAAGAGCCGTTAAACCTGCAATTAGCGGCATAGAAACAGCGGGTTATCTAACTAATGAAACAGTTTTTTCCCTAATTCAAAAACCAGAACGATTAGCCGTAATTGGTGGCGGACCGATTGGCTGCGAATTGGCACAGACCTTCCGCCGCTTGGGTTGTGAAGTGACATTATTTCATAGTGGTTCTCACATTTTAAATAAAGAAGATGGCGAAGCAGCAGCAATTTTGCAACAGGTTTTGATTGCTGAAGGTATTCGCTTAGTGCTGAATTGTCAGATAGAAGAAGTGGTGACAGTTACGGAAGGAAAACGGCTTTATTTTGCTGTGAATGGACATCGAGATTCTGTTACTGTCAATGAGATTTTAGTAGGTGCTGGACGTGCGCCAAATGTAGAAGGTTTGAATTTAGAAAAGGTGGGTGTGGAGTATGACAAACACCAAGGTGTGAAAGTAAATGATTATTTGCAAACAACAAATTCTAAAATTTATGCGGCTGGCGATATCTGCATGGATTGGAAATTTACCCATGCAGCAGATGCTGCGGCGCGAATTGTGATTAAAAATACCCTATTTTCTCCCTTTGGTGTGGGACGCGCTCAACTCAGTAAGCTGGTGATGCCTTGGGTAACATATACTGACCCGGAAATTGCCCATGTGGGGATGTATGCAGAGGAGGCGGAAAAAATGGGTATTGAGATCACGACTATTAAGATTCCTTTTAGTAGTGTAGATCGTGCGATCGCAGATAGTGAAGAATCAGGATTTCTGAAAATCCACCACAAAACGGGTTCAGATCAAATTCTCGGTGCAACTATTGTCGCTAGTCATGCGGGGGAAATGATTTCGGAAATAACCACCGCCATGGTCAATAAAATCGGTCTTAGCAAACTCAGTAGTGTGATTCATCCTTACCCAACTCAAGCAGAAGCGATTAAAAAAGCGGCGGATAGTTATCGACGCACACTACTGACACCAAATGCTAAAAAAATATTGGGATTTTTGCCCAAATTTTCTTGATTGGGGTATTTTTCCCAAATTGCAAATATTTATCGTCAATTCAAGGGTTAAAAACCCCTATGTCTACACTTAGTCTCAGTTGAGTCGGGGACACTTACCCCAACTCCAACTGTCTTCAATTTTCAATTTTCAATTTTCAATTTTCAATTTTTAATTTTTAGAGTTCTGATGCCGTATCAGGAGCAATAATTTCTCCAGTACCCAATTTTAAGATCATGTCCTGGTCGGTAATCAGTTCATTGAGTTCTTTAACTTTTAAATTCATTTTCTCACAAGCTTGGCGTAATTCTTGAGCAAATGTTTTTAGATTATCGCCATAGCCACATTGATAAGCCGCAGTTTCTATTCCCAGATTGGCATTGGCTCTCGCACAATCTACGAGTTCTGTACCATGCAATGGTGTTAAGGATACCATAAACGTAGTTATTACATATAACTATTGACATTGATAAATTAACAGGCATTAAAAATCCATTCATCCCTCTAATTAAATAGATCGTTAAAGAGATGGGGATAAAAATATAAACTAGATATAAACTAGAAATTTTCCCCTTCTCCTCTATATTTATGGTGGGTTACGGACTAACGTCCTAACCCACCCTACGATTTTTCGGTAATTGATTTTTTGGTGTTCCCTAATCAGTAAAAATTAACCTTGGATCGAAAAATCAACCCAAGGTCTACGTTTTGCTTTCACTTCCACTCTTTTGCAAATTCAGACTTCTTGACCTCCGATATTTGCTAAAGGCATTAATTTGTGGAAATTGTGCATGAATGCATGAATATTTAATCTCTAACCTCACACGTACACACTTGATTTTCATCAAATTACTGAAAACAAGTTCACAACTTTAGAGGAATGGCATATTTACTCTAAAATCTACTTTTAATTTATTGGAAATCACATGAAAGTTTATCGTTCCCTAGAAATAATTAACGCTAATTTTCCTCACTCTTCAGGTGTAGATTCCATAAAAAATAAATCGGGTGTTTTGTATAAGTAATTAGGCAGAATTGAAAATTGGAAGTTGAAAGTTGAAACCTAAGTTTTGGGAATATTTGGGAAGATTTTAAATAGGTGATTAAATAGCTGATAGCCGAGATTAGGCTCAGGGCTTGTTTGATTAATTTACAAAAAGATACACTCTAAATTAGCATCTCAACTCTTCCTTAGGATATACCTGAGATAGTGAGTCAGAATTGGGATCTAGTCAGGGTATGGGTTATGGTAAAAATAAATATTTCTGAGTTAGAGCAGGTTGATAAGTTTCGCAATTTACAATTAACTTTGCGTGATCGCTGGAAAACAAGTGAGCTATTTGACAACAGCGAAGCGGATATCTTAATTATCCCCTCTTTAAGCATCGACCAACGGGAACTGCAAAAGGTAGAAGGTTGTGAACATTATGAAGAAAGATTGCTATTTTCTTTAATCCGCTTACGAAATCCCCGCACCCGGTTAATTTATATTACCTCTATTCCCCTGCATCCAAGTATTATTGATTACTATCTACAACTTCTGCCAGGAATTCCATTTTCCCATGCTCGTAATCGCTTATTACTACTTTCTACTTATGATTCTTCCCTTAAACCTCTAAGTCAAAAGATTTTAGAACGTCCTCGCTTAATAGAACGAATTCGCCAAGCTTTACGGTTAGATAAAGCTTTTATGACTTGTTACAATTCCACATTTTGGGAAGCTGAATTATCACTGCAATTAAATGTTCCCCTTTATGCAGCTGCACCAGATTTGCAGATTTGGGGGACAAAAAGTGGTAGTCGGCAAATTTTTGCCCAAAGCGATGTTCCTCATCCAGATGGTAGCGAATTAATTGGCAATTCCCCAGATTTAGCCATAGCAGCGGCTGATTTATGGGAACGTCAACCGACATTAAAACGGATGGTAGTTAAACTAAATGAGGGGATTTCTGGGGAAGGAAATGCACTATTGGATCTCCGTCCATTGATAGATGTTGCACCCGGTCAAGGTTCTCATGGTGAAAGAGTAGCAGCAATTAGCCATCGCTTTTCAACTATGCGCTTCCAAGCCCCAAAAGAAACTTGGGAGAATTTCTCTCAACGTATCCCAGAGTTAGGTGCAATAGTTGAAGCATTTGTAGAAGGAGAAATCAAGCGTTCTCCCAGTGTGCAAGGACGCATTACACCAGCTGGAGAAGTAGAAATTCTCTCCACCCATGACCAAATTCTCGGTGGACCAGACGGACAAATTTATCTAGGTTGTCGCTTTCCCGCAGATGCCAGCTATCGATTACAATTGCAAGAATTAGGCTTAAAAGTTGGCAAACAACTGGCAAAAAAAGGCACATTAGAAAGATTTGGTGTTGATTTTGTCACAGTTGATCAAGGTAATGGTAAGTGGGATATTCAAGCAATTGAAATTAACCTCCGCAAAGGTGGCACAACTCACCCTTTTATGACTTTGAAATTATTAACAAATGGCAATTATGATCTATCCACTGGCTTATTTTATAGCCAGCAAGGACGACCTAAATATTACATTGCCACAGACAACTTACAAAAAGATCACTATCGGGGATTATTACCCAACGATTTAATGGATATCATTGCCTATCACAGATTACATTTTGATAGCGGAACCGAGACAGGTACAGTATTTCATCTTATGGGTTGCCTTTCCCAATTCGGCAAGTTGGGATTAACTAGTATTGGTGATTCTCCTCAACAAGCTGAAGATATATATAACAAAGTTATCGAAGTTCTCGATCAAGAAACTAGCGGCGACAATAATAGTTACAGCATCTTTTCAGATTTTGCTTTTCCCATTACTGGGGATGTCTAAGTAATACCAATTCAAAATTCAACATATTCCCAAGGGGTAGATGTTGGTAAGGTTTAATATCGTGTGCGGTTAAAAACCAGGACTTACGCAAAATATCTCTCAAACCCTCTTTTTTTGGGAGCATCCCAATTTTGCAAAAATATACGCAACTAACCCAAAAAACCTGTTAAACCTCTTACCTATGCCTTCGGCACGCTACGCGAACGCGCTCTTCGCGTCTTCGCGGTTCGTTTTTTCCGTTAGTCTTGCGTAAGTCCTAAAAACTTACAATTAAGACTGATGGTTTAAGTTTTTTTGATAAGTAATTAAGTGAACATGATATAAGCTGATAAAAGTGCATTTTTTTCAATATCTAATATGGCAACTATTAACGACAACTACCTGAAGCTAAAAGCTGGTTATCTATTTCCGGAAATTGGTCGCCGTGTAAATGCTTTTGCA
Source organism: Trichormus sp. NMC-1 (assembly GCF_001858025.1). Lineage (GTDB taxonomy): Bacteria > Cyanobacteriota > Cyanobacteriia > Cyanobacteriales > Nostocaceae > Anabaena. The sequence continues at coordinate 79,224 of NZ_LZQD01000010.1, read as the reverse complement.
CAAGCCAATCCTGATGCGAAAATCATCCGCTTGGGTATTGGTGATGTCACCGAACCTTTACCAGAGGCTTGCCGCACAGCTATGATTAAAGCAGTGGAAGAAATGGGCGATCGCTCAACTTTCAAAGGATATGGCCCAGAACAAGGTTATGCTTGGTTACGGGAGAAAATCGCCGCTCATGATTTCCAAGCACGGGGAGCAGCAATAGAAGCTGATGAAATCTTCATTTCCGACGGTTCCAAGTGCGACTCAGGCAATATTCTGGAAATCTTCGGCCATGATAATGCGATCGCTGTAACTGACCCAGTGTATCCTGTTTACGTGGATACTAATGTCATGGCGGGAAATACTGGAGTAGCCAACGATAAAGGCGAGTTTGAAGGTTTAGTTTATTTACCTGTCACCGCAGAAAACAACTTCACCGCACAGATTCCCACCCAGAAAGTTGACTTAATTTATCTCTGCTTTCCCAATAACCCCACTGGCGCAACTGCCACCAAGGAACACTTAAAAGCTTGGGTAGATTACGCAAAAGCCAACGGCTCAATCATCTTTTTTGATGCTGCTTACGAAGCTTATATCACCGATTCTTCCCTTCCCCATTCGATTTATGAAATTGAAGGTGCAAGAGATTGTGCAATTGAGTTTCGTTCTTTCTCCAAAAATGCAGGTTTCACCGGCACACGTTGCGCTTTAACCGTCGTTCCCAAAACACTCACAGCCAAAGCCGCTGATGGTTCAAATGTGGAATTGTGGAAGTTGTGGAACCGTCGTCAGTCTACTAAATTTAACGGCGTTTCTTACATTGTCCAACGAGGTGCGGAAGCGGTTTATTCTGAAGCAGGACAAGCACAAATTAAAGCTTTGGTAAGCTTCTATTTAGAAAATGCCAAAATCATTCGGGAGCAATTAACAGCCGCCGGTTTATCAGTTTATGGTGGTGTGAATGCACCTTACGTTTGGGTGAAAACTCCTCATGGTTTATCGAGTTGGGAATTTTTCGATAAGCTACTAGAAACTGTAAATGTTGTGGGAACTCCTGGTTCTGGTTTTGGTGCTGCGGGTGAAGGTTACTTCCGCATTTCTGCATTTAATAGTCGGGAAAATGTGGAAGAAGCAATGAAACGGATCACCGAAAAGTTCAAGGTTTAGGTTTAGTAAGTTTTGGTGGGCAATGCCCACCCTACTTTTTGTTAGACTTGATTTATCAAAAATAATAAACGCTATGAGTGTAGCTATTCCCATTTTCAAACCCGTTAGCCAGATGCAATTAACACCTGGTAGTACAGTTACCATTCCCGATGTTACTTGGGCAGAATTTGAATCTATTTTACAAGAACTGGGAGATAAAAGAGCTTCACGAATTGCCTATAATCAGGGTAATTTAGAGATTATGGTTCCTTTACCTGAGCATGAAATTTCCAAAGATTTAATTTCTGATATTGTCAAAATATTGCTGAAAGCAAAAGGAATTAAATATCAACCTTTTGGTTCTACGACTTTTAAAAAACAAGGTACAGCCGGAGTTGAACCAGATGCTTGTTTTTATATTCAAAATTATCAACAAATGATAGGTAAACGGCGTTTACAACCAAATGATCCACCACCAGATTTAGCGATAGAAACTGATGTCACATCAAAAACAACCCTTGATGCTTATGAAGCTATCGGAGTTCCCGAATTATGGATATTTGATAGTGGTAAACTGGCTATTTATTTATTGAAAGATGGGAAATATATCAAATCTGAAAAAAGTCCCTATTTTGAGGATTTAGATATTATTCAGATTATACCTGATACTGTTGAACGTAGTTGGCAGGTGGGAAGTTTTCAGGCTTTGGAAGAATTTGCTGCAATGATTGAAAAGTAAATTATAATTAATCTTTTATCGGTGAAGCATTATCGAATAAATCTGTTTAATTCCTCAACTAAAAGATGTACTGTAGTTGAAGGATTATCACTTTCTGGATTACAAGGGTTATATTGCTTGAGAAGATTTTTAGCGTGTTTGATAGCCGTAGATTGTCGATTTTCTAACTCCTCATAAATTGTATCACTATTTTTAGTATATTTCTTTTTCAGCAAACTATCTAATTTAGCGATATAATTTTTACGAGGAAGTCCAGTATTGAGAAATTCAAAATGCAATACATACCATAATTCAAAGGCTTCATTAGAATAGGCAACTTTAAATCCTGCGCTTTTAGCACTTGCAATTGCATTATTAAAATCTTGCTTTGGCCAATCATCCCTATCAAATACACACCAAACCTGATCATAATCTCCTTGAGCTTTTAATTCTTTTGCTTTTTCTACTAGGTTACTAGGATTATATCCGAATCCTCTCACATCAATTACATCTTTAGGAACACGAAAGCTCTCGAAGTAATTTGGCTCAGTTTTTGCACCTTCACAAACTATTAAAAATCTGTCTATTGGCTCTCTTGTTTCAACTTTTCTATCAGAATAACCACGAAATGATGATGCACTCGAACTTTTTTTAGGCATTATATTCACCGATGATTTGACTTAAATTACCGTAAGAATTCAGGAGTCAGGAGTCAGGAGTCAGGAGTCAGGAGTCAGGAGTCAGAATGCTTAGGAAATGAAGAATAGAGAGAAGTAAGATTTTATCAAAATCATTAAATCTGACTCGAAAAGTCTTTATTCTCTTGACTTGGAGTATTCTCTATCCTGAATACTTACAAATTACCAATAAAAGGAATAGCGCCATATCTGCCTTTGATGTAGTCACTTTCAAATGAGGCATCATTTCTAACTTTATATTCAACCAGCGAATATAAATCTGTTGCACCATATTTATTTTTTTCAGTAAACCAAATCTGATCTCTACGAAATAGTTTATTACTCAACAGGTTTGTATCATGAGTCATAAATATTAGTTGTGCATTTTTAGAATTTGTTTCTTTTGAGTTAAATAATTCAACAATTGCTTTGCTAATCAAAGGGTGAAGTCTCGCATCAAATTCATCAAATATCAAAATTTTACCATCTTTAAGAGTATCTACTAAAGGACCAGCAATAGCAACTATTTTTTTAGTTCCTTCAGATTCTTGATCTTCTAAATCAAATAATTCTATAGAAACATAATTACCCTGTTCATCAAACTTTTGATGCAAAGTATTAACTGTAGTTGATTTATGAGATCCACTTTTTAAAATAAGTTTTTTCAATTCATCTGGTATGTCTTTAGGAAAAGAATCAGGAGTAATTACTGTTTCCTTTACGCTTAATTCTCTAATACCCAAATCTAATTTCTTTATTAACTGAAGAATTTCCTCTTTATTAAGATTATTTTCTGCTAAACAGCTTACTGTATAATCTAAATAACCTTTATCATGCAAGCCCGACACAATTTGCAGTTTTCTAGTGAGCCAAGCTAGTATATTTTCTGCTATTTCCACATTAAACTGAGCCGCTACTGAAAGAAAAAGTGCATTGTGCCTAGTTTTTGTATAAATCCCCTCAGCCTTGAACCTTTTAGATAAATTAAATGTAATAGGATTTCCATCATAACCCCGTTCAAAAAGCCGAGTTTCTCTTGTTTTTGGAACAACAAATAACCATTCTGAAACTACGCTTTCTTGAGTAGCTTCAAAACCATATCTATACTTTTTCCCATCTAATATAAACACAATCTCAAAAAAAGATGGTTGTGCCTCAGTTTCTGTACTTAACCCAAATGGCTCAACTCCTATTTCTTCTGTACTTTGTGTTTCTTTAGAGGAATTAATCATAAACCATTTCATAAATTTGATTGCTTTTGCTAGATTGCTTTTACCACTAGCATTAGCACCATAAATCGCAGCACTTTTGAGTAATTTCAGTTCATCATCTACTGCAAAAACATTGTTATCATCAAGTTCTTTTTCTTTAGCGACAATATTAGCCGCCACCATACTAAAAGTAACTTTATCTTTAAAGGATCTGTAATTACCAATACTAAACTCTATGAGCATAGCAACCTCCTATATTTAAACAGCATATTTGTGATAATTTCACAAATATATAACTTAAGCATAGCGGTTATCAAGATATATGAGCTAATTTTAATATTTTTCACCTTACTTACTCATCTTTAATATCATCAGATGGTTCAGCTTTTACCTGTTTATAAGTAGCTAAAGTCAGCCCTTCTTGCAAATGCAAAGAATACTTACTCAAACCAATGCGCTGTAGGGGCAATTCATGAATTGCCCCTACGTCAATAAAGCGCAGTCTCACATAGAATTGGTATCACGGTTTTCTAGCAAGATTACAGGTATGGGACTTGCTTCTAATACTGCTTGGGAGACTGAACCAATCAGCACTTGTTCCCAAGGTTGATGTCCGCGTTTTCCCATAACAATTGCAGTGACATGATACTCTTGGGCAATGCGAATAATTTCTTCGGGAACTGCGCCGGAAACGGTTAAAAACTCATATTTAATATCTGATAGCAGCTTTTTAGCTTGTTGCTGTAGTTGGTTGATAGCTTGCTCGTTTGCGGTGTTAACTACGTGTAAAACGATCGCATCTCCATTACTCCGACGGGCTAAATCTGCTACCTTTATCAAGACTTCTGTCGCTAAATCTGAGGTATCCACTGCTGCAAGTAACAGAGTATGGGTAGCAACTGTAACCTTTGTGGGATCTACTTCTCCCCTGGTTAATAATTTGGGTGCAAAAGCCATAGTTGCCCAAGCGCCTAAAGGTGCAGTGGTTATAATCGAAAGGGCAGCGATCGCTAAAATGATCTCTCCTCCTGCTATACCTTGGGCTAGGGGTATGGCCCCAATAGCCGCTTGTACAGTGGCTTTGGCGGAGTTTCCCGGTAGTAAAAACAGTCTTTCGCGCCAATTCCAATTACTACCCAAAGTCGAAAGATACCAGCCCACCGTGCGCCCGATAAATAAACCAATCGCCAGAATTAAAATACCGGGTAACAAAATTTTAGACAATACTTGCAGTTGAATACTTGCACCCAACAAGACAAATAGGAAAATCTCCGCTACTATCCATAAACTATCAAACCCGTTTCGCAATCTTCTAGCTAAGGGTGCATCTAACTCAATTAAGAAGAATCCTAAAGCCATTGTCGCTAAATAACCAGAAAAATACGGTAACCCGTGAGCGACAATTACCAGAAATAAAGCTAACCCAGCGGCGATGATCGTATCTTGAACTGCATTTTGAGTCCAGTTTTGTTTGGTTAAGAGTGAAACCAGCAACCGCGCAGCTAAATAACCAAACAACAGTCCCAAGCATATCTGCATGATAATTTGTAATGGCAGCAGTTGCAAAGCTGTTAAAGTGAATCCGCCAAAAAGAGTAATTTGCTCAACTCCTCCTTTACCCAAAAAACTCAGCAGGAGGCTGAAAACTAGCAATAGCAGCACATCAGATAAGGCGCTACCAGTTAAAATTGCGTCGGGAATACCTTTGGTGACACCCCAACCTAAACTTTTTAGTCTCAGCATTCCCGGAACAATCACAGCGGGAGATTCAGCGCCAATTACACAGCCTAACAGCAAGCCAGTGGGAAAGTCTAACTGAAAAATTACCATAGAAGCGAGGCAAATGGCGATCGCTTCCGTAGTCGCCGGCAAAAATCCCAAACGCAGCGCCACACTTCCCTGTTGAGCCAGTTTTTCTCTATCTAACCCCAATCCCGCCTTCATCAGAATAATCATTACTGCCAAAGTTCTTAACTCATCGGCAGCATTTAACACATCTGCGCTGATAACATTCCCTACTTGAGAACCAAGCAAAATCCCCACCAAAATCATCCCAATCAAAGGTGGAGCGCCTAACCGACGGGCAATTTGTCCCACAAAGAAGCCCATCAATAAAATCCAAATTATACTCAATAACATTCCTAACTCCTGAAAGTGCGATTTGTAGACAGATACTTTCTACAGGGGAGTTAGGTTTTAGCCATAGCCTACTCCCCCGCAGCAAGTCGGAAAAGTAGGAACTATCAGCCTTTCAAAAGGCGGTTTTGGCGAGTTCCATCGCCGTTAATATCTTTTGTATAACTAGATTACATCATAATTTAGTCAATGAACAAACTTTACTAATTACGAATCTGGAATGAAATTATAAGAATATCAATATTTGATAGATAGCACTATTTCTAAAAAGAAAATTCTTGTTAAGAAGATATGACATAATTACATTGTGTAACAAAAAAAACAAATAATATTACTGTAGTGTATTGTGTGATAAAGTTTTCCAGAAACTACTTAGTGAGTTATGAAATTTAACCTTAAATTTTTCCTTGCATTTTTCCTGACTGTAGTTTTAATAGCTTGTACACAAACCATCAATTCTAACTCAAAAGTTACTCAATCTATCTCACCCAATGTAACATTAAATGTTTCTGCGGCTTCTGATCTCAAATATGCCTTTGAGGAAATTGGTAAAACTTTTGAAAAAGAATCGGGAAATAAAATAGTATTTAACTTTGGTTCTACAGGTCAGTTAGCTAGACAAATAGAAAATGGAGCGCCTGTAGATATATTTGCAGCAGCTAATAAAGAATTTATTGAAGAACTAGATAAAAAGGGTTTAATTATTACTGATACAAAACAAATTTATGGGATTGGGCGTATTACTTTATGGACTCGTGAAGACGCAAAAATAAAGATTCAGGATATTAAAGATTTGGTAAAGCCAGAACTCAAAAAAATAGCTATTGCTAATCCTGATCATGCACCTTATGGACTTGCTGCAAAAGAAGCATTACAATCGGCGGGTTTATGGGAAAAAGTAAAACCCAGGCTAGTATTAGCGCAAAATATACGTCAAGCCCAACAATATGGAGAAACTGGTAATGTTGATGTAACTATTTCGGCTTTATCACTTAGTATTAATAAACCAGGAAACTGGGTTTTAATTCCAGATGATTTACATAAACCCCTTGAGCAGATGTTGGCTGTAATTAAAGGTAGTAAACATGAATTGCAGTCTCGTAATTTGGCGAATTTTATTAACAGTTCACAATCTAGGACTATCATGAAAAAATATGGTTTTATTTTACCAGGGGAAACACCAATCAAATAAAAACACAACTGTAAGTGCAAATGGTTCTTCATTATCAGCGGGAAAACCGTACTCAAGCTTAGTGGTTTTCATCACTGTACCTCACAGTTGAACTCGATATAATAAGACATGGTTAAACCAATGCTGTTGTCTACTAAAAGTTAAAAAAATTAACACAGTATTAACAGGAGAGTGCAATATGGGAAACCAACTAAAAACCGCTGTTTTGTTAGCGACACTCAGCGGTTTATTAATTGCAATTAGTTACTGGGTACTTGGTGGTACTACTGGCTTGATCATAGGCATTGGGTTAGCAGCAGTTACTAACCTGTTTTCTTGGTATCAATCTGATAAAATTGCCTTAGCAGTTTATCATGCCCAACCTGTTAGCGAAGCCCAAGCACCAGGACTTTATCGCATGGTGCAAAAATTGTCTGCACGGGCTAATATCCCCATGCCAGGAGTTTACATTGTTCCTGGACAAACTGCCAACGCTTTCGCCACAGGAAGAGATCCAGAACACGCTGCTGTAGCTGTCACTGAAGGGATTTTAAACATCCTCCCAGAGGAAGAATTAGAAGGTGTTATTGCTCACGAACTCACCCACATTATTAATCGTGATACCTTAACTCAAGCAGTGGCTGCAACTGTCGCCGGTGCGATTTCTTTCCTTGCACAAATGTTGAGTTATAGCCTCTGGTTTGGTGGCGGTTCGCGGGATAATGAAAGAGGCGGAAATCCTTTGGGAGTGCTGGCAACAGTCATGCTTGCACCCATAGCGGCGACAATTATTCAGTTAGCAATATCCCGCACCAGAGAATTTTCTGCTGATGCTGGTGCTGCTAAATTAACAGGTAATCCCCGCGCTTTAGCTAGGGCTTTGCAACGTTTAGAATCTATAGCCAAACAAATGCCTTTGAATGCTAATCCAGCTTTTGAACCATTATTAATTATTAGTCCCATTTCTGGGCAGTTTTTGGGGAATCTTTTCTCTAGTCACCCAGCCACTGAAGCGCGTGTAGCAGCTTTACTTCAATTAGAAGGCCAACTTATTAGTCGTTGATAATCTGTCTTTGGTCATAAGTATCTTGGCAAATCCCCAATTAACTAATGACCAAATTATGATCATTATAGGTGCAATGTTCATCCGCAAGTAAACTTTACCAACAGGATGTGGCAACCATGACTACTAACAACATCGAATCTATAGAAATCGTAGAAATTAGTCTTCAAACCAGGGAAAACGGACACACAGATGAAGTTAAGCAGGAAACTACAGCACTATTGGAAGCGATTAAAAAACGCGCCCAAGCTGAAGCTGAATCTGCTGGTACTCTCACCCGTGAAACCTATTTAAATGCTGTGCGTCAAGCACGGGAAGTAATTGAAAGGGACAAACTTATTGAGCGCGATCGCTTAGAATATTCTTGGGCGAGAATTCAAGAAGAATTGGAAAGAAATTGGTACTTAATGTCTAAAGATATCGCAGATTTTAGCGATCGCTTCCAAAATGCCGCTAAAGCCGCCTGGGAAGCCTTTAACGCCCCTCGTCCTCAAGATTAATCATCACAATACAGCAGGAGTCAGGAGTCAGGAGACGCTTCGCAGACCTATGGCTTACGCCACGCTGCGCTATCGGTTCAGGAGTCAGAAGTAAAACTGGCGAATGTGTATAGGTTTCAATCTAGATTCTGTACCTCATTGATCTGCAATCTGCTGTATTTAGGGATATAGGATGACTCATTGGTGTCAACTTAGGCTAGGGAGAGCTTATTTTTTTAGCTGAACAAACCCGCCCGGAACTCAAGTTCCGGTCTAAAAGCTAAAGTGCGTTAAAACGCACTCTGGTTAACTCAAAATCAAAAATTATCCTATTGATGCTAAAATAGTCGGTTAAAACCGACTTTAGCTTTTAGACAGGGAATTTATTCCCTGGCTCGCTTTTTTCTTTGTTCCGGTGTGAGTGCATTCCATCTTTCTATTTTTATCCAAGATACATCAGGGGAACGGGTAGCACCATTAGGCAATTTAAACATTGGGCTAAATATTTTTACCCTAGCTGCTAAAATATTACACCTTTTAGGCTAGTATTATCAACTAAGTGAGTTGTGATAAATATGTGTATGTACCTGTAAATATAAAAACATGGCATTCCACAAATCAAAACTGCCCAAGATTCAGTTTGCCAGATTGGCTGATTTTTCTGGGACTAAAACTACTAGAATTAGTATTGATGCTGGATAATGGGAAAGCTTTGACATTTACTAGCCAATCTAGCCCGGAAAAAAAGAACTAATTACTATGCGAACTCACTATTGCGGAGAACTCCGAAAAGAAGATATTGGAGAAACTGTTACTTTATACGGTTGGGTAGACCGTTACCGCGATCATGGAGGAGTGACATTTTTAGATTTGCGCGATCGCTCTGGGCTAGTCCAAATTGTCAGTGATCCTCAACGTACTCCCGATTCTTACTCTGAGGCTAACACCTTACGCAATGAATATGTTGTCGCTATCACTGGCAGAGTCACCCAACGTCCCCCAGAATCCCTAAATCCCCGCATCCCCACCGGCGAAGTCGAAATCTACGCCGATAAAATTGAATTACTCAACTCCATTCGCAAGCAACTACCTTTCCAAGTTGCTAGTGGTAACAACGATCCAGTTAGGGAAGAATTGCGGTTAAAATATCGTTATTTGGACTTGCGACGCGATCGCATGGCGCAAAATATGCAATTGCGTCACCAAGTCATCAAAGCTATGCGACGCTACTTGGAAGATTTACAAGGTTTTATCGAAGTCGAAACCCCCATTCTCACCCGTTCCACCCCCGAAGGTGCAAGAGATTACATCCTACCCAGTCGCGTTAATCCCAATGAGTGGTTCGCTTTACCCCAATCACCGCAACTATTTAAACAATTATTGATGGTATCCGGTATGGATAGATACTATCAAATTGCTAAATGTTTCCGGGATGAAGATTTACGCGCCGATAGACAACCAGAATTTACACAATTAGACATGGAAATGAGTTTCATGTCTGAAAATGAAATTATTGAACTCAACGAAAAATTAGTTTGTCATATTTTCAAAACCGTTAAAGGTATCGATTTACCTCATCCTTTCCCTCGTCTCACTTACGCTGACGCGATGAATAAGTATGGAAGCGATAAACCAGACACCCGCTACGGTTTGGAATTAGTTGATGTTTCTGATGTTTTAAAAGATTCTGGTTTCAAGGTTTTTCGAGAAGCTATTGCTAACGGCGGTATCGTCAAAATCCTCCCCATTCCTAACGGTAATGACGCAATTTCTAATGTTCGCATCAAACCAGGTGGGGACATTTTTAAAGAAGCAGCAGAAGCCGGTGCAAAAGGTTTAGCATATATCCGCGTTCGGGAAAATGGCGAAATTGACACTATCGGTGCAATTAAAGATAACCTCACACCCGAACAAAAGCAGGAAATCTTAACCCGCACAGGTGCAAAAGCCGGTCATTTGTTATTATTTGCAGCAGCTGATACCGCAACTGTAAACAAAACTTTAGACAGACTCCGCCAATTTGCAGCCAGGGAATTTAATTTAATTCCAGCAGATAAACTCAATTTACTCTGGATTACAGATTTCCCCATGTTTGAGTGGAATGCCGATGAAAAGCGCCTGGAAGCATTACACCACCCCTTCACAGCACCTCATCCTGACGATTTGCACGACTTAAAAACCGCCCGCGCTCAAGCTTATGATTTGGTGTTTAATGGTTTTGAAATAGGTGGTGGAAGTTTGCGGATTTATCAACGCGAAATTCAAGAACAGGTGTTTGAAGCGATTGGTTTATCACCAGAAGAAGCACAAAGCAAATTTGGCTTTTTGTTAGAAGCTTTTGAATATGGAACTCCTCCTCATGGTGGCATTGCTTACGGTGTAGATCGTTTGGTAATGTTGTTATCTGGAGAAGAATCAATTCGTGATGTCATTGCTTTTCCAAAAACACAACAAGCACGTTGTTTGTTAACAGATGCACCTTCAAGTGTAGATGCAAAACAATTAAAAGAACTGCACGTTGCTTCAACTTTTAAGCCTAAAGCCTAAGTGATATCATGTTTGGTTAAAGACTTATCATTAAGGCCGACGCGGGGAGGTGGAGAGGTGGAGACGCGGAGAGCTTTTGTGATAAGTAATTAGCCGATCATGATATTAGACCAAACTCTTGATTCCTCTTTGCGCCTTTGCGCCTAACGCACTTCGTGCTTCGCTTCGCTAATGCGTGAGACAAAAAAATATAGTTCATTTACCCGAAAATCGCTGTAAATCCGGCTAATGGTGTTCAAACAAACTCTCCACCTCCCCGTGTCCCCTCCGCGTCCCCTCATCTCCACGTCTCCACTTCCCCGCGTCTGGCTATAATTGCATTGATTTCAGAACTTCCACCAATTTCTCAATATGCTCTTTTTCATGTGTCGTCATTACAGATATTCTAATCCGACTTGTGGGGACTGTAGGAGGACGAATTGCAGGTGCAAAAATACCCGCTTCTCTTAACTGCTTTCCCGCTTTTAACGCTGTCGCTGCATCAGATAATTGAAAACATAATATCGCTGATTCTGTAGGTAATAATTGTAAATTAGGTAAATACTCTTTTATCAATTGTTTCAAATAATCAACATTCTGCCACAATTGCTGACGACGTTGGGGTTCTTGTTGTACTATCTTAATTGCGGCTAAAGCTGCTGCTGTGTCTGCTGGTGAAAGAGCAGTGGTGTAAATCCAACTAGGGGCGCGATTTCGCAAAAAGTCAATGAGGGCGTTACTTGCGGCTACATATCCCCCTAAACTACCCAAAGCTTTACTTAAAGTCCCAATTTGAATTAATTCTCTACCTGTACAGCCGAAATGTTCCACACAGCCAGCGCCTGTTTTTCCCATGACTCCAGTAGCGTGCGCCTCATCTAATAACAGCATACAATTAAATTCTTCAGCTAAATCTAGTAATTCAGGTAACGGACATAAATCACCGTCCATGCTGAAGACGCTATCTGTAATTAGTAAGCAGCGTCTGTAGTTGTGGCGTTGTTGCTGTAATTTTTCCAGCAGTACTGCAGTACTATTGTGCGGATATTCAACAATAGTAGCCCCGCTGAGAATTGCCCCGCTTTTTAAACTGGAATGATTATATTGATCAGATAAGATTAAATCTCGTTTACCGACTAAGGCTGTAATTGTACCTATATTAGCTAAATAACCAGAACTAAATACTACTGCTTCTTCTGTTTGTTTAGTAGATGCTATCCCTTGTTCTAAATCTCTGTGTAATTCTCTATGTCCACTGAGTAATCGAGAACCTGTGCTACCAGTTCCAAATTCTTGAATCGCAGCAATAGCGGCTGCTTGTAAGCGTTCATCTGCTGCCAGTCCCAAGTAGTCATTACTAGCAAAATTAATCACCTCTTGCCCAGATAAAAGCACAGTTGCACCGGAAAGACCGTGAATTGTCTGTACTGAACGATACCAGTTAGCCTGATGTATAGTTGCCAGAGATTCCTCTATCCAAGCATAAGGATTATGATTCATTACTCAGATCACAGAACATTTTACTATTACGAATTCTACACCCCAGCTTCAGTATTGCTCAGATGTGCGATCGCTTGTTTAATCCAATCTTCCACATAGGCATCTTTGGGTAAACCGATATTTTCGCTGACTACGTGCAGAGCATGACTGACTTCATGGGCAGTATATCCCAAAGCAAAAAGAGTCATTTGCACTTCTTCTAAAATTCCTGGTGCTGGACCGCCTGTAGCGACGAAGAAGCCTGCTGATTTGCGCCACTCGATCAGTTTGCTTTTCAGTTCTAAACAAATGCGTTCAGCGGTTTTTTTGCCCACACCGGGAGCTTGAATTAACATTTGAGTGTTAGCCGCAATAATGGCTTGGACTAACTCTGGTAATTCTAAAGTATCCAACAGTGCGATCGCTAAAGCTGCACCAATACCGGTAACACTGAGCAAATGACGAAATAAATCCCGTTCCGATGGGGAAGAAAAACCGTAGAGTAAAGGTACTTCTTCCCGAATCTGGTAATGGGTAAAAATTTGTACCACATCCCCAGTTGATGTCAATTGGTTAGCCAGACGTTGGGGAATATATAAATCGTAACCCATGCCATTTACTTCTAACGTCAACATGACGCGATTAGAGCCAACCGTTTGCACACCAGCAACAATACCTTTGAGATAGCTAATCATTCTAGGAAACCAAAATATGTTAGTCCTTCCATAATCCCAGCAGCACAACGGTTTTGGGCGAGGTAACGGTAGTCCGCAGGATTTTGATTATGCCATTGGAGTAACTCTGGACGAGCATTTCCGACAATGATTCCCCGTTCCCTACCTACAGCGAATAAAGCAATATCATTACCCGAATCGCCACAAACAACAGTCTGCTCGGCTGCAAATTTCCACTTCTGACGGAGAAACTGCATTGCTTGACCTTTATCGCTGGTCAGGGGTAAAATGTCAAGGTCTATTCCGCTACTATAAATTAACTTTACATTTAATTTAGTTTTTTGCAACTCAGACTCAAGTTGTGGTAATATGCCTGACAATTCGGCCTTCAGGAAAAAGCTGACCTTGAAAGGACGTTGTTCTGTATCTGGTTGTAGCACTAATTCCGGGAATTGCTCAGTGATAGATAATATTTTTTGGCTATCCCACCCTTGAGACAAGATACTTGACCATTGTGAATCGGGATTGTTGCTACCATCTAAATAAATTTCCGTACCCACAGACAGAACCAGAGCATCTGGTGAAAAGAGATTTTTTTCCTGTTGGAGTTCGCGGTAAAGAACAGGCGATCGCCCTGTAGAGTAAACTATCTTTGTCCCATGTTCTTCACGGTGTCTTTGCAAGCGATCGCTCAACTCCAATAATGCCTGATCATCGCCTACGAAGGTATGATCTAAATCCGTGACGAATAAAAACTTAGTCATAGCCAACTCCTTTGATTAGGTTAATCAACAAAAAGTGTATGCTGTTTTTGTAACTTGTATATAGAGATGATGGATGAGAAGCATTACAGCGCGTGATCCAGCTGAACTCGTCTATCTCACCCCAAACGTCATCACCGACTTTTTTATCCTTGTAATAGACTAATATCGGCGTTGCTGAATAAGGAGATGATTGAGGCTGACACGGAGACGCGGTGACGCGGTGATTATATATTGATGCAGATTCTCAAATCATCCCGCAATTATGCAATGCCCTAATATCAAGTCCGGTTGATTAGTAGACATCTCCGACAAAGATTATAGAGCCGAGAATCCCTGTCTCTACAAGGGTTTTAGGTCACGCATATTTAAAGAAAGGTCGATGTCTAAGGTACAACCTTGAATGATGCGGCTGTTGATGTGTGTACGCAGACATCACTATCAGTCAGAAAAGGTTTACAAATATTAATTTTAATGTTACAGTTCTTAACATAGAAGAAAAAAAGGATAAACCAATGCGTACAAATACTGCTATTATTGACGATCAAGGTAAACTCAACAATTTTGCGATTGAGCCAAAGGTTTATGTAGACGAACAAGGCGATCGCACCGGTTTCACCTCTTATGCAGAATTGCTCAACGGTCGTTTAGCAATGATTGGATTTATATCTCTCATAGCCTTAGAAGTATTTACCGGACACGGTATTTTTGGTGTTTTAGCCAATCTATAACAATCCGGTTTGATTGCTCATAGCTGGCGTGGCGTAGCCATACTTGTATCAAGTCCGGTTAAATACTTATCATTAGGGCTAACGCACAGATGGTTCGAGCCTTTTGATAAGCAATTAGCCGGACTTGATACTATAAATGATATTTGCAAAATTTTAAGTCTCGTAGGGTGGGCAATGCCCACCTTACGTATATTTTTAAATCAAAGAAAAGTCCTAAGTTATAGCAACGGACAAGGCGTTTAGGACATCAACCAATGCTAAAACTTAGACAAGAAAAGGCTTCTAGCACTGTCACCTGTCACCTGTTTCCTGTCACCTGCTATACTTTTAATTGTACGGATTTACCTAACTCCCATACCTGCGTTGATGATCAATGCTGAATTTCTAAATTGAGGATATAGTGTCCTAGCTGGACTTTTTCTGACCACAATTCATACTCCAGCCGCAAATGCTCTGGTAAACTTTTTCCGCCCAGGTGCAAGCTATTAGTAAAATTACGTAGACGTATCGGCTTGTGAGGTTGTAATGACTCAGTTGGTAACCAATAACGACTAAGGCCATAAACGCCCTCTTCCCAGAAATGACGGTAACTAACTTGACCATTTCCTTGCATAGTCATAGTTACTCGATAAGGGGAAATCTCCAGCCACAAAATCCTGGGACTGCTGGGGGGATAAGGGCTTTGATGATTGAGGTTAGGGATATCTTCTGGATTCAGAGAACTCCCAACTTCACAACTAATTAAGGGTGGTGCTGTCAATAGTAAATGAAAGCGATCAGTATCTTTTTGATACAACGTTCCGGCAGTTTCCACCACAGACCAAACTGGTAGGTCAGTGGAAATAATCGATAAGCACACGGGTTTGCGGTGATTGGTGAGCATGGGAGCAACAAGGGTGAGGAGCGAATAAAATCAACACTAGGGGATCTAGAAAATCAGCATTTTCCTTCTGCTGTTTAAGCTAAAACCTGCTTAATATTAACTGAATCTACTGGTTTATCGAGATTGCCGTAATAGCCCATCCCTCTATAGGGTGGGGATGAAAGGGAGTTAAAAAATTAAACGTCCTTGAACTATATTAAGCGCAGCTTAATCAAGTGAGAGAATAATTGAATTTTTTCACAATCTTAGGTTTGTGTGTTTCCGTAAACAGGAAAATGATGCTTTTTCTACAAAAAGCGAGTCTGGGAATATTTTGAATATTTTCTCAAAGTCCTCAGAATATAGCCTCAAAACAGAGAGAGTGTTTTTTAGATAACGAAAAGCGATAGGATACTAGGGAGGAAGTCCCAAGTGACAGCAAATAAAGTCACTCAAAGATTTTCAGTCTATTTAGAAGCCAGTGTATCCTAATGTCGGCTGCTGTTATAACTTTAGAAACTCAAGAAAACAGTTCTCATAACTTGACTATTCAGCGACCCCTCTCTGGACTGTCTCTACAGGGTCGGCTCCAAGTTCCTGGGGATAAATCTATTTCTCACCGGGCTTTAATGTTGGGTGCGATCGCTGAAGGTGAAACTCAAATTCAAGGACTGCTGTTAGGAGAAGACCCCCGCAGCACTGCTAGCTGTTTTCGATTGCTAGGTGCCCAAATTTCGGAATTAAATACAGAATTTGTAAGGGTTAAAGGCATTGGACTGGGGAATTTCCAAGAACCTGTGGATGTGTTAAACGCGGGTAACTCTGGAACAACCATCAGATTGATGTTAGGTCTGTTAGCTTCCCACCCAGGGCGGTTTTTTACGGTTACAGGTGATGATTCTTTGCGATCGCGTCCCATGTCCCGTGTTGTCAAACCTTTACAACAAATGGCCGCAGAAATCTGGGGACGCAAAGGTAACTCTTTAGCACCTTTAGCTATTCAAGGACAAGCCCTCAAACCTATTCACTATCATTCTCCCATTGCTTCGGCTCAAGTTAAATCCTGTATTCTGCTTGCAGGTTTAAACACTGAGGGTCAAACTACTGTCACTGAACCGGCTTTATCACGGGACCACAGTGAGCGAATGTTAAGAGCTTTTGGGGCAGAATTGACTATAGACCCGGAAACCAACAGTGTGACTGTGACTGGTAATGCTAAACTATATGGTCAAAAAGTCGTTGTTCCTGGTGATATCAGTTCTGCGGCCTTTTGGTTAGTCGCTGGATCTATTGTTCCCGGTTCTGATTTGGTGGTGGAAAATGTCGGTGTCAATCCTACCCGCACGGGAATTTTAGAAGCTTTAGCAATGATGGGAGCAGATATTCAACTGGAAAATCAGCGGGAAGTAGCTGGGGAACCGGTTGCAGATTTGCGGGTGCGTTCTAGTCAGTTAAAAAGCTGCACCATTGCTGGGGATATTATACCCAGATTAATTGATGAAATTCCTATTTTGGCGGTAGCTGCGGCATTTGCCCAAGGTACTACCATTATTCGGGATGCAGCGGAATTGCGAGTTAAAGAAAGCGATCGCATTACCGTTATGGCGCAACAGCTTAATCAAATGGGCGCTAAAATTACCGAATTACCCGATGGGATGGAAATTACTGGTGGTACGACCTTGGTAGGAACTCAGGTAGATAGTTATACAGATCATCGCATCGCTATGAGTTTAGCGATCGCTGCTCTCAATGCTACCGGAACCACAACCATTCACCGCGCCGAAGCTGCGGCTATTTCTTACCCCAATTTCACCCACACTTTAGCAGCAGTTTGTCGTTAACAATCCCCAAATAGAGCCGTAAGCATAACTTTCTTCAATTTTTCATTTTCACTTTTCAATTTTTAAGTGTTGAGGAGGTTGACTTCCGGCTCTGAATCTGCTATACTCGATTTTGATAAGGAAGAACTATCTTACAATAAAATATTCAACAAAAAATCCTTAACCGCTGATAAAGCGGTTTTTTAGTAGACCCATAACTAGAACTTGCTGTTACGCACAAAGTATTTTTTATAAGAAATTAGGCTGAAAACCCTGGAATATAAACCTAAAAATCCAAAAAGTTTTCTTTGGGTGGAATAAAGGACAAAGACAACAAGCTAATTTGGGAACAAAAACTAATCAGACTTTTGTACAAATTCCTACTGCTAAACTCAAAAACCGCATTTCTCAACTATGTGAACAATACGGGATTGAGTTTGTAGAAACTGAGGAAAGTTATACATCCAAGGCTTCGTTTTTAGATCATGATTTTCTCCCGAAGTATGGTGACGCAGCGCGGTCTTGGGGGTTTCCCCCAGGAGTGACTGCGGAACCACGAAGTGGTGAAAAACCCGTGACGTGGAAAGAATCAGGGAAACGAGTAAAGCGTGGATTGTATCGCACTGCTAACAATTTCTATGTTAATGCTGATGCTAATGCCGCAGCAAATATTTTAAGAAAAGTAAAGGCAACGTTGGGATTAAATCTCGATGGAGTTTATAGGGGCGCTTTGACTACGCCTTTAAGAGTCCGTTTTTGGGCTGCTTCAGAATCCCCGTGTTTTTAGACCGGGGAGTGTCAACGAGAATCCGAAGAAGATATCATTTCTCGAATGGCCAAGGCTGTTGCCGGTGCGAGTAAAACTCCATTGCGATAATGACCAGTTGCCAAGAGGACATTACTAAAACCTGGTAATTTATCAATTACTGGTGCAGGTCTACCTTCAGGACGGGGACGTAAACCAGACCAAGTGCGGAGAATTTTAGCTGTCGCTAAATCTGGGCAAAATGCGATCGCTTGTGCTTTCACAAATTCTAGCAATTCTTTGTTTGGAGGTATCTCATCTCCTTCATTGGGGAATTCCACCGTTGCACCCACCCAATAGTCACCACTACCCATAGGCACAAGGTGGACATCATTACCAGTAATCACCGGTTGAAAATCAGCATTGCCTAAAATCCGCCCTAAACTGAGGTATAAAGCCTGCCCTAGCACTGGACGGATATTCACCTTTTGATTTAATTGTGCAGTCAGTGGCGTGGAACCCAAGCCAGCAGCAACTATAAACCAGTCAGCAGTAACTTTACCCTCGGAAGTTTCAATAGATTTAAGTTGCTCAATAACTGCCGGCAATAATTGAGATGATGGAGTTGGGCTACTTAGGACACTCACACCAAATTTAAAATTAACTCCATTACGTTGAGCCGCATCCACTAAAGCTAAAGTTAAAGCCGTGGGATTCAGTTGCCGATCTTGAGGAGAATAGACAGCACCAATAATTTTGGGGTGATTGATTTGCGGACAGAATTTTTGGAGTTGTTTATTGTCCCAAACTGCTAACTGCCAACCTTGAGATTTACGAACTTCTCGTAATTGTTCCCATTCTTTCATCACTTCTACCCCACTTTCCAAAGGGTGTTCTGCGTCTTCCGACAACAGCATGACAATTCCCTGACGGTTATAAGGGATTTTGCGACCTGTAATCGCTTCTAGTTCAGGAATCAAAGTTTCATAACGTTGAATACTAGATTGGCGCATTTGCCAAGCTTTACCCTTGATTTTGTGGCTGATTACGCCCATCAGTACACCGAGCGCCGCGCTGGTAGAACCTTGTGCTGGTGGGTTTTTATCGAAAACCGTGATATTCAAACCTTTAACTTGGCTCAGTTCATAGGCGATCGCCGCCCCAACTACACCACAACCGATAATTACTACATTCATGACTTTTGTTAAGAGTGAGGAGTGAAGAGTCAGGAGTTTCTCTCTTAACCCTATCACCCCATCACCCCAGCATTTTGTGACTGAAGACGCTAAGAAAGTCTCAAGAAGATGGAGAAGAAGAGGACGCGGTGACGCGGTGATGGGGAAGAAGAGGACGCGGTGACGCGGGGACAGGGAGACGCGGTGAGGAGGAAGAAGAGGACGCGGTGAGAAAGAGAGATTGTCTTATGACAGTCAACTCTTTCCCCGTATCCCCGTTTCTTCTTTTCCCATATCTCCCTGTCTCTTTACTCTTGATTTATCCCCGCGTCCCCGTGTCCCCGCGTCACCGCGTCTCTTTCTTTATTCCTTCGTGCTTTCTGGAATCAGTTGCAGGAACTTATCAAAATCTGCAACGGTTTCCTTGTAGTTACTCAAAGCCAGACTAGTGTTACCGACGGTAGCAGCTTGGTCAATTTTCACCAAATGAGTTAATAAATCCTTGGTGATCTGCCGTGCTTTTGGTTGGTCTTGAGGTAGTAGGTTGGGGATGACATAAGTCATATTCAGCCTAGCTTCTGTGATTGGACCGTGGATAAAATTACCGACATTGATCCATTCACCGTTTTGAATCAAGCTTTTTAGTTCTTCTGAGCGATCGCGCACTACCTGAATATCGGGAACATATTCCTGGATTTTCGCCACTTGTGTCGGTGTATAAGTGGGAGGTGCAGTTGCGACACTAGGTCCGCCACAACTGATCAGAAATGTTGCCAATAATACTAGAATCAATGAAAAAATAGAGCGTTGAGGCACCATAAATCCCAATAAATTTGCTGTTTGTTTGCCGATTTACAGTGTCATTCTAGATCGCCTGTGTTATTTATCGTTCTGTCAGCAAAGTTTTTTGCAGAAAATTCCCTAATCACACCATCAATTGTCTAATTAGCGAGTCAAAAAAAAGAGTTTTAGGTGCTTTATCAACTTTTTTAAGTATGATTACTTAATAAAATGTGAGGAAAGCTTGATTAAGAGTTGCGAAATTTCCAAGGGATTGATAAGCTGAAACACTAATGAGATAAGCCTTCTGGCGATTTTTCTGTTTTCATATCCCCCACAGGCTGACCGAAGAGGACGCGGAGAGTGGGAGACGCGGCGACGCGGAAGAAGAAGATGCTCCAGATGGGGAGACGCGGTGACGCAAAGAGATGATCCCCGTGTCCCCGTGTCCCTCTTTCTCCGCGTCCTCGTGTCTTCTTCAACCAAGATAAGGAGTGTTTTGTCGTGAACGCATCTGAACAGGCAACAAACCTTGAACTCGCCAGCAAAATTGCTACGGTAGTTAACTTGTTCAAATTGGAGTTTCCTGATGCCAAATCGGATCTTAAACCTTGGCAGAATGACCCAGAAACAAGGGAATTAGTAGATCCAGATTCCATAGACATCGGGTTTCACTTTCCGGGAATCAGCAAATCTTGGCGCAGTCGCAGTATTTTGATTCAAATCCGTTTTTATCAAGATCCTATCAATCAATCCCAGCGAGCGATCGGTATTGAAGTATCGGGATTTGACCATCGTGGTCAAGTTTGGCGACTTTCAACTATAGAACAATGGAGTTTTGTGGGTGAGTCTGTTCCTTCTCCTCCCATTGGGGAAAAGCTCAAACACATTTGTCGACAAATTTTAGAAATATTTAACCTTGATTCCGCGCCTTAAAGATTGGGGAGATGGGGAGATGGATGGGCAGCGAGGATTCATTATGTAGTTTTAATTTAAGTAAATTGGTCTTAATCATCATCATATTCTGATTCATATATCTCAATATCTACTGGAACCGCAGTATCAGATAAATCTAAAGCATCATCTGTGAGGCGGATGATTTCCCCAGAAAAAAATTGTGCCAGACTTTTAGCGGCATTTGTTACTTCATCATTATCCCAATTTGTCCCAGGTGCTTGAGTTGGTGGTGGAGGAAGGGTTTGTACCGGGGCTGTGTGAGTAGCTATCGGTTCAATTCTTGCGGGTGTTGGTGCTACTTGGGTTAGTTGTGGTACGGGTGCTGGTGCTGGTGCTGGAGGTTGAATTTGCTGATTGTGGTTGGGTGTAGGTGGTTGTTGAACGCGAGTAGAATCTTGTGGTGGAGGACTTTTTCTAGTTGAGTTAAGTGTTGAAGACGTTAATTTTTCTAGATATACCTGGATTTCTCTCTGAAAAGTTTGCTGGAAAGCAGAGGTAATTATAGGCAGATCAGATTTACCTTTCTCATACCATGCTTGTTTAATAGCAATACGAGCCTCAACACCATCAAAGTCCATAAGTTGGCTCATTTGACGCAGCATTTCCCTTCTAGAGGGTGGTTGAAGGTTAGCAAGTACTTGTTGCCAAACTTGAGTTAAGTCATACTGTGATCCGGCTACAACTTCCTGTGAGGGTTCTGTAGAAATCGTTATAGGTGGGGGTGGAGTATATACAGGTTCTGGTGGTGGTGAAGATACTGTATTAGGTGTTGAATTGTGATTTGCTGGAGGATAGGCTACTGGGGGTGGAGATACAGAATTAACCGCCACATTGTGATTTGTTTGGGCATAGGCTACTGGAGGTGGAGATACCGCAGGTGTATTCGCTCGCTGAGGTACACTTGGCGCTTGCGGCTGAATATTGGCACTTGGTAACAATCCCAGTAATGTCACTTCTAACCACAAACGGGGCTGAGTGGTGTTTTTAAGTTGGACTTCTGCTGTTCGCAGGTGTTGTTGTCCACGTAAAATTGTGCTGATGTCCAAGCTTTGAGCAAAGTTAACTAGTGCAGTCCAGGTTTGTTGAGTACAAGCAACTAAATCTTGACGCTTAGGGGCAGTTTTAGCAATTAGTAAATCCCGATAGAAAGCAGCCAAATTTTGGAGAATGGTGAGGGGTTCTCTACCTCGATCTAGGATTTGCCTGGTAGAGTCTAGCACGACTTCAGGATGATCTTGTGCGATCGCATCTAACAAACCTAACAAATCTCTTTCACTAACTGAACCTACCAAATCCCAGACTTTATCTGGTGTGACTTCTCCCGCTAACAAAGCTAGTTGATCCAGTAGACTTTCTGCATCTCTTAATCCCCCTTGGGCAATTTGTCCTACTAAGGTAAGAGAATCATGACCAATATTAATGCTTTCTATGGCGGCAATATCGGTTAAATGCTTTACCATCGCCTCTAACTGAATACGTCTAAAATCAAACCTTTGACAGCGGGAAATAATTGTTGGTAATACACGCTGTGGGTCTGTTGTCGCCAAGATAAAAACTACGTGTTTAGGTGGTTCCTCCAATGTTTTAAGTAGCGCGTTAAATGCTGCGGTACTTAACATATGACATTCATCAATCACATAAACCTTATACCGACACTGCATCGGGGCAAATTGCGCCTTTTCAATCAATTCCCGGATATTATCAACACCTGTGTTACTAGCAGCATCGATTTCAATTACATCCGTCGCATAACCTTTGGTGATGCCTTGACAAATATCACACAAGCCACATGGTTCGGGGGTGGGCTTGTCACCTTTAAGACAATTCAAAGATTTTGCTAAAATCCGGGCGCTAGAAGTTTTCCCTGTACCTCTGGGGCCAGTAAACAAATAGGCAGGGGCGATTTTCGACGAGCTAATCGCGTTGGTGAGGGTGGTAGCGATCGCCTCTTGTCCAACTAGTTCAGCAAAACTCTTTGGGCGATACTTATGGTGCAGGGGTTCGTAAGACATGGAGAGCAATTTCAATGCCTTGGTTAATTGATTTGTAGCACCCAGTAGAGTTTGGGGTTTAACTATTTTAACAACTCATGGCAATTTCTCCTTGAGAAAAATCTTTCTAAATATATTTACTGAATATATAATAAATAATGTATTTTTTGCCCTATATCTTTCAGTGTTGTCAGGGAAAACCCAGTCCTTGTTCAGTCCGTTTGGGTTTGCGTCTCGCTTTTTGGTCACCGACATCGCTAAAATTTTAATCAGCAACACTCAATGGTGCAGCAGATGTTCAGGCGGCTTATTCAGTGGCTCAAAAGATTGTTTCAGGGTTTGTTTGGGAGGAAACATAGTCCTACCCCAGTAAAAAAGGATGTGGAAAAAACTGTAGCACCACCCCTGAGTGATACGGATTTAGAATTTCTGTTCACAGAACTTTTAGCAGGCGTTCAGCAAGCCAGAGGCCAAACTTGGGCGCAAAACTGGTTACATAAAATTGAGCATCGTGTCAGTACCCAACGTTGGCTAGAATGGTTAGAGCGCTTTGGTAAGAGATTATTAGCATCACCTAAACCCAATAATGAATTAGCCGCGCGGTTAGTGTATTTAGGTGAGTTGGGTGTCGGCCAAATTGGAGACCTTGCCTATGATATTGGTATGCAATTGTTGACACGCAATCAAGGCGAACCAATTTGGGAATATGACGGGCCAGATACTATGAGCCAAATTATCTCGGACCCAATCATCTCTCCTGCACCAGCAGCAGCAGATGATGAGAATTTACCAGAGGGAGAATACCAAACTGTCACTTTGGATGAATTGTTTGTCATGTTGCAGCAGGATGAAACTCTCCGCCAGCAAATTGCCCAACAACTAGAAATCGAAACAGATGATCCAGAAGTTATTATCCAGATGTTGATCAATCAATCCCAGGTAGAGGAATGATATCTAGGGAAGGTTAAACACTGATAGTTAGGGCTAACGCGGGAACAGGGGAAACGGGGAGAGTTTTTTGATAGGTAGTTAAGCGAACATAATGTGAATTCTTTTTTCCGGGAAAATTGAGACAAACGACAGGAAAAATCGAGGATTACTGAAAATTTTTTGTATAGTTTTTTCGCTCTATTAACATGGTCTTACCTCAATTGCTCGATTTGTTAAGTAATTCATAATTTTTTTGACACAACGATGGCTACAATCTAGGAGAGAGAAAATCCAAGAATGTGGCAAATGCTCAGGTGGCTATTGCAGTGGCTTAACAGATTTTTAAAGTACCCTTTTGACAGTCGTGGGACTCATGATGCCAACGCTGCACAGGGACATAAGGTGGTAGACCCCCCACCGGAATTAACTAATGCCGATCTGGAACTTTTGTTTAATGAGTTGCTAGAAGGCGTGCATCAAGCACGAGGCCAACAATGGGCGCTGAAGTATTTACAGCGGATGGAACCTCGAATTACTGTTGAGCGTTGGCTAGATTGGCTGCTAATATTTGGTGAAAAATTATTAGCTTCACCTGCGCCAAATAGTTTGATAGCAACGCGAATGGTGCAATTGGGTGAATTGGGTATCGGCCATGTTGGCGAACTTGCTTATGACATTGGTATCCGGTTATTGAGGCGTAATTTCGTCCAAGAGTATGAGGACAATCCTGAGCCGGTCAAGGTGGAACCCACGCACTCAACAGAACCACGGGGAAATACTCCTGGTCAACAATTGCTGCGCGATTTGGGTGAAGAGTTATGGGAGCATGAGCAGGAAGAAGCTGTAAATATCACGCCAGTATCCCCCAACTTGGAACAAGTATGGACACTGTTGAGTAAGGAAAATCAAGAACCAGATTTATCTGTGGAGTTCTCTTATGAGTATTCAGAAGAGGATAACTCGGTAAATCTTGAGGATTTAGAGCAAGTTCCAATTTCTTCCTTGACAGAGAGTTGGGATCAGTCGTTGGTGAATATTGAACCGAAGGTAGCTCATACCCTCGATGAGTTGGTGGTGAGGTTGGAGCAAAGTACCAATTTAGTCCAGCAACTTGCTTCGGAATTAGCAATCCGCGATAGTCAAGCAATTATTGAGCGACCATCATTTCAACTGACTGTTACCAATCAGGCTCAAGCATGGTTTTACCAAGGTTTACAGCAAGCTAAATCTGGGGATTTGTTGGGGGCGCTGGCTTTTTATAATCAAGCTACTAAACTGGAACCGGAATCTCACGAATATTGGTTTAACCAGGGCTTGACGCTGTTTCATTTACAACGGTTTGAGGAAGCGATCGCAGCTTATGATTACGCTGTGGCCTTAAAACCTGATTTCTACCAGGCTTGGTACAATCGGGGCGGTATTTTGGGTGAGTTTGGGGACTTTGAACAAGCTATTATTTCTTTTGACAAAGCTATCGAATTTAAGTCCGATTATCAAGAAGCTTGGTCTAGTCGCGGTCTGGCTCTGCTGAAGTTAGGACTGATTTGGGAAGCAATTTCTAGTTATGACCAAGCGCTGAATCTCCAACACCAAGACCAGGAAACTTGGTATTATCGGGGGGTAGCTCTGGCTGTATGTGAGCAATATGAAGATGCGATCGCTAGTTATGACCGAGCTTTAGATATCCAACCCGATTACCAGGAAGTTTGGATTGATCGGGGTGTAGTATTGTTTAATTTGAACCGCTGGTTAGAAGCGATTGAGTCTTGGGATCAAGCTCTCTCTATTCAATCTGATTTCTACTTAGCCTGGTATAACCGAGGTATAGCGTTAGAAAACTTAGGCAGACGGGAAGAAGCGATTACTTCCTATCAACAAGCTATCAGCATCAAATCAGATTTTCACCTGGCCTGGTATAACCAAGCAGTAGCCCTATTTTATTTAAATCGATTTTCAGAAGCGATCGCTTGTTATGATCACGCTTTAGAAATCAAACTGGACTATTGGGAAGCTTGGCTGGGTCGCGGTGGAGCCGTGGGAAATTTAGTTAATGACAAATTATCGCTGATTTTACCCAGTAGTATCGCCACAGCCAATCCCGCCCTCAATCAGCGCGGTTATGAAGGCAAATTAGCTACCTATGAAGAAGGTTTAAAATATCTTCGCCCAGATACTCACCCAGAAGGTTGGGGTAGATTGCATATAGCGATGGGTAATACCCACTATGAACAAGGTAAAAAACAACCCACACCCCGCTATTTTTGGCAAAAAGCAGTATCTGAATATCAACAAGCACTTTTAACTCTCACAGCCGAAGATTTTGCAGAATTGCATCTAGATGTTTTACAATCTCTCACCAAAGTTTTTGTCGGTTTGGGACAAACAGCACCAGCCCAAGAATTGCAACAACATGGACTAGACTTATTACAACAACTACTTAATCAAACAACCCGCTCTGAGCAAAGTAAAAAACAACTAGCTCTGAAATTTGCAGGTTTGAGACAATTAGGAGTTGATTTAGCTGTCAATGTCGGTGATTTAGTCGAAGCTTGGGAAATTGCCGAAGAAAGAAAAAACACCTGTTTAAAATTACTAATTTCTGGTGGAAATGATGACATTGATCAAAGTCATGAAATTGCACAAAGTTATTCCCCCAGCTATGACGCAATTCAACAACTGCTCAATTCCACAACAGCAATAATTTATTGGCATCTTAGCCCTATTGCCTTACACACCTTCATTATTAAAAATGAAGCTCCATCACCCATCTTGCTATTATCACCTATACAAGATGTAGAAGCCATACCCGAAGCAGTAAAACGCTTAGTTAACTTTGAGAATTGGCTAGAAGATTGGCATCAGCAACACCAGGAATATCGCCAAATTCATGAGCTAGAAAATCAACAAAACCATTCCTGGCAATTGGAAATGGAACAGCGGTTGTTAGCTCTGCACAACATCCTGAATATTTCTACCATTATTCAGGAACTAGAAGGTATCACCAACCTGATTATAATTCCCCATCGTGATTTAAATAGATTGCCTATTCACGCACTTTTCCCGTTTTCGCAGCCAGATTTACAGGTGAATTACACCATTAATTATCTGCCCAGTATCCAAATAGGACTTTCTCTGAAAACAGAGTTATTATCAAATTGGCAACAACAGAAATTCCTCAGTGTTGAAAATCTAGAAAGTACCGATAATAGCGAAATAACATCAGCGAATTTTACATCAGCAATTGTCAGGCAGATGTTTGATAATTCCCAACACATCCAAGGTTCACAAGTCACAAAATATAATTTAGAAAATGCTTTAGTAGCAGATTACAACATCTTTCATTTTACTGGTCATGCTATCAACAATTTTAGTGAGGTACAAACATCAGCTTTGGTTTTAGCAGGTGAAGAGCAACTGACTTTAGAAGAAATTTGCCAGCATACTTTGACAACCTATAATCTTTTTACACTCATAAATTGTGAAATTATTAGTAAGAGCAGTCAAAATAGCAGTGAATATCTAGGGTTAGCAACTGGTTTGTTAAAGAGTGGTGTTCCCTATGTATTAAGTACAATCTGGACTGTAGAATCATCTGTTACAACTTTAGTAATAATAGAATTTTACCGCAGATTACTTCTGCACAATTCACCGATTATCGCTTTAGCTGAAGCCACAACTTGGCTGAAAGAAATAACTGTTGTAGAACTCATCACCTGGTATGAAGATTTACTGAATAATTTGCATCCAGAGGAATTAAAATTGAGGAATTATGTAGCGATGCAAATTGACAAAAATAGTAAACTATCATCTCACAAACAGCCTTACAATCATCCTTGTTATTGGGCAGCATTTATGATCACAGGATGCGATTGAATACTTACGAATTGAGTTGACAGCAATAACCAAGTCACCCTTATTCATCAACAACATGAAAAGTAAGTTAGTATTACAAAATAATCCCTTTAGTGAAATATTCCTTTCTGGGCTTCTCACTATAGGATTTACAGTTGCGGGACTAGCCATTACTTATTCAACTTTACCAAAAAATTCTGTATTTTCTTGTAACAGAATTGCTGCAAAAAAGCCTAGTTGTGATTTTAGAGAAAAGGAATTATGGCTAGGAATAAAACAAGAGGCTTATTTAGAAGAAATAAATGCAGCAATTGTAGCTACCTTATCTGGAGAAAGTAATGATGATAAATATTTGGTGAAATTAAAAACTGACTATGATAATTTTACTCTTGTTAGCTATGAATCAGAATATCAAGCTCAGAGGATAGCATCTCAAATTAATGGGTTTATTGCTAATAAAAAACAAAATAGTTTCCAAATTGAATTTTCTTCAGAACTAAAAATAGGACAACTATTACTAGGATTGTTATTTCTCACTATCGGCTTTGCGTTTTTGATCGGGATAGTTTTGATTCCCTATTACAGAAAGATGACCTTTGATAAAACTACTAATAAAATCATCATTCAGCAAAGAGGTTTGTTGAAAAATAAGGTTGCTGAACACAAACTTAGTGAAGTTATAGAGGTGATTAAGGAAGAAAAAATAGATAAAAGTGATGATAGTACAACTACATATATTTTGTTGATGTCTGGAGATAAACGTATATCTTTGTATTTATACTGTGGTAAAGATTGGAAAAATGAATTAGAAATGGTGGAAACTTTAGCCGATTTTCTAAATCTTAAAATTACATATCAGCAAATTAAGGTTTAGGTAGAGTAAAACACAAACATTATCAAGTTTTACTATCATCATTCAACATTTTAAATAATGTATTTATAAAGAGAGTTTATTTAGAGTGGTAAGTAAGTAGGTGCTAATATTTAAAGCTATATTAATGCGGTTTTGCATTTAATTGATATAAGTCTAGCAGGCAAGACGCACCACAAGATTTAACTATATTAGGGTGATAAAATTTAGCTGCGTAGTAACAGCTTAAGAAATTTAAATGTAGGGTGTGTTGTCGCGCAGCACAACGCACGGTCACGAATTCAAGGTGCGTTAGCCTACGGCATAACACACCCTACGCACAATCTTCAAGTAAAACAGTATTAGTAGGTAGACGATTTGTAGTTTGCTATTTTGGGTGAAGAATGGCAAATGTAAGTCATATTTGAGCTTTTTGAAACTTTTTGTCCACACCATAGAACAGGTATTAGAAATATTAATGTTAGGCAAAAATATACCTGTTGCTCATAAAAATTAAATAAGGCTAAAATGTGTGCAACGTATACAAACAGTATTTTATGACTACAGTAAATACAACCGATTTAACTAGCGTTACGGCCACGCAACTTGTTAGCACTTTACTCGGATCTGGTGTGACAGCAACCAATATAACTTTTACAGGTGCAAACGTTGCTGGAGGTACCTTTACTGGAGGGATAGGAGCAGGTATAGGCATAGATAGCGGTATTATTCTTAGCACTGGAAACATTGCTTTTGCCCAAGGTCCAAATAACACAGGTAGCAGAACCGGAAACAATGGTAGACCAGGTGACACTAATCTAAATTCCATAGTCAATCCTCTCACCACACAGGATGCCGCAGTATTAGAGTTTGACTTTATTCCATCGTCGAGTACTATTAGCTTCTCCTATGTATTTGCTTCTGAAGAGTATCCCGAGTTTGTAAATTCAAGCTTTAATGATGTCTTTGCCTTTTTCTTAAATGGTCAAAACATTGCCCTCATCCCTGGTACTTCAACTCCTGTTTCTATCAATACCGTCAACGCTGGTAGTTCATCCACTCCAGGAACCGGACCGAACTCGTCATTTTTCACTCCCAATTATGGAACTGCTTTTGATCTACAGTTTGATGGTTTTACAACTGTATTAAGTGCAACGGCAACAGGTCTCGTCCCTGGTGTGACTAATAGAATTAAGTTAGCGATCGCAGATACTGGTGATTCCTCTTATGACTCTGCCGTTTTTCTGCAAGCAGCCAGTTTTGGTAACGCAACTTCTGTCAGCGTAACAGCTACAGATAGCAACGCTGGAGAAGGAACAACACCTAATTTGGGTGTATTTACTATCACTCGGACAGGTAGCACCGCTAATGCTCTCAGCGTGAATTACACAATTTCGGGAACTGCATCTGCCACCGACTACAATACCATTCCTTCTACCATAGTTATTCCTGCCGGTCAGGCTTCAACCACTGTTACTATCACTCCTATTGACGATACTCTTGTCGAAGGAAATGAGACCGTCATCCTGTCTTTAATTGATACTACTAATTACGATTTGGGAACACCAAATAGTGCAACAGTGATCATTGCTGATAATGAAGTTCAGAATACTGTTGTCAATCTATCGGTTTCTCCTGCCAGCGTCTTTGAAAACGGAACAACCAACTTAGTTTACACTTTCACTCGTGAGGGGGCTACGACGAGTCCTTTAACCGTTAACTACAGTGTTGGCGGTGCAGCTACCTTCAATACTGACTATACTCAAACAGGAGCCGGCAGCTTTAACGCCACAACAGGAACGATTACTTTTGCCACAGGAGCAAGTACAGCAACCCTAACCATTGATCCTACCGCAGACACCAACATTGAAAATAATGAAACTGTTGCTTTAACCTTAGCTGCTGGAACTGGTTACAGTATCGGTACAGCCACTGCCGTCACTGGTACAATTCTCGATGATGACGCTGCCGTTGTTACTTTAACTGTCAATCCCGCAAGCGTCCTTGAAGATGGGGCAACAAATTTAGTTTACACGTTCACCAGAACTGGAAATACTGCTACGGCTTTAACTGTGAACTATGGAGTCTCTGGCACAGCTACACTCAACAATGACTATGTTCAAACTGGAGCAGCAAGTTTCACAAGCACAGCAGGAAGCATTACCTTTGCATCGGGTGCAAGTACAGCAACTCTAACCATCAACCCCACAACTGATACCACATTAGAGTCTAATGAAACCATAGCTTTAACCTTAGCTCCTAACGCAAATTATGCGATCGGCACAGCAGGAGCAGTAACAGGTACAATCGTTGATGATGACACTGCTGTTATTCCCATCATTACCGTAGCCGCTACAGATGCCAATGCAGCGGAAACAGCAACAGGTGTAACTCCTAATCCTGGAGTATTTACCCTCACCAGAACAGGAAGCACAACTAATGCTCTGACTGTTAACTACACCAACGCCGGAACAGCCAGCAACGGTACAGACTATAGCAACTTACCTGGAAGTGTGACTTTTGCCGCAGGTTCTGCAACAGCAACTGTGACAGTTAACCCCATTGATGACACCATCATTGAAGGTACAGAAACGGCTGTCCTCAACTTAGCCACGGGTACAGGATACACCCTGGGTGCTGCTACAAGTGCCACTGTGAATATTGCTGATAATGACATCCCACCTCTACCAGTAATTACCGTAGCCGCTACAGATGCTAGTGCAGCGGAAACAGCAACAGGTGTAACTCCTAATCCTGGAGTATTTACCCTCACCAGAACAGGAAGCACAACTAATGCTCTGACTGTTAACTACACCAACGCCGGAACAGCCAGCAACGGTACAGACTATAGCAACTTACCTGGAAGTGTGACTTTTGCCGCAGGTTCTGCAACAGCAACTGTGACAGTTAACCCCATTGATGACACCATCATTGAAGGTACAGAAACGGCTATCTTCAACTTAGCTACTGGTACAGGATATACCCTGGGTGCTGCTACAAGTGCCACTGTTAATATTGCCGATAATGATTTTCCCATCATTACC
The DNA here is from genome assembly GCF_001858025.1 of Trichormus sp. NMC-1. Taxonomy (GTDB): domain Bacteria; phylum Cyanobacteriota; class Cyanobacteriia; order Cyanobacteriales; family Nostocaceae; genus Anabaena. The sequence continues at coordinate 47,461 of NZ_LZQD01000010.1, read as the reverse complement.
GTGGCTGCTACAGATGCCAATGCAGCGGAAACAGCAACAGGTGTAACTCCTAATCCTGGAGTATTTACCCTCACCAGAACAGGAAGCACAACTAATGCTCTGACTGTTAACTACACCAACGCCGGAACAGCCAGCAACGGTACAGACTATAGCAACTTACCTGGAAGTGTGACTTTTGCCGCAGGTTCTGCAACAGCAACTGTGACAGTTAACCCCATTGATGACACCATCATTGAAGGTACAGAAACGGCTGTCCTCAACTTAGCCACGGGTACAGGATACACCCTGGGTGCTGCTACAAGTGCCACTGTGAATATTGCTGATAATGACATCCCACCTCTACCAGTAATTACCGTAGCCGCTACAGATGCTAGTTCTCGATGATGACGCTGCCGTTGTTACTTTAACTGTCAATCCCGCAAGCGTCCTTGAAGATGGGGCAACAAATTTAGTTTACACGTTCACCAGAACTGGAAATACTGCTACGGCTTTAACTGTGAACTATGGAGTCTCTGGCACAGCTACACTCAACAATGACTATGTTCAAACTGGAGCAGCAAGTTTCACAAGCACAGCAGGAAGCATTACCTTTGCATCGGGTGCAAGTACAGCAACTCTAACCATCAACCCCACAACTGATACCACATTAGAGTCTAATGAAACCATAGCTTTAACCTTAGCTCCTAACGCAAATTATGCGATCGGCACAGCAGGAGCAGTAACAGGTACAATCGTTGATGATGACACTGCTGTTATTCCCATCATTACCGTAGCCGCTACAGATGCCAATGCAGCGGAAACAGCAACAGGTGTAACTCCTAATCCTGGAGTATTTACCCTCACCAGAACAGGAAGCACAACTAATGCTCTGACTGTTAACTACACCAACGCCGGAACAGCCAGCAACGGTACAGACTATAGCAACTTACCTGGAAGTGTGACTTTTGCCGCAGGTTCTGCAACAGCAACTGTGACAGTTAACCCCATTGATGACACCATCACGGAAGTCACAGAAACGGCTATCTTCAACTTAGCCGCTGGTACAGGATACACCCTTGGCACGGCTACGAGTGCCACTGTTAATATTGCCGATAATGATTTTCCATTAGTCACTATTAACCTTAGTGACAACCAAACGATAGTTGAAGGCCGTACTAGTTCTCAAAACGTTTCCTATACAGTTACTCTTTCCGACACTAGCAACCAAACTATTACTGTTCAATATGCCACTAGTAACGGTACAGCTATAGCAGGGCAAGACTATACCGGCAAAACAGGAACTTTGACCTTTAACCCTGGTGTTACCAGCCGAGTCATCAATATCCCCATTGTCAATAATTTCATCAATGAAGCGAATGAAACCTTTACTCTTAGCCTGACATCTCCCACCAATGCCAGTCTTGGTACAAAAACCAGCGCCACGACGACTATAACCGATACCCTCGTTGCCTCTGTCACCACCACCCTACCAATCTACGTTGAAAACCTTTCTCTCTCAGGAACAACGTCTATAAACGGTACAGGTAATGCCGGAAATAATGTCCTGATTGGTAATCAAGCCAATAACATTTTATTTACTGGATCAGGTGCTGATACCTTGAAAGGAAAGGCAGGTGCTGATACTCTCACCGGTGGAGCGGGCGCTGATATTTTTGAATTTGGTGGTCAAGCTTTAGCTATAAATCCAGGAACAGGGTTTTTGGAGGAAACAGGAGCAACTTTAGGGTTTACAGGGCCAAAAAATACTTACGTTGGTAAGGATAGAATTACCGACTTTGCCTCTGGAGTAGATAAGATTACGCTGGACATTAGCACCTTTACAGCTGTAGGTCCGGCAGGTTCAGATTTATCATTGGTTGCTAATGGTTTTACCTTAGTTAACCAAGCTACTAATTCTGGTATTGATGCTAAAAATGCTTACTTTGTTTACAATCAAGGAACTGGAGACTTGCTCTACGATGTAAACTTGTCGGTTTTTGGTAATGGTGGAGGCGGAATCTTCGCTAATTTGGGAATCGGTACCACATTAGCCGCGACAGATATATTACTCATTGCTTAATAGCCGTGTTTGACTGATAGTTAAGCATCTTGCAAAAGTACAGCACTTCCCGATGTTATGAGGTACAAGAACCCCACCCCCAACCCACTAAGAGCAAGCGATGAGCGGGCTAAGATGTACCTTATAACAAAGGAATCCGCTGTATTTAAGCTTTTGGGAATTTTCTGCCTAAGTAGGTAGGATAAATATCGGAAATATGACGATTATAAACAGATATACTAGTTGCTGGTAAAAATAAAACTGGGCTAAGATGTGCAGAACACATACAAGCTCTATTTTATGAATACTTTACCCACTAGCATCCTTGCATTGACATATCAACACCTCAGCGCCTTTGCTGGCTTAGACAATTTCTGGAATCTATTCGACACTACATTTGGCACACAATACAACCGCAGTGTAGCTGAAATTCTGCGTTTACAGTGGCAAGTTGGTGATTTTAGTCAAATTCCGCAAATAGAAATTCTTGATAGCAGCATTCTGGGAACTGCTAATGGCGCTTATGCCACTAGCACAAATAAGATTTATCTATCAGATACCTTTTTGGCAACCGCTACACCAACAGCTATTAGTGCGCTTTTATTAGAGGAAATTGGGCATTTTGTAGATGCTCAAATTAACCTGACGGATAGTGCTGGAGACGAAGGAGCGATTTTTGCTGAGTTAGTAAAAGGTAATAGTCTAGATGATGCCACCTTACAGGCTTTGCAAGCAGAAGATGATTCAGCAACAATTACCGTAAATGGGCAAGTTATTCAGGTAGAACAGCAGAATTTTACGGGAACTAGCGGGAATGACACGATTACAGGAACTTCTGGGGATGATGTCATTCAAGGCTTAGGCGGTAATGATACACTTTCAGGACAAGGTGGAAATGATCAATTATTCGGGGGAACAGGTTCTGATACCCTCACAGGTGGAACAGGACTAGATACATTTGTTTTTGAATATTTCAGTGGTAATTTTTTGCCCCAAGACCTGGATGTAGTCACTGATTTTGTCCAAGGACAAGACAAAATTGACCTCAGAACTGTTGGTATTGCTGACTATCAAACACTCTTAACTCTCATGAGTGATGATTCTCTCAGTAATGCCGTCATTGCTGCCCGCTATGACAACTCTTCTAATTCCATTGGTTATAGATTGAGAATCAATGGCTTGAGTAGCAGTCAACTAGCAGCCACAGATTTTATTTTCAGCACATCTGTTGTTAATGACA
>NZ_LZQD01000010.1:0-43485 GCF_001858025.1 Trichormus sp. NMC-1 | reverse complement strand
AGATAGGGTTGTAGAAACAGCAACAGGTGGTATTGATACTCTTGACTTTACTGATACTACTGCTGCTGTCAAAGTAAATCTTGGTACAACTACTACACAGACTGTCAGTAGTAATCTTAAACTCGTTCTTTCTGCGAATAATGTCATCGAAAACGCCACAGGTGGTAATGGTAATGACCGTCTGACAGGTAATTCATTAAATAACCTGCTTGTTGGTGGTGCTGGAAATGACCTACTGCAAGGTTTAGCAGGAAACGATACTCTCTGGGGAGGTAATGGTGATGATATTCTCACAGGAGGAGTTGGTAATGATCAATACCTGTTCCAAAGTAATGGAGTTTTTAATGCTAATTTAGGTGTTGATTACATTACCGATTTTACAGTGGGACAAGACAAGATTGCTTTGAGTAAAGCTACATTCAATGCTATTACTAATGCGGTCGGACAAGCGTTAACCAATTTTGCGGTGGTTGCAAATGATGGGTTAGTAGATGCTAGTGCTGCCCGTATTGTTTATAGTCAAGAAACTGGCAGTATTTTCTATAACCAAAATGCTAATGTTTTGAATGCAGCGGCAGTGTTTGAGTTTGCTTATTTAAGTAATCCTGATATCACTCTCAGTAGCAGTGATTTTGTTTTGATTGCTTAGTGCTTTCTTTGCATAATATAAAACTACAAGGTGGTGGAGATAACGACCGTTTATTTGGTGAACAGGGAGATGATAGATTCCTGGGAGGATCAGGTTCTGATACCTTTTATGGTGGAACAGGACTAGATACATTTGTCTTTGAATATTTTAATGGTTCTCTTTCTGCCCAAGACCTAGATGTAGTCACTGATTTTGTCCAAGGACAAGACAAAATTGACCTCAGATCTGTTGGTATTGCTGACTATCAGACACTCTCGTATCTCATCAGTGATGATTCTTTAAGTAATGCCGTCATTGCTGCCCGCTATAGAAACTTTTCTAATTCCATTGGTTATAGATTGAGAATCAATGGCTTGAGTAGCAGTCAACTAGCAGCCACAGATTTTATTTTCAGCACATCTGTTGTTAATGACAATTTCACAGGAACTAACAGAAGTGATGATTTGTTTGGTGGTTTGGGTAATGATACTCTACAAGGTGGTGGAGATAACGACCGTTTATTTGGTGAACAGGGAGATGATAGATTCCTGGGAGGAACAGGTTCTGATACCTTCTATGGTGGCACAGGACTAGATACATTTGTCTTTGAATATTTTAATGGTTCTAGTTCTGCCCAAGAGCTAGATGTAGTCACGGATTTTGTGAAGGGACAAGACAAAATTGACCTCAGATCTGTTGGTATTGCTGACTATCAAACACTCTCATATCTCATCAGTAATGATTCTCTAGGTAATGCCGTCATTGCTGCTCGCTATGACAACTTTTCTAATCCCATTTATGGTTATAGATTGAGAATCAATGGCTTGAGTAGCAGTCAACTAGCAGCCACAGATTTTATTTTCAGCACATCTGTTGTTAATGACAATTTCACAGGAACTAACAGAAGTGATGATTTGTTTGGTGGTTTGGGTAATGATACTCTACAAGGTGGTGGAGATAACGACCGTTTATTTGGTGAACAGGGAGATGATAGGTTAGTCGGTGGTGTTGGTAATGACAGCCTTTATGGTGGTGTTGGAAGTGATACTGCTGTTTATTCAGGTACTCGTTCCCAATATCAAATTACCAGTAATGCAGGAGTATTCACAATTACCGATTCAGTAGCTAATCGTGATGGCATAGATACGTTGTATGGTGTCGAAAAAGTACAATTTTCTGATCAAATCATCACTATTGGTGATGTAGCTTTACCCAGCATTACCCTAGCTGTATCTCCTGCCAGCGTCACCGAAGATGGAACCGCCAATCTAGTTTACACTTTCACTCGCACCGGCAGTACCACCAATGCCTTAACCGTTAACTATGGCATCACCGGTACAGCTAACAGTAGCGACTATACTGGTGCAACACCTGGAACAGGAAAAACCATCATCTTTGCAGCTGGTTCGAGTACCGCAACTCTAATAATAGACCCCACCGCAGATACCACTGTTGAAGCTAATGAAACCGTGGCTTTAACTCTAGCTACAGGTACAGGTTACACCGTTGGTACAACTGCTGCGGTGACGGGAACTATTACTAATGATGATGTGGCTTTACCCAATATTACCCTAGCTGTATCTCCTGCCAGCGTCACGGAAGATGGAACCGCCAACCTAGTTTACACCTTCACTCGCACCGGCAGTACCACCAATGCCTTAACCGTTAACTATGGCATCACCGGTACAGCTAACAGTAGCGACTATACTGGTGCAACACCTGGAACAGGAAAAACCATCATCTTTGCAGCTGGTTCGAGTACCGCAACTCTAACAATAGACCCCACCGCAGATACCACAGTTGAAGCTAATGAAACCGTGGCTTTAACTTTAGCTACAGGTACAGGTTACACCGTTGGTACAACTGCTGCGGTGACGGGAACTATTACTAATGATGATGTTTCATCATCTATAACTATTAATCTCAGTGCTGACCAGACGATAGTCGAAGGTCAAACAAATCCTCAAAACGTCACTTATACCGTTACTCTTTCCAACACCAGCACCCAAACCATTACGGTGAACTATGCAACTAGTAATGGTACTGCTACAGCAGGTTCAGACTATACCAGCAAAACAGGAACTTTGACCTTTAACCCAGGGGTAACAACTCAATCCATCATTATTCCCATTGTCAATGATGCCATTAATGAGGCTAATGAAACCTTTACTGTGACGCTGACATCTCCCACCAATGCCAGTTTAGGAACTAAAGCCAGCGCCATTACAACCATTACTGATACTCTGAATGCCTCCACTACCACTACTTTAGCCGCAGGTGTGGAAAATCTGACTTTAACAGGAACATCGGCTATTAATGGTACTGGGAACGCCAACGATAACGTCCTCAGAGGTAATAGTGCTAATAACACTCTTACAGGTGGAAATGGTAATGATACATACTCTTTTGTCGCCAATTCTGCTTTAGCAACAGATAGGGTTGTAGAAACAGCAACAGGTGGTATTGATACTCTTGACTTTACTGATACTACTGCTGCTGTCAAAGTAAATCTTGGTACAACTACTACACAGACTGTCAGTAGTAATCTTAAACTCGTTCTTTCTGCGAATAATGTCATCGAAAACGCCACAGGTGGTAATGGTAATGACCGTCTGACAGGTAATTCATTAAATAACCTGCTTGTTGGTGGTGCTGGAAATGACCTACTGCAAGGTTTAGCAGGAAACGATACTCTCTGGGGAGGTAATGGTGATGATATTCTCACAGGAGGAGTTGGTAATGATCAATACCTGTTCCAAAGTAATGGAGTTTTTAATGCTAATTTAGGTGTTGATTACATTACCGATTTTACAGTGGGACAAGACAAGATTGCTTTGAGTAAAGCTACATTCAATGCTATTACTAATGCGGTCGGACAAGCGTTAACCAATTTTGCGGTGGTTGCAAATGATGGGTTAGTAGATGCTAGTGCTGCCCGTATTGTTTATAGTCAAGAAACTGGCAGTATTTTCTATAACCAAAATGCTAATGTTTTGAATGCAGCGGCAGTGTTTGAGTTTGCTTATTTAAGTAATCCTGATATCACTCTCAGTAGCAGTGATTTTGTTTTGATTGCTTAGTGCTTTCTTTGCATAATATAAAAGGTGGGCATTGCCCACCCTACATTATATTTGGGGTGAATCTTTGAGCATTTCTAATGCTTCATTACACCAATCTATCCATTCTAATTCGTAGCGAATACCTGCTTTTAACACTAAATATCTTAACTTTTGTGGGTAAGTTAATGCTTCTTTTTCTGGACAATTTTTTTGCTCAATTTCTCGATATTTAGACAATTTTTCTAGATGTAATCGGCGACGATGTTCTACATCTTCGATGAGAATGTCAACGGGTACTAAACTACCAGAAAATATTTTTACTAATATATCTTCTCTAATCACATCAGGTTCACTGGGTTTTTTCATCCACTCCACTAAATGTTGCTTTCCTAGTTCTGTGATTGAATATATTTTCTTATCTAAACGACCTTCACGAGGAATGATTTCGGAAACAATGAAACCTTGTGTTTCGAGTTTGCCTAATTCCCTGTAAATTTGCTGCTGAGAAGCGTGCCAAAAATAACCCACTGATTCGCTAAAAACCTTGGAAAGGTCATAACCGCTGTGAGGTGCTTCGATTAAACAAGTCAAAATCCCGTGCGACAAACCCATAAATAAAAAATTACTTGGCTACTTGACAGATATTTATTTAAGGTTACACTAGAGCTTGTATACAACAAGTTTAATAAAACTATTATAGCTAAATAATTGTATACAGCAAGTTTATCTGCTGAAACTCAGGTAGTTACATACATCTATGCAAAATCTTGACCCAAACCAAGCAAGAATTTCTAAGTTTTCAACTCCGCTAATTGCAACGGTGCTTGTTTTAGCTTTGACAAGTGTTGCAGGGTCGTTATACTTTTTATCTAGTGACAATCCTCCTGAAAAAGCTACCTTAGCGGCTGATAAACGCCCTGTAATCAAGGCAATTACGGCTTTAGGACGAATCGAACCCCAAGGGGAAGTGATTCAATTATCGGTGTCTCAGATGGCTGGTAGTAACCGGGTAGCACAACTTTTAGTTAAAGAAGGCGATCGCATTCAAAAAGGACAAATAATTGCTATTCTGGATAGTAGCGATCGCAGACTGGCTGCACTCAACCAAGCCAAGCAACAGGTGAAAGTAGCAGAATCGCGTTTAGCACAAGTAAAAGCTGGTGCAAAACAGGGAGAAATTGAAGCACAAAAAGCCACAATTACCGAATTAGAAGCACTATTGCGTCAAGAAAGTGCAGCTAGAGTCGCAACGGTGAAACGCTTAGAAGCCGAAGTTAAAAATGCCGAACTTGAATATCAGCGTTATCAATCTTTGCAATCTGAAGGTGCAGTTTCCGCTTCTATTCGTGATACTAAAAAGTTGACTTTAGAAACAGCACAAGCGAGTTTGCGGGAAGCCATTGCAAATCAGTCCCAGACATCAGAAACTTTGAGAGAAAAACTCAAACAAGCCACAGCAACTTTAAACAGAATTGCCGAAATTCGTCCTACTGATTTACAAGCTGCAATTGCCGAAATTGAAAGTAAAAAAGCATCAGTAAAAGAAGCAGAGGCAGATTTAAATTTAACTTATGTGCGTTCTCCTAAAGATGGACAAATTCTAAAAATTCATTCTTGGACAGGTGAAGTAGTTACCGATAAAGGTATTGCTGAAATCGGTGAAACTAATCAAATGTATGTAGTTGCAGAAGTTTATGAAAATGATATTAATAAAGTTAAATTAGGACAAGATGCTACTATTAATCAACTGAATTTACCTGGAACACTAAAAGGAAAGGTTGATTATATTGGCTTACTAATAGCTAAAAAAGATGTCCTCAACACCGATCCTGCGGCTGATATTGATGCACGAGTTGTAGAAGTAAAAATTCGTCTTAATCCTGAATCTAGTCAGCGAGTTACTGGTTTGACTAATTCTAAAGTTAAAGTTGCGATTGACTTAATTTAACACATATCTTGCACCAAGCCCTAACGAATAGAATTCGTGGCTACACAAACTAAGTCCGCCTGCGCGGACTCACGGAAAATCAGTGGTTTCAAACCCGCGTAGGCGGGTTTTGTCTGTCTAGCCGCGACTTCCAGTCGCCAGGTGCAAGATGTGAGTTAAAGTACTTGTATTTGCGGTTATTTTTCTCAATTTTATCTTGAATACTAATATTTTATTTGTGTAGTCTCCGCTAGAGTACATAAATTTATTTTTTTATCTCACGCAGAGACGCAGAGAACGCAGAGAGAAGAAAAAAGATTTTTATAAATGATTTAGGATTGCTTTTATGTGGAAAAGGAAAATACCTCTTGCGTGGTTACAACTATCACGAGAAAAAGCCAGAATGGGAGTAGCTATTGCTGGAATTGCTTTTGCAGATGTTTTGATGTTTTTGCAACTGGGAATTCGTGAAGCTTTATTTGATGGTGCGGTACAATTACATAATAGTTTAGAAGGGGAAATTGTACTCGTAAGTTCTCGTTATAAAGCTTTAATTTCTCTTGATCAATTTTAAATTGTCAAATCGCTAGTTTCAAACCCGCGTAGGCGGGTTTTGTCTGTCTAGCCGCGACTTCCAGTCGCCAGGTGCAAGATGTGAGTTAAAGTACTTGTATTTGCGGTTATTTTTCTCAATTTTATCTTGAATACTAATATTTTATTTGTGTAGTCTCCGCTAGAGTACATAAATTTATTTTTTTATCTCACGCAGAGACGCAGAGAACGCAGAGAGAAGAAAAAAGATTTTTATAAATGATTTAGGATTGCTTTTATGTGGAAAAGGAAAATACCTCTTGCGTGGTTACAACTATCACGAGAAAAAGCCAGAATGGGAGTAGCTATTGCTGGAATTGCTTTTGCAGATGTTTTGATGTTTTTGCAACTGGGAATTCGTGAAGCTTTATTTGATGGTGCGGTACAATTACATAATAGTTTAGAAGGGGAAATTGTACTCGTAAGTTCTCGTTATAAAGCTTTAATTTCTCTTGATCAATTTTCTCAAAGAAGATTATATCAAGCATTAGGTTTTACCGGAGTGCAATCAGTTAGTCCGATTTATTTAGATTCTATTCCCTGGAAAAATCCTGATAATCAACAGACTTGGAGAATTTTCGCTATCGGTTTTAATCCAGAAGAAAAAGTCGTTAATTTAACTGGTGTACAAGACAACTTAAACTACCTGAAAGAACCAGATACAGTTTTATTTGATCGTAGTTCCCGTAAAGAATTTGGGACTATTGTTTCTCACTTTGAAAATAATAATGGAGTCACGACAGAATTAAACAACCGTCAAATTAATGTTGTTGGTTTATTCAGGTTAGGAACTTCATTTGGTGTGAATGGTAATATTATCACTAGTGATGTGAACTTTCTGCGTTTATTCGCTAACAAAAGACGAAAAAAAGGATTAATAGATTTTGGATTAATCAAGCTAGAACCTGGTGCAGATGTAAATTGGGTAATTGCAAATTTAAAAGCTAATTTACCAAATGATGTCCAAGTTCTTTCCAAACAGGAATTCGTAGCTAAAGAAAAAAGCTTTTGGAATACTAGCACACCTGTAGGATTTACATTTACATTAGGTGCAATAATTGGCTTTGTAGTTGGTGCGGTAATTGTTTATCAAATTCTTTATAGTGATGTTTCTGATCATTTACCAGAATATGCAACTTTAAAAGCAATAGGTTTTAAAAATAACTATTTACTTGTTATTGTCTTTCAAGAAGCTTTAATTTTAGCAGCTATCGGTTTTATTCCTGGGTTTGCAATTTCTCAAGGTTTATATCTGATGACTCGTCAAGCAACATTATTACCGATAATAATGACTGTAGATAGAGCCATATTTATCTTCATTCTCACAACTTTGATGTGTTCAATTTCGGCTTTAATAGCGATGCAAAAATTACAATCTGCTGATCCTGCTGATGTTTTTTGAAGTAGTCAGCTAAAAGGAAAACATCTGTGTTTATCTGCGTTTATCTGTGTTCAATTACTAAACCCTAACTAACATGAATACTTTACCTGCAATTTCTATTTCTAATGTTAATCACTATTATGGTGAAGGTGCATTAAAAAAACAAATTCTCTTTGATATTAATCTGGAAATACAACCAGGAGAAATTGTAATTATGACTGGGCCTTCTGGTTCAGGAAAAACTACTTTACTTACTTTAATTGGTAGTTTGCGTTCTTTACAATCAGGAAGTCTAAAAATATTAGGTAAAGAAATTTATGGTGCTAGTAAAGATGCAATGATACAGGTGCGTCGAAATATCGGTTATATTTTTCAAGCACATAACCTTTTGGGTTTTCTAAATGCTCAACAAAATGTACAAATGCCTTTTGAAAATGATCATACTATTTCCTTTCGAGAAGCACAAGCAAAATCCGCAGCAATGTTAACAACTGTGGGTTTAGGTGAAAGACTAAATTATTATCCTGATAATCTTTCAGGAGGACAAAAACAACGAGTAGCTATTGCGCGTGCTTTGGTACATCATCCTAAGTTAGTGTTAGCAGATGAACCGACAGCAGCTTTAGATAGTAAATCTGGTAGAGATGTAGTTAATTTAATGCAGCAATTAGCAAAAGAACAAGGTTGTACTATTTTGTTAGTTACTCATGATAACCGGATTTTAGATATTGCAGATAGAATTGTAAAAATGGAAGATGGATATTTGGTAATCTAGGGGTTTAGCATTGAGAGAATATTTAAAACTTATGAGCTAAAATATTAAATATAAAGACATAAGTAGTCAATAAGCGAATCTGAAAGATGTCTAACACGCTATACGATCACGATTTGCAATTATGGATTGAGCAAACGATTCAGCAGTTACAAAATCATGAATTTGGATCGCTAGATATTGAGCATTTGATTGAGGAACTAGTAGATTTGGGTAAATCAGAGAAGAATGCGCTCAGAAGCAATCTCAAAATCTTGTTAGCTCACTTACTCAAGTTAAAGATTCAGCATAATGTACCAGATTCAATGAAAGCAAGTTGGTACAGTTCGGTTGTGGAACATCGTCAGCGAGTTCTCGACAATCTGACAGATACCCCCTCTCTCAAAAGTTTCTTGATAGAAGCGGTGGAAAAAGCCTATCCCGATGCTCGTAAACTAGCAATTAAGGAAGGTAAACTTGCTAAATTTGGGGTTCGTGTACCAGAAGAGAGCGAGTATCCTATGGTTTGTCCTTTTTCGATTGAACAAATTCTGGATGAGGATTTCTATGGAGTATAGTGTTGCTGAATTAAAGTATAAAATGATTTTCCCACAAAGGCGAGATAACGCGGTTAAAGAACAAAACGGCTAAAATAGTAACCTAAACAAAAATCAGCAAAAATGATAATATGACCACAGCCACACCCGTAAAAACTGAATACGAAGCAATTATCGGTTTAGAAACCCATTGTCAACTCAGCACCAACACCAAAATTTTCTCCAACAGTTCCACCGCATTTGGTGCTGAACCCAATACCAACATTGACCCGGTGTGTATGGGTTTACCAGGAGTTTTGCCCGTACTTAACGCCAAAGTTCTAGAATACGCTGTCAAAACTGGTTTGGCGCTAAATTGTCAAATCGCTAGATATAGCAAATTTGACCGTAAACAGTATTTTTATCCTGACTTACCCAAAAACTATCAAATTTCTCAATATGACTTACCCATAGCCGAACACGGTTGGATAGAAATTGAATTAGTAGATGATGCTGGAAACCCAACCCGCAAACGCATTGGTATTACCCGCTTACACATGGAAGAAGATGCGGGAAAACTCGTACACGCAGGAAGTGAAAGACTTTCCGGTTCTACATATTCTCTGGTAGACTATAACCGCGCAGGTGTACCATTGGTAGAAATCGTCTCGGAACCTGATTTGCGTTCTGGACAAGAAGCTGCTGAATATGCCTCTGAACTACGCCGGATTGTGCGCTATCTTGGTGTCAGTGATGGAAATATGCAAGAAGGTTCTCTGCGTTGCGATGTGAATATTTCTGTTCGTCCTGTGGGAAGAAAGGAATTTGGGACGAAGGTAGAAATCAAGAACATGAACTCCTTTAGCGCTATCCAAAAGGCGATAGACTATGAAATTGAACGCCAAATCGCTGCCAATGAATCAGGAGAAAAGATTGTTCAAGAAACGCGCTTGTGGGAAGAAGGTTCACAACGCACAATTAGTATGCGGATTAAAGAAGGTTCTAGCGATTATCGTTATTTCCCAGAACCAGATTTAGCACCAATTCAAGTGAGTGAGCAACAATTAGCAACTTGGTTGAGTGAATTACCGGAACTACCCGCGCAAAAACGCCATCATTATGAAAATGAGTTGGGACTTTCGGCTTATGATGCACGAGTCTTGACAGAAGATAGTTCGGTAGCTGATTATTTTGAAAGTGCGATCAAATCTGGTGCAAATCCTAAATCTGCGGCTAACTGGATTACCCAAGATATCGCTGCTTACCTCAACAAACAAAAACTCACCATTGCAGAAATTGCTTTAACTCCCGCTCACCTTGCAGATGTGATCACTCGCATTGAAACTGGTAAAATTAGCAACGCTCAAGCTAAGGAAAAACTCACGGATTTATTGAGTGGTGTTTCTCCAGAAAAAGCTTTTGCTGGTCAGGAGTTAATTAGTGATCCTACTATACTAGAACCCATCATTGATCAAGTTCTCGCCGAAAATCCCCAACAGCTAGAAAAGTATCGTGGTGGTAACACTAACCTCAAAGGTTTCTTTGTGGGACAAGTGCTGAAAAAGACCGGTAAACGTGCTGAACCAAAACTGACTAATGAATTGGTGGAAAAGAAACTTAATGCTTAATTACAGGTTCACTTCAGCAGTGATCATTAAGTTGTTTCCCCGATATGGTAGGAGTCAGGAGTCAGGAGTCAGGAGTCAGGAGTCAGGAGTCAGGAGTAAAACCCTCTTGTAGTGGGAATTTCATTATCAATTGATGTCCTAACCACCCTGTCCACGGCTATAATTCAGACAATATCCGTTTAAACGCCAATCATCAGCAATCGCACACCAATATAGAGACGTTGCACACAATGTCTCTATAGCAAAGGTAATTTATTTGGTTATTTCATCCCATATTTTGGCAAAAAATTGAAAAAATGGGTAATACCCCTCATCCCTTAAGTGATATACTCTGCTGAATAGATGCACCCTGATGATTTGGAGAGCTACCTAAGTGGCTCTCTTTCTTTTTGAAAATCTACTGCTTTGTGAATTCAGAAATCACGGGTAAGTGAATTGGGAAAAAAGTCGCAATTGTGTTGCTTTGATAAAGTCTGCAAAATATAGTTGACAAAACATCACTTAAAAGAGTAATGTTTGCAGCCCAAAATGAAAATAATTGGCAGAATTTTTTATAAAATTTCTCAAAAAGGGGCTTCACCCCACACACTAAAAATGTTATAGTGTGATAAGTAGATGCACCCTGATGATTTGGAGAGCTATTCAATTGGCTCTCTTTTTTAATCTTTATCCTTAACTTCAGTATTAGTAAGTAAGGCAAGTTAGTCTAATAGTTGTCTAGGATTTGAAAATATAGTTATTGTTACTTAAGTAGGTGGGCGTTAAAAATTGTCGTTGGGGCAAGGGAACAGGGAACAGGGAACAGGGAACAGGAAGAGAGTTTTGGGCGATTTTACTTTTCTTCACACATTTTGGTTATCTCACGTCCACCTACTTACCAATAACTCAATCCATTTTATGATTGCGAATGTGATAATGTCACTATTAATACTGCCAAAAAGCATAAAGATAATTATCGGCTGGTGCAAGATTGCCATCACCAGATAAACTCACAATAAAGGATAAATACGGGATAGCTGACGAGAGCCGCAAGCGGTAAAAGTCGAAACAATCTCCCAAACTATAGAATATGTGAGGAAAAATGATGGAAGACTGGCAGGAAATTACTGGTGGAGTCACAGCAGCTAGAGGGTATCGAGCAGCGGGAATTACCGCCGGACTAAAACCTTCAGGATTGCCGGATTTAGCATTAATATTGTCAGATGTGGATGCGATCGCTGCCGGTGTATTCACAACTAGCCACGTTAAAGCCGCTTGTGTGGACTATTGCCGTCAACGTTTACAAGCCAAACATAGCGCCAGAGCTATACTCTGCAACGCTGGACAAGCCAACGCCGCCACAGGTAGCCAAGGAGTCAAAGATACCCTAGAAAGTGCAGATTTATTAGCCAAAGAATTGGGTATTTCCCCGGAAGCGATTTTACTAGCTTCTACAGGCGTAATTGGTCAAAGGATTAAAATGGATATACTGCGAAGTGGTATACCTAAAGTAGTTGCTGCACTTTCAGAAACAGGCTCAGATGCGGCTGCTGGAGCAATTATCACCACAGATTTAGTCAAAAAATCAATTGCTTTAGAAACAACTATCGGCGATGCCTCCGGCGGGCTACGCCAACGCCCCGTCAGAATTGGCGGCATTGCCAAAGGTTCTGGTATGATACATCCCAACATGGCCACCATGCTGGCATTTGTCACCTGTGATGCGGCTGTTTCATCTAGCCTTTGGCAACAAATGTTAACAAGAGCCGCAGATAGAAGTTTCAATTCTATTACCGTTGATGGTGATACCAGCACCAATGATAGCTTAATAGCTTTAGCCAATGGTCAATCTCGCACCCCAGCAATTACAGAAATGGGACCAGAAGCCGAGAAATTAGAAGCCATGCTAACAGCAGTATGCCAGCATTTAGCCAAAGCGATCGCTCGTGACGGTGAAGGTGCAACTTGCTTAGTAGAAGTACAAGTCAGCGGTGCCAACGATGAAACAGCAGCCAGACAAATCGCCAAAACCATTGCTGGCTCTTCTTTAGTTAAATCTGCAATCTTTGGACGTGATCCCAATTGGGGACGTATCGCCGGCGCTGCTGGACGTGCTGGAGTACCTTTTGAGCAAGATAATTTGCAAATTAAATTAGGCGATTTCTTACTTTTTGAAAATGGTCAACCTTTACCGTTTGATAAAGCAGCCGCAAGTGCATATTTGAAACAAGCAGCAGCAGGTGCTTATCTTCAAAAGGATACAGTATTAATTTCCGTCAGCGTCGGTAATGGTCATGGCACAGGTAAAGCTTGGGGTTGTGATTTGAGTTATGACTATGTGAAAATTAACGCAGAATATACGACTTAGTTTTAGTTTAGATCCCTGATTTCTTGAAGAAGTCGGGGATCTGGGAAGTATTCAATTTAATTGAAATTTTTGCAATAATACAAACTGCTCATTTAAAAAACCTCCGCGTTGAAAACCCCTCTATTTCTTTCCCTGTATCACCTGTAAACTACCACCCGCATACAAACTTGGTTCACCCACCTCAAACCCATACTCTCTTAACAAACCAGGTAAATCAGTCTTTAATAACTCCCAAGCTGTTTCCGTTTCAAACAACCAGAAAAACACCGACAACCCAGGCCAGAATATGGGATTTGTCGGTGGGTGAAAATCTACCAATGTGAATACGCCCCCCGGCTTCAACACCCGATAAACCTGTTGAATGATTTTTCTTAATTGTTCAGGGTGCATCTCATGTAACGCCGCGCTGGTATGCACCACATCAAATAAATTATCTGCAAAAGGCATATCTTCCGCAAAAGCTTCTACATAAGTAGCATTAGGCACATTCTTACAAGCACGTTGTAAAGATAACGGCGAAGCATCCAGCCCTGTGACATTTTGTGATGAGTTCACCAAAAATTGCGTGGCTTGACCACTGCCACAACATAAGTCTAGAATTTGAGTATCTGAGTCAAGTGTTAAGCCTTGCAACGGTAATTGCCGGAAACGCGCTTCACCACCCACACTCAAGGCTGCTAAACGTGATATTCCATCGTATAGCCACTGATAACGATAACTCAAGTCTCTTAAAATAGTTGCCATTGCATCTTTCCTGCTGATAAAGCTTTATATTTAATAAAGATATATTGTTAACATTAGTAAAAAAACTGTAAGGATTGGGGGAAAGTAACTGCTATGGGTCGTGTAGGCGTATTATTACTCAATCTCGGTGGACCCGATAAATTAGAAGATGTCGGTCCCTTTTTATATAACCTGTTTTCTGATCCTGAAATTATTCGCCTACCCTTTCGCTGGATGCAAAAGCCTCTAGCTTGGCTGATTGCTACCAGGCGAACTAAGACATCTCAGGCTAATTATAAGTACATCGGTGGTGGTTCTCCATTGCGGCGGATTACCGAAGAACAAGGGGAAGCACTGAAAGCGCAACTCGGTAATTTGGGCAAAGAAGCCAATATTTATGTAGGAATGCGTTATTGGCATCCTTACACAGAAGAAGCGATCGCACAACTAACCCAAGACAACATCGACAAACTGGTGATTCTGCCACTTTATCCCCAATTTTCTATCAGTACGAGCGGTTCTAGCTTTCGACTGTTAGAACAATTGTGGCAACAAAACCCCAAACTTCAGCGCCTTGAATACACCGTCATTCCTTCCTGGTACAAACAACCAGGCTACCTGCAAGCAATGGCGGAACTAATCAAGGAGCAACTTAATCAATTTCCCCATCCTGATGGAGTGCATATCTTCTTTAGCGCTCATGGCGTTCCTAAAAGTTACGTCGAAGAAGCAGGTGATCCCTATCAGCAAGAAATTGAGGAATGCACCCAGCTGATTATGCAAACTCTCAATCGTCCCAATCCTCATGTCTTAGCTTACCAAAGTCGCGTCGGCCCCGTAGAATGGCTACAACCATATACTGAAGACGCACTCAAAGAACTAGGCGCACAAGGAGTGAAGGATTTGGTAGTTGTACCGATTAGTTTTGTTTCCGAACATATCGAAACACTGCAAGAAATTGATATTGAATATCGAGAAATAGCTGAAGAAGCAGGAATTCACAACTTCCGTCGCGCCGCTGCTCCCAATACCCATCCAGTATTTATTCAAGCACTAGCAGACTTGGTGATTGATTCGCTCACAAAACCTAACCTCAAGCTCTCACAAGTCACCCAAATGAAAAAAAAGGTGAAAATGTATCCCCAAGAGCGTTGGGAGTGGGGACTGACTACTAGCGCCGAAGTCTGGAATGGACGAATTGCCATGCTAGGTTTCATCGCCTTGATTATCGAGTTAATCACCGGTCAAGGCTTGCTGCATCTCATCGGACTTTTATGATTTGATCTGAGAGGAAAGTTTTATTTTCCTCCCTCTTTCTCCGTATCCCCGCGTCACCGCGTCACCGTGTCCCCGCGTCCCTCTTTCTCCGCGTCACCGCGTCTCCTTTTCCTGAATTCTGCTGTATCACTCATAAACTACGCTTCTGCCAATACCACTGATACCAGTTTTTAGAACTACGAATTGCCAGCCAGAGGAGGATAAGAGCAATTAATCCTCCTTTTCGGGGATCATCAACGGCACAAACCACCAGTACAACACACAAGCTATCTTGAAGAAAAACTGCCCACAATGGTAAGCCACGCAAGCGATAAAACCAACCGGATAGAACTAGTTGCAGTACCAAAGCCAATAAACCCCCGATTAAGGCAATTAACCAGCTGGGAGTTGCTGTGGCCGAAGCCACGGCTAACCCCATAATTGCTCCTACAAACGGAGACAAAAATAACTGAACCTGTTGTATAATCCTTTGCCCAATTAGCTTTTTGGAAGCAAATAACTCAAAAAATGACCAACTGCTGAGTAGCCCGATCAAAATATGGGGTGAAATGTTGGATAAAATTGGTACTTGAGACCAGAGGGTACTACCCTGTAATAGCCCAATTATTAGCAAGGGCGTACCTACTCTCATTCCGGCGGATGCTGAAGCAGACAGTGTGGCAAGGATTTCAATCATCTGTATATCCCTAGCATTAATGAATCAGTAAAGGGGCTTGATTAATATTTGCTCTTCCTAAAAATAGGTTGCCCACAAAACTGACAAAAATTAGCATCGCTATCGTCTCTAAAAAATTTTACAGTTCACAATGTAAGTCACCAGCTTTTTGGGTAAAGCGACGATTTTCCCGATAATCTACCCGACAATCTATCACCGCAGGCACATCTTGAATTAAGGCTTCTTTGAGTACAGGAATTAAATCCGCAGCAGATTCCACTCGATAACCTTTTAAACCCATACTTTCAGCAAATTTGACAAAATCAGGATTACCAAAATGCACAAAAGAAGAGTTACCTTTACCAAATTGATTTTCTTGTTTCCACTCAATCAAACCATAGCCACCATCATTAAAGATTAATGTGACAAAGGGTGTACCTACACGTAAAGCTGTTTCTAATTCCTGACAATTCATCATAAAACCACCATCACCAGTGGCCGCCACAACTTTGCGTTCAGGATTCACAAGTTTTGCAGCTAAAGCGCCAGGAATTGCGATTCCCATCGCTGCAAAACCATTAGAAATAATACAAGTATTAGGACTATGGCAATGATAATGTCTGGCAATCCACATTTTATGTGCGCCTACATCAGAAATCACAATATCATCAGGCCCCATTACTTGCCGTAAATCATAAATTAATTTTTGCGGTTTAATAGGAAAGCCATCATCATGGGCATATTCTTCGTAATCAGCGCGAATATTAGAACGTAAGCTGATAGCGTAGGGGTTAGGTTTACCTTGTCTATCTGCTAATTTTAAGAGTTCATTCAATGAATCAGAAATATCTCCCACTACTTCTACTTTGGGAATATAACTACTATCAATTTCTGAAGAAGTAGCCGCAATATGTATAATCGGAATATTGCCAGCAGGATTCCATTTTTTGGGAGAAAATTCAATTAAATCATAGCCAATAGCTATAACTAAATCTGTATTATCAAAGCCGCAGGTAATAAAATCTCGTTGTTGTAATCCCACTGACCACAAAGCTAAAGGATGAGTATAGGGAATTACTCCTTTACCCATAAAAGTATTAGCAACGGGAATATTCATTTGGGTAGCAAATTGCGTGACAGCATCACTAGCTTGGGCGCGAATTGCTCCATTTCCAACTAAAATGATAGGATTAACTGCCTGGGAAATTGCGGCAGCCGCAGCGCGAATACTCGTAAAAGAAGCATAGGTTTTTTCGCTATTATCTTTATGTAAGGGTTTGCCTTCTACAGACATAGCTGCAATATTTTCGGGTAGATCAATATGAACTGCACCGGGTTTTTCAGTTTGCGATAGCTTGAATGCCTTTCGCACAACTTCTGGTGTAATACTCGGTCGCACAATCTGCTTATTCCACTTAGTTACAGGTGCAAACATTGCCACCAAATCTAAATATTGATGGGATTCAATGTGCATTCTATCTGTTCCCACCTGCCCTGTAATTGCCACTAAAGGCGCACCATCAAGGTTAGCATCTGCCACCCCAGTCATTAAATTAGTTGCCCCTGGACCCAGAGTAGAAAGACATACTCCTGCTTTTCCAGTTAACCTACCATAAACATCAGCCATGAAAGCTGCACCCTGTTCATGACGAGTAGTAATAAATTGAATCGATGAATTTTTTAAAGCTTCTAGAACGTGTAAATTTTCTTCACCAGGAAGTCCAAAAACATATTGCACTCCTTCGTTTTCTAAACACTGTACTAACAATTCTGCGGTATTCATTTTATTTCCTCAAAACTAATAATTAAGATGAGCCAGATGGGGATAATAACTAATTATCTCTTCCCTGTCACCTGTCACCTGTCACCTGTCACCTGTCACCTATTCTCTATTACCTAATCCAAACTGTCTTAACATTCACAAATTCGTGTATGCCTTGAATACTTAATTCTCGGCCATATCCAGAACGCTTAATCCCACCAAATGGTAATCGAGGATCAGATTTAACCATGCTATTAATAAATACTGCACCAGCTTCAATTTCTTGTATTAGGCGATTTTTTTCTTCTTCATTTGTAGTCCAAGCACTTGCACCCAAACCAAAGGGTATGTCATTAGCTAATTTAATCGCAGCATCAATATCCCGAACCCGGAATAATAAAGCCACGGGGCCAAAGAATTCTTCCTTGGCAATTTGTGAGTCTACAGGAATATCTATGATAATTGTGGGCGGATAAAAGTTCCCCGGACTATGTGTTAAAGGAGATCCACCTGTGAGGATTTTTCCACCACTTTTTACGGCTGTGTTTACCTGTTGGTGTAAATCCTGGAGAATATCAGGAGTTGCTAGGGGACCTAAATCTGTATCTGGTTCCATAGGATCGCCAACTTTTAGAGATTGGAATTTATCTAACAGCAGTTTTTCAAATTTATCTGCAATTGTTTCCTCTACAATAAAACGTTTAGCGGCAATACAAGATTGTCCATTATTTAACATTCGCGCTGTCACTGCATTGGTAACTGCTGCTTCTAAATCTGCACTTTCTAAAACAATAAATGGGTCACTGCCCCCCAATTCTAAGACAGTTTTTTTAATTTGTTTAGCAGCAGCAGAGGCAAGAGAAGCACCAGCGGGTTCACTGCCTGTTAATGTAGCAGCTTTCACCCGTTCATCAGCCATTAAATCAGCAACTTTGGCAGCACCGATTAACAGAGTTTGAAACACACCTACGGGAAAACCAGCCCGACTGAGAATGTTTTCGATTGCCAAAGCACACTGCGGCACATTGGAAGCGTGTTTGAGTAAACCAACATTTCCTGCCATCAATGTCGGTGCCACAAAGCGGAAAACTTGCCAGAAAGGGAAATTCCAGGGCATGATGGCGAGAATTGCACCCAAAGGCTGATAACGGACAAAACTATGATTAGCATCGGTTTTGATGGTGACATCAGCTAGGAAACCTGGTGCATATTCGGCATAATAGCGACAGACGAGGGCGCATTTTTCCACTTCAGCTATAGCAGCTTTGAAGGGTTTGCCCATTTCTAAGGTCATCAATTGGGCAAAATCTGCCTTTTCTTGTTCTAAAATGGTTGCTGCTTGTTGCAACCACTGCGATCGCTCACAGAAACTGGTCTTACGGTAGTTCTCAAATGCCTGTTGTGCCAAATCTAATTTGGCAGCAATTTCTCCATCATTAAGCGGCTCAAAGGTTTTGATAGTTTCCCCAGTGCTGGGATTAATGGTGGCGATAGCCATGACCTGACCTCCCCTTAAACAATAGTTTGAGATAGCTTCCTAGTGTTACACAGATTAATCACGGAAGCTACCACCAAATTTTAGTCTTTTCAATTTAGAAATAGTTGCTGAATATTACAACCTGGCCACTAAACTTAAAACAAGCTATACATCTAATTAGATAATACCACTGAAATAAGCTAATGCCGCAGGGCGGAATTTAAAAGTTTAAAATTTAAAAGTTTAAAATTTAAAAGTTTAAAAAGCTTAAAAAAGCATATTACATAAGCTATTGAGCAATTTTCAATGGTCTGTAATTTCTGCTGTGCGGCACTATCAATAATTCATTAATAGCTAAAAAAAACAACCAAGTAATAACAATTAATTCATTTTTGTCTGATAAATTTTAATAAATCTATCAATACCTTTAAAACGATAGTCTCCCATGTCTCTAAACTCTGAGCGTTGTGAAAGTTGTTGATAAGTAACTTCACTAATTACACATTCACCGGGAGAACATATTGGTTCCATCCGAGCCGCCAGATTAATTGTTGCTCCTAATGCCGTATAGTCTACTCTTTGAGAACTGCCAACATCACCTACAACAGCTTTACCACTGTTAATAGCAATGCGTAATTGTAAAGGTTGCTGCCAAAATTGATTAGCATTAAGACGTTGGAGACGAGAGAGCATTCCCTTCGCAGCACTAACAGCGCTATCTGCATGACTTAGTTGTGGTTCTGGAGCGCCAAAAAATGCCATTATACAATCGCCAATATACTTATCTAAAGTGCCACCATAAGCAAATACTTCTTGTAACATTTCCTCAAATAAAATGTTTAATAATCCAGCAATTTCTTTAGGTGTGAGCCGTTCGGAAATTTCTGTAAAGCCTACCAAATCAGCAAACAAAATACTAATTTCACTTTCCGTAGGAGCCAAACGTCCATCGGTAAATTCTTTCACTGCTATTAACTGCTGGACAACTGCCGGAGAATGATAACGTTCTAATCGGTGACGAATTCCCTCTTCAGTTCTCAGTTTTTCTGTTAATAACCAACGTTGAACACTAGAAGCAACAATATTTGCTAAAGCCGAAAAAAAGCTAAGTTCTTCCGCACCTTCGCTTGGGCATGGGGAAGAAGAAAGATGAGCATCACCATACAGAACACCAACAACTTTATTTTCATTCCATAAAGGTACTGCTATGGCACTACGAATACCTTTCATTAAAATACTTTGTTCACTAGAAAACCTGTGATCAGAATGGGTATCCGCACTTTGAATAGCTACCTTATCTGCAAATGCCTTTTGACAAATACTGCGACTAATCCAACTGCCATCAGTAGGCAAATATTGCTGTTGGGAAATGGTTTTAGTCGCAGAATTAACTAACTTCAAAGTACCAGAACTATCAATATCAACTAATAATCCCAATCTTTCAATGCCATCAATATAACGAAAAACTAGTTTTTGTACCTGAGCAAAAATTTCTTCAATCGATGCTGCCGCACAGAGATTTTTAGCTATATCTACCAAATCTTTGAGGCGGGCAATAGTTTTATCTTTATTCTTGCTACCATGAATGTCACTAGCTTCTATCCATTGTTGTTGCAGTTCTTTGACATTTCTCAGAATTGTTATTTGCTGACTATTCGTTTCTTCAGTTGGTACATACTGAGGCGGTAAATTTGACAATGAATTTGATAAAATTACTGACAAGCTGACATTGCCCAAATAAATAACGTCGCGGTTATACAACTCTTGAGCAGACATAACAGGAATTCCATTTACTTGGGTTCCGTTTTTGCTACCCATATCCTCAATTATCCACACACCATTAGAGGTTTTCCTAATTCGGGCGTGTTGGCGAGAAACTCCTCCAAAAGGTAAACACAAGTTACATTCCGACAAACGACCGATAGTAAATACTTCTTGAGCTACTAAAACCGAAGTTTTGGTATCCCCCTGAGTGAGGAGTAATGTGAGTTCAGTCATAAGTGTAATACATTTATACTGGAAGTTAGTAAGCATCAAGGCTAATCTTTCTCAGGATTTAGGCATTAGATACCAAACATTCGGTTCTTCAACACCAGATTTTGGGGATAAACCATGTTTGTTTGCGTAATTCCTCACCTTACCTTTTCTTTATGATACTGTTAATGGCATTATGACAACTTCCTATGTAGTATATATTACTAAAAAATTTACTTCAGAGAGACAAAATCATTCTTAGTACAGCGCGGCGTAAGTATAACAACTATAACCCTAGTGGGAAGCAAGCTACAAAATTTCTGAAAAACCTTCCTCATAAACTTTATAAACTTTTTTGATTTTTAATTATGCAAAAGCTGTTGTATATCGGGCGACAGTAAAACTGAATTTGAGATTATATAATTCTTATACTCGGCTTAATTAATACTAATTTACCAAAATAATGTTACGGAAAAATAATCACAAACAAGCACCTGAATTTATTTATAGAAATTATAATTATAATTTTGAATTGGTAATTTCTTGTAAAATTTGATATATTCAAACTAGGAAATACAGATTAACTCTGAGTTTTTTAATCATCAGAAATTTATGAATAGACATCAACATCTTTCTCTCAAAGCTACAGGAATTAAATTATATCTAGTGAATGTGGTATTTGTATTGGTTAATATTCTGGTTATAGCCATAGCTACACTTTATCCATTCAATTTTTCATTGCCTAATAGTTTGTCTGAATTTGATTTTTTTTCCAATTTTAACAATGCCAGTTCTTTTCAGGATCAGGTAAACAATGTTTTATTATTTATGCCTTTAGGTTTCTATTTGGCAAATTTGTTGCATAAACTTAAAATAAAAGTAGGATTACAAATTATTCTTGTTTTCCTGATTAGTGCTGGCTTATCTTCGACAGTTGAAGTTTTGCAGATATTTCTACCTTCAAGAACTCCTACTCCAGCCGATATTTTTAATAATACTTTTGGGGGGTTTTTGGGTTTTTTAGGCTTTTGTTTCTGGAATATTCAAAGCTTGAATAACATAGTTACACAAATTGAAGCAAGTCGTTCAAAACCCTCAAATAAAAAAATTACAGGATTTATTTTGGCTTATGTATCTGTCATTTTAAGTACTTCTATTTTTTGGCAAAGCACGACAAATTTAAGTAATTGGGATTTAAATTATCCACTTTTACTTGGTAATGAAAGTACAGGTAATAGACCTTGGCAAGGATATATTTCTGAAGTTTATATTACTGATAGAGCGATCACAACCGAACAAGCCCAAACAGGGTTAAATGATGCTAATTTTTTTAAAAGTTTTGGTAATTCTCTCCTAGCCAATTATCAATTAAACAGTAAATGTTGTGAACAAAAACAGACTGTAAATTTACCACAACTATTATGGCAAGGAAAGCCAACAAATATAGGAGAAAGTAAAGGCGTTTTTTTGAGTTCTAGCCAATGGTTACAAACAGCCAAACCGGTGAAAAATCTCAGTCAAAGAATCAGCAAAAAATCTGAATTTACACTGAGTACTACTATTGCCACTGACAATCTTCAACAAACAGGCCCCGCGCGGATTATCTCAATTTCCGGTAATTCTTTGCGGCGTAATTTAACACTTTCACAGCAGGGAAATTTTCTGGATTTGAGGTTAAGAACACCAATTACTGGGGAAAATGGCTCGGATTTGCAACTGATGATTCCCAATGTTTTTATAGATAATAAATTTCACCAAATTATTATCACATATTATAAATCAACGATTAAAGTCTATATAGACAAAGTACAACGTTATTACTCTTTTAATTTATTGGAATTAATTCCCTTTCATCAAAAAATATTTTATTATGCGCTGATTTTTATTCCTTTAGGTGCAGGTTTAGCTCTCCTTAGTCTTTTTGCCAAAAATAGGGTGATATTCTCTAAGCTATTAGTTCCTAGTGGCATTTTATTACCTTCCATCATATTAGAAGCTATTTTGATTAGGGAAAGTGATAAAAGCCTGAGTTGGAAAAATCTCTTACTAGGAATATTATTTACAGCAGGGACAATGTTGATTTTTAGAATGAAAGTCGCTTACTTAAAAAGAAGAAGTTAAATGTGTGGTGGAGTTTCTAAAGGGATATTACCTAAAAGACCTTTGCGAAAATCGGTGATTAGTGTTCTAGCAGCGCGTTCCACATCTCCTTTGTAGCGATGTTCTGCTAAGACTTGCAAATATGCTTCACCTGTATGGATAATAGAATCAACTTCATAGCGTGAAAGTAAGGGGTGTGGTGGTAATAAATGAGGATGAGTTTCTTGGAGTTGATTGACTATATCTACAAACGCTGCGGCTATGAGTTGATTATCATAAGAAGCTTCACCAATATCGTCACAAATCGCTAATTTAACTGCTGCAAGTTGATTTTCCATTCTTGAGGGAATGACACCGGGAGCATCTAGCAATTGTAACTGATCGGAAATTCGCACCCAACGCAATTGACGAGTGACACCGGGACGCGCTGCACTTTCGACAACTCGCTTTCCTATCAGTCGGTTGATTAATGCGGATTTACCGACATTGGGAAAACCAATAACTACAGCACGGACAGGACGGGATAACATCCCCCGATCTTTTCTGCGTTGATTAAGTTCTATTCCTGCGGCTTGTGCGGCTTTGGTTATGGCTGTGATACCTTGACCGTGTTGAGCATTAGTAAAATAGGGGACTTGTTCCTGGCTTCTAAACCAATCTATCCAGAGCGATCGCACTTGTGGCAAAATCATATCCAATCTGTTAATCACCAACACCCGTGGTTTAGTTCCCACCCATTCATCCATTTGGGGATGGTTTGTTGCTAAAGGAATACGCGCATCTCTAACTTCTAAAATCACATCTACCCGCTTTAGCTGTTCCTTGAGATTTTTTTCAGCTTTGGCAATGTGACCGGGATACCATTGAATGAGATTTAATTTGTAATTTTGAGTTATTGACATTGGTAATTCTTTTGTTGTTAGTTGTCAGTTGTCAGTTATTTTTTACTAATGACTCATGACTAATGGGATTGATGTAAAATTAAGCGGTTCCCGTCTGGGTCGTAGGCGTAAATTTCTCGTCCGTGGGAAGCTGTAGAAATCTCTCCTGGTGGAGAATAACCTAAAGATTGTAAGTGAGTTATAGCATTTTCCAAATTACTCACTTCTAAACACAAACTTAGCGGACTTTTGGCATTAGTGGCAAATTCTGATTCAGAATTTTTGTGCGGTTTAAAAATACCTAAGCTGAGGCTAGAAATTTCAAACTCAGCATAGACACTGGAAATGAGGTTTTTTGGTTTTTGTTCCAGTACCTGAGTATAGAAATTCACCAAACTATCAAAATTAACAGTCGCAATTGTGATAAGTGCGTGAGTGTATTGCATATTTAGGGCTTGCTGTTCGCGTGGCGTAGCCACAAAAGTTGTCGGTGAGGACTCTTAATAGGGAATAGGACTCCTGACTCCTGACTCCTGACTCCTGACTCCTGACTCCTGACTCCTGACTCCTGACTCCTGACTCCTGACTCCTGACTCCTGACTCCTGACTCCTGACTCCTGACTCCTGACTCCTGACTCCTGACTCCTGACTCCTGACTCCTGACTCCTGACTCCTGACTCCTGACTCCTGACTCCTGACTCCTGACTCCTGACTCCTGACTCCTGACTCCTGACTCCTGACTCCTGACTCCTGACTCCTGACTCCTGACTCCTGACTCCTGACTCCTGACTCCTGACTCCTGACTCCTGACTCCTGACTCCTGACTCCTGACTCCTGACTCCTGACTCCTGACTCCTGACTCCTGACTCCTGACTCCTGACTCCTGACTCCTGACTCCTGACTCCTGACTCCTGACTCCTGACTCCTGACTCCTGACTCCTGACTCCTGACTCCTGACTCCTGACTCCTGACTCCTGACTCCTGACTCCTGACTCCTGACTCCTGACTCCTGACTCCTGACTCCTGACTCCTGACTCCTGACTCCTGACTCCTGACTCCTGACTCCTGACTCCTGACTCCTGACTCCTGACTCCTGACTCCTGACTCCTGACTCCTGACTCCTGACTCCTGACTCCTGACTCCTGACTCCTGACTCCTGACTCCTGACTCCTGACTCCTGACTCCTGACTCCTGACTCCTGACTCCTGACTCCTGACTCCTGACTCCTGACTTCTTACAATTTTGTTAATTTTGCTGAGGTAGTTAACTTGTAAGGGCGGGATTTTCCCACCCACTCTTTCCTAATTAAATAGTATCTGGGTCAATTCCCAATTCTCTTAGTTTGGCTCCTAGACGTTCAGCTTTTTGTTTTTCTTGTTCAGCAAATTCTTCAGGTGTCAGAATTATTAATCCTTCCGCTGTAAAATAACGCAATTTATTTTCATGAATACCTAAATATAAACTTAGCTGCTGACTCCATAACCAACCTTGGGAGTTAATTTCTATAGGTTGATAAGTACCACCAACTAAAATAAACCCAGCAAATTCTAAATTACTGGGGTCAAACCAAAAATATTCAGGAGTGCGAAATATATCTTGGTAAATTTGTTTTTTAAGACCCCGATCAACTGATGCTGTTAAATCTGAAATCAGTTCTACAATAATATGGGGATATCTACCATCTTCTTGCCAAACAACCCAATTTTTGCGAGGTCGTCTTTCAGCATTTCGCACCACAAAAAAATCTGGCCCACGAAAGTCTTCTGATTTGTGTTGACGTGGACTATAGTAAATAGTCGAATTACCAGAAGCATAAAAATCATTGCGGTTTCCCCACCACAATTCTAAGCATTGGATAAGCAGAATTATCTGGCGCAAATGTGAATCACTTTCCAATGGTGGCTCATGACTATATAAATCTCCAGTTGGAAATATTACTTCTCTGGGGAGTTCAAAATCTAATGGTGGTTCATGACTATATAAATCACCAGTTGGAAATATTACATCTTTTGGGAGTTCAAAATTTTGGGAGATGGACATAGTAGCAAGGTTTTAGATAATACAATTTTAGCGTATCCGCAGAATTTACAGATTATGAAAACCGTATCCATTCTGCTATCTTAAGCATAGTATTGAGACATGAATTTGTCAGTAACATTCCAAAGATTATCATCTAATTTAGTGAATATCCATTCGGCGATATCTTCTGGAACACCGCCATAAAATGCCTCAGCAATACCACCTGTAATACTAGCAATAGTGTCACTATCCCCACCAATAGAAATAGCATTACGAATAGCATCTTCAAAATCAGTTGATTCTAAAAAAGCAATAATGGCTTGGGGAACAGAACCTTGACAAGAAACATCAAATTTATAATTTGGTCTAATTTCGTCTATGGTTTGCTCTAAATTATAACCAAAAGTATTTTGGATATAGGATTTAATGGCAGTTTTATCATTCCCTGTACGTGCTAAAAAAATAGATGCTGCTGTTGCTTGTGCGCCTTTGATTCCTTCAGAATGGTTGTGGGTGACTTCCGCACTGTGTCTGGCTTCTTCTAACACGATATCGAGATTATCAAACGCAGATGCTACAGGACTAACGCGCATGGCAGAACCATTACCCCAACTATTGTAGGGTTCGATGCTACTAGAATTTGCCCACAGCATAAAATTACCGCCATAACCAGCATCAGGATATTCATGGTAATAAGATTGGAAGGTTTGAATATATTGGAATTTGTCAATATATTTAGTATTGTCGGGAAATGTATCTGCATTGAGAATTACTTCTGCAACCGCAACAGTTAATACTGTATCATCTGTGAAATGACATCTATCGTTAAAAAGTGGGAAATCCTTAGTTTGAATATTGTAAAATTCATAAATAGAACCAATGATATCACCTGCAATTGCACCTAACATACTTACCTCCAAGCTCTAATCAAGCTCTAATATTTAAGCCAACTTTTCTCAACTGACAACGGCGTTATAGTCTGACACATCTACCAAATAAATCTTACTCTCTGGTGTGGGTAAATTGCCAACTATGATTAAGCACCTTGAATTTTTCTGTCATAGCCTACCCATTCTTGATCTCGAAAAATATATTTTTGGATCTTACCCGTACTAGTTTTAGGAAGAGTAGTAAATTCTATAGCTGTTGGACATTTAAAAGCAGCTATATGACTACGACAAAATCGGATTAATTCTTTTTCAGTGACTTGCATATCTGTGTTGAAGGAAAAAAATGCTACACGTTCCCCTGTTTCCATTCCCCCATGACGTAAAGCTGAGGCTAGACAATTGATACGGGCTGCAAATTGGCTATAGGTAAAATGTTGCTGTCCATAGATAATAGCTACGTCACGGTAAACTTTGGCGTTGCGTTCAATAAAGGTGAGGGGTGTGAGAATGCGGTGATAAACTGCGGCAGAATTCATGGTTATTGTTGATAGTCAATAAGTCAAGAGTATTTGATTATACTATCATTATTTCTTTTAAACTTAGTGATAAATTTTTGCCTAAGACATCTCCGATTAAATTGATACTAATATTTCTTGCTTTACCCATAGGATAAACCTGTATTTTACACAATTCAAAATGGCTAATCTAGGATCTGCAATTGTCAACCTTACTTTTTATAGACACTTAACTCAACCAAAGGAAGAAGTTAAACGAACAAATTTTTTTTAAGGTTTAGATATTTGTGAAATACCTACGAGGAAATTTATCCAATGCAGGCAATTAAAAGAGTGTTTAATCAACTATACCGACAGATTTCCCTACTCATACTGGCTGGTTTAATTTGGCTAATGGGTTTACCAATGCTCTCCGTTCATGCAGATGGTTATTATTCAGAAAAAACTCATAAAATAGAAATGACTAAGCCGTTTTATTCTACAAAACAACGGAGAATAGCAACAAATGAGCCTTTTAAACCTTATTACTCGACTCAAGAGCGGCATAAACAAAAAGTCTACACAACACCAGTGACGGAAGAAGGCTATATCGAAAGTGGTAAACGAGCCGGTGAAGTAATTCCTAAAGATTTGGGAACTGGAAGTAGACAGAAAAATCCGATCTAAATGCTCAAACTTGCTGGCAAACAATTGGGTCAT
Source organism: Trichormus sp. NMC-1 (assembly GCF_001858025.1). Lineage (GTDB taxonomy): Bacteria > Cyanobacteriota > Cyanobacteriia > Cyanobacteriales > Nostocaceae > Anabaena. The sequence goes on along the minus strand of NZ_LZQD01000010.1, from coordinate 15,664 downwards.
GAACCACTTAAAAGGAGTTTCGGTGCGAAGGATGATGAACGAAGTCAAATCGAACAAGAACAAACTCGGAATAAAGCAGCTAGAGGATATTCTTAGTAAGTAGTAAATTGCCCTCTGGCTAAAAGTCAGAGGCTATACAAACTTAGTCTATGTATGCAAATTAATACATATTTACTCAGTAAAATACTCAAAAGCATTGGTTTCGCTTATAGCCAAGAAAGCTAACCACTACGCATCTAATTACTGGATTTGTGTCGATTTATCAAGCCTGAAACAAAAACTCAGCCAGAATTGAAAAAGTATGAGAATATAAAGAAAAGATTAAATAAATTAAACCTCATGATAACTACTAAATTGATGCGACAACTCTGGGCTGTAATCGAATCAACCCAAGTCAGCACCTTACTCCACTTTGATGATGCCGCATTAGTACAATTGCTCCTTCAGCAATTAACAGCCAAGCAAGGTCTGGATATGCAGACAGATAATAGTATTAATACTTATATTGAATCCAAGCTGCCCCTAATTCGTGATACTGCTGAAGGGCGACTATCTCTTGGGCAAGGTCATCAGTAGCATGATAAATTGAATGATTACTCATAGTCGAATAGGTTCTCAAAATTAAATCAGTACGAAATGATAAATCACTGGCTAAGTATTGCCCTGGTAGCTTATCTAATGGGAGCGGCGATTGAAGGGGTTAGTACAGTCAGTCAGCTTTCTAATTCAGTGTCAGAGCTAAATCAAGATACAGAAGACAATTCCTCAGAATCTGGTACTTCACATCATCAGAGTTGGCGAGTTTTTGCCGCTATCGCCTCAATAAGTATTTGTGGATCTTTCTGCTGGCCTTGTCGCTTATTCCACCGTTCAATTAAAGCGTATTTTGAAGACTTTTGATGGTTAGGTTGTGATGATAAATAGTGGCACTTCCACAACCATTAAATCCAAATAATGTCTAAACTGGCTTTGAAAGCAGTAAACACATTGCTAATTCAGAATTTAGACTTCTGATATTCTTCAGGAATAATATCTCCTCCATAAAAACTCCGCGAACCTCTGCGTTAACCTCCGCGTTCCTCTGCGTTAAAAACACTCCTAAATCAACACCAAATTATCCCGGTGAATCACAGTTTCCGCACCCGCATAACCCAAAATTCCCGCAATATCTCGTGAATGACAACCACGAATTTTTTGCAAATCTTCGCTGTTATAATTCACCAATCCTCTCGCAATTTCGTTACCATTGCGATCGCACAACTGCACTGTTTCCTGACTCTCAAACTCCCCTTCTACAACCTTAATTCCCGCAGCTAACAAAGATTGAATAAAAGAAAAGTTAGTAGTAAGGGCTTTAGCCCTATCAAACCTAGCAAGAGAGCGATAAATCGCTCACTACGACCAAAATTTTATCTGACATTTAATTCTGTCTACCTGACTTGAAAATAAAACCCCACCCCTAACCCCTCCCCGCTGTTTCGAGGAGGGGAATAAGAAGTTTTTTTCATGTGTTCTGTCTGGTGTACGCAGTTCATGATGGCTACTTCATCAAATTAATAGTTAAACTTTGCTAAATTAGAGATATAAAACTTCTCTCTCAGCAGAGGTTTGAATATGGCTCATTTAAACCAACGTCGTCCCCAAAATATTAACGGCGATTTTTACGTCGATAGTACCTGCATTGATTGTGATACCTGTCGTTGGATGACTCCCGAAATATTTCATCGTGTAGATGAACAATCAGCAGTTTACCATCAACCAACAAACGAAACCGAAAGATTAGCCGCACTTCAAGCATTGTTAGCTTGTCCTACCAGTTCCATTGGTACAGTTGAAAAACCCAAAGATATCAAACTTGCTCAACAAAGTTTCCCCATTTTAGTTGCTGAAAATATTTACCATTGCGGCTATCATTCAGAAAACTCCTATGGTGCTGCTAGTTATTTAATTCAACTTCCTGAAGGTAACATTTTAGTAGATTCTCCTCGCTTCACCCCACCTTTAGTTAAGCGTCTTGAAGAGTTCGGTAAGATTAGTTATATGTACCTGACTCATAGAGATGATATTGCAGACCATCAAAAATTTGCTGACCATTTTCACTGTCAACGTATCCTCCATGAAGATGAGATTTCTTCAGGTACAGAGAATGTGGAAATTAAGCTTACTGGTTCAGAACCATTTCCATTAACCCCAGATTTCTTAATTATCCCCGTTCCTGGACACACCAAAGGACACACAGTTTTACTTTATCAAAACAAATTTCTTTTTTCTGGCGACCATCTCGCATGGTCTGACGACTTACATCAGTTGATAGCATTTCATCATGTTTGCTGGTATTCCTGGCCAGAACAGATAAAATCAATGGCTAAATTGGCTGATTACTCCTTTGAGTGGGTATTACCAGGACATGGTAGACGCTTTCATGCTGACACCCAAACAATGCACCAACAAATGCACAAGTGTTTAGAGTTGATGAAAACCTTGTAGGAGTTAGAATATAAGGCATCGTCAAAAATATAGATGTCAAATGTTCTGGGCTGATAAAATCGCTGCTGATGCACAAGGCTACCAGGTAGTTAATGATTCCAAAACTCCCTCCGGTAGGGTACACGTAGGTTCATTACGGGGTGTGGTTATCCATGACGTTATTTACCGTGCCTTGAAACACGCAGGTAAGCCCGTGAAGTTCTTGTACGGTGTGGATGATTATGACGCGCTGGATACGGTTCCTAAATATTTAGATCAGGAAAAATTTGCTCCTTATCTGGGTTTTCCTCTGTGTAATGTGCCTTCTCCAGAAGATACCGCTAGTGATTACGCTAAATATTTCATTGGTGAATTTTTTCAAGTTTTTGAGTATCTAGGAATTAAACCAGAAACTTATTTTTTGCGTGATTTATATCGCACTGGAAAACTCAATTCTTACATCGATACTTTCCTCAAAAATGCTCACTTGGTCAGAGAAGCTTATAAAGAGGTAAGTAAAGCAGACCGACCTAATAATTGGTATCCTTTTCAAGTTATTTGTGAAAACTGCGGCAAAATCGCCACAACTGTAACTACCGATTACAACGGTTCAGAAGTTTTTTACACTTGTAAACCAGATGCAACTGATTATGTAAAAGGTTGCGGTCATTCTGGCTGGGTTTCTCCTTTTGATGGTAATGGTAAATTACCTTGGAAAGTGGAATGGGTTGCTAAGTGGGATGTATTGGGTGTAACTATCGAAATGGCAGGTAAAGACCACTCCCAAAAAGGTGGTTCTAGAGATGTTGCTAATTCTATAAGTCGCAAGGTTTTACAAAAGCAACCTCCTTTCCATTCTCCCTATGAATTTATTCTTGTGAATGGCACAAAAATGAGTTCTTCTAAGGGAGTTGGTTCGAGTGCAAAGGAAATCGCTGCTTTACTTCCTCCTGAGTTACTGCGCTTTTTGATGTTGCGGACTCAGCCAAGATCAGTAATCAATTTTGCGCCGAATTATGAAACCATCACTCGTCTATTCAGAGACTACGATACTTTAATCAACAAGTATCCCAATTACTCTGAATTAACTGAAGAATTAATGCCGTTATTTTACGCGCAATTAGGTGATGAAATTCAATCTTTCCAACCTTTTGATTTTAGTACGTTGATTTCACTTTTGCAAGTTCCGCGTTTGAATATTCAAGAAGAGGTAAAACAACGTAGTCAACAGCCTTTAACTGAGTATGATCAGCAAATTGTTAATCAAAGAATTGCTGCTGCTCAATTGTGGTTACAAGACTATGCAGATGAAGAAGAAAAGTTAGTTCTCTATTTGGAACAAGTCCCAGAAAAAGCAAATGAGTTGACTGAAGAACAAGTCGCTTATTTGCAGAAATTGGTAGAGAATTTGCAGAATATTTCTAATTGGGAAGCTGAAGAATTGCAAACTTTGATTTTCTCAACTACTAAAGAATTGCAAATTCAACAAGCAAATGCTTTTAAGGCTTTGTACTTATCTTTTCTCAATAAAGAACGGGGACCAAAAGCCGGTGGTTTGTTATCTTATTTAGAGAAGTCGTTTGTAATTTCCAGGTTGCAAGACGTTGTGACTTTGAATCAGTCTAAATAACGCATCGTTACATTCCTTGTTCCCTGTCGGAGACAGGGAATACATTTGATGAGGCTCTGCCTCTATACAGATTACCAGAAGGCAGAGCCTTCTTGATTGCATTCCCAGGTAGAACCTGGGAACGAGGAAACGAGGAATAATATCTCCTCCATAAAAACTCCGCGAACCTCTGCGTTAACCTCCGCGTTCCTCTGCGTTAAAAACACTCCTAAATCAACACCAAATTATCCCGGTGAATCACAGTTTCCGCACCCGCATAACCCAAAATTCCCGCAATATCTCGTGAATGACAACCACGAATTTTTTGCAAATCTTCGCTGTTATAATTCACCAATCCTCTCGCAATTTCGTTACCATTGCGATCGCACAACTGCACTGTTTCCTGACTCTCAAACTCCCCTTCTACAACCTTAATTCCCGCAGCTAACAAAGATTTTCCCGCTTGCAAAATGGCATTTACTGCACCATCATCTAAATATAATTTACCCGTCGGCACTAAACCATAAGCAATCCACCGCTTTCTCGCTGAAGTTGGTTCTGGTTGCGGTTCAAAATGCGTACCTATAGCTTCCCCTTGAATAATTTTCTCAATGTTGCGCGGAAACCGACCTTGAGTAATTACAGTTCTCACACCAGCTGCGATCGCAATTCTAGCAGCCGAAATCTTTGTTACCATCCCCCCAGTTCCCCACTGTGAACCCTGTCCCCCGGTTTGGATTTGTAATTCTGCCAATTCTTTCATATTACTAATTAAAGAAATGGGACGGGCATCTGGTACAGTCCGAGGATCTGCTGAATATAATTTATCAACATCTGTCAGCAAAAATAACCAGTCCGCTTCAACCAAGCTGGCTACTAAAGCCGAAAGAGTATCATTATCACCAAATTTTAATTCCTCAACAGCTACTGTATCATTTTCATTCACTACCGGAATTACTTCCAGTCCTAACAGTTCCCGAAAAGTATTATAGGCATTGAGATACCGACTACGTTGTACCAAATCTGCTCTAGTCAATAATACCTGAGCTATAGGTTGATTTAATGTACTAAATAAGTCATCATATATACGCATGAGGCGACCTTGCCCAACTGCTGCTACAGCTTGTTTGAGAGCTATGGCTTTCGGACGTTCTGTTAAACCCAGCCGCGCACAACCTACCCCTACTGCACCAGAGGACACTAAAATTACGCGATGCCCTTGGTATCTTAAATTGCACAGAGTTTCCGTCAAAGTCGCAATGGTGGAAAGGGCTAATTGTCCTGTTTCTGGTTGAGTGAGGCTAGAAGTGCCTATTTTAACAACTATTGTTTTGGTCATTGGTCATGTCAGTTATATGTAAATACTAGATCCCCGACTTCTTTAAGAAGTCGGGGATCTGATAACTCACTACTAAAAATTGTACAGCGCCAATCCCTCTATAGTGAAGGCTGACGCTGTACGGGTTTATATTTATCTATTATCTGCTAGGGCCTTTTTTGGCTGACCCTGATGTTATTAGAATATATAATCTCTGATTTTTGAGCAGAAGCAAGAAAGCTTAATCATTTTTTTAGATTTAGTTTGCTGATGATTTATCAATCTTTGTGAATTTTTGTGTGTTTAGGTGTAATGGAGGCTCCTAATATTTCTGATACCCAAACTTCAAAGTTACGGATAGGATGAGAACGGAGAATGGTATCAGAATGGACAATTGGTTCCACCAAAATGGTGAACATCCCTAGACGATTACCTGCGATCACATCAGTAAACAAGCGATCGCCTACCATACCCACTTCATGTACAGGTAAACTCATTCCTCGTAATGCCGCCCTGATTTTGCGCCGTGAGGGTTTAGCCGCACCCAAGTAGTAAGGTAAGTTAAGGGAGCGAGCAATACTACCAATTCGTCCTTCGCTCAGGTTATTACTGACTAAGTACAGTGCAGTGCAAGTCCGGATTTCTTCTACCCACTGTTGCAGTTCTGGGGAAGCCTCCTTAACTTTAATCGGGACTAAAGTGTCATCCACATCCAACACCAGCCCTTTCAGCCCATATTTTTGGATGGTATTTGGTGTCAGGTTCAAGACTGAACCTTGTAAAATCAAGTCAGGCTGTAAGAGATTGTTCCAAGTCATAATAATTCGTAATTCTTAGTTCGTAATTAAGTAGAAAAACGTAAATAAACATAACTATGCTGACATCTTACACTAATACCTACAACCGCTAGAAAATTGATTCCCTGGTGGGTGAGTAAACTAATTGGAAATAGTGCAACATATAACAGTGTAAAAAAATATCAACAAAGCTAAAACCTGCTTTATTTTTCGTAAGTATTCAGGATAGAGAATACAGAAGACGCTACGCAGACCTGCGGTTCAGGAGAATAAAGGCTTTTTTAGTCAACTTTGATGATTTTGATAAAATTTCACCTCTCTCTATTCTTCATTTCATAAGCATTCTGACTTTCTTCATTTCATTTGAGTAAAGCCCGAATTAGCCCATTGGGATTACCTGTAATTTCAGCGGCGTGGCGATCGCTATAATCCAGCCGAAACCGGGAGTTAAGCAAGGCTGTACCGGTCAGTAAACACCAAATTCCATAGCACACACAACTTAAGCCTGTAGCTGTCCAGCGCCAGATCGGTTGTTGGCCGTTGTTTCCCCATGCTGAGGCTCGCTGATATAATTCGTAAAACGGCAATGTCACCAGTAGCACCAAGGACATGACAAAAAAGTCCCATCTATGAATCTGTCCTAGTCCCAAGGCGTAAATAGTGGCTATTTCATCATCCCCTAGTTGGTTTAACAAACCTTGACTCACGACTATCCGGGCTGTACGCGGTAGATTACCATAGGTCAACATTATTGGTGCGGCTATTGGTAAAATCCGCAATTTAACAAGAGGGCAGTGTCGCTGTTGATAAGTACGTTGGATAACGCGGACTGCTTCACGACTGTGAGTGTGTAAGACTTCTTTGGATAACTGTTGTTGACCATAAAATGCTGCCAGTAGCCAATCTCTCCTGACTCCTGACTCCTGACTCCTGACTCCTGAATTCTTACTATTTTTCTTTTTCTATTATTAACAAACAAAGTTACTCTATTCTGTAATTACGAGTTCTAAATCATGGGATTTTTTGATTAATAAATTTCCACTGCCAATCAACGTAATCGAGTCAGATTGGCAATGGAAAAATTTCAACTTCACAATTGAGAAATGCTATTTCTAACTATTAGTGTTTAATTTTAAATTCGGATTATTCAACTTGATTAAACAGATGCTCTTCCAATAACGGTTGAACTTTCCGAAACTCTTCAGGAGATAGCAATTCAGGCTTACCTGTATCCGTTATCCGGGCAAAAAATAGCAGGGGATCGAGAGGTGTATAAATTGCATATTCCTGATCTTCATGGTAGAAACTGGCGAGTAACTGTAGTTGCTCTGGTTCTAAATCTGCTTCGTCATCTTCAATTTCTAAAGTGAAGAGTTCTGATTCTTCGACTGGTGGTAACTCACCAGCCACCGTCAAAGCATAAGCAGTATTTTTGACGATCAGATTCTGTTCAGCTAGAACTGCTTGAGCGGTAGGAAAAACCTTGTTAATCGTAGCATCATCTTCTACCAAGATAGCTTCTTCTTCTTCACCTTCATCTTGCCAAGCGAAGATTTCTATGGGTGAGTCTACTGGCAAAAGTAAAACATATTCTTGCTCATCTACAGATATCGAATGCTCAATATAACATTCGAGCGATCGCCCGTCGTCATCTGTCAGAGTGATAGAACCTAGGTTAGACTGGTCATTTTCGTCAGAAAATTTAGAGGAAGACATAGCCGCATTATGTAAATTTATCAATACCCGCAACTGAGGAAATCATTGAAATATCTTCATGATAGCCAATGTCAACCAAAAAGCTGGATATATAGTTGAGTAATAGTTTTCAGAATACCATTTAAAGGTATCAATCCTCAGTAAATGCTACTGATCTATTGGAGGTGCTGCGCCTGTTATCTAGCCATTGTTGCAGAATCAAAGCAGCAGCTTTGCGATCAATTAGAGCCTTATGACGCGATGGCGAGCGATTTTCCGCAATCAGCATTTGTTCTGCTTGATAAGAAGTTAATCGCTCATCCATATATTCCACAGGCAAATTGAGCGCTTGAGCCAGTCTAGTGGCAAATTTTTGGACATGACGAGCCTGAAAACCCAAAGAGCCATCCATTGAATATGGTAGACCAACAACCAGAACTTGCACTTGGCGCTCATTCACTATTTGTTGTATTTGCTCTACATCCTCTTTAAAAGACCTGCGCTCAATGGTAGTGAGACCTGTGGCAATTAAACCTGTACCATCACAACCAGCCACACCAACACGCTTGCTACCGACATCTAAACCTAAAGCTGAGATCAAAGACTTTGATTGCTGCTGAACTATCACGCTAATTCGTCTCCTGCTGTGCATCTGTTGACTCAGATAAGCCAGATGCATCCATATTCAAGTTCTGGTTACCAAAAGAAACAATTTCTGATTTAGTTGGCACCGGTCTGTCAGATTTAGGCTGTGGCTGTTTTGGTATCCATGACATCCCCCCTGGGATAGGTTTGCGTGCTGGTTGCAGTCCTTGCAGCACTTCCGGCCACTGAATACCTTCCAAGGAGACAAATTTTGATTCCCGCAACTTATGCCAAACTGAGCGCGACATAATTAGGGTATGTTCTATGCGTTTAGCCCCAATACGCTCTAAATATTCCTCACGCTCTGGCTGATAATCTGAGGAAGCTAGTTGCAGACCTTGCTCAGGAAAATCTTGGGTAATGCGGGATAATTGAGACAACAATTCTGGATACAACCAAGTATAAGCCGGGTGAACAGTCAAAGTTGCGACGTGGGGATTTTCACCCTTCCGGTCAAGTTGTACCTGAAAATGACCAATAGCTGCTTTGCGCTGAGGTTCAAATACATAACCGCTCACGACTTCGGTTTTAGTCAGCCACTGTTTGACAGCATCTGAGAGAACGCCGAACAAACTAGTTTTGAAGTCATGGGTATGGCGGTCAAACACCTGACGTACCAAAGGCGGCATTGATGCTGTATCTAATTGATATAGCAAAGGGGCATCGGCATTACTAACTGGTAATAGGTTCGGTAGATCAGGTTCAGCTTGTGCCAATTCAACCAACAACTCTGGGCTAATTTCCCAGTATGTCATTTCCGCTAGTCGCTGAAATCCATTTTGTCGATAGAGCGCTAGAGCTTCTAGATCATTAACATTAACTTCCAATAGCCAGGTGCGAGCTTCTAAAATTGACTCAAAGCAGTGGCGCAAAAGCTGTGAGCCTACGCCTTGCTTGTCAACAGCACGGTCTAACATTACCCTGTCAATTCGCCAAGTGCTGCGGGTACGGTTAAACGGTGAAACTTGAATCATCCCCAGAAGAATTCGCCCTTGTTCTGCCACATAGCCACAGAAACGGTACTGGAATGGGTTGGGAAACCAACTCAAAAACTTGAGTAACCCAAACCAGTGGCGCAGCCATTGCATGGTAAAAAATGCTCCCTTGGGAGAGTGGGCTGCGAATGAATCTTGAGTTAGGCGTTCAATGCCGTCCAGATCCCGGTATTGGACTGGTCGAATGACAACGCTGAGGTTTCGAGAAAGTAGTGAATTCATTTTGATTCAAGCCGCCATTTAGCCTTTACTAGTTGCGATTGGTGAGGTAATGCTGCAATAATCTTAACGGCTTTCCGCTCCTAGCTATTGCTCCAAAAGAGTGATTTTCTTAACTTAATACTTAAAAAAAGCATAAAAAGCAGAAATTGTGAGTACACCTTTGTGTGGACACCACAACATCTGCTCCTATTTTATGGTACTTTCGGTTAAAATTCTGTATAATTTTTACTGATTCTATAAACCTTGTCGAGAAGCCAGCTTTTCAAAGTTAGCTTGGGTTTGATGCAGTAATTGTTGGCGGCTATCTTCTACTGTCTGTTTGAGGTTTGGAACCAAGTTGCGAGCTTGCAGAGTCATGTGCATCTGTAGATGAGCAACGTATTCACTGAAATCTTGGTTGTCTACAGATGCGCCTGTTAGTAAGTTTGATTCCATTGCCACGGTGTTCTCCTTTGATAAATCTTGTACAAATTTATAACATGATCAAAACTTATCATGTCGTTGCGTCTAGCTTGTTAATTTGCAATGAAGTGTAACGGTTGTTTACATACAGTAGTTGAGCAGTTAGGGTGGTGACACTAAATAATCTCATCCCTTCTTAGGGACTTCCAAATAAAAAAAGCCCCAATTTGTATTAACCCACCATTATCCCCTAAATTTATGGTGGGTTACGGACTACCGTCCTAACCCACCCTACGATTTTTGGGTATACCGCAGGCTTTAGTCGTAGAGTGTCGTAAATTCTATTACCCATTAGGAATTGGATTACCACTTCTCTACCCAGTAGACAATTTCTGAGGTGGAACTATCAATTGCTACTCCGTAACTATTACCATGATTCCATTTGAAACCAGGTTTACCTTGATCTTGTGCCTTTAAGACAAATATTTCATAAGTCTGGGGAAAGGCTTCAGTTGCAGAATCACTCGTATAAAAAAAAGTTGTTGGTAAGCCATTAGGTTTATTGCTATGCTCATTTGTATCACCTCCACGATATTCACGCACAGCACTTTTACTGTATTGTGAAAGTAATTTTTGAATCTTTTCAGAAGGTTTTTTTAAACGAACTTGCAAAAAGCTACTTCCCTGAAAAGAGCCGGGAGAATAAGCCATTCGTACAGTTTTACTATCAGTAGGTATCTCTGTAGGAAAGTGTTTGATTAGCTCAATATCAGACCACTTATGATTGCGAATTTCTTGATAGCGTGATGTATCTGTCACTATCTGGGCTGTTTCCGAATTACTGGTGGCTTTTGTGAGGAGAAAACTGCTGGCAACTACACTCACACTACCAACGGAAAACAAACTTATTGTAGCGATTTTAGCAAGAAGAGATTGCTGCATTTAGTTGGGTGAATCTAGCTTGTAGATTAATATTCCAACTAATAAAACTATAGTCCTGATAATTTTGAATCTAGCCCCAGAGATATTACCCAGAGATATTAAATTAATTCGTAATAATAACCTTATTTTAACCTCGTCTCTTGGTAAAATAAGTTATGATGTGGATGTCATTATACCAAATAACACCATTCCTGAGCAAAAATCAAAATATCAGTCTTAATCAAGAAAAATTTGCCTGAAAACAGCTCAAAAGCTTACCATTAACAAGCATTAAGTACCACTGCAAAATTAATTATAATTATACAATTTGCCAAAAAATCAAAATCTCTGTATTCCTTCACTGTTGCCTATTTCCTATTGCCTCCCCTAAGAGGATAATTTATTTTGCACGACTACTTATTTGATTTAATGTATGAAACGCCGTCAATTGCTGTGGTACTCTCTACTATTCGTTGTTGGTTGTGCATCTGAAGTGAATACCGCAGATCAGTTAGCAATCACAGCACCCAAAAAATTAAGACTTGCAGTTACAGATGTGACTGGAATTGAAGATTTACAGCGTGATTTTGGTGCATTCCGTATTGCTTTAGGGGAAGTATTAGGTATACCTATTGAATTTTTTCCTGTTGATAATCCCACAGCAGCTGCACCTGCGATGTTATCAGGACAGGTGGATATGGTGCTTGCGGGGCCTTCAGAATACTTGGTTTTAAATGCTAGGGCAAAAGCTATTCCTGTAATTGCGATCAGGAGAATTAACTACCATTCTATTATTGTTGTGCGTGCAAATAGTAAAATTAAATCACTAGCTCAATTGAAAGGCAAAACAATTGCCATGCGAAAAATTGGCTCAACCTCTGGTCATATTTTTCCTACCAAGTTACTGATAGATGCTGGATTAGATCCCAATACGGACTTAAAAATTGTCATGTTAAATGATCAGGGAGTGGTAGCCTTAAAGAAGCAAGAGGTAGATGCCTGGGCAACTGCATCTGATAGATACCAAAATATTCTGGCTGAGGAAGGCTTATCTGAGCAAGATTTTTCTATAATTGTTAAAGGACCGCTGCTGCCTAAAGATATTTTTGTGCTTAGTAACCAGATGGCAGCTAACTTTGTAGAAAAAGTGCGATCGCGGATGATGAAGAATCAGGATAAACTAATTCAAAGTCTCTTGGTTGCTCAAGCTAACCAGAAATATAAAGGAGCGCAACTAGTTACAGCAAATGACGCTGACTATGATATAGTCCGTGAAGTTTATGGAAAACTTGGACAGGAAAATTTCCTACAATAGTTGCTCAATGAATGATAAATCTTGCCAAGAGAAGGATTAAACCTATTTTTCTATGGTTCGGTTGCTTAAGCAATAACTGGAATATAGCCAAAAAAATTAGTTATGGTTATAGTGTCACAATTGGCATTGCTGCTATTGGGACAATTAGTGGGTCGGTAATTGCAAATCACTATGAAGCATCTGCCCAAAATCAATTATTCTTATCTTATCAACAACAATCTCTTTTAAAAGATTTAGAAAATGCAGTAGTCACGGTAAGATTACATCCACAAAGATTAGCTACCGTATTAAATAATTCTATTTGGTTGGAATTTGAAAAAAACAAATTTCTGGAAGATGTTACTCATGTTAATCAGCAATTATTAAACCTACCAAAATTCATTCAGTCTAATCCCGATAATTTGGCAGTAGATAACCAAGAGTTAACAAATTTAGTAAATAAATATAGAAAAAATACAGATTTATACACTCAGATAATTAAAGATTTTTGGCCGCAAATATCATCAAATAATATATTAATAGAAAATGCTAATTCTTCCCAGAAAAAGCTAATATCATTACTTAATCAAAAGGAATATATTGATCTCAATGTTAAATTTGAGAGACTATCAGATGAGCTAATTATCATTATCAGACGGGCTGATATACAAAGAGAACAGGCAAATGTTAGTTTTAGAAATGCCAAAAAGCTGCGATTACAAATTATTTTAGGAAGTATATTGCTTTCTTCAATAATGGCAGCAGCACTGGCATTTTATACTACTATGTTAATTACCCGTCCTCTCAAAGAAGTTACTCAAACCGCTAGAAAAATCACCGAAGGATCTAATTTTAAACTTAGGGCTAATGTTAAGAGCAATGATGAAGTAGGGACATTAGCAACATCTTTAAATCGATTAGTTGAATGGGTGGGAGATTATACCCAGCAAATAGAATTAGCTCGAAAAAATTTAGAACAAAGAGTAGAAGAACGAACTCAGCAACTTCAAGAAGCACAACGAACTTTAGAACAAAGGGTAGAAGAACGAACGCAGCAACTTCAACAAACACTGCAAGAATTAAAAGATACTCAAGGGCAATTAATTCAAACAGAAAAAATGTCTTCTCTTGGGGAAATGGTAGCAGGGATAGCTCATGAAATTAACAACCCTGTTAACTTTATTTCTGGCAATATTCAATGTGCTGAAACTTATCTACAAGATTTAGTTGATTTATTAAATTTATATCAACAAGAGTACCCGCATGAAAATTGGATAATTGAGGAAAAAATTGCCGATATTGATTTAGAATTTCTCAGTGAAGATTTGCCGAAACTGTTTTTTTCGATCAAAGTAGGCGCTCAACGTATTCGAGAAATTGTGTTGTCATTGCGTAATTTCTCCCGATTAGATGAAGCGGAAATGAAAGATGTGAATATTCATGAAGGAATTGATAATACTTTATTAATTTTAAATCATCGACTTAATAAAGAAATTCAGGTGATTAAAAACTATGGAGATTTACCTTTAATTGATTGTTATCCAGCCCAACTTAATCAGGTATTTATGAATATCATAAGTAATGGAATAGATGCATTACTAGAATGTAAAAATAAAGATGAGAAACAAATATTTATAGATACATTAAAGCTAGATAAGAATTATATCAAAGTAGTAATTAGAGATAATGGTCCGGGAATTTTACCAGAAATTATCAATAAGCTATTTGATCCTTTTTTCACTACTAAACCAGTAGGTAAAGGTACTGGCTTAGGGTTGAGCATTTGTTATCAGATCATTGAAAAACACCAGGGTAAAATAGAAGTTATTTCGGCAGTTGCACAAGGGACAGAGTTTGTAATTACTTTGCCGATCAAACACTGAAATTGGTAATTGGTAATAGGTAGTTTACAAAGAACCACTAATCATGCCTGCTAATATTAAGAAACCAATCCAGACATTTTGACGAAACATTTCACCATAAGCAGGGTGAGGTAGTTCTGGGTTTCGCAAGCGCAAAGATTGCCAAATCCAAGCCAGAGTAGCAATTATTAAAGTAATCCAGAAAGCAACATGGAGATGAACTAAAACACCAACTTCAGCGAGGAGAATGATAGTTCCAACGAAGAAAATCGCAATCGCTGTAGGGGCGTATTTACCAAAAAAGAGGGCGCTAGAATTAATCCCAATCCGTTGATCATCTTCGCGATCGCTCATAGCGTAAACTGTATCAAATCCCAAAGTCCAAAGTAAAGTAGCGCCCCAAAGAAGCCAAGTTGGTGTAGAAATGCTTTGTGTGACTGCACTCCAGCTAATCAAAACCGCAAAACCCCAAGCGATGGAAAGTACTAGTTGCGGTACAGGAAACACCCGCTTTGCCCCTGGATAAAGTAAAATTACAGGTACTGCTGCCACAGACAACCAGAAGCTCAAGGGGTTAAGATAAAAAGCGAGAACTGCTGCACAGGCTAAGGCAATTATCCCGACAACTATACCAACTTTAACGGAAAGGGCGCGAGAGGCAAGAGGGCGATCGCGTGTTCTCTCTACTTGCGGATCTATATCCCGATCCCATAAATCATTAACTACACAGCCAGCGGCACTAGTGGCAAGAGTACCTAATATAATCACACCCACTAGGGGTAAAGGTGGTTTACCAGCAGCTGCCAAAAACACAGCCCACAGTGCAGGAATCATCAAAATTAACCTACCTTCTGGTTTATGCCACCGCAATAGCCGGATAATTACAAGTAATAATGGTTCTTGGTTGCTCTCTGGTGTATTTAGCATATTTGATCAATTCACATATCTTCACGTTTCTAGAATATCGTTATTTGATAATTGTAAACACAACAACTCAAGTTGCCGCCTTGCATACAAATCTACTGACTTGAAAATAAGACCCCACCCCTAACCCCTCCCCGCTGTTTCGTGGAGGGGAATAAGAAGTTTTTCCTGTGTCCTGGTGTACGCAGTTCATGATGGCTACTTAAATTGTGATTCAGAGGGAACAGGGAAAACTCATGTTTAAAAACATGAGATTGAAATAATGACACTGTTTTTTTTCGTGCCACTCTCCTTCAAAAAACATCCTTTTTTTTGACTGAGCTTTAAACTCAGAACTAAAGTTTCTTATCTGTTCCCTATTCCCTGTTCCCTGTTCCCTGTTCCCTGTTCCCTTATTTTGTAATGAGACTAGACAATTAACCTGATAAGTCTATAGATTGCAGTAACAAGTATTGAGTGCGGCTTTAATTGACACACCTGCACTGACTAGTACCGCAGGGCGGAATTAAAAATT
>NZ_LZQD01000001.1:1383150-1580590 GCF_001858025.1 Trichormus sp. NMC-1 | reverse complement strand
TGGATGGATAAAGACTTATGAACTTCTACCTACAGGATATAAACCCAAATCAATCACAATTAGTAAACAAGCTGATAAGTGGTTTATCTCCTGGAAAATAGCAGTAGAAACTAGTGAAACTCCTAAAAAACAAGAGTTTGTTGGAGTTGACTTAGGAATAAATCATCTAGCAGTGTTGTCAACAGGAGAAGTATTTAATGGAGCGAAAAGTTATAAAAAGTATGAATCCTTACTAGCAAGAATGCAATATTTGAACCGTCATAAACAAGTCGGTTCTCATAATTATAGAAAAGCCTCTTTCAAAATAGCGAGACTACATCAAAAAATAGCCAATATCAGGAAAGATACATTACATAAAATCACCACCTATATTAGCAAAAACCACGCGGTTATAGGAATAGAAGATTTAAATGTATCAGGGATGTTAGCAAATGGTAAGTTGTCTAAAGCGATAGCTGACATGGGATTTTATGAGTTCCGTCGTCAATTAGAATACAAGACTCAACTTTATGGTAGTAAGTTAGTCATTGTAGATAGATTTTATCCCAGTAGTAAGACTTGTTCTCATTGTGGTGAGAAAAAATCATCTCTGTCACTGTCTCAACGAGTCTTTACCTGTGAGATATGCGGTTTTGATTGTGATAGAGATTTAAATGCAGCTCGTAATTTGAGTCAAGAAGCGGTCAGATTGACCGTGTTAGCCTGTGGACTAGATAGTGCCGACACGAATAGGATGAAGCAGGAAGAAAAAGCTGGTAATTGTTAGCATTTGTTAGCTTTTTTGTATCGGTAATGGTTGATAGTACAAATAGTGGTGTGTGTTAGATGATGATTATCAATGAAATATTAGAACCAATTGCAGCTTGGTTTCGTTCTCTGAGTGTTCCTGAAGTGATTGTGCATTGGGGACATCCAGTGATGATGGGAATTGTGATTTTTGTGGTAGGGACTTTTGTGGGAGTGGCAGGTTGGCGTGGTAAGTTACTGGAAGGTAAGGATAAAGATGCAGCCATTAAAAGCCGTAACGCCCATCGTCAGTTAGCTCCTTGGTTGTTTGTATTCTTGGCAGGTGGATATATTGGTGGGGTTTTGTCATTGGTGATGCAGCGAAAACCACTATTAGAAAGTCCTCACTTTTGGACTGGTTCGCTGGTTTTGATACTGCTATTCATTAATGGTGTAATTTCTCTGAGTGGATTTTTTGGAAATAAAGCTGGATTACGTGTGGTTCATGCTTATTTAGGGACTACAGCACTGGGAATTATGTTTCTTCATGCTGTATTAGGGTTAAATTTGGGTATATCTTTGTGATGTTGTTATTGCCAAAGCCACCAAAGATGAATTATTTGTGTGAAAAGCAGATTAAATATTTATAGGACTTACGCAAGATGTGACTGAAAACCTTATTCCTGTGTAGCGGTAATTCATGAATTACTGCTACTTTGGTTCTGTTTTGCGTAAGTCCTAATTTATAAACTTCATTTATAAACTTCCCTATAGGAAAGTTGATGGAGTATTTTCAATGCTGTGTGCTTTGGCAATAAAATTTTATGATGCAGACGAGTGGAATAATTATTTGTCTTAGTTATATTTTGGGTTTGCTGTTTACAGCAATTCCTTGGGGTGGTGTATGGATTTTGGTTATGGGTGTAGTAGGAGCGATTCTAGTTCAGAGAATATATGCTAATCGCAGGAAATTTACCCTTAAACAAGAAAATGCTTTTACCAAAAGCAAGTCAGTAACTAACGGTTGGACAAATGTTCCTCATCCTAATGTATGGCTAATAGCTGGCTTAGTTGGGGTTTTGGCAACTTTATATTTTCAATTGCGGATACCACAACCAGGGAATAAGGATATTAGTCAGTTTGTTTCTGGGGAAAATAATAGTAATCAAGAACAATTGGTGATTGTACGTGGCAAAGTTGCTAGTAATCCCCGTTTGACTCGTAGTCAGCGGGGACAGTTTTTGCTGGAAGTGACACAGATGGATGAAGTAAAAAATGCCACAAGACCAGCAGAGGCGACAAAAGGCGTAACAGGTAAATTATATGTGACAGTACCCATACTTCAGGTTACGGGTTTATACCCTGCTCAACAAATTGCTGTGACTGGGATTTTGTATAAACCACGAGCAGCATTAAACCCAGGTGCTTTTGACTTTCAGAAATATTTAAAACAGGAAGGTATTTTTGCGGGTTTGATTGGTAAACAGATAAATTTCATTGATGAAGAGAGAAAATGGGGCTGGTGGCTCTTAAGGGAGCAAATTGTGCGATCGCAAGTTCGTTGGTTGGGTGTTCCCGAAGGACCACTTGTCAGTGCTATGGTTTTGGGTAATAAAGCTGTTGATTTACCCTACGATATCCGTGATTTATTTGTGAAGGTGGGATTAGCTCATGCTTTAGCAGCTTCTGGGTTTCAAACTTCCTTGATTTTGGGTGTAATTCTACAACTGACAAGACGTGCAAAAAAGAGAACACAGATTATTCTCGGCTCATTAGGTTTAATTACTTTCCTCTTTTTAGTAGGGTTTCAGGCTGCGGTACTGAGAGCCGTAATTATGGGTTTTGCAGCTTTGATTGGTTTGGCCTTAGAGAGGAAAGTTCAGCAACTAGGGTCATTGCTACTGGCAGCTACACTATTATTGTTATTTAATCCTCTCTGGATTTGGGATTTAGGCTTTCAACTCAGTTTTTTAGCGACATTGGGATTAATTGTCACCGCGTCATCAATCACTAAACGATTGGATTGGTTACCACCTGCGATCGCATCTTTAATTTCTGTGCCTTTAGCCGCTACCATTTGGACTTTACCACTACTGTTACAGGTTTTTAGTGTAGTAGGAGTTTACAGTGTGCCATTGAATATCATCACTACCCCGTTAATTTCTGTGATTAGTATCGGTGGCATGATTAGCGGTTTAACAAGTTTAATCTTGCCAGATTTAGGAAGTAGTTTAGCCAGTTTTTTATATTACCCAACTCATTGGTTAATTCAACTAGCTGAATTTTTTGCAAATCTACCTGGAAGCTCAATTGCAGTTGGTAGTATATCTACTTGGCAAATGCTGATGGTTTACGGATTAATTATATCTACTTGGTTGGTGCGGTGGTGGCAAAAAAGATGGTGGTTTGCTTGTTTAATTTCTGTGGCTTTAGTACTCATTCCCGTTTGGCATTCTGCGAGTAATTTATTACGAATCACATTATTAACAACTGATACCGAACCAGTTTTGATCATTCAAGACCGAGGCCAAGTTACTCTAATTAATAGCGGGGATGAAGGTACAGGAAGATTCACGATTTTACCGTTTCTACAGCAACAGGGTATTAATCGCATAGATTGGGCGATCGCTAGTAAATTCTTACCTAATGAAAGTGATGCTTGGTTAGAAGTTCTACAAAATTTACCAATTAAAAAGTTTTACGCCTATTCTTCTGGTCTAGAAAATAATCTTGAATCTCAAGCAATTCAACAAAAACTGCAAAAGCATCAAGGATTTTATCAACCTTTAACATTAGGACAAACTGTGAATACTGGTTCGACTCTTGCTCAATTTGTCAATGAGAAATTACCTATTTTACGATTGCAGATTTTTGGACAAAATTGGTTATTAGTAGGCAGTGTCAAGTCTCAACAAATAGCAGAACTAGTCAAAACAGGGGGTTTATCTCGTCCGCAAGTGCTGTGGTGTCCATCAGAATCTTTGAAGGATTTAGTTCTAGCACTAAAACCACAAGTTGCGATCGCTACTTCTAATAACCTGGATAGCAAAACTATGTCTGCATTAAATACGGGAAACACAAAATTGTTCTTCACAGGCAAAGATGGAGCTATTCAATGGACACCCAATGGTGACTTTGAAGGGTTTGTTCAAGTACAAGAAAACAAATCTTCAGGTTTGTAAGAAGTTGGGGGATAGCAGCGTAGCCATAATATCCTGAATCCAGATGCTATTATGATATAATGGCGTAAACTAGTATTTCCTTTGTTCACTAAATATTTGGTGAATGAAAAATTGGAGAGGTGTCCGAGTGGTTGATGGTGACGCACTCGAAATGCGTTTTGGGGTAACTCAACGGGGGTTCGAATCCCCCCCTCTCCGTTGATTTTCTTAACTAGGGCTTGTTGAATAAACCTAAAACCTTGATATATTAACACTTTCAGGGTTGAAAATGATGAATCAGGTGCAAGGAATAGGCGTTGAAACCATTCATTTACCTATCACTTTTACAGATTCGAGACTATTCTTACCTCCTTCTAATTCTTCGTCCTGACTCCTGACTCCTGACTCCTGACTCCTGACTCCTGACTCCTAGCCCTCACGAAAAGACTTTTATGCCTACGGCTCCCGTAAGGGATACAGCAAGCCCTAACTACGAACTGTTGCTGGCCAAAGTTCTCGCAATGCGGGTGGCATCATGTTAATAACATCTTCTATCTCTCCTAGGGAAACCCGTTGAGCCATAATTTTGAATACCGCACGCACCAAAGACTCAGCATCAACATCAGGATTAATGTTGCGGAAGTAATCACGGATATGGTTCAAAAATTCTTCCTGTGTCCGATCCTTAGTTTGTTTTGCGCCTGGTCGCCAATTTTCGTAGTAAAATCCTGCTAGTAAGATAGGTAACTGCGCTCCTAAATGAGCAGCTTCTTCTACTGTTAAGCGTACCTTTGGTCAGCGTAGCTATCGCGTAATGCGTGTAATGTAGCTCGTAACCCTTGGAAAACTTGGTGTTTATTTTCCCAACCCAATTCTTTTCCTAACTCATTAATCCAAGGAATTGTTTTCTGTACAGTAGCATCAAAGGTATCTAATCCTGTCATCGTCATAATTTTTACTCCTGTTTCTGTCGATATGCTGAAATAAGTCCGCCTAGAAACCCGATTATTACCAAAAATCAGGGGTTTTCATCGGCTGTTTTCTCTTCAGCGCAATACTGTAAATTCTGTTTTGAATCTCAAAAACTAGTATCAGATCAGATTATAGAAATCCAGATATGTCCCTACTTCTAGCTAATGGAGCATGATTTTGCATCCATTCCTATATCTAGTAGGAGATTAAAAATAAAAAAGCTTGACTTTGGTAGCTCAAGCTAGGAAGTCAGAACTCAGGACTAAAAACTCAGCACTACTGAATCAATTTTGGGTTAAACTAATCCCAGTGTGTGAGCAGTGAAAAATGCCAAATCGCAACCAGACGCAAGTATTTGCTTTGAGTTTTCTGAGTGTCTGTTTTTGTCTAGGTATTAGTTTAGGAGTAACAATCAAGTTTGGAAAAATACAGCAATCAGACGCTGCTGCGACAGAAATTCCCTTATTTTCCCCCGATTTCCCATCAGGTGTAAGTGAAGAACAACAAACAATCACTATAAAAGCCGTTGGGGATATTATTCCCGGTACAAATTTTCCTAACTATAGATTACCAAGCAATCGCAATCAATTATTACCACAGTCCGTCAGAACTCAATTACAAGGAGCGGATATTTTATTTGGTAACTTTGAAAGTAGCTTAACTAACTATCCTTACAGTTCTAAAGATATCAGTCGCGGACAGACTTTTGCCTTTCGTTCACCACCCGCTTATGCTCAATTATTTGCGGAAGTGGGGTTTAACGTATTCAATATAGCGAACAACCACACAATGGATTTCGGTATAGTTGGACAACAAGATACAATCAAAAATTTAGAAACTGCGGGTATAAAAACATTAGGTCATAAAAATCAAATCCTC
The DNA here is from genome assembly GCF_001858025.1 of Trichormus sp. NMC-1. Classification (GTDB taxonomy): domain Bacteria; phylum Cyanobacteriota; class Cyanobacteriia; order Cyanobacteriales; family Nostocaceae; genus Anabaena. The sequence goes on along the minus strand of NZ_LZQD01000001.1, from coordinate 1,574,852 downwards.
TATTTAGAAGCGAATCAAATACCCATTGCGATGATTGGCTTTACAACTTATGACTTATATAATTCCGTTCATAACTTAGAAACAGCCAAAGCCCTGGTAGAAGAAGCCAAAAATAACGCCAAAATCGTCATTGTTTCCATGCAAGTAGGAGCAGAAGGAACGGGTGCTTTACACGTAAAGGATAAAACAGAATTTTTCTATGGGGAAAACCGAGGTAACTCCTTAAAATTTGCCCGGACAATGATTGATACAGGAGCCGATTTGGTGTTAGGACATGGGCCTCATGTTCCCAGAGCGATGGAAATTTACAAAGGAAAAATCATTGCTTATTCTTTGGGCAACTTTTTAGGATACAGGACTTTAGCAACAAATGCCCAAACAGGTTACTCAATGATTTTAGAAGTCAAACTCAACTCAGAGGGAAAATTAGTATCCAGTAAAATTATCCCCGTTCATTTAAATCGACAAGGTATCCCGGAAATTGATCAATATTTCAGAACCGTGGGACTCCTGCGGTATTTAAATAATCATGATTTTCCCGATAATACGCTCGAAATTAATCAAAGGGGAGAAATTGTTGTGTTTAATCAAAAACAAGATTAACCTAATTATTCTCATTTGCTGATTTTTCCAACTTATAATTTTTTGAAGTTGATGATCAGTAAAAGAACTAAACACAAGCCATTCTTAATTCCCCTAAGGAGTTGAATTTGTTTCTTGAGTTGGTACTACGACAGCAGAAGAATCTGAACTTTGAGATTCCTGTGGTTTTTCCGGTATAACTACAGAATTTTTAGGTTGTGGTGCGGGTGGTACGACAACAGAATTGTCTGGTTTTGCAGGTTGGGGTGAGTCGTTTTGGGGAATAGGAACTGGTGGGATATTTTCTGAGGCTTTTGTGGGAACAACTTCAGGAGATGACTTGGCTTCTCTGAGTTTCTCACTTAGGGATGGTGTGGGAGTAACAACAGGTGTAGATCTGCGTTGCTTAGTTTTACGAGGTGAGGATTCTGAAGAGTTATCTTGAGGTTGTTGAGATGAGGATTCTGAAGAATTATCTTGAGGTTGTTGAGATGAGGATTTTGAAGAACCACTACTACTATCAGGAGTTAGTTCTGGAGAAACCCGACGATTGCGCTTACGTCGTTCAAAAGTAGACAAAGATGCAGATTCACGTGGAGAATCAGTTCGATTATCTTGACTTTTAGGTGACTGTGGATTCTCAACTACAGGTTTTGGTGTAGCAACTTCAGCTTCTTGAGTAGGTTGCTCCCGTGGCTGAGGCGCTAATTGTGACTGCGATTGAGGTAACATTCTCGTCAAACTAAATGCTGCTGTTCCAGCGATTAAAAATGCTCCAATCCCGATAAATACTTTAGATACTCCTGCTTTTTTTGGTATTCCTGTGACTTCCCTGTTTGGTGATGGTGTGGAAAGAATAGTAGGTGCAGGTTGATTTACTAAATTTTCTGACTGTTGGGTAGATAAATCTATAGTTGGTGCGGGTTGAGTAAGTAATTGTTGTGTTATGTCTAATCCACTTCCAGGTAATATTTGCAGCCACTCTGCGACTGTGGGAGGACGAAAACGGGACTCAACCGCCATTCCACGCATGACAGCTTGATTAACAGCTGCACTCAAGTGAGGTTGCAGTTCACGAGGAGAAGGCATTGGTTCGCGATCGCGCAATAATGATGGTAAAGGAACTTGTCCTGTTAACAGTGCATACAAAGTTGCTGCTAAACCATAAACATCTGTCGCTGGTGTACGAGGTGCTTGGGTTAAATACTGTTCAATGGGTGCATAACCCTCACTAACTAAGCCTGTATGAGTTTGCCTAACACCGCTATTAAATTCCCTAGCGATGCCAAAATCAATTAGTACTACTTCTTGAGTTCCTTGGCGGAGGATAATATTATCAGGTTTAATATCCCGGTGCAGCAAACCATTTTTATGTACTATTTCTAACGCTGCGCCAATTTGGCGGATATAATGAATTGCTATTTCTTCTGAAAGCGGTATTCCTGGTAAAACAAACGCTTCACCTAAATTTTCCCCAGGAATATATTCCATCACCATGTAAGGTAGGCCATCCTCAACAAAAAAGTCACTAACCCTAACAATATTGGGATGGACACAAGAGGCTAATCTTTTGGCTTCGTCTTGGAATTGTAGCTCGAATTTGGGAAAATCAGAATGTTGTCGTAAACCTTCATTAATAGTCTTCATCACTACTTCTTGACCCAAATAGTGATGCATAGCTTTAAAAGTAATACCAAATCCCCCTTTCCCTATTTCCTGGATAATGGTATATTTTCCACTTTGCAAAATTGTACCTGTTAACATCGGGAATCTTGAGTCCTAAGTGAGCAGTTGACACTCCCCTAAACGGTTTTGTCTTTCTCATCATACATTCAAGAAGATTGGGGAGAGGGGGAGAATTGTCTATTCCCTGTTGAGAGTTAACTTTTCATAGTTCTTAAAACCTTTGACCTAAGCCAATATGCACTTGACTATCTCCTTGGTCATTAATGCCATAATCAGCCCGAATTAAGCCCAAAGGTGAGTCAACCCGCACTCCAGCACCATAACCAAAACCATTCCCCGGCTTACCACGTACACCCGCTGGATCTCCTAAAACTGTATCACCAGAACCTAAATCGGAAGCAAAGTCGGCAAATAGTACGCCTCCAGCAATGGGGAAAATGGGAAAGCGGTATTCAGCAGAAGCTAACACATAACTACGACCACTACCGACTTTTCCAGAATCATAGCCGCGCACTGAATTAGAACCACCCAAATTGAAGGTTTCATAAGGTGGTAAATCACCTACCACAGTACCAGCTTGTAAATTTAAAGCAAATACTTGTGGTTGTTTGGTGTTAAATAATTTAACGGGCAGATACTGACTATAATTGCCCCGGAGACGATTCATGGTAATTTGACCATGACCAACGGGAATAGATTGTTCGGTGCTAAAAGTTAGGATAGAACCTTGAGTAGGTTTAGCAGGGTGATCTCGTTCGTCTTTAGTGGCTGAAAAAGATACGGTAGTCAGGTCATCAATTCCACTTCCACTCAATGATAAAGGGTTATTGTTGGCATCTGTTGGGGTAATATTACCTTGGCGATCGCGAATAGTAGTACGAGTGTAGTTAAGTCCTAAAGAAGCGTCCCAACCATCAGTCTTCTGCTGAATACTCACACCACCGCCAATTCGTCCTTCGCGTACCTTATCATCATTTGCCAGCCTAATTTCATCATCAAAAGTATCAGAAAGTTCCCGCCGCCGGAAGGTCTTGATGTTGTATCCTAAGCGATTGGGTTCAGTTGCCCGATAGGGGCTGGTTAAATTACTATTAAACAGTACATCCTGTCTACCGACCTCAATATTGGCCGCCAAAGTATCATTAACACCGCCAACATTTTGATCTCTATAACTTAAGATCACTGACAGCCCATCATCAGCATTATAACCGCCGCCCAAGTTAACTGAACGCGCCCCAACTTCTTTGAGTTCGTATATCAAATCTAGTTTGGTTGCATCTCCTTCAAAAGCAACATTGACGCTTTGAAATAAACCCAATTTATATAAAGTTTGTACATCTTGCTGGGCTAAATTGTCTTGAAAGACTTTACCTGGTTTTAACTTCAGTTGTTGTTTGATAAAATCGGCTTTAGTACGTCCCTTGACTGGGTTGCCATTGCTATCAACGTTTTTTCCCTCGTCGTTCACAAAGCGAAATTTGATTTCACTTACCAAACCTTCAGCTACATTCACGGTGAGGATACCTTGGCGGTTGGGTTGAATAGATAGTACCCTGGCTAGGGTATAACCATTATCGGTATACCACTGGTTAATTTGTTTGACGGTTTGTTGCAGTCCAGCTGGACTAATATCTCTACCAATCTGAGATTGAAAACTTTCTAAGGCTACTTTATAGGTGAGAACCTTGGCACCAGATAGTTGCAGAGATTGGACTACTATAGGTTTGACTTGATATACTACATTCAAGCCTGTGGGCGTAATGCTGCTGTTGAAGGTAGCACTAGCAAATAAACCAGTATCTAAAATTGCTGTGACATCTGTTTGGAGTTGGTTTTGACTGGTATCCCCACCTATTTGGGTTTTAATAACTTTGCTAATTATCTGCTCTAATTCGGGAGTAGCTCCAATTATCTGGACATTAGTAGCAGTAACTACTAAGTTATTGTCTGTAGGCATATCATTGTTGACACCTTTTGACACAATCACTCGCTCAGGGGCAAATTCCATAGCAAATGTAGTTTCTGGAGATGCTACGGTTTCTACTGGTGTTGGCTCGGCTTCTACAAATGGTACTACTACCACATCTGTAGTTGTATGAGTTTGTTGCTCTTGATTTGTGGTTGCAGTAGGTGTAGCAGTTGCTTGCTGAGTGACATTACTAGCTGCTACAGTAGCTAATGTAAAAATTGCCGCAGAGGAAAGTCGCATAATTAGTATTGATTAACTTAATTAACTCAGTCAGCAGTCAATTGAAGAAGACACGGGGACGCGGGGACGCTCTTACACCCCATTTCTAAAGCCAGGGGATTTCAGCAAGGAATGTCTTTTTTCTTCTCCACGACTGTAGTCGGGGGCTTGAAACCATTTGCGTCGAACGTCGGACACAGGCGACTCTCCGCGTCTGGAATAGCTTTAAAAGTAATACCAAATCCCCCTTTCCCTATTTCCTGGATAATGGTATATTTTCCACTTTGCAAAATTGTACCTGTTAACATCGGGAATCTTGAGTCCTAAGTGAGCAGTTGACACTCCCCTAAACGGTTTTGTCTTTCTCATCATACATTTCTAAAGCCAGGGGATTTTAGGTGTAGCAGTTGCTTGCTGAGTGACATTACTAGCTGCTACAGTAGCTAATGTAAAAATTGCCGCAGAGGAAAGTCGCATAATTAGTATTGATTAACTTAATTAACTCAGTCAGCAGTCAATTGAAGAAGACACGGGGACGCGGGGACGCTCTTACACCCCATTTCTAAAGCCAGGGGATTTCAGCAAGGAATGTCTTTTTTCTTCTCCACGACTGTAGTCGGGGGCTTGAAACCATTTGCGTCGAACGTCGGACACAGGCGACTCTCCGCGTCTGGAGCGTCCTCTTCGGTCAACTACTGGGGATAATATGTAGTTCCCGTACCTGTAAATAAACAGACTATTAATTGTAATTTTTTGTTTCTCGTCAATTTCTAAGCTGTTGTGCAAGATGGTTGATGAGTATTTATATCTAGGAATTTTTACTACCTGAAATTTAGGTTTACTTGGTAATGGACAATACCTATTATTTCACATCTTGCACCTTCTCAATCAGGCTGGGTGGACAATGCCCTTGAACACGAAATCATCAGGTTTTTAGACTTTTATAGGACTTACTCATTGACAAAATTCATAAAATATGGATTCCTGTAAACAAGACACAAAAGTTTAAAATTTAAATCTAAAATTTAAATAAAATTTCCAATTGTATGCGTGATTTATCCCCATTAACCCAGGTTGCAGACTCGGTAGCTACTAGGTCTCCTTTGCAGTTACTAGTTTTAAGTAATGGTCATGGAGAAGATATTATTGCTGTCCGCATTTTGCAGGAACTGCAACAACTCTCTTCCCCACCAGATATCTTTGCTTTACCTATAGTGGGTGAAGGACGTGCTTACCAACAGTTGAATATTCCTTGTATTGGTTCGGTGCAGACTATGCCTTCTGGTGGTTTTATTTATATGGATAGTCGCCAATTGATGCGAGATGTCCGTGGCGGTTTAGTGCAACTGACTTGGAACCAAATTCTAGCTGTTCGCCGTTGGGTGAGTTATCAAACGAAGTTAGGTAATAAAAAAGCTATCTTAGCAGTGGGAGATATTGTACCGCTGTTGTTTGCCGCCATAAGTGGTGCTAATTATGCTTTTATTGGCACGGCAAAATCTGAATATTATGTCAGGGATGAGGTGGGTTTATTAACCAGAAAGTCAAAATCGGCACGCTGGGAAAACTTTTCTGGTTCCATTTACCATCCTTGGGAAAGGTGGTTGATGAGTCGTCGTCGTTGTCGTGCGGTGTTTCCTAGAGATGCGCTGACTACAGAAATTTTAAAAAAATGGCCAATTCCAGCTTTTGATTTGGGTAATCCGATGATGGACGGTTTGGAGCCGACTTTTAGCACTCAAAAATTTTATGCGGCTGATGCTGAAGAGGAGGAGCGAGTTCGTCCTTTGATTGTGACTCTGCTTCCTGGTTCCCGTGAACCAGAGGCTTATAGTAACTGGGAAATAATGATGATTGCTGTATCTGGGTTGGTGGCTAGTTTTCGAGAGCGAGATTCTATTTTTCCATCTACTGGGACTGTGATTTTTTTAGGTGCGATCGCTCCTGGGTTGGATTGTCATATTTTATCCCAAAGTTTGCAAATCCAAGGTTGGCGTTCCTGTCCCGAATCTCCTGTCCAACTTTCTGATGCTAATATTTTGACTTTTAAACAAAGAAATGCGTACTTAGTTCTGAGCCAACAAGCTTATAATGACTGCTTACATTTGGGAGATTTAGCGATCGCAATGGCAGGGACAGCAACGGAACAATTTGTTGGTTTAGGCAAACCTGCGATCGCCATTCCAGGCAATGGTCCACAATATAACCCTGCTTTTGCTGAGGCTCAAAGTCGTCTTTTAGGAGCTTCTTTGATTTTAGTAGACCAACCAGCACAAGTTGCCCAAGCAGTAAAATCCCTGCTCAAAAATCCCGACAGTTTACAAATAATTGCTGAAAACGGTGTTCAGCGAATGGGTCGGTCAGGTGCAGCAAAACGTATTGCCGAATGTTTACAAGATCGATTGGGAAAAAATAATCTTAACCGACTAACCCAGAACGTAAGGCTCTAACAGCAGCTTGCGTGCGATCGTCCGCACAGAGTTTATTCAAAATGTTACGAACATGAGTTTTGACCGTACCTACTGTGATGTAGAGTTTTTCCGCAATTTGTCCATTACTACAACCAGCAACAATCAACTCTAAAATTTCCAATTCCCGTTGAGTCAAGGGGTAGGTTTCCAAAACTTGCTCGTATTCGGTAGCCAGAGCCTCAATTTTTACAGTCTTTGGCTTATCAGATGATTGGCTATCACCTGGTATCCCCTGACGCATCTTTCGTAACACCACATTGGCAATGGCAGGATCGATCCAAGAGTTACCACCATAAGTCGCTTGTATCGCCTCAGTCAATTTACTGATGCTTGTCTCCTTCATATAATAAGAATCTGCTCCAGCGGCAAAAGCAGCCAGTACAGCGTCTTCGGTGTGATCCATTGTCAAAATGAGAATTTTCGTGTTTGTCTGTCCAGTTTCTGCCTGGTAGCGTTTAAACTTGCGGGTTAGTTCAATACCATCCATATCTGGCAACCCAATGTCCACTACAGCCACATCTGGCTTAGTAGTTTCTAAAAGTTTTAATCCTTGAGTTGCATTTGCCGCTTCACCAACAACTCTTAAGCCGCTGTTTGACTGCAATGCAGCCCTTAGTCCCATGCGGGTTAAATCATGATCTTCAATTAAAACAATACTAATTTCACTCATTTTTACACTCAACCCTTTATCTGACTACTTTTCCAAAGTTTAAGACTTTAGTGTAAGTGTTGGCTTTAATTTCCCCAAACCAAAGGTAGATGATATTTTGGCTGTCCTGCATCCATCGATAGAGATAATAAATTTACCTTTTTTATGTAAGATGAAAGTAAAAATCTAACTACGGGTATATAGCTATTCGGCAAAAAAAGGTGAAGTATTGATGAGAAGAATGCTGAATCATATTATCTATTGATAATGACTCAGGTCTTACCAGTCAACATTCTTCCTGAATTTTATTACCTGCCAGCATTGGGGAAAGCTGCCAAAAATCTACAAATTAGCACAACCTAAAGTGACTTGATAAACAAGTCAGGAATTTTCAAAAGCCCTCTTGAGCTAGATGGTTCAATTCATAAAGTTAATGGAGCCATATGTCATATTCATAAAACTCATCTCCTTTCAACGCTCACTTTTTGATTATAGGTGTGGATTCCCAAAATTGGTTATTTACAAAACGATGTTAGATTTAACTTTTTTTCGGCAGTTTTCCATCTTTTGCTATTATCTTTCTTTCCACGTAGAACAAGAACAGCATGATTGTGTTCTACCTAAAAAAGTGAGATAAAACCAGAAAATCAAGACATACTGCTGCTCTAACTTTAAAAAAACAAATCTAAAAAATTAATTTTTTAAAATCATGGGTGAGCAAACATTCATTATTCAGCATTTAGCAAAATTCTGCTCAATAAAACGGGAGTATCTCAATTTTGCAAAAACACAAAATAATCATCTAAAAAATCTCTTCTGCCTTCTTCCTTTCCTTCTGTCCCGTAAGGGATACGCGCTCTTTGCTTCTTCTGTCTGAGAAGCTGCGCGTTAGCGGAGCTTATGCCTACGGCACGCTTTGCGAACGCTTTAGCGATACGCGTCTTTGCAGTTCGTTTATTTCATGCCTGGTATTGAGTTAGAAGCTTAGATAAAAATAAACTTACACATTGGGGATGCTCCCAATAAAACTGCTCAAGCTCTTGATACACAATATTTGTATGCAACTCTCACTAATGACTGAGGACGGCGAATCACCTACTCATTTACAATTATATTGAGATGAGTAAAGTACTTGATTTACTGTATATCAATTCTGCTTAATTTAGTAGATAATGATTTTGATATGCATCATTACTTATGGCGCGTAAGTTATGAGTAATCAAATGGTATTAATTGTACTTTAACCACAAAGGAAAAGAGTAGAATTAAATAAACGGATTTACAAGAAAATATCAAATATTCTCTTTAAATGCCAGTAAAAGAACGTAAAATTGTTTAAAATAGTATAAACCAAGGATGAAAAAGTTCATGTGATAATTCTAAATTAGATATTGTATAAAATCACTGAATTGCTGACTAGAAATAGGATTCGCATTTGATTTTTATGAGCTTAACCTCTGTTCTGCGGTTAAAGGACTCAGTACCCTGATTACCAATTAAGAGTTAAGAGCATCCATAAGTAACTAAGGCTACGCCATACCAGCTATTAGTAATCAAAACGGGTTTCTATAGATATTAAAGGCTCAGAATCAACAGGGGTAAATGTTGTATTTGCATAGCTTGAAAACATAAATCCTGTACATCAACCTGTATTGGACAGCGAAAATAAAAACCAATGGAAGAGACGCTGAAAATCTTGGTTGTAAATGATGATGAAGTAGATCGCATAGCAGTAAGTCTAGCTCTGAATAAAGCAGAGATTAACATAGAACTGCATAAAGTCAGTGAAATTAACAAGGCACTTACTGTTCTCAAAAATACTACATTTGACTGCGTTTTATTTGATAATTATTTACCAGATCAAGATGGATTAAATTCAATTTACAAGCTACGTTCTTCAGAAATTAAAGTTCCTGTAGTCATTCTCTTGGATCAAGGAAATGAACAAATAGCTGTGGAGTTAATAAAAGCAGGTGCTACAGACTATATCCTTAAGTCTAAACTATCTTCAGAAATATTGGCACAAACTTTGCGGAATGCAATTAGGTTATACCGTGTTGAAATGGAGGCAGCTTTAGCAAATCAAAAGCTAAAAGAAAGTTATGAGCAACTGCTTCATAAGAACCAAGAATTGGAGAGACAAAGACAACAAATTCAGCTACAAAATTTAAAACTCTTGGAAGCATCGCGGCTAAAGTCACAATTTTTAGCGACGATATCTCATGAGTTGCGAACACCAATGAATGCAATTATTGGTTTTTCACAAATGTTGTTACGTCCCAAATTTGCTCAACTGACTAATCAGCAAGCAGATATGGTAGAGCGTATCCTCAATAATGGTAAGCATTTGCTGATGTTGCTCAATGAAGTGCTGGACTTTTCCAAACTAGAGTCTGGGACATTAGATCTAAAACCGGAAATATTTGACTTATCCAAAATAGTTAATAAGACGGTAGAAGAAATACGTTCTTTAGCTGAAGCCAAAAAATTATCGCTGGTAGTAAAAACAGATTTACAGAATACGTTAGTGTTTAATGATCCAGTACGAGTACATCAGATTGTCATTAATCTACTATCCAATGCAGTTAAGTTTACAGAAAATGGAGGTATTTGGGTAGAAGTCGCAGAAACTCCTAACAATAGCGTCACTATTAGTATTCGGGATACAGGAATTGGCATTTCTGCTGGAGACTTTGAAAATATTTTTGAAGCATTTCGGCAAATAGATCAAGGTATCAGCCGCAAATATCCTGGAACTGGTTTGGGTTTAGCAATTACTGATTCATTGGTACAAATGATGGGAGGAGAAATATTTCTCGAAAGTCAATTAGAGGTAGGTTCAATATTCAGAATTGAATTACCACGTCAAGTAATATTAGCGCCGAGGTTAGCAGATAGTTCGAGTTTAAATTTTGGCGGCAATAGTTTGTATCTTTCTCATAATAATAATCCCCAATTTCCATCTAATTTTAGTAAATATTCTCTGGGATATCCTTATCTAAAACCATAATTAAATTAGATATTTTAGTTCCTTTACCAAGAAGTTAAAAAGCCATGTCTGTTGTCAAAAATGATAAAATTGACCGAATCCTCGCTGTTGATGATACTAGAGATAATCTAATTTTAGTACAAACCATTTTAGAGAGTGAGGGGTATAAAATTGATTTAGCAGTAGATGGTGCAACTGCTTTACAAAAAGTGGCACAATCTCCACCTCATTTGATTCTTCTAGATGTAATGATGCCCGGAATGGATGGTTATGAAGTTACACGTAAAATTCGTAATAATCCTGATTTTGGCTATATTCCGATTTTGTTGATCACAGCCTTTCACGAATCTAGTGTTGTTGAAGGATTGGATGTTGGGGCTGATGATTTTATTCGTAAACCCTTTGATACAGAGGAACTACTAGCTAGAGTGCGATCGCTCCTTCGTCTCAAGCACAGTATAGACGAACAACAAAAAATGACACGCCAACGAGAAGATTTTGTTTCTCGTCTAACTCATGATTTACGAACACCTCTAGTAGCTTCTGATCGAATGCTGACTTTGTTTCAACAAGAAACTTTCTGCAAGATTTCTCCAGAAATGAAACAAGCGATCGCTGTGATGATTCGCAGTAACCAAAATTTAATGGAGATGGTTAATACTCTACTAGAAGTGTATCGCTTTGAGGCCGGAAAAAAGACTTTAAATTTGCAAAAATGTGACGTAAAAGAAATAGCTGAAGAAGTAGTCAGTGAACTAAATCTTCTTGCTAAGGAGAAAGATTTGTCTCTGAAATTAGATACTCATCAGTTAAATCAAAAAAGCGATGATGCTGGTTTTACTATTGGTGATAGACTCGAACTCAGAAGAGTTTTAAATAACTTAATTGGTAATGCGATTAAGTTTACAGATAAAGGCAGCATAGAGATTCGCATTTCTGAAAATTTACCTAATACTGCTGATCAAACTGAAATTATCATTGAAGTTGCCGATACAGGTTATGGAATTGCACCTGAAGATCAAGCAACTATTTTTGAGAGATTTCGTCAAGGGAGAAATAAAAGATCAGGTAGTGGTTTAGGACTGCATTTATCACGCTGCCTCATAGAAGCACACGGTGGAACCATCGAACTGTCGTCAGAATTAGGTAAAGGTAGTGTGTTCACAGTTCGACTACCAAAAAAACTGGATTTATGTGATATGTAGTGACCATTTTTGAAAGTTAATTTTGAAAGTTAACTTTGAAAGTTAACTTTGAAAGTTAAAAGTTTAACATTCAATTCTCCAAAAAGGTTTGTACAACATGAATAACTATTCTTGACATACTTCAAAAACTGAATGTGGCTGCAATTTTTTATGTAGCAAACGACAAATCATCACTTCTAAATCTTCCAGCATATAGGGTTTACTAATATAGTCATTAAAACCCGCTTTCAGGAAGCGCTCTTCCTGATCTCTACCAGCTAAAGCAGTGACTGCAACTACTGGAATGTCCCAAGTTAGTGGTTCACGCTTTAAAGATCGCATCACATCCAGACCACTAAGCACAGGTAATAGAATATCTAATAAAATTAAGTCTGGCTGATAATTTTTGGCTACTAGTAGAGTGCTAGAACTATCCGATTGACAGATAAAATTGCACCCAAGTGTTTCTAGAGCATAACTCAGTAGCAGTAGACTGTCATCATGATCTTCAACAACTAAAATCAAAGGTTTCTGAGAAGTTTGCTTTTTTTCATCACTCATGAATGAATTTGCCAGATACATCTCTTATCCAGAAGATTATATTGGAATACATCATTTTTCTCATATAAATAAACGACATATCCCGCGAGTCATCAGATAAAGTTTAATCTGGTTGATCTCGTGTTCTATTTGAGTTCAGTGGAAAAGTTTTACCCATCTTAAAAAACAGGAAAATTTCAAACTCAATAAATTTAGTATACACCTCTTGATTATATGCAAAATTACAGAATATTTTCGTCATAACTTTATGATAACTTTACATAAAGTAAATCACCCTTGTTTCCGTAATATCCGAGTAATTATGGTAATTATTAGAATAAGGATAAATATTGCTTATAGGTTATCTGAATTAGTCAATTTATCAATAACTTAGCTGATACTTGCTCAAATTTAACTATTTTAAACATAATACTTGACATGGACTTATTTTTGTATTACGTTGTAATATAGAAGTGTAGTGATAATTAATGCAAAAAAATTTTCATGTTAACAGTGACTTAATTATGTAAAGTTATGTTATTTACTATTATTGCCCTTTTCAGAAGTTCAGATAAATTACTGCATTTTACCACTTGCGTACCTTTGTGTAATACTTACAGCAGATTGCCAGTTGCAGGAAGTATAAACTGAAAACCAAAATATGCCTCTAAGGTAGCTGCCGCAGGTATACGCTACGCTATTAAAAGATCAAGCAGCTTTCACTTTACAGACGTTCCACCGGAACTGGCTCTTGAATTCTGCTGATACAGATGACTTTCCTTTAAATAATAAACTCTTTGGCTCTGGCAACTTGCGCCCAGGTAGTTTATAGTACGAGAAAAGTTTTGTATAATCTCCTGCGTCAGCAGCAAATAATTTGACTTTCCTAAATCACATAAAATATGGAATTTGATTATTTCCGAAACAACGACGGTAATTCTACGAATAACAACCGCCAAAATCTACTCTCTGCTGGTTGGCGGCCATTTCACCGTGACTTTGATTGGGACTATCTGTGGCAAGTAGTCTCTCATGATACTGAGGAATTAACCCAGAAAAGTATTAATCTGGCTAGTTATTATGCTGATGCTTTAGCTAGAAAAGATTATGCTTGGTGGGCAAATATATTGAATCTAGCTTCTGACTATACTCGTGGTGAATTACAGAAATATTGGAATTTCATTACACCAGAACCATTAACACCAGATTATCGCTATAAAGATGTTTTAAGTACAGAAACGCCTATTGTACAATTTGTCAGTCGTAACAGTATTCCCATTGATTACGTACTCAATCTTTTGCAAGAAATTACTGTTTTGCGAGTTTTGCGCTTATTGGAACGCCCTGATATTATTACCCAATATTATTCAGAGAGAGATTTTTATTTTCCAGTCGAGAAATTTGTGAATTGGGAACGTTTGGATGTATTAAATACTGTTTATGCTTATTGGGCTAAAGATGATATTTGGCTGCAAATTGATCCCTATGATCGTGGACGGAGACAATATACATTAATGTCGCAAAATCTGGCATCTTTAATTAATAAAGCCACTTATGATTTAGCTGTGATGTTGAGTGGATATCAAAGTCGTGTAGGTAAGGTTCACAGTCAATTTCCTATTCGGACATTTCCCAAAAATATTCAAGATTTCAGTGATTTAGTTCAGCAAGCGATTCTCAATCAAAACCAATTAGCAGTTGTAGTACATGGAGAACCAGGCACAGGTAAAACGGCATGGACACAATCAGTAGCCAAGGAAATTCTTGTACCTTTAGGGTATGTAATTTTTATTTTGGATCATGATGCTATCACCAACTTTGTTCCGCCAACTTACTTAGAAAAAATTTGTATTATTATCAATGAAGCTGATAACTTAGCGCAAGATCGGGCTTCAGAAGTAGCACAATATAATAACAAAACTGAACATATTTTGGCGTTGCTAGATGGCACTTTGTACCAGAGTGTTATTGACGAATCTGGAGTGCAGATAAAACAGTGTTTGGTGGTATTGATGACTTGTAACACCACGGAAAGATTAGATCCAGCTATGTTACGTAAAGGCAGAGTAGATTTGATGTGTGAGTTTACTGAGCGTTTTGTTTAAAAAATCAGTTATCAGTAATGGTGATGATTACAGTTGCATTAGCCTGAATAGGAAAACAAATTTTCTCAATTTAATCTCAATTTAATCTCAATCGAAATATTACAGCACTTCCCGATGTTATAAGGTACAAGAACCCCACCCCCAACCCCCTCCCCGCAAGCGATGAGGGGGCTAAGATGTACCTCATAAGAGCGGAAACCGCTGTATGAATCCACAATCTCCCTTGCATTTAACTAAAGGGGCTATTCTGCGTTTAAGCCTGTTATTTTTGGCAATGCTTGGGTTTGTTTTGTGGTTAAATCAGTCTGGTTCAATGGAAAATGCCCAACTTTTAGAAACTCTTTACCGTCAGGGAAATTACATTGAGGCAGTATTATGGGGTTTATTTGCCTTGGGATTTATAGTATATAGCTACAAAAGAGATTCCCTCATTGCTAAACGCAAAAATCAAATTACTGCGGTGATTTTTCTGTTGTTCGGGTTATCTGATATTGTTGAAGTTCAAACTGGAGGATGGTGGAAACCTTGGTGGTTGTTCCTCTGGAAAGCAAGTTGTGTGTTAGGTTTTATGGTTTGCTTTTGGGATTATTTGAAAACTCATCGTTCCCAAAGATGATTATAGCTGTTCTCCGTAGAAATTAAAACAAACCCTCTCCTTAACTAGAAGAGGGATGTAATTTAGGACGTTCTTGAGATTTTATGTAATGTCCAAAATCGTCCTGGAATCTTACTATTCATCAAGAAAAATAACAACTTAAGCAATCACCTTTGCTTTTGACCAAACACCGTTCTCATCTTCATCAAATTGTTCACGAACAGCACTCCAGGCCGATTGTTCAGCGGTAAACTCGTCATTTGTTTCATTAAGTACGACGTTATAGCGCTCAATAAATAGTCCTTGGGCTTCTTTTGAAAGATGAGTGCGAACTTCTGGAGCTAAATCATCTGGGCTGTTACATCGGCCAGGACAAGGATGATCCAAGGCTTTATCAATAGTGTGAATTTCTTCACCACCAGCGCTTTCAAATAGTAATTGATATTCACCAGTGCGATCGCTCGCAATTTCCGCCATCAATAAAAATTCCCCAGCTTCTAAGCGGGTTTGATAAATAGTAGCTTTGTCTTCAGGCATTCCCAAAGTAGTGAGAACTGATACTAAACCCGCACCTGCACTACCTGCGATCGCACCACTAGCAGCCCCCAACAACACTGCACCAATTGGTCCTGCTGCCACAACCGGTCCCACAAAGGGAATAAACAAGACACCAACACCCGTCAATAAACTCAGGAAAGAACCAAACAAAGAACCAAAAATTGCTCCTGTTTTCAAACCTCCCAGAATCACATCTTTCTTAGTCAGAAAACCAGAAATTCTTGTTTCTGACTGGAAATTTCTGCCCATCACCGAAATATAATCCTTGGGTACGCCTCTATCTAGCAAACGGCGAATTACATCATCAATTTGCTTTTGTTCTTTAAATACAGCCGAGATAGTGCGTTCAGCTTTATATCCTTCTGCCACTTGTATACTCCTTCATTTTTTGTGTTGACAATTCTCGACTACACACCCACTGGGCTTTTAGTTTCTGTAGGTTGATGTTTACCGTCTGGTTGCAGCGCCTCTCCTTCAATAAATGAGCGCAACATCCAAGCCATTTGCTCATGTTCTTCCATAAGATTAGTCAAAAAGTCAGCAGTTCCCTGATCATGAAACTCATCACTACACTGATCCACATGGTCTCTTAAATTGCGAATAATCTGCTCATGATCTTTAACCAATCGAGCTACCATCCCCGTGGCCAAGGGAATTTTATCAGCCTGTTCTTTGAGAGTAGCAACTTTGAGAAATCCCTCCATTGTGCCAATGGGATAACAACCCAAAGCCCGAATTCTTTCAGCCAATTTATCAATATTTTCGGTCAGTGCGTTATAGTGTTCTTCCCAAAGCTGGTGCAGAGTACGGAACTGAGGACCGACAACATCCCAATGATACTTTTTAGTTTTTACTAGCAATACATAAGAATCTGCTAAATCTTGATTCAGCAAATTCATAACACCGTGACGCTGTTCATCTGTCAAACCAATATTTATCTTATTCATCGTCTTCCTTTCCTACCTTTACTTACTTATATAAGTTCACAAAATATAGACATAATCCACATCGCTCTAAAGGAATAAAAGGAAATTAACTATGGAAATTAACTATAGCACTTGAATGATATAAATTATAGTCCCCTCCACGAAACAGCGGGGAGGGGGTTGGGGGTGGGGTTTTTGTATCTCACTCAACCGATAACCGCTATATTCATTCTTGATATTTTTTTAATTAATGACTATTAATTATCTATAAATCTAAAACTAAATAACACAAAATAGGATCAATTTATAATACTTACATTACTCATTGATCCTGCCCCAAATTATGAATAATTGTTACTAATCCTTGCCTGTAACTTTTTCCAAAAATCCTTTTACTTCCTGTTCTACTGAAGTTGCACTTTGTGAATTTGCGGGAGTCTTCATCTTGTCAATATCAGCGTCTCCCTGAACTTCGTTAAGTCCTCTCTTTGTTTTTTCTTGAGTTTCTTTCAGTCCTATTGGTGGAGCTTTAGCCGCTTCATCAGTTTTGCGTTGAGTTTCCAGCAATTGTGTTGTACCTTCTGTGGTATCACTTTGATAACTACTGATAGCTAAAGCAGGAAAAGCATTAAATAAAAATATGAAGCCACAAGCAAAAGCCACAATTATAAATCTAGATGCTAACTCAAATCTAGATATAGCGAAGTCAAGAATCTTCATTTGAAATTTTCCACTCTATTCTGTACTTTCATCCTAGTGAGGTTAAACATTTTTTGAATCAATCTTCAGAGAGAATTTGCTTTAATTTTGAATTGGATAAAATCACTCTTTAGATATAAAACAAGACTGATAGCTCATATATTGCACCATGATCCTTGCCGCAAAATCATGATTTATAACCCTGAGAATTTCTTGTTAAAGGGCATTATCCACCCAATACTTGTCGGTTAGTGCATACCGCTATATCTTGTTGACAGCATCACGAAAACTAGAATGATAAAAGCCGTAGAAAATATTCCCTGAGATAGATTGCAGATTTAAAAACTCTACCCAATTTTCTAACAATTCTTCAATTTCATATTCATCTGTATCTAGAATTTCCGCTATAGCAGCAACAGATATAGGTTGTGTTTGCTGCGCTAAAACTTTCAACACCGCTAGGGGGAAATCTTCACCTGTGGAGGGGAGCATTTTTTGTAAATGCTGTTGGTAATAAGATTCTAAACCAGGAGGTAGAGATGTTTCTAACTGGGAAGGTTCGCTATAGAAACCGTCAGCAATAGCAGCTAAAACTTGACTCACATACATGAAATTATTTTCGCTGCGGTTGGTTAAATTAGAAATAAATTCGGCTTCATTTATTTGGTGAGTATTTAACCAAGATTTGAGAATTGACCTCTCCCCCAACCCCTCTCCTGCGAGGAGAGGGGAGTTAGAAGCGTCCTGTTCCCCCATTCCCTTGTAGGGAAGGGGGGTTAGGGGGGTTAGGTTTCTCCTAATATAATTTTGAATATCTTGTTTATTTTCCTCTGGATAATCTGCTAAATTCAAACTTTGCATCGGCGCTTCAATTAATAAACCAGAATTATCTGATAAAAACGGACGACGGGAAAGGAGAAAATAAACCCCTTGGGGAATGTAGCGGGGAAGATAAAAAATATTTGTTCCTGGTGGTTGTAAATTGCGGTTGATGCAATTTAACCCGTCAATAGCAATAATTAATTTTTGATTTGGTTGACTTGTTTGATTTAGTTGTAAACTGTCGCTGATTTGTTGCAGCAACAACGATAAAAACCAACTTCCCTCTGTAGCGTTATCGGGAAGAACCCCCCTTTCCCCTATAAACAGGGGGATGTTTGTGGATGTTTTCTCCCTCCTCGCTTGCGGGGAGGGTTGGGGAGGGGTGATATCTAATAATTGCTGACAGACAAATCTTAAAAACTCCTCAGCGTGATTTTTCCCCTCTAACTCCGCGTTGTAATAAATCACATGAGGATTTTCCTGAATATATTTAGCAATCATCGCACTTTTACCGCTACCCGGTGCGCCGATAATCGTAAAATAACCCCGGTTATAGCGGTGGAGAAAATTATTAATAGCAGTGAAAACGAAATCACGACCGATAAAATTCGCGCTTTTGGTGTTAATAACTTCCGTGAATTGTTGCTGAGTATCCAGGTAATTATTAACAGTTGGTGGTCTGGGTGTGGAGTTCATAAATTCACTCTCCCGCATTTTCCAACTTTAAAAAATGTACCATTCCCGAACTGTTACCCGCAACAATTGTTAACTTATCTGGTGCAACTGCACAGGAATAGATGGGATATTCACCTGTAAAAGTAGCTATTTCTTCCCCTGTCTCTAAATTCCACACCTTCACAGTTTTGTCCCAAGAACCAGAAATCACCCGTGTTCCGTCTGCTGTCACTGCTACTGCTAGTACCAAACTACTATGACCTGAAAGGGTGCGGAGTAACCTTCCTCCTGCTTGGGTGAGACTGGGGGTGAGGGGACGCAACCAAGGGAGAGGGTGAGTTTTTTGTGCTTTGGTTAATAGTGTTTGAATTTCTGGGGTTTTGATGGTTTGTAACCTTCCCCATAATTGACTTACTATTTGTTGTTTATCCTGGGTGACAATATGTGCAGACAGTCGCAAAGCACTTTGAATATATTTTAAGGTTTTGCTTTTGTCTGGTTGGGTTGCGGTTTGGGTATCATCTAATAAATCATAATCTTCAATTAATGTTTGGATACCAAATTCAGGATGATTGATCTTGTTAGATATGAATTGATAATCTGTGAGGATTTGGTAATATATGGTTAAATTTTCAGGTTTACCAGAATTAACAAAGTGATAAGGCTTTCTCAAATAAATATGAAAATCCCATTTATCCATGATTATTTTCTATGTTTTCGTAATAGGTAAGAATTTTTTGATTTACTTCCTGAAGAAGTTGTTTGCGTTTTTCTAGGTTCAGTTCTTTTTTCGGTTTCAAAAAATTTAAAAAGCTGGCATGATAGATGCTGTAACAGTCATATCCATCTTCAGTCCGTTTTCTCAAATATTCAATCCATTCATCTAAAATTTTCTCTACCTCATATTCATCTTGTTCTGCAATAGCAGCAATTTTCTCACAGGGTATCGGTTTAGCAAATTCGACTAAAATATATAGAACAATGACTTTCATTTTTTGAGCTTCATCATTCATTTTCATCCGTTCCCAATGTTTTACATAATATTCATGCAAACCTTGGGGTAATTTGGTTAAATTCAAATCATTATATTTACCCTCTGCTATTGCTGGTAAAACATAGCGCAGGTACATAAAATTATTTTCGCTCTTGGTTGCTAATTCATTTACAAAAGCGTCGGGAGTGATATTTTTGTTTTCTATCCAATTTTGTAATCCGGTTTTATGTTCTGGATCATTGTTTAAACATAAACGAATATACTCTTGAATGTCTTTTGCATTTTCTGAATCATACTTTTTATCAGTTAAATCTAATTCTTCTTGTTTTACACCTTCTGTATAAAGTCGTTTTTTACTGGGTTCATAGCGTCGTCGTGTCAGCAAGAAATAAACATTATCTGGTAGGGTTTTGGGTAAAAATAAAATATTTTCTGCTCCTGCTTCTTGGTCTACTTCATCTAACGCATCAACGACAATGATTAATTTTTCATTCTCGCTGAGTTTTTCGGTAGCTTTTACCAGTAATGTTGATAAATCTGCATTTTCAACATTTGCTAATTGGTGGCGGTTAATCAGTTGTTTACGAATGCTTTCCAGGAATAATTCTGGACGATTACGACCATCTACTAAGACGTTAAAATAACAAATTGCGTTATTTTCAGAAACGTATTTTGCAGCGATGGTACTTTTACCCATCCCCGCATCACCGATTACTGTAAAATAGCCTTTTTTATTTGTGTTGATAAAGGTTTCAAAGGCAGTAAATACAAATCTGCGACCGCAGAAGGATTGGATTTTTTCGTCAATTAATGATTGAAATTCTGGTGAGATAGATTTATCATGATTAGGGTTTTTAATTATATCATTTGATTGAGATTGATGATATTTCTGTTTTAAATATTTCCGTAATATTTCAAATTTACCTGCTCCTTGTTGCATTCCCAGTTCGGGACAGACAGACTGGAAGTTTTTATAAATCTCTTTTAGACGACTTTTAACAGTAGCTTCGGTAATGCTTAATTTTAAACTGAGTTGTGTTTGATTAATTTGTGTATCTTGGTCAGGTAGTGCAGTTAATAAGGTTGTTTTTTCTTCAACAGATAAACCTTGAATATCTGCTTGTTTGTTAAGAAAATCTTGCCAAGTCATGGATGTTGTTTAGATTTTAGTAAGGATTATAACTGATTTTTGGTAAAAATAGTCTGGTTAATGTTTTTTAACCGTCATTTTTCGATTTGCATTATAAACCGCCTGGGAATTAATTCCCAGTCTCATAGCGAAAGTCCACTAAAGTGGACTAAAAGATTGTTCCGGTGGTTTCAGGATAAATTGTACTCTAGAAATGCCATGATTGAGATTGGTTGATTAGATAAAATCAAATATCTATACTTTTAATATACCTTGAATATACTTTGCATATACTTCATTTATATCTACTTCTAATATACCTATTTCTATACATTAACTCAACTTCATTTCCTCAAATTGGTGACAAGATAAAAATATGTAAATGACCGAACAATTCAAAAACAAAAGGCAGCAAAGACCATGAAACAACAAATTAAGGAAGAATTACTACGCCAAGCAAAGTTAACTTTTAATGTCGCTTTATGTGTTTCCGCCGCTTCAGCTATGATGACATTATTTGGCGTAGGTTTAATCTATTTCAACAAAGTATCAGAAGCTAGTTTAACCGCAGGTGGTGGCGCTTTGGCAACTATGACCAGCTTGAATCTTGCTAAACAAGCTAAGGATGAATTATGCGAAATGATTGAGGAGGATGAAGACTAAAATTAGTATAGGTAAAGTAAAGTCCCAGAAGCCAGGGAATAAATTAAGAGTCTTATAGCTTAAGTCGGTTTTAACCGACTATTTTTTTGGCTTAATGGATTCTATTTCAAGAATAAATTTTGATTTTTAGTTAAAAAGAGTGCGTTTTAACGCACTTTAGCTATTAGACCGGAAATTGATTTCCGGGCGGGTCTGGAAACAAACAGATAAGACATTTTTGGGTTCATTTGATACCAATGAAACCCCTACCCCAAATTTAGATTTTCTGTTAAAACTGTAAAAGTTCAAATTCCCATGCTGTGAAATCTATCTATCGTAGATAAAACATTATGTCTCACAATTCTAATTCCACCAACAACCACAACCACACAATAAAAATAATTGCTGTCACCACCATAGCATTATCTATAACTGCTTGTAATAATAACCAAAATACACCACAATTAAAAACAAATAGCGAACCCTTAAAAGTTGCCATTCCTGAAAATCAAGGAAATACAAAATCACAACCACCTGCTAAAATCAAAAACTTGAATTTTACCGTTCCTGCTAAATTTCAAGGAAAGACAGTTTATAAAGTTGAACCCAAAAACAACGAGAAAGTTATTGCTTTAACAATTGATGATGGACCCTGGCCAAAAACTACAGTAGAAATGTTAGATATCCTCAAACAAAATGACGTGAAAGCCACATTCTTTTGGGTAGGAAGTTCCTTAAAAAATCATCCCGAAATAGCCAAAAGAGTTGTAGCTGAAGGTCACGCTATTGGTAATCATACATGGAATCATTTATATAAACGCATGGATGCAGCTACAGCTAAAAATGAAATTGAAAAAACAAATGAATTAATCTATCAAACAACAGGTGTCAAAACATCTATTTTCCGTCCCCCCGGAGGCTATTTAAACAACGGATTAGCTGCTTATGCTAAAAGTCAAAAAAACTCTGTTGTCATGTGGTCAGTGACCTCAGCAGACACCGATCCTCGTGCCAAATATCAAGTATTTGTTAAAAATGTTCTCAGAGATGCTAAACCCGGCGCAATTGTGTTAATGCACGATGGTGGAGGAAATCGTGAAAGAACTGTCAAAGCTTTACCAGAAATCATCACTGGACTGAAACAAAAAGGTTATAGATTTGTTACAATGCCTGAATTATTAGAAATGGAACAATAGACAACACAGAAGTTTATGCCCAAAGATAATTTTTACTTTAAAAATAAACGCAAAAAAATACAAAATATTATTCCTGCTGTCGTGATCATTCTCTTGATTATCGCTGGAATAATCATAGTTCCGAAAATCCCAGAAATCTCTCTCACTAATCTCAATGCAATTCCAGTAACTCCCCCACCATGTCAACTTAATGAACAATTACAGCCACCACCTAACACCGTCAATATAACTTTTAACATCCCACCTAAATCTCAATCTAAAATCTTTCGTCGAGTAAAACCCAAGAATAATGAAAAAGTTATTGCTTTAACTATTGATGATGGTCCCTGGCCAAAAACCACCGTAGCAATGTTAGATATTTTCAAACAAAATGATGTGAAAGCCACATTTTTTTGGGTAGGAACTTCTTTAAAAAATAATCCTGAAATTGCCAAACAAGTTGTAGCCGCAGGTCACGCTATTGGTAATCATACCTGGACTCATTCCACTAAACCCATGAATCCCATCACAGCTAAAAACGAAATTGAATGTACCGCTCAACTTATTTACACAACTACAGGAGTGAAAACATCCTTATTTCGTCCTGCTGGTGGTAGATTAAATAACGGATTATCCGCTTACGCCAAAACTCAAAACTATGCAATTTTTAAATGGTCTGTAAATTCAGGTGATACTAATTCATCTGACCCACAATTTATTGTTAATAATGTTCTCAAAGGTGCTAAACCAGGTGCTATTGTCTTAATGCATGATGGTCGGGGCAATCGCACCAAAACAGTCAAAGCCTTGCCAGAAATCATCAACAGACTCAAACAGCAAGGCTACCGATTTGTCACACTTCCTGAATTGTTAAAAATGCAACAATAACCGTTAATCAACATTCAGCACTTTTAACAGAAGCATCAACTTGAGACTCATGCCAAAGTTTATGTAAAAAGAACTCAGTCTGATAGCTCATCGTAGTTACAAATACACCTACAGCATCATCAGTACCATCTGATAACCAAGAACCTTGGAGCGTTACTTCCAGATACTCAGCATCACCAGTACACAGCGCTATGATTTCACCATCATTTCGTTGCACTTCAGTCTTCAGCCTTTCTACTCCCGGTAAATCAACAGGAAGCAAAAAGGAAGCTGTACTAGGTTCACAGCATAGAGGTTGACCAACCCGTAGTGCCAAAATCACTCTTTGCGCTACCCATTCCTCTATTGACAGAGTAAGACACTCTAAAAAAAAGCTCCCTTCGGTGTAAGTTAATTTAAGCATTTCCTATGCTCTCCTGTTATTCCAGGTTTGCTTGTAGATCAACCCAAAACTTTTCCGCAAAAGAAACAGCTGGGTGAATTGGTGGTTTTGGCTTGCTCCGCAGTAGCATACCAACTTCAGCTGGAGTCTTATCGCCTTTACGAGAGTTACATCTTTCACAAGCTGTGACTACGTTATCCCAGGTATGTAGACCGCCTTTAGAGCGCGGAATCACATGATCTAGCGTTAGATGTTTCTTGCTACCGCAATATTGACAATTATGGTGATCTCGTCGCAGCACTTCCCGCCGATTGACTGGGGGAACTTTCCACATCCGTTCAGCAGCAGCAATTTTTAGGCGGATGTGCTTGGGTACAGAAATTACCAAGCTAGGTGAGTGAATTAACCAGCCGTCTTCTGTGGAAAAATCCACCGGTTCTGCCTTATTGGTCACTAACAACACAATCGCTCGCTTGATATTTACCCGACACAGTGGCAAGTAATTTTGAGAAAACACCACTACGGATTGCTCTAACATTCGCATTGCGCTCGTCACAGCCTGACTCCTTATTAAAAAACCCCCACTTCTGATTTAGATGAAGCGGGGGTTAGAAATTGACCTGATGGCTTTCTGGTCTTATTGTGGTCAAGCATTTCTTCGCTTGTACCTCCCGCTTCTTACATCTAGTTCTGGTTTGCTATTCAGCAAATTTAGGCTGATATATCTAGGATCATAATAAAAATCATCATTACCCTCTGTGTTTTGCCCTTGATGCTGGCTATCGGCGTTTATAGATAAATACTCCACTTCCGCAGCACCAAATTCCCAACTGCCAGGGAATTGGGCGACACGCGAAGAAGTAGAGATAGGGTAAATGGATTTCACGGAAAATTTCACCTATTGAACATTTCTTTAAACATACTACACTTGTATTACTATCCTGTCTATAGTTATAAGGAGAAAAAATCATGCAGACCATCGCACGTACCTCAACCACCGATATGGAAGTCACCAGCATCCGCTTGGAGCGGGAACTTAAAGATAAACTCAAAGAGATAGCTGGCAATCAGGGATATCAAGCTTTGATTCGAGATGTCCTCTGGAATTATGTACAGCAAAAATCAGGTGAGTGGAAACCGCGATTTTCACGCGCAGATATTCGAGCCAGTATTCCAGCTACCGCACAGCAAGAAGAGCGATGTGTACTTACAGGTACATCAATTCAACCTCAACAGCCGATGTTATTGGGATTAACAAGGAATGGCGATATGGTTCCTCTGAGTGTCGAGAGTCTAGCAATCAATAACACATATTAAATAATTCGTAATTCGTAATAGATTCATTAATGCTAGGGGCGGAATTTCCCCGCCCTTGATTGTATTGCTATTTTTAAAAGACGAATCCTGACAGCCCTAATTTTTGCCCATTTTTTCTATTTTCTCCATCACTCCTAATTTCATTAAAGATTTAACTAATAAATATAGACAAAAACCACCTACACAAAAAATCGCTATTGCCCAATTATTATACTTAATGATCGTCAAAATTAATCCCGTCAACATACTAAAGCCTGTTAAACAAGCATAAATTAATGTTTTGACTGCTAGATAAATTCGTCTTAATATGCGATCGCTTTCAACATTTTTAACTCTTAATTGTAACTCTCCCCTTTCAACTCTTTCTTCTAATTTTTTAACTAAAACTTCTGTTTTATTCGGTTTTGTCAGTTGATATTGGAGAAAATCCCTTGCTTGTTTGCTTAATTGGGCAAGCGCATTTCCTCTACCTTTTGTCATTGCCAGACTTTTTATAAATGCTTGGGATGATGCTGTAGGATTATACTTTTGACTTGTGACTTTTGACTTCCGCCCTGCGGTACTAGTGCATTAGTCTTATTTTTCGGTAAAAGGGAACTCTTCACGAGCAACTAGGGACAAAAAACCCACGGATTTTCCTACTTAGGAGGGAATAAGGAAATTTTAAAATTAGCTGCTTTTATTTCCTGTTCCCCGCAGTATGTTGACAATCTCTCGGTCTCTAACCGGGAGATTTTTTCATAGCACCTCACGAGATTTGAGAAACTCAGACACTTTATTGCTGCTGGTAATTAAAGCTACAAATAAATCTCCGTGTGTGTTCATTTGTATCAACCTTAAAGTGAAACGGTATCAGGTGACGTATAAATAGACATCTGATATCATGTTTGCTAGAGTAGTTATGATTCCACCATCTGTGCAGACAGCAAAAAAACCTCTTTTCCCTTGTTGTCTCAGTGTTTAAACGATGACGATATTAAACCCGCTGCTTCCTCTTGAAGCAATCAACTTGATTCAGTACTTACATAGTTATTCAGTACTTCTATACTCAGCATTAATGCGGCTGATCTTCAAAATAGTTTTTATTTAACTCTAGAGAAATTACGGTTTGTGTAAAGTAAAAGACAAGATATCCTGGTATGGACACAGTAAATTAACTCCAGATTAAACTGCTATCAAAAATCTTTGAAAAAAGGTGTTGGCATAGAAAATATAATAATACGGCGGGTACTTGAAATTAATTCACAAAGCAGGTAAATAAAGTTAATTAAAATATGCAAAGGTAATAAGTAGCCCCAGTTTTCATAAAATAATCTTGACTCATCCGCTTTCTGAAATAAAACTAAAGGTTAAATCGATGCCAAAAAGTTGGGTGCAAAGGAAAAAAATGGATTATTATTATCCACAGGCGTAACTGTAATGAAAAAACATTTATTATCACCGCCTCAATACATAAATGACGTAGAACCACTACCAGCATACCAAGTTAAGCTAATGCAGAAACAGGAAAAAACTGCCCATGCGTTGGCACAGAGCATAAACTTTATCATCGCCAAAAGTACGGCAGCAGCCTCGATGCTGCAAGAAATTGCTCATTTACTAGGAAACACATTTAAAGTAGATTGCTGTTGCTTAGTCAAAGTGACAAGTGATGGATCTAGTGAAGCAGCAACGGCTAATTGGTGTAGTAAAAAATATCAGGGCTTACCACACCCCAACGAGATATTACCAATGGAAGAGTTGCAGATGAGTTCGCCAGTGGTGCAATGTGCGGCCGAACCATTGACTATTGATGATATTTCCACTATTCAAAAAACTCTGGTAATTAGCTGTCAGTCTTTGCAAATACCAATTAAATCAGTTTTAGCAATTCCCACGCGATTTGGTGGCAAAAATAATGGTGTAATTAGCCTGATCAAATTTAAACCCTATGATTGGGATGAATCAGAGAAAAAATTACTCAAAGCAGTAGAGTCATCTTGTGCGATCGCATTTGCTCAAGTAGCACAAACAGAGATTATCACTACTCAACAGCAGTATCTGCATAAAAGCAGCCAACACCAAAGTTTAATTAAGCAATTAACTATACTAAGTCTTAGTAACTTGGAGTTGAATCAAATGCTCCAGTTAGTTATTTCCTCGACGGCGGAATCTTTAGAAGCAGATCGAGGGTTACTGATTTTATTGAAATATACAGATCCACTGTTTAGAACTCGTCCAAAAAAACAAATTCCCACTGCTAAAGCTGTAGTAGTTGGAGAATGGAATAAGAATCAACATACCGCCAACACCCAGACAGATAAGTTAGAACATTCTTTTTTATTGTCAGAATGTGGTTTATGCCAGCTTGTATTTACAGAGTCGGGGAAACCGATCATGATTGATAACTCGACAGAGCAAAAAGATAATGGGCAAACCAATCCTTTATTTGCCATAGAGGAGTTTCCTGCTACATTGTTAATGCCATTGGAAAGTCAAGGCAAAGTGTTAGGATTTGTGGTGTTACAGCAAACTGTGGCTCGCAGTTGGCAACCCGCAGAATTAAATCTTGTGGAAATGGTTTGCGCTCAATTGAGTAACGCCATCATTCAGTCACAAACACTGCGGCAAGTCCAAAATTTGGTAGATGAACGCACAGAACAACTCAAACGCAGTTTAGAAGTACAGGCAAAATTGTACGAAAGAACAAAGCAGTATGTTGAGCAACTACAACAACTCAACGAACTCAAAGATGAATTTGTCAGCAACATTAGCGATCGCTTGCGTTATCCCCTCACCAATATGCGGATGTCAATCCGTAACTTACGTTTACCAGGAATTTCACCAGAGCGTCAAACTCGATACCTAGATATTCTCGAGTCAGAATGTACTAAAGAAATTAATTTAATTAATGATCTGCTCACACTCCAGAAACTAGAATCTCATCAAGAAGCACCACAATTTGAAACCATAGACCTAAACACCACAATTAATCACATTGTCGGCTCTGCGGAAAAGCTATTCACAGATAAGGGATTAGTTGTTTCCGTAGATTTACCCAAAGAGCCGTTAAAACTTCAAACCGAAATTGAGAGTTTTGATCGGATTTTGCAAGAACTGTTAACCAATGCCAGTAAATACTCGGAGCGTGATACTGTTGTCCACTTACAAGCTACTCATAGAGTTGAACAACAACTTGATCAAGTTATTATTAAAGTGACTAATACAGGACGTGGCATCTCCCAAGAGGAAGCAGCCTATATCTTTGATAAGTTCCGTCGTGGCAAAGGACGCTGGACTCCAGGTACTGGCTTGGGATTGGCTTTAGTCAAGTCTCTAGTCCTGCATTTAAATGGTGCGATCGCTATTGAGAGTACTCCAATTGCCAATTCTGACTTGAGCGAAATTTGTTTCACCTTAACTTTACCTCAGTTTTCTGTCGCCAATAACACATATTAAATAATTCGTAATTCGTAATAGATTCATTAATGCTAGGGGCGGAATTTCCCCGCCCTTGATTGTATTGCTATTTTTAAAAGACGAATCCTGACAGCCCTAATTTTTGCCCATTTTTTCTATTTTCTCCATCACTCCTAATTTCATTAAAGATTTAACTAATAAATATAGACAAAAACCACCTACACAAAAAATCGCTATTGCCCAATTATTATACTTAATGATCGTCAAAATTAATCCCGTCAACATACTAAAGCCTGTTAAACAAGCATAAATTAATGTTTTGACTGCTAGATAAATTCGTCTTAATATGCGATCGCTTTCAACATTTTTAACTCTTAATTGTAACTCTCCCCTTTCAACTCTTTCTTCTAATTTTTTAACTAAAACTTCTGTTTTATTCGGTTTTGTCAGTTGATATTGGAGAAAATCCCTTGCTTGTTTGCTTAATTGGGCAAGCGCATTTCCTCTACCTTTTGTCATTGCCAGACTTTTTATAAATGCTTGGGATGATGCTGTAGGATTATATTTAGGATCTAAAGTTCTCGCAATACCATCTAATGTGGTTAAGGCTTTTAATATAAATGTCATTTGAGCAGGTAGACGAAATGGTTGCTGTTCAAACATTTCATACAGTTCGCTTTTCAACTCACTTAATGCTTTAATATCTAAGGGTTTATCGGTGAACTTATCTAATAAAAATGTGACTAATCTTTTCACTGGAGTCATATCTGGGATAGGTTCAAGTAATCCCATACTCATGAGAGTAGTTACTACTTCATTACTATCCTTTTTTAACACAGCAAAAAAAGTTTTAATCATCTGCTCTTTATCCAAAGTTCTGATTTCTGCCATCATGCCAAAATCATAGAATATAATACTACCATCTGGATTGACAGCCATATTCCCCGGATGAGGATCAACTTGGAAAAAACCATCTTGTAATAGTTGCTTTAAATAACAACAAATACCCGTTTCATTTACTTTATTGATATTGATTCCACAAGCTTCTAAAGCCGCTTTATCATTAATTTTAATTCCCGGTTTATATTCTAAGGTTAATATCTTAGTTGTGGTATATTGCCAATATACTTTAGGCACAATAATATGCGGATATCCATGAAAATTCTCCCTAAATTTATCAGAATTTTTACCCTCTTGAATATAATCAATTTCTTGAAATAACAAATCAAAAAACTCATCATAAATTGCTTGTAAATTATATTTTTTCACCCAAAGAAAATATTGATTACAAAACTTAATTAACTGTAATAATATCTTAAAATCTAAATTAAATAAAGCCTCTAAACCCGGACGTTGTACTTTGACAACCACCTCTTCATTATTGTATAATTTCGCTCTATGAACTTGACCTAGACTAGCAGCAGCTAAAGGATTAAACTCAAATTCTTTATAAATAAATTGCACAGATTTACCTAATTCCAATTCAATCATAGCGATAGCTTCTTGACTACTAAAAGCCGGAACTTGATCCTGTAAAGTTCCCAAAGCTTCCACATATTCTAAAGGTAATAAATCAGCACGAGTTGATAAACTTTGACCAATTTTAATAAAAGTAGGGCCTAAATCAATTAAAGTATTAACCAACCAAGTAGCGCGATTTTTCTTATGTTCTAAAGAATCTTGTGGGAAAATACTATCCCACCAAAGAAATAACATAAATTGACCCGCAGCCATGAAAATATCTATTTTTCGGGATAAAGCAGAATATTTAGGTTTTTGCCAACGAAATTTTTTAGATTTTGTTATCATAAATATAAACAAACGAGAGTAGCTCCACAACTTACACATTCTTCTGGATAATAGTCTATGATGGAGCTAAATTCTTCTATTGGGTATAGGTTTTGGCTATTTCCTTGATTACTTAGTGGATACCCTAGTTTTTTATGGCTTTTCTGTTGGGGCGGCTTTTTTCCAAATCCCGGTAGGTCGCTTGAGGGGAGTGATAATGAGTTTTTTGATGTGTGATTAATTTTTTCTAATAACTGTTCTTGAACTTTAAGGACTTTTGTTAGTTGCTGTTCCCGTTTTTCTATTTGCTGCGCCATTTCCTCCACAAGTTTCTTGACGCTAGTTGGAGTTTTTCCCCAATCTTCTGGGGGTATCTGCTTTAAGTGATTGACGCGATCCAGTTCCATGTCACTTAATTTATCAGATTTTGAGGGTAATTTTTGACTATTTCTTTTCTACCCCCCCCCTAAATGATGACGCTGACAATGCCAATATAAATCATTGAACGCTGCCTCACCAAAGACTTACAATTCAATAGTAATGGCGATTAGTCAACGTGCGAATGACTTAAGCATTGTGTAAATCTACAGCTTAGAAGAAATTAGTTATTAGATAGAAAAGAAATCTAATAAATCTTTTCTAGGTTTCTATTTATCTACACCTTTAAAGTACCCCCAGGGGAATTCGAATCCCCGTTACCTCCGTGAAAGGGAGGTGTCCTAGGCCTCTAGACGATGGGGGCATTGGACTCAGACTTTTAATAACATAACGGATTTTTCAGAGTATGTCAACAGGGTTTTCCAAAAATTTTGACAAGTTCTAAAATTCGATTGAGCGATCGCGCTTTTGGGACTCAGATTGCTGGCCACATAGCAAATTCAGCGCCGCTTACCTTGTCGCCATCCGATACAAAAAGATGTACCATAAGAAACTAAGCATGAAAAAATCTCTTAATTTCTTAACAAGGGGTGTGCTGTTGTACCCTGTAGAGTTAGTATTTATAATTCTTTACAAAGGATTTTGAAATCAATCGCTCAAAATCTACAACATGGAAGCATCTTTTGACATCACCCTACAAATGGTGATCACAGTTTTTGCAGGCATTAGCGCCCAGGTAATGGCTGCCTACTTCAAACTACCCAGCATTGTCTTATTACTCCTGTTAGGCATCCTACTAGGTGCTGATGGTGTAGGATTGCTGCACCCCCATATGCTAGGAACTGGACTAGAAGTCATTGTCTCCCTAGCCACAGCAATTATCTTGTTTGAAGGCGGACTCAAATTGGATTTGCGGGAATTGGGTAGAGTTTCAGTCAGTTTACAACTGCTTGTTACCCTGGGAACACTAATAACCCTGCTGGGCGGCAGTATGGCGGCTCATTGGCTGGGAGAATTTCCTTGGAACATAGCTTTTCTCTATGCTTCCATAGTCGTTGTTACAGGGCCAACAGTTATTGGTCCCCTGCTCAAACAAATTAACGTAGATCGTCAAGTGGCAACACTTTTGGAAGGTGAAGGAGTTTTAATCGATCCCGTGGGAGCTATCCTCGCCTACGTTGTCCTAGATACGATTTTGAACGGTGATGCAGACCCAATCAACGCCATCATCGGTTTATTAATGCGTTTGGGTGTGGGAGGCAGTATTGGTGCTGTCGGCGGTTACTTGATGAGTTGGATTTTCAAACGCGCCAATTTCATCTCTTTTGAACTAAAAAATTTAGTAGTCCTGGCAGTGCTGTGGGGTTTGTTTACCCTAGCGCAGACGATTCGCAGTGAGTCAGGAATTATGACCACAGTAGTAGCTGGAGTAGTATTTGCTAACTCATCAGTTCCAGAAGAACGGTTGTTGCGAAGCTTTAAAAATCAACTTACAATTCTCAGCGTTTCTGTACTGTTTATTCTCCTAGCTGCTGACTTATCTATTGCCAGTGTTTTAGCTTTGGGTTGGGGTAGTTTATTTACTGTTTTGGTTTTGATGTTCGTGGTTCGCCCGATTAACATCCTGTTGTGTACTTGGAACAGTGATCTCAATTGGCGACAGAAACTATTTCTGAGTTGGGTTGCACCGAGAGGGATAGTTTCGGCTTCTGTGGCATCTTTATTTGCGATTTCGCTGACACAGCGGGGCATTAATGGTGGTGATGCGATTAAAGCTTTGGTGTTCCTGACAATTATCATGACAGTTTTCTGTCAAGGGTTAACAGCTGGCTGGATTGTTAAATGGCTACGCATCACCTCTAAAGATGCAACTGGAGCTTTAATTGTTGGTTGTAATCCTTTGAGTTTGTTGATTGCCCGGTTTTTTCAAGAACGGGGAGAAAGTGTAGTGATCATTGATACTGACTCACAATATTTTACTCAAGCTGAAGCCCAAAATCTCCGTGTGATTGCTAGTAGTGCGCTGGATGCTGAAGTGTTGGAAGAGGCGGGAATTGCCTCTATGGGTACTTTTTTGGCAGTGACGAATAATGGGGAAGTCAATTTTGTTTTAGCTCAACGGGCCGCTGAAGAATTTAGTCCGCCCCGTGTTTTAGCCGTGTTTCCCCGTGATCCTCAAGCTTCTAACTCGACCAATTCTAAAGTTGATCAGGCTTTTGCGTCCGATTTACCGATTAAAACTTGGAATGAATACTTGAATGATGGCCGGGTGAAGTTGGGAACAACAACTTTAAATAATGAGGAATTTGCCAGCCAGCAAGAGCATATCCAAGAAAAAATCCAGACTGGGTTGTTAGTACCATTGTTGGTAGAACGAGAAGAACGCCTACAGGTAATGTCCGCAAATCAAGAGTGGGAAATTGGCGATCGCATTATCTACTTGTTATATGATTCTAGACCCAATCTGTTAAAACGCTTATCGGGCGCTAGTCAGTCTACGCCTCTATCTTTAGAAACTTTAGCGGAGGTGGAAG
This sequence comes from Trichormus sp. NMC-1, assembly GCF_001858025.1. GTDB lineage: Bacteria > Cyanobacteriota > Cyanobacteriia > Cyanobacteriales > Nostocaceae > Anabaena. The sequence goes on along the minus strand of NZ_LZQD01000001.1, from coordinate 1,541,557 downwards.
AAGTCCCCGCCGCTAAATTGTCTCAACTTTCTGCTAGTGAGGCATCTACTAATTGAATCACATCCTGTTCGTGAGACATTTCCCACTCTTGCCATAACAAAGCTGACAGATTCACTATAGCCAGAATCAGGCCAGCAGTCCCAATCACGTAGGTGTGCAGGCTATAAAGATGTTGCACTGTCAGAGTGTTAATAGCTCCCCCACCAACTAAAATGTCTCGTAGTTGCCTACCAATGAAAGGAATGGCTTCAATTGTTCCTAGTTCAATTTGAAATCGCCAGTATCCTTCCTGATTCCAGCCGAGTAGCATAGCTGTCCAGCTTAATCCCATTGCACTCAATGTCAACAAAATTCCGCTAATCCAAGCTGCCAGCCAACTAGGACGAAATTGCCGACCTAAAAACATGACTATGAGATTAATAAGGGCGATCGCAATGACGGCGTTACCAGCAATTTCATGAGTTCTATAGAATAACCAGCCGTAGGATACTTGCGTATTAATCATCTGCAATGAATTATAAGCACCACCTGCTGTTGGTTCGTAGTAAAAAGACAGTAAAACTCCTGTAGAGGTGTAAATGAGGATCAAAGTCAGAATCACAACGGATAATATCGTCGCCAGTCGCCGCAAAAACCGATCAACTAAGGTACTTTGCATGGACAAACCTCTGGTTTGATTATTTGTATATTTATATTACAATCTTAACCCAAATTTTTAGGAATACTGTATTTGTCCACGCCCAAGATTCCATCCCAGCTGGTAAAACTTCTGTTCAGGAGTGGCTCGGCTGATAGTGCTGAGTGATGCCATAGTTAAAACTAAGGGATTGAAGTGGCTTTTTCTAGTGGGCAGTAAGCAATGCCTACCGGGAACACAGCGATCGCACTTTCGCAATAACCTGGTAAAATAACGATTGATCATGGCATTGTCTATTTTAGCTGCTCAAAAATATTTAAGAGTAAGTAAATAACGTCAGAAGTATTGCCACACTAGGAGATACAGCAGAATTCAGGAGACGCTTCGCAGACCTATGGCTTACGCCACGCTGCGCTATCGGTTCAGGAGTCAGGAGTAAAACAGGCGAATGTGTCTAGGTTTCAATTTTGATTCTGTACCGTATGGCTACGCCACGCAAGCTATCGGCTGACGCTCACGGCGAAGCCTCATTGATCTGCAATCTGCTGTAATACATCAGCAAATCGCCAAATTTAGTGAATTAGATAGTAACTTTTTTAACCATTTTTGCGAAAATTAAACTTAAAACTAGATAAAACTAATAAAACTAGAATTGATACATTAAAAAAATAAAAACTCTCATATCACTTGAATATTCCTGTTTTGAATGGCAATATAGGAAGTTATTATTTGTTAGATAAACCCATCTCTCAAATGGCAATAGAATCTAAAAAATAAAATTGCTAGTGCAGCACGTCAGAAATAGCCCTGGGCCAAGCCGCCCAAGGAAATAGCTGTCCTTATGGTACTAGTCAACTGCAACTGAGCCGAGTGAACGATAAAAGCTATGTCTTACGTCTCCCTGCTGAAAAATATACCAGAAATATTAAGCCAACCCACTGGGATAGCAGCTATAGCCTCTCTTGGCATCCACGGTGCTATAGCCTTGATTGTGCCATTAATGCCTGTTGATTCTAGTAAATCCTCAACAACAGATTCATCAAAAGTAGTCGGATTAATGGAATTGAGTCCGGCTGATCAAAATCGGTTGCCACAAACTCCTGACACATCTCAAATTGCTTTACAACAACCCCAACTGCCGCTACAACAGCAACTGCCTTTAACCAGCTTTAACAGCCAATCAACAACATTGCCACCCTTAGAAGCGCCTCTACCTAACCAACAGGCATTGCCACCTATCCCTACATCATCGGGTAACTATAATCTTTCTTACTTGCCCAGAAGCCAGCCTAGTTCGACGAGATTTACAAGAAACGACTTTAGCCGCCAAGTTTCCAATTTTCAAGCCAGAAGTAGAATCTCTCCATCAGATTCTCCTTTTGTTAATGATATAGACAGCAAAATTAGAGAAACCCAACCACTTGATTTAAACAGGTTGCCACAGGTACAAGCAGACAATAAAGTGCCAGGGGAACCACTAAATAATCCATCTCCTGATCCAATTGATATTGGCTCTAGTACAGCACAGGGAGTTTCTCAACCCCAAAAAATGCAGTTAGGAGATCAGGTAGCTCAAAATTCTCCATCTGAGGTTCTTGGAGAACAATCTCTACCAGCTAACGGCCAATTAGCATTAGCTGGACAAGGTTTACCACCGTTACCAGAAACTTCAACACAGAAGCCACCGGAACTACCTACTTTTAAGCAGTCAGATTCACAAGGCAAGACAACGCAACAGTTACTGGCAAATCTAACTTCTTACAATAAGCTGAGAACAACAATCAAGCAAGAATACCCTAACGCTAGAGAACAAGCCGTTATTCGGGAAACTATTTCTACAGATAAACAAAATCTGGAAGGTAATGTTTTAGGTCGCTTAGTTGTAGATTCTGATGGCAAAGTTTTAGATATTAAGTTTCAAGATAGGTCAATTGCGCCGGAACTGCAATCAAAAGCCAGGGAATTTTTCAACGCTAATCCACCTAAAAGTGATAAGCAAACTAGCTCTTATCCATTCCACTTGCGGTTTAAAAATCAAAACAATAGTAATATTCCTGAAAAGACTTCTGAGCCAAAGCCCTCACCAAATAACAATAACAATTCTGACAATTCTGACAAAGCACCTGAGCCTCAAAACAGAAAAATTCAACCTTCAACTCCAGGTGTCGTCATTATCAAAGCCTCACCTACAGCAACTGTAAGTAGCACTCAGCCTGCTGCTGCTGGTGAATCTACTCAAAAATTAATACAACAGTTACGTCAACTCAAAGACCAAAAAGAAAACTCTAATCAAGAACAATAAAATTTCCTGGGGATTAGCATTCTAGGTTGGTTATATCCCCGGTCATTTCTTTCGGGGAATTCAAAATACCTCTTGCAGAAAAGCTACGCTATCAGGTCAGTAGGGACGTATTGCAATACGCCCGTACAGGAGTCAGGAGTAAAATTGGCTTGCTGTCTGTCTAGGTTTCAATTTTGATTCTGTACCGTATGGCTACGCCACGCAAGCTATCGGCTGACGCTCACGGCGAAGCCTCATTGATGTGCAATCTGCTATAATGGAGATTGAAATCGTTGCTCCGATTCAATCTCAAATTCTTTTCTTCAGATAATTCAAAAATTTTGAATGGAAAAAATAAAATATTTAATTAATATTAAAAAATAAACATGGAAGCAGGGAGATAGGGACAGTCGCTTTACCAGCTTCTTTCCGCTTTTTGAAAAACATAAGCGGCTACCTCTAGAATTTCCTGATAGCTTAACTTATTCTTAAAAGCGGGCATAGCACCTTTACCATTCTGTATCTGATCAAGAATAGCCTGGATCGGTTCAAGATCGTAGTTTTCCAAGTATTTTGATAATGCTGCTTTTTGTAAAGTTTTATGCTCAATTAGGATATTAGCACCTCCTATATGGCAGGCAGAACAGTTAGCATTAAAAATTTTGCCTCCGTTGAATGTTTCTGCTGCTAAAGCTGGATGAATGCCGGTGAAGTTAAATAGAGCGATCGCTAAAACTAGAGTTAATAACAGTATTCTCAAGAGATTTTCCTCGTAACAAGCATCCAGCATTTCAAAATGTGGTTAGTAAGTATATATCTAAATCTATTTACATCTGCCGAAACTATCCTCCATTCTTTGATCCAGGGTAGGGAGAATGTCTATATGGAGAGTGAACTGATAGATTTACTGAATATCCACATCTGTAAAATATCATGTATAGTTCTCATACGGATTTTCTGATTTACTGATTTTTTGGTCAAATGGCATAAAAATTAGCGGTAACTAGTTTCTCCCTTGATTGCCATAGAGTGTTTACTCTGTTAGATAGGGATAAAACTGATTACCGCTGCACCACCTAATGGGCTATAAAAATCCAATCGGTCAAAATTGAAAGTTTTCTAGCCTTCAACTGTGATTTTACCAACCATCCCAGCACCACGGTGAGGTTCACAATAGAAGGTATAGTCACCAGCTGGTGCATCTGCGGGGAAAGTTGTTGTTTGCTTCTGTCCAGGAGTCATTAACAACTTCTTGTAAGACAGAGATGTAGCTAAATCAGCGTCTTTAGTGGGGTTTTTTGCTTTGTCAAACACAACATTATGGGGAGGAACTTTGTTGTTAACCCATTCAATTGTGTCACCTGGTTTAACTGTCAACTTACTGGGTTGAAATTGTAACAATCCTTTGTCACTACCCAACTTGATCTGATATGTTTCCGCAGATGCGGTGGGAGCAAAAACAGCAAAGCTGCTCACAACTACAAGAACAGTCAACACAGCTAAAGTCAAGCGTCTCCAACTTGCTGCAATTAATTTCATAGCTCTCTCCTGAGATATAGTTTTATTTTCCTGTTCCCATTTTAAATACAATTAACGCCAAATATGACAATCTGTCATAGATAAATTTTTTTTCAATAATTGCCGACTATCAAGCACACAAAATGAGGCAAATACTAAAGATTCCACACCAGCAGTCAAGAGGGCAGGGGGCAGAGGAAAGAACCCCCTACCTTGTCCTGATTCCAGAGAGCAAAGCAAAATCAGCAGTAATACTTAACTAAGGTTGAAAATCGTGCTTTAATGCTCTCAGGTATGAGGAATCGGAACTCAGGTTTTATTAAACGAGGCTAACTTGCAGAGGTTTAGTAATAAATCTTACCGCCACCCCATTTAGTACCAACAACTTTTGGTTGTACGAGAATGTGACCAGCGATCGCACTTAAGTCATCATCGGTCAGATTTCTCATTTCTGTAAAGATATCCGCACTCTTGAGGCTGGGATGTATTTCAGAAATCTCTTCTTCACCGTCGTAAGTTGTGGGATTTTTCATGTAGTCCACCAACCCTTCAATGTTGTTACGCTTGGGTGTAGCTAGTGCCAAAGCTTCGGGTTCTAGTCCCACGTTTTGGTTAGTTTTAGTTACGCCTCCAGCATGACATTGAGCGCAAGTGTCATTAAATAATTTCTTACCTTTGGATAGTTGTTTCACACTGATAACAACAGTATCACCCTGTTCATTCAACTGTACTGTTCGAGTGGCTTGATCCAGTTGCACTGCTGTTGCGCTACCGACAAATAGCTGAAAGGTCAGCAAAACAGTAGTTAGAAAACCAATTATTGTTCTAAACATATTTCCCCTTAAAGATTTTGATGTTCAACACAGCTAAGACAGCGATCCTCAATCTCCATATTGCTACTTGCTGACTTTTAAATTTTCTTTGCTAGTAGCAATTATCACCCACTTAGCAGCTGAGTGGATTGCCGAAAATATTTGGCATATAATTGCCTTAACATCCTCTAACGCCAAACGGGTTTTTTGGTGTTTATAGGCAATTAAGACTGGGTTGAACAGAGAAAACTCCTTGTCCACAGTGTTTCCGTGGTATTTCGCTATCTCTGCACTCCACAGGTTTGCAAAACCCATAACGCTTTTTATTTAGATAGAGATTGAGTCGCTCTAATACCAATATCATGTTAAGAGTCCAATTTATCAGCCAAAATATGGTGGACTCTGATTTGGGGATTTGGAAGATGGGGAAATGGGGAAATGGAGAGAATTAAGTGCTAAACATATCCAAAATTAAATATGCGTCATCCAGAACCCTTGCAGAGACGTTCTATCGGTAAGGATTCTCGTCTCTAGATTCTTTTTACCTCTATGTCTAATTACAGCAGAATTCAGGAGTCAGGAGTCAGGAGGGGCGAACGGCCGGGGAGCCCGTACAGGAGGAGGCAGTGCGGTGGACGGGTTCCCCGGCATAAAGGATGCGTGGACTAATGAAAAACCAAGGATTGTTAACCTGCGTAGGCAGGTTTTGTCTGTATAGCCGCGATTTATAATCGCCGATTTTAGTATTAATTTAGACTTTACAAACATCCTCTAAGAATTAAGAATTACCTACACTTAACCTTTTCCCCCTGTAAAGGTCACACTTTGAATAAAATAGCGGTTGAAAAAGGCGTAAATACCTAAAGCTGGAAGGGTAAAAACCATAGAAGCAGCCATGATGTAATTCCAATAGCTGATATATTGCCCTTTAAAGGTGTTTAGCCCCAGAGGTAAAGTAAACATTTCTGGGTCAAAGAGTATCACCAGAGGCAGGATAAAATTATTCCAACTGCCCATAAACACAAAAACTGCTTGTGCTGCTAGTGCTGGTTTTGCCAGAGGTAAAACAATATCTCGGAAAATTTCCCAGGTGTTTAAGCCATCAAGTTGTGCTGCTTCTTCTAAATCTTTAGGAAAATTAACAAAAAACTGCCGCATCATAAAGATGAAAGTGGCGTTTACCATACTAGGCACAATCATGCCTTGATAAGAATTGAGCCAACCTATCGCTTTTAAAATCAAGAATGTGGGAATTAGGGTAATTTGTGCTGGTACTGCTAAAACTGCCAAAATCAGGAAAAACCAAAAACTTTTACCGACGAATCGCAGTCTAGCTAAGGCGTAACCAGCCATTGAATTTAAGAGTAAGTTTAAAAGCGTGACACTGAGTGCGATCGCTATACTATTAAATAACCAGCGCCCAAACAGCGGTTCTTGGAAAAAGATTTGTTTGTAGTTATCGAGAGTAAAATTCTGGGGGATGAAATTTGGTTCACCACTGATAATTTCTGACAGCGGCTTAAATGATGCTGAAAGCGCCCAGAGGAAGGGAATCAGGGTGATTAGGGCATAAATTGACAAAAAGAGGTATAAGAGGATTTTGAGATAGGGAAAGCGAGAGATATGAGTCAAATCCTGTCACCTCCGAAGACTCTCCGCTGAATCACAGTCATGATAATGATGATTGCTGCGAGTAAAAATGCGATCGCAGATGCATATCCTAATTGTAAATTTCTAAATACAGCTTGATAAATTAGCAATACGACTGTCAATGTAGCGTTATTCGGTCCACCAGTTCCACCTGAGAAAATGTAAGATTGATCAAATAATTGAAAAGTGCCAATTATCCCCACTGTCACCACAAAAAAAGTTACAGGTTGCAGCCAGGGAAGAGTAATGTAAACAAACCTTTCCCACCAATTCGCGCCATCTAATTCTGCTGCTTCAAAAAGTGTTTGGGGAATATCTTGTAAAGCTGCTAAATAAATCACCATGTAAAAAGGCGCAGTTGACCAAATATTCATAATCATAATGCCTTTTAAAGCCACTGCTGGATCTCCTAACCAGTTATATTTAGGTAGTCCAACAAAAGCAAGAAAATCATTTAGTAAACCATCGGTGTTATAAATCCACATGAAGATGAGTGTTAACACCGCAGAAGATGTGACTGTGGGTAAAAAATAAAGGATACGCCACCAGCTTTTACCACGAATACCAGAATTTAAAGTTACAGCTAAAATTAAAGCTAAAATAGTTTGACTGGGGACAACAATAGCAACATATTCTGCTGTGTTTTTTAACGCAATCCAAACCTGTTCATCTTCTCTCAAACGGGTGAAATTGCGAAAGCCAATAAATTTATAATCAATATTGCCTAAAAGTTGGACTTTGTGGAGAGAAAGAAAGACAGCATAGAGAATTGGTAAAACTACAAATGTGCCTAAAACGAGAATTGTGGGCATCATGAAAAGATACCCGGTTAGGTTTTCTGTAATTTTCCAGCTTTGGTTTCTGCGTTGTCTATTGATAGGAAACACAAATAAACCTCGATAATTTATCTCGTTTATCTCGTTCCCAGTCTCTGACAGGGAATGCCTTCTGCGAGGTTCTACCTCCTGTTCAAAAGTCGTCTTCAGTATCACAGAAGTGTTACAACAATTTGCGGTTTTAGATGGTAATAGATCACCATGAATTATCAAGTTGGAACTGACCAATTTATCAATGATTTAGAACGGGTTTCTCAAGTTCGATCTGAGATTTCTATTTGTTTAAGTAGAATCGCCGATACTATTAATCAAGCCGAATTAGCTGGAGATACTTCTTCTGGTAAGTTAAGTTTAATCAGAGATATTGAAGACATTACAGCCGCTAGTAAAAATCTCAGAAATGGTGTCTTTCGGCTGTTGGTTTTAGGCGATATGAAACGGGGTAAAAGTACGTTTCTCAATGCTTTAATTGGTGAGAATTTATTACCCAGTGACGTAAATCCCTGCACAGCAGTATTAACAATTTTACGCTATGGAGCAGAAAAGAAAGTTACTATTCATTTCAATGATGGCAAAAGTCCGCAACAGCTAGACTTTCAAACCTTTAAATATAAATATACCATTGATCCGGCAGAAGCGAAGAAGTTAGAACAGGAACAAAAACAAGCATTTCCTGATGTTGATTATGCAGTTGTTGAGTATCCTTTAACTTTACTAGAAAAGGGGATTGAAATTGTTGATAGTCCTAGCTGTTGAATATCCATTTATTCCCTCGCTTTATTTGCACCAAATTACAGAATTTATATATTTTCAGTTAGCTTTATCCCTGGGGATGAAACCGATAATAAAGCATATATTTAACTTTTTTACCACCTAATAAATGTTGTTCTACCAGTCGCGGTACTTCTTGAGGTTTAACTCCGCAATACCAAACCATCTCTTTTACATAATAACAGAAGGCAGAGCCTTCTAAATTGCATTCCCAGGTAGAACCTGGGAACGAGATAAACGAGAGAAAAACCGTATTATGTCATGATTGCTCAGTTCCAGTTTTGCAAGGTATCCCTGCACTGCTACAAATGATAGTAAGTTCTGCTGATTGCTTAACACCAATGCAAGTACAGATAATTGCTGAAGCAGTTGAAGATTTGAAGATTCCCGCAAAAAATGTTGAAATCTCTAAATCGATTCCTAAGCCTAAGCTTATTAAGCGTGAGAATTTGCAAGATTGAGTTCTTAAAAATGTTGGGTTTCGTTCAATTGCTTCGCAACGCTAACGCGAACAACCCAACCTACTACTCCATCATTTTAATCTGCTGATTAGCGTTATTTTGCGCCTTTAACAGCGCCTGATTTAATGATTGTTCCCCCAACAAAGCACTAATAAACTGATTATCAAAATTATTAACAATTGCTGCTGGATATTTCCCTACTTGCCAAGGTGTAGCATAATCAACACCCGCTACTAAAGCAGACCTTAAAGGATCTTTATCATAACCCAAACTCTCCGCTACAGATTTACGAGTTGGTAAAGCGAAACCTGTACCTGTCCATTTTTTCATCCCTTCTTTACCGGTGAGGTAAGAAATTAATTCCCAAGCGGCTTGTTTATGCTTTGTTTGCTTATTCATCACATAGGCAACAGTAAAAACCATAGTGCCTTTTTTGTTATTAATTTTAGGAACTTCTGCGGTAGCAAAATCTATCTGCGGGAAGGTTTCTTGAAGATAAGGAATTGCCCAATTTCCTTCTATTACCATTGACACTTTACCTTGACCAAACATATCACTACCAGAACTAGCACCAACATCAGATTTAAGGGCTGAAGTTATGTCTTTTTGATATTGGTCAATCACCAAATTTAAACCTTTTAAACCGGCTTCACTTGCAAAAGCAGCATAACCGTTTTTATCAACTATTTTACCACCATAAGCTGGAATTTTATAAGCCTGGCGTGCTAATTCTGGACTTTCACCAAAGCCATATTTATTAACTTTACCTGTTAATTTTCGAGAATAGCGGCGTAATTCATCCCAAGTAGTTGGGGGACTTTTAAAACCTACGTTATTGAATGATTTTTTGTTATAAAATAAAACCAAAGTAGAATAATCTTTCGGAAATCCATAAATATGGTTTTGGTATTTAAAACTATTAAGTAAATTGTCTTCAAAATCTGCTAAATCAAATTCTGGTTGGATGTAACTATCTAGAGGTTCTAAAACATTCTGACTCATTAAAAAAGGAGCTTCCAAGGCATCAAGATAAAATACATCTGGTGCTGCTTCTCCAATTAAGCGGGTTTTAATTACATCCATGTATTGATCAGAAATTACCTCATATTTAACTTTGATAGTTGGATGTTTTGCTTCAAAGTCTTTTAATACCTGTTTGAGAAGTTTTTGCTCTATAGGAGAACCTCCCCAACCACTGAGTTTAATACTGACTGATGATGTACTGGGTGGTAAATTGTGGCAGCTAAGAATGATGATATTCACAGCTATTACCCAACCCCAAAAATATAACCACTTGCTTTTGTTCACAAATAAATAAAAGTCTTTATCACCTTACTTATAGCTTCTGTAACTAGGGATAGATATTTAAGTAAGATAAAGTTTTGTTGAGAAATGGTAGATAGAATAACAAACAATTATGATGAACTGAAATTTTTCTAATTTCGTCACTGATAGACGATTACTTATGGACTCTGTTCAAGTTGAAACAATTGCATCTTTAAATCTGGAAATTGCTCCGATTGATTCATTAACAACAGTCCTATCTTCTCAATCTCCATCTAGCTCTCGTTTTCCTAAGAATGCGATTCGTACCAGTTTAAAAGCATCTACTTTAGATGCTATTTTCGCAACAATTTTTTCTATTACTACTGGAGGAATTTTACTTAGTAAATTTTTGGTGGAATTGGATGCTAGTCCAGTAGTTTTTGGGATGCTTTCCTCAATTCCCATGCTGGTGAATCTGATTCAGCCGTTAGGTGCTTATATCTCAGAACGGACTACTAGCCGCTTTCAGTATTCCATGCTCGTTTATGGGATTTCTCGGCTATTGTGGCTAATTCTGGTAATTGGTATTATCGGTGCAGGTTGGGGAGTTATCAATTCCTCTCAGTTGGTGATATTAACTCTATTTATAGTTTTTTTTAGTCATCTTTGCGGCGGATTGGGAAGTGCATCTTGGATGAGTTGGTTAGCAATAATTGTTCCTCGACGGTTGCGCGGTAGGTATTTTGGCATCCGCAATAGTGCTACCAGCTTAACTAATTTGTTGTCTGTACCTTTAGCAGGTTTTGCTGTATCCCATTGGTATGGGGGAACTCTTAAAGGTTATGGAGTAGTGTTGTTTGTAGGAATTTTGTTTGGGTTAGTTAGTTTAGGATGTCAGTATTTCAAAATTGATGTTAATCCTCAATTACAAAATACCTATATAGTTGATGCTTCTGTAAGCAGCAAGAATGAATTGGGCGAAATAAGTGATTCAGTATCAATTTCCCAAAACCAAGCGGGTAAGGGTTTAGCGATGCTCAACCCCTACAATATCGGTAAAAACTCTAATTTTTGGATTTTTATACTGTATTTCAGTTTATGGATGCTGGCTTTTAATCTCTGCGCTCCTTTTGTTAATCTCTATCTGCTAGAAACTTTGAATATAGATGTAGGTTGGGTGACGATTTACAGCAGTCTGCAAGCCGGGGCAAATTTGCTAATGGTTGTGCTGTGGGGTAAGTTAGCAGATAAAGTGGGAAATCGCCCAATTTTGATATTTGTAGGGATTATTGTTGCTGTTACGCCTTTGCTATGGTTTGGAATTGGTAATAGTAATTTAGATGTTTGGCTGTGGCTACCACTGTTATATATTTTTATCGGTGGTACTGGGACAGCGGTTGATTTATGTAATAACAATATGCAGATTGGTATTACCCCAGTCAGAAATCAGTCTATTTATTTTGCGATCGCAGCTGCTATTGCTGGAGTAACTGGTGCATTAGGGACAACCATTGGCGGTTTTATCGCCCAATCTCCCCACTTTGGCGGTTTACTAGGGTTATTTGCCCTTTCTAGTATTTGCCGACTAGCAGCATTGATACCGCTGATTTTTGTCAAAGAACAGGGAAGAGGTGACAGGTGACAGGTGACAGGTGACAGGTGACAGGGAATAGGGAATAGGGAATAAATAGGCAGGGGGCAGGGTGCAGGGTACAGTAGATATTATTTTTCCCCATCTCCGCGTCCCCGCGTCCCCGCGTCCCCGTGTCTCCGCGTCCTCTTCTTCCCCATCTCCGCGTCACCGCGTCCTCTTCTTCCCCATCCCCCAATCCCTTACTCGACACTGGTAGAACTCAAACTCATACTTTCCCACAAAACCATATTGGGTGCAGTTGGTAGAGGTTGGTGCAAAGCAATTAGCTGTGCCAATGTATTTTTTAACTGAGTACGGGGGACGATATCATCAACAAAACCATGCTTGAGCAAATCTTCAGCAGTTTGGAAATCTTCGGGTAGTTTTTCCCGTAAGGTTTGCTCAATTACTCGTCTTCCCGCAAAACCAATAGTAGCTTTTGGTTCGGCGATAATTAGATCACCTAACATAGCAAAACTAGCCGTCACGCCGCCTGTGGTGGGATTTGCTAAAACGGGAATGTATAATAAACGGGCATCTTGATGGCGTTGTAATGCTGCGGAGATTTTCGCCATTTGCATTAAGGAAAGCATTCCTTCTTGCATTCTCGCACCCCCGGAAGTGCAGATGATAACTACAGGATAACGGCGTTGAGTGGCTTGTTCGATTAAGCGGGTGAGTTTTTCCCCGACAACAGAACCCATGCTACCACCCATAAACCGGAAGTCCATGACTCCTAAAGCAAGGGGTAAACCGTTGATTTGGCCTAAGCCGGTTTTGACTGCATCTATTAAACCGATTTTTTCTTGAGTTTCCCGCAAGCGATCGCTGTAGGGTTTACGATCTTTAAATTGTAAAGGATCAGTAGGGCGTAAATGCTCATCTAGTGGTTTCCATGTATTTGCATCTATCAATTGACGGATACGCTCATCGCTATCTACCCGATTATGATGACCACATTCCACACAGACCATTTGATTGGCTTTTAAGTCTTTGGCATAAGTTAAAACACCACATTTAGGGCATTTATGCCATAGCCCATCTGCAATTTCTCGTTCTTGGCGTTCTAGACTGCTAGAGCCAGGTTTACGGCGATTAGCAAACCAATCAAATAGAGACTTTAAACCGCGTGATTCTTCGTTGTTTGCCATTTTTATTTTATGCTAACTGTGTATGAGGTCAAAAACAGGTCAATCTATTTTTTTGATTTGAATTGACCATTCCCACTAGTAGAGTAGGATTGAAAATTTGTAGATTTTTAGATTGATGATTTTTTGGCTTGAGTAAATCATCTAATTAAGATTCTCAGCAATTTAAACCTGATGTCAGAGTCTTTTGGTTGCCAGCTTAACAAAAATAATGATGCCAATACCAGTCTGTTCCTGCTGTCAGAGAATACTTAAATGTCAGCGTAGTTTGTAATTTGCCAACTGCATCTTTTTATTTGAGGTTAATGCAAGTCACAGACTAATTGTACCAAAATATCAAGTGCCAAGTGAGTAATGGAGGTGACATTCATGGAGGATATAGGTGTCTGATCATCTGGTCATGGGTTAATAGGTAAAGAAAGAGAAAAAAAGACATTTAAATTTTGTTATTGAATTTTGTTTGCGGTAGCCTGCTGTCAGCAATAGGTTGAATTTTGAATTTTGAATTTTAACTTTCTTTCCTACATTTTAATATCCAGGCACAAATAACCGTAGATAGTTAGACAAAATTGCTTGGCCGCTAAACACAGTCATGACAGCACCCAAAGCTAAGAAAGGTCCAAAAGGCATCTTTTGTCCCATTTTATGACGTGACAGCATAATTGCCCCTCCACCTATCAATACTCCCAAGGTGCAAGCCATGAAACTCGCTATCAGTAAATATCTCCAACCTAACCAAGCTCCCATCATCGCTGCTAATTTAGCATCACCTGCACCCATAACAGCTTTACCAAAAGCTAGAGAACCCAAAATTGAAATTCCATCAAATAGCCATAAGCCAATTACCGCACCAGCTACGGCTGCTATCAAGTGATTTACCAGTCCCACCCAGTTAGCTGCTGATAACAAACCAACAGCCATTTGAAAAACTATTCCCAAAATCAAACCTGACTGAGTAAGTGGATTTGGCAAAGTCATCGTATCTAAATCTATAAGCGATAGGGCTAATAACCAACTACAAAAAGCCCAATAACCTATTGTCCAAATCGAAAATTGAAAAACCCAAAATGTTATCAAAAAGATTATGCCTGTTAATGCTTCTACCACAGGATAACGGGGAGAAATCTTGTTTTTACAATAACGACATCGCCCTTTTAACCACAACCAGCCCAACACTGGTACATTATCGTGAGCTTTGAGTCTATTTAAGCATTGAGGACAACGAGAAGGCGGCCAAAGCACCGATAATCCAGAAGGTAGTCGATAAACCACAACATTGATAAAGCTACCAATAGATGTACCCAAAGCAAAGACAATGATACTCGCAGGGACGACAATCAAAATGTCCATATAATTAGTTACCAGTTATCAGTGGAAAAAGGCAATAGGCAATAGGCAATAGGCAATAGGCAATAGGCAGAAATTCTTGAATTTTGAATTCATTTCTCCCCTGTTCCCTGTTAAGAGTTCCCTGTTCCCTGTCACTAATACATATAGGATTCAATTTGATTTAACGGCACAAAACATTCTTGCGGTAACAACACTGGGTGTTGAGTGAAAATCACCTTACCCCGATAAGTTACGCGACTAATTGCTACTCCTGAAGGTTGTCCAACGATTTCGGGATGTACCTCACAGTATGTATAGTAAATGTGACCTGCCGCTTTGATGACAGTGGGATCAACCAAAGGCGGATGGTTTTTTGGGGCGGAAAAATTCGCCTGTCCTTGTTGTGCAGCGTACACTATTGGTGTTTATGTGATTTATAGATTTGCTTCTAGTTTATCCGAAACTTTTAGCAAAAAATGTTAAAATCCTCAAGCCATAATCAGGGAATTATTTTGCTTCCAGGATTTGAATCAGGGCATCGCCCATAGCGCGACAACCCAACAGATTCATTCCTACAGACATGATATCCCCAGTGCGATCGCCTTGTTGTAAAACTTGTAACACTCCATTTTCAATCAAGTCCGCCGCTTCTGGCTGGTTTAAACCATAGCGTAACATCATCGCTGCACTCAAAATTTGTGCCAAAGGATTGGCTTTATCAAGTCCGGCAATATCTGGAGCGGAACCGTGAACAGGTTCATATACACCAGGGCCAGAAGCTCCCAAACTCGCAGAAGGTAACATCCCAATACTACCAGTCAGCATCGCAGCCGCATCAGATAGAATATCACCAAACAAATTACCTGTAACGATAGTATCGAATTGTTTAGGAGCGCGTACTAACTGCATAGCCGCATTATCTACATATAAATGAGATAGTTCAATATCTGGATATTCTGAAGCCAGCTTATTTATTCCTTCTCGCCACAGTTGAGATACTTCTAACACATTAGCTTTATCCACAGAACAGAGTTTTCCGCCCCGTTTTCGCGCTGTTTCAAAAGCTACTCGCCCAATGCGGTCAATTTCTGATTCTGTGTAAACCATTGTATTTACACCACGTCTTTCTCCAGTTTCAGTGGCAAAAATGCCTTTTGGTTTACCGAAATAAATCCCGCCCGTGAGTTCACGCACCACCATAATATCTACACCTTCGACTACTTCTCGTTTTAAAGTAGAAGCGTCAATTAACTGGGGCAAAATTTTTGCTGGACGCAAATTGGCAAATAGTTCCAAACCCGCACGAAGTCCTAATAAACCCGCTTCAGGACGCTGATGTGAAGGCAGAGAATCCCATTTGTAACCACCAATCGCAGCGAGTAATACTGCATCGCTATTGCGACACATATCCAAGGTAGCTGAGGGTAGGGGTTCACCTGTTTCGTCAATTGCTGCACCGCCAATTAGGGCTGTTTGGAATTCAAATTCAATATCAAAGCGCTTCCCTACAAGTTTTAACACGTCCACCGCGACATTCATAATTTCGGGGCCAATGCCATCGCCAGGAAGTAGGGTAATGCGATAGTTTTGAGTCATAACTAGTTGTGATGATGTAAAAGTTTAGGCAGATTTATTATCATACCGAGCAAAATGTACCTATGGAGTTTTAAATTTGGGAGAACAGATAAATGATGTGATTAAATTGACTCCAACGCAAATTAGAACATTGGCAATAGAAGTGTTAATTAATGCCATACATATTTTTGTAATGGCGCAATTTAGGCGCTAATTTGAGATATATCGGCAAAATAACCCGAAGCCAGAAATTAACTCTTAGTAATTTAAAGTATTATTCAAAACCAATAATATGATGATTTTTTATACAAAAAAAATACATTAAAGCGGTGATTTTTTTAGCATGAGTATTTTTTCAATCATGTGAATCAATATTTATAAAGCTTATATTTATACATAAAAAATGTATTATTTATATCTCGATAAACATTAAATAAAGCAAATATTATCTAATATGAAGAGTATGTAAAAAATAGATATTAAATCTAGACAATTACAAAAAATAAATTACTATATATTTGAACGAATAAACTTAGTATTGCTAAATAGCAAGATAAAATACACCAAAACAACAAAATTTATTGCATTAGTGATAGGTGAAAAATACCCTTGCTTTTGTGAATAAAAGAATCTGCTTTAAGCTTTCAGAAAGACAAGGCATAAAGCGAACTTTAAATATAATTTCAGGGAATAAAGCAGTTCGCGCGATATTAAGCTACAAACAAATCCACGTCAATACGTATTTCTTATACCAGGTTGCAATAACATTTTTGATTAACATTAGTAATTGACAAATTGGATGCAGCCTTCGTCTATCAAAAAGGGATTTTGGGTATTTTTTCGAGTTTTAAATTAGCAAGACCAAGTTTCCGAACAGCTTCATTAAAATTCGGAGAAAATTATGGCACGTTACGTTGGCACTAACAATCAAGATATTTTGGTTGGAACAAATGATGATGATCAATTCCTCGGTGGAGAGGGAGACGACAACCTAGATGGTCGTGAGGGTCGTGACACCATAAAAGGTGGCCCTGGCAACGACGTGCTATTCGGTGGCAATGACGACGACATAATCTATGGTGATGATGGCAACGACACAATCTATGCCGGTGAGGGCAACGATACCCTAAAAGGTGGCACAGGCAACGATAGCCTTTATGGTGGAGCAGGTAGAGATATTTACTACGTTGATAGCCTTGGAGATGTTGTCAGTGAGGATAATGGCTCTGGTGGCGACGCTGGCGGTTTTGATACAGTCAGGTCTTCTGTGAATTGGGCTTTAGGTAATTATTTGGAAAACCTTGTCCTCCTCGGCACAGATGCCCTTAATGGTACTGGCAATGAATTGAACAATATTATCAAAGGCAATAGTGCCGATAATACGCTCGATGGTGGGGCTGGTAACGATACCCTTGAAGGTGGCGCTGGCAACGATACCCTCTACGGTGGTGATGGACGCGATGTCTTAAATGGTGGCACAGGCAACGACACACTCTATGGTGGCGCAGGTGACGATACTTATATCGTTGATAGCCTTGGCGATGTTGTCAGTGAGGATAATGGCTCTGGTGGAGATGCTGGCGGTATTGATACCGTCAGGTCTTCTGTGAGTTGGACTTTAAGTGATAATTTTGAATACCTTGTCCTCACTGCCACAGATAGCATTAATGGTACTGGTAACGCGCTGAACAATATCATTAAAGGCAATAGTGCCGATAATATCCTCTTTGGTGAGGCTGGTAATGACACCCTTGAAGGTAACGAGGGCAACGACACCCTCTATGGTGGTGCTGGTAACGATCGCTTGACTGGTGGTGTTGGCTCTGATATTTTTGGCTTCAATAATCTCGGTGAAGGCGTTGATACCATTACTGACTTCTGCTTTTGTAACGACTTGATTCAAGTATCCGCTGCTGGTTTCGGCGGTGGTTTAACCGCAGGTTCATTCGATCCTGGTCAATTTACCATAGGTTCAGCTGCGACAACCGGCGATCAGCGATTTATCTATAACAGCGCTACAGGCGGACTATTCTTTGACGCAGATGGAAATGGTGGCGGCGCTCAGACACAATTCGCTAAGTTATCTACAGGACTAGCTCTTACCGACGCGAATTTCCGTGTAATTGCCTAATTTGACATCGCATCCCATTGTCCAGACTTTATAACACTGACGCAAAGCAAAATAAATTAAATTAATGCTGTGAGAATCCACCTCTTTAACAAATGAAGGGGTGGTATTTTTTTCAATTGGCCAACTGATTTGCACCAGTTTTCGCGACAGCACAGAAGATAAAATCTGTTTCCATTTCCGAAACAAGAGTGACAACCGCTGTAGAAAAAGGTTAGCTTAACTGATAATCACAAGCCGCATTTCAGCAGCTATGGCAAAAGAATTAGCAATTAGCACCCGTGGACTCACTAAGCAATTTGAACGGCACATTGCTGTGAACGACGTTGACTTAGAAATCCAGATGGGAGAAGTTTACGGATTAATTGGCCCCAATGGCGCGGGTAAAACAACTCTGATGCGGATGTTAGCTGCTGCGGAGGAACCGACTACAGGTGAGATTTATATTAATGGCAATCGCTTATTGCGAGACCACAGCAATCCCACCCTCAAGCGTCACCTGGGTTACTTACCCGATGATTATCCACTCTATGATGATTTGACAGTTTGGGACTACCTAGATTATTTTGCCCGTTTGTATCGTTTGCGAGAACCGCGACGCACACAACGCTTACACGAAGTTTTAGAACTTATCCAACTCGGCAATAAACGTCACAGCCTGATTTCTACCCTCTCACGGGGGATGAAGCAGCGCTTAAGTTTAGCCCGCACTATTATTCACGAACCGATTTTATTACTGCTAGATGAGCCTGTTTCTGGACTTGATCCCATTGCGAGAATGCAGTTTCGGGAAATTATCAAAGCTTTGCGAGAAGCGGGAATGACAATCTTAATTTCTTCCCATGTTCTTAGCGACTTGGCTGAGTTGTGTACCTCCGTGGGCATCATGGAACTAGGCTTTCTAGTAGAAAGTGCCTCACTGCAACAACTTTATCAACGTCTGGCTCGACAGCAGATTTTAGTCTCAACTTTGGGCAACATAGATATATTGGTGCGTGAACTCAAAAATCATCCTTTGGTGGAAGAGTGGGAGGTGATACCTAGCAAAAATAGTGTGCGGGTGAATTTTTCTGGTAAAGAAGAAGATTGCGCTGATTTATTGCGATCGCTTGTGAGTACAGGCATTCCCTTAACTGATTTTCACTGCACTCAAGAAGACCTAGAAACTATTTTCCTTAAATTAGGTCATAAACAAGCATCATAGGCAATTCAAAATTCACAATGCTTAGAGATTTTGATTATGTTACTAAATTTCATAGACAGAGTTGGTGAATGGAATCCGCAACTATTCCGAGAACTGAAAGGACGACTAAAGCCTTTTAATGTGATCATCACTGTTGCCTCATCTTTACTATTGCAATTAGTAGTTTTTTTGTTTCAGTTACGAGAAATCCCCGATGATAAATACTCTCTCAGGGAGAATTATTGTACTTTGAGACAAGGATATCAAAACCAAGAACAACAACTTTATAATCAACAAAACTTACTTCAACAAAAAATAGATAACTATCGACAAATCACACTATCAGACAATAGCATAATTCCCAAATTAGAAACACAGATTCAGAAAGTTCAAACAGAGCTAAATAACTTGCACAGTCAATTATCTAAGAATTTTTGTCCTCCAGATCAAATTGACTGGCAATTGTGGTGGAGAGATCATTGGGAATACTTCTTTCTAACATTTAGTGTGATTTTTGTTTTTACCTTATTAGTCGCTGGAACCTATCTACTCATTAACGACTTAGCCAAAGAAGAACAACGTGGTACACTGAACTTTATTCGCCTTAGTCCGCAGTCAGAAACAAGTATTTTGACTGGAAAAATGCTAGGAGTTCCAAGTTTAATTTATCTGTTTATTCTGACAGCAATTCCTCTACACTTCTGGGCTGGACATTCTGCTCAGATTGCCTCAAGTTATATTTTCAGTTACTATGCCATTCTTGCTGGTAGTGGCATTTTCTTTTACAGTGCTGCACTCTTGTTTGGGTTAGTTAGTCGCTGGTTTAGCAGCTTTCAACCTTGGTTAGGTAGCGGTGCAGTTCTCCTGTTCTTATTTATGACAATGGGGATAGCATCATCTTACAGAGATATCAATAATCCTCTTGCTTGGTTAAGATTTTTCAGCCCTTGGGATATTACCAATTATTTGTTTCCTAATTTATTCCGTTTCAAGGGAATTCCACTCCTAGAAAACCTACAATTTTTCTATTTTCCAATAGGTGAAAATGTAGTTAGCTTAGTTGGCATTCATTTACTCAATTACGGAATTTGCACTTACGGTATTTGGCAAGCAATGAAACGTTGCTTTAGAAACCCAAATACTACTATCTTAAGCAAGGGACAAAGTTATTTGTTTATTGCTTTTTCTCAGTTAATGTTTGTAGGGTTATCCATGCAAGACATTACAAGTAACCGAGATAGAGATTTTATCGGTTTAGTGGCATTTCTCAATCTAGCAATAGTTGTAGTTTTCATTGCCATTCTTTCACCTCATCGCCAAACTGTACAAGATTGGGCAAGATATCGACACCAAGATCATAAAAACGAATCTTTATGGCAAGATTTGTTTTCTGGTGAAAAAAGCCCGGCAATAATGGCAATAGCAATTAATTTAGCCATTGCTGCCATACCTTTAATAGTTTGGATTTCACTCGCACCGGAAGATTTTAACAATAGCGATTTTGGAAAACTTAAAGCATTATTAGCTTTAGCTTTGTCTATTAGTTTAATGATGATTTGCGCTACCATTGCTCAATTAATGTTGTTGATGAAAAATTCCAAGCGTCATATTTGGGCAATTGGTACTGTAGCTGTGGTGATGTTTTTACCACCTATAATTCTCCAATCTCTAAGTATATATGCTTCCGATAGTCCTACTCTGTGGCTGTTTTCTACCTTTCCTTGGTCAGCTATAGAATACGCTGGAACAGGAACAATTTTCATGGCATTACTAGCTGATTTTACCGTTCTAGCGTTGTTAAACTTCCAATTAACAAGAAAAGTTAGAGTGTTAGGTGAGTCAGCGACAAAAGCATTATTAGCAGGAAGGTAATGATGCAAGATTAAAAATCAAATATTAGCAAATTATAAACGTCGGTACAAGTGTTTATCGGCGGTTATAATTTGTAATAAAAAAGCTAACATATAGCAATCCTAAACGAGTTATGAACAATGAAAATAAAGATCAAGATCCCCGACTTCTTGAAGAAGTCGGGGATCTGAGTCTCTAGGTGTTTGCTAATCAAATAAGACTGCTGTACTATCAAATAATGATAATTAAGATTATAGATGGAAATCACACAGAGAAATTCATGACACCTTCACTAAAGCTTCCCCAAAAATTGATGCTGCTAGGTTCAGGAGAACTAGGCAAAGAATTTGTAATTGCTGCTCAACGCTTGGGTAATTATGTAATTGCAGTTGACCGTTATGCAAATGCTCCTGCTATGCAAGTTGCAGACTGTGCAGAAGTTATTTCTATGCTCAATGCGGATGATTTAGAAGCGGTGGTTAGTAAACATCAGCCGGATTTTATTATTCCCGAAATCGAAGCAATTAGAACTGAAAAATTACAGGAATTTGAGCAAAGAGGAATTACGGTTATTCCTACAGCAGCGGCAACTAATTACACAATGAATCGTGATCGAATTAGGGAATTGGCACATCAAAAACTAGGAATTAGAACTGCTAAATATGGTTATGCCGTAACTTTAGAAGAATTAGTTGCTATTTCTGAAGAAATTGGCTTTCCCAATGTTGTCAAACCTGTGATGTCATCATCTGGAAAAGGTCAATCTGTAGTACAGGATCAAACAGAAGTTGAGAAAGCTTGGAATTATGCTATTTATAATTCTCGTGGTGACAGCCAAAAAGTGATTGTCGAAGAATTTATCAACTTTGAAATTGAGATTACTTTACTAACAATTAAACAATGGGAAGCACCGACAATTTTCTGTTCTCCCATTGGACACCGCCAAGAAAGAGGGGATTATCAAGAATCTTGGCAACCAGCAAATATTTCTGAAGATAAAATATTAGCATCTCAAGAAATCGCTAAAAAAGTTACTGATGCTTTGGGAGGTGCAGGAATTTTTGGTGTTGAATTTTTTATCACTAAAGATGAAGTAATTTTTTCTGAACTTTCCCCCAGACCCCATGATACAGGTATGGTGACATTAATTTCCCAAAATTTGAATGAATTTGAATTACATCTGCGGGCAATTTTAGGTTTACCAATTCCCCACATTGAGCAGTTAGGATTTTCGGCAAGTGCAGTAATTTTAGCTTCCGAAAAATCTGATTCTATTGCTTTTACTGGTGTGGCTGATGCTTTAGCAGAAAAAGATGTAGATATTAAACTATTTGGTAAACCCTCTGCTCATCCTTATCGACGTATGGGCGTGGCTTTAGCAAAAGGTGTTGATGAAAAAGAAGCGAGGGAAAAAGCCACAAAGGCAGCTAGTAAAGTTAAAATAATTCGTAATATTTCCTTCGGTCCCGCTAGGGATACGTAATTCGTAATTTGTAATAGAGTAGGGCTGGCAATGTCCACCCTACGTATATTTCAAAAATCAAATATTTGCTATATTTTGATTACAGACCCAAATCAACAGCAATGCGATGAGCGCAAGCAAACCCAGAAAAAGCCACTGCATTTAAACCCTGTCCAGGAAAGGTGCTATCCCCCACACAATACAGACCAGGAATAGCGGTACGATTAAAAGGCATTCCCAACAACCCCCACAATTTACGTTTAGGTATGGGGCCATAAGTACCATCTGTGCGGCCTAAAAAGCGACGATGAGTCAGCGGTGTTCCTACTTCTAAATAATCTAATCCAGCATCTAATCCGGGAAAAATCTTTTCTAGTCGTTCAATAATTGCTCCTGCTGCTTGTTCTTTCTTTTCTTCATACTCACTTGGTGAGAGTCCCTGCCAATCGGCAATCCAGTGTGGTGTAAAAGCATGGATAATGTGGTATCCTCTTGGCGCTAAATTTGGATCAAGCAAGGTGGGAATAGAAACGAAAATAGTCCCTCCCGCTAACTCCATTTTCTCCCAATTTTCCAGCAAAATATGATGACACTCGGTTCTGGCAGGTAAAACAGACGCTTTTACCCCTATATGCAAACTTAAAAAACTTGGAGATTTTTGATATCTTTGTTGCCAACTTTTCTCATTATTTGGCATTTTATCTGCGGGCAGTAGTTTTTCAAAAGTGTCCCAGCGCGTAGTATTAGATACTATTTTTTTAGCATGATAAACTTTACCATTAGCTAATTGGACACCTACAGCTTTTCCCTGTTCAGTCAGGATTTTTGTCACTCTGGCTTGGTATTGAATTTTACCTCCAGATTTTTCTAAACCTTCAACCAATTTTTGGGCAATTTTTCCTACTCCACCTTGAGGATAGTTCACTCCACCATAGTGCCTGTCAGAAAAAACCATTCCTGCATTAATCATAGGTGTCATTGCGGCTGGAACTACTGACCAGCAATAACACTCAATATCAATAAATTTCAATAACAGCGGATCTTTAATGTAGCGTTTGGCAATATCTCCGACATTTCGGGGTAAATACTTAGCCAAGCCCAGACAAGCTAAAGGCTGTTGGAAAAATACCCGCAGTAGATAACCTGGTTCTTCTAATGAAAGCAATTCAAAGCTATTTAGGTAATTAAAGACTTTTTGACATTCCTTATAGAAACCACGAATTCCTTTTTCTTCATGAGGAAAATAAGCAGTCAGATTTTGCAAAAATTTTTCATAATTTTTATCAACTTTAATATCTAACCCGTTAGGTAGATGATAATGAATCTGCACAGGATCTGCTATTGATTCTATGCTGACATTCACAGCTGCTAAGGCGCGGGTAAGTAGGTTAGTTGTACCTTTATCTCCCAAACCAAAAATCATTGATGCGCCCACATCAAATGTGTATTCTTGACGTTGAAAATAGCCAGCGCTACCACCAGGTATCAGATAACTTTCTAGGACTAAGACTTTTGCTCCTTTGGAGGCTAACTGGGTGGCTGTTACTAAACCCCCAATACCAGCACCAATGACAATAACATCAAATAATTCGTAATTCATAATTCGTAATACAGCACTTCTCAGTGTCATGAGTTACAAGAACCCCACCCCCAACCCCCTAAGAGCAAGCGATGAGGGGGCTATGATGTAGCTTATAACAAAGGAATCCGCTTATTAGATAATACGCAATAAAAATTTTACTGCCTAAAAATAATCAAAAAAAAGAGGGACAAACCTGCTGCTGCTGGCTATCCCGTCTGCCGATCCTTTAAAGAGAGGAGAACACTTTCCAATAGTGTAGCCTTGATTGAGAATATATGTCAACTATTAATGAAAAATTATCTCAATAGATAGGTATAGATAGGTAGGGCATGAAGAAACTTGGCTATTGCCAATCCTAATTTGGGATCAGCCACACACGGTAAAGAGTATGATGATGATGTTTCAGTTCCTATATAATGACAGGCTGCCTATTTCTGGCTATGACGCAACAATTGCTTGTTTATGTCCCACCCCATCCTTTAATCAAGCACTGGCTGGCAGTTGCCCGTGATGCGGCTACGCCTTCAGTATTATTTCGTTCTGCGATTACTGAGTTAGGAAGATGGCTAACTTATGAAGCGGCGCGAGATTGGTTACCGACGCTAGAAACAACTGTGGAGAGTCCGTTGGCTCCTTGTCCAGCAACTTTAATTGATCCTTTAGTACCTGTGGCTGTTGTGCCGATTCTCCGGGCTGGGTTAGGCTTACTGGAGGGAGCGCAGACGTTACTGCCTTTGGCAAAAATTTACCATTTGGGTTTGGTGCGAAATGAGGAAACACTAGAAGTTTCTTGTTATCTGAATAAATTGCCAGAGAAATTCGACCCCGAAACAAGGGTGTTAATTACCGATCCCATGTTGGCAACGGGAGCGTCTATAATGACGGCAATGGCAGAATTAACACAGAGAGGAGTTGATCCAGCATTGACGCGGATTGTATGTGTGGTAGCTGCACCACCAGCTTTGCGACAATTAAGTGGTGCTTATCCTGGCTTAACCGTTTACAGCGCTACTATTGATGAACTAGTGAATGAGAAAGGGTATATCGTACCAGGATTGGGAGATGCAGGCGATCGCATTTTTGGGACTAACAGCTAGTAGGATGCGGCTAGAGGCAGACAATAGCTTAAATACTTTGGAAGTTGCAGGTTTCTTGAAGGCGGTAAAGATATGAGTCAGCGAGATGGTTTTGCTAGTGGTTTTTTAGTTGGGACTTTAGTTGGTGGCGTAGTGGGTGGGATTCTGGGTGCAGTGCTGGCATCTCGAAGGGAAGCTCAGTTGGCAGCAGAAGACGAGATAGGACTCTCGGATGGCACCATCGAAGGAAATAAAGTCACAGCCAAAAGACGGCAGATGAGAGCCGCAGCCAATGAAGGTTTAGAAATGGAAACAGCACGGCGATCGCTAGAAGATAAAATTGCCCAACTCAATGCCACAATTGATGATGTACGTAACCAGTTAGGAAATGTCAATGGTAGTTCAGGGCAAGCAGTAAATCCGCGTAGTCTTTCCCAAGACTCTTGAACAACTTTTGTTACGTAGTGAACGCATCAGCTATGCTAGATGTGGCTGTGATTTTCAACGATTAAGAGGTTGTTTGAAAAGTATTAGATGAAACCGATAATCAAGAGAAACCTAACCCCCCTTCCCTACCTCTCCCTAACCCTCTCCTACAAGGAGAGGGAAAAGGAAAAACTTTTGTTACTGGAATGGGGATTTCAAAGCCTCTTCCCGTGTCGGGGAGAGGTTTGGAGAGGGGTTGATTTATACATTAAAAACTTTTCAAACATCCTCTAAGACAGTATGGCGGAAATCAAATAACTATTTTGAATCCTGGAAACGCTTGTTAAATCAGCTTTTTGGATTTTGAATCTTGGATTTTGAATTCTGTAAAGTGTTACTACGACATCGACTCAATTAAAATCAATCATAAGACCTCATTTGACAATTCGCAGGAAACCAACGAATCTATGTATTTACTATTTAACACGCTGGCAACCTTCGTTACCTTTTATAGCTCTTTGCTAATTATTCGAGTTTTATTAACTTGGTTCCCGCAAATCAATTGGTATAACCAACCATTTGCAGCTTTGAGCCAAATTACTGATCCTTATCTAAATCTGTTCCGTTCAGTTATTCCCCCTTTGGGTGGGATGGATTTTTCTCCAATGGTAGCAATCCTACTGCTGCAAGTTTTAGGTAGTGGATTGCAAGCGATCGTATCTCTTGAAAATAAGATATCGCCAGCTAGGGGTTGAAGCCTTCTAATTCTTTCCAAAAATGTTTCTTCAGAAACTTTTCTAATTTTATGAAATAGAATTTCGCCCTGGTTTAAACAGGTTGTCTACAAATTGAGCATTTTTTTACTTGGAATACTCTAACCTAAAATTTGCAGTTGATTCTACATTAAAAAGCTTTTAAGTCTGGGTTAACTAGCCCAGATTTCTTTTATCTAATTATTAACGCCTAACTTGTCCGCTAAAACCAGTGGCTTTAAACTGCTTCAACTTCAATGGAGTGGGCTGATTTGCAGGTACAGAAATTCTTAATTCAAAATCACTGATGCCTGGAGGTACTTCGGGAATAGAACCTAAACGGGTACGATTTTGTAATATGGGGTCGTTGTTGGCATCATAAATGCGTCCAAAGATATCTGCATCGTAAACTGTTTTATAAGTGCCATTTTCCGCTTTACCAGTGACGAGAAAGCAATTAGCTGCTGCTGAACCGCTACTAATAACAGCACCTTTTGCTAGTTCTGGGGGACAATCATGAGAGGAAATATCAAATAGTCTAATCTGTGTAAGTGCTACAGCCGGAGGAGTAAACACCCACGAAAGGAACCCGATAACGGCAGAAATCAAGATAAGCGTGAGTGAGCGCGATCGCATAGAAGACACCGTAATTTTATTAAAATTATACGCAACTTTTAATTAACCTGGCTTGCCCTAAATTCTACTGCTAGAGAATTGAAGAGTTGAATTTAAGAGGATGTTTGAAAAGTTGCAAATTATACTCTTTATCTCAATAGATAGGTATAGATAGGTAGGGCATGAAGAAACTTGGCTATTGCGAGGCTTTGATTCTTACTCCCCTTCCCTGGTAGGGAAGGGGTTGGGGGTTAGGTTCTGAGACTTATTGCCCTATGAATCCAGATGAGATTGAAGCAGCCTTGCAAACAGCTTTTAGCCGTTGTGATGCAGCCCGCTGTCCTCTCACTGATATACAAAAACAAATATTACTACAACTAGTTGAGCAAATTCAGAGAGATTCAACTTCTAGGGTATCAGATGCTGCCAATCCTTTGGACGAACTGACATCAGAGGAGTTAGAAGCGTTTTTACAGTTTGTCAAAGCAGAGGAAAAACAAAACCGCACTTGGAAGGTGCAATTGCTGAACGACTGGCTTTTGGGACAAGATTCGGGAAAAGTGCAATTTATCCGCGATCGCTATGGTTTACAGTGGTTGAATCGGGTGGAATCATACCATTTTGATAAATATTCCTATTTTGAAGAAGCGCTACAGTTAAGAATAGGCGATCGCATTGAAGTGTCTAATGCACTGTGGGAATGGATACCAGAGGATGATTCCTATGAGCGGGAATGGTTTCCCTGTATGGTGATTAAGGTTGATGAAATTAGCGATGGTGATGAAGTCTTTACTAGTTGTCTGATTCGGTTTTTTAATGGCACTGAGTATGAGATTCAAGGTATCTATGAATGGAATCGGTATAACTGGCGTTGGCCGCAGAAGTAGAGCATATGTGGTGATTTTTAGTCTCTACTTTTAGCAGTTGATCAAATAACTCAGTATCTTTTTTAATTGGTGTTTAGCCAGTTTTCAACCTTCAAATTAGGAACACGGGAAAACTCACGGACATTGTTTGTAATTACGGTTAGATTTAAACTTATTGCATGGGCAGCAATTAATAAATCATTACTACCTATGGGTGTTCCTTGTTGTTCTAAATAAGTACGAATTTCTGCGTAATATTCCTCAATAGGATGAATAAGGGGTAGTATTTCTATGCTATCCAAAATTACTTCTAGTTTTTCTATCAGTTTTGGGGAATTTTTCTTTCGCGCTCCAAATCTTGACTCACAAGCTACAATAATACTTGTACAAATTTTATCTTCTCCTACTTCTTGAATTTTGGAAAATATTACACCTCTGGGATTTTTGATGAGTTCAGAAAGGATGTTTGTATCTAATAAATATAAATAACTCATGGTTAAAACTCGATATCATCTAAAGGTAATAGTTCTGCATCTACATCTGCAAAATCTTCGTCTAGTGGTTCAAGGGTGGAAAGTGTTTGCAGAAGGGATTTTTTCTTAATAGGAGAAATGATAGCCAAGGGAATACCATTTTCTGTGATGGTTAGGGGTTCACCTGTTTTTTTAGCTTGGTTAATTAAGGTTTGCACGGTTTGGGGGAGTTCGGAAAGGGTAATTTGTGTCATGGTGGTTTCTGGGGTGGGAGGATGAGAATTTGCTGTATATATCTTATTCTATTCTGAATCTCAGATAACAGTTAATTGTAATGAAACTCCTATTTTTATCCTGTAAATCCTTAAATCCTGGATATCCTGATTCAGACAAACTACACCGTTAATAATTGTTTGACAGCAGCATTGATGATTTTTTCGCTCTCTGTTTGAGTTTGTGTTAGTTTGGTTTCTAGTTCATCACATAGTTTCATTAATTTATCTACTTTGGAAACAATGCGTTTTTGTTCATTAACAGGTGGAAAAGGTATTATCATTTTCTTGATATCACCAATATTTATATGACGGGCTGCTGTCCCTATCAATTTTTTTTCCCATTGATTAACAAACATTTTGGAAATTAAAACATATCTAAAATATTCAGGTATAAGCCAACGGAAAGTTCTAAACATCATCATTCTTTGGCCTAAACATATTTCTAATCCCTCTGGAACAATTATAGATAATCCTATAGTTCCTTCTCTTGAAAATAAGATATCGCCAGCTAGGGGTTGAAGCCTTCTAATTCTTTCCAAAAATGTTTCTTCAGAAACTTTTCTAATTTTATGAAATAGAATTTCGCCCTGGTTTAAACAGGTTGTATCAATACAAAGTTTACCATCAGTAATAAATTCAGGAGTGCTATGTAAACAATCTACTATATATTTACAAAGATTAGTTACCCTTTCCCACTCCCACCCTTTAGGTAAATCATAAGGTATTTCATCATTTTTAATTTCAGTTAATGATTTCTCTTTTTTAATCTTCCCTTCCTTAATTAATCGTTCCTTTTCTTTCTTAATTCTCTCCAACAAAACCGCCGCAGGTTCATCATTTGCATCTTGCGGTACTAGCTTACCCATAACAGCGAGTTGGAGAATAGCTTGACGCAATTTACCAATATTTTCTGGCGCACTGTAGAGAATGTCAAAATTATCGCCAATGCGTTGCCAATTTTTGGTGAAAGTCTCTGGTGTGTCAGCAGTGAGGAGTTTGTTTAATGCTGCATTATTTATTAATATGCGGGTTTCCCGTTTCTTTTTTTGACGTGCTTCTAATTCGTCGCATAGTTTCATTAATTCATCTACTTTGGTAACTATGCGTTTTTGTTCATTAAGTGGGGGAAATGGAAATAATAAAGACCTCACTTTGTCTGCATTAAGATTTTGAACGACTCCACCGGCGGCTGCTTCACTAAATACTTTTTTGGTATAATCCGATAAAAACATATAATAAAGAAACTCTTTATAAACAAGATTTTCAGGTGTACGAATCAGTAACCATCCGTCATGAATACATCCTTGTATTTTTAGGATAAAGGGATGACCATAACTCATTGAATTAGAAAGGATTAAATCGTTAGGAAATACCATTCGAGTTTTCGTTAGTCCTTCCCTAATAATCTTCTCTTTTGTATGAGTAATAAACATAGATTTTTTATCTGTGTCACCTATTTTTATCCAATTTATTCCTGATGAATCTTCTGTTAAAAATAACTTTATTGGTCTAGGAGAACCGCCTCTTGCAATAATAGCAATATCATCTAAATAAGACCATTCCCAGTTATCTGGTATTGAAAATGGTAAATGATCATAATCAACTTTAGTTAAAGTATTCTTCGTTATTTGAAATTTTCCTTCCTTAACTAACTTTTCCTTTTCTTTCTTAATCCTTTCCAACAAAACCGCCGCAGGTTCATCATTTGCATCTTGCGAAACTAACTTACCCCTCACCGCTAAATCTAAAATCAATTCTCGTAACTTCTGCACACCATTAGGCGCTTCAGCCAACAAATCAAAATGCTCAAAAAACGTTTCTAACTTCATACAAATTCACCCCCTAAAGCCGTCATCAATTCCTGTTTTAAACTATTGCGAGTTTCACCCAAATCATCTAAAAGACTCGCATATTCTTCCAACATTTCCGCTACATCTCGATGTTCAAAATCAACCGTGTGCGGATTTTTAATATCTAAATTATATCCATTATCCTTAATCACCTGGATAGGAACTTTCCAAGCAAATTCAGATTCTTCTCTATTCTCCCACCAAGCCTTCTCCGGTGCAAATTCTTCAATTCTAATCGGCTTAGTTTTCGAGTAGGACTTATAACCCGGTGGATAGGGGTGTTCATAATACCAAATCTCTTGAGTTGGTTGACCTTTAGTAAAGAATAATAAATTAGTTTTAATGCCAGTATAAGGACTAAAAACCCCATTCGGTAAACGGACAATAGTATGTAAATTACACTCCTCTAACAACTTTTCTTTAATGCGGGTTTTCACACCTTCACCAAATAAAGTTCCATCTGGTAAAACAATACCACCCCGTCCCCCATCTTGCAATAAATGACTAATCAATAATAAAAATAAATCAGCCGTTTCTTTAGTGCGGAAAGTAGCCGGAAAACCAGACTCAATTCCATCTTCTTCCATACCACCAAAAGGCGGATTAGTAATAATTACGTTTACCCTATCACTAGGTTTATAATCTCGCAAAGGTCGAGATAAAGTATTATCATGACTTATCGCCGGCACTTCCACACCATGCAATAACATATTAGTCATACATAATAAATGAGGCAGGGGTTTTTTCTCCACACCTCTAATTAATTTATGTAATTTTTCGCTATCATCTGAAGTTTTTACATATTTATTTTTAATATGTTCCAAAGCGCAAGTTAAAAAACCTCCCGTACCGCAAGCCGGGTCTAAAATTCTTTCACCCAATTTAGGATCTATCATATCCACCATAAACTGAGTTACAGCGCGGGGAGTGTAATATTCCCCCGCATTACCCGCGCTTTGTAAATCCCGGAGAATTTGTTCATAAATATCGCCAAATAAATGCCTATCTTGAGAACTATTAAAATCAATTTCGTTTAATTTATTAATTACTTGCCGGATAAGAGTGCCATTTTTCATATAATTATAGGCATCCTCAAACACAGCCTTAATCACAAACCCGCGAGGGTTTTTATCTTGATAGGTATTCTCGTCTTTTAAAGTTTTGAATAAAACATTATCCACAAAATCAAGTAAAGTATCCCCCGTCATTCCTTCGGAGTCTGTAGCCCAATTGCGCCACCTTAAAGCCTCTGGAATGGGAGAATGGTAATTATCATCTAACAGTTCATATTCGGCTTCTCTGTCGTCAAAAATCTTCAGAAAAATCATCCATACTAATTGACTAATACGCTGGGCATCACCATCCACACCCGCGTCTTTACGCATAATATCTTGAATAGTTTTAATTGTGGTACTGATTGACATTTGTTGATAAAGATAGAGTTTTTGTATTATACACGTAGGTTGGGTAGAACGAAGTGAAACCCAACATTTCAACAGGTTGTTTATGTTGGGTTTCGTTCCCAGACAGCCAGGGAATAAATTCCCTGTCTCAAAGCTAAAGTCGGTTAAAACCGACTATTTTTTTGTTTTATTTATTATCTCGTTCCCAGTTATCTCGTTATCTCGTTCCCAGTCAGAGACTGGGAATGCTATCAAGAGGTTCTACCTCTAGTATCATTGAAGGCAGAGCCTTTAAAATTCATTCCCATACAGAGTATGGGAACAAGGAACTCTTATTTCTCTGTGAACTCTGTGCCTCTGTGGTTCGTTATATCTCGTTCCCAGTTAGAGACTGGGAATGCTATCAAAAGGTTCTACCTCTGATACAATTAAAGGCAGAGCCTTTAAAATTCATTCCCATACAGAGTATGGAAACGAGAAATACAGAGTATGGAAGATAAAATTCCTGTTTTATCCTGTAAATCCTGAAATCCTGGACATCCTGATTCTGACAGAATTATGATGCCATATAAAGTTGATTTTTTAACTCCTGTAATGCTTCTAAATACTTTTGTTTATTACCAAATAAATTGACAATTTCTATAGGCGTACCTATCTTATCAAACGGTTGCACTCTTAAATCATTTATATTTTCAATATTTTCAATCCCCTCATCTGCATATTTATCTAAAAGTCCATCTATAACCGCACGGGCTTTTTCACTATATTTATGAAAATAATCACGCTGACGTACCTTTTTAGCCCGTTCTTTACGACTTAATGCAGGTTGGTCAAAAGCTACATGACAAATTAAATCAAAAGGGTCAAAATCTTTGCCAACTTCCTGTGCTAATGCTTCTAATAAAATTCCCTGTTCATTCAATTCTTGAATAATAGCTTGTTTCTGTTCTGCTGCATTCCAACGACGCAGAAATTTATCTAAAGTCGTAAATTCTTGTTGGACAGTTTTCCGAGTATAGTCTTTAATAGATTCGGTGATTAATTTACCATCTTTACTACGATAAAGTGTCCTTTCAGAAATTATATTAACATCCACATCTACAGGTACAAATTTAACTCGCTTTTGTCCTGATTTTTCAGGTAAATCATCAATATTATTTCCATTATCTGTACTACCATCATCATCATCTGGAGGTACGGGAGACTCCCCTGTTTTTGGTTCATATATTTGTACAGGTTCACCATCAAAATCTGGGTCATCAAACTTTTTAGTCGCCTTTTTAAAATCTATAATTGTGAAATATGTTTTATCAAATTCTTCATTAATTCTTGTCCCTCTCCCAATAATTTGTTTAAACTCTGTCATTGAACCAATGTTTTTATCTAAAACAATTAATTTACAGGTTTGGGCATCTATTCCTGTAGTCATTAATTTAGAAGTTGTCACAATGACTGGATAGGAACTTTCTGGTAAAATAAAATTATCTAATTCCGCTTTTCCCTGTTCATCATCTCCCGTAATTCGCATAATATATTTACGATTTTGGGAAACTAAATCACTATTTTCATTAATTAAGGCACAGCGCATTCTTTCGGCGTGATCTATATCTTCACAGAAAACAATAGTTTTATCAAATCGGTTGGTAGCTTTGAGAAATTCGGTAATCTTTTTAGCAACTAAGATATCTCGATTTTCTAATACCAATGTGCGGTTAATATCTTTGTGGGTGTAAAGTTTATCTTCAATTAATTGATAATATTTATCTAATTCTCCTGGTGCTGGTTGCCAGCCTTCTAAATCTTTATCAATATCAATTCTGACAACTTTATAAGGAGCTAAAAATCCATCTTCTATCCCTTGTTTGAGAGAATAAATATAAATTGGTTCGCCAAAATAATCTATGTTAGAAACCTCTTTAGTTTCCTTGGGTGTAGCTGTTAAACCGATTTGAGTAGCCGCAGAAAAGTATTCTAAAATTTCTCGCCATGCGGAATCATCAGCCGCGCTACCGCGATGACATTCATCAATGACAATTAAATCAAAAAATCCCCTAGAGAATTGTTTATAAATATTTTTCGCTTCTTCTGTTCCTGATACACCTTGATATAGGGCTAAATAAATTTCATAGGATTTATCTACTTGACGTTTAGTTATTTTCGTCATAGCAGAACCAAAAGGTTTAAAGTCGTTGGTTTTAGTTTGGTCTATGAGAATATTTCTATCTGCTAAAAATAAGATTCTCGTCTTGGTTTTAGATTTCCATAACCGCCAAATAATTTGAAAGGCTGTGAAGGTTTTACCCGTGCCAGTAGCCATAACTAATAATATCCTGTTTTCACCTTTAGCAATGGCTTCTACAGTTCTATTAATGGCAATCTGTTGATAATAACGGGGTGATTTACCACTGCCATCATCATAATAACTTTGAGTCACAATGGGCTGTAATTCATCATCAATATTTCGCCATTTACAGTAACGTTGCCATAATTCTGCCGGTGTGGGAAATTTATCTAAAGGAATTTCTCTTGTTATCATTCCTGATGTCACAGTGTTATCATGTTCCAAAAATGCGTCACCATTGGAACTATAAACAAAAGGTATATCTAACATTTCTGCATATTTGAGTGCTTGCTGCATTCCACTTCCTACACTGTGGTTATTATCTTTGGCTTCAATAACAGCAATTTTTAGATTAGGTTTGTAAGAAAGAATATAATCAGCGCGTTTACTTTCTCCTCTTGTGACTAATTTACCTCTTACATAAACCCGTCCTGCGGTAAAGGTGACTTCTTCACGGATTTGGGTGTGTAAATCCCAGCCGGCTGTTTGGACTATGGCAGGGGTGATGTATTTGGTACAAATGTCACGTTCACTGAGGGATTTTTTATCAGAGTCCATGCGATTAGGTAGAGGTTAAAGACAACTAGTTGATATAAATCACGTTACGAGTGCGTACAACGTGCTTATTATTATTTAGTCTACCCAATACCCGATGTCTAATTTACATCTAATCAAATTTTCAAGGGAATTTTTGATGTTTGAACGCAACTTGGTATTACCTCACCAACTGCATAGCATCATTAAAAAATTGACGACATAAACCTTTAGTCACTAAAATTGTCGTCAGTAAATTTGCGACAATAACCATAAACATAATCACAATTTCATAAGATACAGCCTCCAAAGCTGTGACTCCAGCTAATAATTGTCCACTGGTGAAAGTTGGTATTGTTACCATACCTATGAGCATCATTTGATTCAAGGTAGGAAGCAATGCGGCTCTAATTGCATCTTTGCGGTAAAGACTAATTGCTTGCTGGGGAGTAGCGCCTAAACTTAAATGTGTTTCTATTTCCGTGGGAAATTGGTTAATAGCACTCACAAGCCTTTCCCCTGCTACTGCTGCGGCATTCATACCATTACCAAGCAAAATACCTGCTAAGGGAATGATATAACGTGGCTCGTACCATCTGTCTGGTTGGATAATCAAAAAGTTTGTGTAAAGCAATGTTAAGGCTGTGCTGACGAAAATTGCTCCCCAGACTAAAGGGAGTACCAGAGGAATTTTTTGGCTGATGCGATTTCGTGCGACAATCGCCGTAATTGTCAGCATGATTGTTAAAATCCCCAAAACAGCCCAAACGTTGTTAATAGCAAAGATGAAGTCTAAAACGTATCCTAAAACGATGAGTTGTAGGATGGTTCTACCGGTGGCTAAAGCTAAGTTTAACTCTAGTCCTAACTTTTCCCAGGCAGATAAACCAATAGCGATCGCTATTAATGCTACAGCTAAAGCTAAATCCACAATATCCAATTTGATCAAATCCGGCATGGTTTCTCTACTTCCGGGGATTGTTTGCTTACAACAGCCTACACAAGAACTATTCAAAATTCTAAATCGTCTGTATTTATCATGGCAGTTATAGCAACGGACAAGGCGGTTAGGACATCAACTAATCCTAAAACTTAGACACTAAAAGGCTTCTAGCACTGTCACCTGTCACCTGTTCCCTGTCACCTGCTATAGCAGTTATTTTGAATATTGAACAAATTTGAGAGGTTCTATCACTTAATCTTCCGGTAAATTCCGTAAAAACCCTGAACAAATGAGTATTTTGAGCGATCGCGCTTTTCAGATTTTTGGGAAAAATTTAATTAGCTAACAGCGCCCGTAAAAGTGTATCTTTTGTATCTGCATTAAAATAAAAACTTATGATCCAAAGTGTAAATTCCATCCCTGCCTTTGATATCAAGCAGCAATATGCCACCATTCAGGCAGAAGTGAGTACTGCTGTGTTAGAAGTTCTGACTTCTGGGCGTTATATTGGTGGGCCAGTAGTTGAAGGCTTTGAGCGCCAGTTTGCTGCTTATCATGGTGTAAGTGAATGTGTAGCTTGTAATTCTGGTACTGATGCGCTTTATCTGGCGCTACGGGTTCTAGAAATTGGTGCAGGTGATGAAGTTATTACCACACCTTTCACCTTTTTTGCGACGACGGAAGTCATCAGTGCTGTGGGTGCAAAACCGGTGTTTGTGGATATTGATGCAACTACGTTTAATTTAGATGTAGAACAAGTTGCAGCCGCAATTACACCCAAAACCAAGGCTATTCTGCCGGTTCACTTGTTCGGACTACCTGTGGATATGACAGGATTAATGGCGATCGCACAAGCTCACAATTTAGCAGTAATTGAAGATTGCGCGCAAGCCACAGGTGCAACTTGGGATGAACAAAAAGTTGGCAGCATTGGACACATTGGCTGTTTTAGTTTCTACCCAACCAAGAATCTGGGTGGTTGTGGTGATGGTGGCGCAATTACAACTAATGATAGTGCGATCGCAGCCAAGTTGAGAGTATTACGGGAACATGGCAGTAAAGAAAGATATATTCACGAAGAAATCGGTGTGAATAGCCGATTAGACTCTATCCAAGCTGTAATTCTGCAAATCAAACTGCGCTATTTAGATACTTGGAACAAACAACGACAACAAATCGCAGCTTATTATTATCAATTCCTCAGTCAGATTCCCGGTATCGTCGCACCCCAAGAATTACTAGGAGGAGTAGGAGTCTGGAATCAATACACCATTCGTATTTCTGGTGAGGGAAGAAATGGTGCAAGTGCGAAATATCGGGACTGGGTACGGAGTCAATTACAAGATAAAGGAGTAAGCTCCATGCTTTACTATCCCCGTCCTTTACATTTACAGCCAGTTTATCAAAATTTAGGCTATCAGCCCGGACAATTGCCAATATCTGAGCAAGCCTGTCATGAAGTCATCTCTCTGCCCATGTTCCCAGAACTGAGACAAGAACAGCAAGATCAGGTGATTTATGCTTTGAAAGATTGTTTAAGCTAGAAGGAAAGGAGGCAGGGAGCAGGGAGCAGGGAGCAGGGAGCAGGGTGAAACCAATTAATTCTTTCTCCTGACTCCTGACTCCTGACTCCTGACTCCTGACTCCTATAAAAATCTATGCAAATGTACGAACGTTTGCGGTTGCTAGAGCTTCCACCAAGCCACGAACTGCGGCAATCATAGCAATATCGCTATTGAGTTGGTTAATAGCAGAACCGACACCAACACCAGCCGCACCAGATGCGATCGCTAAAGGTGCAGTCACATTAGAAATGCCAGAAGCACACAATACAGGAACAGAAACTACACGGGAAATTTCATAAGCTGCCGCCAAAGTAGGAGCAGCTTTTTCAATTAATCCCAAAGTACCACCGTGAGAGGGTTGACTGCTAGTACCGCCTTCGGTTTGGATGATATCAGCACCAGCTTTTACCAATTCCTCAGCTAGTTGTACCTGTTGGTCTAATTCCAGGATGTGAGGAACGGTAACAGATAGGGTAATTTCGGGTAACAAGGCGCGGGTTTGGCGAGTTAGGGCTAAAACTTCCTCAGCTTCAAATCTACGACCTTGAGCGTAAAAAGAATCGAAATTACCGATTTCAATCAAATCAGCACCAGCAGCTACTGCTTGAACAAATTTTTCAGGTTCAACTGCTGAAACACAAACTGGTAAACTTGTTAAACTTTTAGCTAATTTCACCAAAGCTGCATCAGCAGCAATATCAACAAAAGTTGCACCACCAAATTCAGCCGCTTTCACAGTAGCAGCAACACTTTGGGCGTTGAAATTATTCAAACCGCTAATCACTTTCAGAACACTGCGGTTAGCAAACGCACGTTGCAAATTAGAATGCATAGTCATAATTCTTGTTTTGAGCCTATTGAGGTAGGAATATTTTTACACTACATAGATACTAGATGCTAGTACCGCAGAATGAAATTAAAAATTAAAAACTTAGCCTTCTGCACTAAATCAGCGTTACTACTCCCTTGCCAGTGTAAGAGGATGTTTTAAAAGTATTTTTGGTAACATCAAAAGTCTCAGAACCTAACCCCCAACCCCTTCCCTACCAGGGAAGGGGAGTAAGAATCAAAGCCTCTCTCCCTGTGGGGGAGAGGTTTGGAGAGGGGTTTAGAGTATAATTTGCAACTTTTCAAACATCCTCTTAGACAACTGAAAATTTTTCAGAAATGATTTAGGATTTCTGTAGAAATGGGAAAGACACATTTGATTAAAAAACAATGAACGCCCAGGAAAGCATAAATCAGCAAGATTGGTCATGGCCTTTTTGGCCTGCACTACCACTTTATCCCTACGGTAAGCGACGAACAGTTCGACGGGAAATAGTCAAGGATAGCGTTTGGACATTTGACCAGTTACAAGGCATTCTGTACACCATTGTACCAATTCGGATGACCGTCATCAAGCTGCAAGCAGGTGGTCTTTTAGTTTATGCACCTGTCGCACCCACAGGAGAATGTATTCGTTTGATTCAAGAGTTGGTAGCAAAGCACGGTGAAGTTAAATATATCATTTTGCCTACCAGTTCTGGTTTAGAGCATAAAATCTTTGTTGGCCCCTTTGCGAGAAAATTTCCCCAAGCTGTAGTTTATGTTGCACCTCACCAGTGGAGTTTCCCATTTAATTTACCACTGAGTTGGCTTGGCTTTCCCCAAAAACGAACTTTAGAACTAACGGAAAATATTCATCAAAATCCTTTTGGTGATGAATTTGAATATAAAATTTTAGATATAAATTTAGGAAAAGGCGCTTTTGTGGAAGTGGCATTATTTCACAAACCATCGCGCACTCTTTTATTAACAGATACTATAATTTCAGTCAAAGAAGAACCACCAGAAATCTTACAATTAGAACCATATCCTTTATTATTTCACGCTAGAGAACATGGACAAGAAATTATAGAAGATAATCAAAAAAATCGTCGTCAAGGATGGCAGAAAATATCTTTGTTTGCAATTTATTTTCGTCCCAGTGCTTTAGAAATTATGGGAATCAGAGAAATATGGAAAGATGCTAAAAAAGCTCCAGATCATTCTCCTAAAGCTTACTTTGGTTTATTTCCTTTTCGCTGGCAAAATAACTGGCAACAGTCTTTTGATGCGTTGTCGGGAAATGGTCGCCCTTTTGTAGCACCGATTTTACAAATTCTCATTCTTCCCCAAGCACCAAAACAAGTATTAGACTGGGCTGATAAAGTTGCAAGTTGGGATTTTGAGCAAATTATTTCTTGTCATTTTGATTCACCAATTAAAGCTAGTCCTATTCAATTCCGTCAAGCGTTTACTTTTTTAGAAAAAAAACCATTATTGAAAGATGAAAAACCTTTATTAGTGGAAGATTTGCGATTTATTCAGGAACTAGAAGCGGGTTTGCTAAAGCGTGGTATTGCCACACCAGTAAAGGATAAGGTTTAATTGTCTGAATCAGGATTTCCAGGATTAAAGGATTTACAGGATAAAAACTGGGATTTGATCACCAGTTATATAGCGGTTCTCGGTTGAGTGAGATACAAGAACCCCACCCCCAACCCCCTCCCCCGCAAGGGGATGGAAACTTTTTGTTCTTCAACATCTAGCAAAAAAGAAAAACCGCTTTCCAAAACCACTTCCCCGCAAGGGGATGGAAACTCAAATCGTTGACTTATTTCCCAATACAGAACCTACTAAAAATCCGATCTAAAACTGATTCTGTCACCTCTTCCCCAGTAATTTCTCCCAACGCATAAATCGCTCCTCTTAAATCAATTGTCCAAAAATCTAAAGGTAACTGTTCGATAATTGTTCTTTGCACTTGTTCTAAATCAATTTTCGCTTTTGTTAAAGCTGCGGCTTGTCTTTGATTAATCGCTAAATCCATATCAGCAGCTTGCACTTTTCCTGCTTGAACTATTTCTAAAATCGCTATTTCTAAACCATCAATTCCTTGATTTTGCGCTGCTGCTGTTTTTACAACTTGGTTAATTATTTGGGGATATTTCAATTGTAGAGACGTTGCATGCAACGTCTCTACATGATTGTTTCCTAAAAGATCAATTTTATTAATTACCAAAATCACCGGACGGTGTTTTACTTGTTCATAAATTTCTTGATCTGCATCTGTCCAACCTGCGGAAGCATCTATAGTCAATAATACTAAATCAGCAGCACTCGCAGCACGACGCGATCGCTCTACTCCTATTTTTTCTACCTGATCTACTGTCTCCCGAATCCCTGCTGTATCTAAAACCTGGATAGGAATCCCCCCCACAACTAGCTGAGATTCCACCACATCACGGGTTGTACCGGGTAAATCTGTGACGATAGCGCGATCGCTCTGACTCCATGCATTCAATAAACTCGATTTTCCCACATTGGGACGACCAACTATCGCTACTTTTAACCCAGTTCGCAATAATTCACCTTTATCTTTTGTCGCTAATAACTTGGTAATTTCCAACGTAACTTGATCAATCTCGGAAATAATTCTTTGCTCATCTAAAGGTGGTAAATCCTCCTCAAAATCAATCCGCGCTTCAATTTCCGCTAAAATATCCAAACATTGAGCGCGTAAATTTCTAATTGGTTGAGCTAATTTTCCCTGTAAACCAGCTAAAGCCGTTTGTGCTGCTTGGGGAGATTTCGCACCAACTAAATCTGCAATACTTTCAGCTTGGGTTAAATCTAAACGTCCATTTAAAAACGCTCTTAATGTAAATTCTCCCGGTTGCGCTAATCTTGCACCATTTTCTAAACATAGTTGCAATACTTGTTGTACCGCCATAATTCCCCCGTGACAATGAAATTCCACCACATCTTCACGAGTAAAAGAACGGGGTGCTTTCATAATCAGCAATAAAGCTTCATCAACAACTTGCTTAGTTTGGGGTTGACGGATGTAACCATAGAGAATGCGGTGACTTGACCAAACTTGTTTTCCAGGTGCAGAAAATAGAGTTTGTGCGATCGCTATCGCATGATCACCAGAAACCCGCACAATCCCCACACTACCTTGTTGAGGGACAACAGCAGTAGCTATAGCAGCGATCGTTCCAGTATTAGCCAACAATTCTGACATAGGAGTTTTGAGGGTTCAGAAGTATGGGGAAAACACAATACTAAACCCCCATAGCAGTTAGATAGTAATATTAAACCGCGTCTATTTTGAAACCCATAGTTTTTTTAATCGGGTTTTATTCTCAAATTCTATACTCTTCCCTCTTCCCTGTTCCCTGTTCCCTGTTCCCTTTTAAAAAACTACAGTTCTCAACTTGGACTAGGTTTAGTTAATAACCTATTACCAATAATAGTAAAATTTATTTGAAGGGTAAAACGCCCGAATGTAGAGAGGAGTTCACTGTGGAGCAGACAATTAACTGCGCTGAAGCCTGCGTCAACGGGTGCGTTTTAGGCGATAAATGTCCTAATACTGAGTTTAGAGAAGCAACTTCAAAATTTATCGAAGAGACTTCTTTAGACAAAATGCTAGAAATGGCTGAAGAACGACTGCGGAAAAAAATGACAGAACCACCAAAATGGGTATTTCCAGAAGATCCTTAAGAGGATGTTTGAAAAGTTGCAAATTATACTCTAAACCCCTCTCCAAACCTCTCCCCCACAGGGAGAGAGGCTTTGATTCTTACTCCCCTTCCCTGGTAGGGAAGGGGTTGGGGGTTAGGTTCTGAGACTTTTGATGTTACCAAAAATACTTTTAAAACATCCTCTAAACAGCATTTGGATCAATACCTAATTTTTATAAACCAATTTACGCCAGAGGAAGAGTCGATTACGGTACAACTCTGGCAACAAACTCTTCAGAAAGCAATAAATTACCGAAAAGCTTTTCTTGATACGTCCATTTTGTTGATAACTATCTGGGTGGTGAAAGATATAAGGTAATGTAAGTGAGTAAGTTTGTATCTGGAGGTGACAGTGATTAAGAATATTGAGATTAAAAATTTTAGATGTTTCCAGAATTTAAAAGTATTAGGTTTTGAGAAAATTAATTTAATTAGCGGAAAAAATAATGTTGGTAAAACTGCATTATTAGAAGCATTATTCCTCAATAGTACACCAAGACCAGATACTATTTTTTTGTTGCGACAAGTAAGAAGAGAATCATCAAAGTTAAGTAGAGCTTTGCCTGAAAGAACCTGGAACAACTTCTTTTTTCAACAAAATAAGAATAGTACACTAGAGATTGACGCTACTCTTGAAAGTGGTTCTTCTAAAAAAGTTGAAGTATTTGTTGATGAATCTGTGAAAGATTTAGAAGATACCTATCAACAGGATGATGATAATGATAACGAGAAAATAATCAGTCTTTTTTCAGGAAGTGAGTCTGTATTATCTGTGATGCACCTGAAAACCAGGATTAATAATGGAGATGATTTTGAAACATTAATCATTTCCAGTGCTAAGGGTGTAATAGCCAGAGATATCAAAGTTCCTGATATAAAAAATGCTTTTTTTATCCCCTCTTTTTTGAGAGTTTCTAGTCGAGAATTGACCGAAGAGTTTGACAAAGCTCGTTTGAATGAGAGAGACAATGAGCTTCTAAGAGCTTTTCAGGCTATTGATTCTTCCATTATTGGTGTAGAGAGCTTTAGTATCGGTGAACCAAATCTTTATGTTAAGAGAGAAGGTGAAAGTAGATTACCTTTGTCCTTGTTTGGTGATGCAATTAATCGCATCGCCGATATCATTTTAAGAATTGTGAATAATGAAAATAGTATTTTGCTAATTGATGAAATAGAAAATGGTATTCATCACTCTAACCAAGCTGCTTTTTGGAGTATTCTTTACAGATTAGCTAGTGAATTAAATGTGCAAATTTTTGCAACAACACATAGCTTAGAAATGATAGAAGCTTTCATAAAAGCTGGCTCTGAGTATCAAAATATAGCTGCTCATTTTGAGCTAACAAAACATCTAAAAACAGGCAAAATATTTGCTATAAAGCGAGATTTAGATACTTTAGAGTATGGAATAAGTCACAATAAGGAGGTGAGAGGTGAGTAGTAATATTTTGATTGTAGAAAGTAAAAATGATCAATTTTTCCTACAGGCAATTATTCGTCACCTCAATTGCAATATAGAAGTTGAATCTATAGAACCGACACCTCCGATTATTATTTCAGAGGATGATTATAAATCAATGGAGGGATTAAATTCTAAAAAACTAATAGCTGCTCTCAATTCCTTAAAAGCAGATATAGAGAAGGGTGAGATTGAAAGGGTAGGTATTGTTATTGATATTGATGATGTCGATTTGGAACTTTGAACATCCTACCTTGAATGATTTGAAGAAATTTTTACAGATGTTTTGTTAATTCCACTGAACAAGAAAGCATTATTGTTGTTAATTCTCTTAGTAGTGTGATCATCCCCAATTCAAATATCCAACCCCAACACCGTCAACTCCGGTGGATGCTCAACAGTGAACTGATAATATACCTCTTGTTGTTCCTGCGCTGCCAACACAATATCCCACTCCAAAATTCCGATTTCACTTAATTGAATTTGTGGCTGAGAACGAGCCAGACGCACCTTAATTTGCTCATTACGACTAACTGGTAATTGTTCAGTTAATTTCAAACTTGCTTCTTGATTTAACAAATTAGTAATTACCACCCGATAAGCATAGGTAATTCGGCGTTGACTACTCATCAGTTTCTTATCTACCTGACGTTCAACTAAATCGCGTTCAATTTTTAAACCTTCATCTATACCCAAATTAATTTTAAATTCCTGTCCTGGAGCAATATGTTCTAATTGAGTTGCACCGACAAAGATACTGTCCCGAAAAATGTTTGCTTTCCCTGGTAATAAAGTTGCACCATCAGAACTATTTTTCACATTAGCTTGTAAATAAGCAAAACTAACTAAACGTGGCATTCCTACATAATTTAATTTACAAGGATAATCATCTTGAAAAATTGTGGTTTTATGAGGTGCGCCATCACTAGGAATATTACCACCACTATTTAGTTTAAAAGTAACTACGCTGCCTTGTTTAGATACTTCCGTTACGACTGTTTCAGCACTGATGAAATTTTCCTCTTCTTCCTTTTTTGCAGCCTTTGGCGCATTATTAGGAGGAGGCATCAGCACAGCCATAGCAGGTGGAGGAGACATTGAACGCTGCATAGTCAGAGAATCATCTGCCCGTGTACGTGGTGTATCAATATACCAAGGCTTCAGCTTAGGTGGGATTGTACCTAATCCCGGTTTAGCGGTAGAAAAAGTCAGCGCTACACCAAGCCAATCTTCACCTGTAGTTTGGGTAACTTCTGCTAGGTAGCTCAGATATAAGATATTGCTGCTACTATCAACCCGCAAGTCATAAAGCGGCTTCCAGTTAGCTCGATTCACCAAATAAGACATCTCTAGCTCAAACTCACCTTCCCCCGCAACTTCCACACCGACAATCACACTCAAGCTTTCTTTAGGGTGTGGTGTTTGGATTTTTTGCAATGCGGTGCGGAGTGGTTGTAATTGCTTTTCTAATTCTTGCTGTTGGGTTTTGCACTCCCCGGAAGCGATCGCATATTCGCTATACTGACTACCAATAAAGTTGAGAAAATCCAAGGTTTCACTCAAACTGAGATTTTTCCGTGACAGGCTTTGAGCAAAGGGTTCTTCTGTCTTTTCA
This sequence comes from Trichormus sp. NMC-1, assembly GCF_001858025.1. Taxonomy (GTDB): domain Bacteria; phylum Cyanobacteriota; class Cyanobacteriia; order Cyanobacteriales; family Nostocaceae; genus Anabaena. The sequence continues at coordinate 1,496,688 of NZ_LZQD01000001.1, read as the reverse complement.
CCCAAGCCTGTAATAAAATGAGATTGTAATGCCAAGGCATCTATTTGAGCTTGTAAATGGCGTTTTTCTGCTTCCAGTTGCTGAATTTGTTTCGTTAACTGCGCCACTCTTTCAGCCACAGGTTCGGTAGTATAAATGCGATCGCTGCTCACTCCCACCAACCGCACCCCTACCGTACCAGTACCGCTTACCCTCACAGACTCAGTTTCTAGAGCGACAGGCAATGGTGTAATTAACAACTCGCGTTCTTCTCCCGTTAAGGAGATAACACCTCGTCTTGTCACTAAAGCTTTGTCACCATAGACAGTGACAGCAACAATTTGGCTTTCTACTGTTTTGCGCCAAGATAATATTTCCGGGTTCACCATTGCCAGTTTTTTCCCATGTCGATCAGTTATCAGTTACCCAGTTACCAGTTATCACTGTCACCTGTTGATTGTTCACTGGTTCTGTTGGTTAATTGTCAATGGTTTCCGGTTTCAGCGTCAAGGGATTTCCGGTTTTGAATGTAAAGTTTATTCTGGAACTGAAGTAATCACTTCTTGCTCCACAATCTTCTTAGCCGCCTCTAGTAGATACTCATAATAAGTACGAGCCACAATCGATAACTGTTTACCAGATGGGTAAACCATATACCAAGTGCGCTTCATGGGAAAATGCTGCACATCCAAAATGCTGAACTCAGAACTATCTGTTAATAAAGTATGACGAGATAATACCGAAATTCCTAAACCCCCGGCTATTGCTTGTTTAATCGCCTCATTACTCCCCAATTCCAGTTTCACCTTCACCTTTATCCCATGTTCCTCAAAGAGAGATTGCACCGCACGGCGTGTACCTGAACCAGGTTCGCGCATGATAAATGGTTGATCTACCAATTTTTCTATGGGGATATTTTTTTCCTGTGCCAAAGGATGATTCACAGGTGCAAAAACTACCAAAGGATTTTCTAAAAATGCCTCGACATGGACATCTAAATGCTCTGGAACCTGGCTCATAATATACAAGTCATCCATGTTACCAACCATGCGTTCCAAAATCCGTTCATGATTAGTGACTTGTAGGGAGATATCAATTCCAGGATAAAGTTGGCAAAATGGACCCAACAAACGCGGGATAATGTATTTTGCTGTTGTAATCACTGCTAACCGCAATTGCCCTTGTTTTAGACCCTTCAAATCTGCCACCGTCATTTCAAATTGAGCTATAGTCTCAAAAATCTGACGACAAGTAGTAAAGAGTTCTCGTCCAGCTTCCGTCAAAAATAAACGTTTTCCCACCTGCTCAAATAATGGCAATCCTACCGATTTTGTTAGTTGCTTGATTTGCATTGATACGGTAGGTTGGGTGAGAAATAATTCCTCAGCAGCACGAGTAAAGCTGCCGTGCCGTGCCGCCGCCTCGAACACCTTCAACTGGTGCAACGTCGCTTGGTTCAAGGTGATTCTCCTCTAATAGCAATTCGTAGATATAAATCTAGTATCACTGAACACTACCCCTTGTTGTAATGTTACTCATACAAAGTTATGAGGTTTAATATAGATAATAATCTATGCTCGCTATCAGAAGTGCGGTATTGGACTTATGGAGTTAAGAAGTTATCATCAAAAAACAAGCAAGACAAAAAATGCCTTCCAACTCAAGATGAATGCTGAATATTGAATAATATGTTATTTAGAATTCATCATTCATCGTTCCATAGTTCTTCCTTAATTTTCATAGGCAATTTAGCTAAATCTGGCAACTCCACAGCTTCCGCGTCCACAATTTTATCCCTGATATTTAAAGGTATATTTAATGGTTCACGTTCTTCTATCCAACAACTAGCCACCGGTAAGGTTAGCTCCATTTCATCCAATGGACGAGGAATCACCATCACCGCACTCAATTCTCCGATGCGTTCTGCTTCAAACATTCCTGCTTCTACGGCTACGGCAACATTAGCTACAGAACCACGAATAATGGCTGTACACAAACCCGCACCAATTTTTTCATAAGCTGCCAAATGGACATCAGCCGATTTGAGCATGGCATCACAAGCGCCCACCATTGCTGGAAAACCCCGCGTTTCTACCAAACCAATTGCTTGATTACTCAATCGGCTGTAACTGCCTTCCTCCATTAATTTACTGATGCGGTTAGTAATAGGCAGCACAATATCTAAGTTGGGATAAGGTCTGGGAATTACCAAACTAGAAACCAACTGACCAAATTGTTCAGCAGTTTGTACACCAGCTTCTACAGCCAAGCGCACATCAGCAATACCACCTCGGATAATTGCTGTACAGTGACCACTACCAATTTTTTCATAACCCACTAAATGGACTCCAGCCGATTTCAACATCATGTCAGCTGTTCCAACTATGGCTGGAAAGCTAAGAGTAGATACTAAACCCAAGGCAGTATCCTTGAAGTTGTCTCGATGACGGCGACGTACTGGCTGGATAGTGGTAAGAGACCGTTGATTAGATGTTTCCATCATGAATTCTCCAGGATACTCACAAAACTCTCCACTTAACAATTAACACTTACTACAAGGAATTGTCAGAGTGTTTGTCGTTCAAGGATTGCCTATGGGGAAACAATGTGATCAAAAGCCGATTAATGCTACCTTGTCCGTAAATCTGAGTCCCAAAAGTATTATGGGCTTTAGTTTCATCTGGGTTGGGTGCTGATTCTGGATTACTAATTTCGGTAGATTCTGGGTGAGTAGATTCCTGTTGGTCAGAGGCAGCAACCTGAGCCTGTTCCTCCACTGGGGGAGATTGGCTTTTAGGAGTCGGAGAAGGCCCAGAAACGGAATTAGGCTGGTGTTGGAACTCCACAAAGGCTGAAGCTGAGAAATGAGTTGAAGAAATTACCGATTCTTCTGGCTTTTCCTGTGGAACTTTTGTGGAAGTGGAATTATTGGTGGAAGGTTCGAGTTGTTGGGTTTTGCCAACTTGACGACTATTGTCTCCCAAAAGAGAACCGGGTGGAACTACTTCTCCCGATGCGACAGAACAGTTGAATACTGTTGTTGCTGCACCAATACAAGCATTAGTGCCAATTTTACCTTCCCCAACCATCAAAAAACCGGCTCCCAGGTTCACTCCTGCTTCTATTTCTAGAATACCTTCATTGACTTGGAGAATTGACCCCATGCCAATACAGACACCAGGTCCGATAATAATTTTGCTGTTGGCAGCTGCTTGAATGATTACCCCTGGTGCTAATACCGCACTGGGATGAATATTCACCTCACCACTAATGTGAGAATCAAAACTGTTGCCCAGGCGTAGCAGCGGCACAGACATGGTATTTGTCACCTTGGAAGCCGGAAAAATGAGTATTGAGAATAATTATGAAGTAGGGAGGTGGGGAGAAAATTAACAATCACCGAATTTTAGATTTTAAATTTTGAATTTTGGATTGAAGATTCAAAATCCAAACAGGTCTGAACGCGATAGTGTCTCGTAGAGAAGCCCCCGACTTGACTGCTGGGGTCAATCTAAAATCTAAAATCTAAAATCCAAAATTGTGTTACCTGTTACCTGTTCCCTAATTATTATGGACGTTGGATAATTGCTTCCAATACCCGGCGCTTGGCTGTGGCATCAATACCAATTAAGCGCACATATTCTCCTGGATATTCAGAGAGATGTGCTTCCAAAGCTGCGATCGCATCTCGTTCAGATTGAGCCTGAATTTGACCGCAACTAGCCCAAGTACCTGTACGGAAACGGCGTTGGTCTACGTGTTCTAGGCTAATTTTAAATCCACCAGCCAATAATTGCCGCAGTTGATCTATTACTTCTACGCTCAACCGAGTGCTGGTAACTGTTGCAGTTGCAGTTGCAGATCCAGAAGATGCACTTGCAAATGATTTGGTGCTACCAGATGAGGCTACTTGACCATTTGGACGTTGGATAATGCTTTCTAGTACCCGGCGTTTGGCTTTGGGGTCAATCCCAATCAACCGCACATACTCGCCTTGATGGCTGTCTATACACTCTTCTAAGGCGGAAACCACTTCTTTGGCAGAAGTTGTTTCTATGGGCTTACAACTGTTCCAAGAACCTGTGCGGAACCGGCGCTCATCTACGTGTTCTGTACCGATTTTGTAACCGCCTGCTAAAAGTTGACGGATCTGGTCTACTGTTTCGGCGCTGAGTTTACTGCTACTGGTGCCATTACCATTACCATTGCCGTTGTAGCTGCCATTGCTGGGAGCCGCAGATGGCTTAAAGGTGGATGTAGTCGCAACTACACCATCTGGACGTTGGATGATGGTTTCTAATACTCTCCGTCTACCATTGTCAATCCCGAACAGACGGACATACTCGCCACTGTGGTCTACTAGACAACTTTCTAAAGCTGCGATCGCTGCTTCTAAAGACCTGGTTTCAATGGGCTGACAGCTTTGCCATGAACCTGTGCGGAACCGTCTTTGATCAACGTGTTCTGAACCGATTTTATACCCTTGTTGTAGTAGATAACGCAACTGATCTACCGTTTCTGCACCCAAGCTATTGCTCGCCACTTCACTACTCCTTTCCAATTCTTCAACAACAATACTTGTATAAGATTTAGCCCCAGAAAGATTAAGTTCATCCCGAATGGGTGCAATACACTTGCTATCCGCAGCACAGCGATAACCAGCCCGCAATGCCTGATTAATACCGACTACATGATGAGCAAACTGCTGATCTTGAGCTTGTACATCTGGTAATCGGTCAGCTTGCTGCTGGGTAGTAATTATCGCTCCCGAAGGGACATATTTACCTGGGGGGATTTCTACATCTTGAATTAAAGCGTGCATCATCACAATGCAACCTGCACCCACCTTGGCATTAAATACCGTAGAGCGAAAGCCAATAAAGGAGTGATCCCCTACATAAGCTGGCCCATGAATTAGAGCCATGTGGGTAATAGAAGCATCTTCACCAACCCAGACCGAGTATTCTTGTTGATCATCACCAATTACTCGACCTTGCTCCAAACCATGAATGACGACACCATCTTGAATATTAGTGTTTTCACCAATATAAAAAGGTGTCCCTTCATCGGCTCTGATGGAAATCCCTGGAGCAATGATGACATTTGCACCTATCAACACATCCCCAATAATGTTGGCAGAAGAGTGTACAAATGCAGTTTCATGGATTTTGGGTTCAGCTAAACTCCTTGACCACGGGGTTGGGGGGGCCGCCGTGCTGCGGACTACCATTGAGACATTCCTCCTGAATTAAGCTTTTTGTTAGTAGCCGGTCGCTACGCTCCCATTCAAAATTCAGCGTTCAAAAAAGTGAATCAATTTTGAATTTTGAATTTTGAATTCCCCTTCAGGGGTGACTATCTATATTGTTCTTTTTTGCTGTAGATGAGGCGATCTTCAACATGAATGGTGTCTATTATCGCCACTACTGCTGCATCTAACGGACGTTGTTCATTGCCTAGAACTTGACGAGCGGCACCGTTACGACTGACCAGTACCCACTCTTCCACTCCTGCGCCTACACTATCGGCTGCTACCTCGTATTCTGGCAGGAGGTTTCCGTCTTCATCTACTAATTGCAACAGCAGTAGTTTGACACCTCTAAGACTTGGATCTTTTTGCGTGCTGACTACTGTGCCACGAACTTTGGCAATTTGCATTATAAATTACGGTCTTCTACCGAAAGGACGAATTGCGTTTACACCTTCCCGGAATTGTTCTACATCTTCGGTATAACGAATTGGTAGGACGTATTCCAAGTTTTCATGAGGACGAGCAATGATATGAGTAGACAGCACTTGTCCACCATTAACTCGCTTAACATTTTCAATTCCTGCTGCTACTGAAGCTTGTACTTCGGAAACGTCGCCCCGAACGATGACTGTCACTCTACCGCTACCGATTTTTTCGTATCCTACCAAGGTAACGCGAGCGGCTTTCACCATCGCATCAGCAGCTTCTACTACTGCTGGAAAGCCCAGCGTTTCAACCATTCCCACTGCAATTGACATTAGTTTTCGTCCTTAAATTAAGTTTATGGCTTGCGCCACGCTGGTCTTGTTCAGACCTGGCAAAAATTTCCACTCAAGCAAGCAACCCCGTTAATCACTTTGTTTAAACAGTTTTTAAGTCCGGAACTGTTCTACTGCTTCTGTATACCGAATCGGTAAGACATATTCTAGGTTTTCGTGGGGACGGGCAATGATGTGTGTGGATAACACTTCACCACCGTTGACTCTTCTAGCTGCTTCAACACCAGCCGCTACTGAAGCTTGCACTTCAGATACATCTCCCCGAACAATCACGGTAACACGAGCGCTACCGATCTTTTCATATCCTACCAGAGTTACACGGGCTGCTTTCACCATCGCATCAGCAGCTTCTACTACTGCCGGAAAGCCTTTCGTTTCAATCATTCCAACTGCAATTGGCATCGCAGAACTCCTAAAAATTTAATTCGATCTGTACTACGGGTTGAAATTTTTGACGGGGATGCTCATCTTGAGAGAAGAAAACACTTCTAAAATTAAGCATAGGAAACCTTGGCATCCCTGGCAACATAAATTACTATAATAGTTTGTAATAAAAAACTTTTAGAAAACTTAACAAAACTTAATAGCCTCCCTCAGAAGATTAAAGTTCACGGATTCCTAGAGGGGACGCTTATGCTTTATAATTTCTTTATTACATTTAGAAAATAACATTCATAACCAGCACTAATCCTATTGGATCAGGGGCATCCAGAGGCTGTATAATATACTGTCTCGGTCTTTTTTCATGTTTTGCTATCTGTACATAGATTAATTAAAAGATATATAATTTTTTTTAATATATCCTATAAACTTCTTTGTTCAGAGTATAAATACAAATTTACAACCAGATAATTTCTGTAGACATATAAATGCATTTAAATATGCAAACTTATATTTAATTGTCATTTAATAACGGAGGCTAAAGTAAAAATGCTCATTTAAGTTTATGGGAAAAATAGTTAAGAAAAACTTGATTTTACCAAAATTAATTTTTTTTAAGCGAATGATGGTTTTAAGGCTGTTTAAAAAACTAAAGGTTGAGTGGTCAAGGAAAATCTAAATGAATGAGTTTCTCTATTTTACAAGTTGGTTTGTGCCTTTTTATAGCTTATTAGGTGCAATTTTAACCTTGCCGTGGGGAATGGGAATAATTCAACGTACAGGACCAAGACCTGCGGCTTACTTCAACTTGTTGACGACGATTTTGGCTTTTTTCCATAGCTTATTTGTATTTAACGGTATATGGGAGAGAGATCCAGTAATCTTGGTAGTTAATTGGTTTCAAGCTGCGGATTTCAATTTATCATTTGCGTTGGAACTCTCACCAGTCAGTATAGGGGCAATAGTTTTAATTACAGGATTAAGTCTGTTAGCCCAAATTTATGCCCTGGGTTACATGGAAAAAGACTGGTCGTTAGCACGCTTTTTTGGTCTGCTAGGATTTTTTGAAGCCGCACTGAGTGGTTTAGCGATTAGCGATTCTTTGTTCCTTAGTTATGCCCTACTAGAAGTCCTGACCCTTTCCACTTACTTACTGGTGGGATTTTGGTATGCTCAACCATTGGTAGTCACAGCAGCGCGAGATGCTTTTTTAACAAAGCGGGTGGGAGATTTATTACTGCTAATGGCTGTGGTCACACTTTCCACCTTAGCAGGTAGTTTAAACTTTTCCGATTTGTATGAGTGGGCGCAAACGGCTGAGTTAAATCCATTAACATCAACTTTGTTAGGTGTGGCTTTGATAGCAGGGCCTGCGGGTAAATGCGCTCAATTTCCCCTGCACCTGTGGTTAGATGAGGCCATGGAAGGACCTAACCCAGCGTCGGTAATGCGTAACTCATTAGTGGTAGGTGGTGGGGCTTATGTGTTATACAAGATTCAACCATTGTTAGCACTATCGCCAGTGGCACTGAATGCCTTGGTAGTTATGGGTACGGTGACAGCGCTGGGTGCAACATTGGTATCGATTGCCCAAATTGATATTAAACGGGCTTTATCTCACTCAACCAGTGCCTATATGGGATTGGTGTTTTTAGCTGTGGGCTTAGAACAAGGGGGCGTGGCTCTCATGTTACTGTTAACCCATGCGATCGCTAAAGCATTATTATTTATGAGTTCTGGTTCGATCATATATACCACCCAAAGTCAAGACTTGACAGAAATGGGGGGTCTGTGGTCACGAATGCCAGCTACTACCACTGCCTTTGTTGTCGGTTCAGCAGGAATGGTGACACTGCTACCACTGGGAAGCTTTTGGGCAATGTTAGGATGGGCTGATGGCTTAGTGAAAGTTAGCCCTTGGGTAATTGTGGTTTTAGTGTTAGTCAATGGCTTGACAGCATTGAATTTAACTAGAATCTTTCGCTTAGTCTTTTGGGGAACACCACAGCCGAAAACCCGCCGCGCCCCAGAAGTTGGTTGGCAAATGGCCTTCCCTATGGTGACATTGACTATATTGACACTACTATTACCTCTGATGCTACAGCAATGGTATTTACTACCTAGCTGGGAAAGTATTGATTGGTATATATTATTGTCTTTACTAGCTTCTACCTTCTTGGGTGTGGGTATTGGTTCGACAATTTATCTGCACAAAGCTTGGTCAAGATCAAGAATTCTGGCTTGGAGATTTATCCAAGACTTATTAGGTTATGACTTTTACATTGACCGAGTTTATCGCCTCACCATTGTCAGTGCAGTAGGTTTATTATCCAGGATTTCTGCGTGGAGCGATCGCTATTTAGTAGATGGTCTGGTAAACTTAGTGGGCTTTGCGGCAATTTTTAGCGGACAAAGTTTAAAGTACAGCATTTCTGGTCAATCTCAAGGCTATATGTTGACCATCTTGGTAGTAATTAGCTTCCTGGGCTTTGTCATCAGTTTGTCATTAGGTTTATTCGATAAATTACCTTTTTAGGAGGCTGGAGGCAGTCTTGTTGGAGGTAATTATAATTTTCCTCCTCTCCCTCTCTTCCCACCTCCCCATCTTCCCACCTCCCCATCTTCCTAACACTTGCTTATGCTAAGTACGTTGATTTTTCTGCCGTTGCTGGGTGCAACATTAATAGCTTTTTATCCTGCTACTATGAGTGGGAAACTTTCCCGCAGCTTGGCTTTAGGCTGTGCCGTGATCTCTTTCTTATGGACAATTTTTCTAGCGATTCAGTTTAATCCTGGGGAAGTTGGACAACAGTTTGCTGAGTCACTTCCTTGGGTAGATGCTTTAGGTTTAAACTATAATTTAGGAATAGATGGTTTATCATTGCCATTGCTATTATTAAATGGACTTTTAACCTGCATTGCCATCTATAGCAGCGATGAATCTCTTCAACGTCCTAGATTTTATTATTCCTTAATCCTACTGTTAAGTGTTGGGGTAATTGGAGCCTTTTTATCACAGGATTTATTGTTATTTTTCATATTTTACGAATTGGAACTGATTCCCCTCTATCTGCTAATTGCAATTTGGGGTGGTGAAAGACGCGGTTATGCAGCGACTAAATTTCTGATTTATACTGCTGTTTCCGCCATCTTGATTTTAGCCAGTTTCTTGGGAATGGTTTGGCTGAGTGGTTCTCCGAGTTTTGGACTAGCAACTTTGAACGCCCAAAATCTACCTTTGGCCACACAACTGTTGCTACTAGTAGGAATTTTGGTGGGTTTTGGCATTAAAATCCCCCTTGTTCCCTTTCATACTTGGTTACCAGATGCCCACGTCGAAGCTTCCACACCAATTTCTGTCCTGTTAGCTGGAGTATTGTTGAAATTAGGAACTTACGGTTTATTGCGGTTTGGGATGAACTTGTTACCTGAAGCTTGGGCATATCTAGCCCCTTGGTTGGCAACATGGGCAGTGATTAGTGTGCTGTTTGGTGCATCTTGTGCGATCGCGCAAACAGATATGAAAAAAATGGTAGCTTATAGTTCTATCGGACATATGGGCTACATTTTGTTAGCCGCCGCCGCCGCCACACCTGTAAGTGTATTAGGTGCTGTCATGCAAATGGTTAGTCACGGCTTAATTTCCGCCCTGATGTTTCTGCTGGTGGGAGTTGTATATAAAAAAGCAGGTAGCCGTGATTTAGATGTGCTTCGCGGGCTGCTAAACCCAGAACGGGGAATGCCTGTGATTGGTACTTTGATGGTTTTAGGAGTTATGGCCAGCGCTGGTATACCAGGAATGGTGGGTTTTATTTCCGAATTCATCATTTTCCGGGGTAGTTTAGCCGTTTTCCCCATCCAAACATTGATATCAATGCTAGGTACAGGTTTAACTGCGGTTTACTTCTTAATTCTCCTCAACCGTGCTTTTTTTGGACGCTTATCTGCACAAGTGAGCAACTTACCCAGAGTATATTGGAGCGATCGCATTCCTGCACTTATCCTAGCTCTATTAATCGTCATTTTCGGTATCCAACCCTCTTGGTTAGTGCATTGGACTGAACCTACAATCACAGCAATGGTAAACACACCAAACCTAGTTGCAACTGTGTCAGTAGATAAACCAGGGAAAACTTAAAAAGTGTGAGGTTTGTAGTCATGCTGAACCTCTACTACAACCTCATCTGTGATTTCCTATCCCTCAACCTTATTTATTTTTAATTGTCTGGAGAAAGAGTAATGCTTAATGTTAAAAAAAAACCTGTCAATCACCTTTTATCAGAATATGTTAAACGTTTAGAAACTGGAGAAGCATTACTTAAAGATACTCCAGAAAATGTTTTAGAAGTAGTGGGAATTCTCAAAAGCTATGGTGTAGTTTTAGATGCTTATTCCCAAAACCTCATATACATAGCTGAAAATCAGTTCTTAGTAATTTTTCCCTTTTTTAAATACTTTAATGGCGAGGTTTCTTTCTCAAAATTACTTCATCACTGGTGGCATGACAGAATTAACTTTGAATATGCTGAATATTGCATGAAAACCATGATGTGGCATGGTGGCGGTGGACTAGATGCATATTTAGATACAAAAGAATTTCAAGAATTAGCCAAAGCTGTGATTACTGCTAAATTGAAAAATGATCCCTTAATGCAGGGACTTAATCAACTGTTTCCAGACTTTTTAATAGAACAGTTGCGCGTCTCTGCTTATTACACTGGTTTGGGTCAATTTTGGCGAGTGATGGCAGATATGTTTCTGAGCTTATCAGATCGTTACGATCAAGGCGAAATTACATCAATTCCCCAAGTTGTAGATCACATTAAAACAGCTTTGGTAGCAGATGCATTTAAACCAATTACTTATGCTGTCAAAATAAAGGATCAAGTCTATGACATTATTCCTAAATCAGCTGGCTTAACTTTTCTTGCCGATACAGCAATACCTTATGTAGAAGCTATTTTTTTCCGAGGAACTCCTTTCATGGGTGTAGTGTCCTACAATGCCCAAGCATATCAAATTCCACCAGATCAATCTCGATTTGAGTATGGTGCATTATACGCAGATCCTTTACCTATTGGTGGTGCAGGTATTCCTCCCACTTTGTTAATGCAGGATATGCGCCATTATTTGCCAGAATATTTACATAATATTTATCGTCGCAGTCGTCGGGGTGAAGATGATTTGCGGGTACAAATTTGTATGAGTTTTCAAAAGTCGATGTTTTGCGTAACTACAGCAGCGATTTTAGGATTGTTACCTTATCCGCTAGATACTCAAGATTTAGAAGAAGAAAAAGCAAACAGAGTTTATTTAGAAAAGTGGTTAGATAGATTAAAAAATTCTCAGCTATTGGTAGTGAATAAATAAAAGAATTCCCAGATTTCAACATTTAAAGTAGTTTTCATGTATTTAGACCACACGCTGATATCTGTATTTCTTTCTTCCTTTGCGCCTTTGCGCCTTTGCGTGAGATATAAAGATGTGGTTCATTTAGCTGAAAATCGCTGTAAAGTAGACGATTTGCCACAAAAAAAGTCCGCCTGCGCGGACTCTGTTTATATAGCCCCACAATTTTAGTCTGCGGAGCAATTGCAGGACAATTTACTTATTATGTGAAGTGTAATAAACCTTGCTTCCCGTATCTGGGACAAAATGACAGCTGACAGCTGAACGCCATAAAGACTTCCAAACAGGCTCTTTAGATTCGTGGAAATACTCACCCATAATAGGCTTAATCGCCGCAGTTGCCTTTAGCAAATTGTAGTGAGGCATATTCAGGAAGATATGGTGAGCAACATGAGTACCGATATCGTGATGGATATGATTGATAAAACCGTAATCTCTATCAACACTAGAAATTGCACCTTTTAGGAAAGTCCATTCTTCCCCACGATACCAGGGAATTCCCGGCTCAGTGTGGTGTAAAAATGTCACCAAATCCAACCAAATGATAAACCCAATGTATGGACCTGCATAGTATTTTAACAACCACATCCAACCCCATTGGTAAGTGAGGAAACCTAACAAACCTACAAAGCCAATCCAGAGTGTGGTGCTAGTAATGATATCCCATTTTTCCGAAGGCTTGAAAAGCGGGCTACTCGGTGAAAAGTGAGAGCCTTCTTTACCGGGAGAACGCTTAAACAAATACACTGGATAAGCCAACAAGAATACATAAAAACGCCCTATTTTTTGTAATAAAGGCATCGCATTGTATTCTGATTCAGATATAGGATACCAGCTTTCATCATTCTCCAAACTACCAGTATTTTTGTGGTGAGTTCTGTGGCTAATTCGCCAACCATGATAAGGAACTAAAATGGGAGTATGGGAAAGATGACCAACTAAATCATTCAACCATTTATGCTTAGAAAAAGATTGGTGTCCGCAGTCATGACCAACTACAAACAAAGCCCAAAACATGGTTCCTTGCATGACCCAGAAAATTGGCCAAAAATACCAAGAATCTAGATAATTAGCAACCGCATAAAGCAGACCAATAATCAAGATGTCACGAAAAAAATAATAGAGTGATTTGATCACACTAGGCTGAAAACACTCAGCAGGAATTGCAGCTTTTAAATCCTGAAGAGTAAAGGGTAACTTAGTTGTTTCCTGAGAGGATTCAGAACTATTTGATTGGTTGAAATTGATTGTATCTAGTTGCACTGGATTTGATTATCGGTTGTAAATTAGAAGTTATTTTAGAGGTAAGTAATCTCACCTCTGCAATGCACAGTTAGGAAAATCTGTGACAACTCACAAAGCTCAATCAAGGAAAAAATTAGTAAATATCCTAGCAATATTTCGGTATAGATAATTGCCAGTACTAATTAAACAAGGATAAAAGTCAAGATGCTAAAAATTTCGGCAGACATTCATACTTTCATCCTGCACCCTGAATTTACTGCTCTGCGTAATGTTCAGCGAAAGTCTTATAGCCAACTTCATTTGTGTAGAGTTGACATTCGTCAGTAATTTTCTTCATTAAAGACCAAGAAAACTCACACTCATCATGTAGATAGCTACTCCAATTTTCTTTAATGCTGCTGTAAGCCAAGCGCAAATTATAAGAAGGAATAGCAGTAGAAATATGATGGGGAACGTGAACGTTGATATCGTGGCACAGAATTTCTACCCACCGAGGATAATCGCAGTGAATTGTTCCAGATAGTTGCGCTAAAGCTTCATTCCACTTATTAGCTGTTGTGAAGGGAACGTCCGAAGCAGTATGGTGAACGATTGTGAATGTACTCATCCAGAAGTGGTAAACCATCCAGGGTATAAACCAGAATTTGATAAATCCCCAAATACCAGTTGTCGCAATGAGTGTGGGGAAAACAATAGCGGCAAATAGCAAAACCACAGTTACAGAAAGCTTGACGCTAGATTGGTCTTTTGGTTGGAATTTTCGGGCATCAAAATGTACAACTGCCCAATGTCCAATAGAACCTACCCACCAAAGGCGTTTCTCCATAAACAATACAAACGCAGACTGTCTAGTTTTATCCCAACTTTCAAAAACTTCAGGTCTGATAGGATGCCAAGCATTATCTTCATCCAGCTTGTTTGTATGTTTATGATGATAATTATGTTTAATGCGCCAACTATGGAATGGATAAATTAAAGGCATCATAAAGAAATGCCCCACTAAGTCATTTACCCAACGACGTTTAGCAAATGAACGATGACCACAGTCATGTCCAATTACAAAAAAACCTGTTAAAGCAGTTCCTGTAAAAATCCAGGCTAGAGGTAAGAGGAACCAAGGAGAAATTGCTAGAAAGAAGTAGCCTAAGCCAGCCATGAAAAGGCTAAGTATGGCTTGTGTCCAAGCTTTGCGACGATTTTTCTGAAAACATTCTTTTGGCAGACTCTTGATAATATCTTTCAGTTTCAGTTGGGAATTACCAAAGTCTGTAGAGACGTTATTGATTTGGCTGTTAATTGTTGTAGTCATGAATACCTGAAAAAGAACAAAATCCCCCTACACAGTCACTAAAAAGTAACTAGTCGCAAAGTTTTGTAACATTAATTCTTCGGATTATAGCAAGCTAAGTTACCGTAACGCACGGACAAAAAAAATTTGCTAAAAATTTCCGAAATGAGAAAAAAATTTTGTAGTCACTAGAGAAAATAAATTAATCTCCACAAGTCAACAGTCAATAATCGCCAGTCAATAAATAATTGACCGTATGACTATTGACTATGTGACTATTTAATAGTATGGGGTTACTGCTGTCTGTCTGCCAGCTTTACATTTGTAGCTAGGCCCAGTAATTGCAGTAATTGAATTGTCATCCAAGTCATATCAATTTCCCACCATTCTAAGCCATGACGGGCTGAGTATTGAAAGGCGTGGTGGTTATTGTGCCAACCTTCACCAAATACTAGTAGAGCTACCCACCAGCAGTTAGTGGATCTATCACCAGATTCATGACTGCGATAGCCAAATTTATGGGTAGCACTGTTAACCAACCAGGTACAGTGATAAACCCAGATAATCCGAAAGAAAATTCCCCAAACCACAAAAGACCAGCCGCCTAAGAAAAATAGTGCTAAACCCAAACCAATTTGTAAGAAAATGAAATTTTTCTGTAAAAACTGATAAACTGGGTCATCGATAATGTCTTTAGTGAAACGGGGAACTTGATCGTGAGCCGGAGCGAAATGAATCATCCAGCCCATGTGGCTCCACCAGAAACCTTTATTTGAATCATGGGGATCTTTGTCTGTATCCGAGTGCAAGTGATGGATACGGTGTGTACCTACCCACTCAATCGGTCCTCCCTCACAGGAGAATGTCCCAAAAATAACTAGGACATACTCTAACCATTTGGGAGTTTGAAAACTGCGGTGGGTCACAAGACGGTGATATCCCAGGGTAATGCCTAAACCACCAGTCACCCAGTAGAGTAATAATGCCACACCAACGGCGTTCCAGCTAAAGTTACTAGGAACCAAAACGAACAGAGCGCCGACGTGCAGTGCAACGAAAAATAGGGTGTTAACCCAGTTAACTTGAGGTTTAGAAGTAGCAATTGTCATGCAGTAACCTGAATAGAAATTGTTCAGCCTAATCTGCGCGATCCTAAAATCCGCATATGTATATTTTAATTTTTTGGATGAAGAAACGATGAACAGCTTACAACAGCTGCGGCAAGCAGAACAGGCACTATTAGAGATTTTTTCTGGTATTGACGCTCAGGTCAAGCATAATCTTAAACGAGTATTAGATGCCTTTCGTCATCACCGAGTAGGCGCACACCATTTCGCAGGCGTAAGTGGCTACGGACACGATGATTTAGGAAGAGAAACCTTAGATAAAGTATTTGCCGAAGTGATGGCTGCCGAGGCTGCGGTGGTGCGAGTGCAGTTTGTTTCGGGAACTCATGCGATCGCCTGTGCGCTGTTTGGTGTACTCCGTCCTGGGGATGAGATGTTAGCAGTGGTTGGTTCTCCCTACGATACGCTAGAAGAGGTGATTGGCTTGCGAGGACAAGGCCAAGGTTCCCTTATTGATTTTGGCATAAATTATCGACAATTGGAGTTAAGTTCTCAAGGAACAGTAGATTGGCAAACATTAAACACTAGCATTACTGATAATACTAGGTTAGTGTTAATTCAGCGTTCCTGCGGTTATTCTTGGCGGCCGAGCTTGTCGATTGGGGACATTGAAAAAATTGTCCACATAGTCAAACAGCAAAATCCCAACACCATTTGCTTTGTAGACAACTGCTACGGCGAATTCATAGAAACCCAAGAACCCACAGCCGTAGGTGCTGACTTAATGGCAGGGTCACTGATTAAAAATCCTGGGGGGACAATAGTTAGTGCCGGTGGTTACATAGCCGGTCGGGCTGACTTAGTAGAAGCGGCTGCTTGTCGCCTCACAGCACCTGGTATTGGTAGTGCTGGGGGTGCTACCTTTGACCAAAATCGCCTTTTATTCCAAGGATTATTTTTAGCACCGCAGATGGTAGGTGAAGCCATGAAAGGTACTTACCTCACAGGTTATGTATTTGACAAACTCGGATATCCGGTTAACCCTGCACCCTTAGCACCGAGAGGGGATGTGATCCAAGCGATTAAATTGGGTTCTGCTAAAAAGCTAATCGCCTTCTGTAAAGCCATTCAACAGTCTTCACCCATAGGTTCTTATCTCGACCCCATACCCGATGATATGCCCGGCTACGAAAGCCAAGTAGTCATGGCTGGGGGGACATTTATAGAAGGGAGTACCTTGGAGTTATCGGCAGATGGTCCATTGAGAGAACCTTATGTGGTTTATTGCCAAGGAGGGACTCATTGGACTCATGTATCTATTGCTTTACAAGCGGCTATTGAGGCGGTGATAAATATAGAATAATCCTCACGCAAAGGCGCAAAGGCGCAAAGGTAAGAAGATGAATGAGAATGAGATTGCAAGGGAGGTTGTTGATGCTGCGTATAAAATTCATACGAAGTTGGGACCAGGTTTGTTGGAATCTGTTTATCAGTCTGTTTTAGAATATGAGTTACGGAAGCGAGGATTGCAGGTGAAAGCGGAGCAACCCATACCTGTAGTTTATGAAGATGTTCATCTGGAGGTAGGTTTTCGGGCTGATTTAATAGTTGAAAACAAAGTCATTATCGAACTTAAGTCTGTAGAAACCGTTCACCCAGTGCATAAAAAGCAACTACTAACTTACCTTCGTCTTGCTGATAAACGCCTTGGTTTACTCATCAACTTTGGATCATTCCTCATCAAGGATGGAATCTCCCGCATTGCCAACAACTTATAAAATCAGGACAAAGACGCTTCTTACCTTTGCGTCTTTGCGCCTTTGCGTGAGACTTTATTCCGGTAACTTATACTGTCCCACTATCTGCTTTGCAAACTCCGGTACGTGCGCTGCTAACTTCTCAGGATGATTCCGCTTCACATATAAGTAATTTCTCGCAAAGTGGGAATCTATGGAAAATCTCGCGTATTCCAGTCCTTTGGGTCCGATTTTATCTATCACGACTCCCATTAATTTCGCCGCCCACATGGGTAAGGTAACTGCTTGATCGTAAGCTGGGATGCTTTGCTGTACGGCGGGTTTGCGGTTTCCTTGGGACATAACTGGCTGGGTGTGCAGTTGGTCTTTGACGAGTTCTAACATTTCTTTGCCTGTATCGTTTCTAACTACTATCCATTGCCATTGGTAGGGTGCGCCCATATACCCAACGACGATATCCGCTAGGGAGTTGACGTAATCGAAGCAACTCATACAAGATGGGGCAAAGATGTCTTTGAGGACGTTGGTTTTTAAGCCAAAGAAGGGTACTGTTTCTTCTGAACCGTCTTCGTGTTTAAAATGTACCCGGAAGTCTTGCATAAATTCGTAACTGACAACTGTTTCGGGGGATCTGCTGGTGGTTTCTAGGAATTTTTGCAGTCCGGCGCGGGTAACGTTATCTACGCATGGTGTTCCGAGTACATAGAGTTTTTCTAGTCCGAGTTTTTTCTCTACGGCGCGTAATGCTTGGATTTGACAACCTACACCGATGACTAATAACCGTTTCATTCCTGATTTTTCTATCTGTTCTAATACGGATAGGTTGGGGGATAGGGTAGGTTTATTTACTTTTGCTGCTAGTATTTCTTCGGGTGTGCGGGCGATAATGGGCATAGGTTGAAAGCGGTCTTCTTTGGTGTTTTGCACGCAGACTACGCCTTCAACTAAGCCGCGATTAAGCATTTCTATAGCTATACTGCTAACTATTCCTGTCCATTGTGCGCCTTCTATAGGTTCTTGTTTTCTGGCGGAAATCATTTCTTGATGAACTCCAAAGTAAAGTTCGTTTTCGTCTTCGAGGTTACGGGGGCGGTTATGGGTAGTGGTTTCTAGTTCGTCTATTCTTTGGGTAATGAAGGCGCACGCTTCTTTGACGTAGTGGATATAGTAGGTGTCGCATAGTCCGCATTCGCTACAAAGTTCTTTGGCGGGGCGCACGCTTCCGGGTTTGAGGGCTTTGGCTTTTTTGTGGGATTCTATGGATGTCATCTATTTTGTTTATTTTTACTAAATATGGCTTTTATTACCTTACCGTTAGGGGTTGTGAAGTTGACGGTTTGAGTTGAATAAGAGGTTTTTTTCTCGCAAAGTCTTTATAATCGCTACTTAGATTTTTGCCTGGAAATTACAGAAAATTTAAATTTATTAAGAAATAATTAAGTAATTACAACATTACCGGTAGAGGATAATATCGCTTAGACTGAATGTGTCTTAAATAGAGACTGTCAATTTTTGATACATGAAGGAATTTAGATGCAGCAAATACTCCAAAATACTAAGAGACTAGTATCAGTGAGCCTAGCTACACTACTAATTTTAGTAAGCACTATAACTATTTTCCCATCTACAGCTAGTGCAGATAATAATGTAGTAAAAATCGAATGTACCTCAGACTGCGGTAATATCGTTCCATTTGCAGCTGGTGTAGTTTCTGGTAGCGCAGTAACACTTATGGCTACTGGAGATACAGCAACTTTAGCAACTTTAGCTGCAACCGGGGCTGCTACTATTGGGGAAATAACAACGGCTTTAGCTGGGTTAGGGGTGGCTGCTGGAACTGCTGTCTCATCACCAGTTTTAGTTCCTGTAGCAGTAGCAGCGGCAGGTGGATATGGTGCATATCAGTTGTGGCATCATTTCAGCGATAATCAAAGTCAAAATGCAAATTAGCACTTTCTTATTTGCTGTAGTTCGTACAATTTTGGAAAACGCGAATTAAATTAATAAACCTTCGGTTAATTTATCGAGGGTATTTTGCTTTTAATATACATCTTCCATTATCCCACAAAACCGCCTGAGAATTAATTCTCAGTCTCATAGCAAAAGTCTGTTAAAACAGAATAAATAAATATCAATTTTCATTCAAATTTATATTATTTCAATAACCGAATATAACCAGCTTGTTCAAAATGATGATCTGTAGTTAATGCTTCTTGAATATCAAACTTTTTCATAACTATAAAAGATGTACTATCTACCAACGACCAAGTTTTATCCTCCCTTGTTTTCAGTAAATCCCAAGCTGCTATATCAATTTTTAACTCCTGTTGTAAATTTTCCGTGAGATAATGATCATGATTCTCCCCAACATCAGAATTTTCAAATCTTAATGTACCCAATAAAGGTAAAATAGGATCATCTTCATAGCTATCTATCAATTTTATTGATTTAGCTAGTGATTGTAAAATTAATTCCTCTAAAGATAAATTGAGCTTTTTAGATTGAATTAATAACTTTTCTTCTAGCTCATCTGATAACTGAATTGTTAATGTTTTACTCATAATATTTTACTTGACCTCCATTTTCAAATTAAAACTTGAGAGTTAGTAATTTTTCACTAAAAAATAATTTTACATAAAAATCCTCAAATACTCTATTTATAATAGTAACATAATAATATTCTCCATGCACGGATTATTGTCTAAATACATCTCTTTCTTCCTTTGCCTCTTTGCTTCTTTGTATCTACCCTGCGGGATCTCTAAGAGAGATTGCGCGAAACAAAATCAATATTTGGTTCATTAACCGAAAAATCCCATGAAACCAACATCCCAAACAGGTGCAGCATTCATCACCACCGGAACATTAACAGGTGCGGGTATCTCCTCCACAATCGGCGGAATTGGAATAGCTGGAAGCTTTGGTGGTGTGGGAATAGGTGCTGCTTCTGTAACCGCTGCGGGTGCTGTTATTGGTGCTGCTGCTTATGGCGCTTTTCAAGGAATCACGGAAGGAGATACAGCAGCTTATGGTGCAATGGGAATAGGTGCTGTTGGTGGTGTTGGCGTTTCCAGTGTTGTTGGTGGAATAGGATTTGTTGCGCCTAAAATTGGTTTAGCTTTTGGTATTGGTACAGTACCAATGGCGGGAATTGGTGCGGTTTTAGGACTTGCTGCTTATGGTGTGGCTAAATTATTAGATGATTCTGAATTTAAAGAAACTCCTGTGCAGCTTTTTGAACGCATGGAAACAAAAGTTTTACAAAATGATTATTATTTTGAAGCATTACTAGAGTTATCTGGTGATGATCTTAATGCCAAATTCACAGCTTTAGAAGTTGCGGAGGAGTTAAAAGAATTAAAGGATAAAATAAATATTGAGCCTCCAAAGTTTGAACCAAAAATATTAAACATAATACCTCAAATAACAGGAATTTGGCAATGTGTAAAAACTCTGAAGGGACACACAGCCACAGTTAATGCTGTAGCTATTCATCCTGATAACAAAACGTTAGTTAGTGGTAGCAATGACAGACAAGTTAATTTATGGAATTTGCAAACAGGAAAATGCCTTTATACTTTTTCTGGACAAGCTGAAGCTGTTTTATCTGTCGCTGTTAGTCCCGACGGAAAACAGATAATTAGTGGTAGTGTAGATCGGAAAATTAGTAGTTGGGAATTAGAAACAAAAAAATATAACCGCACATTCTCTTATTTAAGTTCTCCCTATAGTCATAATGGGTTTGTCAATGCACTTGTTTACAGTCCTAATGGTAATATTGTTGTTAGTGCTAGTACGGATAAAACTATCAGAATTTGGGAAAGCTACAGGGGAACAATTAAACGCACTTTAAATGGACATACGGATGCAGTTTTAGCTGTTGCTATTAGTCCTGATTCTACAACTCTTGTTAGTGGTAGTGTTGATAAAACTATCAGAATTTGGAATTTACAAACTGGGGAAAACTGTTATATTATTAATCAGCATTTAGCAACAGTAAACACACTAGCAATTACTCCCGATAATCAAACTCTGATTAGTGGAAGTTCAGATAATAAAATTAAATTATGGAAACTCCAGACTGGGGAATTACGTCACACTCTCAAAGGACACTCAACGGCTATTTCTGCTATTGCTATTCACCCAGATGGTAAAATTATTGCTAGTAGTAGTCAAGATGGAATTATCAATCTTTGGAATATCGAAACTGGGGAATTATTAGAAACTCTTTCTGGGTTTAGTCCCCTAGCTTTTAGCGCTGATGGTAAAATGTTGATTAGTGGCGGAAAAGGTGGAACTATCAAAATTTGGCGACAAGTTCAAAGCAGTGATAATTTATCCTTAACAGGGGAATGGTGGGAAATTTTAGGCGTAGAACCCAAAACTCATCCTCAAGACGTAAAACTTGCCTATCTGAGATTAGCCAGATTATATCATCCTGATATTAACAGTTCTGTAAGTGCTAAAACTGCCATGCAAGCAATTAATGAGGCATATCAAAAGTTTCAGCAGCAATTAAAGACACATAATTGATTAACCAGTGAAAATTTAGGGATTTTGCTACTATAAGCTCTATTTTTAAATGGTTATTACTGTAGAATATATATACCTTCATCAGTATTAATCCCCCAATTTGTTTAACCGTTTATATTGCATATTCGTAAAAAACGTTATAAATTGTTAGTTTGTAGGGGAATAATATATTTTTTCATCTCCATAGCCAATTCCTGATTAAGCATATATACTATACCTAGGATATTATACATACAAGGGTGTGTATTTTAAGTCATTGAAAAAGCTGCTGAAGATTACGCAGTCATGGCTTTATATCGCTTGAATTTTAGGATTTTGACTGCATTGATATTTGCTATTTCAAAGTTATGATGAAAATGGCATAAAGAATAATTAAAGGTGCATCTACTCCCAACAAATCTACTATGTAAATGGAGTTAGTCTGGTAATGCAACTAAACAAATTAGACACAAGTAAAAATATAGAGAATGAAGCATGGCAAGCATTAGAGAATTCAATTCTCTACTATAAAGGTCTTCCCGTAGGTACTGTAGCGGCTTATGATTCATCCGTAGAAGCACTAAATTATGACCAATGCTTCGTCCGTGATTTTGTTTCTTCCGCTTTAATTTTTTTGATTAAAGGCAGAACAGATATTGTCAAAAATTTCCTAGAAGAAACATTAAAGTTACAGCCTAAAGAAAAGGCATTAGATGCCTATAAACCTGGTAGAGGATTAATTCCAGCTAGTTTCAAAGTAGTTTCTGCCAACGGGGAAGAATTTTTAGAAGCTGATTTTGGTGAACACGCTATTGCAAGAGTCACACCTGTTGATTCTTGTTTATGGTGGCTAATTTTATTGCGTGCTTATGTAGTCGCTACTAACGATTCTTCCCTTGCTTATCAACCTGAATTCCAAACCGGAATTAGGTTAATTATGGATATCTGTTTGGCTAATCGTTTTGATATGTACCCAACGCTATTAGTTCCTGATGGCGCGTGTATGATAGATAGACGCATGGGCATTTATGGACATCCTCTAGAAATTCAAGTTCTATTTTTTGCGGCTTTACGTGCAGCCAGGGAACTTCTAATTTGTAAAGGCAATCAAGATATAATTGAAGCCATTGATAATCGATTACCTCTATTGTGTGGTCATATTCGTCAGCATTATTGGATAGATATTAATCGTCTGAATGCAATTTATCGCTTTAAAGGTGAAGAATATGGTAAAGCGGCCGTCAATCTTTTTAATATTTATGCAGATTCCCTACCTTACTACGAATTAGATAAATGGCTACCCAAAAAAGGTGGTTATTTTGCTGGAAATGTTGGACCATCACAGATGGATACTCGGTTCTTCACTCTCGGAAATTTAATGGCGATTATTTCCGATTTGGCTACTGAAGAACAATCTCAAGCAATTATGAATCTCATCGAAAAAAGATGGGAAGATTTAGTAGCAGATATGCCTATGAAAATCTGTTACCCGGCTTTACAAGGTGAAGAATATAGAGTAGTAACAGGATGTGATCCAAAAAACATACCTTGGTCATATCATAATGCCGGAAGTTGGCCTGTTTTAATGTGGATGTTAGCAGCAGCAGCGGTAAAAACCAAAAAACCACATTTAGCAGAAAAAGCTATTGAAATTGCTAAAGCCAGACTAAGTGAAGATGAATGGCCAGAATATTATGATGGCAAAAAGGGGAGACTAATTGGTAAACAAGCCAGAAAATATCAGACTTGGACAATTGCCGGTTTTTTATTAGCGCAGGAATTGACAAGTAATCCTTCTTCTTTACCCTTAGTCAGTTTTGATAAATTACCCCTAGAAGTAGTTTCTAGAGCCTGTGAGTTTGAACTCAACAGTATAGATCCTTATATGCCTTAACTGACATCTTGAACATTACCAATATTAGGGGGAAAGCGCAATGCTCAACCCCTAATTAATCTTGAATTATAGGAGGATAAATAACAAAATTTAAGTATTATTTTTATGAGCTTTGATGCCTAAATTAACAGGGTTAGCGCGTCTCAAATCCTGTTGACAGGGGAATTACAGTAGAGGAGAATAGTTTGCTATGGATGCTGCTAACACAGAAACCATGTATTGATCATTCATAGAATGGTAATATTGTTGTTAGTGCTAGTACGGATAAAACTATCAGAATTTGGGAAAGCTACAGGGGAACAATTAAACGCACTTTAAATGGACATACGGATGCAGTTTTAGCTGTTGCTATTAGTCCTGATTCTACAACTCTTGTTAGTGGTAGTGTTGATAAAACTATCAGAATTTGGAATTTACAAACTGGGGAAAACTGTTATATTATTAATCAGCATTTAGCAACAGTAAACACACTAGCAATTACTCCCGATAATCAAACTCTGATTAGTGGAAGTTCAGATAATAAAATTAAATTATGGAAACTCCAGACTGGGGAATTACGTCACACTCTCAAAGGACACTCAACGGCTATTTCTGCTATTGCCATTCACCCAGATGGTAAAATTATTGCTAGTAGTAGTCAAGATGGAATTATCAATCTTTGGAATATCGAAACTGGGGAATTATTAGAAACTCTTTCTGGGTTTAGTCCCCTAGCTTTTAGCGCTGATGGTAAAATGTTGATTAGTGGCGGAAAAGGTGGAACTATCAAAATTTGGCGACAAGTTCAAAGCAGTGATAATTTATCCTTAACAGGGGAATGGTGGGAAATTTTAGGCGTAGAACCCAAAACTCATCCTCAAGACGTAAAACTTGCCTATCTGAGATTAGCCAGATTATATCATCCTGATATTAACAGTTCTGTAAGTGCTAAAACTGCCATGCAAGCAATTAATGAGGCATATCAAAAGTTTCAGCAGCAATTAAAGACACATAATTGATTAACCAGTGAAAATTTAGGGATTTTGCTACTATAAGCTCTATTTTTAAATGGTTATTACTGTAGAATATATATACCTTCATCAGTATTCCGCATTCGCTACAAAGTTCTTTGGCGGGGCGCACGCTTCCGGGTTTGAGGGCTTTGGCTTTTTTGTGGGATTCTATGGATGTCATCTATTTTGTTTATTTTTACTAAATATGGCTTTTATTACCTTACCGTTAGGGGTTGTGAAGTTGACGGTTTGAGTTGAATAAGAGGTTTTTTTCTCGCAAAGTCTTTATAATCGCTACTTAGATTTTTGCCTGGAAATTACAGAAAATTTAAATTTATTAAGAAATAATTAAGTAATTACAACATTACCGGTAGAGGATAATATCGCTTAGACTGAATGTGTCTTAAATAGAGACTGTCAATTTTTGATACATGAAGGAATTTAGATGCAGCAAATACTCCAAAATACTAAGAGACTAGTATCAGTGAGCCTAGCTACACTACTAATTTTAGTAAGCACTATAACTATTTTCCCATCTACAGCTAGTGCAGATAATAATGTAGTAAAAAAGTTACTTGTAATCTCTTTACTGTCTACACTGGGTGTAACAGATTTTCTGGTTTTGCACTTCTTCTTAAATCCTGTTGACATTACTTAGATACAGCAGCTAGATGGGTTATCTATTAACTTACCTTGAGTTGTGCCACTTGATCATCCTCCCACATATCAACTAGATTCCCTTGTCAATAGGATTTGAGATGCGCTAACCCTGCCTAAATTAAGAGTTTTATCTTAATATTGAGTTCTTAAATTACATCAAAATTTATTGGTGCAAAATGTGAGTTAGTCTTGTTTCCCTTTCTTGACAGAGTTCGCTTTTATTGTGCTGACTTACTTAAATAAATCCTGAACACATATTAAGTAGTAAGACTGAATAAAAGAAAAGTTAGTAGTAAGGCTTTAGCCCTATCAAACCTAGCAAGAGAGCGATAAATCGCTCACTACGATAAAAATTTTATCTTACATTTAATTCTGTTTACCTACTTAGATATAGCGGTTCTCGGTTGAGTGAGATACAAGAACCCCACCCCCAACCCCCTAAGAGCAAGCGATGAGGGGACTATGATGTAAGCTGTTGTGCAGCTATATGAGATATGAGATATGAGATATTAGATATTAGATATTGGATATTTGGTGACAACGCGGTTTAAGATTTATCAGTGAGTGTTTTATGTTAATTACCACATAATAAGCCAACCTATAAGGTATTCACAACCGCCAGGAATGCTATAGAAATGGTATTAATTAACCCCTAAATAAATACTTATTCTAAATTTTCACACAATTCCGCTTTTAAATTTCCCATGACAAATCCCCGTCAATTAGCTTTTATTGCTCTTAAAGAAGTACACAAAGGAGCTTATGCTGATGTTGCTTTAGACCGAGTGCTACAAAAGTTTAAGTTACCTGATCATGACCGTCGCCTGATGACAGAATTAGTCTATGGCAGTGTGAGAAGACAACGCACCCTAGATACTATCATTGACCAAATTGCTACCAAAAAAGCCCAGCAGCAACCACCAGACCTCCGTACTATCTTACATCTGGGTTTTTATCAACTACGTTATCAACAAAGAATACCCGTTTCTGCGGCTGTGAATACTACAGTTGAACTAGCAAAAGAAAATGCTTTTTCTGGACTTACAGGTTTTGTCAATGGGTTGTTACGTCAGTATTTACGTCTTGCAGAAACATCACCAGACCCTTTGAAATTAACAGAAAATCCGGTGCAACGGTTGGGTATTTTATATAGTTTTCCTGACTGGATAATTGAGGTGTGGTTAGAACAATTGGGTTTTGAGGAAACAGAAAAACTCTGTGAATGGATGAATCAAACGCCAACTATTGATTTGCGGGTAAATATTCTTCGCAGTTCCTTAGAGGAAGTAGAATCAGCATTTAATTCTGTTGGTGTTTTGGTAAGTCGCATTTCCCATTTACCTCAAGCTTTAAGATTAATTGGTAATGCCGGCGCAATTCAAAATTTACCTGGTTTCCGTGAAGGTTGGTGGACTGTCCAAGATAGCAGCGCTCAATTAGTTGGTCATTTGCTTGACCCAAAACCTGGTGATGTGGTGATTGATGTTTGTGCCGCACCAGGGGGTAAAACAACTCATATTGCTGAGTTAATGGGAGATAGGGGTAAGGTTTGGGCTTGTGACAAAACCGCTTCTCGGTTACGTAAACTCAAAGAAAATGCTCAACGTCTGAATTTACAATCTATTGAAATCTGCACTGGTGACAGCCGTAATTTACCGCAATTTTACCAAACTGCTGACCGTCTATTACTAGATGCCCCCTGCTCTGGTTTGGGAACTATGCACCGTCATGCTGATGCGCGTTGGCGACAGACACCAGAATCTGTCAGGGAACTCTCTCAACTCCAGTTTAGTCTCTTATCACATACATCTAATTTTGTCAAATTAGGTGGATTGCTGGTTTATGCAACTTGTACATTGCATCCAGCCGAGAATGAAGAAGTAATTTCCAGGTTTTTAGCTGATTCTCCTGATTGGCAAATTGAGCCTCCTAGGCAGGAATCACCATACTCTGCCTATAGTACGCCTTCAGGCTGTTTGAAAGTCTGGCCTCATCAACAGAATATGGATGGCTTTTTCATGGTGCGCTTAAGAAAAACCAATAATTCCGAGTGATTACTGCTAACGATTGTACGATTTGATTGAAGCCGCAATCTACCAGAGGAGGCAGCAATGGTTACTCATTCTCATGTAAAAAACTTAGTTAAAATCCTGATTGGAGCCGCTTGGATTGATGGCAGAATCCAGCCCGAAGAAAGGCAATATTTACGGGAAATAGCCCAGGCTAAAGGCTTGGCTAATGATCCTGAAATTAAACCGTGGCTGTATGAATTAGTTCCGGTACAGCCAAAAGAGTGTTATAAATGGGTCAAAGAGTATCTAGGCGATCGCCCTAGTTTGGAAGATTGCGAAAATTTAATTGAAGCCATCAGTGGCTTAATTTATAGTGACGGTGAAGTAGGAATTGAAGAAGCCAGACTGCTAACAACTTTAGAGGAGTTAAGCAAGTCTAATGAGTCAAGCCAATCGGCTCATATTGCTTTGCTTAAGCAAATTCAAAAGCTTTACCGTCGTTGGGTTGATGTTCAAAATTAAGTAATGGGGAATGGGGAAGAAAATTTTAGATTTTAGATTTTAGATTGGAGTCCCTTAAATACAATCCAAAATCAGCAATCCAAAATCGAATTTCCCATCCTCGATTCCCAATTACTAAACCTTACTCTTTATCAATCTTGGGTACAAAGTCAGGACGATCTTTGCTTTCCCAACCTGCGGGACGTTTTGAGTTGTACCAAGCAATTGAGCCAATGGTGACAGCAGCAATAAAACCAACTACATACACCAAAGTAAAAGCCAAGGGGAAATGTGGGCTTGCGGCCGCAGGCGCTGCTGATTGAAGTAATAAATGCACGAGTATATTCTCCTACTTTGAGGTACCACTTCTTAACAAAGTATAAAACGAGCTTATCACTTACATCCCCCTCTAGTTTGAAATACTTGATCTCTGAGGCATAAAAAAGATATTAAGCAGAGATAAAAAATGTCCAGTTTGCGTTTTAGCTTGTCCTTAATAAGAAGTTATCCTTATAGCCGACGCTGTGATGCGAAAAATAGTTAATAATAAGAGATTATAAGAAAAATGAAGTTGGTTTAGACGTGGAAATTGAAAGTTGTTACACTGACTCAAATGGTCATCCAGAACCAAATCCAAAGTTTTGAGAAAAAGCGAATCCTCTGTAAAACACGCTCAACGTCTAATCTATAAGAAAGAAAAAGGCTAGATTTTCCAGAAAGCACTTAAGAATAACTAGGCAGTGTATCGAACACGCTAAGAGAATAGCGCGTCACCTTGTGAAATCTAACGATTTAATCGCCTATGAAAACTTGCCAGTGTATCGGCTAGAGAAGCGCAAAACATAGCCTTATTAACTTATTAACTTACTCGTGCTGTTAGGATATGATCTTCGACAGAAAACAATTACACCTGGAGATAGAGAAGTTAGGAAGATAGCAAGCTATATGCTGTGTTTGCTTTTGCAAAATTTACCTCATATCACCACTTTTTTATTAAAAATGCCAGTAAATTTTCTCAACGAACCAATCATTTCTTTTACAATTCTCCTCACAGCTATTTTTATTGTTCCGCCGCTATTTGAGAGATTAAAATTACCTGGATTGGTGGGTTTACTACTAGCAGGTGTATTACTGGGTCAAAATGGACTCCATCTCCTCAAATCTGACTCTGAAACTATAAAACTGCTTTCAGATATTGGTAAAGTTTATTTGATGTTTGTAGCGGGTTTAGAGATTGATATTGAACAGTTTCGCCAAACCAAAAATCGCTCAATGGGATTTGGTACTCTGACATTTTTAGTACCTTTAATTGCTGGGATTCTTACTGGACGTTTATTCAATTTTAGCTGGAATTCTTCTGTTCTAATTGGTTCTTTACTTGCTTCCCATACACTCTTGGCATATCCAATTATCAGTCGTTTAGGAGTCATAGGCAATGAAGCAGTAACTGTAACAATCGGGGCGACGATTTTCACTGATACAGGTGCTTTGTTAGTTCTGGCAATTTGTGTGGGTATTCATGGAGGAGATTTCACAGCTTTTAAATTATTCACTTTATTGGGTGGACTAGCCATTTATTCAGTTGTAATATTATTTGGGTTTAATAAGGTCGGGAAAGAGTTCTTCCGCCGCACTGGGGAGGAGGAAAGTAATCAATTTTTGTTTATCTTGCTGGCATTATTTTTGGCATCTGTAGGAGCGCAGGTAATTGGAGTAGAAAAAATTGTCGGTGCGTTCCTCGCAGGTTTAGCAGTCAACGGCGTTTTGGGAAATAGTCCCGTTAAAGAAAAAGTAGAGTTTGTTGGTAGTGTTCTTTTTATCCCTTGTTTCTTTGTAGACATGGGATTATTAATTGATATACCTGCATTTATCAAAACTCTTAGTTCAATTGGTCTGACTGCAACAATTGTAGTGGCGCTGATTGGCAGTAAATTTGTTGCGGCATTTCTAGCCAAAATATTTTATCGCTATAACAATTCAGAGATGCTGACAATGTGGTCATTATCTCTACCGCAGGTAGCAGCCACACTAGCAGCAACATTAGTTGCCTATCAATCCGTAAATCCTGCTGGTGAAAGACTAATTAGTGAGGGTGTCTTAAACAGTGTTATTGTCCTGATGTTGGTTACTGCGATTATCGGTCCAATAATTACAGCTAGGGTTGCGAGGTCTTTACAAATAGTTCCGGCCACGGATTGGAAAACAGACAGTCTATCGGTGTGGTGGGAATCTCAGAAACAGATAGAGCCACCAGAGGAAGCAGACGACCGTTTGCAGCAAGATTACCCACCATTTATTGTTGTAGTTCCCATTTATAACCCGCTGACGCAACGCTATTTACTGGAAATGGCAGCACTGCTGGCCCGGCATGAATCTGGACAGATTATGCCATTAGCTATTACTAAAGCCCATGTGAATATGGATGATCCTACATTAGTAACGGCACTAGAAAAAAGTCAGGAAAGATTGAGGTTGGCTTTAGAAATCAGTCAAGAATTTGACGTAAAAGCATCACCTAAAATTCGGATTGATGATGATGTGGCTTTGGGAATTAGTCACGCCAGTCGGGAACAAAATGCTAGTTTAGTGGTGATGGGTTGGGGAAATATTAGGAATTTACGCGCCCGTTTATTTGGTAGTCTCATTGATAAAGTCCTCTGGTCTTCTCACTGTCCGGTCGCAGTCACACGCCTGTTAAAAAGTCCTACAGAAATTAAGCGCATTCTTGTCCCTGTTGGTGACTTAACGAGGGTAACAATCGGTACGGTGAGGTTTGCCCAAATTGTAGCTGATGCTAATCAAGCAGAAGTTGTGCTTCTGCACGTAAGCGATGCCTACGGCGGGCCAAGCCAACGCCGCACACCTGCTCATCAAGTCACACATTTTACATCTCAATTGTCGGATATTGCTAATCAAAGCAAGTTACAAGTAAATACAAATATCCAAACAATTGAGGGTGATGATATTGCCAAAGTGATTATTGAGCAAGCTCAAGCATTTGATTTAGTAGTTTTGCGTTCTGTCCGCTATCGCACCGCTGGGGGTTTAGCGGTTAGTGAAGTGACAACCCAGGTGATTAACAATTTGAAATGTTCGATTGTGATGCTGGGAGAACCTCAGTCATTCTCGTAATAATATATTTCTTTCGGCAGTGGATTGAATATTTTGCAGAAATGTTTGTCTGAACTGATGCACGAAATTAGTTATTTCCGGCATATTCGTGGGGTGAGTCAGAGCCGATAATTTGCCCACAATTAACAAAATTTTGCCATCTGACGCACCCTACAAGAGATAAAATCCACAACTCATATGTCAAGTCGCTTCTCTACGAGACGCTGCGCGAACGCTCCAATTAAAAAAAGGTCACTCAGAAGATGAAGCACCTGGTTTAAGTCTCTCCCGCCAGGAAGGCACAGACGAAGAAGAACCATTATTTACAGGAGGTGAAGAATTAGCAGCACCATTATTTCCGCTTCTGTTGCGCCGACGTGAACGAGGAGATGATTTTGAAGCAGAATTATTGCTTGATTCTTCAGAGCGATCGCGTCGTCTTCTTCTAGGAGTGGTATCTTGTTGTTGTTGGTAACGTCTTCTGCGTCTTGGGGTATAGTTCGATTCTTGATCTTCTACTTGAGTATCTCGTCTTCTGCGTCTGCGTCTGCTTGATGAATTAGAATTGCTGCTATTATCCTCATCTAATTTTTCATCGTTATTAGAAACAGAGAAATTGACAATTTTTTTCGGTTTGATCGGCTGGGCTTTAATTGTCCCTTTGCGATTTTCCAATTTAGGGCGTGCAGGAAACTTCTCTACAGCCATACCCGCCACCGCTTTTTCCATAAATTCATGCCAGGTATAAGCGGCGCTGCTACTGCTCCCATAGGTAGGGCGGTTATCATCGTTACCAAGCCAAACCCCAGCTACGACTTGAGGAATATAACCAATAAACCATAAATCACGGGATTCATCGGAAGTACCTGTTTTTCCAGCAACTTGTCTATCATTTAATTGGGCTGCGGCACCAGTTCCCTGTGAGACTACATTGCGTAGCATCCAGGTCATAATGGCGCTACTTTCAGCATCCAAGACCTGTTTAGATGGGAAATCAGCAGACCAAATTACCTGACCTTGACGGTTTAGTATCCGGCGAATACCATGAACTTCTGTATGTAATCCTTGGTTGGCAAAAGAACCGTAAGCACTAGTTAATTCCAGGAGATTTACTTCATTTGAACCGAGAGCCAAAGAATAAGTTGGCTTAAGTTCTGATTTAATTCCCATATCATGGGCAAGTTTAATCGTTGGCTCAAATCCTATATCGATTAAAACCCTGACGGCAATTGTGTTGATAGAGCGAGTCAGGGCATCTCTGATGTTCATTGAGCCATAGAATTTTTCGCTGTAGTTTTTTGGCTCATAACCATCTACTACCAACGGTTTATCTACGTAGCCGTCATAGGGACTCTTACCTGTAGCGATCGCAGTAGCATAGACAAAACCCTTAAATGTCGAGCCTGGTTGCCGTTGTGCTTGAGTCACTCGATTAAACTGGTTTTTAGTAAAGTCTTTACCCCCCACCATTGCTTGGATTTCACCATTACGGGGATCGATGGCTACTAAAGCTGCTTCTTTAAAATTCTCCCATCTACCTTGATTTTTTAAGGTTTTGGCTACTGCCTCTTCGGCTGCTTTTTGCCAATTTGGGTTTAAGGTTGTTTCTACTACTAACCCTCCTCCTGCTAATACATCGGCAGAAACATATTTGGGCATTTCCTGCTGAACGTAGCTAGTAAAGTAAGGGAAATCGACTTGCAACCGTTTGGGTAAACTACTGTTAACAGTCAGTTGTTCTTGAATTGCTGCTTGTCTTTGTTCTGGTGTAATTACGCTATCTTCCTGCATCCGCTGCAAAACCAAATTTCGGCGTTCTATTGCCGTTTTGGGATTCTTATCTGGGGCGTAGATGTTGGGAGCAGGTGCTAGTCCGGCGATGGTTGCCATTTCTGACAAAGTGAGTTGATCTACCGATTTACTAAAATATACCCAGGCCGCATCTCCGACACCGTAGGCTCCAGAACCCAAATAAACCAGATTTAGGTAACGTTCTAAAATCTGGTCTTTGGTTAATTCTTGCTCCATTTTTTGAGCTAAACGGACTTCCTTGAGTTTGCGCCAGAGAGTCCGTTCTTGGGTGAGGAAGAGAATTCTTGCTACCTGTTGAGTGATAGTACTACCACCTTCCACCACATTTTGCGATCGCAAATTATTGACAACTGCTCTGATAATACCTTGAGTATCTACCCCGTTGTGCTGTGCAAATCTTCGGTCTTCTGAAGCGATAAAAGCTTTCTTTAAGTTATCTGGTATTTGTTCTAGCTTTAGCTGTTCCTTCGCCGCTTCTCCTTGCTGTTGGAGAACAGTACCATCCGCAGCTTTAATAGTCAGTGTCTGCTCTCGCACTGCCGCGTTTAGTTCAGCTTTATCTGGTAAAGAGCGATCTATAGTCCCTATACCGTAACTAAAAGCAATAATTCCGCCACCTAAACCCAAACCTGTCCAAAACCAAATCTGACGATAAAAGGGTTTATCGCTCTTACCAATCCTGGCAACTATCCCAGATGATATGTTCGTCATCTGGCTCAGTAACTGCTTTGCCTTCACCAACATGGTCTGTGGTATGTCATGTCTGGACTCCTCTTTTTTGTGATGATTCCCAAGCGGCAATAGCAGTTTCTCCCCGTCACAGTTACTTGTATTTGTTGACTGTTGCTCAAAGTCGTTGCCACATAAATATCATGACCTGATTTGGCGTTAACCTCAAACCTTAGTGCTAGTATAATATCCCATAAATAATCAACTTAATTCACTACTGACTTCTGGTTTTTTCACAGCCTGTTAGTTCAAGTAGTTTTTTCCAATTATTAAATAATTTTGGGGAATATCAAGACCATTGGCAACACCTGCAACCAATAAACAAACGCCGATTTCTGGCGACATAGAGAGCGCAACTCTATATAAAACATCGACGCAATCGTCTAGCTTCTCTAAGGAAAGTGCTAGTCCTACTGCCAGCGTAGCCATTGCTCTGGGCAGTAACATGGGTGATACCCAAGAAATTTTAGAAGCATCCCTAGCGACTTTAGCCCAAACCCCAGGTATTATCCTGGAAGCCAAATCTAGTTGGTATAAAACTAAAGCCATCGGTCCACCTCAACCTGATTACTTGAATGGCTGCGCCAGATTAAAAGTACAACTAGTCCCCCAAGCGTTGTTAGAGACTTTGTTAGCTATTGAAGACAAGTTTGGGCGCGTGCGTCAAGAACGCTGGGGAGCGCGTACCTTAGATTTAGATTTATTGTTATACGATGACTTAATCGTAAATCAGCCAAATCTCCAGATTCCTCATCCCCGGATGTACGAACGAGCTTTTGTCTTAGTCCCACTGGCTGAAATTGCCCCTGATTGGATAGAACCAGTTTCCCAACGGGTAATTCAGGATCTTCTCCAAGACGTAGACACTTGTGATGTACATTTAGTGAAGAGCAATAAGAATCACCATCTTTAAAAACAGAAAAATACTGATTACACAAAAAAGCTACAGTATATATTCTGTGTATTCGCAGACCATATAATTTTACTATGCCACTAGGTAGAGAATTACCACAACTGCTAAAACAACGCTTGTTCCACAAAGGACGCAAGTTTAATTTTGAAGTCAATCGCTTGCGTTTACCTAATAAATCCGAAGGCGAGTGGGAGTGTATTCGTCATCCAGGTGGCGCTCTTGCTATTCCCGTCACCCCAGAGGGTAAACTGGTGCTTGTCCGCCAGTATCGTTTTGCCATACAAGGCAGGTTGTTAGAATTTCCCGCAGGAACTCTGGAACCGAATGAAGATCCCTTAGAAACTATACAAAGGGAAATTGAGGAAGAAACAGGCTACCGCGCTCATAAGTGGGATAAGTTAGGAGAGTTTTTTCTGGCTCCTGGTTATTCCGATGAGATTATCTTTGCTTTTTTGGCGCGAGATTTGCAAAAGCTGGAGATACCTCCACAACAAGACGAAGACGAAGATATTGAAACAGTTTTGTTAACTCCCGAAGAACTAGAAACAGCCATTCGTGACGGAGAACCTGTAGATGCTAAATCTATTGCTAGTTTTTTCCTAGCTCGTTCGTTTTTAATTTGATAGCAATATGCTGCAAACGTGGGCAATTAGCAAAGCCTCTGGTGCTGAGTATGAGATAATTTTGTCCAACGACTTGAGTCGATAACGTCCAAATATACGCCATCGACTCAAACCAGGCAGCGAGATATGGTACATCGGTTGAATCTGTTGCACCATCTGTCTTTGATCCCACAT
The DNA here is from genome assembly GCF_001858025.1 of Trichormus sp. NMC-1. Lineage (GTDB taxonomy): Bacteria > Cyanobacteriota > Cyanobacteriia > Cyanobacteriales > Nostocaceae > Anabaena. The sequence continues at coordinate 1,461,599 of NZ_LZQD01000001.1, read as the reverse complement.
ATCCTGTAAAGTATCACCTTCAAAAACTGCGATCAATGAAGTGCGGAATATGGGTTTTATGTTTAATTAAGTTGATCTACTTATTAATAATAAGCCCCTACTAGACTATAAGTTAGACTAGCCAAAACTATAGAGGTGATAATGACATAGATAAATTCTCGCCTGATTAGAAAACTCAATAAAGAAACAATCACGCGCAAAATTGGGGTAGCGATTAATAGTAAAAGTCCCAATTGAATAATTCCCCGCCGACTACCTGATAAAACCGCAGTAACTATACCTCCTGGGGAGTGAAACTCAGATGGTGTACCTCGAAAAAACTGATATTCAGCAGGTTCATAACCGTGATGAAGCAAATATAATATACCCCCAAATAAAACCACAGCACTAGCAATTAGAACACCATATTTCAGCAAATTACTCAATAAATATTCTAATTCTTGTTCACTTTGGGTTTTTGTAAGTTTTTTATTACTGTCCATCTCACAGTTATGATTGAACTGCCCCACATTATTGAGGCGATGTTCTTCTAACTGTTGAAGATCAGAATCTATATCTTCTGGAGCTAAAGCTAGGGCAAAAATTTCTCGTTCTGTCTCTGCTGTCGTCGTCCACCGAAAACCAGAATTAATTTTATACATAATTACAGTCCCCCTATTAGACTGTTGTAGACCATCTTCAAAGCCATTACCAGCAGTACAAAACTGAAGATAATTCTTAAAACTTGTGTTTTAGCGCCGATTAAAATTCTGGCTCCCAAAAAAGCACCAGGTAGCACCCCCAACATGACTGGCATAGACAAACCAGGATCTATGTAACCTCTTGTTAAGTAAACCCCCGCAGATGCTGCGGCTGTAACGCCAATCATAAAATTACTAGTAGTGGTGGAAACTTTAAAAGGTAGACGCATGGCTTGATCCATGGCTAATACTTTAAATCCCCCTGAACCAATCCCCAATAAACCAGAAAGCACTCCAGCTACTAACATGATGCTAAACCCAGCAGGTAAAGAATGTACCTGGTAAGGCATGAGTCCATCCGGGGTTGGATAAGTACCATTAAGGTGGAGATATTCTGCTAATGGTTCTACTGCCTCACTTTCAAAATGTTCTGGTCTAGGTCGTTGCGATAAATAGGCTGAATAAATTAGCACGACTGCCAACACAATCGTCAGCATTTTTACTGTAATAAAAGTGGCAATTAAAGCGCCGACTATCGCGCCAATTGTTGTAGCTACTTCTAAAAACATTCCTAAGCGCAGGTTGGTGTAGCCTTTTCTGATATACGTAGATGCTGCACCCAAGGATGTAGCAATAACAGATACTAATGAAGCACCGACAGCGTAACGTATATCAACTCCAAAGACGGAAGTTAATAACGGAACTATAACAACTCCGCCGCCTAAACCAGTTAAGGCTCCGACTAAACCAGCACTAAATGATCCAAGCCACACTAATAGAGAAAATTCAAGTATGTTCAAATTATATCCCTCTTTTTTTTACAACTTATCTTTATAAGACCCAGGAATTCTTGTCTAATTTACAGATGAAGTAGCAGCTTTAATTTTGGAAAATAAATAACTAAGATAATTATTCATTACTTGCCCGACTTGTGCAGGCTAAATATTATTAGTAAAAAAAACTTAATTTTTCTCTACATTAACTAGTAAAGTGCGGCGGAAATAAAGCAACAATTGCAAATTAACTAAGAAGCACTCATCTCAGAAGCTTTGTTAATTTTGACCTTAACCTTGGCTGAAGTTAAGAAACTATTAAAAATCACTTAAAAACTGATGTAATTTGCTGTTTGAATGTTGAATTTGTTATTCCGCAGTGATGGTAAGACAACTAAATATAAATGGAATTGCCAAGGCATTTATACTTATACTTACCCCAATCGACCAAGCTAATGCAACCATCCAGCCGGCGAGAATATCACTGGGGATCTGATGTAGTAGATAATATCTATGTCAAAATGAGCCTATTAGAAAACTCACCAATTAGCTTATGAATCGTTCAGCACCCTATCAACCCTTGATATTGCGAATCCTGCATGGTGTCAGCGGGATTTTAGCAATTGGCGCAATTATTAGCGGATTCCTTGTTTACAATACTTTTGATAAAAGATTTGGCCAAATCCCAATTCCCAAAATCAATCCCATACAGGATATTCACGGGACATTAGGGCTATTTTTCTTAATTTTACTGCCGTTTTTTGCTTTTTATAGCTTTCATGCTGGAAAAAGACGCTTAATACAACCAGACTCTATCCAAAAACTAACTCAATTTGGTACACCAATTTGGTGGATAAGTCTGCAACGTTTAGTAAATACTGAAATGTTAATTGCTGCTGTTTTAGCGGTAATATCTGGCAGAATGATGAAGGAAGAATGGCTACCTACAGGAGAACTTGATCATATTTGGTATTATGCTCACCTCATAGCTTGGATGATTATGATTTGTTGTGTAGCAGTTCATGTTTTGATGTCGGCTAAAGTTGGTGGTGTGCCATTATTATTATCGATATTGTCATGGAAATTCCGCCCAGAAGATAGTCCTGTTAACTGGTATAGTCATTTGCGTGGTTGGTTGAGTAATTTTCCCAATAATTTTCAGGGAGAAATTAATCAGTTTAGAGCGAGTAATTCATTATTGAAAATGATCGAAGTGATTGTATTGGGGGGAATTATGGCAGCATTTGTTTTACCACTGTTTTTTTCTGGTGGTGAATAAGTCCATAAAATCCATCAGGCTCAATCTCCACTGTTGGCGCAGCGTCTGGGAGAGAAACTTTCCCAGCTTGCCGAGTTTCTAGATGGTGCAGGAATTTAGAAGCTGATATTATGTATACTACGGTTAGTAGATCGACAAGCAGTAAGATAGAAGATAATGTTATTGTACACGGGTCTTAGCCAGTCAGCTACCAAAAATTCTCGTCAGCTTCTCGTCAGCATTTTACACGGTGATCTCTATTGCCAAATCAGACACATACTCTTTGGACAAATTGAAAGCGGTTTTGTCAGGACTTTTACTTATCTGGAAGATGGTACAACAGTAGCTTTGGGTAGGATAATATCAACGCATACGCCCTGAGGCATAATCACGAATGCGGTAATCAATGGTGTGGGGCAGAAGTTTCTTAGTAGGGGCGCATTCTAGCAGTTCGCCAATGCCATTTTCGTTGTAGTGAAATAAAGCTGTAAAATCTGATAATCGAGAAACTTGCTGGATATTGTGAGAGATAAAAACAATTGTCAATTCAGAACGCAAACACTCAATTAATTCTTCGATTTGCATCGTAGACTTGGGATCAAGTCCAGCACAAAGTTCATCCATCATCAGAACTTGAGGTTTGACTGCTAAAGCACGGGCAATACACAATCTCTGTTGTTGTCCATAAGATATTTCTAAAGCAGATTTATACAGTTTATTTTTTACTTCTTCCCAGAGATTGGCGGATTTTAGTGCTAATTCAACAATCTCATCTAATTCTGCTTTTGGATGCCATCCTATCAATTTTATTCCATAGGCAACATTATCATAAATGCTCATGGGAAAAAGATTTGGTTTGGCATAAATTGTACTAATTTGACGACGTAGCCGAGTTAAGTTGACACGACGGGCATAAATATTTTGTCCAAAGAATTCTACTTTTCCGTCAACGCGCACTTCTCCTTCTAATTCACTCATGCGATTTAGAGATTTCAAAAAAGTAGATTTGCCACAACCGCTGGGTCCGATGATTGCGGTAATTTTATTTTGGGGAATATCCATCGACACGTTTTCAATAATTTTTTTGGTGTCGTAATAAAAACTGAAATTTTTAACTGTGATGGCAGGAATTATTTTACTCATGCTGACAAACCCTATGAAACCAATATTGACTGAGTGATATAGTGAAAATCAACTTTGCCGTTTCACTATTTTGCTTGGTAGAGAGAGCAATGAATAAATTAAATTGATAAGCAGCAAATACCTAGTTAATAGATGTTTACGGAAGTATGTTACCGTAATTTTAACTTTGACAAAATTTTAATTGCTAATTGTTACTATAGTACTTTTTCTAGGAGCATGAATAATCATATAGGAATAATATTTGATTTTTGTTGGCGCAGCCTGCGCTTTGCGCTTACAAACTCAGTACACCTGATATTCCTTCTTTTCTGTTAAGAGTTCCCTGTTAAGAGTTCCCTGCCTCTACGAGTAAATATGCCTACGGCACGCTACCGCGAACAGGAATCAAACCGGATTCCTATAGCATGAAAAAGTGTACTGGGGGATGGGGATAATTATCAATCAGGTATGCGTCAAAAGAATTGGTAATGTCCTATTTTCCAGAGAATGTTCATAAAGACAGGTGAATTGGTTATGCGACAACGTTTAAGTTTTATAGTTACTACTGTTATGTTCTGGCATCTATGTAGTCCTTTAGCGGTGGCAGAGAGTAGAAAGCCAGAGCAACTGGATAAATTTCCTCCTAGTCCATTAGAGATTACCACACCTGATCCGCTGATCCGAGGTGGGCTGGATAAACAACCCTTAACTCTGGAAGAAAAGCAAAAGTTGGAGATTTCCCTAGATGAGTTAAATCAACAAGCTGTGGTGACGCTGCAAGAAGGGGATAAGGAAAAGGCGTTTGAGATTTGGAACCGAGAACTACGTTTGCGGCGTTTTTTAGGTTCATTAGCTGAGGTAGAAGCATTATCACGAGTCGGTGCGATCGCGTGGAATGAAAACGAGGGAGACCAGGTAAAATATATTACTCAGCGTTTGCAAGGAATTGAAAAGCAAATGCTCACCCAGAAAAGCAATGATTTAGAATTATGGCGATCGCTAGGTGATGCATATCAAAAAATTCGTGTTCCCAATTTGGCTATAGGAGTCTACCAGCAAATTTTAACATTAGTGCGACAGCAAAATGATACAATTGCGGAACTACAAACCTTAAATACAATTGGGGAAATCCATCTGAGTTGGTTTGATTATTCCCCAGCCGCAACTACATACCAAGAATTGTTAAACTTATCTGCTAACAAGAATGATAGGCTGAATGAAGTAGCATATTTGCAAAAACTAGCTTACATTTACGAAAAGACTAAACAGCATCAACCAGGGATAAATATCCTGAGTAAGTTAGTAGATATTTACACTAATGACAATAATCTTACCCAAGTTCCAGGTTTAAAGATAGCGATCGCTTCAAATTACGAATATCTCTCACGGGAAAATCCAAATTTACGGCAAGAAGCTTTTAATAACTATCAGGAAGCTTATACAATTGCTTGGCAATTACAGCAGTATGTTAATGCTAGTGAAGCTTTGCAAAAACTAATCACGCTTTATCGTTCACAAAAACAAATAGATGAAGCTTTACAAGTCAGCCAGATTCTTCTGGAGACAGAAAAACTAGCTACTAACTTTTATGGATTGATGCAAGCTTATGATCAAATTGGACAATTGTATTCAGAACGCCAAGAGTATTCAAAAGCATTAACAGCTTTTCAAAAGGGACTAGAAATAGCACAACAACTTAAACATGAAGAAACATACTTTACTCAGAAAATTGATACCTTATCAAAAACCAACTTTTAATTACTAAAAACTCAAAAGTATCAGATACCCAACTTCTATCTTGTCCGGTTGAATACTTATCATGAGGGAACCGCACGGAGACGGGTCGATTTTTTTGATAAGCAATTAGCCGGACTTGATATTATTTAAGCAGTCGGATATTTTGTTATATCAGCTTTTATCTAGATTGGATATTTTTCCAAAAAGTATCAAATTTACTAAAATCATATTTACCAATAAGCTAAATTGAAACCTAAGCTTTGAAATGCATCAATCACGACTTTATCAAATTAAGTGAATTAAGTATTGCTTCAATTCAATACAAGTAGAATGACTTGATTAAACTTATATATTGAGATAACCAGCAACTGCAACAACCTCTTCCTAACCTTCTCCAAAGAGGAGAGAAAACAAGAATTAAAGCCCCATAAAACCATAGCTATTAATTACAGTTAATTATGAAATCTATTGCAGGTAAAACAGTGCTTTTAACTGGAGCTACAGGAGGAATAGGAGTATATATTGCTCGTGCTTTAGCCCAAGAAAAAGCAACTGTATTAGCAGTATCTCGTTCACCAGAAAAGCTTGAACAACTATGTGCGGAAATAGAGAAAACAGGTAATAAATGTATTAGCTTTTGTTTTGATATTAGCAAAGTTACAGAACTAGCTATTTTATTAGAGCAGATTAATGAAATCACAGACACAATTGATATTTTAATTAATAATGCTGCCATAGAAAAATATCGATCTTTCCAGAATTATACCTTAGAAGATATTCAGTCTATATTAACGACTAATCTGATTACAGGCATGGAATTAACTCGGCTAATATTGCCGAAAATGATAGCTCAAAATAGTGGTCATATTGTGAATATTGCCTCCGGTTCTGGTAAAAAAGGAGCGCCTTATAACAGCATTTATTCAGCTAGTAAAGCTGGTTTAATTATGTGGACTGATGCAGTCAGGCAAGAATTAGCTGATAGTAATATAGGGATATCAGTTGTCTGTCCAGGATATACCAATGCAGGAATGTTTCATGCTTTTGGACTATCTGCACCTCTTTTAGCGCGTGTTTCTGAACCTACAGAAGTAGCAATTGCCGTCATAAAAGCCATTCAGCACAATCAACCAGAAGTCATGCTAGATGGAATTTTAACAAAACTTTTATTTTCTAATATACAACTGTTTCCAAAATTTGGTGATGTAATTTTTCGGTGGATTGGTATCAATAAACTCAACCAAACCTGCGCTGAAAATCAAATGAGTGAACTTTCACAACCAAAACTTTAAGTTATATATTTCTGAAGATGAAGCTACATTGAATAATAAATAAACAATAATTGATCGATGATAATTGCAGATAAACACAGATAAATCAATGGATTTCATGATTTTACAGCGGTTTCCGCTCTTATGAGGTACATCTTAGCCCCCTCATCGCTTGCGGGGAGGGGGTTGGGGGTGGGGTTCTTGTACCTTATAACATCGGGAAGTGCTGTATGCAGCGTTAAAGAAAATTGATATTACTCATTTTCAAGTTTTAATTAATTACCACGGAGAAAAAAATGACTCATTGTCATTACGACTTTATCATTATTGGTACAGGTGCTGGTGGTGGTACTTTAGCATATCAACTAGCAAACAGCGGCAAGAAAATTTTAGTTTTAGAACGGGGAAATTTTGTTCCCAAAGAAAAAGCTAATTGGGATACTCGTGAAGTCTCGCAAAAAGAACGCTATCGGACTTCAGAAGTGTGGTATGAAAAAGATGGTAAAATTATCAATCCATTAACTCATTATTATGTAGGTGGTAATACTAAATTTTATGGTGGTGCGCTGTTTAGATTTCGTGAACGTGATTTTGAAACAGTCATTCATCAAGATGGTATTTCTCCTGAATGGCCATTAAAATATCGAGATTTTTTACCATATTATGACCAAGCCGAAAAACTCTATGAAGTACATGGTCAGAGAGGTCTTGATCCTACAGAACCACATACCGATTCAGATTATCCTTTTCCTCCAGTCAGTCATGAACCTTACATTCAAGAAATAAATTATGCTTTAAAAGATCAAGGTTTACATCCCTTTTATTTACCACTTGCTATTAAATTAAATAAGGTTAATAGTCATTTAAATAATTGTATTCGTTGTAATACTTGTGATGGCTTTCCATGTTTAGTTGATGCTAAAGCTGATGCAGATATTAACTGTATACGTCCAGCAATAGCAGATGAAAATCTCACATTAATAACTGATGCAAAAGTAGTCTGTTTACATACTAATGCATCTGGTCGAGAAGTGACTGGTGTAGAAGCAGAAATAGCAGGACAGCTTCAGATGTTTTCTGGAGATATTGTGATTGTTGGTTGTGGTGCAATTAATTCCGCAGCATTGTTACTTAAATCTGCCAATGACCAACACCCCAAGGGATTAGCTAATAGTTCTGATTTGGTGGGTCGAAATTACATGGCACATAACTTTGGGGTGGTTATGACGTTGAGTACTAAGTTAAATCCGACAATTTTTCCCAAAACTTTAGCAGTCAATGATTTTTATTGGGGAGACAAAGATTTTACTTATCCAATGGGTAGCGTGCAATTACTTGGTAATGTCAATAAAGATAAAATAACTGCTTATGGTCCGCCTTTAATGCCTCAATTTCTTGCTGAATCGATAGCTAATCATTCTATTTCTTGGTTGATGATTACAGAAGATTTACCTAAAGCTAATAATAGAATTAGTATTAATAACAATAAAATTTATATTGAATATACAAAAAATAACCAGATAGCGTTTAATCATTTACTCAACCGCTGGACTGAAGTATTAAAATCAATTACACAATTTCAAATAAAAAAACAATTGTCTTTACATATTCCCCAAAATATGGGCATGAGAGAAGTTGCACATCAATGTGGCACTTGTCGTTTTGGAGAGGACCCAAAAACTTCAGTATTAGATATTAATTGTCGTACTCATGATATCGATAATCTTTACATCGTTGATGGTAGTTTTTTCCCTTCTAGTAATGCTTTGAACCCATCACTAACTATTATGGCAAATGCCCTGCGAGTTGGAGACCATTTACTAACTCGGATCAAGTAAAAATCTATTGCTCAACTTTGAGTACAAATAAATAAAGTCCGCAGGTGCGGACTATGGAAATTGGATAAGGTTAAGTTGTCACCAAGAGAGCCTACAAGATGTTAGACTTATTTGTATTTTTACTCACAAAATATAAAAAATCAAGTCTATAAACGGAAATCTTAAGACATAAATTCAGCAGTTATGTCTGGCAAAAGGTAATTTAAATCTCTGGAGTATCTTGATTTATTATGGTAGATAGTTGATAAAAATTATGTAATTTGCTATTTAGGAAAAGAGAGAAAATAAAACAGGTGCTAGGGAATAATTTTTACCAATTATCTATTATTTAAGAAAGCTCTCCTGGATTTAATCAGCCTAGAAAGCAGACATAATTAACGTAATTGTGTCTAGTATTTACTCAATTTTTATATTGTGAGATAAAGAAAGACCCCATAAGTGATTACTTATGAGGTCTATAGATTTTTAGGCACAGTTGAGGACAATACCAGTAGCATTATCAGCTGAAGTAGGTAATTTTCCTACTGAAAATACTATGGCAAAGTTGATAAGTATCTCGAACTTAAATCCTAAAAGTCCACAGGTCATTTACTACAATACTCTACCAGAACCAATCGAGAATATGTAGCCAAATTGGCTATTTTTTTCTAAATACATTAGTAAGCAGATCATAATTTACACTGTATCAAATCGTCTTGCCCACGTTACGAATTATGCAAATTAAAGGCACATTAGCTTAATTAATATGGCTTACGTATTAAGTAGGAAATTAGGGGCAATGTATCAATTACCCCTACAGTAAATTAAGGCTTTCGCGTCATTTGTGCAACAGTGCTAATTAAGAATGATTAGACAATTGCACTTTTTCGGGTATTTCAACTAACTCATACAGCTTATCTTCAAACTTTTGAGTACATACTGACCAATCAAATTCTAATATGGAGGGTCTAGCTTGCTGAGATAATTGTGCTTTGAGGTCAGGATTTTCTAGAATTGTAATTATTTTTTGGGCAAAATCTTTGGGGTTATTAGGTTGAGCTAGAAAGCCATTGTAACCGGGTATTACCTGTTCAGCCGTTGAGGGAGCAATAGCCGCAACAACAGGAGTTCCAGAAGCTAAAGCTTCGTTGTTTGTAGTGCAGAAGTTCTCGGTTACTGAAGGGTTAATAAAAACATCTGCTCTAGCGAACCATCCCAAAAGTTGTGTGCCGTGAGACTCACCCCAAATAGTAACACCAGATTGGTAATTTTGAGCGCGACGACGAATTTCTGCATCTAAAGGACCGCTACCAATGATAACCAAATGAACATCAGGAATTTTAGCAGCAATTAACGGATATGCATCTAAAAGTTGAGTGACATTTTTTTCGGCGGTAATGCGTCCCACAAACAGAATTGTTGGGCGCTTATCTGTAGGAATTGGATCATAACTGATGTTCCGAGGGTGGAACTTTTCACAATTAATTCCTTGATAAGGAAGGTATTCACCTGTTTGGCATTTTAGCTTTTGATATTTAGCTAGTTGTTCTCTCGAAGAAAATAAATTGAGATTATAAGACTCGCTAAATTGCTTAACTAAAAGTGGAACAATGGGACTGACTAAGTTGAAAAATATATCACCTAAGTAATATCTAATATAGGCAACAATATCCGTATGAAAGATGGAGATAATCGGGGTTTTAGTTTTTTTGGCGTATTTAACTCCTACAGGGCGACCATAACCTTGTAAGAAAAATGAGTACAACCCTCTCATCTGCGCTGCTTCTTCAACTACGATGATATCAGGTTGGAATTTTTCCATTAATTTAGTATCATTCCAATGGCGATAGTGCAATGGTTGGGGTAGAGATTTGTAGAAAATAAGTGGTTTTGTGGGGAAAGCAAATGATGAAAAGTTGGGGAAAGATTGTAGTTCATCTAATCCCGGCATGGGACGATTACCAACTGCTTTGGGATACAGATTATTGATTTCTGGGTGAATGAGAAAAACTTCATGTCCTTGCTCAAGCAACCACCGAACTCGCTGATGTACTGCAACTGAAACTCCGGTTAAAAATGGAGCAAATAATCCTGTAAATAATGCTATGCGAAGAGGTTGTTTTTTCATAATCAAAGGAAATAGTTCATAAAAATGTTGGCTTGGGGATTTTTTAGTCAACCAAATAAAAGCATGAGATTACAGAGAATGTTTGCCATCAATTGGTTGATCTAACCATTCATAAGGATGATATTCAACTAAACGAATATTCCAGGGACCCTGAATTTTATAAGTAAGTCCGCGCCATGTAACTGTTGACATCCATAGAGAAGATAGCATTGCTAATCCATAAATCCACTGTGTTAGAGGAATAGCAATTAACATTTTTATGATTGTAGTCAGTGAAATTTTAGCAATTGCTTGACCTTGAGAGCGGATTAATTCTTGTACTCCTAATTCCATCACTAGCATCAATAAGAGTAATCCCATTGTGTAGATGCTATAGGATTGTAATAAGAAGGCTGCTCCTTCCCATTCACTTGCTAACAACAATCCTAGAGCTAATATAATGGCTACAGTCGGGAAGAGAATACTAGAAACAGCATCACTCACTAAAGCTAACCAATTTGGGTGATAAAGTCGGGAGCAAAGTATTAAACGTTTTAGAGATGCAAATAAAGTAATTAAATCGCATTCTTCCCGATTAACCATTAATAAAGAAGGAACGAATTTAATTTTTAATCCGTGTTTTTTGATGACTTTATGCATCAGCATATCATCACCAAAAGCTTCTCCCCACTTTTCAAGTAATTCTGTTTGGTGTAGGACTTCTGTTTTAATTGCTAAACTCCCACCCCAAGGAACTTGAAACACGAACATTTGGACGACAGTAGAGACATTGCCGGCATAGCGTACCAAAGACCCCCAATACTTACCGGTGGGTACATACCAACGGTTTCCTGTTGTTAATCCCACTTTGTCATTCGTGAGAGGACTAACTAATTCTCGTAACCAATTAGGATGAACAATTGTATCTGCATCTACTAGAGCAACTACTTTGTAAGAATCATCTAAATCTGAAACAGCTTGCACCAAAGAACTGCATTTGAGACTACAATTGTGGCGGACGGTTCTTAAAGTGCTAATTTGGAAATTAGTTGCACCGATTTCTGCGATCGCTTCTTGGGCAATTTTAAAAGCTGGATCTTCTGCACTATCAATGATCAGCTTTAAATCGTACTGTGGGTAATTTTGTGTTAAGAGCGATCGCACACAGTTAGGTAAAAATGGGTCCGCACCTCGTAAACAAAGAATTACTGCCGTTTTTGGTAATTGGTCATCTGATAATAAAGGTTGTTTGTATGAGCGCAAATACCATAAAAATACTAGCGTAAAACATACCTGAATAACCAGCCAACTTATCAAAGACTTAGACAGGAATGTCATGACATCTTGCATAAAATCTATAGTCTCCGGCAGAATTAGGGTAGATGGGGAGATGGGGAGAATTACCTGTTCCCCATTCCCTTTTACAGGTACTTAATTAGGGATCAAGAGAATATTTCATAGATATATTGATTGTGGTATTCTTAGTCATTTTAAAACTAGAATTCCGGAATTTTGGTGAACCTGTTTGAACGGAAACAGTTGGGTTTTTGGAAATTCCAAATCCTTCTTTAGGAATACCAAAAAAGTCCTTATTTAGTTTGCGATCTCCATTTTGATCATCAACTACTGCAACTGCATAAGTCCCAGGTTTTAAACCAGAAAATACTTTTTTAACAGAGCTACCATTAATCTTAGTGCAGCCATTTTGAACTTCACTAGAATTATTCATCGGAAATCCTTTTTCAGAATCATAAACTCTGAAGCAAATTTCACCTGTTTTGTGACGTACCCCATTAACTATTACAGTCAGGGTTGTGGTTGGTTCTGCATGAACTGTTTTAGAGCAACTTAGACTTAATAAAGTCGCCAGCAACAGATAATAAAGACGAGAGATTTTCAACATATTAATTGATACCAGAGTAATCGGGTAAAATTGTAGATTTGGTTTTTGCCAATTTAGTTGATCACAGCATTTTTACAGCCATCAAAAAAGCTGTACAACAAATAAGTATTCAGGGATTTGATAAAACTGCCCGACTATAGCCAGTCTTAATAATAAAATCCCATTTACATTACCGTGACCAGCCATAGGAGTGATTTTTTTCAAAGCACTTTGGCGTGATATCTATACATATGCAATTACCCAATCAATTAAACTATTTCATCAACTATTTCATCAATTTTTGGATATCAGTTTTTTGCAACCATTGATGAGTACGCTTCATTCCTTCTTCGAGGTCAACTTTGGGCTTATAATTTAAGATGCTTGTAGCTTTAGCAATAGAATAAGCATAAGGACGACTCATAAAATCGACAGACTCAGGGAGAATATCGGCTTTTTTACGAAATAGCTTTTGTCCTTGATGACGAACACGGAGAAATAATTTCATTTCTTCTTTAGGAAGAGACATAGGTGCAGGTAAATCTTCCATGGCAGCTAAGTGAATAAAATACTCTTTCCAGGAAGTTTCCTCACCATCTGTGATATTAAAAATTTCCCCGTAGGTTTCTTTTTCTATAGCTAAAAAGATGGCATCAATTAAGTTATCAACATACAAATGATTCATCACACCTTGACCATCATTTGCATAGGCAAATAATTTTTGTCGCATCATCATGACTGGCCGTACTATCCAAGGCATACTACCTGGGCCATAAACATCTCCAGCACGGATAACAATGACACCGAAATCTGATGGAGAATTAAGTTGTAAAATTTCCGCTTCTGCTTCAATTTTTGTCTGACAGTAGGGATTATTTTCACTAGAAAGTGTCCCTATTTCTGTGACATTGTTCGCATAATTGAAGCCATAAACTAGAACAGTAGAAAGATGTACAAATGTTCTCACTCCAGCTTGCTTTGCAGCCTTGGCTATATTCAAAGTACCATTAACATTTATTTCCCGAAAATGTTTGAGTTCTCCAGCTTCTTCAGCTAGTTGATTGGTATGTAAAACAATGTCTACTCCTTGACAAGCTTTTTGAGCTATTTGGGCATCGGTGATGTTACCAACAATAATCTCAACTCCCAAATTTTGGAGGTTCTTATCCTGCTCGGAAGAACTTTGTAATCCTCTTACTTTCATCCCTTGAGCTAGAGCTAACTCAGCTGCACGCAAGCCGATAAATTCGTCAATTCCGGTGATGAGAATAGTTTTGTTGTTGAAGTTCATGGTGAAGTATTGAAAGGTAAATAGGTGGACTGATTTGAACTGGAATTGCGGAATTTAATCTAGATTAACTAGTAGTCTGTCAAATCAATTTTGACGGATAAAGAAACAAACCGCGTTCGCGTAGCGTACCGTAGGTATAGACGCAAAGAGCGCGTTCGCGTTAGCGTTGCGAAGCAAAGGAAGAAGGAAGAAGGAAAAATTGAACAATTTATTTACCCGTCAATTAGTTCTTAACAGACTACTAGTAGATTAACTAGAAAATATCAGCAGGATCTGCGGAGCGAAGTTTATTAATAGCCAAGGCTCCAGAAGTGATGCAGATCAAAACTATAGATGTTAAAACAATTAAGGCATTGTTCAGAGTCATGATGATGGGTAAATTTGTGGATTTCATAGCAAAATCATATAAAGCCAAGGAAATAATAAAGCCTGGTATATAAGCTAAGATAGCCAAAATTAACGCCTGTTGAAAAACCACATTCAGTAAATAACCATTTGCATAACCAATAGCTTTTAAAGTTGCGTAGGCAATAAATTGAGTGGCAATATTGCTGTAAAGAATTTGATAAACGATCACTACACCAACAACAGAAGCCATTGTTAGCATCAGGTTCAGTATGAAACCAATAGGAGTTCTTACAGCCCAATATTTTTTTTCAAAATCAATAAAGCCTTGACGAGTAAAAATCTGCACATCATTAGGTAAAGTTGCTTGCAAATTTTTCAAAACTTGATTGGGATTAACACCAGATTTAAGTTTGATAATTCCGATATCTATCTTTTCTACAGGACGAGAATTGGGATTTATTCTTAAGAAAGTTGAGTCACTAACAATTAAATTTCCATCTACACCAAAGGAAGGACCTAAACTGAATAAACCACCTACTCTGACTCGATAACCTTTGACGGCATCAAAAGGAAATATTTCAACTGTTTGATCAGTATCTCCTCGCTCAAATTTTGCTGCTATAGGACCAAATTCTGGTCGGGAATCTCTGTCAAAAAACATGATATCAGGAATTTTGAGTTTATCTAAATTCTGTTCCAGTTCGGGAATATTTATGACTGGTTTTCCTGGATCAAAACCAATTACATATATTGAATATTTTTCACCAGTAGCAGGATTTTTTAATTTAGCAAATTGCAAATACATGGGACTAACCGACTCGACACCATCAAAGCCTAATGTTTGATATAAACGAGTCCGAGAAAAACTTTGATTAGAAGTCAAGGATTTATATTGAGAACTGACTAAAAATAAATCCCCCTTGAGATTTTGATGAACTGCGGTAGCACTAGAATAAAGTGCATCTTGGAAACCAAGTTGAATAAACATCAGCAGCACAATAAATGCAATCCCAGCTACAGCTACCACAAAACGCACTTTTTGCTGGGCAAGCTGTAGCCATGCTAAAGGAATTTTGATATTCATATATTTTGCTATTTGTTATTTGTTAGTTGTCGGTTGATAGATAACCAATGACTAACGACTAAATTTGAATAGAAACATCCACTTGCAAATTGGTTAATCGAGCTACCTTTTGATTATCAGCAGGATTATCAATGGCTATTTTTACCTCGATGATGCGCCGGTCAGTATCTGAATTTGGGTTAATACTAAAGATGCTTTGTTTCTCAACTTGCCAACCAATTTCCTTGACAGTTCCCTGTAATTGGTCAGGAAAAGCAGCACTGGTGATAGTAGCTTTTTGACCAACACGCACTTTTTGAATATCGGTTTGATAAACTTCAGCAACCACATTCATTTCTGATGTTTTACCAAGTTCAGCAAAGCCAGAATTAGCAATTACTTCGCCATTTTTAGCATGAATTTTCAAAATTCTGGCATCTATGGGAGCTTTGATGTAAGTTAAATCGTGATCGGCTTTGGCTTGTTGGATAGCAGTTTCAGCACTCTTAACTTCACTTTCTGCTAACTGAACATCTACGTTACGAACTTCGCTAATGCTATTGAGTTTCGCTTTTGCTTCTTTGATCTGATCTTTTAAGGTGTTTTGAGTACGTGCAAGAGAGGCTTTAGCTTCGGTTAACTGTTCTTGAGTAGTTTTGAGTTGCAAAGCTTTAGTATCAGTTATAGAAGCAGAAATTGCCCCATCTTTGTATAATTGCTGATAGCGATTGCTCTCTTTTTGAGCATTATCTACTTCGGCTTGGATACGGTTAATTGTTGCAACTTGAGAGGCAATATCACCTGTTAATTGTGAATTCAAACGAGTAATTGTAGCTTTTTGAGCGTTGATATCTCCAGGTTTAGCCCCAGCTTTTACCTGGGCTAGTTTAGATTTAGCAACTAGTAATTTATCAAAGGCTTGCTTAATAGCTGCTTTAGAACGAGCATAATCTTCTAAATAAGCCAATACTTGCCCAGTTTTCACCTCATCTCCTTCAGTCACCAACAGTTTTTCTACACGCACACCGTTGATAGAATTAGGAGCAGATAAATAAGTAATTTTTCCTTGTGGTTGCAAGCGTCCCAAAGCAGTTACAGAAACTTTTATTGGAGTTGAGTTGAGGGAATTTACTGAAGAAGATGGAACCGGAGAAGTAGGTTTTAGCTTCAACTGAGAAAAACTGTAGAAAGATATTAACCCAGTAGCTAAAGTAAGAGAAGCTGCTAAAATAATTTTCCACTTCATCGCAGCTTTTTTTAATAACTGGCGCTCTTTGTTTACTGCCATATTTTTATTCCAATTATTTTCTGTTCAGGGATAGTCGTAATAGTTATATCCGCAGATTATCTAAAATAACTTATCCCCCATATTTGTAGTTTTAGTCAGTGGATATAGCGTTTACTAGTCTGCTGAGGGACAAATTTATCTATGTCCATCTTTTTCTAAGTAGAGTAACGTAAATAATTAAAGGTTTGTAGTGAGGTCTAAAGACCTATTTATCTCCTGTGGTCGAAGCTTCGCTAACGAGACGCTACGCGAACAAAGTAGGGCTAAAGCCCTCACTACGAGCAAATTTAAGACTTTGTTACTTTTTTTTGCATACCTACTTATTTGCAGTTAATTCTTTATTTCTGGATCTCACAAATTTGGTAACAGCTATTAGCTTAATTAGTTTTGGATGAATTTTTGTTAGGCTTTGTTGCCGATATAGATAACAAGATTAGGGACGGAATCAACAGTAATATTACTTCCAAGTATCCTCAGTTTTATCCTTAATGGGCATTTTGTAAAGTAGCCAAAAATACCATAGTACCAAATAAAATTTTCATCTCAAGATGTAACGAAGCGGTGATGGTACTGAACGGTCAAAACTCGATTAACTTATATTTAAGTTTGCCAAAATAATTCCTATTTGTCAACAAAATAAATCAGGTAATTTTCTCTAGAGACAACAACAATAGTTGTGATGATCAACATAGATGAAAGCAGCTATTTTCTATTCGCTATTATCTTACAAACTCATAAATCAGCTATTAAATCTGTATTTTTCTTATCAAACAGTCATTATTGGGTGGTAAATGTACAGGTTTCATCACAACTAATGCTGATAATGTTTAGCCAACAACATTCTATAAATTAATATTTGCTTTATAAATAACTATTTTGTTTGGGAAGCCAAGTTATCTTATAAATTCATCAAAAAAGGAGATGGAATTATGATGCTTTTCTGAAAAAACCACATTTATGTTCAAAGAAAATATATGTGTATTTATTGATTTGTGACTTAGTAGACAACAAAGGTGCAAAGCTTGATTGATAAAGACAAAGTTGCCATTTTACCCGCCATCACTTAAACCAGTATCTAGTCAATTTTAGTTAAAGATTATACGTTCCTATTAATTTGATCTTGAAAAGCGATATGAGTTATGAAATATTTATTTCTAAACTTACTTTCAGTGAACTATTCAATTTCTCTAAGCTGTGCTAGTCTTTGTATTAATTCAAGGCGTAAAAGTTGCAAAAAATTCAGGTAATTGATTGAAACAAAAAAGGAAAAAGTACTATAACCTAGCCACGTTATTATCAGATGTAATAACTTTAAGTATTTTTTCCTGTTGAATGAATTTTGATTAAAGGTGTTGCTCTTTTTGTAACAATTTTGGCAGCTTTAATTGGTCGAATAGCATAAAATATATTATCCCAGACGGTGAAACTAGCTATGGTATTTATGAAAATACAGAACGTTAGAATTAACACTAAAAGCATTTCTGTAGTCAAGCTAGATCATCTAAATGGTGCGAGAGAAAAACAAATTTCTATGTTCATCACTCCTCCTCAGTTTTTCTGGTTCCAGTGGGATAAAATCGCCGAAATATTTACTATTCATCGGGGATGCAATTCACCAAATTATTACCTAAAGCACACCTAGAATATTTTACAATTTGCCACAATATCAAGAATTCTTTGTGTCGTAGTTAGTAAATTTTACGGTTAACCTCTGCTTTTCTCGTATACCGTAAATTTTATTCATAACATCTATGACAAAAGTACAAAAGGGAAGAAAAACTTGCACAGTATTTTTTCAGGACTACATTGTTCCCAACTTGCCTTAAAACACCGAAGATGCCAATTATTTAGATACGGAATTAAGGCAATATTTACCATGTCATGTTGATTGAAAAACCACCCTTATTCCTTACGCAGATAGGATAGCTAACTGCTGGTAAGAAGAAATAGCTTCATTATTTGTAAGCAACAGAAATTACTGTAGCTAAACAATCCACAGTACTCAAAATTAGTCTATGCCATGATATCTGCTTCTTCAATTAATACTGCCTTGTCGGAGTTAGAAGCTCAGATTAACAGTTGTGAAAAGGATTTGATTAGGTTTATAGAGGAAAAACAAATGAAATCAGAAACATCAGTATCCACTAATAAAGTTAACAGACAACTGCAACAAAATCCAATTGCAATTGTGGGAATGGCATCTTTATTACCAAAAGCCAGAAACTTACGGGAATATTGGCGCAATATTGTTAATAAAACTGACTGTATTACTGATGTTCCAGAAACACATTGGAGTGTCAAAGATTATTACGATCCTAACCCCAGAACCCCAGAAGATAAAACCTATTGTAAACGCGGTGGATTTATCCCCGAAGTAGATTTTAATCCGATGGAATTTGGTATTCCTCCCAGCATTTTAGAAGTTACTGATGTATCACAACTATTAAGTTTAGTAGTTGCGAAAGAAGCAATGGAAGATGCTGGTTATAGTGAATCTCGTGAATTTAACCGCGAGAATGTGGGAGTAATCTTAGGTGTAGCGCAAGCCAAACAATTAGGTATACCTTTATCTGCAAGGTTAGAATATCCGATTTGGGAAAAAGTCCTGAAAAGCAGTGGTTTATCTGACGATGATACTAAAGTAATCGTCGATAAAATTAAAACTGCTTATATTAAATGGGATGAAAATGCTTTCCCTGGAATGTTAGCAAATGTGGTAGCGGGAAGAATTGCTAATCGTCTCAACTTTGGCGGTACAAATTGCGTAGTTGATGCTGCTTGTGCGAGTTCCTTCGGAGCTTTAAAAATGGCAATCAGCGAGCTAATTGAATATCGTAGCGATATGATGCTGACTGGTGGTGTAGATACCGACAACTCCATCATGGCTTACATTTCTTTTAGCAAAACTCCTGCTGTTACTCCTAGCGAAAACGTCAAACCTTTCGATGCTAAATCTGACGGCATGATGTTAGGTGAAGGTATCGGCATGATTGTGTTAAAACGTCTTGAAGATGCAGAAAAAGACGGTGATAAAATCTATGCAGTTATTAAAGGTATTGGCACTTCTAGCGACGGACGCTACAAGAGTATTTATGCTCCCCGTAAAGAAGGACAAGTTAAAGCCTTAGAACGTGCTTACAATGATGCTGGTTTTTCTCCTGCGACTGTGGGTTTAATGGAAGCACATGGTACAGGAACAATGGCTGGAGATCCTACTGAATTTGGGTCTTTGCGAGATTACTTTACTCAATATGACAACAAAAAACAGCATATTGCTTTGGGTAGTGTAAAATCGCAAATTGGACATACAAAAGCCGCAGCAGGTGCAGCAAGTTTAATCAAAACTGCTTTGGCTTTACATCATAAAATTTTGCCCCCAACTATCAATATTACTGAGCCAAATCCTAAACTCGATATTCAAAATTCGTCCTTTTACTTAAACACTGAAACTAGACCTTGGATCAAGGCAGAAGGAGAAGCACCAAGACGTGCTGGAGTGAGTTCCTTTGGTTTTGGTGGCACTAATTATCACGTTGTTTTGGAAGAATACGAAGCGGAACAAAAGCAAGCTTATCGTTTACATAATGCACCGAGTGAAGTGTTATTATTTGGTTCTAATCCTGCAGAATTGATTACTAAGTTAGAAGCAACTTTGAATAATTTGCAATCTAACGAGGGAGAAAGACATTACTCGCAATTAATCCAAGAGTCTCAAGCTTTAACTATTCCCCAAACTGCGGCAAGAATTGGGTTTGTCGCTGAGAATATCCAAGAAGCTTGTAAGTTGCTGAAAGTTAGTATTGATTTACTAAAAAATAAGCCGTCAGCGGTTTCTTGGGAACATCCTCAAGGTATTTATTACCGTTCTTCAGGGATAGAATTAGGCGGAAAAGTTGTGGCTTTATTCTCTGGACAAGGTTCTCAATACCTAGAAATGGGTAGAGAAGCGGTGATGAATTTCCCAGCTTTGCGTCGTCTGTATGGACAAATGGATGGGTTGTTAATTAAGGATAATTTGCAGCCAATTTCGGAAATTGTGTTCCCACATCCGACTTTTGAAGAAGAGGAAAAAACTGCTCAAATTGCAGCTTTACAAAGAACTGAATATGCTCAACCTGCAATTGGGGTTTTTAGTGCGGGGCTGTATTCTATCTTCCAAGAAGCTGGGTTTAAATCAGATTTTACCGCTGGACATAGTTTTGGTGAATTGACGGCTTTGTGGGCTGCTGGAGTGCTGACTGAAGAGGATTATTTGTTCTTAGTTAAGTCTAGAGGTCAAGCGATGGCTGCACCGAAAGACCCAGATCATGATGCGGGTAGTATGTTAGCGGTGAAGGAAGATATCACAAAAGTGGAAGCGGTGCTGAGGCATTTTCCCCAAGTTGCGATCGCTAATTTTAATTCTCCCACGCAAGTTGTCCTCGCGGGACCAACAGCGGAAATTAAGAAAATTCAGCAAAAGTTCCAAGAATTGGGCTATGGGGCGGTGTTGTTACCAGTTTCCGCTGCGTTCCACACACCTTTGATTGCATTTGCTCAAAAATCATTTGCGATCGCTACCAAGTCTGTCGATTTCCAAAATCCCAAAGTTCCCGTTTTCAGCAACGTTACCGGCAAACAATATCCCCAAGAACCATCAGGAATCCAAAGAGTTCTAGAAGGACATCTTTCCAGTTCAGTGATGTTTAAGCAAGAGATTGAAAACATCTACGCTGCTGGTGGTTATTGCTTCGTAGAATTTGGACCCAAACGGATTCTCACCAACCTAGTCAAAGATATCTTAGGCGATCGCCCTCATCTTACCGTATCACTCAATCCTAGTACTCAAAAGAATAGCGATCGCACTCTCAGAGAAGCCGCAATTCAACTGCGCGTAATTGGTATGGCTTTGGGTAATCTCGACCCCTATCAACTAGCTCCAGTTATCCCCCCAACTTCCACCAAAAAGACCTTAAGCGTCAAATTAAACGGTGTTAACTACGTTTCCGAAAAAACCAAAAACGCCTTCACCGAAGCCTTACAGGATGGTTTCAAAGTCAAAGGAGTTCAGGAATTGAGTAGGGGCGTATTGCAATACGCCCCTACAGAAGAGTCCAATACTCCTTCTACCAACGGTCACAACGGTAACGGACACAAAAAAACGCCTGTAATTAGCACCCCACAACAGCCTCAGATGACTCCTGCACCCCGTTTAAATCAAGCAATCCCAGAATTATTACCTACAGCACGTCAAGCAGTTGCAGAGCGTCCAGGAGGGAAAATGGAGACACCAGATAAAAATATCAACTTCCAACAGGTTCTAGAAAGTTTAGAAAACCTCCTGAACCAGTTTCAACACAACCAAAGTGATAACTTACAAATTCACGGGACATATCTGAATCATCAAATGGAATACGCCAAAACGTTCTTCCAACTGATGCAACAACAGAACGCCCTATTTATCAATAGTAAATCTTCAGAAACCGCCCAACTCAAACAAGTTGTTATGGAAAGTTTTGAGCGCAGCATGATGCAGTTTCACAACCAACAAAGTGAAACCCTTCGCATTCATGAACAATATCTGCGGGAACAAGTAGAATACACCAAAAACTTTTTCCAACTCATTCAACAAGAATATTCTCAACTAATTGCCGGTACAGAAACAACTCAACCCCTAATTCCCCCCCAACTAACAGAAACACACACCAACAGTTTACGGGAGTTAATGACAGAAGCAGCTGTAACAGAAACAGTTGTTCCTCCTACCGCCAAAATTGTCGAAACCCAACCGGTAATAGAGCCAGTAGTTGAAAAAGCGGAACCTGTAATAGAAGCAATTTCCCTTCCTAAAATTGCAGAACCTACCCCAGTTGTAGAAACTCAACCTCAGCCAGTAACACCTGTAGCTTCTATTCCCGAACCAGCAACCACCAACATTAATATTGATGACATAGGTCAAAACCTCCTAGCCATAACCAGCGAGAAAACCGGCTATCCCATCGAAATGTTAGAACTCGACATGGACATGGAAGCCGACCTAGGAATTGATTCCATCAAACGGGTAGAAATTCTGGGAGGATTGCAAGAACTATACCCCAACTTACCCAAACCAAACTTAGAAGAACTAGCAGAAAAACGCACCATTGGTCAAGTTGTCGAGTATCTGCAAAAACAGGTGACAGGTGACAGGTTAACAGAAGAAATACAGGTGACAGGTGACAAGTTACAAGTAACAGAACAAGTTATACAGGTGACAGAGAAGAAAGTAGAGGAAGCAAGGGAAGAATTACTCCCTTCCCAGTCACCAGAAGAAAGCGACGAATACGCTGATTTAGGACAAACCCTGTTAAACATCACCAGTGAAAAAACAGGCTACCCAGTCGAGATGTTGGAACTAGACATGGACATGGAGGCCGATTTAGGAATTGACTCCATCAAACGGGTAGAAATATTGGGCGCAATGCAAGAAACGTACCCCAACTTACCCAAACCAAATATAGAAGAATTAGGCGACCTGCGAACAATTGGACAAATAGTAGACTACCTCCAAAAGCTGGTGGGAGGTGAAAAAAAAAAGCCTGATTCTGACCCGGTAGGGGCGGGGTCTCCCCGCCCTCTTAGCCTCCCAAAAGTGGTAGTGAATTTAACCCCACCACCAACAGTAGACCCAAATCTTCCCCGTCGTCCAGTAAAACTAAAAAGCCTACCACGACCTGATTTTTGGGAATGCAAATTACCAGAGGGACACATCGGTTTAATTACTGATGATGGTTCCCTCACCACCACCAAACTAGCTCACGCACTAGTTGAACAAGGTTGGAAAGTAGTAGTTCTGAGTTTCCCCCAAACATTAGTTCCTCAACAATTGCCTTTACCCCTAGGTGTTAGCCGCGTCATCATGGCAAATATGAGTGAACAACATCTGCAACTACTATTACAAAGCATAACTACTCAACATGGAAAAATTGGGGCATTCATTCATCTTCATCCTCAATTCAACACAGAAAACACAGGTAAAATTTCCTATCTAGAAACAGAAAAAGCCATAGTCAAACAAGTGTTCTTGATAGCCAAACATCTCAAACCAACCTTGAACACAGCCGCTGATTTAGAAGGAAGAGTAAGCTTCTGTACAGTAGCCCATCTTGACGGCACATTGGGGTTAGAACACAAAGAAAACTTTGGAGTTATCGGCGCAGGATTATTTGGATTAACCAAAAGTTTGAGATGGGAATGGCCGAAAGTATTCTTAAGAGCAATTGATTTAAGCCCTTCCTTAGATCCTCACCAATCAGCAGAATATATAGTTGCCGAACTGCATGATTCCAACAGATATATAGGTGAAGTTGGCTATAGCTCACAAGGAAGAGTCACCCTCATAGCTAAACCCGAATAACCAGTAGGGTGGGCAATGCCCACCTCACAAAAACTCCCCTCTTCCCCTTTGCGTCTTTGCGCCTTTGCGTGAGACATTCATAAATTTATTCATCAACACAAATCAATTATAAAGTTGAAATATGACAGCAACACTGCAAATTAATCCATCATCTGTCTTCGTCGTCAGTGGTGGAGCCAAAGGAATCACTGCTCAATGCACAATTAAATTAGCACAAAACCAACCTTGTAAATTTATTCTGCTTGGTCGTTCTGAAATCACCACCGAACCAGAATATACTCGTGATTGTTTAGAAGATTCAGCTTTGAAAAAACGCATCATGGAAAATCTGATTTCTCAAGGTGAGAAACCAACACCCATGATGGTACAAAAAATATTTAATGAGATTAATTCTAGCCGAGAAATTAATAAAACCTTGGCAGCTATTGAAGCAGCAGGTGCAAAGGCAGAATATATCAGTGTTGATGTTACAGATACCGTAACTTTGAAAGCCAAACTCAGCGTTGTAGCTCAAAAATTTGGTCAAATCACAGGCATTATTCACGGTGCTGGTAATTTGGCTGATAAGTTAATTGAAAAGAAAACACAAGAAGATTTTGAAAAAGTTTACACCGCTAAAGTTCAGGGTTTAGAAAATCTACTCGCTTGCGTTAATATCCAGCAATTACAGCATTTAGTTTTATTTTCTTCTGTAACTGGTTTTTATGGGAATATTGGTCAAAGTGATTATGCCATTGCTAACGAAATTCTCAACAAATCAGCCCACCTCATCAAACAATCTCATCCTCAATGTCATGTAGTGGCAATTAATTGGGGTGGTTGGGATAGTGGTATGGTGACACCACAACTGAAAAAAGCATTTGCAGAAAGAGGAATTAGTATTATTCCTCTAGAAGTAGGTACACAAATGTTAGTTAATGAACTGCACCCCGCTTATCAAGATAATACACAAATTGTCATTGGTAGCACGATGATTCCACCCGCAATGCCTTTAGATTCACAACTACGAAGCTATCGCATTCGGCGACGGATGACATTAGCAGAAAATCCATTTTTGTATGATCATACAATTGCTGGCTCTCCAGTATTACCAGCTACCTGTGCTAAATCTTGGATGGTAAATGGTTGTGAAGAAATTTATCCAGGTTATAGATATTTCAGTTGTCAAGAATTCAGAGTTTTGAAAGGAATTACTTTTAACTCAACCTTAGCTCATGAACATTTTCTAGAAATAGAAGAAGTTTCTAAAAGCGATGGTAAGTTTGTTGAATTTAAAACCAAGATATTGAGTAAAACTCCAGAAGGAAGAACTCATTATCATTTTAGTTCTATTATCAAAATAGTGCGAGAACTTCCAGATGCTCCTATTTATGAATCAGTGGATCTTCGAGAAGATAACATTGTCACCACCACAGGTAAAGGTTTTTATCAAAATGGAGATTTGTCCTTATTTCATGGCCCAGCATTCCAGGAAATTACTAAAGTCTTAAATATTAGCCCAGAAAAACTTACAGCCGAATGCTGTTGGCAAGAAATTACCGCCAAACAACAAGGACAATTCCCCGTTAAATGGCACAATCCCTACATAATTGATTTGAGTACTCAAACTCTATGGCTATGGTTAAATCATTTTCATCAAGAAGTTTGTTTACCAGGACAATTAACATACTGTGAACAATTTGTAGATGTTCCATTCAATGTACCTTTTTATGTGTCTTGCGAAATTATTAGCAAAACCGATACTGGCATAAATGCTAATTTCTTAATCCATAATCGTGAAGGCAAAATATATTCACGTATTCTCGGAGCAAAAGCAGTTATTTGGCCTATGAAAATGCTTAATCGTAAGTAATAGTAGGTTGGGTTAAGCGACAGCGCAATCTAAAAAAAGTCCGTAAATGTTGGGTAACAAGAACGTCAACCCAACCTACCTGAAACCCAACCTATCTGATTTAATGTTTTTAGCTTAACCGACAAGTATTGGGACGCAAAGAGAAGAAATGAAAGAAGATTAAGTGAGAGAGTTTAGTGCAGTTTCACAAAGAAACGGTATTACATAATAACAGCGAAAGTTGTTAATCCTTGCCGATTGGGGGAATAGCGTAAATCCTGAAAAACTTAGGAAATTTTTATTTCCTTAACGTCTTATGCCCCAACGAGGATTTCAACAGTGGAGAAAATAGCGATTATCGGGTTATCTTGCCTGTTTCCAGATGCTAATAATCCTGAAGAGTTTTGGCAGAATCTCAGCGCAGAAAAAGACTCAACTTCATCTGTAAGTGTTGCCGAATTGGGAGTAGACCCCGCCATATTCTACGATGCTAATAAGGGGAAACCGGAAAAAATTTACTTTCAAAAAGGTGGATTTATCCGCAATTTCAACTTTGATGCTAGTGAGTATAATTTACCGGCGACATTTGTTCAAAGTCTGGATAATAGTTTTAAATGGTCACTGTATGCTGCTAAACAGGCAATTATCCACAGTGGTTATTGGGGAAATCAATCTGCTCTTTCAAAATGTGGCGTAATTTTAGGAACTCTCGCTTTCCCAACCAAAGCATCTAATCAATTATTTGCTCCTATTTATCAGCAAACTATTGAACCTGCAATTGGTGAACTTTTACAGGAAAAAGACTTCCATTTAGGTGGTTCATTCACTGCTACAAAAGCATCTCCATATAATGCGATGGTGAGCGGCTTACCTGCTGCTATAATTTCCCGTGCATTTTCTCTTTCTGGAACTCATTGCTGTATAGATGCTGCCTGTTCATCATCATTTTATGCCATTAAATTAGCATCCTATTATCTGCAATCTGGCAAGGCTGATTTGATGTTAGCTGGTGCTATTAGTTGTTCAGATCCGTTGTTTGTGAGAATGTTATTTTCTGGGATTCAAGGATATCCAGAAAACGGTATTAGCCGTCCTCTAGATAAAGCATCACGCGGGTTAATTACCTCCGAAGGCATAGGAATGGTAATGCTCAAACGCTACAGTGATGCTGTCAGAGATGGAGACAAAATTCTCGCCACAATTTGCGGTAATGGTCTATCTAATGATGGTAAAGGTAAGCATCTCCTCAGTCCTAATGCTCAAGGACAAACCACTGCATATCAAAGAGCTTATGCTGAGGCTAAACTTAACCCCCAAGCAATTGATTATTTAGAGTGTCACGCTACCGGCACTCTGTTGGGAGATACCACCGAATGCAACTCAGTTGAAGGTTTTTTTGGTCAATACCAAGCAACACCTTTAGTGGGTTCAACTAAAAATAACGTCGGTCATTTACTCGTTGCTGCTGGCATGGTGGGGATAACAAAGACGATTTTAAGTATGTCTCATGGTGTTATTCCCGCAACTATAAATGTCAGTGAACCTGTGGGTTCTGAAAATAATGTGATTTCGCCTCAAAACATTATTAGAACTGCCACACCTTGGCCGAGTAAAGGAAATAAGTACGTAGCTTTAAGTGCATTTGGTTTTGGTGGAAATAACTCTCATTTAATTCTTGAACAGGGGGAAGTCAGCTAATGAGTCTTCAAGAAAATATGACTGCAAAAATGGCAATTGTCGGCATGGATGCCTTTTTCGGTGAATGTCATGAATTAAATGCTTTTGAAAGCAGCATTTATGATGGAAAACAGCATTTTATTCTCCTGCCAGAAAAACGATGGCATGGTATTGATGAGCAGGAAACATTACTGCAAGAGTACGGGTTGAAAGCCGGAAAAGCTCCCCAAGGTGCATATATTAAAGATTTTGAAGTTGATACTTTAGCTTACAAAATTCCCCCTAACGAAGTTGAAAAACTCAACCCGCAACAACTTTTATTATTGAAAGTGTGCGATCGCGCTCTCCAAGATGCAAAAATAGCCCAAGGTGGTAATGTAGCGGTAATTATCGCTGCGGACACAGAATTATCTGTACACCAACTACAACAACGTTGGAATTCACCTTGGCAAGTTAAAGACGGTTTAAATGCTGCGGAAATCGCCTTACCTCCAGAGAAAATTGCCCAACTAGAAACCATAGTTAAAAACAGTATTCACCACCAAGTTGATTTGGGTGAATATCTCAGCTATGTCGGCAATATTATGGCTAGTCGCATTTCTTCGTTGTGGAATTTCTCTGGTCCCTCATTCACTCTTAGTGCTGTAGAAACTGCGGCATTTAAAGCTTTAGAAATCGCACAAATGCTATTAGCTACAAATGAAGTAGACGCAGTTGTTGTTGGTGCTGTTGACTTAGCCGGTGGTGTGGAAAATGTCTTACTCCGCAGTCAATTCGGAAAAGTAAATACAGGTATCAATACCTTAAGTTTTGATCAAAACGCCGACGGTTGGACTGTGGGAGAAGGTGCCGGTGCAGTTGTCCTCAAACGTCATGATACAGCTTTAGAAAATAGCGATCGCATCTATGCAGTCATTGACGGTATCAGCATCGGACAATCTCCCTCAATGGCTGTAGACGAAGCGACTATTAGCCAAGTCTGCAAACAAGCTTTTCAACAAGCAGGAATTCAACCTATAGAGGTAAATTACCTGGAAGTCTGCGGTACTGGAATTCCCGCAGAAGACGAAGCTGAAATTAACGGCATCCTTCAAGCTTATCCTCCCGTGGGTAACGGTTTACACTGTGCCATTGGTAGCGTCAAAGCCAATATCGGTAACACCTTTGTCGCTTCGGGAATAGCCAGCTTAATTAAAACTGCCCTCAGTCTCTACCATAGATATATTCCCGGAACCCCCAATTGGTCTGGTGTCAAAACACCGCAAGTATGGGAAGGTAGTCCCTTTTACGTTGCTACCGAATCAAGACCTTGGTTTTCACCAAAAGAAGGTAGATGTAGAATTTCCGCTATTAATAGTATCGGCTGTGATGGCTCTTTTGCTCATGTCATTTTATCAGAAGATACTCATCAAGAAGAACGTGTCAGCCGCTATTTAGAGTCACGACCTTTTTATCTTTTTCCTATCGCTGCTAATGATTATGCCACTTTGTTTGCAGGTTTAGATAATTTGCAACAAAACATTGAAAATGCTGATCATCTTCAAGCTACTGCGAGTCAGACTTTTGTTAAATTTCAGCAGCATACAAATGCTAAATATGCCTTATCTATTACTGGACGCAACCACAAAGAATTACTCAAAGAAATTAACTCAGCGCGTAAAGGTGTAAATCTTGCCTTTGAAAAAGGTACAGATTGGCAAACTCCTCTTGGTAGTTATTTTACACCAAAACCACTTGGTAAAAATGGAGAAGTTGCCTATATTTATCCTGCCGCAGTTAATTCCTATGTGGGCATGGGGCGGACTTTATTCCGTCTTTTCCCCAAATCTTTCGATGACTTAATCATCAAAAGTCTTTACAAACGTGCTGCTGATGTGGAACTACTTGTTTTTCCCAGAAGCTTGAGCAAATTGTCAACACGACAACTAGAAACTCTAGAAAAGAAATTGCTTGATGATTCTCTGGCTATGTTTGAAGCCGAAGTGCTTTTTACCAGAATGATCACAACAATTATCAGCCAAGATTTTCAAGTTAAACCTAAATATATCTTTGGCTATAGTTTAGGTGAAACAAGTATGATGGTTGCTCAAGGGGTGTGGAGCAATTTTTATGAAGTCAGTCACACCTTTAATTCCTCAGCTTTATTTGGTGATAGATTATCTGGCCCCAAAAATGCTGTGCGTGAGTATTGGGGACTACCAAAAGCATCCTCAACTTCTGATAATAATTTCTGGAGTAATTACGTTCTCATAGCCAGTCCTACCCAGGTTAGAGAATGTTTAAAAGATGAAAATCGCGTCTACCTAACTCAGATTAATACACCAGAAGAAGTATTAATTGCTGGTGAACCTGCTGCTTGTGAAAGAGTAATTAAAAAGCTTGGTTGTAACGCTTTTCCAGCACCTTTTGATCATGTGATTCATTGTCAAACAATGCAATCAGAAGCGCAAGAATTGGAAAAACTCTACACCTTACCAGCGCAAACAATTCCCGGTATTACCTTTTATTCCGCTGCCGAGTATCAACCAACTACACTGGATAGTCAAGTAATTGCTCATAACATTGCTAAAGGATTATCGCAACAACTCGATTTTCCCCGCTTAGTTAATCGTGTCTACGCAGATGGAGCTAGAATCTTTATTGAAGCAGGTGCTGGTGGTGTATGTTCTCGCTGGATAGATAAAATTCTTGGCAACCAAGAACACATCACCGTATCCTTAAATCGTCGCGGTATGGATGACCATACATCACTTGTCAAAGGACTAGCAAAATTGCTCAGTCATCGAGTAGATTTGAACTTAAATCTACTCTACAACTTCTCCTCAAAAACTGGCAATCAAAATAAAGCAACTCTGAAAAAAATTACCCTAGGTGGTAATTCTATGACTACTGCCATATTGAGTGACGAAAACCGCAAACTTTTCTCCCATAGCAATTCTCAAAAGCAGCAGCCAAATCTTTCTAATTACCGAGAGTATAAAATCATTAATTCTCTCCAGGGTAATAATCAAATTAGCCCCAGTGACATTTACCCACAGCCGATAACACCAACTAATTCTCAGCCAGAAAACATTATCATGAAAACTATCATTGATAACTGTTTTGAACCTAGAGAAGAAGTACAATCTTCTGAGTTAACCGCCACTTTACAGTCAACTACTCAACTCATTCACGACTCCGAACCGACAATCAGCATGAATGATTTTAAAACTCATCAGTATCAAAAACTGAGTATCAATAATTCCAAATTGACTAAAGCCCACACCAGCTTTTTAGAAGCCAGACAAGACTTCAGTAAGCAAATGAGCGAAATAATTCAACTGCAATTAACCTGCGCTCAAAACTTGCTCAACGAAGAAACTTAATCAAATATCTATCATACCGAGACGTAGAAATATCAAACTGCTTACTCTGTGTTTCTACGTCTTGAGCGTGATCTAAATTCTTCATCTCAAATCCATTGCTTAAAACTTGAGGAATAACTGCCGTGACAACTGTAGAGACGGTACGAAATCAACATAATAATGGTCTAAGTTTTTTTTCTTGGTCTCAAAATCAAAAACAAATTTGGAAAGGTTCCTTAGATTGTATCTCCTTTGAGCAAAGCGCCATCAAAGATAAATTGCTGGCATCAGATAAACCTTGTTATATTATTAGAGTTGGTGGCAAAATTGGTGTTACTAACGATGGGTATTTAGCACCAGCTGATAATGGTTCCATAGGACAAGCAGAACTTTTAATCTCAGTTCCACCCATTCACCTACAACAATTTGGCGACCCCAATTTTCTCACTACTTATGGTGTGAAATATGCCTATGTGACTGGTGCAATGGCAGGTGGTATTGCTTCCGAAGAAATGGTAATTGCACTAGGAAAAGAGAACATCTTAAGTTCTTTTGGTGCAGGTGGTTTAACACCAGACCGTTTAGAAGCAGCCATTAACCGCATTCAACAAGCCTTACCTGATAAACCTTATGCTTTTAATTTAATTCACAGTCCTAATGAACCTACTATTGAACGTCGTGCTGTAGATTTATACCTCAATTATGAAGTAAGAACTGTAGAAGCTTCAGCATTTTTAGACTTAACTCCTAACATCGTCTATTATCGTGTATCTGGGCTAAGTTTAAATAGTGCTAATCAAGTTGAAATCAAAAATAAAGTCATTGCTAAAATTTCTCGCCGCGAAGTTGCAACTAAATTTATGCAACCAGCACCTGCGAGAATTCTCAAAGAATTAATTCAGCAAGGACTAATAACTGAGTTACAAGCAACTTTAGCCAGCCAAGTTCCTATGGCTGATGATATTACCGTCGAAGCTGATTCTGGTGGCCATACA
The DNA here is from genome assembly GCF_001858025.1 of Trichormus sp. NMC-1. Classification (GTDB taxonomy): domain Bacteria; phylum Cyanobacteriota; class Cyanobacteriia; order Cyanobacteriales; family Nostocaceae; genus Anabaena. The sequence goes on along the minus strand of NZ_LZQD01000001.1, from coordinate 1,429,740 downwards.
GATAATCGTCCTTTAGTTTGTTTGCTACCTTCAATTATTAGTTTACGGGATGAAATTCAAGCACAATATCATTACACAACACCCATTAGAGTGGGAGTAGCTGGAGGAATTGGTACACCAGAATCAGCCTTAGCTGGATTTATGATGGGTGCTGCTTATGTAATGACTGGTTCAATTAATCAATCTTGTCTTGAATCTGGAGCTTCTGAACATACCAAAAAGTTATTAGCTCAAGCAGAAATGGCGGATATGATTATGGCTCCAGCCGCAGATATGTTTGAAATGGGAGTCAAATTGCAAGTTCTCAAACGGGGAACAATGTTTCCCATGCGAGCGCAGAAATTATATGAACTATATCGCAGTTATGACTCAATTGAAGATATTCCATTAGCAGAGAGAGAGAAACTAGAAAAACAAATCTTCCGCAAAAGTCTCGCTGAAGTTTGGGAAGGAACTGCTGCTTATTTATCCCAAAAAAATCCTGAAAAATTAGGTAAAGCTGTTAATAATCCTAAACTCAAAATGGCTTTAATTTTTCGCTGGTATTTAGGATTATCTTCTCGTTGGTCTAGTTCTGGTGAAAAAGGTCGAGAAGTAGATTATCAAATTTGGTGCGGTCCAGCTATGGGTGGCTTTAATGACTGGGTGCGAGGTTCATATTTAACTGAACCAAATAATCGTCATGTAGTCGATATCGCTAATCAAATTATGAAAGGAACAGCTTTTCTACACCGCGTCCAAAATTTAAAAATTCAGGGATTGCAAATACCCAATTACTACGGTCAATATCACCCAGTTCGGTCTATATTGGAGATGTGAAAATGAATTTAAAACCGTCTTATTCTGCTGAAGATATTCAAAAATTCTTGGTGACTAATTTAGCTGAAGTAATTTCAACTTCAACTGATGAAATTGATGTTGACGAAAATTTAGAAAATTATGGTTTGGATTCTGCCCAAGCCATGATTATTATCAGCAAATTAGAACAATTACTAGGATTTAAACCTTCTCCTGTTCTACTTTGGCATTATCCAACTATTGCTTCACTTTCCCAGCGTTTATCTGAAGAAGTACCGAATACATCTCAGATTAAAGATTCTGAAGGTAAAACCGTTGCTGCTGTAAATATTGCTCCTCCTTTTCTCGATTTAGCTGCTGAAGTTGTCCTTGACCCCACTATCCAACCGGTGGGTAATTCTCCGGTATCTATTAGCGACCCCAAAAATATCTTTTTGACTGGGGGTACAGGCTATTTAGGTGCTTTTATCATCAAAGGACTATTGCAAGAAACTCAAGCAAATATGTATTGCTTAGTTCGTGCAACTGATGTTGTAGAAGGTAAAAGCAAATTAGAAAATAATCTTCAACAATATGGACTTTGGGATGATAGTTATAGCTCCCGAATTATCCCAATTGTTGGTGATTTAGCACAGCCACTTTTAGGTATTGATTCAGAACAGTTCCAAACCCTTGCAGCTAATATTGATACTATTTATCATAGTGGGGCTTTGCTGAATTATGTTTATCCATATTCAGCTTTAAAAACTGCTAACGTTTTGGGAACTCAGGAAGTTTTACGCTTGGCTTGTAAAACCAAAGTAAAGCCTGTTCATTACGTTTCTAGTGTGGCTGTTTTTGAATCAACTGCTTATGCTGGAAAAGTAGTTAGAGAACAACAAGATTTTAATGATTGGCAAGGTATTTTTCTCGGCTACTCACAAACTAAATGGGTGTCAGAAAAGTTAGTAAAAATTGCTGGTAGTCGGGGACTTCCTATCACTATCTACAGACCACCTTTGATTTCTGGAGATAGCACAACTGGTATTTGTAATACCCATGACTTTATCAATTTGATGATTAAAGGCTGTCTACAAATGGGATCTTTCCCTGATGTAGATTATATGTTGGATATGTCTCCTGTTGATTATGTCAGCAAAGCTATTGTTTATTTATCACGTCAACAAAAATCCATTGGTAAGGCTTTTCACTTACAACATCCTCAACCTGCATCTTTAGCATCTTTGGTGGATTGGGTACGCTCATTTGGTTTTTCAATTAAGATGGTTCCCTATGAACAGTGGCAAGCAGAGTTAATTAATAATGTCACTTCTCCTGATAATCCTTTATACACTCTGCGACCATTTTTATTAGAGCGTTGGTCTGATGAACAATTGACTATTCCCGATTTGTATTTGCAAGCCAGAAGACCAATTATTAGTTGTCAAGAAACTCTAGACGCACTAGCTGGTACTGCGATTACTTGTCCACCACTCGACTCTCAATTATTGATGACTTACACTTCTTATTTAGTTCAAACTGGTTTCTTGAGTCTTGCTTAGTTATTAAGTAAATAGGGTGGGCATTGCTCACCCTACTGAAATGCCAGTATTTCCGGCTAATTTCACAAAATTTTTGACATGAATATACAAGACAAACAAACTGCTCTGATTACTGGGGCAGCTAGTGGAATTGGTTACGAATTAGCCTGTATTTTTGCCTCCAAAAATTACAATCTTGTTTTGGTAGATAGAAATAGATCAAAACTTGCAGAAATAGATGTTGAATTTCAACAAAAATTCAAAGTTTTTCCTAAGATTATCGTTAAAGATTTATCTATATCAACATCACCTGAAGAAATTTTTACTGAGTTGCAACAAGCTGAGATCAAAGTTAATGTCCTAGTCAATAATGCTGGATTTGGTACTTATGGCTTATTCAATGAAACAAGTCTGAGTATTGAATTAGAAATGTTGCAAGTAAATTTAGTTTGTCTTACCCATTTAACTAAGTTATTTCTCAAAGAGATGGTTAAAGAAGGTAAGGGCAAAATATTAAACGTTTCTTCCGCTGCTGCTTTTCAACCTGGACCTTTAATGGCGGTTTATTTTGCAACTAAAGCTTATGTTTTATCGTTTTCTGAAGCTATAGCTAATGAATTGGAAGGAACTGGTGTGACGGTGACAGTTCTTTGTCCAGGTTCAACAGTATCTGCATTTCATGAAAGAACAGGAATGGCAGATTCTAAGCTGGTTAAGGGTCAGAAAATGATGGATGCTCAAACTGTTGCCCAGCTTGGTTATGATGCTTTAATGCGAGGTAAGACGATAGTCATTCCCGGACTTTTAAATAAAATACTGGCTAAAAGTGTCAGATTTTTTCCGAGAAAGTTGGTGACGCAAATGGTGAGAACTATGCAAGAAGATAAATAGTTTTGGTAATTATCAATGGTTTCTAAATTACTAAAGTTTCTAAATCCCTACAGTTCGTCCACACGGACTTATTTTTTTGCTCAGTTTTATAGCGTTTCCTAGTCTAATGAAGTACAAAATTATCTGCGTTTAATTTTTACTGCTTGTACCTCACTTGAATGGGAATTGCTATATGTTATTGCTATATGTTAATTAAAGTCTAAAAACTTGATTATTTCGTGTTAAAGGGCAATGCCCACCAACCCTGATTGGGAAGGTGTAAGATGTGAACTAAATCATCTCCCAACTATACAAATCCCCAATAGTACCTGCAACCACAACAGCAGCAGCGAAATTATTTGCTAGTGCTAATTCTCTCAAACTCCAATTTCCAGATACAAGCAATTTTGCAGGTTCGGTTGATGTTAAAAATATCTCAATTTGCTCTAACTGAACTAAACCATCACCGGTTGCTTTTAAATAAGCTTCTTTGCAAGTCCAGTAACGGAAAAATACCTGTTGCTGTTGATCTAAAGCAAGGGATTTGACTACCTCATATTCTCTGGGTAAAAAGAAGCGTTTAGCAAGATTTTCTAAATCCGACATCGGGCGAATATATTCCAAATCCACGCCTATTGTCCGCGTGCAACTTACCCCACACAGAGCTAAATCTTGAGAGTGAGACAAGTTAAAAAACAGGTTGCTATCGGCAAATTTAGCCGCTAATAAAGGTTTTCCCCGTGTTTGATATTCAAATTCTACTTGTGAAGGCTCAACACCCAAATAACGCCCTAAAATAAAGCGTAAACTACTCCGTCCAGCAATGAAACGCTGGCGATGTTCTGGGAAATAAAACCTTTCAGCACGAGCAATTTCATCACTTGATAGGGTTTTTCTGGAAGATTGCAGTTGTGATTCTGACTGATTTAGATTTATTTTCCAGATATGTACATGATCCGATGACAAAGTTAAATTTGTTGGTGCAGGTAGCCAGTTATTATTAAACACAGTCACAAGTAATTAAAGAAAAGCTCAAATCTCTCTTTTATCAATTTAGAGATGTTTGCTGCAAAGTCTCTAAATCCCTCTTTTTGTAGTGAAATATTGAAATCATAAATGATATTTGAAAAATATTAAGTCTCGTAGGGCATTGCCCAGCAAACATAATATTTCCAAAATCAAATATTATTCCTATAGCAAAAAATAGAGAAGTTGCAAAAATTAATCTATCTCACCATAGCCACTTTATCAACTTCATCATTACGCTTTGCTTCTATCCACTGTAAAATGCGATTCCAAGCCCACCAGGGGTCAGGATCTTGTGCTTGGCGCTGGCATTTTTTGCTACTCATATAACCAACATGACCTCCGTAAGAGGTGAGTAACAAATCTATAGCTGAATTTTTGGAACTAGCAGCTTTTAAATCGGGAATAATGTCGGGATGAAATAATGGGTCATCAGCAGCATAAAGAATCAAGGTTGGTTTTGATAACTGAGGTAATAGATATAAAGCACTGCTGGCTTCATAATAGTCTTCTACAGACGCAAAACCCAAACGTTCAATTACTAGTTCTTCGTCAAATCCCCAAATGCTGTTAGCTCGTTCAATTGCTTCTGCTTCCAAACTACCAGGGTGAGCAGCGTGTATTTTCCATGCCAGTTTTTTTAATTCCCTGGCAATGCGTGGTTCTACGTATTTTCCAAAGGGAGTAGTAACTAAATACGTGAGCGATCGCAATGAATCCAAACTTGGACAAATCACCGCCCCTCCAGCAATGTCACTCTCTTTAATTCCTAAATCCTCTGCTCTCGTCAAATCTACAGCCGCTTTCAGCGCCCACAGCGCCAATTGTCCCCCTAAAGAATACCCCGTAAACCAAAACTTTTTTGGGCAGCCCATAGCCGCAGCGGCCGCCGCAATGTGAACAAAATCTTCACCCTCATACAAACCATCGGAAGTTAAAGTCGGGGATAATTCTGCGGTTTTACCATGCGCTCGCCAATCAAATAACACCACAGCGTATCCTTGCGCGTATGCCTTACGCCCTAATAGCCGCAAAAACCATTGTTGATTTAACTCTCCGGTAATCCCATAAGTACCAATAATTGTGCTGTGGGCATTGGGGGGGATAGCGACCCAACCAAAAATTGGCACACCTTGCCCACCTGAAAAGATGACTTTCTGATAAAGTGGCTCTGGATGTACAGTTGTACTTTCCCAATGACGGCCTCCCCACAAAGCAGTGTAAGCAGTCATTGCCACACCATTTTGTAGAAAATAAGGCGGATTGTAGGTAGAGTAACACATCATCTCAAAATTTCGTGTAAATTGATCTTGATCTCAAAGCCTTTTAATCTTAATATTTATGTTAGATTTTAAATCTTTTTGATAATCGTAATAACAATCTTTGAATATCTCAAAGGTTCTTATTTATCCTTAAATAAGTAGTCATAATTTTTTAAGAATGCCGAGGATTCTTGTCATAGACGATGACCCAGCGATTTCAGAACTCGTTGCTGTCAACTTGGAAATGGCTGGCTACGATGTTAGTCAAGCTGAAGACGGCATTAAAGGTCAGGCGCTGGCCCTCCAGCTACAACCAGACTTGATCATGCTTGATCTCATGTTACCCAGAGTAGATGGATTTACCATTTGCCAACGCCTACGTCGGGATGACCGCACTGCTGAGATTCCAGTCTTAATGCTGACGGCTTTGAGCCAAACTCAATATAAGGTTGAAGGTTTCAATGCAGGTGCAGATGACTACTTGACTAAGCCTTTTGAAGTTGAAGAAATGCTGGCACGAGTACGAGCTTTGTTGCGGCGTACTGACCGCATTCCCCAAGCGGCAAAGCACAGTGAGATTCTTAGTTACGGACTTCTTACTTTAGTTCCAGAAAGGTTTGAGGCGATCTGGTTCAATGAAACTGTGAAACTGACGCACTTGGAATTTGAGCTACTTCACTGCTTGCTTCAGCGTCATGGTCAGACAGTTTCTCCCAGTGAAATCCTGCGAGAAGTTTGGGGTTACGATCCTGATGATGACATCGAAACAATTCGGGTGCATATTCGCCACTTAAGGACTAAGCTCGAACCAGATCCTCGTCATCCCCGCTATATCAAGACAGTATATGGCGCGGGATACTGTTTAGAGTTACCCAGTGTACCTCCCTCGGTTGAGGGGGCTGCCGCAGCAGTGGTTGAGTAAACTAACGCTACATAGTGCTGTGATCTAATAAATTGGCACTCCATTCTGAAGTAATTCAGGGAGTGCCAATTTAATTACAGTAGTAAGTAGTTGAACAAAATTAAATTCATTCGTGGAGTGACGGTTAGGGAGCTAGAGCATTACCCCGAATTAAGCTACCAATAGTTTTGGCAGTAATTTTCAGTTGAGTAATGGGGTTAGCTGGAACCACGGTTTTATACAAATAACTATCGAATGTTAGTTTCTGTACATCCATGTCACCACACATTTCTACAAATGCTTCACGAGTAGCGTCGGAACGATAGAACACACTTTGGAGAATGTCCAGAACTTTGTAGGTGAGTCCGTATTTCTGATCCCAACGCTTCAGGTAAATCTTGAGGTCTCGTTCTGTAGGAATCCGCGCACCACCGTTGGAAGCTTCGACGATGGTTTCAGCACACATCCGCCCAGATTTAGCGGCAAAATAGATACCTTCACCAGAGGATTTGGTAACATAACCAGCCGCATCTCCTACCAAAGCTATGCGTCCAACAACGCGACGAGGACGGGGATGTTCGGGGATGGGATGCGCTTCTACTTTGATGATTTTACCGCCGGCTAATTTCTCAGAAGCACGGGCGCGGATACCAGCTTGCAGGTTTTTGATACTGGCTTTGTTGACGTGCATTGTGCCAGTACCTACTGCTACGTGGTCATATTTGGGGAATACCCAAGCGTAGAAGTCGGTAGAAACGTCATCGCCAACATACATTTCGGCGAGGTCGTTGTAGTAGTCCATTTTGTCTTGGGGTAGACGAATGCGTTCTTGGAAAGCGATCGCATAATTGTAATCCCCAGCATCCATTTCTTTAGCAATGCGGGAATTCGCGCCATCAGCCCCGATCACTAAATCCACTTTTAAAGTTTTGGCAATCCCCTGCGCTCCACCTTCTGTATGATCAACATAATGAATGGTATAGGGGTCAGTGTTATTTGTGGGTATATCAAGTTTATGAACTGTGGCATTAATTAAAATTGCGCCTAATTTGGCTGCCCGGTCGCGCAGGAACCCATCCATCACTTCCCGACGGCACATTCCTATATATTCATCTTCATTTATCAGATTGATATCAACTTCACGATTCGATGGTGATATCATTTTCATCTTCCGCACTCGACGGTCGATGATCTCTGGTGGTAGGTCAAATTCACTCACCATACATAGGGGAATAGCTCCCCCACATGGCTTGGCGTTATCGAGCTTGCGCTCAATTAGGTAAGTTTCAATTCCAGCTTTTGCCAATGTCTCAGCGGCAGATGAACCAGCTGGGCCTGAACCAACAACTGCAACCCGTAGTGTCAAAGGTTTTCTCCCAATCTTCACATTTACCGAAAGCATCGTATCACGGTCTTTTGGTTGATTTGCCGCTTTCCCTTCAGGTTTTGAGAAAAATGCAATATTCCTTAATATTTCGACATGAAAACTGCGATTTTAAACAGGTGATGTAGCTTTATTGGTAGATATTAGTCAATGGTAACTATAGAACTTCTAAGTCAGTCAGATGGAAAAACATTGTAGCGGTGCTGATTGTAGTTTTCTCGATTGTGGTGGTTGTAGTTGGTAATTTTATGTCATTCAATTAATCCAAAAGCCAATGTTTTATGATATAAATAAAAACACGGTAATCCTAGCTGCAAGCCGTAGATTAATTACAGAGGTGTGGAACCAGTGGGCATAGTAGTTGAGAATGTCTCTAAGCAATTTGGCAGTTTCCAAGCGGTTGATCAGGTGAGTCTGGAAATTAATAGTGGTTCACTGGTTGCGTTACTAGGTCCATCTGGGTCTGGTAAATCTACCCTGCTGCGATTAATATCCGGGTTAGAAATGCCTGATAGTGGCAAAATATTACTGACTGGGAAGGATGCAACATATCAAAGTGTGCAAGAACGAAATATTGGCTTTGTATTTCAGCACTATGCTCTATTTAAGCATTTGACTGTGCGACAAAATATCGCTTTTGGCTTAGAAATTCGCAAAGCACCGCCAAAGAAGATTAAGGGAAGAGTAGAGCAGTTATTAGAATTGGTACAATTGAGTGGATTAGGCGATCGCTATCCCTCTCAACTTTCTGGTGGTCAAAGACAAAGGGTAGCCTTAGCCAGAGCATTGGCTGTAGAACCTAACGTATTGTTACTAGATGAACCATTTGGCGCATTAGATGCCAAAGTTCGTAAAGATTTACGCGCTTGGTTACGTCGTCTCCATGATGAGGTTCATGTTACCACAGTTTTTGTTACCCACGACCAAGAAGAAGCAATGGAAGTGGCAGATGAAATTGTGGTGATGAACAAAGGAAAAGTTGAACAGGTAGGGACTCCAGCCCAAATTTACGACCATCCTGCATCAGCGTTTGTGATGAGTTTTATCGGTCCTGTAAACGTATTACCGAGTTCTTCCAAGATTTTCCAAAGCAGCGGTTTCGATTCGGTCAACCCAGAAGTATTTTTACGTCCGCAAGATGTGATTGTGGAAAGGGTGGCTAACGGTACAACTGCACCTGCTAAAGTTAACCGTGTGATTCATTTGGGTTGGGAAATTCAAATAGAATTAGCGTTAGATGATGGACAAATGGTGACAGCACATTTAACACGTGATCGCTTTGATGAATTAAAGTTAGAACCACAAGAGCGTGTGTACGTTAAACCTAAAGATGCTAAATCTTTCCCGCTTTATTATTCGATTTAAAAAAAACTTCAAAAACCTTTGTAGGAGCAGGTTTGAGGTGACATTGGCGAGAAATGTTTTCCCTATCTGCTCTATTCTCCCTATCTACTCCAAGAAATAAACTATCACCTTAAGAGCTTATTTGTTGGGGTAGAATATTTGCTCTTGGGTAATTAAACAGATTTAATACCAATGCCATAATCTATACACTGATAACATAAACCAATAAAGTTGACATAATGAAGTTGACAAAAATAGTAAATAGTCAGCTTAAAGATTCTATGGCATTTGATACTGTGGGTGCTGCTGTCGATTTTGTTACTCATACCACGAACCGCATTATCTCAGCATTTATTAACCAAACGTTTGTTCAGGCAAATATCATTAATTTACCTGCCAAAATTCAGGAAGTTAGACAAGATCAACGCGTGCTTCAGGCCGAAATAGATTATTACAATCGTCGAGAAGCCAGAAAAAAAGAATTCTTGCAAATTCAACAAAAACCTATTGAGACAGATTTACAAATTACAGTATATCAAGATGGAAAAAACGAAAGATTGCAGCAAATTAAGCAAGAAGAAATAGAAGATAGAAGTAAGTTAAGCATCTTATATCTAGACTTGAGCCGAAAGACAACTGCGAGTGAAATCGCACTTAAACAACAAGAAATTCAGGGAATTTTCGACCAGCAGAAGTGGCCAGGTGTATTAAGTCGTGATGAAGCGCAAAGAATATTTGTAGATGAACAAAAGAAACCACGCTTATTAATGTTAGTGCCTCCACCAGATATTAGCGATGACTTTCCCATATCATTCCGTGATAGTCTCAAAAAAGAAATCCGCAATCAATTAAAACTATTTTTAGAGAAGTATTATCCCCTTGGTAGTGATTTCTGCCCTGTAGAATTTTATGGTAAATATTTTGAGCGTTCAGTTTTCGATGCTGAAGTCAAGCAGTTGGAAACGATTTTATCGGCTGTACCAACAGCAATTATTTACACTGATATTACAGACCATGAAATTTATTTTAATGTCAGATTTTGGGGACTTCAAGAACCAGTATCTTTATCTTTTGAACCGTTGAACTGGGAAGAACTCAAAAGAGAACTCGAAGAAGCAGGAAATGATGAAACTAAGAGTTGGCGAGCAATTAGGCAGACTATTGTGATTCTGCACAAGCTATTAGCCGCATTTTTAGCAGATTGGTACTACCTAAATATCAACCCTAATTATGAACCTCAGTTATTTAACTTAAGTTCTGATTTTCCTTCAATATGGACTGATAAAATGATAGAAAAGCTAAAATTAATTAGGCAAACATATAGGAATATTTATAATAATGAATTGAAAGTATCAGCCAATTCTCAAAAAGAAAGACCAAAATTTTGGCGCTGTGTTAATACACTTGATGGGCATTCAGATCAAATTTTTTCTGTTGCTATCAACCCTGATGGTAAAACTTTTGCTAGTGGCAGTGCTGATCACAAAATTAAGGTTTGGAATCTAGAAACTGGTGAAATAATTCATACCTTAACTGGGCATTCAAACTATGTTCGCTCAGTTAATTTTTCTAGTGATGGAAAGACTATGGCGAGTGGTAGCTATGACAAAACATTTAAACTATGGCATTCTCTGAAAGGTAAAACATTCATTGAGCATTCAGGTAGTGTAACTGCAATTGCTTTTAGTCCTGATGGTAAAACTTATGCCACTGCAAGTTTAGATACAACAGTTAAGATATGGGACTTAAGCGATGAAAAGTTAATTTATACTCTCACGGCACATAAAAATTCTATTAACTCGATTGTCTTCAGTATTGATGGCGAAAATCTCATTAGCTGTGGTTGTGATCAAAGTATCAAGATCTGGAATGTCAAAACAGGCGTTGTAGATATTAGCATTACTGATAATTCAGAGTCTATTAATACTATAGCGATTAGCCCTGATGGTAAAATTTTTGCCACTGGTAGTGATCATAATACAATCAAACTTTGGGATCTAGCGACAGGAGAACTCATTCACACATTTTATGGCCATACCAATTGTGTAAATAGTGTTGCTTTTAGTCCTGATGGTAAGACTTTAGCCAGTTGCAGTAATGATAAAACAATTAAGCTTTGGCATCTAGAGACAAAAGAATTGATCAATACTCTTTCAGAACATTCATTAACTGTTTATTGTGTAGCGTTCAGTCCTGATGGAAAAACGATAATTAGTGGTAGTGCTGATCACACTATTAAAATTTGGAAACATGATTAATATTTAGGACTTACGCAAAATGTGACTGAAAACCTGATTATTGCGTAGTGGTAATTCATGAATTACCGCTACTTCCGTTCGGTTTTGCGTAAGTCCTGATATTGTCAACTCCTGTGGGAAATTGACAATTGAAACCTAGACACAAAGTACAGACGTTTCGGCGAAACGTCTCTACTGATTCCTGAATTCTGCTGTAATTAAGTTGGAATTTTGATTTGGAGCCTATGTGTAACGAGCAGATTCCGCCAAATCAAAATTGCATAACCTGAATTTCATCAAGCTGGTTAATTACTACATCCGCGCCTTTAACGTTACTTGAATTATCAATCCAGGTAATACCAATACAACCTGCGGCTTGAGCATTCCGTGCCATTTGCATATCACCGACGGAATCACCTACCATCAGTGTTTTACCTGGGTCTACTCCCAAAACTTGGCAAGCTTGCAAAAATAGTACTGGATCTGGTTTACTTGGTCCTTCATCAACTCCCATTTCGAGTTGAAGATAATTGCCTAATTGGTGATGGGTGACAAATTTCGACACATCTTGAGTTGTGGCGGCTGAGAGGATGCCAAGTTTTAAACCTGCTGCTGATAGAGACTTCAGCACCTCCAAGCTACCCACAAACAGCGGTGAAGGAGTTCTATCAATATATTGTTCAGCTTCTTCCAAAGCTTGACGGGCGATTTTTAAAGACTCAAACCATCCTCGACCAGTTTCGGCAATATATGCAGCGGCGGCGACTTCGGTTTCTCGGCGACTGGCTACTGCTATTAAACCAGCGGGATCTAATTTATCGCTATTAATACCAAAAGCCATTAATAAAGGTTCCCCAATTCCGGGAATTTGCGCGTCTATCATGCGTGCGCCTTTTTGTCCGAGCGATCGCAAATAAGCTTCTGAGTCTTCTAAAGTACCATTTTTATCAAATAAAATTGCCTGAATATCAGAAAACGTGATTTCTCTACATTTGATAGTAACCATATTAGTCAGTTATAGCAGGGAATTTTTAACTTTTAACAGGATTGAAAGTCTATTTGTGTCTAGGTTTTACCAGTTTATGTCATTAAGTACCTGGCAACTTATTATTAGCACAAAAAAAGAGGGAAAATCCCTCTTTAAATGCTGTCATAGTCTTAGTTACAAGTAATTGCAACTAACAATGTATTACTCTTGAATAGCTGCTGGGATCTCTTCAACAGCTTCAGTTGCTGGTGGGATTTCTACTTCAGCTTCCACAGCTTCTACAGCTTCTACAGCTTCCACAGCTTCTACAGCTTCCACTGCTTCCACTGGTGCAGTAGTGATACCTTGCTGTTTAGCTAACATCTGTTCCCGATACTTAGCTGCCATTTCTTCGGCCTTATCATAGACCAAATCACGGTTCTTAATCATGTCACCGGGTTCAGGTTCCAACTGTTTGGTAGACAGAGAAATCCGTCCTCTTTCTGCATCCAAGTCAATGATCATCACTTTCACTTCATCATTGACATTGAAGACGCTGTGAGGTGTGTCAATATGCTCGTGGGAAATTTCAGAAATGTGGAGTAGTCCGCTAACACCACCAATGTCGATGAATGCACCGTAGGGCTTAATACCGCGAACAGTACCAATTACTACTTCACCAACTTCCAGGCGGTTCATCTTGCGCTCAACTAGCGCCCGACGATGGGATAGAACTAAGCGATTACGTTCTTCGTCTACTTCTAGGAATTTCAACGGTAGTTCTTCGCCTACCAATTCTTCTTTAGGTTTGCGGGTACTAATGTGGGAGCCGGGGATAAAGCCGCGCAGTCCCTCAATTCGTACCAATGCTCCCCCACGGTTAGTGGCAAACACACCAGAACGGACAGTAGCATCTTCTGCTTGTAACTGCCGTACTCTTTCCCATGCCCTCATGTATTCAATACGACGAATGGAAAGGGTTAACTGACCATCTTCGTTTTCATCAGTGAGGATGAAAAATTCCCGTGTTTCGTTTGATTGTAAGACTTCTTCCGGGCTATCCACCCGGTTAATAGACATTTCCTGTATAGGTATGTATGCTGCTGTTTTAGCACCGATGTCAATCAGAGCGCCGCGCGGCTCTATACTGAAAACTGTACCTGGCACAACATCACCAGGGCTAAAGTGATAATCGTACTTATCGAGTAGAGCAGCGAAATCTTCGTGAGTGAATCCAATTTCTGTAGCGGTTAAGTTCTGATTGACCATGCTGATTTGTTCCTGGTTCTGTTCTCCGTCAAGTTTTTGCCACAATTAACAATGTGTATTCGACAGTCTGCTTTTAATCAAGAAAGGCAGATTCTTGCTTCACGGGGAGTCTAATGACTTTACCCTCCACAAGCATCCATTGTCTGTCCCACAACGGGTAAGGGCTTTTTTTAAAGAAGTTTACACTTACACCTTTGTTTATCCTAGCGCAGAAGAGCTAGGTTCACACATATCAACTCCCAGATAGGAAATTATATCACATATCAAAAAGTTTTTCAGTAGTTGGCGATTGTTGCCTCATAAGTTTAGCAAAAGATACTCGCAAAATTATCCGTTGCTACCTAAATCGGCGGCAACGGATAATCTTGAGATTGCTTTACAAGCCTGAAAATAGGAATCTACTTATCTTTTCTCTCAAACCGGGGGGGTTCGCGGAATGCGATCGCAAAAAAGAGAACGCCTATTGCCAAAGTCAAAACCAAGATGTATGCAACACTTTCCATATTACGAGTTCCTGTTTATCCAGCCAGTAATATTAGTGTACCAAGGACTGGGATTAGGTGTTGGGTAATATCGCCCAGTTCCCAATTCCCAGTTCCCCAAAATTAGAGAGCTTCTTTCCGGCGGGTTGATTTGTCACCCACTTTCTGGAACAGACCCCATTCTACTTGCTCTTCTAGATCTGCTTCCACACCAGCGAATACGTCTCGGTAGATTGTCCGAGAACCGTGCCACAGGTGTCCAAAGAAGAACAGCAGCGCAAATACAGCGTGACCAAAGGTAAACCAACCTCTGGGAGATGTGCGGAATACGCCATCTGAGTTCAAGGTTTCCCGGTCAAATTCAAATATTTCGCCACCTTGAGCCTTACGGGCATACTTCTTCACATCAGCCGGATCTGTAAAGGTTTTGCCATTAAGATCGCCACCGTAGAAGCTAACAGTAACACCTGTTTGCTCAAAGCTGTACTTGGATTCTGCCCGACGGAAGGGGATATCAGCGCGGATAACACCATCAGCATCAGTCAGAATTACTGGGAAGGTTTCAAAGAAGTTAGGTAGACGACGTACTGTCAGTTCCCGACCTTCAGAATCTTTGAATACCGCGTGACCTTGCCAAGATTGAGCAATGCCATCACCCTTAACCATTGGCCCTGTACGGAACAGTCCACCTTTGGCGGGGCTATTACCTACGTAATCGTAGAAAGCCAGTTTTTCGGGGATTTGCGCCCAAGCTTCTGTAAGGCTTGCACCTTGTCCAACACTAGTTTGTACACGGCGCTCAATTTCTTGACGGAAGTAGCCTTGATCCCACTGGTAGCGGGTAGGGCCAAACAGTTCGATAGGGGTGGTAGCGTTACCGTACCACATAGTACCAGCTACTACGAAAGCGGCAAAGAAAACCGCTGCGATACTGCTGGAAAGTACTGTTTCAATGTTCCCCATCCGTAGGGCTTTGTAGAGCCTTTCAGGGGGTCTAACTGTGAGGTGGAATAAACCAGCAATAATGCCAACAACACCAGCTGCAATGTGGTGAGCCACAACGCCACCGGGGTTATAGGGGTTAAACCCGGCTGGACCCCATTCTGGTGCTACGGCTTGGATGCTACCAGTTACACCAAAGGCATCAGAAACCCACATACCGGGGCCAAATAGTCCAGTGAGGTGGAAAGCACCAAAACCAAAACAAAGTAAACCAGATAAGAACAGGTGAATGCCAAACATTTTTGGCAAGTCTAGTGCAGGTTCGCCGGTGCGAGGATCTCTAAAGAGTTCCAAGTCCCAGTAAACCCAGTGCCAAACGGCTGCTAGGAATAATAAACCGGAAAGAACGATGTGAGCCGCTGCCACGCCTTCAAATGACCAGAAACCAGGGTCAGTTGCTTGAGCGCCGGTAACGCTCCAACCGCCCCAAGATTGGGTGACACCTAACCGTGACATGAAGGGGAGAACGAACATCCCTTGCCGCCACATGGGGTTGAGAACTGGATCACTGGGGTTGTAAGTAGCCAGTTCGTACAGCGCCATTGAGCCAGCCCAGCCAGCGACTAGGGCTGTGTGCATTAAGTGTACAGAAATCAGCCGACCTGGATCGTTCAGAACAACTGTATGTACTCGGTACCAGGGTAGTCCCATCGACTACAATCCTCCTAGATTAGTTAGTTTACAAAGCAATTTTCTTACTGAGGTTCTCAGAAACGATGGTTGTTTCTTGGGGAACTCTCTGAGTTTTTTGTTATTGCCAGTCTTGAGTTTTACCACAGATTAGCCTGTGGTTTAGCAATGCTTTTCAGCTACAAAAGCTTTATCCTTGAGAGTGGCAAAACGCCCGTATAACTGCTGAGGTTTTTTCAGCAGCCAAAAGCTTATGGGACTTTTGGGTGGGGCTTGTGAACTTTCAGGAAGTTTCTGTTTGAGCGTTTACGCAATTGCCAAGCAAAAATGAGAATGTTTAAAAAATTGTAACTTTTGATGGAACGCTTTGCAAGCGTGTAAATAGATGCGATTACCTAACTTGTGGCTCAAATATGGCTACCAAACCCCAAGCTACTGCTGATTATCAGCATATCTATCTGGAAAGCTGAAGTTTTTTAAGCCCACAATACCCAGCATAAAACCAAATTGGGGTTTTACTCGGCGAACTGCTTGCAGCAGCGCTTCGCGATCGCTTGTAGATAAATTACAGGTTTTATTTTAGACTAAGTTTACGCATGGAAGTTCTGGCTATTTGGGAGTATATAGACAAAAAAGCCTGTAATTGGTTACAAAGCTAAGTGTATATCCCGAAAATTCTGTATAATACTCGATATTGACGATATGCAAAATTTTTCTTGATATTGTCTGGATATTATTAACCTTTTTTACTTTTTATGGCAGGTTTAAATGGACAGAATTGAATTTATTGAGTGCAATATTGTTGCTGGAGTTGCTGAAATAACGCCAGAATTAGCAGAAACTATTCTTAACAATAATAATGACGGTAATCGCCCACTAAAAAAAGATCACATAAAAATGTTAACCGATAGCATTAAACGTGGTGAATGGATGTTAAATGGGGAAAGTATTGCATTTTCAGAAACTGGGCGTTTACTAGATGGACAGCATCGTTTGACTGCATGTGTAAATAGTGGTAAGTCTTTTAAAACTATTGTTATACAGGGAATTGAAGATGATTCTGCTTTTGGAACAATTGATATTGGTAAGCCTAGAAGTGTAACCGATTTAATGAGTCTTAAAGGACTTCCAAAAGCTCCATTATTTGCAGCGATAGCTAAACAACATAAAGCATGGATAGAAACAGAAGAAGAAAATAGGCATAAATTCACGCTTGCCACAAGAAAATATACAGAAAGAAATATAGCCTTACATGGTGAAAAATATGTATCTGTTATATTACCAGCATTTGAAGCCGCTCAAAAATTAGGTAGAAAAAGTGCAGCGATAGGTTTCGCCGCACTTTTAATTTTAGATACAGCTATGGATGATGGAGAGGAATTCTTTGGTGAGCTTGAAAGTATCTGGAAAAATGAATGTAGTCCTGAACCACAAAGCCCAACCTTTGTTTTACATAAGTTGATTTGTGAAGAGGAACATATTTTTAGACCAGCAAAAATGACTTTTTTGGCAGCTCTGACTATTAAAGCATTTAATGCACACCTTAAAAAGGAGCAAATAAAAAAACTACTCTGGCAACCTACGGAAGGCTTTCCAAGTGTAGAGGGGTGAAGATTTAGTGAGATCGCCTATTTTGTAGGTAAGGAAAAGATACAAACCCTAACATTATCTCTTCCTTACTTTTACTTTAATCCTAAAATTTCTAGGCTAGAATTTAACTAATTATTTAACACATAAAGGAGGATGAAATGGATGCAATGAATACTCAACAGGCAAGTCATGATTTAGATGCTTTGATAGATCGTATTATTGCAGATGTACAACCGACTATTATTTGTAATAACAAAGGCAACAAAGCTATTTTGATTTCTCTAGACGAATTTTTATCATGGCAAGAAACATTATATTTACTTTCAAATCCAGTTAATACAGAGCATCTTCTTACCTCAATTCAATCAGCAAAAGACGGTAAAGTTATTGAAAGAGTCTTAATTGAAGAATGAGAGATCAAAAAACTAAGCGATAATTAAGGTAAGCTAACCCACGGGAGAAAAGGCAATGACAGTAGTAATTGCTAAAAAGATGACCTTTGAGGAATTTCTCAACTATGACGATGGTACGGATAGTTTATATGAATTGGAAAATGGAGAATTAATTCCCATGCCTTCAGAAAGTGATATAAATCAAAGGATCGCAATGTTTTTGGTTGCCTATTTTTTAAGCTGTGGAATTCCTTCCTCTAGATTGCGGATGAAGGCCGAGGTGGCTGTGAATAGTAGAAGAGTGGGTGTGCGTGTACCTGATCTGGTAGTCTTTTCTGAAGAGTTAGCGATCGCTATGGCAGGAGCTACTCGTTCACTGGTATATATGGATATGCCACCACCCTTACTGGTAGTTGAAGTGGTGAGTCCTAATCAGGCTAGTCGTGATTATCGCTACAAGAGATCTGAGTATGCGGCGCGGGGTATTGCCGAATATTGGATTGTTGATCCCATTGACCAAAAGGTGACAGTATTGGAATGGGTGGAGGGTTTTTATGAACAGCAGGTATATGAAAATGATAGCTTAATCGTTTCTCCGCTCTTTCCTGATCTCAAGTTGACGGCTGCTCAAGTTTTACAAAGATAAGATGCTATTCTTGTGAAGACAATCTGACAAGATGTAATTAGCTAAACATATATCCTAGAATAATTAACTGCTGATTTAAAAAAATTAATGGTAATAACTTGGTTCTCGTTGTCTATGAGACAGTGGGGTAGGATGGCAAAATTCCTGTCTTTGTTCTCTCTATGTTTATTGTTGGCTGTTAGTTGCACCCCTCGCACACAGACAACTACCACAACAACTGGTGTTGTCAATACTCCTGCTGGTGATGGACGGATTACCATAGGTACAACGTCAAAGCCTAGAACTCTTGATCCGGCTGATGCGTATGAATTGGCATCATTGGGTTTAGTATTCAATATGAGCGATCGCTTGTACACCTATGAACCAGGTAGCACAGAAATTAAGCCCCAACTAGCCACAGCATTACCTAAAGTTAGTGCAGATGGTTTAACTTACACCATACCTATCCGTCAAGGAGTGGTGTTTCATGATCAGACTCCTTTCAACGCTAAAGCAATGGAATTTAGTATCCAGCGTTTTATCGAAAATAAAGGTAAACCATCTTTCTTGCTTTCCGATACAGTCGCTGCTGTGAAAGCCACAGGGGACTATGAATTAACAATTAAGCTCAAAAAGCCCTTTGCGGCGTTTCCCTCTCTATTAGCCTTTTCTGGGGTGTGTGCAGTTTCCCCCAAAGCTTATGAAATCGGGACTGGGAAATTTAAGCCGAATATCTTTGTTGGCACTGGTGCTTATAAGTTAGCTCAGTATGGTACTGATTCGCTGCGATTTGATGTATTTGAGCAATATTGGGGTGAAAAACCAGCCAATAAGGGTATTAATGTTCAAATTCAGACTAGTCCAGTTAATTTGTTTAATGCTTTCCGAACTGGTGCTGTAGATGTAGCTTACTTATCTTTGCAACCAGACCAAATTCGCAGTTTAGAGGAAGGTGCAAAAAAAGGAGATTGGCAAGCTATTACCGCTCAAGGTAGTGTAGTTAGTTATATGGTGTTGAATCGCAATCAGAAACCTTTGGATAAAGTAGAGGTAAGAAGTGCGATCGCATCATTAATTGATCGTCCATTATTAAATGAGCGAGTATTATTTAGTCAAGCTGAACCACTTTACAGCATGATTCCCACCACATTCAATGTTTCCCAACCATTATTTAAAGATAAATATGGTGATGCTAACTTTGAACTAGCCAAAAAAACCTTAACTGCTGCTGGTTTTTCTAAAGAAAATCCCGCTAAAGTGCAAGTTTGGTATCCAGCAAGTTCACCTACTCGCAGTTTAGCAGCGCAGACACTAAAATCTTTGGCTGATACTAAAATGGATGGGATATTACAACTAGAAGTTAAAACCGTAGAAGGTGCTACCTTTTTTAAAGAAATTAGCAAAGGTTTATATCCAGCAGCTTTACTTGATTGGTATCCAGATTTTTTAGATCCAGATAATTACGTGCAGCCATTTTTGGCTTGTGAGAAAGGTTCAGATGCCAAAGGATGCGAAAATGGAGGCAGTCAAACCCAAGGTTCTTTTTACTATAACGAAGCTGTCAATAAACTAATTGATCAACAACGTAAAGAACAAAATCCAGAAGCGCGTCAGAAAATATTTGCTGACATTCAAACACAAGTACTTACTGATGTTCCTTACATTCCTTTATGGCAAAACAAAGATTATGTATTTGCCCAAAAAGCTGTAACTAATGTCAAAATTGATCCTACCCAAAACCTAATTTATAAAACAATTAAAAAGTAGTCATTAGTCATTCTCGTTCCCAGACTCCGTCTGGGAATGCCATTTAGAGGCTCTGCCTCATGTTAATTTATCAAGCAGAACCTCAAGACTACATTCCTTGTCAGAGACAAAAAACGAGGTTAAATTTATGAGGCAGAGCCTCAAAGCTGCATTCCTTGTCAGAGACAAGGAACGAGTTTTTTTTCCATTTCTCGTTTTTCTCGTTCCCAGACTCCGGCTGGGAATGCCATTTAGAGGCTCTGCCTCATGCTAATTTATCAAGCAGAACCTCAAGACTACATTCCTTGTCAGAGACAAAAAACGAGGTTAAATTTATGAGGCAGAGCCTCAAAGCTGCATTCCTTGTCAGAGACAAGGAACGAGTTTTTTTTCCATTTCTCGTTTTTCTCGTTCCCAGACTCCGGCTGGGAATGCCATTTAGAGGCTCTGCCTCATGCTAATTTATCAAGCAGAACCTCAAGACTACATTCCTTGTCAGAGACAAAAAACGAGGTTAAATTTATGAGGCAGAGCCTCAAAGCTGCATTCCTTGTCAGAGACAAGGAACGAGTTTTTTTTCCATTTCTCGTTTTTCTCGTTCCCAGACTCCGGCTGGGAATGCCATTTAGAGGCTCTGCCTCATGCTAATTTATCAAGCAGAACCTCAAGACTACATTCCTTGTCAGAGACAAAAAACGAGGTTAAATTTATGAGGCAGAGCCTCAAAGCTGCATTCCTTGTCAGAGACAAGGAACGAGTTTTTTTTCCATTTCTCGTTTTTCTCGTTCCCAGACTCCGGCTGGGAATGCCATTTAGAGGCTCTGCCTCATGCTAATTTATCAAGCAGAACCTCAAGACTACATTCCTTGTCAGAGACAAAAAACGAGGTTAAATTTATGAGGCAGAGCCTCAAAGCTGCATTCCTTGTCAGAGACAAGGAACGAGTTTTTTTTCCATTTCTCGTTTTTCTCGTTCCCAGACTCCGGCTGGGAATGCCATTTAGAGGCTCTGCCTCATGCTAATTTATCAAGCAGAACCTCAAGACTACATTCCTTGTCAGAGACAAAAAACGAGGTTAAATTTATGAGGCAGAGCCTCAAAGCTGCATTCCTTGTCAGAGACAAGGAACGAGTTGATGTTTTAATTTTGAATTAATAAAAATAAATATGTCTCGTTCTAAAGCATTACAGTATTACATTGTTTCCCGGTTGCTATTTGCGCCACTGCAACTATTAACCATTATCACCATTGTTTTTCTTTTACTAAGAGCAACCCCAGGAGATCCAGCAGATGCAATTTTGGGTGGACGTGCGCCAGAAAGTGCTAAAGAAGAATTAAGAAAACAACTCGGTTTAGATTTACCTATTTGGTTACAATATCTCAATTATTTAGGCAATTTACTCCGTTTTGATTTAGGAACTTCTTTAACCAGTCGAGGACAGAATGTTGGCGAAATAATTGGACAATATTTTCCAGCAACTGTAGAGTTAGCTTTTGCTAGTATGGCTGTAGCGCTAATTGTTGGCGTTTTAGTAGGTACTATTTCCGCTTCTCGTCCGGGGACTTATTTTGATATTGGTGGGCGTTTGTTTGGTATCATCACTTATGCTTTACCAATGTTTTGGGCGGGAATGTTGTTACAGTTAGTTTTCTCAGTTCAACTGGGTTGGTTTCCCAATTCTAACCGTTTTCCCCCCAATCTTCCCGCACCTGCAACTATCACGGGTTTATATACAATTGATAGTTTATTGAGTGGTAATTTCAGTCAATTTTTCATATCTTTACATCATCTAGCTTTACCAAGTTTGACTTTAGGAATTTTGCTGAGTGGAATTTTTGAACGCATTGTTAGAGTCAACTTAAAACAAACTTTAAAAGCTGATTATGTAGAAGCGGCTAGGGCGCGAGGAATTTCTGAAAATAAGATTTTAGTCTCCCATGCCTTGAAAAATGCCTTAATTCCTGTAATTACGGTATTAGGATTAACATTTGCATCCTTATTAGGTGGAGCGATTTTAACAGAAGTGACATTTTCTTGGCCGGGGTTAGCAAATAGATTATATCAAGCGATTTCTGACCGAGATTATCCCACAGTTCAGGGAGTGTTAGTATTTTTTGGAGGAATTGTTGTGAGTGCAAGTATTTTGATTGATATTCTCAATGCTTATGTAGATCCAAGAATTAGATATTAGTTACGTAAATTGGGTTGACGCAAGGAAACCCAACATTATTTTTTGTCAGAATCAGGATTTGGAGGATTTAAGGATTTACAGGATTAAGAGATAAAATTTTTTGATTCAGACAGCCATTTCGCTAATAATATTCATTATATTATTGCAGCACTTCCCGGTGTTATGAGGTACAAGAACCCCACCCCCAACCCCCTCCCCGCAAGCAATGAGGGGGCTATGATGTACCTGATAACAAACAAATCCGCTGTAAATATTTTGTTGGGTGTTGGGTTGCGCTGTCGCTTAACCCAACCTACGTTATTATCATTTCTCTAATAATATTCATTATATTATTGCAGCACTTCCCGGTGTTATGAGGTACAAGAACCCCACCCCCAACCCCCTCCCCGCAAGCAATGAGGGGGCTATGATGTACCTGATAACAAACAAATCCGCTGTAAATATTTTGTTGGGTGTTGGGTTGCGCTGTCGCTTAACCCAACCTACGTTATTATCATTTCTCTAATAATATTCATTGTTTCTACACTCACGGTACAGACTCTCATTAATAAATCTATTACCTGTTCTTTATAATCTGCAAAACGATATGTATTGAATTTTTCTGCAATGGTTGGATCTTTTGGTTTCTTTTCTTTATATTGATCTAATATCCATTCTAACGCGCAACGATTACCTAGCATATATTCCCAAGCTATGTTAGGAATATTTTCTAATGTGGTGACATCATCTAAGATAATACTATTTTTGGTTTTATCGGCTTTAAGTTTGGGTTTTGGTGTTTTTTGATGATCTTTTAAAGGAATATCAAGACGGGTTAATTTATAGGGTGTTATTGTTTCATAATTAATATGTAATTCCATGAGTTGTTTACCCCAGTTAACCCATTTTTGGAAGTTCTCATAATATGGTAAACGAGGAAATTCGCGTTTGAGGTTGAGTTCGTATTTGGTGCGATAAGCTGGATTATGTAAGACTGCGTAGGTATAATGAAAGATGTCTATTTTGGTAATTGTTGTATCTTGGTAATGGGTTTGAATTTGTTTTAATCCCCAGTCGGTTATGTTATCAATGCGTTTTCCTTCTTTGTCGTAACGGTAAAAGGGGAGACATTGAGATTTTTCCACAAAATGTCTTTCAGTCAAATTTTTAATTGCTAAACAGTGAAAAGGTTGATTAAATGAAGTTCCTGAAAGTGCTATTACATAATTGTTATTGTGTAGATTATTTCCAAACAACTCATAATGATTTCTAGTTAAAAGATAGTTTAAATCACTGTCAGCATAATAAAATTTATTCGTAAAAGGTCTAAAATGAGAGAAAAGGATATTTTCTTCTAAAAACTGAATTCTAATTTTACGTTCAAATAAATTTTTTAAATCTCTATTCCACTTAATTTCTATGCTTTGATTATTTTTTTCTACACTCTCATTATATTTGAAGATAAAAAATCTAATTTTCTCTATTAAATTTCGTTTTGAGAAATCATAAAGCCATTCATCTTTTCCCGTTTCTAAACCATTTGTGAATAACTTAAATATTGCTTCTTCTCCTTTACCTGCTTTCACATCTTTATCAACCACAGGTAAAAGAGTTTCAAAATCATTATCAGATTGATTTATCCAATTGTGTTTTTCATCTGGTGTAATATGTTCAAAAGGAATGTGATTAAATTTAGTTTGAGATAAAAACCTTAATTTCTCACTTGCTGTATCAAAATCTGGACGACGAATATGGAATATTTGACAATTATTAAAATCACTATTCTGTTTCTTAACTAAAAACATAATAGCGACACCAGTTTGAATACCAAAAACATTATGTGTTGTTCCTGAAAGTTTGGGATTCTTCCTAACATCACCATGTAAATCTATAATGTAAATATAACTAAAGTCATCACTTACAGCTTTTCTAAAACCGTCAAAAGTTCTACCATCAATAAACGATGAATTAGTGATAAATGCAATAATCCCATTTTTACCTAGTCTATCAGAAGCCCATCTAATAAACCGAGTATACATATCATAAACAACAATATTATTCTGTGCTTTACTATATTTAATATAACTTTCCTTAATTAACTTATCTATGGCTGTGTAATAACGATTAGCATTATTATCATTGAAGTTTTCCTGTTTTGCATTATAAGGAGGATTACCAATAATCACAGAAATAGTTCTATCATTCTGTCTTTTGATTCTTGCGGTATTCTCCACACTCATAGCAAACAAATCCATTTGCTTACCCGCAAAAGATGTATTATCTAAAGTATCCACAAAACAAATATTTTCAAACTCCTCATATACACCCATTTTCTGCTTATAGGTAAATTCAATATTCAAATTTGCAATGTAATAAGGCAAAATTGCCACTTCATTACAATGAATTTCATGTTTATATTTATGTTCCAAACTATGTTGCGGTAAATAATCAATTAATTCAGTAATAAAAGTCCCTGTTCCCGTCGCAGGATCTAAAATTTCGACATCTTTATCTGCTAACAATTTACCAAAATGTTTATGTACTAAAAAATCCACACTTTCAATCATAAACCGGACAATTTCATTAGGAGTATAAACAATTCCTAATCTATCCGCAGCTTTAGGATTATATGCTTTGTAGAAATTCTCATACAACGCTTTGAGAAACTTCTGTTTTTCTTGATGATTATAAATATTTGCCGCAGTCCGTCTAATAACTGCATAATATCTTTCAATACTTCCTAGAGTATTGCGCTTGACACTTCCAGTAAAAAAGGTAGAAATTATTTCTTGTAATTCTCTCGCTACATTATTTTCTTGATGAAATTGTGATTCACTAAAAATATTGATAAAAATATCCTCTGTTAAAATGTGCTGAATCATCATTTCCCGAATATCAAATAAACTGATTTCTGGGTTAATTGATTCTTTGCAAATTCCCCAAAACTTATCTCGCGCAATTTGAAAAGATTTGTTATTTACTCCTTGACTATCAATCAAATCTCTGAGAGAATTTAAAATAGTAGGTAAATCTTGTTTAAAGATTTCTATCGCTTCCCGAAAATCTCTAACTTCAGGACGAACATAATTAATAAAACTGGTAATAATTCCATCTACTGCGTCAGCGTCGCGCATAGATACCCGCTGGGTTTCTTGTCCAGATTGAATTAAAACCGCAGTTTGGGAATCTTCAAATAAAATATTACTATCGGGATAACCTTTATTTAATTTCTTTTCTATTTCTTCGTCTAATTTATCATATTGATCTTTACTTTCCCAGTAACCCCAATCTAATCGTAAAGCATCTTTAATTGTGCCATCTGGATAAACAAGTTTACCATTTGGTAACTTATAATCTAATTCAGGAATTAGTAAAAAATCTCTGGGTTTGCAATATTCATTTAACAGGTTTTGAAAAGCGACACGGATAGATGTTTCTTTCCTTGAACCACCATATTGAATAATTTTTTCTACTTCCGCTTGATATTGGGTAACAAGGAGTCTCGACATAATTAAAAAATTTATTGTAAAAACCTTTTGTTTGGTTGTGCTGTCCCTTAACCCAACCTACATTTTAAATTGTTGTGAATATTGTTAGAGTTCAGATCCCCGACTTCTTCAAGAAGTCGGGGATCTTGTTGTTCATAAGTGATTCAGACATTTTGATAATTACATATTTAATTACCTTTGTAAACTGCGAGGATCAAGGGCATCTCTCAACCCATCACCTAATAAGTTAAATGCCAAAACAGTAAGAATAATCAGGATTGCAGGTGGTAAAATTAGCCAAGGTTGTAATACTAAAATAGAAGCATTACTAGCAAGAGAAAGCATATTTCCCCAAGAAGGATCTGGTTGTTGAATTCCTAAACCAATTAAACTCAATACTGCTTCTGCACCAATAAAACTAGGAATTGACAGCGTTGCAGATATAACTACATAACTAGCAGTTTGCGGCAAAACATGGCGGAGAATAATATAAATTGGTTTACCACCCATAGCTTGTGCCGCTTGTACAAATTCTCTTTCTTTGATTGAGAGTACCTGCCCGCGAATTACCCTGGCTAAACCTGCCCAACTAATAACAGAAGTAATTACAACTATTAGTAAAAAGCGCTGTGTACTAGTTAATTGTGGGCTTAAAACTCCTGATAATGCTACTAATAAATAAATGCTAGGGAAAGTCATCAACACTTCTGCCAAGCGCATAATCACACTATCAATCACACCACCAAAATAGCCGGAAATACCACCTATTAGCAAACCAAGGGGATAGGTAATAATAATGCCAAAAATCCCGATAAATAAACTAATACGACCACCATATAGCAGACGGCTAAATTGATCTCGTCCTTGTTCATCAGTACCCAAAATATTCCATTTTGCTTCACCAGTTGAGCCAAACAAATGTAGATTTAGGCGTATACCGGGGATAATAGTGACTTCATCCCACTTGGGTGGTAGGGGCAAACTCATCTGGAATAATCGATATTCGGATCCGGCAACAAATAAACTTAGAGGAGAAGGCTTTTTGAAATCAACAATTAGTTTTCTTTCCCCTGTTTCTAAATTTGTATCTCCTTGAGTTGTCGGATATATATGGGGTCCAATAAATTTACCTGACTGAGAAACCCAATAAATGCGAGTTGGTGGTAGTAGTGAACCATTTGGCTGAGAATTATAAGGGTTGTACGGTGCGATGAAATCAGCTGTGATTACTGATAAATAGAAAAATAACAGTAAGATTGCCCCAAATCGCGCCAAGGGATTTTTTTTCAGTCTCTGCCACCAATTCATAGTTTTTCTTCACAAATTAAGGGTGATGTATTAAGGATCTGTGCAAAATTAATTTAACATTTTTTTATGGCGGTTCTCGTTTGTAGGAAATACACATTTACCTCTCTCCTGCAAGGAAAGAGGCTTTGAAACTCCAATTTTATCCTAGAGATGGAGGGTTAGTTTTCTGGGTTTTTGATGTTACCAAAAATACTTTTCAAACATCCTCTGAGAATCAAATGCAAACTGTTATACAGCAGATTGCAGATCAATGAGGTACAGAATCAAAATTGAAACCTAGACACATTCGCCAGTTTTACTCCTGAACGGCAGTTGACGGCAGTTGCTACAAGTCGGGGAACCCGTCCACCGCACTGCCTCCTCCTGACTCCTGACTCCTGACTCCTGAATTCTGCTGTATTTAAGCGTGTAATTTCTCAACTAAATACAGTAAATCTTCATTTTGCTTTTCATGTTCAACTACAAATACATTGGAATAAAGATTTGCGATGATTTGTTTTCCCTGCTGTGTTAGAGATAGATATCGCAGTCCATCTTTGATATATGGATAGACACCATTCCAGTAAAATTTGGCATAATTTTTGCGTAAATCCCCAGGATTTTGATAACCTAAAATTTTATTCATCCCAGTTTCTTCAAATTCGTAGAATAAACTAGTGATTTTTCTCAAGTAACGCGGATCACTTAATTGCCCGATTAAATCAGCAGCACGTACTAAACCGGCAAAGTGGTTGGTATCTTGATGATCTTCTGCTGTCGGTACAGGGAACCGAGTTAATTCAATATTTACCTTAATGACTTCAGCGTCTATTAAAGTGTGTCCACCAAATCGTTCACCAATAAATAGTTTGGCTCGATCTACATGATATGGTGTGAGACTAGCATCAGAAGCGCCGTGAGGTAGGGCAATCATGTTACCATTTTGCCCTGTAGCATATAGGGATTCTGATTCTCTGTCTTCGCGGCAAACTCCTTTGACATAGCCGATATCGTGACACAATAAGGAGATAATAAAGTGTAACCAGTCTTCGCTGGAAACACCACCTTCTCGAATGTGTTTACCACGCAACATTTCTTGTCCGACAAGGGTAACGAGAACTGAGTGTTCAACATTATGATATAGGGCATCGCTGTTGGCAATGTTTTCCAAAGCCATGTTACCAGCCCAAGCAATGATGTCTTGATAATCAGTTTTTAAGTTACCGTAGGTGCGTTGATAGCCCTCTCGAATTTGATTTACAAAAGCATTAATGATAATTTCAGTTGTATTGAACATACTTGATACTCAGGGTATATATTTTGTATAATCGAGTTCACCTGCGGAAATTTCGGTCAATCGAAAGTCCTCGATTTTGCTATGGATAAAGGTGCTGGTGCCAGCCAAACCGGGGTGTTATCGCTAAAATAAGCGATCGCTTCATCAGCAGGGCAAAGCTTTGACAGTTGATGAAGAGCATGGAATCAAGAAGTGAGTATAGTTAGAGACGTTGGTGCTTTAGACTCCCATTGGATTAAGTGTACATTATACTTATCAATTTTTCCTCATCTATCCTTTGGCAGGATGAATATATAAATAAATTAAACTGCTTCTTCATATATTGCTCAATTATGATATGATATTCTTTAGAGTTTATTAATGTAATTCTCATCTGCGGGTGTAATTCAGTGGTAGAATGTCTGCTTCCCATGCAGAATGTCGTGGGTTCGAGTCCCATCGCCCGCTTTCAAGGTTTGTATCTGAATCAGATTTTAAGTATTTTCCAGTCTGGTGATTGCGATAGAGAAGCACTTTTGATCAGCAATTACAAACCATCTCCAACTCTAAGTTATGACAAAATTTCTGGTAATGGCAAGTAAATAATGAAGTTAAATGTGTCATTATCAGCCTATGTACTCGAATTTTGATGTATGTCTCCTTTTCCTAGTTTAGTTACCGTATCCGCGCTCATACTTTACTTTGTTGTCACAATTAACGTTGGTAGAGCTAGAGCAAAATATCAAGTTCCCGTACCACAAACCACAGGAAATCTTGATTTTGAAAGAGTGCTAAGGGTTCAGCAAAATACCTTAGAACAACTTGTTTTATTTTTACCTGCTTTATGGTTGTTTTCTGTTTACGTTAGTCCTATTTGGGGTTCTGTTCTCGGTACAACTTGGATAATAGGACGTATTGCTTATGCTTGGGGATATTATCAAGCAGCAGAAAAGCGCGTGATAGGTTTTGCTATCAGTTCTTTAAGCAGTATAGGACTAATTTTAGGTTCATTAGTTGGGATTATTTTATCTTTGATGAAGGCGTAATTTAGGGAGTGTGATCTTTTTTAAATGATCACACTTCTTATTAAAATCCAAAAGCCAAAGCATCAAGCATATATTTAGAGAATATAAAAATCAAGGTTATATAATCAACTTAATATACTTTTGGTTAGAAACTCCAGAATTAGCAATATCTAGGGTAAGCAGACGGGTAGCAAGTGGAGGTCATAATATTCCAGAAGATATCATCCGCAGACGCTATGAACGTGGACGTAGAAACCTAACTGACCTTTATTTACCTTTGTGTGATACTTGGATAATATATAATAATTCTGGGAATGAACCTCAATTAGTTGCTGAATCGGGTGTAAATAAGGAAATGATAATTTATGAATACGGAATCTGGAATCAAATTACAGCAAGATAATAAATCTCAAGTTCCCGCTACAGAGTTACATCAAAAAATAGATGCTGGTGTGAAATTTGCAATAGCCAATGCAATAGAAAGACATCGCAGGTTAGGAGAATCAATTAGTATTTTGCGAGATGGTAAAGTGGTGACTTTAACAGCAGATGAAATACCACCTCGTGATGTTAAGCCTAATGTGTAGTCATAGACAATAAATGTCGCATAAACAAAATATTTGCTAAATGCGCCTCGAACAGGTTATTATAATTTTTTTATGTCTACCAAGTTAGAGGCTAAAACTCTCATACCACTTTCTATACAAGAACGGAAAGAACTAATCTAGGACTTACGCATTGACAGAATAACAAAATAGTGCATTGATAAATAAGAGTCGTCGAGTAATGGGTATGAGAGAATGAGAGAAATTACTAAACCCTCGACAGCACAATGCAATCTAGACATCTACACCTTATTTTTGCTGTCAGAGCCAAAGTATGGAGGGTGCAGTAGGTTAGCGGAGATATTGGGAGATGTTTCACATGATAGTGTAAACCGCTTTTTATTGAGAGAGAGATACGAACCCAAAGATTTATTCAGCATAATAGAGAAAATTATCAATCTGGAAGGAGGGATATTAAGTGTAGACGATACAGTCATAGAAAAGATTTACAGCGACCCTAAAAATGCGGAATTAATCAGTTATTTTTGGTCAGGGAAAGCCCATAAAACTATTATTGGCTTAAATTTAATTAGTCTATATTACAGTGATATTAATGGTAATTCAGTACCAATAAATTATAGAATATATGATAAAAAGGAGGGAAAAACAAAAAACGATTATTTTAGAGAAATGGTAATTGAAATAATAAGCTGGGGAGTCAAACCCAGAATGGTAACAGGAGATAGTTGGTATTCTGGAGTAGAAAACTTGAAATTTCTAAAAAACCAGAAATTGGGTTTCCTATTCGGAATTGAAAAAAATAGAACTGTTTCAAATGAGCCACACAAGTATTGTCAAGTAAGCACTCTGGCTATTCCCCAAGAAGGATTAAGGACTCATCTGAAAGAATTTGGATTTATAAAATTGTTTAGGAAAGACTTTAAAAAGGAAGACTCTAGACATTATATTTTATATCTACTAGATGAGGAGAAAATCAAAGACATAACCAGAAGTACCTTTATCACAATTCATGATACCCATTGGGGTATTGAAACATTTCATCGAGCCATAAAACAAGTATGTGGAATTTGTCGGTTCATGGTTAGAGATACCTGTGCAATCAAAACTCATATATTTTGTTCACTTCAAGCTTTTGTGAAATTGGAGTTTATGCGCTCTGAAAATATAATTAGCAATTGGTATGAAGTACAAAGGAATCTGTTTACTTCTGTTGTCCGTGAGCATATTTTTGCCAACCTTCGCAAGGATGCCATTATCTAGACTACATAGATGATATTTTTTGTCAATGCGTAAGTCCTATAATCTTACATCATGCGTCATTAATTGATGTTACTCATATAACCGATGAAGATTTGCACATAGCATACAAATACGGAAAAATTATTTACTCAATAGCATCAGGATATTTTGATTATCAAATTCAAAAAGACAATGATAATTACTCGATTCTAGAATTAGAGAATCAATCCAAGTTAATCAGCAATAAAACAGATAAATTTGCAGATGAATTTATTACCTGGTTAAAAGCAGATTTTGAAAAGAAAAGTGCAATACTTTAGCATCATCCTAACCCCCAAAATCTCTTTGAACTCTGTGGAGCAAAATTGCTAGTAACTAGTAACTCAGTTACAAGAAGCCTTAGCACAAAAATGGGGCAACTTTGGGAAGAAATAGCTGATATTAGCCCTTATGTAATTGTACCTGAATTTGAGTTTGGAATTAAAATCAAGGGAATAGATATTGTTATACTAACAGATGAAAAAATTAAATTTGCACAGTTAAAAACTTTAAAAGGTACTTTGACAGGTTCACAGACAAATAGAGCTAAAAAAGAATTAGGAATTCATGATTATCCCTTATTTATAGCCGCTTTTAATTTAGGTGGATGGACATTTAACGATTATAAAATTCCTCGCATAGCTGGTAAGGAGTTTTGGGATATGATTCATCTTGAATATGAGCTAATTGAGAACCATGTGAAAAATATGTTACAGAGAATTGATCAAGCTTTTGCAGAGTTAGCAGCAAAGTAAATTCTATAGAGAAAATAAAGAGAGTTGTTCAGCTACTGCTTTTCCTTTTGGTTGATTTTCCTGCATTAAATTAAACAGATAATCACCAAGTTCTTTAGCAAGTAAAACTGGTACTGCATTACCAATTTGTTTGTATTTAGAAGTTACCGAGCCATAAAAAATCCAATCATCAGGAAAAGTTTGAATTTTTGCAGACTCGCGCACAGTTAAAGGACGCAGTTCGACAGGATGACACATATCTGTAGCTTTTTGATGGGGACAGGTTGTGATAGTCGGTGAAGGTTTATCCCAAGATAATCTTCTGTAAAAACCAACTTTTCCCCCACCAGAATTATAAGCACCTCCCATTGCTTCTCTTTGCAATTCTTCTGGTAAATTTCTCCAATTTTGTCCTGCTTGTAATAATCTTAAAAACTTCAGACGATTTTCGGAGTAAGCAATAAATTCTGGTTTTATATCAACAAAATCTGTTAACGCATCTTTTAAAGTCCTCCACTTCGGTAGATTTTTATTATATATACCATCTTTGCTATATTTAGCTAGAGGAAATGTAGCAGTTTCACCATCTCTAGAACCAATAAAAACTACGCGCAATCTATTTTGGGGAACACCATAATCTGCTGCTTCTAAAAGGTTGTAAACTACGTTATAGCCTAAATCCTTCATTTCTGCTAAAACTACCTTCAAAGCAGCACCATTCATTTCATCAAGTTCTAAAGGTGGATAATCTTTTCCTCTTTGATTAATTGGCCTATGACGAAGAGAAGCAGAAAGTAAACCTCTGACATTTTCCATCAAGAAAAAGCGGGGTTGTATTTCTTTAACAATGCGGATAAAGTCCATAAATAAACTACCTCGAGGGTCTAGAACTGAACCGCGTTTTCCTGCGGTGCTAAATGGTTGACAAGGGGGACCACCAGTTACTAAATCTACCTCACCAACGCGTAAAGCGCGACCTAAATTTAAAACTCTTCCTCCTTCCTCAAGTAACTCTTGGGAACTGACTTTTTCTAATTCTCTGGGAATAGCACTTTCTTGGAGTTCAGGTCTATTGAGAGCAATTGTTTTTGTGGCATCTCGGTCTTTCTCTACTACACTTACTGTATGAAATCCAGCTTGTTCTAAACCTAAGTCTAAGCCAAAAGCACCGGTGAAAAGAGAAATAGAAATAAGTTGATTATTTATCATTATTTTTATTGAACTTTGTTCAAAATTTCCATATGTTATGATACATTAAAAATTCTATTTTTAGCAAATGATAAATATAATTTATTACAATTATTTAAAATAATTAGGTGGGCATTGCCCACCCTACTAACTATTCTTTCCCTACTGCCAAACGTAGATAAGTAGAAACAAAACAATCCAGATAACATCAACAAAGTGCCAAAACAACGAAGTTGAATTAACACCAAAGTGTCCAGTATCGTAATTACCGGGAATGAAAGAACGAATCAAAATCATCAACTGCAACAAAATCCCGGTGAAAACGTGCAAACCGTGAAATCCAGTTAACAGGTAAAACATCCCGCCAAAAGTACCGGAAGTAAAGCCAAATTTCAATTGACTCCATTCCACAGCTTGCCCATATAAAAAGTAGCTACCCATGAGCATTGTTGCAAATAGAAACAGGCGAAAACCTTGTAAATTTTGGCGTTGTAATTCTCTTTCTGCTAGATAAATCACAAAGCTACTAGCAACAAGAATTACTGTGTTAATGGCAGGTTCTTTAATTTCCAGTCCTGAAACACCAGGAGGAAGCCAGTTAACTGTTGTGCTTTTGTAGATAATATAGCCAGCGAAGAAACTTAAAAAGATGACACTTTCTGATAACAGAAATACAATAAAACCAAACATTTTATTGCCTTCTTCGTCATGTTCATGTTCATGGCTGACATGATGCAATTCTTCGGGATTGATAGAACTATCCATTGGGTAAATTCTCCTTTTGAGTTGTCAATGCAGAGGTATAGCAAGCAACAGATAAGGCGTTAGGACATCAACTGTAGTGCTAACACACGGCGTAAGCCATTGCTGAAACTTAGATAATAAAAGGCTTTTAGCACTGTCACCTGTCACCTGTTCCCTGTCACCTTCTACGCAGAGGGGACGCAGAGGTTTTCTACGTCCTTCTTTTTCTCTGCATTATTCTGGGTTGATTAATGTGGTGTGGTGTTCCAGGTTAGCTGTTAATGGTTCGGATTTTCCGTAGCCATAAGGTGCGCTAATAATGATGGGAATTTCTTCAAAGTTTTCTACAGGAGGAGGTGAAGAAATCATCCATTCTAAACCAATTGCCCTCCAAGGATTATTAGGTGCTTTTTCACCTTGCATCCAAGAAATCAACATATTGAAAATGAAGGGTAAGGTTGACATTCCTAATAAGAATGCACCTAGACTAGCGATAATATTCCAGAATTGATACTCTGGTGCATAGGAAGCAACTCGGCGTACCATCCCTTGCAAACCTAATGGGTGCATGGGTAAAAAGTTGAGGTTAGTACCGATGAATGTTAACCAAAAGTGAATTTGTCCCCAACCTTCGGAATACATTCGACCGGTCATTTTGGGGAACCAGTGATAAATGGCTGCATACAAACCCATCGTCACTGTTCCGTAAAGAACATAATGGAAGTGACCAACGACAAAGTAAGTGTTGTTAACGTGAACGTCTACTGGTACAGAAGAAAGCATGATTCCTGTAATACCAGCAAAAACAAACATCAGCAAACCACCTAAAGCGAATAGCATTGGTGTAGTTAATCGGATTTTTCCACCCCAAATTGTTGCTACCCAAGCAAATACTTTAATCCCTGTAGGAATGGATACAAACATGGTTGTCAACATGAAAATCAACCGCATCCACCCAGGTGTACCGCTGACGTACATATGGTGTACCCAGACGATACCGCTAACTACGGCGATTAACATGGAGGAAATAGCGACGACTTTGTAGCCAAATAATGGCTTGCGAGAATAAACGGGGAAGATTTCTGAGAAAATGCCGAAGATGGGCAAAATGATTACATAAACTGCTGGGTGGGAGTAAAACCAGAAATAGTGCTGAAACATGACTGGGTTTCCACCTTTGCTGGGGTCAAAAAAGGCAGTACCAACTGTTAAGTCAAACAGCAACATTACCGCACCAGCAGTTAAGGCAGGAAGTCCAAATAATTGGATGATTTGGGCGCTAAATACTGCCCACACAAATAAGGGCATTCTGAAGAAACCCATACCAGGGGCGCGCATTTTGACAATGGTGGTGACAAAGTTTACCGCGCCCATGATGGAGGAAACACCGGAAATAGCTACCGCTAATAACCACAGAACTTGACCATTAATCAAGTTACCTGTGGGGTTTTGGGTACTGACGGGGGGATATGCCCACCAACCAGATTGGGCGGGGCCACCGGGAACGAAGAAGCTGGACATGAGGAGAATGCCCACGACTGGAACCATCCAAAAGGCGACGGCGTTCAGGCGGGGAAATGCCATATCTCGCGCCCCAATCATCAAGGGTACGAGGTAGTTAGCTAAACCAACAAGGGAGGGAAATGTCCACAGGAACAGCATGACGGTTCCATGCATGGTGAACATTCCGTTATAAACGGTGCGATCGATTAAATCAGATTCGGGGGTGACTAGTTCTCCCCGCAAGATCATGGCGAAAATACCGCCAATGAGGAAGAAGAAAAATGAGGTGACGAGGTATTGAATACCTATGACTTTGTGGTCTGTGCTAAAGGTGAAGTATGTTTTCCAGTTGTTTGGTGGTTCGTGGTGATGTGATTCACCTGCGATGTGAATAGGAATGTTTGTCATTCGATTTCAGATTGTGAATTTTGGATTTTGGATTGTGGATTAAATGTCAGTCAGAATCACTTTTTGCTCAGGATTAAAGGATTAACAAGATTTAAAAAATCCACAGAAAATAATTAAATTAAATTAAATTAAATTAAATTAAATTCTGTAAATCCTTAAATCCTGTAAATCATGATGCTGATAAAAGTTAGTTAGCCAGAAAAGTTGACTACTGGAGGTGCAGCAGGTTTGACGGTTTCCCAACCAGTTTTTATGCTTTGGCTGCTGGTTTGGGCGTATTCGCTGGCAGCTTGATTTTTTGCTGGGGTGGGGATGTGGCTTGCAGCTTTTGTTAACCATTCGTGATACTTTTCTGGAGATTCAATAATCACGTTGGCTTGCATGGTTGCAAAGTATGTACCGCTGTATTGGGAATCGTTGAGGCTATATTTACCAGGGCGAATTGGTGTAAATTCAAAGTCGATTGTATGACCAGGAACGATGTCTTGTTTGAGGCGAAAAGCGGGTATGTAGAAGCCATGTAGCACGTCTTCTGATTGCAATGCTAAACGGATTCTGCGATCGCTTGGTAAATGCAATTCTGTACTGGTAACATTCTTCTCAGGATAATGGAACACCCACGCCCATTGTTTGGCTAGTACGTCAATTTTTTCTACAGATTCACCCACCACTTCTTCTGGTGTTTCTTGATCTGCTGCAAAAGCTGATTGCATACTAATGGGATTATGTAGGTGTACCAGTTGGGCTGGCCCTTGAATCGCCATTTGTTCGTAAACTTGGTAGCTGTAACTTGCAATCCACAGCACTAACATGATCGGGATTGCTGTCCACACAACTTCTAATGTGACGTTACCTTCAATATGTGGACCATCGCTCAAATCGTGTTGTTTAGCACGGTGGAAGGTAATTGAATACAAAACAGTGCTTGTAACACCTAAAAAGATGAAAGCACCCAATGTCACCAAAAAGCTAAACAAATCATCAATAAGATGAGATTCAGCCGAAGCTTGAGGGGGAAGCCAAGAATAAGCCTGTTTGCCAACACCGATACTGATCAAAGTGACGGCAACTATCCCAGACATCAAGGTTAATATATTTAAAATGTGCCGAATTTTCATGGTTACTCATTAGTCATTAGTCATTAGTCATTGGTCATTGGTCATTGGTCATTGGTAATTGGTAATTGGTAATTGGCAACAGAAATCTATTAATTACGAATTACGAATTACGTTGGCGTAGCCTGCCGTAGGCATTATTACGAATTAATTTCCCAGTACCTTGTTAATGTCTTGTCCCATTCTCAACAAGTTGTCTGCGGTGTTGTGAACGCCAAAATCAGCGGCTAATTGCGCTCCTAAAGTACCGTGTAAATACATCACAAACATGATGGAAATTCCTACTAACAGATAACTCCAGCGCACTTGTATATCTGAGTCTTTGCAGGAAATGTAGCGTTGCCATCCTCTCCAAAATGTCATGCCAATAATCAAAGCTAGTAGTGCAACACCGCCCACACCATGCCACATCATGGTTGCCATTGCTTGCATACCCCAAGCACTTTTAATATCAGCAGATGGGGTTGCTAAGAACATTTCATAAAAACCCGCAGCTACTGTGAAAAAGGTGATGACAGCAGAAGCTACCATGTTGTACCAACCAACTTCAAATAATTGAGCGCGTTCTACAGAAATTGCCAAATATTTGAAAGCCCATTGATCTAATGGGAAGAGTACACCAACGATATCGAAGATAATAGCAATGATGAATAAACCTAGTGTGAGATGTACTAAGTTGGGGTGAATGGGAATGCTATAAGGCAATCCATTTGCACCCATTTGAGCGCTGATTTGATCAATTAATTCTGAGTTCATGGTAATATTCCATCCTTTACCGCTTCCAAAACTGGTACGGTGTGTAGTCCATAAACCCACACAAGTTGATCACCGAGATATACTTGTACTCCAACGATGATGGTTAAAAGTAGCCCAGCAGCTAGATAGTGAATTGGTAGTTTTTGCGGGTTCCGGGTGCGGAGTACATAGCGCCAAGCTGTAATTGAGGCGATAATTCCCGAAAGTGACCAACCGATGAGGGTGTGGTAATTTAATACTGATTTAACTAGGTTGTAAGGTTTGGCTAAACCAGCTTCAAATTGACCAAAAATAATGGCGACAAAAATAGCAATTGTCGCTACACACATATTCCACCAACTCACTTCAAATAAGCGAGGTTTTCCAGCTAAATATCCAATTAAATCACAGAAAAAAGAAAATAGCACCATCGCAATTACGAAGTGAACGACGATGGGATGAAGTGTATCTGGATAAGGTAAATTATGGTCGTTCAACGACGTTAAAGACTCTAACATGAAATTCTCCTAGACTTATGTACTACTCCTGTACCAAACTTCAATAGTTGCTAAATCTCTGCTCATGGCAATTGATGAAAGCTTTTAAATGACCCTGCCATTAGGCATAAATAATTTGACGGCTGAATATTGAGGATTTGCGATCAATTTATTTGCTCATAACAACAGTCTGCAACAGCAATTTTCGATGTAGCTAAACTAAATCGCTGTTAGGGCTTTTATTTACTAAACCTATTTTTTAGGTTAGGTAAATTTTTGTAAATTGTCAAAAACCTAAAAGTTTAACTTTTAGAATTAGTAGAGAGCAAAAAAGGAAATATGCTAATCTAGCTACCTTTGCTTTCTTTAAATATTATGAAATAAAAGGCATAAATTTTGATGTCTAGTGGTGTACATATAAGAATTATTACTTTGTGATGGAAATGACAGAAATTTAGATTATTATTGTTACAGATAAAAACTGTCTATTTGGGTGATTTGGTTTAGTTAATAATTATTGTAAATTGGATATCGTGGGAATAGTTATTTTTTCTTCCTAGGAATATTCAGCACCTAAGTAAGTAGGCTTAATTCAATATAATATCTATCCTGAGATAATTTATTTTTATACCCATTTGTCTATGCTTATTTTACCTGTTCTGTCAAATATATGTTATACCAAATGAGATGAGTTTACTCTGAGATTATAGTGATGAGTTCTTACCAACTATCTATTCTGAAACAGACGATTAAAAAAGCCCTAACTTTACTTTCCGTTTACTATGCTTATATGCTAGAGTATCGCTCAGAACTAATATTATGGGTTCTGTCTGGTTCTTTACCAATTATTCTCATGGGTGTATGGATACAAGCAGCCCAAGGAGGAAAATTTGGTTTCACTGCTGTAGAATTTGCTCGTTATTTTTTCGCAGTTTTTCTAATCAGACAAATTACAGTCGTTTGGGTTATTTATGATTTTGAAAAAGAAGTAGTGGAAGGTAAACTTTCACCGCGATTATTGCAACCATTAGATCCAGGATTTCATCACCTGTTTACTCATGTTGCTGAAAGATTTGCCAGAATGCCTTTTGTATTTATATTAATAGGATTATTCTTTTTATTATATCCCCAAGCTTTTTGGATGCCCAGTTTGGCTAATTTATTGCTTTTTGTATTGGCTGCGATTTTAGCTTTCAGCTTACGATTTTTAATTCAATACACCTTTGCAATGTTCGCTTTTTGGACAGAAAGAGCGACAGCTATAGAAAATGTTTGGTTTTTCTTTTTTCTGTTTTTATCCGGTATGATTGCACCTTTAGATGTTTTTCCAGAAGCGGTGCGTAACGTGGTCATGTTTACACCTTTTCCCTATTTGATTAATTTTCCTGCAAGTATTTTGGTAGGGCTACCTGTGGATTTAACAAGAGGATTTTTATCAATTGTGGGTTGGTTACTGGTATTTTTGGGTGCAAATCGTTTGTTATGGCGTGCAGGCTTAAAGCGGTATTCAGGAATGGGAGCTTGAATAATTTATAATTTAATGTTTAATGTAGTTCAGAAGCGTGAATATTCTGTATAAATTCCCGTAGTTGAGCGAGATTATTTACAGTTAAGACATACTTCTGAATAGTCCTTAATCGTTCTAAATCAGAAATTGGTGATATTGCGTCCATTAGTTTCAAGCCTTCCATACCAAATTTTACATCTAAAGCTAATTCAATACTTGAAAGCCGTTCTTGCAACCGTCCTTCTTCTCTGCCCTTATGCAGAATTTCTTGATAAAAGAAAGATTTTTCTAACACTATTATCCTCCACCTGATAATTTATCTAACTTAGAAACTTAGATAAGTTGATGTTCTCCGCATAAATTCTCCTTTAAATTGTCTTTAACTGCTCTAAATCGGCAATTTTCGAGATTTATACCATTATGAGGAGATGATATTTTTCCTCTGCTAATGTGGCATAAGCCTGTATTCGTTTGGGAATTTCTGGCTGACATCATAATTGTAACTTGTTGAGTACAGCAAATTGATATATTGATAAATAAAAATTTTAAATAATACATGGCATTGGGAACTTAACTATTACAAATCTCCAAAAATTAAATATACGTTATCTAGTAACCTTGTAGAGACGTGACCTGGGTAGGAATTCTCGGCTCTACATTGTTTTTGGGAGAATCTCTATGACAAATTACTGGGTATAGTTTTAAATTTTTCTACCGAACCTAAAGAATAATCTTCTAATTTAAAATCAGCAAAAGGCTTTTTCTCTAATCTATCTCGTAAAGCTTCATCTAAGATTACACCTTCAGCTTGTTTTTTCACACCAATTATAATAATACTGCGTTGATAAGCTGTTGAATCTTGACTAGCTTGACAATCTTTTCTTTGGAATTGTCCCAGATTTAATAAGCGATAACCTGTAACTGTGGGTATATTGCTAAATATCTTTTTTACTAAGAGTTGGATTTGCTTAGAACGTTCTAAAGCCCGACTTTGTTCCGCTGCAATATCCCCTTCACAAGAAGCTGTTCCCACAGAAATAATCTCGCTGGGATTTTCCATGATTCGCTGAATACCTTCTTGTTCCAAGTTAGATTTTAACGAGTCAAGGGTAATAATTTGATCGTTATATTTAATTTGGTAGGTGCTACCTAATTGCCATTTATATTCTACTGATAAAACTGCAATATTAAATTCTGCTACTCTCCCTTGACTATCTTTGCCTTCTTCGTAGGGGAAATAATCAACTTTGCCTTTTTTGACGGGTGCTTGTCCATAATCAGGAGGAAGAACGGTGAATTTATGATTGCGGTTGGCTAATGCTACAGACCAAAGTAATAATAAGGAAACTATTAAAGCGGCTAACCATGCTAATAATGGTAATTTTTCTGGCTGCTTTTGTGGTGGAACAACGGTGTGATTAGTAGTTGTTTTATTAACTATTGCAGTTTTTAAACCACCGCCAATATTAATAGTTGCCGAGGTATTATCTGCAAGTAAAAATTCAATTTCTCCTAGTCTTTGTAAAATTTTTTCAGCATTGCTAGGACGTTGATTTACTGCTGTTAACATCAACCAATCAATAAAATCTAATAGCAGTTGTGAAACATGAGTTGCATGATTTCGCCATTCTAAAACATCCAGGTGGGGATTATATAATTGTACAGGTTGACATCCCGTTAATAAAAATACGAAAGTCCGTCCTAAAGCAAAAAAATCTGATTGGGGTATGGCTTGTCCTTGCATTTGTTCTGGAGGGCTATAACCTGATGATGTAATTGCTGTCATTCCCCCACCATTAGCCAAATAAGTTCTCGTAATTTCTCTGGCTGTACCAAAGTCAATTAATACTAATTGCCCGTCGGGGCGAATCATGATATTTGATGGTTTAATATCTCTATGTAGATATTGTTTATTATGAACTAAAGCTAATATTTCTAATAATTGTTTTAACCAAACTATAGCTTGGGCTTCGGAAATGGGACGGTTTTGTTGTTGCTTTAACCACTGTTCTAAGTTTGGTCCTTCAATTTTTTCCATCACCATACAATGCAACACCACAGCATTTCTGGTTTGATATGGAAAGTAACCCTCGGCTGTGGGAATACCAGGATGATTTAATTGCTCTAGGACATTGACTTCTTGTTGAAATAGTGAAACGGCTTTGGTATCTTTAGCTAATTCTTGTTTGAGGACTTTAAGGATTTTTGGTGTGTCTTGTTGATAAGCTTCATAGACTTTACTAAATCCAGTTTTGTCACTCAATAACCGCAATACTCGATAACGTCCTAACAATTCTAATTGAGAACCACAACTTTGACAAAAGCGGTTTTCGTCATTATCTGGGTGGTTGGGTTGAGAACAAACTGGATTAATGCAAAG
Organism: Trichormus sp. NMC-1; assembly: GCF_001858025.1. Taxonomy (GTDB): domain Bacteria; phylum Cyanobacteriota; class Cyanobacteriia; order Cyanobacteriales; family Nostocaceae; genus Anabaena. The sequence goes on along the minus strand of NZ_LZQD01000001.1, from coordinate 1,387,793 downwards.
ACTCATAAACAATTAAAAATTAAGAATTAAAAATTGAAAAAAGATTGGGAACTGATGATTAGTACAATATCTCATGTTTGTGCCGCTAAAAAAGTGGCGACTGTCTGATTAAATTCTTCTGGGTTACTTAAAAATGGCCAATGATTTCCAGGAACTTGACAGAGTTGTAACTTTTTTAAGTTAGTTTTGTAAGGTTGAATTTGCCAATCTTGGCGGTTTACACCTTTTTCTGGTTGTATAAAGAGAGCAGGAGTTTCAATTGGATTAATAAATCCTGGTACGTCCATTACTGCGTCAAAAATCCCATCACGGGCTGCAATTGTAAATTTGCTACCCCAACTACTATCGGGTTTTTGTTCAATTCCGGCTTGAAAAACTTGCTGTTGCAAAGAACTCCAATTTTGATATTGACTGAGTTGTCTGATTTGTTGTTCGGCTTCTTCGTAACTAGCAAATGGCCCCATGCTTTTGAGGAAAGGTAAGACGCGGTACAAGAGAGGAAATGTGATTTTTAGGAAACTGGGCATTTTCCAGATAAAAATAGGGTCTACTAGAGTGATACTCCGTAAGCGTGCTGGGTTTTGTCTAGCCCAAATAGCAGCTAATTTACCTGTCCAAGAATGACTGACGATATGAGCAGCAGACCATCCCAGTTTATCCATTAATGCTTCCAAATCTGCGATCGCACTCTCAAAAGTATAATCCCTCTCTGGCTTACTACTCTCACCATGACCCCGCATATCTGGGGCAACTATATGGTAATCTGCTGCCAAATAATCACCCAAACTAGACCAAACCAAAGCATTATCAGCCATACCATGTAACAACAGTAATGGTTCTTGGCCTTGATTCCACTCTAGGTAAGAAAGTTGAATATCAGACGTTGATAGAGTTTGACGTACAGGCATCATTTGGACAATCTTCTCCCGGACAGGTAACTGGAAAGCGGATCAAAAAAGTTAATTTTTAGGTTTTAATTTTTAATTTTGATGATTGTACTCATTAACACGAAATAATAGAGCTAATGAATGTCAAGATCAATAATAGGACTAACCGAGAATATTAAAAATACTATGCCAGAAATACACCAATCCATTGCCCAACATTACCACGAACGTACTAAATACAACCCGGAGACTCTAGCCTCTAAAGGTCAGAGGTTAGACTGGGCTAAACAGCCAGTACCCTTCAAAGAGTACAAAATTGGCTCTGATATTGACCTTAAACCCTATCTACAAGAAAAACCAGATACATTTGCCAATGATCCAGATTCTCAATGGTGGCAGAGACTTTCACAACTACTGTTTCGCAGCTACGGACTAACGGCAAAAATGCCTTCTATGGGTAGTGCTGTATATTTGCGATCTGCACCTAGTGCAGGCGGTTTGTATCCGGCTGAACTATATGTAGTTTCCCGTGGTACGCCTTTACTGCCACCGGGACTTTATAACTATCAATGTCGGACTCATTCTCTCAAGCATTATTGGGAAAATGATGTTTGGCAAGCTTTACAAGCAGCTTGTTTTTGGCATCCTACTTTAGAAAATACCCAACTTGCACTGATTACTACTTCTGTTTTTTATCGTTCAGCATGGCGTTATGAAGATAGAGCTTATCGGCGAATTTTTCTAGATACAGGACATCTTTTAGGTAACATCGAGTTAGCTGCTGCTATTACTGATTATCGCCCCCATTTAATCGGTGGCTTTATAGATGAGGCAGTCAATGATTTATTATATATTGATCCTCAACAAGAAGGTGCTACTGCTGTATTAGCGTTGGCAGATTTGTTAGATATTCAACAAAATTTACCTTTGGGACAAACTGCGTTACCTTCTACAACTGAAACCAATTATCCCTCAATTCCCGATGGAGAACTGCTGAAATATTTTCATTTACATACCCAAATTCAAGCTGGTACAACTGGTAAGCAAAATTTGCCAACGGTACAACAAGAAAGCTCTTTAGAGGATAAATATAATTTTCCTTTTTGTGACAAAGTTTCCACTGTTACTACTTCCATTTATTGGGGTAAAAATCTTTCAGAATTAGAGAATACTATCTATAATCGACGTTCTACCCGCGCTTATAGTGGTGATGATTTAAATTTAAATGAACTCAAAGCTTTACTCGATTTTACTTACCAACCACAAAATTACATTGACCAAAGTTTAGATACTTATCCAGATTACTTTGACCTGAATTTAATTGAAACATTTATTGCCGTTTCTGGTGTCAACGGACTAGATTCAGGTTGTTACTATTATGCACCTAAAGCCCAAGAATTAAGACAAATTCGCTTTAAAAATTTCCGACGTGAGCTACATTTTCTGTGTTTAGGTCAGGACTTAGGACGGGATGCCGCAGTAGTAATATTTCATACTGCTGACCTGAAATCTGCGATCGCTCAATATGGCGATCGTGTTTATCGTTATTTACACATGGATGCTGGACATCTCGGACAAAAGATCAATTTAGCTGCGATTCGCTTGAATTTAGGTGTTAGCGGTATTGGTGGCTTCTTTGATGATCAAGTCAATGATGTTTTGGGTATTCCTGCTGATGAAGCTGTTCTCTATATCACAACTTTGGGTAGACCAAGATAAAACAAACCGCTCCAGATCAGGAAAATACAGATATTTTCTGTGTCAGTAAGTGGGCGTTAAAAAATATAATATAAACCTAACCCCCCAACCCCCTTCCCTACTAGGGAAGGGGGAGTCAAAGCCTCTCCAGTATTAAGAGTTATTCCTTTTCCCTCTCCACCCCCCAAGTTCCCCCCGTTGTAGCAACTGGCGGGAGAGGAATGGTGTTCCCTCTCCTTTCAGGAGAGGGGTAGGGAGAGGTAGGGGAGGTTTCCAATTATATAAGGCACATCATAGCCCCCTCATCGCTTGCGGGGAGGGGGTTGGGGGTGGGGTTTTTGTACCTCACTCAACCGAGAACCTCTATAAACCCGTTCCTTTCCAGAAGTTAGCTCACATTTAATTTGTATAAACCTCTGGCTGTAAATCTACACTATAGAGCTTTTCACCTGCCAAATTATGCAACGTCACAGTTAAAACTTCAGTTTTTCCGTCAATTTTTACAGTCCCAAAAAATTGCAAACCTGCACTTGGTGGTTGATTTTGTTTCATATCTGCTGGGATACTTTGAAACTTTACTTGTGGACCAAAGGTATTATCAAGTTGAGCCGGGCCAAATGTTCCAGAATTGAGTGGTCCGGCGACAAATTCCCAGAAAGGTTTAAAGTCTGTAAATTGGGCTTTATTAGGATCATAATAGTGGGATGCAGCATAATGCACATCAGCAGTTAACCAAACAACATTTTGGATATTGTTGTCTTTAATAAAGCGGAATAAATCTGCTAATTCTAATTCTCTTCCCAATGCTTTTCCATCACCATTAGCAGCATTTTCAAAGTTGGTTTGACCATCGCGTACTACTAACCCAATCGGCATATCACTAGCAATTACTTTCCAAGTGGATTTTGAGTTCTTTAATTTGCTCTTTAACCAACGTAATTGAGAACTACCAAGAAATGCTGTTTCTGTACTCATTACTGTTTGGTTATTTGGAGAATTTTTTCCCCGATAGCTGCGTTTATCCAGCATAAAAATTTCTAGCAATTGCCCATAATTGAAAGCACGATAAATGCGTTCCGGGTCTTTAGCATCAAAGCGGATAGGATTATATTCTAAAAATGCTTGTTTTGCCCGTGATGCTAATAGAGAAACATCCTTAACTGTGTAGCGACTATCATCTAATATCTGTCCAGGATACCAATTATTTCTGACTTCATGATCATCCCATTGCACCAATTGAGGAACTTGAGAATTGAAACGAAGGATGTTTTCATCTAGTAAATTGTAAGTAAAATTACCTCGAAATTCTTTGAGGGTTTCTGCTACTTTTGACTTTTCTTCTGTAGTGATGTTTTTCCAGATACTACCATCATCTAGTTTTACCTCGGCTTGAATAGGATTATCCGCATAAATAGTGTCCCCAGAATGAATAAAAAAGTCAGGGTTTAGCTGACGAATCGATTCGTAAATTTTCATACCACCCCATTCTGGATTAATTCCCCAACCTTGACCTGCGGTATCTCCAGACCAAGCAAAATAGATATCCTGTCCTCGTCCTTGGGGCGCAGTTTTTAAATGTCCGATAACAGGAGCGCTGTAGATGTTTTCATCCCCTACATCTTGGAACGTGACACGGTAAAATATATCTTGACCTGATGGTAAATTATTTAGATATGTCCGTGCGGTAAAATCAGTATTTGCCGCAGCGACTTGTCCAATGATTCGGCGAGGATTGCGAAAATTATCATCAGTAGCATATTCTACAATCATTCGTGCAGGTCTATCGCTCCGACTCCAAATCACCCCGCTATTGCTGTTAATATCGCCACTAGCCACACCGTAGGGAATAGCTGGGCGATTTTTATCTAATGTGATAAATGCAGGTGTCTGCGCTAAACCTGATTGTGACCACAGATTTGCCCCGATGATGCTACCGCTACTCATGGCAGCTTGTATTAAAAAGTGTCTGCGTTTCAGTTTTGATGACATATCTAATTTCATAAATTGACTCCTTAGTTATTGATATAGCAATCCTAAATGATTTATTTATGAACGCTT
>NZ_LZQD01000001.1:1374641-1382991 GCF_001858025.1 Trichormus sp. NMC-1 | reverse complement strand
TTTATTGCTTGCGGTTTGGTTGTTAATGAATTAATCTCTAATGCTATTAAGCACGCATTCCCTAATCAAGAACATGGAAAAATAATTATTAAATTACATAAGACATATAATAATATTATTCCCTATTCCCTATTCCCTATTCCCTGCCCCCACCAATCAGTTCTCAACTCAAATGGGATCGCTATATTTAACAATGTGTTACAAATTTTGTGAGAACGGGTAAAAATTGTGGAAAATATATTGTATATTTTTTAATGCCTATTTTTGATTCACTTGCAGAAGATGTTTCCAAAGTATTGGATAAAACCAAATAAACCCCAGAAACCTAACCCCCCCTTTCTAATATAAAATGAATACAATACAATTACCTGAAAATGAATACGACCGACTGCAAGTACTGCATGAATATCAAATTATTGATACAAAATCTGAAGCAGTTTTTGATGATTTAGTGCAACTAGCTGCGGATTTGTGTGAAACACCTATTGCTGTAATTAGTTTAGTTGATGCTGGACGGGAATGGTTTAAATCAAAAGTCGGTTTAACCTTATCAGAACTTCCCCGAAATTTTGCTTTTGGTAGTTATACTATTCTCCAAAATGAAATCTTGATTATCCCCGACACATTACAGGAGGAAAGGTTTGCGAATAATCCTCTTGTTACTTCAGATCCCTATTTACGTTTTTATGCAGGAGTTCCTCTAATTAATTCTAGTGGCTTGGCTTTAGGCTGTTTGTGTGTTATGGATTTTGTTCCTCGTAACTTGAATATTAAGGAACAAAAAGCCTTAAAATATATCGCCAAACAAGTAATGATAAATATAGAGTTAAATTTTAAGAAAAAATCGGACAATAGCAAAATCAGAGATATTACTCAAGCCATTCCTATTCCTTTGATGATTTTTCGCGTATCTGATGGGTTGATTTTGTATGCTAACTCCGAACTTATGCAGACATTTCAGCTTTCTGATGAGGAATTGTATAATACTAAAATTGCAGATTTATATCATGAAATATCAGAATTAAATTTACTCATAGAAACTCTATCTAATCATGGCTATTTGCATGGGCAGGAAATTCTTTTTAAAAGAAAAGATGGTTCCTTTATATGGGCTATTACTTCACTACAATATTTAAATTTTAACCAAAATATTGTGATATTAATAGTATTTAATGATATTACTAAACGCAAAAACACAGAAACTCAACTCCGAGAACAAAATGATTTTTTACAATCTATCTTTCAGAATATTCCTTTGATGATTGCACTGAACGATATTAATGGTAAAATTCTCTGGGTAAACCAAAATTTGGAACAAACTCTAGGTTGGAATTTGCAAGATTTCCAAACTCATGATGTTTTTGCAGAGTTATATCCTAATCCTGAAGATCGTCAGGGTGTAATTGATTTTATGAAGTCTGCACAACCAGTTTGGAACGACTTTAGAAATCATCTCCGCGATGGTCGGATACTTGATACATCTTGGACTAATATCAGGCTTCCTAAGGGTGAAATTCTTGGTATTGGTCAAGATATTACAGCACGCAAGCAAACCGAGCAGACCCTCAAGTCTCAACTTGAACGAGAGCAATTAATGCGAACTATTGCTCAACGCATTCGTCAATCTCTTAATCTTCAAGATATTTTAAATGCAACTGTTAAAGAAGTGCGAGATTTTTTGCAGGTTGATCGGGTCGTAGTTTATCAGTTTGCTCCAGACATGAGTGGTACAATTGTAGCTGAATCTGTAGTTTCTGGATGGACAGTTTCTTTAGGAACAGAGATTGAAGATCTGTGTTTTCAATCAGGTGCAGGATTACAATATCACCAAGGACGAAAACGAGCAATTAGTAATATTTACACTGCTGGATTGACTGATTGTCATCTTGATTTATTAGCAAATTTTGAAGTTAAAGCTAACTTAGTTGTCCCGATTTTACTAGAGTCAAGCGGGGAAAATTCAGGTTCTGTTCTTTGGGGTTTACTCATTGCTCACCAATGTTCTGCCCCCCGTGAATGGGAAGATAATCAATTAGATTTACTTGATCAACTAACTGTACAAATAGCCATCGCTATTCAACAATCTAGTATTTTTCAACAAGCTCAAAGTGAAATTGAGCAAAGACAAAAAGCAGAAATTCAGTTAAGAAGTGCCTTGGCTGAAAAAGAAGTCCTGTTAAAGGAAATTCATCATCGAGTTAAAAATAATTTGCAGATTGTTTCTAGTCTCCTGCAACTTCAATCTCACACAACCACAGATATCGAAGTTATCAAAGCACTCCGAGAAAGTCAAAATCGAATTGAGTCAATATCTCTGATTCATAAAAATTTATATACTTCTCCTAATATTGGACAACTTGATATTGCTGAATATATCAATAATTTAACATCTAGTCTGCTTAGTTCTTATCAAATAGTAGCTGATAAAATTATTCTTGAAACTCAGATAGATTCAATAAAATTAAATGTTGATGAAGCTATTGCTTGCGGTTTGGTTGTTAATGAATTAATCTCTAATGCTATTAAGCACGCATTCCCTAATCAAGAACATGGAAAAATAATTATTAAATTACATAAGACATATAATAATATTGAATTAGTTGTTCAAGATAATGGCATCGGTTTGCCAGATAGTTTAGATTGGAAAAATACTAATTCCTTGGGTCTTTCCTTAGTATATGACTTGGTTAGAGAACAATTAGAAGGTGATATTACCGTAGAACGCAACCAGGGAACATTATTTCACATTAAATTTCCGCAATTAACTTAAGTAAAATTCCGTAGCAAATGAGGCAAGCTAAAATTTTAGTCGTTGAAGATGAAATAATTGTGGCTAGAACTATTGCTAGTCAATTAAATCAATTAGGGTACATTGTTACGGGTACGGCTTCTTCTGGAAAAGCGGCTATTGCTAAGGCATTGGAAACTCAACCAGAACTAGTTTTAATGGATATTATTCTTAAAGGGGAAATGGACGGGATTACTGCTGCTGGTGATATTCGTGAGCAGTTTGATATACCTGTGATTTTTTTGACTGCTTATGGTGATGACCATACTTTAGAACGTGCCAAAATAACTCAACCGTTCGGTTATGTTGTCAAGCCATTTACTATCCAAGATTTACGTATATCGATTGAGATAGCTTTGTCACAACATAAATTAGAACGTGAACTGCGGGAAAATCGAGATCAGTTAAAAACCCTGTTAAACTCGATGAGTGATGCAGTAATTGCTACCAATGAGCAAGGAATTATCACATTTATCAATCCCGCTGCTCAAAAGTTGACGTGCTGGCAGCAAGAAGAAGCTCTAGGAACTAATGTATCAGAGATTCTGCATCTTATTGACGAACTTACAGAAGAAATAATAGAAAACCCTGTATTCACCGTGCTACGCGAGCAACAGGTTGTTTATTTGGGAGAATTTACATCTTTAATTACCAAAGATGGCAAAAAAGTACCTATTGGCGATAGTGCTTCACCACTGAGACGGCGACCTAATGAGATTTCTGGTGCAGTGGTTGTATTCTGGGATCTCAGTGAACGTCGTCAAAAAGAATACTTAGAGCAAGCCTTGAAAAAAGAGCAAGAACTGAACCGCCTCAAGTCTCTATTTATATCAACTGTCTCCCATGAGTTTCGTAATCCTTTGACTGTAATTCAAACAGCAGTGGAACTTATAGAACTTCAAGGAAATAATTTAACAGAACCCAAAAGAAAAACTTATTTAACAAGAATTTATGGTGCTGTGCAAAGCATGGAAAAACTTATGGAAGATGTGCTTTTCATGGGTAAGGCTGAGGCAGACAAACTGACATATAATCCCACAGCAATTAATTTACAGCAATTTTGTCGAGATTTAATAGAAGAATTTTCTACTCTTGAATCTAGCTGCCCGGAAATCATCTTTACCTGTCACAGCGATTACACAGATGCTTTCATGGATGAACTACTTTTACATTACTTGTTCATAAATTTACTTTCTAATGCAGCTAAATATTCTCACAAAAATGCTAATATTCAGTTTAGTTTGACCTGTAATTTATTGACAGGCACAGCAATTTTTCGTGTTCAAGATCAAGGAATTGGTATTCCTGAAACTGACCAAATGCAAATTTTTGATTCTTTTTATCGAGCTTCAAATGTCCAATCAATTCAAGGTAATGGACTAGGTTTAGTAATTGTTAAAAAGTGTGTTGATGCTCACAAGGGTAAAATTGAGATTAGCAGCCAAGTTGGTGTTGGGACTATCTTTACTGTTACCTTACCGTTAAATCAGTTATCAATTATTTATCCTGATTGACTCCCCCCACAACTGGCTTAACATCAGAAAATGGGTCAGTACCACCAGTCCAGTTAAAGTCACTAATGCGGATGGTAAAGCCACCTAATTCCAGCACCGGATTGTAACGTAAGGTGATGCCATAGGTACGGCGACTATATTCCAAAATGTAATCTGTACTACTTTCTTTACCTGTATCCAGGTTGACAGAAGTTTGAAAGCCTAAGCGTAATGGTCCATATAGCTGCTGTGAAATACCGGCACTGATAACTTTGTTGTCAACTGAACGGTCAAACAAAAAGGGTGATAATCCACTGTTGACACCTTGAGAGTAACTGACATTAAAGCCAGTGTAGTCTAAGAAAGGTTGAGAAAAATTACCCAGTTGTCCAACTAAGCCTACTGTCCCAATCACGGTACTTTGATTGTCGCCACTTGTGTAATAGCTTGTAGTACCTGTAACACCTGCGATCGCTTGCAAATAAGGTACTAAAGGATTGGGCGTATATTTTAATCCCTCAGCGGGAGTGGCTGGTAATGGTTTTCCTTGCCAGAGTAAGAAGCCAGTACTGAGAGCGACACTACCTTGTAAGCGACCAAGAGAGATGCGATCATTTTTACGTTGTGGTTCAAGTAAGTCTTGACGGTCAGTGTTAGCATCAATATACTGAGCGCCTCCTTGATAGCTAAGATTAATCCCACTTTTTCCCAAGGGAATAATCGGGGAAGTAATCACCCCACCGACACTACTCTGCACAGTTTGAAAGCCAAGAGTACCATTGTAAAGGCGATCGCGGTAGCTGGTTTCCAGACTCAATATATGTGGATTTACTTCACCTAATGTCTGCCGCAACCGCAAACTTCCCCGTAAATTATCTTCTACTTTGTTGAAATCAAAACTAGTTAATTCTCCCTTTCCTTCAACTGTAGTTTTAGAACTCAAAACAGCATCCAGTTTAGCCTTCCCACCAAACAAATCCGCAACATTACTATTGTCTGTAAAAGCTTTCTGCACAAAAAACTGCGGTGTCACGCTAAATCGTGTCTTATCTGTATTTATCGGTGAAAAATTGCGCTCAACATACAGACCACCTCGTTTACCACCATCAAACCCAGGAGAGACTATAAATGGATTAACTTGGCGTTCCCGACGATCAATTTTTTGGTTATCAATGGGTATAGGTAAAGTAAATTTTTGGTCAAATACTAAACGCTGACGCTGGGTAGTAATGCGGTCTATCAAAGGTGCTTCTCGCGTCAAAGTCACCTTATCCGCCCGTAATTCTAGTTCTGGTGGTGAAAACGGATCATTAGTAATCCGCACATTGTTAGCTTGCCAGCCCCGTGGAAAGAAGTCAATGCGTTGGGCTTCAAATCTTAACCGTTTGAGAATACCACCTGTTTTTGGTGATGCAATGTTTCTGGCATCGGCTTGGCCACCAATAGTAACATCAATTCCTCCCGGACTACTGATACCAGTCACCGGTTGATTGGCACGAATGCGATCGCTCGGAGGACGACTGGGTACACCACCAGATGTTATATCTGTAGGTAGAGAAGGAGAAGTGGATTGGAAAGCGAAATCTGTTTGAGTTGTGGGAACATAAATTTCCCCTCTGCCATTTTCCAAATCCCCACTATCTTGGACAAAATTATAAGTAAAACGTTGTCCCCGGAGTACCTGATTGCCTCTAGTTAAAGCAACATTGCCTTCTCCTACAGCAATTAAATTATCCAAATTCACTTGCAAGCGATCCGCATCCACAACCGCCCCATCAAATCGCACTACCACATTGCCTTCTGCTGTAACAATCCGCCGTTGCTCATCATATTCTTGACGGTCGGCGATTACCTCTACAACTCTTTTTCTGACTTGTGGAGTATTCCCAGGTTGTGGATCTGCGGGAATAGTTTCTGGAGGTGGAGGAAATTCTACAGTAGTAGAAGTTGAAGGTTGGTTATTGGGATTACGAGGCTTAAACTCAATAATATTTTCTACTGGGAGAGAATTTGGTGCGGTTTCCCCAGTAGCTCCAGCGAGATTAATTTTGCCCTCAGATTCCTGCAAAGTCACAGAATTTTGCTGTTTTGCTGGGCTTAATGTTTTGATAACAACTGGTGACTCAGACAACCATACATTTTTGCTCTTGACAACTTCACCAGAAATTTTTGGCAATATCACAGATGGGTTGCTTTTTTTATCATCCCCAGTTTCCACTTGGGGCGCAGGAACTGCCAAAGATTTTCTTAAAAGCGCCCCACTCCCCGAAGCCTTGAGGGGGGAAAATTCCGGTGGGAATGTCTCTGGCACAGGAGTTGAAGATAAGGGTTTAGCCGCTACTAAGTTATCCTGATTAGCCGGGGTGGAGTTTGGCAGTCCATTATTAGTCTCAATCAAGTTTCCTGGAGTTGCCAGTTGCTGCACATTATTCTCAGCTTCTACCACAAAAGCAGAAGCAGGAGAATTGGCAGGTTTTGAATATTCAACAATGGGAGGTGAGTCAGGTGGCAAAACTGGATGAAGCATATCTCAGGACAATCAAGCTAACAAAAAGGCAGGTATTAAGCCGGAAGGATTAATTACACATTTGCCTTCCGACTTTCGCCTTCTGCTGACTTGCAGTAAGCAGCCAAGAGGATGACACTGTATCATTTTTCCAAATTGGTCGCCAAAGTTTGGGCGTTTAGTGTCTTCCACCTTCCAGCTGTTTTGGATGATTTGTGGCGTTTTTACTCTAAATCCCGCCGTCCGGGGTTACGAGCAGGGTCGTTTGATAAAAGACCAAACACAAAAATTCCGACAAAGAAGGCAACAACAATATAAACAGCGATTTTTAAAGTCACCATAGAAATATCTCCCAGGGGTATGACAAAAAAGCTCTCAATAATCTGCTATGCAGAAAAGATAGCTCCTTTATCTTACCCATATCTCGTCCTCTTTTCGAGAATTCTGGTAAGAGAACCTGACTCTTGAGTTCAGGCGGTTCTATTAGATTTTGCATTCAGAAGCCAAAATTGAAAATCTAACATCTACATCCATTGACGTTAGCTGATGCTAGAGGTTTCCCAAGCGCTGCAAATTCCTCTGATTTGTACCATTTTGGATTTGGGATTTTAGAGTGTGAAACATAGACAAGTCATGATTTTGCGCTATCTAAGTAGCCATCATGAACTGCGTACACCAGAACCCATGAAAAAAACTTCTTATTCCCCTTCACGAAACAGCGGGGAGGGGTTAGGGGTGGGGTCTTATTTTCAAGTCAGGTGGGCGTTAAAAAATATAAGATAGACCTAAGCCCCCAGCCCCCTTCCCTACCAGGGAAGTGGGAGTCAAAGCCTCTCCAGTATTAAGAGTTATTCCTTTTCCCTCTCCACCCCCCAAGTTCCCCCCGTTGTAGCAACTGGCGGGAGAGGAATGGAAGCGAGGTTTTATATTTAATTGCGCCAAGCTACTTATCTGTTACGATCATTTTCATAACTGCTATATAAAACCTAGACAAATTTTTTTACACATACCAGGCAGCTTAATAACTATAATCACCTTTTGTCTAATACACAATGTAATGATTGTTGGATTTTTATATGGTTTTTTAATTGTCAAAAATTTAAGGTCGAGCGTCACCCACTTCAGTCATCACATTGAAGTTTACCATTGTTAAGCTTCCCCGACGGCTATAACGACTTTCTGGCAAAGAGTTTCTAGAGTATTAGGAATCTTAATAGCTAGTAATCTTCATTTATTAAGAAATAATTAAATTCTTTGGGTGGTTGATCGAGTATAGGACTTACGCATTGACAGAATAACAAAATAGTGCATTGATAAATAAGAGTCGTCGAGTAATGGGTATGAGAGAATGAGAGAAATTACTAAACCCTCGACAGCACAATGCAATCTAGACATCTACACCTTATTTTTGCTGTCAGAGCCAAAGTATGGAGGGTGCAGTAGGTTAGCGGAGATATTGGGAGATGTTTCACATGATAGTGTAAACCGCTTTTTATTGAGAGAGAGATACGAACCCAAAGATTTATTCAGCATAATAGAGAAAATTATCAATCTGGAAGGAGG
>NZ_LZQD01000001.1:1259582-1373904 GCF_001858025.1 Trichormus sp. NMC-1 | reverse complement strand
ATAAAACTATTATTGGCTTAAATTTAATTAGTCTATATTACAGTGATATTAATGGTAATTCAGTACCAATAAATTATAGAATATATGATAAAAAGGAGGGAAAAACAAAAAACGATTATTTTAGAGAAATGGTAATTGAAATAATAAGCTGGGGAGTCAAACCCAGAATGGTAACAGGAGATAGTTGGTATTCTGGAGTAGAAAACTTGAAATTTCTAAAAAACCAGAAATTGGGTTTCCTATTCGGAATTGAAAAAAATAGAACTGTTTCAAATGAGCCACACAAGTATTGTCAAGTAAGCACTCTGGCTATTCCCCAAGAAGGATTAAGGACTCATCTGAAAGAATTTGGATTTATAAAATTGTTTAGGAAAGACTTTAAAAAGGAAGACTCTAGACATTATATTTTATATCTACTAGATGAGGAGAAAATCAAAGACATAACCAGAAGTACCTTTATCACAATTCATGATACCCATTGGGGTATTGAAACATTTCATCGAGCCATAAAACAAGTATGTGGAATTTGTCGGTTCATGGTTAGAGATACCTGTGCAATCAAAACTCATATATTTTGTTCACTTCAAGCTTTTGTGAAATTGGAGTTTATGCGCTCTGAAAATATAATTAGCAATTGGTATGAAGTACAAAGGAATCTGTTTACTTCTGTTGTCCGTGAGCATATTTTTGCCAACCTTCGCAAGGATGCCATTATCTAGACTACATAGATGATATTTTTTGTCAATGCGTAAGTCCTAGAGTAGTTGGTAGTGGAAATCCTCAGGCTAAACTACTGATTAATCCAGTGCTAAAGGTAAATCTATTGGCGTATATCGCAGTATACAAGTATCAAGGAAAAATTAAATTTTACTAAGTTAGGAATACGAACAAAGGAAACCTATAGACCGATAACGTGTTTTGGTGTAAGGTTTAGCAACGCCGGGAAGAATTTTTCTCAATGCGTAAGAAAGTCATCATAAATTCACAAACATTGTATAAAGAATTGGCAACATTGGAGAAAGACGGTAAACAATAACCATAGCTTAATTTAAATTTTTGTCACACTATGCAGCCAATTCGCACATTCAACGTATCTCCTTCACTACCGCAGCGACTAGAACCACTGCGAAAATTAGCATACAATCTGCACTTTGATTGGAATGTTGAGAGCAAAGACCTATTTCGCCGTTTAGACCCCGATTTATGGGAATCTAGCCATCATAACCCAGTGTTGATGCTGGGGACTATCAGCCAAGGGCGGCTTTTGGAAGTTGTCGAAGATGAAGGCTTCCTAGCGCAAATGGATAGAGCGGCTCGTCAGTTAGAAGATTATTTGCAAGAGCGCACGTGGTATCAAAAACAACGCCCTCAGCAAACTAAGGAATGCTATGCTTATTTTTCGGCTGAGTTTGGATTGGTAGACTGTTTACCTGTCTATTCCGGTGGTTTAGGTGTACTAGCAGGGGATCACCTCAAATCGGCTAGTGATTTGGGATTACCGCTGGTGGGTGTGGGCTTACTTTACCAACAAGGTTACTTTGCTCAGTATCTCAATGCTGATGGTTGGCAGCAAGAACGCTACCTCATCAACGATTTTTATAATATGCCCTTGCATTTGGAGCGGAATCCTGATGGCTCTGAGCTAATAATTGCGGTAGATTATCCAGGACGTAAGGTGTATGCCAGAGTATGGCGTGTGCAGGTGGGAACTGTACCCCTGTATATGCTGGATACCAACATTGAACCTAACAATCCTTACGACCACGATATCACTGACCAGCTGTATGGTGGTGACATCGATATGCGTATTCACCAAGAAATTATGCTGGGTATTGGTGGTGTACAGATGCTCAAAGCGTTGGGCTATAAGGTAACTGCTTACCACATGAATGAAGGTCACGCGGGGTTCTCTGCCCTAGAGCGTATCCGCCTTTTGATTCAGGAAGAAGGACTGAGTTATGCTCAAGCTAAACAAGTAGTGGCTTCCAGTAATATTTTTACTACCCACACACCAGTTCCAGCGGGGATTGACTTGTTTTCTCCCGACAAAATCTTGTACTACCTGGGATATTACGCAGATATTTTTGGCTTACCTAAAGAACAATTTTTAGGACTGGGGCGAGAAAATACTGGGGATTTATCTGCACCTTTTAGTATGGCGGTGCTGGCGCTGAAGATGGCAACATTTTCTAATGGTGTGGCACAACTACACGGTGTAGTTTCGCGGCAAATGTTTCAAGGTCTGTGGCAGAAAGTCCCAGTCGAAGAAGTGCCGATTACTGCCATTACTAACGGTGTTCATGCTCGGAGTTGCGTTGCTAAATCAACTCAGGAGTTGTACGATCGCTATCTAGGTCCAAACTGGTCATCAGCACCACCAGATAGTCAGTTGTGGGAACGGATGGAGGCTATTCCTGATGAGGAATTATGGCGCAATCACGAACGCTGCCGTTTAGACATGATTTTGTATGTTCGGGAGCATTTAGTGAAGCATTTACGCGATCGCGGTGCTTCTGCTTCCGAAATCGCTCTATCCCAAGAAGTGCTTGATCCCAAAGTTTTAACCATTGGCTTTGCTCGTCGTTTTGCTACCTACAAACGCGCTACTCTGTGGATGCGCGATTTAGAACGAATTAAGCAGATTTTGCTAAGTAACAAAGATCGCAAAGTCCAATTTGTGATTGCGGGGAAAGCACACCCTAAAGATATCCCTGGTAAAGAATTGATCCGCGATATCAATCACTTCATCCGCGAACAGCATTTAGAAAAACACGTCGTATTTGTTCCCAATTATGATATCCACATCGCCCGGTTGATGGTGGCAGGTTGTGATATCTGGTTAAATACGCCCCGTCGTCCCCGTGAAGCTTCTGGTACTAGCGGCATGAAGGCAGCAATGAATGGATTGCCAAATTTAAGTGTACTAGATGGTTGGTGGGATGAGGCTGATTATGTCCGTACCGGTTGGGCAATTGGACATGGTGAAAATTACGAAGATCCCAATTACCAAGATGAGGTAGAAGCCAACGCTCTCTATGAATTGCTAGAGAAAGAAGTTGTACCTTTATTTTATGAGCATCGGGACGGTGATGGCTTACCTCGTCCGTGGGTGGCAAAAATGAAGGATTCCATCCGGTTAAATTGTCCGTTTTTTAATACAGCGCGGATGGTGCGGGAATATGCACAACGGGCTTATTTCCCCGCGAGCGATCGCTATCATACCCTCACTGTTGATAATTACGCCCCTGCTAAAGAATTAGCAGATTGGAAAGCAAAACTAGGTCAACACTGGTTTAACATCAAAATCAAAGATGTTGATGTCTCCGCAGTCTCAGAACTTCAAGTTAATCAAACTGTAGCGGTAAAAGCTAAGGTTGATTTAGCAACTTTGAAAAATGATGATGTGCAAGTAGAACTATACCAAGGTTCTATTGATGCTAATGGCGATATTGTTAATGCTGTGCCAGTGGTGATGGATTACCAAGGTCAGGATCATGAAGGATTAAGCATTTACACAGGAAGTATCACTTACACCACCTCTGGTTTGCAGGGCTTGTCTTTGCGTGTGTTACCCCAGAACCAACACCTCGCTAGTCCTTATGAACCGAGGTTAATCGCTTGGGCTGAGTAAGCATTTTGTGTCTGATACAGCAGAATTCAGGAGTCAGGAGTCAGGAGTCAGGAGTCAGGAGTAAAACTGGCTTTGTGTATAGGTTTCAATTTAGATTTTGTACCTCCTAACTACGCAACCTGCTGTATATAGCGGTTTTAAGCTCTGTAAAGTCAAGTTTTAAATCGCACAACCTCTATGGGGCGGGTTTTCCCGCCCTTAATTGTATTTCATTTTTGTATCGGCTGTCATTATAGCGACCGCCAAGGTGGTTAGGACATGAACTAATGATAAAACCTAGACAAAAAGAGACTTTCAACTCTGTCACCTGTCACCTGTCACCTGTCACCTATCATTACATTCTATTTTGACTGCGCTGCACCTGAAGAAGTAACTCTTCTACACTCGCTGCTGCGGGAAGACATTTCAACCCTTGACAGACTAAACCAAAGCTTCCTGCTGGTAACTCTGATACCATTGCCAAGACAGTAGTTGGTAGATATTTGGGGATCAAAGATGTTAGCTGCTCACGGTTACTCCGAATCAAGGTTGAATTACGATACCAATCTAAAGCTGTAAATAAACTAGGACAAGCTTGGGGAGAGTTACTCATTACACCTCTAAACGCTCTCAAACCTTGTTCAGCTAAATCTAAGTAATGCAGATTATCAGTCAATAAGGATAGACGAACTAAATTAGCGATCGCAATCCCATTTGCTGAAGGTGTGGCATTATCTATATAACTACGCTCCCTGACGATTAAATCTTGACTATTATCACTAGCTGTGTTAAAGTAACCACCTAGTTCTACACTCCAGAGAAATTCGTTAAATTCTTCTTGAAGAGCAACAGCCTTTTCCAACCAATCATTTTGAAGGGAAGCTTGGTGTAAATCCAACAGCGACTTAATAAAAAAAGCGTAATCCTCAGATTGAGCTAAAACACTTGCTTCACCTTGATAGTTAAGTCGGTAGAAACGTCCATCTACAAACTGATTATCTAAGATAAAATTCGCCGCTTTTGCTGCTAATTCCCAATAACTTGGTTGTCCAAACACCACAGCAGCCCTAGCCAAACCCGAAATCATCAAGCTATTCCAGGCTACAATCATTTTTGTATCGGTTACCGCCGGAATGCGACCAGGCCATTCGGTTGTTTTTGCTTCTTGATTATCTGCCGCTGGTGGAAAAATTGTTAACGTCTCAGGTGTAGAACCATAACGAGCAGCAAACAACTTACTCAAAGAGATTTCCAGGGTTTGACTGAGTTCACCCTGATGCAATCTTTGTAAAACATTTTGTCCTTCAAAGTTGCCGTTAGCCGTAACCGTAAAATTTTGTTGTAATTCCTTTAATTCTGCCGATGTTAACAGTTGCTCTAATTGGCTGTAAGTCCAAACATAAAAAGCGCCTTCCTCTGGTTCTACCGCTGTAGGATGAGTAAAACTATCCGCATCTTGAGCAGCATAAAAGTAACCACTGGGTGCAGTCATTTCTCGTTGCAACCATTTGACAGTTCCAGCGACAGCCCTCTCAAAAGCTGGTTGCTGTATTCCCGCACTCCACAAATTTCCCAGATACTCCACAATCTGACCGTTATCATAAAGCATCTTTTCAAAATGGGGGACAGTCCAAGTGGGATCAACAGTGTAGCGATGAAAGCCACCACCTACATGATCATAAATCCCACCCAAAGCTAAATCTAATCCCCGTTGAGTACAGACTTGCTGTCTATCATACTGAGATTCATAATTAAACCGAGTTCCACGCCATGCAAATTCAGCGTAGGGGATCATCGGAAAACTATTACCAACTTGCTTAGGAATAATGATCCCCGTGCTAGTTTCCCAACCGTTGAGCAATAATTCCTGATCTTCAGTTTCCTGAGTATTGCTGTTTTGCAAGACCGCAGATGTCAGCAATGCCTCAACAACCACCGCTTTACGTTGGCGCAACTCTTCTTTTTCGGTATCGTAGTAACGGCGTAAAGCTTGCAAAACCTGTAAAAATCCAGGACGACCATAGCGGGGATCAACAGGGAAGTAAGTTCCCGCGTAAAACGGCACTAAATCATCTGGAGAAAGAAAAACATTTAACGGCCAACCCCCTTGACCACTCATCATCTGCAAAGTCTGCATATAAATGCTATCCAGGTCAGGTCGTTCTTCCCGGTCTACTTTAATGGGAAGAAAATTGGCATTCATGTATTCAGCGATCGCTAAATCAGAAAACGCTTCTCCTTCCATCACCGTACACCAGTGGCAACTAGAATAACCAATGGAGAGAAAAATCGGTTGATCTTGTTCCCTGGCAGTGGTAAGTGCTTCGTCACACCAAGACCACCAGTCAATCGGATTTTCGGCGTGTTTGCGGAGATAGAGGCTTTTGGCTTCAGCAAGGCGATTAGTCATGGTTCAAAACAGGCAATAACCTTTTTTGCTCAGTCTACCCTTTTAATATTATGTTCGCCTAATTACCAAACGTTACATTGCTAAGTAGTTAGGAACAATTAAATATAAAACCTTTCTGGTAAATCTCTCCTCTACAAGGAGACAGGCTTTGACTCCCCCTTCCCCATAACAGGTAAGGAATTAGGTCTATCTTCTATTTTTTAACGCCCACTTACTTAGTGAGGAAAAGAGAGAACAGGCAACGCGGAAGAATCTTACCGATCCCCAGGCAATTGATGAAATTTTGTTAAGCTTTGGACATTTAACTTGCATAATTATGGCGGGCAAGATGCCCGCACCACAAGAGTTTTTCTGAGATATGCAATTTAAAAGTTGATGAGCTTATTTCAAAAAGTTAAACGTGGAACCGATGACTGACGCTGGTATTTCAGACATAGGTGATACACCCTTAGCCGGAATTCGAGTACTAGTATTGAGTCCGGCCGTCAGGTGCAGTAAAAAGGTAATCAAAGCAGCTTGTATAAGTCTTTCCAGCATATTACTTTTCTCTCTTAATTGATAGCATTTCAAGTAAGACTAGTTATTCTAAATACACCTCATATTTTCGATTTACCAGATTTGACGAATATGTCCGGATAATTAACCAGAACAAATTTGAAAAATGTGAAAAAAGTTACTAATACCTGAAAAATAATTTCGAGTCATCGAAATCTACATTTTTCCAATCAAGGCAATCCAGAGGTGTAGGGTAAGAGGTAGCTCAGGTGAGAAGAGACAGAACAGGATTTAATCTTCCTGTGATTCAGCCCTCTTTTCGGACAACCATAGCCACTGAGACGCTTGTCGCACTAAAAAAGTGTCCGTCAAAGAATTTTAGATTTTAAATTTTAGATATTTTGGTGTAATAAATCTGCTTGTTGAGAACTCATTATGGGGAAATAAACGCTGATATTGTCTAGTTCTCAAGCTTTTTCCCAATATTCATTTGCTTATCTAAACACAATCAGCCATTGACATCGATAGAATAAATGGAAAATAGCTATAAGCACCTGTCCATGATTCCTATCGTTATTGAACAATCGGGTCGAGGCGAACGCGCTTTCGATATCTACTCACGGCTGTTACGTGAGCGCATCATCTTTTTAGGACAACAGGTTGATAGCAGTCTTGCTAACTTGATTGTTGCCCAATTGCTGTTTTTAGATGCTGAAGACTCGGAGAAAGACATTTATATGTATATCAATTCTCCCGGTGGTTCGGTTACGGCGGGGATGGGAATTTTCGACACCATGAAGCATATCCGCCCTGATGTCTGTACTATTTGTACTGGATTAGCGGCTAGTATGGGCGCTTTCCTCCTCAGTGCTGGTGCTAAAGGTAAACGAATGAGTCTACCCCATTCGCGGATTATGATTCATCAACCTCTAGGTGGCGCTCAAGGACAAGCGACTGATATTGAAATTCAGGCGCGGGAAATTTTATACCACAAGAAAAGGCTAAATGATTTTTTAGCAGATCACACAGGTCAGCCAATTGAGCGTATTGCTGAAGATACTGAACGTGACTTCTTCATGTCTCCTGAAGAAGCTAAGGAATATGGCTTAATTGACTCCCCATCTCCCCATCTCCCCATCTCCCCATCTCCCCATCTCCCCATCTCCCCATCTCCCCATCTCCCCATCTCCCCATCTCCCCATCTCCCCATCTCCCCATCTCCCCATCTCCCCATCTCCCCATCTCCCCATCTCCCCATCTCCCCATCTCCCCATCTCCCCATCTCCCCATCTCCCCATC
Organism: Trichormus sp. NMC-1; assembly: GCF_001858025.1. Lineage (GTDB taxonomy): Bacteria > Cyanobacteriota > Cyanobacteriia > Cyanobacteriales > Nostocaceae > Anabaena. The sequence goes on along the minus strand of NZ_LZQD01000001.1, from coordinate 1,366,090 downwards.
TCCCCATCTCCCCATCTCCCCATCTCCCCATCTCCCCATCTCCCCATCTCCCCATCTCCCCATCTCCCCATCTCCCCATCTCCCCATCTCCCCATCTCCCCATCTCCCCATCTCCCCATCTCCCCATCTCCCCATCTCCCCATCTCCCCATCTCCCCATCTCCCCATCTCCCCATCTCCCCATCTCCCCATCTCCCCATCTCCCCATCTCCCCATCTCCCCATCTCCCCATCTCCCCATCTCCCCATCTCCCCATCTCCCCATCTCCCCATCTCCCCATCTCCCCATCTCCCCATCTCCCCATCTCCCCATCTCCCCATCTCCCCATCTCCCCATCTCCCCATCTCCCCATCTCCCCATCTCCCCATCTCCCCATCTCCCCATCTCCCCATCTCCCCATCTCCCCATCTCCCCATCTCCCCATCTCCCCATCTCCCCATCTCCCCATCTCCCCATCTCCCCATCTCCCCATCTCCCCATCTCCCCATCTCCCCATCTCCCCATCTCCCCATCTCCCCATCTCCCCATCTCCCCATCTCCCCATCTCTACTAAAACCCAGCAATGGGGTCTGGTTGAGATTTGAGGTAGTTAAGAAAATCTAGCAACTCTTCTTCACTGAGTAAAGAGCGCCCTAGCTTCCCGTAGGTTTTTTTGAGAAATTCCCTTCCTTGTTCTTTAGTCCAGCCTAAACGCTCTATTTGGACATCTGTTTGGGCAATGACATCAGATAAATTAACTGGTTCATTTTTTCTCTTTCTTGTTCCTATACCTAACTGCACACCAATATCTTCTGGAGGAGAATAACTGCGTGGGGTAAATGGTGTGACATTACTGGGAGTTATTTCTGGTAAGAAGGGGTAATGCTCAGATTCTTGATCTGATAATATCTTTAAACTTTCCCCTGGGGGATCAAGTTGTTGTTCTTGAGTAGTATGTTCTGGAAAACTTTGACCTAACACTGGGTTGTAGGTATCTGGTGCCGATATTTCTCTATTGCTGACTGTTGACGATTGATTACTGACAACATCCTTAGGGACTATTCCGGACTCATCTGAGATAGTTCTGGGATTGAAGGAGGGATTTACCTGAATTGAGGAAATTGGTTTTGGGGTAAATATACCTGTTTCCCCAGTTGCTTTGGTGATTCCTAAGACCATAAGCGCCCTATTTCTGGCTTGGTCTTCAGCCGCTTCTACAGTTTCTGCACCTGCCATACCAGTGGAGCGGGTGATGCCTTCAATTTGCACAGTGACTCGGACGATATATTTTCCTTGAAAAATTTGTACTAATTCCGAGATAATACTGCTGTTAGGATACAAGCTCTGGAATTGAGCCAACATAATAGTTCCACCAATCTAAATCTGTTTAATTACTCGGTTGATGTCTTCTGTGTACACAGGTTACATCCTTTCAGTGAATTGAAAACTCTGGTCGAGAGTCACTTTAATTTTAGTGTTCCTCGTAGGACTTCAGGGTACTTTTCGCGGTATGATCATGTGTCACGATTGTAGCAGCAGCTGTTTTTTGAGCAAATTTTTGGCTACTGTTGAGTAACTTAGGGTGTTCTTCCTTTCAATGCTATACTAATTACCCAATTCGATATCTAAAAGTATTTTCTGGAAGTGCGCTCTAAATCTACAATGATAAGGATAAGGTTCGCCCTCACGGATTGTTAAGCTGCTTACCTGATTGTGACCGATTCTACATATGGGAAAATTGGGTTGAACGGCAGTTTCTCCTAGTTAAAATTCAGATTCTTATGGCAGACAATTACCTTTAATCTAGACAATCCAACACCTGTGTTTCCCGTAGGTATAAGCTTTCTGGGTATGATGGAGAGTTCTCTAAACCAAACCTCTCGAAAACCCATAGCGTAATTACCTGGTGGAGCAAAATTGAGTATCAGGAGTGCCTTGTAAGATTGCTTAGGTAAAGAAAGTTTAACCCAGACAGATTCTGAGAGTGTCGTGCAGTGAGAAGTCCGAGCAGAGGCTTTCTCTGAGAGGAACTTCGGTAGCCTTACCTTCTCTACGAGACGCTACGCATAGCTTGCTTCTCCGCAGGGTTACAGAGAATTAGTTTGTAGTAAATTTCTTCTGTAATCCGTGAGGGTATACAGGGAAGAACCAGATTAAACAACGGACACTTTAAAGCCTGTCACAAGCCACTGGCGACGACTCTCTAGACCAGAGCCAGACAGTGGCTCCTGAAGTTGGGAAACCCACCCACAGTGCTGGCTGATCAACGGGGGAGAACCTCCGCACGTAAGTGTTCTCAAAAAATGATGTTTTGACCAAAGGTCGGTTCACTGCATGGAATTTTCAATCGCTACACTCCTTGCCAATTTCACCGATGATAAATTGGTAGCTCGTAAAGTCTTGGAAAAGAAACTCGGTTGTGAGGATGAAGAGAGTCTAGAAAAACTTCACATTGCTTTGGAGGTGCTGGAAAAAGTAGGGCTGTTGGTGAAGGAACGGGGTAAATACCGCCGGGTAACAGAAGAAGGCTTAATTGAAGCAAAACTGCGCTGCTCTAGTAAAGGGTTTTGCTTTGCAATTCAAGATGTGGAAGGCTCTGAGGATATTTACATCCGCGAAAGCCATTTGAGTAATGCCTGGAATGGCGATCGCGTTTTGGTCAGAGTTCTCAAGGAAGGTAGTCGCCGTCGTTCACCTGAAGGTGAAGTGAAGCTAATTCTAGAGCGTTCAAATCACACTTTACTGGCACGAATTAAGCAAGTAGAAGGCGGTTTTCGGGCTGTCCCCTTGGATGATCGTTTGCTGTTTGAATTGAAACTGCTCACAAACGGCATGAAATTGGAGCAAGCGCTCGATCACTTAGCCCATGTAGAAGTCCTGCGTTACCCACTAGCTCAGTATCCCCCCTTGGGTCGAGTGGTGCAAATTCTCGGTAGTGATGCTGAAGCTGCGGCTGATATAGATTTAGTAACTTGTAAGCATGATCTTTCACGTAATTTTCCTGAGAATGTCCTCGATGTAGCCGCTAAATTACCTAAAAAGCTTCTCAAAGCAGATTTAAAAAATCGGGTAGATTTACGTAATTTGTTTACTCTAACCATTGAAGGGGTAAATGGTGATGACCGTGTAGTAGAAAATGCTTTTAGTTTGGAAAAAATACCAAACAAACCTTGGCTATTAATTGTTCATATTACGGATCTTTCCCACTATATCCAACCGGATGAACCCTTAGATAGAGAGGCGCTCAAGCGCGGAAAGTCAGTGTATCTAGGAGAATTAATTCTGCCGATGTTACCAGATGCTGTAGCTGAACGCTGTTCTTTATCACCTGGTAGCGATCATTTAGCCCTATCCGTTGTGATCACAATTCATCCCCAATCGGGAGAAGTGTTGGACTGGGAAATTCAACCTAGTGTAATCAATGTAGACAAGGCTGTCAGTAAACAACAAGCCGAAGCGATTCTCACAGGTAAATCAACAAAAGTAACTGCTGAGAGTATCGAGATATTACAGGACTTAGAAAGTTTGGCGCAAGCAGCCAAACAAGCGCGATTAGCTCGTGGTAGCTTGCAGTTGAATCTCCCACCCAGTCAAAATCCCTACTATGATGAAGGAGTGATGGGGGCTGTGGTAGTCAATGATTTACCTGTGCGATCGCTCTTAACCGAGTTGGTACTATTAGTAAATCAACTTCTGGCAGATCACCTCAGTGCGTTGGGAGTTCCTGCCATTTGGCGAGTCCAAGGCACGCCTGATACCGAAGATGTTCAGGAAATGCTGAAACTGGCGATTAATTTAGGTGTGGAGTTAACACTAGATCCAGATGCGGATATCCAACCCTTAGATTACCAACACTTAACTAGTGCTTTTGCTGAATCACCATCTGAGCAAGTTCTTACCTATTTGTTGCAAGATACCCTCAAGCCATCTGTATACAGCACAACTAAAGGTTCTCACTTTGGTTTGGCTCTAACACAGTATCTCCACTTTAGCTCTCCTCTGCGGCGCTACCCAGATTTACTCATGCAAAGGGTATACCATTCACTACTAGAATACGGACGCGATCGCCGCAATACCCGTGTGAAAGAGCGTGTGAACCTGCGTCACTCCTCTAGTCATGCGGAAATTAACTGGAACGTTCTCCCCCCAGAGTTGCAACAAGAACTCCAAAGTGATTTAACCAGAGTACTTGTCCAGATTAATGACAGAGAAAAAGAAGTCCAAGAAGCCGAAGCTGATTTAGCTGGACTGCAAAAAGCCCAACTAATGAAACAGCGAATTGGGCAAGTTTTTCCTGGCGTGATCACAGGTGTTCAATCATACGGATTCTTTGTAGAAATCGAAGTTCCAGCCGCAGAATTAGAAATAGGTTCCCAGCTAGGTACACCGTTGCGAGTAGAAGGACTAGTACACGTCAGTTCACTCAAAGATGATTGGTATGAATATCGTGCTAGACAGCAGGCTCTATTTGGGCGCAAAAATCGCGCTTCCTATAGATTAGGCGATCGCGTCGCAGTCCAAGTGAAGAGTGTTGATTACTACCGCCAGCAAATTGATTTAGTCACTGTTGGTGCTGATGGTGTAGCCAAGAACTTGGGCATTGGTACAGGAAATCAAGATATATCAGACATTTACTTACAAAATGACCTGGAATCTCTTGACTTAGATCCCTATGTAGATCCCTATGCTGATGATGAGTAAATATTCTGGATAATAGCGTGCTAAATGAGACAAAACCTTTAATTTTGGGCGTATCCGGTGCATCAGGTCTGATTTACGCCGTTCGCGCTCTTAAATTTCTTCTGGAAGCAGAGTATAAGATTGAACTAGTGGCTTCCAAATCAACTTACATGGTTTGGCAAGCAGAACAAGAAACCCGAATGCCAGCGGACCCGGAAGGACAAGAGCAATTTTGGCGAGAACAAGCCGGAGTGCCACTATCAGGTAAACTGCATTGTCATCCTTGGAGTGATGTTGGGGCTGGTATCGCCAGCGGTTCCTTTCGGACTTTAGGGATGATTATTATACCATGCAGCATGAGTACAGTAGCAAAACTGGCAGTTGGCTTGAGTTCCGATTTACTAGAACGGGCTGCGGATGTCCAGATAAAAGAAGGACGCAAACTAGTTATTGTTCCCAGAGAAACTCCTTTTAGCTTGATTCACCTGCGGAACTTAACAACCCTAGCAGAAACAGGAGTTAGAGTCGTCCCCGCTATTCCTGCCTGGTATCACAATCCGCAAACCATTGAAGATTTAGTTGATTTTGTAGTAGCCCGTGCCTTAGATCAACTAGATATTGACTGTATTCCCATCCAGCGCTGGCAAGGTCATCGTTAAATAGTTATCAGTTATCACTGTTCAGTGATAACTGATAAAAGGAATGAAGTTGAGGAATATCTCTTTAATCAACAAAACTTGACAGTCACATCTCTACGAGACACAGCGCCGAATCTTTATGATCTCTTCTTTCTCTCTTCCTTCGTGTCCTTCGCGTCTTCGCGGTTCGTTCTGCATTTTCTTATGGCTGTAATTCGCTTAATTCTGTTGGTAGCTGTGCTGGGAGGACTGATGCTGTTGTTAGTCCAAAACTTGTCGCCAGCGCTTCCATTGGTATTTTTGGGGATGCGGACTCAAGCATTACCATTAGCTTTGTGGATTTTCTTGAGCATCGCCACTGGTGCTTTCACATCTATATTAATTGCCACTTTATTGAAATTTACTAATTATTTTGCTCAACCACCAGAAAGAACTTCTTCTCAATCACCTGTAAATTCACAACGTGTGAGGACAACTCCCAGAAAAGAATCGACACCTTATCCTAGTAGTCCACCACCCGCCACTAGTAAACCCGATTACACTACTAGCCAGGAATTTGATGATTGGGAGACAAAGCCTACTGATGATGATTGGGATTTTGAAGAACAACCACAAACAGCCAGTGCTAAAACCGCTGAACCCCAGCAAGCACCTAAAACTGCTTCTCAACCTGGGTCAGTTTACTCATACAATGCTCAAGAACCAAAAAATACTGGTGTGGGAAAAACTGAATCTATTTATGATGCTGATTACCGAGTAATTATCCCTCCATATCAACCATCAACTACTAATCAAGCAGATGATGATGATTGGGATTTTTTTGAAGACGACGAATTTGAGGATGAAAATGAAGGCTCTCGCCGATAAACTTATCAATTAATTCATCCTAATTTATACCACACTTTTCTCGTGATTCCTGCTTGATTTTGCCCATCATAGCAGCTTCCTGCAAAGTCATGAAGGCATTAAAGTCCTCTAAGTTGTACTGGGTGGTTAAAAGTTGCCTGAGTTGGTTTTCTGCTTCTACAGTTAAATAACCAGTTGTCAAAGCTGTTTGCACAACGTCTAAAATTCGAGTCATAGCTGAAACCTCATTCATACCACATTGATTGATGGGAGTTTAGTTGAGAGAGAAAGAACTTTTTTGTCTAAACATGGAAAAGTGGGTTATGGTTTACACCTTGATATCGAGATTCAAGTGATCAAGGCTGGCCATGAGTCAATTTGAGAATCAAAAACTGTCTTGTTAGCTACATAGTATTGAGGAAGGCTTTATTCACTCACCAGATAAAGTGGGATTTTTTTATATTGACAGAATTTATTTCCTTAAAGTTTCAAACAAGTTATATGAAATTTCTATTAAGTTCAAGAATACCTAAGTAGTAAATAAGAACGCACCTAACAATCGTTATTAATTTCGTTATAAATTTATCATTAGTTTATTCTGACTTTACATAACAAACGTTAGTATATCGCTATCTAACTGTAAATATACTAATAACAATGATGATGGTACTAGGTTCTCAACCAGTGGAAGAAGAATTTATAGAAGCTCAAAAAAATTGGGAGTTAGAGAAATTATACTTAGATTTAGCTTCTGCAAAGAGAAAAGCCTTAACACCGCTGGAAAAGAAATTCCTGAGAGGTTTGCTTTGTGGTTGTAGTCCTGCGGAAATAGCGAATAGAGTTTATCAAAGTCGCAGTAGCAGTACAGTCAGAGTTTATTTGTCTAATGGATTATATAAATACATAGAGGATATGCTGAGTACTCAAGCCGGATACTCAGTCAAGGTCAAAAACTGGAGTCATGTGACTCATTTGTTAGAAAAGGCTGGATATAAAAAAAGTTGGATTCAATTAAACCCAATCGTCACTTTGATCAAAGATACGCAAGAGCAAGAAACGGAGTTAATTGAACTGAAATCCCCAAAAATTCAAGATTGGGGTGAAGCCGTTGATGTCAGTGGCTTTTGTGGAAGGACGACAGAATTAGCCACAGTTTCAGACTGGATTTTACAACAGCGCTGTCGGTTAGTTGTACTTTTGGGGATGGGTGGAATTGGTAAAACTGCTTTTTCTATCAAGTTAGCAGAAGGAATTCAAGATCAGTTTGAGTATGTGATTTGGCGATCGCTACATCTATGCCCATCGATAGATGTAATCTTAAGTAATATCATGCAGATATTATCGCCAACTCTAGAGATAGATCAGACAGCAACTCTGAATAGCAGAATTTCCCAACTGATTCAGAGTTTACGCAATGCTCGTTGTCTTTTGGTCTTAGATCATGTTGACTCAATTTTATCTAGTGCTGATGGAGAAAATACTGAAGTTTCTTCGCCCACGGAACGTAATACACCTTACGTTATTTCACAGATTCGATATCGTCCTGGTTATGAGGGTTATGGTGAATTAATTAGAAGGGTGGGAGATTCCCAACATCAAAGCTGCTTATTATTAACTAGCCGACAAAAACCGCCGGAAATTGCGGCTATTGAAGGAAAAAAACTACCTGTTCGTTCTGTAAACTTGACTGGTTTAAGCAAGAAAGATAGCCTAGTTATCCTCAAAGCTAAAGGATTCGCTGAACTTCAATATACTGAATGTAGTGTATTGATTGACTACTATGCTGGTAATCCCTTATTTTTAAAATTAGTTGCTACGACTATTCAAGATTTATTTGGTGGTAGTATCTATGAGTTTTTGGAACAGGGTACTTTAGCGTTTGGTGATATTCGCCGGATTTTAGATCAGCAGTTCCATCCTTTGTCGGAGTTAGAGACATCTATTATATATTGGCTGGCGCTGAATCCAGATTGCGCTTCTATGCTTACTGTACCGAGTAATATTATTCCCGGCTTGTCACCACGATTAGCACAAAGGTTAATTCTGGAAACGATAGAATTACTGCAACGGCGATCGCTGATTGAAAAAGCTAAAGTGCGGTCAGATGTTAATTCTACAGCCCCGCTCATGAACACACAAGTATTTTGTTTATCACCTGGCATCGTTTTCAGGGACTATGTAATTGAACGCTTAATGGAAGAAAATTTTAAATCTCATCTAGCCGCAGAAAGTAACCTATTGCTGCGTAATCCAATTTTAGCGGCGCAATTGAAAATAGACATGAAAAAAAGTATTGTTAATAGCAAGGTTTAAATCAGTTCCAGCAGAATTCAGGAGTCAGTAGGGGCGTATTGCAATACGCCCGTACAGGAGTCAGGAGTAAAACTGGCGAATAATGTGTCTAGGTTTCAATTTTGATTCTGTACCTCATTGATCTGCAATCTGCTTTATCAGTAATAAATCATAAAACTGGAGTAAAGTCACTTGGTGAGTAATTTATTAAAAGGAGTCAACCTATATTTAATTGGGATGATGGGTGTGGGTAAGACGACAGTAGGGCGCTTACTAGCACAGCAACTAGGTTATGGGTTTTTGGATACTGATGATGTTATAGTCAAAGCTGCTAAAAAATCCATTAATGAGATCTTTGCAGATGAAGGGGAAGCAGCATTTCGCCAATTGGAAAGTGAGATTTTAGCTCAAGTTTGTGCTTATACTAAGTTGACCATAGCCACTGGTGGCGGAATTGTACTAAAGCGGGAAAATTGGGGCTATTTGCGTCACGGGTTGATAGTGTGGCTGGATGTGCCGGTGGAAATTCTGTTGCATCGGTTAGCAGAAGATCAGACAAGGCCACTTTTACAAGATTCTCACCCTGAAGATAAATTGCGGTCGCTCCTCGAACAACGCCAATCGCTTTACTCTCAGGCAGATTTACATATTACCATCACCGAATCAGAAACACCAGAACAAATTGCCACACGCATCTTAGAAGTAATTCCCAGCATTCTCAAAACTGAAGATTCACAACACCGAAATTGATCTGAGGAACTTTTGTGATCCTAAGTTGCTTTCATGTTTTGATCATTTGACACTCTCAGGTCTAAAGACACTGAGATTCTTTAATCAACGACGTGACTTACTTAAACAGGATTTCTCCAGCCTGAGCAGAGGTCTCATCTCCCAAAGCGTTGCTTGCGCGGCAGTTTGGGGGAAGAATAAATCTCCCCCCATCTGCCTTGTCTAGCGCAAAAGTTCCCGTATGCCCTACGGTACTCAATCCTCGACTAAGGATGTTTCTAGCTGCATTTTCGTCTCTATCCATTACAAAACCACATTTACAAACGTGCGTTCTAGTGGATAGCGTTTTCTTGACAATTTCACCGCAACTAGAGCATTCAGAGCTTGTATATTGCGGGTTGACCGCTACCGTGACTTTCTTGAATACTTTTCCAAAATATTCAAGCCAGACACGGAACTGATACCAAGATGCGTCATTTATTGACTTGGCTAAACAATGATTTTTCGCCATGTTTTTAATCCTCAAATCTTCATAGGCTATCAAGTCGTTAGACTGAACTACGCACCGTGCTAATTTCACAGCATGGTCTTTACGTTTCCTACTTATTTTGAGGTGGCGTTTTCCTAAAAAAGTCTTAGCTTTGCCTCTATTTTTTGACCATTTGACTTTTCTAGAAACACGACGCTGCGAACGTTTAAGAACTTTGTCTGCTTCACGAAGAAACTTAGGATTCTCAATCATTACGCCATTAGAGTCGGTGTAGTATTCTTTTAACCCTACATCTAATCCAATCGTATTTCCTGATGGTTCTACATTCTCTTGACGGTTAACATCAATACAAAATTGACAATAATAACCGTCAGCCCGTTTTACCAATCTCACCCGTTTTATTTGGTTGATTTGGTAGAAATGTAGGTCACGAGTTCCTTTAATTTTTAATCTGCCAATACCTTTTTTGTCGGTAAAAGTGATGGATTTACGATTATCCTCAAGTTTCCAACCAGAAGTTTTGTATTCAACAGAACGGCAATCTTTCTGAAACTGAGGAAAGCCCTTCTTACCGGCAATACCTTTTTTACAGTTTTCATAGAATCGGGTAATAGAAGACCATGCTCTTTCAGCACTAGCTTGTCTAGCCATTGAATTGAGTTCCGAGGCAAATGGAAAATTAGTCGCTAAAACAGCACAATATTTCTGCAAGTCGTTTTTACCTGTATCTTTAACGTCCATCCATAGCCGAATACAGCTATTACGAACGAATTGGGCAGTGCGAATTGCATCATCTATTGCTGCTAACTGAACTGATTTTCCGTAAACCTTAAACTCAAAAACTAGCATCTCTCTACCTCCAATCTTATACTACCGATTCCGGTATAAGATTGTCAAGATACTTGGTAGTATATGATTGAAGGCGGTTAAAACCGCCCGTGTTGCTTATATCTCAGCACGCTTTGTGACTGAGCTTTACGCTTACCGGGTATTGCTATAACAACCTGACATCCTAAATCTCAAATCCAAAATTGGAAGATCCTCATGATGGTGAACGATAACGAGTACATCAGGCAAGCTGAAGCTAATCGCGTCGAAATCCTCAGCGAAGCACTACCTTACATTCAACAATTTGCTGGTCGCACCGTTGTTGTCAAATACGGAGGTGCAGCGATGAAAGATAGCACCCTTAAAGATAAAGTTATCCGCGACATTGTATTTTTGTCTTGCGTCGGATTGCGACCAATTTTAGTACATGGCGGTGGACCAGAAATTAACAGTTGGTTAGGTAAACTGGGAATTGAGGCACAGTTTAAGAATGGTTTGCGCGTCACCGATGCAGCTACAATGGATGTTGTGGAAATGGTGTTAGTCGGTCGAGTCAATAAAGAAATTGTCTCCTTGATTAACCAAGCTGGTGGTATGGCGGTGGGACTTTGTGGTAAAGATGGTCACTTAATCACCGCCCGTCCCCAAGGTGATGAAGGTATTGGCTTTGTGGGGGAAGTCAGCAATGTGAATATCAAAATTTTAGATACTTTGTCTAAAAATGGTTATATTCCCGTAGTTTCTAGCGTGGCGGCTGATGATAGCGGACAAGCTTACAATATCAACGCTGATACTGTTGCGGGGGAAATAGCTGCTGCACTGGGGGCGGAAAAGTTGATTTTGCTCACCGATACCAGGGGGATTTTAAAAGATTATCAAGATCCTTCTACCTTAATTGCCAAAGTAGATATTCCTGAAGCTCGTGAATTAATTGCCGATGGCATAGTCAGCGGGGGTATGATTCCTAAAGTGACTTGTTGTGTGCGATCGCTCGCCCAAGGAGTCAAAGCCGCACACATCATTGATGGTCGCATTCCTCACGCCCTGCTGTTAGAAATCTTCACAGATGTGGGGATTGGAACCATGATTCTGGGTTCTCAGTTTAAATAATAATTTGGTGATTGGTAATCGGTAATTGGAAAAACTCTAACCTTTTTGCTTTTCTTAATTCCCTATTACAAATCACCACCAATGCCCAATGACCAATGCCCAATGACCAATGACTACAGAAAGTTTAGAAATTGCCAAATCTCATTACGAAACTGGAAAACTTGCCTTTGAAAATGGGCAATATCGGGAAGCTGTAGAAAATTTAGAACAAGCCAGCGTCTTGTTAGCAAGGAATACACGCTTTGCAGGTGAAGTCGATATTTGGTTAGTAACGGCTTATGAAGCGGCTGGAAGGACTGATGATGCGATCGCACTTTGTCAACAACTTCGTCGTCATCCCCACTACGAAACCAAGAAACAAGCACGGCAGTTAATCTATATTTTACAAGCGCCCAAACTGCAAAGACCAAAAGAATGGATGACAGAAATCCCCGATTTGGCTGCAATTTCTGATCACGACTCCAAAAGACTTGTCGCTGTTAAACCTACAAAATCTATCCCTAGACAGAAGTCTGCGGAACCAGAATATGTAGACCTTAGCAAAGTTAATACAAGAGATAATAGTTTTATCTGGGCAGCATTAATTGCTGTGGGTATAACTATTTCCTATCTAGTTTGGTTAAGTTTTTGAGAGATGATTAAATCATGAATATATCTAATTTACAAAAAATTGTATTATCTTTGATTGCAGCAATTACTTTCAGGTTTATCAAAAACAGACTAAAACCTATTTCCTGGGTTGTAATATCTGCCGCTTTCATGTTATCTGGTTGCGTTCAATATGATTTAGGAATTAACTATAACAATACGAATAACGGCGAAATAGTACAGCATATTCAGTTATCTGAAAAATTAACCAGCTTTAGCGGTGATTATATCTGGGAATGGTTAAATAGTTTAGAACGTCGAGCGCGAAAATTAGAAGGTTCAGCAAAGCGAATTTCTCCAGAAGAACTAATTGTGAAAATTCCCTTCAGTAATGGGAGAGAATTACAAGAAAAATTTAGCGGCTTTTTCAATTACCGCAGTTCTCAAAATCCTAATCAAGTCCCCCAAGATTCAGAAATACCAACTATTGCTTCCAACTTACTTGTAGAGGAAAACAATTTTTTGCTATTATCAAGAAATCGTTTGATTTACGATTTAGATTTGCGTTCCCTTTCTGCACTTACCAGCAAAAGAAACGTTTTAGCTGGTTCTGCTTCCGTTCTGAATTTAGACTTTAGCTTGCAGACACCTTGGGGAGTTAAAACTATTCAAAAAACTGAAGATGCAATTCAACCAGAAAAAGATGGTAAACAACTAATATGGAAACTCAAACCAGGTGAACTAAACCATATAGAAGTAGTTTTCTGGCTTCCCAATATGTTGGGTATTGGTGCTTTGATAATTATCCTATTTGTTTGGGGTGGTTTTTATTTGCGATATACATTGTTATCTGAACCAGGATTTACAGGATGAAAGGATTTTCTGGTTCCCATACTCTGTGTGGGAATGAATTATTGAAGGCTCTGCCTTCCTTTATATTAGAGTCAGAGACTCTATGATGGTATTCCCAGTCAGAGACTGGGAACAAGACAAAACTTGTAATAGGTGCTTTACGTAATTCTTGCCGATATCATTGTATATATTGAAAATATCAAAGTATCTACCAAAACCCACCCATGTCTCAGATATGTTGTCTGAACCCAGACTGCTATAACCCACCTGTTCCCGACAAAACCAAATTTTGTCCTAACTGCGGTGTTCCTTTGGTTATCCTCAGAAACCGTTATCGTCCGGTTAAACCTTTGGGTGGTGGAGGTTTTGGTAAAACTTATTTAGCCCAAGATATTGATAAATTAAATGAAAAATGCGTAATTAAGCAATTTGCACCCCAAACTCAGAATACCTACGCATTAAAAAAAGCCAAAGATTTGTTTGATCAAGAAGCAAAACAGCTAAAAGACCTTAATCATTCTCAAATTCCGCAATTACAGGCATATTTTGATGAAGATGACTGTTTATATTTAATTCAGGATTTTATCGACGGTGAGAATTTATTAATTGAATTAGCAAATGGAGAAACTTTTGATAATCAAAAAATCCGAGAATTATTACTTAATCTATTACCAGTTCTGAAAACAGTTCATGATCAAGATATCATTCACCGAGATATCAAACCAGAAAACATCATGCGTCGTCGTGATAGTAAATTGTTTTTGATTGATTTTGGTGCTTCCAAACAACTCCAGGGGACAATGCGTCCAGGAACAAAAATTGGTACTTTTGGTTATGCTGCTGCGGAACAAATGGAAGATAGGGAAGTTTATCCTGCAAGTGATTTATTTAGTTTAGGTGCAACTTGTTTTCATTTAATGACTAGAGTTCATCCTTGGGAGTTATGGAAAACTCAAGGTTACAGTTGGGTGAAAAAATGGCGGAGTCATTTACAGCAATCTGTTAGTTTAGAATTAGGACAAATTTTAGATAAGTTATTACAACTAGAATATCAAAATCGTTATCAATCAGCGGAGGAAGTTTTACAGGTTTTACAACCTCCTCCAAAATTCACAAATTCTTCCCGTCGTGGTTTTATTAAAACTGGTGCTTTATTTATTGGTGGTGTGACTGTTGCAGTAGTTGTACAAAATATATTTGGGACTAAAAATCAAAAATCAACACCAGAAATTACAACTTCTGCAAATACACCAACTCCTCAAAATACACCAACTCCTGAAATTACAACTTCTTCCAATAACCTGAATAGTTTCAACTTTGAAGTTGTGAAAACCGACTCTACAGGAAGCATTATTAGTAGAAGTAACTCCTCAGCAAATTACTTTACCGAAGACTTGGGAAATGGTGTGACTTTGGAAATGGTGGAAATACCAGGGGGAACATTCTACATGGGTTCACCAGAAAATGAAGCACAACGAGATTCAGATGAAAGTCCCCAACATCAAGTTACTGTTCCCAGTTTCTTCATGGCAAAATATCAATTGACACAGGCACAATATCAAGCTATTATTGGCACTAATCCCTCAAACTTCAAAGGTAATAATCGCCCAGTTGAAAAAGTTAGTTGGGATGATGCAGTTGCTTTCTGTCAGGGGTTAAGCCAAAAAACAGGAAAAAACTACAGATTACCAAGTGAGTCTGAATGGGAGTATGCTTGTCGAGCGGGAACAACTACACCTTTTTATTTTGGTGAAAGTATTACCCCGGATCTGGTAAACTATGATGGTAATTATCCCTATGCTTCTGCACCAAAAGGACAGTATCGTCAACAAACCACAGATGTAGGCACTTTTCCCCCTAACGCTTTTGGTTTGTATGATATGCACGGGAATGTGTATGAATGGTGTTTAGATGACTATCAACAAAACTATAGTAATGCGCCCATAGATGGTAGTGCCTTGACAAGTCTAAACGTTAACACTAGATTAATACGTAGTAGTTCTTGGAACGCCTTCGGTACAGGCTGTCGTTCTGCCGTTCGGAACTTGAACACGCGTGTCCATAAGGACAGCATCATGGGTTTCCGTGTAGTCGTATCTTCCAGGACTCAGTAACCCTTTGCTCTCTTTCCCTCTTGCGCTCTGCGCTTTTTTCTTTTCCCTTCTTTACTTTCGCTGAAGCGCGTTTTTTGTCTGAATCAGGATTTTCAGGATTTGAGGATTTTCAGGATTTGAAGAGTGTAGATGATTGGATGTTGTTTTGACTATGATTATAATGAGTTGGAAACAAACGAAGTAATTTTCTTAATCAATTAAAATTAATGTATCACAAATACTAATCTAAAACCAACAATAGCATCCTGAAAATACCGAAACCCGAAAAATCTCAACGCAAACCAACATCCTGCAAATCCTCAAATCCTGAAAATCCTGATTCAGACAACAACAATATCATGAAAATCCTCAAACTCAAAAACCTGAACGCAAACCAACATCCTGCAAATCCTCAAATCCTGTAAATCCTGATTCAGACAAACAATATCTTTAAATAACCTATATTATATGCGCGCACATTTTCCACGCATAACCTAATCATACCCAAAAATCAGAATTTTGTCAACCCCTTTTTGGGTTTTGCAGAGAAACTTCTGTTACATTAAAATTGCATCCTATTTTCAGGATTCAGGAACAATGACCACAGTAATCACTCAATCCCTGACTCTAGAAGAATTTCTCAAACTACCAGAAACAAAACCTGTCAGAGAATATATCAACGGTGAAATTATTACCAAACCAATGCCAAAAGGGAAACATAGCCGCTTACAATTAAAACTTTGTAATCGTATTAACGATATCACTGAAGTCGAAAAAATTGCTTATGCTTTTCCTGAGTTGCGTTGTAGTTTTGGTGTGCGTTCCGTAGTACCTGATATTGCAGTTTTTAAATGGTCAAATATTCTTTTTACTGCTGATGAAGAAGTTCCTAATGATTTTTTCATACCTCCAGATTGGACAATTGAAATTCTGTCTCCTGAACAAAATTCAAATCGGGTGATAGATAATATTTTATATTGTTTAAATCATGGTTGTTTATTGGGTTGGTTGATAGATCCTGAAGATCGTTCTATTTTGGTTTTTCGTCCCCAACAACAACCGGAGTTATTTAGAAATGATCAACAGTTACCAGTTTTAGAAGGAATCAATTTAGAATTAACAGTTAATCAAATATTTGCTTGGTTGAAAATGGGAGGTTAAAGAATATCCAAATCATTTCAAATCGTTTCTGATTTTAACATTGAAAATCCTGTAAATCCTAATTCTGATCACCTATAGGAATAATATTTGATTTTTGTTGGCGCAGCCTGCGCTTTGCGCTTACGAACTCAGTACACCTTATATTCCTTCTTTTCTGTTAAGGGTCCCCTGCCTCTACGAGTAAATATGCCTACGGCACGCTACCGCGAACAGGAATCAAACCGGATTCCTATATAAATAATTCTATGATTTTACAAACTCACCCAACTCCAAAAACACCGACTGTCACATGGGAACCACTTCCCGCTGATTTTAAGCTGTTAAGCACCTAAATTTGATAATCCTAAAATTGTTAAATCTTGTGGGGTGGGCATCTTGCCCGCCAGACTTATACAAATTAAATGCACAACAGCTTATTTTACCTAAGGTGATAAACGCTCTATTTTCCAACTGCCATCATCTAAGCGAGTATAAAGCAACCTATCATGTAAACGGCTAGAACGACCTTGCCAAAACTCAATTTCCTGGGGAATTATCCGAAAACCTCCCCAATGAGGTGGTCTAGGAACTTCCTGATTTGCATATTTGCGCTGGAAATCCTGTAATTGTTGCTCCAAAACTTCCCTACTAGGAATTACCTCACTTTGATTAGAAGCCCAAGCACCTAAGCGACTATTATGGGGGCGTACTTCAAAATACCCATCAGACTCTTCAGCAGAAATCTTCTCTACAGTTCCCACAATTCTAACTTGGCGTTCTAGTTCAGCCCACCAAAAAACCAAAGCCCCATAAGGATTTGCCGCTATTTCTTGTCCTTTGTGACTGTTGTAGTTAGTGAATAAAACAAAGCCCCGTTCATCAAAATCCTTCAGTAGTACCATTCGCGCTGAAGGCTTACCGTCTGGTGTGCAGGTAGCCAAAGTCATGGCATTAGGTTCAGGTAATTGTGCTGAGGTTGCCTGATTAAACCAAATTTTAAATTGGATAAAAGGATTAGGGTCAATTTGATTTTCACTCAAATCTTGCAAGGTATAGTCTTTGCGAAGGTCAGCTATGCTTTTATCCATAGAGTTTTGGTTCCTTGTTATCAGATAGGTTTATACAATTCTTGGAGAAAAATATCTATCATGGGAATCAGTAACAATGCCAGATTGACAAATTTTCTTTATTTTTCTCAAGATGCGCCGTTCAGCCTCTGTCCAAACTCTGTTAATTTATGGTCTGAGTGGTCCGATTATCGCTCTTAATGTCTGGCTACTGTCTGTGCTGTTTCGTTATTTTCAGAATCCAATTACTATTCTCAGTATTGCGGCAATTCTGGCTTTTTTACTCAATTACCCGGTGAAGTTGTTTGAGAGAGTGAGAATTACACGCACTCAGTCAGTAATAATTGTCTTGATGATTACTCTAGCTTTATTGATTATTTTAGGTGTTACCCTCTTACCGATGGTAATTGAGCAAACAATCCAACTTTTAAATAAAATTCCTGATTGGTTAGCTTCCAGTCAAGACAACCTTAGTAATTTACAGGTATTGGCGCGTAAGCGACGTATAAATATTGATTTGAGCCTAGTGACTAATCAAATCAATGCTAATATTCAAAATTTGGTGCAACAGATAGCTTCCGGTGCGGTAGGGTTTGCGGGGACGCTGTTGTCAGGATTATTTAATGTGGTGTTAGTATTTGTGCTGGCGTTTTATATGCTGCTATATGGCGATCGCGTCTGGTCTGGTCTAGTCAATCTCTTACCATCTAATATTGGCATCCCTTTCACTAAATCCTTACAGCTAAATTTTCAGAATTTTTTCCTCAGCCAACTGCTGCTGGCGTTATTCATGGTCATCGCCCTCACGCCAATTTTCCTATTTATGAGAATACCCTTTGCCCTGTTATTTGCGATCATTATTGGTATTTCCGAACTTATTCCCTTTGTAGGGGCAGCTTTAGGTATAGGCTTAGTAACATTGTTGGTTTTATTACAAAGTTCTTGGTTAGCATTTCCAGTGGCAATGGTAGCAACTATCTTACAACAAATTAAAGATAACCTCTTAGCTCCTAAATTAATGGGTGACTTTATTGGACTTAATCCCCTATGGATTTTTGTCTCTATTTTGATGGGGTTTGAAATTGCTGGTTTGTTAGGAACACTGGTAGCTGTGCCAATAGCTGGTACTATCAAAGGCACATTTGATGCTATCAAAAACGGTAAAAATGGTAATTTCGTATCTAATGTTACTGTTAGCTATGAATCTCCACCTGAAACAGATCATTAAAATAATTCGTAATTCGTAATAGTGCTGACTGTCCCGCTAGGGATACGTAGGTTTTAATAAAGTTGTGTCAATAAAAACTTTGTCTGTTGAAGGACAAGACAAATCTAAAATCTAAAATCTAAAATTGATGGATGCTGCCGAGCTATTAGAAACAATTACACGTCTGATTGACCAAGCTGAACAAGGAGAAATAGACCCTTGGGATGTACAAGTAATTTCGGTGATTGACCGTTATTTAGAACTAATGGCACCAGAGGCAACAGCCAGAGGTTATGAAGCGGACTTGTCTCAATCTGGACAGGCTTTTTTATCAGCATCAATGCTTGTTTTATTTAAAGCAAATACATTAATGCAATTGTCAACAGTAGATAATACTGAAGAAGAAGTTATAGATGATGCAATGATTGAAGGTGAAGATGGGGTATTATATCCTGCTCATCGTCTGCAATTAGAACGACATTTGCGTCGCCGTCCAGCGGCAATGCCACCTGCAAAACGTCGCGTGACTCTACAAGAGCTAGTCAAGCAATTGCAGATTATGGCTAATCAGCTAAAACGGGTAGATAAGGCCAGTCAGCCTCACCGTCCCAAGCGTCAGCCCAGTATGCGAACCATGCGGGAGGCGCTAGAATTAGCTCACCAAGAAAATCTGACGGAAGTAGCTCTAGAACTGGAGCAGGTGTTGCATCTATCGACAAAAGAGCTAAATTTAGAGGAACATTATGTAAATTTAGAACAACTTCTAGAGTTGTGGATACAGACAAAAAAACCAGATAAAAATAGCGATGACCATAACTCAGAACATAGTCACCTAGTTAGCATTTTTTGGGCATTACTACTGCTGTCGGCTCAATCCAAGGTAGAACTATTTCAAGAAGAATTTTATCAGGAGATTAAAATTCGCTTACCAACAGAGAACAAGGAATTTCAAATCGGGCTTTAAACCCGTCGCTTTGGGGTAAAGTTAGTGGTGGTCTTAAACCCAGATGGGCAAGTGATATCGTGTCCCGTTAAAGACTTATGATTAGGGAACCGCACTCTGATGCCAAGAGTTTTTTGATCAGCAAGTAGCCAGAATTGAGATGACCAGAGGTAAGCTTGTTTAAACACGCTATATATAGAATTTACTGAACTTTTGTATCAGCAAAACCCAGAATCCGATTAAATTTAAAGGATAACTGGTTAATCATCTAGCTATAGCTTTAGTTTAGAACCCAATAAAAACTGATGATTAAGTATCACTCGATGAAAGTAAACTGGCTTGGGGTTGAGGAATAAAATCTTATGAAAGCGATGATTCTGGCAGCAGGTAAGGGTACTCGTGTTCGTCCTATTACTTATACCATTCCCAAACCGATGATTCCCATCCTGCAAAAACCAGTGATGGAATTTTTACTGGAACTTTTACGTCAACATGGATTTGACGAAATTATGGTCAATGTTAGCCATTTAGCTGAGGAAATAGAAAATTATTTCCGTGATGGTCAGCGGTTTGGCGTGCAGATTGGTTATTCTTTTGAAGGAAAAATTGATGATGACGGTAAACTTGTAGGGGAAGCAATCGGCTCGGCTGGAGGGATGCGACGCATTCAAGACTTTTCGCCCTTTTTTGATGATACCTTTGTGGTATTGTGCGGCGATGCGCTGATTGATTTAGATTTAACTGAGGCGGTAAAGTGGCATAAGTCCAAGGGGGCAATTGCAACTATTATTACAAAGTCTGTCCCCCAGGAAGAAGTCTCTAGTTATGGGGTAGTTGTGACGGATGAAGATAATCGCGTCAAAGCTTTCCAAGAGAAACCCTCTACAGAGGACGCTCTCAGTACTAATATCAACACAGGTATTTACATTTTTGAGCCAGAGGTGTTTAACTATATTCCTTCTGAGGTAGAGTTTGACATTGGTGGTGATTTGTTCCCCAAACTTGTGGAAATTAATGCGCCTTTCTATGCTATTCCCATGGATTTTGAATGGGTAGATATTGGTAAAGTACCAGATTACTGGCGGGCGATTCGAGGTGTGTTGCTAGGGGAAATCAAAAATGTGCAAATTCCCGGTCATGAAATAGCTCCTGGTATTTACACTGGTCTAAATGTAGCGGTGAATTGGGACAAGGTGGATATTACAGGCCCAGTTTATATTGGCGGTATGACCAGAATTGAAGATGGAGCGAAAATAATTGGACCGGCGATGATTGGTCCCAATTGCTGGATTTGCAGTGGTGCAACTGTAGATAACAGTGTGATTTTTGAATGGTCACGCTTGGGGCCAGGGGTGCGTTTGGTAGATAAGCTGGTATTTGGACGTTATTGTGTAGATAAAACAGGAGCAGCCATTGATGTCCAAGCTGCGGCTTTAGACTGGCTGATTACTGATGCTCGTCAAACACCACCTTCTGATACTCCCATAGAACGCCAAGCGATCGCGGAATTGTTAGGGACAAATTCTATTTAGTCATTAGTCATTAGTCATTAGTCATTAGTCATAGGGAACTCTTAACAGTTAAACCAACCCTTAAAAGAGTGAGATTGAAAACTTGGACGTTTTGTTGTTCGGGCTACGTTTTCAACAAATTTTCTTTTCTGACTGAGCTTTAAACTCAGAACTAAAGTTGTAGGGAATAAGACAGTTTCTGTTCCCTATTCCCTGTTCCCTTTTTTTTGTAAATGATTTAATGACTAATGACCTGGGACTACTAACTATTCAAGTAAGTATATCTTTGGAGACTTTGTTCATAGGTTTGTAACAATCTCTGAGATTCGGCTAGGGTAATGCGCTTTTCTTCTAAGGCTTTCTCACAACGCTGGCGGATGTTTTCTACCATATCCTCTGAGTCGTACTGCACGTAGCTAACTACTTCACTCATGGTATCTCCCTTGACGACGTGTTCAATTTGGTAGCCTTTAGGGGTCAATTGGATGTGAACAGCGTTGGTGTCACCAAAGAGGTTGTGTAAATTGCCCATGATTTCCTGGTAAGCTCCATTGAGGAACATTCCCATATAATATGGTTCTCCAGGCACGAATTTGTGCAGTTCTAGAACGGATTTGACATCACGCAAGTCGATAAAACGGTCAATTTTACCATCACTATCACAAGTTAAGTCTGCCAAAATTCCTCGCTGTGTTGGTTCTTCATCTAGCTTATGTATGGGCATAATCGGAAATAGTTGATCAATTGCCCAACAATCAGGTGCTGATTGAAACACAGAGAGATTGATATAATAGATGGAAGCCATGATTTTTTCTAGGTCTTCCAATTCGTCGGGTACGTATTCCTGTTGTCTGGTGATTTTGAGAATTTTTTGACAACAAGCCCAGTAAAGACGCTCGGCTTTAGCACGTTCTTTGAGGCGCAAAATTCCTAAGTTAAAGCGGCTAATGGCTTCTTCTTTAAATTGTGCAGCGTCGTGGTAAAACTCCTGATAGTTCTCTTGGTTGATGGATTGGTAGGTTTCCCAAAGGTAATTAATAATGGGCGATTCTCCCTCTTGTGGAGGTTCTGGAAGTTCAAGGGGGACATCGCTAGTGCTGAGAACATCAAAGATGAGAACTGATTGATGGGAAGCGATCGCTCTGCCACTTTCACTAATCAGTGTAGGTACGGGTATTTGCCGTTCAGCGCAGGTATCTTTTAACTCTGCCACGATATCGTTGGCATAGTTTTGCATATTATAATTTTTCGAGGCGTAGAAGTTGGTTTGAGAACCGTCATAGTCTACACCCAATCCACCACCAACATCCAGATATTTCATATCTGCCCCCAGCATCGCCAACTCTACGTAGATGCGGCTGGCTTCTTGGATGGCATCTTTAATCACATTAATGGCAGAGATTTGTGAACCGATATGGAAGTGCAGCAACTGCAAAGAATCGAGTAAGTCAGCTGCTCGTAACTTATCAACTGCTTCCATTATTTCCGGAATTGTTAACCCAAATTTAGCGCGATCGCCGGTGGAAGTTCCCCAACGTCCCATTCCTTGAGTACTGAGTTTAGCCCTGATCCCCAAAATAGGCTTAATTCCCAATTGAAGGTTAGCTGCAATCACCAAATCGACTTCTTCAATCTGTTCTATGACAATAATTGGTATTTGTCCTAACCTTTGGGATAACATTGCCGTTTCAATGTATTCTCGGTCTTTGTAGCCATTGCAAACTAACAAGGCTCCAGGGGTATCTAGCACAGCCAGCGCAATCATTAATTCTGGCTTAGAACCGGCTTCTAGCCCAAATTGATGTGGTTTGCCAAAACGCACCAAATCTTCAATTAAGTGGCGTTCCTGGTTGCATTTAACGGGAAACACACCACGATAAACACCAGGATAATTATAGCGAGCGATCGCTTTAGCAAAACAAGCGTTCAACCGCTCAATCCGATCTTCTAAAATATCAGAAAAGCGAATTAACATGGGAAGTCCCAAATTGCGCTGCTTTAATGCATTGACTAGTTCAAACAAATCGAGAGAACCACCACGATCACCTTTGGGGGAAACTGTAACATGACCAGCCGCATTGATGGAAAAATAAGGCTTTCCCCAACCTTCAATTCGGTAAAGGTCTTCGCTGTCTTCAATTTTCCAAGACCGAGGTAAATCTTCTGTACTTGTACTAGGTGGCAGCAGTTTTTTGTGTTTCTGGCTTTTTAATTCCGATTTATGCCCGTTGGCAGGCATTTTCACAATTTCATCAGCGGTTGATTCAACACCCATTTATTCCTGACCTCTGTTTTTCGCCCACGAATTAACAATTTAGCGCATTCATCTGGTAACCGATATGTAATCAGTAAGAATTTTTGATTGTTAAGAAGGAGTTAAGGAGTTTAAGTGTCACGATGAACGAACAACAGCAGCGAATGTGATTTTTGCAAAATCATCAAATTTGCAGGAATTTGGACGGCTTCTGTGTTGACTATCAACTGAAGAAATCCTGAACTCATAAACTGCTTAACTCCTGAATTCTATTAGAGGTTGTTTGAAAAGTATTAGATGAAACCAATAATTTCCAAGAACCTAACCCCCCTGCCCCCCTTCCCTACCAGGGAATGGGGGTTTCAAAGCCTCTCCCCGCGTCGGGGAGAGGTTTGGAGAGGGGTTTATTTATACATTAAAAACTTTTAAAACATCCTCTTAGAGTCAAAATCGGAATTTTCTGGCACTACTAGACAAAAGACATCTAAACAACTGACAATTAACGCATAAAAACTTTATTAAGTTTTGGGAGATAGCTTTGGAACGCACATTTTTAGCAATCAAGCCTGATGGTGTACAGCGCGGACTAGTAAGTGAGATTATTGGTCGCTTTGAAACTAAAGGCTTTACCCTCATTGGCTTGAAATTTCAGAAAGTCAGCCGAGAATTAGCTGAACAACACTACGACGTTCACCGGGAAAGACCATTTTTTCCTGGTTTAGTAGAATTTATCACTTCTGGCCCCGTTGTCGCTATGGTCTGGGAAGGTGATGGTGTTATCGCTTCTGCCAGAAAAATCATTGGTGCCACAAACCCTTTAAACGCCGAACCCGGAACGATTCGCGGCGATTTTGGCATTAATGTTGGTCGCAACCTGATCCACGGTTCTGATGCTCCAGAAACGGCACAAAAGGAAATTGCGCTGTGGTTTAAGGATGAAGAATTAGTAACTTGGCAACCTCACTTAACTCCTTGGTTGCATGAGTAATTAGGCATTGAGGTGATGGGGTGATGGGGAGATGGTCGACATCAAAAATCAAGGATGAATCATAAAAATTTACAATTCTTACTTCATCCTTGACCAATTTACTGTACTGTTTTAATGGATGGTTAAAGATTTGTTAAGAGGTAGGAAGAAGGTGACAGGTGACAGGTGACAGGTGACAGGTAAGAGACAAGATAAGTATTTTTCTCCCCTGCCCCCTGCACCCTGCCCCCTGCACCCTGCACCCTGCACCCTGCCCCCTGCACCTCTGCCTGTTATGCAACTTCGCTCTTTTCTGGCTCCTTAGCTTCTGCAGGTAATGAGATGACTTCGTTGGTAGCAGGTATGGCAGTGCGTTTGGAAAATCCCCAGGTTAAAATAATGGCGATCGCACTAATCATGATCCATTGGGGTGGGACTAAATCATCATTGATGACTCTCAACAACAACCGTAAACCCACAAATGCCACCGTGATATAGCCGGCATCTTCTAAATTTTCATATTCATCTAACCAGCGGATAAATAATCCGGCCATGAATCTGAGGGTGACAATACCAATTGTGGTTCCGGTAATTACCAACCACATTTCTTGAGATACTGCGATCGCTGTTGTCACACTATCTAAGGAAAACGCCAAATCTGTAAAGGCAATTACGGGTATAGCCTGCCATAGAGACTTAAAACGTGGCCCGTGATGATGATTTTCCTCATCTTCTTGTGATGTAAAGTGTTGGAATACTAGCCACAGTAGGTAAGCAGCCCCTAATAATTCAAATTGCCAGAATTTTTGTACCCAAGTAGCTGTCAGCAATAAGGTAATTCGGAGTACGTAAGCGAAGACTAAACCGATGTTTAGCGCCTGACGTTCTAGTTTTTTGTCTTCTAGTCCTTGGGCAATTGCCGCGAGAGCGATCGCATTATCAGCCGATAACACAGCCTCTAAGAAGACCAAGATTAACAGGACTATAGAGGCTTCTACACTGAAATGAAAGTTCAGGTAATTAAAAATTTTGTCTAACATTCCAATTTCTCAAACGGGGAAAATTTAAACTTAACAGGAATAGCTGATTTAATATAGAACAGGCAATAAACTGCTACGTTTATCTATTTTAACGTATTTCTGGCACATTCTGAAGGTAGTGCATCGATCTCAAGTAATTTTTAGTATAAAAAAATACTGATTTTTTGGCATAGAACTGGAAACGTAATTTATGCAAAAATGGTGTTATTAACATCTAACGTCAAACTAAACACTCAGACAAATCAAGATGGAAATTAGTAACATTAGATTGCGCCCTCAACAATTACTCGTATTTCTGTCCGTATTGTGTGGAGTTGGTATGGTGAATCCCGATGCCGTTTCTTCTCAAACTACTCCTGTAATCCGTATTTTAAGGGTTAATGCCGTTTCTGGTACTACTTTCAAGCTGCGAGAAAATTGGTTTAAACAATCAAGAGATATAACATCTGACGAAAAATGCCCAGTTAAACGAAATGATAAATTTTTTGTGACTTCTATTAGAAGACAGATTCAAAATGCGCCGGCTCGTCCTCAAGGTAACAGCGAACGCCTCTCTGACTACTGGGAAGTTACATTTGAAAAACCACTTCCATGTGAACAGAACATTGACAATGTTCAAACTTGGTTTGTCTATAAACAACACGTTCAAGAACTCAGGAGTGTTCTTGTTCGTTAGAGACTTTTAATTAAAAAAATCTCCAATTTGTAGGGTGCGTTATTAACGCACCAATAATATTTAATTGGGATGATGCGTTATTATCCAGTTACTAAAATGTGATTCTTGTGAATATTCAAGTGCAACAACCAGTTCTTCTACAGTATTCCTTCGCTTCCCGTTCTAAAGTATCAATATCCCCTTTCCATCTTTCCAGTTTGTATGATCGATCTCGTAATTGTTCTGTTGTAGGTTGTCTGGGAGTATTGCTATTTAAATTAGGTATAATTCCCTTATTTTGTAACCAATAGTGGGAAAATACCTGCCAAAGATATTCATGATCGTGTTTTTCACCACCTAAACAACGAATACATTTAACTGAAAGTTGAGATTGATTAAAAAGTATTTGTTGATTTTTAGAATTGTTTGGTAAAAGGCGTGTTTCACTACCTTTCCCTCTAAAGAACTCTATTACTATCCAATCACCAAAATCAAATATACAAACTTCTGTAGGTTCGCTACCATCATTTTTTAAAACCTCAATATCTCCTGTTAGCTGATTACCAATAATTTGTAATGAAGATTCAGGTAAGAGAATCCGCATTTTCTCAAATCTGTTGCTATAGTAACTCCAAAAATCTCTGCGTCTGCGTAGTCTATTTTCCTCGAAGTCTTGTAATGTTAATCTATTTAATATGAGGTTAACTAATTTTTGGAAATCACCATAATTAATTGTTCCAATTAAATTTCTTAGTTTCTTTCTAGCTAGTTCTGAAAGTCCTAACCAATTTTCACCACTTCGATAATTTTGACTAAGCCATGATACTAATTGACTATGTTGATTTGCAATATTTTCATTAACATTGATTAGTAAATCATCAACTGCTGTTCGTTGCTGTGTTGTTGACATTTCCTGCAAACAACTTAATAACCAACAAACCTGTTGATTGCTGGGATTATTGATTGTACAGAAATGCGGCGTTATATATTCTACAAATTGATTAAAAACTGAAATCCATACAGGAATATCTGATTTAATTTCATTGATAAAATCTGCACGATTTAAATTATATTCACAGGCGATTTAGCTATTTTCTTACCAGTATTTTCACTATTAATTGCTAAAATTACTTTTACCTTTAATAAGGTTTTAATTTTCTCATTATTGGCAAAAACACCAAAAGAATCAACGAGAGATTTGGGTAAAACCCGTTCTTTTTGACCATTGCAATATAAAGCTAACCGCCATATTAGTTGATGTTGTAACCAAGAGTTAGAAATTGCTACCTGCCAAATTGCAGAAGATGTTGATTGGCTACGGTTAATATTCTGATTATCCCATTTCTCTTTAGCAGAAATACAATAAATCCACTCTAATTGACTAACTTCATCAGCTTTTCCATGTTCAATAAATGCTAACACTTTATCAACAGTTGGGATAGAAAGTTTTACATCTGGTAATGTACTTGCTAACTGCATCATTCTTTGAGGTAATACCTGGGGTATTTCTGATAAATTAGGAATGGAATAATCAAAATTCAAGGTTATTTCTCCTTTTTAGGTAATTTTTTACCAACTTGTTGATTTAACTCATCACTACGAAATTGAAAACGAAATAGTACCTTTCTATCAGCAGGGTTATCACGTTTTTGATCAGCTTCTATTTCTCCGCGTCCAGCGGCTAATATTTTCTGCCTTAAAGAAGGTTTAGTGGGAAAATTCAATTCATAAAAAATGTATTTATAGACTGAAGATGATCGTAATACACTAAGTTCTAAATTGGTTTTATTGTCTGCATCTGAGCTAGTGTGACCTTCTATTACGACGCGGCTAATTTCCTTTTCAAATTCTGGTTTAGAAAAAATTACTCCACTGTAAACAGGAATAAACTTACGGAGAAATTCTTTACCTGCGGGTTTAAGTTGGGTGCTTCCTTTATCAAAAAGAATTGAATCATCAATGCTCACATCTCCCGTTTCTGGATTGACTTTAACATTAATATTTTGACTTGTCATTTCCTTGAAAATCTGAGAAATAACGTCCTTTTTTGGTGCTTCTCTTTCTGCAAGTTGTAGTAGTGTAGTAATGAAAAGTAAAGCAAAAAACATCAGTAGCCCAGACATGAGATCACCGATAGATAGATAAATGCTAGATTCATCATCTTCGGTACTTTCATTTTCTACAAATTCGTTATTGATAAAATCATCCATGTCCATTTCTTCCATTACTCAAATTATCATCATCTTGTGCAGCTACTAAAACTCTAGCTGTTTCTAATAGATTTCCGCATACTTGACTCATAGCTTGATCAGCATTTTCAAAGTATTGTGTTTGTGATGTGATTGTTCTGTTTATATAATTTTCCAGATGAGTTTGCCAAGTATTTAAACTCTTAGCAAATTTTTCATCTAGATTCTTGTAGGAATTATCCACTTTCTGTACTTGTTGTCCGATATTTTCAGCAAGTGCATTTAGTTGAATTAGTCTTTGTGAATCATGTAAACCAGCAGTAATTGCTAAATCTTTTATTTGTTTTACAGAGTCCTTAATTTTATCCATTGTTGTATCAATTTCTTGAGTTAACTGACTACGACGGGTAGCTTCCTCTTGGAAAACTTTATCTAAATTCTGAACTACTTGATTTAAACCATTACGTTGTTCACTTAAAGTACCTTCTAGTAATTGGTTTTGTTGTTGGAAGAAAGATTGTAAATTTGCTTGATATTCTTCGCGGAACTGGGTTAAATCATCTTGTACGGTTTGACGAGTTGCTGTAAGTGTTGCATCAATGTTTTCTAAAGTAGCTAAAAGATTATTTCTAGCATCATTCATTAATCCAGAAGCTTGATTCCCAACTGTTTCCAGAGTATTACTTTGTTGCTGGAAGGCTGTATTTGCTTGAGTGAGAATTTGTATGATTCCAGTCCGAGTACCTTGTAGCATTTCCTGTTCTACTTCTGCTCGTTCGTGTAATGCTATTTGCAGTTCTTCTCGAATACCTCGGAAGGTAGCAGCAGCTTGTTCTGCACTCGCTTCAAATGCACTACGTTGGGATGTCATTCCTATAATACTTTGATCTACTGCTCGATTAATTTCATCTGCTGTTTGTTGTAAAACCCCTCTAGTATCTGTTTGAAATTGAGTTAAAGTTTGTCCCAAATTATGTCCCAAATCTGTCCGATTCCCATACCGCACCCTCCTATCTTGATTACAACTTGGTAAATTTTTTGATCTCGTCAGCAGAGAGAACCTCTTGCGCTACCCGTACTGGCAAATGTTCTGCATACAGGTGGTTGTCTATAGGTTCTCTGAGTTTTAAGCTGTAAAGTTTCTCACCTTCGGCTTCTGTATCTACAACTAGATAAACCTGTTCAGGTGCATAGTTTCTTAACAAACGCACCTGCAAAGCGGTTTTTAAATCCCGTGAAGATATAGAAAGAGAGGAATTTTCACCAAAAAGCTCACTAGCTACTTTCCAAGCGTGGTTAACCGCTACAATTTCTCTAACAAGCTTCTCTATAGAAGAATACAACAATTCAACGGTGTTACTCATTAATGCTGGTATCGGCTTTATTTGGGCTTTGACTAATCTAGTATTCCCAGGGATTGAGGCTAAATAACAATTTTTGACTTTTTTTTCTAAATTTTAGATAAATAAAAGCATGGATCTTCCTTATCAGGGTATGAAGCCAAAAAATTAACCCCCCTCTGTTTTTTACTTAGAGGAGGGATATATTTAAATACAATTAAGTTAGGGCTGCACTGTGGTAATTTCTGTAGTGTATAGCGTTTCCTAATCACATGAGGTACATCATAGTCCCCTCATCGCTTGCGGGGAGGGGGTTGGGGGTTGGGTTTTTGTACATCACTAAATTGAGAACCGCTATAGATATGCTGTATGCAACGTCTCTAGATTATGGATAATTTACTAGTTATGGTATTACAACAATTTATCTAACAAACTAGTTGCTAAATCAAGTAAATCAATATCATAACTATCAAAATGATCAGCTAAAACATCTCTCACAGCAAATGCTTTTTCATCTTCTCTAGAAATCCTCAAACATTCTTCCAAATTTACGGCTAAATCAAACAGTGGCTTATCTCCCAAACGATATCTAATCTTCACTGCTACATCATCATTACTAACTAAAAATTCCTTAATAGCATCGAATAAAGAATTAGATAGTTCATCATCTCCCCAAGTTTCTAACCAATCTCCTTCTACATCTTCAACATAAAGATGAACAAAATTTAAACCATGTTCTAGCCAATCCTGCTGCATTCTCCGCGCCGCTGCTAAAATTTCAGCAAATTCATCCACTTGAGTAATGCTGTTCATTTCTTGTTGGTTAATCATAAATGCTGTCTTGAGCAGGTAAAGATGTAGGTGAGGACAAAAATATTAGACAGAGAGCAAAAATTGGACTTCAGGAAAAATTGAGATACTTTCCTTCAGACAGATGATCACTGTTATACAGCGCCACATTTACTAACTGATTGATAAAATCACTTTCTCCGGGATTGTAACTTAAGAACAATCCTCTCTCTATTTCCCACAATTGCAGGGAATTTTGCCACTTCTCATACTTTTGGCGATGAAATTCTTCACTAACACTAGTAACTTGAATACAAAGTGGTTTTTGTTGATGATTACTGACTATTAAGTCTGTTGCCATAGAAAGGTCGGCAATATAGCGCTGCCAAAAACTCCCTTCACGACGAACAATATCTTGAGCTATTAATTTAATAGTATCACCATCAAACTGATTGAACTCTCCCGACATAATTTTTTTCTTCCAAATATAAAATTTGGAATCAGTTGAGTTTATCCACCTCGGAAAAAGATAACTATACCAATACCTCTCATTTGGTGTCATTTGGTCGAACTTTTCTTTCCGTGCTGCTTCTGAAGGTAAGGATTGAATGATGAGCCAAATTGTTGAATCCGTAATTACTTCTAGGAGAAAGGCCAGGACAAATGGTTTAGCAGTCAGGGAACCAGGCCGAATAAATTTAACCCAACGATTGATCTCATTTAGTCTGTTCGCTAATTGAGGATCTATCAAAGAGGCTTGCTCGGTCAGTGACTTTAGTTTATCCTTTATTTCTTTTGCTTGCAAACTACGCCCTACTTTTCAGTAACTAAAAATTTTCTTAAGAATTTATACCTTTGCTGGGAGTGATCTGAATCATAGTTGAGTGATTAAATTTTGGTTAAAAAAAGATTTCACCGACAACATCTCCAAAGTATTTTTATTGACAAAATTTTATTCTATGAGACTACAGGTTCCAACCTAGTTAATTGGTGTAAAATACCTATTAACTTAGCGATACACTATTATCTTACCTTTTCGCAAGCTGCAAGAGGTGTAATTTGGGATTTGCTCAATTACACTTAATATTATTTGTTAGCTTTAATCCGCCGTCAACTGCACATCCCGGCTTAATTGCGATTGGTGTAAACTAAGTAACTTGGAGACTTTGAGCCAGCTTAACAAAAATCTCAACACTATTGAACACAACTCCGTTAAAAATAGTTTTCAGTCACAATATCGTTTGCATACATTACCATGTCTCAACCGACTATAGAATCCATCTTACAAGAAAAGCGCCTCTTCCATCCTCAGAGTGAATTTTCGCAAAAAGCTCATATCAAAAGCTTAGAAGACTATCAGCTTCTGTATGATCAAGCTAAAGCTGATCCTCAAAAATTCTGGGCAGAATTAGCAGAAACAGAGTTGCACTGGTTCCAAAAATGGGACAAAGTGCTAGACTGGCAACCACCTTTTGCCAAGTGGTTTGTCAATGGGAAAATTAATATTTCTTACAACTGTCTTGACAGACATCTCACGACTTGGCGCAAAAATAAAGCAGCTTTGATTTGGGAAGGAGAACCCGGAGATTCTCGTACTCTTACTTATGCTCAATTACATCGGGAAGTTTGTCAATTTGCCAATGTGCTGAAGCAGTTGGGAGCAAAAAAAGGCGATCGCATCGGTATTTATATGCCCATGATACCCGAAGCGGCTATTGCTATGTTAGCCTGTGCTAGAATTGGCGCACCTCACAGCGTAGTTTTTGGAGGATTTAGTGCCGAAGCTTTGCGCGATCGCTTGAATGATGCTGAGGCTAAACTAGTCATCACATCTGATGGTGGTTGGCGTAAAGATGCCATCGTCCCTCTCAAAGAACAAGTAGATAAAGCCTTAGATAACGGCGTTGTTCCCAGCGTGACAGATGTACTAGTCGTACAGCGCACAGGTCAAAAAACACACATGGAACCAGGGCGCGACCACTGGTGGCATGACTTACAAAAAGGCGTTTCCGCTGATTGTCCTGCTGAAGCAATGGACAGCGAAGATATGCTGTTTGTCCTTTACACTTCCGGTAGTACCGGCAAACCGAAAGGCGTTGTGCATACCACAGGCGGTTATAACTTATACACCCACATCACCACCAAATGGATATTTGACCTCCAGGATACAGATGTATATTGGTGTACTGCCGATGTAGGTTGGATTACTGGACATAGCTATATTGTTTACGGGCCTCTTTCCAACGGTGCAACCACTGTCATGTATGAAGGTGCGCCGCGTGCATCTAATCCTGGTTGCTTCTGGGATGTAATTGAGAAATATGGTGTTACCACATTTTATACAGCACCTACAGCAATTCGGGCGTTTATTAAAATGGGTGAACATTTACCCAATGGGCGGAATCTATCTTCATTGCGTTTACTGGGGACTGTCGGTGAACCCATTAACCCCGAAGCTTGGATGTGGTATCATAAAATCATTGGTGGTGAACGCTGTCCGATTGTTGATACTTGGTGGCAAACCGAAACCGGTGGGATCATGATCACACCTCTACCAGGTGCAATTTCCACCAAACCCGGTTCTGCAACTCGTCCTTTCCCTGGGATTATTGCCGATGTAGTCGATTTAGAAGGTAATTCTGTCCCAGAAAACGAAGGTGGATATTTAGCGGTTCGTCATCCTTGGCCGGGAATGATGCGGAATGTTTACGGTGATCCAGAACGCTTCCGCCGTACTTATTGGGAACATATTCCGCCCAATAATGGTAATTATACGTATTTTGCTGGTGATGGTGCCAGAAAAGATGAAGACGGTTATTTCTGGGTAATGGGGCGTGTAGATGATGTGCTGAATGTATCTGGACATCGCCTGGGAACAATGGAAGTAGAATCTGCATTGGTGTCTCATCCTGCGGTTGCAGAAGCTGCGGTGGTGGGTAAACCGGATGAGTTAAAGGGTGAAGAAGTCGTGGCTTTTGTGACTTTAGAGGGAACTTATCAAGCCAGTGAAGAACTGAGTAAGGAACTGAAAAAGCACGTTGTTAGTGAAATTGGGGCGATCGCACGTCCTGGTGAAATCAGGTTTACTGACGCTTTACCAAAAACCCGTTCTGGTAAGATTATGCGGCGTTTATTAAGAAATTTGGCAGCAACCCGTTCTGGTAAGATTATGCGGCGTTTATTGCGGAATTTAGCAGCTGGTCAGGAAGTGTCTGGTGATACTTCTACTTTGGAAGACCGCAGTGTTTTGGATAAGTTACGGGAAGGGAATTAATTTAGGATAGTTTCGCGCAAAGACGCAAAGTGTTTTTTGTGTCTTTGCGTTTTGAATTTTAAATTGTTTATTCAAGATTTATAAACATTCCCGCAAGATAAATTGACAAAAATTAATTATATAAAAAATAAGTATAATATTTAACGTATATATTATTATAAATTCTTCCTAAGTAGCAGCTAAAAATCCCCCAATATGGCATTGTAAAAAAAGGAAATTTATAGTTTGTTATTAAATTGATGCCGTAATTAAATTGCTTGCATTGGTGTGAAGAAAAACATGAAAATAAAGGGCAAAATATGCATATACCTGATGGATTTATTTCTGTACCAGTTGCAGGAGCAACTAGTTTAGCGAGTGCGGCAGCTTTGTTTATTGCTTTTGGGCGATCAGAAGAAGCTTATGGAATTCGTCGCGCTCCCCTACTAGGCTTAACCACAGCCTTTATCTTTGCTGCCCAAATGATTAATTTTCCCGTAGCGGGAGGTACTAGCGGACACTTGTGCGGCGGTGCTTTAGCGGCGATTATTTTGGGTAGCCCTTGGGCGGGAATGCTATGTATAGCAACAGTTTTAATTATTCAAGCAGTGCTATTTGCTGATGGTGGTATTACTGCCTTGGGTGCAAATATTTTCAACCTCGGAGTAATAGGTGTTTGGGTAGGGTGGGGATTAACTCAAACCTTACAACGACTACTTGGTGGTTCTAAAGGACGTTTACCCCTAGCAGCCGGAATTGCCGCTGGTGTGAGTGTAGTTGTCTCAGCGATCGCTTGTGCCATTCAATTAGCCCTTTCGGGAACAGCACCAGTCAACATAGTTTTACCCAGCATGACTGGTGTACATATTTTGATTGGTATTGGTGAAGGTGTGATTACAGGAGGTGTGCTGACTTACCTAGCCACAGTCAGACCAGATTTGTTACCAGGAGAAGAAGAGAAATTCAAAGGTTTGTTAGTACCCATTGTCAGCATTATTCTGGTTGCCGGTGTGCTGTCGCTGTTTGCTTCTGCATGGCCTGATGGTTTAGAAAAAGTAGCGGAAAATTTAGGCTTTATCAACTTAGCAGAGGAAGTCAGAGTAGAAGTACCAACACCCTTTGCTGATTATGGTATTGAGGGTTTGGAGCAAATCGGGACTAGTATTGCAGGTTTGATAGGTGCTGCGATTTGCTTTGCGGTAGCTTTTGGAATTGCCAAAGTCATTAAACCAAAGAATGCTTAAACTTTCTTTACCTTTACGCTTGCAACTGTCTCTAGTAATTGTGATTGGGGCAGCTTTATTAAAGTATTATGCTTGGTCTAACTTGGTTGTGTATGGAGCGATCGCACTTTTGTGGGCGTGGTTATTGCGTGTCCCCATTCGCAAATTAGGCGGGTTACTAGGTACAGAATTAATTTTTCTGTCATTGATGGCTTTACCCTTGGGATGGGAACGAGCTAGTTTTCTGCTCGTGCGATCGCTAATCTGTTTAATTACCATGAATAGCTTTTTGTTAACTTTACCGCCCCATAGTTTCGGTATCGCCCTCAAAGGCTTACCCGTGCCAGCCCCATTAAAGCAAAATTTACTCCTAGCTGGACAATACTTAGAAATTTTGCTCTCAGAAGTAGCACGAATGCAACGTAGCGCCCAATTACGGGGTTTGAATGGTGCTGGGGGATGGCTACGCTATGCTAGTGCCTCTATGATTGGGGCTTTGTATCTTCGCACTTTAGAAAGAGCAGAACGAGTTTACAGCGCCATGATAGCCCGTGGTTATAACGGGCAATTACCCATAGATTCCACCCTCAGACCAAAAGAACGTTTTACACTAATAATAGTAGGAATAACTGCTACTTGTATAACCTTCAATTCCTACTTTTAGCTGTACTACCTGTTAACCCCCAAAAGTCACAGGTCAAAACTCACAAGTCAGAATGCAAATGACCAATGACCAATGACCAATGACCATTTATATTTGAGTGGTGAATTTTGACATCTTTAACATCTAATCCCCAAACTTCAATCTCTCACCGTCACAATGCTGTGATTGAGGTGCAAAACCTGGTGTATACCTATTTCCACCAGGAACCAGTATTAAAAGAAATTTCCTTTAGCTTGAATGCAGGCGATCGCGTCGCCTTAATGGGTGCAACCGGCTCAGGTAAAAGCACCCTCCTAGAAAACCTCATCGGCTTAAAACATCCCCAAAGTGGTGCAATTTTCATCAACGGCACTCTCGTAGAACCACGCACCTTACCCCAAATACGGAAGCAAATCGGTTTTACCTTCCAAGATGCCAACGACCAATTATTTATGCCCACCATATTGGAAGATGTTACCTTCGGTCCTCGTAACTACGGCGTAGCACCAGCAATAGCAATTGATAAAGCACTGCAATTATTAGCTGATTTTGGTCTAGAAGCTTATGCTCATCGTTCTGCCCATGAACTATCAGGAGGACAACGACGTTTAGCCGCTCTAGCCACCATATTAGCCTTAGAGCCATCAATTCTCATTCTAGACGAGCCAACCACCGGACTTGATCCAGCATGGAGAAGGCATTTAGCCCAAGTATTATTAAAATTGCCGGTGCAAGTAATGTTAATTGCTTCCCATGACCTACATTGGTTAGGTAGAGTTACTCAACGCGCTTTAGTTCTCTCTGCTGGTCAAATTCAAATAGACAGCCATATTCAGCCACTTTTGCAAGAAGGAAAAACCTTAGACCAGTTAGGTTTACCGGTAGATTGGTAATTCATAATAATTCGTAATTCGTAATTCGTAATTAATAACTCGAATTACGAATTTGTGGATTTTAAATTCCACCCAATTGATTTACACCACAATCGCTAAATTATTGGCTAGTATTAATGGGATTTTACTGCTGTTGGGAAATTAAGAAATTAATGTTCATTTTACGTAAGTATACTATTATTGCTCCTGTTGGTCTAAGTATTGCTTTGTTGGTGACTGGTTGTAGTGAGAGTAAAGTTTCCCAGTGTCAACGATTGATTACAGCTGTCAATCAAGGTACATCTTTGATTGATACGAATAAAGGAAAACAGGTGACAACTAGCTTGCAATTGTCCAAAGATTTGCAAAATGTTACTAAATCTATTGGGGAACTACGGTTAACAGATCCCAAGTTGAAAGAGTTTCAAAGCAGTTTCGTAAAGGTTTTTGATAACCTCAGTCAATCCATTTCCACAGCAGCTAAGGCTCTTGGTGCAGCTAAGACAGCAGAAGCCTCATCTGCTGGTAGGGAAAAAATTCAAAAGGCCAGAAAAGATATTGACTCATCACTGACAGTAGCAGCCACAACTGCTGGTAAACAATCAGATGTCTTCGGGAATCAACTGAATGAGTACTGTAGTCAACCTCAATAAAAGAGGCAGGGATAGTTAATTTAACCAAATCATACTAAATTAATAAAACTTATTGCGTATGAAAGCAGAATTAATTGAATTAACAGCCAGAGTGACCCAAGTATTACAAATCAATATGAAAGGGTAGATTTACGAATCATAATGATTCTATCTAAAGAAAGGAATATGAAAGTGTAATTTCTTATCAAAAGAAAGATGCGGCGATACCACGGCAGAGGTTGAATAAATCTAGATTATTCAAATTTATTGAAGTGGGTTAAATCATAATATGACACTATTGTCTATTGATGAACTCAAAAATTTAGTTGCAAATCCCGATCCCCCATGTGTATCTCTGTATATGCCTATGTACAAAGCCGGGCCAGAGATTCGACAAAATCCCATTCGCTTCAAAAATTTAGTTCGGGAAGCAGAGGAACGCTTAGATGCAATAGGAATAAGCCAAACTGAAGCGTTAAATCTTCTCAAACCAGCTATAGAACTGGATAAAGGCGATTTCTGGGAACACCAAGATCAGGGATTGGTAATTTTTCTTTCCCAAAATTTATTTCGTTACTATTGTTTACCAACTGAATTTCCCGAATTAGTTGTTGTTGGCGAGCAATTTCACCTCAAACCATTACTGCATTTAATCAACAACGATGGTAGATTTTATCTTTTGGCTTTGAGTCAAAAAGATGTGAAATTTTTTGAAGGTACAGGTTATAGCCTCAATGAACTTCAAGTAGAAAATCTGCCACATCTTCTAGCAGAAACTCTCCTGGAAGATGAGTTACAAAAAGGTGTACAGCACAGAATTGGTACACCCAGAGGAGCAACGGCTGCGGCTCAACATCCAGGTTCAGTTCATGGACAAGGTAGCCCAGATAGAGAGAAGCACGAAGAAGATATTCTCCAATTTTGTTACGCTATTGATGGCGCATTACATGAGAAATTAAGGGAAGAAAAAGCACCATTAGTATTAGCAGGAGTGGAATATCTATTCCCTATTTACCAAGAAGCAAATACTTATCCCCATTTGTTAGCAGAAAGCATTAATGGTAATCCAGAAACTATCAATTTAGGACAATTACATGATGAAGCTTGGAGAATTGTTGCACCTTCATTTCAGGAAAACAAAAAGGCAGCAATAGAACTTTATCAACGATTCGCCGGTGAAGGTAATGGAAAGGCATCTAGTGATATCAAAGAAATTATTCCAGCGACTTACTATCAGAGAGTCGATTCTTTGTTCGTATCGGTAGGTGAGCAGAAATGGGGTAAATTTGATTCAGAAACAACGACTGTGGATTTACACACAGAAGCAGAACCAGATGATGAAGATATGTTAGATTTTGCTGCTGTTCACACGCTGTTAAATGGTGGCAGAGTTTACACTCTTGAATCTGACAAAATGCCAAATGGAGCAACGGTGGCGGCTATTTTTAGATATTGATGGTTAATGGTGTGTTGTCGAAGGGGGGCAACGCACCCTACAAAATCTGAATCCATCTACTATGTAAATTTTTTTTCTTCCACTCAGACATCCTCTTAATTACGAATTACGAATTATAAATTATTTTAATTCCCCAATTGCTTCCGTGCTGCTGCTAAAATCAACCTTTGTTCAGCACGAGCGATCGCTCTATATGTCCTCTCCACCGCTTCCGGTTCCACAGAAATCGAAGTAATACCCCATTCCACCAACTTATCAATAATCTCTGGATATGAGGCTGGTGCTTGACCGCAGATTGAACAAGGAATACCTGCTTCTCTGGCTATTTTAATCAATTGAGCGATCGCACCCATAACGGCCGGATGACGCTCATCAAAGACACTTCCTAGTTGTCCTTGCTCTCTATCTACCCCTAAAATTAATTGGGTGAGGTCATTTGTGCCAATAGAAATCCCAGCCACACCCGCTTTAATATATTCTGGCAGCAAAAACAGCACACTTGGTACTTCCGCCATCATCCATAATTGAAAATGGGTATTCTGAGTTAATCCGGCTTGCTCAACTTTACGGCGGCAAAATACAAATTCTTCTACAGTCCGCACAAAAGGTAAAATGAGATGAACATTGCTGTAACCACGTTTCTGTACAGCAGCTAAAGCCGCTAATTCTAATTCAAAAACAGCAGGATTTCGTAAATAACTTAAAGTGCCATGTTCACCTAATATCGATTCAGCAGAAGATTGTCGATTATCATTCAATGATGGCAAATCCTGTGATCGCCAATCTAAAGACCGATAAAAAATTGGTCTGGGTGCAAAAGCGCCAGCAAATTGCATAATCTGCTCAGACCATAATTCTAATAATTCTGTGTGTCGTCCATTCAAAAGCCAAGCATGAGGATTTTGTCCATCCAAAATGTTGAGAATCATTAGTTCTGAACGTAATAATCCCACCCCATCTACAGGTAAAACTTGCACTTTGGAAATCAGACTCGGCTGACTGAGATTAACCAGTAGTTGGGTTGCAATCATTGATTGAGAATGTGAGGGTGGTAAAGAAGGTGGAGAAGATATGACTTTCCTCTCTTCCTCAACTTTCCTATCACCCCACCTGCCGATTTCCCCAACTCCTCCATCTCCTCGACTCCGATAAACTTCTCCCCTGTCACCATCCAGCAGTAGTCTTTCGCCAGTTTGAATCAAGTTTGTGGCATTTATAGCATTGACTATGGCGGGAATACCCAATTCTCTGGACAAAATCGCCGCGTGGCTGGTTAATCCACCTTGTTCTGTAATAATTCCCGCCACATCATGCAGTAAAGGCAACCAATCAGGAGTAATTGCTGATGCGATTAAAATCACTCCCTGGGGGATTTGTGCTGGTTTTGGTTGTGAACTAATCACATAGGCAGTAGCCCTCACACGTCCTCTAGCCGCCCCTATTCCCTTAATAAAGTATGAACCGGGAATTGCCGATGAGGGGGCGCTAACTTGAGTGATATAGAGTTTTGTCGATGAAGTTTCTTGGGCGATTGTCCACTTCATAGTTAACTTTGTACCTAGTTCACGTACTAGTTGATTTCCTAAAACAATGACTTCTGTCAGTAATTCTTCTGGTAAAGCATACTGTTTTTGTTGCTCCTCACCCAGTAGATAAGCCAGCAGACAATTGTTATCTATCATTAATACTGATTTGGATGCGGATTCCCCAACAGCTACAGATGCAGGATCATGAACACGATAAGCGAGAATTTTATTTCCCAAGTGTCGTTCGCGGACAACTTCTGTTTTGTCTTGGATATAATAAACATCTGGCAATACTTCACCGTTGGTAATCGCCACACCTAATCCCCACGTAGCTTCAATATCTGCGCTTAACGTATTGGCGTTAAATAAACCAGAAGCGATCGCATTTTCTACTGGTTGCACCAATACCGCTAAATTAATTTGTTGTAAGTTAATGCCGACATTTTGCCAGTAGAGTAGACTTCTGGCACGAAACAACTGGCTCCAAGCCTGCTTTAATGCTTGAGCGATCGCTTCTTGATCACAAGGACAAAACACCGACTCTAGCAAGCCAGAAATATTCCCTATCACCTGCGTAGCGGCTGATACTGCTAGGGTGGGACGCAAAATTAAACATT
The DNA here is from genome assembly GCF_001858025.1 of Trichormus sp. NMC-1. Lineage (GTDB taxonomy): Bacteria > Cyanobacteriota > Cyanobacteriia > Cyanobacteriales > Nostocaceae > Anabaena. Next base: position 1,325,642 of record NZ_LZQD01000001.1, on the reverse strand, counting down.
TCTTTTCCCATGTTTGAGCCGCTTGGAAAATCGTACTCACCCAATGCTGCGGCACAGTAGCAGAAATAATTTCCTGACGCAAGCGGCCAGCCACCTGCTGTAGTTGTTGCCAATTAGCTACATCCAAATGTAAAGAAGAATAAGGTAAATCAGCCACTAATGACTCTGAGCTATTGAGGGTTTCTAGAAATTGCCGCCAAACATCCGCCGAAACTACAAAACCAGGCACTACCGGGTAGCCCTTTTGCAGAAATTTACTCAAATAAAACGCTTTATCGCCAACTTTGGCGCGGTCTTGTAGTTTAATTTGGTCAAGCCAGTAGAGTTTATCCACTCAATTACTTAGGTGTCAGTTGTCATACAAGTTTTTGATCAAAAAGCGCTGAGGTTGCCTGCATGGGCAGGAATTGTTTGTGTAGCTACAGGCTAAAGCCTGAGGTGAATACAGCGCCAAAATGCAACTTCAGCATTTATATTTAATGATGCCAACCTACACAGTCGTTTTATGATCCAGATTTCAGGTCAATATTATTAATTACTGACTTTTTGAAAGTATACAGCAGAATTCAGGAGGCGCTTCGCAGACCTATGGCTTACGCCACGCTGCGCTATCGGTTCAGGAGTCAGGAGTAAAACTGGCGAATGTGTCTAGGTTTCAATTTTGATTCTGTACCGTATGGCTACGCCACGCAAGCTATCGGCTGACGCTCACGGCGAAGCCTCATTGATCTGCAATCTGCTGTATTACCAATTAACATAGAATATAAGATTATTTCTCGCAATCATAAATTAATTGACAAACTCCTACTACATTGCCAGTAATGATTGGCTGAACATCTGTTTTCGGCTAAGTCTTGCATTGATAATTGGGGGAATTATTGGCTTAGAACGCCAACTCAGGAATAAACCCGCTGGTTTAAGAACCCATATGTTGGTCAGTTTGGGTTCATCTGTGTTTACTATCATTGCTATCCAAGTCGGTGGAGAACAAATTAGTGCTGATGCTCTCAGTCGGGTGATTCAAGGTATCGCCTCTGGTGTAGGATTTTTGGGTGCAGGAGAAATTTTACGCGAATCTTCTCAACAATCAAACTCATTAGCAATTCACGGACTTACTTCAGCCGCAGCGATTTGGGTTTCAGCTGCTTTAGGAATTGCTTCTGGATGTGGTTTATGGCAGCTAGGATTAATTGGTGCTGTGTTCACTGTTGTCGTTCTCCATATTTTCAAAAAAGTAGAAAGATTACCTTAGTTATTGGTTAATTGTCATTGGTAATCATCCAAGTTAATACTGACTAATTAAACAATGTCAATGCTTTAGTAAAAATTTCTTCTTCCGCTCTTGTTTGCAGAATAGATTTGACCAAATCGATAAATTCATCATCACAGATATCATCATTTTCTACAGTTTTACTAGCTGCATAAAAACTAACATTATCAATTTTTAATTCATTGGTAATACCTGTTTGTAATCTAGTATTTTTACTATGCCAAGACAGGGATTTACCACGCAACGTAAATTGAAACCATACAATTTCATTATTACTTAATTCAATAAAAATATCAAAATAAGGTTCTCCACCTTGTAACCAAATTCTAACTGTATCTGCTTCTGGAGATGGTTTGAGTAGCTTTGGCTCAATTGTCCTTAATGATGCACCTAGTAATTTAATTTCATTCTTATCTAATACATAATTTCTGCGATTCATATTTAATCCCATTTCATAAAATACTTGATATAGCAGTTGAGTATAAACCCCGGTACTTCAACACTTTGAGCAATCAACACAGTCCTAACCGTTTTGGCAGGTGCTATATACAGCGGTTTCCGCTTTTATGAGGTACATCTTAGCCCCCTCATCGCTTTTTTTTATTTTTAACTTTTAATTTTTAATTTTGCAAAGCGCTACCAAGTAGAGTAACGTAAATAATTAAAGGTTTGTAGTCAGGTCTTTAGACCTGAAATTCGGGCTTTAGCCCTAACTACGAGCTAATTTCAGAATTTGTTACCTTACTTAACATAGTTCTCTTTATTTTCGCCTACCTGACTTGAAAATAAGACCCCACCCCTAACCCCTCCCCCGCAGTCGCCTCAACGGGGGGAACCCCCGCACAGCGCTGCTCTCCGCAAGCGATGAGGGGAATAAGAAGTTTTTCATGTGTCCTGGTGTACGCAGTTCATGATGGCTACTTACCTATTGAGCAGATGTTGATAATTCTCCTGCTTTCACATAGAGAATTTGCGAAGATTTTAACCAATCTTGTTCAAAAGAACCTAAATGAGTAGTAGTAATCAAAGTCTGGAAACGGTCTTGAATAGCCTCAAGCAATTGATTTTGACGGGATGGATCTAATTCTGCTAAAACATCATCCAGCAACAGTAAGGGTGGCTCGTTGACGACTTCTTCAATTAATTGTAATTCCGCTAATTTTAAAGCTAGAACTAATGTTCGTTGCTGTCCTTGGGAACCATATTGACGAGCAGGTGTTTGGTTAATAATCAATTCCACTTCGTCACGGTGCGGACCGACAAGGGTAATACCTCTATGTAATTCTGCCAGAGTTCGCTGTTGAATTTTGGCTAAAAAAGCTTGTTGTACAGCTTCGGGATGATTTTTTTCTAGGGGTACATTCGCTGCATAATTGATTTTCAGAATTTCTGTACTACCACTTATACTAGCGTGCCAAGCAGCGGCAATAGGTGTTAGTTTTTGAATAGCTCTATCACGCCTGATAATTACCCTGGTTCCAGCAGTGACTAACTGTGCATCCCAAATAGCAAGTTCTGCATTTTGACTTTTGACTCCTGACTCCTGACTCCTTTTCAAACAAGCATTGCGTTGACGTAGCACTTGGTGATATTGCTGCAAAATGTGAGCATAAACAGGTTCGAGTTGAATTAATAGTGTATCTAACCAGTTACGACGACCTTCAGGACTTCCGCGCACTAGTTCTAAATCCAAACTGGAAAACTCAACTGCATTGATCACGCCAAGAAAATCTATTTGACGACGAACCGCTTCGCCATTAATAGCCACAGTGCGACGAGCATTACGGCGTAGTGTCAGGGTTAAGTCACTGATACCAGCTGCTCTTTCTAGGGTGGCATTAATTTGGGCGATCGCTTCTCCTTCTTTAACTAAATCACGATCGCGTGCCATTCGGTGCGATCGCAATGTTGCTAATAACTCCACGGACTCCAACAAATTCGATTTTCCCTGAGCATTATCACCTACCAAAATTGTTTTAGCAGCGGTAAACTCAATCTTCTGATCTTGGTAATTGCGAAACTGTCGGATGTGTAGGGTTTTCAGGTACATATTTATAGCAGGTGACAGGGGACAGGTGACAGGTGACAGTCTGAAGAGTCTTTTGGTGTCTAGGTTTTATAATCAGTTGGTGTCCTAACCGCCCTGTCCGTTGCCATAACAATTAAAAATTAAAAAACTTGCTAGGATTTTTAATTTTTAATTTTCCTATCAAAGATTTTAATTTACTGATGATAGTGACAGGATATTTTTTGGTAAACAATTTCGTAAGGATTCAGGATACAGAATGTTTGATAGCAGGGAACAGAAGAGAAAATATTCTTCATCCTTCTTTCTTTCTCCTGACTCCTGACTCCTGACTCCTGAATTCTTACACAATTTCCTAGCATCACATCACCAGTATTGCCCTCATCAACAATTAAAAATTCCAGTTTTGTGAAGTTGTAATTTTTAATTTTTAGACAGTTTTTTTACCCCTCAAACGGAAGAATATTTTTTCACCTTCAATCCAGACAACCATCAAGGCACTGAAACCAATACAAACACCTAATTCTGAGAGACTCAGTTCATGAGTGCCAAAGAAATCTCGTAGGGGTGCAACGTATACTAGCATTAACTGCAAAATAGTTGTCACGACTACAGCACCCAAAACAAAAGGATTAGACCCAGGATTCATTTCAATGATGAGTTGATTGTTAGAACGAATAGCGATCGCATGACCCATTTGCGCGATACACAAAGTCGTAAATACCATTGTTTTCCAAGCTTCAGGATTACCCTGATACCCTGCTGCATGGGTATGATTATAAGCCCACCACATCAAGGCAATGCTAATAATGGCAAAGATGATACCAATGCGAATCATGTAAGAACCCAAACCCCTGGCAAAAATACTTTCACGGGGGCTAAAAGGGGGACGCTGCATGACATCTGGTTCTGGGGGTTCTACAGCCAAAGCTAGGGCTGGTAAACCGTCTGTCACCAAGTTCATCCAGAGAATTTGTAGAGGAGTTAGCGGTACACCTCCTAAACCAATTAAAGGTGCAGCAGCAATAGTGAGAACTTCACCAATGTTACTACCCAAAATGTATTTGATAAAACGGCGAATGTTGGTATAGACTACTCTACCCTCTTTGGTGGCTGCAACTATGGTGGCAAAGTTATCATCTAGTAGCACCATGTCGCTGGCTTCTTTGCTCACATCTGTACCTGTGATGCCCATAGCGATGCCTATATCGGCTTGTTTGAGGGCGGGGGCATCGTTGACTCCATCGCCCGTCATAGCCACAAATCGACCACGACGTTGCAATGCTTGGACAATTCGCAGTTTGTGTTCTGGAGAGACTCTGGCGTAAATACTCACTAAATCAACTTGTTCCTCCAGTTCTGTGTCAGTCATGCGTTGCAATTCTTGACCAGTGAGGACTCTATCATCATCTCGACCAATTCCCAAATCAACAGCGATCGCTTTGGCTGTTAATTGATGGTCGCCAGTAATCATAACTGGGCGAATACCTGCTTGGCGACATTCTGCAACTGCGGCTCTCACCTCTGGGCGTGGTGCATCAAGCATTCCCACCAATCCCAACCAGACCAAATCTTGCTCTGATGTTTCTTCTGAACCGTCAGGAAGTCTTTCCAGCAGTGGTTTATAGGCAAAACCTAACACCCGCAAACCTTGACTTGCCATTTGGTCATTGGCTGCCAGAATTTGATGGCGTTGTGCTTCATTAATAGAAGAGGCGTGATTACCTAAATAAATCTGAGTACAACGAGCTAAGGTTAATTCTGGCGAACCTTTGGTAAACATTAAATATTGTTCAGATTCTAAAAAGCCAGCAATGACAGGATCAACTGCACTCAGAGACGCATCCGAGGTGGCGACTTCTTCCACTTGACAAATTACACTCATGCGTTTGCGTTCCGAAGAAAAGGGAAACTCAGACACACGGGGTAATTTACTATTCCATTGGTCTTTTTCAATTCCCGCTTTCCCTGCGAGGGTGACTAATGCACCTTCTGTGGGGTCGCCTAAAATTGCCCATTCCCCGGCTTCTTTTTGCAGTACAGAATCATTACAAACGGCGCAAGCAACTAGCAAAGCAGGTATTTCGGGAAACTCATCTACAGCCACTTTTTGTCCATTTAACTGAAAATCTCCATTGGGAGCATAACCTTCTCCCGTAACACGGAAATTTTGCTGATTCATGTACACTGACTGCACTACCATTTTGTTTTGAGTCAGAGTACCGGTTTTATCAGAACAAATGGTGGTGACAGACCCTAGTGTTTCTACTGCTGGTAATTTACGAATTAAAGCATTGTGGCGCACCATGCGCTGAGTTCCCAGTGCTAAGGTGACGGTAATTACCGCTGGTAAACCTTCTGGGACTACAGCCACTGCCATACTCAAAGAAACTTCTAAAAGATCTTGTAGGTTGCTGAAGCCTCTGGCTTGAATAACACCACCGACAACTACAATCAAAACCAAAATCAAAGAACCAGTTACCAGAACATTACCCAGTTGGGTCATTCGCTGCTGTAATGGAGTAGGTTCACTTTCCACCGACTGCAACATAGTGGCAATTTTGCCCAGTTCAGTTTGCATCCCGGTTTTAGTGACGAGAACCTTGGCGCGTCCTTGAACAACTTCCGTTCCTTGATAGACTACATTCAGGCGATCGCCTAAAGATGTTTCTTCTGGTAATGTGAGATTTGCCTGCTTATTCACAGCTTCGGCTTCACCCGTTAGTGCCGACTCCCGCACTTGTAAATTAGACTGTTCGATTAAGCGTCCATCAGCCGCTATTTGCATACCAGCTTCCAGCAGCATCACATCCCCAGGGACTAATTCCTTGGCTGCAATTTCTACTAGTTTGCTCCCGCGAATGACTCTCACTAAAGGAGAGGTCATTTTTTTCAAAGCCGCCAAGGCTTGTTCAGCACGGCTTTCCTGCACATAGCCCAGGATACCATTGAGGATAACAATCGCCATAATCGCAATTGTGTCTTTGAATGGCACTTCACCAGGTTTTAATGTGCCTTCTCGTAACGCCCAAAAATCTAAAAAACCAGAAATCAGGGCTACACCTATCAACATCAACAACATGATGTTCTTGAACTGATCTAGAAGAATCTCCCAAGCGCTTCGACCGCCATGTTCTTCTAGTTCGTTAGGTCCGTATTTTTGCAACCTTTGTTGAATCTCTTGCGGTGTTAACCCACTGTCTACGTTACTATCGAGCAGGTCTAGCGCTTTATCAACTTCTAAATTATGCCAAGCAGCGGCACCTTCAGGTAAAGAATGAGCAGACATCGTGTAAGTCACAGGAAATGGTTACAAAATTCGATCATAATTTAGTGATGGCAGGAATTCCATCAACTAAAGTTACATTGGGGATGCGGGGACGCGGAAGAGGACGCGCTTAAGCTCTGACGCAGAGAATAATCTGTTGCCTGTTGCCTGTTGCCTGTTGCCTGTTGCCTTTTACTAATGACTAATGACCAATGACCAATGACTAATGACTAATGACCAATGACTAATGACTAATAATATGAGTTTTGCACTCCCTAGTTTGACTGTTAGCCAGATGTTTGGCCAAAAAACAATCCGACCGCTTACTGCTGCTACTTTATATGGCATTGCTTTCATCAAAGATAGACTGATTGCCATCGACACGATCAAAGGACATTTATTAGAGATTGACCCCATCTCTGATAACAGTACAATCCTCAATCCTCACCAAGTTAAGGAGTTTACTGAAGTTACGGGTTTAGCCGTGTGGGAAGATACTCTGTGGGTTAGCCGTGATAATAGCGTTTATCTGTGTAAACTTTCCTCTTTAGGTTTGGAGCATTTTGTTACTTTACCTTATACTGCCGATGGCGTTGCTGTTTGGGAATCAACTGTTTATGTCAGTTGTCAAAGACTTGGCTGTATTTTAGTCTTTGACCGGGAGACACGCAAAGAAATTACTAGGTTTCATGCACCTGGTGTGGGCATAGAAAATTTGGCCGTAACTCAGGAAACTCTGTGGGTTTGCGATCGCACAGAACAAAGTGTTTATTCTATGGATAGGGCAACTGGGGAAATTCGATTCAGTGTGCTGACACCTTTTGCATCTCCTACTGGAATAGCAGTACATAGAAATAACGATACGACACAGGAAAATCTCTACATTGCCTATGCCACTGAGGAGCCTTATATTCGCGATAATCCCAATGCTGACCCTTGTCATGAGTTAACCTATCGGGATATGACTTTTATTCATCCCCTGTATTATCATTATCAGCCAGATAAGCGCTACGCCCTCTCTAATGGTTATCTTATAGAAATGTCCTATGTTGAGGAAATTGCACCCCTCGACGAGGTTTATTTACCCAATGTAGAATGGCGTATCGCCCTACCTTCAGAAACTGAACGCCAAAAGCTCAAGCAAATTGAACCGATTGGTTTACCCTTCACAGAAGAAATCATTGACGGGCAACGGGTAGCAGTATTTAAGTTTGATTCCCTGACTCCAGGTGAACGGCATATATTTGGCTGGAAAGCACTTTTAGAAGTCCGAGGAATTAAGTATCGCATCACACCTAAAGATGTAGAAGGACTTCCTGAACCTACACCAGAATTCCAAGAACGCTACTTGGTCGATGATGATGATTTAGCTATGGAAACGCCTACTGTCCGTCGTGCTGCTCGTGAAGCAGTTGGTTCAGAAACTAATATGTTACGGAAAATGTACAGCATCCGTAACTACGTCTATGATGAGTTATCCTATGGAATTAAGCCATACATTGACACGCCTGATGTAGTTTTAGAACGCGGTATTGGTTCTTGTGGCGAATACGTAGGTGTATTACTGGCTTTGTGCCGTTTGAATGGAATTCTTTGTCGCACTGTAGGTAGATATAAATGCCCTCCCTATGGAGAACAGCAAGGTGTTCCTCTACAACCTGACTTTAATCATGTTTGGCTAGAGTTCTATATCCCTAATTTTGGCTGGGTGCCAATGGAATCTAATCCTGATGACGTGGGTGATGCAGGCCCTTATCCCACGCGCTTCTTTATGGGCTTATGCTGGTATCATATTGAAATTGGCAAAGGTGTTACCTTTGAAACCTTGATCAGTAACGGCAGTCGCTTATCTAAGGAAGATATTTCTATTGGCGAGTTGGCGATAAATCATATTCGGTTTACAATTCTTAAAGAATTAGCGCCTTTTTAACTGAGGAATCGAGAATTGGGAACTTGTAGTTTGCAATGAGGGTTATTAGCTAGTTACTGTTTTCTTAACAGAAGCTAACAAATACTCACATTGGCTCAAAATTTCCTGTGTCTACTCTTGATGACAGAATTACCAGTAAAATACCTGTATGCTACTAGGATTCAAGACTCAACTCAAAGTTAACAAGCAAAAACGACTACTACTAGCGCAACACGCAGGAGTAGCTAGACACGCTTGGAATTCTGGTTTAGCACTATGTCAACAGGTATTATTACACAACAAACTTCACCAGTCAGACCCTTCGGGTTCGCAGTCGCCTACGGAGGGAGACCCTCCTGCAGCGCTGTCTCACAAAATCAAATTTCCTACAGCAATAGATTTACATAAATGGTTAGTAGCAGCCATCAAATCTACCCATCCTTGGTATTATCAAGTATCGAAATGCGCTCCCCAATACGCACTACGATATCTATCAGATGCTTTTAAAGCTTTCTTCAAAAAAAGTTTTGGCTTTCCTAAGTTTAAGAAAAAAGGGAGACATGATTCTTTCACCTTAGATGGTGCAATTCACATTGTCTATAGAAAGATAAAAGTTCCCGTAATTGGCTGGCTAAAAACTTATGAACTCCTACCTACAGGATATAAACCGAAATCAGTCACCATAAGTAAACAAGCTGATAAGTGGTTTATCTCGTGGAAAATAGAAGTAGAAACCAGTGAAACACCGAAACAACAAGAGTTTATAGGAGTAGACTTAGGAATAAATCATCTAGCCACACTATCCACAGGAGAAATATATGATGGAGTAAGAAGCTATAAAAAGTATGAGTCTAAATTGGCAAGAATGCAATATTTGAACCGTCATAAACAAGTAGGTTCAAATAATTATAGAAAAGCCACTTTCAAAATAGCAAGATTACACCAAAAAATAGCTAACATCAGAAAAGATACATTACATAAAATTACCACTTATATCAGCAAAAACCACGCGGTTATAGGCATAGAAGATTTGAATGTATCCGGGATGTTAGCCAATGGGAAATTATCAAAAGCTCTTGCTGATATGGGCTTTTATGAATTTAGAAGGCAGCTAGAATATAAAACACAACTCTATGGCAGTAAGTTAGTAATTGTGGATAGATTTTATCCTAGTAGTAAAACTTGCTCTAGTTGTGGTGAGAAAAAATCATCTCTGTCATTGTCTCAAAGAGTGTTTAAATGTGTTCGCGCAGCGTGGCGTAAGCCATTAAATGCGGCTTTGAGAGTGACAGAGATTTAAATGCTGCGATTAACTTGAAACAAGAAGCGGTCAGATTGACCGTGCCTGCCTGTTCGTCAGACAGGTGAGCCTGTGGACTAGATAGTGCCGACACTTCTAGGAGATCAGTGAGAGCAGTGGTCAGTGAGCCTGTCGAACTGAAGAAGCAGGAAGAAAAAGCAGGCTATTGTTAGCATTAGTTAGCTTTTTTGGATCGGATTAGGTAAAAGCATTTTTGAATTTACCCCACAGTCCCCCTTTGCCCCAATTTCTCTACCTGTCTTAATCAAAACTTTACGCTCAGAAGCGTAAGATTTATGTTCACTTTATTTTACTACTAAGTAATATTCCGGAATCTACTGTAAGATATTCATATAAGATTCTTCCCTAAAAATATTGAGAAGAAAGTATTTTGATCATTTTGAATTCCGGTTTTATACGGTTGACAAGGAAAGTTCAAAGTATGAAAACTAACTTAAGGACGTTTGTAAACGGTAAGAACAGGTGAACAATTGGATTAGTTCTGAATCTGAAACAACTGTGGAGCAAACACCTTCAGCAAAAATGCCAGGTGGTAGACTGGAGTACCTTCACAACTATCATGACAGTTATCAAGAAGAACAGTTAGTATATCAACATTTACTTCATTTGGTGCAAATGGAATCTCCCAGCCAAATGATTGAGCGCTTTCGCTGTCTATTTATTGAACGTGCGAATTATCCTGAGCCAGAAATTATCTCCATTTTAGACAAAATTACAGGCTCTAAAACAGCAACAGAAGATTTTAAATTTTTCCTCAACCGTTGTTGCCACATTTTAATTAATCGTTGGTATATGCAACCGCAGTCGCATGGCGCTATTGCGGAACTGATCGAATTGTTTGAATCTCGATCTCATAGGATAGGAGTAGGTAGTTTTCGCTTGCGAGAAATTAGGCGCTTGCGTGAACTAGTACAGATTTTTTCAGAAAGTGACCAATATGTAATTTTACGTCGCTTTACGCAAATAGTTAATCAAACCCCTAAATGGGATAGTCACAAAAATAGTCAGCCCTTAATGACTTTGATTCGTCGCTATCCCTACTTGTATGAACATTGTTTAATTAGCGAAGACGCTACTTTGGAACAAAAAGAAACAATCATACATTTTCAGAAGCAGGTGCAGAAAAAATTTGAAATTGATTTGTCACAATATGTAACTTATAAAGTACGTCAGGTTAATATCATTACAAAAACTTCGCCATCTCAGGTAAATCGGATTTTACGCCCCATTAATAATCCTACATTGTTGAGTGATCGGGAGCTTTATAGCACCTTAAAGCAATTCATTGGTAATGCTGAAGGTGACTGCACTTATCAAGAAAAAGCGCAAAAATTTTTAAACCATAGCAGTCAAACTGCCAAATTCCATAGTTTTAAAGATGATTTATATGAATATCTAATATCATCTGTGGATGGACAATATGGTAAACGTCAATTTAATCGGCGCTTATACTCCCATTTACAAAATACATTACCGCAAGCTGATGATCAAAATCTCACAGATTTTTTAATAGTCAGAACTTGCAGTCACTTACTCAACTTTTTAGTTGTCAACAGCCAAACAGATCCGCAACATTCGATCTTCTTAGATTTGGTCAGTAATCAAGGTACGTTACCCACCATTGGGTTGCTGCTAAAAGTGGTACTTATTTGTCGTAAAGTCAAACCATATTTAGAAAAAAGATTTGCAATTTTGTTTAACCACTATGAATCTGCTACTAACGATGGTATTGGTTGGTTTGTGGGAACTTTAGAACAATTGAATATTGCCATGAGTATTCATTTTGGTAATATTGATTTATCATTTTTTAAGCAATTCTGTTAATTTTCAGCGATTAACGGGTTCAATAGGGATAGGAGTCAGGAGTCAGGAGTCAGGAGTCAGAAGAAAGAGGGAAGAGGGAAGAAGGAAGAGGTAAGAAGGAAGAGGTAAGAAAAGAAGTTAGAATAATCCAGAACCCGATCAGGTGCATTAGTTTTGATATGATCAAGGCTTATTCCTTGCACTATTATCACTTTGAATAGCTTTAAAAGCCTTAACTGGTAAAGGTTTTAGTTTTATATGCCTAACGGCTCCCGTAAGGGATACAGCAAACCCTAATTAACTGCGATTTTTAGTAATTGGCATTGCCTGTAATTTTGCAGGCTTAAAATCAGAAAATTCGCAAATTGAGTTAAATGGACAAAATCGGCAGTGATTACCGGGATTGGGTGGAAATATTTTACTAAAATTACTGCTGCCGGCTTGATATTTTTGTAAATCTAGTTGATGTTGGTGGGCTATATTAGCTAACTCTGATTCAATCGATGCTAATTCATTATTATTAATAGTAATTAAATCAGATTTTTGGCAAACTTCCAAATTATAAAATGAGGCTACAGCCGTTTTTCCGGGATAAAGATAACGTGCTGCGAGTAAATAAACTAATGCTTGTCGTTTATCAAAAGCCGATTTACCAGTTTTAAAATCTAAAATATGTAAGGTGCTATCAGACTCGATAAACACACAATCCATAGCTGCATATAAGCGAAAACAATAGTTTTCCTGTTCAATGACAATTGGTTTAGGAAATCCTTCATCACCTGGGGTTAATTGGATAATTCTTTTACCCAACAGCAAGGGTGATTTTTGATATTTTTGTAAGATTTGTAGTACTCTTTGCTTGACTTGAAAAGTGAAATTGCTTAATTTCAGTAACTGGGCAACTTTTTCTACACCATCAGACTGAGTTAACAAATGTCGATGATGATGAAACTCATAAACACCTTTTTGGGCTAGTATACCAATTCGTTGGGGTGGTGTGGCTTGGGCTAACAAAGCTTTTACCTGTGGTTCGTGTTGCCGCGCTTTAATAAATCCACGCCTCATTTGGCAATGCCAACGTTCTTGCCCTGTCGCTGGGGCAACTAAAGACCAAAGGTGATAACTGGCAAAAGGTCTATCGGGGGTTGACATTGCTCAGGGAGAGTGAGAGAAAATACGATTGGGATACTTGCGGCTACACACGCTTTGCGGGATGCTTCCTAATAGTAAAGATGATGCAGGGGAGAAAGTGGCAAAATGAGCAACAGTAGCAATTCCAGCAAGATAAAATTTGGTACTGATGGTTGGCGCGGCATTATTGCTGATGATTTTACTTTTCCCAATGTGCGGAAAGTAACCAGGGCAATAGCTAGTTACCTGGAAACTGCCTACAGTAAAGACAGACCAGTTTTAATCGCCTACGATACAAGGTTTTTAGCTGATGAGTTTGCCCGAACATCTGCCGCAGTTCTGGCTGATTTAGGGTGGAATGTGAAAATTACTGATCGGGATTGTCCGACTCCGGTAATTGCCTACAACGCCCGTCATTTGAATTCCGCAGGGGCTTTGATGTTTACTGCTAGTCATAATCCTGCACCTTATTGTGGGATTAAATATATCCCCGATTATGCGGGGCCTGCCACTCCAGAAATTACTGATACTATTGTGGCAAATATAGAGAGTGCATCTGATGAGTTGCCCGGAAGTAATCCATCAGGTACAATTTCTACTTTTGATCCGAAGCCTGATTATTTGAATTTTATCTACACTTTACTGGATGTAGAAAGAATCAAAAGCGCGAATTTAAAGGTCAAGTATGATGCCCTTTATTCTACTTCTCGCGGTTATTTAGATGAAGTTTTGCAACAATGCGGTTGCCAGTTAGAAAGTTTCCACGATTGGCGGGATGTACTTTTTGGTGGCGGGATGCCAGAACCGAAAGGGGAACAATTAGTTGAATTGGTGGATGCTGTCCGCGCTGATAAGGCGGATTTAGGTCTAGCGACAGATGGCGATAGCGATCGCTTTGGTATTGTCGATGAACAAGGTAATGTCCTCACTCCCAATACAGTGCTGTTAGTTCTAGCACGGCATTTGATAAAAAACAAGGGTAAAAGCGGCGCAATTGTGCGGACGGTGGCAACTACGCACTTGTTAGATAATTTTGCGGCTAAATATGGTCTGCAAATTTATGAAACTGCTGTGGGCTTTAAATACATCGGTGAGAAGATGCGGGAAACCGCTGTTTTGATTGGTGGAGAAGAATCGGGCGGTTTGAGTATCATTGGTCATATTCCTGAAAAGGATGGCGTTCTCGCCGATATGCTGGTGGCTGAGGCTATTGCTTATGAGGGTAAGCCTCTGAGTCAATTGGTTCAGGAAGCGATCGCAGAAGCTGATGGTCCGCTGTATAACAATCGCTTGGATTTACACCTTACCGAGTCTCACAAAAATGCTGTGATTGATTCTTACACCAAAAATCCGCCTTCAGTAGTGGCGGGAATTAAGGTGAAGGAAGTCGGACGGAAGGATGGGATTAAATTGTATTTAGAAGAGGGTAGCTGGGTGTTGCTGCGTCCTTCTGGTACAGAACCTTTGGTGAGGGTGTATATGGAAACTAACTCACCGGAAAAACTTAGTCAGATTGCTCAATTTATGGAGAGTGAAATTGCTAAGTTAGGATAGGTAATAGGGGACAGGTGACAGGGGACAGGTGACAGAATAATAGATAGCCAGGGAATAAATTCCCTGTCTAAAAGCAAAAGTCGGTTAAAACCGACTAGAAATATATTATTGAACTTCTGACTCCTGACTCCTGACTCCTTTTTTATATATAAAATTATGAAAAATTTTGTGAATTTATTAATATCTATAGTTATAGCTGTTTGGGTAATTGCGATCGCACTGATTTCGGTGCAGAATGCTACGCCTGTATCTTTACGGTTTTTGGTGTTTCAATCAATTCAAATTCCTTTTGGTTTGGTGTTGGCTTTTTGTGTGGCTGTGGGTTTAATTGGTGTGGCGGTTTTACAGCCTTTTTGGGGGTTGGGTGCGTCGAAATCTAGGGTTGATGAGGAGGCGGAGTTTTTTATTGATGATGAGGATTTTTAGGATTGTGTTTCGCGCAAAGGCGCAAAGGGGCAAAGAGAGAAACGTAAAAATGAGAAGTTTTGCAAAAAGGCTATTGCGAAATTTAGTATTTATGTATTAAATTGTATATTTACTACATACTAAAAATAATAGTCTATGGATTTTTTACCAATTCAATACCATCTGGAAATTTACGAAAACTCTTTTGTCAATGATGTATCGCTTGCATTCTCTAGCCATTCCCCATTCCAAAATTTTTCAGTAGGTGACTATTTCAATCATCAACTTCTAAATTGCTGGTATACAGAACTTAAAAAAGATGAGACATTCCAAGTTAAAATAGTAGA
Source organism: Trichormus sp. NMC-1 (assembly GCF_001858025.1). Lineage (GTDB taxonomy): Bacteria > Cyanobacteriota > Cyanobacteriia > Cyanobacteriales > Nostocaceae > Anabaena. Next base: position 1,310,608 of record NZ_LZQD01000001.1, on the reverse strand, counting down.
GCATATCATGTGGAAGATCGAGAATTCTCACATAGGACATAAAGTTATGGTTTGTTTAGAGCTAACTAAACAAACTGGATAACCTTATTACTTTTATCTATACAATTATAAATGTCTAAATCTTAGTATTTATACAATAGACATCTCCGAAAATCAAATATGCATGACTTGAAACCCTTGTAGAGACGTTCCATGGAACGTCTCTACAATCTTTACCGGAGATGTTTATTGTGCAGTTAAACTGTTTTACTCGATTTTATGGAGAGTTTAAATAAAGAAGAATACGAAGCAAAAGATAGGGCATTCTACAGTGCTATGATTAGTGCTTGGCTTAACACTAGAATTGAACGTGATAAACAACTGTTGGGATTATCATCTACTGCTATTGGATTACTGGTTACTTTACTAAGGACGGTTGGAGTTTCAAATTTATGGCAAATGGCACTCTTCGGTTTTGCCCTTTTATTCTTTTTGATTACAGTAATCGCTGTTATTTGCATTCTAGATAGAAATGCTTCACACATTGAAAAAATGCTTGTTGAATCTGAAACTCAAGATAAGGGTTTAGAATTTCTAGATAAGATTGCGGAAATTAGTTTTATATTTGGTATGATATTGGTGGTTATAATTGGAATTAGTTCAGCAAAAATTAACCTCAATGAGAAAAAAGTAAGTATGAATCTAGAAAGACAACTTAATAAACAGTATCACATACATGTAGGCGAAAAAAGTTGGAATGGACTTGAGAAGTTGCGTCCACAACCTCCCAAAGAACCACAAACACCTCCTCCTAATCCCAGTCCTCCAACTACCTCTGAAATTAATAACCCTGTCCAGCCAAACGAGGCTAGTGGAAACAATTAGAATTTTAAAACCGCTATTAGCTGAACGACTGGTTTAATCTAGCGATCGCATATCGGTAAACTGAAAAAAAGCGATATTCTTAATTTACGACAGATATCACTTACTAAAACCCTTATTTTCTAATTATTTGCTCCTTTGCGACTTTGCGCGAAACAAAAAAGCGATATCTCCGATAAGCTTTAGCTAATGCACCAAAAAACGACAGTACAATAGTTAACAAGCCTTATTCACAGCAGCTTTACAGCAATGACTCAGTTACTTGAACAAGCGATCGCACAAATAAAGCAACTTTCTGAAACTGAACAAGATAGAATTGCTTTACTTATTATTGAAGAACTAGAAGAAGAAGTTATTTGGGATAAAGCATTTGCCAAATCTCACGATGTACTTGCTCAACTTGCAGCAGCAGCATTAGCAGAAGATAAAGCAGGTAAAACTCAAGAATTAGATCCAGAAAACCTGTGAAATCTAGAACAAATGCTCAGTTTCGCAACTTATACGCTGAACTTCCACAGCAGGTTCAGCAACAAGCACGCGCAGCTTATCGACAGTTTAAAGAAGATATCTGGCATCCTAGCCTACGTTTTAAGTCAGTGCATCCCAACTTACCTATTTATTCTGCTCGTGTTAGTAAAAATTATCGTGCTGTAGGTGTGCGAAACGAAAGCGGTATCATCTGGTTTTGGATTGGTACTCATGCAGATTATGACAAGCTATTATCTCAGTTATAATTCCTGCCAAAACTCTTACTTTCCTTCTTTGCGTCTTTGCGCCTTTGCGTGAGATAAAAAGGCTGAAAAAAGGGCAGGTATCAAACCCACCCTCATCATAACTCGTATTTGTAATTACGAATTAATTACCAATTATTGGCGCACTTAAAGAAACTTGCTCTACTTCTTTTTGAGCCGTCAAAGTTGGTACAGAATCACGCAATCTTGCAGTCAATTGTACAGTTGTAGCATCGTACATTTGTGTTAGCAACTTGGGATAAAAACCAATCCCGATAATGGGAATCAACAAACAAGCAATGATAAAGACTTCACGGGGTTCAGCATCAATCAAAGCTTGGTGAGAAACTAACTCTTCGTTTTCTTGACCGTAGAAAATTTCTCGCAACATTGAAAGTAGATAAATTGGCGTTAAAATCACACCAACTGCCATCAAGAAAATGACAATGACTTTGAATGTCGGGTTATAAGCATCGCTAGTAGCAAAGCCAACGAATACCATTAATTCCGCTACAAAACCACTCATTCCCGGCAATGCTAAAGATGCCATTGAACAAGTTGTAAACATAGCGAAAATCTTCCGCATTCTTTTACCGACACCACCCATTTCATCTAACATTAAGGTGTGTGTTCGGTCGTAAGTTGCACCGACTAAAAAGAACAAACTTGCCCCAATTAAGCCGTGAGAAACCATTTGTAAAACTGCCCCACTCAAACCCAAATCGGTGAAAGAGGCAATACCAATAAGAACAAAGCCCATGTGAGAAATTGAAGAGTAGGCAATTTTCCGTTTTAAGTTCCTCTGGGCAAAGGAAGTTAACGCAGCGTAGATGATATTTACTACCCCCAAAATTACCAACGCAGGTGCAACATAAGCGTGGGCATCAGGTAGCATTTGGGCATTCATGCGAATTAAGGCATAACCACCCATTTTCAGCAAAATACCTGCTAGTAACATATGCACGGGGGCTGTAGCTTCACCGTGGGCATCTGGTAGCCAGGTATGCAAAGGAATGATGGGCAACTTCACAGCGTAGGCAATGAGGAAGCCAGCGTACAGTAAAAGTTGTAAATTTAGTCCAAAATCTTTCAATGCGAGCGATCGCATATCGAAAGTCACTGTATCGCCATAAAATCCCATTGTCAAGGAAGACAGCAAAATAAACAGCGAACCGCCAGCAGTGTATAAAATAAACTTAGTTGCTGCATATTGGCGTTTTTTACCGCCCCAAATCGACAGCAGGAAGTATATCGGTACAAGTTCCAATTCCCACACCAGGAAAAATAACAACATATCCTGGACAGCGAACACAGCGATTTGACCGCCATACATTGCCAGAATCAAGAAGAAAAATAATTTCGGCTTGAAGGTGACTGGCCAAGCTGCTAAAACCGCCAAGGTGGTAATGAATCCAGTCAACAGAATTAGGGGCATAGACAAGCCATCTGCCCCTACTGACCAATTCAAACCGAGTTGCGGAACCCAGGGGTAACTCTCCACCAGTTGCAAATCGGGATTGGAGAAATCGTACCCAGTACAAAAAGCGTAAACAATCAGTGCGAAATCTATCAACCCAACGATGAGGGAATACCAGCGCACTGTTTTGCCGTCTTTATCTGGGATGATAGGAAGTAGTAGTGACGCGGCTATTGGGAACAAAATAATCGTCGTCAGCCACGGGAAATTAGCTATATTCATCACAATCAGTCTGCAATTAAAATCTTGTTTGGCAAAAAGTCACTAGTTATTAACTAACAGCTTTTTGGCAATTTTCTCCTCATTGTTAGGTTGATTTAATTAAATTGACAATACCCGACCATCCCAGATGCAGCAATAGACCTCTTCTTGTTGTGTATCTGCCAGGTAAACTGCCCGCCAATTGGCTCAAATTGAGCAATTATGGCATCTGTACGACATTAAATGGCAAATTTGTCAGAATCAGGATGTCCAGGATTAAAGGATTTACAAGATGATCTTTTTCCAGAGTTAAATATTATACAATTTCTGTACCATCAGCTTGATGAATTTTCACAGTATATCCTCGACTATAAGCTTGGTAATGTTTTCCACTTACACCACCTGTAAAATCTTATTCTGGAAGCATTTCGTTATCTGTGATATCTGACTGTTTGGAATTAGTATTGTTCATTATTTTGATTGAGTTATTTTTAGTAGAATAAACTGGTAAAGTTTAAAAGGAAATTAGATTATGTCATCTCCAGCAATTACCACTGTAGTTAAAATGATGGAATCTTTATCTGAAGATGTACAAGAACAAGTTGCAGAACATCTGAGAGAATATTTGGCAGATTTGCAAGATGAACTGAAATGGGATAATTCATTTAAGAAAAGTCAAAATAAATTGATTGCATCTGCTCAACGTGCTAAAAGAGAAATTGCGGAAGGACTTGCAAAACCAATTGCTAAAGAACCAAATCTTTCGGAATCTATAGAACAATTCCGACAAGAATTAATAGATGAAGAAATAGAAATCAACCCTGATGAAGTTTGGGTAAATGTCCGTGATTATGTTCCAGGACGTGAGGTAATTTGGTGATGCGCTTTTTATCTAAAATCCTGATGTGTTGGGTAGAATGAAATGCAGAAAAACATTAATCCTCTACCTCAACACTATTATTTATTGCTCCTGATTTTGTTGCAACCAGTTGATTAAATCATCAACAGAAGTAAAATCTAATAAAGCTTCTCCCAGAGATTCTAACTGATCAATAGATAATTCAGTAATTACTTGCTGAATATCTTCTGAAATTTCTCCGAAACGTTTTTTAAGTTGTTTCAAAACTAAATTTTGCTCACCTCTTTCATAACCAATGCGTTCACCGGTGGTAACATAAGTCATAGTGATCTCCTGTTCAAACGCTTTAAAATCTTGCCAAAATTCCCTTTCTAATGGTTTTGGTAATAACATTACCCAATCTATAAAGCGGTAAAGGTTGCGGATATCTTTTTCCTGTAAACCGCGTTCATACAGTCTTCTAATGAGTTGAAATTTCCAGTTTTTCCGTTCCTGTGGTTTTTTAGTGGTTGCTTGGGTTTTGAGATGTGCCATTACCACTATAGCAAAAGGGTTATTACTCCTTTCCAACTCTTCCCAGCGATTTTGATAGTCTAATAATTTAACTATCCCAAACTCAAAGTTTAACTTGGTGTGAGGATAATTATAACTATATACCGTCGGTCGCCATTTGGGATCGGTATCACATAAAATTGCTAAACTAATGGCAGGTTTACCAAAACGGTCAAAAATGCGAAAGTTATAGGTAAACATCCTTTGAGGAAAGATGTCTTCTGATGTACCTTGTACTTCCAAATGGATAAATAGCCAAATTTCGCCACCTTTTTTAGCGAACACTTTAACTAATTTATCAGCGTATCTTCTTCCTTGTTCTGCATTACGGGATATTTGTTGAAATTCCTTATCGAGAAATTCATAGGGTTTATTCCAGTCAATTAATGCAGATGTTTCTGGGAAGAAAAATTCGATAGCTTGGGGAAGATATGCTTCTAATATTTCTTTCCAGGGACTATCTTGATCTGATCTTTCTTGTTTTTTGGTCATTGTGGACTTGGTAGATGATATATTGGTAATATCATATTTGACAGTAGGGTGTGTAAGCGTTGCGTAACGCACCAAAATTGATTAGATTTAATCTCATGAATTAATGTGAGTTACGTTTATGGGACAATTATTCATGTAGATATTAGAGATGGAAAAATTTGGATTCAGAGGGATTTTACAGAGGAAGGGGTGGCTAGTGAGTTGGTAGATTTGGGAGTACCAAAAACGGATATAGTTTTAGGTTTTAAGCCACCTTATATGAGACAGTTTACTGATTTTGCATCGGGTTATATTTTTGTAACTTGATAATTAGTTAACTTTGAGGATAGGCGTTTTGTTTGTCCTTTTTTGAGTAAAATTAAGATTTTTACAGAAATTTTCGGTAAAAACGATTACAAATGTTCGGTTTTTACGATGTCAAGTTTACTTTTTCTATCTAGAGTAGGATGAGTTAACGTTATTTATGGTAAACAGATGTCTGACATAGATTACAAAAACGGATTCGTTTACATCATAGAATCACCTTCAAATAATGACCTTGATAAGAATGTGGTGGAAGGACGCTATTTAAGCAGAGCCTTTAAGTATAATGATATTCCTTATAAATATAATTTTGTTTCTGACTTACAAACACTGGAAATTGCGCTCGGTTCAGGTCTAGAAAAAGCTTGTAATCAATTGAATAAATTTCCTATTCTTCACTTAACTATGCATGGCGATCAAGATGGTATAAAGCTTAACAAAGAATATATACAATGGGGTCAATTATACCAACTACTCCTTCCATTGAAACAATATATGAATGGAGGGCTGATTGTTTGTATGTCTACTTGTCAAGGATTCACTGCTAGAATAATGGACAAGAATAATGATGGTGAACCACCTTTCTTTGCAATTGTAGGTAATAGAAAAGTAGTGAGCTATGCTGATTGTGCCGTAGCTTATATCACCTTTTATCGTTCATTGTTTCAGGGAAAAAGATTGAGTCACTGTGTGAAAAAAATGCGGATTGCATCTGGCAATAATGATTTTATTTTTCAATATGGAGTAGAGATTAAGAAAGAAATGTGGGATGAATATCTAGAAGATTTAGAAAAAGTTAAAAATATAAAAACTAATTTGTTGTGTATGGGCGATCTATAGGCAGGTAAGGTGCGTTACACTTGGTTAACGCACCATTTATTGGTCAGCATTAGGAAAATCACATATACAAAAAACTCTTATACCAGAAAAAATAATTAAGCGAAACCACCATCCAGCCTTGCTCTAAGAGCGCAAATATAAACAATAGCTGGAATAACTCTTTTATAACTAGGTTCGGTTAACTGCCATATTGTAAATAATCCTGCACCTATCCAACCAACTGGGCCGAGAACGAGAGCTATAGTACGTGACATTGTTGTATAAACAACAAAAGGTAAAGTAATTCCTATCATTCCGCTAAGTGAGCCAAGTGTTGTTGAAGCTAGTAAATAAATACCAAAACCAGACAACTTAGCACCAGTCAAAGCAAGAAAAATACTACTACTTCCTAAAAGTTCACTTCCTTTATCAAATTCTGATGCTGTTTTTCGTAACTGTTCTTCCATTTGTCGTTTTTGCTCAGGTGTCATGTTCTCCCACATCGTTTCTATTACCTTCTGTGCAATTTTGATTTCCATGACACTAGCAGATTCATATTTATCACATTTGATTTTTAACTTTTTAGCAGCACGTCTAACTATTTTTTGATAACTTGGATGATCATCAAATATTTCATTAAATATATAACTTGCAGTATCTTGACTCTTTTCGCATAGACGATCAATAATACGGTCAACTGTTGGTTCTTTAGCTTTGAGAATATCTGCTAAAGCTTTTCTCTCGTCAAACGATGCACTATTTAATAAATATTTAAGGTCATCCATATCGTTAAGGAGTATTAACGGTTACTTGTTTAACTCTAAAAGTATATCAAATATTACCCAATATTGAATATATCGCACTTTTGTATTCTTACTTTGCGTCTTTGCGCCTTTGCGTGAGAAAAACTCTGCGTCCTCCGCGCCTCTGCGTGCAAAAAAATAATCCAGGGGCGGACAAACCGCCCCCATTAAAATCAGGTAACACCAAAAACAATCACCAAGCCCAAAACAGCCCCAAAAACTATCAAGGCATAGAATTGAACCCGACCGCTTTCCAGGTATTTCAGACCTTCACCACTAACAAGAGTAAAGAAACCAGTCAAATTAACCGCACCATCAACAACGCGGAAATCAACTTCCATTACTTGTCTAGCAACACGACGCAAACCAAGGACAAACACACGGTGATAAATATCGTCAAAATACCATTTGTTCAACGATAATTCATACAAAGGTTTGATTTTGGAAGCGATCGCAGCAGGGTCAATTTTCCGGGCTAAATACATCAGCACAGCTAAAGTAATACCCACAACAGAAATAGCCACAGAACTACCCGCCATAATGTAAAACTCATGGGGGTCAAATTCCGCAGCTTTTTCCATTACTTCAGCCAAACTTTCGTTAGGAGAGTAGATAAACTGCTCAAAATAATTGGCGTAGGGAGTACCTATCAAACCAATTAACATCGAAGGAATAGCCAACACCAACAACGGTAAAGTCATCGTCCAAGGAGACTCATGGGGAGAATGGCTGTGTCCGTGGGAGTGACTATCCAGTTCGCCTTTTTTCATCGCCCCAGGACCGAAATTAGGCGCTAATTCTACTCCACCTAATTTTTCAGCAACCGCCGCCGCAGCATTCTTAAGTTGGGTTTTGATTTTCTCATCATTACCCCGGAATTTGCCTTCAAATGTCGAGAAATACATTCTAAACATATAAAAAGCGGTAATCCCAGCAGTCACCCACCCAATGAACCACAAGAAGGGGTTAGCCGCAAAAGCCGCACCGAGAATTTCATCTTTTGACCAGAAACCAGCAAAAGGAGGAATACCGGAAATTGCCAAGCAACCAATTAAGAAGGTGATACCGGTGGCGGGCATATATTTCCGCAGTCCGCCCATTAAGCGCATATCCTGCGCTAATACCGCATCATGACCAACAACGCCTTCCATGCCATGAATTACCGAACCTGAACCCAGGAATAGCATCGCCTTAAAATAGGCGTGGGTCATGAGGTGAAATAATCCAGCAGAGTAAGCGCCTACTCCCATAGCCATCACCATGTAACCGAGTTGGGAAATGGTGGAGTAAGCCAGTCCCTTTTTGATGTCGTTTTGGGTAATAGCGATAGTAGCACCCAAAAATGCTGTAAATGCACCAGTAAAGGCGATCACGTTCATCGCTGCGGGAACGTGTTCAAATACAGGGTACATCCGAGCAATCAGGAATACACCTGCTGCCACCATTGTCGCCGCGTGGATAAGGGCAGAAATGGGAGTGGGACCTTCCATTGCATCTGGTAGCCAGACATGGAGGGGGAATTGGGCAGATTTAGCAACTGGACCGAGGAAGACGAGAATTGCTAACACGATAGCGAGGAAATTGCTAATAGAACCGGTTTCTACCAGTTCCGATAAGCGATCGCCCATAATCATGAAATCAAAGCTTCCTGTCGCCCAGAACAGCCCCAGAATGCCCAGGAGTAGACCGAAGTCACCCACCCGGTTTGTGACAAATGCCTTTTGACAAGCATCTGCTGCGGCTTTGCGATCGTACCAAAATCCTACTAGCAGGTAGGAACACATCCCCACCAATTCCCAGAAGATATAAATTTGTACCAGGTTGGGGCTGACCACCAAACCCAACATTGAAGAACCAAATAAGCTGAGATAGGCGTAAAACCGGACATAACCTGGGTCATGCGCCATGTAGCCATCAGTGTAAATCATGACCAGGAAGGCTACTGTTGTGACAATCACCAGCATTAAGGCTGTCAGGTGGTCAATAGTGTAGCCCATTGTCAGGTGAAAATTGCCTGCTGATGCCCATTCAAAGGTACGGAGATAAGGCGCATGGCCTTGATATTGACTCCACAGCAAGGCCAACGACAATCCCATCGCTGCTCCCATCAGGGAGATAATTACCACAGCGTTAAGCTGTCGCAGGCGATTTGTCACCTGATTTATTGAGATTAGCCCTAGACCGACCAGCATTGCTCCCAAAAGAGGTAATACTGGAATCATCCAGGCATACTGATAGATTACTTCCATCACTGACGCCTACTTTTAAAATTCTTGACTAAGTTAGGATAGTGCTGTAGAAGTTTCTTCCACAGTCAACGATCCAGGTCGGAACTGTTAATAATTGTGACACACACCCTAGATGATAAAATACCCCACCTAATGAGCTTTAGGTGGGGTGTTAAGCATGGTTTTAGATTTGGGGACAAATCAATTCAAAATTCAAAATTCAAAATTCCAGAAAACTTCCACCTCATGCATAGCTGCCTCTGGTCTCCAATTACACTGTGCGGCACTCCAAGTCTGCGGTTTTGGGAATATTGTAAGTTTTATGACTACTACTGTAGTTGAGTTTAATTTCTTCTAAAGCTAGACGTAAATCATCTCTACTGCGAAAACCTTCTAAACGTTGGCGGACTATGCCTTTTTCAATCAACAGTAAAGTAGGTAGTGACTTCAGTCTATAGGTGGTAGATAGCTTGAAATTTTGATCGGCGTTAACTCCCACAAGTTTAATTTCGTCGCCGCATTGGGCTTGAAATTGCAACAGCAGGGGATGGATGATGCGACACAAGCCACACCAAGGAGCCTCAAAATTAACTAAAACCGGAATTGGAGATTCTAAAACTTCTTGAGTAAATGTCCGCTCACTAACCGACAACACCATGACGCCTCTTGATTTATAAGGTTTTTATATCAAAGTAACTACCAGTATGGGAGATTGGCAAGTCAGCTTTTGCTGATATTAGCGCTCAAAATAGGTGTAAATTAGCAAAATTTAAGCGCATTTAAGACGTTGCTGACAAAAAAGCCAGCGCGACATTCACGGTGGCTTTTTTTATTGTTCAACTCCTGATTGCCGTTTCCTCCCAGGAAAGTAACTTGACCAGCAACTACCAATCTAAAATCTCAAACCGACTGAGGAAAATCTCACAGACAGGTATTTACTTTCATCCTACATTGATTTGGTGGTAATTGATAAGTCCAAATTTGGATAAAATTGGTATTTTCTGTTTATATTGGGGATCACTTAAAACTACCATCCCAACCTACTAGTTGCTACGAATAACAGCGGGTGCGACCACCACAGCAACGCCACAAAAATTCCAACCCCTAAATAGGCAGGGCGGAGGAATTCCTGCCATTTAAGAGATTGACGACCATCAAGAATAGCTTGAAAGGGAATAATTGAAGTCCGCTGTTTGACCGTTTCAAAGGCTTCTCCATAGCGGTTGCTTAAGCGGCGATCACCATGCCAAACTCCAAATAAGTGGTGTAGCACCAAACCGAATGATGTCACCAGTGTAAAGGTAGTGCCTATCCAGAGAGTATGGGCAACACACCAAATCACTTGTCCTACCATTTGTGGATGACGGGTAATACGAATAATTCCGGTCTCATAGAGATGAACTTGGGGCTTTTGAATAGCCGCAATTTCTAGTAGATTGAATGTAGCAGGATATAAAAATAAAAAGGAAATCGCTGACAGCACCCAAACGAGAGGTTGTATTCCTGGTATACCTTGCACTTGCCAAAGTTGCCAGCCATCATAACGGTGATTAAAAAAGTAAACAATTAAGATGACCGCCAAGGGTAAGCTGATTAATGCAAATAAAATGCGATAAAACCTCGGTCCGATGTATTTTTCTGCCCAAGGACGCAAAGCCGCGCCGCCACTGTGCGCGATCGCAAAAGCTAACTGTAACCCCAGCATGACAAAATGACTGGAGGTAAACCAAGGATTCGGCATCATAGACACAACTCAATTCAAAATTAAAAATTAAAGAATCCAAAATGAAAGAAGCTAGTATTGGTAAGCATCTTAACCTTTAACAGATTATACACAAGAGGACTTTAGCCAAGATGTTGTGGTAATGTCTTTTCCAAGTCCAGCCTCTCAGTTGAAGTTGTAATAAATCATGCCCAGCTTATTGCTGTTCACCTTGATTTATTGCCAAAATCGCTCCTTTCAAAGTTTGTGGGTTGAGCCTTATGTCTGACCTTCCTTTCACTTTAGATCAGTTACGCATTCTCAAAGCGATCGCCGCAGAGGGGAGCTTCAAGCGTGCCGCTGATAGTCTTTATGTCTCCCAACCAGCAGTCAGTTTGCAAGTACAAAACCTGGAACGCCAACTGGATGTACCCTTATTTGATCGGGGAGGACGACGCGCCCAATTAACCGAAGCAGGGCATCTACTCCTGAGCTACGGAGAAAAAATCTTAAGTCTGTGCCAAGAAACTTGTCGTGCGATCGAAGATTTACAAAATCTCCAAGGTGGTACTTTAATTGTCGGGGCTTCTCAAACTACCGGCACTTATCTTTTGCCGCGCATGATTGGAATGTTCCGACAAAAGTATCCAGATGTAGCAGTGCAATTGCACGTCCACTCTACCCGCCGCACGGCTTGGAGTGTGGCTAATGGACAAGTAGATTTAGCTATTATCGGTGGAGAGATTCCCGGTGAATTGGCGGAATCTTTGCAAATTGTTCCTTACGCAGAAGATGAACTGGCGCTGATTTTGCCAACATTCCATCCCTTTGCTAAACTCGAAACAATTCAAAAAGAAGACCTATATAAACTACAATTCATTGCTCTCGATTCTCAATCTACTATCCGCAAAGTCATTGATCAGGTGTTAGCACGCTGTGAGATTGATACCAGACGTTTTAAATTTGAAATGGAACTAAATTCCATAGAAGCTATTAAAAATGCTGTGCAATCTGGTTTAGGGGCTGCCTTTGTCTCTACTTCTGCGATCGCTAAAGAATTACAAATGGGTGTGCTACACCGTACCCCTATTGAAGGTGTAGTTGTCAAGCGAACCCTATGGCTGATTGTCAATCCCAATCGTTATCGTTCCAAAGCAGCAGAAGCCTTCAGTCAGGAAATTTTACCTCAGTTTGCTACTCCTACATGGCATGAAGATACGTTAAAATTATCACCAAAGGATTTAGTGGTAACTACATTGGATACCCTCAAATTCAATTCTTCTGACGCAGACTGAACATTTTTTTGTCAAAGGTTAACAGTGACTAGTACCGCAGAGCATCCGAGAAAGCGGTGCTAGTCACTAATAATTAATGACTAATGACTAAAAACTAATATGGAAGTTTACTGCACTCGTCCACATTGTTCGCGCCCAAAAAACCATTTTGCTGATTTAGATGAAATTACAACTTTAAAAACTACACAGCAAAAATACTGTACAAGCTGTGGGATGCCACTAATTTTGCGTGACCGCTATTTACCGATTAAACTTTTGGGACAAGGAGGATTTGGCGCAGCTTTTCTGGCAATTGATCGAGATACTCCGAAAATGCGTCAATGTGTAGTTAAGCAATTTCAGCCTGTCGGCAATTTAACCGAAGAAACTTTAAAAAAGGCCAGAGTTCTGTTTACACAAGAAGCAGAAACTTTAGAAGAAATAGGCAATGAACACAAGCAAATACCTAACCTATTTGCTTTTTTTACTATCACACTTCCCAGCTTGCAACCAAGTCAGCCCAACCAGTTTTTTTATTTAGTCCAAGAATATATTGATGGGCAAAATCTCGAAGAAGAATTAATTCAAAATGGCAATTTTTCTGAAGTCCAAGCGCTAGAAATACTCAGAGAAATTCTCCCAGTGCTGACGTTTATTCACGACAGAGGCATTATTCACAGAGATATTAAACCCTCTAATATCATGCGTCGTCGGGATGGTAAACTCTTTTTGTTGGATTTTGGTGCAGTTAAGCAAGTTACCAATGCCCCTGCTGGTGCTGCTGCTTCCACGGGAATCTATTCTATGGGATTTGCACCACCGGAACAGATGTCAGGAAGTCAAGTCTTTCCATCTACGGATTTATATGCTTTTGCGGTTACTCTCATCACTTTAATGACAGGACAAGAGGCAAATCAGCTATTTGATGCCTATACTAATCAATGGAAATGGCGTTCTCAAATCACCGTTAGCCCCCGATTAGCTGATATTTTAGACAAAATGCTGCTGGCTGCTGCTAGTCAACGCTTTCAGTCAGCCGAAGAAGTTTTAGAAGCTCTTTTTGCTCCCTCAGTTCCACCAACAGTATTACCACAACCTCTACCACAACAACCTTTACCACAAACATCTCCAAAACCAATACCAGTTCAACCGGCTTTTGCAACTTGGGAATTATTAGCTGGAGCGGCTTTTAGCGGTTTTGAAGGAGCATTAATAGCGATCGCTCTTTTGAGTTTAGTCAAAAACCCTATCATTACTTTAGCTATTGCTTTTGTGGTTTTAGGAAGTCTGATTTTTAGTCAAACTAAGCGCTGGATTGAAAAATTTGATCTGCTCATTATTCCCACAATTAGTTTGGCAATTATATTTTTTGTGCCTTACTTACAGGGAGGTCTTGCCATTCAGCAAATAGTGATTTTAGCAGTTGCTGCTGCCTTAGTAACTATCGCTATATCAACGTTATTTAAACTTATTTATAAACTATTATCTTCAATACTTTAGAAACAATTAACATCAACAAAACCAAGTATGTCTCACAAGAATGAAACGCTTAGGCTGCTTTTATCTCTTATCATTACCGGTGGGTTAATTTTTGGAGGCTTATGGTTTTTAATGGAACGTTGGGCAAAAATTAATAGTTCTAATTCTGAGAACTTAGTTGATAAATCCAAAAGTCCAAATTCATCACCTAGTTGTAATGTAGCCAATATTCCTGAAGGCACATTTAATTATGGTGGAAGCACCACCTGGTCTCCCATACGTAAAGACGTAGATTCAGTACTGCAAACAATTTGCCCTCAGTTTATTTTACGATACACACAACCCCTTTTTGATAAACCAGGCTCAGGAACTGGTATTAAGATGTTGATAGATAATCAACTAGCTTTTTCTCAATCATCTCGTTCAATCAAAGCAGAAGAAAACACACAAGCTCAACAAAAAGGATTTAGTCTCAAAGAAATTCCTGTAGCAATTGATGGGATTGCCATCGCAGTTCACCCTCAACTCAATGTATCTGGTTTAAGTGTTGCCCAAATCAAAGATATTTACACTGGCAAAATTACTAATTGGCAACAGGTAGGTGGATTGAATTTACCTATTATAGCCTTATCTCGTAGCAAAGAAGCAGGAGGAACAGTAGAATTTTTTGTGGAAAATATCCTCAATAAAGATAAATTTGGTAGCAATGTTAGTTACATTGGGACAACGACAGAAGCTATCAGAAAAATAGCCACTACTCCAGGTGGAATTTACTACGCTTCGGCTCCAGAGATTGTCCCCCAATGTACAATTAAATCTCTCCCAATCGGGCGGACAAGCAGTCAATTTGTAGCACCTTATCAACAACCCCTAATACCTCCATCTGAATGTCCTGGTAAGCGTAACCAGTTAAATGCTCAAGATTTTCGTAGTGGAAATTACCCAATAACTCGCAATTTATTTGTGATTGTCAAACAGAATGGTCAAGCTGATCAACAAGCAGGAGAAGCTTATGCAAATTGGTTAGTAACACCTCAAGGTCAAGAACTGATTGAAAAGGCTGGATTTATCAGAATCAAGTGATCCTAATTAAGCCAGATGAACTTGATCAGAATAATTAAATAGCAAGCAAATTTAACCCTATTAAAAATCAATTATGTCAAACAAAAACGAAATTAAAATTTTAGTCTTATCTCTACTATTAACAACAGGGTTAGCTGGTGGGGGGATTTGGTGGTTTATTCATAGTTCTGGGTTTAATGTTGGTAGTAATACCACTTCCAATCCAACAAATATCAGCAACAAATCAATTAGCGAACGCATTAGTTTTGGCGATAAATCCTTAACTCCCGGAGAAATATCTTCAGCTAAAAAAGACGGCATCCAGGCTTCAGCTAATAAAAGTTATGACAAAGCAATTGCCGATTTCACAACCTCTCTAAAACTCAAACCAAACGACCCAGAAGCACTGATATATCTGAATAATGCCCATATCGGCTTGGAAAGAAGCTATACCATTGTTGCATCTGTACCTATTGGTACTGACTCCAATGCGGCTTTAGAAATTTTACGGGGTATTGCTCAAGCTCAAAATGAAATTAATATTGCTGGGGGAATTAAAGGCGTTCTCTTAAAAGTAGGCATAGCTAACGACGATGATAATCCAGAAATATCTCAACAAATCGCTGCTAACTTAGTTAAAAATTCGGAAGTATTAGGTGTAGTTGGTCCTAATACAAGTGATGCCACTTTAGCAGCAGGTGCTGTTTATACCTCTGGAGAACTTGTCGCTATTTCTCCTACCAGCACTTCAGTAAAACTTTCTAACTTTAGCCCCTATGTTCTTCGCACGGTTCCCAGTGATTTTATGGCTGCTAGAACCTTAGCTAACTACATGGTAAAAACCTTGCAGAAAAAGAAAGCTGTAGTTTTCTTCAATTCTCAAAGTAACTATAGCCAATCTTTAAAATCTGAGTTTGTTTCTTCTCTAGCTTTGGAAGGTGGACAAATATCCAGCGAAGTTGATTTATCTCAGGGGAATTTTAGTGCAGCTAAAAGTGTAGAAAGGGCAATTCAAGAAGGAGCAGAAGTGTTGATGTTAGCGGCGAATACTGAAACTTTGGACAAAACATTACAAGTAGTTCAAGTAAATCAGAAACGCTTAACTTTACTGGGAGGCGATGATGTTTATAGCCTCAAAACTTTAGAAATTGGTAGAGAACAAGCAACAGGAATGGTAGTCGCCGTTCCCTGGCATATTGATGGTGAAACTAAGTCAGATTTTCCCCAAAAGTCTCGCAAGTTATGGAGTGGTGATGTAAGTTGGCGTACTGCCCTTGCCTATGATGCCACAAAAGCCTTTATGGCGGCGCTAGAAATTAATCCCACCCGGTCTGGAATTCAACAAGCTTTAGTTTCGTCAGATTTTGCAGCAATAGGTGCTTCTGGCGCAATTCGCTTTTTACAATCAGGCGATCGCAATGCCCCAGTCCAACTTGTGAAAATTGTTCCCGGTAATCGCTCCCGTACTGGCTATGACTTTGAGCCAATCCGAGACAAGTTAAAATAATTCGTAATTCGTAATTCGTAATTCGTAATAGTGCCTCCAGCAGGCTGCGCCAACGTAATTCGTAAACAGGGAACAGAAAATTCTTAATTTTCCCCGCGTCCCCGTTTCTCCGCATAAGAGCGTCTGTCCAAGACATTTTGGGTGGTCAAGCTTTCAGTCCCCAAGTGGAATTTGCCTCCACGACCACCCAAGCCTTAAAAAGCTGGCTCATAGTCTTGGTGATATCTATTACGCTTCTGCCGATTACCCAAAATCTGTTTGTGGTGGTTAAACAGAAAGATTTAGAACGAGGAGCAAGCAGATTTTGCTTACACCGATTTACTTTTAACAGAGCAGGGACAGGAACTAATTACCCAGACTGGGTTTGTTAAAATCCGCTGACTCCTGCTAGTTATGGCTTTGAAAATAGCAAACACCAACTTATCTGCTCAGAATGTGGCTTCTAACTGTGCTTTAGTTGGCTCTGTTAATCGACTCTGCTGGCAAGCAAATCAAATTATCCCCTTGGGTAAGGATTAGTCCGCGTTGACGCAATTTACCCATCAAGCGGGTAACTGTGACACGAGTTGAACCAATCGCGCTCCCTATTTGGGCATGGGTGAGGGGGAAGGGTAGGCAATAACCACGAATTACATCGGGATCAGTTTCGCTCATTGCTGGCTCTCCATATTCCTCAATTAACAAAGTGAGAAATCCTAAGAGTCGGTCAATTGTGCGTCGTTGTCCTAAGGCACTTAACCACAAGAGCTTGCGCTGGTGTTGATATCTAAACGCATCCATTACTTCACGGCGGAAGTGAGGCCAGTTGTCTAAATCATGCCAATACATCCATAACACCGCAGTTTGGTCAACGTGGGCATAAGATTGGAGTGTAAAGGGCGATTGAGCAACGATTTCAAATGGTTGTCCTGCTCCCACAAAACCCAAAAAGGCTTCTTCTGGGGTTCTGTTGATGCGTCGAGATGTTAGTTGACTAGCAGTCGCACTGACTTGGGCTGTTCCTACCATGCGGATTGCACCCCTTTGGACTAAATAGAGCAATCCCGGTCTAGCAGGAATGCGCTCATCTTTGCTGAAGGTGCGGCAGCGGTAGTGTTCTTGGGCCCAATCAAGAATGCGTTGCCAAGTTAAGAAAGGCCGTGATGCTTCGGAAAAGGAAGATTGAGATTGCATAGGTAACAAAGAGCGTTAGGCTGAAGACAAAGACGTAATAAAAAGGTGCAAGGAGTGTCTTTGTGTTAACAGGGTTGGCTTAACGCCTAGTAGCGTCAGCCGTCTAAAGTGTAGAAAGCAAATATTGCCCTCTACTCTTCTGTTATACTTCTTACTGTACAATGAAGGTAGTAAAGTTTACTCATGATTCATCGATTATTCATGAAATTTTATCCTACTCTCATTTTTCTTTACCTAGAGTTAACTTCTATCTAAAGGTGGATGGAACAGGATAAAATAGTCGTATCCACAAAAGTTTCCCAAAGATCTACGTGCATCAACGGCTACTTTTTAAGAAGTATACATCAATTAAACATTTAGTCTATATCCATTTCATGAATTTTCTAAGTGATTATACTAATCGTGGGAAGACTCTGTGCATAGATGATGGAAAAATTCCTCTATACCAAGGTGGAGATATTGAAGAGGTTTTGTATATTTCCAGTCTAGCTCTGCGGCTATCAACACCAGATAATTCAAAAGCTATGGAAATTGCTTGCGAAATTGCTGCTCATTTATCGGCAGAATGTGGCGAAATTTTCAGAGTTAAAATAGTTCCCCCTGGTTGCATTTATATAGAGCTTACTCATCTTACTCTAGCAGATTGGCTTCACAGTATTACAGTTGTAAATACTGAATTAAAAAGTATTAAAAATGCCGATAGTATCATAAATACTGATAAATTAGTATTTCCTATTCAATATAGCCATGCACGGTGCTGTTCGTTATTACGATTAGCTCACCGAGAGGGATTGATTGAACTTGTAGATAATAGTCTGAATGTTGGGTATTTTCAGTCCGCCCAATCTATACCGTGGCTTGATGATGATCAAAAATTGCGTCTCCATCAACCAGATGAAGTTCGTCTCATTCACCAGCTGGTAAAAGTGGTAGACGATTTAGTATATCCTGATGCTCGTAGTTCAGTTAACTGGGGAAAAACAGGGCTAAAATTGAGCCAAGCTTTTGATAACTTTTGGCGTAATTGCCGTATTTGGGGTGAAGTAAAAATTAATTCCAGGGAATTAGCCCAAGCTAGACTGGGATTATTAATAGCTACTCAGTTGGTGTTAAGGTCTGTGTTGGAGACAAAATTGGGGGTTTTTGCACCTCTAGAGCTATAAACTTGGTCAATTCGACTAATAGAAAATAAAAATTTTGATTACAGATATTGACGCAATAAATCTCCTCGGTTATAGTAGCAAGTGTGTGAGGAGCGAACCATAAAAGACACCGAGACGAAACACGGCCAGTCGTCGGTGTCTTTTTTGATTTCTAAAGTAGAAATTTCTCTATGGCTACAGCGGCTCCATCTGCTTCTACATGAGGAGCTACCCAATTAGCGATCGCTTGCACTGCTTCTGGAGCGCTACCCATAGCCACACCAATACCTGCATATTCTAGCATTTCTACATCATTGAAATTATCGCCAATAGTCATCACATTGTCTCTTTCTAATCCCAGCAGTTCTTCTGCGAGGTAGCGCACAGCAGTTCCTTTATTAACAAATGGATTGGCTGCTTCTAAAAAAGTAGCAACGGATGTTGTCATATACAGTTCTGCGGGTGTGTATTGAAGACGTAAATTACCCAAGAGTTCTTGAATTAAATTAGCATCGTCGCACAAAGCTAAAACTTTGGTGGGTTGATCACTCAAAACTTGACGCAAATCACCGACGGGAATGGGAGTGACACCACAACGTTCTGCATAAAGTTCAGTCTCTGTGGTGATTTCCCGCACATAGAGTTGGTCATTAATATAAAAATGGACAGAAAGTAAAGAACGCAATTGCGGCTGTTCAAAGTAATCTAGTAATTGCTGAGTAATTTCTCTAGGAACAGCTAAATGACGATGAATTTTTTGGTTTTTTGGGTCTTGAATCCAAGCTCCTTGATAGGCTACAAGTGGTAAAGTAGATTTAATGTCTTGATGAAACCGCAAAGCTGAACAATACATTCTACCTGTGGCTATGGCTACTTGAATGCCTTTTGCTTGGACTTTGGCGATCGCTTGTTTGACAGTTTCACTGACTTGGTTGTCGTGACCAGCAATTGTACCATCTATATCTAATACTAGTAGTTTAATATCTTTTTCAACTTGAGCTAGATTGCTAGTTGATGGTAAATCAGTAGCGGATGCTTTGTGCATAAATTCCCCAGATTGAAGTGCTAGTAAGAGATTAACAATCTCTGGTAGACAATGGGGAGTATTCAGGGTAAAGAAAATATTTTGCCTAAAAACAATAATTTATCGCATCTTGTAGACACGATAAAAAAGGATAACTAAATTAAAGCCGTGGACAGGGTGGTTAGGACATCAATTGATAATGAAACTCCCACTACAAGAGGGTTTTACTCCTGACTCCTGCTATAAATTAAATACTTACAAAATTGACTATTCAAACCTAAAGTTGATGACTGGGGTGGAACAACCACCTATTGTATAACCCTATTACTTTGAGATTTGAAATAGGCTTTTTTTGCGTTGTGATAGCAGACCAAAACCAGCAACTAAACCAAATCCCAGTAAAGTGGAGGGTTCAGGTACTTTAGTCGAATTGGGAGTATCGTAGTTATATGTCACACTCAGATTCGCTTTCGCTAAGGTTTCTACATAGGAACTAATATTACCTGAGCCTGTGACTGTCGATTTAGCTATAGCGGAGAACAAGAAGTCTAGATTTCCAACACCAGTGAATATATCCAACGAGGAGTTATCTGTGAACATCTTAGAGATAAATTCTGTGGCAGTTAAGTTGTCAATTTTTCTGCCAGATTCGCCAGTAAAATCTGTTGTGCCATCATATGTAGCAACGTTGTAAGAATAGGTGCTGCTGGGAGTGATGGGTAATGGAGGATTTAGGTTTAACCCTTCTTTGGTTAAATTTATTAGCGCACCGAGGTTGACTGTGACTGTAGAAGCATTACTGCTACGGTTTTCAAAACCTGCATTTCCACTGATGTCACCAGTAAAATTTAACTGTACTGATTTGAGAATACCCAATGCGGAATCAAACTTTTGAATGCTGAGTGTTTTCTTAATATCTGTATATTCAAAACCACCCGAAGAAGTAGTATAGGTGAGGGAAGCGGCATTTGCAGTTCCTGCGGTGGCAACAATTCCTGCTAAGGTAGTAGCTGCTGCTAAAGTGCTGATAAATTTAGAGTTCATAGATAGATGCTGTGTTGAAATACTTTTGAATACTAACCAATTTATAGCTCTAAAACACTGATTAGCGCTTTCGTAAATGTACTCAATTAAATTTAAAGTTTTGATGATGATTCCAGTTCAATATTTCATCGATGATATTTTACGTAAGTATTATTTACGTAAGTGAAAATACCACCGCAAGCATTTTTGATTTGTGGAAATTACAAGACTCAGAGTTCCAACTGCTCAAATAGACATCTCCAGAAATTAAATATGCATGATCCAGAACCCTTGTAGAGATGTTGCATGGGTAGGGATTCTCGGCTCTACAATCTTTTTCACCAGATGTCTAATAAGATAGATATACATCTACCTTCTTTCTTCCTTGTTCCCTGTCTAAATGAGTAGATTCACAAATTACTGCAAGGTGAAAATAACTATCCAGTCAAAAAAAGGTTAAAAAGCTGAGAAAACTTGCTTTCTTATACGTAGGTAGTATGTACGCAAGGAAAAATACTAGCTATAATAGACTTATGTCTCTAAATTCCGTTAACAATTTGACTTCTCACTCTGCAATTACAAATAATCCTACGTTTATTCTCGTAGATGGACATTCCTTGGCTTTTCGTTCCTACTTTGCTTTTGCTAAAGGTAAAAACGGAGGACTACGTACAAAAGCTGGTATTCCTACTAGCGTATGTTTTGGCTTTCTTAAGTGTTTGCTGGAAGTAATAACAACACAACAGCCGCAAGCGATTGCGGTAGCGTTTGATTTAAAGTTGCCAACTTTCCGCCATGAAGCGGATAACACTTATAAAGCAGGACGTGCTGAAACACCAGAAGATTTCATTCCCGACTTAGCAAACTTACAGGAGTTGCTAAATGGTTTTAATTTACCAATTTTAACTGCTCCAGGTTATGAAGCGGATGATGTTTTGGGAACTCTGGCACAAAAAGCTGCTGCTGCTGGGTATCGGGTGAAAATTTTATCAGGGGATAAAGATTTATTTCAATTGATAGATGCTGATAAGGGAATTACTGTTTTAAATTTTAGTCCAGAAGCATTAAAACGTTCTACAAATAGTATTACTGAATTTAGAGCAGAACAAGTTCAAGAAAAATTAGGCATATTACCTACACAAATTGTTGATTTCAAAGCTCTTTGTGGTGACAAATCAGATAATATTCCTGGGGTAAAAGGAATTGGTGAAAAGACATCTGTAAAACTGCTTAATACTTATAATTCCCTTGATAATGTTTATGATTCATTAAACGAAATTCAAGGTACGACTAAGGAAAAATTGATCAATGGCAAAGAAAATGCTTTTCATTCTCGTTACTTAGCGCAAATAATTGTTGATGTTCCTATAGAAGTTGATTTAGAAGATTGTAAATTAACAGGATTTGATAGCACCGTTCTCAGCCCAATTTTAGAGAAGTTAGAATTTAATAATTTTCTAGATAAAATCAACGAACTCCAATTTAAATTTGGTGGACAAGTTGCATCAACTCCCAAAGCGGATAAACCTGAAATAAAAGATATTGATGAAGATCATGATTTGTGGTTTTTTAGTGCTGCTGATACAACAGAAGCAAAAAAACAAGCTGCTTCCCCAATTCAACCCAACATCATTAATACAGAAGCTAAATTAACTCAATTAGTGGAACTATTAAAAACATTCACTAATCCTGAAATACCCGTTGCTTGGGATACAGAAACCACCGCATTAGAACCTAGAGATGCGGATTTAGTAGGAATTGGTTGCTGTTGGGGAAAAGAAGCAAATGAAGTAGCTTATATCCCTTTGAATCATAAATATGGATATAGTTTAAGTCAAGATTTAGTATTAGAAGCATTGCGTCCAATTTTAGAAAGTGCTGATTATCCTAAATCTTTACAAAATGCTAAATTTGATCGCTTAATTTTCAAGTGTCAGGGAATTAATTTGACAGGAGTGGTGTTTGATACCATGCTGGCAAGTTACTTGATAAATCCAGATAGTAGCCATAATTTAAGTGATTTAGCACAGCGATATTTAGGATTAATAGCAACAAGTTATGTTGATTTAGTTCCGAAAGGTAAAACCATTGCTGATATAGATATTCCTGCTGTCGCTGATTATTGCGGAATGGATGCTTATTCTACATTTGGGTTAGTCCCAAAATTGCGAGAAGAACTAGAAAAAACTCCGGCTTTATCTAAACTTTTAAAAGAGGTTGAACAACCACTAGAACCAGTTTTAGCGGAAATGGAATATACAGGAGTAAGAATTAATTCAGATTATCTCCAAGAACTTTCCCAGCAGTTAGAAACAGAATTAGCAAAATTAGAAATAACAGCAACTGAAATTGCTGGAGAAAAATTTAATTTAGGTTCTCCTAAACAAATGAGCCACATTTTATTTGAGAAGTTGGGATTAAGTACTAAATATTCTCGGAAGATTCAAACTGGGTATTCTACAGACGCAGCAACTTTAGAAAAACTCCAAGAAGTTGATGAAAGTGGTTTTGTTGATGCGATTCAGGAATATCGGACTTTATCAAAATTAAAATCCACCTATGTGGATGCTTTACCAGTATTAGTACATCCAAAAAGTCAACGCTTACATACAGATTTTAACCAAGCTGCAACTTCAACGGGGAGGTTATCTTCTTCTAATCCAAATTTGCAAAATATCCCGATTCGTACCGCTTTTAGCAGACAAATTAGAAAAGCGTTTTTACCCGAATCAGGTTGGTTAATGGTAGCTGCTGATTATTCACAAATTGAATTAAGAATTCTAGCTCATTTGAGTCAAGAACCGATATTACTAAAAGCATATCAGCAAAATGAAGATATTCACACTGTCACAGCAAAATTAGTCTTTGAAAAAGAAGAAATAACATCAGAAGAACGCCGTTTTGCGAAGACAATTAATTTTGGCGTAATTTATGGGATGGGTTCTCTCAAATTTGCGCGTTCAACGGGTATAGATAAAGCTAATGCAAATGAATTTATTAAGCGATTTAATGAACGATATCCTCAAGTATTTAAATATTTAGAGGGAGTGAAAAAACAAGCGATTGCTCACGGTTATGTAGAAACAATTCTGGGTAGACGGCGTTATTTTGATTTTACTAGTAATACTTTACGCGATTTAAAAAATCGGAATATAGAAGATATTGATTTGAGCAAATTGAAAAACTTAGGTGCTTATGATGCGGGGTTATTGCGTTCGGCTGCAAATGCACCAATTCAAGGTTCTAGTGCGGATATTATCAAAATTGCTATGGTGCAATTACATGAGGTTTTAAAGAATTATCAAGCACGGTTGTTGTTACAAGTGCATGATGAATTAGTTTTTGAAGTTCCTCCTCACGAGTGGGAAGAATTGCAACTACAAATTAAGTCGGTGATGGAAAATGCTGTTTCTTTAACTGTACCGTTGCTGGTTGATGTGCGTGCGGGTGATAATTGGATGGAGATGACGTAAGCTGATTGGTGTTGATATAAGCTAAATATGCCTATTTACGGTGCTGATACGATTAATTTTGAGGGTGTGAAGGGCGATCGCTATTGGTTTCATGAACCATTTTCTTGCACTGGTGTAGGTGATATTGATGAAAGATTAAGCGGTTTTCCCGTTGCTGTGTTTCTTCCCAGTCATCGACCTGTTCAGGATACACCGTTAGTAATTGGTTTACAAGGAATGTGTGCGCCCTATCGCTGGAATAATTTTATTGTCCCGACATTGACACAGATGGGCATTGCAGTGGCTTTATTTGATGCTCCATTTGCGGGTGAACGCAGTTTGGTTAGAACATTTACGGCGATAGTGGAAAATGAAATTAAGCCTTTAGTTGACAGAGGTATTCCATTTGATACGGAACTTTTATCAAAAATATTTCAGCAAACTGCGGTAGATATTACCAGCATCCATCAATTTTGCCAGGAAAAATACGGTATTAGTAATCGTTTGGGTTTGTTTGGGGTGAGTATGGGTGTTTTATTTAGTTCCTATGCTTTTACTGCTCATGGAATTGGAGAAAGGTTATTAGGTACAATTGGTCATGCGAATCTCCAAACTTTTGCTAATAGTTGGGGTCGTTCAATTTTGCCAGATTTAGCAGCTTCACCTTTGGGAAATTTAGCAGAAATTATTTTAGGAAAAATGCAACCACAAATAAAACCTGTGGTGCAGATGCTCAAATTAGCGAAAGATTTAAAATACCCTGATAAATATGCTCAAATCTGCAACCCCATGACTTATGTTGAGCAAGTGAAATCACCCCGTAGGGTGAGATTTTTAGTAGGTGCAAATGACCCGATTGTTAATGTAAAAAATGCCCAAGCTTGCGCTAGATGTTTCCCTGATGGTGATTGTTATGTAGTTCCAGGATTAGGACATGGAAACAGAAAATGGGGTCTGACATTTGTTGATCATGTACGTTACTTTCTAGGTACGCAATTGGGTGATTGGTAGTTATGGAAGACGGCAAAATTTGCGATCGCCATCCTGTTCAGGATATTGCCAAGAATAAGCAAAATGGCTGACTCCCTTAATTTGAGGGGCAAATTGGCGTAAAGCTGCCATCTGCACTTCTAGAGGTGGACGATTACTAATTGATTCTCCCCATTTACCAGCTAAAGCTGGAATTATCTGTGTACCAGGTTGTGCCATATTCAAAACCCGTTGCACTTGCTCGGCAATACAACTCGCATTATTATTACCACAATTTGCATAAGCCATAGGATGCCATTCTAGAGAAGCAGGAAAACGATCCCAAGGTTGCAAACGGGAATCATAACCTTGTCCTATAGCTTGATTACCTTCTGGAAAAAACACCGCCCCAGCGGGTATGCGTTGCTGCTGTGCTGGAGAACTAGCTAAGGCGACAAAATCTAGGATACCTTGCATTGCATGGGCTACAGCCAACTGCCATAGCTCTAATTGTAAAAGTTGTTGTCTGTTAGTTGGTGATAAAAGCGACTTTTCGGCTGTTGGGGGATTGCGTCCTTCCCAAAGAGGTTCACCTTCTTGGGGATAAAGTTTATCAACTTGATTGATGTCTCCTGTGGTGACATATCCCTTAGTTAAAAAGCGCCGCATTAATTCTAACCCTTTGGAGTTTAAAGCTCTACGGAAAAAGGCTTCTTGGGTTGCGGGCGTAAATAACCACAAATCGGAAACTTTAGTAGCAATAGAGTTACTTCCGGCTTGTCGAGGATAACGTACATAGTCCAATAACAAGCCATCTGGCCGACGACGCAGGACTTCTTGTACCATGCGGTAGTAATCGGTTTTTGCTTGGAGGTTATAGGGGTCGATAAATACTTGAGAGGCGTTATCTACAACAGCTAAACTGTTTTGTCCTTTACCATTACGAGCGATCGCTTCTTGTCTACTGGGAATCTGTCCGTAAGTATAACCAAAATTGACGGTAAACATCCAAGCATAAACCTTCAAACCCCGTTCTTGACCTTTTTTAATCCCTGCTGCTAGTAAATCAATTTTTTCTGTTCCACGGGTGCGAACTACAGCAGGCCAAACTGTGGGATTAGCGGCTGCTGGCAATAGTACTTGTCCATCATAAAATGCTTCTAAATAAACTTGGTTATAGCCACGGCTAACAATCCGATCCATAACTTGATCAATTGCTCCCGGCTGTGTGTCGCAGGGATATAA
This sequence comes from Trichormus sp. NMC-1, assembly GCF_001858025.1. Lineage (GTDB taxonomy): Bacteria > Cyanobacteriota > Cyanobacteriia > Cyanobacteriales > Nostocaceae > Anabaena. The sequence goes on along the minus strand of NZ_LZQD01000001.1, from coordinate 1,284,230 downwards.
ACGCAACCATATGGCTTGGGTTTGCGGCCAATTACGACTGCGACAATTTTGTAATTCTTTTGCGTGTTGTTTTATGAGCTTTTGGTAGCTATTTTGGCTATCTCGATTACCTTTGAGTGCTGATAAACGTAGCTTTTCTTTTTCTTGGGTTGCTTTTGGTGATAGCTGACAAGACTGAAGTACTACTTGCGCTTTTGCTGTTTGGTTGCCAAAGTTAGAAAGCAACACACTACTACTAACAAGAACAGCGAACAAACTGCGCCAAAATAATATTGGTCTTGTAAAGTTCAATAAACAATTAGACATACAGCAGAATTCAGGAATCAGGAATCAGGAGTCAGAAGGGGCGTATTGCAATACGCCCGTACAGGAGTCAAAAATGCAAAGTCAAAATTTGGAACTTTGAATTTTTGGCTCTTGACAATAAGATAAATAAAATAGCTGATGGTTAGCTACCACGCTTAAGTGCTGTTTCTACGAGATCAAACTCCTTCACTAGGCGAGTTTTGAGCTTTTGAGGGATAGGACGATTTGGGTAAGAACTGTAGTGGCCAGCTAAGGCGTTGAGGGCTGTTCGCATGGTTGTAAAAGAGCTAAGAGTGGAGACAGAATTAGCTCGCTGATAACGAGCAGAAAAGTCATTAATTTTTTGACGTGCTTCTGCTTGAAGTTCTGCTTTATTTGGGGAATCTGGTAATAAATCTATGGCTTGTCTCAAGGTATTAACTACTGCCAAGGTATCTTGACGATAATCCCCTGTTAAACTATCTGGACTACCAGAACAGCCCATTAAACCAATGGTGACAACCAAAACCAGTGCAAGCAGACGCGACCAATAACGCTTCATATGCATTAAGTAAAACAATATGTAAATCAACGTCCATCCTATCTTGGATTGGGATCATTGAAGAAGACACGGGGACGCGGAGACACGGGGACACGGGGAAAGAAGACACGGGGACGCGGAGACACAGGGACACGGGGAAAGAAGACACGGGGAAAGAGGGACACGGGAACAATCTCTCCACGTTTTCTTCTTCCCCATCACCGCGTCACCGCGTCACCGCGTCCTCTTCTTCCCCCTCACCTATTTTCCGATACAAGGTGTCCCGTTGTTGATAAGGTCTTTCTAGGGATGCTATCGCACTTTGCAAGGTTTCCACTTCCATACAAGTACCACCTACAGCCCCTGCCATTGTGGTAATGTGTTCTTCCATCAATGTGCCACCGATATCGTTACAGCCCCAATTTAAAGCTTCTGTCGCACCACCTAAACCCAATTTGACCCAACTCGGTTGATGGTTAGGTATGCAATTTCCTAAATAAATTCGCGCTACAGCAGTTAATAACAGTGCATCAGCTAAAACTGGTTGATCTCTTCCCACACGACGACGTAAGGATTTGGGCGCTTCTTGGCCAACGAATGGTAAGACAATAAATTCCGTAATTTTAGCAGGGTATTCTTGCTCAATAGCATTTTGTTGGAGCGATCGCAATTTTTCTAAATGTCCAATTTGCTGTTCTGGGGTTTCAATATGCCCAGATAACATGGTACTAGTCGTATTTACACCTAATTTATGCGCCATACTGACTATTTCTAACCAAGTAGCCGTATCAATTTTTTCTGGACATAGTACCCTGCGTACCTCATCATCTAACACCTCTGCGGCTGTTCCTGGCATAGAACCGACACCAGCATCACGCAAAGCTGTAATTACCTCTGCATAGGAAATTCCATCCAATCTGGCGATAAACTGCACTTCTTGGGGAGAAAATGCGTGTAAATGCAAATGAGGAAACTCTCCCTTAATAGTTTCTACTAACTTGAGGTAATAAGGCAAAGATTTACCGTTGATTTGCGCTTGTGGGTGTAATCCTCCTTGCATACATATTTCTGTAGCTCCCCGACGCATCGCATCTGTAGATTTTTCGAGAATCTGCGCCCAATTTAACCAATAAGCATCAGTATCACCCTCATCCCGACGGAACGCACAAAAACTACAATGCTGCTCACAAATGTTGGTAAAGTTAATATTCCGGTTAATCACGTAGGTAACTGTGTCACCTACTTGGGTTTGACGGAGTTTGTCAGCAGTAGCTCGAATAGCTGCGATCGCTTCTGGGTCAGTCTGTTTTAGCAATAGTACTCCTTCAGAGGGAAATATATTATACCCCATCAAAGCCCGAACAAGAATTTCATCAATAGTTATAGTAAGCACAGTTCATCAAACATAAACTACTTATTTAACAATACCTTTGCCAAATTCAAAAAGCCTTGATTCGTAGGTTGGGTTGAGGCACGTTCGCGGAGCGTGGCGTATCTCTGCGCTCGCCGGAGGCATCAGCCATAACCCAACAAATGCGTTGGGTTTTGCTACGCTCAACCCAAGCTACAAAAAAATCGCACAGGTATTGATTTAATTGTGGCAATAAATTAAAAATTTAAACTTGTAATGTTATATTATTGACCAACCTTTTGATTATGGTTCAGTCTTGTCAAACATTTACTATTTAAGTTTAATCATAATCTATTAATTTTACTATTTTGTTCTATGGAATGGACTTTTAATTATTTCCATTACTGCGGGTTTGATGATTTTTTATTTATAGCCGTAGCCAAGGTAGTTAGGACATGAACTAATGATAAAACGTAGACACAAACAGACTTTCAACTCTGTCACCTGTCACCTGTCACCTGTCCCCTGCTATATATGCCTATTGGCTGATAGTTTTAGGAGCGTAGACATCGCTACTCAAAAGTTTACTTTGGGTTTTGGCTTGGGAAGGACAATTGAAATATAAAGTTGAGATCAATTATCCAAAACGATGATGCAGTAAAACTTTTCCAATACTTAACAGCAGAATAATCACTGGTGATCAGATAATGGGAGTAATGTTTTGACTAGTATATTTCAGCTAAAATATTTAGTATGACGAGTTCAAAAGTGCAGAATCTCCCCTAGATAAGCTGGAAATCCACCGCAAAATTCAACAACTACCCCGTAACAGTGCGCCTAACCGTCGTCGTAATCGTTGCTGGGTAACAGGTCGTCCTAGAGGAGTATACCGGGATTTTGGACTATCTCGGAACGTACTGCGCGAATGGGCGCACGAAGGTCTTTTACCTGGTGTTGTTAAATCTAGCTGGTAGTCAGTGGTCAGTAGTCATTAGTCCTTAGTCATTTACTATCAACCAATGACCAACGACCAATGACCAATGACCAATGACCGAAGAGGACGCGGAGAGTGGGAGACGCGGAGACGCGGAGAGTCGCCTGTGTCGGGCGTTCGATGCAAATGGTTTCAAGCCCCCGACTCGAGTCGTGGAGAAGAAAAAAGACATTCCTTGCTGGAATCCCCTGGCTTTAGACATGGGGTGTAAGAGTGTAAGAGTGTCTTCTTCAACAAATCATTTACTCTTATATTCCTTCTTTTCTGTTAAGAGTTCCCTGTTAAGAGTTCCCTGCCTCTACGAGTAAATATGCCTACGGCACGCTACCGCGAACAGGAATCAAACCGGATTCCTATATTATATATACCAATTTTGGCGATATTACTGTATAAATAGCTAAACTTTATACAGGCGATCCCGCAATTTCCAATTTACTGACTTTATGAATGCAAACTCATCGAACTCTCTGTTAACCGTTCCCTCTGGGGCATTAAAGATTCCTGAATATCCACCTAATGACGCGGTTAGAGACAATCCTGTACTTCTATCTTTGGTGATTCCCACGTATAAAGAGCGTGATAATATCCAGAAGGTGGTCAGTATCTTGAGCCGATTACTAGATGAAGCTATACCTGGTAATTATGAACTAATTGTAGTAGATGATGATAGCCCAGATTTAACTTGGGAAGTAGCGCAATCTCTGATGCCAGAGTATCCGCAGTTGCGGGTAATGCGACGTGAAGATGAACGAGGGCTATCTTCTGCTGTAATTCGTGGATGGCAAGCGGCTACAGGGAGTTTTTTGGGTGTGATTGATGGAGATTTGCAGCATCCACCAGAGGTGCTGACACAACTCTTGCAGAAAATGATAGATGGGGCAGATTTAGCCTTAGCTAGTCGTCACGTAGATGGTGGTGGTGTTAGTAGTTGGAGTGTGATTAGGCGCTTTTTATCTCGTGGGGCGCAGGTGTTGGGATTGATTATCTTACCAGGAGTACTGGGAAGAGTTTCTGACCCCATGAGTGGTTATTTTATGGTCCGACGGAGTGCGATCGCTAATAATACACTAAATCCCGTCGGCTATAAAATTCTTCTGGAAGTCATTGGACGAGGAAACGTCAGGGAAATTGCTGAAGCGGGTTATGTATTCCGTGAACGGACAGAAGGCGAAAGCAAAGTAACATCTAAGCAATACGTAGATTATATTCATCATTTAATACGCTTACGTGTATCTACTGGACGCTTAGGAAAAATTCGCAGAAAAGTGAATTTCCCTGTGAAGCGATTCCTGCGCTTTGGTGCAGTGGGACTAAGTGGAGTATTTGTCGATATGGTAATACTCTATTTACTTAGTGACCCAACAACTTTAGCTTGGCCTCTTACACGCAGTAAAATCTTCGCTGGGGAAATTGCTATTTTCAATAATTTTCTCTGGAATGATGCTTGGACATTTGCCGATGTATCCATGCAGCAAAAAGGTTGGAAGCTAAGATTAAAACGGTTTTTGAAGTTTAATGTGATTTGCTTGGCTGGGTTAGTATTAAATGTAGTCGTGTTGAATATGGTGTTTAATTTCCTGATTCCTAATCGCTACATTGCTAACTTTATAGCGATCGCAGTTGCAACTATTTGGAATTTTTGGGTGAACCTGAAATTAAGCTGGCGGGTAACTGAAGTAAAATAAGCCCTAAATCAATCAGCCTGAATTCTGCTGTATCAGTTCTTGATTCTGCACTTCTGAACTTCTCCTGGCCAATTTCCCTATAATGGTGATGGGCATTGTATGATGGGGTTAACAGCTAGTTAGTTTTTTACTAATAAAAGCTAACATATGCTCACATTTACTCAAGATTTATGTCTACAGTTCGACAGCCTCACTGACCACTCATTGACAGAAAAACTTGAGACTTTAATCCCTAAAGAGCTTGTCGCCTGCCTGTCGGCAGACAGGACAGAGAAAAAATGCTATTATTAATTGGTATTTTAGGTGATAACCAAGCCTAAATACTTAATAGTAGGGTGAGATACACCCAATCTTGAAGCCTGTGGACTAGACAGTGCCGACACTTCTAGGACGAAGCAGGAAAAAAAAGCTGGTTATTATTAGCATTAGTTAGCTTTTTTGTATCGGAATGGTGTCTTTAATTAGATTAGGGAATTCATGGCAAAGAAGAGCATGATTGAGCGCGAGAAAAAACGCGCTAAGTTGGTGGAACAGTATGCTGACAAGCGGGAAGCACTACTAGACGAGTTCAAAAGTGCAGAATCTCCCCTAGATAAGCTGGAAATCCACCGCAAAATTCAACAACTACCCCGTAACAGTGCGCCTAACCGTCGTCGTAATCGTTGCTGGGTAACAGGTCGTCCTAGAGGAGTATACCGGGATTTTGGACTATCTCGGAACGTACTGCGCGAATGGGCGCACGAAGGTCTTTTACCTGGTGTTGTTAAATCTAGCTGGTAGTCAGTGGTCAGTAGTCATTAGTCCTTAGTCATTTACTATCAACCAATGACCAACGACCAATGACCAATGACCAATGACCGAAGAGGACGCGGAGAGTGGGAGACGCGGAGACGCGGAGAGTCGCCTGTGTCGGGCGTTCGATGCAAATGGTTTCAAGCCCCCGACTCGAGTCGTGGAGAAGAAAAAAGACATTCCTTGCTGGAATCCCCTGGCTTTAGACATGGGGTGTAAGAGTGTAAGAGTGTCTTCTTCAACAAATCATTTACTGACCGCAACAACGATCAATTCCCAGACTTTCTAAGAGTAGATCGCTAACGGCGTTGGCGATCGCAAACTCTCCATAGAAGCTTTTAGAGAAATCAAATAACTGCATCTCTGTGACAATGGCAATTACCAGAGATCCCAAGTCATTTTCTCCTTCCATTCTTTGTCGCACAAAAATTTGTGCTGCACGCTGGGCAATATTCTGATTTACTACTTCTGGAATAAATTCTGCATCTAACCACCCTAGTAGTCGTTGTTGTAACCATTCGCCTTCTAGATGAGGATTTTCAGATGGTGGTAGGGTAATAGCTGGAATTGGCTCAGTCATCTTTGTATATATTAAATAGATTTTGTTGTCCAGGTTAATCTCAGAAAACCGCAAAAACAGGCTGATTGCAGCAATTTATGGTTTTCTGTAACTTTTTGTGCTGATTTGTTGAACTATGCAATATGATGTCGCTGCGATTATTCGAGGTTATGCTCAAGGTTATTTTCTCATGGCTGATGAGAGTGATAATTTAGGATGGTATGGAAGTAAAGAACGAACGTTGATTCCCCTAAATGAGAACTTTCGCTACCCCAAGTCATTGCAGCGTGTTCTCAACCAAGAGAGGTTCACAGTCGCAGTTAACCGTGACTTTCTAGGGGTGGTAGCTGGGTGTGCTAACCGCGAAACCACTTGGATTTCCCCAGAATTACAAAAGATTTATTGGCTACTTTACCAGACTGGTTATGCTTATAGTTTTGAAACTTGGCAAGGTGATAAACTAGCAGGAGGAATTTTAGGGATTGTTATTGGTGGCCTTTTTATTGGTGAATCGATGTTCTACAACATTCCTGAAGGTTCTAAAGTAGCGATGGTTAAATTGGTAGAAAGATTGCGCCAAAGGAATTTTATGTTGTTTGATGCACAAATGATGAATCCCCATTTGGCTAGATTTGGTGCTTATATAGTCAGTAATAAAGAATATGAGATATTACTCCAGCAGGCTTTACAACTTCCCTGTTCCTTGAAGTAATATCCTGTCGGGTTAAATGCTGATCATCAAGGACGACGCGGTGAGATTTTAATAATATTTGATTTTGGAAATATATGTAGGGTGGGCAATGCCCACCTTAAGAGACTTAAACCATTGAAACTTCAAAATATGACTTATACCAAATTAATATGAAGCTGCATAGAATAAAATATCAAGAAGAATCGACCGCAGATGGACGCAGATAAACACAGATAAAGATGGATCAATCTATGGATTTCAGGATTCTGTACAGCCTCACATAAAATTGGTATTACGCAGAAAAACTTAGAAAAGCAGGGGACTTAAACGCCCTGAATCAGTTAAATTCTCAATGAGAAGTAACGCGATTTTCTGTTACCAAGGTGAGGCTAATCCATGCACCTTTATCATCATAGTTGCGGATTAAACGTTGGCGTAACGTTGGTGTAATTAACCAACCAACTTCTAAAAATAAAGGTTGACGTAACTGTGCTTGTAAAGGAAAAGTTGCGGAAGCACCATTAGGTAAAAGTAATACTTGCACCTGCTTTTGGGGATTTTGATCAAAGAGGATAATTGCATCTTTGATAGTAGCAGTAGAGGTAATATTATATTCGCCAAAATGTGTATTTTGAATTAATTTACCAGTAGTATCAAGTTCTAGTTTTAAGGTTGTATAGAAGGTAGTGGGAGAACGCCAATCCGGGTAGATGGTAACAGCTTCACCCAGCCATTCTCCCAATAATTCGTCTACTTGCAAAGGTGGATTTTCTATTGCTTCCGTACCAGCTAAATGCTCACGAATCAAGGTGAGACTTTCTATTTTTCCATTTTTATCAAACAATTCCACTAGACGTAAGCGACGATTTTCATAAATTAAACCTAGTTCTGCACCAAATTCAGAAAATGGTCCTAGCTGCATGGAACCTTGAGAAAATGCCCCATTTTCAAAAAATAGTACACTTCTAGCTAGAGAATTATATTCTAAAACTTGTTCAGTGTTTCCTTGGCGAATCGTTTGACGGACTGTTTGATTATTGTTCAAGCCTTCTATAGAAACTACACTTTTGATATCTTCTAAAAGTTTACCTTGCGGTGAATAACGAGTAAATGAACCTTGCCATTCACCCAGATTTTGCAATAAGCATTCCCATTGTTTAGTCATGTTTTTATTGTTTATTATTTGTAAGTATTTAGGATAGAGAATACTCCAAGTCATGAGAATAAAGACTTTTCGAGTCAAATTTAATGATTTTGATAAAATTTTGCTTCTCTCTATTCTTCATTTCATAAGTATTCTGACTCCTGACTCTTGTACGGACGTATTGCAATACGCCCCTACTGACTCCTGAATTCTTACTATTATTTCGCAAAACGGTGAACAGCGAATAAGCTACCCATTAATCCGACGATGGCACCAAAGCCTAAAAGAATCAGAGGTAAGAGTAAAGTTTGCGCTGTTGTGAGTTGTACACCGTGGCTAATAAATTGGATAAACTCAGGTTGATTGGCTAGTAAGCGGTTGAGGAATTGTTGAGTTAGAGAAATGAAACTCCAAGCGATCGCACCACCTAGCAAACCAAAAGAAATTCCTTGTAAAATAAATGGTAGGTAAATCCAAGCAGAAGTAGCTCCCACCAATTGCATGATTTCAATTTCCCGTCGTCGTGCCATGACAATTAGACGAATAGTGGTGGTTGTCACTGCGATCGCTGTTAAAGTCAGAATAATCGTAATTGTTAAAGTAATCCAGTTTAGACCTTGGTGCAACTGAGCAATGCGTTTTACAGCTTCATCTACGTACTGCACCACATCCACTCCCTGCAACTTCGCTAACTCTGTCGCTAAAGAAGGTACAACTTGGGGATTTAAAGCTTTTACTTTCATTTCATCAACTAGCGGATTATCCCCTAGCTGCTGAGTAGCACCGTCAATATCAGCAATACCCAGTTCTTTAACTAACTTGATCCAAGCTTGTTCTTTGGTAATCACTTGCACCCCCACCACTGTCGGTATTTTCGCCACCAGAGGTTCAATATTTACAGCTTGAATTCCCGACTCCAGATAAACCGATAATTCCAACTGACTACCAAACTGGTTGAGGAGTTTTTCGACTTGCCAAGAAGTTTGCAAACTTAAGCCAAATAGAAATAATAATACTGTCACCGTACTAACAGCCGCCCAATTCATCCATCCTCCCCGCAGCAATCCCAGGAAAGTTTCTTTGAGCAGGTAGTCTAGTTTTGTGAAAAACTTAAACATTAGAAATAGTCATTGCTGATTGGTAATGGGTACAAACTAAAATTATTAGTGTTTTCTGTCAACTGTTTTCTATAGTCTGTTCTCTGTCACCTCCCAACTGACGATAGAATTGAATTAGTAAGACATTTATCATCAAGCCATCAACAATCATGCCCTCTGACATTGCTGTAGAGAAGAAAAAGTTAAAAAATCCACCTTTGCGACTTCACTATTTAGGCGATCGCGTTTTGCGTCAACCCGCAAAGCGTGTCACCAAAATAGATGACGAACTCCGTCAACTGGTGCGCGAAATGCTGCAAACTATGTACAGTGAGGATGGCATTGGTTTAGCTGCGCCCCAAGTTGGAATTAATAAACAACTCATTGTCATCGATTGTGAACCAGGCAAACCGGAGCATCCTCCACTTGTATTAATTAACCCCGTCATTAAACAAGTAAGCAGTGAACTCTGCGTTGCTCAAGAAGGCTGTCTGAGCATTCCCAAAGTTTATCTAGATGTCAAACGCCCCCAAGTGGTAGAAATTGCCTATAAAGACGAATATGGCCGTCCCCAGACATTAAAAGCTGATGACTTACTCGGACGCTGCATTCTACACGAAATGGATCACCTCAACGGTGTGGTGTTTGTAGACAGAGTAGAAAATTCCTTGACTTTAGCCCAGGAGCTATCTAAAAATGGCTTCTCGTATCAAGCAGTGAAACCAGTAGCATAGGGTGACAGATTCGTGTATTTAACTCCAAAAAGCGGTTTGTTTTTAGGCGGTGCTTGTGTAAGTGCGATCGCAGCGGTAGGTTCTGTATTTGAACTCAGTTATGGACAACCAGATTTAGGTGTCCAAACCACCGCAATTATCCTGGCTTTAAGTATTCCCATCACCGTATTATTTTTCTTGGGCGCAGTCAGAGATGCACGGGCTAACATGAAATAAGCATCAAGTATACAAAGAAAGGTAGAGGGATGAAAAAAAAATGCAAAATTCATTCTTTTACCTTTTATTTTTTTCCAACTATGTCAGTAATATAGCAACCGCCCAGGTGGTTAGGACATGAACTAATGATAAAACCTAGACACAAACAGACTTTCAACTCTGTCACCTGTCACCTGTCACCTGTCCCCTGTCCCCTGCTATAGAAGAATGCTATCAACTTCTACCCAACTATTGCGACTTTCCCAAGGACATCTCAACTTACTTGCAGCTTGTCCCCGCAAATTTCAGCATACCTATTTAGAACAACTCACCACTCCCGCAGATCCCCAACATGAAGAGTATCAAACTTTAGGTAGTCGCTTTCACCTGCTCATGCAGCAGCAAGAAATGGGTTTACCAATTAATAGTTTTCTGCAAACAGATGTTCAACTGCAAAATTGGATGACTGCTTTTGCTAAAGTTGCACCTGAAATTCTCAAACCTGACACAAATAACCAAACTTTTCGGGAAAGTGAACATTATCGTACTTTACAAATTCAAGATTTTTTACTGACAGTAATTTATGATTTATTAATTGCAGATCATCAGCAAGCACAAATACTTGACTGGAAAACCTATCGAAAACCACCCAATAAAACCTCTTTAGCTAAAAATTGGCAAACACGTCTTTATCTCTATGTTCTGGCAGAAACAAGCGAATATTTACCCGAAAATATATCTATGACTTACTGGTTTGTCCAAGCTCAAGGAAAACCACAAAATATTAAATTCGACTATAATTATCAACAACATCAACAAACAGAACAAGATTTAAATCAACTATTAACTCATTTAAATGAGTGGTTACAAAAATATCAACAAAATCAGCCATTTCCCCAAATAGCCGAATCTAAAAAAGCTTGTGAATTTTGCCAGTATGCTGTCAGATGTGAACGTCAAAAAGATAATAAAACAGAAATACTTACAAATTGTTTACCAAATTTTGAAAACATTCAAGAAATATCAATTTGATATTTATAGCAATTATGAAAACCTTTGATGAAACTGATGCTATTTATGTCCGGGAATTAGGAATTGATGATATCGCTCCTGTTTATCACCTAGGTGAAGAACTATTTACGAGCGAGTTATATCCTTACCTATACCGCACCTGGGATGAATGGGAAGTAATTGGACTTTACAACACAGATCCAGAATATTGCCTAGTTGCGGAAACAGAAGGTGAACTTTCGGGATTTATTTTGGGAACTATTATTGCTAAAGCATCTTGGAATTACGGTTACATTTTGTGGTTAGGTGTAAATCCCAAATTTCAACGTCGAGGTGTAGCAGATACATTAGTTGATAAAGTCGTTGCTAGAATGATTGAAGATGGAGCGCGGTTTATGTTGGTAGATACAGATCCTACTAATACCCCAGCCGTGAAATTTTTTAACCGCAAGGGTTTTGGTAATATCCGCCAGCATATTTTCCTATCAATGAATTTAAGTAAACACCCATATTATGGCAAACTCATTGATTACGAACATCAAAAAGCAGAAAGAGCAGGTTATAGACGTACACGCCCTGCTATTCGTCCTCGTAAATCAGAAGGAATTGCCGGTGAAGTAGTTCTTAATCCCTTAGTCAATGAATCTACAAATCATGTAATTATCGATCATGATTTATAAACTTTTAGTTTTTAGTTTTTAGTTTTTAATTTGGAATTTTGAATTGATAAAATGCAATGGATTCTGACAACAACTGAACAACCTCCTGAATGGTTTATCCAGACAGTTAAACATCATACATCCCTATCTAGTGGAATTTTTGCCGCCCAATTACTTTGGCAACGAGGTATACAAACTGAATTACAACTAGCCGCATTTGTAAACTATCAAACTTATCAACCAGCTAGTCCCTTTGAATTTGGACAAGAAATGTCTTTAGCGGTAAACCGGTTAAAAAAAGCGGCACAATCTTCTGAAAAAGTAGCCATTTGGGGAGATTTTGATGCTGACGGTATTACCTCAACTGCTATATTGTGGGATGGTTTAGGACAGTTTTTTGAACAAGATAGACAATTAACTTATTACATTCCCAACCGCTTAAAAGAATCCCACGGACTAAATCAATTAGGAATTGATAATTTAGCTCAACAAGGTTGTAAATTAATTGTCACTTGTGACACAGGTAGCACAAATATTGCAGAAATTATTTATGCACAGCAATTAGGTATAGATGTCATCGTTACAGACCATCATACTTTACCCCCTGAACGTCCTCCAGTTATTGCCATTATTAACCCGCGTTATTTACCCAAAGAACATCAGTTATTTCATCTTTCTGGAGTTGCGGTAGCTTATAAATTGGTGGAAGCATTATATGAAACTTTGCCAGATGTACCCCAATATCCATTAACTGATTTATTAGATTTAGTAGCGATAGGTTTAATTGCAGATTTGGTACAATTGACTGGTGACTGTCGTTATTTAGCGCAATTGGGAATTCAACAATTACACACAGATCATAAAAAAACAGTTACAGAAAAACGACGACCAGGAGTAGGAAAATTATTAGAATTATGCCAGAAAAATGGCGATCGCCCCACAGATATCTCCTTCGGTTTGGGACCAAGAATCAACGCTGTTAGTCGCATTCATGGTGACGCTAGTTTCTGTGTAGAATTACTAACTAGTCGAGATATTAAACGCTGTCATCAATTAGCAGAAGAAACAGAATTAGCCAATTCTCGCCGTAAGTCTTTACAAAAAGATGTCCAAGCCCAAGTAGCAAAAAAACTGACCCAATTGGATTTATCAACTACCAATGTCATTGTTTTAGAAGATCCACAATGGGCTGTAGGTGTATTGGGTTTAGTTGCTGGACAAATAGCACAGGAAACAGGCCACCCGACAATTTTGTTAAGTACAGAAAACTCTCTTTCTGACTCAGAAACTTCTGACAACTCAGCACTTTTAGCCCGTGGTTCAGCACGTTCGATTAATTCTGTTGATTTATATCAATTAGTTAAAGAACAAGCACATTTATTACATCGTTTTGGTGGACATCCTTTTGCAGCAGGTTTGAGTTTGTTAGTTGAGAATATTCCTTTATTTACAGATGCAATTAATCAAAAATTACGACAATCTTTAGGAGGAACAAATCTCGTACCCACAGTCCAAGCAGATTTAGTAGTAACTGTTGCAGATTTGGGAAAAGATTTATTTTTAGAACTCAAAGTTTTAGAACCATGTGGAATGGGAAATCCAATTCCTAAACTATTAATTAAAGACTGTTGGTTTGAAAATTCTTGGCATCGCAATCAGGAAGATTTTAAAGGTAATAAAATACAATATATTAAAGCCGAGTTCGAGATTCGGGATGATTCGAGTAACAGTCCTTTTCCTGGTATTTGGTGGGGACATTATAAAGACGATTTACCTATAGGTAAGTGTGATTGTATTGCCGAAATAGATTACAACAGCTATAAAAAACGCTATGAAATTAGATTAATTGCTGTACGTTCCTGTGTTGATTCAGAACTGAAAACTCAAAACTCAGCAATTATTTTAGACTGGCGAAATCAAGAGTATTCAGAACTAAGTAATAAAAACTCAGCGCTGATTATTAAAGATTGTCCCACTAATTGGGATGATTTGCGTGCATGGTTGAGAAAGTCGGTTTATAATCAACAACAATTAGTTATCGCTTGGCCGAAACCCCAAAACCCACCACCTAGGGAAGTTTGGCTGAATCTGGTAGGAATTGCTAAATACCTCAGCCGCACAAATCAACCAGTTACCCGCATACAACTTTTAGAAAAACTGAGTATCAGCGACCAAACATTACATTTAGGATTTAAAGCTTTAAAATATTTAGGGTTTACAATTCAACGTCAAGATCGTAATTTCCAAATTACCTGGAATACTAATAACGCTTCCGAAACTCTTGTTGATAATGCTATGAAGAAATTTTTATCTGCCGTCAAAGAAGAACAATTTCAGCGAGAATATTTCGCTACAGTTCCTCTATCTATTATTCAAAACAACGCCTTTTAAAATAATTCGTAATTCGGTTATTTCTCTCCGTGTCTCTCTATCTCCGTGTCCCCGCGTCTCCGCGTCCCCCTATCAGCACTAATGATTATTTCCAGAGACTTTTAGTAGTGTGCATATATCTGTAAATAGCGGCAATATTCCTAGCATCATCAATACCCCTGTGATGTGTACCTTGTAATTCCATGTTTAAATGTTTAAGGGCTTGTGCCATACCAAACTTATGAGATACACCTAAATATTCTGAAAATTCATTTTTGATATTTCTGTGTTCAGAACCAAACAGATAAGGAACATGATGAAATTTACAATCTTGTAAAAATTGCGATTTGTCGTAATTACCCCAAGAACAGAAGATATAATTAGGAAATGAATTCATCCATTCTGTTAATTTTGACATCACCTCTGGGAACTGGGGTGCTGCGTCAACTTGTTCCTGAGAAATACTAGTTAATTCTGTACAAAAAGCTGTAAGTTGAGGATTTCTTACAGGTTGAATAAATTGTTGGAACTCAGAATCAATTTCCCAAGTTTTTCTATTCAACATTACCGCCCCAATTTCGATAATTTCCATTTCGTGACGGGGAATGCTACGTTCATTACAACAAGTAGCTTCAAGATCAATGATGAGAAAATAGTCATTCATAAATAATTCAAAATTCAAAATTCAAAATTCAAAAGTAATTAGTGAATTTATAGTTACAGCAGATTGCAGATCAATGAGGTACAGAATCTAGATTGAAACTTATACACATTCGCCAGTTTTACTCTGACTCCTAACTCCTGACTCCTAACTCCTGACTCCTGACTCCTGCTGTATGGTAAAAACTTTAAGTTGAAGAAAAAGGTTTAAGCCACCCAAGTACGATAGCAGTATCTAGAACAAAAGCAGCAACAGCAAAGGATAATATACTTTCTCCCGATAATGTCAAAAAAGGCAGAATCGTGCCAGTATAATTCCAGCCCACTTCTATCTGAGTTAATCCCCGCACCAAGCCAAAAGCAAAGATACCACCAGTATTAAGGTGAGGATTTGTATCGGTGCGGATAATATAGCGATATGTAATACCAAATAGCAAACCAGAGAAGCCAGCTATGGCGCTACTTAGTAAAAATTGTAAATTAACTAAATTAGATTTATCCAGAATCAGTATGGGAAAGTACTTAGCCAGCACAAAACTATTTATAACACTGATAAAGAGAAAAGCTACTCCCACAGATAAACCGCCGATAATGCCTGCTTTTACCGATTCTACGCGTTCTGCCATTAGTTCCATAAACTTAGCAAGTTCCTCGAAATATAGTTAACAAATCAACTGCCTTTTCCCGGTATGATAAGTATTAGAGACGTTTTGTAATTATTTGAAAAGTGGAACTATGATTTTGACACTGGGTTGGGTATCACTGTTAGTTGTGTTCACTTGGTCGATTTCAATGGTAGTTTGGGGACGCAACGGACTATAGAGGAATCGTGGAAAATCCATTCCTGAGTATTTTGGCTTTGGTTGCCGTAGTGCTGCTAGTATCAGTTACAGGCGGTGTCGTTTATTTAACACTCGCTGATTGGCGCGATCGCCGTCGTCGAGAAGACGAAACACGCGAACTCCGACGCAGCACTGCCAAGCGAAGATGATTCTATTGCAGCCTATAGAGCGCTGTTTTCTGCTGTCATAAATATTTCGGTAGGGATGCGATCATATCGTGTCCCTATACTATATAAGTACTTCAGCCAAGTTAATTATACATTTTGCCAAAAAATAAAAATCTCTGTATTCCTTTACTGTTCCCTATTCCCTATTCCCTCCCCTAAATATGTAAATATGCAATTTATTTTGCACGAATACTTGTAAGTAAGTGGGCGTTAAAAAATATAATATAAACCTAACCCCCCAGCCCCCTTCCCTACTAGGGAAGGGGGAGTCAAAGCCTCTCCCCTGGTAGGGGAGAGGTTTGGAGAGAGGTTTTATATTTAATTGTGCCAAGTTACTTATACAGTTAACAGATACCAACATTTATTGTTACCTTAGAGAAGATAGAAGATAGTGGACTATATTAGGAATCTTGTGGGAAATGGAGAATTTTTTGATCATGGAACTGATAAAACCAACTTCCCAAACAGAATATCAGCTAGATATGAAATTTTCCCTGGATCAAGGAGAAAAACAAAAAGCTTTGTCTAGAGTAATAGCCCACATTCGTGAATCTCTAGATATAGAAACTATCTTTAAAATCACAGTTACCGAAGTACGTCAGTTGCTCAATACAGATCGGGTAGGGGTGTTTCGGTTTAATCCTAACTCGGCATGGGAAGGGGAATTTATCTACGAGGATGTAGGAACAGAATGGGTTCCAGCATTAGCTACCAAACTCAGAGATTGCTGCTTTGCAGTAAATTTTGCTGATATCTCTCAGGAAGAGAAAATCAGGGCAATATTTGACATTTGTGAAGATAATACCACTGATTGCCATCTTCAGATGTTGGAAAAATTTCAAGTCCGTGCAAATATAGCTGTCCCCTTGATTAAATGCAAGGATTTATGGGGATTGCTGTGTATTCATCATTGTAGTGGGTCTCGACAATGGGAAGCATCAGAAATTGAATTTGTACAATTAATTGCCGAACATTTGGGAGTTGCTTTACAGCAAGCAGATTACATAGAACAAATGAAACTACAATCTGCTCAACTTGCACAAGCGAAAGCTAGAGAAAAAGCAGCAGAATGGCAAAAAACCATAGCTAGAACTATCGAAAAAATTCGCCAGTCCCTAGATTTAGAAAGCATTTTCCGCACCACCACCGAAGAACTTAGACAACTACTGAATAGCGATCGCGCCGCTATTTATCGCTTCAATCCTGATTGGAGTGGTGAATTCGTGTTTGAATCTGTAACTCAAGGTTGGGTTACACTCATGCAAGAACAGTTACAACGACCAGAGTTAGGTGACAACATCAGCGAATGTAAATTAAAAGAATTAGTGGAACCTCTCACCGATACCTACCTACAAGATACAGGAGGTGGTCGCTTTGCTAAAGGTGAAGTATACCGTGTTTGTAATGATATTTATAATGCCGGATTTAGCGATTGTTACATCAAAGTTTTAGAAAGTTATCAAGCAAGAGCTTATATAATTGTTGCTATTCTTTATAATCATAAAATTTGGGGTTTGTTGGCAGTTTATCAAAACACAGGAACCCGCGATTGGCAAGAAGATGAAGTCTACTTACTCACCCAAGTTAGTTCACAATTGGGTGTAGCTTTGCAGCAAGCCGAATATTTGCAGAAAATGCAAAAACAAGCCGCAGAAATTAGCAAAGCAGCAGAACGGCAAAGAGCATTAGTGAATACTGTTGATAAAATTCGTCAGTCTCTGGATATTGACACCATCTTTAAAACCACTACTCAAGAAGTTAGAGGACTATTAGAAGTAGAAAGAGTGGCAATTTATCGCTTTTATCCTGATTGGAGTGGGGAATTTGTAGCTGATTCCATTTTAGATGACTGGACACCAATCATTAAGCCTCAACCGGTGAATGAAGGTGTTGTTTTACAAGGAACACAAGCCGGAAAGTATGCGCGAAATGAAGTTTTTGTTCCTATTTCCCAAGGTGAAAAGTTGTGGGGATTATTAGTAGCTTATCAAAACTCTCAACCCCGTTATTGGCAAGATGAAGAAATTAATTTGCTGGCACAAGTTGGTGTGCAATTAGGTGTAGCATTACAGCAAGCTGAGTCTTTACAACAAGTGCAAATTCAAGCCGAAAAATTGGCTAAAGCTGCCGAACGCGAACGGAAAGCGGCAGAAAGGGAAAAAGCTTTAGCGGCAACAGTGGAGAAAATTCGTCAATCTCTTGATCTGAATACTATTTTTGCTACTAGTACTCAAGAAGTCCTACGGCTATTAGAAGTTGACAGAGTGACAATTTACCGCTTTCAGCCTGATGGAAGTGGCGAATTTGTAGCGGAATCCTTAGCTTATGGTTGGACACCAATCTGGCAACTTGTGCCTGTAATTACCGATGATTTTCTCCAAAAAAACCAAGGAGGAGAATATGCTAATGGTAAAATTATTGTCGTTAAAGATACCTCTAACATAACTGATTTTAACCGTCATCTTGCCCTAATTACACCTAAAGAAGCGAGAGCATATATGATTGTGCCAATTTTTCAGGGAGAGCAACTCTGGGGATTATTGGCAGCTTATCAAAATACTGAACCTCGTGATTGGCAAGAAGATGAAGTAGATTTGCTGGTGCAAATTGGCTCTCAATTGGGAGTAGGACTCCAGCAAGCTGAATTACTCGAACGGACACAACGTCAAAAAGAAGAAATTACCCAAACTCTCAAGGAATTACAGCAAACTCAGAGTCAGTTAATTCAGAGTGAAAAAATGGCTGGCTTAGGGCAGTTAGTTGCTGGAGTCGCGCATGAAATTAATAACCCAATTAGTTTTATTTACGGTAATATACCCTACGTTAATAACCACACCGAAGATTTATTAACATTGCTGCGCCTTTATCAGAAAAACTATCCTCAGCCTATAGAAGAAATTCAAAACCAAGTAGCAGATGTAGATTTAGATTTTATCGCTGATGATTTGCCTAAAATTCTCAGTTCCATGATGAGCGGAGCAGATCGTATTCGTCAATTAGTACTTTCTTTACGAACTTTTTCTCGCCTTGATGAAGCTGAAAAGAAACCAATTAATTTGCATGAAGGCATCGATAGCACGCTTTTAATTTTACAAAATCGTCTGCAACCACAGACTAATTTTGCAGCTATTGAGGTAGTTAAGAAATATGATAATTTGCCTCCGGTATTCTGCTATGCAGCCCAGATGAATCAAGTGTTTATGAATGTTATTAATAACGCTATTTGGGGAATAGAACAATCATTAGCATCGGGAAAATTAACTGACAATCCTCAAATTTGGATTTCTACTGAAGTGACAAATAAAAATTCTGTTGTGATTCGTATTGCTGATAATGGTTGTGGCATTCCTAAAGGTATGGAATCGCGCATTTTTGAGCCTTTCTTTACTACTAAGGAGCCTGGACAAGGTACTGGTTTAGGATTATCTGTCAGCTATCAAATTATTGTAGAAAAACACGGTGGTCAAATTAAGTGTTCTTCTGAACCTGGGAATGGTTCTGAGTTTTGGATTGAAATTCCCATGAGTCAGTAAGTAGAAATACTAGGCAGCATTTTCTGGTACTTTAGTGATCATCAAACAAATTTTGCTGTTCCTAGGTAGCTAAAATCTAAAATGTATATTTTTAGGACTTACGCATTGACAAAGTTGATCAAATATGAATTATGGATTTTATCTCTTCTCTGGTGCGTCAGACCGGATAATTTGCCCACAGTTAACAAAATTTTGCCATCTGACGCACCCTACTAATATGCCGGAAATAACTAATTCCCGTTAATACAGATGATGTCTAATTTGTATAGTGCGTAAGTCCTAATTTTGTATAATTAAAAATATCTATATCAATTAGCATTTGCGAGTATTTCGTTACCATACTGAATATTGACGAGTAACTTATTATTTTATATTATTAAAATAAGTAAAAGAGTATCGGTTGTTAGCTTTTAGAAAGCTTTCGCATGAGGGAATTTAAAGATGAAACGCTATATGCCTTTGATACTCATTGGCTGTTTGCTGTTTGTGGCAGGAGGAGATAAAGTGTTTCCTGGTTCATTAGGGCAAGCCAGCACTCATACGCGCCTAGCCATGAACAAATTTTTTATTGGCTTGTTTCCTTCTTGGAGACCGAAGACAAACCCCTACGCACGGACAGAGAAACAACTGCGAGAAACAGAAGAAAAAAAGTAGCTTGTGTTCACCTGGGCTGGCTACAGTTGGGGTCTAATAAGAGTCTGTTCCTGTAGATTACCGTAGGTATCAACAATCAATTAAGCCTGTTGATAACAACCTTTTTTCAAACTTTTTTGGAGGAACATCGCCCTGTCGAATATTTAGCCGAATTGTAAAAGTAAGATATTTAATGCAAAAGCCGTATAGTCCTGAAAGTTTGACCATCGGCTGCTATGCTGACAAATATTATATGTGTTAAATGGCTCAGGTCAGATTTGAACTGACGACCCCAGGCTTATGAGTCCCGTACTCTAACCAACTGAGCTACTGAGCCGTGTTTTTTTATCAACTTCTATTAAGATAGCATACAAATTTAGCGATCGCAATTCCCAAAACAAATTTTTTTTCCAAAATAAAAGAGGGAGTCAAACTCCCTCCAACAAACAAGGCAATTACTCAAGGCAATTACTGAGTTAACAGACAGAAAAGTATTTACAGGCGTGCCTGTGTCCGTGATGGCAGGAAAGCAATGGGGTTAACTGCTCCTTTACCTGCTGGATGAACTTCAAAATGGGTGTGGGGACCAGTGCTAAAGCCAGTGCTACCCATAGCAGCAATTGTCTGTCCTTGTTCCACTTCTTGACCTACTTGTACTAAAACTCGGCTGTTGTGAGCATAGCGGGTCATGCTGCCATCATGATGGCGGATTTCAACTAAAATGCCAAAACCACCGTTATTCCACCCGGCTTTTTCCACTACACCAGGAGCAGATGCGTAGATTGGTGTACCAACGCCGTTAGCAATATCAATACCCCTGTGCATTCTACCCCAGCGCCAGCCATAACCAGAGGTAAGAACGCCCTTGGCTGGCCAGATATAAGATGAGGAAGAAGTAGATGGGGGATTAGTATTTGGATCAACAGATCTAGGTAAGTATATATCCACAGATGCCAAAGGTGGCAAGGCGGGAGACACGCGAGTTCCTCGCAATTTACCTAAAGAGTCAGTAGCAGTAACACCTGCGGGGGGGACTGTTAACCTAATACCAGCGGAATTGCGATGGGAATATGCTGGGGCTGCTGTTTGATTTTTCAGAAATTCCGGGTTAATTGGCTCGTTAGTGGGACGAGTAGCACGGAATAGAGGCTTAACAGGTTTTTCGCTGTAACTCGGTAATATCGGTTGAGGTACAGGAATCGCCACGGAATTTCGTTGGGAATTAACGGATTCAGTGGCGAAATTCTTGGTTCTCTGCACAGCAATCGAGCGGGCTGTATTATCAGTTTCCCTGACTGTTGGCACAATTACACTAGACTCTTGAGATCTACCAGATTGTTGAGCGCGGTATTTTTCGCGTAGTCTCTCTATTTCGGCTTGTAAACTGGTGAGACGCTCATTACCTTTAGCCCTAGCTACCTTTTGGGATGGTTTTTGCCCTGTTTGAGTTCTCGTAACACGATTGCCTATGGGAATATCACCACCGATACCATAAGATGTAGAAGGAGTAGGGTCAGTCTCTGGAGTTTGAATTTGAAGCTGATTCTCCCTAGCCGCTGGCACGGGGATGGTAATACTGTTGGTAATTGCAGGGGTGTTTGCCTGAAGCTGATTATCCTCAACTACGGGAATGGGAATAGCAACGCTGTTCTTGTTTGCAAATACTGGTGATTGTGAACCTACAGTAAGATTGGTATCTAATTTAGGCTTACTCACAGGAGAACTAGCAACTGTGGGCATACTGCTAGGCTGGACAAAATTAGGCTGAATTGCTACAGTAGGCTGGTTGAAACGGCTACGCTCCCCGCTAACAGCAGGAATAATCAGTTTTTGACTGATTTGCAGTTCATTGGGATCGTTGAGATTATTAGCTTTGATTAGTTCTGAGACTGAAGTACCGTAATTGGTAGCGATTTCGGCTAATGTATCTCCTGGTTTAACCTCGTAGGTGAAGAGAGGTAATTGAGCAACAACTGTAGGTGCGGCAGGTGCAGGTGTCATGACCTTCTGCACTGGCTCACTTGTATCTTTGTCCTGTTTGAGCCTGGATACCAGGCTGACTTGGCTGGGGTTAGTCAAATCTTGTGACTGTACTGCTACCGTTTGATCAGCTACTTTTGTTGGCTGTGCCTGTTCAATACCAGATTTTGATAAATTGTTGGTCTCCTCAGACCGCAACTCCGCCAGACTATTTCTTAAACGGTTCGATTTTTCCTGTAAGCGATTGAGAGCGAACTCTTGCTGCGCTTTCAGTTGGACATTCACATCATTGCTGATTGTGCTTGCTGTTTCTACAGTTACGGCTGTAGGTTGACTGCCAACAACAATTTGATTGGGAGAAAATTGTTGTGTTGTCTCAGGTAGCTGATTAGCTGTTGGTAATGTGGATTGAACTGAGTTATTTCTCAATTCCGATGCTATTTGTGGTTGTAAGTAGATAGCATTTTTTTCAGTTTCTGAGACCGGAATTTTGACAGCCATTTCTTTGACTGCAATTGGCCATTTAGCTTCAAGCCCAGGCACTTGCGAAACTGCTGTTGGTTCCACGATGACAGGATTTTCAGGCACGCTCGCTGATGAGACGGCTTGGGACTCCAGCTTTGTGGCTACAAACTTTACCTCAGCCCCAGAAGCAGCCGGAATCGTTGAGGCTGCTTTTTGACTGCCAACAGGAGCCGCGGCTTGGGCTTGATCGCTTTGTCGAGTCACCAAAAGGCTGGTTGCGCCCATTGAGATTGCCAAGCCAATCATAGCGGCTTGGGTTCGCGTCCGGCGGGTTTGTTTGGGGTTAACCTCATTTAAATGCCCTACCGGGGCATCATCACTGTTAGGGGTATTGTTCAACACAGCCTTTACTCTCTTTTTCAATGCTCGTTTCAAAGACGACCTCCTAATGATCACGCTTCGCTTAACTGACCTTGATTTTTCAAGTTGGATATTAATCAATGATTGAGATCACATCAAACGATATATCAAGATCACATTCATCAGAGATACTTAGGCAAGATTAACCTGCTTCTCTGATTTAGACAAGTTCATACTTGTTAGTAAACCTTAAAATTTGTGTGCTGATTTGTTTGTTACCACTCCTCATAAAACCAGAAATGTTCGTTCTTGACAGTTATCTTGCTGATTTTGCTCTTAAAGCGGGGACTAGACAAATATGATATTTGCTGAGTCCACGAGCGCTGTTAGGGGTTGTTCTGCGGTGATTTCTGGAAAGACGATTATCCTGCTGTAGATATTTTCTAGATTTTTTTATCCAATCAGTCTTATCAACACGAGACTTTACGTCGTTTATTCCCTAAAAAACAACCGTACAAATTCGCACTCAGATAGGAATCAGATGATTGTGTCACCGGATACAAATAGCCAAGATTCTCTCCAGTCAAGGTTTTTGACGATTTTATCTCTCATATAGAAATAATCTTAATTTACTAAAATCTATCATTGACAATTGGTAAAGACTCAAAGCTAATATACAAATTTCTTATATTAGCCATGCCAAACTCAATGGCATTTTTTTATATAAGTTGATAGGTTGTAGAAATTTTAGTTTAAGTAACAAGAATTTTAAGTAAATTCACGCACTGTATTACTTTTAAGCACTTTTGGCTTGGGGAATAAAACCGTTTTTATACTTAAAAAAGTATTAATTATTGTAAATAGCCTAACTGACGGCGGGATTCAAACAAACTGATTGCTACACTTACGGATAAATTCAAACTACGAACTCCAGGTTCAGTCATGGGAATGTGGAGAATGGAGTCACAGGTTGAGAGAACAAGTGGTGGTAAGCCTTGGGTTTCACTACCAAATAGCAGCCAATCATCGGCTTGAAATTGGAACTGGGTATAGTTAACGCTGCCACGAACGCTAAAACCTAACAATCTGCCTCCACGCTGGTGATGGATGATTTGGAATGCTTCTAGGGATTCATGATAGTGGAGTTTGACATAAGGCCAGTAATCTAAACCGGCTCTTTTGAGGTAGCGATCGCTAATTTCAAATCCTAAGGGTCCTACTAAATGTAACTCTGTGCCTGTAGCGGCGCAAGTACGGGCAATATTGCCTGTATTGGGAGGAATTTGTGGGTTAACTAGAACTACCTGAGGCATGGTCACGAAAAGTTAATAATTCTATAGAATACTGTAGCGTAGCTAGAAAATCTACCGATAGATAGAGATAGATAACCGATAGGTTTTGTTAATAGCCCAGAAAAAATCACCAGGGATTAAATTTTTAAAACGAAGAAAATGGGGATTGGGGTGATGGGGTGATGGGGTGATGGGGAGACGCGGAGATGGGGAGACGCGGAGACGCGGAGATGGGAAAGAATATTTAATCTTTTTCTTGTTCCCTGTTCCCTGTTCCCTGTTCCCTGTTCCCTGTTCCCTGAGAAATTAAGCCAATAGAGAAGAACACAACTTGTTTTCTAGTTCCAGTTCCCGTTCTTGGGTGGCAATAATTGCTTGGGTAATGACTTGTTGAGAGTCTACACCGACTTTGTGTAACTGTAACCACTGTTGGGCTTCATTGCCTTCGCGGAGGATTTTTTGCAAGGGGGAAAGGAAACAGCCGAAGCCTTGTTGTTTAGCTATTCCCCAAACTTTTTGGTATAGTTCTGCAATCCAATCTCTGGCGAGGATGTTACTACCATCTTGCCAATGTTGCAACGGAGCATCAAGACTCGCTGTGGCGGCTG
>NZ_LZQD01000001.1:944736-1259304 GCF_001858025.1 Trichormus sp. NMC-1 | reverse complement strand
GCGGCTGCCATTTCATTTTTGGCAGTTAGGGCGATCAATTCTTCAGGTGATAAGCTGCTTTGGGTTAAAGGATCGATGTTGGGGTTGTCGATGATTTGTAGCAATCGGGCTTCGAGTAAAGCGGTAATTGCTAACAAGGAAATGGGATCTGTGACTAAATCGCAAATTCGCAGTTCTAGACGATTTAAATCATAGGGACGGCGATCGCCATTTGGCCGCACTGATGTCCATAAATGCCGCACGTTTTGCATTGTTCCAGCTGCTAGTTGTTCACCCACCCACTGAATATGATGGGCGTGGCTGGAAAATAAAGGTACTTGAGCGGGGGTTTGGGGGAAGAGTCCCCAACGCGTGGAATGATAGCCTGTGGCTTGACTGTTTAGGAAAGGAGAGGAGGCGCTGAGGGCAAGGAAGAGGGGTGCTTCAAGGCGGATGACTCGACAGGCACGAATTAATATTTCTGGGTCACTGATGCCAATATTGATGTGTACGCTGGCGGTGACTACTTTTGTACCGTAGTTTTGCTCAATGTAGTCATGATAGGGGTTGGTGGGGTCGGAACGGTAAAAGCGATCGCTCCCACTCAAAGATAGGGTGCTTCCGGGAATTAAGGTATAGTCGCCCAAACGTTGTAGATAGTTACGCAAATCTCGTCGGGGACGCAGCAACCCACACAATTGATTTTCGTAATTGCTGGATGGTTGGGTTATGTATTCTACGTTGCGGCTATCTGGCTCCCGCATAAATCCATCTAAGTCTCTGATAATTTGGTCGGAGAGTCCGACGATCTTACCTTGAGGTGTGCCAGTGTATATCTCAATCTCAAAGCCTTTTGTTAAGACCATTTTTTTTCCTCGGCTCTCCTAACTTTGCATAAATTGTATCAAATTTGACGTTTTTGTGCATCACTGTAACTGGTGAAGTTGAGGATGAGATTTATTAACCGCAGATAAACGCAGATAAACCCAGAGATTAATTGGGGTCTATTTTTTTGGTTTTGGGTTGTTTCTTTTCTGGATTTTGAGGTGTTATTTGTGGCAATATAGCTGTTTCTGATAAATCTCTATTTGGGGATTTTTTGAGAATTTCTTCACGTTTTATTTTGATGGCTTCATCTGATAATCCACATAAGGTTTCTAAGGATAATTTACTTTCTTTTATCAGTGATTCTATTCTGTTGGTAGCTGCTTCTAAAATTTGCTTACCACTACTAATTTGAAGATTGAATTTATCTTCTAATGCATTGAATATAACAAATAGTGAGATTGGCTTCCAAATTATTTTACTTGCAGCTAGTACCCGGAAATCAGTAATCATTTTTCCCCCTTCTGGTACATGAATGGCTAAACCTGAATCCTGAACTCTTTGCTGTATTTCTTCAAGTGATAAGGCAGAAATATTGTGAATATTATGATCAATTTTGACAAATTTACCTAAATCTGGTAAATTAACGGTGACATCCTCTAAAGATTCAGAGTTAAATGTCATATTTCCAGATAAAGAGTCGCTAATAGCATAAATTTGGACGATATAAGGTGGTTTTGGTACGGTTCCTTTTTCATAGAATAAACGCCCTTCTGTAGTAACTGTAATTGGTGTGGTTATCGCTAAGGTTTGTAATGTCTGAAGAGTGGAAATTGTACTTTTTACAAAAACAGCATCAAGCCCAAGTACTGAGGCTAATTCATCGGCTGTAGGTGGTGGTTCAAATTCAATACCAGCACGAATAATAAACTCTTCCAGGATATTAAATTGTCGTGGTTCTTTGATAGTCAATTCCACAGTACTTTGACGTAAGCTATAGCGAAATTGACGTGCTGCTAAAACTGATAAATTAGAATTTTGAGATTCAATTTTTTCTACTGCATTTTTGAGAACTTCATCAATAGGTTTAGCCGTAGAAGCTGGAAACATCAATTAAACCTCCATAACGACTGACAATATTTGCTACTTCCGAATACATACCGCCAACTGTACCTGCTTTACTGGTGAATAAATCGTGACAACCAACAATTACTAGTAATTCTTGAGCGCGAGAAAAAGCGACGTTCACCCGTTCTGGTTTTTTTGCAAATCCCACATCTCCTTGACTATTATTACGAACCATACTCACAATAACAACGGCTCGTTCCATGCCTTGAAATCTATCAACTGTACCTGTTCTAATTTGCAAAGAAGGGAAAAGCTCAGATTGTAAACGTTCATCAATTTTTTTTAACTGAGCGCCATAAAATGTAATTACAGCTATTTCTTTTTTGGGTTCACCATTAGCAACTTTCCCAACCCAAGCGTTCTCAAATTGCTGACATATATTTTCTATGACATCAATTTCAGGAATATTCAAAAATGAAGTTCCCTGACGTTCTTCTTGAAACTCCTGTTCTCTGGGCATTTTCACCCAAATTAAATGCTGATTTTCTTGAATGATTTCTCCTGCTAAATTATGAGCGCGTTTTGTATCAGGTTCTAAAATACCACATTCTAATTTACCATCATAAAATTGATTAATTGCTCCCATAATGTTTGGGTGCATTCGATATTGGGTATTGAGCATTTCTTTAATGCTGTTATCTGCAGTTTCAAACTGAATTTTAAATAATGATTCTTCTAAAAATTGTAATTCTTCTCTGGTATTGCCAATTTTTTTAGCAACTTCTTCAACAGTGCTAGTATCAAGCATTGGTGGTAATTGTCGATGATCTCCTACCATGACTAATTTTTTACCTTTTAATGCGGGGATTAGTAATTCTGGTGGAGTACATTTACTAACTTCATCAATAATCACAACATCAAAAGATTGAAATTCTTCAGAAAAATTGTAATTTGCTGCTTGCACACAGGTGATACCGACAACGTTAGCATTATCTAAATAAATTCTTCTTAAATCATTACTATCTCGTTCTGAAGGTTGACGTAATTTTGTAATCCAATCTTGAACAAAGTTTTGATATCTATGGAGATAATTTTCTTCATATTGCCGTTGTTTTGTCCAATTTTTAAACTTTTTTCTGATGTTGCGTAAAAAGTCTAAATTAAATAATTCATTTTCAGGAATTTCTAGTTTAATGTCTAGTTTAAATTTATCAGGTATATTTTGCCATTCTTGTGTCCACCAATGGCGATATTTGATTAACTCTTCTGATATTTTTAATTCTTGTTTTTGTTCTAATTCGCGTAGATTTGCTTGGAAGGTTTCCAGTTTTTGCAGAGAACTTGCAGTTTCCGCTTGTAATGTTGAAAATTTTTCATCTAAAGAATTTTTAATTATTTCTAGTATCACCAGAGGTTCTAATGATGGAATTAAAGTCTCAAGTTGAATTATGCGACTTTCACAAAAACTGACTTGGGTTATGAATTCTTGAGTTTGTTCCCAAATATTTGATTGTTTAGCTAAATATTTTTCTGCTAATATCCGTAATGAATTAGGTATATTTATTTTTTTGCTAATTTCTTCCAGACTATTTACAACTTCTAAAAGTTTCACATTAGCATCTTGGCTAGATTTTTCTACCTGAAATTGAACTTCCGATATTTGTTTTTGGGTAATACCATGATTTGGCAGTTCATTTAATTGCTTTTGTTGTTTTTGTAAAATATTAAGTTGTTGTTCGGCTTCAGTTTTAATTTTCACAACACATTGACGGGCATTTGCCAGAATCATATCTAGTAATTCTTGGGTAATGCGGGTAAGAGTAGAGTTGATATTATCTAAGTCATAAGATGCACTATAAGTTTTTTGGAGTCTAATTAAAAAAGATTGGGTATTTTCAACCAGTGATTTACGTTGTTTAGGGTTCAGGAGTTGATAATCATTTAATTCTTGATAAGTTACTTGCCATTGAGTGCGATCGCTTTTTGATAGTACCATGGGAATTTGACTAAAATTTTCCTGCAAAAAATAACTAAAATTATGCTCTTTACCCCGTCTGTCAGTAAATTTGCCTTGGATTTCATAAGATATTGCTTTGGTCAATAACTTCCAATCTGGTAAGCTAATTTTATAATTTTTGGGGACAAGTGGTAATTTTAAATTTTTGGCAAACATCAACAAACCTAGTGGTAAATCTACCATATTATCTGTTAATGGTAAATCTGA
Source organism: Trichormus sp. NMC-1 (assembly GCF_001858025.1). Classification (GTDB taxonomy): domain Bacteria; phylum Cyanobacteriota; class Cyanobacteriia; order Cyanobacteriales; family Nostocaceae; genus Anabaena. The sequence continues at coordinate 1,255,208 of NZ_LZQD01000001.1, read as the reverse complement.
TTGCTGACAATTTTTTAATACTTGATATAAATTGTTATAAGCTGTAGATTTCCATTCTATAACTGCTTCGATAATATAATCTATTTCGCGTTTACGGTTTTCCCATATTTGAATTGTTGGTTGTAGACTTTGATCTTTATTTATGAATTGTTCATACTCTGTTTGTAACTGATGTAAATATGTAGAATTTTGTTTAAAAACCCGTACTAATGTAGATAATTCTGACATAGCTATATTCACATCATTAGCATAATTTAATCCTGTTCTAAATTCAGAAATTTCAGTTGCTACGGTTTCACGTAACCAAACCGCTAAACCAAATGCACCACGCACAGGACGAACAAAGCCGAGTTCATCTGTATAAGCGATAGCTTGACGAACATTTTCACGAAAATTTTCTACTTGATGATTATCTTTTGTATATGGTTGAAGACAGGGTAAAAAATCTTTAACTTCTGCTAAATCCCAGTTTATGGGTAGGTTTTTCAGGAGATTATTCAATCCAAGAGTTAGCGGTTCAATTTTATTTATGTTAGCTAAAGTTTCATGATAATATATTTCTTGATTTTTACATATTTCCTTTAATTCTTCTATTTTTGCGTTTAATTGATTTTGTTTTTGATGAAATTGTTCCTCAGATTTTAAATAAGCGATAAACTGTGGTAATAATGCTAATAATTGATTAATAATCGTGATATTTCCCTGACGTTGAGCCAGATTATTTTCGCAGTCATTTGCGGTATTTTCTAACCATGTACCAATTACTTGATCTTCTAAGAATGGCTGTCCCTCTTCTCCAACTTTTTCGGCTCTTCCCTTTCGCACAGCCCGAATTACTGGGTTATGAACTAATCGACTGAGAGCGTTATCAACTGCTAAATTGGCTTGAGAGGTAATTAATGTGCGTCCACCTCGCAAAGCCACTTGATAGCAAATTTCCGCAATTACGGTAGTTTTACCAGTTCCTGGTGGTCCTTGAATTAAAACTAAATCTTCTGCTGCAAGTACCATTTCCACGGATGCTTTTTGACCTGCATTTGCAGAAGATAATAATAAATCTTTGGCTTGCAGTTTGATGGTTTTTTTAATCGGTCTTGCTTGGGAAGCATCAAATAAAAAGTTACCTAAATAGGGATTTTGAGTGCGTCCTTGTTTTAATTGTTCTAAAGCTTTTTCTTTGCGTTCAATTTGTTTAATATCCCCAGCAGCGTCAAAAAACAAATATCCAGTTGCGGGAAGTTGATAATTTCCTGCTGCTATATATTCAACTAAGTCGCGCTCTAATCTAATTTGAATAATATGAGATTTTGGATCGATTTTATCAATACTTCCTAATTGACGACTGCTACGTCGATTTTTATCTGTAGGCACAGTATCAGACAACTTAATATCTTGGTTTTTTGCCTGTTTTACCCGTTCCCAAAAGTTTTCTACATTTAAGTGATTTTCATCAGAACCATCAAGTGTAGCTGAATTAATATTAACTTCAAAAATAATTTGTTTATGATTATGGCTATATTGATAATTGATAAAAAGCACACAAAACTGACGTGCTTTAGCTATACGTTCCTCAACTTTCAAAAAGGCTTTCCATGCTTGCAGTTGATCTTCTGTAGGTACATGATTGCCACAAACTGGCATGGTTGCTATCTGTGCTAATGCCTTTGCTGGAATACCAATACGGTGTTCATGATTAGGCAGTAAACATAAACAATAAGGTGCAGCATAAGCATCAGATTGTCCCCGTGAAGGTTGTAGTAAATAAACTGAGAGAAGCTTTAAACCGCTAGAGCTATTTTTTTGTACTGCTGCTCTAAATCCTAAAGTTTTTTTCAGTTCTTTAAGTCTTTTAGGTAATAGAAAATCATTTTTATCTGTAGCTATTGTCAAATCCCAAATTTCTTCTCCTGCTTCTTTTCCATTACCATGACGACGAATATAAAACCAGCAAGGTTTTTGACCAAAACATTCAAAGATTAACTCATGTGCGCGTTCTCTTCTTTCTCGAAATTCTGGATATAATTCAATGGCTGATTGACCTTCAAAATTTTTGATTAAACTATCAATTGTCGAATTGATGAAGGTATAACCCCAAGTTTCTGATTTGTTTTTATTTGGTAAATTGGGCATAGATACTCCTGAAACTTTGATCGGAAATATGCGAAGAGCAACATATGAAATTATTCTTGAGTTAAAGTCGAAATTGTTGATAAACTTGACTTGCGGCTCGATGCAATAGAGAATGTCTCCAAACGAGGGATTTCATATCATCTGCATAACCTCCACCAATGACGCAAGCAACTGGATATCCTGCATTTACACAGGTAGTTAAAACCTGCATTTCTCTGCGGAAAAGACCTGTGTCAGTTAATGCTAATTTACCAAGTTTATCAGCTATATGGGTGTCCACTCCTGCATCATAAAAGACTAAATCTGGCTTGACTTGTGATAATACATCTGGTAAGTAGTGAGCTAATACTTGCAAATAAATATCATCTTCTATTCCTACTGGTAAAGGAATATCTAAATCACTTTTTTGTTTTGTATTCGGAAAGTTGACTTCGCAGTGCATGGAAAATGTGAAAACGCTATCGTCATTTTGAAAAATAAATGCTGTTCCATCTCCTTGATGTACGTCTAAATCTACAATCAAGATTTTTTGAGCAAGTCCTAATTTCTGCACAACGCGAGATGCAACTGCTAAATCATTGAAAATACAAAAACCAGATCCATAACTCGGAAAAGCATGATGAGTTCCACCGGCAGTATTGCAAGCTAAACCATGACTTATTGCTAATTTGGCTGTGAGGATGGTTCCACCTACTGCAACACAAGTACGATTTGCTAAAGCTGGACTCCAAGGTAAACCAATGCGTCGCTGTGCGTTGGCTTCTAAAGTTCCGTCACAGTAAGCTTGGACATATTTGGGGGTATGAATTAATTCAATTAATTCTTGCGGTGGACGTTCAGGAATGTGAATCTGTTCTGGGTGTGTTACCTCGTCTGCTAACAGCAATTCATACAATTGTCGAAATTTGGACATCGGGAAGCGATGCCCTGGGGGTAAAGGAGCAATATAATCTTTATGATAAATAATTGGCAAATCCATTGTTTATAGGCAAATTTTCAAGTTAACCGTTACTCAAGATTCAGTGAGAAAAATCTGTCTTACGCTAGATGTATATCAGGTGGAAATGACTTTTTAGATTTTTTTAGTCAGGAACACGACCTAATGTGATATGTAATTCTACTATCGCAAATGCGTCGAAAACTTTCATAAATTACTAGTATATAGCGATTTTCATCCAAATAAGATACACCGAAAAAAGATTTAACCGCAGATAGAAGAGAATGGAAGCAGATATAGCTTGCTTCCCGCAGGGTACGCAGATAAATTTGTACCTCAGCCGGCTAGGAAATGCTATATATATATTCAAGTTGCAAAGTTTAATTTTCTCCAGATGATTTGATACAATGTCTAAAAAATTGTCTCCATCAAATTCTACGCCTAATAACACGGTAAAATTTAGCCAGCATCATTCACTAATTCTAAATAGGCACATTTAAAGTTTTTAATTCTCGAATAATTATGACACAATGGATTGTACCAATTGTATTTATTTTGACTGGTTTACTAGGTGGTCTAATTGGTGAAAAATATGTTTTCCAAAAACTGAAAATATTTGTCGCTAATAAACAAGTTCCTGGAAATCAGATTATATTTCAATCCCTGCATAGAATGACCTTTATTTGGTTTGTCGTTGCAGGCTTTTTTTGGGCAATTATTAGTTCTCCTCTCAAGCCAGATATTATTAATGTTCTGCAAAAAATTCTGACCATTATTGTTTTGTATTCAGTCACTTTAGTTTTGGCTAGATTGACTGCTGGTTTTGTCAATTTATTTATTCGTCGCACGGAAGGAGTTTCTACATCACTAATTTCTAACTTGGCTAAAGTTGGCGTTTTAATTTTGGGAACATTAATTCTATTGCAAACTGTGGGAATTGAAATTACACCCATCATTACAACTTTAGGAATTGGTGGTTTAGCGGTTGGTTTAGCACTACAAGATACTCTGACTAATTTATTTTCTGGTTTTTATCTACTTATTTCTAAGCAGGTAAGAACTGGAGATTATGTGAAATTGGATGATGGAAATCAAGGGTATGTCACAGATATTACATGGCGGAATACGACGATCAAAGAAATTTCTAATAATGTGATCATTGTTCCTAATTCTAAACTAGCTTCGGCAATTTTTACTAATTATCATTTACCAGCGAAAGAAATCACTTTAACAATGAATGTGGGTGTTAGCTATGATAGCGATTTGGAACTGGTGGAAAGAGTGACTGTTGAAGTTGCTAAAGAAGTAATGCAAGAAATTGCCCCAAAGTTAATTGAAAATGAACCATATCTGAGATTTCATACTTTTAATGATTTTAGTATTGATTTTACTCTTTATATGCGTGTTAGTGAATTCTTTGACCAACGAATTGGGAAACATCTGTTTGTCAAAAAATTACACAAACGTTATCAAAAAGAAGGTATTCAAATTCCTTTTCCTGTTAGAGATATTTATATGCTTTCACTGTGCAACATTCCTTCAGCCTGTCAATATGTCAGAAAGAACCAACGGCATTTATAGGAAATTCCATTGGCGCACTTTTGAGTTTGATGGTGATCACAGAATACCCGGAAATTGCGGCTGGGGGTGTGTTAATTAACTCTGCGGGTGGTTTGAGTCACCGTCCCCATGAATTGAACCCAGCCTTACGAGTGGTAATGGGGACTTTTAACAAGTTGGTAGCTAACCCCATAACAGGGAACAGGGAACAGGGAACAGGGAACAGGGAACAGGGAACAGGGAACAGGGAACAGGGAACAGGGAACAGGGAACAGGGAACAGGGAACAGGGAACAGGGAACAGGGAACAGGGAACAGGGAACAGGGAACAGGGAACAGGGAACAGGGAACAGGGAACAGGGAACAGGGAACAGGGAACAGGGAACAGGGAACAGGGAACAGGGAACAGGGAACAGGGAACAGGGAACAGGGAACAGGGAACAGGGAACAGGGAACAGGGAACAGGGAACAGGGAACAGGGAACAGGGAACAGGGAACAGGGAAGAGGTTTTGGGAGATTTTACTTTTTGATGTTGAATTGGGAATTGTTTAAGTATTATTCTTGGTTATCTTTTGTAAGTGTGGGTTTAATGGTGTATTTTGAGGCGAAATCTGCTACCTCACCAGCACTAACCATAGCTCTGTAAAGTAAAGCACAAACTTCTGCTCTGGTGGCAACTTTTTTACTATTGAGCAATTTTATATTCGGATAGTTGACAACTACACCATTTTCTGTAATGGCAGCAATAAAATCACGATGTTCACTTTTAATGCTAGAAGCATCGTTGTAAATTGAGAGAATCTTTGCTGTGGAACCGGTAGATTTATAATTCAATCCTTTTGCTAATGTGATCAAAACATCTAGACGAGAAAGCTTTTGTGTGGGGTTAAAGTTTCTGCTGCCGAGGATGGTGAAAAAGCCCATTTCGTAAGTTTCGCGGATGGCATCATAAGCCCAATGTCGGTTAGGAACATCTCGAAATGCGATCGCTTGCCGGACTTTACTTTTGATAAAGACTTTTTGCAACAGGGCTGCAAATTCGGCGCGTGTTACCGGTGCATTAGGACGAAAAGAACCATCGGGGAAACCGCCGATAATCTCCATTGCTGCCAATTCGGCGATATAATCTTTAGCCCAGTAGTCTTTGGAGATATCAGAAAATGATGTTTGGATATCCTTAGCTACACCTACGGGACGATATTTGCTTAACAACTGACTGAGTTCAAAGCTGGAGTTGGGCTTAATTTCATTCAACTTTACCAAACTGCCAGGTGCAACTGTTAAGGCTTTGGCTAAGTTAGAACTAAAGGTGCTAATGGACTTACCGACTAAAGCGAAATCACCTTCGCTAAATGATGCTGGATATACACTAGTTGACGCAACTTTAGAAAAGCCAGCAGCTTGGTACTGAGTAATATTGATATTTTCAGAACTTTCCAGGAACGTAACTTTTTGGTTACTAACTTGGGTGAAGTAGTCGTAAGCGGTGGTGTTGTTGTCAACAATGCTATCTTCATTGTCATCAACACCATAAAAGACGCGAACTACTTGATACTCTGTGGGATTGGCTGATAAAATTAAGTTGACTGCTGTGTGATCGGGTAAACACGCAAATTCTGTGTAGCCAATAAAGCGGTTTTTGGTATCATACAATCTAACGACAATGCGATCGCCTAATTTAAATCCTTTCACAAACTTGGCTTTCTGCTTGATTTTGTATCTATAATCCCCTAGAAACCGTTCTTGATAATATTTATTGCCATGTTTACCCTTAATAGAAATACGGGCGATTACTTCCGAAATATTAGCACCTGGTTGCCAAATAGCCAGAGTAAATCCTGATTTTTCTCTTTTTACAGAACTCGTAGTCACAGTTTCTTGTTTGCTGCGGCTTGTGCTATTTGTTTCTTCAGGAAGAGTTTTTTGTGCAAAAAGCTCATCAGTGTAATTACTAAATTTTGGTTCGCCAGTGGTATATAAATCTGCTGCTGCCAAGGCTGAAGATATCGGTAACAACAGTATTGATGTAATAACGAGTTGATGCCAAACAGTTAGACTACTTATATTCATAGTATACCATATTACATTGTATCGAATGACCTAGAATGTTAAGTAGGTGACAAAGTTGTTAAAATGATTAACTTTTCCATACCAGTGAAACTTACAGGTGATAGGTTGCATAATATTGAACCAAAAATTTTGTCCATAATCCTCTGAGGTCTAAGAAGATTACTATAAAAAAACAATACTTTAGGAATCTTAACTAATGACTATAACAACCGAGCCGTCACCAACATTTGCAAAACAAGTTTGGATTTGGCGAGATTACAAAATTCAGTACACTGTCATGGGTGTAGGACAGCCGCTGGTGCTAATTCACGGCTTTGGTGCTTCCATTGGTCACTGGCGCAAGAATATCCCGGTTTTAGCTGATGCTGGTTATCGGGTTTTTGCTGTGGATTTATTGGGTTTTGGTGGTTCTGATAAAGCAGCTATAAATTATAGCATGGAACTCTGGGCAGAACTATTAAAAGATTTCTGGAATGCACATATTCAAGAACCAACGGTATTTATAGGAAATTCCATTGGCGCACTTTTGAGTTTGATGGTGATCACAGAATACCCGGAAATTGCGGCTGGGGGTGTGTTAATTAACTCTGCGGGTGGTTTGAGTCACCGTCCCCATGAATTGAACCCAGCCTTACGAGTGGTAATGGGGACTTTTAACAAGTTGGTAGCTAACCCCATAACTGGTAAATTCGTCTTTAACCGCATTCGCCAAAAATCACAGATTCGCCGCACATTGTATCAAGTTTATGGCGATCGCAATGCTGTAACCGATGAACTTGTTGATTTACTTTATACTCCATCCTGTGACCCAGGCGCACAACAAGTTTTTGCAGCTATCCTCACAGCACCTCCTGGTCCTTCCCCAGAAGAGCTATTGCCTAAGTTAGAATGGCCTTTACTAGTAATTTGGGGTGCAAATGATCCCTGGACACCAATTACAGGGGCTAAGATTTACGAAGAGGCGCGTGAAAATGGCAAAGACATCAAAATTGTTTCCATTCCCGGTGCCGGTCATTGTCCCCATGATGAAGTTCCATCGGTTGTCAATGCTGAGATTGTTGATTGGTTAAGGCAAAAGTGATAATTCTTCACCAAGACCGATAGCAACTATTTGCGTCTTGGTGTAAACAGGGTAAAAAACAAAAAAACTATCTGGAATTGGTAAGGGGTAATAGGTAATTGGTAATTAGAGAAACAATTATCCATTACCTATGGGGATGATATTTCTTTCAATTTTTGTATTGACAATATTCTCCTGATGTGAATTATATGACGGAGTTTGACTTAAGTCATGAATATGAAGGGAAAATTCCCTGTAACTATCACCCTGATTTTGACGCAGCAGGCTATCAAGTTATTAGAGAATTAGGACGTAACTTAGAAGGAGGACGCATTACTTATTTAGCAAAGAAAATTAACTCTCACAAAAAAGTAGTAATTAAAGAATTCTGTTTTGCAAATACGACTGCTGACTGGTCGGGAGTGAAAGCTTATGAACGGGAAATTCAAATACTTCAACAACTGAATCATCCCCGCATCCCCCATTATATAGATTGTTTTGAAAAACCCGGTTTTTTTTGTCTGATACTAGAATATAAAAATGCTCCATCTTTAGGCTTAAAATGCAGCTTTAATCCGCTAGAAATGAAGCAAATTGCTTTCTCGATTTTAGAAATTTTGGTTTATCTACAACAGCAAGTTCCTCCGATTATTCATCGGGATATAAAACCTGATAACATTTTGGTAGATGAGCATTTAAATGCTTATTTAGTTGACTTTGGTTTAGCAAGGTTACAAGATGCTAAGACCGATTTTAGTACTTTGGTTGCAGGTACTCCTGGTTTTATGCCTCCAGAAGAACAATATGGTCATGAGTTGACAGCAGCTTCGGATTTATATAGTTTAGGTGCAACTCTCATTTGCTTATTAACAAATACTCGTTCTGTGGATATCGGTAAATTAATTGATCATAACTATCGCTTTAATTTTCAGAAATTACTTCCCCAGATCAGTCCGCAGTTTAGGTTATGGTTAAAGAAAATGGTGCAACCTAACCGCAAACGTCGTTATGCTAATGCTGCGGATGCTTTACAAGCACTTATACCAATTCGGGTAATTGCTTCTGGGACGAAGATAGATGATTTAGTTGCCTTAATCCTACAGAAAAAAAATATAGTTATATTGGGTTTAGGAATTTTAGCAATATTAGCTTTGCTGGGAACAAATTTGATAGTTTCTCCAGTTGATGGTGCTGCTAATTCAACGATTGAAATCCAAAATTTTCTCAATGCCGATGAAGCAACTATTAACCCAGGACAAAATTAATATAATTCGTAATTCGTAATTGGTAATTCGTAATAGTGCCACTGATACACTAAGCAAACCCTAATTAATTAAATTTAGTCTCAGGTTAGTCTCAGGGATTTATATCTCATCAAAAAACTTGTTTAGGAGATTGTTTTTCTTATTCTGCCTGTTGGGCAATTTCCGCGTAGTTTAAAAGATAAACTTATAACCTTGATGCCACACCTAAAAATCAAGCAAACTCTTAAACGCGGACTTAGAAAATCTGCCATTGGGGAGATGATAGATATCTAAACCATCTTCACCACCTTAACCAACTTTGTAAATTATTTTGTCAGAATCAAAGATATAATATTCTTCTGGTAGGAAGGGAGTAGAGAGAATCAACTACACAGATAGTCTTTCTGTTCCTTGTTCCCTGTCCTCTGTCTCCCCGAATGAATTTAATTTTGTCCAACTAATTATGAGAGACGGATTTTTCTAGCATATCTTGAATAAAAATAGTATTATGAAGAACTGTTTCACTGTGCAACATTCCTTCAGCCTGTCAATATGTCAGAAAACCTAGCAGCATCTTTAAACGGTAGTCTTCCATATCCCCAAACCAGCCAGAATACTATTCGCATTCGCGGTGCTAGGCAGCATAATCTGAAAAATATTGATTTGGAGTTGCCACGCGATCGCTTGATTGTCTTTACTGGCGTTTCTGGTTCGGGTAAATCTTCTTTGGCCTTTGATACCATTTTCGCGGAAGGGCAGCGGCGTTATGTGGAATCTCTCAGCGCCTATGCCAGGCAATTTTTGGGTCAGTTGGATAAACCGGACGTGGAAGCAATTGAAGGTTTAAGTCCGGCAATTTCCATTGACCAAAAATCAACTTCCCATAATCCTCGTTCTACTGTGGGGACGGTGACGGAAATTTATGATTATCTGCGATTGTTGTTTGGTCGGGCTGGTGAACCTCATTGTCCGCTGTGCGATCGCTGTATTGCTCCCCAAACCATTGACCAGATGTGCGATCGCATTATGGAATTGAGCGATCGCACCCGTTTTCAAATTCTCGCTCCTGTCGTCCGGGGTAAAAAGGGGACTCACCGCAAACTTTTATCGGGTTTATCGTCCCAAGGATTTACGCGCGTGAGGGTAAATGGAGAGGTGCGAGAGCTATCAGATTCTATCGAATTAGATAAAAATATCACACATACTATAGAACTGGTTATTGACCGTTTAGTTAAAAAAGCTGGAATTCAAGAGCGTTTGGTCGATTCTCTTTCTACCTGTCTTAAGCAATCTCACGGTATTGCTGTAATTGAGGTATTAAATGACACATCTGATAGGGCAGCGCTGGAGCGGTCTGATAGTAAGTATATAGCAACCCCAGGAGAAAATCAAGGTATTTCAGAACAAGAATCATCTGTAGAAATGGTGTTTTCAGAAAACTTTGCTTGTCCAGAACATGGTGCGGTAATGGAAGAATTATCACCACGTTTGTTTTCTTTTAATTCACCTTATGGTGCTTGTCCCCATTGTCACGGTATCGGCACCTTAAAAAGATTTTCCCAGGAATTGGTAGTACCTAACCCAGATGCGCCGATGTATGCGGCAATTGCCCCTTGGTCAGAAAAAGAAAACTCCTATTATTTAGAGTTGCTTTATAGTTTGGGACAGACTTATGGGTTTGAGTTACAGACACAATGGGGTAAGTTGACACCGGAACAGCAAAAAATTGTCTTGTATGGGGAAGAAGACAAAAAAACCCCAGAAGGGAAAAAGCAAATTTTTAAAGGTGTAATTCCCATATTGCAACGCCAATATGAAGGCGGAACCGAATTAGTTAAACAGAAGTTGGAAGAATATTTAATTGACCAACCTTGTGAAGTATGTGGAGGAAAAAGATTAAAACCGGAAGCCTTAGCGGTGAAGTTAGGACAATATGGAATTTTAGATTTTACTAGCGTTTCCATTCGGGAATGTCGGGAAAGAGTAGAAAATTTAAAATTGAGTCCGAGACAAACGCAAATTGCTGATTTAGTTCTCAGAGAAGTTAAAGCTCGATTACAATTTTTATTAGATGTCGGCTTAGATTATCTCACCTTAGATCGTCCCGCCATGACATTATCAGGTGGAGAAGCGCAACGCATTCGTCTAGCTACACAAATCGGTTCCGGACTAACAGGAGTTCTTTACGTTTTAGATGAACCCAGCATAGGTTTACATCAAAGAGATAACGGCAGATTGCTGAAAACCTTAACCAAATTACGCGATTTAGGAAATACATTAATAGTCGTTGAACATGACGAAGAAACTATTCGCGCAGCCAACTATATAGTTGATATCGGTCCCGGTGCCGGAATTCATGGGGGAAATATTATTTCTCAAGGAAGTTTAGAGAACTTACTCAATGCCGAAGAGTCTTTAACCGGTGCTTACCTATCAGGAAGAAGAGTTATAAATACCCCAGCCCAAAGAAGGGAAGGAAACGGACGCACTTTAACTATTAGAAATGCTCGTCGCAACAACTTACAAAATATCGATGTCGAAATTCCCTTGGGGAAACTTGTCTCTGTTACAGGTGTTTCTGGTTCGGGAAAATCTACCTTAATTAACGAATTACTTTATCCAGCTTTACAACATCATTTACTGAAAAAAGCTCCTTTACCCAAAGATATCGATGAAATTAAGGGTTTAAACTCCGTTGATAAAGCGATCGTTATCGACCAATCACCCATTGGCAGAACTCCCCGTTCTAACCCCGCAACTTATACAGGGGTTTTCGATATTATCCGCGATGTCTTTTCCCAAACTATCGAAGCCAAAACCAGAGGTTATAAACCTGGACAATTTTCTTTCAACGTTAAAGGTGGACGTTGTGAAGCTTGTAGCGGACAAGGTGTGAATGTCATTGAAATGAACTTTCTCCCTGACGTTTACGTGCAGTGTGAAATTTGTAAAGGTGCGAGATATAACCGGGAAACCTTACAAGTGAAATATAAGGATAAATCAATTTCTGATGTTCTCAACATGACGGTTGAAGAAGCATTAGAATTTTGTCAAAATATTCCCAAAGCAGTGACGAGATTACAAACTTTAGTTGATGTCGGTTTAGGTTATGTACAGTTAGGACAACCAGCTACAACATTATCTGGTGGAGAAGCGCAACGGGTGAAATTAGCAACAGAATTATCTCGACGTGCCACAGGAAAGACTTTGTATTTAATAGATGAACCAACCACAGGTTTATCTTTTTATGATGTCCACAAATTATTAGATGTTTTACAAAGATTGGTGGATAAAGGAAATTCGATTTTAGTAATTGAACATAATTTAGATGTGATTCGTTGTTCTGATTGGGTAATAGATTTGGGGCCAGAAGGTGGAGATAAAGGAGGAGAAATAATCGCAGTAGGAACGCCGGAAGATGTGGCGAAGAATCAGCGATCTTATACTGGGCAGTATTTACAGCAGGTGTTGAAGCAATATCCGGCTGTTGTCTGAATCAGGATGTCCAGGATTTAAGGATGTACAGGATGTAAATAAACATTACTCAAAAACTCTTCCTCTGTGTTGTCTGTGCCTCTGTGGTTCGTTATTCTTTAAATTGTGATTTCGCGCAAAGACGCAGAGGAGCAAAGGAAGAAAAAAGTTAGATTATAATGTAAATGTTGATGTATGAGAGGTTGTGTAAAAACAGGAGTCATCCAAGACTATGGAAGAATTATTAATCTTAAAAGAATTATTACATGATGGTAAAATTCCTGAAGCTTTAGAATTGGTGGAAGAGTTGGAGGAAATGAGTAAGTCGGATAAGTTAAATAAGATTTTTAGTTATGGAATGATTGTTTTATTGCACTTGATTAAACAAGCGGCTGAAAAACGTTCTACTAGATCTTGGGAAACTTCTATTTTTAATTCTGTTAAACAAATTCAACGCACTAATCAACGACCGAAGGGTAAGGGTTATTATTTAACGGAAGATGAGTTATTGGAAACTTTGCAAGATGCTTATGAGTCGGCTTTAAGAAAAGCGGCTTTGGAGGCTTTTGAAGGCAGGTATGCAGCAGATGAGTTGGGGAATTTGGTAAACCAGGATGAAGTGATTCGGGAAGCGATGAATATGATTTTGGGAGGAGAGAATTAAATTCAATAAGTTGTCTGAATCAGGATTTACAGGATTTAATGATTTACAAAATGATCTCGTTCCCAGTCTCCAGACTGGGAATGCCGTCTTAGAGGTTCTACCTCCTGTATTTTAGAGGCAGAGCCTCTAGATATGCATTCCCACGCAGAGCATGGGAACGAGTGAAACCCAAAAGCTTGGGTTTTGTCAAGTATTTCTTGAAAGTCGGTTTATTGCAATTTATTTAAGATCGGTGTGCCTCTTCTCTCTTCCTTCGCGCTCTTTGCTTCGCAACGCTACCGCGAACGCGTCTTTGCGGTTCAATCACTACCCACCCTCAACACCAACGCGAAATCACTCTCCCTTCCTAAAAAACTGCTTTAAAATCTCCCCAGGTTCCCTATCCCAAGAATCAATATGCTCATAAATCAAACCCTCATTGTTCAACTTATAAGTCGAATACCCATTAAAAAACAACCGCGCTTTCCAAGGAACCCGCAAAACCCCGCGTACAGTCCACTTCGCTAAAATTGTATCTTCCGCAGACTGAGAAACATCATGTAAATCAAAAGCAATTTCCGTAAAAAATAACTGCGCGTGAAACCGCAAAGTCCAAAAAATAATCCGATAATTAAACTTACCCTTAAATTTATTTACAGGATCACGAAAAAAGATATCCTGTGTATAGATATCATAAGAAATATCTGACTCAAACAATGTGGGTAAATCCTGTTTGAGAATTGCAATTATCCTTTCAATTTGTAATTTAACCACTGATTCTATACCTTAAGAATTTTCTAAACACGACGGATTTATACTTTACTCATTTACACCATAACTTTTAATAGATGTTTTTCTAAAAAATACTCTGTATAATCACTTTGACTAACAATTTCAGTAATTTAGTTAAATTCTATGTCTATAATCGAAAATTCTTGGACACACGCCTATATAACCACCAACGAAATCCAACTGCACTACGTTACTCAAGGGGAAGGACCCTTAATGTTAATGCTACATGGTTTTCCTGAATTTTGGTATTCTTGGCGACATCAAATTCCCGAATTTTCTCAAAATTATCAAGTTGTTGCTGTTGATTTACGTGGCTATAACGACAGCGATAAACCCCAAGCAAAATCAGCTTATGTCATGGATGAATTTGTCAAAGACATTGAGGGAGTAGTTCGGGGATTAGGATACGAAAGTTGTATTTTAGTGGCTCACGATTGGGGTGGTGCGATCGCTTGGAATTTTGCCTACACTCACCCAGATATGGTAGAAAAATTAATTATACTCAACCTCCCCCATCCCGCCAAATTTGCCCAAGGCTTAAGTACTCCCCAGCAACTATTACGCAGCTACTACATTTTCTTATTTCAATTCCCGTTGATTCCCGAACTACTCCTCCAAGCCTCAGACTACGAAGCCATAGCCAAAGCTCTTCAAGGTACAGCTTTCAATAAAAATGCCTTCACAACAGCAGATATTGAAGCTTATAAAGATGCTGCTGCTAAACGTGGCGCACTCACAGCTATGTTGAACTATTATCGCAACCTGTTTTCTCAGCTAAAACCAAATACAAATTGGAGTATTCTCGAAGTTCCCACTTTGATGATTTGGGGAGAACATGACACCGCACTGGGTAAAGAACTCACCTATGGAACAGAAGAATATGTTAGGAATTTACAAATCAAATATATTCCTAATTCTGGTCATTGGGTGCAGCAAGAACAGCCAGAATTAGTGACAGAGTATATGCAAGAATTTCTGCTGCCAAAAAATAGTCCTAACTCTTAAATAAAAAAGTTTTTTCATAGGATAAAATACTTATTTACTACTCAGGCTAAACTATGCTATGTAAATCAACTTAAAAATATTTAACACTAAATTTAATAGAAGCAATTTACCCAAAATTAGGAATTAAACATAGCTCAAACCTAAGCCCAATCATAGTTTTAGCCTGAATAGCCAATTTGTGAAACATCACATCTAGCTTGTAAAGTAAATCAGCATTCTTCAGGCATTTAGTGAGATAATGGAATTGTGAGGGAAAGAACGGATGCTACTCCATACCAGAAGGGGGAAAAAATTATGAAACGCCAGCTATTAGCAGTTATAGCCTTAGTCGCTCCCCTATTTTTAGCTAACTCAGTTCAAGCTGGGAATACGCAAGATTTACAGAAGCTATTGTCCACTGGGGAATGCACCAAGTGCAATTTATCAAGAGTAAACCTCAGCGGCGCTCATTTAATTGGTGCAGATTTACGAGGAGCAAATCTCCAAGGAGCTAATTTGACAGATGCTAACCTTGAAGGTGCTGACCTCACTGGAGCAAATTTAGCCGGTGCAAATTTAACATCAGCTTTTGTCACTAACGTGAATTTGAAGCAAGCTAATCTCAATGGTGCAAATCTCACCAGTGCGACTATTAACGATTCCAACGTATATCAAGCATCAATGAATAACCTCACAATCACTGATGCTGAAATATATAACACTGGCATCGGTATTGGTGGTGAAGACGCTGTAGTTCCTGACTGGGATTAGCAGTTAATAGTTATCAGTTTCATCACAGGGTTTAAATTCTGCCACAGATTGAAAACTCAATCATATTTTCAAAGTTTTGCTTTTTGGTAATTAGCTGCTAAAACAGTAATCATCACTACTAAAAAAACCTCTGCTTGATAGTTACAAAAGCAGAGGTTTTCTAATATTAAGGGTGATGAAGATGAGGTCAGAGATTCAAATTACCCATCACCTCAAGCCACCACATTTTAAATCAACGCCTGAGCAACAACTTCGGAAAGTAACTTATTAGCGGCTTGCTTCAATAAATCCACCTTGTCAGTACGTTCCCAAGGTAAATCTAAATCACTACGTCCCAAGTGACCGTAAGCTGCGATGTCCTGATAAAAACGTCCGCCTCTTTCACTTGGTAAGTTGCGTAAATTGAAAGCATGAATAATTCCCGCTGGACGCAGTTCAAAGTACTCTTTGACTAATTCCAACAAGATGTCATCATCCACTTTACCCGTACCAAAGGTATCCACAAAAATGCTGACCGGTCGCGCTACACCAATGGCGTAACTTAACTGGACTTCACATTTTTCTGCTAACCCAGCAGCCACAATATTTTTCGCCGCATAGCGAGCAGCATAAGCAGCCGAACGGTCTACCTTTGTGGGATCTTTACCAGAAAAAGCACCACCACCATGTCGTGAATAACCACCATAGGTATCGACAATGATTTTTCGTCCAGTCAGACCAGAATCACCTTGAGGTCCACCTATGACAAATTTACCTGTAGGGTTAACTAGAAAACGTGTATCCTGATCTGGCTTAACGTCAATATCACCAAACACAGGTTCCACAACTGCTGACCACAAGTCTTCTTTAATCTTGGCTTGTACCCCTGCCTCATCCGTAATATCCCCAATATTAGGTGTATGCTGGGTAGAAATCAAGATTGTGTCTATACCTACAGGTCGTCCATCTTCATAGACTACGGTAACTTGGGTTTTTCCGTCAGGACGCAGGTATGGTAAATCACCTGTTTTTCTCACTGCTGCCAATCTCCGGGCAATGCGGTGAGCTAAACTAATAGGCAAGGGCATCAATTCTGGTGTTTCGTTGCAAGCAAAACCAAACATGATACCTTGATCACCAGCGCCGATTTTATCGAATAGTTCTTCACTATCCTCAGTGCGGGTTTCTTGAGCAGTATTTACACCTTGAGCAATATCAGGAGACTGTTCATCTAAAGCTACCAAGACACTGGCGCTATTAGCAGAAAAGCCGTTGACTGCATCAGTGTAGCCAATTTCCGCAATCTTCTTCCGGGCTAAATTCACAAAATTGACATTGGCTTTGGTAGTAATTTCTCCAGTAATTAGTACTAAGCCTGTATTAACAACTACTTCAGCCGCAACCCGGCTACAGGGGTCTTGTGTGAGTAAAGAGTCAAGAATAGTATCCGAAATTTGATCACAGATTTTATCTGGATGGCCTTCGGTGACTGACTCGGAGGTAAATAGATAGCGTCGAGACAAAGGAAATTCCTCCTTGACTAATTTTGCTTACTGACTAAAGAAAGAGTATTTTAGTTCAGTTAGTAATTTATGAAATAATAACAATATTTACACACTTACTGATAAAACTGCGCTGTTCCTCTGCAAACTCATGCTATCGTTTTCGCTTAATTACTTGTCAAAAAAACTTTCCGCGCGATTTCCTAATTATAAGTCTTTAACCCAACACGATATGAGGTTACGCAAAAAAAGGGGGTACACCCATAGATGTCCCCCTTTTGTATTCACAAACACAGCTTGCTTTAGACTTGAACCGCTAACTTTGCTGGTTTAGCTGTCAATCGCTCATAAGCAGCACGCATTTTCAAACCTGTCAGCACTTGGAACAAACCAGTACCGTTGTTGGAACCAGGATATTCGCGGTGTTGGAGTAACAAGTGCGTCATCTCACCTTGGTATGTGGTGGATGTATTGCTCAAATGAGTTTCGATGTAAATTACTTCTTCTAAATTGTCAAATTGACCGTCTACTTCTAACACAGATACATAACGGCCGTAGTAAACATCAGAACCGTAGTATAGTTGCATTCCAGGGTAAGAACAAGTCAGTTTTCGTCCGCAGGGAGTCCACTGAATTGTTGAACCTTGATCAAACAGATAGGTTGGCTCAAAGCCTTCCTTACCTTCCCGTTGCAGCATCCGTACTCGTAAAACTTTCCGCTCGGTGTCGTTTTTGATCAAGTTTGTCGGCAGTACTTGCAAAACCACATCGGCAAATTCTCTTTGTGGTTCGATAAACTTTTCAAAGTCCGGTTTACGAGAGTTAATTTGTGCGAGAACATCTTCGTAGCGATGGCCTCGTTCTGCCATATCGCGTTGAATCTTCCAGGCAATTTTCACTTCATCGCTGATGTCAAAATAGACGCTGAAGTCGAGCAGCGATCGGACGCGCTCATCATATAGAGGATGTAACCCCTCAACTACTATGATGTGGTTTGGCGAAATCAATTCTGGAGGATCGATCATGCCGGTTTCGTGGTTGTAAATCGGCTTCTCAATCGCTTGACCTTCTTTGAGCGCTTTTATTTGCTCATACATGAGGTCAAAATTGTTCGCCCTGGGGTCAAGTGCAGTTATCCCCGTTTCTTTGCGTTGTTTACGATCCAGGCAATGATAGTCATCCAAACAGATAACTGTCATGAAATCTTCACCAAATAAATCGATCAACCGACGCAAAAACGTAGATTTACCGCACCCGGAGTCTCCTGCTACTCCTATCAGTACCACGCGTTCCGGCTTACTTGTCATAAATCTCCTCTAAATACTAAAAAAGATGTGTCAATCAATATTTTTTTTTCACACAGCAGATTTTTTTGAATCCAGGAGTTTACCCCAATGGTGTGATCCTGCGTTCTTGCTATCCAGCACGGAAATAGCATACCAGACTAGTAAGCAACACAGTTATCTTTGTTACTTGTTAAACTATCCTGATATCTTGGCTGGTAAGTATTTAATCCTAGTGATATATTAGATTTTAACAGAAAGATGCATTTTGTAACAAGATTTGCTGTCAGGAATAATATTTTAGTGTACCAATCAAATTTTTTATTTTTGGAGTTGGTTATAGCTCTAAATTTAGATGCTATGCTAATGTTGTCAATAAGTAATAATACTTAGAATTTGGACAGAAGTAGAATTTCTAACTTGTTGAGGTGTGGGCATCTACTTATGGGATTGCTCCCCGATCTTGCTCCAATCAACCTACGGATAGAGGTTGACATATTTTTCACATCACGTAAAACTTGTTATATTGGTTGGTCATAACATCTGTTGTTGCAGTGAGCTAACTTCCTCACAGAAGCATATAGTTCACGAAAAAAAGATTAAATTGATTCACTATTAACATTCTGTGCCAGACATATCCTCTACTTTAGAAGGTGAACAGGTGTGTTCTTTACCATACCTATATGTCTTGGCCGAGTGTACTTAGCAAGGCATCATTTAATGATGCCGTTTTCCCAGACGGCCAGTTTTGTGCAACGAAAATCCGGTAAACTAAAGCTGGCATAGGATGGGAATGATTTTTTTTTGATAAACGGTTAAGTAAATATCGGAGTGGTAGAACGAATGTACAATCAAGGTGCTGTTGAGGGTGCTGCCAGTATAGAATCAGGTAGCCGCGTCTTCGTTTACGAAGTGGTTGGTTTGCGTCAGAACGAAGAAACTGATCAAACGGACTACCCAATTCGTAAAAGTGGCAGTGTGTTCATCAGAGTGCCTTACAACCGCATGAATCAAGAAATGCGACGGATCACTCGGCTAGGCGGCAAAATTGTTAGTATTCAACCTATAACAGTTCTGGAGCCAGTTAATGGTAAAGCTGCTGTGGAAATTACTAACAGCGAAGTCAGCGAGTTAGTTACACCAGTGAGCGCTAACAGCGAAGTCAGCGAGTTAGTCACACCAGTGAATGCTAACAGTGAGGAAAATGGTAAAGCCACACCTGTGAATAGTAATGGTGAAGTCAAAGGCTTCGCTAAATCACCTGCTAAGGAAAAAAAAGGCAACACCATGACTCAAGGGAAAGCCAAACACGCTGATGTTCCTGTAAATACTTACCGTCCTAACGCTCCGTTTATTGGTAAGTGTATCTCTAATGAACCGTTAGTTAAAGAAGGCGGGATTGGTATTGTTCAGCACCTAAAGTTTGACCTTTCTGCTGGCAATTTGAAATATATCGAAGGTCAAAGTATTGGTATTATCCCCCCAGGTGTTGACAAAAACGGTAAGCCTGAAAAACTCAGACTTTACTCGATTGCTTCAACTCGTCATGGCGATGATGTAGATGATAAGACAATATCACTATGTGTTCGTCAATTAGAATACAAACACCCAGAAAGTGGCGAAACAATCTACGGTGTTTGTTCTACTTATCTGACTCAGCTTAAATCAGGTGATGATGTAAAAATCACAGGGCCTGTAGGCAAAGAAATGTTATTACCTGAAGATCCTGAAGCTAATGTCATCATGTTAGCAACAGGAACAGGTATCGCTCCGATGCGGGCTTATCTGTGGCGGATGTTTAAGGATAATGAAAGAGCAGCTAACCCAGAATACCAATTTAAGGGATTCTCTTGGTTGTTGTTTGGAGTACCCACATCTCCCAACATTCTTTACAAGGAAGAACTGGAAGAAATGCAACAAAAGTATCCAGAAAACTTCCGCCTCACCTATGCTATCAGCCGGGAACAAAAAAACCCTGAAGGTGGCAGAATGTACATCCAAGACCGTGTAGCAGAACACGCTGATGAACTGTGGCAATTGATTAAAAATGAAAAGACCCACACTTACATCTGCGGTTTACGCGGTATGGAAGATGGTATTGATGCAGCTTTGACTACTGCTGCTGCTAAGGAAGGTGTGACTTGGAGTAGTTACCAAAAGGATCTCAAGAAGGCACACCGCTGGCACGTAGAAACATACTAATTTGGTCATTGGTCATTGGTCATTGGTCATTAGTTCCGAGTTTTAAACTCTAAGTTTGTAGGTAGGGTGATGCCCCGCCTACAATTGTTTTGTATATATAGTTTGGGTGCAAAATCTGTGGGTGTAAAACTAGGAATATTAGGTTTAGGGACTGTGGGAACGGGTACTGTACAACTGTTGCAAGATACAGCAGGTCGTCACCCACTATTAAAAGAGATTGAAGTATATCGGGTGGGAGTGCGATCGCTTGATCAACCCCGTCAAGTACAATTGTCTACAGGAGTATTAACAACTGATTTAGAAGCAATTGTCAATGATCCAGACATAGATATAATTGTTGAAGTTATGGGGGGATTGGAACCAGCAAGAACACTTATCCTCACCGCTATTAAAAATGGTAAGCACGTAGTCACAGCCAATAAAGCCGCAATCTCCCGTTTTGGCGCAGAAATATTTACCGCAGCCAATAAAGCTGGGGTATATGTGATGCTAGAAGCCGCCGTTGGTGGAGGTATTCCCGTAATTCAACCGCTCAAGCAATCTTTAAGTGTCAACCGCATTCATGGTATCACTGGTATTGTCAACGGCACAACTAACTACATCCTCACCAGGATGCAAACAGAGGGTAGCGACTTTAATGATGTTTTAGCTGATGCTCAACGCTTGGGTTATGCTGAAGCTGACCCCACAGCTGATATTGATGGCTTAGATGCCGCAGATAAAATTGCTATCTTGGCATCTTTAGGCTTTGATGGCCGCATCAACTTACAAGATGTTTATTGTGAAGGAATCCGTCAAGTCAGCAAGACAGATATTAGCTACGCTGCCAAATTGGGATTTGTGATTAAATTATTAGCAATTGCCAAACATCAAACTAGTGATAACTCTCAGCTATCAGTCAGAGTTCATCCTACCCTAGTGCCGCAAACTCATCCTTTAGCTAGTATTAACGGTGTTTATAACGCCATTCTCGTCGAAGGAGAACCTATTGGCCAGGTGATGTTTTTTGGGCCGGGTGCAGGTGCAGGTGCTACAGCTAGTGCTGTCTGTTCTGATATCTTGAATCTGGTCGCCACGCTGAAAACTAATACCCCCAAATCCAATCCCCTGTTAGCCTGTAGACATGAAAATTACCTGCAAATTACGCCAATTTCTGAACTTGTAACTCGATTTTATGCTCGATTCTTAACAAAAGACCAACCAAGTGTGATTGGTAAATTAGGTACTTGCTTTGGTAAATATGGCGTAAGCTTAGAGTCAGTTGTCCAAACTGGTTTTCAGGAACAACTCGCAGAGATTGTGGTTGTTACCCACGATGTCAAAGAAGGAGACTTTAGGCAAGCTTTAGCTGAAATTCAAGCTCTGGAAGCAATAGATAGTATTCCTAGCATCTTAAGAGTGCTGTAATATAATCAACCCCCTTGCGGGGGTTTTAAAAATTCAAAATACAGTGCAATTTTGAATTGGGAATTGGTTAAGATTCTGAAGTTTCTTGGCCAACAACTTGTGATTTGAGAGTAGTAATTTCACTAGTTAACTCTTGCCGAGTTGAAGCTTTGAGTAAATAGCGATATACAAACCAGGCAGAATAACCAATACCAATCAACTCAAAGGTAGGTGCTACCAAAGGAATATCATTGAGAGAATCTAGAACAGCCAATAGTACCTTAACTGCCACAATTGTCGTGATCAATAATCCCAGCGTAACTACAGGCTGCTTGTATTGATTAAAGAAATTGCCTATATAGTCAGGTAATGTGCCTAAAAAGCCAGAAACTTGTTGTCCATATTTCAGCCATTGCTCTTGAGACTGTACAGGGGGCTGTAGTTTGGTAATACTTCCTGTTTGGCTGTTGATATCTGGGATTGTTGTTTCTTTTGGCTTGGTTTCTGTGTATTCCGGTTCTTGCATTTTCACTTCCATAATTTTGACAGTTGAGTTTTTTATCCGCACAATTCCAACCATAAGGTTGTTGAGTAGGTAATTGATCCTAGCATCAGCATGATTGGGTTGAGCTTACAAAGGGATTTTAGTATCCCATAACCATAATTGCCCCATTACCTCCACTGCATCAACTACAGGGTAGAAAGCCAGTATGAGGATAGAAGTCAAAAGGTAACAGGATGTATTAACATCAGATTTCTGAGTTTGGTTTTGTAAATTAACTGGAATTCTCAGGTTGTGATGATCCCATGTCATGTAATTTGCTCATCGAAGCATAAATCATGCAAAAATCAGTCTACCTCTCACTCATACCAGTCTAAACGCTGATTTTATCTGATATTAAAGCTATCTTCAGCCGCATTCGTCAATTAACTTTTTCATATTGATACTAATATGTAACAATTTGATTGTCTGTTCATAGAGACTAGACATAAAGTCACTTTTATGATATTTAATGCATTTTAGCTAAAAAAATTTGTTCAACACCATAGTAGGAAACTCTTAACAAAGTTGAAAGTCTTTCTGTGTATGAGTTGTATGAGTAGAGTATGACAATTAAGCGATTCGGCAACCCCTCGATCAATTCCCCCTAAGTAAATTTCCAGTATAAGCCTATACTATATAAGATAGACAAATGATTTAGTCCTGTTATCAAAGAAAATAAAGTTAATCTTCTTGAGATTAGCAATGATGATAAAGGCTAGACTTGATTGGTGAGATTTTTGGATTGATTAACTCTGATCTTGCACCATCATCTTATTGCTAAAATTCCCACCCAAAAACCTGATAATTTCGTAAGGTGAGTAATGCTCACTCTACTTTATTGATAATAGTGCAAGAAGATGTGAGTAAAGAGATTGCAAGGATGCCAGATCAAAAGCCCACCCTTGTGGACAAAAGTTTACAAAGCAAAAAAGTGTCAACTGAAGAGCCAAAAACAGATGAATTACCGACTATAGAATTTCCCTCCCGTGGGAAACTCAAAGCCAGTTCTTGGCGCATCCATCAAAAAATTGGTTATGGATACTTTGTGGCTATTGGTATTGGCTTTTTTGGCTCCCTGACGGGATTGGTACTGGCCAATTATTATCGGGGAAGAGAAGTCAGACAATTTAATCAAGCCAATGAGCAAGGACAATTACTAAATAATTATAAAAATGCGGTAGTTGGGGCGCAATTGCATAGCTCTAGCTTAGTAGCTGTGTTGGAAGATACACAAAAACTACGTAAGAAAAAAGCTGCATTTCTCTATTCTGTTTCTCAAGCTCAGAAATTAGAGCAAAACATTGCCGGCTATATAAACAGTAAGCCTCAGACATTAGCCGCAACCAGTGCAACTTTAGAGAATTTATTGCAGGATTACTCAATTAATTTAAAATCCTATATTAATCAAATTGATGTTGTTTTGCAGCAACTTGACGCTCAAGAGGGAAAGCCACAACAAGTTACCTCAGCGCGAGAGCAGTTACTGAAAATTATGCGTGGTGAAACAGCCATGCAGCTAGAGAGTTTGTCAGAAAAATTGACTAATATTCTCGGCACTGCTCAAATGCAAGCGCAGGAGCGACAGAGAGATGTAGAGCAAGCGAGATTTGTGGAGAGATTAATTGTTATCGTCAGTATGCTGGTATCAGTGGCTATAGCTGCTGTTGTGGCATGGCGTACTAGTCGAGCGATCGCAGAACCTGTAATTACTGTAACTCAAGTAGCTGAACAGGTGGCTAGAAAATCTAATTTTGATTTACGCGCTCCTATCACCACTGATGATGAAATTGGCTTACTTGCTAAATCTCTAAATCGCTTAATTGAGAGAGTATCTGAGCGAACCAAACAACTAGAACAAGCAAAAGAATTAGCGGAAGCTGCAAGTAAAGCCAAAAGCCAATTTCTGGCAAATGTCAGCCATGAGTTACGTACACCGCTCAATGCAGTTATTGGTTTAAGTCAATTGTTACAAGATGACGCTGATGATCTTGGTGTATCTCCAGACTTTATCGCTGATTTAGAAACTATTAATTCGGCTGGGAGACATTTACTAGAATTAATTAACGATATCCTCGACTTGTCAAAAATTGAAGCGGGGAAAATGACTCTTTACCCAGAGACATTTGAAATCATAACTTTGATTCACAACGTTGTTCACACAGTTAAACCAGCTATCGAAAAAAATGGTAACACTTTAGTCATCGATTGCGATGAACCACTAGGGATGATGTACGCTGATCAGACAAGGATGCGACAGGTATTATTAAACTTACTCAGTAATGCTGCCAAGTTTACAACTAACGGTAAAGTCACACTGACGGTTAAGAATGAAAAAACAAACCTGCTGACAGAAACTTCTTTAAATGTGATTAGTTTTACTGTCACTGATACAGGTATTGGACTGTCACCCAGTCAAGAGCAGCAGTTGTTTCAACCCTTCATACAAGGGGATACCTCAACTACGAAAAAATATGGTGGTACTGGCTTAGGATTAGCAATTAGCCGTCATTTTTGCCAGATGATGGGGGGTGAAATTATTGTCAAGAGTCAGCTTGGTGTTGGTTCTACTTTTACTATTCGTCTACCCTTGACAGTTCAAGAATAAGCAGAGCAACAACAAGGGTTTGGGGAAAAAGTAGTGGAGGCTATGACATCAAAGTGGTTTCAGGGTTTCAAGATGCGATCGCAGCAAAGGGAAGAGCTTTAATAATTAACTATAGCAATAAAATTTTATACTTAAGTTTCGCAACACCCATTTTTTCTTGGGTTTGCCATATCTAGACAAAGAACTGGTTTGGTGATATATTTGTTACATATAGTAAGCACTATTCTCCGATTTTAAAACCAGCTTTTCTGGAAAGGTTTTTCTTGTCTGCTGAGGTATTTTTTAGACATAATTATTACCAAAATAAACATTAATTAAAATAACACCCTGAAAATGATGAATATAGATGAAATTAATAATAAAAATAAGAATGTAATTTCTAGCATCAACCAAGACCAAAAACTGCCAGTTTTATTAGAAGAAATATCACTGCCTCAGCAATTACCACCCATTGTTCTCCTCGCCTTTACCCGTCCCGATCTTCTCGAACAATTTCTTCCAGCTATAGCTCAACAAACTTTGCGTCCATCGCAGATTTTGGCTTTTATTGATGGACCACGCAATGAAAAAGATCAGCCTCTCATTGCAGAGTGCATGACATTATTAACCGAATTTTCTCAGACTATTCCTGTTAAAATTATTAACCAGCAACATAATTTAGGTTGTGATGCACACGCTATCTATGCAATCACAGAGGCTTTATCCTATTATCCTGCTATTATTTACTTAGAAGACGATACTATTCCCAATCCTTATTTTTACGATAGGATGTGTCGGCTATTAGAAGCTTATCGTCACTGTCCTCAAGTATTTTCAATCACAGCCTACGCCAATTTTCCCAGTGAAATACGGGAAATGATCACAGCAGATTTTATGGTATCAAGACGAGTATTTGCTTTGGGTTTAGCAACATGGGCAGATCGTTGGCAAAATTTAAATCTTGCTAATCATCCCCAAGGTTATAACCCTTTCGGTCATTTCTATCAGATTCCTGCAACCAAACAAACAAAATATACAATTACTAATCAATTTTATATAGAAACAGAAAACAAACAAGATTGGGTGATTACCCTAACTTTAGCGGCTTTACATCAGGGATATATACATATAACACCAATGGTATCTTTGGTACATAATATCGGATTCGGACATCCCGAAGCTAAAACATACAATACAGGTACAGAACCTAGTTGGGCAAATGCCCATAGCGACCGATCTGCCTGTCCGAATACATTACCTTCTAGTTTGGAATTGATCAAGCCTCTAGCAGATTATTTTGATGGAGTTGAGGTAGCCAGACACTTAGAAAGTGTTCAAGGTTTATGGCTTTCTCCATCAGGTCTGTGGTATTTATTAGGTAAATACAGTGATTGGCACAGTCGAAGCGCTTTTTTGAAACTTTTCTTTTCTCGAATACTTGTTTTAATTAGGCGTTGGCGTTCTGGAAAACAAATTTGAAGAATAAGGTAATTCTTATTCTGCGACACTCACCTGTTGTTGAGTCTCCTGATGTTGATCATTAAAACCTGCTACTTCTGAGAGCGTATAAAGAGGTCTTTGTTTAACTTCTTCATAAATACGCCCGATATACTCACCTAAGATCCCAATACTAATTAGTTGCACTGCACCTAAGAAGAAGATCGCTATCAGGATAATAGTGACTCCAGTCAAAGGGGAATGGGGGATAAAAATTCGCCAGTACAAAACCAGAAGACACATAAATAGTGAAACCAGAGCAGCGAACAATCCTAAATAAGTCGAGAGCCGCAGCGGTACTTTGGAGAAAGAAACTAACCCGTTAATTGCCAGTGCTAAGGATTTGCGAAATGTATATTTAACATCACCTGCAAAACGGGGATCTCTTTCAAAACGGATAGCTGTTTGATTGAAACCTACCCATGATCGTAATCCCCGAATGTAGCGGTTTCTTTCTGGCATAGCATTGAGTATATCGACAACTTTGCGATCTAATAGGCAAAAATCTCCGGTATCGGTAGGAATATCCACATCTGCAAGACTTTTCAAAAGACGATAAAAAGTATAAGCCGTAAAGCGTTTAAACCAACCTTCTTGTCGGCGTTTTGTCCGTTGAGCGTAGATAATTTGATATCCCTGCTGCCATAGTTCTACCATTTCCGGAATCAACTCTGGTGGATCTTGTAAATCGGCATCTAAGATGACAACTACCTGTCCACGAACAAAATTTAAACCTGCTGTTACAGCAATTTGATGGCCAAAATTCCGTGCCAGACTCAAGTAAACTACACGCGGATCTTTTTGGTGTAATTCGCGCATCATTTGTAGAGAGCGATCGCGGCTACCATCATTAATCAAACATAATTCTACTGAACTATCCATCTGATCCATCACCAGGGAAATGCGACGATACATTTCGTAAATGTTTTCTTCTTCGTTGTAGATCGGGACGAGAAAAGAATATTTAGGTAGCATACTTGAGCTATACATTATATATTAACTAACGTTTTTTACGAGATGGAAAAGAGCGACGACGACGATACCAAGTAGAACCGCCAACGAGCATTCCAATCAATGCCAAAGCACTAACTAATGGCAAAACATCGCCAGTACGGATAGCCTTTAACCCGGAACTACCCAACATGACAAAGGGCAAGATTCCTGGTACTGTTCCCAAAGTTGTACCAATCAGGTAATCTTTGAAACTGATTGATGTCAAACCCGCTGCAAAATTTACTAATCCATAGGGCATAATTGGCATCAGACGAATAGCAAACATATAAAATATTCCTCCTTGCTGGACTTCGGCATCTATAGCCTGCCAACGTCCTGCTAGTCGCTGAGAAACCATTTCACGTCCTATTGTTCTTGCAAAGAAAAAGGCGGCAATCGCGGCAATAATCGCCCCAATACTTGTCCAAAATGTCCCCATCCAAGGCCCAAAAATTGCTCCCCCAGTGAGATTTAATGCTGTTGAAGGCAAAATTAAAATTGTTGCCACCACATAGATAAATATATAAATAACAGGGGCCCATATTCCTGCCGTTTTTAACCAAAACTGAATTAGATTTGGATCAATTCCCCCCAAAAAATATCCTACTATTCCAGTAGCTATCAAACATACAACCATCAGTAAGGCAAAACCAGTTTTCCAATTTAGCATAAATAAAGATTCCTAGTCTTCAACAAACCTACTGAGGCATGAGAATAGTAATTGGTTTTAATGACCATTTTTCTACATATTTTGTATTTTCAAAATTCAGCGTTGTTAATGGATGCTCTTTGTCTCTTCTCACCGCAATAATGGCACAAGGTTTAAAATCTTTATAAGGATACATTTCTGGTCTTAGGGCATAAAAATTATCGGGATTTAAAATATGCTTAAATTTATATACTCGATTTTGATTTTCATTTAATAAAATCCAAAAAGGATATTCCCAATAACTACCATCAGGTACTTTCTCAGATCCTAAAGATAATCCTATATCAGTACAGCTTGTAGTTTTTATGAAATTGGTAGCATCAAAATAAGGTTTGATCAAATGAGTCCGTTGGTTAAAATATATTTCATTTCTAGTAATGTTAAAAATGTTTTTTTCTGCGGCAATGGGTCGAATTTTATTAAGAAATAAGAATTGCATAGATGTTACTAAAAGAATCACCGCTATTATTGTAATAATATGGCGATTCCATATTTGACAAAAAACCAGACCAACAAAAGCTGAAAACAAGACAAAAATAGTTAAATGATGCCGACTTTGATATAGTTGGAATTTGAGCATCCAACAAATAAGTAAGAAGCTAAAAATTAAACATAAAATATAAATCATTACCTCTCTATTATTTCTAAGTTTTTTATAGCAAATAAAAATACCTATAGCTAAGAAAATAAGTAATAAATGTAAGGGGTTTCCAGCTACATTTTCATCAAAAGAAAGACCAGGAACACCAGTATATGAGTTGGGAGGGTGTGTTATCCGAGGGTCATTTATATCTACACCTAAAAAACCATGAATTATAGTAATTAATTTGGCAACTTTGCCGATAGTTGGCTCAATAATACCTTGCAGTCCTAAATGTCTAACTATATCAGCATGAAGAGACAGATTTCTGATAATATTGGAAATCCAAGTAGGTATGCTGTATATTTCTGGTTTATAGTCTATAGAATATTCTGCTGCTGAGATAGGGCTTCCATATAAACTAAAATTACGTAAATAATGACTAACGTTCAAGCTCAAGAAAATTACACTAATAATAGAGATTGGTTTCCACATTTTCCAGCGCATCTGATTGACATACCAGAGAAAAAACCAAACCATAAAAGGAAAAGCATAGATATAACCAGAACTTTTGGTAAAAACAGCCAGTCCACAACTAGCACCGATACCTAGAGTTAAGTTTATGGGCGGATTTCTATAGGGTAAAGTTAATAAAATATAATGGGCTAAACAAACTACCCAAAAACAAACTGCATAATCATTTTGAGTGCTAGAAGCTTGAAGAATACCCATCGGTAATGTAGCGCAGAAAACACTAGCCAAAATTTGCCCACGTCGATCTGCTCCCATCTGGTTCGCAATTAATGATACACCAATTATACTAGCAATCATGCTGAAAGCTTGTATTAAATTGGCGAATCTATCCCCACCACTGAGAATTTTTAAATGTAAAATTGCTAACTCTGCAAAAGGTGGATGAACTAACTGGGCTGAGTAATAGGTAGGATAGTGAGCAAGGTGGCGATTTTGTATCCAATGAACTACCCGCGCCATGTGATAAGTCATAGAGTCCCAGTTATTGGGCGGGGCAACAATAGCAATTAAACTGACAGTGGCAATAATAAAAGTTACTCCAACTAATAAAACCAGAGTGACAGGAGTTATTTTGGGAATTTGGGGGAGATAGAGTCTTCTCTTTCCTGTTTTAATTAGTCGATAATAAATCCACCCCAAGGTCATATTAGTTAGCAACCAGAGGGCTAATATCCAGCCAAATGTGATTATTTGGAACAAACTCAAGAATTCAGTAAAAAATGTGACTAATACTCCCCAGACAACTCCCGCTGATAACACAGAACTGCGCCAATCTCGTTCAGAATTGTGAAAAACCAGAAAAATCAGCACCAAGGATGTAAAAAGCAATCCAGCCAGCATTCAATAACCTCACACTGACACAGTTATTAAGAAGACAATAATATTATAGTTTTTGTTACACTGATCTTAGAATAATTATGGTAGTAATTATTCTTATAGTAGTATAATACTTGTATTCGCTTATTTGCAACATATTTTTTACGGTGTTCCAAATGATATTGCAGAAACGCTTGCGTATTAACCTTTTTTTAGATATTGCCACAATTTCCATCGTAGCTATGTTTTTATACTTCTATATGCCGTATAAAGAAGTAATAGGTTTTAATACTGATGAAGGGCTTGAATTAATCAAAACATTCTTATTTCAAAAAGGCTATCCTCTTTACCAATCAATTTGGAGTGATCAACCTCCTTTTTATACTTACTTACTCAGTATATGGACTGATGTATTCGGTAAATCTATAGCTAGAGCAAGGGAATTAACCTTGCTATTTTCTCTGATATTACTCTTTACATTCAAAAGAATTATTTTTATATATTTTGGACAATTAACTTCAATATTAGCTGTCTTTATTTTATTATTTTCCAAAGATTTTATTAAGCTTTCTAGTTCTGTAATGCAGGGAATTCCCTCTCTTTCCCTAGGAGTTTTGAGTCTTTATTTATTGATTAGATTTATAAATAAAAATTCTGGTCAAAAAATAAATTTAATAATTTCAGGATTTTTGTTAGGATTAGCAATTCAAATAAAGTTTTGGGTATTGATATTAATTCCCGTGGCTATAGTCACTATATTCGTTGAAAAAGACGAATTTATCAACTTATTTAAAATTCAGAAAATCAAAAAAAATTTTTTTAATGTCGTCATTTGGTTATTAGGATTATTAACATCTATAGGTTTAGTAGTTTGGTCTGCGCGTCCATTTCCGTTTAAACAATTGTTCATGCCTCACTTTCAAGAAAAAATTTATGAAAACTTAGATATTCCAACAATGTTTAAATTTGCCTATGGGCTTGACAGAATTATATTTATCTTGGCTTTTGTTAGCTTGTTTTTAGCTCTATTTTTTGAGGTAAGTGATTTTAGAAAAATCTTTATTCCTATAATCTGGTTGTTGTCTGATTTTATATTATTTTGGAATCATCGTCCAATTTGGTCTCATTATTATCCAATGTTTTCCATTCCTATAGTCTGGCTTTCATGTTACTCTTTTTGGTGGGGATGGAAAAGTCTAAGAGTAAGACTTAATTGGTCAACTATATCAATATTTTTAGGATGGAAAGAGAACAATTCATTTCCATTAGCGAAAATTTATCAAATCAAGATTTTACAAATTATTATATCTGCAACTATAGTTTTTCTATCAATATTTACAACATACAGAAAATTTAACTATTATTCTACTAATCTTAATCACTGGAAAACCTGGAAAACAGCTGAACCACAGTGGAATCAATTAATCTCATCAGTTCTCAGATATAAAGATAGAAGCAACTGGATTTACACTGATAATTCTTTGGTTGCTATTCATACAAATTTGCTGATACCCCCAGAAGTTGCTGTAATCACTAAAAAAAGATTTGGCAAATCAGATAATTATAAACAAACACTACTTGAAGTTATGAAAATTTATAAACCAGAACAAGTTATCTTGATGAACTATTTTCATCGAGATTTGAGATCCGATCCTCAAATTACCAGCTATTTAAATACCTATTATAAACCAGTAATTTATAACTCTGAAATTCATCACTATATCTTAAAAAATATTGAATACTAAATAGCATACACGTGTTTTTTTAGTATTTTTTTCTTTCTAACTCTAACAACATCTGTCCTGCAAACTATCTGACTTGCTTATCTGGGTGATTATTTATTTCAATTACTCAAAATCGCTGTATGCAACTTCCGTTTGCGTCCTTTGCAGTAACCTGTGACACGCTCATCGGTCTACGTTTTTTTGATAATAAAAGCGTAAGTCCTCAATGAGTAAGTTTCATATACTCCCAGCGATCGCTACAATTGGTAGATGTAATGTCTTTCACACATTCATGACCACAATAATTGACTTCCTTAGCCATCTCAACCCCAGTCAACGTCAAGCCGTCGAACACTACTGCGGACCATTATTAGTGGTAGCTGGTGCTGGTTCCGGTAAAACCCGGGCGCTGACTTATCGGATTGCGAATTTGATTCTCAAACACCGCGTCAATCCTGAAAATATCCTGGCCGTGACTTTCACCAACAAAGCCGCACGGGAAATGAAGGATAGAATTCAAAGGCTATTTGCGGAACAATTAGCAATTAGCCAACAGGGTAAAAAGTTGGATTTATTACCAGAATATGAACAAACCAAGTTAAAATCACAAGTTTACCGCACTTACATCAAAGATATGTGGTGTGGTACTTTTCATAGTTTATTTTCTCGCATTCTCCGGTTTGATATCGAAAAATACCAAGATGAAAAAGGCAGACGTTGGAATAAAAACTTTTCTATCTTTGATGAATCCGATGTGCAAAGTCTCATCAAAGAAATAGTGACTAAAGATTTAAATCTCGATAGTAAAAAGTTTGAACCTAAATCTGTACGTTACGCCATTAGTAACGCTAAAAACCAAGGCTTTTCACCCCAAGAATTTGAGCGGGAACAACCCAATTATCGCGGACGGGTAATCGCTGACGTTTACAATCGCTATCAAGATAAATTATCCCAAAATAACGCCCTTGATTTTGATGATTTAATCCTTGTTCCTACGAGATTATTTCAGCAAAATGAACAAGTATTAGGTTATTGGCATCGTAAATTCTGCCATGTCCTTGTGGATGAATATCAAGATACAAACCGCACTCAATACGATTTGATTCAGCTTTTAGTAACAAACGGTGAAGAACGTAAAAATGAATGGAATTGGCAAAATCGCTCTGTGTTTGTTGTGGGTGATGCTGACCAGTCAATTTACAGCTTTAGAATGGCAGATTTCACCATCTTGTTAGAGTTTCAAGAAAACTTTGGCGATGGTTTAGCAGATGACGATACCCGCTCAATGGTGAAGTTAGAAGAAAACTATCGCTCTTGTGAAAATATTCTCCAAGCTGCTAACGAACTGATTGAAAACAATACCCAACGGATTGATAAAATTCTTAAAGCTACAAGAGATACAGGTGAACAAATATATTGCCATAAAGCCGATGAAGAAATGGCAGAAGCTGCATTTGTTATTAATCAAATTCGGAATTTAGAACATCAAAATCCAGAATTGAATTGGGGTAGTTTTGCCATACTTTATCGTACCAATGCTCAATCTAGACCTTTTGAAGAATTATTAGTTAAATATCAAATTCCTTACACAGTTGTAGGAGGAATGAAATTTTATGACCGCAAAGAAATCAAAGATGTTGTCGCTTATTTAAGAGCAATTAATAATCCAGCGGATACAGTGAGTTTATTAAGAGTTATTAATACCCCTCGTCGCGGCATTGGTAAAGCTACTATTGATGCTTTGATGAATGCTTCCCAACAATTAGGTACAACTTTGTGGGAGATATTAAGTGATGAAACATCAGTAAATACCTTAGCTGGACGTTCTGCAAAATCTGTGAATAGCTTTGGTAAGTTGATTCAAAAATGGCAAGAACAAATTTCTAAAGTTCCCGTTACTGAGATTGTTCAAGGAGTATTAGAAGATTCTGGTTATGTCCAAGACTTGCTAAATCAAGGTACAGATGAAGCTAGTGATAGAGTAAAAAACGTTCAGGAACTTTACAATGCTGCACTGCAATTTCAAGAAGAAAATGAAGGTGAAGATATTTCCTTACAAGCCTTTTTACAAAGTGCAGCCCTGAGTTCTGATTTAGATAATTTAAAGGAAGGAAAAACAGTAGTTTCCTTAATGACATTACACGCTTCCAAAGGATTAGAATTTCCGGTAGTATTTTTAGTAGGTTTAGAACAGGGATTATTTCCTGGTTATCGTTCTCTACAAGATCCTTCATTATTGGAAGAAGAACGCCGTCTGTGTTACGTGGGTATCACTCGCGCTCAAGAACGGTTGTTTTTATCCCACGCGAGAGAACGACGTTTGTATGGTTCCAGAGAACCCGCAATGCGATCGCAATTTCTCGACGAATTACCGGAAGAATTATTAACTACTCAAAACAGAGTTAGCCGCTCTTTTACTAAAACTACATCTGCAAAAACTAGCAACCAAAACACTACAGGAAATTGGCAAGTAGGAGAGAGAGTATTACATAAATCCTTTGGAATTGGGGAAATAACCCACGTTTTTGGAGCAGGAAATAAGATATCTGTGGCGATTAAATTCGCTAGTTTGGGACAAAAAATTATTGACCCCAGAGTAGCACAATTACAAAGAGTGGAGTAGAGATTTTTGTATATTTTTTGGGGTTAAAGCCTTAACTAAGTTATTTCCCCATTTGCTTACAAAAACAAAGCAGGTGATACATGAAAAAACTCTCCCAATGCTTTGGCTTGATTTTTGCTAATACTTCTCTTACCGTTTATTACTTCTGAAGTAATACCTTTTGAGCCAAAAATCTCGACAATATCCTTTTGTTTGAGTTGTCTTGCTGACATTAGCTCATGTAATATATCTAGAGGAGTTGCGGCTTTTAGTTGATAGTGTTTATCTTCATACTGTTCAATTAGTGTTACTAGCAACTGTAAAACTTCAGCTTGTTCATCTGTCAAATTTTCCCCTAAATCCATAAGCTTATCTACTTCATTTAGTAGACGCTTATGCTCTATTTCTGTGTCAATTATACGTGGTACAGTTTCAGCCAGTAGCTTAATATATTCTTCCTTGTTTAGTGTAGTTGTCATATACAACCCCCTTTAGGGTAGAATGTTTTCACTAGGAACAAGGCAAAGCCATGTCCTAGATGTTTATGAGCTTCTCAGTAGTGTAATTGGACTATTGAGAAGCGAAATCCTCTAATTACTCGTCATTTTTTCCACTTTTCTTGATTATATTCACTATGAGTTAATACATCTTCAATCTTAATAGTCTTGACTTTATAGGTAATTTTAGTAATTAACCGAAACTTATTTCCTCCTATATTAAAGACTGTGTAGCCTTCTACGAAATCTGCGTGTGGATAGACTTCTCTTACATCTATAATGTGTTTCCATTCTACCTGTTGAGCAGTCTGAAGCCATACATTAAGACTAATTTCAGAATCTGGATGAATCTTACTAAATTCAGATAGGTTTTCGATGCCAATTACTTTCATAATTTATTAGTAATTTCAATTTTTTTACTTCAAACATATTTGCAACGTCCTTATTTGTGTAACCCAATGTTCTCATAAAGAGAACTAAATGTCAATCCTCTGTACAGGAATTTTTGGAACTGCATTTCAAATTAGGCGAACTGTTTAAATTAGCAGCCCTTTTTTACGCATATTCCCAGTTACCTTATCCTGTTAATTTTCAATTATGCAGACTGAGGGAAGGCCGAACAGCCTACCCCCAAACATAAGATACTTATGTTCTACGGAATATTTAGGTGATTTTTTATTTGGAAGTCCCTAAACTAAAACTTCTGCTTTTTCCTCTTCCAGCTTTACCTGTGCTTCTGCTTTCAGAAACTCAGCCACTTGAGCCTCAATTTCATCACGCACAATCTGACGATATTCCAAGAAATGCTCAATTTGAGCGCAAACAGCTAAATAACTACTGATACCACCAGGATTATGCTTGTACATACTCCACAGATTGCGCCAAAATTGCCAACGGGTATTACGTAATAAACCTTGTCGCCAGCAAATAGTCAAAAACGCCCGTAGTACTTTCCAATTCAATGGTTTTTTCGCACCTTTCCCCTTTTTCGGATAGGTTGCTTCGCCTAAAATGCGGTAGTGTCGGTAAGCACGATCTAAAAACCGTGATGGTTCGTAAAGTTCCCAAAACGCTTCTACATATTCGCTGGCGATTTCTGGTAAAGGCCTTGTAGGAACAAAATTCATCAACGTGGTTTGATTGATATTGGCAGATTTACTGCGGAGTCGGTTTTCCTTTGCTAATCTATGCCACAATGCAGTATCAGGAAGGGCTTGGAGCATACTAAATAAAGCGGTGGGAATTGATGTTTGTTCCACAAATTTCACAATTCTCGCCCCAGCGCCTGTTTTTTCGCCATCAAATCCAATGATAAAACCTGCCATAACTCGCAACCCAGAGCGTGTAATCTTATATACTGCTTCGCTGAGGGAATCTCGTGTATTTTGGAATTTTTGAGTAAAAGCGAGGCTTTCTTCGTCGGGGGTTTCAATACCCAAGAAAACAGAACCGAAATTACACCTTACCATTGCATCCATCAATTCTTGATCTTGGGCTAAATCAACAGAAGCCTCAGTCGCAAAGGAGAAAGGATAATGATGTGCAACCATCCAAGGTTCTAGTTCTTTCAGGAATAATTTGACGTTGCGCTTATTACCGATGAAGTTATCATCTACCATAAAAATACTGCGTCGCCAACCCAATTCGTAGAGATAATCAAGTTCTGCGAGGAGTTGAGACGGTGTTTTGGTGCGAGGTTTGCGCCCGTAAAGAACGATAATATCGCAGAATTCACACTGGAAAGGACAGCCACGGGAAAACTGCACCGACATTTCCGCATAAGCATCAAATTCCAGCAAATCAAAGCGAGGAATAGGAGTAGTGCTGACATCTGGCTTTTCACCACCAGAACGAAACATTCCTGAAGACTCACCACGGGAAATTGCATCTACAAATAATGGTAAGGTAATTTCTCCCTCATCCAAGATCAAATAATCTGCGCCCACATCTGTGACTTCATTGGGTAACGCTGTCGGATAAGGGCCACCCACAGCCACACGCTTACCGCGTCGTTTCGCTTCCTGAATTTGTGCGAGTAAATCCTCTTTTTGGACAATCATTGCTGATAAAATCACCAAATCAGCCCAAGCCCATTCTGCTTCTGTGATTTGGCGAATATTCCGGTCAACTAGCTTAAAATTCCATTCTTGGGGTAAAATTGCAGCTACTGTCACCAAACCTAAAGGTGGTAACATCGCCTTTCGATCTAACAAAGCCAGTGTTTTTTCAAAAGACCAAAAACTTTTTGGAAACAGAGGATATATAAGTAATACATTCATTATCTTAATTGCAAACCCTGAATTTTGCTTGTAGGTTTATTTTAAACAAAGACGGAAATAGAGGAAGATTGTTCACGCTTCTTTATTTGAATTATAGAATAATTACTGATAGATTTGTTGTCTATGTGCTTTTTGAGAAATTTTTGGAGTTAAAAATATTCAACTTTAACAGATAGATGCTTTTTGAAGCTAGGACGATATCATAAACCTGATCATTATATTGGCTCTAAATTTCCTCAAAATGTTCAACAGTGGGAAACGGGTCATAAAAATGATGGAGAAGTTTCTTCCAATCTTGATACTCAGCAGAATCTCTAAATCCCACAGTATGAGCTTCTAAAGTTTCCCATTTAACAAGTAATAAATATTTGCCTTTTAATTCTATACATTTATGAAGTTCATGGGATAAATATCCATGCATTGATGAAATAATAGCAGCAGCTTTTTTAAAAGTAAATTCAAAATCAGACTCCATTCCCGGTTTAATATTTAGCATCACAGCTTCAAGAATCATGAGATTTTATATAACATGACCAGCACACTATACTAGATTAAAAATAACTCTTAAGGACATAGATAATCGCAGAACAAAATGGCGTATATTGTCCGTTGGAATCAGGTAATTCATAACCCAAAGTTAATTGCTGTATTTCTTCCTCGCTTAAATATTCTAAATTGAATAATGCTGCATCTATTGCAGCCTTACGCAAATTTCGTAGCTTGTTAATATCAAGTGCAAGATGTTGTATTGTTGTTTCAGCAACATTTTTTTTATCTAAATCATCTGTTGGAAGAATTTCGCCAGATGCAGGATATTTAAAAAAATCTGCACAATTTGGTTCTAATGGTGAAACCATTAGATTTTCATCATACCACTCCTTTTTTTTGTGTCCACAATGCACGGGAATACTAGGTTCCTCCTCATCTTCTCCTTGACATGAAGCCATGAAGTTTGTATATTCTAGTGCCAAATCTGGATACCTACTACGAGGACGGAGGTGTTCTATATGGCTAGTTGGGGACTTGCTTAAAAATAAAATACCAGCTAGACAATTTGAATCAAAAAGAAAAATCCAAAATCTGATTGGTACACTATTAAATCGCAAGCCCCTTGTTCTAAAAATACGCATTCCACAATAACAACATATATAACCTTGTTCTATTAGTAGAGCATCATGAACTACAGGTTTTTCCGGTGCTTGAAAATTAGTATCTTTAGTATTCCAGTAAGGTTTCCAATCATCATTTTCTTGAGCCTTCCAATTGGTGAATATTTCTGGTTCCTCACCCTTTTCAATATATTTCATCGCTTAAGAATTTCCTTTCTACGGATAAGTACATCTGCTTTTACAAAATCTGGTTCACTTTCACCAATTTTTTCAGCTAATTGTTGACGTAATTGTCTAGCACCTTCTAGATTTCCAGCATCAATTAACCGAAAAAGTTCTAATAGCTCTTCTTTAATTTCCTGTGGACGTTCTGGAACATCCATTAAGTCTTCTAAAATTCGATTGCTATCTCTTCCAAAGGAACTTTCTGGACGTTTAATAATAACACCTGAAACTGTTTTTTCTAAAATATAAATTCTCTCAGGTTTTACTTCACTAATTACCTGGGGTGAATGAGTAGTAAAAATAAATTGACAATTTGGAAATGTTTTAATTAAAGCAGGAATAATTTCTCTTTGCCATTTGGGATGTAGATGTAATTCAATTTCATCAATTAAAACAACACCAGAACCTTGAAGTGGATCTTTTTTTAAACCTGGGTTAGCAATTGCTAAACGTCTAGCTAAATCTCCTACCATTGCAAGTAGGCATTTTTCACCATCTGATAGTTGATTAACTATCAGTTCTTCACCATGCTTTTGTAAAGTCATTCTGAGAGTTGGCGAACGACGTACACGCAAATTAGAAAAACTTGCTATTAATGAAGATATAGCTTGTCTTACTGCTTCTAATTGTCGATCTCGATAAGCAGTATTATTTTCTAGCCGTAATTCATTCTCTAAATCTTCTTGTTTTCTAAACCATTCAAAGAAGATTCTAAAGTCACTTCCTTCTCCCATAAGTGCATTTTCATATGTATCTATAGGTTCAAATGAATGCTTTGTGCGAATCTTTAAAGGAATATCCAGTACTGCACGATTAGTAGAATAATAAACTACAGTAGGTAGATTATATTCATCAGATGATGATAATTTATTTTTTATATTTTCACTAATCTTGATTAGTGCTGATAGATTACTACTTGTATCTTTAATCCGTCCTTTTTTTACCTTTGTTAAAGACCAAGTAACTTCTTCTGACTCGAAAGAAATAATTATCTGATTATGAGTTTCATTTTTTCCATTTTGAACTTCTTCTTCTTTAAATAACCTTCCAGAAGATGTAGAATGTTGAATAGCACTGGTAAAACGAGATAAAAGAATAGCAAGACAATCCAGAATACTCGATTTACCTACCCCATTAATACCAACAAGTACCGTTGGCTCTTTTTCATCAAAATCCAACGTCAAATCACCAATACCGCGAAAAGATTGCATTTTAAGCTGCTTAACTCTCATAACTTCAACCCCATTAATTTCCTAAACACATCTCAATTATTCCTCCTTCCAAACTCCTCCTCTCTGCGCCTCTGCGTGAGAAAAAAACTCTATATCTAAACACTTCTCAACTTGATCACACCCCGATCAAAAACACGATTATCAACACCAATAGCACTCACCTCAATTCTATCTGCATACACATCATAAGCCGCAAAACTCAAATTACTAGTTGAATATTCAGTCCACTCAGAACGACCCACAGGACGATTACCCGCACCAGCACCACAAGTTAAATAGGTAGTTCCATTAATAGAACGAGTGCGTTCATAATTGTGTTCATGACCATTGATATAAAGTTGAACATTGTATTTCTCAAACAGAGGAGTAAAAGTTTTAATGAAATTGGAATTACTCCCATAATGACCAGATGAATAAATTGGATGATGACCAAAAACAACTTTCCAATCAGCTTTACTCAAACTTAATTCTTTCTCTAACCAAACTAACTGATTTTTCCAATCAGCATTACCATTAGTATCTAAAGCAAAAAACTGAACTTTATCTTGACTAAACGTATAATAACGTCCCTTCATATTAAAGCCAGCATATTTAACTTGGGGAACACCATTATCAGTGCGAATATCATGATTACCTAAACAAGCATGAAACTTCACACCTTTTTTCAGCAAAGGTTGATAAGGACGCTCAAAAACTGCGTTTATTTTCTCAATTTCGCCGTTGTTATAAATGTTATCACCAGCTAAAACTACTACATTATATGGATTTTTCTGGTGATAAAAATTCATGGCTTTAGCTACAGAATACTGTCCTCTAGCACCAGTTCCGGTATCAGCTACAGATACAAAACGTAATAGTAAATCTTTTTTATTTGGGGTTGCAGCGATTGCTGATTCCGCAAGAATATTTTCAGAATTTTGATTTCCTAACTTCCAAGTAATAAGTCCTGAAGCAATGCTACTTATTCCACTTAAAAATAAAAATTGACGACGGTTGAGTTTCATAAATCAAGAAATCCAATAAATGGCACAATAAACGATTATAGTCAAAATTTGTTTTTTGTGTTTTTGATTCACTAATTTGAGGAAAAGTTTCATGTCACAAGACAACAGACGGAAACAAAGGAATGAGGAAACAACTCAGCCTTCCCAACAAGAATACCAGATAAATCAGCCAATTTGGAAGACGACAATTATCCAAATTTTGAGAGGAACGATTGGGGTTTTAGAAACCACTGTGGAAAATCTGGAGACTGAACAGACTCTTACTGCTGAGAAGAAGCCCAATTTTTTACAAAGGATACTGTATAGGTGGGATGGATTTTTAAGGACATTTCGTTTATTTTTACCATCAAATATATCAAATAATGTGTCAGATGCAGTTTTGACAGGAATTTTTGCGGTAATGGCTGTGGGAATAGTGGGAACAACTGCATTTTTATTCACTTCTAAACCTGTTGAAGTAGCAACTCTTCCCTCAGTTGAGGAAGTTCCCGCACCCATACCAACTGTAACTGCTTCCCCAGAACCAATTCCCGCACCCACAATAATTCCAGAACCTGAACCTGAACCCACGGAAGAAGCAGAAGCAGAACCAATTCCCCAACCTACACCAACACCAGTTATAGAATTAACACCAGAGCAAGATTTAATTGCGGCTATTGAAAATCAGTTTTCAGACATCAGTATTCCCTTAAAAAGTAGCGAAAGTGAAAGCATTTCTTCTAAACTGATAAAATCTATTCAAGCCAATTTCCGTACCAGTGATTTAACTATCAAAATTAGTGATGTTTGGTATGAGCTAGAAAAATCTCAACAAGATAAACTAGCTGCGGATATATTACAACGTTCTCAAGAACTAAATTTCAGCCATTTAGAAATTATTGATTTTCAAGATAAGCTAGTAGCACGTAGTCCAGTTGTTGGTAATCAAATGCTAATTTTTAAACGATGAAATTTGATATATTGAGAATTTTCAACTACTGACTAGATCAAAAAAACAATTTTTAATTATGCGTTTATTATTAGTTGAAGATGAACATGATTTAGGTGTTAGCATTCATAATGCTCTTACCCAGCGTGATTATATAGTAGATTGGGCAGAAGATGGAGAGACGGCTTGGGATTATCTGAATACAATACCACAAAGATATGAAATTGCGATTTTAGATTGGATGTTACCCAAGTTATCAGGATTAGAAATATGTAAAAGATTAAGAGCGCAAAAAAATAAATTACCAATTATGCTATTAACAGCTAGAGATAGCATGAATGATCGGGTTACGGGTTTAGATGCGGGTGCAGATGATTATCTTGTTAAACCTTTTGGCATGGAAGAATTATTAGCACGAGTAAGAGCATTACAAAGAAGATCCCCAAATTTCCAACCACCACAATTACAAGTAGATGGTTTAATGTTAGATTACGGTAATTTTTCACTGGTGAATTTAAATAGTAAAAATTCTTCACCTATTATCCTCACAGCCAAAGAATTTCAACTGCTAGAATATTTTATGCAGCATCCTCAACAAATACTAACTCATGAACAAATTCGCGCCAGATTGTGGGATTTTGAAAGTGATACTGTGAGTAATGTGGTTGCTGCACAAATAAGATTATTACGACGCAAATTATTAGAATGCGGTTTTCCTACAGCGATTGAAACTATTCGGGGTTTTGGTTATCGTTTTTCTGTTTAAATTAACTATGTAACAGTTGTAGGTTGGGTTGAGAATAACCCAAAATTATAAAACTTTGTCGAGTTGCGCTATCGCTTAACCCAACCTACATTTTTATTAGATTTTTACAGTTATAAAATCTCAATTTTTATGAATAATAATTCACTATTTAATAATTCTCGTTTTAAATTAGCTATTACCTATGCTGGGGTTATGGGTACAACTTTATTAATATGTGGTTATATCGCTCATATTGTCATGGTAAAAGCTTTTACTCGCACTCTTGATCGAGAATTAGAAGTTTTGGGAAAGGTATTTGAAGATAAACTGAAAACTCAGTTAAAAACTCCAGGAATTTTACCTCTTAATATTAGAAAATCTTTTCCAGAAATTTGTTTTGAAAAACAATCTTGTGTAAAAATAAAATCTGAATCAGCAGTGATGAGTTTATTATTACAAAGTCATTATGTTAGGTTATTAAATTCCAAAGGTGAAGCTATTGCTGCTATTAATCATCATCCTAATGAGTTTACTGATAATATTAAACTTCATCATTCTTATGATATCAGAAATCGCAATGGTGAACTATATCATTTACATTTAATGCCTTTAAAAATCAATAATAATCAATTGTGGGGATATTTACAAGTTGGCAGATCCATACAACGATTAAATGATTATATGAATAGTCTACATTTGTTGTTATTATTGGGTATTCCTACTGCTATGATTATTATTGGTGGTGGGGGTTGGTGGTTAGCAGGTTTAGCTATGCTCCCTATTAAAAAATCATATCAAAAATTAGAACAATTTACGGCTGATGCCGCTCATGAGTTACGCACTCCTATTACATCTTTACAAACAATTGTTGAAACAAATTCAATTAACCAAGAAACTCAAAAAGCACTTGAGAGACAAATTAAAAGATTGGTCACTTTAACCCAAGATTTGTTATTATTATCTAGGTTGGAAAGTGGTTTACAGGAAGTAAAAATACAACGAATTTGTTTAAATGATCTAGTTGCAGATGTGGAAGAAGAATTGTTACCATTGGCTATGAATGCAGAGGTTTTATTATTTAGTCATGTTCCTGATCAAGCTTATTTTTATATTCAAGGTAATGAAAGTCAAATTTATCGAATGTTGCTAAATTTAGTTAGTAATGCTATTAAATATACCCCCGTTGGTGGGGAAGTGAAAATTAATCTGACAACCAATGATAATCAAGGTACAATTACTATCAAAGATACAGGTATTGGTATTCCTGCTGCTGATATTCCCCATATTTTTGATCGCTTTTATCGAGTCAATGCAGATCGTTCTCGAAATACAGGAGGTTCGGGTTTAGGTTTAGCGATCGCTTTGGCTATTGTCCAAACTCACAAAGGCAAATTAGAAGTAGAAAGTTCTATTAATCACGGCAGTACATTTACTGTGATTTTGCCGCTCGTTTCCAAAGTAAACAGGTAACTTCAACTAACATAGACGTAATCATGGCTATAGCGGCAGCCATTGCCCCATTCATGCCTTTGTTAATAGCAAAAGTAGCAATTATTAATAAAGTTCCTGTTCCTAACCAAGTAGATAGATTGACGTGTCCTGTGCGATTTTCACTGACTAAAAAACCCTGAGTTGCATTTTGTAAAGCTACAAATAATGGGACAATTGTACAGATTAAAAGCACTGGTTTAATGCTTTTAGCAAGGATAAGATCATTGCCGATAAAACTTTGAACTATGCGATCGCCTATCGGTGTTAAACTCATCAATAATAGAACGCTAGAACAAGCAGCACCCACACTGATAGCAAAAGTCAATAGTTGCTTATCGCTCACTTGATGACGATATTTAATCACCATTTGCTGTACCATACGGGTAGAATTGGCAATTACTAAAACCAGTCCCCAAGCCGCAGACCAAGCAGCAATGGCAATTGTAGCATCTTCAGCACGCGCAAGAATGCTAATTAATATCGCCCTTCCACCCCACACCA
This sequence comes from Trichormus sp. NMC-1, assembly GCF_001858025.1. Classification (GTDB taxonomy): domain Bacteria; phylum Cyanobacteriota; class Cyanobacteriia; order Cyanobacteriales; family Nostocaceae; genus Anabaena. The sequence goes on along the minus strand of NZ_LZQD01000001.1, from coordinate 1,210,597 downwards.
CCATCATCGAATTAGCTAGGGGTAAATAGAATTTCCACACCTGTGCTAAATTGCGGGGTAAATTAGGTTGTTCTGTTTGTGGTGGTAAAGTTGCCCCACTACGACGAGCAAAAATTGTTACAGCGATGGCTTCCACTATCACCCCACTAATCAAGGCAAATCCAGCAAGTATACCCCCGGATATTTGCAATAAAAATCCGGCGGTGAGAACTACTGCTAATGTGAATAACCTAAAAATACTAGCTTTAGCAACAGCGCGGGACTGACCATGATAAATTAATAGTCCTTGAAAATAACGCCGCCATGCGATCGCAAACGGCCAACCGCCCATTAGTAATAATACTTGACTAACTGTAGCTAACATTGCCGAGGGAATCCCCAACAGACTCACACCCACAAAATTAAAAATGATCGGTATTCCTAACAAACTTAATAAAAAAGTTAGTCCTCCACCTACCAATAAAGTAAACCGCCATAATGCTTTGCGTGAATCTTGAGAACCAGCCAAAGCGTTAGCAGCGTGCAGAATCATAATAATCGGACTTTCAAAAAATATCGCCAAAGATTTAGCAATACCTACAGCCGCCAGGTTAATTTGAGCATCAGGAAGATGAGCTAATGTAGTGGTCATCATCGGATCACCACAGGCCATAGTCACATCACTGAGAGATAAAGGCAGAAATTCCCGCCATAAAGTCCCTAAACTCACTTTTGTAGATGGAGATTCTTCTAATTTCATCCTTTTTCAAACCAAAATAATATAAACATCTTCATAAACCTCCTACTCTCTGCGCCTCTGCGTGATCAAATACATTTCATTTTCTTAACAACTAACCTGCGACTGAACAAGATCCAAAGATACAGGAGAAAGCTGAGAAATAGCTGTCATGAGATCAGAACTTGGCAAAATGTGAATATTTTGTGCAGTTAACCAATCAGCATTGTAAACTGTTTCTAAATAGCGATCGCCCCGGTCAGGATTAAGTAGTAACATAGTTTGAGGCTGAGTAAATCTTTGGACATCTGCTAAAGCTGCGGCCACAATTGCACCAGTGGAAGCACCTAAAAGCATACCTTCCTGTTTAGCCAAAGCATGACAAACAGAAAACGCCAAACCATCATCCACGCTATAAGCCGCGTCTAACACTTGCGGGTCAAAATTGGGGGGAACGAAAGATAAACCCAGTCCAGTCATCTTATAGGGGTGTCTGGGTGTACCAAAAATAGCTGATCCTGCCACGTCTACACCAATAATTCTGGTTTGGGGATAATACTTTTTAAAGTAGCGACTAATACCACCCAATTGACCGGCTGTACTCACGCCAATAACTATAGCATCCGGCGCACCACCAAAAGCAGCTTCTATTTCCCGCGCCGTCCACAGTTCATGGGCATCAGTATTACTAGGATTTTTATGTTGACAAGGATACCAAGAACCAGGAATATTTATGGCTAATTCCTGAGCTTTTGTCATTCTTGCTACCTGCATTGAACCTTGAGCATCAGCCGCACTGAGAGGCACTTCTACCAATTCTGCACCATAAGCAGTGAGCATTCTTCGCATTGTTACAGGAGTTTTCGCATCAATTACAATCATCACCCTGTAACCTTTGATTGCACCGACAATTGCTAACCCAATGCCAAAGTTACCAGAACTAGATTCAACAATTGTACCACCAGCTTGTAATAAACCTTGTTTTTCGGCTTCATTTACCAGATAAGCGGCATTTTTTTCTTTAATACTTCCACCGGGATTACAAGATTCTAATTTTAAATAGAGATGATGATGTTGACAACTGGGATGAATTCTATTTAACCGCACAATGGGAACTTTACCTAATGCTTCTGTCACCGTTTGAAATAGTGGTGATTTTAGTAAGCTGGTGCTTAGGGTTAGTTCTGGGGAGTAAGTAACCATCATTAATAGCCAAATACTGTTCATCTCCAAAGATGCCAACCTTAGATGAAATGAAGATGAAATTGGTCAACTTAATATAGTAAGGACTTTCACAGTTGTTCTCTGTGATAGATTATGAACAGCAAAAATTATTTTTACAAATGCTCTTTTACAGCCTTTTATAACTTTCCTTAACTGAACTCTTTTATGCATCTACCTTCTTTTCTCTGGTTGTGGAAAATAGCCGCATGGTCTATGGGTTTGTCGCTGCTGGCATATTTATTTTTAGCCATTACTGGTATTTGGATGTTTAGGATGAGAACTACCCGAGAATCACCTTTCGGGGTTGTACTGCCGTGGAATCGTGGTGAAGTGCTATCGCTCCACTATATAATCGGCATTACTATGGTTAGCTTAGTCCTGTTACTTCTAGCGGTTGGTATTGTTGGCACTTTGGGACACTTTGGTTCATTGGGACACTCATCACACTTAATTGCTGGATTAATAGTGGTAGCATTAGTCTTAGGATCGGCTTTTAGTGCAACTCAAATTAGTCCTGGAAAACCTTGGGCTAGACCTTTACACATTGGGTTAAATATCGTCTTATTTACCGGATTTATTTGGGTATCTTTAACTGGCTGGACTGTGGTACAAAAATATTTACCTTAAACAGGTGACAGGTAACAAGAAAAAGAAGTCAAAGTTAAAATAAAAAGAAGAAAAGCTTTTGACTAGAACTGTGATTTAGCCGTGACCACAACCTCAACTTCTGTTTTCCGTCTGTCTCCCTTGATTAGAATCACCCTATTGAGTCTATATCTAGCACTCACAGTCCCTTTACCTTTTTTAGCCCAAGCAACAGATGCACCTACACCACCAGAATTATTATGGTTAGGAATTATGATCGGTTTTGTAGGACTTTATGCGGTATTAACTGAAAGAGTGATAGTAGATGACCAGGGAATTCAAGTGACTTACCCCATTTGGGTTCCGCGCTTCTTTCGCAAAGGTTGGTCTTTACCTTGGTTAGATATTAAACAGTTAAAACCCCGCACTACTGGTCAAGGAGGTATAGTTTATTATTTCCTCAGCCAAGACGGAAAAGCTTATTTACTACCCATGCGCGTGGCTGGATTTACCCGTTTGGTGAATATTGTCCAAACGAAAACAGGCATTGATACTACAGATGTCCGTCCTCTAGCACAACCTTGGATGTATCTAATTTTATTTGGTTTTACCCTCCTGCTGTTATTAGTAGATGCTTGGACTATTAATACAGCCATTCTTGGTAATTGGTGATAGGGAATAGGGAATAGGGAATAGGGAATAGGGAATAGGGAATAGGGAATAGGGAATAGGGAATAGGGAATAGGGAATAGGGAATAGGGAATAGGGAATAGGGAATAGGGAATAGGGAATAGGGAATAGGGAATAGGGAATAGGGAATAGGGAATAGGGAATAGGGAATAGGGAATAGGGAATAGGGAATAGGCAAAAGTTAGAAGGTTATTCTCCTCATCACCCCATCACCCCATCTCCCCCATCACCCCATCTCCCCATCTCCCCATCACCCCATCACCCCATCACCCCATCTCCGCGTCATCTTCGATAAAATAGCTGTGAACTTATTATGAACTTATATTTATTCCGTCATGGTATTGCTGAAGAACATCAACCGGGGCTAAAAGATGAAGAACGCCAACTCACCAAAGAAGGACGACAAAAAACCAAAAAAGTAGCCCAGCAATTAGTAAAACTAGATTTACACTTTGATTTAATCCTCACCAGTCCCCTAGTCCGCGCTCACCAAACAGCAGAAATACTCATTGAGGCTGGACTCAGTTCTCAGCTAGAAATATCTGACCATCTCACCCCAGAAGGTAACATCAACAATTGGCTAACAGACTGGCTAGAACCCAGGAATTATGATGATAAAACCCAGTTGGTGCTAGTGGGACATGAACCTTCTTTGAGCAATTGGGCAGAAATTCTGCTTTGGGGAGAAGCCAAAGGCAGTCTCGTCCTCAAAAAAGCAGGTATGATTGGGATAAAACTACCAGAAACGGGATCTCCTCTGGGTTGTAGTCAAATGTTCTGCTTGATACCACCCAAGTACCTGCCATAACAGTTTTTCGACCTTTCTCATAGAATGGTTCGTAGTTCCGACAACTGTTATGGTGAAAACAATCTCTGGTAAGTTAGCGTGTTCGCGGAGCGTGTGCCTTGCACAATCAGATATTTCACAAAGCAAATGGTGTTGCCATGACGGTGTGCGAATTCAGGCCTGGTTTAGAAGGCATTCCCGCAGCCCAATCGAGTATCAGTTATGTAGATGGGCAAAAGGGAATACTAGAATATCGTGGTATTCGGATTGAAGAATTAGCAGAAAAAAGCACGTTCCTAGAAACTGCTTATCTCTTAATTTGGGGTGAATTGCCAAACAAGCAAGAATTGGAAGCGTTTGAGCATGAAATTCGCTACCACAGACGCTTAAAATATCGCATTCGGGACATGATGAAATGCTTTCCCGAAAGCGGACACCCAATGGATGCGCTGCAAGCCTCAGCCGCTGCATTAGGTTTATTTTATTCACGTCGTGACTTACATAATCCAGTCTATATTCGAGATGCTGTAGTCCGCTTAATGGCGACTATCCCCACGATGGTAGCGGCATTCCAGTTGATGCGGCAAGGTAATGACCCTGTCAAGCCACGGGATGATCTGGACTATTCCGGCAACTTCTTGTATATGCTGAATGAGAAGGAACCAGATCCTTTAGCAGCGAAAATTTTTGACATCTGCTTGATACTTCATGTCGAGCATACAATGAATGCTTCGACCTTTAGTGCTAGGGTAACAGCTTCTACATTAACTGACCCCTATGCCGTAGTTGCTAGTGCAGTAGGAACCCTGGGCGGACCGCTGCATGGTGGCGCGAATGAAGAAGTAATTCAGATGTTGGAAGAAATTGGTTCTGTGAAGAATGTCCGCCCTTATGTAGATGGTCTTCTAGAACGCAAAGCGAAGATTATGGGTTTTGGGCATCGTGTATACAAGGTAAAAGACCCAAGAGCCACAATTTTACAAAACTTGGCGGAGCAGCTGTTCGAGAAGTTTGGCTACGACAAGTATTATGAAATTGCCCAAGAAATGGAACGGGTAGTTGCCGAAAAACTAAGTGGCAAAGGGATTTATCCTAATGTTGACTTTTATTCCGGCTTAGTGTATAGAAAAATGGGAATTCCCACAGACTTGTTTACACCAATTTTTGCGATCGCTCGTGTGGCTGGTTGGTTAGCCCATTGGAAAGAACAACTCGCAGAAAACCGGATTTTCCGTCCTACCCAAGTTTACAACGGTCGCCACGAAGTTTCTTACCTTCCCATCGACCAACGTTAACTAAGTAACCAATTTTAGATTTTAGATGTTGGATTCATGCCAATAGATGGACAGATTAATAACTGTCATCTGTAATCGAGAATCTGAAATTGGCATTGTCATCACAGCCGATAGTACTGGAAGAGCATATCATGTGCGGTTAAATACTTATCATTAAGGAACCTCACGGTGACACAGCGACGTGGAGAGTTTTTTTGATAGGCAATTAGCCAGACTTGAGATCACACAATTTAGACAGAATCAAAAACCGTTGCCCATCTGGAAGCGGCCAATTTGTTTTGTCTGTAGCATTGGGCATTGGTGGTAGCCTGCCATTAGGCATATGGTGACAGGGAATAAATAGGCAGGGTGCAGGGGGGCTTTCTAGCAGGGTGCAGTAGATGATTATTTCTCCCCGTCTCCCCGTCCCCGCGTCTCCCCATCTCCGCGTCCCCAGTCCCCAGTTCCGAGTATTAGCCAATCTCAATCCCAATCATAAGTAGAAGTTGTCATCTTGGTTCAGGAGCCTCAAACCATCCAAGGATATACTAAACATGGGAATTGGCAACAAATCTACAATCAGACATCATCTCGAAGGATAAAAGATGAAGGCTGAAGAATAGAGTATGAAGATTGAAAAATCTGATTTCAGACTTTGCTTCGCAACACTAACGCGAACAGACTTCAGTTGACGTAAAGAGTAGTAAACATGAATACAGGAATTGACCTCCAAGGAACTTTTATACAATCCGTCAAGGATTTAGGAATACCACCAGGGGCAGCCAAAGCGATTTGGATGCCATTACCAATGATATTGATGCTGATTGGTGCAACAGTGGGAGTACTGGTTGCCACCTGGCTAGAGCGAAAAATTTCTGCTGCTGCACAACAACGGATTGGACCAGAATATCAAGGGCCTTTTGGGTTACTAGTGCCTGTAGCGGATGGTCTGAAGCTAATCTTTAAAGAAGATATAGTCCCAGCCCAAGCAGACCGCTGGCTGTTTACCCTCGGACCTGTGATTGTGGTAATTCCGGTATTTTTGTCATTTCTAATTGTTCCCTTTGGGGAAAATATCGTCATTACCAACGTGGGAATGGGGGTTTTCTTGTGGATTGCTTTATCTAGCATTCAGCCCATTGGATTATTGATGGCTGGCTACGCATCTAATAATAAATACGCCCTCTTAGGGGGTTTGCGGGCAGCAGCACAGTCAATTAGTTATGAAATTCCCTTAGCGCTGAGTGTACTAGCGATCGCGATGATGTCTAACAGCCTCAGCACTGTTGACATCGTGAATCAGCAATCTAATTTTGGCATTTTCGGCTGGAATATTTGGCGACAACCACTTGGTTTCATCATTTTTTGGATAGCAGCCCTGGCTGAATGCGAACGCCTACCCTTTGACTTACCCGAAGCGGAAGAAGAACTAGTAGCAGGATATCAGACTGAATATTCCGGGATGAAGTTCGGTCTATTTTATCTAGGTTCTTACATTAACTTGATACTTTCTTCCCTCCTTGTCGCAATTTTGTATCTAGGCGGTTGGCATTTTCCTATTCCCGTCAGCCTCATAGGTAGTGTGCTGGGAGTCAGTGAAACAGACCCTGTACTCCAGGTAGTGACTGCCTCTTTAGGTATCACTATGACCGTACTCAAAGCCTATTTGCTCGTGTTTCTTGCCATCCTCATCCGCTGGACAGTTCCACGGGTAAGAATTGACCAATTGTTAGATTTAGGCTGGAAGTTCCTGTTACCAGTCGGTTTGGTTAATCTTCTATTAACCGCCGCACTGAAATTAGCTTTTCCCGTTGCCTTTGGCGGTTAAAGCAATTTTAGATTTTAGATTTTGGTGAAGCAGCGCGGTCTTGGGGAGCCACTGCGTTGGACGGGTTTCCCGGCTTGAAGCAAGTGGCGTGGTTTCCCCCATGAGTGACTTCTGTATCCCTTACGGGAGCCGGAGGCATTACCCGAAGGGATTGAATCTGAAATCTAAAATCCAAAATTCAAGATCCAAAATTGAAAAGAGTGGAGACACAAAAAATGCTAAAGTTCCTGAAACAAGTTGGTGATTACGCCAAAGAAGCAGTACAATCTGCTCGTTACATTGGTCAGGGGCTATCTGTTACCTTTGACCACATGCAGCGTCGTCCCATTACCGTACAGTATCCCTACGAAAAATTGATTCCTGGTGAACGGTTTCGCGGTAGGATTCACTACGAATTTGACAAGTGTATTGCCTGCGAAGTGTGTGTTCGTGTTTGTCCCATCAACCTACCTGTAGTTGATTGGGAATTTGACAAAGCCAGCAAGAAGAAAAAGCTCAATCACTACAGCATCGACTTTGGAGTTTGTATCTTCTGCGGTAACTGTGTGGAATACTGCCCAACTAACTGTTTATCCATGACAGAAGAATATGAACTTTCTACTTATGATCGCCACGAATTAAACTTTGACAGCGTAGCATTAGGACGACTACCTTACAAAGTAACAGACGATCCAATGGTGACACCATTGCGCGAACTGGTTTACTTACCCAAAGGCGTTCTCGAACCCCACGGTGTACCCGCAGATGCGCCGCGTGCTGGTTCCCGTCCAGAAGACCTTGTAGAAACAGAAAAATAAATGTGATTAGTCATTTGTCTATTTTCAAAATAAGACCGATGACCGATGATCAATGACCAATGACCAATGACTAAGGACAAAAACAGTGAATCTAGCGGAAGGAGTACAGGTTGTTTCATTTGGCATACTGGCTGTGATGATGATTGGGGCAGCACTAGGTGTAGTGCTGTTTTCTAACATTGTCTATTCTGCCTTTTTGCTGGGGGGTGTATTCATCAGTATGTCAGGACTGTATCTGTTGCTAAATGGTGATTTTGTAGCAGCAGCACAAATTCTGATTTATGTTGGTGCAATTAACGTGTTGATTTTGTTTGCCATTATGTTGGTGAACAAACGACAGGATTTTTCACCCTTGCCGAGTGCGGGCTTGCGGAAAATATTGACAGGTGTGGTGAGTATAGGACTATTTGCCTTGTTGAGTACGATGGTATTGGCAACTCCCTGGGCTTATACCACTTCTCCTGTGGCTGGAGAAAGTTCCATCGTTTTGATTGGTGAACATTTCTTCACCGACTTTTTGCTGCCTTTTGAATTGGCTTCTATTTTGTTGCTAATGGCAATGGTAGGGGCAATTATTTTGGCACGTCGGGAATATTTACCAGACGAATTAGGCTCTTCTCAACTACAACAATCTATCTTAACTTTGCCAGAACGCCCCAGGGAACTAGTATCAACCAGTAGCAGTGCTGGTACTGAGGAATAGGGACTGGGTGATGGGGGGATGGGGTGATGGGGTGATGGGGAGATAATTTGAAAATAATTATTACCCAATCACCAATCACCAATCACCAATCACCAATCACCAATCACCAATCACCAATCACCAATCACCAATCACCAATCACCAATCACCAATCACCAATCACCAATCACCAATCACCAATCACCAATCACCAATCACCAATCACCAATCACCAATCACCAATCACCAATCACCAATCACCAATCACCAATCACCAATCACCAATCACCAATCACCAATCACCAATCACCAATCACCAATCACCAATCACCAATCACCAATCACCAATCACCAATCACCAATCACCAATCACCAATCACCAATCACCAATCACCAATCACCAATCACCAATCACCAATCACCAATCACCAATCACCAATCACTAATCATGCAACTTCAGTACTTTTTATTACTAGCAGCGGCTTTGTTTTGTATTGGCATTTATGGTTTAATTACCAGCCGCAACGCGGTGCGAGTGCTAATGTCAATTGAGTTGTTGCTGAATGCTGTTAATCTGAATTTAATGGCATTTTCCAACTTTCTCGACTCAACATTAATTAAGGGTCAGGTTTTCACTGTTTTTGTGATTACCGTGGCAGCTGCTGAAGCGGCGGTTGGTTTAGCGATTGTGCTGGCTATTTATCGCAATCGTGATACCGTCGATATGGAGCAGTTCAATCTCCTGAAGTGGTAATAATGCGTGCAACTCAAGCAGGTAATCATTGCTTATAAAGCGCGAGATGCCCAGAGTAAACGCTGGGCAGAACTCTGTGCTAAACAACTAGAAGATCGTCAGTGCCAAGTGTTGGTAGGGCCAAGCGGACCAAAAGATAACCCTTATCCAGTGTTCTTAGCGTCTGCAAGTCAACCAATTGATCTAGCTTTGGTACTTGGTGGTGATGGTACGGTTCTCACCAGTGCCAGACATTTAGCCCCAGCTGGCATCCCTATTCTGGGTGTGAATGTGGGTGGTCATTTGGGGTTTTTAACTGAATCGGTGGATGAGTTTCAAGAACCAGAACAAGTTTGGGATCGGCTGTTTGAAGATCGCTATGCTATTCAGCGGCGGATGATGTTGCAAGCAGCGGTGTATGAGGGTCATCGAACGAATTTAGAACCGGTGAGTGAACATTACCTGGCTTTAAATGAGTTTTGTGTCAAACCTGCTTCTGCTGATCGCATGATTACCTCTATTCTAGAAATGGAAATAGATGGTGAGGTGGTTGATCAATATGTAGGAGATGGGTTAATTGTCTCTACCCCCACTGGTTCCACTGGTTACACCGTTTCTGCTAGTGGACCAATTATGCATGATGGGATGGAGGCAATTACTATTACACCTATTTGTCCGATGAGTCTTTCTAGTCGTCCTCTAATTTTACCACCGGGTTCGGTGGTCAGTATCTGGCCGTTGGGAGATTACGATTTAAGTACTAAATTGTGGATGGATGGGGTGTTATCTACTTCGATTTGGCCTGGACACCGGGTTGATGTGCGGATGGCTGATTGTCGGGCTAAGTTTATTGTTTTGCGGGAAAACAATTCATATTATCAAACGCTGCGAGAAAAGTTACTTTGGGCAGGTACAAGGGTTCGCTACAGCAATAATCACCGCAATTGATTGCGATGTATTTTCCCAAAAATTTTACTTACAGCAGTTTGTTAGAAACCGCAAATTTATTTTAGCCCTCGAATATATTCGAGGGCTTTTTGAAAAGAATATTTATTGTGTAAGTAGGTGGGCGTTAAAAATTGTCGTTGGGGCAAGGGAACAGGGAACAGGGAACAGGGAACAGGAAGAGAGCTTTGGGCGATTTTACTTTTCTTCACATACCTTTAAATTTTTCTGTTAACCTACTTAATAGCTCAATTTTATTAGGATATTTCACAGATATAAGTAGGAAAACAGATGGAAATGTATTACCAGAACATCAATTATCCGCTACATATTCCTGATTTTCCAGTTTTGCAAAATGAAAAATATATCCTACGACTTGCGGTGACTGAAGAAGAATTAGCATCTATTTTTCGGTTGCGTTTTGAGGTTTTTAATCTAGAACTAGGATTGGGATTATCTAGTTCTAATACTGCCCAAATGGATCGAGATAAATTCGATGAGGTTTGCCATCATTTGATTCTTATTGCTAAGAAAACTGGTAAAACTATTGGCACTTATCGAATGCAAACCTATACAATGGCTGGTAAGGGCTTAGGTTTTGATGCTGCTGACATATTTAATCTTCATGGAATTCCTAATTTTGTGCTTCAGGCTTCTGTAGAAATTGGACGTGCTTGTATAGCTAAAGAATATCGAAATAGTCATACACTTTTATTGCTTTGGGAAGGACTAGCTAACTATCTTCTCTGGAGTAAAAATCAGTATTTTTTTGGCTGTGCATCGTTGTTAACACAATGCCATAAACAAGCTGCTTGTGCTTATAATTATTTTCAGAATCATGACTGGATGCATCCAAATATTTTGGTTCATCCTAATTTAGAATTTTCTATAAAAATGCCTGAACAGGTTGAAGATTCATATAATGTAGAAATTCCGAAGATTTTGCAAGCATATTTGAGTATTGGCTCCAAAATATGCAGCCTTCCTGCTGTTGATAGAGATTTTAAAACTATTGATTTTTTGATTATATGTAATATCGCCGATTTTGCTAGATACTTTTACTCAAATCTTGCACCTTTAGGTGTTCAGCTACAATCTGAGACTAAATGAATAATATCAAATCTGGCTAATTGCTGATCAAAAAACTCTCTGTGTCTGTGCGTCAGCCCTAGGGAACACCAAAAAATAAATTACCCAAAAATCGTAGGGTAGGTTAGGTTAGGACTGTAGTGCGTAAATATTTACACGGGCATACTTAGGTTGATTATGGCTAATTACAAACTTACTCTTGTTACCTATTCAGCTTTATACTAAGCTAACGTAGGTCTATTAAGTGTCTAGCTAACACATCTATTAATAGTTCTTATTTGGTGTTCCTAATATTATCCCCTGCTAAAATCATTAATATTATCTATCATGACGCACATCTTACTGGTTGAAGATGAAGTCAAATTGGCTAGGTTTATAGAATTAGAACTGAATTACGAAGGCTATCAAGTCAGCATCGCTTACGATGGATTTACGGCACTGATGGCAGCACAGAAGTTCCATCCAGATTTAGTTATTTTAGATTGGATGCTACCTGGTGCATCGGGGTTAGAAATTTGTCGTCGCTTGCGAATTACGGACGATAAAGTGCCGATAATTTTGTTAACTCCTCAAGAGGAAGTGGGCGATAGCGTAGCGCTCCGTAAGAATCGCATTCCTGGTTTAGATGCGGGTGCTAATGATTACGTAATAAAACCATTCAGTATAGAGGAATTATTAGCTAGAGTTCGCACGCAGCTGCGATGCAATCAGCAAGAGGGAACCGCCGACATCTTAGAATTTGATGACTTAATTTTAAATCGGCGCACAGGGGAAGTCTACCGAGGCCAGCGTTTAGTTGAGTTAACTACTCAGGAATTTGATTTACTGGAATATTTACTCATCCATCCGCGACAGATAATTACGTGCGATCGCATTTTAGAAGAAGTTTGGGCTTATGGCTTTATCGGCGATGCCAATATTATTGAAGTTTACATTCGCTACTTATGTCTGAAACTCGAAGCCAATAACGAAAGACGTATCGTGCAAACCGTGCGTGATGTCGGTTATATCTTGGACAATTGAATTAATCGATTTTCAGTAAAAACTCATCCAGTATGCAGTTACAGCGGTTTCCGCTCTTATGAGGTATATCTTAGCCCCCTCATCGCTTGATCTTAGGGGGGTGGGGTTCTTGTACCTCATAACATCGGGAAGTGCTGTATATATTAATACATCAATTAATATATATAAAGTTTACTCTCAAAAACAGCAATGACTTATTTAGAAACCGCCGCCCAATTTTACAGCGAAGTTGCCCAAATACCAGAAGTAGGACTGTGTTGTGTTCAAAGCACATTCATGCAATTACCAGGACTGAAAATTCCTGTAGCAATGCAATAATTCAGGTATAAATTATGGTGCAAACAGCAATTACACCTTTTCAAAATAAACTAAGTTCGCTTTTAATAAAAAAGAGGATAAACGTTTTATAAATTAATCTTGGTAAGCGTTGTAATCTTCCTTGTAATCATTGCCATGTGGAAGCTATTCCCATAAGAAAATAAGAACTTTATCTAGAAATTTGTCAACAATTAATGGCATTAATTTACAAATTTCCCGAATTCAAAATTGTCGATTTGACTGGCGGCGCACCTGAGATGAATTATGGTTTTAAGCCATTGGTAGAAGCCGCAACTTTCGCTGGTAAAAAATTATTGCCCGTTCAAAAAAGAAAAAATATTTTTTTGTCATCAAACAACCATTATGTAACGAAATTTGTGGTGATTGAGTTACCAATGAGAATATGACTTATGATTATAAAAGTTAAGTCTCCTCACACCACATTTATAAGCCGTGGATTGGTTCATATTTCCACGGTTTTTACTTTTTAATTAAGTGAATTGATATTACGCAAGATGTGACTGAAAACCCAATACAGTTAAGGCTAAAATTTAACATCTACTTAGATAAAGTAAATTCATCCTGAAAAAAATCCTGTTACCAAAACTGATACGAGCGCACTTTCACAGGATATGTAGTCTATGATCATATGTAGTTAAACTCCTCACACCACACTGAAAGCCGTGAAGCCATATGGCCTCGCGGTTTTTTTCTTTTTGCAGTATTTTATTTTACCTGATGTAAATACGCATGGCTGTGCGAAACAAAACCTAAATTACGCTAAAGTTGCAAATAACCGTGTATCTAGGAGAAAATAATCATGCAAGCAGTCTTAATGACAGCAGCGGGGAACCCCGAAGTTCTCCAACTACAAGAAGTCCCCAAACCCACACCAGGAAATACAGAACTTTTAGTCCGCTTAGTAGCAGCTGGTATTAATCCCTTAGATACCAAATTGCGGAAACGAGGCACTTTTTATCCCGAACAAATGCCAGCTATATTAGGATGTGATGGTGCAGGTATCGTCGAAGCTATCGGTGCTAGTGTCCAAAAATTTCAACCTGGAGATGAAGTATATTTTTGCTATGGCGGTTTAGGCGCACACCAGGGCAATTACGCAGAATATACCACTGTTGATGAAAGATTTGTTGCCTCTAAACCAAAATCAATTTCTTTTGCGGAAGCAGCAGCAGCACCCTTAGTCTTAATCACAGCTTGGGAAGCATTATACGAAAGGGGAAAACTCGAACCAGGAGACAAAGTTTTAATTCACGCCGGTGCTGGTGGTGTTGGTCATGTTGCCATTCAATTAGCTAAACTAAAAGGTGCAGATGTCGCGACTACTGTTAGTTCTCAAGAAAAAGCAAATTTCGTAACTCAACTTGGTGCTGACAAAGTAATTTTTTACAAAGAAACTGATTTTCTTCAAGCTACTTTAGATTGGACAAACGGCGAAGGTGTAGACTTAGCTTTTGATACTATTGGTGGTGAAATTTTTGATAAAACCTTCCCCGCAGTGCGGACTTATGGCGATATCGTCACCATTCTCGAACCCAACGCTAATACAGTTTGGAAAGTTGCGAGAAACAGAAATCTTCGCATTGGCTTAGAATTAATGTTAACACCAATGCTGTTAGGAAATATCGAAGCACTTCAACATCATGGCGAAATTCTCCAACAATGCGCTAATTGGATAGATGAAAATAAGTTAAAAATCCAAGTTAGCAATACATTTCCTCTCAAAGCGGCTGCAAATGCTCACCAGTTACTAGAAAAAGGCTCTATTACAGGTAAAATTGTTTTACTAATTCACGATAACTAAAAAATTGCATAATTTGTTTTTTAAACGCAGAGGTACGCAGAGGTTAAACGCAGAGTTTCGCAAAGTTTCTCTGTGTTACTCTGCGCTTTCCTTTGTGTTACTCTGCGTTTTACTCTTTCTCCCTCTCCCAGCTTTCGCAGCACAACCAGAACGTATACCTTTAACTCTGGAATTGTTACAAGAAAGAGTTAAAAGTCCTATTTTACGGGAAGGTAATTTAACAGTTGATTTGCGGCAAATGGTGATTGATTTGCGTCCAGAAAATACTACTTTTCGCGCCGGATTTTACCAAATTTTACGAAAAGAATTACAAAAAACTGGTGCAAAACCTTTGGGTTTAGATTTGAGTTATTCTTTAGTTCAGGGTGATTTTATTGGTACAGATTTGGGTTTAAGGACTCCTCTTTATGTTCAAGCTATAGCGCCAATTTTTACTCCTACTGAACAAGAACAATTAGAACGCTTGCGTTTGGTATGTTTGCAATCTTTAGCAATCGCTTTTCCTGACTCTAAAGATTGCAAGTCACTTTTAGATCGTCAGTCAAATACTTCCAGTGAGATTACTGTCTTTCGTGGGGCTTTGACTTTTGTGGCAACTCGATTTAATGGAGAAGTGCAATTTTATAATACTTTTTTTCTTCAGTCTATAGATACTCAAGGTGCAAATTTTCTCAAAGAGACTAACTGGAATGAAACCAGATTTAGCCGTCCGGTTAGCTTCAATTCTGCTATTTTTCATCAAGTTAGTAATTTTCAAGGCAGCATTTTTTTTGATAAAGCTAGTTTTAAAAAAGTTAATTTTAAAGAAGTTACTAATTTCCAAGGTAGTATTTTTGCTAAAAATGCTAATTTCAATGAAGCCAATTTTCAGCAATTAGCTAAATTTAATAGTAGTTCTTGGCAAGGAATAGCGGATTTTTCTGATGTAACTTTTGCAAATCAAGTCCAATTTACAAAATCCAATTTTTCGCAAGTTTTTTTATTGCAAGAAGCAAATTTTAAACAAGCTGTAATTTTTCGAGAAACAGAATTTAATGAATCGGTAGATTTGCAAGGTGCAAGTATTCTTAATCAAGCAGATTTTAGTGATACTAGATTTGCAGCAACCGCATTTTTAAATGTACCTGGCTTGACTTTTAATTCTAATCAAGCGAAAATATTGGGTAATCCTGGGGAAATTGGCAAAAAGTTTTGTGTACCAACATTACAAGGTAATCAAAATGTTTTACGAAATTTGGGACAAAATTTTCGTCAGCAGCAGCAAATTCCTGATGCAAATCAACTAGAATATACAAAGCAACGACTAAAATTAATAGAATTAAGCCAACGTTTAGTAGCCACAAATATTAATAATGCTTCCGTTCTCAGTTTAATTAATCTCGGTTTTTCTCCTACCCAAGCAGAAGCCATCAAAGAACGGCGATTAATAAAAAAGATTCTTAATAGTAGGGAATTGCTAACTTTAGCAGATATTGATTTAGAAACTTATGATAAATTAAGCGATCGCTTGGTTGCAAGTGAACCTATCTCTCTCGGAGGATGGTTAATTCAAGCTGTGAACTGGTTATTGTTGAGTGTACTGCTGTTATTGAGTGGTTATGGGACGAACCTTTGGTTAGTATTTGGCGTGGGGGGATTAGCTATATCCTACTTTGGGTTATTATTTTGGTTAATAGACCGTTACCGTCGTCTGCGTCCTATCCCCATCATTCCCACATCTTACGAAACAATTTCTATATTGACAAGCTTTAGCTCTTTAGCATCTTTAAGCTTATTAGGAATATTTCACAATACTGCACAGCCTTGGCTGACTTTAGGTTGTCTATTAATTATTATAGTCCCCGTTCCTGTTATCTTATTATGGCGACTTTATCAACAAGGACGTTATCACGATTTAATGAATATTTCCTACTTCACAGAAGATGGAACTTTACGACAATTAAGATTATTAATTGGACGTTTACCAGTCATTCCAAGAAATCCTACATTCCGTGAAAGATATATGCCTTTATTATGGAATCAGCGATGGAATTGGCTAAACTACTACGACTTTAGTCTGAATAATTTAGTGCGATTAGGATTTAACGACATTCGTTTAAGAGATGAACATTTACCCGGAATTATCGCTACACTTGCTTGGTATCAATGGAGTTTAGGTTTACTTTACATCACCCTAGTTTTGTGGACTCTCTCCCGCACAATTCCCGGATTAAATTTGCTGATTTATTTAAAGTAATTTTTTCATTTATGGCATTTTCTAATCCTATGAGTTATGCTGCGAACGGTTCATAGTTTAACCAAATATGGAACCCCTCTCCAAACCTCTCCCCGCACCCCTCCCTAACCCTCCCCTACAAGGGAGGGAAGAGGAGAAACTTTTAATACGGGAGAGGCTTATAACTGAGTCTTTTCATCCATAAAAAGTAAAGTTTCTAGCCGTTTTTAGTATACATAATAGCCCCCTCCACGAAACAGCGGGGAGGGGGTTGGGGGTGGGGTTCTTATACTATCTGAAACTAAACCTTTGCTTCCAAAGATTTAAGCAATTCAGTATTAACACCAGATTCACGAGGTAACGAAATTTTACCAGTACGGGCGATTTCCCTGAGACCAAATTTTTGCAGCACTTGCACAATCGCCACCATTTTACCAGGATCTCCCACAACTTCCAACGTCAGAGAATCTTCCGCCACATCTACAACCCTAGCCCGGAAAATCTGAGATATTTCAATTACTTCTGAACGATTGCTGCTAGTAGCATTCACTTTCAAAAGCATCAATTCCCGTTCTACACAAGGAGTTTCGGTAATATCCTGTACTTTGAGGACATTAACTAACTTGTATAATTGCTTGGTGAGTTGCTCAATCACGCGATCGTCACCAGGTACAACCATTGTAATTCGAGAAACACCTCCCTGTTCAGCCGGACCAACAGCAAGGCTTTCAATATTAAAGCCACGACGAGCAAATAAACTGGAAATACGGGACAGAACCCCCGCTTCATCTTCTACAAGAACAGAAAGAGTATGTTTCATTTTTGCCAACAGAGGCTAGGGGAGCTTAA
Organism: Trichormus sp. NMC-1; assembly: GCF_001858025.1. Classification (GTDB taxonomy): domain Bacteria; phylum Cyanobacteriota; class Cyanobacteriia; order Cyanobacteriales; family Nostocaceae; genus Anabaena. The sequence continues at coordinate 1,193,021 of NZ_LZQD01000001.1, read as the reverse complement.
GATTAACGCAGACCTGAACTCATGGCTGCGCTAGACTTACTACCACACTGAATTTTCGGTCTAATCTTTTATTTTAATACACTTGTGGCATCTTGTCTGAATCAGGATTGTAGGGCAGCAATTCTCATTTTGAAAACAATAGAGTATTAACCCCGATTTTGGAGTTCAAAATATAGTACAAAGTAACTAGTTTTTCAGCCATTGCCTCTGGCTGAAAAAACAGATGGAGCAAAAACAGTAAAAATATTAGTTAGTAAATATCCTTTCAGCGGTAGATGTTACTTTTTCTTGAAGAGTTTATACTTGGGATGCATAAATCTTGAAGTAAGAGAAAAATTGTTATGAGTTGGTTAAAAAGACTTTTTGGTATGGAAAAAACGGAAAATGCACAAGTAAATCCGACTCCTCAACCAATACCACAAAGTGCGGCTACTGCTACCCAAAGCATTCCTCCAGAACGTCTAGGATTAAATGGAGAATATGACCAAAGCGGTTTAGCCAAACGAGTAGCATTGGCGTTTGACCAAGATACCCAACTTGATGACGTTGATACTCTCTGGGTTGCTCAAACGAGCAGCACTGTGGTACTAAAAGGTAAAGTTCCTAGTCAGGATATTCTCAACAAGATGATTTCTGTAGCTCGTTCTGTAAATGGTGCTACGGGTGTAAATACCGATCAAGTTACGATTGGCTAGTATAATTCGTAATTCGTAATTCGTAATTCGTAAGTGGGCGTTAAAAAATATAATATAAACCTAACCCCCCAACCCCCTTCCCTACCAGGGAAGGGGGAGTCAAAGCCTCTCCTCTGGTAGGGGAGAGGTTTGGAGAGAGGTTTTATATTTAATTGTGCCAAGCTGACTTGAAAATAAGACCCCACCCCTAACCCCTCCCCGCTGTTTCGTGGAGGGGAATAAGAAGTTTCTCATGTGTCCTGGTGTAGGCGGTTCATGATGGCTACTTAATTCGTAATTACGAAAATTTCCATCTCACTTGTTACCTATTTTTCTCAATCCAATTCAAAATCACCTCGTTAACCTGTTCCGGTGCTTCATCATGGGGACAGTGACCAACATCTTCTAAATGCAGCAGTTCTAATTTATCGTTATATCGAGCAAATTCACTAGCCAAAACTGGGGGAACAAATCGATCTTTTTTTCCCCAAATCAATAGCATAGGAATTGTTAAGTTTGGTAATATTTTCTTGACACTAGGACTAAAATTTACACCAATTGAAGCTTTGAAAAGAGCGATAAAAGCAAGGGTAGAACCTCTATCTTGAGGAGGTCCAGCTAGAATTTCTATGAGTTCGTCGGTAATAGCTTCTGGGTTAGCATAAGCAATACTAGCCCAGCGTCGCAGTACACCTGGCCGTCGTACCAGATTAAAAATAGGTTTCAGAATCACACCAGAAGCAATAATACTTTTTATTCCTCTGACCACTGGGTGCAAAAAAGCGGGAAGGAGTTCTTGTTCCAAAGTCGGATCTGGCAAACTCATCATGACTACACCCTGCACCATATCAGGATGAGCAGCAGCAGCAACCATAGAAATCAGTGAACCAGTAGAATTGCCTACCAATATTACTGGTTGACGGATAAATGCTTTCCAAAAGTCGTAAACCTGTTCTACCCAAAGTTCAACGCTGTAGTTAGCTGGGGCTTTTTCCGAAGCGCCAAAACCTAGCATATCTAACGCGTAAACTGTATGATGTTCGCCCAAAACCTCTAAATTTTGTCGCCAATGACCAATAGAAGCACCAAACCCATGTAGCAAAATTAAAGGTGTTTCATTTTGATGATTTTCACAAGGACGGATATACGTGTAGCGGATTTGCCAACCTCGCCAAACCCAGTCTCTTTGATTACCAACCCGCTGCTGCCAAGATAACGTAGTAGTCACAGATTCCTCCAACTCATGAGCTTGGAAACACTACTAATTTCAATCTTAGCAGCGGTGGTTATGCAAAATATAATACTGTTTGAGTCTAATGTAATATTATATGTTACGATGAGTTTGATAACCTGTTTATATATTTAGCCCAGAAATAAGAAATATGTGTTAATTGGTAAAAATGTCAAGGTATTGCTCAAAAGTGTAATGATACTTAATATTATCCGAGTTTATGTAATTTAAATTAACTATTGTAGGGAAATTATATCAAAGTGAGTAGAATGACAAATATAACAGACAATCCAACTATTGTATGGATTCGCTATCCTAGAGAATATAGACTCATTTTTCAGTTGTGAGTCATTTGTGTATTTTGCCTGTCTGGGCATAACAACCAAAACTAAGTAAACCAAGACCAAGCCCAATCCTTAACTAAAAAGCTCCCAAAAATCATAATGCCTGTGATTGAGAAAAAAAGAACTCGCGATCTGCCCCAAATTAACGAACGGATTCGCTTCCCGAAAATTCGGGTCATTGACACTGATGGCGCACAACTGGGAATTATAACTCCACAGGAAGCGCTACAACTAGCAGAAGACAAAGAACTAGATCTGGTGCTACTCAGTGACAAAGCTGATCCGCCGGTATGTCGAATCATGGACTACGGCAAATATAAATTTGAGCAGGAGAAAAAGGCGCGGGAAGCCCGGAAGAAGCAGCACACGGCTGATGTGAAGGAAGTGAAGATGCGCTACAAAATAGAAGAACATGACTATAATGTGCGCGTCAAGCAAGCAGAACGCTTTCTCAAAGACGGTGATAAAGTCAAAGCCACTGTGATGTTCCGGGGTCGAGAAATCCAACACAGTGATCTAGCAGAGGAGTTGCTTAAGCGAATGGCGACTGACTTAGATCCATTCGGTGAAGTACAGCAAGCGCCAAAGAAAGAAGGGCGAAATATGATGATGCTGATTTCTCCCAAAAAATAATCCTCTGACCAAAATAGTGGTGAGGGCTGGGTATATGAGGTAATAATAGACTCTGTGTGGAAATCAGGGATATTGTTTTCCGACCCCAAGCGCTCATCAGTTTTAAATTGTTGTCTAAATTCTGGTAAATTTATCTAAAAATGATAGTCCTGACACCTGAGTGGGAAAGATAATACTCAGTTGTTCAGGACTTTTGCTATTCAGATACTGTTATTCTAATTACTTAGCCATTGCGTTGTGATTACCCCAGAAATTAAAACTGCATGGAATTAAAAAATCACAGGTTAGCTACCAATAAAGGCGTTGTGGCACGATTGCTTAAGTGGGTGAATCTTCGACCAGAAGAAGTGGAACGCACTTGGATGATGTTTGCCTTCTACACAATTGTATCTGTAGGATTGCGGTGGGCTGAGGATAGCACTGTAGCCATGTTTTTAGATGAATATGGTGCGGGACAACTACCTTGGATTTATATTGCCAGTGCAGTCACAGGTGCTGGACTAGTTGTTTTATACTCTTGGTTACAAAAAGTTTTTCCGTTGCGTGCGGTGATTGTAGCGATCGCACCAGGCATGGTCATGCCCTTATTGTTATTAGTAGTATTACATTGGGGTATACATATTCCCTACGTGGCAGTAATTATCATTTTTCTGCTGAGGTTGTGGGTAGATGCCTGTTACGTAGTCAATGACCTCAACACCTCAATTGTTGCTAATCAACTCTTCAACATTCGTGAGATTAAGCGCACTTACCCATTAGTTAGTAGTGGCATATTAGTAGCCGACGTGATTAGTGGCTTTAGTTTACCTTGGTTACTTAAATTCGCCAACCTGAATACAGTCATTCTCATTGCTTGTATAGTCGTTCTTTTCGGCTCAGGAATCTTATTTTATTTAACTTATAAATATCCAACCGCATTTCCCCATACCCCACAACGGCACATCACCGAAGAACAAGCCTCCCGACACCGCCGCCTAGAAACTCCCCTAAAACGCTATGTTTGGCAGTTATTCGCCTTTTTTGCCCTGTTGCAAGTCATTGGTCTATTAATAGATTTTCAGTATTTGCGGGAACTGAATTCCAATTTAAGTCAACAAGAACTTGCCGGCTTCTTGGGTGTGTTTGGTGGCATTGTGGGACTGTGTGAATTAGTTACCCAGTGGTTTATTTCCAGCCGACTGATTGAAAAAGTCGGTGTGTTTTTCACAGCTGCACTCTTACCAATTACTGTCGGTTTTTTATTACCAGCGGTGATTTCCCTTCTCAACTTATTTCCGGCCATTGAAGAGCCGGGATTTTTCTGGGGTTTAATCAGTCTCAAATTTTGCGATGAACTGCTGCGTTATACCTTTGTGATTAGTAGCGGTCCCGCGCTGTATCAACCGATTCCAGAGCGGATTCGTAGCCGAATGCAGGCCTTATCCAGTGGGACAGCCGAAGCGATCGCATCAGGTTTGACAGGAGTAGTAATTTTCGCCACTATATTTATCTCCAAAAAATATGTTCCTGAACCACTACAAAAGTGGGTATTAATCGGCGAAACCGTGATTGTAGCTGCCACCTGTTTAAAAGTAGTGTGGGAATTGCGATCGCGCTATGTTGACGTATTAGTCTTAAGTGCAGAACGAGGCGGATTAAGTGCTGCCACCGTGGGCTTGCGTGCCTTCAAGCAGGGAATAGTCAAAGCTTTAGTAGAAACAGGCACTACAGCCGATAAACACTCTTGTCTGGAACTTTTAGCCCAAATTGATCTTCCCGGAGCAGGAGAAGTTTTAGCACCATTGCTAGTTAAGTTACCCCCAGATTTACAAGTTCAAAGCTTAGAAGTGATGCTGCTCGCAGGTGCAAATCCTCTCTATATCCCTGAAATTCGTTTCTTGTTAGACCAACCCCTAGGAACAGTTGATCCTGAAGTGTTCGCTCTGGCTATGCGTTACGTTTGGCTGGCTGGAGTCAATCCTGATTTAAGTCTATTAGAAGAGTACCTGCAACCAAAACACCACGCACTTATCCGCGCCACCGCCGCAGCTTTACTCTTGCGTCAAGGAACTCCTATGCAAAAGTTAGCAGCTTCTAAAACTATGCGGCTGATGCTGACTCATGAACAAGAACGAGAACGGGTAAATGGAGTCAGAGCGCTTAGAGAAGCAATCCATTTACAAGCATTGCGGATTCACATCCCCAATTTATTGCAAGATAACTCATTGCGGGTACGCTGTGCCGTCTTAGAAATGATTGCTGCTACCCATTTAGAGGAGTACTATTCATCACTGCTGGCAGCACTTTATTACAAATCTACTCGAACTACAGCTATGCAGTGCTTGGTGAGTCTGGAAAATGAAGCCGTTCCCATGCTGTTGAAACTAGCTACAAATATTTACAAACCAGAAGTTGTGCGAATGTACGCTTGGCGGACAATTGCTCAAATCGCCACACCAGAAGCCATAGAAACTTTATGGCTATATTTGGAAATATCCTGGGGTACTACTAGAGACTATATCCTCCGCAGTTTACTGAAAATTCAGCAACAAGCTGAAAATAGCAGTGTTGTGGATCGGTTTTATGAAAGTCGGGTTGAAGCTTTAATTGAGCAAGAATTACGATTATTAGGTGAGATATATGCTGCTTACCTAGACTTCCAAAATCTCGATTCTCTTGAATATTATCAAAAGAATGAGAAGATTTTGACTATTGGTCAGTTGCTGCAACGCTCACTTCTAGAATTAGAGTTGGATGTTAAAGATCGGTTATTACTGCTGTTGAAACTGCTTTACCCCGCAGAAAAGATGCAAGCCGCAGCTTTCAATCTTCAATCTCAGTCCTTGGTGAATTTAGCACGAGGTTTAGAGATATTAGACCACACTGTGAATTTGCCTTGCAAGTCTTTATTGCTAAACATTTTAGATCGACGACCAGAACAAGAAAAACTCAAGTATCTTGTCGATGGAGGATTTTGGAAATATGAAAATATTTCCGTCAATGAGCGCCTGTGTAAGCTAATTAATCAAGGAAATTTGCTATCTGATTGGTGTTTGGCTTGCTGTTTTCATTTTGCTCAAGCTGCTTATATTCGACTTACAACTACGGAAATTCTGGTAAATTTGCGCCATCCCACAGGTTTTGTGAGGGAAGCAGCGATTTCCTACCTGAGTGTAGTTTCTCAGCGAGTAATTCAAGAAATTCTCCCCCACTTGCAAACAGATCAACACCCACTGGTCATGGCTCAAGTGAAAGAGTTGATAGCAAAATATAATCAATCACCAAAGTAACTAATTCGTAATAGTGCCTACGGTCCCGCTAGGGATACGTAATTCGTAAACAGGGAACAGGGAACAGGGAATAGGGAATAGGGAATAGGGAATAAATAGGCAGGGGGCAGGGTGCAGGGTGCAGGGAGAAAGAGGGTTTTACTCTACTTAATTGCTGATCAAACAAACTCTCCGCGTCTTCCCCTCCCCGCGTCTCTGCGTCCCCCCATCTCCGCGTCAGAATTGGTAGGACTTAATTAAAAAATTGATTGATGGGAAATTTGCCTTTTTTGGGGCAGTATTCAGAACAATTTATTGCCTCTTCTGTGAGAACAAGATCGGGCTGCACAGCACACTTAAGATAATGATTATTGGCAAAAAATTTACAGTTTTTACAAGGAACTTTCTGTAAACCATTGATAGTAAAAACTATCTTATTATCTAAATGAGAACGAGTTTTTTGCAAAATAACTAGAAAAATAGCCCAAACCAAGACAAAGCTCAGAGGACTTAACGATATTGCTAAATCAGTGAAATTTAAGCCCTCTTTTTGTACTGGATTCTGTTTAACATCGCGGTGAATTAACTGTTTGCTAGTTGTATTTGCTACTATTTTTTGTGGCAATATCCCATTAATATCCATATTATTTACCTTGCTGTGTATTATTTTCTAGTATTGAGTCAAATTCCTCAAAAGTATTCACAAGGTTTTAATTATAGGTGTAGCAAAATAAAATTTGCGCTATCTCTGTCGATAGTTTTGCTTGTGATTTTATGAATGTATATCCAAAGGAATAATTTTATTTAAATAGTAGTTTTCGATTGAATTAAAGACATAGGAGACCTAACCCCCTAACCCTCAACAACCTCTCCCTGAATGTCTCGTACCAGCAGGAGGGCTTATGATTCCTTCTTTTCCTTGTATGGAAGAGAACTGAGGGTTAGGTCTCCAATATATTGGATGTTAATAACAATACCTGCGCCAAAATCTTGAAACCCTATTGATATCGTCACGATTTTATTGGCTTTCAGCCCTATATTTTGCAAATTGGCGAAGGTATTGAATAACAATACTTTTTAAACAACCTCTAACCTAGCTTTGATATCCGCTGCAAAGTCTTCATACCTTCTTAGAGGAGTTACCTCCACCTGCACCTTATGACCATTTTTTTTCATAATCGGTAAATCTAACAGAATTTGATCAAGGGTGTCAGGAGTTGGAACATCCACAATCACAATTACCCGACGAGTTCCCACACATTTCCACAAATCTACAACTATTCCCGCGCTTTTTGCTTGTAGTGCAGCATCTGCTTCTTCACTCCAAATTGCAAACAGTTCTCGCTGAGTCATATCCTCTGGGTATTCGACGTGAAAATCTAAGTGATATAGCACGGTTAACTTTCCTAATAGTGTTTTGTTAACTACTTAGGGCTTACGCAAGTGTCACACTAAATGTCTCTTGTAGGGTGCGTCAGACTCCAAAATTCGGTAACAATCAACATATTTTCGGCATCAGACGCACCGTAGTAATATGCCAGTTGAGTAAGTCCTGTTACTAATAATAAAATACAACTATGTAGAAGAATGGGGGCGGCGATTAAAATCGCCAACGGCTAACCCCCATGTCTAAAGCCAGGGGCTTGCTCGCCGTTGATATTTTGGTCAAATATCCCTGGTTTATAGCCGTAGACATTTTAACCAACCTTTTATCCCCTCCCTACTGCGTTGAGGACGGGGCATTCGGTGGATCATGGTAAAGTGTAGATGCCTTCAGTGGGGAATTTTCTATCCCTGACGGAAGAAGATCTATTTTGAATTTTGAATTATTTATGACTTTACCTAACTGGATTACTTTCTCTCGTCTTTTGGGAATACCATTTCTATTTTACGGTTTATATAATCCCACTAATGAAGCAAAGTGGATATGTTTAACAATATTTTTAATTGCAGCTTTAACTGATTGGTTAGATGGTTATTTAGCCAGAAAACTTAACCAAATTAGCGAATTAGGCAAACTTCTTGATCCTTTAGTGGATAAATTGCTGGTATTAGCACCATTATTGGTATTAGTAGAATTAGGAAAAATCCCAGCTTGGGGTGTGTTTGTAATTTTAGCACGGGAAATAGCGATCGCCGGTTGGCGAGTCAATCAAACCACCATCACTGGTGCGAATATTTGGGGGAAACTGAAAACAGTTAGTCAAATAGTTGCCATATCCCTACTTATTGCACCTTTATCACCAGTTTGGCAAACTCCGGCTTTAATTGCCTTCTGGGTATCAGTTGTTTTTACTGTCACATCAGGCGTAATTTATCTGATACCTTCAAATAATCAACCAGATGACGCGGGGACACGGGGACACGGAGACGCGGAGACGCGGGGACGCGGAGAAAATTAAGAATTACCTGTCACCTGTCACCTGTTCCCTGTCGCCTGTTTACGAATTACGAATTAGTTAAAATTTCCTCATCTACAGAAAAATCTATTTCTGATTTATCTCGTCCAGAGAGAAAATAATCATTTTCCAAAGAATCTTGCAACCCAGAAATTAAATCATATTCAGGTTGCCAATTTAATTCTATTTGCGCTTTATTTACCGAGGCAAAAAAGTGTTGTACTCGCATGGGAAAAGCTTTGCGTTTACCGAAATCAAACTTTTTCGGGTCATAATGGACGATTTTCACATTATCCGGTGATTTACCAGCAGCCACAGCACAAGCACGAGCTAAACCATCAAAAGTCACAAAGCGATCGCCAGAGATATTATAAATCTGCTGGATGGCTTTTTCGTTACCGATGACCTGAGTCATAGCTTGGGCTAAATCCTTAACATGGCCTAGCTGAGTGATGTGCATTCCATTACCGGGAATAGGAATCGGGCGATCGCGCACAATTCTATCAAAAAACCAGCCTTCCAACTCGTTATAGTTCTTCGGTCCGTAAATATAAGTGGGACGAATAGAAGTAAAAGGAATTCCTGATTGTTGCAAGTAAGCTTCCGTTTCCTGCTTACCCTTGTGACGACTTTTAGGATCGACAGCATCACCCTCTATATGGGGCATTTGGTCAGATTTAAGATATACTCCAGCAGAACTCATATAGACAAAATGCTGCACCCGTCCTTGAAAAATTTCTGCAAGTGGCTGAGTATCTACCAGTTCCCGACCATTATTGTCAAAAATAACATCAAAATTTTCTGATGATAACTTAGCTTTTAACTGGCTAGAGTCAGTGCGATCGCCTATAATCTGTCCTACTCCCGTTGGTGCCGGAGAATTACCACGATTAAACAACACCACCTCATGTCCAACTTCCAGCAGTAGCTGAGTCAGATACACACCAATAAACCGAGTACCACCAATAATCAGGATTCGCATAAACCCCCAATTCCTATGTCAGTTATTTTGAAAATCACCCTCGTCTTTGAGGTTATCAGGTTGGCGCATCATCTCGGAACATCTTTTCCTAAAATTGCATCTTCTGCTTAACCAAGAACAGCCCAACTTACTCATCAACTCAAAATTCAAAATTCAATAACTTCACTTTTGCCCCCTTGCCCCCTACATTAACTGTGTCCTTGAAATATGCTCTCATTCATGAATGGCTGACACCTAAAGCCACAGGTGGTTCAGAACTCGTCGTCCGGGAAATTTTAAATCACATTGATGCTGATTTATATGCCCTTATAGATTTTGAATCCAGTAATCCTGAAAGTTATCTATACAAGCATCAGATTGGGACAACGTTTCTCCAACACTTCCCATTAGCCCACAAAGGTGTACAAAAATATTTGCCTTTGTTACCATTGGCAATCGAACAATTAGATTTGCGGCCATATGACGTAATTCTGTCTTCATCCCATGCCGTTGCCAAAGGCATCCTGACTACTCCTGATCAATTGCACATCTGTTATTGTCATAGTCCAATGCGCTATGCTTGGGACTTGACTTTTGATTATCTAGACCAAAGCAAACTAGGAAAAGGCTGGATTGGGTGGATGACAAGATATCTATTGCATAGTTTGCGTCAATGGGATGTATTGAGTGCAAACCGTGTTGATTACTTCATTGCCAACTCACAGCATACAGCTAGGCGCATTTGGCGTTGCTATCGGCGAGAAGCAGAAGTCATTTACCCACCAGTAAATATCGAAGACTGTCCTTTTTTAGCTGACAAAGAGGACTTTTATCTCATCGTTTCCCGATTAGTAAGTTATAAACAAGTATCCTTGATTGTTCAAGCTTTTAATCAGCTAAAACGACCATTGGTGGTAATTGGTACAGGTCCTGAAATGAAAAAGCTGCGTGAGATAGCAAATCCTCATATCCAAATACTGGGATGGCAACCCGATGATATGGTAAAAAAATATATGGCTCGTGCTAAAGCATTTGTGTATGCAGCTTGTGAAGATTTTGGCATTGCCTTAGTGGAGGCGCAAGCTTGTGGAACTCCAGTGATTGCTTATGGTGCGGGAGGTGCTTTAGAAACTGTACGGGATATTCGTACCTGTGTAGATACAGGAACAGGTATTTTCTTCAGAGAACAAACAGTAGCAGCTTTAGTGGAGGCAGTAGAAAAGTTTGAAGTCTATGAGGATTTTTTCAATTACGAGTATATACGATTACACTCTACTCGTTTTTCTAGACAAGTCTTCGCAGAGCGCTATCTAGCTTTTTTGAATCAATGTCAAGAAAAAAGACTTTCTTGAGAGGGATGGTCTGGATTTTTGGATTTCTTTTGCAGGCTTTTGGGAATTTTTCCCCAGAATCAATGCCTTTTAGCTTTAAGATCGGGACTATGTGTGGTGTGGATTATTAAGGAGTATGATGACTGCCCAGAGCTCACTCCTCTCCGGCAAGCGATACCCACGTAAAGATGCCAATGCTTCGACGCATACTTTAACAAAACGTGGTCAAAAAAATAAACCGCCAAAGGTACAACCTAGAGGTTTGTCTTTTCAGGGTTTAAACGGAGAGTTTGCCAAACGACTGTTTGATATTTTATTTTCGCTGTCGGTCTTGATCTTGTTTTTCCCGCTTTACATAATTTTGACCTTACTGATTGCTGTCAGTTCAGAAGGTCCAATTTTTTATGTCCAAGAAAGAGTTGGTAAAAACTATCGCCGCTTTAATTGTATTAAATTTCGCACTATGGTCAGCAATGCAGACGAAATTCTCGTCCAAATGATGGAAACGTCCCCAGAGTTGCGTCAAGAATTTTCCAATACTTTTAAGCTCAAAAAAGACCCCCGCATTACCAAAATTGGTCACTTCTTGCGAATTACCAGCTTGGACGAATTTCCCCAGTTTTGGAACGTTTTAACAGGGGATATGAGTGTTGTTGGTCCCCGTCCCTTAGTCGCGGAAGAATTACCAAAATATGGCTGTCACATCGATCAGATTCTCACCATCCGTCCGGGAATTACTGGATTATGGCAAGTGTCTGGACGTAATGATATTCCTTATCCCCGGAGAGTCCAAATAGATCTGCACTATGCCAAATTTAGGACCTTTTGGCTAGATTTATGGATCATCTTAAAAACCATTGATGTTGTCATCGTGCCTAAAAATAACGGAGCATACTAAAAAAAGACTCATAGCTTATCTGGGGGCGTGAGTTGCTCTACAGATAAGCTGTTGTGCTGGATAGACAGGAAAATGCGGATACGAGGATATTCTTATGTAGCTTTAATCGAGTGAACTGATATAGCATCTGCCAGAGTAATTAGGGCAATCTTAAATTGTGGAATTCTTGTCAGACAAAAGTTTTAAGCCCCTGACTGTAACTGCTAACCTTTGCTGTAAGTAGTACAGCTTGCTGTGGAGAAGAGTTCCATTATTTACACAGACTTCACAAAAACCAAGAATTAATGAACTTTCGACAAAGATTTGCAGAATTATAGAATTATACTAACGATTCTGATTTACATAAAAATTATCTGAATTATCTGGCTTGTTAAAATACTGTACATTATGTATAATAATCTACATTTATATTGTAATAGTAACTCAAACTTTTAAGTTTATTATTAGACAATTTTGGCCATTAGCTGCTAACTTATCTCAGATGAACTGTAACTTTCCAATCTCCAATAACATTTACAACAAAAAGGAATAATTAGGCATGATGCAACAAAAGCGAGCGTTGATTACTGGTATCACTGGTCAAGATGGTTCTTATCTGAGTGAGTTTTTGCTAGAAAAAGGTTATGAAGTTCACGGTATTATTCGCCGGACTTCTACCTTTAACACAGACCGTATTGATCATATTTACGAAGATCCTCATAAAGAAGACGTAAAGTTGCTGCTTCACTATGGTGACTTGACAGACGGTACTACCTTGCGCCGAATTTTAGAAGAAGTCAAACCTACAGAAATTTATAACTTGGGCGCGCAATCTCATGTGAGAGTCAGCTTTGATTCACCAGAATATACAGTAGATGCAGTAGGAATGGGAACTCTACGTTTGTTAGAAGCCATTCGGGACTACCAGCAGCGCACCGGAATTCAAGTGCGTTTTTACCAAGCAGGGTCCTCGGAAATGTATGGTTTAGTCCAAGCTGTACCACAAAGCGAGACAACACCGTTTTATCCTCGCAGTCCCTATGCTTGTGCTAAAGTTTATGCTCACTGGCAAACAGTGAACTATCGTGAATCTTACAACTTGTTTGCTTGCAACGGCATTCTGTTTAATCATGAATCACCACGTCGGGGTGAAACCTTTGTTACTCGCAAAATCACCAGAGCAGTCGCCCGCATCTTTGCTGGTAAACAGAAAAGCATTTATATGGGCAATTTAGATGCCAAGCGAGATTGGGGTTATGCCAAAGATTACGTACAAGCAATGTGGTTGATGTTGCAGCAAGACCAGCCAGATGATTACGTGATTGCTACTGGAGAAACTCACTCAGTACGAGAGTTTTTGGAATTGGCATTTGGTTATGTGAATCTTAAATGGGAAGATTATGTAGAGTTTGACGAGCGTTATTTGCGTCCCTCGGAAGTAGATTTGTTAATTGGTGACCCCACGAAAGCGCAGCAAAAGTTAGGCTGGAAAACTTCAGTAACTTTTCCAGAACTTGTATCCTTGATGGTAGAAGGTGATTTACAAGCTTTGGGTTACACATCTCCCAATGGAAATGGTTCACAACAGCCCCATGATATTGCTACTATTCGTCAGGAACTAGGCACTCTCCACTTTTGATTCAAACTGCCAAGGATAAAACTATGACAGCTTTAGAACTAAAAAATAAACGGATTCTGGTAACAGGTGGAGCAGGATTTCTAGGTCGTCAGGTGATAGATCAGCTGTGTCAGGCTGGGGCTGACCGTGAGAAAATTACTGTACCGCGATCGCGCGACTGCGATCTCAGGGTTTGGGAAAATAGCCAACGTGCAGTCGAGCAGCAAGATATTGTGATTCACTTAGCGGCTCATGTTGGTGGTATCGGTCTTAACCGCGAAAAACCCGGCGAGTTATTTTACGATAACTTGATCATGGGTACGCACTTGATTCACGCTGCCTATCAAGCTGGAATCGAAAAATTTGTCTGTGTAGGCACTATCTGTGCCTATCCCAAATTTACTCCAGTCCCATTCAAAGAAGATGACATCTGGAATGGCTATCCAGAAGAAACCAATGCTCCTTATGGAGTTGCCAAGAAAGCGCTGTTAGTGCAATTGCAATCTTACCGCCAGCAGTATGGCTTTAATGGTATTTACCTGTTACCAGTGAATCTATACGGCCCTGAAGATAACTTTGACCCCAAGAGTTCCCACGTGATTCCGGCGTTAATTCGTAAGGTACATGAAGCCCAAATTAAGGGAGAAAAGCAACTTCCAGTTTGGGGTGATGGTTCTCCTACCCGCGAGTTTCTCTACTCAGTAGATGCTGCAAGGGGTATTGTTATGGGTACGACATCCTATAACGAATCTGAACCGGTTAATTTGGGAACAGGTTATGAAATATCCATCCGTGATTTGATTAATCTGATTGTGAAATTGATGGAATTTGAAGGTGAGATTGTTTGGGAAACTGACCAGCCAAATGGTCAACCCCGACGCTGTTTAGATACTGAACGGGCAAAGCAAGCCTTTGGTTTCACGGCTCAGGTAGGCTTTGAGGAAGGGTTAAAAAATACAATTGAGTGGTACCGACAAAACGCCGCTTAGTTAGTTATCAGGTAGGGCATAGCCCCTACCCCCTGATTTTGGTTTCATGAACAACATTGATACTCAACTAAATAAAGCCAAGCTACGACGTACTCTGATCAAAACGCGACAAGCCATGTCTGTTGTTGAGTGGAGAGAAAAGAGCGATCGCATTTCCTCTAATTTACAAAACTCTCTATTATTTACTCAATCTACTACCATTCTCGCTTTTTTTAGCTTTCGTCAAGAACCTGACTTGAGTTTACTGTTTACTAACTCAGAAAAACGTTGGAGTTTTCCCCGTTGTGTTGGTAAATCCCTAGTTTGGCATTTTTGGCAACCTGAAGACGTTATTAATACAGGTGCTTATGGTATTCGTGAACCACACCCAGAAGCACGAATAATTGATATTGAAGAAGTAGATTTAATTCTTGTTCCCTGTGTGGGTTGTGATGTTCAAGGATATCGCTTGGGTTATGGTGGGGGATATTATGACCGATGTTTGAGTTCTCCTGATTGGGCTAAAAAACCAACTATGGGGATAGTTTTTGATTTTGCCTATTTACCTCAACTCCCCGTAGATAGTTGGGATCAGCCTTTACAAGCAGTGGTGACGGAAAATGGGTTGATGAGGAGTTGAACAATTAAAAATTAAAAATTAAAAATTAAAATGCTGAACTTAAAAGAATCACGCCTGCAAACGTTATTAATTTATGGAATACTAGGAGCGATCGCAATTGTTACCCTTTTCCCTCTGCTATGGCTAATTAGCACAGCTTTAAAATCGCCCACAGAAAACATCCTACAATCACCGCCGCAATTATTACCCAGTCAACCCACATTAGACAACTTCTCTCGTGTGTGGGAATCCTTACCCTTTGGTCAGTACCTATATAACAGTACCTTAGTGGCTGTACTAACTGTGGGATTGAATCTACTATTTTGTGCTTTAGCCGCTTATCCCTTAGCCAGATTATCATTTGTGGGGCGAGACGGAATCTTTATTGCCATAGTCTCGACAATCATGATTCCCTTCCAAATCGTCATGATTCCCCTTTATATCTTGACAGTTCAGTTAGGGTTGAGAAATAGTTATTTAGGAATAATTTTTCCCAGTTTAGCATCAGCCTTCGGGATTTTTTTATTGCGACAGGCTTTTATGAGTGTGCCTAAAGAAATAGAAGAAGCTGCCCGCTTAGATGGTAGTTCAGAATTAGGATTGTGGTGGCATATAATGTTGCCAGCTATTCGCCCAGCACTCATAACCCTAGCTATTTTTGTATTTATTGGTGCTTGGAGTGACTTTTTGTGGCCTTTAATTGTCATCCAAGATGAGAGTTTATATACTTTACCCTTGGGAGTGGCTAAACTAGCGGGTACGTTTTCTCTAGATTGGCGATTAGTAGCTGCTGGGTCAATAATTTCTATTGCTCCAGTGTTGCTATTATTTTTATTTTTACAGCGGTATATCGTACCTACTGATAGTGGTAGCGGCGTAAAGGGTTAATTAACGGTTAATATCGTTTGCAGATCAACAGTTTAATTTGATTGTGCTGACTTACTTCACTAATTAGTTTCTAATAAGCACCATTTCTATTTAAAACTACCCAGATAGTTTTAAACATTAGCATCAAGTCATAAGTGATAGACCACTTACTTTGATAATCTAAATCCATACTGACAATAGATTCAAAGTCCTTAATTTGGGAACGACCATGAGTCTGCCACTCTCCAGTAATGCCGGGTTTAACTCGCAATCTATCCCAGTGATGTGGTTCATAGTGAATGACTTCATCAGGAGTGGGTGGACGAGTGCCTACTATGCTCATATCTCCCATTAAGACATTCCAAAATTGAGGGAGTTCATCTAAGCTACTGCGTCGCAGAAACTTACCCAAAGGAGTAATACGAGGATCATCTGTAGATTTAAAGATATGGCCTTGGGCTTGATTTTTGACTAGAGATTTGAGTTTATCTGCATTAACCACCATAGAACGGAACTTCCAGATCTGAAAGGTCTGTCCGTTAAGTCCACAGCGGATTTGGGAATACAATATTGGACCTGGATCACTACATAAGGTAGCAATTGCTATGGGAAGTGCGACTAGGGATGTAATTATTAAACCAACAATGGCTCCGAGAATATCAATTAATCTTTTTGTAGTACTAGTAGTTGATGGGTGAAGTGACTGTGATGATACATCAATAACAGTCAGATGGTTGAGGATACTTAAATTAGCCACAGTATAACTTTTGGTTTTATTTCTAAGAGTAGACAGGGACACAATTTATGTTGATCTTTTGCATCTTTTGCGGGCGAAAGCAGATTTCAATTAAATTTATAATGATCATAAGTAATTGTTCACACCATAAAAAGCAAAACTATAGAACTTTATACAATCTTTTCATTAAGCCAAGGTATTTTAAAGTTTTGATGTTTTTTATATAATAAAAGTTATGGCAGGGAAGAGAGAATATAAAACGTGTTATGGGGTTAGAAGTGTTTCTGTGTCTGAGTTTTCTGCTCAGTATAATTACTAATTTACCCGGTAAATACTCTAAAACCAAATGTTAAAAATATACGCCTACTTTTGGGTATAAGGTGTTTGTACTCAAAAGTAGGCGTTATTAATACGGTGCAGTTATGTTTCTTTAAATCACATGAGCACTCCTTTTATATATTTCTTTTGGAAGATGTTTTTGGGAAAATTAATGGGGAGGATTTGCAGTGAAGGCAAAATTAACTGTATATGGTTCTTCTAGTGATTGCAGACTACTAGCTTTGATAGCATCGAGATAGCGACGCAGAGACAAAAGTTGTTGATAATTCGGTCGATAAGTAAGATTTCCTTGTTTTTCAAAAAGTGGTGCAGCTGCGATCGCTTGATAATCTAGATTTTCCTGGGAGCTTTTGGTCAACCAAATAGAATCTAAAGGCATTCCCGTAGTATCTGAATTAGGTAGCCTTTTCGACAGAACAGTAGGTATTAATCCTGGAGGTAATTCACCTTCCAAGAAAGCCAGTAGTCGCTGTTGACAAGTGCGGGTATTGATGCCACGACTTTCAAATAATTGCAGAACTTCACCAAAAGATAGGGAACGTATAGTTGATGCCTCCGGCACGCTACCGCGAACACCGTGCGAGCTATCAGGTAAAAGCTTCAGCAATTCAGTAAACAGGAAATAATCAGTGTACTGTTGTCTGGGCATTTCTAAAACCTGGTGATGCAGAGGCAACAAAGCCAGTCCATAGGCAACCCGACTACAATTAGGAGCGCCGTTTTCACCCAGATCTAAATCCTGAATAATCTTGGCGTTAGGAAGTTTTTGCCTTAACCAACGGTTGACTGTACCCACAGATGCCACTCCGCCAGAGAGAATTCTGGTTCTGTTCATCTGTGGCAGAACTGGGAGGATTAGAACCGGTTTGTTTCAAATGAGGTGTTAGACTTGGTATTAAGCGACTTATTAAAACTTGTAAAAATTCGGCGATTATCTGCTCTTGATTTGCTAACTGCTGCGCTAAGGAGTAGTTTTGCAGTCGCTTTTGTTCTAGCTGCCTAATTTCTTGCACAAGAGTCGCTCTCTCTTGCAACAGTCCTGATAATTCCGCTTGCAAGGGCTGAAGCAAAAATAAAAGTTCATCTTTTAATTGTCCAGCGACAACATTGCTCTGTTCCTCTTGGGTTTGATTATAATGTGATGCTGATTGATTATTCTCCTGCTCCACAAATCGTGCCAATAAAGAGGATAGTGGTTGTGTAGCGTACTGCTTGGGGGTGCTGTCTTCAGATACTTCAGTTTCGGTGAGTTTCATCAGAAAGTCACGAACTCGGTGTAAAACTTCCAGGAGCCACTAATAACTTATTGAGTTCGCGATTGAGACGACGTACAAATGGCACAAATACTTGGCTCTCTAAATCCCGTCGCTGCAATACCCACAAGCTGTCAGCTAATTCTAGAGTAAAAGATTCTTGGTGTTGCAAAATCAGTTTCAGGGCGGTAGCAGCCTCTAACAGAGCTTGTCCTAACAGAGAACTTTCTAACCGCTGCTGAAAGCGAATGCGGGCAGCAAGATCTGGTTCTCCAACTCGTGGTAGTTCTAATGCTTCCAACCCCAAACTAGACAAGTGCAGCTGATCTAAACCAGGAATAGAGGGTTGCCAATGCCTTTGAGTAGGATTACTGATTCCTGTGTTGCTATTGGCCTGCGCTTGCTCACGGGGTTGACGAGATTTTGGTGGTAGCAGTAACTGACAGATAATATCCTGCTCAATGCCTTTACCCGCATAGGCAAAACTGTGGAGCATAAAATCTCTGTATGTTAATTGGCTTAAGTCACCTGGTAAATCAACCAGTACCATTTCTGTTGAGGTTGCGCCAATATTCAGTGCCAGAGTGTTACCCAAAAGAAGATGTTCGCTAGTTTTTAAAGGACGCAAACCCTGATTTTCACTCAATTGGACTGGTTGAGAATCACCGCTATCAAGTTCTGGGAGTAAACTAGCGATCGCTTCCTCAACAAAAAATACTTGTTGGGCATGGGAGACAAGTTTACTAGTGAGAATAGCTTCCCGCACATTGAACCGATATTGTTCTAACCAATTAGAGGGACAAGTACAAACAACACCAGTCAGGTTATTGATGATGTTAGAGAAAGTTTGTGTATCGATCCCCACAGCTTGAGCAATTAAAGCGGGAGTAGTACTGCTTTGCTCAGATTTGAGAGTTAATAGGAGTTTAGAGAGCGATCGCACCACCCAAATCAATGGTCCGGCTGAAAATTCATTTAACTGCAACACAGGTTCCCATTTTTGCTGGGCATTCTTGTAGGGGATAGCTACGTGTAAATAGGGCTTTAAATGGGTAGAATAAAGATGTTGCTTTGGCTCTTCTGGTGATTCATGGAGGGAAGAATTTTGAGCCAGATTGTCAGAGACTTTATCCTTAGCTACAGCCGCAGGTGTTGTCTGCTCAATAGTTTCTGCATGAGGTATAGAAGCCGTAGGTAGATAAACTTCTGCGGGTAAGCGAAATGATTGCTCAAAAACAGTTTCGCCTAGTTGGATTTGTGCTGACCAATAAATAGGATAAACAACGGATCGGGAACGATTCAATAGCGCCGCAGAAATCCCAGTTGTACCCAAATCAATTCCTAAATACCAAATTGAATCCAAATTTGAGACTGTCGCTTCAGAAGTAGCACTCCAATTGTTATTGGTAGGCAAAGAAGCGTCCTGGAAAAAAATTGTCGGTTCCTTTTTTTTTTCAGTTGTTTGATTCAAATCTCCCCCAACTTCCAATTGAGGAATATCCAAATCAGAAACAACAGCAGTTGGTATATTTTCTACTGATTGGCTGCTAGGATTTTCAGTTATCGTCACAACTGTATTGAGAGAATTCTGGAAACTTTCCGAGTGAGTAGGAGACTGTGAGGCAGAATTAAATTGCCAATCAAAGTTAGCCAAATCTCGATTCAATTGCTGCAACTGCTCTTCGTCTAGAACAATGTCCGGTACAATTTGTGCCTCATTATTTTCTAGAGACAGTAAATTTTCCTGGGGTGAAGCGGTAATGTAAGTAGATACCAGTAAATCTTGCGCCTCTGTTGGTATCTCTATTGGCGAGGAGACTATCAGAGTTTCCTCCCCTGTAATTTCTAAATTATCCTCAATGGATAATACTTCTAAAAGTTGTTGGTCACTGCTGGCATCAACCAATAAATCAGTAAGAACTGTAATTGTATCAGTACTATCTGGCAGAGAGTCGAGTAGTGTGGGGGCAGTATCTGTTGTGGTAACTTCGGCTTGTGGCTGTGTATCCTCGGTTAACAACAAGCCTTCCCATAACTCATATGATGGCTCTGTGGACTCTATCAGAGCATGGGGCAGTTCCGTAACGGGATTGCTGCTTTGCTCTAAGATATTTGCATCTTGTTGCCCTGAAATAGCTGAAGATGGAGTTATTTCTGGAGCCGATAACTCAGGTGTGATTATCATCGACTCTTTGGAAATAGTAGAATTTTCAGCACCAAACAAACTCGCATAAAGTTGGTCTACGGCATTAGAAGTCTCTGACTGTAATTGCTCTGGGGTGGTAAGAGCGACAAAATCATCAGAGAAAGAATCATCTGTGGTAATTTCTGACAGTACTGTATCTAGATTCTCCTCAACACCCTCAGACTGCAATTCCTGTGAAGTGGTAACAGCATGGTTTGAAGCCAGAAACTCATCGCTGGCAAGATATGACAGTACTACATCCAGATTCTCTACAGTCTCAGTATCTTCTATTGCAGAAGCAAGATGAGGTGAAGAGTCATCTTCTAACTCAATTAATGGTAAAAGTTGACTTACCACTTCAGTACTAGTTGAAACTGGCTCTACCTCTAATTCAGTATCTACCCCAGAAAATAAAGTCTGGGTATCTGGGGATTGTTGTTGTAAATACTGGGTCAAATTATTCAAAAAGTTTACCATCAACTGTTCACCTTGTATCCCCTGGCTGTGCATTCTCGTCAGTGCTTGAGATAGGGATTGATGATAGGAGTTGATGTTACGCTCTAGTGAACCAAAGACAACATTAACAGTGCCATCTAGTGACAACAAGCGTTGATCCAATTCTGTTGCCAGACTAGCTAACCTGTCTACCCCCTCCGCTGATTCTAAACTAGACGGTATTGGATAAGTACTTACTTCCAGATTCTGGTTCTGTTCATCTGTGGCAGAACTGGGAGGATTAGAACCGGTTTGTTTCAAATGAGGTGTTAGACTTGGTATTAAGCGACTTATTAAAACTTGTAAAAATTCGGCGATTATCTGCTCTTGATTTGCTAACTGCTGCGCTAAGGAGTAGTTTTGCAGTCGCTTTTGTTCTAGCTGCCTAATTTCTTGCACAAGAGTCGCTCTCTCTTGCAACAGTCCTGATAATTCCGCTTGCAAGGGCTGAAGCAAAAATAAAAGTTCATCTTTTAATTGTCCAGCGACAACATTGCTCTGTTCCTCTTGGGTTTGATTATAATGTGATGCTGATTGATTATTCTCCTGCTCCACAAATCGTGCCAATAAAGAGGATAGTGGTTGTGTAGCGTACTGCTTGGGGGTGCTGTCTTCAGATACTTCAGTTTCGGTGAGTTTCATCAGAAAGTCACGAACTCGGTGTAAAACTTCTTTGTCTTCGGTCCCTTGACCAGACAGTAGCTTCGACAAACGGTTGCCACTATTGGCAAGTAAGTTGTCAATATCTGCGATCAGGTTGTGAATTTCATCTGCACGGGAAGTCACGTTAAATTACCTTAGCTAAAAATGTACTGTGATTCTTATGGTATTTAAAATTGCCTAAATTCTCAGTAGCAAAAGTTATTGCTCTGACTTCTGACGGCAATTATGTGATGAATTACTGGGAGATGCAACTGCATCATCAGGGTTAATAGTTATTTTTGTCATGCTGCACTGGAGGAAAGTAATTGCCGATCACTGAAATTTATAGATTAAGATGAAGATTGCTGAGAAAAAACTATATTGTCGTTTTCTTGTGTAACATAGTTTAGTTTCCTCTTGAAAAGCGGCTGTTATTTGATAGCTTATTTTTAAAACAGCGATCTTGCTTGTTGTATTGATAGCAGCTTTAATAAATATGTCCTAATGGAAGATCGATATAGCTTGCAGACAACCGCTCATGGTTGGATAACTTCAGCACCCTTTTTTCAAGGTTTGCCTGAATCGATTGTTGAAAAAGCCCTCACCCATCTTGTTACTCGTACTCACCCAGCCAATCAAGTGATTCTGCTAGAAAATGACTGGGGTGGTTCTGTGTATTTTGTTGTGGATGGATGGGTAAAAATCCGCACATATAATTTAGAAGGTAAAGAGGTAACACTAAATATTATTGGCCAAGGAGAATTATTTGGGGAAATGGCGGCACTCGATGAAGTTCCGCGCTCTACGGATGTAATTACTCTAACTCCAACGATGATTGGCAGTATGCCTGCTCAAGATTTTGTGAAGTTATTAAATACAGAACCTTTGGCAGGACTGAGATTAGCACAACTAATGGCACGTCGGTTACGGCAAGTAAATCGGCGATTACGTCTGCGGGAATCGGATAGTCAATCGCGGGTGGCAGATACTATACTATTTTTAGCAGAAGGACAGGGAAAAAGAGGGGACACTGGCACGGAAATTCCCAATTTACCTCACCGGGAATTGAGTAGTTTGAGTGGACTGGCACGGGAAACAGTGACACGAGTATTGACAAGACTGGAAAAAAAAGGCTTGATTGTACGGGATCAAGATATTATGTGTATTCCCGATTTGTCAGCTTTAGAAAAAATGATAATTTAACACCTCGTTCAGTATGGGTATTTTAGATTCTGTGCCAGATGAACCGGAGGAAGATACATCGCCTGAATCTTCACTTTCTAGTCATCAGTTAGATCAACAAGAGCCGTTAACCCGACCTTTTCTCAAGGTTGATGCTCCTTTGAGGATGGTAGAAACGGCGTTTTTAGCCAGTACTGCTAGTTTGATATGGTTTATTAATTTTTATTTTCCCTTGGGTCCTGTTTTACGGATCTTTTTTCCAGTACCGATTGCTCTAGTTTACTTGCGCTGGGGTAAACGTGCTGCTTGGATGGCTGCTCTCACCTCTGGCTTACTATTGGCGGTGCTAATGGGGCCTGTTCGCAGTATTTTGTTTGTAATGCCCTTTGGATTGATGGGGGTGCTGTTGGGGGCGACGTGGCATCGTCGAGTACCCTGGATTGTTTCTATCATTTTAGGTATGCTTTTAAGTACTTTGGGGGTATTTTTTCGCTTGTGGTTGCTGTCGGTATTATCGGGTGAAGATTTATGGGTTTATGTAATTACCCAGGTGACAGAAATTATCGAGTGGATATTCCTGAAGTTGGAAATATTGGCAACTCCCAGTGTGTTTGTGATTCAAGTGGGGGCAGTAGTATTAATTGCATTCAACAACCTGATTTACCTATTTGTGGTACATCTGGCAGCATGGTTCTTGTTGGATCGTTTGGGAAATCCGATTCCCCGTCCGCCACGCTGGGTGCAAGTGCTAATGGATTATGAGGGTTAGGGATGGGGAGATGGGGGATGGAGATGGGGAGATGGGGAGATGGGGAGATGGGGAGATGGGGACGCGGTGAGTTTTGAATTATTAGTACAACACGGCGTAAATAAAAGAAGAGATGGGGGGACACGGAGATGGGGACGCGGTGAGTTTTGAATTATTAGTACAACACGGCGTAAATAAAAGAAGAGATGGGGGGACACGGAGATGGGGACGCGGTGAGTTTCGAGGCATTACAAATTAAGGGAAGCATTACTAGTACATAACTGCGTAAATTAACCAACCATTAAAAATTCTCAAAAAGCTTGTGTCGCCTGCTTTTTTAATTTTTAATTAATTAATTTTGGGTGCAAGCCCCCACTGATTGCAATTTTTAATTAATAATTTTTAATTTTTAATTGGAGCATTCGCGCAGCGTCTCGTAGAGAAGCGACTTGACGATAATGATTAAGATTTATACACAAATAAAACAGGGTGAAAAATGGTTACGGCATTATCGCGGTAGTTTACCTGTTTTTGCCTGTATTTTAGGTTTTACAGAAACTGGTTTAATCCCAGGGATTTCCGCAGCAGGTTTGACTCCAGAGGATCGGAAATATACGGCTTGTGCGGATGCTGAATTTTTATATTACGGTGCAGAACATCAGCCCCAATATCCCTTACCACCCTTGACGGCTGGGGCATCTCCTGTGTTAATTTCCCGTGCTGTAGTTGCTGCCCTCAACATCCCATTGTATTTATTTAATGGGGGATTGCTCAAGATTCCGGCTGTGCCAATAATTGATTTAGGTGGTAGCCCTGCTAGGTGTTTAAGTACAGGTGTGGCTCTGGAAATAGCAACGGTAAAACATTTGCTGGAACAGGGGTTGCTGTGGGGTTCTCGACTGAGTGCTGAGATTCCAAATGGGTATGTGATTTTAAGTGAGTGTGTGGTTGGTGGGACGACAACGGCTTTGGCAATTTTATCGGGTTTGGGTATTGATGCCGCCGGAAAAGTCAACAGCAGTCATCCGATTTGTAACCATGAACAAAAGTGGGCGTTGGTGCAAGCAGGTCTAGAAAAAATCCAAAATCCTATAGACCCTTTACAACTTGTGGCAGCGGTAGGAGATCCCATGCAAGTGGTAGTGGCTGGGATGGCGATCGCAGCCAGTCGTCGTTGTGGAGTTTTATTAGCTGGTGGTACACAAATGCTGGCTGTTTATGCTCTGATTCAAGCGATCGCTCAAACTTACTCTTTACCTTGGCAACCAGAAGCAATAGTTGTAGGTACAACCCGTTGGGTAGCAGAAGATCCCACCGGCGGTACAGTTGACTTAGCCCTGAGCTTAGGTAAAAAAACCACAAACCAGGGTAATACAATTCCTCCCCTGTTAGCGACACAATTGAGTTTTGCTGATTCTCATTATCCCCAACTCCAAGCTTATGAGCAGGGTTTTGTGAAGGAAGGTGTTGGTGCAGGAGCCGCTTGTATAGCTGCCTATCTGAGTCACAATTGGCAGCAATATCAACTTTTGGCAGCCATTGAAGACCAACTTCAGCAATTAAGTCATCGTCAAATTATCACCAATAAGCAATGAGCAATTAGTGGATTCTTTCTCGCATTAATTGTTCTTCCAAAGCGGCAATACGATTGTATGCTGCTGTTAATTGCGCTGTCAGTCGTTGGATTTGAATTTCTGGGGTTATTTGCTTATCTCCAGCTTGAAAATTCATGTCTGGACAAATGCTATCTATCAAGATATCTTTATGCTCTAATTCAGAACTAAAACTGATCCGTCCTTTTAACTGGTAACGTTCATTTTCGTTCTTTTCCTGATAATGATCTCTTGCCTGTAGTTGCTCTAAGGCACACACTGATAATCCCTGAGATACTTTCGTGTCAAGTTTTTCAATCACTTGGCAGAGGGCATCCAGTTTCTGGCTTAAAGTCAGTATCTGTTTTTGTAATGGCTCCATTTAATACTCTCGTTTAAAAATAGTTTTTCTATGTTATTCAATTTACCGGCAATCTTAACAATACTTATGATTTATTTAATCTTTCAGATAGTAATCCGAATCATCCCAATTGAGTTGTGATAGCCTGCGTAGTGCAGCCATAGTGACTCGTGGAGGTAGGAGACTTGCAAATGAGAAAATACTCCATTGTTTTTAAGGTAGGTGGGAGAGGGTAGGAAGCAGAGGGAGGAAAATTCAAATAAGCGTTGCAGATCTTTTTTGAAAATTACTTAATATACTAAGTATAGTTACAAATTTCAAAATCAATGGATCGACGGTCTTTTTTACTAGGTACAAGTGGACTAGCAGTTTCTCAACTGCTGATTGGGTGCGCTGGAAAAAACCAGATCCAACTCAACGTGCAGTTATTAAAAGGTTCCATCCCTGGTCAGGTAGTTAATCAATTTCGCAAAAGTCTCAAGTCAAAGGTAGAGTTAAAGTTCTCGCCAATTGATCAGATTAAAAATTTATTTCAGCAATTACAAACTTGGCAGCAACCAAAAGCCGAAAATCAGAAAGGATTGACTCGTTTTCTCCAACTGCTTCCCAATCAAAAAGCACCAAAAGCTAACTTGGTGACATTGGGAGATTATTGGCTCAAAGCTGCGATTGAACAAAAAATAATTCAACCAATAGAAACACAACAGATCAAAGAGTGGTCAAGCTTAAACGAAAAGTGGCAGCAACTTATACAGCGTGACGATCAAGGAAATCTAAATCCGCAAGGAAAAGTTTGGGGTGCGCCTTATCGCTGGGGCAATACAGTAATTGTTTATAATCGTGATAAATTTAAAGAGTTTGATTGGCAACCAAAGGATTGGGACGATTTGTGGCGAAGTGAATTGCGATCGCGTATTTCTCTACTCAATCAGCCCAGAGAAGTCATCGGTTTGGTTTTAAAGAAACTCGGAAAATCTTACAATACAGAAAATATTGACCAAATCCCCTCCCTGGAAACAGAATTACAGGCTTTAAATCAACAGGTAAAATTCTATGATTCTACTACCTACCTAGAACCGCTAATTACTGGAGATACTTGGTTAGCAGTTGGTTGGTCAAGTGACATCCTTCCTATACTAAATCGCTATCCAAAACTCACTACAGTTATTCCCCAATCAGGAACAGCAATTTGGGCAGATTTATGGGTAAGTCCAGCAGGTGTGGCAAAAGAGGCTTTAGCATCTGAATGGATTAATTTTTGTTGGCAACCAAATATAGCTAAACAAATTGCAATCCTCACTAAAAGTAATTCGCCTATTGCCACAAATATTTCTACTGATGAAGTTCAGAAACCATTGCATGACCTTTTATTAAAGAATCAGGAAATATTGGAAAAAAGCGAATTTTTACTGCCATTATCACCGGCAACAACCAAACAGTATGAGTCTCTATTTATAAAAATGAAAAACTTGGGATGATTTACCGGAGGCTCTATCAATACCTTGTCCATTTTTTGTAGGTTGGGTTAAGCGACAGCGCAACCCGACGCATTTGTTGGGTTTTGTACCTCAACCCAACCTACAAATCAAGACTTTTTTCGATTTGGACAAGGTATTGGTAAAGTTCAGATATTAACCGTTTTTAGTATACGAATTATGAATTATTTTAATTTTCCTGAATGACTTGACGTAAGCCTAACCTACTTTGATTGTTCATTTGGATATTGCATAACTCTGGACTATTGCTAAAGTTACAAGTGTAAGTTGCTAAAGGTTCTTGTTGATAATTGAAAACTCGGATATTATAACCAAAATTTCTAGCTATACTGCCCATTTGGTTGACAAAGTTGTAGCGTTCGAGATAGTCTAATAAACTCCAAATTTGCTGGTTTACTATCAAATCAACACGGGCTGATTGTTTTTCAGCTTTTGGATATGCAATCCAGTTATCTAAGAGTTTGTTTTCTGAGTTTTCTTTCGCCCACCATAAACTAGGAACAGTTAATCTTTCTGGGTTAATAGTGTTAGCTGTGATTACCGAACCTTTTGGCCTATTCAATAAATTTAGTTCCAGTGGTGCATCAGAAGGCTGGGGTATATTTTTTGCAATTGAAGGCGGGATTGGTGACAGACAAAAAGTAGTGAGACTCAGGGTTAGTAATAGTGTCAGCGATTTTTGTTTACTGGCTACATTGTATTTAGGCATAACTTAATTCTATATTTGAAATTGTGAGTGAATTCTCCATTTGAATATTTAGATTTAAAAAAGTCTTCTATTGTTTCCAAAATATGTAATTCAGTACTGCTAAACTAGGGTAGAATCTCAAAAGTCACTAACTATGCTTAAGCGTTCCAAGTTCGAGACAACTCAGTCTCAGATTATGCTCCGTGCTGAGGAGCTTATTAGTGCCGCCTCAAATCGCTACCGCATTACGGTTCAGGTAGCGAATCGCGCCAAACGTAGGCGTTATGAAGATTTTGAAAATAACGAAGATGCGATTATGAAACCCGTACTCAGAGCGATTCTGGAGATGTCTGACGAAATGACTCAACCAGAAATTATCGGCGAACTCTAAAATAACTCCGTCAATTAACACTGAGATGAAAATTACCCATTCTGAGTAAAAAACTCTCAGTATCACTTTCATCTCAGAATCTTTGAAGCTATGCAAAAGAAAAAACTTTTATTTTTGCGGTTCAAATCAGCGCTCATCATAGCCGTAATAGCAGTGAGTGTGATAATTACAGGTACAGTAAGTACGAGTTTACTCAGCATTTCACCCGCAGTAGCTCAGAGAATCAGTCCTAGCGATGTTTGGCAACTAGTGTATCAGCAATTGCCCGACCTGCCAAAAGAAAATCAATATATCAGTAAAGAGACTAAAAAAGTTGCTGAAAACAACACTTTAGCTAGTCGGATGATTCGCTACCACATTTACGTGAAAGGGAGATCACCCTTATATCGCTTAGATTGGAAGTTAACCTTGGCAGATTATCTAAATGCCAATGAAACGGTGTATGAACCATCCTATCCAGGTAATGATACATTACAGCAAAATCCGATAGAAGGCGATCGCACTGCTATTGCTAAACTTACCCGCAAGCAACGCAATAACTTAGTCCAAGTCTTAGTTGATATTTTTAATCCTGTCCAAAATTAAAAATTAAAAATTAAAATTGGCGAGAATCTCCTTAGCATCCTTTGGTATTAAAAAAGCATTCATGCAACGAGTTATCAAAAGCGGA
Organism: Trichormus sp. NMC-1; assembly: GCF_001858025.1. Classification (GTDB taxonomy): domain Bacteria; phylum Cyanobacteriota; class Cyanobacteriia; order Cyanobacteriales; family Nostocaceae; genus Anabaena. The sequence continues at coordinate 1,164,473 of NZ_LZQD01000001.1, read as the reverse complement.
ACAGGTTGGCGTATTGGCTGGAATCCTGACGCAGCAGAATTTAAAGGTTTAGTGGGTACAGACGATTGGGCGCTAGAATTAACCGAAGCGGAATTAAATGACTTTTGCCAACTTCTCGCAAAATTAGCCGCTACCATCAAGCATCTAGCCACAGAATTAATGGATGAAGAAAAAATTGCCTGTGAAGCGGAAAGCGATTTATTATGGATGGAGGTAGAAGGCTATGCTCACGCCTATAGTCTGCGGTTCATACTCAATACAGGACGATGTGTTGAAGGTAAATGGGATGCTGCCGCCGTGCCAGAGTTAGTGCAAGCAACAGAGATTCTCAAAGTTTTTTGAAAAAAGCTTGCTATTTTCCCGAAGCTTGTGATACTCTCGTAAGAGTGACTTAAATAAGTTTTAGATAAACAAATTTGGATAAACCCTAAATCCAAAATCTAGAATCTAAAATTAAGTAGACGGGGCGTAGCGCAGCTTGGTAGCGCGCCACTTTGGGGTAGTGGAGGTCGTGGGTTCGAATCCCGCCGCTCCGATTAATTGAAAAGTCGTAAATTAAAAAGCATTTCTGTATCATTCGTATAACAGTTATGTTTAAAAGCATAAGCAGCTATCAAAGCTCTTTAACCGCTGTACTTATCCTGTTGTTATGCCTTACTCTATTAAGCGTGTATTCTTTTGGGCAAACAATCATGATATCAGCACCCCAACTGCTGACAGACCCGTTTTTGCAACTACCAACTGAAACTTCAGTGCGAGTAGTTTGGTTTACTGAGTTTGTAGGTGATAAACACTTAGTCATCTATGGTGAAAAACTTGATCAAAGTGCAATTGCAAAAACTACTAAACTCAGCCGCACTAGAGAAGACCAACAATCAAGAGTAGCAAATCAAACCAAGAACGGGCAAATTTATCAAAAACCTGTCAAACGTGAAATTTGGCGACACGAAGCCGAAGTTACAGGTTTAGTTGCTAATGTGCGGATTCCCTATCACGTTACTAGTATACGAGAAGATGGAGCAAGCGTTAGCAGCGAAGTTTTTACCCTTGTACCCACTCCCAAACCTGGTACAGCTTTAAAAATTCTCCTCACTTCCGACCACCAGCTTAAACCCATGACAGCAGCGAATCTGCAAAAAGTGGTAGAAACAGTGGGAAATGTGGACGGGGTATGGTTTGCAGGAGATTTAGTCAACGTTCCAGACCGCGCTTCCGAATGGTTTGATGATAACCGAGGAAATGCTTTATTTCCAGGTTTGCAAGGTCGTGCTAATTATCAAATGGAAAACAACGGTGCAAAAGTAACTTACACCGGAGGGAAGATTATTCAAAATGCACCTATGTTTACTTCTATTGGTAATCATGAAGTCATGGGGAGATTTGCGAGAACAGCAAGTTTAGATGATGAATTTAATGATACTATTCCTCGTGAAGTTGCCCAAAAATTGTATGGGGAAACAACACTAAAAAATAATTCTTTCAATACTGACACTTACGAAGAAATTTTTACATTACCCCAAACTAAAGCCGGGGGCAAAACATATTATGCAGTTACTTTTGGTGATGTCCGCTTAGTAGTATTGTACATTACTAATATGTGGCGACATCCTCAATTAGATTCGCAAATTAAAGGTAGATATATAGAACCCAAAAAAGATTTTAACTATCCTGAAAATTGGGGTTATGGACAGTTGATTTATGAGCCGATTTTTGAGCGTAGTCAACAATATAATTGGCTGAAACAAGAATTAAAAAGTCCTGAATTTGAACAAGCAAAATATAAAGTTGTGATGTTTCATCATCCGCCGCATACATTGGGTGATAATATTATTCCAGCTTATACTAATCCAGTAAGTATAATTGAAAGAGATAACGAAGGAAATATCAAAGCAGTTAGTTATAACTATCCCAAAAGTGCAGATTATATAATTCGTGATGTTCTCCCTTTATTAGAAGCTGCAAAAGTGCAGTTAGTATTTTATGGACATTCCCATTTATGGAATCGCTTTGTAAGTTCGAGTGGGATGCACTTTCTAGAGACTTCTAATGTTGGTAATTCTTACGGTGCTGCTTGGGGTGGAAGAAAGCGAGAAGTACCAACAAACTATCAAGAAGATTATACAGCAATTGGCGATCCTAATGGTTTAGAACCAATCATACCAACTATTTCTCCATTGTTAGGAGAAGATGGTAAACCGATGCCTTATATTGCTAGTAATGAGATTACAGTTTTTAGCATTTTCGACACAGGAACAGGTACTATTAGCAGCTATCGTTTTGATACGAGAAAGCCTAATTCTGAAGTTGTTAAATTTGATGAATTTAAGTTGAAAAAAATTCGATGAACCTCTCCCCAACCCTTCTCCGACGCGGAGAGGGGCAGTTAAATCATTTGTGAAGAACGAAAAAAATTAAGAGATTCAAGCCTCTCCCGTATTAAAAGTTTCTCCTCTTCCCTTGCTTGTAGGGGAGGGGTGCGGGGAGAGGTTTGGATAGGCAATACTTGTCGGTTAAGCTCAAAAAAATGAAATTACGTAGGTTGGGTTGAGGCACGAAACCCAACATTTACAGGCATTTGTTGGGTTTCACTTTGTTCAACCCAACCTACAAAAATCCTTAACCGAACAGTATTGTTTGGATAGGGGTTCTATAAATTCGTGAACAAACATCTTGTATAAGTGAATTTTATCTGTATCTTTCTTTTGGCAAAAACTCTATGATTTCGTATCTAAAATTTCCTGCGCCCTTTGAATATTTTGGCGTACAGAATGGGCTGAAGTCTGCAAAGCTGAACTTTCTTGATCACTGAGAGTTAATTCTAAAATACTCTCAACTCCACCGTATCCTAAACGACAAGGAACACCAATGACAATATCATTTAAACCATATTCACCTTGCAGATAAGCTGCAACTGGCAACAAACGCGACTGATTTAATAAAATTGATTCTACCATTAAAGAAGTAGCAGAAGCAGGAGCAAAAAACGCGCCGCCTGTATGCATTAATTCCACAATTTCTGCGCCACCGTTACGGGTTCTTTCTACTAAACGTTCAATTGTGGCTGTATCTAATAATTCTGTAATAGGAATACCATTGACAGTTGCGTAACGGGCTAAAGGAACCATTAAATCACCGTGGCTACCTAAAACCATTGCTTTTACGTCCGCAGGTAAAACTCCCAATTCTAAAGCAATGAAAGTTTCAAACCTAGCTGAGTCTAACACTCCAGCCATGCCCATTACTTGATTTCTGGGTAAATTTGTCGCTTGCCAAGTTAAATAAGTCATCACATCCAGAGGATTTGTGACGACAATAAAGATAGCATGGGGAGAATGTGCGATCGCATTTTTGGCGGCATCAACTACAATTTTGGCATTAATTTTCAGCAAATCATCTCTCGTCATTCCCGGTTTGCGAGGAAAACCAGCGGTAATCACGACAATATTTGAATTAGCCGTATCTGCATAATTATTAGTTCCGCTAATTTGCCGATTATGTAATTCCAGTCCCCTGGCCTCTAGCAAATCTAAAGCCAAACCTTGAGGCATTCCCTCTACAATATCTAATAACACCACATCAGCCAAATTTTTCTCCGCAATGCGTTGGGCTAAAGTGCTACCTACTCTACCCGCACCCACAATAGTTACACGGGGAGATTTACACAAAACTGGGGAAGATGGGGAATAAGACATAATTTTTCTATAATTGCAATTATTCAATCATAGTAGGGTGGGTTAGTGACAAAGTAACCCACCATGCTGCTGACTTTTAAGCTAAAGCACTATTAAGAACGATGTATGTTTGTTATGCAAACTCTTCCAATTGTTCTAATTTTAACCAAATATTTGGCGTTGGCACTTTTCCAAACTTCACCAAAGCGTAATCACCCTTAATATCTACTACTTCCCCTTGACTATCAAATAAATAAGCAGGGAAGCGAGAATCACTAGCTTTAGCTTCTAGACTATTTTCCAACTTTTCGCGGATAGCCCGCACCATATTTCCTTTTTTAACAGCCATGAGTTCCCCTTGTTCCAAAATAAACGCTTTTACTCAAAATTTTATCTCGCGCCCAGACCCAAAGGCATAATTTCTTTCCCCAAACAAATATAACCGCCTACTCTGGTGGTAAGCGGTTGAGGAGGAAATTATATTTTTATTGCTAGATAGTTCTTCCTTATCGACTTCATGATAACAAATCCCCAAGCCATTGTCAACCCCCCAATACTCTATATTCTGGATTTTGATTAATTTTTAAATTATTTTAGAAATTGCAGATTTGTCCATTTTTCCATCAATTATTTGGCAAATCTAGCTAATAATTCTTCACGAGATGATTGTAGAAGCAAAGGAGTAAATTCTTCCCTAGTCATAGCAATCAGAAAGTCGATAATTGCTGCTAATTCTGAATCAACTTCCCCAAAACGTACTTGCATGATACTTTCAATCATAGCGCGTCGTTCTCTTTCTATACCTTCTTGTCGTCCTTCCTGGAGTCCTTCCTGGAGTCCTTGTTTTTTTAGTTCTTCTAATTGTTGTTGATAAATTTCTGATAGTTTCATAATCAACTCCTGGTCATCTTTATCAATATCTTGCTCTTGACGTTGACGAGCCGATAAAACAGCAATCAGGTCATGTACTAATTGTACGATATGGGAAAGGAACGGACTGTTTTTAGGTATTGCTTCTAATTCTTCCACTGCTTGTCGTTGAACTTTCCCTTTACCTAATATCCTGAGAAACAGGGTTTCTGGTGTGCTGGGGAGTTGGTGAATAGCAATAATGACGGTTTTTAAGCCCTCTCCCAAAAAATAAATGCCTTTACTCCAGTTTTCTTCATCGACTGTAGTATTAAAACTTGTTAGTAGTTCCACTGAAGCAGTAGGAGAAAAAATCCACAACCTGGGTAATTCTGCCTCATTTATACGGGTATTGTTGCGGTTAGATTGACGCTCTATGTCCGCATGAATGTCAAATAATTTACCCATACAACTGCGAATTTCGCTTTTGGTGACGGCATTGCGGAATGGTTCAAATATAGCATAATTTGTCGCCATTCGTCCTAGTAGTCCGAGTATTTCTAGACTTTGTGTAGGTTGAGGTGAAGGAATAAACAAAACGTCAATTTGTCTTACTTCTGCTGTGATATCTTTGCTGGTTTCTACTTGTCCGTAAGGTGTTAATAGTTCTGTTAGATATTGTTTTGCAAATTGGTCATGTATAAAGCGAGTCATCGGATTTCGGATTTTGGATTTCGGATTGATTGCACGAATAAATCCGGGTGAAAAGTATAATCAAGGAATTATTGGTCATTTAATTGAATTTTCACTAATAACTCAAGTTGCTAGTTATCTAGTTGAGGCTGGTAATGGATAATGGGTACTGAAATGCCTATTTTCGTCCTGTTCATCCTTTAACCCTGGACATTATCTCGACTTCGCTCGATAACCACCTGATTCAGACAAGAAATATTAATTTTACACTCTTTAGGTAATATTTAGTGACAACGAAAATGTAGGGGTTTAGCAATGCTAAACCCCTACCCGATAATTATTGATCAAATATCCTTTGGTGGAGTGCCAGGTATCGAAAACGGAAAACGTGGAGGTAGAAAAGTTTATCCTAGCTAACCGTTGTGGTTACAGGGTTGGCGATGCGGGTTTTTAATGCTATGCTCTTTTTAACTTTTCTCATTGCTCCCAGGGCTAGTAGGGAACCGGCTACGGGGATGGTTGCGCCTCCGGGGATATCGAAGGGGACTGGAACTACTTCGGTGGCTACGGCGCTAAAAGACCCTACTACAAAACGCTGCCCATTCAAAAAATTCAATCCACCAGACCTGTATAAATTCCAATTTCCACTTGTGGAAGAGGAGAACCCAACCCCCTTCCCTACAAGGGAAGTGGGGGAATTAAAATCAAAGTCTCTTTCCTTGTAGGAGAGAGATTTAGAGAGAGGTTTCTTAATCCCCCTCATTTCTGACATTGAGAACAAAAATGACTAGAACGCCCACCTAACTTAATTCGCTGGATGACATTACCACAAACTTTACAAGGTTTCCCGGTGCGGTTGTAAACCCACGCCTCACCGCCATAGTTGCCATTTACACCTTTAACATTGAGGAAATTACTAAAAGTTGTTCCACCAGCGGCAATACTTGCGGATAGAACTTCAATTATCGCTGTTCTTAAAGGTTCAATTTGTGGGCTTTGTAAATCTGCACAGATAGTAGTTGGTAAAATTCCACTTTTAAATAAAGCCTCATCAGCATATATATTACCCAATCCTGCAACTATCGACTGATCTAACAATGCAGTTTTAATGGGACGACGAGATTTTTTCAGCTTATTCGCTAAATACTCAACGGTGAACTCTGGTGAAAATGGATCTACAGCCAGTTTTGCCAAACCTGTAATAATACTTTCTACAGCCACACCTGGGGGAACATACCACATTTGCCCAAAGGTGCGTTGGTCAACAAAGCGTAATTCTTGTTCTTCCCCAAAAAATAACCGAACTCTGGTGTGTTTATGTAAAGGTTCATCTCGATTTAACCATAATAATTGTCCGGTCATTCGCAGATGCACTCCTAACCAGGTCGAAGGAGGAGAAAGTTCAGCTAAAAGATATTTACCGCGACGATGCCAAGATTTAATGGTGCTTTTTTTAATACTTTCTATAAATTCTTCAATAGAAAACGGGTAGGCGATGGTGCGTTGTAGCAACACATCTCCCCCCGTAATTGTTTGATTTAGGGTTAATTGATTTAAACCCCGTCGGACTGTTTCAACTTCAGGTAGTTCAGGCATTTCTAGAGTAATGATGGCGGTACAAGCCCAGAGGGAGGCGAACCGCAGGGTGTGCTGAGTTCGGAGCAATGCTTCACGAAATAAATCGAGGAGATGGAACCAGCATATTTATTTTACTGCTTTTTCCAATTTTTATACTCAGGACTCAGCACCCAACACTGTGCGACTGTTTACTTTTTCGCTGCTTTAGCTGCTGGAGGTGCAACCTCTAGTAATTCATCAGTAGCAAAGTTATTGGTATTGATACCAGAGTAATTGACCTTATCAAACCGGACAATTACGGAGTACTTGATACCGCTTTGGTCAATAGAGGCCACAGTTCCTACATCTTGAAACCAGTAGGATTCGGGGCGAAGAACACGTACTTTAGAACCACGTTGAACCATGATTATTTTCCCTTTGAATTATCAATTGCCAATAAATTAGGGCTAATTGATTTCACTCTACAACCTGAAGGTCGTTGCTAGAGTGTTTGTTAAGTTATTTGTCATATTGGGGAACGGGGAACTGTTAACAGGTTAATCTCCCCAAATCTCCTTGTCCCGTACACAAAACAATATCAGACCCCACTTGACAAAGTACTTATAATAGAATAAGGTCGTTCGCAAACACTTCTTGCGAATAAACCGCCTATGCCTTACTCAAAACAAACACGCTCCCTTCGTTACCTCTACCAATGCGTAGATCATTATCTATATAGGTGATGTCCAACCATCCTTGTTGTTGGTCACTCTGAATAGGAAAGTCAAGGGCAGTAAATTTTTTTCCGGATTCAATTTGCTGGATAAAAGTTGCAGGTGACTGATAGTCAATTAGCTTTTGTAAGCCAATAATAGAACGCTGGAATTTTACTTGAACTCGACGTTCTGAGACTGGTTCAAATTTAGCAGCTACGCTAACTAATCCTTCCAAAGAAGGTAGTCCGTAAATTTCTGCTATGTTATAAACGCTAGTAGTTTCTACTCTAATACATTGGTAAATTTGTCCAAGTTTGTAAAAGGGAAAACGATCAAGGTTTAGTAAAGCCTTACTTGTGGTGTAAAGTAATCGCCAATCACCTTCTAGTAAGTGGCTGGCTGCCAAAGGGCGTGGTGTGGGGTTAAAATCCTCCAAACTAGCGATCGCTGCTAGGATAGCCTGTTTTTGGGTTTCAGTTGCCAGCAACCCGCGATTTGTACCAGCGATTGCATCCAGAAGAGTAGATTTTGTCATCATCGCCTTTTACCTCAAAATATGCCTATGAAATCAGAATTAACAAGATATTAATGCTTTATGTATATAGCTATGCAATTCATCTGTTGAAGGGCTTACTGTTAGCGATAGGGTAATTAAATAATCTTTTTTGTTTAATTCGGATTTATCAATCAAAGAGTTGAATCATTAATTAAATTATGCCGTATCAAATGATAGACTCTTAATGTCTAGTTACATAAACCTCTTCGTGTCTTCGTTGATATGTTAAATTCGCCCCTACGTGAGGAACCCCGCAACCAGCGAGCTACTGTAATTCCCTCAAAGCAAGATTCCTCTATACTGGATTGGTTGCAGTCTAGCCGTCGTCTTATAGCGCGTGATGTTCACGAACCTAATTTTTCGGAAGCGGAAGCAGTAATATCCGATTTATTGGGTGGAGAAGACGGAATTGGCGATCTTGATTTTGATGACGACGATATCAGCATAGGTGAGGATGAGCCTTAAGAGGTGTGGAGACTGAGTTTTATCAATAGTCTCTGTTTGTCGGTTTTTTTAAGTGTGGAGTGAAGGAAAATTTTCTGTGGACGCTAAACTATCTCCTGACCAAAGTATAAATATTTCTGGAATTGGGCTGGCCTCTATGTTAGCCCTCTTGCTCAGTACAGCAGCCTTGACTTTAGATTGGCTAGGGAATAGACTACCTTGGCAAGCTACATCGCTGACGTTGCCTTTGTTATTATGTGCTGTAGGTGCTGCGGCTGTGGGAAAATGGGTAGTACCTCTACTGCAAGCGCTGAAAACAGGGCAAATCATCCGGGAAGATGGTCCCCAAGCCCATCTAAAAAAAGCTGGTACGCCAACTATGGGTGGTATTTTTTTCATCCCTGTTGCAGTGGTAGTTGGCTGTATATTGTCTAATTTTCATCAAGACGTACTGGCTGTTTCGGCTTTAACAATTAGCTACGGTTTGATTGGCTGGATTGACGATTGGCAAATTTTGCGCCGGAAATCAAATAAAGGTATATCTCCAAAGATGAAACTGGCTTTGCAGATAATTTTTGCGGCTTGTTTCTGTGTGTGGATAATTTTTAACCGAGATTTTACTATAACAAATATCGCCTTACCTTGGGTGAGTTTTACCCTACCTTTAGGATTCTTCTTCTGGCCTTTGGCTGGTTTTGTGTTAGTAGCAGAAAGTAATGCTACTAATTTAACAGATGGAATTGATGGATTAGCAGGGGGAACAGTTGCGATCGCTATTTTCGCATTAGGCGCTATAATTGCACCCACCTCACCGGAATTAATGATTTTCTGTGCGGCTATGAGTGGTAGTTGCTTGGGATTTTTAGCGCATAACCGGAACCCAGCCCGTGTTTTTATGGGAGATACTGGTTCCCTAGCCCTGGGAGGTGCTTTAGCTGCTGTAGCGTTGTTGACTAACAGTTTAGTAGCCCTGTTTATTCTCAGTGGGATCTTCTTTGTGGAAACCCTGTCTGTAATGGCGCAAGTTAGTTATTACAAAGCCACAAAGGGGCCAGATGGTAAAGGTAAGCGGCTGTTCAAAATGGCTCCTTTACATCATCATTTAGAGTTAACTGGCTGGTCAGAATTGCAAGTAGTTGCGGTCTTTTATATAATCGCCGCGATTTTAGCTACCATCTGCTTAACAATGATTAAATTTTGAGATTTTTGATATGTGGGGAATATAGATCCCCGACTTCTTTGAGAAGTCGGGGATCTTGTTATTATAGCTTTTGCATTTGAGTAACAAGATGAACGAGTTCGGGTAAAATCAGTTTTTCCATTCCTAATAGTACTGCAGTACTGGAACCGGGAAGAGAGAAGATAAGTTTATTTTTATAAATACCACCTACAGCACGAGATGCGATCGCTCGTGAACCAATTTCTTGATAGCTTAAAAAGCGAAATAACTCACCAAATCCCGGTAAAGTCTTTTCTAGCAACTTTTCTATAGCATCGTAGGTGGTATCTCTAGGGGCAATTCCTGTCCCACCATTAAATATTACAGCATCTAAATTAGCATTTTTACCCAGCAATTCTATCTGTGCTTGAATCTCTGCGGGTTCATCTTTGATAATTTTGTAGACTCCCACAGCATAGTTAGCAGTCAAAAGCAATTGTTGAATCAGTTGACCACTTTTGTCTGTTTCCGTGGTGCGGGTATCGCTGACGGTAATAACAGCGCAAGTTACAGTTATTCCCACTGAATCTGGGTGTGGTTGGAGTTTCATAGGTATTTGATACCAAGAAAGAAAAATGATAACGACAGATGAAAGTGGTAAAACACTTGTTTACTAAATCTTTGACAATCCCAAATCCAAAATCCAAAATGGTATAAGTTTTAGCCAGTGACCAATGACCTGTTTGACCAATGACCAATGACTAAGTGACTACTTAGGATTTACTCAATCCTAGATCGTTTTCCTTGGCATAACGATCCATAAAGCGCATAAATCGCTCCCATTCTTCGGGGGTTTTCATCAGGTAAACGGCTTCTAAAGCTTCTGGTCTACCGTTAACAAATTTACCCTTAACTTCGCGGGTAATTATTTCTCCCTCTTCGTCAATCATGTACATCCCGGTGATTTCTTCAGTATTACCTTGTCCCAAAATTTGTGGATTGGTAAAAATAAATGTTGCTGTACCTTGATCACCACTGCGCGATCGCGTCAAGCGTACCTCTGGAATTACTTCTTCGTCAACGCCTTTAGAAAACTGAATTTTTGCCATGATAAATGAATTTTAAGTTTTGTGATCATTATGTAATATTCTCTCATCATAGAGGAGGCATTTTACCTATGACAGTTAAATCTAGTTCACAAATTCGATTAACAGGTAGTTTACTGGCTGGAATCTTAACCCTAGCGATTATTATAGTGGGAGCGATAGCTTCTAATTCCAGCCCAGCTACAACCACAACCAAGACCAAGAACGTAATTCTGATGATTGGGGATGGTATGGGGTGGGAAATGGCTCGCGCTGCTGCTGTTGCCAAAGGATATAATTACACATCAGGGAAAGGAGAAGGACTCAGCTTTCAAACCCTAGATAATTACGCCTTAGCTACAACCTATGGTACAACTGTTGCTCCTGGTAATGGCGTGTTTAGTACTGGTAACTCTGCACTAGATAACTCTATTTCTATGACAGGTGCTAGTCCAGTTTTACCAGGTTTCAAATTTCAACCCATATTTAACCCAGGGAATAAACCATCAGGTGGTACAGAAAACCTCAGTGCTGATGCAGTTGGTAACTTAGTCGGTTATGATCCTGTTCGTGGGGGGATCAATCCTTGGACACCTGGAAATGACCCTGCATACATCAAGCACAGTTATCCTGACTCAGCAAATACAGCTACTACTCTTTATACCGGAGTTAAAAGCTATAACAACGCTATTTCCGTAGATATATTTGAGAAACCACTAGAAACAATTCTCAAAACTGCGGCTGATGCTGGTAAATCTACAGGGATTGTCACTTCTGTCCCCATTGATCATGCTACTCCTGGTGCAGCAGCAGCTAACGTCAATCGTCGAAATAAATATGACGCTGATTTTCCCAGTTTGGATAACATTTTACAGCAGGAACTCCGCATTTATCAACCTACTGTAATTTTAGGTGGTGGTCATCCCCTCACAGGTGCTGATAGTGAATCTTTACCAATGGGAGTAGAACCTCCGACAAAGTTTGAATATATTACGAAATCAACCTACGCAGAATTGAGTAAAAACCCGAATGGAAACCGCTACGATTATACATTTTTAGAACGGGGGAAAGATGCGGCGACTAAGTTAGCCAGGACTGCGAGTAAGTTAGATCCTCAAAAAGGCGATCGCTTGTTAGGATTATATGGAGCCAGAGGACAAGAGGGAAATCTCCCTGTCAGTACCGCTAACGGAGACTACAGCAATACAGGTTTGAGTATCTTTTCTTTGTTTGGTTCTCAAGGACAAAAACCCGATACAGTTCGTCCGCTGCTTCCTGGAGAAACCGATAAATCATTTATTGCTAGAGAAATTAATGAAAATCCCACTCTCCAGGATTTAACTAAAGCCGCTTTAGAAGTTTTATCTAAAGACAAAGATGGATTTTGGTTAATGGTAGAAGGTGGTGATATTGATTGGGCTGCTCATGATGATAACTTAGATAATTTAATTGGAACAGTCTTGGATTTTGATAAAGCCGTCAAAACCACAATTGACTGGATTAAAAATAACGGTGGTTGGGAAAATAACCTCCTCATTGTCACCGCAGATCATGATCATTACCTAACTTTAAATCCCAACTTTGGGGAACTTCTCAAAAACCAGGGTGCAGAAGCTTTAACTGTTGAATTTGAACCTATAAAAGCTGGTCATTTTTGGGGTTCTGAACCTCAAGTTAAATATGGTTGGGGAAATCATGCAAACCGTCCAGTTCCTGTTTATTATCAAGGGAAAGGTGCAGAGGTTTTAACTAATTCTATCGGGAAGGGTTTTCAGAGTTATGGTTTTGATGTTCCTGGTATTCAGGGTTTGGTAGATCAAATCCACATTTATCAAACTCAACTTGCAGCGATTAAATGAGAGGTACTAATTGTATCTGAGGTTGCACCAACCGCATAAATAAAGTTTTTAGATGTTGGGTTTCCTTGCGTCAACCCAACCTACATAACTGGGAAATAACTGACTTGAAAATAAGACCCCACCCCTAACCCCTCCCCGCTGTTTCGTGGAGGGGAATAAGAAGTTTCTCATGTGTCCTGGTGTACGCAGTTCATGATGGCTACTTACTATTTACCAAATCCTTTACCTCTACTAGTAGAAGGAAGACAAATACAGTTTTCTATTTGCTGGAGCAAAGTTTCACTATCTAGATTTTGACCAATTAGCACTAATTGATTTTTCTTTTCACCTTTCCACTCATCATCATCAATGGTGAAGCGTTTACCGCAAAGGTGGAAAATATGACGTTGGGGACTTTCATCAAACCACATAATCCCCTTAGCACGGAAGACATTTGTGGGTAGTTGGTTATCTAGAAAATATTGAAACTTGCGAATAGAAAAAGGTTTTTCACTTTGGAAAGATATAGAAATAAAACCATCATTTTCTAAATGGTCAGAATGATGGTGATGATGTTCATGATCATGATGGTCATGTTCGCAGTTAGAATGATCATCATGATGGTCATGTCCACAGGTAGAATGATCGTGATCATGGTCGTGATGTTCTTCGTGTTCTTCTTCCTCTGAATCGAAATATTTATCAGACTCAAACAATCCCACACTGAGAATTAAAGGAAGTGGAACTTGGGATTTTGTAGTCCGAATAATTCTTGAACCTTCCTTGATATCATTGATTTTTCTTTCCAATTCCTGCAAAGTGGTTTCATCAACCAAATCTGTCTTATTAAGAATAATTACATCACCATAGGTAATTTGACTTAAAGCTGCTTGAGAATTAAATAAATCCAAGCTATAATTTGCCGCATCAACTACAGTAATAATAGAATCCAATCGGGTCAAATCTCGCAACTCTGAACCTAGAAATGTCATAGCTACAGGTAGAGGATCTGCTAAACCAGTTGTTTCTACAACTAAATAATCTAGCTTGTCTTCCCTTTCTAAAACTTTGTAAACGGCATCTACTAAGTCATTATTAATGGTGCAGCATATACAGCCATTACTTAATTCCACCATATTTTCATCAGTGGAAACAACTAATTCGTTGTCGATACCAATTTCACCAAATTCATTCACTAAAACAGCAGTTTTCACACCTTGCTGATTTGTGAGAATATGGTTGAGTAAAGTAGTTTTACCGCTACCAAGAAACCCCGTAATAATGGTTACTGGTAAACCTTGTTTAGGAGCGTCCATTGGGTGAGATTCGGAAGTCGTAGTTGTTTGCATAATCATGAAGTAGGATATTGGTGTATTTTAAATGTTATCTTGATTTTAGCTAGTTGGCATCATTGGTGACATATTTACATACCAGCTTGAAAAATCTGGTTAGCAGTTAAGCTCAATTCTGGGAAAGTTGGTGATACTATAGTTTCATTTTTTCTAAATTGACTAACTTGATATTCCCCATTGATTAAATTATAAATAGAAATAGTTGGTTGTTTGGGATTTCCTATATAGGGAGTTCCACCTAAAGCTAAGTAATCAACAATCCAATATTCAAGAATACCAATTTCTTCATAGTCTTTAACTTTTGTTAAATAATCAACACGCCAATTTGTACTCACAACTTCAATAACTAATGGTATTGATGCAGCTTGAGTAACTGTAGCTGATTTTTTCCAGAAAGATTCATTTTGTAAATTAGCTGGATTGAGTAGTAAAACATCTGGTGAGTAAGCAGATTCATTTTCAGGTGGTTTCACCAAGACAGTTTTCGATATACCATAGGGCAAACCTAACCGTTTATATTCTGAAAAGATTATGTCATTCAAAAAAATGATAATCCACTCATGATCGCCTAAAGGTTGATTCATTTCAACAACTACTCCATTATGTAATTCATAATACTTGCCTTCTGGTTTCCATTGTACAAATTCCTCAAAAGTTACTGGCTTGGTTTTGGGTAATGCTTGAATCATACTTTACCTCCGGGTGTTGACAAGATTACTATAGCGATCATAAATGAACCGTGAACACCAATATTGGGTTACGACGCAGTTTTATGATTTATTTGTGCTAAATCAATTAATTACCGCGTCTAACCCAACCTACAAGATGTTCACAACCATTATTAGTTTACAAAATTTTCATCTGCTCCCTCGCCAGCAACTTGCGTTATTATTGTTTATCGTCTGATTGTCCCATTACTCTGTTATGACCCTAACTCTCTACAATACTCTCACCCGTCGTCAAGAACCTTTTACCACCGTCGAACCTGGCAAGGTTAAGATGTACTATTGCGGCGTGACTGTTTATGATTACTGCCATTTGGGTCATGCTAGAGCGTGTATTGTCTGGGATGTAGTGCGTCGCTATCTTCAGTTTATCGGCTATGATGTGCGTTATATCCAAAATTTTACGGATATTGATGATAAAATTCTCAGACGCGCAAGAGAAGAAAATTCTTCAATGGAAGTTGTGGCAGAACGCTATATTCAAGCATATTTTGAGGATATGTCACGGTTGGGAATTAAAGAAGCTGATGAATATCCCCGTGCTACACACACCATGAATGGTATTCAAAGATTAATTCACGATTTAGAAAATAAAGGTTTTGCATATCCATCTCAGGGTGATGTGTATTATGCGGTACAAAGTTTTGCAGAATATGGCAAACTTTCAGGACGCAAATTAGAAGATATGCAAGCCGGTGCGAGTGAACGGGTAAATGTTGAAGACGCAGAATATCAAAAGAAGAAATACCCCTTTGATTTTGCCCTGTGGAAGGCTGCAAAACCCGGCGAACCTGCGTGGGAGTCTCCGTGGGGAAAAGGCCGCCCAGGATGGCATATTGAATGCTCGGCGATGGTACGCGATCGCTTGGGTGATACTATAGACATCCACGCTGGTGGTGCTGACTTAATTTTCCCACACCATGAAAACGAAATTGCCCAATCTGAAGCAGTAACTGGTAAACCTCTGGCTAATTATTGGTTACACAACGGCATGGTGAAGGTAGATGGTGAAAAAATGTCCAAGTCATTGGGTAATTTTATCACTATCCGCGAGTTGCTAGATCGAGGTGTAGATCCAATGGCGGTGCGGTTGTTTGTGATGATGGCACAATATCGCAAGCCTATAGATTTTACCGATGATGCCATATTAGCAGCAACCAACGGCTGGCATACTATCAAAGAAGGTTTACTTTTCGGTTATCAACATAGTAAAAAACTAGGCTGGGACGAATCTAACCTCATTCAAAATCCAAAATCCAAAATCCAAAATGCGGAGATTGAGAGATTTAAAGAAGCCGTTGACGATGACTTTAATTTCCCCGGTGGGTTAGCAGTAATTTTTGAATTAGCCAAAGAACTAAATCGGGAGGGAAATATCATTGTTCATCAAGGAAGAACAGAAACCCCAGCCAATGAATTACTTAAAACATGGCAAACCCTAATTACATTAGCAGATGTTTTAGGTTTAACTGCCCAACCAGAAGCCGAAACTCATCCCCAAGATAGTTTAAGTGATGGGGAAATTGAAGATTTAATTCAAGAAAGACAAGCAGCGCGAAAAGCCAAGAATTTTGCAGAATCAGATAGAATTCGTGATGAACTATTAGCAAAAGGCGTTACCTTAATAGATAGCAAAGAAGGTACACGTTGGCACAGATAATCAATTAAAAAATTCCTCTCTGTGCCTCCGCGTCTCTGCGTGAAAAAAATAATTCAGAATTTTGAATTGTAACTATGTTATTTGAACTTAAAAAAGCAATTTCTCAACTCAACATTCCTGCTGATTGGATTGGGATTAGAGCCGTAAAAGAGACATCGAGATCCCATTATGTTCGTGACGGATTACCCCAAAGCAACGGCCAATCCTTGACAATGGGAGCCATGCTAGAAGTGATGGTAAATGGCTGTTTAGGTTATGCTGCTACCAACTCCTTAGCATTACCATCCCTGCAAAATGCCGCCGAAATAGCCTATAAACAAGCATTAGCAGCTAGTGCATGGTGGATATATCCCGTTAGTGAAAGTACACGCCCCAAAGTGGTAGGTGAATATAAATCACCCTTTTTAGAACCATTAGATGCGATTAGTCCAGGAGAAATCAACGATTTACTAATTCGCATTTGCCAAAAGCTGAAAATCAACGACAAAATAGTTCAAACCACCGCCACTGTAGCTACTAGCGATAAAGAAACTTGGTTTGTCAGCAGCAACGGCTCAGAAGTATATCAGAAAATTATCGCCCTTAATACGCATTTTGGTGCGATCGCTCAAGATGGTGCAATCGTCCAGCCACGTACCAATAACGGCGCTCATGCAAACTCTTATCAAGGTGGATGGGAGCTTTTAAAAACCGATATTTTATGGCATCGAGTGCAGCAAGTTGGCGAACAGGCATTAGAATTATTAACTGCGGAAGAATGCCCAAATATTCGCACTAATTTAGTTTTAGCACCAGACCAAATGATGCTGCAAATCCATGAAAGTATCGGTCATCCATTAGAAATTGACCGCATTTTAGGAGATGAACGCAACTATGCTGGCGGTAGCTTTGTCACCAAAGAGGATTTTGGTAAACTAGAATATGGTTCGCCATTAATGAATATTACCTTTGATCCCACAGTTGAAGGTGAATTTGCTAGTTATGGTTTTGATGATACTGGTGCAGTAGCTACCAAAGAATATGTCATTAAAAAAGGCATTCTCCAACGCGGTTTAGGCAGTTTAGAAAGTCAAGCCAGAGCAGATTTACCAGGTGTTGCTTGCGCTCGTGCTTCTTCCTGGAATCGACCGGCAATAGACAGAATGGCCAACTTAAATTTAGAACCAGGAAACGCCACTTTTGAGGAAATTATATCAGGAATAGAACAAGGCGTTTATATGGAATCTAACCGTTCTTGGTCAATAGATGATCAACGTTATAAATTTCAGTTTGGTTGCGAATATGCTAAGTTAATTGAAAACGGTAAATTGACCAAAACTTTACGTAATCCCAACTATCGAGCGACAACACCAGAATTTTGGCATAGCTTAATTCAAGTTGGTAATGCTTCTAATTGGCAAATGTACGGGACTCCTTTCTGTGGTAAGGGAGAACCTAATCAGGCTATTTGGGTTGGACATGGTTCTCCTGTTTGTGTATTTGCTAATGTGGAGGTTTTTGGGGGAGGTTAAGAGGAGTTTTTTAAACGCAGAGGTACGCAGAGGGTTTTTGTCTATTTGCTTGTTGTGATTTTAGGGTAATTTATGAAAGTTGAAGAATTATCGATTTTAGAAAGTAATTTTAATCAATTAATAGAAACTCTGCTGATTAAAAAAGCGGAAGGTGAAAGTTTTGCTGTTAGGTTGAATAGTGAAGGCAGTCAATTTACTCGCTTCAATCATGCCAAGGTTAGACAAACGGGTTTTGTGGCTGATGCTTCTATTGTACTGACTTTAATGGCAGATAAGCGCCGGAGTTTTCGTCATTTTCCCTTTAGTGGAAATTGGGAAATAGATTGGCAAATAGCATACTCGGCTTTACAAGAATTACGTGATGAATTGCCTTTATTACCTATTGATCCTTATTTAGTTTTACCATCAGGCACTAATACTAGTCGAGAAGTAAATCTAGGAAAATTATTAACTCCAGAAATAGTTGTTACTAATATCTTAGAATCAGTAGCTGATTTAGATTTTACTGGACTTTATGCTGGTGGTGTTATTATTCGAGCTTATGGTGATTCTAGCGGACAAAAACACTGGTTTGCTACTGATTCTTTTACGTTAGACTATTCTTTGTTTATGGAATCAGGACAAGCTGTTAAAGGAACTTTTGCTGGCAGCAATTGGGATGAATCTGCTTATTTAGCCAAAATAAATGATGGAAAAAAGCAATTAGCAATGCTATCTCGTCCAGTCCAAGAATTACCAAGAGGAAAATATAAAACCTATTTTGCACCTGCTGCGGTTGCTGATTTATTGGCTATGCTTTCTTGGGGTGCTATCAGTGAAGCAGACATTCAACAAGGTAATAGTGCTTTAGCTGTTTTATCACGTCAAGAAAAACAACTTTCACCAAAGTTTAATTTGCAAGAAAACTTCCAACTCGGTTTAGTTCCCAGATTTAATGAATTAGGAGAAATGGCTGCACCGGAATTACCTTTAATAGAAAAAGGAGTTTTGAGCAATACTCTTGTTAATTCTCGCACCGCTAAAGAATATAATAAACTTGCTAACGGTGCTAATGGTTCAGAAACATTACGTTCTCCAGAAATCAGCCCTGGTAATTTAGCATTTGATGATATTTTACCCAGTTTAAATACAGGATTATATGTTTCTAATTTACATTATTTAAATTGGAGCGATCGCCCTAGTGGTAGAATTACAGGTATGACACGTTATGCCTGTTTTTGGGTAGAAAATGGCGAAATAGTCGCCCCCATTGAAAATCTGCGTTTTGATGAAAGTCTCTATCGTTTCTGGGGTGCAGAAAATTTAGTACATTTAACCGATTTTCAAGAATTTATTCCCGAAGTCGGAACCTATGAAAGCCGGCAATTAGGTGGTAGTTTAGTTCCGGGGATGTTGGTAAACGATTTCACTTATACTTTGTAAAAATATATAGGACTCCTATTTGATTATTGAACAAGACTCAGTACACACTAAAACCCTTCTTTCCTGTTCCCTGTTCCCTGTTCCCTACCCACACAAATAAGTTCACAAATCAAAACGGATTACTATAGTTTGTAGTTGCGCTGTCTTCACCCAACCGTAACTACCAACATCGACATTAAATGCATCATTTTTATTACTATTAGCAGATAAAGGAACGCAATAAGTGATAGCTGATGGATGATTGAGAGGATAGGGTTGTGTCCAAAAAGATGAAATTGGGTTATTGTCCTTGATTTGGCAACGGGTAAGTCAATTTCTGCTTGTTTCGGGATTAAGGTTGGTGTATTTTCCCTGTCGGTCATAGTACCATCCAGTCTCAGAAATATTGCTGGCATTGATGAGTGTAATTGCCTGAATTTGAGGCTGTTTTTCGACTAGGGTTTTTAGTAGTGGTAACAGTTAATTTTGATTAACAGCATTGGAATTTTGTGCTGATTTTTCAATACCATAAATCGACAGCAGAATACTTCTTTCAATGGCTTGCAGTTTCCCTTCCATCTCATTTGCAACAGTGTCAATCCGGGACTGAGCTAAATCAATCAACCAAGCATCTACACTTTTGTGCAACAGTTTGTGGGCTTGCCAATAAGAAACTCCATAAATAGCGATCGCTGCCACAACACAACTAAATATCAACCGATGGGTAATATTTTTAAATCTAAACATGGAGGGCTTTTTCATGAAAAATTTATTTGTAAATTGGTGTGAATCAACTCATATTTGCTATCACATTTAATGAAAATTTATTATTAATTACAAATTAGTTTAACTTATAAATTGCACCCCTATTAACTAACATCTCTCCCGTCAATAAATCCTTCACAGTTGCTAATAAAATACGTCGAAAATCTACCTCAAATAACACGGATATTCTATCAAATTCTGCTGCTCCTGGTGGGTTCAGTTTTGCCACACAAACCTGTTGATTTTGATTATCTAGGGAACGGTAACTTTCTTGATGTTGAAGAGTGCTGGAAGTCATTCTTCCTGAAGCATCAAAAGCAATTTCTGTTTGTGTTATGTCACCTACTTCACCAATATCTAAACGAATCTCTTTTTGTCCATTATTTGCACTTTGTAAAGTTAACCATTGGGAACTTTGACAAGGATATTTTGTACCTTTACTAAATATAGGATGATAAATATAACTTTGGCTGTAATTATCCCATAAACGAATCGCGTAACTATGACGTAAAAAATCATCTATTTCTGTAATTTGGGTTATTGCTAATGCACCATGACAAACTGCGTCAAAAGGTTTATTTAATTTTACCTTACTTTTACCAAAATAAGAAAGAATTAATTGTTGAACTGCGGGAATTAAACAACTTCCTCCTACTAATAAAACCTGTTCAATATCATTTTTAGAAATACCTTTTCTGAGTGCAAAAGCTAAAACCTCATCTAACGCATCTCGTAACTGTTGTAAAAACTGTCTATATTCTAAAATATCCTCTAATTTTTCCCGGTCTATTTTTAATTCATAGGACATAAAAGATTCATCGTCAAACCAACTTTCAGAAACAGATTGATTTTTAGAAAGTTGAATTTTTAAACGTTCTGCAATTTCCAGGAGATTTTGATACCCAATTTTTCCAATTTGTTCCGGTGTTAAATTTTGAGAATGCAAATAATCATCAACTATCCACACATCAATATCTTCACCACCTACATAAGCTTCCGACTTAGCTAAAACCTCAGCACGTAAACTATTATTTTTATCAGAATTATTTACAGTTTTAACTAAACTTAAATCGAGAGTTCCCCCACCAAAATCTACTACCAAAATCAATTTATCGGGACTTTTTACCGCATAACCTAAAGCTGCTGCTGTAGATTCATCAATAATTGACACTTTTGGAACATTTAACTTTTTTCCTAAATCTCGAAACCAATCTAAATAACGTTCAAAAGCACCAACAGGAACAGTAAAAATTAAATGACTAGGTTCGATATTTTGCTTTTTAATTTCTGTCCAAATAGTTTGAATAAACAACTCAGAAACGGAAACAGAATTATAATTAATTCCCTCTATTTGACGTGGTGGTGGTTGATAATCTCCAGCCAAATCACGTTTAAACTTTTTAAATAACCGTTCAGGAGGGTAATTTTGAGAAAGTCCTAATCTTTGACTACGGACACCTTCACCTAATATAATATTATCAGTTGATTTAATAAATAATAAACTAGGAATAACGGGATATTCCAATCTTTCACCTTGAGAAGTGACACCCACAAATACACGGGATAAATTAGGGAAACGCAAACTTTTAGGTTGTTGGGTATCAGCTTCTAAAATACTAATTACAGTATTACTTGTACCAAAATCAATTGCGATAGTTGTCATAAATCATTAGTAGGTTGGGTTAAGCGAAGCGCAACCCAACAAAAACGATAGATAATTAATATTTTACGTTGGGTTCAAAGAAAATAGATAAATTATTTAAAACTTTGTGAGTAATAAATGTTGGGTTTCGTTCCTCAACCCAACCTACAATTTATTTGATTTTTTATTTTAATTGAATCCTCCGGGTAAAGTGCGACTAACCTTAGCAGGATAGAGAATTTTATCACCATTTTGATAACCAATAAAACGAATATAGACTAATTCACCTTCTTGAATATCATCACTATCAGCTTGATGTAATTGGGGATTATAATTAACTTGTTCCCAAGTTTCACCAATCGCAGTATAACCCCAATTAGTAATTAAATTATCTAATGATGTAAATAGAGAAACAAGATTTTTAGCTGGTAACTCTGGTTTAGCTAAAGCCATTTTTTTGACTGTGGGATAATTGCTGAGTAAAGTTTGTAATTGAGTGAAAGTTTCATATTGAAAATCGTCTTGTAATTGTTGAGATTGTTGTTTTAATTCTTCTCGCAGTCGTTGACATTGAATTTCTAAATCGTTTATTTTTTGTTCTGTATCTGGAGAAATTACAGATTGATTATTAATTGATTTATTTTCATTAGTTTCTGGAAATAATATCCGCAGAATAATATAAACAATGAATACGAGAATTACAGCAAAAGCAATATTATTAACTTGTTCTAGCATATTATTTATGTAGTTGGTGTGTGTTCAGATCCCCGACTTCTTAAAGAAGTCGGGGATCTAGTTTACTGTTGTTGTAAAGATTGATTTTCTGAAGTGGTAATTAACTCATCATCTTGATAATATTCCGGTAACAATTCCTGAGATTCTATTTCTCCCAAAGATTTTTCTAAGCCTTTTGTAGTTTCCACACAACTAGAACCAGTTGCATTTAAAACCCGTTCCACAATTTTACCATCTTTACCAATGCGATATTCTATCTTTTGATATTCAGCCATAATGATTTTTCCTGGTAATTAATGTTAACATTTTAGATCCCCCTAAATCCCCCTTAAAAAGGGGGACTTTGAAGAATTTAGCCCCCTTTAATAAGGGGGGTTGGGCGGATCAATTCTTATTTAAACCCATCTACCAACTAAAACCCGCACCGTACCATCTGCTAAAACCTCCTCTTCCTCCACATTAAAACCCTCAGTTTGTATGGTTTCCATCAAAGTTTTATGGGCGTACTTTTGACTAATATTATTAATAAACTCCTGCTGATTAATTTTCGCACCCCAAAAATCTGCCACTAACTCATAACTTTCTCCACTTTTACGAAAACCTAAATCATAACCATTAGATTGCTTAATCACATATTCCGCACTAATTGTATCACCCCTATAACCCCGAACTTGAGTATTTTGTTCAACCTGATAACCCAACTCCTTTAATACTTGAAACAGCACTTCACCCTGCTTAATTTGCACCTTGATAGTTGTAAAATGAGACATAAAAAATCAACTCCTTTTTTCATTTATGAAATATCAATTATCAATTATTTCCTCGTTCCCAGTCTCCAGACTGGGAATGCAGTTTTAGAGGTTCTACCTCTATTTTATATCGAGGCAGAGCCTCTTTTTTGCATTCCTTGTCAGAGACAAGGAACGAGTAATTATCAATTATTTAATCAACTTCCAAAAAACCCAAACCTTGCTGCTGAGAATAAACCTTTAACTCCTCAATTAACAGTGTATCAATAGAAGCCGTTCTTGCGCCAGCTTCCGCAGCCCAGCGTTTTAAACTGGTAATTTGTTCCTTAGCTATGGCTGCTAAAGGAACAGTTTCCGATACCGCAGCTAAAATATCTTCTGTGTTAAAATCCCGCCTGTTACCATCTATTAAACTACCAAAAGCGCGGTGCATACCATCAATAATTACTTGTTGAATTTCTGCACCGCTAAAGTTTTCGCTATTTTTGGCGAGTCTTTGTAAATCAAATTCTCGCAGTCGGGAAGGACGGATTTTTTGCAAGTGGACTTTAAAAATATCATGGCGTTCTTTTTCTGTGGGTAAATTTAAAAAGAAAATTTCATCAAATCGCCCTTTTCTTAATAACTCGGCTGGTAATATTTGCACATTATTAGCAGTAGCCACCATAAACACCGGACTGGTTTTTTCTTGCATCCAGGTAATGAGTGTACCAAATACCCGGCGCGATGTTCCAGAGTCGCCATCTACACCACTATTAATATTACCAAATGCCTTATCTATTTCATCCATCCATAATACACAGGGTGATATTGCTTCTGCTAATTGAATCATTTGGCGAATGCGATTTTCACTTTCTCCCACTATTCCCCCAAATAATCTTCCCACATCTAAACGTAACAATGGTAAACGCCATTCATGGGCGATAGTTTTGGCTGATAATGATTTTCCTGTTCCTTGTATTCCTACTAATAAAACGCCTTTGGGGTTGGGTATGCCATAACGTCGTGCTTCTTCGGTAAAAGCATCTTGACGCATTCTTACCCACTGTTTAAGATTTTCTAATCCTCCGACATTTTTTAAGGATTCAGTAGTGTTGTAAAATTCTAATATTCCTGTTTGTCTAACTGCTTGTTTTTTCTCTTCTAAAACTCTATCAATATCTGTTTCATTGATTTGTCCTTTGGCTGCTAAAGCGGCGGCTAAAACTCTTCTAATTCTCGCACGACTTAATCCTTGACAGGCTTTGATTAATTGTTCTTTTCCTAGTCCATTTAAGTTAAGTTTTTCGGGGACTATTAATTGCTGAATTAAATAATCTATTTCTTGGATGTTGGGTAAGGGAAAATCAATAACTGTAACTTCTTCTTGTATTTCTGGGGGAATGCTTAAAGTATAACTGGTGAGAATGAGGGTTTGGCGTGTGCGTTTGAGTTGACGGGTGAGGTTTTTGATAGCACGAATTACGGGAGCATTTTTTTCTGTTTCGGGGTTTTTGAGGATAAAATGTATGTCTCGCAATACAAAGATTGTGGTTGTATTTTCTGGGGTTTTGGTAATTCTTGATAATGCACCCATGACTGAACCTTTATCAGTTCCGTTGTCATCCCAACCGGTGACGATATCCCATAATAATAGTTGTCGTGGTGTCTGGGATATTTGGGTGAGTTGTTGCAGGACTTGTTCTATTGGTTCTTCTTCGACTCCGACTATATATAGTAGGGGATAGCGGGCGCGAAGCATGAGGTCTATTTGTTGGAGTAGTTGTTGATGGGGGTTATTCATTATGTATAAATAGGGGGATTAGTTGTTAATTTATTGGGTTTTTATTTCGCGCAAAGTTGCAAAGAATAATAAATGTCAGAATCAGGATGTCCAGGATTT
Organism: Trichormus sp. NMC-1; assembly: GCF_001858025.1. GTDB lineage: Bacteria > Cyanobacteriota > Cyanobacteriia > Cyanobacteriales > Nostocaceae > Anabaena. The sequence goes on along the minus strand of NZ_LZQD01000001.1, from coordinate 1,139,483 downwards.
GAGGATGTACAGGATGTGATTGTTTGATTATTGGTTAGTTGTTGATGATTAGTATGGAGGAAAGTGAATATTAATGAAGTGAGATGGAAGAATAAATATATGAATCTCATCTATCAACCATCAAATTACAATCTTGTAAATCCTTTAATCCTGGATATCCTGATTCAGACAAAAAAATTTCTCGCCACGTGAAATAGGTAAGACAAGAAAAGAGCAAAAGTGCATAGTGCTAAGTGCTACTAAGTCCTCGCCGCACCACTACATACAACCCGAAAACCGATATGGCTGCTACCTGACGCACCATCATAGAAACGACGTGCCGAACGGCAATCCTCAGGAAAGTCGCACCAAGAACCCCCCCGAAGTATAGGACTATAACCGTTTCTTCTATCCCAAACAGTACCATCTATAGGCGCATTTATATAAGTTTCATGCCACTTATCTTGACACCATTCCGATACATTACCGTGCATATCGTACAACCCAAAAACATTGGGGGGAAAAGAACCTACATCTGTAGTTTGTCCTCGGTTTTGACCTTTTGGTGCAGATGCGTAGGTATCAGCACCATAGTAATTTACTAAGTCTGGGGTAATAGTTTCACCAAAGTAAAATGGTGTAGTTGTTCCGGCTCTACAAGCATATTCCCATTCTGCTTCACTTGGCAACCTATAGTTTTTTTCTGTTTTTTGGCTTAATCTTTCACAGAATTTTACTGCATCATTTCTACTGATCCATACAACTGGGTGATTGTTGTCTTTGAAGCAAGAAGGGTTACGCCCAATTATAGCTTGATATTGTGCTTGTGTTACCGGATGTTTTCCCATAAAGAAACTAGGAATAGTAACTTCATGCTGAGGACCTTCACTATCACTTCTTCCATCTTCATTTTCTGGTGAACCCATCATAAAAGTACCACCAGGAATTGCAGCCATTTCCAATGTCACACCATTACCTAAATCTTCCATGAAATATCTAGCTACACGCGGCTGACGTTGAATAATTTCACCAAAATTGTTGACTGTTACTACTTCTATTTGTTCTAGTTTTAAACCTTCGTCATTAGGTTTATCTAATATTTGTTTAATTTTTGGTTCTGTTCTAGAATTTAATATTAAATAAGCCGCAATTTGAATATCCCAAGATTGATAATTTAAACATTCAATTACTAAATCTAAACCCTGTTCTCCATAATTTAAGGCTTGCTCAAGTGCAGCAATTCTCACCTTTGAATCTGGATTTTGCAACCGCAATTTTACCCCTTCAATTCCACCTAAAACGGCTGCACCTTCTAATGATGGACTATTACCACCAAGCACAGCATCGTATTCTCGCGGTTGTTGTGGATTATTCATGACTGGTTAATGGTTGGTTTCATGTATGCTGTATATAAAATAGCATATTATTGTCTGAATCAGGATGTCCAGGATTTAAGGATGTACAGGATGTGATTGGATGATTATTTGTTGTGTGGTGAATGTTGTGGTTGTCTGAATCAGGATGTCCAGGATTTGAGGATGTACAGGATGTGATTGTTTGATTATTTGTTTAGTTGTTGATGATTAGTATAGATAAAAGTAAATATTTATGAAATTACTGTAATAATCAATACATCATTCACGTCTAGTAATCATCAAATAATCATCCTGTAAATCCTATCATCCTGGTTATCCTGATTCAGACAAAATATTATAAACTGAGTCATTAACCATCAAATAACAATCCTGTAAATCCTATAATCCTGATTCAGACTATAATAAAGATTAATCAACACCGCAAACCCAATTAGAGAATCATATTATGAGTACCGTATCCTTAGAAATACCTGAAGAAATTTTAATTAGTCTCAAAGAAACTCCAGAAAGTCTGACTAAAGAAATACAAATTTTAGCAGCAGTTAAACTTTTTGAACTTGGTAAACTTTCATCAGGAAGAGCAGCACAATTAGCGGGAATGTCACGGGTAGAATTTTTAACAATTTTAGGACGTTATCAAGTTTCTCCCTTTTCTTTAACTTTAGAACAATTAGAACAAGATGTTAACAATGCCTGATTCTTTAGTGATTGTCAATACTTCTCCTCTGCTATATCTTCATCAAGTCGGTCATTTAGAACTACTGAAAAAATTGTATGGAGAAGTTATCACACCTCCTGCGGTAATTGAAGAATTAGCAGTTGGCAAAAATCAAGGAATTAATGTCCCAGATATTCATTCTATTGAATGGATTTCTATTACTCCTGTTAAATCAATTAGTTTAATTCCTGCTGTTATAGATTTGGGACAAGGAGAAGCAGAAGTATTAGCATTAGGATTAGAAAATCCTGGTAGTTTGTTGATTTTTGATGATCAATTAGCCCGAAGAATTGCTAATATATATCACTTAAAATATACAGGAACATTGGGTGTTTTAGTTAAGGCGAAAAAACTGGGTTATTTGTCTTCTGTTGCTTCTGTAATTACCATACTACGTCAACAAGGAATGTGGTTGACAGATAGCATTATTAATGATGTCCTCAAATTAGCTGGAGAATCTAAATTAGATTAGCATATTTAGCCTGGGAATAAATTCCCAGTCTCATAGCGAAAGTCCGTTAAAACGGACTAAAGAAATTTTGTAATAAACATCCTGTAAATCCTTTAATCCTGGGTATCCTGATCCAGACAATTTTATAATATCTGGCAATATGTTACAATCGAAATAGAGGTAAAATCAGCAATTCCGTAATTAAATTGATCAGAAAAGACAATGCAACAAATTAATTTTGATGCTCGTGTAGATGAAAATGGTTGTTTATATCTGAAACTTCCCCCAAATTTTGCTGGTATGGAAATAACAGGAAAACTTTTATATCAAGCTCATCCTATTTCCTTACCCAATCGAAAAGAGAATAAAATTGATATTAATCTTGTTCGGAGTATTTGTCATCAGATTAGAAATTTACCAGTTCTTGATAGCAGAACTCCTGATGAAATTATTGGTTATAACGAGTTTGGAATCCCAGAATAATGGTTATTGATACTTCTGCTATTATGGCAATTATTTATGATGAACCTGAAGAATTGATATTTATTGAACTGATTAACGAAAGTGCAGATTGTTTACTTTCTTCTCCAGGTTATGTGGAAGCATCCATTGTTTTAGGTACTAAACATGGTCAGCAAGGTGTAGAAAATCTGAATTTATTAATTGCAGCATTTTCTATAACTATTGTACCTTTTACTGTAGAACAGGCACAATTACCAAATGCAGCATTTTTGAAATTTGGTAAAGGCCGTCATCCTGCAAAACTTAATATGGGAGATTGCTTTTCTTATGCTTTAGCAAAATCTACAAATCAACCTTTATTATTCAAAGGTAATGATTTTATTCACACCGATATTGATCAAGTGAATTATTGATTAATGCTATATTTGTTATTCAGGATTCATATTACTAAACCATCTTTTCTAATATATTGTCAGAATCAGGATGTACAGGATGTGATTGTTTGATTATTGGTTAGTTGTTGATGGTTAGTATGGAGAAAGGTTAATTTTTATGAAATTACTGTAATAATCAATACATCATTCACGTTTAGTAATCATCAAATAATCATCCTGTCAATCCTATAATCCTGGGTATCCTGATTCTGACAGTTGACAGATTATAATTAAAATACAGTAAAATATTGCTTATAACCTAGTAAATGACATAAATAATTATGAATGTACAACTTGTTGACTCCCTTGTAGAAATTGTTTCCAAGTTAACTCCCGAAGATCAAAAACTTTTTTTATCTAAACTTTCTCATAGAAATATAATTCCGTTAGCAGAACAGCAAAATTTAACATCAGAGGAAAAGTAGCACAATTTCAAGAATGGTTATCTCAATTTCCTCAAAGCAGTATTACCCTATCAGATGAAGCACTGCGTCGAGAAAATATTTATGATGATAGAGGAATATGAAAAGCTATTTACTGGATACCAATATTGTTCTTAGATTTGCAAATTCTCAATCTCAGGAATACAACCTTATACAAAATACTATTTCTGAAATTTTATTACAAGGTGATCAATGTTTTATTACCTCTCAAGTAATTATTGAATTTTGGGTTGTTGCTACTCGTCCTGTTAATGTTAATGGCTTAGGATGGACTATAGAACAAACTACTAAAGCGGTTATTGGTTGAGTGAAATACAAGAACCCCACCCCCAACCCCCTCCCCGCAAGCGAGGAGGGGGCTTATGACTGTATCTCATTCAAGTGCATACCGCTATATAATCCTGAAAATCCTGATTCAAACAATATGTTACAATCTGAATTGAGAGAAACAGGAGCATAAAACTATGCCATTAATCAAAATACCAAGACATTATCTTGTATCTCAAGATGAAGATTCAATTACAGTAGATGTACCAGAATCAATGCTATTACATTGGAAAAAAGACTATGAAAAAATTATTCAAGCTAAAGGAATTTTAAAGCATAAAAAAGCAGCAATGTTAGCTCATTTAGATACTCTGCGTCAGGAATGGGAAGAATGAAATATCTTTATGATACCAATATTTTTATTTACTATCTAGCCGATGATATAACAGTTAATTCATGGTTTACAGAAGAATTTTTGAATTTGCACGAAATTCTACTTTCACCGATTATCCGCATTGAATTACTGAGTTTTGCCGGCTTATCAAAAGAAGAGGAACAGTCTATTGAAGATTTACTATCCCAGTTTAACACAGTTCCATTGTTACGAGAAATTGAAAATCAGACAATCCAATTCAAACGACAATATAAAATTAAGCTTCCTGATGCAATTATCGCTGCTACAGCAATGAATCAAGACGCATTCTTAGTAACAAGAAATGTCAGCGATTTTAAAGGAATTGCTGGACTAAAAATCGAAAATCCTTTTGGTAATTGATATCATAATCGAGGAAGATATTACTGTTATCCTGTAAATCCTGATTCTGACATTTTAATGTTTATAATAGATAATCATCAATGTACTAAAAATTGGATGCAATACCAAGAAAGGTAAGGCATCAAGATGATTTTCAACTTCGCCATAATTATGAATTACGAATGATTATCTCTTTTTAGGATTGGGTGAATTACGCTGCTTGGGAATATCTCCTCGCAGTTGTAAACGGCCATTAGTAATAATCCGCAACATTTCCTGAAGATCCTGTTCGATATTTTCCAGGACATTATCAGCATATTGATCAGCACCATCTTCAATTTCTTGAGCTTGTGCGATCGCACTTTGACGCAGTTCCTCCAATTCTTGCATACAAGCACGCCGCTTGCGCTCAATTTCCGCCTCCGTGTCTTGCATCATCGCGTCACACTCTTGCTGCACTTTTCGCCGCAGTTGTTCCGCTTCCCGTTCGGCCTGTCTGATAATATCGCTTTCCGCTAAAATTTGCGCTCTTTTAGCCTGTGCTGCTTCCACCACTTGCTGTCCATATTCCTCAGCTTCCAGCATAATTTCCTCCTTTTGTTGGAGTAGTTCTGCTGCTTCCTGAAACACAGATGGTAAGGAAAGACGGACAAAATCCAGCTGTTCTAGTAGCTTTTCTTCATCTATGAGGGTACGCCCCGTCAGCGGAATCCGCAAGCTAGAGAGAACCATATCCTCTAAACGGTTGAGTTCCTGCTGAATATCTACCCCTGGCTGTCCATTGGGATGCTCTTGGGGGAGATGATTGTTGCCGTTGTGATTGGACTCAGGGCTGGAGAGTTTTGGTTGTAGCATTGGTATATATCCAGGGCAATGTGTGGGGGAACGAGATGATCGACAGAGCCACCAAACTTTGCAATCTCTTTTACCACACTACTACTTAAAAAACTATACTCGTTCGAGGTAGCCAGAAAAACTGTCTCTATCTGAGTAGAAAGTGTTTTATTGGTGTGAGCCATTTGTAGCTCGATTTCAAAGTCGGAAACTGCTCTTAAACCTCTGATCAAAACTTGTGCTTGTCGCACATTGGCATAGTTGACAGTCAAACCGTTAAAGCTATCTACTTCCACATTTGGTAAATGTTTTGTAGTTAGGCGAATCTGTGCTAACCTTTGCTGCACTGTAAACAGTGGCACTTTGTTAGGATTTCCCAAGACAGCGACTATCACCTGCTCGAACAGCCGACTACTGCGCCGAATTATGTCAAGGTGTCCCAAGGTGATGGGATCAAAACTACCAGGATAAATCGCAATCACAATTGTAGATACATCAATGTACTTTAGGTGATTATATCGACAGAATCTACTTTAACTTACTTAAATCTAACATTTCTGGCAGAAGGTAAGAAGCAGGATGCAGACGGTAGGAGTGCTTGGGAATTTTGAATTTTGAATTTTGAATTTTGAGTAAGGATTCAGAATACAGAATGTTTGATAGCAGGGAACTCTTAACATGGAACAGAAGAGAAAATATTCTTCATCCTTCTTTCTAACTCCTAACTCCTGTACGGGCGTATTGCAATACGCCCCTTCTGACTCCTGACTCCTTACAATTTTGAATAGATTTTTCCCCATTTCCCCAAGATGTGCAAATTCAAATCATGACAGCTTATGATTTTGAGGGTGGGTAGCGCCTAAGAATTTTAAAATCCTCCCGTAATCAAATCTTTTAGGTAATTTTGCATGGAACTGGATTTTTCCGCTTTGCCCTTAGCGTTTCAATTTACTTCTCCAGGACCAATTCTGGTAGAAATAGGTCCCCTAGTGATCCGCTGGTATGGCTTGTTGATTGCCTCGGCTGTGTTAATTGGTGTGAGTCTTTCCCAGTATCTGGCCAAGCGTCGTCACGTTAATCCTGAGTTGCTGAGTGATTTGTCAATTTGGCTGGTAATTGGCGCTATTCCAGCAGCCAGAATATATTATGTTTTATTTCAATGGTCAGAATACTCCCAACACCCAGAGCGAATAATTGCCATTTGGCAAGGAGGTATTGCCATTCATGGTGCAATTATCGGTGGTGTGACGGCGGCGTTAATTTTTGCCAAACTTAAAAACATATCTTTCTGGCAACTAACTGATTTGGTAGCGCCTTCACTGATTTTAGGGCAAGCGATCGGACGTTGGGGAAATTTTTTCAACTCTGAAGCTTTTGGCGGACCGACAAGTTTACCTTGGAAATTGTATATTCCCCCAGAGCGTCGTCCCCCCAGCTTGGCTAGTTTTGAATACTTTCATCCCACCTTTCTCTATGAATCTTTGTGGGATTTAATGGTGTTTACTCTGCTGTTGACTTTATTTTTTCGCGCTTTATCTCATAAACCACGGTTAAGGCTAGGAACGCTATTTCTAGTTTACTGGGTAGCCTACAGCTTAGGACGCTTTTGGATTGAAGGCTTACGCACAGATAGCTTGATGCTAGGTTCATTACGGATTGCACAAATAGTCAGTTTAAGCGGAATTATTTTTGGATTAACTGGTTTAGCTTGGCTTTATTGGCTGAAACGTCCTTTACCCGATGTAGTTCCACCCTCAAAAAGTGATATCGTGTCTGATTGAATACTGATTCTTAACGGACTTCCAAATTTCTGCAATTCATTTGACTTTTCCTCCCCTCTGCTCCCTGCTCCCTTGCTCTTTCCCTCCTGTCCCCAAAAATAAAAAATGCCCCAGAGTTTTCTCTAGGGCTTAACCAGGGTGCATCTACCATTTCTTTCTACAACGTCAAAGGGGGTAATCCGGAAAGGTGCTGAAAGATTTGCCAAAAGAATTTTTGGTGTTGCTGATTAAGAGTATGATTTTGTTTCACGCAGAGGCGCAGTGAACCAGCGGTGCAGGAGGGTTAGCCCGCTCCCCGTGTTGCTTCGCTGAACACGGGGTATCTCGTAGAAGAAAAATGAATATATGAGTAATTTGAGTGATAAAACTAAGTTAGATTGCCTAGAATCAGCCGTCTATATTGTGGGTGCAGGACCCGGAGATCCTGATTTATTAACGGTTAAGGCTCACAAACTGCTGGCTATGGCTGATGTGATTTTATTTGCTGATTCCTTAGTACCAACACAGATTTTAGATATTTGTCGTCAAGATGCTGAGATAATTCAAACAGCAAATCAGACTTTAGAAGAGATTTTGCCGATTATGATTGAGGGAGTGCGATCGCACAAATCTGTGGTTCGTCTTCATTCGGGAGATCCTAGTCTCTACAGTGCTATCCACGAACAAATGCAGCTTTTAGCCGCAGCTAATATTCCTTTTGAAGTCATCCCTGGTATCAGTGCCTTTCAAGCCGCAGCTGCTAAACTGAAAATCGAATTAACTATCCCTGGGTTAGTACAAACTATCATCCTGACTCGCATTAGTGGACGCACAGAGGTTCCCGCTACAGAAGAATTAGCCAGCCTAGCAGCACATCAAGCTAGTCTCTGCTTGTACCTCAGTGCGCGTCATGTTGTCGAGGCTCAAGCTAAACTACTAGAACATTACCCAGCACAAACTCAAGTAGCGATTTGTTTTCGTGTCGGGTGGCCTGATGAAAAAATCCGAGTTGTCCCACTAGAGGAAATGGCTAGTTGTACCCATGAAGAACAATTACTACGGACTACACTTTATATAATTAGTCCTGCACTTTTACCAGCAACCGGTCGCTCTCGTTTATACCATCCTGAACATAATCATTTATTTCGCTCATCTCATCACTAAATAAGAAAGAGAAAGGTAAAATTAATAGCACCATTGCTACTATTTGGGTTAGCAATTTTAGATTTTCAAGTTCAAATTTTCAAGTTCAAATTTTCAAGTTCCTATTATGCCATTAATTAAAGTCCAAACTTCTGTAGCTGCTCCTGAAGCAACTGTAATTCAGTCAATGCTCAAAAATCTGTCAGCTAAATTAGCTAAACACACAGGTAAACAAGAATCTTATGTGATGACGGCTTTTGAGCCAGAAATTCCTATGACTTTTGGCGGAACTACTGACCCAGTTTGCTATATTGAAATTAAAAGTGTTGGCACAATGAAGCCTGAGCAAACCGCAGCTATGAGCCAGGATTTTTGCCAGCAAATTAACCAAGTTTTGGGTATACCAAAAAATCGAATTTACATAGAATTTGCAGATGCTAAAGGTGCAATGTGGGGTTGGAATAGCACAACTTTTGGTTGATAAAGGAATCCGATTTCAATTTTGAAATAATCTAAGTATTAGTAGGGTGTGTAAAGCCCTGCGGGCATGGCTACGCTTAGAGCGCAGCGTAACGCACCATCTAAAGCTCTTGATATATCAGGCTAAGACACTGATTGTAATTACGAATTACGAATTATCAATTACGAATTATTTTGACAGGTGTAGGATAGAGATCCAGCATCAATTCGTGATTTTTTATGTCTGCTACACCGTTTGTATCTCCAGTAGATTCACCCAATTCCGAAAAATCTGAACTTATTCCCCCCCTCCTCGGTGCTTCGGTAGGGGAGTTAACTGCTTGGGTGCAGCAACAGGGGCAGCCTGGTTATCGGGGAAAGCAATTGCATGATTGGATTTATAATAAGGGAGTGCGATCGCTCGCTGATATTTCTGTCTTCCCGAAAAATTGGCGCACACAAGTTGCAGATGTCCCCATTGGCCGCTCAACTCTACATTACCGTTCTGTTGCTCCTGATGATACAGTAAAATATTTGCTCAAGCTTGCAGATGGCGAAATTGTGGAAACCGTGGGTATACCTAGCGAGAAGCGCTTAACAGTCTGTGTTTCTACTCAAGTTGGTTGTCCGATGGCTTGTGATTTCTGCGCTACTGGTAAAGGTGGTTATAAGCGTAATCTTAGCTGTGCAGAAATTGTTGATCAAGTTTTGACTGTGCAAGAAGATTTTCAGGAACGGGTAAGTAATGTGGTGTTTATGGGGATGGGTGAACCGTTGCTGAATACGGAAAATGTCATCTCTGCGCTAAAGTCTATTAATCAAGATGTGGGAATAGGAGCGCGATCGCTGACTGTTTCTACTGTAGGCATCCGCGATCGCATTCGTCAACTAGCCGAACACCTATTACAAGTTACCCTCGCTGTCAGTCTCCACGCACCAAACCAAGAACTACGTGAACAACTCATCCCCAGTGCTAAACCCTACCCCATAGAAGATTTACTGGACGAATGTCGAGAATATGTAGAAATTACAGGACGCAGAGTTACCTTTGAATACATCCTCTTAGCTGGGGTGAATGATTTACCAGAACACGCTTTAGAACTATCAAAACGCCTGCGAGGTTTTCAAAGTCATGTCAACTTGATTCCCTATAATCCCATTGAAGAAGTAGATTACAAAAGACCAAACCGCGATCGCATTCAAGCCTTTGTTAACGTTCTCCAACAACAAAATACTGCTGTTAGTGTCCGTTATTCTCGCGGTTTAGAAGCTGATGCAGCTTGTGGACAATTAAGAACAAGTAAAAGGTGACAGATGACAGATGACAGGTGACAGATGACAGGTAATAGGAGTAAGAAGCAAGAAGCAAGAAGGTAATATCTTAATTTTTCCCAGTCCCCAATTCTCAATCCCCTATCTTTTGGCGTAAATGCCTGGGGCATAAGCCTCAATTACTTTACCAGTCCGAGTGCAGGTGATCATCAAATAATCACAGCTTGGGCATTGTGTTCTTGTGACTTGACTCTCAGCAATATAGTGACGTTCAGCTGAACTACCGCAATTTGGGCAGTGAATCTTTTGTGATACGTGCATTTTAAAACCCCTGGATTTAATAAAACTTTAGAAAATTTGAAAAAAAAAGAATCTTTCGTCGGTCAATATTTCAGCCGTAATATCGGCTAATTCTTTTTAAGAAACTTTAACAGTGAAAAAAATTGATATTGATATTTACATTTACTATCATAAATCTTATAGTTTTTGTCATCACACTTCAGATATATAAATTTACTTGATTGTAACTATTTCTTAGTTTTATGGTGATCCCTATCACTTTATCCTTGAGATAGTCTTGTTTTTCCTCTTGTTAGAAAAATTAGTTGTTTTTGTATTCAAGCGCTACCAGATAGGAAAAACTGTAGCCCAAGTTACAAAATGTGTATTTTTATATTTAATTAATATTTTGTATTCGGTGAGCGTCTCACCAAAATGGAATTGATACAGTGCTGTTGAGGATTATTGTAGCTCCTGAAACTGAGTGGATAAATATACCAAATGATTTCTACTTTTGACGATGTTGTCCTCAACTTTGCTATAATACTAAATCTCTTTGTATAAAATACTATTTGACTGATTTTTTATGGAAAAATTTAAACTTAAATTTGCTGATCTCTTCGCAGGTATTGGAGGTTTTAGATTAGGCTTTGAAAAAGCAGGATATGACTGTGTAAGTAGGTTAACAGAAAAATTTAAAGGTATGTGAAGAAAAGTAAAATCGCCCAAAGCTCTCTTCCTGTTCCCTGTTCCCTATTCCCTGTTCCCTTGCCCCAACGACAATTTTTAACGCCCACCTACTTATAACCATGCAAATCGACTGGAAAACCGTCAAAACCTACGAAGACATCATCTATCAAAAAGCCGATGGTATCGCCAAAATCACCATCAACCGTCCCCACAAACGTAACGCTTTCCGTCCTAAAACCGTATTTGAACTATACGAAGCCTTTTGGGACGCTCGTGAAGATACCAGTATTGGAGTAGTTCTATTTACGGGTGCTGGCCCCCACACAGACGGTAAATACGCCTTCTGTTCAGGTGGTGATCAAAGTGTACGCGGACAAGCCGGCTATGTAGATGACGCAGGCATTCCCCGTTTAAACGTCTTAGACTTACAGCGTCTCATTCGTTCCATGCCCAAAGTAGTCATTGCCCTAGTTGCTGGCTATGCTATTGGTGGAGGCCATGTTTTACATTTAATTTGTGACTTGACTATTGCCGCTGATAACGCCATTTTTGGACAAACAGGCCCCAAAGTTGGCAGTTTTGATGGTGGTTTTGGTGCAAGTTATTTAGCTAGAATCGTCGGACAAAAAAAAGCCAGAGAAATATGGTTCCTCTGTCGTCAATATAATGCCGAACAAGCCTTAGAAATGGGTTTAGTTAATACCGTCGTTCCTGTAGAACAACTAGAAACAGAAGGTATACAATGGGCGCAAGAAATTTTAGAAAAAAGCCCCATTGCCATTCGTTGTCTAAAATCAGCATTTAACGCTGACTGTGACGGACAAGCTGGTTTACAAGAACTTGCCGGTAACGCTACCCTCCTCTATTACATGACAGAAGAAGGAGCAGAGGGAAAACAAGCATTTTTAGAAAAACGTCCTCCGAATTTTCGGGATTTTCCTTGGTTGCCTTAAAAATTGTTTAAAATCGCACCTTACGACAAGGTGCGATATTTGTTGATATTAACTTTGACCGGATCAAAAATTTAAAATCAAATATTATGTTAAGTGAACAAAAAATTTATTACAGTAATGATGGGTAGTTAAATGAGGATTGCCTTGGCTGCTACCTCTTGTGTTGAACAAGTAGGTGCTACCTCCACAGGAGGAAGTGCAAGATTGTCTAAATCTGAATTTATAGTGTGAGAAGCCGATACCAGCGGTTGTGCTACCGGTAAACTCCAAGCATCTTCTAAAGTTTCCCAGGAAGGAGCAAAAGCAGGTAGAGCTAAAGGACACGCTTTCCAACAGGCTTGCACTGGTGCGCCTAACTGTTGACACATTCCACCGCGACGACCCTCTGGCTGGTAATGACGGCAATATCGACAGGCAGATGTTAAATGTTTAATAGGTTTCATTTGGGTTCATCTTTAGTGTCATTTAGGGCTAACTTTCACACTTAATATTTTCCTTCTATTACAAAACGGGGATCAAAGCCGACAAGTGATTATTTTATCTGGGTTCCAGCCATTTTTGTAGGTAAATAAACTTTAGGATGTCTTTATAATCTTGTTATATTTGTAAATGATTATGGGAGTGTTCACATACAAAGATTTAACTAAAACTGATTGGGGATCAAGGCTAAAACTCTAATTTTACATTTCACTAGGATTTTCAACTCATCCTTGAGACAGACTAAAATCACTTTATATGACCTAAATTAGTATTTATCCTTAAACAGGGATGGATATAGTAGCAGATAATTTTAGTCTGTTCGCAAAAAATTGGATGAATTTATTCTAAAACGTATTTGACGACTGCTTGGCGGCACAGGGAGAACAAACACCCCAGCGCTGGAGTTCACCTGGTGGCGTGGGACATTGACAATGAGGACAAAAGGGCAAACCTTGCGATCGCTCTTGCCTCACCCTCGCCCAATCCTCAAAAGCAGCATTAGCATTGTTAACAGAGGTTTTAACCGCAAAATCACCAATTCTCGCCCCTAAATAACTAGGATGTTCTTGAGGTGTAACAGTCTGTGGTTTTGGTGTAATCGGCGAGATCTTCCACTCAGCAGTAGAGAAGCGGATATCAATCAAAGCCATAGGTAGCTTTTGATTTAATTTCAAAAGTATAGTTTTGCGTCCAAAAGTCAAATTCTGCGCCCAAGCAGCACTAGCAGTTGCCACCCACAAAACATCACGTTGAATTGACAAAGGCCGAGTTTGGGCAGCAACCACAGTACCAACAACGTCTCCCCAAGATTTGAGCAAAAGTTGAAACGGTTGCTGTTGCCATTTGGCTTCTTGTTCCAGAATGCCTAAAATACTATTAACTGATTTCAACGACATTGTTCAAAAGAGCAAAAATTTAGCTTAATTCTCAAATCAACTAAAATTCATCCAGCAGTCTTCGTTTCAGGCACAGTGGCAATGAGTCAAAATCCCATCATCGATTCCGGCAGTCCATCGTCTAAAAAAACACCAGGCTTAAAGCCTGCACTAGCTTTATCACTGGCTAGTTTAGAAGTGCAGCTAGATCAAGAGTTAACCAGATACCGACGCACACGCAATGTATTGAGGCAGTCGAAACAGTTCAGTACAGAAACTTATAGTACTAACCCATCCCCACAGCTAAAGGCTATGACTGCCACAGTGGGAAACACTCAGCCATCTGTAGCCGAAATCAACACTAGCGCAATTTCTTGGGAAAAACCAGCAGAGGAAGACACCCCGGAGCTAAATCATCTCCTGATGTCTCCTCTACCAGAGTCTCCCCAAACCCCAATTCCACCAGCGCCAAAATCCCTCAGCAGTAGTATAGTTACCACCAAAATTCAGGCTGCTGAAAGCGAAAATATCCTGCCCACAGAAGAAGATCCTCCCCAACACCCAGATGACTATTTAGAATCTAGTGAAGCACTGCTGCGGAGTCTGAAAGAAAAACCACCACAACCCAAGAAATCTAGTCCTGTCAGCGACAGTCTACTGTCTCCTTTGGGCATTATGTTGCTGCTATTATTAGCCAGCCTGATGTTAGGCTATGTCGTCCTGAATCCCAAAACTTGGCCACAGTTGAATATAGGTAAATTTTTTAATAACAGTTCTTTGCCACCTGCTCAAAACCCTCAAGAAATTAATAATGCCCAACCTGTAGCAGTTCCAGAAATCACCTCTATACCGAAATATCCTGATTTAGCTGCTCGTGAATTTCCCAAGGTGAGAGATCCTAATGATGTTGTCGCTTTAAAACCGAAAGTTCAATCAACTCCGACAATAATACCTAAACCTATCACTATCCAACCATCCCTAAAACCAGTTCCCCCCCTCACTTCAGTTCCTCTTGTTACACCCATACCTGAGATTCAGAAACCAGAAACCTCAATAGCAGCAAATGCAGAAATTAAACCGTCAGCGGATGGATTCTATTATGTAGTAATTGATAATAAAGGAGATGGTGCTTTAGCTAAGGCGCAGCAAGTTGTTCCTGATGCTTATTTATCTCCTAACCAAAAGTATATTTATTTAGGTGCATTGAAGACCAAAGATGAAGTAAAACAGAGGTTGCAGCAGCTACAGGCAAATGGAATTCAAGCCCGCGTACAGCAATGACCGAAGAGGACGCTTCAGATGGGGAGACGCGGTGACGCGGAGAGATTATCCCCGTGTCCCCGTGTCTTCTTCAATTGAGGGAGCAGCAGCTGGCAAAAAGTGAATGGAGCAAAGCCAAGATGGAAGTGATGAAGCGTATCCTGCGGGTGATTCGTGCTAATTTCAATAGTTTGGTCAGCAGTACAGAAGATCCGGAAAAAATTCTCGAACAAACCTTTCTGGAGATGCAGGAAAATTTGGTGCAATTACGGCAAGGTGTAGCTGGAGCGATCGCTACTCAAAAACGCACCGAACGCCAAGCCGCAGCCGCCCAATCCCAAGCTGAAGAATGGTATCGCCGCGCCCAACTAGCGCTGCAACAGGGTAGTGAACATCTAGCACGGGAAGCTCTCACAAAACGCCAAGCTTACCAAGAAACTGCTACAGCCCTGTTTAAGCAAATAGAGCAGCAAAAAGATGTGGTAGGCAAGCTCAAACAAGATATGCGGACGATGGAGTTGAAAATTGTGGAGATAAAAACCAAAAAAGATATGTATATTGCTCGCGCTCGTTCTGCTGAAGCATCGTATAAACTTCAGGAAATGCTCAAGGGAGTTTCTGCTACAACAAGTTTGAATGCATGGGAACGAATGGAAGAAAAAGTTTTACAGATGGAAGCGCAATCCGAAGCAATTTCTCAACTCAGTAGTGACGATCTGGAAACAAGATTTGCTAAGTTGAAATCTATGAATAACATTGATGCTGAACTGGCAGTGATGAAAACTCAGATTTTAGGTGAGGTAAACAACACAGAAGCAGAAACCAGTCAGGTGCTGACACAGGAACAGGAGTTACCCAAAAGTCCAGAATTATAAATTTGAAAGTTAATGTGGCTGATTCATCGCATCATGATTCAGAATGGAGAGAGAATACCAAGCCAAACAGAAAAGATTAAATTGAAATAGGTAGCTATTAAACAGTAAAAAAGCTAATTGTCCAACAAAGCGCGTAAACCTCAAAAGGAAAAAAAGTTATGGGATTATTTGATCGCCTTAAACGAGTAGTTGGTGCTAATGTTAACGATTTGATTAGTAAAGCCGAAGATCCAGAAAAAATGCTGGAACAAGCTCTCCTGGAAATGCAGGAAGACTTGGTGCAGTTGCGTCAGGGCGTTGCTCAAACGATCGCTGCCCAAAAACGCACTGAGAAACAGTACAATGATGCCCTAAATGAAATCAATAAATGGCAACGTAATGCCCAACTAGCTCTCCAAAAAGGTGATGAAAGCCTAGCACGCCAAGCTTTGGAGCGCAAAAAGACTTACACAGAAACTAGTATCGCTCTCAAAGCCAGCCTTGATCAGCAAGTTACTCAGGTAGATACCATCAAACGCAATTTAATCCAGTTAGAGAGCAAAATTTCGGAAGCTAAGACTAAGAAAGAAATGCTCAAGGCTCGGATTACAACCGCCAAAGCCCAAGAGCAACTTCAAAGCATGGTCAGTGGTATGAATACCAGCAGCGCCATGTCCGCCTTTGAGCGAATGGAAGAAAAAGTTATGATCCAGGAAGCCCGCGCTCAGTCTATGGGAGAGTTGGCAAGTGCAGATTTAGAAACACAATTTGCAAAATTAGAATCTGGTAGTGATGTAGATGATGAATTGGCAGCGTTAAAAGCATCCTTAGCACCTGCCCCAGAGCCAAAATTACTCACCCCAGAACAACCAAGTACCGCATCCCCAACACAACCAACAAGTACAGCTAAACCTGCTGAACCTGTTGATCGTGATTTGGAAGCCCTGAAGAAGCAATTAGATCAACTGTAACCTTTGCAGAAACATCATTGGAGAGAATCCCACGCCTCTTGGTTGTGGGATTTTACATTAGTATTTAGAGAACTCCAAAAAATAAATTATCCCATTTCACAGAATCAAAACAACTTTTCCTCTCCCTACAAGATCAGCCCCCTCCCTTAGCCCAACGACAAACATTTACACCGACCTACTAAATCAAGAGAGTGTCAAAGTTGCTGTTGATACATTCCGTCAACGTCGAGATGCTTTCATTAATGCCTTACACCGCATTGGTTGGAATGTCCCCACACCCCCAGCCACAATGTACATTTGGGCAAAATTACCTACAAAATGGAGTAATAATTCCATTGAATTTTGTACAGAATTAGTTAAAAAGACTGGTGTTGCGGCTTCCCCTGGTGCAGGCTTTGGTAAAGCTGGGGAAGGCTATGTTCGCTTTGCGTTGGTACAAGAACCAAAAATCTTAGAAATGGCAGTAGAAAGAATTGCTGAGTTTCTTAAATAAATTACGTATATAGCGGTTCTCGGTTGAGTGAGATACTTTAACCCCACCCTCTACCCCCTCCCCTTTCGGTGTCTACGTTTTAGCCAACCTACAATTTTCTTAACGCCAAATAATATTCGGATAGAGTTTACTTCCAACGGCTATCATGCAACCGTAATTTCACGTGGTTGAGTAATTTAAGTAATTCGACGTAGGAATATTTAGCTATATTCCTCATCTTTTTATAGAAAAAATACAGTATCTTTATCAAATAAGCTGCTAGATTCTCGTAAGATCAGTCTATGGGAGAGTTGGCAAGTGCAGATTTAGAAACACAATTTGCAAAATTAGAATCTGGTAGTGATGTAGATGATGAATTGGCAGCGTTAAAAGCATCCTTAGCACCTGCCCCAGAGCCAAAATTACTCACCCCAGAACAACCAAGTACCGCATCCCCAACACAACCAACAAGTACAGCTAAACCTGCTGAACCTGTTGATCGTGATTTGGAAGCCCTGAAGAAGCAATTAGATCAACTGTAACCTTTGCAGAAACATCATTGGAGAGAATCCCACGCCTCTTGGTTGTGGGATTTTACATTAGTATTTAGAGAACTCCAAAAAATAAATTATCCCATTTCACAGAATCAAAACAACTTTTCCTCTCCCTACAAGATCAGCCCCCTCCCTTAGCCCAACGACAAACATTTACACCGACCTACTTAAGTAACTTGGCACAATTAAATATAAAACCTCGCTTCCATTCCTCTCACGCCAGTTGCTACAACGGGGGGAACCCCCGCAACGCACTGGCTCCCCTACCTCTCCCTAACCCTCTCCTACAAGGAGAGGGAAAAGGAATAACTCTTAATACTGGAGAGGCTTTGACTCCCCCTTCCCTGGTAGGGAAGGGGGTTGGGGGGTTAGGTTTATATTATATTTTTTAACGCCGACCTGACTTGAAAATCGGGGAAGGTGAAAGGACTTATTTTCATCCATCCTGGTGTAGGCAGTTCATGATGGCTACTTATTAGTTAGTAGGAAAAAACAATATAGATGCTGATTTCTAACAACTCAGGACTCGGAACTCAGCACTTTTTGGGATAGAGTATTCTGTGTGTCAACTTTGATCAATGCCGCCTAATGGAGACTGTCATGAGTAAGGGTGTAATCACTATCACTGATGCCGAATTTGAAACCGAAGTGTTGAAAGCCGAGCAGCCTGTATTAGTTTACTTTTGGGCTTCCTGGTGTGGTCCTTGTCAATTGATGTCACCAGTGATTAACTTAGCTGCTACTAAGTACAGCGATCGCTTGAAAATCGTAAAAATGGAAATTGACCCTAATCCCTTAACTGTCAAACAGTACCAGGTGGAAGGTGTCCCCGCTCTCAGACTAGTGAAAGGAGATAAACTATTAGAATCAATTGAGGGAGTGGTTAATAAAGTGAAATTACTCAGTATTCTAGATCAGCATTTAAATTAAATAAAAACTAGTCGATGGTCAGGGGTCAGTAATCTTTAGGGAAGACAAAAAATTGGCTGTCCCTTAGCAACTGACTAATGACCAATGACTAATGACCAATGACTAATAACTAAAATGCAATTTGCAAAGCGTTTACAACCTCTACAATCTAATGTATTTGCCGATATGGACAGGTCCAAGGCTGCGGCTGTGGCTGCTGGAAGAGAATTAATTGATTTGTCTTTGGGATCTTCGGATTTGCCAACCCAGAATCATGTAATTGAAGCGATCGCTAAATCTCTCTATGATCCCAGTACTCACGGCTATTTGCTGTTTCGCGGTACGCAAGAATTTCGCCAAGCCGCAGCCCAATGGTATGAACAAAAATTTGGTATCAAAGTAAATCCCGAAACTGAGGTTTTACCCCTAATTGGTTCTCAGGAAGGAACAGCCCATTTACCTTTAGCAATCCTCAATCCCGGCGATTTTGCTCTATTATTAGATCCTGGTTATCCTTCCCATATGGGCGGAGTTTATTTAGCTAGTGGGCAAATTTACTCAATGCCATTAAAGGCAGAAAATAATTTTTTACCAGTATTGGCTGATATTCCCGCTTCAGTTTTGGCTCAGTCGCGGTTGATGGTGTTGAGTTATCCCCACAATCCTACCAGTGCGATCGCTCCTTTATCGTTTTTCCAAGAAGCTGTGGCTTTTTGTCAACAACATAATATTGTTCTTGTTCACGATTTCCCCTACGTCGATTTAGTTTTTACAGAAACCGAATTCCAAAATCCAAAATCCAAAATCCAAAATCTAAAATCTCCAGTTCCTTCAATTTTGCAAGCTGACCCAGAAAAAAGCGTCTCAATTGAATTTTTTACCCTGTCCAAGTCTTACAATATGGGCGGTTTCCGTATTGGTTATGCGATTGGTAATGCAGAACTAATTCAAGCTTTAAGGCAAGTAAAAGCTGCTGTTGACTTTAATCAGTATTTAGGAATATTAAACGGTGCGATCGCCGCGCTGACAGGAAATCAAGAGAGTGTCAAAGTTGCTGTTGATACATTCCGTCAACGTCGAGATGCTTTCATTAATGCCTTACACCGCATTGGTTGGAATGTCCCCACACCCCCAGCCACAATGTACATTTGGGCAAAATTACCTACAAAATGGAGTAATAATTCCATTGAATTTTGTACAGAATTAGTTAAAAAGACTGGTGTTGCGGCTTCCCCTGGTGCAGGCTTTGGTAAAGCTGGGGAAGGCTATGTTCGCTTTGCGTTGGTACAAGAACCAAAAATCTTAGAAATGGCAGTAGAAAGAATTGCTGAGTTTCTTAAATAAATTACGTATATAGCGGTTCTCGGTTGAGTGAGATACTTTAACCCCACCCTCTACCCCCTCCCCTTTCGGTGTCTACGTTTTAGCCAACCTACAATTTTCTTAACGCCAAATAATATTCGGATAGAGTTTACTTCCAACGGCTATCATGCAACCGTAATTTCACGTGGTTGAGTAATTTAAGTAATTCGACGTAGGAATATTTAGCTATATTCCTCATCTTTTTATAGAAAAAATACAGTATCTTTATCAAATAAGCTGCTAGATTCTCGTAAGATATATTTGTGTGTTCAGCTACTAAATCGGTAATAGCAGTGCGGCTTTCTCGCAACCCTATTAATAAAGCAATATTAGGCTAACTCGGCTCAAACATAGACACAGTATTAAACACAACTCTAAAAAAATGAAAAACACTTTTGGGAAATTGTTAGTTGGTGCATCAATGGCTATTGGTTTCGGTGTAGTTGCTGCTACCCCAGCACAAGCTGTGTCCTTTAGTTACAACAGCCCCAATCAAATTAAAACCTACACAGGTGGGTCAGATGGAGTTTTCATCCCCAATAATACCGCAGCAGCGACCAAAGCCCTGACGGATGGTGATGTTACCTCAAACGTAGAGCTTTGGTATTCTGACGAAAATCCTACAGCCAATGTTGGCTTTACCGCTACACAAGGAGCATATAGTGCTACCGTCAGCAGTGTTACAGCTAGTGACTGGAATACTTTTGGCTCTCAATGGCTAGGTGATTTATTAAGTACATACACACCATTTGAATCAGTATGGAATAGTTTTTCGGCAAATACCAAATCATTAGTTACAGGTTATTTTCCTCTATTGGGCATGGGAGATCCTAACATTGGTAATTTTGAGTTTGGTCAAAATGGTGGTGTGGAACTGAAATTGATTGGTCACTTGGATGTGAAATCCAAACTATCGACTACCATTTCTAGTAAAGCTTCTGAATCATGGAATGGAGTAAAATCACAACTTTCACAACTTCCAACACTTCAAACTCTTCCCAGTGTTCCAGCACTTCCAGCACTTTCAACCCTTTCGACACAATTTTCAGCACTTTCAACACTGCTTTCAACGCTTTCAACCCAAGCCAGTTTACCAACCCTTTCACAAATTACAGACCTGAGTTCAAAAATTGAAGCACTTCCAAATCAGATTTCACAACTTACAGCGATTCGAGATGCTGTTACTACACCCGCAGCGGTGAAAACCCAACTGACAACGAGAATAAATGTCCTAAATATTCTAAACTCAACCCTGCAAGCTCAAACAACCCAATTGACATCCTTCAAGGACGTACTGACTTTACAAACAACCTTAAACGGATACCAAGGTCTACTCCAAGCGAGTGAAATTGCTAAGGTTGTAACTGGTGGTCAAACTTACTACGCTTACAGTTTTAACCCGACTGCATCTGGAATTACAGCCTCTGATGACGGCGTATCTTACAACGCAATTTATACCTGGAATACACCTGGATATAAAACAACACCAGAACCTTCTGCTATTTTTGGTATCCTTGGTGTCGCTGGTATCTTTGCTGCAAAACGCAAGTTGAAAAAAGCGTCTGCTTAACTAAGACTGATTATTATAAGTCCAGCAAGTAGGGGTAAAGCGATTGTGCTAAACCCCTACAAATTTTATGTATTACAAACAATTCTTTGACATTATCATTGGGTTAGCCAATTTTCCAGAAATATTTCTTAAAATAGAGTTGGGGTATATTTATAAAATTACCTAACTTTAACCGTGACTTTATCTGCTCAAACACTACCACTAGTTAAAAATCCCGAAAGACTGGAAAACCGTCTTGGGGAGATTCCCCCAGAACCGGGGGTTTATTTGATGCGGGATGGGAGCGATCGCATAATATATATAGGTAAATCTCGCAAATTGCGATCGCGTGTCCGTTCCTATTTCCGTGACTCCACTAACAAGACGGAACGCATCAACACAATGGTTAAGCTGGTGACAGAGATTGAATTCATTGTCACCGATACGGAAGTAGAAGCTTTAGCACTAGAAGCAAATTTAATTAAACAGCATCAGCCATATTTTAACGTCCTACTCAAAGATGATAAAAAATATCCCTATCTCTGCATTACTTGGTCAGAAGAATATCCGCGCATTTTCATTACCCGTAAACGTCAATTAGGTAAAGCCAAAGATAAATATTACGGACCTTATACAGATTCTGGTTTATTACGGGAAGTTGTTCATTTGTGTAAACGCATTTTTCCCCTGCGACAAAGACCCCAACCTCTATTTAAAGACCGTCCTTGTTTAAATTATGATATTGGCCGCTGTCCTGGTGTTTGTCAAAAATTAGTTTCGGCTGAAGAATACGGGAAAATTGTCCAAAAAGTGGCGATGGTTTTTCAAGGGAGAACTCAGGAACTAATTGATATTTTAACAGCACAAATGGCAGGGGCAGCAGAAGAATTGAATTTTGAAAATGCAGCGAGAATTCGTGACCAAATTACCGGTTTAAAATCTCTGAATGCACAGCAAAAGGTATCTTTACCAGATGATACTGTATCACGGGATGCGATTGCTTTAGCAACAGATGACCAACACGCCCATATTCAATTATTCCAAATTCGTGCAGGTCAGTTAGTAGGAAGATTAGCTTTTATGGCTGACTCTCACGCTGAACCTGGAGCTATTTTACAACGAGTTTTAGAAGAACATTATCAAACTGCGGAAAGTGTAGAAATTCCTAGCGAAATTTTGGTACAACATGATTTACCAGATAGTGAAATTTTGGCAGATGTTTTGACTGAACGCAAAGGTAGAAAAGTGACAATTTTAGCTCCTTTGCGACAAACTAAGGCAGAATTAATAGAGATGGTGGAGCGAAATGCTCAATATGAATTACAGAGAAGCCAAAAATTGGGTGCAATTAATCAACAATCTCTAGAAGATTTAGCTGCTATTCTTGATTTACCAGATTTACCCCATCGTATTGAAGGTTATGATATTTCTCATATTCAAGGTTCTAATGCGGTAGCGTCTCAAGTTGTGTTTATTGATGGTTTACCTGCTAAACAATATTACCGTCATTACAAAATCAAAAATCCCGATATTACGATCGGACATTCAGATGATTTTGCAAGTTTATCGGAAGTTATTAATAGACGGTTTAGAAAATATATTGAAAATCCCCAATTATCACGAGTGGGGAATGCTGACTGGCCTGATTTAATTATGATTGATGGTGGTAAAGGTCAGTTATCTGCGGTTGTTGGTATTTTGCAAGAAATGAATTTATTAGAAGATTTGCGGGTTGTCAGTTTAGCAAAAAAGCGAGAAGAAATCTTTTTACCAGACTCATCTCAACCTTTAAAAACAGACGCAGAACAACCGGGAGTACAGTTATTGCGAAGGTTGCGAGATGAAGCACATAGGTTTGCTGTGAGTTTCCATCGTCAGCAGAGAAGTGATAAATTAAAGCGATCGCGTTTAGATGAAATTCCCGGTTTAGGAAATCATCGTCAAAAGTTGCTTTTAGCCCATTTTCGTTCTGTTGATTATATCCGTCAAGCGACACCTGCACAACTCGCTGAAGTTTCGGGAATTGGGACGCGTTTAGCACAAGATATTTATGATTATTTTCATCCAAGTTGAGGAATATATAGCGTTTCCCGATGTTATAAGGTACAAGAACCCCACCCCCAACCCCCTCCCCGCAAGCGATGAGGGGGCTAAGATGTACTTCATAAGAGCGGAAACCGCTGTAATTGTTGAAAAATTTGATGCGATATAATAATTGTAGAAAATGTGATGTTCCAGCATTCAGTCAAACCCAACTTAATAATTAAATCCCAATATCAAAACTAAACTTTCCTAAATTCTCCTTTCTCCACATCGCATCCCTTTTCCGATTTGTCTTGATTTCCAAAACCCGAATTCCTGTCTTTGGTAAAACATTCAACCTTTCCTGCAAATCATCCCAAGAACTAATAAACTCATGCTGTACATTATAAGTAGCGCATAACTGAGCAAAATTAATATCTTGTGGAGTGGCAAAAAACTCTTCAAAAGGTGGATCAAATTTGGAAATTGGTAACATTTCAAATATGCCTCCACCATTGTTATTAATTAAGATAATTGTCAGATGTCCAATAAATTTATTTCTAATTAAAAAACCATTTGTATCATGTAATAGAGATAAATCTCCTGTTAATATTACACTACTTCTTTGATAATGTGATATTCCTAAAGCTGTGGAAAGTGTACCATCAATTCCATTTGCACCTCGATTAAAATAAGGTTTGATTCTTAAATTATTTGGTTTCCAGAAAAATTCCACATCTCGCACAGGCATACTATTAGCAATAAATAGCGGTGTTTCATCTGGGATAATTTGCGAAATTAACCAAGCTGCTTTACTTTCAATTAATTCTTCCATCTTTCCAAAATTAACATCAATATTTTTTCTAACTTTTGCTTCTATATCACACCATTTTTGTAAATATTCTAAGTTCTCATTTCCTAGTTTCCAATTTTCAGTCTTTAAATACTCTATCGATGTTCTTAAATGTGTAGTTTTCCCATGTAAAGAATCTAAATTTTGATCGCAACTATCAATTATCCAACGTTGAGGTTTAGTAGCAATTAACCAATTACGCAATTCTTTGCTTGTAGGCATTTCTCCGATTTGAATTACCATTTCTGGTGTTAATTCTTCAGCAAGTCGCTGATTACGTAAAATGATATCGTAGGTAGAAATTAAATAGGGATTTAAATCTGCGTAATTTCTAACTGGGGAAAGTCCTTCTGCTAAAACAGGCCATTGGAGAGATTGAGAAAGTTGTGCGATCGCTCTACAATATTCTTCAGGTGCTTGTGGTTGAGCTACACCAGCAATAATAATACCTTTTTGGTGATGGGTAATCGGTAGCTGGTAATGGGTAATTGGTAATGGAGTCGATACTATTCCAGAGAAGAAATCTTCAACATCTAAGGTAAAATTTATACCATCAGGAACTGGCGCAAGCGGATCACGAAATGGTATATTTAGATGCACTGTTCCCCCATTGGGAAATTGACAACGTTCCCAAGCATAAATTATCGTTTGTCTGAGATAACTTAACATTTCTATCTCAGCAACAGGTGTGGCTAACTCGGTTTGCCAATTGGGATAATTACCGTATAATTTTACTTGGTCGATAGTTTGGCCAGAATGACAATCTCGTAATTCTGCTGGTCTATCAGTGGTTAAAATTAATAAAGGTACACGACTTTCTCTAGCTTCAATTACCGCAGGGTAAAAATTTGCTCCCGCTGTTCCCGAAGTACAAACTAATACTACAGGTTTTGCCGTTACTTTAGCTTGTCCCAATGCAAAAAAAGCCGCAGAACGTTCATCTAAAATCGGAATAGCTTCAATTGCCGGCGTTTGCTGGACAAATGCTAAAGTTAAAGGTGTAGAACGAGAACCAGGACAAATAACAGCACAATTTAAACCCAAGCGTTTTAGGGTTTCCGTTAATACATAAGACCAAAGTTGATTAAGATTATAAAAACTAAGTTGCATTTATTAAGTAATTGCTAATTAGGTAAAATTATCACCAGTCACCTATCATTAATTTATGGACTCTATTCATTTAACAGGAATTCGCTGCTACGGCTATACTGGGTTTTTACCAGAAGAACAGGTATTAGGACAATGGTTTGAGGTAGATGTGAGATTATGGTTAGATCTTTCTCAACCCGCTAACACAGATAATATTGAAGATACAATAGATTATCGTCGCACAATTAGTTTAATTCAAAATTTAGTCAAAACCTCAAAATTTGCATTGGTAGAGAGATTAGCAGGTGCGATCGCAGATAGTATTTTAGAAGATAGCGATGGTATTAATCAAGTACAAGTCATTCTCAGTAAACCCGCTGCACCCATACCTGACTTTAGTGGCAAAATTAGCATTGAGTTAACACGAAGCAAGTCTAATTAACTACCATGTCATGGAATAAACAGAAAAACAAAAAATGCTGGCAGGAGAGTTATATTTATCAGAAGATGCGGAATTAGTTGCTGAAAGTCAGCGTGCTAGTCGTCTACTGCAAATGTACAACTCAACAACCGCAGAACAACAACAGCAGCGACAGCAAATTTTACAAGACTTATTTGCGGAAATAGGAGAAAAAATCAAAATTATTCCACCTTTCCACTGCGACTATGGCGGTAATATTTACGCTGGCAATAACTTATACATAAACTATGGTTGTGTAATTTTAGATTGCAATACAGTTCATATTGGCGAAAATGTGTTAATAGCTCCTTACGTGCAGATTTACACAGCTTATCATCCCACAGACCCAGAAACTCGACTAACGGGTAGAGAACTAACTGCACCAATTAAAATTGGTAATAATGTCTGGATAGGTGGTGGTGTAATTATTTGTCCAGGTGTCACCATTGGTGATAATACTACCATTGGGGCAGGTAGTGTAGTCATTAAAGATATACCTGCAAATGTCGTCGCTGCGGGTAATCCTTGCCACATTATTCGCCATTTATAGCAGTTAATGCTTCTAATTCTTCCTCCTGACTCCTGACTCCTGACTCCTGAATTCTATTCGATAAAAATCCCCCAGTAACCAACCGAGGGAATACCAAAGAACGCGTACTGATAGCAATTTATCATTAATACTAGAGTACCATATTTTAGTAAATGTGTACTAATATCTTTGCCAATTAAACCACTATGATGACCATTATCGTATTCGGCAGTATCAATATAGACTTAGTAGTCACAACACCTTGCTTACCAGTTCCCGGAGAAACACTAACGGGGAAAGATTTTTTGACAACACCTGGAGGTAAAGGTGCAAATCAAGCCGTAGCACTGGCAAAATTGGGAATTCCTACCCATATAGTAGGGCGTGTAGGTGGGGATACGTTCGGTGTAGAATTAATTGAAAATTTGCAATCATCAGGCTTAAAAACTGCAAATATCTTCATAGATAAAAACATTAATTCGGGAATTGCTATCATCACGGTTGAGGATAGTGGAGAAAATCAAATTATTATTATTCCCGGTGCAAATGGGCGCGTAAATGATGAAGATGTAGAAAGATTATCCCATTTATTACCAGAAGCAACCGCAATACTTTTACAATTGGAAATTCCCATCAATACAGTAGTTGCTGCTGCCAAAGCGGCGAGAAATGCCAATATTAGCGTCATTCTCGATCCTGCACCGGCACAAACTCATTTTCCAGATGAACTTTACCCCTTAATTGATATTATCACACCCAATGAACTAGAAGCAGAAAAGTTGGTGGGTTTTCCTGTAAATGGAGAAGAGACAGCCGCAAAAGCCGCAGGTATTTTACTGCAACGGGGAGTAAAGTGTGCAGTGATAAAATTGGGTGCAAAAGGTGTTTATTGTGCCAATGCTGAAGAAGCTTTCTTTACACCTGCTTTCCCAGTTCATGCAGTTGATACCGTTGCCGCTGGTGACGCTTTTAATAGTGGTTTAGCAGCAGCACTTTTTCAAAAACTACCTTTACGAACAGCAGTAGTTTGGGGTGCAGCAGCAGGGGCTTTAGCAACTACAAAAAGAGGCGCACAAACATCACTTCCTGAACGAGTGACTTTTGATAATTTCTTAAAAGAAAAAGGGATTTTATGAAATATGTTTATTTCCCAATATCCTCATTCCATAATTCGGGTTTTTCTTGAATAAATTCACTCATCATTTGTTCGCATTCATGCAAATTCAAATCTATAACTTCCACACCGTGAGAAACCATAAACTCTTTCGCACCCGGAAAAGTTTTTGATTCTCCAGCGATTACTTTTTTAATGCCAAATTGTACCACAGCACCAGCACACAAATAGCAAGGCATTAAAGTTGAATATAATGTTGTACCTCTATAGCTGCCAATTCTGCCAGCATTGCGAAGACAATCAATTTCCGCATGGGTAACAGGATCACCATCTTGCACACGTTTGTTGTGTCCTCTGCCGAGAATTTTACCATCTTTGACTAGAATAGAACCAATGGGAATTCCTCCTTCTTGCCTACCTTGTTGTGCTTCCCTAATGGCAGCTTGCATAAATTCGTCCATTTGTAAATTCTCCTCAATATGAAAAAACAACTTGTGTTAATGGATCATGATGGCGGTGTAGATGATTATTTAGCAACTATGCTGTTATTGACAATGGAACATATCCAACTTCTTGGTATTGTCGTTACTCCAGCAGATTGCTATATTCAACCCGCTGTTAGCGCAACTAGAAAAATTATAGATTTAATGAAATTCTCTCACATTCCGGTTGCAGAAAGTACGGTGCGCGGAATTAATCCTTTCCCTCGTCTTTATCGTCGTGATTCTGTGATTGTTGATCATTTACCAATTCTCAATCAACAGGAAAATATAATCACGACTTTGGTTGCAGAAACAGGGCAAGATTTTATGGTGCGGGTATTGCGAGAAGCACCGGAACCTGTAACATTGATGGTAACAGGACCTTTAACAACAATAGCAACTGCATTAGATATAGCACCAGAAATTGAAACCAAGATTGAAAAGATTATTTGGATGGGTGGTGCATTAAATGTTCCTGGTAATGTGGAAAAAAGTATCGAAGTAGGACAAGATGGTTCTGCCGAATGGAACGTTTATTGGGATGCAGTTTCAGCAGCGCGGGTATGGGAAACCCAAATTGAAATTATTATGTGTCCTTTGGATTTAACTAACAATGTACCTGTCACATCAGAGTTAGTGCAGAAAATGGGGAAACAACGACATTATCCTATTTCTGATTTAGCTGGACAATGTTATGCTTTAGTTATTCCCCAAGATTATTACTTTTGGGATGTTCTAGCAACTGCTTATCTCGGACATCCAGAATTTTATCAATTGCAAGAATGGGAAACAGAAATTGTCACTAGTGGTGTGAGTCAAGGGCGAACAAAAGTAGTCGCCGGTGGCAGAAAAATTTATGCTATGGATCAAGTAGATAAAAAAGCTTTTTACGATTATATATTAAAGCAGTGGGCGAGGTGAGTGAATATCGCTTTCATAAAGATTATCATTCAAGTTTACTGCCGATTCTTTCGCCCTTGGTGACTGCATAATTCAAACCTAGCAAACTTGAATTAATTATAACTCCTTTCTTCCTTTGCGCCTTTGCGCCTTTGCGTGAGACATAAAACCTAAAAAGTCACCACACTCCGAATAGATTCCCCTTTGTGCATCAAATCGAAAGCATCATTAATCCTTTCAATCGGCATCACATGAGTAATCAAATCATCAATATTAATTTTACCATCCATATACCAATCTACTATTTTTGGTACATCAGTCCGCCCCCTTGCACCACCAAAAGCCGAACCTTTCCAAACCCTACCAGTCACTAATTGAAAGGGACGAGTGCTGATTTCCTTACCCGCACCAGCAACTCCAATAATGACACTGACACCCCAACCTTTATGACAACATTCCAATGCTTGACGCATGATATCGACATTACCAATACATTCAAAAGAATAGTCAGCACCACCTTTTGTTAAATCTACTAAATAAGGAACTAAATCACCTGCAACTTCATTAGGATTGACAAAATGTGTCATGCCAAATTTTTCAGCTAAAGCCCGTTTTTTGGGATTAATATCGACACCAATAATCATATTTGCGCCCACCATTCGCGCCCCTTGGATGACGTTTAAACCAATCCCACCCAAACCGAAAACTACCACATTTGCGCCTGCTTCTACTTTAGCTGTATATATCACCGCACCTATACCTGTTGTGACACCACAACCGATATAACAAACTTTGTCGAAGGGGGCATCTTCCCGAATTTTAGCAACGGCGATTTCTGGTAATACCGTATAATTAGCGAAAGTGGATGTACCCATATAATGGTGAATCATGTCGCCACCGATACTAAAACGGCTAGTACCATCTGGCATTAAACCCCGTCCTTGTGTGCCGCGAATTGCTTGACAAAGGTTAGTTTTGAAGCTTAAGCAATAATCACATTGCCGACATTCAGGCGTGTATAAAGGAATTACATGATCTCCAGGTTTTACACTCTTGACATCAGTCCCCACTTCTACAACTATACCAGCCCCTTCATGTCCTAAAATTGCCGGAAATAAGCCTTCAGGATCATTACCAGAAAGGGTAAAAGCATCAGTATGACAAACTCCACTGGCTTTAATCTCAATTAATACTTCTCCAGCTTGTGGTGCTGCTAATTGTACGGTTTCGATAGTTAGGGGTTTACCTGCGCTGTAAGCTACTGCTGCTTTGACTTCCAAGATATAGTTCTCCGTATTTGTTAGGATTTACGTAATTTTATCTTACGCAGAGGCGCAGAGTCTCAGAGAGGAATATTTTCAATAATTGCTTGTCAAGTGATTCTATGTATAGTACATTAGTACCTATTACAAGAGAAATCCCCCACCCTCACAAGTGGGGCTTTATTAATTACCAGATTTTGTTAAAATCGCATTCACTGGTTTAGATTGGTTAAAGGGATTGGCTGTTTTGGCAACTATAATAAACTTGGTATTAGCTGCAATCACTCAATCAACTATCCACTTTTGCGATTATTTAAGTCTGTAAAAAAGCCTATGAAACCTGCCCTTACTAAAATTGGCGCTCAAATGTCCAACTTAACTGGCGTGAGAGCGATTATGAAAGATATTAACGAAACCCTCAGAGCAAGTAAGGGACAGGAATTATATAATTTGAGTGCTGGCAATCCGTTGATTTTACCAGAGGTAGAACAGTTATGGCGGGATTGCACGGCAGATTTATTAGCTAGTTCTGAATATGGTGAAGTTGTTTGTCGTTATGGTTCTAGTCAAGGTTATTCACCATTAATTGACGCAATTGTCAAGGATTTTAACCAGCGTTATGGGTTAAGTTTAACTGAGCGGAATATTTTAATCACTGCGGGTAGTCAAACTATCTATTTTTACGCAGCTAATGCTTTTGGTGGATATACTGAAAACGGCAGTTTAAAAGAAATTGTGCTGCCATTAAGTCCAGATTATACTGGCTATGGTGGTGTTTGTTTATTCCCAGAAGCCTTGGTAGCTTACAAGCCTACTTTAGATATTGATGCAGCCGCACACAGATTTAAATATCGTCCTGATTTTAACCAACTTTCGATTACGGAAAATACTGGTTGTGTGATTTTCTCCCGTCCTTGTAATCCTACGGGTAATGTTTTAACTAATGATGAAGTTCATAAAATTGCGGCTTTAGCTGCACCTTATGATGTACCTGTGTTTATAGACTCAGCTTATGCACCTCCTTTCCCAGCGTTGAATTTCACAGAAATGACTCCGGTATTTGGGGAAAATATCCTGCATTGTATGAGTTTATCAAAAGCGGGTTTGCCGGGGGAACGCATTGGGGTAGCGATTGGAGATGAAAAGCTAATTCAGGTTTTGGAATGTTTCCAAACCAATGTGGGAATTCATTCTTCTCGTTATGGTCAAGCGATCGCAGCCAGAGCGATAGAATCAGGTACATTAGCGAATATTGCTGAAAATGTAATTCGTCCTTTCTACCAGAAAAAGTTTGATGTGTTAGAAAGCACTTTAGAAGCAGCAATGCCCAAAAATTTACCTTGGTTTTTACATCGTGGTGAAGGAGCAATTTTTGGGTGGTTGTGGTTGCAAGATTTACCTATGACTGATTGGGAATTTTACCAGGAATTAAAGAAGGTGGGTGTGATTGTTGTTCCTGGTAGTAGTTTCTTCCCTGGTTTAAAAGAAGAGTGGGAACACAAGCATCAATGTCTGCGAATTAGTTTAACTGGTAGTGATGAGGATATTACTATCGGTATGCAGCGTTTAGCTAAGGTTGCTGAACGAGTTTATCAAGTTGCGCCTGTGAGTGTGTAAGAGAAATGAACCGCGAAGGCACGAAGAACGCGAAGAAGAAAAAGCAAGGAAGTAGGGAAGCGGGGGAACAGCCGGGGAAGGTTCAAAAAGCATCTGTTCCTAGTGCTGTAAGGGCTGAGAAACCCCGTTCTCAACCAAGCCCTAATCTTGATGATTGGTTGGAAATTGGTAAAATTGTCTCTCCTCAAGGTTTAACTGGGGAGTTGCGGGTTTATCCTAATACTGATTTTCCCGAACGCTTTGAGGAACCGGGAACACGCTGGTTATTACGTCCAGGAGAAACAGAACTGCAACAGGTAGAGTTATTAGATGGGCGGTATATTGAGAATAAGAATCTTTATGTGATTAAATTGAAGGGAGTAAGCGATCGCACTGCTGCTGAAAATATGCGTGATTGTCGATTTTTTGTGCCAATTAGCGATCGCCCAGAATTAGACGAAGGTGAATTTCATGTTTTAGACTTGATAGGATTGCAAGTCTTTATGCAGGAATCGGGGGAATTTGTAGGAACGGTGGTGGATTTATTACCTTCAGGTCATGATTTATTAGAAGTACAATTAGATCCAGCTTTTGCAGCTAATGACGAAGAACCAACAACAGAAAAAGAACGAAAAAATGTTTTAATTCCTTTTGTTATGGAAATTGTTCCTGTTGTCGATTTAGAAACCCGTCGAGTTGAAATCACTCCTCCCCCCGGTTTGTTGTCAATTAATGATTAGATAATTGTAGGTTGGGTTAAGCGACAGCGCAACCCAACAAAAATCTGTAAATGTTGGGTTTCCTAACGTCAACCCAACCTACAATTATGTTTATGATTACCTTTTAAACTTCCTCTCCAAAAAAGCGATAATTTCCCTCCAAGCTGAAGTAGCCGCAACAGCATCAAAACGATAACCATCATCTCTCATAAAAGTATGTTCCGCTTCATAACAGAAAAGTTGATGAGGTACTTTAGCATTTTCTAAAGCATTAATTATTGTATGTCTGTCATGTTCAGAAATATGCGGATCTTGAGTACCAAAAATTAACAACATTTCCTCTTTAATTTCATTAACTCTGTGAATAGTATCTGCGACACCTTTACCTAATTTACCGCTAGGAATACCTGTAGGATAACAACAAATAGCGGCTTCAATTTCACTTTCAAAAGCAGCACGAAAAGCTAAATGTCCACCAATACAAAAACCCAATGTTCCGATTTTATCAGCAATAACTGAACTGTCATGTTTGAGAAAATCAATGACAGCACGAGTATCAGCATCATATTCAGAAATTAACGTCCGTCGTGCATCATCATTACCGCGCATTCTGCCAAGATCATTAGGTTCAATTACTGAACCCACAGGTTCTATCCGGTGAAAAATTTCCGGTGCTGCGACAACATAACCAAACCCAGCTAAATAATTAACTAACCGAATTATGGCATCACCTAATTGATAAATATCACTGTAAAAAACAATTCCTGGATATTTACCCTCTGGTTTAGGAGATGCGACATAAACCCGCATTAAACTATCATCTACTCTTAATTCAATATTGCGTTTAACAATTTGCATTTTTCGTTTTTTGGTAAAGTGTTAATTTGTAATTCTTCCGATTTAATAATAATCAGTAAATTTTTCAGATCCCCGACTTCTTGAAGAAGTCGGGGATCTCTGAGTTATGATATACAGAGACAGGGTTATAAAAGCAACATTCTATGATTGGTACTATCCGATAAACATTGGTCAGCAGTCATTACCTATCGTAGTGATAAAATAAGGATTATTTCTGTTCGTCGTTCTCGTACTGAAGAGGTAAAAATTTATGAAAGCTGAAGAATTTGATACTAAATTTGATAATGATGAAGATATCACTGAGTTTTTAGACCTATCTCAAGCACGTCGTCCCGGTTATGAACAAAAAAGAGTGAATATTGATTTTCCTGTGTGGATGATAGAAGCATTAGAACAAGAAGCCAAACGTTTAGGTGTAACTTCTGATTCTATTATTAAATTATGGCTGGCTGAACGTCTTGATAAAAAGGTGATTGCTGGTTAGTTTCAGTAGTAAACAACCACAACCTCTATGAATAACTTCCAAAAATCGGCTTTTACCCTAGTTATTCAACCAGAAGAAAAAATAGAAAATCGTGTTTATATTATTGTTGATGATCTAGCTAAAACCTCTCCTGAATCACAATGGCTGATTACTGAAATAGATGCAACAGAATTATTAGGAAATCGTTTAACATCTATTTTGAATAATCAAGAAAATATCACTATTTCTTCTCCAGATTTTTTACAACTTTTACAGGAGGAAGGACAAGTCATAGATTTAGAAGCTACTTTAGTTAAAAATACTCAAGAAATTATTACTATTTTTATCAGGGATGGTTATTCTGTAGATATTTTAGGTTTAACAGAATTATTACCTGTTAATGTTTTAAATGATTATATTGAAGTTGACGCTAATTTATTTGACACTCAAGAAACAGAAACATCTCAACCTAAAATTAATGTTGTTTATCAAAAAATTGCTTAACTTCTAGATATGCACATTATCAGCAAAAGTTTATATTCGCCATATCCTTACCCATGCAGAATATGACAAACAAAATTGGAAACAAGACCCTTGGTACACCTAAAACCTATCTAGAATTGATTACCGCTTTTCCTCCCCGCAAAATTACATCAGAGGAAGAACTAGCTACCACTCAAAATATCATTGATTCCTTACTAGATCAAGAAAGGCTAACTCCTGACGAACGAGATTATCTTCATCTATTAGGATTGGTAGTATCTGAATATGAAGAAGAACATTATCCTGTAGCTGATATTTATGGAAGCGAATTATTAAAAGTATTACTTGAAGAATTAAATTTACAACCCCAAGATTTAATACCAATTTTTGAACAAGAAACAGTTTTATCTGACATTTTCAGTGGAAAGCAACAAATGACAGTAAATCACATAGAAAAACTAGCTAAATTCTTTCATATTTCTCCTGCTGTCTTTTTTAAAGATGCTTAAATACTTAACTCCTCCTCCTCTGCGTGACATAAAAAAAATCTCTAACATCCCACCACAAAAATATTAAAGATAACTCTACATTGAATCCAAATAACGACGTAATTTGCTACTAAAAATATCAATTAGCGTCACCACCACCAAAAGCACTAACATCATAGTTGTGGCTTTATTATACTCAAAACCATCTATATAACTTTTTAACTGAAAACCAATTCCACCTGCACCAACTACACCAAGTACAGAAGCTGCACGGATATTGTACTCAAACATCCAAAAAGTATAACCTAATCCCAAGGGTAATACTTGGGGTAATATTCCATATTGGGCTATTTGGATTCTCGATGCACCAACAACTTGTAAAGATTCTAAAGAACGAGAATCTACGTCTTCAATTGCTTGTTGATAAAATTTAGCAAGGTAGCCAATAGTATAGATTGATAATGCTAAAGTTCCGGCGGGTGCGCCTAAGCCTGTAGCGGCAACGAAGATTAAACCCAGGATAATAGAGGGAACGGAACGAACGGCATTTTGCAGTAAATTTGCTAACCAGCGTAACCAGAGGGGAGCAATATTATTAGCACTAGCGATCGCAATTGGTAGGGAGAGAATAGCACCAATAGAAGTTCCCCACAGTGACATTTGCACAGTTTCAATTAATGCCTTAATTGCTATATCTACAACTTTCCAATCTGGGGGAAATAACCTGACAATAAAATCAATTATATAAGGCCAGCTATCTTTTAGTAGATTAAAATCAACTTGTAAGCCTTGTAAAGCCCAAATATAAACCCCTATTATTAAGAATAGAATGGCTAGATTAATTAACCAAGAGTAATTATGTAGTAATTGTGGTTTAACAGATTTTTTCATAAGGTTTTTGTCAGGAGTCAGAAGGGGCGAACGGCCGTTCGCCCGTACAGGAGTCAGGAGTAAAATGTTTTTTAGTGGGAGTTATATTATCAATTGATGTACTAACCACCCTGTCCAAGGCTATATTTCTAATAACTTAAAACCTGGGCAAATTTTTCTTGTAGATTATCACAATTTCCATCATAAATAATACGTCCCGCATCTAAAACTATAGCTCGGTGAGCGTATGCTGCGGCGATGCCTAAATCATGTAAAACTGCAATAATAGTTAAGCCTTGCTGGGTATTGAGTTGAGATAAAGTTTCCATCACTTGTTGGGATGCAACTACATCTAAACCGGTAATAGGTTCATCTGCTAACAGTATTTGTGGGGATTGAATTAAAGCACGAGCGATCGCTACTCTTTGTTGCTGTCCTCCGCTGAGTTGACTGGTTTTTTGATATATTTTATCTTTTAAACCCAATTGTTCTAATAATTCTTGAGCAAGAATGCGATCGCGTTTAGGAAAACCAAACAAAGTTTGTGCAGTTGTTCTCACACCCAAACGACCACACAAAACATTTTCAATTGCTGATAATTGGCGAATTAGTCCACCACCTTGAAATAACATGGCAATATCTCGGCGAATTTTCGGCAATGTTTGGGGGGTCATTTGTAGATGATTAATGTGAATTTCTCCCTGTACCAATGGCACTAACCCTACCAGCGATCGCAATAATGTAGACTTACCAGCACCATTGAGTCCCAATAACACCACAAACTCACCTTGATGTATATCAAGATTAATATCATTGAGGATGGGACGGTTCAAAGATGCAGTATAAGCTGTCTCTAAATTATGACATTCAATCAGTTTCACGCTGGTATCAGTTAATTAGTAATTGGTAATTTGACTTAGGGAGTAATTATTTTAGGGGTTGAGCATTGCGCTTTACCCCTTCTTAATTATGGTTCCATACCTACATTTTTGAGGGCTTCGCGGACAGGTTTGAGGTGACGATTGTGATCAACTCTGACCAATTCTGTAGAATTATACAAGCTCTTGAACATGGCGTTATTTTCTGGCTTGTTTAACTTCAGGAGAGCATTAATAATTTTTTCCCGCATTACTACTGGAACATCATCATCAATAGCAATACCATGAGCAGGAACACCAGAAACTTTATGCAGAACTCTTAACTTACTTCTGTCTTCAGCGGAGATATAGGGAGGGAACAGAGCATATTCTGATACAACAGCCACATCTGCTTGACCGCGAACTACCGCATCTAAAGCTTTGCTGTAATTACCACCGTAGGTAATTTGACCAAAGAAACCATCCATGCGGTCTTTATTAGGCACAAAACCCCGCTTTACCAACTCACCCACGGGGAAAATAAACCCAGAACCGGATGTAGGAGAAGTAAAAGCCATTTTTTTACCCCGCAGTTGTTCTAAAGTTGCTTTTGGGGTAGTCTTACTTTTCAGTTGGCTGTTTGCGGGGACAACAAATATGGAGTCGTAAGTAAATCTACCAGAATAATTGGCACGAACTTCAGCTAAGTACATACGAGCATTTGCCAATTGTTCAGCTTTCAAAGCGGGACGACTACTCAAGAAAGCCACATCAGCGCGATTTGCTCTCAATGCTTCCACTGCTGCTGTATCATCACCGATCTGGGCTTTGACAGGAATTCCCAATTCTTTTGACAAAAAGCTACCTACAGCGTTGGCTTTAGTTTGCAAATCTGTAGAATCAGAACGACTAGGAAAAACTATTGTTAAAGTTTTGAGTTTTTGGGCAAGTAAGCGTGGTGTTGGTTGATTCAAATTGGGGTTAGCCACTGTGGCTTGCATTCCCCCCAAGGTGCTGACAAAAAAACCTGTGAGGGCTGCAAATGCCCCACTAGCACCCAATAATAAGCCTTTTTTGCTCACACTCATTTTCTGACTTTTCATTAAGAATAATTCCCAGTATTTTTGCAAATTAGTTTCAACTATTTCCATAAATGAATTTAGAGGTTTTAGGAATAAAAGTCAATAAGTTAAGATAAAAACTCATGAATAATTATGACAGGCTACGCAAACGCCTAATAAACACAGCGCCTCTGCGTGAGATAAAAAAAATATGTAACTTCCCCCCAGAAAAACTAATCATAGGTAAGATGACACAGCAATAGCAAAGCATTACACTGACATTGGTGTAACTACCTCTTACCGGAGTTTCAAATGACATTAGCCAGCACTCCACAAATCAAGCCATTATCAGATACAGAACTACAGAAAATCAATGCTTATTGGCGTGCAGCCAACTATCTCTCAGTCGGACAAATATACCTCCTCGACAACCCCCTACTGAAAGAACCACTCAAACAAGAACACGTCAAACCCAGACTATTAGGACATTGGGGAACTACCCCAGGGCTAAACTTGATTTACGCCCACCTGAACAGAGTCATTAAAAAATACGACCTCAGCACCATATACATAGCTGGACCCGGACACGGTGGACCCGGACTTGTCGCCAACACTTACTTAGAAGGAACATATAGCGAATATTACCCCAACATCACCCAAGATGCTGGAGGAATGCAAAAACTGTTCAAACAATTCTCCTTCCCTGGTGGTATTCCCAGCCACGTCGCACCCGAAACCCCCGGTTCTATCCATGAAGGGGGAGAACTCGGTTATGCTTTGGTACACGCCTTTGGTGCTGTTTTTGACAACCCTGATTTAATCGTCGCTGCGGTTGTTGGTGACGGAGAAGCAGAAACTGGCGCATTAGCTACCAGTTGGCATTCTAACAAATTCCTCAACCCTGTTACTGATGGTGCGGTTTTACCAATTCTGCATTTGAATGGGTATAAAATTGCCAATCCTACAGTATTAGCACGGATACCTCATGATGAATTAGAAAGCTTGTTTATCGGCTATGGCTATAAACCTTACTTTGTGGAAGGTTCAGATCCTGCTGAAGTTCACCAAAAAATGGCGGCAACTTTAGATACAATCATTCAAGAAATTCAAGGTATCCAAAGAGAAGCGCGGGTACATGGTTTCAAAGAACGCCCGCAATGGCCGATGATTATTTTGCGGACTCCTAAAGGTTGGACTGGGCCGAAAGAAGTTGACGGGAAGAAAACAGAAGATTATTGGCGATCGCATCAAGTCCCCTTTGGTAATGTAGTTGGTAATCCAGAACATCTGCAACTCCTCGAAGACTGGATGAAGAGTTACAAACCAGAAGAACTCTTTGATGTTAACGGTACACTAATTCCTGAACTTGCAGAACTAGCACCCCAAGGTCAACGTCGCATGGGAGACAACCCCCACACCAACGGCGGTATATTGCTGCGTGACTTGATTATGCCCGAATTTGAAGATTATGCTGTAGCTGTTCCTTCTCCTGGGAAAGCGATCGCAGAAGCTACTAAAGTTAGTGGTAAGTTCCTGCGGGATATCATGAAACTCAATGAAGAAAGCCGCAACTTCCGAGTTTTTGGTCCTGACGAAACCGCATCAAATCGTCTTGATCCAGTATTAGAAGTCACAGGCCGCACTTGGGTAGCCGAAACTCTCCCGGAAGATGACCATTTATCAGCAAGTGGTCGAGTCATGGAAATGCTTAGTGAAACCAATTGTCAAGGATGGTTAGAAGGATATCTGCTTACAGGTCGTCATGGTTTCTTCTCCTGTTATGAAGCATTTATTCACATCATTGATTCGATGTTTAACCAACACGCCAAATGGTTAAAAACAACTCTGGAAATTCCCTGGAGAAGACCAATTGCATCATTAAATTATCTTCTCACTTCCCATGTTTGGCGACAAGACCACAACGGTTTTTCACACCAAGACCCCGGTTTTATTGACCACGTAATTAACAAAAAAGCCGAGATTGTTCGCGTCTATCTGCCACCTGATGCTAATACTTTGCTATCTGTTACTGACCATTGTTTAAGAAGTCGTCATTATGTCAATGTTATTGTTGCCGGCAAACAACCTGCATTACAATATTTAGACATGGATGCAGCCATTAAACACTGTACTAAAGGTTTAGGAATTTGGGAATGGGCGAGCAGTGATTTAGATGGTGAACCTGATGTAGTTATGGCTTGTGCTGGGGATATTCCTACTTTGGAAACTCTAGCAGCAGTAGATATTTTGCGCCAAAACTTCCCAGATTTAAAAGTGCGGGTAGTGAATGTAGTTAATTTGATGAAACTACAGCCACAAAGTGAACATCCTCACGGTTTAAGCAGCAAAGATTTTGACATTATTTTCACAACTGATAAACCAATTATCTTTGCTTTTCATGGTTATCCTTGGTTAATTCATCGTCTCACCTATCGTCATACTAACCACAAAAATCTTCATGTTCGTGGTTATAAAGAAGAAGGAACAACAACAACACCTTTTGATATGGTGGTGATGAATGATTTAGATAGATTCCACTTAGTAATGGATGTCATAGATCGTGTACCAAAATTAGGTTCTAAAGCTGCTTATGTGAAGCAAAGATTACAAGATACTTTGATTGAACATAAGCATTATATCGAGACTCACGGCGAAGATATGCCAGAAATCCGCGATTGGAAGTGGACTTATTAGACCCTAGATGCTAAAGATCCCCGACTTCTCGAAGAAGTCGGGGATCTGCCTCTTGATATTTTTGTTATATTGATATTAGTAAGTTTTAAATTCAAGGTTCATAGAGATGACACAGGAATTAATAGACCTCAGAAATAGTATTTTAGCAGGACGTTATCACGATGCTTTAGCTATTGTTGACGAGTTAGAGGGGATGAGTAAAAAAGCGATATTACGACAAATCAAATCTTTTCTCAAGGTGCTGTTAATACATTTAATAAAAAATCAAATAGAACAACAGTTAACCAATTCCTGGGTTGCTTCTATTCGTAACTCCCTGGTGGAAATTCAAGATATTAATCTGAAAGAAAACAAAAAATCCTATTACATTAATCAAGATGAATGGGATAGTTGGTTACAAGAAGAAATTGAATTAGCAATAGCTGATGCTGCTTTAGAAGTGATGAATGGTAAATTTACTAGAAAACAACTTTCACAACTTTTAAATCATGAACAATTAATATTAGCCGCTACAGAATTACTCACATTTACCTATAACTATCAAATCAAAGAATTACCTGATACAATAGATGAATATTTAGGTGATTTACCCGGTGGTGAAGATTGGAAATTAGGTAAAAGCTAAGAGGTAATAAAATATGACTCAGGAATTAATAGACCTCAGAAACAGTATTTTAACAGGACGTTATGCTGATGCTTTGGCTATTGTGGATGAGTTGGAGGGGATGAGTAAACAAGCTATTTTACGGAATATCCAAGCCTTTTTAAGGATTCTGTTAATTCATTTGATTAAGAATCAAGTGGAACAACGCTTAACTAATTCTTGGGTTGCATCTATTCGTAATTCGCTCATAGAAATTAAAAAAGTAAATCTCAAAGAAAATAAAAAATCCTATTATATCAATCAAGATGAATGGGATAGTTGGTTAGAAGATGAAATTGAACTAGCAATAGCTGATGCAAGTTTAGAAGTATTAAATGGAGTTTATAATGAATTTCAACTAGCAGAAATGGTAGATAAAAATCAGGTAATTTCTACTGCTTTGAAATTTATAGAATTGACTTATGCACATTCTATTAAGGAGTTACCAGCCGCTATTGCTCAACTTTTAATTCAATTACCTGGTGGTGAAGATTGGAAGTTAGGTAAAAGGTAAAATTATAAACAGATTTATTTTTAACACAGATACACCGTTATTTAAATGATGTATCCAATAATCACTAATGACCAATGATTAATGATCAATGACCAATAACTAAACCTTAAAATATGCCAGCTAAATCGGCTTTATGCCTTTTGTGACTGTAACGATCAGCTAAGTCAGATTAGAATTAACCCGGCCAATCATCCTTGGTTGCAGTTCCAAAAACAGGAGGTTTAATTTTGACGAAGTTGAAAGTTGGTATCAATGGATTTGGTCGTATTGGACGGTTGGTACTTCGTGCTGGTATTACTAACCCCAATATTGAGTTTGTAGGAATTAATGATTTAGTTCCACCTGATAATCTCGCTTACCTTTTAAAGTACGACTCTACACACGGTAGATTAAAAAGTAAGGTGGAAGCTAGAGAAGATGGAATGGTCATTGATGGTCATTTTA
The DNA here is from genome assembly GCF_001858025.1 of Trichormus sp. NMC-1. Lineage (GTDB taxonomy): Bacteria > Cyanobacteriota > Cyanobacteriia > Cyanobacteriales > Nostocaceae > Anabaena. The sequence continues at coordinate 1,097,522 of NZ_LZQD01000001.1, read as the reverse complement.
TCCCTTGTGTGTCGGTGCGAAATCCGGCGGAATTGCCTTGGGCTAAATTGGGTGTAGATTATGTTGTGGAATCTACAGGACTTTTCACAGATTACGCTGGTGCAGAAAACCATCTCAAAGCGGGTGCAAAGCGGGTTATACTTTCTGCACCTACCAAAGAACCAGATCGAGTAAAAACAATGGTGATGGGTGTAAATCATCATTTGTTTGATCCAGCAAAGGATTTAATTGTTTCCAATGCTAGTTGTACTACAAATTGTTTAGCGCCTATTGCTAAAGTTATTAATGATAACTTCGGTTTAGCTGAAGGGTTAATGACTACAGTTCACGCGACAACAGCCACCCAACCCACGGTAGATGGCCCCAGCAAAAAAGACTGGCGCGGTGGACGGGGTGCGGCTCAAAATATTATTCCCTCAGCTACAGGTGCTGCGAAAGCGGTGGCTTTGGTGTTACCAGAGTTGAAAGGTAAGTTAACTGGTATGGCTTTCCGAGTTCCTACACCCGATGTCTCGGTGGTTGACTTAACTTTCAAAACTACCAAAGCTACTACTTACAAAGAAATCTGTGCGGCGATGAAAAAAGCATCTGCTGGTGAGTTAGCAGGTGTTTTGGGATATACAGATGAAGAGGTAGTATCTACTGATTTTCAAGGTGATGCCCACTCTAGCATTTTCGATGCAGGTGCAGGAATTGAACTGAATTCCAATTTCTTTAAGGTTGTTTCCTGGTATGACAACGAGTGGGGTTATTCCAACCGTGTTGTTGATTTGATGTTGTCAATGGCACAGAAAGAAGGATTGATTTAGGTGACAGGGGACAGGTGACAGGTGACAGTTAAGAAGGGAATAAGGAATGGGGAACTGGGAGTAGGCAAGAGTTAGAAGGTTATTCTTCCCATCCCCACGTCCCCACGTCCCCACGTCCCCGCGTCTCCCCATCCCCGCGTCCCCGCGTCTGTCCATTTGTATCAATCTTAAAGTGAAACGGGCTTAACGGGGTGCGCTACTTTACCGTTACTCCCTACTTTTGTTATGCGTCGAACTAAAATTATCTGTACTGTTGGTCCTGCTACTTGTACACCTGAAAAGCTAGAAGCTTTGGTGAGGGCGGGAATGAATGTGGCGCGGCTGAATTTTTCTCATGGGGCTTATGAGGCTCACGCCCAAACTTTTCACCATTTGCGGCGCATTAGTAGCGACTTACAAAGACCGATCGCTATTATGCAAGATTTGTGTGGTCCGAAAATCCGTCTGGGGAAGTTACCACCAGAAGGATTAATGTTAGAAGCTGGTAGCGAAGTGACTTTTCTGTTGCAAGATAAGGGTGAAACTATTGATGAATTACCTCTACCGCTACCAACGTTGTTCGCTATGGTGCGTCCTGGTGAACCAATTTTAATTAATGATGGTCGGGTGAAGTTGACTGTGACGAGTCGTGATGCTGATAAAATTCGCGCTCATGTCAATACTGGGGGTTTGGTTTCGACTCATAAAGGTGTGAATTTACCCGCAACTCCTTTACCTGTAAGTTCGATTACAGAAAAGGATTTAATGGATTTGCGGTTTGGGATTCAGTTGGGTGTAGACTGGGTGGCAGTTTCTTTTGTGCGATCGCCTCAAGACCTCGAACCTGCCAAAAGAATGATTGAAGCTGCTGGTGCAAAAATCCGCCTCATTGCCAAAATCGAACGCGCAGAAGCCGTAGAACAGCTAGATTCTATCCTCAATGCTGCTGACGCAATTATGATCGCTCGTGGCGATTTGGGAGTGGAAGTACCAATTCACGAAGTCCCCTTAATTCAAAAAGACATCACTCGTCGCTGTAATCATGCTGGTAAGCCGGTAATTACTGCTACCCAAATGTTAGAGTCGATGATTAGCGCCCCGGACCCCACCCGCGCAGAGGCTACCGACGTTGCTAACTCTATCTTAGATGGTACGGATGCTGTGATGCTGTCTGGAGAAACTGCTGTGGGAGAATATCCTATTGCTGCTGTGCAGATGATGCACAATATCGCTGTACAAACAGAAACGGCGCTCAAACCGGGTAGTAGACATTCCTGGAATCATGAAGCCGGTTGTCTGAGTGTTACCGAATCTGTAGCCCAAGCAGTTTGTCGGATTGCTTATGAAACCGGTTCTAAAGCAATTCTCTGTAACACCACTTCTGGGAATACAGCTAGACTGATTTCTAAATATCGTCCTCTGACTCCGATTATTACCCTTACCTCAGAGGCTATTGCTTACCGTCAGTTAGCACTATCTTGGGGTGTGGAACCTTTACTGATTCCACCTGTACATAGTGCTGAAGAGATGTTTATGAAAGTCGTCAACAGCGTTGTGGAAGGGGGTTTTGCCAAGGACGGTGATAAAGTGGTCATTACCTCTGGTATCCCAGTTGGTCAATCAGGAACAACTAGTTTAATTAAAGTGCATTCTATTGGACAGCCAATTACAGCATGACGCATCTAAAATAGGGCTGAGGCCTAAGCCAAGTCAGGAAAATTAGGCAATCGTTAAGAAAAATTGCCAGAATCGGAATTGTGTGGAAGATGAAAGAGTTTAATTGACACTCTCAGGTCTAAAGACACGGAGATTCTTGGTTCAACGAGTCCACTTACATTAGACCCCTTGCGGTATCTAACACAGAGGTGGTTCTCTCCTCAAGCGTTAACTTTCCAAATGCCCCTTGGTAGTTGGATTGCTCCAAAATTTGTTTTGTTTGAATTCTGTGTCGTTTAGTCCCCATGAAAATTTTACCTATTCCTGGGAAGGAACTAAAACTATGGAATAGAACCCTATATTTTCAATTGTCAAGGTACAGATTGCTGTTAAGCAGTTGGGTTTTTATACAGGTTGATTACCGTTCCTGTTGATACTATTCTACCATCGAAGCAGGATTTATCCTGCCACTAGCTTTCATCCCCTGTCTAAAGCACGAAATATGCAACTGTGTTGCTGTTTCTCAGGGGTTTTCAGCATTTTCCTTATAACTGGGGATTGGGTAAATCCTAAACCAAAAAAAATCATGGAGTATGTTATGCCTAAGAATTTACTAGAACAATTGCGGGCAGTAACCGTAGTAGTAGCGGATACAGGTGATATCCAATCTATTGGCAAGTTTAAGCCCCAAGATGCTACCACCAATCCCTCATTGATTACCGCTGCGGCACAAATGCCAGAATATCAGGAAATTGTTGATCAAACTTTACTCAAAGCTAAGAAAGATGCGGGTGCAGGTGCTACCCAATCACAGGTAGTTTCTTTAGCTTTTGATAGTTTGGCGGTATCCTTTGGCTTGAAGATTTTGCAAATTATCCCCGGTCGGGTGTCTACTGAAGTAGATGCTCGTTTATCCTACGATACAGAAGCTACTCTGGCTAAAGCACGGGATTTGATTGCTCAATATAAAGCGGCTGGTATTTCTAAAGAGCGCGTTTTGATTAAAATTGCGGCTACTTGGGAAGGTATCAAGGCTGCGGAAATTCTGGAAAAAGAAGGTATTCACTGTAATCTGACTTTACTATTTGGTGTGCATCAAGCGATCGCTTGCGCGGAAGCTGGTATCACTCTCATTTCTCCTTTCGTTGGTCGCATTCTTGACTGGTACAAGAAAGATACCGGACGGGACAACTACCCCGCAGCGGAAGACCCAGGTGTATTATCAGTCACTAAAATCTATAACTACTACAAAAAGTTCGGTTACAAAACTGAAGTTATGGGCGCAAGCTTCCGTAACATCGGCGAAATTACTGAACTTGCTGGTTGTGATTTGTTGACTATTTCTCCAGGTTTGTTGACAGAATTGCAAAATACTGTTGCCGAATTACCCCGCAAACTTGACCCCGCTAAGGTATCAGGTTTGTCTCTTGAAAAAATCTCCGTTGATAAAGCCACCTTTGATAAGATGCACACTGCTGACCGCATGGCATCTGATAAACTTTCAGAAGGTATTGATGGTTTCACCAAAGCACTAGTTGCTTTAGAACAACTACTAGCAGAAAGATTGGCTCGTCTGGAAAGTGAAAAGGTTACAGCGTAATCATTTGAGATAATTCAGCTACCTTCAACCTCTGTAGACGATGTTAAACATCTTCAAGAATTAAATGTGCATTTTCTAGAATCTTTGTAGAGACGTTCCATGGAACGTCTCTACATTATTTATCACCAGATGTGTGATGTATATATAGCAACCGCCAAGGTGGTTAGGACATCAACAGAGGATAAAACTTACACACAAACCGACTTTCAACTCTGTCACTTGGCACCTGCTATAACGTCTCTACACATCAGAAATCACCTATTTTGCTACGAAGTTGTAGCCAGTGCCTGTACTAGAATCTGGTTGTATTTGGACTAAAACAGCTTTACCGATTCTATCACCAGTGCGATCGCCCCATGATAAAAACTTGATTGTACCTGTAGCACCTGGAAAGGAAAAATTATTAATCAAAGCCTTTTCAATATCTAATCTCGTACTACCTTTTTTTTGGATAGCAATAGCCACTGTTTTAGTAGCATCAAAAGCCGTAGCTGTACGCCAAGTAATTAAACTTTGTTCACCCCAAAGATGTTTGGCATTCTGCACAAATTGTTGATTTTGGGCAACAGTAATTTGCCAAGGAACTGCCAATATCATACCATTAACTGCATTACCAGCCGCAATAGTTTTTTGAGTTTGTAAACTGGGATTTCCTAATAATAATAATTTGCCTTGATTACTTTTAGCAAGTTCAAGAGCTTGATTAATTCTGTCAACTTGAGGATTCAGCAGAATAGTATTTACATTTTGCTCAATTGCTTTTTGAATAATCTGCTCACTTTGGAAATTTTCAGAGGCAAAATCACAATTAATCTCACTCACTAATTCCAAGTTTCTGCTATTCATAGCATTAACAAAAGCTTGATCAAAAGACTGATCTGTGGCTTTAGAATCACTACAAATAACAATCTTACTGTTTTTAGTGTTTTTGGCATATTCAGCCAGAGCTTCCGCAGTAGCATTAAAACTAATTACAGTCCTAAAAATATAATTACCGTGAGTTCGATCTTGACGATCTGTTAATTTTGTAGAGCTACTAGTTGGGGAAATCATCACCAACTTTCCAGCTTGATATATATCAGCAGCAGGTACACTTGCATCACTACTATTATGACCAACTACCGCTAAAATATCCGCATTTTTTACAAATCTTTGAGCAATTTGTTTTGCTATTTCTGGATTATTATCATCATTAGCAATTTGGATTTGTAAAAACTTACTATTCACCCCACCATTATTATTTATCTCTTGTTGCGCTTGTGCAACTCCTCGCAGAATTTCTTGCGCTACAAGAGGATTATTACCTATAGGTACAGCTACACCAATTTTGATTACTTCTTTATTACCTATCTTCGCATTTTCTAAATATATTTTCGCTTCTGGATCATGGGGATATTCCTGTAAATAAGTAGTAAATCTTCTAATTGCTTGATTGTAATTCTTCCACCAAAATGCTTTTATAGCTTCTTCTTTATCTAAATTAGTCACCGAACTAAATAATATTTTCTCCCCATAACTAAACCGATTTTGCAATTTGATTTCCTTTAAACTCAGCCAAAAAACAACACCAATGATTGCGAATAACATCGTAGCTATGATTGACTGTAAAGCTATCTTTTGTAAATTACGAGGTTGGGGATATTTAAGTAATGCTGCGGCTGGATTTTGAAAAATTACAGGTATCCAAGAAGCACAAGGATATTGATTTTCTAACTCTTCCTGTAAACGCACACGCGCTTGTTGAACAGAAGTATATAAAGATTCACCAGATGCAAAAACTGTGAGAAAATATTCTAGAAAATGTTGAGCGACAATATCAGGAACAGGTTCTCGCATCACAATTATATAAGGAATTCGCAAATCAGCTAAATTGCGTGCTAATCCTAAACCATCACAAGAATTAAAAATTGCTAATTTCAATCCTTTTTTAAGAGCATATCCCAGAGAATGACGTAAATCTAAAAGTGATAAACTTTCATTTTCATTAATTTGAATTTCTCCCCAAGCATCATCCTTTTTACTAGAACTATGTCCAGCAAAAAATAAAATATCCCAAGATTGATGCCATAATTTATTTACTATTTCTTGACGTGAAGGTTGCAACAAAGGTTCAATAATTGCACCTGGTAATTTTGCTGTCAACGCTTGTAAATCTGGTTGAATATCAATTCCTTGACTATTACCTAAAATAGCCAGAATTTTCACCGGACTTTTTAATTGGATTTTTGATGGTTTATACTCTGAACTAATCACAACCTCTGGTTGAATATGACTGGTATGAAATATTTCCCATAAATGCCAAGGAAGTCTTCTTAACAGTGAATCTTGTGTTTCTAAAATAAAACGGACATTATCCCAGTCACCAATTTTTTGTAAAAATTGCCTTTCTAACTTTCTTACAGATGGTTGATTTAACCAATCATGAAAACTAGATTGGAATTTTTGAGCAGCAGTATCACAAACTTCAGTAGTAGATACATTAGTTATTTGCGTTTCGGGAACAGTAATTAACCAATTACCAGGTAAGTTATAATAAGCTGATTGCCATTCATAATAAGTTTGAGGAATTTCCAAATCTGCTGGAAACCTACCAGAAATTTCTGCGAAATGGGGTTTACCGTCTTCCCCAATTCTGATTTTAACAGGAAACCCTTTTTCAAAACTACCTTCCCCAATTTCAAATATTACCAGCTTACCCACTGTTGTTACCTTATTGATTCGTCTGGTTAAATGACAAACTTTTTATAATAGTCCATGTAGGTTGGGTTAAGGAACGAAACCCAACAACTCTTACTCTCCTACCGCTAATGTTGGGTTTCACGTTGTTCAACCCAACCTACAATTTTCTTAACTAAACTGTATTGGTTCAAATGACAAACTTTTCTGTAATAGTTGCATTATTTAGAGTAACCCGAATTTGGAATTTTTCACCTAATTCAGCACAAAATTTTAATTGGATGTAATTATCTCTTTGTTGTCTAGCTTGAACTTCTAAAAATGGCTCTCCATTTTCATATAATCCTGCTAATTTTAAACCTGTTGGTAAGTAAGATTGATTTCCCATTGGATATACCCGCAAAAGCACAGCCAAACTTTTATCTTGTTTGGGTAAAATAGCCACCATTAAAGCTACAGGATTTCCCGCTAACTGCATTCCTAAATCCATAATTCGTCTAGCAGTAATTACAGGATGATTTGGTGCTATTGTCCATAACACTTCTGCTAGAGTCCAACGAATTTCTTCATCGTTGGTAGTTTGTAAAAGATGAACAAGAATATCCGTTACTTCTACATCTGAATTAGGTAATAATGTTGATGGCAAGATTTTTTCCCAACTGCGCTGAGGATATAATTGTTCAATAACTTGCCAAACTTTTTTAGGTGTATCTATTTCAAATCCCCGCACTTTTAAAGAACGAAAGGCTAATTGTGGGATTTTTTGTAAAGCTAATTCCTCAATACCTTGCCATTGAGATGTATATATTCCCTCTAACCATTGTCTTAATTGAACACCCGAAAATTGATGGTAATGTTCTATGAAAAATTCTAATGTTTGTAACTGTTCTAGGTTAATTTCCGTTGTGGTAACTTCGGGTAAAAATCCTCTAATTTTACCTTCTTGGCAAGTTTGATTAATTTCAACTACCACATAACCAAAACGATGATTCAAAACTTCAGGAGGAATATAACAAACTTCTTCTCCTGTTCTGATATATCTACATTCTAAATGTCCGATTCCAGTTAATACTAAATCTGCCACATCTGCACCCATTCTTCCCCAACAATCCCAACTATAGCTGGCTTCTAATGCTGTAGAAATATCTAACATTTGCAAATAATTATTTACAACTTGCACAGCTAAAGTATTCAGATATACGAGTTTAGCTTTTTGTTGATTTGGTTGTTCTTGGGCAAATTGTAAGGCTGTATCTCGGAACTTTGCGGAAATAGGAATAGAAATGCTTTGTTGTTCAGTAGGATAATTCATGACTTGTTATATATCAAAGTAACCTTCGCTATCAAAATAAGCTTGGGATTTACCAAAGTTGAGGAGACGGGGAAAGCATTGACGTTGATAGAAATTACTCAGAGTTGCTACAGGTATATCAAACTCTACAGATAAATCTATCCAAGATGTTTCCGGTGGTAAACGACGGGCAATTAAAACGTAACAATTAACATCTGGACGATCTCTTATATGAATACGTTGTAGTTCTAGAGAATTTGTTTTTAACCATTCTTGAATTTCATTTAATATTGGTCTTGGTTCTGGTGGTGCAGGAATTAAATTTGCAGGATCTATTTGTTGTTCATTGTCTTCTAGGAATAAATCAAATTTATTTTTTTGTTCATAATAATTGATTCTTTTATCTTGTAAACGATAACTTAAGTAATTATTAATCCAAGTGATAACGCTACTTTTCTCAGGATTATAAGATTCTTTTGCAGTAGTCGCTTCACAAAGATTTCGGCAAAAAAACCACCAAGTTTCCTGTAAAGCTTCTTCTGCATCAGGTATACCAACTCCGCGCAATAATTTACCTGTTTTTTGAATCAGTAAAATAATTTGATTGAGTCCTTTTTGACGGGCAAGACTACCGCTAGGATGTTGACAGGTTTCTTGAATAAATTGCAGGATTTTTGCTTCTAATTCATCCATTTGATTAGGTTAATTTAATCGTGATACATAATACCATTTTTTTTGAGATTGCTATAAATCTAGGAATCATAAACATCTGTACCTCATTTACCGGTAATGCTGCTTATTATCATGATTGCCATAACAATCATCATAGCAATATATTGTATTATGAAAAAAACAATCTGTACAACAACCATCAGTATAAATAAACCTATAACAATGGCTAAGGGCGCAAGCAAAATCATCATAATTATCCGAAACAAAAAGCTTATAATGTCCCAGAAGTTACCTTGTTGCCAATTAGGTTTAGTGATATTGAGAATGTTGCTAGGAAATGTAATCTGAACTTCTAAGTTTTCTTGTGGTTGAATAGGCTGATTAGCAACAAACTCGAATGTTTTCTGATTTACTTGACGGGCTGTAGCCGCAGTACCAAAATTCTTAAATTCTAAGACTTTACCAGATACAGCTTCCGGTAATTGTACCTGAACTTTTGCTGCTTGAACTGGGGCTTGGCGATCTGCAAAAATCGCTTTCCAGGAAACCTGAGTATTATCATTATTAATTTGTAATCCACCAATTAAACGATATTTCAAAACAAATATATGTGTTTCTGGTGCTTTTAATGGATGTTGCCAACGAATCCAAAATTGATGATTTTCAATTCCGGTTTCACTAGGAATAATTTGATTATTTTCTTCAACTGTTACATCTTTAATTTCATCAACTTTATCTAAACGAATATAGCGATATCGTTGATTTGAGTGATCAGATTTGAATACATATTTTTGTGTTTCTGTGATTAACATATCTCCGTTTGTTTGCACGTCGATGTTAACATTGATATAGTCCCAATAAAATGGCAATTCCTGAGCAACAGCATGAGTAAATGTAATCAGAACTGTCATTAATACAGCTATTAAAGAAAACCCAATTTTTCTCATCAAAAATTTATTCATATTTTCCTTTTCTCTGCGTGAGACAAAAATCAATAGCCTAGAAAACGATTAACCACCACCACCGCAACCGCCACCACCACCACAACCTCCGCCACCACCACAACCTCCACCACCGCAACCACTACTACCGCAACCGCCACCACCGCAGCCACCATCTCCTCCGCTACCACCACCACCACTTCTAGCAGATGTAAATATCACAAAGATCACAGAACCAACTACTATCAAGAAAAACCAGAATCCTATGGAATTTTGAGAACTTTGAAAACTTTGGGAATTACTATTATTTGATGCTAATAAAATCCGAGAATTGATGAGAATTAATGTCAAGGTAAACAAAAATGCCAGATACAATCTTTGGGGAAGAAAACGAGAAATATTTATGTTTGGTAACTTAAATACAGGTTTGGGTAAAACCCAATTTTTGTGAGTATCTACACGCTGAAAATTAGCTTCTTTATCAAAACGAATATGAGAAGCTGGCCAAATATCTATGGGTGGAGTTTCTCCAAAAAACTGTTCGTAACTGGCTACAGTATTTAGATACCAATTATTAAATTTATTATATTCCTTGTCACCACCACGAGTAGGACCATGATCTAGTTGTGTACCCAATATTTCGCAAAAATCATCCCAATAAGATTGAGTATAGGTTAAATGTAAATGCCAAACTTGATCTACTTGATCAGATGGTGTAACTGGATGTCCTGCGAAAACTGCAATAACTGCAAACTTTTTATATTCATCAATTACACGTCGAGTATATTCAATTGTCCAGTTATTTTCCCTTGCTAATCTCTGACTAAAAGAGAAGGAAACGTTTTGTTCATCTAAAGAAAATTCTTGGAGACGTTGATATAATTCTGCTGGTTGAAGATTCATAGATTTTGGGAATTAATTTTTGGTTCTATGAGTTCTTCTGTGAATGCAGAGTTATGTTATCTATATCTTTACAAAACTTTACAAATATAAAAAAATATAAAGACGGGAAATTTCCCGTCTCCAAGATGAACTAGCGAAAATGGTTTAGTTTGATGGTGGTTATAATTTAACTTGCTCCAAATGACTACGGGGGTTATATGTACGGATAGCCCGGATTTTCTCATAATATTCCCGCTCTTGGGCGCTGAGGTCTTTTGGAGGTGCGATCGCTACTTTTACAAGCTGATCACCACGTCCACCTTTAGCTAGAGGCCAACCCTTACCACGTAAGCGCAGGGATTGACCAGAACGCACACCTGCCGGCAGCTTAACATTGACATTGCCATCGGGTGTAGGTACATCAATGGTAGCGCCTAATGTAGCTTCATCTGGTGTAATTAGCACTTCACAAACTAGATTATCACCCTCAATTTGGAAAAAAGAATGGGGTTGGAGTTCCACCTTTAAATATAAATCTCCCCGTTGTTGAGTCATGGGGTTGATTTGACCTTTACCTCGCACCCGGAGACGAGTACCAGATTTAGCACCAGCGGGGATGCGGACATCAATTGTTTCATTACCCAAGCTAAACCGCTTTTGAACTCCAGCAAATGCTTCTGCAAAAGTTAACTTGATTACAGCTTCCGTATCTTGGGCAGCACCTACACCAGCATCTGGAAACCCAAAATCATTAAAACCGCCGACACCACCAGGTCTGCCGGAAGTGCGATAAGAAGAACTTTGTCGCCCACTGCGAGGGCCAGCAGCACCAAATAATTCATTTAAAAAGTCATTAAAACTGCCGTATTGACTGAAGTCAAAACCGTTCATATCAACACCAGCACCGCCTCCGGGGAAGCCTTCCCCAGCTTGTTTCCAGTATTGACCAAATTGGTCGTACTTTTTGCGCTTCTCTGGGTCTGATAAAACTTCGTAAGCTTCGTTTACTTCTTTGAAGCTTGCCTCTGCCTGTTTGTTACCGGGGTTGACATCAGGGTGAAACTTGCGGGCGAGTTTACGAAAAGCTTGTTTAATGTCTTCTGGCGTGGCAGTCTTACTGATTCCTAAAATTGCGTAATAGTCTTTAAAGTCGGTTGCAGCCATCTACCAGCCTCCTATACAAATTTCCGTTATGTTTTTTTCTAAGATATGAGATTTACTCTTTGCCAGCTACTATAATTCTGGGCAAAAGATTCTGATAATAAATTAACAAACAATCTCAAAACTCAAGTGGGGTTCTCGCTCTCACTGCCAGGGCAATTCCCGTACTACTTCGCTTTCAGGAAAGTAAATCAGCCTGTCTAATCCTTCTTCTAAGCTGGGGGGTGCATCCCGGAGTTGGCGATGCATTCGCAAAATAATTTCCTCTGGAACCTGGCGAATCCGCCTTTTATTGCGTGCTAAACATAGCCAAACTGGGGTTTTCACCCAAATCCCTGTAATGTGAGTAAAACCCAAATTACGGGCTTGGATAATGAGTTTACGGCGATCGCATCTTTTGGCATTAGTGGCATCAAAAATTACTCCTCTATCTGCCTCTATAGCTTGTTGAAATTGCCGCTGTATTTCTCCCCAAATCAACAGCCACGCCCCTTGAGTCGCTTCTGAGCCAAAGAGTTGCCCCCTGATAGCATCTGTAGAAATTAGCTGCATCTGGGGGCTTTCTGTCAGTAATTGTTTTGCTAACGTTGACTTACCGCTACCAGGAAGACCAATCAGTAAGATCAGTTTTGTCATTTGTCCTTTGTCCTTCGTCCTTAACTAATGACCAATGACTAATGACTAATGACAACTAACTAAATGATTGTACCGTCTTGAATTACAGCATTTTTCAGTACAACGACAATCCCACTGCGAATGTAGAAACCTTGACTTTCTCGTTCGGCTTCTTGCACGTTGTCTTTATTGATAATTTTCACATCGTGACCGATGCGGGCATTTTTATCAATAATGGCACGACGAATGATCGTGTCTGTACCAATGCCTACAGGTATATCACCTACTTCTAGGCTACATTGGCGTTCTACAGAGGGTTGGTAATAATCTGCACCCATGAGTAGGGATTCTTCAATCACACAGCCTGACTCAATACGCGATCGCACTCCCAACACTGAATGCTGAATCCGGCAATTTTTCAAAATGCAACCTTCGCCAATCATCGATTCTGTGATTTGGCAATTTAGCAGTTTCGATGGGGGTAAGTACCGAGCGCGAGTATAAATTGGTGCTTTTTCATCGTAAAAGCTAAAGGGCGGCATTGGTTGCTGGGTTAGAGCTAAATTCGCTTCATAAAAAGCTTCTATGGTTCCAATGTCTTCCCAGTAATCATCAAACAAGAACGCTTGAACGTTGTGATCTTTTGCCGCATCAGGGATGATTTCTTTGCCAAAATCAGTCCGTTCTAAAGATTCTTTCAATAACTTGATCAAAACATCTTTTTTAAAGACATAAATCCCCATCGAGGCGATATATGGCTGTAATTCGGCTTGTTCTTTTGTCAACCCCAGTACGGTAGTATCTACACGCATTTGGGCTAAAGCCTCACCTTTGGGTTTTTCGCTAAAGTCAATCACCCTACCAGAATCGTTGATTTTCATCAAGCCAAAATCTGAAGCCCGGCGATCGTCTATGGGGATGACAGAAAGGGTAATATCAGCATTTGTATCTCTGTGGCGCTGGATAAACTGGCGGTAATCCATCCGATACAAGTGATCACCAGAAAGAATCAGAAATTCATCTACATCCCAATCCTGTAACATCCAGATGTACTGACGCACAGCATCAGCCGTACCTTGGAACCAGTTAGGATTTTCAGGGGTTTGTTGTGCTGCTAACACTTCCACAAAACCATCGCTAAACCCGCTAAAGTTGTAAGCACGGGCAATATGCCGATTCAGAGAAGCTGAGTTAAACTGAGTGAGAACGTAGATTTTAAAGATTTCTGAATTGATACAGTTGCTAACAGGGATATCTATTAAGCGGTACTTCCCAGCAACTGGTACTGCTGGTTTAGCGCGGAGTTTGGTTAGCGGATAAAGTCGAGTACCCGCACCCCCACCAAGAATGATTGCTAAGACTTTTTTCACAAAATTTCTCCGAACTGCCTTTCAACTCTCACCTACAGTTTAGGACTGTATGTGGCAGCTGATAAGGGGGGATCAAAGAATCTTGAGAAGGAATTTTTGAGATGGGGCTTAGGTACGGAAAGTAGAACTGATGTATTAATGGTGGGGAAGGATGGGGGGAATGGAATGCGATCGCATTACAAACAACCAAGCTGATTATGTTAGCTTAAGCAATAGGGAAACCTAAACGACGAACTAATGTTTTCCTATAGCATTAAATAAAATCAGCATAATTGCGAAAGAACTATAATAGGCTCTTATCTCCTTTAATTCAGCGTAAAAAGTGTAACTGTATGAGATTAGACTTAGTAGAATATTGTCAAGATAAAGATTTACCAAGTGAGTGGCGTTTAGATGGTTTTCAATTAGGTAATGTCAACTTAATAGTTGGTAAAAATGCCTCTGGGAAATCGAGAACCCTCAAAGCTATTAACCTAATATCTAATTTACTCTCAGGTGATGAAGTTCTTCAACCTGACGGTAAGTTAAGAGAGTGGAAATTAATTTTTGATTCTGATCAGGAAGAACAGAAAAAAATCTACATTTTGACAATTGAAAATGGTCAGGTAGTCAAAGAAATTTTTACCATTGGTTCTAAAACTTACCTGGATAGAAAAGAATCGGGAGAGGGTAAAGTTTGGGCTGAAAAATTAGGACAAGATATGGATTTTCAAACTCCCCTTGATGGAGTAGCTATTTTCAAACGTAGAGATTCTATCCAGCATCCTCAATTTGAAGAAATTTACAATTGGGCGACCCTATTGAGATATTATGAATTTGGGACAGAATTAGGAAAAAGATATCTTGGTTCAGCTAACGCTAAGGCAAAAAATATAGATTTAAAAGATACAGATAGAGTAGTTGATATATTCATTTCAGGACAAAATGAATTTGGAGTGGATTTCATTACAGCTATAAAATCAGATATGTTATCTATAGGTTACAATATATCTGAAATAGAAACTAAAGCACCAGGCGCATTTCTATTTGCAGAAGATAATGAAATACCCATGAAATTACAATGTCTTTATGTTCAGGAAAGCGGTTTAAAAGCAAAAACTGAACAAGGATTAATTTCCCAAGGGATGTTTAGAGTATTATCCCTGATTATTCAATTAAACTACGCACTTTTAGCTAAAAAACCTAGTTGTATTTTAATAGATGATATTGGAGAAGGACTGGACTTTGAAAGATCATCAGCAATGATTAAGTTACTTATTAATAAAGCTGAAGCCGAAAATGGATTAGTTCAGTTAATCATGACAACAAATGACCGATTTATCATGAATGGTATTCCTTTGGAATATTGGTCAGTGATTGAGAGAAAACCAGGATTAGCCAAACTTCATAATATACATAATTCAAAAGAAATATTTGATGATTTTAAATTCACTGGACTAAATAATTTCGATTTTTTTGCAACTCAATTCTACATTGAAGGATTTGGTAATGAGGATAATATAGAACAGTGAAAAAATTAGCTATTTTTGTAGAGGGGAAAACAGAACAGATTTTTGTCAAAAAATTATTAACAGAAATTGCTGGTAAATTACATATTTTTATAGAGATTAAATCCAGAAAAAACAGTAACTCAGCGAAAGTAATCATGAAAGATTCTGTTACTTCAGTAACAAAATTTTATGTTTTACTTTATAATTCATGTAATGATGAAACTGTTGTTTCAGACATTAGAGAACTACATAATTCTTTATCTATAGAAGGATATGAAAGAATTATAGGATTAAGAGATGTTTATCCCATACCTATAGCTGAAAAATCCAAACTGCAAAGAGGTTTGAATTATTCTTTACCAAAAGGATCAATCCCTATAAATATAGTTCTTGCTGTTATGGAAATCGAAGCGTGGTTTTTAGCAGAATATAATCATTTTCTTAAAATAGATACCATTTTAACACCAGATAAAATTCAGGAACTTTTTCATTTTAATCCTCAAACAGATGATATGGAAGCGAGACTTAAGCCTTCAGATGATATCAAAAACATTTATAATTACGTAGGAAAAGGTTACGATAAAAGTGAAAAACAACTTAATAGACTAGCAGCTAATTTAGATTATGAATTTATATATATAAAACTTGCTAATAGTGTTCCTAGTCTTGGAGAATTTATTGGATATATTGATAGGTTCATGATTTCTTAGTAATTATGCAAATTCAAACACCAGACTGGGTTAAACACGCAGTTTTCTACCAAATCTTCCCCGATAGATTCGCTAAAAGCCAACAACCACACAAACGATTATTAAATAATGCAAAATGGGAAGATTGGGATGCAGAACCCACACTCCAAGGTTATAAAGGTGGAGATTTATGGGGAATTTTAGAACAATTAGACTATATTCAAAGTTTAGGAATTAATGCCATTTACTTTACTCCCATCTTTCAATCAGCTTGTAATCACCGCTATCACACCCATGATTACTATCAAGTTGATCCGATATTGGGAGGAAATGAAGCATTTAAAGAATTGCTAGATGCAGCCCACCAACGTAATATTAAAGTAGTTCTTGATGGCGTTTTTAATCATGCGAGTCGGGGTATATTCTTTTTTCACGACATATTAGAAAATGGACCACATTCACCTTGGGTAGATTGGTTTAAAATCGAAGGTTGGCCACTTGCACCTTACACAGGTGATGCACCTGCTAACTACGAAGCTTGGGCAGGAATTCGTTCTTTACCAGTATTCAACCATGATAACCCAGATGTGCGCGAATACATTATGGAAATTGCCGAATATTGGATTAAATTCGGTATTGATGGTTGGCGTTTGGATGTACCTTTTGAAATCAAAACTCCTGGATTTTGGCAAAAATTTCGGCAAAGAGTAAAAGCCATAAATCCAGATGCTTATATTGTCGGAGAAGTATGGAAAGATTCCCGTGAGTGGTTAGATGGAAACCAATTTGATGGGGTAATGAATTATTTATTTACTGGGCCAACTATTGCCTTTACCGCAGGTGATCGTGTAAACTTAGAACAAGTAAAAGGACGTGATTATAAAACTCATCCACCGTTATTTGCTGCTGACTACGCCGAAAAAATAGAAGATTTATTAAAACTTTATCCGTGGGAAATTCAGCTAACACAACTTAATTTATTAGCAAGTCATGATACAGCCAGATTGATTACCATTGCGGGTGGTGATATTGCAAGTGTGGAATTAGCAACTTTGCTTTTATTAACCTTTCCTGGTGCGCCAAGTGTGTATTATGGTGATGAAGTTGGTTTACCTGGTGGATTAGATCCAGATTGTCGTCGTGGTTTTCCGTCAGCAGAAAATTGGAATTTAGAAATTCTCAATCTTCACAAACAATTAATTTCTCTACGTCACAAATACGAAGCTTTGCGAATTGGTGAATATCAAGTTCTTTATGCACTAGGAGAATTATATATCTTTGCCAGAACTTTGGGAACTGAGGAATTAATTATTGCGGTTAATGTGGGTACAGAAACTGCAAAGGGTAACGTAGATTGTAGCAGTTTACAAACTCAACCGCATCAAGTTTTATTTGGTAATGGAGAGGTAGAATGGAATGGTAAATTTGTGGGTTTAACCATTCCCCCGCGTACTGGTTGCATTTTGGGTTAAATATCGAAATGTCGGTGAAAGCGATTGTCGATATTATTTGTTTTTTGCTGATTACAAGTTAAGCAGAGAGTTTGTAAATTACTAATATCGTTTTTACCACCACGAGACAAAGGGATAATATGATCAATGCTGAGATGAGTTTCTCCAGAGATTTTACCGCAGCTTTGACACTGATATTTATCCCTTTGGAAAACGTATGTTCTGACTTCTGGGGGTATGTTGATACGTGGGGTTTTGGTCATGTTTTTATCTCACGCAAAGGCGCAAAGACGCAAAGGTAAGAGTTATGATGTAGTTTCATTTATCATACGACGTAAATCATCAAGGGGTGATTCTGGTTCTGTGATTACGTCTTTCTCGCCTGATTCTTCTATCTCTTCTTCAGCATAAAATTCAACGCTGAGTTTAAATTTTAATTTACCTTTCTTCCAAGATTTAGAACCTAAGTTTAGTATTTTGACATCCATCCCTTCTGTAAAACATTCGGTATTATAATCTCCTTCTTCTAAATAATCAATATTTTCCTCCCTTAATAAATTCCAGAATTGTTGTAAAAATTCTTCATTATCAGCAAGTATTTCTAATGCTTTTTGCAATTTACTAACTTTATATATTAAATCATTGCATTCAATCACATCATCTTCATTAAACTCTATCAACTTAAAGTTATCTTCCATTTCTTTCTTTCTTTCTTTGCGTGAGAAAATTCTTATCTTGAACCCGGCGATTATAAATCGCGTCTACACAAACAAAGTCCACCTACGTGGACTAATTAATTTATGATGTAGCATCATTTATCATACGACGTAAATCATCAAGAGGTGATTCTGGTTCTTGGATTTCTGTTGTTTCTTCAATTTCTGTTGTTTCTTCAACTTCCAATTCATCAGGAGAAAATTCAAGAGTAACTTTGATTCTTGCTTTTCCTTTCCGCCAATTTTTACCAGGTTTTAAAATTTCACAAGAAACACCTTTATCCATCCAATATGAATCTTTATAAGATGGAAATTTCCCACTACCGTGATAACTTAGTTTATCATTCAACTCTTTTAGTTGATTAGTTAAAACTACTTCAGTCATCAAGGAGACTAATTGACTTAATTTGAAACTTCTATTTTCAAAAGCAATAATAATATCACCTTGTTCAGAATTTAAAATTTGAAACTTATCTTCCATTTCTTCTTCCTTTGCGTCTTTGCGCCTTTGCGTGAGAAAATCACATCATAGGTGAACACAGAAAAACCCTGAATTCACCCAAAATATTATACCTCTTCTTCACCAATTAATTTAGCTACATCACCCTCATAGAACCACGAGTTACACCCAATTGATTTTGCAATTTCAACTCTCTCCAAATTTGAGAACCTGTGATTTCTCCTTGCAAAAGTTGTTGATAATAATCTATTGTTTTTATCACTTGTTCTGGGGTTTCATTAAGAAATTCAATTCTCAAATGTTGTAAACCCAAACTTATTAATCTTTGTACATATTCTGCACCAGTTTGTGCAGTGCCGTTATATACTGTATTTCGACATCCTGAATCGGCTTTGAGGATGTGTTCACTACCTACTCTGTCTTTAATTTTGACTTCTTGTTTTTCACAAGGTCTACCACAGTTGGTGTAATCTGTTCCTGTAGAGAGGAAAGCACAAAATACGCAATGTTCCATATGAAACATAGGTATATGTTGATGTATTGTGACTTCAAAATTTTGTCCTGGGTAATTTGTAATTAAAGCTTCTAGTTGGTTAATATTTAAGTCGTAAGATGCTGTTAATCGTTCTAAATTAAAGCGTTGTTTAAAGTAATCTGCTGTTAAGGGATTAGCAATATTTAAGGAAAAGTCAGCCACACATCTTTCATTGGCAAAATATTCTAATTGATCATAATTTCTGATTAAATAACCATCAGCATTAGCAGCACGAACTTGTTTTAAAATCCAGGTTTCTCCAGATTTAGTTATCCGAGGTGGTGCTACAAAGATGCTGACATCTTCTTCATATTCCCGCACTATTTTTACTGCTTCTTGATAATTGCGAGGATTTTCAAATTCACAATAAACTGTTTTGATATCTGCTGTTAATGCTGCTTTTAGTTGTTTGATATTTCTAACTAAAATAATCAGGGAAGGAGAAGCTGGAATAGTTGTAGATTTAGAACTAATTAAATCTTGCCATTTCCCATGATGATTTAATTGCCAAAATTTGGGTTTCTTTCTTAATTCTTCTAATTGGGAGACTATTTCCCGACGCATTCGGTTTAATTCACTCACGGGTAACATGATATTACCGTTGAGATGATTGATGAAAGTGTCTAAATAGAAAGGAGTATTCCCTAAACGTCCAAATTGTTCTTTTATCCTTTCTGTTGTCAGGGGTTTGGTGTGTGCTTCTACCACCAATATTTCTGATTCTACTTGAACTATATTACCAAATTCATCACGAGCGATCGCTATTAATTTCTCGCCAATTTCCCCATATACAGCTATATTAATAGGTTTGGGAAATTGGGGATTTTCTCCAGCATAACTTTGACGGATTTGTTTATCCAGTTCTGGATCATTTGTCTTCCAAACTTTATCACCTATATTTATCTGTCGAAAATTCAAATTATTTTTGCCAAAACTTAATATTGCGTCTTTACCTTTTTGGATAACTGCGTATATTCTTCCTCCTTCTTCCTTCGTTTCTGGATGTCCACAATCAAAAACAATCCCGTCACCTGGTTTAACTGGTGCTTCCAGTTTCACGGTAATTTGTTCATTGTAAATGCGGGTAACTTCTCCTAAATAAACACCGCGTTTTTTTCCAAATCTTGCGTGAACGAGTTCTTGATTATTAATTCCCTCAAACCAACCTGTATATAGTCCGCGAGAAAATGCCATTTCTAAATTATATTGGTCTTTACCCAACCCTGATGATTTATGTTGTAGAGACGTTTCATGAAACATCTCTACATTCGTTTTCATTATTTTATCTAACGCTTTTCGATAAACTTGGGTAACGTTAGCAACATATTCTGGTGCTTTCAAACGTCCTTCTATTTTTAAACAAGTAACTCCAGATTTTACTAATTCAGGTAATACTTCCAACCCTGCTAAATCTTGAGGACTTAATAAATATTTGCGATTATCTAAATTGACAACTTCTCCATCTGCAATTAAATCATAAGGCATTCGGCAAGCTTGAGCGCATTCTCCTCTATTTGCAGAACGTCCTCCTAATGCTTCGCTGGTTAAACATTGTCCAGAATATGCGACGCACAAAGCACCGTGGACGAAAACTTCTAAAGGTAAAGAAGTATTCTTTTGGGTAATTTGTTGTTGAATTTTATTAATTTCTGTAATCGAACATTCCCGCGCTAAAACTACCAATTGACAACCGAGAGATTTTGCAAATTCTACCCCCGCAGCGCTGGTAATTGTCATTTGAGTGGAAGCGTGAATGGGAAAGTCGGGGGAAAGATGACGAATAAGACGACAGATTCCTACGTCTTGAACGATGACAGCATCTACACCCGCAGAAATGATAGTTTTGAGGTATTGCTGTGCTTCCGTCAGTTCCTGGGGGAAAATCAGGGTATTCAGGGTGACATAACCTTTGACTCCTCGCAGGTGCAGAAATTCCATTAATTCAGGTAAATCTGCTTCTGTGAAATTTTCAGCCCTCATCCGTGCGTTAAACTTATCTAAACCAAAGTAAATTGCATCAGCACCATTTTCTACTGCGGCTTTCGCGCATTCCCAATTACCCGCAGGTGCTAGGAGTTCGGGGAGTTTGAGGATAGGGGTGGAGATGCTTGTCATTTTGGTTAAGTCGAGGTTATATCAGTTTATTGATTGTATCTAAGTTTTTATGAATATGGTGGGGTTTGCTTATTCAAAATATTACAAAATTATAAGTCGTATAAATTCTTAAACCAATTTATAAATCCTTGTACTTTGGGAGTTTGTGGATTTAAAATGTGGATTTAAAATATTGTACTTGATAGCTTGATGTATTTGTTTTCCTGGTTCATTTTGCCATGCTAACCAAGAGTCAATGAAAGCTTTATCAATATGTGGATTTATATCCCGCTATTATTTTCACCTATACTAAAAACGGTTAATATCTCGACTTTATGAGGATAACAAAATTCAAAGTGAAAACTCCAATCAAAACTCTGCGTCACTTTGCGTTTACCTCAGCGAACCTCTGCGTTTAAAAGTAAAGTTTCCAACCGTTTGAACTATACAAGCAGATTAATTCTACCAAGCTGCTGAAGCTCAAAAGATTTGAAACCTCGAAAATTCTCTATTTTTACGCTCTTCAACATAACTTTCCTAACTAAAGACAACAGAGCAAGAACTGTTATTCATATCAGCACTGCTGACACTTCTCACTCTAGCAAAAATAGAAAATTATCAATAGTTGTATAAAAAATTGGATAATAAAATGTAAAAAAGTATAACAGACACCCTAAATAATCTACAATCAGAAACTAAACTGTTTTCTTGCCCTAACTCGAATAAAATAGTATATTTATGCAAATTAATGTCAAAATATTTACTGTTAACAAGCGGTTTCCCTTAACAATTAGTCGAGGAACAACGGTACAAACGACAAATATATGGGTGCAAATTTCCGAAGATGGAATTGCAGGTTGGGGAGAAGCATCACCCTTTGGTGTGGGTAATCATCGGCAATCTACTGATACGATCCAACAAAGTTTGCTGCAAATAACACCAGTATTGCAAAAATTCCACCCTTGGCAAAGGCAGGAAATTGAAGAATTATTAACTCAACAGCGGGTTCCTTCGGCTGTGAGGGCGGCTTTGGATATGGCGCTGTATGATTGGATGGGTAAGAGTATAAACTTACCTCTGTGGCAAATCTGGGGGTTAAATCGAGATGCTATAGTCCCAACTTCGGTAACAATTGGCATTAATTCCCCAGCAGGTGCAGCGGCTAGAGCGCGAGACTGGTTACAATTTATGGATGTGAGTTTGTTCAAAGTGAAGTTAGGTTCAATCGAAGGGATAAATGCCGATAGACAAATGCTATTAGCTGTGCGTGAAGAAATTGCCGGAAAAGAGTTATTTGTAGATGCTAACGGTGGTTGGAGTTTAGCAGATGCGATCGCAATGTCTCTTTGGTTAGCTGATTTGGGTATAAAATATATAGAACAGCCATTACCACGCGGACAGGAAACACATTTAGCCACTCTCAAGGAGCATTCACCTTTACCAATCTTTGTCGATGAAAGTTGCTTTACTAGCGCAGATATTCCCGAATTAGCCAATTATGTAGATGGAATTAATATCAAATTGATGAAATCCGGGGGATTGAGTGAAGCCATGCGAATGGTACATACAGCAAAGGCGCATGATTTAAAAGTGATGTTTGGCTGTTATTCTGATAGTACTCTGGCAAATACAGCAGCATCACAGCTTGCACCCCTAGCTGATTATTTAGATTTAGATAGTCACCTTAACTTAATTGATGACCCATTTACGGGTGCATTAGTTAAAGAAGGGCGAATTTTGCCGAACGATTTACCTGGTTTGGGGGTACAATACAGTGCGTTTGCCGCTTAATCAAAAAACAGCAATTTTATTACATGAAGGACTGAGTGGGGCTAATGGTAAAACGGGGTTATCAATTTTACGCTACAGTGAAGCCCCAGTTGTCGCAGTCATAGATCGGGAATCTGTTGGTAAATTTTTACCAGAATTAACAGGTATCAAGCGTGATGTGCCAATTGTGGCATCATTAACCGCAGCGTTACAGTATCAGCCGGAAGTGCTGGTAATTGGAATCGCTCCCAAAGGTGGTTTAGTCCCAGATCATTACTGGCCTGACATTAAAGATGCTCTAAAAGCAGGAATGTCTTTGGTGAATGGTTTACACACACCTCTAGCTAATATCCCGGATTTAAATGATCTCCTAAAACCAGGACAAATAATTTGGGATGTACGAAAAGAACCTGCTAATTTAGATGTCGCTTCGGGGTTAGCACGGACTCTTCCCTGTCGTCGGGTATTGACGGTGGGTACAGATATGGCTATTGGCAAAATGTCCACTAGTTTAGAATTGCATTGGGCTGCAAAATTGCGAGGTTGGCGTTCTAAGTTTTTGGCAACCGGTCAAACTGGGTTAATGTTAGAAGGTGATGGTGTGGCTTTGGATGCTGTCCGCGTAGACTTTGCAGCTGGTGCTGTAGAACAGTTGGTAATGCGTTTTGGTAAACACTACGATATTCTGCAAATTGAAGGACAAGGTTCTCTGTTACATCCTGGTTCAACAGCCACTTTACCTCTAATTCGTGGTTCTCAACCAACCCATTTAATACTAGTTCATCAAGCTGGACAAACTCATAACCGCAATAATCCTCATGTCCCCATTCCACCTTTACCAGAAGTAATTCGGATGTATGAAATGGTGGCTAGTGGGGGAGGTGCTTTTGCTAAAGTTCCTGTAGTGGGGATAGCTTTGAATACTAGATATTTGGATGAATCTGGGGCAAAGAATGCGATCGCTCAAACTATAGCCGAAACCAGTCTACCTTGTACAGATCCGGTGCGTTTTGGTGGTGGTATGTTGTTAGATGCAGTCATGCAGGGTTAAGGCACTAAGTAGCCATCATGAACTGTGTACACCAGAACACATGAAAAAAAACTTATTATTCCCCTCCACGAAACAGCGGGGAGGGGTTAGGGGTGGGGTCTTATTTTCAAGTCAGGTTGGCGTTAAAAATTGTCGTTATGACAAGGGAACAGGGAAAAGGGAACAGGGAAGAGGTTTTGAGCCAATTTTACTTTTCGTTACATATTTCTGTTTTTCCCCGTCCACCTACTTAGTACCGCTTTCTGGAGAATTAAAAATTAAAATAGGACTTATGCAAAAACTCTTCCTTTCTTCTGATTCCTCTCTTTATTCTGCCTTATCTGCGGTTAGCTATTCCGTAACTCCTGCGTAAGTTCTCAACCAGAAGAAAAAAATACACTTTTAAAATGAACCAATTCTAAAATTTTCCGTCACTGGAGGTATGAAGAGATTTTAGAGGTTGTATTATGTTAGTGCCATCACGCCAAGTTTTATTTTTGAGTAGTTTGAGCTTATCCTTGCTTCTTGGTAATTCTGTAGCCTTTGCCCAAACTGACAGTGTTGTTGTGCCAACAGTACCATCAGGCTCATCAACACCAGTTGATACATCTACAGGAGGTACGCCCATTGATACCACATCTAACAGTGGAGCAAGATTTAGCTGCCAATCCTACAATGGTAGATATACTGTCATGTATCAGCCAGAAAGTCAACCAGGGCAATTTTTTGCTTGGGCTGCACCTGCTTCTCTCGGTGGTGGTTGGACTCCCCAAAAACGTTGTGAAGCGATCGCATCTCGCTTAGAATTATATCGCCCCGATGGCTTACAAGAACTGGATATAGCCAGAGAAAATAACGAAAACATTATCTGTGTCACCACTGAAGCTAACTCCGCTTGTCGAATTCTGCTCACCGTCCCCCGCAATAAAGACCCCTACGCTATTCGCAGCAGTGTTTTCAATAATTTAGCTACTGCTGACAACGGACAACAAACCGTAGCTGTGAATACTTATGCTAATCGCAGTAGGGGAGGCACAAACGAATTATTCAACTTAGGTCGCACCCTTCTAGGTGGTAACAACCGGGTAAATTCCTCCAGACGTGGCATTAATTTGAAACCTTTTCTAGATCCCAAAGATGGTGGTACAGCCAAAAATCTCCGCAATGGAGTATCTATCGGTCGTCAGTCTCCACCACGGAACCGTACTATCCTCAATCCTCGGTTATTCCGCTGATGTATGCTGTATCTTAATTAGTTTGTTGCCGGTGAAATAATTATTAATAAATACAGTTTTAGCTTCTTTATATGTATCTATAAAGAAGCTTTTGCCTTGTATTAGCCTTAAAGACTAACTAGTATAAATTTTTAGTAAAAATATCATGTTATCTCTCGACTATTAAAAGTTTTCATCCTACAGTAATCGATGGGAAGTTAAGCAAAGGCAGGATTTGTCAAGAGCCAGAAGTAAGAATATTAATTTATAAGTGACCGTCATCCAGACAGATTTTGCAGTTTTCAGTTTAAATCAATACAGTGTTGAATTTTTAACAAGGAACAAAGAAATGACAATATCATTTAGCGCACCCAACAACTTGTCTGCCGGCGATCGCCCCTATTCTGTAGCGATAGCAGATTTTAACAAAGACGGCAACCTCGATGTAGCAGTAGCAAACGCTGATGATAAAACTGTCTCCATCTTATTGGGTAATGGTGCAGGTGGTTTCAACTCAGCCGGTAGCTATAATGTAGGGTCTACATGGAATCCGATTTCCATAGCTGTATTAGACTTGAACGGTGATGGCAACCTAGACTTAGCATCAGCAAACGTAAACTTGTCAAATCTTCTTGTTGCTAACAGTGATGTCTCCATATTATTGGGTGATGGTACAGGTACTTTCAGCACAAATCCCAACTATCCCAACTATGATGTTTCTGGACTGAGTGGACTGAATGCGATCGCATTAGGAGACTACAACAACGATGGCATTTTAGACCTGGCAGCGGGTACAATTTTCAGCAATAATGTCTCAATCTTCTTGGGCGATGGTGTATCCAACTTTTCAACTGTTTTTGATTATACTATTGGTAATACTACCCATGCGCTCGCTCTTGCTGACTTCGACGATGATGGCATTGTAGACATAGCACAGGTCAAGTCTGGTCTAAGCAAAGTTTTCGTGGGATTAGGACGTAACCCAGATAACCTTGGTCAACCAACTTCCTTTGACTTTTCTAAGACTCCCGGTGGATTCAACGTAGGCGCACAACCTCGGTCAGTAGCCATAGCTGACATCGATGGTGATGGATTTCTCGACTTATTAGTAGCAAACAGTGATGATGATAATATTTCATTACTATTAGGCGATGGCACAGGAAGTTTTGGCGCTGCGACTAACTATGCTGCGGCAGATGGTTCTCGCGCTGTAGCTGTAGCAGACTTTAACGATGATGGCAAACTTGATCTAGTCGTAGGTAACGAACTCGACGACACTATTTCGGTGCTGTTGAATACAACGACCGGAGATGCTTTTGTGGGGAATAGTGGCAATAACACTTACATCGTTGATAGTATAGGTGACAACATTAATGAAGCTTTGAATGGTGGCACAGATACAGTTAGAGCCTCAGTCAGCTACACCTTGCCCGCCAACGTAGAACGTCTGACTTTAAGTGGAACCAACAATATCAACGGTACAGGTAACGCCCTGAATAACAATATCACAGGTAATGAAGGCAATAATATCCTTGATGGTCGTGGTGGTAACGATTCTCTTTACGGTTTAGCAGGTAATGATACCCTCATTGGTGGTGATGGTAATGACAACCTTTTTGGTGGTGAAGGTGCTGATGCTCTCATTGGTGGTAACGGCAACGACATTTACTTTGTTGACGATGCCGGTGACACAGTTACCGAAAATCTCAATCAGGGCATAGACACAGTTAACTCCACTGTCAACTTCACTTTAAGCAACAACGTAGAACGTCTGACTTTAACTGGAATCGGCAATATTAACGGTACAGGTAATGTCCTGAATAACAATCTCACAGGCAATTCTGGCAATAATACCCTGACTGGTAATGGTGGCAACGACTATCTTTACGGTCTAGCAGGTGATGATACCCTCATTGGTGGTTTGGGTAATGACAACCTCTTTGGTGGTGCGGGTAATGATATTTTCCGCTTCAATAACGCTACCTTGAATGAAGGTATTGATAGAATTCAAGACTTTGTAGTTGGTAATGACGTTATTCAGATATCTGCTAGTGGGTTTGGTAATATTTTAACTCCAAACGCGGTTCTTGATCCTTCTGCTTTCCGTTTTGGTGCAGGGATAACCGCAGCTAATAATGAATTCCAAAGATTTATTTACAACACTAGCAACGGTGCTTTGTTCTTTGATGCTGACGGTAATGGCACTGTTAGCAATAAGATTCAAATTGCCATACTCTCTGGACTACCTACTCTCAGTAATAGTGACTTCTTTGTGATTGCCTAATGGGAGAAGTCTAATTTCATACTAGCCCTGGCAACTACAGTCGCCGCTATACACACAAAACCTTCACCACAAGTCCTCACTTTAAAAGAGTGGGGGGCTTAGTAAAAAGCCAATCTCCTCTGGCTGTAAGGCTTTTAGCCACGCAAGAGGATTACCCTCCTCTCCGGCTGATCCTACTGGAGTTTAGCCACAGGCGCTGATTCTGAAAAGCTTTTCAGAATTTGGTGAAGGTATTGTCAGGAGATAATGGATTTCGTGAAGTTACCAGCTAGATTTGAAAGTTTTGTGGATTTACTGCCAGTTTAAGCTTGCAAATTCAAAAAATTGTGATAGTTTGGTACGATAATATGCAAATACGGATGCCCTTGTTATTAACTTTGACAAGAGCATATTCGGTTTTTGTCATGATGTTTAGCAAACATCTAAGTACGCAGTGAAAAAGTAATGGGACTAAGTTATAGATAAATATGTAACCTTAACCCATAGATAAACTAGCTGCAATCTGTTTCTACTATTTTTTTGACAACGACTAATAACGGTGGTAAATCTGCTTACAAGTGATATGAATCCAGTTCTGCAATTTGGCGATAGCATACTCACAGCCTCAGACGTTCTGCAATCATTGGCAAAATATCAGTTAATGCCGCTATTGCTCAAAGAGGTGGTGATTGATCAAGCGATCGCACAGATTGAGTGTACGCCACAAGAAGAGCAACTGGCCTGTGAACAGTTAGCCCAACAATATCAAGGGCGACAAGAACAGGGAATAAGTTCCGAACAGTTGAATATCCTCGCTATTCGCCAATTAAAACTAGAGAAGTTCAAAGAAGCGACTTGGGGACAAGATATAGACTCTTACTTTTACCAACGCAAACCTCAGTTGGATCGAGTTATATATTCGCTGATTACAACTTCTGATATCGGTATCGCCCAAGAAATCTACTTCCGCATCCAAGAAGGAGAACAGTCCTTTGCTCAACTAGCGCGGGAATACGCCGAAGGACCTGAAGCCCAGACAGATGGTTTAGTCGGTCCTGTAGAATTACAATCGCTCCATCAATCTCTGGTGAAAATTTTATCTGTTAGCCAACCACAGCAAGTTTTTCCGCCTACTCAAATAGGAGATCGCATAGTAATAGTGCGATTAGAAAGGCTATTACCGGCGCAAATGGATAGAGGAACCCGTCAACGATTACTAAACGAACGTTTTCAAACTTGGCTGCAAACACAAATAGCTGCACAAAACTGGCAAATTCAAACATCAGAGGTGTGAATTAGCTGGAATATAAACCATAGTAAATTAATTAATTTTCATAAACATGACTTATATTAAGAATACTTTTGAAGAATTTCTCAGCACTGTTGAAGGCTTTGAGCAATTATCAGCAGCGGAAGCAAACAATCTATTATCACAACAGCAAGCTTTACGCTACCGTATAGGTCAAAAAATAATTAGTAAAGAAAGGCTACCCGACCGCATAGCAATTCTGTACGAAGGACGAGTGCGGCTGTTGGCATATGACCCTCAGACCCAATTGCCAATTACTTTAAAAATCCTAGAACCAGGAGCAATACTGGGTGAGATGAGTTTATTGCGGCAAATTGCTTGTGAAACAGCGATCGCATCGACCGAAGTTATCTGCTTAACTTTTAGTACAGCAGATTATTTACGTCTTCTTTCTCAGAATCCAGCATTTGCCCAGGCGCGTCAAAACTGTAGTCACATTATAGAACTATTCGATGTTATTAGCCCGCAGTTAGCCCAACAAGCTAACGCTGGTTTAAATCTCAAAGAAATCACTCAACAAGCATTATTAGGAGCGAAAATACATCAACTCCCACCGGGAAAAACCCCTGTTAGCAAACTAGACAGTGACCGGATCTGGTTTGTCAGCGGTGGTGGTACAGTAACTAATTTTCCTCCTAGTTCTCGGATAGAATCTAGTAGCGCCAAAGATGTTTTGGAAGTAACGGGGAATGTTCCCGCCCGTTTAGTGGGTATAAATCCCATAGATTTATTATTCCTGGATGATCATCAAACCGAGGCAGAAATTCCCGCCCATCAAAGCGTAATTATCGATGACTTAGAAATTCCCTACGCCACAACAGAGGAAGTTTTTCCATCACCATCTGACACACCACAAGTTAAGCAAAAACATCAAAACTACCCATTTTTTCGCGGACAGGGCGAATTAAATTCTACCCTGGCTTGCTTTCAAATGGTCGCCAAGCACTTAGAAATTCCCTTGCGGAAAGAGGTAGTGCGTCGCATCTTAAACGAGCAAATTCAACGCCAAGGTGGTATATCCTTTCAACTTTGCGCTTATTTAGCCGAATTAATCGGACTCAGATCCCAATTAGTAGATGTTCCCGCTGCTTCCATCACACGCATCCCTACACCAGCACTAATTCAATATAGTGATAGTTATGCTGTTATCTATGCAGTCGATGCCCATACAGTAGTTTTAGGTGTGCCATCTAGAGGGATTATCCGCTGCAAACCGGGCAAACTACTAGAAGAATTAGAAACTGATGACAGTAATTTGCAGCCGCAAGCTAGGGTATTATTACTCAGTGCCACCCAAGAAACGCCCCAAGAACGCTTTGGGTTACGCTGGTTTTTACCCTATTTATCAAAATACCGACGCGTCCTCATAGAAGTCTTCATTGCTTCCTTTTTCGTACAACTAGCAGCTTTAGCCAATCCCCTAGTTATTCAGTTGATTATTGATAAAGTCATCGTCCAAAATAGTATTAGTACCCTGAATATTTTAGGAGTTTTACTATTAGCAGTTGGTGTATTTGAAGCAATACTAACTACACTGCGGACTTACTTATTTGTAGATACCACCAACCGCATTGATATGAGTTTGGGGTCACAAATTATTGACCACTTACTCCGATTACCACTCCGCTATTTTGAACGGCGACCGGTTGGTGAACTATCTACTCGCATCAATGAATTAGAAAATATTCGCCAGTTTCTCACAGGTACGGCGCTAACGGTGGGATTAGATGCATTGTTCTCGGTAGTTTATATCGTCGTCATGGTGTTTTACAGTTGGCAACTAACCATAGTCGGTTTAGGAACAATTCCCCTATTTGTGGTGATTACATTAATTGCCGCCCCCACAGTCAGCCGACAGTTACGTGCCAAAGCTGAACGCAACGCCGAGACTCAATCTTATTTGGTTGAAGTCATGTCAGGTATTCAAACAGTGAAAGCGCAAAATATCGAATTGCGATCGCGCTTTTCCTGGCAAGAACGTTATGCTCGGTTTGTGTCCGCAGGCTTTAAAACTGTGATCACTTCCACCCTGGCTAATTCAACTAGTCAGTTTCTCAACAAACTCAGCAGCTTACTAGTTTTATGGGTGGGAGCTTATTTAGTATTGCAAGGAGAATTAACTTTAGGGGAATTAATCGCCTTTAGAATTATCTCTAGTTACGTTACTAGCCCAATATTACGTTTGGCACAAATCTGGCAAAACTTCCAAGAAACTGGGTTATCTTTAGAACGTCTCAGCGATATTGTTGATACACCACAAGAAGCAGAAATAGACAAAAACAACATTCCCTTACCTGCAATTACTGGTGCAGTCAAATATGAAAATGTTTCCTTCCGATTTGCCCCTAGTGGACCACTGCAACTGAACAATGTTAGCCTCGATTTCCAGGCTGGTAAATTTGTGGGTATTGTCGGGCAGAGCGGTTCAGGTAAAAGCACAATGATGAAGTTACTGCTGAGACTTTACAATGTTGAGTCCGGCAGAATTTTAATCGATGGTTACGACATTGGCAAAGTAGAACTTTATTCTCTACGCCGGCAAATGGGTGTTGTTCCTCAAGATCCATTGTTGTTTGATGGCACAGTTCAAGAAAACATTGCCCTGACAAATCCCGAAGCGACAACCGAGGAAATTATCGAAGCCGCGCGGATTGCTGTAGCCCATGAGTTTATTATGAATTTACCCAATGGTTACAACACGCGAGTAGGAGAAAGAGGTTCAGCCCTATCTGGTGGACAAAGACAAAGAATTGCGATCGCCCGTTCGATTTTACAAAAACCCAAATTATTAGTTTTAGACGAAGCTACCAGCGCCTTAGATTATCCTACCGAAAGACAAATAGGACTAAATTTAGCTAGAGCTTTTCAAGGAACTACCGTCTTCTTTATTACTCACCGTCTGAATACTGTTAGTAATGCAGATACGATTATCGTCATGGATGCCGGTAGGGTGATAGAGCAAGGTAGCCATCACGAATTAATGGCGGCTAAAGGTCATTATTTCTATCTTTATCAACAACAAGAAGTCAATTTGTAATTTGTAAGGGTGGGATTTCCTCACCCTTGAAGTTATTTATTTAAACTGTTGACTTAAATTTTCATTCCCAAATCTAAAATCTAAAATTGTTATGACTCAACTTAATGGTAATCACATCAACGGTAACGGTAACGGCAACGGAAAAAAGCAAGATTCCCAGATGCTGACACTGCCAAAAAAAGCGGCCAAAAGTTCTTTAATTAATGCCTATCAGGATAACTTTGAGTCGTCTGTAGTCTTGCGTCAATCTCCCATGTGGTCACGTACCATCATGATCACCTTGATGGGGTTAGCCTGTTTTGGGATTGCGTGGGCTAATTTTGCCAAAATCGAGCAAACAGTTCCTGCCACAGGTCAATTAAAACCAGAAGGAACAGTCAAAGAAGTACAAGCTCCTATTAGCGGTGTTGTTAAAGCTGTTTATGTTAAAGATGGACAATCAGTAAAGCCAGGAGATTTACTCTTGACTTTCGATTCTATTGCCACCTTAGCTGAATTAAGTTCGTTAAATAAAATTCGCAGCGCCTTAATTCAAGAAAACAATATTTATCGGCGTTTAATGGGAGCAAGTACAGGTATAGAATCAGAATTGGACTTTTTACGCAGTAAATTGCCAGCCGAAGCTGCTTTTCTTCTCAAAAGTAGAGCCTCATTAGTAGCAGGAAATGAACTACTGCGCGCTCAATTAAGAAATTCAGCACCTAATGCAGGGAACGGAATCGATGAAGAACAACTTCTCATCACCGCTAAAACAGAATTAGATTCTCGGTCCGCCGCAGCCAAGTTAGAAATTGAAAAAACCAGAAAACAACTATCTCAAACAATACTCAAAAGAAAAGATACTCAAAATAGTTTGGTAATTCAACAAGGTATTTTAGAGAAAATAAAAATATTAGCAATAGAAGGGGGAATTTCTCAGCTTCAATACCTGAATCAGCAACAACAGGTACAAACTCTCAAGGCAGAAATTTCACAATTATTTGAAGAAGAAAAACGCCTCCAGTTTGATATTCAGAAAGGACAACAGGAAGCAACTAATACAGTAGCAGCCTCTGATAAAAACATTCTGGATAGGATAGGTGACAACAAAAAACGCATTGCGGAAATTGATAGCCAATTTATGAAGGTTGTTCTCGATAACGAGCAGCGTTTGGCAGATATCACCAGCAAGATTTCCCAGACACAATTAAATGTCAAATATCAAGAACTCCGCGCTCCTGTTGCGGGGACTATATTTGATATGCAAGCTAAGAATCCTGGCTTTGTAGCGAACCCCACACAAAAGCTACTGCAAATCGTGCCAAATGATAAATATGTCGCTGAGGTATTTATCACCAATAAAGATATTGGGTTTGTACGCAAAGGCATGAACGTAGATGTGAGAATAGACTCTTTTCCTTTCAGCGAGTTTGGAGATATCAAAGGTAAGGTAATTAATATTGGTTCAGATGCTTTACCCCCAGATCAAAATCATCAATTTTACAGATTTCCCGCGAAAGTCAGTTTGGATAGACAATCCCTGGGAACGCAAGGTAAAAATATCTCTTTACAGTCCGGTATGTCAATTACTGCCAATATTAAAGTGCGTGAAGAACGAACAGTAATGAGTTTGTTCACTGAGATGTTTACCAAGCAAATCGAGAGTCTGAACGAGGTGCGTTAATGTTTGAAATTAACCGGATTGGAGTTTAAACTCCAATTAATTAAATTGTTCTAACAATGTTTCTACAGAAGCATTGTGATCTAAGAAGGAGAATAAATGTCGATAGATTAATTTTCCTTCTTGATTTAATACAAACTGTGCTGGTAAAGGCGCTCCTAAAGCTTGTCCTACTTGATAGGTACGAAATACATAACAGCTTGGGTCACTTAACAATGGCATTTTTAAGTCTAAATCTTTGACAACTATTTGACTTTGCTTTTTGTCAGTACTAGTAATCAGTAAAACTTCTATGCCGCGATTTTTAAATTGTTCATATTTTTCATTCAAATCTTTGATATGGGGATAGCAAAATGGACAATATTGTTTTTCGGTAAAAATCCGCGTAAAGGCAATGACAACCGGTTGTTTACCTTTAAAATCAGATAATTTTAATGTGCGGTTATTTGTAATATCTGTCAACTTAAAATCTGGCGTTCCTACTCCCAGTCGAATATCATCTAATGCTGGTTTTGGTAAAAAATTACGAAAGAAACGCTCATTAAATAAACCTGTAAAATCTGTGGAGGTAAGCATAAAATTACAGCAATTAACAAATATTAGATAATACGGTAATTCCCGGTGTAATGAGGTACACTTTGTTTTAAACGCAGAGGTTCGCTGAGGTAAACGCAAAGTGACGCAGAGTTTTTATTGAAGTTTTCGCTTTGAGTTTTGTTATCCTCATAAAGTCGAGATACAGCAAAGGAAAACGCTGTATCAATGTTAATATTGAAACTTTTTAAATTTTGAATTTTGAATCTTTCAA
This sequence comes from Trichormus sp. NMC-1, assembly GCF_001858025.1. Classification (GTDB taxonomy): domain Bacteria; phylum Cyanobacteriota; class Cyanobacteriia; order Cyanobacteriales; family Nostocaceae; genus Anabaena. The sequence goes on along the minus strand of NZ_LZQD01000001.1, from coordinate 1,063,344 downwards.
CCCAAAATTCAAAATTTTGAAAAATTAAAAAACTCTTACTTCTTAAACAGCAGAGAAGTAGATTTTAGACTTCACTGGATCAGGATTCATGGTTTTGTCACCAGGTTGCCAACCAGCGGGGCAAACTTCATCAGGGTGAGATTGAACATACTGAAGTGCTTGTAATGTCCGCAAGGTTTCATCAACACTGCGACCAAAGGCTAGGTTGTTGATGGTAGCGTGTTGGAGAACACCATCTTTATCAATGATGAACAGACCGCGCAAAGCAATACCAGCTGCGGGGTCAAGGACGTTGTAATCGCTACTAATTTCTTTCTTGATGTCAGAAACTAGAGGATAATTTAAGTCACCGACACCACCAGATTTGCGATCTGTTTGAATCCAAGCTAGGTGAGAAAACTCGCTATCAACGGAAACACCAAGTACTTCCGTGTTAAGCTTTTTGAATTCTTCGTAGCGATCGCTAAATGCTGTAATCTCAGTGGGACAAACAAAGGTAAAGTCTAAGGGGTAAAAAAACAGGACGACATACTTACCGCGATAGTCGGAAAGTTTAATGGTCTTAAATTCTTGATCTACCACAGCTGTTGCTGTAAAGTCTGGAGCCTGTTGGCCAACGCGGAGGCATCCTTCTGTTCCGTAAGTAAGGGTCATTAACCTAGTTCTCCTTCAACTTATATCTATTTTTCAGCGTTGGGATTCGGGTCAGTAAAAACTCACCCAGCCAAGCTATCACAGTTTAATTACGATCTATTACGACTATATCATAGTCATAACGATTTTGAGTAGCTAATGACTGATTTAGACACAAGAGAATGGTTACTTACCAATGGCTTGGGTGGTTTTGCCAGTGGTACAGTTTCTGATGTTCGGACACGGACTTATCATGGTTGGTTGTTCGCGGCGACAAATCCCCCTACTGGGCGGAAATTACTGCTTTCTCACTTGGAAGCAAGTCTGGAAATACCAGGAAAAGTCATAGCACTGGGGACAAATTGTTGGGGTGGTGGTCAAATTGAGCCACAAGGCTATAAACTGCTGCACAATTTTGATATTAACCCAATTCCCAAATGGGTTTGGGGTGAGGAGAATTGGCAGTTAAGTAGACAGTTGGTGATGCCTTATGGGTGGGTAGGGGCAGGTAGGGAGAATAAATTACCAATGCCCAACGCCCAAAGGACTTTAATCCAGTATCGGTATGAGGGTAAACAAGAGGGGATTTTGAGGTTAAGACTGTTGATAGGCGATCGCGATTTTCATCATCAGCAATCTGAAAGCGAGAAATTGCAATTTTCCCAATTGGTCAATCAACACCTAGTTTGTCTACAAGCGAACATTGGCGGGGAATTTGCTACACCTTGGTATTTGCGCTGGACACAAGGAAAATATCAAGCCGATGGATTTTGGTACAGGAATTATAGTTTACCAGAAGAAACAAAACGGGGGCTAGGAGATCGAGAAGACCTCTATAGTCCTGGTTATTTAATAGCTAATCTCCAACCAGGAGATACAGTCACCCTAGAAGCAAACGTAGGTTTACCCAACCCCCAGCAACCTATTCTCTCTTCTGATAGCTTTGTAGAAGCCGTAGAAGCCGAACAAGAGAGACTTTCGCAAATTTTCGGCTGGAGACTAGAAAAAGCAGGGGTGCAGGGGGCAGGAAGGAGGGAACAACTGCTTAAAGCTAGTGATCAATTTATTGTCTATCGTGCTTCCATTACCGGACCGACAGTAATTGCTGGATATCACTGGTTTAATGATTGGGGAAGAGATACCTTGATTGCTTTACCGGGATTGACACTAATTACACAGCGCTTTGATTTAGCTAAAGGTATATTAAAAACTTTTGGGCGTTACTGTCGTCATGGACTTATTCCCAATGCCTTTCCCAATGTTGACAGCGAACCGTTCTATAACAGTATTGATGCAGCGTTGTGGTGGATTGAAACTTTAGGACTTTATTTAGAAGCTACTGAAGATTGGCAGTTTTTAATAGAGCAATTCCCAGTTGTGCAGCAAATTCACAAAGCCTTTGTTGGTGGTACTCGCTACAATATTCAAGTGGATGCCATTGATGGGCTAATTTGTTGGGATGCTAACGGTGTCGCGCTGACTTGGATGGATGCGTTAGTGGGGGGATTACCTGTTACACCCCGTCGTGGTAAGCCAGTAGAAATCAATGCTTTATGGTATTCAGCTTTATGTTGGTTGAGTCAATGGGCAGAACGTTTGAGCCAAATAGATGTAGGCAATTCTGTACGTTTAAATAATCAAGCCCAACGCTATGGACAGCAAGCACAGCAAGTAAAAGCTTCGTTGCAAAAGTTCTGGAATCCCCAGTTAGGCTATTTTTACGACTTCATTGCTCCAGATGATAGACGGAATTCGCAAATTCGCCCTAATGCAGTTTTGGCGTTATCTTTACGCCATTGTGGTTTTTCTGAGCAGCAAGGTCGTCTAGTATTAGATTTGGCTACGTCTAGTTTATTGACTCCCTATGGTTTGCGTAGTCTTGATCCTGGTGATCCAGAATATGTAGGCATATATGATGGGAATTCAGAAAAGCGCGATCGTTCTTATCATCAAGGTACTGTCTGGACTTGGTTGATAGGTTCATACATCCGGGCTTGGGAACGTTTTTACCCAGAGAAAACTTTACCTTTTGATTGGGAACCACTAATAAATCATTTTCTCGCTAGTGCTTGTATTAATTCGATTTCGGAAATTTTTGATGGTGATGCACCGCATATATCTAGGGGAGCGATCGCTCAAGCTTGGTCTGTGGCTGAGGTGATTCGGCATTTTAGATGATTGGATTTGTGACTTTTCCTAGATATAAATTTTCTAATCCTCCCAAAGTGTATAGATTTCTTCAAAAACCTCATCCCAACTTAAAGCAATAATTTCTGGTTTTTTACCCATTTCATCTCTAGCATCCTGTTTCGCGTTAAATTTTAATATAAAACCGAGCGTTTTCAATAGCTTCTCTCCAGTAGGTAGGAAATTTATCAAATTGTTGATTAATAAACCAAAACCAGATATGAGTATCAAGGACTATTATTTGAGACATTCCCACTCTTCTTCATTGACAGTAGGACTAATAATATCACCCAATGTTTTACCTTTACCAGCAATGGAACTAGGAGGAATGCGGCGTTTTTTTGATGGTAATTTATGTTTGAGAAATTGAATAAAATCTAAAACTTCTTGTTGTTTCTCGGCTGGTAATTCTCGGAAGTTCTCTAAAACTGCTTGTTCAATAGTCATAGTTTTACCTCTAGGATTATAGTGTAATTATATTATAGATTATCACTTTTTGTCAGAATCAGGATGTACAGGATGTTTTTTTAAAATTAATCTACATCTTCAGAAATTGCAGTAATTCAAATATTCCAGAATATCAAACTCAAATATAATCCTATTAATCCTTTAATCCTGGTTATCCTGATTCAGACAGTTAAATACTAATAAAAAATGGTGCGCTACATTTCATTAACACCTAACGCACTACTCTAACTTCAACCCCCACATTAATACTACCCCACAACCGATCAGTTGTGAGAACAGGCTGATTAAGAATAATACCTAATGCTAAACAAGCTCTATCCCCAAATGAAAGCCCAATTGATTTAGTATTTGGGCGCAACATTCCCGCTTTTAATGCTTGTTCTTCATTAAAATTAATAACTTCAAGATTGAGATTATAAATAATCTGTCTAATATCTTCTTCAGGGATTCCTGCATCGGCTAATTTTGCTATAACTTCAGATAAATTCACTGTACTAATTGCAGCTTTACCAATAAATTTTAAAACTTCTTCGCTACCAGTTTCTTGATTGAGTAAAGCTAAAATAGCAGAAGCATCTACAACAACTTCACTCATTCAAACTTTCCTCTCTGCGTTCCTGAATTAATTCTTCAGAAAGTTTTCTACTAGCAGGAATATATTTTCTAAAAATAGCCTGAGCATTTTGTACAGAAGTTTGAACATGATGATCAATTGGGCGATCTTCTAATACAAGAACAGCGTTATATTCTCCCATTGGTATATCTACAGGAGAATTGACTAATAATTTGCCATCATTTGTTATAGTTACTTTTATGTCTAGTGTTTTCATAGTTTACTTAATTAGTAAATGATTATGTTAATTATACCAAATTTGTCAGAATCAGGATGCTCAGGATTTGAGGATGTACAGGATGATTTTTTAATATTAATCTACATCTTCAGAAATTGCACTGATTCAAATATTCCAGAATATCAATATCAAATATAATCCTGTTAATCCTTTCATCCTGGTTATCCTGATTCTGACAGTTAAATATATTATAAAAATAATAAAAAACGGTGCATTAAATAAAATTGATTAACGCACCCTAAGAGCAATATTATTTAAAAGGAATATATTCAACAACATTCATCCATTCATCAATCTCTGAAGCTTTAGCAATAAATTCTAAATCTTGCACAAATTGACCAATTGTACCACCTAGTTGATGTCCAAAAATTAATCCTGAAAACTGTTTTCCTTCTTTTTGCCAAGTTTCCGCTAAAACTCGAAAACGAATATCTTGAGTAAATAGAACTCGTTTAAGTTCCGTCACTCTTTCTAATAATTTATCATCAGGAAGTTCTTGGGTTTCATCATCAAAAGCAGTTAATACATCTACACTCCGACGACGCAATTGTGATGTAATAGATTGAGGTACGTGAACATCCATATATAAAGCAATAGTCATTTACAACAGTCCTTTGGCTTTCATTCTGCTGTAAAATGGAGATGATACTAATTCATTTTTGCTTTGTTGTACTTGTTCCCATTCTTCTTTAATTTCTTGGTCAATTTCTTCTTGATGGTCAAAGTAATAACCCATAGTAGCATGAGCTTCAGCTTGAGTTAAATAAGGATGCTGACGACACATTTCTTCTACTGACCAACCATAAGCAAGATAATCCATGACAATTTGTGCTACTCTAATTCTTGGAAAACGCTTTAATCTTGCTGGTTGATTCTCGGTTTTTTCAATATGCGGGTAATTCAGGGTTAACATATTATTTTATCTAGCTAATTTGCTTGAATCACTATATTTTAGTATATCATTTTTTGGTCAGAATCAGGACACCCTTCGGGAAGTCAAAATTCAAAAGTCAAAAGTCAAAAAATCATTGATTTTCAGAAATTGCGATAATTCAAATATCCCAGAATATCAATATCAAATATAATTCTGTTAATCCTTTAATCCGGGTTATCCTGATTCTGACAGTTAGTTATACATTACTGAGTGCTTTAACTTGAGAAATAGCACGTTCAACATCTGGTAATTGTTGACCATGTTTTTCTGCTGTTTCTAACCATAAATCTCTGACAATGATCAATTCTTGTAATGTTTCTTCTAAAGTTTCTCCCTGTGCTAAACATCCCTTTAATGCTGGAATTTCAGCTACAAAACCGCCTTCTTCACAGGGATAAACAACTATGGGATAATTCATAATTACGCTCCTTCTATTAATTCTAATACTCGTTTAACATAAACTGATTTTACCCGATTATTATGTACGGGAATTACTAAAATTATATCATCTTTGATAAAGATATGATGACTACCTGTAATTCTATCTAATACAAAGTTATCTAATTCTAACAGTTTACGAATATCACTAAATTTGGCATTATTGGGACTATTTGTTAATTTTTCAATCAGTTTATCTTTTTTTACCATTTTCCGCTAATAGAATTTTTAACATTATTTGTCAGAATCAGGATGTACAGGATGTTTTTTTTAAATTCATCTATATTTTCAGAAGTTGCTTTTTGTCAGAATCAGGATGTACAGGATGTTTTTTTTAAATTCATCTATATTTTCAGAAGTTGCTTTTTGTCAGAATCAGGATGTACAGGATGTTTTTTTTAAATTCATCTATATTTTCAGAAGTTGCTTTTTGTCAGAATCAGGATGTACAGGATGTTTTTTTTAAATTCATCTATATTTTCAGAAGTTGCTTTTTGTCAGAATCAGGATGTACAGGATGTTTTTTTTAAATTCATCTATATTTTCAGAAGTTGCTTTTTGTCAGAATCAGGATGTACAGGATGTTTTTTTTAAATTCATCTATATTTTCAGAAGTTGCTTTTTGTCAGAATCAGGATGTACAGGATGTTTTTTTTAAATTCATCTATATTTTCAGAAGTTGCTTTTTGTCAGAATCAGGATGTACAGGATGTTTTTTTTAAATTCATCTATATTTTCAGAAGTTGCTTTTTGTCAGAATCAGGATGTGCAGGATTTGAGGATGTACAGGATGGTTTTTTAATATTCCTCTACATTTTCAGAAATTGCACTAATTCAAACACCCCAGAATATCGAACTCAAATATAATCCTGTTAATCCTTTAATCCTGGATATCCTGATTCAGATAGTTAAATATTAATAAAAAACGGTGCGTTACATTTCATTAACGCACTCTACAAGATGAGCGATCGCACTAATCAAAAATAGACCACATCTGAAAACATTTGTCAGATTCCTCCTCCCATTCGGTTTCTTCACGGCTAATACTGCTATCAATTTTGACAATCTCACTCAATAATTTATAGATTGCTTGAATGCCTATTTCAGCATCTTCTATCCAAGGAAGACGACTTTTAGGATCAGTAGGTTGGAAATTTTTCAAACTACTATAGAAATCATGAGGACTAATTTTTGATGATTTGTAATGGACTAACTTGTTTCTGCTCCGTATTAATTGTTTTAATAAGGAAATAGCATGAGATCCCGTGTCAATCGAGTTACCTGTTACGAATTTTGGAATAACAATCCACTTAGAAAGTAAATCTAGCTTATCCAAATAGTTATCAAACTCGTTTTTAGAAAGCCTGGATATCCCATAATAATTTATAAAAGATTCAACAGTCAGTCCAGAGAAAATAATGGAGGTTATAGCGGACTCCGAAAACTCAGAATAGCTTTTATCAATTGACTCTTGTTTGATCCAATTACTAGAATCTAGCATCCAGCTTCTTACTGATTTTTCAGATAACAGAGCTTGTTCTAGATTTTCTCTAGCAACTTTGAAATACATTTTATGATGTATTAGATAATTCATTCTTATTCCACACAAGTTAAATCTAGATAAAGAATAGTGCATTACATTTTCAGAAGAACATAATACAGTCCTTAGGTTGAGTAATTAAGATTCTCAAAAGGATCATCTTGATGTTTTAAAACTTGCCAATTAAAATCGTATCGCGATTCTAGCGGAAAGTTTTCTGGAAACGTAACCTTAAAGTAACTACCAATAGTATCGTTTGAAGATTCTAAAGCTAAGAAAGCACTTCCTGGAGAAAAGTCCTCTGTTCCAAACTGTGATGATAAAAGTACAAGCAGGCCACAACAGGCATCTATTAGATTCTCGAACTTTGCTTGTTCAAAATTAGAATGCCGATCATGTTTTGTATTATTGTAAGCTTGATACCAAGGTAGAGGGTTATAATTAGTTGACAACCAAGCCGAAAAAGGTTGCCGTATATTGTGTTCTCCCTTCCAGTAAGGAACTTCTACCTGATAATAAGAAAGTAGATGCGTTTTATTAATTTTATAGTAGTCTTTTTCAATATTCATACAACGTTTACTATATCCATTTTCTCTCAGAATGGCCTTAAAATTTGCTTCCACCTCTATACACGCTCGAACCAAAAGAGCATGAATTCTATATGAAAAGCAGTCTCGATTTGTGTATGATGGTTCAATATAATCAAAGAGTTCTTGTAGATCATTTTGTAAGAGAAGAAATCCACGAATATAATTTTTAGGAGATTGAGCAAATTTGGGATGAACTATGTACTGAGAACGTCCACCCTCAGTGTAATTTCCATCCACAAACTGACGATAAGTTCTCCGGTAGGGGCGATTGGCTGGCATTTATAGTAGCTACTCCTATTTATCTAGTAAACTATAGAAAATTCTAACAAAATATACAAAATTTTTCTGTATAATCACTTTGTTAAGGGTGATTATACAGAATTTTACCCTATAAGTATCCTTCTCTATGTAACGTTTCTTTGTTACAAAACCTCTCTACCCAAATAAACCTGCAACACCTCCGGTACTTGAATCGTCCCATCAGGTTGCTGATAATTCTCCAAAATAGCCGCCATAGTCCTTCCCACAGCCAAACCAGAACCATTCAAAGTATGTACAAACTGCGTCCCTTTCTTACCGGCTTCCTTAAACCGAATATCCGCCCTTCTCGCTTGAAAATCCACACAATTAGAACAACTAGAAATCTCTCGATACTTCCCAGAAGATGGCAACCAAACCTCTAAATCATAAGTCTTTGTTGCCCCAAAACCTAAATCAGCAGTACATAAATTAATCACTCGATAAGGCAACTTTAAACCCTGTAAAATTGACTCTGCACTAGCAACTAACTTCTCTAATTCCTCAAAAGAATCTTCCGGTTTTACTAACTTCACCAACTCCACTTTATTGAATTGATGCAACCGAATTAAACCCCGCATATCTCGTCCATAACTTCCCGCTTCTCGACGAAAACATGGCGTATATGCACAGTGATAAATTGGTAATTCTTCTGCGTTGATAACTTCCCCCCGATAAAAATTAGTAACAGGAACTTCCGCAGTTGGAATTAACCACAATTCATCATCTGCACATTTAAAACTTTCTTCTGCAAACTTCGGTAATTGTCCGGTTCCCGTTAAAGAATCTGTATTTACTAACAACGGTGGACTAATTTCTATATAGCCATTTTCAATATGCTTAGAAAGCATAAATTGAATTAACGCCCTTTCTAAAGCTGCACCCGCACCTATCAAACTCACAAACCGACTTTGGGCAATTTTAACCGCCCTTTCAAAATTCAAAATTCCCAACTTTTCGCCAATTTCCCAATGAGGTAAAATATTCGGGTTTTCGGGTTTATATTCATCTCCCCATTTTCTCACTTCTGGGTTATCTTCTTCACTTTGACCAATGGGGGTAGAATCACTGGGTAAGTTAGGAAGTGCTAAAAGTAAATCTTGAATTTGTGCTTTTAAATCTTTTTCCTGGGGTTCAAGTTCGCTTAATGTGGTTTTGAGAGAGTTACCTTCTTCCTTTAAAGCGAGAATTTCTGGATCTTGAGGATTAACACCAGATTTTACCTTTTGTCCGACCAGTTTACCAATTTCATTACTACGCGCTTGGAGTTGATTCCGTTTTCCTTCTAATTCCCGTTGTTGTTGGCTTAAATCTAAAATAGGCTGAATATCGTATTTACCACTACGAGTGTTCAACTTGTCTTGTACGAGTTGAGGATTTTCTCTTATTTGTTTAATATCTAGCATTTTTTGGTTGTTATTGTCCGGTTCTAAGTTGTTATATCATTTCTTTGTCAAATTCTCACTTGGTAATGCGATTTAGTAAAAACAGGGACACAACCAGTCCTGCAAAGTGGGCTGAGACAGTGTTTGTGTTTGCCTGCACTACCAGCATATCTAAACCGCTAATAATCCGGGTGGGGTCAAATAGTTGGGTAGTTACAGCTTGGGGAGATATCGATCTCGCTACCAGTGTACCGACTATTGCTTGCGCCCCCAACAAAGTCACTAGTATCCCTCCTAAATTCACCCATAGTCCCAAGCGGATTACCTGCATAGTTTCAAGTTTACGCGGGCGATTGCTAGGATTGGGGGATTCTAGTTGTTTGCCAATTCTAGTGTAACGATAGGCTAAGTAAATGCCCCCACCTAACACCACTATTCCACAAATTGCCAGAAATACACCAAATCCTGTTCCTGGATTATTATTGGGACTACCTGCTCTTTGACTGAATATGGCGAATAATAAAACTATAATCCCAGAGATAACACCCAGTACTAGTTGAATCCAAAAACTAATCCAACCTGCCAAGCGAAACGTTTGGGCAATGATCCGGAGATTAGAGGATGGAGCTTCGGAGTTTTGTGACATAAGGGACTGGGGATAAATTAAAAATTAAAACTTACAACTTAAAACTTAAAACTTAAAAATTACCCCAAATATAAATTTGCGGGTTTTTTTCTGTTGTCCGTAAATTCCAGAATAATTGATAATAGATAAATCTGAACAGTCAAAAATTAAGAATTATTTATGGATACTGCTATTGTGCAATCTACGCTGCTGCTAACTTTGTTATTATCGGTTGGACTATTTTTCTTTATTCGTGCTGCTACCAAAGACCGGACCGAAAGAGCGCAATTAGTTTCTGAGCAAGATGAAACGACGCTGATGAACCAATTAAAGGAGTATTTTCGCTCTCGTTCTTACCAAGTAACATCCGTAGACAGAGAAAAGAACCAAGTAGCTTTTGAAGGTTTTGTTAGACCTAGCTGGTTTTTAGCCATATTTTTGACGTTATTGGCAGCGGTAGGTCTTGTTTGCTTATCCCTGGTTTTGTCGTTTCTTTTTTCTAGCCAAAGTAAATTTTTGTTGTTACTAGTCCTACTTTCACCTTTGAGCGGGTTATTTTATTGGCAAAAAGCTGGAAGAATTGAGAAAGTGTCACTCAAATTGGAAACAATCCAGGGCGAACAACACTCCTCAACCAAAATCACTGTAATTGCCCATCGAGATGAACTTGCTGAGTTACAAAAGGCTTTACAGTTAAAGACGGATGACTGAAGGTTGGGTTTTCAAATCATCACTCAATTAATGAGGGAGACTTCTGACTGACTTTTGAGGACATGAAATAGTAGGGAGGAGGCAAAACAAATCGGGGATTGCCAGTTTGCCTGACGAGTAGTTTCGTAAGGAAAATTGAGATTCGTTGACTGAGTGTCTTGGCGATTTAAGCTATGAGAGTACCACTCTACAGTTTCGCTTTTTAATGCCTTTGGCTCTGTCGCTACTCCCCGCTGCATCAGCATACTAGATATCAACTCCCCCAACTAAGCAGGCTGAAAAGGAGTTGATCCTCTAATGTGGAGAAGCTTGACTGGCGGTTTTTCAGCTACAAACTTAAAAAAAATGGAATTTTTGCATAAACTGATCAATTTGGCCAGTTAATTATTGTCAGAGTCAGAAGTTAGAAGTCAGAAGTCACATTCAATCCGGTAAATAACCATTTACAGGTTATCGACTAGCTACAGCAACTAGTTCTTGTCCAGTCGGAGGTTCTAGAACTCGCAGGCTGGGAAACAAGAAATGATTCTCTTCTACGTATTGAGCGCCAAACAGTCCTTTTTCTGCCCAGAAATAACGGTCTGTTGTGTGTTCGTTCCGTTTTACAAGTAGCAAGGCAGGTGGCAAAATACCTTCAGCTTGAATGAATTTTCGTGCTGCTGTCACAGGTTTATCTTCGCCGCTTTCGATGCTATATTGAGGCACATGCTCCAGAATTCGCCGTCCTTCCTGGCGACGACGACTTTTCCTTTTACGTCTCCTTGCCAACCTATTGTCCTCCTCTTTCAAGCTATAAGATTGTAGTGATAGCTACAAAACCCGTCGTAATTATATAAGTTATATTTTAAAAAATCAATGGTTTTTAATGTTTTGATACAAGGAATATAATATGCTCGAATTTAGAGTAATTCTCAGTAGCTATTTCATCTGCTCGAAGAGTAACTAATACCACCGTGAATTCAAAATAGAGCCTACATCTGCCGTCAGGGATACAAAATTCGCAAAGCTGATGACGGAGGCTTTTGGTATATTTTAAATGGTTGGTTTATTTGCACCGTCATGTACTAGTGCCGCCGGGTAAAAATAAATAAATATCTAGTTAAAACTGTTCATCCTTCTCAAAAAACAAGCTTTATTCCCTTTTGCTGGCAGCATTGCTGACAAATTATAGTGGTAATATCATTCCCCAGAATAAAGCATGAGGGAGAAGATTTAGTTAAGCTGTATGAAATGAGGTCGGAAAAACAGAGAATTTTTTAAATTTTCCCGGCAAGTCTGTAATCCTGAGCAAGAGCTAAAAAATGTTAATGTCTGCCAGTTCGGATTTTATTGCTCTGTGTCGAGAGCAAATATCGTTACTAACTCAAGGGCTGGGAGCTTCTTTGAGTGTTGTCTATTTAACTCAAGAATTGGTAGAAACGTCAACAGGTGAGGCGCAATTGATTCCTGTGGTTGTCTATCCAGAGACGGGAGTATTAAGGCCTGGGGATGAATCGGCTGAGGGAACTGTACACAGGCAAATAAAAACTGGCAATGTTTTGGCATTACCGAATCATCGTCGCAAGTTACTGACAGCCGGAGGATTGTCTTCTAATTCATCACAGGATTCTGGGAAGAGGAATACAGATAAAAATAATTTTCAGGAAGAAGAATATCTACTCAGTGGTAATCAAATTGTTTTACCTTTGATTTATGAAGGTGTGATGATGGGGTTATTGGTGACTGCTAGGGAAGACAGAGCCTGGAATGAACGGGAAGAAAGTCAAATCCAGCGGATAGCTCAGAGTATGGCGATCGCTTGTATTTTAGATCAACGTCGAGCTTGGTTGCAGCAGCAGCTACATCAACAACAGATTCTGCAAGAACAGCAACGAGATTTATTAGATAACCTTTTACACCAGTTTCGTAACCCTTTAACAACTATTAGAACTTTTGGTAAACTGCTATTGAAGCGACTGGGATTGGCAGAGCCTAACCGAGATGTAGCGACTAGTATAGTGCGAGAGAGCGATCGCCTCCAAGAGTTGCTGCAACAGTTTGATCAAGTCATTGACTTAACAGAAGCAGATTTAACAGCAATTTCTTTGCCAGAATCAGAGTTTGTTGTTGAGGCATCTGTGCAAAAATCTCCCAAGCCAGTAGTATTATTATTGCCTGGTACAGGAGAAAAGATCACTGATTGTTCATTAGCAGATTTATTAGCACCATTAATAGTATCGGCTCAAGCTGTTGCCCAAGAGCGAAATCTGCAATTGATCACAGATATTCCTGACAACTTACCAGTGGTACAGGCTAATATCAAAGCATTACGAGAAGTGCTAAGTAATATTATTGATAATTCTTTAAAATATACTCCGGCTGGCGGGAAGATTGGGATTCAAGCCGGACAAAAAAGAGGAAATTTTCAAGGTATAGCTATTAGTGATACTGGCCCTGGTATTCCTCCTGAAGATTTAGCTCATTTGGGAGAAAGACATTACCGAGGTGTACAGGCGCAAACAGAAATTCCTGGTACAGGTTTAGGGATAGCGATTGCTAAACAATTAATAGAGCAAATGCAGGGCGAAATTGAGGTTTTTAGCCCTGCACTTTCATCAGATTTTACTTCCTCATCAACTCCAGGAACCACTGTGATAATTTGGTTGCTTGAAGTAATTCACTAGAAAGTGCCAAGAAAGAATAGAAACCTAGGAAAAATGTATTTCAGCTGCTGTTAATTATTCTTTTTTTGGTATTTCTTACAAAAAAAGGGAACAGGGAATAGGGAACAGGGAACAGGGAACAGATAAGAAACTTTAGTTCTGAGTTTAAAGCTCAGTCAAAAAAAAACAGTGCGGAGCCGGAGCCACTCCGCCTCCGGTCATTATTCAATCTCATGTTTTTAAACATGAGTTTTTTCTGTTAAGAGTTCCCTCTGAATCTTTTGTCTATCAGTTATTAATCATGATTTATGGGACATGAGCAAATAACCAATCACTATCGAAGATTAACTACGAGATTTTGATTAATTGTCATGTTTAAATCGGTGTTAGGTTCAATGGCAATTAAATCAATACTAGTTTTACCAAAGAACAGACCAATTAAGGCTCCAATACCAGCACCACCTAAAACTTCTTCTGTGGCAATAGCGCGATCGCCTGTAACCGCAGATACCCCTGCTGCTGCTGCTGCTCCCAAGACGGTATTTTTGATAATTGAACTAGTACTGTTGCCTTTTCTGACAGTTTCAGTTCTGGTAATTACTTCAGAAGAAGCATTAAGGTTATATTCTTTACCTGTGGTCAAAATTAATTTCTCGGCCACAAATTGAGAACCACCTTGAGCCGGTTGAAGTTTACCAATAACTTGACTACCAGCGGGTATCACCACTGTGCCATCTTGGGTAATTACATTTTGTGATGTTGTCAGAGTTAAAGGTGCGGTTTCGTCTTTAGTGACGAGAATTTTTTCTGCCTGTTCATACTTCACAGGGATACTAGTTCCTTGAGGAATGGTGACAGATATGGGTGGTGGTGGAGTTGTAACCAGAGAGACAATATAAGGTGAGTTAATTGCTGTGGCTTGATTAGAACTCACCAAGGCTTGGTAAATAAAGGCTGCTACCTGCGCTCTAGAAGCTGTTACGGTGGGATTGAGGAACCTGACATTAGGATAGTTGACGACAATTCTTCTATCAGTTGCCGCTGCTATAGGACTACGAGCATAGCCAGAGATACTAGAGGCATCGTTGAAATATTGCAGAGTTGTTTCCACATTACCAGTGGTAGCATATCCTAAACCATTGGCAAGGGAAACTAGAACCTGTTCACGGGGAATAGCTTGGTTAGGTCTGAATTGGTTGCCAGGATATCCAGATAAGAAACCGATGGTGTAGGCTTGGCGAATGGCGTTGTAAGCCCAGAAATTTCTGGGTACGTCATTAAAATTGATTGCTGGCCGTTGTGCTGATTTGTTAAAAGCTTTATTGATCATCGCCGCAAATTGGGCGCGTGTGACCGGCTCTTCTGGACGGAATGTACCATCAGGAAATCCGGCAATTACACCCCGCTGCGATAATTGCTGAATAAACTGTGATCCCCAGTAGTTAGAGGAAACATCAGAAAAACTAGTTTGAGCGTATGTGGGTGTAACTGTAAATAAGGGTGCTACAGTACCTGCTGTTACACTCATAGCCATGATCAGGGCTGTTTTTGATTGCCATCGATTTAAAGTAAACATTGGTATTACTCCTCTAAAATTATTTTTTCTTTCTGTTAACTACATCTGTTAACTACTTAGACCATTTTGACAATAAACGGTTCCCACCAGTTTATATATTTGGTAACTACTTTTACTGATAGCTTCTGTACCAATAGTCATAGTATCATGTCTGGTTGAATACTTAATCATTGGAATTGACACAGTAACTGGGAAGGAAAGGCGGAAATTATGATATGGGTTTTGGGCTGTAGGTCTTGAGCAATAAGCTTAGTAGACATGACTGAGTCCATAAAATCAAGCGATCGCACACAATATTTACAGTGGCGATCGCTATTTAAGAGTTATTAAAGTCACGACTTAATTTAAGTTAAGTTAAGTCTAGTTACGAGGTATCACCAAATTGGACTGAAGTGTGATAGATAAATCCTGTTCTGGCTGGAGAACGAAGACATCAACGGATTTTTTCCGCAGCAGCACACTGGCTAAAGCACCGGCAGCACCACCGGCAATGGGTTCTAACGCTTCAATTTTTTTGTTACCTGTCAGCAATGAAATGACGGTAGCAGCACCAGCACCAATTGCAGCATCAGTTAATATTTGTCCAGTATCGCTTCCTTTGGAGATTCTTTGAGTTCGGGTGATTGTTTGGGAATTGGCATTAATCTGTAACCGCCGTCCAGAAGAAAATACTAATTCTTTGGCTACAAAGCGTACACCTTTATTATTATTATTGTTACCGTTCGGATAATTATTGTACAGGTTAATAGGTTCTAGCTGTCCCACAACTTGTGTATTAGCGGGAATTAAAACATTTCTGTTACTGTCGATAATGTTGTTGCGTATTTTCAATGTTAGGGGTGAAGTTTCCCCAGGGGTGACAATTACTTTCTCTTTTTCGTAAGTCACAGGTAAGGTGGCTGTTGCACGAATAGTAGTTGTTCTGGATTGATTAAGATTGAATCCTTGTGCTTGAACAGGAGCAAAGGTAAAGAAGGGTGTAGCTGCACCAGTTGTAATTGCTATTGCCATGAGTGCAGCAGTGCTAGATTTCCAACGATGAAGACGACTCATAAGGTGGGTTCCAATAATGTCTGATTGATATCTGTTTTGACGTGGATTTACTAGGATAGTTTCTGATATTTTTTCAACTGTAGATTCCACATTTTCCTCCTGTCCAGAAGTCTGAATGATGTGGTTAATGTGCGATTATTACGCCAACTTTTGAGCTTATCTAATGTGAGTCTAGTAATGGCTGATTAGAGTCTCCTATGACGTAAGGTTGCAGAGATTGTTCCTGAAGTTTTTTCTATTAGACATAGCAGTGAAAATCAAATATGCGTTTTCTATAGCAATAGTATTTGAATTTTGAAAACATCTAAGTATTTGTAGGGTGCGTTAGGCAAAGCCCTGATGCACTATTAATCAAGTTTACGGTGCGTTACGCTATCGCTCTAAGCGTAGCCATGCCCGCAAGGGCTTTACGCACCCTACGTATCTTTCAAAAATCAAATATTAGTCCTATAGGATACGCATATTTCATTTCTGGAGATGTGTATTGTAAATTTTTGTAAAATAGATGTCTTCAAGACTAGAAACCTGTTGTTTGAATCGCTAAACTAACAAAGAAGTGCATCTGTACTGTTAATTATGAAAATTGTAAATGTGGCGCTATAGCCTGAATGATCCCAGTACAACTTATCCTCAAAAACTTTCTTAGTTACCGTGATGCAACTTTAGATTTTGGCGGTTTGCATACGGCTTGTATTTGCGGTTCCAATGGTGCGGGTAAATCTTCTTTGCTCGAAGCTATCACTTGGGCAATTTGGGGTGAAAGCCGTGCCACGGTGGAAGATGATGTGATTTATTCTGGAGCAAAAGAAGTCAGAGTTGATTTTACTTTCCATAATAACCAACAACAATATCGGGTGATTCGTACCCGTTTGCGAGGTGGAACTAGCGTCTTAGAATTTCAAATTGAAACTCCTGCGGGCTTTCGTCCCCTAACTGGTAAAGGAGTCAGAGCAACCCAGGATGTGATCATACAACATATCAAGCTCGATTACGATACTTTTATTAATTCTGCTTACTTACGTCAAGGACGAGCCGATGAATTCATGCTCAAACGTCCCAATGAGCGCAAGGAAATTTTGGCGGAGTTATTAAAACTCAATCAATATGATGAATTAGAAGAACGAGCCAAGGACAGTTTTAAAAAGTACAAATTCCGAATCGAGGATTTAGAGCGTTCTTTGGAGGGAATTAAAACTCAACTCCAACAACGGGAGATGACAAAGACGCAAAGAACAGAGTTAGAAGTTCAACTGAATAACCTGCAACAGATGCAAGCTTTGGACAATATTCAATTACAAAGTTTGCAAGTTGTCCAACACCAACACCAAAACTGGGAACAACAACTGAGTTTTGTGCGGCAACAATATCAGAATCTTAGCCAAGATTGCGATCGCTTGCATCAAGACCAATTAGCTGCAAAATCCCAACTTGCAGATTTACAAGCAATTCTCAGTCAAACAGCCGAAATTCAAGCTGGATACAGCGAATATCAAAGTCTGCGCTCTCAAGAAGAAGCTTTTGCTGCTAAATTTGAACAACATACCCGCGCTACAGGTTTGCAACAACAACAGCAAAAACAGCTGAATAAACAAATTCAAGAAATTGAACGTCAACTGCAACAAGCCGAAGCTCAATTAGAAGCTTTAGAACAACAAGAGCGAGAAATTCAGCAAACTCTCACTAAATCCTCGGAAGTAGAAACGGCTTTAGCGCAATTAGCTACCGCACGCCATCATTTGACTAATTTGGATCAATTGCAAATGCAAGTGAATCCTTTATTACAACAACGAGCCACTTTACAAAGTCAATTAGATCGCACTCATGCTGGATTATTAGCGCGACTAGAACAACTGCAAAATACAGAAAACCAACTTCAAAACCAACATCGTCGTCAACCCCAACTACAACAAGCTGTAATGGATGTGGGTGTCCAAATTGAAGCATTGGAGAAAAAACGGGTTTATTTACAAAGAGTGCAAGAAAAAGGACAGGAACGCAGACATTTTATCGAACGTTTGCAAGCTCACCAACGGGACTACGAAAAATTACTTTCAGAACTAGAGCAAAAATTGCAAATGCTCCAAAATCCCAATGCACTGTGTCCATTGTGCGAACGTCCTTTAGACGAACATCACTGGAATCGAGTCATTGAAAAAACGCAACTTGAATACGACGATACCCAAGGACAATTTTGGGTAGTGCGAGAACAAATGGCGGTTTCAGATAAAGAAATTCAGGTGCTAAGACAAGAATATCGGGATATCTCCCAGCAATTATCAGCTTATGATGCTTTAAGAGAAAAACGGGGACAATTAGCGGCACAGTTGCAAGCGACAACGGATATCCAAACACAACTACAACAAATTGGATTAGAAAAAGAACATTTAGAGAGTTCTTTGCAAGGTAATTACGCACCTGAAAAACAAGCAGAACTTCAACAGTTAAACCAATATTTGCAACAACTTAATTATAGTGAACAAGATCATGCTTTGGCTCGAAGTGAAGTTGAGCGTTGGCGGTGGGCAGAAATTAAACAAGGGCAAATTAAAGAAGCAATTAAACGTCAAACTAAATTAGCTGCTAGAAAGCCGGAACTGCAAACTAATATTGACCAACTTAAAACTAGAATTCAAGAAGAACAAACAAATTCTGATATTGCTAAACAGATAGAAGCTTTAACTGAGGAAATTGCTGAACTTAATTATAGTGGTGAAGAACATAATCGCCTCCGCCAAGCTGTACGTAAGCTTCAATCTTGGCATTTGCGTTATCAACAATTATTATCTGCTCAGGAGCAGTATCCTCAATTACAAACAAAATTGCAAGATTTGGCAACTTCTCAACAGAGCAGATTAGCAGAACGGCAAAATTTCGCTGCACAAATTGACGCTATTGTCGAGCAGTTAAAAGCAACAGCTAATCCCGTCGCCCAAATTCAGGCTTTAGAGCAGCAATTAGCAATTCGTAGGCGCGAACTTGATGAAAAAATCGCTAAGTTGGGGCGTTTAGAACAAATGGCGCACCAATTGGATATGCTGCAAAGTCAGTATGAGCAAGAGCAGGAGCAGATGCAAGCGTCTAAGCAGCAACAGCGTGTTTTTCAGGAATTAGCGCAGGCTTTTGGTAAAAATGGTATCCAAGCTTTGATGATTGAAAATGTGTTACCGCAACTGGAAGCTGAGACAAATCAACTACTTTCGCGATTGAGTGCAAATCAGTTGCACGTACAATTTGTGACACAGAAGGCGGGAAGGAGTGGGAAGTCTAGTAAGAAAAATGCCAAGTTGATAGATACATTAGATATTTTAATTGCTGATGCTAGGGGGACGCGAGCTTATGAAACTTATTCTGGTGGGGAAGCTTTTAGAATTAACTTTGCGATTCGGTTAGCGTTGGCGAAATTATTGGCGCAGCGTGCGGGTGCGGCGTTGCAGTTGTTGATTATTGATGAGGGGTTTGGAACTCAGGATGGGGAAGGCTGCGATCGCTTGATTGCAGCGATTAATGCGATCGCTACTGATTTCGCCTGTATCCTCACTGTAACCCATATGCCACACCTCAAAGAAGCTTTTCAAGCCCGGATTGAAGTTAATAAAACTCAGCAAGGTTCACAGATATCTTTGCTCATTTAGTCTACTAAATCAGTATTCTGTTTTTTTAAACAATTGTTAATGCATTTTTTACTTCAACTACGCAAATTTATTTTTGAGAAGCAATTATACCGCAATACACTTCAGTTAAGCAATTTTTTCCTTCTCTTTCTTCTGTCTCTGAGTCCTCTAAGCCTCTGTGGTTAGTTAAAAAAAAATGATTTTGACAAGTCTTCCTAAAAAATCAAGCGTGCGGTCTAAAATATGAAAACTGCTGTAACTTGACATTATGTAAGTTTATTAGTAATAATACGGGTGCTAGAGCTAAACGTTCACTAACAAGCATTTAATATTGCAGATTACGCTGCAATCACATCGTACACACTGTATATTACTGCACGTCTGTGATGTGATGCTTTTGTCTTCCCTATTTATGATAGTGTTCCCTAAAAAACAACTGTTTGAGAAACTGATTGTATATGCAATCTAGCTTATCAATAAATCACCTGAAGCATCTGAACAGGGTTAAATAATCTTGTTGCATTTTATACAATAAGTTTTAATTACAAAAAACATACATATTAGTGCGTTTACAGAGTGTGATTAAACCCATCTCTGTTAGTAGATAAAAGCTGCAATTAAAACACATATTACTATGGGAAAGTCACCCACAAAGTTAACAAAAAGCGAACCTTATCAGCTTTTTGCATATCAGTTTGTTTAGACAAGTATATTCCTGGCGATTGTTTTAACTTTTAGGAATTTTAGCTTTTAGGAAACTGTACTAGGTTATCAATCAGGGTTATTCATGCAGAATCGAAAATAAATAAAAAACAAAAGCATTCTACTAGAGCAAAGACTACTATGATGATTTTAATATTTGGGGTATTCATCTGCTTGGGAATTCAATTAATTATTTTAGGCATCTTAAATTTTGTATTATCTAAATTTCGCCATCAAACATTAGAGAATTATGAAATTTCCCATAAATATGAAGAGTCTTTATTTAAAAAAATGCGATTAGAAAGTGCTGAACGCCAGCGCCTGCAAATAGAATTAGAAAAAATTTTAGCTTTACAACAAGCAACGCTAAACTCAACTACAGACGGTATTTTAATAGTAGATAATCTAGGTAAAATTTTAGCCTATAATCAAACTTTTCTGCAAATGTGGCAGATTCCCGAATTATTAATTAAGTCAGAAAGTTATAGCCAAATACTAAGATTAGCAATCAAACAACTCAAAAATCCCAGACATTATTTGACCATTTTCCGAAAAATTAGTCAAAATCCAGATACACAAATTGTTGATGCTATTTTTTTTAAAAATGGAAAAGTATTTGAACCTTATTCCCAATGGACTTATATTAGTGAAAAAAAATTTGCCACAGTTTGGAGTTTTCACAATATCACGGCTGAAAAATTAGTATTGGACAGAGTTAATTATCAAAATTTACATGATTCTTTAACTCATTTGCCAAACCGAGAATTATTCAAAAATATCCTCATCGCATCTTTAGAAAAAATCCGCAAAAATTGTAAATTAGCTGTGTGTTTTTTGGACTTAGATCGCTTTAAAAAAATCAATGAAACTTTAGGTTATGCTATTGGTGATCAACTATTACAAATGGTTTCCCAACGCTTAACTGAATGTTTGCGTGAAGGTGACATTGTTGGGCGTTGGGGAGGTGATGAGTTCACTATTTTGTTACCAGAAATAAGTGATGTCAAGGATGTAAATTTCATTCAAGATCAGATATTTGCAGCTTTTAAACAAGGATTTAAGATTGGAAATCATCACTTAAATATTAGCCTTAGTATTGGGATTGCTATCTATCCTTTGCATGGAAAAGATGCAGAAACATTGATGAAAAATGCTGATGCAGCTTTATATAGTGTGCAATTACAGGGACGCAATAATTACGGACTATATCACACAGGTATAAATCCACAAGCTTCAGAATTGTTCATGTTAGAAAATAGCTTGCATAATGCCTTAGAGCGACAAGAACTTGAAGTTTATTACCAACCGCAGATAAATAGTTCTACAGGTGAAATTACCAAAATGGAAGCTTTGTTGCGTTGGCAACATCCAGAAATAGGTTTAATTCCTCCAGCAAATTTCATCCCTATTGCTGAAGAAACTGGATTGATTTTGCCGATTTCTGAATGGGTTTTAAAAACTGCCTGTTTACAAACTAAAGCATGGCAAAATGATTTGAATTTGCCATCTCTATCAATTGCTGTCAATCTATCAACTAGACAATTCCAGCAACCAAACTTGGTTGGCATGATTAAACAGATATTATCAGAAACAAAATTAAAAACCCAATACTTGGAGCTAGAACTTACGGAAACTGCTGCTATGCAAGACGTTGAATTAACTAAAAAAATTTTAAGTGAATTAGGTGATATAGGAATTACTATTTCAATAGATGACTTTGGTACAGGATATTCTTCCTTAAGTTATTTAAAAGATTTTCCCATTCATGCATTAAAAATTGATCGGTCTTTTGTCCGCAATCTAGCAAATAGCAATAGCGATACAGCAATTATAACAGCGATAATTGCATTGGCTAATGAACTGAATTTAGCAGTGGTTGCCGAAGGAGTAGAAACTGAAGAACAATTTGATTTATTACGAATTCTAGACTGTGAAGTTATGCAAGGGTATCTGTTTAGTTATCCCTTATCAGCAGAGGATGCCACAATCATGCTGAAAGAATATCAACCAAAAAGAGTTAGGAACTCCTTTTTAGTTGTATAGAATTATCTTCAGGTTGATCAGGAAAATTTTAAGAATTCAGGAGTCAGGAGTCAGGAGTCAGGAGTCAGGAGTCAGGAGTCAGGAGTCAGGAGTCAGGAGTCAGGAGTCAGGAGTCAGGAGTCAGGAGTCAGGAGTCAGGAGTCAGGAGTCAGGAGTCAGGAGTCAGGAGTCAGGAGTCAGGAGTCAGGAGTCAGGAGTCAGGAGTCAGGAGTCAGGAGTCAGGAGTCAGGAGTCAGGAGTCAGGAGTCAGGAGTCAGGAGTCAGGAGTCAGGAGTCAGGAGTCAGGAGTCAGGAGTCAGGAGTCAGGAGTCAGGAGTCAGGAGTCAGGAGTCAGGAGTCAGGAGTCAGGAGTCAGGAGTCAGGAGTCAGGAGTCAGGAGTCAGGAGTCAGGAGTCAGGAGTCAGGAGTCAGGAGTCAGGAGTCAGGAGTCAGGAGTCAGGAGTCAGGAGTCAGGAGTCAGGAGTCAGGAGTCAGGAGTCAGGAGTCAGGAGTCAGGAGTCAGGAGTCAGGAGTCAGGAGTCAGGAGTCAGGAGTCAGGAGTCAGGAGTCAGGAGTCAGGAGTAAAACTGGCGAATGTGTCTAGGTTTCAATTTTGAGTACCTCATTGATCTGCAATCTGCTGTATCTAATATTAAGTCCGGCTAATTGCTGATCAAAAAAAACTCTCCGCGTCGGAGTGTCAGTCCTAATGATAAGTATTCAACCGGAATTGTCAATGTTATTATTGTGGGTTCTCTGGTTGTTCTGTTGTGTCTGGTTCTTCTTCAGATCGTTTAGTGTTGGCTGCTTTTACCCAACCTTCTTGACCACTATCTTCAACGCGAATTTTTTGCCAAACTTTATCTGCACTTTCTTCTAAAACAATGATTTTTTGATTAAACCCAACACCACCATTACGTTCAGCATCTTGTTTCGGTTCGGTTCGCAAACGTAAACCTTGAGACCAAGTGACAATTCCTCGGTAAGCCCCTGGTGGTAATGAATCAGGTGATTCTGTGGGGGTAGGAGTAGGACTGGGAGTAGCTTCTGTCTTAGGTGTAGGCTTAGGAGTGGATGTGGTTTTTACCGGAGTTGGTTTTGGTTTGTCAGGTTTGGGTTTGGGATTATCGTTAGCAAATTTAGGTCTTTCCGGGGGTATAGAGTTGCGATTGACAAAATAGAGCGCTACTGTCAGTCCACTACCTAATAAGACTGCGATCGCTAGGACAAAACCAAGTATAAATTTAAGTAAGCCAGAAAGCATAGTTATAACCTCTAGTCATTTATCAGTTAACAGTTAACAGTTATCAGTTGTCACCTGTTCCCTGTTGCCTTTTTTAATCAATAGTCCATATTAATTCATGATTAATTAATTCATGATTAACTACGAACTATTGATTAAGTAAGATTGACTAAATTATTATGGGTGCGGCAGGGCAAAAATCACTATCCACTTAAAAAAGGTTTACTCATCTCATTAAACAAGCGTTCTTCCCTGCTGCATAGCTGTCTTCAGCCTCCCGCCAGACTACCTCCTTGTATGATGGCATTTGGCATTGAATACGTCTACTGATGGCGCTGAAGATGTTAGCGTCTCGAAGAGAAGGTGTCATTCAAAGGATTATACTTGGAAGCGAGTCGCGCTCTCCCCGCAGCCGCCCATTCTTGCAGTTTTTGAATTTGCTCCACCGCAGTTTTCGCCAAAGGGATAATTTGACTAGCAGATTCTAAAACATCATCGGTGGTGAAGTCACGATTTTGGCTAAATCCGATATGCATCGCTTCAATTAAGGTTTGCTCAATCTCTGCGCCTGAAAAATCAGGGGTTTCGTAGGCTAACCTATCAATGTCATAGCTTTTCAAGTTATGAGGACGCAATCGGGACAAATGGACGTTAAAAATGGCTTTTCTCTCTTCTTGGCTGGGTAAACCGACAAAGAAAATTTCATCAAATCGCCCTTTCCGCAACATTTCTGGGGGTAAGGCTTGAATATCGTTAGCGGTACAGACGACAAACACGGGGGATTTTTTTTCTGCTAACCAGGTGATAAAAGTACCAAATACCCGGCTAGTTGTTCCTGCGTCACCTTTACTACCTAAACCAGAAAAGGCTTTGTCAATTTCATCAATCCACAAAATACAAGGTGCAAGGGCTTCAGCTACCTGAATCATTTGGCGAGTGCGGGATTCTGATTCACCAACTAAACCACCAAATAACCGCCCTACATCCAAGCGTAACAGAGGTAAATGCCAATTATGTGCGATCGCTTTGGCTGTTAATGATTTACCTGTTCCTTGAATCCCCACCAACATTAAACCACGGGGGTGCGGTAATCCGTACTGTCGAGCTTTTTCTGTGAATGAACCACCCCGACGAATCAGCCAATCTTTAAGGTTATCAAGTCCTCCTATATCAGAAATCTGCTCAGTGGCTGGGTAAAAGTCCAGGATTTGGGTTTGGCGGATAGTTTGGCGTTTTTCCTCCAAAACTAAATCAACGTCCTCTGGTTGTAATTGTCCGTGGGATGCTACAGCCCTGGCTAAAACTCGGCGTATCCGTTCCATAGATAATCCTTGACAAGAACGCACCAAGTCATCGAGAAATTTACCAGATGGAGAGTTACCAGTAGCTTGTAATAATCGTTCTACCTCGGCTTTAATTTCCGGTGCTGCGGGTAAGGGAAACTCAACCACCGTCAACACTTCCGTTAAATCGTCAGGAATAGCGATACGTGGCGATAATAAAACAATATTTTTCGGTTGGGATTTCAGGAGTCGGGCTAAGTTGCGGAGTTTGCGAGAAATGGCGACATCATCTAAAAAGCGGTGATAATCCCGGAGAATCAACACTGCTGGGGCGGAAGCTGGTAATTTTTCGATAAATTCTAAAGCTTGTAAGGGGTTGCGTTTTCCAAAGCCGACATCATTGGGGTTTCCTTGATAACCATCGACAAAATCCCAGGTATATACGGGGCGATTTCCTTGGTTTGTGGCTTCTTCGCGGATAGCGGCTTCTACCCGTTCTTCTTCGTAGGTGGGGATATAAATTAGCGGGTAGCGGGCGCGGAGGAGGAGTTTAAATTCGTCTCGGAAGTTCATGATCTAGGTTTTTGGTGGTTTTTGTTATTTTCCTATTTTTAAGGTAATGAACCACAGAGGAAGAGGGGGTTGATGATTTGCGTTGAAATCATGTCAACATAGAATGCAGAACTAGAATTATTGAGTGTTTATGACTGCTCAAGTTGCGATCGCTACAACATTAACTTTAGCTACTGGCTTGACTTCAGATATGAAAGAGGTTAAAAGTGACATCCGGCAAATAAAGTCAGATATCAGAAATTTAGAATCGAGTATAGATGAAATTTTGCGTTTATTGCGTAGTCAACAAAATTAGATTCACCTGGGAATTAATTCCCAGTCTCATAGCGGAAGTCCGTTAAAACGGACTCAATAATTCAGCTTAATAATTCAATATTTTCTCAGTCGTCTAAAGACGACTTTTGCTATTAGCCTGAGATTTCAATCTCAGGCGGATATGGGCGATAGTCGATAATTATGGTTGTCGGTGCGATCGCTCTTCATAATTAAGCATATTTGCAATTTCGTTAGCAAGTCCAGACAAAGAATCAGGTTTGTTCTCAACTAGCCACTTTGTAAGTTGGTAGGGATGTTTAGGTTTTCTAAACTTAATATTTCTTTGAGAAAAATTTGAGAAAAGTTGTTTAAGAATATTAGACGCATGAACTTTATATAACCATTCTTCTTCTGAAAGTCCTTCTTCTTGCTTTTTCTTCTCTAGCCATTCCTCAACATCAACTTTAGTAATATCTGTTGATAGTGGTTCTCGTCGAGCTTGATTTTCTTCATTAAAGACTGCTGCTATTGCTTCTGGATCAAGTAGATAATTTTCATACATTCGCCGTGACAAAAATTCAACAGGTTTTTCACTTCTCTCTTGCCAGATTTTTTTCTCTTCTTCTGATTTCCCCTCAGAATCAAATAAGAAGCCAATTGCAGGAGAAAATAAGTTGCTTCCTTCACTCAATTTTTTATAAATATCAAATACAAGATTAGCCTTTGTCCCTTCAAAGTCACCAGTTTGCTGAACTGCAAGAATTTTAATACCTCTCAACTGCTTATCTAATATTTTGTCAAGGATGATTGGAAAACATTCTTCCTCAGTTTCTCCTTCAACCCAAAGAATACTATCAGCACCAAAAACGTCAGATAATCTAATTCCTAGTTCATCTAAAATCTCTTTTTGCAACTCTATATCTTTTGCATCTATAACTGATGCAGTTGTTTCACAATTTTTATATTTCAGCTTGATAATATTAGAAGGATCTGCCGTTGTGATAATGTCTGGTGAATGAGTAGTAATAAAATATTGATGCTGCGGAAATTGTTTAATAGTCTCTATCAGCTTTTTAGCCGCACCTGGATGTAAAAATGATTGTGGTTCATCAATAATTAATGTTCTAGGTTCTTCTGAAGAAACTAAAATATATACAATTGCTAATACTTGACCAACTCCACTTCCACATGAAGAGAGAGGAAAGGATAAATCATCTCTATTAAGTTCTTCGGTCATCCAAACCTTAATTTCAACTTCTGAATTATCTCCCATTACTACAGAAATATACTTGATTTCATCTAAAATACTTGAAACAAATTTATTAAATTGTGCAAAACTTCCTGGTTTTTTACCCTGCAATATAAATAATACTTCAGCCAGATTAGAAGCATCTGATTTTAGTTGTTCATTATTTTCAAATTTGCAACTACCAATATTGAGGCGTTCAGCTTTAAACCTATAAATACGGCTTACAAAAATGTCAAATAATTTCTTGCCTATGCTGTCCTCAACTGTTCCTTTATAATTAGAAAATTCTCCTCCTAATCTATCATCATCATCATCATATTCAATAGTTTCAAGTTTCAATTTTCCATTATCATCATAATTAAGTTTGTAAAATGTTCCGCTATCAAAATTAAAAGTTGTTTCATAAGAATCAAAATTAAGTAATTTAATGAGACTTGTTGTCTCTAATTGTTTAGAGCTATTTAGAGTTAAATGTAATTTACAAGTATCTGAGTTTTTTAGAAAATCTTGAAATTTTTTAAATGCTTCCTTTGTTTTGTCATTAAAAAATTCTACTTCCGTTAATGGTTCTCCTGGCGAAGTTGCACAATGATATTCATAATCATCATAGTCTAGTTGAGGAAGACCAATATGAGTATTAGAATAAATCTCCTTAATAAAATTTTGCAATTCCTCTTTTTCTATACATAAAGTAATTTCTATTCTTGACTTTTCTTCTATCCTAGAACTCTTATTTGGCAAAGTTTTTAAACTTCTATGCGGTTGATTTTCAAAATCCAGAGTCAGCACCTCAAGTAAAGATGTTTTACCAGCATTATTTTTTCCAACAATAATATTGACACCTGGTGTAAATTCCATTACCCCAGAGTCGAAATAAGACTTATAATTATATACTCGCAGCTTATTGATATACATCTTGTGTCATTTATTTACTCAGTTAATTATATTATTGGCGATTTCACCTAATTTGCCAAGTAAAATTAAATAAAGTCAGTATAGTAGTGCGTTAGACACTTGACAGATGTTAATGACGAATAGAGTTAACCTAGCTTACCGTAGATATCGCTGATATCAAAAATGCTAAAATACAGAAAATAGGGAGATAAAAATTATGTCAACTAAGGAATTACTTATACAAGAAATTAGCTCAATGTCAGAAACAGAGCTTATAGAAACGCTTAATATTATCCAATCAATAAAAAACAAACAGTCTACCAAATTCTCAAAACCTCAACCACCTCATCGTCAAGGATCAGGTAAATCAATTCTACGTCATGCTGGAAAGTGGGTTGGTGATGATCTTAAAGAATGTTTGGCTATAATAAAATCTTCCCGTGGTTTGGCTGAATTTTAATGGTGCTAAAATACAGAAAAACAAGGAGCTAACACAATGACATCAGGACATTTAGCAATTGTTAAAGATGGGAAAATAGAATTACTCGATCCCGTATCTATCCCAGAAGGAACAAAAGTATTTATTATTCCTATTGTTTTAGAACCCGATACAGAAGAAAGAGAAAATTGGGAAATTTTTTCTTTAAATAACTTAAATCAATGTTATGCAGACAATGAACCAGAATATACTCTAGAATCAATAAAAGAATATAACCCTAATTATGAAAGAAGGTAATATTATATTAACTCCTATTCCGCAAGCAAATGGAGAAATAAAAAACCGTCCTGCGCTGATTTTGAAAGAAATGCCAAAATATCAAGACTTTTTGGTCTGTGGAATTAGTAGCCAATTAAAACAATATATTTCTAATTTTGATGAAATAGTTTCACCTAATGATGATGATTTTCAATCCAGTGGGTTAGTTAGTCAATCTGTGATTAGATTAAGTTTTTTAACTGTCATCACTCGTAACAATATAATTGGCTCAATTGGCTCAATTTCAACAGAAAGGCATCAAAGATTATTACATAATCTGAGTCAATATTTAGTTAGAACAAGAGAATAATAAGTATAAAAAGCAAATGATTGGTGCAGAAATAAGGAGCGATGCGACTCAATGTAAAATAATGAAAGAAGGAGCTATAAAACTATGAAACAAGTTAAACAACTAACCTGCATTATTGAACGTGAAGGCAATGGCTATGTATCTCTTTGCCCACAGATAGATATTGCCAGTCAAGGGGACTCAGTAGAAGAGGCAAAAAATAATTTGATTGAAGCGATTGAATTATTCTTTGAAACAGCAAGTCCAAATGAGGTTTTAGCCAAGATTTACTCAGAAATTTATGTAACGCAGATTGAGGTAGCAATTGGGTAAACTACGAGTTCTTTCTGCAAAAGAAGTTTGTCAAATCCTAACTGAGCATGGTTTCGCACAAGTCAGACAGCGAGGTAGTCATATAATTATGCAAAAGGAAATTGATGATTCCACAATTACAGTTCCTGTTCCTAACTACTCAGAAATTAAGATTGGCACACTTCAATCCATTATCAGACAGTCTGGTTTACCTCGTTCTCTGTTTGAAACTAACTAGCCATTAGAAGGTGATGATCTTAAAGAAAGGAATATTTAGCAATAGTACAATAAAAGAATATAAAAAAAAGCGAATACAGTAGGTAGAAATGAGGATTCATACAGCATTTCTAACCCTTTTTCGCCTCGCAAGTTTCTATCAAATTACAATTATTCTGGAAGTTGCTTTTTCAAGCTTTGTAAAGAAGCCCAACGACTATCAATAATCTCCTCAGAACTAGCAACAGTATCCAAAATACCTGGACATTTGCGATCGCACAACTGACGATGAGGAATTGCTAAACACATCTGCTCATACAGCCATTCTGTGGGATAAAAATGACCATCAGGTGATAAAGTTTCCACTAAATCTTCTACAGCCACTTCCATCTCTAAAGGTAACTGTTCCGCTTGATTAGCATTTTCCTCTAACCAAATTATTTCTTTAGTATTAACAGCCAAACGTTGATTATATTGCTGCAAGCAGCGGTTACAGGTACAAGTAATAATTGCTTCTGCCTGACCGGAAACTTCTAAGTAAGTACCTAGATGTTGCACACGGATAGTGCCACGCACCGGGGTTAAAGTTTCCAAACCAGGCAGAGACTCATTAACTTGAATTTCCTCTGTTCGCTCCGGGGCTTTAGTTAGCTGCGGAATAAAAATAGCGTCCATAGGACTTGTGAGACATCCTCACGAAAAAGTAGGGTTGATGATCAGCAATTGTGCTGATACTACATCTCTGATTTTAGCTCTAATAGCCCGGATCTGTTGGTGATTCCGTCGCCGGACGAACTACCAACAGCCGATGAGGTTCTTTACCCCGACTAAAGGTTTCTAAATCAGGAAAATCCTGGAAAAACGTGTGTATTTGTCGCCGTTCAGCCGAACTAAGCGATTTAATTTCCACCTCTTTACCAGTTAAGCGCACCTCTTGGGCAGCCACTTCTGCTAAGGTGCGAATTTCCGCTTCTCGTCTGACACGATAGCCATTCAACTCAATGGTATAAGATGCCTGCTGCTCCTCTGGTTGGTTCAAGTTAAGAACCGAATTGGCTAAATACTGAATCGCATCTAGCACAGAACCATCAGCACCAATTAAAATCCTGATTTGTTCTGACATCAAGCTGGTTTGATCAATCGTCAACCAATAGCTATCAGATTGGGGAGACTCTGCGTCTAACAACGGAGCAGTTTCTAAATTACACTTGACTTCAGTAGATATATTAGTGAAATGCAGCAGTGTTTTTAACCACTGCTCACCCCGCTGCATGGGAATATTAGTCATGATCAGCCTGTAGCTTTTTTCTTAGAACTTTTTGGTTCAAACGGCAATTTCTTTGGTTCGGCGCTGGCTGCTTCTTTTTCTTTCTCTTGTATTTCCACCAGCTTTTGTAATTCTTCTGGTAGCGGTTCGCGGGAAAGAATGTAAGTTTGCAGAGTTTGGAAAACGTTACCAATCACCATATACATCAGCACACCAGCTGGCAGGGGGAAGAACAAAAACATCCCAGAAAAAATAACTGGTGTGATTTTATTTACTGTATCCTGTTGTGGGTTGCCACCGCTGGAATTCTGCCCAGAAAGCAATTGGCTAACGTAAAGACTGATACCAAAGAAGACAATCATCGCCACAATATCCCAGTGGATTGTGCCATCTGGATCTTGTGCGCCTACCCTACCTAAAGCATCAATAAACAGAAATCCTTTATCAGCTGCCAGTCCAGGGATAGAGCCTTGAATTGTCACATCTCCCGGCTGTAAGGCTTCTACATTACCTTCTGCATCAATTTTAACTCGATCTTCCCCTTTCATGATTTTCCATTCAGGGGTCAACTTAGTTTCTGGATGTTCTGCTAAGAGCAAATCAAATGGTTTGCCCTCCATTGTCTGATATTGAATCTTAGTCTTTTCTCCTACCACCAACTTGTTGCCACCAGGTAAAATCGCTGTGATTTTTGTGTGTTCCCCATCGGCAATGTAGATGTTTTGTGGGGCTGTGGCAAAGGCTTGGGGTTGAATACGTTCAATTTGTTCAGCGGGAAAGACTTCTAGGTTAACTGAATAGTTAACACCAGAAAAAGGCGAACCCCGTAAAGTCGCAAACAGTGCTAGTAATACTGGCATCTGTAGCAGCAGAGGCAAACATCCTGCTAATGGGTTACCAAATTCTTTTTGGACATTAACCATTTCCTCCTGCTGCTTTTGCGGATCATCCTTATAGCGCTCTTTGACTTCTGCTATCCGCTTTTGCATGACAGGCTGGACAACCCGCATTCGTCGCATACTGCGAATGGAGCCAGCACTCAGGGGATAGAGCGCAAAGCGGATTATCAATGTTAAGGCAACGATCGCCAATCCATAGCTGGGGAAAAAACCATAGAAAAAGTCTATGATTGGCAGCATCACGTTGTTCGAGAGAAACCCGATACCAAAATCCATTATTCTGAATTCAACCTGAGGTACTGTAAACTGAACTGAATCTAATTTATCTAAATCGTGATTTGGGCGCGACTATCACAAGCTACGGATAGCCGCACATGATTTGAAAAAAAGAATGCTAAATGAGCGTAATGAGTGCTGACTCAGTAAATAGTGAAAGAGTAAAAAAGCCGCAGATGAGAAAGCTTTTAACTCAGGACTCATCACTGGAAAATCAGAACTTTTACTAATTGGCACTGCTATATTCGGGGTTTTTAGCAGCGATTCTTTCGTTAATGTAGTCATAGACTTCCAGAAACTTGGGAACAGCCCGCATTTCCAACCGAGTTCCATTTTTGAGGGTAAGTACCATATCTCCCCACAGGCCAACGCCACGAGGGACTTTCACGACTTTGACAATTTCTGAATAAATTACGTCAGTGCGATCGCCTCCCATCCAACCACCAATCACAGAAATTCGCCGGTCGGTGATGCGGAAGCGCAGCCACAATGCCCTCACAATAGCCCCAATCGTTAATGGTATACCAATGATGGTTAGCCCTATGACTAGGTTTTGAATTAAATCCCCTATATGGGGACCACCTTCATAATAAATTTCTTCACGAATGCCCATCGAAGACCTCAGCTTTTGCCAACAACTGCTCTAATTCTTGCAGAAATTGTTGGCTTACGCACTCAGATTCTGCTGTTGTTGGCTTAACAATTAGCACTAACCGCCATCCTGGGGATATTTGAGGCAACAATTTATACAAAGCTGCTGTAATTTGCCGTTTAATTCGGTTGCGAATTACTGCTCGTTTACTAACTTTGGTGCTGATGGAAATTCCAATTTGCGTGCTGGCTAAACTTTCACAGCCATTTGGTTGTGGATTGTTAGGGGCAGTATCCAAAGAAGGTTCTCTTGAACGCGACGGACTTAAGGCTCTCAAAGTAAAATGAGAACTATGTCGCCGAATTCCTTCTCGGAAAACTGCCTGGAAATCCTTGCGGGATTTTAATCTATGTGCTTTGGGTAAAGGCACAGCTGCTGTATTTGCTAGATTTACCCTAAACGCTCAGACGATGACGACCTTTTCTTCTTCTAGCGCTGATCACGTTTCTGCCATCTGGTGTCCGCATTCTGGCGCGAAATCCAGAGGTTCTTTTTCTCTTACGGCAAGTGCCGCCTAGCGTTCTTTGCATACCCTTCTCCTCTTAGACGATTTTTATAAAAAGTCACAATCTGCAATATTACCACTTTACAGGCAATAGAAACATATTTCTGGATGGAGTTGTCATATAGCAGGAGTCAGGAGTCAGGAGTCAGGAGTCAGGAGTCAGGAGTAAAACCCTCTTGTAGTGGGAGTTTCATTATCAATTGATGTCCTAACCACCCTGTCCACGGCTATATTTAAAGCCAGAGGCTTGTATTTCCCTGTTCCCTGTTCCCTGTTCCCTGTTCCCTGTTCCCTGTTCCCTGTTCCCTGTTCCCTGTTCCCTGTTCCCTGTTCCCTGTTCCCTGTTCCCTGTTCCCTGTTCCCTGTTCCCTGTTCCCTGTTCCCTGTTCCCTGTTCCCTGTTCCCTGTTCCCTGTTCCCTGTTCCCTGTTCCCTGTTCCCTGTTCCCTGTTCCCTGTTCCCTGTTCCCTGTTCCCTTCTTAAGAAATACTGATAATCCACGAGCCGAGGTAACGCAGTAATGGCACCTCACCTGGGGAAAGAACTTGACAGTTGAAATAGTAAATTCCCCCAAAGGCTGGATTTTGGACGTTGGATAAGACTAACTCAACAGCACTACCGGCTGGGACTGGTTCTTCGGGAAATATCTCCAACACCCGGCCTTCCTTGTCCCATTTCACTTCTGACAGGGGAACCTTTTTACCTTTGACTCTGACTTCAACCTTTTTGGGATCAAAAGTTCCTTTGTAATAATTAGGATAGGTAATGGCAAATTGAGCCACTGCCAATTTCATTTTTTTTGCTGGAAGTCTTAATATATATCTATCCCAGCTATTGGTTTGTCCGCCAAAATCTAACCGATACGGCAGTTGATTTTCGCTTTTGACACCGCTAAACAGTGTTAAACCAGGTAGGCTCTGCGCCCAAGTCGTAGCCGAAAAACTAGTCAACAAACAGCTAGTTACGGCTAAGGCAGAAAATACACGTCTCATAGTTGGACTTCCTTTAGTGGATAGTAGATTTATCAGCTTACGTAACAAAGAGTTTAGTATTTGTAAACAAACTTTACTACTGTATGAGTGAAAATAGACGTTAAATGGCCGCCAAAAGTGCCGAAACAACAGGATTTAAATTTATTTTTTCCCAGTAATGTTAAATTATGCCTTTAGCGATGACTAGGGACAGGGGGCAGGGTGCTTTCTTGCAGGGTGAAAGAGATTGAACTGATATTTATCGGCACAAACACGAGAATTACAACTAATGTGCCGGATATGATCTAAATTGTCAGTGTTTGTGGACTTTGTAAAGTTTTCAACTACAGGAAAGCCAGTCTCAATCATTAAGAATTAATTGAAAAAATATCAATTTGGCAAAATTTGATGAATACTGCAAGATGCCAGAAACGAATCCCAAGAAATTATCAATCCCAAAAATAATCTGAAGACATAGATATAACATCAGGAAATCACCATAAGATGTGCAGTAAGTAAAATAGTTTGTGTGTAAATATCTGGAATTGTGACTTATGTAAGCGGCAGAGTAAAACTTTGCTTGGAAAAAATAAGAGTGAGAAAGACAAAGTTCAAGGTTAAATCCACCAGAAAAACTCAGGGCTGAGATTACTCACCTATGCTCTTCTATAAGTGCGGTGAATCCTTCATCAACAGAGAAATTCCATAGTTAGTAGATATTTAGGTATTTATCTTCAGGAGATTGCATGAAAATAGCAGTTGCTAAAGAAATTGAAGTTTGTGAACGTCGTGTAGCCTTAATTCCCGACACCGTAGCCAAATTAGTCAAACAAGGCTTAGAAGTTTTTGTAGAAACAGGTGCGGGAGAAAAAGCATTTTTCAGTGATGCTGATTATGAAGCAGCAGGAGCCAAAATTATCAGCGATTCTGCTCAATTATGGAGTGAAGCAGATATTTTACTCAAAGTTAGTCCTCCTCAAGAAAGAGAAGATGGACGTTCAGAAATTGATTTACTCAAATCCGGATCTGTATTAATTAGCTTCCTTAATCCCCTAGGAAATCCCGTAGTCGCTCAACAATTGGCAAATCGGCAAATTACAGCTTTGAGTATGGAATTAATCCCCCGTACCACCAGGGCGCAAAGCATGGATGCTTTATCCTCCCAAGCTTCACTGGCAGGCTATAAAGCCGTATTGATTGCGGCGGCGGCATTACCGAAATATTTCCCGATGTTAACCACCGCTGCGGGGACAATTGCTCCCGCCAAAGTATTTATTATGGGAGCAGGTGTGGCAGGATTGCAAGCGATCGCTACAGCCAGAAGATTAGGTGCAGTAGTAGAAGCCTTTGATATTCGCCCAGCCGTTAAAGAAGAAGTGCAAAGCTTAGGGGCGAAATTCGTCGAAGTCAAACTCGAAGAAGAAACCGTAGCAGCCGGTGGTTACGCCAAAGAAATCTCAGAAGACAGTAAAAAGCGTACCCAAGAACTAGTAGCCAGCCACGTCAAAAACTCCGATATCGTCATTACCACAGCCCAAGTACCAGGAAGACAAGCCCCCAGACTGGTGACAGAAGAAATGGTAGCGCAAATGAAACCCGGTTCAGTCATAGTGGATTTAGCCGCAGAACAAGGTGGAAACTGCGCTTGTACAGAAGCAGGTAAAGATATTGTTTGGAACGGCGTAACTATTATCGGACCAATTAATTTACCCTCATCCATGCCAGTACACGCCAGCCAACTGTATGCAAAAAACGTCACCTCATTAATGCAACTGTTGATTAAAGACAAAGCCTTAGAAATCAACTTTGGTGACGATATCGTTGACGCTGCTTGTGTGACTCATGGTGGAGAAATTAGAAACCAACGAGTAAAAGACGCTTTGCAAGCGGTAGCAGTTTAATGAAAAACCTAACCCCCCTACCCCCCTTCCCTACAAGGGAATGGGGATTTTAAAGCCTCTCCAGTATTAAAAGTTATTCCTTTTCCCTCTCCTTGTAGGAGAGGGTTAGGGAGAGGTAGGAGAGAGGTTTGGAGAGAGGTTTTTTAGTAAACTTTTTGACTTTACAAATATCCTCTAAACATCCAAAATCTAAAATCCAAAAATCACATGACACAAGCATTACTTCCCGCTTTATTCGTACTCGTCTTAGCCTCATTTATCGGCTTTGAAGTCATCAACAAAATTCCCCCGACGTTACACACTCCTTTAATGTCCGGTTCAAACGCCATTTCCGGGATTTCCGTAATTGGTGCAATTCTCGCTGCTGGGGAGAGAAACACCAATTTATCCGTAATTCTCGGCTTAATTGCAGTGATATTGGCAATGGTTAACGTTGTCGGTGGTTTTTTGGTAACTGACAGAATGCTGCAAATGTTCAAAAAAAAGGAAGTTAAAGCATGAGCGACTTTTTACCAACTGGGATACAGCTAACTTACTTAGTCGCTGCATCGTTATTTATCCTGGGTTTGAAAAAACTCGGTTCTCCCGCTAGTGCAAGAAACGGTAATCTTGTCGCTGCGGTGGGAATGCTATTAGCAATTGTTGCCACAATGCTAGATCAGCACGTATTAAATTACGAGATGATTTTGGTAGGCTTGGCTATTGGTTCGGTAATTGGCGCAGTTATTGCTTACAAAGTGCAAATGACGGAAATGCCCCAAATGGTGGGTTTACTCAACGGTTTGGGTGGTGCTTCTTCCGCACTTATCGCTGTAGCTGAATTTTGGCGGTTATTAGATAGTTCTCAACCTATCCCCCTCGATGTCAACATTTCCATGTTATTGGATGTGTTAATTGGTGGCGTGACTTTAACAGGTAGTTTTCTCGCTTTTGCCAAATTGCAAGGTTTAATTAGCGGTACACCGATTACCTTTCCTTTACAACAACCTTTTAACATCCTGCTTTTGGGTTCTTATTTAGCTGGAAGTGCCTATTTAATTATCACACCAGATAGCCTCCCCGTATTTTTAGCAGTGGTGGCTGTTTCTTTGGTGTTGGGTGTCATGTTCGTTCTCCCCATTGGTGGGGGTGATATGCCGGTTGTTATCTCCCTGTTAAACTCCCTCTCCGGTGTGGCTGCGGCTGCGGCTGGGTTTGTGGTGATGAACAATATGTTAATCATCGCCGGTGCTTTGGTGGGGGCTTCTGGTTTAATCCTCACGGAAATTATGTGTAAGGCTATGAACCGTTCTTTGTTCAGTGTCTTATTTAGTGCTTTTGGTTCTGTTTCTACTGCTACTGGTGGTGCGGCTGCTGGTGCTAGTAATCAACCTGTTCGCAGTATTGATGCGGAAGAAGGGGCGATGATGTTGGGTTATGCCCGTTCTGTGGTGATTGTCCCAGGTTACGGTATGGCGGTTGCTCAAGCACAGCATAGCGTCCGGGAGTTGGCTGATCAATTAGAGCGCATGGGTGTAGATGTGAAATATGCGATACATCCGGTGGCGGGGAGAATGCCGGGACACATGAATGTATTATTGGCGGAAGCTAATGTGGCCTATACGCAGTTGTATGATATGGAGGATATTAATCCCCAGTTTGAACAGGCTGATGTGGCGTTGGTGATTGGTGCTAATGATGTGGTCAATCCGGCGGCGCGTAGTGATAAGAATAGTCCTATTTATGGGATGCCGATTTTGGAGGTTGATCGCGCAAAGCAGACTATTGTGATTAAGCGCGGTATGAGTGCTGGTTTTGCTGGTGTTGATAATGAGTTGTTTTATAAGGCTAAAACGACGATGTTGTTTGGTAGCGCTAAGGATATGGTGGCTAAGTTGGTTTCGGAGGTGAAGCAACTTTAAGAGAAACGAACCACGAAGGCACGAAGAACACGAAGAAAAAGAACGAAAGAATTAACTTGCCTTTTAATTCTCAAATTAAAAGGCAAGTTTTTTATTTAAGTAAAGAAGTGGTAGATTCGTTGGCATAATCAATTTGAGTTAGGCCAATAAGCTCCTATTTCATGACCATCTGGGTCTTTAACAGAAGCACTATAAGAATTATCTGCGCTGAAGCCAGGTTTTTGAACTTCATTAGCTCCGTTTGCAATAGCAGTTGTAAAAAACGCATCTATGGCACTTTTATCCTTAGCTTGAAAACTAACCGAACGGCTAAAAATTTGGATATTTTCAGAAGAATAATTTGGAGATTCAATAATGGACAACCTTTTTAAATCTTCATTTAAACCGTATTCTACTTCACGTATACCTTGTGATTCAAGTTGATTACAGCGTGGAACATCTAATGTTGCCATTACAATATCATAGAAAGCCAAGCTACGCTCAAAATTGGATACAGGAAAACTAGGATAAAAGTTGGTAGTAATGCTCATTTTTTAGAAATTTTTGAACTCAATTTATATACATTTTAAAGGTAACATAAGTAAAGACCTTGGTTAGTCTTATATAATAAATATAGTTAGGACTTACGCATTGACAGAATAACAAAATAGTGCATTGATAAATAAGAGTCGTCGAGTAATGGGTATGAGAGAATGAGAGAAATTACTAAACCCTCGACAGCACAATGCAATCTAGACATCTACACCTTATTTTTGCTGTCAGAGCCAAAGTATGGAGGGTGCAGTAGGTTAGCGGAGATATTGGGAGATGTTTCACATGATAGTGTAAACCGCTTTTTATTGAGAGAGAGATACGAACCCAAAGATTTATTCAGCATAATAGAGAAAATTATCAATCTGGAAGGAGGGATATTAAGTGTAGACGATACAGTCATAGAAAAGATTTACAGCGACCCTAAAAATGCGGAATTAATCAGTTATTTTTGGTCAGGGAAAGCCCATAAAACTATTATTGGCTTAAATTTAATTAGTCTATATTACAGTGATATTAATGGTAATTCAGTACCAATAAATTATAGAATATATGATAAAAAGGAGGGAAAAACAAAAAACGATTATTTTAGAGAAATGGTAATTGAAATAATAAGCTGGGGAGTCAAACCCAGAATGGTAACAGGAGATAGTTGGTATTCTGGAGTAGAAAACTTGAAATTTCTAAAAAACCAGAAATTGGGTTTCCTATTCGGAATTGAAAAAAATAGAACTGTTTCAAATGAGCCACACAAGTATTGTCAAGTAAGCACTCTGGCTATTCCCCAAGAAGGATTAAGGACTCATCTGAAAGAATTTGGATTTATAAAATTGTTTAGGAAAGACTTTAAAAAGGAAGACTCTAGACATTATATTTTATATCTACTAGATGAGGAGAAAATCAAAGACATAACCAGAAGTACCTTTATCACAATTCATGATACCCATTGGGGTATTGAAACATTTCATCGAGCCATAAAACAAGTATGTGGAATTTGTCGGTTCATGGTTAGAGATACCTGTGCAATCAAAACTCATATATTTTGTTCACTTCAAGCTTTTGTGAAATTGGAGTTTATGCGCTCTGAAAATATAATTAGCAATTGGTATGAAGTACAAAGGAATCTGTTTACTTCTGTTGTCCGTGAGCATATTTTTGCCAACCTTCGCAAGGATGCCATTATCTAGACTACATAGATGATATTTTTTGTCAATGCGTAAGTCCTAATAGTTTATAATTTTCCCTATAAAATTTAACATTATTTATATTCATCACATTGACGTGAATTAGGAACACCTCCATACATTTGTTTGGCTCTTTCTCGTCTATCTTGTTCCCAGCATTCTTGATACTTTTGATAGGAAGACTTTTCAAATTGCTGGGGATTCATCATTACATAAAGCACCCCAGAGATTATAATTGAAAGAAAAATTACCAATGTTAAGTTTAAACTGAGGTCTTTAGCTTTCTCATCCTTCTTTATCTGCTCGGAATTTTTACCAGTTATTCTTTGAGTGATCATATCAGCTATAAATACAGAAAACATCATCAGTATTATAGTAACCCACCAATTCAGATACAAACAGTAAATAAAACATATCAAAGACAATAACATTAAGATAGTAGATAAACACCCAGGCTGCTTATTGTGATTCATTTTGGTTACTATTAGCTATTAATGGAAAGAATAAAATTGTATAGCCGATACTTGTAAAGTAATTTATTTATTATACCAAAAATCTTGCTTTAATTAAAGTATACTACTGAGGGCTTGCAATGTCCAAAACTTCTAAAGTGCGATCGCTCTCTCTTCTCTTCTTCCTCTGCGTTCTCTGCGTCTCTGCGGTTCGTTTAAAAAGAGATGATGGGAAGTTGAGGAAGTGCGATCGCTGTTTGGGGAAGTTGTAGGGAGTGCGATCGCTGTTTGGGGGGTTGAAGGGATGCGATCGCTGTTTGGGGGGTGAGGGATGCGATCGCTCTCACCGTTTAAATTTCTTCCCATTCTCTAGCATCAATAAAAAGAGAAAGATGCTTTTTATTACTCGTGGCAATAATTACCTCATTTCCATAATTAGCAACTAAAATAGATTGAGCAGCTAAAATAACATCACCATCTAAAGCTTTATTATCTGCTGTAGATTTACCTTTATTTCTCACCTCAGCCCACAATTCTGCTGCTTTTAACATTACTTCTGTGGTAATAGGAAGATAAATAATTTCTGATTTAAGTTGATTCAGTTTTCTAATCCCTGATAACTTATTTGCTCTTAATAATTCCCGTCTAATTTCATAATCTATAATTTCTGGTAAAATTACTTCATAACCTCTTTCAAAAAGACTATAAAACCATTCTTGACATTGCACAGCTAGAGGATTCGCTTTAGGATTAGTAATTAATCCCACAGGTGCAGAATCTAAAACAATAACCTTACTCATTTTATTTTAAATTGAAATACCCTTCATAGATTCAATAATTTCTAAATTTTCTTGTTGTTCTTGTTGATCATCTGATTCATTCCATGACTCGAATAATCTTTTAATATTAGTTTTTCTGTATTCTTTTTTAATTGCGTCACTTTCATTAATTTCATTAATGGCATTTTCCCAGTTTTTTAAAGATAACTGTTTCATCGTCACACTTTGACGAAATAACCGGACAATTTGTAGTAATTCGGGTATGTATTCTTCTGGAGTATGTTCAATTTCTAGTAATAAATCATTGCGGGGTTTTGCTGATGATTTAGCTGTAATGGATTGGTGATTATTAATCATAAAATTCTAGATTTCATTATTTTAGTATATTATCAGTATATCAAAAAATTAGTAAAATATTTAGTATCTACCAGATATTTCATAACATTTCGTCTTCTCTGGTATAAATACTATCCCGACTAATAGCTGCATCTGAAAGTGGTGGTGCTAAAGCAAAAGCAGGACTATTGATTAAATTCATTAGTGCTGTTTCCCAATCTTCCTCAGTTGTTACTTGAGAAAAAGATTTTTCCTCTTGATTTTTCAAACTATCTTCAATTAAAGATTCAAGATAAGATTCAATTGATAAACCTTGTTTATTAGCTTGGGTAATTAGACGATCTTCTATTTCTGGTTTCAATTGTAGCTGTATAGTTTTATATTGTTTCATATTCTTAGATTCTAGTTAATTAATATCAAGTAAAACTTATGATTAACTTGATCTATTAAAAGTATATCAGATTTAAAAACCGAAGGTATCGCTGTTTGGGAGTTGAAGGGATGCGATAGCGAAGCGCGACCTATGAATCGCATAGCTGATGACTATAGCTATTCTTCTTCTGCTAAAATCTGTGAAATATCCCGTGCAGAATGAATTAACCGAACAATTTCAATATACTCATCCCCTTCTAAATAAAAAATTAGATGCTTTTCAAATCCTCTAACTCCCCACTTCCGCAAACCAACTAAACGCGGATTTTTAACATTATAAACACTACCAATACCAGGTAGTCGTGCTAATTGTGAAAAAGTCTGCCTCGTAGCATCAAAAAAACTCAATGCTGCATCAAAATTACTGTCAGCAATATAAGCAAACTGTTCATCAAGGTCAACACTAGCCTTTGGTCTAATTACAATTCGTCTAGTCATTGCTATTACTTGCGGAGTCTCTCCAGAAGCTGAGTGCGTTTTTGTTGCCACCACTCATCCGTAATTTCAATCGCTTCACCACTATCTAAGCCTTCTAATAGCAATGTTTCTAGTCGTGCTTGTGCCACTTTTTCTAAATCTTGACGAATCAAATGTCGAATATATTCGCTTGTGGTACTGTAGCCACATTTTGCAACCTGTTCATTGATAAAGTCCCGCATGGAATCGGGAAGAGAAATATTTACTGTAGTCATAGCTAATAAGTCTTTATATTTCTGATTCTTTAATTATGGCAAATATTGTCAATTTTTGTCAAATGTTTTGTAGGGATGTGGGTGCGATAGCGTAAGCGCTGACTTGTCAGTTGTCAGTTCGCTGTTTGGGATGTCAAATGTTTTGTAGGGATGTGGGTGCGATAGCGTAAGCGCTGACTTGTCAGTTCGCTTTTGGGGAAGTTGAGGAGATGCGATCGCTGTTTACTAAATCTCCCAATCTTCTAATTTTAAATTATCAATTCTACTAAATTCTCTAGTATTGTGAGTAATTAAAGTTAAATTATTAGCTATAGCAATAGCAGCAATATGTAAATCATTATTTCCTATAGGAGTACCTTTAGCAGCCAATTTACTACGAATTTCACCATAAATTACAGCGCATTCATCATCAAACTTCAAAGAAATAAAACGATTTAAAAATTCCTGCTGCTTTTGCATAGTTTTCGCAGGATTATGAGTTCTCATTGCACCATAAAATAACTCAGCTTTTACAATAGAACAAACTACTATATCTATATCAGATAAATCTTGAAGACGCTGAATAATCTTTTCTGATCTTTTATTCAAATATTGAATACAAACATTACTATCTAATAAATATTTCATCAGTTTGTATTCCTAACTATTAATCATTTCTTCTAAACTATCATCAATTCCTAAATTATCCAGAATAATTGGATCATCAGCACAACTACCTGCTGTTTGATTAATAAATTCTTGCCAGTCTAATTTGTGTTTTTCTGTAGTTATCAAAGTTGTTGGTTTATTGATCAAATTTTGACGAAATAAACGGACAATTTCCAATATTTCCGGTATATATTCTTGGGGAGTTTGAGCAATTTCTAATAATAAATCATTCCAGGGTGTAGTTGAGGATGTTTCTGTGATGAGTTGGTGATTATTAATCATAAAATACTAGATTTGATTATTTTTACATATTATCAGTATATCAGATCAGAATCAGCAAGTGTAACTTACCCAAATAACGATACTTTGGGCGAGTTGAGGGAGTGCGATAGCGTAAGCGCTGACTTGTCAGTTCGCTGTTTGGGAGTTGAAGGGGTGCGATAGCGAAGCGCTCCGTAGGAATCGCTGTTTGGGGAGTTGAAGGGGTGCGATAGCGTAAGCGCTGACTTGTCAGTTCGCTGTTTGGAGAGTGAGGGAGTGCGAGCGCTGTTTGGGGAGTTGAGGGGATGCGATAGCGTAAGCGCTGACTTGTCAGTTCGCTTTTAGTGAGGTTGAGGGAGTGCGATCGCTATAACATTTAAGCAGTAGCGAATGCAGTATATTTCCTTTCTTCAGGAGGATGAAAAGCTAAGACAATATCAAGATTAGAAATACCTAACTTCATTAATTCATTCGCTATTCCTTCCTCAGTCCAATCTTCTTCAATCCAAATTTTATCATTTTTAATTCTGATATTAACTTGGATATTATTTGTTCTTTTTTTGCCATCCCAACCCAAAAAACACCAAATATAGTGGTGATTATTATCATCAAAAATCAAACAACTTTCATCAGTTAAATTTGCTGCACCAGAAACCCAATTATGATATTCTGTGAGAACTTGTTTAATTGCTATTTGATATTGTTCTAGTTTATCCATTGTAATATCTCCTCTTTTTCTATATTAACTACAATCATCAAAATTTGATTTAATTGGACAATTTCTTTGATTGAATCTCTGGTAAAAAAGTTTTCGTATGTACTTTCTTTAATAGCTAAATAAATTGTATAGTCTGGTTCTGTGAGGTTAATTAAATTACGATATAAAATGTATTGCCCTAAAGCTAGTTCAAAATCTCTCATAGGAGAAGGACTAAGAAAACTTTTGATTTCAACAACTATTTTTCGTCCACTTTGTTCGGCTGCAATCGGTTTTTCTGCGGATAAATCGGCAAATAATTCAGCATCTTTATACTTGATTTTATAAGGATCAGCCGTAATCGTCCAACCATCTTTAATTAAAGCATTTTTAACAGCATCATGGTAAATATCTTTTGCTGGCATTGTTTTCTTGATAATATT
Organism: Trichormus sp. NMC-1; assembly: GCF_001858025.1. GTDB lineage: Bacteria > Cyanobacteriota > Cyanobacteriia > Cyanobacteriales > Nostocaceae > Anabaena. Next base: position 1,019,182 of record NZ_LZQD01000001.1, on the reverse strand, counting down.
TAGTAAATACTAATTAATCTTAATAGTACAATTATATCATATACTCAGGCTTTAGCGAAGCGCTCCGTAAAAATCGCTGTTTGGGGAGCGAGGGGGTGCGATAGCGTAAGCGCTGACTTGTCAGTTCGCTGTTTTGGAAGTTGAAGGGGGTGCGATCGCTCCACTATTGCTCAAAAACTTAAATTTTGTACAATTTGCAAAAAACAGACAAACAATCTATAATCATATTTAACACTATAAATTTTGTGAGGCGCTATGTCTGTCATCAGTGCAAGTGAAGCGCGTGCTAACTTTCCCGATATTATGAACCGTGCAGAATATCGTGGAGAAAGAATATTAATACAACGTCATGGTAAACCTGCGGTAGCGATGATTAGTATTGAAGATTTAAAACTATTAGAAGCAATGGAAGATGCAATTGATTCTGCTAAATTGAGACGTGCAATTGAAGAAAATGAAGGATTTACCACCATAGAAGAAATCATCGCCAAATATCCCAATGAGTGAACGTTATACATTGAGGATTGCTAGAACTGCGGAAAAAGATTTATTAGACTTGCAACCAAAACAATATAAACAAGTTGTTTCTAAAATACTATCACTTCAGGGTAATCCTCGTCCTCAAGACTATGCAGCTTTAAAAGGTTATCAAGGTGGTTATCGTATTGATCAGGGTGAATACAGAATTTTGTACACCATTGATGATGATAATAAATTAGTTGATGTTTTTCGGGTTGGTAAACGTAATGATGATGAAGTTTATAAAAACTTGTAACTTTGTCAAGCGATTCCTAGGTCGCGCTTCGCTATCGCTGTTTGGGGAGTTGAGGGGATGCGATAGCGTAAGCGCTGACTTGTCAGTTCGCTGTTTGGGAGGTTGAGGGAGTGCGATCGCTTTTCTAATATAATTAAACAATACTACGTGGATCAACAACTACAATATCCGAAAACCGTTTAAAATCATCAACATTAAATGTCAATAAATGTGTGATATTATGAGCTAACATAGCCGCAGCTAAACGAGCATCATGTACCTGTTTTCCCATCACTTGATATTTAATCACAAGAGATTCCCACTCAGTAAAAATTTGTGGTGTATCCAATTCTAATATAAATATCTTTTTAAGTTTTTCGCTTTCTTCTTCAGCTTGAGTGATAGATAAACCTAAGCCATTTTTATCAAGAGGTCTTGTAGCAACAGCCCAAAATTCAATTATATTTTGTGGGATAATACATAAAAAATCACCTTGCTTTTTGAGCGTTAAAATTGCTCTTTGAGTATCAAGGTGCATGGGACTATTTTTTTGTACCAAACGCAGTAAAATATTAGTATCTACCAGATATTTCATAACATTTCGTCTTCTCTGGTATAAATACTATCCCGACTAATAGCTGCATCTGAAAGTGGTGGTGCTACAGCAAAAGCAGGACTATTGATTAAATTCATTAGTGCTGTTTCCCAATCTTCCTCAGTTGTTACTTGAGAAAAAGATTTTTCCTCTTGATTTTTTAAACTATCTTCAATCAAAGATTCAAGATAAGATTCAATTGATAAACCTTGTTTAGTAGCTTGGGTAATCAGACGAGCTTCTATTTCTGGTTTCAATTGTAGCTGTATAGTTTTATGTTGTTTCATCTTCTTAGATTCTAGTTAATTAATATCAAGTAAAACTTATGATTAACTTGATCTATTAAAAGTATATCAGATTTAAACACCGAAGTATCGCTGTTTGGGAGGTTAAGGGGGTGCGATAGCGCGAGCGCTGACTTGTCAGTTCGCTCAACTTAAACCCCAAAACCCAAAACGACATCCAACGCAGTACGAATTTCTTCCCAATATTCAGCTTCTAAAATACCCACAAACCCTAAAACCCGACGATAATCAACAGCACGAATTTGAGCAACATCAATAAAACGCTCTTTATCTAATCCATTAGTTGCTGTTGCTTTGATATTGACAATATAGGGAGCTTGCTTACTTCCTGGTCGAAATGGCATCACAATAGTTAATAATCCATGTTGATTCATAATATCATTTTGAACTATCAAACAAGCACGGATTTTTTGTGCTTCTGCTCCCACAGTTGGATCAAGATTTACCCAGCGAATTTCACCCCGTTTATAAGTTAAATTACCCTCTGGCATTAATACCATCTCCAGCTACATTATCCCAAGCAGAAATCTCATTTTGATATTCTAAATCTTTCGCATCTTCTTGGAGTGCTGCAATTATTTCTGTCTCTAAAATTTTGCGTCTTTGTTCTGCTAATAGTGCGTTAATATAGGCACTACGATTACCTTTTGCTTGTTGATCAATAAATTGGAGAATGTCTTCTTCTAAAGTAATTGTGACTTTCATCATTGTGTATGACTCATTCATCTTACCAATCAATCATACCACTTTTTTGACAATTTGCAAATACTCTGTGTCTGGAAGTAGTATGCCTACGGCACGCTACGCGAACGTAAAAAAAAGGATGCTGGGAAGTTGGAGGGGGTGCGATAGCGTAAGCGCTGACTTGTCAGTTCGCTGTTAGGAGAGTGAAGGAGTGCGATCGCGTAGGTTATTGTAGGTGATCGCATAGAACAACAAATATAATTAAACTGGAAAAAAATCAGCATCTAAAATTTCATCAGAGGAAAAAGGATTATCTTGAGGAAAAATAGATAAAGGAAGTCCAGTTTCAATAGATGCTTCTTTACGAGCGTGTTGATAACAATTATCCAAAACTTCTAGATAATAGCCTTTTAAACTAGGACTATCTAAAAACGTTTCTTGTAATCTTTGACGATGTTCATATATTGTATACAACCAACTATTTGACCTGTTTTGAGGTTGAAACTTGTATTTAAGCAAGTGCATAATTAAAACTCGTAAATTACTTTTTAAAACATTTTTTTCACTTCTTCCCATACTTTCAATTTCTTCAATTAAATTTTCTAATTCTAATTCTAAGAACTGCTTATTCTTTAATAAAGAAGCGGTTTTTTCAATCCATAAATTATAATCTTCTGCATAAAGATTATTAGTTAATATCATAGATTGATGTGTCATAGTTTTCTCCTTGGTAAAATACCAATTCCATCATCATTAACTATATAAAATTTAATCCAATTCTTGTTGACTAGCAACTTCTAAGCAACCTTGAACAGCATCTTTCAACATTTCTAATAAATGTTCGTAATTTTCACCCCAGGTATGACATCCTGGTAAAGCTGGTACAGAACCACACCATACACCGTCTTCTTCCCAAATAAGTGCTTTTATTTTCATAGCCGTTCGCCGTTTGGGGAGTGAGGGAGTGCGATAGCGTATCCCTGACGGGAGTGCCTTGCACTCAGCGCTCCGTAGGAATCGCTGTTTGGGAAGTTGAGGGAGTGCGATCGCGAAGCTGACCGAAGGTATCGCTCTTACTTTGCGTCTTTGCGTGAGGTAAAAAGGGATGTTGGGGGAAGATATGCGATCGCTGACTTGTCAGTTCGCTCAATTTAAACCCCAAAACCACATCCAAAGCAGTCCGAATTTCTTCCCAATACTCAGCTTCTAATGCGTCTCTGCGTGAGGTAAAAAAGCTATCTCCTCTTCCTTTGCAACTAACATACTTCGTACTAGAGCCTACTGCTCCCGTTAGGGATACGCTTCGCTAAGGCGCGAAAAAAAGCAATATTCACTCACCCGTGAAAATCCGATTACCATAACGGCAAGAGAACATTGAGATCAAGTTGAAACAGAACCAACACCGCCAACAGGGTTTGTCTGACCGTTGCCAAGCAAACTACAATAAGAATATATATTTCAATATTTTGACTAAATTTGCTCTATGTCAGTTTTAGCAGCGATCGCAGTCTTGGCTATTTTGATTTTGGTACACGAAGCTGGACACTTTATAGCCGCTCGTTCTCAAGGTATTTACGTTAACCGCTTTTCCCTCGGTTTTGGCCCCGTGATTTTCAAGTACCAAGGATCACAAACGGAATATGCTATCCGCGCTTTCCCCTTGGGTGGCTTTGTCGGCTTTCCTGATGATGACCCAGATAGTGAAGTTCCCCCCAATGACCCAAATCTGCTGCGGAACCGTCCAGTTTTAGATCGAGCCATTGTCATTAGTGCCGGAGTCATCGCCAATTTAATTTTCGCCTATTTGATGTTGGCGTTGCAACTTGGTATCGTCGGTATCCCCCAGGAATTCCAGTATCAACCAGGTGTAATTGTCAAACCAGTGAATGAACAATCTGTTTCCTACCAAGCAGGGCTTAGAGAAGGAGACATTATTCTGGCTGTTAATGGTCAAGAACTAGTTGCTGGTAGCAATTCCACCTTATTGCTGACCAAAGAAATCCAAACTCATCCCAATCAGCAAATCAACCTAAAAGTTCAACATCAAAACGAACAAAGAACCTTAACATTAACTCCCCAACTGGGTGCAGATGGTAAAGGTTTAGTTGGGATAGAACTTGGCCCTAATGGTAAAGCAGTTTATCGTCGTCCCCAAAATATTGGTGAGATTTTCAGCGTTGCAGCTAATCGATTTGAACAGTTAATCGTCGGCACAGTTAAAGGTTTTGGACAATTAGCTACCAACTTTCAACAAACCGTTGGACAAGTTTCTGGCCCAGTTAATATTGTCAAAATTGGGGCAAAATTAGCATCTGATAATATTGCTAATTTGTTCTCTTTTGCCGCAATTATTAGCATTAACTTGGCAGTGATCAATATCTTGCCTTTACCAGCCTTAGATGGTGGTCAACTGGCTTTCCTGCTCATTGAAGGTTTATTTGGTAAGCCTTTACCGACCAAGATTCAAGAAGGCGTGATGCAAACTGGTTTGGTGTTACTCTTAGGATTAGGAATTTTCCTGATAGTTAAAGAAACCACTCAGTTAACCTTCCAGTTAGATTGGGTGCAAAAACTGTTACAGTAATCATAACGGAATTTTAGATTGAGGATTTGAGATGAGATTAAATCATTAAAAATCCCCAATCTAAAAAAATATACCAATCTAGTTTAAACTAGGAAACAAATTCAAAATTCAACATCTAAAATTGATTGACTCCTAAATCATTATCTAAAAAACAACGCGCTTTAGAAATACTTTCGCGTCTCCAGTCTCTTTATCCAGATGCGACTTGTTCTTTGGACTATTCAACACCTGTACAACTGCTAGTAGCAACTATTCTTTCTGCACAATGTACAGATGAGCGTGTGAATAAGGTGACACCAGCATTATTTGGTAGATTTCCTGATGCTGAAAGTTTAGCAAATGCTGATTTATCAGAGTTAGAAGAATTGGTGCGTTCGACTGGTTTTTATCGCAACAAAGCCAAGAATATTCAAGGCGCTTGTCGAATGATTGTCAGTGATTTTAATTCTCTGGTTCCTAATCATATGGAAGAACTTTTAAAGCTTCCAGGAGTAGCGCGGAAAACTGCAAATGTGGTTTTAGCTCATGCTTATGGTATCAATGCGGGAGTGACAGTAGATACTCATGTTAAACGATTGAGTCAGCGTTTGGGCTTAACAAAAAACACTGAACCTGTAGGAATTGAAAAAGATTTAATGAAGTTATTACCCCAACCAGATTGGGAAAATTGGTCAATTCGTCTAATTTATCACGGACGGGCTGTTTGTAAGGCGCGTTCTCCTGGTTGTAATGTTTGTGAATTGGCTGATTTGTGTGCGATGAAATTATAATAGCCCCCAGTGGTTCAGAGTCATAGAGTGTAATATTTGAGAGTATTTGGTTTGGGAAGTTGATATTCATATTCAACTATCAAGCTTAGGATTCAAATAGATTTACAAGTCCTTTCCAAAATTTTTTTCTCCAAAGTACTACTCAATTTGACTACAATTCTTTTATAGAATCCAGCATCATCATGATTAATTTATTCCCAAAAAGCCTTTCACAAAAAGGATAAACAAATATTATTCTGCCATGCCTGTTGACAATAGACAAAAAGTATAGTAGCTTCATCTATATGTCGGTTTTAATGGAAAGCAACCATTAAACGCAAGGGGGAAAGTCTGGTGTAAATCCAGCGCTGTCCCGCAGCTGTAATGAGACTTACGTCTCTAAGTCAGAATGCCCGCCGAAAGTAAAACAACTCACATCCATCTGCGTGGTACAGATGAGTAAAATCATGAATATTTCTATCAAAATTAATCAGTTTCGCTCCAGAGATTCGCTACAGATTGTGTATTACTCTGAGAGTATTAATAGTCAATTGAATTTTTTGCAACCTTTTATCCAAGAAGACGGGAAGCGTATATGAGTGACGCTTACTCATATCTTCAATAGATTTCTGCCAATTTTAAATAGACATAGCAGTTTTCCATTCAATCAAATATACAGCACTTTCCGGTGTTATGAGGTACAAGAACCCCACCCCGCAAGCGATGAGGGGGGCTATGATACACCTTATATAATTGGGAACCGCTGTATCAATTGATATCAGCCCTTTTTTAGCTTGGGAAGCAATGATTTCAAACATTATTTGTTTGCAGGAGAGTTTGCTGGTGTAGTTTTGCTGTAAAAACTTTCATGTTTGCGTTCTCGACTAATTCTTACACATTTTTCAATCAATGCTCAATCAAAAACATACTCTATTTGTCTGCACAACTTGTGGTGGAAAGTGGGAAGACGGTAAGCGAGTTGGTGAAAGTAGTGGAGAAAAACTACTACTACAACTTCAAGAACTGGCACAAGATAGCGAACTCCACAATAAATTCTGCATTCAAGGGGTTGAATGTATGAGTGCTTGTAGTCATTCTTGCGTCATTGCTTTGACAGGAGAAGGAAAATCAACCTATCTCTTTGGTGATTTACCCGTAGATGGAAGTACATCTGCAATACTAGAATGTGCAACTAAATATTATGCTAAAACGGATGGTTCACTACCTTGGTCAGAACGACCAGAACCTTTAAAAAAGGGCATTTTAGCAAAAATTCCTGCACTAAATAAGTGGGCGCAATTGACCATCACTTGTAGTTAATTGCTCGCTTAATATCGGTATAAAAAGAATATTCAGTTCTGTATAATCTTTGTCACCAGATGTCTATTGCTATTTTTGATTTTCTGTGTGAGAATGATTATTATTCTTTAAATATAGTGCGGCTTCTTTCTTGATAGATTGTCGCAGTTTTTTTCTGAGGTGTAATTTAGTTAATTACCGTTTTGTTCATGAAAAAGACTGCAACTTTGTCTTGTTTAAATTTTTAGTTATACAGGGGTTTAGATCAAAAATGTCTACCAATTTTGTGGTAAAACGGAGAGTTCAAATTGTTGCATCTAGTGTGACTATAATTTTGGGTATGTTATGTGATAACTACAAAGTTATAGGAGTAGAAATTCCCCAACACGAAGGTTCTGCAAAAGATTTACAACCAGTCGCGGCAGAAATTACTCAAAATACATCAGCAGATACGGAAGAACAAGAAGCTGATATTGAAATAAATGTCATTGAGAAGCTATTAAATGAACCTGTTTTTTCACCCTTTCGTCAGGAAGGAACAGTGAAAGATTCTACCCGGCCAATTTATGTAATTACTGGTGAAGAAATGGAAGCACAAGGTGCGAGAACCATCAGAGAAGCACTTAAATTTCTGCCTGGTATATTAGGTGATGGTACAGTGGGAACAGAAGTTAATGCTTTAAGTGGTCAACTTATTCGTGGTTCTAATACTGGTCAAGTATTAATATTACTTGATGGTAGACCAATTAATAATGTAGGAAGTGGTGGTTTCGATCTTTCCGAATTTACAACTAATAATATTCAAAGAGTTGAAGTATTACCGGGGGGAGGTTCAACTCTTTATGGTTCTGATGCAATTGGGGGAGTAATTAATATTATCACCCGTCGTCCTACAGAGAAAATTACCACAGAGGCAAAAGTCAATATTGGTGCTTATGGACTCAATCAACAAAGTATTCAAAATAGCGGTAAAAAAGGTGATATTTCTTGGGTTGTAGGTTATAACCGTACCCAAGCAGAAAATAATTATCCTTTTTCTATTCCTGAAGCTAATTTTTCAGGAACAAGGAAGAATAATGATGCACTTTATAACAATTTCAATGTCAAATTAGAGGCAGATTTAGGAAAACGAAATACTCTCAGTTTCTCGACTTTATACTTAAATAAAGAACAAGGAACACCGGGAGGAGTGCCAATTCCTTTTCCTGTCAATGGACAAGGGTTTTTTAATTCGCTTACAGATAGAAATCGCAAATATACAGATCAAGTTTTGACTGATTTAACCTGGAATTCAAAATTAGGAGGTGGGGATGATTCTTTATTAACAGCTAGAGTTTATGGTGATTTTTTGAATACTCGTTTTGATCCTATTGGTTCAATTTCATTTCAAAATCGCTTTGAGACTAATCAAACTTCCTACGGAATTCAAACTACACATAGTTGGAATTTTTCTAAAAATCAAAGTTTAGTTTATGGCTTTGATTATCGGACTGTCAATGTTCGTAATACTTCTTTTAGTTATGCTACTAATATAGAAAGATTGAATTATGATAATGATATTAATCAAGGAGCATTATTTGGCAAATATGAAGTAGCATTAATCCCTAATTTGACTGTTAATTTAGGGTTACGTCAAGACTTTAGTAGCTTAGTAAATGGTTCTGTTACATCTCCATCTGTAGGAACAAAATTTGCTGTCTCTGATTCAACTACCTTAAGAGCAAATTACATCAAAAATTTCCGAGTTCCTACTATTGCTAATTTATTTAATGTCAATCCTAGCAATATTGGCAACCCAGAACTTAAACCCGAAAGAGGTGATAGTTTTGATATTGGCATTGACCAAAAACTTGGTAATATTGGTTTGCTAAGATTAACTTTTTTCAACAATAGTGTATCAGATACGATTGCCTTTAAGCGACTGACACCACCAGTAAATGGTAATACAGGAACTTGGGAAAATATCGGACTGGTGGAAACTACAGGAATTGAGGCTAGTTTGAATTTGCAACTTGCCAAAAATATTTATACTTTTGTTAATTACACGGCAAATGATCCACGTATTTTGAAAAGTTCTAATGCGGCGGAAATTGACAAAGAACTACGCTTTGCTGGTGCGGATAAATTAAATTTGGGAGTTTCTTATGAAAATCCTCAAGGTTTGTATTTGGGTTTATTAATGAATTCCTTAAATGGATATCCTACTAATAATACAAATACAGAATTTTTATCTGGTTATACGACTTTTGATTTTAAACTGCGTGTACCTTTAAGTGATAAACTGGTAGTTACAGGTAGTTTGGAAAATATCTTTAATCAGCGTTATCAGTTGTTTCCTGGTTTTCCTGACGGAGGTAGAGGTTTTCAAGTTGGTTTGAGTTCTACGTTTTAATATTTTTTCTCACCCAGAGACGCAGAGAGTAATACAAAAGTTTAATACAAGGAGGGTTGTTTATGGCTGATTTTAATTGTTGGGTAACACCAGTAAATGAAAAGACAATTGAAGCGACGGGAAATGATTGGCAAATTGAATATGAGTTTTTTGATTGTCAAGGTGATGTTCTGGCTTGTTTATCTTATACTTTATTTCAAGAAAATTGGCATCAAGTTGGTTTAGGACATTTGGAACAAGGTAGTGTTTTAGAGTTGGAGTTTCACGAAGCACCTAAAAAATGCGTTCTCTATGATGGATATTTAACTGTTATTACTAGAGATTGGCATTTTCATTTATGTATTGAGGAAACTTTAGGTGGTCCTAATGCTGAAACTTCTATCGAAGTAAGACAGCAACGTTTGATTAATAAGGGTGCATTTTATAGAAGGATAAATCCCGAAGGTGAACCGAGAAGTTGGGGTATTCAATTTTGGAATGGTGCTGGTGAAAAAGCCATGACGATATTTTTACCTAATCCCTATGTAGAAGATGAAAATTTGCTTCCTGAAGGGAAGGGAGATTTTACAAAGTTGGATTTTTATCAGGAACTTAGGGATATTTATGTATTAGGTAAAAAGCCGATTCCTTTTGCTAAAAATCCTCTCAAATGTGCCTATATTGCAGTTTGTACTTCTGGACGTTGTTATCCTTCTCGAAAATGGCAACCTACTTTTGAGGCTTTAAAGACTGCTGTTGAAAAAGCGGAATTAGATTTGGAAGTGAGAACAAGTGGTTGTTTACAAGTTTGTAAGTTAGGTCCTGTTGTTTATCATTCTACTGATAGAACTTGGTATAGTCGTGTTAAACCGGAAGTTGCGGAAAGAATTGTACAGGAACATTTGGTTGAGGGAAATAAGGTTGTTGAATATATATATCCTTAGTTGGTGTTTGGGTAGGGTGATTTTTTCACGCAGAGACGCAGAGACGCAGAGACGCAGAGAGAAATATGGAAGATGATTTTTAGGAAGTATCAGGTTATTATTTTTCTATGTCAGTTGTTTTTAGTTGCTGTTTTGGTTGTTTCTTGTCAAGGTTCTCAGAATAGTCTGGTTGTTAGTTCTGCTAATAATGGTTGTGTTCAAAAGTATGATCCTAATGTTGATTATTTTCCCAATAAGGTGAAGGTTAATCATGCTATCGGCTTTGCAGTTGAATATTATAAAAACTACAAAGTCGTGACGATTAAAAATCCCTGGAAAGATGCTAAAACAGGTTTTAAATATGTTTTGGTTCAATGCGGTACACCGACACCACCAGGGTTTGAAAAGTCCCAAGTATTTACTACACCTGTCAGTTCTGTGATTTCTCTCTCTACAACTCATTTACCACATTTTTCTAAGTTAAATGTTGTTGATAAGTTAATCGGTGTTAGCGATATTAAACAAGTAACTACACCAGATTTTATTGACAGAATCAAGGCTGGTAAGGTGGTATCTGTTGGCAATAATTCTACTGTGAATGTGGAGAAAGTTTTAGAACTTAATCCTGAGTTAGTTACCACTTTTGGTACTGGAAATCAACAAACTGATAGTTTTCCTAAGTTGTTGGAAGCTGGGTTAAAGGTGGCTATAAATGCTGAATATATGGAAGATACACCATTGGGAAGAAGTGAATGGTTAAAATTTACTGCTTTATTTTTTAATAAGGAGGAAGAGGTGGAGAAAATATTTGCTGAAATTGCTAAGAAATACGAAGATATTGCGACTAAAGCTAAAGCTGTTAAAAATCGTCCGACTGTGTTTGTAGGCTTCAATTTTAAAGGGACTTGGCACACACCAGGTGGTAATAGTTATGTAGCCAAATATCTCGCTGACGCAGGTGCAAATTATCTTTGGAGTGAGGATAAATCTTCTGGTAGTTTACCTATATCTTTTGAAGCTGTGTTTGAACGCGCTGCTAATGCTGATTATTGGTTGAATCTTAGACAATCTTGGCTAAGTTTAAAAGATGTTGTGACTGAAGATAATCGTTATGGTGATTTTAATGCTTTCAAAAAAGGAAATCTTTATAATAATAATGCTCGTGTTAATGCTAATGGTGGTAATGACTACTGGCAAAGTGGAATTAGTAACCCAGATGTAGTTTTATCTGATTTAATTAAAATATTTCATCCAGAAATATTACCAAATTATAACCTATTTTACTATCAAAAAGTGAATAAATAATGTTAATCAAAAAGCATGAGGTTATTAATAAATTTTTACTCTGGAAATTTATTAATAAGAAATATTTGATTTTCTCGATTTTACTACTATGTTTAATTTTGGCATTCTTACTGGATTTAGGATTTGGGGCTGTGAATATTCCCATTCATGAGGTTATGAATATCTTGCTGGGACAAGAAGCAGAAAAGACAACATGGACAAATATTATTCTCAAATTTCGTCTACCTAAAGCCTTAACTGCAACGTTAGCCGGTGCAGCTTTAGGGGTAAGTGGCTTGCAAATGCAAACTCTATTTAAAAATCCTTTAGCGGGTCCTTTTGTATTAGGAATTAGTTCCGGTGCAAGTTTAGGAGTAGCGTTGGTTTTACTGACAGCAAGTTTGACTGTACCGACGTTATTAACTGATTTAGGAATGATTGGTGATTTTAGTTTAGTTATAGCGGCAAGTTTTGGTGCAGCATCAGTATTAGGGTTAATGTTAGTTGTTTCTCGTCGTGTGCAAGACACAATGACGCTGTTAATTTTAGGTTTATTATTTGGATATGCGACAAGTGCAATGGTAAGTATTTTGTTGCAATTTAGTTCAAAAGAACGGATTCAAAGTTATATAATGTGGACTTTTGGTAGTTTCACTGGGGTAACTTGGCAACAATTAGCTATTTTAACTCCAGTTATTTGTGTAGGTTTATTAATAGCGGTGCTGCAATCAAAATCTCTGAATGCACTTTTATTAGGTGAATCTTATGCACGCAGTTTAGGGTTAACAGTGCAGAAAACTAGATTTTCTGTGATTAGTAGTGCTTCTATATTAGCGGGAGCGATTACTGCTTTTTGTGGACCGATAGCATTTTTAGGTGTAGCAATTCCCCATCTTTGCCGCAGTTTTTTTAATACTTCAGATCATCGGATATTAATTCCTAGTGTCATAATTATGGGGGCAATTTTAGCTTTATTTGCTGATTTGTTTTCCCAGCTTTTAATCAGTCAGATGGTTTTACCTTTAAATGCTATTACTGCTTTGATAGGAACTCCTGTTGTTACTTGGGTAATTCTCAAACGTAATTCAAAAAAATCTTTCCCTTCATGAGTAATTCAATTCTGACAACTCATAATTTGACTATTGGTTATAAGACTTCCCATAAAACTATTCGGAATGTTGCATCTAATATTGTTACATCTTTGCAAGCGGGGGAGTTGGTTTGTTTACTAGGTGCTAATGGTGCGGGTAAGTCTACTTTATTGCGAACTCTGGCAGGAATGCAACCACCAATTGCTGGGGAAGTTAAACTTTTAGAAGATGATATTTATAAGTTACCACCACAGGAATTAGCAAAACGTTTAAGTTTGGTATTGACTGAAAAAGTTGATGTGGGAATGTTATCAGCTTATGCTTTGGTAACTATGGGAAGATATCCTTATACTGACTGGTGGGGAAAGTTATCATCTGAAGATGAAGATATAATTAATTGGGCGATAAAATCTGTGGGAGCGGTAAATTTAGCCCACCGTAATGTTAGCGAATTAAGTGATGGTGAACGACAGAAAATTATGATTGCTCGTGCTTTAGCACAGTCACCTATGGTGATGTTATTGGATGAACCAACAGCATTTTTAGATTTACCACGTCGGGTAGAAATTATGCAATTGTTACGTCAGTTAGCGCGGGATACAAATCAAGCGATTCTGCTTTCTACCCATGATTTAGATTTAGCTTTGCGCCTTGCTGATAAAATTTGGCTGTTAGGGATTAATGGTATTCTCCATGTTGGCGCACCAGAAGATTTGATATTAAGTGGTGCATTTGCTGATACTTTCCGCAGTGAGGGTGTGGAATTTAATATTTTTTCTGGGGAATTTAATCTGCATATACCATACAAAGGGGAAGTTAATTTGATAGGTGAAGGTGTTGCTGCTATTTGGACTAGTCGTGCTTTACAAAGAGTTGGATTTACAGTTTTACAAGGTGGTAAATCTGCACAAATCACAGTAGAAGTTATTTCTAGTCCTCAAGAGGTTTTTTGGAAAGTCAGGAAATATAAAACTGTGTCTACACATTATTCTTTATATGAACTCATGAAATTTTTGGATTTTTTATAGTTGTGATTTAAAAAAAAACATTCCCGACTTCTCCAAGAAATCGAGAATCTTTTCAAATCACTAGAAATTTATTCTCTTTCCTCACTGGTGACTACCTTACCTCGGAAGACAAAGTAATTGTAGATGTTGTAAAACAACATAATTGGAATCAAAAACCCAATGAACGTAATCATAAATACCATTGAAGTGGCAGAAGATGCTGCTTGATAAATGGTAATAGTCGGGGGAATAATGTAGGGAAAGGCAATAAATCCCAAACCAATAAATGTCAGGAGAAAGACTAATGCTGTATAGACAAATGAGGCAACTTCCTCTTTCCGGTTTAGGCTTTGCAACAGCAACCAAATCAACAGCATACCCAACAAAGGAATCAAAGCAAAAATATAAACCTCTGGTTGATGAAATAGCCTGGCTCTGGCATTTTCATAGACAATTGGTGTACTAATTGTAATTAAAATTGCTCCAATGAAAGTTGTCCAAGCTGCTAATTTGGCTGTGCGAAAGTGAGTTTCCTGTAATGTACCTTCTGTTTTCAGAATCAGGTAAGTTGAACCAATCAATACATAACCTTGCACAAGTGTCAATGCTGTTAGTAATGATTGCCAACTTAACCAATCCCATATCCCACCAATAAAATGCCCAGCCGCATCAACTTTGATTCCTGCTAATACACCACCCAAGGCAAATCCTTGAAATAGAGAAGCAATAAAACTACCAATTCCAAAGGCAAAATTCCAGAAACTTTTATTATCAGAATGTTCCCTAAATTCAAAAGCAACTGCCCGCAAAATTAACCCTACAACCATTACCATCAAAGGCAGATAAAGCGCACTTAAAATTGTTCCATAAGCTAAAGGAAAAGCTCCAAATAATGCACCTGCCATCAAAACTAACCAGGTTTCGTTAGCATCCCAAACGTTGCCTAAACTGGTCATTAATAAACTACGGCGTTTCTCATCAGAAGAAGTCAAAGAGAGGATACCAACGCCTAAATCAAAGCCATCTAAAAGCACGTAAAGAAACAGAAATAACCCCAGAATTACAAACCAAACTTGTGGTAAAAAGTGTAGTAAAGCTTCCATGTAATTGTTCCTATTGCGGTGTTTCCAAAGGACGACTATCGGGAATATGACTCACAGATTCAGTAGCAATTACTGTTTTGATCTCACTTCCTGGTATGGGTAAATTCAAATCTGGTCCTTTGCGAATAATGCGGCTACCAAAAAACATGGCTGAGACAAACAAAACACTGTAAAGAAGGGCAATAACCGTGAGTGAAAATAATACTTCACCTGGTTCTAAATGAGACGCTGCATCAGTAGTACGAATTTGTCCATATACTGTCCAAGGTTGTCTTCCTACACAGCGCACAATCCAGCCTGATTCAATTGCCAAATAGCCTAAAGGTGCAGCTAAAATCCAAGCCCGTAACAACCATTTTTGTTGATTGATATTATTTTCACTCAATTTACCTCTGAGCCATTGAATAATACTCCACAACATTAATCCTACTAAGAAAAATCCGATTCCTGCCATGATTCGGAAAGAATAAAAGATCAAAGGAATCATTGGGGGACGATCTTCTGGTTTCCATTCTTTGAGTCCTAATACAGGTTGAGAAAGTTTGGGTTTTAGTTCTAAAATGTAACTTAAACCATTAGGAACAGAAATTTCCCAATCATTTTTTTCTGCCTTTCTATTAGGAATTGCTAATATATTCCATTTGGCAGATTCACCAGCAGGTACAGTTTCCCATTGAGCTTCTATTGCTGCTAATTTAGTTGGTTGATATTGATAAACTTGATCGCCACTAGCATGACCAATTAACACTTGTAAAGGAGCGACAAAAAGTGCGATCGCTAAAACTATTTTGAATGATTTGCTAAAAAATTCTTGATGGCGATTATTGAGAATATACCAAGCACTAATGCCACCAATGACAAATAAAGAAGTCTCCAATGTTGCTAAGAACATATGGAGAACACTATTCACCATGAAGGGATTTAAAATTGCTTGAAAATAGTCATCAACAATAAACTTACCATTCACCATTTCTCCACCACTAGGAGTTTGAAACCATGAATTAGCAACCAAAATCCAGAATGTGGAAAGATTCGCCCCAAAAGCTACGAGAATAGTTGCTAAATAGTGAATTACGGGAGGAACTCGTTCCCAACCAAACATCATAATTCCCAGAAAAGAAGCCTCTAACATAAATGCCATTGAGCCTTCAAACCCCAGAATACTACCTAAGAAATCTCCCACCGCTTCTGATAATGGAGCCCAGTTAGTCCCAAACTGAAAACCCATTGGTAAACCTGATGCAACACCGATTCCAAAGTTTAGTAAATACAGTTTTGACCAAAAACGAGCATGATGATAATAAGTAGGATTTTTGGTTTTTAACCATAATCCTTCCACTACAATTAAGTAGATAGACATACCTGTAGTTAATACAGGCCAAATCATGTGAAAAATCGCTGTAAATGCGAATTGCATCCGCGATAACGCTACGGTATTAGATAAAATCTCCATACTCTTTGAGGTAGTTATACAAAAAGGATAAATACGTACTCGGAATATACATTAATATTTGTTTATACCTTATTACTTCCAAAAGTTTTAAGCTTTGCAAGGTTTGACAATACGTCGTTTTAGACCTTTTTCATCTTTTCATAATTTATTTTTTATGCAAAGGCATTAACCGCAAATATCCGTAAGTCAAAACTAACCCAGCACACAACTATTCACAAACTCTTACTATCTGCGTCTGGAGCATCTAGAGCGTCAGATAAAATCATCTTCTCACTTAGCAACAACTTAATGTTGAATCCTGTTAATTATTCTCCCCTGATATTCACACTGAAAGCCTCTCTGTTCCCAAGCGTGCATATCCACATCAACCAGTTTTGTAATTTGTGAACATTGGGGTTGAATGATTTGACTTAAAATCGCCCACAATAAGCTGCGGATAACGTCTAAGAAAGTTTTTAGCCAAAACTCACGATTACCAGGAATACCTTTTTCCTTAACAACATCAAGCTCTACCCAGATACCATGAGCGCCTAAAGTGATTTGCGCCATCAACTTGGCTCGGAACACATGAGTTCCTGAAGTAATTAATTTTACCTTATGCACACCCCAATCCCGCAAAATTGGTATTCCATAATAAAGATTTTCAAAGGTAGAATTGGCACAATTTTCTAACCAGATATTTTGTAAATCTGCTGCTTCTCGCTGAAAAATTTGCAAAATACATGGATCTGGAGAACCATGAGAAATTAAAATTGGGGTTTGTGGGTATTGTTTTGCTAGTTGGGCTACATAAATTTCCCTACGAATGCTCCCTCCCAGCACAAAAAAGGCATCTACCTGCTGTGAAGAAGCAGAAACTAAGGTTATAGTGGTGAAAGTTAACCAACTAACCAGGATAAAGCACACAGCAAAAGTAATATTTTTTAATAAACTCCTGATTTTTCTAAATCTACCCTTCAAAGAAATTGATAAATTAATGGTAAATTTGTGCTTCATAACATAAAAAAATAAAGCTTTATTATCTAATATTGAAAAATTCTGCCATCAACTCAACAAAGTGCTATCTTAGTAAAAGAATTTAGGGTGTAAAGATGAAACAGTGACCCCTGTCACAAGAGTGCCGTGTTTATTTTTACTGTAAAACTGAAAAAAAGCAATTATTGCTAATAAAATAGACAGTAATATCCACATCATTTACAAAGGAACAAATGATGAATTAAGCATAGCTGAAATTGAGGGTATAAAAGCTTGAAAATCTCAGGAAAGCCTGATTGTTAAACTGTCAACAATACAACTATCTCCATACATGAACCAATCTGTGAAACGTCACTCACCGCTCCAAGCAGCCTTGATTGGTGGAGCGATCGCTACAACTGCTACTCTATCTGTATTTAGTCAAGCTTGGACTCGCTCCGTTCACGCTGCTTTACAAGATAGTCCCAAAGCGTTAGTTGACCAAGTATGGCAACTTGTGAATCGTGAATATGTTGATGGCAAATTTAATCAACAAGATTGGCAAGCAACCAGGCAGAGTCTGTTAAGCAAAAACTATACTTCTAACGAACAAGCTTATGTAGCTATCCGCGAAGCCCTACAAAAATTGGGAGATCCATACACAAGGTTTATGGAGCCTAAACAGTTTGAAACCCTCACCAGCCAAACATCTGGGGAAGTTTCAGGAATTGGCATTCGCATGGAAATAAATGAAAAAACCAAGCGCTTAACTGTCATCGAAGCTATCGAAAATTCCCCCGCCCTCAGAGCAGGTATTCAAACCGGTGATGAGATTTTGGCAATTGACGGTAAACCTACTCTCAAGATGAAAGTAGATGATGCCTCTAGTCTTATTCGCGGTAAAGCCGGTAGCCCCGTCACATTGAAACTGGGAAGAACCGGAAAAAATGCCTTTGATTTGAAACTGACAAGGGCAACAATTGAAGTCCCCACAGTCCGTTATACCCTCAAGCAAGAAGGTGGTCGTCGGATTGGCTATATTCGCTTAAGAGAATTTAGCGCCCACGCAGCTGATCAAATGCGACGGGCTATTCGCAACTTGGACAATCAAAAAGCCGATTCCTATGTTTTAGATTTGCGAGGAAATCCAGGAGGTTTACTGCAAGCAAGCATAGAAATTGCGCGGATGTGGTATGACAATGGTGGAATTGTCAAAACTGTAGATCGTGTAGGCAGTAGTGAAGAAACAAAAGCCAATCGCACAGCTTTAACAAATCGTCCTTTGGCAGTTTTAGTAGATGGTAACTCCGCTAGTGCGAGTGAAATTTTGACCGGCGCACTCAAGGACAATAAACGCGCAGTAGTTGTAGGTAGTCAAACTTTTGGTAAAGCCTTAGTTCAATCAGTTCATGAATTGGCTGATGGTTCTGGGTTAGCAGTCACGATTGCCCACTATTACACCCCCAAAGGCACAGATATCAACCATAAGGGAATTACCCCCGATATCAAACTAGAGTTGACAGAAGCACAAGAGCGTCAATTAGCTTCTAATCCAGATTTAATCGGGACTCAGAGTGATCCTCAATATGCCCGTGCTATTGCTGCTCTTTCTAATAGCAAATTTGCTCAACCTGTGACAGTTCCTAACTCACAACCTCTGAGCAGTCGTGCTGAAGACTTGAAATTTTAAGCTTTGTGATCAGGTGTTCATGTATTTTTGTGATTAACTTGCTCCCACTCTGAGAATCAAGGGTGGGATTTCTTTAGGAATTTTAGATTTCAAAAACAACCAAATACGGATTCCCACAGATATAGCAGGTGACAGTCTTATAAGTCTTTTGGTGTCTAGATTTTATAATCAATTGATAATGAAACTCCCACTACAACAGGGTTTTACTCCTGACTCCTGTTATAAATATAATACCAACCTGAACAATGATTGAGACAGATATAGGACTTATGCAAAAAACCTCTCAAAGCTTTCTCCCCAAAGTTTCGGTGGTGATTCCTATTTATAATGGTGAAACAGAGTTACCAGAATTACTGAGTTGTCTTTTAGGGCAAACTTATCCCCAAGACCGGGTAGAGTACTTACTCATAGATAATAACAGCAGCGATCGCACTCTCTCCATTCTCAACACAACCGCTGAAAATTCCCCCATTACTATCCGTCCCTTAAGTGAAAATAATATTCAAAGTTCCTACGCTGCACGCAATACAGGTATTAAAGCCGCTACTGGTGAAATTATCGCTTTTACCGATGCCGATTGTCGTCCTCAACCCCAATGGCTAAACACATTAATTCAGCCTTTTATTAATTCAGAAGTTGTAATTGTCGCTGGTGAAATTGAGGCGTTACCAGGAAAAAACATTCTGGAAAAATTCGCAGATAAACAAGAAACGTTATCCCAAAAACATACCCTTGCTCATAAATTTTGCCCCTACGGACAAACTGCAAATTTAGCAATTCGTCGTAGCATTTTTAACAGTTCAGGATTATTTCGTCCCTATCTTAGCACAGGGGGAGATGCAGATATTTGTTGGCGCATTCTCAAAGGTAATTTAGGGAAATTAGAATTTGCGCCGAATGCTATTGTTCAGCACCGTCACCGAGTGACAATGAAAGAATTAGCCAGTCAATGGCGACGTTATGGACGTTCTAATCGTTATTTACATGAATTACATGGTGTAGATTTAATGCGAGAGATGACACCAGGAGAATATCGTTATCGCGTATTACGTTGGTTATTAAAAGAATTACCAAAAGCAATTATTAAAAATATTCTTGGTAAAGCTGGTATTGTAGACTTATTAGATACTCCCATTGGTTTATTTACTGCTAATGCGCGTTCTCAGGGACAACGAAATGCGAAATTACCAGAAAACGCCAAAATAATTGAATACTTCAATAACTCTACATCTGGATAAAAAAATAAAAATTATTGGAAAAATGTTTTTTGGAAGATTTTAAGTTGATGATAGCGGGGAAATATCATGGTTTCTTTTTTGAATTTGCGTCCATCATCGTCTCGTTTTTCTTCTGTTTGCAAATGTAGAAACCGAGCTAAGAGATCAAGTAAACCTACAGCATCATTAAATATCCTATTTGGAACTAATCCAAAAATTACTCGAACCATGCGATACCTTCGGTAAGCTTCGCTAACGCAAAACCTATGGAGAAAGACAAAGGGAGGTAGCAGCAAAACTGGGTAAGTCAGTCCGAACAGTCCGCAGACTGGTTAAAAAATGGGAAGAACAAGGTTTAGCCGGACTGCGAACGTTATGCTTATCAGAGATTTATTCGTACAGTATCAATAGAAAGCCTATCTGATGATATTGCACAGAAAATTGCCAGACAACCAGAAAATTATCCGGGCTTTTTAGTTGCTACTGCTGAGGCAAAATGTAGGAATCTTGTTGCATCCAAGATAGTTAAAGTTGGAGAAGTAGCACGCCAGGAAAATTGGTTTGAGAATTAACTGCTTCAATAAATTTAGTGAAAATGTTATAACCTACAATTTGCTTGTCAACTGCTCATAAATAACATCTAACCACACGGGAATCACAGCTTTACCTTCATCCAGAGATGCGATCGCAAAGTGATCCGTAGGAATCGCTACCTTGGTAACTTGCTTGCTAACCTCTGATAAATTACATCTAACCACACAGGAATCACAGCCTTACCTTCATCCAGAGATGCGATAGCGAAGCGCTCCGTAGGAATCGCTCTTTTCCTGTCAAATTCTACCAAAGAAAGCGAAGCATCCTGTGCCGATAACAACATAAACCGCTTCCCCTGACCAGAAATAAACAACTCCGGTTCTTGTTCCTTCAGTTGTTTCAGCGTTTCACAGGCAATATCAAAACTTATCCCCGTAGACAGCTAATATACCAAAGCAGCCAGTTCCACCAAATTAGACCTGGAGTAATAAATACTGCGTCCCGTACCCGTATCACTAATTACAGGAACTGAAAGGCGCAATCCACAAATTTGGGCGCGTTGTAGTATGGATGTTTCAACACCCCTCCCGGAGTGGGGCGGGTTGAAAGATGTGAGGCTAGAAATGATATCGAGCAAAATGTAGCTTCTGGTTTTAACACCCCTCCCGGAGTGGGGTGGGTTGAAAGAACTTCATGAAAGGATATAAAAAATTTTAGGTGGGTTGAAAGGCGCACTTCGTTCAGGATTTTCCCTGACTAAAGCAATACAAATAAATAAAAGCTATCATTGTAATAGCCTTCAACGCCAATACACCGTAATGACTAGGTAATTTGGCAACGCGGTCAAATAATTTGGCAAGTGACAAATCGGGATGACTGGATTCGAACCAGCGGCCCCTTCGTCCCGAACGAAGTGCGCTACCAAGCTGCGCCACATCCCGCTATAAATATGACAATTTAAGAAAAGTATACCACAATCAGCAAAAAATCACAAATATTCTATCTTTCACAGAGGTCTTTGCTTGCTAGGATTAGATGTGTAGAACTTCAGTGGTAAGAGTGGATTGTGACTGTAAAACCAGACTGGTTGCGGGTAAAAGCGCCTCAGTGGGAGCGCGTTGGTAACGTTAAAGAAATTTTGCGGGATTTAGCCCTCAATACGGTTTGTGAGGAAGCGTCCTGTCCAAATATTGGTGAATGCTTTAATGCTGGTACTGCTACATTTTTGATTATGGGGCCAGCTTGTACCAGGGCTTGTCCTTATTGCGATATTGATTTTGAGAAAAAACCTCAACCATTAGATCCTACCGAACCGACGCGACTGGCCGAAGCTGTGCGGCGAATGAGACTTAATCACGTGGTGATCACTTCTGTCAATCGGGATGATTTAGCAGATGGTGGTGCATCTCAGTTTGTACATTGTATTACCGCAGTTCGTAGCGTCTCACCTAATACTACAATTGAGGTGCTAATTCCTGATTTATGCGGAAATTGGGATGCACTAGAAATCATTCTCCAAGCTGCACCAGAGGTACTCAACCACAACACAGAAACGATATCACGCTTGTATCGTCGGGTACGTCCTCAAGGTAATTATGAGCGAAGCATGGAATTATTAAAGCGAGCGAACCAAATAGCTCCCAGCACCTATACCAAATCCGGTATCATGGTAGGCTTAGGTGAAACTGATGCTGAAGTTCGCCAAGTCATGCAAGATTTACGAGCAGTGAATTGTGATATTTTGACAATTGGGCAATATCTCCAACCGAGTCAAAAACATTTGCAAATATCAGATTTTATCACTCCAGAAAAATTTGCAGATTGGAAAGAGTACGGGGAAGAACTAGGTTTTTTACAAATTGTTTCTTCACCATTGACAAGAAGCTCATATCATGCGGAGCAAGTTAGGGAATTAATAGAACGCTATCCGCGATAAGGGGGCAGGGGAGCAGGGAGCAGGGAGCAGGGAGCAGGGAGCAGGGGGAAGAAGTACTTTATTACCTGTTGTCTTTTACCAATGACCAATGACTAATGACCAATGACTAATTCTAAAATCGAAAATCGAAAATCTGTTGTTATTCTGGGTGCTGGTGCTTGGGGTACAGCCTTAGCAAATTTGGCACAGATAAACGGTCATCAAGTGTGCTTGTGGTCGCGTCAGGGTTCCCAGACTCTAGAAACAGTGTTATCAGATGCCGAAATCATCCTATCTGCTATCTCCATAAAAGGGGTAAGTAGTGTAGCCGCTTTAGTCAAGTCTTTCCCCTTATCTCCAGAGACAATTTTTGTCACAGCCACAAAGGGACTAGAACCGCAAACTACTTGCACACCGTCGCAAATTTGGCAAACCGAATTTCCTGATCATCCAATAGTTGTGCTGTCTGGTCCAAATTTATCTCAAGAGATCGAACAGGAATTACCAGCTGCAACGGTAGTAGCCAGCAAAAATACTGCTGCTGCCCAAATGGTGCAGCTGGTATTTTCTTCCAATCGGTTTCGTGTGTATACGAACCCTGACCCCGTGGGTGTAGAACTGGGGGGTACAATCAAGAATGTCATAGCGATCGCAGCTGGGGTATGTGATGGACTGCACCTAGGAACCAATGCTAAAGCAGCCTTAGTCACTCGTGGCTTGACAGAAATGGTTCGCATTGGTAACATCTTTGGTGCAAAGACGGAAACATTTTACGGTTTATCGGGTCTAGGGGATTTGTTAGCCACCTGCAATAGTCCCTTAAGTCGCAATTACCAAGTTGGATACCAATTAGCTGGTGGCAAAACGCTCACAGAAATTCTCGCCACTTTACCAGGAACCGCTGAAGGAGTGAACACTTGCCGGGTTTTGATGCAAATATCCCAGCAGCAAAATATCGCTATCCCTATTACTGAACAAGTTTATCGGTTACTTGAGGCTGAGGTTACACCTCAAGAAGCATTGGATGAACTCATGTTACGAGATATCAAGCCAGAGTATAACCAATAGAGTTATGCCTCACACTGCGCGCTATCAGCATTATTTCGTAACTCACCTCAACTCATGACCAATTAATCACTAAAAAAAAGTGTTAAATCGTCAGGAAATTACCTCCCCAGTCGTGTAAATATAACTATGTACTTTATAAACAGCAAAATTACTAGGAATATGTTTATACCGGGTTATAAAAATAACAGCTAATTTAGCTCAAAAGTGCAATGTTAACTCAGTAATTCCTAATTTACAGCCTAGTACCGCTTTGCGGAATTTGTAATTTTGAATGACTGTTCCGTCAGGGCTTTAGACATTTCCCATGAGTGGCTGATTGACGCAGCGCTGTAATAGCCCTAGCTCATCATAGCTATTGGTTTAATCAAAAAACCATAGTTATCGAAATAAGTAAAGTGTAATAAAAATAACATAGTACAATAATTTGCAAAGAATTGTACTGTAAACATCAACAATGTTAGTTCATCGTGAATTACGGGAATAATAGCAACAGTTGATTAGCTGACCGTAATTTTAGCTGACCGTAATCTATTGTCACCTGGAGCAATTAAGACATTATGCCAGCAACCTCTTTTTATACAGATGCCGCCTACGATTCTCAAAAGTCTAAACCCACATTAGACTCTGATCTAACGATTGATGACAGTGATTTGTCCCTAGATGATCTGCAAGATTTGGAAATAGCTGCTGTTGATTCTCATAATTTAGCGGCTAACAACAACCGTCGGAGTACAGACTTAGTACGTCTATATCTTCAAGAAATTGGTCGGGTAAGGTTATTAGGAAGAGATGAAGAAGTTGCAGAAGCCCAAAAAGTGCAGCGATATTTGCGGATGCGGATAGTGCTTGCTAACGCTGCCAAGGAAGGTGATGCTGTGATTGTACCTTATCTTCGGTTAATCGAAGTTCAGGAGCAGTTAGCATCTTCGCTGGGACATCGGCCGTCTTTAGAAAGATGGGCTACTACGGCTGGTTTGAACTTAGCAGATCTCAAGCCGACTTTATCAGAAGGTAAACGTCGCTGGGCAGAAATTGCTAAATTGACAGTGGAAGAACTAGAAAAAGTTCAGTCCCAAGGACTCCAAGCCAAAGAACACATGATTAAGGCCAATCTGCGCCTTGTGGTTTCTGTGGCCAAGAAGTATCAAAATCGGGGCTTAGAATTGTTGGATTTAGTCCAAGAAGGTACTCTAGGTTTAGAGCGAGCCGTAGAAAAATTTGACCCCACCAAGGGTTATCGTTTTAGTACTTATGCTTATTGGTGGATTCGGCAGGGAATTACCAGAGCGATCGCTACTTCTAGCCGCACAATCCGCTTACCTGTTCATATTACAGAAAAACTTAACAAAATTAAAAAAGCCCAACGGAAAATTGCTCAAGAAAAAGGTCGCACTCCTACCTTAGAAGACTTAGCAATTGAATTAGACATGACACCTGCCCAAGTCAGGGAAGTTTTGTTGCGTGTACCTCGTTCAGTTTCTTTAGAAACCAAAGTTGGTAAAGATAAAGATACTGAGTTGGGCGAATTGCTGGAGACTGATAGTGTCACTCCAGAAGAGATGTTAATGCGCGAATCTTTACAAAAAGATTTGCACAATTTATTAGAAGATTTAACTAGCCGTGAGCGTGATGTCATCCTCATGCGCTTTGGTTTATCCGATGGTCATTCTTACTCTTTAGCTGAGATTGGTCGCGCCCTAGACTTATCCAGAGAACGTGTCCGGCAAATTGAATCTAAGGCTTTGCAAAAGTTGCGCCAACCCAAACGCCGTAACCTCATCCGCGACTATTTAGAGTCTCTAACTTAGTACCATAGACAGAAGGTGAAAAGCTGGTGAAATCAGCTTTTGCTACCTTTCTGGATTTAAGTTATTTTTGCTATTCTCTACTATGGCCAGGAAATCTTAACAGGTGTGAAGGCGATACCTGGCAACAGCTATCATTATCGAATTTTAACCTTGAGATTTAAGATTGTCATCTGACAAAAGACAAATAGCAAATATTATCATTAAGCTGTAATTGTTGCAAATCCAGCCTAACATTTGCTATATTCTCAATTAACAGGCTTTGTTGAGAAAATTTAGTATGACTGTCTACACAACTGGTTCACTCAAGGCAGAACTAAACGACCGAGGCTGGCGTTTAACACCACAGCGAGAAATAATTCTACATATTTTCCAAGAACTTCCGCAAGGTGAACATTTAAGCGCCGAGGATCTTTATCATCGCTTAGAAACTGACGGTGAAGGTATAAGTCTATCAACTATCTATCGGACGTTGAAGTTGATGGCGAGAATGGGGATTTTGCGGGAACTAGAACTGGGTGAAGGGCATAAACATTATGAACTTAACCAGCCCTACCCCCATCATCACCATCACCTCATTTGTGTCAAGTGCAACGCTACTATTGAGTTCAAAAACGAGTCAATTTTAAAAATTGGCACAAAAACAGCCCAAAAAGAAGGGTTTCACCTACTTGACTGTCAGCTGACAATTCATGCAGTCTGCCCCAAATGCCAAAGGGCATTAATGCCGCTTTAGCACCGAGGTGGGATAACTAGATAAAAATCCTCTGTGTCTCCGTGTCAGCCTAATTATTAGTATTTAAGCAGACACGATATAATCAGTGAGTGGGGGAATCATCTGCCACGTTTAAGCGAATTTAATGGAAATGAGCCAGTATTACTGGAGGACATAAAGTTTGTTTCATCAGCTTTTTAACCTTTTTTAACTGGATAGCTACTTCCGTCGTACTGTGCTAGAAGTTGCCGCTGATGATGTCACCGGGGCTAACGCCGTAAAATTCTTGGGCGCGTTTGATGGCTTTTTTGGTGTCTTCTGCCATGATGCCGTTGAGTAGGCCTTTATAGAAACCTTTCTCCTGTAGTCGCATTTGAACTTCTAAGACATTAAAATCACTCTTAGGTGAAGTTTTGACTAAGTTATGTAACTTAGAGCGAGTAGTAGTTCCCGCAATGCTGTTGGCTTCTAAGTGATGATGTTTTTGAAAGCGACTAACAGCATCTGCTGTGTAGGAACCATAGTAACCATTGGGCGGTCCGTCTAGATATCCGGCTTTGATTAATTGTTCTTGGAGAATTCTGACAGCTTCACCGCGATCGCCTAAACTAAGTTGATCTCGATTAATTTCCTGTTGGGAAGTATCTTCGCCACTTTCTGCATTTACTGGGGGTAGTTTGGCGAGTGTAGTCGGTCCAACAACACCGTCAGCGCTTAACTTATAAGCTTTTTGGAATCTCTTGACAGCTTCTTCGGTAATTGGACCAAATATGCCACTCGGATTCCCAAAATAAAAACCAGCAATTCGCAAGCGTGCTTGTAAAACTTTGACATTTTCACCTTCATCACCTTTAGTAATGAGGTTGGGATTTTGGCGCTTGTTAGTTGCTGAACGAGGAGTACTGGTTGTGGTTCTTTGTGTTGGTGCTGTAGCAGTTTTAGTTTTTTTACTCTCTGGCTTTTTCTGCCAACTTTCTAATTTTTGCCAAGTTTTAACTTCAACAACACCATTAATCGGTAAACCAGCAGCTTTTTGAAACTGTCGGACAGCATCTTCTGTGGGAGAATCATAGACTTCAGTGATAGGATCTCGATAAAAACCGGCTGAGTTTAACTTTTGTTGCAGATTTTTGACAGAAGGGCCTTGATCGCCTTTTTCTAATGCTAAAACGCTACCAACAGCACTGAAAATAGAAAGAATTAAAACAAGGGGAAGCATATACTTCCAAGCCTTGCTAGAAAGACGTTTCCAATCTGGTACGGCTGCTGGGTGAAATAGAAAAGCTAATTCACCAAATTCACTATCTTCATAGGCAAAAGCTAGGTGCAAATACGCTATATTTTCCATATTTGTTTCCTACACCACTTTATATTTATTCAATTGCTGCTTCAGCTTGATGTACTAGGTTTCGCAAATCGTCCAATGTCTGTGTGCTGACATCCTGCCATAAACCGCGCTGATGTGCTTCTAGTAGCCTTTCAGAAATATCACGCAACGCCCAGGGGTTCTTTTCTTGGATGAATTCACAGACAATTGGATCTTGTAAATATGCCTGGACGATACCCTGATACATATGATCTTCTACACATTGAGCGGTAGCATCGTAGGCAAATAAGAAATCTACAGTCGCGGCCATTTCAAATGCACCTTTGTAACCGTGACGCATAACGCCCGCAATCCATTTGGGATTAACTACACGAGAACGATATACCCGCGCAATTTCTGCTTTGAGTTGGCGGACTTTTGGCTGGCTGGGAATGGAATTGTCACCAAAATAGGTTTGAGGATTTTTTCCTTGGAGAGAACGCACCGCTGCGGTTAAACCACCCTGAAATTGGTAATAATCATCGGAATCGAGTAAGTCATGTTCCCGGTTGTCTTGATTGTGCAACACAATTTGCATTTGCTTCAAGCGTTGCTCAAATGCGGCGGTAGAGGTGACAGCAATATTTTCTGTTCCCTGTTCCCTGTTCCCTGTTCCCCCAGAATAAGCGTAAGAACTCCAATTCATGTAGGCGCGGGCTAAGTCTTTGTCATCTTGCCAGTTTTGGGAGGCGATTAAGCCTTGAAGTCCTGCACCGTAAGCACCTGGTTTAGAACCAAAGACGCGATATTGCGATCGCTCTTGTGCCGCTTCTAAACTTAAACCCTGTTGAGTCCATAAGTCAGTATCTTGACGAACTGCTTCTGCTAAGGGGTTTTCTGCTGCCGGTTCATCTAATGCGGCTACGGCTGTTACAGCTTGGGAAAATAAATCAATCAAGTTGGGAAAAGCATCTCGGAAAAATCCCGAAATTCTTAAAGTCACATCCACACGGGGACGACCCAAAATAGATAAGGGCAGAATTTCAAAATCTACTACTCTTCTGGCTGCACCATCCCAAACAGGTTGAACACCGATTAAAGCCAAAGCTTCGGCCATATCATCGCCACCAGTCCGCATGGTAGCAGTTCCCCATAATGATAAACCTAATGTTTGGGGATATTCTCCATGTTCTTGGGTGTAGGTTTCAATGAGGGTTTCGGCTGCGTTTCTGCCGATATCCCAAGCGGTTTCTGTGGGAATGGCGCGAATGTCAACGGCGTAAAAGTTCTTACCTGTGGGGAGGACTTCTGGCCTGCCGCGTGTGGGTGCGCCGGAAGCTGCACTAGGAATGTATTTTCCATCAAGTCCGCGTAAGAAGTTGGTGATTTCTTCGTCGGTTTTTTGCAGTGCGGGGAGGAGTTTGGATTCTATCCAGTTAAGAGTTTGGGTAATTGGTAATTTTATTCTTTCTCCTGACTCCTGACTCCTGACTCCTGACTCCTCAGTAATTTTTTCTACTAAAAAGGCGGCTTCTTGTTCTAGGAGTTCTACGACATCGCCGATGATGCGGGAAGAGTTAAGTCTCACGCAAAGGCGCAGAGGCGCAAAGTGGGTTATCGGTGGGATAAAGGGGTTACTGAAGTTAGAGGTGAGGGGGTCTATGTCTAAGCCCCAGTCTTGGGCTATGGCGCGGGTAATGCCGATGGAATGGCGGTTGGGGAGGCGAGCGATCGCTATTATTAAGTCTCGGAGTTGTCTATTTTGGGGACATTGACCGAAAATGTGTAAGCCATCGCGGATTTGGGCTTCTTTGAGTTCGCATAAATAGCCATCTAAGGAATTTAAGATTAAGGTTTCAAAGTTGGCGATGTCTTTTTCGTCGGTAATTCCTAAGTCTTTATAGAGATTTTCTTTGATGACTAGTTCCTGAATGCGATCGCGTATTGTTGGTAAACGGGTAGGATCTAAACTTTCGGCTTCATAATATTCATCAATTAAATTTTCTACCTGTTGCAAGGGTCCATACAATTCAGCGCGAGTCATGGGCGGTGTGAGATGGTCGATTATTACCGCCTGGGCGCGACGTTTTGCTTGAGAACCTTCTCCAGGATCATTGACAATAAATGGGTACAGGTGCGGCATTGCCCCAAAAGCAACTTCGGGATAACAAGTATTAGATAAAGCAATACTTTTACCAGGTAGCCATTCTAAGTTTCCATGTTTGCCGACATGAGCGATCGCATCAGCCCCAAAACAACTGGAATGTTTTTCCCGCACCCAATAGTAAAAAGCTAAATAGGCGTGTGTTGGTTCTAAATCTGGTGCATGATAATTTAAACTAGGGTCAAGATCGTAACCCCGTGAAGGCTGAATTCCTACGAAAATGTTACCAAATTGAATCCCAGAAATAGGTAAAATCTCCCCATCCTCTGCGACCTCAGCGCCTCTGCGGTTCGTTTCTCCAAAAAATCCCCAACGTTGAATAATTTCTTGTTGTACAGATTCTGGTAAAGTTGCAAAATACTTTTGATATTCTTCGGCTGAAAGACTTTGCTGTATTGGTTTCCAATCTCTTCCTTCTGGATCATTGGTAACGCCAGATGTGAGAAGTTGAATTAATTCATCTCCTGTAGCTGGGATATCTCCCACTTCATAACCAGCTAACTGTAAAGCTTTGAGAATTTCTACACAACTGGCGGGAGTGTCGAGTCCTACGCCATTAGCAAGGCGACCATTGGTGTTGGGGTAATTTGCTAAAATTAAGGCTATACGACGTTCTTGGGGTGGTTTCACTCTTAATCGAACCCAATTAGCTGCCAGCTGTACGACAAACTCAATGCGATCGCTCACTGGTTCATAAACTACCACATCGGTTTCTAAGTCATGATTGCGAGTTTGCAAAGTTTTAAAAGACACAGCCCGACTAATAATTCTCCCGTCAACCTCTGGTAATGCCACATTCATCGCCATATCACGGGGAGTCAAACCTTGTGACTGTGACTCCCACTGCTCCACGGAACTAGCGCAGAGAATTACTTGTAAAACCGGTACATCTAATTTTTCCCAAAGTTCGATTTGTGGTGTTTCTGTTTCCAACCGCGCTAGGGAAAAACTGGTGGTATTAAGTAAACAATCAATATGCTGTCCATCTTTCGGCTGAAACAACTCATACAACTGTTCGCTCACACCAGGTTCACGCAATGACGATACAAACACTGGCACAGGTTGTAAATTTTTTTCCCCCAAAGCCGCACATAAAGCCTCAATAACCTTGGTATTTCCCGCCAAATAATGAGCGCGATAGAACAAAATACCAACTTTGGAAGGTGACAGGTGACAGGTGACAGGTGACAGGTGACAGGTGACAGGTGACAGGTGACAGGTGACAGGTGACAGGTGACAGGTGACAGGTGACAGGTGACAGGTGACAGGTGACAGGTGACAGGTGACAGGTGACAGGTGACAGGTGACAGGTGACAGGTGACAGGTGACAGGTGACAGGTGACAGGTGACAGGTGACAGGTGACAGGTGACAGGTGACAGGTGACAGGTGACAGGTGACAGGTGACAGGTGACAGGTGACAGGTGACAGGTGACAGGTGACAGGTGACAGGTGACAGGTGACAGGTGACAGGTGACAGGTGACAGGTGACAGGTGACAGGTGACAGGTGACAGGTGACAGGTGACAGGTGACAGGTGACAGGTGACAGGTGACAGGTGACAGGTGACAGGTGACAGGTGACAGGTGACAGGTGACAGGTGACAGGTGACAGGTGACAGGTGACAGGTGACAGGTGACAGGTGACAGGTGACAGGTGACAGGTGACAGGTGACAGTGTAGAAGAAAGCTCTTCCCCTGCACCCTGCACCCTGCTCCCTGCACAAGAGCTTCCCCACTCATACATTCCCACACGAGGAACAGGTTGTGGTGGTGGGGGATTAAACGAGGTAGACAAGGCTGTATCAGCGATAAATTGGAGGGCGTTCAGGAAATTTTCTATACCACCTTCCTGAAAGTATTGCCAAATTTGCTGAACAATTTCTAAAGAAATCGTAGATTTAGAGATTAAATCAAGATCAAGTCCGTCGTCTCCTGGCATTACAATAAGGGTTGTACTATTACGTTGCACAATTTCTTGTACCACTTCTAAGCCATAACCCCAGTAGGAACTTCCGCCAATTAAACGGAGAACGATCACTTGGGCTGATTCTAATACTTGTTCAGCATAAGCATCTATACTTATTTGTTGCTGTAGTTGTAATAAGTTGGCTACTCTAATTTGTGGAAATTGGGCAGGTAATTTTGTAACGACAGCTGCTAGGGTTTGAATGTCGGTATCGGCAGCCGTGATTAACACAAAAGGTGATGGGGTTTGTTCAAGGAAAATTAAGCCTTCCGACTGATTCCATCCCCCTGGTGTAGCACTTATACGATGCATAATTCTCTTTTACCGTTTTACACTGTTGGTTAGTACACAATCAAAAACAACTTCTCAATCCAGCTTTTAGCCCCTCTCACTACATTTTTGAAAATGCTTATTTCTCCTGATTTGGGCTTTTCTCGAACCTTTCCTTTAAGTGTATTTAATCAGCTTGGAGAATTATTACAGCAAATGGTTCAGGCGGTAGAAAGTGATGCTTTAGTGTTGACAGAAGCTGTGCTGGTGCGGATGAAACTGCCTGTAGAGTGGCAAGGGCAAAGGTTTAAGCTGGTGGTTTCTCAGGGATTTAATGCACTGTTGGTGGGAACCCAAAAGCCGGGGAAGCAAGAAATTGACTCAGCCCTAAATGCTAGTTTGACATTTAATGAAGAAGCGATCGCTGCTTTTGTCTCGAAATTGCGAGATTTGTTTGGCTGTAATTCTTACACATACCAAAATCTTGAACATTATCGGCAACTTCTTGCTCCTAATGATGTCACGCTCCAAAGTAAATTTACTCTGTTATTGTTAGAATATTTTTTCCCTGATTTCAACCCAAATTTAACAGTACCTGCAAGTTCAATTCCTCCAGAGGGTTTTAGTTGTCAGTCGGTGGAAAACGCCTTGACAAAACAGATTGCTCAGGAACGTCTGTTGAATCAAGTAACAACGCAAATCCGTAAAAGCCTAAACTTGCCATTAATTATGGCTACGGCAATTACACAAGTACGTGAATTTCTAGAATTAGACCGATTAGTAATTTATAAATTTGAGCCGCTTAAAGTCAAGACTCAACATACACAAGATTTAATCCTAAGTTCAGTTAATTCTCAATCCTTAGAACAGAATAATGAAAATGGCTGGGGTTGTATAGTTTATGAAGCAATGGCTACAGACAATATTACCTCAGTATTAAATTATCAAGAAAAAGACTGTCTGACGCGCATTTCTCACTGTTGGGAAAAATATCGTCAAGGTTTTATTTTAGCTGTTGATGATGTAGAAAAAACCTATGCACTAGAAGAGTGCTTATTAAATTTTTTACGAGCGAACCAAATTCGGGCAAAATTGGCAGCCCCGATTATGTTTGAAGAAAAACTTTGGGGGTTATTGATTGCTCACCAGTGCCACGTTCCCCGTGAGTGGCAGGAAAGTGAAAAAAACTTGTTAAACTCAATTGCAGAACAATTAGCGATCGCTATTCATCAAACTGAGCTAATGGAATCTCTGCAAGACGCTACGCGAATACTGACTCAAGAAAAACAAACTCTGGAACAACGAGTTATTGAACGCACAATGGCACTGCGGGAAGCACTACTAGCTGCTGAAGCTGCAAGTCGTCTCCGAAGTGAATTTCTGGCTACAATCAGCCATGAATTGCTGACACCTTTAACTTATGTGATTGGAATGTCTTCGACATTATTACGTTGGCCTTTAGGTGAGTTAAGTCAACGACAACGGAATTATTTACAAACTATCCATGATAGTGGTGAACATTTATTAGAAATGATTAATGACATCCTCGATTTATCGCAAATTGAGGCTGGAAAAACAGTATTAAATATTTCTGAATTTTCTTTAATCAAGATAGCAGAAAATACCCTAGAATGCTTATTAGAAAAAGCCAAGAGCGAAAAAGTCACTCTTAAACTCGATTTGCAAATTAACCCTTTGCGCGATCGCTTTACAGCCGATTCTGGAAGAATAGAACAAATTCTTTGGAATTTATTAACTAATGCGATCAAGTTTACCCCAGAAAGTGGCAGCGTCACTTTGCGTTTGTGGGTAGAAGATGACACTGCCATCTTTCAAATAGAAGATACTGGAATTGGCATACCAGAAGATCAATTACCACTACTATTTGAGAAATTTCAGCAACTGGATACACCCTATCGTCGTCGCTACGAAGGTACAGGAGTTGGTTTAGCTTTAACTAAACAACTTGTAGAACTTCATCGCGGTCGAATTGAAGTAGAATCTACTGTAGGTATGGGTTCAATTTTTACTGTTTGGATACCAAATCAATTAAAATAATTCGTAATTCGTAATTCGTAAATTGAATTAAACTTCCAGAATTTGTTAAACAATTAAAAATAAAAATCAAAAATGACTAATTTACAAAAAGGTTTAATTGTTTCCTGTCAAGCACCTGTAGATTCTCCATTACATGATGCTTATGTAATTGCTGCAATGGCACAAGCTGCGGTTAATAATGGTGCTGTTGGTGTGAGAATTGATACGCCAAACCATATTAAAGCTGTGAGAGAAAAAGTACAAGTACCAATTATTGGACTTTGGAAACAAGTCATAACTGGTTCTGATGTTTACATTACACCACAGTTTCACCATGCTGTTGCTGTCGCACAAGCCGGTGCAGATATTATTGCTATAGATGCAACTACCAGAAATCGTCCCGGTGATGAAAAGTTAATTGATATTATTAACCGTATTCATCAAGAATTGGGTAAACC
Source organism: Trichormus sp. NMC-1 (assembly GCF_001858025.1). Taxonomy (GTDB): domain Bacteria; phylum Cyanobacteriota; class Cyanobacteriia; order Cyanobacteriales; family Nostocaceae; genus Anabaena. Next base: position 984,882 of record NZ_LZQD01000001.1, on the reverse strand, counting down.
AGTGATGGCAGATGTGGATACATTTGCAGCAGCAAAATTAGCGGTTGATGCTGGTGCGGATATTGTGGGGACTACTCTTTTTGGTTACACTGCGGAAACTAAAACTTTTGCTCCTCCTGGTTGGGAATTACTCAGACAGATAGTAGAAAATCTTGATGCCTTTATAATTTGTGAAGGCGGTATTTCTTCACCAGAAATGTCCAGAAAAGCTTTAGATTTAGGTGCTAATGCTGTTGTTGTTGGTGGGGCAATTACGGGGATTGATTTGTTAGTTAAAGCTTATAATTCTGCATTGGAAAATTAAACTCATAAGTAAGTGAGCGTTAAAAATTGTCGTTGAGATAAGGCAGGGGAGCAGGGCGCAGGGGAAAAGAGTTTCAGCTTGCTTTGCTTTTCTTCACATACCTTTAATTTTTTCTGTTCACCTGACTTGAAAATAAGACCCCACCCCTAACCCCTCCCCGCAAGCAAGGAGGGGAATAAGAAGTTTTTTCATGTGTCCTGGTGTACGCAGTTTATGATGGCTACTTACAAATACAGCAGATTTCAGGTAAATGAAGTACAAAATTTCAGAAAAAAGCCATATAACAAAAGACTTTCAACCCTGTTCTCGCCCCTTCGGGGCTTGGTCATTCTTGAGTTTTCTAAAACAAATAATAGTTCCTCCTGGTCAGCTAGTCCTAGAGATTAACAGAACATTACAGACTGATTGCGTCCCTGTTGTTTGGCGCGATAGAGTGCCTGATCTGCTTGCTCGATTAGGTGGGCTGGTAATGTTTGAAAAGTAGGTATCTGGCTAGTAATACCAAGGCTAATTGTAACTGTATCGCGCCCTTCCGAGGCTTGGTGAGGAATTGCTAAATCTTTAATTGCAGAATGAATTCGTTGAGCGATCGCTATCGCCCCTTCAACATTAGTATTAGATAAAATAACCACAAATTCTTCCCCACCGTAGCGAGCGACTAAATCAGCCGGACGGCACACTACCTGTTGCACTGCTTGAGCGATTTTAATCAGACATTCATCCCCCATTTGATGACCGTAGGTATCGTTATAGCGTTTAAAATAATCAACATCAAATAACAGTAAAGATAGCGGTTGCTGTTCTCGGTAGAGTCGCTGCCATTCTTGCTTTAAGCGATTGTCAAAACAGCGACGATTGGCAATTTGCGTTAATCCATCAGTATTTACCAGTTGTTCCAGTTCCTGATTTGCCAGTCTGAGGTTATATTCCGCTTGCTGCAAAGCTAATTCGGCTTGTTTGCGTTCGCTCACATCTAACACAACACCATAATATACAATCTCTCCATTTTCCCTCCGTTCTGGTCTTGAATTCGCTTTTATCCATTTGAGTTTTCCTGAAGGGGTGATAATGCGCCACTCATAGTTAAAAGGAGACATATTTTCCAGACTGTGAGCCACTGCTTCCTCATAGCCAAGGCAATCATCAGGATGAAACTGCTCAAAACAGAGATGGGGATTTTCAAGTATCTGTTCAACAGTAATTTCATGAATATCCTCAAACGCACGACTCATATATTCATAATACCAAGAGCCGTCCAACCCACTAACCGTAATATAAATTACTCCTGGCGAAGATGCAGAAATCTCTTTGAATCGCTTTTCGCTTTTCAGTAAGGCTAATTCTGCTTGCTTGCGTTTACTAATATCCGTAACTCTCACCAAATCAATAATTTGATCCGCTATATTGATGCGTTTTACCGACAGATTGCCCCAGAAAATATTACCTTTTTTAGTCACATATTCTACTTCTTGACTCCAAAAGCCTAATTTAGCTATATCGTCAACAATCATTACCATTTCATCATCGGTAAATCGCTGTTTTTGTAAAGTTTGCCCTAGTGTGCCAATCAGTTCTTCTTTGTTGGCAACTTCAAACATCTCCACAGCCCGGCTATTGCAATCAAGAATTAATGGATTGGGAACATCAACCAGAAAAATAGCATCGGTAGATTCGTTATAAATAGCTTCTTTAAAATCTCGACTTTTCCTTAGTTCTAACTCTGCTTGTTTGCGATCAGTAATATCTTGGGATGTTCCTAAAGTTTGTTTAACGTTGCCATTCTCAGTTCTAGAAAAAACCGTATCGCGACTATAAAGCCAACGCCATTGACCTTGAGTATCCCTAACACGATATTCTATTTCAATGAACTGATGATCTTGCAGATAAATAGTCTGTTGTATCGCCGTATAGACCCGATTTAGATCATCAGGATGACAGATAGTGGGAAACAAATTAGCTCCCATTTTATGAATTTCTGCGGCTGAATATCCTAATATTTCCGCAACAGAGCGATTTATGTAAACATTACGCTGTTCGGTGAGATCGTAAATATAAAGTAGGTTTGGCGTTAGTTCTGTAATCCGTTCAATAAAATGCTGACTCTGGCGCAGAGCTTCTTCTGCTTGTTTACTCTTAGTGATATTGAGTAAAACACCATGCCAAACAATATCACCATTCTGTCGCAGTTCAGGACGAGAATTTGCTTGTACCCACTTGAGTTTTCCCGAAGGTGTAATTAGTCGCCATTCGTAAAAAAATGGCTTGAGAGTTTTGGCACTAAGGGCTGCTGCTGCATGATATCCCACCCGGTCATCAGGATGAATTTGTGCAAAACAAAGATTAGCATTTTCTAAAATTTCTTCTGGTTCTAATTCTAAAAGATATCGACAACCCAAGCTGACGTACTCAAAAGTTGCAGATTCATCAGAATGTTGTACAAGAGTGTACATAGTTCCAGGGATATTAGACGCTAATGTGTGGAGTAAATTCTGGCTATACTGTAATGCTTCCTCCATGTACTTGCGTTCGGTGATGTCGTATAAAACGCAATGTGTCCTCACAAATTGACCGTCTGGTTCATACTGAACACGACCTTCGAGCAGAGCGACAATCTCACTACCATCCTTTCTTGTTAGATACAATTCTGCACTTGCCTTTTTATTACATTTGAAATGTGCAAATGCTTCTGGGAAATATAATTGTGTCTTCCGTGACCAAAACTCGCCAAAAGGCTTACCTATGAGTTCTGCTGGGGTATATCCCAATAAGTTACAAAATTGCGAGTTGACATCAATAAAACATCCCTGTTCATCGAGGGATTGATAAGCAACAGGGGAATTTTCAAATAAACTTCTAAATCGATATTCACTCTCTAATAAAATTTGTTCGGTTTGTTTGCGTAAACGAAGCTCGTTGTAGAGATCGGTGACATCTTTCATCATCCCAATCACACAATCCTGGCCATCTAAACGTTCCACCCTAGCTGACATGAGAACGGTCTTGCTTTGCTTTGAGTAAGTGCGAATCACTACTTTAAAATTCTGGAGAATTCCTTTATTAATTAGCGTCTGTTTGAAGTGGTGCAAATCTTCTATATTTTCCCACAATCCCAATTCTACGCAGGTTTTACCGATGATATTTTCTGGGGTATCTTCCCAAAAATTACAAAAACTTTCATTAACATTCAAACACCTTCCTTCAGCTAATGTAGCAATCCAAACGGGGTCAGGAGTGGTATGAAAAATGGTCGAAAATTTGCTTTCCGATTCCTGAAATGATTTTTTGACTTGAGCAGACATCTGGTTAAAGGATGTTGCTAAAACCTTCAGTTCTGCTATGGCTATATCTTCAGATAAAGGCTCTTGCCACTCTCCTTTAGCCATAGCTTGACTAGCTCGGCTCAATCGCAAAATCGGTTTAGCTATCCAGTATGCAGTGAGGCTACCCGTGCCAATAGCAATTACCAATGCTAAACCACAAAACAGAAAGGTTGTTTGGGCATTAGCATGAATCTCTGCCGTAAATTCTGATTCAGGAATCACCGTCACCACGAGCCAATCTAAGCCGTAATCGTCGCGGTAAGGCGTAACTCTCACAAAGGGTTTTTGCTCTAAATCAGGGCGGAAATTTTGAGGCTGAGTAATGGTATTTAAACTGCCAAACCGCTGCATTAAATCCTGCGTTACCTCGCGGATCACAGGTTCACTGCTATTTAAGGCTTTGAGTCTTGTAGCTGTACCATTGATGATGGGGGCTGGAGATTCATCTTCGGAACTAGCAACAATTAGCCCGGATCGCTCCATAATAAAAGTGTGACCGGATCTTTTATGATCCAGTGTTTTCAGAAACTGACTGATTTGATAGAGTTCCAAATCAATACCGAGTACACCTAGCAGCTTTTTCTGCTCGTCATACACTGGAGTGCTTGCTGAAATGCTGATGCGATTAGGTAAACCGCCCCAGGTGTAAATTGAACTCCAAATCGGCTTACCAGCTTTGACTGCATCTGAATACCAGGCAAAATTAGAATATTGGGGGTTTTTCAGCGTAGCTACTAAAGAGAGCCTATTACCCTGGTCATCTACTGAGTAAAAGCGGAATTTGCTTTGGTCAGATAGGGGAATTTCTGCTATTTCTAACTTATTACCCAGTCCATAACCAGCACCAATAAATCCTCCCTTTTCACTGCCAAAGTTAACATAACCAAAATTGAGCGATGGGCTACGCCCCACCATAGGCGATCGCACCTGACGATAAAAATATTTTCCCAAGGTGTTAAAATCATTCAAGTCTAAAATTCCCGACTCGAAGGCATCTACATTTATGCGGTTGATTTCCTGGGCTTTCCCTAAATAACTATTCAGATGTTGATCAATGCGATCGCTCACCTCCATCATCAACTGATCTGCAAGCTTCTCTACAGCCTCCTCTCCGCTACGGTAGGAAAAATAACCCACTAGCGTCACCACTCCCACAGTTTGCAAAACAAACGGCACAATCAACAGGGTTCGTAGAGGCAAATTGGCGAATGTTTTAGCGAACCAGTTGACAGAGGGATAAGTCATATTCCAATTACAAAGTAATCAGAGTTTAGATCACTTTAGTGACATACTCCACATACCCCCTTATGCCTTGCGGCACGCTACGCGAACAGGTGAGTGTGGGCTTCTCGGCGACTCTTCTATAAAGACATTAACCGAGCTTTAAAGCCCTATGCCCTAGGGACTTTTGGAGATAATTTTTAACTTTTTTTGATAGGCTGCTTTTCAGCATTTAATTGAGTTACACCCATCTGTATAAAATTATATCATTTTGTCAAAAAACCAAGAAGTGTTCATCACCTCTCTTTCGGGTAGGTGAGAGGTTTCTACTGTTTAAGCTAAACAAAAAAGGCTGCTGAATTCAGCAACCCTAAAAATTGAGAAAATTTTTTTCAATCAACCGATGCTAATCCCAGAATTTGTAAGGGTTTTGTAGAATCTTCAACTTTTGTATTTATGGAAGAACCCATCGAAGTGTTATTTATCGAGTTTATTTCTTCTGAAGAGTCTGTATCATCACACTCATCACTAGTAGTTTCCCTGAGAGCAAGGCGATCGCACCCAATTGTATCTGATAAAATTGCACTTGCCATCATTCCCGTATGAATCTCCATCTGAGCTTCTTTCGGGGCTTCAAAAACTAACCTTTGTCCAGGAAACACGACCCTTTCAAAGTACCAGTTAGGAATATTGGAAATGCGAGCCACCTGCATTTTACTCGTGGCATTGACGTAGCAGCAGAGAATTTTCCCCGATTGCTCTGGTGGTAGAGGATCTAATATTTGAGCCATAACTGCTGAGGAGCTTTTACGCCACAATTTTACATTACACAAGCAAAACTAACATCGCCCGATCCCCAGTTGCTGTAACTCCGACTACCAACTAGTATTTTCTGCATTATTTCTATCTAAAGTTATGTCTTTTTTATAAAAATTTCCTGACAAAAAGAATAGATACCCGATTTCTCAAGGAAACCGGGTATCTGGATATTTTAGAATTTTAAATAGTTCTTCCTTATCAATTTAATGATAACAGATTTTTAATCTGTTGTCAATCCCCCAATACACTTTATGTTCAACAACAGAAATGATGGAAAGCCAAAAGTTTCTCAAAGAGATTTAAGTGTCCTTCTTCCTCTGTAACAGATGTTTATTGTGCAAATCTAGCTAATAACTCCTCACGAGATAATTGTAAAAGCAAAGGAGTAAATTCTTCTCTGGACATTGCAATCAGAGGGTTGATAATTGTCGCTAACTGTGAATCAACTGCACCAAACCGTACTTGCAGGATACTTTCAATCATAGCGCGTCGTTCTCTTTCTATACCTTCTTGTCGTCCTTCTTGTCGTCCTTCTTGAAGTCCTTCTTGTCGTTCGTGTTTTTTAATCTCTTCTAATTGTTGCTGATACATCTGGGATAATTTCATAATTAACTCCTGATCATCTTGATCAATATCTTGTTCTTGTCGTTGACGTGCAGATAACACAGCAATTAGGTCATGTACTAATTCTATGACATCTGCAAGAAACGGACTATTATTTGCTAGTGCTTCTAATTCTTCTACTGCTTGTCTTTGTACTTTTCCTCTACCTAATATCCTCAAGAACAGGTTTTCGGGTGTACTGGGAAGTTGATGAATTACAACAATTACGGTTTTTAATCCTTTTGGCAAAAAATAAAGACCTTTTTGCCAGTTTTCTTCGTCCACAGTACCATTAAAACTCTCTAGAATTTCTACTGATGCTGTAGGAGTAAAAATCCATAATTGGGGTAATTCTGTTTCGGTTATTCGCGTATCATTGCGTTTAGATTCCCGTTCTAAGTCTGCATGAACGTCAAACAATTTACCCATACAACTGCGAATTTCACTTTTGCTGACAGGGTTACGAAATGGTTCAAATATGGCATAATTTGTCGCCATTCGTCCTAGAATTCCTAGTGTTTCTAAAGTTTGTGTTGGTTGGGGTGAGGGTATAAACAATACGTCAACTTGTCTGACTTCTGCGGTGATATCTTTGCTGGTTTCTACTTCTCCGTAAGGTGTTAATAGTTGTGTTAGATATTGTTTGGCGAATTGGTCATGTATAAAGCGAGTCATCAAATTTTAATTCCTGTTACAGCAGAATTCAGGAGTCAGGAGTCAGGAGTCAGGAGTCAGGAGTAAAACTGGCTTGGTGTCTAAGTTTCAATTTTGATTCTGTACCTCATTGATCTGCAATCTGCTGTATTATCCTGTTCATCCTTAAATCCTGATTCTCACAAGAAACATCAATTTCACATTTTTGAATCAAACTAATTTAGGGGTTTAGCATTGCTAAACCCCTATCCAATTTATCGTTATCATATTTAATTTAAAATACTTCTTCCTTATCGAGTTCATGATAACAAATTTCAAATCAGTTGTCAACCCCTAAATACTCTCTTTTTGTGCTTTTGTCTGAATCAGGATTTAAGGATTTACAGGATGGTTTTTTGTGGGTGTGAGGATTTGAGAAGATAGGAATTTTTGTCAGTTTATAAAGTGCGTCAGGCTACAGAAATCTATCAAATAAACAGATTCTTAAATATCCAACGCACCCTAATAAACCATCCTGTACATCCTTAAATCCTGGACATCCTGATTCAGACAGTCTCTACAGGGTTAACAACGAGGGTTTTTGCTGCTAGACGTTTTTTAGCTTTTCTCATCAACCCTAGAGCAAATAGAGAACCGACTGTAGGGATGGTTGCACCTCCGGGAATGTCGAAGGGTACGGGAGTGGCATTGAACACTCCAGTCCCAATAATATCTTCTAAACCCTCTTGCCATATACTTGTTAGACCCCCAGAAAAATATATTGCAAAGGTATCACTTGCAGTAGAGAACCCCACGCCACGCCCTGTAAGAGGAAATAAGTTATCCACACCGGCTCCCCCAATTATAGTACCGATAGGTAACAACCCAGTTATGGCAGTACCACCCACTGTACCAGTAAAACTTGTTATTGTTCCACCAGTCTGATCGAATGTTCCACTAGTGTTTGATAAACCCGTGTAATTCCAGTTATACGTTAAAGCTTGCGCTGGAGATGCACTACTAATGACAATACCAGCAACAGCACCACCAACCACTAATGGCAAAATCCGAGATAATTTCATCACTGTTTCCCTTTTTTCTTGTTTGCAAATAACATCAACCGCACAAAACAACCAGTGATTCAAAGTTGAGAAAAAAAATTGAACACCTGAGCATTTAGATACTAACTAGATTGTAAAAAAAACAACAAAGTTGTCTAGTATCTTTACTGAAGTTTTATATGAGTATTTATTATGTTTCGTTATATTTCACGTCACTGCACAGTAGCAGAACTTGTGCAAGCAATTTTTTTGTGGTAAGTAAATTTACGGTTATTAAGAACTGGCTGATTTAATAGTCAGTTAATAGAGTGCATCAGACTACAAGAATCTATCAAATAAACAGATTCTTAAATATCCAACGCACCCTAATAAACCATCCTGTACATCCTTAAATCCTGGACATCCTGATTCTGACAGTTAATCTATGAAACTACAGGGTTAACAACGAGGGTTTTTGCTGCTAGACGTTTTTTAGCTTGTCTCATCAATCCTAGAGCAAATAGAGAACCGACTGTGGGGATGGTTGCACCACCGGGAATGTCGAAGGGGACGGGTGTTGATGCAGATGCGGTGAAAGTTACACTAATATTAGAGTCTCTCCAGCCTGTTGCAGAAGAATAAGACACATTGAACGGATTACCCCCTGCAAAGTAAGCAAAAGCACCGCCATTGGTTAGGTAAGGTGAAGACAGAGAAATCAGATTATTATTTCCAAAAACTCCCGCTCCTAGTAAGGAGTTTATGGTATTACTATTTCTAGTACCAGTGATAGCAGAAATAGTGTAAAAACCTGAACCGTTTGGAGTGTCGTTTGTGGTAAATGTTCCCGCAGCATTAACTCCCGTACCAGTATAACTCCAAGTCCAATCCAAAGCTTGCGCTGGAGATGCACCACTAACCACCATACCAGCCACAGCACTACCAACAACCAATGGCAGAATTCGAGATAATTTCATCACATTGTCCTTTATTTTCTTGTTTGCAATGCAAATAACGTCAGTCACAAAAAGCAAGCGGTAATTCAAAGTCCAGAAAACAACTTCGACACCCAAGCATTGAGGTATTAACTGCATTGTAAAAAAAAACAACAAGTGTGTCTAGTATTTTTATCGAAATTTTATATGATTCTGTTGTCTTTCTTGTCACCCCAAAGTAGTAGCAATTGAGCAAGCAATTTTCTTGGTAGCGAGTAAATTTACGTAGTTCAATAATTAGCTGATTCAATAAATCAAGCAAAATAAAAATAAATATTGGTAAATTAATATTAAGCCCACAAATTCCCTCAAAATCGGTAAGATGGAAGTTAAAACAACTATGACGGAAAACCGAATACTTTACGTTCGCCTTCCCTGTAACCCCATCTTTCCTATTGGGGTTGTTTATCTTTCAGATCACGTCCACAAGCAGTTTCCTGATATTGAACAGCGGATTTTTGACTTAGGCACAGTACCACCTTTAGAATACAATACTGCCCTAGATGCCTGTATTGATGAATTTAAACCCACACTCCTAGTCTTTTCTTGGCGAGATATTCAAATATATGCCCCAGTGGGTGGACGGGGCGGCAATCCGTTACAAAACGCCTTTGAATTTTACTATGCCAAAAACCCATTCATCAAATTACGCGGTGCATTAGGCGGTTTACGAATTTTTATCGCCTACTATGTAGAATTGTGGCGTAACTTAGGCTTAGTCAAACGTGGTTTAAAACGCGCCCAACAATATCACTCTCAAGCGCGTGTAGTTCTTGGTGGTGGTGCAGTCAGTGTATTTTATCAGCAGTTGGGTAAAAGCTTACCCAAAGGGACTATAATCTCTGTAGGTGAAGGAGAAACTTTGCTGACAAAATTCCTGGGTGGACAAGAATTTCGAGATGAACGCTGTTACGTAGTGGGAGAAAATCAACCACGACAACGCCTCATTCATGAACAACCGACACCCTTAGAAAAAACTGCTTGTAACTACGACTATATCGAAACCATCTGGCCGGAATTTAATTATTACCTGCAAGATCAGGATTTTTACGTTGGTGTCCAAACCAAACGTGGTTGTCCTCATAACTGCTGTTATTGCGTTTACACAGTGGTTGAAGGTAAACAAGTACGTATTAATCCTGCCGATGAAGTCGTAGCTGAGATGCGACAATTATACAATCGTGGTATTCGTAACTTCTGGTTTACCGATGCTCAATTTATCCCCGCCCGCAAATATATTGATGATGCTGTCGAACTTTTACAGAAAATTGTCGATTCTGGCATGACAGATATTAACTGGGCAGCATACATTAGAGCAGACAACTTAACACCAGAATTGTGTGAGTTGATGGCTAAAACGGGGATGAACTATTTTGAAATCGGCATTACTAGCGGTTCTCAAGAACTTGTACGTAAAATGCGGATGGGTTACAATCTGCGAACTGTGTTACAAAACTGTCGTGACTTAAAAGCAGCGGGCTTTAATGATTTAGTTTCCGTCAATTACTCATTTAACGTCATTGACGAACGTCATGAAACCATTCGCCAAACGATCGCTTATCATCGGGAATTAGAACGGATTTTCGGTGCTGATAAAGTCGAACCTGCTATTTTCTTCATTGGATTGCAACCTCATACCCATTTAGAAGAATATGCTTTCAAAGAAGGTATCCTCAAACCAGGTTATGATCCGATGAGTTTGATGCCTTGGACAGCTAAAAAACTCTTATGGAACCCGGAACCACTCGGTTCATTTTTTGGAGAAGTCTGTTTACAAGCTTGGCGACGCAACCCCAACGATTTCGGACGAGAAGTGATGAACATCTTAGAAGAAAAATTGGGTTGTGCTGAGTTAGAAACAGCACTTTCTGCGCCAATAGAAGCAAAAGAAAAGCAACTTGTAGCTATTAACTAGGGAACAGGGAACAGGGAACAGGGAACAGGAAAATTCAATATTCTGAACTCTAGTCACCTGTCACCTGTCACCTGTCACCTGTCACCTCTTTCTCCCCAATCCCCATGTTAGAAGGTTCAATTCTCCAACAACTGGAAACAGCCCACCGTCACAGCACCAGGCCAATTCACTTTGGCGTGTACTATAAAAATACCCTAGTAGCTCTGTGTCATGCTTTAGAAGACCATATATTAACTGAGGACGGAGAGCCTTTAGTGATTACGGCCTTCCAAATGGGTAAATGGTATTTGCAAGAAGCAAATAGATATGCAGAGATTGCCCAGCGCAGCCGTGAAATTGCTATTATGGCCTCTGCCGATGCTGGTTTTGCAGAACACACTACAAGCCAGTTACCTAATGTCCATTTAGTGCCTATAGAAGCGGGTGATCCTGTAGAACAAGAGTGGCACTTAATTATTCTCTCACCTAAATACACAGCGATGGTAATTTGTCAAGAATTATCAGAGGGTGATTATGGGATTGGTGGTTTACCAGCATCGGATTTAGAACGTAAATTTTATGGTTTATGGACATTTGAACCGGAGTTGGTGAGAGAGACAGCAGAAATTGCGATCGCTCACATCGAAAAATATAACCCAGAACTGGCAAATAAACTCACCGCCCATAAACAAGCAATTCAGGCTGCGATTATTTCACCAAAAGACTTAGGTGTAGTCGTTTCTCGCGTTGTCGATTACCTGCAAACTGGACAAGAGAATTCTATTCCCGTCGCCCTAGATCGTAACTTGGTTTCTAACGAAATCCAGGCATTTTTGCGAATGGCACAATTAATGGATTTAGCAGATATCAACACCCCTATGGCTGCCGCAGAAGTTGTGGCAATTTGTGAAACAATGGGGCAGTTGTTGGATTTACCCGCATGGCAAATTAAAAGATTGCGCCTTGCTGGTTTATTACACCGCATAGATCCACTACAAAAAGCAGAAAGCGTCTTCACTGCCGGTGCATCTACAGGTTATGAAGAAGCCCCCAGTTGTCCTTTAACTTGTCCTCTAGTACCAGGGGCGCAGGTATTAAGAACAATGCCACGACTGCGCGCAATTGCCCAAATTATCACTCACCAAACAGAGTGGTGGAATGGAACAGGAGAACCAGCAGGTTTAGCTGGAGATGAAATTCCCCTAGAATCAAGAATTTTAGCCTTAGCAGCAGACTTTCAATGGCGAGTTTGTCAACAACAATATTCAGAACAAAGCGGACAAGATATATTTGCTCAAGCTTTAGATTATTGTCGAAAGCAACAATCGACCCGTTTTGATCCTAAACTTGTAGATACCCTAACTTTGTTAGTCATGGGTTTACAACAGGGACTAGACTTACCCCTAATGACACCCAAAGTCAGTAGTAGTATGTGGTTACTTGATTCCCGATGGGATAGCCATAGCAAAAGTAGTCAGGAGATTAATAGTTACCCCAAATGAACATTGAAGCTATTAGATTAGGAAAAATCAAAGAACTGGCAGGGGCAAACTTAGAAGATGAGGAACTATCCCAAGTAGATTTAAACCGCATCAACTTAGCCGGTGCTACCTTGGTGGGTGCTAACTTCGCTGGTTCTAAACTGGAAGGTGGGCATTTAGAAGGTGCTAACTTAATGGGAGCAAACCTGCAAGAAACTGACTTGCGGGCTAACCTCATGGGAGCAAATTTGATGCAAGCAGACTTAACTAGTGCTGACTTGCGAGGTAGTAATTTGCGTGGTGCTAACTTCATGGGCGCTACACTCAGCGACGCATCTTTAGCAGGTGCTTTTTTAAGTGGTGCTAATTTGATGAGTGTTAACTTGCAAGGCGTTGATTTGCGAGGCGCTGACTTACGTGGTGTTAACCTGACAGGGGCAAATCTCAAAGGTGCAGACTTGAGTTGTGCTGATTTACAAGGGGCGTTATTAAGTGAAGCTAACCTGGAAGAAGCCGACTTGCGAGGTGCAAATTTGGCTGGGGCGAATTTGACAGGAGCTAATTTACTTTGTGCAGAGTTAGAAGCTGCAAATTTGCGAGGAATTAATTTAGATCGGGCTTGTTTGGTAGGTACAATGCTGGAGGTATTTTCTTAATTCTGATTTTTTCTTATGAATGATATATCAAGTCGTTGGCAAGAATGGCTAACTGTATTCGCCTATTTAGGGATTACATTATTTATTATTTGGCGTATATTTGCACCTGAAAATAAATAAAATGGCGTTGCTGAGTGAATCTATGAATTTGTTTCATGAGAGTTCGATAGCGAAGCTGACTGTCTCCCTTACGTGACTCGTAGAAAAGGTATCGCTTTTAGAGTATTTCTGAAATGAGCAATAACATCTCAATTTTTTAGTTGATTTGCTGACAGCTAAATGGTTACAGATTATCTAACCAATCCCGCAAATTCTCCACAGTTGCAAAATCCCATAATGCTTCCCCTAAAATTTCAAGATTTTCAACATCCAAACCCCTAACTTGAGCTTCTAAATCAGCATTAATTTCACCTAGTTTGCGCTTGATTTGACGCACAACCAAATCTTTTTCTCTTTGAATCCCTTGCTCAATCCCTTGTCTCATCCAACTAGTGACAATTTGCATAACGTCCTCCTGTTCTTCTTGTCTGAATGAACCTAATTCTGTTTGAATGGCTAGACATGATAGTTACTTCTTAAAAAAACTACAAATCATCTCACCAGGACTATTCTCTGTAAATTGGGCTAAACTCCCGTCTTTATTCACCTTAAACTTGGCGCGACAATTGTAAATTTCCACAGGTGTTTTCATCCCATCTACACTTACAGCCGCTCTATATTCCCAATATTTTTTTGCACTGCGTTTGATACTCAAAATACAAATTTTCTGCCCATCATAATTGTGACAAACTATAGCCCAAGCTGGAGATGCTAAAGAAAAAGAACATATTAATAACAGTAAAATCACAAGATATTTAATCATAATTAGGGCTTGCTGTTCGCGGAGCGTGCCGTTAGGCATATAAATGTAAAACCTAGATAGCTCAAGGGATTCAGGGCTAAAAAAGTTAAGTTGGTGCAAGGAATAGACATTTTACCCATCAAAAACTTATCACTTTTCCGCCAAAGCAACTATTCAAAAGCTGCTTCTAATTCTTCCTCCTGACTCCTGACTCCTGACTCCTAACCCTAACGGAAAGACTTTTTCAGCAAGCCCTAATTAAATTTAGTACTTCTGCTTCGCATCCACCAAGCCAACCCACTCATAAATAGCACTCCCATTATTCCCTGTAAAGGATTATTATTTACACCTGTCACCCAGTCAGGAACTACTCCCGAATATTTTGTTAATTCTCCCACATTAATAATGTAATAACCCCAAACTAAACCACCATGTAAACCAATTGGTAAACCCAAACGCCCTCTACAAGAATCTTTCCCCCATACTTGCGTTAAACCTAGCAATACTAAAGCTGGGAATTGTGGCAAAGTATGAATAATTGCCTCTAAAGGTTTAATAAAATGGGCAATAGCAAATAAAATAGAATTGATCCACATTGCTATAGCTGGTTTGTAATCTCGCTGCAACTCATCTAGTAACCAGCCCCGAAATAACAATTCTTCCGCAAAACCAACACCTAAACTTACCAACAACCCTTCTAAAACTATTTTTAGCAGAAAAACTTTCGGTTGTTGCCATACTAACCAACCTAGCAAACCTTGTAAACTAAATAAAACTAAAACACTAAGTAGTCCAATAGCTAACCCACGCAATGCATATACGCCATTTAAGCGTGTAAATTCTAATCCATAATAGCTGAATATTTGCGATCGCTGATAGACTTGTTTTCCCCATAGCGTGAGCAGAAAAATAAACTCTACATACAGCGCCACTATTGTCAAGATACTTGCTAAATTAGTATCAGGCACTAATCGGTAAATTGGTACAGCTAGGGGTAGCCATAATAATAACAAAACCAATATAAAACAACCCAACCTAACCAGGACGGGTCGTTGGGCGAGTTTAGCTAAGTTGATTTTCATCATAAGTGGGTCAAGTCGCTTCTCTACGAGACGCTGCGCGAACGCTCCAATTAAAAATTAAAAAAAGGTCAATAATCATTAGTCCAGTATATGTATTTATCCTCATGACCAATGACTAATGACTAATGACTATTCGTCAGGTTCAATGGTGCTACTCAAACCATGACTTTTCAGTGTTTCGCAATAAAACTCAGCCGGTTCCAGAGCGCAGGTAATTACTAAGGCTAACCCGTTTTGATGGGCTTCCATCATGATGCTTACAGCTTGAGGCTGGGTAATGCTCGGTACAGTAGTCATTAACACTTGAACCACATACTCCATAGGGTTATAGTCATCGTTATGGAGCAAAACGCGATACCGAGGCGCGAGCTTGCGGGATGTGGAACGCTTCTCAATGGTTTCGACTGACACTACTCTTTGCTCTTTTATACTTGATTTATGACAACAAGGTTTCTGTTTAGCATTTGCTTAACAGTTGTTTACTTGATCTTATAACATTTCTGTTCTAATTCCAGGCAGAAAAATGTTTGCTGTCAGGATATTATTTGTGGTGACAACTAAGAAATCCTCGGCGCTTACATTATACTACATGGGTAGTACGAAAATATCTATCAAAAATACTACCTTCCGACTTCTAAAATTAAGAAAGCTGCAACACAATTATCCCTCACTGCGGCTTCCTGATTATGGATATTAGCCCCAAATTTCAGCCGGGACAAATTGTATCTTTGGATGATGGTGACAGAAATCTTTACGCAGAAGTCGTTCAAGTTGTGATTTCTCGTGATTTGTGCTGGGTTCGTCCTTTATTGTTGGCTAACTTCACCTACGAACCACCGCTAATCAACGATTTGCGAGATGCACCTGACCTGTTTTGGCCTGTAAATTTATTTCGACCGGCTATGGATACAGAAGTCATTACCCTATTCAGCCAACTTTCACCCAAACAACCAAAAGCTGACATAGACCCAGTTGCTCAGGCTCATCTTAATCAGTTTATTCACCAATTTTGGCAATCTCTCCCAGAGGGTAAACAATTGTGAAGTTATAAATACTAGATTTAATAACTCAGGATTTATTTTGGATGATTATCCCCAGGTAGGGACTAGTTTAACTCGACCAGCATCCATCTCTGCCATTAGCAATTCTAGGGCTTCGTAGTCAACATCGGATATGTAACCCAGTTGCGTCAGTTCTGAGTTGATTTCGTTTTCTATTTCTGGGGTTAGTTTTTTGATGTGTAACGCTTTTTCTACCAGTTGACGAATTGCGTATCGAGTGTTCATAGGGAATAAACCAACTGTCATTATTACTCATTATCCAAGATAAACTTCGGTATAAAAAGTGATCTGGATGCATGATGTATAGTGATTTAGATCACTATCGAATTTTCAACCCACGCTTTGTTGTTAACCCTGTTTCTTGCCATTGCAAAAGGTAACAATTAGGGTTGAGATATACATATACTTTTGCTCAGATCCTCTTAATTTACAGATATGGCAGAGTTTATCACTATATCTACATAAAATTAATCTGCATTTGGGCTGTCTATGTTGATTGTTTTTTAACTCGCACAAAAAAAATGTATATAAGAATACATTTTATCTTGTAATTATGACAATCTTTAAATAGAAGCACTAAAGTAATAAAGATTCAGCAAAGTAACTAAAGACGTATAGCCAATCCGGGAAAAACAGTTTATGTTCAAGTAAACTACGCTCTGGAGTTCACCAGCTTGAATCAGGATGTGACTATGTTGAAAACTCTCAACCAGCCAAAACTTACAGTGATTCGTCCCCAAGGCTGTTTAAATGCCACAAACGCGTGGGAATTTGAACAAGAGATGAAATCTGCTTTGGCGCAAGATACAAATACAATTGTACTTGTGGATTTAGGCTCAGTAGAAGCCATAGACAGTGCAGGCTTAATGGCTTTGGTGTCTGCACACAAGCTCGCAGATAGTTTAGGACAGACTTTTCGGTTAAGTGCTATGTCCCCGACGATCAGAATAATTTTTGAATTAACCCAACTTGATCGGGTTTTTGAGATATTTTAAGCTGATTCCGATTTGACAACTCAAAGTCTGAAAGTAAAAAAAGCTTCTAGTATTGGCTGGCTTTGGCATCATTTACAACTTTGATTTAATTTTATTTTTGTGTATCCCTTACGGAAGCGTATAATTTACGCCACGCCAGCTAAAGCCACAATGGACTGCGCCGGACGCTTTAAAACTCAGTACAACGCGAAGAAGCTTCTTTTCTGGTTACCTGTTCCCTATTCTCTTCTACCTACCCAACTAAATGTGGCTACGCCACGCAAGCCATCCAAAATCAAAGTAGTGTATGAGCCTAAATTTCAGATGAGAAGTAAATTTTTGTAAAACAGTTGTAATTTAAGACGATGAATGCGATTTAAAAACCTAAATCAATGCTAAGTTATGTTTGGTTAGCTGTAATTTAAGATAGCTAAAAGAGAGCATCGGTGGCTGTTTTAGTCGAACAATTAATAACATCGGATATTTTAAAACCCGCTCGTTACCTTGGTAATGAGCGTTTAGCAGCACATAAGCCTTGGAATACGGCAACTATACGCTGGGTGTTAACCTATCCAGAGGTATATGAAGTAGGCGCATCTAATTTGGGGCATATCATTCTTTATAACATTTTGAATGCCCAGCCAAATCAGTTGTGCGATCGCGCTTATTTACCAGGGACAGATTTAGCAGCTAAACTCCGTACTACCCAAACACCCTTGTTTGCTGTAGAGTCTAAACGCTGGCTAACAGAATTCGATATTTTAGGTTTTAGTCTCAGTTATGAATTAGGGGCAACCAACATCCTGGAAATGTTGGATTTGGCAGGAATTCCGCTGACTTGGAGAGAGAGGCAGGAGGCAGGGTGCAGGGAGCAGGGAGTAGGAGGCAGGGAGCAGGGGGCAGGGAGCAGGGGGCAAGAGACAGATAAAGATTCCTCTGCATTTCCTCTAATTTTTGCTGGTGGACAGACTGCAACATCTAACCCTGAACCCTATGCCGACTTCTTCGACTTTATTGTTTTAGGAGATGGGGAAGAACTTTTACCAGAAATTGGCTTGGTATTAGAAGAAGGGAAAAAAGCTCTCTTGAGTCGGGAAGAACTGTTGCTAGACTTGGCACAAATTCCTGGTGTTTATGTGCCTCAGTTTTATGAAATGGGAGAGGGAGGTGCAGTATATCCATTGCGTCCAGATGTACCAAAACGCATTCTCCGCAGAGTAGCAACACCCATTCCGGCCTATTCTATTGGCTTAGTTCCCTATGTTGAGACAGTACACGATCGCTTGACAATCGAAATTCGGCGCGGTTGCACTCGTGGCTGTCGCTTTTGTCAACCAGGAATGTTAACTCGTCCAGCACGGGATGTAGAACCAGAAAAAGTAGTAGAAGCGATTGAAGCAGGAATGCGGGCAACAGGTTACAATGAATTTTCATTGTTATCTCTGAGTTGTTCTGATTATTTAGCCCTCCCCGCAGTAGGGATGGAAATCAAGAATCGGTTAAAAAATGAAAATATTTCTCTAACCTTACCCAGTCAGAGAGTAGACAGATTTGATGAGAATATTGCTAATATCCTGGGAGGAACACGCCAAGGGAGTTTGACTTTTGCTCCAGAAGCGGGAACCCAGCGGATGCGGGATATTGTCAATAAGGGTTTAACAAATGAAGAATTATTGCGAGGAGTAAAAACAGCTTGGGAGCGAGGCTGGGATAAAATTAAGCTGTATTTCATGATCGGTTTGCCAGGTGAAACTGATGATGATGTTTTAGGGATTGCGGAGACGGTCAGCTGGTTACAGCGAGAATGTTGGGCTAAAGGCAGAAGATCACTCAACTTTAATTTGACGATTTCTAATTTTACGCCCAAGCCACATACCCCTTTTCAATGGCATTCAGTTTCTACCTCAGAGTTTAAGCGCAAGCAAAACTTACTGCGGCAAGAATTCAGGAGAATACGGAATACAAAGGTGAATTTTACTGATATTCGCCTTTCGGCAATGGAAGACTTTATAGGTCGGGGCGATCGCTCTTTAGGTAAAGTCTTGCGCCGTGCTTGGCAATTGGGAGCAGGCATGGATTCGTGGTATGACAATGTAGAACAGGCTTTTACAGCTTGGGGAAGTGCGATTGCTGAAGCTGGACTAGACTGGAAATACCGCTTAGTCGAAAACGGTGAATGGAATGTTTTTTCTGTAGAAAACAGAGAACAGGAAATCCTGTCACCTCTGGACGCTCCTTTACCTTGGGATCATATCGACACCGGCATTGACAAAAAGTGGCTGCAAGAAGACTTACAACGCGCTCTAGAAGCGGCAATTGTTCCCGATTGCTCTTTTGAAGGTTGTTCTCATTGCGGTGTCTGTGGCACTGATTTTGGGCATAATATCGTGATTGAGCCACCTGCAATTCCGCCATTTGCTGGCTCCTTTATCCCCAACACCACCAAAGCACAACGCTTGCGGGTTTGGTTTGGGAAACAGGGTGATATGGCTTTGGTAAGTCACCTCGATTTAATGCGCTTATTTGACAGAGTAATGCGCCGAGCAGGTTTACCAATCTCCTTTAGTGGTGGATTTCATCCGAATCCCCGTATTTCCCTAACCAGCGCCTTAGCATTGGGAGCTACTAGCAGCGGTGAAATTGTCGATTTTGAATTAACTCAACCAATGGATGTGGAAAGTTTTCGTGAGCAACTAGTGAGCCAATTGCCCACAGACATAGCCATATATAATGTGGAAGAGATAGATTTAAAAGCTAGTGCAGCTACCCAAACAATGGAAGCGGCAGAGTATTTGCTAACAGTGTCTACAGTTGGGGAAGTACCAGCAACCGAATGGCAAGACTGGATTGCGGCTATCAAAGCTAAAAACGAGATATTGTCAGAACATATAACCAAATCAGGAAAACACCAAATCATAAATCTGCGCGATCGCTTGTTTGAGCTTGAACTAGTAGAGGTAGACAACACCCAAACAGAATCAAAAGCCGTCTTGCGTTATTTGGGTAGCTGTCGCCCTGATGGAGTAATATTGCGCCCTGAGCAAATTTTGTCTATACTAGAAATCGTGGTTAGTGCAGAATTTCACCTCCTGCATATCCACCGCAATCGACTAGTTTTAGGGATCTAATCCCTAGAGGGCAACTTGCTAGTAGTTGTCCTGAATGAGCATCATCATGGGAATTGATTTTTAGCAAGGTTGCGTTAGAATGAAGTGAAGAGAAATTTTCTGGCGCTGCATTGAATGACTTGGTTCACTGCCCTGATACCCAGGGAGCGAAAGCAAAGATATGAGAGTGCAACTTCTAGGATTGTATCCCAGACAAACTAAAGCAGATTAAAGAAGACACTCTATAGCTACCTCGTGAATCATTAACTGACAATAGCTCCACGCCTGACATCTAACTCTATGCTTTTTACAACACCTGCACTAATACCATGACCCTAGATGGTGAAGGTATTGCATTAGAAATCAACCACGGACGGTTGATTTAACTACTTAAAACTATATGCAGTCGTTCTGGAATAATCAGGCGTGTAAACGCAATTACAGTTTTCATAGCTTCCAATTATAGGAAGCTACCCCAGATTTGCAATTTTTATTACCAGTAGCGCATTGTAGCAGTGACCGTAGGGACTAGAGGTATAACAGGATCTTCTTCTAATACCCGTTGGTGCTACCAATTTTTGAGGAACTTGAATGCCAAAACAAATTATTATCGCGGAGCAGCATCAGATTGCTGCCGTCTTTTCTGAAGATCAAATACAAGAACTGGTTGTCGCCACGGGGCATCACCAAATTGGTGATATCTACTTAGGAGTAGTAGAAAATGTATTACCAGGCATAGATGCGGCTTTTGTAAATATTGGCGACCCAGAACGCAACGGCTTTATTCATGTCACTGATTTGGGACCATTGAAGCTCAAACGTAGTGCCGCAGCCATTACCGAACTGTTGACACCACAGCAAAAAGTATTGGTGCAAGTGATGAAAGAGCCAACGGGAACAAAAGGCCCAAGGCTCACTGGTAACATCACCTCACCGGGAAGATACGTAGTGCTAATGCCCTATGGCAGAGGTGTAAATTTATCTCGGCGGATTAAAAGCGAAAGTGAACGCAACCGCTTACGCGCCCTAGCAATTTTAATTAAACCCGCTGGTATGGGTGTGCTGGTGCGGACAGAAGCTGAAGGCAAGCCCGAAGAAGCAATTATTGAAGACTTAGAAGTACTGCAAAGGCAGTGGGAAGCAATCCAGCTAGAAGCTCAATCTACCCGCGCTCCGGCATTGCTGAATCGGGATGATGACTTTATCCAGCGCGTGTTGCGAGATATGTATGGCGCGGATGTAAATCGAATTGTCGTCGATTCCAGTACTGGTTTGCGACGCGTGAAACAGTATTTACAGAACTGGAGCGGCGGACAAACACCACAGGGATTGCTGATTGACCACCATCGCGATCGCTCTCCTATTTTAGAATACTTCCGCATTAGTGCCGCTATTCGTGAAGCCCTTAAGCCCAGAGTAGACTTACCTTCTGGAGGTTACATCATTATTGAGCCGACAGAGGCATTAACAGTAATTGATGTTAACTCAGGTTCCTTCACTCGATCAGCAACAGCTAGAGAAACAGTGTTGTGGACAAACTGCGAAGCGGCAACAGAAATTGCTCGTCAGTTAAGGTTGCGAAATATTGCTGGTGTCATCGTCGTTGACTTCATTGATATGGAATCACGGCGTGATCAACTACAAGTATTAGAACACTTTAACAAAGCTCTGAAAGCAGACAAAGCTCGTCCTCAAATTGCCCAACTCACCGAACTAGGTTTAGTAGAACTAACTCGCAAGCGGCAAGGTCAAAAC
The DNA here is from genome assembly GCF_001858025.1 of Trichormus sp. NMC-1. Classification (GTDB taxonomy): domain Bacteria; phylum Cyanobacteriota; class Cyanobacteriia; order Cyanobacteriales; family Nostocaceae; genus Anabaena. The sequence goes on along the minus strand of NZ_LZQD01000001.1, from coordinate 963,096 downwards.
ATTTACGAATTGTTTGGAGAAACTTGTCCAACCTGTGGCGGTTTAGGGCATACTGTACGCTTACCAGGAGAAATAGAAAACCGATTACCAATCCCAGCAGCAGATATACCAGAACGGTTTGCACCACCGCCGCAAAGAGAACCGCGTCTGTCAACTAATCGCATTCCAGAACCACGGGAAAGAGAAACCTATGATGGCTTTGGGGAAGGATTTGAAGGTGACTCAGAATTGAGTGCTATGCATTTGATTAACCATCCCAGCTATCAAGAATTGGGCGACAATAAGCGTCGTACCCGTACTCGCCGTAGTCGCATTGGTATCAATGGCGCTAACGGAAAAGATGAATCCCGGTTAGTTCCTAATCCACTGGGTTTTGTAAACGAGCCAGACTTGGATCTGGATAGTGACAGTGAACTAACAGCAATACCAGAAATTCCCTCTCTGCTCTCGGAAACGCGACGTATTAGCGAAGTTCCTCTGAGAGAAACAAGAGACGCTACCCGCACACCTAGTCTGGGCAAATCTGGATGGACAGAAAGAGTAGAACGGACAAAAGTTAAGATTGATCCAGTCAAACCGGTAGTAGAGCCTCCACAAATTGTTTCTGTAGAAATGACACTTCAGGAACAAGATATGTTTGCCTTGATGGGAATTTCTCCTGGGGTGAAGTTAGATCAAGAGGTGAAGAATTCCAAATCAGTGATTTTTAATATTGTTCAACCTGGACAAATACCAACTTCACCAACTGAATCTATTGCCGAACCAACTGTTCTTCAAAGAACTAGTCCTGAAGTCAGTGCAGTCAAAAAGCCTACACCAAAAGTTGACCTAGAAGAACCATCTTTCCCTAAATTAGCAATCGAGCCTTCTTTTCCAGATCCGCCGCGAACAGAATTTGAGACTTTCGCAGATGAAAATGAAATAAATAGCGCTTCCACTGCTAATCGCCGTCGTCGTCGTCGTTCCTCAGCATTAGACGCAGATACGTCAAGCTTAGAGGAAAGCTAACGGGATTTATGGCCAAAACAGAGCAAACAGATGCAGATGTTTGGTCAACCGCACCCTTAGGTGAATCTAGTTGGCTGGAGTTTTCCACCTGCTTAGGTATTCAGGGGTCGATTGCGGGTATAGATGAAGTGGGGCGAGGTGCTTTATTTGGCCCTGTAGTCGCCGCATCTGTGATCCTACCAGAACAGGCTTGGTCACATTTGATCGCAGCTAACATAAAGGACAGCAAAAAGTTGTCTAGTTCTCGAAGGACTCAACTAGCGCAGCAAATTGATGGGCTGGCTTTAGATTGGAAAATTGGTTATGCTTCAGTTGCGGAAATTGATCAGTTAAATATTTTACAGGCAACGTTGTTAGCAATGAAGCGGGCCGTACTGAAGTTGAAGGTAAAGCCTGCTCTCTGTTTAGTTGACGGTAATCAGTTAGTAAAGGATTTATTTATACCACAACAAACAATCGTTAAGGGAGACGAGCGATCGCTCAACATTGCAGCTGCTAGTATTATGGCAAAAGTTTGGCGTGATGATCTAGTAGTGCGTCTGGCATCAAAGTATCCCATGTATAACTTGGAGCAAAATAAAGGTTATGGGAGTCAGAAACATTTACTGGCTCTCCAAAAATACGGAACTTCACCCCTGCATCGTCTATCTTTTCGTCCTTGCCAAATTCAGTCATGAGGCAGGGAAAAGTGGGTAATATCGTGTTCGGTTAAAGACTTATAGTTAGGACTGACGCGGGGACGCGGAGAGTTTTTTTAATAAGTAATTAAACGAACATGATGTAATATCTTGTCCGGTTCAATACTGAGCATTAGGGCTGGCGCGAAGAGTTTTTTGATCAGCAATTAGCCGCCTGACTTGATGTAAACTCCTTTAAAAATTCCCCGTTCCCTTGTCAATCAAAGTTCAGGATTGGTAATTCAGTATGATCATCTGCAATACTTGTTTTGTCGGTTTGTGATATTACCCAACGACGATAATCGGCTAAAAGGTGATGTAATAATCTTTGCTTGATAGTCAACAACACGCTTTTGAGCAAACCATTACCTGTGGCTTCTAAAATCGACTTTGGAGTCAGGGAAAATGGTAGGGGAATATCCACCAGCACTTCTAGATCGGCTTTGCCTTGTAAGCGAGTCTCACCACCTAGTTGATAGGGTGATAAGTATCCTTTTAAATTCAGCGCAAAGCGTTGGTTGATGTACTCAAAACCCAGGATTTCACAACCGAGCGATCGCAAATAAATTGTTCCCTGGGAATCAGCCCAAACTCTCATGTCTACTGTAGGTTGAATACTTAGTGACATAAAAGCTAGAGGACGCATTTTTAAGCGAAATACTTCTTCAGAAAGCTGTTCAATTCGGCTGTTATCAGCCAAAGTCTTCACCAGACGTTGAGGCTGACGCAAATAGTGGTGAATAGAAATAGGCTGCTTAGGGACAGCAATTTCGAGCGATTGGGAGGCAGTAAACTTAGTACCCATGAGCAGATTACAACTTTTATTTTATAATTTTAATATTTTTTAATAAATTAAATTTGTTTACAAAAAACTATAACTTTATTAATTATCGATCAAACTTGTAACTTCAGGCGAAAAGCATGACTGTAATCATGGAGAAAAGTTCACCTTTAGCGATCGCACATTTGGGTCCTCCTGGAACTTACGCAGAACAAGCTGCTTTTTTTTATCTCAACTGGCTGAAAAAAACGCAAGCAGTTAAGGCTACCTTATGTGCTTATCCCACAATTGCCCAGTCACTGCAAGCGGTAGCTACACAGCAAGCCCAGTTAGCTGTTGTGCCTGTTGAGAATTCCATTGAAGGCAGTGTCACCATGACAATGGATACATTGTGGCAGTTGGAAACTTTACAAATTCAATTGGCTTTAGTGCTGCCTATCTCCCATACCTTAATTTCCTGTGCTGATAACTTAGAGAGCATTGAAACTGTTTATTCTCATCCCCAGGCTTTAGCACAATGTCAGGGATGGTTGAGGCAATTTTTGCCTAATGTGAATTTGATTCCTAGCAACTCTACTACTGAGGCTCTTCAGGGACTCAAACAAGAGGTAAAAACCGCAGCGATTGCCTCTAGCAGAGCAGCGCAACTTTATAATCTGCCTATATTAGCTACTGGTATTAACGACTATCCAGACAACTGTACTCGCTTTTGGGTAATTAGTCACAGCCAAGGAGATGCTGGTGATCAAATATCTTCTAGAGCGATTGCCTTTGGCACTGCGCTTCGCGCAATCGCTCCTACTCACACATCAATAGCTTTCAGCTTACCTGCTAATGTCCCTGGCGCACTAGCTAAGGCTTTGCAAGTATTTGCTCATTTAGGTATTAACCTCAGTCGAATTGAGTCTCGTCCCACAAAACGCTCATTGGGTGAATATTTATTTTTCATTGACATAGAAACAAGTGCAACTCAAGTGCAAACAGCTTTATCTGAGTTACGTGATTACACAGAAATACTAAAATTTTTTGGTAGCTATAGTGTCACATTAATAGATAATTCTTAATTCCTAATAGAGCCTACGTTCGCGTATCGTGACCGCAAGAGGCAGGGGGGAACAAGCCTTTTCCTCCAACGCGCTTTTCGGTGCGGAACATGGGTACAAGCCCCGTCCTTCTAGGAAGCTTATCCGGGGCGGAGTCCAAGCTCCATCCCGGTCTTCCCCCTTGCCCCCTGCCCCTTTTCCTCTTCGTGACGTAGACTCTATTAAGGATTAATTTTTAAATGTATCTTTAAGAACGGAACGCGCTGCCAGATGATTACGAGTAGAAGTTAAAATTTCGGCTTCCCGTTCTAAGCGAGCAGCAGTATCCTGTATCTCTAGTAATGCTTGTTGCTCTGGTGCAACACCATAGAGGTTACTGGCTACCCAATAGGATAACTCTGTGGGTAAATCAGGCAAATCTTCTGGTAATTCAATATTTTGTTCAGTTAACTTACCTGAAAGACGGACAACATCTCGCAGTAATTGTTCCACTTCCGAAGCCAAAGGCCGCAAATCTTTGGATGGTGGTTGGTCTTCAATCCACTCCACTAACCCAACACGATAAGGTTTGTCGCGGACATATTCTAAAACGCGAAACCTTTGCTGTCCTAAAGTTAGCATCTCCATGCGGTCGTCAGGCATTCGCTTGTAATGAATAATTTCCGCACAGCAGCCGACGTTGGCAATTGTGCCTTTAACTGGATCGACCATTAAGACTCCAAACCTGCGATCGCTTTCCAAAATCGTGTTCATCATGATTCTGTAGCGAAATTCAAAGATATGTAGGGGTAAAGGTCTAGTGGGAAAGAGAACCACTTCAGGTAAAGGGAAAAGAGGTAGTTCACGGACTGCTATTTTAGAAGAAGATGTCATTGTTAGTTGAGTATAAATTTAATTCTTATTAATTCTTAAAAAATTTATTTTCCCTACTTTTTCTGTAATTTCTTTATATTCTATCATTTGTTTAATAGCGAATAAAAAGCCCTGAGTGGAAGAAGAGACAAGTTTACCGGGGAAAGTAGACAAGGGGAAATTTATCTCCCTGTCAGCGAGTCTCCCTCTGAGAGCGTCTTTTCGATAATTTTATCCAGGACAAAGTAAATATTCATACCAAAAAACTTCATTAATCATTTGTCCTAGTGCTAATGACTAATGACTAATGATTAATGATTAATTTACAATTTGACTTCGATATCTACACCAGATGGTAAATCCAACTTCATTAGCGCATCAATAGTTTTAGAAGAAGGCTGGTAAATGTCAATAATCCGGCGATGGGTGCGGGTTTCAAAATGTTCGCGGGAATCTTTATCCACGTGAGGGGATCTCAGTACGCAATAGATCCGCCGTTTTGTTGGTAAAGGAATCGGTCCTATAGCTGTAGCGTTGGTGCGGTTAGCTGTATCTACAATCTTCTCGCAAGATGTATCCAATAAACGTCGGTCAAAAGCCTGTAAGCGAATTCTAATCTTCTGCTGCTGTAGAGTTGCCATATGAAAGTTTTCCAGGTTCTGTGAATTTTAGATTTTAGATTTTAGATTTTAGAGCTTAGATTTTAAATTTTAGATGCAATGCCAAATCCAAAATTTAAACTCCAAAATTGTTTTGGGGAAGAGAAAGGAGCAGAGATGCGTCAAACCATCCCTGCTCCTTGATGATGAGAAGCAAAAAGGTGCTTACTATTTCAGGATTTTGGATACTACACCAGCACCAATAGTGCGGCCACCTTCACGAATAGCGAAGCGCATACCTTGCTCAATCGCAATCGGGTTGATCAGTTCTACTGTCATTTTGATCCGGTCTCCAGGCATAACCATTTCCACCTCTTTGCCATCATCGGAGGTGTAGCTTTTGATAGTGCCAGTTACATCAGTTGTCCGGACATAAAACTGAGGACGGTATCCAGCGAAAAATGGTGTTTTCCGACCACCTTCTTTTTCGGTTAGTACGTATACTTCACCTTCAAATTGAGTGTGAGGTGTAATAGAACCGGGTTTAGCAATTACCATGCCCCGTTCAATATCAGCCTTTTGAATACCCCGTAGCAGTACGCCAGCGTTATCTCCAGCCATACCTTGATCAAGACTCTTCTTGAACATCTCGATCCCAGTTACGGTGGTGGCGCGAGTATCTCTGATACCTACTAGTTCGACGTTATCGCCGACTTTGACTACACCCCGTTCAATCCGACCTGTAGCCACAGTACCACGACCTGTGATCGAGAATACGTCTTCTACAGCCATCAAGAAAGGCTTGTCTACATCCCGCTCAGGAGTGGGAATGTAGGCATCTACTGCATCCATTAGTTCGTAGATTTTATCAACCCAAGGATTTTCACCCCGTTGAGTCTTAGGATTCTTGGTCATTGCTTCGAGAGCTTGTAGACCAGAGCCTTTGATAATGGGGATATCATCACCGGGGAAATCGTAGCTAGTTAACAGTTCCCGGAGTTCTAGTTCTACTAATTCCAGCAGTTCTGGGTCATCCATCAAATCTTCTTTGTTCAAGAAGACAACCAAACTAGGAACACCCACCTGTTTTGCCAACAGGATGTGTTCACGGGTTTGGGGCATAGGACCGTCGGTAGCAGCAACTACAAGAATACCGCCATCCATTTGTGCCGCACCTGTGATCATGTTCTTCACATAGTCAGCGTGTCCGGGACAGTCTACGTGAGCATAGTGGCGATCGCCAGTTTCATACTCAACGTGAGCGGTATTGATGGTAATACCACGTGCCTTTTCTTCCGGTGCGTTATCGATTTGGTCGTAGCCCTTGGCTATGGCTTGACCATTAGCAGCCAAAGTCATAGTAATGGCTGCGGTTAAAGTAGTTTTGCCGTGGTCAACGTGGCCAACAGTACCGATATTTAAATGGGGTTTATTTCTTTCAAACTTTGCGCGTGCCATGAATGCTCGTTTCCTTTTTTAATTAAGCGTTCCCTTTACTTTTGGCAATGATAGTTTCAGCTACGCTCCGAGGCACCTCTTCGTAGTGACTGAACTCCATTGTAAAGATACCCCGACCTTGGGTTTTCGACCGGATATCAGTGGCATAGCCAAACATGGTTGCCAGTGGAACTTTAGATGCCACCTTAGCCAGTCCTTGCTCTGTGCTTTGGCTTTCAATCTGCCCTCTGCGGGCGATGAGGTCGCCAATAACGTTCCCAATATAGTCTTCGGGAACTTCCACTTCAACTTTCATCATAGGCTCTAAGATGACAGGTGAAGCTTTCGATACCGCCTCTTTCATTGCCATTGAGCCAGCAATTTTGAAAGCCATTTCCGAAGAGTCTACATCGTGGTAAGAACCATCGATCAAAGTAGCTTTGACATCAATGAGTGGATATCCAGCGACAACACCGGATTCACAACATTCTTTCATTCCTTGTTCTGCTGGTCCAACGTACTCTTTAGGTACGGTACCACCAACTACCTTGGAGACAAATTCAAAACCTGTGCCTGGTTCTCCTGGCTCCAAATTGATGACAACGTGACCGTATTGACCCTTACCACCGCTTTGGCGGATGAATTTGCCTTCAACTTTGTTTACGGCTTTGCGAATCGTTTCCCGGTAAGCCACTTGTGGCGCACCGACATTTGCTTCCACTTTAAATTCCCGTAACATCCGGTCTACAAGAATTTCTAGGTGTAGTTCTCCCATTCCAGCAATTACGGTTTGGTTGGTTTCGGGATCTACACGCACACGGAAGGTGGGATCTTCTTCTGAGAGCGATTGCAACGCCTTGGACAATTTGTCCATGTCGTTCTTGGTTTTGGGTTCCACCGCTACCGAGATTACCGGCTCAGGAATGAATAGGGATTCCAGAATTACTGGTGATCCTTCATCACATAAAGTGTCACCTGTCAAGGTATCTTTTAATCCTAATGCTGCTCCCAAGTCACCTGCCCGCAGTTCATCGACATCTTGTCGGTCATCTGCTTTCATCAGCACTAAGCGGGAAATCCGTTCTTTTTTGTTTTTGCTGGCGTTGAGGACATAACTGCCTTTTTTCAAGACACCAGAATAAACACGAACGAAAGTCAGGCGACCATAAGGGTCAGCCATAATCTTAAATGCCAGAGCTGCTAGAGGTTCGTTGTCATCAGCGCGGCGTTCGACTGCCTCACCAGTGGGCAAGAGTCCTTGAATTGGTGGCACTTCAGTTGGTGCTGGTAGATAATCTACGACTGCATCCAGCATCAACTGCACGCCTTTGTTTTTGAATGCTGAACCGCATAATACTGGCACAATCGTACCCGCAGTTGTGCCTTTACGCAGGGCAAGACGGATTTCCGCTTCTGTGAGTTCTTCACCCTCGAAGTACTTAGTCATCAGAGCATCATCTGTTTCTGATACTGCTTCTACCAGCTTGGTGCGGTATTCAGTTACTTGTTCTAGCAAGTCTGGCGGGATTTCTGTTTCTTCAATATCAGTACCTTGGTCGTTGTTGTAAATGTATGCACACATCCGCACCAAGTCAATAATCCCTAAGAAGTCATTTTCACTACCAATTGGCAGTTGAATGGCAATGGCATTAGCCCGCAGGCGATCGCGCATTTGCTCGTGAACTCTATAAAAGTTCGCTCCTGTGCGATCCATCTTGTTAATGAAGGCAATCCGAGGCACTTTGTAGCGATCTGCTTGCCGCCATACTGTCTCTGACTGGGGTTGCACACCACCTACAGAACAAAATACAGCGATTACACCATCTAACACGCGCATGGAACGTTCAACTTCAATTGTGAAGTCAACGTGACCGGGAGTATCGATAATGTTAATTTGATGATCTTTCCAGCTGGTACTGATCGCAGCGGCAGTAATGGTAATTCCCCGCTCCCGCTCCTGTTCCATCCAGTCTGTTACGGCTGTTCCTTCATGAACTTCGCCAATCTTATGAATTATCCCAGAGTAAAATAATATTCTCTCTGTTGTCGTTGTTTTGCCCGCATCTATATGCGCCGCAATACCGATATTGCGTACTTTCTCTAGCGGGTTCGTGCGTACCACAGTTACCTCCTATAGTTTTTGCCTCATGATATCTTGTATATTACTCTTTGTTAAGATTCTATACTTTTACGGAAAACCGTCTTTTTGGGAAATTGTACGATATACCGCTTTCCGGTGGCGATATATCGTTAGCTCTAGTTAGTAACGATAGTGTGCAAATGCCTTATTGGCTTCAGCCATCCGGTGCGTTTCTTCCCGCTTACGAATCGCGCTTCCTGTTTCGTTAGCAGCATCCATTAACTCATTTGCGAGTCGGCTAGCCATTGTGCGTCCTGGTCTAGCTCTAGAATATTGCACTAGCCAACGCAAGGCTAGGGTAGTACCTCTTTCTGTTCGCACTTCCATCGGTACTTGGTAAGTCGCTCCACCTACTCGTCGAGCTTTAACTTCTACTAAAGGCGTTGCATTCCGCACTGCTCTTTCAAAGGTTTCTAAAGCACCATTACCAGTGCGTTCCTCGATAGTTTTCAAGGCTTCATAAACGATTCTTGCGGCAAGTGATTTCTTGCCATGACGCATGATCCGTCTGATAATCATGCTGACCAGACGACTGTTATACACTGAGTCAGACGGAACTGGGCGTCTTTGACTAACACCACGACGAGACATACTTCATCCTTAAATTCGGAATTTGGCAACGAAATTATATGCTATCAGAACATAGGAACCTAAAAGCGGTGTAAGTAGCCGCTTTAACTTCCTTGAGTTTTTGGCTCTAGTTGCAGCGTGGCTCAACTAATTGGCTTGCTGCTCCCCTACCACATACACAAGGCGAAAACATAGTAAACTTTAATATTTACATTAAAGTGCTGCTATTGCTGACCTTATTCTGCTTGAAAACCCTACACTTGCTCGTTTAGCGCACAGAGCAACTTTTTTTATTAAACAAGAGTAAGCCGCTTGTTGCTTGGGGTTGAAAGCAGTTTTAGTTAATAAGGCGATTAATCGTAATTGAGGCGATTAATCGCTTTATTACTATTTTTTTGCTGCTTTCGGACGCTTAGTTCCATACTTGGAACGACCTTGCTTCCTGTCTTTAACTCCGGCTGTATCTAACGTGCCACGGATAATGTGGTATCTCACGCCTGGTAAGTCTTTTACCCGACCACCACGAATCATCACGACAGAGTGTTCTTGCAAGTTATGGCCAATACCTGGAATGTAAGCTGTAACTTCAAATCCAGAGGTAAGTCTGACCCTTGCTACTTTGCGGAGCGCTGAGTTCGGCTTTTTTGGTGTAGTTGTGTAGACTCTGGTACAGACTCCTCGACGTTGAGGGCATTGTTTCAGAGCCGGGGACTTTGTTTTCTGACGCGCTTGTTCGCGTTCATTACGTATTAGCTGCTGTATTGTTGGCATGAGTTACAGCGCGTGTTGCTGCTTATAGTCTATTTTAACAAATCCTGATTATAGCGTTTTTCATGATTTTCTGTCAATTATTATTTTCTCATTGCGTCATTTGTCAGTTATCAGGTATATGGAAAGAGGTTTTTAGGTAAACTTTATTACTTGCTAAACATCCTCTACATGAATTGTGAACACATATTTGATAGTGGATGTAGCGTGGCCGCGCGGTTTGGTCATGTATCTGTTAGTTACCGCCTAAGAAGCCAACTTACAAGGTGTTCACAAATTCAGCCAGCATTTCTATATATAAATCCTAAATCATTTGTGAAAAATTTTCAGTAGTGTAGATAATGTCCACCCTACGTATATTCTCAACATCTAAGGGAAATCCTGTAGCTGTTAGTATGACTTACGCTATGCATCGCTATCTGGAGTGCTTTCGTAAGCCTGAATTTTTTTTCTCCCCTGATCGCTCTCTGACGGTTATAACTAGCAACTGACGTTAGTAGAGAAAGAATTTCCACAGCTACAGGTAGCGATCGCTAATGGGTTATGGAAGCGAAAACCTCCACCCATCAGGTCTTCTGAATAATCCAATACCAAGCCAGTGATATAATTCATGCTTTGAGCGTCTAGGACTACTTGAGTACCATTAACGTCAAAAACCTGATCTTCCACTTTGATGACTTCATCAAAAGAAATATCATAAAATAAGCCAGAACAGCCACCAGGTTTTACTTGCAAGCGAAACAAGATATTTGGCTGTTGCTTGGATTTTAATCGCCCAATTTCATTCGCGGCTGCTGAACTCAAATGAATCATGGAATTTTTGTTGCACAAACTCCATAATCATATTAACGGCAGTTGAACCTTTTTTTAATTAAAAGTTAAAAATTAAAAATTAAAAATTTAAGATTAATAATTTTTAATTAATTAATTTTGGGTGCAAGCCCCCACTGACTCAAAGATTCAGTGGTCTACAATCAGTGGTGGGTAAAAGCCCCCGCTGATTGCAATTTTTAATTAATAATTTTTAATTTTTAATTGGGGCTTGCTGTTCGCGCAGCGTCTCGTAGAGAAGCGACTTGACACTTGGGGACAAGAAGTTCAGGACTGGAGGAGGAGAAGTGTCCAATCATATCAAGTGCGGCTAATTGCTGATCAAAAACTCTCCTTGTCCTCGTGCGGTTCCCGATAAGTAAGCTAATTGGAAAGGATATCAGCGCTGTTTTAATTTCCCAGAGTTACTTTTCAGTACGAGCATAGTCATCCTGGTAGCGAATAATATCATCTTCACCTAAATATTCGCCATTTTGGACTTCAATTAAGACTAAGGGAATTACCCCAGGATTCTCTAAACGATGAACAGTGCATTGAGGGACATAAGTTGACTGATTATTACTGAGTAAAACTTCTTTATCACCACAAACTACTTTGGCTGTACCTGAAACCACAATCCAGTGTTCGCTACGGTGGTGGTGCATTTGTAGACTGAGGCGATGTCCAGGCTTAACTTCAATTCGCTTAATTTTATATCCGCGCCCTTCTTCCAAAACTGTAAAAGAACCCCAAGGACGTAATTCACTAGCAGCGATACTTCTAGAATTGAGGGGGGCGTTGAGGGTAAGAGTGTTTGTTGGGGTTGTTTCTGTAAATGAAGCCATAGTTACCTCAGATGGAGACATACAAAAAAGTTATTATTCTCAATAATGGATGCAAGAATTTGACGTGATATTTAAAGAGTGAAAATTAGCAATTTAATTTCACTTTGCTAACCATAGCAAAATTAAATGTCATGGCGTAACTCATTACCAGTAAAACTTTTGGGTCTATACTAACTCTTCATCAAAGAAAATGCCAGCTTGTTCTCAGCTTTAAAAAGGGATGGAAGAATCATAATGCAAAATTATGAAAAATGTTTTCTATAATTTTGCATTTTAAGTTGCAATTGGCTTATGGTTGTGGGTTCAGGAAAATACCAATAGCGTTATGGACACGAGCCGCAGTACTAGGAGAACGGTCGAGTAATTGCCCTCCCAAGTATAAACTTGTAGAACTACCACCGTCCAAATTCAGGGCATTAGCACAGCCCATAACCTGCATTAATTGGGCGTGTTCGGCTAAGGTAGCCCCTGCTCCACCAGCGCGATTATGTACGGCAGCAATCATCAAATTACCTGTATTGGTGGTACAAATAGCACTACGAACTGCTTTTTCGGAGATAAAAGCGGCGCTAAATTTTTCGGCTTTGGCATCGAGAACAATTTGCCGATTTTGAATCAAGAGTGGACCGGCTCCGACAATGTGGGGATAACGGCTAAAATCGCTGGGAGTAGTATTGCTGGTAATACTGACTTTTGTGCCAAGAGGCAATTTATTGGCGTTAGTAGTAGCAGTACCGCGTAAAGTGAGGAGGTAGCCGTTTTGGGGAATGGGAACGGGGGTGACACCTGCTTTACCACCTGGTAGCTGATTGGTAATTTGGTCATTTTGGACAACTAGAAGGATTTCGTTGTCTGTGAGAGGTGTGTAAGTACTGCCCCAAACCGATGTATAACGGGCAATACCAGTTTGGGCATAGCCACTGTTAAGAAAAAGAATGGGTAAAGACTGGTTATTGGCACTGATTAAATTTTCATTTAAGGTGAGACGGCCAAAGTAAAATTGTCCTGAATCATTCCAAGCGATCGCACCCCGGTTTAAAATTGGCCCAGATATCCACTGATTATCCCGACGAATAGCTCCTAAAGGTAATCTATTATTGCGGTTAAAATAACCACCATTAATACCTGCTACTGCTAAATAACGCTGTGCAGTTTGAATCAAGGGGGCAGTACCCGCTAAAATATCTGAATTTACCCACATAGGTTTAAGTGTTAAACCTACTACACGGGGATTAATTTCTAACCATACAACTGGAAAGTTGTCTTTACCTAAAGTGACAAACTTTTGTTGCCAGCGCAATCCCTTTGCCCAAGTTATATCCTTTGCTACCAAAGCATCAGGTTGAATATCTATAATTAAGCGATTCGGGTTAGCGATCGCACTAAGACGCGGAGATAGACCAAAGGGAACACTGAGACTGATAATAGTTTGATTATTGACCATCTCCACTTTTTGAATCAGTGGGTCAGGAGTTGGTGCTGATGGTAATTGTTTTAACTTGGTTGGCGGTAATATTATTGATTGGGGAGTATAACGTTTAATTAAGGCCGGATCTGCTATCCCATCTAGAGTAATTGTCCATTCTCTATTTAGGGGTCTGGTGGTTGAGGAAGTTGGTTCCTTGGGGTTGATAGGTCTTTTGATAGGTTGACCTTGTGAAACTTGCCAAGGAGTGGGAATATCTAAATCCACAACCAGTCTTTCACCCACAGGTCGTTTTCCCAGACGAAGATTGTTGATTTTGGCTTGGGGGGTAGAAATTACCAAGATATTGCCATTAGCCTGCATTTGCCAGCCTGCTGTTTGTGCAAAACTAGAAATATCTAAATAACGATATCCTCCCGACAACTTGGCGTTTAAAGCTAATGGTGGTTTGATTGACGAAAACCACTCCACTGGTTGTTGAGCAGGGTTACTGGTATTTAATAAATCTACCCCGATTAATTGTCTTAATGCCCCATCACTCAAATGAGTTGTCACCTGACCGGTATCCCCCGATTGCTGTAACCAAGCCCCGGTTAAAGTCCGGCCGTTGAGTAAAATTTGATTACCAGATGGGATGATTTCTCTGGAAGTAGGTAACGGAGAAGTAAGAATGCGAACTGGTTGGGCGTTAGTAGCATAAGTAGCAGTTAAGCACAGTGCTGTTGACAAAATTGGCGACACAGAACAGCGGAAAAATCGGTTCTTAAGAATGAGGGTAATGGTATTAAAATCTGCTCGTCGGCAAGAATTCGGCATTTTTACGATCCTTAACTTCAGTACTTATGAAAATTACCACCCTCAGCGCTACTTGAACAATGATGAGGAAATCTTAAAAAATTATGACTTTATTTTTCAACAACCGTGATATTATTTAAGGTGGATTTTTATAACTAGTAAAAACTGGCAACCAACTTTTCCCCCAAGACTACTATCAGTCAGTGTTCTAAATGAGACTTTAAAAAAAAAAGTCTATAATAGTAGTCCCAGTGTTTAAAGCCAACTGAAATTATCTTCCAACCTCACCGATGGCTGCTATTGTTGCAAATTCAGTGAAGTATAGTTGCCAATAAAATTAGTAGGAATGGGCAAGCAGCAATAATATAGACAACAGAGATATTTTAGGAATTGTCAAATGGGCATATAGTGTAATAGTTGCAAAAAGCATAGAAATACTTAAATTCAGCATCTAAATACAAGTAATGTCAGGGAAACTAAATTATCCAGACAAAGATAGCTTTTCTAACAGTACATAAACACTTAAAAAAATAACGCGGTAGTTTTAACAAGGGTAATCAATAAAAGTAACCCCGAAGTTAAAATTTTTTTTCCCTAAATTTTCGTGATTATGTATTTCTCCATCGTTACAGTTAGCAATTTTTCTTCTCAGCAGTAGCAATATTGGCAAAATCCGTAACTCAATATTTCAGGAATAGAGTATGAATCGTCAATCGTTGAATCAGGGTCAGAACATTACATTATCAGAGATGGAAATCAAGGATACATACCAAGGACAAAGATGGTTAGTAGAAGAACGAGATGCTTGTGGTGTGGGTTTTATAGCCCAACGCCAAAATCGAGCTAGTCATGAAATTTTGGCAAAAGCGTTAACAGCCCTCACTTGCTTAGAACACAGAGGCGGATGTAGCGCCGACCAAGACTCAGGCGATGGTGCAGGGATTTTGACAGCAATTCCTTGGGCATTGTTCCAACAAGAAGGAATTAATGTTGCCGACACTGATAAAATAGCTGTGGGGATGATATTTTTACCCCAAGATCAGCTTGCTGCCCAACAAGCAAAAGCCACATTTGAGCAAGTTGCAGAGTCGGAAAATTTAACTGTATTGGGCTGGCGAGTAGTCCCCGTGCGTGCAGATTTGTTGGGTGTACAAGCAAGAGAAAATCAACCCCAAATAGAACAGGTTTTTCTAGCTTCGGCTGATAAAAGTGGTGATGAATTAGAACGAGAACTGTATATTGCTCGTCGTCGTATTGCTAAAGCAACCAAAAATATTTCTGAAGAATTTTATGTTTGCTCCTTGTCAAACCTGACAATTGTCTATAAAGGCATGGTGCGTTCAGCAGTGTTGGGAGAATTTTATGAGGATCTGAAAAATCCGGCTTTCAAAAGTGCTTTTGCAGTTTATCACCGCCGCTTTAGTACCAACACTATGCCCAAGTGGCCTTTGGCGCAACCAATGCGGCTGTTGGGTCACAATGGTGAAATCAACACACTGTTGGGTAACATTAACTGGATGATGGCACGAGAAGCCACTTTAAATCATCCGGTGTGGAATGGACGTGCTGACGAATTCAAACCACTGGTAAATATTGACAGTAGCGACTCAGCCACACTCGATAATGTCCTGGAGTTGCTGGTGCGTTCTGGACGTAGCCCGTTGGAAGCCTTAATGATGATGGTTCCAGAGGCTTACAAAAATCAACCTTCTTTGCAGAATTATCCAGAAATTGTTGATTTTTATGAATATTACAGCGGTCTGCAAGAAGCCTGGGATGGACCAGCACTTTTAGTATTTAGTGATGGCAAAAAAGTTGGTGCGACACTAGACCGAAATGGCTTAAGACCGGCTCGCTATGTGATTACCAAAGATGATTATATCGTCGTGGCATCTGAAGCTGGTGTAGTGGACTTCCCAGAAGCAAATATTCTTGAAAAAGGCCGACTGGGGCCAGGACAAATGATTGCGGTAGATTTGACAACCCAGGAAGTTCTCAAGAATTGGGAAATTAAACAGCGGATTGCGAAACAGTATCCTTATGGAGAATGGCTGCAACAGTACCGCCAAGAATTAAAACAGTTAGTAAAACCGTCATCTGTTAATGGTAACGGGAATGGTAATGGTAACGGTCATCATCCAACTGACAACGAGCAACTAATCACTGAAAAAATCGATAAACAAACTTTACTGCAACAGCAAATTGCTTTTGGCTACACATCAGAAGATGTGGAAATGGTAATTCAGCCCATGGCTAGTGCGGGTGCAGAACCAACCTTTTGCATGGGTGATGATATTCCCTTGGCTGTGCTGTCAGAAAAACCACATCTGCTGTATGACTATTTTAAACAGCGTTTTGCACAGGTGACAAACCCACCAATTGACCCTTTACGGGAAAAACTGGTGATGTCCTTGACAGTGGAACTGGGTGAGAGAGGTAACTTGTTAGAACCCAAGCCTGAACACGCCCGCAGACTAAAGCTGGAGTCACCAGTGCTAACTGATACAGAATTGGATGCAATTAAGTTATCAGGATTTGCAACGGCTGAGTTATCAACTTTATTCCCTATTGCTTCGGGGCCAGATGGTTTGAAAGCTGCGGTGAAATCTTTACAAAAACAAGCAGCAGAATCAGTCCAGGCTGGTGCGAAGATTTTGATATTGAGTGATCAAGCAGGTGCAGGGATTGGTGCAGAATTAACCTATATTCCACCTTTGTTAGCTGTGGGTGCTGTCCACCATTACTTAATCCGCCAAGGTTTGCGGATGAAAACATCCCTGGTAGTGCATACTGCTCAATGTTGGAGTACTCATCATTTTGCTTGTCTGCTGGGCTACGGTGCTGGTGCGGTTTGTCCGTATATGGCTTTGGATACTGTGCGGGATTGGTGGTCTGACCCGAAAACCCAACAGTTTATGGAAAGGGGTAAAATTAATCTGTTGACTCTTGAACAAGCGATCGCTAATTATCGTCAATCTGTAGAGTCAGGTTTGCTGAAAATTCTCTCAAAAATGGGAATTTCCCTGCTTTCTAGCTATCAAGCCGCACAAATTTTTGAAGCCATTGGTATCGGTGGAGATTTGTTAGCTTTGGGTTTCTGGGGGACTACTTCCCGGATTGGTGGTCTGAGTTGCATGGAATTAGCGCAAGAGGTGCTTTCTTTCCACTCCAAGGCTTTCCCAGAACTAACAACCAAAAAGTTAGAAAATCTGGGCTTTGTCCAGTACCGTCCCGGTGGTGAATACCACATGAATAGCCCGGAACTGTCTAAGGCGCTGCATAAGGCTGTAGACGGTAAGCATTATGACCATTACGAAGTTTACAAAAAACATTTAGAAGGTAGACCAACAACGGCTTTGCGAGATTTGTTAGATTTCCAAAGCGAGCGCCCATCTATCCCCATTGAAGAAGTAGAATCAGTTAGCGAGATTGTCAAACGCTTCTGTACTGGGGGAATGTCCCTAGGAGCATTGTCACGGGAAGCACATGAGACACTTGCCATTGCGATGAATCGCATCGGTGGTAAATCTAATTCTGGTGAAGGTGGCGAAGATCCAGTTCGTTACAATGTGTTAAATGATGTTGACTCATCTGGTCATTCACCCACTCTCCCCCATTTAAATGGGTTACGGAATGGTGACACGGCTGCCAGTGCCATCAAGCAAGTAGCATCAGGTCGCTTTGGTGTAACTCCCGGATATCTAGCCAGCGCCAAGCAAATTGAAATCAAAATCGCCCAAGGTGCAAAACCAGGTGAAGGTGGACAACTACCAGGGCCAAAAGTAAGTCCTTATATCGCCATGTTGCGGCGTTCTAAGCCTGGTGTAACTTTGATTTCGCCGCCGCCACACCATGATATTTACTCAATTGAAGATTTGGCGCAGTTGATTTTTGATCTGCATCAAATTAACCCCAAAGCACAAGTTTCCGTGAAGCTAGTCGCAGAAATTGGAATTGGTACTATTGCGGCTGGTGTAGCCAAAGCCAACGCTGATATTATCCAAATTTCTGGTCATGATGGCGGTACTGGGGCATCACCTTTGAGTTCTATTAAACACGCTGGTAGCCCGTGGGAACTCGGATTAAGTGAAGTCCATCGGGTGTTGATGGAAAATAGTTTGCGCGATCGCGTTATCCTGCGAGTAGATGGCGGTCTCAAGAGTGGCTGGGATGTTCTCATCGCTGCATTAATGGGCGCTGAGGAGTTCGGTTTCGGTTCAATCGCCATGATTGCTGAAGGCTGTATTATGGCGCGGGTATGTCATTTAAATACTTGTCCCAAGGGTGTTGCTACTCAGAAAGAAGAACTACGTTTACGGTTTAGCGGTATCCCAGAACACGTTGTTAATTTCTTCTATTTTGTCGCAGAAGAAGTCCGTAGTCTGTTAGCGAGGCTGGGTTATCGTTCTCTATCAGAATTGATTGGGAGGGGAGATTTGTTAACAGTGCGTTCTCATGTCAATCTCACCAAAACCCAAGCTTTGAATTTAGATTGTTTAACTAAGCTCCCAGACGCAAAAGAAAACCGTAGCTGGTTGGTGCATGAAGAAGTTCACAGCAACGGCGCAGTTGTGGATGACCAATTACTGGCTGATGCCGATATTCAAGC
>NZ_LZQD01000001.1:943311-944268 GCF_001858025.1 Trichormus sp. NMC-1 | reverse complement strand
TGCCGATATTCAAGCCGCAATCAAGAATCAAACTACTGTCAACAAGACGATTTCTATTGTCAACACTGATAGAACAGTGGGTGCAAGATTAGCCGGGGCTATAGCTTCCCAATACGGTGATAGCGGCTTTGAGGGGCAAATTAACCTCAATTTCCTGGGAAGTGTCGGGCAAAGCTTTGGCGCATTTAATCTGCCTGGTTTAACCTTAACTCTGACCGGTGAAGCTAACGACTACGTAGGTAAGGGAATGCATGGTGGAGAAATTATCATTAAACCCCCAGCAGAAGCTACTTATGACCCAGCACAAAATGTGATAGTTGGCAATACTTGTCTTTATGGTGCGACCGGTGGTGTCTTATTTGCCAACGGTTTAGCCGGAGAACGCTTTGCTGTACGTAATTCTAAAGGTACAGCCGTCATTGAAGGCGCTGGGGATCATTGCTGCGAGTACATGACTGGTGGGGTGATTGTTGTCCTTGGTAAAGTAGGACGGAATGTAGGTGCAGGTATGACTGGGGGACTGGGATATTTCTTAGATGAAGATGGTTCTTTCCCGGAATTAGTCAACAAAGCTATTGTCAAAACCCAGCGGGTAATGACAGACGCAGGTGCGAAACAACTTTATGAGTTAATTAAAACTCATTGCGATCGCACTGGTTCACCCAAAGCGAAGCTAATTATCCAAAATTGGGAAGAATATTTACCCAAGTTCTGGCAATTAGTCCCACCTTCTGAAGCCGACAGTCCCGAAGCTAATCTGGAATCGGAAACAGAACAAAAACAACTAAGTTCTGTTTAATCCGTAGGGGCGGGGTTTCCCCGCCCTGAAAATGGGTGATTTACTTACAGCAGATTGCAGATCAATGAGGCTTCGCCGTGAGCGTCAGCCGATAGCTTGCGTGGCGTAGCCATACGGTACAGAATCAAAATTGAAACCTAGACACATTCGCCAGTCTT
>NZ_LZQD01000001.1:879040-943158 GCF_001858025.1 Trichormus sp. NMC-1 | reverse complement strand
GTAATTACAGCAGAATTCAGGATTCAGTAGGGGCGTATTGCAATACGCCCCTACTGACTCCTGAATTCTGCTGTAATTACTTCTTGTTAGCAACTAGCTGTTGGTTTTTATCTTGTAGTTCTAAAAGTTCGGGGATAGTAACAAACCTATAACCCTGCTTACGGAACTTATTGATAATTTCTGGCAAAGCTTTGACAGTGTGAGTGCGATCGCCACCACCATCGTGCATTAATACGATACCGCCTGGTTTTGCAGCCCTAAAGATATTATTAATCAATTTTGGTACAGATGGACGAGAGTAGTCTACTGAGTCAGAAGACCACATAATAATTGCATACTTATTATTTCTGGCGTAACCGGCTACTCCATTAGTCATGATGCCGCCTGGTGGACGAAATAAACTGGTTTTCACACCTGTAGTTTTATAAATAATGTCTGTTGTTTTGTCAATTTCATAAGCCGCCATTTGCGGGTTCATGTGGTGATACCAATGATGCCAAGTATGATTAGCAATGGTGTGACCTTCAGCAACTACCCGCTTGGTTAAGTCGGGATAATTTTTGACATTTTGCCCAACGACAAAAAATGTCCCTTTAACTTTATTCTTTTTGAGGATATCAAGTACTTGTGTTGTACTTTTAGGCCAAGGGCCATCATCAAAGGTGAGTGCAATAACTTTTTCTTCTGGAGGGAGTTTTGCTTCCTTAATAGTTGCCCCTTGAAACCTTAGTGGTACATCAGGTGCAACGCCTTTTGCTTGTGCTTCTTGCTGCCAGCTATTGAGCATTATTGTCTTAAGTTCTTCAATACGCTCCTGAGTGCCTACATTAGCAGGGGTTTCATTCACGCTCAAATTTTGGTTGCTTTGAGCTTCAGATGCATTTGGCTTAACCAGCATCATAAAACCAATTCCCACAGTACCAGTTAAGCAAACCAAGGCAATTAATATTCCCTGGGGCCAAAAAAACGACTTATTTTGTTCCACTACAAAGCTCCTATAAGGGTTGAACCATCAATTAGGTTTCTGACGGTAGGTTATAACACATTTTGTCTAGATATTAGATACTCAACGGCTTACTAGTAATCATGAAAATTGCGATACAAAGTTACAGAAATTCCGCAATCTAGCATGATAAATTATACGGAGTTGCCTAAAACTTAGCCTTTAGCTAACCCCTTAAGTGATGAATCTCTAACTTTTGTACTTTTGTCAACACAGTAGGATAATGAATCAATGATTATTCCACATAAATAGCCAAGAAGAATAGAGTATCTAACTCCAAATAACGGCACAAACTATCAGTAGCATTACTGTTAATATGTAGTTTATTTTTTTAGTACATTCCTTATTCTTAAAGAAAATATTAAATTTTTAATGGCATATTGTTGTTTTAGGAATTTCATACTGTATGTAGACAACAAATAACAGATTATAGTTTCCCATTATCAAGCCATAGTTAGTCGTTAAGCTAGATACTCTTCTCAAAATTTAAATCTGTTTCATGTTTCAGGCTCTTATTGAGACTAGACATCTCCAGAAATGAAATATGCGTTATCCAGAACCTTTATAGAAACGTGACCTGGGTAGGGATTCTCGGCTCTACATTCTTTTTCACTCCTATGTCCACTGAGACTTGATGACCAAAATTTCTAGCTAGACTCAGGTAACGCACTCGATTATCATGATGGTGTAATTCGCAGATCATGCTCAAAGAGCGAACCAAGACAAGCTGAAAAACAATTGGCAATAGCGGAAAAATCAAACCAGATATTTCAGAATTAAAGACTTTAAAAAAGTTACAAACATCATGCAATTTTTGCCATTAATCAATTTATAAATATGAGGAATAAACACTGGTTATTCGGTTTATTATTTGCATCTTTATTCCTGTGGCTGCTATTTTTAGGAAATTTACCTTTACGAGATTGGGATGAAGGTACTATAGCCCAAGTTGCCCGTGAAATTTGGCGAAACCCAGTGGATAAAATGGTTTGGCTTTACCCCACTTTAGGAGGTGAACCATATCATAATAAACCACCTTTAATACACTGGTTAATTGCTATTGCTTATTCCTTTGGTGGTGTAAATGAATGGACAACACGCTTACCAAGTGCAATATTAACTGCATTGGGTGTACCTTTACTTTACTCTGTAGGAAATTTAGTTTTTAACCAAAGTTTACCAGCATTATTTACTGCTTTGGTTTATATGACGATGTTACCTGTAGTGCGTCATGGTAGACTTGCAATGTTAGATGGTGCAGTTATTACATTTTTCTTATTGTTATTATTTTGTATTTTAAAATCACGTCAGCAGCGAATTTATGCTTTAGGAATTGGCTTGAGTTTAGGATTAATTACTCTTACTAAAGGCATGATAGTTTTGCTTTTAGGAGGAATTGCAGGTTTATTTATATTAGCAAATCGAGAGTTTTATTTATTCAAAAGTTTATATTTATGGATGGGCATATTATTAGGAAATGCTTTACCAATTGCTTGGTATATTGCCCAATGGCAACATTATGGTGAGAATTTCTTACAAACAAATTTGCAATCACAAACTTTTGCGCGACTGGTAGAATCCGTAGAAGGGCATAGTGGACCAATTTGGTACTATTTAATTGAAATACTTAAATATGGTTTTCCCTGGTTGTTGTTTTTGCCAGGAGGGTTATATTTAGCTTGGAGAAAAAGCCATACTACTTGGGGTTCTTTGATTATTATCGGCACAGTAATTTACTTTGGCACTATCTCATTTATGAGTACAAAACTTCCCTGGTATGTAATGCCTATATATCCATTTTTAGCTCTAGCAATTGGTGCTAATTTGAGTGAAATTTGGCAGCAAGGGAAGTTTAATGTCAAATTCTTAGGAGGGTTTTTTGCTTTTTTGACTGTTGCTGGTTTGGGAGGTTGTGTCTATTTTAGTTTTGCTGATCCACAACCAACATTAATTATTATGAGTATTATTTTAGCAATCAGTATGAGTATTGCTGCATGGTTAGTTATCAAGCGAAATCGTAACTTTATCCCTGTTTTATTTGCTGGAATGTATTTAGTTTTATTGTTGTTAATGAGTTCCCATTCATGGATATGGGAGTTAAATGAAGCGTTCCCAGTTAAACCAGTTGCTGCATTAATTCGTAAACATATTCCAGCGGGAACAACAATCTATACTTCTTTTGCTTATAATCGTCCTAGTTTAGATTTTTATAGCGATTGTAAAGTAGTTGCTGTTCCTATTTCGGTGTTGCAGGAAATGTTGTCTAAGAAATCTTATTTGTTAGTGGATAATAAGACTTTGGAGAAAATGAATTTAAATCAAAGTAAAATTATAGGAGAAGCCAAAGGATTTACATTGATTTCACCACCAATTAATTATAATAATGTATAATGTAGAACTTTCAGACAATATAGATAACAACACAAGCGATACTACTAATATGTTAAATTAACATACATAGCTTTTTCATCAAAAATATGCAAATAACAGAAAAACAATATTACACCCCAGAGGAATATCTGGAAGATGAAAACATATCACTGGAAACAGTGCCTTTTGAGATTTGCTTAAAAGATTTATACAATAAAGTAAAATTTGAAGTTGTGGAATCTGAACCCGAAAATAATCAGTAAGTCTTGTTTGCTGATAGTATTCTATAATAATTTCCTCTCATCATCAAAAAGATGAATCGTCATTTTAAATTAGATAACCTATTATTAGGCATCCTCATTATATTCGCATTAATACTGCGCGCTGGTATGGCTTTAAAATTCCCCAATATATTTTGGGCTGATGAAATTTTTCAAACCCTAGAACCTGCACACCGGCTTGCTTTTGGTAACGGTATTGTTACCTGGGAATTTAGAGACGGTATTCGTTCCTGGGTATTACCAGGAATTCTCGCAGCTATTATGCGTCTAACTTCGTGGCTGGGAGAAGGTTCTACTGGATATCTAATAGGAGTTAATTTATTTTTATCTCTACTTTCTCTAAGTAATATCTTAGTCGCATATTTATGGGGAAAAAAGATAGGAGGAACAATTACAGCCTTGATTTGTGCCGCTATTTGTACTATTTGGTTTGAACTAATCTACTTTTCTCCCAAAGCTTTTACCGAAGTCGTAGCAACACATTTTCTCTTACCTGGAGTTTATTTAGGAGTTCAAAAAAATTTACTTACAACCAGAAAGCGTCTATTTTTATCAGGATGTGTGTTAGGAATATCTCTAGCATTAAGAATCCACTTTTTACCTTGTATTGCTTTTATTATAATTTACATTTGTAGAAAAGATTGGCGTAATAAATGGTTGCCAATGATCTTAGGTATCATCGCCCCTATGCTAATATTTGGAACTGTTGATGCCTTTACTTGGACTTATCCTTTTCAATCTTTTTGGTTAAATATTTGGGTGAATATTGTTGAAGGTAGAAGTAAACTTTATGGAGTTTCTCCTTGGTATGAATACTTTATTTTCTTGCTGAAAACTTGGTCTTGGTTCTCTATACCTATAGTTATTCTGGCTCTTTTAGGTTCCCGTCGTATTCCTATTTTGGCATGGTCAGCTTTAATTATTATTTTGTCTCATAGTTTGTTAGCTCATAAAGAATATCGCTTTATTTATCCTGCATTACCAATGGTGATGATATTAGCAGGAATAGGAACAGCAGAATTAGTTTTATTAATTTTAAACTTTTCCCACAGATGGGTTTCACATGGAAAAAAAGTCATAGCAATATTACTTTGTGTATTCCTCTGGACTTCCACTTCTGTAACTCTCCTCAGCCGATTTAATATTTATAATCCTTTGAATTTTTCTACTTTTGGTACTAACTTAGAAAATACACATTTGTATGCTACAACTAATAATTTACTAGCCTTACAAAGCTTAAGTACAGAAAATACTGTTTGTGGTCTTGGCCTTTGGGGTGTTAATTGGGCTTTATCAGGAGGGTATACCTATTTTCACCGGGATGTTCCCATATATCAAGTTGAAAAAGCAGCAGATTTTGAAGAGCTAAAAGCAGGTTTTAACTACATTATTGGCAATCGTTCCATACCATCTCAATATCAAGACTATACTTTGCAGAAATGTTGGCAAGAAACTTGTATCTATAAGCGGCCAGGTTCTTGTAGCCAGATTATAGATAGCGATATCAATTCTGTTCTCAAAAAATCGGGAAATTAGTAGCCGAAGCAATTTATATTTAAAATTACCGTTAATTATTAAATAATTGTGAAAGCTATAACTTTACTTGGTTCTACCGGCTCAATTGGTACTCAAACCTTAGATATCGTCTCTGAACACCCAGATAAATTCCGAATCGTCGGATTAGCTGCTGGAAGGAATGTGGAGTTGTTCGCGGCGCAAATTCGCCAGTTTCGCCCCCAAATCGCTGCTATTTCTGCTGCTGAGAAATTACCAGAACTTCGGGAAGCAATCAAAGATTTAAATCCCCAACCTATTTTACTTGCTGGTGAAGCGGGAGTGATAGAAGTTGCTCGTTATGGCGATGCCCAAACAGTTGTTACTGGTATTGTTGGTTGCGCTGGGCTATTACCGACAATTGCGGCTATTGAAGCAGGTAAGGATATTGCTTTAGCAAACAAAGAAACCCTGATTGCCGGCGCTCCTGTGGTTTTACCGTTGGTGGAAAAACACGGTGTCAAACTTTTACCAGCAGATTCTGAACATTCTGCCATTTTTCAATGTCTGCAAGGTGTTCCCAAAGATGGTTTAAGAAAGATATTACTTACCGCTTCCGGTGGTGCTTTTCGAGATTGGCCTGTGGAAAAGTTAGCAGAAGTAAAAGTTGCTGATGCTCTTAAACATCCTAACTGGTCAATGGGACGAAAAATCACCGTAGATTCGGCAACTTTGATGAATAAGGGTTTGGAAGTAATTGAGGCTCATTATTTATTTGGTGTAGATTACGATAACATCGAAATTGTCATTCATCCTCAAAGTATTATTCACTCTTTAATAGAGTTACAAGATACTTCGGTTTTAGCTCAACTTGGTTGGCCAGATATGCGTTTACCTCTGCTTTATGCTTTATCTTGGCCTGAGCGAATTTACACTAATTGGGAAAGATTGAATTTAGTAAAATCTGGTGATTTAACTTTCCGTGAACCGGATCATCAAAAGTATCCTTGTATGCAGTTAGCTTACGCTGCTGGTAGGGCTGCTGGTTCTATGCCTGCGGTGTTAAATGCTGCTAATGAACAAGTTGTAGCGTTATTTTTAGAAGAGAAAATTCGCTTTTTGGATATTCCTAAGTGTATTGAATTTGTGTGCGAAAGTCATCAAAATGATAACAAACAAAATCCCTCTTTAGATGACATTTTGGCAGCAGATAAATGGGCTAGGCAAGAAGTTTTCACAGCTATGGAAAAGGTAGCAACTCAGCCACAGATAATTTCTGTAGGGTAAATATTAGATCCCCGACTTCTGACATTAGCTGAAAATTTTTTGACAGCAACAAAGAAAATTCGGGGATCTCAGATTACTAAAACGTCATTATATACACTATAATACAGTCAGCACTTAAACAAGACTGAAAATATTGCCACCGCAGTTAAACCCAAATACAAATAGCAGTTTTTATTTGCGAGTGCAACCATTTTTTTAAGTAATATCACTGAAAATATCATATTACCGAATACTGGATAGACTATGGCTAAAATGCAACTGCATTTCAACGGTAACTTCTCCCTCAAAAAAGAAGAAATTAAAAGAATACTAGAAGCAGCTTCAGAAGAAAAAGGTTTAAAAGATACTTTAGAAAACCTGATGACAAAAACAGGTTTAGGTAATGCCAAAGTTGGCAAAATTAAAAGTTGGGCAACTAGAGCAGGTTTAGTTAAAGATAATTATCTCAGCCCAGAAGGAAAAATAGTTTTAAAATATGATTTTTCTTTAAAATCAAATATTACAGATTGGTTAATGCACTTTTATTTAAGCTTTGGTAATGAAGGTTTAAAGCAAATACCAGAAAACCCGGCGGAATGGGGAGGATGGACTTATTTTATTTATACTTTTCTCCCTGAAAATCCAACTTTTAGTAAAAATGATTTATTTCAAAATAGTATTTCTATATTTGAAGAACCTGCTAAAGTAATTCCTGAAAGATTCAAATATATTTTAAGAGCTTATACTGAACCACAAGCATTAGCTAATTGTCAAATTATCCAAGAAATTAAAACCGACAAATATCAAACCGGAAAAACAAAACTTCCTAATGATTATTTAATTGGTTATTTCCTGGCTAAACTTTGGGAACGAGATTTTAATCAGGAAACTTCTGTATTAACTGATGATATTTTCTCTCAAAAGATGGGAATTATCCCGGTTTTAGGTATTCAATCTGAAACTTTACAACAACATCTGAATAGGATGGAATCTTTGGGAATTATAGAACAAAGACGCACCGTTGCACCCTATCAAATTATTTGTCGTTGGGATCAACCTATCAAATTATTAGAAAAAGCTTATGGTAACAATCAATAATTTATCACTTCAAGATGCAAAACCAACAGATTACCCTCATTTAATATTGTGGGATAATCCTCATAATGCCGAAATTGTTCAGATTGCATTTAACAATAACGCTCAAATTATCAGTTATCGTGATAACTTAATTAGTCGTATTAACAGCAAACAAAAATATCTAATTTTGAATGAAAATTTAGATGATGAATTAGATGCTATTAAAGAAATTTGTGCTAATAATAGTAAAAAAGTTCTGATCTTAAAAGACTTAGATATTTTAATATCCTATCTTTATAGTAAACCCTCATCTCCTATTAGTTTATTTTGGAAAAAGCTGGGAGATATAAGACATTTAGACAGCATTTTATGGATTTTACTCCCTACTAAATTTATTCCACCTAATTGGGATAAAAAACGTATCAAGTCCGTAGTTGGGCTTTAGCCCAAACCCTAAACGATATAAATCATATACCAGGGATATAAAACTATGCAACTTAATCAAATAGTAAAAATTAATGAATCAGGAATGGTAGCTAATGCCGTTAACTTTGGTATGATGGCTGATGCTAAAAAAAACTTACTTTTATGTCAAGGATTTGTTTTTAATCATTCCACATTAGATGTATTGGATAAAATTCAAAAAAGCTATCAAAGTCCAAATAGTTCAAACATTCATTTATTTGTTCAAGATTATGGTAAAGGTAAATCTCATTTTGCTTTAGTTGCAGCTAACTATTTTAAACAATTATTAGATAGTTCTGAAATTCAAGGAATATTAAATCAAATTAAAATTGCATCGGGAAATGATATAGAAAAATTAGAAGAATTAACAGCTTATAAACGACGTAATCCTAAACATTTAGTAATTTGTATTAGTGGCGATGACGGAATCGATTTAAGACAAACATTCTTAAAATCTCTGCGTCAAACATTAGAAAATGAAGGTGTTACCAATTCATTAGCACAACAACTTTGTCAAAAACCCCTGGAATATTTATACAATTTAACCGAAGAACAAATTAATCAAGTTAATCATTTCTTAGAAACAACAGGAAACCAATTTGGAGATTTTTACAGTGTTATTGATTCATTAGAGAAAGATAATTATCGCGTAATTTCTACTGTTAAAGAAATTAGCAGACAACTAAATAAAGGATTTGCAATTGACTTTGATACAGATTTGAAAATCGAAGAAATATTAGCAGAATTAATCAATAAATTATGTTCTGGAGAAAATGCAAAATATGCAGGAATTTTAATTTTATTTGATGAACTAAATGCGTATTTACAAGCGTGGGCTAAGGATTCGTTTAATTCAGGAGGACTTACATTACAAAGCATTACTAATATTTGTGAAAACAATAAAAGTAAACTAGCTTTAGTTTGTTTTACTCAAATTAGACCACTAAAATCAGTTCCAATTCAATCAGCAGATGGTTACAAAAAACTTGCTTCTCGTCTAGAAATTGCTGAAAGTACTTATGAACCGATTTCTAGTTTAGAATTAGTAATTAAAGGTTTATTAGAACAACAAATTAATAGTAATTTATGGAATCAATTTTTTCAAACTTGGAATAATACACTATTAGCTGATAGTAGAACATCTCATGAACAGAGAATTAATATTTATCGAGAAAGAGGTTGGAGCTTACAGGAATTTAATAACACTTTAACTATTGGTTGTTTTCCCCTTCATCCTTTGAATATTTATTTGCTTTGTAACTTAGATTTCACTCAAGGTAGAACAGCAATTCAATATATCAAAGAAGATGTAAAAAACTTTATTAACTCTCAACCAGTAGAAAAAAATGGTAAATTAAACTATCTTCCTGCAATTTCTTTAGTTGATGCTTTTGAAAATAACTTTTCTCAACCAGAATTTTATCATCATTATTCAGAATATCAAAAAGCGTATGATACCATAGCTGCATCTGCAACAGAAAATGAAATTGTTGTTTTAAAAGCTATCTTTCTATTTTATGTCAGTCAAAATAAACTGTATAAACCAGAATCAGAAAAACATGATGTTATTCTTAGTGAATTAACAGGTTTATCAGAAAAACAAACAAAAGAAACTTTAGATAAACTCACCCAAGACAGAAAAATTATTTACTTCAATTCTGGAGATAATACCTACCGTTTTTATGCTGGTAGTAACTTACTAGAAATTAGTCAAGAAATAGCAGAAGAAACAAGTAAACAAGCTGATAAAATTTCAGTTAATTTAGCTGTTAACCATTGTCAAAAAGAAGTTATAACTTATCTGCAATCTGATAAAATTGAAGGAACAGCTTTTATGGACAATAATCAACTTTTAAATGATGAATGGTTTTTTGAATATAAATTTTATAGCATAGTAGAATTTGAACAAGCTTTATCCGGTTACAAAACTATAGAAAACTCAGCAGGAAAAGGAATTTTTGCTTATGTTTTAGCGGAGACTATTGAAGAAATACAATATATTCGCACCAAAGTAAATCAGCTAATTTCTCAATCTAAACATAAAGATAGTATTGCTGTTGCTATTCCTAATAAACCCGTGCGAGAGATTTGTGTTGATTTATTAAAACTAGACATTATCAGAAGAAAAACCACTGCTGAAAAACAGGAAGCGGGAACAGCTTTACAACAATTAAGTAAAGCATTGCAAGATAAAATCAAAAGAGAAATTCAAGAAGTAATTAATTCTTGTACTTATCATTGTTTTCAATTAGATAAATTAACCACTGCTGAAAAACAAGATCCAGAAGCTATTGTTAGTCATCTGTTACAAAATCTTTATTGTTTTGTACCACCTCTTGGTAGATGTGATAAAATTGCTTTAAAAAATTCAACTGGAAACAGAATAATTGGATCTTTATCTAGATATTTATTGGACAATAATTCCAGTACAAATAACTTTTTAAATCAATCTGATCAAACTTTAATTACTCAAGTATTTGTTAATAGTTGGGGATTATTTAAAACAGCTTCTCAAAAATATTCTGTATATTCTGTGCAAATTCCCACTAATAAAAATGTGATAACAGCATGGAATAAAATAGATGAACTAACAGCATTAGGAAATAAACAAAAAACATCTATTAATATAGATAAAATTTTTCAAGAATTATCTAAACCTCCCTTTGGGTATAATGAATATACCTTTACAATGCTATTTGTAGGATGGATATCTTATCATCGTGCTGAAGTAACGCTAAAAGGAAACTTTGGTATTCCCAAAACTAAGAAAGAACAAGTATTAATTGAAGAAAAACCCATCAAAGATTGGGTAACAACTAATGTATTTGATAAACCTAAAGATTTTGTCAATGAATGGATTTTAAACTCTGGGAAAAAACCTCAGTTAATTCGTAGTCAACCAGTTATATGTCCAGACATACCAGAAAGATGCGATTATAACCAAGCACAAAAATTAATTGAAAAAATTGATCTATTTATCAATTCTGCTGATCCTGATCAAATACAATTGCAAGCGATAAAACCTAAAAGAGAACAAATATTAGCGGGAATCAAAAAAATTGATGCTTGGTTTAAACCAATAGAAACAGCAGAAAATTTATCTGATGATGTCAACCTAGAAACGTTGATAAATATTTATCCTCATCTGCAAATACAATTAGAAAAACCAAAAACTTTTAATTTAGTAAATAACTCGAAATCATCAGTATTATCTGGTATATCAGATATTATTTATGCTACTCAACAACAAAAGCAACGTCACACTAATGCTTTAAAAAATGTCCTAGATAAAATTAATGAAGTTGTTGAACAATTAGGTGAAAAATCCGAATCTTTGAAAACAGAACAAGAACTTGGAGGTTATCAAGTTGAAGTTCAAACAGCAATTGAAAAAATTACTCAAGTTTCCTTACCGCAACATTTACTCGATACCTTAAATTACTCTCTTAAAGTTGCTAATAGGAAACTAACTGATATTCAATATCAATCAGAAATTAAACTATCTTTAGATAAAATTGAAATTCTTTATAAAACTCTGAGTAATAATGCAACTCAACAGGATTACATTGATACTATTAATGAGATTGAAAAGTTAACTAATGAAGTTGTCAAACAAGAATCACGTTATCAGCAAATAATTAATGACATTGAAACTAAATCTCAAAATTTAGTCCAAGAAATCGCAATTTGGGAAGAAAGACTCAGAGGAATAACCAAAAATCAAGCACTGGAATTATACAATGAAGTTAGTCAACAACAAAACCGTTTTACTAAACCAGAATTTTCAGAACAGATTCAGCAAATAATAGAACAATTAAATCATATTATCTTAGAAAATACCCATCCAGAAGAAACTACCATCAAAAAACAAGATGATGCGAATTTAACATTAGAAAGAATTAAGCATAAATTGACAGAGATTCAAAACGAAAGTCAAAAAAAGGAATGTCAAGAAAACCAAATCGAAAATCAAATCATCACTTTATTTCAACAACTTTCTTCTGAAAGACAACAAAAATTATATATAAAATTAGCAGAATACCTATATAATCCAGGGGAAAATTAATGATTAAAGTTATTTTAGATCCTACTGGATTATATCAACCCTATCATAACTATACTCTCATTACTACAGAAGTAGAATGGTTAAAACATTTTACCCTGGAACATGATCATTATTGGATTAAAGGTAAAGCACTTTGTAATTGGACAGAAGAATGGTTAAGAGTATGGAATAAATTAGATTTAATTATTGAGAAAAAACAACCACGACTAAATAATGAACAGGATGTTAACATTAATATTGCCGTTTTTCAAAAAGAACCTAAAGAACTGACTAACATTT
Organism: Trichormus sp. NMC-1; assembly: GCF_001858025.1. GTDB lineage: Bacteria > Cyanobacteriota > Cyanobacteriia > Cyanobacteriales > Nostocaceae > Anabaena. The sequence goes on along the minus strand of NZ_LZQD01000001.1, from coordinate 930,857 downwards.
TTACTGAAACTGTAATAGTTAATTGTGTAGGTAAATGTGAAGGTTTAAAACCAGGAGAATTAACCATTATAATTCATAACTATGATACCATAACTTTGAATAATCTGCATTTAACTATTAATGAGTTACCCAATTTTCAAAATGTAGAACTTCCAGAGTTTACTATTCCTCCTCATGATAAAATTATTCATCCAATGATAATTAGTGAATATCCTAAATTACCACCAGACAAAAATAAAATCACAAAGCGATTAAGTGGTAAACTAACCTTTAGGTTTAATCATGATGATTCAGGAGAATCAAAAATTGATTCAGAATCATTCGTTACCATTCAACAAATCTATAATAGTGGTTTTCAAGGAGGTTTAGATGACTTCTAATTCTGTTCATGATTTAGTTAATCAAGTATTTCAATCATTAAGTATTGATAAAAAACGCTCAAATGGACTAAATAATTTAGGTATTCCTAGTTTTGTCCTTGAGTGGTTAATAGATAAAATTGTTCCTGGAATGGGAAATTTAAACGATTTAGAATTAAATAAAGTTAATGATTTCCTGCAGAAAGCTTTTCCTAAAAAAGATGATCAAGAAGTGATTAAATTTAAACTTATTCAAGGACAAACCCATAAATTAATTGCACTATTACAAGTAAGAATAAAATTAGACTCAAACTCTAAACAAATTCCTGAACCTTTAGCAAATATTCCCGCTTTAAATTTTTCAGACTGTGAAATTTCCACAGATATTGTAGAACGTTATCAAAGATTACTCAGACAAGGAGTATGGGGTAAAATTACTTTGCGTCTGAAAAGCAATGTCAACGGTAATTTTAAAGTATCTGTTACTGATTTTGATCCTTTCCAATCATCGGAAGTTGATCTACAAGAATATGCAGAATGTCGTTCTCATTTTACCACAGAACAATGGCGAGATTTAATGTTTTGTTCTATGGGTTATAATCCTGAACATCCAAATTATAACTATCGCTCAAAAACATGGATGTTAACTAGGTTAATTCCCTTAGTCGAATCTAATTATCATATTATGGAATTAGCACCTAAAGGAACAGGAAAAAGTTTTGTTTATGAAAATATTAATAATAAAGTTTCTGTAGTCAGTGGAGGTAAAATCACTCCTGCTAAATTATTTATTGATGGAAAAACTAAAGAAGTTGGTTTATTAGGACGTTATGATGTAGTTGTTTTAGATGAAATTCAAAGTTTAACATTTGACAATCCTGATGAAATTATTGGGCCATTAAAAACTTATCTTGCTAATGGAAGTTATAATCGTTCAGGGTTTTCTGATATTCCGATTGCTAGTGATTGTTCTTTAGTATTATTAGGTAACATTGAACTAGATGAAGATCAACGTCCAAAAAATAGATATAATTTAATGAAGAATTTACGTAATTTTTTCTCAGAAACCGCATTTTTAGATCGCTTCTCTGGTATTCTACCCGGTTGGGAAATTCCCAAATTTCAAAGAGATATGATCGCTAATCAAATCGTTTTAAAAATGGACTTTTTCGGAGAAGCATTATTATCTTTAAGAAGAGATAATCGTTTTTATCAATATGCTGAACAACATACTCAATTTGCTCATCAAACTATTACAGTTAGAGATGAAAAAGCAATTCTTAAAACAGCATCAGGTTTTTTAAAAATCCTTTATCCCCACTTACAATTAACTTTACAAGATTATCAACGAGATTGTTTAGAACCTGCTAGAGAAATTCGTCAACAAATTCGCAATATCTTATACAATCTTGATGATGAATATAAGAAATATGGTAAAGAGATTTATGTTGATGTTAAATGATTTTTAAATTTCAATATCCAAAATCAACTTCATCAAAATCCCAACCTAAAAAATGATTCTTCAGTCTCAGGGAAATAATTTTCATGATTTTCAAAAGTTTTGATTTTTGTATTTAACTTAACTTACAATCACAATAAAAGTTTAATAAAATTTTCATGAATCAACTACATTATTTTGACATTTTCGCCTATAATAAATAGCTTAATTTGACAGCATAGATTTTCAAGGATGTAATATTATGATCATTACTTTAATAGTCGCTTGGATAATATTTGTTATACTTTGGAAATTAGTAAAAACCACCATCAAAACTGCTGTTACTTTTGCAGCGATAGTGGTTTTATTATACTTTGGTTTTGGAATTACACCCCAAGATATTTGGCAGAAACTAGCTGAAATTACTCAAAATATTTCCCAAACATCTGTACGTAATTAATCCCAGTTCAGGAGTATTAATTTTAAATTTTTAATAGATTACTTATGTGATGTAGTAATCTTAGCCAATGCATCTTTAAATGTAGGAGGTAGCTGACGCATAATTTTACCTCTTTCACGGTCTAATGCAACTAGCGTCACTTGGGCAGTCAGATATAATTGCTGCTCATCAGTGGAAACAATCTTATAATCCCAATTAATTCTGACACCCGTTACTTCAGCCATACGGGTTTTTACCAGTGCCATCATTCCTAATTGAAGTGACCGATGATAGCGTACCGTCAATTCTACAACAGGCAAATCACAGCCTAAAGCTACTAAATCAGCAAATTCAATTCCGATGGAGCGCAAACATTCTACCCGCGCTTCTTCCATCCAAGTTAAATAAGTACCATGCCAAACAATGCCTCCATAATCGGTGTGGTGAGGTTGCACTCGGACAGGATATTCAAACCAATTATCAAATTCCGCTTTTGTCACCCTGTCAATGGCGCTAATTGGTGGTAGTTGTGGTTGATTTGGTGTTTCTTCAGACATCTTAAATCTTTTGAGTAGCAACTTTTACAAGCTACCGAATAATTTTTCTGATTAATGGGTAATAGGTTTAATTCCTCCCCATTAGATTTTAGCAGACGCTGAAAAACACTTGACAAATCAGTAAAAAAACCGTCTTTTTCTGGTAATGGTGAATAGGTAATAGGTGTTCACGAATCAAGTCACTATTACCTTTTTCCCAATTACCAACAAGTACAACCCATTTGCCATCGATTTTAACAACTTAGCTTTTCTTGGCAAGGGTTTTATTACTTGTTGAAGTTTGCATGGATTGCTTGACAAGATTTGCTAGTTCCTGCAATTGGTTAATTGCCTCTGCACCTTCTAATTTCATTAGCTCGCGGTCATCCCGCATTTCAGTCCAAGTAATTCCGTAATCTGATACTAGAAAGCGGATTAGGTGGCTGTCTCCCAAGCTCACCATAAATGAAGCACTATTCATTTGGTCGCCACAGGTATAGCAGGAAGCCAAATAGCCGCTCCGCTCTAATACTATCGCCAAGGCTTGCAGGTTCATTACCAAGTCTTGGACAAATTGTCTATGTTGATGTGCTAGTCTCAGAAACACTTTTTTCCTCCAGACACCACAGTCATTTGAGTCTCTTTTATATTTTCTTTAGATTTTGCCATTCTTTGATATTGTAAACTATTCATTACAATTACTAAAGAACAGTAAAGTCTTTAATTGGCCACCTTGCTTAGGGTAGTGGATAACGATCATATATGTCGTATCAAACTATTCAATTTGCAAGATTATAATTTCAGGTATAATCCCTAAAATTAACATTGTCTTTAGACATTTATCTCATTTTCGCCTCTTACTTACAGCAATCCGCCTTCAGCGTAACTCAAATCTGGTGCTAGTCAACTACGGAAAAGCTCGATATTACAGTTTTATAGGCAGTTTGAAGCATGATTCAAGGTATTCATTTACTCTAGCGCGACTTTTCGGATTTTTGCTTCTATCTATAGTGTAGTGAAATTCTTCTTTACATTACGGAAACAGTGCTGAGTTAAAATATAACATTAATTTTCCTCAGCACAAAAAGGGTAGGATTGACGGGAGACGCGGGGACGCGGGGACGTGGAGAGTTTGGAATTATGAGTAATTAAACAAACTTGATATACAGCACTTCCCGGTGTTATGAGGTACATGAACCCCACCCCCAACCCCCTCCCCGCAAGCGATGAGGGGGCTAAGATGCACCTCATAAGAGCAGAAACCGCTGTCGCAACTGCCAAGATGGTTCGGATAACACGGTTAACAACTGTAGTGCTAACGCACGGCGTAAGCCATTGATAAAACCTATACACCAAAACATTTCTCACACTGTCACCTGTCACCTATCACCTGTCACCTGCTATATCACATCTCTGGTAAACTATGTGTAGGCTTTCGCGTAGCGTCTCCTAGAGAAGCCTGGTCAAAGAGTAAAAGTAGTCAAAATCTCCGCGTATACAAAAACGGAGATTGTTAATCTACTATTTGCCACCAACCGAAAGCAGGTCCGATAAAACGGATAGTGACCCAGGCTACAACCATTAGGGTAATACCTATCCACGCCCCACGAGTAGTTAAACTCACAAATAATTCAGCTTGAGATTTAGTAATGGGAACCCAGGGTAAGATGGGAGTGTCTTGACCGTATTGTTCACCAAGTGTGGTTTTCCGACGTTTTGCTTCACCCATAATTAGCAATTCAAAATTCAATTTAGGTTCTTAGTATATGTTCCCAGACATCGTGATATCTGGATCTTGTGGAGAAATTTCATCTCTCGTCTGAAATCGCGACGATTTGAGTTGATCATAGCTGTTGGGCTGATCTTTTGTTCGTTATTATACCTCAGTCAGGATCTTGCTCATTAGTCTGAGAAAACAGACTAGGATCGAGATAGTTCAAGCGGGCTAGAGGACTGAGGGAAGCGAGAATTTGAGCGCCGTAGCTGCGGTTCACCACACGACTATCAAGTAAAGCTACAATACCTTGATTTTCGCGTACAGGAGCGATCGCTCTTTGCAATTCATTCAAAGCCGTGGGTAACAAATAAAGACGAAACCAGTCTTGGTGCGATCGCTTGTAATGAGCCACCCTACCAGCCACTAAAGGATTTTCCAGAGATGGTAAAGGTAAAGTCGCAATCATTAACAACCGGGGTGCAGGTAAAACAGTTTGATGCTCCCGCCAATATTCCCAACCAGTTACTAAAATACCATTTTCATCCAAACAAGTTTTTTCTACCTGCACCCGCGAGCCAAATTCCGAAGCCAAAATTGCCCCCACTCTTGACTTAAGTGGCACATCTCCTACTAACACCACCGTTAGTCCCGGTGCGGTAGCACTCAAACAAACCAAAGTGCGGACTTTGTGAATAAATGCTGCTTGAAATTCTGGTGTATTGGGTAGAGGCAACTTATAGGGTACATAAAGTTGAATAGCTTCCCCTTGACTATCAGATGAGAACTTCAAGCAAGTTACATCCTCCAATCCCAAACGCTGACGAAATAGAGGAGCCTCTGTTTCCGATTCTAAAGCACTGCCAACTAAAACCACAGGTTGCCGCTGCCAAATAGGAGCGAGAATTTTTCCTAACTCAATCGGGGCATAATGTAAAGAAAATAAACCTTGACGACGGTCAATAGTAGCCCAGAATAGTGGAGGGGAAGCAGGGGAGATAGAGAGAAAATCATCTGTAAAGTTTTGGAATGTCTGCCAAAATTCTTGCCAAGTCTTTGGTAAGTCGCTGATAGACTCCAAACTAGAATACAGACTTTGTAAAATTTCGATTTCTGTCTGAGAAATCAGATAACACTCATAGGGATTTTCTGGATGCTGGAATAGTTCATGTGTCAGTTTTATCCTGGCTTCACGAATTACCTCAGTTTCATAGGGACAAGCCAGCATCAATTGCTCCCAATCATGAGGTTGAATATCTTTAGTCAGCTGATGACGCACCCAATCTTCCAAATCGTCAACACCATCAATAATTGTGGGAATATGTGGGGGAAATGGATTTTGAGTAGCCAATTGACCTTTTAACCAAGCTTCTGGGGAAGTTAACAGCAGCCCTTGAAACTCAGGGTTAGGCCAAGCGTCACCACTTCTAATCGGTTTGTTCGCTGGTAGCCATTGCTGTAACCGGGGAATTTCTACTAACAGCAAGCGTTGCTGTACCGTTTCTGTGGCAACAATGATTACAGGACCATGCCACATCAAAGCAGAGGCGACAAAACTTGTGCGATATCGCCCTTGATAACCACACACTGCCCCTACTTGAATTAAAGCACTACGTCCCAAGCGCAAGGCGCGTGCTACCAACCTGGCCATCGTCAAATGATGGGGCCAAGAAGGAAACCCCGCCTGCGATCGCAGGAAGTTATGTAGTGACAAATGAACTTCTGCCTCAATCACGCGCTTTTCATCTCATAACAAGTGACTTTTTCCGAACTGCCTCATTTCTATTATGTTGTCATTAGTCAGGGGTGATTGGTAATTGGTAATTAGTCATTGGTCATTGGTCATTAGTCATTGGTCATTGGAGAAAAGCCAATCCCCGCGTCCCCGCGTCCCCCTGTTCCCTGTCCCCTATTCCCTAAATTATGCCAACTTACACAGGAATTTCCAGCGAAGCCTTCAGACATCCACTGGATCGTCAAGCCGAGCAAGCCCTACGCAGCTTACCGGGATTTGATTTAATCGCTCGTAAATTTGTGGAATTTATTTATGAACGCCCTCAATTAGTTTATCTAATGGGCAACACCATCCAAGTGGGGCCTCGCCAATATTCCACTATTTACCAGATTTTTCGGGAATGTGTGCGAGATTTGGACATTTACCCCGAACCTGCACTATTTATTTCACAAAATCCCCAAGCCAATAGCTATGCTTTAGGGCAAGAGAATCCTTACATAGTCGTCAATACAGGGATACTAGACTTACTTAACGAAGCCGAGATTCGGGCAGTGCTGGCCCATGAACTAGGGCATATTAAATGTGGTCATACCATTTTAATTCAAATGGCGATGTGGGCGATGAGTGCCGCTTCCGTTATTGGTGAATTAACCTTCGGCATAGGAAACTTCGTTAGTCAAGCTTTGATTTATGCCTTTTTTGAATGGCGACGCAAAGCTGAATTAAGCGCAGATCGCGCAGCTTTGCTAGTGATGGATGATTTAAACCCAGTGATGTCATCAATGATGAAAATCTCTGGTGGTAGTAACAAATATGCCAATGAATGTAGTTTACAAGAATTTATCCAGCAGTCTGAAAAATATCAAGCACTGGACGATGATGGACTTAATCAAGTATATAAATTTCTGATGTATAACGGCGCTCAAGGAGTAATGCTGACTCACCCTTTCCCTGTAGAGAGGTTGCATTATTTACGGAGTTGGGCAGTATCAGAAGAATATCAGCAAATTCGCCAAGGTAACTATCAGCAAACACCAGCTACCGGAGCAGTAAATGTCAAAGTTGAAACTCCCCAAAATGAAGCCGATAAACTGCGGCAGCAAATTGAAGAATTGCAACGAGAAATTGACAAGATGAAAAGATCAGAGTGAGATCTAAGATCCCCGACTTCTTAAAGAAGTCGGGGATCTGATTATTAATCAACTTTCTGGTTCGCAGTCGGGAACACCTTCTCTGAAGACTCGACTAGCGAGAATATCTACTGCTTCGATAGTAATTAAATCTTGTTTATTTAATTTTTTGCCACTGCTCAGTAAACGATTAGCTTGACGTAAACGCGCTCTGTCTATGGCATTGCGGACACTGCGAGCATTGGCAAAATGGGGCATGGTCTTCCGTTTAATTAAATATTCACGGAAGGCTTTTTCTGCATCTGGACTAAAACAATAGTTTTGTGATTTGACTAGAGATTGGGCAATAGTCATTAAACTATCAACGCCATAATCGTTAAATTCAATGTGTATACCAATGCGGGAATTCATACCCGGATTACTGTGAAAAAATCTCTCCATGTGGTCTTTATAACCAGCCAGAATGACAACTAAATCATCTCGCTGATTTTCCATCACCTGCATGAGAATTTCAATTGCTTCTAAACCAAAATCTCCTGGATAATCTGGGCGGTATAAAGTATAAGCTTCATCGATTAATAAAACTCCGCCCATTGCATTGTTTAAAACTTCTCTAGTTTTTGGTGCAGTTTGCCCCATTCCCTGCCCAACTAAATCATCTCGCGTCACTAACATGACGTGTTCTTTACGGATATATTCTAGGCGATAAAGAATTTCTGCCATCCGCATTGCTACAGTAGTTTTACCCATGCCTGGATTGCCTAAAAATGTCATATGTAAACTAGGCGCACCGGCAGTTAAACCCAGACTTTTACGGATACGGTCAACCAGCAACAAAGCTGCCATTTCCTTGATTTTGTTTTTGACGGACTTTAAGCCGACTAACTCCTGGTCTAACTTATCCAGGATGTCTTGGATGTGAGATTCTTGAAAAGCCCTCTCTAAATCGATTTCGCTATCTTGAGTAACGGTGGTCAATGCTGCTGTTTCTAATACTTGTTCACTCATGACTATCACCTCTGGCAATGACCTTGATGATAGCGTTGAGTCGGGAAATATAAAAGAACATAATATTAATGTGTCTTATATATTTTTCTTTATTATCAATTCCTGAGTTTAGTCATAGAGAAAACATTATCTCCCCCACCCCACCCCCAATATAGAGACAGTCTGAAGGCTGGTTATTGGTCATTAGTCATTGGTAAAATTTGTTCAGCCCCTAATTAGTTTATGCCTATTTACTTTAAATTTGAAACATATAAAAGTAATTCAAGCCGCTAACATACAAGGGCTAGGAGAAATGATATGTATCAATTTTTCTGAAAAATGGTATTACCTAATAAGTAGGAAAATGATAAGGGCTTAACTATGCCCCAGCCTTGAATCTGATTTAGGTTTTTCTCAACATGATGATTAAATTGACAAAACGGTTGTTGGTGTTATTGCTAGTTGTTGCTTGTAATTTTTTATTTCCCGGAGTTACTGCGGCATCAGCAAATAACTTTTTTACTTCTCCTCAAGTAATATTCACTTCATACGGCGAAGATACTAGCGACATTATTGCATTTTCTATTGATGATTTGACTCCCCAGGAACGGCAAAAACTCCAAGCTATACGACAACGAAGAAATCAAGAGATTTTGGCAGTTTTGGATTCTTTGCAACGGACACAACTTGCTCATGAATTACATATTGGTAGTAACCTAAATCAAGCTTTAGAAGTCCTGAATTTAAACGCAGAACAACAGGATTTAATCAATGCTGCTATTGAATTTACTAATTTGAAACAGAAGGGAATTTTTTCTCATCATGCGTTACTTGATAGTCATAAACAAAGTTAGGGAGTGGCAATAATAAATTGTGCCAGTTGTGGGGATTCGATTGTATTTCTGCACCTGGCAATAATAACAGCAGGATTATTTTTTAAGGTGGTAATTTAGTAATTATGATGAACCAAAAATTAAATGCTATAGCGGTTGTCGGTTGAGTGAGATACAAGAACCCCACCCCCAACCCCCTCCCCGCAAGCGAGGAGGGGACTATGATGTATCTTATTCAAGTGCATACCGCTATATCATTGTATAAAATACTATAAAATAAAATATTTTAACTCACGACTATGGCATCATCTACACCAGAAAGTTTATCTAAATTCGTGCAATTCTGCCAACAACATATCACCGGACAAGAACGCAAGGAAGCACAAACATTTCTCGACTGCTTTTTTCGTGCTTTTGGTCATGAAGGTGCTTTAGAAGCTGGTGCAACTTATGAAGAAGCTATTAAAAAAAGTAGTAAAACTGGCAAAACAGGATTCGCTGATTTAGTTTGGAAACCCCGCGTTTTAATTGAAATGAAAAAACGGGGAGAAGACCTAAATAAACATTATTCCCAAGCTTTTGATTATTGGACTCGGTTAGTCCCCAATCGTCCTAAATATGTAATTTTATGCAATTTTGATCAATTCTGGATTTTTGATTTTGATATTCAATTAGATACACCTGTAGATAAAATTCACCTAGAACAACTACCAGAACGGGCTGGAGCATTGGCATTTATGGAATTAGGGCAAAAAACCCCTGTATTCCAAAATAACCAAGTAGAGGTGACAGAACGCGCCGCTCGTCGCATGGGAGAATTATTATTAGAATTAGAAAACAGAGGGATTAAAAAGTTAAAAGCACAGCGTTTTATTTTGCAGTGTGTGTTAGCTATGTTTGCAGAAGATAGACAACTTTTACCCCGTGATATGTTTATTTCCTGTGTGCAAAATTGCATGAAAGGAGAAAGTTCTTATGATGTTTTGGGTGGTTTATTTCGGGAAATGAATCAACCGAGAATTACACCAGCAGGACGTTATCAAGGTATAGATTTTTTTAATGGTGGGTTATTTTCAGTTATTCATCCTATAGAATTAACTAGAGAAGAATTAAACTTTTTAGATGTTTCAGCGCGAGAAAATTGGAGTAAAGTTCGTCCGGCGATTTTTGGGAATTTATTTGAAGGAACAGTAGATAAAAAAGAACGTCACGCTAGAGGTATTCATTATACATCGGAAGCGGATATTATGAAAATTGTTCGCCCCACAATTAGCCGCTATTGGGAAGATAGAATCGAAGCGGCAAATACTATTAAAGAACTTTCTGCACTGCAATTAGAATTACAAAGTTATCGCGTTTTAGATCCTGCTTGTGGTTCTGGTAATTTTCTTTATTTAGCATATCAGGAATTAAAAAGAATTGAAATATTGTTGTTAGAAAAAATTCAAAATTTAAGTAAATCCAAAGATAAACAAATGCAGATGGGTTTGGTGACACCTTTGCAATTTTATGGGATGGACACAAATCCTTTTGCAGTGGAATTAGCGCGGGTGACTTTGATGATAGCGCGAAAGATTGCAATTGATAATTTACAGTTAACTGAACCTGCGTTACCTTTGGATAGTTTGGATAATAATATTGTTTGTCAGGATGCTTTATTTAGTGAATGGGTAAAAGCTGATGCTATTATTGGAAATCCGCCTTTTTTGGGTGGTAAGAACATGAGATTAAATTTAGGAGATAAATATATAGATAGAATTTTTCAAACTTTCACAGAAGTAAAAGATTCAGTTGATTTTTGTGCTTATTGGTTTAGATTAGCTCACGATAAAATTGATGAAAAAGGTAGAGTTGGTTTAGTTGCGACTAATTCTATTAGTCAGGGTAAAAGTAGAGTTGCCACTTTAGATTATATTACTCAAAATGGCGGTTATATTCATGAGGCTATTTCTACACAACCTTGGTCTGGTGAAGCGAAAGTTCATGTGAGTATTGTTAATTGGTGTAAGCAGAAACCAGAAAATTATTATTTAGATGATCAAATAATTTCACAAATAAATTCTGCATTAAAATCTAGTATTGATGTTTCTCAAGCTGTGCGGTTAAAAGCAAATATCAATAAATGCTTTCAAGGTGTAATTCCTGTTGGTGAAGGTTTTATAGTAACTGAAAAACAAGTTATAGACTGGATAAAAGCAGATTCTAAAAATCAAGAAATTTTAAAATTATTTTCAATGGGTGCAAATTTAGCTAAAAATCCTCATGGTAAACCAGAAAGATGGATTATTGATTTTAATGATATAAGTATTGAGGGTGCTAGTGATTATCAATTACCTTTTAAATATATTAAAAAAGCTGTTAAACCACAAAGAGATAAAAACCGTAGGGATGTTACCAGAATTAATTGGTGGAAATATGGTGAAAAAAGACCAGCAATGAGAAATGCTATCTCATCTCTATCATTTTACTTTGCAGTTCCCAGAGTTTCCAAATGGGCTATATTTATTCCCGCACCTTTAAATTGGCTACCAGGAGATAAATCTGTGGTAGTTGCATCAGATGATTTTTATATATTTGGTATTCTCACATCTAAAGTACATCGTGAATGGATGAACGCTCAAAAATCAACTTTACAAGCAGATATAGCATATACTCATAATACCTGTTTTGAAACATTCCCATTTCCGCAAACAGCAGATATTAAAATAGTAGGAAAAATTTGCGCCAAAGCCGAAGAACTACATCAATATCGGACTCAACAAATGGAATCTAAACAATGGGGAATCACGACACTATATAATAAATTCTTTAATGAACCCAGTAGCCAACTTTATCAACTACATCAACAATTAGATAAACTGGTAATGGAAGCTTATAAATTTCAACCAGAAGATGACATTTTAGAAAAACTGCTGATATTGAATTTAGAACTAGCAGAAAACGAGAAACAGGGAATTAAAATAATAGGACTTTATCCACCAAATTAAATATTTTAGTTACCTCGTTCTCAGGTTCTACCTGAGAATGCAGTTAGAAGGCTCTGCCTTCTGTTAATTTGGAAATACATGAAGGTGATGATTAGATGGGAGGTAGAACCTCCCTGTAGTCATTCCCAGTCAGAGACTAGGAACGAGATATTCAACTGAGGACAACATCTTTCTTCCCTTCTTTCTTCCCTTCTTCCTTTGCTACGGGACGCTACCGCGAACGCGCCTATCCCTACGGGACGCTACCGCGAACGCGGTTCATTAATAAAAAATTTAAAGGTGTATCAGGAAAAACCCCAACACACCCCAATTACAAATAAATGAGAGCAGAAATACCCAGCCTCTACGCTGCGACTTCAGCCAATTCAATCACACGCCCTTCATAATCCTTCACCAAAAAATTCAAAGGCTTTTGATTACGAATCTTAAACTTCAAACCCCGCGTTTCCACACGCATTAAAATCAATTCCAGACATTCGCGGTCAAAACAAACGTGGCGTTGCTGATTTTTAGTACCTATACTCGCACCAGTAATGATATGCAGTTGAGTATTTTTCTTTAATTGATACCACAACCCATCATTGGCATTACTCATCGCTTTATTTGACCAACTGGGACTGGCAGACATATACAGCGGGTCTATCCCTGTCGCACCAATGGTTTGTTCGTAGTTGTAGTAATAGTGCAAAGGTACTTCCGCCGCTGGCAAATCTAGTAACCCTTCATACAACTGTCGGGCAATTTCCAAATCCGACACCATGACAGTATGTACCTTGGGGGCGCTGGTGAGAAACATCCACATAGCCCCAGCATAAGCCGCCAACAGCATAACCATAATGCCTTGGGTAGAGAAAAGGCTATCCAACGGCAAAGACGGTAAAAACGAGCCTAGAGTAAAATGACTAACCAGGAACGGTATCAAACTAGCTGCTATAACCATGAACAAACGAATATTATATGAGGGAGCCGCGTTTAGTATTGTCGATTAACACTAACATTAAGTTCTTGTTTTTAGTTTATCTCATAGTTTGAGGCAGGGAATAGGGAACAGGGAACAGGGAATAGGGAACAGGTGACAGAAGGAAGTTTACCGATTACCAATGACCAATGACCAATGACTAATGACCAATGACTAATGACCAATGACTAATGACTAATGACCAATGACCATTAACCTGTATATTTTAACCACTACTATTTAAAGGCTTGTGCAAATTCCTCACTTTCCCGAAGCTAATCACCCCCTGGTTAAGTCGCTGTTTCATCACAGTGACCAGGAACTACTGAGGCTATTTCAGTGCTATCCAGATAGTGGCAAGTTTTTTACGGTGATTTTTTGCCGCTATAGCCCTATAGTCTACACCTTGATTCAACATTCGGCGCGATCGCCTGTGCAAGCCGATTATCTGTTTGCTCTCACCTGGCGACATATCTATTATGAACTCGGTGGACTCGATTTAACCAACCCAGAAACAGGAAAACAAGATTTAACCCTGCAAAACTGGTTAATCAATATCACTGCTTTTTGCATTAATGAAATTACATTACCGCCAACTGAAGCAATTCATTATTCTCTCCAGGCTACTTCGCCGCCATTATGGTGTTATGTAGAACAAGCATTAGATCAACTACAACCAGTCTTGCGCTTAATAGTGCTGATGGCGCAAACCTTCCACTGGAGTGAAACTAGAATTGCAGCTTATCTACAAGCTGAAGGAGAAAACATTTCTCCGGGAGAAGTAGCCAATTTTCTCCAAGAAGGTTATCGTATGCTAGAAGACAAATTACCTGCGGATATTCGCGCTATTTACTTAGGCGAAAATTTAACTCAGTCCTAACTTAGCTAGTACCGCTTTCTGGGAATTAAAAATTAAAAATTGAAAATTAAAAAAGCAAACTATATAAGCTTTTTATTAATTTTTAATCGTTGCTTAACTTACACCTTTGTGTACTAGATTAAATTCAACAACTTTTTCTTAAAGCTTCTAGAGTAATCCAAAATTTCACGGATAAGTGTTATGAAACAGGGGAATTTTTTATCAGGGCATACCATTTTAAACTTAAATTCTAATCTAGCCAAACAGCAAGTTAATAAATTAAAACATGGCAGTTTTTATGTTTTGCTATTTGCTTGTTTGCTCAGTTCTACAGCAGCTAATGCTATTGATATTACCAAACAAATCCAGCGTCCTTTAAATAATTCTGCGGAACTACCATTAAGAGAAGAAGCAGATAGATTGGTGCGTTTAGGTAGGCAACAATATGCTTCAGGATATGCAGATAAAACAATTGAATCAGGATTACAAGCACTGGAGATTTATCACTCAATCCGTGATATAAATGCTCAAGGTGTAACTTACGATTTACTAGCTAGTGCTTATATCAAATTAGGTAATATCCAAGAAGCTGAAGATGTTTTACGTCGTCGGGTAGGAATAGCTCGTGATAATCAAGATTTTCAAAATCAGATTTTTGCTTTAAATAATCTGGGAACTCTGTTGTTACAAAAAGGTGAACCAAAAGCCGCAGGACAAACTATTAATGATGCACTGGTAATTGCTCGCAATTTAGGAAACATTGAAGGACAAGGACTTTCTTTAAGTAATTTAAGTTTAGTAACTGCCAGATTAGGGGATTATAACCAAGCAATCAAATTAGCAGAAACTGCCTTAATATTTCGCCGTCAAACTGGTAATGTTATTGGTGAAGTCAATACTTTGAATAATTTAGGTGAAGCCTATCTTATCGTAGGAGACTATGAAAACACCATAGGTAATTATGGAGCCGCAATGCGGTTAGCTAAAATCAATTTTGATCGTCCTAACGAATTACGAGCAATTGATGGTTTAGTTACGGCTCATTCCGCAGTTGGTCGCTATGAACGGGCGTTTGAATTGTTAGAACAACGTTTGAATATTGCCAAATTCTTAAACAGTCCTACAGAAGAATTTAAATATTTTATTTCCTCTGGTGAACTTTATGAAAAAATAGGGAATTATGGCAAAGCGCGTAATTTTTATCAACAGGCGCTTTCACTAGCGCGAAATTTAGACGACATTAAACAAGAAGCAAAATTGCTATATAGAATTAATGAATTGCAGGGACGTTAAGTTTCTTCGTGATTAGTAATTTGTAATCCTCTAAGAGGATGTTTTAAAAGTATTTTTGGTAACATCAAAAGTCTCAGAACCTAACCCCCAACCCCTTCCCTACCAGGGAAGGGGAGTAAGAATCAAAGCCTCTCTCCCTGTGGGGGAGAGGTTTGGAGAGGGGTTTAGAGTATAATTTGCAACTTTTCAAACATCCTCTAATACCAATTTTATGTGACGCTGCACAGAATTCCGAAATCCATTGATTCATTCATCTTTATCTGTGTTTATCTGCGTTTATCTGCGGTCGATTATTCTTGATATTTTATTCTATGCAGCTTCATATTAATTTGGGATAACAGGATTTTTCATTCACCCCACGGATAAGTCCGGGGGCTTTTAGAAAGGTATTACAACTAATCAAATACTAATTCAAGAAAACTGAACCATTTGCTTGAATTCTCATTGCATTTTTATCCTGGCTGACATCAGTTGTTTCTGTCAATGTCACTTCTAAGGTTCCTGCTTCCTCAGCAGCTTTAGGAGTCACCATTAGTAATCCTCTGTCTTCCCGCTGAAATGTCACCGTTACAGGTGTGCTTAAACCTGTTAAATTCGTGCTTGACTTCCCTGCTAATACGCGTGGGGCTGTATCACCAATCACTTGATAAGTAACATCTGCTCCGGTATCATTAATTAACATGATATTTGCTTTACCATCTGCCAGCGCAATTCTTGTACTCGGTTCTTGTCTTTGTTCTGGTGCTGGTGGTTGTAACCCACTGTCAGGGGGACGGGTTTCTACTGCTTGTTCTTGGGGGATTGTAGCGCTTACTGGCTGAGAATTTCGTTGAGAAAGATTATAAGGACTTTCATTAAAAATACCAGGATTGGGATTAAGTACTCGAGATGATTCACCACCAACACTTAAACCGCTTTGATTTGGGGTAATTAGTCCTTGTCTCATGAATTGCTGAGTTAAAGCATTGGGAGGACATCCTGCGGGAACTAATACCCGATTATTATGTGGTTCTTCGTAGAAAATTTTGGGACATGGATTAACTTTAGTAGTAGTTGCTTGTGCCATAACTAGTTGGGGAATGGCTGGTAAACTAATCAGTAATCCACCACAAACAGTCCCAATTAATTGAGTACACTTGTGAATATTCATTATTATTTCTCTCTTCTGAAAATATTGGTAACAGCTAACAGGTAATTCTTCTCTAGTCTTTTCTTACGCTTCTTCCCAGATTTGGCGAATTTTATCAGGTAGCCAAGTAGAAACTTCTTGAATTCGTTCCGGTGATAATTCGTCTTTAGTAGCTGAAAAAATAGCTTTAACTACTTCCTCTCTATCTACATTTGCTGGCATTCCTCCTTCATTTTCAACTCTAAATAAAAAGCGATCGCTATCAATCTTAAAAATGCCTGGTCCTTGCCAAGGTGGACGAACTCGACTCAAAAAAGCGACAATTGGGTTGGTATCATGCCATAAATCTGCGATTTCTAGTTGCAGGGATTTATCTGTAGTTATTTCAGCTGGTTCATGCAGTTCTGCTTCTACTCTGTCAGCTGCTTCTGTTGTCATTAAATCACGCATTACCCGGAAGACGACTTCAGTTATATCTCTGGCATCAAAAATATCTGGTAAGCCACTTTTTGCCATGACTTTTTCTAAAAATGGCAAATCTTTATCAGCAATAGCTACTGATGGTTTTTCCTCTGAGGCTTGTGGAGGATTCGCTTCCATCTTCTCTAATAGCTTTTGTCCTTGTTGCGTTATTTCTGCTTTTTTAAAGGTAATCAAATGCGGTAAAGGTCCATCTGGTGCGCCGAGAGTATTGGCAATTCGCAAGTCAAATTCCTGGGGATGAATAATATCAGGAACATCTTCTTGAGTTGCATAAGCATTACCAGTAAACTCAGCATTGATATAATGCTTTTGATTTAAGTAATCTAAATGTCCCAAAAAGTCGGCTATTGTTATTTGATGACTAGGAAAATCAGTTTGATTAAAGTGAACTTCATGCATTCCTTGCCCAGTTTCTTTAATTTTCTTGAGTAAGGTGTAGGTAATATTGTCTCTGATAGTAATTGGCATGAGTCGCTTTGCTCCAATTCAAATTTCAACATAAATTAAAATGCAGACAATTCCCAAGCAGTAAACAATGAATATTGACAAATTCCTGCCGATGGTAGTTTACATGAGATGTGATATTGTCGAGTTTTAACCATCAACATAAATAATAATCTACTAGTACCTTTCTCTTCATCTATCACAAGAAACAAATGTTGCTTCAAGAGTTAATTCTCAAGAGAGATTGGTAAGGTGACAATGAAGGTAGTACCTTTACCAAGGACACTATCAACTTGAATTTGCCCTTGATGACGTTCGACTATAGCTTGTGCGATCGCTAAACCTAAGCCAGAACCCGTAGTGGTGGCTGTAGCTGTCTGAGAAGTCTGATGTGTACGCGCAGGATCAACGCGATAAAAACGGTCAAACAAGTGTGGTAAAGACTCTGGGGGAATACCAACTCCTGTATCACTGACTTTAATTTGTAAATAAGAATTGGTGTAACGTATTCCTATGGAATCGAGCCGTGTTAACTCCACATTCACCCTTCCATTTATGGGAGTATATTGCAAAGCATTACCAATTAAATTTGTAAATAACCGCACCAGTTGATCCCAATTTCCGATCAGAGTAAAGCTATTTTCCAATAATTCTGGGTCGAGTTCCAAGGGAGGATCAACTAAGTTGAGAGTTAGGGAAATTTCTTTTTCTGTAGCTAAAAGTTTTTGTTCTTCTACTACTTCCATCAACAAAGCATCTAGGGGACAGGGTGAAAAAACCTCTTTGCTAATACCACTATCCTGTCGTGCCAGAAAAAGTAAATCATTGACTAACTTTCCTAAACGCTGAGTTAGACGTTCGACGATTTTTAATTGTTGTCGATAATTGATAGTAGTAGCTGCTTCTATTTCTGCTAACTCTAAATCAGCCAGTGCAACTTGCACATTAGTTTGAATTAACGCAATCGGACTTCTCAATTCATGGGAAGCATCAGCAGTAAATTGTTTCAAACGTTGGTAAGATTCCCCCACTGGTTCCATGGCTTTACCCGAAAGAAACCACCCAGTAGCTGCTACGGAAATCACCATTAACCCAATACCCAAAGCTAAATCAAATATCAACTGACGGCTAGGTTTAGTAACTTCAAACCAGGGATGACTCACACGCAGATAACCTAATACCTGTCTTCCCCTTTCTACCCGTTGTGTAACTTGTCTTAATAGAAGTGCTGTTAGCGGTAGCGGGGCGTTTAGTCCGTCCTGAGTTTTCAGTCCTGAGTGAGGATCGTCATCACCCCATCTTCCCATTCCTTCTACGCGCACAGTTTCCCCAGTGGGATGGTTATGAATAGGAATATCTAAAGGTTCGGAGAATGTTGACCAAAGTAATTTCCCCGTAGGGCTAAACCATTCTAGGTCAATGTGGTCATCTTCTGTGGTGTCAGCATTGTTGCGAAAACTGGCTTCTACATTGACTCGGAGTTGATCTTTTTGGAGGTTAATAGGTTCAATGACGAGCGATCGCTCTACAACTTCCACTACATGATTTAAGGTATCATCGATCCTTTCCACTAAAGTACTGCGTACATATAAATACACCCCAGTAGCAAATAGTAGAAGCAATACAGCAGTTACAGCAGTATACCAAAGGGCAAGGCGGCGACGAGTGGCTTGAAACATTTTGACAACTCCGAGAAAACCCAACCGGCATTTGGCAAAATCTGGATTTTCTCTCAGATTAAGTCTCGCTGTTAAAGTTTACTTAACTAAGACTTACTATATTAGTAGAGTCCCCTCATGTTGAATGGGCGACATCTACTAGCCTTTAAATAATTATGCCAAAACCTAAGAAGAGCAACCCTAACATTAATCTAAGTGATCCACAATACTATATAAATCGTGAGTTAAGTTGGTTAGAGTTTAATAGTCGGGTGTTGCATGAAGCTTGTGATCCACGTACACCTCTGTTAGAACGCCTGAAATTTTTAGCAATCTTCAGTTCTAATTTAGATGAATTCTTCATGGTGCGGATTGCGGCTTTAAAGCAACAGGTAGAAGCAAAAGTCAATCTATTAACCCCCGATGGTCGCACACCGCAGCAACAGCTAGATGATATTCGCCTCAAACTCAGTCCTCAAGTTACAAAACAGAATGAACAGTTTGAGCAAGTACTGCAACCTTTATTAGCAAGTCAAGGGATTTACATTCTAGATTATATAGAACTGAATCAAAAACAGCGGAATTATCTAGATAACTATTTTGAAGAACAAATTTTTCCGGTTCTCACTCCTCTGGCTGTTGATCCTAGTCATCCTTTTCCCTACATTTCTAATCTCAGCTTAAATCTGGCCGTAGTTCTGAAAAACCCAGAGACAGAAGAAGAATTTTTTGCGCGAGTCAAAGTCCCCAACGTTTTACCGCGATTTTTGCCTTTACCTCCAGATTTGGGAATTCGCCAAGACGAACAAACTGTTCACTGGTCAGGTGTACCATTAGAACAAGCGATCGCACATAATTTAGAATCTCTATTTCCGGGGATGAATATTCAAGAATATCACCCGTTCCGCATTACTCGTGATGCTGACCTAGAACTAGAAGAAGATGAAGCAGAAGACTTATTATTGGCAATTGAACAGGAACTCCGCAAACGTCGTATGGGTGGGACTACTGTACGATTAGAAATTAAATCCCAAACTCCAGAATCTGTGCGTTGCAGGTTATTGCAAGATTTGGAATTAACGGAAAACGATATTTACGAAGTAGATGGTCTTTTGGGATTGCGAGACTTAATTTATTTTATGGCTTTGCCTGTTCCCGAACTCAAAGACACACCACGACAGTCTGTAGTTCCTCCACGCTTACAACGCCTGAAAGAGTCAAGTGTAGATCCAAATGTATTGGAACTGGAAGAAGGAAAAGACTTTTTTTCTATAATTCGAGAAAAGGATTTGTTGGTACATCATCCCTATCAATCTTTTTCCGGGACGGTGGAACGCTTTATTGCTAGTGCTGCCCATGATCCCAATGTGTTAGCCATTAAAATGACTCTTTACCGCACTTCTGGCGATTCACCCATCGTCAATGCCTTAATTGCTGCGGCTGAAAATGGTAAACAAGTTTCTGTGTTGGTGGAATTAAAAGCGCGGTTTGATGAAGAAAATAATATTTACTGGGCAAGGCGTTTAGAAAGAGTTGGTGTCCATGTTGTTTATGGTTTAGTGGGGCTGAAAACCCATAGCAAAATTGTCCTCGTAGTGCGACGCGAAAAAGACCGAATGCGCCGTTATGTGCATATTGGGACAGGGAACTATAACCCGAAAACGGCTCGACTGTATACAGATTTGGGATTGTTTAGTTGTCGGGAAGAATTGGGTGCTGATTTAACAGATGTGTTTAACTTTTTGACAGGATACTCTCGCCAAAAATCTTATCGAGAAATATTAGTAGCACCTGTGAATATGCGCGATCGCTTTCTTGAACTAATTAACCGAGAAATCGAAAATGTCAAAAATGGCTTTTCAGGTCGCATTGTCGCTAAAATGAATGCCCTCGTCGATCCGCAAACTATCGCTACTTTATATGCAGCCTCCCGCGCAGGAGTTCAAATTGATTTGATTATCCGTGGTATTTGCTGCTTGCGTCCAGGACTCAAAGACATCAGCGAAAATATTCGCGTCATCAGCATCATTGGGCGATTTTTAGAACACTCTCGCATTTTTTACTTCCATAACAATGGTCAAGAAGAAATATATATTGGTAGTGCTGATTGGATGCGCCGAAATTTAGACAGACGGGTAGAAGTCATTACCCCAATCAAAGACCAAGATATTGCTAAAGATTTGCAAGAAATTTTAGGAATTATGTTGGCAGATAATCGTCAAGCTTGGGATTTACAATCTGATGGTAGTTATATTCAACGGCGTGCTTTTGATGATTGTCCTGAAACTAATTCACAACAAACTCTTATGTCTATGGTATTGCGTTCTGTCGGCATGATCTAAAATCTAATTGTCTCGGAAAAAATTGTATATACCTTAAAAAGGTACTAAATTAACTTTTTTAGGCAAACTTTATTTTCTGAGCAATTCTTTAAGGATTTTTCACATAAAAACCCCATTTATTCAACCATAAGATAGAGTAAATTCCGAAACTGATTCCCATAAACTATAGGAATTACCGTACATAATTTTTATTGCAGGGAATGTTAATTTTGTCCTGTCCGTCTTCTAGTTTGCGTGTCTTAGTGGTTGACGATCATGAACTGACTCGCATAAGCTTAAAATTAGCTCTTGCTTGCCAAGAGAATATTCAAGTAGTAGGTTTAGCCAGTAATGGCCAAGAAGCTATTGAAATGTTTAAAACTTTACGCCCTGACGTGATTGTTTTAGACTTACATATGCCAGTTATGGATGGTTGGAGCGCATCTTCTTATATTAAATCTATGTCTCCAAATACTCAAATCTTAGCTTACTCTTCTATAGATGAAATCCATTTGCAACGGACAAAGGCAATGTCTAGCTTTGATGACGTTTGCAAAAAAGAAGCTTCTACAACGGAACTCATTGCTTTAGTCAGACAGCTAGGTCAACGTGCTGGTAATAGTTAGCTTTCGGGTTGAACTCTGACTCTTGACTCTTGACAGTATGAAAATAAGGCAATTCTAGTTAATAAATAATTTATTTAATACTAAATAGCGTCGGTTTAACCGTAAATTTACGGATTGCCGACGCAATTATTAAAATGATTAATTTTAGCCCCAGTTGGGCTTAATTGATGTCTGTTTCTGGAATGCTGCGTCTAAATTCATCGATTAAGTCATCTAATTCTTCTAAAGCTTGATTTACGTCAACTCTCAAAGTCCCTATATTAGGTTGTTCCAGTAGACTCAGCAGGTACTCACGCTTACTTTGAACTAACGCAACTCGTTCCTTTATTGTCTGAAGATCCATTATGTTTTTTCCCATCTTTAACTATCTTCAAATTTAAAGTTAACGCAAAATGGGCAGAATTCTGATCTAATATCTTCAGCAACTTATTACTGATAACCGATGATGATAAAACTAATATATGTAGAAATTATAATAATCTCAAATTATGTTAGGCAATCTTTCTCTAGGATCACTCGGTTTAACCGTGGGTGGCATACTCATCATCACAGGCTTTATCGCTTATGGTGTGGATAATGCCACACTCAATCTGATCGGATTTTTCTATGGCTTTCCTCTATTTCTAGGAGGTTTAGCTCTAAAAGCTAATGAAATGAAGCCAATACCCTTCTCTCAAACTACCACAGCTTCAGTATTGGAGCTACGGAAGCAACAAGCAACTGTGACTCAAAACAAAATTCGCAAAGACATTACGCGATATTGCTACGGTCAAGAAGCTCACCTAGATAGAGCGCTTGCTTACTTAGGTCTGAGTCCTAGCGATGAGGAAAGACCATTAGTCACAGGTTTGCGAGAAACGGACGTTAATGGGTCTTATTGTATTATTTTAGAATTTGATTCGCCTCTGATCCCAGTAGATATTTGGCATCAAAAACATGAAAAAATGACCAAATACTTTGCTCCTAACGTTGAGGTAAAAATTACACAGCCAGGTGAAGATAAAATTGAACTAGCTTTAATTACTACTCAATCCTAAGTCCTAAGTCCTGAGTCCTGAGTCCTGAGTTATCTCTCTTTCCCCGCGTCTCCCCATCTCCTGCTGTCTTTACTTTTCCAAACGTACTGCATACCACTGAAAATATTTTCCAGGGCCAATATCTAACTCACAACTAGTGTCAATTAAATATTGTGCTTGTTCTGATAGCAACTTAAATTTTTGGACATCGGGAGGTAAGTCCTCAAATTTAAGTTGTTGCAAAATATTTTCTAACTTTTCTAATAACTCGGAAGTCGTCAGAAATTGTTCTGGTTGGTTAGTTTCCAGAACCACAAAGTTATCCTGTTGATACATTAATGGATTTGGCATTTATTAATTTGCTCATTAAAGTTTGTTACTAATGAATAATAACTAAGATGGATAAACTGGTAAAGTAAAATGGAACCATGCTCCACCATTAGGGGCTGAGTCTACCCAAATTTGACCATAGTGCGCCCGAATAATACGTTGGCATAAAGACAGACCAATTCCATACCCATCTGTTCCTTGATCACGTTGCAGACGGAAATGATTTTCAAAAATGCGATCGCGGTTTTCTTGGGGAATACCAGGGCCAGTATCGCCAATACTAAACTGTACTTTTTGGGTAGTGCGGTGTAGCCCAGCGAAGCTAATACAGCCCCCAGCAGGAGTGTATTTAATGGCATTATCCAAAAGATTTACCAGCACTTGGCGGATGCGTTCTGGATCTGCATATACACAGGGTAAGTCTTGGGGGATATCGGTTTCTATTCTTTGCGATTTGGCGATGTAGCGATCGCGCAATTCCTCCAAGACATCAAAACTAAGTTTACCCAGTTCCAGTTTTTGCGGTGTGATTGGAAATTCTGTATCATCACCACGACCAACTTCTAAAAGATCCGCGATCATCCGATCAATAATCTTTGTTTGACTACGGGCTTGTTTTAATAAATAAGCCGTCATGGCAGGTTTCAGACGCAGAAAGTCACCTTTTTCAGGATTGTAGTTAGATTGGAGAGTTTCTATAGCGATCGCCACAGCTGTCAAAGGATTACGGAGATCATGCGCCAAAATTGCAATCACTCGATCTTTAAACTGTAGCTGTTCTTGAAGTTTCTCTTTTTCCTGTTTCAGGTGAAAAATTTCGTCTGAAAGTTTGATCAATTCAGCAGAAATGGCGACGGAACGGATTGTAGATTTAGGTGATGTCCCCCGGACATTCTCATCTATACGTTCTTGTAAGTCTTCCTGTAACTTTAAGAATGCGTCTACAGCAGTTTGCCAGCGAGGCCACCAGGTTTTCAATTGGGCTATTATATTACTTCCAGCTAAGGTTTGCTGGGGTTCGGGATGGATTTTGATTAAGGCGGGCGTGGCTACCAATTTAAAATGTTCCGCCAAATATGGTTGCTGCCCGACATCAATGATTTGAAGTTCAAAACTATACTCAGCTTCCAATTCTTTTAAGTAGGCGCGGATTCGCTGCACCTGTTGTCGGGATTGTGGCCGTCCATCAACAAACAGTAACAGTTGGAGTGGAGCCTCAGAATAGATAGGCTGATCCTGGGAAACTTGCATGTAATCGTGTTTCAGCACTGGTAACAACCTGGCGACGCTTTACAGAAAGTAAAATAGACTGACGGTTGTCAATGATCGTTGTTTTCTTTCAATTTAATATCTATTTTAGATTTTTCGTACTCCTATCTGATCTGCGTTTTTGACATGAGCAAAATCTTTTTAGGAATTTTGCTCCCTTTTACGTTCGTTTCTATTCCTAAGGGCACCTTCGCTATGGAATACTAAGCCTCATCTGACATGAGTGAAGTTCTTTCTTCAGAGTCAGGATCTGAGAGCTTTTATACCACAGTTGCGCGGCTTGTACAGCAGCAAATTTATTGAACTGCTTATCTTGAGTAAGCACTGAGCAGCCCAGATCCGTGCGGAGGCCATTAACCATTTTTACTCATGCTGTGCATACTTTTCTCGCAGATCAGTACCCAAGTCCGAAAACATTGTGTACCCCAACAGGAGAGTTGTCTCCACAGTCTTCTGTAGTTGTGCAGTTAACTGAGTCCCAATCACAAATTTACTGCTCTTTGTACGCTTCTAGCCAGGAATTGTGGAAGTTGTACCCAGTTGTAAATCGGTTGTTGTCTCGACAAGGTGAGTTAGCCTTAGTTAAACCGTTATCCTTGGTTTCTGGAGAACATCAGTCAGATTCTGTACTTTCCATTGCACCAAAGCAGCGTCCTCATCTCGGCAACCCAGCAACAGCTTTTTCTAGTCGGGAACCAAACTTAACTTCATTCCCATTACCAGTAGTTGGTAGCACTGTAAAAACAGCTATAGCCAACTATGTAGCGCCTGTGCAACCTGCTATTGCTGTACCGGAAGAAACTATTAGTACTATCAAAACCGTTAATCAAATCTTGACAGCAGTCCAAAAAGCATTTCCGCAAAATATTAAATTTATCAATCCTCAGAAAGATGCTGCGACACTTGACCGGTTTGCTTACGACATTGATTCCCAAGAAAAATAAACCCACGCTCAGTTTTTGCAACTGCCTAACACAGGAATCTTTCGGGTATTACCTGATTCAGCGTACCGTCAGACGTTGAGTCTTCCCCAGAATAGATTACAAGCCAGTGTGAGTGAGCGTTATCCTTTTCCCTCTGTGGGTGAGGTTAAAGAAGATTTTACTCCTAGTTTAGCATTGAAGATGATTGGTGATAACTTCCAGTTAGTCCATCAAGGAATAAATTTATGATTTTATTTCCCGCAGAGGCGCAAAGAGTAAGAGTTTGCGAAATATCAGTTCTCAAAACTTTTCAACTCAGCCCAGTGAGTGATGATATCGTGTTCGGTTCAAGATTTCATAATTAGTGCTGACGTGGTGAATTTTTTGTTAAGTAATTAAGCGAACATGAGATAAGATATCCAAGATGAGATTCCACAGTTAAAAATAACTATAGGACTCCTATTTAATTATTGAACAAGACTCAGTACACACTAAAACCCTTCTTTCCTGTTCCCTGTTCCCTGTTCCCTGTTCCCTACCCACACAAATAAGTTCACAAATCAAAACGGATTACTATAATTATTCAGTATAAGTTTATAGACAATCACTACAGGTATAAATTAAATTTAAATTTATCAGTCATAATTTTCATATTTTACTCCTATGACCCTTAATACAGTCAAATCCCTAAATGAAAATTCTCTAGTTGACTGCATCAGTAAAGTATTGATCATTGCTTACAAAGAATCTACTCAGCAGTTGGAAGCAGTATTAACTACAGAAGGATTAGAATGCGTAGTCCTCAGACAAGAACACAAACCAGAATATCAAGATTTTTCTCGCAGTTATCTCTGCCTCATGAACCATCGTCGGGCTTGGGAAATAGCTACTCAACAAACTCAACCCACTATCATTATTGAAGCAGATTTCGTCCCAGTCCTCGGTTTTGGCAAGTGTCCCTTACCCTTTAACCGCAATCAAACCGATGTTGGCATTAGTTGGCTATATACTTGTGCGCCTCAAGTGTATTCTGTTTCTCCTGATGGTTATGCTGAAGGCTTTTCCACCTCCGCTGTTGCTTATATTGTTACTCCCCAGGCTGCACGTTACCTGATAGAACTATCAGATGAAATTACAGAAAAAGTAGGAGCCGTTAACTACTCTACTTGGGATTCCAATATCGATTCATTTTTGCGCGCCAGAAAACTAAAAAACTATATTCCTCAGCGTAATTACGGGGAACACGGAGGTTTACCAAATCCAGAACATTACCAAAATAATCTCAGCAAAACTCATCGTGCAGATCTTCTCTACAATCAACTTGCTTTTATACCTCTGTATGCAGTGGGTAAAAAAAACGAAAAATTAGCATTCCTGTGGGTGCGATTCCAAGCCCGTCTTAAAGGAATTGCACGTCTGCTAACTGGACGTTTTCTCCGCCTTAAGGTTGTACAAACTTCCAGCTATCCTATGAGGCTACTCAAGTTTGCAATTCTCCGACATTTCACTTTACATCTGTAGTTTAATTTCTAATCATAAGTCAAGAATGCTAGGGTAGGAATTAACAATCAATTTGTGATTTCCTGTGCTGCCTTCTAAACGTCCAGTTGTCTTTCTAAGTTTAGCCATTGTACTCTCTTCGTTAACAGCTTGTGCTAACAGCCCAGGCGCTAAAAATTTAGAGAATTCTTTGGCGGCAGATTCTCGGCTGCAAACTGATCCTACTGTTTTTGGCGAAGCGAAGACTAAGGAATTTCCCACAGCATCAACAGTTCAGTTACCTGCTAACTTTCCCAAAGATATTCCCATCTATGCCAATGCCAAACTTGAAGAAGTTAAACCTGGCAGTAGTTCAGAAAATAAAATCTTAACTCGCTGGCAAAGTTCTGATCCCAGCAATGTTATTGCCAGCTTTTACCGTACTCAGTTTCAAGGAAATGGCTGGCAAATTTTACAACAACCACAAGATGATGTCAATGGTGCTTTTGAAGTACAACGTAATAATTTGCTATTGAAGGTAACAATTCAACCAAAATTAGTTACCAACGCCGTACCCAATCAACCGCAAACAGCAACTGAATTACTAATTGAATACGTACTTAATAATACAGATACTGCACAAACTCAACCAAATACAAATTCTAGCGCAGTTCCCCAACCCGGAGATTCTCAATTTATTGGTCCGACAACACCCAATATCAATGTAGTCAAGCAGCCAACAAGCCAATCTGACACCTCTGAACCTCAAGAATTTACCGACTTGAATAAAGTACCACCAGAATGGCGACAACACATTCAAGATTTAGCAACATTAGGTGTATTGTCTATAGATTCCCAGACTTCTAAAAGCAACTCCACCGCTACAACCAACCAGCTTGAACCCAATAAAATTATTACTCGCAGAGAATACGCTCGTTGGCTAGTTGCTGCCAATAATGCCCTGTATAGCAATAATCCCGCTAAACAAATTCGTTTGGCATCAGAAAGTAACCAACCCGCTTTTAGAGATATTTTATCTAAAGATCCTGATTTTCCCGCAATTCAGGGTTTAGCAGAAGCTGGATTGATTCCTAGTCAGTTGTCTGGAGATGCGACAGCAATTTTATTTCGTCCTGATGCACCCTTAACAAGAGAACAATTACTACTTTGGAAAGTGCCTTTAGATACCCGTCAAGCTTTACCTGCGGCTAACTTAGAAGCAGTCAAGCAAACTTGGGGTTTTCAAGATACAGAAAAAATTGACCCCAAGGCGTTAAGAGCCGTTTTGGCTGATTTCCAAAATGCTGAACAAGCTAATATTCGGCGAGTATTTGGCTATACAACATTATTTCAACCCAAGAAACCTGTAACTCGTGCTGAAGCTGGTGCAGCTTTGTGGTATTTCGGGACTCAGGGTGAGGGAATGTCAGCGACTGAAGCCTTGAAATTAAAATAATTCGTAATTATTCATAATTAAGCCCTAATTAAGTTTTTTAACGGAGATTTATACGCCGCCACAAAGCTTTCCCCTAAATAAGTAGGCGAAAAGAAATTAAACTATGTGAAATGAAGTAACAAAGTTTCAAATTGGCTCGTAGTCAGGGCTTTAGCCCTACTTTCCAGTCAAAAAACCTGATTATCAACAATCTGTTCCTGAACCTTCAGCCGCATTAGGAATGTTGGCATTTGGGGCTTTGGGAGCAAGCGGAATTATAAAGCGCAAAAAAAGGTGATTAATTTAGCAAATCGGGTTCTTGTCGGACAATCATCTCATACAAAGGTTGAAAGCTAAACCAACCTAATTCACGGGAACCCACCTGGCTCTGGGTCAAACTAGCATACTCTGGTTTGATAGGGCTAGGTTGCCCAGCCGCTTCCGCTAATAATTGAGCTTGACAAGAACGTTCCATTGTGATAAACCACCAAGCCGCTTCATCAATTGAGTGACCGACTGTCAATAAGCCGTGGTTTTTGAGAATCATGGCTTTATTATTACCTAAAGTTTGGGCAATACGCCGTCCTTCTTTTGGGTCGAGGACAACGCCTGTATAGTCATCAAACAGGCTATGGTTTTGGTAAAATGCACAAGCATCTTGGGTGAGTGGGTCAAGGAGACGACCAAGACTAGACCAGCTTTTGCCGTAGATAGAATGGGCATGGGCTGCGGCTATTACGTCGGGACGAGCCGCATGAACCTGAGAATGAATGGCAAAAGCTGCTCGATTGACTGGACGGTTGCCGTGAATTACTTCACCTTCATGGTTAACTAAGATCAAGTCGCTGACTCTAATTAAACCAAAGTGCATTCCGAAGGGATTGACCCAAAAGTGTTCTGGGTTTTCCGGGTCACGTGCAGTTATATGACCTGCAACACCTTCATCAAACCCAAATCGGGAAAATAGGCGAAATGCTGCTGCTAGGCGTTGTTGGCGGTGTAACCGTTCTTCTTCAACGGTGGTAAATGTTGGTATCTGAGGTGTGTTGGGCTTTGTAGTCTGCATTTTGACAGTTACTTTTTTATATTTTTCTGTAGGGTTAATATTTATCTATTTTTTCAGATTTAACTAGTATTTATTCTCATGTAAATAAAGGATAACTTGATTCATATTTTTTGTATATTTGTAGAGGCAACTTATGAATTGTCCTTACAGATGCTTTTACGGAACTTTGAGATTAAATCTTTTGGTTTTTCACCAGACAAAACCAAACTTGCCAACAGAGTTAAATCTAAATCGGGTAAAAATTCACTTTTTGATATTTTCTCATACTTATCACCCCGCAGAAAATATAACGAAAATTGATGATTCTTCCAAAACCAAACTTCCGGTACACCCAAACCTTGATAAATTAATAAATCATCAATTCCTCCACTGGTGACAACTACCTCAATAGCCAGATCAGGAACAGATTTTTCAGAATCAAAACAATAACATTCATCTGGTTCAATACCTCTAGCGGATGCTTCCTTTCTAAAAGTAGTTGATCCTAAAGGATAAAAATCAATATTTTTTTCTATAAAATAGGTTTCTAATAATAAAGCAATTAGCTTTTTATCAAACTCATGGCGACGACTAGGAGACATTATTTCTAAAGTACCTTCTAAATATTTAAAGCGATAATGAGAAGTATTTTCAAATTGCTGTAACAGCGTCTCATATATATTCCAGTTAATCCCATTCATCAGTAAAATTTGGTCAGAATCAACATTATCTAATGCTGATTGACTCGTTAATTCTTCCCAGCGACTAAATTTTTCTAGTAAACCTAACATTGTCACTGCTCCAAACTTGCTTTAATCTCAGACGTATTTTCAGCAACTCGCCGATTTTTCTCTAATATATCAGTTTTATTACCAGCATCCCAAAAAGGTTGTGCATCTGCTCTAGTTTGATGATAAAATTCCCTAAAATTATACTTACAAGCATTTTGATTTTCTTCTCAATTCCGCCACCATGATACACATTCAGCAAAATCTTCATCCTGTATCGACTTAGTTGTAAGTTTTTTGTCCTTCTGGAAAGATTGCTTCATCTTATTATATGTTGTAGGTATGAAAATTTCCCTTTGAGAATATTTGTATTCACCTTCTTCTACAAAATCTTCTGGCGCAATTACTTTTACTTAATTCTGATGACCTCGTTACACTTTATAATAAACTATCTATTGAAGTAATTATGGAACGAAATAATAAATCATCATCCTGCATTTCAATAAGATCATCGTGGATTTGACTCGAAATACAGCAGATTGCAGATCAATGAGGTACAGAATCAAAATTGAAACCTAGACACATTCGCCAGTTTTACTCCTGACTCCTGACTCCTGAATTCTGCTGTAGAATAAGAATATTTAAAAAATAGAAGCAATGGGCTAATTTCACCATCTCTTCCGGAGAGCGTTTAATAAGGGTAAATAAAATGATATCGCAGTCAAATAACTTGACAATCGATAAACACTGAATTTTTAGCATAATTAAAGCCGATGATGGGATTTGAACCCACGGCCTGCTGATTACGAATCAGCTGCTCTACCACTGAGCCACATCGGCGTACACAATTTAAGATTATAGCATTATTTACTTATGGTAGACCCAAATCCTAAAAATCGTATTAATACTGAACAATATGCCCGCCTGAAAGCAGAATCGGTAGCACCTTATCGTGGTTTGCGGCAATTTGTCTATATAGGTGTTGGCGCTTCCGGTTTTATTGGTGCATTTGTATTCTTTTTTCAATTACTCGCGGGTAGAAATATTGACAGTACTTTACCTAACTTCGCACTGCAATTAGGAATAGTCGCTCTGATGATACTTTTTTGGAAATGGGACAAACGTCGTCAACCACCGTTGTAGCTGATAAAAATTAAAATATAGCAACGGACAAGGCGGTTAGGACATCTACCAATGCTAAAACTTAGACACCAAAAGAGTTTTAGCACTGTCACCTGTCACCTGTTCCCTGTCACCTGCTATATATTCAGCACCAGACTAAAATTTGGTTTTTAGTCTGGCACTTTTGGTTTCCCAACTCAGTCTATTGAGCCGTGACTAAATAGGGAGAGGGAATTGGTTGGGCCCTGCCAGCATTGACGAGTGCCTGGTAAACAAAGGCAGCAATTTCTGCTCTGGTAGCCTGACGATTAGGATCAAGTTGTTTAACGGTGGGATAGTTAATCACTAATTGCCGTTGAGTAGCCGCAGCAACTGGTCCAGCCGCATAATTGGGGATTTGAGCAGCATCAGTGTAAAAACTGAGAACAGTGTTATTTTTAGCAACGAAGTTCAAACCATTAGCGAGAGCAACTAATGCCTGCACTCTGGGAATTTCCTGTTGTGGTCTAAAATTACCATCGGGATAGCCAGAGACAAATTGACTTTCATAAGCTGATTGAATTGCCCCATAAGCCCAAAAATTGCTTTTTACATCCTTGAAATTAATTGCTGGGCGTTTAGAGATGGGTGTTAAAGCTTTAGTGATAATGGTGGCGAATTGAGCGCGAGTTACAGGCTCATTTGGTTTAAAACTACCATTTGGGAAGCCTGCAATAATATTTTGGGAAGCCAAAGCTTCTATATAGGCTTTTGCCCAGTAACCTGTAGGCACATCCTTAAAAGTAGTAGGTTGACCTGTGGGTTGTCCTGTGGGTTGTCCTGCTGGTGGTTCAACAATTGCAGCCACAAAATTTACTGCACCAAAAATTTTCTTTTCATTAATGTCGTTACCAACAGCAAGAATCCTTTGCGATTTGGTGGAATTGTTCAAGTCATAACGAACGTTATCACGGATGAGATTATTACCAGGATTCTCATTAGTACCGAGGTTGGGGAGAGCATTGACAGTGACGACAATTCCATCTCGCGTATTATTCTGAATTACATTTTTACGCAGTGAGGGTTGAGCAGATTCTGAGATAAAAATGCCGTCTTTGTTTTGGACGATTTTATTTTCTGTGACTAGAGGTGTGGAAGTACCACCAATAGCCAAACCAAAACCCGTATCCTGAAATAAATTATTGCGAATTAATCCTTGGGCAGATTTAGCTATGGAAATCCCATTGCCTTGATTTTTCACAAAGACGTTATTTTCAATTTTGGGATTTCCTGTACCTGTAACAAAAATCCCCTCTCTGGCGCTGTTAGCAAAAGTACTGTTTTTAATAGTGGGATTACTCGACTCTACCCACACAGCAGTACCCCTCTGATTGGGGTTGGTAATAGCAACACCCGTAATAGTAGTGTTATTATCAGCAAGAATTGTAATATCTTGTCTAGCAAAGGTACGACTTGTGTAATAACCACCGCCGATAATCAATGTTCCTTCACCTTTAGTAGACTCGTTCCCTTGCAGTGTTACTCCTGGTTTGAGTAGTAGCGGGAAGTTTTCTCCAGACTCTTTGGTGTAACTTCCAGGAGCCAGTTGAATAATTGCACCGGGTTGAGCTTGAGAAAGGGCGAAGGTGATGGTTTTGTAGGGTGCAGTCGTAGTCCCAGCACCAGCAGTATTTGCACCATTGACTGGATTAACATAAATCACTGTTGCATTTACTGGAACCTGCGCCGTTAAGGTTGGGGTAGCACCAGCATTCACCTGACTAGGAATTAGCAGAGAACCAGCTGTAATAACTAGCAAAGCGGTGAGACTTGTGGGCAAGGATAGAGTAGAGATGTGAAAACCCCTATATTTCATGTTTATTTTTCTGATTTGCTTAATTACGGTACTTTAAACACAGTTTAAGGCAACAGATATGTAGCTGTAAAACCCATGCCCAACTATACCGAATGATCAGCACTTCATCAGCGGAAATTGTTATTAAAAAACAATATGGTTCAGTTATGGCAGTTGCACAGCCTGTTAATTGTTATACAAAAATTATAAAATTCAGACACAGAGAGACTTTCAAGGCTGTTAAGAGTTCCCTGGTATGAAGTTAGCCACAGCCGTGAGACTGGAGATTTATCTGCACCGGATAGGATGAAAAAAATATTTTTTTGATTATTGTGAAATTTTCTCAGGGAATATTGCGCGTGAAGCGGTGGGAAATAGGTTCTTATTAACTCCACGCGGTTTCAACAAACAAGTCTCCAATGATTTACTGTGTTTTTAATAAGCTAAAGTTTCTAAAGTTTCTCGTAAATACTTTTGGACTTGTTGTTCTAGGCGCAGACCCTGTAATTGAGCGTTACACTCTAGTTGCCAGCTTTGGAAACCAGAAGTAGCAGAGATTACATATTTAAGGTTGTGCCAAATTTGAGTATCACGAGAAAATTGGCCGGTGCTAGAAGCTGAAATTTGAGCCATAGTCCCTCATTCCTCATTTTTAACAGTTATCAGTTATCAGTTCCATGACTGGGTTTAAGTCCCCCACCATACGCTTTATAAATCCTAACAGTTCACTTCTCACAGATTGAACTTTCCGAGTCCAACAGTTTTGGATTTGAGATTTGGGATTGATGATTTGTTTTATCGATTCGGGGAAAGATATGAACAGTGCAAACCAAACCTAAAATCTATCTAAGAAAACAAGATGTGATTCTTGCGTAGCCTAAAAGTGGTAAATTGTTACTTAATCTTTTCTAAAGATAACGGTTCTATAGCAGCAAATTCTGTGTCATTAGTCACTAAAACTGGCATTACACTCAGAGGAATTTGCAAAAATAATCCCAATTTAAAAAATGATTGAGATCAATGGAAGCAGCAAAAGCTGATGTAGCAACTCTTGCAAAATCCAAAATCCAAAATCCAAAATCTAAACTGGTATAACTTGTTGTTAATTAAACAGTGAGTTTTTTTTATATGAGTCATGAGTGCTGAGTTTTCTGTTTTTGAGTGTTGAACCAAAAATAGCTTCAACCCAACACTCTTGAATTCACTCAGCACTCAGCACTCTCTACTCAACACTACTTAGTGAGTGTTAAAGTACGACGCTTGGTTACCATCTGATAAGCTTCGATGATGTCACCTTCAGCCCAGTCATGGAATTTATCAATGTTGATACCGCATTCATAACCAGAGTTAACCTCACGGGCATCTTCTTTAATCCGTTTGAGGGAGTCAAGAACGCCTTCGTAGATCACTTTATTACCACGACGTACTCGCAGTTTGGAATTACGAACGACCTTACCAGATTGAACATAACAACCTGCAACTGCACCACGACCGATGAGGATGACGGCACGTACTTCTGCTTGTCCCAAGGATTCTTCCACCAACTCTGGTTCGAGAAGACCTTCAAGGGCCCCTTGGATATCTTCCAAGAGTTTGTAGATGATGTTGTATTCCCGCACATCCACACCTGCTTCATCAGCGGCTTGTCTAGCGCCACTGGCGTAGGTGGTGTTGAAGCCAATGATGACGGCGTTACTAGCAGCAGCTAAGTCGATATCTGTTTCTGTGATTTCGCCCGCAGTAGCCAACAGCATCCGAATTTGGACTTCGTTTTGTGGAATTTGCTTGAGAGAGCCGATAATGGCTTCTAC
Organism: Trichormus sp. NMC-1; assembly: GCF_001858025.1. Lineage (GTDB taxonomy): Bacteria > Cyanobacteriota > Cyanobacteriia > Cyanobacteriales > Nostocaceae > Anabaena. Next base: position 895,936 of record NZ_LZQD01000001.1, on the reverse strand, counting down.
GGAACCTTGAACATCTCCCTTCAGGATCAAGTTGAGTTCTTTCAACTCGCCTTCTTGTGCTTGAGCCGATAAAGTTGTGAGGGTTACACGTCCCTGTAACAAGCGAGATTGGCGTTGTTTGTCGGCGCGATCGCTTGCTAAGGCTCGTGCTTCTTTTTCGTTCTGGAAGACCTCGAAGTCATCCCCAGCCGCTGGGACATCACTTAAACCCAGTACCTCAACAGCAAAGGAAGGACTAGCAATTTCTACACGTTTGCCTCTGTCATTAACCATTGCCCGGACTTTACCAAATGCCGAGCCAGCTACCAACATATCGCCAACGTGGAGAGTCCCGTTCTGAATCAGCAGGGTAGCAACTGCACCCTTGGCTTTATCCAAATGAGCCTCAATTACTGTTCCCTTAGCCACACGATCTGGGTTAGCAGATAGTTCTCCTACCTCAGCTACCAGCAAGATCATTTCCAGCAGGGTATCCAGATTTTCGCCCTTGATAGCGCTGACGGGAACCATGATTGTCTCACCGCCCCAGTCTTCTGCTGTCAGACCATAATTGGTGAGTTCTTGTTTGACGCGCTCTGGCTGTGCGCCTTCCTTGTCAATCTTGTTGATTGCTACAACCATGGGAACTCCCGCTGCTTGAGCATGGCTAATAGCTTCAATAGTTTGGGGACGAACACCATCATCGGCAGCAACTACCAGTACAGCAATGTCTGTCACCCGCGCTCCTCTGGCTCGCATAGCTGTGAAAGCTTCGTGTCCAGGAGTATCTAGAAAGACGATTTGTTGTGGTTTGCCCTCATGTTCCACATCCACATGGTATGCACCAATGTGCTGTGTAATACCGCCTGCTTCACCAGCCGCGACCTTGGTTTTGCGAATTGAGTCGAGTAGGGTGGTTTTACCGTGGTCTACGTGACCCATAATCGTCACTACTGGCGGACGGCGAATCAAGTGTTCCAGGTCTGCCACGTCGATCATTTCTGTGACCTTCCGGGCTTCGGCTTCTGGTTCGGCGATTTCGACTTCTACTTCTAGTTCTTTGGCTACCAGAGTAATTGTCGGAATATCCAGATTTTGGGTGATACTTACGGCCATGCCCTTCATAAACAGGATTTTCACAATCTCTGTATCGGCAACAGCCAAGCCCTCAGCCAACTCTTGTACTGTCAGCGGTCCTGTGACGACCAGTTTTTCTGGGCGATCGCGTTTGACCTCTACTTCTTGTTGACGACGGTTTTGGTCGCGGTGAGAACCAGATTTTTTATTTCTCGTAGTTGGTGCGGCAGCAACTAATGTTGGTTGCTGTGTCGGTCGAGTAGACTTGGGCTTAGGAGGACGAGCTATGGAAAGGCTGACCTGGACGGTTGCTGGAATTTCCAGACCCTCTTCATCCAGTAAGTCGTCTTCTTCAAAATCATCATCGAGGATGGGCTTGACTCGCTTGCCTTTAGGCCCAATCTTAGCCTTCTCTTTAATCTCGTCAATTATTTCCTCTTCCTGCCACTTTTTCCCACCTTTAGCTAGGCGAGGTGGTGTTGGGCGTTTTAAATCGAGGAGATCAGGTGCGATTGGCGCGTCATCTAACCCTTCTTTCTTCGCCCCTGCTCCTACCATGTGTCTTGGTGGAGTGGCAGTCGGCGCTACAGGTGATTCACCAGGACGTGCTGGTCTTGGTCGTTGCACATCCGTTGATGTTCCCGGTGCAGATGGTCTACTTGCCCTATGCTCCGGTTTTAGCGGTGATGGACTTGAACGGGTCTGCCTTTGTGGTGCTTGTGGGGCTTGGTCTGTGGTTGGCTTACCAACTTTTGGCTTAGGTTGGTCTCGATCCCGTTTTAGGATCGGTTTTTCTCCCTGAGATAGCTGCTCACTAGCAGACTCAGCTTCCTCCAAAGGTCTTGCCGGTGGACCTACTAGTTGTGGTTTTGGGGCTTTCTCTGGTTTTTGTCTGGGGGAAACTACTTTTTCTGGTTTTTCCGCTGCTATTTTTTCCGGTACCGGATTTGGATTAGGTGTCTGATCCGGTTCCGCGATACTAGGTTTCTGCGGAGTCTCCGATTGATTCCGGGGTACGGGTCGAGTTGGTGCCGTCGGCTTCATGGGTGAGACTGGTGTAGCGAAAGGCCGTGGAGGTGAGGGAGAATTGACTTCAGACGAAGCAACTTGGGTATTGTTAGCAACTGACGCCTCTGGGGCGTTGGAGGTAGTGTTTCTCAATATTTTGGGTTTGCGAATTTCCAAAATTTGCTGTTTATGTGATGCAGCAGGTCGGTTACGTCCGCCAGGTTGGGGTGAATTTGGTTTATGGCTGTTTGTACCTTGTTCCTTTTTCGGCGTGACACTCGTTGTTGCCAGTTTTTCCGCAGCTGTGCGAATCTGTTCAGCCTCAGATTCTGAAATCGTGCTGCTATGGCTTTTGACCGCGATGTTGAGCTGGTCGCAAATTGCTAATAGCTCTTTGTTATCCAAATTCAATTCCTTTGATAATTCGTAGATTCTAACTTTGCCGTTGTTCATCCACTCTTTCCCCTTTAATTTACAGTTTTAGCGGATGGTTGCCTGGTTTGTGACATCTCCATCCTTTGATCACTGTTTTTTAGGTTGCCCTTGGTGATGTTGCCGGTGCCTCCAATTAGGAAAGAGAGATGTTTCGGTTTATTGCTGGCATCCCCACCTGGAGTGGTGGTTGATGGGCATCCACAAAAATTTTTTTTTCAAAAAACTCTTGTGGAAACCCTCGATGCCGAACTGCGCTTTAGCGCTACCAGGTCGCCATGCTAATGGTTCTTGTTTTGCTGATTCTGAGTCTTCCACAACACAATCAAGTAAAACTTGTTGGGAGTATTGCTTCGTCGTCCCTCTCTAATTTTGGAGAGCCGCTGGCCTTTTACACCCATTTACTATTTTGGCACTAACCCCAACGATACCAGAGGGTGTGATGAGAGTGCGAATTGTTCGGCTTTCATCACAATTGCTCGCTTGGATTACCGTTGTCAAGTTGTTCCAATTAAATTTGATTTTGGGTATTGTTTTCGGTTAGACGCTGCCACAATGTTTGATACAGTGTTTCTGGCACTGTTCCATGTAGCGATCGCCCTAATCTATTTTTCTTCTGAGCCGCTTGTAGGCAGCCAGTTTGGGGACAAATATAGGCAGAACGCCCCATGCCCTGATCTAATTGTACCTTTCCAGATGGAAAGACGCGGACTATCCGCCAAAACTCTTCTTTTAATCCTACTCGGCGACAACTAATACAACGCCGATAATTTGGTTTCATCGGGTTTATATTCCGTCAGGTCAGCTGTTTGTGGTTGTTAAAGATGAACTTTTGTCTATCTTGACACCTGACAAATGCTTTTCTTGTCTTCACCTATCTGGTAACTGCTATGGGATTAATCTTCCTCTCTGGTATTAAAATTATGTTCCTCTAATTCTAATTCGTATTTATTTTCATCCTCTAGTTCCTCCATATCATTTTCATCATCCTCCGGTTGATATTTTGCCCTGACAGCCATAAATTTAGCATCCTCTGCTACATCGTCATATTTAGCTTTATCTTTAATATCGATTTTCCAACCGGTCAAGCGGGCAGCTAATCGGACATTTTGTCCTTCTTTACCAATAGCTAAACTCAGTTGATCTTCAGCTACCAGTACGTGGGTTTGGCGTGTTTCTGGGTCCATCAGCCGTACTTCATCGACTCTGGCTGGACTTAAGGCGTTGGCGATGTAGGTAGCTGGGTCAGGAGACCAGCGAATTACATCTATTTTTTCCCCCCGCAATTCATTGACTACAACTTGAATTCGTGATCCCCTAGCGCCAATACAAGCCCCAACTGGGTCTACATCACGATCTAGGGTATCTACTGCAATTTTAGTCCGAGGACCTACGTAACGGGAAGGAGGATTAGCTTCTCTCGCTACGGCCACAATTCTAACTACTTCATCTTCAATTTCCGGTACTTCGTTGGCAAATAAATAAACTACCAAACCCGCATCGGCACGCGACACTAACAACTGTGGGCCACGTTGCTGACCTTGGGAAACTTTTTTGAGGTATACCTTAAATGTGGCATTCGCCCGATAATTATCGTTAGGTAATTGTTCCCGCTTTGGTAATTCAGCTTCTACTTCTGGCTGACCAAAACCACTGGCCACTGCCAAAATTACAGATTGGCGCTCAAACCGCAGCACTCTGGCTTGCAAAACGGTTCCTTCCAAATCTTGGAACTCTTCTTGCACCATTTGGCGCTGTTGATCTCGCAATTTTTGTGCCAATACTTGCTTGGTTTGCATGGCTGCCATGCGCCCAAATTCTCCTTGGTCTGGGGTGACATCCAGTACAACTGAGTCTCCTGATTGAGCTTCTGGAGCTACTTGTTGTACTTCTTCTAGGGAAATTTGATGGTCGGAGTTGTTAACTGCTTCAACGATGGTTTTAGTAGAAAGAACGCGAAATCCTTCTCCATCAATATCAAGTTCTACTTCAAAATTATCAAAATAGTCTTCATCGAATTGTTTGCGCTCTAAATTTTGGGCGCGACGATAGCGTTCATAACCTTTAAGTAGTGCTTCTCTAATAGCTGATTGAACTGCCAAACGAGGTAAATTTCGATCTTGGCTAATTTTTTCAATTAAATCTTTTAATCCAGGTAAAGTGACCATTGACATAAGCAAGCTCCTTAATTTTCATGTAAGTAACCAGGACAATTTTGGATTTTAGATTTTGCTTTTTACAAGGATGTTTATACAGTATTAAGTTGTATCAATATCCCAGTAAACCCCCTTTTATCAAGGGGTAATAATCTTCTCCTTATCACCCTTTTTAAAAGGATTTCAGGGAAGTTAAAAGTATTTGATACATCACCAATAACTTTTAAAATATCCTCTTACATTTTTATCTAAAACCCCTAAGCTAAAATCTAAAATTGATTACTCACGCTCATCAATCTGCACCCTGGTAATTAGGGAACGGGGAATTCCAATTACACGACCTTTTTGGTTTAAGTAAACTGTTGTTTCATCTCGGCGAATTAAGTGACCAATCCACTCTTGTTGTCCGTTGTGGGGTGGAGAAGTGGAGATAACTACAGGAAATCCCTTAAAGGAAATAAATTCCCTGTCAGTTACCAGTTCCCGCGAAATACCAGGGCTGGATACTTCTAACATATAAGCATCTGGAATGATCTCGGCCACATCTAATTCGGCTTCTAAAGCACGGCTCATCCGCTCACAATCATCTAAACCAGTATCCTGTTGAGGATTACGAATATCTACCCGCAAAACTGGTGGACGTTGATTAGTGTGAAAAACTACGCCTACAATTTCCAATCCGAGTTCTTCTGCTACTGGTGTGGCCAGGTCAATAATTTGTGGTACTAAGGGATGAGTCATGCGAGAATTCAATAAAAAAAGTGGGCTTCGACCCACTTCCTGCGATAGGGATATCTTCCAAGAAGTCTTGTGACGAACCAATGTTGGTTCGCCCCTAACATGAGTGTAGCGTATTTTTTTCAGTTATCAGTTATCAGTTGTCTGAACAGATGCTGGCGATCGCAAGGCTAAGGCCGCAGGCATCGCATTTGTCGTGTTTGCTCGATAATTTGGTCAATATCTTCTTGGGATAAGCGTTGAACGTAGTTAATTTTGACTTCCTCTAAAAAGTCATTAAGTAAACTTTGCATTTCTCTGAGTACGTGTTTTTCCTTGATTTCAGAGCCAAGAACAGTAGTAAATTTTTCTATTAACTGACTTGAAAGTTTGGATGCTACTGGATCTTTAATGGCACTAACTAAGGCTATATATAGATTAGTGGTGATCTGAGTTGCTAGTTGCTCACTTAGCTGGGTTTGTGCCTGTGTGACTCCTGGCAGCATCAGCAGATTACGATAAAGCGGTACTTGCTGGAAAGCGGTTTCGATGTTGTGACGCAAAATGGCATTAATTTCTGGCTGAATTTTGGGTAATACTTGATTGACGATGGTTTGTACCAAAAGTCCAGCGATCGCTTCCACTTCATTTATATTATTAATATCTATGTAGGCACGCTCTTTTTCTGGCTGCAAAAGCCACCGAGTAAGATCACCCCGCTGAATTGAACCCTGGACTTGATTTATTACTCGTACCACCACTATTTCTGTGATTTCTTCAGCAAAATTGGCCACTATACCTTGATGGATTTGTCGCCTCACTAAATGTAGATCAATTAACTGGGCTTGATCTAGACGAATTATTACTGGTAAAACTCGCAACCAGCGCCAAACAGGAATTAGTAAAAATAAATCGTACCAACGCCACAAAATCGCTTCTAACAGGCTTAAATGCGGATTTTGACGCTTGATATAAAAAGTACGTCCTAGCAATTCCAAGCCAAATATTACTACAAACGGTAAATCAATTAACCAAAAAGCATCTGAAAAATCCCCATTTTCCTCAATTTTACGGTAATAATTAGTAGCCATTGAAGGGCGAATTTGCTGGTTGAAAAAACTAATTTCTTGAATCCAACCATTTTTAGATAAATACCCCGGACTCCAAAAAGTAGCAAAGGCTCGTTTTGCAGATTCCTGGCCGATACGTTCCCGCATCCGGTTTTTAATTTTTTCCAGAGATCCACTCTTACCTGCACCCAAAAAGGGATTACTATCAATCATCTCCCTGCTAAGACGGGTTATTTCCTCTAGCTGGATTTTTACCTCAGGTGAGTTTAGCCCAGTTTGGCTGATCTGTTTTTCTAATACAGCTACTGTTTCCAGATATTTTTTTGTGTCTCGATGGGGTTCAATACCTTTAATAGGGTCATAAATCTGAGTAATTTGGGGAATTCTTCGGTAATAGAAATCCCTCCATTGTACGTAACTTAAATCAAACAAAACTAAACCTAAGTTAACCGTGGCAGTAATTGCCATTAACCTTTCAAACCATAGATTCCGTTGCTTGGGGGATTTTAATTTACGCATTTATATTTACTAAGTATAGACAACTCACGATCTTTATTTTTTTAGCGCTGCCAATAAAATATCCGACTATTGATAGATGTCAAACAAAAATTGATTCATAGTTGTTCATAATCAATCAGATTCTAATTAATCAAAATTCATGAATATTTGAAAAATAACAGCTTATAGAAACTTAAGATACTTCTGTTAGTATTTCTATTTTGCTGATTTCATCCAAAGGAGTTATGAAAATGTGGTGTGATTTGGGAAAATCAAAGGCAACTATTGCTGTTATCTGTGTCTTAACAGTTAGCACTGTGATTTCAGGTACAGCGTTTGCTGTCCTTCAGCGTAATTACAAGCCGCAGGAATTTCGGGCTGTATTGCGTGGCTTGGGCTATAAGGTCAAAGTAACAAATGATTCATTGACCGATGAGGAAACTAAAAAAGCAATTAGCGAGTTTCAAAAAGGTTACAAGTTAAATGTTGATGGTAAAGCAGGCCCACAAACCCAGGCTTTTGCAGCTAACATTGTGCAAATTCTTCAAGGGAATTTGAATGCTGTGCTGAAGCCTAATCCTCTTCTGACCCGCGATCAATTTTACAGCACTCGGCTGGAAGAATTAGTGAAGGAGTATCAGAAAAAAAATCAATTAACGGAAACTGGTATTGCTGATTTAGCACTTCGTCAAAAGTTGAATGAAGAGGCTAAGACAGTTATCGGCCTACCAACAACACCAACAGTTAAACCGACTGCTAAACCAACAGTTAAACCCTGGTAATTAGGGAACGGGGAATTCCAATTACACGACCTTTTTGGTTTAAGTAAACTGTTGTTTCATCTCGGCGAATTAAGTGACCAATCCACTCTTGTTGTCCGTTGTGGGGTGGAGAAGTGGAGATAACTACAGGAAATCCCTTAAAGGAAATAAATTCCCTGTCAGTTACCAGTTCCCGCGAAATACCAGGGCTGGATACTTCTAACATATAAGCATCTGGAATGATCTCGGCCACATCTAATTCGGCTTCTAAAGCACGGCTCATCCGCTCACAATCATCTAAACCAGTATCCTGTTGAGGATTACGAATATCTACCCGCAAAACTGGTGGACGTTGATTAGACCAACAGTTAAACCAACTGCTACACCAACACCAACTGCTACACCAACACCAACTGCTACACCAACACCAACTGCTACACCAACACCAACTGCTACACCAACACCAACTGCTACACCAACACCAACTGCTACACCAACACCAACTGCTACACCAACACCAACTGCTACACCAACACCAACTGCTACACCAACACCAACTGCTACACCAACACCAACTGATACACCAACACCAACTGCTACACCAACACCAACTGCTACACCAACAACAACACCAACCCCCTAAGCTGCTGATTTATTTCTTCTTAAGGTCTGTCTTTGGGCTTGGGTAGAATGGAACGACGGTCATCATCAGGCATAAGAATATACTGAATGGTAAACCGTCTTTCCTGCGGCCGATGGTAAGCTGTTACACACAAGGTTTTATACTCATCATTATTTTGTATAATTTATCATGTCTGATCCATTGTGATCGCTGGGAGTGCATCTGCGGTTACTCATCCTCTTCATCTGGTTCTAAATCTTCTTCTGTCAGTTCCTGATGGGGGATAGCGGCGATGATCGCATCTATTACTTTGGATACTGGCAAAATCTCGATATTCAAATCGGGGAATTTTGTTCCTTTGGGAACGATCGCTCTTTTAAAGCCTAATTTGGCTGCTTCTTTTAACCGCAATTCCATTTGGGACACTGATCGCACTTGTCCACCTAACCCTACTTCTCCAATCAAAACTGTAGCGGGATCAACTATTCTGTCTCGGAAACTAGCAACAATAGCGATCGCTATTCCTAAGTCTACTGCCGGTTCTTCTACATTCAAACCCCCAGCAGATGCTACATAAGAATCTAATTTCGACATTGGTATTCCTACTCGCTTTTCAAGTACGGCGAGAATTTGCACTAAGCGGTTATAATCTACGCCGGTTCCAGCCCGACGGGGAGAAGGGTAACTAGTAGGACTGACTAAAGCTTGTAATTCTACAACTATCGGCCGCGTTCCTTCGCAAGCTACGACTATGGCTGTACCAGGTGCGGGGTCATCACGATTGCCTAAAAATAGCTCGGAAGGATTGGCTACTTCTCTTAATCCTTCAGATACCATTTCAAATATACCAATTTCGTGTGTTGCTCCGAAACGATTTTTTACTGTTCTTAATAATCGGTGGGAGGCAAAGCGATCGCCTTCAAAATACAATACTGTATCAACTAAATGTTCTAAAACTTTTGGCCCTGCGATCGCGCCTTCTTTGGTGACGTGTCCGACAATTAACATGGTGACATCTTCATGTTTTGCCACTTTCATCAAGGCTGCGGTACATTCCCTTACCTGTGCCACTGAACCTGGTGCAGATGTCAAAGCTGGAAAAAATACAGTTTGGATACTATCAATCACTGCCACATTCGGTTTGAGAGAGTCTATTTCCCGCAATATTTCTTCTAAATCCGTTTCTGGTAAGACATATAAGTCTGCACCAATACTGTCGGGATCGATTTCTACTTCAGTAATTTCCTTTAAATCTTTAGTTTCTGTTTCCCCTGTTTCTTCACTTTGCTTTTCCTCAGTAATTACAGTTAAGGGTTTTGACATTCCCAAACGCGAAGCACGTAATTTTACTTGCTGTCCTGATTCTTCCCCAGTGACGTAGAGGATGCGGTATTTTTGCGCCAATTGATTGGATACTTGTAATAACAGAGTCGATTTACCAATTCCTGGATCACCGCCAATAAGCACCATCGAACCAGGGACAACCCCACCACCCAGTACCCGATCTAATTCTCCATAACCAGATTCCCAACGAGCAATTTGGCGATCGCTAATTTGATCGAAAGTCAGCGAGGCTCTTGCTTTAGCTGGTTTAGCTGATTTGTTAGTAGATTTAGCATGAGTTTGAGCAGCGTGCCAATTACCAACTCCCCCCCGATTAGGTACATCTACCCCAAAAGGGCTGGCATTTTGTTCTATCAAAGAGTCATAAGTGTCACAATTAGAACACTTTCCAAACCATTGGGAGAACTCTGATGCACAATTACTGCAAATGAAAATGGTTTTTGGCTTTGCCATGCTTAATTTTTCTTAAAAAATCTTAATTGTTCCTTAAGTTTTATAAAAAACAGAAGTTCAATCATAGTAGTAGTTACGGCTTTTTTTTAATCAGTTGATGGAATGATATCTTAATATTATGGTATTAAAAATTCATCATGTAAGATTTTAGTTAGGGAGCCTAGGGAAACTTGGAAAGTCATAAAGAAAAAATCCTGGTAGTAGACGACGAAGCCAGCATTCGCCGGATTTTGGAAACGCGCCTTTCCATGATTGGCTACGATGTAGTAACTGCTGGCGACGGTGAAGAAGCTTTAGAAACTTTTCGCAAAACTGAACCAGACTTAGTAGTATTGGACGTGATGATGCCAAAGCTGGATGGCTATGGTGTTTGTCAAGAATTACGTAAGGAATCAGATGTCCCCATTATCATGCTAACAGCTTTGGGAGATGTAGCCGATCGGATCACGGGATTGGAATTAGGTGCTGATGACTATGTAGTTAAACCATTCTCCCCTAAAGAGCTAGAAGCGCGAATTCGTTCAGTGTTGCGACGGGTAGACAAAACCGGTGCCACTGGTATTCCCAGTTCTGGGGTAATTCATGTTGGGAATATCAGAATTGATACCAATAAACGCCAAGTCTACAAAGGTGACGAGCGCATTCGCTTGACTGGTATGGAATTTAGCTTATTAGAGTTGTTAGTAAGTCGCTCTGGAGAAGCTTTTTCCCGTTCAGAAATTTTGCAAGAAGTTTGGGGATACACACCCGAACGTCACGTAGATACTCGCGTGGTAGATGTGCATATCTCCCGGTTGCGGGCAAAATTGGAAGATGATCCCAGTAACCCAGAATTGATTCTCACAGCCAGAGGTACTGGTTATCTCTTTCAACGCATACTGGAAGCAGGAGAAGAGTGAAGAAGGTGACAGGTGACAGGTGACAGAGAAAAGCAGGGATCTTCTTAAGGTCTGTCTTTGGGCTTGGGTAGAATGGAACGACGGTCATCATCAGGCATAAGAATATACTGAATGGTAAACCGTCTTTCCTGCGGCCGATGGTAAGCTGTTACACACAAGGTTTTATACTCATCATTATTTTGTATAATTTATCATGTCTGATCCATTGTGATCGCTGGGAGTGCATCTGCGGTTACTCATCCTCTTCATCTGGTTCTAAATCTTCTTCTGTCAGTTCCTGATGGGGGATAGCGGCGATGATCGCATCTATTACTTTGGATACTGGCAAAATCTCGATATTCAAATCGGGGAATTTTGTTCCTTTGGGAACGATCGCTCTTTTAAAGCCTAATTTGGCTGCTTCTTTTAACCGCAATTCCATTTGGGACACTGATCGCACTTGTCCACCTAACCCTACTTCTCCAATCAAAACTGTAGCGGGATCAACTAGGGCAGGGGGCAGGGGGCAGGGGGAAAAATAAATATTCTTCCCCAATGGCTAATGACTAATGACCAATGACTAATGACTAATGACTAAATCTGATCCCAATCGAGTTTTGCGGCGTTTACCCCTAGTCGTTGGGGGTTTAGGCGCTGTACTTTTGTTGATTAATCGGTTTTTGACACCAGAACTCACTAATTCCCAAGCGCGTGGTGATGTGCTGGGGGTGATTCTGAGTGCGGTGTTAATTTTAACGGGTTTAATTTGGCAACAGGTACAGCCTCGTACACCTGATACAGTAGAACTGATTGGAGAAGAAGGTTTTTTCTTAGCGGCAGATTTACCAGAAACCGTGAAAACAGAACTAGCTTGGGCATCGCATTTATTATTAACTAATACAGTGACGCGATCGCTCATCGTTTACTATCAAGGTAAAGTTCTGTTACGTCGCGGTATTCTGGCTCCTAAATCTGAAGTTATACCAGGAGCTATCTTAAAAAGAGTCCTGGAAACACAAAAGCCAATTTATTTAGTTGCTTTGTATGTCTATCCAGGCAAAATAGAATTTGATTATTTACCAGAAAACACACAAGGTGTAATTTGTCAACCTATCGGCGCTCAAGGTGTATTGATTTTAGGTGCAAATGCTCCCCGTAGTTATACAAAGCAAGATGAGAAATGGATTGCGGGTATTGCCGATAAATTAGCTGTTACACTTCGGGAGTAGTTAGTTTTCAGGTTTTGTAGTAAGCACTTTAGTGCTGAGAAAATAAGGACTAAAGTCCTGACTACGCGCAATTACAAATTATGCAAATTATTTACTGGCTGCTAGTAGCCGTCATGGTTGTAGGTATTATTGGTGCTGTAGTTCCCGCTATCCCTGGAAGCAGCTTGATTTTAATTGCCATTATTATTTGGGGAATTGTCAGCAGTTCCTTTGCAGCGATTAAAATTCCCCTGATAGTCACAATTATTGTTCTACTTTTGAGTATGGGAGTAGACTTCTTAGCTGGTTACTTGGGAGCAAAACAAGCCGGCGCTAGTAAATGGGGGCAAATTGGCGCTGTGGTGGGATTGTTACTGGGATTTTTCGGATTATTACCAGCGTTACCCTTTGGCGGTCCATTATTAGGAATTCTACTGGGACCACTTTTAGGTGCAATTATTGGTGAGTATATTTACTGTCGTGACTTAGGACTTGCGGTGAAAGCTGGGATAGGAATTACAGTAGGAACGCTGGTAGGGAATTTAATTCAAGGTATTCTCGCTGTTAGTGCAGTGATAGTTTTTGTGTGGACAACATGGCCTCAGGTATACGGTGGTTAGAATTTAGTTCCGTACTCCTGCTGCCAAGGAATACATCTTCATCATAAGTTCATACAAAAATCATAGGTTTATAAAATAGGCAAGCTAGTACGGTACAGCAGCAATAACTAAAACCTAATAAAAGGATAGAAAGCAAATACAATAAGCCTTCTATCCTTTTTTATTTTTCTTCTGGCAATGTGTAATAGCAACTGTTGGCTGAAAAAATGTCAATCAGTGATAGGTTCTCTCTACTGACTTGAAACTCCCAAGATGCAAGGACATTACCATAAAATTACACACTTATAACTTAGGCTCAGGAAGCAAAAACACCCAGACTAATAATGAAGATTCTATCAAGATGCTTCAGTATATCTTGCATACTCTAAGTAATTATGTAATTATCACAGTGTAGGGAATGCAAGATGAACAAAAAAAGCGGTAACACTACTTAATGTGTTATTCAAGACAGCAATCCCACTCTACTTTCTACATTAAAGATGATTCCCACTTAGGGCTTAAGGGTATTTCCTGAACTGTTAAATAATTTCAGGATTGCTGTGCGGTAAAAAATATGTTCGGTTTTGTAAGTAAATTTTTGATAGGAGCCTTAGATTACAATGTTTAACTTCAAATCTCAACTTTTAGGCGCTGCTGCTGTATTACCTATTGCTGCGGCTGGTTTATTTACCTCCGCTGGTTCTGCTCAAGCTGCTGCACTTGTAGGTGATTTTAGCTTCAATGGTGGTACAACAGTTAATCCATTTGCGAGCAGTACAGTTAAGTTGACAAAAGATGCTCTCTACTTTGAGCCTCAGCCAATTACCCCAGTTGCTATTGCCTCTCAGAGCGGCAACTTTTCGAGTTTCAATTCAGCTAACATAGGTAATATCATCTCCTTCAGTGGTGATACTGCTGATAACCCATTTTTAGACTTCGGAAACCTTACTATACCTGGCCTTATATTACCAGCTGAGAGTACTGCTTCTTTAACAGATAGCCTGAATACCTTTACTCTAAAATCTTCTGATTATAAGGTGGAACAAAGCGGTGCTAACGTTAGTATAAACGTTGAACTGTGGGGTTTCTTTACTAGTGCTACTGGGGAGATATCTAAGGGAGCAGGAAACATAACTTTCCAAAAAAATAATACGACGGTTCTCGCTGTAAATACTCTTCTTAACAATGGTGAAACATTAACTAGTGCTTCGGGTAGTGGTTTGACCTTCTCTGGTGCTGCCTTCACAGCTAAGTCTACTCCCGAACCCACAACAATGTTAGGTTTAGGTTTAGTAGCTGCTGGTATGACCGTAGCTCGTCGTCGCAAAGCTGTAACAGCGTAGTTTGAAAGACTGTTTCTAATATCAAAACCTTAATTTTCTATCTGGTTGGAGTGCAGCATTTTACCAACCAGGTCTTTTTGAACAAGATACCCGACTTCTTTAAGAAGTCGGGTATCTTGACCTTTCATTCATTCCAAAGCTTTTTTCGCTTCTTTACTAATAGCTTCTACATCGTCATTCACCAGAGTTTCTAAAATAGATTTAGCTTCCGCACCACCCAAACGAGCTAAAGCTTGGACAACTCTGTAACGCACTTGCCAATCTGAATTAGTCACATAAGGAACTAAGAGGGAAACTGCTTCTACATCTCCCAATTCACCAAGGGAACTAATAGCAGCAGTTTGAATTAACCCATTATCTGAGGAAAGTGCTTCTTTGAGGAGTTCAAAGCTACGAGGATCACCCAACTCTCCTAATGTAGCGATGATACTAAATTGTACGAGCCATTCTGGGGTTGTATGGTAAAGCTGCTGTAAATCTTCAAAAGCAGCTTGTAGTTTTAGCGCACCTAAACAATCTGCTGCTGCTGCTTGGACATCCGCTTCCGGATCATTAAGTAAATCCCGCAACATATGCAAAGATAAATCTAAATCCTGGGTTCCCAATGTATCCATCTGACTGACAGCCGAGTAACGGACACGGGAATTACTATCAGTAACGCCAATTTTAATTAGTTCCAAAGCTGCTTTCGGTTCTAGTTCCCGAATTTGATTGACAGCACGCAAGCGATCGCTTAAATTCTCAGAACTAAGTAATTCTTTCACAGATTCAGCAGAAATACTCATTTTTAATTATCCTAAATTGTCAAATTGGTAATTGGTAATTGGTAATTGGTAATTGGTAAAACTCCTCTCCCGAATCTTTTTCTCTCGTTCCCATACTCTGTATGGGAATGAATTTTAGAAGGCTCTGCCTTCTATTTAGAGGTAGAACCTCTTGATGGCATTCCCAGTCAGAGACTGGGAACGAGGTACATGAGGTACTGTCACCTGTCACCTAATCTTCTACTCTGCGGCCATAGCGCGAATAATGTCTCCACGAGTCAGAATACCAATAACTTTACCCGTACTGTCAAGCACTGGGAGACGATGAACTTTATGTTCTTGGATTATTTTTGCAGCTTCTTTGAGGGATTTATCAGGAGAAATAGTCACAGGATTTTTGCTCATTACCTCTCCCACAGTTTGTCCCAAAGCCTTATGTAAATCTCGTTCATAAGCACCAGGGTTTTGTAAATAAATCACACTATCCAAAAACATAATGTATGCAGGTGGAGTCACACCAGTTTCTTGCCACATTAAGTCTGTTTCTGATATAATACCTACCAATTTACCAGCATCATCAATCACAGGTAAACCACTAATTCGTTTTTCTGCCAAGATTCGGATAGCTTCTTTTAAAGGAGTTTCCGGACGAACGACAATAGGATCACTGCTCATCACGTCAGCAACGGTTTTAGACATTTTTTTACTTACACCTTTTATAAAAGTCTTTATTAATTATTGTAGAAAATTGTGGGTAACAATTGCATAAGGTTCATACATCGTTACTTGCAGAATAGGCTCAAAAATTGCCATCTTTATATTGTTTCAGTGCTGCAATAATTTCTACATTTGCTTCAGGAAAAGTAAATTGATCTAATTTATCCCATGTTACCCAACGGATTTCATCACATTCTATTGCTTGGGGAACACCTGTTAAATGGTAACAGTGATGCACAGTCAAAGTAACTCGCAAATGTTTGTAAGTATGATCAATCGTAATCAGATGTTCTCCAACTTTAATTTCTATACCCAGTTCTTCATAAATTTCTCTTTGAATACACTCTTGGATAGTTTCACCTATCTCAATTTTGCCCCCAGGAAATTCCCATAAACCGCCCATTGTCCCTCCAGGAAGACGACGATCAATTAAAATTTGCTCTTGGTTGTTCCAAATAACGGCAACACCAATAATTTTATGAGGTACTGTAGATATTTCATGCATGGAATTCAGTAAAATTCAATAATTAATAACTAATAAAAAACTCGACAAACTAATTTTCTTTATGTCGAGCTTGCACTTTTAGTAAATTTGCAATACAAAATTTTAACATTTATTAAATTAAAAAAAACACCAATTAATAAAATTCTGCTATTGAGATAACAAATTTGGGTACAGAATTTATTTAACTGGCGTTAATTAATTACTTTAGTCAGCAACATCACTGTTATTGATTTCAGTTCCTTGCAAAGCTGTATCAAAACTCATTCTTTGTTCAGCGTTACGCAAAAAGTAACCGCTAACCATAGCAGAGGCTAGTAGCCGACCTAAATTTTCCCGACTGGTGGTAATAGTGACACCAAAGTGTTCAGGAGGCAGGTTGCCCAAAAGTCCCATAATATTTCGTTCCATCACCTGAAAAACTTCAGGGGAAGTGGGTTTAGATAGTTGGTTAACTGTTTCTGGAGTCAATGATTTAACATACTGCCATAGTAAATTGCTGGTTTCGGACTCACTATCAAAAAATTCTGAGACTCGTTTTGGCTGGTTATTCACGATTTATCTCCTTGATTACCACTATTAATTGCGGTATTTGTGACTGGAATAATCAATAAACTATGTTGTATTGGATTTAACTGACAATTATATATTCATGTCAACCAATCTAACAGGTTATTCCTTTCCAAGGAGTCGGTTTAACCGTACCAAAAGCGTGGTAATTTTGCGAATAGGTGATGGGTGTTGGCGGTAGCCTGCCGTTAGAGGCGC
>NZ_LZQD01000001.1:824670-878656 GCF_001858025.1 Trichormus sp. NMC-1 | reverse complement strand
TCCCCATCTCCCCATCTCCCCATCTCCCCATCTCTTCGTCCCCGCGTCCCCCCATCTCCCCATCTCCCCAGTCCCCTAACTAGCAAGATACTCATTGATATTAGTTTTAGATTTGCGAAGTTTTGTTAAGGCTTCGCGCTCAATTTGCCGAACTCTTTCTCTGCTGATATTGAGAAGTTCACCTATTTTGGCGAGAGTCAAGGCTTGTCCGTCGGTTAACCCAAAGCGCAGCTTAATCACTTCCTTCTGTTGTGGTGTGAGTTCTGCCATTAAACGCTCTAAGTCATAAGATAAGGAAGATTGCATCACAAAATCTTCTGGAGATGCGCCTGTATCTTCTAACATTTCACCGAGTTCGGTGTCGTAATTATCTCCTAGACGCAAATCTAGAGATAAAGGTAGACGAGCTTTTTCTAGACACTCTCGCACCTGTTTAGGTGTCAGTTCTAATTCTTGAGCCAATTCTGTAGCTGTGGGCGCACGTCCCAGTTTTTGTGACAATTGGCGTTGAGCTTTTTTAATTTTATTTAATTTTTCAGTAATATGAATAGGCAAGCGAATAGTGCGTGCTTTTTCAGCGATCGCACGAGTTATGGCTTGACGTATCCACCAATAGGCATAAGTAGAAAATCTATAACCTTTAGTAGGGTCAAATTTTTCTACCCCACGTTGCATACCAATGCTGCCTTCTTGAATCAAGTCTAGCAAATCAACATTGCGCTTAATGTACTTTTTGGCAACAGACACAACCAGCCGCAAATTGGCTTCTACCATCTTGCGCTTGGCGATTTCACCATCAGCGATTAATTCGTTTAACTCTGCTGGTTCTAGTTTTGTTGCTTGAGCCCATTCTTCTAACGTCGGTTCACGATCTAACTGAAGAGCAAGATTTTCTCTCACTTCATTTAAGCTGGTAGATCGTTGCACCTGTTTACCATAACAAATCTCTTCTTCGTGGGTGAGAAGTGGCACACGGCCAATCTCACGCAGATAAGTCCGCACAAGGTCTGTGGCTGTCTGAGCGGTCTTCATGGCGCTACTCTTTGGTGATGACGGGTTTGCTAGTAGGGTCATTGATTTATAAATGCCTTCTTAGGGTGCTATCCAGTCAAGCTGGGAAACCATACTAAGGTTTGCGACTTACACGCTCGATAAACTCGGCTACTCAATATTTGGTCAAAAGAGGCTATTAACTGCTAGACGTTACAGTTACTTCCTCGTAATCACAAGTACCTAGAGTTAGATATAAGGTAACAAGTAGAACATTTTTGGTTTTATTTGGATTATTAACAATTGTAACATTTATGAGAAGAGTTTGACTACCGAGAAACCTGTAATTTCGTGGCTGTTTAAAGTCGGCTATTACGGTGATTTTACCCAATAGTATATATATGAAGGCACTTACAACGATTTCCTACCCCAGGAAATAGCTTTCTCATATTTGTTAAAATATCTCAATGATAACTATAATAGTTCTCCCATAATAATTGCTTAATGTTTTGGGGATGAGGAATTGGGTATTGGAGATTGGGTATTGGAGATTGGGGATTTAAGTTATTCTTCATTTTCTCCGCGTCTCCGCGTCTCCGTGTCTCCGCGTCCCCGCGTCCCCCCATCACCCCATCACCCCACCTCCCCATCATCCCATCATCTCATCACCCTATCTACTGACTAATGGGGCAGTATTCTTGAATGACCTTTACATCCAAAGTGGTATTTTGCAGAGAACGGATAGCTGCGACTGTGGCTTTTGCCCCGGCGATTGTGGTAATGATCGGAATTTTGTAAGCTAAAGCTGTGCGGCGAATTAATCTCGCATCAGTATGGGCTTCTTCCCCAGAAGGCGTATTGATGATCAGTTGGATTTTTTGGTTTTTGATAGCATCGAGGACATTGGGACGACCTTCATGGAGTTTGAGTACTGACTGAATCTCTAACCCTTGTTCTTGAAGGATTTGGCGTGTCCCTTGGGTAGCCATAACGGTAAAGCCTAAAGTCATAAACTCTCTAACCACATCTACCGCAGCGGATTTGTCGCGATCGCTCATGGACACAAATACAGTACCTTTGAGAGGTAGACGTTCACCAGCAGCCAATTCAGCCTTAGCAAAGGCACGGCCAAAGTCGCTATCGATGCCCATCACTTCACCAGTTGAGCGCATTTCTGGTCCCAAAATGGTATCTGTACCAGGGAATTTATTAAAAGGCAATACGGCTTCTTTCACCGCAATATGAGAGGGAATGACTTCTTGGGTAAAGTTCAACTCCTCTAAGGTTTTACCCGACATAATTAAGGATGCCAGTTTTGCCAGTTGTACACCCGTGGCTTTAGAAACAAAAGGAACTGTACGGGATGCCCTGGGGTTAGCTTCCAAAATGTAAACTTGGGGAGAATAACCATTTGCACCAACTACAGCAAACTGAATATTCATTAAGCCGACAACAGATAACTCCTGTGCTAGTTGAACCGTCCAAGTGCGAATTTGATTTAGCACTGCTGGAGAGAGAGAAATAGAAGGTAAGGAACAAGCGGAATCGCCTGAGTGAATCCCCGCTTGTTCGATGTGTTCCATGATGCCACCAATTACGACTCTGCCAGTATGGTCAGCGATCGCATCTACATCAACTTCAATGGCATTTTCTAAGAACTTATCAATCAAAATCGGGTGTTCTGGTTCCACCAACACCGCAAAAGTCATGTAACGTTCTAAATCCGCGTCAGAATAGACGATTTCCATCGCCCTTCCCCCCAACACATAGCTAGGACGCACGACGACAGGATAACCAATTCGTTTAGCAACAATCAACGCATCTTCGTAACTTCTAGCAATACCATTAGGTGGTTGGGCAATATTTAATTTTTGAAGAATTTTTTCAAACCGTTCGCGGTTTTCTGCCATGTCGATAGAATCAGGAGATGTACCCCAAATTTGCGGAACTGGGGATTGGGAATTTTCTAACTTGTGTAGATAATCCTGCAAGGGAACCGCTAATTTTAGTGGTGTTTGTCCGCCAAACTGCACAATTATCCCCACCGGGTTTTCCGTATCGATGATGTTGAGAACGTCTTCTTTGGTTAAGGGTTCAAAATACAAGCGATCGCTGGTATCGTAATCTGTCGAAACTGTCTCTGGGTTAGAATTGACCATAATTGTCTCATAGCCCGCACCATGTAAAGCATAGGCAGCGTGACAACAACAATAGTCAAATTCAATTCCTTGTCCAATTCGGTTTGGTCCACCACCCAAAATTATCACCTTGGGTTTTTCGGTGGGTAAAACTTCCGTTTCTTCTTCGTAGGTAGAATAGTAATATGGAGTTAAGGCTTCAAACTCAGCCGCGCAGGTATCCACCGTTTTGTAAACAGGAATCACCCCTAGCTGTTTGCGATATGCCCGAACTTCATCTTCATGAGTTTTGGTAGCGTAGGCAATTTGGCGATCGCTAAACCCATCTCTTTTAATTGCATACATCTTCTCCTTAGTCAACTGCTTTAAGGGAGTACGTTTCAGAAATTTTTCTACTTCTAGCAGTTGTTGCAATTTATCTAGAAACCAAGGGTCAATAGCCGTTAGTTCATAAATTTCCTCATTAGTCATCCCTAGTTGCATCGCATGACGCACAGAGAAAATTCTATCTGGGTTAGGTGTCCGTAACTGGGCGCGAATTTGTTCTCCACTAGGTAATTTTTCGGCTTTGTCACAACCCCAACCAGCGCGTCCTGTTTCTAGAGAACGTAAGGCTTTTTGGAAAGATTCATTAAATGTTCGACCAATAGCCATCGCTTCCCCAACAGATTTCATTTGTGTAGTCAGCACAGGATCTGAACCGGGAAACTTTTCAAAAGCAAAACGTGGGACTTTTGTCACCACATAATCAATAGTTGGTTCAAAGGAAGCGGGAGTTTTTTTGGTGATATCGTTTTGCAGTTCATCCAAGGTATAGCCCACAGCTAACTTAGCGGCTATTTTGGCAATGGGGAAGCCGGTAGCTTTAGAAGACAATGCAGAACTGCGAGATACACGAGGGTTCATTTCAATGACAACCACATCCCCATCAACGGGATTAACGGCAAACTGGATATTAGAACCGCCAGTTTCTACGCCAATCTCGCGGATGATTTTAATTGCCATATCCCGCAAGCGTTGATATTCTTTATCGGTGAGGGTTTGGGCGGGGGCGACGGTAATTGAATCCCCAGTGTGAATACCCATAGGGTCAATGTTTTCGATAGAACAGATAATCACTACGTTATCTGCTAAGTCACGCATGACTTCTAGTTCATATTCTTTCCAGCCAAGTAGAGATTGGTCAATGAGAATTTGAGACACGGGACTGGCATCAATACCTACTTGTGCCATTTCTTCAAATTCTTCTTTGTTGTAGGCGATACCGCCACCCGTACCCCCCATTGTAAAGGCTGGACGGATGATTAGGGGAT
This sequence comes from Trichormus sp. NMC-1, assembly GCF_001858025.1. GTDB lineage: Bacteria > Cyanobacteriota > Cyanobacteriia > Cyanobacteriales > Nostocaceae > Anabaena. Next base: position 874,215 of record NZ_LZQD01000001.1, on the reverse strand, counting down.
ATGTACCGATTTGGCGAGCAATCGCTTTTGATTCTTCTAAAGTCGAGGCTGTACCACTGGGACAGACTGCTACCCCAATCTTAGCCATCGCTTCGTTAAACAGTTTTCGGTCTTCGGCTTTTTCAATCGCTGGTAATTTCGCACCAATTAACTCAACGTTGTATTTATCCAAAACGCCATTTTTCGCCAAAGCTACAGCCAGGTTGAGGGCTGTTTGTCCTCCCATCGTTGGTAATAGGGCATCTGGACGTTCTTTAGCAATAACTTTTTCGACTATTTCCGGTGTCAGCGGTTCAATATAAGTGCGATTGGCTGTTTCCGGGTCAGTCATAATGGTTGCAGGGTTGGAATTAACCAACACCACTTCATAGCCTTCTTCTCGCAATGCTTTACAGGCTTGAGTTCCAGAATAATCAAATTCACAGGCTTGGCCAATTACAATTGGTCCAGAACCTAACAGGAGAATTTTTCGGAGGTCTTCACGACGGGGCATAGTTTTTACCTTAGATGACAAGAATACAAATCTTGACTATTTTAAGGGTCTTTAACCCTCATCATGCCATTTATTATCAAGGTTTCCAGGTTTTTATGTCCCAGAGGTAATGTAGTACCTCATGACTAGTACCGCAGGGCAGAATTAAAAAAAATTAACAATTAAAACTTAAAACTTAAAAAAAGCATATTCCACAAGCTTTTCAGGCATTTTTAATGGTTGGTTGACTTACACTTTGGGTAATATAAGTCACTTCTAAGTAGCCGTCATGAACTGCGTACACCAGAACACATGAAAAAAAACTTCTTATTCCCCTCCACGAAACAGCGGGGAGGGGTTAGGGGTGGGGTCTTATTTTCAAGTCAGGTTGGCGTTAAAAATTGTCGTTATGACAAGGCAGGAGGCAGAAGGAAAGAGGTTTTTGGGCAACCTTACTTTTCGTTACATAGTACTCTTCGAGAAGCCGCTGCGCGTCTACGGTTTTTTTGTGCCTTTCTACTTACCAGAAATAAACCTGTGTACTTAAGCTCTAAACCCCTGATCATACCTGAAAAGGAAGAAGGAAGAAAATAAGTAATCTTAATACTAGGGAAGTATTAATAAGATAAATTTTCAATAACTCCAGAATAAATTTACTCCTATTATTTATATGCATTTGTAGCCACAAAATAATTTTGATAATGCAAATAACAATATTTATTAATTAGTTCTTTTCTTAAAAAGAACTTAACCTAAAAATAATCTCATTTTTTTATACAGATATTCAATCAAAATGGCAGAAAGGTCTATATTTCCCTCTCTGCCATAAATAGACATCTCCGAAAAAATGTGCATAAATTGAAACCCTTGTAGAGACGTTCCATGGAACGTCTCTACTACAATCTTTTTTGGAGATGTCTATTGATCATCACCTAATCGTCTGAGAAGCTAATTTAGACTTCATGCTAAGTAATAATCATCGAGATGATGTAAATTTTAGTTTTGAGCAGGTTGGACAAAACCTAAAGTTAAACTATCTTTAGCTAAGAAGTGAGCCAAATGATAAGCTCTTTCTTCAGTTTTTAACAGGATTTTTTCGTAAAGGTAGCGTGTACCACGATCGCCTAAACTCTCAGCCTGAGAAGCTTGACGGCGAATGACGCTAATTATTGCTTGTTCTGCTACCAGGTCATTTTCTAGCATCTTCCGGGCTGCATACGCGCCATCAGTTTCAGGCTCAAAGCAGCATAATTCAGCTAATTTGCTAAAACTGGCAGCAGGTACACCACCTAGACCATTTAACCGTTCACCAATTTCATGGATGTGGTCTTGTACTTCTTTGTAGCTGGTATTAAAAAATTCATGCAGCGAGTAAAATTCTGCACCTTCAACTACAAAATGGTGTTTTTGATATTGTAGGTAGAGTGCTTGAAAACTAGCTAATACAACATTGAATCCTTCAACTACTGGAGTTGTAACACTCCGATCCAGTAATACAGGATTGTCATATACTTGACCGAAATCTTGTAACAAAATTTGAGTATCAGACATTGTTCTCCTCGCTTTTAAACAGTTATATTTTTCAACTGTTAAGTCTTTATATATTAACACTTAAAAAAATGTCGGCAAGCCTATTAAATCTTGCAGATTTTGGCATTCTCAAGGCTGTGAGTATTAATTTTTCTTCTTGTCAACTGCTCACAATCGATTTGATTTAGGTGTATGCACCTAATACCATTATTGACTTATACCACTAAATATGCATATGTCATGAGGAATATCTCTTCATCATAGAAGTGAGATATTTTTGCAAAATTAATGCAAATAATTTTCACTAGTGTGTTATAACTTGAGAAGAATTAAATTCCACAAACTCCTACAAACAGGGAGTTCACTTGTTGCGTTTACTGCAAGTTTGTTGCACTTTGAGGGCAATTCGCTTGAAATTTTTTAGCTCAGAAACAGGAATAATGCAGGTTGTTGAGGTGAATTGGGCAGATCGTTGGCAAGTATATCAACGTCTGCGTGAGTTGGATATTACTTGTGGTTGTGCAATTAACCAGCCATTACAAGTAGAAATAGCCAGTACCACAGCAGCTATTCAACTTTGGAGCGTGATTCGACAATTCACGGCTTCTCGTCAAGAACTGATTTGCACTCTTGAACATTGCTGGCGTATTCGTCACCAACAGTTTTAATTGGCTAATAACTTTTCTTCATTCACCGGAGGTCAAAAAAATGCCTATATATACTCAGCCAGAAGTAACAGAATTTTGCCTGGAAGGTCGGTTTTTAGATTTTGTGATCAAAGACGGATATAAGCTTAAAGGCTTATTATTGTGGACTTCTGAAGGTGAATGTTATGTGAAATTAGCCAAGCATTTACGGAGTACTTTTGATTTGCGTTTACCTAAAGGAACTTGGCTGCAAGTTGTGGGGACAAAACAGCACGACGCAAAAAAGGATAAGCTGACACTGAAAGCAGAACGTGTCATGGCTGCGCGTGAGGAGATGAGTAAACAACCTGCATTACAGAATCAGAATCAGCCAAAACCAGGTAAGACACAAACGATTTTAGTTTGTCAAAAGTCAGATTGCATGAAGCGCGGTGGTAAGGCTTTGTGTCAGGCTTTGGAATCTGAGTTGAGAAATAATGGTTTAGAAGATAATGTAATTATTAAAGGTACCGGCTGCATGAAAAACTGTAAAGCAGGACCAAATTTAGTGATGCCAGATAAAACTCGTTATAGTAAAATTCAAGCTGCACAAGTGCCGGCGTTGATAGATAAGCATTTTGGTGCTGAAATTCAGGAACAGTCAGAAAATGTTGCTGTACCTCGGTTTGCTAGAGTTTAGCGAATAGATATTACTGCGATTTTCGGGTAAATGAACCACATTTTTTTGGTCTCACGCAGAGGCGCAGAGGCGCAAAGGAAGAAAGGAATAGAAAAATTAGCGTGTGGTACAAATACATGAAAACCGCTGTAAATGCTTTAACCACTAATGACTGCGATGCAGTCAATTTCTACTAGCACATTTTTAGGTAAACGTGACACTTCAACACAAGCACGCGCTGGGGCTGTATCTTCGGAAAAATATTTTGCATAAACCGCATTCACTGCGGCAAAATCATTCATATCAGCTAAAAATACACCAGTTTTAACGACATCTTGGAAAGTAGCACCAGCTGCTGTCAGAATGGCTTCAAGATTAGCCATTACCTGTTCAGTTTGCTTAACTACATCTTCTGTGTAAACAACATCACCGAGTCGAGGATCAATGGCAATTTGTCCAGCTACAAACAACATTTGTCCAGATGCGACGATAGCTTGATTATATGGTCCCACTGGTGCTGGTGCTTTATCGGTACGGATTACTTTACGAGTCATAGATATCACTTTTTCTAATGGTGCTGGTTGTTTACCGAATTCTAAATCAGTAGATGTCGTGTAAACTTCTCCATCTGGCATTATCGCACCTGTGAGGTCTGCATTTTTAAAGGTTGCGCCGTAAATATTCGCGCCGGTTAAATCTGCTTTTTTGAGATTTGCGCCATTCAGATTTGCATTCATTAAATCTGTTTTTTGCAAATCTGCCCTTTCTAAATTTGTTCCTTGTAAACAAGCTTTTCGGAAGTTTACACCATTGAGATTGGCTGCACCTAGATCAGCCTCACCCAAATTCATAGCTGATAAATCTTTATTTGGTAGATTAACACCTCTAATTTTTGCTCGTTGGAAATTCGTATTTTTGAGTATCACATTATTTAAGTTTGTTTGACTCAAATCACAATCTGTCAAGTTAGCATTAGTAAAATTAGCAGAAGTGAGGTTAGTTCTAGCCAAGTTTGCATCTATCAAAGAAGCTTCAGTGAAATTAGTAGATTGTAGATTAGCATCTCTCAAGTTAGCATTATCCAAATTAGCATTACTGAAATTAGCATTATGTAGGTTTGCTTTCCCCAAATTGGCACTACTTAAATCACTCCAAGTCAAGTTTAAACTAGAACCGTTCACCAACTCACTCAAATTAGCATTTATTAAAGATGCCCTAGTGAGATTTGTGTTGTTAAGATTTGCTTTACTCAAATTTGCATCATTTAAATCTACCCCTGTTAAATCTGCATTATAGAAGTCTATTCCACTAAGATTTGCACCTTTTAGGTCTACCCCTCTCAGATTTACAGAATGAAACTTCCGTTCCCCAGCCGCGTATTTCTCCAAAAGTTCCTCAGCGTCCATAAAGCACCATTAAATACTATGTAAACAGTATAAAACAATGCTGGACATTAAAGTACAAGCTTCATCGCAAAATTTCGTGAAGATGAAATAAATAAAATGGCTAATGAAATCAATATAGTCAATAATTAAAGATCAACATCTCTGGCAGGTACATAAAATAATGGAACTTTATGGAAAAACTGATCCGAGAGATATTCCTTCCTACTCCATTAGAGATGCTGCTAAGTATCTCCGTATCCCAGCAGGAACAATTAGCTCTTGGGTAAAAGGTAGAAATTATCCTACTGCAAACGGGTTGAATTTTTTTAAACCACTTATTCTCACTCAAGAATTAAAACCAAAATTGCTTTCATTTACTAATTTAGTAGAAATTCATATTCTCAGAGCAATTCGGAAACATCATAAAATTCAACTAGATAACGTCAGAAAAGCTCTCGATTACATTGATGAGCAGTTTCAAGTACCACACCCCTTAGCGCGTGAAAAATTCCGAACTGATGGTGTTGACTTATTTATTGAAAGATACGGTTCTCTAATTAACGCATCTAAAGCTGGACAAACAGACATGAAAGAAGCTTTAAATGCTCATCTTGAACGCATTGAACCTGATGATACTGGTTTAGCAATCAAATTTTATCCGTTCACTCGTTCTCACGAAGAAGATAACCCTCGTATTGTTGTTATTGATCCCCGCATTGCTTTTGGTCGTCTTGTGATTGCTGATACAGGAATTACTACGAGTATTTTGGCAGAAAGATTGAAAGCTGGTGATTCAATCGAGGATCTGGCAGATGATTACGACTGTGATCCTGCAATAATTCAAGAAGCTATTCGTTGTGAGTTACCTGCTGCTGCATGAGCCAATCCCAATCAATTACGTTTTTCATAGATAGATGCTTAGGTAAAAAATCTATTGCAGAAACACTTCGCACAGCAGGTATTATTGTAGAAATTCATGATGATCACTTTGATAAAGGTGCTTTAGATGTAGATTGGTTGCCACAAGTAGGTGAAAAAGGCTGGGTTGTTTTAACTAAAGATGACCGAATCAGCAAAAATCAAATAGAAAGAATTGCTGTAGCACGCGCTCAAATAAAAATGTTTGTGTTAGCTTCACAAAACCTATCAGGGAAAGATATGAGCGAAATCTTTCTGAAAGCAATAGTTCCAATGCAAGAATTTGTCCGCAAACATCCTGCTCCATTTATCGCCAAAATCTATCGTGATGGCAAAATTAATCTGTAGAAAGACAGTCAGGAATTATTGGCAGAATTAAAGATTTTTGATGAATCTATCCCATTTGAGTCTTAATTAGGAACAATCCAAAATCCTTTACCCCAACCTCGGACGAATCCCATAATGCCGATATTGCCAATAATCGCGCAAAATCCGGTCATGATCAAAACACAAATTTCCAGGAACACACCAAGGCTCAAAAATTCCCACACCCTTAGCATCATCACCCGCTAAAGGCTCACCCGTTGCTGTAGCCAAAAACACAATACTAATTGTATGCTGACGGGGATCACGACTGGGGTCAGAATATACCAAAAACTGCTCTACCAACTCCACCTGTAGCCCTATTTCTTCTTTTGCTTCCCGTCGTGCAGCCACTTCCACAGCTTCCCCATAATCAACGAAACCACCGGGTAACGCCCAACCCAAAGGCTCATTATGGCGCTCAATTAATATAATCGGTCGATGCGGTCTATCAATTAATTCGATAATAATATCAACGGTTGGTGCAGGATTTCTGTAAGTCATACAATTTTAGATTTTAGAGGGTGTTTGAAAAGTCTCAATCCATACTAACCCTGGCGACTAGAAGTCGCGGCTACACAGACAAAACCCACCTCCGTGGGTTTGAAACACCTGTTTTTTGGTTAGTCCACGCAGGTGGACTTCGTTTGTGTAGTAGCGAATTATATTCGCCCAAAACTTTTCAAACATCCTCTTAGATAGATTTTAGATTTTGTATCAATTCTGTAACTTAACCCCATCTCCCTACGACATAGCATGATAAATTCGTTCCTGTAGCGTTTCCTAGACATGGAATCGCATCCTGTTATATTTTAGGTTAATTATGCCTTTTCCCAGATCCAGCGGTATTTTGCTGCATCCTAGTTCTTTCCCCAGTCGTTTTGGTATTGGGGATTTAGGTTTAGAAGCTTATCGGTTTATTGATTTTCTCAAAAATAGTTACCAGCAATATTGGCAAGTTTTACCACTTGGACCGACTGGTTATGGTAATTCTCCTTATATGTGCTACTCAGCAATGGCGGGAAATTACTTTTTAATTAGTCCAGAAAAGCTGGTAGATGAAGGGTTATTAGCTGAAAATGATTTTACTAATTTACCAAATTTTCCGGCAGATAAGGTAAATTTTGAGCAAGTTATACCCATTAAGGTAAATTTGCTCATCAAAGCTTGCAATAATTTTAAAAATCACGCAACAGCTATCCAAAAGAAAGCATTTACTGATTTTTGTCGCACCAAAGGCTATTGGCTAGATAATTACGCCTTGTTTATGGCGCTCAAAGATGCCAACAATGGGGAAAGCTGGAATACTTGGGAACCAGAACTAGCGAAACGTGAACCCGCAGCATTAGCCCAGATCACACAAAAGCTAGAACAGGAAATTTTTTATTACAAGTTTATCCAATACGAGTTTTTCCGTCAGTGGTCAGAACTCAAAAGTTATGCTAACGAGAATGGCATAGATATTATTGGTGATATTCCCATTTATGTAGCTCATGATAGCGCTGATGTGTGGGCAAATCCAGGGATTTTTGCTCTAGATGAAGAAACCGGCAAAGCGGCTTTAATGGCAGGTGTCCCACCCGATTACTTTAGCGCTACTGGTCAATTGTGGGGCAACCCGGTCTATAAATGGGAAGAGTTGCAAAAACAAGACTTTAAGTGGTGGGTACAACGCTTTGAAGCAATGCTGGATTATGTAGATATAATTCGCATTGATCACTTCCGAGGATTTGAGGCTTATTGGGCTGTACCCCAAGGGGAAGAAACAGCTATTAATGGTGAATGGATTGAAGCACCAGGGGTAGCTTTTTTTGAAGTTATTAAACAGAAATTGGGTAAATTACCAATTTTGGCGGAAGATTTGGGGATTATTACGCCACCAGTGGAAGCCCTGCGGGATCAATTTGAATTTCCCGGTATGAAGGTGTTGCAATTTGCTTTTGGTTCTGATCCTGGTAATCCGTTTTTACCCTTTAATTATCCACGTAATGCTGTAGTTTATACTGGCACTCACGACAATGACACCACTGTAGGCTGGTTTAATAGTGCGAATGATTACGAAAAGCAAAATTTGTTGCTTTATTTGGGTTCTATCAGTCCTGACGGCATACACTGGGATTTGATTAGATTAGCTTTGAGTTCCATTGCCAATCAAGCGATTATTCCTTTACAGGATGTTTTAGGATTGGGAAATCAAGCGCGAATGAATTATCCGAGTACGGCTGAGGGTAATTGGGATTGGCGCTATCAAGGTGGGGTTTTGAGTGGGGAATTGTGCGATCGCTTGAAAAATCTTACCAAACTTTACGGACGCGCTCCCAGTAATTCCTGATCAATGGGTTCTGAACAGGGAGTATCAAGATTCATCAACTTTTAACAATCAAAACGCCATACCCATTAGTGCATTAAAAGGCAAAGGGATTTTCTCGCAGAGGAGATAAATCCCTACCTTAAGGTAGGGGCGAGAAACGAATTTATGCGCTAATTATAGATTGTTCCTCTTTTTTCTCTCCTTCCTTTTTGCTCAAGACTCTTCAGGACTTGACTTTAGCAGCAATCCTGACTTCTCCGGTTTTTCCAGGTTTACCCATTTCCCTAGCTTCTTGATGATTGACACTCATGAGTACACCACCAGCATTATCAGTTTTAACTGTAAGTTGCTGAGTAGCTTTCCAATTGCGGTGAGATCCTTCCGGTAGAACTCCCTCAAACTCGGTTTTACCATCAGCGATGACACGAATCCAAGATGAGGACTTCAATGTGACACCAATTTCTACTGTTTGAATATCTGGACTAGAACTGAAAGTATCGCTAACAGGTTGAATTTGCTGTAACTCTTTTGATTGGATCTGTTCTGAAGTTAAACCTGATTCCGCTTGGGAGTTGATCTCTAGTTGGTTATTTTTTGCTTGCAGAGCTTGATTATTTAATAACTGAGACAGACCCTTCACTGAACAGATAATCAGGACAATGTAAAGTAAGTAAAGATGAACAGGACGCAATTGATTCATGGCTTTAGGTTTCCAAGTGATTTGTAAATTTACTGTTTGGGAACCAATGGGAAAAGTACTAGCAAATTCCGCGCCCTTAATGCCTAATGCATCAGCAAATTGCCTAATTAAACCTTGAACATAAATGGGTTCTGGTAAATCGGTTAGATTACCTATTTCAATGGACTGCAATAGTCGCCGAGGAATTTTAGTCAATAGTACCAATTCGTCTAGAGATAAACCCTTTTCTTGACGCAATAAGGCAAGTTGAGCGCCTAATTGTCGTAATTTTTCGGCTTGTTTTTCCTCCATAGACGGTTTAATAAGCTTTTCTTCCTTCCTTCTTAGCCATTTCATAATTTTTCTACACTCCTTAACTCTGTCGAATCTTTAAATAGGTATGTGCTTTAACTGCTGTTTTAAAAAAATAATCTCCTCTGGTGTGAGATAACGGTAGTTACCTGCTTCCAGAGATGGCGCTCTTGGCTTTTGTAATTGAATTGAACCTATAGCAGTACGTTGTAATTGGATGACTGGATATCCTAAATGTTGAGCTATGCGGCGAATCTGGCGGTTTCTTCCCTCCTGTAAAATAATTTCTAGATCGCTTTGATCAGGAAGACGTTCTATAAAACGTATCTGGGCAGGTCGTGTTTTTCTTCCTTCTAGGACTACACCTTGTCTCCACCTCTCCAACACTGCTTCTGGGGGATGTCCTCTGACTAAAACACGATAGGTTTTAGAGATACTATGACTAGGATGTGTGAGGCCAAATGTCAAGTCTCCATCATTGGTGAGAATTAATGCTCCTGTAGATTCTGCATCTAAACGACCCACAGGGTGAATCCCTAAACCATCTCGTAATTCTTTTGGTAATAAATCCAGGACGGTAGGTCTTCCCTGGGGGTCATAGCAAGTGGAAACCACTCCAGCTGGTTTATGAAGCAATAGATAAATTAAAGCTGGACGCTGCTTTTGGGAGACAAGTTTACCATCAATGGCAATAATATCTACATGGGGATCGACTTTTTGTCCTAAATGTGCCAAGATTCCATTGATATGCACTCGTGACTGCTTGATCATCTCTTCAGCTTCACGACGTGAGGCTATACCCCATTGAGCAATAATTTTTTGTACCCGTGCCTCCATGTGACGATTACTTCTTCCTTTAATACTCAAACTCTAATATTTGCATTTTGTTGTTAATAGCCATAAGTGTTACATTTAAGAATTGTTTAAGTTTTCTCAATTTTTGAGCAAAAATACCCGATAGAGTTGTTAAATGAGAAATCCTAGTTCCTCGGTAACAAATGGCAAAAAAATCCGCATCATCTCACAAGTTTTAACAACAGCGATTAAGCTATGGCTCAAAACCCAATTGAGTCAAGTATCGCAGCTAGAGGTAGAAATTAGCGCAAGCGATCGCCAAATTCTTTCTGGGAACATCCCTTCGGTTTCTATTTTCGCTGCTGATGCAATTTATCAAGGTATTCATGTTACGCATATTCAACTTGTTGCAGAAAATATACAGATAAACATTGGCTCAGTACTAAAAGGACAGCCGCTGCGACTATTAGAAATAGTACCAGTAGTAGCTGAACTGACTGTAGCGCAAGAAGATCTTAATGACTCTCTCTCATCTGAATTATTATCGACGACTTTAAATGATCTACTGGTTAAACTATTACCAGAACAGTGCCAAAAATCCAAGCCTATTTCTTGGCAGAAAATCACCCTTGACAATCAGCGCTTAATAATAACTGGTCTTTTAGAAGTTGAGACTAAACCCATGTTGTTGGAGATGTGTGTGGGTCTAGAGCTACTCAACGGGCAAGAATTACAATTAACAGAGATAAAAATCGAGCATAATCAAGAAATACTCTTAGAAAGTAATTCTGGATACAATTTTTACCTGGGTTCAGATGTTGATATTCAAGAAGTAACTGTGGTTCCCAGCCAACTAGTATGTCGTGGGCGAATTAACGTCAACCCTTAATTGAAGAAGACACGGGGACATGGGGACGCGGGGAAAGAGGGACGCGGGGACGCAGGGACGCGGGGACGCGGGGACATGGGGAAAGAGTTGACTGCCATCTCCCCATCTCCCCATCTCCCCATCTCCCCATCTCCCCATCTCCCCATCTCCCCATCTCCCCATCTCCCCATCTCCCCATCTCCCCATCTCCCCATCTCCCCATCTCCCCATCTCCCCATCTCCCCATCTCCCCATCTCCCCATCTCCCCATCTCCCCATCTCCCCATCTCCCCATCTCCCCATCTCCCCATCTCCCCATCTCCCCATCTCCCCATCTCCCCATCTCCCCATCTCCCCATCTCCCCATCTCCCCATCTCCCCATCTCCCCATCTCCCCATCTCCCCATCTCCCCATCTCCCCATCTCCCCATCTCCCCATCTCCCCATCTCCCCATCTCCCCATCTCCCCATCTCCCCATCTCCCCATCTCCCCATCTCCGCGTCTTCTTCGGTCAATTTTTTTACTGTTCACTGATTTACGGTAACAGTAGTGTGACGAAATAATAAACCAAGGGAGCCGTAAAAATATAACTATCAGTACGGTCTAAAATCCCTCCATGTCCGGGGATCAATTTTCCTGAATCTTTGACTCCCGCATCACGTTTAAGCAGAGATTCGGTTAAATCACCCAAGAGACTAGCAATACCGATGAGTAAACCCAGTGCAGAACCTGTCAGCAAGGAGTGCGGTAAATCCAGAACGTAGGCTCCGCCGATACCCACTGTTACACTGGCGGTAATGCCAAAAACTGCGCCTTCTACTGTTTTCTTAGGGCTGATGTCAGACAAGGGGGTTTTACCGAAAAACTTACCAATAATGTAAGCGCCGATATCTGCTGCCCAAATACACAAGAAAGTTAGGACTGTAGCCGTTAAACCCTGTGGTAAAGAGGCAAAATTTCCCTGTGCTAATACATCATTCCAGTTGGTAGGCCAGTATCCGCCTAAGGGGAGATTGCTGATAGTTGCGCTATCGATATCCCGCAACCGCACCCAGTAACTTGGCAAGTAACCTACATAAAATAGCCCCATAATCGAGGCGGAAATATCTGCAATTGTCGCTAATTGGGGTTGAAACAGCAGATAAAAACAAATAAGTGTGCCAGCTATGGGCATCACCGCATCAGCTAAACTACTATCAAGAGTACAAATGACTAATAAAACTTGACTAACAAACATGGTAGTTTTTGCCGCCGGAGCGATACCTCTGGCTCGCACCAAATTAAAATATTCCTGTTGACCTAAATAGACAACAATAGCGATCGCTATTGTAAAGTACCAACCTCCTAACAAGGTTGATGACAGCGCCATAGCGATCGCAATAACTCCACTAATAATTCGAGGCCAAGGCATAAGCAATAAAAAATAAAAAATGCGAAAATAAATAGAACTATGTTAAGTAAGGTAACAAATTCTGAAATTGGCTCTGTAGTTAGGGCTTTAGCCCGAATTTCAGGTCTAAAGACCTGACTAAAAACCTTTAATTATTTACGTTACTCTACTTACAGTCAATAGGATTCAATTTGAAGGTTTAACACTTTATTGAAGATTTTGGCTGCAATCCTCAACCAAAAACTACCGACTCAAATTTAAGAGAAGCAGCGCAAAAAAGCCCAAAGGCAAGGAAGATCGGATAAATTCTGACTTTTAGGCATCTGTTCCTTGTCTACATACGTCCAAAGTATAATTTTCAATTTTCAATTTTCAATTTTCAATTTTCAATTTTTTAATCTAGTTTCTCACCACTGAGAATAAAAATGGGATCAGCCGCTACAAAGGTTTGAGAAATACCGCGTGTCTCTAAACGGTTAACTGCTGACTGCACAACTTCGATATTTCTAGCTCTTAACTGAGAAAAGCTTTGGGAAATAGCATACAGACTTTCTAGATTAGCAGCAGTAGCTACAACTCGGCCGGATGGGGGCAAATAACGCCATACCACTTGTAAAATTTCCTGAATAGTGCGTCCTCCTTCAATACAGATGCGGTGAGGGGGAACTTTAATATCGTGCAAACACTCTGGGGCGCTACCTTCTATTACTTCCACATTTTTGACATCAAAGCGATCGCAGTTGCGTTTAATTAAATTAGCCACTTCCTCATCTCTTTCCACAGCAATTACCCGTCCCTGTGGACAAAGCAACCCCACTTCTACAGGAATTGTACCTGTACCCGCACCAATATCCCACAACACTGAATCTGGTTGTAGTCGCAGTTGGGAAATTAACAACAATCTTAATTCTCGCGGACTGAGGGGAATACCTGGTAAATTTTCAAATAATTCATCAGGAATACCGGGAGTAATATAAGGCCAAAGTTGGGAAGGCATAAGCAATTAAACATTAAAAGTTAAAAATTTAAAATGGAAAACCTAGTTTTGGTAAGCATCCTGGCTACAGGCTGTCTACAATTTAGATGTGGTATCGTTGAATAAAGATACTGACCAAACTTCTTGGATTCAGTAATAAACTACAGAAAGTTTAACTACATAGCCCTATAAGTAATCATGATCAATAGGGAAATATTGGCAAATCGCTACGAAGTTCAACAGCAGTTAGGCAAAAAGTCAGGACGACGAACTTTATTAGCGCGTGACTTGGTAACTGGTGACTTGGTAATTGTCAAGTTACTGGCTTTTAGTAGTGATTTTGAATGGGATGATCTCAAGCTTTTTGAGCGGGAAGCCGAAACCTTAAAATCTTTATCACATCCCTGTATTCCTCGCTACTTAGATTATTTTGAGGTGAATTCCCCTACATATAAAGGATTTGCCCTCATCCAAACTTATATCCCAGCCCAAACCCTAGAACAATATTTACAAGCTGGTAGGACATTTACAGAAATTGAAGTCAAAGAAATTGCTTCATCAGTTTTAGAGATTCTCATATATTTACATCAATTAAATCCACCAGTTATCCACCGTGATATTAAGCCTAGCAATATTTTGTTAGGAGAGCGATCTGGTCATAGTGTCGGTCAAGTGTATTTAGTAGATTTTGGCTCAGTCCAAACTGTTTTAGCCGCTGAGGGTGGAACTAGAACCGTAGTAGGAACCTATGGCTATATGCCTCAGGAGCAATTTGGGGGGCGTACTGTGAGAGCTTCTGACCTTTATAGTTTAGGCGCAACTCTGATTTATTTGGTGACGGGTACTAACCCAGCAGATTTACCCCAAAAGAATTTTCGCATCCAATTTGAACAAGTTGCTAATATTAGTACCAGTTTCGCTAACTGGTTGCAGCGAATCACAGAACCAAGTTTAGAAAAGCGGTTTTCTACTGCAACTGAAGCACTTACAGCATTAGAACAGCCAGAATATACTGAAATCAAAGCTTTAACTGTTGGTAAACCAGCAGGGAGTAAAATTCGACTCACCAAAAATGAAGATTCTTTAGAAATTATAATTCCTCCTGTCGGCTTTCAATCGTCGATGATATTTATAGGTTTTTTTGCCACATTTTGGAATTCATTTATCTTAATTTGGACTATTGGCGCTCTTTCTTCTGCACCTTTTCCTGGAAATATACCTTTTGCTTTGTTCTCTCTACCTTTTTGGGGCGTAGGTTTTTCGATGATCTACGGTATCTTGTATGGCTTATTTGGTAGTTTAAAAATTAGTATAGATTACCAACAAATTTCTCTTAATCATCAGTTGGGGAAATGGAAAATCCCCCGTCGTCGTTCAGCTTTTAGAGAAAGTATTAACAAATTGATTTACACGCCGAAATATTTTACTAAAGACTCAGATGGTGATAAAACTCAAGTACCTGCAAAATTGGTAATTTGGGCAGGAGTGGAAAAATTTGAGTTGGGTGTTAATAATGTGACTATTCAATCTGAAGCAGAATTAGAATGGTTAGCTAATGAATTAAGTGATTGGCTAGGTATAGAAATCACCAGTTAGACTAATGCATTCCAAATTTGTTAACTAACCTACTTGGCGATAGCCCCTTATCTAAGCCATGATTGATTTAGCACAATAACCAGGGTGTAAACTCATAAATTTATGGGCAATATCTTAGCAAATCGTTATGAAGTTCAAAAGCAGTTAGGCAAAAAAGCCGGACGAAGCACGCTGTTAGCAAAGGACTTAAAAAGTGAAGAATTAGTAATTGTTAAGTTGCTTTCTTTTAGTAGTGATTTTCAATGGGATGATCTGAAGTTATTTGAACGAGAAGCTGAAACCTTAAAATCTTTATCTCATCCTTGTATACCCCGCTATTTAGACTATTTTGAAATTAATTCAACTACATTTAAAGGTTTTGCTCTCATCCAAACTTATATTCCTGCCAAAACCTTAGAGCAATATTTAGAAAGTGGTAGAAAATTCACAGAATCAGAAGTTAAACAAATTGCTAAATCTGTACTCCAGATTCTCATTTATTTACATAGTCTGAATCCACCTGTAATTCACCGTGATCTTAAGCCTAGTAATATTTTATTGGGAGACAGAACAGGTAATACAGTCGGTCAAGTTTATCTGATAGATTTTGGCTCAGTGCAAACAGTTTTAGCAACAGAAAGGACAGGAACAAGAACTATTGTGGGGACTTATGGTTATATGCCACAGGAACAATTTGGAGGTAGAACTGTTCCCGCTTCTGATCTTTATAGTTTAGGGGCAACATTAATTTATTTAGTGACTGGTTCTCATCCTGCTGATTTACCAGAAAAGGATTTTCGGATTCAATTTGAGGAAGTTGCTAATTTGAGTGAGAATTTTACTAACTGGTTAAAGTTAATGACTGAACCTAGTTTAGGAAATCGGTTGCGTTCTGTAAATGAAGCAATCACAGCTTTAGATAAACCCCAGTTGTCAAAAAATGCTGCTTTAACTTTCAAAAAACCAACTGATAGTAAAATTAAACTAACCAAAAATAAGGAATTAATAGAAATTGTTATTCCGCCTATTGGCTTTAGAATACCTTCATTTAATGCAATTTTTAGTACTGTATTCTTAGTTTCTATAAGTCAAGGTATAGCGCTAGTTAGCCAAGAATTAATAACAATTTCTCCATTTTTTAAAATGATAGAAATAATATTTTTTATATTAATATTATCATTGTTATATAAACTCCTATTTATCTTATTTGGCAGGATGCGATTGCAAATTAATCAACATCAAATTTCCTTAATTCATGAACTATGGGGAACAAAAATAAAATTTTCTAAACCAGCCCTAAAAGAAGATATTTGTCTATTGCAAAGAATCAGAAAATATGCTCATAGAAATTCTGGGTTAACCTCATTACAAATTCAAGCTCAAATTATAATTTGGGCTGGAAAAAGGAAAAAATTTACAATCGGCAATGAAAATGATTTAATATCTGAACCAGAACTTGATTGGCTTGCACATGAATTAAGTGAATGGTTAGATATGCCAATCAGAACAGAATAAATTCTATAGTTAATTACAGTAGCTCAAGAGGAAAGTTAGATGTTTGGACTAGGATGGCCGGAAATAGTGATTATTGCTATAGTTGCTATTTTGATTTTTGGACCGAAGAAAATTCCTGAGTTGGGGGGAGTTTTGGGAAAAAGCCTCAAGAATTTCCAAGAGGGAATGAAAAAACCTGATGAAGATAATTCAGAGGATGTCTGAATCAGGATGTCCAGGATTTGAGGATTTACAGGATAAAATTGTGAAGATATTTATCAATAGCTAAATTGAGCTAGATGATAGAAATTTATTGATAATCACTCAATTTAGTTGTATTGATGACGGAACAAATTTTATCAACTTGTGTTCTAATTTTTGTCCATGAAGTTGACAGTAAAACCACAATTGTAATTTGGCGATCGCTCAAATTCTGTATTGAGATTAATTATAAACTAGCAATTTTCAGAATCAGTAACAATTGATGTAAGTGAATTACCGAAACTAGGGTGTAGGGCGTAAAGAAAAAGTAAATTCTTTAAAATGACGTTACTCTACACCCAATTGCCTTAAAGCCCCTCAATGTATTGATGAGGATACTCTACCACACCCTTATTAAACCAATACAAATCTCTGAATTTTGAGATTTATCGCACTTCTTCTAAGATAGCCAGGGTTTATACTTGGATATCCAAGATGATAAAGATACAAGATTTGTAACTTAATTATTTACAAAGATCCTTTTACTAAAGGGTAAATCTATGACCGCACTCTGGACAACAATAAGAACCGACTAAATTTTTATCCATCATTTTACCAAGCAGATGTCCTGCGAAAGCACCAGCCGCAGCACCAGTTAGCGCGCCAGCAACCGCACCTAGCGGACCAGCCGCAGCAAGACCCACAGCTGCGCCGATTTCTGACCCCTCTCCAGCACCAAAAAAACCAATAACTCCACCAGTAAATGTACCGATTCCAGTTAGAGGTCTTCTAAATATATTTTTGAGATTTTACACGAACTATCTTTAGAGGAGCAACCTATGTCTTATCAACCTGATGCAATTTGTAACAGGGATGTTTTTATCTTAATAGATCAAAGCGGCTCTATGACTAAACGCGATACAGAAGGACGCATGAGGCGTTGGGACAGCCTAAAAGAGCAGGTTATGTCTCACGTGGATAGCATTCTTAACTATGAAGTTAATGGTGTAAAAATTTCTAACTCGATCCGTATATCGTTATTTAGTAGAAATAGAGTAAAAGATGAGAAGTTTAGAGTTACAGACGTAACTCATGTGGAAAATATTTTTATCGAAAATAATCCTGATTCAACAACTTTCATTACACCTACTTTAAAGGATTGCCTGAATGAGTGGTTCGAGAATTATAACACTTCTAAAACACAAAAAGCTATCTTTATCATCTATACGGATGGTCAGTTTGATGATACTGATGCTTTTGAAAAGCTAATTCAAGAAACCTGTGCTAAATTAAAAAATGATTCTATTATTAAAATTATAATTATTGGCGTTGGAAAAGAAATTGATGAAGAATATTTTGAAAGGCTAGATAATAATACAAAAAATAATGTTGATATAAATGGAAATCCCTGTGATATTCTTTTATTTGAACTCGCCAACAAGGTTGAAAATATCATTAACCTTATCCAAAAAGAACTTTAATAACAACAGTTGATCTTTCTTGATAACCTTCTTTAAGACCTAAAACATCCAATAAATCTGATTCATTAATTCCCCTTGCTTCCATCAAATGTTGTAAAACTTGAAAAGGTTTTGCAGGTTCTAAAGGGTGATTTTCGGTTTCATATTTTTCTACCAACATCACTAATAAATTATATAAAGCATCTTCCTCTGTGGTTCTATTTTTATTAAATAAAAGCCTTTCAACTTCTGGTAATACCGATTGATATTCTGCTTCAGTTTCAATGATTTTAGGAGCCACTTTAGCGAGGAGTTGACTATTTTGTTTAATAGCTTTTTGATAAATCAAAAAAATTCCGACGACGAGACGAACTTAAAACACGAAAAAAACAATCACAAGTAGAGACGAGTTGATTTGCGTCTCTACTGGTAATTAGAGTAGGGTATTAACCACGGAAGAAGGTGCTACCCCATTTTGGGAATCATTGATATTAGTAGTTGAACTTTGTGGCTGTATTTCTTCCTGAACACCCCGCACCTTAATTAACTTAATTGCCCGATTAACGCTTTCTGGCAAAATTACCACCAGACTGCCATCAGGAGCCATATCTAAGGCTTTATTAATTGCTTGGGTTTCATCGAGGATTGATTCAAAGCGGCAATTAGGCTTGGCTTGAGTAATGCCTTGAGTAATCAAATCAGATGCTGAACCACGTAGACGACCTCTAGTGTCATCATCCTCTTTAATAATAATGTAGTCAAAGATATCTGCGGCTAATTTACCCAGAGTAACAAAATCTTCGTCACGGCGATCGCCAGGGCCACCAATTACACCAATTCTCTGACCAGTTGTCCAATTGCGAACAAATGATCCCAAAGCTTCGTAACTAGCGGGATTATGGGCATAATCTACCAAAGCGTGGTATTTACCCAAATTAAACAGATTCATCCGTCCAGGCGTTTGACTAACTGAAGCGCGGAAAGTCTTTAAGCCAGCACGGATTTGCTCAATTGTGACGTTCTGCACGAAGGCTGCCAAACTTGCTGCTAAAGCATTGGCAATCATAAATGGCGCTTTTCCACCCATTGTCAAGGGTATATTTTCTGCTTTTTCTATGCGGTGTGTCCAATCACCTTTGACAATTGACAGATAGCCATTTTCATATACTGCTGCCACTCCTCCTTTTTCTATATGCTTTCGCACCAGTTCCGAACTTGGGTTCATGGTGAAGTAAGCAATATTCGCTTTAGTCTTTTCTGACATAGCGGCAACGCGGTTATCATCGGCATTAAGTACCGCATAGCCATCAGGGTATACAGCTTCGGCAACTACACTTTTGAGATTAGCTAATTGATCAATAGTGTCTATATCGCCGATACCTAAATGATCTGCGGCTACATTCAGAACGACACCGACATTGGCAGATTCAAAGCCCAATCCACAGCGAAGAATACCACCACGGGCTGATTCTAATACAGCGACCTCCACAGTTGGGTCTTGGAGAATGACATGGGCGCTTTGGGGGCCTGTATTGTCTCCTGCCTCTACTAAGTAATCTCCGATATATGTTCCATCTGTAGTCGTATAACCTACTACCTTGCCAGTTTGCTTATAAATATGTGCTAACAGGCGAGTAGTAGTAGTTTTGCCATTAGTGCCTGTGATACTGAGGATGGGAATACGGCTAGATTGTTCATTCGGGAACAGCATATTCATCACTGCACCAGCAACGTTGCGGGGGATGCCTTGACTGGGGGCAACGTGCATTCGGAAACCAGGGGCGGCGTTAACTTCTACAATTACGCCATCCAATTCTCTGAGAGGACGGCTAATATCGGAGGTGACAATATCAAGTCCGGCAATATCTAAACCGATAATTCTGACTACCCGTTGTGCCAGCCAGCGATTTTCAGGGTGAATTTCGTCGGTGCGGTCTACAGCACTACCACCTGTACTCAAATTTGCCGTTGCCCGTAAAGAACAAATTGTTCCCTTGGGCGGCACGCTGTTGAGATTGTAGCCTTGTCTTTCTAGCAGCTGGTAGCTGGTGCGGTCTAGTTCAATTTTGGTGAGAACGTTATCATGACCTTCGCCGCGATTAGGGTCAAGGTTGGTTTCTTCAATCAGTTCAGCAATAGTGGATCTACCATTACCAACGACATGGGCTGGTACTCGTTCAGCGACTGCAACTACTTTGCCATCTACCACTAGTACCCGATGGTCGCGCCCAACATAATAACGCTCGACAATGATAGAACGAGAAACCTGTCTAGCTGCTTCGTAGGCTGCTTCAGCTTCATCCCAAGTTCTGATATCAATGGTGATGCCGCGCCCATGATTACCATCTAGGGGTTTAATAACGATGGGATAACCGCCAACCTGCTCAATTGATTCTTCCAAATCATCCAAGAAGTTGATGACCGTACCTCTGGGTACTGGCACACCATTAGCAGCGAGGATGCGCTTAGTGGCTTCTTTATCACAAGCTAGTTCTACTCCCAGAATGCTTGTGTTATCGGTCATTGTGGCCTGCATCCGCTTTTGGTGAACGCCGTAGCCTAACTGAATCAGAAAGCGTGCAGCTAAGGGCATCCAAGGAATGCCGCGTTTTTCTGCTTCTTTGATAATGGCTTCTGTAGAAGGTCCTAAAGACGCATCACGCAAAAAGTCTTTCAGGTCTTGGATATCTTGTTCTAGTTCTGCCTTCGGATAGCGACCTCGATCAACAATACTTTGGCACAGCCGAACTGCGGCACGTCCCGCATAGCGTCCAGCTTCTTCATTCAGGTACTCAATTACCACCTGAAAAATTCCAGGTGTGGCAGTTTCGCGGGTGCGACCAAAACCTACGTGCATTCCAGCTAGTTCTTGGAGTTCTAGAGCTACGTGTTCCACGATATGGCCCATCATTGTGCCTTCTCGTACGCGCATCAAAAAACCACCTCGACAGCCTGGCGAACAATAGTGACCTTCCAGACTTGGCAGCGCCTCAACTAATCCTTCATAAAAGCCAGGTATTTCATTCGAGGGCTTCTCGGCAAGGTTTTCTAGATCGAGGCGCATGACGATCAGCTTGTGGCGTCGAATGCTCCAGTAGTTTGGGCCGCGTAAGGTCTGGATCTTGAGGATTCTCATGGGAATAGGTAGATGGAGATTCGGAACCAAAATTCTAGTTTCTTACTGGAATTGACCGCTAAACTGTTTGTCATGAACAGTTTTTTCTTTTTAGATAGTATTCATCTAATTCTTTTTGCCGCAACAAATAAAGGTGCGGTCAACACAGTGTAACCTCAGATACTCTATCCCGTCAGCTGGAGATCCGATGCACAGCGGGTAATACAGTACGTTGGTATAGATGGAATCGATCTCCGTAACTGAGGATATGTAACCGCAAATTATGTACTGTTAACGGTTCATTGGCACTGACATGGGGTTCGTTGGTATGGGTGAGTTCTGTGGGATCAACAATGGTAACACTGCCTTTGCCCACGACTTGGAGCCAACCGTCACGTTCAAATACAGCACAGGTATCTTCGTCAATGCCAATGCCTAGGCGATCAGGATGGGCAGCGATCGCACTTACTAATCTTCCCATGCGATTGCGGTTGTGAAAGTGTTGATCTACTATCACTTCAGGAATAAATCCTAAACCGGTGGCCATATCCACTAGGGAACGATTCGGTGTTTCACCACTTCCCCCACCTGCAATCATGTGATGTCCCATTACAGCTGCCCCTGCACTAGTTCCTGCAAGGGTTAGTTGTCCTGCTCTGACCCGTTGTCGGATAATTTCCATTGCTGGTGTGTCTGACAGAACTCCACAGAGCCGCAATTGGTCTCCTCCTGTTAAGAAGACTCCCGTACAGGCTTCGAGGGCTGCTTTAATCTGGGGATTTTCGCATTGTTCCCGTTCACGAATGTCTAAAATTTCCACCTTTTCAGCACCCATTTCTTCAAAGATGCGAATATACCGACCACCGATGATAGCGGGTTCGCGGGAGGCTGATGGAATAATTGTAATATACGCCTTGTTAGCGCCAGCACGACCAAAAAAAGTTCTGAGGATGTCGCGTCCGTGAACTTTGTCTTCTGCGCCTCCGATAACCAGAACGGCGGTTTTTGTTGCTTGGGGTGTCCTCATTTCCAGCGATTTAGCTTTTAATTGCTGCATTGTGTTTCTCCTGTCAACAACTTCAGGTGAATTGAACAAGGTTTAGTAGCTTGTTGATTTTCGCCTTTTGATTCTTCGAGAGGACACTGCATTGACGCACACGATACCTCAGCCGAATCATGCCCGTTGCTGTTCCTCATCGCCACCGCCTTGTTTTTCACTTATCCACTTGCTTCAGACTGGCTTTCTTATTGCTTGGGGTTAGGTTTCCCCTCTGGATTGGGGCAAGTAGGTCTTGACACTCTTCATTCTGAGGCTGGCTCGATGCATCCTGGAAGTTGTTAACTTTGGTGGGATTATTAATTTAAATTTAGTTGTGACAATATTTAAACATAAATTAAGTAATTAGAAAAACTTTTGATCCCACCAAAAAACCAACACTTCTGGTACTTTTAGATACTATTGATGAAGTTTAACTCCAGTTTTACCTCTCATCGGCTTGAAGGGAACAGGGAATATTGATCTGTGAACAGGTGAAAATTATACTGATCACCGCTCACTTGTTACCAATTACCAGCCCAAACACGGATAATTTAGCAATTTACGTTAAATGTTCCAATCTAAGATTAGTGTCCTTGAATACGAATTACTGTGCGTTTTGATATAGTTACGCTTTTTCCTGACTGTTTTCACTCGGTTCTGAGTTCCGGTCTTTTGGGTAAAGCCCTAGCCAAACAGATTGCCCAAGTGCATCTGGTTAATCCTAGGGATTTTACCACTGATAAGCATCGGAAGGTAGATGATGAACCTTATGGCGGCGGTGTAGGGATGCTGATGAAGCCTGAACCGATTTTTGCGGCTGTGGAGTCACTGCCGATTCTACCGCGCCGAGAGGTGATTTTGATGAGTCCCCAAGGCCAAACGATCAATCAGCCCTTGCTGCGCGAATTAGCGACCAATTACGACCAATTAGTTGTAATTTGTGGTCATTATGAAGGGGTGGATGACCGGGTACTAAATTTAATCACTCGTGAGGTGTCTTTGGGCGATTTTATTCTCACTGGTGGAGAAATTCCTTCTATGGCTTTAATTAATGGGGTAGTCCGTCTGCTACCGGGAACTGTGGGGAAGGTAGAATCTCTCAAAGCCGAAAGTTTTGAAGAAGGGTTATTGGATTTTCCCCAATATACTCGTCCAGCAGATTTTCGCGGCTGGAAAGTTCCAGATGTGTTATTGAGTGGTAATCATGCGGAAATTGCTAAGTGGCGTTTCCAACAACAAATTCAACGCACTGCTTCCCGTCGTCCCGATTTGCTTTCAAAATGGCAAGAAGAAAGGGAACAGGGAGATGGGGAGATGGGGAGATGGGGAGATGGGGAGATGGGGAGATGGGGAGATGGGGAGATGGGGAGATGGGGAGATGGGGAGATGGGGAGATGGGGAGATGGGGAGATGGGGAGATGGGGAGATGGGGAGATGGGGAGATGGGGAGATGGGGAGATGGGGTTAGGTCATGAAGGATTTGGTTGGGCATTAGTCTTTTCAGGTCGTTTATTATTAGCTGTAAAAACCTTACGCGATGCCCATCGCTACGGCTTTGATTCCCTAGAAAAACTGGAAGAAGAAGGAGAATCATTCGTCAAAAAAGGAATTGACTTAGCCAAACGTTTCCCCGAAGTAGGAAATATTTAACAAATTGGGAAGAATTCAGGAGTCAGTAGGGGCGTATTGCAATACGCTCGTACAGGAGTCAGGAGAAGAAAGAAGAATATTTTTCTATTCTGTTAAGATTTCCCTGCTATATCAAACATTCTGTATCCTGAATCCTTACGAATTATCCTACTTCCTACTTCCTTCTTCCCTCTTCCTTCGCGTCCTATGCCTACGGCACACTTCGTGAACGCGCCTATCCCTACGATACACTTCGTGAACGCGGTTCAATAAATCCATATTCTTATGGTAGCAAGGGACTATTTCCAATGACCAATGACCAATGACTAATGACTAATGACTATGAACATCAGAATTGGTAACGGATACGATATTCACAGATTGGTGAGCGATCGCAATTTAATTTTAGGCGGTATTCACATTCCTCATGAACTAGGTTTGTTAGGACACAGTGATGCTGATGTGCTAACTCATGCCATTATGGACGCGATGCTAGGCGCTTTATCTTTGGGCGATATTGGTCATTATTTCCCCCCAACAGATCCCCAATGGGCTGGGGCTGATAGTTTAGTATTATTAACTCAAGTCCATCAACTCATTCGTGACCAAGGTTGGAAAATAGGAAATATTGATTCTGTCGTTGTGGCTGAACGTCCGAAATTAAAACCCCATATTTCTAAAATGCGAGATAAATTAGCAGCAGTTTTAGAAGTAGAACCAAATCAAATTGGTGTTAAAGCTACCACTAATGAAAAATTAGGACCAACTGGGAGAGAAGAAGGTATTTGTGCATATGCTGTGGTTTTGTTGGTGGCTGGTGATTAGTTGTAATGCTTAGTTAGGGAAACTAATGATATGGAACTTATCAATTTTTCTGATAGCCCTCAAAAATATAGACCTGATATTTTGTTTACAAACAAGAATGAAGACATTGTTTTATTAGTTGAAATAAAATCCAAAAAACTCGAACCTAGTTTAAAGAAAAATGCTATGTTTCAATTAACAACATACCTAGAGAATATCAAAAAAAATATTCCTTTCGGTATGTTAGTTGATTTGGAAGAAATTAATATTTTCTCATTGACTGAAGAGCAAAATATCAAAGATTCAATATCTCTGAAAACAAATGATATACTCAGCACATACGACTCAGAATTTAGCCAAAAAAGAATCTTTGATTTTTATCTAGAAACACTTGTTAAATCTTGGCTAAGAGACTTATCTTATCATTGGCATTCAGAGACACCACCAGGATATCATGAATTAATAAAAATTGGTTTATTGCCATTATTAGAAGGTGGACATACTTATATTCAGGAAAACTTAGGTGTTGATACTTTACATTGAAACTAATTTTTTAATGACAGTTGCTAAAGGAAGAGACTTAGACGCAGAAAAATTACTGCGTAATCCTCCTTCATTAATACGTATAGCCATACCTGCTATTTGTTATGTAGAAGCTATTAACACATACAGAATAGATAAGCAAAATAAATTAAAATTTCAAGCAGAAATTGAAAAACAAATCAATGAAGCAATGCGTGATAAAACTTCAGTTCATGCCAAATCATTTCTTATTAGCTTAGAAAAAGCATATATTGAAAATCCCTTATTATTAAATGATGTACAGAATCGTTTATCATCAACCATTGATTTACTGCTGGAAAATGCTGAAACCATAAATTTCCAGAATCATATAATTCAGCAAATTTGCTCACAAGTTTTCTTGGAAACAGAAACGTTGTTAATAAAGAATGATCTAATGGATAACTTGATTTTACAAAGTATTCTTGATCATGCAACTCAGCATCCCAACGAGCGAAAAGTCTTCATAAGTGGTAACACTAAGGACTTTGGTAAACAGAATGTGCAACAAATTTTAAATAGTGCGGGTATACAATACTTTAGTAATACTAAAAATTTGCTAGGTTGGTTAGAGTCTCAATCATCATAATTTAATGATTTTAGGTTAATAGATTATGGCATTTATTAAAAACCTTGTCAATCACACAAAACGCTTTTGGGTACTCATGACTCTGCTTTCTTTTACAGCAATATCAATTACTGCTTGCAACCCAACTAAACTGAAAAGTGACGCTGCTCAAGTTCCCCAATTAGTAACAAGTATTCTCAGTGATCCAAAGACTTTCAACTATGCACTAAATTCTGAATCTCCCAATATATTTGGTTACACTTACGAAGGTTTAATTAGCCAAAATCCGCTCACGGGTAAACTTGAGCCAAACTTGGCAGAATCCTGGCAGGTTTCTGACGATAAATTAAAGATTGTTTTCACTCTACGGGAAGGTTTAAAATGGTCTGACGGACAACCCCTCACCGTTGATGATGTGGTATTTACATACAACGATATTTATTTGAATGAAGCCATACCAACAGATATTAGAGATATTTTAAGAATCGGCAAAGATCGCAAATTACCTACTATTAAAAAAGTTGATGATAGAAGGGTCGAATTTCGTGTCCCAGAACCTTTTAGACCATTTCTACAAAATGCTAGTGCTGCTATTCTACCCTCCCATGCTTTGCGAGAATCAGTACAAAAGAAAGACCAAGATGGGAAAC
Organism: Trichormus sp. NMC-1; assembly: GCF_001858025.1. Taxonomy (GTDB): domain Bacteria; phylum Cyanobacteriota; class Cyanobacteriia; order Cyanobacteriales; family Nostocaceae; genus Anabaena. The sequence continues at coordinate 847,814 of NZ_LZQD01000001.1, read as the reverse complement.
CAACGTTTCTGACAAAATGGGGTGTGGAAACACCACCTGAGCAAATTATTGTCAATGGACCTTATAAACTAGAACGCTATGATACCAGTCAACGTGTAATTTTTCGTCGTAACCCCTATTATTGGCGTAAAGATGCTCAAGGTAATCCCCAACCTTATATTCAACGCATTATTTGGCAAATTGTTGAATCAACAGATACTTCATTACTGCAATTTCGTTCTGGTGGATTAGATGCTGTAGGGGTGACACCTGATTACTTTTCTTTACTGAAAGTTCAGGAAAAACAAGGTAATTTCAAAATTGAAAATGGTGGACCATCTACTAGTACAAGTTTTGTAGTTTTTAATTTGAATAAAGGTGAAAGAGCAGGTAAGCCACTTATTGATCCCATCAAATCACGTTGGTTTAATAGTGTAGAATTTAGGCAAGCAGTAGCATACTCCATTGATAGACAAACCATGATTAATAATACATTTCGTGGTTTGGGTCAAACACAAAATTCTCCAATTTCTGTCCAAAGTCCCTATCATTTTTCGGCGGAAAAAGGACTAAAAGTTTACAATTTTAATCTAGAAAAAGCGAAGAAATTATTACTCAAAGCCGGCTTTAAATACAATGCTCAAAATCAACTGGAAGATGCTCAAGGAAACCGTGTGAGGTTTGCTTTGCTTACTAATGCAGGTAACAAAATTAGGGAAGCAATGGGTTCGCAAATTAAACAAGACTTGAGTAAAATTGGTATCCAAGTTGATTTTACACCTTTGGCATGGAATACTTTTCTAGATAAACTTTCTAATACTTTAGACTGGGAAGCATCTTTGCTAGGTTTGACTGGAGGTTTAGAACCAAATGATGGAGCTAATGTTTGGTCTCCTGAAGGTGGATTACATATGTTTAATCAGAAACCACAACCAGGACAAAAGCCGATACAAGGTTGGCAAGTTTCACCTTGGGAAGCGAAGATCCATGCACTTTATATTCAAGGCGCACAAGAGTTTGATGAAGCAAAGGTAAAAGAAATTTATGCCGAAAGTCAACGAATAACCCAGGAGAATTTACCATTTATTTACTTGGTGAATTCCTATTCTATGACAGCTATCAGAAATCGCTTTGAAGGTATACAATATTCTGCTCTTGGTAGTCCATTCTGGAACATTCATGAAATTAAAATTACTCAATAGGTGACAGGTGACAGTTAAGAGGTTGAAGAGAAAATAGGCAAAAGCAAGTGAGAATTTTACCAATCACCAATCACCAAAAAATCAATCCAAAATCCAAAATCCAAAACCCAAAACCCAAAATCCAAAATTGTAATGACTCAACCTGAAGCTTTGCGATCGCTCTTAGAAGCCGTCGCCAATGGTAAAGTAAGCCCAGAAATGGCATTAAACTCACTCAAAGACTTAACCTATGAATCTGTAGGTGACTTTGCCAAAATCGATCACCATCGTCAGCTAAGAACTGGTTTCCCAGAAGTGATTTGGGGCCCTGGTAAAACACCTGATCAAATTGCTCAAATTATGGAAGTCATGCGTCAGCGTGGTTCTGTAGTCATGGCCACCCGCATTTACCCTGATGTTTATGCCGCACTACAAAAAAAGGTGCGGGAACTGCAATACTTTGAGTTGGCGCGAATTTGTGCCATAACTCCCTCTGTCATTGAACCTAGATTTCCTGGCAAAATTGCGATTCTTTCGGCTGGTACTGCTGATTTACCAGTAGCCGAAGAAGCCGCAGTCACAGCTGAACTTTCCGGTTTTCTTGTCCAGCGTCTTTGGGATGTTGGTGTAGCGGGGATTCACCGCTTACTCAATAACCGTCACCTGATTGATTCAGCATCAGTATTAATAGTTGTAGCAGGTATGGAAGGCGCTTTACCTAGTGTAGTGGCAGGTTTAGCAGATTGTCCCGTGATTGCTGTTCCCACTAGCATTGGTTATGGTGCGAGTTTTTCCGGTTTAGCGCCTCTATTAACAATGCTCAACTCTTGTGCGGCTGGTATAGGTGTAGTCAATATTGATAATGGCTTTGGTGCAGCAGTTCTAGCAGGACAAATTTTGCGAACTTCAGAGAAATTACGCTTGGCATCACAAACATCTTAAGGTTACGACATTAAACTATTCGGAGTCAATAATGAGTATGATCGCTTAAACTTTAGATGTCATCTGCTACTGTTAACTGAAATACTCAGCCCAAAGTAAATATGACCTACTTGAGTGATTCCATATCTCAGCTAATTTGGCATTTGCCTGTAGACATCACTTTCCTAGCTCAACAAGTTCGGGATGCCGATCTTATGGGTCAGATCCAACGAAATTGGAGCCAATTTGTCCAAACCGGACAAATTTGGGCTTTATTGACTGGTTTGGTTATTGGCTATATGCTTAAGAGTTTAACTAGTTACGGTTAAATTGATTTGAGATTTTAGATTTTGGATTTATCATCAATCCGAAATCTAAAATTGTTTTTTCCTCTTTCTTCAGATTTATGACCGAAAAACAAACTTGGAGCCAGCGATTTGAATCCGCACTGCATCCAGCTATCGCGCGTTTTAATGCCAGTATCAGTTTTGATATCGAATTAATCGAATATGACATCACTGGTTCCCAAGCTCATGCCAAAATGCTGGCTCACACGGGGATTATTTCCCCAGAAGAAGGAGAGCAACTAGTTACAGGCTTAGAACAAGTCCGCCAAGAATACCGCCAAAGAAAATTTCAGCCTGGTATCGATGCCGAAGATGTACATTTTGCTGTTGAAAAGCGACTGACGGAAATTGTGGGTGATGTGGGTAAAAAGCTACATACAGCCCGCTCTCGCAACGACCAAGTAGGCACTGATACGAGGCTTTACCTCCGCGATCAAATTCAACAAATTCGCCAATATTTACGGGAATTTCAAACTGTTTTACTCGATATAGCTGAACAGCACGTTGAAACCCTGATTCCTGGCTATACTCACCTACAACGCGCCCAACCGCTGAGTTTAGCTCACCATCTCTTGGCATATTTTCAAATGGCGCAACGGGACTGGGAACGCTTGGAAGATGTTTATAGCCGAGTGAATATCTCACCTTTGGGGTGTGGTGCTTTAGCGGGAACTACTTTTCCTATTGACCGCCATTACACAGCGGAACTATTAAAGTTTGATAGTGTTTATGCTAACAGCTTGGATGGAGTGAGCGATCGCGATTTTGCGATCGAATTCCTCTGTGCAGCAAGTCTAATCATGGTTCACCTCAGCCGACTTTCCGAAGAAGTCATCCTCTGGTCATCGGAAGAATTTCGCTTTATCACCCTCAAAGATAGCTGTGCCACAGGTTCCAGCATCATGCCCCAAAAGAAAAACCCCGACGTACCAGAATTAGTGCGCGGTAAAACAGGGCGTGTCTTTGGTCATCTCCAGGCCATGTTGGTGATTATGAAGGGGCTACCCCTGGCCTATAACAAAGACTTACAAGAAGATAAAGAAGGTATTTTTGACAGCGTTAACACGGTTAAAGCCTGTCTAGAAGCAATGACTATTTTATTACGGGAAGGGTTAGAATTTCGCACTCAGCGCTTGGCAGAAGCAGTAACAGAAGACTTTTCCAATGCTACTGATGTGGCAGATTATCTAGCGGCGCGGGGTGTACCTTTCCGGGAAGCTTACAACCTTGTCGGCAAAGTCGTAAAAACCAGCATGGCCGCTGGTAAACTGCTCAAAGATTTGCAGTTAGAAGAATGGCAACAATTGCATCCAGTATTTGCCGCTGATATTTATGAAGCAATATCTCCCCGTCAAGTAGTTTCTGCCCGCAACAGTTACGGGGGTACTGGCTTTGTTCAAGTTCGACAAGCCCTGATCACTGCCCGTACTCAAGTGAGTCATGAGTATTTGTAACTCAGAACTGGGAAATCAGGATTAAATTCAGATTTTTGAAATTAGGGTGTTTAAATTAGGGTGTACAAATGTACACCCTAAAAGTGCAAAGACTCAAAGAGTAGAGATATAAATAGGCAAATTACTCAGCATCAACTGCTGCTGCTCCTTCATCTTCTTCACTCTTAGGAGGTCTTTGTTGGAACCTTCTTTGCATTCTTCCTGTCGTAGTCCGTTTACGAAACTTTCTGGCATATGCCTGGTTCCGTAGCGCCTTTTCTTTTTTGGGGTTACGGCGCTTGGCCATATTCACCTCATGAATAAACAACAAAAAATCGGCATCTAGGCAATATCAGCTACCGATATTATTGATATACTTTTAGCCTAGTGCAAAAAATCAATACATTAGAAACAGCATACCATCCTATCGTATTAAAATAGGTGATGTCAAGTAAAAATTAGAATCATTTACCCAAAGTTAAAATCTTGTAAGTAAATAATCTATCTCTGAGATTATACGTGTTTTTTGGATTTAAACAAAAAATTGATCCTATATAAACACTTTTTTTAGATAAGTGGTTAAGAATTTAATCAGAAAATACAATTCATCAATTCATGTTATTAAGCAAATTGTCCGGAATTTATTTTACCAATCTCGTATTTATTAGGGTTTATAATCAGGCGTTGGCTCTATGCTCATGCTAAGACAAAACTATCAAGATGGATGTTTAAAACTCCACTACATTATTTCAGCTAATGCAGTTACTGAAAGCAGATGTTAAAATCGATTTATTCTACGTATAATCGTGAGAATAACAACCCTAACACTAGACATTTTTGTATAAAACAAAACTCGAACAATATTTTATTATTTGAGTTGATGTAAGTGCTAGGGAATTATAGACTACAACATAAACATTTGAAGATTGAAAATTTTTGCTTTTTTTACTCTATTGATCAATTCCACACGTAGCTTATGGCACGTTGGACAAACAGTACTGGGTATTATCTTTCGCCATCCCATTACTGGTACTAGTATTATCCCGATTTTACCTGATGGTCGAATTGTACTAATTCGACGAAGCGATGATGGTTGCTGGTCTTTGCCTGGTGGTATGGTGGACTGGGGAGAAGATATTCCCAATGCAGTCAAGCGGGAGTTAATGGAAGAAACTGGACTAGAATTAGTGAAAATTCGGCGTTTAGTTGGAGTTTACTCCGCACCAGATCGAGATCCTCGAATTCATTCAATTTGTGTTGTGGTTGAAGCTGAAGTACAAGGAATGATGGAGGTTAAGGATACTTTAGAAGTTCTGGAAATTCAAGCTTTCCCTTCTACTTCTCTACCTAAACCACAGATGTCTCATGATCACTCTCGGCAGTTACAAGACTATCTCAATGGCTTAACAACATTGGCATGATAAGATTTTGGATTTTGGATTTAAGATTAAATCTATAATCTTAACTTTATGCTGCTGTAAGTTTTTATATGGATACCCTATTTCGGAATTCTCGAATAAAACTCTCTCAAGGACTATTGTTTTGGCTTGAGGTTGGTAAGGGGACTCCAGTAGTTTTTCTGCATGGTGCTTGGAATGATAGTGGCCAATGGGTATCAGTTATGGATTTACTTGCTCAGGATATCCATTGCTTGACACCAGATTTATTGGGTTTTGGTGAATCAGAAAATCCTCATATCCATCATTCGATAGATTTACAAGTAGATTGTATTTCTGAGTTACTCCAAGCTTTAAGACTAGAAAAAGTCTATTTAGTCGGGGATTCCCTTGGTGGTTGGATTGCAGCCAGCTATGCTTTAAAGTATCCAGAAAAAATACATGGTTTAGTACTGTTATCACCAGAGGGTGTAGGGATAAAAGGACAAGAAAAGTGTTGGCAAAAACAGCAGCGATTATTTAATTGTTCTCCACTGGTAGTTAAATTTTTACGCTTACTAACTCCCTTATTTAAATTAATCGGGTGGGAGAAGAAAATTAGCAAAGATTTACAACTCAGACAAAAATTATTGCAATATTCTACGGCTTGTCACCTACTATTTAACCGACAGCAGCCAGAAATTGAAGCGGAATTATTACACAATCGTTTGTATTCCCTTGAAGTACCTTGTTTAATTTTACAAGGTGGTCAAGATACTGCAAATGCTTTAGAAAAAAGTAATACTTATGGGCGACTGATTCCCAAAGTTGAGTTGAAAATAATTGCTCATGGGGAAAATAATTTACCACAATCTTGTGCTGGGGTTGTGGCTGAATATATTCGGGATTTTGTTCAGGAAAATTGCTAATGGCTAATTTATATCGGGACTTGTTAAAGTAAATTTAAAATTAAACAACATTATCTAAAGTTTGTTGCCAATCTGCGATAAATATTCCTTCGCTTTCAAACCGGGATATATGTTTTAAGTTGGTTGTCACAACAATAACTTCATCAAAACTCTTTGTAAAGTTCTATGTTCATTAGAACTGATTTTTCATCTATTCTGTCTGCTCAAAATAGAACTTAAAATAAAAATTCATATTCTTATTCATGATGCACCATAACTATTTCTCGCATTCCCCAAAATATCAAATTTCTTTCTAAAATCAAATTTTCTCCTATGTCTGGAAATTGCATTGCTAGATATTCTTTTAATAAACCGCTATTACCTCCAGTAATTACAATTTTACTTTCAGGAAATAACGATAACCAAGACAAAATAAAATCTTTGATTCCCGCTAATAATGTGTAAATTACACCACTTTGAATTGCTTGGGGTGTATTCATGGCAAAACGTGGAGGTAAATTTATCATTGAAGCAGTTTTTAATAATGGTAATTGTCCAGTATTTTGTCCCAAACTGGTAAACTGTAAACTTAGTCCGGGTAAAATTGCCCCACCTACTAAACACTGCTGATGATCCGCACCAGTAAAAGTCAGTGCTGTGCCGGCATCAATTACTAAAATGGGAAATCCCCATGTTTTTCCGGCACCATATAAAGCCAGGGCGCGGTCAATTCCTAGTGTGGGATACATACCCTGGATGGGGATTTTATTTAAGGTAATTAAGCGCACATTTGGGTAAGTTTGCCAAAGTTTTGTTTGACTAGCAACTACGGAAGCTAAAACGAGAGTGATGGGGAAGTTGGGAGAGAGGAAGATAGGACGAGAAGAAGATGGTGAGTGAGGAAGAGTATTTGTTTGAGCTAACTGTTGCATATCAGATTCTGATAGATGGTCTGTATCCCAAGCTGAGTTGAGGGTATTATCAATAAATAACGCCCAATGCAAGCGGGAATTACCAATCATTAATCCTAGCCAAGGATTATCTGTGCGTGGTTGGGGAGTATTCTGTTTCACAGTTTTAAGTTTCTTAAGTCAGCCATAGGTTTTTTAAGAAAAACTAACATTCAACCCGTGTCACAATAAAGCCAGAGGAATAAATACTCATTTTGTCAAGGAGGGGAGTTATGGTATTGCTCACCGATAAACATGAAGGACAGGGAAATCCAGTCCCGGAAAAACGTCTCACCATACAGACTGTAGAGATTGCTGAAGATACGACAGCGATTCGGTCTTTGGACTGGGATCGAGATCGCTTTGATATTGAGTTTGGTTTGCAGAACGGTACAACATATAACTCATTTCTCATCCGTGGTGAGCAAACTGCCCTAGTTGATACGTCTCACGAAAAATTTCGTCAGCTATATTTTGATACACTCACGGGTTTAATCAATCCTGAAGAGATAAATTATTTAATTATCAGTCATACAGAACCAGACCACAGCGGCTTGGTGAAAGATTTGCTGCATATGGCTCCTGATATTACCGTAGTTGGTTCTAAGGTAGCAATTCAGTTTTTAGAAGACTTGGTACATCGACCCTTTAAACGCCGAATTGTCAAAAATGGCGATCGCTTGGATTTAGGTAATGGTCACGAATTTGAATTCGTCATTGCGCCTAATTTACACTGGCCTGACACTATTTTCAGTTTTGACCACAAAACCCAAACTCTCTTCACCTGCGATGCTTTTGGCTTGCATTACTGCACAGAAAGCACCTTTGATGATGACTTAGCCGCAATTGAAGAAGATTTTCAATATTACTACGATTGCTTGATGGGACCAAATGCTCGTTCGGTGCTTTCTGCTATGAAGCGGATGGCAGAATTGAAAACTATCAAGATGATTGCTACAGGTCACGGACCATTACTCTACCACAACGTCGAGGAATTAACGGGACGTTATCGCAGTTGGAGCCAAGGACAAACCAAAGCCGAAACACCAGTGGGGATATTTTACGTTTCCGAGTATGGGTATAGCGATCGCTTGGCGCAATCAATCGCCAATGGTATCGCTAAAACCGGCGTAGCTGTGGAAATGATCGATTTGGGTGGAACGGTTGATTTACAAGAGTTGCGAGAGCTTGTAGGACGCTGTACAGGTATAGTTGTGGGAATGTCTCCAGCGACTGAAAACCCGACAATTCAAGCTGCACTTAGCACCGTTTTAGGTTCTGCAAAAGAAAAACAGGCAATTGGTATTTTTGAAACTGGTGGTGGAGATGATGAACCAACTTACCCACTATTAAATCAATTCCGGGCTGCGGGTTTAAATGTTGCTTTCCCTGTGATTGAAATTCGGGAAACACCGACAGAAAACACCTTCAAAAAATGCGAAGAAGCAGGAACCGACTTAGGACAGTGGGTTACACGCGACAAAAGCATCAAAGCCATGAAATCCCTCGGTGCTGACTTAGATAAAGCATTGGGGAGAATTAGCGGTGGTTTATATATCATCACAGCCAAAAAAGGCGACGTATCCAGCGCCATGTTAGCTTCTTGGGTAAGTCAAGCCAGTTTTAAACCCTTGGGATTTTCCATCGCTGTAGCCAAAGATCGGGCAATTGAATCACTTATGCAAGTAGGCGATCGCTTCGTTCTCAATGTATTAGAAGAAGACAACTATCAACCATTGATGAAACACTTCTTAAAACGATTCGCTCCCGGTGCAGATCGTTTTGAAGGAGTGAGAACCCAACCCGCTCAAAACGGTGCGCCTATTTTGGGTGATGCTCTAGCTTACATGGAATGTGAAGTAATTAGCAGAATGGACTGTGGCGACCATTGGGCAGTATTCAGCACAGTTTACGCCGGCAGAGTATCAAAACCCGAATCACTCACAGCAGTTCACCACCGCAAAGTCGGAAACCACTATTAAATCAATCTTTCTTGTCCCCCCCTCCCTTGCTCCCGTCAAATAAATCTTGTCCCCCCTCCTCGTAATAAAGAACTGATTTCTGAATACTCATCTCTTGTCCCCCCTCCTCCCTTGCGGGGATAGAGGTTGAAATATCCTGTCCCCCCTCCTCGCTTGCGGGGAGGGGGCTAGGGGGTGGGGTGTTATCGCCGTGGGAAAACGATTAAAGCCTAAATAACACCAATGCATCAATACCCATGAGGTTAACCAATCAATCGAGAAGAACCCCACCCCGATTTTGCTAAAGCAAAATCTCCCTCCCCGCAAGCGAGGAGGGTATAGAGAGATTCCCTCCCCCTTGATTGAAAAATATCCATCCCTCCCTGCAAGCGAGGAGGGTATAGAGAGATTGCGCTGTTTCGTGGAGGGGATAGATAGAGGACTAGTTCCCCAATGCAGGAATTAAGAATTAAGCGACTTTGCCAACATCTTATCAGCAGACTTCTTCTTCAATCCTCTACGCACCAACCAAGCACCACCTAAAAGCACCAAACTAGCCTGATGACTAAACTCAAAGGGGACAGGAGTAGCTTCGGGTGTAGCATTAATGGAAAATCCTGTGAATGAGCCTGGACTTCTAATTGGGTCATACCATCTGTCCTGAACATTTAATGTCCAAGTCCCGTTGAGAGAACTACCATTAAAAGCACTCAACGGCTGCCAACTTTGATAAGTGATGTTCGATGGCACAGGACTACTTGCTGTATACCAATTAGCACCAGTAGTGGCGAAGGTGTAGTCGCCATTCAATTGACGACCTATGTCAGTAAATGGTGATGATGGGCCATCAGCACTAACAACGTCAGAACGAAATAGCTGGACTGTAGTTGAGTCATTAGAAAGAAAAGCCCTCAAATCTCCATACCAATTATCCCTCAACCCATAAATAGTCACAGAATTAAAATTCGTGATATTTCCTTGACCAGAGATAACAATTGATGCTGTTACACCAGTTGCATTATTGTCTGGGATATTATACGTAGCAGTGGGGCTGGAGAAAGTGAGTGCCTGTGCGGAGCTAGAAAAGGCTAGAATGCTTGCCAGGGAAGCAACTACCCCCCCATTTTTTGAAACTTGCTGCTAATCATGATTTTTTTAGCTAAGTATAAGTATTGAATCCATATGCTCCCAAATCATAACCGTCAATATACCCAAATAGCAATATAAATTAATGCAAAAACATCACATCACACCCAAGGCTAATTCCAGTCCTCCTTCCTCCCTTGCGAGTGAAGAAGACAAAAAAATCACAGAATCTTATCTTAATTCCAGTCCCCCCTCCTCGCTTGCCAGTGAAAAAGACAAAAAAATCACAGAATCTTATCTTAATTCCAGTCCCCCCTCCTCGCTTGCCAGTGAAAAAGACAAAAAAATCACAGAATCTTATCTTAATTCCAGTCCCCCCTCCTCGCTTGCCAGTGAAAAAGACAAAAAAATCACAGAATCTTATCTTAATTCCAGTCCCCCCTCCTCGCTTGCCAGTGAAAAAGACAAAAAAATCACAGAATCTTATCTTAATTCCAGTCCCCCCTCCTCGCTTGCCAGTGAAAAAGACAAAAAAATCACAGAATCTTATCTTAATTCCAGTCCCCCCTCCTCGCTTGCCAGTGAAAAAGACAAAAAAATCACAGAACCCACATTGTCAGAAAAGCAACTCTGGCAAAGATTAAAAAATAAGCAACTGCTGGGTTTTAAGTTTCGTCGTCAGCAGGTTATTGATAGATTTATAGTTGATTTTTATTGCCAAGAAGTCAAATTAGTAATTGAAGTAGATGGAGAAGTTCACAATTACACTCAAGTAGAAGATGCGATTCGGCAAGAGTTTTTAGAGTCTTTGGGTTTGCGAGTAGTGAGGTTTAAAAATGAAGATGTTTTGTTAAAGATAGAGGATGTTTTGGAGGAAATTTTAGTGGCAATAAAACCCCACCCCTAACCCCTCCCCGCAAGCGAGGAGGGGGACAAGAAGTTCTAAGCCTCTCCCCGTAAACGGGGAGAGGTTTGGAGAGGGGTCTTATTTCAAGCCGTTTGTAGTATATACAAATACAACGAAATTCTTTTAAATAAAGGAAATAAAACCATGTCAGAAAATACTAAGCCCCGTGATGTGCAAATTCTCCCCATTGGTACAGATACAACAATATTGCGATCGCGCAGTTGGACTAGGTTACGATTTGAAATTGAATACGCTTTAGCTAAAGGCACAACAGCGAATTCTTTTTTAATTCAAGGTGATAAAATTGCTTTAATTGACCCACCGGGGGAAACTTTCACCGAAATTTATCTCCAAGCTTTACAACAAAGAATTGATATCAAAACCATTGATTATGTAATTCTTGGTCATATCAATCCTAACCGGGCTGCAACATTAAAAGCTTTACTAGAAATTGCCCCGCAAATTACTTTTGTTTGTTCAAATCCAGGGGCGATAAATTTAAAAGCAGCATTGGAAAATCAGGATTTATCAATTTTGGTAATGCGGGGAGAAGAAACTTTAGATTTAGGTAAAGGTCATCATCTGCAATTTATTCCTACACCTAATCCCCGTTATGCAGATGAACTTTGCACCTATGATCCCCAAACAGAAATATTATTTTCTGATAAGTTATTTGGAGCGCATATTTGTGGCGACCAAGTATTTGATGAAGGTTGGGAAGTCTTTAACGAAGATAGGCGCTATTATTTCGATTGTCTCATGGCTCCCCACGCCAGACAAGTAGAAACTGCTTTGGATAAATTGGCAGATTTACCAATTAGATTATACGCCACTGGTCACGGACCCTTGGTAAGATATGCCTTACAAGAATTAACCCACTCTTATCGAGAATGGACTCAACAGCAAACCAACGCTGATATGACGGTGGCTTTGATTTATGCTTCCGCTTATGGAAATACTGCAACTGTAGCTCAAGCGATCGCACGTGGTATAACCAAAGCAGGTGTGAGTGTCGAATCTATTAACTGCGAATTTACCGAACCCGAAGAAATCAAAGCCGCAGTGGAAAAATGCGCCGGTTTCGTAATTGGTTCTCCCACATTAGGCGGCCACGCACCGACACCAGTCCAAACAGCTTTAGGAATTGTTCTTTCTACCGCTACAAATAATAAATTAGCTGGTGTTTTCGGTTCCTTTGGTTGGAGTGGAGAAGCGGTTGATTTAATTGAAGGAAAACTCAAAGACGCAGGTTACAGATTTGGTTTTGACACCATTCGCGTTAAGTTCAAACCCAATGAAGTCACTTTACAAACCTGCGAAGAAGCCGGAACCGATTTCGCCCAAGCACTAAAACGCGCTGCGAAAAGAGCAGTTGTGGCTAAACAACCCGCTACTAATGTAGAACAAGCAGTTGGTAGAATAGTTGGTTCTCTGTGTGTAGTCACTGCTACTCAAGGAGAAGTGAAAACCGGGATGTTAGCATCTTGGGTAACACAAGCCAGCTTTAACCCTCCTGGTTTAACCATTGCGGTAGCTAAAGAACGGGCGATGGAAATTATGACATACACTGGTAGTCAATTTGTTGTCAATATTTTGGCTGAAGGAAAGGAAATACGCAAGCAATTTATGAAGATTTACGCCCCCGGACAAGATAGATTTGCGGGTTTAGCGACGGAAGAAGCTAGTAATGGCGGTGTAATTCTTTCTGGTGCTTTAGCTTACCTGGAATGTTCTGTCCAAAGTCGTATGGAAGCCGGCGATCATTGGTTGGTTTATGCGACTGTTAATGATGGGAAAGTGTTAAATCAAGATGGTGTGACAGCGGTACATCATCGCAAATCGGCGAGTTATTATTAAGAACCCCACCCCTAGCCCCTCCCCGCAAGCGATGAGGGGTAAGTCCTAGAAAAATTATAGCGATCGCTTTCCTCCCCCCAAGCACCACATTTTCGGAGTTTAGACAAAGGTGATGTAAATGCGATATTTAAGAAAATAAAAAATATATCCCTCGTTCCCAGACTCCGGCTGGGAATGCCTACCAGGAGGCTCTGCCTCCAATCCCAGAATACAAGCCATTTTACCCGATTTTGTAGTGGTAGTTGAGGCAGAGCCTCATCAACTGCATTCCTAGTCAGAGACTAGGAACGAGGAAAAATATCTACAAATCTCTTGATGTTCCTGATGAGAATACTATTTATGCTACTTTAAAGTAAGAAAAATAAGATTACCAGATGGCAATACCATGCAAACGGAAAAAATCTCAATTTCCTTACCATCCCCATTAGTACAGTTTGTTGAGAATTACAAAATTACCAAAGGGTGTAAATCTCGTTCTCAAGTAATTGAGTTAGCACTAGATTTACTGCGATATCAAGACTTAGAACAAGCATATAGAGAAGCATCAACAGAAATTGACGAAGATTGGGAATTAACCGCAGGTGAAGGCTTGACAGATGAAACGTGGTGAAATTTACTTTGCTAATCTGAATCCAGCCGTAGGTTCTGAAATGGATAAACGCCGTCCGGTTCTAATAGTCAGTAATGATGCTAATAATAATGCTGCTAGTGTAGTCACAATTTTACCTATTACTTCCAACGTTAGCCGTGTTTATCCCTTCGAGGTTTTGCTAAATCCAGAAGATAGTGGTTTATCTAAACCTTCTAAAGTTCAAGCCCAGCAAGTACGCACAATTTCTAAACAGCGAATTTTAGGAGATGCTATGGGTAGTTTGAATACAGAATTAATAGAATTAGTGAATGCTGCGCTCAAATTACATCTCTCTTTAGAGTAAAGTACGATTTTGTGAGATGAACGATGAATACTGTTACTTTAAAAAGCTCATTTTATCGAAAAACTTATTGCGATCGCACAAATAATCGAAAAACGAACCGCAGAGGACACGGAGTAATCAGAGTTTGAGAGTTTTTTCGTAATTATAGCGATCGCTTCCCTCCCCCCAAGCATCACATTTTTGGAGTTTAGACAAAGGTGATGCAAATACAGTATGCAGGAAAATAAAAAAGATATCTGATAAATTTTATTTTTATGCTACAATTTCTAGCCTTGCATAAATAAAATCATTAGTCCGTTATTTTAAACCGTTGTTCAAAGATTCATATCTATCCCTCGTTGCCAGACTCCGGCTGGGAATGCCTGTTAAGATTCTACAATACAAACAGCGTCTACTTTTGCTCGTTCCCAGACTCCGGCTGGGAATGCCTACCAGGAGGCTTTGCCTCCAATCCCAGAATACAAAGCCATTTTACCCGATTTTGTGGTGGTAGTTGAGGCAGAGCCTCATCAACTGCATTCCTAGTCAGCCTTATCTAAATTCTACAATTTAATTAAATACCAGTTGAGGCAGAGCCTCATCAACTGCATTCCTAGTCAGAGACTAGGAACGAGCAATAGGTCTATTTTCATTGTAGAATTATTTTACTTGACGACGGCAAGTGTGTGTTATATTAAATATGTCAATAAAAAAGGGCAGAATGCTGATAAGAGCAATCCACCCGTAGTAAGGTTAAGTTTGATACAGGAAATAACATAATATAGATGTTTGTGCAAGAAACATCACATTATTGTGGGACTGTGTATTTTGGATTTACTTCAGTTTTAACTGAGTAACAACAGATTGTACGGATTTGGCTGTAACAGCTAGGCTTACAAAACTAGTAGCTATTAAAGCCAAGCAAAGCAAGACAAAAACAGGGTTCATAAATATCTTCCTTTGTCTTATGTAATTTGATATTCAATTTTGACATCATCCATCAACCTTGGATGATGAATTTGCTGTTTATAAGCATTTCATTAGTTATTATAACCTAACACTTCAGTAAATTTTTAATTTTACTAAGAAAAATTTTCTATTTTTGAAAATATCATTTTATTAGAACAAATGTACTAGCTTAGTGTTAATGAATACAGTTACCTTAAACCTAGATCCCATTCTTCGCCTTACAGATGAACAGTTCTATCAACTCTGTATGGCGAATAAAGATGTCAGCTTAGAACTAAATGCACAAGGAGAATTAATTATTGTGCCACCAGTTGGAGGAGAAAGCGGCCGTAGTGAAGCTGATTTAATTATTAAAGTAGGTCTTTGGAATCACCAAACTCAACTAGGAATAGTATTTAGTTCCTCAACAATATTCCGACTTCCCAATGGTGCAAAACGTTCTCCTGATGTTGCTTGGATAAAAGTAGAACGCTGGGAAGCATTAACGGAAGAAGAACGGGAAAAATTTCCCCCACTTACACCAGATTTTATTATTGAACTGAGATCAAAATCAGACAGATTGAAAACCCTGCAAGAAAAGATGCAGGAGTATATAGATAATGGTTTGCGTTTGGGTTGGTTAATTAACCCCCAAGACAAACAAGTAGAAATTTACCGACTCGGAAAACCTGTAGAAATCGTTCAACTTCCCGCACTACTTTCTGGAGAAGACGTTTTACCAGGATTTGAATTACAGCTTTAAACGACATGAAAATTTTTAGCCTTATTTAGTATAAATTTAAAATATACCAATTAAAAAAGCTTGCTGTGCAGGACTTGTAAAAATATAAATACAGTTCCTGACTAAAAAATTGTATATATGAAAAAAACCCTATTCCTGAGTCCACCTTCCTTTGATGGCTTTGACGGTGGTGCTGGTTCACGATACCAGGCTAAACGAGAAATTACTTCCTTTTGGTATCCCACATGGTTAGCCCAACCCGCAGCCCTGGTTCCAGGTAGCAGGCTAGTAGATGCACCACCACATAGTCAAAGCGTGGAAGATGTGCTGAAAATTGCCAAAGATTATGAATTGGTAATTATGCACACCAGCACCCCCTCCCTCGTGAATGATGTCAAGTGTGCTGAAGCTATTAAAGCCCAAAACCCAAATGTGCAGATTGGTTTTGTGGGGGCGCACGTTGCGGTATTACCAGAAGAGACACTGCGGGAAAATCCAGTTATCGACTTTGTATGTCGGAATGAGTTTGACTATACCTGTAAAGAAGTCGCAGAAGGTAAATCTTTGTCAGAAATCACGGGTTTAAGCTACCGTGATCAAAATTCCCAGATTCGCCATAATGAAGAGCGGGCTTTGATTCATGACTGGGATGCTATGCCCAGTGTACTGCCAGTTTATGCTCGTGATTTAGACATTAGCAAATATTTCATTGGCTATTTGCTGCATCCTTATATTTCTTTTTACACCGGGCGCGGTTGTCCAGCCAAATGCACTTTTTGTTTATGGCCGCAAACTATTGGTGGACACCTTTACCGTCATAAAACTCCAGAAGCGGTGGGAAGGGAAATGGAAGAAGCCAAAGCCTTGTTTGGGGACAAGGTGCGGGAGTATATGTTTGATGATGACACATTTACTATTGATAAGCATCGAGCGATCGCAATTAGCGAACACATGAAGCGGCTAAACCTGACTTGGAGTTGCAACGCCCGCGCTAATTTAGATTACGAGACTTTAAAAACTTTACGGGATAACGGTTTACGCTTGTTGCTTGTGGGTTTTGAATCAGGAAATCAAGAAACTCTCAACCGCATCAAAAAAGGTATCAAGCTAGAAGTGGCGCGGGAATTTATGAAAAATTGCCACAAACTCGGTATCACCGTCCACGGTACTTTTATTATTGGTTTACCGATTGAAACCAGAGAAACTGTAGAAGAAACAATTCGTTTTGCTTGTGAACTTAGTCCCCATACAATTCAAGTTTCTATAGCTGCACCTTATCCCGGTACAGAACTTTATGAACAAGCTAGGGCTAACGGTTGGTTTGCGAACGAATCATTAGTAGCAACTTCCGGTATTCAAACCTCAACTTTGCAATATCCTACTCTTTCCAGTGCAGAAATTGAAGATGCTGTTGAGCAAATGTATCGCAAATTCTACTTCCGTCCCAAAGCAATTATTCCCATTGTCCGGGAAATGTTGACTGATAGACAGATGTTAGTACGTCGTTTGCGAGAAGGTGGGGAGTTTTTCTCTTACTTGAAAGAACGTCGCACCCAGTCTGTCGCTAACGCTAAAGCAAATCAGACGGCTGTTGTGTAATAGTGTGGAGGCGTTTCAGAGAAGCTTTGAAAAGTTGTAAAGTTTATCGAAACAGGTAGATCATAGCCCCCTCCTCGCTTGCGGGGAGGGGGTTGGGGGTGGGGTTCTTTTACCTTCAAACAACCTTTCAGAAAACTTCTCTATATCCAAGATTAAATTAACAACTAAAGATATTAATTAATGGTTGAAGAAAAAGCACAAAAACATCGTCGTTTCGCCATTATTAATGGTGATGATTTCGGCTTTTCTCCAGGTGTAAATCAAGCAATTATCCAAGCGCATAGCCAAGGCGTGCTGACTAGTACTAGTTTAATGGTAAGTGGTGATGCGTCCGAAGATGCGATCGCACTGGCAAAAAATTACCCTGATTTAGCAGTCGGTTTACACCTTGTGTTAGTTTGCGGTAAATCAGTTTTACCACCTTCGCAAATTCCCCATTTAGTAGATGCAGATGGTAACTTTTCTGATAATCCCACCCAAGCTGGATTAAGTTACCAATTTAACCAAGCTACCCGTGAGGAACTTCGTCAAGAAATCCGCGCCCAATTAGAAAAATTCCGCGATTCAGGTTTACAACTTTCTCATGTAGACGGACATTTACACCTTCATGTTCATCCTGTAATTTTGGGAATTTTAGTTGATTTAGCCAATGAATTTCATATTAAATTCATTCGTTTACCATCTGAAGAATTGGCAAAAAGTATTAAACTTGATCAAAGTAATTTACTAATTAAAATAGTTTGGTCTGTAGTGTTTGGACAATTGCGCCGTTACGGTGAGAATTTATTAAAAGCTCATAATATTGAATTTGCTGAACGAGTTTATGGCTTGTTACAAACTAGCAATGTTACAGAAGAATATTTACTAGGTTTGATACCGCAAATTCAAGCCGATTTCATAGAAATTTATTCTCACCCCGCAATAATTAACGCTGGAGAACCTGTGAATACTCCAGGAGGTGAAATCGAACTTGCAGCGTTATTGAGTGGGCGTGTCCGTGAGACGTTGGCGGTGAATGGGTTTGAGTTGATGAATTATCTGAAGTTGAATTCAGTAGTTGCGTCATCTGCACTCAAACACAACTAAAAGCTTCATTTCTTAGTGACGGCGTGTTTTTGCAAATCTTCCAAATTACACACCTCCACAGCCCTAGCATGGGTAGCTGAGAGGATAACTGGAGGTGCAACCCCAGCCTCAAGAGCTTCTTGCCAACGCGCTGCACACAAACACCAACAATCACCAGGTTTCAAACCGGGAAAATTATATTCAGGAACAGGGGTACTCAAGTCGTTTCCTAGAGATTTGGTAAATTCTAAAAACTCTGCTGTTACTTGAGCGCAAACCACGTGCATTCCCACATCTTGGCCACCTGTTGTACAAAACCCGTCGCGGTAATACCCTGTCATGGGAGAAGTGCAGCAAATTTCTAAGTTTGTTCCTAATACGTTTTTCGCGTCTGCCATATTTAATCCTAATTTCATCCTATAAGTAGCCATCATGAACTGCGTACACCAGGACACATGAAAAACCTCTTATTCCCCTCATCGCTTGCGGGGAGGGGTTATAGGGGTGGGGTCTTATTTTCAAGTCAGGTTAACAGAAAAATTTAAAGGTATGTGAAGAAAAGTAAAATCGCCCAAAGCTCTCTTCCTGTTCCCTGTTCCCTTGCCCCAACGACAATTTTTAACGCCCACCTACTTAACTGTAAATTTTAAAGGCAATATTTCTTATTATATTCAATTTTACCGTAGTCTAGTTTAATGATGCGGTCTGCTAGATGAAAATAGCGATCATCATGGCTAATTACTAAAATTGTTTTACCTTTTTTTCGCAATTCTGGTAATAACTGAGTATAGAATATTTCTTTAAATATGGGATCTTGGTCTGCTGCCCATTCATCAAATAAATAAATTGGTCTATCTTCTAAATAAGCTGTTAGCAAAGCTAATCTCTTTCGCTGTCCTTGAGAAAGTGCTGTGGTTGAAAGTTGCCCATTTTCTATTTTTACTTTATGCTTTAATTGTAATTTTTTAATATATTCTCTCGCTTCAAAATCTAGAGCGCTATTTTCTAAACTCAAAAGTTCTTCAAATAAATAGAAATCGGAGAAGACAACAGCAAAATGTTGGCGATACCATTCACGATTTTGATCATTAATTAATTCTCCATCAAAGACAATTTCTCCGTTTTCAGGAATGTATAATCCAGTAATTAATTTAGCCAGGGTAGATTTACCGCTACCGTTTCCACCAACAATGAATATTATTTCTTGAGGATATATTGTCAAATCAATGGAACCAAGAATAAAGTTGTTATCTTCTTGTTCTCTGTAATAAGTGTGGGTGATACCATTAAATTGTAAACTTTGCCAGAAATATTTAATAGGGGGTGGTAATGTTGAAATTTCTGCCCGATTACCTAGAGATAAACCTAGAGATTCTATTTTTTGTAAGGCTATATTGGCTTTGCTAATTTGGGGAAGATTACTAACAATATTATCCATCGGCAACATCAAATAAGTGAAAGTTAAAATATAACTGGAAAGGGTTTGAGGACTGATAGGCAATAATTTAGGTAAGGCAAATAATAAAAAACCCATTGCGAAAAAAAACAGCAGCTTACCCCAACTAGTAGTTGCCGCAAATAAAGTCAGTCCATCAATATTATGACGGCGAAATTGGCTGGCAGTTGATTGTAAATTTTTTGTTAAAAAAACTTGACGACGTTGATAGTTAAGTTTAAGTTCTTTGATGCCATCTGTAATAGTTGCTAAATGCTTAAATAGTAAATCTTGATCTTCGCGGGCAAGGGCTAATAATTGCGATCCTCTATTTAACAACCATTGGCAGCTACCTATACCTACTACCATTAAAATAACTAGCATTAATAATACTAACCCAGATAGCCAAGTTATATAAACCAAACAACCCAAAACAGTTGCTAAATCAATGCACAAAAAAGGTACGATATATACAGCATTGGCAACAGCTTGGACATCTTCTGTTAAAGTTGCTAAAAGTCGAGGATTTCCGATTTGTTCCAGATGATTTAACTCAGAAGCAAGTATTTGCCTACTCAAGCGCATTCTTAATTGTAAAATGGCATTTTGAGAGAGGTGAATTAGCATTACTTGTGTAATGATGCTGGTAATCAGAGCGATAATTACTAAAGCCAAAAATCCCCAAGCGATGGATATTAAAGGTGAAGTATCTCCTTGATTTGCGCCCCTGCTAATAAGAGCAATTAGTCCAGCACTACTAGCACCACTCAAAAAACCGGTCAAGATGGCGATCGCTACCATCACCCAAGAAGAACGTAGAAGAAAGTAAATTACATTCATGTGCCAATTGTCAGTTATAAGTTGTCAGTTATTGTACTTACTGCCTCCTTCTGTTTATCAGCAGTCTTATTCTACTGTTACGGAATTTATGCGGCGATCGCATTTCGGCGTTATCCCTATCCCGTCAATCCCGAATTTCATCCACCTCTAACCATTCTCAAACCACTTTGTGGAATAGATGAAGAGACTTACACCAATCTAGCCTCATTTTGTCAGCAGTATTACCCAGAATACCAGATTGTCTTCGGGGTAAGGGATTTCATCGACCCCAGTATAGAAATTGTAGAAAGACTAATACAGCAATTTCCCCATGTAGATATTAGTTTAGTGGTCAAGGATGAAATTATTGGCACAAACTTGAAAGTAAGTAACTTAGCCCATGCTTTTACCACAGCTAAACATGACATATTAGTGATCGCTGATAGTGATATTCGCGTTGACAGAGATTATTTACAAAAGATTATCCAACCGCTAACTGATCAAGGTGTTGGTGTTGTCACTTGCTTATATCGTTCCTTAGCCCAGGGATGGGTAGCCACATTAGACGGAATCGGTACTGCTACAGACTTTCATACAGGCGTTTTAGTCAGCAATCAATTAGAAGGAATAAAATTTGCTCTCGGTTCTACGATAGTGATTCGTAAACAAGTGCTGGAAAAAATTGGTGGCTTTAAAGCGATCGCAGATTATCTTGCTGACGATTTTCAACTTGGCTACCTCCCAGCCCAAGCCGGTTATAAAGTCATATTATCTAATTATATAGTTGATCATGTTTTAGGTACTAGCAGCCTGAGCGATACCATCAAACGCCAAATCCGCTGGGCTAGGTGTATCCGTGTTTCTCGTCCTTGGGGTTATTTAGGACTCGTCTTTACCTACGGAACAGTTTTTAGTCTATTGTTGTTGATAACTAGCGGTGGTTCTATACTCGGCTGGACTGCGTTAGTTATTACTTGGGGAATGCGGTTAGTTATGGGTTGGGTTGTCGGAGTCAAAGTTTTGCATGATCCAGTGGCCAAAAAGTTTTTATGGCTCATCCCTTTACGCGATTTACTGCATTTCTTTATCTGGTGCTATGGCTTTTTTGGTAACACCATTGAATGGCGCGGACAGCGAATGAAGTTGACTCACGAGGGTAAGTTGGTGGTAATTTCTATCTAGCCACAAAGGGCAAGGAAAACTCGCCCCTACAGAGCTAGAATATGAACCACGATTTTCATCGTCAAGGCTTTTACAACCGACGTAACCAAGTAGATTGTTCCCAAACAGCTTGCAGGGAAACAAGATTTTGGCGATTAAACCAATGTTTCCAAGCAGCTTTAAGATTTCCCTTGGCTGCTGCTTGCACTCCATCACTAACAGCCACACCAATATGTTGCATGACGCTAGAGTCCCGGTAGCAATCAATCATACAAGCCGTACAACCATCACGCACCCGTTGGGAACCATCAAACTCTGTGATATGACACATGGGTTTCTCCCAGTTGTGGCAACGATAAAGGTTAAGATGCCAGTCTAGATAAAACAATTTCCAGCCACCCAGACACCCAAATTGCTCTGGTTCTCCCCGTAAATGACGCTGCATATCTTCAATGGATGCGGTAGGATTGACAACCGCAAAGTCGCGTTTCAGGGCTTTGACAGTTTCAAAACGTTGATTTAATTCCTCAGCAGTGTAGTTTACTAAGTCAGATTCGGCATAACCAAGATAGGATGAGCCAAGGGTGGTTAGAGGATAGGAGAAAGTTACACTGTCAAATCCTAAAGACTTCAAAAATGGTGGTAGTTGATTGTAATCTTCTATCAATCTACTCATGGTGACAGAGGCTGTACTGCTGATATTGCGACGTTGGAAATGGGTATTGGCTTCTTGAATGCGATCGCATACTCCTCTAAGTCCCCGGTTTTGCTCATGTTTCTGGGCTTCAGCCGCATCAATAGAAATAATCACACTCATCAATCCAGCATCGGCTAATTCATCAATTCGTTTTGGTGTCAGCAGTGAGCCATTTGTCACCAACATCGTTGCCATCCCAATGCTAGAAGCATGAGCAATCATCTCATTTAAATCTGGATGTGCCATTGGCTCACCACCCACATATATGAGAAAATATACCCCGTTCCGGTAGAGAATTTCCGCTGCTTGTTTTGCCTGTTCCAATGTTACAGAATGCCGCTCATCCATTGGCATCTTATCTACAGCAAAGCTACAGAACCCACAACGAGCGTTACATACACTGGTAATAGCAAATTGACAAGTCGAAGGCCCTCCATCTAGCACTCCTTGTCGAGCAAGTTCCCAAAATGAGCGCCTTTTTGTTCCTAAAACCTGGCTATTTTTTGACATACAATTTTTCTTTCTACTGATTTTATAATTTATCGTTATAGCAGGTGACAGAGTTGAAAGTCTGTTTGTGTGAGGACTTACGCAAAACAGAACCAAAGTAGCGGTAATACCCTTCGGGAAGCAAGCTACATGAATTACCGCTACACAGGAATCAGGTTTTTAGTCACATTTTACGTAAGTCCTATGTGTCTAAGTTTTATCATCTCTTCATGTCCTAACCAGCAGCTGCTATCAAGAGTTTAAATGCCCTTACCATAAAAAAGTAACCCACCCCGCAGCCGGAATGAGTTACTTTTATCTTTTGCAATTTAAGGGGTTAGCCGATTTAGCTGAGTAGAGGCTACTTAG
>NZ_LZQD01000001.1:767993-824630 GCF_001858025.1 Trichormus sp. NMC-1 | reverse complement strand
ACCGTAGCCGCCGCGTCCGCCGCCGCCACCACCACCACCGAAGGAACCACCACGGTCTTCCTTAGGCTTGGCTTTATTAACTTTCAAATCTCGTCCCATCCATTCAGCACCGTCGAGAGCTTCGATGGCTGCTGTTTCTTCTGCATCTGTACCCATTTCTACGAAAGCAAAACCGCGAACGCGGCCAGTTTCCCGGTCGGTGGGAATCTGCACGCGCTTAACAGTACCATATTCTGCGAATACAGCTGTTAGAGCTTCTTGTGTAACTTCGTAAGAAAGATTGCCTACGTAAACTGACATAGATTACTTTGTGTCCAAAACCATCGGGTGTAGAGATTTAGATTTTGGAGAGAAGTCTGTAAATACCAAAAGGGAAAAACCTATCAATACTAACAACACACACTGCCGCCAAATCAAGTCTCACCTTCCTATAATGACACACCAGCCAGAAATTTGGTGAAAATTATTGTAAATTTTTTGTAAAAAATTATTTCCCCTCTTGAGAAGCTCTCTCGCCTATCAGTTGCATCATTATTGTAGGCAAAACCTGCCCATTCCTCTTCCCGGTTTGCTCCTCCTGGTTGCTAAAGGTAATGTGTTTGAGTCAACACAGTATCAAGCTCAACTCGCGTCGGCCGCAACTACTAATACTGTTTCACTTTCAGGTTGATACAATTTGTAGCTTTAATCTAGAGAATTGATACAACTTTCTAAGTAGTAAGACTGAATAAAAGAAAAGTTAGTAGTAAGGGCTTTAGCCCTATCAAACCTAGCAAGAGAGCGATAAATCGCTCACTACAACAAAAATTTTATCTTACATTTAATTCTGTCTAAGTAGGTTAACAGAAAAATTTAAAGGTAAGTAGGTGGACGGGGAAAAACAGAAATATGTAACGAAAAGTAAAATTGGCTCAAAACCTCTTCCCTGTTCCCTGTTCCCTGTTCCCTTGTCATAACGACAATTTTTAACGCCCACCTACTTACCTACTTATTCGCTTTTCTAAATATTGACCAATCATCAACTGCTCACCAGCACGGGAAATAATACTCTGTCTGGTGCGGTATTTGCTGCCAATGAGCTTGATTTCTTCCTCAAAGACGGAACTGTTGTACTCGGTTCGCAAAGACAGGGTTTGGAAATTGGAGAAATAATATTCAGCCGTGACTGGTTTGGTTGTAGCGAAACCGCGATCGCGGTACAAGATATTTCCCAAAGCACCAAACAGCGTGCAGCCCTTCGATTCTTTCCCGGATTTTAGTACATCAGTACTGTTCCAACTCACTTGGGCACCACAGGTCAAAATCTCTAACTTGGACAAATCATGTAACTGAGCCAGGTTTTGCAATTCCTGACAGCCCTGTTGTAAAAACCGGATGGTGATTAGACTCTCTACTTCTTTGGTTTCTCCCTGGGGCAGGGTGTAATATCGCCGTTCAGATTGCCACTGACCTACTGATGCTTGGAAAAATTCCGCAATCTGCTCTTCATTGGTAGTTTGGACAATTTTCAGGGATGATGCCACTCTTTACCTTCCTTACATAAATAGTCGCTGTACTCTCAATCTGTCCAGAAATCCAGCCATGAGTACAATGGCGCAAAAATCAACCTTTGTTTAATATTCTTAATATATACTCAAAACCCTAGAAATACTAGCCTTGGAGACAAATTTGTGGATTGGGCAGATAGGGAAAAAGGGAAAGAATTCAGAATTACCTGGCCTCTGACTCGTTTTAACCATGACTAATTTCCTATTACCCATTTTCAGAAAAGTATTTATACTAATTTTATGATTCTATATAAATAGCGATTTTGACAGTTTTGTTGAGCAAAAATAGTGATTTTAAATACAAAAATTGCCGAAAAAAAGATTAAATATTATCTATTTTTCTGTGATTTATTTTATTCAAAATAGTTTGCTCATACACGATTGTTTAACTGTAAAAACTCCCAAATAGGAGAAAAATTCATGATTTTGGATGGAAAAAAGCCGCCAAAACAGGTAAAAATACCAACGACCTTAATTACCAACCCAGTCATGAACAGCCAGACATTATTAATGACTTGTATGTTGGGACTGGCATTGCTGACAGGGAGTTGTGGATCACTACCAAAAGAATCAGCCGAAGCCCAATCTCAACGGACTGGTGGACGAGAACGCCCTAATAGTAAAACTGCTGTAGATGTAGCGATCGCGCGGACAAACTTATTACGTCCCTCAGCAGAGTATATAGGTAACACCACACCCTTTCGGATAGTATCAGTGCGATCGCAAGTAGAAGGGCGACTACTAGCATTAAACCTAGATGTGGGAGATACAGTCAAACGGGGGCAAATTATCAGCCAGTTAGATGATGTCATTCTCGTGACAGGATTACAGCAAGCCGAAGCCGAACTAGCAGCCCGTAAATCAGAAGTTGCTAGAGCCAAAAATCAGGTAAGTAATGCTAGTGCTGAAGTAGAAAAAGCGCGGTTAGAAGTATTCCAAGCGAAAGCAGATTCCCAAAGACAGCAAAAATTATATAAAGAAGGAGCGATCGCCGAACAAACCGCCCAACAAGCCCAAACAAAAGCCCAAACCTCCCAACAAGCCCTACAAGCGACCATTGAGCAAGTGCGTACAGAAAAGGAAGCTGTCGCCGCCGCCCAAGGTCGAGTAATTGTCCAGCAAGCAGTAGTTAGTGCCGCCAAAGAACGCCGTTCCTATGCTCGCTTAATTTCTCCCATCACCGGCATAGTCACAGAAAAAGTCACAGAACCTGGTAATCTTCTGCAACCTGGAAACGAAGTCTTAAAAATTGGCGACTTTAGTCGTGTCAAAGTCGCAGTCCAAGTTTCTGAATTAGAACTAGCAAAAATTCAGGTTGGGCAATCGGTACAAGTGCGTTTAGATGCCTTCCCTGAGCAAAAAATAGTTGGTAGAGTTACTCGCATTTCTCCAACCGCCGATCCTACAGCCCGTTTAGTACCGATAGAAGTAGTAATTCCCAACAGCGGGGGAAAAATTGGCAGTGGACTACTAGCACGAGTTAATTTTGACACCGAAACACCACAGCGAGTAGTGGTTCCAGAAACAGCTATTAATGGCAACCAGACAGAAAACAAGAATGGCAAGGTATTTGTTTTAGAAAAGACAGAGGGTAAATCCCAGGTAAAAGAACGCTCTGTAACTTTAGGGACAGCATCCGACGGCAAAGTAGAAATTCTCTCTGGCTTGCAACCAGGAGAAAGTTATGTTCTTCGCAGTAGCAAACCTTTAAAAGATGGTGAAACTGTGAATTTATCTATTTTGTCAGAACCAGAATTGAAAGCACCACAAAAAACAAAAATTCAGAGGGAATAGGGAACGGGCAACTCTTAACAGAAAAAACTCATGTTTAAAAACATGAGATTGAAATAATGACAATGTTTTTTTTCGTTTATCTCCTTCAAAAAACATCTTTTTTTTTGACTGAGCTTTAAACTCAGAACTAAAGTTTCTTATCTATTCCCTGTTCCCTATTCCCTATTCCCTGTTCCCTTTTTTTGTAAGAATTTGTAAATTGCGTTGAGAAAATATCCTCTGCCAAAAGTAGTTCATTTTTCCATTTTTAAAGATGCAACAAACAAACAATAGTAGCGGATTTAGTATTAGCGCTATTTCTATCCGCCAACACATCGGCACACTCATGCTCACCTTGGCTGTGATTGTCATGGGTGTATTTTTCATCATTCGTTTACCCGTAGATTTACTTCCATCTATTACCTATCCCCGCATTGGAGTGCGGATAGAAGCCCCAGGAATTTCTCCAGAAGTAGCAGTTGATGAAGTCACCAAACGTTTAGAAGAAGCCTTTTCCGCGACTGAAGGTGTAATTCAGGTTTTTTCCCAAACCCGTGAAGGTCAAATTAGTTTGGATTTATACTTTCGACCGGGAGGAAATATTGACCAAGCCCTTAATGATGCCACAGCATCCTTTAACCGGGCTAGAAACCGATTACCAGATAATATTGGAGAAGCACGGGTATTTAAAATAGATCCTTCTCAATTACCTGTTTATGAATTTGCAATCACTTCACCCACCCTTAAAGGTGTTGATTTACGAGTTTTTGCCGAAGAAGAACTAGCCCGTGAATTGGGTGTGGTAGAGGGAGTTGCCGGGGTCAGTGTATCGGGAGGAGTGAAAGAAGAAGTCAGGGTAAATATTGATTTAGACCGCCTCCAAGCCGTTGGTGTGGGTTTGACAGATGTACTCAATGAACTCCAAAACCGCAATCAAGATATTTCCGGTGGTCGGATTTTAGGAACAAATTCAGAAGCTTTAACCCGGACTGTGGGACGCTTCCAAAGTGCCGATGAACTTAATAATCTTTCCTTTGAAGTATCCGCGCCAAATTCTACTATCAAAAACCGTGTTTACTTGCGAGACTTTGCTGAAGTTATTGATGGATCAGAAAAACAGCGAGTCTATGTTTTACTCAACGGCGAAGAAGCAGTAAAAGTCAGCGTTCAAAAACAGCCAGATGCTAACACCATCAATGTCGTTGATGGCGTGAAAAAACGCCTAGCAGAACTGCAAAAAGGGGGTGTAATTCCTCAAGAAGCAATTCTCACAGCTACCTTAGATGAATCAAAATTTATCCGTAATTCTATAGCGAATGTGACTACTTCTGGGTTAATTGGCTCAGGTTTAGCGGCGATCGCAGTTTTACTCTTTTTGGGTTCTCTACGTCAAACCTTTATTATTGTTGTCGCCATTCCCCTCGCATCTTTGACAGCAATTATTTTAATGGGTTTATTTGGCTTGTCACTTAATGTTTTCAGCTTAGGTGGTTTAGCATTAGGCGTGGGAATTGTGGTTGATAATTCCATCGTCATGTTAGAAAACATAGCTGAGGGAATTAATCAATCAAAAATTCGCAATCAAGACTCAAAATTATCGGCTGCATCAATTATTCAACAATCTGAAGACAGCAGCCGAGAAGTAGAATCAGCCTTAGTTGCTTCCACCAGTACTAATTTAGTTGCAGTATTGCCATTTTTATTAATTGGTGGTTTTATCTCATTACTCTTCAACGAGTTAATTCTCACCATCAGCTTTTCCGTAGCGGCTTCAATTTTAATCGCCGTTACCGTTGTTCCTATGCTGACATCGCGCTTATTAAGTTTACCCTTTTCCAGTTCCCTCAATAATTTTTGGCCATTGCGGGTATTTAATAGCCGTTTTGAGGCAGCAACAAGAGCTTATAGTAGTTTTTTAGGCGGTATATTGCGCTGGAGATTGTTGACAATTGCGATCGCTATTATTGCATTAGGTGGTGGTAGTTGGTGGATAGCACCTCAAATTCCCCAAGAAATTCTCCCCCGCATCAATACCGGACAAGTCAACTTAATTGCCCAGTTTCCCCCTGGTATACCCTTAGAAACTAACCAAAAAGTCATGAAAGCTGTAGATGACATTCTCCGTCAACAGCCAGAAACGGAATATGTATTTTCTACAGTTGGCGGTTTTCTTTTTGGTAACAATAGCAGTGCTAACCCTCTGCGAAGTTCCAGTACTATTACCCTTAAACCAGACACAAATATAGAGACTTATGTTGAACGTGTCACCAAAGAGTTTAGCAAACTGAACTTAGTAGATATTCGTCTCCGTCTCAACCCTGGTCAAGTGCGGGGTTTAATTCTCAACAACTCCCCAATCCGCAATGCTGATGTTGACATCATTCTCCAAGGAAATGACTCCGACACTTTGGAACAAGCCGGTCGGGAATTATTAGCAAATTTAGAACAAAAAGCCACCGCAGTCCGTTTCCGTCCTGACGCAGATGCGCGTCAACCAGAAATTCAGATATTACCCGACTGGGAACGAGTTGCAAAAGTTGGTTTAAATACCAAAGATATTGGAGACACAATCCAGACCGCAATTGAAGGTAGTATACCCACCCAGCTACAACGCAATAACCGTTTAGTTGATGTCCGGGTACAGTTAAACGAAACTTCTGTACAATCAACTTCTCAGTTAGAGAGATTACCTCTATTTGTGGAAGGTAATCAACAAATCCGCTTGAGTGATGTAGCAAAAATTGCTGAAGCTCAAGCACCAGGAGAAATTCAACGGATTAATCAGCGTCAAGTCTTCCTAATAGCTGGTAATTTGGCAGAAGGCGCAAGTCTAACTCAAGCGCTAGAACAGGTAGATCAAGTCCTCAACAGTGCAAATTTTCCCCAAGGTGTGAGTCTTTTACCCAGTGCGACAGCTGAATCTAATAAAGAACTACAAAACTCGCTGCAAGTGTTAGGAGGATTAGCCATCTTCTTGGTTTTTGTCGTCATGGCTGTACAATACAATTCCCTCGTAGACCCTTTAGTAATTTTGTTTACCATTCCTCTAGCATTAGCTGGGGGTATTTTTGGGCTTTATATTACTGAAACCGCCATTGGCGCAACAGTAGTTGTTGGTGCGGTCTTGTTAGTAGGTATTGTGGTTAACAACGCCATTATTATGGTGGAACTAGCTAATCAACTTCGGGAACGAGAACACATTGACCGCAAAACCGCAATTTTAAAAGCCGCACCCCAACGTTTACGCCCTATTTTGATGACAACCATTACGACTGTTTTAGGTATGTTCCCCCTAGCTTTGGGAATTGGAGAAGGTTCAGAATTTCTCCAACCATTGGGTGTAGTCGTATTTTCTGGTTTGTCTTTAGCAACGTTGCTAACACTGTTTATAATTCCCTGTTTTTATACTTTGCTACACGATTTAATCGGTGGACGTTGGGCAAAACCTGTATTTATCAAATTGCGAATTTGGAAGAAAAAATTCCAATGATCAATTCACTTCTCGATACACTGCTAATGTTTCCTCATGAACACGAGCAATATTCAGCCAATCGAGGTTTTGCTTGGCCTTATATTTCCATTCTTGAAGTGTATCTGGGTTACTCAATAATTTGACTAATTCTCCAGCTAAGGCTTGACTATCTTTAGCTGGTACTAAAATTCCAGCTTTCCCATTGTCTAATGCTTCCGGGATGCCGTCTACCTCTGTAGCGACAATAGCCACCCCAGCTTCTCTTGCTTCTGAAAGTACCAGAGGACAAGGATCTCGGTGGGAAGCCAAAACAAAAATATCACAAGCCAGGAGATAACGTTGCGGTTCCGGTTGAAATCCTTCAAAATGGATATGATTGCTGACAGGAGTTGCTTGTGCTTGGGCTGCAAACATCTCTCTATCCGGACCATTTCCCACTAAATAAAGATGCGCTTCGGGAAACGCTGGAACAATTTGCTCAAAGGCTGAAATTAACTCGCTGATACCTTTACGTGTATACATTCCCGCTACCGTTGCGATCGCAGGACGTTGTAAATTTAAAGGTTGATAATCTGATATTTTTCGAGTCCGAGGACTCCCCAAAGTCCCATTGCGTATTACCCGTAACTTATTCTCAGGAATACCACGTCGCACCATTGAAGTTTGCACAGCCTGACTAACAGCTATTACCCTATCTGCTAAACCCATTAACAAGCTAGAACGCTGGAATTCATTGTGGACTGTAGAAATTAAAGCATACCTATTTTTTAGTCTCAAGATACTTGCTAAAACTATCCCAGTCATCATATGGGCATGAACAATATCAGGCTGAAACTCTTGCACAATGTGCCGATAAGCTACCCCTGCTTTAATAATATTTACTGGGTTCCGACTTTGGTCTATTTCGTAGTGTTTGACACCAAATTTATCTAATAATTCTTCGTATTCTCCCCCACCTGAAATTACTGCCACATCATTACCATTTTCTGCTTGTAAACAGGCCAGATCTACAGCTACATTGACGATCCCATTACCTATTTCTTGAACATGATTCAATATATGTATGATTCGCATAATCTAGAAAATTGGTGTTGAAAATTTTTAATTAAGTAGAAAGGCACAAATAGAGATAACTATGTATGCTCAAAACGCCGAATAACCTGACTTTTTAATAATACAAAAACCAAGTTTTAGGCATCACCCCTACGGAAGAGAGGTACCCTGGGGGATGGGTTCTATCTTTGGTGAGACTAGGAACCTTTATAGCATAATTAAATATGCATTAATATTTAATGGAGGAAATAAACCCACCCTACTTTTAGGGAGAATCAAACTAAAAAATTGATCATAAAGCTGTTACATACAAATTTGTACGTGATTTATGGGGGTTGCTTATCTCAACTAAAGAAGAACAATAGAAAAGAAAACAAGCATCCTCATTTTCTGGAAAACTCTATGTTCTTTATCAGTTTTATGTGATTGCAATCTTTATTTCTGCTCGATTATATACAGCCTGATTTGATTTTTTATATTTTTATAATGTAATTGAACTCAACCCAAGATTCTCTGATACTGCAAACTGTAAAAACTATTTCATGGCAATAATAGAGAAACGTTTATGTATCTTGCGGACGGAGATTGCTACAGCTTGATAGAGTGGATTAAGCGCACAAAATAAGATGATAAATATCAAGATTTGCTCCTGTTGCTTCGTAAATCACTATTTACAGGAATGGGAAAATGCACCAAAATGTGCTAAAATTCATTTATAAATGTATAAATATATACCTTGGACAATGAAGAAAATCTTTGGAAAGTCATAAACTTTACCAAAATACCTCTCCTTCCTACAAAAAGATACTTTGTTCGGCATTTTCAACAGCAACCAACATTAATAATCTGAAATAGCTGGACTGTCAGGCAGTTATGGATTTATGATTAATGATCGTGAGTTTTTTTCAGAAAATTGGAGAAACTATGAACGCTCAAGAGATTATCCGCTCTATAGAAGCGGAGCAACTAAGATCCGATTTGCCCGTAATTTATGTAGGCGACACAGTCAAGGTAGGAGTAAAAATTAAAGAAGGCGAGAAATTCCGCGTCCAACCTTATGAAGGCGTGGTAATCGCTAGACGCAATGGCGGAATTAATGAAACTATTACCGTCCGCAAGGTTTTCCAAGGTGTCGGCGTTGAGCGTGTATTTTTGTTGCATTCTCCTCGAATTGACAGTATCAAAGTACTGCGACGTGGTAAGGTAAGACGCGCTAAACTATATTATCTGCGCGATCGCGTCGGCAAAGCCACCCGGATTAAACAACGGTTTGACCGCTCTTTGTGATTCAAACCGCCAAAGCGAGGAGAGAAATCTCAGCCTCCAAGCGGCATCTGCCGCTCACTTGCTTTCCTAACAAAAATAAGTTATGATCAAAGTCGAAATTGCGTTAAACTAAAAAAGTTCAGCGCAATGACTGGAACAAAGACAGCTTGTGCGCTCTTAGTTCAGTTGGTAGAACGCAGGTCTCCAAAACCTGATGTCGGGGGTTCAAGTCCTCCAGGGCGCGCTTAAGAGCAAAAAAATATAGCCCGAAACGAAAACGCATCTGCTAAAATGGCAGTCAGCGTTGAATATTTCGGGTACAATTATTTTTGCTTGCAGCTTATTTGTTTTCATGAAATAGGGTCGAAGCAGTGAACCTTGACGAAAACTAGCAAGGTGTAGCTATGTAAGAAACGGGGGGGATAACGACCGTGGCCAAAAAAAGTGAAGCAGAAATGCCAGAAACCGGAAATGGGTTTAGCTTAAACAATTTCTTCCAAGGAACAAAAGAAGAACTTGAAAAAGTAGTTTGGCCCAGTCGGCAGCAGTTGGTGAGCGAATCAGCAGCTGTCTTGTTAATGGTGACACTCTCCGCATCTTTAATATATTTGGTCGATGGATTGTTTGCTTGGGCAGCAAAACAGGTATTCTGATGACTTCTGCAACAGACGAACCACTGGATACGTTGCAGTCAGAGGAAGCACTAGAAACAGCGATGAAGGAAGCACGCTGGTATGCAGTGCAAGTAGCCTCAGGCTGTGAGAAGCGCGTGAAGACAAACTTAGAGCAGCGCATCCAAACCTTTGATGTCGCTGACAAAATCATTCAGGTGGAAATTCCACACACGCCAGCGGTGAAAATCCGTAAAGATGGTAGCCGCCAGCATACAGAAGAAAAGGTTTTTCCTGGTTATGTGCTAGTGCGGTTAATCTTAGATCCGGCAACTAAGCAAATTCCCGATGATACTTGGCAGGTGGTACGAAATACCTCTCACGTCATTAATTTTGTGGGAGCAGAACAAAAACGTGGTACCGGCAAGGGTCGCGGACACGTAAAACCAGTACCCCTGAGCAATTCAGAAGTAGAACGTATATTCAAACAAACCAGTGAACAAGAGCCATTAGTCAAAATTGACATGGCTACAGGTGATAAGATCATTGTACTTTCTGGTCCATTTAAAGACTTTGAAGGTGAGGTGATTGAAGTTTCGCCAGAACGGAGTAAGCTAAAAGCTCTACTCTCGATTTTTGGGCGAGATACACCAGTAGAATTGGAATTTAATCAGGTAGAAAAACAGAGCTAAATCCAAATGGCGAAGAAAGTAGTAGCGGTCATTAAACTGGCCCTGAATGCTGGAAAAGCCAATCCAGCACCGCCAGTAGGCCCAGCATTGGGTCAACATGGCGTTAACATCATGATGTTCTGCAAAGAGTACAATGCCAAAACAGCAGACCAAGCTGGGATGGTAATACCTGTAGAAATTTCGGTTTTTGAAGACCGAAGTTTTACATTTGTACTCAAAACACCTCCAGCATCAGTATTGATTCGCAAGGCAGCGAAAATTGAGCGCGGGTCTAATGAACCTAACAAAAAGAAAGTTGGGAGCATTACCAGAGCGCAGTTGAGAGAAATTGCTCAAACCAAACTTCCTGACCTCAATGCCAACGATATCGACGCGGCAATGAATATTGTGGAAGGAACCGCCAAGAACATGGGCGTGACTGTAGCAGACTAATTTTGAATTTTTGGTATTGGCAGTTAAAAACTCAGCTTCAATCCAAAATCTAAAAATCTAAAATTTAATTGGGGGAGAAGCGCAACTTCGATATCACCCCAGGAGCAAAAAATGGGAAAGAAAATATCACGCCGATTAGAGGCGTTGCAAGACAAAGTAGAAGACAGGGACTATACACCTGTAGAGGCTTTAGCTCTATTAAAAGAGACAGCAACAGCTAAATTCGCCGAAGCCGCAGAAGCACATATCCGGCTAGGAATTGACCCAAAATATACAGACCAACAGTTGCGGACAACAGTAGCACTGCCTAAGGGTACTGGACAAATCGTCCGGGTAGCAGTGATTGCTAGAGGTGAAAAAGTCAACGAAGCTACAAATGCTGGTGCTGATATTGCTGGTTCAGAAGAATTAATTGACGAAATCCAAAAAGGCCGGATGGATTTTGACAAGCTGATTGCTACACCAGATGTGATGCCACAAGTAGCAAAGCTTGGTAAGTTGCTAGGTCCCCGTGGTTTGATGCCCTCACCTAAGGGTGGAACTGTGACATTTGACGTAGCAAGTGCGATCGCAGAATTCAAAGCTGGTAAATTAGAATTCCGTGCTGATCGAACTGGGATTGTCCATGTTATGTTTGGAAAGGCATCCTTTGCCCCTGAAGATTTGTTAGTCAACCTCAAAGCGTTGCAAGAGACAATTGACCGTAACCGTCCTTCAGGAGCCAAAGGTCGTTATTGGCGTACATTTTACGTCTCTGCCACTATGGGACCATCGATTAAGATCGATATCAGCGCCCTACGAGATTTAAAACTGAACGAACTAGCTTAATTGGATAATGGGTAATCGCGGAAATACCAATTACCTAATTACCAATTACCAAAATTAAATAGGCAAAGCCGGAGACAGCAGGTGCTAACAGCTTAATATCCTGCCTAGGTTGATGCTTTGATTGCCTGACGTTTTATCAACATATGTATGATAACTGCGGCATTAAAAGTACTACTGTGAAACCCCGGCTAAGATAGCTGGGGTTAATTGTTTTCGGTTGGTCAGTAAAAAACAGTAAACAGTGAACAGTAAATATTAATAACTGAGAACTGATAACTGATAAAATTTTGCCCTTGGAGGTGAAAAAAGTATGGGTCGAACTTTAGAAAATAAAAAAGAGATTGTCGCTGATCTCAAAGAGACTTTGAGTGAATCAACTTTGGCGCTGGTAATTGATTATCAGGGTTTAACAGTTGCTGAAATCACTGACTTAAGGCGGCGTTTACGTCCTAGTGGCACAGTTTGTAAGGTGACTAAAAACACCTTTATGGGCATTGCCATTCAAGATCAAGAAAAATGGCAGCCATTGTCGGAATTACTCAAAGGTTCTTCTGCTTTTTTGCTAGTCAAAGAAGATTTCTCATCTGCAATTAAGAGTTACCAAGAGTTCCAAAAAGTTACCAAGAAGACAGAACTTCGTGGTGGCGTTATGGACGGTCGCCTGCTGAAAGAAACTGATGTCAAGGCTTTAGGAGACTTGCCATCTAAGGAACAACTCATGGCGCAAATTGCTGGAGCTATCAACGCTTTGGCTACCAAAGTTGCTGTGGGTATCAACGAAGTTCCCAGTTCTTTGGCTCGTGCTTTGCAGGCAGTGGCTGAGAAAGAAGAAAGTGGTGCTACTGAGAGTGCTGCCGAAAGTACTACTGAGAGTGCTGCCGAAAGTGCTGCTGAGTAAAATACTTCATTAGGTTATAGATCATGGTCAAGAGTAATGACTAATGACCAATGAATGATAACTAATGACTAATAACTAATCAAACATTACAGGAGTTATATCAATGTCTGCTGCAACCGAACAAATTTTAGAACAATTGAAATCCTTGACTTTGCTGGAAGCTTCTGAATTAGTTAAGCAAATTGAAGAAGCTTTTGGAGTAAGTGCTGCTCCAGCCGCTGGTGGAATGATGATGATGGCTGCTCCTGGTGCTGCTGCTGCTGAAGTAGTAGAAGAAAAAACCGAGTTTGATGCAATTTTAGAGTCAGTTCCAGCTGATAAGAAGATTGCTGTCCTGAAGATTGTCCGTGAAATCACTGGTTTGGGTCTGAAAGAAGCTAAAGACTTGGTAGAAGCTGCTCCCAAGTCCGTTAAGGAAGCTGTAGCTAAGGAAGCTGCTGAAGATATCAAGAAGCGTATTGAAGAAGCTGGTGGTAAAGTCAGTATTAAGTAATTCGTAATTATAAATTACTTAATCTTTTTTGAGTGAGGAGTCTGATTCAGGCTCCTTTTTTTATTGATAAATGTCTGAATCAGGATGCTCAGGATTTAAGGATGTAGAGGATGAAAAAAACCAGTGAAGATAACTACATTTAATCCTGTAAATCCTAATTCAGAGGATAAAGATGAAAAAAACCAGTGAAGATAACTACATTAAATGCTGTAAATCTTGATTCAGAATTTAACATTGTTTTGCGTTCGCCGGATTCACAAAATCATGTAAATCTGCATCCCAAATACTAATGTAAATAAAATCACAGTTTTGCCGGACTATCTGACCTTTAACAGAACCTTGACTAAACTGAAAATTATCTAACTGACGCTGTTGTACCTGTTTTAGTCCTTGCTGAATTTCTCCTGTTGCTTGTCCACCTAACATTCCATTCAATGTTGACTGCATGAGTTGGGGGTTTACTGTTTCGGCAAAAGCTGCCTCAGTTTGCCGCAAAACTCCAGATTTACGGTCAAATAAGTAGCCTAAATCAATTTGGTTTGGTACTACCTTATAGGTGACTGCACGAGTATTACTCCACAAGCCTCTTAAATCTTTTTTCTTTCCCAGTTTTGCTTCTATGGTGCTTCTTGATGTACCTGTAGGAAATGCTGGCACAGTTTGACTGATATTAGTAGCATTTAATTGATTACTTAAATCTTGTTTTTTCTGATCTGGTTTTTTCCGGGAATCGGTAGATACATCTACTGTGGGGACTGCTTCCGGTTGAACCTGATTATCTTCTGTTTCTGGTAGTGGTGTTGAGATGACTGTCGGGGTAGGAGTAGCTTGACTAACAGGTTCTTCGACTGGTATTGGTGTCAATGCCTCTGAAGCAGTGTCCTCCGGCGTAGGATTAGAAATAATTTGCTGCTGCGTTGAGGGTTGAGGAGCAATTGGAGTTGGGGAAGGTTGCTCAAAAACAGGAGAATTTGTGGGTAAAACAGTAGGAGTTGGCGGTTCTGGTGAGACAGTGGGATTAGTAGCAATGGGGACAGCGGGTTCTTGCTGACGGTTAATGCTAGAAATCGCTGCATTCGTGATTAAACTTACCACCAACAAACTACCGACAATCAAAGCTGGTTTTTGCC
Source organism: Trichormus sp. NMC-1 (assembly GCF_001858025.1). Lineage (GTDB taxonomy): Bacteria > Cyanobacteriota > Cyanobacteriia > Cyanobacteriales > Nostocaceae > Anabaena. The sequence goes on along the minus strand of NZ_LZQD01000001.1, from coordinate 810,435 downwards.
AATTTTCAGAATTGTTAACTTTTCTGATAATGGGAATTTTGGCAGATGAAGATACTGGCTGAGTGGACTGGATATGAGCCGGGGGGGGACTGAGGCTGATTGTAGCCTTAGTAATAGGAGACTGTGAGGGGATAAAACTGAGAGATTGTAAGGCGTATAGCATTTTACTGGCAGTGCTATAGCGATCGCTCGGACGTGGTTCAATTGCTTGAGTGAGTATCTTCACCATTGCTGGGGATATGCCAGCAGCGTATTGTTGCCACAGTATTTGCCCCGTCTGCGGGTGAGTTTCTAATTCTTGAGGTTGTTTACCAGTGAGTAGATAAATCGCCGTCAAGGCTAAACTATAGATATCTGTAGCATAAACTGGACGACCGATGGCTTGCTCACTGGGCATATACCCAGGTGTCCCTATGACGAGGGATTGCAGAGGCTGTCCTGAAGGATTAATGACAGTACGGATAGTTTCCTTAACTGCACCGAAATCAATTAAAACTGGTTTGTTATCTTGAGGGCGAAGGATAATATTATCTGGCTTGATATCTCGATGAATAATGCCTTTGCTGTGGACATAATCTAAAACTGACAGCAAGCTTAAAAGAATTTCCCGAACAGTGGTTTCAGCTATATATCCTTTAGCTTCAATCATCTGGGTTAGGGTTTGACCTTGAATCCATTCTTGAACTAAATAAAACTGCCCATTTTCAGGAAAGTAAGCGTAGAGTTTAGGAATTTGGTCACTAGCTTCACCTAGATGTTCCAAGGTAGCAGCTTCTCGTTTAAACCTGTCTTGAATTATTTGATAGGTTTTTGCATCATTGCTAATCGGTTTGAGTTGCTTGATAACGCACCGACGAAGAGAAGGCATATGAGTATCTTCTGCTAGAAAGGTTTCACCAAACCCACCAGCACCGAGTACCTGAATAACTTGATAGCGATTGTTTAGCAGTGTTTGTGTCATGTTCGGTTACAAACGACAACCCTTCCCAATGTATACCAGGTACTTTGACGATGTAGCGATAGGATGTATCCGATACGAGACATTTGGAAAAATTGTCGCTTATTAACTGTACCGAGAAGAAAGATTTAGTCTCAACTTGCTGAGGATGGTTTGTATTAAAACCATCTGCTCACTGTATAATCACTGTTGTGATTTATTTTCCCCTGCTCAAACAGCAATATCAAGGCGGGATGAGAGTAGATAAGTAGCTTGGCACAATTAAATATAAAACCTCTCTCCAAACCTCTCCCCTACCAGGGGAGAGGCTTTGACTCCCCCTTCCCTGGTAGGGAAGGGGGTTGGGGGTTAGGTTTATATTATATTTTTTAACGCCCACTTACTTACTTTTTGTTTTTCCAAGTATCTAACCAAACCTAAATGAAAATGTACCCCATCAAACTTACACTAACCATCATCTCATCTGTTAGCTTAATCACCCTACTAGCAGGGAAAGTAAGTGCCATAACAGAATCACCTTTACAGATCGCTAATTACCCAGCTACAACCATTGCTCAAACTGAGACAAAAACGGATCTTGAGTTACTAGCTAAAACTATAAGGGACTTTTTGCAGAGCAGTAGCTATCTCACTGAATCTGAATACCTTTTCAATGCTAAGATGCAAGGTACTGATTTATCATTTAACATTAAAACTAAAACTATCACACAGTCTGGTAGAAAATTTCGCTCGGAAATTACTTTTACAGAACAGGGAGATAAAGAAAAGTCTACTAGGTTAGTAATTTCTGATGGGAAACAAGTTTGGATTTACCGACCTGATTTGAAACAATATGCTGTAACTTCCTATGCTGCTTTCGAGGAATCATTTTTAATAGGTCTATCATCGTTGACTTTTGTAGAAATTCCAGAAGATGTTAGACAATCCATTGCTCAATCTGAGAACAGCAAATTCATTGTAGAAGAATTTGGCTTGACTAACCTAAAGGAATTACAACAGGAACAACGTAGAGTTGATGGTGAGGAGTTATCTATCTATACTTATAAAGATTCAAGAGAGGGTTTTACCTTTAGTGGTTTCATTCAACCACAAACTGCAAACCTCAAGCAACTAGAAATGAGGGGTAAAATCGCAGGATTGGATATTGTGATAACAGAAAAAATATTGCAAAGAACAACCGCTCCAGCTATAGACGCTCAAACTTTCACTTTTACACCACCAGCAGGGGTAAAAAAAGTAAGATCTCTTTCTATCTCACCATTTTAAAGATGTAACAAGAAACAGGGAATAAGGAAGGATCATCAGAGCATTATTTGTTATTGATAAACAACCTTATTTCCTCAAATATTTCAGGTTATAACAGTCTTGATATTTGGCGATATGGCCTATTTATATCCGATATCTCTAATAGCCATACTTTCGTTTCTTATTTGTAGATTGAGCAGCCCTTGATTCTAAGGTAAATTCTGGGATTTCCTCAAGTTCATCTTCACTTAAATTATACTGTTCACAAACCAAACTTAAGCGATTTCCAGGAGTGGTCACTGCATTAACAGAGTGGGTTAAATCACCTTGAAAGTAAACCAGTGTATTGCTTTGAGGTTTAATTTGCCCAATTTGGCGTTTAGGTGATTTTAGCACCAATTCTCCTCCCTCCATGTTTTCTGGTACACGCACATAGAGAACACTGACAATGTTAGGTGGTTCAATGGTTTTGCAGTAAGAACGTAAGGAACGATCTATATGTGGATCAACACGAGAGCCTTCTTTTAGCAGTAAAGGATTTAGATAAAATGCATTACAGTTAGGCTGGATTGCTAAATCCAAATAAGGTTTAAAAAAAGGAAATTTTTGTTCAACTGTTTTTAATCCCTGACGCTGAAATACCACAGAAAAGCCTTTGGTATTGATAAAATCGCGGTTGAGGTTGTTGATAGCAAAATAAGGACTAGCTTGGATTTCTCCCCACAAATCATTAAGGTAATTATTAGGTAAAACGCTTGTTTGTAGTTGATAGTATTTCACGATGAATAGAAAAGGATATTTCAGTATTTACAGCAGGAGTCAGGAGTCAGGAGTCAGGAGTCAGGAGTCAGGAGTCAGGAGTCAGGAGTCAGGAGTCAGGAGTCAGGAGTCAGGAGTCAGGAGTCAGGAGTCAGGAGTCAGGAGTCAGGAGTCAGGAGTCAGGAGTCAGGAGTCAGGAGTCAGGAGTCAGGAGTCAGGAGTCAGGAGTCAGGAGTCAGGAGTCAGGAGTCAGGAGTCAGGAGTCAGGAGTCAGGAGTCAGGAGTCAGGAGTCAGGAGTCAGGAGTCAGGAGTCAGGAGTCAGGAGTCAGGAGTCAGGAGTCAGGAGTCAGGAGTCAGGAGTCAGGAGTCAGGAGTCAGGAGTCAGGAGTCAGGAGTCAGGAGTCAGGAGTCAGGAGTCAGGAGTCAGGAGTTCGTTACATATTACTCTTCGAGAAGCCGCTCCGCGTCTACGGTTTTTTCCATTCACCTACTTAGTGAGATCAATAAAATTGTGATTAACCACGCAAAATTCGCTCAATCATCCCATTTGCTTGAGAAGCATAACCACCACCAAACAAATTAAAATGATTTAAAACGTGATAAAGATTATAAATAGTTTTGCGGTTTTCATATCCTGAATTTAAGGGAAACACCTCTTTATAACCTTGATAAAAAGTCGGTGGAAACCCACCAAAAAGTTCTGTCATTGCTATATCAACTTCTCGATCACCAAAATAAGTCGCCGGATCAAAAATCACTGGTTCCCCATCAACAGTACAACCTGCATTTCCTCCCCATAAATCACCATGTACTAAAGATGGTTGGAGATGATGATCTGCTAACAATTCTGGGATAGCAGCTAATAACTTATCTTGCAGGGGGAAACTTCCACCACGTCGCGTTGCTAACTGAAATTGATAACTTAAGCGATATTTAGTATAAAATTCTGCCCAATTATCAGTCCAAGTATTAATTTGTGGTGTTGAACCAATAGTATTATTCATATCCCAGCCAAAACCCTTTTGACTGGTAACTTTGTGCATTGCTGCTAATTTACGTCCCATTTCTTGCCAAGATTTGCTATCACTATCTCGCATTTCTAGCCATTGCAACACAATATAACTAGAATTGTTCGCAGTTCCCCAACATAAAGGTTGAGGAACAAGGATAGTATTTGTGTGATGCATTTGCTGTAAACCCAGCATTTCGGCTTCAAACATCGTCGCTTGGGATGCTTGGTTAAGCTTAACAAAGTAAGTCAGCTTACCATCACTCACAGCATAACCTTGATTAATACACCCACCGCTTACGGATAAATGTTGCTGAGTTTGGAATTTTTGGCCAGTCACTTGGCTAATATGAGTATCAATTTCTTGCCAAATCATAGTTTGTTATATCGTGTTCATTTGAATACTTATAATATCTGTGAGGACAGGGAATAGGGAATAAGGAATAAAAAATGCTACCCAGATCCCCGACTTCTGAGAGAAGTCGGGGATCTATATCCTCATAACTAAGCTGGTTTGATAACAACTACACCATAAGCATTGGGGGAAAGATATTGTTGTGCTGCTTGCAGAAGATGATTTGCATCCTGGGCTTGAATATAATCTGGGTAGTTAAATGCTGGTTCTAAATCACCAATTAAAGATTGATAATAACCATATAAGCCGGCGCGATCGCTTGGAGTTTCATTTCCAAAAACATATCTATTCGCCACACGTCGCCGCACACGGGCAATTTCCGACTCTTTGACCATCTCTGTTTGTAGTATATGCAGATGTTGTGCGATCGCTTCCTCTACTACTGCTAAATTTTCTACATCACACTTTGCGGAAATAGTAAAGACACCTTGCAACAAATTACTCATATTACTCACAGAAATTGAAGATACCAATCCCCGTTCTTCTCGTAAATCCTGCACTAATCTTGATGTGCGTCCATGTCCTAAAATTCCCGCAACAACGTCTAGTGCATAAGTGTCATTTAACTCCATCAAACCAGGTACTCGCCAAATCATCACCAACCTGGCTTGCTGGAGGCTTTCATCAATAAATTCCCCACGGACAATTTCTGTAAAAGCTGGTTCAGGAATAATTGTTTCCCGTTCCCCCTTCACAGTTAAGATTTCCCTATTTTTACCCAATCCCTCAGCCACAATATTTACTAATTCTTCTACAGGTAAATTACCCACAGCTACCGCAGTAATTGATTGCGGTTGATACCAATGAGCATGAAAATCCCGCATTTGTTGCGGTTTAACTTGAGAAACCACCTCTTCTGGCCCCAGTACCGGACGACGGTAGGGTAAAGAATCAAAAGCAGTTTCCATTACCCGGCGAAAAGTACGACGACGGGGATTATCTTCTGAACGCCTAATTTCTTCCAGAACTACCAAACGTTCCCGTTCAAAGGCATCATCAGGAATACTTGCATTAAATACAACATCCATTTGTAGGGGAGCGAGTTCTGCAAAGTCTTGAGGAGCCGTATTTATATAGTAATGAGTGTAATCTTGGCTCGTAGCCGCATTAGTAACAGCACCTCGTTCTTCAATTCGTCGTTCAAACTCGCCACTAACTAATTGCTGTGTTCCTTTAAAAATCATATGCTCTAAAAAGTGCGCCATGCCGTTAATAGCGTCTGACTCTACAGCAGAGCCAATTTTTACCCATAAGCTGAGGTTAACTGCTTCCACCGGCATTTGTTCGGCGATGATGGTTAAACCATTAGGTAAATGGTGCAGTTTTGGCGCGTTCAGGCGAGGAAATTTCAGTAAAGTTGATGTCATTGGTTGTGGTGAGGTGAAGAGCTAGGTTACTTCTCATATCTTACAACCCCCTTGATGGTGTAAACCTTATGGAGACGTTTCATCAAATCTCTCTACATTTAAATCTTATGTGCAACTTCATAGAAACTTTGTATTAGCAATAATCATCAGAATTATCCTCAAAACCCTATTTATATCAATAGACTTCCTGCTTAAATTGTCAGCTTCAGCAGAGTAAAACATTTGTGATATTCTGATCTCTCTGCTTTATGCTCAAAATAAAATTCCTGATTTTTGTACTTTTGTAACAGTTTTAATCCAATCATACATTTTCCACAAGTTTTTCACATTCTGTCTTTATGTTGTTGAATGTGCTACGCAGCAAAAAAGGGTAAAATATGGCTATCTCAGGCTTCCTCTCTGAACTCTCCCTCTCAGAAATTTTTCAACTACTGGAGCAAGGCAATAAAACCGGACGGCTAACAATTAAATCACAATTACCTCATTCGTCTCAGCAAGGTAAAAACTTTTATGTTTGGTTTAAGCAGGGCAAGATTGTAGCAGCTGCTGATAGATTGGATGGTATAGGATTGTTATCCATCATCCAACAAAAAGGTTGGCTCAGTATGCGTTCTGCGACTAGAATTACAGATGTTTGTGCCACTAATCAACCAGCGGGTTTGTGTCTCAAATCTCAAGGAGTCTTGGAAGCAGAACAATTAAAAATATTATTTAATTATCAAGTTTTGACTCAAGTTTGTAGACTATTTGAGTTGGAAGATGGATGGTTTCAGTTTGATGCTGAAACGATTTTACCTATTTCAGAAATGACAGGTCTGGTGGGGATACCCAAAGAAGTGATACTCATGAGTCTCAGGGCTATGCGTAATTGGAAATGGAATATGTTAGAAGACAAATTACCAAATCCTATTAGTGCTTTAGTCAGCACAATCAATGACAAGCCGCAATTGCGATTAAATCAACTAGAATGGCAAATTTGGGAATTTACCAAAGGAACAGTCTCAATTAGAGAGATCGCAGAACAGTTGGGGATACCTGTAGTAAAAATTCAACAAGTCGCATTTCGACTCATCCTTGTTGGTCTGATAGAAGAAGTTCCCATTAATTTAGAAGTGCGAGAGCAAATATCTGAACGAGAATCCACTAGGCTTGAAGTAGAATTTGAGCCAAGCAAACCTGAAGCTCCTGTAACTAAGTCTTTTCTCAAAAACCTAGTTAGTTTTCTCAAGAAAAAGGTTTAGATTTTAAATCAAAAATACTTTTACTCTATCGATGACGTTGAATTCCAATTTTATTTTCGGGTTCGCATAGCCTGGTGTTAGCCAACGTTGCGGGTAGAATTCTTTTTTTTCACGCAGAGGCGCAGAGGCGCGGAGAATTATTTTTCCGCAGCAATCCTAGCGAACACTAAGAGGCTAAGATCCCCGACTTCTTAAAGAAGTCGGGGATCTTTTTGTTGATAATTTACTAACTATTAAACATAAACAAGAAAAAGGGGCTGATTTCACACAGTCCCCTTTTTCCAATTACCCATTACAACCCATCACTAGTTGGAGATGGCTGAGATTGCTCAATTCGTGGTGAAGGCTCAGACGATAACTCAGGTGAAGGCTCAGGCAGAATAAATTGTCGCCAAGTTCTAATTTGTTCTTGGGCATCTCTGTAAGCAGCACTACCCCGTGGAATCAACCGAGCGGTTTGAATACTTCTAGCAAACCTTATAACAAAGGAATCCGCTGTATAGATTTATCTATATCAACCTAATTTATTTCCACAAATTACAGCAGACTGCAGATCAATGAGGTACAGAATCAAAATTGAAACCTAGACACATTCGCCAGTTTTACTCCTGACTCCTGAACCGATAGCGCAGCGTGGCGTAAGCCATAGGTCTGCGAAGCGTCTCCTGAATTCTGCTGTATCTAAATAGCAGTTTTATGGTGGGTTATGTTATTGATAACCCACAACACAAAAACTACAGCATTAACTTTTTATCAACTTTTTGCCATTGGTGGAAAAACAGAAATGCTTCTTGGTACTTCAGGTGCTTCAGTTGATGGTAAGAATTTCTCCACCAACAATTGTTGGTAAGTATTTAAAGAATCTTGCCAATTCTGAACTAGTTGTTGCAAGTCCTGTATTTTTTCTGCTGGGGTGTTACCAGCAAGAGGATAATTGAAGTTACCAGAAAATAAAATAGCAGCAGCTTGTTTGTCAGGAAACTGAACATTTACTTGGCTGATACCCAAGTTGAGTGTTCCCCGTTTTAAAGGATAACTTAACTGCAAGGTAGCATTCACTTTTCCTTCTCCAAATTGCTGCCATGAGCCTGGTGCTAAAAGTTTACCGCTCAGGTACTGATATGCATCAGCTTCCGAGTCAAAGGTGGTAAATCCTCTAGGGTTAATCCCCACTGTTTGATACTCTACTTGGGATAGTTTGTCTATCAGGTTTTGAGTAATTTTAGGTACTAGTACTTCTTCCGGGTGTTTGGTTCCTATATTCTCCAACAACGTTACGCTGTTAGGCTGGGCAACGATTCCCAAGCCATTGGTAAAGAAAATCTGGACTACACCATTGGTATAAGCTGGTTGTTTTGCTAACTCCCAATCTGCGGGAATAACTCCTGTGTATTTCAAGAAATCAGGAGTCAAAACGGTGGGATTGAGATTTTTGGCGATAATAACGATCGCTAATTCTTGGATTTCAAAATTTTGGCTCATAAACCTATGTGCTTTTTGACATTACTAATACTGTATAACCAAACATAAGTATAAATAAATTATTTCCTAAAATTGATTCTCCCTATTTCTCCCTCCCCACTGCCGATTTAATTTAAAATTATGAGTAGTAATATTAATAATTGTAAAATTAAGTATCAATGCCTAGTCTTTCTCTTAACAAAAATCAATCCCGCGTTATTGTCGTTGGTGCGGGTATAGGTGGACTTACCACCGGCGCATTATTAGCCCATAGAGGTTATAGCGTCTTAATTCTCGATCAGGCTTTAGTTCCAGGTGGTTGCGCTTCCACATTCAAACGTCAAGGCTTTACTTTTGATGTCGGTGCAACTCAAGTTGCAGGTTTAGAACCTGGGGGAATTCATCACCGTATTTTCTCAGAATTAAATATAGATTTGCCAGAAGCAACGCCTTGTGACCCTGCTTGTGCGGTTTATCTCCCTGGGGAGTCTACACCTATTAATGTCTGGCGTGATTCTCAAAAATGGCAAGAAGAACGCCAAAAACAGTTTCCTGGTAGTGAACCTTTTTGGCAATTATTAGCAACTTTATTTAATGCTAGTTGGGAATTTCAAGGACGTGATCCTGTTTTACCACCCCGTAATTTATGGGATTTAGGACAATTAATAAAAGCAGTGCGTCCGAGTACTTTCATAACTGCACCTTTCACATTATTTACTGTGGGTGATGCTTTACGGTTATGTGGTTTAGGGAATGATTACCGACTGCGGACATTTTTGGATTTACAACTCAAGTTGTATTCTCAAGTTAGCGCCGAAGAGACGGCTTTGCTTTATGCTGCAACAGCTTTGAGTGTTTCCCAATTACCCCAAGGATTGTTTCACCTTCAGGGTAGTATGCAAGTTTTGAGCGATCGCTTACTATTTGCCTTAGAACGAGACGGTGGTAAGTTATTAATGCGCCACACCGTCGAAAAAATCAAGGTTGAAAATGGCAAAGCTAACGCTGTAGTTATTAAAAATCAGAAAACCGGCGAAGTTTGGACAGAATCGGCAGATCATGTAGTTGCTAATGTCACTGTCCAAAATTTGGTAGAGTTATTAGGAGAAAATGCCCCATCTGGATATAAACAAAGAGTAGCCAAACTACCACCAGCTTCTGGTGCATTTGTAGTTTATTTAGGTGTAGAGAAGAGTGCGATTCCTGCTGATTGTCCGCCTCATCTACAATTTTTATATGATGCTAATAAACCTATTGGTGAAAATAATTCCCTGTTTGTATCTGTGAGTCATGAAGGAGATGGCCGCGCACCAGCCGGAAAAGCCACAATTATTGCTTCTTCCTTTGTTGATTTTACTCCCTGGTGGCAGACTCAAGATTATGAAGGGTTAAAACAAAAATTTACCCAAGATGCAATATCTAAACTTTCACAATATTTTTATTTAAAGCCAGAAACCATCATTTATGTAGAAGCTGCCACACCTAAAACTTTTGCTCATTTTACCGGCAGAGAAAGCGGTATTGTTGGCGGTATTGGTCAAAGAATTCCTACTTTTGGCCCCTTTGGTTTTGCTAATCGTACACCTATTAATAATTTATGGTTAGTTGGTGATTCTACTCATCCAGGTGAAGGAACTGCGGGGGTGAGTTATTCGGCTTTGACAGTAGTTAGGCAAATTCAAGCTCAAGGGTAGAATTCTTTTTTTTCACGCAGAGGCGCAGAGGCGCGGAGAATTATTTTTCCGCAGCAATCCTAGCGAACACTAAGAGGCTAAGATCCCCGACTTCTTAAAGAAGTCGGGGATCTTTTTGTTGATAATTTACTAACTATTAAACATAAACAAGAAAAAGGGGCTGATTTCACACAGTCCCCTTTTTCCAATTACCCATTACAACCCATCACTAGTTGGAGATGGCTGAGATTGCTCAATTCGTGGTGAAGGCTCAGACGATAACTCAGGTGAAGGCTCAGGCAGAATAAATTGTCGCCAAGTTCTAATTTGTTCTTGGGCATCTCTGTAAGCAGCACTACCCCGTGGAATCAACCGAGCGGTTTGAATACTTCTAGCAACATCAACCTCGCTTTGAGAGCGTGCCATTTGCAACAATTGTTGACTCCATTGATCAATAGCCACGTTCGCATCCATACGTAAGACGTTACGGTTTGAAACTCGATCAGCTAACCGTATTGCCTCAGCTAAAGCTTCTGGTGTGCCAGTAATTGCCACTTCTCGCGCTTTTTGCCAGTTTTCTCTAGCACGGATTTGCTCTTGCCAAGTATCAATAGATATTTGGGCTTCACCTGCAAGCGCACGTCCTGATGAAGCAATTTTTTGTGCTTCCTTAACAGCAGTATTTAAATCACCACTGTCAGCGATGATGCGGGCTTGATCTAGATAAGGTTGATCTTGAATTCGCTGAATCGTGGCTGTCCAAGTCCGAATTTTTTTCCGTGCTTCTGGATATAAAGAACGACCAGATCGGATTTGACTTGCTTCTGCGATCGCAGCTTGTAAGGAGCTAACATCCTCTAATAAAGCTATTTGTTCAGCACGGTCTAAATAAGGTCGGTCTTCAATAGACTCCACTTGTCCACGCCAACGTCCCATTTCCTGCCTAGCTTCGTTAGCGCGGGGGTTGCTATCGGGAATCATCTGTACTTCAGAAATTGCCGCAGTTAACTCGTTAATTGTGCCTTGACTAGCTAAGTTTCGAGCTTTTTCTAAACGAGAAACATCTTCAATTTCTAATTGCCAACGAGCTATTAGTTGTTGGGCTTGATCATAATTTTCTCTAGAAGCATCAATTTGTTGCGCTTGGGAAATGGCTACCTCTAAACCAGAAACAGTACCTATCCAAGCACTTCTTTGTGCTTCACCCAAAACAATAAAATCATCGATTTCAGTTTGTAATGAAGCAATTGGCGGAATTTGTCTGACTATATCTAGGGCTGTATCAGCATCTCGCTTCTCCATTCTCGCTTTTGCCAAATTCAGAATCTTGCGTCCAAATTCAGGAATCAATTCCTGGGCTTTTTGATGCAAGTAACTATCTGGCTTAATCGACTCAGCCAATTTAATAGCTGCTAGTAAGTCATTGACTGAGCGCTTGGCTGCTAGATTTTCAGCTTTATAGAGCTTATCGCCATCTTCCCGCGCTGTCACAATGATGTTATTTAATTGGTCGTACTTGGTACTCGCCCAATATTTATTGTTAACACGCAACAGTTTAGAAGACAGCATAAAAGCTGATTGCCAATTCCTTTGGCGCAGTTCTTTTTCCGATTCTTGGTAGATTGCTTCTGCCTTTGACCAGATAGACTGCCATTTGGTAATTTGCTCTTCTACTAGTTTACGAGCTTGCAAGTCTTCGGGAATTTGACGAGCAGTAGCGATCGCTTCCTCTAAATTCCCCTCTTGGAAATTCTGATCAGCAAGTTGTAAAATATCTCGCGACCATTCTTCTAAAAAAGTATTAATTTGTCCCCTGAGGGGGTGATTCTGTGGCAGTTCCTTCACCAAAGCGATCGCTTGTAGCAAGTCATTTATAGTTTGCTTAGAAGCCGCTAACTGACCGCAATGTAAGCGTACTGACGCACTCGCCAAAGGCCAGAAAATTTTTGGGCAGTTTGGTGCTGATGGTAACTTCAGTAGCATCGCTATTGACAAAAACGCCACACTACCAGGAATTAACGTTAGCAACACTGACCAAAATACCCAGCCTCTCATCCAGGGAGGCATTTTCTCAGTCAGATTACTGAAGTTAAAAGTTTCGTCTGAATGGTTGATTTTAGGTAATCCTTCGGTATCGTTCTCTTTTCGCTGCTTCACTGACTTAGAGTTAGAACCAGTAGCTGGGACACCAGATGCTTGAGTTTCCCCGACTTGTGAATTTCGGGATAGTTTTCTTTTTTGCTCTGGCTTTTTTGCTCTGGCTGGAGACCAACTGTCTGGAATATCTCGCTCTGTCATCTCTCACACCAAAGTAATTGAATAGCGGTCTGCGTTAGACCGATAATTCCATTTTTGCCATAGTAGCTTTCTTTAGCGTCATTAAAAAGCTATTTTTTCGAGATCTATCCTCACAGATACCATTTACAATGAGTAAACACCGTATCATTTTATACTGATTTAATTAGAGGATTCAGTCTGCAAATCAACAATTAGTTGAGCTAGATGATCGCTACTGGCTTGGTAAACTTTGCCACAAAAATCACAAGTTGCTTCTGCACCATCATCTTTAATAATCATGTCTTGCAGTTCCGCTTCTCCCAATATCTTCAGCGCCCTTAGCACCCTATCAAAGGAGCAACCACAGTGAAAGCGTAGCATCTGACTTTCTGGAAATATGTTCAAACCCATATCTCCCAGTAAATCACCCAAAATTTCCGTTAACGTCTTTCCAGCTTGCAATAATGGCGTAAACCCTGATAATGCCGAAACCCTTGATTCTAGTTTTGCGACTAAAGCTTCATCTCTAGCAGCTTTGGGTAATACTTGTACTAGTATGCCTCCAGATGCTGTAACGCCACCTAATCCCACAAAAACACCTAAAACCAAAGCTGAGGGAGTTTGTTCTGAAGTTACCAGGTAATGAGCAACATCATCGCCAATTTCACCAGAAACAAGTTCTACTGTACTAGAGTAAGGATAACCATAGCCAATATCTCGAACAACATACAGGTAGCCACTACCAACAGCACCGCCAACATCTAGCTTACCTTTTGCATTAGGAGGTAATTCTATGGTTGGATTTCCCACATAGCCGCGTACCGTGCCATCTAAGCCTGCATCCACCAATATACCACCTAAAGGTCCATCGCCCTTCACTCGCACATTCACCCTAGATCCAACACGCTTCATACTAGAAGCCATCAACAAACCCGCTGACATAGTTCTCCCTAGGGCTGCTGTAGCCACATAAGAAAGTTTATGTCGCACTCGTGCTTCTTCTGTTAAGCGTGTGGTAATCACACCTACCGCACGAATTCCTCCATCGGCTGCTGTCGCCCGAATTAATTGATCCGCCATGAAAAACCTTACAATTCTTAACAAGATGACTTTATCTATTGTAAGTTTTCTGGGGACTAGACGGTGGGGAGATGAACACCTCTTCCCCAATTACCAATTACCAATTACCAATTACCAAATCATTATGCTCGGTACTTTTCAACAAAGCCAAATACGCATCGAAATTGCAGCTTCAGTCAATGCCATTCACGATAGTATACTGCAACCGGCACAACTACAAAAATGGCTCTTAGGACAAAGTTTTTCCCCCGGAATGCCCGCAGAACTGCAAACTGGATTTGATTTTACTACTTCTACTGGGTTAATTCAAATACATCATCATGTTGATGTGGCAAAACCCAATTGTCTGCGCTTGCTACTCAGTAACGGTATTGATGGTTTTCACGAGTGGTACTGGGGGGAAGGTTGGGTACAATCGCGCTTAGAAGGTGTGTCAATGTTACCTTTGAAGTTAGGTCAAACGCTGAGTTTGTTGAGCTTGCGGGAGTTTCTAAGGAATAAAGGAGGGTAGAAGAGTTTTTTAACGCAGAGGGGCGCGGAGGTAGCGCGGAGGTTCGCTGAGGTTTTTATCAGTATTTTAACGTAGGTCTTTGGATTTGTTTCGCTTTTACGTAATTATGCAGTAAATGGCTAAATATTGTTAAAAGCGATACTTGTTTTTATGCTAAATAATATTTTGACGAAATTCTGCTCAAAAGCCAACCTTTACTGGTTATTAACAGCTTTGTACTTGTGATAGTATGTGGTGCTTACTTGTCATTAATTTTACTTTTTTATCTAATTGATAGTAGCTGTTCAATTTCACCATAATTTCATAAATTTGCCATTTTGATGAAAATTAGATGATTTTGGGTTGGGAAAAACATCAGTGCAAACGCTGGTGTTTTTTTTTACAAACAAGTGATGCTAGATATAAGCGAATCAATTGTAACTACTCAATGAGATTCAACTAGACACCTGTAGAGTAATTAACCACAACAACAGAGCTAAAGAAAGTGAAATTCAGTCAATTTAAGAGATAAATCATGAACAAGCTTAACCTTTCTGTATTAGTTCTAGGCACTGCAATTGGTATAACGATTGGTAGTTCTGCCGCTTTAGCGGAAAACTTTATTGTTGATGGTAACAAGGCTCTCAATACCAACAACAATTTTCGCAGAGTTGATGGAAATCCTGTGATGTCAATTTGGGACTTCAGTTCTACTGATCGGGATCAACAATTTGATCGCATATCAGGTAATCGTGGCGGCACTCTCCTTCGACATAATTCTACTGGCAAATGTCTAAATTCACATTATCTGACAAATGGAGGTGTAGTTAATACTTGGCCTTGCGATCCTAGCGATCCTGACCAGAATTTTAACATTATCTCTTTGGGTAATGGCTTCTCTCAAATCCAGCGTACAGGCACAAATCTTTGTGTAGACAGCCCCACCCGTAACAATGGTGGTACAGTCCATGTATGGCAATGCGATCCCAACAATCCCAATCAACGATTTAAGAACGGATCAACGCCACCACCACCACCCCCTCAAGGTCAAGTTATCTTACCCTTTAACCGAGGAGAAACTTGGTATGTATGTCAAGGATATCGAGGTTCTGTATCTCATCAAAACTCTTTTGCCCTAGATTTATCAGTGGGTCAAGATTTTGGTAGCAATAATGCTTGTTGGGGGCAGCAAAATCGTTCTGCTAATCGTCAAGTTCTTGCTCCTGCGGCCGGAAAGATCTACTACATTAACTCAGACTTAGTTTGTCTATCAATAGATAGCAATCGGAGTATGCTAATTGGTCACATAAATCGCTCTGTTCAGAATGGAGCAACTGTTAATCGTGGTCAAGTTTTGGGTACTACATCTTCGCAAAGAGCAGCAAATGGTTATTTTTCTCACATCCACTTAGAGGGGCGCAGGAGTTCTAGATGTACCCCCGGTTCTTCAGTACCTCTGACCGCAGCTAACGGATTTCAGCTTGAGAATGTTGGGGATTTAGTAGGCAAACTCACTCATTTCAAAAGAGCGCTTACTCGTCCATAAGTGTTTTATTGGTTGATAGGTGGATGACTCTTACGTTGAAGTCTGGCGATGCCTACGGAGCGCTTCGCTATCGCATTTTTTCTATGGATAGAGATAGCTTCGCTCGCCGTAGGCATCGCCACTTCTTTTTATAGATTGAAATCACTAGAAACAATTATGCAAACACTTATCAATAATAAAAATAGATCAAAAAATAAAATATTAGTTACTGTATTGACAAGTCTTTTTTACTTACCAATGAATGTAGATAAAGCATTATCAGGTGGAGGAGATGCAACTCAATCTACAACAGAACAAGCTTCTGTTACCTCTTCTGCTACCCAAAGTGCTGGATCACTCACTGTCACTCCTACCACACTACTACAAACAGGCTCAAATAATTATGCAAACGTCAACTCTAATACAGGATCGCTAAACTATCCAAACTGTGGCGGTACTTGTAGTTTTGCCATTATGCGTACTACTCCCACTAATAATCTTAATGGTACAGGAGGCAATCAAATTGAAGGAGTTATTGGTGTAATTCATTCCTTTAGCTCACCCGATCAAACAAATGCTGAAACTAATCGTCAATTAGTAGATATTCAAAAACAAAGAAGTGAAAGTGAAATTACGAGTAATTACATTAAGATAATTGCCGATGCTTGTCAAGCCAAAGACCTAATAAGAGCAGAACTAAATGCTAAAGGACTAGCTCGGATTTGGAATGTCGATTACAAAACCTTACTTCATCCTAGCTGCGGCTAGTATCGTTATGTTGATAATACCTTCGCAAATTTACGAGGCTGAGTTGATGTATGAACTCCGTTTTCTCTGAAACTTAGCAAAAACAATAAGTCCTAAAAAATTCCTTCAAGTGGCAAAGGTATATGAATAGTTTCTTATTGTCCTACTTTCCGCACCTCACCATGTAATATAGTTAAATAAATAACACAAATTACCAGTATATTTAAATATTAATACTTAATATTATGACCATTATTAGGAATAATTCTTAAAAAGAGCGATAATATATTTTGAAGTGCGGAATGTGGGTTTATTATAACAACAGCCAAGGTGGTTAGGACATTCCAGGGTTTAGGATTGCTAAACCCCTACCTGAATTCTGCAATATTATCAATTATCAATTACTTACCTGCTTTCACCACCAATACCGAACAATTAGCTTCTTCCATGACTTGAGTGCTAACAGAACCTAGAACAATTCTCTTCATCCCAGTTAAACCACGACTACCAATTAAAACTAAATCGGCTTTATAAATATTAGCTAGTCGGACAATTTCATCAGCAGGATCACCGCTGACTAGTTCTAGTTCACTTTTTACTGATAACTTTTCTTGGTAGGATTGCAGTTGCTTTTCAATATGGAAATAAGAAACATTAGTTGACTCTGGGAGAGGAAGATCAGCGGGTAATTCTATTTCTGACTCTGCTGTAGGAAATACATGACAAAGAATAACTTTGGTGTTTGATGACAGCACCAAATCATCTAAAGTCTGGATTACTCTATCTGCAATTTCCGAGCCATCCAGAGCTACTAAAATAGTCTTTAACACCGCTTTTGTCTCCTCAAAAGTAGACCCCTAAAACTATCACCTAGGGATTTTAATTGGTGTTAACACCACCTAATTTCCCAAATGTGATCTTTACTTTAGTTTATTAAAGTCACAAACTCACTAAATTAAACTAGGGAGTAACTTGTGTCAAGTGCTTTAAGAAAAAATATGCCTTCTAAATCACTCTTCAACTCGTCGTCTTACTGAATCAGCATGGGAAGGCAAACCTTCAACATTAGCTAGTACGTCAATTGCACTGGCAACGTTTTGCAATGCAGTATGCGAGTATTGTATTATACTAGAATGCTTAAGGAAAGTTTCAACACCCAAAGCAGAAGCGTAACGGGCAGCACCAGAAGTTGGTAAGGTGTGGTTAGGCCCAGCCAAATAGTCACCTACGGCTTCTGGTGTTGAGTAACCGAGGAAGATAGCGCCAGCATGGCGAATCTGAGACATTAAAGACCAAGGATCTTTAACTTCTAATTCTAGGTGTTCAGGAGCAAATTCATTTGAGAGTTCTGCTGCTGCTTCTAGGGATTCGACTACAACAATTAAGCCATAGTGAGCGATCGCTTTTTCTGTGTCTATCCTGCGGGGGTGATCTACTAATTGTCTATCCACAGCTAATTGGACTTTTTTCGCCAACCCAGCATCTGTTGTCAACAAAATCGCCGCCGCCATTGGATCATGTTCAGCCTGCGCCAATAAATCTGCTGCTACGTGTGCAGGATTAGCTGTTTCATCAGCAATAACCAGCACTTCGCTAGGTCCTGCTAATGAATCAATACCCACTGTTCCATAGACTAATTTTTTGGCTAAGGTGACATAGATGTTACCAGGCCCAGTAATCACATTCACTTTGGGAATCGTTTCTGTGCCATAAGCTAAAGCTGCGATCGCTTGAGCGCCTCCCACGCGATAAATTTCTTGTACCCCTGCTTCTTGGGCTGCCACTAACACTGCTGGATTAATCGCCTTGCCTGCGCCGGGTGGTGTTACCATCACCACACGGGGTACTCCAGCTACTTTGGCTGGAATCGCATTCATCAGTACTGTACTTGGGTAGCTGGCGCGACCTCCAGGCACGTATAAACCCGCCCTGTCTACAGGGGTATAGCGTTTACCTAGCACTACTTCATCGTCACCAAAATGTACCCAGCTTTTTGGTACTCGCTGTCGGTGAAATGCTTCAATTTGACTGCTGGCCAGCCGAATCGCCTGGAGCAAATCCTTCGATACCTGTTGGTAGGCTGCATCCAGTTCTGAACCTGTAACCCTTAATTCTTCAGGGTTCAGGGTTTGGTTGTCAAATTCGGCAGTGTAATGCAATACAGCTTTGTCGCCTTGGCGTTTCACTGCTTGCAACACTTCCCGCACCGTTGCTTCTTTGTGAAGCAATTGTTCATCAGGGGTGCGATCGCCTTCGGCGCGTCGGAGACGTTCACAGATACGTTGCAGTTCTGCGCTAACGTCTGCCTGCTGAGTAATAATTCGCAGCATGGAGTAAGGACAATGCCAAAACTATAAATATTTCTGGTTGAGAATTAGTGTTGCTCTTGACCCATTAGGAGATAAAGCTTATTCTAACCCTCTTCTTTAGCTTAACCTGGATTTTTTTGATACTCCCAGATTTGCCAACAGATGATTTGCTCAAAAGCTATTTTTTTATTCCTGCCAGCTTGTTAGTCTAGCGCTAGGGAGCTTGTCTGACTCTTTTCACAGCCCTTCTATCCCTTGGTATTTATACAATAACCATTTTATCACGGCACTCAAAAGTAGTTATCTGCTTTTTTCCCTACATCTTTAAAAGGTTCAAAAGGCGCTATAGTTAAATATTTTGTGAATTTTTTAACCCAGAATCTGCCTATGAGGTTTAGGGTTTTTTCCTGTCTCCCAATCTTTGTCGGTGAAGGGGGAGGAAGAGGACGCGGTGACGCGGTGATGGAGAGACGCGGTGAGATTATCCCCGCGTCCCCGTGTCCCCGTGTCCCTCTTTCCCCGTGTCTTCTTCAACCTTTTCCTTGTCGCTGCTAGAGTTTATGGCAATTTGTAATTGTTTGTGAGATTTTTTGCAGAAATTATAACATTGGCAATTTGGATGCTATACTAGTAAGCCTAGTAGTGTGTGTACATATTAATAGTCTTTTTGGAATTGACTGTGGCGAATACAAAATCTGCTCTTAAGCGCGCCGAAATCGCAGAACGTAACCGACTGCGTAATAAAGCATACAAATCAGCAGTAAAGACGCTGATGAAAAAGTACTTTAGTGCTGTTGAACTCTATAAAGCTAATCCTACCCCAGAATCAAAAAAAGCTGTGGATGATCGGATGTCCGAGGCTTACAGCAAAATTGATAAAGCTGTAAAGCGCGGTGTGCTTCATCCCAATAATGGGTCTAGGAAAAAGTCCACATTAGCTCACCGACTCAAACCACTCAACGTTTAGTCAATAGTTCAGTAGCAAACTGACAACTGACAAACCATGCAACTGATAGACACCCACGTACATCTTAACTTTGACCTTTTTCAGCCAGATTTAGCAACCGTGCGATCGCGTTGGCAAGAAGCAGGAGTAGTACGGTTAGTACACTCCTGTGTTCATCCTGAAGAGTTTGCCAGTATTCAAGCCATAGCCGCTCAGTTTCCTGAACTCAGTTTTGCAGTAGGCTTACATCCTTTAGATGCTGTCAAATGGCACCAACAAACAGCCGAGAAAATCAAATTTCTGGCAGGTTCAGATGCCAAAGTGGTAGCAATAGGGGAAATGGGACTTGATTTTTACAAAGCAAATAACTATGAGCAACAGATCATGGTATTTGAGGAGCAACTGGCGATCGCATCCGAACTGAATTTACCAGTGATCATCCATTGTCGTGACGCAGCAGTGGCGATGAAAGAAGTCTTGCAAAAATGGCGCAATAGTCAAGGAGAAAGGGTGCGAGGTGTGATGCATTGTTGGGGTGGAACGCCAGAAGAAACCCAATGGTTCCTCGATTTAGGCTTCTACATTAGCTTTAGTGGGACAGTAACCTTTAATAAAGCTAAATCCATACAAGCATCCGCGGCTATGGTGAGTAGCGATCGCCTATTAATTGAAACAGATTGCCCTTTTCTGGCTCCCGTACCCAAACGAGGTGAAAAACGCAATGAACCCGCCTATGTCCGTTATGTAGCGGAGCAAGTAGCTAAGTTGCGGGGGGAAACTGTAGAAACAATTGCACATCAAACCACCAAAAATGCTTGCCAACTATTCGGTCTGTCCTTATAAAGTACGATCAAATTAGGTGTGTAGCCCTTGGCTGATTCAGCATTAAAGAAAGCAATCCCCCTGCTTTCTTCTGACTGTTTTGTAGCAGTCTGATAAAACATAAGACTGAGGAGGGCAAAAATGTGCTAATATTATTCCCTCTAAAACATTTTGCTTGCGCCATAATGGTAAATGGAGGAATTTGCAAATTCTCAGAGACCTCATTATTCAACGCTGTTACTAAGTTGACCGTCGTGATAGGAGATTTGTGAGCTTTTTTTCAGATAAAAACCAGAATTACATGGTCATATATCTATCTCTACAAGCGGATGCTCTCAGTAGATAACCAACCGAGGCTACCTAAAAGTTAATCGGGACTTTCGTGCAGAAGTGGATTTTTGTGTATTGAACCTATAGATAGAAAATTCTTAAACGTAATAGCCTTGTGAGTAAAATCCAGCCAAATAAATCCATCCCGATTCGGATCTGTATCTCGCGGATTATTCAGATTTGGGACCTCACTGTGAGTATAGATTAGGTCTTATAAAGACACAACAGTGTGACAGCGTAGATTAATTAACGCTTTATTTGGAGAGGAAGTGAGGATATGCAAATCAAAGTCAGGAATATCTCAACTATCATCGTTGAAATAATTCATTCTTTATGTATTTTAGCGTTCCTTGCTTCCGAATCAAGGGCGATTACCTCCGTTTTTAATCGCCCATTCCAGATTTAATCGCTGCGGTTGCTTTTTCACCTGTTAACAGTAGTAGGTGATGTGAAGAAGATTTCCCCAACAGCTAACGACACGAGCTATGGTCTAGAACATGATCAATAGCAGTGTTCAAGGGATAGTTTAACCAGGTTGACAAAGGTAGAGGCATGACTAACGAAACATATATGGAACCAGCCTTTCTGTTACCCGACTTGATTGAAATCCAGCGTTCAAGCTTCCGCTGGTTTTTAGAAGAAGGGTTAATAGAAGAGCTAAACTCCTTTAGCCCAATTACAGACTACACTGGCAAACTGGAACTGCACTTTTTAGGAAACAGCTACAAACTCAAAGAACCCAAGTACAGCGTCGAAGAATCCAAACGCCGGGATAGCACCTACGCTGTACAGATGTATGTCCCCACACGCTTGCTGAACAAAGAAACCGGAGATATCAAAGAACAAGAAGTATTCATTGGCGACTTGCCCCTGATGACCGATCGCGGTACGTTTATTATCAACGGCGCAGAACGAGTCATCGTCAACCAAATAGTGCGGAGTCCTGGAGTTTACTACAAATCAGAAATTGATAAAAACGGACGAAGAACATATTCAGCCAGCTTAATTCCTAACCGAGGTGCATGGCTGAAATTTGAAACAGACCGTAACGATTTGGTGTGGGTTCGCATCGACAAAACCCGCAAACTGTCGGCACAAGTACTGCTCAAAGCTTTAGGTTTATCAGACAACGAAATCTTTGATGCCCTGCGTCACCCAGAATATTTCCAAAAAACCATCGAAAAAGAAGGGCAGTTCTCCGAAGAAGAAGCTCTGATGGAATTGTATCGCAAACTGCGTCCGGGTGAACCACCAACAGTCCTGGGTGGGCAACAACTCCTCGACTCTCGCTTCTTTGACCCCAAACGCTATGACCTAGGACGAGTTGGTCGCTACAAACTCAACAAAAAATTGCGTCTATCAGTCCCCGACACCATGCGCGTGTTGACACCTGGGGATATCTTAGCCGCCGTTGATTATCTCATTAACCTCGAATATGACATCGGCAACATAGACGACATCGACCACCTGGGAAATCGCCGAGTTAGAAGCGTCGGCGAACTGCTCCAGAACCAAGTCCGAGTCGGGTTGAATCGCCTAGAACGCATCATTCGCGAACGGATGACCGTATCAGATGCCGAAGTTCTCACCCCCGCCTCCCTGGTCAACCCCAAGCCCCTAGTAGCAGCCATCAAAGAATTCTTTGGCTCTAGCCAACTCAGCCAGTTTATGGATCAGACCAACCCCCTAGCAGAACTGACCCACAAACGCCGACTCAGCGCCCTAGGACCAGGAGGATTAACCAGAGAAAGAGCCGGCTTCGCAGTCCGAGATATTCACCCCAGCCACTACGGCCGCATCTGCCCCATTGAAACTCCAGAAGGTCCCAACGCCGGACTGATTGGTTCCCTAGCTACCCATGCCCGTGTTAATTTATACGGCTTTTTAGAAACACCTTTTAGACCAGTAGAAAACGGTCGAGTGCGGTTTGATGTCCAGCCGGTATACATGACCGCCGACGAAGAAGACGACCTGAGAACAGCCACAGGTGATATCCCCCTAGATGAAAACGGCTACATCAAGGGACCCCAAGTTCCAGTTCGCTATCGCCAAGATTGGGCAACCACCACCCCCGAACAAGTAGACTATGTGGCAGTTTCCCCAGTGCAGATAGTCTCAGTCGCCACCAGCATGATTCCCTTCTTGGAACACGACGACGCGAACCGGGCGCTGATGGGTTCCAATATGCAACGCCAAGCTGTCCCCCTGCTCAAACCAGAACGCCCCCTTGTTGGCACAGGCTTAGAAGCCCAGGGCGCGAGAGACTCCGGTATGGTGATAGTTTCCCGCACTGATGGCGACGTTGTCTATGTCGATGCCGCAGAAATTCGAGTCCGAATCAGGGAACCGCAGGCTCTGAGCATATCCTCCACAAGCCCTGCCTCTTCTTCCCCTCCCAAAGAGATTAGATACGTTCTTTCCAAATACCAACGCTCTAACCAAGATACCTGCCTGAACCAAAAACCATTGGTGAGAACCGGCGAAAAAGTCGTAGCCGGTCAGGTTTTGGCTGATGGTTCTTCCACAGAAGGAGGAGAACTGGCATTAGGACAAAACATCGTCGTGGCTTATATGCCTTGGGAAGGCTACAACTACGAAGACGCGATTTTGATTTCCGAACGCTTGGTGCAAGACGATATCTATACTTCTATTCATATCGAAAAATATGAAATCGAAGCTCGACAAACCAAGCTGGGACCAGAGGAAATCACCAGAGAAATTCCCAACGTCGGTGAAGATGCCCTCAGACAGTTAGATGAACAAGGCATAATTCGCATTGGTGCATGGGTAGAAGCTGGAGATATTCTCGTGGGAAAAGTCACGCCCAAAGGTGAATCTGACCAACCCCCAGAAGAAAAACTCCTCCGAGCTATCTTTGGTGAAAAAGCCCGTGATGTCCGCGACAACTCCCTGCGAGTTCCCAACGGTGAAAAAGGTCGGGTCGTAGATGTGCGGTTGTTCACCAGAGAACAAGGTGATGAACTACCCCCAGGAGCCAATATGGTGGTGCGGGTATATGTGGCACAGAAGCGCAAAATCCAAGTCGGCGACAAAATGGCAGGACGACATGGCAACAAAGGCATCATTTCTCGCATTCTCCCCGCCGAAGATATGCCCTACTTACCCGATGGTTCCCCGGTAGATATAGTCCTCAATCCCTTGGGTGTACCCAGCCGGATGAATGTCGGTCAGGTGTTTGAATGTTTATTAGGTTGGGCAGGACATAATCTCGGAGTCCGGTTTAAGATTACTCCTTTTGATGAAATGTATGGCGAAGAATCTTCCCGCCGCATTGTTCATGGCAAACTCCAAGAAGCCAGAGACGAAACCGGCAAGGATTGGGTTTATAACCCCGACAATGCCGGCAAAATCATGGTTTATGACGGACGCACTGGGGAACCCTTTGACCGTGCCATCACCGTGGGTGTAGCTTATATGCTCAAGTTGGTGCATTTGGTCGATGACAAAATCCATGCTCGTTCCACAGGACCTTACTCTCTAGTGACTCAACAGCCTCTGGGTGGCAAAGCTCAACAAGGTGGTCAAAGATTTGGAGAAATGGAAGTGTGGGCGCTGGAGGCTTTTGGTGCAGCTTACACCTTGCAGGAGTTGCTAACTGTCAAGTCTGATGATATGCAAGGACGAAATGAAGCCCTCAACGCCATTGTTAAGGGCAAAGCCATCCCCCGCCCGGGAACCCCAGAATCCTTTAAGGTATTGATGCGCGAGTTACAGTCACTGGGTTTAGATATCGCCGTCCATAAAGTCGAAACCCAAGCCGACGGCAGTTCCCTAGATGTAGAAGTCGATTTAATGGCAGACCAAGCCACTCGCCGCACCCCACCCAGACCCACCTATGAGTCACTCTCTCGTGAGTCATTAGAAGATGACGAATAGGTAATGGGTAATAGGTGATGGGTAATGGATAAGAGTTTTTTACCCATCACCAATTTCTTTTTTTAATTTTAAATTTTTCATTTTTAATTCTCATGAGATCTCCCCAAACTAATCAGTTTGACTACGTAAAAATCGGACTGGCTTCTCCAGAAAGAATTCGAGCCTGGGGTGAGCGCACTTTGCCCAACGGTCAAGTTGTGGGTGAAGTCACCAAGCCAGAAACTATTAATTACCGCACTCTCAAGCCAGAAATGGACGGCTTATTCTGTGAGCGCATCTTTGGACCAGCGAAAGACTGGGAGTGCCATTGTGGTAAATATAAACGTGTTCGTCATAGAGGCATAGTTTGTGAACGCTGTGGAGTAGAAGTCACAGAGTCTCGTGTGCGCCGACACCGCATGGGCTTTATTAAACTCGCAGCCCCAGTAGCTCATGTGTGGTATCTCAAAGGCATTCCTAGTTATATTGCTATTCTCCTAGATATGCCCCTGCGGGATGTTGAACAAATCGTCTACTTCAACTCCTATGTAGTACTCGCCCCCGGCAACGCCGACACCCTCACCTACAAACAACTCCTCAGCGAAGACCAGTGGTTAGAAATCGAAGACGCAATCTATAGCGAAGATTCTCTCCTCGTCGGAGTCGAAGTCGGCATTGGGGCAGAAGCACTGCTACGACTATTGGCAGATATCAACCTCGAACAAGAAGCCGAAAACCTCAGAGAAGAAATCGGCAACGCCAAAGGACAAAAACGCGCCAAACTCATCAAACGTCTGCGGGTAATCGATAACTTCATCGCCACCGGTTCCAAACCAGAATGGATGGTCATGGCAGTCATTCCCGTCATTCCTCCCGACCTGCGCCCAATGGTGCAACTCGACGGCGGCAGATTCGCCACCAGCGACCTCAACGACTTATACCGTCGGGTGATTAACCGCAACAACCGTCTAGCTAGACTGCAAGAAATATTAGCTCCAGAAATCATCGTCCGTAACGAAAAACGGATGTTGCAAGAAGCCGTCGATGCCCTCATAGACAACGGTCGGCGCGGACGGACAGTAGTAGGTGCAAACAACCGCCCCCTCAAATCCCTCTCCGATATTATTGAGGGAAAACAAGGACGCTTCCGCCAAAACCTCCTAGGCAAACGAGTTGACTATTCCGGACGCTCAGTCATAGTCGTCGGTCCCAAGCTGAAAATCCACCAATGTGGACTACCCAGAGAAATGGCCATAGAACTATTTCAACCCTTCGTCATCAACCGGTTGATTCGTTCTGGCATGGTCAACAACATCAAAGCCGCCAAAAAACTCATCTCTCGCAACGACCCCAGCGTTTGGGACGTATTAGAAGAAGTCATAGAAGGGCATCCGGTGATGTTAAACCGCGCCCCCACCCTGCACCGTTTAGGAATTCAAGCCTTTGAACCCATATTAGTCGAAGGCAGAGCCATCCAACTCCATCCTCTCGTCTGTCCAGCCTTTAACGCCGACTTTGACGGCGACCAAATGGCAGTTCACGTCCCCCTGTCATTGGAAAGTCAAGCCGAAGCCAGACTGTTGATGTTAGCTTCTAACAACATTCTTTCACCTGCCACAGGCAAACCCATCGTCACCCCCAGCCAAGACATGGTATTGGGAGCGTATTATTTAACCGCCGAAAATCCCGCCGCCACTAAAGGTGCAGGTGGATATTTCGCTTCCCTCGATGATGTGATCATGGCATATCACCAAGACCAAGTAGAACTCCATGCCTATATATATGTCCGGTTCGACGGCGAAATGGAAACCAGCCAACCAGACACCGAACCATTAGAAGTCATAGAAAACAACGATGGCACCCAGACATTGTTGTATAAATTCCGCCGCGTTCGCCAAGATGCCCAAGGGAAATTGATTTCTCAGTATATCTACACCACCCCTGGTCGAGTAATTTATAACAAAGCCATTCAAGAAGCCCTGGCAAGTTAGTTATTAGTTATTAGTCATTAGTCATTAGTCATTAGTCATTAGTCATTAGTTATTAGATCCAAGGGGATGATTAATTACTAACATAAAGCAAATAGTGACTAGAACTGTTAGCACCTAAAGCTTTGAGCAAACTAATAGCTAATGGCTTAAAACCAATGACCAATGACTAATGACCAATGACTAATGACCAATGACCAATGACTAATGACCAATGACCAATGACTAATGACCAATGACCAATGACTAATGACCAATGACCAATGACTAATGACCAATGACCAATGACTAATGACCAATGACCAATGACTAATGACCAATGACCAATGACTAATGACCAATGACCAATGACTAATGACCAATGACCAATGACTAATGACCAATGACCAATGACTAATGACCAATGACCAATGACTAATGACCAATGACCAATGACTAATGACCAATGACCAATGACTAATGACCAATGACCAATGACTAATGACCAATGACCAATGACTAATGACCAATGACTAAGGACTAATGACTAATGACTGAAAAAATGATTTTTCGTAACGTTGTTGTTAACAAAAGTCAGCTGAGAAACTTAATATCTTGGGCATTTACCCACTATGGAACCGCCCGCACCGCCGTCATGGCAGACAAACTCAAAGACTTAGGGTTTCGTTATGCCACCAAAGCCGGAGTTTCCATCAGTGTTGATGATCTCATGGTTCCGCCCTCCAAGCGATCGCTCCTAGAAGCCGCCGAAGAAGAAATTCTCAGCACCGAAGCTCGGTTTAAACGGGGGGAAATCACCGAAGTTGAACGTTTCCAAAAAGTTATCGACACCTGGAACGGAACCAGCGAAAGCCTCAAGGACGAAGTAGTCGCCCACTTCAAAGCCACGGACCCACTCAACTCAGTTTACATGATGGCTTTCTCTGGAGCCAGAGGTAACATCTCCCAAGTCCGCCAATTAGTGGGAATGCGGGGACTAATGGCAGACCCCCAAGGGGAAATTATAGATTTACCCATCAAAACCAACTTCCGAGAAGGACTGACCGTCACTGAATATATCATCTCCAGTTATGGAGCCAGAAAGGGATTAGTAGACACCGCACTCCGCACCGCCGACTCAGGATATCTCACCCGCCGACTAGTAGATGTATCCCAAGACGTAATCATTCGGGAATTTGACTGTGGCACCACCAGAGGCATACCCCTACGGGACATGACCGAAGGCGCAAAAGTCCTCATCCCCATTGGCACCAGACTCATGGGGCGAGTAGTAGGAGAAGACGTAATTCACCCCACCACCGGCGAAATCATCGCCCCCCGCAACACCCCCATCTCCGACGACCTCGCCGCAGTCATTCAAGCCGCCCAAGTCAAAGAAGTTTTAGTGCGGAGTCCTCTCACCTGTGAAGCAGCCCGTTCAGTCTGTCAGCACTGTTACGGCTGGAGCTTGGCACACGCCAAAATGGTAGACTTAGGAGAAGCAGTGGGCATCATTGCCGCTCAGAGCATCGGTGAACCGGGAACCCAGCTTACCATGCGGACTTTCCACACCGGAGGCGTATTCACCGGCGAAGTTGCCCAACAAGTCCGCTCCAAAATTGACGGCACAGTCAAAATCTCTCGCAAACTCAAAACCCGTCCTTATCGTACCCGTCACGGTGAAGACGCACTCTATGCCGAAACCAACGGCATCTTAGAAATCCAAAACCCCAAATCCAAGAGTGCAGACCCTGAGAGCGCCCCCATAGAAGGCAAGCAACAGGAAATTCATGTTACCCAAGGTTCCACCCTCTATATACATGAAGGGCAAAAGGTCAAATTAGGGCAATTATTAGCAGAGGTTGCCCTAGGAGGCAGAACCACCCGCACCAACACCGAAAAAGCCGTCAAAGACGTAGCCTCAGACTTAGCGGGAGAAGTGCAGTTTGCTGATGTAGTTTCTGAACAAAAAACCGACCGTCAGGGCAACACCACCACCACTGCCTCTAGAGGAGGATTGATTTGGATTCTTTCTGGAGAAGTGTATAACCTGCCCCCAGGAGCAGAATTAGTAGTCAAAAACGGCGACAGCATAGAAACCAACGGTGTCTTAGCTGAAACCAAACTCACCAGCGTGCATGGTGGAGTAGTCCGGCTGCCAGAAATCATCCCCGGCAAAGCCACCAGAGAAATAGAAATCATCACCGCCTCAGTAGTTCTAGACCAAGCCACAGTCACAGTCCATAGTTCCCAAGGACGGAATAATTATTTAGTGCATACAGGAGAAGGTTACAGAGAACAGGCGGCAGGTGAGAGCGGGAACAGGGAAGAAGGGAGTAGAGAAGAGACAATAGAAAATTCTTCTTCTCTGTCACCTGTCACCTGTCACCCGTCACCTTCCTCCCAGACTTTCAATCTCCGTGCCACCCCAGGGACAAAAGTACAGAATGGTCAGGTAGTTGCCGAGCTAATTGATGACCGTTATCGCACCACCACCGGAGGATTTTTGAAATTCGCCGGCGTAGAAGTTCAGAAAAAAGGCAAAGCCAAACTCGGATATGAGGTAGTCACCGGTGGCACAATGTTGTGGATTCCCGAAGAAACCCACGAAGTCAACAAAGACATTTCCTTGTTGATAGTAGAAGATGGGCAGTTTGTCGAAGCCGGAACCGAAGTCGTCAAAGACATCTTCTGTCAAACCAGCGGAGTCATAGAAGTTACTCAAAAGAACGACATCTTGAGAGAAGTAGTGATTAAGCCAGGGGAACTGTTGATGGTCGATGACCCAGAATCAATCATGGGGCGCGACAACAC
Organism: Trichormus sp. NMC-1; assembly: GCF_001858025.1. Classification (GTDB taxonomy): domain Bacteria; phylum Cyanobacteriota; class Cyanobacteriia; order Cyanobacteriales; family Nostocaceae; genus Anabaena. The sequence continues at coordinate 781,123 of NZ_LZQD01000001.1, read as the reverse complement.
CTTTCTTCAACCCGGAGAAGAACTCCTAGGAACAGTCGCCACCGAACTGCGCTACATTCAATATATAGAATCTCCCGAAGGCCCCGCCCTGTTGAGTCGTCCTGTAATTGAATTTGCAGTTCCCAGTAACCCAGACCTGCCCTCCACCACATCAGTTAGCCAACAAACCGGACGCTCAATTCAACTCCGAGCCGTGCAACGCCTACCCTACAAAGATTCAGAACGAGTCAAATCTGTAGAAGGAGTAGAACTGCTGCGGACTCAATTAGTGTTAGAAATTGAGCAAGAAGGAGAACAAGATCATAGTTCTTCACCCTTGGCAGCAGACATTGAACTAGTCCCCGACTTAGAAAACCCTGAACTTCAGCGGTTGCAGTTGGTGATATTAGAGTCTTTGGTGATTCGCCGAGACATTGCCGCTGATGCCACCCAAGGAGCAACCCAAACCACCCTAGAAGTTGAAGATGGGTTAAGCATTGTCCCTGGCTCAGTAGTAGCACGGACGCAGATATTGTGTAAAGAAGGCGGCATAGTCAGAGGAGTAAGGAAAGACGCAGAAGCAGTGCGCCGCTGCTTAGTCTTGCGTGACAACGACATGATCTCCATCTCCACCACCACCCCACCCAAAGTCAAAAAAGGCGACTTGTTAGTAGAAGGAACAGAAATCGCCCCCGGTGTTTTAGTTTCCGAATCTGGACAAGTGGTATCAGTAAAAGCAGGTGACAGGTTACAGGTGACAGGTGACAGCAAAGAAGGACACGGAGACACGGGGACAGGGGGACAGGGGGACAATCTCTCCGCGTCACCGCGTCTCCCCATCACGGACGCTCAATTCAACTCCGAGCCGTGCAACGCCTACCCTACAAAGATTCAGAACGAGTCAAATCTGTAGAAGGAGTAGAACTGCTGCGGACTCAATTAGTGTTAGAAATTGAGCAAGAAGGAGAACAAGATCATAGTTCTTCACCCTTGGCAGCAGACATTGAACTAGTCCCCGACTTAGAAAACCCTGAACTTCAGCGGTTGCAGTTGGTGATATTAGAGTCTTTGGTGATTCGCCGAGACATTGCCGCTGATGCCACCCAAGGAGCAACCCAAACCACCCTAGAAGTTGAAGATGGGTTAAGCATTGTCCCTGGCTCAGTAGTAGCACGGACGCAGATATTGTGTAAAGAAGGCGGCATAGTCAGAGGAGTAAGGAAAGACGCAGAAGCAGTGCGCCGCTGCTTAGTCTTGCGTGACAACGACATGATCTCCATCTCCACCACCACCCCACCCAAAGTCAAAAAAGGCGACTTGTTAGTAGAAGGAACAGAAATCGCCCCCGGTGTTTTAGTTTCCGAATCTGGACAAGTGGTATCAGTAAAAGCAGGTGACAGGTTACAGGTGACAGGTGACAGCAAAGAAGGACACGGAGACACGGGGACAGGGGGACAGGGGGACAATCTCTCCGCGTCACCGCGTCTCCCCATCACCGCGTCCTCTTCTCCCCTGCCCCACACCCCACACCCCACACCTTACACCATCACGCTGCGCGTTGGTCGTCCTTACCGAGTCAGTCCTGGAGCAGTATTGCAAATAGAAGATGGGGACTTGGTACAACGGGGAGACAACCTGGTGTTATTGGTGTTTGAACGGGCGAAAACCGGAGACATTATTCAAGGTCTGCCCCGGATTGAAGAACTATTAGAAGCCCGCAAACCCAAGGAAGCCTGTATATTATGCCGTCGTCCAGGATTGGTGAAAGTGGTGTATGGAGACGGTGATGAAATCACCAGCATCACCCGTGAAGCTTACGCCATCAAAGTTGTAGAATCTAACGGAGTCATCACCGACTATCCTCTCGGACCTGGACAAAACCTCATGGTTCCCGACGGCGCTCAAGTCCTAGCCGGTCAACCCCTGACAGATGGACCCTCCAACCCCCACGAGATCTTAGAAATATTCTTTAGTCTCGGTTCCGAAGATGGTATCTATGCCTGTGCTAGTCATGCCTTGCAAAAGGTACAGAGCTTCTTGGTTAACGAAGTGCAGATGGTTTATCAGTCCCAAGGCATTGATATTGCTGACAAACACATAGAAGTAATTGTCCGGCAGATGACCAACAAAGTCCGTATCGATGACGGCGGTGACACCACCATGTTACCTGGAGAACTGGTAGAACTGCGCCAAGTAGAACAAGTCAACGAAGCCATGTCTATCACCGGTGGAGCAAAGGCACAGTATACTCCCGTATTGTTGGGTATCACCAAGGCATCTCTCAACACTGATAGTTTCATCTCCGCTGCATCGTTCCAAGAAACCACCAGAGTCTTAACTGAAGCCGCCATTGAGGGCAAATCTGACTGGCTGCGAGGCTTAAAAGAAAACGTGATCATTGGGCGGTTGATTCCGGCTGGTACTGGCTACAACACCTATGAAGAGACTACCACCATTGACGACTATGGAACTGACCTAGGCACAGGAGTCTTAGATGAAGTTGATGATTCCTTAGACATGGTGTTGGATGACCGTACAGCCAAGCTCTATAGCCTTGATGCTCCTAGTTTGGGGGATGGTAGTTATGGAGGCAGAAGAGAGCAAAAGCCGGTATTAGATGATGATGATGATGATTTGATTGCTGATGAAGTCAGTGATTTGGTAGAAGAAGAAGAAGAGGAAGACTACGAAGAAGAAGATGATGATGATGATGATGATTTCGATGAAGAATAAAACCAGAATATAATCTTTGATAAGGCAAGAGAAATTCATCTTTTGCCTTTTTTTTATCTTCACCTTTGTTTACCACTACCCCTATGAATTTTGAATTGTTATTATAAAATATGACCAAAATCCAAAATCGTAAATCCAAAATCGAGTGACATAAGTCCCATAATCCAATAGGCTATTCTCAAGTGGTCATTTTACACAAACGTCAGATTTAAGACCTATTCCACCCTAATGTAAACTTTACTAAACTTTTGCAAGTGAGCTTAGGGGTAAAATTTAGAGATGTTAGGATGATTATCAACGTGACAACGTGCAGAATCTTCTTACACTTAATCATCACTCAGTCTTCCATAACAATCTGTAACGAAAAATGCGTCTAAAAATTGTTCAGAACTTTGATAGTAGTTTTACACTCGCACCTGAAGCTAAAGAAACTCTGTTTAAATTATTAATGGGGGAATCATTCTTAAGCCAAATCTGTCAAAATTTGCAATGGGAAAAAGTAGAATTTACAGAACTGCTTTTTCAGCCAAATCCTTACAGTTTAGATACACCTAAAGGGATGCCAGCAGAATTTGAACAATATCATGCATCTAGTGAATACACAATCATCAATGTACCACCCAATTTTATGTTTAATGCGAAAATTTTTCACCCTAGCCGCCTTTGTGCAGTTTACCGAAAAATTGCTTAACAAAGCAATCATGAAAATATGTTTTCTGATTAAGAGTTCCCTGTTCCCTCTTCCCTTTTTTGTAAATTTTGAATTTTCATTATGACTACTGAAACAAATATTCCTGCTTTAGCCAGTTTAGAATATGTGACTTACATCGATGAGAATGGTGAATTACCAGAAAATTTTACTGGACAAATAGGAGTTTACGCTATTTTCGATCAAGAAAAAAATCTCCAATTTGTAAGTTATTCCCGCGATGTTTATCTTAGTCTTAAGCAGCATTTAGTCCGTCAGCCAAAACAATGTTATTGGGTAAAAGTACAAACTATTGACCGTCCCAACCGCACAATTTTAGAAAATATTGAAAATGCTTGGATTGATGAAAATGGTAGTCTTGATTTGAGAAATGTAGAAAATAAAGAAAAATGGACTAATCCTATTAATGCTAAGGAAGTAATGACAACTGAAGAACAGACTAATTATCAAAATCAACTAATTGATGATTTAGATAAAATAAAACTGATTAAGAATGTGGCGCGGCGTGTTGAGGCAGAAATTTTATTCGTATTAGCATCACGAGGTGTAAAAACGCAAATTCGCTTTAATCCTAAATTAAAAGAACAAGGGTTGCTGGATTTGAAATAAGAATTTTGAAATAAGAATAAATTCAAATTGGGGTGAATTCCGAATATTTTCAAAAATGAACAATTTAAATTAAGCCAATTTAAATTAAGCCAATTTAAATTAAGCGAAGTTAGGATTTTTATGAGGGTCTTGGCTGCCAATACCAGATAAACTACGGTAAGCTGGATGCATGAACTACGAAATAGCACGTAAACTACTCATAGACCAAACAACAGATGAAGAAACATCAGATGCGTTGTTAAATCATCTAAAACAAGGAAAACTCCCTATACCAGGTCAAATTACCTCAATATTATTAGCCTTGAAAGTGGTGTTTGAAAACCTGAAAGAAACTTCTAGCTTAGATAAAGAACTTGCATTTGCCTTATATAAATTAGGTATTAAAGCTTTGCAGTTCTTTGCTGCCGGACGCAAAGCAGGTGTTGACTGGCCACCACTACTTAAAGAAGATTTGCAACGCATTTCTCTAGCAGCAGAAAGTATATTTTCCGGCACATGGGAAACCCTACCCGCTGGAAGCAAGCTAAAGGATGAAGGATGATGCGAAATTCAAAATTCAAAATTACAAAACCTACACCCTTAGTTATTATTAACGGGTTCTCAGTTCTGCTTGTAACTTATCCAAATCAGATTTAAGAAAAACTGTTATTTGACCGCTCAAAGCCTTACCTTGCCTGGGTTGAGCAATTTCTACCCAATAGGCATAGCGATCGCCTACCCGTAATTGTCCCTTTAATGCTTCTCGAATTGGGGTTTTTGCCAAACGTGCCTGATTAATTGCACTCTGGTTAGGATACTCGTAAACCACCTGGGCGCGATTATAGTCTTGATAAATATCCAAGCTATAAATTACCCGCAAAGATTCTTCAAGACGCTGAAGTGTCACACCATTAACACCATCATACATAGTCATGCGCTCAGTACGAATGGTGCTGCGATCTGGAGTAAATGTCACCTTACCTGGAGGTAATACCGACGCTTGAAAAGTGAATCTTTGGGCGGCCGTATCACTTTTACTCACAAACAATCGCTCCCCACTTCTAGGACGAAGCGTCGGATGGGCTTGAATCCAGGTTGTTACTTCCTCTGTACTTTCTCCTGGTAACGCCTTAGCTAGAGAATTTAAGAGTATTTCCCCGGATAACCAAGGAATTAGGGAAAAAGGCAAAATTAAAAAATTAAGCAGCGATTTTTTTAGCATTTTCCTATTTAGAAATAACATCACCATTAAAAATAGTTTTCCCTGTGTTGTCCATAGAAAACTTATAGATCCCCGACTTCTTTGAGAAGTCGGGGATCTGAATCTTTTCAAGAGGGTAACATTGCCACCTTGATCACTTTACGTGCTTTCATATCAGCAAACACCTGTTCTAAATCTTTTAATGACCGCTGTTCACTGATTAGTAACTCAAAAGGAATCTTCCTACTAGCTATTAGTGACAACGCCGCCCGTACATATTCAGGTGTGTTGTGAAATACGCCTTTTAGGGTTAATTCACTATAATGTAGCTTTTCTGTATTTACGGTAATTGTCGTATCTTTGGGACAACCACCAAATAAATTTACAGTCGCACCGGGACGGGCGCAAGCGATCGCTATTTCCCATACACTCGGAACTCCCGTAGCCTCTATCACCACATCCGCACCCCAGCTTTCAGTTAATTTCTTGACTACACCAGGAATATCCGCTACTTGATGATAATTAAAAGTTTGGGATGCACCCAATTTTTTGCCAATTTCTAGCCTTTGGTCATTCCCTCCCCACAGCAAAACCTCTACTTTCGCCGCTAAAACTGCCACAAACATCAGCCCAATTGCCCCATCTCCCAAAACAACTACCCGGTCTTGAGGTTTAACATGAGAACGGGCTACCCCATGCAATACACAGGCTAGAGGTTCCGTCATTGCTGCCAATTCAAAGGGTAACTCATTGGGAAGCCGCAACATATTTTGCTGTACAATCGGTGCGGGAATTTTCAGATATTCGGCAAAAGTCCCATTATTCCATGTCAAATTTGGACAAAGAGAATATTCTTGACGTTGACAAAAAAAACATTTCATGCAAGGTGCAGAATTATTAGCGACAATGCGAGCGCCTATCTGCCAATTAGTTACACCAGTACCCACAGCCACAATTGTTCCCGCAGCCTCATGACCAAACAACGTAGGGGGAGTCAACATTTTCGCATGGCCACCACGTCGCCAGACCTTTAAATCCGTACCACAAGTAGTAGCTGCCCCCACCTGAATCACTACTTCCCCCTCTGCTGGAATTGGTTCAGGGACTTGTTCTAGACGTAAATCTTCCTGTCCATAAAGTAAAGCTGCTAACAAAGCTGTTCACCCAAGAATGAAGCTGCCAACTGATTTTACAAAAAAATGCGCCAACTATGAAATTTTCCTCTGTCCGCTAAGGCAATGTTTGCCCTACCTTCTTAAGTCGTTTCATCCCCTTGGGAAGAATTCCTGTAAATCGAATCAAAAAATGATTTTCCTCAACAGCCGATTTTTTCATGACTTTGGCATAAATATCTGGTGCTTCCGTAGACAGTGCTGTTTCTGTTGATAACTTAAGTTTGAGATTACTTAATAGCTGTAAATCCAAGCTAGAGCGTAGTTGTGCGCCGTTCTCTGAAAGTCCAACGATTGCACCTGTAAATATTTTCCCATCTACGTGTTTGCCATGTAAAACAATAAATTCAATAGGTAATTCTTCACTTAAAATATCTATATCTTCATTAATTTTTGGCAAAAACAGATTATATTTTTCGCCAATACCACCTATTTCATAAACAGTGATCGGATGTTTGATTCCTTTCGGTTCCACTTGCAATTGATTATCAATTCTTAAATCAATATTGGCATCTTTCCAAGTATGCTCAGAAATGAGAATTTGTCCTCCTACTGAATATGATTCAATCCGAGCCGCTAAATTGACATGACTGCCAATAACTGTGTATTCAGCGCGTTTTTGGGAACCAATATTTCCAGCTACAACTTCACCTGTATTAATGCCAATTCCCATTTCTAGAATTGGGAGATTCATTTGTTGATTTTTTGCATTTACCTGTTGCATAGCCAATTGCATAGCCACAGCACAAGCGATCGCTCTTTGAGAATCATCTTCACGACTAATAGGCGCACCAAACATCACCAAAATCCCATCGCCCATAAAATCATTAATCGTACCTTTATGCTGATTAATGATATCTGTCATCACTTCCAAATAAAGATTAAGAATTTTCACCACCTGTTCAGGAGGAAATTCCTCAGAAATAGCTGAAAATCCTCTGACATCAGACACTAGAATTGTGACTTTTCTACGTTCTCCCCCTAGCTTCAAACCAGAAGGAGTTTCTATTAAATTAGCGACCACTTCTTCTGTGAGGTAACGCCCAAAGGTTTTTTGCAGACTGGCAGCACTATGGGCAATATACTGAGTAATAGCTATGGTCGCTCCTGCTAATCCTAACGCTGGTGGAACTATAGGAATCCACCATCCAACTAAAAATGCTAAGAAGCAGCCGCCAATTAAACCAGTACCAGCAACAGAAATACTGACAATAATCAAAAAGATATTGTGGCGTTGCTGCCAAGATAATATAGCGCCAATAGTTGACCACAGGAAAATCCACAGCCATTCAAAAGGCTCATTTCCAGATTTAATTAATGGACGACCATCTAAAGCCGAACTCAAAATTTGACTGGTTAAATTAGCATGAATTGTTACACCTGCCATCCGTTCAGGTGCGGCAAATACTTTACTACTATATGGTGTAAAAAAAGTATCTCTCAAACTCTCCGCAGTTGAACCAATTATTACTACCTTTCCCCGCATCAAATCTGGTTCAATACTGTTTTCTAGAACTGCGGTGAGGGAAACCTTGGTAAACTTATCTATCCGTCCTCTGTAGTTTAATAGTACTTGGTAGCTGCCAGCATTTACCCCGACATAACCACCATCATTAGCTTGGAATCTCGGAAAAATACCCTTACCCAATTGTAAGTAATTTGGGTTAGTGGTAGCCTCTTTCTCTGTAATCCCATCCGATGCTAAATACGATAATGCTAGTTTCAGACTAAAACTTTCTATGAAATTATCATCATCTGAAAACAGGTAGAGCATTCCTCGACGAACTCTACCATCTCCATCTACAGGTACGTCATTTCCCCCTACCTGCTGACGTTGCTTCAATAGAGGTGGTGGTTCCACGGGCGAACTATCAACGCTCTCAAGAACTTTTTGGATTCCAATCAAGTTGGGGGTAGACTCAAATACTTTCACCAAGTCTTGATAACCAGGATTGACAACTAAGTTACGATAAATGTCTAAACCGATCACTTTGGGTTGTTGTTGCTTAATCCTATTTAATAAGGTGGCAAGTACTGCATCAGAAATAGGCCAACTTTTCTGTTTTTTGATATCTGCTTCATTAATTTCAACTATAACTATGCGGTTATCAACTGGCTCTTGTGGACGAAGCAGAAAAAATTGATCCAAGGCTGTCAATTCTAGAGATTGAAGCAATCCAATCAACCGTAAGGCGATCACAATCAATGTGACATTGGGAACAGCTATTACAACCCCACGCCATTCCCATATTCGCTGTTTCAGCTTTTCCCACATAACAGTCAGTTATTAATTCTTGGTCTGACAAGAATCGAGTAATGGCTCAGATAGGATGTCATTTAATCCCACTGATGTTAACAATTGTCTCCAATTTAGCTTGATTACTAAGTCATTTGGCTGAGTACAGCGTAACTCTACTGAAGTAGTTAGTGCTTCATGCCAAATACCGGATTCTGCGTAGATACTTGGTAGTTGCCATGCGGTTGCTTTTGCTAAAGCATTTAATAAAGTTAAGTCTGCTTGTGTACGTTTTACTAAACCCGCTACATAAGGATTGTTGCTAGAGTCTTCGCCATCACAAATTATTGTTAGATACCAGCGGTAAGTTTTACCTATTGCTAATTCAGGTGTATTTTTAGGGAGGGTAAAGCTAAGAATTCCTGGTTGTTTAGGAAGCGTTATGTCTGTTTCATAAAATGGTTGTTCATCTCCATTTATCTCGATAGTAAACTGGGCGGTTCTGACTGGGAGAGTAGGCACAGACCAATAAAATGTAGGATGCCCATTTAAAGTCAGCCCTAATTTATCGGCAGGGATTAAGGGCGTTATTTCTTTTTTGCCTTGGAGACATGAGGCACTACGGGTTGCAGCACCCACCGTTGGGGGATTTGGATCTTTTCCTCTTTGTGGCTTAAATTTCTGACTAATTCGCCAAGTTTTTGGTGTTGGGTGTGACTGAGCTAACACTGATGCCGTGGTAGTATACGCAGTTAAAGAAACCATCAGTAAACACAAAGATGCCTGGAGCCATTTCATGATTATTTACCCCTTGATTATTGTTTGTTACTCCCCTGACTTGAAAATAAGACCCCACCCCTAACCCCTCCCTGCTGTTTCGTGGAGTGGAATAAGAAGTTTTTCATGTGTCCTGGTGTACGCAGTTCATGATGGCTACTTAGATTTGAAAGTATTTTTAACTCATTAAGAGTCTATAACTCTGCACTAGTTTCACCAACTGCATACTATGGAATACAGCGTGTTTTGAATGTTTTACGAACCAGCTTGGATTATTTGATAATTTTTTATATACAAAGGTTAAAATCTTGCAGACGTAAATTTTCTGAGGAAGAGTTCCCTCTTATAATCTCAAATTGATTACTCAGTAACAAAATTTCAATTGCCTAAAGCGATCGCAGCATTTTGTCCACCAAAGCCAAAACTCAAACATAGCAACCGCTGCATTTCACTATTTCTTGCTGCTGTAACGAAATTTAAATCAAATTCTGGTTGCTGCAATCCCACACAAGGTGGAAACTTTTTATACTTTAAACCCATAAGCGAAAAAGCCACACCCAAGGCTGCGGATGCGCCTAATGTATGCCCTGTAGCACCTTTGGTGGAACTAATAGCTACTTTTTGAGGAAATAAATGCTGTATTATCTGGCTTTCTATATGGTCATTGAGGAGAGTAGCTGTACCATGAGCATGAATGTAGTCTATATCTGCTGGTGTTAAGCTACTACGTTTTAAACATTCCTTGATGGCTGCGATCGCACTCTTACCTTCTGGTTCGGGTTTGTTAGCATGATATCCGTCTGCTGTCAAGCCAAAACCGAGAATTTCCCCATAAATCTTCGCTTGGCGCTGCTTTGCCAATTCCGCAGATTCGAGAACAAACACAGCCCCACCTTCTCCTAGTACTAAGCCTTCTCGGTGTAAATCAAAAGGATAAGCGCCTGTTTTTGCCAAAGCACCCATTTGCTGAAATCCAGAGATGGTGAGAGGTGTAATTGGTGCTTCTACTGCACCAGCGATCGCTCTTTGATATTGCCCAGTTTGAATCCCAAAAGCCGCTTGAGAAATTGCCCAAATTCCTGTAGAACAAGCCGCCATAGGTGCTAAAACTGTCCCTGTTGCCCCGATTTTTCTGGCTACAGCGATCGCATTCATGTGCGGTAAGGTATTCAACCAATTTTCTAAATTTAAAGGTTTTTGGCAGGCATTTTGACCATACATCTGCCGCGCCCATAACTCCCAATCGGCTTGATAACTACGACTAGAACCAATTACCACAGCACAGTCAGGTAGAGGTGCGATTAGTTGGGCATCTCGCAAAGCAGAAGTAACAACCATCTGAGTCAGCGTATTCAAATCAGATGGTTGTTGAGCAATTAAGCCTAAAGGAATTATCCCCAGTTCTGGAAAAAGTTGATGTAATTTAATGCCCGTTTTACCCGCTAACAAATTTTGCCAGCTATCTTCTAAGCTTGTGCCTAAAGCGGAAACTAAACCAATACCAGTAACAACAACCTTCACACAATTCGTAATTCGTAGTTCCTAATAGTGCTTCCAGCAGGCTACGCCAACGTAATTTTTAGGGCGTATTGCAATACGCCCCTACTTACTACTGAGGAGTTTTCAGGTTTTCTGCACCTTTGGTAACTTTAGCAGAATCGATGGTATCGCCCTGCTCGATTTTGTTAACTACATCAAAGCCTTCGGTGACATAGCCAAATACAGCATAGCTACCATCTAAGAATCCCTGATCAGCCAAAGCAAAGTAAAACTGAGAAGAAGCTGAATCAGGCGTTTGCGATCGCGCCATTGCTACCGCTCCTTGCTTATGCTGTAATTCAGGCTGCTCAGTAATAGTCTTACCATAAATTGGGTCTTTCGCGCCTTTTGGCTTAATTTCTAAGGGTATACGGCGTTCAGTTCCAATTTTGGGGTCTATATAGCCACCAGTTCCATTTCCTTTAGGATCACCACCTTGAGCCACAAACGGTTGAGGTTCACGCACAACGCGATGAAATACCAACCCGTTGTAAACACCTTTCTGTACTAAATCAACGAAGTTACCAGCAGTTATTGGCGCATTAGTACCATCCACTTCGATGGTAATTGGTGAGCCTTTAACTGTCATCACCACAGTAGCTTGACCTTCAAGCCGTGGTAAATCTTTTATTCCCGGAATCTTCTCATTGCTAGTTTCTGATACCGTTGTCGCTTCAGTAGTTGACTTGGGGCTTACCTCAGTTGCTTTTGAGGTAGCTGTCGAAGTGGGAGATGTATTAGAAGCTACGTTTTCTGCTGAACATCCCCCCAACATCAGACCACCAATCATCAACAGAGCAACCAGAAATTGTGAAAATTTTAATCGCATTGCCAGTTACTGACTCAACCAGAGTATCTTAGCTTCTCTTCGCAATTTTAGATTTTGGATTTTAGAACAGGGACTGGGAAGAGGTTATGGATAATCTACCCCCTGCTCCCTCCTCCCTGCTCCCTGCCTCAATTCTTAGAGTCCTTCTAAGGGTACTCCCAAAAATCTTGCCAATTCAGCACCTTGAGTTTCCAAATCAGCTAAAGATAAAGGTTGACCTACCCGCGTCAGGGGGATGTCTCTTCGTCCCTTAACTCTTAGATAAAGAGCGCGTTGGGGATTGAGACCTTCCTTGATAGAGATACGTACAGATTGCACATCTTGGATGCGATTTTCAATCTCAATTTGGCGGTTTTTACCAGGAAAACCCCAGCGGAAGATTTTGAATTTGCCAGTTTCCTGATTAAATTCGTTGTAGCCGCCGCCAACGTCCCATAAAATCACTAACCACAGGTATGATGCTAATAGCACTCCAGCTGTGCCGTATAACCCCATCACCAATCCTTGAGGGACAAATATCAGTTGAGTTGCATCTGTAACTATGAGTAAATTAACTTTGAGATAGCTGGAGATACCAGCCAGCAAAAAGCCACTTGCTCCCAAAGTAACGATAGTTGCCCACCAGTAGTTGCTAAACCGACGAGAACCGAGAACGTTTTGATGCAAGAGGCTATCGCCTTTATTAATCGTTGTTGATGCCGTCATGGAACTACCTTGGCCTGTGAGATATTCTCTCTCAAAGTCTGCCACTTGAGCAGTGTGTATTGCAAGTTGTAAGATTATGAGAAAATCTGTGTCAAATTGTTAAATTTCTGATATTCATATATTTATATAGTTTGAAATATCTGATTACCTTCCGCATCTACAGCACAAATTCTGACTAATGTGATAAGTTAAGAATCATTAAGTTACTACAAGCTAGATTACTAGTGACTGGTACGTATAATGGCATAATCCTGAGAAATACCCAACTACTCACGTTGTCAATTCTCAGCATTTTAGCCGCTTATAAAGGGCTAAGTGTGTCAAAAAAAACGTTGAATTCCTCGCGGCAGTCGTTCATGGGATTTGATCCCAAGATTGCACAGCCTTAAAAACGTGGCAATTTTAGTAAAAAAGAGGATTGTAGTTCAATGACCATCGCAGTTGGACGCGCCCCGTCGAGAGGGTGGTTTGACGTATTAGACGACTGGTTAAAGCGCGATCGCTTCGTATTCGTAGGTTGGTCAGGAATATTATTATTCCCCTGCGCCTTCCTCGCACTAGGCGGTTGGCTAACCGGTACAACCTTCGTCACATCCTGGTATACCCACGGATTAGCATCCTCCTACCTAGAAGGAGCTACTGTGCCACCGTAATGACGAGTG
>NZ_LZQD01000001.1:450571-767632 GCF_001858025.1 Trichormus sp. NMC-1 | reverse complement strand
TGTGTGTGACCCGGAAGCTGAGTGGGGACGTTTTTATAATCCACATCTAGTAACGTTTGAAGCTATATCAGATTTTCCTTGTTTAGCACTCTTGGGGGAGCCAGGAATTGGCAAAAGCCGTGTTTTAGAAACATCTATCAGTAAAATTCAACAGCAAGGTAGTCAAGTACTTTATCTAGATCTTCGTTCATCCTACTAACAGAAATAAAGCAGCCGTGACAGTTGGTTGTACAAAAGTCCACATTTTATCTAAGGCTTTTTGCTGCTGTTGGGTAAATTGAAATGGAAAAGGATTTGTGGTCAGAAAAGTAGGAAGAGTTTGGAGCATAATCGCGGCATTAATTCCATTAATTGATCCATTCAATGCAGCGGTAGCTGTTGGTTTTGGTTCACCACAAAACCACACTCCTTTTAGTATCAAAAACCTGTGGAAGCGGTGGAAAATAATTATTTGTCAAAATTCATGATTTTCTGAGATAATATTATCGTCCGGCTTCAATAGTTATCATGAGTGACTACCCCAAGCATTGGAAAGAACTAGCCAAAACCATCAAGGAAAAATCCGGTTGGTGTTGTCAAAAATGCGGTCGTGTTTGCTTACGTCCTGGTGAGAAACCTCACACTACCTTGTTTGAAGATGGTGAAGGCTCCAACACCTTCCCCGGTTTCAACCCCACACAAGCTGAAGAAACCTACTCAATGGTGACAGCAAACCGTTTCTGGTCACAGATTTTCGGAATTGCTTTCTCCAACAAGCGCTGGTTACACTTCTTCATGTTGTTTGTACCAGTTACAGGCTTGTGGATGAGTTCTGTCGGTATCGTTGGTTTGGCATTAAACCTGCGAGCTTATGACTTCGTTTCCCAAGAATTACGGGCAGCAGAAGACCCAGAGTTTGAAACTTTCTATACCAAAAACATTTTGCTAAACGAGGGTATCCGCGCTTGGATGGCTCCTCAAGATCAACCCCACGAACAGTTCGTATTCCCAGAGGAGGTTCTACCACGTGGTAACGCTCTCTAATAGATCATCAGTCATAGGCGGTGGACGTGACCAAGAATCAAGCGGTTTTGCTTGGTGGTCTGGTAACGCGCGTTTAATTAATCTATCCGGTAAACTGCTTGGCGCTCACGTAGCCCATGCTGGTTTGATTGTCTTCTGGGCTGGAGCAATGACTTTATTTGAAGTTGCTCACTTCATTCCAGAAAAGCCTATGTACGAACAAGGCTTGATTCTTCTACCTCACCTCGCCACATTAGGTTGGGGCGTAGGTGCAGGTGGTGAAGTATTCGACACCTTCCCCTACTTTGTAGTTGGTGTACTGCACTTAATTTCCTCTGCCGTTCTGGGTTTTGGCGGTATCTATCATGCCGTTCGTGGTCCAGAAACCTTAGAAGAGTATTCCTCTTTCTTTGGTTATGACTGGAAAGACAAGAACAAGATGACCAACATCATCGGCTTCCACCTGATCATCTTGGGTAGTGGTGCGTTGCTGTTGGTACTGAAGGCTATGTTCTTCGGTGGAGTTTATGATACCTGGGCTCCAGGTGGTGGTGACGTTCGTGTAATTACTAACCCCACACTGAACCCTGCGGTCATCTTCGGTTATTTGATCAAAGCTCCCTTCGGTGGCGAAGGCTGGATTGTCAGCGTCGATAACATGGAAGATGTTATTGGTGGACACATCTGGATTGCATTAATTTGTATTTCCGGTGGTATCTGGCACATCTTCACTAAGCCTTTTGCTTGGGCGCGTCGCGCTTTCATCTGGTCTGGTGAAGCTTACCTATCCTACAGCTTGGGTGCTTTGTCCTTGATGGGCTTTATTGCTTGCATCATGGTTTGGTACAACAACACTGTTTACCCTAGCGAATTCTTTGGTCCTACTGGTCCTGAAGCTTCTCAAGCACAAGCTTTAACCTTCTTGATTCGTGACCAACGCTTAGGTGCTAACGTCGGTTCTGCTCAAGGTCCTACCGGTCTAGGTAAATACTTGATGCGCTCTCCTACTGGTGAAATCATCTTCGGTGGTGAAACCATGCGCTTCTGGGATTTCCGTGGTCCTTGGTTAGAGCCTCTACGTGGTCCTAACGGTCTTGATTTGGAAAAAATCAAGAATGATATTCAGCCTTGGCAAGCTCGTCGCGCTGCTGAATACATGACTCATGCTCCTCTGGGTTCTTTGAACTCTGTAGGTGGTGTGGCTACTGAAATCAACTCCTTTAACTACGTGTCTCCTCGTGCGTGGTTAGCTTGTTCTCACTTCGTATTAGGTTTCTTCTTCCTCATTGGTCACTTGTGGCACGCAGGCCGCGCCCGCGCTGCTGCTGGTGGTTTTGAAAGAGGTATTGACCGTGAAAATGAACCAGCATACGCTATGGGCGACCTAGACTAGGTTGTGATCAGATTTATTTCATCACTGACTATATAATGCTTTTTTCATAGCTCTTGCTTGACAGCAAGGGCTTTTTTTATGGTTTGTTTTGGCCTGGAAATTTAACTCAATCTTTAAAATCAACAGCTTCGCTTCAAGTTAAGAAATATCTTAAACCAATAATTCTTGATTATGACGAGACAAATAAACGCTTAAATGTGGTTGATAGAGGTTTTTTAATCTGGCTTGCTAATCAAAATAAACGAGAACTATTAACTTCAATTGAATTGGTTTAGTTAAGTAGGATGTATTAACACAACGTAAGAGCTAGAATTAATTTACCACGAGCTTTAAATTTATCCCCCCACATTCATCGCTGCTAAGAAAGCTTTTTGACTGACATCTTTATAAACTACTTGCATATATTTCATCACCAAATCACCAGTCGGTGAATTAGTTGTATTTTCCTCATGTTTTGCTAAAGGGATTGTTCCTAATACATCTAACACTGTTTCACTAACAGCAGGTGAAATTACTACTAAAGACGATTCTAATGGCTCATTATATTGCCAAAAATCATCTATTTTTATGGCATATTGAGGTTCAGAAACTTCTTGTTGAATATCCGATTTTGCCGGAATCGCTTCTACATTTTTAGTATTACGTAAATGGCGTAAATCATTGATAATTTGCTCTTTTGTGCGTCCCCGTAATTGAAATAAAACAAATGGGTCTTCACTGAAACGATCGCCTAACTGATAATAAACAGCACCTACGTGTTTGCAAGGATTGACTTTATCAGGACAAGAACATTTACTGTGAACGTCACCTAGAGTAAAAGGAAATAAAGAAAGACCGTTACCTGTAAAAACTTCTTCTATATTTTGTGGCATTTCTCCTGCTAGTAACTTAGCAGCATAAATTGCCTTTTTGGACATAGTTTCAATTACATAACCCCATTCTTCATCACTAAAATGGTCAAGAGAAAGAGAAACTTTATAAGGTTCGGCTTCACTACCTTGAACTCTTGCTAATACTTTTGCTGCTTTAAATTCAATACTCAAAACATTTCCTTGTCTAGAGTAGGTTCTTGCCCTTTCTAAACGCTTTTTGAATCGATAGGCATCTAGTAAATCAAGCCACTGTTGTGACCACCATTCTCGACTTGCTTGCAAGGTATCGTTAGTCATAAGTCAAACTTTGTTAAAGATAATTATTGGAAAATAAACCCCAGGGAAACGCAGATCATCTATTGATGTGTATCTGAGGTTCTATATTTTTTTGTGACAATATTTTCACCATATTTTTATTCTTCATCCTCATCAATTATTGCATTTCGGTCAAGTAATAATAAATTACGAAGTTGGTTTGTATCCATTTCTGTCAACCATTCTTCACCTGCACCAACAACTTGTTCGGCTAATTGTTTTTTACTTTCAATCATGTCATTAATTTTTTCTTCTAAAGTTCCAGTACACACAAATTTATGCACTTGAACATTCCGGGTTTGTCCAATTCTAAAAACTCTGTCTGTAGCTTGATTTTCTACTGCTGGATTCCACCATCTATCAAAGTGAAAAACATGATTTGCTCTAGTTAAATTCAACCCGACACCACCAGCTTTCAATGATAAAATCATGATTGGTGGACTTTCGGGATCATGTTGAAATCGGTCAATCATTTCTTCACGTTGCTTTTTAGTAGTACTACCATATAAAAACAATATTTCTCGATTTAGCTTTTTTTCTAAATGAGGCTTGAGTAATTTACCCCATTCTGCAAATTGGGTAAAAATTAAAGCTCGGTCATTTTCTGCTAAGACTTCTTCTAACATTTCCTCCAATCGTTGCAGTTTAGCTGAATTATGTTTTTCTAAAGTTGCCAATTTTAAATATTGCGCTGGGTGATTACAGATTTGTTTTAGCTTAACTAATAATGCTAAAATCATGCCCCTGCGCTGCAAACCTTCTGCTGATTCAATTTCAACTAAAGATTCATCAACTAATTTTTGATATAGTTGCCCTTGTTCGGCACTGAGTCCGCAAAATACTGTCATTTCTTGCTTTTCTGGCAAGTCTTGAATAATATCTTTGTCAGTTTTTAAACGTCGCAGAATAAAAGGCTGAACTAAAGAACGTAATTGACTTAAAGAAGCTGTGTCACCATACTTTTCAATAGGCATGGCAAACCGACGTTGAAAAAATTGTTTATTACCTAAATAACCAGGATTCAGGAAATCTAAAATAGACCATAATTCTTGCAATCTATTTTCTACAGGTGTTCCTGTTAAAGCAATGCGAAAAGTAGTTTTTATTTGCCGAATTGCCTGAGATTGCTTTGCGTCTGAATTTTTGACATTCTGGGCTTCATCTAAAACAATTATTTGCCAATTAATGCTTTGGAATAATTTAATATCGCGGGGAATTAGTGCATAACTAGTAATTAGTAAATCATGCTTTTGTACTATTTCCGTAAATGCCTTACCTTTAGGGCGTTTATCACCATGATATTCAAAAACCTTGAGTGTTGGTGCAAATTTCTTCACTTCCTTTTCCCAATTTCCCATCACTGAAGTGGGACAAACTAATAAAGTTGGGTTCTCTAGTGCATTTTCTTCTTTGAGGTGGAGTAAAAAAGCAATAAATTGAATGGTTTTGCCCAATCCCATATCGTCTGCTAGACAAGCACCTAAACCCCAACGTTCTAGGAAAGCTAACCAAGCTGCACCTCTTTCTTGATAAGGACGTAATTGTCCCCGGAAACTTGCAGGTGTAGGTAAAGGTGCTATTGCTTGATTATTAGTTAATGCCCCAATCAATTCTTGTAATGCACCGGAAGCTTCAAAACTAACAACTGGTAATTTTTCAATTACTTGAGTATCTCCTGTACTAATACGTAAAGCATCTTCTAATGATAAAGACATTTGTTGTTTACGAGATGCAAAAAAGTTTTGCGCTGTCTTAATATCTTGGGGACGCAATTCTACCCACTCGTCATTAATTTTGACTAGTGGACTATTTAAAGCTACCAATTTATCAAATTCAGTTTTAGAAATTGTCTGTCCACCAATTGCTAATTGCCACTGGAAGTTTAACAGACTTTGTAAATCCAAACGTCCTTGTTTTTTGTGAGGTGTTTCTACGTTAATTTTTAAACCTAAGCGGTTAGCCCATCCTTCACGGTTAGCTAAACTTGGTGGTAAAATAACTCCTAAACCGCTATCTTCTAACCTCCAAGCTACAGACCTGATAAATTCATAAGCCTGCATAGGTGTAAGATCACAAAATTGAGGAGATTCAGTTTCTAAACTAGGGGCTATAACTGGATACAATCGAGAAGCTAAACCCAAACCTCGCAACAATGTTTCTTGGGGTTGTTCAATGGTACGATTTCGATAAATTAATTGTTCTGTAGGGTTAGCCCAAATAGTTGCTGCATTGATTAAAAATTCAGAATCATCTGCTGCTTGCAGAAAATAAGCCAATACCCAATTTGTTTCTCCATTTTCTGGAGGAAGCAGTTGAAAAGAAGTACAAAATGAAGCTTTTCCTGTTAATTGATATTGCAATGGCAGTGTCCAAGCTTTTAGTGCAGCTTCTAGTCTTTCCACTCCCATTGCATCTGCATTAATTGTGTTATCAACACCAGTTAAAGCTTGTAACCAATGCTGTACCGCAGATGCTAAAGACATCATTTCTCTAGCTTCAATTGCAGATTGAGAACCAACCATATCGCGCAGTTGGGCATCTATGATACTGTTGAGAAAACCCAAAATTAATTCTTGTGGTTTTATAGGTAAATCAACTGCCAATTTATTTTGAATATCTTCTTGATTTTGCTGATAGGTACGACAAGCTAAGGGCATTTTAGCTGCAAATTTTTCTAGACGAGTAACGTCTACAGCACTATCTAAAAGTACTTGCCATTGAGCAACTAAAGAACCAGCTAAATCTTTTTGAATAGTTGGTAAAAATTTACAGCGCGAGATTAAATCCAAACTCCAACGCGCTACTTGTACCCAAAAACGTAAATCTCCTCCTAAAAAGGCATCTTTGCCATCAGTTGAACTCAAGGGTAAGGAAGTGAGAAATTTAATTGCTGCGCTGGGTTTGAGACAAAAACCTTCTACTTTCCAAGGTTGTAGGTATTTTGGTGAGTTGATATCAATATCTAAACTAGCAGAATGTATTGGATAAATTAAAGCATCTTTTTCTAGAAAAATTGTGGTTAAATCGATGATTTGGGACTGTATAGGTAAAGTTTTTTCTGCCTTACTTGTTGTAGTTTTACTTCCTTTGATGGTGCTAACAGCAGATGATATTGTTTGGATATAATTGGAAATTTTTAAATTACGCGATTCCAACCAATCACTTAACTCCGTTGGTGTCATTGCCAAGGGATGTGATGGAATTTCTCCTGATGTAATAGATTCAAGATTTATCTGTAAATTTCGCCAAGTTTCTCCCCAAATAAATAAACCATTATTTTGATTTTTTAGTAACCAACTACCGTGTAAAATTGCCATATTTAAACTTTAAAAATGATTGACTAAATCAAGATTCAATTTGTTTGAATGCCGTTTTTGCGTCTCCCACTCCTCGCGTCCTCCCTATCCTGAAATGCGGCTAACCTGGGTACGAGGCGTAATGTTCAATTTGGTGTTTTTAACTAAAATATAGCAACCGCCAAGGTGGTGAGGACACCAAATGAATCTCCACGTCAAAGCCTCTGTCCATCTGTATCAACCTGAAAGTGAAAGGGTATTATATCAAGACCTGCTAAGTAGGTAGGCGAAAATAAAGAGAACTATGTTAAGTAAGGTAACAAATTCTGAAATTGGCTCTTAGTTAGGGCTTTAGCCCGAATTTCAGGTCTAAAGACCTGACTACAAACCTTTAATTATTTACGTTACTCTGACTTGAAAATAAGACCCAGGTAGGCGAAAATAAAGTCCGCTTTACCAGCGCCATGCTATTCGCTATAGGCTTACTTTCTATGTTCGTCATGGGTGGATTAAGCGGCGTAACAATGGGAACAGCACCCTTTGATGTTCACGTCCACGACACCTATTATGTAGTCGCACATTTCCACTACGTTTTATTTGGTAACCCCTCCCCCGCAGTCGCCTCAACGGGGGGAACCCCCGCACAGCGCTGCTCTCCGCAAGCGATGAGGGGAATAAGAAGTTTTTCATGTGTCCTGGTGTACGCAGTTCATGATGGCTACTTAATTACTTATCAAAAAAACTCGACCTGTCAGAGCGTCTCCCCATTTGGAGCATCAGCCCTAATTATAAGTCTTAATAAGTCTTTAACCGGACACAGTATTAGAGGGTGGAGATGGGGTAGATACGCTGATTATGTATCGGGCTTGACGTTGACTCAGAGATTAACCTTGTTGATCTTTGTATTTAACAGAAGCCGTCCATAGTTCATAAATGTTAGGATTGCCACAGAGAGAGAATAGCGTGCATAGAAGGAAAAAAAACTGAATGGCAGAAGTTGATAAGTCAATATCCTTTGATGGACGGGATATTCGACTCAAAGTAGGACTATTAGCACCCCAAGCGGGTGGGTCTGTGTTGATACAATCGGGAGATACAGCTGTTTTAGTGACAGCTACGCGATCGCAAGCCAGAGAAGGCATTGATTTTCTGCCCCTGACTGTAGACTATGAAGAAAGATTGTATGCAGCGGGCAGAATCCCCGGTGGTATCATGCGCCGAGAAGGTCGTCCACCAGAAAGAACGATTCTTACCAGCCGTCTCATCGACCGTCCTCTACGTCCTCTCTTTCCTTCATGGTTGCGGGATGATTTGCAAGTAATTGCCTTCACCATGTCCATGGATGAGCAAGTACCACCTGATGTATTAGCTGTAACAGGCGCTTCCATTGCTACCCTGATTGCCCAAATTCCCTTTAATGGACCAATGGCAGCAGTACGGGTAGGCTTAGTGGGTGATGATTTCATTATTAACCCCACCTATGCAGAAATTGAAGCCGGAGATTTGGATCTCATCGTCGCCGGTTCACCAGATGGTGTAATCATGGTAGAGGCGGGAGCCAATCAATTGCCAGAACGCGATATTATCGAGGCGATTGATTTTGGTTACGAAGCGGTGCGGGATTTAATCCAAGCACAGTTAGATTTAGTCGAAGAACTAGGTCTAAAGATAGTGCATGAAGCACCACCGGAAGTAGACCAAACACTAGAAAACTATATCCGCGATCGCGCTAGTGCTGAAATTAAAAAAATCTTGTCGCAATTTGAGTTAACTAAACCAGAACGCGATGCCGCTTTAGATGTTGTCAAAGATCAAATAAAAGAAGAAATTCAAGATCTTCCAGAAGAAGATCCGATTCGCACTGCCGCAACTGCAAATAGTAAAGCCCTTGGTAATACCTTTAAGGACATTACCAAATACTTTATGCGCCGTCAAATCGTTGAAGACAACGTTCGCGTTGATGGTCGCAAACTAGATGAAGTTCGACCTATATCTTGTCAAGTTGACGTTTTACCCAAGCGGGTTCATGGTAGTGGTTTATTTAACCGGGGTCTAACCCAGGTATTATCCACTTGCACTCTCGGCACACCGGGAGATGCTCAAAACCTCAATGATGACTTGCAAGCTGATCAACACAAGCGCTATCTACATCATTATAACTTCCCTCCTTTCTCCGTTGGCGAAACCAAACCAATGCGTGCGCCAGGAAGACGGGAAATCGGACATGGGGCGCTGGCAGAAAGAGCCATTTTACCTGTTCTACCCACAAAAGAACAATTTCCCTACGTCATTCGCGTAGTTTCAGAAGTACTTTCTTCTAACGGTTCCACCTCAATGGGTTCAGTCTGCGGTTCTACATTAGCGCTCATGGATGCTGGTGTACCAATTATTAAACCTGTGAGTGGTGCGGCAATGGGTCTGATTAAGGAAGGGGACGAAGTGCGAATCCTCACCGATATTCAGGGTATTGAAGACTTTTTGGGTGACATGGACTTCAAAGTCGCTGGTACAGATACTGGTATCACTGCTTTGCAAATGGATATGAAAATATCTGGTTTGTCTTTGGAAGTTATTGCTCAAGCTGTTCATCAAGCCAAATCCGCTCGGTTGCATATTCTGGACAAAATGCTTCAGACTATCGACACCCCACGTGCTGAAACTTCAGCTTATGCCCCACGCCTGTTGACTATCAAGATTGATCCCGACATGATTGGTCTAGTCATTGGACCCGGTGGGAAAACGATTAAAGGTATCACTGAAGAAACTGGTGCAAAAATTGACATCGAAGACGATGGCACAGTTACCATTTCCGCAGTCGATGAAAGCAGGGCGAAGAGAGCGCGTAACATTGTCCAAGGCATGACTCGCAAGTTGCATGAGGGTGATGTTTACGTAGGACGTGTAACACGGATTATACCTATTGGTGCGTTTGTGGAATTCTTGCCAGGAAAAGAAGGCATGATTCACATTTCTCAACTCGCTGACTATCGTGTTGGTAAAGTTGAAGATGAAGTAGCAGTTGGTGATGAAGTGATTGTCAAAGTGCGCGAAATTGACAATAAAGGTAGAATTAACCTGACACGCTTGGGTATCCACCCAGATCAAGCAGCTGCGGCGCGGGAAGCTGCGGCGGTGAATCGTTAAATCGATTAAGGATTTTAGATTTTGGATTAGGGATGAATCGCAAATCTAAAATCCGCGATGCCTTTTACAGCAGGCATCGCTGTATGATTTTTTTGAATTATTTTTGAATAATAAGAAGCCTAACGACTAAAGTCGCGGCTACAGGAACAAAGCCTGCCTCCGCAGGCAATGAGAAATTAGATGATTTCCCAATCGGGAATTAGGGATTTTTGCTGATGGTGGGTTGGTTGGTTGCGGATGTAATTTGCTATTTGGTCTATGAGATGATGACTGACTGTAAATGCACCATAACCACCTTGCCATTTAAAAAATTCATTGGGTTTGATTTCATGGGTAATTAAATGGGAAGAACTGCCTTTAACTTTTTGCACTAGTTCAGATATTGTCAAAGTGGGTGAAAACCCAGTCAGTAAATGAACATGATCCAATGTGCCACCGATAGAAATTACTTTGCATCCTAGAGCAGAGCATTGTTTGGCAATTGCTGAATATATTATTTCTTGAATATCTGGCGTAACTAATGGCAATCTATCCCAAGTTCCCCAAACACAATGTATATGCAACTGAGTAAAATTTCTATGCATCTTCCCTTTTTCTCGAATCTTAAAGCCTGCGTAGGCAGGCTTTGTTCCTTTAGCCGCGACTTCAGTCGTTAGGCTTCTCAAATATCACTTCACACATAAGCAAATAACAACCGAAATAACACCCAAAAACAAAACATTAAATTTATAAGCACCAGTATTTGCAAGACAAAATTAAGTATTTATCCTGAGAAACTCCGATATTTTTTGTACCTCATGCGTAACTCCTACCAATTTGTCAATTTCCGGGATTTTTGGTACATAAAGATTAAGTAACCTACATGGTTGACTGTTATCCCATACTTGACACAAAGCATAGTGAGTGCTAAACGTCTACCAGAAACAACCGCCAATGTCAGAATCACTCGCCAATCTTGGCAACATGGCTTTCTTGAAGGTGAAGTGAGCGCAGGTGATTTTGAATGGCATTTTCAATGGCATTTCCGTCGGGGAGAACTTTCTGTGAAACCTTCCCAAGGACGGGCTTTAATAAAGGAACCTCTAGGACGCTTTCTGGAAACACAAGATTACCAGTTAGAACCAGGGGGAGATTATGCTTTTACTATTCGGGCTGAGTTGTAATTATTCAGTTATCACTAAGACTGCTAGAAGTTAAGCGGTTGAGGTAGCGTTCAATTAACAGGATGGCCACAATGTCATCTATTGGTCTGGGAGGTTGTCGCATACCCTTGGGTAAGAGTTTGGTGAGTCCTGTTGGTGGGAACATCTGCCAATAGCGATCGCGTGCTTCTAAAGTGCTATAACGCTCATCGACTAAAATAATATTCAGCTTGTCTGTTAATTCCTGATTTAATTGCTGTTTCCACTTCTTGGCAGTTGTTTGGTCGCCCATGACTACTAAAGAAATTGGGAATTTCTGGCGCAGTGATTCAATGTGAGCGATCGCATCGGCAGCAGGTACAACTTGATGATAATACAGTTGCCGATCCAGTCCCATCACGGCCACACCACATTTATCTCGACCGGGATCAAAGCCTAAAATTGCTGGTTGTGTATTAGTCATAGGGAACAGGGAACAGGGAACAGGGAACAGGTAATAGGGAATAGGGAATAGGGAATAGGTAGGGAGAAAATTCTTTACCAATCACCAATCACCAATCACCAATCACCAATTCAAGTGCTAAAAATAACTTGCCCATTAAAGATTGCTACTAGTTTGACTCTCAGCGGACCTGCTGTATAAGTATCAGCCGCCGCAATTGCTTTAATTTCCACAGGTTGCTCAAACTGCTGCAATTGGTTAAAAAAGCGTAAAAAAGTCCCATCTATTTGCACAGTTTCGACTATGCCAGCATTTCGGGCGCGAAATTGAGAAGCGGAAATCAGTAAATCAATTCGTTGGCGTAGTTGATAAGATGTCATAGTTTTCATATCAGCAGAAGTTGTCGCTAATACCTGATCTGTGGAAAATACCAGCAGATTCCGAGATGCATCAGCAAAAAATTCTATCTGCTTTTCTCCTCTAACATAATTCCCCGCAGAGAAAATCCGCACCACATATTCTCGACCATCATCAATCTGCTTGATCAGTTGCTCAACCTTGTCTTGGGTTAAACGCAATAGTTCCGTATTTCCAGTAGTTGTCCCTGGTTCAGCTAATTGAATATTCGCAGTGCGGTTAGCTTCTTGTAGAATTTGGATAACTACCTGACGAGCCGCAGCCGGTTGAGTGACGCGAACTACGCCAGATGCTATGACTTGTCCACGAACTAAAGCCAGTTTACCTAAACGGAGGTCACGGTAGGACTGATAATATTTTTCTAGCCTTGCTACTTCCTGTTCTAAATATTCTTGCTGTTTTTCCAATTCTTTGAGACGAGACTCCCTTGTGGCAATTACTTGCTCTCGCTTTTTAATTTCTAGATTGCGATTTTGAATAAGTTGGTCTAACTGGGCAATTTTCTGATCGCGTTTTTCAATAGCTGTCTTCGCTTCATCAATAGCTTTTTTTGCTTCTGTATATAGTCGCCGACGTTCTGTCTTTAATTGTTCAACGGCAGATTGTAATGCTTTTCTTTGATTATAAAGACTCTGTAGTTCAGCTATGGATTTTTGGTACTGAACAACTACTTCACCCAGTCGGCTTTGAGTTCCTTGGAGTTGAGCTTGAGTTTTAGCTTGTTGGCTAATGGTGCGGTTGAGTTGTGCTTGTGTGATTCGTTGTTTGGCATTGACCGCTTGCAATGACTTATTGATTTCCTGTAAATCTTGCTGTGCTTGAGCTTGGTCTTTTCTAGCTTGGTTTAGCTGATTTTCTACTTGGCTTTTTTGGGTTTCTGCCGTTTTTAGTTGTTCCCGCTTGTTTCTGAGGTCTCTTTGAATATCCTCTAACTCAAAAACCCCTTTTCTCAATCCTTCGTCAGCGGCAAATAAAATCGCTAGAGTTGAGGCAGAAATTAAACCACCTGTAAAAATAGTGACTAGTACCGCCGTTTTTTTGGGACGAAGGTTGAACAGTGAGAGACGTGCTTTGCCAACTCGTGTGCCGATGCGATCGCCCACGGTGGCAATTACGCCTCCCAAAATTAAAATTGCTGCGATGAGGATGTACCCAGTGGTCATCTTCAGCTACCGTTCACGTATTGTGCGGTCGGCATAATGCTTCCAGATACAGCCTACTACTTTCAACCCTGTTCTGGTGGGGGATAGAGATTGGCAAGGGCAGAAATTACTCAATTTTTAGATTTACCTCCGATTGTGGGTGTCCTTTCTGAAAACAAAACCTGTGCCAACTCATTCCCCCAGTAGCTTTTAAGTAAATTGTCTACTCAAGGTGACAGGCTTATGCACAGTAATTTTTTTCTTGTGAATCGAAATCATTTTTTTCTCACGTAAATCTCCGAGTAACCTAGTGACGGTGACACGAGTAGAACCAATTGCTTCAGCGATCGCTTGATGAGATAACTTCAGATCAATAGTGATACCATCGGCACAAGGAACACCAAAATCTCGACAAAGAATTAACAGAAAACTTATCAACCTAGAACCCATATCTCGGTGAGCGAGGGTTTCAATCATCATCTCTGTCTGGAGAATCCGTGAAGACAGACCCCGCAACATCAACATGGATAATTCGGGATTTTCCTTAAGAGCTTGCTCCACTTGTTCTATTGGTGCTGAAAGTAATTCTACAGCCGTAAAAGCGACTGCATGGTAAAACCTATCAGACTTGTTACCCGTTAGCAGTGACAACACACCAAACACACTATTTTCCCGCAGCAGCGCTACCGTTATTTCTTCTCCTGCCTCGTACACCCTGGAAAGTTTCACAGCACCCTTGAGAAGAAAATAAACTCGTTCGGCAGGATCGCCGGGAAAAAAGATAGTTTTGTTGCGTTCAAACGTTTCCACAACCGGCGGAAACGCTCCGGTCGCCATCTGACGAAAAACATTTGCTAGGGCTTTATCTTGTGTCACGATCATCTCCCTTCCCCTACCCAATGCCGGAAAAACCAAAACTGATTACCTAAGAATACACCTGAAAAATCAAGAAAGCACCGTCAACCTTTCTGTTTTTTCCTATACTCAAATTTAATTCTTCATAGTTATTTGTTTATTATGATACATAATTATTGTTATTTTTAGCCAGGAGATGTTGATAAGTGGTTTCAGAAACTCAATAAGCAGAGGTTTTTTCGCTAAAAATTTTCCATATCTTCATAACTTCTTAAACAATCAGCAGCAATTTTGTTGCCCTCAACACCCTGACTTGAAATAAAGCAACCGGCAACCAGCAGCCAGCAACAGGTGGGAGTCACTAAGATTTTTTGATGTATTATCGTGAAGTAGTTAAAGGTGACTACTAACTCTTGGTGAAATTAAAAATTAAAAATTAAAAACTTAAAAAGCTTATTTAACAACCTTTTCAGCCATTATAAATAGTTGGTTCATTTCTGCTGACCTGTACTACTTAATGAAAATTCTCAACAATCCCGGAGCCAAGAAAATCACATGAATTCAAAATGCAGTGCTGCTTATTGGTAATTCCTCATCGCCAATAAGCTGTTACACATCTAGTTTGCACATTAAGAAGCGCAGGGGGCTGATCTTGCCGGCAGCAGGGGTAAAGAGAGTTGGATGCTTTTTAGCAAAACACAACAATAAGCAAGTTAAATGTGGAATATCTCGCCATCAATTACTTGATCCCCTGCCAGATAAAATTTGAGCAAAAAAGAATTTTTGACACATTTTGTGCAATGGTAAGGCTGCTGCAAATCACTATCAGCCAATCGCACCATAAAGTTCTCCTTTCTACCTACAACTTCTTACACCTAAACTACTTCTTCGACAAAAAAGGCTCAGATTCTAGTATGCTCCTATTGGTTGATCACATTAACAATTTCTATGCTGAATCTGTCTGGAAAAAACGCCTTAGTAACAGGTATTGCCAACAACCGCTCAATCGCCTGGGGTATTGCCCAACAACTCCACAAAGCAGGCGCTAACTTGGGTATTACCTACTTGCCAGATGAAAAAGGTAAGATGGAGAAAAAAGTGGCGGAATTGGTAGAACCCCTTAACCCTAGCTTATTCCTCCCCTGTAATGTAGAAAATGACGAGCAGATTAAATCGACCTTCGAGACAATCAGCCAGAAATGGGGGAAAATAGACATTCTCATTCATTGCCTAGCTTTTGCAAATAGAGATGATTTAACTGGAGATTTTAGTCAAACTTCCCGTTCTGGTTTCAATAAAGCTTTGGAAGTTAGCACTTATTCGCTAGTGCAGTTAAGTGGTGCTGCTAAACCTTTGATGACCGAAGGAGGCAGTATTGTTACTCTCACATATTTGGGCGCAGTCCGAGCCATTCCCAACTATAACATCATGGGAGTCGCCAAAGCTGGATTGGAAGCTAGTGTCCGTTACTTAGCTGCTGAACTAGGTCAACAAAATATTCGGGTCAATGGTATATCAGCAGGACCCATCCGCACTTTGGCATCTTCAGCAGTGGGTGGGATTTTAGATATGATTCATCATGTTGAACAAGTAGCTCCCCTACGTCGTACTGTTACTCAGTTAGAAGTCGGCAATACAGCAGCTTTCTTGTGTAGTGATTTAGCCAGCGGTATTACTGGGCAAATCCTGTATGTAGATGCAGGATATGAAATCATGGGGATGTGTGCGATTCGTTGATAGCTGAATCACGGTAATCAGCCCGTACATAAGCTATCCAACCCAATCTAGCAATAGAGAAGGTTGAACTCTCGGTCTGATATGGGTGAAAGTCCCATCTACCAGACTCAGGTATGACTCCCTATCTGCCCACACTGACTAGACTCGGTATCTGGAGGGTGAAGCTGGGAACAGGGCGCAATCAGACATCTGTTGTGAGATGACACTGGTGCTAATGGGGAGTTCCTATGGTGAAACAGAGCCTGTAAAAGCAACCTACCTGTAAGCAGGACACAACATTAAAACCTGACTTCACTGGAGACAAATTACCCTAGAGATTGGGGATAAATAGGAATTGACCAATTTGGGAATATTTGCAGTTTTTATCAGAATTATTCAGCAATTAAACGACAATTATCTGATAATTAAATTGCTAATTTACCTCTTGAGGTGAATATGATTTCCCTACCTAGGATAGACAAAAAATATCGAAGTTTCAGTATAAGATGCAATAGCAGTTATCCATGTAGTTGGTGTTTTAAGTGATTTACTGCTATAGTGAATCACTGGACATGATTGGACTTAATTTAAATCAAACAAATAAACACCACTTATTTTTTAGAGTCTTATTTTTTAGGAGGTTGATAATGAGAATTGCTCAAATTGCTCCACTGTGGGAGAGAGTACCTCCTCCAGCTTATGGTGGAATAGAATTAGTAGTTGGATTATTGACTGATGAATTAGTCCGCAGGGGACATGAAGTTACATTATTTGCATCAGGTGATTCTCTGACTTTAGCAAATTTGATATCGGTTCATCCTCGTGCTTTAAGACTTGATAAAACTGTCAAAGATTGCAGCATTTATGAATCGCTACATCTAGCTTCAGTCTATGAGCGAGCCGAAGATTTTGATATTATTCACTCTCATATGGGACATACGCCCATAGCATACACGAAACTTGTGAAAACGCCTACAGTTCACACGTTGCATGGAATTTTTACACCAGATAATAAAAAAATCTTTCAATATGGCAAAAAACAGCCTTATATCAGTATTTCTGATTCCCAAAGGGAAGCTAGTTTAGGGTTAAATTATGTCAGCACTGTTTACAATGGCATTGATGTTAGTAGTTATGAGTTTTATCCTGAACCAATAGATGAGCCTTACTTGGCATTTTTGGGTAGGATGTCTCCAGAAAAAGGGCCACATTTAGCTATTGAAATTGCCAAAAAAGCTGGTTCTTGCCATTCAGACTCAGAATTGACTCCTTACCTGCCCACACTGACCAGACTCGGTTTCTGGAGGGTGAAGCTGGGAACAGGACACAAGCAGACAACCGTTGCGGGTTGACACTGGTGCTAACAGGGAGTTCCTACGGTGAAACAGAGCCTTAGAAAGCGACCTATTCAAAGGCAGGGCGCAACATTAAAACCCCTGACCTCATTGGAGCTTATTCCCGCCGAATACGAGCCAAGTAACGGTAAGAGTCCTGGGAATCCAATGGTCGAAGCGGCTACACCTAACGGAACAATCAATCTCTCCGAGGGAACGAATAAAAACGAATTGTGGGTCTTAGGGCAGTCGAACCCTAAGTAGACCAGACGAGCGGATTAACCCTCACAATTCGGGTAGGACAGACCGTAATTGGTCTGAGGTGTTCAGAATACACAAAACTCTAGAAGAGAAAATGATTAGACACAGTTATAAAACTAGTGAATCTTGGGTAGCCCTACCGTGGAAGAAATTCCGCCGAAATCTATTCCGCCTTCAAAAGCGCGTGTATAAAGCGGTTCAAGTTGGAGACAAGCGAAAAGCAAGGTTACTCCAAAAGCTTATTATGAAATCTACCTCGGCTCGATTTCTGGCTATCCGTCAAGTATCACAGCTAAATGCTGGTAAGAAGACGGCGGGTGTTGATGGCAAAAAATCCCTCTCATTCAAGGAACGCTTTGAATTAGAAGCCCTACTAAGAGTGAATAGCGGAAATTGGAAACATCAAGGTTTACGGGAAATTCCAATCCCTAAAAAGGATGGAACTACCAGAATACTAAAAATACCTACCATCGCAGATATAGCTTGGCAATGCCTTGCAAAATATGCACTCGAACCAGCACACGAAGCCACCTTCCATGCTAGAAGTTATGGTTTTAGAACAGGGCGCTCCGCCCATGATGCACAAAGGTACATCTACAACAACCTCAACTCTTCCTGCAATGGAATAGAAAAACGAGTTATTGAACTCGATATCGAAAAATGCTTCGACAGGATTAACCACTCAGCAATAATGGACGAACTCATTGCCCCCAAAGGTTTAAAACTCGGCATCTTCCGATGCCTCAAGGCAGGAGTCAACCCTCCCATCAATGTTTTTGTAGCTGGAGAGGTGACACGACCAGGGGCTTACACTCTCAACTTACAAGGAGGCAGCGGAAATACCCCAGGAGTACAATACCCAACTATATTAGCTGCATTAACTACAGCCCAAGGGGTAACACTAGCAGCCGATGTGACTAAAGTGCAATTACGGCGTAAAGTAGGACGTTCGGGCGAGCAGATTGTCAGTTTCAACTTAAAGGAACTCACCCAAACAGGTACAATACCCCAGGATATTACCTTACGGGATGGAGACACCTTAGTTGTACCCACTGCTACAAGCTTCAACATTGCAGAAGCACGCAATTTATTTTCTGCTAACTTTGCTGCCAGTCAAACTGCACCCCGCACAGTTGCAATTACTGGTCAAGTTTACCGTCCTGGTTCTTATCTTGTCACCGCTGGCGGTACAGATGGAGCCGGTACCGGTTTACCAACGGTAATGCGGGCGCTGCAACTAGCGGGAGGAATTACATCACAAGCAGATGTGAGAACTATCAAATTACGCCGACCGACGCGAACTGGTACTGAACAAACTATAGATATCAATCTTTGGGAATTATTGCAGACTGGTGATCTTAATCAAGACGCGGTTGTGCAAGATGGAGATACAATTGTTGTCCCTACTGCCACGGCGATTAGCACCGCAGAAGCAACTGAATTAGCTACTACTACTTTGTCACCGACCAAAATTCAAGTTGGTGTGGTTGGAGAAGTTAAAAAACCTGGATTAACAGATTTACAGCCGAATAGTTCTTTAAATCAGGCGTTGCTGGCTGCTGGTGGCTTTAATGATGCTAGAGCTAGTAGTGCTGCTGTAGATTTAATTCGCCTCAATCCTAATGGTACTGTCACTAAGCGTGTAGTCAAGATAGATTTCTCAAAAGGCATTAATGACGACACCAATCCTATACTTCGCAATAATGATGTTGTGGTAGTTGGCCGTTCTGGTATTGCTAAGACTGGTGATACATTGGGTACCTCAATTGGTGCGTGAATTCTTTGTAGCTGTAGTCAATCATAGCCAAATGACGCTGCACATTCGCCAACTAGATGGCATTAATTCCCATCATCTTATTGAAGCAACTTTTAAAGCCTTTGCTAGAGCCATGAGAATGGCAGTAGCAATCGATCCACGCCGTGCGGAGACTATTCCTAGTTCCAAAGGTGTGCTATAAGTTACTACTGCAAGTTTCCAGCAGCTACTCGGTTGACGATAATTGACACATTAAATCGGGACAGTTATTATCGTCCTACCGGGTAACTTGTAATTAATCACACATAACCGGGAATAGGTCATTTAACCGCAATGAATTCTGTTGCAGACACTCAACTGAATCCTGTAGCACAACCACCAGTGGTTCTAACTTCTGAGTTGCGAAAAGTCTATCGCACAGGGTTTTGGCTGAATCAAAAAGTTGTATCTCTGAAAAACTGTTCTTTACAAGTTTACCTAGGACAAACCTTTGGGTTACTCGGACCCAATGGCGCTGGTAAAACAACGCTGTTAAAACTGTTACTGGGAATTATCCGTCCTTCTTCTGGTAGGGGTTTATTATTAGGTAAGCCATTAGGCGATCGCTCTGTGAAGCAACGTATTGGCTATTTACCAGAAAATCCCTATTTGTATGACTATCTGACTGGTTGGGAATTTTTAGAATTAGCTGCGGGTTTATTCCAAATTCCCCAACGGGTACAACGTCAACGCATTCCCCAATTGCTGGAATTAGTCGGTTTATCCCAAGCTGATGCTCGCAAAAAGCTGATGCGCCGTTATTCTAAAGGTATGCTCCAGCGTGTTGGTATGGCTCAAGCATTAATCAATGACCCTGATTTGGTATTTCTAGACGAACCAATGTCTGGACTTGATCCCCTGGGACGCTATCAAATGCGCGAGATTATTCTTTCCCTCAAATCTGCTGGGAAAACCATATTTTTCAATAGTCATGTTTTGAGTGAAGTAGAACAAATTTGCGATCGCGTAGCCATCCTTGATCGAGGACAATTAATTTGCTCTGGTTCCCTTCATGAACTTTTAGGCAGTAATAACACATATCTTAAATGGGATTGAAAGTATTCATAGATACAACGCTAATTCTAAGCAAAGAATTACAAACAAAACCCCAAAGGATAGGATTATTGAGCCAACAATCCGTTATGCGGATGACATGGTAATAATACTCCGACCCCAAGACGATGCCATAGAAATACTTGACAAAATCAGTCAGTTCCTAGCAGAACGGGGAATGAAAGTCAGTGAGAAAAAGACCAAGCTAACCGCCACGACAGATGGGTTTGATTTCCTCGGCTGGAACTTTAAAGTCCAGAAAAACGGGAAGTTTAGATGCGTTCCATCAGTGGACAATTATAAAACTTTTCGTAAGAAAGCAAAAGCCATCGTTAACAACTCGAATTATGGAGCTACCACAAAGGCTGAGAAATTAGCCCCCGTAGTGAGAGGTTGGAGGAATTACCACCGCTTCTGCAAGATGGGAGGTACGCGTTACTCGCTATACCACATCGAAACAAGAGCTTTCAGGGTATTCAATAAGGAAGCCAAAAAGAACCGCTATACAAGTAAGCAATTACTAGATAAGGCATTTCCATCAGTTCCTTACTCCGAAAACAAACATATCAATGTCAAAGGGGAGAAATCGCCATATGACGGAGATTTGAGTTACTGGAGCGAGCGTAATAGCAAGCTCTATGACAGTCATACCTCTAAAGCCCTCAAACGGCAAAACCATAAATGTGGACATTGTGGATTAAAAATGCTTAGTGACGAAAAGGTACATTTGCATCACGTTGATGGAAACCATAAAAATTGGAAAAATAAAAACCTTCTAGCCATTCATGAAAGCTGCCACGATTACATACACATGAGCAAGCGCCAAAGCTAAGAACATCGGAAGCTGGGTGCGATGAAAGTCGCACGCCCAGATTTAACTGAGAGGGGCGAGGAGCAATATCCTCCCTCGACTCAACCAATAGGGACAATTCAAGTCAAAAGTCAAAAGTCAAAATTAGAAACCTAATGACTAATGACTAATGACCAATGACCAATGACCAATGACTAATCACCAATGACTAATCATCGCATTGCTACAGTTCACCGGACTACTGGGGAAACTGATGTCCATGTCACCATTAACCTTGATGGTACGGGTATCTGTAAAGCCTCTACAGGTATTCCCTTTTTGGATCATATGTTGCATCAAATTTCCTCTCACGGGCTATTTGACTTGGATATTCAAGCCAAAGGTGATTGGGAAATTGATGATCACCACACCAATGAAGATGTCGGTATTACCTTGGGACAAGCCTTACATCAAGCACTGGGGAATAAAAAAGGTATTGTCCGCTTTGGGAATTTTCTCGCACCTTTAGATGAGGCTCTAATTCAAGTAGCATTAGACTTTTCTGGACGGCCTCACCTCGGTTATGGCTTACAACTTCCTACTCAACGGGTGGGAACTTATGATACTCAATTGGTGCGTGAATTCTTTGTAGCTGTAGTCAATCATAGCCAAATGACGCTGCACATTCGCCAACTAGATGGCATTAATTCCCATCATCTTATTGAAGCAACTTTTAAAGCCTTTGCTAGAGCCATGAGAATGGCAGTAGCAATCGATCCACGCCGTGCGGAGACTATTCCTAGTTCCAAAGGTGTGCTATAAGTTACTACTGCAAGTTTCCAGCAGCTACTCGGTTGACGATAATTGACACATTAAATCGGGACAGTTATTATCGTCCTACCGGGTAACTTGTAATTAATCACACATAACCGGGAATAGGTCATTTAACCGCAATGAATTCTGTTGCAGACACTCAACTGAATCCTGTAGCACAACCACCAGTGGTTCTAACTTCTGAGTTGCGAAAAGTCTATCGCACAGGGTTTTGGCTGAATCAAAAAGTTGTATCTCTGAAAAACTGTTCTTTACAAGTTTACCTAGGACAAACCTTTGGGTTACTCGGACCCAATGGCGCTGGTAAAACAACGCTGTTAAAACTGTTACTGGGAATTATCCGTCCTTCTTCTGGTAGGGGTTTATTATTAGGTAAGCCATTAGGCGATCGCTCTGTGAAGCAACGTATTGGCTATTTACCAGAAAATCCCTATTTGTATGACTATCTGACTGGTTGGGAATTTTTAGAATTAGCTGCGGGTTTATTCCAAATTCCCCAACGGGTACAACGTCAACGCATTCCCCAATTGCTGGAATTAGTCGGTTTATCCCAAGCTGATGCTCGCAAAAAGCTGATGCGCCGTTATTCTAAAGGTATGCTCCAGCGTGTTGGTATGGCTCAAGCATTAATCAATGACCCTGATTTGGTATTTCTAGACGAACCAATGTCTGGACTTGATCCCCTGGGACGCTATCAAATGCGCGAGATTATTCTTTCCCTCAAATCTGCTGGGAAAACCATATTTTTCAATAGTCATGTTTTGAGTGAAGTAGAACAAATTTGCGATCGCGTAGCCATCCTTGATCGAGGACAATTAATTTGCTCTGGTTCCCTTCATGAACTTTTAGGCAGTAATAACACATATCACGTCAAAGGTCAAGGGGGTGACGGAGAAATTCTCAAAACCAGGATATCCAATCTAAAATTTGAGGCTGATGGCTCTTGGCAAGGCATACTACAAGACGATTACTATGATTTTCTGGCCAGTCTCCGGTTAATGGGGGGAGAAATCATCGCCATGAACTTGTCCCACCAATCCCTAGAAGAGTTTTTTATCCAACAGATCCAAAAACAAAATCATTCGCTTAACGAGTAGAGGCTAACATCAGCAATGAAACAGTTAAAAATTTTCCCAGTACTAACATCACAACTGCTGATACCATTTATGATTTTAAATTTTGGATTGTCAAATAGTTACTAGTAAAGCTTTTAAGGATTCCATTAGTGCCTATCATTGTCCAAATTTGTATGAGAATATTACCATATAGCTGCGACTTATAATCGCTTAATTAAATTGTGAAATTAGACTAATAATACATCTTCATAAAGTTAAAAATAAATTTCCCGGAAATTTTGATTCTTGAGCATTGACTATTTTGACAATCCTTGGTCTAATCATTGACAATCCATGCCTTCAAACTCATTTAGCTTTAAATTAACTTTACTAAAAATTCAAAATCAATTCCTACGTTATATCCGGAAAATCCAGGATTTTTCAGAAAAGAACAGTGTCGGGGAACTTGAATATTTAAGTATAGTCAACGGTAAAATGTCTAGACAGTACTTCACAGATAGTAGTTTCATAATCTCAGGTAAATATGCTTAATATAAATTTGTGGAAATTTTTAACTCATTCAACTACATCTGTAGTTTTGCTAACAACTCTCAATATCGCTTTGCCATCTGTTAGCCTAGCTCAAAAATCACCAACATCATCAAGCTCAAATATATCTACAGATTACTTATTAGGCGGCGGCGATGTTATCCGCGTCAATGTATTTGAAGTACCAGAATATACAGGAGAATACCAAGTTCCTCCCGGTGGGGCAATTAATCTACCTTTAATAGGCAGTGTATCCGTTCTTAGATTAACAACAGAACAGGCTGCGGACGAAATAGCTAGAAGATATGCTCGCTTTCTTAAACGTCCTTTGATTTCCGTCAATTTGTTGTCACCTCGTCCCATCAATGTTTTTGTAGCTGGAGAGGTGACACGACCAGGGGCTTACACTCTCAACTTACAAGGAGGCAGCGGAAATACCCCAGGAGTACAATACCCAACTATATTAGCTGCATTAACTACAGCCCAAGGGGTAACACTAGCAGCCGATGTGACTAAAGTGCAATTACGGCGTAAAGTAGGACGTTCGGGCGAGCAGATTGTCAGTTTCAACTTAAAGGAACTCACCCAAACAGGTACAATACCCCAGGATATTACCTTACGGGATGGAGACACCTTAGTTGTACCCACTGCTACAAGCTTCAACATTGCAGAAGCACGCAATTTATTTTCTGCTAACTTTGCTGCCAGTCAAACTGCACCCCGCACAGTTGCAATTACTGGTCAAGTTTACCGTCCTGGTTCTTATCTTGTCACCGCTGGCGGTACAGATGGAGCCGGTACCGGTTTACCAACGGTAATGCGGGCGCTGCAACTAGCGGGAGGAATTACATCACAAGCAGATGTGAGAACTATCAAATTACGCCGACCGACGCGAACTGGTACTGAACAAACTATAGATATCAATCTTTGGGAATTATTGCAGACTGGTGATCTTAATCAAGACGCGGTTGTGCAAGATGGAGATACAATTGTTGTCCCTACTGCCACGGCGATTAGCACCGCAGAAGCAACTGAATTAGCTACTACTACTTTGTCACCGACCAAAATTCAAGTTGGTGTGGTTGGAGAAGTTAAAAAACCTGGATTAACAGATTTACAGCCGAATAGTTCTTTAAATCAGGCGTTGCTGGCTGCTGGTGGCTTTAATGATGCTAGAGCTAGTAGTGCTGCTGTAGATTTAATTCGCCTCAATCCTAATGGTACTGTCACTAAGCGTGTAGTCAAGATAGATTTCTCAAAAGGCATTAATGACGACACCAATCCTATACTTCGCAATAATGATGTTGTGGTAGTTGGCCGTTCTGGTATTGCTAAGACTGGTGATACATTGGGTACTGTCGCTGGGCCTTTAGGTATTATCTTTAATTTCCTCAGGTTTTTTGGACTCTAAGTTAATTTAAGTCCGTAAAGAGGGGGGCTGATTAATTCCCCCTTTTGATTAAATAAAATGATGTAATTTGTAATTTGTAATTCGTAATAGAGCCTACGGTTCCCGAAAGGGATAAGTAATTTTTAATTAATTTTTGTAACAGAAATTTAAGTAGATGTGCGTGAGATATACTCAAAACGCCTGAGATTTGAACTTTTATAAGATTGCGAAACAACCCAGATGTGTAGGGCAGAAGGCAGGGGGCAGGGGGCAGAAGGTAGGAAGAAGAAAGATAAATACTCTACCCATCTCCGCGTCTCCCCATCTCCCCATTTCCCCATCTCCGCGTCACCCCATTTGTATCAACAACTGAAACGGTATATTGCCAGCTGGTGAGTAAAGTGCTTTAATAGCGATCGCTTATAGTATGACCGTTTGCTTATCTTGCTTGTTAAAAAATTACACTTTCAAACCATTTTACTTACAGTTAATATACGCTGTTAGCATAACCTCAACAATTAATTTTGCCCAACGCTGAATAGGAGCATATATGGAGCCAATTATTGCTATAGTTTTAGCGCTTATCGGTTATGCCTTGGGATCTGCAAAAATGATTAATCAAGGGAATGAAGCCCTTGTGGAACGCTTGGGGCGGTTCCATCGAAAACTTAAACCTGGACTCAACTTTATTGTTCCCTTCCTTGATCAGATTGTCATGGAAGATACAACACGGGAGCAAGTTTTAGACATCAAGCCTCAGAATGTGATTACTAAAGATGGTATTTACCTAGAAGTAGATGCTGTTGTGTATTGGCGCATCATAAATATTGAAAAAAGCTTTTATGCAATTGATGATCTTCAACAAGCATTGTCAAACTTAACTACAACTACGCTACGGGAAGTTATTGCCCAGAACACCTTAGACGCTACCAATATGTCCAGAGCCGACATGGACAAAACCATATTAGACCAGTTAAATCCAATTACAAACGATTGGGGAGTCCAAATTATCCGGTTAGATATTCAGAGAATTACACCGCCGGAAAGTGTAAGGAACTCAATGCAAGAGCAACAAGCGGCAGAAATTAAGAAAAATGCCTTGATTTCCGAAGCAGAAGGGGAACGACAAGCAGCGATTAAAAAAGCTGAAGGAACCAGGACTTCTATGGAGATTATTGGTGAAGTCTTACGTTCTCATCCTGAAACTAAGGAAATTCTCCGGTATCTTGTCGCTCAAGATTACGTACAAGCCAGCCAAAAGCTTAGTGCAAGTAATAACGCCAAAATTGTTTTTGTAGATCCAGCTAACTCCACAGATATGTTTCAGGAGTTGATTGCTGAGTCAGTAACTCACGAAGAAAACATCAAAACTTCTGGGAACGGTAATGGTGCTAATTAAAAGTTCATTAGTCATTAGTCATTAGTCATTGGTCATTAGTCATTAGTCATTAGTCATTGGTCATTAGTCATTAGTCATTAGTCATTAGTCATTAGTCATTAGTCATTGGTCATTAGTCATTAGTCATTGGTCATTAGTCATTAGTCATTGGTCATTAGTCATTAGTCATTGGTCATTAGTCATTAGTCATTGGTCATTAGTCATTAGTCATTGGTCATTAGTCATTAGTCATTAGTCATTAGTCATTAGTCATTGGTCATTAGTCATTAGTCATTAGTCATTAGTCATTAGTCATTAGTCATTAGTCATTAGTCATTAGTCATTGGTCATTAGTCATTAGTCATTGGTCATTAGTCATTAGTCATTGGTCATTAGTCATTAGTCATTAGTCATTAGTCATTGGTCATTAGTCATTAGTCATTGGTCATTAGTCATTAGTCATTAGTCATTGGTCATTAGTCATTAGTCATTGGTCATTAGTCATTAGTCATTGGTCATTAGTCATTAGTCATTAGTCATTGGTCATTAGTCATTAGTCATTAGTCATTGGTCATTAGTCATTAGTCATTGGTCATTAGTCATTAGTCATTAGTCATTGGTCATTAGTCATTAGTCATTGGTGATTGGTCATTGGTAATAATTATTCTCTCCCTATCTCCCTATCTCCCTATCTCCGTGTCTCCGTGTCTCCGCGTCTCCGTGTCTCCGTGTCTCTCCATTAGTCACCTGTCACCTGTAACTTGTCGGTAGATAGCATCAGCCACTAGGGCAACTTGACGCATTTCTGAGACATCGTGAACTCGGAGGATATCAGCACCATTAAAAATGGCTGCACTACAAGCCGCTGCTGTTCCCCAAACTCTGGCTTGGGGATCTGGTTGGTTTAAAATCTTACCAATAAAACTTTTACGAGAAGCTCCTACGAGTATTGGACAATTAAGCATTTTTAATGTTTGCAAACGGCGAAAAATTTCTAAATTTTGCTCATAGTTTTTAGCAAAACCAATACCAGGATCAATAATGATTTTGTCATGTTGAATCCCCGCAGCAATTGCGGCATTTATTTGCTGAGATAAAAAGCTATAAATATCCCCTATCAAATCCTGATAATCAGTTTGTTGTTGCATCGTCTGGGGAGTTCCCCGGATGTGCATTAACATAATTGGCACATCTAAATTAGCTACTGTTGACAACATTTCTGGGTCAAATGTACCGCCAGAAATATCATTGACGATATCGGCTCCAGATAATACAGCAGCCTTAGCTACATTGGCTCTGGTTGTATCTACAGAAATAGGAATTGCAATCTCTGGTCGAATTACTTGTAAAACCGACAGCACCCGGTCAAGTTCTTGTGTGAGGGTGATTTGTTCTGCACCTGGTCGAGTTGATTGACCACCGATATCAATAATGTCAGCACCAGCGGCTACCATTGCTTGCGCTTGGTTTAAAGCGGCGGAAACTGTGTTAAATTTACCACCATCACTAAAGCTGTCAGGGGTGACATTTAAAATGCCCATGAGATAAGTTCGCTGTCCCCAGATAAAACAGCGTTCTCGAATCATTAATTGGTTTGACATAAGTTACAATCCCGCCTCGGAATGAATTCCGAGGCTAATAGGCAAAGTCCGTTTTAACGAACTAAATTGATTTGTTAAAAAGTTGTAAATGGCGTTCTACTGATAATTGACAATTTTGGCAAAACTATCAGCTTCTAGACTTGCACCTCCCACGAGAGCGCCGTCAATTTCTGGTTG
Source organism: Trichormus sp. NMC-1 (assembly GCF_001858025.1). Classification (GTDB taxonomy): domain Bacteria; phylum Cyanobacteriota; class Cyanobacteriia; order Cyanobacteriales; family Nostocaceae; genus Anabaena. Next base: position 739,679 of record NZ_LZQD01000001.1, on the reverse strand, counting down.
AGCCATGATTTCATCAATATTATTTGGCTTGACTGAACCGCCGTATTGAATGGAGACGTTAGGATTAGTCAACTGAGAGCGAATTAAGCCAATTACCCGATTCGCTTCTTTGCTTTCACAAGTGTCACCAGTTCCTATGGCCCAAATTGGTTCATAAGCAATGACCAAATTATTTTGATCAATATCCACTAAGTCTTTTTCTAACTGAGTGGTAATCAGTTTTTCGGTTTCCCCTGCGTCCCGTTGTTGTTTAGTTTCACCAACACAGAGAATGGGGATAAGTCCATGCTTTTGGGCGGCTTTGAGACGTAGGTTAACGGTTGCGTCGGTTTCGCCAAAATATTGCCGTCTTTCGCTATGACCAACGATGACATAGCGCACACCAATTTCTGTCAGCATGGAAGCAGAAATTTCACCCGTATAGGCTCCATTTTCTTCCCAATGGACGTTTTGTGCGCCCAGTTGGATCAGGCTACCGTGCAAATATTTGGACATGACGCTTAAGTCAGTGAAGGGAGGACACAGTACCACTTCTCGTTCCGAGGGTGTTTCCTCCAAGTGGGGCAGAAATCCGCGTAAAAAGTCTTCGGACTCTGACCGGGTTTTGAACATTTTCCAGTTGCCGGCTATAACTATTTTTCGCACAGGTGATTTTGTCAAGATGCTAACGCTACTAGATGCATTTTTCACTCTACTACTTTTTAGGACACTCCTTGTCTACCGAGAGGGTAAAGGCTGCTGTCTGAGTGTCCTAACTGTCGGGCTAGGTTTAAAGTTCTGATGTTGTGGGGTTTGGGGAGATGGTAGAATGTCAGAAAAAATTTAGGAGATGGAAAGCGTTAGCATATCTCATCGTAGATATCACATTTTACTAAATCCATTTTTTTCGTCCTACTGATTTGGTTCATAATTCACCCTTAAATGCTTTATCGAGTATGGAAGGTAAAATGGCATCAAGTTCTTTTATTGCTTCTTCTCTGAGTTTTTTCATTGTATCTATTTTGGTTTGGAGTTCGTCGAGGTAGGCGACTATGCGGCGTTGTTCAGGGAGGGGTGGAACTGGAATTTTGAAATTTAAAAGTTTTGGTGTTTCTAACTTCCGCGTATCGTGAGTAGATTTTTCTACGAGTTCAAGAAGTAAATCATTCAACGTCCAGAAAACACTGCATAAAAACTCAGGTGTTATTTTTTCATTTGGCAATAGTGCCTTCATATCCTGGTTAATAGCGGCTGGTACTCGTAGGATTGCTGAAGGAACTGTATGAGCAAGAATCATCCCTCTTACAACAATTAAAACTGAGCTAGGTTGCAGTAGCTTTGCTGGTGATTTATGAGTTGCTTCTTCTGATATATGATCAATAGAATCATTAATTTCTCTACTCTTCATATCTTTGGGGGATATCCAAGGTATTGAACCTTCCCAGAAAAAAGGATTTTGCTTAGATGGAGTACCTCCTCCTTGAACATTTACCAACTCTTGTAAGGGTTGTGTACCTAATGGAGCTATTTCAGCTAAAATGGCTTTAGCACTTGATACCCGTAAAGCTTCTGTTTCTTCAAGTGCTTGTTGACGAAGCGATCGCACTTCCTCAATTTTCCCCACCAATTCCTCAATCCGCGCCACTATCCGCCGTTGTTCCTCTAGTGGTGGTAGGGGAATTGAATAACTTAGTACATCACTGGGACGTATTGCAGCATAATTAGTAGAACCTTGAGCAGCAATTTGATCACGAAATATAGGAGTACGAATAAAAAAGTTTAAAAACTGCTTATTTATTAAAGATTCATTAATTTCAAACAAAAAATAATGACTGCTGACAATTGCGCCATCTAAATTTTCAGGGACAATACCAATACCGCCTATTTTAGCATCAATTTCAGCTACTAAAAACTCACCTTTTCTACAAACTTGTTGTTTTTTTGTTTTAATTTCAGCACCTTTTAAGATATCTCTTAGAATAATTCCTTGTGCGTGAAGTTTTACACGACATCTTTTATAAGTTTTAGTATCATCAATTTGTACAAATTCCTTTCTGTAATTAATAACATTGCCCAAGGTAACTAAAGGATAAACTTCACTCATATTATTTGTATATTTGTAGGGGCAATTCATGAATTGCCCCTACCCCAAAATTAATTTAATCTCAGCAACTTGCCGATCTTGCTTTAAGATATCATTTACCAATTGCTCTAAAAATGATATACTAAATATAAACCAGGGACAAAATTCGGCTTCATGCCGTGTGACTGTCAAGCAAAGTTTTAAAAATCCTATATCCCTGGTATCTTGTCGCTTTTCTACCAAATAGTTTTAATAGTGGTTAAAGCTTGAATCCTCAAATCACGAGTAACTAAAGGAATACCCAAAGAAAACGCCGTAGCTGCAATAATTCTATCAGGCATATCAGGAACTGTTACCCGATCAATTTGTCGAATTGCACCTGAAATATTACGATCCAAAGGTACAAGTATAATACCTACATTGGGATCATCCAAAGCATTTAAAATTCGTGTTAATACCTCTTCTGCAAAGCGTCCCTTCTCAACTAAATAAGCAATTTCTATAACCGTAATAGCTGAGATATAAATAGGATTACCTGTATTAACTGCTTGTTCTAATGCTGTTAATGCAGCTTCTGATAATCTCTGTAAATCAAAAACGTACCAAATTAAAGTATGTGTATCTGCAACCACTGATGTCATTAAATTATATCCCTTGGAAAATTACCCCACATTTCTTGACGCGCTTGATAAATATCTTCTTCACTAATATCTACTTTTAAATCAGCACATAATCCTCTAACATTCTGTAAAGGAGTTTTAAGAGTCATTTTTTGAGACAAAAATTCCGCAAAATCTAATAATTGCTGTTGTTTATCAACAGGTAAATGGCGTAACTTTTCTAACACAGCTTGCTCAAGATTCATGGAAAAATCTCCTGAATTTACTACATAGTATCACCTTACATCTTTGATTGTAGGGGCAATACCCTACGGGAAGCAAGTGTACATTAACTAATTATTTGACAAGTTAACAGAATATTGTCACAAACAATAAAAACTATTGAAACCCTTCTATAACAAGGATTATAGCAGGGTTTAGTTGTTATAAATTCTAATCATCTTCTGAAAATGTTTTTAACAAATTAATTGTCAGAAAAGATTAAATTAACAATTTAAGTGTCAATTCCCAAAATCCATGTAAACTACTCTACTTCTTAAAATTTCACACATTAAATGTCACTTTTGCTCTATGATATACAGATATGTTGTAATTAAACATTAATGTATATGAGGAATAAAACACCTTTAACACCGGGCAATTTGGGAAATGAAAGTAGCATCGGCAAAGAAACTCAAGTTCTTGTGTCGGAACTTTCTGGCGAAGCAAAACTAAAAATGGAGGTTATTCAAAGCCTGTTAGAAGCAGGCGATCGCACTACTTATGCTCAAAGACTCAAAGAAGCAGCAGTAAAACTGGGTAAATCAGTGCGAACAGTAAGACGACTGATTGATAAATGGGAAGAAGAAGGCTTAGTTGGTCTAACGCAAACTGAACGGGTTGATAAGGGTAAGCACCGAGTTGATGAAAATTGGCAGGAGTTTATTCTTAAGACTTACAAAGAAGGAAATAAGGGTGGCAAACGCATGAGTCGCCAACAAGTAGCAGTCAGAGTAAAGGTTAGAGCAGATGATCTAGGTGTTAAACCTCCTTCACACATGACTGTTTACCGTATTCTTGAACCTGTGATTGAAAAGCAAGAAAAGGCAAAAAGCATTCGCAGTCCTGGTTGGCGAGGTTCACGTTTATCAGTAAAAACCCGTGATGGAAAAGATTTACAAGTAGAATACAGCAACCAAGTTTGGCAGTGTGATCATACTCGCGTTATCAAAATTATGGAAGTGGAGAAGAAGATAAATATGCACAACCAACAGAGAGATTTACTAATTATGGGGAAGCATTAGATTGTATGGTAGAAGATTGTGCTTTTATTTTACCTAATAATCCCCAGCTAGAGCTTTTCCGCTAAGTGGATACTATGATTACAGAAGCAATTACACAGGAATTCAAAAGGAAGGTTTGTGAAGAAATACGCCTTTTAGAAGAAGGTAAAGATCGGTTTCGTGTCTTTACACCATTTCGTTTTGATGATGGTGATCACTTAGCTATTGTTTTCAAAAAAGAAAGAGGAACTTGGTTACTTTCAGATGAAGGACATACTTATTTACATTTAAGTTATAGAATTGATCCTATTGACTTGGCAACTGGTACACGCAGAGAACTTATTGATTATGCGTTACAGGAGTTTCAAGTAGAAGATAGATATGGTGAATTAATTATTAGAATCAGTGAAGATGAATATGGAGATGCTTTATTTAGATTTTCTCAAGCTTTACTAAAAATATCTGATATTAGTTATCTTTCTAGGGAAAGAGTTAAATCTACTTTCTATGAAGATTTTAGGGCTTTAATTGAAAAAAATGTTCCTAAAAATAGATATACATTTGAATGGTATGATCATCAACATGATCGAGAAGGAGTTTATGAAGTTGATTGTTATATTAATAATTTAGAAAGACCTTTATATATTTATGCACTGCCTAATGATAATAAAGTGAGAGATACTACTATTTCTTTATTTCAATTTGAAAAATGGGAAAATAATTTTTACCCGATAGCAATTTTTCAAGATGAAAGCCAAATCAGTAAAAAAGTTTTAAGAAAATTCTCTAAAGTTTGTGAAAAACAGTTTCCTAACTTTAAAAATAATCAACAAGAAATTATTGTTTATTTACAACAACAGCTATCTCTCTCATCATAATTAAGCTCTATGTGTTCTTTTGCTATTTACTCATTGGCTCTAAATACAGAAACCATAAATTTTAAAAAAATTAGAAGTTTTTTTCGCCTCTCATACTACGAAGCGACTACCATTTTCAGCTAACCACTGCTTCCTCAATCCAAAATCCGGCAAAACCCGCTCTATGTACTTCCAAAACTGTTCATTGTGGTGTGATTCATGTAAATGCACTAATTCATGAACAATAATATATTCTATTATTCGGGGTGGTAAGAGAATAGTTAACCAGTGAAAATAAAGATTTCCGTCACTACCACATGACCCCCAACGAAAACCCAAGTCTCGGATTTTTATGATGCTGGGAGCTACGCTAAGTCTGGGAGAGAATAGGTAAACCCAACGTTGTAACCAAAGTTCCGCGTGTTGTGTGTACCAATGAATAAAATGCTTTCTGGCATGGTCTTGTTCATTAGACCTAAGCATAAATCTACCTTGGTAAAGACGTAAAGGAGTGGGAGATTTTGTTGATATTAATAATAAGCGATAGCTGCGACCTAGATAATAAAATCCTTCACCGTTGACAAACTCTTTCTCTGACTGATTTTGGGAAAGTAATTCTTTTTCTGCTAATTTCGTGTAAATCCAAAAGCGTTTCTCTAAGGCAATTTGCTCAATTATTTCCAAAGGACAATCATAAGGAGCATTGACGATTAATTCTCCACCTCGGTCAATGGTAATACCTACTGTTTTTCGTTTGTTACTCCGATTTAATACAAAGTACAAATCATCAATTACCAGGGATTTACTCATATTATGGTTAATTTCCCATGAAGGTGTTTGGCTAATTCTAGGATGCGATCGCTCACTGCCTGTTGTCGAGAAAAGGGTATCACATCTTCGTCATCTAAGAATCGGACAATCCACCCCCGCAATAGGTTTTGAGCATGGGCGTTTCTCCAGAAATCAACTATGCTAATTTCTTGACGGATGTGTTCTACCATTTCTACTGTAACGGCTACCAGTTTGTCTAGGGACGTATTGCAATACGCCCCTAAAAGATGTCAGAAAATCAGCACGAACTTTCATTAAATCTTTAGTTTCTGGTAACTGTAATAATTGGTTTTCGTGAATTTCCCACCAATTCAAAAAAGCATCTTTTAGGCTTTTTTCCTGCTGCGCTATACCTGGATATGATTCTACAAAATCTTTAATTTGACTACGTTCTGTGAGAGTTGGTAAAAAATCGAAATAATTTTGATCTCTTTCTACAAAAAAAGCACTGGGTTCAAAACCATGAGCAATAAAAGGTTCTTGTTTAGCTGCCACTTCCGTTTTAGGCACACCTCCTAAAAGATGCGCTCTCACATCATGGGGTTCGGTCGGTGGTGCATTATCAGCATAACGGCGAATATTGCAGTTGTAATCATTTTCAGCTAACTGTTGCTTAGTAACTACTGCTGCATAACCAGGAACATTTACAAACGCCTCAAACGAGGAAACAATTTTTTCAATATGTTCAGGTTTCAGGAAATTTTGCGCTCTACCTGATTGAAATTCAGCATCAGCATTAATAAATAAAACCTTACCTTGACGTTCTTGAGGTTTTGCTGCTTTTGAACCTCTCATTACTAAAATACAAGCAGGAATACCAGTTCCATAAAACAAATTTGGCGGTAAACCAATCACCGCTTCTAATAAATCATCTTCAATAAATTTCTGGCGGATTTCCTTTTCTACTCCGCCCCGAAACAACACACCATGAGGCATTACCGTTGCCATCATTCCCGTATTTCGCAACACCGCTATCATGTGTTGAACAAACATCAAATCTGCCTTTTTACCATTTTCAGGACAAAACCCAAAACGGAAACGCTCCTTAAAATTTAATCCATCAGTTGAATAATTTTGACTAAATGGGGGATTACTAATTACCCTATCAAAACGCATTAGTTCCCCACCTTCTAAATGTAGTGGATTAGCAATAGTATCATCATTTTGAATGGCTTTCTCATCAGTAACTATGCCATGCAAAATCATATTCATTTTGCAAATTGCCCAAACTCCACCATTAGCTTCTTGTCCATAAAGACTAAGATTTTTGGCATTTCCTTGATGTTCTTCTACATATTCTTTGGAGAGAATCAGCATACCTCCTGAACCTACACAGGGATCATAAATCCGCATTCCCTGTTGTGGTTTCAGTAATCGCACCATTAACCGCGCTACATCACGGGGGGTATAAAATTCGCCGCCTTTTTTACCTGCTGAATCAGCAAAATGTTTAATCAAATACTCATAAGCTGCACCCAACAAATCAGGAAATTCAAAATCTTCATTGCGGAGACGATTTTTACTAAAATGCCGAATTAAGTCCCGCAATTTTTGGTCAGAAACTCTGGTTTTACCTGCTGTTTTATTAAAATCAATGTGGCTAACAACGCCTTCTAAAATCGGGTTTTCATTTTCTAAATAACCCAAAGCTTTATTTAAGCCATTACCAACATCACTATGTAATTCTTTTTCGATATAACTCCAACGCGCTCTTTCTGGGACAAAAAAAGTTCCATCATAATAAACAGGTGATTCAGCACGTTGTTTTGCTTCTGCTTCCGTTCTACCTTTTGCTTTATTCGCTTCAATAATCTGCTCATACTGCTCCTCAAACACATCAGAACAGCGTTTTAAAAAGAGCATTCCAAAGATATACTCCTTATACTCAGAAGCATCCATCTTGCCACGCAGGATGTCAGCAGCAGCAAAGAGGTGACGTTCTAACTGAGATAGGGTAATTTTTCTCATAAAGGCAGTAGCCTGGATACTTATAAAAATAAACAAAAGTCTTATGCAATTAACAGATTAGCGTAAATGCAAAGCCTATTGTCGCTGGACATGACTCTATTTAGCTAACCTACTTGCTAAGTTCTGATAAATAACATCTAACCACACGGGAATAACAGCTTTACCTTCATCCAGGAATGCGATCGCTCTTTTCCTGTCAAATTCTACTAGAGAAAGCGACTTATCCTGTGCTGATAACAACAGCATAAACCGCTTACCCTTACCTGAAATAAACAACTCCGGCTCTTGTGCCTTCAGCCTTTTGAGGGTTTCACAGGCAATATCAAAGCTTATCCCCGTAGACAACCAATATACCAAAGCAGCCAGTTCCACCAGATTAGACCTGGAGTAATAAATACTGCGTCCTGTTCCTGTATCACTAATGACAGGCACAACAATCCCCTTCTCTCGCCAATACTGGATCTGACGGAGAGTACAACCTGTAATTTGAGCCGCTTCCTTACTTGTGAAAAATGTTTCTTGCATAAAAACATTTTACAGAAAGCAGTTATAATACAAATATGTTAGTATTAGACAAATATGTTTATTAGGTATGAGCCAAATCACTATTCAGTGTCGTTTAGTAGCCAGTGAATCCACCCGTCAACAGCTATGGCAGTTGATGGCAGAGAAAAACACGCCACTGATTAACGAATTACTGAGTCAAATTGGTAAACACCCAGAATTTGAAACGTGGCGACAACAAGGTAAACACCCCACAGGTATAAGTAGGAGGGCGTTAAAAATTGTCGTTGGGGCAAGGGAACAGGGAACTCTTAACAGGGAACAGGAAGAGAGCTTTGGGCGATTTTACTTTTCTTCACATACCTTTAAATTTTTCTGTTAACCTACTTAGTCAAAGAACTGTGTGAACCTTTGAAAAATGATCCGCGCTTCATGGGGCAACCTGCACGGTTTTACACCAGCGCAACCTTGTGATTCTGAAGTTTCAACACCCCTCCCGGAGTGGGGTGGGTTGAAAGCTGGCATAATATTTTTGCATTGTGTTTCAAAGCCTAATGAATTAGAATTGTGTTTTAAAATTAAGGTGGGTTGAAAGGAGTGCTGCGATCGTACACAGCATCAGGTGTGTATAGTAGCTTGATCGGAAAATTAAGGACAATTAATCTGTTAACATCAGTTTAAAAAACAAGAATAAGTCAAAGTGACAATTAATTTGTTAAAAATGACATCAATCTGTTAACAGTGACAAATAATTAGTTAATGTACATATGTACAATGGAGAATAGGAGACTCGAACCCCTGACCTCTGCGGTGCGATCGCAGCACTCTACCAACTGAGCTAATTCCCCTTGTGAGTGCAGAGTAGCAAACTCTGACAGACGTACTCTATCTTAACACTCAGGCACGGCAGATTTCACATCTTTTTGCAAATACACCTCCTGTACCCGTTCCAATTCCAAATCAGTCAAATAATCTACAGTCCAGTTGGCTTGACGCTGAAGCATATGAAAAGGGTAAGTATGGGCTACACCAACTACTTGCATCTGGGCGCGTTTTGCTGCTTGAATACCCGCTGGAGTATCTTCAATCGCTAAACATTCTTGGGGTTGCAAGTTTAATTCTACAAACTTTTGATTAAAGCGTTCTACCGCCAGCAGATAACCTTCTGGTTGGGGTTTACTAGTGTTAGTGTCATCCCCAGTAACAATAATCTGAAAATATTCAGCCAGTTTGCCACGTTCTAGCACAAATTCTATTTCTTGACAAAGAGCGTCACTAACTAACCCTAGTTTAAGATTTTGCGATCGCACCTGAAAAATTAAGTCATCTATTCCCGGATACAAAGGCAGTTTTTCTAATTTCTCCAATTCCTGCACATAAGCCTGAGCCTTGCGGTTGAGCAACTGAATCAAATACTCCTCGGTTGCAACTCTACCACGATTTTTCAGCAAGTCTTGAAAACAAGCGCGATAGCTCCTTCCCAGAGAAGCTTGACGCTCTTGCACCCTTTGGGGTTGAATATTTTCCTCCACCAGAATCTCATCTATCAGTTTCAGATGAATCGGCTCATCTTTAATAATCACACCATTAAAATCGAACAGAACTGCCTTTAAACTCATGCCACTATGCCAAACACTGAAGAAGCAATATCCTGAAAATTATTATTATCCATTCTGGTGTCTGTTAATGTGAGCGATCGCTTGACAAGCATATTACTTTTGTATTACAAATAAGTTACAGCAATTTGGAAATATTCTATGTAACGTCTAAATTTATACTAGTAATACAGTGGTATGCACTTGAATGAGATACATCATAGTCCCCTCATCGCTTGCGGGGAGGGGGTTGGGGGTGGGGTTCTTGTATCTTACTCAACTGAGAACCGCTATATACACTATTGTGTTGGCAATTCCGCAAATAGTCTATCTATGAATTTTCCCAATCCAAAATCTCAAATCCAAAACTCAAATTATGCCCTACGAACAATTAGAAATTAACACACCATCACCCGTTTTATCTTGGGCAAATCATTCATTAGGCTCAGATGAAACCAAAATGGCCAAGAACGTTGCCTCCTTGCCATTTGTATTTAAACACGTTGCCTTAATGCCCGATGTGCATTTAGGAAAAGGTGCTTTAGTTGGTTCAGTCATTGCCACCAAAGATGCCATTATTCCTGCTGCTGTGGGCGTAGATTTAGGTTGTGGTATGAGTGCCATCAAAACACCATTTACAGGTGAACAACTAGAAGGCAAACTCAAGAAAATTCGCCTAGATATTGAAGCTGCAATTCCCACAGGATTTAATGAAAACAAAGATGTAGAAAAAGCAGTAACTAACTGGCAACGTTGGCGCGATTTTGCTAACTTGCATCGTGGTGTGCAAGATTTAGAAAGCAAAGCAATGAAACAAATGGGTTCTCTTGGTGGGGGTGAAAGATTGCCCCATCTTACAGTAATGTAAGATTAAAAACTCGTCCAAATCGGTGAAAGCTGCGAATGGGTAAAATTTTAAATATTTACCTGCTAATACCGAGGGAAGCGGTAAAACGCCCCGTAGAGAGTAGAGGGACTTGGGCATCCTAATATATATATTTAGGATGAAGGTGTACTCCGAACTATACCGAATTTGAAGGTATAGAATCAAGCAGAAATGACTTGATCGATTGCTTAACCAGCAATCCGTAACAAATTGAATCACTTTATCGAAATATGTCTCGACACAGAAAATCAAGTTTGGTTAATGTTGCATTCTGGTTCACGAAATATTGGTAATAAACTCGCACAATGCCATATTAATACCGCCAAAGAATTAGCAAAAATGGCAGGTAATAAATTACCAGATCCAGATTTAGCTCACTTTGTAGTTGGTACACCAGAATTTCAAGCATATTGGCAAGATTTACAATGGGCGCAAAATTATGCCCATTTTAACCGTGATGTGATGATGTCACGATTTAAAAAAATTGTCGAAAAACATCTTACAGGGGGAAAAATAAGCAAACCTTTATTAGAGGTAAATTGTCATCACAACTACGCAGAAAAAGAAGTACATTTTGGCGAAGATGTGTATGTAACTCGTAAAGGTGCAGTTCGCGCTCAAACAGAAGATTATGGGATTATTCCTGGTTCAATGGGAGCAAAATCTTTCATTGTCAAAGGTAAAGGTAATGCTCATAGTTTTTGCTCCTGCTCTCATGGTGCAGGGCGTTTGATGTCCAGAAGTAAGGCAAAAAATGTCTATACACTTGATGATTTGATTGAACAAACTCAGGGTGTAGAATGCCGTAAAGATGCAGGTGTTATTGATGAAATTCCTGGTGCTTATAAACCCATTGAGCAAGTGATGGAAAATCAAGCTGATTTGGTGGAAATAGTGGCAACTCTTAAACAAGTTCTTTGTGTCAAAGGTTAAATTTGTAGGGTGGGCAATGCCCACCTTTTTTATTTTTAAACGCAGAGGTACGCGGAGGTTAGCGCAGAGGAACGCTGAGAGTAGGGATAAAATTGGGGAGTTTATAGCGGTATACACTTGAATAAGCTACATCATAGCCCTCTCCTCGCTTGCGGGGAGGGGGTTGGGGGTGGGGTTTTTGTATCTCACTCAACCGAGAACCGCTATATAGCTGATAATTTTTAAAAGATGTCTATTCTTGCTCAGGTCTAACACTTAAATATCTATCTTTGCGAATAGTTTTGATAACAGTTTGGATATAACTTTCTGCTGCACCCAAGGTTTTTAGTAAATGATTTCCTAACTCTAATGCTGCTTCAAATTCAGGTTGTACTACTTCTTTAGCACCCATTTGGGTTAAGAGGTCAATTTCTTTGTTACTGTGTGAGCGAGCAATTACATCTAAATGAGGTGCAATAGTCAAAGCAATTTTCAGAAGTAAGCGAGTGCTGGCAGGATCTGGAAGGGCAATTGCTAAAGCTTTGGCAGTTTCTAAATGTGCTTTTTCTAATACTAATTCAGAATCGGCATCTCCGAAAATGTAAGGTATTTTGTGCATTCGTAGTCTTTGTACAGATGCTTCGCTGTTTTCAATTACTAAAACTGGATATCCTTCGCTTTGTAATATGTTGACAATTACTTGCCCCACTCTACCGTAACCGGCTACTACTACGTGACCAGTAATTATTTCTGGCATAGATATTGTTTTTGGTGTAGAAAAGCGTTGTAATAACTTTGCTAGGAAGGGGTTTTTATTCAAACTATCTGCAATTAAAGGTGCAACATTGAGCGATAAAGGAGTGAGTAGGAGTGTAATTGCTGTTGTTCCTAATAATAAAGAATAGGTTTGTTGAGATATCAGTCCTAATTTTAAACCTACTAAGGATAATACAAAAGAAAATTCTCCAATTTGGTTGATACCAAAACTGACTATAATGGCATTTTTTAGAGAGTAGCCAAACTTGAGAACAATGACTAAAATAATTGCTGCTTTACCCAGCATGACTAAAGTTACAAGTTCTAATATTAGTCCAAAATTATTGATAAGGATAGCAGGATCAATTAGCATTCCAATTGATGCAAAAAACAGACTTGCGAATGTATCTCGCAACGGTAAAATTTTTGCTAATGCCTGATCAGCATAATCAATTTCAGAAATCATTAAACCAGCGACAAATGCCCCCATCGCAATTGAAAGACCTAAACGTTCAGTTATTAATGCCACTCCTAAACATAAGGCAATTACAACTAACAGAAATAATTCATTACTTTCGGTAGCGGCAATATTACTTAAAATATGGGGTACTATCCACCGACTCAAGATAATTGCGACTATTACAAAAAGTGCAATTTTAAGAAGAGCAAATCCTAGTGCTATAGCAATATTTTCAGGTTGTTTCAAAGCAGGAAGTATTGCTAACATTACACCCAATGCTAAATCTTGGGTAATTAAAATGGCCAGCATAATTTGCCCATGCACTGTATTAGTTTCACCCCTTTCTGTGAGTGTTTTTAATACTATTGCTGTGGAAGAAAGAGATAAAACTGCTCCTAAGAAGATTCCTTGTGTGATTCCCGCAGCCCAACCTGTAATTGATGTTACTAGTGTTACTAAAGCAATTGTCAATCCAATTTGCAGTAAACTACCTTTGATGGCAATTTCTTTAACTCGTTTTAATTCTGCTAAAGAAAATTCTACACCCAGTGCAAACAGCAGGAAAGCGACACCAATTTCTGCTAAGGACTTAATGTCAGAAATATTGCTTAATAACTTGAAGCCAAAAGGGCCTATAGCAAATCCGCTGACTAAATAACCAAGTATCACAGGTTGATGCAGCCGATTTGCTACAAATCCACCGAGTGCTGTACTTACTAAAACAATTGTTAAATCTAGAATTAAACTATGCTCTGTCACCATGTTGTCTTTGGTTTAATTTTGTTGTCAACTTTTGTCACTTACTTTTCAGAGTAACTTGAGTTGACAGTAGTCAACATCTACAGTGCGATAGCTGATAAAAAAAACTTGGAATTTAAAAAACTCCAAGTCTGAAATTAAGTAAGATTTATTGGTTTCTAAAGTTTTTCCTTAAAGTGTCAAAGATTGAGGATCGGTTTCAATCAAATTAGCCAAATCTTTCAGGAATGCTGCGGCATTAGCGCCGTAAATAATCCGGTGATCACAGGTAATATTAACTTTCATTTGTTGACGCACACCAAGCAAACCATCAGCAGTGGCTACTACTTGCGGACGAGAGGCAGCGATCGCTAAAATTGAACCTTGTCCAGGTGGCAAAATTGCGTCAAATGTATCTACACCAAACATTCCCAGGTTAGACAGGGTAAAAGTCCCACTGTTGTATTCTTCTGGTTGCAGTTGTTTAGCTCTAGCCTTATCAACCAAAGTTTTCCAATTGCGAGATAGAGAATAGATATCTACTGCATCTGCTTTTTGTAATACTGGTGTAATCAAACCGCCATCATCCATCGCTACGGCAACGGCAATATTGATATGGGAATGATACACAATTCCTTGGTCTGAATAGCTGGCATTCAATAAAGGGTGTTTTTGTAATGTCACCGCTACAGCTTTCGCCAATAGCGCTGTCATCGTCACCCCTTTAGATTTAATTTGCTTGTAAAGTTTGTCTAATCCATCAGTGGTAATTGTGTAACCGACATGGAATGTCGGTACAGATAGGCTGGTCATCATGTTCCGTACTACTGCATTTTGCAGAGTAGTTAACGGCACTGTTTGACCAGGAACGGCACTGTTGACCACAGGCGCAGGAGATGGTTTTGTATCTGCTACAGATGTCACTGGGGCGATGGGAGTGACTGGGGTAATAGCAGGAGCCGGAGTAGGAGTTTGCTTAACTTTACCAACGGATGTTTCCACATCTTCGGCAACAATCCGACCGTAGGGACCACTACCTTGGAGGGTATTTAAATCTACTTTCAGTTCTTTTGCCAATTTGCGGGCGCGGGGTGAAACTACTAGCCTTCCTTCCCGGTGGTTAGAACCATTTTGAGAGACTGCGGCAGGTGTGGCGACAGTTGCAGCGGCGACGGGTACGGAAGCGGGTGTAGCAGAAGCAGCAGTGCTTCCTGGGTTAGCTTGAGATTTTGCTGTTTCAATTTCAGCTTCCGTTTCTACTACGTAAGCGATCGCTGCTCCAACAGGGGCGCTTTCACCAGCGGGGACTATAATATGGGCTAGAAATCCCTCATAGAAGGATTCCACATCCATATCTGCCTTATCGGACTCTACAACCACCACTGTTTCGCCTTTTTCCACTTTATCCCCTGGCGATTTTACCCAAGAGACAATCTTCCCTTCTGTCATGGTGGAACTCAGCGCCGGCATAAATACTTCATGAATGCTCATAATGGTGGTTTCAGAATCAATAATTTTATGGACTTTAACAGCTGTTGCCAGATCGAATTGTATCTTGGCACGAGAATTTTAGGTTATGAAAGGGTCTGGGGATTGGTGACAAATTGAGTCAAAAGAGGGATAAAGGAAAATTACCTTCTGCTTTGAAGCCTCTTGCCCCAATTGGAACCTAAAGAGTCGGGTGATGTCTATATACATAGCAATTATGGATAGTTAGTCAAGAGCAACTAAAATTATTGCTATATCGGTATGTTCCTCACCACTGGGAATGTATAAAAGCTGCTTATTAGCAGTGGCTAAGAGTGAGAGCGAAATCTAGAATTCAAAATTGGTCGTTAACCTGTTTGAAATTCCCCTTTAATAGTGTTATGTCGGCAAAGTTCAAATTGTTTTTAATTTTGATACTCAGCGTCTTTGCCACTGCTGGGGTGTATGTAATCCAGCATCAGCCATCGGCATTGATTACTGGAACTGCTAATGGGCAACAGCAGAAATTTTCTGTAGAAAAGCAATCTTCAGAACTCCTGGCTTACCCTGAGCGTTCTCATTATCAAACCATCCCTTTAGAAAGTATCAATTCTGCACTCCAAGGCAGTGATCCTGCAACTTTAGCTCTGAATGCTCTTGATGAGGTGGCATCAGGGGCGAGAATAGGTCAAGTAGAGGTGGCTTATCCTCAACCTAATCAAGCCTTAGTGACGATTACACAAGTCAAGCAGGCTAAAGATAATTCGGGGAGTGCCATTAGATATCGCATAGAAATGAGCCGCTTTGGGCGATCGCTTTTAGTGAGTTCTCCCCCCATCTGGGAAATTATCTGGGCTGGCTCCCAGGTAAAATGTTTCTCTAGAAATCCAGCCCAAAATAAATTGAGTAACTCCTGTCGTTAGTTATTGCCCATGACTAATGACTAAATCTTTAGATATCACCGCGAATTTCTTCGACAACGCCATCTCGTAGCACGATTTCCACCTGCATTTTGCTAATCAAGTTATCCCCGATTTCTGCCCGGAAAAAGCCTTCCATTTGAAATTGGTTGACTTCTTGATCTAACTCCAGAAACTGTACTTGCTGAAGATTTTGTAGTAACTGATTTTTCTGCTCTAGCAGTTCACTTTTCTTTTGATTGACTTGAAGTTGAATATTGTCAATTTGTTGGAGGGTCTGGGGGCCTGGTGGTTGTAAACTTTGCTTTTGAATTGCAGCAACTGCTCTTTGTCCTTCAACATCTAGTTGTTGCAGCTGTTGATCTAGTTGATTGATCTGAGTCTGTAGCTGCTGTTGCACTTCCTCTTTCCAGAGGGGAGTGACGATAACTTTCACATTAACGCCACGTTTTAAAAGCAATTGCGGGTTGGAGACATCCATAAAAATTTCACGTTCACTCTTACTAGTTTGCAAGTGGAATTATTTGGCAAACATTCCGTCAATAATATCGTGATACCGTTCTGTGACAACGTGTCGTCGAATTTTGAGGGTTTGTGTCATCAGACCATTTTCTATGGAAAACGGTTCCAGAATTAGTTTGAAAGGGCCAATGCGATCATCGGCTCGATAGCCTGGACGATTCTGCACTTCCCGATTCAACTCTTGCCTAAATAAATCCTGGATTATTTTACTCTCTATGTTAACTTTTTGACTAACTGAGGCGGTAAGATTATCATTCTCTGTACTGAAATTCAGATTTTGACTTTCTGCCCATTTTTCCAAGGCTTCGAGATTGGGAACAATCAAAGCACCAATGCTGCGCTGGTCTTGTCCTACCAGCATGATTTGATCAATGTAGGGCGATCGCAAGCAAGCATTTTCAATTGGCTGTGGTTCGATATTTTCGCCATTGGTTAATACAATCGTATCCTTAGCTCTACCAGTCAGCACTAAGTCATTTTCGGGAGTCACCCAACCCAAGTCACCGCTATCAAACCAACCTTCAGCATCTATTACTTTCTTTGTCGCTTCGGGATTTTGGTAATAGCCCTGCATAACTTGTGGCCCTTTGAGCAATACTAAACCCCGTTCTCCTACTGGGAGGGGCTGACGAGTTTCCGGATTCACAATTTTTACTTCTGTAGCAGGAATTGGTTGTCCACATGAACCCCGCAAATTCCGCCAAGAACGACGCGCATGAGTTACTGGGGAGGTTTCTGTCAAACCATAGCCTTGTAAAATCTCTACCCCAATAATTTCAAAAAAATTATCTATATGTCTGGGAAGCGCACCCCCACCGCTAATTACCTGCTTAATGCGTCCACCTGTAGCTTCCCGCACTTTGGCATAAACTAATTTTTCTCCCAATGCATGAAATGGTAACAAAGCCAACTCTGCTATTTTAGCTTTTGAGCGCTCAATGACTGAGGCATTGATGTGATCTAAACTTAATCCTTGAGCAATTCGCCGCGCTTGAATGTACTTCTGGCTCATTTCCAGTAAAAATTTAATTAATTTCTGTTTTTTGGCTGGTTGTGAGCGGAATTGCTTCTGCACTCCTTCATAAATCGATTCCCACAGCCTGGGTACAGCAATCATGTAATTGGGTTTAAATTTTTTTAAATCATCTTTAACAGCACGTAAATTTGTGTAAATTTGTGTGCAACCTTGAGACAGTAAAAAATATTCACCACTCCGTTCGTAGCTGTGCCATGTGGGGAGAATGCTGAGGATTATATCTCCTGCTTGTGGTTGCACCAAAACTCCCAAGGTTTTGACTTGGTGCAACAAGTTTTTGTGAGACAGCATTACACCTTTGGGTTTTCCTGTAGTACCAGAGGTATAAATTAGCGTTGCTAAGGTATCGCTACTTTGTTTAATGACGGATAAACTGTGGCTGCTACCAATTTCTAGCAATTGGGAAAAGTTCAGCACTTGAAAATTTTCTGCTGCTGGTGCTGCTTCTTCGGAAAGTAAGATTACCAGTTTAATGGGTAAGTCTTTTAAGCGTTCCTCTAGTTTCTGGAATGTTTTGATATCCTCGAATACCACCGCAGTGCTACCACTATTAGCAATGATAAAAAGTAATTCTTCTCGTTCAGCTAGGGCGCTACGCACTGCGTTCACTGCCCCAACTGTCATGATACCTTGATCGGCAATAAACCAGCGGGGACTATTGTCAGCAATTAGGGAAATGCGTTCACCTACATTTACGCCTAACGCCTGTAACCCGGCTGCAAATCGCTGAATTTGGGCTGCTAACTCACTATAGGTAATCTTAATTTCTGGTTTGCTGTGGGGGTTGTAGAGGGCAACAGTACTACCAAATTGCTTGCCAGCTAAAGGCCAAATTTCTGCCACTGACTCTACATTTGTATAATCTACCAAACTGTTGAATGCCTGACGTTCACGCTCAGGGATATTAGATAACAAAGAAGACGCAGGTTGGGTGTTTGTCATAATTAGGTTGTTTGAAAAGTAATTTGGTTTTTCTTTGTATTAACAGTATTTACAGCAGAATTCAGGAGTCACGAGACGCTTCGCAAACCTATGGCTTACGCCACGCTGCTCTATCGGTTCAGGAGTCAGGAGTAACACTGGCGAATGTGTCTAGGTTTCAATTTTGATTCTGTACCGTATGGCTGACGCTCACGGCGAAGCCTCATTGATCTGCAATCTGCTGTAATATTTACAGTGTCTACTCTGTATAACCTCATGTGCAACTTTTTTCAAGCTCACTATTATAGAAGCTTTAATGATGAGGATTTTATACAAAAGATGCTGAAAACCTTGTTCTATTTTAGAAAGTTGCACATCTTGGATGTATGACAGTGCAGCAATTTCAACGGTTTTATTACAAAAAATTATGCTAAACTGCATTTATATAGACTAAATGTAATGGTTTGGTTTCTAGGCGGTTCCATACATTTTACAGTCAGAGTCAATCAATATCCCAATAATGGGTGATTCGTAATTCGTAATTCTCCTATTCATGAATGAGGAAGAGAGAAAATCAGATTGCTTGGCGTTCATGATTTCTAGAAATCAATTCCAGCCTAATTTATTTCTTCACGAGTCAGCAGTAACACAAGCTTGATGTTTGGCTTTTCGCCTATATTCTCTACTAAATGTACCAGCAATATGCTGTACGTTTCTTTACCGCCTTAATTACGAATTACGAATTACGAATTATAAATTGTTACCACCTAATTTATCGAGGGGGTGATTACCTATAGGTTTAATTGATGTATTATTCATCACAGTCATGAATATGGTAGCTTGTTTAGCTTTCCCCAAGCTTCTATCTATGTTTTTGGCTCCTAAAACTAAATTATCTGAGCCATCATCAATGGGTTCTAATTTACAACCCACCCGGATAGAAATAACAAGTTTTCCCTATTGTACAGCTTATGCCTTGACTCATAGTCAGTTTTGTAAATTCAGCCCTCATTTTTGTTCCCAGTGTTCTCCTAATGGAGGGGAATAGCAACACTTTGGGATTATAGCTGGAAACATCAATTTCAAATCTACCTCCTGTGGTTGAAACGGGTAATACTAATTTTGGTTGGGGAATTTTGGTTTCAACGTATCGGTTAGTTTAGCCAAGATATCTGTAGGGTTGGGATTATCCTGCCCCTACAATCATAGGCTTTTCCAGAAATCTATATAAATTACTATTACCTGTTACAAAAGTTTAGAAAATTATCAGCATATCTATGAGTCTTACTCAGGACAGGGAAGTAGTATTTACGAAATAGAAAAGCTGTAATATTAGCCGACGATACCAGATTTAGGGTTGATGACTACGACGAATTTCTGTAATTTGATCTGCCACATCAAGTATAGATGTGGGTATTTCCGTCCCAGTGAGAATAAGATCAACATGGGGAGGGCGTTTTGTCAGAAACTCTAAAACCTCTGCTTCTGGAATTAAGCCAAAGTTAATAGCTAAACTTAATTCATCTAAAACAACCAGAGAATACTTACCTTCAGACACTACTTTTTGTGTATACTGCCACAACTGCTGTAAAGCTTCGGTTTCCGTTTCGTCTAGCTGTGGTGTATCAATGCAACGCGGTAAATCACAGCGAAACCAATCTAAATGTTGACTCATTTGTATAGGTCTTTCCGCTCCTTGACGAATACCGCCTTTGAGAAACTGAACTATTAAAACTGGTGTACCTTGACCAGCAATTCTCAGCGCTTGCGCCATAACAGCTGTAAAAAAATTACGCTGGGAGGTAGTGAAAACTTGCACTAGTCCTTGAACTGAATATGGTAGGCTGAGACTCGAATTGATACTTGAGGGTTCTAGCTGGGCAACCATAGAGATCAGGTGAAAAAGTCACAATACATTAAATAGCTTTTGCTGTGAATAGTAATAGCAAGTTTACGCTGTATGATTAATCTATTTTGTACAGATTGAGTGTATTTTTACGATTGACATTTTTAGTCAAACACTAGATTTATTCTAATTAAATTGAGATTTTGGTTTTTTAGATGAAAGTAGTTGTAAAAATAAAAACTACCCTTTGTTTGTGTACATTAATTAAACTACTGAAATTAGGGACTGAAAATCATTACAATATGGGATTTATCAGTTGATTTTGGCAAAAAAGAGTTAAAAAGTCAGAAATTTAAGATTAAGAGGAGTAAATGGTTGTGAAATTGGTGATTCTAGGAGGTTCTGGTTCTGGAAAAAGCACTCAAGCAGAAATGCTCTGTAAACACTTTAATGTTCCTTTGATTTCCACAGGTGAAATTTTACGGTCAGCGGTATCTGGTGAAAAATCAGGTAATGGCTACACTACACTGAATCAGTTAGGCAGCCTCACCCAGCCATACGTAGAAAAAGGGGAATTAGTCCCAGACGAAATCATGATTGAATTTATCAAAATTCGCCTTAACCAGGATGATGTAAATAGTGGCTGGATATTAGAGGGTTATCCTAGAACAGCCTTCCAAGCTGAAGAATTAGATTTTTTGTTAGACAGTTTAGAACAAAAACTAAATTGGGCAATTTATCTGCAAGTAGCAGAGGCAGTGATGGTTAGCCGATCTTTAGGGCGATCGCTCCCAGATGATCAACCAGAGATAGTGCAGCGCCGTGTAGAGTTATTCTACGATCGCACTGTCCCTATTTTAGAATATTATGACCGTCGTCGCCGTCTGTTAACTATTAATGGTGACTATTCCCCAGAACAAGTACAGCACAATATTCTGACTTTACTTGGGTAATGGGATTTTGGATTTTAGATTTTGGATTTTGGATTGTATTTACAGCAGATTGCAGATCAATGAGGTACAGAATCTAGATTGAAACCCATACACATTCGCCAGTTTTACTTCTGACTCCTGACTCCTGACTCCTGACTCCTGACTCCTGACTCCTGACTCCTGACTCCTGACTCCTGACTCCTGACTCCTGACTCCTGACTCCTGACTCCTGACTCCTGACTCCTGACTCCTGACTCCTGACTCCTGACTCCTGACTCCTGACTCCTGACTCCTGACTCCTGACTCCTGACTCCTGACTCCTGACTCCTGACTCCTGACTCCTGACTCCTGACTCCTGACTCCTGACTCCTGACTCCTGACTCCTGACTCCTGACTCCTGACTCCTGACTCCTGACTCCTGACTCCTGACTCCTGCTGTAATTAACTCCAATCTCAAATTTATCTCTCCATATCTCCATTCTCCTGCGGTAATCTAAAAGCATTCCAAATTTTGAGGCAACTCCAATGGCTTGGCAGCGTCCAGACGGTCGAAAACCCTACGAACTTCGCCCCCATAGTTTTTTACCCGGTTTCACTCGCTTTACTCCCGGTTCTGTTTTGGCTAAAAGCGGAGATACTCAAGTACTCTGTACTGTCAGCGCTACTGAAGGAGTGCCGAAATTTTTAAAAGGAACTGGTAAAGGTTGGTTAACTGCTGAATATCGGATGTTACCATCTGCCACTCAACAAAGGAACGAAAGGGAATTTATGAAATTATCGGGAAGGACACAAGAAATTCAACGTTTAATCGGACGCAGTTTAAGAGCAGCTTTGGATTTTGATATTTTGGGAGAACGGACACTGACTGTAGATGCTGACGTGTTGCAAGCAGATGCTGGAACCAGGACAACAGCAATTACAGGCAGTTTTGTAGCTTTAGCTCAAGCAATTTCTAGATTATTACAAGATGGAGTATTAGAGCGATCGCCTTTGTGTGGTCAAGTGGCAGCAGTTTCTGTAGGTTTATTGCAAGAAGAGCCATTTTTGGATCTTAACTACATTGAAGACGTAGCCGCAACCGTAGATTTTAACGTTGTCATGAACCACAAACTTGGCATCATTGAAGTTCAGGGAACAGCAGAAGAAGGTAGCTTTAGCCGTACCCAGTTAAATCAATTACTAGATTTTTCAGAAAAAGGCATTCAGGAATTATTAATTGCTCAACGGAATGCGATTGCTGACTGGGATAATTTATTTGTAAGAAATTAGGAATAATATTTCCAATCCATGTTTATTTGTGATCAATACTAACTGAATAAGAAAATTCAATATTAATTGGCGGTAAAATTGCAACCAAAAAGAAATTCAGAGCAATTGTGGATTGTTCGCTGTTTTGCCGCAGTCCTCCTATTTGGTCAAATCTGCCTGCATTTACTTCAAGGAAAAACTTACTACCGGAAAATTTTAGAGCATATGGTGACAGCAGGACCGGCTTCCCTCTCACCAGTGCTGCTAGTCAGTGGTTTTGCTGGGATGATTTTCACCATTCAAACGGCAAGAGAATTAGTCAGATTTGGTGCAGTAGAGAGTGTCGGCGGTGCTTTTGCTCTAGCCTTTTGCAGAGAATTAGCGCCAATTTTGACCGCTAGTATTATTGCTGGACAAGTCGGTTCAGCTTTTGCGGCAGAAATAGGCGCAATGCGAGTAACAGAACAAATTGATGCACTGTATATGCTCAAAACTGATCCTATTGATTATCTTGTATTACCAAGAGTTATTGCTTGCTGTTTGATGATGCCCTTAATGATGATATTCGCTTTATTAATGGGTATCACTGGTGGAGCTTTTGCAGCTTTTCAATTTTATCAAGTGCTTCCAGAGACATTTTTAGAGTCAGTCAGAGATTTTTTATTACCTTCAGATGTGTTAATTGTTTTACTCAAAGGGTTAATTTTTGGGGCTATAGTTGCTGTTAATGGCTGTAGCTGGGGATTAACTACTAAAGGTGGCGCTAAAGAAGTAGGAGAATCTGCAACAACAGCGGTTGTGACTACTTGGGTAGCAATTTTTATGATGGATTTTGTACTGGCGTTGCTACTGTTTGAGCAGCCTATACTTTGAACTTCTTCAACGCACAGGCAGAGGAGCAAGGGGAAAGAGAGTTTGAAAGGTATTTTGCGTAAGTCCTGATTCTAAAAGCTGTCCTCTGCGCTGATTATTGGCGGTTAGTACAACTGACTACTGACAAATAACCATGAATGGTGATAAAGAACCACTAGGTTGATTATTTCCCAATTAACTGGATGATGTTAAAAGTTTCAAAAGTTAAAAAGGGAAACTGTCAGAAGTTCGGTATTGTATTGCTGGAAGCCGGTTATGCGATGATGAAGCCATGAACAAAACGGTTGAAGTTCTACCGGATCAACCAGCGCTGGTTGCACGGGCGCTAGATTTGATCTTATCGAAATTGGAAACGGCCATTCAGCAACAAGGAAAATTTACTATTGCCTTATCTGGTGGTAGTACACCTAAGCCGTTGTATGAAGCGATAGGTAATCAAAAGTTGCCTTGGGATAAAATTCATGTGTTCTGGGGAGATGAGCGTTATGTCGCACCAGATCATCCTGATAGCAATGAACTGATGGCACGTCGCGCTTGGCTAGATCGTGTTCCTATTCCAGCAGCAAACATTCATGCTGTACCAACTTTATCAGCCAATCCAGCGGTAGATGCTGCTAAATATGAACAGCATCTGCAAGAATTTTTCCATTCTGCACCAGGAAAGTTCCCCGCATTGGATGTAGTTTTACTGGGAATGGGTGATGATGCCCATACTGCATCATTGTTTCCCCATACAGAAGCGCTTAAAGTATGCGATCGCTTGATTACTGTAGGTAATAAAGACAGTAGTCAGCGCCTTACCTTCACTTACCCATTCATCAACGCTGCTCGTAGTGTGATTTTCTTAGCTGCCGGTGCTAATAAAAGACCTGCTTTAGCCCAAGTCTTCGCACCCGAAGCTGATGATTTCGCTTATCCATCTCGCTTAATTAAACCCCAAGGAGAACTACTATGGCTCCTGGATGCAGCAGCTGGTTTGGAACTGAAACCTTAAAACCTTAAATCAGTCAACAGTGAAGAAACTGATAACTAACCGAAGAGGACGCTCCAGATGGGGAGACGCGGTGACGCGGAGAGATTATCCCCGTGTCCCCGTGTCCCTGTGTCCCTCTTTCTCCGTGTCCCCGTGTCCCCGTGTCTTCTTCAATTCTGCTTGCTAGTACTATATCTTACGATGACCTTGACAAAGGCTTAAATTCATGATCGTCTGCCCTAATTGCAATCATCCCAACCCAGACGGCGCTGTTCAGTGTGAAGCTTGCTATACACCCTTGCCAGCGACTACTAATTGCCCTAGCTGTGGGGCAACTGTGCAGGCAGATGCTGCTTTCTGTGGTCAGTGTGGCTATAACCTACACTCAAACGCTGCAATGGTAGCCACGGCAGTAGCAGCAACCGTTGCTCCTGACATCCCAGTGGAAATACCACCATTGGTTCCACCTGACCCAATGTTAGAACTTTTACAACCTGACGCTTTGGGACTCGGCGCTCCTGCGAACTCGACCCTTCCACCTACAGTAATTTCAGCAGCGCCAGAACCAATACCAACTCCATCACTACCACCTGTAGCCCCACCAGTTGTGGTGGAAATTACCCCCCCACTACCACCTGTAGCCCCACCAGTTGTGGCGCCAGAACCAATACCAACTCCCCCACTACCACCTGTAGCCCCACCAGTTGTAGCGGAAATTACCCCCCCACTACCACCTGTCGCAGCACCAGTTGTGGTGGAAATTACCCCTCCACTACCACCTGTAGCGCCACCAGAACCTGAGCCAGAAACTGAGCCAGAACCAGTTTTTGTGGTTCAATCTGCACCGGAACCGGAACCAGTACTACAAACAGTCACCGCATCGAGAACTCAATTACAGCAAGTTGTGGCGCGGCTATTTCATGTCCAAAGTAATCAGGAAATTGAATTACCGCAAAATCTCTCTGTGGTGCATATTGGTAAGCCTAATGATCGGATTCCTCCCGATATCGATGTAGCTGGATTTCCAAGTTCCGAAATTGTCTCGCGGATTCATGCAGATATTCGCGTTGAGGGAGACGCTCATTATATTGAAGATGTGGGTAGTTCCAACGGCACTTACATTAATAATTTGCCGCTATTACCAGGGAACAGACACCGCTTACGTCCAGGCGATCGCATCAGTCTGGGTAAAGGAGATTTGGTAACGTTCTTATTTCAACTTTCTTAGACAAATAATTCGTAATTCTTAGTTTGTAATTGGTAATTAATAATGAATAATTACCAATTACGAATTCATAATTAGGAACCTAACCAATGAGGGAACCAAAAGATTTTCCACCCTTCCTGACTCAAGAAGCCCCCACCGAAGTTGAACGCATGGGGTTAAATTGGCTTATAGGCGCAGCGATCGCTACTGTATTTTTGTGGCAGTTACCAAACGGCGATTATATTTTATACCCATTTACCATTTTAGCAACTTGGTTTCACGAAATGGGTCACGGCTTGATGGCTATAGCTATAGGGGGAAATTTTCAGAAGTTGGAAATTTTTAGTAATGGTTCTGGTGTAGCTACTTATACTATGCGTTCTACATTAGCTCCGATTGGGCCAGCTATGGTAGCTGCCGCAGGGCCAATGGGTCCACCTATCGCTGGTGCAGCTTTGATTCTCGCTTCTCGCAGTTTTAAAGCAGCTTCTTTGAGTTTGAAGATTTTAGGCGGTTTTTTACTGCTGTCAACATTAATTTGGGTGCGTTCTTGGTTTGGGTTGATTGCAATTCCGGTGTTGGGTATTATTATTCTGGGAATTGCTTTGAAGGCTCCCCGTTGGGTACAAGGGTTTGCAATTCAATTTTTAGGTGTGCAAGCTTGTGTGAGTACCTATCATCAATTAAATTATCTATTTAGCTATAGTGCTGGTTCTTTGGGGCTTTCTGATACGGCTCAAATGCAGCGGTATTTGCTTTTACCTTATTGGTTTTGGGGTGGTTTGATGGCTGTGGCTTCTTTGGTGATTTTAGTCCAAAGTCTACGGGTTGCCTATGGTTCTGATACCGTTTCACTTTAAGATTGATACAAATGGACAGACGCGGGGACGCGGAGAAATAGGGACGCGGGGACGCGGAGAAGTAAGGACGCGGAGAAGCAAAGAAGGAAGAAGATAACTAATCTTTCACTGTTGTTAGTAATAGGACTAAGTTTGGATGTCTTCTATCAGTTTAATAATTTGTCGGTAGTTTTTGATTTTTCCTTGTTGATAATAAAGGTTAGCTGATTTGCGAAAGTCGTCAATGGCATTTTGCTTATCTCCTAAATGTCGGCGAATATTTGCTCGCATTAGATAAGCGGAAGCTGAAGATGGTTGGAGTTTTAAGGCTTGATTTAAGTCTCTTAGCGCTGCTTTTGAGTTTCCTAACCAAAAATGGCTCCGACCCCTGTTAAACCAGTCCTGAGCTACCTGAGAATTGATGATAATTGCCTGGTTGTAATCGACTATTGCTTTTTTATAGTCTTGTAGGGCATAGTAGGCATTAGCGCGATCGCTATAAAATCTGGCCGATTGGGGATTTAACCTTAATGCTTCAGTATAATCTTGGATTGCGCCTACAAAGTCTTTTAAGGCATAGCGGCTCAAACCCCGGTTGTAATAAGCTGTGACTAAATCGGGATTTTGTGCTATTGCTTGGTTATAGTCTGCAATTGCTCCCTGTTCATCTCCTTGCAACCACCGAGTGTTACCCCGATTGCAGTAAGCTTGGGGAAAATGCGGTTCTATTTTGATTGCTTGAGTATGATCTGCAATTGCTGCGGAAAAATCCTCTAAAGCTTGATTAGCAATAGCTCTTCCATAATAAGCATCTGCTAAATTTGAATTTATCTGCAATGCCTGATTATAATCTTTAATTGCGCCTTGATAATCTTCTAGAGAATATCGAGCCGTAGCGCGATCGCAATATCCTGTGGCTAAAGTAGGATTAAGTTGTATTTGTCGATTGCTATCTTCTATTGCACCTTGATAGTCTCCCAATCGCTGACGCGCATTAGCCCGAAAACCGTAAACTACATCTAGGGTAGGATTTTCTTGCAATGCTTGGTTAAAGTCTTGAATTGCTGCTTCATCATCTCCCAAAGTACTCCGCAGCAAACCCCGTTGGTAGTATGCTTGAACATCATCAGGATTGAGTTTGATAGCTTGGTTAAAGTCTTGCATGGCTTTGTCATATCTGGCAAGATGACAAAAAAGCAAAGCTCGGTTGTAGTAAGCTTCCGCAAAGTTAGGTTTTAGATCTATTGCTTGATTATAATCTGCGATTGCACCCTGATATTCTTGAAGAGCGTAACGGGTATTACCACGATTATGATAAGCTTCGGCAAAGTTGGGATTTAAGGCTATTGCTTGATTATAATCTGCGATCGCTTCTGTATATTGACCGATACTATGGTAAATATTACCCCGATTGCTATAAGCTACGGCAAAATTAGGATAATACTCCAAAGCTTTGTTGATATCTGCAATAGCTTCCTGATAACTCCCGCGATTAAAATTAGCTAACCCCCGTCCATGGAAAGCCTTAGCAATATCGAAATTGAAATTCGACTCCAATTGAGTACTATTATCTATTGCTTGCTGATAATCTGCGATCGCTTTTTCATATTCTTCTAAAACCAAGTACAAATTTCCCCTTCCTTGGTAAGCTTGAGCTAGTATGGGTTCTAACTCTATTGCTTGGTTAAATAGCGCAATAGCTCCTTGAAAATCCCCTCCTAACTTTTTCTTTAATCCCTGATTTATCAACTCTTCAGCATTCATGTAATTTTTTGTGTGATTAATACCAATTCTCTATGAAGATGCACCTACTTATTTTGGAACATAGCGAATTATCTTAATAAAATCTCTGCGTACCTTTGCGCTAACCTCCGCGTACCTTTGCGTTTATAGCAGTTTTCATGTATTTGTACCACACGCTAATTTTTCTATTCCTTTCTTCCTTTGCGTCTTTGCGCCTACTCTTCGAGATCGCGTTCGCGTAGCGTTTCGCAGAAAAGCGCGATTGCGTGAGATATAAAATGTGGTTCATTTACCCGAAAATCGCTGTAAAAAAGTTGAATTTTGAATTGTTTAAGTAGCAGCAACTTCTAATCGCCCACCCTTCAATTCTAAAACACAATCAACACCTTGCAAATGATTTAACATCAACTCATCTCTTTGCTGCCAAACTGCAAAGATTTTTGCTCTACCATCTATTAATGATTCTAAATCAATTTTATAAACATTATTTACCTGTTTCAGCCGCAAACCCAACAAATTTAATATGCGGCTAATGATCTTAATTCCAGAAACAACCTCATTACCTCTCACCAAATCAATACCCAAAGCTCTTTTAATATGTTTACTATTCTGAACAGCAACATTTTTTAGCCAAATTAAATCAGCGTCACTTTCACTAAACAGTCTTTCTGGTTCCAAAAACTGGAGCATTCCTAAAGCTATCATAGCCTCTACTTTCAGAGTATAAGTCCTTAAATCTGGCAGAAAAACCTTACCCTCACCCCAAGATAATTGCTGATACCATTCTTGCTCATCTCTGACATGAAAATATTCACTTTCATGAGTTAGATAATAGTGAATTAGCAATTGTCCATAATATCCTTTATCATCTTGTAACTTCAACAGCGGAGTAACTTTAACTCCATATCTTTGTCTGAGGATATATTTATTAATTTCTTGACGTTCGGCTTCACTCAGAGAATGCTTACTCAATAGTTGTTCATATTCCACATAATCAATATCTTTCGCATTAGCAACAGCAGTTGCAGCGCATAATTGATTGTGGATTTTAATATCTTGAATTTTGCGTTTTATGTCTTTAGCCTTTTGGCGACTTTGCGCCCAATCTTTCTGCACTTTCACAATTTCTACAATTAACCTTTTTCGGGTTTCTACATCACTAGAATCCGTTGCATAAAATGCCAAACGTAAATCCCGAAGAATATTATTTTGAACGGCATTACTCCGCATCTGGATGTGATGCCCATCTGTAATTAAACCATCTTGCATCGATTGACGATAAAGACGAATAGAAGCATTTACTCTAGCAGATAATTTAGCCCAAGTTCTTAAATGAATTGGATCATAAACCAAAGGTAAATCAACATCTATTTTATGTAAATGACTCAGCAAAGCCAAGTTTTCTTTTTGATTTTCCTGATACCAATAAGATAACAACCGATAATTTGTACTTCCGCTACCAATTAAGCCAATACCGCGTTTAGCACACCAAACAACTCGCGGTACATCATCCCGGACTCTAGCTAAAGCTTGTCGTGCTTCTGAGTCAGGAATTACCCCTTGAAAAATCCCATAAACCCGGTCAAAATGTTGGACATCAATACTAATTCCTGTCCCCAAACTAGGAGTAACAAAAACAGTTTCATAATCAGTTATTTTTTGATTAATAGCACCTATAAAATCAACCGCTGCATGACCAGGTGTATTAGTAGTATGGCTACTAACTACCAATGTGTTAGGAAATTCTTTTCTCAATTTCTGTAATCTTTGTCTTAAGTAACCTTCAATAGTTTCACAACTGTAACGTCCAGTCCGACTATCTGTAGTCACATAACATTTACGTCCAGCAATTAAATCTAATTCTAGTTGATGAATTAAAGGAGTTGGGTTAGGAGAATCATAAAAAGTCACATCCCAACCTTGCTGAGGTTTCCATTCATTGACAACTACCCAAGGAGTTAATTTTATTCCTGATAATCCTTGTAAATATTCTAGTGAAACATCTGATAAATCTGCATCTTGGGCAATTACTAAACCCCCAGTTTTTAAAACTGTAGAAATCAGGTCTTGGAATAATTTAAGAATTCTTACCCGCTTTTGTTTACAAGTATTACTATTGAGTAAATGCCATAAAGATTGTTCGACTTCATCTAAAATAATTATTGCACCCTGCCAATCTTCTGGCTTCAGTTTCCAAATAGAATCAATACATAAACCGAAAGATTGAGTAATTGGTAGTTCAGGTTCATTTTCCGCAAACCATTCTGTTTTATTTATTCCCCAATTAATCCCGATCTTTTCACACAAAAACCGCCCTAACAAAATTCTGTGAGTAATTAATAAAACTGGTTGATTACGATTTTTGGCTTTAGTAACAACAGCTTGCAATCCTGTGGTTTTACCTGTGCCTTTAGCTGATTTAACTCCCACTAAACCAGAGGTAGGAAAAGGTAATTCACCTAAATAGGGAACATTCACAGTTAATGCAGCCGAAATTGTTAAATCTGTGTGAGGTTTGGTTTGGGCAAGATAAATTTCTAAATCCACACTTTGGCGATAAACTTTATCGAAACTGATTGCACCTTTGGCAACGATAAACTCATCAACGCCTTTTTCTTTTCCTGGTAGTTCAACAACTTTTACAGAACAGTTTTCTTGTTGAAATAAACAACCAAGTTGGGAAATAGCATTATTAACAGCAGCAATTTTTTTAGCTTGAATTTCAAAATCAAAACAAATATAAAAATTACGTTTAGTTTTAGCGAATATAGCTAAATCAGGTATTAATTGACGACGAGTAACTTTACCAAATTCATCTTTAATAACTCGATAACCACTGGTAATTCCTGGAATAGCAATAGCAGCATATCCTTGTGTTAATAATGCGGCTGCTTTTTTCACACCTTCGCAAATAATGATCGCAATATTAGATGCCATTACCCATTGCCAAAAACCGATTGCTTCGCCATCTTCGGTAATGTTAATATTGTCAGGCATTGCAATTTGATAACGTTGGGAAACTTGCTGCCAAATTTGCAATGTCACCCGCAAACAAAACACCCGCGTTGGTGTGCTGGGGGGATGTTCATATTTAATGGATTTGCCGTTTTGATTTTGTCGGGGTTGACTGGGTTTAAAGCATCCCCATTCCATCATTTGCCAATTGTTAAGAGGGTCTCGTCCAGAACACCACCAACCACCTTCTGTAATGTGGCTGTAACGCTGTAACCAGCCGTTTTTTATCATGCCAGTATTGGTGCGAGGCAGTTGATCGGAAATCAACAGATATTCATAGGCATTCACGCCTTGAAGCGATTTAAAATTTAATTGAGCTATGTGTAAAGAAATACCATTGCCCTTGACTAATTCTTCAAGGTGTTGGGGGTGTAAATAATGCAGATGCATGGGCAGAGGCGGTAGAGGAAGACAACGAAATTAAAACCTTAACACGCATCTGCTGATTTTCTATAGAAGAATTGGCGTTATTTTTATGATACTTTTATTACATTGTTTTGAGAGATACTTCGGTGAATACACAAATTGGTGATTTGGGCGGTTGAATGGTGGAAATAATAAGTTTGTATTGTAATATTTATCTGCTATAAATTTTTATTTATCAGTAAATATTCTATTTGGGAAATAGTAGAAATGTACTCCTAACCTGTAATAGCGGAATTTGTCAAGGTGTAATAGCTGTCAAGTTAATTGTAATAATTTTTACTAAAAGTTTATTAAAAGGGATATAAAAATATATCATTGGGATGATTTACAACTTTACGTAATATTTCGCTGAAATAAACAACTTCATAATTAGGTGCAAGTTCTTTTTGCAGTTGCTTCCACAAACTAATACCTTCTTGTTCAAAAGCCGTTTTTTCTTCTGCACTGAAACCTATTGAATTACCAGGATCTTCCCAGTTCAATTTTGCATCATAAATATCTGCCCATTTTTCCAACCTGGTAATAGTTTCTTGATTTAGTGGTAATGTTTCTGGGTTAATATCTCCAGCTTTATCAGAATTTACCCACCATAATGGGTAACATTCATAATCAGCCATGAGTTTGATTCTTTCGGCTTTAAACAGCATCTATCAATTCAAAATGAATTTTTCTTACCAACTACTCTAGCAGCTTTATCAATCGTCTCTAAGGTAACAGAATGATTATCAGGAGATAAAAGTCTATCAACAGATGATCTACTTGTTTTCATTTTCTCAACCATTGCTGTTTTAGTAATATTTTTCTCAGCCATTGCTGTTTTAATTTGCCAAGCAATTACTCTTTTAATAGCTATTAAATTTATTTCTTCTAATGTTCCTTCTTCTTCTAAAAACGCATCAAGAGAAGAACCAATATAAGGATTTTTTGTCATATTTACGCCTCCATTTTCAGAATTATACTCTACCTTCAATAATAGCTAAACCCCATGCTAATTGATGTAAGTATTTGGCATTAATACTAACAAGCTCTTGAGCAAGAGGTGATTTAGGAGCATTAGGTTTTCCATAATCTTGAAAATTTGTGGTGATAAAGCAAATATTCTGATGGAAATTTTTATTTCTCAATTGCTTACCGATATCTAAAAAAGCCGCAAATATCTGACAGTCTTTAGCTGAATTTTTACCTCTTTGAGCAGGAGCATCACATTTATTAATTCTCTTCATTGCTTCTACATAATGAGAATCATCTATTGCTATTTTCTCACATTTATCTAGGAGACTTTTGGAAAGATTTCCCAGATGTTCAGGGAGATTTAGCGTTTTTATTATTTGTCCAAAATTATGGTTAAAATCAAAGATAATATTTGCAGCATTAACCATTTTTTCTCTTTTTAGTTCTGCATTTTTTATTTCTTCTGTAAGTTCCATTTTGACATTTTCTATATTTTCTTTCCATTCTGTATAGACAATTTCATTTGTCACTAACCATACACTACGATTATTTGCTTCTGCTTTACGAATTAATTCTAAAGATGCTGATATCTCATTAGTACATATCTTATCTCTAAATGGAGAACGGATAATATCTAAAATTATGCAAGTGTCTAAAAATAAAACTGGTGCAGGTGCAGAAATAATAATTTCACTTAGCTCTGTTGAACTAATAAACATTCGTTATTGTCCTTTTGTATAGTTCAACAAAGCATCTGCAAATTCGTATTCTGTGACTAATTTATCTACTGCTTCTTTTGACCATCCTTTTTCAATTAAGGATACACTCAATAAATTAGGATCTAATTTTACACCTTTAGCATTCACTTTTAGGATGAAATCAAACCATCTTTTTCTATCTAAAGGATGTGAGGTGATGGTAAATTTATTGGCACAAGCAGAAAATTGATTTAATAATGCTGCTGCATCATTACCGATCAGATTTTCAATAAATTCTTGATCGTTTGTTAGTTCTGTGGTTACAGGAGTATTTTTAATGGCAGGTTGGACAATTTTTTCAAAAAAATCTACTAAAATTTGATTGTATTCATCAACAGATAATTGACCTTTTTCTGTTGGTACAATGTTAGATACAAACCAAGTATTTGTATCTTTCTGAAAAAGTATTAAACCAGCAGATTCTAAACCATCTCCTATTGTATGCTCAAAACAATAGGCTTTTTCTTCTAATAGAACTGCGTTTTTTTCACGTTCGTAAGCTCTTGACCAATTGTTTGTACAATTATCGGTTAAATATTTGATTAATTGGTCAATATCATAGTTATTTAGGTATATATATAAATCTCTAAACTTTTTCATGGTGATTGTAATAAGGAACAATTACTAAAAATAGAATAGCATATTTTTTATTCATGATGATAGAATACCTAAGTATAGCGTAGCTAAATGTTCGACTCGAACGTCAACAACCCACCATCAATGCTTTGAGTATTCTGGGGGTCGTTAAAACAGCCCTAGTTGACCAGTACGGCTTAGGAAACTAAGCAGCCGTTACAAGTAAGTGTTAAAGTTCCTACTCCGGGATGCGTTGCCAGTTCCGTGACCCTAGAACCAAATAGTTAAACAGCCATTTGGGAGGCAGTGCTATTTGGAAAGTACCGACTTGTAACAACGTCGAGGCTAACATCACCCAGAAATGGAGGGACTTATGTCCAAAATTTTTCTAATTGATACAGCAAAAAGACCACTAAATCCAATTCACCCCGCTCAAGCGAGGCAGATGCTAAGAAATGGCAAAGCTGCTATTTTTAGACGTTTTCCATTTACTTTAATTCTGAAAACAGAGCAACCAGAAACACTTGTTGACAAACTGCGAATTAAAATTGACCCTGGTGCAAAAACTACAGGTTTAGCATTGATTAATGATTTAAGTGGTGAAGTTATATTTGCAGCAGAATTACAACATCGTGGTTTTGAAATTAAGCATCTCTTAACATCTCGTAGCCAACTAAGGAGAAGTCGCAGAAGTCGTAAGACTCGTTACCGTGCGCGAAGATATAAAAACCGTAGCCGTAAAGAAGGATGGTTAGCACCAAGCCTGCAAAGTCGAGTTGATAACATATTAACTTGGGTGTCTCGGCTGAGGAAATTTGCTGAAATTGGTGCGATTAGCCAAGAGTTAGTTAAGTTTGATACTCAAATAATGCAAAATCCAGAAATCACAGGTAAAGAATATCAACAAGGCACTTTAGCAGGATACGAAACACGAGAATATTTACTGGAAAAGTGGGGTAGAAAATGTGCTTACTGTGATACAGAAAATGTGCCTTTGCAAGTTGAGCATATATGTCCTCTAGCAAAAGGAGGTAGTAATAGAATATCAAATCTAACTTTGAGTTGTGAAAAATGCAATGTCAAGAAAGGGACTAAATATATTAAAGATTTTCTAAAAAAAGACCCCCAACGATTAGATGCTATTTTAAAACAAGTTAAAAAACCATTAGCTGATACTGCTGCTGTGAACACAACTAAGTATGCTTTATTAAAAAGTTTGGAAGCCACTGGTTTACCTGTAGAAACAGGCAGTGGTGGATTGACAAAATTTAATCGAACTCAGCAAGGATTAAAAAAGACTCATTGGATAGATGCAGCTTGCGTTGGTCAATCTACACCGCGTTTAATTGCTAAAAATATTAAACCTTTATTAATCAAAGCTGAAGGAAACGGAAACCGTAAATTATGTATAACTGATAAGTTTGGTTTTCCAAAAAAACATCGCCCAAGAAAAAAATTACATTTTGGTTTTCGTACTGGTGACATTGTGAAAGCTGTTGTGACTAAAGGTAAAAATGTAGGTAGTTATATTGGTAGAGTAGCTATACGTTCTAATGGTAGTTTTGATATCTCCATCAAAGATAGACATAAAAAGCAAGGGGTTAGTTATAAATATTGCCAAACAGTTCACAGAAAAGATGGTTACAGTTATCTATTCTAATATCAGGCAGTAGTGTGATTTATAAATAAAACTAACAGACTAATATTAAAATTCTGTCTCATTTATCAACAACTTTAATAATTTTTATCTGATGATTAAAAATCATGAAATTAAGAGGGAAAGATCATTAATGAATCTTTACCCCTTAATCTTCTTAACCAACCCCCAAACCTACGCTCCTACAGACTCCTTCGCAGCATACAACACCTCAGCCGAGATATCTTTAAACCCACGTTCACGGGCAAACTTTTCGGTATTTCGCTTCACTTTCCCGCGCACAAAACCAGGAATCTTATTCAATTCTGCTTGTCCATCTTTTGTCCAATTCAAACCAGATTCCGCAGAAATTCCTTTGGTAATTACTTCCTTTGTATCGTGTCCACCAAAGATTTCTAACAGGTGATCTTCCATTCCCAAAGTGAAGGAATTGTAGATTAAATCTGTGATTTGGTTTGTACCTTCATAACCCATAAATGGTTTGTAACCAATGGGGAAATTCTGCACGTGAATAGGTGCTGCAATCACACCGCAAGGAATATCCAAACGTTTACCAACGTGACGTTCCATCTGTGTACCAAATATAGCAGAAGGTTCAACGCGAGCGATCGCATCCCCAATTTCACCATGATCATCTGTAATTAATACTTCATCGCAATATTCGCTCACCTGTTCTCTAAACCAGTCAGCATCATATTTGCAATAAGTACCCGCCCACACCACATGAATCCCCATTTCCCGCGCGAGAATCTTCGTTAAAGCCGCCGCATGAGTATTATCACCAAAAACCACCGCTTTCTTCCCTGTCAAGTTCTGACAGTCAATAGAACGGGAAAACCAAGCCGCTTGGGATACGTGCAGAGTTTGTTCATTAATGAAGTCTTCGTAATCAACCTCACCACCTTGGGCATTAATTACCTGCTGAATTTTGCGGATACATCTTGCAGTTTCCACAACACCCATCGGCGTAATATCTACGTAAGGAGTCCCGAATTCTTCTTCTAAATATTTAGCTGTTGTTAACCCAAGTTCACGGTACGGAACTAGATTAAACCAAGCTTGAGGCATACTTTTTAACTCGTGTACCGAAGCACCTTCAGGAATGACAGTATTTACTTCAATTCCCAAATCAGCCATTAACCGCTTCAGTTCGGTACAGTCGTGGTTGTTGTGGAAACCAAGGGTAGAAATACCAAAGATGTTAACCGAGGGTTTAGCTGTTTTTCCTGTTGGGAGTTCGCCCTTTTTGCGGGCTTTCTCAATGTAATATTGAACGATTTGTTGTAGAGTCCGGTCTGCGGCTTGTAGTTCGTTGTAGCGGTAATGGTTCACGTCCGCCAGCATTACGTCACCTTTTGCTTCCAACTGCGCCCTTTCCACAAAGTTGTGTAAGTCCTCTTGCAAAATACTGGAAGTGCAGGTAGGAGTTAAGACAATTAAATCTGGGTGTTCTTCAGCATCTTTGCGAGTGATGTTGTCTACCACCTTTTCTTGAGAACCTCTCGCTAAAACGTTTCTGTCAACAACGCTGGTTGTAACTGGGGTAAAGTTCCTCTCCCGCGATAGCATGGAACGCATGACGTTAAAGTAGTCATCACCTAGAGGGGCGTGCATGATTGCGTGAACGTTTTTAAAAGAACTAGCAATCCGCAAAGTACCAATGTGTGCGGGACCCGAATACATCCAGTAAGCTAACTTCATCCTGTGTTCTCCCTTGACAAGTCAAATAACTATAAGTGCTTGATTATTAAATCGTTTCTGATTTTCTCAAACCTAACCGCTATGAACAAATAAGGTTTGTTGCGAGGTTATTTGATGCGGGAGGCGGTAAGACCTAGTTGCTGACTGGGTTATGGCTGTTGATTTAAACAATATTGATGTTGTTTAAGTAAATAAATCTTAATGATTTGACAAATATTTTGATTAATTTTTAGCACTCACCTAAATAGAGCTTTACAAAAAAAGGGAACTCTTAACTCTTAACAGATAAGAAACTTTAGTTCTGAGTTTAAAGCTCAGTCAAAAAAAAAGATGTTTTTTTGTGCTACGCATCTCAAAAAACAGTGTCATTATTTCAATCTCATGTTTTTAAACATGAGTTTTTTCTGTTAAGAGTTAAGAGTTAAGAGTTCCCTCTGAATTTAGATATACAGCACTTCCCGGTGTTAAAATGCAATGTCAAGCCCACCCCCAACCCCCTCCCCGCAAGCGATGAGGGGGCTAAGATGTACTTCATAAGAGCGGAAACCGCTGTATAGGACTCCTATTTGAATTTTGTTGGCGCAGCCTGCGCTTTGCGCTTACAAAACTCCGTATACCTTGATTCCTTCTTCTCCGTTCCCTGTTAAGAGTTCCCTACCTCTACGAGTAAATATGCCTACGGCACGCTACCGCGAACAGAAACCAAACCGGATTCCTATATATTTCAAAAAATCTTTCTTTGGGTAGTAGAGTTATTGTCTCAAAAAACAAGATGGTTAGCGGTAGGAGGGTAGAATGCGTCAACTCATTATCCAAGTGCCACGGGGAAATGGAAAAGCTGTTATCGATATTGCCAAATCTCTTTAGTTGATGTCAACTTGCTAGAAACACCTGCTAGTAAACAATAAAACCAATACTTTAAAATTCGACATTAAATTACGAATTACGAATTAATCTCATGAGTAGTCTGAAGCTTTCAGAAAAACAAGCCCTAGAAAAAGAACGTAATGAAGTTTTGCAGCAGTTGGAAGATTGGCTAGAAATTCCCATGCTGGTGCTGGGCTTTGTATGGCTAGCACTATTCATCATCGAGATCATCTGGGGATTAAACTCTTTACTGGAAGCCT
Organism: Trichormus sp. NMC-1; assembly: GCF_001858025.1. Lineage (GTDB taxonomy): Bacteria > Cyanobacteriota > Cyanobacteriia > Cyanobacteriales > Nostocaceae > Anabaena. Next base: position 701,490 of record NZ_LZQD01000001.1, on the reverse strand, counting down.
TTAGCATCACTATTTGGATTATTTTTATATTAGATTTTCTACTTAAACTAGCGATCGCTCCTCATAAACCTGACTATATCAAAAGCAACTGGCTAACAGCTATTTCTTTGGTGTTACCAGCACTGCGTACTTTTCGGATTATACGGCTGGTACGGATATTAAGAACAGCACGGGCTGTGCGAAGTTTACAATTGTTGCGAGTTATGACTCGTACTAACCGAGGAATGCGGGTTTTAGGAGCAAGTATTAGCCGTAGAGGATTTGGTTATGTTGTGGCATCAACAATGATTGTTACTTTAATAGGAGCAGCAGGGATGTATACATTTGAAAACGAAGTTCCTGTGGAATCAGGGCTGCACAATTACGGCACTGCTTTTTGGTGGACAGCAATGCTAATGACAACAATGGGTTCTGATTATTGGCCCAAAACGCCCGAAGGTCGGGTGCTTTGTTTTTTCTTAGCATTATATGCGTTTGCCGTATTTGGTTATGTGACTGCAACTCTGGCAACGTTTTTTATCGGTCGTGATGCTGATGATGACGAAGCAGAATTAGCTGGAGCGAAATCAATTCAAATGCTTCAGAGTGAAATCGCAGCATTGCGCGGGGAGATTCAAGAATTATTGCATCAAAATCCTGAGCGTTGACGTTAGCAAAAATTAACTAGTGAGGAAAGTTCATGAATGCAGAAATATCCACAGCTTGGGATAAGATTCAAAGCATGATTAACGGTTTGATAGCTTTGCTACCGAATATTGTATTAGGGTTAATTGTCTTCATCTTCTTTTTGTTTATTGCTGGCAGAATTAAGGTACTGGTCAAGCGGTTAACTCGCAATCACCGTTCTGCGCGAAATCTCGGACTAGTTCTAGGAAGGTTAGCCCAAGGGCTAACAATTTTGATTGGGTTGTTTATCGCCCTTTCCATTGTGATTCCTACATTTCAAGCTGGTGATTTGATACAACTTTTGGGAATTAGTGGTGTGGCAATTGGTTTCGCTTTCCGCGATATTTTGCAAAACTTCTTAGCTGGAATTTTAATTCTGCTGACTGAACCTTTTCAACTTGATGACCAAATTGTTTTTAAAGGATTTGAGGGAACAGTTGAAAATATCCAAACAAGAGCCACAACAATCAGAACCTACGACGGTCGGCGGATTGTCATTCCTAACTCGGAATTGTTTACTAATTCAGTAACTGTAAACACTGCCTTTGATAACCGCCGATTAGAGTACGATGTCGGCATTGGCTACGGCGATGACATTGACTTAGCCAAACAGTTGATGTTAGACGCAATGCTTAGTGTAAATGAGGTTTTAAGATATCCCGCTCCTGATGTACTAGTCATGGAACTTGCCGAAAGCACTGTTAACATCCGGGTTCGCTGGTGGGTTCATCCACCACGACGGATAGACGATCTGAGATCACGGGACAAAGTGCTGTCTGCAATTAAGCAAAAGCTATATGTTGAAAACGGCATTGATTTGCCCTACCCAACACAACAAATTCTATTTCATGACCAGACTGAAGAGACGGATGGCGATCGCTCCCGTCAGCGTGAAGGTTGGCCAGCAGGTAAAGGTGAAGTACCGAAGCCTCGCCGCATTAGCGATTCCCTTCGGTTACTTGCTCAAGTGCGCTCCTTTGAAGATAACAACGGTAAAGTAGATTCTCAAACCAACGAATAATGAGAAATGTCAAGATAAGCAAACTGTGGGATCAGCTGCACTCAAGTTACTGGTTCATACCAGCAGTGATGGCGGTAGTCGCTACTGCTTTAGCTTTCACAATCCTTAATCTTGACCGCACAGGCAAGGTAGACATTGATTATTGGTGGGTTTACACTGGTGGAGCAGATGGAGCGCGATAGCGAAGCTGACCGAAGGTATCGCTGTATAAACTTTCCAATTGTGCAAAATCAAGACTAAAATGTGAGCATTCAGCCGTCAGCTATCAGCTATCAGCAAGAATTTATTAATTATTGATGTCAGTCTCCCCACTTCAAAACCCCTTAAATCCGGTTTTAGCTGAATGCTTACACTAAAATTTTTAATTAGCTTGCAATTCCTCAATCTCCAACAAGCTTACAATAACTCCAGCAATGGGTATAGAAAGAAATACTCCTAATAAACCAGCTATTTTTGTACCAATTAAAAGAGCAAAAAATACTACTATAGGATTTAAATGGACTGTACTCTGCATTACACGAGGGGCAAGCAAATTATCTTGAATCTGTTGCAAAACTATACAAGCTATTAATACTTTAATACCAACAATCCAACCACTTTGTATTAAGATAATTAGAGAAACTAAAGTAATTCCTAGTGTAGCTCCTATACCAGGAATCAAGTCAAAAATTCCCACAGTTATAGCTAGCAGAAATGGGAATGGAATACCAAAAAGTACGAAAACTAAAAAAGTGGCAATACTCAGAATAAATGAGATTAGCAATTGACCTCGTAAGAAACCGATGAAGTTTTTCTGAATAGCGGTTGAAAAGCGATCGCGTTGATTATGGGGAATCATCTTAAGAATCAGTTGCCAGATTCTTCCTCCATCAGTCAGCATAAAAAAGGCAATTACAATAATAATGATAAATCCGACATAACTTCCTAATATATTGGGCAAAAACCCTAAAATCATATTCATGCCAGACACAAACCAGTTGCGAATTTGTATTTCTATTGCCTCTAAATTTATGGGGATATTTCGATTAGATAACGCGCTTTCTAATTGATTAATAGGATTGTTAGAAGAATTAATAATTTGTAATAACAAACCTGCTAATTGTTGTAGTTGTGTAATTAATATATTACCAACAAATACAAATAGAAGAATGATTGTTAAGAGACTGATAGCTATGACTGTACCCAAGGCAAAACCTCGCCTCAAGAAGCGTTCCAGATAGCATATAGGATAGTTAAGAATGAGTGCTAAAATTGTCGCAAAGGTAAATATAAAAACTACATCTTTGAAATACCAAAAAACTTTTACTAATACCCAACCACAAGCAGCAAACAGTAAGAAACGGACTAGTGTATTAGTACTAAATTTACTCCAGAAAGTTTTTTTAGTTGTCTGTTGTTGAGAGTTATTCATATATTTGGTTATTTTTATTGACTAAAGCTATAGGAATCCGGTTTGATTCCTATATAACTTAGGTTATGCCCTTTTCAGCTTATATGATATCTATCGAAGGCAAGGTTTATGCAACAGATTGGCTCCGTCTAATCTATCTTTAAAAAACCCTGTGCTTGAGGTTGTTACCAGCTTCAGCAATTCCGCAATAAGGGATTCGACAGGATCATCTACCAGGAAAGCTTTTGATGAATAGCCTCAAGATAAATAAGAATAAGGACAATGAATGACAATTCTCAAAGGGGAGATTTTTTACAGGCATTAGGTCAAACAGGGGTATTAGTTTTCCTGGTAGCGATTGCTGCAATGTAGAGACATTCCATGGAACATCTCTACACAATTAATTTACTCACCCAAATTAATCGCGGGATTCCTACTAAAAAACCCCCTCGGCATCAACTTCAACCCAACTTGGTGTCGTGGCATTACTGGCCAATCTTCTGGACGGGGAACATGAGTCATTCCCATTGTGTACCACACAACAATATCTTCATTTTGCAAAGACTCATTATCAGCAATATATTTTGGTAAACCTTCTCCCATTTTTGTTTGATTGGGATAATCTCCACCTGCATACATTTCACCGGGTTTATATTTTGTCACCCAAAGATGATGAGTTGCAAAAGCAGCTTTTTCTCGGATATTCGCACCTTCTACAGCATACATAATTGTATTTCCTCCCGGCATCAACATATATGCAGGAGCAACACCTAAACTATTCGGTTTATCTGCACTAGCAATCATCCATTCTCGACTGTGTTTGATATCTAAATCACGGACAGCAGTTTTTTCTTTTGTTAAGGGAGTGTCTTCTACGGTAATGGCATTTCCTAAAGGATTTTTATCACTGATTGGCAAAGATTGAACATTCATTTCCATCACAGAATTAGACTGTCCGTCAACATCTAAATCCAGACGATAATTAAAGAAATGCTGATGATTGACTCCAAAAATATTCTTAGCAATCAATCGTCCAAAGTTATTATTTTCCTGTTTTCTTGCTGCTGTTCCCTGGGCTAATACAATCCCTGTTAACTCATTTTGTACTTCTAAAGTACCGTCTTGGTGGAATATCCAATTGATGCCGTAATCATAATTATCAACTGCCGTCGTCATCTTCATTACTAATTCACGACTGCGACGCACATAATTTTTCTGGGTACTGTAATCAAAATGTTTCCACAATACGCCGTTATCTTGTTCGTAAATACCAATTACTCCTGGCATGGTATAAGCTTCTCCTTCACCATTAGCAAACACCGCATCCAGTAAAATTCCATTTTCGGGAATTTCTTGACCTAATTCCATTTGATTCGCTAATAAACCAATGTTGTATTCACCAACATCAAAGGCATTACGAAATGACCAATTAGGATTTGTATCACCATAAGGTACTACCATTTCTGATAAACTGGCACGATACAATACAGGACGATTTTTTTCACCATCGTTATAACTGGCCTGGTACAGAACTAAGCCTTCACGAGGATGCATTAAATAACGAAATTTCCAACCTTGCCAAGTAATTTCGTTGCCTTGAATTTGGAAAGTATGACCATCAGATTGGACAATTTTTAATGGTTTGGGTGGTGGAATTACTTTGCTAAATGACTTAATGTCATAATCCCAGTTTTCTTGGGAAATAGGAACTACACCGTTATCCACAAAACTAGCAATTTCTTCTTTATTTAAATTGACGGTAACTAAAATTCCTTCAATGGGACGGGCGTAATAATTCCATGATTTACCTCGATAATAAGATAATGCTCGACAAAGACGATTACCTGCTTTTGTTTCTTCTTTGGTGAGTATTCCTGATGACCAACAACTGATTTGTACTTGATCAAAATCTTTAAGTCCTCTCTTTATCATGGCTTTTTGCCAGCGAATATCAGAGGTAACTATCTCTCTAACTAGTTCATAATCTGGAGGAAGAATTGCAGGTTGAACACCCGTTTTTTCTTGCCAGGATGTTAAGCTATTCGTGGTAAGGTTAATTATGCCTTCAAAGGTTTTATTGAGTTCGCGCTCATAAACTACCAAAAAAACCTGGCGCTGAAACTGTTTTCCAGGTGTAAAATTTAAGACTTCTTTTTTATCAGGTTCTTGCAAAGCAATTATGGGGAAAAATGCTGTTTCACTCAATGCTTTTTTCTGTTTGAGTATGTCTACAGCCGCGTTGATTTCTACTTCAGTTAATGGATTTAGAGGATGAGAAATTACTGATTCCTGAGCAGATAATATTTCTGGAAATCCCAGGGAGATTGTAAAAAAAAGAAAAATGGTAATAACTACCTTAAAAAAATGATTCAGCCTCTTAATCATTACGGTTGATTTTCTTTGATAAAAACATAGTTATTAATTCCTATGTTCTGAGCAAAAAACCGCCAAATTAAGAGGCATATATCAATTTGAGATTGGGCAATTTTAAGCTGAAACTAAGCGGCGTAAAGATTCTGCCCGGCGTTTTGCAGTAGCATTGTTGGGTGCGGCTTTGAGTGTTGTTTCATACATTTCTAATGCCTGGGCAGGTAATTTTTTCTTCTCGTATGCGTGTCCAAGATTATTTAGGGCTGACACATAATCTGGTTTCAATTTAATGGCTTCTTTATATTGACGAATCGCTAAGTCATATTGCTCTTGGGCAAAATAAACATAACCCAAGCCATTGTAAACTGGAGCTATATTCTCTTCTCCCTCTTCCTCAGCAGCTTTTAAAGCTTTTTGAAAAAGCGGTATTGCTAGAGTAAAAACTTTTTTTTCAGAATAAATACTGGCTAATTCGTAATACTCTTGTGCTGTTCCTTTTTCTTTAGTTAACTTGGTTTTCAACTTAGAAAGAGAACTTTCTAGTTTGCGAGTTTTGAAAATCTGGCGAAAAACACTCACACCTGCAAATGCGAGCAATCCGACGAAAATTGAGAGATAAACAAGGACTAGATTGTTATCCATTACCTACAAATACAAATATTAAAAGTGCTTTCTCTATCTATTATTCAGCTTTCTGGGACAATAAGGAAATAAAAAAATAATTCGTAATTCGTAATTCGTAATTATGCCTTCTGCCTACTGTTTTATCCTAACGATAAATATTCACGTCTACCTATGATAATCCCCAAAATTTTGCGCGTTCTTTGAGCCAACCAGTTGCTGTATAATGAGCGATCGCTTCATTCACCTTTCTTCTTAACTCATCGTACTGCAATCCCTTGGGTGTAACCACCGACAAAGGTTCGGCTGATAGCTTGGTTGGTAGTAGCCGATATTGGGAATCTTCTTGTACCCAACCACTTAGAACGCTGGTATCAGCAGCAAAAGCATCAGCACTGTTACTTTCTATTTGCTCTCGTCCTTGAATGTAGGAGTTCACTCCTATTAATTCAGCCTTTGGTATAAAATATTTTATATAATCAATCGTGCTGGAGTTGTTGAGTACGGCTATTTTACGTTTTTCTAAATCTTTTAGCTGATTAATGGCTGTATTTTTTGTGACTATTGCTGCACCATCAAAATAGTAAGGAACACTGAAGCTGACTATGCGGGAGCGGGATTCAGTTGCTGTGACTTTGGCAATGGTGAGATCAACTTTATGTTCTAAGACTACAGACAAGCGATCGCTGTTAGCCACTGGTTGCAACTTCACAGCATCGATTTTACCTAACAAATCACTTCCTAAACGCTGGGCTAAATCAATTTCTAAGCCTTGTAAATTGCCTTTACTATCCCTAAATCCCAGCGGACGCAAGTTATCTTTAACAGCAATATTTACATAGCCTCGGCGCTCAATTTCTGACAGTGGGGCGGCAGATGCAGTCAATTCTTTCCCCCCAAAGCACAGGCATAAAACCAGAAACAAGGTAGCGGATAATACCAGATGTAACTGATTAATTTTTGACCATTGGTTACATCCGTTATTCATCCGTTGCCACCTTTATCCTTTAACTGAGCTTGCCAGTTCAGCAACTTTGGCGAAACTTGTAGGATCAAGAACTGCCAATTGTGCCAACATCTTGCGATTTAGTTCCACATTGGCTTTTTTCAGATTACCGATTAACTGGCTGTAGCTTAAGCCATGTTGTCTGGAAGCCGCGTTAATACGAGTGATCCACAGACGACGAAAATCGCGCTTTTTATTTTTGCGATCGCGGTAAGCACTGCGAAGCGCCTTCATTACCTGTTGGTTAGCGGTTCTAAACAGAGTTGAGTGAGAACCACGAAAACCTTTAGCTAGTTTGAGAATTTTATTGCGGCGTTTACGAGCTACATTACCGCGTTTTACCCGGGTCATATCTTAACTACCTGTGATGTTTTACAAATAAGGAAGCATCAAGCGCACATTGTCTTCGTCGCGCTCATGTACAAGTGCAGACTGGCGCAAACCGCGCTTTTTGTTAGAAGACTTGTGTTCGAGAAGGTGGCTTTTGAAAGCTTTGCGACGGACGATTTTACCGGTGCCGGTAGCACGAAATCGCTTGGCTGCTGCTTTACGAGTCTTGAGTTTAGGCATGGGATGGCTTGGATTCGACACAATCTAATAGTATACACTAAAAAAATTGAAATGAACTAACCGCAGCACCCCAGGAGCGCAGAGGAAAGAAATTTAATTTTTTAAAGTGGCGTTGATTTTGGGATCTAAGACAACGCTTGAGCCAGTTTTGTCTGTATGGTAAGTCCAAGATTGGTTTTTCACTTTTACGATTACTACCCAGCCTTCTACGGGATCATACTGCTGAGTACAGATTTCACCAAAGTTCAACACACAAGCATTACTAAAGGTTTTCTGAGTGCTTTGAGTAATTTTTATCGCATTAATCGGTAAGCTAGAACGTTGAGCAGCATCTCTCAAAATTTTATCAGCAATACTTTTCGGTAGTTGATTAGTGCTGACTTTGGGATCTAAGATAATTTGGGAACCAGATTTATTGACATGATAAGTCCATGATTTATCTTTTACCTTAACAACCACTTCCCAACCTGGAATCGGTCTATATTCCCTAGTGCAAATTTCTCCAAATTGAAAAGCGCAAGGATTTCCAAAGGTTTTAGTTGTAACTTGAGTAATTTTCAAATCACGTGTTTTCAGCCCAGAACGTTTGGATGCATCCCGTAGTAATTTTCTAGAAATACTTTTAGGTAATTTGTTTGCAGAAGTTTGTCTCTGTTCTGTAGTAGGAACAGCTACAGATGTATTGTTGTTAGTAATTCCCATCCCACAAGCTAGTAAACTTGTTAAGATCAGGGTGAGAATAATCGCTTGAGGTAATTTGCGGGTGCTGTTGGGTTGAGTTAACAGTTTGATCATAGATTTGATGGCTATGTCAATAAACAATTACATTAAACTTTAAGCTGTATGAACTAGGACGTTAGTTCACAATAAAGGTTTCTTCCTATGAAATAAATCTAATATAATGTTGGATATGCTCCCACGACACACTAGTAAAGTCGTGCGTAAATAAGCCACCGATAGTTCAAGTCTAAAACCCTTACGAATTACGAATTCGTGTAACTGCGACTTTCTCCCCAGCCAAAAAACCTGCCATTTTCTTAATTTAAGTATAAACTACCAGGTTTAATCAGTCGATAACTGCTTTTATCGACTGAAGTATTTTCGGACGTTAGGATAATAGAAAGAGCCAATAGGCTAATATGCCTTTAAGTTGTTTCTATCAGCAGCATTGGCAAGAAGCTCTTACGCTCTAATGCAGTTTAAATGATGATCAGCTTACTACTTAATTTTCTGTTTAATAAATGTTACTACCTGAGTTAGCTGTTTCTTCAAGTTATCGATTTCCGCTTGCATCTTGACAACTTTTGCATTTAGTGCATCAATATCCACCGAAGAACTACTGGCTTCCACAGTTGGTTTCACAACTACTAGTTCTTTTTTAGGCGCTGTCAACCCTGGGGAAGCAGTACCTGTAGGAACTTTTTTAGCAGCTATAGCCATAGCTGATTTAATAGCATTAATCAGCTGTCTCTGATCAAAAGGCTTGTTGAGAAATTCAAAATATTCAAATGGTTCAGGAATTTTTTCCGTTACCTCTTCCTTGCGGCCAGACATGATCACCAAAGGAATTTTCTTTAATTCTGAGTTGGCTTGAATTTTCTGGAAAACTTCCCAGCCACTCATTTTCGGTAGTATGAAATCCAACATGATCAAGCTGACTTTTTCCTGAAGGATGAGATTATATCCTTCTAGCCCGTCTTTTGCTTCCAAGACTTCAAAATTGCCTTGCTGAGGCAACATTTCTCGTACTTTTACCCTAACAACTGTGGTGTCATCGATAACTAGAATTTTGTTTGCCACGACTGATTACTCTACCAGAAAGTTTAAGTGTAGATGGCTGGTTGCCGATTGAAATGAAGAATTCTCTCACTATATACAAAATTTATGTAAATTGGGGGAGAGTATATTTCTGTATAACTGTCAAAAACGCAAGTAGTTTATCAAACAGCTGCCTGCGCTGTGATCAATTTGTATCATAGTAATTTAATAAAGTGGAAAACTCGTACTCATGTCAGTAAGCCGTTATCAGTAGCTTTAAAAGTCTGATGTTACAGGCTTTCCATCTGATTTCAGATGCTCCATGATTTCTGCCAACCTGGACTAGTATATCTTTTATCTTTATTTTTGGATCTCACTCCTGATATCTATGTTTTCTTCACGACAAGCCGAACTCAAATCAGAAATTACAGCCATGCCCAGCTGGTTACGTCGTCCTCTTGGCAAAGCTAGTGAAATCTCTACTGTACAACGTATCATTAAGCAGCGGCAAATTCACACAATTTGTGAAGAAGGACGCTGCCCCAATCGGGGGGAATGCTACGCCCAAAAAACTGCTACTTTTTTACTCATGGGACCAACTTGCACGCGCTCTTGTGCTTTTTGTCAAGTAGATAAAGGTCATGCACCAATGCCTCTAGATATGGAAGAACCGCAAAAGGTAGCAGAGGCAGTACAGATTTTGGGCTTGCAATATGTGGTGCTGACTTCTGTAGCCCGTGATGATTTGTCAGATGGGGGTGCGAGTCATTTTGTGACGACGATGGCGGCTATCCGCCAAATCAACCCAGCAACTGAAATTGAAGTCCTGACACCAGATTTTTGGAGTGGTGCGGGTGTGGCAGGACAACGCCAGCGGATAGGGATGATTGTCACCGCTCAACCAGCTTGTTTTAACCATAATGTGGAAACAGTACGCTCTCTAACTGCTCCTGTACGCCGGGGGGCGAAATACGATCGCTCTTTAGCAGTGCTGGCGACAGTCAAAGAAATCGATGCATCTATTCCCACTAAATCAGGTTTGATGCTGGGACATGGAGAAACGATTGAGGAAGTAATGGAAACAATGGCGGATCTGAGGGCTGTAAAGTGCGATCGCTTGACTATGGGTCAATATATGCGCCCTTCTTTAGAACATCTGCCAGTGCAAAAATACTGGACACCAGAGGAATTTGAGCAACTTGGCACCATCGCCAGAGATATGGGATTTAGCCATGTCCGTTCTGCCCCTTTAGTTCGTAGTTCCTACCATGCGGGGTCAGTTAACAGTCATAGCAGGTGACAGGTGACAGGTGACAGGTGACAGGTGACAGGTGACAGGTGACAGGTGACAGGTGACAGGTGACAGGTGACAGGTGACAGGTGACAGGTGACAGGTGACAGGTGACAGGTGACAGGTGACAGGTGACAGGTGACAGGTGACAGGTGACAGGTGACAGGTGACAGGTGACAGGTGACAGGTGACAGGTGACAGGTGACAGGTGACAGGTGACAGGTGACAGGTGACAGGTGACAGGTGACAGGTGACAGGTGACAGGTGACAGGTGACAGGTGACAGGTGACAGGTGACAGGTGACAGGTGACAGGTGACAGGTGACAGGTGGTCTAAGTTTTAGCATTGGTTTTTAATACCTTCTTTGACAGCAGTATCAGCAATAATTTTTCTGGTAGCAATAGCTTCTAGCAAATTAGGAATTTGGCAAGAGATTTTGATATGGTAAAGAATATCTTCAGGAGAAACAATTACCAGCTTGGACATAATCTAATTCCTCCAATGATACTAATTTTTGTTGATGTCCTAACAGCCTTGTCCGTTGCTATAACCGTAAACAGTCTGTTCCCTGTTCTTACAAAAATATTTTTAAAGAATTTGGGCAATTGGCGCTGCTGTTTGGTATTTCTTAAAAAGTCACGAAATTTAGGAGAACTGCTTATGACAGCTAAAGGCAAAACTGCTGCTAAACCTAGTTACGTCTTTCGTACAGGTTGGGCGTTGCTACTGTTGGCTATCAATTTTTTGGTAGCAGCTTATTATTTCCACATCATTGAGTAGTTAGAAGTGGACTGGTGCTGCTCACATCAGTGAACAGTTATCAGGGACATGGCGTAGTTTTTTACACCCGCTATGTAACTGGTAACTGAAAACTGCTCAATGTTAAATCGTGCCTTTGAATAAACCTTTGGGACGAATGAGCAGCACCAAAATCATCATCAACAGGGCGACACCTTGTTTATATTGAGAACCTAGCCAAAGAGTACTCACTTCTTGTACGATGCCAATGATGAAAGCAGCTGCGATCGCACCGTAAGGATTGCCAATTCCCCCTAAAATCACAGAAGCAAACATAGGCAAAATTAAAAACCAGCCCATATTCGGTCGTACAGCAGTAATCAAACCATACATACTGCCGCCTAAAGAAGTAAAAGTTCCCGCAATTACCCAAGTCCAAAGAATTACTCTGTCAACATTGATGCCAGATACTCTCGCTAAGTCTAAATCGTCAGCAACAGCCCGCATTGCTTTACCAATTTTGGTGTTTTGGAGCAGGTTGTGTAATAACACAATAGCCAGTACTGCTAACCCCAGTACCCATAATTGATTTTGTGGTACTTTTAATTGCCCAATTTCTAAAGCCGGGATTACAGGCAGATCATAGTCAAGATTTTTACCGCCCCAAATGAAAATAATGCCATTGCGGAGAAATAAAGCCAGTCCAATCGAGATAATGATTAGTGTTGTCGAAGTAGCACGGATAGACCGCATTCTTGACCAGAGCAATTTTTCTGCCACTAACATCGCTGCTACTGTTCCCGCCGCCGCTAAAATCATTGATAGCCAAATATTTAGACCGAAGTTATTTACCAGTAGGGTAAGATAAGCTCCCAAAGTGAGAAAGTCACCGTGAGCAAAGTTAGATAATCGCAAAATGCCATAAGTAAGCGTGAGTCCAACTGCTGCTAGAGCAATAATACTGCCCACAGCAATACCGTTAATCATTAATTGAGCTAGTTGTGTATCCATTGTTTTAAGTTCCTATTAAAAAAAAATCGGTGTGTAATTTCCTTCAATAATGGTGCGATTAGCAGTTAAAATTGACACTATCAGTTATCTTTGACAAATAAAAAAAATTAGTACGTTAATATACATAAAATCAGGATCATATTTTCTTGCAAAGCTCAATTTTTCAGCGGTCTAGTTGACCATGCAGCAGTCTTCAAGCTTACCAGAACAGAACTCACAGATAGATAAAACTCCAGCCCTTTTGACAACAATCCAGCAACTACGGGAGCAATTGTGGTTAGAAAGCAGCTTGAACCAGTTACATTGTCGTCTCAACGATTGTGTACTTTCTGCTTCTACCCAGATGTCACAGACAAGACCTCCAGAAGCAGAAATTTTCCAAACCGTGGTCAACTTACTCCACAAGGCTTTAAGTGGCAGTCGGATGCACTGTGCCGTAGGTATTGCTTTGTTTGAGCCACAAGAAACAGTTGGTCATATCTGCTATGTTTCTGGTTCTCCCAGTTCACAAACTCTGAGCTTGGAAGTAATATCCACAAAAGGAACAAAGCTGCGATTGCGATTACAAGCTGCCATCAGACTTGAAGATTTGCAGCAGATAGAGAGACAAAAACCTGCCAGCGCTTGGCCTTTGCTTAAGGATTCTAGTGGTATGACGGCATGGCTAATTATTGCCACAGCCAACCCCCACACTAATTGTGAACCACTCAACCCAACCCTAAATCAACTGCGATCGCAATTAATCCAAAAAACAGTCCAGTATTGTGAACAAGCCTTAGCACAAATTAAGCAAATACAATCTTGTCAACAACATTGTCAACAATTAGCAAGCTTTAATCAGGAACTAGAACGCACCAATCAACTCAAAAACCAGTTTCTGGCTAATACCAGTCACGAAATCCGCACCCCTCTTAGTTCTATTATTGGATTCACCCATCTGCTGTTGGCACAAGGCTATGAACCAGAGAAACAGCGTCACCAAGAGTATTTACACATCATTCAATCCAGTGGTAAACATTTGCTAGGTCTGATTAATGATATTTTGGATCTCTCCAAAATTGAAGCTAACCAAATGGAAGTGCAATGGGATGTGGTCGATGTACCAATACTATGCCGCAATGTTTTAGCTTTGGTCAAAGAAAAAGCTGCTAATAAAGGTTTAAAACTACGTCTAGAAATAGATGCTGATGTCAAAAATTTAGTAGCAGATCCTTTGCGACTTAAACAAATGCTATTAAATTTACTTTTTAATGCCGTCAAATTTACAAATTTAGGCAGCGTCGGTTTACGAGTAACTACGCAAGATTTATATTTACGTTTTACAGTTTGGGATACTGGGATTGGCATCTCTCCTGAAAATCAAACCTTACTATTTCGTCCTTATAGCCAAATTGCTAACTCTGCATCTAGTAGCAATGAAGGTACTGGTTTGGGGTTAGTCGTGACTAAGCAACTGGCGGAAATTCATGGTGGTTCTTTAGAATTGGAATCAGAAGTAAATGGCGGTTCCTGTTTTACTATCCTTCTTCCCCTGAAGCCAATGGGAAAAGTTTTAGAAGCTATAGAAATCAAGGCCACAAAGGATTTAGAAATTAGTCAAGAGTTAAATAATTATTCTGCATCTCTTGCTGAATCTGGTGTTGTTATTAGTTCTTCAAGAAAAGTTTTATTGGTAGAAGATGATTTAGCCAATGCTGAATTAATGCGAATTTATCTAGGTAGATTAGGTTATCAAGTGACTTGTGTTAAGAATGCTTTGGAAATGTGGAAGATACTCCCACAGATGCAACCAGCAGTAATTTTAATCGATGTCAGTCTCCCAGATGCCAATGGTTTAAACTTGGTAAAACAACTGCGAGAAAATTCTCAATACCAAAATATACCCATAATTGCTCAAACAGCAATGGCTATGAAAGGAGATAGAGAAACTTGTCTAGCTGCTGGTGTCAATGACTATATTTCTAAACCGATAGATTTACAACTTTTAGGTAGCATGGTAGCCAAGTATAGCTAATTGTCAGATATGGCTAACGCCACGCTACGCGAACAGGATTTACAGGATAATGATTTTTGATTATTTGTCAGAATCAGGATTTACAGGATTTAAGGATTTACAGGATTTACAGGATTTTTTACCAATATGGTTTTTCTGCCTTCTGTCCTCTTCCTCCTGCCTTTCTTAATAAATTTTGTCCAGGAAGTGAATTTTTGATTTTGTTTTTCACCTGCTTTATCATATACAATTACGATGATGAAAATTACTAAGGTGCTGGTGGTTGAGTAACTGGTGGTGAGAAATCCGGGGATAACTGCCGTTGGATTTTGAGCCAATATCCCAATGAACCTGCTCCTAAAAGTAGCCCTAAAATAACTATTAACTGTGGTATCAGTCTATGTTTGGAAGTTTGTAAAGTTTGTGAAGTTTGTAGATTTAGAGGTTTTTGAGACTTTGGAGATGTAGGAGGTACTTTAATAGAAGGTACTTGTTGTGGTTTTAAAGCTAGTAAAACTTCGTCAACTGATTGATAACGTTCTTGATATTCTAGTTTTAATAACTTATCTAAAATCTGTCCTAATTCTAAACTGACAGATTGCTGTAAATGATTACGCCATTCTTTCACCCAACTATAACCTTGTGTTTTCCATAAATTCCAAGGATGAACCCTAGTCATTAAATGAAAACAACTTGCACCTAAACTAAATAAATCACTAGCAGGGTAAACTTGTCTATCCTCCATTTGTTCCAAAGACGCATAACCAAAACTTCCAATTACCGTCCCTGGGCGCATGGTTCCCTGAAGTTGTTTAGATGCACCAAAATCAATCAAGAATAATTTACCATCGCCCCGATGGCGCATGATATTTTCTGGTTTAATATCTCGATGAATTATATTTTGACTATGAACTACTTTAAGAACTGGTAATAAATTAAGTAACAATGTACGGATTTTTTGCTCATTAAAAGTTGCTTGGTTTGCTAGCTCAATTAATAAATCCTCTCCATCAATAAAATCCTGAATTAAATATAAACAATCATTTACATCAAAATAGGCTTGTAGTTGAGGAATTTGGGGATGTTTGAGGTCTTTGAGTCGCTTTGCTTCTTCTGCAAATAGTTCTTTGACTTTATTTAATGCGTAGGTATTTTGGGTTTGGGGTGCAAATTGCTTAATTACGCACTTTTCATTTAATTTGTCAATATCTTCTGCTAAATAAGTTTTACCAAAACCCCCACCACCCAAGGTTTTAACAGGATGATAGCGGTTTCTGAGGATAACCAAGAGAACACCACAGTTAGGACAAAATTTTGTGTTGTCGGGAACTGGTGGATTATGGCAATCTGGGTTCAGACAACATATCTGATTCATGGGTGGGTTTTGGTATATTAAGTTGAGTTATATACAAGTATATACCAGTTTATATCTTGTTCCCCGTCTCTGAATTGAAAGACCATAAAATCTACAAAATCCCATTCTGAAAATCCTCTAATCCTGATTCAGACATCATTTATATTGACAGAGCATGGGATGAATACAATAGTAGTTGTCGGGTGCTATAAGATTTTGGCAGGATTGAGAAATGACACTAACAGAAAAACTCGAACAATTAAAAGCTTTATTTACAGAAATGGAGCAGGCTTTGATCGCCTACTCAGGAGGAGTTGATAGTACATTAGTAGCCAAGATTGCCTATGATGTGTTGGGCGATCGCGCTTTGGCTGTAACTGCTGTCTCTCCTTCCCTATTACCAGAAGAGTTGGAAGACGCGAAAATTCAAGCCGCAACTATCGGGATTCACCATCAAATCGTCCAGACTCACGAGATGGAAAATCCTAATTACACCTCTAACCCTGTTAACCGCTGCTATTTTTGCAAAAGTGAACTACACGATACACTCAAGCCTTTAGCCTTAGAGTTAGGCTATCCCTATGTGGTAGATGGCGTAAATGCAGATGATTTGCATGATTATCGCCCCGGAATTCAGGCTGCAAAAGAAAGAGGTGCGCGATCGCCCTTAGCCGAAATTAGTGTCACCAAAGCCGAAGTCCGTCAACTTTCTCAACAACTCGGTTTACCTTGGTGGGATAAACCCGCTCAACCTTGTCTGAGTTCTCGCTTTCCCTACGGTGAAGAAATCACTATCGCCAAGTTACAGCGAGTTGGTAGAGCAGAAATTTATCTGCGAAAATTGGGTTGGGAGAATTTACGAGTGCGTTCAGCAGATGATATAGCACGCATTGAATTACCACCAGAAAAAATTAAAGATTTTGTCTTGACTACAGATTTACCCACTTTAGTTAGTGCATTTCAGAATTTGGGATTTATCTACGTCACCCTCGATTTAGAAGGTTATCGCAGTGGTAAGTTAAATCAGGTTTTAAACTACCAGATACCAAGCTTCTTGGCAAAGTCGGGTATCTGAACCTTTACATGGCAGCAAATCAAATAGGAATGCTACGTATCAGCTGATCATCATTTAAACTGCATCAGAGCATTTCCTACCGCGTTTTTCTGACACTGCGGATTCTGCAACTTAAAGATATATGAGCTTAGGCTCAATTCGCCCGTTGAGCAACTCTATATTCTATCTGCTGGAGGGCTGATCGCCAGACATCATATCCCTCTGGAGACAAATGCACCCCATCGGTTGTTAACTCTGAAAGTAAGTTGCCCTGAGCATCTGTAAACCAATGGTGGATATTTAAATAATTAGCACCTTCTTGTTTAGCAATCACAGCAATTTGGGCATTGATCTGACGAATGCGACTATTGGGAATTTTCGTCCTGCGAATCGGCAAAATTGATTGGACAATGATCCGACTTTTGGGGTGAGTCTGGCGTAAACGGCGGATAATCAGGCGTTGATTACGCAAAATTGACACATCACTAGCACCCTTGAGTAAGTCATTGATGCCCACCATTAGGTAAATTACTTCCGGCTTGGTGGCTGAAAATGCCGCTAATCTTTTGAAAACTCCGACAGAACTATCTCCAGATATGCCTTGATTTAACCACAATTTACCAGAAGGCAGTTTTTCTTTAGGAAACCACATACTCAAAGAATCACCCACCAAGATACTCAAACGATTTGTACCTTGTCCTTGAGAAATAGCTCTGGCTTCCATAGCTAATAAGTCTTTCCAATCCTCATAACTGAGTTTCGGTTTTTTAGTGGACTTCCACGAAGACTGTAAATCCTCATCATCTACACGGGTGTAAATTTGACCAGTTCTCAAAGACGCTAATCTCAGGTGGTAAAGTTGATTCCCAGATACGGGAATTTGGTTAGTCGGTTGAGAACTGAAGTTCAGTGATGATTTTATCGGTGTTGGCAAAACGTAATTCTTGACTTGTGCTAACAAAATGTCAACCCTAGAAATTATGTTCTCACCTGGGGCTGGCTGTGAATCCCTTGATGATACAGTTTTACTACTGAATTCTGCCCACGAGATCATTTTCTCAGCCGTTTTTGACTGCGAATCCCTTGTGGAAACAGCTTGACTACTGAATTCTGGTAAAGAAATGTCAACTTTGGGGATGACTTTTTTACCTACTTGTGTATATGAATCTTGTGGTAAATCCCCCAGGAATCCAATATTCTCAGGCGGGATACTCGACATCTTTGGGAGAGCCGATGCTGGTATTGCCAATCCTGTTAACAAGCTTGCTGCCAACAGATAAGGTTCCGTCATCGTTTTTTCTTTCCTCGTAAGTACTCACTGCTTTTCCTTATGACAGCCTTCTCTGGCTGAGTTCAGGAAAATTTTACTTTCCTTGGTCTGGTATCAATATCCCCCGTCAGAATAGTGTTTTTGAATTTTTGGTATCAATTAGGACTGTATTTATTTTTATAAAAATTTTAGCGATGTACAATAACTGCCTTTAAAGTGCTAAGATTTATGCGAAGTCGTTAATGTTTCCCTGTTCTTCCGTGGCTAGAGCTAGTACAGCAATCGGTGTAAGTCCCATTATCAAAGAGATTGTGCAAAAACAGGCACATTCTACACGTTTAACCCTCAAAGAAGTCATTCTCATGGGGATGTTAGCAATTGATAAACTTGATGACCAAGGTCGTCAAGAGTTAGCAGATCAAGTCCATCAAATGCAGGTCAATGGTGACATATGAATTTGCCGCACCCAAGTTATTCTCAACACTAGTTCGGGAATAGCCGCACGATCCCTTGTGCCTGTGATGGTTGATTCGTCATCAATATCAATGCATTTTTTTACAAATGCCCTGCTTTAGGTAAATGTTAGTAGGTTTGTGAAAGGAAGTCTCGTAGTGTTACTTGTCGGTTTTATACCCGGCAAACTCTAAGCATAAATTAAATGTCTATGCTTTTGAGAAATATCTACCTTGACTACATCGATAGCAACTTCCTATTAAATAAACCTCCTTCAGTTCAAAAGATGTTCATCGGCATTGTTGCTTCTTGGCAAGATATTCCTTCGTCTTACAAATTACAAAGGGATCTAATACCAGATCCCCTTTATCACTCAACAACTTAGTCAAAAACTCAGTTGACCCCTAAGGATAACGTGCTGAATCGGATTTAATTCCCGCTGATTTATTTATAGCAGTGTAAATAAAGACCAAACAATTCAGTATTGGCAATTTCTTGCCAGTTCGACGGAATTGCTACCCGGTTATCCTTTTGGAATTTCTCCGAGATATCATGTCCTAGTGGACATATCTCCGCTTTATAGCCATTGTTGTGTACTTTTTGTATACTCTGGCTATAAGGCTGTAAAAATTTTTTTATCTATTCTTAGGATGTGGTGTTTTAAATTATCACCAAACTATAATTTTTATAATTATCGGTTGTGAGTTCGAGAGAGGCAAATCTCTCACTCTTTTGTCTTCAGAATTTTTTTTAACGCAGAGGAATACAGAGGAAACCGCAGAGGCACGCGGAGGTTTTGTTGTTACTTTTGGGCTTTGGTTTTGGGTGTCATTGATTGTATACAGCAGATTGCAGATCAATGAGGTACAGAATCAAAATTGAAACCTAGACTCATTCGCCAGTTTTACTCCTGACTCCTGAACCGATAGCGCAGCGTGGCGTAAGCCATAGGTCAGATTGTCTCTAATGAGGTGAGCGGAGTCTCAAAAGGTACGCGCGCCGTTGTAGCTGAAATTTGCGCTGGGTATGGAGTAAAACTTTCTATTCCCAAGGTTGGGACTGGTAAGAAAAATCCTGATTACGCAACAACCACCGCTATCAAGTTCAGCCATGTGCGGGTAGTCAATGTGGTGTAGAAAATAGGTAAAAGTAACAGCTAAAAGTAGCTTCTTCTTCAAAACAATATTTCAATACCTTAAGGTGTTAAAAACTTGTTTTGATAATGTAGCTACTTTTAGGTGCTTGATTCAGCCCATGAGAAAGCGCAGATAACCCCAAAATAAGCTCATGGCAAAATCTCACTAGGCACAGGTCAATGACCAAAAAAAATAAAATCCTAATTTGCATCTAGTCAAGGTAGGATTTGTGCTTTGTAAATAGCTGTAAATTATTCGTTGTTCAGAAGTTCGGCTCTCAGGTCATCTAGTGGCGATTTTTCTTTAGCAGGTGGGAGTAGCACGGCTTCCTGTGGTTCCTCTTCTGGTTCGTCTGGTATAAAATCTAGGGAAACTCTAACCTTCCCCTTGCGCCATCCACCACCAGACACCTGTAAGACTTCACACTCAATTCCCGGTGAATCCCATCCCGTTAAGTCTTTACGGATATAAGTAACTAAAAGCCCTGCCAAGTAAGCCGACATTTCAGATACCTTGAAAGAAGAGGCATTTAAAGGGCTTTTCTGTTTCGGGACGGTGACAACATCAGAAAACTCAAGCTTGACAGATTCACTCATTTTCATTTATTCCGATCAACAACAAAGTAGGTAACACGAGCTTTACGTCTAAAACCTTTACCTAGCAAGGACTCCAAGTATTTTTATAATTCTCTGGGTATATCCTAGGGTAGTTTTCTAAACGTATTAGGAAATCCTATTACGTTTTTGTATTAGGAATTTGTATTACGTTTCAAAACATATACTCTCACCTAAAATATTCAGCCCTAAAACCATTCATAAGTAAAAACCCAATCATTTAAGATTGCTGGTAAGTTTTACTTATCAATTAAGGTGTAGTGACTTAAAACCTATACACAGTAAGGCTTATAAGGCTTTTACATCAATAAAGCGTAGTAAGTTCTATCTATCAACTACTATTCATAACTTTTAACTATGGACTTTGCCGTGTTCACCACCAAGTTACTTATAAATCAATATTTATAGAGATATTAGTGAGTAAGTACTTACTTATTAATTTCATGCCTATATATGTGAAAAATTCTTCAAAAATCCTCTAAAAATGTCCCTACTTGGTACTTTATTGGTACGATTTAAAGGTCAACACTACAAAAGCAGTTATTCCAGAACCATTAAAACCTCATAACCTACACACAGCAATACTTTAACAAAAAGCCCGTGACGAGGATTGAACTCGTGACCTCACCCTTACCAAGGGTGTGCTCTACCACTGAGCCACACGGGCGAAAATTAGACTTGATTTTTGAAATATAAGTTACAAAGCTGAGAAGTTTACTCGACACTCAGCTATTGTAACTCACATCTCTAGAAGTGGTGGGCCGAGCTGGATTTGAACCAGCGTAGGCGTAAACCAACGGATTTACAGTCCGTCTCCATTAACCACTCGGACATCGACCCGTTCTGTCCCACGTTTTACAATAATATCACTAGCTTCTAGATTTAGCAAGGGTTAAAAACAATTTTTTCTGTAAAACCTAGAAGGGCTATACCAAAAGAGTTTCGAGTGGTTAAACGATGATATCTCCAGTTTCTTGCAGGGAGTGTAAGCGGTGGTAAATGCCTTCTTGGCGCAATAACTCAGCGTGGCTACCGACTTCGGCAATTTTCCCTTTGTCTAAAACCACGATTTTATCGGCTTCTCTCACTGTGGTGAGACGGTGGGCGATGATAATTGTGGTACGAGTTCCTTGAATGGAACGCATGGCTAATTGAATAGAACGCTCAGACTCGTAATCTAGGCTAGAGGTAGCTTCGTCAAAAATCAGTATGTCCGGTTCTACCAACAACGCCCTAGCAATTCCTAAGCGCTGTCTTTGTCCACCTGATAACCTCACACCTCTTTCACCCACAACTGTGTAATAACCTTGGGGTAGGTGCTGAACTACTTCGTCAACTTTGGCAATTCGACAAGCTTCCTGTACCTGCTCAAAAGTTGCATTTGGCCGACCATATTTGAGGTTATCTAAGATAGTACCGTTAAAAACATCTACTTCTTGGTGAACGATCGCTAATCTGCGCCGATACTTACCTACATCTAAAGTGCGAATGTCTTCACCATCAATTAAAATTTGCCCTGTTTGCGGTTCAAAATAACGCAAAAGCAACTTTACTAAAGTAGATTTGCCAGATCCAGATATTCCCACTAAGGCTACTGTTTGATATGGCTCAATCAAAATATTAATATCTTGCAAAACTTGACGGTTGCTATCATATCCAAAACTAATGTGAGAAAATTCTAATTTTCCAGTAAATTCATAAGGGATTTGTGTCGGAATTTCCTCTGAGATAAGACCATCTGAATCTATTCCTGATGGTGTTTGCAGAAATTCATGAAACCGCATCATAGAAGAATAGCGACGAGCAAAAGATTCTGCTAGGTTGCTGATCGGTTCTAACTCAGAATATGCCATACTAGAAAAAGTTAAAGTCATTACAAAATGACCAATAGAAATTTTACCATTTAGTGTGGCGGCTAGAGTTAGACCTAAAATCATAAACACACAAAACTGAATTACAGTCTTTTGCCAAGTTGCCAGTTTCACATAACCTTTGTGAAGTCGGTAATCAACTACTTTTAATTCTCGATGCAAACGTTGTTTTTGTCGCTCAAGTTCCTTAGCTTCTGTGGCAAATGCTTTAACTGTTTTGATGTTTGTGACAATTTCTGATGTGCGGCTTTCTGTGTTCTCCATATACTTATCTAGTCGCATTTCAGACGCAATTAGCTGCTGCAATTGCTTCAAGCTAAAGCTGAGAATAAGTACAAAAGAAATCAGAAATAATGCTGCAATTCGCCATTCGATAAAGGCAATAAATACAAATATTCCCAATACTCGTAATAACTTAGGAATAAATTGACCGGCAATTTCAGGATAACCCCAGGTGTGGTTAGCAAGACCTCTAGCTATTCTTCCTGCTATACGTCCGGGGTTATTTTCATCATAAAATTCAAGAGGAAGGGTGAGAATTTT
This sequence comes from Trichormus sp. NMC-1, assembly GCF_001858025.1. Classification (GTDB taxonomy): domain Bacteria; phylum Cyanobacteriota; class Cyanobacteriia; order Cyanobacteriales; family Nostocaceae; genus Anabaena. The sequence goes on along the minus strand of NZ_LZQD01000001.1, from coordinate 678,760 downwards.
GGCTATGGTTGTTTGGGTTTTATCTCGACGCGCTCTTAAGGCTATATCCCAATGAAACCAAAGAGTTAACCAAGGCTGGGTGGGCGCTTTAACTACGGTAACAAAAAAGATTAAACCCAGTAATAAAGCCAGCGATAGAGATTTATTAACTGGATAATTTGTGATATTTGCAAGAGTAGCAATCGCGTCTTGTACTGGTTTGTCTAAGGCTTGATTAGACAAAACATTTAATATTTGTCCAATCGCATAAGGTACAACTAAATCAATAATTTCGTAAAGACTGGATGCGGTAATGCTGAAAATACTCAGCTTCCAGTAAGGACGAAAATAATTGAGAATATCTCGAAAATTCGCCATGATGAACAATATCCCAAAGCATAACCATTAGCTAGAAAATATTATACTACAAATATACTACAAAAGAGTCAAGTTGTAAACGATTAAATCATTCTTGAGACGTATTTTGCTGTGCTGGTGGGAAAAATTCGAGTCGATAACGATAAAGCGCAACCGGTCGAGAACCTGCGGTAAAATAATCTGGATCTTGGGGAGAAAGGTAGACAGCAGTAACTTGATCTGCTTCAATTGCTGGGTTAGATGCTGGTAGTTGATGGTAGGCTGTTGTCGATTCTACTGTATTGAAATAGGGACGAGAACCACCTTTAAATAATTGTTGAAATACTTCTGTGGTGATAAACTGATTAGAGGGTGTTTCTGTAGCGCGTGCAGTGACAATAGAAACTAATTGACGTTCATTTTGTAAAAATGTAATTTGACGATTAGGAGATTCTGGATCTACTTTGACTGATAATACAGCTTCATTTCCTAAATAAGCTCTTGATAAATTTAAGCTATTAAATACTCTATCAGCAACTAATATTTGATTTTTATTATCTATTTTGGGGATAAGTTTTGAACCGGAAACTTGCGGTTTAACTTTTATAAATCTCACTAAAAAACTGACAGGCTGATTTAGTTGACGACGATTTCCTTCAAACCCAGGTGTGATGATATCTGGTGCTAAAGGTGCGGCTAAATCTACTAAGGTACTAGTAACTTGCCAATTTCCTGCCATCCAATCAGGATATACTAAATCCCCTTCGGCTGGTTTGACTGAAGTTAATTTTTCCCATTGAGGAAAATTTGCTAATCGTTCTGCTAATTCTCCTGCTTTAGCTTCGCTATTTCCTAGTAGGAGTAAAAGCATTAAAAAACAGCTAAAACTTATTTTAATAAACATATTAATATTATATTTTAGTAAAATTTAGCGTTAATGATTGGTGTTAATTGATATTTTTTAGGGAGGCAGAGCCTCCTGATTGCATTCCCAGTCAGAGACTGGGAACGAGGGAACGAGGGATTACAAAGTTTCAATTGGTAAAGGTTGCCAAACTTCTCCATATTTTTCTTTTAAAGCTTGCCAATTTTCTACTTGACCTGGTTCATATTCTCCGGGTTTGCCCCATTGTAGAAATATGCTTAATGCAGGTTCTTGTTTTTCATCTAAAAGCCGAATTGCATAGGTTGTAAAGTTGCCTCTTTTGGCTTCACCTGTTTCAAATTTGACTTGAGTAATTTTGTCCATATTCAGGTGAAATTCAAAGTCATCTGTGTGCATATTTGCATATTTGCCTTTGAGCAATTCGGCATAAAATATTTTTTCAATTTTACATCTTGCTTCCAATACAGTGGCGCTGCTGGTGACGATGAGCCTGACATTACCTAAGTTTTGGCAATCTTCTATAAATTCTCTCAAAGTGGTATTCATAAGCTGTTTTTTTACTAATGACTAATGATTTATTGATGTTAGAAGCCCACGGATTTATGGAATCAATCTAAAATCTAAAATCTAAAATCTAAAATTCAACATTGTTTGACTCATTAACTATTTTTCGTACTGTTCATAGGCAGCAACAATACGCTGCACTAGAGGATGACGCACGACATCTTTTTGGGTAAATTCGCAAAAGGCAATGCCTTCAACGTGTTTAAGAATTTGTAAAGCTACAGATAAACCTGATTGTTGGTTCATTGGTAAATCGGTTTGGGTGATGTCACCTGTAATCACCATGCGAGAACCAAAACCCAAGCGAGTCAAAACCATTTTCATCTGGGCGGGTGTGGTATTTTGGGCTTCATCGACAATTACAAAGGCGTTACTCAAAGTCCGCCCCCGCATATAGGCGAGGGGTGCAACTTCAATTACACCACGTTCTATCAAATTGGGGACTTTTTCAGGGTCGATGAATTCATGAATGGCATCATAGAGAGGGCGGAGATAGGGATCGACTTTTTGCTGCAAATCTCCGGGTAGAAATCCGAGTTTTTCACCGGCTTCGACGGCTGGACGGGTTAAAATGATGCGTTCAAACTGATTGGAGAGGAGTTCTTGGACGGCGACAACAACGGCGAGATAGGTTTTACCAGTTCCAGCAGGTCCAATACCAAAGGTGAGGTCACGTTTGCGGATTGATTCGATGTATTGTCGCTGACGAAAGGTTTTGGCGCGGATTTCTTGACCCCGGCGAGTTTTGGAAAGGATGTCTCGCTGTAGGTCTTGTAGTTCACCTTGGCGATCGCTCTCTATGGCTTGACGGGCTGTTAAAATGTCAGCAGTTGAGATATTATTACCTTTACTCCAGAGATTTTCGAGCGATCGCACTAACTGCACGGCTAGATCAACTTGGTTTTGGGTGCCAGCAATGAGGAGTTCTTGTCCACGTAAAACTAAGCTGGCTCCTGTTTGTTGAGATAGGAATTTGAGATTTGCTTCCCCATATCCTGCTAGTGCGATCGCACTAGGAATATTAGGCAGTTGAATTGTTAAAGCACCTGCCATAGTTTTTTAGCAATTAGGTGAGGAGCCGTTTTTGACAAAGTTGATATTTTTCTAAAGAAGCCAACAAAAGATTTTTTAAAATTTTTCTAAATAAATAAATTTATAATATTTTAACTTAAAATATGCTTAAAAATTTATTCCTGTCAAAACAGTTAATTCTGAGAATAGGCCAGCAACAGATGTCTATACTTTACCGATAATTCCGTCCTAGTAACGAAAGATTCCGAAAATATTTGACAATCTTGTTGCTACCTGTCTCAATCTTTCCCACAACTGATTACTGGTTAAGTCTTATCAAATTTCCCAGTTTAGACCAAGCGAGAACGGGGTTTAGGAACAGGCATGAGAATGCTGCCACTTCTTTCTCTCGATTTTGGTGGTGGTATTCTTTCTTCCTGTTCTTCATCAAAAGACATACCATCTCGACTTTGAGAACTGCTGCCGTAGATGTCCAGGTATACTGATTGCCCTGCTAATTCTGCGGCGGCGGCGATTACCGTGCGAATCGCCTGAATATTGCGTCCTCCGCGACCAAAGACTTTTCCTTTGTCTGTGGCTTCAAAGGCGATGCGAATCCAAGTCCGTTTAAGGTTTTCAGATATTTCACAATCGACGCTTAAAGACTCTGGAGATTCTAAAAACGGTTGGACAAGAAACTTAACCAGCCCAACATAGTTAGGACTGGCTGTTAGTGATTTCATCTCAAGTTTATGATGCGGCTGTTGCACTGACCTGTTCAAAAACATTAGCTTTTACAAGGATGCGACGTACAGTGTCGGTGGGTTGAGCGCCTTGCTGTAGTCGTTTGACGATGCCGGGAACGTCTAGTCTGACTTCATCGGTTCTGGGGTTGTAGAATCCTAGTTCTTCTAGGGGACGACCATCACGGCGAGACAGGTCGTTAATAGCAATAATGCGGTAACTTGCTTCCCGCTTTTTACCGAATCGCTTCAAGCGCAGTTTGATCATGTCGAGAAATCGTTCTCCTGTTTGGTTAAGTGCCTAGTTTGTGACTAGTGGATGAAGCAGTGACTAGGCTAGACTGCCTCTCTTCAAAAATTCTGATGTTGAAATGACAATTTTAGCACTTGCTAGGCATTATTGGGTGATGATTCATGAAGAGACGGGGGGACGCGGAGATGGGGAGACGCTCAAGACAGGAATTGGACTCCGATTGCAACAGAACCCAATTCCAAGCGTCTGAATCTTCGATACAGAAGGGGCTTCATACCCATAAACATTCGTTCCCAAGGGTGCTTCATGTCCCGCGTCGGGCATCTAACACGGGAACTCCCCGCGTCTCCTTGTCCTCTTCGGTGATTGGGGAAGAGTTTTTCCCAATCCTTAAAGAGTGCCAAAGCCTTTTTTCTTTTTCTCTTTCTTTTTCTTTTGGGCGGGTAGTGCGCCACCGGGATAACCGCGCCAACCTTGAGAGGGGCGATTGCCTGCGGCTAAGGGGTTGCCACCGCCGCCGAACATTCCTGGCATACCGGGGAAATTGCCTTGACCCATTTGTTGCATGAGCGATCGCATTTTTTGGAAATCAGCTACCAATTTGCTGACATCTGCTTCTCTATAGCCTGAACCAGAAGCAATTCGCCGCCGCCGACTGGGAGAACTAGATAATAAATCTGGATCACGCCGTTCTTTGCCTGTCATGGAATTAATCATGGCTTCACAGCGTTTTAGCTGGGTTTCCCCCTGCTTTAGCTGGTCATCGGAAAGCTTGCCCATGCCGGGAATCATCTTCATGATCCCACCCAGAGAACCCATATTTTTCAACAGACGCATCTGTTTGAGAAAATCTGTAAAGTCGAATTTCGCCGACAAAATTTTCTCTTGCATTTGCTCGGCATCTGCCAAGTCTATTTCTTCCTGGGCTTTTTCTACTAAAGTCAGAACATCGCCCATACCGAGAATCCGGGAAGCCATCCGTTCAGGATAAAACGGTTGCAGCGCCTCGACTTTTTCACCGACACCGACAAATTTAATCGGCGCACCGGAAATTTGGCGTACTGACAAGGCCGCACCACCTCGGCTATCACCATCCATTTTGGTCAGGATTGCCCCAGTAATCCCAATTTGATCATGGAAGGTGCGGGTGAGATTTGCTGCCTCTTGACCAGTCATTGAGTCAACAACCAATAGGGTTTCATCAGGTTGGACTGTTGACTTGATGCGGGCTAATTCCGCCATCATTTCTTGGTCAATTTGTAACCGACCTGCGGTATCAATAATGACTGTATTTATCCCTTCAGCCCTGGCGCGTTCCACACCTTGGCGGGCAATTTCTACAGGATCTGCGTCGCTACCTAATTCAAATACTGGTACGTCAATTTGCTTACCGAGTGTGATTAGCTGGTCAATAGCTGCGGGACGATATATGTCTGTGGCGACTAACAAGCAACTACGCTCTAATTTCCGTAAATGTAAAGCTAACTTAGCGGTAGCTGTGGTTTTACCAGTACCTTGTAAACCAGCCATGAGGACAACAGTGGTTTTACCCTCAACTTCTGCCAGGGGAACATTTTCTTCCCCCATTACCTGCACCAGTTCATCGTAAACAATTTTGATAAACTGTTGGTCAGGACGCACGCCTGCAATTACTTCGGCTCCTTGAGCTTTGGTTTCAACTTCGGTAATAAAATCTTTAACTACTTGGAGGTTGACATCTGCTTCCAACAAGGCGCGGCGCACTTCCCGCAAAGCGTCTTGAATGTTGGATTGAGAGATTTTATCTTGTCCCCGCAGTTTTTTCCAGGCGGACTCTAAACGGTCAGACAGTGCATCAAACATAATTCAGTTACCAAAAAGTTGGGTCTAAAACCCCGTCCTTGTAGGACGGCTTTTTATTGTACTTTTATTAATCTTATACCAGATGTGTTAGTATAAGATAGGAGGTAAAGAGATGCTTGTTTTTGAGTTTAAAGTTTATGGGAAATCAGTTCAGCTAACAGCAATAGATGATGCAATTCGGACTGCACAATTCGTTCGTAATAGCTGTATTCGGCTGTGGATGGACGTTAAAGATACAGGTAAAAACGACTTGCAGAAATATTGTGCTGTTTTAGCTGCTAATTTTCCATTTGCTAATGAACTCAATTCAATGGCTAGACAAGCCAGTGCAGAACGAGCATGGTCTTCTATCACCCGGTTTTATGATAATTGCAAAAAGGGTATTTCTGGTAAAAAGGGGTTTCCTCAGTTCCAAAAAGATTGTCGTTCTGTTGAATATAAAACATCAGGATGGAAGCTTGCAGATAATCGTAAATTCATTACTTTTACCGATAAAAAGGGTATTGGTAGATTAAAAATTAAAGGGACTCGTGACCTTCATTTCTACCAAATCAACCAAATAAAACGGGTGAGATTGGTAAAACGGGCTGACGGTTATTATTGTCAATTTTGTATTGATGTTATCCGTCAAGAAAACATAGAACCATCTGGTAACACTATTGGGTTAGATGTAGGTTTGAAAGAATACTACACTGATTCTAATGGGGTAATGGTTGAGAATCCTAAATTTCTGCGTATTGGAGAAAAGGTTCTTAAACGTTCACAGCGTCGTGTTTCCAGAAAGGTCAAAGGGTCAAAAAATAGGGGTAAGGCTAGACAGATTTTAGGGAAACGCCATCTCAAAATAAGTAGGCAGCGTAAAGACCATGCTGTGAAGTTAGCACGGTGCGTAGTTCAGTCTAACGACTTGATAGCCTATGAAGATTTGAGAATTAAAAATCTGGTGAAAAATCATTGTTTAGCTAAGTCTATTAACGACGCATCCTGGTATCAGTTTCGTGTCTGGCTTGAATACTTTGGACTCGTATTTAAGAAAGTTACGGTAGCGGTAAATCCACAATATACTAGCCAGGAATGCTCTAGCTGTGGTGAAGTTGTCAAGAAAACTCTATCTACTAGAACTCACGTTTGTCAGTGTGGGTGTGTAATGGATAGAGACAAAAATGCAGCCTTAATCATCCTTAGTCGGGGATTGAGTACCGTAGGGCATACGGGAACTTTTGCGCTAGACGCAAGTAACGCTTGGGGAGATGAAACCTCTACTCTATCTGGCGCAAGCCTGGTTGAGCAAGTTATGTCTTAGATTCAAGAATCCCCGTGCGTTCACGCCGGGGAGTGTCAACAGCTTAGTGGTTTTCACGGCGAGTGTAGCAACGGTATGCCTATATCTATGGTGAAGTTGCTAACAGCAGGGTGCAGGGGGAGATGGGGAGATGGGGGGACGCGGGGACGCGGGGACACGGAGACGCGGAGACGCGGAGAAGTAGGGACGCGGGGAAATTAAGAATTACCTGTTCCCTGTTCCCTGTTCCCTGTTTACGAATTACGAATTATTTAAGAACTGCCTTTTTTTGTTTGATTGGCTGCTGGTTTTGAACGTTCTTGTTGATAAAGACGGACAACTTTTTGAACGTAGTTAGCAGTAAAACCTTGGTTGCAGCCTGTATAATTACCAGTCATCCACCAACAAGCGACTCCACGCACAGCGGCGGTTTCGTTATTTTTTGTAGTTTGAAATTGATTATTTAATTCTCGTTGTGTGATGCAGGAGATAACTTGACGAGCTATGTTGGGGTTATTTTCAAACTGAGTTGGTGTTAATTCTTTTTTGAGACAAGTTTTTGACCAACCTTTGAGAGTTTCTGGTTTGACTTGCCATTGACTATAATATCCATCATTTGGCTTGTTGGTCTGGGGTGCAGCTAGTCGCAGTGCTTCTACCATTGCTACAACTTTGGGATCTGCAACTGGTTGCTGTGCTTGAACGAAGAATGGCGATAGTCCTAAGCTGATAATAACTCCGGCGAGTAGCGATCGCATTGGCTTGTTCCTGATAACTTTGAATTTGTCTCACGATTAAGTTTAACTAACTACCAAATTTTCGACAGCACTAGCTTGATTTGGTAAATCAGCGGTTAAAACTTCCCTATCTGTTTCTGTAACTAATACATTATCTTCAATGCGGATTCCACGCACATCTGCAAATTGTTCTAGTCTTTCCCAATTGACTAAATATTGATATTGAGAACGAGTTTTCGGATCATTGAGAATCGCTGGAACTTGGTAAAATCCTGGTTCTATGGTGACTAACATTCCCGGACGGAGGGGACGATTTAACCGCAGATAACTTAGACCAAAGCGGCTACTTCTACTTCTGCCCTCATCATATCCTGCTACATCGCCCAAATCTTCCATATCATGAACATCTAAACCCAAAAGATGCCCAATTCCGTGGGGAAAAAACAGCGCATGAAGATCCATTTTGACTAAATCTTCTGGCTTACCTTGTAAAATCCCCAAATCTACCAAACCTTCAGCAATCACAGTTGCCGCTAACAGATGAATTTCTGCATATTCCACACCAGGGGCGATATTTTCAATACAAGCATCATGGGCGGCTAAAACAATATCATAAATATCTCTTTGGGTAGATGAAAATTTACCAGAAACCGGAAAAGTACGGGTAATATCCGCAGCCCAACCGGTCTCAGTTTCTGCACCGACATCAGCTAAAAGTAAATCCCCTGGTTGCAGAGAGTTGTAATAATGCCCATTGTGTAAAACTTCGCCATGTACTGTCACAATACTAGTGTAAGCAGTGGTCATATTTTGACTCATAATTACTGCTTCCATTGCGGCGCGGACTTCTGCTTCTAGTTTAGCTTGAGGTGTTGCAGCCATTCCGGCTTTGTGTGCTTCTACACTCACAGCCGCTGCTTTACGTAATTCTACTAGCGCCGCTGCATCGTGGGTGAGACGTAAGGAAACAATGGCTTTAGCTAGTTCTAAATCAATTCCTGCAAGTTGATTTTTCGGTAACACCCATCTATCTAAAAGTTGTGTTTGCTGTGTCCAAGTAGCAGCATCTTGAACAGGAAGAGTAGCAGCATTTTCTAAATAATCTTTTAATTCTGCCATTGGTCTGGCATCATCTGCGCCTATTGTTGCGGCGATTTCTTCGCGGGTGGGCATTTCTCCATGCCACAGGGCGCTGCTGGGGTGGGGGTCATCTATAAATAGTTGTAGATTGCCACTTTCTAGGCGAATGGCGGCGTTTTGTAGAGGAATTCCAGCGAAATAGAGGAAATGGCTATTGGCGCGGAAGGGAAAGGTATTAGCGAGGAAATTACGGGGACTGCTACTACCAGACCAAAGAATTGCCGGAAAATTAATCAGGGTGGCTAGTTTTTGGCGACGGTGACGGAGGGTTTCTGGGAAGGTGGAGGTGTGCATAAGTTATATCCTGTTCGGTTAAAGACTTATAGTTATGGAACCGCGCGGTGAGTTTTTTAATAAGTAATTAAGCGAACATGATATATAAAAATCAAAACCACATATTTTGTAGGGGTTTAGCAGCTAGGCAACATAGGTGTCAAGTCGCTTCTCTACGAGACGCTGCGCGAACGCTCCAATTAAAAATTAAAAGTTATTAATTAAAAATTGCAATCAGTGGGGGCTTGCACCCAAAATTAATTAATTAATTAAAAATTATTATTAATCTTAAATTTTTAACTTTTAATTAAAAAAAGGTCAACTTAATGTAAATCGATGTTCCTTAAAGCCAGGGAATAAATTCCCTGTCTAAAAGCTAAAGTCGGTTAAAACCGACTATTTTGGCATCAAGAGGATAATTTTTGATTTTGAGTTAACCAGAGTGCGTTTTAACGCACTTTAGCTTTTAGACCAGAACTTGAGTTCCGGGCGGGTTTGTTCAGCTAAGAAAATAAGCTATCCTACTAGCCTAAGTTGAAACCACTGAGCAATGCTAAACCCCTACCTGATGGCATCAAACGATTAAACATTTTTAAATATGATCTTAATTATTTTATTTTTATTGCATGATACTTCTTCCTTATCGACTTCAGCATAACACATCTAAAACTCCATGTCAACACTTCTCTTCCTCTCTAAGCGTCAGGTTCACATTTACATCAGTTGTCTGATAGCGTAGCGTGGCGCAAGCCATATCAGGATGAACAGGATAAAGATGAAAGTTCTATCTCCCATTAGCAGTCTTTAATAAAAGCTTTAAGATGGATGATTTGGTGATAGTAGAGTCAGAGACTCTGTGATAGCATTCCCAGCCGGAGACTGGGAACGAGATAATATATGTAAAGAACTGGAAACGAAAAAAGCGATCGCACTCTATTAAATCAAAAGAGCGATCGCTTGGTGAAATTTCCGAAAAATCGTCAGTTATATTAGCCTGTATACCATTCTGCGGTCAGCTTATCTGCATCACCTACGGCAGTTTCAGTGGCTAAAGTTCCATTCATAGTCCAGATTGTATCTGCACCTGTTTGTTGATCTCTCCAGTAGATATCGGTTTTGCCATCACCGTTAAAATCACCAAGAGATTTTGTCAAACCTGCGCTATTGCTAGGTAAGAAAGCTTCAGAACTAATGGCTGTACCATCCATCAACCAAGCTGTGTTTGCACCAGTTGTGGCATTGTGCCAGAAGATGTCGGTTTTACCATCGCCATTGAAATCGCCAATATTTGCAGCCCAGTCTGTACCAAGTGTGTTAACAGTACCTTCGGTAACGAAAATACCATTCATTGTCCAAATCTTGTTTTCACCTGTGGTGGTGTTACGCCACAGAACGTCAGTTTTGAAGTCGCCGTTAAAATCACCAAGAGTAGAAGTCCAGGATGCATCCTGTGCTTGTAAATCATACTTGGAGGCTTGGCTACCATCCATAAACCAAGCGGTATTGTCACCGGTTGTGCTATTACGCCAGAAGATGTCACTCTTACCGTTACCATCGAAGTCAACAATGGTTGCAGTTAGTCCTGGGTTTGTAGTTTCTAGCACATTTGCACTAACTACTGTTGTTCCATCCATTTGCCAAATGGCATTTTCACCAGTGGTAGCATTATTCCAGAAAATATCGGTTTTGCGATCGCCATTAAAATCGCCGATATTAGCAGTCCAACCTGGATCAACTCTATCTAAAGTCAGGTAGCTAGAAACTCTTGCACCATCCATTAACACAACTACATTCTCACCTGTTTGTTGGTTGCGTAACAGAAAGTCTGTTTTATTATCGCTGTTGAAATCAGCGGTTTTATAACTCCAGGTATTTAGGTCATATGTACCTAAAGAAGCCTGTTCCATAACTTGTGTACCATTCATCAAGCGAACGACAATTTCACCTGTTTGAGCATTTACCCAAAGTTTATCTGTTTTGCCATCACCATTGAAATCAGGAACAATGGCTGCACTAGTTAAATAAGGATTAGGATTGGGGTTGGAACTTCCTACTGGAAACTGGGGTATTGAATCAAGTGGGAAAGGGGATTGTTCATTCTCTAGTGTGCTGGCAGAACTCTTAGTGGCAGTTGAGGTATTAAGAGAAGTTGTCAAATCTTCTGATTTCGCTAGAGAGTTTAATCCTGCATTGGCTAGGCTTTGTGAATATAATCCTGACTGATCTGCTGCTTTAAACATGGTGTGTTTTTAAGGGTAATTAATATAAAGTTTTAATTTGGTTTCAATAAAGATTCTGTTAATCAAAAACATTTAGCAAATTCTTTTGAGCAAATGTCAGTCTTTAAAGATAATATAGCTAATGTTAAAAAATCCTATTTTGCAAAAATTAAAGTTGTGTCTGAACAATCAAAAAAGATTGTAGTATTTGTTTATCGATGTCAGAATTTAAGAATATAGTCTTGTTTCCTTGACAATTTCAATTGATGGCAACTAAATGTCAGAGAAAATTTATTAATTCTATGGATATGAAACAAATAAGGTCAAAAGCGACCACAGAAGACAAGTCGAAATGATGCACCTAATTATTGTGGAACATAGAGAATTATCTTGAAAAAATCTCTGCGTACCTTTGCGCTAACCTCTGCGAACCTTTGCGTTTAAAAAAGCTAGAATGACTGAAACGGGTAACTAATCATATAGTTACTAAAGTTAAAAACGATACTATATCTTCAGAAGTAAGTCAGCTATGCAAACAGAATATCGGCAGCGGCGTGAGCAGTTAATGGCGAAAATCGGTAGTGGTACAGCCATTTTTAGGAGTGCGCCAACAGCGGTAATGCACAACGATGTCGAGTATGTTTATCGTCAAGATAGTGATTTCTTTTACTTAACAGGTTTTAATGAAGCGCAAGCAGTCGCAGTATTAGCACCTCATCACGCAGAACATCGGTTTATCTTGTTTGTTCAACCCAAGGATAGAGAAAAGGAAGTTTGGAGTGGTTATCGCTGTGGGATAGAAGCAGCGAAGGAAATCTATGGTGCGGATGAAGCGTACCCCATTGCAGAGTTGGATGAGAAGTTACCGCAGTATTTAGAAAAGAGCGATCGCATTTATTATCATTTAGGGAGCGATCGCACTTTTAACGATACTATCCTCAAACATTATCAAAATCTGCTGCGAACCTATCCCAAGCGCGGGACAGGCCCCATTGCGATTGCAGATACTAGCGCTATCCTCCATAGCCAGAGATTACATAAAAGTAAAACAGAATTAGATCTAATGCGAAAAGCAGCGGATATTGCTGTAGAAGCCCACAACCACGCAATGCAAATTACCGCACCTGGACGTTATGAATACGAAATCCAAGCGGAAATAGAACATATTTTCCGTCTGCGGGGTGGAATGGGGCCAGCTTATCCTTCCATTGTCGCTGCTGGGAAGAATGCTTGCGTGTTGCATTATGTGGAAAATAATTGCCAAATGCAAGAAAACGAATTGCTGCTAGTTGATGCTGGTTGTGCGTATGGCTATTACAACTCTGATATTACGCGGACATTTCCGGTTGGGGGTAAATTCACAGCAGAACAAAAAGCATTATATGAAATTGTACTAGAATCACAAAAACAAGCGATCGCTCAAGTACAACCAGGTAATCCCTTCAATGCATCCCATAATACCGCCGTGCGTGTCCTCACAGAAGGTTTAGTAGAACTGGGTATTCTCAAAGGTGAAATTGACAAATTAATCGAAGAAGAAAAATATAAACCATTTTATATGCACCGCACCAGTCATTGGTTAGGTTTAGATGTCCATGATGTTGGAGTTTATCAACATGGAGAAAATCCACAGATTTTACAACCAGGCCAAGTGCTGACAATAGAACCTGGACTTTATATTGTCCCCGATACCAAACCCGCAGAAGATCAACCAGAAATTGACCCCCGGTGGATTGGTATTGGAATTAGAATTGAGGATGATGTCTTAGTTACCGCAGATGGAAATGAGGTATTAACTGCGGGAGTTCCTAAAGAAATTAACGATGTAGAAAGATAATTTGTAGGGTGCGTTAGCGACAGCGTAACGCACCGATAATATAGATATATAGCCAGGGAATAAATTCCCTGTCTGATAGCTAAAGTCGGTTAAAACCGACTATTTTCAAAGTGCGTTTGAACGCACTTTTGCTATTAGCCCGGAAATTGATTTCCGGGTGGGTGTGGAAACAAACCGATAACCCATTTTTTGGTTAAATGATTGGTAATTGGTAATTGATAATTGCTAAATAATTATTCCCTATTCCCCATTCCCAAATTTTAACTACATCCCTCCACAAATTCTACTTCTGGCAGTTTACCTGATCGAAAAAGAGTTACATACCATCAGTCTCGAAAATCACTCTATAATTTTGGTCAGTTTTATCTCTGGGTATTAAAGTTAGGTAATGTCCACCTGAGACATATTCATGAGGTGTAACTTTAATTTGTCCGGGATAAAGAGATTTAATTCTCGTTTCTGTATCGCCGATTTTTGCACCTGAAACTGTGGTAAATTTTGGATCATCTATATCCACCCTAGCATTATTAAAACCCCGTACAGATTTTTATAGAAATTCACACCCCCAACCAGAAGATATATTTTTGTTAATAGAAGTTGCCGATACTACGATAAAATATGATCGGGAAGTGAAAATTCCTTTGTATGCAGAAGCAAATATTCCTGAAGTTTGGTTAGTGGATGTTAACCAGGAAATTATTGAAGTTTATAGAAATCCTGTTAATGGAGTTTATCTAGATGTGCAGAAGTTAGTGAAGAATCAAGTTTTATCAATTTTAGCTTTTCCTGATGTGAATATTAATGTAAGTGAAATATTTTAAATTGCAAATACACTTTTAAATTTATAATTGCGTAGGTTGGGTTGACGCAAGGAAACCCAACATTTTGATGATCAACATTTTCATGATTGTGTTGGGTTTCGTTCCTCAACCCAACCTACTATTTTATCATGAATATTTACTCTATTGGAAAACCAGGAATTAAACTATCAATTTCCTGCATTAACCGCAATGTCTCTGTTAAAGCAACAACGATTTTTTGATAATGAATAATTTCCTCTTCAGATAATCCACGATTGGCATTTTTTCTATCTTTTAACCATTTATCTAATACTTGATATCCACCTATTTTAAATTCCCAGATGTGCTGAGGAATATCTGTAAAATAATTCTGTTTATTGATATAAACTCTTTGCAATTCTGAATTATAAGTAACTTCGGTAATTTGATTTTCTCCTATTTGTTGATAGGTTGTAATTAAATTATCGAGTGTCTCAGATTTCATTAAATGTAAATTAACTAATTCTTCTCCTTTTATAGCTAAAGAATTAAATAGTTTTTGATTACTGGTTAAGGGAAGACGAGGAAAATCTATTTTTAGAAATTCAGCGTATCTAGTGCGATAGGTAGGACTGTGAAAAATAGAATAAGCATAGTAAAATATTTGTTCTGGTGTTGGTATTTTACCAAGTTTGTTTTTGATAACTTCTAAGAATTTTGGAGATAAGTTAGGAGTTTTTTCTAGGAAAAGATTAGTTTGGTTATTTTCTGTATTTGGATAAGTGTAGAGAGGGAAAACACTTGGCCTACCTCTATTACTAAAAAAACTACGATTATCAACTATTTGATTACAAACCATAAAATGTGTATATTGATTATCTCCTGAAGCTACTTGTCTCATTGCTAATAGTCCCAGGTTATCCTGAATTAAATTTGTTAAAACTTTTTCTTGCATTCTTCTAAGAATACTATGAAAATAGGTAAATCTTATATCGAATGGTCTATAATATATCGGTTGAATTAGATTATTTTGAATTCCATTTTGAACAATTAATAATCGGGATTTAAAAAAGTTCCAATTAGAAGAATCTGCGATTTTATAAATATCAGCTATATCTTGATCAGAAATTTTGGGGTTAGCTAAATTTTTAATAAATTCTTGAATTCTATATTTCTTCATCACTTAAAGGATTATCAGCGTGTAATTCCTGGGTTTCTTGACATAATTGGCTAAATTCTTCAGCTAATTTTTGTCTGTGCGGATCTGGTTGATAATTCTTCTTTATTTCCTCCATCATTTTAATTTTTTCCTCTAGTAGTTTTTGTGCTGG
Source organism: Trichormus sp. NMC-1 (assembly GCF_001858025.1). Classification (GTDB taxonomy): domain Bacteria; phylum Cyanobacteriota; class Cyanobacteriia; order Cyanobacteriales; family Nostocaceae; genus Anabaena. Next base: position 663,527 of record NZ_LZQD01000001.1, on the reverse strand, counting down.
TTCTCCTGAGAGAATTGCAATTCTTTGACTTTCTTGATTGAGATGCTGCCTTTGGGCTAAAATTTTTAAAGCATGGGTAATCACTTCATTGGGTGTTCTATATTTACCAGTTTTTAACTGTTCCTCCAATAACTTTTCTTGTTCTGAATCCAGAATAATTTGGATCATATTTCTTACCCTGTTACCATTTTTCTATAATTATAACCATTAACATTGATTTATTTTGTTGGGTTCAACCTACGGATATAAATTCTCTGCGTCCTCTGCGTCTTGAGCGGTTAATTACTTCATAAAAAAATAGGGACAGTTTACACCATCCCCATCAATTTCATATCTAACTAAAACCCTTACAGTTGCGGTACAAACTGTGACTTATCAGGAACAACAGTGTACTCAGCGACAATTTGACGGAACTCTTCACCGTCAATGGTTTCTTTTTCAATCAACAAATCTACCAAACGATCTGTGACACTGCGATGTTCACGGATAATCTTTTTAGCGTTATCGTAACACTCTTCTGCGATCGCTCTGACTTGAGCATCAATGCGGCAAGCAATCGATTCAGAATACTCAGAACGTGTTGTCCAGTCACGACCAAGGAACACTTCACCCTGTTGGCTTTCCAGTGAAAGAGGCCCCAAATCAGACATCCCAAACCTTGTTACCATTTGTCGTGCCATTCCTGACAACTGCTGCAAGTCTCCACCAGCACCAGTGGTAACTTCCGCTGGGCCAAAGATTACCTCTTCAGCAGCACGACCACCCAAAGCACCAGTAATTCTGGCTTTGAGTTGAGAACGAGAAATTAAACCTTGTTCTTCGTTGGGCATAAACCAAGTTAAACCCTGTGCTTGTCCTCTGGGAATCAGAGTCACTTTTTGTACTGGGTCATGGTCTTTTAACAAAGTACCCACCAAAGCGTGTCCGATTTCATGGTAAGCAATCAAGCGTTTACTCTTGCTGTCTACCAAGGGAGTACCTTCCATACCAGCAACTACCCGATCCACAGCATCATCGATTTCTAGGAGGGTAATGGCTTCTTTACGTCTTCTAGCGGTGAGAATAGCGGCTTCGTTGAGGAGGTTAGCTAAATCTGCGCCGGTGAATCCAGGAGTACGACGTGCGATCGCATCCAAGGATACACTAGCATCTAATTTCTTGTTCCGCGCGTGAACTTGTAGAACTTCCAAACGTCCTTTAATATCAGGTGCGTCAACAGTTACTTGTCTGTCAAAACGACCGGGACGTAAAAGTGCGGAGTCTAAAACATCAGGACGGTTGGTAGCAGCAATAATAATAATGCCTGTGTTACCTTCAAAACCATCCATTTCGGTCAGCAGTTGGTTGAGAGTTTGTTCTCTCTCATCGTTACCACCACCAATACCTGCACCCCGTTGTCTACCTACCGCGTCGATTTCATCAATAAAGATGATACAAGGAGCGTTATCTTTGGCTTTCTTGAACAAGTCGCGGACACGGGAAGCACCCACACCCACAAACATTTCCACGAATTCGGAACCAGAGATTGAACGCGCTCAAAGGTAAATTCTTTGGCTGCTGCTTCCAAAGTAAAGATTTCTTGAGTTGAATCTGGAGCCGACCAACCCAACAAGGTCATATAATTAACCAAACCTTCAGCAGTAAAACCCATTTGCTGAAAATCGGAAATAGAAGTCACTCCATCCCGTTTGGAAAGTTTGCGCCCTTCTTGATTCAAAATCAGCGGTGTATGGGCAAATTCGGGAATTTGAGCGCCTAAAGCTTCATACAACAAAATCTGTTTAGCGGTGTTAGCTATATGGTCTTCACCACGAATCACATGGGTAATTTGCATATCAATGTCATCTACCACGACAACAAAGTTATACAGTGGTTGACCAACACCTTCGGCGGAGGCGCGAGCGATGACCATTCACAACTTCTTGGAGTTCTTCTTTCGCTTCTTCAATCCCCGCTACATCGTCAAATTTTACCCCTGTTTTCGCTTCCATTTGGAACCGAGCGCGGGATTTGCCGAAATTCATCGCTTGTCCAGGGCCACCAGGAAGATTGTTGGAGCGACGGAACAAAAAGAACAAACCAGTAATCAACAAAACTGGGAATACAAGATTACCCAATAAGCCCCAGATTGCGCCATCATTCCGCATAGGATGAGCGTCAAAACTGACTTTGTGTTCTTTGAGTTTATTAATTAACTCAGGCGCATTAGTAGGTAAATCTACCCGCCAGCGTTGAATGCGGTTTTCGATATCTTGGTCATTAGCTTCGATAATCGCTGTTCTACCACCATCATATAGATCAACATTGGTAACACGATCAGCGTCTAAGTATTCCAAAAAGCGACCATAGGTCATGCGAGTATTAGCTGCATTCTTGCTTGCATCTACGGGAGCGCCTGCAAAGGCCCCTTGCCAGAAGAAAAAGCCAATTACCAAAGCCAGCAATGACCAGAGTGCTACGACTCTCCAAGAGAATTTCATCTTTAATTTACCTCTAAATGCCAGTACGACTTATCTTTGTAACGGATGTTTATAAATCCATTTTGTTTAATTGGATATCTGAGTCACCGTTCAGGTATTACCTCTAAGCTCTTAAGGCTCTACGGCAAATCCATAACGCTTATCAAAAATCTTAATTAAAGTTAACTTAATTCTCATTTTAATACAAATACATGATCAACAAGACACGGTGAATTCTTTTACTATCCCTTCCGTGTCCTCAAAACTCGCACAACCCTTGACCTACTTAACTTCTGTAATTTTTAAAGTGTATGGTAGATATTTGCCTTTTTCGTAGGAACCGACCCAAATTTTGTAGGTTCCCTTGAGCCATTCACCAACAATGCCAGGATTTTTACCGTCAAAGTCATCATTGCACCAAATACCACCTGGCCCCTTAATAATTATTGTGGTGTCCCTCGGACTTTCTACTTGCAGTTTTAGGTAGTCAAATTTACTTGTTAACTTGAGAGTATGGTCTGGGGCTTTATCTACAAATCCTGCACATGGTCCGGTGGGGGTTTCTTTTGCACCCACTTCAGTTGCTTTAACTGAGCCACCACTCATTCCCCTCACTTTCAAAGGATCTGGGGAAAATTGGCGATTAATAGTGATATCCCCAAAAATTGGTGGCGATTCTTCAGCATCAACAATATTATGAATTACGGATGTAATACAGACCGTAACTATCATCAACGATAATCTTATGATATTGAGCGCTTTAGTCGGCATTATATTACATTCATTTTAAGTATTTTTAAAGACATGAATTTTACATACCAAGTTCCCCATGTCGGAGGTGGGGAGGTGGGGTGATGGGGTGACGCGGTGACGCGGTGACGCGGAGATGGGGAGATGGGGAGATGGGGAGACGCGGGGAGATAATTAAGAATTACTTGCCCCCTGCTCCCTACTCCCTGCCTTCTATCACCCATCACCCATCACCTATCACCTATCACCTATCACCTATCACCTGTCACCTATCACCTGCCCCCTAAATTATGGCTTGATTTAAGCGTTGTTTATCTAAACCAATCTGATTCAGTAACAGCCATGATTGGATGAGATCTGGTCCATGTACATCTCCTGTTAAAGCGGCTCGGAGCGATCGCATAACTAAGCCTTTTTTGACTTTTTGCTCTTTCACCACTTGCTTAATTATTTCTTGGGCGGTATCTGCTGACAGTTGAGGCTGATTTTCTAAAGCTGTGAGAATACCTTGAAGTGTAGCTTTCACTCCTTCTTGCTGAAGTTGAGCAGAGCCTTCTGAGCTAAATTCTACTGCCTCTATAAAAAACATTTTGCTCATGGCTACAGCATCTACCAACCGAGTCAAACTAGCACCAATTAAACCTGCTAGTTGCTCTAACCAAGGACGCTCTCTACCACCAGAAAATGTATATCCAGCGGTTTCCCAAAAAGGTATGAGCAAATCGGTGAGTTTATCTACTGGCGTACTATGGAGGTATTGGCTATTCAACCAATCCAGTTTGTCCCAGTCAAATTTAGCACCGGCTCTATTGACGCGCTCAAAGGTAAATTCTTTGGCTGCTGCTTCCAAAGTAAAGATTTCTTGAGTTGAATCTGGAGCCGACCAACCCAACAAGGTCATATAATTAACCAAACCTTCAGCAGTAAAACCCATTTGCTGAAAATCGGAAATAGAAGTCACTCCATCCCGTTTGGAAAGTTTGCGCCCTTCTTGATTCAAAATCAGCGGTGTATGGGCAAATTCGGGAATTTGAGCGCCTAAAGCTTCATACAACAAAATCTGTTTAGCGGTGTTAGCTATATGGTCTTCACCACGAATCACATGGGTAATTTGCATATCAATGTCATCTACCACGACAACAAAGTTATACAGTGGTTGACCAACACCTTCGGCGGAGGCGCGAGCGATGACCATATCACCACCCAAGTCACTGCCACGCCAACTCATTTTACCCCGGACTAAATCATTCCAGACAATTTCTCGTCCGTCGTCAATTTGAAAACGAATCACCGAAGAACGTCCTTCCGCTTCAAATGCGGCGCGTTGTTCTGGGGTGAGGTTACGGTGACGATTGTCATAGCGGGGAGCTTCGTTTCTAGCTTTTTGCGCTTCTCGCAAAGCCTCTAGTTCTTCAGATGTGGTGTAGCAACGATAGGCTAATCCCTGTTCTAGAAGTTTTTCGACTGCGGCTTGGTAAAGATCCAGCCTTTGAGATTGGAAAAATGGACCTTCATCCCAGTTCAATCCTAGCCAGCGCAGACCTGACAGAATATTATCAGTATATTCAGGGCGCGATCGCTCTAAATCTGTATCTTCAATTCGCAGAATAAACTTGCCGCCGTGGTGACGGGCAAACAGATAATTGAATACAGCAGTTCTGGCTGTACCAATATGTAAATTTCCAGTTGGACTTGGAGCAATACGGACTCTAACGGTCACAGTTAATTCTCTCTTTCACAAAGCAAAACAGGTGCTGAGTTCTGAATACTGAGTCCTGGTTTAAAACCATTCATCCATTAAAATCTTTTTGATTAACTCAAAATCATCTAAATTCAGCACTTAGTACTCATGACTCAGCACTTGAGAACGGGACTGACGGGGCTCGAACCCGCAACTTCCGCCGTGACAGGGCGGTGCTCTAACCAATTGAACTACAGTCCCTTGTGTTTAGCAACTTTATTAGTATTGCTTTTTTTTTTCTATTTGTCAAGTAGTTGGGAGCAAAAATATTGATGTTTTTTCTATCTCTGGGTCTGTTTCACACCAAAAATTGCTCTAGACGACTCTCTGGGCTTGAGATTCCAGGTGTTGCAATATCTGAGATTGCATCTGCTTATACTGCTGCTTTAACAACTTTTTGCTGACTTGGGGACCAGAAGAAGATGGTAGTTGCTGACTTTGTTTCACCCAATTTTTCAACTTTTGTTGCTGTGTTGGCGCGATGCTACTGCTGAGAATGTTGGCACTCCTATGCGGCTTTTCTAGGGTAAAGAAAATCAAAGGGTAAGACGTATAGTCCGTTAATGCTGATACCAGCTTGAGATTTTGAGGATTTTGCATATCTAGGTAGCAAGGTAGCCACTTGGGGCTGAGTGGCTGATTATAAAGGACTGTCACCCACAGTAACATCGGGTGAGGAGAGGTAATAAAGATAAACTGGTTATAAAGGGTGGCGTGGGCGCGATTTATAATTTCTTTTTGAGGTAACATCAGCCACAGAGAAGCGACAGAGGCTGTTTTAGTATCTATTAACTGCGGAAAAACAATTTCCTGAATGGGTTTATCTTCAGGCCACACAAGTTCCCGACAGGTTTGTGCAATTGTGATTGGTAATTCTGAACTCAATGAACCACGAGGGGTGGATTGATGATCTAAACTTGGGGAAGGTTTTTGGTGAGCAGATTGTTCTATTTTTGACAATATTTGCAGAATTTCCGCTATATTTTGCGGGCGATTGCCTATGTCTTTTTCCAAACAAGTCATGATTAAATTATTTAATTGCTGAGGTATTTGTATATAAGGATTAACATCAGCAATCGATTTTGGTTGTTCAAATTTGTGTGCTTTATACCAAGCTCCAAAATATTGAGTTTCTGGCTGCCAAGGTTTTTGCCCAGCCAACATTTCAAACATCATCACACCCAGGCTATAAATATCAGAGCGACTGTCTACTTCATCTCCTTCTAATTGTTCTGGGGAGCAGTATGGTAGAGTTCCATGAAATCCTTTGGTATGAATGGCATTTGCAGAATTTAAAAATTTCGCAATACCAAAGTCTAAAATTTTTACTAACTGCCCCAAAATCGGATCAGGAATCACTATGATGTTAGCCGGCTTAATATCCCGGTGAACTAGTGGATTGATTTTTCCATCTATAGTAATGCCTTTATGAGCGCACTGTAAGCCCAGACAAATCTGGCGTGCTAGAGTAAAAAACATTGGCAGAGGTACGGGAATTAAATCTTTCAACCTTTTGCCAGATAAATATTCCATTACATAAAATGCTTTGCCACTTTTACTCACACCATAATCATAAGCCCGGACAATATGTATGCTTTTTTGGCTCAAAGCAGCACTCAGAAGAGCTTCACGGTTAAAGCTTTCTTGTACTTTAGGGTTAGTAACTGTCTGGGATAGAAATTTTATGGCAACAGGTGTGCCTCCTAGCAAAACATCATGTGCTAAAAAAACTTCACCCATGCCACCTTTACCAATTAATTTCTTAAGTTGGTAACGGTTGGCAAGCAACTCCTGATTTTCTGGAGACGCGAATGGGCTTGTGTTCACTTTCATAACCTCTAAATTGGAATGGGGAATTTTTTATTAATTTATTTTGCTAGATGCTGATGATTTTTTAAATAAATCAAATAATTTTACTAGCCAAGATTTTAAAATAACTTTTGATTTTTTATCCTGTGTATTTAGGTTTTGGCTAACTTCTAATTTGATTTTTTCATATTCCTTTTTGAGAATGCTTTTTGCTTGGTTGGGAGAAATATTTTTTTGGTCAAAATTATGACTTAAATTTATGTTGTCTGCCAGATTTTGTCGTTGTTGAGCCGTGAGTATAAAAGTTGTAACATGAAAGCATTTGTGAGGTTCCTCAAGAGTGAACAATAGCAGATGATAGTAGCCTGTTCCTGCTAAAGTCTGTAATATTTTTGCCTCTCTAATTTCTTTTAAATCTAAGTAATAAGATAGCCATCTTATCAGTGAAGATTGGTCATCATATAGCATTGTTACCCATAACACCATTGGGTAATTATCCATTTTACTAATAAATTCCGTGGTATATATTTTTTCTTTAAATTTAATAATTTCAGCTTGAGGTAACATTGCCCAAAAAGTAGCTATATTGCCTTTTGCTGTCTGTAAAATATGCGGAAAACAAATTAAGGCAACTGGTTTATTGTTAGGCCAAATTTTCTGCCAACATTCTTTTTCGGAAATTGATGTTAAAGGTACTAATTTAACAGGATCGCTGCTGATATAATTATGCTCAAGTTGAGTCTTTATTTTAGCTAAATTATCTAAGATTTCGCCTACATTCTGAGGTCTATCATTAGCATTTTTTGCTAAACAGATTCTTACTAATTGCTCTAATTCTTGAGGAATTTTAACTAGGGGATTAACTTGTTCAAATGTAGGTGGAGTTTGAACACAATGAAGTTTACACCAAGTGCCAAAAGAGTGATTTGTTGTAGAGAATGGATGTTTTCCTGTCAGCATTTCAAACATCAATACGCCTAAACTATAAATATCAGAACGCCCATCTAATATTTTTTCTCCTTGCATATGTTCTGGAGAAGAGTAAGGTAGACTACCTACAAAAGATTCAGTCATTGTCATCCCACTGCTCTCTGTTAAAAATTTGGCAATACCAAAATCAAGGATTTTGACTATTTCTGGTTTTTTGCCATCATTGTTAATGAATATATTTTCTGGTTTAATATCTCTATGCACAATCGGATAAATTTTGCCATTTAGTGTTACACCTTGGTGAGCGCAATGTAATCCTAAGCAAATTTGTTGGGTAAATTCTAGAACTTTGGGAATAGTTAAACTTTCAAGTTTAAGAATTTGTTTTATAGTTTTCCCACCTAGATATTCCATAACGTAAAATGGCACTCTTTCATTAGTAATACCGTAAGTTAAAACCCTCGTAATATGTGGACTTTTTTTACCCAATTGAGCGCCAATAAAAATTTCTCTGCCAAAGCGTTGAGCGGTCTGCTGATTGGCTATATTTAAAGAGAGTATTTTAACTGCAACTAACATACCGCCTTTAGTAATATCTTCAGCTAGATAAACTCTACCCATTCCCCCTTTACCAAGTAACTTTTTGATTAAAAAACGGTTGTTTAAGAATTTTCCAATGTAGATGTCTGATTCAATTTTGTCTTCATTCATATCCTGGATGTGATGCTGCGCCACAAAATCAATAAATATACAGCGATCCGAGATTATCTACGATAAAATACTGAGACAAAAAACCTTTTTTTACAAGCATTACAGGCTTGATTTTTTCTCACGTATCATTTAGGACTGCTATAGATATTTACTAACAGGATACTTTAACTAAAGTATTACAGCTATTATTTATCTTTATCTATACAAATCTAAATAATTTCAGTCTATCAATTCTGTTAGCAGAAATTTACTCTTAAATCAGGTGAAATTGATATATTCACATCTTGCACCTTTTCAATAAGGGTTAGTGGGCATTGCCCTTTAAGACGAAATAATCAGGTTTTTAGACTTGTATTTTCGCAGCGAAGATGATGATGCAAGTTAAGAATACAAGTAGATATCAATCTAAAAAAATATCAAATTGACTTAATCCCCTAATACTCTTCTCTACTACGTTTATTAAGTAAATTTACTTGACATTACCGCCTAAAAAAATATTTTTTCTAGCGCTATGCGTCTCGAAAAAAACATCCGATTCCAATTTCCTCAATTTGTTTATGGGGATTTCCTATTTTCTGTTACCTCTTAACTGTGTTAACTATGTAAAAGTCACTTAATCTTATGTAACATATTTTCTGAATGTTCGTTAGCAGTAATATCACGTAAATTATTACTAATAATTTCAATCAGTATTTATTATATATTGGTAATTATACGGTATTAGCAGCTATTAATTGCTAGGGATTCGCTCGTAGCAGGTTCCAGAACTTGGTCAATGGGGATGCAATCTTGAGTTTAAAGGCTAGTATTTGGCTGGTTTGCAGTCCGTTGAAATTGTTATCGCTGACGAGAATTAACGAAGGTTCTCCATTTGCTAGTTTCGGTCCAAGGGTTAAGCCTTCAATATTGTCTAAAGCTACATCCAGAGTTCGCAAATCTAACAGCAGTTTTTTCTGCACTGGTTGAATTGATTCTGTCTTAACGGCTACAATACTATCAATATTGTGAATGTCGTCGGCATTGTCTAAGGAAACCTGAAATAGGAAAACTGCAAATCCCAAGCCTGTAAAAGACCTTTCTATACTCAATAAATGTCCTTGATTATCAAGGGCAAGTAAATCAGGTAATCCACTGGCAAACTTACCTGTAAGATTAAATGAGGGTGTAACAGGTTCTGTTTGATAGAGGAATTCTTTTTCTGGCTGGTTGGTTAAAAGATTATATTGCAAAATTCGGCAAGGTGTGCCAGCGTCAGGTTTAGCGGCTGCGCCGTCTTGAATTAGGGCGTTTTCGCTGGCTGTAAATAGGGAATTTTCGTCGGGTGTGATCGTGAGACTTTCAAAAGCTAGGTTATTGCGGACACCTTTCTGTCCTGTGGAATCTGGTAAAAATTTATCTGGTATGGGTAAGGTAGTTATTACCTGGCCAGAAACTAGGGAAAACTCTTTGATAAAAGGATTAATTAACTGCTGAACATCACCTTCAGAGGAAATGAAAACAGTTGATTTTTTGGTTAAAGCGATACCTTCCGTATCAGTAATACTTGGCAGAAAGGGTGTATTATTGGCATTTAATAAGGTGGTTACTGCTACAGGTTCAACCCCGTTTTTTGTTAATTTACCTTGGCTGAGGTCTATTTTGAGAGTATAAAAACGCGCAGGTGCTTTTCCTCCCCGGTCGTCGGAGATGGCATAATAGAGGTCGGTTTTATGATTGTAGGTAATTCCTGATAATCCGCCAACTTCGGTTTTTTGGAAAGATAAACCAGTAGGTAAGGTGGCTTCACCAATAAATTCTATGCCAGTTACGGTCACTGATGCAGAGGCGAAATTACTGAAAAACAGTGTAATAATTAGGATAGGAATGAGAGAATAAATAATTAGTGGCGGTTTCCAGAGTTTTTTGAAAAGCTGCATGAATTAACTTAAAGATTATATGGAATACTATGCGTTTATACCAATTCTGTGTAAAGTTAGGCCAAATAAATATCGTAGAGACGTTCCATGGAACGTCTCTACATCCACCAATAAAGCGCATCCTCATAAAGAAATGGTATCAGTAATTACGCTATGCTGCAATAGTACGCAACAACAGCCGTCAACCAACCATTAAAAACTATTGAAAAGCTTGTGTAATCTGCTTTTTTAATTTTCAATTTTTAATTCTTCCCTACGGTATTAGCATATTCGTTTTGAAAAAAGTTGACTAGCCAATCTTTAACTTTGCGGGTGGCGCGACAGTCGTCTTCGTTGTAACGTTGGATGAGTTCTAATAAAGTGCGATCGCTTGTCTCTAACCATTGATCATACCAGTATATACATTTAGCACCACTAGCTTCTTTATCACGCCACTCAAATCCTAACCAACGTGCGATCGCTTTTAAAGCATAACTTTCAATTGGTAGCGCCACGCTTTGGATTAATTGTTCATAAATATCTACAAAGCGATTGAGTATGGGCTGTACTGAAGAGTTCGGTGTGCGGTAAAGTCTTGCTAACCGTTTGACGGTATCAAATTCATAAGCGCAAAAATGATATATTGGTGCTTCAGGATATTGCCAGACTAAATCCAGAAATTGCTGCCAAATTAATTCTTCTTGGGCTGGTGTTTCTGCTAAAAATGAATAAAACTGTTCGCTGTTAGCTTGTCTATCAACTACCAAAACCCCTAAAAGGTAATTTAAGTTTAAATCGGGTTGGGCTTCAATATCAAAATATAGCTCGATTGGGGCTGTAAATGTGAGTTTTTCTTCAGCAACAGGGTATGGTAGGATGAGGGGTTGTTTGCTGAAAGTCGATTGCGCTTGGACTATTAATTTAGATGCAACATCAGCGTCAAACCCAATCAAGTTTTCTAAAGTACTAGAACTCGTATTAGCCAGTGCTTCCAGCGTAGTAGTCGATAAAGCTTGCAGTTGAGTGTAGCGAATCGGTGTTACACCAGGCAATAGGGAAAGATGTTCCTGAGATTGTGCGATCGCATAACAATGATTATACCAGTGGCAGAGATTGCATTTTTGCCGAGCAATAAAAACCTCTGGCGGTTCTGGTGACTCAATCATTTGAACATACTCCGCCAAAATCTCCAGCATTTGTGGTATCCATTTATCCACATCTACCACATAGGTTGAGTCTTTATTCCGCAAAATCAGCCAAGCTTCTTGCTCTATATTTTCCTGTAATGCTGCCAAAATTTCGGCGTGAAAAGCCGCAACAACTTGATATTCTTGTTTAGGACGTTTACCTAGTTGAATATCCAATGGCACATAAACCCAATCTCCAAGCCAGGATTTTCCTGGTTGTTTGACAAGTAAATCTGGACGACTCAGTAAGGTATATTTGTCTACATAATTGGCTAATAACACTCCGCGATGAATGAAATCAACCCCTTGCTGCATTAATTCTATGGTTGCTGCTGCGCCGGCTTGCCAGTTTTTTCGGGGATATTCCGGTTGGTGATACTCCAAGTTTTCCATTACACTCTGCTGATGAGCGATTTTGTCTTGTTGTACTTTCACCAGCAATTCATGGGTAACTACTCGCTGGTTATAGTCACCATGAGTATCTAAAAAAGGCCGCCGTTTACAGCGTTGATATTGGAGTAGGTTTTCAGCATTGATTAACATCCTTTTAAGCTAACAATAATTATGGGTTTTTAGGATAGACGGCCGAAGTTATATCCTGTTCGGTTGAATACTGATCATTAGGGCTGACACGGGGACGGGGAGACATGGGGACGCGGGGAGTTTTTTTGATAAGCAGTTAGCCGGACTTGATTTTACTCTTTTCTCTGAAGAATTTGGATTTAATGAACCGCGTTCACGAAGTGTACCGTAGGGATAGGCGCGTTCGCGGTAGCGTTGCGAAGCAAAGAGCGCGAAGGAAGAAGGAAGAAGGAATATAGGTAATTTTTGACTGGGAAGTGTGTAGGAGGGAGGGGGGAATAGTATTAATATGGGGTTTCCTGCTAAATGGCGAATCTAAAATCTAAAATCTAAAATTAACTATGTTGCATCACCATCGCGCACAATTTCCAGCTTTAGGGAATAAGGTTTATTTTAATTATGGTGGACAAGGACCAATGCCTCAAGGGGCTATGGATGCTATCTCCCAAACTCAAGCTCATATTCAGGATATCGGGCCTTTTGGAACTGAGGCTTATGGCTGGATTTCACCCCAAATGCAAGCTACTAGACAAGCGATCGCTTCTGTGTTAAATGTACCATCTGACACGATTACTCTCACGGGTAATGTCACAATTGGCTGTAATATTGGAATGTGGGGTATCAATTGGCAAGCTGGTGATCATCTCTTACTCTCTGATTGTGAACACCCCGGAGTAATTGCTACTGCTCAAGAAATTAGCCGCCGATTCGCTGTAGAAGTTTCTATTTGTCCCCTGAAGGCAACTTTAAATGAGGGTGATCCTCTCTCTATTATTGCTGAAAGTTTACGCCCCAATACTAGGCTTGTGGTTTTAAGTCATGTCTTGTGGAATACAGGTCAAGTTTTGCCTCTTGACAAAATTGTCGAAATATGCACGAATAACAATTCTTTGCTGTTGGTAGATGCTGCACAATCTGTGGGTGTTCTACCTTTAAATTTAACGGATTTGGGTGTAGATTTCTATGCTTTCACCGGTCATAAGTGGTTATGTGGCCCTGCTGGTGTAGGTGGTTTGTATGTGCGTCCAGAAGCGCGGGAAAGTTTGCAACCGACTTTTATCGGTTTGGACGGAATAATTACCAATAATCAAGCGCAACCAGTTAATTGGCAACCAGATGGGCGAAGATATGAAGTCTCTACCCTAGCAACTCCATTGTATGTGGGATTAAGGGAAGCGATCGCTATCCATCAAAAATGGGGAACAGCCGCAGAACGGTATGAGCAAATTTGCCATAATAGTGAATATCTTTGGGAAAAATTGACAAATTTACCGGAAGTTAAATGTTTAAAGAATTCCCCACCCGAAAGCGGTTTAGTATCTTTTCAACTTGCCAATAATCAGCCTAGTTTGAAGTTAGTACAATTTTTAGAAGCGCAAAAAATCTTAACTCGAACAATTGCTAATCCAAATTGTATCCGCGTCAGCGTTCATTATCTAACTTTAAAATCAGAAATTGACCAACTAATCACAGCAATCAAACAATTCACAATTCAAAATTAAAGAAATTCTTCGCGTCCCCGCGTCTTTTTCATCTGCGGTAAAAACCCCAAAACCTAAAACCTAAAATGGAACGCCCTATCCTATATATAGCAATCACCAATCACGGCTTTGGCCATGCTACCCGCACCGCATCAATAGCGGCAACAATTCAAAAACTGTGTCCAGAAATATTATTGATTTTAGTCACTACTGCTCCCCGCTGGTTGTTAGAATCTTATATAAAAGGTGATTTTATCCTACGTCAAAGGGCATTTGATTTAGGAGTCATCCAAACTGATAGTTTAACGATGGATAAATCAGCAACCTTAGCAAAATTAAGAGAAATTAAAAAAAATCAAAATTCTTTAATTGCATCGGAAGTTAATTTTATTCGTCAAAATCGTGTTAATCTTATATTGGCAGATATTCCCTTTCTCGCTGCTGGATTCGCAAAAGCAGCAAATATTCCCTGCTGGATGATGAGTAACTTTGGTTGGGACTTTATTTATCGAGATTGGGGTGGGGAATTTATAGAAATTGCTGATTGGATTAATGATTGGTATGCAAAAAGCGATCGCTTGTTTCGTTTTCCCTTTCACGAACCCATGCCAGCTTTTGCTAATATCACAGATGTAGGTTTAACCGGTAGTTCTCCAAACTTCCCTGCTGAGGAATTACGCGCTAATTGGGGAATAACAGCACCCCAAGAAAAAACTATATTACTTACTTTTGGTGGTTTAGGTTTACAGGAAATTCCTTATAATAATATTGATAAGTTTTCCGATTGGCAATTTATCACCTTTGATTCTTCTGCACCTGATTTACCAAACTTAGTGAAAGTCACAAATCGTGAATATCGTCCAGTTGATTTTATGCAAATTTGTGGCCGAGTAATTTCTAAACCAGGTTATAGTACTTTTGCAGAAGCTACACGCTTAGGATTACCTATTATTACCATCCCTCGTGATGACTTTGCCGAAGCTGTTTTACTCTTAGAAGGAATAAAAAATTACAACCAACATCAAATCATCAATCCAAAAGATTTCTTTCAAGGAAATTGGGATTTTCTTCATGACTCACCCCAACCACCAAAACAAAATCAAACCCTAGCCAAAGATGGAAATGAAACTATAGCTAAATCTGTGATAAATTATTTTCAATCAATGTAGATACAGCAGGAGTCAGGAGTCAGGAGTCAGGAGTCAGGAATAAAACTGGCTTGGTGTCTAGGTTTCAATTTTGATTCTGTACCTCATTGATCTGCAATCTGCTGTAATATTTCCAAAATCTAAAATCCAAAATCCAAAATCCAAAATCTAAAATCTAAAATCCAAAATCTAAAATCTAAAATCTAAAATTGGTATGACTCACTACCAAAAATTATTGAAAGTTTCCACTACTGGGAAATCATTTCAAAACATTACCGCCAAAATCGCAGCCATAGTTGCCGAATCAGGAGTGAAAACTGGACTTTGTACTTTATTTTTGCGTCACACTTCAGCCAGTTTAGTCATTCAAGAAAACGCAGATCCTGATGTATTAATAGATTTGGCAAATTTCATGGCTAAATTAGTCCCAGAAGGCAACGATTATATCCATGATGCCGAAGGTGCAGATGATATGCCAGGCCATATTCGCACAGTTTTAACTCATACTTCCGAACAAATACCTATTAATAACGGTTATTTAGTATTGGGAACATGGCAAGGAATCTATATTTGGGAACATCGTCAGCGCAGTCAAACAAGAGAGTTGGTAGTTCACATTTCTGGATAGGCTATCAGTACAGTAGATATCTGGCGGAAAAGAATGTAGAGACGTTCCATGGAACGTCTCTACAAGGGTTCTAGGAAACGCACATTTAATTTTCACGCTCTTGTCGTTCATCTTAGCTTTAGATAAAGTACGATATATCTTAACAATTGACAACATACCCCTTGATATGATTACGGATAACTGCGCCTAAAACATCTATGAAAATTGCTGATTTAATTAACTGGTTTGAAGAATGGGCAAATCCCGCTTGGTGTGAAAGCTGGGATAATTGCGGTTGGCAGATTGAACCAGGTGTGTTGTCGGAAGAAGCAAGGGTGTTGGTGTGTTTGACTCCAACTTTAGCGGTAATGCAAGAAGCGATATCTCTCCATGCTAATCTGATTTTTGCCCATCATCCCCTGATTTTTCATCCCCTCAAATCTTTATGCACTGGGGAAGCAATCACAGAAATGGTGCGCTTCTCTTTTACTCACAAAATTGGTGTATATAGCGCGCATACAAATCTTGATCAGGTAAAGGATGGCACAGCGGATGTTTTAGCACAAATGTTACAATTGCAAGCAGTATCTCCCATAGTCCCTACCCAATCAGGTTTAGGTTATGGACGTGTAGGAATGCTGGAACCATCTCTGACTTTACAGGAATTACTGACCACCATTCAAACTCGACTTAATCCCCCAAAATTGATTTTTTCCCCTACTGTTGATTTGCAGCAGAAGATTTCACGAGTTGCTGTTTTGGGTGGTTCGGGTGCAGGTTTTATTTCCGAAGTCGTCAAAACCGAAGCTCAAGCTTATCTTACCTCCGATTGTAAGTTCCATCAATTCCAAGAAAGTAGAGACAGGGAACTCATTCTCATTGATGCTGGACATTATGCCACTGAACGCCCAGCGTGCGATCGCTTGGTACAAAAATTCCAAACTCTCAACTTAGATTGGGTGCAATTAAGTCAAAGTGATGAGGATTTTCGCCAGTTTTTACCCTGATTAAATATTTTGGCAATTTGCCCTTTCAAGTAATTTTTATTACTTAGAATATTACTATAGCAGTATATTGGAACACGAACTGTTTGTTAACTTCATCAATCAAATAGTCGGATTTTTTGTACTTTTTCTTTCTAAGTGATTCCGTGAA
Organism: Trichormus sp. NMC-1; assembly: GCF_001858025.1. Lineage (GTDB taxonomy): Bacteria > Cyanobacteriota > Cyanobacteriia > Cyanobacteriales > Nostocaceae > Anabaena. The sequence continues at coordinate 647,072 of NZ_LZQD01000001.1, read as the reverse complement.
AACCTTGCCAATCATAGTATTCTTGTATTATTTTCGTGATTGAAATCACAATAAAAATGTAATGACAATCACTGGAATTTATTGTTCTATATCAATGTATTGGGAAAGTAAATGCTCCACAATGGAACTAATAAACTCTCTATTATGCCCTATTTATCATGATTCGTACACTCATTGCATCTGCTTTCCAAACGGGATATCTTAGTGTTGAATCTGAGGGTTTACTGCGCCAGGTATTAGCGACTAAGTGCTATCGGCCAGAAGATTTAGAAGAGCTTGCATCTCTATACGAAGCAATTCGCACTGGTAAAATTAAAAGAGAAGCTTCTTCCAAAAACCTGATGAAATTCCCCATCCTCAACTAATCTCATTAAAAATTGCGCCACAAAACTTAACATACAGCACATACAGCCGAAATTGCCCGAATATATAAATTTATTGCCTGCTTTTTGGGGAATCATCGCAGGTTAACATTAATTAAAACTACCACAATACCACTATCTACTGCCCTACCGCTGGGTAAATGGCATAAATACAATCAAAATCAATCTTTATCTTATAACAACAGCCAAGGTGGTTAGGACACCAAAAGACTTTTCACACTGTTACCTGTCCGCTATCAAGAGTCCCCTGCTATACCCTGGATTAGTGATTCAGTCACATTTCTTTAAAGATCCTGATCCAAAAATTACGTTTGTATTATCCTGCGTTACAACGTAAAACTCAAAACTCTTCAGGTATTGTTGTTGAAAACAATGAAGGTAAGCCAGAGAATGAGTTAAGATCAAATACATTAAGGGTTAAAAGTATAGCCGAGTCCCCAGACTTCCTAGAAATGCCAATGACTACAAGTAGGCAACTCAAACAACCGCAATCATCGCTTGCTTTGCAGTACTATTTATTACATTACGGTAGTAAGGAATCACCACCACATATTAACCTGGTTAGGACAACTCCAGAATTGTTTGACTTCTATGAAGTAGACATTCTCTAGCATTGACCCGAAAGAGACTGAGTTCAACTGATGCAGTAACCATATGTTTATGACCCAAGCTTTCCCTATATCTAACTACTACAACCGAGTTATTGTTAGATTGGGTCAATAGACTTACTAGTACCGCTTCTCTGCGAGAGGCTACGCCTACGCTGAAACCAAAATACCTGCCAAAGCGCTTTGCGTCTACGGGTAACTACAAAATTCAAAATTCAAAAATCTTATCAAGTAAGCTTTTAATCGATTTTGAATCGTAGATTGATTTCCGCCACACTGTACTAGTTGTGAACTGTAGAATTGACCTCTTAAGGGTGTATTTTACTGGGGTAAAACCCGGATTTTGACAGGTTTAACTACGTTGTTTAAAAAGGCAGAAGCAGTACATGCTACACCGCAAGATTTATCAACTGTGTTGCGACGGGCGGGAGGTATGTGTTTTTTTGCGGGATCAGCAACGCTGGATAGAGCGGGCCCGCATCATAGATATAGAGGGTGATTTAGTGACTCTACGCTATGAAACAGACGAAGAAGACGAAGTTTGTTCTTGGGAAGAGATGGTTCGCCTAGAAAGCATTGGCGCTGTAACGCAAAAATTAGCTTCCGTACCACGGGGTAATGTGGAACCTCTCATGACTGAAGATTGTCCTGAGGCGGAGCGTATCCGCAACCCATACACAGACTCAAATCCAGACTAATTTAGACCTGAGTACTGAGTTTTGAGTCGCAAATCCTGATTCAAGACTCATAATTAGATAGCCTCTCAAAGGCTGGACAGTAACCTTCAAGGGTAACTTTGAAGTTATACAATGGGGCAGCGGGATTCCAACACCGTTGCCCTCTTTGGTATCTGCACGTACCACAACATTCTAGTTCAGACCATGTATAGCGATCTTTATTTTGGTTGAGCAGTTCTCGTTGGGACAACCCCCGCAATACTAATTCTTCCCCTTGCCAACGGGCTTCAATTAAACCTGTATCCGCAAATTGTCGCCAACGTTGATCAGCTGTAATCGCATCGGGGAGGGTAATTGTAATCACCGTTCCCAACTCTGTTAACTCGCCTTCATAATTAGTTTCTGGAGCAGCTGGTTGTAAAAATGTTTCCCCAATGGGCAGTTCTACTAAAATACCCGCCGCAGGAGAATGCACATGATAACGATTTTGTAGCTCTTCTAAGCTTGTCAAGTCGGCTAAGTAGGCAGGGGAACCGTGAACAAAAACAACGTGCTGGGGACGTAAATTATGAATTAGCTGTGTTGTCCCCGGACCATCACTATGTTGAGCCATGAGATAGCTTTCCACAGTAGTCTTTGCTAAATATTCTTGATTAACTTTTATATCAATTTTTTCTGGCAGCAGAATCAGCCAAGGTCCTGTGTTGGGCTGGCAGTATTTAGCCAAATCCGCTGTAGAGTCAGTGAGGAGAATACAGGGTGAATTGCCCAGAGTTGCTAGATTTTCTGCCTTCAACCGCCGCACACGGGGACGTACTCGTTCATCCCAAAATAAAGGTTGATGACGAGCAAAGTTCTGGACTGATGCCGGCAGATGGGATAAAAGTTCTAAATAAGCATCGCAGCCAGCAGCAACAGCACCATCCACCCAAATATCTAAGTCTCGTCCGGTAAAATGGTGATGAGAGCGTAACAGCATCAGTAGTTCTTGACCTAACCCTAAAGCAGGTGTAGGGAGAATTACAGAATAATGATCTGCGATCGCATCTGAGGCACTGGAGGTAATGGCGCGATGAATTCTTTCAGCTAGTTGATTTTCTTGATTGCGGCGGTGGGGATGGCGAGATGTGCCATAGCTGCCTTCAATTAGCAACACATCTAACTCTAATCCGCGCAATTCCTCCAAGCGTAATCCATCTACTAGCCGGGAATTGGATAAGAAAAAATCCCCTGTGTAAAGTAATTTGTAATCTCGGTGCTGAGTATGATAAGTGAGTAGAATAGCTACAGCGCCTGGCATATGACCGGCGGGAAATAATTCTACCACCAGATTCTCTTGAATTTCTACAGGCGATCGCAACGGCAGCGCCTGACAAAATGCCGGAACCACTTCAGTGTCTTGTTCTGGCCAATTTAGTGGCAATAACTTACTAGTTACTTCACTGGCATAAATTGGTAAATGGGGAAAAGCTTGATTTAGCCCCAGCAAACCTCTAGCATGATCTGGGTGAGCATGACTAACTAATACTACATCGGCTGGTAGCTCCGAACTACCCCGCGCTGTCGATTGAGTCAAATCTCTCGTCAGCGATGAAATATCCGCCAAACCACAATCTAACAAAATGCGGTGTGGACCCATCCGCACTAATAAACACAAGCCTTCATCCTGATGTTGAACACTGTAGGGAAAACAATCTAATTCACTAGGCGCTTCCCCAGTATCAGGGTGAGAGGATACCGACAGATCATCCCTCATGCTCTCCTGCTCCATAAAACTAATACAACGTCAGAATTATCCAGACATTGAGATTTACTTCCTGCTTCCTCCGGGACTGTCGGTTTTTCTCCCCGTCCACAGGCAGACACGACTAAGCCAGCCGCCTTTGATAGATTAATCACAGCGTTTAAGTCTTGATCTAGACTAATACCGTTTCACTTTAAGATTGATACAAATGGACGAACGCGGTGACGCGGAGATTCATTTGTAGCTTTAACAATACCTTGTCCATTTTTTGTAGGTTGGGTTAAGCGACAGCGCAACCCGACGCATTTGTTGGGTTTTGTACCTCAACCCAACCTACAAATCAAGACTTTTTTCGATTTGGACAAGGTATTGTTTAATTAAGTGAATTGATATAACACCCTATCTAAATAACGGCATTTTGGTTAATGCCCACAGGAAGAGCCTTAACCCCACAAAAGATCAATGAATTCTATCAATGTGCAGAACCGTTGCCATGATAGTTATCTGAATCATAAAATCCGTTCTTCGTGCCGAAAAATAAGCACGAAATAGTAAATATAACGGTTAATCCTACTAAAATCAGCTTAACATCCATGTGTTTGCCCTCCTTGACTAAAGACTTTTTTATCTTAATAGTGTAATTCTGTATCTGGGCATAATCACTAGAAAATCTTTACTATGCTTGGGTACATTGAGCAATAGGTAAAATTACCCTAATAATGTAGATTCTAAACCTTTTCCGCTAATCTGTCCAACTTAGGACTTCCCAATATCCCATTGTTTTCAGAGCAGGGAGCAGGAAGCAGGGAGCAGGGAGCAGGGGGAAGAAAAGTTGTTTTAATTCTGTGAAATTGGATAATTTATAGCAGATTGCAGATCAATGAGGTACAGAATCAAAATTGAAACCTAGACAGCAAGCCAGTTTTACTCCTGACTCCTGACTCCTGACTCCTGCTGTATGTTTTGAAGTTCCCATAAAACTGTTTTTCCCACTACTTCCTGATTAAAGAACAATTTCCTTACCTCGGTCTGTGAAACGCACATCTTTAATTTTCCATTGGGAATTACTGGTTAAGGTTTTGCGAAGACTACCAAAGAGTGCAAACTGTTCACAACTGGAAAGAGAAGCTATTTGCCGCTTTGATTCAGGAGAGATTCGTAAATCAACGGTAGCGACACCATTATTAACATTTACCCGATACCCAGACAAGCTCAAGTCCGCTGTATCTCGTTGCTCTATGATTTTACCTATGGCTTCTGTCATGGGTTCATCCGCTGACACTGAAGCTGTTTTAGGAATTAATTCTTGACATTGTTCATCACTTGTGTATAGGGTAACATTAGTAGTTTTACCAGAGACAGCTTTAGACTCTGAAGTGGGTAGCTCTTCCCTGGGAGATTCTGTAGTTGAATATGGCTCAACTTTGCTAGGTGGAGACTTTAGTGGAGTCGTGCTTGGAGTTAGTTGAGGAGTTGGGGAAACTGCAATGTTTGGTGTTGTTATGGGTGTTGAGATTTGACTTTGACTATTATCAGCCGTATCGTTGGTAGCACAACTACTAATGCTGGTGCAAAGGGCTAATAAAATCAGAGACGAAAGATATTTTTTTTGGCTGTTCATAATTTGAGAAAATGGTGTATTAATGGCTGAGATCATACATTTTACAGAATTTATCAAAGGAGTAACTTATACAACTTTATTAGAGTATGTTTGTCAAGTCTAATTTATGACCGAGAGATTATAAATCACTCAGAGAGAATAGAATTTAACTTATTCAGACATATTTTGAGGTAAAAAAATTAAATATCGTTCATTATGATTAAAAGTCCTCTCCGTTATCCTGGTGGTAAATCAAGAGCAATCAAGCAAATATCAGAACATTTACCAGAAAGCTTTTCAGAATTCAGAGAACCTTTTGTGGGTGGTGGTTCCGTATTTATTTATTTAAAACAAAAATTCCCTGATTTAAAGATTTGGATTAATGATTTAAATCGTGAGTTGTTTTTATTTTGGCATTTTGCTCAATCTGATTTATCTAAATTAGTTTCGGAAATTCGCCATGTTAAAAAAACTTATAAAGATGGTAGATTGCTATTTTCAGAATTAACAAGTGTTGATGCCAGTAGTTTATCAGATTTAGAAAGAGCAGTGCGTTTTTTTGTTCTTAACAGAATTACCTTTTCGGGAACTATAGAATCTGGTGGTTTGTCTCTGGAATCTTTTCATAAAAGGTTTACTGATTCATCTATAGATCGGTTAGAAAAATTAGAAACTATATTAACAGAAGATGTCAAAATTACTAATTTAGATTATAGTCAAGTGATAAATGCCGAAGGGGAAAATGTATTTATTTTTTTAGATCCGCCCTATTTAATTGCCAAAAAGTCAAGATTATATGGTAAAGATGGTGATTTACATACTGGATTTGATGATCAAAAATTTGCTGAAGATTTAAAACTATGTGAACACCGATATTTAATTACCTATGACGACTCACCACAAATCCGCGAAAATTTTCAAGGGGCAAATATTTTTGAGTGGCAATTGCAGTATGGGATGAATAACTATAAGCAAAAAAAAGCTGAAAAAGGTCAAGAGTTATTCATTAGCAACTATAAAGTTAAACAAACTGTAGAGAAAACAGTAAAAAATAAGAATCTACCTAATTTAGCTTTGCAGTTAAGTCTTGATGTCTAGGGCTAAATTTTGATACTTTGCCATTTTTTCGGTAGGATAATCCCCAGTCCGATCAAGTGAAACCAGAAGCTATGACTATTCCCCCAATTCCTATTAATTGGCCGATTCTGCTGCAACAATTATTAGATCGCCAATCATTATCCCGTACTCAAGCAGCAGTATTGATGCAAGGATGGATAAATGAAGCGATTCCCCCAGAGTTATCGGGAGCAATTTTAACAGCGCTGCACTTTAAAGGTGTAACTGTGGAAGAGTTGACAGGAATGGCTGAAGTATTAAAATCTCTGTCTGCTGTACCGACAAATAAGGGTGGGGATACCCCGCCCCTACGGCTTATTGATACTTGTGGAACAGGTGGGGATGGGGCATCAACGTTTAATATTTCCACAGCAGTTGCTTTTGTTGCGGCGGCGGCTGGTGTGCCTGTTGCTAAACATGGTAGTCGTTCTGCCTCTAGTTTAACTGGAAGTGCTGATGTTTTAGAAGCGTTGGGAGTCAATTTAAGTGCTTCTAGCGAGAAAGTGCAAGCAGCAGTCCAAGAAATCGGAATTACCTTTTTGTTTGCCCCTGGTTGGCATCCAGCACTAAAGGCAGTTGCACCAATACGGAGAAATCTAAAAGTACGGACAGTGTTTAATTTACTTGGCCCCTTAGTAAATCCCTTGCGTCCGACTGGGCAAGTAATTGGAGTATTTGATCCCAAATTGATAGAAACGATCGCACAAACCTTAAACCAGTTAGGAACGCAAAAGGCGATTGTACTGCATGGGCGAGAAAAATTAGACGAAGCGGGGTTAGGCGATATCACAGACTTAGCCGTCTTAGCTGATGGTGAAGTGCAGCTAACAACTGTAAATCCTCAAGAAATTGGAATCACACCTGCGCCCATTACAGCCTTAAAAGGTGGGGATGTCCAAGAAAACGCCCAAATTCTCAAAGACGTGCTGAAAGGAAAAGGGACTCAAGCCCAACAGGATGCGGTAGCGCTGAATGCGTCATTGGCATTGCAAGTGGCTGGTGTAGTTCCCCTGCTGAACCATACTCAAGGAGTAACATTGGCTAGGGAAATTCTACAAACCGGTAGCCCTTGGACAAAGTTGGAACAGTTAGTTGAATTCCTGGGGGATTAATTTCTGAGTGGGTTTGGGGTCGAAATTCGACAACATTGCGTTTGATAGTAACGTCGTAGTTGCCAAAAAAATCATGTCCTAACAATCCTGTTTCTAATTCTGTACCAGCGATCGCTACTGGGACTTGATTTACCATTACCCCGCCCACTTCCATCGAATCCAGATAGCCAACCGGGAATTCCACAGCTTTGGAACTAACAGTGTTGGCTTTAGCTGTCCCCACGGGAACTACACCCAAAGCATTCGCTATCTCTTGAGTGATCACAGTGCCACTAGCCCCCGTATCAACAATCATCTCAAATCGCTGTCTACCATTAAAAGTAACTTCCACAATCGGTGTGCCAGCAATTCGCCGCTTAATTGGTGCTACGAATACCTCATGATTTTGGCCGGAGATTTCCGATGAGGGGAAAACAGGCTGTGGTGGTGGTAATTGCGGTTTTTGTCTAGTAGAAGCAAGACTTGAGTTACTTGGTGTTTTCGGTTTTATTTGGGGAACAACAACAACCCTTTGGGGTTGAGTCACTGAAGATGCGAAACTGCTAGGGTTAGCTTTCTGTTGTGCTAACTGAATTTGACCCTTGTATTCGGCGATTTTTCTTTGAGCAAAGGGAAAATTAGGACTGTCTCGGCGTACCTGTCTCATGAGAGCGATCGCATCATGAAACTGACTTGCTACTAAATTCCAATCATCCGTTGATTGAGCAGATTGACTGATAGTCAAACCACTGGTAGCTTTATCCAGCGCCGATTCCAAAACATTTGGGTCAATTTCCGACGGTTCTAACGGCTGTGGTTTTGGGTTAGCTTGTAGTGATGCTGGCTTTTTTGCAGGTGGCTGTATTGCTGCCAGATTACCAAGAGGCACAGATTGCTGTTGACTACCAGTCGTCGTTGTCTGTTTGTCTTCACCACAGGCAACAGTGAAAACCGCTAGACTACTGGAGAGGATAATTAGGGCTGTGCGGGATAAAAAAGGCTGAAGCATAATGACTTTTCGGTTTAACCGCCCTGGCTCTATCCCAGTGTAGCGCCCCCACCGAATTAAATATGGTTTAAGTTTAATCATTTTCAAACCAAGATTTTCAATAAGATTTTTTTGTATTTTTGTATACACATATATTATTTTTTTGTAAAGGATTGTATACTAATTACAGGAAGTTTCTTACTTTCTGATGAATATATAAATATTTATGTCTAGTTATGTCTGGCATTACCAGATATTACCCGTGGAGAGTCATATTCTCTAGAAAGGTATTTAAGGTTGTCATTTATATACAAGTAGAGGTATTACCTGTGTCTAGTGCAGTTTTAATTGATTTTGAGCAAATTTATCAAGTTCGGGGCAATAAAGTTAGTTCATCTGCACAATTTGATGAATATGCCTCATATTTTAAACAAGCTTCTAGGGAGATTAAGGCTGAGTGGAACAATTTTTCTTCTGAACAACGTGATGCATTAAGAGATTTTGCCTACTCTTTAATTGAGTCAACGGAAGAAGTTACAGGGTTTTTGGATATCCTCAAAGCAAAAATTTATTTGCTCTTTTTGAATCTTACTTCCCAAAGAGAATCTTATGATGCTTGTATTGATGCTATTGATTTCTTAGTTGATACAATTCTTGATTGTATTGAGCAGAATGATCCCGAATATCAGGCTGTTTTATCTGATACTTTAGAGGAATTGCGTTTAAATTACGAACGTATTCCAGAAGTAAAGCCGGAGGATAGTAGTGCCTGGTTGCGAAACATATTCGATAAGGCCATTGCAGAAGTTTGAGCTTAGTCTTGCTAGGCTTGTTAAAACTCACTACAAAAAAACAAAAGAGCTAGAGATTCATTTGAGGTTTTGATAAAGACCTATATAGATACCCTTGCCCAAGATCCCCTTTTTGATGATTCAGATAGCGAGAACTTTCCTAAAGGTGCTTACAAACCAGATTTTGAATTTAGAAAAATTCGGTTTTTGATGCCGGAACTTCAAGGTGCTTCTCGTAAAGGCCGATTTATGTATGTTGTTCATCAAGCTTCTTGCTCTGTTTATCCGGTATGGGTCTATACGCACGAAGAATACCCTAAAAGACCTAGTGATCAGGAGTTGAAAGAGCAACTTGCAATTATAGAAATGAATATTGTAGATGTAGAGTATCCACCAGAATAAACCATGAGAAAATATAATTTTGTAGTCTTATAAAGAACTAAATTTAAATTATAGAAGAGAGAAAACCCTCTTCTGGCTCCAATTACCAATTACCAATAACCTATGTCTGATGCAATACCCGCTCTACTTGTCTTAGCAGATGGAACTGCTTATCACGGTTGGTCTTTCGGTGCTACGGGAACTGCCATCGGTGAAGTGGTGTTCAACACGGGCATGACCGGATATCAAGAAGTGTTAACTGATCCGAGTTACACTGGTCAAATTGTCATTTTTACCTATCCTGAATTAGGCAACACTGGGGTCAATCCCGAAGATGAGGAATCAGCTAAACCTCAAGTGCAGGGTGCGATCGCTCGCAATATCTGTCACAAACCAAGTAATTGGCGCTCCACACAATCCCTACCAGACTACCTAAAAAAACACCAAGTCCCCGGTATATATGGCATCGATACCCGCGCCCTGACTCGCAAAATTAGGATGTTTGGCGCTATGAACGGTGGCATTTCTACATCCATTTTAGATGAATCAGAATTGTTGGAACTGGTGCAAGCTGCTCCCAACATGACGGGATTAAATTTGGTGCGGGAAGTCACCACATCAAAAGTTTATGAATGGTCAGAGGCCACCACTGCGGCTTGGGAATTCAACTCAGAGGCTGTGGCTAAAATTGGCGAAACTTTCACCGTTGTCGCCCTAGATTTTGGTGTTAAACGGAATATCTTGCGCCGTTTAGCCAGTTATGGTTGTCGGGTGATAGTTGTCCCTGCCGATACATCTTCTGAAGAAATCCTCAACTACAATCCAGATGGTATTTTTCTCTCTAACGGTCCCGGCGATCCAGCCGCAGTCACAGAAGGTATTAGCACCGCTAAAGCCCTGCTGGCAAGCGAAAAACCCATGTTTGGTATTTGTATGGGACACCAAATTTTAGGTCATGCTCTAGGAGCAGAAACCTTTAAACTTAAATTTGGGCATCGTGGTTTAAATCAGCCAGCGGGTTTACAACAACGAGTAGAAATTACTAGCCAAAACCACAGTTTTGCTATTGATCCGGATTCCTTACCGTCAGCAGTTGTAGAGGTTAGTCACCTGAACTTAAACGATCGCACCGTGGCAGGGGTACGTCACAAGTCTCTACCTGTATTTTCGGTACAATATCACCCAGAGGCTAGTCCGGGACCTCACGATGCTGATTACTTATTTGAGCAATTTGTGCTAGAAATGCAAACAGCACGCCAAGCTGCGATCGCTTAGGTGAAGTAAAAATAAAAAAATGTCTCGATGGGTCACTAGATGAGGAAATAAATTTTAGAGTTTAGAGTTTAGATTTGAGATTGAAGTTAACTAACATCCCAAATCCAAAATCTAAAATCCAAAATCCAATACCCAAACTAGACAATTTACGCCAAAACCATCTATACTTGAGCGTTTACTTTCAGTTCCAAGGACGAGGAGGGAATTATTGCTGAACCACTAAATCTAACCGTGAGCCTGAGAGGCACTCGCGAAACCCGGGATAACTGTCAGCTATTCCGCCTCACAGGTTTGTTAGACGCTTTTTCTGAGCCGACATTTCGCAAGGTACTGGGCAGTAAGATTGACGAAGGTCCAAAGCACATCATTCTGGATCTCTCACAAATTGACTTTGTTGATAGCTCTGGTTTAGGTGCGCTGGTACAGTTGGCCAAGCAAGCTCAAACCGCTACAGGCACTTTGCAAATTGTCACCAATGCTCGTGTCACTCAAACGGTCAAGCTTGTTCGCTTAGAGAAGTTTCTCGCCCTTCAATCCACGGTTGAGGCGGCTCTAGAAAACATCAAGTCATCTTGATTGCTTGACCAAAGAAAATCAATTTGGCTATCCAGATTCAACATCGGATAGCTTAATTTTTAACAATTGGGCAAAAAACCTCTCTCCTTGTGGGAGAGTTGAAGAAGACACGGGGACACGGGGACACGGGGATAACCTCACCGCGTCGCCGCGTCTCCCACTCTGGAGCGTCCTCTTCGGTAAAAAAATTATCTGAGCCACTAGTACCGTTTTCTCGGAATTCAAAATTCAAAATTCAAAATTTAAAAAGTAGATGACGCAAGCTTTTTAGGATTTTTAAACGGGTTAGGTGACTCATGCCGTTGTGTACTAGTGGCAATGAAGCGCTATGCAACAAAAATCAAATAGGAATTCCATCTGCTAAAAGTTATATGTTTGAAAGTTCAATTAAGATTTATACTAGTTATCCCAGGAAAATTATAGAATTGGCAGACTAAGTTTGAATAATGACGAGTTACGCGTAAACCCCGCGAAGTACGTTGAAAGGTTTTTGTGTCCAGATACCTCTGGATGTCAAATTCCAATCGCCAAGAATAAACAAAGATTTAGTAATTTTTACTAGTGTTATATATTCTCAGTACATCAGCAACTGATAATTCCCACAAAAAAATGTGGGCGAAAATAATCCACCCAAAGTCAGTCAAGGAATGATTAACTTGTGAATTCACAGGAGGAACAGCGATTAAATCAAGAAGATGAATCTACCATAGAAGATTCATCAGAGATAACAGAATTGTTAGTAAAGACAGCAGCATTATCCCAGCAAATATCCCCGGCACAAATTAAACAGATTTCTCCTTTGGCTTTGGCTTACTTGGGGGATGCAATTTACGAACTTTATGTTAGAATGTATTACCTGTGGCCACAGCAGCGGTCAGAACTTTACCATCGTTCGGTAGTGGCGCAGGTCAGAGCGGAAACACAAGCGCTACATTTGCGATCGCTGATTCCTCACTTGAGGAGTAACGAGTTAGAAATTGTCCGTAGAGGTCGCAACGCTGTTACAAGCCGTCCTAAGCGACTTAATCCCGAAATTTATCAACAAGCAACTAGTCTAGAAACTTTAGTTGGCTACCTATACCTGACCGATCATCCACGTTTAACGGAACTATTACAAAAACTCCATCTAGAGAGATAGTTAGTAGCTACATCTGCTGATAGGAAAATCTGTCGTCATAGTTCATTAAATTTGAGATCATCGTGATGCTCACCCATTTGTTCACATCAAATACTTCCATGACAAATCAACCAAGAAAAATCAATACTGCTAGTGAACCCAAACGTGGACAACCCGTGAAAATTAAGGGTAAACGCGTTATTGCTAACCCGATTCGCCATCAAGCCAAGGGCGAAAGCAAACCCATCTCTAGTAAACCACGAATATCTCATCACCTTTCCCTGCCTTCCCCAGTCATCAAACCCGCAGAAGATCAAGATAAAGATCATGATCTCATTTACGGTCGTCATCCAGTATTAAGTGCGTTGGAAAGTCAGCGCAATCTCAACCGCATCTGGATTACTACTCGCCTTCGCTATGACCATCGTTTTCATCATTTGATTCTCCAAGCTAAAGAAAATGGCTCAGTGATTGATGAAGTTGAGCCTAAACGGTTAGACCAAATCACTGAAGGGGCTAATCACCAAGGTATAGCAGCCCAAATTGCTCCTTACGCCTACATAGAAATAGAAGATTTAATTGAACAGACAAAATCTGTCTCAGATCCTGTAATTGTTGTCGCTGATGGGATCACTGACCCCCATAACTTGGGTGCCATTATTCGTACAGCCGAAGCCATAGGCGCTCAAGGATTAGTTATTCCCCAAAGAAGGGCTTCGGGGATCACTTCCACTGTGGTGAAAGTGGCGGCAGGTGCTTTAGAAAACTTTTCCGTTTCCAGAGTCGTTAATCTCAGCCGTGCTTTAGAACAACTCAAAGAAGCTGGGTTTTGGATTTATGGAACTGCTGCGGCAGGTAGCGAACCTTTGCATACAGTAACTTTCAGTGGCCCTAGTGTTTTGGTAATCGGTGCTGAAGGCGAAGGTCTTAGTATGTTGACACAACGTGGTTGCGATGTTTTAGTATCCATACCCTTACAGGGTAAGACTCCCAGCCTGAATGCATCGGTGGCAGCGGGTATGGCGCTTTATGAAATTTATCGCCAACGTTCGTTAAATACTCACTATCTTGATAAACTACGTACAATTTCTTTGAAAAAATAGGCCGAAAAGAGTATAAAGAAATGTAACAGAGAATAAATCCAACATATTGTTGAACACCCTGTAATACGTTTATAAACTGGTGAAAACCATGAAAACAATTTGGCATAACTTTAAAGAAGGACTGATTAGTTTATCCAACGGTTTAGGATTAGCTTGGTGGGTAGAGATTGTTACCCAGAATCCCCGTTGCACATACTATTTCGGTCCATTTCTAAGCTCAGTAGAGGCGGTATCCGCCAGCAAAGGCTACGTAGAAGATTTGGAAATTGAAGAAGCTCAAGGCATTATAGTCAATGTCAAGCAGTGCAAACCTTATGTTTTGACTATTGCTGAAGACTTGGGGGAAAGGATTGACCGTAAAGTAAAGCCTGCCTTTAGCGGTCAAGTTTAAAAGTAATCATTAGGCGGTCATCTTTCTCAGACTGGTTCTGGGAACGATGACAATAACAATTCAAAATTCAAATCAAAATTCAAAGTCTAAACTTTAATTACCTGTGGGTGGGCTTCCAACCAACCATCAATATCAGATAACAACTCTTGGGGAGTTTCCCAAGGGAAAAGATGGGCTGTGTTGGGATAACATTGCCACTGAGAATTTTTAAGATGTCGCGCTGTTTCTAAACTAGAATCAGCTGTAATGTGACGATCTTGGGAACCAGCAAGTACCAAACTGGGGCATTCGATATGTCTTAGGTCTGGAAGTCGGTTATACCCTGCTTTAATGGCGCTATAGAGGGCGCTGGTAGCATGAGTTGAGGTTTGTAAATAGGCTTCTATAGTTTCTTTGGCGATGTAGCTGTAGGCTGCGGGTGTGTGTTGTTGGATTAAGTAGCGAAAGAGCGATCGCTTGCCAAAAGTTTCAATATTCCACTGCCAACCAGGTTTGACATAATTTAATAACCCCGCAATAGCGGTATAGACATTATCCTGCAAAGAAATAGGGGGATGATTACCCCAAGGTCTAGCTGAGGTTGCTACTAAAATTAGCCCAGTGACACGCTGTGGGAGGCGGAGTGCCAATTCCATCGCCAAAATACCACCAAGTGACCATCCCAATATTAGACATTTTTCAATTTGAAACTGGTCTAGAAGAGCTTCTAAGTCATCTAAATGGTTATGCATTTCAAATTTGCTATGGCAGCGACTTTTGCCGTATCCTCGCAAATCTGGAGCAAATGTTTGAAAGCGTTTTGATAAATGATTTGTAAACAGAGAAAGATTACGACCAGTTCCAGGATGACCATGTAAACCCAGAACAGGAAATCCTTGACCTTGAATGTAAACATTCAGAGGTACAGATTTAGTATGATAGCGATCGCTCATGACTTGCCACTACTCCTGTTTATTTTTCGATATAGCCGCCTGCATAAGTAATTACACACATATTTCTATAGGATTTATGAGAACCGTAAGCGACACCAGTCACCTTAAAAGCCGGGTTAAAAATGTTTTTTCGATGACCGCGAGAGGGTACACCATCATCAATAATTAATTGCATGACGATATCTTGTCCATTGTTGATACCATAGCTGATGTTTTCCCCAGCAGTGGTTTGCCATTTACCATAACGATTAATGCGACTAGCAGAAGTACTACCATCGCTACCATTATGTCCTGTATAACCTTTTACTCCTTGGTCTTTGACGTGATCTCTAGCACCTAAAGACATTCCCTTAGAGGCTTTTAATGTACCTACAGGGCGGACTGATTTGAGAAATGCGATCGCTTCATTGACTGGTTTTACCCCTTCCTGAGTAATTAAATAGGTATTATTAGAAATTTTGACTTTATTACCCTCAAAGCGTTTTTTATAGTTTTCTAAGATGGGTAAATATGACTGAGGATTAGTTCTGACTTTGTTAGTTTCATCAATCACTTGTTGTTCTAACGATGACAAGTAACTGTTCTTTGCTAACAAAGTCGAATTATTCTTCTTAACTATATTTGGAGCCAATTGTGCTATTGATGGTCTAGATTGCAGCAGTTGATCATAAAAACTAGCTCCCAGAGTAATCGGCAAAAATATCCAAAATCCCAATTTACGCATTTAATAACCTCACGATTTTATGGCAAACAATTTTTATGTTAAGAGATTAACCAACACCTGAGACAAGTTCTGAAAAGCCCCACTCTTCCCAAGTGAGGGCATGGTGACTATTATATATAAAGGATAAAGTGTGATACCTTTTTTCTTATGAAGTTGCATAAAATCAGATTTCCAGGACAACAACTATCTATAGATATAGATATAGATATCTGTAGGGTATTTTCTCCAAGAGTACGCAAATAGATACCAGATGAATTCATGGATTATCTGATTTTGTGCAACCTTATATTAAATTGGTATTACTTCTGACTTGTCAATATATTCTCGATTTCTGATAGCTGAACTGGCCCAGAAAAATTCTGACTATTGATTATGAAGGAAGGTGTGCCAGCAAGTCCCAATTTATAAGCCATTTCCAGGTCTTTTTCAATTGCTTGATTAGCTCGATTTTGATCAGTTTTAAATTTTGCTAAATCCAACTTGAGATTTTTAGCAATATCTAAATACAAAGTCTCACCTAGTTGCTTCTGATTAGTAAAGAGGGCATCATGATATTGCCAAAATTTACCTTGTTGAAATGCCGCCCAAGCTGCTTTTGCCGCTGGTAAAGCTTGCTCATGAATTTGGCTCAATGGCAAATGTTTATATACTAAAGTAAATTGATTTGGATACTTTACTAACAAGTCTTTGAGTTTTGTATGTGCTTCTGCACAATAGGGACATTCAAAATCAGAAAACTCTATCAACACAGTTTTTAATTGAGTTGAACCTGTGGTGGGAGAATCACCTATTATCTCTTGAGGATTAGTTTTGAAATTCTGTAAAAACTCCTGCCTTGCTTGCTGTACTTTTTGCTGCTGTTCCTGTTGATAGGTTTGCACAGATTCGATAATTATCTCTGGGTGTTTGCGGATAATTTGTAGTACTTGCTGTTCTAGTTGGGGATCGATTTTGGTATCAGCTTGAGCAGGAAGTGACCAGCAAAGACTCAAACACAGTAAGCTACAAATTACCCAGATACGCAAGAGTTTAAAAATATTGAACATGGGAAAATAAAATACTAGAAAAATTCTGACTATTTTAGTATCGCTGATAATGAGTTACAAAACATAGTGATGATATATCTAAGAGGATGTCTTAAAAGTTTTCGGCGAATATAATAGAGCCTCCGGCTCCCGTAAGGGATACACTACTACACAAGCTAAGTCCACTTGCTTGGACTAATGAAAAATTAAGGGTTTCAAACCTGCGTAGGCAGGTTTTGTCAGTGTAGGCGTGATTTCTAATCGCCCAAGTTAGACTTTTAAAACATCCTAAATCATTGAGTAAAGCTTCATAATTTTCCCAATTAACGCCGGTAATTGTTTGCCGTGCTTCGGGATCTTCGGCTGGCAATAGTTCAGATAATTCTTGAAGTAAAAGCATAGAATTTCTTAAAACCGAATTATTGCTAACTTAATTATATTCTAATTTATCTAATTTCCAGATCCCCGACTTCTCAAAGAAGTCGGGGATCTATTTCAAAAATTGTAAATAAATGTAAAGCTACTGGCAAATAAAATCTTCATAGAATTAGCGTGATCTAATCCAGTCCGTCACGTGCTGCGGTAGTCTAGATAGATGTTAATTTATTGCCTGGTTTGACATATAGTTTTATGACTTCAGTTTCTAGTCCTGCACGCACTATTCGTATTGGTTCACGCAAAAGCCAACTAGCTCTAGTTCAAACATACTGGGTACAAGCGCAACTCCAGAAAAGCTTTCCCGACATTACTTTTGAAGTCCATACTATGTCTACCCAAGGGGACAACATCTTGGATGTAGCATTGGCCAAAATTGGCGATAAAGGACTATTTACCAAAGAACTGGAATTGGGCATGATCAATAATGAGATTGATTTTGCTGTTCATTCCCTCAAGGATCTACCCACGAACTTACCCCCAGGTTTAACATTAGCAGCTATTACAGAACGGGAAAACCCCGCAGACGCGGTGGTGCTACATGAAAAGCATAAAGGTGAGCAAATCGAGACTTTACCAGCAGGTGCGGTGATTGGTACTTCTTCCCTGCGAAGACTGGCACAGTTACGCCATAAGTTCCCTCATTTTACATTTAAAGATGTTCGGGGCAACTTGATTACACGCATGGCAAAACTGGATAAAGGTGAATATGATGCTTTAATTTTAGCGGTAGCTGGTTTAGAAAGATTGGAAATGAGCGATCGCATTCACCAAATTCTTCCCCCAGAAATCTCCCTCCATGCAGTCGGACAAGGGGCTTTGGGCATAGAATGCCGGGCAGATGACACCGAAGTAATTTCCTTACTGAAAGCCATTGAACACCCACAAACACGCGATCGCTGTTTGGCTGAAAGATCATTTTTAAGAGTTTTAGAAGGCGGTTGTCAAGTTCCCATTGGTGTAAATACAGAAATTAATGGTGATGAATTAACACTAAAAGGTCTAGTTGCCAGTGTTGATGGTCAACGACTCGTTAAAGATACTGTTAGCGGTGCTGCTGCTGAGGCTGAAAAATTAGGAGCAGAACTAGCCAGTATTTTACGTCAACAAGGTGCTACAGAAATTTTGGAGGAAATCTTTACCGATATCCAACGCGGTGCATAAGGTGATAGGTTATACACAATAGGTAACAGGCAAAACAAAAACTTGAGATTTGAGATTTGAGTTAATAAATCCAAAATCGTAAGTATTCAGGATAGAGAATACTCCGATTCAGGAGAATAAAGGCTTTTTTAGTCAACTTTGATGATTTGGATAAAATCTCACTTCTCTCTATTCTTCATTTCATAAGCATTCTGAACCAAAGGTCTGCGAAGCGTCTCCTGACTCCTGTACGGGCGTATTGCAATACGCCCCTTCTGACTCCTGAATTCTTACCCAAAATCCAAAATCCAAAATCCAAAATCCAATCACCATGAAAATTTTATTTGTTGCAGCAGAAGCTGCCCCCATTGCTAAAGTTGGCGGAATGGGTGATGTTGTAGGTGCATTACCCAAATTTTTAAGAGAAATGGGTCATGATGTCCGCATATTTTTGCCTTACTATGGCTTTCTCCCAGACAAAATGGAGGTTCCTAAAGAACCTGTATGGCGCGGATATGCCATGTTCCAGGAGTTTGCAGTTTACGAAAGTGTTCTGCCTGGTACTGATGTTCCATTATATTTATTTGGACATCCATCTTTCCTACCTCGCCGTATTTATTCGGGAGAAGATGAAGATTGGAGATTTACCTTATTTTCCAATGGTGCAGCGGAATTTTGCTGGAATTACTGGAAACCGGAAGTTGTCCATTGTCACGATTGGCACACAGGAATGTTGCCAGTATGGTTGAACCAATCTCCAGATATCACCACTGTCTTTACCATTCATAACCTGGCATATCAAGGGCCGTGGCGTTGGTATTTGGAGAAAATTACTTGGTGTCCCTGGTATATGCAAGGACACAACACCATGGCCGCAGCAGTGCAGTTTGCCAACAAGGTGAATACAGTTTCTCCGACTTATGCGGAGCAAATTAAAACACCTGCTTACGGAGAACAAATCGAAGGTTTGTTGTCTTTTATTAGCAGTAAGTTATCAGGGATTATCAACGGTATAGATACTGAAGTTTATAACCCCGCCAATGATAAATACATCACCCAAACTTTCACCACCGATACCCTAGACAAACGCAAAGCTAACAAAATTGCCTTGCAAGAAGAAATGGGTTTAGAAGTTAACTCTGGTGCCTTCTTGATTGGCATGGTAAGTAGGTTGGTAGAACAAAAAGGTCTGGATTTGGTTTTACAAATTTTAGACCGCTTTATGGCTTATACAGATGCTCAATTTGTCTTGTTGGGAACAGGCGATCGCTATTATGAAACCCAAATGTGGCAACTCGCATCTCGCTACCCTGGACGTATGGCAACTTATTTGCTCTATAACGATGCCCTTTCTCGTCGCATTTACGCTGGTACTGATGCCTTCTTAATGCCTAGCCGTTTTGAACCTTGCGGTATCAGTCAAATGATGTCTATGCGTTATGGTTCTGTACCAATTGTCCGTCGTACAGGTGGATTAGTGGACACCGTATCACATTACGACCCAGTAAATGAGGCAGGTACTGGTTATTGCTTTGACCGTTATGAACCCTTAGACCTTTTTACCTGCATGATTCGTGCTTGGGAAGGTTTCCGTTTCAAACCGCAATGGCAAGAATTACAAAAACGCGGCATGAACCAGGACTTCAGTTGGTATCGTTCTGCCAAGCAATACGATAAACTGTACAGATCAATCTACGGTTTGCCAGAAGAAGAGCCAGAGTCAATATTAACCGAGGCTATACCCAATTAAGATGAAGCTGCATAGAATAAGAGATAAAGGCTAATTGACCGCAGATATGGACTCCCTTTAGACATAGCAGTGAAAATTAAATGTTCATTTCCTAGTAGAGACGTTCCATGGAACGTCTCTACATTCTTTTCTGGAGATATCTTTTAGGTGGCTTCTCGTATCGCCAAAAGCGAGGCTAACGCCAACGCGCAGCGTCTCGTTCACGTAGTGTCTCCGACAGGAGAAGAGAAGATTAAGCAGATAAATCAATGGATTTCATGATTCTATGCAGCTTCGCATAAAATTGGCAATTGCTATATTTTGGCAGCAGAATGTCTTTCCATCGCTAATTGAATTAATTGATCTACAAGTTGGGGAAAGGGAACACCAGTATTAGCCCAAAGTTGAGGATACATACTTGTGGCTGTAAACCCTGGTAAGGTATTAATTTCGTTAATTAAGATTTCTCCGGTAGCTTCTACATAGAAAAAGTCTACTCTCGCTAAACCAGCAGCGTCAACGGCTGCAAAGGCTTGTAATGCCATTTCTTGAATTTGCTCGACAATTGCTTTTGGAAGATGTGCAGGAATGAATAAATCGGCTTTACCTTCGGTGTATTTAGTTTCGTAATCGTAAAAATCACTATCAAAAGTAATTTCGCCAATTACAGAAGCTTTGGGGTTATCGTTCCCTAAAACGGCGCATTCTACTTCCCTGGCTACAACTCCCGCTTCTACTATAATCCGTCTGTCATAAGTGGCGGCCTTATCTAAGGCTGCTTCTAATTCTCGGCGCGATCGCACTTTGGTAATTCCCACCGATGAACCTAGGTTAGCAGGTTTGACAAAACAGGGATAGTCCAATGTTGCTTCAATTTCATCACAGAGTTTGGGAAACACACAAGAATTTGACCAAACTTGCGCTCTCGTTATGGCTTTATATTTTACTTGTGGTAGCCCTGCTTGGGCAAAAGCGGTTTTCATGCCGATTTTATCCATTCCTGTAGCTGAACCTAACACCCCAGAACCCACAAAAGGCTTTTGCATTAAGGTGAGTAAGCCTTGAATTGTACCATCTTCTCCATTAGGTCCGTGGAGAATGGGAAACCACAGATCAATTTGTGCGGTTTGTGGTGGAAATTGCCATAAATTAGGTGTAACGGCGGGATTTTCCATAGCCACACCAGATGTTAAAATTTGCTGTGCAGTTTCCCCAGTTTGCCAAAAGCCATCTTTTTGAATGTAGAAAGGCAGAATTTCGTACTTATTGCTATTGTCTTCTGCACTTAAGGCTTTAGCGATCGCTCTTGCTGAAATTATTGAAACTTCATGTTCTCCAGAACGTCCACCAAACAGCAAGCCTACCCGCAGCTTAGTCATCTTCTCTACCTCGATACTTCTAAAGCAGATAGCGTACCACAAGATATCCAACTTCTCAGAGAAATGCTTCGTCAAATTTTTGACAGTACTAAACTTTATGACTATGATTTTTTTTCATAAATGGTTTAGGATGGCTATGCTAGATATAGGATTAATATTTGATTTTTAAAATATACGTAGGGTGGGCATTATCCAACATAGACCGATTTTGTTGGGTTTAAAAGTTTTTAAATATCAAATATGATGCTTGTAAGTAGGTAAGCAGAATAAAACCCTTTTTCCCCCTGCTAGAAAGCTCCCTGCCTTATCCCAACGACAATTCTTAACGCCTACCTACTTAGTTGGCAGTAATATTTAAAGAAGAAGGAAAAAATGGCTGACAATGCCAAGAATAATCTACCCCACTTTAATAACGCCGCCTTTGATATTGTGGCCATGGCAGCCTCAGCCGGTGGGTTAAATGCTTTGAGTGCCGTACTATCGACGTTACCCGCAGATTTTACAGCTGCGATCGCTATTGTGCAACATCTCGCTCCCCGTCATCCTTCACTGATGGCTGATATTCTGGATCGACGTACCGAGTTGCAAGTCAAGCAAGCAGAAGAAGGAGATCAGCTTACCCCAAGAACAGTTTATATTGCCCCTCCCGACAGACACCTGCTAGTTAACTGTGACGGCACACTTTCTTTATCACAGTCAGAAGTGGTACACTTCTCGCGTCCATCGGCTGATGTATTATTTGAATCAGTTGCAGATAGTTACAAAAACCGTGCTATTGCTGTTGTCTTGACTGGTAGTGGTAGTGATGGAACGATGGGAGTACAAGCAGTGAAAAAAATGGGGGGTACTGTCATTGCTCAAGATGAAAACACGGCTGAATTTTTTGGAATGCCAGGCTCGGCCATTGAAAGCGGTAATGTAGATTTTATTTTGCCCTTAAATAAAATATCACCAGCCCTGGTGAGTTTGGTTATGGATGGTGTTTATAGCAGGAGTCAGTAGAGACGTTTCGGCGAAACGTCTGTACAGGAGTCAGGAGTCAGGAGTAAAACCCTCTTGTAGTGAGATTTTCATTATCAATTGATGTCCTAAGCTAAAAAGCCTATAATTTGCATAGCATGATTTAATGTAACTCTTGTGGGCTAGACATCCTGCCCGTCCTAGATATACAAATTAAAAGCGCAACAGCTTAACCACCCTGGCCACGGCTATAAATAAAAAAAATAAACCAAGAGGATGAATCTACCACAATTAAATTTATCCGCTAATTGGTAATGATTTATGTACTGATTGATTGCTGATTTTTTTATGAATTACATAGAAAAAGATAAAGATCCTGAATTTGAAAATCTACTTGTATATTTGCGGCAAAATCGGGGCTTTGATTTCACAGGTTACAAGTATTCGACTTTGATGCGGCGTATACGCAAGCGAATGCAATCATTGAATTTAGAAGCTTTTGGAAATTACTTAGACTATTTAGAAGTACATCCAGAAGAATTCAATTATTTGTTTAATATTATCTTAATCAATGTCACCAGTTTTCTTCGCGATCCCGTAGCTTGGGAAGCCATAGTTGAGAAAGTTTTGCCTAATATCATCCAAGGCAAGAACAAAACTGACAAAATCAGGATTTGGAGTGCAGGTTGTGCTTCTGGTGAAGAAGCTTACACCATCGCCATGCTGATGACGGAAATGTTGGGGGCTGAAGAATTTCGCAATCGAGTCAAAATCTATGCTACTGATGTAGATGAAGAAGCTCTCAACCAAGGGCGGCAAGCTATATATTCAGCTAAAGATATCCATCTAGTACCACAACACCTACAGAAAAAATATTTTGAAGTTATCAATAACCGTTATGTTTTTCAGCCAGATTTACGCCGTAATGTAATTTTTGGTCGTCATGACTTGTTGCAAGATGCCCCAATTTCTCGCTTAGACCTGTTGGTTGCTCGCAATACATTGATGTATTTTAATTCGGAATCTCAGGGGCGGATTCTGAGAGGGTTTCATTTTGCCTTGAAAGATACAGGTTATCTGTTTTTGGGTAAAGCGGAAATGTTGTTGACGTATGCTAATATGTTTACGCCTTTAGATTTAAAGAACCGTATATTTACTAAAGCATCACAACCTAGTAGACGCGAGCGCCTCTTGTTTATGGCAAATTCGGGAGAAGCGGAATCGAGCTATTTTTTATCTAAGCAAGTGCGTCTGCGAGATTTAGCGTTTGATGCTACACCCATCGCCCAAATAGTCGTTGATACTGATAATAAATTAGTGATGATCAACGAACAGTCCAAAATTTTATTCAATCTCTCAAATAAAGATTTGAATTGCACCTTTCAAGATTTGGA
This sequence comes from Trichormus sp. NMC-1, assembly GCF_001858025.1. Classification (GTDB taxonomy): domain Bacteria; phylum Cyanobacteriota; class Cyanobacteriia; order Cyanobacteriales; family Nostocaceae; genus Anabaena. Next base: position 623,510 of record NZ_LZQD01000001.1, on the reverse strand, counting down.
AATATCTTACCGCCCTCTAGAATTGCGATCGCTGATTGACCAGGTTTATAACGAGCGCCGTCCCATCATCATACCTAATGTAACGAGATATTGGTCTAATACTGAAATTCAATCTCTAGATGTGCGAGTTAAACCCTTATTAGATAATAATGATGTAATTTCAGGTGTGAGTATAACCTTTGAGGATGTTACTAGTTATATTCAGCTTCAAGAAGATTTACAACGTTCTAAACAAGAACAAGAGACAACCAACGAAGAACTCCAGTCTACTAATGAAGAATTAGAAACAATGAACGAAGAACTCCAATCTACTAATGAAGAATTGGAGACAATGAACGAAGAAGTCAATTTTACTAACGAAGAATTACAGTCCATTAATGATGCATTAAACCAGAAGACTAGAGAACTAAACCAAACGAATGTTGTTTTAGTCAGCATCCTCAGAAGTCTACAAACAGGCATATTAGTTATCGATCAAAATTTCACTATTTTGGTTTGGAATCATTTTCTTGAAGATATGTGGGGGTTGCGAAACAATGAAGTAGTGGGTAATTCCTTGTTTAGCCTCGATATTGGTTTACCAATCGAGCAATTGCGCTCTCCCATTCTTGATACTCTCTCCAGCAAAGAAGGATTTCAAGAAATGGTTGTAAATGGGATCAACCGTCGGGGTAGACAAATCAAATGTTACGTTTCTATTACTCCTATGTGGGGTACAGATATGAAAGGAGCAGTTGTGATGATAGCAGATGTAGAAGCAGTTAACAGTATGATGTCTAGCGAAGATATTGAAGAACGAAGGCAGCAGAATAACTAGGTCGGCGTATTACGGAGATGGGGAGATGAGGACGCGGGGACGCGGGGAAAATTAAGAATTCCCTGTTAAGAATTCCCTCTCTCAACGAGTAGGGTGGGCATTGCCCACCAAAACCCGCATACGGTGGGCATTGCCCACCCTACGTATAGTTCAAAAATCAAATAGGAGTCCTATACAGCAGATTGCAGATCAATGAGGTACAGAATCTAAATTGAAACCTATACACATTCGCCAGTTTTACTCCTGACTCCTGCTGTAGTTTGGTTTTTTGCGGCAATCTAGTTAAACCATAGAAGCATTTTTACTATGACACAACAAAATCTAGAGCAACTGATGGCAGTAGCTCAAACAAGGCTAGATAATCTGTTAACACGTGCCAATCAACCAGAAGAGCAACGTAGATCACAAGATGCTCACGCAGTTCTTTTAAATGAAGCGATCGCTGAAATTTCTATTTCTTTAGAAGAATTAAACGTATTAGTAGAAGAGCTACAACAGCAAAATGAGGAATTAATCGCTACCCGTCAGCAAGTAGATGCTGAACGCCAACGATACCTAGATTTATTCAACTTTGCCCCCGATGGTTATTTCGTTACGGATGTGGATGGTGTCATCCAAGAAGCGAACTATGTCGCCGCGCAGTTACTGAATGTCCGACATTCTTACCTAATTGGCAAACCACTGACTGTGTTTGTGCATTCACAGGAACGGCAAAACTTTTGCAACTTAATGTTTCAGTTGCAACAAGAAGGTCAAATCCGCATCACCGAGTTACACATATCTCACAATAAAGGTAGCACAGACTTTCCGGCTGAAGTGACGGCAGTTATTGAACGCGATCGCACAGGCAAAGTAACTGGTTTACGCTGGCTGTTACGAGATATTAGCGATCGCAAACAAGCGGAACGGAAAATCCGTGAACAAGCGGCTTTAATTGATGTTGCTACTGATGCTATTTTTGTCTGCGATTTGGAAAACCAGATTTTATTCTGGAGCCAAGGGGCTGAACGCTTATATGGTTGGACGACAGAAGAAAGCTTAAGTAAAACAACTCATGAACTTTTCTACAAAGAATCATTATTGGCAAAGGTACAGGACTAGGGTTGTCAACGGTTTTAGGTATTATCAAGAATCACGACGGCTTTGTGCAAGTATCGAGTCTGGTAGGTAAAGGGACAATATTTCAGGTGTTCTTGCCAACTATAGAACAGTCAGTGACCGAAGAGGACGCGGAGAGGGGAAGACGCGGAGAGATTGTCTCCGTGTCCCCGTATCTTCTTCAAGTGAGGATAGATTGGGAAAAATTTAACTAGTTGAGAGCAATTTTCAATGTTTATCGCCACAACAAAGCATTGTGTATCTATATGTTTATAATTACAATTCTTTATGTTTAATCTCTAACCAGCATCAGAGACTTTAAAATATACGGATAAATGCAATTATGGTCAAGAACTATAGATAGAATGAACAGAGTTAGCCTTAATATCTAATCGCCAGAACCTATACAACTCATGGATTTTGCTAATATTGCATCCCAGTTAAATGCTGGAACGATTTTACCAGAGGGGATTGTAATTATCACCCTCTTGGGGGTTTTGATTGTGGATTTGATTTTGGGGCGTACATCTTCACGCTGGATTGGATATCTAGCGATCGCAGGTTTACTAACTGCAATTGTCGCCCTATGCTTCCAATGGGATGCTACCAATCCTATCGGCTTTACTGGTAGCTTTAATGGAGACGACCTCAGTATTATCTTTCGCGGTATCATTGCTTTGTCTGCCGCTGTGACAATACTGATGTCAATTGGCTACATTGAGCAGAGTGGCACTGCGTTAGCAGAATTCATCGCCATTTTGATGACTGCGACTTTGGGAGGAATGTTTTTATCAGGTGCTAGTGAGTTGGTGATGATTTTCATCTCCTTAGAAACCCTGAGTATTTCCTCTTATTTGTTGACAGGTTATACCAAGCGTGACCCTCGCTCCAATGAAGCGGCGCTGAAATATCTGTTAATTGGAGCTTCCAGTACAGCAGTATTTTTGTACGGTGTATCACTGCTGTATGGTTTATCCGGTGGACAAACAGAACTGAGTGCGATCGCTAATGGTATCGCTGCCGCTAACGTCAGTCAATCTCTTGGTTTTGTCATTGCCCTTGTTTTCGTGATTGCAGGCATTGGTTTCAAAATCTCCGCTGCCCCCTTCCACCAGTGGACACCAGACGTTTATGAAGGCGCTCCCACCCCAGTCATTGCCTTTTTATCCGTTGGTTCCAAAGCAGCAGGTTTTGCTCTTGCTATCCGCTTATTGACAGTAGTTTTCCCCCTCGTCGCCGACGAATGGAGATTTGTGTTCACTGCCCTTGCAGTGCTGAGTATGGTGTTGGGTAACGTCGTTGCTCTAGCCCAAACCAGCATGAAACGGATGTTAGCTTATTCATCCATTGCCCAAGCAGGTTTTGTGATGATTGGCTTAATTGCTGGGACTGATGCCGGATATTCCAGTATGATATTTTACCTACTGGTTTACCTGTTCATGAACCTGTGCGGCTTTACTTGCGTGATTCTGTTTTCTTTGCGGACAGGAACTGACCAAATAGCCGAATACTCAGGTTTGTATCAAAAAGACCCACTTCTCACTTTAGCATTAAGCATCTCTCTCTTATCCTTGGGTGGTATTCCCCCACTAGCTGGGTTTTTTGGGAAGATTTACCTATTCTGGGCAGGTTGGCAAGCCGGTCTTTACTGGTTAGTCTTGCTGGGCTTAGTTACCAGCGTTGTTTCCATCTACTACTACATTCGTGTAGTTAAGATGATGGTAGTCAAAGAACCCCAAGAAATGTCCGACGTGGTGAAAAATTATCCCGAAATCCGTTGGAATTTACCTGGATTTAGACCTTTACAAGTGGGTTTGATCGCAACTTTAATCGCTACTACTGTAGCGGGAATTTTGTCAAATCCGTTGTTTACCTTAGCAAATAATTCAGTTGCGAATACTCCCATATTGCAAGCTGAAAAAATTGCCAGTACTCAAGCAAGTGCAATTATTACTGAACAAGCAGAGTAATTGTCGGTAACAGGTAATAGGAGAACTCCATAGAATGATTGATCCTGTTTTAATGGTTTGTGGAAATTTTCACGCTTACTATTGGATCATGTTTTTTGTGGAGTTCTCTAGGTATAGCCGTGGACAGGGTGGTTAGGACATCAATTGATAATGAAACTCCTACTACAAGAGGGTTTTACTCCTGACTCCTGTACGGGCGAACGGCCGTTCGCCCCTCCTGACTCCTGACTCCTGCTATAACTACATTTTGGGGAAACTGGCGCTTTAAAGCTGCAAATACAGGACAAGAAGGTGAAGCTTGTAAATTATGCGGTTTATTCCAAGTAAACGGGGCTTGTTGAGCCGCAGACATCCATAACAACTGCTTGGCTCTGGTCATGGCAACATAGAGTAAACGGTATTCTTCTGCGGTTTTTAAGTGCTTGGCTTGTTCCCAAGCTTGGCTGACACCAGGTATACCTTCTGCTTTTTCATGGAGTGCGGCACGAATTTGGGCGCGTGCGACTTCTGATAAAGTAAAATCACCTAAAAATTGGCTTTGGGGAGGAACCCAAAATTTACCAGGAATGAGATTTTCGTGCAGAAAAGGTAAAAACACATAATCCCAGTCTAGCCCTTTGGCTTTGTGCATGGTGATAATCGTCAGTTGACCTTTTTTTGTATATTGTTCTTCTACATTTTCTGTGTCTACTGGTTCAAATCTTTCGGAACTGACAATTTCACTTAAAGCTGATAACATTGCTCCCATTGAGGTGTTACCAAATAGTTGCTGGTTTACACGTTCTGCAAGTTTGTCAGCGGTTGCTAATTCGGCTTGGTCATAATTTAAGGTTAAGGCTAAAAAAGAAATTATCTGATACAAAGGAAGTTCTAAACGGGCGCGGAGTAAACTACGACAAAGATGAGCCGCTTTTTGGACTATATCTGTTTGGGGTGCGGCTAAGGGACTAGGATATAAAAATTCTTCTGGGAGACTAGCGAGAGTATTGATATCTTGGGTAGGAATTAATTGACGTTGAACAAGTACATCCAGGGCGGCTTTTAGTTTTCCGGGGGAGTGAGGGCGATCGCAAAATTGCAATAATGATAAAATTTCTTGGGGTACATGAGAACGCCGTTCCCTTTCTCCCACGTCGTAAAGTTGAATTTTATGCTCTTTACATATCGGTTCTAAAGCCTCCGCTAACCATCTTCCTTGGCGATTTTCTCGCACTAACACCGCCGCACAGGAATCAGATTTTTGTGTAAATAACTCAATTACTCTTTGGGAAAGTAATTCAACTGTTTGATGAATATCAAGAGGCGTATACAGTTCTAATCCTTTTCCTACTGGTTGAGGATTTCCATTTGCTTGATTAACTGGTTGAATTTTCTGGTTGAGAAATGGTGTTTGTCCATTTTTAGTTGTTGCTAAACCTTGATGATTTACCCATTTCAAAGCAAAGTTAGCTGCATCAATAATAATTTGCGTACTTCGACCGGCTTGATCCATTGTTGCCAGTCGTTCTGTCTTTTGACAATCTTCGCAAAATTCCCGAAAATAAATAGGATCAGCAGGTGTAAAAGTTGAGTTAATCGCCTGATTAGGATCACCAACTCTGATTAAATTCAGTGCTGATTTATTTAAATTCTCCCTATCTGCTTCACTCGCTAATATTTCTAACAACTGAGTTTGCAATGGGCTAGAATCTTGGGCTTCATCTTCAAATACAGCGAAAACTTTATTCTGTTCAATGCGTCGGGCGCTATCATTTTCGAGAACTCGCAAGGCGGCTAAAATCATATCGTCGTAGTCAATAAACTCTGGCGATATCTCCGATGATTTTCCGTTACGCATCAATTTTTCATATTCTTTATACAAACCCGCTGCTACCTGCAAAATTCCATATGTGTCTGTGGTTTTTTGACTCCACTTATGCAGCTTTTCTGGTAATATTCCTGAACTTTTCGCTTCATGAATAACGGTATAAGCTAAATCTGGCAATACTTCTGTTCTCAGTACTGACTGACGACGTAATTTTTCTGTTTCTTCTCCATCAAATTGCTTACCTCTGAGTAAACGCCCATAACTTTCGGGATGGTTAGCAATCCATTGTTCTACAGCGGTGCGAATGAAGCGGTGAGTTTGGTTTGGTGTAATTAATGTGATATTTTCTAACTGCAAACCTGATAAATCAGGATAACGAATAGCAATATCTAAAGCTAAACCATGTAAGGTATGAACAGCAAAGCCTGTTTGCGGTAAAGATAAATCATCTCGTAAATATTTACGGATTTTTAACTTAAGATTAGCAGCAGCGGAACGGGTAAAGGTAACAACTACCAACTGTCGTCGATAATTGCTTTCTGTGGAACGAGAATGCTGATACTGACGCGCAATAGCAATTGCCGCAGCCGCAGCCATCCCTGTTGATTTACCAGCACCAGGAACAGCAGATACAGCCAATGAACCAGATTCCCAGTCAGCCATCTGCTTTTGTCCAGTTCGCAAACTGGCGCGAATGGCTACTATATGATCTTGCAATTTAGCAACAGATGATGGTGGAAACATCCCTTCAATTTGAGGTTCTTGAGGAACTGTAACTGTAAAATTATCTTCTGACATATAATATCTAGACTTTGATTTTGATGATTACAGCGCAGATATGAACAACATTGATTTATTATTTATGTGCATTTTTAGTTACAAATCTTCCAGCCAGTAATGATAAATTGCAGACCTTTTCTACATTATCTAACTTTAGCAGGAGCGCTACCTGCTTTGAGCCTAGCCATCGCCATTGGCACTGTCTTACGATTTTGGCATTTAGACTCAAAATCTCTGTGGATGGATGAAATCATTACTGCCATTTTCAGTTTAGGTAAAAATTACCGTGATTTGCCTTTGGATGTAGTTTTTCCTCTCAACCAGGTTCAGAAAATTTTTACTTTTCAGCCCGGTGTTAGTTGCGCTCAAATTGCAGAAAATCTTGCTAATTATTCTACTCATCCACCGCTGTTTTTTTGCATAATGTACCGTTGGTTAGGCTGGATAAGTCCTTTGGGTATAGAATGGGTGACAACATTGCGATCGCTCCCTGCTTTATTTGGTGTAGCTGCAATCATTGCCATTTATGCTCTTAATAGTGTTGCTTTTTCTCCCACATCTGGAATTATGGCAGCATTGCTCATGGCGTTATCTCCCTTTGCTGTTTACCTCTCTCAAGAAGCAAGGCACTACACTCTACCTATGCTTTTGATTATTTTATCATTATTTTTGCTCATCCAAATTCAACGAGATCTCTTTGAAAAGCAGCATCTGAGATTTTCAGTTTGGCTATTATGGGCAATTGTTAATAGTATGGCTCTTTATGTTCACTACTTTTTTGTGATCGCTTTTATCTCCGAACTTGCTACACTATTCGCACTGATTTATCGGGGTAAAGCAACTATCCTAAAATTACCCCAAATCTGGCTATATTTAATTATTTCTATTAGCAGCGTTTTGATTAGCTTTATTCCCTGCCTATTGATGATATTTAGCCATTTTCCCAAATCAGAAACTAATTGGCTACCATCTCCTCATCACATTGAACCTATCTATCAAACTCTCATGCATTGGGTATTAATGATAATTATACTTCCAGTGGAAAGTCAGCCTTTACTAATTGCAGTTATTTGTGGTTTCTTAATGGTGATGTTTACAATTTGGGTTGGGTTCCAAATCTTTCCTAATTTAAAATTACTCTGGTCTAATAATACAACTCATTTATCTACATTCACACTTTTAAGTTTTACTTTTTTTGTATTATTACAATTTTTCTTGATTGCTTATTTATTAGGTAAAGATATTACTGTTGTTCCCCGTTATAGCTTTGTCTATTATCCTAGTTTTTGCGCTCTACTAGCAGCAAGCTTGGGGAAATTCACAAAGAGACGCGGAGACACGGAGACGCGGGGACACGGAGACAGAAATTTGACTCCGATTGTAACCCCGCTCAATTTCAATCCTCTGAATCTTTCGTTATGGACACGAGAATGCGGGGCATTTAATGCGTCTTTGCATCTTTGCGTCCTCGTATCATCTTCGATGAAAATTCAAAAATTTATCTTTTTACTAGTTGGTATCGTCAGTTGTATTTTTGTTGTTTCTAATTTAGCATTCCAAAAACCTTTTCAACCTGAACAAGTTGCCCAAAATATGAATCGAGATCCGGCTATACCATTGATGTTAGTTGTAGGATATGAAAGTTATCAAGATGTCGCAGCAGGATTAAGTTTTGCTTTGGCATTGGAACAAGTGAGAAGTCATGAAATAAAAAGCAAATTACATCCCGATAGTTTGGCTTTTGTAAATAAATCTCCTAATTTTTCTGACTTGAGTAACAAGTTGACTCAACTTTCTATACCTGATGTATCTCAGTTGAATTTATGGTTTGTAGGCTCAGGAATGAGAAAACAAGATTACCCATCACAGTTGACACTGGCTGGGCAAATTACTTGTAATATAGAACTTACCCAGCACTATCGTATCGGTCAATTTCCCTATCAGCTTTATCGCTGTAGTAATTCGTGATTTGGCAATAGGAAAATTCTTGTTACCAATTACCAATTACCCAACCCTATTCGTCAATCTGCCAAGCATCCTTGGTAAAGTCTTCATCGAGAACTTTCTTAGGACGTAAAATTACAATTATTTTCCCTAATAGCTGATTTTCTGGTGCAGTTTCAAACCACTGAAAATCAATTTCCCCACCATTATCAACTGCAAAGTAGCTAGACGCATCCCATTCTCTTTGAGCGCGATCTATGACAACTAGCACTGGTTCTATTTTCAGGTGGGTGGGGTTAGGGAAGATATCACTACTGGCAATAATTCCTACCGGATCTTCAGCAGAGCGTAGCACGTGCCAACCTGGTAAGGATACCCAAGCTTGTTCTCCGGTAAATTTGACAATTCTAAATGGACCAACTTCTGTGATGATGGGTACAGCTTTCACGTCATTGGGTGTTAACGGCAACTCACCCACAACAGGTACAAGCTGGGGTAAATCTTCGTCCGATTCTAGTCGGAAAAAGGGTAAAGTTGGTGCCGGTTTGCTGGCAATGTTGGTAAAATCAATTAGTAATTGTTCTATTTGTTTTCTGGCTGTTGCTGAGTGAGCAAAACGTAACCCTTTAGCAATTAAACGCGATCGCTGTTGTAAGTCTGAGTTTTGCCTAGCCAATTTCCAAACTTGATAAGCTACAGCATCCCCTGGATGGGCTGTAAAACCCACTGGTGGGGCAGAAAAACGGGAAAAATCTTTCAGCGCTTTGGCAATATCTCTCACCTCGTCTACATCGAGTTTATGGAGAAAAATCAAATCAGCAGCAGCAGCCCTGTCTTCTTGTGCAAGTAGGCGTAGTTCATACAAAATATCACTAGCTCTCATACCGTAGTATGCTCTTGTTGCCTCTGACGCGCCAAACTTTTCTAAAGAACTATATACTTGAGAACCAACAATTAACTGATTTTGTTGGATTGGCTCAAATCCAGTGGCTTCAAAGATTTCTTGGGGATTGTAACCGGATTTTTGTAGGTAGGCAATGGCTACTCCCCATTCCACCCAGTTACCTTGTTTTTGTCTCAGCTTAACTAGTAATTCTTGTGCTGTATCGTTCGTAGCATTCTCAGGGTTTTGGGCGTTGGGAGATAGTTCAGTCATAATTTGGAGATTTTCCTATGAATAAATATTAAGCTTGCCAGCATCTTTGCTGCTGTCTTATGTATTCTAATTAGTCCGCAGGAAAATACTGATTTCTCAATACTCATAACTAATAGAGTCTTCTCAACTCAGCTTAGTATGGAATATAACAAAAACGTGAAGATATTAAATTAATTTATGAATAATCTCAATCTCGAAGTTGATCAAGTTCCTCCGCCATTAAGTACCCGTGAACGTCCAAAAAAACTGAAAATTCTGGTAGTTGATGATGAACCAGATAATCTGGATCTACTTTATCGTACCTTTCGCCGAGATTTTAATGTCCTCAAAGCTGAGAGTGGCTTGAGCGCTTTGCAATTGTTGGAACAAGAGGGGGAAGTGGCGGTGATTATCTCTGATCAGCGAATGCCAGAAATGAAAGGAACTGAATTTCTGAGCAGGACTTTACCTCAATTTCCTGATACAGTCAGAATAATTCTCACAGGATTTACTGATATTGAAGATTTGGTAGAGGCGATTAATAGCGGACAAGTCTTTAAATATATTACCAAACCTTGGGACTCTGGAGAATTGAAGGAGGTTGTACAAAGAGCAGCAGCAACCTATGATTTGCTTAAACAACGAACAGAAGAATTGCGCCGCGCCAATGCCCAAATGGAGCTTTTGACTGTTTTAGTGGAAGTAACTCAAGCTGCTTCGAGCTTAGAGGAAACTCTTGCACCAATTGCCAAGGCTTTTAGTGAGGCATTTACAGCTAATGGTTGTATTATACAACTCATAGAAGCAAATGTTCTGGCTGTAGGGCAAGGTATTTACAGTGAAACTGGGACTGTGGAAAATTGGCTCTCCCAAGATCCATTGACAAGGGAAGCGATCGCTACTCGTCAAATACAATCAACCCTAGATATATCTAAAGATTCTCGTCTCAGTAGTCTGAGTTACTACCAAGATGCTGGAGTTAAAGCACATTTAATCATCCCAATTATTTATCGGCATCAAATGTTGGGAGTATTATCACTACAGTGGCAAGAACCTTGCACTTTAAGAGCAGATGAACTGAAACTAATTCATTTATCAGTGGAACTAGTAGCGATCGCTCTTGCTAGTAGCCGTCTCTCAACCCAGAATTGATTAACGACTAATGACTGATGATATCCTGTTCGGTTAAAGACTTATAATTAGGGCTGACCCGAAAAGATGAGGACGCTCTGAGGCTCTGATGAGAAGAGTTTTTTTGATAAGTACAGGACTTACGCAAAATTTCTCTAAACCCTCTTTCCTTCTCTTCGAGACGCTACGCGTTAGCGGAGCTTTCGCTTTAGCGATACGCGCTCTTTGCTACGCAACGCTACCGCGTTAGCGGAGCTTATGCCTACGGCACGCTTTGCGAACGCTTTAGCGATACGCGTCTTTGCGGTTCGTTTTTTCCTTACTTTTGCGTAAGTTATAAAGTAATTAAGCGAACATGATATGAGTAATGAAATTCGTGAAATTTTTGACCGGATTGCTCCAGTGTACGACCAACTCAATGACTGGTTAAGTCTGGGACAACACCGGATTTGGAAAGAAATGACGGTTAAATGGAGCGCAGCTAAACCCGGTGATACTTGCTTGGATTTGTGTTGCGGTAGCGGCGATTTAACCTTTAGGTTAGCAAGGCGGGTAGGAGCGACGGGAAAGGTTTATGGAGTAGACTTCTCCCCCAAACTGCTAGAAACTGCCAAAGAACGCCGCCAAAAAAGTTACTCCCAAAGAGCGATCGCTTGGTTAGAAGCCGATGTCCTCGATTTACCCTTTGACGACAATCAATTTGATGCAGTCACAATGGGATATGGTTTAAGAAATGTCAAAGATATTCCCCGTAGTCTCCAAGAAATATATCGCGTCCTCAAACCTGGTAGCAAAGCCGCAATTTTAGACTTTCATCGACCGGGGGATATACCAATCCGCTTCTTTCAGCAATGGTATTTGGACAATTTAGTCGTTCCCATCGCCACTAATTTAGGGGTCAAGGAAGAATATGCTTATATCAGTCCTAGCTTAGATCGCTTCCCCATTGGTACAGAGCAAGTAGAGTTAGCTTATCAAGTCGGTTTTACCAACGCCACACACTACCCCATATCTAACGGTATGATGGGAGTATTAGTAGTAATTAGGTGATTGGTAATTGAAGGCAGAAGGCAAAAGGCAGAAAAAGAGATATTCACTAAAAATATTCTTTGCGTCAAAGCATCTTTCCATCTCCCCAATCCCTAATCTATATTTCCCTGTTCCCTAATCCAAAATCCTGTGGATTGGTCTCATCTTTGGCTTTATGTATCACCCCCAATTCTGGGTGGAGTTATCGGCTACTTCACTAACGATATAGCCATCAAAATGTTATTTCGCCCCTACCGAGCGATTTATGTTCTGGGGCGAAAAGTACCGTTTACTCCTGGATTGATTCCCAGCAATCAGGAGCGTTTGGCAAAAAACATTTCTGACACCATCATGGGATCGCTGTTAACGCCAGATGAATTACAAAAACTGGCTAAACGGCTCCTACAAACTGAACGGGTACAAAGCGCAATTCTCTGGTTATTGCGGCTGGCTACGGAACAACTCCAAGGTGAGAAAAACCAAAAAAGTGCCGAAATTGTAGCCGGCATTTTACGAGATTTAGTAGGGGAGTCATTACCGCGCCTCCTCAAAGTTTTGGCGCGACAAGAGAATTTTTTAGAAACGCAGATCAACCAAATTTTTGATCAGATATTGCTGGAATTTCAACTCAGTGAAGAACAATCCACAAGGTTAGCTGATTGGCTGTTACAAGTTGTTTTACCACCGGATATATTAAGACAAGCAATAGTTGATTTTTTAACAGATCGGACAATTCAAACTATTGATGACAGCTTTCGGGAAAAAACCAGCGGTACTTACTGGGTAGTCGCTAATCTATTTGGTTTACGCAATACTCTCACCAGGTTACGAACATTTTGCTTAGATGAAAAAGAAGCTAGTAATAAACGCTTGCAAGAATTAATTCAAGATTTGCAAATGCGCGATCGCTTCAGAAAATTATTACAAGATTTATCTTTCCAAAATTTACCAATTGGTACAGTCCGTCAATTAAGAAAAACTACCAGGGATAGTGTTCGTCATTACTTGCAAAATAGTGGTAGCAGTTTATTACAAGAATTGACAGAATCAGCCGATTGGGAAAATATTGCTGTTGTGTTGCTGAAGCGATTGAGCAATTCCCCGGTTGTCAGTACTTCTTTGGAAGTTGTTTCTCAAGAATTGGCTTTGATTTTGGAACGGTATTTAGAAAGAGATTTAGAAGCAATTGTCGCCGAAATAATCCCCATTTTATCTATAGATCAAGTAATTCTGGATCGAGTCAAGTCAACTTCACCGGCTGATTTAGAAGCTGCAATTGAGGGAATTGTTAAAAATGAATTACAAGCAATTGTGACTTTAGGCGGAGTTTTGGGTTTTGTTGTCGGCTTATTTCAAGTCGGATTTTTAATATTAAGTCGATATTAAAATAATTCGTAATTCGTAATAGTGCTTACAGTCCCGTTAGGGATATGTAATGAAGTTTTGTAACGGAGAAGTTAACTCACTTTTATCACTATCGGGTAAATCGACAGATTTTCAAGGTTACAGCCTAGAAAAAATTAAGATTTATCTATTACAGCTAGATTTGCAGATAGTTCGTCTTCTTCAAAAGCATCTGAATAGAGTCTTTTATTAAAGACTTTGATTAAATCTTGAATCGAAACTTCTTTCACCCGAATTCCGTCAACATCGTACAATTCCCTCGTGATATTTTTACTAATTATCCATACCTGACAATTTTTACCTTGAATTTGCAGAGTTTTTTTTCTAACACCGCCATCTGTTAATCTGAAATCAATTGTGATTTGAGAATTCTTCAATTTGTTGACATAATTTTCAATTTGTTCTTTTTTGTGTTCTTCAAAATTATTTCTAAGAGTGCAGTCGTACATAACTGCAAGGCTACCAATTATGAAAAAACCGTCTGCTCTACCAGCTTGGTTTTTTTTGTCATATTGATATAAGCTGTGGATACCAAGTAGCCTGAGAATCATGAATGTATAATCCTCAAACTCTGATGGATCTGATAGTGTTTTGTAACTACCCAATGATAAGCAAATTTTTTCCTTAACTAATTTGAGATTTAACGTCTCTATATCAGAAGTTGGTGAATTTGAAACTAATTTTATATGAGAAATTGGTGAATTTGTAACTAATTCTATATCAGAAGTGGGTGTATTAGTTAATGATTCTGTAGTTTGATTAACTTTAGCTGCAAGCAGTCGAATATTTTTAACTGATTTAATAACTCTTCCATCTCTATAATTTATAATTTGTACTATAAATTCGACCTTATCTCCTTTGGCAATATTTTCTATTTCTATTTCTTCTAAATCTTCCTTAAAGAAGAATAAATCTTTATTCAAATTGTCTAATGGTTTGTCGGGTTTGATAAAGCCGTTGCCTTTTTCTACACTTACCCAATTGATCACACCTGTTAAGCTGATGGACTTATTTAAGAAGCGTACTTCTTCAGCAATTTTTTGTATAGTGCCATCTTTTCTCTTCCATTCTGTAACACTGAATTCTACTAAATCTGCTCGTTCTACATATTCAATCCCGATACCAATCAGCTTATCACCGAAGAAAAGTATGTCGCCTTCATGTCCAGGTATTGGTCTATCAGAATCAATAAATCCAAGACCAGTTTTACCTTCTTTAAGACTAATAGCTCTGATTTTACCTGTGAATCTCATGCTCATTGACTGAAAATCTCTCAAAAGTGGTAAATATATAATTCCCCAAAAACCGCACAATCTCACAGTTTCAGGTGTAAAAATTTTGATATTATATATTTTCGCACAATTGTGGCAGTTAAGTGAAGCCTTAACAAGTGATCTCTGTCACCTCTCAACTATTAGCCAGTTGCTAACTACCAGCTTTTAATTTAGGATAAGCAATCCGTTTATGATGGAATTGCTGCCATACATCCACAAAGATTTGGGCAATCTTTGGCATTTCTTCCCTTGTCAATCCCGAATCTATTAATTGCTCATCTTGCCATTTAGCACGCAAAATATTATTAAGCATATTTAATGCTTGTTCTGGAGTAGCATCTTTGAGACTTCGCAACGCCGCTTCACAAGAATCTGCTAACATGACAATTCCTGTTTCCCGTGATTGGGGAATCGGTCCATCATAACAAAAATCAGCTTTGTCTACCTTTAGAGTAGGATCTTTCTTCGCCATTTGCTGGGCTTGGTGATAAAAATAAGCGATCGCCATTGTTCCCTGATGTTCGGGAATAAAAGCCTGAATTGCTGTGGGTAAACTATGTTTTTTTGCCATCACCAAGCCTTCGGTAACGTGCTTTTTAATTATCGCTGCACTTTTCCAAGGATCTTTAATTTCTGTATCGTGTTTATTTGCACCACCCATTTGATTTTCAATAAATCCCAAAGGGTCGTGCATTTTTCCGATATCATGGTATAATGTCCCAGCCCTGACTAACTCGACATTGCAGCGGAGTTTTTTCGCCGCAGCTTCAGCCAAAGTCGCAACTAACAAAGTATGTTGAAAAGTTCCCGGCGTTTCCGTAGCCAGTCGCTTTAACAAAGGGCGGTTAGGATTAGCCAATTCTGCCAAGCGGATAGGGGTAATTAGATCAAACAGTTTTTCCAAATAAGGACTTAACCCCAAAGCGATAATACTCCACACCAAACCAGATAAAGCGAAAAAAGCTGCCTCTTGGAGGACGAGATACCAGCCAGAACGGAATGCTGCACCAACAACTATATTTAGAAATAAATAAATACCCCCTTGGGTTAAAGCAATAAAAATACCTAATAATGCCAGTTCCTCACGCGATCGCAATCTTTGTGCTACACAACTACTCAAGATTCCCCCCGCCATACCAGCCAGCAGCGCCATTTTACTGATTTCTATGTTTACTGGTAGTATTAGCGATAACAGCCCTACAACTGTCACAGCCAAAGTCGATCCGTAGAAACTACCTAACAATAAACCAATGGCGCTCCAAGTAGTATATGGCACACCGATTGCTATGACACTAGGGACACTGACAGCCAGCAACAATATCAATAAGCGATCGCGTTCTCGCAACTGGCTGCCAATCCGTCGTTCTACCCACATAAAAATGCCAATAGCGACGCTAACCAAGCCTGCCAATCCTATCAAACCCAGCCAATTTACCTGTCGGCGAATCAAGTGATAATGCTCCAGTACATTAAATTTCCATTCTGTAATCCGTTCTCCCTTTTTGACAATCACCTCCCCTTGGCGCACCTCTACCATTACAGATGAAACCTTCTCAACTGCTTGTTGAGCCTGTTGTTTCGTTTCTGCTTCATCTTGTTTCAGATTTGGCTTCAGTACAGTTACCAAAACTTTAGTAGCTAAGGATTCTGCTTCTTCAGGTACAGAGATTTGCACTTGTAGGCTGACCGCATCCTCTACAATACGACGTGGTAGTCCAGAGGGTAGCCCTTGGGTGAGTATTCGTTCTGCACTTTGATAAATTCCCCTTTGGGTTTCTGTCCAGTCTTCATCTGATAATTCCAATAGAGATGTTGCCGCATAAACTCTTTCTGAACCTTCATCCTCTATTTGCGAAATTTTAGTGATAGCTTGGGCATATCTTTCCCTCGTTTGGGATATTTGGGTAATGAGTGAAGACGTGTCTTTTTCTAATGTTGTGAAGCGGTAAGCTGCTAGTTCTGCCAGCGCTTGATTAAAGTCAAGATGATGACTTCCCTGCTGAAGTGTTGGAGTAGATAAGGTAGAAGGTGTTTGTCTAGCCGCTGGACTCGGCTGGGGTATCGACAATTTAAAGTGTTGTTTTTGAAGATTGTCTAAATTTACTAATAACTTTTGCCATTCTGATTCCAGACAAGAACGGAGGTAGCGCTGGCTAGGTATAGACAAAACTGAAATATCGAAAAAGGGAAAAGACCCAGCAACAGCACGAATTTCATTGCCATTATTGAGAACTTGGTGTAAATGTGCGTAGATTTGTTCATTTTTTTGGGCATCAACCATCAACACCGGGGCGGAATTTGTTTTAACTGCTTTGCGCTCGGCTTCTGTTTGTTTATGATCTTCTATATTTGCCCTCTGGGGAGCAATAAATGTCTGTGGTGCAATCGTGCCGACTTTCATCTGGGGCTGATTGTATAATTCATGCCCTATAACACCTGTGAGGGATACTATCGCAATGGCCAAAATTACGGAAGCACGTTGTTCATGTACCCAACTGAAAACATTATTTTTAAGAGATTTTGCAGTTGATTTAGGTGCTTGTCTTCGTTGTCTATGTCCGCTGTCAGCAGTATTTGGTAATAAATACAGGAGTAGATTTTTGAGGATAATTCTGTAGACTTCCTGTTTATGGCGTTGACCCCTGCTAACCACAGCCTGCGACTTTACTTTACGGCATAACACTTTGTACTGTCTGCGCCATTGCGTTAATTGATGGGTCAAAGATTGCAAAAATTGCTGCGTTTTCATTGCCTTTGGCTCTAGTTGCTTACTTTGATAACCCAAAACAAGACAATTCCAAATCTACTCGCAAGACCAGTAAATCAACGAATTCTAAAACTAAGTCAACTACCAAGTCATCAACAACGGGTGGGAAAAAGAAAGACACCTCAAGTTAGGAAATCTTGACTGGGGACTGGGGAAATACAGACACGGTGACGCTCCAGATGGGGAGATGGGGAGATGGGGAGATGGGGAGATGGGGAGACGCGGTGAGAAAGAGAGATTGTCTTATGGCAGTCAACTCTTTCCCAGTATCCCAGTATCCTCGTGTCCCCGCGTCCCTCTTTCCCCGTGTCCCCGTGTCCCCGTGTCCCCCCGTGTCTTCTTCAAACTCCTTTGCTTATTAAGCTTTGGCTTGTGTGAATTGTACCAGTTGATTTCCCAATGTATATCAAATGCTATTGCCAGACAATGATTTTTTATCGCGGGCGAATGACGCGAGGCGCTGCAAATATTGGTAGCAAAGCCAAGTCTGATAATACACTTTTTTCTGGGTCAAGGTTATAAACCCCTGCCCAGACTGCTACCAGTGCATCGGCTAATTCTAATATCTGAGTAAAATTACTGTTGCCCCATGCTGGCTTTGTACCTGAGAATAAAACCTGCCAATTTACAGGAATACCTGCTGTGCTGTTATATGCGCCTGATAATGTCCCAGTAATTGCACTGATGAATTGTGACTTTAAAGAGCAGTGTTCTGTCCGCCGATCATGGTCTTGATGAGTTGCCCGTAAAACTGTCAGCCGGAAGTCTTCTAATGTACTCAAAAAGTAGTAAAAGGCTAATGCAATATTGTGACTCAGTTCTTCTTGCTTACTCAATTCGGCTCGCACTTGTTCTAATCTTGCCCCTTGTTGCAGTAAGCTATTGACTTTTATTAAATTTTGTGGTACAGAAGTTGATGTTTCTTCCAGAAAGGAAATTGTTTGGGGAATGAGCGTCAGGGGGTGAAGTTTTTCTGTGAGGGATTGTGCGATCGCATATCCTATAACTAAAGCAGCATCTTGTAATATCGGCTCAGTCTTCCAAATTTGTAATACTTGCTGCAAGTTATGTTTAAGCTTAATATTATCTTCGTGATAAAAAATTGCCACTGGTAAGGTGGCTAAAATTATTTCTCCCCAAGCAATATCACTGGTTTCTAACTCTACAGATGCTTGTTGGTAACGCTTTAACCAATCATCTACATCTAATTTACCTAAGGCAATTAAACTTTCGCTACCCAGAATCGCCATTTTACCTAAAGCACTAGGATTCTGTCTAGCTAAGTTTTCCCCTATGAATGCTCCCAGGAAAGCACCTCTAACTCGATTTATGAGAGAATAACGCATACAATTTAGGATTTTGGAGTTTAGATTTTGGATTTTATATTTCAGCATTTAGTCCAAAAACTAAAATCTACAACACACTGTTAAAAGCTATCTTTTCTCAGATGCTGCACTAGTGCTTGTAAACCCAACAAATAACTTTGGACACCAAAACCACTAATTTGACCAATTACTACTGGGGCGATATAAGAATGATGTCGAAAATCTTCTCGGCGGTAAATATTACTCAGGTGTACTTCTACTGTAGGTAAGTTTACAGCAGCGATCGCATCTCGCAAAGCTATACTTGTGTGGGTATATGCTCCGGCATTAATCACAATACCCTGATATTGCCCTAACGCCCCGTGAATCGTGTCTAGCAAAACTCCTTCATGATTTGACTGTAAAGTCGTAATTTTCGCCTGTAACTTGAGTCCTTCTGCTTCTAACAGGCGATTAATATCCTCTAGGGTTAGAGAACCGTAAATTCCCGGTTCTCGCTGTCCTAGTAAATTCAGGTTTGGCCCGTGCAGTACTAAAATACTTAAAGGTGTCAACGTCAACTCCAAAACCTTGAGGTTATTAGCGACGGCGTGACCGTTCATTTACAGGAATCGGAATCAGTTCCGGTTCTGCTTGTGCTTCTGGCCCTACCAATGCTTCAATTAGCTTCCTGGCTAATTCCTTCAGCTTTTCCAGTACCTTTTCTATATAGTCCATTGAACTGACCGCTCCTGAGATACTACCTCAATTTTAATTAACTTTCGTTGTAGAAACTGGTGTTTTGTCCCACCTTTGGTTTCTAACGTGGCTGACACACTCGCGTATTTAAGGCATAAGCCAATTCTAAAGTTTGGTTTTTTGTTTTCCGTTATATAAAATTTACTCTAAATCTACTCATGAGACTCCAAAAGGTTTGCTTCCTGTTTTCCCCAAGGGATTCGTCTCTTGATTGTCCACAGGCGTAAATCGGGGAGTAGGTTTCCGATACAAAAAGCTAACTAATGCTAACAAGAGCCAGCTTTTTTTCCTGCTTCACCAGTTCGACTACGCTCACTGAACTCCTAGAAGTGTAGGCACTGTCTAGTCTACAGGCTTGATTGTTTGGGTGTATCTCATCCTACTATTTGTGTATTTAGGTTTGGTTATCACCTAAAATACCCATCAATAATAGCATTTTTCTCTGTGCTGTCTCAATTTTTTCTGTCAACGAGTGGTCAGTGAGCCTGTCGAACTGTAGAGATAAATGTTGATTCAATGTGAGCATCTTTTAGCTTTTGTTAGTAAAACACTAACTAGCTGTTAACCTTTGTGTTCGGTTTCCTGATCATAACACTTACCTAAGTATGCTGTCTACACAGATGTTCTGGAAAGAATTAGTGAGATTTGAGTAAGTTGATTGTTACTGTTTACAAACCTTATTCTTAGACTACCACATCCTGTTAGCGATGGGATTAATATCAACTACGGCTAATTGCTGCTCAAAAAAACTCGACCCGTCCCCCTGTTACCGTGCGGTTTTATAATAATAAGTATTCAAACAGACAGAATATTCAGAGGTAATTAGTGAGTAGTTGAGCAAAATCAAATTTATTGCTGGCGCGCTTGAAGAAGACACGGGGACACGGGGACACGGGGACGCGGGGAAAGAGTAAAGAGACACGGAGATATGGGAAAAGAAGAAACGGGGATACTGGGAAAGAGTTGACTGCCATAAGACAATCTCTCTTTCTCACCGCGTCTCCCCATCTCCCCATCTCCCCATCTCCCCATCTCCCCATCTCCCCATCTCCCCATCTCCCCATCTCCCCATCTCCCCATCTCCCCATCTCCCCATCTCCCCATCTCCCCATCTCCCCATCTCCCCATCTCCCCATCTCCCCATCTCCCCATCTCCCCATCTCCCCATCTCCCCATCTCCCCATCTCCCCATCTCCCCATCTGGAGCGTCACCGTGTCTGTATTTCCCCAGTCCCCAGTCAAGATTTCCTAACTTGAGGTGTCTTTCTTTTTCCCACCCGTTGTTGATGACTTGGTAGTTGACTTAGTTTTAGAATTCGTTGATTTACTGGTCTTGCGAGTAGATTTGGTAGATGCTTTAGCTTGCAGCAAATCCAGGGCTGTTGACAGCGTCACTGTTTCTACTGTCTGACCTTCAGGAATACTCACATTAGTTTTGCCGTGCTTAATGTAAGGGCCATAAGGTCCATCATAGATATTTATGGGCGAATCGTCCTCTGGATGTGTACCCAGTTCGCGTATAGCTGCTTTGGATTTGCTACTGCTAGAAGCGCGTCCCTTTTTCGGTTCAGACAATAACTCAATTGCACGTTCTAGGGAAATTGTCAATACATTGTCAGCAGCTTTGAGGGAGCGGTAATCTTTTCCCTCTTTCCCCTGGTCATGAACAACGTAAGGGCCAAATCGTCCCAAACTAGCTTGAATTTTACCACCAGTGACCGGGTGGACTCCCAAGGTTCGGGGTAGTGCCAAAAGACCCACAGCCATATCGAGGGTGACATTTTCATGGGTGACACCTTTAGGTAAGGAAGCTTGTTTCGGTTTGGGGTTTTCGTCGGTTTTATCCCCTAACTGGACATAGGGACCGTAAGTACCAATTTTAACATAAATCGGTTCACCAGTTTCAGGATGCCGTCCCACTTGGTCGGGACCGGTGATTTTTTGTCGCAGTAGAACTTCTACCTGTTTGGGGTCGAGGTCTGCGGGTGTGAGGTCTTTGGGAATGGAAGCGGTGACAACACCCTCACCATTTTCTACTTCGATGTAAGGGCCATATTTACCAATACGGACTTTAGCATCTAAATTTTCTAATATTACGGTTCTAGCAATAGTGGCATCAATTTGACTTTCTTGTTCCCTG
Organism: Trichormus sp. NMC-1; assembly: GCF_001858025.1. GTDB lineage: Bacteria > Cyanobacteriota > Cyanobacteriia > Cyanobacteriales > Nostocaceae > Anabaena. The sequence goes on along the minus strand of NZ_LZQD01000001.1, from coordinate 602,151 downwards.
ACCAGAGTTTCTAAACCTTTCTCACCCAGATAAAATTTCTGCAAGTAGGGTAGCCATTTGGCTTCTCCTGTGGAGATGTCATCTAGGGTTTGCTCCATTTTGGAGGTAAAGCTGGGATCAACAATATCAGGGAAATGTTTCTCTAGTAAGTCAGTGACAGCAAAAGCGGTGAAGGTGGGAATCAAGGCATTACTGACCAACTGGGCATAACCTTTGTCGATGATAGTGCCAATGATGCTGGCGTAGGTACTAGGACGACCAATACCTTCACTTTCTAAGGTTTTGACTAGACTGGCTTCGGTGTACCTAGCTGGGGGTTGGGTTTCATGTCCCACTGCTTCTAGTTCTGTACAAGTTGGATGATCCCCAACTTTTAAGGGCGGTAAAATTACTTCTTGGTCTTCTAATGCGGCTTCGGGATCATCGGAACCTTCGACGTATGCCCGTAAGTATCCAGGAAAATCAATGCGCTTTCCAGAGGAACGAAAACCAGCATCTTCAACTTGTAACTGAACAGTAATTTGGGTTTGGCGAGAGTCAGCCATTTGACAAGCAACGGTGCGCTTCCAAATTAAGTCATATACCGCAAATTCTCTGCCGCCTAACCCGGTTTCTTGGGGGGTGCGGAAACTGCTACCTGCGGGGCGAATGGCTTCGTGTGCTTCTTGTGCGCCTTTGGATTTGGTGGTGTATTGCCGAGGTTGGGGGCTGAGGTACTGTTTGCCATATTTTTCTTCTACACAACTCCGAGCAGCTGCGATCGCTTGATCTGACAAATGCACTGAATCTGTACGCATATAGGTAATATACCCTTGCTCGTACAAATTTTGGGCAACCCGCATGGTGTCTCGTGCCGAAAGGCGCAATTTGCGGTTAGATTCTTGTTGCAGCGTCGAAGTGGTAAAGGGTGGGGCGGGTTTGCGGGTAACTGGGCGTTCTTCAATGTCGTTGACATTCCAGGTTTTACCTGTCAGTCGTTCTTTGAGAGCTTCTGCTTGTTCTTCCGTCAGCAATACTACATTGCGCCCAGCGGTAATTTTTCCCGTGGCGGGATCAAAATCGCTGCCTGTGGCAACTTTCGTGCCTCCTAGCGTTACCAATTGGGCGCTAAAGGCGGTTTTTTCCTGTAGCAAGCTGGCTTTTAAATCCCAATATGTACCCTCATGGAAAGCACGGCGTTGGCGTTCCTTTGTTACCAATAAACACACGGCTACAGACTGTACTCGTCCTGCGGATAAACCCCAGGCGATTTTTTTCCATAGCAGGGGAGATAGGGTATATCCTACCAATCGATCTAAAATTCGCCGGGTTTCTTGGGCGCGAACCAACTGTTCATCAATGGTACGGCAATTTTTCAAAGCCTTTTTGATGGCATCTTGGGTAATTTCGTGGAACACCATTCGCTTAGTCGGCACTTTTGGCTTCAGCAATTGGTATAAATGCCAACTGATGCTTTCACCTTCCCGGTCTTCGTCCGTTGCCAGAATTAATTCATCAACACCTTTGAGGGCTTCTTTAAGCTGGGTGACAATTTTCTTTTTATCCTTGGGGACGACATAGACCGGTTCAAAGTCCGCGTCTATATTCACCCCAAGCTGCGCCCATTTTTCCCCTTTGACGGCGGCGGGAATTTCACTAGCCGACTGCGGGAGGTCACGCACATGACCCATTGAAGCTTCTACCCGATAGTCTTTTGGCAGGTAGTTGCGAATGGTACGAGCTTTGGTCGGAGATTCGACGATGACGAGAGTTGACATGGAAATTTTAAAAAAAGAATAGCTGTGAAGCTAAACAGTCAAGTTGAGATAATTTTGGCGAAATGTCAAGATGAAACGTCACCCTTAGGTGGTGATCTAATCCTCACAACTGCCCGTTAGGGGGAAAATCTGCTCAACTTCAGGTTTAGTCCTTCCCAGGAAACAGGGGCGGAAATGGTCGAGTGTGAATTGTCAGATATTTCAATCTTTAACTTATCTAACGCATAATTGGCGACTAAAGTTGTAAAAACATACAGCAACTGTCACACTGCTATACCTGTTATCTTTGAGGAGTGGGGGTTCTGAGCAATTAGAAATTCTAATTTACCTGACTATCTGTGGAGCAAGGTCAAGGATAGTTCTCTTAAATTTAACTAAACAAACTAAACTGCGATCGCTTCTGAGCGCTTCGTTATCTCTTGGGGAAAATTTGGGTAAAAGGGATGTTTGAAAAGTCTAACTTGGGTGATGATAAAGATACACACCTACGCAGGTTTGAAAACCCTAATTTTTCGTTAGACTTTGCTTGTGTAATAGCGTATGCCTTACGAGAGCCGGAGGCTCTATTATATTCGCCATAAATTTTTAAGAAAACCTCTAACCAGAAACATATCTGTGATTATGCGCCCTATGTTAAAGTTAAAAAATGAGAAAATTATGAAAATTACTAAATGAATATAACTTTCAACAGTTTTCATGCCAGGCTATCGGCTGTTGCATCTGGGCTATTATTAAGTTTTTGGCTAAGTGGATGCAGTCTTACCGCTCCTACTGACCAGTCCCAGGTAACTGCTACGCCAAAGGCTACCAATGCTGTGAATCCTGCGAAAAAAGAGAAAAAGGTCATTCTCACAACTTTCACCGTGATTGCAGACATGGTACAAAATGTAGCGGGTGACAAGGCGATTGTGGAATCAATTGTTAAACCGGGAGCAGAAATTCACGGTTATGAACCGACACCTAGCGATTTAGTTAGGGCGAAAAAAGTTGACCTCATCTTGGATAATGGTCTGGGTTTAGAACGGTGGGCAGAGAAATATTACAACAGCGTTCCCAAAGTTCCTCACATTACTCTGAGTGCTGGCATCACACCTGTGGAAATTGCGGAGAATGCTTACAAAGGTAAACCAAATCCTCATGCTTGGATGTCACCACAAAATGCTGTGATTTATGTGGAAAATATTCGCAAAGCACTGGTAGATTTAGAACCAGCAAATGCAGATACTTACAATGCTAATGCTCAAGCATACAGCCAGAAGATTAAGGCAATTGACCAAAAATTGCGAAAAGACTTGTCAATTATTCCTCAAGATCAACGCTACATAGTCAGTTGCGAGGGTGCTTTTTCCTACATTGCCCGCGACTACGGTTTGAAAGAAGTTTATCTTTGGGCGGTAAATTCAGAACAACAAGCCACTCCTAAACAGGTGGAAAAGGTGATTAACACTGTTAAGGCAAATAAAATACCTACCATTTTCTGCGAAAGTACGGTAAATGATAAAGCCCAAAGAGAAGTTGCTAATACTACAGGTGCAAAGTTCGGTGGAGTGTTCTATGTAGATTCTCTCTCTCCAGCAGATGGGCCAGCATCAACTTATCTCAAGTTACTTGAATATAACGTAAACACTTTAATTCAAGGTTTACAGGGAAATTAGAAATAGGGAAGTGAGTTAAGGTTTTTAGTAGGGAATAAAAATTTCGCGTCTCTGCACAATCACAAATAACAAGTGACTATGAACTCAATCAGTATTGATGTTGAAAATATGACAGTTGCCTATCATGGCAAGGTGGCTCTGCATGGTGCTTCAGTCCAACTCAACGCCAGTTCAATTTGTGGATTGGTGGGAATGAATGGTAGCGGGAAATCAACGCTGTTCAAAGCAATTATGGGGTTTGTCAAGCCAACAACAGGAAGAGTGTTAATTAATGGCTTACCCATCAGAATGGTACAAAAAAATAACTTGGTGGCCTATGTGCCACAGTCAGAAGAGGTAGACTGGAATTTCCCGGTGAGTGTTCACGATGTGGTGATGATGGGGCGTTATGGCTATATGAATATACTTAGAATTCCCCAAGCTTTGGATAAACAGGTGGTGAGGGAAAGTTTGGAGAGAGTGCAAATGTGGGAAATGCGCGATCGCCAAATTGGAGAACTCTCCGGTGGACAAAAGAAACGTGCCTTTTTTGCGCGTGCTTTAGCACAACAGGGAACCATCCTATTACTAGATGAACCATTCACAGGGGTAGATATCAAAACAGAAAAAGCCATGATTGACCTATTACTAGAATTACGAGAACAAGGTCATACAATTTTGGTTTCTACCCATGATTTGGCATCAATTACCACCTTCTGTAACCAAGTCGTTTTGATCAATCGGACTATCTTAGCTTACGGCAATACTTCTGAAGTTTTCACAGCAGAAAATTTGTCTCGCACCTTTGGTGGTTCCTTGGGTGACTTGACGTTTAGTAAAAGCCTTTTAAGTCGTGAAAATCAGGAGGAAATCTAATGGAATTACTACAGTGGTTTACTGTACCTTTGCAAAATGAATTTATGGTTAAGGCAATTCTTATTAGTGCCTTAGTTGGAGTTGTTTGTTCAGTTCTATCATGTTACATGACCCTGAAAGGTTGGGCATTAATGGGGGATGCAGTTTCCCACGCGGTGATGCCTGGGGTGGTGATTGCTTATATATTGAAAATACCTTTTGCTATTGGTGCGTTTGTGTTTGGCGTAGGTTCAGTTATTGCTATTGGTTTTATCAAGTCAAAGACAAGAATTAAGGAAGATACGGTCATTGGATTGGTGTTTACTGGTTTTTTTGCCTTGGGTTTAGTGCTAGTTTCTAAAACACCAAGCAGCGTAGATTTGACACACATCTTGTTTGGTAATGTTCTGGGTATTTCTCAATCAGATATTATTCAGACTGTAATTATTAGCGTCATTACTTTGGTAGCGATTGCTATTCTACGCAAAGACCTTTTATTATTTTGTTTTGACCCCACCCATGCCCGTTCCATAGGCTTAAATACAGGAGCGCTCTACTATATTTTGCTATCTTTACTATCTTTAACTGCTGTCGCTGGACTACAAACTGTGGGGATTATTCTGGTTGTAGCGATGCTGGTGACACCCGGCGCAACTGCTTATTTATTAACAGATTGCTTTGATCATATGATGCTAATTTCTATGGCTTCTGGAGTATTTTCGAGTGTGATGGGAACTTACATTAGCTATTACATTGATGGTGCAACTGGCGGTTGTATTGTGGTGTTGCAAACTTCATTATTTGTTACAGCGATGATATTTGCACCCAAGCATGGTTTATTAGTTAGAGCCAAAAAACAGAAGGTAATTCGTAATTCGTAATTCGTAACGGAGATTTAGACCCCGCATAACATACTTGTTGCTTATAGAAACGGGGGACTTAAAGCTCCTAAATTAGTTAAATTGGTATTAGTTAGTTATAGTTAATAATGCGGCTTGGATAAACTCTAAAAGAATCGAATTTTCTGACAGGATGATCCCACTATTTAGAAAACTGAGTCAACCAATTGGTTGTTCTTGTTGTATGTACTACTCTTACTTGATTACCACTTACAGCGGTTTCCGCTCTTATGAGGTACATCTTAGCCCCCTCATCGCTTGCTCTTAGGGGGTTGGGGGTCAATACTGTTCGGTTAAGGATTTTTGTAGGTTGGGTTGAACAAAGTGAAACCCAACAAATGCCTGTAAATGTTGGGTTTCGTGCCTCAACCCAACCTACGTAATTTCATTTTTTTGAGCTTAACCGACAAGTATTGGGTTGGGGGTGGGGTTCTTGTACCTCATAACATCGGGAAGTGCTGTATTTCTAAACGCACCCAATCAGTTGATCTTTTTTGTTACTAATGAACGTATTTATGTCACAACAACTTCGATAAGGCTTTTTGTGACTTTGTATTGGCAATAAATGTGACATATTTGCTTACAGGTGTCAACCCCAGAACACGGATTTATATTTTATAAAACTTATACAAGTATCACACTTGTCTAACTCCTAATAGTGATAGAGAGTAATTGGTGTTGACTTGCTGTAAAATAGTCACAACCGTGAACTCAATAATTACTGATGCAATTAAAACTAAGGATGAATCAACCAGAGTTTGAACACATTTTCAACAAACTGACAGATCGACGCAAAGAAGTGTTGCAAAAGATACTAGCTGGCGAAACGGACGCTGATATAGCTGAAGCTATGAATATTGGAGAAGCATCTGTCAGAAAATATGTGGAAAGAATATGTTACGAATTTGGACTGAATAATGAACCTTCTGATAGTCGTCGCTACAAACGCTCAGAGCTAGTTGCGCTGTTTGCTCAACACAAACCTGAGTTAGTAACAGATCGTGAACCTAAATTTAGAAAAGAAGAAACAGGAGGAGAATCGGTAGATGAAGAAGACGTAAATATTAGTGAATCTATCTTGCGCTTGTTATCTGTTAGCAAGCATATCCTAGAGGATTTAAAGAAAGTACTAAGTCGCATTAAATTCAATGAGCAAGAAAGGAAACAAATTGCTAAATCTCTCAATGAAATAGGGCATAAAAAGTACCTCAACTATGATTTTCCCAGTGCTGTAGCTTATCTAGAATTAGCTGTTGCATTTAACCCAAGCTATGGTTTTGCTCACTATAATTTGGGAGCAGCTTATGAAAGATTAGACAATTTGAGCGGTGCTTTTGAACACTATCAAATTGCAATTAGATATAATAATCGCGCTGCTGATGCTGCTGTGAATAACTTAGCTCGTTTGGAAATTCTCCAAGGAAATAGCGCTGATGCTGTAGAAATTATTGAACCAATTTTGTCAAGGGTGAAAGATAACACAGTCAAAATTGCATTGCACAAAAATCTTGGTTGGGCATATTTTCAGCAAGATGCTTACGAGCAAGCAAAACAACATTTACTCATCTGTCTAGAATTAGAAAGTGATTATGCTCCAGCTTATTGTCTATTAGCACAAGTTCAAGAAGCGGAGGGAGATCAGCAAAGCTCTCTAGCATCATGGAGACAGTTTATTGAGTATTATTCTCATGATCAGCAAGTTAACAAAGTACCTTGGAAATTACCAGAGTTAGAAGCATGGAAGCTTTATGCTATAAGAACTCTGAAATCTTCAACTATGTGATTTACAGCAGCAGTCTGTAGGGGTTTAGGAATGCTAAACCTCTACCGCATTGCTAAATCTGTACAACAATTCTTGTTAAAGTATCTAATGGAGAGTTTCAACAAATTCGGTAAGGTGTAATATTAAATATAGTTGAGTAATTGGAAAATTATGAATTTAATTTTAACTCCACAACTTGAACAGTTTATTCAAAGTCAGGTAGAAAGTGGTAAATATTCTTCTATTGAAGATTTGATTATTACCGCTATTAAGTTATTAGAATTACAGCAAACTATTTATCAAGGTAGATTTGCCGAATTACAACGGGAAATTATGATTGGTGTAGCAGCTTCGGAATCTGGAGAAGTTGTTGATGGTGAAGCGGTTTTTCAGCAATTACAACAAAAGTTACAAATGCATCGGGAAAAAGAAATTTAGATGAATAATATTTGTCTGTTTACTATTCCCTCTTCCCTCTTCCCTCTTCCCTTCTTTATGACATGGACTCCTCTACACGCCCAAATACACCGCACCATCCGCGCACGTCGTCTATTTGAACATAAACAACGGCTATTAGTGGCTGTATCTGGTGGACAAGATTCTCTATGTTTAATTAAATTATTATTAGATTTACAACCCAAATGGCAATGGGATTTAGGTATTGCTCACTGTGATCATTGTTGGCGTGAAGACTCCCAAGCGAATGCTCACCATGTCGAAAATCTAGCTAAATTTTGGGAAACACCTTTTTATTTAGAAACGGCTAATGAACCGATAAATACTGAAGCTACAGCTAGAAATTGGCGCTATCAAGCTTTAACTAAAATTGCCCAACTTCATAATTATCAATATGTTATTACCGGACACACTGCAAGCGATCGCGCGGAAACTCTTCTTTACAACTTAATCCGTGGTACTGGTGCTGACGGTTTACAAGCCCTGACTTGGCAACGTCCACTTACTGATAACATTAGGTTAATACGTCCATTATTAGAAATTACTCGTTCCCAAACAGAGCAATTTTGCCAAGAGTTTAATTTACCAATTTGGCAAGATTCGACAAATCAAGATTTTAAATATGCGCGAAATCGGATTCGCCAGGAATTATTACCATATTTACAAACAAATTTCAACCCCAAAGTAGAGTTAAATTTAGCTCAAACAGCCGAACTGTTACAAGCAGAAGTGGAATATTTAGAACAAGCAGCCCACAAATTGCGACAAGATGCGATGGAGGAAAAGATAAATAATCATTTAAACCATTCCTTGAGGCTAAATCGGCAAATATTAAAAACAGCACCCTTAGCAATACAACGCCGTGTCATGCGTCAGGTACTGCAAGAAATACTTCCTGATGCTCCCAACTTTGAACATATCGAGAAATTAACGGCTTTAATTACCGCCTCCAACCGTTCCCAAACTGATCCTTTTCCTGGTGGTGTGATAGCGATCGTACAAGGTGACTATATTTGTATCCACCAGCAAAGATGAAGAACACGGGGACGTGGAGACGCGGGAAGAGCATTCAGACAGGGATGGAAACCCCGACTGAATACAACCCACTAAGATGCGGCTACTTCCGACAGATTAATTAAACTCTGGATAGTCTGACGCATTTCAGTAATAGTCTGAAGATGAGAATCACCACTTTCTTGAACGTGAGTTAAAGAATCCGCAATTGCTTGCAGGCGATCCCGTAATCCATCCAAGATATCTTGAATTGGCTGTAGCGCTTCTTGATAGAGATTTACCTTAGCCCAGCATTCAGCCGTTGCTGTTTGCAAATTGAGTAATTGTTCTTCTATCGTTTTGAGTTCTTGGCGCTTTTCCTCTAGATCATCGGTTTGATTACCAATTGCTCCCTGTATCATCTCCATATCTACAAGCAACTGCGAAATCTCACTTTCTAGCTTCTGCACTTCTTGGGACTGTTGTTGTCGTTGGCTATCAATTTGCAAAAGAATTGACCCTAAATTAATTGTGTTATCCCCAGGAGAATTGACAACAGTCTGTCCTTGTCGTTGTTGCAGTATAGTTTGGTGTTGAGAGAGAGTTTGCTGCCGCTCTAGTAAATTGCGGCGTTGTCCTACCAAACTCTCATTGAGCATTTGGGAGAGGACAGTTTCATCTCCTAATTCTAGTTCTAAATTTTTTAAATCTTCCCCAGATGCCTGTTGGATCTTTGTTTGCAGTTCTTCTATAGCTTCTTGTTTGTAATTTAGTTCTTGTTCTTGATCTTGAACGAAACTAGAATCGATTTCTAATTTATCCTGCAAGTCCTGGACAATTTTTTGCAGTTCTTCAAGGGGCATTTTTTGCAAAGTTTCCACATCAACTTGCTGTCCAAAAACCACATTACCAACTGTTGCTACCAAGGCATGGGTTTGTTGGTATAAATTTTCTTGGTTTTGCAACTGTTCTTTGAGTATGGCCGCAAATTCTTGTTTGTTGTCAAGTGTTGCCGTAGATAGTTTTAACTGACTGATTTGTTGCTCCCAAGAATTTTGTACTTGTTGAAGTTCAGTTTGGCGATCGCGCAAAGTGCGTGACAATTGTTCAACTTTCCCTTGTTGTTGTTGAGCTAAACCGCGTTGCAACTCTAGTTGTTGCCAATGTGGGTTCAGAACTGCTTGTTGCTGTTCTACGAGTTCAAAGGCAAAATTGAGATTTTCTTGTAGTGTTCCAGTAGAACTAACACCATTAGACAAGCGCTCAAGTAAATCAGTAATTATCTGACTTTGCCCTGCATCCAAAAATGTTCCTTGTTGGGTATCTACTTTGCTCTCATCAAGACGACGCTGCTCTCCCCGGAGATGCTCCCAAGCGCCTTCTAGTTCCTGCCGATTCCGTTCCAGTTCTGCCCGCAACTGTTCAATTTGCTCACGGTTGGTATCAACCTCCTGTTTTTGTGTTTCTAAACGTTGAACATCATTTTCCAGTTGTTCAACTTCTTCCAAGCGCGATTCCATCTCCATTTCTCGGCGATTTAGCTCTTGGACTTGAAACATCAGTGACTGCTTCCACTGGTCAATTTCATCTTCTTTGAGCTTAAATTTTTCCACTTGACGGGAAAAATTCTGCAAAATGTTCACTAGGGGGCGGCCAGCCTCTTGAATCCGCTGTACCTGACGATTCGGACTCAGTTCTACTAGTACCAGTCCGCCATCATTTAATTTATTTCCATCCTCATAAGCAATAGTTTCCTCAGACACAGTACTCCAATTCTGGTCGCTTCGTTGACAGGCCAGTAGTTTTAGTTCCGTTTTGGAACCCCCACCGAGTAAGCCGCCTTTCTGCTTTTGTACTTCTGCTAAATACAGCACACCGTTAGTCCTTTTGATGCACTTTACGTCCGGGTTTTGGGATATACCTGAGATTATTCTGTTAAATTGTTTTGTTTAACCTAAGTTTAGCAGCACAAGATAGACAAAACTACTTATGGAAGTGATATTTCACATCTTGATATATCTTGATATTTGGTAGACGCGGTTAAGTCGCATCTTTTATATCCTGTATTCATGATAGTGATTATGACTACCGTAAGATCACTAACTTTGTCAAATATCGCTCACAAAAGCTTTATCTTTGGCTTGCCCAAATGCTGATATAAAGAATAGTCTTGCCAGTATAATACCTCATTTGCCTACTGGAAACATGAAAAAGCTGAACTTCACAATTGTCAGCGTTAAGCAGTGAGCTTATATCAATTCACTCGATTAAAGCTACAAATGAAATTCTGCGTTTATGCGTTCATGTATGCGTATAAACTTGAAACGAAAAAGAATTATGCCTAATAGCTGTAGCACGATTCAAACAAGTTTGAGTCTATCACGAAGTAAACGTCATATACCAAATGATTGCAGAATGCTGATAGTTGATAGATAAACGCTGATTCATAATTAATCAAGTATTCTTAACTAGATGCCAAGGAGTGCTTTTTAGCTAAATGCAAGGAAATTTAAGCGAGATTGATATTTGCAGTATCTTACAACTGATCGAGTTAGGACAACGAACTGGCCAGTTGTGGGTAGAAGCTCACAGTTCTTACCAAAGTCATAAACTGAGCGAAGAAGATATTTCCCAACATCGTCCTTCCTGGGAGAGCAAACCACAGTCTTGGTTTGTATTTTTCTTAAACGGTCAAATAGTTTATTGTCAAGCTGGGGAAAGTAGTTTATCTCGGATTGATGATTACTTACGTCATTACCGAATCGATAAGCGACTTAATAACATACAACTTGCTACCCTAGAATCAACAAATTCTCCGGAGTATGCTTATCTCTGGGCGCTCTTGGAACATAATATTATCACCCCAAAAGTAGCGCGGAATATCATTCATGGGTTAGTGCATGAGACACTATTTGATCTACTGAGTTTACACCAGGGTAGTTTCATTTTTGATTTAGGTACAGCACTTGTTCCCCAATTAACTAGCTTGGAAATTACTATTCTAGTCACAAAAATTACAAAGCAGGTGCAAGAGTGGAAGCAGCTATATCCACATATTCAATCACCAGAACAGTTACCAGTTCTAGCTGACATAGCTAGATTGAATGACTCACTACCAGCATCAACAGTGAATAAATTACAACATTGGGCAGATGGGAAAACCTCCCTACGTCAACTGGCTCGCTATCTCAACCGTGATATATTAACCGTTGCCAAAGCCATATATCCTTACGTACAACAAGGTTGGTTGCAATTAGTATATTCAGCCACCTCCAGCCATAATGTCAAAATTGAAACTTGGGAGCAAGTAGACAAACGCAAAAAGCGGATAGTTTGTATTGAAGATGCGATCGCAATCTGCGAAACTATAGAGTCAATCTTGAAACCACAAGGGTATGAAGCGATTTCTATCACCAAACCTTTAGAAGCTTTGAGCTTAGTGTTTCAACTTAAACCGGATTTAATTTTATGCGACATTGCCATGCCGGAATTAGACGGATATGAGATTTGTGCCATGCTGCGACATTCTAGAGCATTTCGGCTGGTACCAATTATCATGCTGACGGGAAAAGAAGGATTTATTGATCGCGTCAGAGCTAGGATGATTGGAGCTACAGATTATTTAACAAAGCCTTTTGTAGACACTGAATTACTGATGCTGGTAGAAAAATATATCAACATAGATTCTGTTGTGGGAATATAAACAGAATACAAGACTTGTGGATTTGCTCAAACATAGGGTAAAAAATGTTATCACAGAATCAGCTAACCCCAGTAAAACATCCAGATTCAGTAAATTAGTGCAATAGTAGAATTAATTTATACAATTAATATTTTGTTAGGGAATCAGGAAATATTCCAGAAAGGAAAGTCTAAATCAGGAGGTAGATAGGCATTTATGAGTACAGTTCTGATTGTGGAAGACAGTATTGCCCAAAGGGAGATGATTACAGACCTCCTCAAAGCCAGTGGCTTAACAGTTACCCATGCTTGTGACGGATTAGAAGCTTTAGAAGCAATTCAAAGCACACCTCCAGATTTAGTAGTCTTGGATATTGTCATGCCCCGGATGAACGGTTACGAACTTTGTCGGCGATTAAAGTCCGATCCGAAAACCCAAAATGTCCCAGTAGTGATGTGTTCTTCCAAAGGTGAAGAATTTGATCGTTACTGGGGCATGAAACAAGGGGCTGATGCTTACATCGCCAAACCGTTTCAACCAACCGAGTTGGTAGGAACAGTCAAACAACTGCTGCGGGGATAGGAATGACAACAACATGGTCAGCAAACCAGACTTTTTAACTGGCAGTGGTCAAGACCAATTTCGTCCAGAATTACAACTAGAAAGTCCTGAAGGTGAGTTACATTTGCGGTTTTACATTTCTTCTACTCAGGAGTTTGCATTACCAGCAACTGGCATTCGGGAGGTGATTGAACTAAGTCCTGATCGTATCACCCCAATTCCTAATGTTTCTCCATTACTTTTAGGTACTCTCAATTTACGAGGGCGATTAATTTGGGTAGCAGATTTGGGTCAATTTCTGGGGGAAAGAACGGCATTAAACACGGATCGGTCTGAGATACCAGTAATTGCTATTGAAGATCAAGACATCATAGTAGGCTTAGGAGTAGAAGAAATCTGTGGTATGGACTGGCTTGATGTACAGTATCTGATGCCACCAAATAACGTACCAGATACTATGGCTCCTTTTTTGCGTGGCGAATGGTTAGATACTACAAAAAATAAGTATCTGCGACTAATCGATCAAACAGCAATTTTGCGAAGTGCGCGGTGGGCAGGATGAAGTCGGGAGGGCGGAAATGGCAATAAATATAAATGATGATAATTCAACATATCAACAGGCAATGACAGCCTATGTCCAAGGCAACTATGAAGTTGCCGCTACTTTAGTAGATCAAGTGGTGCAAAATTTTCCAGATGACCCCAACTCTCATTTGTTGAGGGGGCATACATACTACGTTTTGCAGCAGTACGATATCGCTAAAGCAGAATATCAAAAGGTGTTGGATTTTACAGATGATCAAGAAATCATTGGTTTTGCCAATAATGGGCTGGAAAATATCAATATATACCTACAGGCATTAGAATCTGATGAACTGACAGAAGAGCCTAGTGGGCTAAAAAATGCTGGGGAAATATCCAATGGTCAAGTAACTGGTGAGTTAGAATTACTAGATTTGGGAGTTGATGGAGAGTTGGTTAACACCAGCTTTGATCTGAATTCTTTTGGTGATTATCAACCAGCAGAGGATGCTCTGGAAGATATATCTGTGAGTAATCCTTTTAATACCTCCGTAGAGAATACAGAATTTCGCCCCGCACCAAATAACTCAGTAGCTTTTAGCGATGACCCCTTTGCCCTAGATCAACAATTTCTAGAGCCAGCAGAAAATAGCGGTGAAGCATCAGAAGCTTTAGAGTTACCTTCTTTCTGGCAAGAAGATAATTCCCAACTCGATCTGGAACAATCCTTCGGGAATAGTCCTTTCGCAGACTTTGATCTGAATTCAGCTAACGAAAATTTAGCAATTAGTGAAGAGGATATTCATTCACATTTTGGAAAAATTAATTTACCACTTAACAATACCTGGCAACCTACGCCTGAATTATTGAGGGAAGAAGATTCGCCAGAATTGGAAGAGATGAGTATGGGGAATTTGAACTTCTCCAATGATAGTCAGGAAGATATGCTGATAGTTGCCGAACCAGAAATTAACAATGGTTTGACAACTAATAATTTAAGTGACAGTAATGAAGATATATCTTTGGACAGCCCTGATAATTGGTTAAATCAGATCCCAGAGGAAACAAACTCTGCACCATTGCCCAACTTAAATCATCAAGTTTCCTCATCTTTGAACAGCAATTTGCCTGTGCATGACCAGCAGGTTAATGTCAAGAGTTATCAGGAGCCAAATCACTTTGATCATGAAAGTTTCGATTTAGAAGCATTTGAAGAGGCTTTTGGCTCAGAAAACTTCTCAGAGCATGAAGATAACAATAGTATCGTCAGTGGAGAAAATTCTCAAAACAATAACGAAATTAGGTTTTTAGACGACTTTGGGGACTTTGGGGACTTTGACGACATTGGTAGTATTCCCAACTTTGATGTGACAGGAGATTCTGACTTTAGTGATAGAACAGAATCTGAATTACGGGAAAACAGGGATAGTATGACCAGTAGTTTTACTGACAGTTTCTCCAGTAATAGCATTGCTGATCGGGATGAAGAGTTCACAATTACAGGGTCGCAAGATGCCGTTGCGGTATTTACTCAGTCAGATGTTCCCAAGCTAGAACCTAACGTCAGTGTTGATCAAGGCTTGTTTGGATTCTTTGAGAATGCCTCTCTAGAGAAAAAGCAATGGTACATTGCTGGGGCTGTGGGCTTAACCTCAGCAGTAGTAGCAGCTTTAATCAGCTTTGGAGCTACTTCATTTTCGCCAACTTCACAACGAGAATCTGTCAGGAATACAGGCTGGGCAATGGCTTTAGCCGCTGGCTTGGCAGGTGGAGCGACAGCAGGCTTTATGGGCAATCTCACCCTCAAGCAAATTCGCCGAACTACCAAGGATCTACAAGCTCAGTTTGATGCTGTGCGGGAAGGAAATCTGAATGTTCAAGCTACAGTTTACTCAGAAGACGAATTAGGATACTTAGCTACCAGCTTCAATGATATGTCGCGGGTAATTTTCACAACTACTAATGAGGCGCAACGGAAAGCAGTTGAACAAGAAGAAGCCAAAGAAAACCTACAACGCCAAGTAATTCGTCTTTTAGACGATGTGGAAGGTGCCGCTAGGGGAGATTTAACCGTGCAAGCAGAGGTGACAGCCGATGTCCTAGGAGCCGTAGCTGATGCCTTTAACCTGACAATTCAAAACCTACGGGATATTGTCCAACAGGTGAAAGTAGCTGCACGGGAAGTAACCAAAGGTTCAACTAATTCAGAAACCTTTGCCAGAGCCTTATCCGGTGATGCTTTGCGCCAAGCAGAAGAGTTGGCTGTGACTTTGAATTCCGTACAAGTGATGACCGAATCGATCCAACGGGTAGCAGTGGCAGCAAAAGAAGCAGAAACTGTAGCCCGTGATGCCAGTGCGATCGCCCTCAAAGGCGGCGAAGCAGTAGAAAATACCGTGGCTGGGATTTTGGAAATTCGGGAAACAGTCGCCGAAACTACCCGCAAAGTCAAGCGATTAGCAGAATCTTCCCAAGAAATCAACTCGATTATCGCCTTGGTTTCCCAAATTGCTTCTCGCACCAACTTATTGGCACTCAATGCTAGTATTGAGGCAGCCAGAGCAGGAGAAGCAGGTCGTGGATTTGCAATCGTAGCCGATGAAGTCCGCCAGTTAGCAGATAGATCTGCCAAATCTTTAAAAGAAATCGAACAAATAGTCATGCAAATTCAGAGCGAAACTAGTTCTGTAATGACTGCAATGGAAGAAGGCACACAACAAGTAATTCAAGGGACAAAACTAGCAGAAGAAGCCAAGCGATCGCTCGAAAACATCATTGAAGTTGCTAAACATATTGACACTTTGGTGCGCTCAATTACCAGCGACACTGTAGAACAGACGGAAACCTCCCGTGCTGTAGCTCAGGTGATGCAATCAGTAGAACTTACAGCCCAAGAAACTTCTCAAGAAGCACAGCGAGTTTCTGGCGCACTACAGCACTTAGTGGGTGTATCCCGCGACTTAATCGCCTCTGTGGAACGCTTCCGAGTGGAGACTATTGAAACTAGGTAAAGGATGAAGTATAAAGTATAGCCGTGGACAGGGTAGTTAGGACATCAATTGATAATGAAACTCCCACTACAAGAGGGTTTTACTCCTGACTCCTGACTCCTGACTCCTGACTCCTGACTCCTGACTCCTGACTCCTGACTCCTGACTCCTGACTCCTGACTCCTGACTCCTGACTCCTGACTCCTGACTCCTGACTCCTGACTCCTGACTCCTGACTCCTGACTCCTGACTCCTGACTCCTGACTCCTGACTCCTGACTCCTGACTCCTGACTCCTGACTCCTGACTCCTGACTCCTGACTCCTGACTCCTGACTCCTGACTCCTGACTCCTGACTCCTGACTCCTGACTCCTGACTCCTGACTCCTGACTCCTGACTCCTGACTCCTGACTCCTGACTCCTGACTCCTGACTCCTGACTCCTGACTCCTGACTCCTGACTCCTGACTCCTGACTCCTGACTCCTGACTCCTGACTCCTGACTCCTGACTCCTGACTCCTGCTATATGAAGTATAATTTATACTTCAGACTTAATCTATTCCTAAGTTTCTCATGTAGAGTACGGGGATTTACCGCTTATATCATTCATCCTTTCTTCTTATGCAGATGCAGCCGGAACAACAACAGCGGATTTTGGGTTATTTTATCGAAGAAGCTAGAGAACACCTGAATACCATCGAACAGGGGTTATTGAAGCTTCAAGATACCCTGAATGACCCAGAAATGATCAACGAAGTCTTCCGGGCTGCTCACTCCATCAAAGGAGGAGCGGCCATGCTGGGGTTGAGTAGTATCCAGCACACGTCTCACCGCCTCGAAGATTGTTTCAAAGTTCTCAAAGAACATCCAGTTAAAGTTGACCAAAAGTTAGAGTCACTGTTTCTTGGTGTTGCGGATACATTGAGATCTTTATTAGACCATCTTAGCAGTCCCTTTGGTCTTTCAGAAGAAACGGCGAATACCTTGATGTCAGAAACTGAACCAGTCTTTGAATGGCTGATTCAGCATTTAGAACTACTTGTACAACCAGGGAGTAATGCAGCCCCAATTGCTGAATACCCAACCATAATCCAGATGCTTCCTATAGCTATGGTTTCGGCATCTACCAAACTTCAACCTCAAGCTCCTGTATCAATACCACAAGTACAGAAACCTCTGGTAGCAGAGAGTAGAAATGATCATCGGTCAGAATTTCAAAACCAGGTGCTGCAATCCCTGCGGGAAATGTTGCAACTGTTTAAACAAAGTACCACACCATCATCACGAGAACAGCTTCAGGAATGCTGTCACCAGTTAGTAAAACTGGGTGAAAAATTAAATTTGCCCAATTGGTGCAGTTTATCTCAATCAGCAGCCAATGCGATCGCTAATCCCGACAATAGCTATCTGACTTTAGCCAAAATCGTGATTACGGAAATCAAACAAGCCCAAGAATTAGTTCTGCAAGGAAAAGAAGCCCAAATCACCACTAGTCCCCAACTAGAAGCACTGGAACTGCTGCCAGAATTGAAGTTATTAGAACTAAATTTTGATTCCGTTGATGAACAACCACAAGCAGTAACAGAATCTTTGCCGCTAGAAGAAAGCAGCACAATTATATTTGCACCAACAGAAGAACTAAACTTAGCCGCAATCAGCGATGTCTCGGTTGATCTATCAGAGATAACAATTTCTCACCCCTTCTTCACTCATCAAGACGAAACACTCAACGGCAATAGTAATATTATTGACGCTGAGGGACTGGAAGTAGGCGCTGCCGAGTTACATACTCTAGCTGATATATTTAAAGACGATACTCTCGACATAGATAGAACTTGGCAACAACCAGAAATACCCTATACCAATATCCATCAATTAGGAATTAGTAACGGTGATTTAGAAAATGATGATAACGATTTAGAAGAATTCATGTTATTTGAGTCTAAAAATCATAATCGTCGTCAAAATCTTCCCCATATTACAGAAGACCTAACCCTATTATTTGATGATATCTTTTTAGAAACAGACATTTTAGAACCGAAAAATCAAACTACAGAAACTAATAATATTGTTAGTGCATTAGACTTTTTCCCAGCTGATGTTGCCAATGAAGAATCGACAGTAACTGCTAAGGAATTGCCTCAGTTACCTGTAGAAATCCCTCCTAGCAATGTCAATATGAATCAGGGAGAAACCGACATATTCTCACTGGTATTCGACAAAAATGAATCATTGTTTACAGAGGAAGTCACTTCAGCACCACTAGAAACTATTCCCACCACAGAAGTATCTAACATATCTAAAAATAGTTTTGATGACTTCTTATCAGCAGCTACGAATACCGCTCCTCTAGAAGAACTTACCTCTAGTGACACCATAGACTCAGAAGTAACCCAATCTCAACCAGAAAGCTTGTCTTTAGACAATCTGTTTGATGAATTAGAAAACAATACAATCCCAGCAATTGATGATTCCGCCGTTGATGATATATTTGCTATATCAGCAACAACAGCAACAGAAGTTTCCACTGCGTCAGACGATTTCAACAACTTCTGGAACTATACAGAGGCAGCACCAATACAGGAAATAGCTGTAGTTGAGCAAAATGTGGCTAGGGAATTAGAAGAAAGTATATTTGCATCTGCATCTGAAGAAGCTTTAGGTGATAGTCAGCATTCCTTCCTGTTTGACATCGCAGAAGAAGAACAAGTAGGAGATATCATATTCACACCAGATGCTGGGGATGACTTCTTTACTAATTTTGGTTCTTCCTTCAGCATTGATGATGGTGAATTGTCCTTACCAGAAATTCAGAGTTTCTCGCAAGAGCTAGAAGCGGTGGACTTCGTCCCAGAATTTACTAACCAGTCTCTGGAAACATTAATTGATCTGGAACTAGATGTGTTTGCGAGTTTTGAAGACAACAGTCAGAATTTATCAGTTCCCTTAGAGGATATAGCCGTAACTCACTCAGCTAATATTCAGCAGGACACCATAGATATTAGTCTGATTGACGAGACAGAGGTGAGCGAAACCTTGGTAAATGCCTCAGAATTCACAGCAATAAATGTGCCGGAAACAGGAATATTAAATTTAATTGTTGATTTACCAGAGACAACAAATCAAGAAGAGTTAATTGCTAATATTCACAGTCATGAATTGGGAGATAGTCAATCAGCAGAAAGTATCAACACAGCCTTAGATTTTGATTTCTCAGGGTTCAGTTGGGAAGAAGACGAAATCACAGCAGATGCATCAGCAGAACAGGGAGTGGTGAGTGAGACAGATGAAACTCACCTGATGTTTGAGGAAGAAAAGACTGAAGAACTAGAAGTAGAAACGACAGCAGCCGATACCGATGAAAATGAGTTATCTTTCCCAGATGAATTTGCCTTTTTAGACGCATTACTAGATGATCCATTAGAATGCGTTACCAATTCTGTCTCAATGCCAGACTCAGATTTTGCAGCTTTAGAAGCATTGCTGGATAATGATTTTGAAGCAACAGAAATACCTCAAGAGCGGCCAGCAGTGACTCCATCGGTATTAGCAAAATCTGACAATGCTGGTTTAGCCTCAGAAAAAGTTGATGACTTTGATGAATTGGAAGAACTGCTGAGAAAAGCGGATCAAACAATGAATGCCCAAGGGAAAAGTCCCAAATCCAACAGCAGCAAAACACAACGTCCTAATAGTCGTCGTGTGACTAGAGAAGAAAGCATGAAGATTCCAGTTAAGCAACTGGATGAGATGAGTAACTTAGTTGGGGAGTTGGTAGTCAATCGCAATACATTAGAACAGGATCATGAACGTCTGCGGCAGTCATTAGATAACTTGCTGATTCAAGTACAACATCTCTCAGATGTAGGAGGGAGGATGCAGGAGTTGTACGAGCGATCGCTATTAGAAGCCTCTCTCCTTAGCAGCCGCAGCCGCTCCAAAGGACACAGCCACTCATCAGGAAATTCTCAAGATCGGGGTTTTAGTGAGCTAGAAATGGATCATTTTACCCTGTTCCATACATTATCCCAAGAGACAATAGAGTTCATTGTCCGAGTCCGTGAGTCAGCCAGTGATATTGACTTTGTCACCGAAGAAACCGAGCGGGTAGCCAGGCAATTCCGCCAAGTCACAACTCAGCTACAAGAAGGACTGACTAGAGCGCGAATGGTACCTTTTGCTCAAGCTATAGATCGCTTGCGCCGAGGTGTACGCGATAACGGTATCAAGTGTGGCAAACAAGTAGAGTTGGTGACAGAAGGTGCAGACACATTAATTGACAAGATGATTTTAGATCATCTGACTGACCCGCTCACTCATATGCTCAATAATGCGATCGCTCACGGTATTGAAACTCCAGAAGTAAGACAAGCTGCTGGCAAATCACCCATAGGCATCATTACCATCCGTGCTTTCTACCAAGGAAACCAAACTGTAATTTCTGTAGCTGATGACGGCGCAGGAATCAATCACGAAAAAGTTAAAATCAAGGCGATTGAGAAAGGTGAAATTACACCAGAAGATGCTCAAAGTATGACTCGCCAAGAAGTTTATGAACTTTTGTTCCTGCCTAGTTTTAGCACTGCCGATGAAATCGATGATATCAAAGGTCGGGGTGTAGGCATGAACGTAGTTGAGAACAACATTAACGAAATTCGCGGCACAGTTACCACTGACTCCACCCTTGGCAAAGGAACCACTTTCACCATTCGTCTACCACTCACCCTCAGTATCTGTAAAGCTCTCTGCTGCGTCTCCGATAAGTCAAGAATCGCCTTTCCCATGGACGGAGTAGAAGACACACTAGATATTGCCGAAACCGATATTCAGCAAGATGCTGATGGACAATCATTTATTTATTGGCGGGATACAGTCTTACCATTCCGACCTTTGAAGGAAATTTTAGCCTTTAATCGCCAGATTAGTCGCGGTAGCGTCTATAGCGCCACCAGAGAAGATGACATGGTTTCTGTAGTTGTAGTCCGTTCAGGAAATACAATGGTTGCTCTACAGATTGACCAAGTACTCAGTGAACAAGAAATTGTGATTAAGCAATTTGAAGGGCCTGCTCCCAAACCTAGCGGTGTGGCTGGTGCTACAGTTCTCGGAGATGGTCGCATTATGCCCATTGCCGACGTTTTGGAAATCATTGACATCTTCCAAGGTAAGATGTCCAAACAAATTGGTGGCGGTTCTTGGCAACGGAAAACTGCTCCTTCGCTCCCTGAAACTCTGGAGGCTAAAATTGAGCCAACAGTGCTGATTATCGATGACTCCATTACTGTTCGGGAGTTGCTTTCTCTTACCTTTACTAAGGCGGGTTATCGCGTTGAACAGGCGCGTGATGGTCAGGAAGCTTGGGATAAGCTCCGTTCCGGACTTCCCTGTGATATCGTCTTCTGCGACATCGAAATGCCTCGCTGTGATGGACTAGAATTGCTATCACGCATCCAGAAAGATAGTACTCTTAACCACTTGCCTATTGCCATGCTCACCTCACGGGGTGCAGACAAACATCGACAAATGGCAGTTCAACTCGGTGCTAGTGGTTACTTTACTAAGCCTTATCTCGAAGAAGCACTTTTAGAAGCAGCTTCAAGAATGTTGAAAGGGGAAAAACTTGTGATGGCTTAAGTGGATGTAGGATTTGACAAGCTCACCGACCTGTTGCTTGCCGCCGAAGGCTAGGTGCGGGGAAACACTTGACGCTTCACTGACTGATACTAAGCGTTGCTAGTCTGATTCTGTCTGGAGCGTCCGTTTAGAGTCGTGGCAATGCCCTATCCCGAATTTATTTATATTTTTGGCAGCATTTTCATCTCGGTCGTGTTCGGTTCCACAATTTAAGCATCGAACTGAGAACTTGTTACCAATGGTTAACAAGGAACTAGCACCACAACTTGAGGACACAATTAACCTGACTATGCAAACCATGCAAATCTCCTTAACGGCTTCAATGAACACGGATCAGGTCGCATCCGGTGTGAAAGAGAAGGAAGTTAAAAAAGGTTTTGGTAATCTCGTTATCAGTCAAACCGCTGCTTATGGTTGTAGGTTGCTGTTTAAAGAGTTGAAAAAAACTGTTTTATAAGTCATTTACCCCTGGTTCATCCAGGGCGTTTGAGCCTTAGACTTTTGAAGTAAAGTGAACAACGGGATTTAGGGGAACAGCTGTGGAATTTGATCAGCAACTTTTGGTAAATACTCTGAAAGCAGAGCGTGAGTATACAGATTTACCATATTCTCTACATATTTTTGACAGCTTATCCTCAACTAATCAAACTCTGTGGGAATTACTCGCCCAAGGAGAAAAATCAACCTGTGTCGTTATTGCCACACAACAAACCGCTGGTAGAGGGCAATGGGGTCGTCAGTGGGTATCTCCTACTGGCGGACTATATCTCTCGGTTGGCATTTCTCCTAAACTAATAGCAACGGATGCTTATCAGCTAACTTTAGCCAGTGCTTGGGGAATTGCAGCCCAATTGCGAAAGTGTGGCGTAAGCGTGGGCATAAAATGGCCGAATGATTTAGTATTGGATGGTCGCAAACTAGGCGGCATTTTGACGGAAACCAAAGTCTATCAAGGACAAGTCACCCAAGCAGTGATTGGTGTGGGTATTAACTGGGTAAATCCAGTACCCCAAACCGGCATCAATTTAGAATTGTGGCAAAAGTCCCAAAATAGACAACCAATTCCTTGTCTGGAAATTCTCACCTCCAGAGTTTTGCTAGGAATAGAATCCGGTCTAGAGTGCCTGAGTGACGAAGGAATAGGCATACTATTATCTCGTTATCTTGATTTACTGATAAATATGGGTGATCAGGTATATGTGAATAATCTTTTAGGCACTGTAGTTGGGGTGACATCCCAAGGAAATCTCCGCTTAAGAATGGCTGCATATGATACCAAGGAACTCATAACACCAGAAATTTCCGTCGAACCCGGTACAATCAGTTTAGGTTACTGTAAATCTTCTGTTTAACTTTTTAGGTTTGTTAAAAATTTAGCTCTTTGGGCAAGACAAACCACTGACATCATCTCTTTAAACTTAATTACTCACAACTGAGAGAACAAATGACTCAGCGCCATAAATCTGCCCATAACCACTTGCATAATTTGCAGACAGAAGGTTTAAAAAAGAAACGCTTTGCATCCACATTACCAGCCCAAAGTCTCTGCTGGTTGAGCAGCATTAGCCTCCTTGGTGGTGGTTTTGTGTCTGCTCAAATGGAAACATCGGTAGATAACATTGTTCCTACTAATGACAATTCCCAACCCGCAGCGGTTGCCGAGCCTGTAAAAAAAGCTACTAATGAGCCAGAAGCAGAGCGATCGCAGCCAGATTTTGTTGAACGTCGCACTAGACTCAGAAAAAAACTCAACCGAGAAAAAGTTTCCCAATCAAAACAACCAGTCATCATCTCTCAACCTAAAGTAGAGAATTCTGAACCTGCGCCTACTGTCCGATTCTCTAAACCTAAAGTAGAGAATTCTGAACCTAAGGCTACTGTAAGAATCTCTAAACCCAAAGTAGAAAACGCACAGGCAGAAAAACCGCAAAATACTGCTAATTCAGCACCTGATCAAGGCGTAGAATTTGTTAAACCAGCAAATAACTCAAACGGAACTGCTAGTAACAGTGCGAGGAAAACTCAGGATTACAATAACACCCTCATTGACCCCACGAATTACAACGGTACTGCTACGAGTAAATATGAAGCACCCAGTTCTGTAATAGTCACAGAACACGCTGGAGGCTGTAAAGCGGTTTTCTCAGAACGAGAAATTGCTCGTGGTGCTTGTGGTAAAAAAGCAATTGACAATCCCCGTGTAGCTGATTCTCCCAAAAAATCAGCACCAACTTGGCTGAGAAAAAGTGAAACCGCTAGTTTAGATAAAGCGCCCATAGTCCGGCAAATAGCTACTGAGTCCAGCCCAAAAACCCAAAGTGTAGTTCGGACTGTTGCTAGTGCTGTAAATAATAATAGAAGTTGGAGTAATTCCCACATTGGTCGTAGCAGTAATACAAAGACTGGATATCGCTCCAATCGTTTTATTCCTCAACCAAGCGAATTCGCCACTACAAGCGTGAGTGCTACTCCCATTGCGCCTAGTTTTGGTAGTTTACCCGCACCAATGGCAGAGGGTAACATTGCACCCCGCCCCAGTAACGTGTCTTACGAGTTTTCACTAGCATCAGTCTTACCACAAATTCCTTATACTGGTGCAGTTGCTTATGGTGGTGGTATGGGTAACGCCACCTTTAGGGGAACAGGAATGATGTACCCTTTGTCTTTCTCCGCGCCGATTACTTCTGTGTTTGGCTGGCGGATTCATCCCATTACAGGCAATAGACGTTTCCACGCTGGTACAGACATAGGTGCGCCCACAGGAACACCAATTTTGGCAGCTGCTAAAGGTCAAATCGAAACTGCTGACTGGTTGGGTGGTTATGGTTTAACAGTAATTATTAATCATAGTTCTGCTCAACAAACTCTCTACGGTCATATGTCAGAAATCCTTGTTCGTCCCGGTCAATGGGTAGAACCAGGAACTGTGATTGGCCGGGTTGGTAGCACTGGAAATTCAACAGGGCCTCACCTGCACTTTGAAGTCCGCCACCTCACAGCAAACGGTTGGGTCGCTGTTGACCCAGGTGTACAATTGCAATCTGGAGCCAGAAACTTGGCGCAAAGCACAAGGACAGTTCCAGCGCAGTAAGGTGATGGGGTGATGGGGTGATGGGGAAAAATAATTACCCCCTGCCTCCTGCCTCCTGCGTCCTGCGTCCTGCCCCCTACCCCCTACCCCCTGCCCCAATTTACAAATACCCGTGTTCTGTTAAAAATGCGGGTGTAATCATATCCAAACCAACCTCATCTACATCTTTATTGTGTTGGTTGCCAGGATAAAGGAATTTTTCCACGTATTTGCCCAGAATATCTCCTTCGAGATTCACCCAACTGCCAGGAACTAAAGAGTTGAGATTAGTTTCGGCATAAGTTACGGGAATCACTGCTACAGTAAACACAGATTGTTCAGGTTGATATGTGGCTACGGTTAGGCTAATTCCATTGACAGCGATGCTACCTTTGGGGACAATATATCGAGCGATCGCATCTGATGCCACAAAAGTCATTTCCCAAGAAGTAGCAGTCTGTTCTGAAGAAAGTAATTTTCCAATTCCGTCTACATGACCCATGACAAAATGACCACCGACTTTGCCGCCAACTCGCAGTGATGTTTCTAAGTTGACATAGCTTTCTTGGGTTTCTTCTCTACCTAAAGTCGTGCGCCGCAGGGTTTCTGGTGAAGCAGTGGCAATAAACCCATCTTTTAAAATTTCTTCTACTGTGAGACATACTCCATCTACAGCCACACTGTCACCATAAGTCAAATCCTGCATAATTGTCTCAGACTGGCTGACCAAACTAATCTGCCAAGAATCTTTCCCTAAGGGTTTGATAGTACCTAAGCCTTGAATTAATCCTGTAAACACTGTTTTTTACCAAACTAACTCTATTTATTGCTTAATTTTGGCGGAAATCAACTGTTAATTCTGAAAACAATGTAAAACCTTTCAATATAATTTTCAGATTTTTTTTGCCAGATGAACATTAACACATTAACATCAATCTCAAGGCATACTTGGGTAAGAAGAATATTATTTTGGTAAAGCAATTTGACTTACTCTGGCATTCACAACAAGTTCGCAGTTTAATAGAAGCAATTATAGAGAAGAAAAGCCCTATGTTTACTTCTGTCCCAGAAAAACCCAGCCAAGGGTATTATTTACAACTTAGTACTCAAGCAATTAAAGGATTGTAGAGGGTTAGCCAATGATTGAAATGAGAGTCGCTGGTATAGCATTAGATGCCATAACCCGCAGCCCAATTGTACTTTTAAAAGATAGCTCTGATCGTCGAGCTTTACCAATTTATATCGGTCAAGAACAGGCTAGGGCAATTATGGGGGCGCTGGAACACCAAAAGCCTCCTAGACCTTTAACCCACGACCTAATTGTGAATATGTTGGAAGCGTGGAATATGATTCTAGAAAAGGTCATTATTCACTCTTTGCAAAAGGATACATTTTATGCAGTTTTGATTGTTCAGCAAGGCGAAGTAAAAAAAGAAATTGATGCCCGTCCTAGTGATGCGATCGCAATTGCCCTCCGTACAAATGCACCTATTTGGGTGATGGAAGAGGTAGTAGCTGATGCTTCTATCCCAGTTGATAGAGATGCAGATGAAGCTGAACAGCAAGCTTTCCGCGAATTTGTTTCCAATCTTCGTCCTGAGGATCTGATTAAACGATTTGATAATGGTGATAGTTAAGTAAGTAATAAATGCTGATTATTGATACCAGTTATCGATGATTCTGCATTTACATATTTTAATTGTAGAGACGTTTCATGAAACGTCTCTACAGAATTTACAACTGATTTATGCAATATCGGCGTTTTGGTAAAACTAATTTACACTTCTCAGTTTTTTCTTTGGGAACAATGCGTTATTTGGCTAACGCAGAAACAGCCCAAAAAACTATTGAAAAAGCTTTATTTTTGGGAATTAATCACATTGAAACAGCCAGAGGTTATGGTAAAAGTGAGGAGTATTTAGGTGCAGCGATAAAAGCTGGTTTGTCAGTACCCAGAAATCAACTGTATATTACTACAAAAATTCCTCCCACACCCGATGCTGACACGATGCGTCAATGTATTGATGAATCATTACAACGCTTGAATATAGATTATCTTGATTGTTTGGGAATTCATGGTTTAAATACCCCAGAACATCTAGAATGGGTACAAGCTAAAAATGGCTGTATGCAAGCTGTACAAGAAGCAGTACATGATGGCAGAGTAAAACACGTTGGTTTTTCTACCCACGCTTCATTAGATATAATTTTGGCAGCTATTAATACAGATTTTTTTGAATTTATTAATTTGCACTATTATTATTTTTTCCAACGCAATGCTTCAGCTATTCAAGCAGCGACAAAAAAAGATATGGGTGTTTTTATTATTTCTCCTGCTGATAAAGGAGGAAGACTTTATACACCACCATCAAGTTTAAAAGAACTTTGTCAGCCATTTACACCTTTAGAATTAAACTATAGATTTTTGCTGAGTGACAACCGCATTACAACTTTAAGTGTAGGTGCTGCAAATCCAGAAGAATTAATTGCACCTTTGAAAGTTGCTGATCATGTTGGTGAGTTAACTTCAGCAGAAATTCTTGTTTTTGAAGAATTAGAAAATCAGCAAAATAAGGTTTTAAATACTGATAAATGTAGTCAATGTTATGCTTGTTTACCTTGTCCAGAAAATATCAATATTCCTGAAGTTTTAAGACTGAGAAATTTAGCTGTAGCTTATGACATGAACGATTATGGAAAATATCGTTATGGAATGTTTGAAAATGCTGGTCATTGGTTTCCAGGAATGAAGGGAAATCGTTGTACAGAATGCGGTGATTGTTTACCTAAATGTCCTGAAAATTTAGATATTCCGGCTTTGTTAGCAGATACCCATGAGAGATTAAATGGGAAAGCTGGGAGAAGATTGTGGGGGTAAGATATTTGTCAGAATCAGGATTTACAGGATTTAAGGATTTACAGGATGAAGATTTTCATTATATTTTTATTGTCAGAATCAGGATTTCTAGGATTTTACAGCACTTCCCAGTGTCATGAGGTACAAGAACCCCACCCCCAACCCCCTAAGAGCAAGCGATGAGGGGGCTATGATGTACCTTATAACAAAGGAATCCGCTGTAGGATTTTCAGGATGAATATATTCAATATTTTAAATAACACCCACATTTTGTTAAGCTGAATTAGCATGACTATGATTTAATTACTTTCAACATAAAATCTTTTATTGATAAATACTATATTCTGAAAATCTGCAAATCCTCTCTATGATCATCCAATAAAAATCCTGTAAATCCTAAAATCCTGGATATCCTGATTCTGACAATAAAAATGAGCAAATCATATCCATGATCATCCAATAAAAATCCTGTAAATCCTGATTCTGACAATAAAAGATTGAGAAATTCATTAATCAATTATCATAACATTTTGATATTCAGTGTTATGTAACTGGTAACTTTATAATTTACGTAAATTCTCTATTGCTTTTTATGTCGATAAATTGAGCTATTTATCAGCAAAATCTAGAAAATAAAGAATATTTTGACTTTGACGCAATAAAAAATACAATCATTATTATAATAATCTTAGTTATTTAACACACATCATCATGAGTTCAAAAACAAAGGAATTACAGGCGGGTTACGCTCAAACTCGCTTGCTGCTTGCGTTGTGGGATTTGGGAGCAAATAAACAGGAAGTGAAAAAAGGCTTGCTGACGAAGCGGATAGTGGCTAAGGGTCAGAAAATGGCCGACTATAAAGAGATTTTAGAGGATTTGCAAACGCAGGGGGCTATTACTGTTTCTAGGACTGGTTATACTCTCATCTCACCAATAGGTTTAGAAGTGTTGGGTGCGGGTTTGCGTAGTGGTGAGTTTAAGTTTGAGGGGACTATTGTTGGTACTTGGGCTGCTAATGCGTTGTTGCGGTGGATAGGTCAGATTGATGTTGTGGTTGCTGCGTCGGTTGCGTCTGGTGGTGGGGTGATTGGTTCTTATGAGGAGTTTAAGTCTGTCGCGTTGGATGTTTATGACAAGTTGAATTATGAACACAACTTTAATAATTTAGTACCTATTTATCGCATTAGAAGAACAATAGGAGAACGAGTTAATAGGACAGAATTTAATGATTTTTTACTAGAAATGCAAGCTAATGATATTTTCCAACTTCAAGGAGGGAGTGTAGAAGATAGCGCACCTGACAAAATAGAAGATTCTGTCACTACAGAACTAGATGGATTACGTTGTTACGCGAGACTTCTCAAAGCTTAAACTTTCTTCAACTCTTCACACACAAACCTCACAATTCTATGACTACTAACACATCTAGCATTGATGAACTAATTAAGACTCACAACCCATTTGCAGGACATATTGTAGTTAGACCTCAGCAAATATGGGGTAAAAGTTTTCCTGATGTTCCTTCAATTAATGCTCATGCTTCTAATGCTGTATTTGATGCAATTGACAAAATTAACAAAGGTCAACGTCAGACAGTAGGTATTACAATGACTGCGGAAAAAGGACTAGGTAAAAGTCACATCATTAGCCGAATTCGCCATCAATTACAAACAAGAAAAGATAGCTTATTTATCTACATGAGTAAATATGATAATCTGAATCAAATTCAAAATCAATTCTTGCAAAGTGTTACGTCTAGTTTAAGACCAATTATCCGACCTAATGTAATGCCATGTCAAGAAATAGTAGCGGCATTAATTAATGAAGTAATGGAGTGGAAATATACTACGGAACAATATATTAGTAACGTATTCCCGCATTTGTTAAAACAAAATTCAGTTACAGCAGTAATTGAGACATTAAGAAGTCGTATTGAACAAAAAAAGCCTAATATTACTAACCCATACATAATTCAAGCACTTTTATGGACACTTTATCCAAACTATGCTAATGCTGCAAATTTCTGGCTTTCGGGACAAGAATTACCAGAAGAAACCGCTAAAATAATGGGATTACCAAATATTCAAAGTGACAATAAAGAAAGTCAAGCATTAAGTAATGTTCGCCAAATTCTCGATATTATTAGTGATTATAGAGTTCCTGTAATTTGCTTTGATGAATTGGATATTGCCGACATTGCTGATAATGGATTTACCGCAGCGCAGATTATCGCTAATTTAGTCAAGGACTTATATAACAACCTTGATAAAGGTCTTTTGTTATTAGCAATGTATCCTGAAACATGGCGTGATCAAATCACTTATTTACCACAAGCTGAAGCAGTAATTGATAGATTAGTTAGTGAAAAATCTGATAAACAACCCATAGCTTTAAAATATCTCAATTCTGATGATATTGTTGCCTTAGTTAAAACATGGTTACAAGAATTTTATCAGGAACATCAACAAACACCTTCTCATCCTCTTTACCCATTTGATGAAAATAAGTTGAGAGAACTTGGTAAAGGAAAACCTACAGTGAGATCGGTTTTAAAATGGTGTGCTGATAATTTTATTCCTCCATCAATTATTATTGATGACCAACCAACAGAACCAGAAATAAATTCTACCAATAGGTGGACATCCACAACTCTTCATACAGTTAAACCATACTACCAAAGCGAGTTAGCTAATGTAGATAATTCTATTGATTCATTAATGGAAGATGAAATAGCTATTATTAATTCTATTTGGTTAGCTTTTACTAGCTTAGTAGGTAAAACTTTAGAAGGTGTATCAATTCAATCAGTAGAAGAAATAGTAGCTAGTACAGCAGATCAAGGATATATTAATTTCAAAATCGTTGGTAATAAGAAAAAAGTAAAAATAGGAGTAAGTGTAGTTCAGCAAGATGGTAAATTTATAGGTGCAGCATTGAGACGACTAATTGATTACAAGAAATTTGATATTACTCGTGGATGTTTGGTTCGTTCTAAATATATTAATCAAGGTGCAACTCAAGCTAGAGAACTTCTGAGAAAACTATTAACAGAAAAAGGTGGAGAATGGGTTGGATTACAAAAACAAGATATTAAACCTCTCTTAGCTATTTGGTTTGTTTATGAGAATCAAAATAGTTATGAATTGAAAGATGAACAAATTTTTGATTTTCTGGAGAAAACACAATTAGTAATTAATAATCCCTTAATCAGAGAAATTTTAAGTGATCCTTCAGGACAAGAACCAACTAATTTAACTGATGATGGATTACCTATTAGCATTCCTCAAAGTGTTGATAATACCGATAATATTGAACTTGACTTCTAATTAAATAAAAATGAATCAATCATTTTCACTTCCAACAGCATTATGTTTAGCAGTTCCTGATATTGAAGCTTTAATACAGGGGCGAACAATTGCAGCTTTACCCAAAATGTTTCTTCGTCCTGGGCAAAAATTCGCTCTTTATCCTGTTGATATTTCAATAAATGTAGTTTCAGTTAAAGCTTGGGCTAAATGTGAACTTTGCCAAATTCCAGATAAAACAACACCTTTAGAAATTTTATCTCAATTAACAATCTGGAAACCAGAAACATTTGAGGAAATATTACAGAAACAACCGCATTTTTTTATAGCTTATTTGCGGGTTTATAATTTGTCTGAACCTTTTGAAATTCCTGCTATTCCAAATATTCAAGATAAACTAGGAAAATTTGCACCTTTACCGAATAATATTTCTGCTTCTGAAGCTAAACCCGTATTAAGTGATCATGTATTTATTCAACGCAAACGCCAATTAGAAAACCTAGAACCTCCTTTACATCCTGAATTAGAAGAATTACAAAGTGGATTATCACAAATAGCCAACAATAACCCAGCAGCACAGCAATTAGAAAATGACATCAAAGTATTTTTAGGTTGGAGTAATGCACCAACTACAAATACATCTGATTTAGCTTGGATAAAAACAATTACATCTTTAGGAGATAGAAGCATAGAATTTGAAGAGAAAAAAAGCAATTATCAAGCAGGTACAGACTTTGAAAACATCTCACGTCAAAGCCTAGATTTTTTAGGATTTCAAGTAGAAAATGCTTATAAAGGTGGTGCTGGAGGTTTAGATTTATATTGTTCACAACCTTATCCTTTAGTTTGCGAATGTAAAGCAGGTAGAAGTATTCCAGATCGTGCAGTAGAAGAATTAGATAGAATTGGAAAAAGACATCTTCAAGAAAATTATCTTCAAGCTGTACGTTTAATTATTGGACCTGGTGAACCTACGAAACAACTCAGACAATCTCTTCAGAAATCTGCGAAAATATCTAAAACTAGTATTATTAAAGCTATGACATTACAAAAATTAGTAGAACTGAAAGCAAAATATCCAGGTGCGATAAACTTAATTGAATTAAAGCAATACTTAGAACCGGGGCAAATTGATGATAAAATTAATGAATATATAGATAAAATAGAAAAAGAGATTAAATTGCGTTCCGAGATTATCAAAAGTATCAAAGAACTCTGCGAACAAAACCACGAAAGTTCACAAATTATTCATCAACAGGTTACAGTTACAGAGATTCGTGTTCATTATAATGTAACTCATAACCCAAAACTAACAGATGAAATAGCTCATGATTTACTGATAGAACTATCATCACCATTAACAGGCTATTTAGGAATAATTAAAACAACTGATTGGAAAAGCGATAAATTTTACTATTTAAGAGAACTAACAATTTAAAAATAACTCTTATCTTTGCGTTCTTTGCGTCTTTGCGTGAGAAAAACTCATCCCAAAGTCAAAACACCAACTTGAAAATTCACCACCAAAGGCAAAAACTCTAACCACGCTGAACCCAATAAAATCTCCGTCAATTCATCTCCAGCATAAACAGGAATTTCATACTCTTGATTATCTAAAATAACCTTACCAGAATAAAGATCAAAAGAT
Organism: Trichormus sp. NMC-1; assembly: GCF_001858025.1. Classification (GTDB taxonomy): domain Bacteria; phylum Cyanobacteriota; class Cyanobacteriia; order Cyanobacteriales; family Nostocaceae; genus Anabaena. Next base: position 569,523 of record NZ_LZQD01000001.1, on the reverse strand, counting down.
TTTAATCCCTGTGCTGTTATCAATTCTTGTTCACGAATGAACTGCCAATCTAGTGATTCTAAATCTTGTTTATTAATAGCTAGAAACCCTGTAAAGCCAGTATCTAACATTGTCTCTACAGGTAAGTTTAAACCATCAGCATTAATCAAATCAATTTCAAAAAATAGCTGCCCCCCATCACCGAAATAACCCTGTATCATATTCTGCCAACTGCCCCAATTTCATTTAACCGAAACATACAATGTACAGCATGAGGGTGTTTATCCCGTGCTTGCTGACTAGCAACTTCTATATCTTGGTCAATGAAATAATCGCCGCTATCCGGTTCTACGGCAATATACCAGTTATAATGGTCTTTTATCAACTCAGGACGGACACGCTCAAAAATTGCCCTACAACGTTTATGAAAGGCTTCTTTTTCTGCTTTACGTTTAGCTAACTCTTCTGGTGATAAAGTCAATTCAGGAAAAATTCTTCCTCTTCTTCTCGGTTGTTCTGACGTTAACATATTTGTAACCTCGCTTTTTACAACTATGTTAATAATAACAAATAATTATCTCAACATCAAAATTATACAAAAACAAAATCCCCGACTTCCTAAAGAAATCGAGGATTTAATTAACAAAGATAATTTTATTAACCGAGAGAAACAGTTAAACTACCAGGTTTAGCTAAATCACCAGTTAACACCACACCGCGATTATTAGCGTGTAAATGACGGAGAATTTTGTAAACCGCTTCAACTTCATCAGCAACGCCGGCTTTATCAGCAACTTCAGTAATAGAAAGTGCTTTTTGCTCTTTTTGCAAAACTTCCAAAACTCGTTTTTGTAAATCGAGAATGACAGCAGCGGCTTTTTTACCAGCTTCTACACCTGGTTGGTGATAAGCGTTGACATTTACTAAACTGGCATATAAACCTACAGCCCGTTCATACAAAGCAATTAACGCCCCAACAGTGCGAGCATTAACTTGAGGAATACTGACTGTAATCGAATCGCGGTTATTCTCATACAGCGCTTGACGTGTTCCTAACAGAAAACCAGATAAATAATCACCAGAAGTCACACCAGGATCAACTTCTGTGGATTTTCCTTGACGATCTTCCAAAACTTCAATCAAGGTAGCGAAGAAATTGGGTACACCTTCCCGCAACTGCTGTACATAAGCGTGTTGGTCAGTTGAACCTTTGTTACCATAAACAGCAATACCTTGATAAACGGTTTTCCCGTCTAAATCTTTTTCCTTACCCAAAGATTCCATTACCAGTTGTTGCAAATAACGGCTAAATAGCAACAAGCTGTCTTTGTAAGGAAGGACAACCATATCTTTTTCACCTTTGCCATTTCCAGAGAAATACCAAGCAAGGGCTAATAAAGCGGCTGGGTTATTTTTGAAATTAGCGACGCGTGTAGCGTCATCCATTTCTTTTGCACCATCCAGCATGGCACGGACATCAATGCCCTGTAATGCCGCAGGAACTAGCCCTACAGAGGACATTTCTGAGGTACGTCCACCCACCCAGTCATACATCGAAAACCGGGCTAACCAATTTTCAGATTTTGCTACCTTATCCAGGTTGCTATCTGCACCGGTAATAGCGATCGCATATTTAGCAAATTCTAAATTTTGTCCTGCATAGGCTTTTTTCACCTCAATCATGCCATTCCGAGGTTCGGGTGTTCCTCCAGATTTGGAAATCACCAATACCAAAGTACTGGAAAGGTGGTTTTGCAGTTGGGAAAGAACCCGATCAATTCCTGCGGGATCGGAATTGTCGATAAAGTGAATTTTGAGCGGGGGAAAATCAGGTGCGAGGGCTTCAGCGACAAATTGTGGCCCCAAGGCAGAACCACCAATGCCTATAGAAATAATATCGGTGAAGCGGCTAGACTTAGGCGGATGAATAGCACCAGTGTGTACTTTTTCCGCAAAAGCTTCGATTTGTTCTAAGGTTTGGACAATTTCTTGCGTCAGTTCTGGAGTGGGTGCTAAATCTGGATTCCGCAACCAGTAATGTCCTACCATGCGGTTTTCATCTGGATTTGCGATCGCACCTTTTTCCAGTTCCGCCATATCCGCAAACGCTTTGTCAAACTTCGGCTGCAACGATTTCACAAAGGCATCATCGAACCGCATCCGGCTAATATCTAGATACAGTCCCAATCCCTCGTGGAAATATAACCAATCTTGGTATCGTTGCCAAAGTGCCTTAGCATCCATAAGAGGGAAATCTCAAATATATTGGTCAAACACCAGTTTAATGTATGGTTCTAGCGATCCCTGCTTTGTCTTATACAGTTTACATTTAGGAGACAACAGGGAACTCTTAACGGGGAACAGTTAGAAGGTAATTCGTAATTCGTAAACAGGGAATAGGGAACTGGGAATAGGGAACAGAGAATTCTTAATTTTCCTCGCGTCTCCGTGTCTCCGCGTCTCCCCATCTCCCCATCTCCCCATCTCCCCATCTCCCCATTTCCCCAATCCTAGCTTAGACATCAGGCATCGGGACTACACGCAAAAATTTGACTAGTTCACCCCTAATTTCTATGCCAATCAGATAATTATCTATGGTAAAGCGATAAAAAATACCTTGTTCATCAAGCTGTCGCAATTCTGGTAGGCCATGCAAACTCCACTTATGTGCAGCACACTCAACAAAGACAAAATCATACACCCGTTCATAAGCAACGGCTTCTAAACTCTTCAGGTCGATTAGAAAAGACCTAGCATAGCGCACTTCCAAATTCACTCTTGCTCACCAAATGTATTTTTTTGCTAACTTTGATGTCTAATCTTAAAGGAACATTAATAATCGTATCGCCTCGTCATGGGTTAATATGTCCCACGGCTGCTGCAATGACTTGACTTGTTCCATACTTTTAAGCATATAAGAGTCAAAATGTACAGCTTGGACTAGTTCCCAAGCCGTCTGTAAATCCTCATTAGCTAATTGCTCAATCAGATGATGCATTCTAATTCGCAGTAAATTCATAAAATTTAATGAATATCAACACTGTATTTAATAAGAATACTTTTTCCACCAGCATAGCAATGATTTACAGCAATCTCCGACAATACCGTACACTACGATCTATTCGTCCGCATGGGAGATGGGGAGATTGGGAGCATTGGTGCCAACTTAACGTGAAAGCCTTGTAATGACGTTATATCAAACTTACTCAATTACCAATCAATCCAGAAGAACCCCACCCCCGCTTTTGCTAAAGCAAAATCTCCCCTCCCCTCATGAGGGGAGGGGATTAAGGGGTGGGGTAGAACGGCTGTGGGACTAGCGTTTAAGCTTAAGTTGACACTAATAGATGGGGAGTTACGAATAACTTAATCACCAATTATGATTGAATATCTGATTTTTCTAGCCATTTCTACCGCAACCTTTGCGCTGTTCGCACTAGGACTCAATTTACAATGGGGCTTTACAGGGCTAATTAACTTCGGTCATATTGCTTTTATGACTTTGGGAGCATACACTACCGTTTTGTTAAGTTTAAAAGGTGTACCCTTATTATTTTCAGCATTAATTGGGGCAATTGTCGCCGCTTTGTTAGGTTTAGTAATTGGTTTTGCCACTTTGCGGTTACGGGAAGATTATTTATCAATTGTCACAATCGGGACAGGAGAACTGATTCGTTTGGTTGTGAATAATCAGGAGTTACCTGTAGGTGATGCTTGGGTAGCTGGGACTTTTGGTATCCAAAGTTATGCCATACCCTGGAATGCAACTCCCAGTTTATTTTTGCGATTGGTAATGATTGGGATACTTACCCTGTTAGGAATTGTCACTATTTTTTATTTAGGGCGTTGGGTAAAATCAGCGAAAACATCCTTAAGTAACGATGTAGCTAAAACCAACAGTAGCAAACAAGAATTTTTATCCCGCATAGGAGTGGGTGTAATCCTGGGATTGTTGACATTAGCAATTTATGTGTCTGGTGTGACTGGACTTTATAACTACAACCCTAAAGCCGGTTTGATGCTGTTAACGTTGTTAGTACTGGCTTTTGTATTTTGGCGGTTAGAAATTTTAGTGCGATCGCCTTGGGGTAGAATTCTTAAAGCTATCCGTGAAGATGAAGAAATTCCCAAAGCATTAGGTAAAAACGTCTTTTGGTATAAACTACAATCATTAATGCTAGGCGGTGCGATCGCAGGTATCGCTGGTGCTTTCTTCGCTTGGCAACTCAGCGCTATTTATCCTGATAACTTTCAACCCCAACTCACCTTTGATGCTTGGATTATGGTGATTTTAGGCGGTTCTGGCAACAATGTCGGTACAATCTTAGGTGCAGTAATTTACTTTGCTTATGATGCCCTGACACGAGAATTTTTACCAAAAATTGTCCCCTTAGATGTAGAACGCATTGGTGCATTTCGCGTCATGTTTATCGGTTTAATTCTGATGGTACTGATGATTTGGCGACCTCAAGGTATATTAGGGAAAAAGGAAGAACTCACTCTTGGTAAGTGATCAGTCATTGGTCATTCGTAACTGTTAAGAAAAACCGAAAAAATTGAGCTAACTTACAGTCATTATGGTAAATAACCAACTTCCCCTATTAGCAGCTACTGGACTTTGTAAAAGTTTTGGTGGTATCCAAGCCGTTAAAGATGCGAATATTGAAGTTGAGAAAGGCCGCATTACTGGCTTAATTGGCCCCAATGGTGCTGGTAAAACTACTTTATTTAATTTACTTTCCAATTTTATCCATCCTGATAAAGGAAGAGTGATTTTTGATGGTGAACCTATTCACAATTTGCAACCATACAAAATCGCCCAGCAAGGATTAATTCGCACCTTTCAAGTAGCGCGTACTCTTTCGCGGTTATCGGTGTTAGAAAATATGCTGTTAGCAGCGCAAAAACAAACCGGTGAAAATTTTTGGCAAGCACAATTTCAACCTCACGTTGTCGTTCAAGAAGAAAGACAGCTAAAGGAACGAGCGATGTTTTTATTAGAGTCTGTAGGGTTAGAAAAAAAAGCCAATGATTACGCTGGTTGTTTGTCTGGGGGACAACGGAAACTGCTGGAAATGGGAAGGGCTTTGATGACTAATCCTAAATTAATTTTGTTAGATGAACCAGCAGCAGGGGTAAATCCGCGATTAATTGATGATATCTGCGATCGCATTCTCAAGTGGAACAGGGAAGACGGTCTCACTTTTTTGATTATTGAGCATAATATGGATGTAATTATGTCATTATGCGATCGCGTTTGGGTATTAGCTGAAGGGCAAAATTTAGCTGTCGGTACTCCCGCAGAAGTTCAAAAAGATACCAAAGTTTTAGAAGCATATTTGGGACAATAACAATTCAAAATTGACGACAGTTGCAGTAGCTAATTTAAACCAAACCATTAAATGATGTCTAATAAACACAGTGAAGAAAAATTTTGCATTTCTATCCACGCTGGTTATAAGGCAATTTTGCTAATAGCATCCCCATTGCACAGGTATTAGTGACTCCCGCAAAGACTAAACCTGCTCCCACAAAACCACTCAAAATTAAAAACCAAGGAGAAATAAAAACACCTAATACTGTTCCGGTAAATACTAATGAACCAGCGACAATTTGCACTTGACGCATTAAACTAATTGGAGCATTTTTGTTGATTTGAGTTGGATATCCTGATTGTTTCCAAGCTGTAATTCCTCCCTCTAATTGCTTGAATTCTCTAAATCCATAATTGACGAGTTTTTTGGCTGCTTGGTTTGAACGGTTTCCTGATTGACAGTAAATTACAATTTCTTTACCCTGTGTTAAAGATACCTGTTCTGGCTGAAATTTAGAAAGAGGTAAAAGTTGAGCTTCGGGAATATGTTCTGCTGCATATTCTGAAGGTTCGCGTACATCTATAAGTTGGATTTTTTGTTGTTCAATTAATTGTTTGACAGCAGCAGCATCAACTAATTTTAATTTAGCATTGATAGGTGTTGTCATTGTTTTATTTAAAATTATCTTTGGCAATCAATATTATTATATAACTATATGGTACTAAAGTCAATCCAATGTGCTGGCCGTGAGACTACAAGAACAAACCAAGCAGCTAGAACAACTTAAGATGTAAGTGACAGGTGATAGGTGACAGGTGACAGGTGACAGGTGACAGTAAGATAAGAAAGGAACCGGTAGTTTTTTATTCTCTTTTTCTTCTGACTCCTGACTCCTGACTCCTGACTCCCAAAGATTTCAGCTAAATTGCTCCCCTGCGTCTAAGTTAAATAACATTTGCAGAGTCTGCATACAATTTCGTCTAGCTTCCACATCTTGCTGGGCGCGTAACTGCACCATCGGGTCATGTAAAATTTTATTAACAATCCCTCTGGTTAAAGCCTCTATCACTTCTTGATGCTTCTCACCAAATTCTGAACCCAAGCGAGACAAAGCCTTTTCTAGTTCTTGTTCACGGATAGTTTCAATTTTATTCCGTAAAGAACTAATTGTCGATACAGTTTCCAAACTACGCCACCAGACATCAAAAGCTTCTACTTCTTCATCTAGAATTTTTTCGGCTTCTTGTGCCATTTTTCGGCGACTTTCGTAATTTTGCGCCACAACAGCCTTCAAATCATCCACATTAAAAGCTTGCACATTAGCTAAGTCATTCACATCTGCATCAACGTTACGTGGTACAGAAATATCAAATAGCATCAACCTTTGACTAGGTTCTAAAACCATTTCCAACTTAGCACGATCTAGAATCGGCTCGGTTGCAGAAGTGCTTGTAAAGACAATATCACTTGCGGCAACCACGGACATCATTTCTGGAAGCAAATGGATTTGGATTGGTTGTTCTGGAAATAACTTCGCCAGTTCCTCAGGACGTTGACGGGAACGATTAACAATACTAATTTGGGTTGCACCTTTAGAAATGAGGTGTTGTACCAATAATCGGGACATTTTCCCAGCACCGAGAATACAGATACGGTAAGTAGATAAATTTTCTACTTTCATCTGGGCTAATTCTACAGCCGCCGAACTAATGGAGACTGCACCAGTACCAATGCTGGTTTCAGTCCGAACCCGCTTACCTGCTGTCAAAGCTTGTTTAAATAAGCGATTTAAAATTGTTTTTATACCGTTGTATTGCTGTCCCAATTTGTGAGTATTTTTCACCTGAGCCAGAATTTGGCCTTCACCAAGAACAAGACTATCTAACCCAGCGGAAACCCGCATCATGTGAGTTACTGCGTCAGTATGCAGCAACATAAACAGGTGTTGTCGCAGAGACACAACAGGCAATTTACTATATTCCGACAGAAACTGAGTAACTTCCTGAAGACCTTGAGTAATTTCACTGCTAACAATGTAAATTTCCAGACGGTTACAGGTGCTGAGGATAGCTACTTCATCAATATGAGGATAACTGAGAAGATGAGCGATCGCACTTTCGGTTTGAGGTTCGGGAATACTCAGCTTTTCTCTAACTTCTACAGGGGCTGTTTTATGGCTTAACCCCACCACTGCAATATTCATTTTTTTAAATTGGTAATGGTTCATGGGTCATGGGTGATTGGTAATGGGTAATTGGTAATGGGTAATAGTTTTTTCTCTTCCCCAATCACCAATCACCGATCACCGATCACCAGTTTCTAACGGAGTTGAATAACCTTGGGTTCTTCAAACAAGTGAACTGTATCCACAAACCGAGCAGTTTTAGATTGGCTGGAAATAACCAAGCTTTGGGTTCTAGCACCACCGTGGAAGAAACGCACACCATCCATCAGAGTTCCGGGGGTGATACCGCAAGCTGCAAATAGCACTGTATTACCAGAAGCTAATTCGTGGGAATCATAAACCCGATCTCCATCAGTAATACCCATTTCTTTCAAACGAGCCAGATTACCTTCTCTGCTTTCGCCAATCAAACCTGTTTGCACTACTTCTGGATCATAAATCAGTTGACCTTGGAAGTGTCCACCCAAGCAACGTAAAGCCGCCGCAGAAATTACACCTTCTGGTGCAGCACCGATGCCCATCAAAGCATGGATATTAGTACCAGCAAAAGCACAGGAGATAGCCGCAGAAACGTCACCATCGCTGATGAGTCTGACTCTTGCACCAGCGGTGCGGATTTCTTGAATCAGGTCTTTGTGACGGGGACGATCCATCACTACTACTACCAATTCCTCAACAGCGCGGTTTAAGCACTCAGAAAGAATTTTTAGGTTTTCGGTGGCAGACTTGTTGATATCAACATGACCTTTAGCTGCGGCAGGTGCAGCAAGTTTACGCATATAGAAATCAGGCGCTGCAAACAATCCGCCTTTTTCAGAAATTGCTAAAACTGCCATAGAACCATTTTGACCGTAAGCAACCAGGTTAGTACCTTCGCAAGGGTCAACAGCGATGTCAATTTCAACTAGTTCATCAGGGTTACAGAAATTTTTAGCATCTGGTTGGGTACAGATACCAACTTCTTCACCGATGTAAAGCATAGGAGCTTCGTCGCGTTCGCCTTCACCGATAACGATGCGACCACGCATATGGATTTTGTTCATCCGTTCGCGCATGGCTTCTACTGCAACTTCGTCAGCAGTATTCTTTTCGCCCTTACCCATCCACTTCGAGGAAGCGATCGCAGCTTGCTCTACTACTTCAATAATCTCTAGCCCAAGTGTATTTTCCACAGTGTCTACCCTTTCAATTGCTTGTTTTAGCGTCTTTTTATCGGCTATTTCAGTTTTCAAGTCTACCAAAGTGCGGATACAGATGGAAAAAAGTCTTGCGGAAAGCCTGTGTTAAGTTTTGCGACCAAAGCACAATTAGGGGTTTTCTTGATACTGTTGTATTGGTGAGGTGTTGAAGTCAGATGTATTTAATTGCATTAAAATCTACCAATTAACACAATATGCCCAACTTTCTCAACTCTTTATTAAATCGCCACCCTGAGCGCGTTCAAGCCAACGTGGAAATTTACACTTGGCAAACCTGCCCTTACTGCATTCGCGCCAAACTGCTGCTATGGTGGAAAGGTGTTAAATTCACCGAATACAAAATTGACGGTGACGAAACAGCCAGAGCAAACATGGCAGAACGAGCCAACGGTCGCCGCAGCGTCCCCCAGATTTTCATTAATAATCAACACATAGGCGGTTGTGATGACCTGTATGAGTTAGACACAAAAGGTCAATTAGATCCATTGTTAGCTGAGGTGACAGGAGTGTAGAGTGTAAGGTGTAGGCTGTAGGGAGTCGGGAAAGCATGGGGCAGGGAGCAGGGGAGAATAAAATAATTGTTTTTGCCCAATACCCAATACACTTATCAAGGATGTGTGGTATTCAATATGGAAATCTCAAAAATTCTCGATGATACGGCATTTGAATTAATTCAATTAATGGAATCTTCCCGTTGGGGTTATAAACATTATTGGCATCTTCAAGGTTTTAGAATCCACGAAACTTTTAGGATCTTGTTGGACAAGATATCCAATCTTTCTGATCCTTGTATTCTTGATGTTGGTTGTAATCCCCCATTTTTAACTGCTACCCTCACAAAGCTGAAAATTGATTGCTTGGGAGTTGATCTTTGTCCTGAAAGTTTCGTGGATGTAACTGACAAATATAATTTATCTGTCATCCAGGCTGATATTGAGCAAGAGCGAATTCCCTTAGAAGATGAGAGCTATGATGTGGTAATTTTAACAGAAGTTTTCGAGCATTTGAGAATTAATCCAATTCACACCTGTTCAGAAATGTATAGGCTGGTAAAGCCAGGTGGATTTCTTTTGCTCTCTACTCCAAATTTGCATTCAGTTAATGGAATCTATAATTTCTTGTTCAAGGGACAGGCATACACTTGTACAACTAATTCAATCTATGATGAATTTGATTTACTCAATAAATTCGGCTTTTTTGGACACATGAGAGAGTACACTTGGCAAGAGGTCGAGTCATTTTTAATTAGAATTGGATTTAAGACAGTGCATACTCAGTTTTTGGGAGGAGCTAGTTTACGTCCATACCTTAAACCCTTATATTCCATGTTTCCTAAACTTAAACCTATAGTCCATTTTGTGGCTTATAAATAGCAATAAACCTCAACTTTTTCACTTTTCTTCACTCTCTTTTAGGTCGCAGCCTAGAGCATATCAAAGCCAAGAATGATAAATAAACAAGCTGTTGGACATTCAACCTGCATATTGCCCAGAAGCAAGACTCTTGAGAGGTAGGCATCCTGCCTGCCCTAATTATGCAAATTAAAGGTTTATCAGCTTAATAACTAATAACTAACAACTATAGGACTCCTATTTGAATTTTGTTGGCGCAGCCTGCGCTTTGCGCTTACAGAACTCCGTATACCTTGATTCCTTCTTCTCTGTTAAGAGTTCCCTGTTAAGAGTTCCCTACCTCTACGAGTAAATATGCCTACGGCACGCTACCGCGAACAGAAACCAAACCGGATTCCTATAATAACTAATGACCAATCACCAAAAATGGATGAATCATGCCTGGGAATTAGCACAAATAGCAGGAGAAGCAGGTGAAGTTCCCGTTGGAGCCGTGATTATTGACCCAGATGGTAAATTAATCGCTGAAGGGGAAAATCGTAAAGAACGAGACAAAGACCCCACCGCTCACGCAGAAATTATCGCTATTCGGGCAGCTGCTAAAAACTTGCAAAGTTGGCGTTTGCACCAATGTACTCTTTACGTCACTCTAGAACCTTGTCCTATGTGTGCCGGTGCGATCGCTCATGCACGTTTAGCAACAATTGTCTATGGAGTAGACGATACCAAAACTGGCGCAATTCGCACTGTTATCAACATCCCTGATAGCCCCGCTTCTAATCACCGTCTACAAGTGCTGGGAGGTATTCTAGAATCAGCCTGTCGGCAGCAATTACAAACTTGGTTTGCGACTAAACGGCGGCCGAAAAATTAACAGACAAAGGTCAAACTGTCCAGATCACAAGACACAAGTTACTCAAGAAAATCTACGGTGGACATAATCCAGTTTGCGTCACATTTTACCCGCTAACTAGCAGCCACCGTCATGATGGAAATTTACTCTGATTCTCACACCTCTCAATCCCAATTAACAAATACACCTACACCTGTAAACCATCAGGTGGCTTCTAATACTTCACGGGTTTCTCCTTGGTTAACTCCTCTGGCATATTGTTTGGGACAAAACTTAGTTTTACCCTTGTTTTTTGGTCATATTCATATCACTGGCCAGGAAAATATCCCCAAAAAAGGCCCCATTATTCTTGCACCTACCCACCGTTCTCGCTGGGATTCATTATTGTTACCTTACGCTACTGGTCGTTGTGTCACTGGTCGAGATATGCGATTTATGACAACAAATACAGAGTGTCAGGGAATACAAGGCTGGTTTGTTCTGCGAATGGGAGGTTTCCCTGTTGATATTCAACGTCCGGCGATCGCAACTCTGCGTCATGCAGTAGAGTTAATGGCAGAGGGCGAAATGTTAGTTATTTATCCCGAAGGCGGAATTTATCGTGATTACAAAGTTCACACCTTAAAGCCGGGAATTGCCCGTTTAGCTTTAAGTGCTGAATCTATTCACCCAGGTTTAGAAGTAAAAATAATACCCATTGCCATTAACTATAGTCAACCTTATCCTAATTGGGGTACAGATGTGAACCTGCATATCGGTGAACCCATTCAAGTTACAGATTACATGAATGGAAGTTTAAAAAAAGGTGCTAAACGTCTCACAGCAGATTTAACAAATAAGTTACAACAATTAAGTCATCAAGAATCAGAAATTTCCTCTAGAAACTTTGCAGAAATGTCCAATTCTTAAATAGGGCTTGCTGATAGCGCAGCGTGGAGCAACACCAATGGCAATTTTGAGTAAAGCCCGAATTAGCCCATTGGGATTACCTGTAATTTCAGCGGCGTGGCGATCGCTATAATCCAGCCGAAACCGGGAGTTAAGCAAGGCTGTACCGGTCAGTAAACACCAAATTCCATAGCACACACAACTTAAGCCTGTAGCTGTCCAGCGCCAGATCGGTTGTTGGCCGTTGTTTCCCCATGCTGAGGCTCGCTGATATAATTCGTAAAACGGCAATGTCACCAGTAGCACCAAGGACATGACAAAAAAGTCCCATCTATGAATCTGTCCTAGTCCCAAGGCGTAAATAGTGGCTATTTCATCATCCCCTAGTTGGTTTAACAAACCTTGACTCACGACTATCCGGGCTGTACGCGGTAGATTACCATAGGTCAACATTATTGGTGCGGCTATTGGTAAAATCCGCAATTTAACAAGAGGGCAGTGTCGCTGTTGATAAGTACGTTGGATAACGCGGACTGCTTCACGACTGTGAGTGTGTAAGACTTCTTTGGATAACTGTTGTTGACCATAAAATGCTGCCAGTAGCCAATCTCTCCTGACTCCTGACTCCTGACTCCTGACTCCTGCTATATTAACCGTTTTTAGTATACCCTATTACCAATTCCCAACTATTGAGTTTTCCTATATCTTGGGGTGAATAATCAATAACTTGTAATTGCCAAAGTCCTTTAGCTGGAAAGGAAAGTAACTGCTTGAGGACGGGATGCGATCGCACTGTATAAGTATTTTGTAACTGAGTCCGTCTACCTAAAATCCGGCTCTGTAATAAAACTTGTTGATTATTGGGAGCAATCAAATAAACTTCTAAATCCCCTAAAAAATCATGGGTGATATTCACCGTCACCTGAATATCTGCAATAGTTCCCGATTCATTAAGAGCGATCGCACTTTTCACCCCCCGTTTATCATTATCAGGAATAGTAACTTGGGCTTTATTCTCACCCTGCACTTCTTTACTCAGACCTGATACAACTGTCAGCAACTGCTGCGCTGCACGTACAGCCTTAGCCGCATTTACCTTACCATAGCCAAACCAGAGACAATGACCGTTACTATCATAACTACCCCCACGCAAACCTAATTGCGGATCTGGTTCAGGATCAACAATTTTATCAGTAGTTTCTTGCAAAATCCGGTTAACTTGTTGAGCCGTCAAATCAGGATTAGCTGACAAAATCAACCCCGCTACCCCTGCCACCACGGGAGTCGCACTAGAAGTACCGCCAAAATTTTTGGTAAAATTACTAGGGTCATAACCAGCAGCACCCAATTGATCTGTAGTGAAAATTCCCAAACCAGAAATAGAAGTCGTGATAGTTGGTTGTGTATAAAGAAAACCCATTTCCTGAAACCACATCCCCGGTGGGGCATTATTACTAGGCGCACACACAGAAACATTCGCGCCCCAATTACTATAAGCAGCTTTTTTATTCAAACTCGTAGAAGCAGACACAGCAATCACATCTGGATGAATAGCAAAACCACTTAACCAAGCCGTCTTACCTTGTAAAATATTCTTCGGCCAATTTTGCTCATTTACACTACCGTCAATTGGACGATTAGCATTACCTGCCGCAAACACAATCACACATCCCTTACCATTACGCCCCATAGTTGCAGCACGGGTAATAGCCGCCTTTTGACGTAAAGACAGAGGAAAATAAACAGCAGACGCTCCCCAGCTACAAGAAATTACATGAGCGCCCTGATTAATTGCCCAATTAAATATATCCTCAATAGCTTGATCATCTAAAAATCCTGTCGTGCGAATCGGCATGAATGCACAACCGGGAGCAACCCCAACAATTCCCGCACCATTTTCTTCAGCTATCGCTATCCCCGCACAAGCAGTACCATGACTAGTTTCTTTTTCCCCAGGTAAAGGTAAAAAATCATTTTCCTTCAAATCTCTGGGAGCAACAACTTTACCCATACCTTGAAAATCTGGGTGATTCAAATCAAAAGAATCATCCACCACTGCCACAACTACAGAACGGATACCGCGAGTGATATCCCAAGCTTGTTCTACAGCAATATGAGAACCCACCCCCAACTGATTACCACCATTATGATTGAGATACCATTGCTGGGAATACAGGGAATCACTAGGTTTGTAATGTGGTTCCTGTTGGATAAAAATATTTGGTTCAGCAGCTAAAACTTCTGGAAGTCTTTGCAACTGGTTGGTAATTTTGATGGGGTTTTCTGTGGCTTGTTTACTGACGAGAAATACAAAAGTGTTGGGTATACCGAATACGGCTTGATCTTGTATTAAGTGAAATGTGGTAGCGATAACATTTATTTTGGCCGCGTCAACCCATGTCGCAAATTGAATTGTAATTTGGTCACTCAGATAAACGTAAGTTCCCGGATTATCCCTAAATTTGTACACATGACTGGCAAAATCCACGGTTTCCTTAGCCCGTGCTTGAGACATCGCCGTCTCTAACTGGCCAGGTTCAACAGTGAATAGTTCTAGGTTGGCATTGGGGATACTACGCTGCCAAACACCCCAAGCAACCTGAGATAATTGCTCACGAGGAAAGTCAGCACTTGGACGAATGGTGAAGCGATACAAAGCTTTTTCTAGAATTAACTCTTCTCCACCGCGTTGTAAAGTCACTTCTAGGTTGCTTGCGGGTAAACCTGTGGGTTGAGAATCCAAGGAATCACTCATAGGAAATATTTTTTAGTTAATGTGCAGGGGACTGGGAACTCTATTAAACCGATTTCCAGTCTAAATCAGAGAAACTTATTGTGCGGTTTTGCTGTATCTGAGACACAAACAGAGTTAAGATACCCGAAGTTTCCATACATTTTCTATAGACTTGTTGCAATAATTGACCCCATGAACCTTGCTGCTGCTTCCTTAATTCGGTTCACTTCCCTCTCTCTCATTACTGTTATGAGCCTGCTATCACCTGTTCATGCTCAGGTAATTCAGCAACCCGGCAATAATATCCCAGCACAACCTCTAGATCCTAACGATCCTAATACCCTCCGTCCCACTAGTAAAAGCAACAGCATCTTGAGCATTGAAGGAGGACAGCGACTTTTGAAAGAGTCAGACGAGGCCGTTTCTGCTCAAAAATATGACGTAGCTGCTAAGAAACTCCAGGAAGCACGTCAAGTTTTTAATCAACTATCTAATTTTTATCAGGATCTCAACTCTAGCTTTTCGGGAATTGATAACAGAGTATCCGATTCCCATCGCAAAAAAGCCCTAGACACCGCCCAACTCAGAGATGATGCTACCTATCGCCTAGCACTAGTTCATCGGGCGCTAAATCAGCCAGAATTAGCCGTTCCTTTGTTAATTCAAATTATTAAAAGTCAAAATCCCACACGCGAATTAGGCAAGAAAGCCTATCAACAGTTATTTGAATTGGGTTTTGTCGATCTAGCTTATCCTCGACAAGGCACTAAGTAATAGGTGACAGGTGATAGGTAATAGAATGCAGGGGGCAGGGTGCAGGGGGCAGGAAGAAGAAATATAAATACTCTCCCCATCTCCCCATCTCCCCATCTCCCCATCTCCCCATCTCCCCATCTCCCCATCTCCCCATCTCCCCATCTCCCCATCTCCCCATCTCCCCATCTCCCCATCTCCCCATCTCCCCATCTCCCCATCTCCCCATCTCCCCATCTCCCCATCTCCCCATCTCCCCATCTCCCCATCTCCCCATCTCCCCATCTCCCCATCTCCCCATCTCCCCATCTCCCCATCTCCCCATCTCCCCATCTCCCCATCTCCCCATCTCCCCATCTCCCCATCTCCCCATCTCCCCATCTCCCCATCTCCCCATCTCCCCATCTCCCCATCTCCCCATCTCCCCATCTCCCCATCTCCCCATCTCCCCATCTCCCCATCTCCCCATCTCCCCATCTCCCCATCTCCCCATCTCCCCATCTCCCCATCTCCCCATCTCCCCATCTCCCCATCTCCCCATCTCCCCATCCCCCCATCCCCCTATCTCCATTTCCCCCAAGCATTTCCTCTATATCTGTTAATAATAGAGAAGTAAGTTTTTTCAGGAATGGCGATGATTACTCCGCAGCAGGTTGAAGCAATGATTAAGGCGGAACTGCCAGATGCTCAAGTTCAGGTACAGGACTTGACTGGTGGTGGTGATCACTATCAGGTGACAGTAGTTTCATCGCAGTTTGCAGGTAAGGGACTGGTACAACAACACCAGTTAGTTTATGGTGCGTTACAGCAAGCTATGTCAACCGAAGCGATTCATGCGTTGGCTCTTAAAACATCTACTCCCCAAGCTTGACTAGGAACCGCCCCTTACTAGTGTCAATTAACTATTGATCATTGATTATCAACAACAAAGGAAACAAAAAACCATGACCCCAGAAGTTCAAGAGAAAATTGATAACTTGGTACAAAGAAACAAGATTATGGTTTTCATGAAGGGAAACAAATTGATGCCTCAATGTGGTTTCTCCAACAATGTAGTCCAGATTCTCAATACATTGGGAGTTCCTTTTGAGACAGTTGACGTTCTTTCCGATCAAGATATTCGTCAGGGAATTAAAGAATATTCCAACTGGCCGACAATTCCCCAAGTATATATTAATGGTGAATTTGTTGGTGGTTCTGATATTTTGATTACACTGTATCAAAGTGGTGAATTGCAGCAAAAAGTCGAAGTTGCTCTAGCTTCCTAATATCTTCCTCAGATTTTTAACAGTTTTATTGCCTTTGAAAAATTGGTATATTTCCATTTTCAGGGGCTTTTTTGTGGATTTGAATATGAAAAAATAAAATTCTTTTTCTCTAGCCACCATACCCCAGATGCAACGATTGTGGAAAGCAACAACAGGGCAGCAACGACGCGAAAGGTAATCTGTATACCTAAAACTAATGCCTCAATAGGTGCATTTGTGACATCTATATTTGCTTCAAGATTAGCACTGTTAATGGTAAAAAAAGAAAACGCCGCCCCCACTAATGGCACACCTGCTGTTTGCCCTAAAATCCGTGATAAGGATAATAAACCTGAAGCAATACCTAAGCGATCTTGTGGTGCGGCTCCCATAATGGCGCTATTATTGGGCGATTGAAACATTCCCACACCTAAACCATAGGGAATAATCCCAACAATATAGTTTGATAAAGTTAATCCACTATCAAATGTACTAACTAATAAGCAGCCTATCGCCATTAATACTAGTCCGATTAAACTAATTATCCGCGAGCCGTAGCGGTCAGAAAGAATTCCCGCAATTGGTGCTATCAACACAATTATAATTGGTGGTACTGCCAGTAATAAGCCTGCTTTTTCAGTGGGATATTGCTTAACTAATTTCAAAAAGAAAGGCAGTATCAAGATCACACCTGCCATCACGAAATTACCCAAAAACCTCAACACTAAACCAAGGCTGAAATCTAGAGATTGAAAAATGCTCAATTCTAGCATTGGTTCTGATAATCGTGCTTCTACTATTAAAAAACAACCAAAACTAATGGCAGATAAAACTAGGAATTTCAAAGCTATATGAGAGCCAAATCCTTCACTTTGTAAAAATGTGATACCAAGTGTAAAACAAGTCAAAGTTAGAGTCAGAATTAATGTGCCAATAACATCAAATTTCTGTTTAGTCCCGCTGACAAAAGAAGGTGGGACAAGATAAGCCACAATAAAACAGGCAATAATCCCAATCGGCACATTGATTAAAAAGATTAATGGCCAGTCACCCCAACTAATTAGCAGTCCTCCCACTGTTGGCCCTAACATAATTCCCAGTCCAAAAACTCCGGCTCTGATACCTAAGCCTAGTCCTCGTTCTTCTGGTGGAAATATTTCGACAATCATTGCTGTTCCCAGTCCAGAGATAAACGCAGCACCTAGTCCCTGGAGAGCGCGAAAAGCGATCAAATAGCCCACATTTGGGGCTAGTCCACACAGTAATGAACTGACGGTGAATACTATGAGTCCCCCTATGTAAAGCTGTTTTTTGCTCCACATATCGCCCAATTTAGCGGCACTCAGCACAAAAATAGCGATCGCTAACAGATAACTTAATACCACCCATTGAATGGTCGCAAAACTGGTGTGGAGTGATTCCACCATAATTGGCAAAGCCAAGTTGATGATGTAGACATCCAAGGCAAAAATAAACACACCAATACTAATACCCACTATCGCCCACCATTTTCCAGACGATTTTGTTTTTTGGCTGAACTCCTGAGATTTATCTTCCTGGGGTTTTGAAATTACTACCATTTCCTCTAGTTAACCAAATTACCTGCTTTATTCTCCAGCTTTTCTATTTTAGACTTTAGTTTTCAAACTAAACACCTCAAATTTTTGCTCATTAACCTGAAATCATCTTCGTCATCAGCTGTTTAATATTACAGCGATCTACAATTTCTGGTAGTTCCTTTTCAATATCAATCGGAGTACCCCTTTTAGCAATTACTTTAATTTCCAGGAGAATCTTAGCTACTAAATCTTTGTTTTTAGTCAATTCCTCTCTGCCAATTTGCTTCATAGCTAGTTCAACAGCAGTGTATCCTGATTGCATCCCTAATGCCAAGCTGCTTTTTTTTCCTAGAATTTGTGGATTTAAACTTTGATAAAGCATCTCATCTTTGGCTACAGCTTTTACATGAACACCGGCATAGTGTGTAAAGGCATTTTTACCAGTTATTGGTTGATGAGGAGGAATTGAGATATGAGAATGTTCACTCACAAAATTGTATAAATCTTGTAAATATCCTAGTTGCCAATGATTTCCTTCTTCACCCATCTCTCTTAAGTTTATGAGTAATTCTCCTAAATCTACAATACCTGCTCTTTCTCCTAGTCCCATGACACTAACATCAATAATGTCAGCCCCGGCTCTATAAGCATCCAGTGCATTCGCTAAAGCCAAACCTTTATCGTTGTGGCAATGAACTTCTATTTGTGGATGTAAATCTTGTTGGTTTAGTTCTTCTTTCAGAGTTTTTACAAAATTATAAATACTGCGTTGGGGATGAAAAGGATTTGTATAGCCTGTTGTATCAGCTATGCTAATTATATTGACTCCTGCTTTGACTGCTGCGCTTGCTGCTGCAATCACATTTTCTATAGGTGAGCGAACTGTATCTTCTGGTGTATACCTAATCAATAAATCATTTTTCTGCTCTCTGGCAAAATTTATCACTTCCACAATTTTATCAATTGCTGCTTCTAAACTGATGTTGTAGTCTTGGTACAATCGCTTTTTGGAAACACTAAAAAAGACACCTAAAAAATCTATCCCACAATCTAGCGCTTTTTGGACATTATCTATTTTACAAAGTGAATGTGCGCCTATCTTCGCTTTTAAACCTGCTTGAGAAATTCGATTGATAGCTAAAGCAATATCGCTGTCAACTGCTGGATTACCTACTTCGATAATATCAATTCCGATTTGATCTAAAAACTGAGCAATTATCAATTTTTTTTCAGGAGAAAAATAAACTCCAGGAGTTTGTTCTCCTTCTCTAAGGGTAGAATCAAGAATTTTTATCATAGCTACGGTCAATTTAGAGAATTTAGATCTGAGGTTTTACTAAGAGTTAGGTTAATTAGCTCCATATCTTAGACACTGTTGGTTACATATTAGGTTATATCCATAACCCCTCTATGCCTCCTTATCAACGAGGGAATAATTTTTTTTAATACCTCACTAATCACTATTCAAACATTATCTTAATATGCCATGCCACACCACACAAAATAGTTAAGAGACGATTAATTCATCGTTTCCCTAACATGAAAAATTTTGCTGGCTTCACAGATTTATTGCCAATTAAACAACCAACCAATGATTAGCTGAATTTCGGCTCTGCAAATATACATCTACACATCATGTATAAATGTAAACTTTAAATATAAAAATAACAACAGTATTATACACATAGATATTTAAATGAGTAAATCTCTATATATTCATTTATCGTTATTTGACATAAGTAAAAATATTGTCGGTTGGGTTAGACGCGGTACTTAACTTATAACGCTCACAGATAAATCACCAAACTGCATCTTAACCCAACATCCACTATCAAATATGTGTTCATGACTCCTTTGGAATCGCTATATATGCTTATTCATCTTTTTTTGACAATAGCTGGTGGAGTCGCAATCCATTGCCGTTTACATCTGGAAAGAACGAGCCAAAAGTCCCCTCAGTCGCGTAACACTGAGGGGATATTCTTCATGAGTACAATATTTACAAAATTTCATACCGATGCACCCCGTTGACCAACGCAGGAATTGTGCTAAAATAATCTGCGGTAATCTACAAGTTGCTACTTGTAACACCGTTGGTGTTTAGTAGTAGCCGTGTTGTCTTTCTGGCTCTGGTTGTGTCATGGCAAAGTTTGATGCATCGTACAAGTAGCGGCTAGCTTCTTCTTCTAGGCGGTGAATTAGATAAGGATCAATAGTGTTACCTTGTCTCAGCGCGGCTAGATATCCATCCAAATACATCCGCATATCATCCATACGATAACCGCGATTCCATAGCTCGACGAAGGCGTCAGTAAGTCTTTGGTAATAACGGATGGTTTGTGTGTCTTGGAGCATAACTGCTGTGTTTATCTCTTGGGAATGAGAATTGTAAACGATATACACTCAAAAGTGAAGTATGACTTCCTCCTTAAGTATTAACCTAAAGTTAATATTTTGACGTTGGGTGAGACCCCCCAGCAGCTAAAAATCTAATTACATACTATTCTAAAAAAGCTAAAATATAATTATTTGGTAAGCTATTTTTAGGATTTTACCTGTTAACAGCTTTATTTTATACTTTGTAGTTACAGCTTATAATGACTACAAAATGAAATATGCAGCCGAGGTTGATAGGCATTTCAGGTTTAGCGCGCTTGTTTTCAAGATCGCTTTTCCACCAATTAGTAAAAACTTTTCCCAAGACTCTGACCAAAATTAAGAAACTTACTAGGGGAAATCCAAAACACAAATTATCCAACTTCACAGAATCAAAACGATTTTTCCTCTCCCTGCCCTAACAACGATAGGATATTTTTTATTTCAAATTCCCTAAAGAATGCGGTAGGCAAAGGGAAAATTAAATTTATTGCAAGGTTTTATAGGAGTAAATATAAAGATTCTATCAGTTGAAGTAACAAAGGCTACAAAACCTTGAGCTTGAGATTGTTAATTTGAAAGTCATCGACGCTAAGGGGTCTTGCCACTGTGGGTTCGGTTTGTATTGAAATCGTTGAGGGGAATCCCCATCTGAGGTCGTTGCTTGGTTGGCACTTGCAACAACTGGAATACCGAGTACATCAAGCCGCCAGTATTTATCAAGCAAGGGAAGTGTTCCTAAGTCATCAACCGACGCTAGTCATTCTAGATGCGGATTTGCCAGATGGTGATGGGATCGAGTTTTGTCGTTGGTTAAATCGTCAGCAACAGCCTCTAATTTTAATGCTATCTGCCCGTAATAATGAAGCTGATATTGTTGCAGGCTTAAAAGCAGGAGCAGATGATTACTTGAGCAAACCTTTTGGAATGCAAGAGTTTTTGGCTAGGGTAGAGGCACTGATTCGTCGCAACCGCACACCAACTGCACCAGCTTACTTGGATTATGGCACTTTGCAAATCGATTTGGTTCAGCGCCGTGTCCGTTTTCAAGGGGAGTTTATCGATTTAACACCCCAAGAATTTAGTTTGCTGTATGTTTTGGCGCAAGCTGGGGGAGTACCTTTGAGTAGATCGGAATTACTGCGTCGTGCTTGGCCTGACGCTATTGATAATCCCCGTACCATTGATACTCACGTTTTATCACTGCGGAAAAAGGTGGAACTTGATCCGCGTCAACCCAGCTTAATCCAAACTATCCGCAATGTGGGATACCGATTTAACATAGAAACTTTGAATGCTAATGTTCCGCAATCACAAACAAAGTTAGCTAAAGAGAGATTCAGTAATCCACGTTCTACCCTTGCTACTCAAATCTCTTAAATGGGTGATGGGGTGACACGGGGAAACGGAGACGCGGAGAAAATGACCAATTACCACTCCTCAGATGCTTGAATTTCAGCTTCTATTAAGCTGGCTTTTAAGTCCTCCCAGTCTATCTCAGCGGTTGGTTGGTTTACCAATAATTGACCTTGCTGGAGATGTAATAACCGGGTGCTAAATTCTTGGGCTAGGTCAAATTGGTGGTTTACCATCAAAATCGCTGTTGTCGGGGGTTGAGTTAGTTGGGTGATGATGTTGATAATACGGGAAGCCTTACCAGGGTCTAAGGCGCTCGTAGGTTCGTCTAAAAGCAAGATTTTGGGTTGGATGACCAAGGTACGAGCGATCGCAACTAACTGTCTTTGTCCGGCTGAAAGTTGTACTTCGGTTCGTCCTAACCATTCATCAGGAATTTGCAGTTGTTCTTGCCAATAACTGATTCTTTCCTGAATTTCCAGCTTAGACAAGCCACGCAAAACTAAAGGATAAGCCAAGGCTTCCCTAACTGTCATCCCCAACAGCTTAATTTCTTGCTGTAACAGCGTCACTTCTTGACGTAGCTGAATAATCGGAATTTGGCGATATTCTTGATTTTCTAAATAAATTTTACCGCTACTGGGTTCATTTAAGCGGTTAATGAGACGGAATAATGAAGTTTTACCAGCACCAGCAGTACCGACAATGGTAATGCGATCGCCTGAAAACACCTCAAAGGAAATATTCTGTAAAATGGGATATCCTGGCAAATTGCTCTGAACCTGACTTTTCAGCTTTGTAAACAGATTAACTTGCTCTAGCCTAAGTACGGTTTTTGCAGTCAAATTATCCAAGTTTGTAAAAGGACGTTTGGAAAAAATTAAGGAAATTAAACAAATAAATTAGTTTCAATGGCCTCTCGACTCGCTCTTTAATAAGTAGTATAAGCGCTCAAACTTGTAATTGAGCGCCAGGCATATTCTAAGATTGAATTGGGTTATCTCTAGGATTCACTAACCTCAGCAGCTTTTGCTTAATTTGTGAATCAAAAACTTCCCATTTCATTTTGGCATAAGTAGAATTTTCATTTCCCCCAGATAAGAAACCCATTGGAATTTCAAAGCCACCAGCACCAGTGCGTCCACCACCAAAAAACCGCCCCGCACTATCTTGTCCAAAGGCTTCTTTGATAAATTCATCAGGGTCTAAGGTAAGTTTTGTGGTTCTCAGGGAACCTATGACTACTTCTAGTTCGTCATCTTCATCATGAACTATCCCGTACACTACAGCTGTATGGACGTTTTCTTCTGTCACCAGAAAATCAGCCGCTTGGGGAATCGCGTCTCTGTCGTCGTAGCGTAAATAACCAACGCCGGCTATGGAAAAGTTATTTTGGACAATGCGGTTTTTAAGCGATCGCTCGATCACATCCATCACCCGCTTGGAACGATTCGCCTGTAAAATGGCATTGAGCAACTGAGCGTCATAAAATCGGCTCAAATACGCAGCTGCCATAAAGTCTTCTTCTTGGGCTTGCATTAACCGATTCGTATCCGAACGCAAGCCATGCATCAAAGCAGTTGCACATTTAACGTGTTGGCTAATGCTGCTATCTAATTTCAGTATCCCCGCTTGTAAATACTGAGTAAAAATAGTTGCAGTTGCTCGCGCGTAAGGACGGATATCGAAAAACTCGGCTTTGAGTTCCCCCTGCAAACTATGATGATCAACCAGGACAACTAGAGGAATTCCAGCCTGTTGTACTGCTGGTAATAGTTGCGACGTAGTTCCCTGGTTATCAATCAATACAAATCCTTGATAAGATGATAAATCTTTAGTTTTCAGGTTTTGCATTGTCCAGCGTTGAGCCGGTAAGTTTGTCAGCTTAACTAAAGCTATGTTCTCTTGGTGACTTAAAGTCCCAGCATAAATAATTTCACACTTGATATCGTATTGCTGCGCGATTAACTGATAAGCCCAAGCACAAGAAAGCGCGTCAGGATCTGGAAAATCCTGTAAAATTACTAACTGACGCTCATGCCGATGTCCAAGAAGGGTTTTTTGCAACTCTTCTGATTTCTGACCAGCCAGGGAATTACCACGTTGTGCTAAATAAATACTTCCATCACCATTCGGTGACGGTGGTAAGGACGGTCGCGTCAGTAGTGGAAGTTCAATTGATTCTTTATCTATGTCAACTTCCTCCGGGTTCGGTTCTAATGACAAATTCTCAAATTGAGTAAGTGAAGAATTCAAGTACATAAGGAATTTTGGTTGAAGCGTGATGGCTCGTATTATGCCTTCAGAGATATTTCCATCGGTGCATCACTGGTTTTGCCACACATCTATGATCTTGGCAAAAAACCGGATTATTGGCACTGCGTATGGTGGTCTATTTTTGGTTATAAGTATTGCTTGACAGAATTCAAAATAGCCTCACGATAGGATTGAGGATACACAATTCAAAAGACAGATTTAACAAGCTTTTCAGAGATTTTGAATCATGGTGTCATTTCTGCTGTGCTGCACTAGTACCGCTTTCTCGGAATTAAAAATTAACAATTAAAAATTAAAAAAGCAGATGATACAAGCTTTTTAGTAATTTTTAATGGTTGGTTGATTTACGCCGTTGTGTACTAGTACCACCGTGAATTCAAAATTCAAACAGCTGACGACATAGGCTTTCGGTCTATTTTGTAGCTTGCTTCCTCGTAGGGATATGGTAGCTTTATTTCCGCCGAGATGAACTAGTATTCTATCAAGGGTTGATTACATCCGCCTAGACTGTCTATATAAACTTGGCTCAATCACATCTAACTGCTCCCACTGGATTTGATTTCATCATCTTTGTCATTGTCTTTGTATTGAATAAATAAGCAGATTTTTATTAAAAGCTAATAAATGCCTTGAATATTTATTCTGAATTAGGGTATAATCAAAAATTCTGAATTTCACACGGGTTTTAAATTTCACACTTGCTGCTCTAATATATTTTTATTATGTTTGATGAACAGTTAACAACTATTCTGAAGGAAAATCTGCCTTTAAGCCTAACTGTTTGCCAATTTTTATGAATTTGAGCATCAATGATCTATACCTTAAGAAAATAAGGTATAATCTTAAATCTGTTTGCTAACTGTCCAGAATTTTGGGAATTAGAATATTCCAGCTTTTAGGAATGTCGCCCCCAAGCTCTAGATCCACAAAAGCCAAGCCAAGTCCTCTGATAGTGGTGTAGCCTATTGACCAAAGTCAAATAGTAACACCTACAGATGAAGACTTAATCCTCCTGATGTCTGATTGATTATGTTTAATGTCAAAGTCCTATTACATATTTTTGCCACTCTTGGTGAAGTCCACTCTTCAGATGTTTTGTCACCTCAAAATACAGGCTGCTATGAGGCTGACGAGGTGGATGACGCAAAGGCATACGGGCTTCTTGAGGTGTACGACAACCTTTTTTGACGTTGCAGCGTACACAGGCAGTAACAATATTCTCCCATGTGTCTCCTCCTCCACGCGAGCGCGGCATCACATGATCTAAGGTCAATTCATCACCTGTGTAGCCACAGTATTGACAAGTATGACTGTCACGATGCAATATATTCCGGCGAGTGAGAGGAATTTCTTTGTAGGGAACACGCACGTAATGCCGCAACCTAATGACGGTTGGCAATGGAAAATCTGAATAGATGAATTTGCCGTTATGTTCTACGTGTTCTGCTTTGCCTTTAATCAACAAAACTATGGCACGTCGCCAACTCGTGATGTTGAGAGGTTCGTAAGAGGCGTTTAGGACTAAAACCTTCCCCATTGATGTTAGCTCAAGGTATTAGTTTTTGATATCTTAACACAGATATACCTTCCTGGAGAGATGAGAATAATTTATACTTTGGAAATTTACTTAAATTCCTCACTTTTTCAAGCAGTCGGGGATGCTGTTGTTTGCATTTTTGTTGCTTAGTAACGGCTATTTTGTCGTGTTTGCAAAACTTTTTATCAACTTTTTCAAATATAATCGCAGCATTACGTATAAATACTTAATTAAGGTCAAGGGTGCAATTCAAGCCAAAAACAAGAATCGAAACTTAAAATTTTGATAAACATCAAAATAACTTGTCTTCCCCCTACCCTAAAAACAATGGGGTATTTTTTATTTGGAAGCCCCTTTTTCTGTAACAGCGCAATAAAGGAGCTTTTGAGGGTTGACATTTAATTTGCGATTTGTTATCATGGAATTGATAAGGAAGAACTATCTTCTAATAATTATTATTCACAATTAAGCATTTCAGAGGGAACTCTTAACGGGCAACTCTTAACAGAAAAAACTCATGTTTTTAAACATGAGATTGAAATAATGACCGGAGGCGGAGCCGTAGCCGCTCCGCACTGTTTTTTTTCGTGCCACTCTCCTTCAAAAAACATCTTTTTTTGACTGAGCTTTAAACTCAGAACTAAAGTTTCTTATCTATTCCCTATTCCCTATTCCCTATTCCCTTTTTTTGTAATAGTAATAAATTTTATAGTGATGAACTAAGGGTTTAGCATTGTGGTTTACCCCTACTAATGAAGGAAACTCATAACTCAACCTCACCACCATCTTGTATGAATTACCGGATAAGCGGTAAACTTTGCTGATTAAATTGATATGGCTTTGAGAGACCAAAATCAGAATCATCAGATAATTTGCAAGCTTTGCAGTGGTGACAGAGGAGTGAAGTACGATGTTGAGTCGCAAACAAACCCCTAGTTTTGCTGATAGTCAAGAGCGTGATACTTACGCTTGGTTTTCTCAGCGTGCTTGGGTAGAAATTGATTTAGGGGCATTGTCATATAATGTTAAGCAGTTGCTAAGGTTTTTATCACCACCTACTCAGTTAATGGCGGTGGTGAAAGCCGATGCCTATGGACATGGGGCGGTAACAGTTGCTAAAACTGCATTAGAAGCGGGTGCAAGTTGGTTGGGAGTAGCGACAGTTCCTGAAGGTATCCAGTTACGGGAAGGTGGGATAAAATCCCCAATTTTAATTTTAGGGGCAATTAATACAAAAGAACAGATTAAAGCGATCGCTCACTGGAAACTCCAACCGACAATATGCAGCCCTAAACAAGCTTTAATATTTTCTAACACTCTTGAAGCCATAAACTATAATTCTCCCATACCTGTACATATCAAATTAGATACGGGAATGTCGCGGTTAGGTACAAATTGGCAAGAAGCCGCTGATTTTGTGCAATTAGTACAGGGATTACCTCATCTTGATATTGCCAGCATTTATTCTCATCTAGCAACAGCAGATAGTCCTGATTCTACAATCATGGAAGAGCAGCATCGCAGATTTGAGGAAGCGATTGCACAAATCAAAGCCAGAGGTATCAAAATCCCCAGCTTGCATTTAGCCAACTCAGCCGCTACCTTAGCAGATCCAAAATTACACTATGACATGGTGCGTGCAGGTTTAGCCATTTACGGACTCTACCCCGCACCCCATTTAAAAAACAAAATCAAACTTCAACCGGTTTTACAACTCAAAGCGCGAGTTACTCAAGTTAAAACAATTGCTGCGGGAACTGGTGTTAGCTATGGACATCAGTTTATCGCACCCAGAGAAATGCGTCTTGCCATTGTCGGGATTGGTTATGCTGATGGTGTTCCCCGCAGTCTTTCCAATCAAATGCAGGTATTAATTCGTGGTCAGCGCATATCACAAATTGGTACAATTACAATGGATCAAATCATGTTAGATGTAAGTTCTATACCTGATCTGCAAGAAGGAGAAATAGTCACCCTGCTGGGAGAACAAGGAAAAGAACAAATATCCGCAGATGATTGGGCAAATCAATTAAACACCATTGCTTGGGAAATTCTCTGCGGCTTCAAGCATCGTTTACCCCGTATAGCGGTCATGTAGAATTAGTTATCAGTTATCAGTCTCTTTGCTGTTTACTGATAACTGTCACCAATTACCTATTGCCATCTATAATTTGCTATGCTATTATAAAGTACTGATGCGGATGTGGCGAAATTGGCAGACGCGCTAGATTTAGGTTCTAGTTCCGAAAGGAGTGAAGGTTCAAGTCCTTTCATCCGCATTTACAAATAAATAATTGTAGCAACTAGCTTAATTGCCAAGCTATAATCATCGTAGGCTGCTGTTCTGCATTTATCATGTTGAATTAAAACATTTTCCAAGATACAAAGTTGAGTTAAGGTTGGCAAACTCAACACAAAATAATTATGCAGGTTTTGGGGATTGCTTCGTTCCACTCCACCTACAAATACGGTATAGGGGATATGTAATATCGTGTTCGGTTAAAGACTTATCATTAGGACTGACGCGGAGACAGGGAGACGCGGGGACGCGGAGATTTTTTTTTGATAAGTGATTAGGCGGACATGATATAAAATTCTAGTTTTAAGTTTAGTTGATTTTAGGAAACCAAAAATAGAGAACATTCTAGGGTTTTGTGCTTCCTGTATCTGGCTGAATTAAAATAGGCATTCCTCCCTTTTCAGAACCGATAACTACAATTTTAGAATTATTAGATTGAGCGAGTTTTTCTGTAGCTTCAATTGCGCGTAATTGCAATAATTGATTATTCAGTCCACCAGAGATAATTTTTTGAGAATCAGCTATACCTTTAGCTTCTATGGTCTTTCTTTCTGCTTCTTGACGTTCTTTTTCTAATACGAATTTCATTTGCTCATTTTCTTGTTCAGCTTTGAGTTTTTGCTGAATTGCTGTTTGCAGAGTATCCGGCATTTTCACATTTCTCAAAAGTGCTTGGTCAACAATAAAACCTAACTTTGGTATTTCCTGGGTGAGTTGTTGATCAATTTTTTGAACTATTTCTTGGCGTTTTGTGGAGTAAATTGCACTAGCTGGGTAGTTTGCTGTAATAGCGCGGACTGTGGAACGAAATCTGGAAATAATCAATTGTTTTTCATCAGTTCCAATTGTTTTATATACTGTCGCTGCTTTTTGGGGGTCAAGTTTATATTGAAGACTAACATCAAGATTTAAACTCAAACCTTCTTGAGATGTTGTGTCTATGTTTTCCTTGATATCTTGAAGACGAGTGGAAAAATTCAGGACTTTGGCAAAAGGGTTAACTAAGTGAACACCTGAATCAAGGGTATTGTCGGCAACTTTACCAAATAAGTTGATAATACCCACATTTCCTGGTGGAACAATCACTAATAATCTAGAAATTGAAGCTAGTAGGGTAATACTACCAATTAATATGGTAATTCCACGTACTGCAAGTTGAGTTTTTGCACTGGTGATTTTGCCTGTTTGGAGATATATGAGACTTGCTATGAGACTTGTGAGAAGGGAAAATATAAAGCCCATGATGATTTTCCTGTGTTGTGAAGATGTTGTATATACTTAACATACAAGTATAATATTGGGTTTAAGGTTTGGTCATGAATCGTTATATTATGTTATTGCTGCAAATTCTATTTGGATACCTTAATACCTATTTAAGATTTTCAGGAGGCTATTTCCATTGATTATTCTCTGTACTCATAATGACGGTGGTGTAGGCAAAACTACCCTTGCTGTCCATATTGCTGGTGTTCTTCTTAATAGACAATATAGTACACTTCTAGTTGATTGTGATGATCAGGCAGATTTTTGGCAGTTTTACATTGATCGCAATCCAGAAAAATCAAAAGATTGGGAAAGATACGAAAATAGTACAGTAATGTATAATGAAAGGCGTGAGGCAATCCCGAAAGAGCTACTAAAAGGTCAATATGATCATATTGTTTTAGATATTAACAGTCCTCTAAAAAATACTGTACAAACAATAGTGAGTAATGACCCGGATTTGATTTTAGTACCAATTAATAAATCTCAAAGAATCAAAGCATTGCGTAATCTTCCCAGAACTCTAAAAGTTATTACTCAATTGGAAACAAAAGTAGGCTATGATCCACAGGTAATTATTGTACCTTTAGGAATATCACAATCATCTATATATGATATCGTTGACAGATTAGAAGATGATTTGAAACCTCAAAGATACAGAGTTGCGGATCAAATGTATGATTGTCAAGAGGAAATGCAAAATGCTATTTATCAAGACAGGAAATATATTTGGGACTATGAAGGTTTAGAACATTTATACGATTACTTTGTTGATTTATTAGATGGATAATCTTGGGAGATTAATTATGTCTAGAGAAGATAAAGTAACTACTCAAATTAAAGATTTTTTAGTTGATAATGCTATTGAAAATGGCATAAAAAAAGTAGAGGAAGAAAAACAAGAAACTCAAAATCCAGATATAGAATTAAGATATACTAACTCAGAATTAGAAAAGATACGGAAACTAACTTCAATCCTAAGATTAGGAAAAGAACTATTTCTAGAATCAGCAATTAGTTACGTACATTTTCTTTTCTCTGAACATAAAGAAAGTATTCAAAAGATAATTGATGAAGAATCAGAAAAGTATCAGGCTGAGTTAAAAGAGGTTAGTCCAATAGAGAATATGTCTAAAAAAGACCGTGACAGATTTTCAGGTAAAATTAGGTTCTCACCTGAAACATCAAACAAAATAGAACAATTGGATATGAAAGATAGAATCAATGAATGTTTGTTTGTTGGTATCAATTTACTTTATAAACAATTAGTTGGAGAATTTAAAACTGTTAATCAGGAAAAATAAAAATGGATTTCTTAGAAATTGATGCGTTAGTAACCGGCATTATTTATTCTAACGAAGCAGCAAAACAAGATTTAGGTAGACGTTTTGCTGCTTATCTGGGATTAACACCAGGAAAACCTGGAAGTGATGGAGGAATAGATGGTTATGCCAAACTAAATAATGATATGATTTATTTTCAATCTAAATTATCCCAAAATATCTTAGATGCTTCTTATACAGCAGATATGATTGGTAATATGATAACTCATGAAGCTAATATTGGCATAATGTTATCTGGTGTTGGTTATACAGACGGATTTCGTTCTCGTTTAAATAAAGCTATTCAAAGTAAGCTAATTAATAAGCAGGTAAAGATTCATTTATTAAGCCTTGAGGATGTGTTTGGAGAAACGGAGATATTTATAAAAGCTACTCAAGATTTACCTTCATTGAGGAATTTGAGTAATGGTGAATGGGCTAAATATAAATAGTATTATTTCAACTTATCTCCTTCCTTTGCGTTTTTGCTCCTTTGTGCCTTTGCGCGAAATAAAAAATAAAAAAACGGAAGGTAGAACCTTCCAGATAGCATTCCCAGTCAGAGACTGGGAACGAGATTACAATTATTTACTATTACTAATTAGAATGCGTTCAGCCAGCTTTTCCGGTACTTCTTGGAGATGATCTTGTTCCCAATGGAAAGAACCTACACCAAGAGTAAGCGATCGCAATTCTACAATAAAATTCTGCATTTCCGCTTGGGGTAAATATGCAGAAATATTATCCCAACCGTGCCATATGGGGAATTTCCCAATCATCAAGGAATTTAAATAATGGCGCTAGGGTAAGAACTCTGTCGCGTATCGGTTCACAAAGAACAATTGCCGCATCGACTCCCATTAAAGCATTATATGTTTCTTGGGCAAATTCTATAGAACCAGGACAGTCTATAAAAGTGAAGCTGGTATTTTCATATTCGGTATTAGCTACGGATACCTCAACACTCATGCGTCGAGCTCGTGCTTCGTTAGCGCTATCGCCAACTGTGTTACCATCTTTAACGTTACCTTTGCGAGAAATCGCTCCGGTGACAAATAACAAACTTTCTAGTAAAGTGCTTTTTCCGCTTAAATAATGGCCAACAATTGCCACATTCCGCGAACCGGATTTTACTTTTTTGTTCATAAATTCTCCTTTGCAGTGATTCCCTCAACCGCATTCTGTGTTTTTCAGGAGTAATTCATTTATTTGGTCAGGAGAATTATTCCTGCTTTAATTTTTTATTATCCTCCTTTTGATCTAAAGATATAAAAATTGTTGCTTGTTGTAAGATTGAGCTTAAGGAAAGTTAAGTAATGCTAAGTTTTATCCTGAATCTAAAATTTTTGTAAAATAATTTGTTCGGGAGACAATTTTTGATCTAGGACATTTAACTAGATTGTTTCCCAAAGTCTAAAAAAAGTAATTAACCGCAGATAAACGCAGATAAACCTTATTTATACTAGAGGTGTACGAAAAGTGTTATTATTTAGAATAATAATTAAGTTTTTATCTCAAAAATATCCTATTTTTGGGCTTGTAAGTTTACTAGTACTAGGTGTAAATATTCAACCAGTAATTTCCATTTCTACCCATCTTCCCCTACTGGCGCAAACTTCCCGCCAAATTGCCTTAGACTGGTTAAATAAAGGCTTACAGTCTATTCAGGAGGGAAAACTCCAAGATGCAATTACCGCTTTTCGTCAAGCAAAACAATTAGATCCGACTTTAGCCGCAGCGCATTATAATTTAGGTTTAGCACTGCGACAAACTGGACAACTACAACCCGCTGCAGACGCATTCTATCAAGCGACACAAACCGATCCTCAATTTGCTCCAGCTTTTGCTAATTTAGGAGGTGCATTATTAGAAGGGAATAATTTACAGTTAGCGGTTGATTATTTACAACGGGCGTTACAACTAGATCCGCAATTGGGCTTTGCTTATTATAACTTAGGATTGGTACGAGAAATCCAAAAAGATTGGAATAGTGCGATCGCATCTTTTAAACAAGCAATAATATATAGTCAGAATTCCCCAGAACCAGCCTATCATTTAGGGATGTCTTATTTGCAAATAGGCAAAATTGAACTGGCAAAGGAAGCTTTTATTAAAGCAATTACTATAAATACTAAATATGCAGAAGCTCATTATAATCTTGGTTCAATTTGGTTTAATCAGGGCAAATTTAACGAAGCATTAGCAGCATTTAGAAAATCAGCCGATGCCAATTCTAACTATGCTGATGCTTATTATGGTGCAGGGTTAGTGTTTATACAATTAAAGCAATATTCAGAAGCAGTAAAAGTATTAAAATATGCTCAAGCTTTATATAAAACTCAGAATAATTCCCAATGGCAAATAAACACTGAAAAATTGTTAATACGAACACAAAATTTAACTAACAATAAATAACAATTTAAATAACAAACTACGCTGAGGTGCGAACCTTTAATATTACGTAACATTAAGATAATGGGGTTAACTGGCTGGTGTAGTCCGAAATCCCAATAGGAATGAAAATGCATACGCAGAAGCGCTTCAAGAGTCGATTTTTATTTTTTGACCGTTGGTTAGATCGTCATGCAATCGTTCGCAACATGGAGGCTTTCCAAGACTTAATTGTCATTTTTCTTTGTTTCGCCTTGTTTGCAGTCATGTTAGTACAATTGTGGGGAATATTTACGGCTCTCACCCATTCACTAGACTACAAACAAGTGACAGCTAAAATGTTATTTGTGTTGATTCTAGTTGAGTTATTTCGACTACTCATGGTTTACTTACAAGAGCATAGTATTGCTGTTGGTGTAGCAGTGGAAGTAACTGTTGTTTCCGTGCTGAGAGAAGTAGTAGTTCATGGTGTGCTAGAAATTTCGGGAATACAAACAGCGGCCATTTGTGGCTTATTATTTATTCTCGGTGGACTATTATTAGTCTGTGCCAAAACACCTCACATGGATTGCATGAGTGCTAATACAAAGTTTTGCCCAATTGTGCATCAAGGACGTAGAGAACAGGAAAATGAACTAGAATTTCGATATTCACGTACCTGTGACGAAAACCAACCTCTTGCATAAATAAGCCAAAATACATCATTCTCTGGCTAGATAAATCGATCCATAAAAGTAGCAAGCTGGAATTCCAAATGCTTGAGGCTGCGTCAGCAGCCTTAATACTTTTCCTTCAGCTTTTAGGTAGATGAATGACTATTTGAGAGTGAGTATAAATTAATTAGAAACTTTAAAAAGGGTAAATTTATGACTACTGGTAACGGGCAATCTCAACAACCCATTAGTAATTTAGAATACGACTTCATCACCGTGCTGCACAACAAAGCCGAAGCAGTGCAAGCTTACGAACGTTACATTCAAGATGCACAAGAAGTTAATTCTCAGCCTTGTGTAGAATTGTTCCAAAAATTGCGTCAATCAGAAATTGAGCAAGCACAAGAACTTCGCCATCATCTGCAACAAGTTATGCAACACGGAAGAATGTAAAGTGTAAATCCGTAGGGTGCGTTATGCTGTTGGTAACGCACCATTGATATTTTTGGAAATGAACTGTTAGATAAATTAGAAAATCAAAACTTTATCAACAGTTCGCACCTCCTCCGCGAACCTCTGCGCTTACCTCCGCGTTCCTCTGCGTTAAAAAACAATACCCCTCTCCACCACCGGAAAGGGGTAAATAAAAGAAGAAACTCAGCACTACCTAATCAACATCTTGCAACTCATAAAAATATCTAAACTCCTAAACCTTCAACGCCTTTTCTGCTTGGAAATGTAACAATAAACCATATTCCAAACCTTCAACTACAGCTTGATAGGAAGCTTCCAAAATATTTGTAGAAACCCCTACAGTAGTCCAGCGTTGTTGACCATTACCCGATTCTACTAAAGCGCGGGTTTTTGCAGCTGTTCCTGTATGTCCATTGAGAATTCTGACTTTATAATCAGTCAACTCAAAGTCTGCTATTTGGGGATAAAAGTTCACTAAAGCTTTACGCAAAGCAGCATCTAAAGCTGCAACTGGTCCATTTCCTTCCGCAACTTCGAGAATATTTTTACCATTAACAGCTACTTTCACCGTGGCTAAAGAATTAGTAGTTTCTTTCACCTCCACTAAATCACAGTGTACTTGAAAACCTTTCACCTCAAAAAACTGTTCACGACGATCCAAAGCCTCATACATCAAGAGAATAAAACTAGCTTCTGCGGCTTCAAATTGATATCCTTGACTTTCCAATTCCTTCATGCGTTGGAGAATTTGTCTAGCTTGAGGATGATCCTTATCTAATTCAATTCCACAAGTTCGAGCTTTAGCTAATACATTGCTTAAACCAGACTGTTCAGAAATAACAATGCGACGTTGGTTTCCTACAAGTTCCGGCTGAATATGTTCATAGGTTAAAGGATTACGTTCTACAGCCGAGACATGAATACCACCTTTATGAGCAAAAGCCGAAAGTCCAACAAAAGGTGCGTGTTCATCAGGTGCAAGATTGACAACTTCGCTGACAAAACGACTAGCTTCTGTAAGTTGATTTAGCTGGTGTTCACCGATACAGCTATAACCAAGCTTTAGCTGTAAATTAGGAATCAGAGAACACAAATTAGCATTACCGCAGCGTTCCCCATAACCATTGATTGTACCTTGTACCATCGTTGCTCCAGCCATAACTGCGGCTAAGGCATTAGCTACAGCCATTTCTGAATCGTTATGAGTATGAATGCCAATTTGGGGACTAGGGGTTGGTTTTTGACAAATAACTAATGACAAATGACTAATGACTGATTCCACAATCTGAGAAACTTCATGAGGTAAAGTTCCGCCATTGGTATCACACAAAACCAACCATTCAGCACCAGATGTCATTGCTGCTGTTAATGTTTGTAAAGCATAATCAGGATTTTGCTTGTAGCCATCAAACCAATGTTCAGCATCATAGATCACACGTCGTCCTTGAGAGCGTAGATACTCAATTGTGTCGCGGATCATGGCTAAATTCTCTTCTAAACTCGTCTTGAGTCCGGCTGTAACGTGTAAATCCCAAGATTTGCCAAAAATTGTCACCCAGCGAGTACCCGCAGCCAGAATCGCTTGCAGCATAGGTTCATCTGCGGCTTTAGTGTGAGGGCGACGAGTGGAGCAGAAAGGCACAACTTCTGCTTGTTTGAGCGGATTTTCCTGGAGTTGCCAGAAAAATTGTACATCTTTGGGATTTGCTCCTGGCCAACCACCTTCAATAAAGGGAATCCCTAATTGATCAAGTTTGTGAGCAATGCGTAATTTATCTTCTATGGAGACTGATAGTCCTTCCCGTTGAGTGCCATCTCGTAGAGTAGTGTCATAGAGCCAAAGTTGAAGAGAGGGATTTGTGGTCATAAAACTCAGACATAAGAGACAACTTTGAAGCGATGTGCCAATATACAACAAAAAGCGAGTTTGGTAATCTAAAGATGCCCAAGGTAATAGCTCAAGGTAAAACCATTGAGTGTGTTAGCCAAGCCAATTTACGCAAGGTTCTGTTAGACAATGGTGTTGACCTCTACAACGGCGGTTCTCAGGTCATAAACTGTCGAGGACTTGGCAGTTGTGGTACTTGTGCGGTTAAGGTAGAAGGCGAAGTATCCGTAGCGAATTGGCGTGATCAAACACGGCGTTCGCTTCCTCCCCATTCTCCCACAACTGATTTGCGTTTAGCTTGTCAAACTCAGGTTTTAGGCGATGTAAAAGTCACAAAATTTGATGGATTTTGGGGTCAAGGTTCTCAATTAGTTTGGACACCAGAAAGTTAAAAAGGAGACAAACAAGATGGGTAGATGGACACCCCTGATTTTGATGGCAGGAGGCGTGGCGATTTTGCTGGGTACGTTGCTAGGTATTAACTTTCCCATGGGCGGGCAACAAAGTGCTAATGTTCCCCCTGGTCGCAGAGCCTCTAGCGTCCTCCCAGCTAATATTAATGTTAATAGCACTGCCACCAGGAATGATCCTGAAACTGCTAGTAAGAATGATTCTGAAACCGCTACTAGAAATGATGCTGAAACCACAACTAGTAACGATCTTGATAGTGAAACCCGCCGCACCAGTGTAGCTCAAAATAATACTTCTACTGAGTCAACACCCACCACTGAAAATACACCTTCAAGCAATACAGATACATCCACCACTGATACTCAATCAGTCTCAACAGACAGTGGTTCAAGTGACACAAATCAAGACAAACAACCTATTCGGGCTTTGTGGTAGCTGGTGACTAGTACCGCTTTCTCGGAATTAAAAATTAACAATTAAAAATTCAAAAAGCAGATGATACAAGCTTTTTAGTAATTTTTAATGGTTGGTTTATTTACGCCGTTGTGTACTAGGGAGGCAAAGATGGGGAGATGAGTTTTAGGTTTTAGATTTTAGATTGGAGTTAGTTAAATACCATCCAAAATCCAAAATCCAATACCCAATCACCTCTTCCCTAATCACCAGCCCTTTGTTGACCCCTGATAAGTTATTAGTTATATACTCATGACTAATGACTAATGACTAGTGACGTTTTAATTATTGGTGGTGGCGTAATCGGCTTGGCTTGCGCCATTGAACTCAAATTGCGCGGGGCGAATGTTACCGTGCTTTGTCGTGATTTCTCTGCTGCTGCCAGCCACGCTGCTGCCGGGATGTTAGCATCTGATGCGGAAAATATCGCCAATGAGGCAATGCTTTCTTTATGTTGGCGATCGCGTGCCTTATATCCTGAATGGACTGCTAAACTCGAAAAACTGACTGGTTTAAGCACAGGTTATTGGCCTTGTGGCATCCTGGCACCAGTTTATCAACAACCAGAAACGAGAACCAATGATCAATCTCCTGCTTTTTGGTTAGACAAATCAGCAATTGGACTATATCAACCCGGATTAGGAGCAGATGTCATTGGTGGCTGGTGGTATCCTGAAGATGGTCAAGTTGACAATCGCGCCTTAGCCCAAGTTTTACTTACTGCGGCTCAGTCTTTGGGTGTAGAACTTAAAGATGGGATTAAAGTAGAAGCGATCGCACAACAGCAAGGACAAGTTATCGGTGTACAAACAAATACTGGTTTAATTCGCGCCGCACATTATCTTTTAGCCGCTGGTGCTTGGGCAAATGAACTGTTACCCTTACCCATACGTCCCCGCAAAGGACAAATGCTCAGTTTGCAAGTACCAGAATTCTTGCCGGAATTACCCTTAACACGGGTTTTATTTGGTGAAAATATTTACATTGTCCCCCGGCGGAATCGTTCTATTATTCTGGGTGCAACCGGTGAAGATGTGGGCTTTACTCCCCATAACACCCCAGGTGGGATTCAAAGCTTACTCCAAGCCGCAATTCGCCTTTATCCCCAATTAGAGAATTATCCGATTCAAGAACTTTGGTGGGGATTTCGTCCAGCTACACCCGATGAATTACCTATCTTGGGCAATAGCCATTGTCCCAATTTAACTTTGGCTACTGGTCATTACCGCAACGGAATTTTACTCGCACCTGTCACAGCCACAATCATTGCTGATTTGATTTGGTCACAAAAAGCTGATCCTCTCTTGACTAATTTTCATTATTCGCGCTTCCAAGCTCAGACATCTACCACTACATCCATGCTTACTAATTCTGCTAATTTTACTAACGGCAACCGCACCAATTTATCTACCAATTTATCTTTACCATCATCAGAATTTCACATTGAAGATTCAGGATTAATTATTGCTGGCAAAACTTTTAAATCTCGCTTGATGACGGGAACTGGTAAGTATCGCAGTATTGAGGAAATGCAGCGCAGTGTCGCCGCTAGTGGTTGCCAAATTGTCACTGTAGCAGTGCGACGAGTCCAAACTAAAGCAGCGGGACATGAAGGTTTGGCGGAAGCTCTGGATTGGAATAAAATTTGGATGTTGCCAAATACCGCTGGTTGTCAAACCGCAGAAGATGCAATTCGCGTTGCCCGTTTGGGACGAGAAATGGCGAAATTATTAGGACAGGAAGATAATAACTTTGTCAAGTTAGAAGTGATTCCTGATGCTAAATATTTATTACCAGATCCCATTGGCACTTTGCAAGCTGCTGAACAGTTGGTAAAAGAAGGTTTTGCGGTATTGCCTTATATTAATGCTGATCCCATGTTAGCCAAGCGCTTAGAAGAGGTAGGCTGTGCAACGGTAATGCCTTTAGCTGCACCTATCGGTTCAGGACAAGGGTTGAAAACTACTGCCAATATTCAGATCATTATTGAAAATGCCAATATACCTGTGGTAGTAGATGCGGGCATTGGTGCGCCTTCCGAAGCCTCTGAGGCAATGGAATTGGGAGCAGATGCGTTATTAATTAATAGTGCGATCGCACTGGCTCAAAATGCACCAGCAATGGCTTATGCAATGAATTTAGCAACTGTCGCCGGTCGCATGGCTTATTTAGCAGGAAGAATGCCAAGGAAAGACTACGCTAGTGCTAGTTCACCTGTGACAGGAACAATTACTGCTTAGTTGAATTAGTTAAAGATCCCCGACTTCTTAAAGAAGTCGGGGATCTAATTGTTTGTTATTTAAAAACTTTCTTCTAACACCTTACTTTTATATTTAATTAACTCAAGACTATTATCACCATTCACTTTTTTAAGCCGTTTCTTAAGTTTAATTTCTACAGAACTATTGATATCAGGAGTGGGGTTTCTATTTAATACAATACGTGCATAAATTTTAAAATCTTGTATTTTATGAATTACTTTAGTTAGAGATGAATCTATTTGTGTAATTGCTTTTTTTAAATCATGTCCTTTTAATTCCACAAAAAAGGCAAGTTTATCTTCACAGGATAAAATTAAGTAGTCACATCTTTCACCTTCTTTAATTAAACATCTATCTATCCTGATCTTACAAATCTCTTTAGCATTTTCATTGGTGATTCTATACTCTTGTTTATTTCCAGAATCTTTGACAACTAAGTTTTTTCTTATATCACAAAATTCCTTACATTCACTTGTTCTAAAAAAATCGTTACACATACTCAGTCATCTAAATTAAACAAATCATTAAACTTGTTGTTAATTATACTGGATGCGCTATCTATTTTTTCAGCTTTAATTAATTTCAGTTCTTCATCAATAATTGATTCACAGCCATTTTCAGATATAAAATAAGCTGAAATCCGATCTGGATCAATCCAACTTTTACTATTAACAATACTTTCTACTGCTTCTCTTTCATTACCAACTTTATCTTTACCAACTTGATGAGAACCAATGATCAATCTCCTGCTTTTTGGTTAGACAAATCAGCAATTGGACTATATCAACCCGGATTAGGAGCAGATGTCATTGGTGGCTGGTGGTATCCTGAAGATGGTCAAGTTGACAATCGCGCCTTAGCCCAAGTTTTACTTACTGCGGCTCAGTCTTTGGGTGTAGAACTTAAAGATGGGATTAAAGTAGAAGCGATCGCACAACAGCAAGGACAAGTTATCGGTGTACAAACAAATACTGGTTTAATTCGCGCCGCACATTATCTTTTAGCCGCTGGTGCTTGGGCAAATGAACTGTAATTTAAAATTTCTGTACCTAGCAGATTTAATTCTTGTTCAAGTGTTGAACTAATTTTGATTTTTTGATTGTATATACTAGAACCAGAAATGGTTATATATTTTTCGTTTGAGTATTGATATTTTAGAGTAAATCCTTTACGGTCTGCTTCAATTCCAAAATATGTGAAGAATTTTCTTCCCATATCATTTATTGTGTTATTTAATGATAAAGAGAAATTTTCTAGAGCATTCACATTCACATACACATAAATATAATTAAGAATTTCATCTTTTAAAGATTTAAATATAAAAATAGACTTACTAATTGTGCTTTTACCACTTGCTTGGGGACCAATTAATAGCATTATATCTGTAACATCAGCCTCGAATTTTTTAACGGGTCCAAAGTTTTCTATAGAGATTCTTTGCATAATTATGATGTTTTGATTGAGATTTAAACAATAAATCACTATAAACAGTGTAACATATTATTTATTGTATGTAGATATTTCTGTGATTAAAATGATTTAAGTAATTAAAATTATACAGGTATTAATAAATAATGTAATTGCATTAACAGGAAGAATGCTAATTAAATGCCACTTAGCTTATAAAAGATAGGACAGTTTTTTGCCTTGGTGGTTTTACATATAATTAATATCTTCCCTTTGATACATGAAACAAACTTCTCATATCTTCAATAATTGGAGAAGCATATTTTCATTTTCCTGAAGATGCTATTTCTCACAACGGAGAATAATCATGGATAATGTAATTACCTACAATAACGATAAAGGACTATTAGCCTACATTCAATTTCTCGCATCAAGAGCATTGAAAACCCAATATGATGGAACTGATCCAATTTTTAATTTTGAAGATGCACTTGATCAAACAGAAATAGCACAATTAGCTGTAGATGAACTTAAGAAAAATTCCGAAATTAACGCCTTATTTACAGAACGCTGGCTA
The DNA here is from genome assembly GCF_001858025.1 of Trichormus sp. NMC-1. Taxonomy (GTDB): domain Bacteria; phylum Cyanobacteriota; class Cyanobacteriia; order Cyanobacteriales; family Nostocaceae; genus Anabaena. The sequence continues at coordinate 528,514 of NZ_LZQD01000001.1, read as the reverse complement.
CCAGCACCAATAAATTTAGATGAATTAAGTCAACTTCCTGAAGGAACTTTAGGAAATGTTTATGCTACGGAAATGAAAGCTAGGGGATTCGATCCTAACTTCTATAAAAAAGTTCCTGTGGTTGATGATATTTCTTATCTCAAAATGCTCTGGAGAACTACTCATGATATTTATCATGTAGTCGCAGGATTTGAGACTGATGTATTAGGTGAACTGGGTTTACAAGCTTTTGTATTAGCACAAACTCCTATTCCTATCAGCATCATGCTTGTCAGTTTTGGTATGGTTTTAATTAGTCTCTACCAACCTGCTAAACTCCAACCTTTAATGTCAGAAATATCTCGCGGCTACTATCTAGGTTCTCATACTCGCGGCAAATTCATCGCCCAAAAATGGGATCAGTTTTGGGATATTCCAGTTATGACAATTCGCGCTCAATTAGGAATGAATCCTATTCCGGAAAACTGATATAGTAATCCAGTTTGATTACTGAAATTACTCGTTGAGGTAGGGAATAGGGAATAGGGAATAGGGAATAGGGAATAGGGAATAGGGAATAGGGAATAGGGAATAGGGAATAGGGAATAGGGAATAGGGAATAGGGAATAGGGAATAGGGAATAGGGAATAGGGAATAGGGAATAGGGAATAGGGAATAGGGAATAGGGAATAGGGAATAGGGAATAGGGAATAGGGAATAGGGAATAGGGAATAGGGAATAGGGAATAGGGAATAGGGAATAGGGAATAGGGAATAGGGAATAGGGAATAGGGAATAGGGAATAGGGAATAGGGAATAGGGAATAGGGAATAGAATTCTATAAAATTCAGGTGTACTGAGTTTTATAAGCGCAAAGCGCAGGCTGCGCCAACAAAAAACAAATAGGAGTCCTATAGTAATCCAGTTTGATTAGTGAAGTCTTTAATTTTATATCCCTTAGGTACGCCTTTAGCTCTCTTTTGAATTGTTTAGTCAATAGGTGCGTTCAAATACACATATTATTGATTTTGTCAATGCTTGAGCCTGAATCTAGAATAATTAACTTTTAGTTTTAATAAATGTAACGATATGTCTATAATTATGAGAGTAAATCTAGAATTATGTAACATAAAAGTCAAAGAAGATAACAAGGAATCACTTCATGCCCTACACAAACGAAGAAGGCGGTCTTCTCAATAATTTTGCCCGTGAACCCAAGGTTTATCAAGCAGAACCTCCCACGGATGGACAGAAGCGTACCTATATTATCTTAGGAATTGGGGCTGCGCTTTTGGTTGGTGGCTTAATTTTTGTCGCCTTCTCTGTTTCCCAAGTCGGTTAGGGACGAACGACTTTAAGTAAATCACCAAATTTTGGATTTTGGATTTTGGATTTTGAATCTTCAATCCAGAATTTAAAACCAAAATTTAAAAGGGTCAATTTTTTGGCTTCTCAGATTCCAATGTGAAGAGGAGCCTAATTTTCTCATATTTTGTTATAATATTATTGTAACTGTATAAATATATACTTGTGTTTACCATATTAAATCTTTAAAACTCAATTCATCCTGAGCAGAAAACATTAACTAGAAAATCAGAATAATGAGATTTTTCTGTGATGTTCAATGCATTCCTTCAGGATGTATACTATCTTTCGGCTCTGTAGCCACCATGAGTGTGAATGAAACTGTATCCACAGATATTTTTGCTTGGAATAGGCAAGTATATCAACGCCTAAAACTTGCTTTGAGCCTTGGCTTGCGGCGACAAATCCTTTTTGCTGTATGTGATGATTTACACTTAAGAAATCAAGTAGCTACTCGGTTGCACTCGACGTTGGCTTATCCTGTAGGGCAAGTGCTATATCAACCAGCAAACGCAGGTGCAATTAGTACTCCAGCCTATCCCCGATTAGTCACATTGCGATTAAATTTAAGCGATCCTAATCCCATTGCTCAAATAAATCAATGGTTGACTAATTATCCACCACCGATTGTGGGAGAATCAAAAGACACACCTGGTCGTCCTTTACCAATACCCGCATTTCAAATTGTTGGTGTAGAACTGCTAACTAAACAATCAGTAGCAGTACAACGTTCGTTTCTACACTATCTCCGTTTAAGCGAGCAGTATTTTGCTAACCAAGAATCCAATCGATTTCTGGAATCTAGCTTGCTGTTTTGGCTACCGCGTCCTTGGTTGTATGCTATTCAGCAATCAGCACCAAAATTTTGGCATTGTCGGACTGGTATATTTATATTTGCTGGAGAGCCGACACCAGCGATAGATAATCGAGATGCAGAAAATTTGTCTAATTGGCGAAGTGGAGATGTAACTAATTTTGACACCCTAGAAGAATTTCCAGAAGCGGGTGTTCAAGATTTTCAGGCTACTGAAATTAATAATTTTCAGACAAAACCATCTGCTGAAAAAGTTGAAGATACACCACAGAAAGCGACTGAGACTGATATCCCCAAATTATCATCTTTGCTGTATGTTAGTGACGAGTTGAAGTCGCTAGTCACAGCAACACTGAATAAGGATATTGGTGAAGATGCATATCATAACTGGCAACCACACCAACTGCTCTGGGAAATTGAGCAACTACATCAGAAAAAAGCTTCTGGAGCAGAAATAGCAGTAGCTTATGAAAACTTAGGAAATTTATATCGTCTCCGCATTGAGCAAGGACAGTCAAGTTTAGAAAACTTAATGGTGGCAATTCTTGCTTATCAAGAAGCAGTTAGCTATAACGACTCTTCGCCACAACTTCCAGATATTTTAAATGATTTGGGTACACTTTACTGGATGCTACACCGCACGCCGGGAAATAATGGGGAGGGACAGACTTATATAGAGCAGGGAATAGAATTTTATCAGTTAGCAATCAAATTAATTACACCTGATACCCAACCGGAAATTTACGCCCGTGTGCAGAATAATTTGGCAACAGCTTACGGTGATTTAGCAAAGTTTTCTCAGCCTGTGGAAAATTGGCAGCAAGCAGTGACGGCTTATAGTCAAGCACTCCTTTATCGTACAGAAGAAATTGATCCTTTAAAGTATGCGGCTTGTCAGAATAATTTGGGGACCGCTTACTGGCATTTAGGGCAATATAGTCAACCAGTAGAACATCTCCAGAAAGCGATCGCTGCTTATAATTTAGCACTGGTTCATTACAAACCCGCAGAGGAACCGCTGAAGTATGGCATGATTCAAAACAACATTGGTACTGCTTATTGGAATCTCTCCCAATATGAAAAACCAATGGAATACCTACAATTAGCAATTGATGTCTACTGTGAAGCGCTGAAATATCGTACAGCCGCTCATGTTCCTAATGCCAGCGCGGCTACCCAAAATAATCTTGGCACGGCTTATTGGCATATAGCAAATTTACCGAAAATATCTAAAGAAGAATGCCAAAATTTTCTGCAATTATGCATCAGTGCTTATGAAGAAACAATTAATTTGGCTCACTCCCTTAATGGTATAGCTTTAAGTTTTGATTTGTTAGCAACATACAATAACTTGGGATTAGCTCATTATCAATTAGCGATAGATGGCTCCTTTGCTGGCGACAAAAAAATAATTTCTCAACATTTAGAAGCAGCTTTAGAAAATCATGTGCAAGCATTAAAAGGTTTTACTAAACACACAGAACCTTATCAAATGACTTTCAATCACATAGTTAAAGCAATTCGGACTTTCCACAATGAGTTAGGAATACAAGGACAAAATTTGGCTTTATCTAAAGTTCCGGGTAATTTAATTCCAGAAATTTTACCTAAGTTGTAAAATATGGAGTTAACTTAAGAAAATCAGGACTTACGCAAAAACTCTCTCAAACCCTTCTTTCTTTGCGTCCTTTGCGTCTTTGCGGTTCGTTTCTCCATGATTTTGCGTAAGTCCTAAAAATATGAAAACATCTGTTAACTTTAAGTCAAATTTAATACCCCCTTACTCATGAAAGAAACTGTCCTAGAGGTTCGCAATCTACAAGTTGAATTTTCCGGTGATGGCAGCAAAGTTAATGCTGTAGATAGTATCACTTTTGAGTTAAATCGAGGTGAGACTCTAGGAATAGTAGGAGAATCGGGGAGTGGTAAATCAGTTACAGCCCTAGCTGTAATGGGTTTGTTGCAGTATCCCGGTAGAGTGTGTGGGGGAGAGATTTGGTTTCGTCCCCAGAAGAATGCCCAACCCTTAGATTTATTGGCTTTACCTCCTCAGGAAATGCAGCTGTACCGAGGTGGTGATATCGCCATGATTTTTCAAGAACCGATGACTTCACTTAACCCAGTTTATGATATTGGGTTTCAGCTGACGGAAGCAATTATGCGCCATCAGAATGTGAGTATAACGGAAGCGCGAAGAATAGCGATCGCACTTTTGCAAGAAGTTAAACTTTTATCTAGTGATGAAGAACTTCAGCAGCGGTATCTTCATAAGTCGCAGCCACATGGGTTCCAACTAGCGCAGTTGGTAAAAGAACACAAACAATCGATGCTGGAACGCTATCCTCATCAACTTTCTGGAGGACAGTTACAACGGGTGATGATTGCAATGGCTATTTCCTGTAACCCATCACTGTTAATTGCTGATGAACCTACCACAGCTTTGGATGTGACGGTACAAGCAACAATTATTGACTTGATGCGGGAATTGCAGCAAAGCCGCGATATGGGCATAATTTTTATCAGCCATGACTTGGGGTTAGTTTCGGAAATCGCTGACCAAGTTGCAGTGATGTATAAAGGTAAAATTGTCGAATATGGGGCAGCAGAGCAAATTTTTACTAATCCCCAACATCCATATACTAAGGGACTTGTAGCTTGTCGTCCTAGCTTGGAACACCGTCCCCAAAAATTGTTGACTGTTTCTGACTATATGAATACAGAGCAAGATGCAACCGGAAAGGTAGTAATTCATGCGAAAGAACCAGTACAACCACGGGATGTCACCAGTGAAGAGATTAACCAAAGATTGACAAATCTCACCACCCAAAAACCCCTGCTGGAAATTCGCAATTTGACAGTTGGTTTCCCGGCGCGGGGGGTATTAAGTGGGACAAAACCCTATAATATGGCTGTAAATTCTGTTTCTTTTGATGTCTATCCAGGAGAAACTCTGGGATTGGTCGGAGAATCGGGTTGTGGTAAAACCACTTTGGGCAGAACTTTGCTCAGATTAATTGCACCCATGAGCGGTAAGATTTTGTTTGAGGGGCAGAATATTACTACCCTCAAAGGCGAAAAGTTGCAGAAATTGCGACGAGAAATGCAAATAGTCTTTCAAAATCCTTTTAGTTCTCTTGATCCCCGGATGAAGATTGGGGATGCAGTTATGGAACCGTTGTTAATTCATTCGGTGGGGAAGACAAAGCAACAACGGCGAGATCGGGCGGCGGAACTTTTAGAACGGGTGGGATTGAGTGCAGATGATCTCAAACGCTATCCTCATCAGTTTTCTGGTGGTCAACGTCAAAGGGTTTGTATTGCGCGGTCTTTGGCGTTAAATCCTAAATTTATTATCTGCGATGAGTCTGTTTCAGCGCTGGATGTGTCAGTACAAGCTCAGGTGTTGAATTTGTTAAAAGAATTACAACATGAATTTCAACTTACTTATATATTTATTTCCCATGATTTAAGTGTGGTCAAATTTATGAGCGATCGCATTTTGGTGATGAATCAAGGGAAAATTGTCGAAGAAGGTACAGCAGAAAGTCTTTACCGCGAAGCCAAAGAAGAATACACCCGGAAATTAATTGCGGCGATTCCTACAGGTAGTGCGGAAAGAATCAGGAATCGGCATTTACGGTAATTACTAACTCCTAAGTAGGTGGGCGTTAAAAATTGTCGTTGGGGCAAGGGAACAGGGAACAGGGAACAGGAAGAGAGCTTTGGGCGATTTTACTTTTCTTCACATACCTTTAAATTTTTCTGTTAACCTACTTACTCTCTCGCTTATAGCGGTTTCCGCTCTTATGAGGTACATCTTAGCCCCCTCATCGCTTGCGGGGAGGGGGTTGGGGGTGGGGTTCTTGTATCTCACTCAACCGAGAACTGCTATAGGTAAATCATTGGCTTTCTGGAGAATAAATAAACTTTCATCTCCTCCACGTCCAATTCTTAAAGTTTCATCTAAATAAGTAATATCAAGAGTGGCAATTCTACCTTGAGGATTATTAGCCGCTACAACTTTAAATGGATTTAGTATAGGGGTGTTAATACCCAAAATCTTCTCAATCGCTAAATAGCGTTTGTCAAAATCAACATTGATGCGTTTATCTGCTAAACCCGATGTATCTATAGCAGGTTCAAAACTAGCTGTTACTTTCACATATCCTGATATTAATTTCAGAGGATGTTGCACTTGAGCCAGATTAAAAAATAGTTTATTAGCAACATTAATTACTTGATAAACTTTACCTATTTGTAAACCCAATGGTAGAGAATCTAAAGAACGGATTTCTCTAGCTGTAGAGTATTGCAGTTGCCAAGTTCCTTCTAATAAATTAGCAGCATGGCGGAGAGGTTGAGGATGAGGATTGAGACTTTCTAATTCTGTTGTCAACCTTTCTATTTCTGCAACTAAAGTTTTATCCAGTTTTAAGTTAGTAATAGGAGAACCATCATTTTTAGTTTGAATATTTTTGATTGTAGCTTGTAATTTTTCCTTCAAAAGTTGATTATTCATCAGATTAAATACTTATAGAATACTTAGAAAAGTGTAACCTAAAAAGGCGATAATTCCTACACAATAAACTTTGTAATCAGCCATGTCAGATGCTTCAATTTTTCCTTAATCATATTTTACTATTTTTTCTCAGGCAGATTTCTAGGTGGAACCAAGCGTCCTTGATAAAACCGTCGCTCCAACCTACCCAAACCAAACCAAATCCCAGCACCGCTAATTACCAGTAGGGTGAGAAAACTGATAGTGAAAATATCCGTTTGACCATAAATAAACATCAGCAACGGAAGCAATGCCCAAACAAATGCTGTCACCACAGCTACTCCCACCCGCAACTTTTGCAGATTAGCCAATGCAGCACTACAACTAGCACATTTTTCTGTGTGGGAGTGGTATCTATCTAATAAAGCTTCCTTCGATAATGGCGGTGATAAAGTCTTGCCCAAAAAAGGATCAACACTATATTGATTCACCCAAGAACGCAACTGAAATACAAACAAATCTGCCTTTGTTGGCAAATAAAATGCCTTGGTAAAATTGCCACTACCACCACGTTCTTCTAAATAACGTTCTTGATGATGCAAGAAAATTTGATCATCTTCTAAAACACCATTTTGTCCAATGTGTGAATACCAGCGCGGAGTCAACTTCAAAAACAGTCCTGGTAATTTGGAAGAAAACTTGAAAGGAAAAATCGCAAATAACCGGCATTGTCCCTTGCGAATGGGAGTGGCATAAACCACCGTTAAAGTCCTACCAAACTGCTTAGAAGTCAGATCATGCCACATTAAACCAGGAGCAATAAAAGTAGTCTCTTGCCTTCCTAAAGTTCCTTTGCGGGGGCCTGCTTCCCAAGTTCCTTTAAATCCCCATTTTCCAGATTCTACAACTTCCAATTCCACAGGAGATACATTCGCTCGGTTGCCGACGGTACGGTGATGAGTGTAAGGAATGTGGCTGGAATCTAAGACGTTTTCCATCAACGTCAAAGCATCATAGGGGATATCTCGAAAGGTATTGAGACAAATCCAGCCGTCCGCATCTTCGTCTAAAATGTCAACAACGGGAACTTTGGTTTTAGCGGCATTTTCCACAGAACCAGGATAAACGAATAAGAGTCCTTGCCGTACTGTGGTAGGTAATGAAGTCGCACAGGCACGTTGAGAAACTTCTGCTTTAGCTCCTTCAATTTGCTGGGGAATAATTGAACATTTTCCCGTTCCTGAAAAAGCCCAGCCATGATAAGGACATTCTAATAATCCATCCTCATTAATTCTGCCTTCTGATAGTGGCGCTAACCGATGGGGGCATTGGTCTAGAAATGCTCGCCACATCTGTTCATGATTATCCCACCACAAAACAAGATCTCGTTCTAGCAAAGTGAAGCGAGTCGGCTGGGATTTGTCTAAATCTTCTACATAATGGACAGGATACCAAACCTCTTGCCAATCAAAGCGTTCTGGGTCAAGTCCACCTGCGGGGAGTAATTCTGTTGTTATGGTTGGAGATGTGACTACTTGAGGAGATGCTTCTGAATGGATAATACTATTGGACATGGTGGAATCAACAATGATTTTGATTTTCTATCCAAAACTAAAGTAACAATTTTTTAATCCCCCTGGCAGATAGATATTAACTACCTCTAGTTAGCTTCTCTACCAGACGCAGCGCGAACACCTGACCTAGAGGTCTCTACATCCTCGTTTCCCTCCTGCCTTCGATAAAATATTGATTTGTCCAATCCAGCAATAACGATGATTAAGTCTATGCGTCTATCTGGTTTAGTTTTAGCCATTATCCCCATCATATTAACCCTCAGTGCTTGTAGTAGTGGGTCAGAAAAAACAGCAACTACAGCCAGCAAAAGAGAAGCCAAAGTTACAAGCGATCGCTGGAATATCATTAAAAGTCGTGGTAAGCTCATCTGTGGCGTTAGTGGTGAATTACCAGGGTTCAGCTTTGTGGGAACTGACGGTAAATATAGCGGAATTGATGTAGATGTCTGCCGCGCTATAGCTGCCGCTATGTTTGATGATCCTGAAGCTGTAGAATACAGCAATCTTAATTCCAAAGAACGATTTACAGCTTTGCAAACTGGGGAAGTAGATATTCTCAGCCGTAATACTACTTGGACACTGAGTCGTGATACTGCCCAAGGTTTAGATTTTGCACCTGTGGTTTTTTACGATGGTCAAGCCCTCATGGTTCGCAAAAATAGCGGCATCAAATCTCTAGCTAACCTCAAAGATAAAGCCATCTGTGTCCAAACTGGCACTACTACCGAACAGAACTTAGCAGACCAAATGCGGAAACGAGGTATAACTTATAAACCCATCGTTTTTGAAGATGTTAATATTACCTTTGCTACCTATGCCCAAGGGCGTTGTGATGCAATTACTGCTGACCGTTCTGGCTTAGTTTCTCGACGCACAACCCTACCCAAACCGGATGATAATGTAATTCTTGATGATGTTCTCTCCTCAGAACCTCTGGCACCAGCAGTTGCTAAAGGAGATACTAAATGGACTAATATCGTCAAGTGGACTATTTATTCCCTGGTCAAAGCCGAAGAATTGGGGATTAATTCTCAAAATATTGCACAATTTACCACTAGTACGGACCCAGATATTAAGCGTTTTTTAGGTACAGAAGGGAACCTTGGTGAAGGAATCGGTTTAACAAAAGACTTCGCAGCGAGAATCATTAAGCACGTTGGTAACTATAACGAAATTTACGATCGCAATCTGGGAGCTAAGACAAAGCTGAATTTATCTCGTGGTCAAAATCAACTTTGGTCACAAGGCGGTTTACTTTATTCTCCCCCTTTTAGATGATAGAGATTGGGAAAAGTAGGAAATAAATAATGACCAATGACCAATGACCAATGACTAATGACCAATGACTAATGACCAATGACTAACAAGCGCTTTTGGCAAATTGCTGGACAATTAATTGCCGTATTTTTAGCAGCAGTTTTGATAACAATATTGTCGAATAATCTGAGCCGCAATTTACAGCAATTAGGTATTCAGTTTGGCTTTGATTTTCTTGAACAACAAGCATCTTTTGATATTGGTGAAAAAATAATTAGCTATACACCAATAGATACCTATAGCCGTGCTTTGTGGGTGGGTTTAATCAACTCTTTGCGAGTGGCAATAGTAGGAATTTTCCTAACAACAATTGTGGGATTAACTGCGGGAATTGCTCGTCTATCCGATAACTGGTTAGTGCGGAATATGACATCAATTTATGTAGAACTTTTCCGGAATACTCCCTTATTATTGCAATTACTATTTTGGTACTTTGCCGTTTTCCTCACTTTTCCCAAGGTAGAAAATAAAATTTCTCTTTGGGGGTTGGTTTACTTAAGTCAAAATGGGATGGAATTTCCGGGGGTGAGCTTTTCTCCAGAGTTCTCCTCATTGCTGCTAGGGCTAACTTTTTATACAGGTGCGTTTATTGCCGAGATAGTCAGAGGTGGGATTCAATCAGTAGATAAGGGACAATGGGAAGCAGCGCAATCGCTGGGACTAAAATCAAGTTTAGCAATGCGGTTAGTGATTATTCCCCAAGCTTTGCGGGTAATTATTCCCCCACTCACCAGTCAATATCTGAATTTGACAAAAAATTCCAGTTTAGCGATCGCAATTGGTTATCCTGACATTTATTTTGTCGCCTCTACCACCTTTAATCAAACAGGGAGAGCCGTAGAAGTTATGTTATTAATTATCCTCACCTACCTCACCCTCAGTTTAACCATCTCTGTGATCATGAACTTGTTGAACCGCACCGTACAAATAAAAGAGAGGTAAGAAAACAAGCCGAGAAGAGAATAACTAATAACTAATAACTAATGACTAAAATAACTTGGTTACGCAAAAACTTATTTAATAGTTGGTACAATAGTTTATTCACTATCTTGTCTTTGATATTTCTCTTTTGGGTAACTAAAGGAATATTAACTTGGGCAATCACTCAAGCACAGTGGCAAGTAATTCAGGTGAATTTACACTTGTTTTTAGTTGGCAGATTTCCCAAAAGTTTGTATTGGCGAGTTTGGATTATTTTAGCAATAGTTACAACTCTCAGCTTAATAACTGGGAGTGTATTTACAAGTTTTTTAATTCCCAAACAATTATCTAAATTAATTACGCCTTGGCTTTCACCACTTTGGTTATTATCTTTCCCTATTATTTGGTGGTTAATTGGTGGCGGATTAGGTTTAGAATCGGTATCTACAAATTTATGGAATGGTTTGCTACTCACTTTACTCATAGCAGCCGTAAGCATTTTACTTTCCTTCCCCATTGGCGTTTTACTTGCTTTAGGAAGAACTAGCAATTTACCTATAGTGCGTTGGTTTTCTATTCTTTATATTGAAATAATTAGGGGAGTTCCACTTATAGGTATTTTATTTCTTGCTCAAGTCATGCTACCTTTATTTTTACCAACGGATTTACGTTTAGATAAATTACTGCGAGCAATCGCTGGATTAGTTATATTTAGTGCTGCTTACATGGCAGAAAATGTGCGTGGTGGACTTCAATCAATCCCAAGAGGACAAATTGAAGCAGCAAAAGCATTAGGATTTAATACACCATTAGTAGTAATATTAATTATCTTACCTCAAGCTTTACGGGCTGTTATTCCTGCCATTGTAGGTCAGTTTATCGGCTTATTTAAAGATACTTCTCTGTTATCTTTAGTGGGATTAGTTGAACTTACAGGTATTTCTCGTTCTATCTTGGCACAACCACAATTTCTCGGTCGTTATGCAGAAGTTTATATATTTTTAGGTTGTATTTATTGGATATTTTGTTACTCAATGTCTTTTGCATCCCGAAAATTAGAAAAGCAATTAAGTAATAACCCAAGTTCCTAAGCAGCGCAACTTAAAAAAACCTATACCCAGATCTCCAGGGTAAACGCATCTAAAATTATCTTGACAAAATCATATTTTCAGAGGGAACAGAAAAACTCATGTTTAAAAACATGAGATTGAAATAATGACCGGAGGCGGAGCGGCTCCGGCTCCGCACTGTTTTTTTTCGTTGCTCGTCATCTTTTAAAAACATCTTTTTTTGACTGAGCTTTAAACTCAGAACTAAAGTTTCTTATCTGTTCCCTGTTCCCTGTTCCCTGTTCCCTGTTCCCTGTTCCCTGTTCCCTGTTCCCTGTTCCCTGTTCCCTGTTCCCTGTTCCCTGTTCCCTGTTCCCTGTTCCCTGTTCCCTGTTCCCTGTTCCCTGTTCCCTGTTCCCTGTTCCCTGTTCCCTGTTCCCTGTTCCCTGTTCCCTGTTCCCTGTTCCCTGTTCCCTGTTCCCTGTTCCCTGTTCCCTGTTCCCTGTTCCCTGTTCCCTGTTCCCTGTTCCCTGTTCCCTGTTCCCTGTTCCCTGTTCCCTGTTCCCTGTTCCCTGTTCCCTGTTCCCTGTTCCCTGTTCCCTGTTCCCTGTTCCCTGTTCCCTGTTCCCTGTTCCCTGTTCCCTGTTCCCTGTTCCCTGTTCCCTGTTCCCTGTTCCCTGTTCCCTGTTCCCTTTTTTTGTAATGAATTATAGCAATGGACAAGGAGGTTAGGACATCAACAGATGATAAAACCTTTAACAGGTTAACACTAGCTCAATAGATGGACGGAATTATGAATCTGTTGAGCCGTCTTAATCCCTGATTCTAATGCTCCCTGAATCCATCCTCTAATTATAGAAGTATGTTCTCCAGCAAAATATATTTTTCCCTCTCTTCGTCCAATTTCATTAAATAATTTTTCTTCTTGAGAAGAACTAGGATATGCCCAACCAGCTTTTGCCCAAGGATCATTATTCCAAGAGTAACTAACTGCACTAACTTTATAATTATTAGCTCCGGGGAAAATCTCTTCCCATTTTTGCAATAAATTAGTTAATCTTTCCTCTGACTTAAGAGCATCCATTTCCAAAGCATTTTTATCTTTAAGATAGGCGTGTAATATTCCGGTTTTACTATTACTGTCCCAAGTAGGTTGCCATAGTTCTTCTGGACGATCAGTAATTCTAGCCCAACCATTCAAATTATCCTTTTCCCAAAAACGTTCTGGATATTCTACAAACATTCTAGTCGCAGCACGATAGCTATAACCACCAGAAATAGCATTCTGTTTTGATAAAGAAAGGGAAGGAGAGAAATTAATTTTTTCAAGTACAGGTAATGGCACAGTACAAACTACACAATCACCATAATAAAATCTTCCTGATTGACAAATAACTCTGGTTCCTAAAGAGTTTTGCTCAACACGAGTAACTGCATCTCCAAGATAAATTTTTCCTTTTAATGATGCAGCAAAAGCAGTTGGTAATAAATCTGCACCTTGAGCTATTTTTTTCCATTCCTGTATTTTTCCACCCGCTCTTTGTCTGTTTTCTGGTTGTGTAGTTAATCTTGTGCTATTTCCCATTTGTTTTTCTAATTCCTCAAAGGGAAATAAAGTCCGTTTACCTTTTTTCAAGTCTACATACAAACCTTTATTTGGATAAAAAGGCTTCAAACTTAAACCAAAGTGTTGAGTATAAGCAAGGGTTAAATCATGATTATCAGGAATTCTGGCAGCACCCGCTTCTACAAAATGTCCATCACTAAATTGATTTCGCAAAGTTAAAACTCTTCCCCCAATTCGCTCACGAGCTTCTATAATTCTGACTTTATGACCTGCAGAAGCTAATTCATAAGCAGCGACTAAACCAGAAATACCTGCACCGATAATGATGACGTTTTGAGGAGATGCGGTTGGCTCTAATGCTCCTGGGGTTTTAGATGTTTCGGCTCGAACTTGAGCGTAGGAAGTTGTAGCTGCCAACATCAAGGCGCTACGCAATAAAAATTTACGCCGATTGAGTTTTAGCATCAAATTTTGATTTGTATATATATGAGGATTTATGCAATATATAAATTTACCATTATATGTATTATTTTTGTTACTAAAATGCTGAAGTTTTGTGCTGTTAAAAGAAAAAAACAAAAGGGATTACCAAGCAAGCGAAATGCATCTAAATATTATTGACAAAATACAGTTTTAATGTATGAAATAAGAAATTAAAATTTATCGTTTGATTGATTTTTATCAGTTATGGTGATAGACCAAAGTATTGTCACTAAATAGGTGTTAATGCAAATATTTTTGGCGTTATTGAGATGAAATTGTCCTTATTGACAAGATGCGTTTGCCCTGGATTTTTTTTATTGGGTATTTAAAAAAATGAAAAAGTTTTCTAATTTGCAAATTTTATATCGTTATCCTTGGTTTATTCCCTTATGTATCTTTATCAATATATATCATTGGCTATCTTGCCAAATTTTATCAACAAGGTATAGAGTCAGTAGACTATCGTTCCTTAGAATCTTTACAAGTTATAGGTGCATCAAAAATACAAATTGCTCAGTATGAGTAGTAGTAACAGTTATTGATTGGTTTAGTAGTAAATTACGTCGTTATTTAGAATCAATGTAGTTTGATGGGACTTAAGTTGTTGGATGATTTACTCAAATTTCTATCTTCACAGCTGGCTATTGAATTACCAAATACCACCCAAGAGTCAATACCTTCGCAAATTTTTTATAATCCCGCAGAGCGCGATCGCAAATTTTTCACAGGTTGCAGTAAATAAATTTGGGGTATTACCATAGTTAGCGACTTTGGAAAAGAGCGATCGCTCTCATCTATTTATATTTTATTTCTCAGATAGTCCTAATAATTATTAATTTAATTCCCACATTATAATTTTTTTATCCCTGCTACAAGTAGCAAATTTTTGAGCCTGTTGAGGATTAAATATAATAGCTGTAATTGCATTATTATGAATATTTTGAAATTGAGAAATAACGCTTCTTTTTTGTACATCGAAAATCATTAACTGACCTTGAATATCTCCCCAAATAATTATTTCTCCTGATAAGTAAAAATTAATTGCAGTTAAAGGATGATCACAAACTTCAGAATAAAGACGGTTTTGAGTTGCAAAATCCCATAATTCAAACCCAGATTCACCTGCAACTGCTAAATATTTTCCATCTGGACTAATAGCTAATTTATTAATCAGTGATGAACAATGAATATAATTCAAAGATTGAATGTGAGAGGTAATTGTATATAATGTAATATATCCTTGCTCATCTTGATTTACACCACAAATAACTGTTTTACTATCAGGAGTAAAAATTAAACAGTTAAGAGGATTACCATTATGAATATTTAAAACTTCTGCTTTTTCATAATTATCTTGTTCATACCAAATTAATAATTTTCCCTGTTGGGTTGCTGCTGCTAAATAAAGTCCATTAGGACTAAATTTAACTGTTTTTAAAGAAAATTTTTCTCCTAAGATATCTTGTTGCCAAAAATATGTTAATTCCCTAGAATTATTACTTAATAAATCAAATAATAACACATAATTTTTAGGAGTGGGTTGGTTAAAACGAGGATGAGAATAACACCCCATAGCTATATATTGACTTTGAATGGGATTAATTGAAACTTCACTAATAAAATCTTTCTGTTTGGGAACATAAAGTCTATTATATTGATCTTTTACTAAATCCCATAAATATAACTCTTGATTTTCAGTTCTAATTGCTAGATATTTACTATTTGCACTAAAATCAATACAACTAATCTCATTCTGAAAATCTTTTTCTTTAATTTTAGTAAGTTTACCCTGAATTGTAGGCTGAGATTTTTTTAAGACTAAAGGTAGTAAATTGATTATATGTAAACTATTTTCTTTTGATTCACTTGCTAATTCAAAAGCGATTGATTCTACAGCAGGAACAGGTTGATTAATATGCCAAAATTCTTGATATGCAGGTAATACTTGATGATGAATAAATTCAATATTGGTCTCTGCAATATTAATAGCTTCTAACTCTTCTCTAATAACTAAACCTTCTATAAAACAAATTTCTCTACCAAAACCATCTTTTAGTTTTTCCGTTATTTCTCCCTGTTGAATATCAGCTTTTGTAGGGTGAAATACACGAAAAACTAAAGTTAAATTTCCTACTGGGGAATTTAATATTATTCTCAAATAGGCTGTATTTTCTGGTATGATTTCACCATCTGCTGCTTGAGCTAATAAATTAGCAATTTTAGCACTGCAAATAAAGTCAGGAGCTACAATAGTACGATAATCTACATAGAGATTACGACTCACTAAAAATGGCCATGCTTGATATTTCATCATATTTTTATTCGTGATCAGTTTGTAGTAATAAGTTTGTAGATTGATTATTTTTGTTTTTGTTCTAGTAATACCTTATAATAAGGATAATCTCGCAAATCAGAGCGATCATTTTGTGGTTGATCTAATATCTTAACTAGATCGAGAAATCTCTTAACAACATAATCAAATGCTTTTAACTCATCATCAACTTTTTTAAAATCTTCCTCTTTCTGACGAGCTAGTTTTTCTTGTTTTTCTCTAGCTGCTTCTTCAGCTTTTCCTTTCTCTTGTTGAGTTTTATAAACATGATTATCTACTGATTTAGCAGTTTGTTTAGTTGCTTCTAAAATCCCTTGAATTATCTCATTATTCAACTGGTACTTGTCAGGAAGTAAAGTATTCACTGTATTAGCAAATAAAGAGTAAACTGTACCTGATAAAACCTGATTTACTTGATCAAATAGACTAAATTTTACTTTGACTTCTGTGGAGCGATTTTGAGTTTCTGCTTGTTTTTTCTTGATTTCTTCCATTTGTGCTGTTAATCCATCTATCAGCACACACGCAAGAGGAATTTCTACTTGATATGGTTGTGGTATTGCTCCAGAAATTTTTTTCATTCCATTACCTTCTAGTTTAGCAAATTTCATTCCTAAAGAACTTACAGGAATTATTCTCATTGGACATTTTGCTTTTAATCTAGGTAAGACTACATTATCAAATTCTGGTACTTTATTACGGAGACTATCAATAATGTTGGTTAAATTCCATCCACTATGATTCTCTATTAAATCCCACTTACTAATAATGAAATGAACTGGTTGTTTACCGCAATTTTGGATTAAATGTAAAAGGGTTGGTAGTTCTGTTAGTGTCCAATACTGAACTGATGGATGTCCAGGATTTTGCATGAATTGAAATAATTTTTGACCATCTAATATAGCTAAAACTGCATCTGCTTCTTTTACTGCTTCTTCAAAAGGAAAATTAAATTCTGATGTTTCATCTGCTGCTAATTCTGATAATAATGCTCCACTATAGTCTTTGTAAACAAACCGACAAACAGGATATTTTTTTAAATCTTGAGTTTTCACACAACAATCAAAAACCCATTCTTTTACCTCTCCTCGTCTTGTTGATTCTGGCCAACTTTCACCTGTAATTATTTCTGTATAATATTGATTTAATTTTTGTCTAGCAATATTTTCTTTAATTTCTAAGAAAAAACCTTGCTCTCCTTGGGTTGAAAGTTGTTTAAAAAGACTTGCTAAATATACAGTTTTACCAGCACCAGATAATCCTAATGTAAGAATGTTGTAGGTTTTCATTTTGGTAGTTCCTGGAATAATAAATATGTGAGATTTTAAGTATCCGAATTATTTAAAAAGTCAAGTATCTTCTATACTATATATTTGATAAATCAGAATCAGGATAATCAGTATTCAGATAACTTTGAATATAAAGAAAACTATCAACTGTGTGAGTTAATGCGGTTTCTTCATCTTTGACTTGTTTTAAAGATTCCTGTTGTTTCCGATTTAGTTCTTCTGTGCGTTTTTGCATTTCTTCATATTGTTTATTAGCAATCTGTGTAATAATGGGGGATAATTTATATAACAGAGATTTAGCTACTTGATACTGAGGTGGTAAAAAAGGAAAAAGATATTCATCTGCTATACCGAATAAAGGTTTTATGTTGTTAAAAATATCAAAAACTATACCAAAAGGATTATCTTTGTTGCTATCCAGTTCTTGTTGTTTTTTCTTAATATGATTAATTCTGGCTTTCAGTCCATCAGGAAATACACAAGCAATGGGAACTTCAGTATAATAAGGTTGGGGAATTGCACCGGAAAATTTTTTCATGCTCCCATCTGGTTGTAATTGGGCAAATTTTGCCCCTATGGAACTAACAGGAATAATTCTTACAGGTGATTCTATTTTATTTCTCTGTGTAATTAGTTCCTGAAATTCATCGCATTTCATTAAATAATCAATAACTTGTTTTAAAGTGAATTTTTGTGATAATAAATCCCATTTAGTGATAATGAAATGAATGGGAACTGTGGATTTTTGCATCTGTTTAATAATACTGGGCAAGTCAACTTGAAAGAAGTTCTGACTTACAAAAGTATTTGTTTCATTTAAAATTCCATATATTTTCTGTCCATCTAACAAACCTAATAAACTATCTGCTTGTCTGACTAAAGTATCAAATTCTTCATCATAATCAGAACTATCTGTTAATCTACCACCGCTATAATCATAATAGGTAAAATCACAAGCAGGATAATCATTTAATTCTTCATTTTTTACTTTACAAGTAAATTTCCATTCAGAAAATTCACCACGTCTTGTTCCAGGTGGCCAGGATGCTCCTGTAATTATTTGCGTATAAATTTGATTGAGTTTCTTTTTTTGATTTTGGTTTTCTACATCTACATAAAAACCATATTTACTTTGGGTTGATAATTCTTTATATAAACTAGCTAGAAATACTGTCTTTCCTGCTCCTGAAGCTCCTAATGCCAATATTTTGTAAGATTTCATAATATCTTTGACAAAGCCAGTAAATATTCTGTTATGATGATTACATATATTTATTTACTAGTATAGACATTTGTAATATTTTTTTACAAGGGTTGTAAGCGCAATTACTGAAGCTATTCCACAGTAACAGACTTTGCCAAATTCCTTGGTTGATAAACATTTCACCGATTTTGATACCTGCGTTTTTATAATTGAAAAATTTGAATTAAGCAAGTATTCAACTCTTGCATTTGATTACTTCCTAAATTCCCAAGACGACGGGTAATTAAATTTTTATCTATAGTAACAATTCGAGATACAATCACCTTAGAACTAACTTTTAAACCTGTGTTAATAAACTCTGGATCAGAATCTCTAATCAAAAACTCTTCTGGCTTTAAATTTGTTAAATTTTGAGAAGAGATAAAACAAATAACAATATTATTACTCCCTGTAGAACTAACCCAAAGCACCACAGCAGGACGTAATTTAGTTTCAGTTAAATCAGTAAATGGGAAAGGTGCTAAAATTACATCTCCTTTTTTGATAGACATTAGATAGGTTCTCCATCTTCTAATGTATAAATATTTGGTTCATCATGCAAAAAATCAAATGCACTTCCTCTTTCTGCAAGCTGTATTAATTCTTGAGTTGATGGTTCGGTACTTTCAAAAAACAACTCTTCTTTCAATATTTGGCGTTCTTCTTGAGAAAGAGAACGAATTATTTGAATCAGAGTATTTACTAATTTGAGATTTAAAGATTTTGATTTTACAGTTTGACTTTCACTCATATTCCTACCTCATTTTTTTGAAAACTAGATAATTTTTTATATTCCATACAACCTCATCTACCCCTGCAAAGAAAAAAACTCATAAAGATGATGACTTAATCAACCCTTATGAGAATTATACAACTTTTTTCTTCTTTCAAAGCTGCAAAATATTAACTATTCCACAGTCACCGACTTCGCCAAATTCCTCGGCTGATCTACATCCAAACCCCGCCGCGCTGCAATATGATAAGCTAACAATTGCAACGGTATAACTGTAAGAATGGGTGAAAGAATTTCCTCAACTTCCGAAACAGGAATTAAATCATTAAAGATTTCACCCGCTTCACCATCTTTAACAGAAGTAACACCAATTAACCGAGCATCTCTGGCTTTAGCTTCCTGAGCGTTAGAAATCACCTTTTCATATACACTACCCCGAACAGCGATCGCCACCACTGGAACTTTCGCATCTAACAACGCAATTGGCCCATGTTTCATTTCCCCTGCTGGATATCCTTCCGCATGAATATAACTGATTTCTTTTAATTTCAAAGCCCCTTCTAACGCAATTGGAAAATTAATTCCTCTGCCAATAAAGATAAAATCTTTCGTTTCTGCAAAGTCATGTACCAAATGTTCAATATAACGTTCTTGAGTTTCTAAAATCGCTTCAATTTCCCCTGGTAGCTGACGTAAACCTGTGATAATTTCCTCTAATCTTGGTGAACTAATTTCATGACGACGATAAGCCAAATCTAAAGCCAAAGCATAAAACGCCATCAATTGCGCCACAAAAGTTTTCGTCGCAGCGACACCAATTTCAATTCCCCCATGAGTATTGATAATATTCGCAACCATATTACCTAAACTACTTTCTGGGCGATTAGTAATTCCCAAAAGTCGCGCTTGATACTTAGCTTCTTTTCCCTGTCGGCGTTCTTTTTCCATAGCCAAAGCTGCCAACGTATCAGCAGTTTCCCCAGATTGAGTTACACCAATAGTAAGAGTATTAGCCGTTACTGGTGATGGTGCATAACGAAATTCAGAAGCATATTGTACCTGAGTCGGAATTCCCGCCAATTGTTCTAATAAGTATTTACCCACTAACGCCGCGTGCCAACTTGTACCGCAGGCAACAATTTGAATTTGTTCTAAATCTGCGTACAATTCCGCTGGTAAACCCAGTTTCACCGGTGATTGATCAGTTATTTGGGCTGTTTCTTCGGTTGAGAAATAAGCTTCTAAACAATCCCGCACTACTCCCGGTTGCTCATAGATTTCTTTGAGCATAAAATGCTTGAATCCCTGTTTTTCCACCATGATGGGATTCCAGTTCAGGGTGCGAGGATTCTTTTTCAAACGGTTTCCAGCAAAGTTATACACCTCCACTCCCAAAGGAGTCAAACGAGCAATTTCGCCGTTTTCTAGGGGCAATACAGCGCGGGTATAAGGGACAATTGCCGGGGTATCAGAAGCACAGAAAAACTCACCTTGTCCAAACCCAATAACTAAAGGTGCTTGTTGCCGGACTACAATCAATTCATCGGGGTAGTCAGCAGAAATAGCCGCAACAGCAAATGCCCCCTCTAATTTACTCACAGCTTCCCGCACCGCGTCTAAAAAAACCGAAGGGGAAAGGGAATTTTCAGGAGAATGCTTTAAACACTCAGCAATCAGATGGGGGATTACCTCGGTATCTGTTTCTGAGCGAAATTCATGTCCTAGCGCCTTCAGATGTTCCCGCAACTCGCGGTAATTCTCAATAATGCCATTCTGCACCACCGCTATCCGCAACGCCGTATCCATATGTGGATGGGCGTTATATTCTTCTGGTTTACCATGAGTTGCCCAGCGTGTGTGACCAATGCCAATTTGGGCAGGATTTTCGATTTGTTCTAGTTTAGAACGCAGGTTAAGCAATTTACCTTTAGCCCGCACACAATGAACGTCACCTTCCCAAATAGTGGCAATTCCCGCCGAGTCATAACCTCTGTACTCTAATTTTTCCAATCCAGCCAGTAGAATATCTGTCGCTGCTTGAGTGCCTATATATCCAACTATTCCGCACATTGCTTAAACCACTCCGCTTGAGGGATGTTTACCAGTTACCAGTTATAGCGTTTCACTTTAAGATTGATACAAATGGACAGACGCGGTGACGCGGAGATTCATTTGTAGCTTTAATTAAGTGAATTGATATTATCTCTTACCAGTTATCAGTCCATTTGGTTTAAATATCTCACCATCAGCCTAATAACTGTTTACGATTACTGTTCACCGAATTTAATTAAGTATAGTTGTCAGCACAGAGTGGTCATCGGCAGCGAATAAAAATGAGCAACTTGCTCTATCTAAAAGGATTAATACAGCTTAAGTACGTATCCCTTACGGGAGCTAGAGGCTGTGCCTATATATCCAACTATTCCGCACATTGCTTAAACCACTCCGCTTGAGGGATGTTTACCAGTTACCAGTTATAGCGTTTCACTTTAAGATTGATACAAATGGACAGACGCGGTGACGCGGAGATTCATTTGTAGCTTTAATTAAGTGAATTGATATTATCTCTTACCAGTTATCAGTCCATTTGGTTTAAATATCTCACCATCAGCCTAATAACTGTTTACGATTACTGTTCACCGAATTTAATTAAGTATAGTTGTCAGCACAGAGTGGTCATCGGCAGCGAATAAAAATGAGCAACTTGCTCTATCTAAAAGGATTAATACAGCTTAAGTACGTATCCCTTACGGGAGCT
Organism: Trichormus sp. NMC-1; assembly: GCF_001858025.1. GTDB lineage: Bacteria > Cyanobacteriota > Cyanobacteriia > Cyanobacteriales > Nostocaceae > Anabaena. The sequence goes on along the minus strand of NZ_LZQD01000001.1, from coordinate 506,593 downwards.
AGAGGCTCTATTACGAATTACGAATTACGAATTATTTTAAGAGTGCTGAGTTCTGAGAGAAGAAACAAGAATGCTTTTAGGTGACTTGCTTCTTATTTCTCCTTTTCTCAGCCCTCAGCACTAATTTACTGAGTTTTTTAAAATCCTCAGTACGCTAGACCCATACTGCGAGTTGTTTCAGCGCCCAGATAAACCCGGATGCTCAAAAAGTCGGTGGGGCAAGCTGTTTCACAACGTTTGCAGCCTACGCAGTCTTCTGTGCGGGGTGAAGATGCCACTTGAGCAGCTTTACAGCCATCCCAAGGAACCATCTCTAGAACGTCAGTGGGGCAAGCGCGGACGCATTGGGTGCAGCCGATGCAGGTATCGTAGATTTTTACGGTATGAGACATTGAAAAAACTGCTCCTTTCGAGTGTTCTTCTCTGCGAAGGAATCATAATCAAGGCATAGTTTACCGCAGTGCTGGATGGGCTGTAAGTAAAAGGCTACATAACTTCAAACAATTTAATAAGCTCTCTGAACAGCTTATCTACCAGGATCGCCACTATTCAGCTTTAATAAGCAACATAGCCATCAAGTGTTTACCCGACAGACGCTCTCCCAACATGGCAGATTGTAAAGATGTGTAAATTCCAAGTCAATTTCTCAGGGTTATCTATAGTACCTATAAATTGGTCGCTGGGGGATTTTCCAGTTCAGTCAGTTTGTTAAGAAGTATTAACTACTCAGGCAAAATCTTAAATGATCTGGAATTGTGAAGCAATGGTCAGATATCTGATGATCTCTTGACTAAATGCTCGCATATTCCCGGAGCATAAAAGTTAAATTTGATATCTGGTTAACGCCAAGATCAATATCTTCCTGAAATGTAAATTGGTTGCAAACAATAGTAAATCATTAATTATCATCTAACCTTAGTCAGCAATGGTAAACGATTGCGATACCATTTTTATAATGTAAATTACATAATATAAACTTATTATGGAGCCAAACTCTTTGCCAACCGAGGTAATTCTGACCAGTTCGTGTCAGTCTCTCGGCAGATTACAACTTGATTGGACACCCCAACCGGGAAACTACCTCGATTTGGAAGGTACAACTTACGCAGTTTTAGAGCGTCGTCATCGATACCACTATAAAGGAGGACGCTACCGCTTGCACAATATTGTTATTTACGTACAAAAAGCTAAACGACCATCAGAAAAAAGTTTATTGCAGGGAAGGTGGGTAATTGGTGATGCCACCTGTAGCTATAATGCTCATTCAGAACTTATTCGCTGTGCAGTCAACCCAGAAGGCCCCTGTAAATCATGTCGGTTCTATGAAAATAGGGAACTCTTGACAGACTACTAGCGACTGGGAAGACGGAGGACATGGAGTTGGGGAGTAAATTAATCAAGACCCCCGACTGAAAATGTTTTGAGGTTTTAATTTTTAATTTTTAATTGATACCAATCATTTCTCCCACTGTTAAGCGAGTTCCATTCACAAAATCCCATCCTGATTGGGGGCGTTTCCCAGTTAGCTGAACTTCTCTTAAAAGCAACAACCCTTCGCCAGTTTGTACAATTGCGCCGATTCCTTTGACAATATTCACTACTTGTCCAGGAACGCCGGATATAGTTGACAAATTAGGTATTTTATGTATTTTATCTTGTAATTCCGGTGGTAACTCTTGAATATAAGCAGAATCGAGGGGAACAGTGGCTGTGATTTTTAGTGCTTGGTTACGAAAGGTCGTTATACAGTGAGGATAAAAGCCTCTGATTTGATTGTGTAACTGGATAGCAGTCTTTGACCAGTCCAAATTATAATCTTGCTTTTGAATCAAAGATGCGTAAGTAGCTGCGGAATTATCTTGGGGAATAGGTTCAATTTCCTGAAGTTCCAGCTTGAGCAGGGTTTCTACTAACAAATCCGCACCAATTACCTCTAGCTGATCAGCTAAAATTTGAGCATTATCTAGTAATTTAATAGGTATAGTTGCTTTTAAAAGCATATCTCCCGTATCCATGCCAGTATCCATTAACATAGTCGTAATCCCAGTTTCTTTCTCTCCGTGATACAGACACCACTGAATGGGAGCCGCGCCTCGATACTGAGGTAAAATCGAACCATGTACGTTGATACAACCCAACTTGGGCATCTTTAAGATTTTCTTAGACAAAATCTGTCCGTAGGCAACTACGATAAACACATCTGCTTCTAATTGTTGAAGTAGGCTTAAAGTTTCAACATCTTTTTTCACTTTCTCTGGTTGCCATACTGGGAGGTTATAAGTAGTAGCGAGTGCTTTTACCGGGGATGGTGTCAACTGATTCCCTCGCTCTCGGCGTTTATCCGGTTGACTGACAACTGCTAAAACTTGGAATTCTGGGTGATCCAGTAACTTTTGGAGAGTGGGAACGGCAAACTGGGGAGTACCAAAAAATACGACTTTCATTAGTTATGAGTCATTGGTGATTAGTCATTAGTCAATATTAAGTGCGTCATGAATCACTGACAACTGACTGCCCACAAATGACTAAATCCCAAGAGCAATAGAAAAAATGTACAGCAGTTTTGCTTTTCGGACATTAAATTTTAGTTGTTTGATGGTAAAGTATTCATTATCGGTGCAAAAAAAAGTTCCTTGATAGAGTAAAATGTTTTGGCAAACAGGTCGGCTGAGATTAACTGTCTCTGCTGTTTAAAAGCATCAATATTTGGTTATGCCTTATGGCTGGCCATCTACTCATCCTTTGTTATTTGATAAGTTACCAAATTCGTTTTGCTTGTATTGGCGCTATGCCTGCGGCGTAACCCTCCGGGTAAGCAGGCTAGGCGTATAGTCTTGCAGAAATTATATGGCAATATTTATGAATAGATTTGCAATTTAAGACTTTTGGTAGGTGACAATAATGGATGCTTTTGTTTATAATACTGAGTCGGCTATGTGAAATTTTCAAGGAACAAACCATCTTTAAAATGATCGGGGTCAGTGCTGTTATGGCAGCTTAATAAATTAGCAAATCTAAGTTTGATTGGTTTTAGCTAAACCTGATGTTAACAGTTTACCTAAATTTCAGTCGGCAGCTTTAGTAGCCCAAAGACGCAGCTTATATTCTTTTTAGAGTCCTCTATATTCGGCTTTAGTTGAGTATAGAAGCAATTATGTGTATGCTCAGGTATTAATTACTGAAGTTCTCAATATTCAGTAGTTTGCTACAGCATTGTACAGAAAAATTACAGAGTTTGAAGATTATAAAGGTGTGAACGATGTTACGGAAACTTTTGTAAAGTGATGCAAAATTTGAAGAAATTATCTAGTTAGAACTTGTAGTTTGTTGTTATACATATATTCATAGCTTTTTCCTTGCTGTATCGACATTGCCCCTCACATAGCAACCGCCCCACCCCCTAGAGAGTCCACTCATGCTTAAACCCCTTTTGCTGTCAGGATGGTTCCGCGTACAACCATTTCTTAAGTACGTTGTTGTTGTGATCCTAATTGCACCCTTTATAGGGGTATCTGTTCACTCTACCTCAGCAAAACAATCACAGGTAGCAAAAATTAATTCAGGACTTAAACAATCAGATTCAATCACCCAGGAGCAGGTTGTTGCAAGGGAACCTAATTTACAAGCGGGTCGAACCAACTTCTTGGGTGCAACATTACAGTCTATATTAGCCAACAAGCCTATAAGTGAGGAAAGGCAACTATTATTGGCCGATAAATTTGATTCTGGGGCTGGGAAAGAAAATGATCAGTCAAGCAGTAATGCGGCTGTTAGTGATATCTTAGCAGTAGTTAAAAAGGGTAACTTAGCAAAAGTTCCTATTAGTCAAGCTGATTTAATCCAAAAATTAAAAGACGCTAAAGTTCAGGCTTTGCAAGGTGAAGGAGATTCTTTAGTCCGCGAGAGTGTGGGAACTCAACCATTAGCAACAACTAATATCACTTCTGGTATCAGAGAATCGAAGCCATCCTCAATGACGGAAATACCTGTAAATAGTCAGCCAAATGACTATGAAGCAATACCAGATGATCCCATGGGCAGTCCACATCCGATCCCCTGGAAATGGATTATGATGACTCAGGAAGCTATTGGCGGAAAAGGGGGTTCTGGAGTGCGATACTATCGCAGTGTACCAGTGGTTTCTCCCGATGGCAGGTATGCTGTTTATAGCCGGGTGCAACTAGAAGTTAATCCGGAAATGCACAACAGCCGAGTAACTAGTTTGTTGTTTATAGAAGATAAGCAAACCAAGAGTTTGCGAGTGTTGGCTGCAACTTCCCAGCCTAGAGATCTGCTATTAAAACAGAGTGTTGAATCAGAAAAAACCGATAATGAAGGCAAAATAGGGGTATTAGTTCCCGTTAGCTGGTCAGAAAAAGGCGATCGCTTTTTAGCTCGCAAATTTGTAGGTATATTTAACACAGCCGATGTTACCGATCATGCATTAATTTGGGATCGTCAACAAAACAATACTCAAACAGTTGCCCCACCTCAAGGGGAAAATGAGCATGAAAAAATAGCAATATTATTAGGTTGGAGTAAACAACAACCTGATCATGCGTTGTTCCGTTCAGGTGAATTAGGTGAAGAAAATTGGCCTTTGGTGCAAGTGTCTAGTGATGGTAAGAGTGTAAATGTTTCCACTGATGGGGATCAACCTGTGACTTTTGGTGAAAGAGATGCCCAAGTTTGGGCTGAACCACAAGTTGCGTCACGATAAATTCCTAAATAATTAACAATATCAATTCCCGTTGTTGCTAAAGGTGACAACGGGAAATTTATTTTTGCGTCTGTGCATCAGCCCGAATGATCAGTATATAGCAACTGACAGGGCGGTTAGGACACCAACTGATTATAAAACCTAGACACCAAAAGACTCTTCAGACTCTCACCTGTCACCTGCTATACCTCACGTATCACTGCTTTCTGTATCTGTGCTGTCTTTAACTCGACGGATAGGTAAATTAGCAATCAAAGCGGTTGTGCGTTGGTTACTTTCTAGAGAGAACTCCAAACCGTCCGTCTCAATTTCTACATAGCGACAGACTATGGCCAGTATTTCTTGGCGCATTTTCTCCAAGGTTTGGGGATCTAAATCAGCGCGGTCATGGGCTATAACTAATTGCAGACGGCGTTTAACTTGAGTGCGACTAGTGTCAGGTGTACGAACAAACAGTTTTTCTAAAAGTTCAAGAATCATTGCAGCTTAGTTTAAGGCGGAGACTGGAAAATGAGTTAAATGAGTTAAACAATCTTTGTCCACAACAATTTTCGCAAGCGGGAAAAGATGTTGTCGTTGGAGGAGTCAAGCTCAAGAAATTCAACAGTTTCCCCTTCTAATCTACGAGCAATGTTCTCAAAAGCTACAGCAGCGACAGAGGGAGTTTCTGATAATACTAAAGGTTCGCCACGGTTGGTAGAAACAATAACACGCTCATCGTCAGGGATCACCCCAATTAAGGGAATGGCGAGAAGTTCCTGAACATCTTGCACAGACATCATATCATTTGCCCGCACCATTGCAGGTCGGATGCGGTTAATTATTAAATGAATCTTTTTCACTCCTTGTGCTTCTAATAACCCCACTACCCGGTCAGCATCCCGAACTGCGGAAATTTCGGGAGTAGTGACAATCAGAGCTTCTTTAGCTGGTGCGATCGCATTTTTAAACCCCATTTCAATGCCGGCAGGGCTGTCGATAACCACATACTGGTATTTTTGGGACAGGGCATTTACCAGCAGTTTCATTTGTTCAGGAGTGACTGAATCTTTGGTACGATTTTGGGCAGCTGGTAAAAGTACGAGATTGGGTTGTCGCTTATCTTTCACCAAAGCTTGTTCTAGACGACACTCTCTGGCTAATACTTCTACAGCTGTATAAACGATCCGGTTTTCTAGTCCTAACAGCAAATCTAAATTTCTCAGACCAAAATCCGCATCAACCAGGGCAACTTGACGACCTATTTTGGCTAAAGCCATACCCAGATTTGCGGAAACTGTGGTTTTACCCACTCCTCCTTTACCGGAGGTAATTACAATAATGCGAGTCATAATAGCAGGGAACGATTAGGCTTTGTGGAAATAAGTAGGTGAGCGTAAAAGCGTAAATATTTATAGCAGGTGACAGGGAACAGGTGACAGTGCTAGAAGCCTTTTATTGTCTAAGTTTTAGCATTGGTTGATGTCCTAAACGCCTTGTCCGTTGCTATATCTTTAGGAGCAGGTTAAAGACAGGGAGGAAAAGGCAAGAGGTAAAAAGGTTTTATACCAGTATTTATTTCGTTGCATAGTTATTTGTTATTTGTGTTTTTATTTGTGCTGTTCTAACTAGAAAAAAGGCAGGAAGAAAAGATATCTTCATCCGTAAATATTGAGGAACTATTGATTGATCTTACTGAACTGACTGCGAGAAAAATCAATGGCTTTAGCAATGCGAATTCCTTGGGGTGTAATATATGCCACTTCCGGAAAAAACTGTGTGAGTGATTTTTCAGGCGCTCTAGCTAAAGCATCAGCGATTCGCAATTGGGTTGGTTCCATTTGTAAAGCCATGATCAGACTTTCACGATTTCCCAGCGCACCAGCATGAGCAATTCCCCGTAGACGACCCCAGACTAGAATATCTCCATCTGCGACTACGATACCACCGGGATTGATATCTCCGAAAATAATTACCGTGCCGGGATGACGAATTTCTCCACCAGATCGTACAGTCATTTCTAGATAGAGCGCATCTGCTAGAGGTGTGGGAGTAGTTTGGGGATCAGAACTCAGGGATGGTTGAAGCTGAATTTGTTCTACAGAATAACCTAATGTACAAGCTGCGATCGCTGTTTGCCTTCGACTAGTGGCAACTGATTTTAGCTGAAGTTTGACTTCTCTTAACGTTTCGGCGAGTTCTTGTAGTTGTCTGCTATCTAACAATCGGTCTTGTGAGACTAGATACACTGGTGTATTAACTATTCGCAAGCGATCTCCAGCATTTAAGCGCTGTTTCATTTGTTCCCACATTTGTGACCAACTGAGTTCCGAAGCAGGTACTTGAGATTCAGTTGGCAAAATCAATAACAGTCTTCCCTCCTCAGTTTTTAACTGGACTTGGATAGAATTATTTGCTTTCTGTTCTGGTAATGCTAACTCAATGCTATCCAAATCCGTGAACACAGAATCAGAGTCTACATTTGGTTGAACAGGATTAGATTCTACATCAACAGACGGAGAATTAGTTTGTAAATCGAGAACAACCGAATTTATATCTGTATTTGGGATAATAGTATTCTCTGCTTCTATCTCGGCAGTTTTAGCAATATTTGCTTCTACATCAGCTTGTTTAGAGATAGATTCTGCATCAGCAAGTGGAGAACTTGACTCCGTTGTCAATTCCAAATCTTTTGGAAAATTAGTAGAATCAGTATTCATTGGTGATTGGGTACTCGATTTTGGATTTTGGATTTTGGATTGTATTTAATTAACTCCCATCTAAACTCTAAAATCTAAACTCTAAAATCTATTTCCGCGTCAGAGCATCTCTCCACCTTCCCATCTTCCTAATTTCCCGTTCTTTTTGCAGTCAGTCTTTGATAACTTGTAGCCAAAGCATCAGCATTACCGACATTACCGGGAAATAACACCACTGGCAAGTTAGGAAACTGGGGATGATCAGATGGTGTGATTACCATTGAACAACCGGCTAAAATTTGACCAAGTAACCGGGCTGAAGTTAAAGCCAGTCCTGTACTCAAAACATCGTTGGAAGTAATACCACCCTTACTGATTAAAAATCCGATATCAGCTGGTAAACCTTTAACAATATCCATGAGTAAAGCCGAAACTGTAGCCCCAAAATCTAACCTGGTTTTGACATCTTTAAAAGACAATTCCTGACGGCTAGTGTAAACTACTGGTGTTTTACCAGCGTTATGTACTGCTTGGACATTTTCGAGAATCTCGGTTAGCAGTTTAGCAGATTCGTTGACTCCATCATCAAGTAAGCGTCCCACATTCACTTCTATTCCGACTGTCCCCTCTACCTGTAACAGCGATTCTAACTGTTGAGTTGTCTTTTTGACATGAGAACCCACAATCACTGCACCGGGTTTGCCACCACGCACGTATTCTGCCATATTTTCGGCGGCGATAGGTTGGGGGGGTAAGGCAGCTAAAGCTGTTAAAATGCTGGCAGCAGAACGGAATAAAAAGCGTTTTCCTTGACTTGCGGCTGTTAATACATCAACAGCAAAGGTGTTGAGATCTGCTTGATGTTCTCCATCTACTACACCACACTGATTATCATGGAGTTGTAGCAAGCGTTCTAAACTACCAGCACGGATATCTGCAAGTAAAAATCTTGTGACAGTATCTTCTTTGATGCGTCCTTTGGTTTTTTCTTCTACGTACTTGGGAAGATAGCTGTAATTGTAACTAAATACAGAATCACGAGCAAATTCTGTTTCGTGTACGGGAGTGGGAACACCATCAATAATTAAATAATGGATGCTGTCGCGGGTAATTCTTCCACCTTCAAAGAACGCAGGTACGAGAAAATGAGCGTCAAAGGAACCGAGTTCTTCAGCTATGACATCAGTTTCTATGGGATAATGTCCGCGCAAGGTGGAGTCAGAACGACTAACTACGAGAAAATCGTCAATTTTTTCTGCTGCTAATGCGAGTTTGAGATTTTGACAAACTTCTCTGGTGACGGCTGCGGCTGATTCTGGGGTAAGCGATCGCGTATTGGTTAAAATAAAGAAAATCGGTGAATCATCTTTTAAGCCTAACCGTAAGGTTTCCACATTCCAACGCATCAGCAATAAGCAACTGTGGACGGTTTGGGAACCTGTGGGATCATCATCGAGGACAATTATTTTGGGTTTGTTATTCATAAATATGTCAATGGTGGCAAATATCTAAAATATTCACTAACTTGTAAAGTTTGCAGATTTGGCTAAATTATTTACCACTAAATCTTGGTTATTAGCAAACAGTTTTTTATTATCGCGCAAAATCTGTTCACTTTTTAAGGCGTGAAGCAAATCTTCTTTAATTACTTGCAGTGGGGATATTACTTTTTCTGTGTCGCTAATGTTACTTTGGCACTTGTCAGAGGTAGAGATAGTTAAGTAGCCATCATAAACTGCGTACACCAGAACACATGAAAAAAACTTCTTATTCCCCTCCTCGCTTGCGGGGAGGGGTTAGGGGTGGGGTTCTATTTTCAAGTCAGGTATTTTATTCGGGAAACCAGTTTTCATCTAAAATTTGCTCTAAAGAACCAATGGGTATCAGAGGGAATATGTCAATGGCAAGTTGAGAATGGTCAGATGCTTCTTTTCTTGCTTCTTGATAACATTCATCAAATATTTCTAAAATGTAAGGTTTTAAACTAGGACTATCTTTGAGTTCATCCTTTATCTCTCTGCGAAAAGTTCTAATTTCCCCTTTCCAATGTCCTTGATTTCGTTCTCTTTCACTATCCCAACATTTGAGTTTTAGTAAATGTAGAAGAAGGTTAATTAATAAATTTTTAATTATTCTTTTTTGACTTCTACCTAAAGTTTCTAATTCTTCTAATAAATTATCTAAATCAACAGCAGAAAATTGTCCTGTGCGAAGTTGGTTGATGGTTGTTCTCAGCCACAGGTAATAGTCTTGATCGTATAAGGTTTGAGTTGTTGGTTCTGTTGATGTAACCATATACTGGCGAGGATTTTGCTATTTATTTTATTTTAGCTTAATTTAGTTATAAACCTCATTAATTGAGTTGCTGGTTTTACAAACTTGATTTATGCTGAAAATAAGAGTTTATGAAATCAGCTTATATGTCAAATTTACTAGAAAGAATCACGATTAATCCTAAACAATGTGGTGGTCGTCCTTGTATTCGCGGGATGAGAATTAGAGTATCAGATGTATTAGATTTGTTTGCATCTGGTTTAAATGCTGAAGAAATTTTAGAAGAAATGCCGGATCTTGAGGCTGATGATCTCAAGGCAGCACTTTTATACGCTTCACGAAAACTCAATCATCCGGTGTTAATTGCATGATAATCTGGGTTGATGCACACTTATCACCATCTATTGCTACTTGGATTACTCAGACATTTAATATAACTGCTTTAGCTTTGCGTGATGTGGGACTAAGAGATGCTGAAGATGAGGAAATTTTTGCAGCAGCAAAAGCTCAAGAAGTTATCTTTATTACTAAGGATAGCGACTTTATTGATTTAGTTGATCGTTTGGGAACACCACCGCAAATAATCTGGTTGACCTGTGGTAATACTTCAAATGCTAGACTGAGAGAGATTTTGAGTGCAAATTTACTGGAAGCTTTGAAGATTTTATCTTCAGGTGAAGCATTGGTTGAAATCACTTAAGTCAAATGTCAAAAAATACAATAAAATTGAGATATTACTTGCCGTTATGATGTTTATTCGTAATCTGTAAGTTCAGAAAAATTCGTCCAATAGTTATTTAACACAAGTAAGAAGAAATACTAAGATGCTGAACAAACAAAGTATAGAAATTTATACTCTTACAGAAGATAGAGAGAAGAGATTATGGCAAGATTGTATTTTTGTTTTTGATACATCTGCATTATTAGAGTTTTATTTATATTCAGATCAAGTAAAAGAATCTATATTTCAAACAATTTTCCCAAAACTTATTAACCGCTTGTGGATTCCTCAACAAGTAGAATACGAATATTTGAAAAATAGAGAGAATGTCATTAGAAAACCTATAGAAAAATACAAAAACTTAATAGAGGAAAATAAAGAAGATAAAGACAGTGGTTATTTAGAAAAAATTGAGGAAAGCATTGAAAAAATAAATAAAGAAATAAATAAAGAAATAAAAACAATATCATGTCAATTTCAAGCTTTAAAAGAGAAAGCCACAAAACAAGATAGATACCCTTACTTAGATAAATCGTTAATTGATAACCTTGACAAAGTGAAGATAGATTGCAATAAATCAATAGAAGGTGGGCTAAATAACTTTAAAGATAGTATTGAAGAATTTAAGAATGAGATAAAAAAAGAAATATCAAATAGACAAAATGAAATTCAGGCAATTTATCAAAGTGACTCGGTATTAGACGGATTTAATAAATATTTTGAAGTAGGGGAAGGATACAGTTTTGACGAAATCATGGAAATTGTCAAAGAAGGTGAATTACGTTATCGGTCAAAAATCCCCCCTGGATATAAAGATCAAGGCAGTAAAGAAGGTATAAGTATCTATGGAGATTTAATCCTTTGGAAACAAATTATAGCTTATGCTAAAAAAGTTAAGAAGCCCATCATTTTAATAATTAATGATATTAAGGAGGACTGGTGTTATAAAAAGGATAAAAGAATTGAAAAACCTCGTGAAGACTTAATTAAGGAGTTGTATACTATTACTGGTATGGAATTATGGATGTATACTTTTTCTGACTTCCTTTATACGGCTAATAAACTATTAATTACCAGTGTAGATAATGAAGTATTAGAAGAGGTTAAAGAAATCGAGAAAGAACAATTGAAACAAAAAGAAGAAGATTCTGCTAACAGAATGCCATCATATAATGATCCACATCATCATCCACAAGAACAAGATTATTGGCAGGAAGAAATAGAAGTAGAAAACTTTATTGGTCAGCGACAAACTATACGCACTAACCTTTTGCGCGTTTATCCCGAACGTTTCAACACCTATGATGCTTATATGGATATTCCGATGTCAATTAGTCCAGTTATTCAAAAAGTTATCTCACCACGTCTTGGTAAAATATGGACAGTTATTACAGGACCTAAAAAGTCACCAATTATGGGGTACTTTCGCGGTGATTATACAGACAATGCTCCACCTGCTTGGGTATTTGGGCTTAGTTTGAGTGAGACTTAAGAATATTAATTGATTAGATGCTAAAAGCGCGATCGCTCCCCTAAATAACCTCAATTTATAGAGCGATCGCCTACACTAGAAAATATTCTTATTGAGGTCAGTTAACATGGACATCAGTGTAACTTTAAATGAAATAAAAGCCCTGAGTATTGCAGATAGAATCCGTATTGTACAAGAAATTTTGGAAAGTATAGAAGCAGAACAGGCTTATCCTGATTTCACAGCAGCGCAAAAACGAGAAATTGATCGACGCATTACTGATTACGAAGCCAATCCAGATGATGTCATGACATGGGAGGAAATTAAAGCGTCAATTAGAGGACAAAAATGAATTATGTCTTAGTTTTTCGTCCAGAAGTTCGTGAAGAACTTGATGAGGCATATAATTGGTATCAAACTCAGCAAGCTGGACTTGGTGATGATTTTTTAGACTGCGTGGATGAGATGCTAAATCGGATTTGTAAAATGCCAGAATCCTATGCAGTTGTGTATCTTGATGTTCGATGGGCAGTGGTGCGACGTTTCCCCTATGCTATATACTATCGAATTGTATCGAGTCGTGTGATTGTTACAGCAGTTTTTCACAGTCGAAGAGATCCAAAATCATGGCAGATGCGAATCTAAAAATTTGCAAAGACATAATTTATCGTACAGCAAAGGTTGTTGATATTATTAAATTATAACAAAGAAAGTTGAGTATCTGTGTGATTAACCACATAAGCAACTCGCTTTTCTATTTTTGTTTTTATTACTTTCCCTTCATTTATAGCTCTTGTTAACCAATCATCCATCTGTACTTTTCTGACTTGTAGAGATTCTGCAAGAGATTTTGCATCCTTGGGTTGCTGCAAATGATTGAGAATTACGGGTAAAACAACGTTATAAATATCTTTGGGAATAGTTGTTAAATCTTGTGGAATAGTATTAACATTCTGTTCTGGCTGTTGTGTAACTACTTCATTTTTTACATATTCAAAATCAGCAATAGTTTCTGTTAAAATTTGTCGCAAACTACTATTCTCAAATTCTGTAGGAAACGGTTTTGCACCTTGATTATATAATTGCTGATTTCCTTCTGGTACTGGAGAGTTCATTTTTACAAATACAGGAATTTCTTTCAGCTTAGATAATGCTTCTACCGCACCAGCCCAAGTTCCACCTTTACCAAAAGTAGAATTAACAACTAAGGCATAATCTGCTAAACTATAAACATATTTATTCCGTCCCATTGCGTTACCTGTGTTAAACCCAGCATCAGGATCATAGCTAGAAATTAAAGTTAATCTACCTTCTTGGATACTAGAACGATATTTACTATTTACTGCTGCTTTAGTCAAACTATCAGCTAATACACCAACAGACGTTCCTCCATTATCCAAAATACCTAACATTGATTCTTGATCTATTCCTCTCGCTCCACCAGAAATAACTTGTATTTTTTGTTGAGAACAAGTTTGTGCAACTTTGCGGGTGTAGTGAATAATATCCTCATCTACATCACGAGAACCTACAATTGCTAATCCTCCTAAAGATAATAATTCTGCATTCCCAACTCCATAAATAATCGCTGGTGCTGAATGTTTCAATATTTGCTTAAAACGTTTGGGATATTTAGCGTCACTGCGTCCCAATATCCATAAACCGCGACTTGTCCATTTTTCCACTGCAAAACTTAACATTGCACCCCGTTGTAATAAAGCTAAAAGCCTATCAGGGTTAAGTTTATTGTTAGTTATTTTTTGTAACTGTGATTTTGCTGTTGTTTCCAATAAATCTGCTGGACGCATTTGATTTTCCCGCAACCAATCTGCTAACAAATTATATTCACCCAGAGTCAAGGGTAGCGGTTCAATTTGGCGATTTTGTCCAAAACTGGCACACAACAGCAAAATTGCTTGAGTATCTGGTGCTAGGACATGATTTAACATAATTTTCTAATCCGATTGACCTAATGAATTAAGAGCTAATGCTACAGGATAAACTAATCCACTTCCAGCATTACGCAAAAGTGCTGCAATGACAGTAAAAGTCCAACGGGAATCTACCATATCATCAATTAATAATACATTACCACTCATTCCTTCCCAATAATCAATTGCAAAAGATCCATCTAAATTATGAGCTTGTTGATAACTGTTACTCATCTTTTTTTGTAACTGAGTTGGACGAATTTTGCGGACAATAGGTTTAAATGGTAAGCCTAATTTATCAGCTAGTCTTTGCGCGAAGTTAGGTACAAGTTCTGGACGATTTAAGGAAGGAACACAAGTTACCCAAGTGGGAAAGGGTTGAGGTTTCCAACGTTGAATCATCTCAACAGTAGCTTGTACAAGTGCATCATCAAAATGATTATCTTGATATTTTCCCTGTTGGACTAATTTTCCCCAACCTGCATCACCCCATAAAGATAACGTTCTTCCTGCTTCTGCTTTTAAATTGTCTTTAATGTTTCCAGAAAACCCATAGGTGAGCAATGATTCTTTAATCCACTTTTTGCGCGGTTCAATAATTTGGTTACTACGGCGTAAATATAGAATTGCTTGATTTACAAGTTCATCTGCAAAAGTTTCTGATAATAATGGCTTACCCAAACATACAGCGCATTTACCACATTCTTCTGGATTGGGATCATCTAATTCGGCTGCTAAAAAAGCCATTAAGCATTGTTGACTTTGCATATAATCTGCCATTCGCTGTTGTTCATGTCGGCGAATTTGGGTGATTTCTTCAATTTTTTGATGATCAATTTGATAGTTGACTGGGTTAGCATACCATTTAGAATCTATCTTAGTGACAGGTGTGGGAAATTCCAAAGATAGTAATTTCAAAATTTTATTAATTTGTCCTTGAGCAAGATTTATTTGTTGTTCTATTTGGTTAACAGAAATTCCATTTTTAGCAGAATTAATTACCGCTAATACTTGTTTTGTATGTCTTTGAGGAGGAAAGGCTGTATTAATGAAGTAGTTAGTAATTTCTTCATCTTCATCACCACTTAAGAGAATACCATAAGCTGTTTCTACTGCTCTACCTGCTCGTCCTACTTGTTGATAATAGTGGACAACAGAACCTGGTCTTTGATAATGAATGACAAAACCTAAATCTGGTTTATCAAAACCCATACTTAAAGCTGTTGTTGCGACTAAGGCTTTAATTTCATTATTGAGTAATTCATCTTCTAATGCTATCCGAACTTCAGTATCTAAATCCCCATAATAGGCCTTAGCACTAATACCTTGTGTTTTTAACCAATCAGCAACTCGTTGAGAATCTCTCACTGTTAATGTGTAAATAATACCACTTCCTGGTAATTTAGGCAGATATTGGGCTAACCAAGCTAATCTTGCTGCTTGACTAGGAAGATAAATATTTTGTAGATGCAAACTTTTTCTCGTTAAATCACCTCTAGAAACACGCAGATTTGACCCTAATTGAGCTTTAATATCATCAACTACTCGATTGTTAGCTGTAGCAGTTGTAGTCAAAACAGGAATATTTTGTGGTAATGCTTGTAAAATTCTGACAATGCGGCGATAATCAGGACGAAAATCATGTCCCCAATCAGAAATACAATGGGCTTCATCAACTACAAATAATCCGATTTTTTGAGATAATGGTAAAAGAATATTTTCTCTAAATTCCTCATTAGCTAATCTTTCAGGAGAAATTAGTAGAATATCTACTTGATTTGCTAACAACTTTGTTTCTACAAGTTTCCAATTATCTGTATTACTAGAGTTAATTGTTTCGGCTTTGACTCCAATATGTTTTGCTGCTGTAATTTGGTTTCGCATTAATGCTAGGAGAGGGGAAATCAAAAGAGTACAACCAGCACCTTGATCTCGTAACAAGCGAGTTGCTAAAAAATAAACTAGACTTTTTCCCCAACCTGTGCGTTGAACAACGAGTAACCGTGATTTGTTCAGTAGTAAGTCTTCAATAGCTTCCCATTGTCCATCACGAAAATCGGCTTTTGGGTTATTCAAAGCCTGACGCAGAAGTAATAATGCTTTGTCTTTGAGTATGCTTGCCATATACGCTGAGTATCTAGTTATCATACAGTTGTAACACATAGGATAACTAGCACGAGTCATGTTGAGGCGATCGCTCTTTTCATTTAACTCAAAGCATGAAAAGCTATGTCTGGGTTGAGTTATGCTTTGCTTTAGCCCGTCCTATACGTTGCACCCAAAAAAGTATTTAAGACAAACGCCCTCTATCTGTTAACTTGTAATTTCTTACTTACTTGCATATCAGTTTCCAGAAATTCATTAGCTTGAAGAATGTCATACAGATTTACATCTTCTTCTAACAAACAAGCATGACCGCTATCAGGTAATAATACTGTCTTAGTATTAGGTAAAATATCATCTAACCGTTCTACCTCACTGACAGAAGGTAAAAGACGATCGCTCCCCCCAGCAATTAATAACACTTGTTGCGTTAGCTGTTGCAATTTTTCCTGATCAACATTAAACTCTCGCAATAACCATAACCGCCAGTTAATGGTTTCTGGTGGGACTGAACGCATAGCTTTTAGCAGTTCATGGCGATCGCTACTAGACATCCGTGGTAAAGATGCCAAAAACGGTAACAACCCCAATGCGCCAACATCATAAAACCATGATGGCACTAAGTCAGTTAGTTGAGATAATGAGTTTAGCCAAGGACGTAGTTGAAAAGCTGAAGCGGGATTAATTAAAATAATGCGTTTAAATAACTGTGGTGATTGGGTTGCTACTTTCATCGCTAAACAACCCCCAAATGACTCACCACACAGGTAAACTGGTCGGTGGCAGCTTTTTTCTAATTCTGAGTGAATTAAGTCTAAAACGTTGTTTGTTAGCACATCCCAGGTGGTGAGGTCTTTCCTGGGGATCGCCAAGCATCGGACATCGAAGCCAAGTTCTAATCCAGCAGTTTGCGATCGCAACAATTGACCAGTTCCATCCATCCCTGGTAAATACACAAACAGTGGATAGTCTAATTTTACTCGTTTCGGTGTCAGAAAACAAGGTTTAAGTTCAACGTGTGCCATTTTACAAATGTGTGTCTTCATTATATTAACCTTGTTTAACTTTACCGTTTCACTCGCCCTGATGGGGAGATCGAAGGACAAGGGATGTGGGGATGGGGAGACGCGGGGATAGGGAGACGCGGAGATGGGGAGAAAATTACCAATTCCCAATTATGAATCATCAACCTTTCCAGACAAAAATTAGCCAACTCTGAAATCCTGATTACAGAATTGAGAAGAGATTTCACGATTATATATAAATATATGAAAGCGCTAAAACCACCTTTCACACTTTCACCCAAGGATAGTAATTTATGATTGGAAATAGATATTTAGAAAAACTGTTCCCTATTTCTTTGCGAATAAAAAACTTTTTCTGTGATTTCGTTGAGGATAAATAAATCCTCCTGAGATTATACAGAATATTTTTTCTCAAAAACTCGCAGTTTATCTTGATGTAATTTTTACATTTCTTTACTCTAATTTAGAGCATCTTTATAGAATGTCTAAATTACAGATTCAACTATATTTTCAGAATTGGGGTTAGTGTTTCGTCTATAAAGATTATTCCATTTGTAAGAATCACTGCCATAAACTGCTGACACCATGATTTTTACTCTCTTCCCACTCAAAGAATACGGATTAAATAATTCGTAATTCGTAATTCGTAATTCGTAATTAAGTTTTGTAATGGGGATTTAACCCCAACACAAAACTTACCGGTTATAGAACCGGGGGACTTAAACCCACGGTATTTGGTTAAATAAACCGCAAAGACGCGTTCGCGGTAGCGTTGCGTTCGCGCAGCGTCTCCGACAGGAGAAGCAAAGAAGGAAGAAGGAAGAAGATAGCTAATCTTACACTGGGAAGGGAGTAGCAACTATTATCCCTAATGGGACGATAAATTAGCTGGATTTCTAGATATTACACAACAATTCTTGAGTTGAGGAACTTTGCTAATATTAAATGGTGGTTTGAAAAAATGAGTAGCCATGTTATATAATTACGTGGTTTTACCGCATTAACGAACAGAGAAAACGGTTTAATAATTTGTTTTTTAATTTTGCATGAATCTAGTGAATAAAACAGAAAAGACATTTGTACTGACGACACCTCTATACTATGTAAACGATGTTCCTCATATTGGCAGTGCTTACACAACAATGGCTGCGGATGTAGTGGCACGGTTTCAGCGCTTATTGGGACATCAAGTACTGCTAATTACGGGTACAGATGAACATGGACAGAAAATTCAGCGGTCAGCAGCTAGTTCTGGAAAAGCACCACAAGAGTTTTGTGATCAAATAGTACCCAGTTTCCTGAACTTGTGGGAAGTTCTCAATATCCAATATGATCGCTTTAGTCGCACCACCGCTGCTAACCATCACGCAATTGTCAAAGAATTCTTCCAACGAGTTTGGGAAAATGGCGATATTTACCAAGGACAACAAAAAGGTTGGTACTGCGTATCCTGCGAAGAATTTAAAGAAGAACGGGAACTGCTCGAAGATAAACGCTGCCCCATACATACTACCAAGCAAGTAGAGTGGCGAGACGAGCAAAACTACTTCTTTAAACTATCCAAGTATCAAACCCAATTAGAGGAATTTTATCAGTCTAGACCAGATTTTATCCAACCTGCAAGTCGGCGGAATGAAGTCCTCAACTTTGTTAGTCAAGGTTTACAAGACTTTTCGATTTCGCGGGTAAATCTCGATTGGGGTTTTCCAGTACCTGTGGATTCTAAACATACCCTTTATGTCTGGTTTGATGCGCTATTAGGTTATGTCACAGCATTGTTAGAACCTGATGCAGAACCGACTTTAGCCAATGCTTTAGAAAAATGGTGGCCAATCAATCTGCACCTGATTGGTAAAGATATATTGCGCTTTCATGCAGTGTACTGGCCAGCAATGCTGATATCAGCAGGTTTACCCTTACCAGAGCGAGTTTTTGGGCATGGCTTTTTGACTAAAGATGGTCAAAAAATGGGTAAAACCCTAGGTAATACCCTAGATCCTGTAGCTTTAGTTCAACGTTATGGTAGCGACGCAGTTCGTTATTACTTCCTTAAGGAAATCGAATTTGGTAAAGATGGCGATTTTAATGAAATTAGGTTCATTCATGTTCTGAATGCAGATTTGGCAAATGATTTAGGTAATTTGTTAAATCGCACCTTAAACATGGTGAAGAAATACTGCGCTGGTAAAGTGCCGTCAATTGCCCAGTCAGCTATCCCGGCTGAAAATTCTTTAAAAGCAATTGGCTTAAGTCTAGGAGAGAAGGTGAAACAAGCCTACGAGACACTAGCTTTCAATGAAGCCTGCCATGCTGTTCTGTCGCTGGTACAAGCCAGCAATAAGTTTATTGATGACCAAGCACCTTGGACATTATATAAACAGGGAAAGCAGGAAGAAGTGGAAGCAGTGCTGTACACGGTTCTTGAATCAGTGAGATTAGCAGCTTATCTCCTCTCCCCGATTATTCCCAATATCAGCAGTGATATTTATCAGCAACTCGGCTGGGGAATAAACTTTAACGATCAAACAGAAAGTTTAATTATTGCGCCTTTTACTACCCATGCAACATGGGGCGTATTATCCGATCAACAACAGTTGGGTACACCTCAACCAGTTTTTAAACGGATAGAAGCTTTAAAAAATGATTAGTACTTTCCATTTTTGATTTACGCAAAAAATTTGCTCGGGGCTTAATTGATTAGCCCCGGAAAATTATGATAAGCCACTCTAACAAGTATGTAAAAGTTAGCGATTTCTATCAAAAATAACAAGGATAAGAACTGAGGTATGAGAACCATGTTGAATAATTTGGAAAACGACTCTATATTCACGCCGGAACAGGTTTTAGAAAATCGCGGTCGTGTAGCTATATTTATTGATGGCTCCAATCTATTTTATGCGGCGCTGCAACTAGGGATCGAAATTGATTACACGAAGTTGCTGTGTCGTTTAACTGGGGGATCAAGGCTGTTGCGAGCTTTCTTTTATACGGGAGTAGACCGGACAAATGAGAAACAGCAGGGATTTTTGCTGTGGATGCGTCGCAACGGCTATCGAGTCATTGCTAAAGATTTGGTACAGCTGCCAGATGGCTCAAAAAAAGCTAACTTAGATGTAGAAATAGCTGTGGATATGATGGCGCTTGTCGATTCCTATGATACCGCAGTTTTAGTGAGCGGTGACGGCGATTTGGCTTACGCGGTAAATTCGGTCAGCTATCGCGGTGTGCGGGTTGAGGTGGTGAGTTTGCGGTCGATGACTAGTGATAGTTTAATTAATGTGAGCGATCGCTATATCGATTTAGAAGCCATCAAAGAAGATATTCAAAAAACACCCCGTCAAAGCTATCCATATCGACCTTTAGCTGGGATGGGTTTTTTGGATGACCATCGAGAAAGTGAAGGACATTTAGAAATTCCAGAATAATGCAATATCAAGAAGGCAGGAAGAATGAGGGAGAAAATTCAACAAGAAGCAGGGAAACAGAGAGCATTGAGCAGGGAGACCATAAATATAGAGATGTTAACTCCGGCTCTTCCTCGTCTTTTTCACCCTTGCTTCTTTGTTCAACACTTCTGGGGGGAAGTAAAACCAACTCCTCCTGCTTCCATTTATGGGATAATTTACAATGGCCAGTCAATTGGTATTATCTACCTTTAACTTTATTTTTGGTCATTGGGTTATTTTCTTGTAGTAATCAATCATCTACCAAATCAAATACTGGGGATTCATCTCCAGAAAAAGTGGATAGTAAGTTGACTTTTTTTGATGTTGCTTTAGAACAATTTGATGAAGTAGGCAGACCAATTTGGAAAGTCAGAGCTAAACAAGCAAAATATACCAAAGAAAAAGAAATAGGTGAAGCCGAAAATCCTGATGGTGAATTATACCAAGATGGCAAAGTAGTTTATAAAATTAAAGCTGATAAAGCCGACATCCAGCAAGATGGTAAGCAATTATTGCTCAAAGGCAAGATTATTGCTACAGATCCGCTGAATGGTATTGTTTTACAAGGAAATGAATTAGAATGGCGACCAAAAGAAGATTTATTAATTGTTCGTAATCAGCTAAATGGTACTCACAAACAGTTGAAAGCTGTAGCACAGGAAGCAAGAGTTAAAACCCGTGAACAGCGTGTAGAATTTTCGGGAAAAGTCGTAGCAAATTCTACTGAACCACAATTGCAAATGCGAACTGAGCATTTAATCTGGCAAATCAAAACTGAAAAATTAATTAGCGATCGCCCAATCGAAATTGACCGCTACAAAAATAATCAAATCACCGACCGTGGTAAAGGCAATGCCGCAGAAGTTAACTTAAAAACTAAAATTGCTACTATTCAACCCAAAGCCCAGATACAGTTACTAGATCCACCAATGCAAATAACTAGTAACTCTATTACCTGGAACATAACTCAAGAAATTGTCACTACAAATTCGCCCTTGCGCGTTTTTCACCAAGCTGAAAATGTGACGGTGACTGGTAATCAAGGAAAAATGAATATCCCACAAAAAATAATTAATTTAATCGGCAATGTCAATGCAGTGGGACAACGTAACCAGTCTTTAAAATCAAATACACTCACTTGGAATGTAGACAAAAAACTTCTAGAAGCCCAGGGAAATGTCGTTTATCGCCAAGTTGAGCCAAAATTAACTTTCACAGGTGAAACAGCCGTCGGCAACCTGCAAACAGAAAATATTACCGTTAAGGGTGGTAATTCTAAAGAGAGAGTGCTAACAGAGATTATTCCCCAGGATGGAGGTTAGGAAGGGATGGGGAGATGGGGAGATGGGGAGATGGGGAGATGGGGAGATGGGGAGAAATAATTACTTCCTGTTCCCTGTTCCCTGTTCCCTGTTCCCTGTTCCCTGCACCCTGCCCCCTGCCCCCTGCACCCTGTTCCCTGTTCCCTGTTCCCTGTTCCCTGTTTACAAGCTTTTTAACAAGATTTCATTTCGACTCCCTGCACCTAATTGTGGTAAGGAATTCTTAGGAGAGTCAGGGGTGAGGGCATTAGGTATGCCAGTAGATACTTGTAATTGTTTGACGAGGTGTTGCAAAAGCTTATCCTGTTCAGCACGGAAACCCGATACATTACCACCACGATTGATAATCGCAAACCAGACTAAACCGCGATCGCGTGTGGGTACAACTCCGGCTAAAGCACTCACATCATTAAGAGTGCCAGTTTTCATTACAGTCGCAATTGGTAAATGTCTGGAGTGCATTGTCCCGCGCTGATCAAAGCCAGACATAGGGAATAAGTCAGCCAAAGTTAACTGATGGGCTGATGCTTCTCTTTGCAGCGCCATTAACATAGCACAAGCTGCTCTAGGGGAAATACGATTTTCGCGTCCTAGTCCAGAACCATTAATTAACTGAATTTCCGACTGTGGTACTTGAGCAAGATTAGCGGCCGTGGCTTTAACTACAGTTGCTCCCCCCACTGCATCCGCTAACATTTCTGCAATATCGTTATTACTGTAAACATTCATCTCCTTAATTAGTTGCTTTAAAGGTAAAGAGCGATGACGTACCAGTAAAGTTTGTTGGGCTTTGGGCTGTGCTTCAACTTTGACAGTACCAGCAATAACAACTTGGGGCTTGGGTGTTCCCTTAGGCATGATTGAATATTGGTAAATCACAGAACGATTCCAAGTCTTGTGATTCAGAGCTTGCTTGAGCAATTGACCGGCTAAAACGGGGTCACGTTGGAAATTCATGGCGAAATTGCCAATAATTACCAAATTTCCCTTTACTTGCTTAATGCCGATTTTATTGAGAGTATTACCAAGAGCGATCGCTTCTTCCCCCACAAACATCGGATCATTACCACCTGTAATCACCAAATCACCCTGTACTACGCCATTGACTACAGGACCTGTGGCGCTGACCAAAGTATCAAATTGATGGTCTGGACCCCAAGTTTTAAAAGTGGCTAGTGAAGTTGCAATCTTAGTTAAAGATGCAGCTGGTAAAGGTATAGTACCTTGGTGATTAGCCATCAGCATAGGACCTGACTGCAACCAAATTCCCTGATGTGAGATGAGATCCTGGGCTACCAACTTCGAGGTAATCAAGCCCTTGAGATATTCCTGCACTGTCATAGCACCTGCTCGATTGGGATCAGGAGCAATAACAAAGCCAGGGCTACTTTGCCAAGCCAATGCATCTAAAGCATCTAAAGGCTTAATCTTCACTCCAGCCATGTCTAGCCAAAGAGAAACCAAACCTGAACCTAATAATTCCAGCATATTTAATTCCTCTATCTTGTTTCAAATTTTGTATATTGTTTACTTTGCTGGGCGATCGCGCCTTTGAATTGCAGTTTTTGACACTGAGAATGCCTTCTAACCAGAAAAGTCAAGAATCGACAGCTTAATATACAAGCTATATTTTTGCTAATCAGCAATAAATAAAGCTTATGTAATAAGTCTTTGAGAATCCAAAATCTAAAATCTAAAATCCAAAATCCTATCACCATAGCAGTCATAACGGGTCATATTTTTAACCAGATGCATTGACTTACCCTACTGATCCTACTTAACTTCAGCCCGTTTTTTTAATCGAGTAGAGCTTATTTTCTTTCTGGGTGTGCTGCTTCCTCCTCAGAAGGAGTACCCATTTGATTAATGGCTGCAATCATCTGATACAAACGCCCTAAGTCTCGCTGATTGAAGTATAAAATTAGGCGAGGTAGTTCAGATGTTTCATCTTGCCCTTCTTGAGGTAATATCTGACTTTTTTCGATTTTGCCTTGAACAAGAATATCGTAAAAGTCAATATTCAGTCGTTCTACTTCAGCATCTGATAATTCTTGTCTCAGACGCATTACTAACTGATCACCTACGTAGCGACTAGAGTGATAAACCTGATAAAACTGGGTAATAGCATTACAAGCCACTTCCAGATTATCTGTAATAGTGTACAAACTAGGATCATCGGGACTGACAAGCCCTGTTTTTACCAATTGCTCATCAACATATTTACTCCAAGAGCGCCAGTAATCACCACCGGGGGTATCTATGAGAACCAAAGGAACTGGACCAAATTTTCCTGTCTGGCTTAATGTCATACATTCAAAAGCTTCATCTTGAGTGCCAAACCCACCGGGAAATAAAGCCACAGCGTCACTTTCTTTGAGCAGAAACAACTTGCGGGTAAAGAAATATTTGAAGTGAATCAGTTTCGGATCACCTTCAATAAAAGGATTGGCTTGTTGCTCAAAAGGTAATTGAATATTTAAGCCAAAAGAATTTTCTCGCCCAGCACCTTCTTGCCCCGCCTGCATGATACCACCACCACCCCCTGTCATGACCATAAATCCCAATTGAGAAACAGCGCGTGCAAACTGTAGTGCGATTTGGTACTCAGGAGTTTCTGGTGCTAAACGGGCAGAACCAAAAATAGTGATTTTGCGAACATGACGGTAGCCATAAAAAAGCTGAAAACCGCCTTCCATGTCTGCTAGAGCGGCGGATAATATCTTCCAGTCAAGACGCTCAATTTCACTATCAGCTAGACGCACTATGGTAGCAAGTGCCTGTTGGATAAATTGGCGGTGTTTTAAGGTTGGTAAACGATCTATCAATTCAGCCATATCGGCTTGGAGAGACTCTAAGTAGTCAAACGACGCAGATGAGGTCATGAGAATAGCCGTAATAATGGCATTATATTTTATCTAAATTTTGTGCGTAATTTTTTAGAAAAATCTGAAAACTCCAATGATATCTAAATTTTAAATTTTATAGCCGTGGACAGGGTGGTTAGGACATCAATTGATAATGAAACTCCCACTACAAGCGGGTTTTACAAAGAAAGGCAGAGGGTCGAGGGCAGAAGGCAGAAGGTTAAGAGTATGAATAAAAACTTTTAGTTCTGGGTTTAAAGCTCTGTAAAAATCAATAATTATACCGAGACTACTTGCAGCGAGGTATAAAACGTCTTTATTTCAATCTCAGCCTTTTAAGGGTGGGTTCATAAAAGCCCTCTACCTCCAGCATAGCTGCCTTCTGAATCCTGAATCCTGAATCCTGAATCCTGAATCCTGACTCCTGCTATAAGTTTTTTAAACATTACCCAATTGCCTGAAATCAACCTCAGTATGCCAACAAAATATGGATGTATCTCGAGCAGGAGACACATCCTTAGTAGCTTTGCAAGATCCCTCTGATTTGAAAAAAAGTTGTCCAGAGACACGAATTTTGCGTCTCTAAAACTAGCTGATAAATATTCACCTAACACTAGATTAAATGGACAACTCAATAACATTTTGTAAACGATTGAAGTTCAAAGATACCTCTCTAAAGTGGTAGCTAATGTAGTTTTCGGCACAGCACCGACAACCATATCCACTTTTTGTCCACCTTTAAAAATCATTAATGTAGGAATACTGCGGATACCAAATTTACCGGCAACCTCAGGATTCTCATCAGTATTGATTTTGACGACCTTTAGTTGACCTTCATACTGCAATGCTATTTCATCAACAACAGGAGCTACCATCCGGCAGGGGCCACACCAGGGGGCCCAAAAGTCAACTAAAACTGGTACATCGCTCTTAAGTACTTCTGCTTCAAAACTAGAATCTGTAACTGGTGTAGCTGCTGACATGGCTAAAAACCTTTGCCTATTATATTTGATGAGTTTCGTGAAAATTCTACCATAGCAAAAACGGATGCTTGAAAGCTAAGAATGTACATTTGCAAAGAAGCTATAAAATTTATGCATAATCATAAGGAACCGCCCGAACAGTAGTCCGGGCGGAGTGTGGTGTGAGGAGTGAACGGAAACATGCGTCTCCGCTATTTCTATTGTAGGCGACATATAGGATTTTTCCAGTGATTGTTGAGGGCGCTGGAAAAATTTTTTGGAGGTAGGGAGCAGAGGGCAGGAGGCAGGAGTCAGGAGTCAGGAGTCAGGAGTCAGGAGTCAGGAAGAAGAAAGATAAATACTCTCCTCTCCCCATCTCCGCGTCTCCGCGTCTCCCCATCTCCGCGTCTCCCCATCCCCGCGTCTCCCCATCTCCCCATCTCCCCAGTAGCTTTACTTACCCATGCCTAATTGTTGGGCTTTTTGGTAGACTTTGCCTTCGGTTAAGAGAGAAGGAGCAATGACAACTTCAACTTGCTGCATTTCTTTAAGATTTTTGGCTCCTAATGTACCCATGCTAGTTTTTAAGGCCCCGACAAGATTATGAGTACCATCATCTAATCCCGCAGGACCCGTGAGTATTTGCTCTAGAGTACCGGTAGTACCCACACGAATACGAGTACCACGAGGTAGAACTGGGCTGGGGGTGGCCATGCCCCAATGATAACCTCTTCCTGGGGCTTCAGAGGCTCTAGCAAAGGGAGAACCAATCATCACACCATCGGCACCACAGGCGATACATTTACAAATATCACCGCCTGTAATTAAACCACCATCAGCAATTACAGGGATATATTGACCCGTTGCCCGATAATAATCATCTCGGGCTGCGGCACAATCTGCGATCGCTGTTGCTTGCGGTACACCCACACCCAACACCCCACGAGATGTACAAGCAGCACCGGGTCCAATTCCCACCAATACTGCCGCTGCACCGGCTTTCATCAAATCCAAGGTGACTTCATAGGTGACACAGTTGCCCAGCGCCACAGGAATGGGCATAGAACGGCAAAATTCAGCTAAATCTAGGGGAATGATTGACTCTGGTGATAAGTGGGCTGTAGAAACTACTGTAGCTTGGATAAAAAATATATCCGCTCCAGCTTTGGCGACTACTTGACCAAATTTACTAGCACCGGCTGGAGTAGCACTCACTGCCGCAATACCACCTTGTTTTTTAATTTCCTGAATACGTTTTTCAATTAATTCCGGCTTTATTGGTTCGGCATAGAGTTCTTGCATCAAGGCAACAAATTCCTCTTTACCGACTGAGGCAATCCGATCTAAAATCGGTTCAGGGTCGGCATAGCGAGTTTGGATACCCTCTAAATTGATCACGCCTAAAGCGCCTAACTGGGACAAACGGACAGCCATCTTGACATCGACAACACCATCCATTGCACTGGCAATAATGGGGATTTCTCGTTCAATATTGCCAATACTCCACCTAGTATCTGCCAAACTCGGATCGAGTGTTCTGTTACCGGGGACTAAAGCAATTTCATCAATTCCATAAGCTCTACGAGCTATTTTTCCCCGCCCAAGTTGAATTTCCACGCTTTCACTTTTCTCAAATCTGTTTAAGCTAGGGTATCAAATTGTGGGGATATTGGCAGGGATTTTTTTCTAGGAAATAGAGAGTAGGGGACTCTTAATTGGTTTTTCCTGAATTCCGAATCTTGATTTATCGTCTATTTTTGGCTTGATCTGCGCCTGTATAACCAGTAGCTACCCACAGGATAGCTCTAGCTCCATCACGGATCGATTTTTCAATGGGTTCGGGCGATTTTTGTGAAGGAACTGATACGGCTTTAAAATAAATACCCCGACTACCTAAAATAATTTCACCGATAACACAAGCACGACGCATATGAAAGTCGGAAGTAATTAAATAAACTCTTTTAATGCCGCGAGATTTCAAATCATCTACCAAGGTAGTAAAATTAGTAACTGTATCTACG
The DNA here is from genome assembly GCF_001858025.1 of Trichormus sp. NMC-1. Classification (GTDB taxonomy): domain Bacteria; phylum Cyanobacteriota; class Cyanobacteriia; order Cyanobacteriales; family Nostocaceae; genus Anabaena. The sequence goes on along the minus strand of NZ_LZQD01000001.1, from coordinate 479,055 downwards.
GCTTCATAGTCCAAGTGCAAACGCCGGGGATCAACTCCTGCTTTGGTAAACACTTGTTTAGTATATGTAGGTGGACTACCTCCAGTAATCCATATTGGTATATTGGGATGCTTACGAGCAAAATCTGCTGTAAATTTTTCCCTTTCTAAACGTCTGGTGGAACCACCCAAAACTAACATTGCTTGCGGTTGTACAAATTGGTTTTGTACTTCTTTGTATCCCCACCATAGTAAGAACGGTAGGATAAAAGATATAAGTCGCAAAGATTTACCTGTAAACAGTAGCTTATTCAAGGCTCTATAAAGTGAGTCTGTAAAGACCAGGATTTTCTCTAAAAATTATAAAGTTATGCAAAGTAGGAAGTTTAAGCAAATTATACCCAAATCTTGATTTGAGTAATCTTTATATTGAAATGTATTGAACTACACCATAAATATAGTAATACTATAGGAATCCGGTTTGATTCCTGTTCGCGGTAGCGTGCCGTAGGCATATTTACTCGTAGAGGCAGGGAACTCTTAACAGGGAACTCTTAACAGAAAAGAAGGAATATCAGGTGTACTGAGTTTGTAAGCGCAAAGCGCAGGCTGCGCCAACAAAAATCAAATATTATTCCTATATCTTTGATGAATCATACTAACCCATATCGGACAATATATCATAGGGGTTGAAACCCATTTCTTGATTGAATTTTTTTTAGATCATGAAAGTCAACAGGATCAATTTTGGGAACTAATTAATATATTCATTTTACCTTCATGCACTGATGTGAATTGTTACTGGGAGGGCTGTTAAAATTTTAGCCATCTAATAAATGAAATGTTCATTCACTATAAAATTTATCCGGAAACATTGTGGTGAATCATCAAACTTTCCCACCCCAAAACGAATTCAGAGAAGTGTTGATTACAAAATCTTATATCTCAGGGCTGAAGCCACTGAGCTTTACGCTTACCGGATACTTCTGTAAAAAAAACGGGACTGGTGCGACTTGAACGCACGACCTGACGCTTAGGAGGCGTCCGCTCTATCCAACTGAGCTACAACCCCAACTATGAAGCATTTACAATTATAGCAGTAGTTTTAGGAAGACTGCCAAATATTTTCCCAACTCGCGCCACCTACTTCTAAACCACAAAGATGACTTTGTGCCTTGAGGATAATTTTAGATTTGCTGCCATTGAGTTCGCGCAATTCTAAATCTAGTTTCCCTTGCATGGTGTCTTGACAACAGTATGCTAACCCATCGGTTGTGGGTGCGCGTAGGATTGTACCTGGTAAATCGGTAGTTCCTGTCAATTCAACCTCATAGTGAGAGTTTTTGGCTTGCATTTGCCATCTTCCCCAAGGATGAATTTCCCAACTTACTTGTGAATTCCAGGGAACGAATTCATAAAATTTGCCTTGATAGTGTATACCAATCATGGCTACAGATTCCATCCACCACAATACACCACGTCTTCCCCCACCAGCAGTTAATGCTAAGTCTGGTTCGTCGTCGAAAGAATTACAATTAAGCCAAAACCATTTTTGGGGAAAAGCACCACCCCAATTTTTTTCTGCGTAAGCTGGAGCGTTGGTGAATTCATAAATTTTACCATTCCAGTCTATGAAACCGGTGGCTAAACCGTGAGCCATTAAAATTTGCCATCCTGGTTCAAATATCTGCGAAAATGATAACCACCCGGCGGTTGATTGCTGAATATTATTTTGATTACCCCAAGCATATACGGGTTTAATTTCATACTGCCATCGGCAATAATTACCTGTTCCAGGATCTGTAATTATGCCTTGGTTTAAGGTAGCGGTGGCTTGATAGCCTTGTTGAATATGATGCTCAAATTCTGTGGGGACGAGGTAAAGCGGGGAATCTTGTAAGTCTGTTTTTCCCCAATGTCCCAAAGCTAAGACATCCTGACTCGCCCAAAATTTGTTGACATCAGGAAAAGTGCGACAGAGATACTCATCATTTATGCCCAGGATTTGGGCAGCACCGCCGCTGTAAGGCTGATTCCCGATGGGATCTTCGATGGAGTACATGAAGGCAATAGTTTGCCCTATTTCGGGCAATGTAACGCGATAATACCAGCCTTCAAAGAAGCGGCGACTACTTCCGTCCCAATGGTAGCCGCTGTGGGGTGTTTGGGTTAAGTCTAAGAAGTTTTTGGGAATATTAATCATAGGAATCTCTAACGCTTATTTTAGGGTACAAGCCAGATACCTTTGCATTGGGGGATCTCACCTTAAAAGGTAGTAGTGGTAAAATTTATCATACTCACTAGGTGTTCTATGTGATAGTCTGTCAAAGTATCTGTAAGGATTCAGACTTCCCATAAGGCATTGTATCCCTAAATCAGCAAAAAACCTATGTATCAATTCCAGGTTAGTGCCTACACGCAAACTGGTGAATCCATTGGTCTGGTTGGTTCCACTCCGGAGTTGGGATTGTGGGACATTACCAAATGTATTTACCTTCGCACAAGTGCTGATAGCTATCCTTTATGGTGGACAGACAAAGAACTCGACATTCAGCCATCTTTGGAGTCCGATAATTGCCAAAGAGTCGAATACAAGTATGTACGCATTGATGCAAAAGGCCGTGGACAATGGGAAGCTATAGGTGCAAACCGTTGGATATCAATCAATCCTGACGAGCAGTCTGGTAATATTGTTGTGGATGATGGCGCTTATGGTTATTTACAGCCTTATCCCTTCGCATACTTTCAGGATCTTACTGATACTAACCCCATTCAAAAAGAGTCGGGCGGTCTCAAAATTGTGGTTATTGGCAGTTCTGTTGCATTAGGACAGAAGGCTTGGTTATTGAGAGGTTGGGCTTGGCTGTTGGCAAAGGATTTGCAGCAAAAATACGGCCATCAAGTCATCAATTTATCAGAGTCGGGCGCAAATGTCAGCAGAGCGATCGCTCGATTTGCCTCAGTTGTCACCCCAGAAAAACCAGATATAGTGATTATTGCCCTATCTCTAGGTAATGAAGGGTTAGCTTATTGTCCTCCTCACGAACGCAGGGCGGCACAAAGGCGGTTTGAGAGTGGTTTGCAGCAGTTGGTGAAAATGACTCGGAAACTGGGCGCACGTCCAATTTTAGGGGGAGTCTATCCCAATGGCGATTTTTCCCCTGAACATCATTGGCTGTTGCAGGATACACATAACCGAATGTTGAATTGGGGTGTGCCGGTTTTGGATTGGTTAGCACCATTAGATAATGGTCAGGGACGGTGGAAAGAGGGAATATCTTTTGACCCATCTCACCCTAACACCATCGGTCACAATCTGATGTATGAGGCCATAGACCTGCGCCTCTTCCAAATTGAAAAAGACGAATTAGCAAAAGAAAAACAACGCTTTTGGCAACCGAATGAAGTCCCTATCTACCTTGATAATGCAGGTTTCTATGTCTGTGCCTGTATCGAGGAGAAGAGTTTGCGGATTAGAAATCCATCAAAATATAGTTATACCATTGCTCCCTATTGGCAAGAACTACAAACTGTACTGCAAAGTAAAGCAGGACTAATCCCAGGCATCTACATTGCGAAAAATGCCCAAAAAGGAACACTCCCCTTCTTTGCAGTGGAAGAGGATGGGACAATCGCTACATCTGTGGAAATTCCCCCTGGTGCTGACCTGGAATACAGTGCTGCTTTTAATCTTTTTGCACCGAATAACTCACAGGTTTTGTTCTATGACGGGCATTTGGGGATTTTGCAAAAAGACGAACATCACATCTGGGTAATTAACGAATCAGACAACGAGTACAACATCCAGCCGATGTGGACGGAGGTACGTAAGGCACTGAAAGTTATGCCATCAGGGGTGTATGAAGACCCGCTTCATCCCGATGTACCTTTTCGTACTATGATGATTGGTAAGGACGGGTTAGAAAGCCGGGTGAAAGCACCTCCTAAATCAGCAGTATTTTTGCAATATAAATGCAAATTATCGGATATTAGCCGTGTTGCTATTTTGCCTTTAGGCGATCGCTGTGCTGTCCGTATGATGCTGTACAAGATGGAGTACGACGGCCCCGCATTTCCCTTTGATCTAACCCGCACCACTAATATTGCAGATATCGCTGATATCATCGAAAATCGTTTTGATGATATGTGGAATCCTAGCTTCTTGCATTACAGTCCAGATGCAGGACGAATCTACCACAGTAAATGGACAGGTTTATCCTTTGCCCATGAAGTTGAGGATACAGAAGACCCTGTTAACGATATGTCTCCTGTCTATGAACGGATGCGGGTTCGGTATACGGCACGTTCCCAAAGGTTTGGGTATGTACTCCAGCATTGTGATCAAGTGCTGTTTATTCGCACAGGAATTGCTGACCGAGGTGGGGTGATTGATCTGTTGAATAAGTTGGAAAAAAAATGTCAAGGTAAGCCTTTTCAACTGTTGATTCTTTCTCCCCAATCATCTGATGAATTTTTAGATATTCCTAATATGCTGCATTACAATTTCGAGTTTAATCCTGATCGGATGTATGACGACTTGGGACACTGGATGTACTGCACAGATGTGATGCGGGGAATTATTGAATCTTTGGGAGTGTCGAGTAAAAATCTCTTTTGGTGTCCACCAAATCCTCCGAAGAACTAAATAAATATTTGGCGTTGTATTTTGAAGTTTGAGATTGTGAGTTTTCCCATTCCATATTTCAATTTAACAACGCCAAATATCTATGTTATAATAGTGATTAATTGTATGTGTAATTTGTAAATAACAAAAGGTGAAGTTATGACAGTTATTACTAATTTACAGCAACTCTATGAAACTGATGACCATTTATGGTTATTAGAAACTATTCAATTATTAAAACAAAGTCGTTTTGATGAGTTAGATTTAGAAAATTTAATTGAGGAGTTGGAATCTTTGGCAAAAAGAGATAAGCATCAAGTTAAAAGTTTACTAGAACAAGTAATTAGACATCTTTTATTATTGCAGTTTTGGACACAAGAATATGACAGAAATAAAAATCATTGGCGTTCGGAAATTAGAAGTTTTCGAGTCCAGTTAAAAGATAGATTAACATCTAATTTGTATAATTATTTGAGTTCTATTTTTACAAACATTTATGAGGATGCTTTGGGTTATGTTCAAGAAAAAACAGGTTTTACTGTAAACTTTCCCGCAGAATGTCCTTATTCGTTTGATGAAGTTCTCGATATTAATTATTTACCTAATTGAGAAAGTCAGTGCTTATTTTAAGTCGATATTGATCGGCAGCTTCTACGATTTCTGTGAATGTGGCTTCTATCATTATATTTTCTACTTTTGTGTTTACTTATTTCTCTTGATTATATTTTATCTAAAAAAGCGAATTGACAAGTTAGTACTTACGCGCTCTCAACTCCCGATTATCACCAAAAAAGCAATTACCTATTTATTGGTCATTAGATACGATATTTAGTTAAAAATTACCTTTTCTAAAACTCACTTGCCATCCCCTATTAATATAACCTTTGCTTTCTTTATTGCCGATATTTTTTTCAAAAGCAATCTCTTTTACAAAATCAAGGCTCTTTTGGCAACTAAACGGCGAACTTCTTGATTCAAATAAGGACGCTCCATAATTAAATTTTAAGCCTCCTCTTTAATAAAATCATAAGCGCGAGCCTTTGCTAATCTTAATAAATGTTCTAAGATCAGATAATGATCTAATTCTGATTTTTCGTCTGAAGAAATCCCCTCATTTTTCTCACGAAATATTAGATCAGCCACTCTTTCTTTTACAGTTTCTGATGCTTGAAATTCAATTAAACTTTGGGATGTTGTCCCAGCCGCAAGAAAGTTTATTATTTCTTCATAAGCTGGATTAATGCCGATTGATGTTTTCATAATCATTTACCATCTCTCTATATTAAAGATATTCTTGACATCTTTAAACCCATGACCCATTGTAACACTTTTTGCGGAGATAGCGCAGCACTGATGGAAGCAAATCGCTGATATTATCGGGTGCGTTTATCGGCTCGTTATTTTATGTGAAATAGTTCAACCACCTTTGGTTTAGTTACTTTCCCCATAGCGTTGCGCGGTAATTCATCAACTATGATAATTCGAGTTGGAATCTTATAAACTGCCAATTGCTCCTTTGCCCAACTCCTAAAAGATTCTAATGTCAACTGGCGTTGCGATCGCAATACTAACGCTGCACAAACTCGCTCACCCCATTCTAAATCAGCAACCCCAACCACTGCACATTCCTGAATATCTGGATGGGTTCTTAGCACTTCCTCAATTTCTAAAGCTGAAACTTTATACCCTCCGGTTTTGATGATATCTACGCTCATCCGGCCTAAAATACGATAGTTGTCATTCTCGACTATTGCCGTATCTCCAGTACAAAACCAGCCATCTCTAAACGCTTTGTCCGTTGCTTGAGGGTTTTGCCAATATTCTAAAAACACTCCAGGGCTTTTAACTTGAATTTCTCCTGGTATTCCTGGTGGGACTAATTCTCCACTCTCATCTACTAATCTAACTTCGACTTGCGGTAAAGGTTGACCCACATATCCTGCGTACCGTTGACCGTGTAAAGGGTTGGATAGTGCCATACCAATTTCCGTCATCCCATAGCGTTCCAACAGAAAATGACCGCTAATACTCTGCCATTTTTCTAATACTTGTACTGGTAAAGCTGCTGAACCAGAAACCATCAAACGCATTTTTCCACAGCCTGCGGTCATGATTTTTTGACGTTCTTTAGAAGCCTTTTCCCAAGCAGCAATCAATTTTACATAAATTGTTGGTACTGCCATAAATAGGGTTAATTCACCCTCACAAATTCGATTCCACACAGTTTCAACATCAAATTTGCTCAATATGTGACACTCTGCCCCAGCCCATAAAGCACAAGTCAAGACGTTGATAATCCCATGAATATGATGTAAAGGTAGTATATGTAAAATGCTATCATCCGATGTCCATTCCCAAGCTGTGATTAAGCTAGTTACTTGAGCTTGAATATGATCATGGGTTATCACCACACCCTTGGGTTTACCTGTTGTACCACTCGTATAGAGAATTAATGCCCGTCTTTTAATATCTACATTTGGAAGGGGACTAACATGATTTGGCAGTGTTTCTGAGGTGAGAATAAAGCGCAAATTTTTTTCAGTAGCAATTAGGCGCAGTATATCCTCAAATTGGGGATGGGCAACAATAATTGATGCTCCTGAATTTGTAATCACATACTCCAATTCTGGTCGCGGGTGGGAAATACACAGAGGTACGGCTATTCCGCCTGCACGCCAAATCCCCCACTGAGTAGCTACATACTCAAACCCAGGTGGAATGAGAAAAGCAACTCTCTGCTCTTGTAAGTCTTCTGCATCGTGAAGCAGACCTGTCGCAATTAGACTGGAAATGTGGAGCAAATTCCGATAGCTAAATGCTCGTTCATCTGTAACAATTGCTATTTTCTCGTTATGTTCTTCAGCACAAGTAATCAAAGGGAGATTCACTTTTTTTTACCAATTTATGATTGTTCCTAAGATGCACATTTTATAACCTATTCGGCGATAGCAGTTTCTAGTAAAGTAAGGTACAAAATCATCTGCGTACTCTTCAAAAAGCCATTTTACAGGTGTCTAAATCCTCTTATAGCTGCTATTAATTCTTTAAAAGCTGTACCTCACTTAAGCTGGAATCGCTATATGGCAATGAATATAGCAGTTTGATTTATTAGCGAAGATGAAAAGTGAAAAAAAGATTAAGAAAGATTTCAGGAATTATTGCAATACTTTAATGAAGTTCAACTTTAGTAAATATACGGCACAGATGAAAAAACTCATGCTAGATTAAGAGCAAGGTACGAAAAGGTTAAAAGTCAAACAAAAACTTTTGAGTTAGAGCCTGTACCTCCTGCTCTAATGTCCTCGCAATCACTGTTAGGTTGTGGCTTCCTGTACAATATGTTTTCGCCTTGATTTCATCGAGTTGTGATTGGAGGTGTTTGAATTCATAGCCAGAAATGCCTGCCTAGTTAGAATGAAGGATACACAATCCTGAGTAGTTGATTGCGAATCAGGTTCACCTTAGTTGATGTAGTTAATTCGGATTATCCCATTTTATTGAATTATTGCTTGATAATGAAGCCGCTGTAAGTTGCTGATGTAGATCGGTCGCAACTGACAGCGGTTTCTGTTGTAAGAAGTCCTTGTTGAGCGGGACTAAATCAATAATAATAGCTGTAATTAAATATGATGTTTGTTCTCCTATATTTGATGTATACTGCAAACGGTTCATTGTTTAACCAAATATGGAACCCCTCTCCAAACCTCTCCCCGCAACGGGGAAAGGCTTAAGAATTGGTTTTTGTATTATGAAAAAGTAAGGTTCCTAGCCGTTTTGAGTATAACTCCATAATCCTAGATGTTATTCACTTTGTAAGGTAATTATAGTCACTTCTGGCGAACAAAATAATCTTCCGGGGAGATAAGTTCCTAAGCCACGATTGACATATAGCTGGTTTTTTCCTATTTGATGTAAGCCTTGTGACCATTCCCAATGATGGACAACAGAGTAATTTTTCCTCAAAAATGGTACTTTGCGCCGGATTTTGATGGGTATTTTTCGCAAGATTTTTTTGTAAAAATATACTGCTGGTCCCAAACCGGGAATAACGATTTGTCCACCGTGAGTATGACCAGATAATTGCAAATCTACGCGCCATTTTTGCAATGTTTCTGCTGTATCTGGGTTGTGGGATAGAACTATACGCGGTGTAGCAGGGTCTAGCTGATTCATGACTAGTGTAGGATTGAATTCCTGTGAGTAACGGTCTGCTAGTCCTATTAGTGGTAATTCGTTTCCTAATGGATAAGCGATTTCGTTCCAGAGGACATGAATACCATTGTTTGTCAGTGCTTTTGTAACTTCAGATTTTGAATTAGCATAATGTATATCATGGTTCCCTAATACAGCATAGACACCACAACGACTTTGCAGATGTTTGAGGCTTTTTACAAGTTGGTGAATAGGTTCTGGTGTTGTAGTGATGTAGTCACCAGTTAAGAGAACTAAATCTGGTTGTTCTTGGTTACTGAGTGCGATCGCTCTTTCTAGCATTTTATCTGATAATCGCACACCATCGTAATGAAAATCTGACATCTGCACCAGTTTTATACCTTGTAATGATGCAGGTAATCCCGCAATCTTAACCGTTAATTTCTCAATACTCAACGGTCCAGATAATAACCTGTGCATAAGGCGTTTAATAATTTTTAATATTCTTATTTATAGGTTAACTGAAAATTTTCAGGTTGTTTGTATCCACAGAGTAACTTTTTGGAAATTTCACGAAAGTTGGATATTTTAGCGTATTTATACTTATTTTATCTAATCTAAAGGAAGCTTAAATTTTATTTAACTGTATACTGTATTACAGCATTTATTTTTAATCAAGATACCCAAAGTAGTTTATGCCATCATCTTTGCAGTCAGAATACATGAACTAAGTAGGTGGGCGTTAAAAATTGTCGTTGGGGCAAGGGAACAGGGAACTCTTAACAGGGAACAGGAAGAGAGTTTTGGGCGATTTTACTTTTCTTCACATACCTTTAAATTTTTCTGTTCACCTACTTATAGGGATTCTCAGGGAAAAAGAGGATGTTGAATTAAATTAGTTTTAGTTTCTGTCATCTAACACAACATCCCCGCTAAATTAAAAAATTCCCAAAAAAAAATTATTCCACAACCGCAGGTAGAGATGTTGCTAAACTCTCTCCATTACTCAAATTTTCCCCTTGACCTTGGGAAGTGAAAACCTGTTTCAAAACCTGCATCAAGATGCGGGGATGGAAAAATGCCTTGGGTTGCTTTTGCATATGCATTACTTCTAAAAACAATTGATGAACTTCCGGGCTTTGGGTTTGCAGCACCAATAGTTGTTCTAAATACTTCTGCATCAGTTTGTTGATTAAACTGGTTTGTCCTCCTTCTGTGGTAGACCAACGGAAATCCTCACCCGTAGCTATCATCCAAGGTACGCTAATGACCTTGTTGAGTTGCTTTTGAAACCTTCGGGATAGACCAATTGAATTACCTTGTTTACTTAAGCATTCATCCAGAGTCATAGCACCTAAAGCAGCGGTAGTCATACCTTGACCGTAAACGGGATTGAAGCTACAGACAGCATCACCAACTACTAGGAAATTTTCTGGGAATCGAGACAGTTTTTCATAATGATGCAGACAGTTTTCTGTGCGTTTATAGGCGTAAATTGGTGAAAGGGGTTGAAGTTTTTTGATAGTTTCGTAGATAATGGGCGATCGCAAACTCCGAGCAAATTCCAAAAAACCGGCCTCATCCGTAGGTGGATAATCCCGACCAACACCAGATAGTGTGACAATCCAGCGATTACCTTCGACTTGATAAATCACACCCCCACGAGTACCAGGTGCTTGTGTTGTAATATACACTGCCTTCCAATCTTTTTGCAAATCAGCCGGAAACTCATACCAGCGACTGGCGTAACCTAAAAAAGAATTGACAACTGTTTCCTGGGGTGGTTCATAGCCCATTGCTTGCAACCAATGAGGTGTGCGAGAATTTCGTCCTGTAGCATCCACCACTAAATCAGCAATTATCTCTACTTCCGGTTCGTTAGCAGTGCGTATCCGCACACCCGACACACTAGCTTTATTGGTAAGTAAGTCAGTTACCTGTGTTGCTGTCTTCCACTCCACACGATCATTTGCAGTCAAACGTTTGCGGATAGTCCACTCCAGCAAATTCCGGCTACAGGTGCGGGTAATTAGTTGAGAATCAAAGCGGGGAACCCAACCGCGAATACTTAACCAAAGACTATCTGCTGTCCAGTTGATAACCGGTGCATCTGAATCTGCTAATTCAGTAATGATACCAGGAAACAAATGTTCTAGAATCTGCTGACCCCGTATCAGTAACGCGTGAGCATGAAGGGATTGAGGTACACCAGGACGTTGTTCTGTTTTTTCGGCTGTTTCTTTAAGCAGATCCCGTTCTACAATGATTACACGGTCAAAATGCTTCGTCAGTACCTGAGCCGTCAGCATTCCCGCGATACTTCCTCCCATGACAACGGCGGTTTTTTCTGTAGCTATGCAACTATTGGCGGAACCCATATTATAATTCACCTTTTTGGATACAAGTTTTGCACAATTGCTTTGTTAATATGACAATAACGATAATAGCACTTTAAGTTTTCTCCATCTACCAAAGTAAAATCTGTTGTCTTAGTTCTTCCATATCTAAATAATCATTCACAAAAGCTTTCCTTAAAAGTTGATCGGGAATAAACTTATCATATTTTTGTAATTCTGGTGCTTCCGCATGACTAACCAAATGTTCTGCTGTGATTCTTTGCTCACATAAAGAATAAATTTCTGGATAAACAGATGAGAATTTATTTTTCCCTAATTTTAAAGTCAAATAATAAGGATTTATCCCACCAATACTGCTAATTTCTAAAGATTCTCGACAAAAAGAGTTAAGCAATCTTTCTAAAGTGCGATAAGCGACAGTACCTATCCAAGGAAATATACAGCATTTATTTTTTTCCAATAGCAGAATATTATGTTGATCTAATCCAGCATTTTGTGCTAGTTGGCGAACTTCCTGTAATCGGCAGATCGCATTTTTTTGTAAATAGCTATATTCTGTATTTTCTAATAAAACCTGCCGCATACGTTGCAAAATTCGGGTATGAATAGTACCACTAGCACCACGCCAATAAATAGTAGCTTTACCCTCAGCTTGTTTAACGAAAATAGCCTTTTTTTGAAAGTCAACTTCTATAACTTCCCAACTTCTTCCAGCTAAAGCAAATTGATTACCAACAGGAGGTGGTGTGACAATACTACCAATTTCCGTTGCCCCTTGTTTAACGGCATATTCTTGACTATCAGCAAAGACAGCATAAAACTGAAATCTATTGACTATTTTTTCTCCAGCTAAACCTATCATTAATTTACCTTGTTCATTTTTTTGAATATGATCAATATCAATTAAATATCGTAGTAATAACTTATAATCTGCTTGAGAAATAGCCGCAAATGGTGGTAGATTAAAAATTTGTTTAGCTAAAGCAGCGGGTGAAAGCTCCCCAGTTGCTGCTAAAATACTCATGGTTTGATGATAAAGTAAACTGAACGGATATTTAATCGGTTTGATTGGTTCTAGCCAACGTTCTTCTAAATAAAGTTGAATAATAGCGATACACTGCAAAAGTTGCCAAGGGATTTGTTCGGGTAAAGAAGCTTCTGATAATGGTTGTTCTTCTGCACAAACAAAACGCATATCTGCCGATTCACCTCTTCTGCCACTGCGTCCCAATCTTTGTAAAAAACTGGCAACAGATAAAGGTGATTCTAATTGTATGACTCGTTCTAATTCACCAATATCTATACCTAATTCTAAGGTTAATGTGGCAGCAGTTACAGCGGGATGACTTGGTTCACGCATGGCATTTTCTGCCGATTGTCGTAAACTGGCGGAAATGCTGCCATGATGTACATGATATATGTCTGGAAATCCTTCTTTTTTAGCTATTTGGCGTAGAGAAGAAATGATAGATTCTGTTTGGGTGCGGTTGTTAGCGAATATCAAACATTTACGAGATTTACTGATATTAAAAATATATTTTTCATAATCTGATGTTTCCACATCTTTATTAATAAAAAAATGTTCTACAGCTAATTTGATTTGGCGTTTCCCTACTTCAATTTTGGGTGTAATTACTGGCTTATCTGTTCCCGAAGCTAACCATTTTTCAGCCATTGAATAATCACCAAGAGTTGCGGATAAACCAATGCGGCGTGGTTGTATTTTCGTGATTTTTGCTAAACGCTGCAATTGACAAATAATTTGATCACCACGTTCTAAACCCATAAAAGCGTGAATTTCATCAATGATGATAAAACGCAAATCAGCGAAGAGTCGGCATAACTCATTATTTTTGTTAATCAATAAACTTTCTAGAGATTCTGGTGTAATTTGCAGAATGCCTTGGGGATTTTTTAAAAGTTTGTTTTTAAGACTTTGATTAATATCACCATGCCAAGAATATACAGATATATCTGCGGTTTTTAATAAGTCATTAAGGCGTGTAAATTGGTCATTTATTAAAGCTTTGATGGGACTAATATACAATGCACCTATTGTAGTAGTTGGTTTTTCGTGTAATAAAGTTAAAATTGGTAAAAATGCGGCTTCGGTTTTTCCCGCAGCTGTAGCGGCAGCAACTAGTAAATGAGCATCTGTTTCAAATATCACCTCACAAGCAGCAATTTGCACTGGTCGTAATTCTGTCCAATTGTGAAGATAAATATATTCTTGAATGAAGGGTGCAAGTCTAGAAAAAGTGCTGTTACTCATATTAATTTGGGATTTCAGATGTAATAATAATTCCAGAAATAGCACTGAGTCTGATGCCTGTTGGCAGTTTAAGTAAGCTTACAGTAATCTAGTAACAAGGAGTAAACTTCTAAAAATAAAAAAGTTCTAAAAAACTGCAAAATGACAAATCAAGATTTAGGTGATTTTGCCAAAGAGACGCTCTGCGAACGCTACGAAGTACAGCAGCAACTGGGCAAAAAAGCAGGACGGAAGACGCTGCTGACTCGTGATTTGCAAACCCAGGAACTAGTAGTAGTGAAACTACTTTTATTTAATGATGAATTTCAATGGCACGACTTGAAGCTGTTTGAACGTGAAGCTGAAACTCTGAAAACCATCTCCCACCCTGCAATTCCCCGTTACCTAGATTACTTTGAGTTAGATACTCCTGACTACAAAGGATTTGCGCTCGTTCAAAGTTATATTCCCGCTGAATCTTTAGAAACACAACTGAAAGCAGGACGTAGTTTCAATGAGGAAGAAGTTAAACAATTAGCGACAGCAATACTAGAAATTCTTAAATATTTACACGGTCGTCAACCACCTGTAATTCACCGCGATATCAAGCCTAGTAATATACTGTTGACGAATCGTTCTGGTAATAATGTCGGTGAGGTTTATTTAGTAGATTTTGGCTCAGTGCAAACTATTGCTAGAACAAACAGCACAATGACTGTTGTTGGTAGTTATGGGTATATGCCCCCTGAACAATTTAATGGTAAAGCTACTCCTGCTTCTGATCTTTATGGTTTGGGTGCAACTTTAATTTACTTAGTAACAGGTGAACATCCAGCAGATTTACCGCAACAAGATTTAGTCATTAAATTTGAAACAGCAGCTAATATTAGTCCTGGTTTTAGCAGTTGGTTGCGGAAGATGACACAACCTATTTTGAGTAAACGATTGGCTTCTGCTGAACAGGCTTTAAAAGCTTTAGAGCTACCTAAAAATAAAACTCACACTCCAGTTAAGATATCTAATTCAGTTTTAGGAAAACCATTTGGGAGTAAGGTGAGCTTGCATAAAAATGCTGATTTTCTGGAAATTATCATCCCTCCAGTGGGTGGATTTTCCAAAATAGTGATGATGTTGAATTGGTGTTGTCAGCTAGTTTTTCCGCTTTCATTTTTAATGCTTTTGCCGATGTTTAAAATCATTTCACCTCTGCTGATTCCAGTGAGTTTCTTAATATTATTTCTGGTCATCTGTATGTGCTTTTTTGGGAATAAAATCCTGCATATCAATAGGACACACATTTCTTCATATTATGAATTGTTTGGTATTGAGCGACATTATCCACTTCCTAGTCTGAAAAAATATATTGTTCGCTTAGAGATAACTCATACTTACTACAACAATAAACCTCAAGCTTGTTTAATTATCTGGTCAGGAATGCGAAAGTATAAAATTCATACTGGTGAAAATAATACTTTTGCTATCAGTACTCTAGAACTTGATTGGTTAGCTGAAGAAATTAGCAATTGGCTAGAATTACCAATTACTAGAAGTTAAAAAAAATGCTTTAATCACAAACTAAATTCAGCTGCATCTCCATCTGTATTTTCGCTATCACCTACAGTAGTAGGTTTAAAGTTGGAACCATGAATCAATTCAGTAAATTTAATTTCTGGATTTTGATGGAGAAGATTTAAGACACTAATAAAATCCCGAATAATTTCTCCTGGTGTTAGTAAAGCTTCTGCACCTAAACGACTGATAATTTCTTGGACAAATTCCTTTAATTCTCTATTTGTTAAAGTCTTTTCATAAGCAAAATTGAGCGCATGAATTTCTGTTAATCTTTGCAAAAGTGATAATATTTCTGTTTCAGTTAAAGGATTGAGTCGAATCACTGGACTCATATATTCTTGTACACCTGCTTGGGTAGAAAAACGACTTTCTTTTGTGCGTCTACGCCAAGCTTGGTCAGCAAAAAGTCCCCGATTTGGGTCTTCTAAAAATTTAGTGGTTCCCCCAATGAAAATACCCAGATTGTCGGCTTTACATTGCATGGTGTCGTTGAACATTGCTAACAGTCTATTGTAGTTCTTTTCACGAGTAACTGTCGTGGATATTTGATATAAATTAACGGCTTCATCTACTAAAATCAACATTCCTTTATAGCCTATTTCCGCTACAAATTTCGCTAAGAGTTTGATATAATCAAACCAGCTATCATCATCAATAATCACCCGTACTCCTAATGCGGCTTTAGCTTCAGTTTTGGTATTAAATTCTCCCCTCAACCAGCGCAAAGACGCATTTTTTAATTCATCATCATCTAAACGATAACTGCGCCAATAAGCAATAATTACTGTACCAAAATCAAAGCCATGAACTAAGTCTTCAATATAGTGAACTACTTCTCGAATTTTTGCTTCTACTTGCTCATCAAAACCTTCGTCATTGGGATTTATTCCCTGTTCTTTAGCTACTTCTTGCTGGATTTTATTAATCCATCCTTCTAAAATAGAAATTAAAGCGCCACCGTCAGGACGAGTTTTTGTAGCGAGACGACTCATCAATTCTCGATAAGTTGCTAAACCTTCATTGTTGCTTCCTGCTAGTTTACGTCCAGTGGATAAATCAGCATCAGCAACTACAAATCCTTGCTCCATTGCACGGTTACGAATCATTTGCAGCATGAAGCTTTTACCAGAGCCGTAGTTACCAATTATAAACCTAAATGCGGCTACACCTTCGGCAATATCGTTAAGATTGTTTAATAGGCTATTAAGTTCTTTTTCTCGGCCTACTGCTATATGTTCAATTCCGATTCTAGGAACTACTCCTGCACCCAGGGAGTTAATTAAAGCTGTGGATACTTTTTTTGAAATTTTTGGTTTTATCATGTAGTTGATTTTAATCGATTTTCAATGCTTATGTAAATAGCCAGTATATAATAGTTGACAGTCTAAAAAGTCTTTTTGTGTCTAGGTTTTATAATCAGGATTAAATGTAATATAAATGCTCGTAGTGAGCGATTTATCGCTCTTGTGCCAGGTTTACTACTTTGAGAAAGTTATTTAATTGGATAAAACAAATTTAGTTGCTAGGCTTTTCATAGATTGCTATTACTTTTTTGACGTTGGGAATATGTTCTTGATAAATGGCGGGAATTTCTTGTTCCGTTTCGATAATTAGTTCCCCAATAGTATTATTGGCGATTTCATTGATGGAGTCAATTAATAGATTTGGCATAGTAATGTTGGCTTCGGCAATTTGTTTAATGATAGGCTTGGGATTATCTTGCTCAACTATGGCTTTTAATACCTGGATTTCATATGCTGGCAGGTTTTCCAGAAAATCAGTCCATTCTGTGGGTAAATTATCTGAGGTGTTGGGTTCATAATCTACAAGTGATAGAGGTTCGAGTAATTGATCAAAAGGAAACAAATCAATATCTTCTTCTTGGATATTTTCATTCACTGTTTCCTGATTGAGGGTTTCCATTTGTTGGAGTAATTCCCAAACTTGACTTTGTAACAAGTCCCGTTCGCTTTGTAATAAGGAAACTTGATTTTGGATTTGGTTGAGTTCGGCTTGTTGGGCTGCTGTCTGGTTTTGTAAAGAAATCAAGCTATTGTCTAAATTTCTTTTAGTTGTTTTTGTATCGACTAATAAGTTATTTTCTTGGACAACCTTCGTTTCTATTTCTTGTAATTCAATTCGTAGTTCATATAGTTTTTCTTCTAGTTGAGGTTTGAGTCTTCCTAACAGAGTTAAATTACTTTCGATTTCCTGTTTTTCTTCTTGAAACTCTTCGACTTGAGTTTGTAGTTGAGTGATATCGGAGCGTAAACCATGACAATTCAATTCTAGACGGCGTTTTTCAGCTGCGAGGGTAGAACAGTTATTTTTTAAGTCTTCTGTAATATTTTCTAAGTTGTGAAGTTCAGTTGTTAAAATACTAATCTCTGATTCTAATTGCTTTTTTTGTCCTGCGAAAGTTCCTAACTCTCGATGGAGACTATCTCTTTGATTACGACATTCGGCGATTTGATTTTGCAGTTGTTGTGATTCGCTATAAAGAATAGTACGATGCTCTTCTATTTGTTTTATTTCTCTAGCAATACGAGATTTTAATCCTTCCCGTTCTCTAATTTTTCTATGGAGAGAACTTAACACTAACATTTCATAATTTCTGCGTCGTTTATCAACAAATAAGGCGGCTGAATAAGTAGCTAATACAGTAATTGTACCTGTAATTAAGGCTTTAGTAAAATCCCAGTTGGGGACGAGACTTAGACCAAAACTCACACTAAAGGCGGCTATACCTAGAATTAAGCGATTACTGATTATTGCTGATTGCATTTTGCTGGTTTTTAGTGTATTAAAGTTTTCAGAATTATGTTTTACTAATGTCATTACTGCTCACATTTTATTAACTATATGGTTGGGTTGGAAGTACAATTTTTTTGCCAAGGTCAGATATAGCGATCCTATTTGAGTTGAGAATTTATCGGTGTTCGCGTAGCGTGACGTAAGTCATGGGAAGGGAACAGGGAACTCTTAACAGGGAATAGGGAATAGGGAACAGGGAACAGAAAGTTTTCATGAATTCATTTAGGATTGCTATATAAAGTTTGTTTTTTCTCGCTCCTGCTGTATGTTTACATAATTCTGTTAGTAGTTAAAATTGCCGTCACTAGTGCAAGAAAGCAGAAGACCAGATTATGGGCAATAAAAGTTTTTTTACAGGGTTTTATTGATTAGTTACAGCAACGGACAGGGCGGTTAGGACATCAATTGATAATGAAACTTTCACTACAAGAGAGTTTTACTCCTGACTCCTGCTATATTTCTGTTAGCCTACACTAGTAAGTTGACTACAAGCTATGGTTATTTTCACCAAACAAAGCTAACTCTGCTTTTAAGAAGTCGATAAATTGACGTGCTGTTCTGCCCGAACGTCCATTATGACGAGTTGCCCATTGCAAAGCTTGGTATTCTAAATCTGGGGGAGTGAGATTAATACCTGCTTGTGCTGCTAAATGTTGAACAATTTGTAAATAAGTTTTTTGATCTGCGGCCTCAAAGGTTAAAGTCAGACCAAAGCGATCGCTAAATGATAGCTTTTCCTGCATTGTATCCCAAGCATGGACTTCTTCATTATCCTTAGGGGTAGGTCGATCACTAAAATACTCCCGAATTAAGTGACGACGGTTAGAAGTTGCATAAACAACTGTGTTTTGGGGTCTAGCGGTTAAACTGCCTTCTAAAACTACTTTTAGGGCTTTAAAGGCATCATTATCATCTTCAAAGGAAAGATCATCAACGAAGATGATAAATTTTTGTGGCACTCCCCGCAAATGCTCGACAATTTTAGGTAAATTTTGCAGTTCTGATTTGGCAACTTCTATCAAACGCAGGTTTCTGTGACTATATTCGTTTAACAAAGCTTTGATTAATGAAGATTTGCCAGAACCACGACTACCGTAAAGTAATACGTGCAGTGCTGCTTCTCCTGACAATAAAAATTCTGTATTTTTTAACAGAGTATCTTTTTGCCACTCATAACCCACCAGTGTACTTAGCTTTACCGGATCAGCATAGCGGATACCCACAAACTGTCCTGCTTGCCAGCGAAAAGCCCGGTATTCTGCAAATAAACCTGTGCCATATTGTCGATAATAAGCTGCTAAATCTTCTACCGCATCAGCCCAAGTTTCTAATTGGGGGAGCGAGGCCAGCAAACCTTGGTCAAATCCTGTCTTTTCTGGCTCTTGATACCACACAACGGGGGAAACTGGTAAATGAGCGACAATTTGCACCCACTCGCTTAAGATGGCGCTGTTACATTCATAGAGGCTTTGCAATCTTTGCAAATCATTCTGGGCTGCTGCTACTAAAGCTGGGGGTAAATGAGTAAATTCTCGCTGTTGAGCCAATTTGCTAAACGGGTTATCAGCGATGAGAATTTGACTAATTAAGTATTCCTCCCAAGTTTGATTGCTGGCAGCTAAAGCTTGGAAGTAGCTACCGTAGGCTTTGAGACAGTCTCGCCCATCTGCGTCAGTGTAACGTATGGCTTGTAACAGTTCAAGAAATGCGATCGCTACTTCGCCTTGGAGAACGGATTGGTAAAGTAAAAGAGAGGAGGCTTGACGCTGGAGGAATTGAACTTTGGTATAAGACGAAGTATGTGCCGTAGGCATCGCTTGATTATCCATCAATCAACTGTAATTTTCTACTGACCCTGAAAGTAAAATCCAAGTCTACATAGGTTGTAACAATGAATTTAGGTATAGTTGCCGCTTTTGGCTACGGCATTTTATCGTTAGTAGGTGGCATCATTGGCTACATTCAGGCTAAAAGTAAAGTTTCTTTATTGAGTGGTAGCATTAGCGGTTTGTTACTAATTTTTTCTGCTTACTGCCAACTTCAGGGACAAACCTGGGGTTTGACTGAAGAGGACGCGGAGAGTGGGAGACGCGGCGACGCGGAGAGTCGCCTGTGTCCGACTTTCGACGCAAATGGTTTCAAGCCCCCGACTACAAGTCGTGGAGAAGAAAAAAGACATTCCTTGCTGGAATCCCTTGGCTTTAGACATGGGGTATAAGAGCGTCCCCGTGTCCCCATGTCTTCTTGACTTTAGCAGCTGTTATTACTGGTATTTTAGTAGTTTTCTTTGCGTTGCGACTAGTTAAAACACGTAAATTCATGCCAGCGGGATTGATGATTATTTTGGGGATGCTGGCATTAACGGTGTTGGTCAATCAAATTGTCGTCTCTAAGTAGCCGCCTCATTTTATCCAGACTTCCTTCAACCTTGATCAACTGCGTTCACAATAACGCATGAAAAACTTCAGTTCCTCTTACCTCCTGCTGTTTTAACTATGTAACAGTGTTTCAGCCACAAGTTACATCTCCCTGATGCCAGTAATTATATTAGTACTGCTGTTTTAGCAGGGTGGAAAATTACTTTTGTTACAAATTACATAGTGATGACATACATGATAGTTGTAACAGAACTTGCGATCACTAGAGTATGGGTGTAATATAGTGAGCTTAATCTAGTTAGCATACAGATGAATAAATCGTACTTTATCTCCTAAGTGTATCTTTTATTGCCATTGGGATTCCTAACGGCTAGAATACACCTTTACCTAGCTTATTTGCTGTTCAGAGCCTTGACAGGATAAATACTTCCGAGCCAATAACATTAACTACAAAAATATATATGTAGCCGTCCTCAATGATATGTGATAAAATCTGCCCCTTGTTGCTTCTTTCCACAAGTAATTATGGCTTACGCCACGCCAGCTATCACCAATCACTTAGGAGTACTACATACCAGTTTGATAATTCTCAAAAGTGTGAATCAAAAGTATGAAAATTCTATGTTATGTTCAGTAAATTTTAAAGAAAAGATAAAGTATATTTTGCCAGTTTGGCAGGTTTTGTGAATACAAATGAGATATTAGTAGATATTAGAAATAGTTCTTGATATTTGTAATTTCGTTAGTATCGCCCTAATACTACTCGCACTAAGTAAATTTCGGCATAGGTAATTCTCTGAATCAATCAATTTAAGAAACTAGGAAATAATAAATGTTGTTATCACTGTCTTCTCAAAATGTTATCCAGCATCTGCACAAGGTGGGTCTGTGTAGCGCAGAAGATGGCGCATCATATGAATCTAAGCTACCAGAACATAGCCGCATAAATCGTAATTTTCTGGTAACTTTGACAGATAATCGCAAACTTTTAGTAAAACAAAAACGGCAGATTAATTTGGGTAGTAGCCATCATGAGTTTTTTAATGAATGGCTGTTTCACCAATTGTTGCAACAGTTTCCAGTTCTGGGTAATATTTCCGCGCTCGCTTCATTAGTACTGGATTTTGATGAAGAAAATTCTATCCTTGTTCTTAGCTACCTCAGCGAATATGTAGAGCTAGGAAATTTTTATCAAAACAACAGCATTTTCCCTCTAGAAATTGCTACAGCTATTGGTACGGCATTAGCAGGTTTACATCGGACAACCTTCCAACAGCGAGAGTATCGTGATTTTATGGAAACTGCGCCCCAAGGTCAGTTTCGTTATAATTTTTACAATCCGGCTCAAGGTATAGGCTCAATTAGTTCCAATATTTTTGGCACAATTCCCACTGAAGCACTCAAGTTTCATGCTCTCTATCAGGGCTATGAAAGTCTAGAATTCGCAATTGCAGATTTGGCCTATGAATGGAATCCTTGCTGTTTAACTCACAACGATTTGCAGTTGCACAATATTTTGGTTCATTCTCGTTGGGAGCAGCTAGATAATTGTTTAGTGCGGTTAATTGATTGGGAAGCTTGCGCTTGGGGAGATCCAGCTTTTGATTTAGGCACTATACTAGCAAGCTATATCAAAATTTGGCTTTCGAGTCTGATAGTAGATCCTACTCTAGAATTAGAAGAATCTTTGCATTTAGCGATGATACCGCTGGAAGTTGTACAACCTTCAATTTTGGCTATTATTCGCGCTTATCTTCATGGATTCCCCATGATTTTAGACTACAATCAAAACTTTCTTTTGCGTGTTATTCAATTTACGGGGTTGGCACTGATTCATCAAATTCAAGAGATGATGAACAACCGTAAATATTTTGATAATACCAATCTGTGTATGCTCGAAGTTGCCAAAAGTTTACTAACTATGCCTGAACAAGCTGTGCTGACTATTTTTGGTGCTTCGGAATCAGAAATTCTTCAATCTGTAACCGGATTTAAAACACTACATAAACCAGAAAAAGAACAGCAATTAGTGCGGATTTATTACGAAAAAACTCGTCTACGCGGTTGTTAGTATTGTAAACTTTGAGGCGCAAATTAATTAATGCTAGATGATTCTACTAATCAAATCCTAAATTCTTTGTTTGATATTGCTGCTAATATCCAGATTGAGCCTAACTTTTGTATTCATCATCCCAATTATCAACCTTTCTCTTTGCCAACTACAGTAGCAAATAGATTTCAACAAAACTCGCCCGCTTTACAACAGAAATATTTAGCTTTACTACTGCGTAATTTTCTCCACGGTATCTATTATAACGGTTCGTTACAAACAACTTCAGTAGCAAATACCGCTGCTATAAATTACACAAGTTACCCTTTAGAGCAAAATTCCAGCTTGGGGATTGATTGGGATTTCTATGAGCAACTGCACCAGAGTAATCACGGTACTGGTCACTATGATCC
This sequence comes from Trichormus sp. NMC-1, assembly GCF_001858025.1. Taxonomy (GTDB): domain Bacteria; phylum Cyanobacteriota; class Cyanobacteriia; order Cyanobacteriales; family Nostocaceae; genus Anabaena. The sequence continues at coordinate 456,466 of NZ_LZQD01000001.1, read as the reverse complement.
TAATTGGCAAGTGTTACGATTAGAACCTGATAAGACTATAGCTGTCACTAAAAATGGTTTGACATTGTATGTTGAGCCAGAATGCTATCTCAAATCTCGGAGAAAGTCTGCCAAAGTGGGTGATTTTATTGCTATATGGATGCCCAAAAACCGCTTGCAAAATGGCTGTTACGTGGCGGTTAGCAATGTAGGACAAGAGCGCCCAAATCCACCAAATGCTGATTTAGGAGTAGGGCGGATTTATTTTAATTTTACGCCATCGGGTGCGATCGCTCTGATGGAGAGTTTGACACAACAACTAAATAATACAGAAATTCCCTTTAGCTTTCAGGTTCTCTATAATCCCGCTGCATACGGGCGCTATGACGCAGGAGTACTCCATTTTGAAAGACAAGATTACCCCATAATTCACAAAATGCTACAAGCTGTTTATAAACAGCATCAAAGTTATTTTCAGCCAAAAATACCCTTATTTACCAAATTTTTAGCTCCGGGATTGAGTTTAGCCGAAGAACCAAACCACAAATTTGCGGCACAGGAAAGTTTTGGACTAAACCGTTGTCAAATTGTCGCTAATGCTTTATTGGAAGCTTGGGAAAAAGGTAAAAATGCCATTGAAGAGCGAATACAGATTATTGACGAACACTTTGCACAGCATTCGGTTGACGTGCATCGTCCTTACCTTAATCCTGCTTCTGAAGATATATACCAACCCCTATCGCACTGGTAGTCTGAACTCCAGCAAGAATAGAACAAATGATAATTTATACAATCAACATTCCTCATCTAGGGAATTTTTTAGGTTTAAAGTTTTGTGTTAATGTTAAGAATATTACTAAAAGATTTATATGCCGCAGTCATTTACTCCTGATGTAGAGTTACCAATTTATATCTCTGCTAAAAAAATTACACAACGTTTAATTATTATAATTTTAGGTCTTACCCTAACTGGCGTTATAAGTGCTTATTTCTGGGTTTCCGAGTTCCCATTTCCAAGCTCAAAATGGTTTCACGATCTCTTTAGCCTGGATGCAGAGTTAAATATCCCGGCTTGGTATTCATCGTTCATATTATTATTTTCTTCGGGATTATTAGCAGTAATTACTGTAATTAAAAAGACAGATAGGTATTTTATTTATTGGAAAAATCTATCTTTAATATTTCTTTTTTTCAGCATAGATGAAGCCTTTAGTTTCCACGAAATTTTGATTATTCCATCACTAAGAGAACAATTTAATTTAAGCCCCATATTTTTTCACACCTGGGTTATATTTGGGATTCCTGCGGTTATATTTTTTGTATTTAAATATTTCCAATTTTTCCTAGATTTACCTAAGAAAACTCAATATTTATTCCTCTTTTTTGCAATTTCTTATGTAAGCGGATCTCTGGGTATGGAAATGATAAATGGGCTTTTAAGAGAATATTTTGGTCGGCGTGACATAATAACGGCAATTGGCATAGTGATTGAAGAATTTTTGGAAATGATAGGAATTGTAACTTTTATCTATGCGCTGCTAACTTACTGTAGCAGTTTGAAAGAAATTATTAATCTAAAAATTTATATCTCTGAAAAGTAGGGTTAACCCATTCACACATCATTTCTACAATCTGGTCTATTTCAATAAAATTTGCTTTCAGAGGGAACAGGGAACAGAAAAAACTCATGTTTAAAAACATGAGATTGAAATAATGACACTGATCTAAACGTAGTTTTGCCGAATCGGGTAAGTTTTGAATTAGTAAATTAAAGATTTCTAATTCTTGGGCTATATTATCTACACCAATTTTCCATTATTCCCTGTTCCCTGTTCCCTTTTTTTGTAAGTAAAGTACAATAAATTTGTAGAGCAGGCATCTTGCCTGCTTTGTGTTTTGATTTGGGAATCTTGATCTTATGATTTTCAATTATCACCGGGTTGTGCGTTTTCAAGATACTGATGCTGCTGGAGTAGTGTATTTTGCCAATGTTTTGGGAATTTGCCACGAAGCTTATGAAGAATCACTAATCGCTCTTGGTATCAATTTGAAAACTTTTTTCACTAATCCATCTGTAGCTTTTCCAATTGTACATACTAATGTAGATTTTTTTCGCCCAATGTATTGTGGCGACAAGCTAGTAATTAAATTATTATCCCAACAAATAGGTGTGGATAAGTTTGAAATTACCTATGAAATTACGGTGGATGAGGTAATAGTTGCTAAAGCTATGACTCGTCATGTTTGTATTGATGTCAGTAGCAGAATCAAGCAAGAGTTGCCTGATTATATCAGCAATTGGTTGGAAACTAATCGTAAAGACTCTGAGGGGGCTGAGAGAAGAAAGTTGCGGGAGGAAATTGTATAATTTCTAATTGTAATTACAGCAGATTGCAGATCAATGAGGTACAGAATCTAGATTGAACCCTATACACATTCGCCAGTTTTACTTCTGACTCCTGACTCCTGACTCCTGACTCCTGACTCCTGACTCCTGACTCCTGACTCCTGACTCCTGACTCCTGACTCCTGACTCCTGACTCCTGACTCCTGACTCCTGACTCCTGACTCCTGACTCCTGACTCCTGACTCCTGACTCCTGACTCCTGACTCCTGACTCCTGACTCCTGACTCCTGACTCCTGACTCCTGACTCCTGACTCCTGACTCCTGACTCCTGACTCCTGACTCCTGACTCCTGACTCCTGACTCCTGACTCCTGACTCCTGACTCCTGACTCCTGACTCCTGACTCCTGACTCCTGACTCCTGCTGTATTTGGTTCTCAGAAAATTCTCAGCAATTTCTTGAACCTGTTGACGGTTGATTTTACCTTGGGAATTTCGGGGTAAGTTTGGTAGGGAAATCCAATATTTAGGAATTTTGAAGTTACTAATTTGATTTTTGAGTTGGTTTTGAATTTCTAAGGTAGAAGTATTCGAGTCTTTGGGTATATAAATTGCCGTTAATGCTTGTCCCCATTGTTTATCAGGTATGCCAATTACACAAACATCAATAATCAGGTTAGTTTTTCTAATTGCTGTTTCAATTTCTGCTGGGTAAATATTTTCACCACCTGTAATGATTTTGTCGCTGCTACGTCCGCTAATATGTAAATAGCCTTCTTCATCTAAAAAACCAATATCATCTACAGAAAAATCATCTTGATTTTCCCAAAGTTGTGGATAGTAACCTAAAGCCAGAGATTTAGATTGAATATTGATATTGCCTGTGAGATGATGAATTGTTATTTGGGCATGGGGTAAAATTTTTCCACTACTAATTTTACCTTTGAGAAATTCATCTGCTTTAAGAGTAGCAATTTGAGAAGCGGTTTCTGTCATCCCGTAGGTAGGTGCTAGACGAATGTGATGAAATCGCGCTTTTTCTAGCAGTTCATCCCATGCTGGCGCACCTCCTAAAAGCACTGTTTCAAATTGAGATAACCATTGAGTTGATTGGGGATTTTCTAGCAAGCGTTGTAATTGTGTGGGTACTAAAGATATAAAATAATCTGAATAATCAAGATTATATTTTTGACAAGATTCTATTTCTTTAAATGTGCTAATAAATAAGTTTCCCCCAGTGAGAAAACTTCGCATAAATTGCATTAAACCACTAACATGATATAATGGTAATACACAAAATGAATTAACTGTTTCTATTTGAAAATATTCTGTAAATCCTTGTACAGATGCCGTTAATGTTTCCCAAGTGTGAATTGCAAATTTAATCTTTCCCGATGAACCACCAGTAGGAATCATAATGGCATCGGTAATTGGTAATGGGTAATGGGTGATTGGCGATTGTACGCAATTATTAGCCACTCCCCAAACTATATCTGGTTGGACTAAATTAAAAACTTGTTGCCATTCATCTTTTCCCCAGTCGGGATTACAGAGAAAAACCGGACATTTAGCAGCACAAGCGGCGATAAAGCTGGCTAAAAATCGCACTGGTTCTCGTTCAGCTAAAATAATTTTTGGTGCTGTTTTCTTCGATAATTCAGTTAATTCTAAATATAATTTATTTGCTATTTGCTGAAATTCTTGGCTATCATTATTAATTAGCCAATCATGATTTTTGATTTTCTGTAAATAGTCTAAAGCTTTTTCCATAGACTTTGAGGAAAGGTTGAATCTGGTTGTGTAAAAAAGTGGTTAATACCAAAACCAACAGCACGATTATTTAGAGATAATTCTGCGGCTAATTGCAATGCGGCTTGTCTAGCAATTGGGGTTTCAAATACAGATGAAAATACTGTATCAATATTATGTTGTTGACAAAATTTTCTTAACTGAGAAGGTGAACCAGCTATTGCCGGTTTAATCACAAAAATTCCTCGCCAACCTTGTTGATAATAATGTTCGAGTTGTTGTAAGGTGGCGACAGATTCATCGAAAGCAATTGCTGTAGAATATGAATTACTCAATTCTAATACTTCTGTAAATTGATTCACAGCTAAAGGTTGTTCGATAAATTCTATTTTTGGTTGGAAATTATCGCAAGTTTGTAGCCATAATTTTGCTTCTTGGTAGTTGAGTCCAGCATTAGCATCTAAACGTAGTTTTGCCGAATCGGGTAAGTTTTGAATTAGTAAATTAAAGATTTCTAATTCTTGGGCTATATTATCTACACCAATTTTCCATTTAAAGGTTTTATATCCTTGTTCCCATAAACTTTGCCATTGATTTAAAGCGGCTTCTCCTGCTGATAATAAACCACTATAGGTGAGATTTTGAATATCGATAGATGCAGATTTTTCACCTAATCTTGATAAGGCTGATTCAAAAGCAAATTGACAAGCTGGTAAGTGATCAGGAATCGCCAAAATTATCTCTGATGTAATTTCTTTTGGTAGTTGGTGACAAAAATCTAAAGCTTGTGCAATTGTTTCCGAACCAAACCAACTGATAGGCGAAATTTCTCCCCAACTAACTTTACCCGTAACATCAATTAGGCGAATAATTATGCTTTCGCGGATTTCCCAAATTCCATGATTTGTCACTACAGGACGAGTGAATTTGTGATTAATTGCACGCCAGGAAAATTGATAATTCATTACCCCAGCATAAATCCTACACCCAACAGCGAACAACTGCAAAAATGCACAGCAACAGCGATGAATTTACAGTTACTCACTTTGTCTGGTTGGTTGTGATTTTCTAAAACGTGGCGACATAATTTGAAAGCAAAGGGTAAACTTACCCAACTTAACAAAGTCCAAATTGGAAAAATTCCCAATACAACGAATAAAAGATTGAAAGGATAGATACTAGCAGTGAACCAGACTAAGACTTTAGCACCTGTTTGAGTACCTAAGCGAACAATAGGAGATCGCTTTCCTGCCGCTATGTCATCTTTAACTTGGTGAAAGTGTGAGCAAAATAGAACTAAACTAGTAACAATGCCAACAATCACCGAAGCTGCTAAATTAGTGATTGACCAAGTTTGAGTTTGACTGTAGTATGCTGCTGAGGTTCCCAAGGGGCCAAAGGCGAAAAAGCAGAGAATTTCCCCCAAACCCTGATATCCTAGACGAAAGGGAGGTCCCTGGTACATATAGCCCAAGCCGCAGCATAGCAGAATGATACCAATTACAGTTGGGTCTTGTTGTAAAAGTGCGATCGCTATTATCCCCAGCAAACCCGAACCTAAACATATATTTCCTAGCCAAAACATTAACTGCTTGTTACCAGTCAAATTTACAAGGGAGTGATGTTTATTTTTATCAATACCTGTTTCAGCATCAAAAACATCATTACTGATATTTTCCCAAGCCAGAATTAAAATTGCGGCTGCAATAAATATTGAAAATATTGTGGGATTAAGAATCTTTGTTTCCGCAAATGCTACCGCTGAACCTACCCATATAGGCATAATAGCAACGCTGTACATCGGCGGTTTGATTGCCGCCA
>NZ_LZQD01000001.1:420170-450120 GCF_001858025.1 Trichormus sp. NMC-1 | reverse complement strand
CCCCCCCAGCCATAATTTATTTTTGGGGATAGAAATCTGTTTTTGAGTCATCAGCCGTGATGAGTTAAATTGCTATAAATTTACTGCTCAGTTTAGATTTTATAATCTTGCGAGACATTTGACGCTGGTAAATTCCCAAAAAATGCTAATTTTGTGATTGCTGGTTAACCTGAAGATCATAAAACTTGGCTTTACATTTTGTAGCCAAAAATAGTATCAGTTCTGGGAAACCCCAAAACCCAGCAAGTCAGAGGCTGGTTAATGGTCACTGAATATGCTACCTATAGAAATACGACCATGACTTATTACGCTTTAGGAAGATAACTTAAAAAAAATTAACTTACACATCCATGACAATTTCACCATGTCGCAGCAGGTTCTTTGTAGATTATAAAGATTTGCATCAATTGCTGTTAGCAGTTCAGGAAAAGTGCTGCGAAAATCATACCCAGCAAATTGTGAGTATTTCTCTAGAAATTGACTTAATTGATCCTTTAGTTGTTTTAGATAAATTTTCCCAAGCAAATACCTTAAATTTTTACTTTGAAAACAAAAGTAAAGGTGAAGCTATTGCGGCAATTGATGCTATAGCAAAATTAGAGATTGGTGGGAAAGATCGGTTTAATAAAGCTGAGTACTTTATCAAAGATTCTCTAAGCAATGTAATCTATTTTGGCAATACCCGTCAACCATTTACCGGAATTCATTTCTTTTGTTGCTTCAGTTTTTTTGAACAGCATCACCAACCCAATTATCCATTTCCTGCTGCTACTATTTTTCTCCCAAATTTACAAGTAGCTATAAAAAATGAATGCTGTACCTTAGTCATAAATAGTATTATTAATTCTGATGTCAATATTCAAACAATATTACAAGAAATAAAAACCAAAATTGACATTATCCAATCTTTAGAAAATTACTCACTTCATAGTGATATCTTTCCTGTCAACTTACTCAAAAAGAATATTACCAATCCAGATAAATTCAAACATTCAGTATTATCGGTTTTGGAAAAAATCCAAGCTAATCATTTAAGAAAAATTGTTTTAGCGGATATTCTCGATGTCAGTTCAAGCAATGCTTTTAATTTATTCAAGTCATTAAATAATCTCCGACAACTCCACCCTAATTGTTATGTTTTTTCTACAAGTAACGGCAAAGGACAAAATTTTATCGGTGCTAGTCCAGAACGCTTAATTAGTATTCAAAATCAACAATTAATTACTGATGCTTTAGCAGGTTCAGCCCCCAGAGGTAAAACTCCTAGAGAAGATGCAGAAAATGCTAATAAATTAATTAATAGTACTAAAGAAAAACATGAACATAAACTAGTACTAGACTTTATTACTCAACGTCTATCACAACTAGGTTTATTTCCTCAAATTCTATCCCCACGTCTGCGACAATTATCAAATATTCAGCATTTATGGACACCCATTAGTGCCGTAGTTCCTGCTAACGTCCACCCTTTAAAAATTGTCGGACAATTACATCCTACACCAGCGGTTGCAGGTGCAGCTAGAGATATTGCTTGTACAGAAATTCGCCGTTATGAAAGTTTTGAAAGAGGTTTATATGCAGCACCTTTGGGTTGGGTAGATGGATCTGGTAATTGTGAGTTTATTGTGGGGATTCGTTCGGCATTAATTGATGGTAATCGCGCTAGACTTTATGCCGGTGCTGGTATAGTTGCCGGTTCTGATCCTGATAAGGAATTTGCGGAAGTACAACTTAAACTTCAAGCATTACTTAAAGCCTTGGTTTGAAGGAATATTTATGGATACTTAAAAATAGCAGGTTATAGCATTATACAATGCCAGAACCAATTATGAGTATGAAGAAAATAAATTAATGACTGTTTTCATCCCCGTTAGAGGAGGTGAATTGGGAAAGTATCGGTAGGGGTTTAGCAATGCTAAACCCCTACGGTTTCCATCCCCTTGCGGGGAAGTTGGTTTGGAAAGACTCGAAAATAATCTAGTATTTTTGAGCAATATAGATGTTTCCATCCCCTTGCGGGGAAGTTGGTTTGGAAAGGCACTAAAATATAGTATTTTCTTTGCAGGAACATCTCTCAGTTTCCATCCCCTTGCGGGGAAGTTGGTTTGGAAAGCAGCCGCGCATTCCCCGAAGTCAATGAACGCTATTGGCTTGACGTTTCCATCCCCTTGCGGGGAAGTTGGTTTGGAAAGAATATTGGCTGAAAGAAGTCGGCGTTGACGGCAATCGTTTCCATCCCCTTGCGGGGAAGTTGGTTTGGAAAGTGTTGGATCTGCGATTTTTGCAGACCCCGCAATGGCCTGGTTTCCATCCCCTTGCGGGGAAGTTGGTTTGGAAAGATTTTACTGGGTTTAATTTCTGAAATAGTTCTAAAGAGTTTCCATCCCCTTGCGGGGAAGTTGGTTTGGAAAGAGTTAACTTCTAGAAACCTTACAGAGCAAGGGTTTCAGATACCCAAATCGACACCACTTTTTTTATTGACAAAAAAGCAGTGCTTATTGATAAAAAACTGCCTATTTCAACAGTCGAAACCCTTACTACAAAAGCAATCGACACCAGTCAACGAAGTTATGCGGTTTTCAAGGTTCTGACGAGTGGTGTCGATGACCTCGACACATTTTCTATGTATACAGCAAATAACCATAAATGTCAAGTTTTTTACAGATTACGAGCCACTTTTATAGACAATACTCCAAGTCAGGAGAATAAAGGCTTTTTTAGTCAAATTTGATGATTTTGATAAAATCTCACTTCTGGACTATTCTGCATTTCATCAAAACTGCCTATTTCAACAGTCGAAACCCTTACTACAAAAGCAATCGACACCAGTCAACGAAGTTATGCGGTTTTCAAGGTTCTGACGAGTGGTGTCGATGACCTCGACACATTTTCTATGTATACAGCAAATAACCATAAATGTCAAGTTTTTTACAGATTACGAGCCACTTTTATAGACAATACTCCAAGTCAGGAGAATAAAGGCTTTTTTAGTCAAATTTGATGATTTTGATAAAATCTCACTTCTGGACTATTCTGCATTTCATCAAACTCCTGACTCCTGACTCCTGACTCCTGATTTCTTACAAATTTTCTAACCAGCGAATTACATCAGCTTGATTAGAAAAATCTAAAAGTGCTTCTGCTAAACTTTCTAATTGAGTTGTAGACAACTGATTAATTCTCTCTTCTGTCTCAGCATCAACCGCACCAAAGCGACGAGAAAGTAAACGGAGAATTAACAACACCTCTCCTTCCTGTTTTCCTTCCTGTTTACCTTCCAGCTTTCCTTTTTGCAGAATATCTTGATAAATCACAGATTCTTGCATAATTTCCTCTCGAAATAGTTGTCGAATTACGTCCTTTTCAAATCGCAAACCCGCTAGAAGCTGTACACAGGTTGAGATATTGACTCGTTCCTGGTTTTCTTCGATCATATCTAACTGGTCTGCGACTTGCTTTAACAAAGTATTTGGTGAATCGGTTTTTGCTAATGTCGCTAATGGTAAAAGACCAGGATTTGTCAACAGTGGTGCGGGATCTTCTTCCCACAGACGAATCACTCGATACTCGTGTCTGGTTCTCCTATCTACATACTCTGTAGTAAAGACAATTTCTGAATTGCTAGGTTGCAGAAATATAATTACCTGCTCAATTGGACACCAGTATTGACGTTTCAATCTAGTGTAATAATCCAACATCCTAAAATCTAGTGGTGGTTTGGATTTTGGTGTGGTTTGAAATTCTAAATGGAGAATTTCCTGAGAAGTTTGTAAAAATGTCACAGAATCAGCACGAATGGGATCGAGATTGAGTTCTGTTTTCAGTACCTGGATATCTGAACTTTCTGATGATAGTAACCATTTAGCAAATTCACCAGGATACTTTTCGGCGAGATACTTGCAACTATTGTCGTAAACCAAGGTATAATTAATCAGTTAAAATGGGTGTTTTTTATCATAACACCTTTATAGCGATGATAAATCACGGATAAACAGACAAAATCTGACCAGAAATTTATTATCGCTATTTTCTTGAAAATTATTTCAAATCTCGATGTGTAAATGATTTAGCATTTGCACCCGTGTAACTAGATACAATATGACCATCACCAGTCATTTGATATTTATATGTTATCAAACCTTCTAAACCAACTGGGCCGCGAGGTGGCATTTGTTGAGTGCTAATTCCCACTTCTGCACCAAAACCATAACGGAAACCATCAGCAAAACGAGTTGAACAATTATGATAAACTCCGGCTGCATTTACTAAAGCTTGGAATGTTTCTGCTGTTGTTATATCTTCAGTAATAATGGCTTCTGTATGACGAGAACCATATTCGCTAATATGAGTTATTGCCTCTTCTAAAGAATCAACAATTTTAATGGATAAAATTAAATCGCTGTATTCTGTTTTCCAGTCTGTTTCCGTTGCAGCCGCAATATTATCTAAAATTTGCAAAGTCCTTTCATCACCTCTTAATTCTACATTCTCTGTTTGTAAAGCTGCGGCAACGTTGGGGAGGAATTCGGCAGCAATGCTGCTGTGAACTAGTAAAGTTTCAATGGCATTACAACCTGATGGATATTGAGTTTTGGCATCAACAGTAATATTGATGGCTTTGGCAATATCAGCCATTTTATCTACATAAAGATGACAAATTCCATCAGCATGGCCTAATACGGGAATGCGAGTATTTTCCTGTACAAACCGGACAAAAGAATTAGAACCTCTGGGAATAATTAAATCTACATATTTATCTAATTGCAAAAGTTCTAAAATCTCTTCTCTGGTGGTTAGCAACTGCACGGCATCGGGGTTAACAGTCGTGTGAGATAATCCTTGTTTAATGGCTTTCACTATGGCTTCACAAGAACGTAAAGCTTCTTTACCACCTTTGAGAATTACACCATTACCAGATTTTATTGCTAAAGAAACAATTTGAATTGCAGCTTCGGGACGGGCTTCAAAAATGATTCCTAAAACACCCAAAGGACAAGTAATGCGTTTAAGAATTAAGCCAGTATCAATTTCCCGGTGAATTTGCACCTTACCAACAGGATCATCTAACTTACCAACATCTAGCACCCCAGCGATCGCATCTCTTAACTTATGTTCATCTAACTGCAACCGTTTATAAAGGGGTTTAGCGATTCCTGCGGTTGTCGCTGCTTCACAATCAGCCAGATTTGCTTGGAGAATATCATCTCTAGCTGATTCTAAAGCCAGAGCGATCGCTTCAATAGCATGATTTTTGTCCTCAGTTGAAAGAACTCCCAGTTTACTGGCAGCTTGACGGGTTTTTTGAGCGATCTGAATTAAAGAATAAACAACTGGTACAGTAGTCATGGCAAAAATAAATTTACTTACAGTAGTAGTCAGTTTGGCAGTGCTAATTTCTTACAGCACTAAAACCTTTTTGTACTTCATTCACCTGAAATCCGCTGTATGATAGCAGTGTATTCAGTTTACCGAAGACGGGTTGATCAAAATTGATGATTTGTAGTTAATTTCCTTTTTCCCTGTTCACAATATCTAATGACCAAGTTGGGCTTTTGCCTGTTGCCAAAGTGCATCTAATTCTTCTACACTATAATCTGTGAGCGGACGATCAATAACGTCCTCCATTTTTTGTAAACGCTGAATAAATCGCTGACTTGTACCTTGCAAACCTGCACTGGGGTCAAGATTATGCCATCTCGCAACTTGAATAATTGCAAATAGCAAATCACCTAATTCTGATTCTTGTCTTTCTGGTGTTTCTTCAGCTAAAGCTTGTTGAAATTCCCCTAACTCTTCGTGAAACTTTTCCCACACCTCATCAACATTATTCCACTCAAAACCAACATTAGCAGCTTTTTGAGAAATCTTCATCGCTGCATTTAATGGAGGAAGACTGCGCCGATAACGACTAAGTTTATCACTAAGTTTTTGAGCTTCTGGAGTTTCTCCCTTTTCCGCCGCTTTGATAATTTCCCAATTTTGGTGTACCTCATCCATACTTTGCACCTTGACATCACCAAAAACATGAGGATGACGACGAATCAACTTTTGAGAAATACCCTTAGCCACATCTTGCAGAGAAAAATCACCAGCTTCACTAGCAATTTGCGCCTGTAGCACCACCTGTAATAATAAGTCACCTAACTCTTCAGCGATCGCACCTTTATCCCCAGTTTGAATCGCATCAACCACCTCATAAGCCTCCTCAATCACATAAGGCGTAAGACTTTGGGGCGTTTGTGCCAAATCCCAAGGACAACCTTCAGGCGATCTTAATTTCGCCACCACCTCAATTAACTCCTGCAAAGCCACCAAAGACTCATTACCTTCCATAAAACCTCCCCTTCCCTCTGCGTTTACCTTTGCGTACCTCTGCGTTTTTTAACCGCCTTTACACCCCGCGTCGGTTTACGCTTCTTAATTTTGCCATTAGGAAGTAACCCTTGAATCCCTTGTTTCTGAAAACGTTTATAAGCCGAACCAGTCCAATCGCTGAGAGAATGACTCATCGCCCCAATTTCAAAGCCAAGAAACAGCGCCAAAAATTCTCCATAATAAAGAGAGAGCGATCGCCCCACACTACTCCAAACCTCCCCCCAGTTCAAAGCTACGTTACCCAACTTCGCAAAAACCACCAAAACTATCAGCCCCACAACCACCAAAAAACTCGTCAGATACACCACCCGCAAAGTCGTACCAATAATCGGTCCATGGGATAAAAAAGAGCGATGGCGCAGACTCTTTTGATAAGGTAGCCAAATCCAACGCAAAAACCCCCAACGCTGAAACTGACGCGAGTAAATATCCAAATCGGGGCCAAACATCAGCCCCCCAAACATAAACCCCCCCGCCACCAACAACGTCATATTACTGCTGCGAGTGGAAACCATTGTCACACCCGCCACAAATGGCAAAGACCAGATAGTAATGCGATCGTGCGTCTGACCAGAAGGCATATTCAGTCCTGAGTGCTGTTAGCGGTAGCGGGGCGTTTAGCTCGTACTGAGTAAGTATAGTTCTTAAAAGCATATACAAAAAAAATTTCCCAAACACTTGCAAAATTCCAAAACACCATGCTATATTAAATAAGTGAGAAAAACGGGCGGTTAGCTCAGTTGGTAGAGCGCCTGCCTTACAAGCAGGATGTCATCAGTTCGAGTCTGGTACTGCCCATTTAAAGTAAAAATAAAATTCTAAAGATAGCAGTTTGCAATTAATTTGTGAGCTGCTATTTTTTTTATGGCAATAAAGCCGTTTAGTCTTGACAAGACATAATTGCATTAATTTTTTAATATGCAATACGAATTTTGTTTATATACTTTTAATCCCGCTTGTGTTACATTTCCTCTGGAAACCAGCACAGGCGGCCTTCCTCCGGGAAGCCACTTCATGTCTTGTGTGTATAGCCGTGTTTCTTCCCCATCGCTGATAAGCAAGCCCTATTAACGCCATCTATTATTTTTTGTCAATTTCTATTGACAGTTCGTAACAAACTTGTTATATTTGTTTACATAAAGTAACAACCCAAAAGAAAAACATTATGTATACCACCATTAACGAAAACGGCATTCTCAATAACTACTCTACCGAGCCAAAACTTTACTACGCAGAATATCCAACTAAAGAGCAACAAAGACGCTACGCCTTTAAAGGTGCAGTAGCTATTTTATTCGTCTCATCTATAGTTTTAATTGCGTTAGGAGTTAGTTAATATTTTTAGTTTTGGTATTAGTGTCTAAATCGTCATTCTTATTTCTCCTATAAACCTCGGTTAGTTTCGCCGGGGTTTTTTATTGCTTAATTTTCTTTCATCCAACCCTCCGATACCTTCGGTCAGCTTCGCTATCGCATCCCAACATCCCCAACAGCGAACTGACAAGTCCGCGCTTGCGCGATCGCATTCCTCATATCCCCAAAACAGCGATTACTAGGTCGTATTTCGCTATTGTTACTTACTTATATTCTTACTTGATGACTTTGCAAAGCATCCCAGACATCAACTTTTTGCTGAAGATTCAACCAAAGTCTATGTCCATTTCCTAAAGCTTTACCAAGACGAATTGCAATATCTACTGTAATGGATTTTTCACCATTAATAATTTCCTGAATTATTTGATTAGATACTCCTAAAATTTCTGCAAAATTGCTAGGATTAATATCTAAATCATCTAAAATATCGGCAATTACTTCACCAGGATGTATTGGTCTTACTAATCTATCTTGAGTAATATCTTGCAAATTATTCATAATCCTTAAATATTTTAACTAACAGCATATTCTGTAAATTGCCTCATAAAAGGAGACTGAAAACCTAACACAATATCCTCTTTACTCACTCCCGCAGCTACTAAATCAGCAGCAATATCATCCTCCGTCCCATTCCATTGCAGCCAAATTTTGCCACCTTTAATATCAATATGAATGATACAACTATGTACCCAATCTTGACCTTCCCAACCGACATGAACTATTTGATAATGGTCACGTTCTGTATCAAAAATTGTCTCAACTTCTATATTACCGTAAGCTGGTTTTTGCTTACTATATTCCCGTAATATTTGTTGTACAAGCTGGCGATATCTAGTTAATATATCCATTTAAAAATTACCTCTTGCTCTACATCATAAACAAGCATTTTTAACTGATTCTCTGATATCATATCTTTGGGAAAATCAAGTTGAAAAAATGTTTTGTAAGTTGTTAAAGGAACTGCTAAATATAAAACACGCTCCGGTTGTAACTTTCTCAATGCACCTCGATAATTAATAAATTGTCCTAATGCTGTATGAAATTCGGAAATAGCAGACGATCTTTCTAAAAAACTTTTGACTTCGACTGCAATTTTTTGTCCTTCCCGTTCTGCGGCTATCAGCTTTTCTGCGGCTAAATCAATAGAAAGATTAACTCCTCCCACACTAATTGTAAGTGGGTCATTAGTAACTTGCCAACCATCTTTTTGTAAAGCTATTTTGACAACTCCATGAAAAATATCTTTAGCTGACATACATATCTATCATTATATTGCTTATTCTATAATTACAGTACCAGGAAGCGATTCCTAGGTCGCGCTGAGTGCAAGGCACTCCCGTCAGGGATACGCTATCGCACCCCAAACACCCCCAAAACAGCTATATCTTCCCTTGACAAAGTATTTTCATACAATTAACATGAAATTATCAAATAATTTATTGAAATTATGATGTTTAGCCTAAGCGATATTCACCCCTTATCAGAATTTCAGCGGGGAGCAAAGATGTTTCTGGATAAGTTAAAAGAAACTAAATCTCCCATTGTGCTGACTGTAAATGGTAAAGCTGCTGCTGTGGTTCAGGATGCTGAAAGTTATCAAAAACTGATTGATAGACTAGAATTACTGGAATCTGTTGCTAAGATCCGTCAAAGTATAAATGAGTTTAAACAAGGTGAGGGTATGCCCTTAAATCAAGCATTTGCAGAATTTAAGGAAAAGTATGGCATACCGGATTGAGATTTCACCTACTGCTATTGCTGATATTGAGAGTATTTTCCTGTGGATAAAAGAAGATTCACAAGAAAGAGCTTTTCGTTGGGTGCGGGGATGTTATGAAATTATGCTGACGTTGGAAAATCTTCCACAACGTTGTTCTTTAGCTATAGAAAGTCAGTATATGGGAATTGATGTTCGACAACTTCTTTATCAAAAACAATTTTTGATTTTATTTACGGTTCAAAACCTGGAGGAAGAGGAAGGAGTTGTATATATTCATCGTGTTCGTCATGGTTCTCAGCAGAGATTGGAAAATATACAGGATTTATTAGGAGATGAATTATAAAATTTGACACTCAATAGCGATCGCACTCCCACATCCCAAAAGCGATCGCACTCCCAAAACCCCTAAAAGCGATCGCACTTCCAACATCCCCAACAGCGATCGCACCCCCAAACCCCAAAAGCGATCGCACTCCCAACATCCCCAAAAGCGATCGCACTCCCTACATTCCCAAAACAGCGATCGCATCCCCACATCCCCAAACAGCGATCGCATCCTACGTAGCTTCATTAACAAACTTGTTATCATTTTGCATAATTATACTGTTTGTAAATATGCACATAATTTTTTAATATAGCTAATATCATCTCATCCGCATTACTAAACCATGAATTCAAATAGTTTTAACCAGGAACAAGATAGACTTTCTGTTTGGAGAGATGATGATTGTATCATTATAGAAAAGCTAAACCATCCAAAATGTGTAAGCCAGTTTATTCGAGCTTTATTTAGCATACGTAAAAATGGTTATAAAAATATATCAGTTGTTTTTCCAGATGTTAAAGGTGTTTTTCCTAATTCTGCTGTACCCATAGCTGCTATAATTCAGCATTACAGAAATCTTGATATTAATATAGATTTATATGATCAACCTACTATACTTACAAAAGTAAATTTTAATGATCCATTACCTGCAACTGCCAATATCTTAACAAATTAAATAGATCCTTTATCAAAAATATGGAAATTTCAAGATGATGTCATGGAACATCAACTAGCATCAGCATTGATAAGAGCTATTAGAGAAAGAATACAATGTAACCCTGGGGTTTTAGAGGCTTTTAAATGGTGTTTAGATGAAGTAATGGGAAATGTTTTTGATCATTCTCAAGCCCCTGAGGGTTTTGCTATGGTTCAAGTACATCCTGAACGTAAGCGATTAGCTGTGTGTATTGCTGATACTGGTATTGGAATTTATGGTTCTCTTTCTCAATCTGTTCATAAACCAAAATCACCTGTTGATGCTATAACTATGGCTGTTAAAGAAGGTATAACTAGAGACAAGACAACCAATCAGGGTAATGGACTCTGGGGTTTATTAGAAATCATTAAAGATAATAGTGGAAGTCTAAGTATTACGTCTGGTTCTGGTTCATTATTGATACGAAATAATGAATCTAAATCATTTCCTAAAATTCCTTTTATAGATAAAAATCATCAGGGTACAATTATTGATTTCCAAATTGATGTGAGTCAGGATATTGATATAAAAGCTGCTCTTGGTGGCTACCAACCTGTAAATTTATTTCTAGAAAATTTAGAAAATGATACAGGTGAACATTGTATTTTAATTAAGGATCATACATCTGGATCTGGTACAAGAATTGCTGGAGAAAAAATTCGTACATCCGTGATTAACATAATTAATATGGGTACTTCACGAATTGTTCTAGATTTCTCAGAAATGGGACTTATTTCTTCCAGCTTTGCTGATGAATTTATTGGTAAACTTGTTGTTCTATATGGTTTTTATGGATTTCAAAGTATTATTAGAATAAAAAATATGAATGAAGTATCTCAAGCTATTCTACATAGATCAGTAGCTCAAAGAATGATGAATAGTATTGAAAAAAATAACTAAAATAAGTAATTATTATCAATTTTAATTTAATGTAGAGACGTTCCATGGAACGTCTCTACATTATGGATATCACATCTTTATAAAATCTGATATCACATCCATAAACCTGATGAGTTATTCTTGTCATAATCCCATTTAAGAGGATTATTAATAATATATTCCCTAATCTTATCCACAGATCCATCAGCACGAATAATTTTATCAAAAAATCGCTGTTGCCAAGCAAAATTAGGATACCCATTCATATTACACCAACGGGTAACAGCAGCTTTATATGACCTAATAATTACACTTAAAGAACCTGCTTTGGGGGACATTTTCGACAAATTTTGATAAACATCTGTATCATCAAAATCATCATCCAATTTTGTAGAATTATCATCCGCATCCGATTTTGTAGAGACGTTCCATGGAACGTCTCTACATTGGGTAACGTCTTTACTTGGGGAAATTTCTTTAGATTCAGGATTATCAATGACAATAATTCCGTGTACATGATTGGGCATAATCACATAAGCATCTATATATGTATGTTTAGAATGTTGAGGAATTTCAGCCCAAAATTTTTGTGCTATTTGACCAATTGTTGATAAACGAACTTGACCATTTACAACATCACCAAATAACCATTCACGTTCATAAGTGCATATCGTAACAAAATACCAACCGTTTTGTGAATAATCACGTTCTGGTAATCTCGTTGATTCAACCCTATATTTATTTTTGAATAATGTCATGGTTTTAATATGATGTGAAAAATTGTGATTTATAAAAATGTTGGTTATGTAATTTGTAACAAATCACCCACAATATAATAAACAAATCACCCAAAATGTAGAGACGTTCCATGGAACGTCTCTACATTAATTATTAGGGATTACTCAATTCCCTCAATCCGATTTTCCACCTCCTGATACAACTCTCTCAACTTGTCTAAATTCTCCTCACTCGTCTCCCAATAACCGCGTCCATTCATTTCCAACAAAGTAGAAACAATCTTGCGGAAAGAATGAGGATTGAGATTCATGAGACGCTTTTGCATTTCCTCATCTTTGATGAAAGTCTCATTCGTGTCCTCATAAATCCAGTTATCCACAGCGCCAGCAGTCGCACTCCAACCAGTGGTATTTACCAACCGCTTAGAAAGTTCCCGCACACCTTCATAACCGTGAGATAACATCCCCTCATACCATTTGGGATTTAACAACTTAGTCCGCGCATCTAAACGCACAGTTTCTGATAAAGTTCTTACCTGTGCATTCGCTGTAGTTGTATCTGCAATATAAGAAGATGGTTTCTTGCCATCTGCACGCAGACTTGCCACTAACTTAGTAGGATCTGAGTCAAAATAATGGGAAACATCTGTTAAACTGATTTCCGAAGAATCAAGGTTTTGGAAAGTTGCATCAGCAGTTTTCAAAGTAGTTTCAAAAATCTCCCGCGACTCATCCATAACACCAGGATTATCAGAATTGAAAGAGAAAGATTTCCGTTTCAAATACATTTCTTGCAACTCAGCTTCACTATCCCAAGTGCTATTCTCCACCGCCAAGTTAATATTAGAAGAATAAGAACCAGAAGCATTAGAGAAAACGCGAGTTGCAGCTTGACGCAGATTTATGCCCATTTCCTCAGCTTGTTTCAAAGCGTGCTTACGGACAAAGTTCATTTCCAAAGGTTCATCAGCTTCTGCTGCCATTTTCACACCTTGATCCAGCAAGTTCATTTGGTTAATGAACAAGTCGCGGAATACACCAGAACAGTTAATCACAACGTCAATTCTGGGTCTTCCTAATTCTGACAAAGGTATCAATTCCAACTTGTTCACCCGTCCCAAAGCATCAGCAACCGGACGCACTCCCACCATCCACATAATTTGGGCGAGGGATTCCCCATAGGTTTTGATGTTATCTGTACCCCAGAGGACACAGGCGATAGTTTCCGGCCAGTTGCCATCATTTTCCGACCTGTTGCGTTCTAACAACCTATCAACGACGATTTTCGCAGATTGGACTGCGGCAGAAGTGGGGATAGATTGGGGATCTAAGGCGTGGATATTTTTACCTGTGGGTAATACGTCAGGATTACGGATAGGATCACCACCGGGACCGGGTAAAATATATTCACCGGCTAAACCTTGGAGAAGTCCACCCAGTTCGTTATCTGCACAAACTTGTTTGAGACAAAATTCCAAATATTCAAACAGGGGTTTTAACGCAGAGGTGTCAACTTTGGGATAACCTGATTGATGCAGTGATTCCACCCAAGGTTCTTTTCTCCCCATGTTGAAGAAATTCAACTTGGAAACCGCTATAACTCTACCTTCAGCGTCAATCTGTTCTTGGACTAAAGCAGTCACAGCCGCACGGGTAGCGAGGGTGATATCTTGTAATAGTTGCACATCTGCCAAAATTCCGGCATCGTTGTTTTTGTAGATATCTTCAATGTTGCGTCCCAGACTTCTAGCAATAATTCCGGGTAAACCTAGCAGTTCTTCCTCTTGTCGATCTAAACTAGCAATATTAACCAAAGTTGCGATCGCTTCTTCGGCAGTAGGAGGTTTACCGATAACGTGCAGTCCACAAGGTAACAAGCGCGATTCAATCTCCATCAACCGCCGATAAACACTACCAACGATATTATCTCGTTCTTCCGAAGACATATCCTTAGAATCGGTTTCTGGTAAATGAATATCTTTGTCTAAGTTGACAATGCGGCATTTATCCATGATGGAATTGACAATGGAAACGCCGCGTCCCGTGTCTTTCAAAGTTTGGTAAGAAGCAATTAACTCGCTGAGTTCCTTCAAACCTTTGTATAAACCAGCATTTTCCGCAGGTGGTGTCAGGTAAGAAATTGTTTCGGCGTAACTGCGACGTTTGGCAATTGTGGCTTCACTGGGGTTATTGGCTGCGTAATAATACAGGTTAGGAATTGAGCCAATTAGTTGATCTGGGTAACAATCACCAGACATTCCCATTTGCTTACCGGGCATGAATTCCAATGAGCCATGTGTACCAAAGTGTAACACAGCATCAGCGCCCCAAATTTTTTCCAAATAGGTGTAGTAAGCTGCGAAACCGTGGTGAGGACTAGCGGAACGGGAGAATAACAAGCGCATGGGGTCGCCTTCATAACCAAATGTTGGTTGTACACCGATGAAGACATTACCAAACTGCTTTCCGTAGACTAACAGATTTTGTCCATCGCTGTTTAAGTTTCCTGGTGGTGGTCCCCAGTTTTCTTCTAAGCGTTGGGAGTATGGTGTCAGTGCTTCATATTCTGGCACAGACATTTTGTAAGCAATGTTGAGTTCGGGACTGTTGTATTGTGCTTGTGCGTCGTGGATGACTTGTTCTAGCAACTCTTGGGGAGTTTCGGGAATGTCCTGCACGTCGTAACCGTTGTTTCTCAGTCCTTTCATGACTTCATGGATAGAACCGAATACATCTAAATATGCGGCTGTTCCCACGTTACCTTTGTCGGGAGGGAAGCTAAAAACGGTGATGGCGACTTTTTTGATTAATTTGGGTTTGCTGCGGAGTTTTGCCCATTTTAATGCTCTTTGGGCGACTATTTCGACTCGATCCTGGAGGGCGATCGCTTTCCCTGTTGCCCCATCTTTACCTGATAAGATAATTGGCTCAATTGCCCCGTCAAGTTCAGGTATAGCAATCTGTAAAGCCACTTGAATGGGATGTAACCCCAAATCGCTATCTAGCCATTCTTCGGTGGTTTGGAAGACCAAAGGCAACGCCACCATGTAGGGACGATTTAACCGTTTTAAGGCTTCAATAGCTTTCGGATGATCTTGTCTAGCGGGTCCTCCCACCAAAGCGAAACCAGTTAAAGAAACTACCGCATCTACTAACTGTAATTTAGTTGTAGGTTCATAGAAGTAAGCTTCTATTGGTTTAGAGAAATCCAAACCACCAGCAAACACAGGCAGAACTTTTGCCCCTAATGATTCTAATTCCTGGACAATTGCCACATAATGGGCATCATCGCCGGTAACTAGGTGAGTTCTTTGTAAAACCAAACCTACACATGGTGCAAGAGGATCTTTAAGATTTCGAGAAATATCTCTGCGGACAGCATACCAGTTTAGATATTCTCGCACATCCTCAAACATAGTCGGCGCTAAAGGATGCCAAATTCCCATGTCGGGATAAACAACTGGTGCTTCATACTTAGCAGCAGCAAAGCTTTCTTTTTCCGCGCCTTTCAATACGTATTTATCAGCCAGCATCAGCAAGAAGTTTTCTAGGTTTTCCGCTGAACCACCTAGCCAATACTGAAAACTGAGCATGAAGTTTCTCGCGTCTTGTGCTTTTTCCATTGGTAGGAATTTCAGCACTTGGGGAAGTGTCCGCAACAACTTCAACATTCCATCTTGGAAACCAGCGCCAGATTTCTCTTTGCGCTTTTTCATGAAGTTAGCAATCACGCTCTTGGATTGTCCTAACTGCGCCAAAGAGAAGCTACCCATTTTATTGAGGCGCATAACTTCGGGCATGGAGGGGAAGACAACCGATACATCTAGATTATCACGATGGGGTTCGACTGCGGCAACTACTTTCTGTGCTAAGTCTTCAATAAAAATCAAAGAAGCAATGAATATATTAGCACTGGCTATATCACGTTTCAACTCCTCATAGTTTTCAGGGTTGCGTAGTTCTTCAATCAAGTATCCACTGATTTCTATGGCTACGCTGGGATGATTAGCGTTAATTTCCCGTACCGCTTGTGATAACGCACTTTGGTATTGGGATTCTAGCACGACATAGACAACCTTGATTAATTTACGTCCCCGTAAATCGTCAGGTGCAATATGTCGAATCGTGGACTTGACTTGGGTAAACATTCAAATAAGCTCCTTTCAAGCGTGTTCTCATGAAGTTCGTCACGGCTAATATGGCCGTTTGTAACTGCAATTATTTTCGGCAATAAGAGTTTTTTAGCAGAAAACTCGGATTCTGTGGGGGTTTTGTCCTATATCTGACACAAAATGATATAGAAAACAACATATTTATTCATGAATCTTAACAAAGAGTACAGGTTCTCTCACCTGTTTTTAAATTTTGTTTACATAGTAATGCTGTTATGTAACAAAACGTTAGTGCTGATAGTATTGTGATATTTTGGTTTTGAGTTGGGCGATAGCTTAATTTTTCTGCATAAATTGACAAGACTCGCCTGTAATGCTTACTATATATTTGTATACAAAAGTGTTATACAAAATATTTCTGTATAATAACTAGTTAGACCTACACTTGTTGCCCAACATTGCACATCGTTGTAATAACGAAAAGAGAGAGAAGACAATGAATAATCTTATGAAGCGACTTTACGGCAGGCAATTAAAAAATTCAAAGATATACCGAGAATTTCAAGATATAGGATTCGATTACATCTTAAATCCAAAAACCCAAGAACTTCATCTTGTGGGTTCGGATGAATTTCTAGGATCTCATAACCTCATATTGTCTAATTTAGAAGACTTTATAGGTCTTGTTAACATTGGAGTTATTGAAATTCATAGTCTCCCTGATGGTTTTTCCGTGCCAGTTTATGATCTTGAAACAGGCGATTTAATAGCCGAATATGCCATCAATAAATGCCTCCACTGCTTTCCTTAAGGATTGTAAGCAGTATAAAGTGTGACTTGTTGTGTTTATTTATCATTTGAGTGCGATCGCTGTTTTGGGATGTGGGAGTGCGATCGCTTATCTCATAAGGTGCTTTAATCAAATGTAACGCACCCTACTAGTTATTACAGTTAATTTAATATTATTGACCACCTAGAAAAATGGTGATAATGTATTCTATACTCCAAAAATCTAACATTGCAGTTTTTACGTTCAACATATAACCACATATTTACATAAAGAACATATGATTAACATAAAGTATCTTCAAACATGGTTTAATAATCTACTATTAGTGATTATATTAGTGTTTTTGGTTAGCTGTGATAATACAAATTCAACACAAGAATCCTCTGCCAATAATCCAAATAATTCTAGCATTAATAGTAGTTCTAACGAGTCCAAAATTGCTGATGAAAATTCATCTCCAAAAGCTTACACTGATATAATATCTGAATATCAAGATGTTATTAGAGGTGACAGTGATTATAATAGTTTAAAAAATTTAGCTGATCAACAACCTGAAAATATTAGGTCTTATGCTCAATCCTATTGTGAAGCCAAAAACAAAGGATTTAGTGATTCTGATATAGATCAACATTTAGAAGCTCAAGCTGAAAAAATCAGCAAAAGTTTTAGTGACAGTGATACAGCTAAGAGACTATTAAGAAAGGCACAAAACTATAGTATTAGTATAGGTAAAAAATACTATTGTAAATAAATATATCGTAGGGTGCGTTAATGAAATGTAATGCACCGTTTTCTATTAATATTTAACTGTCAGAATCAGGATATCCAAGATTAAAGGATTAACAGGATAATATTTGTATTGATATTGTGGAATATTTGAATTAGCGCAATTTCTGAAAATGTAGATAAATATTAATAAAACATCCTGGACATCCTCAAATCCTGGACATCCTGATTCTGACAAAAAATCCGCGTTCATCCCTGAATCAATGATCAAAAATAGGTGATAGTAAAAAGTAGGCGATCGTTTAAAATTATGGGGTTGTGAGCGATCGCTGTTTAGGAATAAGTTGGGAGAGCGATCGTTTAAAATTAGGGTGGTTGTGTTTTTAAAATTAGGGGGTTGTGAGCGATCGCTGTTTGGGGATGTTGGGAGGGCGATCTTTTAAAATTAGGGGGTTGTGAGCGATCGCTGTTTGGGGATGTTGGGGTGCGATTGTTTAAAATTAGGGGGTTGTGAGCGATCGCTGTTTGGGGATGTTGGGAGGGCGATAGCGTAAGCGCTCCGTAGGAATCGTGTAAAATTGGGGTGGTTGTGTGCGATCATCATTTAGGAATAAGTTGGGAGTGCGATCGCTTTATTTTTGTACTAATTTAAAAAATGTTTCTTTGTCAATACCAATATCTTGAATCATTCCCATTAAAGTACCTGGTTTAATGTCTTTTCCTTGATGAATTGGAACAACAACTCTTAAACCATTAGTATTCTTGTAAATAGCATGACTACCTTTTTGTCTGTCAAAATAAAAACCCAAATTTTCGATAACCCTAATAAAATCTTTAGCTTTTATACTTGGTAAATTACTCATAATAAAATACTTAATGGCTTAACAATTAAATCCTCTTTAGGAACAGGTTGATTATCAGCTATTAAACTTTCAATATATAATTCAATAGCTTCTGTAATATTCTCAATTGTTTCTTCAAAAGAATCTCCTTGAGAATGACAACCTTTGAGAACAGGACAAAAGGCATGATAACCCCCATCTTGTTCCTTTTCCACAAGTACAGTGTAATTGTAAATTTGTTTACTTTTGTTATCCATATATCTTTACGTTTTTTGAGTTAGTGATTTTTAGCGTTGATTTATTCCATGATAAACGGTTTGGGGAATTTGGGAGAAGTGCATTAGCGTAAGCGTTGCACTCAGTAGGAATCGCTGTTTGGGGATGTTGGAGTGCGATAGCGTAAGCGCTCCGTAGGAATCGTGTAAAATTGGGGTGGTTGTGTGCGATCGCTATTTGGGGATGTTGGGGTGCGATCGTTTAAAATTGGGGTTGTGAGCGATCGCTGTTTGGGGATGTTGGGAGAGCGATCGTTTAAAATTGGGGTGGTTGTGAGCGATCGCTGTTTGGGTTTGTGGGGTGCGATTGTTTAAAATTGGGGTTGTGTGCGATCGCTATTTAGGTATAAGTTGGGAGAGCGATCGCCGAAAATTGAGGTAGTTGTGAGCGATAGCGAAGCGCTCCGTAGGAATCGCTATTTGGGAATGAGTATTAAAAAATTAATTTATTGAACGATATAATATAAATAATAATAATTGGATTTTCCAAAACATAAATAGAGTAAACATCATGCAAGAACAATTAACCGACTATCAACAAGAACTAACAGAACGCATTTCTCATGTTGTAGATAAACTATTTCGTGGTAGTAGTTTCTACATGGTGAAATTAGATCAATATGAAATGACTGAAATGTTGATAGAATTATTTAGCAGATTTTCACCAGAAGAAATGAGAGCAATTAAAGAACATGATTTAACCAGAAGAATTAGTAAAATATTAACATTAGAAGCTGTTGCTGGAACATTAAATGATTTAACACCAGAAGAAATAGCGATTTTTGATGCAGCAGTAGCCAGAAAATAAAACCGTGAATTATTTACTAGACTCGAATATTGTTAGTTATGCGTTAAAGAAAAATACAACTATAAATAATAAATTGAGAGAGTTAAGCTTTCTCGGTGCAGAAATATTTATTAGTTGTATAACCTACTATGAAATTAAAAGAGGTTTAATATCTCTCAATGCTACTAAACAATTGGTAGATTTTCATGGATTTTGTAATGATTATCCTGTATTATTTTTAGATGATTTAGAAATTATTGAAAAATCCTGTGAAATTCATGCAAAATTAAAAGCCAAAGGTACTCCTATCCAAGATGCTGATGTTTTAATAGCAGCTACAGCAATTGTCCGCGATTTAATTCTCGTTTCTAATGATTCTGATTTATTAAGAATTGAAGGACTTAAATTAGAAAATTGGTTATGATAAAAATTTAGGAATAAATTGGGAGTGCGATAGCGAAGCGCTGCTGCAAGCAGTTCGTTTAAAATTGCGGTGGTTGTGAGCGATCGCTGTTTGGGGATGTGGGGTGCGATCGTTTAAAATTAGGGGGTTGTGAGCGATATCTAAATAGCTACTCAATGTGGCTAAATTTAAGAAGATGTTATGATCCAAATCAGATAGCAAAACCTGATGTTTAATATGCCTCTTAGCGAACTTCTACCAACTGTTAGTCAACTAACACATCAAGATAAGCTCAGACTTATACACTTTCTTTTGCTTGCAGTAGCTAAAGAGGAAGGGTGTAGCCTAGATACCGCAAGTAATGAGCATCATGAGAATATGCTGATGAAGCAACTAACAGTTACTGAGGCAGTTGTATGGTCACCTCAAGCAGATAATGAAGCTGTTCAAGCCTTGTCTGGGCTTTTGGTAGAGGCACAGGGAGTATAAAATGCTTGGTGGTCATCGCTTTTTATTTACAGAACGCACTGACAGTTCTGGTCGTTCTAGCATCTTGCCATACTTGCCGCTAATCTTGACTAATGGAAAACGTTCAATAGAAGTTATGGCTCTATTGGACACGGGCGCTAGTGTTAATGTCTTACCCTACGAAATTGGATTACAGTTAGGAGCAGTCTGGGAAAGTCAAACCCTTCAAATTCCACTTAGTGGAAATCTCGCTCATAGTGAGTCACGAGGGCTAGTTTTAACTGGGACAGTAACCAATTTTGCACCTGTTTTACTTGCCTTTGCGTGGACTCAATCAACAGATGTACCTGTCATTTTAGGTCACATGAACTTTTTTGCAGAATTTAATGTATGTTTTTATCGCCACGAATTGGCTTTTGAGGTTTGTCCAATCCAGAAATAAAGTACGATAGCGATAGCGAAGCGCGACCTAGTAATCGTCTAAAATTAGGGTGGTTGTGAGCGATAGCGAAGCGCTCCGTAGGAATCGCTGTTTGGGAATGTTGGGGTGCGATCGTTTAAAATTAGGGTTGTGAGCGATCGCGTATACCAAAACCTAGTGCGATCGCCTGAATAATACGTAACTTGTGACATAATCATAATGTAAATTTTAGGAATACAAATTAAAAATTTAGTACAATAATGAATGAGTTACGATTTACTTGGGATGCACAAAAAGCCGAGAGTAATATTCAAAAACATGGAATTTCTTTTGAAGAAGCAAAATCTGCCTTTATTGATGATAATGCTCGTTTAATTTATGATCCTGATCATTCTCAAAATGAAGATAGATTTATTTTATTAGGAATCAGTGTTTATTATCGCCTTTTAGTTGTTTGTCATTGTTATCGAGAAAATGATTCAATAATTAGGATTATTTCAGCCAGAAAAGCAAATAAACTAGAACAAAAACAATATCAGGAGTTCCTATGAAAGAAAATTATGATTTTTCTAAATCCGTTAAAAACCCCTATTCTCAACAGTTAAAAGAACAAGTTACTATTGATTTAGAAAAGGATGTTATTCAATACTTTGAAGAAATAGCTCAAGAAACAGGTATTTCTTATTTGAATTTAATTAATCTTTATTTGCGTGAATGTATGGAAAATAAACGCAAATTATCGTTAATGGAAAGTAACAATTAATCGCTGTTTAGGATGTTGGTTGGGAGAGCGATCGCCGAAAATTAGGGTAGTTGTGTGCGATAGCGAAGCGCGACCTAGTAATCAAAAAATTAAACTTCCTCATCTAAGAATGGCAAGAGATCCTCTAAATCTCTCGCCCCATGCAAAACCCGTAGAACCTCTACTTGTTCCTCTTGAACCTTATAAAAAATCAAATAGTCCTTAAAATTCTTAATGCGCCACTGACGAATTGTTCCCATGTCAGACAAAGACGATACAACCTTACCCATATTGGGAGTTATTGCCAATTGAGCAAAAGCCGACTCAACAAACTCCAAAAACTTTTCCCCTGATTCCCGATTACCATTCACCAAAATATAATTTGCTTGTTGTCTGATATCTTGAGTAGCACGATTGCGAACAATTACCTGAAAAGCCATACTCACTACTGCACCTTACCAAAGATTGATCGGCGCAAATCTTGCCAATATTCAGGAGTTACAGGTTCTGCTTCTGATTCCAAACCTTCTTGTAACAAACTAGCTAATTTTGCTTGAGCATCCTTACGCCGTTGATCTTGCTGCAATAACATCAAAAAATAGTCCGCCACAGTAGCATAATTGCCAGATTGAAGCTGAACCTCAAGATAAGACTCAAGTTCTTTTGGTATCGGAAAACTCACATTCATAAGTTTCTAATATGAATAAAATCTTATTAGTATCTTATCATTTTTTATTCTGGTTATGAATTTAGGCGAAATTAGGGTGGTTGTGTGCGATAGCGAAGCGCGACCTAGGAATCGTTTAAAATTAGGGGGTTGTGTGCGATAGCGTATCCCTGACGGGAGTGCCTTGCACTCAGCGCTCCGTAGGAATCGCTGTTTAGGAATAAGTTGGAATTGCGATACCGAAGCGCTCCGCAGGAATCGTATTTATATCAATCATAATGATATTTACAGGAAATGATAATTAATAAATCTTCTTCAACTTTATAAACCAACCTATGTTCATCGGTAATTCTCCTAGACCAGTAACCTTGTAATTCATATTTTAATGGTTCTGGTTTTCCTATACCTGAAAATGGTTCTCTTTGGATATCTTTAATGAGTGACAATATTTTTTTAAAGACTTTTTTATCTTCTGTTCCCCATTGTCCCAATTCTTCAAAAGCTTTTGGTTCAAATGCTACTTTTTTCATATTCATCTAAATCAACATAAATTAAATTTCCTTGTGCTACATTTTTTATGGCTTTTAGTAAATGCTTTTTATTAGATTCCGACTTTAAAAGATAAGTTGTTTCATCTTCTACAGTTTCTTGATCAACTAACACAATTACCTCTACAATTGTTCCCTCTGGGAACTCAGTTGTAGGTAATTCAATCTTGCCATTTTTACCAACAGTCGCCTTTTGTTTAATTCCAGTAATCATAGTTTATATTGAGTTCCTTCTTTCTTCTTATCATAACATTAAAATTAGGGGGTTGTGTGCGATAGCGTATCCCTGACGGGAGTGCCTTGCACTCAGCGCTCCGTAGGAATCGCAAAATGCTGACGGAAGGTATCGCTTACTTTTATCTACAAACTACCAAACAACATTAACCAAATCTGAAGCAGTGATATTTTGATCACAGGTCAATAACTGCACAACTTCGCCTTTACTTGCTAAAACTAACGCAGTTGCCGCAATTTGTCTATCGTGCATTTCATTAATAGCAAATAAACTCATGGTCATTTCAATTACCTCTTGATCAAGTGGATAAATTACCACACGCGGATCTGATTCTACGGCTAAAATAACATCTTTAGGAGTAGGAATAGATGTTCTACCTCTTTCCACAATCCAAACAGCCTCAGCTAAAGTAGTTGCAGGAATAACTAACTGCGAATTACCATCACAAAGGATAGTTTTAGCATTTGCACCTAACTTGAAATTACCTTCGAGAAACCATATCAGAGCATGAGTATCTAAGACATATTTCATAATTAGTTATGACCAGTCTAAGCTATCTTCACTATCTCCATGAAATTCAGCAATTTCAAAATCTGCTTCCGTTGACGGCTGATTTCCAGAAAACATACCAAACTGCATTATTTGTTTTTTTTGTGGAAGTTTGTCAGACTTTAAAAAAGTAACTATAACAAGACTTTCTGAAATATCTTTTGGTAATTCTCTTAATTCTACTTTACCGTATTTGTAAATACCTTCAATTGCTTGCAACATAGTTTTTGCCATTATTGAATTTTTCTTATGTTCTTACTTTAACTTAACTATACACCATAGATATTCAGAAATAACACAAGTGCGATAGCGTATCCCTGACGGGAGTGCCTTGCACTCAGCGCGACCCAGGAATCGCTTATGGGGTAGTTGCTATTAATTGGTAACTAATAATATATAATAGGATATGAGATAGTTAAATTTTCTCCCTGAACATTCAATGAGGATATGACAATGAATGCTTTAACTGTCAATTTAGATTCAGTAATAAAAATGACTGATGACCAGTTTTTTAAACTATGTCAAGCAAACCGTGATTTAAGATTTGAACGTACTGCAAATGGGGAATTAATAATTATGCCACCAACGGGAGGAGAAACGGGAAATAAAAATGCGAGAATCACTCAACAAGTAATGAATTGGACTGATACTGATGGTACTGGGATAGCTTTTGATTCTTCCACTTGTTTTAAGTTACCAAATGGTGCAGATCGTTCTCCTGATGCTGCTTGGATAAAGTTAGAAAGATGGGATGCTTTAACTGATGAAGAAAAACAAAAGTTTCCTCCTATTTGTCCTGATTTTGTAATTGAGTTACTTTCTCCTAGTGATAGTTTGAAGACTACACAGGAAAAGATGAAGGAATATATAGATAATGGTGTGCGTTTGGGTATATTAATTAATCGGAAATCTCGTCAAGTTGAAATTTATAGACCAGGAAAAGAGGTTGAGGTTTTGAATTCTCCTGCTACGGTTTCAGGGGAAGATGTTTTAAAGGGTTTTGTTTTGAATTTGGGGATGATTTGGTAAAATTAGGGGTTGTGTGCGATAGCGAAGCGCTACTGCAAGCAGTTTGTTTAAAATTGGGGTTGTGAGCGATCGCGAACCGCGACCCAGGAATCGCTGTTTGAGAATGAGTATTAAGGGTAGTTGTGTGCGATAGCGAAGCGCTACTGCAAGCAGTTTGTTTAAAATTGGGGTTGTGAGCGATCGCGAACCGCGACCCAGGAATCGCTGTTTGAGAATGAGTATTAAAAAATTAATTTATTGAACGATATAATATAAATAAGAATTAGATTTTTCCAAACCACAAACAGAGTAAACATTATGCAAGAACAATTAACCGACTATCAACAAGAACTATTTGAATTTAATTAATCTTTATTTGCGTGAATGTATGGAAAATAAACGTAAGTTATCGTTGATAGAAAGTAACAATTAAATCTGTATTTCCATCTGCCATAGCCTATCCCTAACGGGACTCGAAGAGAAGCGCTACGTAGGAATCGCACTCTAGGAATAAGTTGGAATGCTGATGTTTTAATAGCAGCTACAGCCATTACCCACGATTTAATTCTAGTTTCTAATAATTCTGATTTATTAAGAATTGAAGGGGTAAATTTAGAAAATTGGTTATGATGATGAAATCATAAATATACACTAACAACAGATAGCTAAAAGTTTAATATTTACTTTAAAAAATCAAATGGAATTATCCATCTATCTACATGGACAATTCCATTAATCTGTTAGAAGTTAAGAGCCTTAAGCCCATCTTGTACGGTACAAGGAATTCTTTTGAATTTACTGTTGGTAACAGTTATTTACTTAAACCATCATATCTGTTTGGGTCTTTTTTCTCCTTTTTGTCCTTGGGATCTTTTTTAGGCTTTTTGGCTTCTTTATTACCTTTTTTTTCCTTAGACATCGGTATTACCCAGCTATGTTTACTTGTCAAAGCTTCCATATTCTGCTATCAGTAAATCAAGATGTAGCTTACTTGGTATACTTTGACAACAGCAAAGAAAGCATTGCACATTTATCGCTACTAACTACTATGATACATCGTTATTTAATTTTATTATTAATTTGATTAACTATGATACAAAACTTTAAATCCTATATTCCTATATCCAATTGAGATTTTGAGAGGATGTTTCAGAATTTTTACGCATTTTTGAATTACATACCTTGATTAAGAAACACCAAAAAAAACCCACATCACAATCTATTTATTGTCCTCTAAATTAGGTAATAATTAAATGACTCCACCGATAGATATTCTTATTCTCTCCAATGGTCCAGGGGAAATTACAACTTGGGTGCGTCCCGTTGTCAAAGCACTAAGACAACAACTAGGAAATCACCGTTCACAAGTGAGAATTTCTGTAATATTATCACCTTGTCCCCATGCTAGTGGCAAAGAAGCTGCTATAGCGTTGGGTTACCCAGAGGTTGATAGAGTCCAAACAGCAGAACATTTTTGGCAGTTTTTATTATGGGGAAAAACCGCCGAAAATTGGGATTGGAGAAATAACGGTGTAGTGGTATTTCTGGGTGGAGATCAAATTTTCCCCGTTATTATTGGTAAAAAATTAGCATATAAAACCGTAGTTTACGCAGAATGGGAAGCACGTTGGCACAATTTAATAGATAGGTTTGGGGTAATGAAAGCGAAAGTTGTAGAAAATGCCTCTCCTAAATATGCTCATAAATTTGCCGTTGTTGGTGATTTAATGTTAGAAGCAGCTGCAGAAGATGAGATAAAATCCCAAATTCTAAATCCCCAACCCCAAATAGAAATGATTGGGATTTTGCCAGGTTCAAAAGCCGCGAAATTGACCCAAGGTGTACCCTTAACTTTAGCTATTGCTGAATATATCCACATCAAAAGACCTCAAACAAAGTTTGTTATTCCTGTTGCCCCAACTTTGAATTTACAAACTTTAGCGAATTTTGGCGATTCCCAAAAAAACCATTTTATGCAAACTTTTGGTGCTAATAATGCGTCCTTAATTATTCCAGAAACAGATAAACCAATATTGAAAACAGAAACAGGATTAACTATCGAATTGTGGCAAGAAAATCCAGCTTATGAATTATTATCTCAGTGCAGTATTTGCTTAACTACAGTCGGTGCAAACACGGCTGAAATTGGTGCTTTAGGTGTACCAATGATTGTTTTATTGCCTACTCAACAAATGGATTCTATGCGTTCTTGGGATGGTTTACCAGGGTTGTTAGCTAATTTACCAGGAGTGGGTACAAATTTTGCCAAATTGATTAATTGGTTGTTTATCAAACGGATAGGTTTATTAGCATGGCCAAATATTTGGGCGCAAGAAGAAATAGTACCAGAACTTTTGGGTAAACTCCAACCCTCGGAAGTTGGAGAAATGGTATTAGACTTTTTAGAAAATCCCGAAAAATTGGCAGCTATGCGAGATAAACTTCGCAGTGTTAGGGGTGAAAGTGGTGCAGCACAAAAGTTAGCTACTTTGGTAAAACAAGAAATAGAAAGTTTTTGAAGATGTATATAGCGGTTCTCGGTTGAGTGAGGTACAAGAACCCCCTCCCCGCAAGCGATGAGGGGACTATGATTATGAGGCGTTGCTGAATTCAGGTATGAAATTCTCTTACTTTAATTTTTAAACCCCTTACCTTTGCGCCTTTGCGTGAGGATAAATTCATACTTCAATTATGCAACGCCGATTATGATATTTAATCGGAAGATTCCCCATCTCTGCGTCCTAGTTCAAAAATACCTGTACCCATACAAGCAAGTATGCCGGTGCTAATTCCCCAGCTATCACCTAAACTGATTTCCAAACCCCAGTTACATAAAGCACCAAATATTATGAAAGGCACAATGCTAAAAAGTGAAGCGTAAAAAGCATTTTGCGATTCTCTGGCTTTACGTGTTTTTTCAAATTCCGATTGACTGGTGTAGAGAAAGCGTTCTGCAAAATTAAACCACCTATCCAATTGCTGTGTCACCCATTCCCTGGTTGAGGCAAAACCGATATACAGTGCCAAAGACCACACACAAGCTCCTGCGATCGCAATTTTATCCAATTCAAATCTAAAGGGCAATATATCAAACATAGGCGCGGTTTAATGCTGCAATATTCTATTTTAGCTTTAATTTGCTCCTAGATGACACTATTGAGAAAATTTTTATCTCCAAGCTGACATAATTCGATTTAATTGCTGATTTTGCATATTTACATAGTCTGATTTTATATCTATACTTAGACAATAAACACATCCTGTGGCTATAGATTATTATGGTGTATCACCATACAGTTTATATCATCCAGAAGTAATCAAGGCTTACCCAGACGATTTTAACAGAAATTGGCGAAAAGCCTGGGAGATGAACTAATGAGCAAAGTATTAGATTTAGGGTTTTCAGGAAAAGCTCGGATTTGGAATAATGAAGGATTTTATTTTCCTGGTTATTCACAGAGTCCTGTTTTTTATCCTGTATTAGAAGAAAGGATAGAAGTTATAGATGAAAATGCCAACATTAGTTCATTTTCTGCAAAAGAAGTCATGATTGAGATATTAGTACCTTTAGGAGCTAGGTTTTTATATGGCTGTTTAGGTGCTATGTTTTCTCCTAATGATTCGGGTAAGTTATTGTTAAAAGTTGCTGTTTCAACTGACGTTGAACGGGAAGTTAAATCTTCCCTTGCGTCATCATTAGATACAGTGAGAGTTGGGATACCAGAAGAATATGCAAATAGTGTCTTGGAAGGCTCAAAATCAAAACTCCAAGAACCAGGAATTAGCAAAATATTGGGTTCGGGCGAAATTGCCTTTAAATGGGGTACATTTGGTGAAATCGGCTCTTCCAGAGCATTTTTTCGTGATCTTGCCTATACAGTTATTGAAGTTATGGTGCGAGATAAAGTTACAGCTAATTACAATATCAATCCACCATTTAAAAAGGTTCTGGAGCAGTCTTTTTAAATTATTAAACTTATCAAAAAAGTCAATAGTCTACAAAAATAGACCATTGACTTTTAATCAATTCCTAATGAGAAACTACTAACTTTTCATCTCTCATCTGAACCTGGCTATTTTCCTCTACAATTTTGCGGAATAAATCTCCATCAATGGTTTCCTGTTCCGCTAACAAATCAACTAAACGCTCTAAAACAAGACGGTTTTCTTGTAAAATTTCTTTGGTTTTGATGTAGCAATTGTTAACAATTACCCGAACTTGAGCATCAATTTTAGCGGCTATTTCCTCAGAATATTCTGATTTATTCCCCCAGTCACGCCCCAAGAATACTTCCTGATTTGGACTTTCCAAGGAAACCAGTCCTAATTCCGACATCCCAAACCGCGTCACCATTTGTCGTGCCATATTTGTGACTTGTTGTAAGTCATTTCCAGCACCTGTGGTTACTTCCGCCTTACCAAAAACAATTTCCTCAGCAGCACGACCGCCCAAAGCTGCGAGAATCCGCGCTAGGATTTGAGAACGAGAAATTAGTCCTTGTTCTTCATTGGGCGTAAACCAAGTTAATCCCAGCGCTTGTCCTCTGGGAATGAGGGTAACTTTTTGTACTGGGTCATGCTCTTTAATTAACGTACCCACCAAAGCGTGTCCGACTTCATGGTAAGCAATGAGGCGTTTATTTTTGCTGTCTACCAAGGCTGTACCTTCCATTCCAGCGACAACTCGATCTACTGCATCATCAATTTCTAGAATGGTAATCGCTTCTTTGCGTCTTCTAGCGGTGAGAATAGCGGCTTCGTTGAGGAGGTTAGCTAAGTCTGCGCCGGTGAATCCAGGTGTGCGACGTGCGATCGCATCCAAGGACACACTAGCATCTAATTTCTTATTCCGCGCATGAACTTCTAATATCTCCAAACGTCCTTTTATATCAGGTGCGTCAACAGTTACTTGTCTGTCAAAACGACCGGGACGTAAAAGTGCGGAGTCTAAAACATCAGGACGGTTGGTAGCAGCAATAATAATAATGCCTGTGTTACCTTCAAAACCATCCATTTCGGTTAATAGCTGGTTTAAAGTTTGTTCTCTCTCGTCGTTACCACCACCGATACCTGCACCCCGTTGACGACCTACAGCATCGATTTCATCAATAAAGATGATACAAGGAGCGTTTTCTTTAGCTTTCTTGAACAAGTCGCGGACACGGGAAGCACCCACACCCACAAACATTTCCACGAATTCGGAACCGGAAATACTAAAGAATGGGACAGCAGCTTCTCCTGCGATCGCTTTTGCTAGTAAAGTTTTACCA
>NZ_LZQD01000001.1:311664-419655 GCF_001858025.1 Trichormus sp. NMC-1 | reverse complement strand
AGTTGTTTTTTTACAGGCTTCAGGAGGTCCAATTAACAGCACACCTTTGGGAATCCGAGCGCCTACAGCAGTAAATTTCTCTGGTTGTTTGAGGAAAGTTACAACTTCTTGGAGTTCTTCTTTCGCTTCTTCAATCCCCGCTACATCGTCAAATTTTACCCCTGTTTTCGCTTCCATTTGGAACCGAGCGCGGGATTTGCCGAAATTCATCGCTTGGTTAGAAGCATTAGTAGAACGACGGAGGAACAAAAGCATTAAAGCTACCAGTGGCAAAATCCACATCAGATTGATTAACAGCCCCACAGCAGCCCTATTGTTAGCAGAGGAAACTTCACCAAAATCAACGTTCTTTTCTTTGAGTTTGTTAATTAACTCAGAGTTTTGATCTAAAAGTCTTACTGGTATAGGTGGTGCATCTGGTTTTTGATCTGCCAAATAAACTTTAGCTATTTGTTCAGTTTCATCAAGTTCTACTCTTTTAACTTCCCCTTGCTCTGTTTTCTGGAGCAATTCCCCATAACTTAAAGAATTACTCGCTGTTTTTTGTGCCAAGACGGGAGAACCACCAACAATTCCTGGCAACATCATCATACTGGCTGCTAAAGCCCCAGTCCAAGCAATACCATGTGTTGAGCGCTGTTTCTTCAATGCCTTTTTTCCAACATTTGTCATAATATTTACCCTTTCTCTTTTGACATAAGCTGATATTTGGTTTTATGCCTATTCTTCTAGCAGAAATTCCCATAACTGGAAATTACGGTTTTCTTAATCTAGTCTAACTTCCAGACAAAAACATTCCCATGTATTTACTACTGAACTCATGTAGCTGCTCAATTAGGATAATCTAATCCTAATTACATCAAGTTTCTCCTGAAACTAAAATTTGACATATTACGCAATCAATCGTTAAAATAGTCATAATCATAATGACTACGCTTTTTAAAATTCTAGTTTTGTGGGTGAACTATGGTAAAAATTGTTGGTATTGGTGGTAGTTTAAGACCCGGCTCCTATACCCAGCTAGGGTTACAAGTAGCAGCACAACGAGTAGCAGCTTTAGGTGCAGAAGTCGAAATTCTCGATTTACAACAAATGCAGCTACCTTTTTGCAATGGTGGTAAAGATTATTCAGAATACCCAGATGTGCAGCGGTTGCGCGATACCGTTAGCAATGCCGACGGCTTAATTTTAGCTACACCAGAATATCATGGCAGCGTTAGTGGTGTCATAAAAAATGCTCTAGATTTAATGAGTTTTGAAGAACTATCGGGGAAGGTAACAGGATTAATTAGCATTTTAGGCGGTCAGTCTAATAGTAACGCCCTCAATGACCTACGGTTAATTATTCGTTGGGTACATGGTTGGGTGATTCCCGAACAGATAGCTATCGGACAAGCTTATAGTGCTTTTAACTCTGAAGGTAAGTTGCTGGATGAAAAGCTATCTCAACGCTTTGATCAATTTGCTCAGAGTTTAGTTGATAATACTCGGAAATTACGGGGAGTTAATTAGAACTGGGAGACAAGGGGAGGATATTTACAGGCTATTCTCCCTTTTTAGCCTGGAAAACAACTTTGTTGACGACAAGATTAGGAGATAGGAATAAAAACCTTGTAGCAGCTAAAATTTATCTGTAGAGTTTATACTAAACATCTTCTTTGTCTTCAACTGCAAATTTTTCATACTCTGTAATAATGCTTCTGATTTCATCTGCTAGAATATCAGCTTGTTCAGATTTTGCATAAATAGTCAGGAGAATAATTCCCTTTGCAGTTTTGACGTAATAAATGAGACGATAGCCACCACTTTTACCTTTTTGAATATCGCTATTTCGGATTCTTAGCTTAAAAACATCATAACCAATTCCAGATATTTTATCTCCCGGTAAATCGCCCCTTTCCAGTTGTTCTGCTACAGGCTGTATATCATTCCGAATACTTCTATATTTTTTGGCAAGATTGCGTATATTGCGGGTAAAAGTTACTGATGCTTGAACTTGAATTAACGGTTGTTCAGACATCATCAAGCCCTTCCCAAAGTTGAGCAACAGGAATAGTTTTTCCTGTCATGGCTTCATGCCAAGCTTGACGAAAATCTTCTAAAATAACTTCTTTAGTTTGCTCATCTTCATTTATTTCTGTTGTCTCTGGAATCAAAACAATTACCTCAACGCGACTATTTTGATCTGTCATTAAAGGACTATCTAATGTAAGTTGTCCCTGTTCATTGATGGTTGCCATTACTTTAATTGCTTTCATTGTTTCAATTATTTAGGTAAGATGAGGTTACATTTATTTTGTGATTACTAATAAAAATAATTAAGATATTTAACATTTATTTTAAAAGTTGGGTTTTCTTACGTCAATCCAACCTACAAGATTAGCAATCTCACTTATTTATTCTAAACCAATATTGAAGACTCAGAATTAACGCAGATGAGTTTTGTCTAACTCCATGACAATATCATCTTTGCCCAATTCGCAATCACAACTCATCTCCATCATAACCACCCCATTAATTCCTGGTGGGGTAAACCATGCAGCAACAGAATATCCTGAATCAGATTCGGTAATGAGTATCTGTGTTCCACTCAAGTTATAACGATAGTTTTTACCATCGTATAAACCTTGTTGTTGAGCCAAATTGAGCAGTGTTAAATTTCTAGCATTATTGACTAAGCGAATAGTGAAGCTACTCATCCCACGAGCAAAAGGTGCTGTTCCTCCTCTGGAAATACAAGATATGAGTTCAAAGTTTCCAGGGTTAAGAATTTGCACAGAACCATCATTACGAGCTAATGCTCTATAGTTTTCGGGAATATCAATATTTATACCAAATTGTGGAAGCTCTAAAGTACGTAAAATATCAGCAGGAGAAACTTCACCAATATCTCGGCATAATTCTTGTTGTGCTGTAGCAGAGTGAATATTTCCAATGACACTAAACAGTATTGCGTTGACCAGCGTAACAAGTGTAAGGGTTGTATTGAGAGGAGATTTGGTATTCATTCTGCTAGTAAAAACTTCTATCTTGCTAAAATGGATTAATTACCCTGACTAAGACTAATTAATCTTGTACTTTCAGCTTTCCTTCTTGCTGTAATCTCTCAAAAGCTGTATGAAGGTCAGGAGAAAATTCTCGAAACGACTAATTAACACCAGGAAATGATTTAGGTTAAACCCCATATCCCCAGTTTTTTTAACTTTTGTAAATATCTTTACGGTGCTGACAATGAAGGATTAAAACAGTTAAAGCTTGGTCATCAATTGCATAACGCACTCGATAATCCCCAACTCTGATTCTATATTCACCGTCAAAGCCCTTTAGTTTCTTAATTCCAGATGGACGCGGATCTTCAACAAGAGACAAAATTTTCTCTAAAATTCGCTCCCGTACATCCCCTGGTAAAGCATCCAGTTGTTTTTTTACAGGCTTTGGGATAATGACTTCGTAACTCATTAAGTTTCCCCAGACCGATTAGCAATGTATTCTTGAATAGTTGTATAATCACCATTTTTATACGCCTTTCGAGCCTCTGAAACCTCAGCAAGAATCTGTGGATCTTCCTCTAGTAAATCTTCTTCTGCTTCTAAAACCTGCTCCTCTATGATTTCTAAAAGCTTATGTTTTTCTTCTAAACTTAGAGATGCAATTCCTTCAAGTAAAGATTCAAAAGTAACTTGTAATCTAACTATGGTCATCATTTCCTCCTATTCTTAATCCTATTAAAACACCTTACAATTCCAAAGGTTCATCAAAATCATCAGACATAATAATCTGACCAGCCCAACTACCATAACCATGAAGTTGTTCAAGCTGTTCTTGAGAAGATTCAATCTTTGCGTGTTTCTCAAGTAGATATTCTGCATAATGCAATATCTCTTTTTTTAGAGACTCTGGCATCTTGACGAGAGTTTGAAAAATTTCTGTATCAATAGTCATAATTTCTCCTTACAGCGGTTTCCGCTCTTATGAAGTACATCATAGCCCCCTCATCGCTTGCGGGGAGGGGGTTGGGGGTGGGGTGCTTGTACCTCTTGACGCTGGGAAGTGCTGTAAGTGTTGCCGTAACTCCTCTACAATAAACACGCTTTAGCGATACGCGGTTCGTTTCCCATCTAAATTTGGCGTATCTATGGTTATGCCACGCAAGCTATCATCCAGAATTGGTATTAATTGTTTATTATTAGCTAAGGGTTCAGCATTGCTAAACCCTTACAAATCTAACTACAACTTGGTTCCACACTCAGAACAGAAATTGTGACTAGGTAGGTTTTCTGTATGACAGTGGCTACAATAAACCGGCTCAACTGCAATTTTCGGTTGTTGCTTAGGTAAGCCAATCATTTGCGCGTTACTCTTACCAGGAGCTACCATAGGATAGCAGTTTTCATCTCTGGTAACTTTGACATTGACAATTACTGGCCCGTTGTGTGCCAACATTTCGGCAATTTTATCTTCTAACTCGTCCTGGTTACTAATCACCATCCCCTTGATACCATAGGCTTTAGCCAAAAATTCAATATCTGGCATCCCTACTTCCATATTTGAGCAAGAATAACGCTCTCCATAAAAGGCTTCTTGCCATTGACGCACCATTCCCTGCCAGCCATTATTTAAAATCACAGTCTTGACATTTATGCCATACTGTGCTAATGTTCCCAACTCCTGTAAACACATTTGGAAACTGGCATCACCGCTGATACAGATAACTTCTTCATCAGGGAACGCTACTTTTACACCCATTGCCGCAGGAACACCAAAACCCATTGTTCCCAAACCTGCACTAGAAATCCAGCGTCTGGGGCCATTCTTGAGGAATTGTGCCGCCCACATTTGATGTTGTCCCACATCTGTGGTGTAGAAAGCGTGGGGTGCTTGACGACCAACTTCGACAATTACCTCTTGGGGAGAAATGCTATCAGGATAATGAGGTACAACCAAAGGGTAATCTTGTCGCCAACGGTTAATTAAATTTAACCATTCTTGATTTTGGTGAGGTGGAGTTTTGTTAGTTGAGTTTTGACATCGACGTAACAAATCAGTTAAAACGTTTTTGACATCACCGACAATAGGAACTTCGGGAACACGGTTTTTACCTACTTCAGCTGGGTCAATATCGATATGAATGACTTTAGCATGGGAAGCGAATTCATCTAACTTACCTGTCACCCGGTCATCAAATCTGGCACCAACACAAATCAACAAATCACAATCTGTCACCGCAAAGTTAGCGTAAGCAGTACCGTGCATTCCCAACATTCCCAAGGAGAGGGGATGATGTTCATCAAATGCACCGATACCCATTAAGGTAGTAGTGACAGGGATATTAAATAATTCAGCCAGTTGTTTGACTTCTGCGTGGGCATTGGCAGCGATCGCACCTCCACCAACATACAACAACGGGCGGCGACTTTCTCGAATCAACTGAATTGCCGCATTAATTTGTCTGGGATTTCCCTTCACAGTGGGACGATATCCAGGTAATTTGACCGAACCTGGTTCTACAGGTACATAGTCAAATTCTTCTAAAGCCACATCTTTAGGAACATCTATCAAAACGGGTCCCGGTCTACCAGTGCTGGCAATGTGGAACGCTTCCGCCACAATCCGCGCCATATCTTTAGGGTCACGCACTACATAAGAATGCTTGACAATAGGCAAAGTAATACCGTAAATATCTGTTTCTTGAAAGGCATCTGTACCAATCGAAGCCCGTGGTACTTGTCCTGTCACCACAATCATGGGAATAGAATCCATGTAGGCTGTAGCGATACCTGTAACTAAATTCGTTGCCCCTGGGCCAGAAGTCCCAAAGCATACTCCCACCTTACCAGTAGCACGGGCGTAGCCGTCAGCTGCATGGGAAGCGCCTTGTTCGTGTCTAACGAGGATGTGTTTAATTCTACCAGTTTCTTCTACTTTATACAGGTCATCATAAATCGGCAGAATTGCCCCACCAGGATAACCAAAAATATACTCAACCCCATGACGGACGAGACTATCTAACAATGCAAAACCGCCAGATTCACGTTTGGGGGTGACAACTGACGAATTAGAGATAGGGGATTGCTTGTGATTTGCCGATTGTGAGATACTGATTTGAGAAGGGGATTCTCCTGCGGAGACACTTTGTGAACGCACGGTTAACCTCAAAATATAACTAAACTTAAGCCCTAGATTCTGTATTTATAACTTCATTTTAATTGAAAAATTCCAGCAAATGCTTAGAGAATTTCCATTTACTAGCATAGACATACAATATCTTTGGGCTATGATTTTACAATTTTTAAATCACATCTTGCAATACCCGCCGTGTATTTTGCCACGCCCAGACACCGACAGCAGCGACAACCAGGCTCATTCCCAACAGCACAGCTGATAAACCAAAGGCATTAACTAGCTTTGTCGTTATCAACAGCGGTGCGGTGAGAGCAATATTGATGGCATGATTTTGAAAGCCAAATACCTTACCATGCATTTCTGGTGGAGTTTCTTGCTGAATTAAAGTTTGCATTGGCACATTCACGAAGGCCGCACCGACACCTAAGAAAATACAGAGTCCTAGGGCTAGGGGCAGGTTTTCAATAAAAGTGAACAACCCTAAAGACACCGCCATAATCAAAAACCCGATTAAGGGTAAGGGTTTGTGATGTAATTTATGACCAAAGTGTCCGAGAATTGCCGCACCTATTACCATCCCAACTCCGGCAGAAGCTACGAAAAAGCTAAAGTCCCTGGCTTCTAAGTTTAACTTTGCTGCCATACCAATCGCTAATTCTATCAGAGCCGCAAACACGCAATATAAAGTGACAATTTGCAGCATGGCATTCCACACGAGCCGATTTTTTTTGAGATAGCGCAAGCCTTGTAAGAATTCAGCCCAAGGATTAATTTTAACTGTATCTTCGTCAATGTGTCTGTGTTCTTGAAAATGAATAGGCATCATAATCAAAGCAGACAGTAGATATAAGATACCTACTACCATTTCTTTACCAAAACCTTTATTTAAGTTTTCCACCCAATCCAACATTGGACTAGCGACAGCATTACCAATAATTAATGCTGCCATCATCGTGCTGCTAAATAAGGCATTGGCAGCCATTAAACCCTCTTTCTTTACTAAAAGCGGGATAGCAGCTTGTTCTGCTGGGGCAAAAAACTGGGTGACGGTGGAAATGGCAAAGGTGAAGAATAACAGAATTGCAAACTCCCGTGGTAGGAAGGGAATTAACAGCATGAATAGTCCACGTACCACATCTGAGCCTACCATAATCAGTTTTTTCGGCACACGGTCAACGATCACACCGCCTGCGGAACCAAATAAAATTGCTGGTACGGTAAATGCCATGTACAAATAGAAACGACCGCTATTGTCTACATCATTAGCAGGTAGGTAGAGCTTCAGTAAGGCAATCATTAAGACAAAGAATACCTTATCTGCCAACTGGGAAACCAATTGCCCAATCCACAGGAGCATAAAATTCCTGTTTTTTAGCAGTGCGCCAAAGCCGTGATTAACAGCAGTAGGTTCAGTAGGAAACATTTACTATATTTAGGAATTTTGACTAGGGTAGATGGATCGGAAGAAGCCGGAAGCCGGGAGCCATGAGAGGAACATTAGTTATTTAACCGTGTTTATTTCTATTGTCACCCTTATTTTCTCTATTTCTCACTCCTGTTTGGTAACGCTAGTGTCCGGACTATTTTTATAAGTACGGCAGGTTACATCTGAACTAATGTCTCTGGAGAGACTGCTCAAAACTTGGGTGTTACTCTCTTCCAACTATAGGAATCCGGTTTGGTTTCTGTTCGCGGTAGCGTGCCGTAGGCATATTTACTCGTAGAGGTAGGGAACAGGGAACAGGGAACAGAGAAGAAGGAATCAAGGTATACGGAATTCAAATAGGAGTCCTATAGATGAATACGGATTTAATGAACCGCGAAGACGCGTTCACGAAGTGTCCCGTAGGGATAGGACGCGAAGGAAGAAGGAAGAAGATAAGTAATCTTACACTGGGAAGGGAGTAGCAAAGCGGGGCGCAGCTTGGTA
Source organism: Trichormus sp. NMC-1 (assembly GCF_001858025.1). Lineage (GTDB taxonomy): Bacteria > Cyanobacteriota > Cyanobacteriia > Cyanobacteriales > Nostocaceae > Anabaena. Next base: position 411,602 of record NZ_LZQD01000001.1, on the reverse strand, counting down.
ACTCCTCCAAGTAGATCAACTCGTGGAAAGAAAAACTCTAATTTATGATTTTGGGAATCCCCACCCTCCGCGTCACCAAGGTGGAGAGAATGTTAATCATAGCGTTTTAACAACAAATGCAAAAATTCAGCCGCACTTAAGGATTTTATGGATGGAGGAAACCCCATTGATTGGTCTACCCACTGTCCTTGTACTGTTTGGGGCGATCGCCACATTGATAAGTGTTCAACGGGTGGATCGGCGTAAAAATTATCTTGCCCACTACCTAAAATAGCAGAACTCCAATGGGTAAAGTAATCATGACTCAGACGATGAATTGGGAAATCCCCCCATAATGGCATCCCCCAACCATCTATGGCAATAAATGCTTTGACATGACCACCCAAAAGTTGCCATTCTGTGGCAGCGGTAATTGCACCAACTACACCAGCACTAAAGCTAATGAATATAACAGGCGATTTTAACTCACTGTCCTGGAGGTGAAGGCGCAAAAACTGTAAAATATGGAATGCGGATACGGCTAAAATACCTTCTCCCGGAAAAACCAGTATATCTTCCAAATTAGGTGGGCTGAATCTATCATGCTCTAGATTTAACCCTCCTATGATAAAACTTGTAGTTAATTCTGGCTCATGGATTCCAGGGCAAATAATTATTTTCATTTTCTGTTAATTTTGACATGGGAGTAATGCAATATAGCGATTCTCATCCAAGTAAGGTACACCGAAAAAAGATTTAACCGCAGATAGAAGAGAATGGACGCAGATAAACGCAGATAGATTTGTACCTCAGCAAACTAGAAAATGCTATATTGTCTCTAGATTCATCTGCTAAATCATGTTGTAAATGGCGCAGTTTCCCCTTAACGAATCCCCTTAAATCGCTCCTTCGCACCCTCAAAAGCATCTTGCATCACTGCTTGAATTTTCTGGGGATCAGGTTTTTTCCCACCCATTAAATCACCAAAATAAACACAAGCACCTTCACCTAAAGCCCATGTATAAGCTGCTGCCCAAGATGCAGCAATTACGCTGCCGAAACCAGGAATAAATTTAATTAACTCCCTGGCTACGGCTTGAGCGACAAAACCACCAGCAATGGCACTCACAATACCCCCAGCTTGAGATGGTGTCAAGGTTTGCCCATATAATTTACCCAATAATCCCACCATTGATACTTGCAAAACTGTTAAAACAGGCATGGTTGCAAAAGGCAAAGGCACTGCTGCTAAAGTAGCTGCCATGATCGAAAAAGGTAAAATATAACGTCTTCCTGCATCCCGATAAATATTACCTAATTTCTCCCCGGCTTGTTTATCTAATAATTGATAAATTGCTTTTGATTCTGCTTCAGGTAAGAGTTCGGCTAAATTATCTCGCAGTCCTTCTAAACCATAAAATACAGGATGATAACCGTCTTCTTCTAAAGTAAAATCAATCAAAACTGCATTATTATATAAACCTAAAAAATTTGCTTTTATTTGGGTAAATGCTCGGTTTAATTCTGCAAAATCTGGGGGATAATGAGGATGATCCTCTGTTGCGGGTGGGTAAATTTCATGTAAGCAAGTCACCACCAGCAAACAGGGAATATTTGGATATTGTTGACGCAATTTTTGTGCTATTTGTCGCAGGGTATCAGTTGCGAAATCATTAATTTTCACAGTCAGAATTAAGACTCTAGCCCCTGTAGCCTCTGTTTGTAAATCACCAATTAACTCTTGAATAATTGTTTCTGTATCTTGATTGACATCTCCTAGCCCTACAGTATCCGTAAAAACTAGCAATGGCAAATCACTGGAAGGATAAGCATAGCGTTGGGTATTTTGGGTGTGGGGACGAAAACCCTGTCCGATAATTTCCGCAGAAACTCCCGTTAAACCCCTGACAATAGAGCTTTTACCCGCTTGGGGTTTACCTAACAGTAGCGCTTCTGTAGTGGGTAATTCAGCGCGAATGGTTTCTAAAATCTCTGCTACTTGGGCATCACTGACAGTAAACCATTGTCCTATGGTCTGTGTTACTTGGTCTACAGGTAGGAGTTGGATTAATCTGGCTGTGGTTTTGTTGACAACACCAGAAATGCGGTTTTTCCAAGAATTATTTTCCGACTTGGGTTTCATTTCATCAGCCGGTGTCTTCAATGAGTCTGTGTTGGGTTGCTCAGTCATTGGTGTAATTTCATCTTGCCACCACTTTTAGTATAGCTGTGGTGTTCAACGCTTGCACGATAGCAAAGCGCTCGGTAGCAATAGCTCTGATTCATATCCATAAACGCTGAATGGGATAGCTATCAAGAGTTTGATCACGACTCACTACAACTAGGGAATTATTAATTGCTTGAGATACCAAAATACGATCAAATGGATCTTTATGATGTAAAGGCAAATTATACAGTTGAATAGTGTCTTTTAAGGTAATAGATAATAACTTAAATCTTGTTGTTGCAAAACTATCTTCGATAGTATTAAAGTCAGAATATAAAGAGAGTTTACCAATTTTCAATTTAATGGATATCTCCCAAAAACTAGCAATACTAACAAAAACATTATCTGTATTTTCAAGTATATCTTTTATAGAGTTGGGCAAGGTTGGATCAGCTTCTGCTAACCAAATAAAAACATGAGTATCTATCAACACAGAATCCATTATATATATTCCTCAAATTCTTCTAAAGGATCATCAAAATCTTCTGCCAAAGGTAACACAAAAGTTCCTTTCATTGAACCTGATAACGGTTTTTTAACGGTTACATCTTCGACTTGTTTTTTTTCTTCTGCTTGTTGAAGTGTTGAAGATTTAGTGATTAAATATTCGGCATAATGTAAAAGTTCAATTTTGAGAGAATTGGGTAGATTTTCTACGATTTTTAATAAGGCTGTTTCGGTACTCATAATTACTCCTTTTGTAATTTATAAGGATTAAATAATGATGGTGCATTTCAAATATAATTGTACAGTACAACTCAACCGACAATATAGGCGAACTGACATCGCAGTTGACAATCAAGATAGTCGCTACAAGATCAGCGATCACACTGTATGGTATGGCTTATAAAAAGAATCTGCGGTTATTCAGATTATTTTATCTTGGATAACCATTCAGATAATTTTGGATACCCGTTTCTAAGCTGTTGTGCTTAAGTTCGATGATAGTGTTGCTTGGTTAATCAGCAACACCTCATAATCAATCCCCCTGGGGACAATCATCCCAGAGAGTTGTAGTCTCTCGCAAACTCTGATGAGTACCATTCCCTAAAATCAAATGGTCTAATAGGGGAATACTTAAAAGTTCTGCACCTGCTAATAATTGCCGTGTTAATTCTATATCAGCTTCACTAGGTTCTAAATTACCAGAAGGGTGATTATGTGCCACTATCATCCGCGTTGCACCATGACGAATTACTTCCCGAAAAATATCACGGGGGGAAGCTAAAGTTTCCGTCGCAGTACCAATAGTAATTACCTTTGTTCCCAGAAATTTATTTTTTACATCTAATAAGACTACCGCAAAACGTTCTTGATTTTGCCACATCAAGTCTTGACTAAGCGTTGCAGCCGCAGCAAGGGGACTGTCAATTACTGTTCCATCTGAGGGACGAGATAAAAAAGCGCGTTTGCCTAATTCGATTGCTGCAAGAATTGTTGTGGCTTTTGCAGGCCCCACACCGGGAATTGCCATCAACTCAGCTGGTGTAACTTCCCTTAAAGCTGCTAAAGGGTCACGCTGATGTTTGCCCAACTCCTGTAGTATAAACTGCCCCAAGCCAACGGCGGAGAGTTTACCCGGCCCTTGTCCAGTACCCAGCAAAATAGCGATTAATTCAGCAGTGGCTAAGATTTTTGCACCATGTGTCATTAATCGCTCGCGTGGACGCTCATTTTCGGGTAAGTCGGCAATTCTGAGGCAATAAGTCATACCATTTGGGGATTTGAGATTGGGAATAATTGGGTAGAGCTATATTTATTTATCTCTTATTTGCTTGACCAATTATCCCTGTTTGCAAAATCTTTAATTTTGCTCAGTATTACTTAGTTATACCCAGTTGAAACTGGTAATCGCTTATTGATAAATTTGCGTAGCTTTGAGCATATGATAAGTAATGATTAACTGTGTAAGTGCGAGGGGATAACTTTGCAGTGTTTCTCCGGTTGTACCCGCAATTTTACCTAGTTCTGGATTAATTTCGCGATCGCATATATTTTTTAAATAAGGCATATCCGAACACATAATATGCTCTATTTTAGTCACCTGTTCTAAGGTAGCGTGACCATCAACTTCCAAGACATCCACTGGTTTACCCATATCTCGGCCTAGTCCCAGACGAACTGCTGATTGAGAATCACCATTACCAGATTCAGTAATTTGGGTAAAATCTGGATGGGGAATAGAAGGACGCAACACCAAACGCACATTTAAATGACCATTGGTTTCATTTTCCTCCTCTTTTGTAGGATAGAAACTAACCACAATATCCGACCATTGACGCTGGGGACGGATATACTGTTCTGAGTCTGGTTCACGTTTTTCTAGTTCTGCTAATACTTGTTCTGGGGTATAACCACGTTTTTGTGTATCCCGCTTAACTTTCCAAGCAGCGCGGACTGGTTCAGGAGGGGCAAGATATACTTTTACATCATAAGCATCACGGGCTGCACGGGTAGAATAACCCAGTAAACCTTCTATAATCACAAATTTATTCGGTTTAATGTATTGTGGTGGCTCAAATGTCCCTGTTTTGTGGCTGTAAACAGGCTTGAGAATCGGCTGTCCTGTCCGTAGCAACGATAAATGCTGCTGCATAATATCCAAATGGTTACAGTCAGGATGAAGGGCTGTAATGCCAATTTCTGCTCGTTGTGTGCGATCGTAACGATGGTAATCATCTGTACAAATGAGGGTAACATTCTCCGGTCCAAGTACCTGAGCAATTCCTCTAGTCAATGTCGTTTTACCAGCAGCGCTGTCACCAACAATCCCAAGAATAATTGGACGGCTCATTTTACCCCCTCTAACACAAGCTAGTTGTGTGATAATGTTTACAGAGAACAATTTTAATTAATTGTCTAATTTTAGAAGGGAAATTGAAAATTAATTCAACCAAAATCATCTTTGCAACATCTCTACATAAACGGAGTTGAGGAGATATTTTGGTAGAGTCGGCAGGCAAATGACGGAAGTGATATCATCTGTGTATCTGTGTCAAAATCCGTTTGTGCTATGTACGACAGGCATATTTTTGAATGATGACAAAACAAACAATTGGTTTAGAAAAAAATCTGTATAATTATTTACTGTCTGTTTCCCTACGAGAACCAGATGTATTAACTCAACTGCGTCAGGAAACCTCCCAATTGCCAATGGCTCGGATGCAGATTTCCCCAGAACAAGGTCAATTTATGGCGTTGTTGGTGAAGCTGATAGGCGCAAAAAAAACTTTAGAAGTAGGTGTATTTACAGGTTATAGTTCTCTGGTGACAGCGTTGGCTTTACCAGCTGATGGTAAGATTGTCGCCTGTGATGTGAGTGAAGAATATACCAGTATCGCTCGGCGCTATTGGCAACGAGCCAACGTAGCTGATAAAATCGATTTACATATTGCTCCAGCTTTGGAAACTTTAGATAAATTATTGGCATCTGGTGAAGCGGAAAGTTTTGATTTTGCGTTTATTGATGCTGATAAGGGGAACTATGAAAACTATTATGAGCGATCGCTCCAATTAATTCGACCAGGTGGACTAATTGCCATTGATAACGTCCTTTGGTCAGGTAAAGTCGCAGATTCCGAAGTTCAGGATAATCAAACTAATAAGATTCGCTTTTTGAATCAAAAGTTACATCAAGACTCACGAATTACTCTGAGTTTGGTTCCTATCGCTGATGGTTTGACTTTAGGGATGAAGAATTAAACGCAGAGGTACGCGGAGGTTAACGCGGAGGTTCGCAAAGATGAAGTTATATCATGTCCGGCTAATTGCTGATCAAAAAAACTCTCCCTGTCTCCGCGTTTGCCATCATGATAAGTATTCAACTGGACATGATATGCTTGCTATGCTGTTTCCATTTTTGCTGTTGTCTCGTTCTTTTGTCTTCGGTTAAATTATCAAAACAGTGCGGACAGGAAATTCCTTCTTCATATTTAGGTGAGGTTTTATCTTCTTCTGCAATGGGATGTCCACAACAAAAGCATAACTCATAACTTCCTTCTTCTAATCCGTGACGAACTGCGACTCGTTCATCAAATACAAAACACTCTCCTTCCCATAAAGTTTCTTCGGCAGGAATTTCTTCTAAATATTTGAGAATGCCGCCTTTGAGGTGATATACTTTCTCGAAGCCTTGAGAAAGCAAATAAGATGAGGCTTTTTCACAACGAATGCCACCAGTACAAAATAAAGCCACTTGTTTATGTTTGCTGGGGTCAAGTTGTTCGTTTACATATTCTGGAAATTCTCGGAATATCTGAGTTTGCGGATTTTCAGCCCTTTTGAATGTACCCATGCTGACTTCATAATCGTTACGGGTATCGATTACTGTAACTTCTGGGTTAGAAATCAAATCATTCCATTCTTGAGGACTGACATAAATTCCCACTTTTTCATTGGGATCAATTTCAGGTATTCCCAAAGTCACAATTTCCTGTTTTAACCGCACTTTCATTCTTTCAAAAGGTGGCGTTTCTGTGTATGATTCTTTATGTTCTAAATCTGCAAACCGAGTATCACCACGGAGAAAGTTAAGAACTGCATCAATTGCTTGACGGGAACCAGCAATTGTACCATTAATCCCTTCTTGAGCTAGTAAAATCGTGCCTTTGATTCCTTGTTCCTGACAAAAAGATAGCAAGGGTTCTTGCATTTCGGCAAAGTCAGGTAAACTAATAAATTTATACAGTGCAGCCACAACTACAATATTTTTTTGGTGCATCTATTTACAAAAAATGAATATTAGGATAATATCTTGTCAAGATTTAAAATTGCGTCCCTTCATTATTAAAAAGAATTTTGAATTGAAAACGGGGGTTTAGCTCAGTTGGTAGAGCGCCTGCTTTGCAAGCAGGATGTCAGCGGTTCGAGTCCGCTAACCTCCATTAATGATGACGAAATACAACTGACAGGTTATTTGCTGGCATTTGATAAGTTTTGTGCAGAATCAAATTTTGCGCGTTAGCGGCTTTGATCACATCCTCTAAATTACGCACTCCCCACTCTGGGTTTTGCAGCTGTAAAGACTCATCAAAAGCCTCGTTACTCGGTGCGGTATGTTCACCGTTTTGTTTGTAAGGTCCATATAAATAAAGAATACCACCAGAGGGAAGAATCCGTCCCGCACCAGCCATGAGTCCTAAACAGGCTGACCAAGGAGAAATATGAATCATGTTAATGTTAACTATAGCGAAAATAGATGATTCGGGTAATGCTTCTTTCTCCACTGGCCAAATTGGTAACTCTACATCTATGTCTAAAGGGTGAGAAATATTCTGACTCGGAAATTCTTCTGCCCAAGCAGTAATACTATCGCGTAATATGGGGTTAGGGTCAGAAGGTAACCATTGACGGGGTTTGAAGCTAGGTGCAAAAAACACAGCGTGTTCACCTGTACCACTGGCAACTTCTAAAATAGTGCCATTGGCAGGTAATACTTGTAAAAGTACCTCTAAAATGGCTTCTCGGTTGCGCTGGGTGGCTGGTGCAAATTGTTTTTTGTCTGGTGTTGTATTCATATAATTAAGTTATCAGAATTAAGCAATCAAGCGATCGCTATTGGTTCACTTTTTTAGCCAGAAATTCAGGAGAACAACTTGCCTAAATCAATTCATTCTACTCAACCACCACTCAAATTTATTCCCCAACGCCATAACCCGCTAATAGTGAAAATTGCCTCTTGGGTTGTCCCCTTTGCTCTGCGGGTGAGAACTAGACCTTGGCTACCTGCGGGTATTGTCAATATTGAAGCCAAGAATGCCGAAGTCTTAGCTAAATTATACCAGGAATTTCAAGCTGGGAAAATCCGCTTTTTAATCGCATTTCGTCACCCAGAGGTAGAAGATCCTCTAACTATGTTATATTTTCTTACCCGCATTGTTCCCAAAGTGGCGCGTCAACAAGGAATTCCTCTACAATATCCACTACATAGTCATTTTATGTATGAACGGGGAATGACATTATGGGCGGGAAAGTGGTTAGGATGGTTATTCTCTGGACTTGGGGGTGTACCCGTTCGCAGGGGAAGACGAGTAGACCGAAACTCTATTCAAATGGCGCGGGATTTATTTGCTAATGCCAAAATGCCCATTGCCATTGCACCAGAAGGTGGTACAAATGGTCATAGTGGCATAGTTAGTCCTCTAGAACCGGGTGTAGCACAATTGGGTTTTTGGTGTGTAGAAGATTTACAAAAAGCCAAACGTGAAGAAACGGTTTTTATTATTCCTATTGCCATTAAATATAGTTACGTTAATCCACCTTGGGAAAAAATAGATTGGCTGTTATCTAAATTAGAAACTGATAGCTGTTTACCCGTTGCAGAAATTAATCTAACGGGACAAAAAAAAGAAGAACTTTTATATCAACGTTTTTTGCGTTTAGCTGAATATTTAATTTCTGAAATGGAAGATTTTTATCGTCGTTTCTATCATCGAGATTTACCGGAAATCATTACTGAAGAAAAAGTCCCAGCCAATGAAGTGTTAATTACCAGATTACACCGATTAATGGATACGGCTTTACAAATTTCAGAACAATATTTTAATATTCAGCCCCAGGGTAATTTTATTGATAGATGTCGGCGCTTAGAAGAAGCAGGTTGGAATTATATTTATCGGGATGATATTGAGGATATTCAAAGTTTACCACCTTTCAAACGTGGTTTGGCTGATTGGGTAGCAGAAGAAGCTGATTTAAGAATGCAACACATGAGAATAGCAGAAAGTTTTGTGGCTGTAACTGCTAATTATATTCAGGAAAAACCAACGGCGGAAAGATTTGCAGAAACAGCATTATTAATGTTTGATATGTTGTCTCGAATTAAAGATTCTACTTTACCAGGAAGACCGCGTTTAGGTTTAAAACAAGCAATGATTACTGTAGGTGAGCCAATTTCTGTCAGTGAAAGGTGGGAGAGTTGTCAGGGGAATAAACAAGCGTTGAGAAAGGGTGTTAGTGATTTGACTGAGGATTTACAGGTAATGTTGGAGGAGTTGATTAAATAATTCGTAATTTGTAATTCGTAATTCGTAATTCGTAATTAAGTTTGGTGACGGTGATTTAAACCGACGGTACTCGGTTAAAGATTAGTTTCACACCCAGACAAAAAGGATTTTTCATATTCACAGATTAATTTTTTTGGCTTTTTGTCCACAGCGGACAATTTTCTGATACGATAAAAAATCCGACTCCTTTAACATAGATTGACGTATGAGCAAGGGAACCCTGTTTGACAAAGTTTGGGACTTACACACCGTTGGGACACTTCCATCAGGACTAACACAACTATTTATTGGACTACATCTTATTCATGAAGTTACCAGTCCCCAAGCCTTTGCTATGCTCAAGGAGCGGGATTTAAAAGTATTATTTCCACAACGGACAATAGCCACAGTTGATCATATCGTCCCCACAGAAAACCAAGCTCGTCCCTTTGTGGATAGCATGGCCGAAGAAATGATCCAGGCATTAGAAAAGAGTTGTCAAGAAAATGACATAACTTTTTACAATATTGGTTCAGGGAATCAAGGTATAGTCCACGTCATCGCTCCCGAACTAGGACTCACCCAACCGGGAATGACCATTGCTTGCGGAGACAGTCATACATCAAGTCATGGTGCATTTGGAGCGATCGCATTTGGTATCGGTACAAGCCAAGTTAGAGACGTACTCGCCTCCCAAACCTTAGCATTATCAAAATTAAAAGTCCGCAAAATCGAAGTTAACGGTAACTTAAAACCCGGAGTTTACGCCAAAGACGTAATATTACACATCATCCGTACCCTCGGCGTAAAAGGTGGCGTAGGCTACGCTTACGAATTTGCCGGCACCACCTTTGCACAGATGAACATGGAAGAACGGATGACCGTTTGTAACATGGCCATAGAAGGCGGTGCAAGATGCGGATACGTCAACCCCGACCAAATCACCTACGATTATCTGCAAAATAGAGACTTCGCCCCCAAAGGATCAGACTGGGAAAAAGCCGTGACTTGGTGGGAATCTCTCAGTAGTCATGCTGATGCAGAATATGATGACGTAGTAGTATTTAATGCCGAAGATATTCCCCCCACAGTCACATGGGGAATTACACCAGGTCAAGGAATTGGCGTAGATCAAAAAGTCCCCACAGCCGCAGAACTCCTAGAAGAAGACCGCTTTATAGCCGAAGAAGCATATCGCTACATGGACTTATATCCAGGTCAACCTATCCAAGGAACAAAAATTGATGTTTGCTTCATAGGAAGCTGCACCAACGGACGCATTAGCGACTTAAGAGAAGCCGCCAAAATTGCCCAAGGTCGCCAAGTAGCAGAGGGTGTGAAAGCCTTCGTAGTTCCCGGTTCAGAAAGAGTCAAAAAAGAAGCCGAAGCCGAAGGACTAGATAAAATCTTCCAAGCAGCCGGCTTTGAATGGAGAGAACCAGGCTGTTCCATGTGTTTAGCCATGAACCCCGACAAACTCCAAGGAAGACAAATCAGCGCCTCCTCCTCCAACCGCAACTTCAAAGGAAGACAAGGATCATCCTCCGGTCGTACCCTCCTCATGAGTCCCGCAATGGTAGCCACAGCAGCCATTAAAGGCGAAATCGCCGACGTGCGCGAACTACTTTAACCCCCTCTTCCTTTGCGCCTTTGCGCCTTTGCGTGAGACCTTCATCAACTCAAAACTATGGTAAGTGAAGTCAAACAAATATCCGGTAACGCCGTTCCCCTGATTGGTAACGACATCGACACAGACCGAATCATACCCGCCCGCTACCTAAAAGCAGTCACCTTTGACGGCTTAGGAGAAGGCGTATTTATCGACGATAGAAAAGCCTTAAACGGTCAACACCCATTTGACCAAAGCCAATATCAAGGTGCGAAAATATTAATAGCGAACCGCAACTTTGGCTGTGGTTCATCAAGAGAACACGCACCCCAAGCCCTAGCAAAATGGGGAATCAAAGCCGTCATTGGTGAAAGCTTCGCCGAAATCTTCTTTGGTAACTGCGTCGCCATGGGCATACCATGCGTAACTGCACCCAGCGAAACAGTCAAGCAACTGCAAGAATTAGTCACCGCTAACCCCCAAGCATCCCTTACCATAGATTTGGAAAAATTGCAAGTGAAAATTGGTGACTTTACCGCCCCAGTTGTCCTTGGTGAAGGAACGAGAAGCACCTTTATTTCGGGAACTTGGGACGCTTGCGGACAGTTAGTAGCAAATGCAGAACAGGTAAAAACAACAGCCGCGAAATTGCCTTACATTGGTTGGGAGATATTAGCAGCAAGTTAATGGTTTTACATTCCCTGGCTGGGCTAGGGAAATACACTATAAAACGAGTTTGGTATTATAGTAAAGTGAGTATTTGCTTGTCAAGATAGTTTTTCCCAATTCAAAAAGAATTTTTTTATGCTTAACGGCCCTTTGCATGAACAACCTCGCAACCAACGAGCTACTGTAATTCGTACAAGTAATGAATTTGTGCTTCTGGAATGGCTAAAATCCACTGGACGCTTAATAGCGCGTGAACCGGTAGAATCAGATCGTCTCAATGAAGTGGAAGAAATTTCTGAAATCATAGACCTCGATGATATTCCCTATGATCATGATGATGACGACGCAGAAATTGATTTAGAAGATTAGTACTATAGCAGGTGACAGGGGACAGGTGACAGGTAACAGTTTGAAACGTCTTTTGGTGTCTAGGTTTTATCATCACTTGGTGTCCTAACCGCCCTGTCCGTTGCTATATAAGGCAGAAGCCACAAGACAGCGCGTCATTTTAACTGTCTGGTGATTTCTGCCAATATGAGAAATTTTACTGAAATTTGCGCTCCTATATTCCTGCGGAGACACTGCTAAATACTCAAGCCCCTATGTAAAGAAATAGCAAAACTATACCTTCAGATGTATATTTTTATGTTTATGTCTATCCTATCCTCCTGGAAGGGATAATAATTAATGAGTATAGGGAATTATACAGTTATATCAAGATCGGCTAATTGTTTATCAAAAAAACTCACCGCGTCACCGCGTTTGTCTTCATGATAAATATTTAAAAGGGCTTGATGTTATTCCTGTTTACACTCTCTGCATTCTGGTTATATTGAGGATTTAATTGTGGTTGCAACGCCGGAAAAACTGCAACATACCCACGAGCATCTACCCAGCCAAGACCGTGTAGCCGTATTACTTATGGGCTATGGCGAAGTCGAAAGCTACGAAGATTTTGCTAACTATAACGAACAAGCTTTAAATCTCCTGACTGCGAAATTTGCACCTGTTCCTACTTGGATTTATCCCCCTTTAGCAAAGCTTTTAGCTTTATTTGACCGTCATGAATGGGGACACACACACCATGATTTTATCTCCCCACATAATGCCATCTTTGAAAAGCAAAGGGCTGGTATTGAACACGAATTACAACACAAATGGGGTGGTGGTGTCCAAGTTTTCAAAGCTTTTAACTTTTGCGCTCCTTTTTTGCCAAATCAAGTTTTAGCAGAAATTAAAAATCAAGGCTTTAGCAAAATCTTGATTTATCCACTTTTGGTTGTAGATTCCATTTTCACCAGTGGTATTGCTATTGAGCAAGTGAATAATGCTCTTGTAGAATTAGCTGATGGTGAAGAACATTGGGTTAAGGCGATGCGCTATATTCCTTCGTTCTATAATGAACCAGGATATATCAAATTGATGGCGCAGTTGGTGGAAGAAAAAATTAATGCTGACGTAGCCGCAGCTTATTTACCTTCCCAAATTGGTATTGTGCTGATGAATCATGGTTGTCCCCACAAAGCCAAGGGATTTACTTCTGGAATTGATGAAAGTCAAGCGCTTTACGAATTAGTCAGAAATGAGTTAATTAACCGTTATCCTTTAATTTCTGTGGGTTGGCTCAACCACGACACACCACTAATTGAATGGACACAACCAACTGCTACCCAAGCGGCTAAAAATCTAATTCAATTGGGTGCAAAAGTGATAGTCTTTATGCCTATTGGTTTTGCAACAGAAAACCACGAAACTCTTTTGGATGTTCACCACATCATCCATGATTTAGAGAAACAGCATTCTGATGTTGATTATTTACAAATGGCTTGTGTAAATGACAATCCGCAATTCTTAGATATTGCTGCTGAATGGGCAAATGCTCATATTGCAGAATTAATGCAAGCTGAAGAAATGGTAGTTAATAGAGAGTTAGCGATAACTCATCATCATCATCACCATTAGGTTATAGATGACAGGAGAAGCAGAAGAGAAAAAATAATTATCCAATTTTGTGGGACGGGCTTCTAAGTAGAAAGGCACAAAAAAACCGTAGACGCGCAGCGGCTTCTCGAAGAGTACTATCTAACTAAACGTAAAGTTGCCCAAAAACCTCTTTCCTTCTGCCTCCTGTCTTGTCATAACGACAATTTTTAACGCCAACCTACTTAGCCTGTCAGTGTTCAAAGACCGGCAAGATGCCTACCCCACAATAATTTAAAAGAATTAATTGGATATTTTTTTATTTTGTAGTCCCTAATATGAGGACAAAGAAATTAATGTCATAATCATTTTTAAAATCGGTATTAATATGATTTTTAGGAAAATTTATATTAGCATGATTTTACTATTTCTCGGTATCCAAGTGAGTGTTACCCAAGAAATAGCGCAAGCACAAACCCCAGTTGCACAAGCAAACACTACAAAATCAACTTGTCCTGCTCAATTACCTTCATCCGTAGATGCTATTATCAATCTTCCTCAATTTAGTCGTATGCGCTGGGGAATTTTGGTAAAACCCTTATCATCTGGGCAATCTCTTTACAATCGAGATGCGGAAAAATACTTTATTCCTGCTTCTAATACTAAACTATTCACAACAGCAGCTGCATTACAGAAATTGGGAGCAAATTTCCGCATTCGTACCTCTGTTTATCAAGATGGTGAAGGTATTGTGCGTGTTGTCGGTAGGGGAGATCCTAGCTTAAAAGATGCTCAACTAACAGTATTAGCAAAACAGTTATCCCAACAGGGGATTCGGCAAATAAATCAGTTAATTGCTGATGATAGTTATTTTCAAGGAGAAGTTGTACATTCTAGTTGGCAATGGGAAGATGTACAGGCTTATTATGGCGCACCAGTAAATAGTTTAATTTTAAATGAAAATGCTTCTGTTTTAACATTTTTGCCGCAAACTATAGGTAAGCCACTAAAACTTAATTGGGCTGAACCTACAGAAGCATATCGCTGGAAGATTGAAAATAATACTGTAACTACTTCAGAAAATGAACGAAGTTTTGTGGAAGTAAACCGTGATTTAAAAGGACAGATATTACGGATTCAAGGACAATTAGCTGTAAATTCTCCACCAGAAATAACAGCTTTAGCTATTTTTGATCCTGTTGAAAATTTTTTAAGACATTTTCGGCAAAGTTTAGGAAGAGAAAAAATTTCTGTACAACAAACATCTAGTAGCAATGGTGGTAAAAATGAACAGGAAATAGCAGCAATTGAATCTGCACCTTTATCTGATTTGATGGTAGAGACAAATGTCAATAGTAATAATTTGTTTGCGGAAGCTTTACTCAGAGTATTAGGTAGTAAACAAACATTAGCAAAAAATCAACGTACTGCTGATGCAGGGCTACAAGTTTTAAAAACTACTTTAACTGAATTGGGAATTGAGTCAACAAATTATATTTTAGTAGATGGTTCTGGATTATCTCGCAAAAATTTAATTAGTCCAGAAGCTTTGGTGCAACTTTTGCAGGTAATGGGTAAATCATCCCAAGCTGAAGTTTTTCGTGCTTCTTTACCTGTTGCAGGTATTAGCGGAACTTTGAAAAATCGCTTTCGCAACACATTTGTGGAGGGAATTGTCCAAGCAAAAACAGGTACAATGACTGGTGTAGTTTCCTTATCTGGATATATTAATGCGCCAAATTATGAGCCTTTAGTTTTCAGTATTATGGTGAACCAATCTGAACAGCCGGCAAGTGTCGTCAGGAAAGCTATGGATGACATTGTAGTTTTATTGTCGCAGTTGCGGCGCTGTTGATACAGAATTATTTAAGAGTAAAACCCTCGTGATATCTGAATTTTTAGTTGAAATTTTTTACTCCATTTACCTGCAATCTGCTGGATTATTCTGAGCTATTTCTTAATTAAATTCTGAATTGATCTTAAATCGTAATCTAGGATTTTTCCGGTAGTTAAAAGTTGATATCCAGCGATGAATAAAGCAAATGAACCGATAATTACTAATAGGTTTACAGACGCGAATACATTACTAGTGAAAAATATTACGCCAATTCCCAGGGCAAGTAACAGCCAGCCTAAAGAATGATTTATCCGCTTTTGAAAAAGAATATAAACTCCTGCCATACAGACTATAATACCAGGAAAACGAATAAAAAGGCCAACTCGGATATTAGCAGTTAAAATTACAATTCCGGCAACCATTAAACCTATACCAATTAGCTTATTGGTCTTATCGGAGGTAGTTGGTATACTTCTGTTAGGAATTTGCGGTTGAAGTGATGTGGGATTGGAGGTAGCAATAATATCTGATTGCTGATTTTGTTGATATTGGAATACAAATGTGATGGCATTTCCTTGTCCAAGAGTGATTTGATCTCCTATATTTAATTGATAGGGAGTTTTAGCTTCTAGCTTAGTATTATTTAAAAATGTGCCGTTGGAACTTCCTAAATCTTCAAGAAAGTAAATACCACCTGTTATTTGAATTTGTGCATGAATGCGAGAAGCTATATCCCCATTTGGCAACTGAGAAACATCAATATCTGGTAAACTTTTTTCATTGGGCTTACCAATAAGAATTACAGTTAGATTGGGTGATAACTCAAAAGAAGTATTGGTTTGAAGATGAAATAGTTCTAAATTAAATCCAATATTGTTGACGATATTTATATTTTGCATAGCTGATTTTTTGGGATATTTATAAATGATTGAACACTGCTAAATATATTAAGCATTGGGTGTGGAATTAAGCTAATTTATGAAAGTGATTACTGTTAAGCGATACTTCCCCGTTTTCTAGCTTCTTTGTAGGAAATTCCCACATTTTTGATCCCGGCTTTAATCATTTGTTGTTCCAAAAGGGCAAAGAAACGGGCTTTATCACCACCTCTGACAACGGCTTGATTATGTGCCTCCGCAATTGCCACAGGATAACCGTATCCTTTTTGCACTTGTGCCAGCATTAATCCTAGGGCTTGGTCAAGCATGATTGTATTTTGTGCTACCCAAGCCGGAATTTCAATCCGGGCAATTTCTGTACCTACATGAACGTAACAAAAATAAATAGTTTGGTCTTCATATAATTCTAAAATCCGGTTATTACTGCGCCATAGGGGGCCACGTTGTCCAGGTAGGAGTTGGGTTGTCCATAGGGTTGTATCTCGCAAAGAATCAAATATTTTACATGGTACATATTCTAACTGGTTGGGGCAATAGCTGACACAATCGGGTACTGGGTGGGGACAAGCCAACAACCGTAAAAAGTTCATGGCTTCGATATTGCGAGAGGCACTCAGATAACCCATGATGGGAATTTGGGCTGCCCGCATCTGTTGCCAAGCCTCTAAAATGGGGGGTAAGATGCGATCGCGTGCATCCATCGGCAACTGTTCTAAAAACCAGTATATTAATGAACCATCCACCATTGCTAAAGCTGGGGCTTCTGTTTTCGCACTGCAAGCAAGTTCTGCTAATACCGTAGTTTCTGAAGCTGTGCGACGATGACTCATCCATTCCTCAGTTCTAATTCCCCACTGACGCGACACATATAAATCTTCAGGGCGGTAAAATACCTCCGGTAAACTATCTAGTAAAGGGTGACGATTTTGACCATAATGTAAAACGACTCTACCAATATTTAGCAAGTAACAATAAGCGATTTCGTGATGATTAGGTGCTATTTGCGAACCATCGGTAGCGATGACAGTATGAACTTTAGGGGGGACAGGGATAGTAATACAGGTTTCTAGGGGTTCAATTGGGGTAGCATTAGCAAAGAGAATGCGATCGCGCCATTTTTCTTGACGTGCAATTAACTCCTCTTGACACTCAACAGCTTTTTGTAAATGTTGCTGTGCTAACTCCAAACGCTGGCGACTCGCAGCTACTTCTGAAGTTAAATGTTGACTGAACCCTTGCATTTGTCCCGATATTTTTGTTAAATCAAGCATACTGACTAAGTGTAATTGTGTGAATAAATGTAATATCGTTTTCGGTTAAAGACGTATCATTAGGGAACCACGCGGAGAGTTTTTTTTGATAAGTCATTAGAGGATGTTTTAAAAGTATTTTTGGTAACATCAAAAGTCTCAGAACCTAACCCCCAACCCCTTCCCTACCAGGGAAGGGGAGTAAGAATCAAAGCCTCTCTCCCTGTGGGGGAGAGGTTTGGAGAGGGGTTTAGAGTATAATTTGCAACTTTTCAAACATCCTCTTAATCGATATGATATATAATTAATAACTGTATGCTAATAATTGGTAAAATAGCGTAATGAAAAAATGGAAATTAACAATTGCAACTCTCATATTAGGAACTATATTATATAGCCCGAAAGTGAGTGCCAAAAATTTGTCAACTATTTCCGAATTTAGAATAAAATCATCCTTCTTAGCACAAACTAATCTTAAAGAGGCTGTAGTCTATTTCCATCGCGGACTTAACCGCCATACATCGGGAGATTTAAAAGGGGCAATAGAAGAATATACTCAAGCGTTACGTTTGCATCCTAATTTTCCTGAGGTTTACTATCAACGTGGTTTTTCCCGCCATAAATTGGGAGATTTAAAAGGGGCGATTGCCGATTATAACCGAGCTATAAGCATTAATTCTAACTATGCTGGTGTCTACAATCATCGAGCATTAGCTCGCCATGATTTAGGAGATTTGAAAGGCGCTATTGAAGACTACAACCAAGCATTACTTCTTAATCCTAACTTTCCTGAAGCTCACAAAAATAGAGGAATTACGCGTCATCACTTAGGTGATCATCAAGGATCAATTACCGATTTAAAGACAGCAGCTAACTTATTTCAACAACAGAAAAGAATCACAAATTATCAAGAGGTGATTGAGTTAATTCAGAAGATAGATCGTAAGTAATTTAGATTTAACTTACACCTACGATCTATAATTCTCCTGAAGCCCAATTAGAAACTGAAGTAATCTATAGCGATTCTAAATGAGCCATGAACACCTATTTTATAGTAGATGTTGGGTTACGACGCGGTTTGGTGATTTATCTGTAAGCGTTATAAGTTAATTACCGCATCTAACCCAACCTACAAGATGTTCACAACCTCTGCAAAAATTGCTATATCTCTCCAGTTAATTACAACCAAGTTGAAAAATCGTGAGCAAAATGAGAAAGTGATATTAGCTGAATGCGTGGATCATTTTTTCCTGATTCCCGTTCTGGTTGAGTATTATAACCCCAATCTGCTAGAAAAAGTTTGACATGATCTAAGTCTGATTGCTGTTGAACTAATTGTAATGTTTTCAGCCTATCTTCAACAAACCATAAACTCACAGGTTGGGTATTTGCTTTCTCAATTAATTCTCGCAAAGTTTCATATTTTGGGCGCTTTACTTCCTTGCCAAAAATCGCATCTGGTGGTAAATCAAGCCCTTCTTGTTGTAACAACTGCTGGACAAAACGTCCTTCTTTAGTAGTAACAATATATAACTGAACTGCACTCGCAAGAGTTATTTTTAATCTTTCGATCACACCAGGATAAAATCTATGCAGACTTAACCAACCATCTAAATCTGTCTTAATCCAATCATCCCGCAGATTATCCAATTTTGTAGAAACTTCTTTCGCTTCTAGGTTATCTGCTGCCAAAATTTGTGGAGTGATACTTGTCCATTCTTGGATAATTTTATCATCCGAGAATCCAGTAATCAAGGCTTTAATTAAAACAGGCATTTCCCAACCTGTTTCAATTACCGGACGTAAGCGATAGAATCTTAAAGCTAAATCATCTGGTGCTGTGTCATTAGCAGGTGACCAAATTTGACAGTAGGTACGCCATGCTACCTCAAAATATTCAATTAGTCCATCGCAAACCACTCCATCAAAGTCTAAGGCTAAAATCGTGGGACTATTCACTGTCATTGTTTTGAGGATGAAAACTGCTATTTTCAGCTTACCGCACCTTTATATATGGATATGTAACAATTACAGCAGCAATCAGGAGCCAACAGTCAGCAGTTATAGCAGGTGACGCTTCTCAATAGGTTATAACCGCAGTCAAAAGTAGTATGACTAAGACTGTGAAGACAAGGGTATACGTTTTTTTGTAGAATTGCTGATTTATATCTAGACGCAAATACGGAATTACGTTATGCTTGGCATTGAAGCGCAAATTGGTTCATCTATGAAGACAACTCAGGTATTGAAAATAGCTCTAATTCCCATCCTAGCAATATCTACCCTTCTATCTATATCAAATACAGCATTAGCAGACTACTTGAGAAGTGAAGGTTTTGGTGGTGAATATCGCTATGAATTATGGTCTACTGATGATGGTAATGATTACTATTTGAAAATTTGGGATAAAGATAAAGATCCACAAACAGATAGTTATCGGAAAACGAGAAGCTTTAAATCGAGTAGAGAAGCATTAATTCATTTTGATTGTAACTACGCTGGTAAAAGCTTACCTGAATGTCCAAAATAATAATTAATTAATTTCAGATACCCGACTTCTTTGAGAAGTCGGGTATCTGTGTATTATAGGATTAGTCTGCACCCTCAATAGGTGCAAAACCTTGACGTTGGATGTTTTCTGTGATATGTCGTGGTTCTAAGAATTGCAAAAGATAATCAGGCCCCCCAGCTTTTGAACCGACTCCAGAAAGTTTGAAACCACCAAAAGGTTGACGGGAAACGATCGCTCCAGTAATATTTCGGTTAATGTATAAATTCCCAACCTCAAACTCAGCTTGCGCTTGTTCAATGTGGGAAGGTGTACGGGAATAAAGACCACCAGTTAAAGCGTAATTTGTGCCGTTAGCAACTTCCAAAGCTTCTTGAAAATCTTTAACTCTAATTACTGCTAAGACAGGGCCAAATATTTCCTGCTGTGCTATTACCCCATTTGCAGGAACTTCCGAAAAAATCACAGGACCGATAAAATAACCTTGGGTTGGTGCGGGTAATTCCAAAGCCACTTTCGCTTCTTGTTTCCCTTTTTGAATATACTCCAAAATGCGATCGCGCGAATTAGCATCAATCACCGGACCAACTTGGGTACTAGGTAATTCCGTTTCCCCAATATTCAAAGATTTTGTTGCTTCAACCAACCTTTCCACAAAAGCATCATAAATTGGTTCAAGCACAATTACCCGTGAACAAGCAGAACATTTTTGGCCACTATAACCAAAAGCAGATTGGACAACTCCGACAACAGCTTGGTCTAAATCAGCACTTTCATCAACAATGATGGCATTCTTCCCGCCCATTTCTGCAATGACTTTCTTCATATGCTTTTGACCAGGTTGAAGAATTGCGGCTTCTGCGTAAATTCTACAACCTACTTCCTGAGAACCAGTAAAAGCAATCACATGGGTATCAGGATGATTAACCAAATAAGCACCGACTTGAGAACCTTTTCCGGGGACGTATTGAAAAACACCTTTGGGTATTCCGGCTGCAATCAAGATTTCTGTAAATTTAGCAGTAATTACAGAAGAAGTTTCCGCAGGTTTGAGTAAAGTGCAATTTCCGGAAACCAAAGCAGCAACAGTCATACCGCAAGCAATAGCAAGAGGAAAATTCCAGGGAGAAATAACAACAGCGATACCTTTAGGCTGGTAAATATAACGGTTAGTCTCACCAACAACGTCATAAATTACACCTTTATCTAGCCGTTCCATTTCCTCAGCGTAATAAAGACAAAAATCAATTGCTTCCGAAACTTCCGCGTCAGCTTCCTTAACAGGTTTCCCCACCTCCAAAACTATCCAAGCAGAAAGTTCAGCGCGTCGTTCCTCCATTAACTCCCCAGCTTTCCGCAAAATATCAGCACGTTGTTTAACTGGAGTTTTCTTCCAAGCAGGAAAAGCAGCTTTAGCAAATTTCATTGCTTCCTCTGCTTGTTCAATATTCAAAAGTCCAATTTTACCAACCACCTGACTAAAATTAGAAGGATTCAGAGAATCAACAAAAGTTGTAGTATTCACATATTCCCCATTCAAAAAAGGTAAATAAGTTTTCCCCAACTGCTGACGCACATTTTCAAAAGTCAAACTCGACTTCTTCCTTTTTTCCTCTTCCGCAAAATCAGTATCCGCAACACCGAAGAACCCCCCCTCTGTCCCCCCCGCAAGCGAGGGGGAAGCTGGAACTAGAATTGGTGGTGCTAATAATTCTTCAACGGGACGATTTTCTAAATTTTGCCGTAAAAACGAACTATTCGCGGTATTTTCCAATAATCGACGAATTAAATAAGCCATTCCGGGGAGAAGTTCACCGTAGGGACAATAAACCCGGACGCGATAACCCTTATCTACCAAAGCTTTGGCTATTTTATCACCCATGCCGTAAAGAACTTGCATTTCAAAACGACGACGGGGAACTTGGAGACTTTCAGCAATTGCGATCGCGCGAGATTGCGATCGCACATTATGACTTCCTATGGCAGAATAGACATACTGATGATTTTCTAGTAATAGCTGCGTAATCGTTTCAAAATTCGCATCTGTGGCGACTTTATCATTATAAACTGGTTGCGGCCAATGTTTTTGGGCAGCTTTGATAGTTTCCTGATCCCAATACGCACCTTTAACTAAGCGAATAGTCAGAGGATAACCGCGTTGTTTTAACCAAGCAATAATATCTTTAGCATCTTGTTCACTATCACGCAGATATGCTTGAATAGTCATCCCGATATCGGTACGTTGACGAAATTCCTCTTCGAGTAACAGCTTTTTGAGAATCTTGAAAGTAATATCTTTATAGGCGTATTGTTCCATATCGAAATGGACGGCTGCACCTAATTCCTTCGCCCGACGTAGTAGAATACGAATGCGATCGCTCACTCGTTCTTCACTACCTTCAGCATCTAAAGGATCAAATTGGGAATAAAACGCCGTTAATTTGACAGAAACCTGCACTTTCGGGATATTTTCGCCGTCAGCTTCATCAATAGCCGGAATTTTCGCCCAATTTTTTGATGCTTCCACCAATTGCTGCATCAATTCTAGGTATCTTTCTAAATAAGATTGTGCTTCTGTTTCCGTAATTACAGCTTCACCGAGTAAATCAATGGTGAAAGCCATTTTATCTTTTCGCAGTCTCTCAACGGTTTTGATAACTTGCTTAATATTTTCCCCGGAAATATACTTATGTGCTAAAGTTTCTACAGCAGTGCCTACAGTTGTCGCCGCTACCTGTGCGGGCATAGAATCAGGGTTAGCAAAGTTTAAGATTCCTTTTAAAGCTGCGGGTAATTCTACGGACTCATCTCCCAAATACTCTTGTAAATGGGAGGCAATTTCTGATTTACTATGTAAAGCAGGCAAAGTGTCTATAAACCGAAATAATTGTACCCGTAAACCAGGATTACTCATAGCCCAATCGAGTAATTTATCATCCCAGCGCATTTGGTCCCGTAAAGCCGATAAAAATGAGCGATTTTCCTGACTAGTAGCTAAAACTTGTTTAGCAATTTCTTGGGTTTTCGCTTCGTATCCGCTGTTTTCTACTTGTAATACCATAAAATTTGTTAGTTGTAGTTGTTAGTTGTAGGGGTTTAGCATTGCTAAACCCTTACTGTCTGTTTCCAAACGACATTTTTTTGGCGTAATGTTGAATGATAGTGTAAAAATGGATTACGGTGTTATTTCTAACTTAGTTAACGCCATTTTGTAAACTTTCCTAGTAGTTTTGAATGTGGTTGTATTGAATATCTGGAAAAACTTGGCTTTAGTATCTTTGGGGATAGCTATAGTCTGCTTAGGAGGTTGTACAAAAAAGCCGACAAATACACAATTGGAAGTATGGCGGAAAGAAGCCAGCAATCGCAATGCGGAAATTCTAGCAGATAAAGCCAAAAACAACTCGCAGCGTCAGTGGAATTTAGTTATTCAGGGTGAGACAGG
Organism: Trichormus sp. NMC-1; assembly: GCF_001858025.1. Classification (GTDB taxonomy): domain Bacteria; phylum Cyanobacteriota; class Cyanobacteriia; order Cyanobacteriales; family Nostocaceae; genus Anabaena. The sequence goes on along the minus strand of NZ_LZQD01000001.1, from coordinate 388,275 downwards.
AAATGGTAAATCGGAAACCTTAAGTTGGCCGGAGTTGCTTAAGTTAGCTACAACCAATGTTAATACCATTGATGCAAATAACATTGTTAATCCAAATCAAGTATTTAAATTTCAAGGAATACCTGTATCTACACTGCTAAAAAACTTTGGTATTCCACCGGGAGTGACAGAAATAACTTTTGTGTGCTACGACGCTTATCAAGTAACAGTAAAAATAGAAGACTTACTCACTTACCCAATTATTTTAGCACTTGCCAAAGATAATAAACCAATTCAGCGTGACCAAGGTGGCCCCCTTTATTTAATCTTTCCCTATAGTCAATATCCTCAAATCAAACAAAAGTATAATGAGGGATTTTGGGCATTTTATGTAACTCATGTTATCTTTGGTACGGAAAAAGCATTGGTTCGCGTAGGTAATCGTCAACTCAATTTAGCCAATCTTGATAAATTACCACAAGTTACCCTGAACCAAAATGTTGGTTATCGCGTCTGGTGGCCTAGTAGCAAAGTTAAATTACATGGTGTCAGAGTAAAAGATGTGCTTTCTTTAGCTGGAATAGAACCTCAAAGTTCTGTAGTCGTAACTGGAAAACCAGAAATTTACCGTAGAAATTCTGAACCTACAGAATTAGCATCTACAGACATAAATAACTGTAATGTCATTTTAGCAACTAGATGGGGTGAAAATAAACAGCCAATTTTATCAAAAATGGGTGGTCCTGTGACTCTAGCTTTTGGTGATGATTGTCCAAGCAAAACTAAAAATCGACGCTGGGTGACTTTTGTAGAAGAGTTAACTCCACAACCATGAAAATTTTTACTTTTCGTTCTATTCGTACCCAAATTATAGTTTCTACCACCTTGCTGATTCTTGGTTTGATTGGTGCGATAGTTGCAGTTTGGGTAAAAAGTGAAAATACCCTCTACCGTCAAGAAAAGTTGAATGATGCGAAAAGTGTTACTAACATTCTCAGCTATACATACTCTAACGAATTTTCAGAAGAAAATTGGAGTCAAATCCGCTTAAACATAGATTTGATCTTACGAGAAAATGAAGACTTTGTTTATGTCTTCGTCTCTGATAACCGTCAAGACAATCAAATTGCTGCTGCTTCCCCTAACGAATATCAAAACCAGTACATACCCGATATTGTTCCTTTAAATATTACCAATAATGCCTTAAAATCTTCAGAAAAAGCTCGCATATCCGAAACATTTATCCTCAAAGATGTTTATTTTGCAGATCAATTGCGAATTAAACGTGGTGAACCCATCATTGAAGTAGCTTCAGATATTCGCACACTAGCTGGTAAAAAACTAGGTGTGTTAAGAATTGGGATGTCTCTACAAAAAGTAGATCGTGCTGTTGCTAATGCAGTAAATCAAGCTTTAACAGTCGGTTCTGTAGGACTGGGTGTCGGTTGGGTGTGTGCCTACATCCTAGCACGACAGTTGAGTGATCCTGTGCAACGTTTACAATCCAGTGTAGCTCAAATTGCTGGAGGTGATTTACAACATCGTGCAGATATTAATAATCGTACAGATGAAATTGGCGCATTGGCAAATTCCTTTAATGAAATGGCTGCAACATTGCAGATATCCTTTAGTAAGTTGCAAAAAACTTTAGAATCATTTGAGAAATTTGTACCAGATAAATTCGTTTCTGTCATTGCCCCCCAAGGAATAGAAAATATTCAAGTCGGTAGGGCTTCAACGCGAAAAATGACAATTTTATTCTGTGATATTCGCGGTTATACTTCTATGTCTGAAGCAATGGCACCGATAGAAATATTTACCTTTTTAAATGACTATTTAGCTTGTATGGGAAAAGCCATAGATGAAGCAGGGGGATTTATTGATAAATATATCGGTGATGCCATCATGGCCTTATTTGATGATGATGCTACAGACTGCGCCCTCAAAGCAGCAATTTTGATGCAAAAGGCTTTAGATCAGTTTAATTATCAGCGATCTCAAAAAAACTTGCCCATTATTTCCGTTGGTATCGGCATTCATCGTGGTACAGTAGTGATGGGTACAGTGGGCTTTACGTCCCGCATTGATTCTACAGTTATTGGCGATGCAGTCAATGTTGCTTCTCGGATCGAAGGACTAACAAAGCAATATGAATGTGGCATTTTGTTAACTGAATCAGTAGTTAAAAGCTTATTTCATCCAGAATTATTTTGTCTCAGACTCGTAGATGAATCAGTGAAAGTAAAAGGCAAAGATGGAGCAATATCTATTTATGAACTACTAGTTAATTGACCACAATTCAAAATTCAATACACCATAAATTCAGAAACTTGTTTTTAATTGTAGTTCAATCAAATATTACATTTGAGAACTCGCACTATTAAATAATAAAAACGCTTCTCCACACCATCCAACAAAAACCACCCATACCTCCCCCACCAAGAATCAAACCAAAAAATTCCACTAGGTAAATGGGCTTCAGGGGCTGTGATATCAAATATCAAATCGTCGTAGTACATCCATTTATTGTCTTTTCTCCAACCAACTTGATCACCAACAGCATCCCAAACTTCTCAGCGAAATTTTTTAGTTCCCCGTAGACTTTGATAAGTACGGCGTTGTACAGAAAAGCCAAAACGCCTATAACTGTGTATCACACACAATGGATCATTTGTTTTTTCATACCTACCTACTTAACAGCAAAACTTGTAATCAACTTCGCTAGCAGTTCAGGTTGATCTTCAGGTACGAAAGTACGTGATTTTGCAACACGCTCTAGTCGAGCATTAGGGAAGGATTTTGTGAGGCGTTCAGCAAAGTTATAAGTAAAGAATGGATCGTCTTCACCCCAAACAATTAAAACTGGCTTGTTAAAATTGGGAAAGGAACGGGCTGCTTCCAGAGTGTAACGATTTGAAATACCACACACAGCTTTGGTTAGATCGTGACGCACCCCAGAAAAACGAATTAGCGGTGTAAAGTATGCGGATTCTTCTTCTGGTTCCAAGTGTCTATGTGCAAGTAGCCCAAACAAGATATGTCGGGCTAAAGACCAGTCCATTAACTGTGAAAATGCAAAGATAAAGCCTGGTATGTGAGCGGCGTACTGAAGGGGACTAAAAAACAGCGGTAAAAAGTTTTCAAAAGCATCACAGTTAGTAAGTACAAGTCCTGAGATTTTTTCGGGGTACTCGTTAATGACTAACTGGCATATAGCACCGCCTGTATCGTTGCCAACTAAAGTGACATCATCTAAATTGAGGGCTGTAACAAAATCTGCTACTAAGCGAGCAACACCAGGTGGAGTTAAGTCGGTGTCAGGGTTCATTGGTTGGATATGAGAGCCGAGAGGTAAGTCTGGTACAATGCAGCGAAACTCACCTTCGAGTTTAGATACAACATCACGCCAAAGTCGTCCATTAACCAGAAGCCCGTGTAGAAAGATTAATATCGGTCCCTGTCCGCGATCGCTGTAGTGGAGTATTCCTTGGGGTAGCTTGACAGTTTTATATTGTGGGGTGTGATTTTCTTGAGCGTCAAAACTCACGTTATCCTCCTGTTACTGAAAAATATCCAGCTTGCTTTTTTATATTTTACGCCTTATGTCAATCAAGCCACAGGATGCTCTTCAAAAGTAAATACATCCATACCAAAACGCTTACGCAAAAAAATACGCAGGGTTATGACTGGTCATTTTAGCGATGCGGAACCTACCATTTTCTAACATTGACTAGATAATGTGCAGAGGTAGGGTTTGTATATCCTACGGCATCCAAGAAAAGCATAGCATAACGCACCATTCCAAGTTAAATAAGAATTGCAGGTAAAGTTTTGTATGAGTATTCGATATTTCTGCGATCTTGCTATAAATGCGATCTTGCTATAAAATTTATTGTGTAAATTTGATTATCTAAAGTTTCACAGATGTCAACACTTGCCTCCATTATCGATGCGGATGTGAGCCTATCCTTTGCTCCAGAAGTTGCGAAAGCTGTGCAAGCTTTCTTTTGCTTTATCAGTAGCGGAGTAGATATCCAGGGAATTTTTGATATTGAGGATGGGTTCGCCAAACAGGACGTTCGTGCTGCCCAGATTGCCTATCTCAAGTCTATTCCTGAAGTCGCTCAAATTTTTGAAGAAAGATATATTGGACCGACTCACAATGTAGAAGAATTAATCAAGCTACCTAAAGATTCGTTAGGCTATGCCTATGCCTATAACCTGCGAGAAGTAAGCTATCCGGCAGGTTTTTATCCCAAAGTCGAGATTCTAGATGATGTGAGCTATTACAGTCTGCGGATGCGACAAACCCATGATATTTGGCATACCGTTTCAGGTTATGGCCTCACTCTTTTTGGGGGAATTGGTATTACAGTATTTCAGTACGCGCAAAACCGCGATCCGGTTGGAGCGATACTGCTCGCCGGAGATATCCTGAATAATATCAAGATGCAGAGAGAGTTAGACACTTATATGCTTATCGTTCACGAGTCCTACAATGCAGCGCGTCAGGCAAAACCCTTTCTGGCGCAGAAGTGGGAAGAAGCTTGGGAAAAGCCACTAGCAGAATGGAGAGCGGAGTTAAATGTTGCTCCTGTAACAGATCGAACCCCTTATCTGCCACTGACAGCAATCTAACTTATCCGCAGACTTTTGAAAAACTCAGTGCAAACACTGTACTTCCACTCTTGTAGTGACAAAAAAACTACTCTTTGGAGAAACTAGAATCTTCGCTGCCTCTATATAATACTGCTTTCTAGTTTGATTTTTATGACCAACACGGATGCTGTTGGCGAAATATAACTGAATACTTCAAACCCTAATTTTTCGTAGGTTGGGCTGACGGAAGGAAACCCAACATCAAACAACGGGTTTATCGGATATTCCAATGTATAAGAAATAATTCGCCAACAGTATCCAATACTTGAATAATGGATCTGCTAATAGCAGCTTGACACCCAGGGTAAACATCTGGATTTAGCCAGCAACTGGCAGCAATGCACACCAAGGAGATACCGATGTCCGAGCTTAAGACCGAATTCTTGTTCGAGATAAGAATACAAATTCAACCGCCGATGGATGTCGGACAAGCCCCCGATGGGAACCGCATAATCTTTATAGCCCAGTCTGGACAGTTCGAGGGACCGAATCTCAAAGGTGAGGTTATCCCGATGTCCGGTGGCGATTGGGCTAGAGTAAGGGCTGACGGGTCTGGCGCAATCGACGTTCGTCTATGCCTAAAGACGCATGACGGGGCAATCATTCTCATGACTTATGGCGGACGGATGGTCGCAAGCCCAGAAAACTTTGAGTATGCGGTGGATTATTCTAAGCCGGACGATCCGCAAGGCGCAGAGGAGCGATACTATCTCAGAACCAATCCTTTATTCGAGACAGGTGATGAGCGATACGCATGGCTGAATAATATAGTTGCAATCGGCAAAGGACGCACCGGTGAAGGTGGCGTAATTCACGAAATCTTTGCAGTGAATTAGGTAGGGAGCAACGGAATTGTTATACGGCTATTAGGGGAGTTATAGCAGGTGACAGGGAACAGGTGACAGGTGACAGTGCTAGAAGCCTTTTAGTGTCTAAGTTTTAGGATTAGTTGATGTCCTAACCACCCTGTCCACGGCTATAGTAGCAAACGACTCAAAAACCGGGTATAGCAATATTATTATACGCCTTATGTGAGATGGGGTAGTAAAAAGAAGCGGGAAACCACAAGATAAAGGTATGGACACCAAAGCTTGAGGTCTACAGCATCCTATGACTTGATTCACATAAGGCGTATTCGATTAAAGTTTAGAAATTAGAGTTGCCTAGTAGCTTGTCGAGCGAGTTATCTTCGCCGGGAAGATTTTGTTGTAAGTCGCCCTATTGTTTCAGTATCAGGGGTTTTGAAACATGAATTTTTCTTAATAAATAAAAGGAATTATCCGCTTCGTTTGCTGACAATAATTTGTCCATTGTTCACCAAACTCTTGCTGGAGTAAATTTTCTTCGTCATAAATTCGCCATGCCAGCAACAACATATATACCCCAGTCATGACTAGCCCCACAACTGAAAGATAGATGAGTGAAACTCCTAAAACCCAAAGAACCAAACCAAAATAACGGGGGTGGCGTACATAGCTAAATGGTCCATCTGTGACTAATTTATTTCCTTCTTGAATTGTCACATTGAAAACAAATTGTTTACCAAGGTGCAGTGGACCCCAAGTGGAGAAAATCAGTCCAATGGTAAACATTACTACCCCAACATATCTTAAATAATTTTCAGCTTTAATTTGCCAGAGGTTGTGGCGATCACAGTATGGCAAGAGGCTAAAAATGATCACGTAAAGAAGCATACTCAACCATAAAGTGATGTTTTGGCGAGTTATCAGTTTATCTTTAACCGCGTCACTCACAAGATTTTGAGGTATAAACCAGGCATAGACGATACTTATCAAAGTTGAACCAACTAAGAAAATAACTCTCGCTGGATTTGCCAAAAATTCTGTCAAGTTATCAATACCCCAACCTAGAAGTGGTATACCAATTGACAAAAAACCATAGATTAGTAAGCTCAAAATAGCTTTAAATACGCTCATTATACAACTCCTGAGTATTTGATACTTATGCACCAATCAACAAAATACAGCGTATCGTTGGTATATGAGGTACAAATATTAATCATGAAACTCTTACGGTGTAAGGATATTATCCATTGCACAGATGACTACCGGAACTCTATCAAGACAGGGCTTCAAATGAGAAAATTATGTAACGATATAAACCTTGACGGCTGAACCATTCCATAGTTTGGGTAAGAAACATATCTACTTCAGTATCCCATCCTGGAGGTGAGGCTTTACGCATTACTTGACAAGAAATTGGGTAAGTAGGCAATGTATTTACGGTAATGTCGTGTTCATACACAACACGAAATCCTCTCTTTTCAGCGAGTTTTTCATACTCGTGCAAAGTTATGTTATTACTCAGGTTAAGGTTATTTTGACCATAAGTACTAGGAAATAAGCCATTAAACACAAAATCTAACATCCCAATCCAAGGCATTACTATATCTGCCGGAGTGAAGTCACAAATCGCTAGATAACCACCTGGTTTTAGTACCCGTTTTGCTTCTTGAAAGAATAGCTCTCGACTGGGAAAGTGAAAGACACACTCAACAGCTAAAACTACATCAAAGGAATTATTTTCAAAAGGTAGCTTACAGGCATCTGCTTCTACAAATTCAACTTTGTTAGTTGCCGCAGGCAAAACAAGTTCTCTGGCTCTGGCTAGCTGGCGCTCATCAATATTCACACCGACTAAATCCATATTTTTATATCTATTATTAATAGTGGCTATCGTGCCGCCAAATCCACATCCTACATCTAAAACTCTTTGATTATCTGTAATTCTACCTGCTTCACACATTTTCACAGATAACTTTTCTGTTGCTCGCCGAAAGTCTTCAACAGAACCATCTGGTAAACTGTTTGAGTCCCAATAACCCCAATGGACATGATGCCCAAAAGCTTCTATCACTTCCTGATTTTGTTTCTCAATTGAATCAAGCACAATATTGAAATAGCGGAGTCTATTTGTTTGCTCTGACATTTTATTTTAATCCTTGAGATAGAATACTGAACTTGCGAATGTGCGTATTACTAATTTTGCCTATTAGCGAAACCCAGTTATAACTAAAGGTACACCATTGGAGGGTTTGATAGTGCTTAAATGACGTACTGGTTGAATGGGTTGATTATCAGCTAATTTTAAATTGTATTTAGATACAATTGAAGCTATTAGTAGTTTCATTTCTAACATAGCAAAAGCATAACCCAAACAATACCTGGAACCACCGCCAAAAGGGATGAACTCGTAAGGGGTATATTGACGTTCTAAAAATCTTTCTGGTCTAAATCGCTTTGAATTTGGATACACATCTTCTTGATGATGGACTGAATAAATACAGGGATAAAATGTTGTCCCAGCTTCAAAAAAACGACCCATTATTTTCATGTCTTGTTTAGCAGTACGTCCAAAAGCAAATGTCACTGCTGGATAAAATCGCAATGTCTCTTCACAAACAGCCGTTAAATATGGGAGATTAGATATCTCCATCGGGTCAGGATTGTCCCCTAAACTATCTATTTCTTGCAACAGTTTAACTTTTACGCGGGGGTATTTTTCGAGCCAGTAAAAAGCCCAAGATAAAGCAGTCACGGTTGTTTCGTAGCCAGCATACAAAAAAGTAAACAATTCATGTTTTATCTGGTCATCGCTCATTTTCTGACCATCTTCATAAGTTGCTTCCAGCATTAAACTGAAGATATCATCGCCAAGTTTTTTTCTGTTAGTTCGCCTATCTTCTATTTCAGCTTGAAGAAGCTTGTCAACTGTTTGTTTGGTTCTGATAAAATTACCCCAGGGGCTCCAGTCTCCTAAGTCTACTTGCAGAACTTTAAAGAACATCAAACTCGATTGCACTGGAGAATCAATGATATTTACCCAATCAGTTATAATCGACAAAAATTGTTTGCTTTTTCCCTCTTCACGGATTCCAAACAATATGTCCACAAGTATCTTGAGGGCAATCTCTTCAATGAAACTTTTAGCAAGAAAAGGTTTATTTATTTCCTGGGAAGAAGTGACATTATCAGTAATTTCACATATTTTTTTAGCATATAATTTCATTCTATCTCCATGAAAAGCAGGCATAAGTAATTTACGCTCTCTTTTATGCTTGGAGTCATCCATTAATACTATGGAGTGATCGCCAGTTATAGGATGCAGAATAGCATTTGTAGTTTTGACATCAAAAGATTTAGCATAGGTACTAAAAATTTCTTGAATTCCTTGAGAATTTCCTATAAATACCAATGGAGAGAAACCAAATGTCCTAATAGTAAATATATCGCCATATCTATCTACACATTCTTTTAGATACTCAAAAGGTCTAACAAGCCAATTGATTAACTGAAATAATTCAGGTTCTTCAGGTCCGTTTGGTAATTTATTTTTACTCATAAAAGGCTGAAAGATATTGTTCATAAACGTATTCATGCTTCATCATCTCCATGTCTTATTTTAATAATTACAACAGGCTTACCATAACCTAAAAATATTAGTGTTTAGTATCAATAACCTATTTCCGAACTAGCTTGGGTACTTTTTTGATCCAAGACGCAGCACCTTGCCATTTATGAGGTCCATTAAGCCTGAATTGTGTTGCCATCATTGGACCTGCGAAAATTTCCTTCAAAATTGTCCAGTTTTCCCAAATTTTAGGCATAGCGTTAATTTCCTTCGCTATGTCATCCATGTAATCAAAAGCTGAAATACGCAAGCTACGGTATGCACTGTCAAGCCAGCCTTCTTCCTGATGTTTTCTGTGTTCTTGAATTTGCTCTTCCATTGCTGTTTTTGATGGTAATTCAACTTCACCAGAAATGACTTTAGAAAACCAACGTGCTTGCAGTTCAGAAGTGGGAAATATGACGTTTCCGTAAACAAATCCAATAAAGCCACAGTTGGGTAATTCGGGGGGAAATACCATCTTATAAAGATTTAAGTTTTTTTGATGGTCTTCACCTAAATATTCATCCATGAAAGGAACTTTAACTTGGTAGCCTGTTGCATACACAACCATATCTACTAATTCACTGCTACCATCTTCAAATACAACCTTATTTTCTTCAAAATGTGCAATATTTGGTTTGGTTTTGATTGCTCCCAGCCGGATGCGGTTTAAGGCATCTTCATTAAAAACAGGACCTGATTTCTCTGGACCAACATTTGGCTTCACACCACAAGCCTGGTGATCTAACATAATCGGATAAAACTTTTTAATGTGAACCAAAGATAAAATTTGATGCCGGAAAGGGATATGTTTATTCAGGCGAGTCACGATAAAATCAAAGGGTATTCTTTCGCAGTATCTGGGAAGTAACCAACGATTTTTACGATAACTCCAAATGGCTTTATTAGAGCTATAGGATGCAGTGACTGCAATATCTACTCCACTAGGTCCATTGCCAACAATTAGAACATTTTTATCTGCAAAAATTGAAGGTTCTTTATAATCTTTAGAATGGATTATCTTTCCTTGAAATTTTTCTTCGCCAGGAAAATTTGGCCATCTTGCTTCATTATAAATACCGCTACAAATAGCGATCGCATCGAAATTGAAAGTAGATTGACCGCCAGGATAGCTGACAGTAACTTCCCAATCATCATCCTTTCTGGAAACTTTATCTACTGTTGTATTGAATTTGATATGTTTCCTAATATCAAAGTGGTCTACGTATTCATTGAGATAGTCCAGAACCTCTGTATGGTCAGGAAACTCACTGGACTCCATCGACATAGGATAATCGGAGAAAACACTAACATACTTTGAGTGTTGAAAGTGAACTGTACTAAAAGCCCTGCCGCTAGTATTTTTAAAGACCCAAACACCACCAACTTGATCGCTGCTTTCAAAAACAGTCGGTTCGTGACCATCTTCAATAAGAGATTTTGCTGTAGCAATACCACTAGCACCAGCACCAATGACAGCAACTTTACATTTACGAGTAGAGTGTGGGGAAGATTTTAGTAAATTCATAAAATAATCTCAGTATTGTTTGAAAAACGAGGAATAAATAATAGAGAAAGGAGAGTAAACTGCTTATCTCTCCATTAGACTTTATTTCTGATTCACTAACTAAAGTGTAAAGAAACCATCCTTGATCATTTCCTGCATACTTAAATCGAAGGCAGTACAAATAAGTTCTAGGTCTTCTTGAGTGTGGGCTGCGCTCAACATTAAGGTGTGGAGTTCTGGCATATAAATGCCGTGTTTACGCATATAGTATGCTAAAGCCAAATTGACTTTAAAATTACTACCAGCTTGCTTTTCTCGGAAGTATTTAGCAGGTCTGTGACTAAATGTCAAAGAAAAGATGGAACGATTGGCTTTGACTTTGATGGGTACACCGTGAGAGTGACCAATTTCTAGTAGTTTTTCTGCCAGCCAATTAGTGTTATTGTCCAGTTGTACATATATTTCTGGATGTTCTTTGAGATAAGTTAATGCAGCTGTTCCTGCAACACAAGTCAGTGAGTTTCCACTCATTGTCCCACCGACAAAGGCTTTCTTTTCATAGTCAGAAAAAGGATCTTGGGAACTTTTACCAATATCAATCAGTTTCTGTTTCCCAACAACTGCACCGCAAGGAAGTCCTCCGCCAATTACTTTACCCAAGCAAGTCAAATCAGGGGTAATTCCTGCCAAGTTTTGGACACCACCATAAGCTACTCGAAATCCAGAAACAACTTCATCAAAAATTAAGGGAATATCTAACTCTGTACATATTTCTCTCAGTTTTGTGAGAAATTCAACGTCGTAATTAGCTAGTAATGAAGGCATTGGTTCGCAAATAACACAGGCTAACTCAGATGCTTCTGATCGCAATCGCTCTAAACCTTCAATGTAACCATATTGCAAAACCAGAGTATTTTTGACTGTAGCACTTTCAGTTCCTTGAGTTCCAGCAATAGGCTGAGGATCAAACTTTTCACCTGTAAAGCGAAACCAAGAACTGACCATTCCTTGATCAGAAAATCCGTGATAGTGTCCTTCAAACTTCGCTACTCGATCTTTCTTTCGGTAAGCACGACACAGACGGAATGCTTGTAAAATTGATTCTGTTCCTGAGTTGGAAAGGATTGCTTTTTCAGCACCAGGTAAAGCCTCAACCAGCATTTCGGCTAGTTTTAATTCCGCTTCACTTCCAATTGCGTTGACAAATCCGTTAGCAAGAGATTCAGAAATTGCTTGGTTAACGGCAGGATGGGCGTAGCCTAAGAGATGAGGACCGTAACCGCATGATATGTCTACGAAAACATTACCATCAAAGTCTTCGATTTTGCTTTTATTAGCCTTTTTGACAAATACTGGATAAGTGCTAGGGAAAAAATATCGGTTAATGTGAGTAGGTGCGACTAAAGAATTATTGGCGCGATCGCGCATTGCTAAAGAAGAAGGAGCCGTTTGTTGAAAATAAACATCAAACGTTTCTTTGACTTCTGAACTCATATAGGGAGAGTAACGGTCTGTAAACTTACTTGCATTCTCCCAGATATCAATATTGGGATCGATTTGCGTTGCAAAACCCTCGCAAGATAAAAATACCAACTCAACTTTTGTAAAATTAGTTGTGTACCGTGCGCGATATTTACGCAATATCTTGCTAACATCTTGGAAATAACTAACTGTTGACCATTGTGTTGTACTGATATCAAAGTGATATTGTAAAACGCTTTGAATTTCTTGCTCGTACTGACTCAAATTTTGAAAAATGTAGTCTTTATCTGTGACAAAGTGCTGAGTAAAACGCTCTACAGCTACACCCCATTCTTTGCGAGTACAAGCATAGTAAAAGGACGATAAACCCCATTTTTCATCTTCGCTAAGTTGCACAGTAATGCCATAGTCTAGGAGAATAATTGAGCCATCTTTTGTAAAAAATATATTTCCAGGATGAGGGTCTCCATGACATAAACCATGCATATAAAGCATAGTATAAATAGTATCCTGGAAACGTTGAGCGAGAAGATTGCGTTTTAATTCAACCTTGTGAACATCTTTTCCGGGAATTCCCTCCATGAACTCCATGAACAATAAGTTAGAAGTAGAAAGGTCTTTAATAATCGCAGGAACCTTGACATAAGGATGATTTTTGAAGTTGGTATATACTTCTTCCTGCTTTTGAGCTTCCTGCTTCATGTCTGCTTGAATAATCAGCAAATTTCTTAATTCTTGCAGACGCTTTGGTAAACCTAGTTCTCGTACAGATGGAACTACAAAATCAAGAATGGCAACAAAGAACTGAATAATATCCAGATTTTGTTTAAGTTGATTAAGAACATTTTTCTTAACAACTTTTACAGCGACTTTTTGCCCACTGACTAAAGTGGCGCTATGGACTTGAGCAATGGAACCACTAGCTAGTGGCTGAAAGGAAAATTCACTAAAAACATTTTCAAATGCCAGAGGCAAATCTTTGCTGATAATTTTCCTGGTATCGGCTTCATTCATATAAGGTACATTATCTTGCAGTTCTCGCAATGTTTGTACCCAATTTTCTGGAATCAAATCAGAACGTGTCGCTAAAATTTGTCCGATTTTGATGTAGACCGGTCCCATTTGAAGGAAATAGCGGTAAATCCATTGCCCTTGTTTTAAGCTTCGCTCTTCTTTATTACTACCTACAGTAGTAATAAAATATCCACAGAGGTAAATGAAAGTTACGCTAATAAGCTTTAAAAATTGAAACAACATTAATTCTTAAACCTCTTATTAATTAATCATTTGCTATTTTAAAGAAAATATGAGGAGGTAGAGAAATGGGATACCCCTCTTATTAGCTCTTAATTAATAGATGAACGAATAGGCAGCAAAAGACATACCTGCACTACCAAGCAAACCCGCAATCCGATCTCCTCGCTGAATCTTTCCTGCCTCGATAGCTGAAGCGATACCTGTGGGTATAGAAGCAGAGACTAGATTTCCATAATTTGGATAAATATGCCACATGAGATGCTTGACACCTAATGCTTCAGCAACTTTATCCCACTCTCTTTTTGACGATGCATGGGGGAAAATTGCCCGAATTTCGTCAGTAGGAGCTTTTAAGAGTTTAAATATCTTAATGGACTCTTCATATGAGTTGGCGTGCAACTCAACTCCAAAAGAGGTAAATTTGTTAACGCCATTTAAACCAATCCGCTTAGAAGGTGTGCAATAACCTTCGTATCCATCTAAGGGGACATTGCATAGATCTGCCAGATCTGGACGAGATTTAAAGTGAAATTCCCATTCTCGATCTGGATCGTAGGAAACAATTGTTGCTGTCGCTGCTTCTCCCAAAGTATAAGCTGGAAAAGACCATTCCATAGCTTCAATATTGGGCAGTTGGAAAACAGTAGGAAAAACTGGTCCACCAAAGTGCATATTACACTCGGCATTAACTATTAAAGCTCGTTTATAACGACCGCTTTGAAGTAGTGTGTGAACTATGTTCAGGGTACGAGTCCAACTCATGCAAGCATCGAGGATATCAAAACACTCTGCGTTTTGCAAACCAAGACTAGCTGCAACGTGGTAGCCTGCTGCTGGTTCTATAAATCCTCGACCAATACCAGTATAAACCAGTAAATCTATATCATCTTTATCGCAGTTTGCCTCCGTAATTGCTTCTTGAAAAGCACGAGTCACTAAATCAATTGGCTTTTCGTCTTTGTCTAACCAGTAACGGATATCTGAACCTGAATAGCGAAGGAAATAGTTGATTTTACTTAAAGCTGTCTTTAAATCTCCTGTAAAGATTGGTGTGCTATATTCCTCAACTAATGCCAAAATATCATCATTTGTCAATTTCTTTGTCGGCAAAGCAGCCTTGATTGCTTCAATTTTCATGTTATTTTATAGAAAGAAGACAACAATTGTTTTTGGTTGTTGATCGGAAGTTATAGTTTTTCTTAATAACTTCCTTAAATTAAGAGGAGCGTAAAGAATTGCTCAGAATGCAAGGATTTATAGAAGCACGCTATGATGCTACTTTAGCGACTGAAAAAGCATTTTGAGATTGAGAAATTTGCTTGGCTAATGCATCAATCGATGGAGAATCCCACAACCAATCAGGAACAATTGAATAGCCAAGCCAAGTTTCTAAATCTCCATGTAAATTCATACTATCCAAAGAACTAAGCGCGTAGTAAGTAAGAGATTGATTGGGGTCCATTTCTTTTATATCTAACTTTTTCTCTTTGGCAATCCACGAAATTAGCCAATCTTGAATACCTAATTTAATGATACTGGATAAGTTATTTTGCATGGGAGATTTACCTTCATTAATTACTTGTTCTTTTGACTTATCTTTCCACTCTTGCACTACATCTAATTGGTTATTTAAAAATTGAGTGCGACAAGCCTGACGTTGAATTTTGCCACTCGAGGTTTTAGGAATGCTACCTGTTTTTAGCAGTAATACAGCGTATACCTCTAATTCATGTTCTTTAGATACTGCTTTGCGTATGGCTCGAATTACTTCATCAGCATCCAACTTACGCAGGTGAGTACGCTCGATTTCACAAACAACAACCAGTCTTTCTTGCTCATTCTCATCAATGCTAAATACTGCGCTATATCCCGAACGTAGACTGGGGTGACTTTGTTCTGCTGTTAGCTCGATATCCTGAGGATAGTGATTGCTACCTCGGATGACGATCAAATCCTTAATTCGACCTGTGATAAATAACTCATCATCTTTGAGAAAGCCCAAATCACCTGTTCGCAAGAAGGGACCCTCACCATTATCAGTTAAATAAGCCCCAAATGTCCGCTGAGTTTCTTCAAGTCGTCCCCAATACCCCTGAGCAATACTAGGACCTGATACCCAAATTTCACCAACTTGATCAGATGGAGATTGAGTCAGAGATTTAGTATCTACAATGACAACTTTTGAGTTTAATACAGTACTACCACATCCAACTAATGTCTTTGCAAACGGCTCGTCTTCTGATGCCTCCACAATTAAATTTTTGGATAGTGAATCTGCTTGAACAGTTAAAATTGTTGGCGAGTTCTTCTTTCTAGCAGATGACACTTTCAGTGTTGCCTCTGCTAGTCCGTAACCTGGGTAGAAAGTACTCCAACGAAAACCATACGGTGCAAAAGCTTGATAGAATTTTTCCAATGTTTGCTGTCTTACTGGTTCTGCACCATTTACAGTTACCTGCCAACTACTCAGGTCTAGATTTTCGCGTTGTTCTGGGCTGATTTTGTCAGTACATAAATCATAAGCAAAATTTGGTGCGCCACTGTGAGTAGCTTTATAGTCAGAGATTGCTTTTAGCCATCGAATTGGCTTTTGAGTAAATGAGGCAGGTGACATAAATATACATGGGAATCCATTGTAAATCGGTTGAATCACCCCGTATATTTGTCCAAAATCATGAAAGTGAGGTAACCATGATACGAGAATACTATCAGTCCCTGTTTTCCATGAAATGGCTATTTCTGCTGAGTTCTCTAAAGCATTCTCATGACTAATCATTACACCTTTAGGTGTTGAAGTAGAACCAGATGTGTATTGAAGATAAGCAATAGAAACACTGCTGACTGATTTTGACTCCCATTGATCAGCTAAATTTTCATCAATTTTGTCAGTTGCTAACCATTGTAGCTTTTTCAAATCAGGAGTATGATTCAATAATGTTTGTAAATTATTGAGAGATTGATTATTTGTCAAAGCAATTTGTGCTTGAGAATCCTCCATAATTGACTGAATCCGAGACATCTTGCGGTTATTTCTCGGCGAATAGAGAGGAATAGCAATTAATTCTGCGTAAAGACAACCAAAAAAGGCTGCTATATAATCCATTCCAGGTGGGTAGAGTAATAAAACTCTTTCTCCTGGAGTTGATAGATTCTGCAAATATACAGCAATACTTCTAGCTTTAGCATCTAGTTGCTGATAAGTTAAAGTTGATTCTAGTCCTTCTTCATCTTCTAAATACTTGAAAGCAGTTTGATTTGGTTGATTTAAAGCTCTATAGCGTAAAAGATCAACCAAATTAGAGTAGCTGTTGTTGCTTATAAAATTGCTATTTGTAATTGTTGTAATGACCTGATTCATGGGAATTATTTAGAGTTAGTGGTCGTTATGTTCAACTGGACGTGGAGTTCGCGTCTTGTGAAATTAAGGCATCACTAAAAGTCCACCTGCTAAATAGTCATCTAAATAAGATGCCATACTCAGACGTGAAGGTGGATGGAACGCAAGCGCTCTGGACGCTGCTAACAAATAGGCAACTTCTCCAGAACTAATAAACGCCAGTCCGCCCAATAATTCTGCTGATGTTTCCACAACTCTTTCTATAGAACGTTGCACTGAATAACGCACAAATAAGGCTTGTGCAATTTCACTGTCACTTGACCAACCAAGCATAATTGCATGGGCGACAGCTTCAAGTGAAGCCATTGCTCCTTCGACTTCAATTGCCACTAATGCACGCTCAGTAGGCGTACCTCTACGTTCGGCAATTACCCGCTCGACGAGGGCGCTGGCTGCACCTAGATAGGAAGCTGATACAAATAACTCAAACCAAACAAACGCCCTAGCCATGATGCTTCCTAAGTCCTCTGGCTTACCTAAATAAAAGATAAATTCCTCTGGGACAAATACATCTTTTAAAATTACTTCCTCGCTTTCTGCTCCACGAAGAACCCAAGTATTCCAAAAAGGTTTACGCTCAATACCTGGTGAATCAGCTGCAATGATAGCTAATGCTAACTCCTGTCCATCTCCTGATCTACTGGGAACGATTACACTTGCCGTTAGAAAATCCATTGATGCGGATAAACTACAAGGCTTTTTGCTACCATTAACAAGTAAACCACCATCAACTCGCTGTGATGTGAGGGTTGGTGCTAAGATACTTGCACTTCTGTTTCCTTCCGAAAAGCCAGAAGCTAAATAGAGATTATTCTCAGCAATAGCCCGAACAAACTCCCCAACGGATTCATCAGCAAGACTGTCCAGGAAAGCTATGACTGTACAATGATGCATATTTGCCGCAAGGGCCAAAGAAGGTGAACGACTAGCAACTGCTCGCTGAATGTGAGCGAGTTCCAAAGGTGTAACACCAGACCCTCCATATTCCCGTGGAATCAACAATCCTGGTCCACCCAGTTCACGAAAAATTTGCAGAGCGGGACTTCCCTTATCTTCCAAATCCAGAAAGGATTTTTCTTGAAGTCGGTTGTCAAGGGTTGGTAGAAATTTTTCGAGAGTAGCACGTTCTTTCTGTAAAAAATGCATTTTTAGATTTTCCTTACCTGAAAGGGTGAGTCGGTAGTGATATCGTTTAGTGATATCGTTTCCCGTTGCATCTGGATTTAGTAACAGGACTAACACGTTCTTCGTGTACAAAATGCATTTTTAGATTTTCTTTACCTGAAAGAGTGAGTCGGTAGTGATATCGTTGAATGATATCGTTTCCTGTCGCATCTGAAATTTAGTAAAATTGTTCAACCCATTCTCGGAACTGATTAATGCTGTGTTCTTCTTTGTACAGAGGTGGATTCTCCAGAAAAATTTTGTGATCCCACACCATTGCATCTTTATCAACTTCTTCGCAAGCTTTTTTGGTTAGTAGTTCCACTATGAAACGAGTAATGGGAACGTTAATAAATTTCTTCAGTTTTGTTACGCATAGCGCCTCTGCATTTTCTTTGTCAATGGGCGTATGCATACAAACAAGTCGCCATTCTAGAACTGTTTTGCCATTGGCTTTGAGAGAAACAAGATTGCGATTGCAACCCAATCCATACTGTTGATATGTAGTATGGAATTCGTTGATACCAAGCAATCTAGATATAAGGGGTATCTGAACTTCATAAGAGGCAATATGAGTACGTATCAATCCATCTAGTTCCAGAGATTCGCTGAGGACTTTACCAAACCTTGCCCCATGTAAATGGCTGAAATGTGCAGTATCTGAATTATTTTCAGCAATTTCTTGTATGGAGCAGGAAACGTTGCGTTTATACATTTGAACGGCAGATACCCACTCTCCTCCAGAAAATTCTGGAAATTCTGGCATTTCCCAAGTAGGAGGTTTTCCTTCAACGTGGTAGTAGGCGTAAACTATACCATTAAGTTCAGCTACTGGCCATTTGCCAATTTTGGCAGTTGGATTACTGCCAGTGTGAGGATAAGGAACATGATTGCAGTATCCTTCTTTATCCCAAATCCAACCGTGGTATGGACATTGGATACCTTCACCTCTTACCTCTCCTCCGTGACCTAAATGCGCTCCCAAATGGCGACAGTGAGCATCAAAGACGCAGGCTTCACCACTTTCTGTGCGGAAGAGAACGATATCCTTGTTGAAGTAACGCAGTGGCTTAACTTCCCCTGGACGCAGGTCTTTACTAAAACAAACACGATACCAGCTATTAGGAATTGGGTGAATTCTGAAATTTTGATTCAAGCACATAATCGTGACTCTCTAAATATTACCTCAGTTATCTCTACTAACTAATACCAGCTACTGTGCTAATTTCTGCAACTGGTTTTTTTGTTTTGTTAATTTGCGCTATCTCAAAACTATAAGCAAACGCTAGATCATCGTGATAGAGAGAGTCGCTTAACTCCTGATCACGCTGGAGAACATCTTCTAAATCAGATGGAATTAATTGCTTATTCAGAAAATTGCGATAACATAATTTTCCTTGGTTTGCACCTGTTCTAACTACTTCGTTTATTAAACTGGTAAAAGTCTCTCCATCAATACAACTTGTGACATCTGACAATGAATACTTATCGATTGATTTCTCTGGCATTTTCTTCATATATTCGATCAGATTGGTTGTGACAATCTCGAATTTGGTTGTTGCTTGACGTATAGCATGGTAATTTTCCTCAAGTAAAAAGTGAGGAAGACAACGTTTTCCCTGATATTCCACATATTTACCATAGAACATGAAACTAGTCCAGTTATTATCCCGCACTAAATGATTATTGAAAGTGTGATGCAATCGTTCTATTAAGTAATCCCCAACATTCACATTCATTTCCACTAAATATTTGGGATCGTTGAGGATGATTTGGATTGACAAGGGTGAAAAGCCCAGACGAATCAGAGAATTCCAGAAAAAACCAGAGATATGGTTATTGAAAATGTCACGCTGCTCTTCTAAGGTCGAAGCACGAGCAATCTGCTCAAATTGTCTACCATAAAGTAGACGCATTAATGGCGCAACGAATCTAACATAAAATAATTCATGACGACCTGAAACAAGAACTCCTGCTTCAATTGCCCACCGATTGGCACTAAAATAAGCAAATGCTTGAGGAGATATTTTATCTTCAAATGAGGAAAATATCTCCCACCGATTAGAGCAATCTTCTACACCAAAAAACTGAAGTAGCTTGTCATATGATAAAGCCCGAATGGCTGCCAGTTTCAATTCGAGCAAATAATTTTGACCAGGTGAGAAATCTACAGATATTAATGACTTGGGATTGCAAGCAAGAAGGCTAAGAGTTCGGCATCCGCTGCCCGTGACAGCAAGCACTCTGTCATTTGATGTAATATCTAAAGCTCGTAACTCCGAGTATGAATCTTCATCACAGGTACTGTATAAGATCCACTTCTCTTGATTAGATTTTTGCATAAAACCTTCTTATTTGGTTAGCTTGATTACGGCAATATTTGGATCATTTGTTTGTATGTGTCATGTTTCGACTTCCTAGAGTTGGGAAGGTCGAGGGGGAGCATTACAGCTTCATCCATACCATCCAAAACCGTGTTTGTAGTAAGGGTGTAGGTTAGGTAGTTAGCAAGTTACCATTATTGGCATTTTTCCAACCACCGCTTCCAAACGAATCATGATCGGTTCCGTATGAATTAGCTGTTCAGTAGTAATACTGTACAGTAAACTTTTGGCTATTCACATCTCGCGTACTTTACGGTTTTATTACACAAAACCACGTGTTCCACTTCATCCTGATAAATGGCTTTCCCATTGGATCTGGAAGTCTCTTAATCCCACGAGTAGTGTTATAACTCAGTTCCCATAAGACTTTTTTGCCTTAGGCAGTTTTATGTTCCGTAACTTCTAGGGGACATGATATCACAACTAAGCTAATTTCTACGGAGTTCTTTATTTTCCCAATTCTAGGGGACATGATATCACAACTAAGCTAATTTCTATGGAGTTCCTCATTCTCCTTAGTATAAAAGAGGATAAAAAAAACTTAACTTGGTTTTCTAGAGGGGTTATGATATCATCACGCAGGTTGGACGTATAATTATCGATATGACCAACAGATTCTGATCCATCTTTCGTCACTTTCGGCAACGCAAACTCTCAACCCTTTATTTAACAAAGTTTTTGGCGATTTATTAATGTTTGAAATATTTTGAAACATTAATGAAATGTTAAGACCTTGAGCATATTTGAAGCGTGAAAATGAGGGAATTGTTTTTTTGATTCCCAGTTTGACGAAAGCAGTTTATTTGCCAATGTTTGAAGTAATGGCAAATTAATGTAAGTGCTTAGTACATTCGTACCTTAGAAAAAGTAAGTTTAGTTTGGATGTCAAGATGCCAACAAAAAGCAGGTATCAAAGAATCTAAAAAAAGCAAAGTTTATGAGGATAAAGATCGAATACTGAAAACAGATTGATTTTGATCGCGTTACTTCCTAACCTGTAAAATACTGGCTTATGAATGTTCGTTTGAACGATTTACCAAACTCTCTAGAAAGATTTTCAACATTAGTACAACTACTAAGCTACAGAGCGCAAAATCAGTCTGAGCAAAAAGCCTATACTTTTCTGCGAGATGGAGAAACTGAAGAAGTCAGCCTAACTTATGGAGAACTAGACCAAAAAGCACGGGCAATAGCGCAAGCGCTGACTTGTCAGTTCGCATCCCATATTCAATCTCTAGGAGCATCTGGCAAACGTGCGTTGCTCTTGTATCCACCAGGTCTAGAGTTCATTAGTGCCTTCTTGGGATGTTTATATGCCGGTGTTGTAGCAGTTCCTGCATATCCACCCCGTCAGAATATGAACTTGTTGAGATTGCAGGCAATGGTCACAGATGCTCAAGCAACTGTTGTATTGACTACTTCATCCTTGTTAGTAAACTTGGTAAGTCAATGGGACCAAAATCCAGAATTGCCAACTATGCACTGGTTAAGCACTGATGACATCGACAGCAATATCAGTTCAGATTGGCAAGAACCAAAACTAGAGAGCGATACTGTAGCCTTTCTGCAATATACTTCTGGCTCTACGGGAACGCCGAAGGGAGTGATGATCACTCATGGAAATTTGCTGTCCAACGAAAGAGCGATCAAGATCGGCTTCGGACATACAGATCAAACAATAGTCGTCGGTTGGTTGCCCTTATTCCACGATATGGGATTGATTGGCAATGTCTTGCAGCCCCTATATTTGGGTTTACCTTCCATTCTCATGTCACCAGTAGCTTTTCTGCAAAAGCCTTTGCGTTGGTTGCAAGCTATTTCTCGATACAAAGCGACTACTAGTGGAGGTCCAAATTTTGCCTATGACCTTTGCGTTCGCAAGATTACTCCAGAAGAACGTTCTAGTCTTGACTTAAGCAGTTGGGAAGTTGCTTTCAACGGAGCCGAACCAGTTCGGTCTGAAACATTAGAGCGCTTTGCTAACTATTTTGCCGAGTGTGGTTTTCGTAAAGAAGCATTGTATCCTTGCTACGGCATGGCTGAAACAACTTTATTTGTTTCAGGAGGTTTAAAAACATCTCCCCCCCTTCTTTACCAGGTAGAAGCAAAAGCCCTTGAGGAAAATCGAATAGTGGCTACTGAATCTGACGAAGGGACTACAACAATTGTTGGCTGTGGTCGCACCTGCTTAGATGAGAAAATCGCTATTGTCGATCCTGAATCCTTAACTCTGTGTCCCCCCAGTAAGGTAGGAGAGATTTGGGTGTCGGGTTCTTCTGTGGCTGCTGGCTATTGGAGACGACCAGAGCAAACAACTGAAACCTTTCAAGCTTATCTGTCAGATACAGGTGAAGGACCGTTTCTCCGGACAGGAGACTTAGGCTTTTTGCAAGACGAAGAGTTGTTTGTTACAGGAAGACTTAAGGATGTGATTATTGTTCGCGGACAAAATCATTATCCCCAGGATATTGAGTTAACGGTTCAAAACAGTCATCCAGCACTGCGATTGAATTGTGGGGCAGCCTTTACAGTAGAGCAAAAAGGGCAACAACGATTAGTTGTTGTGCAAGAGGTAGAACGAACCTCTTTGAGGCGGTTGGATATTAAAGAAGTCGTCGGCAACATTACTGAGGCAGTCATAGATAACCACGGGTTACAAGTGTATGCAACAGTTTTGATTAAGCCGGGGAGTATTCCTAAGACATCAAGTGGCAAGATTCAGCGCCATGCGTGTCGGCGTGGATTTCTAGATGGCACTTTGAATGTGGTGGAGAACTCTAGTAAAAGCCCTCATAATCAAGATAAATTGCAACAGTTAACAGATGATGTTAACTCCCTCTTAACAAAAGTGCAGGAAGTTAATCCTGATTTGAAAAGAGCGAATATCAAGGAGGGTGCGAAAGCTAATGCACTTCAATAGTCACAGTCAGTCCTTGGAAAGTTCAAGTCGTCAACGTGCAGAAGAAATTATCTATTGGTTACGAGACTATGGCCAAAGACGAATTAATTCTAAGCTCATGGACGAGCGACGGTGTATAACTCCTCATATCGTTCTAGACTTTGGCAAAAAGGGCTTGTTAGGAATGCTCGTCCCTCAATCATCCGGGGGTCTTGGCTTAACCTACCGTGATATGTTTCAAATCGTGGAACAACTTGCAGCTATTGATCTCAATTTAGCTTCATTTGTCGGTGTCAACAATGCTCTAGGAGTCTATCCAATTCTTAAGTATGCTACACCTGAGATCAAAGAAACCTATTTAAAGAATTTAGCTGAAGGCAGAGATTTAGCAGCCTTTGCCATTACAGAGCCATGTGCAGGATCTAATCCTAGAGCAATCAAAGCTGAAGCTCATGCAGATGGTAATGGCGGGTGGTTACTCAGCGGAACCAAGATTTGGAGCGGTTCTGCATCTTGGTCAACCATGATCAATACTTTTGCTCACGTTATCGATGAACAAGGCGAATCTCTGGGAGTGACAGCCTTTACCATACCAGAAAATGCTCCAGGATTGAGGCAAGGTACTGAAGCTCTCACTATGGGAATGCGAGGTATGGTTCAGAATACCGTTCACCTTGAGCAGGTAAAAGCCAATCGTGAAAATGTCTTAGGTGAAATTGGTGCTGGTTTTGAGGTGGCTCAGGACGCAATGCAACTAGGGCGATTGGGAATTGCTGTTATGTGTATTGGGGGAATGAAGCGTTGCGCTCAACTTATGCTTCGTTATGCAACTCGTCGTTCAATTGGTATGGAACGGCTAATAGATCAACAAATTACTTTGCAACGTCTTAGTGATTTAACCGCATCAATTGGCGCGGTTGAGTGCTTGGTGAACAATATCACTACACCGCTAGATGAAGGAAAGTCTGTTCCTCCAGAAGCTTATCTTGTCACAAAGATTATTGCACCCGAATTAATGTGGCAAGCAGCAGATAATCTTGTTCAGTTGTTAGGTGGACGGGGTTATATTGAATCTAATATTGCACCCCAAATTTTCAGAAATGCTCGTTTATTTCGGATCTTTGAAGGGCCTACTGAAACTTTACAAATGCACTTAGGCTTGTTAGCTTTATACCACACCTCTCAACTTTGTTCATCTCTGAAGGAGTTTCTAGGAGCAACAGCAATCAGCGATAAAATACAACACACATCTGAATATTGTGCCTCTTATCTGAAAAAGCAAAACCTATCTCGGAGTAGTAATAAGAAACTGAGTAAAATACTATCTCAAAAGTTGGGTGATGTGGCTGCATGGGGATTTGTGGTTGCTTGCATACAAAAGTCTTATCAAAGTCAGCCATCAAATGAATTAAAACTTATAGAACAGTGGGGTCAACAAAATTTTCAGGCAAAAATAGCTAAGGCTATGAATGACAATCTATGCGGAGAGATTGTACTGGATACTAATCAGGTAGAAAATATGATTAATCAGTATACAGAAATGATTGGTAATGTTGAGCAGAGT
Source organism: Trichormus sp. NMC-1 (assembly GCF_001858025.1). Lineage (GTDB taxonomy): Bacteria > Cyanobacteriota > Cyanobacteriia > Cyanobacteriales > Nostocaceae > Anabaena. The sequence goes on along the minus strand of NZ_LZQD01000001.1, from coordinate 363,570 downwards.
CTGGCAGGAGAAGAAAATAAACTTGACGAATATCTTTGTAACAATGCCTAACGCCATATAAAATAAGGATGTTGAAACTAATGTAGTTAGATCATCAAAATCAGTTTATGATGACTTAAAGTAAAAAGCTTAAAAAGCAGAAAATACGGACTTGAAAGCAGTAATATATTCCCCAAATTGAGGTTGTTAAAATGACTAAACTATTTGAAGACAACAAATCAAGTGAACAGAGCGAGCAATTTACAGCACTAAAAATTAGCACCTGGCTAGTTTCCTATATGTCGGATTTGCTAGAAATTGAACCTGATGAAGTAGATGTAGAAACTACTTTTGCGCGGTTTGGTTTAGATTCCTCAGCCGCAGTGATTTTAACGGGAGATTTAGGAACCTGGCTAGGAAAAGAGATAGAACCAACAGTCATGTATGATTACCCAACAATCGCCAAGTTAGCAGAATATGTGGCTGAGGAAAGCTAAAAAATTGCAAGAGGATGTTTGAGAAGTCAAAAACTTAATAACTTTTCTCTGACAAGAAAAAAGGCTTTGATTGTGACATTATTCCCCCTTCCCTAGAATTGGGGTTAGATTTGAGAAATTTGACGTTAAAAAGATACTTGACAAATATCTAATAACCATAATCAATTACAACATAAAGCAGAAATAAATCATGATTACTAGCAGTCAAACTTCACCCACATATCAAGTTAATAAAGTTATTCCTCTCTTGGAAAAGAACTATGGAAATAACCTTGACACCGACTACACTGAAAAAATAGAAGAATTAGATAAAAACTTTAACTATAGTAGTAACAGCAATGCTTACTGGAGTGAGCCAGAACATTCAATTCTTTATGGCACACCACTCTATGAACAAGCTTCTCAATCTCAAAAATTAGCACTCAATCATCTGCATTGGGTTGCGTTTTACAAAAGAGTTGCTGATAGTGAAATCGAGACAATTCATTACAATACAATCACAGCAGATTGCCTGATGGCTGCAAATAGTGATTATAAAATGCTTGTAGAATTATTAGCTCATGAAACTTCCCAAGAACGCCACCACATTCATGCTTTCTACCAAGTAAATTATAAAACTACGAAATCTTTGCTAGGTAAAAACGCTCTCATTAATCCTGTTTCAGATCAGGCTTCTTTGCATAAGCAAAAAAGTTTTCAATTTTCAAATTATCTATCCTCTGCTGCCAACTTGATCGCTAAAATGATGGTCAAAGGCAAAGAGCAATCTCATTCTGAAAATAGCAAAGATGGAAAAGATGCCAATAAGCATGGGTCATTTCCTACCAGTGGCTTTGTCCATGGGTTTTCTGGAAAATCCACTCAATCAAGAAGACAGTTTTTTTCTGATAACTGGGGAAGTCATCCATTCTTAGCGTCGAATTTTTATGCTGTGCGCTACATGGCTAATCTACTTCTAAAAAATCACGAATTTGGTATACATAATTACTACAAAAAATTGCAGAAAAATAATGAATTCATAGCGAGTCCCACAACTATATCTCATTATCATTTTTTAGATGAGTCTTTTCATACAACAACTTCGCTGTTTATGGCTAGAGACTTTTATAAGAGTTTACCTAAGCCATCGACCTATGAAAAATTAATTGCAAATTTAGCTATATTACAGGCACAGCAAGAAAACTTGAATGATATCTCTGGAATATCAACCAGTCGCTTTTTGAGTGATGGTGATGCAATAATTTTTCTCATGAAACTCTTGCAAAGTCCTGTATTTGATATGTCTTCTCAGGAAGCAATGCAGTGGATTGAAAAATGCCTATGTCATGAGCATGAAGGATTTCATGTCAATCTGAAGGTACGTAATAAACTGTTATCAGAATTACGTAAGTTTGCAGAGCAACTAGACTACTTGTGGCCTGTAAATCGGGAAATGCGTGTGATGGCTTCAGGAGGTTCAATTAAGAAAGCGATCAAAAATAATATCAAAGCCTTTAATCAGTTTTCTATAGCACTTTAAAAAATGGAAAAAATAGCAATTATAGGAGTTGGTTGTCGTTTTCCTGGTGCTGATAATCCATCATCTTTTTGGGAACTTCTATCTAATAAAGTAGATGCGATTAAAGAGCTATCATCACGACCATTTGATTGGGACTCGTTGCATGAGCATTCCGTAGTCCCTACCACTGGCAAATCAAAAAGCTTATGGGGTGGCTTTTTAGAAAAAGTAGACTACTTTGATCCTCTTTTTTTCCAAATTTCTCCCAAAGAAGCAGAACGTCTAGATCCTCAGCAAAGGTTGCTTTTAGAAGTTGCTTGGGAAAGTTTGGAAAATGCAGGAATAGTAGCATCAACAGAACTTAGTGGTAGTCAAACAGGAGTTTTTTTAGGTGCTACTAACTATGACTACGGTGTAATTTTAGCTAAAGAAAATGCTCAAATTAACGCTTATAATGCAGTTGGCACCAGTTTGGGCATTATTGCTAATCGCTTGTCCTATCTACTAAATCTACGAGGTCCAAGTTTAGTCATAGATACTGCTTGTGCTTCATCACTGGTAGCCATTCATTATGCTTGCCAAAGTTTGTTGAGTGGAGAGTCTAATTTGTGTTTGGCTGGGGGAGTTAACATAATTTTGTCATCCGAAGCAACAATCTCCCTCTCCCATGCCCAAATGATGGCAGCAGACGGTCGATGCAAAACCTTTGATGCGGCTGCGGATGGTTACGTCCGAGGAGAGGGATGTGGAGTTGTAGTCCTCAAACGTCTTGCTGATGCACTGAGGGATGGAGACAATATTCAGGCGATTATTAGAGGTTCAGCCGTTAACCAAAATGGACTTAGTAATGGACTGACAGCCCCCAATGGACCTTCTCAACAAGCAGTTATCCGCCAAGCCTTAGCCAAGGCTGGAGTTGAACCATCAAAGATCAGTTATGTCGAGACTCAAGGTACGGGAACACCTTTGGGAGACACCATTGAGGTGAATTCTCTCAAAACGGTGCTGATGGAAGGTAGGGAAGTAAATCAACCTTGTTGGATTGGTTCAGTCAAGACGAATATCGGTCATTTGGAAGCTGCTGGCGGGATTGCAGGGTTGATAAAAGTAGTTTTGTCGCTACAACATGGTGAGATTCCGCCTCATCTGCATCTTAAAGAGTTAAATCCTTACATAAAAATTAAAAACACTCCTATTCAAATTCCTACAGAACTACAGGAATGGCCAGATCAAGGACAACCCAGATTGGCTGGAGTTAGCGCCTTTGGGTTTGGTGGTACGAATGCTCATGTGATTTTAGAAGAAGCGCCCCCTCAAGTCAAAAGTCCAAATTTGCGGGAGCGTGCTTTTGATTTATTAACTTTATCGGCAAAAACTGAACCAGCTTTACAAGCATTGGTCAGTCGCTATCAAAGTCACCTTGAGGCTGATCCAAAGCTAGAACTAGCAGATATTTGTTTTACAGCGAATACAGGGCGATCGCATTTTCAGCACCGTCTAGCAGTTGTAATTAACTCAAAAGAGCAATTAATCGCACAACTAGCTGCTTTTGAAACAGGAAACCATACTACTGGATTGTTCAGCAATCAAGCAAGTAAAAAGCCGTCGAAAATTGCCTACCTATTTACTGGAGAAGGCTGCCAGTACATCAACATGGGAAGGCAACTCTACGACACTCAGCCGATCTTCCGCCAAACTCTTGAGCAGTGCAATGAGATATTACGCCCCTATCTGGAACATTCGCTGTTAGAGATACTATATCCTGACCAAGCCGAAGAACAAATTGCATCATCATTATTAGATCAAACTGCCTATACCCAGCCAGCGTTATTTGCCTTTGAATATGCCTTGTATCAACTTTGGAAATCTTGGGGTATTCAACCAAATGCAGTCATGGGGCATAATATCGGCGAATATGTTGCTGCAACTGTCGCCGGGGTTTTCAGCTTAGAAGATGCACTCAAACTCATTGCCCATCGAGGACGATTAATGCAGCAGTTACCATCTGGTAGCGAGATGGTTTCACTGATGACTACAGAGGATTTTTCAGCCCTTGCTAATCAAATTGCCTACAATCAGCCGCAAATGCCATTAATATCCAACGTTACTGGTAATCTGGCTAATGAGGAAATTGCAACAGCGCAATACTGGGTGCATCATGTATCTGGTGCGGTGCAGTTTGATCAAAGTATGCAGACATTACATCAGCTTGGGTATAAAGTGTTTATAGAGATTGGTTCTAAGCCGACCTTATTGGGCATGGGGCATCAATGTTTACCCGATAGCGGTGGTTTGTGGCTACCTTCTTTGTGTCCTGGCTTTGACGAATGGCAAGTCATGCTCTCTAGTTTAGGGCAGTTGTTTGTAGCCGGAGTCAAAGTAGATTGGTCAGGATTTGACCGTGATTATCAGCGGACAAAAGTTGCACTACCAACATATCCATTTCAAAGAGAGCGATATTGGATTGACACAGGTACTATCCAGCCTCAAAAGCAATCTCTGCCAAAAAAGCTCGAAATAGAACAACAAGCTGCAAAACTATCAATTTCCACCCAAAATACCAAAATCTTACAACAGCTAGAAACGGCAGAGTCAAGCTATCGCATAACTCTATTAATAACTTATCTTCAGGAGCAAATCGGAAGAATTTTAGGATTCAAAGGCTCTCATCTACCAAATCCAGAGCAAGGTTTTTTTGAGATGGGTATGGATTCTTTAATGGTTATGGAGTTGCGAAATAAAATTCAAGCCGATTTTAAATTAGATATCCCTATCGCCACCTTTATGGAAGGAGCTACTATTGTAACTATATCAACTAAGCTCAACCATCAACTAGCTCCGATAAATGTTACTCAAACTGTGGAGCCAGAAAGTAATGATCAATTTCAGCTAACAAACGTCAAAGATAGTGATTGGATTGAGATAGAAATATGATAGTAGAATTTTTACAAGACCTTTCTTTCAAAGGGGTTAAATTAGGACTTAACGGCGAAAAATTGCGTATTGGTGGTTCCCAGTCTGTCTTAACTTCTGATGTCATTGCTCAACTACAACAGCACAAAACTGAAATTTTACAGGTACTCCAAGATACTCCAGATATTCTCAATGTTTATCCCCTCTCCTATGGTCAACAAGCCATGTGGTTTCTGTGGCAATTAGCACCAGAGAATGGATTCTACAATGTGGCATTTACCTGTCGTATCTGTTCCTATGTCAATGTTGCGACTTTGCAAAAGACTTTCCAGACTCTAATTGAACGTCATCCGCAGTTGCGTAGCAGTTTTCCCAAACAAGGTAACAAGCCAGTTCAAAAGATCCATCAAACCGAGTTAACAGACTTTCAGCAGATAAATGCTTCTACTTGGAGTGAGCAGGAACTTCATCAGCAGGTTTTTCAAGAATCCCAGCAACCCTTTGACCTTGAAAATGGGTCAGTAATGCGGGTGAGTTTATTTACTCGTTCTGAACAAGAACATATTTTGTTACTAACAGTACATCATATTTCCATTGATGCGTGGTGTCTTCCATTGCTGATGGAAGAAATGATCATCACCTATCCTGCCCTAGAGTCAGGGGTTGAGCCACATCTAACTCCTCTGAAGAACTCCTACATAGATTACGTGCGTTGGCAAAGAGAATTGTTGACAAGTGATCAAGGAGAAAAACTTTGGGACTACTGGCAAAAAAAACTGGCAGGGGACTTACCTGTACTCAATTTACCAACAGACAGACCAAGACCATCTATACAAACTTATAACGGCGCTTCTCATAGATTCACACTATCTCCAAAGCTGACAGAACAAATTAAACAGCTGGCTCAAAAGGAAGGTGCGACTCAATCTATGGTGCTGCTGGCTGCATTTAAGATTCTCCTATATCGTTACACGGGACAGGAAGATATTTTAGTCGGTGTTCCCTCTTCAGGTAGAACTAAATCTGAATTTATGCCACTAGTTGGCTACTTTGTCGATCCAGTTGTGATGCGGGTGAATTTCTCAGAAAGTCTCAGCTTTCAGGAGTTTCTGTCTCAAATTCGCTGCTGTGTATCAGAAGCATTGGCGCATCAAGATTTTCCTTTTGCTTTGCTAGTAGAACGATTACAATCAAAACGCGATCCCAGCCGTTCCCCTATATTTCAGGCTTTATTCAACTTTGTTTTGCAAAACTTACGGCAGTTTCCCTATAGCCAACAACTATTATTAGGTGGTGAAGTAGATCGAGAAGGATTTAAATTAAAACCTTACGAAATCTCTCAAATGGAGGGACAGTTTGATCTAGACTTGATGATGGCAGAAGGAAGTTCTGATCTAGTCGGGTTTTTCAGGTATAACACTGATTTATTTGATGAACAGACTATTGCCCAGATGGCAAGTCATTTCCAAAATATATTAGCAGGAATTATATCCAATCCACAGCAAAAAGTTAGTCAACTGCCTCTTCTCAATGAAGTAGAAAAACAGCAGATATTAATGGTCTGTCAAGACCCTGTGATCAAGTCTCAAAATAATAGATTGATTTATCCTGAATGGATAGATAATTCACCAATTTATGTATTAGATAATCATGGAGAATTGCTTCCTTTTGGTGTAGAAGGAGAAATTTATATTGGTTATGTTGGTGATGCACATTTAAATAGAAATCACTTACAACAGCAAGATCAAACTATTACTGAGGTTCTGGAACATCCTTTGTTAGGAAGTTTGCTCAGAACTAGGACATGGGGTCGCCTGCGCCGAGATGGATCTTTAGAGGTGCTGGGATTAATACAAAGACAAGCCTGGATTGGGGGACAGCGGCTCAATTTCCAGACAGTAGAGCAAGAGTTACTATCAATCTCTGGTATAGAAGATTGCTATGTTCTGGCGCGGGAGGGGAAACTTGTTGCTTACGTCGTTAGCTCAAAATCCTTAGCAAAGGAGTCTCTCAATACTCACTTGCAGGCTAAATTGCCTGATTATATGTTGCCGGTTGCCTATGTACAAATATCTAATTTGCCGTTGACAGCAACAGGGCAAATTGATGAGCAGGTTTTGACATCTTTAGAAGTGATTGATACTAAACTTCTAGAAAAATGGCAGCAACAATTAAACAGCCATTCCGAAATCGATCAAGCAGTAGTAATTGCGAGTTCACGTCACACATCTTCACCCCCATCACTCCACTTAGCAAAACTACTACCACCAGGAATAAATAACACAGCAATTTCCTTACCGATTGCTGAAACCGCCTCTGTTGTTGGTCTTGTCCCTACAGAAACACCACAATTTACAACACCCGCGATTAGTGATGGTGGTCCGCTGAATATTCCAGAAGATGTTCCCAAAACTTTAACAGAAGCATTAATTCAAACAGCAACTCGATCCAAAAATCAAGGCATTACTTACATCTCTGCAAAAGGCGAAAAGGAATTTCAGACATACACTAGCCTATTAGACGAAGCTAAATGCATTCTCAATGGTTTGCGAAATCAAGGCTTGCAACCAGGACAGCGAGTTATCTTGCAAATTGCATCGTTGCGAGATTATTTTCCCACCTTATGGGCGTGCATTCTGGGAGGAATTCAGCCTGTTACTGTAGCTGTAGCTCCCACTTACACAGAAAAAAATGCAGTTATTAATAAACTATACAATATATGGGAATTACTCGAACACCCATGTATTTTAGCGAGTGAATTTCTCGTTGAAGCACTAGAGAATTTGCGATCGCTACTACCGCTATCGGAATTAAAAGTTTGCTCTGTAGGAGAGTTAAGAAATCACACAGCCACTTCAGAATTTTATCTTAGTCGTCCTGATGAAGTAGCTTTCTTACAGCTAACTTCTGGTAGCACAGGAGTTCCTAAATGTATTCAAGAAACTCATCAAGGTATCATCGCTCATATCCATGCAGCTAAACAATTTAATGGATATCAAACTGAAGATATTAGCCTGAATTGGTTGCCCGTTGACCATGTTGTACCGATATTAACGTGCCACTTCAAAGATACATATTTGGGTTGTCAACAAATCGAAGTAGAAACAGCAGTTATCTTAGCTAACCCCTTAAAATGGTTAGATTTGATGGAGGAATATCGAGTTTCTCACAGTTGGTCACCAAACTTTGGATTTAAGTTAATTAGTGAAGCACTGGCAAAAATTGCTGAAAAAACTTGGGATCTTTCGTCAGTTAAATTCTTGATGAATGCAGGAGAACAAGTAACTCCTAGAGTTGTACGAGAATTTTTGAATTCCGTTGCACCTTTTGGTATTTCTTCTCAAGTTATGCAACCAGCTTTTGGTATGGCTGAAGTCTGTACTTGTATGACTTATCAAAATCAGTTTAACGAGCAAACTGATATTTATCGGATTAAAAAATCTTCTGTTGGCGCTCAGTTAGAGCTAACAACAGATTCTCATGTTGATGTGATTGAGTTTACTGACCTTGGTCGTCCAGTTCCGGGAGTGCAAATTCGCATCACTGATGATAAAAATTCCCTTTTGCCAGAAGGTGTAATCGGGCGTTTTCAGATTAAGGGAAAAGTAGTTACCCCAGGTTATTTAAATAATCCTCAAGCGAATGCAGAAGCTTTTGTTGGAGATGGTTGGTTTAATTCAGGAGACTTGGGTTTTATTCTGAATGGTCATTTAGTTTTGACCGGACGAGAGAAGGAAGTCATCATCATTAATGGAGCTAATTATTACTGTTATGAAATCGAAGATATTGTCAATAGCATTGCAGGTGTAGCTCCCACCTATGCAGGTGCTTGTGCATTTTCTAATCAACAAACAGGAACTGAAGGATTAGCAATTTTCTTTTCACCAGAAAAAACAGAGTCTCAACTAAACTTAGAAATTATTCAAGCTATTAGAAGAGAAGTTGCGACTCAGTTAGGAATTACGCCTTATTATGTGATTCCTGTAGAACGTCAGGAATTTCCTAAAACCACAAGTGGTAAAATTCAGCGTTCTCAACTGAGAAAGAAACTAGAGTCTGGTGATTTTAGTTCGTTAATTCAAGACATCGACATTCTTTTAGGCAAGAATACTATTCCCGATTGGTTTTATCAGAAAGTCTGGTGTCAAAAACAGGCGCGAATTAATCCTATTTCTACTGTCAGACAAGCGGTGATAGTCTTTTTTGATGATTTAGGATTAGGACAATCAGTTTGTCAAAGACTGGAAGCTCAAAATTATTCTTGTATCAAAGTTGAAGCTGGAAATAGTTTTGCTCAAATTAGCAGTGAACATTATGTTGTAAATCCTGCCAATAATGAAGAAGATTATCACCGTTTAATAAAATCATTAACAACTAACAATTATGCCATTGGTCATATTTTCCACCTCTGGAATTATGAAACCGATCACGATGGCATCTCCAACTTGCAAACTCTTGAGATTAGTCAACAAAAAGGACTCTATAGCTTACTGTTTTTAGTGAAAGCAATAGAGAAGTTGCATGAAACAAAAGAGCGGATACAGTTATTGTTTGTAGCTAGTTGCAGTCAATTTATTTTACCAACTGACCCAATTGCATATCAAAAAGCAACGGTTTTTGGCTTCCTGAAAACTATCCCACAGGAAATACCTTGGTTAGACTGTCGCCATATTGATCTGCCCATTGCTGCGGTTGAAATTAATAGAACTCATTTACTGGCAGAATTTTCTGCTTTTACTTCCGAGCCGGAAGTTGCTTACAGAAATGGACAACGGTTAGTTTCTCGTCTGCAAAAGACAGATTTTGCAGAACAAGAACAGCAAGAACTTCCTTTTAAAAAGGGTGGAGTCTATTTAATCACTGGTGGATTGGGAGGCATTGGCGTTAAAATTGCCAAGTATTTATTAGAGCATTACCAAGCTCGTTTATTGTTAATTGGTCGGACACCTTTACCCGATGAAAGTAGTTGGAAAAATTATCAAGAAGGTGAAGATAAACTCTCAGCCAAGATTCAAGCTTATCAACAGTTAAGACAACTTCCAGGTTCAGTTCTTTATCAAGCTGTTGATATTTGTAATCTGGATGACATGAAACAGACCCTTGATTTGGTATCATTCCAGTGGGATACTCAAATTGATGGAGTAATTCATTTAGCGGGAGGTTTGCCAGAACACCTAATCGCTTCTGAAACGAAAGAAAGCTTAGTCGCTGGCTTGCAACAGAAGGTAATGGGAAGTTGGGTACTCCATCACGTGCTGCAAAATCAGAATCCTGGTTTCTTCATCCACTTTTCCTCAGTCAATGGTTTCTTTGGGGGTACAGGTGTAGGTGCTTATGCAGCAGCTAACAGTTTCCAAGAAGCCTTTAGTACATATCAAAGACAACATAGTTCCTGGCAGAGCTATTGCTTGAGTTGGAGTATGTGGGACGAAACCGGTATGAGTCGTGGCTATCCCATGAAAGACCTGAGTCAAGCCAAGGGATATTGTGCTATTTCACCCTCTCAAGGAATCGATTCCTTGTTAGTAGCGTTAGCACATCGCTCTAACCATCTTTTCATCGGATTGGATGCTGGCAAATCACATATTCAGCGATTTACCTTAAATTGTCAAAGTTTACAGCAATTAACCGCTTTATTCACAGCCAAGACTCGTGAATTATCCGTTGAGCAATTGCAAGTATGCGATCGCCTTCAGCACGGCGTAGCTGATCGCTTTGGTACTTCCACTCAATGCCATTTTGTCCAACTGGATGAAATGCCTTTGACAGATTCAGGGGAAGTTGATATAAAACAGTTAACTCATACTTACACGGGATTGAAGGTTTCTGAACAAACAGAACCTCGCAATCAAGTTGAACGTCAGTTAGCTGAAATCTTTCAACAAGTACTGGGTCTGGAAAAAATAGGTATCCATGATAACTTCTTTACACTAGGTGGTCATTCAGTACTAGCAGCGCAAATTGTATCTCAGATACAGGAGACTTTTGGGAGTGATCTGCAACTGTGGGTTCTGTTCCAGTCTTCCACCATTGCAGAATTAGCCCAAATTATTGAAAAGCCGGATCAATCATCAGGAGAACTGGCAAATGGTAATAGGGATATTGAAGAGGCTCTCACTTCTTATCCCTGCCTAGTCCCCATCAAACCAGGTGGCAGCAAGCAGCCTTTTTTCTGGATTCACCCGATGGCTGGTATAGTCTTTCCCTATTACCCTGTAGTCTATCAGCTTGGTTCTGATCACCCTGTCTATGGGATACAAGCACCAGGATTGCAGGGAGAGAAACAGCCTTTGAACCGAGTTGAAGACATGGCTGCTTATTACATTGAAGTCATCCGTTCAGTTCAACCTCAAGGCCCCTACTTACTAGCTGGTTGGTCACTAGGAGCCTACATTGTTTATGAAATGGCTGTTCGTCTCAAACAAGCAAATCAGGATGTGGATTTATTGGTACTCTTTGATTCTCCTCCTGATTTGAAAACAGGCTACAAAGCCGAGGATCTGTGGAGAATAGCTGGTTTAATAGTAAGTGTGCCGGATATGTGGCCGTTGATCTACGATTACATTACCCAGGTCAGGGCAACTGAACCATCATCTTTGCAGCAATCCAAAAGTGCTGATCAGACAAAAGGTTTAATCAAAGGGATGATGTCATTTTTGGGTCATCGTTCTGCTACCAAAAATCCCCAGATCATCAAAAGATGTGAGCAAGTTCGTGTCATACTTCGTCTATGGCAGATAGGCATAGCGAATGGTGACGCTTTATATCGGTATAAAGCACCATCTTATGATGGCAAAGCTATCCTTGTGAAAACAAGTGATATCCAGCTTGACCAAGATGAAACTTGGGGTTGGGGTGAGTTAGTAAAAGGTGGTGTCGATATACATACTGTACCCGGCAATCATCTTACCTTACTACGACATCCCCATGCGTCTGCGATCGCTCAAATCCTGACACGATACCTTGATTGTATCCCCGATACAACCTCTGGTTAGATCTGATTAGAATTGACTAGTGCAGTTCTAGTTTATACCCGATTCTCATTTAAATTCATAAAATGGAGACCTCACAATGACTACATCGTTGAAGTTGCGTAAAGGCTTTAGTTTTGATGAAGCCATCCTCATGACAACTCTGTCTAAGTATGCCTATGATGTTTTCCAGTACGACGATGGCAGTGTTGACGATGTAGAGCTAAAGACAGTTTACCAGGCTCTTTATAAAAATCAGGGATGGCAGTTAGTCCACACCATCCGTAACGACCAGGTCAATACTCGGGGACTAATTCTCAAAAATACGCAATCAGGAGTGGCACATCAGTACGCAATTGCCTTCCGAGGTTCAGCAGGTATTGATAAAGGAGCCGTCAACCTGGATAATGTAGTTTCTGATGTAGATTGGAAACTGATAGATTACGGCTCTTTGTCTGTCCAACGTGCAAAAGTCGTGCGCGGGTTTCATCTGGCCTTTGAGTCAGTGGCTGATGAAATTCAATGCTTCTTCAGAACTCTGCGGGGCGAGTTAAAATCAGCAGATTTACGGTATCTCCATGATTTACCACCCCTGCGAAAATTTGCCTGCATCACGGCTATGATAGATGCGGGAGCAATTCTACTTGGTACAGAGTTTGACAAACAAACTCAAGATTTAATTGCGAAAGTGCTTGCTGACGGTGAAGTGGATAACGATGAAGAACTAGAGAAAATTTTTCAATTTGTAGAAGAGGAGCTTGTATCTAAGCAATCACCCTTAACAGAACCGATAGAGGTATGGTCAACAGGCCACAGTTTGGGTGGCTCGATGTCTGAACTGGCGGCGCTGGCTTTGCGACGCTGGTTCGGTTCTGCTGCATCTGGGGGATTGCTGATCAAAGTTTATGCGATCGCAGCCTGTAAAATTGGGAATCAAGCGTTTGTAGATTTCTACAACCAGCAAATAGGAGCAGAACTGAGCTATCGCATCGAAAATACGTTGGATAACATTCCAACTATTCCCCTAAATCCTCCCCTGCCGATCTCTGCGATCGCTCCTGAAGGACTACAAATAGGGAATATTTTCCTTGGTGAGTATGTTAACGGTGGCGAAGCGATTACAGTGACGGGATTCGGTAGTGGTCAAAGCGCGTCTATATCCTTTGGCGGACTTTTCAGCATCCCCTTTAGCGTTCCCTTTCCACACAGCCCGGAAACATATATTGAATTATTGGGGGATCAGAAAAAATATTGGAATGAGTTGGCTCGTCCCGTTAAGGATGTTTTACGTCCTTTTCTGATCGAACTGCTGGATGATGAACAGAAAAAAGATGTAAATACCAGCAGCGTCAATAGTGATGAAGATATAACTATCATCAAGTAAAAGGCATTGGGGATGAGGGATTAGAACAAAAAATTTGCTCTAATTCCTCCCATGTTTTGGGAATTCTTCCAGTCTCCGAGGTTTACAGACTTTTCTGTGCAAACAAATGCAAGATCATTGACTACAGATGTCTAAAACTCTTACTTTTTCACCATAAATAACTGTATAAATTTCAAAACTAATCAACCAACTCTTGATTTTTCAATCTCTGTGACACTTAGATTCAATTTCTATACTTATTCAACAAGCATTTAGGTAACGAGCATTATGTCAAATAATCTGATTTCCAACCAATCTGTTTTAGCATTTGATGGACAGGATGATTACCTAGTTATTCCCAACCAAAAAACTATTAACTTTGATCAAAATCAAAATTTCTGCCTCGAACTCTGGTTAAAAGTTGGCACAATTGAACCGGGATCTAGTACGATTTTTGATGTTAATATTATTGAAAAATGGCAAGGAAGTGCTTTTCCCTATGCTATTCGTTATAGTTCTACCAAGGGAACAATTTATAGCTCTCGCTATGATGGAAAAAATCCTTCTGTTTCCTCGAAAATATTGGTTAATGACGAAAAATTTCATCATGTAGCTTTTGTTAAAAAAGACTCCCAACTGTCCTTGTATGTTGATGGTATTGAACAAAGCCAAACCCAAGATACAACAATTCAATCTACAAAAAATAGTTCTCCTCTATATGTAGCAGCAGGTACTTCTATCAGTAAAGGAGGAGGAGGTCGACGTTTTTTCGCAGGTCAAATTGCTGATCTTCGTTTGTGGAATATTGCTCGCACTCCAGAAGAAATTCAGCAAAATATGAACTCCCGTCTGAGGGGAAATGAGCCAGGATTAGTCGGTTATTATCCTTTGGCTGGAGATGCTAATGACAAAACCAGCAACGCTAATCACAGCAAAATTAATGGTGCTATTTGGCAACAAGAAGAACTACCAATTCAAGCAGCAATATCTGGTGAAGTAGATACAAACGATTCTGTCTTATTCTTTGATGGCATAGATGATAATATTACCCTTCCTAAAGGTTTTCCCACAATTGATAAGGCAATAACCATCGAATTTTGGGCAAAAGGAGAAAATAATCTCGGACAAACAACCAATATTTTTAATGCTAGTAATGCTCAAGGAAATCGTCTAGCTAATGTTCATCTACCTTGGGTTGGACAGATATTTTGGGATGCTGGTGATGCGAATGGTAGCTATGATCGTATTAACAAAGAGGTTAAAATAGAAAAATATAATGTGTGGACACATTGGGCTTTTATCAAAGATGTTGCCACCGGAAAAATGTTAATTTATCGCAATGCGGAAATCTGGCATCAAGGTGAGGGACAAAAAAAATCTCTAGCAGGAATTGATAAATTTATAATCGGTTGTTTTTCTAATAATTCTTACTATTGGAAAGGCTATTTGACAGAATTTAGGATTTGGAATATTGCTCGCACTCCAGAAGAAATTCAGCAAAATATGAACTCCCGTCTGAGGGGAAATGAGCCAGGATTAGTCGGTTATTATCCTTTGGCTGGAGATGCTAATGACAAAACCAGCAACGCTAATCACGGCAAAATTAATGGTGCTATTTGGCAACAAGAAGAACTACCAATTCAAGCAATTACAAACAATGAGGAAATATTGAAAACTATGCAACCAGTTTTAATGTTTGATGGTAAGGATGATTATGTAGAAGTTCCTTACAGTCAATCCCTTAATGCTAATGTATTGACTGTTTCCGCTTGGGTAAAAGTTTCTGGAGGGCAAGGAAGCTTTCGTTCTGTGATTACCTGCCGTGATGCCAGTCCTTTATCAAAAGGTTATATTATCTACGCAGGAGATAATAATAAGTGGCAAGCTTGGGTTGGTAATAATACACAGGCTTGGGAAATTGTTGCTGGTTCAGACGTAATTCTTAATACTTGGACTCACATAACAAGTACCTTTGATGGCAAACAACTGAAACTTTATGTCAATGGAACAGAAGTTGGCAGCAAAAATGTAGTTTACACACTAAATACTCGATGCCCTCTGCGAATCGGTGCTGGTTTCACCGAAGCAAATCCGCAATATTTTTATCCTGGTCAAATTGCAGAAGTTGGTGTGTGGAATAAAGCCCTTACAGGGACAGAAATTCAGGCAAAGATGAATCAGCGTCTGACAGGAAAGGAGGAGGGTTTAGTTGCTTATTTGCCCTTAAATGAAGGTTCGGGTAATGTCGTTACTGACAAGACAGGTAACGGTAATAATGGCACTATTAATGGTGCTGTTTGGCAGCAAGAAGAACTGCCAATTAAAGATGTAACATCTAGTGAAAATGAGAGTAATGTAATTACAGGTGGTAATACTCCAACTAAATATGGAATTGCAGATTCAGCCTCCAATTTTTACTTGGTAGATACAAACAATCCTGTAAATGGCAATGGTGAATTAACTGAGTGGGAAATTTGGGCAGAAAACACCTTACCTGTACAACTTATTATATATAGAAAAGAGGTAGATATCTGGTCAGTTGTCGGTAAAAGTGAAATTAAAACTCCTGTTGTTGGACTAAACCAATTTTCACTTTCTGGATCTATTAAAGTCAACAAAGGTGACTTTGTGGGAATATACCATCCACAAGCAGGATGTGTCAGTTTCTTTAAAGAAAATAGCCAGGCGTGGGCTATCGGTAACTTAAGTGGAAAATTTTTATTTACAGGATCAGGTGCTAACTCTACAGCATTTTCAAATTCAAGCAATCGCACTTACTCATTAAGGGTTAAAGGAAATGTTGAAGTAGCAACTCAGCCGCCAGTATCTAAGTTTCTTAAAATCGGTACTAAAGGTGGCTCAATATCAGGGACAGATTTTGAATTGTTACCTGAAGATACAGCCCCAAAATTACGCTTAAAAAGCGTTTCTATGAATGTGGCTTGGGCAATTACTAGACTGCAAGTAGAATACGAAAATATCGCCTCTACTCCTGCACAAACTTATCTTACAGCAATAGTTGGAAGTGGTGGCGGCAATAGAAAAGAAGTCTCTATACAACCAGGAGATTATCTTACTAAAATAAGTGGAACTTGGGGACGGCAAGCACCAGGATATCCCAAAGAAGAAATTATCACCATCCAATTTGAAACCAAACAAGGCATTAAATCTCCAATTTTTGGCGGAGAAAGCGGAAGAACAGAAGTCGAACCTTTCGTTTTAGAAGCTCCTGAAGGGCAAGAAATTATTGGCTTCTTTGGTTCTCATGGCGGCCCCCAGGATTTGTTAGTGCGCTTAGGAATTTATTGCCAACCGACATCTATTCCGGAAAATCAGCAACCAACTGAGCCAGTACAACCGACTGAATCCTCAGTTATCCCGGAAAATCAACAACCAGCTGAACCAGTACAACCGCCGGAATCCTTAGTTACGCCAGAAAATCAACAACCAGCTGAACTAGTACAACCGCCGGAATCCTTAGTTACGCCAGAAAATCAACAACTCAGTCAACCAGTCTTGAAGTTGCGTAAAGGCTTTAGTTTTGATGAAGCTATCCTGATGACAACTCTTTCTAAATATGCATTTGATTTTTTCGAGTATGATGATGACAGTGTAGACGATGAAGAGCTAAAGAAATTTTATAAGGCTACCTATAAGAATCAGGGATGGGAGTTAGTTCACACCATCCGTAATGATGCCACAAATATTCGGGGATTAATTCTCAAAAATACGCAATCGGCAGTTGCTCATCAGTACGCAATTTCCTTAAGAGGCACATCCTTTGGTACTAAAGATAGCGTTGTCAGCCTAGATAATATAATTTCTGATTTCGATTGGAAACTGATTAATTACGGCGCTGTGACTGTCCCAGGGGCAAAAGTCGTGCAAGGGATTCATCTGGCCTGTGAGGCGGTGGCTGATGAAATTCAATACTTCTTTAAGACTCTGCGGGGTGAGCTAAAACCCTCAGATTTCCGGCAGATCCATCAGTTACCTCCCCTACGAAAATTTGCCTGTATTACGGCTTTAGCTGATGTGGGATCAATCCGACTGGGAACAGAGTTTGAGCAACAAGCTCAAGATTTAGTTGCGAAAGTCCTTGCCGACGGTGAAATTGATAACGATGAAGAACTGGAGCAAATTTTACAATTTCTTGAGGAACAGCTTTTATCTAAGCTATCACCGTTAACTGAACCCATAGAGGTATGGGTAACTGGTTTCAGCTTGGGTGCAGCCTTGTGCCAAGTCGTTGGTTTATCGCTACGACGTTGGTTCGGTTCTGCTGACGCTGGGGGATTCCTGATCAAAGTTTATGCGATCGCATCACCTAAAATTGGCAATCAAGCATTTATAGATTTCTACAACCAGCAAATAGGAGCAGAACTTTGTTATCGTATCGAAAATGCTTTGGATATAGTTCCCACATATCCTTACGATCCTCCCTTCCCTATCTCTGCGATCGCTCCTGAAGGACTACAAATAGGGAATCTTTTCCTGGGCAAGTATGCTAACGGAGGCGAACCCATTGCAGTTGCCGGACCCGGTGGTCAAAGCGCGTCTATCTCGATTCCCGGACTTTTAACTATCCCTTTTACCGTTCCCATGCCGCACAGCCCCGAAACTTATCTTCAATTATTGACGGAGCAGAAACAATTTTGGGATCAGTTGGCTCGTCCCCTTAAGGATATTGCACGTCCTTTTCTGCTCGAACTGCTACGAGAGGAATAGAGAAGAGATGTCGATCCCGCTCAAAAAATCAGCGACTTAAATGGTAATAAAAATACCAGCAGCGTCAAGATTGATGAAGATATAACTATCATCAAGTAAACGAGACTAGGAATGAGGGATTGGACAAAAAAATTTGCTCTAATTCCTCCCATATTTTTGGAATTCTTGCAGTCTTCGCTACCAGAGTCGCATTTCTTCCACTACCAAATTAGTATATTTTGGTGGTGGACTTCTTTGTTTGTTACCTTATACTACTCTTATGAATTTTATACTTAAAAATGAAACATAGTACAGTACCATTACCAGATAATCTTGCCGCTATTGCCAACCATAGCCAGCCGCCTGGGAAACTTTGGTCACGTCGCTTGACTATTTTAAATTCGTTTTTCTGGTTCGGTATTCTCCTGGTATGGGACTGGCTAACTGGGCGCTTGCTACGAAATCAGCAGCTAAGAGCCAAAATCTTAGTGCAGAAGCTGATTCAGTTAGGTCCTACATTCATCAAATTGGGACAAGTACTTTCTTGTCGTCCCGATCTCATACCACCTATTTATGTGGACGAACTCGCAAGTCTGCAAGACCGATTGCCCCCCTTCTCTAATGACCAAGCTTATAAGGTAATAGAAGAAGAACTCGGATGTCCCTATGACCAAATCTATGCCGAACTGAATCCCGAACCTGTAGCTGCTGCTTCTTTAGGACAAGTTTACAAGGGAAAACTCAAAACAGGTGAAATCGTCGCTGTCAAGGTGCAACGACCTGGAATTATCGATATCCTTGTTCTAGATATTTACTTACTACAGCAATTATCAACTTGGGTACAAAAAAATATTTCATTTATCCACACCAATATTAGAGCTTTGACCGATGAACTTGCTAATAGTATCTTTAAAGAGATGGACTATGTCCAAGAAGGTTTAAATGCCCAGAAATTTGCCCAACTCTACGGTGATTTGCCGCAAATTTATGTGCCACGCATCTACTCAACGTACACCACGAGTCGAGTCCTGACAATGGAGTGGGTCAATGGCGCAAAAATCACCTCAACTGAAGTGATTCGCGGCCAAGGATTAGACCCTGCTGATTTAATTTCTTTAGAATTTAAATTTGCTTTACAACAACTCCTCAAAGGCGGGTTTTTTCATGCCGATCCTCACCCTGGTAATGTACTAGTAACCCCAGATGGGAAATTAGCGTACCTGGACTTTGGCATGATGAGCGAAGTTGAACCAGAGACGCGTGACTTGTTGATTATCTTCTTTTTACATTTGGTGACTGGTGATTTTCCAGCCCTTGCTGAAGACCTTGTTTTATTGGAATTTCTACCCCCAGGAACTGACTTAGTTCCCTTAATTCCCAAACTGACTGAGATGTTTGGCAATATTCGGGAAACTAGTATCGCTGAATTGGGCTTCAAGCAAATGTTTGAGAAGCTATTAAGTTTAATTTACGAATATTCCTGGCAAATTCCTAAATTCTACGTGTTGGTTTTTAGATGCTTTGCCACCATAGAAGGAATAGCTCTCAAATTTAATCCCGATTTTCAGGCTTACAAAGTCGGGTATCCCTATATTGCACAATGGGTATTAACCAATCGATCGCCTGTGTTATGGGATGCTCTCAACAATTTCTGTTTGAACAACAAGACTATTCAATGGGATCTAGCGTCAGATTTATTAAATAATATTTCTCAAAGTGATGATTTTAACCTCTACCTGACATCAGAGCGAATGTTAGAGTTTTTATACTCTCCTCAAGGAGATCCATTACGTCATGTTCTAGTTAATGAAGTTGTTACCAAGGTAGAAAATCTCTCAAAAGAAACTTTCGAGGAGGTCATGATGTGGACGAGAGCAATAATTACTCCTTTCCCTAACACGACGAGACTAAATAACAGTTGGCAGAATATTCAGCAATTTATAGGTAAATTGTTACTCATTAACCCTTTAGACTTTATCTCTATCAATGAATTATCTCAACTGGTTTTGCAACCAGAAGCCCAGCGTTTAGTACAGGAAATACTTAATCAATTAGGAAGGCGGATATTAATGCATATCTTCCAAATCTAAGAGGCTATTTGAAAAGTTTTGAGGGGTTGAATTTTATGCTAGTGGCCTCACCTACTAAAACATGTTAGAAGTGGCTGAACCATCAGCCCGTTTGAATATTCAGGCAGAAATTGATACCCTACAAAAAACCACTGGGTCTAGCTTTCACTTAACATAACTTCTAAGTAACAGAAAACCTGCAAACCCATCATTACATCAACGCAAAAACCAGACCCAGTATAGAATTTTAGCAAACTACCAATTCTTAGCGTCTACCACGATAAGGAACTGCATTCAGGTAATCAATGTCAAATGCAGATAGCTTTTGTGCGTAATTACCCTTGTTAGAAAGTGACGCAGCCATATCCGCATATTTGCCAGGATCGCCTTCTGCCAGTCGTTTTTCCTTAGCCTTGCGGGTGTAGTATTTTTCCAAAGTAAAGCGCCAGTCGGTTGTGACTGTACCTGCTGTTTCTTGGAAGTCTTCACCGTAGCGAGGTGTCACTAAGTTGTAGGGACGACCTTCTCCACGCTTGCGTTGGTAAGGGATAGTGTTGTCGCCAAAGCTGTTGGTGTACTCTTCGCTGTCTAATAAAGCATCAACAAAGCCGCTAAAACCTTTTGTACCAATGACAATTGACCAAGCAATTTCTTCAGCTTTGTTGTAAGCAGAACGACCCAAAAGGCGCTTGAGGGTGATATCTACTAGACGATAGTTGTTATTAACGGAGACAACTAAACGATAGAAAGCCTCAGATTTAGCTAAACCCCGGATGAAGTCCCGCACGGAGAGAGAGCCATTTTTCAGCTGAGATTCTAGAGTTTTTTGACGGTTAAACTTGAGAATTTCATGTTCGCTGAAAATTTGGCGATAACCCGCCCAAATGATGCTTTGGATGTCCGTGTAAGAACTCACATCTTCTACACGGTAGATATATGGAGTATCTTCATTTTGGTCAGCAACACCAAAACTGCTAACGCGGTGATTTTGAGTGGTTGGTTTGTATTGAAGTAATGGCAGTGCCATGCTGCGTTATTCCTCTTAATTAAGAAATTAAACTTTGAAAACTGAAAGAGGCTTGATTGCTCAGATTCCTCATTCACGCTTTATCTATTTTCCCGCATTAGGTTACACACCTATTTCTTTCCCAGATTTAACGCACTGGAAAATTAGCGCTGGGACTGACGGAAACCGGAATACCTTGGGGCTTAGTTTCCCTGCTGGTATCAGGAATTGTAATGTTCGCAGTACTAACTGGTGTGTTGGTGACAGTTCTAATGCTGATAGAATTAGCCATTTTGAAGAAGTCTTGGATACTTCCTGGCTTGTAGCGGGCATCTTCTAGCTTGTCGCGCCAGTAGTTAGCATAGCGGGGTGTGACCAAATTAAAAGGTCTATCTTTATAGCGTCGCCGTTGGTAGGGAACAATATTTTCACCAAAGCTGCTGAGATACTCTTCAGAATCTAGCAAAGCATCAACAAAACCACCCCAACCAACGGTAGCAATTTTGATTGACCAAGCAATTTCTTCATCTTTATTGTAAGGCGCGCGTCCTAACAACCGCTTGAGGCCAAGTTCAACCAAGCGATAGTTGGAGTTGGTCTGAATTACCAAACTTTGGAAAGCCTCAGACTTAGCCAAACCCCGGATTAAGTCCCGCACGGTGATGGCTTTATTCTTCACCTGAGATTCTAAATTAATTTGACGGTAGAATTTCAGGATGACGTGTTCGCTGAACAATTGCCGATAAGCCGCCCAAATTAATTCTTCAACTTCGCCACCGGTAGCATAGTCTTCTATGCGGTAAATTCTGGGGGTGTCATCGTTGGGAACTTCGTAACCAGCAACACGCTGGTTTTGTGAACTGGGTTTATATTCTAGTAAAGGTATTGCCATATTTCAGGGGTGTTGTGATTGGTAAGTTGTCAGTTACTTTTAGTAATGACTAACGACGAATAACCTAATTCCTCTGGGTTCCTGGTATGTAACGATAGGGTAAGGCAACTGCTACAGGTTTGATAGTTGGTTGCTCTGTACCTATTTCGCGGGTGGTTTCGGGAATTTCCAGGGTTTTGATTTGGGAAGTAACCGAGGCAATTGTGCGCTGATAGTTACGTTCAGTCAGGATAATGTTTCCTGCCATTGCCATGAAGTTAGCAGGAATTGCCCGCCGAATATCTTCTGTGGTGAGAGATCCGGAAGTGCGAGCGCTGTAGAAGGAACGACCACCCATGTAGCGAATATTTTGTTGATCGCGCCAGTAGCCATCGTAGCGGGGATTGACTAAGTTAAAGGGGCGTTCTCCAAAGCGGCGACGTTGGAACGGTACAATGTCATCACCAAAGTTTTCCAGGTACTCGTCAGAGTCTAACAAAGCATCGATGAAGCCATGTAAGCCTTTTGTCCCAATCACAATTGACCAAGCAATTTCTTCGTCTTTGTTGTAGGCAGCCCTGCCTAAAAACCGCTTTAAGATGATATCTACTAAGCGATAGTTAGAGTTGAGGTCTGCTACTTGAGTACGGAATACTTCTGACTTACCTAAACCCCGAATAAAATCCCGAACGTTAATTGCCCGGTTTCGCATTTGCGATTCTAAAAAGCTTTGGCGATTGCTCTTTAAAATTAGGTGTTCGCTGAAAATCTGCCGATATGCTGCCCAGATGATGCTGTCAATATCTGCATCTGAGGTGGCAGTATTCAAGCAGTAAATAGTTGGAGTATCTTCGTTGGCAACTTCGTAGCCATCTACCCGCTGGTTTTGCGAGGAGGGTGAATATTTTAGCAGTGGTATTGACATCTTTACTTTTACCTTTTTTTATGCTAAATAAAGCAGTCTATTGATGGTAATACCAAGTTGGTATAGTTAGTATTTTTTGAGATTCTGGAAAAAGCCTATTCATCCCAAATCTAAAATCCACAATTGGTATAAGCCAACTGAACGCGGGCGCGGACTGCCTTTTCGTCATCATTAGCCAACATTTCTGGGAGTTTAGTCAAAATAGACTGTCTCACATCGGCTATTTTCGCTAAAGCTTGTAAACCGACAACGGCAGCATAACGAATTGACCAGTCTGTGTCTTGGGAGATTAACAGCAGTGTATCTAAGGCGCGGTTGATGGCTGTTTGACTTTCGGGAACATCTAACTTATGCCAGTGTAAGTTTCCGAGTCCTTTAGCAGCTGCACGGCGAACACTAGGCGCAAAGTCAGTAGTAGCAACTGTGATTAATACGTCTATTGCACGGGGATCTGCGATCGCTGCTAAAGTGCGAATCGAATAAGCCCGTGCGCCATAGTTATAATCATCTATCTGCTCTAGCAATTGTGGTACTGCTATATCCCCCAATTCGGTCAATCCAGCTACTGCCACCGCTGCTGCCCCTGGGTTGTTATAACCAAAAACAGCAATTAAGGTGGGAATTGCTGCGGCATCTTTGGCTGCTACTAGGTTCTGCACGGCTATCACCATTTGAGCTGGTGTTTCCGCTAGAGTGACAGCACGAATTAGTTCATCCATTTGTCACTTGTCAGTAGTAAAAAACAACTTTGTAGGCGGGGAAACCCCGCCCCTACCACTGACTACAACAGTGAATCCATCAGGTTCATTACTCTGACGGCCTCATCAGAAATACCAATATCATCGAACTTATTTGGAAGTTGATGCTCTAGCAATCCTTTGAGGGCAATAAGTTTAAAGCTATTTTCTGCCTGAGATTGTGCGATCGCATCTGCGGCTGCTAAATACCCGATTGCCCCCAAGTCCCCCAAAACAACACGGCGCAATTTCAAATCACCTGTTGCCAACATTTTCACCAACAGATCACCATACTTGGTATCTTGTGTCAGTTGGTACATAGCTCTTGCGGCAGAGCATTGTACTCGTGGAACCGGATGGTTGAGAAAAGGCTGAATCAGGGAAATAGCCTCAGTGGCACCAATAGCTCCCAAGGCTTCTAAAACTGCTTCATAAGGCTGGGCTAGATGAGGACGGCCAGGTACTTGCACAGCTTGAGAAACACCGCCATCAAGCAGTTTCATCAGTGCAGGTATTGCTGTTGAAGCGCGGAGCATTTCCAGCGATTGGGCTGCTGCTTCACGGACATAAAAATCAGAGCATTCTAAGCACTGAATCAATGCTGGTATAGCTTTGGCATTTCCCAATTTTCCTAAGCTTCGGGCTGCATTGCGTCGTAAGGGATAACCACCGAGTTCTGTTTTGTCGGCTTCATCTTCTAACGCGGCAATGAGTGCATCTACAACTTCTGGCTGACTGATCCGAAACTTACCCAACCACCAAGCAGCATAATAGCGGAGACTCAAATCTGGTGATTGCAGATTTGAGATTGCTATCTCTGGTGTTAACTGTATCCCGTTTTCCACCAAGTATTCTTCTGCACTGGGTTCTATCATTGCCAGGGCGTTAGTTTTCCTCTGCTGAAGTCAATGATTCAATCTTGACGATTCTGCCACCTAGACGGGTAATCCGCTGCATTTCTTCGTTCATCCGGCTATAGGGTACGGTGATGAACACGCTACCACTACGACGAATATTGAATTGATTTTTGTCGGTTTCTTGATTTTGGCGCAAGCCTACTACTTCGTAACGAAATACTCGGCTTGCAGATGAAGAAACGCTACCAGCACCAAGTGTGGTTTGACCGAACATTGCTTCTAATCTCCTCTTGATGAATTTTGCCGACAAAAAGTCAATTTTAGATTTCAGAAAAGCCGATTTCAGATTTTTTTGCTACTGAAATAATCTCAAATTCACTAGCTCACGAATTCGTCCGTGGGTACAATCCAAAATTTAAAACCTAAAATCTAAAATTCACCTTACGTTGATGTGATGCTGACGATTTTCCCGCCTTGCTTGTGAATTTGCTGAATCTTGCCAGACAGTCGTTCGTAAGGTACGATAAATGCTGTGCTACTCCGTCGCACGCTGGGATAGCCTGGACTGCGAATACCTGTTACTTCGACTCGGTAAACACGATCTGATTGCCCTACAGCGTTACCCAAATTCTGCTTAGGAGCATTATCCGCAGATGCACGGAAACCCCAGTTATCGTTGCTGCCTGAAGGGCCAACAATTGAAGAAGACTTATTACTTGCCAACTCCTGTGCTAACCGAGATCTAGTTCCTTCAACTTGAGCGGTATCGCTATTAGCATAACCCCGGTATAATCTAAACATCCGGTTAAAGCCAGCGATGTTCTGCCCTGCTTGAGTATCAAAACCACGGTAGTAAGGAACGACATTGTCTCCAAAGCTATTTTGATACTCTGGAGAATCAATGTAGGAGTCAATTTCAGCGTCGTAACCCTTGTTAATGTATAAGTCTAAGTGGTATGTCACCTCAGACTCATCATAGGGAGCGCGACCCAACAAATGTTTATAGTTGAGTTCTATCAACCGAGTTTGGAAACTGTTATAAAAGAATTTGGCTTTGTAGAGTTCTGATTTAGCAACACTCCGCACGAACTCACGCACTGTTAGGTTGCCATCGCGCAAAAGTGATTCGGCGCTGATCAGTCGATCTGATGCCAATATATAGTCATTTCCTAATACTTGTCGATAAACGGTGTGGATTACCAATTCGACTTGTTCACGGCTGGCGTTGGGGCGCATTTCAACTCGACGTGCCTCGCTGTAAGGCTCTGTTCCCAGCCTGGATGCTGCTGTTGTAATTGCCATTTTTTTTCCCCTATTTTATTTGCTCTACGGTGTTTATGACCGAGTGCTGGCTGAATAAAGCTTGTTATTTATGCCTACATAAAACTATGCCCGGAGCCAGATCCAACTGCTAGGTGTTCCAGCGCGGTCTTGGGAACTTGCCCATGAGCCACTGGCTAACCCCGAAGGGTTGATTCCATCCAGCACTTGTATCCCTCTCCGGGCATGACGCTATCTAGCTGAGAGCGTTGATTGCGTAGTCAAGATAGGTGTTAGCTTCGTTAGCAGCTTGTCCGCTCAAGCCATGATTGCTCTTGATGTACTTCAGAGCTTCTACGTACCAGCTAGGAGACAAATCAAATGCACTGTTGATTTCAGCCAAACCAGCAATCAAGAATTCATCCAAAGGACCTGTACCACCAGCAACTAAGCTGTAGGTAACGATGCGTAGGTAGTGACCAACGTCACGCGCACACTTGGACTTACCACGGCTGTCAGATGCGAATTGAGGGCCTGATGTAGAGGTGGTGTAAGGGAATTTTTGATATACAGCACTGGTTGCGCCATCAATCAATTTTTGAGCGTTAGCTGTTAAACCACGAGCAGCTTCCATGCTGGCAATAGCACGTACAAAACGGCCATTAACTGCTTGTAATTCAGTGTTGCTCAGAAAACGTCCTTGGGTATCAGCTGCTGCAATTGCTTCGGTAATTGGTGTTTTCATGGTTATATATCTCCTTAATTGTTTCTTAGCTTTTTTTACTTGGAGAAAATCTCCGTTTTTTTAGCCTCTAGGCTATTTGAAGTTATTACGCAACAGCTGCTGCAGCGCGATCAAAATAGCTAGCCAATTCAGAAACTAGAGAGCTACAATCACCCTTGGTGATCCCGTTAGGATCGTTAACAATGGAGATTGCTGCATCTTTCATTTTGCCAACACCTTTAGCTACAGAAGCACCAGGAGTACCCAAAGCTTGGTAGGTTTCGCGTAGGCCGTTCAAGCAACGATCATCCAATACACTTGCATCACCAGCCAATGTGGCGTAGGTAACATAGCGTAAGATGATTTCCATGTCGCGTAGGCAAGCAGCCATGCGACGGTTGGTGTAAGCGTTACCACCAGGAGCGATCAAGCTAGGTTCGTCTTCAAACAAAGAACGAGCAGCGTTGGTAACAATTGCGGAAGCGTTACTGGTGATGCGATTAACGGTGTCTAAACGCTTGCTACCTGCGCTAACAACTGCTGTCAAAGCATCTAGTTGTTCGGTGCTTAAGAATTCGCCTCTAGAGTCGGCTTGAGAAACAACCTTGGAAAATACATCTAATGTCATGGGCTTTAATCTCCTAATTACTTAGTTGAGAGATGTTTTGATTAAAACTACGGATGTTTTATCAATTTGAAACTGGCTGACAGCAAACTGCAATTAAACTGCTTCTCTACTTGGGTTCTCAATCCTTCAGCAATGATGATGTGCCAGAAATTATGAGAATCAGAGGTAATTTTATGAGAAACAACTAAATCTGGTGAATTAGCTGCATCGTTTAACTTTTATCTGTTGTCTGACCCCTTCAGATTAGTTTATACAATGCTATAGATCCTTTATTTATTACAAATTATGAATAAATAAGATGTGGCAATAAGAAAAGCCTCAACTCCTTTACATACAAGGACTTTGACTGAGAAAATGCGGATATTTTCGTTACAAAACTTTACAATATGCAAATATTGGCGGCAATTTTAATGCTTTAATATTATCTTAAGATTTCTCCAAACCCATATCAGGACTTTATTTTACAAGTTTTGGTGCAGGTTACAGTTTCGCCAGGTTTTGTTAAACAATGTAAATGTTACATTTCTAAATATTTTTACGAGCCTTTTTCATAGTCCTCTCAGGGGAGATGGGGAAGATGTGAAGAATCCCCAATCCCCAATCATCGACGACGGAGAATTTCTAACAAGGTCATTAAGGTGTGGGGAAGAGTTGCGGTGGCTTCAATCCAATCTTCAGTTACTGGATGTTGTAACCTGAGTCTCCAAGCGTGCAATGCTTGACCAGGCAAATTTACCCCCACGGAATGACCAGAACTATAAATAGGGTCGCCGACAATAGGATGACCGATTTTGGCGCTGTGGACACGAATCTGATGAGTGCGTCCTGTTTCTAATTGAAAGTGGATTAATGTGTAGTTACCCAGGCGTTCTTGAATTTGCCAATGAGTTATTGCTGATCTTCCCCCTTGTTCTATGGGGATAATTGCCATTTTTTTACGATCTTGGGGACTGCGACCAATGGGTAAGTCTATAATCCCATTCTCAGTCTTTGGCGCACCGTAAACCACACCCAAATATTCTCTTCTGGCGGTTTTTGCTTTGAGTTGTGCTTGGATGTGTTGATAAGCGAGATCGGTTTTAGCAATAGCGATCGCTCCAGTAGTATCCTTATCCAATCGATGGACAATACCCGGACGTTGAACGCCACCGATTCCCGGTAAATTAGGACAGTGAGCTAATAACGCATTCACCAAAGTACCATCTGGATGACCGGGTGCAGGATGAACTACCAAGCCTGCGGGTTTATTGACAATAAGTAACTGGTCGTCTTCATAGAGAATGTCTAAAGGGATATGTTCTGCTACCAATTGCAAAGGTTGCACCGCAGGAATTTCCAGAATTATGCGATCGCCTGCTTTGAGATGAATTTTTTTAGATGTGCATACTTTGTCATTGAGTTGGATATGACCCTGTTCAATTAACTGTTGAATACGAGACCGGGATAAGTCTGGTAATTCTTCTGACAAGTAACGATCAAGGCGGTCACTTTTTTCTTCGACTTGGAGATTAATTGCGGTCACAATTGCTTAAATTTAAACTGCTAGATTCGTGAGGTCTGTACTGATTTTAACAACATCAGCAGTTGCCGATCGCACCGGATACTGATTTTAAATTGGGAATTAGAAATACACATACTGGGGCTGTTTCATGTTTGGTAACACCATAAACATCCTGATGGTGAATTCTCGAAGCTGAAAGAAATAAAACTACTACTGTATTAGCTGGAGATTTTCTTTCCACAACATCTAACAGGTAAGCTGTATTCCACATTTGATTTATATCTTGAAACAGCGCTAGAGCTTTCTATCCAGGAGCAGAAGTAGAAAAGTTAAAGCTCTTACCAAAATCAAACCGCTGCGTCTTATAGGTACAACAGCTTACTACAAATCAATGCTTTTTCTCAAAGATTTTAGTGAGATGATCATTAAAATAAATAATGGAGGTAATTTTTACTTAATTCGGTGTCTTTTAATTCCTATTATTTGGAAACACGGAAACTCTTCTAGAAGAAACTACTGAACAAATAGAGTCATCATCACTTCTAGCGTTTTCCTAACAACTTCAATTTTTCACAATAGTTTTAAAATACTTTTTTATTTCTTTGATAAATCTAGAGTAACCTGAAATTTAGGAAGTAATTACTTAGCATCTACACATTGGGCTAAACATGGCTCTTTTTTAGGTATTTACTACGCAAATGACACTGCACTACCAAAAATGACTAAAACATAGTTATAGAAGCGTAAAGGCGTTTTTTTTATTTGTTATGGTCATTTTCCATCTCGCAAACTAGCAAAGAAAACTGTCAGATTTTCCTTACCAGGTAGAAAGTCAGAAGTTTAAATCAGTAAACAAAGAAAAGTGAAGAGTTATAGCAACGGACATGGTGCTGAGGACATTAACTGATAGCGCAGCGTTAGCCATACGCTACGCTAGAGCCGTTGATAAACCTAGACACAGAAAGACTTTCAATCCAGTCACCTGCTATATCAGGCCTATGTTGGGGAATTGAAAACCGCCACCAATAGCTTCAATAACTTTCACCTTCTTTGTGGAAAACTTAACCCCATCATCAAACTGATCAAAAACTTCTATTTGATTGTTGTGTATCCCTTACAGGAGCCTATGGCTATAGCTTGCGTGACGACGTAGGAGTCATACACCATGTAAGCTATAGCCAAAGTGGCCTGCACTCTGCGCTGAAAAAAGACCTACACATTAATCTCAGTTCTTTCCCTGTTGCCTGTTAAGAGCCTCTACAAGTAAGTTAACTGCCATACACTGTTAAATTCACTCCTATGAGCCAGTCTAGCGAAAAATACAGAAATGAAATCTGATTTTTGGAATACTGTTTTCTGAAAACAATTTCCAACTTTGGGCTTGGCAAGTTTGGTGTGGGGTGTGGGGTGTTGGGTATTGTGTGATCTGGATCAGGACTTGCTATACTCACCCCAATATAAACCGTTATCTTGATCTGGCAGTACGTCCACTTTAGACCGGTGTGAATCCCCAACGGGTGGTTCACAAATTGTAGTTGAAAATTTTTATTTGAGCTTAGAGCCGTGCTAATGAAAACGCTTCCTATTAGTAGATACAGATTTTTCCAAAAGCTACAACCCCTATCACTGTTGAAAAAAATCACCAGCAAGTCTGTGACTGGTTGTCTACAAGTATTTAGCACTTCAGGGGCTTGGTCTATATATGTACAAGAGGGTAAGCTCATTTATGCTTGTTACTCAGAACAAATGTTTGAGCCGCTATATAGAAACTTGCAGCGATTAAGTCAACAAGATTCTACTCTGCCGAGAGAGATTAATGAGCAGTTGCAGACAATCTTTGAAAGAGGTGTGGAAAATCAATCGATACCGAATCCAGATTATTTGGCTATTTGCTGGCTAGTTAACGAGAAATATCTTAGCCCGTTACAAGCCGCAATGCTAATTGAGCAATTGTCTCTAGAATTTCTAGATTCGTTTCTGAAAATAGAAGAAGGGAGTTATGAATTTATCCCTGAGAGCTTTCTGGATGATCTACCCAAGTTTTGTCATTTGAACTTGCGCTTATTAGTCGAAAAGTGTGAAGCAGGTGTAAAAATTTCGCGGGAGCAGTTTTGGCAGCAGAATCAGTCCAAGACACGCACCACAACAGAAGTACAATTACCCCCAATTAGTAATAGACAAGTCACTGCGGACAGACACAAACAAAGCTACTCACGACCTACTGACAAAAGAAATTACACAATTTTTTGTGTAGATGATAGTCCCATAGTCTTAAATACCATTAGAGGTTTTTTAGATGAGCAAATATTTTCTGTAATTGGTGTTACCGATTCTTTAAAAGCTTTAATGGAAATTTTCCGCGTCAAACCAGATATGATTTTACTGGATGTGACAATGCCTAATTTAGATGGGTATGAAATATGCGCTTTATTGCGGAAACAGGCATTCTTTAAAAATACACCGGTGATTATGGTGACAGAAAAACCCAGCTTGATGGATAGAGCCAAAGCCAAGCTAGTCAGAGCTTCTGGTTGCATGACTAAGCCTGTTAATCAAGGTGACTTGCTAAAAATTATCTTTCAGCACATGATTTAAAATCCTTACAGTCAAGATGACACTGGACGACATCCAGCTAAAATACTGTGCATCTTCACAACCGCTCCAATTACTGCGATCGCCGGGGCGCTAAAACCAGTCTTTTCTACTTGCTCGACAATTGTTCCCAATTCACCAATTAATTCTTCTTGTTCTGGACGAGTACCCCATCGTACCAAAGCAATCGCCGTCTCTACACTTAATCCAGCCAATGTTAACTGCTCCACAATATAAGGTAGATTGTGGATACCCATATAAATCACAATTGTTTCTGAACCTTGAGCGATCGCTTGCCAGTTAACTGCCGGTCGATATTTACCCGCCGACTCGTGACCCGTTACAAATGTCACTGATGAACTATACAGACGATGAGTCAAGGGAATACCAGCATAAGCTGCTGCCGCAATTCCGGCTGTGATCCCTGACACAACTTCCACGGGAATTCCGGCTTCTACCAATTCTGCCATTTCCTCGCCACCGCGCCCAAATATAAAGGGATCGCCACCTTTCAAGCGCACGACAATGGCATGATCCTGAGCTTTTTCAATCAGCAGTTGACTGGTTTCTTCCTGCAACAGTGAATGTCTCCCCATCCGCTTACCTGCGTTGATTTGCTCGGCTTGGGGATTAATCATTTCCAGAATTGCCGGACTTACCAAGGCATCATAGATAACTACATCTGCACATTGCAACAAGCCTTTTCCTTTTAGAGTCATGAGTCCGGGATCACCAGGTCCGGCACCGACTAAATAAACCTTACCCAAAAACTTTTTCCTCTTCTGTTGATAAATCGCAAATTAAATCAGCTAGTTCTGCACTTGCTCCCAGAGGTGGCACTAATTGAAATGTCACCTCTGGAAATTGTAATTTTAGCGCTTCTACTGATTTGGCGATCGCATCGGTTATGCCACCAGTAAATAAAAAGTATGGCAGAATCGCAATTTGTCTATAACCACCAGCGACTAACTCTTTCACTCTTGACTCTAAATTCGGCAGTACAGACCAATAAGCAGCTATTGCTCCCAAACTCGCTGCCATATTTTCTACAGGTTGTTGGGAACCAGAACGACGGCTACCATGAGATAACAAAATTGATGCTTCTACTTTGATGTTAGCCATTGCCGGCATCAGCAATTTCTCTAAATCGGGATGACTGCCTAAATATGGTTTCAGGTCAATGATCATATCTTGACCCAGTGCCTTTTTTGCCAGTGCTATTTCTGCGGGAATATCGGTCATCACATGAACTCCCGGCAAAAGAAATAACGGTATAATCTTCAGGCAGTTGTACCCATAGGCCAAAGCACTTTCAGCAAAATCTTGAATCTGCTGGTGTAAAGGTTGCTCATTTACCTCTAATGTCGCTGTCCCTACTAAATTTTCACCACTTGGTAGCTTCTGACTTACAAGCTTGGCAAGTTCCTGCATAGCGATGTCTGGACGTGGATCACGACTTCCGTGAGATACCAAAAGATAGGCAGAAGGCATAGGCAAAGGTACAAATTTAGTAGTGAATATTACGTAAATTTTAACCTGGTTCAATGAGCAGCCATGAAAAAAGTTGCGAGCCACAACATTTAGCCATCATTTTCAACAATTGCCTTAAGTAGAGATGCGATCGCCATTCCCATCTTGGAGATATTCCCTAGTTGAGTCAGCCACTTAAGTGATTCTTATGGCTTTGTGCTTCTCCGTGCTTTTGATGGTTGGTGATGTAGGTGACGGCTAAAGGTGTTAATTCACTTTCTAATTGAGTGATAACAGCATGGTCATAATCTGACCAAATTCGGTTCTGATTAAAGACACATGGCTGCAAAATTCCCCAAAGTTGACCATCTTGGCATAAGTGAGCATGAATCAAGGCGCGGTGTCCAAAGTTTTTGCGCTCAAACTCTTGATTTACAATTTTTGGGCTGGCAGTTTCCACATCTTCAATATAAATGGAAGCTTCTGTTCGCAGTGCCGCAGCAAATAAGGGGTCTGCTTGGGGTAATGATGGTGGCTCTAACTTCCATTGAAAGTCTGTAATATCTGGAATATTTTGATTTCGTCGCCAGCAATAGGCGATTTTGCCAAACTTGGTTTGAGGGTTTCTCAAGTACAGAAAACAGCGATCGCACTGTAATACTTCTCCAACTGCCGGAAGTATTGCACAAAAAATATCATCTGGCTCGATGTATTTGTCTAAAACACTTTGTATGGTTTCAGGTAAAACTAAGTCAGTCATTGACAGGTAAGTCCTAAAGTTGTATTTTCGCAATGATCTTTTACCAAAAACATCATCCAACCGACACATAGAATGCACCGACTCTACCTTTGTTCCCTGTTCCCTGTTTACGAATTACTTAACAGCTTTGTCGTTAAAGCATTCATGTGTCGCCATAATTGAGTTCCACCAGCCCACGAGTGAGAGGGTAAGTTTCCCTTAGGTACTGACCAAATAAACAAGAAATTGTGAGTGGGAGAGTTAGATTTAGTCAAACTCCAGCCAACAGCGGCGCAAAACTGCCCATAGTCGCTGCCACAGCTTAGGTAAATTTGTGTTTGCACCGTGAAACCAAAATGCCCTTGGCTGTATTTTTTCCATAATTGATCAATTATCTGTAAATCTTCACAGGGCAAGTTTTCCAAATCACTATTAAATAAATAGCTACCAGCTGGCTTGGATAAAACCTGACACATCACTATCCAGGTTTCTTGGTCTGCTTTTTGCCATTGCCTAGTAGCGAGTAAATTTCGTAACCGCTTGTAATCAACTCCTGCGGCTGAATACAGGGTATTAACTGGCTGCTGCTTAACTGGGTTGGCTTTTGTATTAATTGCTGCTAGAACTTCAGTAGCAGATTGGTAGCGTTGGGGAAGGGCATTTTGCAGGAGTTGATCGAGAATTACACCCAGGTTTTCTGTAACAGTATTGCCAGGAAGTAAATAATCTCGCCATATCCAGCGATCGCTAGTAACATCAAATAAATCAAAGGGTGAAATGCCAGTTAATAAGTAAATGCAACTCACTCCCAAACTATAGAGATCACTCGCTGGTAAGGCTTTACCCCGCATTTGTTCAGGAGCCATATATTCGGCACTACCTACTGTTGTCCCAGTATTTACCAAAGCTGTACTGGTGATTTGTTTAGCAACGCCAAAATCAATCAATACTAAATTCCCACGTGTAGATAGTTCTATGGTATTCGTTGGCTGAATCTGACTATTGGGTACTGCTTTACCTCGCTTTGGTTGAGGAAATAAAGATTCGATGTTATCGACAGTAATAGTAGAACCTTTATTGAATAAAGCAGTTTCAGAAATTTGTGGAGGAACTGCAATATCAATCGATCCTAAATTCTCTGATAAGCGTTTTCGCATGATATTTGCTGGCTTAATATCCCGGTGAATCACTTGTCGAGAATGAATAAATTGCAGTACGGGTAATAAATCTTGGAGCAATTGCCAGATATGTGCTTCACTAAATACACCCTGCTGTTGCAATTCCTGTGCTAATGTCTGTCCGGTAATTAATTCCTGTACCAAATACAACTGATGATCTTGTTCAAAATGTGCAAACAATTGGGGAATTTGGGGATGTTGCAACTCATCTAAGCGGACTGCTTCCTGACGAAATAATTCTGCTGCTTTACCAAAACTGGAACTATCAGCATCTGGAAAACAAAGTTGTTTAATCACGCAGAAGGGACGGGAGGGAATGTGTTCATCCACCGCCAAAAAAGTTCTACCAAAACCACCCTGTCCAATAGGATAAAGTGGGCGATAACGCTCTTTGAGCAATAAAGGCTTACCACATTTAAGACAAA
This sequence comes from Trichormus sp. NMC-1, assembly GCF_001858025.1. Taxonomy (GTDB): domain Bacteria; phylum Cyanobacteriota; class Cyanobacteriia; order Cyanobacteriales; family Nostocaceae; genus Anabaena. The sequence goes on along the minus strand of NZ_LZQD01000001.1, from coordinate 328,660 downwards.
ATTTAGCAGTATCTGGATTTTGCGGGTACAGACAAGCAGTACAGAAACTCATTACAAGGTGGAGATTTTCTAGGGATCTTTATATATAAGTATTCCCAACTATCGCCCCCTTTGTTGCCCAAAAAAGAAGTTTACCGAATTTGAAATTGGAAATTTAAACAGGTTTAGCCGCGCAGCGTCTATCTACAACACGCTCCGCGAATTTAGATAAGTCCCCAAATTTAAACGCGAAAACAAATCTAAAATCCAAAATCTAAACTTGTTGGACTCATTGCTGTTCAGCTTTGTAAGTATAAAAGTTATCAAATGCACCTACACTCTCAAATTTGTAGTTAGGTAATAAATTATCAATTTTTATTTCAGTTCGATAGACGCTAAAAATCACATAATTCTGTCTGGCTGTAGTCGCAGCAATAATGTCTCGGATTTGGGGATTAGCCGAATCAACCAATTTATTGCAATTAAATTGAATGAGATTTTGCAAGAAATTCGGTGTTTTTTGGCAAACATCGGTTTTTAAGTAAGCTGTCAACCGTTGTACTGCATACTCTTCATATTTAGCCTGTTCAGGATTTGTATTCGCCATTGCCACTCCCAAAACGGCGATTCCTGCGGCTCCTACAGAAGCAATCATAGTCCAGCCTTTCATATAGTTTCAATCTGATGTGATCCTTATACTGTCAAGACTACAAGTAAATTGAAAAAATTCTGGAAAAATATTGATCAATTTGTCAAACTCGTGTTATATTCAGATAGTGAATGGCGAGCGTAGCCAAGTGGTTAAGGCAGTGGTTTGTGGTACCACCATTCGTGGGTTCAAGTCCCATCGTTCGCCCTTTTATTTTAATAATTTCTATGGGTTTAATTTGCCCCACGATGATCAAGAAGTAAATTTTGTGGCAGGGTCTAAATCCCCGTGGCAAAACTTAATTATGTTGGCGTAGCCTGCGGTCGGCATTATTACAGCGGTTCCTGCTGTTATGAAGTACAGTCTCCCCCCCCCAAACTCCCTCTTTTTCGACCCTTTCAGCACTAAATATGTACCTCACAATAGCGGGAAGTGCTTTACGAATTACGAATTACGAATTAACCAGGACAGGTGTAGCACCTGTCCTAGTAATTAAATTGTTAATTCCCACCAAGTTCTTTGACCAACTATACCATCTACCAATAAATTGCGTTGATTTTGAAAGGCTTTAATCGCTGTCTCTGTCAGGGGTCCAAAAATCCCATCAATGCGGATACCATAGCCATTGGAAACTAATAGCCGTTGCAAGATTCTCACGGACATACCGGAATTACCAAAATACAAAAGCGGCATGGCTGGTCGATTATAGCTTTGGTATCGTGATATCTTGACACTTTCCTTAGCTATTATGGAAATATCCTGGGACTCAGCTACCTTCAAGGAATCTAGGGACAGGTGCTTTTGTCTAATTTGCTTTAGTATGTTTTCCCGTTTGAGTGCGAGTGTTGAGATTTTAGGTTTCTCCCTTTCATTTGTCTCGATGAATTCAGGTGGCGTGATTTGAGGAGTGGGAACTAACTGAGATAACTGACTATTTGCTGACTGGTGAACGCCATTTTCCAGATGAAATGGTCGCTGCTCCGGTAAAGGAGGTAAGGTTGGTTGTGTGGTGTTTAACACGCCCGTCATCAGCAGGCCAATTTCAGTCATTGTAGTTCATCTCATATCTTGCACCTATAAGGATAAACCAGGAGTAGACAAACAAAGAGAGTGAAAGTATGACTCTAGATGAAGAAAATAATTTACTCCGTAAGAAGTTGCATGATTGCCCTTTTATTTGATTTGTAAAATACAACCGCAAATAATACCAATTTAGATTTGAAATTGTCAAAGACTGATTGCATTAGCTTTGCAGTTTTCCATCTCTTGCCATCATTTTTCTTTGTTGGTAATCTCTTAGAGATTTAATTTGCATAACTAGGGCGGGCTTTTCGGCCCGCACCACAAGAGTTTCTGATAATTGAGATCTGGTTTCCAATCAAACTACCTAAACCAGAAATATAATTATGGTCTCTAAGCTACTTATGTCTAATCAATTAATGATTAGATGAATAGTATCGCTCGACCACTAACCTAAACTGGATGGAAATAGAAGGCGAAACCCAAAACCGTATAAGTGGCTAAAAGTAAAGTTCCTTCCAACCAATTAGACTTACCATCGGAACTAATGCTATTGGCAATTAACACTGATACTACCACTGCTACTAATTCAAAGGGATTGAAATCTAAATCCATCGGCTGACCCATGAAACGCCCAGCAATCACTAAAACAGGGGCGACAAATAGGGCAATCTGCATACTTGAGCCTACAGCTACAGATACGGAAAGATCCATTTTATTTTTCATCGCTACTGTGACGGCTGTAGCGTGTTCAGCAGCGTTACCGACGATGGGAAGTAAAATTACCCCTGTAAATAATGCCGTCAAACCTAACTTAGACGTGGCTACTTCTAAAGTCTCAACCAGCAATTCTGACTCCCAAGCTACTAGTAAGGTAGATACTAGCAGTATGGCAGTCCAAAACCAAATATTTGGTTTTTCATGGGTAACTTCTGGTTCTACTTGTTCTTCTTCTGTCTCTGCTACACCCACATCATATAAATAGGCGTGGGTTTTCATAGAAAATAGCAGGGTTAAGGCGTAAACCAGAATTAACACCACAGCAACGGCAAGGGAAAGATTTTGCACTGTTATTTCATTAATTCCCACTGATGTGTAATTCATCGCCGTTGGTAATAGAATTGCAATTACTGCCAAATTCATCGATGAAGCATTTACCCGCGCTACAACTGATTGGAATGTTTGTTCTTTATAACGCAGTCCGCCCAAAAGCATGGAAAAACCCATGACTAGGAGTAAGTTACTGATAATCGATCCCGTGATACTGGCTTTAACTACATCTATTAACCCAGCATTCAGGGCAACTAAGGCAATAATCAATTCTGTAGCGTTACCAAAGGTGGCGTTTAACAAACCCCCCAATGAAGGACCGACAACTACGGCAATTTCTTCTGTAGCCGTACCCATCCAACCAGCAAGGGGAAGAATTGCTAGTCCAGCGGTGATAAAAACTATTAAGTCTCCCCATTCTAGAAAGTGAGCAGCTAGGGAAATGGGAATAAAAAGTAACAAGCCGAAAAAAATGATGTTTTTAGCTGACATTTGGCATCTCGAATTTTGGGGATCAGTTACAAATGCTTGTGATCAATTGGAACAGCAATCTTTAACTAGATTGATTCTACGATACTCTCAAATTTTACTGTGTTTGATAATAGCAGCAGAGATATAAAATCAGATGGCGATTTAATTAGCTATTGCAATCTTTTGTTGCCAAAATATGGATGCAAGCCTGGGTTTTATAACAAAAATGGGTTTTAATACATTAAAACACCATTAATTTTATTGGCTGATTAAGGTTGCCAGTGATAAAATTTCCACTATAGAGACTTGATTCCATAGTTGATGACTATTTATTTGCGGGAAATAACGGCGAGATAATGCAGATTTCTCCGAAAACTTCAACTATTTTGGCAAAAATAACTATTGAGCCGGATTTCATAGCTGTTGTTTATACCGGATTTTGTGAAAAAACCACCGTAAAAAGCATACATAATAAGATTTTCGCCACATTTACCATTTTTTTTTGGATAAAAATATCATGACTTCTGCTGCTGAACTGCCAGTTAGCTCTGGCTCAACATTGACATTACACCAAGATTCCCAACAGATTGCTGATAATGATCCCCTGAAAAAGTCCCAGGGTGTATATGTAACGGTTCATGGTCATTTTTACCAGCCACCACGAGAAAACCCTTATTTAGATGCGATTGAACGCCAACCGAGTGCTACCCCTTTCCATGATTGGAACGAACGCATTCATTGGGAATGCTATCGCCCCAACGCCTTTGCCAGAGTGCTAAATGACCGCAACGAGTTGGTGGGGATCGTCAATAATTATGAGTACATGAGCTTCAATATCGGTCCAACGCTGATGTCGTGGTTAGAACGCTACGATGTGGAAGTTTATCAGCGGATTTTGGAGGCTGATGCTAAGAGTAGTCAAAGGTTGCATGGTCACGGCAATGCGATCGCGCAAGTATATAATCACATCATCATGCCTTTGGCGAATGAACGAGATAAACATACCCAAATTCGCTGGGGTAAAGAAGACTTCAAATCCCGATTTGGTCGTGATCCCGAAGGTATATGGTTAGCGGAAACGGCTGTAGATTATGCCACTTTAGAAGCTTTAGTGGCACAAGGAATTCGCTTTATTGTCTTAGCACCATCGCAAGCACAGCGTTGTCGTCCTCTGGCTAATGAAAATGATCCCCAGCATGAATGGCATGAAGTTGGTGGTAGTCAGATTGATCCCACCCGTCCCTATCGTTGTTATTTAAAGCCTAGCCTCAGCATTGCATCTTCTTTGTTGAGTACAACTCGTGTAACTACCTCAGAAAGTACACAAGGCTTACCGTACATTGATATCTTCTTCTACGATGGACCGATTTCGCGGGATATGGGTTTTAGTGATGTGGTTTATAGTTCCAGCCACTTCGCAGGCAGAGTTGGTGCAGCAGTGCGCGGGGATCATCGTCAGTCGCAATTAATTTCTGTAGCCACAGATGGGGAAACCTTTGGACATCATAAAAAGGGAACTGAGAAAACTTTAGCTTATGCTTTTATTGGCGAGTTTCCCCGTCATGGTTGGACGGTAACAAACTTTGCTCATTATCTCAGTTTAAATCCTCCGACTTGGGAAGTGGAATTAAAGTCAATCACCGCCTGGAGTTGCGCCCACGGTGTCGATAGATGGCAGGATGATTGTGGTTGCGGTGGAGAAGGTGGTGTATGGCATCAAAAATGGCGACGGCCGTTGCGAGATGCCTTAAATTGGCTACGAGATCAGTTAATTGAGGTGTTTGAAGAATATGGCGGACAGTTATTTCGTGATCCCTGGTTAGCTAGGGATGAATATATTGAAGTGCTGCGCGATCGCTCTCCTGCCAATATTAGCCGTTTTCTTTCTCGTCATCAAACCCGGAAACTACAAGCCGCAGAACAAGTAGATGCTTTGCGTTTATTAGAAATGCAGCGTCATGCTTTGCTGATGTTTACTAGTTGCGGTTGGTTTTTTGAAGAAATTTCTCGCCCGGAAGGAACACAGATTCTCCGTTATGCTTCCCGTGCTTTAGAATTAGCCGGAGATGTGGCAGGTGTGCAGTTAGAAAAAGGCTTCCTCAAACGTTTGGGTTTAGCCCCCAGCAATGTGGAACACTTTAAGCATGGTGGAGAAATTTATCGTCAATTGGTGCTAACAGCCCAAATCGGTTTTAAACAAGTTGCTGCCCATTACGCAATTACTTCCCTATTTAACAATCACAAAAATTCCTCGTTTCCACCAGATGCAGATAAACATCCTCATCCTCACCAAAAGCGTGTTTATTGTTATGCCGCTAATGAGTTAGATTACCAAATGCAACGCATGGGATCGTTGACTATGGCGGTAGGACATTTGAAATTGGTGTCAGAAATTACTTGGGAAAGTGAAAATTTAGTGTTTGCTGTTCTCCATTTGGGAGGCTGGGATTTTCATTGCTGTATTCAACAATTTACGGGAAGGCGTGACTACGGCCAATTGAAAGATAAGCTATTGGCATCACTAAAACAAGCTAGTGCGGCACACGCTATCTTGGTAATGACGCAGCTATTTGGGGATGAAGCTTTTAGTTTGCAAAATTTATTTGCCGAAGAACGACACAGAATTATGCGGCTATTAAGCCAGGAAACACTGACAAGATTAGACCAGTTATATACCCAAGCATACCGGGAAAATTACGGTGTGATTATGGCCTTTCATCGCGATGAGTTAGCAGTTCCCCAAGAATTGCAAGTTGCAGCGGAGATTGCTTTGGGTTATCGCTGTATGATGACATTAAGGTCTTTAGAACAAGATATTGGCGAAGCAGAATCCAGCTGGAATCATATTGGAGAATTAGAAGCGATCGCTACTGAAGCTAAACATCTGCGTTGTCACCTGAATACTCCTGAAGGAAAGCAGATATTAGAACAGTTAATTGTGCGATCGCTGTGGCAAGTTTTACACGACGCTAATGGTGCATTTGGGACAAATATCCAACGCCTAGAAAAGTTGATAGATGTAGGATATCAGCTGAATCTTGGCATTTCCTTAGAAAAATCCCAAGAACTCTACTTCAGCTGTTTGCATAGTCAAATAATTCCCCTGTGTCTCAGCAACTTTAACAATCAAGCAGAAACAGATCACTGTCGTCAATTACTGAAATTAGGGCAAAAATTAGCCGTTGATGTCACCATGATTGAGAAGAAATTAGCTTAAATTTGTTACAGCACTTCCCGGTGTTATGAGGTACAAGAACCCCACCCCCAACCCCCTCCCCCTTCGGGTGATGCCTCCGGCACGCTACGCGAACACCAGTCGCCTACGGAGGGAAACCCGCCTACAGCGCTGGTTCACCGCAAGCGATGAGGGGGCTAAGATGCTCCTCATAAGAGCGGAAACCGCTGTAGATGGACTATTTCATTCTTTCAAAGTTTAGGAATTTAGTCCGCGCAGGCGGACTTTGTTTGTGTAGCCGCGACTTCTAGTCGCCAAAGCTGGGTGGGCATTGCCCACCATTTTATTACGATTTAACTTTTAGAACGGTCACAATGATAGGGATACAACCACTCACACCTAAACAATCCGTTAGTATGTTTCTCAAAAAATGTTCCAGCGTGATATTTAGGTGAGATATCAATCCCTGCTTTAGTTTTTATCTCGTATAACCAAGGAAATGCTGCTACTAAAACAGCCATAACAGCGAAGATGTAAAGAGTCAAAGTAACAGCTTTAGGGAATTCACGGGACTTAGTTTTGAGTTTTTTAGGCATAGAAATGATTAACTCAAAGTCCATCCTAGCTTAAAGTTGAAAATGTCGTCTAAATCAATCCTACAGCAGGGAACTCTTAACAGGCTTGAAACTCTCTTTTTATATGGATTGGTTATTAAATAATGATAAAAAAACTATTGCCTATTCCCTATTCCCTCTCCTCATGAACAACTTTTATGGCTTACGCCACGCTATCAGTAAAACCGACTTATGATATTTGACAAAATTCCTGAAAATCTTTTTCTACTTGCTCAGAGTAGTTAATTGCATATTCTAAAATAGATTCACGCCATTGATAAGAGTGAGCAAAATCAATTAAATCATCAGCAATAGCAGAACCTTGCCTACCACCGCTACGTAATTGATCCCAAGCTGTCACCTCAGCCATAGTTTGAATTAACTTTTCTAAACGTCCGAATTTGCCATGCCACGCCTTTAAATTCACTTTATCTTGAGTTGGTTGCAATTCCCGTAAAACATAGCATTTATCACTATCAACAATCGCTTCCAACAATGCAGGTGGAGTTCCCTGTACCCGGTTTTGAATAGCTACAACTCGTGCAGATGGACTGTTCCATTGTGGTTGAGGTATTGTTAAATAAGGTTGTAATGAACTAGTTTTTGTTTCCTTAAAATCTAACAAATAATTGTGATCTGGAGAACCTTCACCCTCTACCAAAATTATATAGCGTTCTAAACCCAAACTACCAGTCCCAGCTATCCTGATTTGCACATCTAATATTTGATAAAAATCCTGATCTTGCTGTGTAGCTTTGTGCCAAGATGCAATTAATCTTTTCACCTTTTCTTGCTGTGCTTCGGTTGCTTCAGCAGTACGTTTATTATCGATAATTAAGCGCCGCTTACCTTTTTTTACTTTGGTACGCTGATCTAAAAATTCAGAACGTTTTCGGGCTTTTAAGGTTTCCGATAAATCCTTAACTAAACCCTTAGCGGTTTCTTTCTCTATACTTCTTATCTGTCCTTTAGAGAGAGTTTTGCTGTAAGCATCTAGATAATGATTACTTAAATGCAATGCTTCTGTAGCATTTACTCCCAAAGCGTGACAACCAACTATTATACTAACTACAAATCTTACTATATCCCAGGTGCAAGGAGCAAGAACAGCTTCATCAAAATCATTCATATCGAAATAGACTAATCGGTTATCTCCTTTATAGCTACCAAAGTTTTCTAAATGTAAATCACCACAAATCCATACTGCTGGTGCTGCATTGAGTAATGAATCTTGAGGAAAGTCTTCATAAAATAAATGACAAGTTCCGCGATAAAATGTGAATACGTCAGAACGCATATTCTGGTATTTTAATTTTAAAAATTCGGGATTGCGTCCATTATTGAATTTGTAGATTCTTTCGGTAATATTGTTAGACATGGCTTTAGATATTGTTGTATTAGGATTTAAAATATCACTTTTATAATCTTAAAAAGTGTGAAGTTTTATTTTTGCTTATCCACCTAATATCCCCAGGAATCAATGTTAAAAATATACAATTCCAACTTGGCGCGAAACAAACAATAATAAAATCACAGATAAACGCAGATAGATCCCCACATTTACCTGTGATTAATATTATAATTAAACCTCTACTACTTCCTCAGAAACAATCACATCATTAAAAGATATCACATCAATTATAGGCAAAAGATGTTCATATAACTGCATCGCTTGCAAACAATTGTTAATACCAGAAACAGCCGCATTATAATCTTCAATTTTTTGTTCTACAGCACCCAATAAACGTTGATTATTGGCAATTTTTTCCGCAGCTTCCTGTTCCAAAGTAGCTTCTAAATAAGCCCGCGCATAGGGATACTGCTGCAAAATATGATCGGCTTGTTTTTCAGCCATTGGTAACAACTGAGTTTTGAGCGTTTGGTTAATAGTTTGACGGAAAGATTTGCGAATAGTATGAGAAACTTTCGGCTCAAAATCTAACTTTAATAATTGTCTAATTGCTGGTTCGGCTTCTACAACGCTTTCTGCATCATAACCTTGGGAAGTTTGCTGTAAGGTTTGACGAAATTGATAGATAGAAAAAGTACCTTCATCGTAAAATCTAGGACTTTCTCTGACAAATCTATCGCACTCTATACTAGCAGCACTGATCAAAACTTGAGCAACTTGTTTTTCTATCACTTTTACTTGTTGTTCAATTCCGCCATCATTACCTAACAAACGATACAATTGGCGATAATATTCCGACTTTTGAAGCTTCTCAATTAACCGTTGGAATAGATTAGCAATTAATTGTTCACAAGACTCTATTAAAATGTCTTCCAACTGATTAGCTAAGTAATAAAACGCCTCTACTAAAATAGCTAATAAAGGTGCAGTTGCGTTACGAGGATGGCTGATAGTTGCACGTCGATAAGCATTAGCCACAGAGAAGGTATCTAGCAACTCATCCAAACGGCGAATCATCCGAGTTTGTAATTGGCGAAAATCAGATTCAAACTCTTCACAGGAATTATTAATTAATCTATTAACTTCATCTGTGATATGTTGATGAAAGTCTCTACCAACTTGCTGAAGTTGCTGATTTAGGCGTTGTAATTCCTGTGCCTTCATCGTTTCTATTTCTCGCGGTTGACTATCTAAATCTCGCTGAGAACTCTGATAATGTTTTTTCAGATTAATACAAATATCTTCCAAATCATCGGCAAGATTTTTAAACAATTGAGGACGCTTTTCTTCAGTTAAATAGCGAGTAATTGCTGTGCGGAATTCTTCAATACCGCTATCTTGAATTAGTTGGTTAATTAGCAGTATTCCTTGTTCATCTAAAATTCGGACATAGTTTTCATTGGGAGTTTCAAAGCCATTCAGAGAAATTCGGAATTGACTAGGAGAAAGTTTTCCCGAACTAACGCAATAGTTATTAAAAGCATAGACAAATTGTGGTATCTCTTCCCTACCATCTAAACCTTTCACACTTTCTGCAAAAACCGAATCTAACCCAAATCTATCTAATCTATTTGTCTGTTTAATTTGACTTCCGTAAAATCCTAATAACCCGCTAGTTTTATAAACTCTGCTGCTGTCACGAAATTGTCCATTAATTAAATCTTCTAATCTTTGTCTAAGTTGGGTGTTGTACCAAGTTTCATCAATGCGGTTGAAAATATAAAAAACGCGATCGCGTATTCCCGCATTTCCCCGCATCATTTCTAAAAGTTCCGTTTTTTCCTTTGTCAGATCCCCAGCAGCAGCAGGTTTGAGTACACACACTACCGCTGAAGTATCCGCATCTTGAATTTTGTTGTAAGTTAATTGTGCGTCTTTTTCTACTGGTGCATCGATTCCAGGAGTGTCAATAATGACATTTCCATCTTGTAGAAGAGGATGATAACAATAATATTCAATCCGTTTCAAAACCGCGCTGTTACTACCTCTTCGTGCATATCCAGCAGCTTCTTTGAGATTAGTAAAATTAAATTGTTCCATTGAATATGTAGCATTATTAACTGTTTTGATGCGATCGCGGTTAGTTATATATCCTTCTAACAACAAGATTAATGCTTTTGCTTGTTTAGCGCGTTCTGATTTACTTTCTCCACCCTCTTGCTGAATAATTGCTTCACAACCTTGTCGGAGTAAATCAATCACATCCGATTGATTAATATTTGCAACTGTGTTAAACCCTAACTGCTGACACAAAGAAATCGCTTGTTCTCGAATTTCGACTTCACTCAAAAAAGTTAAAACTACTCTTTCTGCATCTGCTGGTGCATACTCAATCTTACATTCTGTCCCCGTAGCGTGTCCCTCTGCACTGTACAGTAATTCTCTCTCTAATAGTGCATTAATTAACATCGACTTACCTGCACTAAATGCACCAGCAAAGACAATTTCAAACTTGGGAGAAATCGCTTTATCCAAAGAAAGCTTGACAGATGTAATATCTTGGGAACGCAAACTTGGTTCTTGCTGTAGAAGTTGTAAGATAGATTCAACTTGCGCGGCTAAATTTTTACACTGTGGAGGTAAGTTTGACATCTTGAAGAACAGAATTATTTATAAATAGTTTAATATACTTAAGCAAATACTTGTACAGTAAATTCACGGTTGCATATATAGGGAACAGGGAACAGGGAACAGGTAACAGGTAACAGGTAACAGGTAACAGGTAACAGGTAACAGGTAACAGGTAACAGGTAACAGGTAACAGGTAACAGGTAACAGGTAACAGGTAACAGGTAACAGGTAACAGGTAACAGGTAACAGGTAACAGGTAACAGGTAACAGGTAACAGGTAACAGGTAACAGGTAACAGGTAACAGGTAACAGGTAACAGGTAACAGGTAACAGGTAACAGGTAACAGGTAACAGGTAACAGGTAACAGGTAACAGGTAACAGGTAACAGGTAACAGGTAACAGGTAACAGGTAACAGGTAACAGGTAACAGGTAACAGGTAACAGGTAACAGGTAACAGGGAAAAGGGAAGAAGGAATCAAGGTTTACGCAGTTCATGATGGCTACTTAGTGCATTTTCTAGTCTGCTGATAACCAAAGTTGTCACCGTATATTTACGCTTATATGCAGTTGATATTTCTTGCTGTACCCCTCAAATGTGGGAATCACGATCAGATATCTCTTTTAAACCTTTTTCCTACAATCAAGAGAAGCCTTTAAAAGAGGATTAGGGAGATGTTATTGAGGCTTAATTAAAGTTCCAAATGAATCTCCTTCCGTGTCTCCGTGTTTCCACATCTGTCGATTTATATCAACCTTAAAGTGAAACGGTATTGCAGTAACAGTAGGCGCTATTCTAAATTTTAAGTTGTTTAACTCTTCAATCAAAATGCCCTCTTAGGGGACTTAGAAAGCATATAATGATACAAAACCATAAAATAGCGTAAAAAGTTAGATTGTGTTAATATCGACATTTACCTATATATGAAGAATATTAACAGAAAGTATCATTTTAGTAACTCCATATTAACCCTATACCATGCGCTCAGGACAATTAGCCCCAATTCTACGAAAAAATCTGCTTAAAACTGCCAAAATTTCGTAAGAAATGTCCTCCCAAATGCAAGGTAAAGAGGGTTACAGTAGCAGACAAGTTACCTCCATTTCGCTAATAGACACAAAACTATCTGTGTACAAAGCTAATTTACTGGTGGTTGACGATCATCCAGACAACCTGCGTACACTATCTGCGATTTTAAGCCAGGAAGGGTACAAAGTCAGAAAAGCTATCAGCGGAGAAGTCGCTTTAGATACCGTAAACATTGAAGCGCCTGATCTAATTCTGTTAGACATCAAAATGCCGAAAATTGATGGCTACAGGGTTTGCTCAATGCTGAAACAAAATCATGAAACTCATCATATCCCTGTCATTTTCTTAAGTTCTCTAGATGCTGTTGCTGATAAAGTTAAAGGATTTGAAGTGGGTGGTGTTGACTATATTACTAAACCTTTTCAGGCAGAAGAAGTATTAATGAGAGTTCAGCATCAACTAACAATTGTCAGACAAAACCAGGAACTTTATCAACATAATCAGGCATTAAGCAAGGAAATTGAAGAGCGCAAGCAAACTGAAGCAAGATTGCAACTGCTATTAAAAACCATGAATTTAGTGAATCAAGCACCGAATTTAAATCATGCTTTAGATGCTGTTTTGTGTGAAGTTTGTCAGGTGATAGGTTGGGACTATGGAGAGGCTTGGAACACCAACTTAGATGGTACAGGATTGAAACTAGGGCAAGTGGCCTATGATCCTATTGATCAACAGTTAAAAGACTTTCACCAAGCAAGTTTAAAATATATTTTTTCTTATGGAGTAAAACTAATAGGTAAAGTCGGTGCAACCCAGCAACCGCTATGGATTGAGGATATTTCACAAATACAGCCAGATATGTTTATCAGGGTTGAATCGGCGAATCAGGCCGGATTGAAGACTGTATTTGCAGTGCCAATTACTCTTGAAGGACAAACACTTGTAGTTATGTGCTTCTTCAAGCGATCGCCCTTACCCCATAATTCAAAACTTGTAGAATTGGTCAATGCAGTGACTATGGAATTGAGCGCATTTATTGGACGTAAGCAGGCAGATGAGGCACTCAAACAAGCGAATAAAGAATTACTGCGGTTAGCAAATTTAGATGGCTTAACACAGATTGCCAATCGCAGATGTTTTGATCAATCACTTTCTCAAGAGTGGCAAAGACTGCGAAGGGAAAAAGCACCCTTGTCATTACTGCTTGGGGATATTGATTATTTTAAGTCCTACAACGACTACTATGGGCATTTAGCTGGTGATGAATGCCTGAGAAAAGTGGCGGAAGCGATCGCCCAAACCTGCCATCGTCCTGCGGATCTAGTAGCACGCTATGGTGGTGAAGAATTTGTGATTTTACTACCTAATACCGATGTAGACGGAGCGATTCATCTCGCTAAACAGATTCAAACAGAAATAGCAAGGTTAGCCATTCCCCATCAATTGTCCTCTAGTAAACAAGTAACTTTGAGTATAGGCATTGCCAGTATAATTCCTCAAGGTCAAACTCCACCAAAAGAGCTTATTGCTGCCGCAGATGAGGCACTTTATCAGGCAAAAGCCCAAGGACGTAACACCTACTGTGTATCTTCTACCATTTAATCGGTATTGTCGGATTTTGCGTCATTTTGGGGATATTTTTAGATTTGTAAGTCTATTGGTAATATTGCTGTGTTAAACCATAATTATACAGCACATTGCAGATCAATGAGGTACAGAATCAAAATTGAAACCTAGACACCAAGCCAGTTTTACTCCTGACTCCTGACTCCTGAATTCTGCTGTATATGCGTTACAATCCCTTTCCTCCACTTCCTCTCCGCACAGTTCTGACTCTACCGTTGATCTTGCTATTGGTGATTACAGTAGGACTGACTAACTTTTTTTGTTTGCATAATAGTAACCAGGTTGTAGAGGAAATAACACAGCAATTAATGGTTGAAGTTGGAAATCGTGTCTATCTTTATCTAGATAATTATCTATCATTACCTCATCTGATTAATCGGCTCAATGTTAACGAAGTTAAAGATGGTGATCTTGATATTACTAATATTGATGATGTAGAACGTCATTTAATTAGGCAAATTTACAGGTTTGATAATCTTGAAAATATTGTCTATGCTAACGAAGAAGGTAGTTTTAGAATTGTTGTTTCTACAGATGGAAAACGCCAAATTACTGTAACGGATAGTCCGAATATCAGAAAATTTCAACGGTATGAAGTGAACTCCAAAGGTGAGCGTGTTCAATTATTAAAAATGGGAGAATATCGACCTAATTGGGATATTAGACAAAACTATTGGTATAAGTTATCCAAACAGAGAAAAAAAGCAACTTGGAGTCCTGTTTATACATCTGCTAATAGCAGGGATCTAAAAATTAATGCGAGTATGCCAATTTATGACCCCGTGACTAAAAAATTTACGGGACTATTTGGCGTTAATTTATTATTAAAAAACATCAATACATTTCTCAATAATTTAAAATTAGGGCATTCGGGGATTGTATTTCTGACCGAAATGGATGGTTCCTTAATTGCTAGTTCAACAGATGAATTACCTTTTATTAAAACTAGTGATGGTAAAATAGAGCGAATTATTGCTAACCAAAGCCGACAGCCACTAATTAAATCTGCCAGCCAATTTATAAAATCAAAAATTGACGATTGGAGTCAGATAAAAAAACTTAAAAATTGGCAATTTATTGATAATAGGCAAACTTATTTATCTCAGATTCAACCTTACAAAAATGAATATGGATTGAATTGGTTAATTGTGACAGTTGTACCCAAATCCGATTTTCTAGGTCGCATTCATGACACAACCCAAACTACGATAAATTTGGTAATATTTGCGGTAATAATAGCGATCGCTCTCACTTCTCTGATTACCCGTTGGCTGGCCAATCCCATCCTGAATATTAGCCAGATTTCATCCTTAATGGCTCAAGGGGATTTGCAGCAGCGAATTCCCCAAAATCAGCCTATACGCGAATTGGCTCGTATGGCACAATCTTTTAACCAGATGGCGCAGCAGTTAAGAGACAACTTTGCACAAATTCAAGTCAATCTATCAGAATTAGAAGGCAATTATGCCACCATCTTTCATACCTGCCCTGATCCTATTACCATTACGCTCTTAGAGGATGGGCGCTGGATTAATGTTAACAATGCTTTTTTGCAACTTGCTGGATATACCTATGATGAAATTATTGGTCGTACAGCAATAGAAATGAATCTTTTGGTAAATCCTCCAGAGGTAGAAGCCATCGCCCAACAACTTCAACAAACAGGATTTGTACGCAACCAAGAATTTCATTGGCGGACAAAATCACAAGAAATCAAAGTATCTCTCGTTTCTTGTGAGATCATCGAACTGGATGGTAAACCCTGCGTTCTCACAATCAGTAAAGAAATTACCGAACTGAAAAAAGCACAAGCTGCTTTACACGCTAGTAGAGATCGCTATCGTGCCATTGTTCAAGATCAAACTGAACTAATTATCCGCTATCAACCAGATGGAACTACAACCTTTGTCAACGAGGCATTTTGCCGATACTTTAAGCGATCGCCAGAAGAGTTGTTGGCACATAATTTTTACCCCGTCATTTTTGAGGAAGACAAAGATTATGTCGCCCAACTTATCAACTCCATGAGCCGGGAAAATCCCACGGTATTAATTGAAAATCGCGTCATGGTTGGTGAAGAAATACGCTGGACTCAGTGGATTAACCTGATGATCTTTGATGAGCAAGAAGAGTTTGTAGAATTTCAAGCAGTTGGACGAGATATTAACGTTTGCAAACAAGCCGAAATAGAACTTCGACAAGCAAAAGAAGCAGCAGTAGCCGCAAACCAGGTAAAAAGCATCTTCTTAGCAAATATGAGTCATGAATTGCGAACACCACTTAACGTTATCCTTGGTTTCACTCAAGTCATGAAACGTGACAGTTCCCTCAATCTAGAGCAACAAGAAAATCTGCAAATCATTCATCGCAGCGGTAATCACCTGCTTAACTTCATCAACGAAATTTTAGATTTATCCAAAATTGAAGCCGGACGCATGGTATTGAATGAAACTAGCTGTGACCTGATAGATCTGTTAAAGTCCCTGCAAGAAATGTTCTGCTTGAAAGCCGCAGCGAAAAACTTACAACTTAATTTGAAACTAGCTTCAGACTTACCTCAGTACATCACCACCGATGCCAATAAACTCCGCCAAGTACTGATTAACTTGCTTAATAATGCCCTTAAGTTTACAGATCAAGGTAGTGTCACTCTACGTGTAGAAGTCAAAAATCGCAATCATGCCCCAATTGACCCACTCACCCTCCATTTTCAAGTCGAAGATACTGGTATTGGTATTGCCCCGGAGGAAATAACCACAATTTTTGATGCTTTTGTCCAATCTGTGCGATCGCATAGCAACTCAAACATAGGTACAACTTATATAGAAGGAACTGGATTAGGACTCTCCATTAGCCACAAGTTTGTTAACTTGATGAATGGCAATCTCAAAGTCACCAGTCGTCTCAATCAAGGCAGTACTTTCTATTTTGATATTCCAGTCCAATTAGCTACAGCAGAAGGGATTTCCCCTAGTTCATATGCTGAAGGAAATCCTCAATTACCAATTAGGAACAATATTCAAGACGAGCAATCTAAAACTGTAATCTCTGAAAGTCTCTCTGTTATGCCTTCAAGTTGGCTGAATGAATTGCATCAAGCCGCATTATGTTGTGATGAGGAAGAAGTGCTAAATCTGATTGATCAAATTCCCGAAGCAAACACTGGTTTGATTGCTGGCTTGAAAAGTTTAGTCCACAACTATCAGTTCCAGGTCATCTTACAAATTTTGACTTCTGATACAAAAAAGTAGGATGAATATTCATCACCCTACTTTTTTTGTGACTGTATCTAATTGAAACTACAGCAGATTGCAGATCAATGAGGTACAGAATCAAAATTGAAACCTAGACACATTCGCCAGTTTTACTCCTGAACGGCAGTTGACGGCAGTTGCTACAAG
>NZ_LZQD01000001.1:0-311213 GCF_001858025.1 Trichormus sp. NMC-1 | reverse complement strand
GTCGGGGAACCCGCCCAAATATTCATCACCCTACTTTTTTTGTGACTGTATCTAATTGAAACTACAGCAGATTGCAGATCAATGAGGTACAGAATCAAAATTGAAACCTAGACACATTCGCCAGTTTTACTCCTGAACGGCAGTTGACGGCAGTTGCTACAAGTCGGGGAACCCGCCCAACGCACTGCCTCCTCCTGTACGGGCGAACGGCCGTTCGCCCCTCCTGACTCCTGACTCCTGACTCCTGAATTCTGCTGTGAATTAAACAGCAGCTAATTCTGGAGTCGGACGCTTACTGTTACGGATATTGGTAATCGCCTCAGCATAATCAGGAGCGTTGAAAACAGCCGAACCCGCTACAATAGCATTAGCTCCTGCTTCCAAAACTTGCCAAGTATTATTAGCCTTGAGTCCCCCGTCAACTTCAATCCAAGGATCTAAACCTCGTTCATCGCACATTTGACGCAACTTGCGGATTTTAGGAACTACGCTAGGAATGAAACTTTGACCACCGAAACCGGGGTTAACGCTCATAATTAGCACTAAATCGCACAATTCTAGGACATATTCAATTAACTCTAAAGGTGTACCCGGATTGAGTACAACTCCAGCTTTCTTACCAAGTTCTCTGATTTGTCCCAGGGTGCGGTGCAGGTGAGGGGAAGCGTTGTGTTCTGCGTGTACGGAAATAATATCAGCACCAGCCTTAGCAAAACCTTCTACATACTTTTCTGGTTCCACAATCATCAAGTGGACATCCAGAGGTTTGGTTGTAACTGGACGAATCGCCTCCACAATCAGGGGACCTATCGTAATATTAGGGACAAAACGACCATCCATTACATCAACGTGAATCCAATCTGCTCCGGCTTTGTCTACGGCGCGAATGTCGTCACCTAACCGACTAAAATCGGCTGATAGGATAGATGGAGCGATAACTATAGGCTTTTGAGATGAGTTTTGGTTCATGGCTGGTGGGTTTTTAAGCGTCCTTGTCTGTAAGCATTGTAACAAAATATGGACTTTTTGCTAATTGGTAATTGCCAATTACTAATTGGGGAACAAGTGACAACTGACTACTTATGAACAAAAAACAAACTTGGGTAATTTGGGGATTGGGTGTTTCCTGTTTGAGTTTGCCGGTCTTGGCTGCTATCAAATTTGGTAGTTCTTTGGGAATTAATGGTATTGATGCCCTGAAACTACATCAATCTCCCTACAATTTAGCTGGTCGAAAAATTGCCATTGGTCAAGTTGAAATTGGGCGGCCAGGAATGTTTGGCTGGGATAAAGCGGTATCTAAAAACCGGGCTTTAACTCCAGTGGCTGTGTTTTTACGTAATACACCAGCTAAGTCAAATAGCGGTGTTGACCCCCACGCTTACAATGTTGCTGCTGTGATGGTGAGTAAGGATAAAGCCTGGCCGGGAGTGGCTCCAGAAGCGCGATTATATTCTTCTGCTGTCGGTTCTACCAAAAATATGGGTCAACCAGAAGAGTGTTTATCAGCGCAACATATAGCACTACAAAACGGTGGGGATGTTCGCGCTATTAACTTCAGTTTTGGCGAACCTCTCAACCGTGACCCCAGACCAGAAGCTATTTTGGATGGTAAAGCTTTACTCACTTTATGTATTGACTGGTCTAGCCGTGTTCATGATGTCCTGTATGCGATCGCAGGCAATCAAGGCAAAGGCGGGATTCCCATTCCTACAGATAATTTTAACGGAGTCAACGTCGCTTTTTCATCCCGGAGAGATGGAATTTTCAATAAAGTAGATGTTTCTAATCTGGCGGGTAATAACCCAGAACTTGCTAGTCGTCTAGTAGGGAAGGAGTTTAATATTGATGGACGCACGGCTATAGGTTTGGTTGCACCTGGTAGTAATATTCCTTTACTTAATCCTGATGGCAAGTTGAATAAATCTACAGGTACAAGTTTTGCAGCGCCTCACGTTACAGCTACTGTGGCTTTATTACAGGAATTTGCTGACCGCCAGTTACGAACTAAACAACCTCATTGGAGCATTAATTCCCGGCATCATCAAGTCATGAAGGCTGTATTAATGAATTCCGCAGACAAAATCCAAGATAACGGTGATGGTTTGCGCTTAGGAATGACCCGGACATTGATTGATAAACAAAATCAAGATTGGTTAGCTTCCGATGCTAACAAAGATCCCAAAATTCCTTTAGATGCTCAAATGGGAGCAGGACATTTAAATGCTTTTCGCGCTTATCAACAGTTTAGCTCTGGTCAATGGCAATCTTCAGAATCTATCCCCGCCATTGGTTGGAATTATAGCACAATTAATGCTAATTCGTCTAAAGAATATGCGTTAGCAAAACCTTTAAAACAGAATAGTTTTGTCGCTATTACCTTAAATTGGGATCGATTAGTTGAATTAGAAGATAAAAATAATAATCAACAGTATGATATCGATGAAAATTTTCAAGATAGGGGATTAAATAACCTTGATCTCTATTTAGTAAAAGCTGATGCAAAAAATTCAGACTCTGGGAATATTTGTTCATCAATTAGCGAAATTGATAGTACAGAACATATTTTTTGCCCAGTTCCTGCTACTGGGAATTATAAAATTCGGGTGCAGTTTCGGCAACAAGTAAATGAAGCCAGTCAACCCTATGCTTTAGCTTGGTGGACTGTACCCGCAAATTGATACAGCAGCTTTGATCTGCATTATTTGTTGTCTGAAATGGCTCTAGCTTGCGTGGCGTTAGCCATACGCCTCCCGTAAGGGATACAGGATTGACAGGATTTAAGGATTTGCAGGATGAAGATAGTACTTACGCATTGTACAAATCAATCATGATATGCCTTCACCAAAATACCTTATTTCAGGCTGCAACTAATTCTATTTTTGCCGATAAATCAACCGTGGGGTAGGGGTTTAGCATTGCTAAACCCCTACGGTAAATGTGGCTTTTGCAGCAATACATAGTTAATATTTTTTGTGAATGCGTAAGTCCTAGAAGATTAGAAATGTATTACCTTTTTCCCAATTTCCCGTTATACCAAAAACGTCTAATATCTGGACTTTACAGTATTAGATAAATTCAGAGCAAAAACTTGAACAAAGACTCTGCGTACTTTGCGTTTACCTCAGCGAGTCTTTGCGTTTAAAAATCATCTCTAAAAGGACTATTCTTCATAAAAGTCATATCTGTGAATGAAAAATTCATCACAACAATATATAATACCAGTAAGATTACGGTTCTATCTATAAATAAAATTCATTACGATTATAACTATATCTAAACCTGTCTGTATTAGAAATGGTAGGGGTTTAGCAATGCTAAACCCTACAATCCATGATGCAACAGGAAATCACACTCTGTTATCAGGTAAACAGCGAAAAACTATGTTAAACAACTCTTTAATCAATCAAACCACTACAGTTGTCTTTATTGATTCCTCCGTTTCCGACTACCAAACCCTACAGATAGGAGTTGTGGAAGGAGTAAAATCATTTATCCTTTCCCCAAATCGAGACGGGATTGAGGAAATTACCGAATTTTTACAACAACATCGCCAAATTATCACAGTACATATCGTTTCCCACGGTTCTCCGGGATGTTTGTATTTAGGGAATAGTCAACTGAATTTAGACAGCATCAGTAAATATGCTGGTTTATTGCAGCGTTGGCAAAGCCAGAGTATTTTACTCTATGGTTGTAACGTCGCTGCGGGGGATGCTGGAGAAGAATTTATTAGAAAATTACATGAGATTACTAACGCAACCATTAGCGCAACCGCAACAAAAACCGGAAATGTAGCTTTAGGGGGAAATTGGGAATTAGAAGTTAATATTCCCGTTACAAATCAAATCTTACCTCTCCCTAACCCTCTCCTACAAGGAGAGGGAACAGGAACAGATGTGATGATAACAAAGAGTTTCAATATTCCCCATTCCCTTGTAGGGAAGGGGGTTAGGGGGTTAGGTTCTGTTTTTCGTGCAGACACCCTCAACACCTATCAAGGAGTATTTGCACCTACGTTAGTTGGAGTGTGGGATCGTTTAAGTGGTGCCAGTGATGTGACGGTCGTGGGTAACTATGCCTACGCGGTGGGGGATACGCTGGAGATTATTGATATTAGCAACCCCAACAACCCAGTTTTTAAGGGTAATTATGATATTTCTTCTGGAAGGAGTGTACAAGTAGTAGGCAACTACGCTTATGTTGCTGATTATTATTCAGGACTGCAAATCATCGACATTAGCAACCCGACTAACCCCATCCTCAAGGGCAGTTATGATACTTCTGGTGTTGCTTTGGATGTACAAGTAGTAGGCAACTACGCTTATGTTGCTGATTATTATTCAGGACTGCAAATCATCGACATTAGCAACCCGACTAACCCCATCCTCAAAGGTAATTATAACACCAGTGGCTCTGCTTATGGTGTACAAATAGTAAGCAACTACGCTTATGTGGCTGATAATTATTCAGGACTGCAAATCATCGACATCAGCAATCCCACTAACCCCATCCTCAAGGGCAGCTATGATACTAGTGGGGGTGCTACAGGTGTACAAATAGTAGGCAACTACGCTTATGTGGCTGATGATGTTTCAGGACTGCAAATCATCGACATCAGCAATCCCACTAACCCCATCCTCAAAGGCAATTATAACACTAGTGGCTATGCTAGAGATGTACAAATAGTAGGCAACTACGCTTATGTTGCTGACGGGGATAAAGGACTGCAAATCATCGACATCAGCAATCCCACTAACCCCATCCTCAAGGGTAGTTATGATACTAATGATGACTATGCTTGGGATGTACAAATAGTAGGCAACTACGCTTACGTGGCTGATTATTCAGGACTGCAAATCATCGACATCAGCAATCCCACTAACCCCATCCTCAAGGGTAGTTATGATACTAATGATGACTATGCTTGGGATGTACAAATAGTAGGCAACTACGCTTATGTTGCTGACGGGGATAAAGGACTGGAAATTATCGACATCAGCAATCCCATAAACCCCATCTTCAAGGGCGGTTATGATACTAGCGGCTTTGCTTTTGGTGTAGAAATAGTAGGCAACTACGCTTATGTTGCTGACGGGGATAAAGGACTGGAAATTATCGACATCAGCAATCCCATAAACCCCATCTTCAAGGGCGGTTATGATACTAGCGGCTTTGCTTTTGGTGTAGAAATAGTAGGCAACTACGCTTATGTTGCTGATGGTAATTCAGGACTGCAAATTATCGACATCAGCAATCCCATAAAGCCCATCTTCAAGGGCAGTTATGATACTAGTGGCGATGCTAATGGTGTACAAGTAGTAGGCAACTACGCTTATGTTGCTGATTTTTATTCAGGACTGCAAATCATCGATATTAGCAATCCCACAAACCCCATCCTCAAGGGCAGTTATGATACTTCTGGCTATGCTAGGGATGTACAAATAGTAGGCAACTACGCTTATGTTGCTGATGATGTTTCAGGATTGCAAATCATCGACATCAGCAATCCTACAAACCCCGTCCTCAAGGGCAATTATGATACTAGTGACTATGCTAGGGATGTACAAGTGGTAGGCAACTACGCTTATGTTGCTGATGGTATTGGTGGTTTAAAGATTATTGATGTCAGTGAATTTACTGCTAACAACACCATCACAGGTACAGCAGCTAACGAAAACTTCACCACCACACCCCAACAAGACATCATAGACGCTCAAGGTGGCAACGACACCATTACCAGCACCTTTGCCAACCTACAACAAAATGACACCCTCAAAGGCAGTACAGGCACAGATACCCTGATAATTACCGGGGGAACTACAGCCGATATCATTTCCATTGATACCAATAACACCACCAATCAATTAAACATCCCCGGTACAACCATCACCGGCTTTGAACGCTTTGATTTAAGCAGCTTTGCAGGTACAGTCAGCTTTTCCGGTACTGCTGCAAACGATTGGATTAAAGGTGGTGCAGGAGATGATGATTTAGGTGGTGGAAGTGGTAATGATTACCTGAACGGAGGAACAGGTGCAGATTTATTAGTTGGTGGTATTGGCAATGACACTTATGTGGTAGATAATGCTGGAGATGTCATCGCCGAAGTTTTAAATCAAGGTATTGATACTGTTGAATCTTCTATCGCTTGGACATTAAAAGCCAACTTAGAAAAGTTAACCTTAACCGGCACAGCAGCGATTAATGGTATTGGTAACACTTTAAATAATACCCTCACAGGCAACAGTGCTAATAACGTCTTCAATGGTGGTACGGGTGCAGATACCATGATTGGTGGTTTGGGTAATGACACCTACTATGTGGATAATATCGGAGACATCATCACTGAAGCTGCTAATGCTGGAACTGAGACTGTGTTGAGTACTGTAACTTACACCTTAGCCAATAACGTAGAAAACCTGACTTTACAAGGTACTGCTGCGATTAATGCTACTGGTAACGCGCTGAATAATAGAATCACAGGTAATGCCGCAGCTAATACTCTAACAGGTGGTGCTGGTGCTGATACCATGATTGGTGGTGCTGGTAACGATTCTTACTATGTTGATCATGTCGGAGACATCGTTACCGAAGCTGCTAATGCTGGAACTGATAATGTTTTCAGCACTGTAACCTACACTTTAGCTAATAATGTAGAAAATCTGACTTTACAAGGTACTGCTGCGATTAATGCTACTGGGAATACTCTCAATAATATGCTCATAGGTAATGCCGCAGCTAATACTCTAACAGGTGGTGCAGGTGCAGATACTCTGACGGGTGGTGTTGGTAACGATAAACTCTATTTGGGTTTAAATGATGGTGCTGTGGATATCGTTAAGTATGCTTTGAATGATGGTGCAGATACTATTTATCAGTTTGTGCGTGGTGTTGGTGGTGATAAAATCCAATTTACAGGCATTGCTAATTTTGATGTGGTGACATCAGGTAGTAATACTATTTTACGGATTGGTGATGGTACAATTGGTAATTCGGGTTTTGGCACTGGTCAGTTATTAGCTACTTTATCAGGTACATCTGGCTTTAATAGTGCGAGCGTGAATGTCAACCTGTTTGGTGGTAATTTCTTGTTTAGTTAATTGGTAAAAACAAGAATAACAAGATCCCCGACTTCTTTAAGAAGTCGGGGATCTAAATAGTTACGCTTTCGCTAACCCACCCTACGGTTGACCTGACGCAAAGAGAGAAGGAAGTATATTGACATGGAGTTTTCAATGTGTTATAGTGAACTTGATAAGGAAGAACTATTTTATAATTAATTAATTAGCAACAATAAAATCCCCGACTTCTTCACGAAATCGGGGATATGAATTTTGTTGATAGAATTTTCATCCTGCAAATCCTTAAATCCTGTCAATCCTGTATCCCTGACGGGAGGCGTAAGCCATTTCAGACAGATGTATTGGGCGTTTTTTAGTTGTTACCAAAACTGTAACCAGCAACTGTTTATCTGCCGGCAAATGCGATAGTGAACATCTGACATATTATGAACGTCTAACTTGATAGACAGATGAAACCACAAATGAGGTAGCAGATGACCGGGCAGAAGTTTAAAGATGTGCAAGAAAATTTCTTACAAAGACGTTACGGTGTTAGTCTAGGTAGACGCTACGTTTTAGCCGCAGCCAGCGTTGTGCTGTTGGGTGTATTGGGTTGTTCCCAAGTTGATACTGCTAACAATTTAATTACTAAATCTCGTCTACCTAGTTCCGAGCCTAAATTATCACACGAAAACACTCAACAATAGTTTTCTCCGGCTTGAATTTTGAATTTTTAATTGCTTAAGGTAAAGTTGCTTCCGAAACACTGAGAGAATTTGGAGCTTGAGTTTGGGTAGATGCTTCTGATGTCATGGGTGCAACTATTTCCCCTGAAGAGGAATCTTCTGTATCGATACCAATCACTGGCGGACGGATTCATCCTGCAAATCCTTAAATCCTGTCAATCCTGTATCCCTGACGGGAGGCGTAAGCCATTTCAGACAGATGTATTGGGCGTTTTTTAGTTGTTACCAAAACTGTAACCAGCAACTGTTTATCTGCCGGCAAATGCGATAGTGAACATCTGACATATTATGAACGTCTAACTTGATAGACAGATGAAACCACAAATGAGGTAGCAGATGACCGGGCAGAAGTTTAAAGATGTGCAAGAAAATTTCTTACAAAGACGTTACGGTGTTAGTCTAGGTAGACGCTACGTTTTAGCCGCAGCCAGCGTTGTGCTGTTGGGTGTATTGGGTTGTTCCCAAGTTGATACTGCTAACAATTTAATTACTAAATCTCGTCTACCTAGTTCCGAGCCTAAATTATCACACGAAAACACTCAACAATAGTTTTCTCCGGCTTGAATTTTGAATTTTTAATTGCTTAAGGTAAAGTTGCTTCCGAAACACTGAGAGAATTTGGAGCTTGAGTTTGGGTAGATGCTTCTGATGTCATGGGTGCAACTATTTCCCCTGAAGAGGAATCTTCTGTATCGATACCAATCACTGGCGGACGGATGGCGCTAATAACTGTCTTAATGACGACAGCACAAGGAACCGCCACAATTACGCCCAAAAGTCCGCCAATTCTCGCACCTGTCAACACCGAAATTAGTATCCAAACAGGATTTAAACCTGTAAAACTCCCTAAAATGCGGGGTGCAATGATATTTTCGAGAATTTGCTGTACGATAACTGCGGCTAATAAGACTTTTGTACCCATCCCAAAATCTTGTAAAGAAACCAACAAAGTTGTCAGGGCGATACCCACAGAACCGCCAAAAGGAACAAGAGCCATCAGGCCAATAGTCAAGCCAAATAATAGCCCAAATGGTACCTTCAGCCACAAAAATGTGGGAATGAGAGCAGTGGCCATACAGGTAGATAAAATTAATTGGGTGATAAAGAAGTTTTGAAAGCTCAGGCGTACTGTTCTAGAAAAAGGATCACGAAATTTAGAAGGTAGCCATTCAACTAAGCTTTGCCAGAGTTCTCCGCCGTGCTGTAATAGATAGAAAGTCAAAACCATTGTCAGCAGGAAGTCTAACAAGCTGGTAAAGGTGACTACAGCCAGATTTAAAACTTGTCCGGCGATGGCTTGCAATTGACCCTTGACGCGATCGTTAATTTGGACGAC
Source organism: Trichormus sp. NMC-1 (assembly GCF_001858025.1). Classification (GTDB taxonomy): domain Bacteria; phylum Cyanobacteriota; class Cyanobacteriia; order Cyanobacteriales; family Nostocaceae; genus Anabaena. Next base: position 302,067 of record NZ_LZQD01000001.1, on the reverse strand, counting down.
GATCGCATCAAGGTTAATCGGTAAGCCCATGCTTTCGGCTTTTTCGTTGAGAATCATTAACTGCGATCGCCCCGAGTCAATCAATTCTGGTAAGCGGGCTACCAGTTGTTGGGCTTGGGTAAGTGCTAGAGGAAAGAGGGTGACACCCAGCGCTAATAAAATGGATAAAGCTAATAAAAATACTAAGATAGCAACTTGTTCTCGTCTAGCACCGTGGCGTTCCATCCAACTCACGGGGTAGTTGAGCAGAAATGCTAGAACTGAGGCTCCGACTAAAATGACTATCAAAGAATGGAAATAATTGAAAATTGCCGATATAGCCCAACCATTGAGAAATAATAGCGGAGTGAATAGCGCGATCGCCCCGATTCGCGCTATTGGTGTAAGTGTTTGCCACCAGTCGAGTAGCTTGCGTGTCTGCATTTTCAGCTGATTGCGGGATAGAACTAAATTGAATTCTTCTTTACAAACTATTATCTCTAACTATATGAATATGATTCATTTCTCTAGTTTATCTAGAGAATACAGAAATTCGGGAGTGCTACTTCGTGGAAGTTCCCCGTACAGCATTTTCTGGGATCTGGGACAATCTAACGTTATGGTAACGAACTCAAACAAGAGGTTAAAACCAAAACCCCAAGGCATTCTCAACTGCTTCTTTAAGCTTAGACTAAGCAATATGGACAATCTACCACCAATTGAAAATTACTCAAATTCTGAAGACACCGCCACTTCTAAAAGGCTGCTGTTTTTATATTTGATTCCAATTCTCGGCTTTTTTCCCTCTCTATGGACGCTCTATCGTCGCCAGGGTAGCAGGGAACAACTGACAGTGAGCCGCCTGTCCATTACTTTAAGTTTTACATGGATGTTAGGGTACTTATTTTTAACGACTGGGGCAGCAACTTCAGATTTTTTTACACTGAGGTTGTTAATCCTTAACAGCTTTTTCACATCTGGTTACTTTTTGGTAAGTATTTGGTTAATTTTTCGTCTCATCCAAGGAAAGTCTTACAGATTACCAGGATTTAGCAATTTGGCCGAGCGAATGCTACGTAAGTACTAAATTTTGATTAGTGAGAAGCTTGTGATTATTTTTACTCATGATACACGACTTTACAGTTAATTTGCCACCCGCTTTGGGCAAATGTGGTTTATTATTGCCATACTTCAATAAACATCTCCGGATTAGCAACAAATATCCAGAAAGACCGCTATAGGTCTTGTAGTTTCTATCCTCGCAAAAAAATCAACATTGTGAATTCAGAGTTAGCTATTATGGTTTGATTTGTCCACATATTATATAGAGTCTGCACATTTAGGGTATTTTATTCAGTCAGCGTGAGGAAGTTTGTGACTAGTCAAAGAACATCAGCAGAAAATAATAAATCAGCGAAAACCAAATCCAGAGGCAAAAACTTTCGTAAGTCAAAATCTGGGCGTTGGCTATGGTTTGCGGTGGGGATGAGCGGGATTGCAATGGTATCAGGAATGGCGGGGGCATTGTTAGCAGTTTCTTGGGACAGTACGCCTTTGCAGCAAGCCCAGTTGAGTGCAAAGGAGGCGGCAGTATTTGATGGCGATCGCATTTCTGGTAATGGATTCCAATTTTCTCAATTAACTCGTCCTGTGAATATCTTAGTTATGGGTATGAGTGTACTGCCTCCAGATGTGCAGAACCCCCCATCTGATAGCAAAGGACTCAGGTATTTACCCCAAATCAATTCCTTTGACGGTCTTGCTGATGTCATGCTGTTGATCAAATTTGATCCAGAGACAAAAAAAATCGTCATGCTTTCTATTCCCAGGGATACCCGTACAGAAATAGAAGGGTATGGAGTGAAAAAAATTAACGCCGCTAATGTGGATGGTGGTCCTGCTTTAACTGCTAAAACTGCAAGTAATCTCCTGGGTGGAGTAGGGATTGATCGTTATGTCCGCATTAATGTTTTGGGAGTTGGTAAGCTGATTGATGCGTTGGGTGGGGTGAGTGTCTATGTTCCCAAAGATATGAAATATCAGGATGATTCTCAGCATTTATATATTAATTTAAAGGCAGGTAAACAGCATCTCCAAGGCGATCAAGCATTACAATTACTTCGTTTTCGTCATGATGAACTGGGCGATATTGGCCGGATTCAGCGTCAGCAAATAGTATTGCGTGCTTTAATTGAACAGAGTCTCAACCCGACAACACTCACCCAATTACCCCAAATTCTTAATACTGTCAAAGAGCATATTGATACAAATTTAACTGTTGAGGAACTGGTGGCGTTAGTCGGCTTTGGAGCGCGAACCAATCGCTCTAATATGCAAATGTTAATGCTGCCTGGTCGTTTTAGCGAGAATGGTGAGTATGACGCTAGTTATTGGTTACCAAATAAAAATGCTATTACCAAAGTAATGACTAAAAACTTTGGTTTAGAATCGGCATCACTCGAATCACAAACCACTGAGCTTGCTAGTTTGCGTGTAGCAATTCAGGATAGTACTGGTGGCGAGCGCTCTCAGATTCGTCCTTTAATCCGAGCCTTGGAAAAAGCTGGATATCGCAATATATTCATTTCTAAACCCTGGGGTGAACCGTTAGAAACGACTCATATTGTCGCCCAACAAGGAGACAGTGATAGCGCTGAATCAATTCGTAACACCTTGGGATTTGGAGAAGTGCGGGTAGAAAGCACCGGTAATATCGGTTCAGATATTAGTATTCAAATCGGTAAAGATTGGTTGCAGAACAAAGGTCTTTTTGAAACTGGTAATAGGTAATTCATGACTAATAGCTAATGGGAATCAACCCAACTAAACCAATTATCTATAACAACAAAAAGGCGTGAGGAAAAATCCTACGCCTTTATTTTTATCGCTTTTAGAAATGTAAATTATCCCTAAGTAAATATCTACCAAGATTCTGCTCTACCTCTCTTGTAAGGATCACCTGTAAAAGGTTGAAAACCAATTATAGGATAGGCATCATCATTAGGTCCAAAAATCCGAATTACCGCTTCAGAAATAAACTGAGTTATACTAGCAACAATTCTGAAAATAGCCATATTATTGAAACTCCTTTTTTATTCGCTTGAGTGGCGATGTCTATAACTGTAGTTCTGTTATTTTCTAATTGCTCATATTTGCAATATATTGATAATATCCGCAATATTTTTTTAGATGTCTTTGCAATACTTTATTTTATGGAGATTGAAGAGTACGCAGATAAACATAACTAGCTTTAACCAAGTTTGAGGAACTTTTTTAAAGCAAAATGAAGCCATAAAAGTACAAAAACTTCAGTTATGGCATGGGTAACGATGTGAAAAGTCTTTTGGTATCTAGGTTTTATCAATACCTACGGCTCCCCTCTGGCATATATTTGCTGTCCTCAGCACCTTGAAGATTGCTCTAAATTATTTTTAATCACTATTAATAAATGTAAATTAATAGCTAGTTACAGATTACTTTTCCTGTAAACATAGGGCTTCATGGCATTTTTGACTATTAATTACCCTAATGCTTGACATTAATTATGGTAAGTTCTACCATAACAAAAGAAGCACTCTTTGTAGGACGCTCTCTCATGACAACCTTTCCCAATGTGGACTATGTACAGCAAAGCTACCATCATCCAGAACTAAATTTCAGTACTGAGGATTACAGCTTACTGACTGATCTTTACCAGCTAACAATGGCTGCTTGCTACACAGGTGAAGGTATAGAACAAAAACGTGCCAGCTTTGAATTGTTTGTCAGGCGCTTACCGGAAGGGTTTAGCTATTTAATTGCTATGGGGTTGGCGCAAGCTTTGGAATATTTGGCTAAATTCCGCTTTAATTCCTCGCAAATTGCGGCTTTGCAAGCTACGGAAATTTTTACTCATGCACCTGAGCGTTTTTGGTCATTATTAACAGAGGGCGGTTTTACTGGAGATGTGTGGGCAGTACCAGAAGGCACAGCGGTATTTGCTAAGGAACCATTATTACGAGTAGAAGCACCACTGTGGCAAGCGCAGTTAGTAGAAACCTATCTATTAAATACTCTGAATTATCAAACTTTAATTGCTACTAGGGCAGCAAGATTGCGTGATATTGCGGGAGAGAAAGCAAAACTTTTAGAATTCGGTACAAGAAGAGCTTTTAGTCCCCAAGCTTCTTTATGGGCAGCAAGGGCGGCTTTAGCAGGTGGTTTAGATTCCACCTCCAATGTGTTAGCAGCGATACAGCTAGGCGAAAAACCAAGTGGTACGATGGCACACGCTTTAGTTATGGCTTTGTCAGCTTTAGAAGGCAGTGAAGAACAGGCTTTTACTGCATTTCATCAATATTTTCCTGGTGCGCCTTTGTTAATTGATACATATGATACGGTTGCTGCTGCTCAAAGATTGGCAGAAAAGGTGAAAGCAGGGGAAATGACATTAAGCGGGGTGAGGTTAGATTCTGGAGATTTAGTAACTTTATCAAAAGAAGTGCGATCGCTCTTACCAAATGTGTCAATCTTCGCTAGTGGTGACTTAGATGAATGGGAAATTGCCAGATTAAAAGCCAAAGGGGCAGAAATTGATAGTTATGGCATAGGAACCAAACTAGTTACAGGTACACCAGTGAATGGAGTTTATAAACTTGTAGATATTGATGGCATTCCAGTTATGAAACAGTCTAGTGGTAAATTTACTTATCCAGGAAGAAAGCAAATTTTTCGCTCATTTGTAGGAAGTAAGTTACAAGCAGATAGATTGGGATTAGTTTCTGAAAATTCAGTTACAGAACAACCTCTATTAAAGTTGGTAATGAAGGAGGGTAAACAATTACAACCACAGGAAAGTTTAGCTACAATTCGTCAACGCACTGCCGCTTCTGTAGCTAGTTTACCGGAGGAAACACGAAGATTAGAAAATTCTGTTTCTGTGACAGTGGAGATTTCTGAACCTTTGCAGAAGTTGACGGAAGAAACTAAAAAAAAATAGCAAAGAAGGCAAAGTAAAATGAAGAGAATTGCTTTATTTGGTACAAGTGCAGATCCACCAACTGCTGGACATCAGAAAATTCTCAAATGGTTGTCTGAGGGTTATGATTGGGTGGCAGTTTGGGCTGCGGATAATCCTTTCAAGTCTCAACAAACTCCTTTATCTCATCGGGCAGCAATGTTACAATTGCTAATTACAGATATAGATGCCCCAAAACAAAATATTACTTTAGAACAAGATTTAAGTAGTTGGAGAACATTGGAAACTTTAGAAAAAGCTAAGATACTTTGGGGTGATGATGCCGAATATACTTTGGTAATTGGTTCAGATTTATTGGATCAATTACCACGTTGGTATCATGTGGAAAATTTGTTAAAACAAGTGCAGCTATTGGTGATTCCCCGACCAGGTTATGTAATAGATTATCCTAGTTTAGAGAGAGTTAAACAGCTAGGAGGGAAAATAGCGATCGCTAGTTTAACCGGTTTAGATGTCTCCTCAACCGCTTTTCGTGAACAAAAAGATCCCGAAACTCTGACACCTCATGTCTTTGCCTATATTCATCGTGAGCATTTGTACGTTTAAATGTCAGGACGTAATCATAAAAAGATTTCAAATCCGATCAATCAACAACCTTTGGCTGATTTCAAAGTCGGTGTAGATAATGTCATTTTTTCTGTAGATACTGCCCAAAATCGGCTATTAGTGCTGTTAGTAATGCGGCAGCAAGAACCATTTTTAAATTCTTGGAGTCTTCCTGGTACTTTGGTGCGTCAAGGAGAATCTTTAGAAGATGCAGCTTATCGCATTATGGCAGAAAAAATTAAAGTCCATAATCTCTATCTAGAACAACTTTATACTTTTGGTGGACCAAATCGTGACCCAAGGGAAAAGATTGATAGTTATGGTGTGCGTTATTTATCAGTTAGTTACTTTGCTTTAGTCCGGTTTGAAGAAGCAGAATTAATCGCTGATAAAGTTGCTGGTATTGCTTGGTATCCTGTTAAACAATTACCCAAATTAGCATTTGATCATAATGAAATTATTACCTATGGACACAGACGACTTAAAAATAAATTGGAATATAGTCCTGTAGCTTTTGATGTTTTGCCAGACACATTTACTTTGAATGATTTATATCAGTTATACACTACTGTTTTAGGAGAAAATTTCTCTGATTATTCTAATTTTCGAGCGCGTTTACTTAAGTTAGGTTTTTTATGCGATACGGGAATTAAGGTATCACGAGGTGCTGGCCGTCCTGCTAGTTTATATAAGTTTGATGCTGAGGCTTTTGCACCTTTTAAGGATAAGCCTTTGGTGTTTATTTAATGAGAATAGGGAATAGGGAATAGGGAATAGTATTTTATTTGAATGGAGGGAAGAAATTAGAAATGTCAGACATTAAAGATTTTAAGGATTTACAAATTTGGCAGAAAGGTATGGATATAGCTGAAAAATGCTATCTCCTAACCAAAACTTTTCCCAAAGAAGAGCTTTATGGTATGGTTCAACAAATTAGACGCTCATCCGTTTCTATTCCAGCCAATATAGCAGAAGGTTATGGAAGAAGAAAGAACATCTGGTGAATATATAAGATTTTTAAATATAGCTCAAGGCTCGATTAATGAATTACAAACACATCTTCTTATATCAGTGAGAGTGGGATTATGTGATGTTAAGGATATAGAGTTAATTTTTCAAAATCTTCAGGAAGAAACTAGAATGATTATTGCTTTAATAAAAAAATATACCCATAATAATCATTATACCTATTCCCTATTCCCTATTCCCTATTCCCTATTCCCTTGTTATATGAAAATAGCTATCGCTCAACTTAATCCTATCATTGGTGACTTACTCGGTAACTCCCAAAAAATTCTCGAAGTTGCTGAAAAGGCAGCTTCTTCAGGTGTGCGTTTATTATTAACACCAGAACTTTCTTTATGTGGTTATCCACCTAGGGATTTATTATTAAATCCTAGTTTTATAGAGGCAATGAATCTGACATTGCAACAATTAGCTAAAGATTTACCTGCCAATTTAGCTGTGTTAGTAGGAACTGTTGTTCAAAATAAAGAAGCACACATTACTGGGGGAAAAAATTTATTTAATAGTATTGCTTTATTAGAAGCAGGGAAAGTTAAACAATATTTCCACAAACGACTTTTACCAACCTATGATGTTTTTGACGAAAAACGTTATTTTGAAGCTGGATTACAAGCTAATTATTTCACTTTAGATGATATAAATATTGGCGTAACTATTTGCGAAGATTTGTGGAATGATGAGGAATTTTGGGGTAAACGTAGTTATGCAGTTAATCCTATTGCTGATTTATCAATTTTAGGTGTAGATTTAATTGTGAATTTATCTGCCTCACCCTATACTGTCGGTAAGCGAAAGTTACGAGAAGCTATGCTGCAACATAGTGCAGTCAATTTTAAACAACCAGTAATTTATACTAATCAAGTTGGTGGCAATGATGATTTGATTTTTGACGGACGCAGTTTTGCTTTAAATCGTCAAGGTGAAATTATCTGTCGCGCTAAGGGTTTTAAAGCTGATTTAGTAGTAGTTAAGTTTGATGAAATACAGCGCGATTTACAGTTAGGTTCTGTTTCCCCTGCTGATGAATCTGAAGATGAGGAAATTTGGCAGGCTTTGGTTTTGGGTGTGAAAGACTATATCCAGAAATGTCATTTTTATCAAGTAATATTAGGTTTAAGTGGTGGGGTTGATTCGGCATTAGTAGCGGCAATTGCCACTGCGGCATTGGGTAAGGAAAATGTCTTTGGTGTTTTGATGCCTTCTCTTTATAGTTCCCAACATTCTATTAGTGATGCTTTGGCTTTAGGCGAGAATTTGGGAATTAAAACTCATATTCTACCGATTGGCGAATTAATGCAGGGGTTTGATCACACTTTGGCTGATTTATTTGCAGGAACTGAGTTTGGTATTGCGGAGGAAAATATTCAATCTCGAATTCGTGGTAATTTATTAATGGCGATCGCTAATAAATTTGGACATCTCCTTCTCTCTACTGGGAACAAGTCGGAAATGGCTGTTGGTTACTGCACTCTTTACGGTGATATGAATGGCGGTTTAGCAGTGATTGCAGATGTCCCTAAAACCCGTGTTTATTCTCTTTGTCATTGGTTAAATTCTCATAACCAAACGGAAATTATTCCCCAAAATATTCTCACCAAAGCACCCAGCGCGGAACTGAAACCAGGTCAAGTTGACCAAGATTCTTTACCAGCCTATGATATTTTGGATGATATCTTAGAACGTTTAATTCACAACCACCAATCAGCAGTACAAATAGTTGCAGCAGGTCATGATCCAGAAATTGTCAACCGAGTGTTGCAAATGGTAGCAAGGTCTGAATTTAAACGACGACAAGCACCCCCCGGACTGAAAATCACTGACCGCGCCTTCGGTACTGGTTGGCGAATGCCTATTGCTAGTAAAATTAATTGGCTGACTGTGAACAATTCTCACCATATAACTAACGTCTCTACTGGTATTTCAACTCAAAAATGACAGTGGCAGTCGAAAAATAAGTCTTTGATTATACAAAAAGCCAATTTTCAGATTTTGCTGTTTCCCATCAATATAAGGAAGCAGCATTATTTATGGGGATTTTTTTAATCTTTAAAATAAGTAAAAATTTGCACCCATTTTCTAGTTCAGCGTATATATTCGGACATGAGCAGAAAAATTAGGTAAATAACGATAAGGTGCAGAATGAAACTACAAGATTTTTTAGGTACAGATGAAAAATGGGGCTACGAAGCGATCGCTCTTGACGCAGAATTACCACGTCAGATTCAACTACGGTTAATTGATTTGGGTTTACTTGAACCCCCAGCCGATGGAAAATTTGGCCCTGTTTCTACAGCAGCCCTCAAAAAATTTCAAGAGTTAATGAAAATTGGAGAGGCTGAATTTTTAGGAGCAATCACAGCCAAAGAACTGATTGAAACAAAAAAAGAAGAAATACCCCAACCAGCCCTAAAACTTGGAAACGATATTGCCAGCAGAATTATTAAATATATGCAGGCAAAAAAATATGAAGTATTCACAAACCCTCAAGAATACAACATAGTTTATATAGAAGGAATGAATGGGGATTGGACTCTTAATAATGATGCCCCCAATGAATTTAATGACCAACGGATTGTGATCGAAGTAATAGATGGTATTCCCAAAATTGTCAACAACTGGCAAGCAACTACTGAACCAGGAAAGCACTACACTTATAATCCAATGAATGATAAAGGTGCAGCTAGAATTCAGTTTGGGCAATACAAAGCTTGGTCTGTAGGACTGCATGGTACGGCACAGCCTCATGAAGCATTAAGACAAGTTGGAAATCTCACTGTTTGCAGAGATTTCAACAAAGACTTTAAAAGAACTGGCGATAAACTTGATACAGGTGATGATTTTTATATCAATCAACACTGGGGCTATGATTATCCTGTCAATGATATTAAAGGTGCCAGCGCAGGTTGTTTAGTGGGAAGAAGAATAGAAGGACATAAAGAGTTTATGGCGATTGTTAAAAAAGACCGTCGTTATGTAGCTAATAAGAATTATGTCTTTTACACAACAATTATTCCAGGGGATGATTTACTAAAACAGTTTCCTGGATAAAAAGCAAGTTTAAACTAGTGGGTAATGAGTAGAATTCATTACCCGTTGCTTTTGATATTGATGTGTTTCATTCCCAAAGCAAAATCTCAAATCCCAAATTGGATTAGCCACCAATCTCTCGCAGCATGGCTTCTACCCTGTCTAATCCTTCTGGATCATTACTACGTCGATATAAATCCCGGGCTTTTTGTAACACGCTGCTGGCTTGTTGGGTTTGTCGTCGCTGTTTGAACATTGAACCCATCAACTCATAAGTGCGGGGATTATTCCTATTTAAATTAATTGCTTGTTCATACGCCCACTTAGCTGATTCATAGTCTCCTAGCAAGGCTTGAGTTACGCCCAAACCTAAATAGGCATTAAGATTGCCACGATTCAGCTGAATAGCACGACGATAAGCTTCTTTTGCTCCAGCGGTGTCTCCTAAGTTACCTTTGATATAACCGACAGCGTAGTAAAAATCACTATTATTGGAGTCAATAGCGATCGCTCGACGGTACGCAGCTAACGCCAATTGAAAATTCCCTTGTTGAGCATATAAGTAGCCAATCCCAGAATGTATCTTGGCATTTCTGGGGTCTATATTTGCAGCTTGCTGATAAATTGCGATCGCCCCATTATAATCCCCTGTATCTACTAGTCTCCTCCCTTCTTCTAACAGTTGCTTTAACTGCGGATTTCTGGCTTGTGCCACTAATACCTCAGCTTGAGCTATTAAGGGTGTAGTAGTCATGACACATCCTAATAATAGAAAAGTTACTAAAAATGATGTTTGTTTGAACACAGTAAATTTCCTTAAAGTTTCGTAAAGTTTTTGTTTGTACATTAAAACAAAAATAGTTAATTTTGGAAAGTGTCTTTATTCACATTTGTTTAATATTAATAATTTAGGATTAATAATTTAGTCAATTTATCTATTGATGCCATAAAATTAGGCGATATTTTATACTAAAATTCAAATCAAAAAGACCTAACAATTCCAGTTAAAGTTGTGATACAGCAGAATTCAGAAGTCAGGAGTCAGGAGTAAAACTGCCTTGGTGTCTAGGTTTAAATTTTGATTCTGTACCTCATAACATCGGCAAGTGCTGTAATATCCTCCATGAGTAACTATGGCTACGCCACGCCAACTATCAATAATCAAACCTGATTCCCATAACATCCAAAAAGTTCCACCAATTCTGGCAATCTGCATCAGAAAAATGCAAAATTAGAATATATCAAGTTATTTGCTATTTTGGAAGTAAATTTATGCTGTTAAGTACCACTGACGTAATTCAAGGCGCTGTAATTGATTCATATTTGGGTATTGTGACAGCACAAGTTGTCTATGGTAGCAATTTCCTGCGGGATTTTTTGGCCAGCATTCGTGATATCGTTGGTGGACGTACAGGCAGCTATGAACGTCTCTTTGAGCAAGGACAACGAAAAGCATTAGAAGAGCTAGAACAAAGAGCGCAACGTTTAGGAGCAGATGCTGTAATTGGCATTGAAATGGATACAGGAACCATCAACGTTGACCAATCGGGAGTTTTATTACTAATTACTGCCACAGGTACAGCTGTTAAGATTCGTTAAAATTTTCCTGATTTTCTCATTAAGTAAAAGCGGGGATATTTGAGTACCTAAAATGCCGTTTCAAAGATATATATTTTGATAATTTCCATATCAAATATCTGCAATATGTAGTTATACAATCAATACCTTGTCCATCTTCTGTAGGTTGGGTTAAGCGACAGCGCAACCCAACGCATTTGTTGGGTTTCATGCTATTGCTCCGCAACGCTCACGCGAACAACCCAACCTACAAATCAAGGCTTTTTCCAATTTGGACAAGGTATTGACAATCAAACTTAAATGAGTGAATGAGTGAATTTAAAAGTTATTATTCCTACTAACGACATAGTGATCAAGTCTTTCTAGTGATAGATATAAAAACTTACAAAAAGTAATTTAATTTTGAATATACAAGCATAAATATACCTGAGAAAATTTCCTGAACTAGCAAGGGAGAAAATACACTATGTCATACGTAAATCGGGTAAATGATGATATGATACCCACAGAGACAGGTATTGCGAGTCGAGTAGCTGAATATCATGATCGTGTTCGCTGGGGTCCGATAATTTCCGGTGTCTTGGTTGGTTTAGCTACACAATTGGTTTTAAGTGCATTTTTTGGCGCTCTTGGGGCAGGTAGAATAGCTGACTCATTAGCACCTAGATCGATTACAGCGGGTGTTTCCAATAATGTAGGGCTTTGGTCGACTATTGCTTTGTTGATTTCCCTATTTGTTGGTGGTTGGGTAACAACCCGTGGTTGTGGACCAATGAATCGCAACACAGCGCTTCTTAATGGTGCTATTCTTTGGGCAACGACATTAGCTCTTAGCTCATGGCTATTAGCAACTGGAGTAACCGGTGCTTTCGGTGTTATTGCTGCTAACGCCGGAGACGTGATAAATCAAGTACAGCAGTCGGGTTCTACCATACCGCAAAATGTGCCTCAGTTAACTGCTGCACAAGCTCGTGAAATTGCAGCAGCAACTTCTAGAACTTTGTGGTGGTATGTCTTTGGTTCTTTGTTAGGTTTAGCTACTGCGCTCATAGGTGCGGTTGCCGGCGCTCGTACACCTCGTACTAATAATTACAATCATTAACGAATCCTTTGAACAACTAAAAATACTTAATTAATTTGTTAAGCACCTGGAAAGGGTGCTTTTTATTTGATTATTTAATGTTATGTTCGCTTAATTACTTATCAAAAAAACTCTCCGCGCGGTTCCCTAATTATAAGTCTTAAACTGAACACAATTTGTAATTTTTAATTAATAATTTTTAATTTTTAATTTTTAATTGGAGCGTTCGCGCAGCGTCTCGTAGAGAAGCGACTTGACTGCGATTACCAGCAGAGCTACAACTATTTAGATATAGTCATAGTCATCAAAATATAGCGAAGCTTTAACTACTAAAAACTCGCCTTTTAGTCATATATTATTGATTATTTCTACCACTTTAGGTATGCAGTTTCAACGCCTTCCTCTCTTCTAATCTTGGCATCTTTTTCAAACCAGTTAATAACTTGTTGTGTGGTTAAATCTTCAATTTTTACCTCATACTCTTGAGCGATATGTTGTAAAATCCTCAAGGAAGAAATTGTCAGTCTAGTTAAAAACTTTTCTGGAGAAGATAACAAAGCAGCATCTATTTTTGCTGATTCTTCCAGGGTTAAAAATTGAGTTGTTGATTGGTTTGGGGATACATCCATAAAATGATATTTTCAAACTTACAAAAATAAACTTATTCTTTAATCTGGTGCTTTTGCGCTTGTACCAAATAACCACAACGATGTTCACCATGAATCAGCGAATGGGTACGTTCTACAGTACAATCTGGTAAAATAGCCGCAAACATTTCTAATTCATTACCACAGACACTAGGAAAAGATTCAGCAACGTTAGAAATGGCGCAGGTATGTTCCATAAAAATGAATCTCTCCGCACCAGTAGCATCTGATTCCACAGCGTGAAACTCCGCCATAAAACCTTCTGCCTTTCGCAATTCTATCAAATTTGCGACTCGTTCCTGCAAAGAACCATTACCCACCCGTTCCCGATATTCCTGGGCTTTGCGTTCCCACTGTTTCCGTAAAATAGATTTTACTTGATCACGTCCTACAGTTTCCGCTAAGGTGTCAAGGAGAGAAACAGCAAAATCGCCATAACTATCATTTAAGCTATTGACGCTTTTTTGTAAGTGTTGTCTTCCTCGCCTACTCAAGTGATAAACGTGCTGTGGTCTGCCCATACTCGGTTGTTCTGATACCGAGTATATAACTAATTCATCCGTCTCCAAATCCTTTAAATGGCGGCGAATCGCTTGGGGACTGACATCAAAAGAGTTAGCCAACTCAACAGCCGTTGCTTGTGAGTGTTTCAATAGATACTTTAGGATATCCTGCTTCGTTGAGGTCTGCTGGGTAGTCGTCATCTTCTTTATTAGACGCTTCGCAAACGTCCCAAAATAAAAAACTTTTTTTCTGAAAATTTGACTTAAACAACATTGTTGTTGTTAATCTATCGTACAATGAAAATAGATTAAACAACAGCCGAGTTGTTTTAGTCGTTAAACCTATTCTAGCAGTCCTGTTAGCAATCGGTAACACAAAACGGGAGTCAGCGTTATGCAACCCGTCCGCCGTCCTTTAAAGAGAACACAGAAGAAAAGATGAGCGCATCCGTCACCACCTTAGTCAACCAACCTTACAAGTACGGCTTTGTTACCGATATTGAAGCCGATACTATCCCCCGTGGATTAAGCGAAGATGTTGTTCGCCTGATTTCCGCCAAAAAGAATGAGCCGGAATTCATGTTGGAATATCGCCTCCGCGCTTACCACCAATGGCTGAAAATGACAGAACCAACTTGGTCTCATGTCCAATATCCGCCTATTAATTATCAGGATATTATTTATTATTCTGCACCGAAACAAAAGAAAGCAAAACTCAATAGTTTAGATGAAGTTGATCCCACTTTATTGGAAACCTTTGCAAAATTAGGTATTCCTTTAAATGAACAAAAGCGATTAACCAACGTTGCTGTTGATGCGATTTTTGATAGTGTTTCTGTCGCCACTACATATAAAGAAAAACTGGCTAAAGAAGGCGTAATCTTCTGTTCTTTTTCGGAAGCTCTGCAAGAACACCCAGAACTAATTAAAAAATATTTGGGTAGCGTTGTTCCCATTGCTGATAATTATTTTGCAGCTTTAAATGCGGCTGTATTTAGTGATGGTTCTTTCGTTTATATTCCCAAGGGCTTAAAATGTCCAATGGAATTGTCTACATATTTCCGTATTAATTCCGGTGATACAGGACAGTTTGAACGGACTTTAATTGTCGCCGACGAAGGGAGTTATGTTTCTTATTTAGAAGGTTGTACAGCACCAATGTACGACAGCAACCAATTACACGCTGCGGTTGTGGAATTGGTGGCTTTAGATAATGCGGAAATTAAATATTCTACCGTTCAAAACTGGTACGCTGGTGATGTTAATGGTAAAGGCGGAATTTACAACTTTGTGACTAAACGTGGTTTGTGTCAAGGTGTCAATTCTAAGATTTCTTGGACTCAAGTAGAAACGGGTTCTGCTATTACTTGGAAGTATCCTAGTTGTGTGTTAGTTGGTGATAATTCTGTGGGTGAATTTTACTCAGTTGCATTAACAAATAATATGCAGCAAGCTGATACTGGTAGTAAGATGATTCACGTTGGCAAAAATACCCGCAGTACAATTATTTCTAAGGGAATTTCTGCTGGTAAATCTAGTAATAGTTACCGGGGTTTGGTTAAGATTAATCCTACTGCTAAGGGTGCGAGAAATTATTCTCAATGTGATTCGATGTTAATTGGTGATAATGCTCAAGCTAATACTTTTCCTTATATTCAGGTTCAGAATAATACTGGGAAGGTTGAGCATGAGGCTTCTACTTCTAAAATTGGTGAAGATCAATTGTTCTTTTTTGCTCAACGTGGTATTTCTTCGGAAGATGCTATTTCGATGATGATTAGCGGTTTCTGTAAAGATGTTTTTAATCAGCTTCCTATGGAGTTTGCTGTTGAGGCTGATAAGTTGTTGAGTCTGAAGTTGGAAGGTAGTGTAGGTTAAGAAGTCTCACGCAAAGGCGCAAAGGCGCAAAGAAAGAAAATAAGAAGAGAAGAAGGCAGAGAAGATGATTATTGAGAATAGTGGTTTGATTTTGTCGGTTAAGGGTTTGACGGCTAATGTTGATGAAACTCCGATTTTAAAGGGTTTGAATTTGGAGGTTCGCGCTGGGGAAGTTCACGCGATTATGGGACCAAATGGTTCTGGTAAGAGTACGTTTTCTAAGGTGTTGGCGGGACATCCAGCTTATACTGTTACTGGTGGTGAGGTGGTTTTTCAAGGACAAAATCTTTTGGAAATGGAAGCAGCAGAAAGAGCTAGAAGTGGTGTGTTTTTAGCTTTTCAATATCCTCTAGAAATTCCCGGTGTGAGTAATTTGGATTTTCTGCGGGTGGCTTATAATTCTCGTCGCAAAGCTCAAGGTTTGGAAGAGGTTGATGCTTTCGATTTTGATGATTTGGTTGAGGAAAAGCTGGATATTGTGAAGATGAATTCTTCTTTTCTTAACCGCAGTGTGAATGAGGGTTTTTCTGGTGGTGAAAAGAAGCGGAATGAAATTCTGCAAATGGCTATTTTAGAACCAAAGTTGGCGATTTTGGATGAAACTGATTCTGGTTTAGATATTGATGCTCTGAAAATTGTCGCTAATGGTGTTAATCAGTTAACTAATGCTGAAAATGCCACAATTATGATTACTCATTATCAACGTCTTCTCGATTATATTGTTCCTGATTTTGTTCATGTTATGGCGCAGGGACAAATTATTAGAAGTGGTGGTAAGGAGTTAGCGCTTGAGTTAGAATCTCGCGGTTATGATTGGGTTTTAGAAGAAGCTTTGGGAGTGGGTGTGTAATGTCTATTCCAATTAATGTTGATGTGTTAAATGAAGCTGCTTTATTATTAGATAGGGATGCTTATTTAACTGATTTGTTAAGTCGGGTAACTACCACAAAATCAGATGGTTGGTTACAAGATTTACGCGACGGTGCTGTTAATTGGGTGCGTCATTCTGTTATTCCTAATACCCGTGAGGAAGAATGGCGATTTACTGATTTATCAGCACTAAAACAGGTTACATTCAATAATGTAGAGACGTTCCATGGAACGTCTCTACAATCCATGATTTTACCTGAAGTTTCTCAACGTTTAGTATTTGTAAATGGTGTTTATGCACCTCATTTATCTAACATTACAGATTTACCTACTGGGTTAATAATCGGTAATTTGGATGTTTTACCTGGTGAAGTTATTCGGGAATATTTAGCGCAAGCTGAGGGAGCAAAGGAAGTTTTTACTGCTCTGAATACTGCGGCTTTAAATGATGTCGCGGTGGTATGGGTTGGTAAAAATGTGGTGGTTGAAAATCCCATTCATTTACTATTTGTTTCTGTGTCGGGTGAGTCTGCAATTATTTCTCAACCTCGTTGTTTGGTAGTAGCTGAAAGTAACTCTCAAGTAACTTTAATTGAAGAGTATATTTCATCTTCACAAAATGAGGGTGTTTATTTTAATAATGGTGTGACGGAAATCTGGGTAAATGAAAATGCTCAGGTGAGTCACAATAGAATTGTGCGGGAAGGTGCGGCGGCTTTTCATGTTGGGAAAACTGCTGTTACTCAGGCGCGATATAGTCGTTATAATTGTAATGCGGTGACTGTGGGTGGAAAAATATCACGTCACAATTTGGAGATTTTGCAAACTGGTGAACAAACGGAAACGACTCTGAATGGTTTAACTGTGATTGCTGATAATCAATTGGCTGATACTCACAGTGCTTTGTCTTTGAATCATCCTCATGGTGTGAGTAAACAGTTACATAAGTGCATTATAGGCGATCGCGCTCATGGTGTGTTTAATGGTAAGGTTTTTGTTCCTAAACTGGCGCAGTTAACTGACGCATCTCAATTAAATCGCAATTTGCTGTTATCATCTAAGTCGAGAATTGATACCAAACCTCAATTAGAAATCACTGCTGATAATGTTAAATGCGCTCATGGTGCTACTGTCAGTCAGTTGGAGGATAATGAAATATTCTATCTGCAAAGTCGCGGTATTGATGAAAATGATGCCCGCAAGTTATTAGTTAATGCTTTCGCAACGGAAATTATTAACTTTATTCCTGTTGCTTCTTTGCGAGAAAGTTTGTTGAGAACTGTCACAAGTCTCACGAATAAATAAATGCCTTGCACTAAAGTACAAGGCTAATAGCTAAAGTTCGTTAAAACGAACTAAATTTCTGAATGATTAATAGTCGGTTTTAACCGACTTCTGCTATTAGCCAGGGAATTTATTCCTTGGCGGGTTAAATGAGAAGTCTTGCACTAAAGTACAAGGCTAATAGCTAAAGTTCGTTAAAACGAACTAAATTTCTGAATAATTAATAGTCGGTTTTAACCGACTTGTGTTATTAGCCAGGGAATTTATTCCTTGGCGGTTTAAAATTCCCCTGAACTCTTTATTAAAAATGGTCATCACTTCTACCAAATCTCTCGCTGATAAAGTTCGTTCTGACTTCCCAATTTTACATCAGGAAGTTCACGGTAAACCATTGGTTTATCTCGATAATGCGGCTACTTCTCAAAAGCCTTTAGTTGTATTAAATGCTTGGCGTGATTATTACGAACAATATAATTCTAATGTCCACCGTGGCGCACATTCTCTCAGTGCAAAAGCGACTGATGCTTATGAAGCCGCACGGGATAAAATTGCTAAATTTATTCATGCGAAATCACGCCAAGAAATTGTTTACACCCGCAATGCTAGTGAAGCAATTAACTTAGTTGCTTACAGTTGGGGAATGGGCAATCTACAACCAGGAGATGAAATTATTCTCTCAGTTATGGAACACCATAGTAATATTGTTCCTTGGCAATTTGTTGCTCAAAAAACAGGTGCAGTCTTAAAATTTGTTGAATTAACACCGGAAGAAACTTTTGATTTGGAACAGTTTAAAACACTGATTTCTGAAAAAACAAAACTGGTGTCTATCGTTCATGTTTCTAATACTTTGGGCTGTATAAATCCAGCCAAAGAAATAGCTGAAATTGCTCACAGATACGGTGCGAAATTCTTACTGGATGCTTGCCAAAGTGTCCCCCATATGCCTATTGATGTCCAAGAACTGGACTGTGATTGGTTGGTAGCTTCTGGACATAAAATGTGCGCTCCCACTGGTATTGGCTTTTTATATGGTAAGTTGGAATTACTAGAAGCAATGCCGCCTTTTTTCGGTGGTGGTGAGATGATTGCAGAGGTATTTTTAGACCATTCCACCTATGCGGAATTACCCCATAAATTTGAAGCTGGTACTCCGGCTATTGGGGAAGCGATCGCTCTTGGTGCAGCGATAGATTATCTTACTAATATTGGTATGGATAAAATCCATGCTTATGAAGCCGAATTAACTGCTTATTTGTTCGCGCAATTAGCGCAAATACCCCAAATTAGAATCTACGGACCAAAACCCAATGCTGAAGGGGAAGGGAGAGCCGCATTAGCAGCTTTTACGGCAGAGGGTGTTCACGCTAATGATTTAGCAACTTTGTTAGATCAAGAAGGTGTGGCGATTCGTTCTGGACATCATTGTACACAACCATTACACCGTCATTTAAGTTTATCAGGAACTGCACGAGCAAGTTTATCTTTTTACAATACCCGCGAAGAAATTGATGTTTTCATTAAGGCTTTGAAGGAGACTTTGGACTTTTTTGCTGGTGTGTTTGCTGAGTAAATGTAGGGTGGGTATTTCCCACCTTTTTAATTAAAGAATGTTTCACGCAAAGACGCAAAGGCGCAAAGAGAATATTATAGAAATAGGTAAGATTTTAGTTATTTTATCTAGTATCGTGATGGAATGTATTATATATGCTTCTCCAGTCAATTATTGCTGAACAAAGAACGGTTTTATATAACGTTAGCTGGGATACCTTTGAAGCCTTATTGAGAGATACAGGTGAAGATAGGGGTTCTCGGTTTGCTTATGACTGCGGTACTTTAGAAATTATGACTCCACTTTTTGAACACGAAAACCCGAAAATTCAATTTGACAGATTGATATTTTCTTTAGCTGAAGAATTAGATATTGAAGTTAGAAGTGCTGGTTCTACAACATTAAAACGTAAATCTTTTGCAAAGGGAATAGAACCAGATAGTTGCTATTATATCCAAAATGAAGCAGCTATGAGAGGTAGGGAAACTTTAAATCTAGAAATAGATCCTCCTCCAGATTTAGCAGTTGAAATTGATATTACTAGCAGTTCTGTGAATAAGTTTAATATTTATGCGGCCTTATGTGTGGCTGAACTGTGGAAATATGACGGTGAAGTTTTGAAGTTTTATCAATTGGTGGAAAATCAATATATTGAGATTAAGTTTAGTATGACTTTTTCTTTAGTTTCTGTTGGGGATATGAATAGATTTATCCAGCAAAGTAAAACTATGGGTGAAATTGCTTTGTTGAAATCTTTCCGCGCTTGGGTACGGGGAAAGATAGGGTAGTTTACTTACCGCAAAGTTAAAGAGGAAATAATGTTTGTATCAAAGTTATATACAGACAACTGGACGGGAAACAGAAATGAAGAAAACTTCATTGAAAATCCAAATTGGCAACAAATTAAAACGGCTATTTGTGATTTATATAGCAATACTAAAACTTTAGTCAGTTTAGAAGTAGACGACGAGAGTTATATGATGATTGGTGGTGGTAATGCTGGTAAATATATTGTTACTGCAACTTTAGATAATGAGGTGTTTTATTATCTTTTGTATCCGGTTGATTATGAAATAGCTAAATCAGATGTTGATGCTAAAAATAATAATTTATCTATTTTTTATCAATCATTAATAAATGCAAATAACAATAATGTAAATTCTCCTAATGAGCAAAAATTAATTGTTGGTGGACAAGCTGGAAATTATTCTGATAAAATTTGTGTTAATTTACCTCAATGCTTAATAGCTGCCATCACTTTTGCTGAATCAGGTGAACTTGAACCTTTGTTTTCTTGGGAAGAAGATGAATCTTTAGTTACTGCATAATTAAACTATGAATCCTTACGAATTACCAGCAGGAATTGAAATACAAAGAGACTTTGAAAGCAATGAAGACTCTCTATTAATGCGGCTGTTTCTTGATTTTGCTAGTACAGAAGCATTGAAAAATAATACACTGCAACCTTATACAACACAAATGTCTGAAACTGCTCATCAACTAATTGAAGGTGTACAATTAGACGATGAGTAAGTTTGTTCGTAATAACTGGGAAATTTATTTTCATCCCCAATTATTTGGTACTCAATATCAAGCATTATCAAACCGCATTGCTAATTTGCGTAGATTGTGAAGTGACACTCAATGAACGGGAGTAGGATTTAGAGCGATTCCTACGGAGCGCTATCGCACACACCCTCTTAACCAATTCTCCCCAATCTCCCAGACTAGCTTATAATTTCCAAGGGGCGCACGCTCTCCACAGGTAAGTCAAAGGGGGATAGATGACACTTAAGCGGTTGCTGTTAATTGGGCTGACACTGTTAGCAATGATGTTGTCGGGGTTGTCTTTATTTGCTAGTTGGCAAAAACCTCAGTTCCAAAGTCGTCTGGAACTGTATCAAACTAATATTGTGCTACAAGCTCAAGCATGGCAACCAGAAGATAGCAACGACGGGAATTTCCCAGCCATTCGGGAAGCCATACTGGGGGATAAACCTTTAGAAAGTGCTACCAAGCAATATCAAGAAGCGCGTGATTCTGTCCAAACTAATTTGGACAAAGCCGAAAACAAACTCGCAAAACTGCGTGTCACACCTCCTAAACCTCTACCAAATGAAGCTCTTGATACCAGTACCTCTTCCCAAGAACAGCAACAGTTAGAGAAGTCTGTCAACCAGCTGCAAAAATTGCGGCATGAATTAGATTTGCGGCTAGGAATCTTACAAGCAAAGCAAGGACAAACCGATAGCGCCCTCAGCACTTGGAGTCAATTACAGCAACGCTCAGATATCAATCCAGAATTTAGCGAAACAGCTAACATATTAAGCGGAATTTGGAGCAACCCCCCTCGTTTACTCCCAAATGCCCAACAACTGATTCAAAAGAATTTAGACGGTTGGTTTCGGTCTATTGCCTTGATTCAGTTATATAAACTTCAGCAACGTCAAGATGCTCTATCAGCCATTCAAGTTGCTCAACAAGCATCTGCCACGGACGCAGTTTGGAAATTAGCAATAATTGCGACTATCCCCAGTTTAACGGCGTTAATTGGCGTAGTACTGCTGGTAGTTTTAGTTATTCAGCGTTTACTGAAGGGAAGAGAATCTATATTGGCTGAAAATGGTGAAAAGCCTTGGTCAACACCTTGGGGCGTGGAAACAATTTTACAGGTTTTTGTCCTGGGATTTTTCTTGATGGGACAATTATTTATACCTGAATTATTAACTCTTCTTCCTATTCCCCGTTCTACAGGTAATGCGCGAGTTCAGGCTTTCTCCGTTTTGATAAGTTACTTGCTAGTTGCCTTGGGTGCGTTGTCAGTGCTGTATTTCTCTATCAAACGCTATTTTCCCCTCCCAGAAGAATGGTTCCGTTTCAGGTTGAAAGGTAATTGGTTTTTGTGGGGACTGGGTGGCTATTGCACCGCTTTACCCATTGTAGTGATAGTGTCTTTAATTAATCAAAAATTATGGCAAGGACAAGGCGGTAGTAATCCGCTCTTACAACTAGCGCTGGAAAGTAGAGATAACATAGCATTGGGAATATTTTTCTTTACAGCTGGTATAGCTGCACCACTTTTTGAAGAACTTCTATTTCGCGGCTTTTTGTTACCTTCTCTAACTCGTTACATTCCAGTTTGGGGGTCAATTTTACTTAGTAGTTTGTTATTTGCCGCTGCTCATTTGAGTTTGTCGGAAATTCTACCGCTGACAGCATTAGGCATGGTATTAGGAGTAGTGTACACGCGATCGCGCAACCTGTTTGCCCCTATGCTCCTCCACAGCCTTTGGAATAGCGGTACATTACTCAGTTTATTTCTTTTGGGTAGTGGAAATAATTAAGCTCATTAGCAGATGCCAAAATGCCCACCTTAGCAAGGATTTGGTGGGCAATGCCCACCCTAGTACCGCAGGGCGGAAGTCAAAAGTCAAAAGTCAAAACGAAGACAGCATAAGATTGTTGGAGATTTAGAATGGTTGGTTTATTTACGCCGTGCTGTACTAGGTATATTTCCAAAATCAAATATTATTCCTATAACAATTTTGACCTAGTTACCTGATTTTGAGTTGCAATTTTGTACCTCCTAAAATCTGCTGTATTACATTAGAGCAGTTTTCATGTATTTGAACCACTATTATTAAACCTAACCCCCAGCCACTTCCCTTCAAGGGCAGGGGGGTAAATCAAAGCCTCTCTCCTTGCAGGAGAGACTCACATCTTGCACCTGGCGACTGGAAGTCGCGGCTAGACAGACAAAACCCGCCTACGCGGGTTTGAAACCACTGATTTTCCGTGAGTCCGCGCAGGCGGACTTAGTTTGTGTAGCCACGAATTCTATTCGTTAGGGCTTGGTGCAAGATATGTGGAGAGGTTTGGAGAGAGGTCGGTTTGTGGTCTGTTTACCTGAAAATAGCTGTAAGTAGCATTTATTTATGTATATTCGCTTTATTGTTGGATTTAGAGGCGTTATATATAATGTTTCTACATAATTTACTTGGCACAGCCTTACATAGAATTGATTGAAGACTCTTTTTTATAACTATATGTATGGGGATCATTAACTGCCAAGGGTTTCAAAAACAAAAAAAATCTGTGTGCATATGCACTGACAAAATTACTATAAAACTGTATCTTTAATATTTACAGCCAACTCAAAAAAGTCCGGATCTACTAGCAGTATACTTGTAGGAAATAGTAGGGTGTGGTAGTTTTTATAGATGATTAGGGTTGATTATCCTCAAGAGAAATGTTAAGCCTAAAAATCTACAAACCTGCTGCATGGAAATTTGTCAGCAAATTGACCAAAAGTCATTGAAAACCGTGATATTTTCAAGTGTTATCAGACTATCTCCTCATATCAGCTTGGGATAGTTATTATTGTTCTATATCTCTTTAACAGCCTATCAGCATAGGTCGAGTTTACCAATCATATCTACTATAGATATCTTGGTTCAACCATTCTCTACTGTCACTGCCAAATCTAAAATCTAATATTGGTATCATTACCATACTTTCAAGTTATTTCTGGAATTGTGGCATCTTGGCTTTGGCTATTGATATTAAGAATTGCTTTTACTATTAGAATGAAACTATATTTAATGACTAAATATATTTTCTTATTCTTAAGACAATCAGGAATTTATATTCTATACAACACACATTAAGGAGCATTAATTCAATATGGCAAATCTTAATCTTTCTCACTCTACCAAACAACTTCTAGCTGGTTATGGGGGTATTATTTTTGGAGGATTTGGACTGCATAAATTTATTCTTGGTTATGCCCCGGAAGGTTTTATCATGCTAGTAATTTCTGTTGTTGGGGGTTCTATTACTTTTGGTTTTACATTGCTGATTATGCAATTGGTTGGTCTAATTGAAGGCATGATTTACTTAAATAAGAACCATGAAGAATTTGTGAATACCTATTTCGTGAATAAACAAGGCTGGTTCTAAAATTTTGGCTCAACAGCATTCCGAATTTGAAATCTCAAATCTCAATTGGGTGAAATATGCCAATCCTTAAACCTAAGCAGGTTAACTTAATCATTTTATTGCTGATTGGTATCGCTTACTTCAGCACTATGTCTAATTTAGAAATAAACAATTTTTACAAAAGCCTGATTTTCATGATGCCTATACAAATGGTAACTGTGATCTATCTGACTTATAGGCGCTGGAGTCGTTGATGGTAGTTGACAATTTAAATATTATTGACATTTGGTCATAGTTACAGATTTCGCCTATCCTCGAAGTAGAGACACATTTTGTCAGGGATAGAATTTTTCTAGCGAATCTAAAAACTTGCCATGCAACTTCTCCCAGAAACTAAGCTTGCCCCAGAATCTACCCCAATGACAGAAAAAATTATTTTAGATGTTGGGGGCATGAAATGTGCTGGGTGTGTAACAGCAGTAGAAAAACAGCTAAAGCAACATCCAGGAATCAGAAGCGTTTGCGTCAACCTAGCGACAGAAGTAGCCGTAGTAGAAGCAGAGGCAGGTGTAGCAGATGCAGATACACTAGCAAAGGGATTGACAGCCACGGGATTCCCCACGCAAACCCGCACAGCTAATAGCAAAATAGCAAGTGAGACATCAGCTAGACAAGACCCCGCAATCAGACAACGCCAAGAAATGGTGGGGGCTATAGGGCAATTAGCGATCGCTGGGATGCTACTGCTATTATCAGGAATTGGACATTTTGGTAGTACAGTTTTACCCATATTCAATAACATCTGGTTCCACTGCGGACTAGCCACCGTATCGCTGCTAATTCCCGGCCGCCCAATTTTAATCGATGGCTGGCGCGGTTGGCGACGGGGTGCGCCCAACATGAATACTTTGGT
Source organism: Trichormus sp. NMC-1 (assembly GCF_001858025.1). Lineage (GTDB taxonomy): Bacteria > Cyanobacteriota > Cyanobacteriia > Cyanobacteriales > Nostocaceae > Anabaena. The sequence continues at coordinate 277,228 of NZ_LZQD01000001.1, read as the reverse complement.
CAGTCTAGGAACTCTGACAGCCTACACTGCTAGTTTGGTGGCGCTTTTGTTTCCCCAAATGGGTTGGGAATGCTTTTTTGATGAACCGGTGATGATGCTGGGCTTTATCCTCCTAGGAAGGACATTAGAACAACAAGCTAGAGGTCGTGCTGCCGCCGCATTTAGGCAATTACTAGCACTCCAGCCGCAGATAGCCCGATTGATTGCTAACCCAGAAGCAGAGAAATTAATAGTAGGGGCAAATATTGTCGAGATACCTGCTGAACAAGTGCGGATTGGTGAATGGTTGCAGGTGTTACCAGGAGATAAAATCCCCGTTGATGGTGAAGTTCGCTTTGGACAAACTACGGTGGATGAATCGATGCTGACTGGGGAAGCTGTACCAGTTATGAAGCAAGCTGGAGATGCAGTCGCAGCAGGAACTCTCAATCAGTCGGGTGCGATCGCTATTCAAGCTACTCGCACAGGTAATGATACTACTTTGGCGCAAATCGTGGCTTTGGTAGAAGCAGCCCAAACTCGGAAAGCGCCGGTACAAAAATTAGCAGATACGGTTTCTGGTTATTTTACCTATGGGGTGTTAACTGCTTCTTTGGTGACTTTTCTATTTTGGTATTTTTTCGGAACTCACATTTGGACGGAAGTTACCGTTGCCAGTGGGATGGAAATGATGAGTCACTCGGCACAACACCCAGCCCCCAACACACATTACTCCTCACTGTTAATTAGTTTAAAATTAGCGATCGCTTTGATGGTAGTCGCTTGTCCCTGTGCTTTAGGACTAGCAACCCCCACAGCCATTCTGGTTGGTACAGGTTTGGGTGCAGAACGGGGTTTATTAATCAAAGGTGGTGACGTTTTAGAAAGAGTCCACCAACTAGATACTGTGGTTTTTGATAAAACAGGAACTCTAACTACAGGTCATCCCACTGTGACAGATTACTTGGTATTTGCAGAAAATGGAGAGGAAAATTCCCCTCAGTCCCTTCTCCAACTAGCAGCAGCAGTAGAAAGCGGCACTTACCATCCTCTGGCGAGAGCAATTCACCAAGCAGCACAGCAACAAAAGTTATCAATTCCCCATGCTGTAGATTTTCATACGCAACCAGGATTAGGAGTGTCTGCTGTAGTCGAAGGTAAAAAAGTACTTTTAGGTAATTGGGATTGGTTGAATAACCACGGAATTGCGATTAGTGAAACTGCACAACAGCAAGGGCAAAAATTGGCAATAGCGGGTAAAACAGTGATTGGTGTGGCAGTTGATGGCACTTTAGCTGGATTAATTGCTGTCAGTGATACCCTCAGACCAGATGCAAAAGCAACAGTAGACAAGTTGCGTCAAATGGGTTTACGGGTCATCCTTCTCAGCGGTGATAGATTAGAAGCAGCCAGTGCGATCGCAGGGCAACTAGGACTAGATAGCACTGATGTCATGGCAGGTATCCTCCCAGGGAAGAAAGCAGAAGCAATACAGACTCTTCAAACTGGGGAACATCAATCCGTTGTCGCTATGGTTGGAGATGGAATCAATGATGCTCCGGCTTTATCTCAAGCAGATGTAGGAATTGCTTTACACTCTGGGACTGATGTGGCTATGGAAACAGCAGAAATTATCCTGATGCGGGATTGTTTGAGCGACGTTGTGCAATCAATTCAACTTAGTCGTGCCACTTTCAACAAAATACGTCAAAATTTATTCTGGGCTTTTGCATATAATACAATTGGTATTCCTTTAGCAGCGGGTCTTTTGCTACCCAGTTTGGGTTTTGTTCTCAGCCCATCTAGCGCAGCAGCACTCATGGCTTTTAGCTCAGTTAGTGTCGTAACTAACTCAGTTTTATTACGCCGCTTTGCACATCTACCTTAAAATTATCACTGGGAGGTAAAACCTAAATAGGTTCTATCTTGGCTCATACCCCTTGAGTCATCTCGAGTTCGCTTAATTACTGATCAAAAAAACTCGACCCGTTCCCCTATTTGGAGCTTGAAGAAGACACGGGGACACGGGGAAACGGCGACACCCTATGTCTAAAGCCAGGGGATTCCAGCAAGGAATGTCTTTTTTCTTCTCCACGACTCAAGTCGGGGGCTTGAAACCATTTGCGTCGAACGTCATACACAGGCGACTCTGGAGCGTCCTCTTCGGTCAGACTTAATTATAAGTCTTGAACCGAAAGCGATATCAGGTGTTATGGCAGGTATTCGGGAAATTTTAACAGGCGTGAAAGTTTTTTGGTGTTTGGGTTTTATGATCAGTCTATGTCAATAATTTACCTGGTTAACAAAGCCTAAACTCCTTCCAGAGACGATATTCTCTTATGGACAAAAACAATATACTATTCTCTACTCACGTCATGTGTAATTTCAATGTTGATTGGATTTAATATGAGATAATTCCGTCTAAAAGCATGGTAGAAAAAGATACTCATTTGACTCTTGTGTATCCAAGTTCAACAAATTTTAGTAACCATCTGTCAATGGCAGCAGAACTTAATGAAAACCATCTACTGATTATAGAAGATGATCAAGGACGTAAAGAATTTCCTCTAGAAAATTCCGTCTATTCTATTGGTAGAGACCGTAATTGCAATATCCGGTTGATATCGCAGTTTGTCTCTCGTCACCATGCTACGTTAGTCCGATTCCCACGCAAAAATCAGAATAATAGCTATTATTACCGGATTATCGATGGTGATTCCAAAGGGAAGCCCAGTGCTAACGGTTTAGTGATTAACGGACGCAAAATACCAACCCATAACCTCAAAAATGAAGATGAAATTGTCTTTGGACCTCAAGTACGAGCAATTTATTATGTTTTGAAAAATACTCGTATTTCAGGAGATACTGATGCTTGTGAGTATGATATTACATTAATAAACCCAGGTACAACAGAGGAGATGGAAGACTGATACCGTTTCACTTGCAGATTGATACAAATGGACAGACGCTCTGACCAGGAATTTTAGATTTTAGATTTTAGATTTTAGATTCAAAAAAATTTGGTATGGGTTCCCCGTCCTCTACTGACGGCAAAATACTCGCTGCGCTGCGTACGCTTCGCTAACGTAAATCCCAAATCCAAAATTTTCAAGCTCTACACTTGAGGGTGGAGTCAATCCAAAATCCAAAATTGTAAATCCAAAATCGAGTGACGCGGAGATTCATTTGTAGCCTTAATTAAGTGAATTGATATGACAAGTCAAGAACTCAAGTTGCTAGTAACTTAGGATACTAGCGACTTACGTTATGATCCGGTGAGACTTTGAATTAGATGCCAATGTCGGCTATGTTCAATTGCCTGCTTGACAAAATCAAATATTTGCCGGCAATGATTATTCAATTGCAGTGGCAGTTCCTCATTTTTGATCACAATACTTAACCGGGTTTCCGTTGCCGTAGCAGTTGATTTATCAATCAGTACTTCAATGCTAACTAACTTAGAGAAAGATACATTACCAGGAATTTCACGAGCCATAATGTAGTCGGCCGTGTAGTATTGAACATCCAAGTCACAGTCTTGTAGCAGTTCTATAAGTAATGCTTGGAGATGCTCAATGGGAACAGAAACAATAAATGAACAGGTATAGCGAGCCATAATAGCCCCACGCCTTGCAACACTCCGTCCATCCTATAATACTGAAGTAAATAAAAGGCAAGTTGTTATAAATTTATTACCAGAAGCCGTTTTTTTCGCAAGCGATCGCTCTACAGTTGAAAAATAGATAGGGGAAAATGGGGATATGGGGGCAATTCCCCCTTTCCCCCGTGCTTCTTCTGTTCAACCGAACAGGATATTAGCTATTAGTTCTCTGGGACATCAACCAAAATATTGCCTTCTTCCACACGCAGAGGAAATACAGGCAAGGTTTTTGCTTGGGAAACCATTGAAAGCAACTTACCCACTCCAGGTGGCCAGGGACACCAAGTTTTTACTTCACCACTACTCAGGTCAAAAGCGCTACGATGGAAAGAGCAGACAATCGCCCCGTCTTTAATTTTCCCGGATTTCATCGGTAATTTTAAGTGAGGGCAACTATTCTCTACAGCATAAAGCTTATTTTCGTGGTTTAACAGCAAGATATTCCGCTGTCCCACTTTCACAACTTCTCTCGCACCGGGAGCCAGTGCATTAGCTGATAGAACCTTAATCCAGGCCATACAGTTTTCCTTTGTTGACAAATCTGTTCTCAGTTTCCCGCAATTGGGCGCGGTATGATTAAATTAATAATTAGACATAGAAGTGAAAATTAAATATGCCTTTCCTAGAACCCTTGTAGAGACGTTCCATGCAACGTCTACATTCTTTTCTGGAGATGTCTATTAATATCGTGTTCGCTTAAAGACTTATAATTAAGGAACCGCGCTCCAGATAGGGAGAGGCGGGGACGCGGAGAGTTTTTTTGATAAGTAAGCTTTCCACTAGATCAGAACTTATGCTTTAGATAGCTTACTGATGTAGGGGAATTGCAATTATAAACTCTGTACCTTGTCCAGGAGAGGAAATACACTCCAATTTTCCCAGATGTTTCTCAGTGATAATTTGATAACTAATAGATAAACCTAAACCTGTACCTTTACCTACTGGTTTAGTAGTGAAAAAGGGGTCAAAGACTCGCTTGTAGATATTTCCGGGAATTCCAGTTCCATTATCGGCTATGCAAATCATTACTTTTTTATCTTCCGTGAGTCCAGTCTGAATGCGAATCTCTGGTTTGCTCAATGCAAATTCTTCACTGAGAATAGACTCTTCCAAAGCATCAAGTGCATTTACCAGAATATTCATAAATACCTGATTGAGTTGTCCAGCGTAGCATTCGACTAAAGGTAAATTATCATACTCTTTGATCAGTTCAATAGCAGGACGATTAGATGTAGCTTTGAAACGATTTTGCAAAATCATCAAAGTACTATCTAGACCTTCATGGATATTTACTGCTTTCATCTCTGCTTCATCCAAGCGAGAAAAGTTTCGCAGAGATAGAACAATTTCTTTAATTCTTTGAGTACCAATTTTCATAGAATTCAGTAATTTAGGCAAATCTGTAATTAAGAAATTGAAATCAATTGCTTCCATTTCAGCTTTAATTTCCGGGACTGGTTGGGGATAGTAGACTTGATAAAGTTGTATCAGTCTCAGCAAATCTTCAATGTATTCATGAGCAGGATTAATATTCCCATAAATAAAGTTAACTGGGTTGTTAATTTCATGTGCTACACCTGCCACTAACTGCCCTAAACCAGACATCTTTTCACTTTGCACCAATTGAGAAGCTAGTTGTTGTGCCTCCTGCTGTAATTGTGCTAAAACTACTTCTAGTTTTTCCTTAGCAATAGCTAATTCTTGCTCTCGTTCTTGAATAGTTTTAAAAGATGCTTCTAGCTGTTCAGTCATGCGGTTAAATGATTGCGCTAATTGACCGATTTCGTCATGGCTAAGAACTGGTACTTTTTTATCTAGATTTCCTTGTGCCAATTCGTGAACAATTTTAGTGAGTTGCACAACTGGTTTAGAAATTGATTTGGCAACTACAAGAGCAGCACAAATCACGCAACAAACTGTAATTATTCCTAAAAATATCACAATATTTCTGAGAGTTGTTAAAGTTTCAAAGGCTTCTGATGTATCCATTTTCACCAACAACCCACTATTTAAAGAAGGTAAATATCTCCAGGCCGCAATAGTTTTTTGACCGCGATAGTCAATCGTAATCCCTGTTCCTTTAATCCCATGTGCAGCTTGATCTAATGGGTTTAATTTTTGTTGACTAATCTTGACAGTTCTTTGAAAAGCGGCGTTGCGATCATGTCTGGTTGGAGAAGTAAAGATTATTTGTTCTCCTACTACGGAACCGAGAATTGTTTCGCCAGTATTACCTAAACCCGTATAATCGTTTACTACTTTATTAAATTCTTGATTATTCAATTGCAAGACTACCACACCAATAATTAAATCTTTTTTAAAGACTGGAGCAGCAATAAAAGCAGTAGGTTCATTGATAGTTTCATAATATGCAAAATTAGAAACTTCTACTTGCATCAAGGTTTTAGCTCGATCAAAAACTTTGGCTAATTCTAAATTTTTTAAATTCAGATTATAATAATTTTGACCATATTCTTTACCCCGTTTTACTGAAAAAATATGATCGCCAGATTGTGATATCAACACAATATCAGAATAATCAAATATTTCTAAATATTTAGCTATAAACGGTCGATATTTTGCATCTAATTGCCAAGATGCTAGTGAGTTAATTCCTGATTGTTTAAAGATTTTTTGATATTGTTCTATAGCATCAACTATATTTGGTATTTGGGCAATAGCAGCCGCATTTTTTTTACGTTCATTGATATAATTATCTAATCTTTTTGCCTTGGTTTCAGCAATATAAATAAGATTATTATTGACTTGTTTTTCTTGGGCTTTTCCGACAATATAATATGTTAAAAAGGTAACAGTTGTCAGCGGTACTAAGGCAATTAATAAAAACCATAATAAGAGTTTATTGACAATTTTGTTTTTTTTCAATTTTAGCATCTCCTTTTTTCAATTATTTTCAACCGGGATTAGCCCAGTTGTTATTCCAATTCTTATAGAGAGAATTTAGGAACATTTCCCAGTCTGCTTTGGAGCGAGAAAGAGGATAGGGTACAGGACGAATTGGTTTATCTGAGTTCCACACAATTTCAAATTGTCCATCTGCTTTTATTTTACCAACTCTGACCGTTTTCCAGGTATGTTGGTTATCTGAATCTATATATACAATACCTTCCGGTGCTTTAAAACTTTGGTCTTTAATATTTTCTTTAATAAGATTGACTTCATCTTTCCCTGCATCTGCAACAGCTTGCGCCCATAAATAAACTCCAAAATAGCCAGCTTCAATGGGATCAGATGTAACTCTATGTTTACCATATTTTGTTTGAAAATTATCGATAAAATTATTATTAACATTGTCATTAATACTCTGAAAATAATTCCAAACTGCATAATCACCAACTACATATTCTCTCGGCAAATAACTCAATTCTTCTTCAGCAATACTAAAAGAAATAGTGGGGATTTTATCGGAGGTAATTCCAGCTTTTCTTAAAGCTTTAAAAAATGCCAGATTACTATCACCATTAATCGTGTTTAAAATTACATCTGGCTTGGTTATCAAAATATCTTTTATCGCTAGTTCCACATTATTACTACCCAAGAGGATGTAGTCTTCCCCTAAAATTTCTCCTCTTAATGCGGTTACTTGGTCTTTAATAATAGCATTGGCTGTGCGGGGAAAAATATAATCTGAACCCACTAGAAAAAACCGTTTACCTAAATTATCAAAAGACCATTTGACGGCAGGAATAATTTGTTGATTTGGTGCAGCACCTGTGTAAACTATATTTGGTGACTCTTCTAAACCTTCATACTGGACTGGATAAATCAGTAAATGATTATATTTTTCAAATATCGGCTTAACGGTTTTTCGACTAGAAGAAGTCCAGCAACCAAAGACTGTAACGACTTTTTCTTGAGTAATTAGTTTTTCAGCTTGTTTAGCAAATGTATGATCATCTGATTTACCATCAACGATAATTGGCTGAATTTTTCTGCCCAGAATCCCATCTTTTTTGTTAATTTCTTCAATGGCCAATAAGGTAGCATCAACAACGGATTTTTCACTAATTGCCATTGTGCCACTGAGGGAATGAAGAATCCCAACTTTAATAGGTTGGTGAGAGGCTTTAATCTGGGAATGAGTTAAATAAAATAGTGTGATTCCCAATATAAAAGCTAGGATTATAAAAATATTTTTTTTATATTTATGTTTTAATAAATGGGATTGATATGTGGAATTTTTCTGAAACATAGATTTAAAAAAGCAGCCAGACAATGTGAATAAAAAAAGGAGTAAAAAGAAAAAATTAGGTGTTACTAACTATAATATTTTTTAGGATTTTAAGAAAATGCATACAAATAAGTTTTACTGATTAATCTCAAGTTGAAAAAGCTAGTATCCAAAGTTTTTCCTATGAATGAACTCAGTATAGGTGAAATTTACAACACTTTAACAACACTTTCTTTCAAGATATCTTAACTATTTCCCCTAACATGATGAAGAGTATTATTAAAGATATCTACACTGTAATTATGTTATTAAACTGGTATAGTTACTCCTGATATTTAGTTATTACGGAGGTATGCCCATATGGGTTTAACCGTTAGGGGATTAGTTGCGATCGCTCTCAAACAGTAGGATAATTCTAAAGATCAGGGATGTAGCGCTAATTTCGATGGCAATTATTAAAAAAAAATTTACCTAGGGAAAATTCCTAATATATAAATAAAAACAGATGAAACAAGCAAAAATATTACTCGAACCAGGCACATTATGGACAAAAGTCAAACAAACCACAGCACAAGCTTTAAAATGCGGGGCGCTTAAATCTATCCCCACAGAGTTTGAATTTATTGAAGAAGATGGAATTAAATTTTTAGTCAGAATTTTATCTAACCTCAACCTCAAAAAAGCAGCTAAGGAAAAACAAGAAAAACAAACCATATCAACTGATAAAGAGTTTAATCCTTTCTTACCTTACGAAGAAGATTTATTTGTGGCGGATATTTCTGATAGTCACGTTTGCATTTTAAATAAATTCAATGTCGTTGATTATCACTTGCTGATTATTACCCGTGCTTTTGAAGAACAAGAAAGCTTACTAACTTTAGAAGATTTGGCCGCGATGTGGGCAATTATTGCTGATTTCAATGGTTTAGTGTTTTATAATAGTGGCAAACTTGCTGGTGCTAGTCAGCGACATAAACATTTGCAAATTGTCCCTTTTTCGGGGAAAGATATTCCTATTACACCGCTTTTAACAGCCGCTAAATTTCAAGATTCTGTGGCAACTATACCTGGACTTCCTTTTTTACACTCGTTCACAACTCTAGATATTCAAGCAGGTGCTGAGGTAACTTTAGCTAAATATCACGATTTACTGCGGGCAGTGGGTATTGAACCGATTAATAATATACAATCTATTGCATATAATCTTTTGGCTACGCGAGAATGGATGTTAATTGTACCGCGATCGCAGGAGGAATTTGAGTCAATTTCTGTGAATTCTTTGGGGTTTGCTGGTGCTTTGTTGGTGCGGAATGCTGAACAATTGCAACTGCTTAAAGATATAGGTCCAATGAATATTTTAAAAAATGTGGCTGTAGTGGAGTTTTAACGCAGCGAAAAGTTCCTCGTTCGCGTCAGCGTTCCGCAGGAAAGCCGGGTTTCCCGGCGTAGGAAACTTTTCAAGACAGAGGAACTCAGAGTTAAGCGCAGAGGGACAAGGAGGAGGTTATTTTTGAGATGGAGATATAATTTATTTTTGCTCTCTGTAGTTATGAAAAAATAAGGAAATTTATTTATGGAATCTCTTGATTTAAAATGGATTCGTTCTCAATTTCCAGCATTAACACAAACTATCAACGGATACCCAGCGATTTTCTTTGATGGTCCCGGTGGAACTCAGATACCTGGTGCGGTGCTGGATGCAATGAGTGATTATCTAGTACGTTCTAATGCTAATGCTCACGGTTATTTTGCTACTAGTGTGCGAACTGATGCGGTGATTAATTCTGCACGGGCTGCGATCGCAGATTTTTTAGGATGCGATCATGATGAAGTCGTATTTGGCGCAAATATGACTACTCTCACTTTTGCTGTCAGTCGCGCTATTGGTCGAGAATTACAAGCAGGTGATGAAATTATTGTTACCAAACTTGATCATGCAGCGAATATTTCCCCTTGGTATGCTTTAGAAGAAAAGGGTGCAATTATTCAAGTTGTAGATATTAATGTCGAAGATTGTACTCTAGATTTAAATGATTTAGAAACCAAAATTAATGAAAAAACAAAATTAGTAGCTGTGACTTATGCTTCTAATGCTGTGGGAACAATTAATGATATTGGCAAAATAATCAAATTAGCTCATGCTGTGGGTGCTTTGGTTTTTGTCGATGCTGTTCATTATGCTCCCCATGCACCGATCAATGTCCATCATTTAGATTGTGATTTTCTCGTTTGTTCAGCTTACAAATTCTTCGCTCCCCATGTTGGGATTTTATATGGAAAAAAAGAGCATTTAACTCGTTTAACTCCCTATAAAGTCAGACCTGCATCTAATGAAGTTCCATCAAAATGGGAAACCGGAACTTTAAATCATGAAGGTTTAGCGGGGTTAGTAGCAACAATTAATTATTTAGCAAAATTAGGTTGTCACGTTTCCCCGACTTTAGATAATGAATTACTTGATTCTTTAATAGAAGCAGATAGAGAAGGTTTAACTACTTTTCATTGTCCCCGGTTTCTCACTTCCCCTGAACAACCAAATTATGAGTTAACATCTGCTTATCACAGTCGTCGTGCGGCTTTGTTAGCTGCAATGTCAGCCATTCAGCAATATGAAAGAGAATTAAGTAAAAAGCTGATTTCTGGGTTGTTAGCAATTCCCGGTTTAAAGGTTTATGGTATCACTGAACCTAGTCAATTTAGCTGGAGAACTCCCACAGTTTCTATCACAATTGAGGGTAAAAAATCGGCAGATGTAGCGAAGATTTTAGGAGAAAAGGGAATCTTTACCTGGCACGGTAATTTCTATGCTATTGAACTCACAGAAAAGTTAGGCGTAGAAACATCTGGAGGTTTATTAAGAATAGGATTAGCACACTATAATACTGGGGAAGAAATTAATCAACTTTTGCAAGTTGTCTTTGAGGTTGTTTCTTGAAGTGACGTTGTAATAAAAAATGTAGAGAAGTTCCATGGAACGTCTCTACAAGGATTGTAGAAACCGCTTATCTAAATGTTTTTGATGTCTATTGTCAAGGATACTACTTATGCCTGAGACTTTTTTACCGCCATGTTTTTTTTGAGTTTGTTGAAACCATAAAACACACCACCAAATACTAACAAACTAGCATTTGTGGAAAATCCAAAGGGAACAGGTTCTGGATCAGAGACGGTAAGAGAAATGTTGTTGAAACCTGCTGCGGAACTGTTGCTACTACCATTTTCATTCAATGAGATAACTAGTCTGTAAGCCCCGGCTGATAAAGAGTTGGCAGGAATATTACTTATTTCATTTATTCCCAAACCATAACCAGGTATGGAGTCAGCCGGATCGACGGTTCTTTCAAAAAGTTGTGCGCCATCTAAATTGTCAATTTTCACAAGCGCGATATTGAAGTTATCCTTGTCATTAAATCCTCCTAGTGAGTCGCCATTAAATGCCCAATTAAAGTTAAGCGCGATAGGTTGAGCAACTTGAGTTGAGTCAAGATTAACAGTAGTAGTTGACGTAGCCGCGGTATTGTTGTTTCTCAGTGAATCATTGGGTATGTTTGAGTCACCACCTACACCATCACCATTGAGACCTGCTGACGCACCTAGAAGTAGAAACGTGGTTGTGAATGGAGTAGTAGATCCAATTGTAAAACCGTTCGGTGCAGTTTGTGTGTTAATGAGGATGGTAGGAGCAGCATTTGTGTTACCTGTACCAGGAGAAATACTAAAGTCTGTAGGAGCAAATGAGAAAACAAGTGCTTGGGCAGATTGTGCTGAGAGAGTAATACAGGAAGCAGTAACAACCCCAGTCAGCGTTATTGCAGTATTGGCGAACTTTTGAAAAGCGGATTTAATCTTGTACATTATTCGTTATGATCCTTATGGATTTGGTATAGCACTGGAACTCTAATCTAAATCAGACACTTAAATGTTTTAACTAACTAGAGTTTGTTTGATTCCGGGAAAAACACCATAAGAAAACCTGATTTTTAGGTCATGGTTGCAAAAGTATTTTTCAAGGAAGAGAACATGAACCATGAACCGATTTAGTGATTTTTTTGAGTGATTTTGCTAGGTTATCTCAGTGAGACTAACTAAGTATTAATTAGTCCTATCTCTTTTGTCAATCATCTACACATAAATTTCACAAATGCTGAACATTACACTGATAGTAAACAACTAAGTAGTATAGATATGCCGTTTACTATTCTTGTTGACGATGATTTGTAGCCTGTCGCAATAATGATTCGGCAAAGGCGATCGCCTCATTACCCGATTTACCACCAGCTAACTGTGCTAATTCTTCACGTCTGGTACTTAAATTATCTAAGCTAGTAACTCTCACAACAGTGCGCTGTTCCGCATTACCATTTTTATTAATTACTTGTTTATCAACTCGAAAATGTCGATCTGCCATAGCTGCAATTAAGGGCTGATGAGTCACACATAATACCTGTTGATTTTGACTAAGCTGGTGTAATTTCTCTGCAATAGATTGAGCAACTCTACCAGAAACACCGACATCAATTTCATCAAAAATCATTGTTTCCGCACCATCATCTTGATTAAAACAAGCTTTTAAAGCTAGTAAAAATCTGCTCATTTCTCCACCAGAAGCAATTTCTGTTAACGGTTGAATCGGTTCACCAGGGTTAGGACTAAACATAAAAGTAATTTTATCTGCTCCCATAGATGTTGGTAAACTGGGGGCAATTTCCACTTGAAATTTTACCTTTTCCATTGCTAAAGGTTTGAGTTCAGCTAATAAATGAGATTCTAAATGATCCGCAGTTTGAAGACGTAGCTGGGTTAATTGCTGACTAACTTGGTTGAGATATTGTAAACAAACTTGTTCTTGTTGTTCTAAAGTTTCTATAGATTGTTCATGATTATTGAGTTCAGCTAATTCGATTTGAATGCGTTCATAATAGGCGATCGCTTCCGTGAGAGTCGGTCCATATTTGCGACAAATATGTTTTAATTCCCGAATCCTTTCTTCCACCTCTTCTAACCGTTGCGGATCTGCTTCTAATCCTTCCCCATAAGCACTAATTTGTCTTCCCACTTCCATCACTGCTGCTACTGCATCTCGCACCAATTCCAGCAAAGATTGTAATTGAGAATCGAACTCCACCATGTGATTTAATATCGTTTCACTGTCTCCCAATAAATCCGCAGCGGTAGGAGTTTCATCTTCATTTTGATACAAAGCCTGATAAACTTTGTAACTCATTTGTTGCAAATCAACAACGTGATTGAGGCGTTCTCTTTCCTGCGCCAATTGTTCCATTTCCTGAACATCACTGAGATTGGCTGCACCTAATTCTTGCACTTGATATGTGAGTAAATCCAGTTGTTGTAAACGTTCCCGTTCGGAAGTGCGGCGTTTTTCTAAAGTTTGGTGTGCTTGTTGATATGCAATAAAAGCAACAGCAACTTTTTGGCGTTGTTGTATTAAAGAATCACCACCATATAAATCTAACCAATCTCGGACTTGGGCAGATTGTCCCACTTGTACAGTTTGTCCTTGGGCGGTAATTTCCACCAAGCGATCGCGCAAACTGCTCATTATTTGCCGATTTACTAACACCCCATTTATACGGGAACGACTGCGGATATTACTTGTAGTTGTGCTAATTTCTCGACTAATTATTACAGAGTTATCATCAATTAAATCAATTTCCTGTTCACTCAACCAAGCCGCTAGGAAAGGATTTATACTGAAAGTACCTTCAACCAATGCGCGACTAGTCCCCGTGCGAATCACACGACTAGAGACTTTACCACCTAAAACCGCATCGATTGCATCCAAAATAATCGACTTTCCCGCGCCAGTTTCCCCTGTTAACACGTTCAAACCAACGCCAAACTCTAATTCCAGTTGGTCAATGAGGGCAAAATTCTCAATTCTGAGGCATAGCAACATCAGGCCAAAATCTCCGTGAGGGCAAATGCCGGATACTTATCAATTTTATAATACCTTGTAAACATTTATGTTGATGCAGTTCCACAAGAACCCACTGTCGAACAGAAAAGACTTGACCGACTTTATTCAAGTTGTGGTTTTATTAAGATTGGAGAAGGAACGAGGATGCGTCGAACTCCTCCCTCAGTAGTTTAGTTAGTAGTTAATAAACTATCTATATCTTTTGGGAAAGGACAATCTTCAGGTAAATTAGTATCATATTCCTTACTCATGTTTTTCACTGCATCTTGATAACATTCATCGTTAACAATTAAATAATAATTATGCAAGCTAGGGGAATCTCTAAAAATCCGTTTTAGTTCCTGTTGGGTACGGCTAATAGTTACTTCCCAACCGCGATAACATTCTGGTAAATTTACATAATGACGTTTTAATAAATGTTCAAATAAAGTAGTTAAGCGGCTTTCTAATTCTCTTCTATCTCTACCTCCCAACGCTTCTATCTCCTCAATTAAATTTTCCCAGTCTACATGACTATAATCTTGAGATTTTAATTTACTGACTGTGTTTTGAACCCACAGTGCAAAGTCTGTTTGATAAAGATTTTGAACTGGTGATTTAGTCATAGTGTTTATTTTTATGATACAAGATTTTCAAGATGAAAGCATGAACAGGATAAAATCAACATTCCATTAGTTCATATGCTGTCAATATCCGTATTAATTGTTATATGTAATTTCATATCCGATTTCTTAAAGAAGCCGGAGAAATGACCACAAAAAATCAGGACTTACGCGAGATTAGAAATTAATAATAATACAAACTGCCAAAAATGCAACCAAAATTAACAAACAGCCTGACGAGTCTTTTCGGTGTTGATAGGTTTAATCAGGTAAAGTTTCAACATATACCAAACGATGTTTTTCATCAACGGTATTTTTTTGAAGAACTTGACAATTAGCCCAAGCTTACTGTTATTGAGTTCGATAATTTTCTGGTTATTGATTGCACATTGTTCCAAATACCAGAAAAAGTAAGGGTGATTTGTATTCAAGATCAGGGGAAATGCTCTCGCTGCGGTTTTGTTGGTTTCTTCAATTACCTGATTATTGTATTTACGAGGATGAACTCCTAAAATTTCATAGAAATTAGTCCGTTCAAATACAGTCATTGTGTGGGTAACAAACACAGTTAATAAGAAGAAACGCACCCATAACCGAGCTTTCCAATTATTCCATAACTGGGGTTGAGAACGTAACAAAGCTTTGAAGAAATCCCCGTGTCTATTTTCATCTTGACACCAGCTTTCAAACTTCCGAAACAGTGGATAAAACTGGAATTCGGGATTTTGTGCCATGTGGCGATACACTAAAATATATCGCCAATAGCCAATTTTCTCTGATAGGTAAACTGTGTAAATTACCCATTCTGGAGGAAAGAATGTATAAGTGCGATTTTTAGTTAAATAACTTAAGTCCAGGGAAAGATTAAAATCTGCCATTGACTTATTTAAAAACCCTGCATGACGGGCTTCATCTCGTGCTAAATAACCAAAAGCTTCTGATAGCAAAGGGTTACTATCTTTGATGCGACGAGATAATTCTTTAAACAGTAAAAACCCGGAAAATTCCGAAGTACAGGAACGTTCTAAAAAGTCAATAAAAGCTAGTCTTTTCTCTCCCTCAATGTGATCCCAAGACTGTTTAAATTCATCATCACGAACAAAGTGATGGCGGTTATAATCAGCCTTGAGTTCTTCAACTATTGCCCTGATTTCCTCCTCATGAGCAGAAATATCCATTTTGGCCACAGCATCAAAATCTGTGGTATAAAAACGGGGAGTTAATAATGTTTCTTGAACCGGGGCTTTGACACCTGGTTTCAATAACTCAACCGGGGGAGTTTCCAAAGACTTAACCATGATACTCCTTTTGCTATTTTATGCTTTTAAAATTATCTAAGCATAAATAGTTATTAGTAGTCATCAGTTAAATTATTGAAACTATAGGAATAATATTTGCTAAACCCAACAAATGCGTTGGGTTATGGTACGAAACCCAACCTACGAATCAAGGCTTTTTTTGGCAAAGGTATTGTCCAGATATAAGGTAATTTTGCCTATGAAAGCAACATATAGAGCAAATTTGCTCAGTAAAGTCTAAAGAAATATGAATATCTTTATATTTATTAAGAAGATTAATAGTTAAATATTTTGTAAGAGATCAAAATAGCCAGGATACATTCAGCCGTGATATTTGCTGGATAGATTAGTGCCGAAAGTGCATATCTCTACAATAACAATCTTCTCTCTGTGACATCGACGGTGAACTGATAAACAAGTCGGTGACATTCGGGAAATTTGGCGCTTGAACACGAAGGAAGCAATAATGAGTAATAATTTAGCAATCAAACTGCGTTCTGGTACTCAACAAGCTCATACAGACGCAGAAAATGTCGGCTTCATGAAATGTTTTGTTCAAGGTGTTATAGATAGAGACTGCTTTATTCAGTTGTTGAGGAACTTGTATTTTGTTTACAGTGAACTAGAAGCAGCAATTGAGAAACATAAACAACATCCTGTTATTAGTGTAGTTTATTTTCCTGAACTAAATCGCCAAGCTTCCCTAGAAAAAGACATGGAGTTTTATTATGGAAGTCAATGGTACAAGCGAATCTCACCTTCAATTGCTGCTCAAAATTACATTGCTCGTATTCAAGAAATATCTGCTCATGATCCTGCATTATTGTTAGGTCATTCATATACTCGTTATATGGGTGATCTTTCTGGGGGACAAATGCTACAAAAAATTGCTCAGTCAGCTTTAAAACTGTCTGGATATGAAGGAACTTCCTTTTATAACTTTGAGCAAATTCCAGATAAGCAAGCATTCAAAAATAAGTATCGTCAAGCATTAGATACAGTACTGGTTGATGATACAAATGCTGAGAAAATTGTAGCAGAAGCTAACCATGCTTTTTACTTGAATACGCAGATAATTAAGGAGTTAGAAAGTATTTTAATACTAGCTCTTGGTCGAGCTACGTATAATGACTTAATTTGATTAGGTAACTCTGCAAATTGGTTAGTTTATAAATTAAATTACGCAAAATATCTCTCAACCTCTTGTTATTTTGCGTCTTTTACGGTTTATTAAAAATAGTAGAATTCACAACTAAACTAGTTTGTGTAGTCGTGAATTCTATTTACTACAACTGGTTTATAGTATTTTTGATCAAAACCGGGTTTCTTGACGTAAGTCCTAGTTCGTTTCAGTCTTTGCAACTGAAGCATACAAATATATTGGCAATTAGTAATCAAAAAATTGTCAATCTTACAATACCAAATTGGGAAAACTAACCGTGAGTATTCCCAAAAAATTGCTACGACCACTAGGCAGTAAACTCACAGATACTCGGAGGTTTTGATGGTCTTTCTATTACCTGGTGTAAAATTTGATCTGGATCTGATTAAAAAGTATGATACTCGCGCTCCCAGATACACCAGCTACCCACCCGCTACAGAATTAAGTGAGACATTCACTACAAAGGATTTTCAAGCTGCAATTACCGCTTCTAATCAACGACAAACTCCCCTATCTTTGTACTTCCACATTCCCTTTTGTCAGAGTGCTTGTTATTTTTGTGGCTGTAATACGGTAATTTCTAACAATAAGAATATTGCCATACCATATCTAGAACATTTGGTGCAAGAAATCCAAAACACCACAGCTTTGATTGACACAAGTAGAAAGGTACTTCAAGTTCATTGGGGTGGTGGTACTCCTAATTATTTGGAACTTGATCAAGTTGAATTTTTGTGGAACAAGATTAATCGTTATTTCAACATTGATTCGCAAGCTGAAGTTTCAATTGAAATTAACCCCCGCTATGTGACTAGAGAGTACATCCATTTTCTGAAAGATATTGGCTTTAATCGCATTAGTTTTGGTATCCAGGATTTTAACCCACAAGTGCAAGTCGCGGTGAACCGTATTCAACCAGAAGCAATGCTGTTTGATGCTATGGGTTGGATTAAAGAAGCTAAATTTGACAGTGTGAATGTGGATTTAATTTATGGTTTACCCTACCAAAATCTTCAGACTTTCCGAGAAACTATACACAAAACTATTGCTTTAGATCCTGATAGAATTGTGGTGTTTAATTTTGCTTATGTACCGTGGATGAAACCTGTGCAGAAAAGGATTCCCCAAGATGCATTACCCGCAGCACAGGAAAAGTTAGATATGTTGAAAATGACTATCGAGGAGTTAACAGATAATGAATATCTGTTTATTGGGATGGATCATTTTGCAAAAACTAATGACGAATTAGCGATCGCTCAACGTCATGGCACTCTAAAACGGAACTTCCAAGGTTATACCACCCACGCGGAAACGGAACTTTTTGGTTTTGGTTCTACATCTATCAGTATGCTAGAAGATGCTTATGCTCAAAATCACAAAGGATTAAAAGATTATTACCAAGCGGTTACAGCAGGGATAATCCCAACCAGTAAAGGTGTCAAACTAAGTCATAATGATATCATCCGACGGGATGTAATTATGTCTATCATGTCTCACTTCCAGCTACATAAGTCAGACATTGAAGCCAAATACCACATCAGTTTTGATCAATATTTCTCTCCGGAATTAGAAGAGCTAAAACCCTTACAAGCTGATGGATTAGTCAATTTATTAGCTGATGAAATCCAAATTACTGATATTGGTAGATTATTGGTAAGAAATATTGCTGTTATTTTCGATACTCATACAAGAACCAGAGAGACAAAATTCTCCCGCGCCATTTAAGTATGGGTAATTGGTAATGGGTAATTGGTAATTAAGTAAGTAGAAATTTATTGGTTTTGACTCCTGAATTTTCACTTGAGTATTATCTTTACCTGTTACCAGTCCCTAATGTGATTGAAGAGGAGGCAGAGGAGTGGGAGACGCGGCGACGCGCTAGAAGAGGACGCGGTGAGGGGGAGACGCGGTGACGCGGAGAGATTTTCACCCTTTCCGCGTGTCTTCTTCAAAAAATGCATTTTTATGCATCGTCCAAAAGTGAGATTACGACGTTTAGATATTCATACAGCAGCAGTCAGCGATCAGCAATAAAACCTTTTTACTGCATAGCTTTGTCAAGAAATATTGTACTTTATTTACCTGCAATTTGCTGTATTGTAGTAGCCCAATTGAAAATACAAACAACAAGTTTATTTTTAATAAGTCCATCTTTTGATTTAGAGATTTATCTCATTTGGTAGAAATAAAGCTAATTAAAAATTGATAAATTTAATATTGGTTCGGCTTAAACAAACATAGACAATTCAGGAAAAAATAATGAATATTATTGCTTGGATAATTTTAGGACTATTAGCTGGCGCTCTTGCTAAAGCTGTTTATCCTGGTTATCAAGGTGGCGGGATTCTCTCAACAATGATTTTAGGTATTGTTGGTGCTTTTATCGGTGGAACTTTATTTACGCTTCTCCGCACAGGAACCCTACAATTAACATCTGCAAGTTTAAGTATTCCTGGGCTTTTAGTGGCAATAATTGGAGCCATAATTGCCATTTATTTGTGGGGATTATTCCAAAGAAGTAGTAGAGCTTAGTCGAGATTCAATTCTGACTTGGTTGATTGTAATTTGATGTAAATTGATGTAAATTTTGAAATAGTTGTATGTTTTTCCACAAAAAAGAACCGATTCATGCAGTCAATGTTGATGACGCAAATCCTCGTTTTGCACAATTACTTCTAGAACAATTTGGAGGAGCAACTGGGGAACTTTCAGCAGCTTTGCAATATTGGGTACAATCTTTTCATGTAGAAAATTCTGGTATCCGCGATATGCTCCAAGATATTGCAATTGAAGAATTTGGGCATTTAGAGATGGTGGGTAAACTCATCGAAGCTCATACCAAAAATACCGATCAAACAGAAGCTTACAAAAGTACTCTTTTTGCTGTCCGAGGAGTGGGCCCGCATTTTCTTGATAGTCAAGGTAATGCTTGGAGTGCGAAATATTTGAATGAAGGTGGCGATGTAGTGCGTGATTTACGTGCTAATATTGCGGCCGAAGCTGGCGCTCGTCAAACCTATGAAGCATTAATTAACCTGGCAACAGATGAAGGTACTAAAAAAACTTTAGTGCATCTGTTAACAAGAGAAGTTTCTCATACCCAGATGTTTATGAAGGCTTTGGATTCTTTGGGTAAGTTGACTGATCCTTTCTTTGGGAATATTCAACCTGATGAAACCGTTTCTCTTTACTACAACTTATCGACAAATGGCAAAGATCAGAATGAGCGCGGTCCTTGGAATTCTGAACCAACCTTTAATTACATCGCTAATCCCCTAGAAACTCGCTCTTAATAATTGGCAGATTGGAATTTAGCTGCAACTGTGCATTTGTTAGGTGTGCATTAGTTAGGGTGGGCTTGTGTCCACCCTCTGAATTTATTAATTACAAATCCCGCCAGATTGTATGAAACTTTAGCGGCAATTTCCCATCATGATGATTTAGAAAAAGAGTGGGAGGAAGACAATCTCACAGCCGCAGGTGCGCCAATAGATTTTACGCTTAAGACAAATACAAAAAATACAGATAAGTAGGTGGGCGTTAAAAATTGTCGTTGGGGCAAGGGAACAGGGAACTCTTAACAGGGAACAGGAAGAGATCTGTGGGCGATTTTACTTTTCTTCACATACCTTTAAATTTTTCTGTTAACCTACTTATCTCAAAAGTAGTTACTTTGGCTGAAAATGCTCTTTACCGAGGTAGGTGGGTAGCTTTATTAATTTCTAAGCATATTAGCCGTATAAATGAACCCAGTCGTGGTTAGCTGAAAGAACTGGATATCTTTCTAGATGAGCAAATCAACAACCAAAAGCGTTTGCAGTCAGAATTAGGAATAGCCCAGGATCAGGTAGATACATATCTTGCACCAAGCCCTAACGAATAGAATTCGTGGCTACACAAACTAAGTCCGCCTGCGCGGACTCACGGAAAATCAGTGGTTTCAAACCCGCGTAGGCGGGTTTTGTCTGTCTAGCCGCGACTTCCAGTCGCCAGGTGCAAGATGTGAGTAGAGGCAGCTTATGCCCTTTTCACATTTAACCTACTGACTTTGCTATTATTCCCAATTGTAATCCTGGTGGAAAACTACCTTCTTCTTTAATCCGCTTGATTTCAGCTTCGGTGATTGGCAAATTTAACTTTTGTGCGGCACACTTGACTACATCTCCTCGGTCAATGATTCCAGCTACAGCACCTGCGGGAGAAAGTACCGTGATTCGGGGTAGCTGTTCATTTTCTAGCTTGTTAATTACTTGGGCTAAAGAAGTAGATTCTGTAACGGTGGGTATTGTTGTCAGGGGATGAACAATGCTTTGCAAAGTTTCGGTTTCCCATTGACTTCTTTCCGTTGTCCGCAAATCATCAACTGTCACCAAACCCCGGTAACGTCCATCAGCAGCAGCAAAATAAACTTGTGAGGAGGCTGTTTCTAGAAGGTACAAATCAGCGAACTCTCTTAAGGTTTGGTCAGCGTCTACTACCCGAAAATCACGGGTCATGGCATCAGCAGCTACTAGTTTGACCAAGGTTTCTTGTAATATGGTTACACGGTCATAACTGTTAGCGTTACGAATTGCAAACCAACCCAAGAGTACAATCCATAAACCTGTGAGTAATTCTCTGCTGAAGAAATCTATGGCAAATCCTAAAGCGATCGCACTATAACCTAAAATCTGTCCGCACCTGGCTGCCCAATGTACAGCTTGAAAGCGATCGCCTGTTATTTTCCATAGCGCTGCTTTTAACACCTGTCCACCATCCAACGGTAAACCGGGAATTAAGTTAAATAAAGCGACAACTAAGTTAATTCTCGCTAAATCTCTCACCATTACATTCAGCGGTGTGGTATCAGGAATCACGTTAGAAGCTAGACGTAGCAACAAAAACAGGACTATACTTACCGCAGGCCCTGCGATCGCTACTTGAAATGCTTTCCCTGGAGTTTTCGATTCTTCCTCTATTGCGGCAATCCCACCGAAAAAAAACAACGTAATTGAATTAACTTTAATTCCTTGAGACTGTGCTACTAAGCTGTGTCCCAATTCATGTAATAACACAGAACTAAATAATAGCAGTGCCATTACTAGTCCAGCACTCCAACCTGTGACAGTACCCCATTGTTGATAAGCCACTCCAAAATTTAAGGTTGCTAACCCCAAGATTACAAACCACAACGGGTCTAAAAATAGAGGAATACCAAACAAAGAGCCAATTTTCCAATGAGTTTGCATTATTTTTTTCCTGATTTTAGATATTTTTAAGTAGGTAGGCGAAAATAAATCAAACGTAAGAATTCAGGAGTCAGGAGTCAGGAGTCAGGAGTCAGGAGTCAGAATGCTTAGGAAATGAAGAATAGAGAGAAGTAAGATTTTATCAAAATCATTAAATCTGACTCGAAAAGTCTTTATTCTCTTGACTTGGAGTATTCTCTATCCTGAATACTTACAATCAAACTATATTAAGTAACGATAATTTATAGTAGTTCCCATGCTCGTGAGGTACAAAGTTTTCTAGTTTTAGGGAACTCTTAACAGGGAATTCTTAATTTTCCCCGCGTCACCCCATCACCCCATCACCCCATCACCCCGTCTGGTAAGAGAGACACAGCATTGCCGTGTCCCTAGAAATAGATTAAAAATTGGTAAAAAAAACGTTACTTACTAAAACTGTAAATTTGCTGTGTTTCTAAGTTGTCTTTTAATGACGAAGGTAGGACATCGGCAGTAAATACTTGTCGATCTAACTGCACTTGCAAATTACTTAGCGGATCACTGCCTGAAGAAATTAGAAATTCTAACTTCTGGATATAAGGTAAATTTACTAATTCATCCAGAATTTTACAGATTGCTTGCAGATAAGGATGACCTTTTTGTCGATACCAATCAGATTCAGCAACATTCGCTTGGTCAAAACCCAAATGTACAGTTAAAGATGGCTTATCAAACAGAGCAATTCCTACCGGACGTGCTTC
Source organism: Trichormus sp. NMC-1 (assembly GCF_001858025.1). Taxonomy (GTDB): domain Bacteria; phylum Cyanobacteriota; class Cyanobacteriia; order Cyanobacteriales; family Nostocaceae; genus Anabaena. The sequence goes on along the minus strand of NZ_LZQD01000001.1, from coordinate 254,428 downwards.
TTCCTGTAACAACAAATCATGGTTATTGACTAAATACCGTAATTTTTCTAAGCGTTCATAGCGTTGTGTCACCAATTGCGGGTCATCTTGCCAGTGAATTGCCACAGTGACAAGATAACTTTGTAACAGCATATGCCCTAGCTTTTTCGCCTTTGTTTCCAGGTAATAGGAATTGTAATCATTAGCCTCAATTAACAAAGGCACGCGATCAACTACTTCCAATCCATAGCCTTTAACACCAGCAATTTTCCGGGGATTATTGGTAACAAGGCGAATCTTTTTAATGCCCAAATCCATTAGCATTTGCGCCCCCATACCGTAGTCTCGCAAGTCAGCGGGGAATCCCAAACGCTCATTTGCTTCCACCGTATCTAGTCCCATATCCTGCAAAGAGTAGGCTTTGAGTTTATTAATCAAGCCAATACCCCGACCTTCTTGCCGTAGGTAAACAACGACACCTTGACCGACAGACTCAATCATTTTCAATGCGGCTTCCAACTGCATTCGACAGTCGCAGCGCAAAGAACCCAAAGCATCACCTGTTAAACATTCTGAGTGCATTCGCACCATCACAGGCTCATCTTGAAAATTTGCGGGATCGCCCTTGACAATTGCTACGTGTTCTGTATTATCTAGGGTGTGACGATAGCCATAAATATCAAATTGACCAAATTGGCTGGGTAGCCTAGTAACAATTTCTCGATATACCAAGCGATCATTTTGGAGACGATAACTGATTAAATCGGCAATGCTAATAATTTTTAGCTGATGATTTTGAGCATATTGTACTAACTGCGTTAACCGCGCCATAGAACCATCAGGGTTTTGAATTTCACAAATGACCCCAGCTGGGTACAATCCAGCTAATCGAGCTAAATCTACCGCTGCTTCCGTATGTCCAGCCCGTTTAAGTACACCTCCAGCCCTAGCCCGAAGTGGGAAAATATGACCAGGACGGCGTAACTCTTCAGGTTTTGTGGCTGGGTTGAGAGTAACTTGGATAGTACGGGCGCGGTCTTCTGCGGAAATGCCCGTAGAGACACCTAAATGGGGTCCTGCGTCAATGCTGACAGTGAAGGCAGTTTGGTTAGTATCTGTCAGAGTACTAACCATCAATGGTAAATTTAATTCATCCAAGCGATCGCCAGTCATCGCCAGACAAATCAGTCCTCTGGCTTCCACCGCCATAAAATTGATCATATCCGGGGTGGCAAATTGGGCGGCACAAATTAAATCGCCTTCATTTTCTCTATTTTCATCATCCACTACCACAATGGAGCGACCTGCTTTGAGGTCTGCCAAAGCGGCATCTATCGAATCAAATTCAAAGGCTTGGCTAGTCTTAGGCTGTAACACAGAAAATTTCCAGCTACCAACGTAAATTTTTTTAACAATTTCTTATTTTAAATTGTAGCTTCTTTATCGGATACAGAAGTAGACTAGCAATCATTCGATAAAATGACAAAAATTTCTCCTACTGAAAATGCAGCAACGAAATGGAGACTGAGGCTATGGGGAGTTGGGCAAATAATTTTCTCAATCACCTGTTTTGTGTGTTTACCATCTAGTCGCTGATATTGTGGATAGCTGAGAACAAATTAACAAAAGTAGATAAGGATTTCATAACATGGGTAATTTAAGACGCGTACCAGTTGGGATTGTTGGCGCGTCAGGCTATGGCGGAGTCCAACTAGTTAGACTACTGATGGATCATCCAGAAGTTGAACTGGTGTATTTAGGTGGTGAAAGCAGCGCTGGTAAATCCTTTGCTGATATTTACCCACATTTAGGTAATATAGTTAACTTACCAATTGAGGCTGTAGATCCAGAAATTATTGCCAGTCGTTGTGAAGTAGTGTTTCTTTCTTTACCCAACGGACTAGCCTGCCAAATCACACCTCAACTACTAGAAAAAGGATGCAAAGTACTGGATCTGAGTGCAGATTATAGATTCAGTGACTTGACAACTTATACAAATTGGTATGGTACACAAAGAAGCGATCGCACAGTTGCCGCCACAGCGATTTATGGTTTACCGGAATTGTACCGCGATCGCATCGCCGAATCTCAACTTATCGGTTGTCCCGGTTGCTATCCCACAGCCAGCTTACTGGCACTTTCCCCACTTTTAAAACAGGGTTTAATAGTTCCAGAAACAGCCATCATTGATGCTAAATCTGGAACATCTGGCGGTGGACGACAAGCTAAAGTTAACCTCTTATTAGCCGAAGCAGATAACTCCCTCGGTGCTTATAACGTCGGCAGACATCGCCACACACCAGAAATTGAGCAAATTTGCAGCGATTTAGCAGGACACGAAGTCACAATCCAATTTACACCCCATCTTATCCCTATGGTGCGGGGGATTTTGGCAACTGTATACGCCACACTACGCGACCCTGGTTTAGTCCGTGACGACTTAATCACAATTTTTACAGCCTTTTATCGTAATTCCCCTTGGATAAAAATCTGTAATAGCGGCACATACCCCCAAACAAAATGGGCTTGTGGTAGCAACAATTGTTACATTGGCATAGAAGTTGACCCCCGCACAGGCCGGGTGATTGTCATGTCAGCCATTGATAACTTAATTAAAGGTCAAGCTGGACAAGCAATCCAGTGTATGAACCTGATGCTGGGCTGGGATGAAACCTTGGGGTTGCCAAAAGTTGGATTTTATCCGTAAGAGGGAACAGGGAACAGGGAACAGGGAACAGGGGAAATATTTATTGTTTTTCTACCTTCTTTTTCCTGTCACCTGTCACCTGTCACCTGTCACCTATCACCTGTCAGCTATTTAGGTCCCAAACCGACTGTACCAGCATAAACAGCGCGATCGCCTAATTCATGCTCAATACGGAGTAAGCGGTTGTATTTTGCTACCCGTTCACTACGACAGAGAGAACCGGTTTTAATTTGACCGGCACGAGTAGCCACAGCCAAATCAGCAATAGTGGTATCCTCAGTTTCACCAGAACGATGGCTAATTACTGACCGGAAACCGTTGCGATTTGCCAAATCGATAGTTTCCAAAGTCTCAGTCAGTGAACCAATTTGATTCAACTTAATCAAAATCGAGTTAGCGGCTTTTTGCTCAATGCCTTTTTGTAAGCGGGTAGCATTTGTAACAAATAAATCATCGCCTACCAACTGCACTTTTGAGCCTATCTTCTGAGTTAGTAATTGCCAATTTTGCCAATCTTCCTCATGCAAACCGTCTTCAATTGACACAATCGGATATTCGTTCACCAATTGTCCTAAATAATCAACAAACTCGCTTGGTGCATGAGGTTTGCCATCATAGACATACTGCCCATTTTTGTAAAACTCACTTGCAGCCACATCCAAAGCCAAAGCCACTTCTTCCCCAGGCTTATAACCAGCTTTTTTAATCGCCGCTACCAGCAATTCTAAAGCTACTTGGTTAGATTCCAGATTAGGTGCAAAACCACCTTCATCTCCTACACCAGTCAGCAAACCTTTTTCATCCAATACCTTGCTGAGAGTTGCAAATACTTCCGCACCCCAGCGCAAAGCTTCCTTGAAGGAAGGAGCGCCAATAGGTACAATCATAAACTCTTGAAAATCAACGTTATTGGAAGCGTGGGCCCCACCATTGATCACATTCATCAAAGGGACGGGTAGCAAATTCGACAAAGGACTGCCTAAATAGCGATAGAGGGGAATATCCAAAGACTCACCACTGGCTTTTGCAGCAGCCAAGGAAACCGCCAAAATCGCATTTGCACCCAAATTGGCTTTGTTAGGTGAACCATCCAAAGCAATCATGGTTCTGTCTAAGGCTTCTTGGTTGAGAGCATCCAAACCTAACAATTTTGGTGCTAACACCTCATTGACGTTTTTTACCGCCTTGAGTACCCCTTTACCTCCATAACGGCTTTTATCGTCATCTCGCAGTTCATGAGCCTCAAATGTGCCAGTAGATGCACCACTGGGAACCTGTGCTATTCCCACAACACCATTGGCCAAATGTACTTCAGCTTCAACGGTTGGTTTTCCCCGTGAGTCGAGGATTTCGCGGGCGACAATTGCTTCAATAGCGGTATCTAGAAATTTAGTCATTCGTGTTTTGTCCTTCGTTTCTATGGTGTTTAAGGTTTAAGACTTTACAGTTTAGTCCTAACCCAATCGTTAGCATAGGCGTTTCTGGAGCGAAATCGGCTGACATTAAAGAAGATTTCCAATAGTGGGTGTAGGGGTTTAGCAATGCTAAACCCTTACTGGGTAAGAAACAAAACACTGAATTTGTCTGAATCAGGATATCCAGGATGAAAGGATGTACAGGATTATTTATTGATACTTTACTTATTTTGAATACATCAATGGCTATTTTCAATATTTATGTACACAATCCTGAAAATCCTCAAATCCTCAAAATCCTGATTCAGACTACTAATATGAATAAGGAAAGCGATCGCACTTATGAAGTCAACGTGGCTAGAGACTAGAGTGCGATCGCTATAGGTCAATATTCAATTAGTTATGATTACTTAGAAACAAAGTCAATTACACTTTTAGCTAACTACAGATAATTTTTTACGATTCTTGATTATCAAGCTGCCAACAGTGCCAAAAACTAATAAACCTAAATTAGTTGATGATTCTGGTGTAGATTTTATTTTCATTGCTGTTATATCATTACCACATTCAGGAGAGAACAAAGCAGTAAATGGACTGTTAGGAAGTAAAGAGGAATCAAGACTTATCCCTATAGTATTTTAATTAACAAATAATTATCAGATTCTTGATCACAAATACATAAAGCCTCAATTTTTCCATGACTAGGTTTATATTGAGCGTGTTTTTTGACAATATTAACTATAATTTGTCTGTATTTTTCTAACTTATCCATTTTAACTTGATTATGAAATAAATCGTACTGTGGCATTACTAAAAAGAAAATTCTTTCTTGATTGTTGGTGAACGTCTTAACGCCAGTGGTAGGAGTCAGGAGTCAGGAGTCAGAATGCTTAGGAAATGAAGAATAGAGAGAAGTAAGATTTTATCAAAATCATTAAATCTGACTCGAAAAGTCTTTATTCTCTTGACTTGGAGTATTCTCTATCCTGAATACTTACACTAAATCAAAGATGAATTATTATTATCAATTCAATAATTACCAAATTTTACCCATCTGCAAAACAAACCCAGGTAAAACAGGATCACAACTAACACTATCAGGATTTTCTAAACATTCCTCTGTTTGTTCAGGACGATAAATATAGACTCGGCGATTTTTGCGGTCAATTAATAAACCTAATTGTATTTCTGGTTCCTGCATATATTCCTGCATTTTATCTTTTAAAGGCTGCAAATTATCAGAAGCTGACCTTAATTCAATGACAAAATCAGGACAAATAGGTGCAAACTTTTTTTGTTGTTTTGGTGTGAGTTTATTCCATCTTTCTAACTTTATCCAAGCAGCATCAGGAGAACGTTCCGCACCTGTGGAGAGTTTAAAACCTGTACTGGAAGAAAATGTTATCCCTGTACCATCCTTTTCTGCCCATACCCACAACTGTCCAAGGATGTTAACTTCTCGATTTCCTGTTTCTGAACCTGCTGGTGACATGATTGATATATCTCCAAATTTATTTCTCTCAATGCGTAAATCACGGTTTTCTTGACAGAATTCAAAGAATTGATCATCTGTCATTGGCATTGATGAGGGAAAATGTAATATCAAAGGTGATGAAATCATAATTATTTCCTCCATCTGAAATTAAATTAATTTTAACACAAGCTGTTATTGAACTTAGTTAACAGTTCTTAGCTGACGATAGCTATGAAGTAAATTAAAAAATTTATCAAAATCAAAACTCTTGGGATCTGCTCTTTGTCCAGAACGGTCAACAGCCCGATGAGTGGTAATTCTATCATCTGGAACTTGACTTTGAGCAATTAACCAAGCTAAAGAATTATATTGAGTCTTCGTATAACCACTATGACCTTCTATCTGATTTTGACCCCAAGCATCGGCAGGGGTTTCTAAAGATACATGATAAGCAAAATTATTCACAGATGGGGGTAAATCCGGGTTAGTTTGCACAGTTTCCAAACCATTAACACCCTCAAAAACAGAATTACCTGCACCAAAAGCGCGTTTTTCCGGTGGAACAAGATAAACCACCGTTCCATCTAGGGTAATTAAAGCGTGATAACTCGCTTGCACATTTTCATCATCATGGGGTGTTTGAAAAAAATTAATCGCGCTAGAAGCAGAATTGCTAGTTTCGTGAATGACAATAATCGGTTGGTTGTTGAAAACTACACCGTTGACATCTCTAGCAAAGCGATCGCCATAATTGCTAGAATGCACTTCAGCTTTAGCAAAATTAGGTCTATATTTGGCAAAAGCCGCCGTAGTTGCATATTTAAGATTAATTTTATTAATTTTATTGGTTTTATTGGTTTTGACTGGGGATTTAGGTAAATTTACTTTGTTTTCTTCAGGAGTTATTGTTGATTGTAGTTGTGCCTGTGGATATTGACTCCAAGTTGTAACTGCTGGATTTGAAGCAGCGTTATGATTTTTCATCTGTCTTGCACCACCGATCAACACTGCCAAAATCAGCGCCGCAAACATGAAAAAGATTAACATTACTCTAGTCGCCCAATCCCTAAATCTCATATATGTAATACTAGTATTATGGTTAACATTGATATTATGATTTTACTGCTCAGGAAAAAAGGATACTGGTATACTAAATGTAGTTCCAATAACTTTTTCAACCTGTCTTGAGGATCATTTTAGCATTCACAATATTGTAGATACAAAACACAGCCACTCAAAAACGGCTGGTTATAAGTACACTATAGAATTAAAATACTTATTTTCTTTAAAACCTGTCAAAACACATCTAAATTTTGGAAAAAAATAAACTAAATCTAGTGCTGCACTGAAGAAATAACTATACCAGTTAAAAAAGCCGACTCCCCGACCAAAGTAAAATTATCTATCTTCTTTCTTCCTTCTTCCTTCTTCCTTCGCGTCTTTGCGGTTCATTTAATCCGTATTCTTTTAGTAGGAAGGGAGTATGCAAAAACCTTCCTTCCGTCGTGCTGCACTAGTATCACAAAACAAACTCTATTTTTTCAGACAATATGACCCATCCTTTCCTAGAATACCTACACAGTCCAGAACGCCCCGTTATCGTCTTTGACGGCGCAATGGGAACAAACCTACAAACCCAAAACCTCACCGCTGAGGACTTTGGAGGCGCACAGTATGAAGGTTGTAACGAATATCTAGTCCACAGTAAACCAGAAGCCATAATTAAAGTTCACCGTGACTTTCTGACTGCGGGTGCTGATGTCATTGAAACCGACACCTTTGGATCTATGTCCATAGTTTTAGCAGAATATGACCTAGCAGACCAGGCTTACTACCTCACCAAAACCGCCGCCGAACTCGCCAAAAGTGTGGCTGTGGAATTTTCTACACCAGAAAAACCCCGCTTTGTCGCCGGTTCTATTGGTCCAACAACCAAACTCCCCACCTTGGGACATATTGATTTTGACACCATGAAAGATTCTTTTGCTGAACAAGCAGAAGCACTGTTTGATGGTGGTGTTGATTTATTTCTCGTAGAAACTTGCCAAGATGTGCTGCAAATTAAAGCCGCATTAAATGGAATTGAGGAAGTTTTTGCCAAAAAAGGGGAAAGAAGACCCTTAATGGTGTCTGTAACGATGGAAAGCATGGGAACAATGCTGGTAGGTACAGAAATCAATGCTGTTCTGACGATTTTAGAACCTTATCCCATTGATATTCTCGGTTTAAATTGCGCCACTGGTCCAGACTTGATGAAACCACACATCAAGTATTTATCAGAACATTCGCCGTTCGTAGTTTCCTGTATTCCCAATGCGGGTTTACCAGAAAACGTCGGAGGTCAAGCGCATTACAAACTGACACCCGTTGAATTACGGATGTCTTTAATGCACTTTATCGAAGATTTAGGTGTCCAAGTGATTGGGGGTTGCTGTGGGACAAGGCCAGAACACATTCAACAATTAGCAGAAATTGCTAAAGAGTTAAAACCGAAAGTTAGACAGCCGAGTTTAGAACCAGCAGCCGCTTCAATTTATTCTACTCAGCCTTATGAACAAGAAAATTCTTTCTTGATTGTTGGTGAACGTCTTAACGCCAGTGGTTCTAAAAAATGCCGTGATTTACTGAACGCCGAAGACTGGGATGGTTTAGTATCAATGGCGCGGAGTCAGGTAAAAGAAGGCGCACACATCCTTGATGTTAACGTTGATTATGTGGGACGTGACGGCGTGCGTGATATGCACGAGTTAGTTTCCCGAATTGTTAATAATGTTACATTACCTTTAATGCTCGATTCCACCGAATGGGAAAAAATGGAAGCGGGCTTAAAAGTTGCTGGTGGTAAGTGTTTACTCAATTCTACCAACTATGAAGACGGCGAACCACGATTTTTGAAAGTGCTAGAATTAGCGAAAAAATACGGGGCTGGTGTAATTATTGGGACAATTGATGAAGATGGCATGGCACGGACAGCTGAGAAAAAGTTTCAAATTGCCCAACGTGCTTACCGTCAAGCGGTAGAGTATGGTATTGCTCCTACGGAAATATTTTTCGATACTTTAGCTCTACCGATTTCTACTGGGATTGAAGAAGATCGGGAAAATGGTAAAGCTACCATTGAATCAATTCGCCGTATTCGGCAAGAATTGCCGGGATGTCATGTAATTCTTGGTGTTTCTAATATATCTTTCGGGCTAAATCCAGCATCGCGGATGGTGTTAAACTCGATGTTTTTACATGAAGCGATGAACGCGGGCATGGATGCAGCAATTGTCAGCGCGAGTAAAATTTTACCACTGGCGAAAATTGATCCCCAGCATCAAGAAGTTTGTCGGCAGTTAATTTATGATGAACGCAAATTTGATGGTAATGTCTGCGTTTATGATCCTTTGGGAGAATTGACAACAATTTTTGCGGGAGTCAAAACCAAACGAAATACGGGAATTGATGAAAATCTTCCTATTCCCGAACGTTTGAAACGGCATATTATTGACGGTGAACGCATTGGTTTAGAAACACAATTAACCAAGGCTTTAGAACAATATCCACCTTTAGAAATCATCAATACTTTCTTATTAGATGGGATGAAAGTTGTGGGTGAATTGTTCGGTTCTGGACAAATGCAATTACCTTTTGTATTACAATCAGCCGAAACCATGAAAGCTGCGGTTGCGTATCTTGAACCGTTTATGGAAAAGTCGGAATCTGGTAATAATGCTAAGGGAACTTTTGTAATTGCTACTGTAAAAGGTGATGTTCACGATATTGGTAAAAACCTGGTAGATATCATCTTATCTAACAATGGTTATAAGGTGATTAACCTGGGCATTAAGCAATCTGTGGAAAACATCATTCAAGCTTACGAACAGCATAAACCTGATTGTATTGCCATGAGTGGATTGTTAGTAAAATCTACTGCTTTTATGAAGGAGAATTTACAGGCTTTTAATGAAAAGGGAATTACTGTGCCGGTAATTTTAGGTGGTGCAGCTTTAACGCCTAAGTTTGTAAATCAAGATTGCCAAAATGCTTACAAAGGTAAAGTTGTTTATGGCAAAGATGCGTTTTCCGATTTGCATTTCATGGATAAGTTAATGCCTGCAAAAGTTGCGGGTAATTGGGATGATTTGCAGGGATTTTTGGATGAATTAGGAGAATCTGAAGAGTCAACAAATGGACACAAAGAAACAGTAGATAATGCTGTTCAAGATAAAGTACCTGCTGAACCAAAAGAAATAGATACCAGACGTTCGGAGGCTGTAGCAATAGATATTGAACGTCCAAAACCACCTTTTTGGGGAACGCAATTTTTACAACATGATGATATTTCTTTGGAGGAATTATTCTGGTATTTAGATTTGCAAGCTTTGGTGGCTGGACAATGGCAATTTCGCAAGCCGAAGGAACAATCTAAGGAAGAATATCAGGCGTTTTTAGCTGATAAGGTTTATCCAGTTTTAGAAGATTGGAAACAGAGAATTATTGAGGAGAATTTATTACATCCTCAAGTAATTTATGGCTATTTCCCTTGTCAGTCTGAGGGGAATACTTTACATATATATGATGTGGAGAATCAATCAAAACAGGTGGCAAGTTTTGAGTTTCCCCGTCAGAAGTCTTCTAATAGGTTATGTATTGCCGATTTCTTTGCACCAAAAGAATTGGGAATAATTGATGTTTTCCCTATGCAAGCGGTGACTGTGGGGGAAGTGGCAACGGAGTTTGCACAAAAGCTATTTGCTGATAATCAATACACTGATTATCTGTATTTTCATGGTATGGCTGTACAGGTTGCGGAAGCGTTGGCAGAATGGACACACGCCAGAATCCGCCAGGAGTTAGGTTTTGGTGATTCTGAACCGGATAATATTCGGGATATGTTGGCGCAGCGTTATCAGGGTTCTCGGTATAGTTTCGGCTATCCGGCTTGTCCGAATATCCAAGATCAGTTTAAGCAGTTGGAGTTGTTAGGAGTTGATAGGATGAAGATGCACATGGATGAAAGTGAGCAATTATATCCTGAACAGTCTACAACGGCGATTATTACTTATCACCCTGTAGCGAAGTATTTCACGGCTTAATCTATCCCTATATTCCCCTAATTAGGGCTAATTTACTACTTTTTGAGTAACATAGCTCGTTGGGGGAATAAAACTATTAATAAGTGTTTATTTTGTGATTGCCATGTAGGGTGAGATTTGTCGGTGGAAGGATAAGATTGCCACGCCTGGAACCATAATATTGCCGCCACAGTGGCTGAAATGCTGATGTGTCCGTTAGACACTTTTAGTCATTTTTCAACAATTGGAACCATAACATTGCCGCCAAGCAAAATTATCACCATAAGCTTGCCAAAAATGTACTTTCTTAAGATTTCAAATCGCTAGTAACAAATACAATGAACTGGAAGCACTCAGACCAGTGTCGAGAGCAATGAATCGGGTGACAGCACTCTACCACTGCTATAAAAACAAGACATATGTTGTGAGTTGCGTCTTCAACTCAAATTTCAGGGGGAAAAAAAATGCTCACGCCTGACGAATTTGATAGCTTTGTGCAGTTCTTGAGGGGAATTAGTTGATAATAGCAATTCCCGGAATCTTCGCAAACTTTTTTCAACACGTTCTCTGGTAATTTCCGGGATTTTATACTTTTTATAAGCAACTTCAGCACCACGAGTTTGCAAATATTTTAAACTTTGATCAATGGCTGTTAACAAAGCTTTTTTATCTGCTATTTTTTCATTATCTCCACCATAAATCCTCTCATCTAAACAAGTACCATCATTTTCACAACAGGTAACTGGAACTCTGGGGATAAGTACTGGTAATTTTTTGGCATTTTTGCTTTTCAACTCATCTGGTAATTCCCACTTTTTGACCAGACATTCTGGTGAAATGATTTGTTGATTTGTAATTTGGTTAATTTGTTGTTGTTGATATTTAATCGGTTCTAGAGGAATCAGAAAAGTGCCTAAAAAAAATAGGTAAGCTGATAGTAGTGTTCAGGATTTTTTTCATGAAATGCAATTTTTTATTAATACATATTTATTGAATTGACAATCACCAGTTCCTAATTAATTTTATTCATTCATATTGTGATATGTAGCAACTGCGGAAGGTGAGATTCGATTCAAGTAACGGAAAATCCAGTATTTGAAAATAGTATCTAAAATTACTGGAAATGTAGCAATGAATAAAAAGATAAAATCACGATTTGCAGGTAATCCCCAATGGCGTGATATTCCTTCTAGAAGTACTTCCCAACCGTGCGGAGAGTGGAATCCGACAAATACATCAGTAAACAAAATTATAATAAATGCCTTCGCGCTGTCACTCAATCCATATACTATATGATCAAAGAAATCTTTGAGGACGGAAATAGAAGACTTACTAATAATTAACAGCCAGATAAAAGCACCTACAGAAAAAATATCGGCAAATACATTTTTAATTGCATTGGAACTTTCAGTACTAAATTCCTCTGCTACCTCTTGGGCTTTCTCTCTCATCTGATTTTCTATCTCTTCCAAAGATATAGGTGGTGCATTACTAATTAAATTTTCAAACTTGATTCTTTCTTCAAATCTTTGGATTTTCTCTAGTGCTTCTTCTTCCATTTCTGAATTGAGGAATACTTGCACTGTTGGTGAAGTTCTAAATTTATCTACTAATGGTCCAACTATTAAAGCTTTTGTTAATTGGTGGGTTAAAAGCGGTATGATGATTAGTAGTAATATAAATCGAATCGAAATAATAGTTCTTTTTTGCGTCTGACGGAAATTGTTAACTACGTCTCTTTCTGAATTTGGATCTAATTCAACCTGGAGACGAGTAATGGTACTTAAAATTGAACGCGGTAAAACCCCTGTTGTATCAGCTTTGCGTTTGGGTTTTTGTTCGCTATTTGGAACTGAGGATTTTGGCTTGATTGATTGATTAATAGCTGCATCATCTGCTACTATTATAGATGAAGATGATAAATTGGGAGTGCTTGTTTCTAGATAATCGATTGTGTACTTGGCAATGACTAGATCAATGAATTCTAGCTTTTCTAAAACTGAAGTAGAACTGGGATATTCAATACCTACTTTTAAGGCTGCTTTTTGCTTAGATTCGTTGGAAAACCAACGACTGGCTTTAAACTCTGTCAGCCGCATTCGCGCATTTTTTAATAATTTTTTTAACTCTATTTCCAAATAATCCATGACACTACTACTGTACATAGCAGAGTCAGAGCTTATTTTATTACCATTAAAATGCTTGTCTTCGATGTCCTTAATCTTTAATGCTGTTTGATACGCTTCCTCTAAAGAACGTTCTGGTGTCTGTAAATACCATCTGTAAGCAACTAGCAATGAAGAGTATATTTTTTGACTAAACACAGAGTTTCTCATCGTAGATGATCATCTAGTATTGTTTGCTGATTCGTAACTTTAAGTTAACGCAGGAAGTATAATAACAAATTTATAAGGAGTCTATTGGTGGTTTCTGAATCTGTTTGGATTGTTGGTACTAGTCGCAGCGGTAAAACTACTCGTATAGCCGAGATGTTTTGTCATTGGCTACAAATTGACAACCAAGATATAGAATCATTTGATACGAAAACTCCAAACGAGAAAAAAGCTAAAAGTACAAAAAAAACTTCAACCCTCCGACAAGCAGAGCCGGGAGTTTTAGTTTTAGCTGCTAATGATGATAATCGCCGAGAATTAGCTGATAAAATTATTACGTTAACTTCAGGAAAATATCCAATTCGCGCTAAAACAACTTTGGGTTTTTTTCAGGATGAAGTAATTTTATTTTGGCCGTTATTAATTGAATCATTACAAATTAAAGCACAATTTCCAGTGAGATTGCGTCCAGAAACTGAGCAGGAATTAGCAACAAAACTTTGGCGCTCTCAGTTAGACGCAGAAACTTTGCGACGTGCGGGATTAAATGAGAATCGTTTGGTGAGACGGATTTTGGATTTATGGCAATTGGGGGCTTACAGTGGTATAGGTTGTGAAGATATTACCCAGATTTTAGAAAGTGGTTTACAGGAAAATACTAGTAATTTAGAGCCAGAATTGTTAGGAGCTTTGCTGCTAAATTGGCGTAATCGGTGTTTAGAAAGAGGATTGCTGACTTATGGGCTGATAACGGAACTTTACAACCAGCATTTGTTAACTAATAGCGATTATCAGCAGCGCCTAAGACATCGCTATCAGGCAATCATAGCAGATGATGTAGATGATTATCCAGCGATCGCTCACAACCTGTTTGAATTACTTTTAGATGGCGGTGCAGTTGGCGCTTTTAGCTATAATCCAGATGGTGCGATACGCTATTTATTGGGTGCAGATCCTCAATATTTGCAAAGACTAGCACAGCGTTGTCGGGTAGAAAATTTAATTGGTTCTCCAACAGATAGTTTGGCAGCTACATTGGTGAAACCGATGGTAGAATTAGTCACAGAACCGATGGCGATGTTCAGTTTAAGTGCATCTGTGCAACCCATTCAAACCGCTTCTCGCGCTCAACTATTGCGTCAAACAGCAGAAGTAATTATTGATGGGATTAAATCTGGGAAAGTCGAACCAGAAGAAATTGCCATAATTGCACCAGGGTTAGATGCGATCGCACGTTATACTCTCATAGAAATATTAACTAAGCAGAATATCCAGGTAGAATGCCTTAATGACCAACGTCCTTTAATTAGTTCACCAGTTGTCAGAGCATTACTCACCTTACTGACTTTAGTTTATCCTGGTTTGGGCAGACTGGTAGACCGGGATGCAGTTGCAGAGATGTTGGTTGTCTTGAGTCAAAGTAACACCGATCATGGAGAGAAACAAGAATTTATTGATCCTGTACGCGCTGGGTTAATAGCAGACGCTTGCTTTGTTCCCCACCCCGACACACCGCATTTGCTACCAATTAAGAGTTTTGAACGCTGGGATAGAATCGGCTATGGGGCGAGTAAAGCCTATGATCAGATATTACAGTGGATAGAACAACAGCGATCGCAACATCAACCGCATCTTCCCTTGACACCTATTTTTCTGATCTACAAAGCCATTCAAGACTTTGTGTGTAAAAATAACAATCCTCCCTATGAAACACTAGCAGCATTACGAGAACTACTAGAAACTGCTCAACACTACTGGGAAGTAGACAATAGATTAAGACAAACCGGTAAAATCTTACTTTCACTCCATACTCAACAAACCCTCACCACCACCATCACCGAATTTATCCAACTGCTGCGGCGTGGTACAATCACAGCCAATCCCTACCCCGTGCGTCCCATTGGTAGTGCGAGAAAAGCCGTCACCTTAGCGACTATATTTCAATACCGTGCTAGTCGAAAATTTCACAGATGGCATTTTTGGCTAGATGCTGGTTCACCGCTGTGGGCTAAAGGTGGTGCAGCTACTTTGTTTGGTGCTACCTTATTCCTCCGCGACAGGTTGGGAGAACCTTGGACAGCAGCAGATGAACAATTAGCAGAAGAGCAAAGATTAAAAAGAATTATAGCAGATTTACTAGCTCGTGTTTCAGAGAAAATTTATTTGTGTCACAGTGATTTAGCTGTAAATGGACAGGAACAGTTAGGGCCTCTGTTACCTTTAGTTCATTCCTGTAGTAGCAAAGTGCTGAGGTAAGAATTCAGGAGTCAGGAGTCAGGAGACGCTACGCAGATCTATGGCTTACGCCACGCTGCGCTATCGGTTCAGAATGCTTATGAAATTAAGAATAGAGAGAAGTGAGATTTTATCAAAATCATCAAAGTTGACTAAAAAAGCCTTTATTCTCCTGGCTTGGAGTATTCTCTATCCTGAATACTTACGTGCTGAGTATAAATACATTTCTCTAAGGCTTTAAAAAATCAACACTTTTACATAGCAATGTTAAAATATTCGGGTAGAAATTCTCAAAGTCCTTTACCGAGGAGCAAAATTATTAATTCTTGATGAACCTACAGCAGTTTTAACACCTTCCCAGATACTATCATTAATTACCATTTTACGCCAACTTGCTAATAACGGAAATACAATTATTTTTATTAGTCATAAATTAGAAGAAGTGATAAATTTATGTGATAATGTCACCGTTTTACGTCGAGGAAAAGCTGTAGCCACAATAAATACTCAAAATACCACATCTCAGTAATTAGCAGAATTAATGGTAGGACGAGAAGTAGTTGTAAATTTGCAGAAATCTCCAGCATCTTTAGGAAAGTTATTGTTATCGGCAGAAAATTTACAAGTTACAGATGATAGAGGTGTGAATGCTGTTAAAAATGTCTCATTTCAGTTGCGGGAAGGGGAAATTTTAGGAATTGCGGGAGTAGATGGAAATGGACAGCGAGAATTAGCAGATGCAATTGCAGGTTTGCGAACTATTAAACAAGGTAAAATTGAATATAATTCCGAAATTAATAAAGATATAAAAATTGGTTATATCCCCGAAGATAGGCAAAAAATGGGATTAATCTTACAATTTAATATTGGACAAAACTTGATTTTAAATAATTTTAAAAAGTTACCATTTTGTCGGCGGTTTTTATTACAAAAACAAGCAATTAAAAATAATGCTGAATTAGCAATGCAAGCGTTTGATATTAGAATTAATTCTGAAGATGTTCAGGTAAGTCAACTATCAGGAGGAAATCAACAAAAGGTAGTTTTAGCGCGAGAATTAGCAGGAGAACCGAGTTTAATTATTGCTATGCAGCCTACTAGGGGTTTAGATGTGGGTGCGACAGAAGTAGTACATACTAAATTGTTAGCAGCAAGGGAACGAGGGGCGGCTATTTTGTATATTTCCACAGAGTTAGAGGAAGTGATGGCGATTAGCGATCGCATTGCGGTAATGTATAAAGGTGAGTTTATTGATATTTTGGATGCACAAAAAACTACTATTGAGGAAATTGGTTTATTGATGGGTGGAGGAAAAAATGTCAATTAAACAGATAAAAAAATTGCAACTTAATACACACAATATCCTAATTTTCTAAAATATATTTGCCAATAACTTTTTTCAATTCATCAGGGGCTTCAATAGCTATAGCTGCACCTAAATCTGGACGAATAACCCACCACCAAGTTAAAGTTTCTAACTGACTAGGTGGTTCAGAATTAGGACACCATTCAATATAACCTTCATTAACACCAATCAGATTAGGACATAACATATTACCTATTTCTACCCGTTCATCTAGCTTTTCAAATTGTATGATATTTTCCCAATCTACTTCATTGGTAATTGAGGTTAAAATTGATTGCACATCTAAAGTTAACATTAAACTGTACCTCCAAAAGCTTTAATAACCCTAATCCCAAAGTCCTGTTGTTCTTCAAAACTTTGATTTCCTACCCATTGTCTAACTGTAATACTATCTAAACCCGTTAAATTAGATTGAATAGAATTGTAAAAATTTGTAATTTCTTGATGGATGGTATCCCTCCCATGTTCTAGTTTAACAAGATTACCTGTATTATGGATACTTTGCGCTCCAAATTTCTGTAAATTAGAAGTTGTTTGTCCGACAATATGATGCCAAGCATATCCAGTACCAGCAGAGCCTATAATTCTTTTAAATTCGCTAAATGAGTGAAAACCTTGTCCTGGCCTTCTAGGAGGAATAACTGTTCTTAATGATAGCTCTTTTTCCAAGATTTTAGCTATTTCTTGCCTGGTTTCGTCTGTCACTTTTTTAAGGGTAATTAATTAATGGAGTTTAATCCTATGTTATTCTTAATAGCTAGTTGATAATAATATCATGTTTACAGCTAATAGACTTAAACGAACATTACTAATAATATCACCATTAATTGCCATTGGTTTTGCTCTTTTTGCTGGTGCAATTCTCATCTTACTTGCTGGTGCTAATCCCATTATTGCATATACCGCATTATTTCAAGAATCCCTTTCTAGTTATTTTGGTTTTGGTAACACACTTACCAAAATGACTCCTTTATTATTTACCAGTTTAGGAGTTTTAGTAGCTTTACGTGCTGGTCAATTTAATATTGGTGGGGAAGGACAAATTTATTTAGGGGCTTTAGGAAGTAGTTTAATCGGTTTATATATTCAAGGCATACCTGCATTTATTCATATTCCTTTAGCCTTATTTTTGGGATTTATTTTTGGTGCATTTTGGGGTTTAATTCCTGGTTATCTCAAAGCGATAAAAGGAGTAAATGAAGTAATTACAACTTTGCTGTTAAATTACATTGCTGTAAATTTAATTAGCTATTTAGTCCAAAATCCTTTAAAAGCACCAGCCGCACCTAGTCCTTATTCAGAATTAATTGCCAAAACTGCCCAATTACCAATTATTTTACCCGGAAGTCTTGCTCATGCAGGAATTTTATTAGCATTAATTACGGCGATAATTTTATGGATTTTATTAACAAAATCGCCTTTAGGATACCAAATTAATGCCGTCGGATTTAACCCTGTAGCCGCCCGTTACGCCAAAATTTCCGTAGAACAAACTATTATGTTAGTCATGGGTTTAGCTGGTGGTTTAGCAGGTTTAGCAGGTGCTTGTGAGGTGATGGGTTTGAAATATCGGCTATTTGAACAAGTATCACCTGGTTATGGATTTGATGCGATCGCGATCGCGATCGCATTTTTAAGTCGTGGTAATATCTTTGGTATAGTGCTAACTTCCCTGTTTTTTGCTGCTTTGCGTAGTGGTGCAAATGTCATGCAACGCAGCGCCGGTGTACCCTCGACTATAGTTTATGCTATTCAAGGTTTAACAATATTATTTATTGCGATCGCTTTAGCTTTAGAATATCGAGTAAAAGAAATTAAAAATTAATTACGAATTACGAATTACGAATTAGGAATTATGAATTAGGAATTATGAATAACTTTTTTTCAGATTATTTAGTCGCTAGTTTACGAGTTGATCAATTAGTGTCGGGTTTAGCTATTAATTTAGTAGCATCGGGAATAACATCATTTTTAGCCCGATTAATATTTAATGGTAGTACCCAAAGATTACCAGGAATTGAAGCGAGCATAATTCCCGGTTTCTCAAAAATTCCGATTATAGGAAAATTACTATTTCAACAAGATATTTTTGTTTATTTACTATTATTGCTAATTATCTTAACTACATATATTTTGTATTATACTAACTTTGGTTTAACCTTGCGAGCAGTGGGTGAATATCCCCCAGCAGTAGATACCGCCGGTTTATCTGTGTCATCAGTGCGTTACTGTGCTGTGATTATTGGTGGCTGTCTTGCGAGTTTGGGGGGTGCTTATCTTACATTAGTGCAGATTAGATTTTTTGCCGAAGGGATGAGTGCAGGAAAAGGATTTATTGCGATCGCAGCGTTAATATTTGGTAAATGGCATCCTTTTGGCTTCTTTATTATTTGGTGCTACAGAAGCTTTACAACTGCGAATTCAAGCTTTAGGTGCGAATATTCCCTATCAATTTTTGCTGATGTTGCCCTATATTATCGCTATTTTGGCATTAGTAGGATTAGCCGGCAAATCCACACCCCCAAAAGCATTAGGTATTCCCTATCTTAAAGGTGATAGCCAATAAATACTTCTATCCTTCAAGAATAACACTGTCCGCTCGCTCATATCTTAGATTAAAGAATCCAGGGTGTCTTTAGACCTGAGAATATTTACAATAAAGAAGAATAGCAATCATTCATCATACACATCAAAAATCATGGGAATATTCGGATTTGGTAAAAAGTCGGGAATGCCTTCACCTGAGCAAGCTTTACCCGGACGCAAAGAAGTAATGCGAGTACCTGCACATCATTACGTTAACAAAAATCCCCTCAAAGCACCTTTTCCTGAAGGCTTAGAAACAGCCATGTTTGGATTAGGCTGTTTTTGGGGTGCAGAACGTAAATTTTGGCAACAAAACGGAGTTTATACTACTGCGGTTGGTTATGCTGCCGGTTACACACCCAACCCCAGCTATAATGAAGTATG
The DNA here is from genome assembly GCF_001858025.1 of Trichormus sp. NMC-1. Taxonomy (GTDB): domain Bacteria; phylum Cyanobacteriota; class Cyanobacteriia; order Cyanobacteriales; family Nostocaceae; genus Anabaena. The sequence continues at coordinate 234,889 of NZ_LZQD01000001.1, read as the reverse complement.
CAGCGGGCAGACTGGTCATAATGAAGTAGTGTTAGTTGTATTTGACCCCAAAGTAATTAGTTATACTCAACTGCTAAAAGTTTTTTGGGAAAGCCACAACCCCACCCAAGGAATGCGTCAAGGTAATGATTCTGGTACTCAATACCGTTCGGGAATTTATGTTTATTCAGAAACGCAAAAGCAACTAGCAGAAGCATCGCGGGACGCTTATCAAAAGGCACTCAACGGTGCAGGCTATGGACAGATTACCACAGAAATCTTAGATGCACCTGAATTTTACTATGCTGAAGACTACCATCAACAGTATCTAGCTAAAAACCCAGGTGGTTATTGTGGTTTAGGTGGTACTAATGTTGCTTGTCCAGTGGGTATTGCTGAAGCGACTGTGAATTAAAAGCAGGTGACAGGGAACAGGTGACAGGTGACAGTGCTAGAAGCCTTTTATTGTCTCAGTTTTAGCATTGGGTGATGTCCTAAACGCCTTGTCCGTTGCTATAAAAGCAGTTTTCAGGAAATGGATACAGACTAGTACCGCAAGTCTGTATCTGTAGTTTAAACTGGAACTACAAATTTCTCGCTGCCAGCTAAATCAAAAGCAGCGTGAATGACTTGCAAAGCTTTCACCCCTTCTTCTTGTGCCACAACACAGCTAATTTTAATCTCCGATGTGGCAATCATTTGAATGTTGATTTGGTGTTCTGCTAAAGCCTCAAACATTTTGGCTGCAATACCTGGTTGTCCTACCATACCAGAACCGACGATACTAACTTTAGCGATCGCACTATCTAAGACTACTTCACCCCATCCGATCTGTGCCGCAACTTGTTGTAATTTAGCTTGGGCGTTTTCTGCATCCATCCTCGCCACGGTAAAGGCTATATCCCGCCGAGGAATGCCATCAACCACCCGACAACGCTGGGATTGAATAATCATATCAATGCTGATGTTATACTCTGCCAGTAGCCCAAATAACCGCCCTGCCATGCCGGGAATATCTGGTAATTGACGAATAGCCAAACGAGCTTGATTCATGTCTAAAGCCACACCACGCACTGCGGGAGAATTGACAGCAGGGGGAGTCAGGGAAGTAGAGGAAGCGGTGATTTCAAAGCCTCTACAAAGTGCTACAATTGCGCGATCGCAATCAACTGCATCTACCAAACAACTAACTTTCACTTCACTGGTAGAAATCATCTGAATATTCACCCCCGCTTCAGCTAAGGTAGCAAACATCTTAGCGGCAACCCCAGGACGACCAATCATTCCTGCACCAGCAATACTCACTTTTGCCGTATCTTTTTCTATTATTACCTCAGCTTCATCAGAGTTCGGTTGATTTCTTAATGCTGGTGCTATGGCGGCGGCTACGGCTTCTGCTCTTTTTAATATTGGTGTATTTACAGTAAAAGCAATGTCATTACTATTACCTTCATGAATTGACTGAATAATCAAGTCAACGTCTACATTTTGCCGAGAAATTTCTCCAAATAACCGCGATGCTACACCTGGCTTATCGGGAACACGCAACAAAGATACTTTTGCTTGGTCGCTATCAAATTCTACAGCATCAACAGGACGAGCTAATTCTAAATTGACAAGGGATCGCTCTGGACTATGAGGCGTTGTTACCCAAGTCCCTGGCTGCTCCGTCCAACTTGAGCGTACCACCAAAGGCACACCATAATTCCGAGCAATTTCCACAGCGCGGGGATGCAGCACTTTTGCGCCTAAACTTGCCAATTCCAGCATTTCATCACAGGTGATTTCGGTCATCAACTGAGCTTCTGGGACAAGACGCGGATCTGTAGTTAAAATCCCTGGGACATCGGTATAAATTTCACAAAAATCCGCTCCGATTGCTGCTGCCAAAGCCACTGCGGAAGTGTCAGAACCACCACGTCCCAAAGTGGTAATTTCTAATTCTTCTGTGCTGCTGATACCTTGAAATCCAGCCACGACAACAACCTTACCTGCCTTGATTTGCCGCATCAAGCGTTCAGTTTCAATATGTAAAATCCGAGCGCGAGTATGTTCAGCTTCAGTAACAATTCCTACCTGAGCGCCAGTCATAGAAATTGCAGCTTGTCCAATTTCCTGCAAAGCCATACTTAGTAAAGCAATGGTAACTTGCTCCCCAGTGGAAAGCAGCATATCCATTTCCCGACGGTTAGGACTTTTAGAGATTTCGTTAGCAAGTTTCACAAGTCCATCGGTGGTTTTCCCCATTGCTGAAACAACTACCACCACCGAGTTTCCTGCTTTTACAGTTTTGTTAACTCGCTGTGCAACAGCTTGAATGCGTTCGACTGAACCAACAGATGAACCACCGTATTTCTGAACTATGAGCGCCATAACTGTAAATCTTTTAATATTCAATCAATTGTGCTGGCTATAATCAACACTCCCGTCGGGAAGCCTTGAAGTATGACCAGATATTTAGATTAAATTAACAGAAACAGCGATCGCACAAACCAGAAAATTTAAATTTCCTGATTACTTTGTAATTAATCCACATCTCAACCAAAACGACCATTTACGTAGTCAGCGGTCTTTTGCTGCACTGGTTGATTAAAAATGATCTCAGTTCTATTAAACTCTACCAATTCCCCTAAATACATAAAAGCCGTATAGTCAGACACACGACTTGCCTGTTGCATATTGTGAGTAACAATCAAAATCGTTACTGTTTGTTTGAGTTCAGCAATCAATTCTTCAATACTAGCGGTAGCTATGGGGTCTAGGGCAGATGTTGGCTCATCAAATAGAATAATTTCCGGGTCAGTAGCCAAAGCACGAGCAATACACAACCGCTGTTGTTGACCCCCAGAAAGATTAAAAGCTAAATCATGCAAGCGATCTTTTACTTCATTCCACAAAGCCGCACTACGTAAAGCTTTCTCTACCTTCTCATCAATAACTGCACGTCTAGATTCACCTCTTACCCGCAAACCATAAGCCACATTTTCATAAATAGACTTCGGAAAAGGATTAGGTCTTTGAAATACCATACTAATCCGCATCCGTACCTCAATGGGGTCAATTTTCTTACCGAGCAAATTAATCCCATCTGGTTCTAAAGCAATTTCCCCTTGATAGCGATTTCCCGGATAAAGATCGTGCATTCGATTGAAACAACGTAACAAAGTGGTTTTGCCACATCCAGAAGGGCCAATCATCGCTGTTACTTGTTTCTCACCTACGGACATATTAATGTCTTTCAGAGCATGAACAGTGCCACCGTAGTAGAAATTCAGGTAATTAACAGAAGCTTTGATAGGTCTGTTTACAGTTGAAGATTTAGTTTCTACCATTTGATTGTTTTGCGTAAACGATAACGGATATACATAGCTACAGAGTTCATAGCCAAAGTAATGACAATCAGGACAACACCTGCGGTAGCTGCATTTACTTGAAAGTCAGCCTGGGGGCGAGATATCCAATCGAACATCTGTATGGGCATGACTGTGAATGGGGCAAGTAACCAAGAAAAGGAAATATAAGGAAACTGCCCTGTAAATGGCGGTTCTGGTAAAAAAGCAATGAATGTCAGCGCCCCAATGGTAATTAGAGGTGCAGTTTCACCAATAGCCCGCGCCATAGCCACAATAATCCCAGTAATAATTGTACCTGTTGAGTAAGGGAGAATATGATCCCAAATCATTTGCCACTTGGAAGCACCTGCTGCATAAGCAGCTTCGCGGATACTATTGGGGATAGCCCGCAAAGCCTCACGGGTGGAAACAATTACTACGGGTAAAACTAATAATGCCAAGGTTAACCCAGCAGTAATAACACTTTGACCAAGATTTAATCCGTAGACAAATACTCCCAAAGCTAGAAGTCCGTAAATAATTGAGGGAACTCCGGCTAGGTTGGTGACGTTAATTTCAATTAAATCAGAAATCCAGTTTTTTCGGGCGTATTCTTCTAAGTAAATCCCCGATGCTATACCTATGGGAATCGCTATGAATGCTGTTACTGACATTACTAATAATGTTCCTACCCAAGCAGAGAGAATACCTGCCTCTTCCGACTTGCGACTAGGAAAGGAAGTCAAAAATTGCCAGGAAAGACGCGGTAAGCCATCACTAGCCAAGTCAAATAACAGCGCAACTAGTGTGGCAATACCAACCAGCATTGACAAAAAGCCAATGATGTTGAAAATATATTCTGACCGCTTATTACGGGCAATAGTCTTGCGGACTTGTTGAATATTCAGAGTTGTCATGTTGATAATTCGTAATTCGTAATTCGTAAAATCTTCTCCCCCTGCCTCCTGCCTTCTGCAAAGTCTATTAGACATCTCCGAAAAAGAATGTAGAGACGTTCCATGGAACGTCTCTACTCTCTACATTTATAGAACTTACGCAAGAGTCAGGTTTTGCGTAAGTCCTGATTTATTAGGGAATAGGGAATAGGGGAAGGACTCAGCACTGTTCTAGTGACACGCCAAGGTTTAAAATTAGCCAATGTATAACAGGCGGTTTTCAGCCTGTGTCCTAAAATCCAAAATCCAAAATTTAAAATTGATATGACTCATTCTACAGATATAGCCACTTTAGCCCGTTGGATGGCGGCTGATTTTAGCAATCAAGCCCAAGTTTTTGAGAATCCGGCTTTTTTTGCCCATATTCGTGTATGTATGCGTCCGCTTGATTTTGGGGTATTGTCAGGGGTGAGTTTGTTTGTGGAACAAGCTTATGACTATATGCTGAATAAACCCTATCGGGTGCGGGTGTTAAATTTGCAGACAGTAGGGGATAAAATCCATATTGAAAACTATACTGTCAAAGAAGTCACCTGTCACCTGTCACCTGTCACCTAATTTAATAAATTTCTCGGTAACGCTTGGTGAGAAAATGACCAATGACGTTGAAACACAAAGTCATCAGTACTAGAGTGAGTCCGACTGCAAAGATAGTTTCGTATTCTAGGCTGCCATGAGGTAAGTCACCAAGACTGACGGAGACAATATAGGCTGTCATTGTCGCGGCTGGTTCTAATGGGTTGAGGGTGAGGTTAGGTTGTCCACCTGCTGCGATCGCTACTACCATAGTTTCACCAGCTGCACGAGATATCCCCAAAATGTAAGCTGCTATTATTCCAGAAATCGCTGCTGGTAACACTACTCTTAATGCGGTCTGTAAGCGGGTAGCCCCAGTAGCATAAGAACCCTCACGCAGATGTGTGGGTACTGCCCGCATGGCATCTTCACTCAGGGAACTAACGTAAGGAATGATCATCACACCGATGACTAAACCTGCACTCAACATACTAAAACCAGGCAGATTTGGCAGAATTTTTTGCAACAATGGTGTGACGAATAACAAAGCAAAATAACCATAAACTACTGTAGGAATCCCCGCTAGTAGTTCTAAGGCTGGTTTCACGATTTCTCGGACTATGGGGGGAGCAAATTCACTAAGATAAATAGCAATAATTGTACCCAGTGGTATGGCGACGAATAAGGCTACTACTGTAGTGACAAAAGTTCCTGAAACTAGTGGCCAAATACCATAATGTTTGTCATCAAATAATGGTGTCCACTGAGTATCTGTTAGAAATTCCCATAAAGATACTTTCTGGAAAAATAGTATGGATTCGTAAAGTAAGATACCGATAATTGCTACTGTAGTTGCGACTGAGGAAAGTGCAGCTAGAAACAAGATAGACTCAATTGCCCGTTCTTGTAAATCTCGCGTTAGCTTGGGTGAAAACTGATTTTGTTTGGCATTGTTCATGCTAGAGATGGGATCGCTTTATAATGACGTTAAATGGATGAAAATAGGCGCAACATCAGTGCTTTATCCTTAGCTGTAGAGACATTCCATGGAACGTCTCTACGGGTCTTATTCGATACTAGGCTTATTCTTTAGCGTCACGACGCATTAATTCGTCAATCTTCAGTCCAACAGCTTCTTTACCACCAAAGATGCTACCAAATCTCTTTTTGTTGAAGTGGCTTTGAGCAATGGTGTAAGCTGAACCGGGTAAAGGTACATATTTAACTTCTTTCACTAACTTAGGTGCATTCCGCAGGTAAAATTGGATAAACTGTTTTACCTCTGGCTTATTAGCAGCCTTCTCACTGACATAGATAAATATGGGGCGAGACAAGGGATTATAAGTACCATTTTTTACCGTTGTTTCCGACGGTGCTACACCATTAACAGCCACTGACTTTAATTTATTTTTGTTTTCTGCGTAATAAGCAAAACCAAAGTAGCCAATGGCGTTTTTATCGCGGGAAACACCTTGTACAAGTACATTGTCGTCTTCACTAGCGGTAAAATCACCACGGCTAGATTTAGATTTACCAACAATTGCTTCAGTGAAATAGTCAAAAGTACCAGAGTTAGTACCAGCACCAAACAACTTCAAAGGTGCATTAGGAAATCCAGCACGGACTTGATTCCAGTTATTAATCTTACCTTGCGCTCCTGGTTCCCAAATTTTCTTGAGTTCAGCAACTGTCAGGTTTTTAGCCCAAGTGTTGCCGGGATTAACCACTACTGTTAAAGCATCATAAGCTACAGGTAATTCAATGTAGCGAGTACCAGCTTTTTTACATTCATCAATTTCTTTTTGGAGAATGGGACGGGAAGCATTGGAGATATCTGTTTCACCGCGACAGAATTTTTTGAAGCCACCACCAGTACCAGACACACCAACGGTAACTCTAATTTTACCTCTTTGAGATTTTTGGAATTCTTCTGCTACTGCTTCAGTCACGGGGAAAACAGTGCTGGAACCATCTATCTTGATTGTTCTGACACTTTGGGAGAAAACCGCAGACATTGATACGCCCAAGGTGGCGGTCATCAATGAAATTACACCTAATGCTTTCAAGCTGTTAAGCTTAATATTAACTTTGTTCACAAAAATACTCCTCTCCTAGTTTATTGGACGTAATATTTCCGCTCAATTGCTCTAAAAGAGCAATGGTTGTATTCAGTTAAAAACTTGTGAAAATAATACGTACACAGTATAAAATTGCACGGCAAGGTAATCTAGCAATTAACTTTTGGTTAGACAGAGGTTAATTTTTAGTGAATATTCTGCAAAGTCTATTAGACATCTCCGAAAAAGAATGTAGAGACGTTCCATGGAACGTCTCTACTCTCTACATTTATAGAACTTACGCAAGAGTCAGGTTTTGCGTAAGTCCTGATTTATTAGGGAATAGGGAATAGGGGAAGGACTCAGCACTGTTCTAGTGACACGCCAAGGTTTAAAATTAGCCAATGTATAACAGGCGGTTTTCAGCCTGTGTCCTAAAATCCAAAATCCAAAATTTAAAATTGATATGACTCATTCTACAGATATAGCCACTTTAGCCCGTTGGATGGCGGCTGATTTTAGCAATCAAGCCCAAGTTTTTGAGAATCCGGCTTTTTTTGCCCATATTCGTGTATGTATGCGTCCGCTTGATTTTGGGGTATTGTCAGGGGTGAGTTTGTTTGTGGAACAAGCTTATGACTATATGCTGAATAAACCCTATCGGGTGCGGGTGTTAAATTTGCAGACAGTAGGGGATAAAATCCATATTGAAAACTATACTGTCAAAGAAGAAAAAGACTTTTATGGTGCTTCCCGTGATTTACCAAGGTTGCAGACTTTAACGAGCGATCGCTTGGAAAGGCTTTCTGGTTGCAATATGATTGTAGACTGGACTGGTAGCCACTTCAAAGGCACAGTCGAACCCGGAAAGGGTTGTATTGTCATGCGTGACGGGCAAAGAACCTATTTGGATAGTGATTTTGAAATTGATGGTGAAAAGTTCATCAGCCGCGATAGAGGACGAAATCCCGATACAGATGAACACGTTTGGGGTTCTGTCGCTGGGCCATTTTACTTTGTCCGCTGGGGCAACTTTGCTGATGAAGTGAAATTAAGTTCTGATTTTTGAATCACTGTAGGACAGGCTTCTGGCCTGTCCAGAAAATTTTTCCGCCAGATGATGCAATTGGGCAAAAATAGTGATACTATCAATAGTGGCGAGTCTGGCGACATAGCCAAGTGGTAAGGCAAGGGTCTGCAAAACCTTCACCCCCGGTTCAAATCCGGGTGTCGCCTTTAGGAAAAAGCATCTAAAGCCGAGAAATTCAAGGCTTTTAGCAATGAGTACAGGGACGGGTGTGATACTCGTCCCTTATTGTTTGGTGCAATTTTGGGGTAAAAATACGGAAAATACACCAATTTACAAATTATTTCTAGTGCGGTTTTTTACTTTTAAAATATGCAGGTAATGTTGTATATTTGACGTTGCATAGCCTAATTAACACTAATTTAAACAATATGGCAGATAAGCAATTAGTAGCGTTTACCTTAGCAGATGGAACAAACTTTTTAGTAGAAGTAGATAGACAACCAGTAAAATCTGGTGAACAACTACCTGTATCGCGGGTTAGTGGGGTTGATGTAAGTACCGTAACAAAAACGTTTGACGACGCACTCAATGAGATTAAACCTGTTATTGCTACTGTTGTTTCTAAGTTGAAGGATATTACTCCTGATGAAACAGAGATAAAGTTTGGTATCAAACTTACTGCTAATGCTGGAATTGTGTTTAGTTCTCTGGGAAGCGAGTTAACTTTTGAAATCACAGTCAAATGGAATAAGGAAACAGAGAATAAAACAACAGCATAGTTAATTTATGACATATACAAATGAATCCTATAAAACCAGAATTGCTAGAATTTACACTTCTGCTGATGAGAATGTAATCAATGTAGTAGGTGGTGGTTTTCTGATATCTGATCAATACATTGTCACTTGCGCTCATGTAGTTGCAGATGCTTTAGGAATTAATCATACTACTCAAGAAAAACCTCAAAGTTTAATCAAGTTAGATTTCCCTTTTTGTGCTGGAGACAACAAGAAAAAGTTTGAAGCAAATGTCAAGTGCTGGAAACCTCAATCTAATCCTAATTATTCCTATGGGGAAGATATTGCTGTTCTGGAATTTTTGGAGAAATTACCAACAAACAATATAACTTTCCAACTAAGTTTGGCAGATACTAATAATCATCAATTTTCTGTTTTAGGATTTCCTGAAGGACGTGATCAGGGTGTAATTACAAAAGGAAAACTGTTAGGTGCAGTCGGTGATAGATTGGGATTGGTACAGATGGAAGTAGAAAAGCAGTCTTCATTCTATATTGAACCAGGTTTTAGTGGTACGCCTGTTTGGGATGAAGAATTAGCTAGTTTTGTAGGAATAGTTGTTTCTTCAGAACTTTCTAAATACTCAGATAATACAGTCGGAAAACCTTCTGATGAATTGCGAAAGGATCTTAAGGTTGCGTACATGATTCCTGCAAAAGTCTTAGTTGAGACTTGGAGTTTTTTAAATCAAGCTGTTCAAGAGAAATCAACAAAAATCAATAATTCTCCAGAAACCTCTCAAGAAGAACCATCTTCAAATTCAAGCAGTGAGTTTTATAAAAAACGTATAGCTGCAAAGGAAGAAGAACTTGCTAAAGTACAGGCTGATTTAGATGAAGTTGTTCCTCAAGATATTGAATTAAAACTTTCTAGAAAAGCAGAAAGACTTTTGAAAGAAATTCAGGATCTAAAAGCCAAGCTGAATTGAGAATGAATTATATCAATTCTACTATTATTTATTTAATAAGATTTACCAACAAAAAGAAATGATTATGACAATGGAGGAGAATAATAGAATTTTTTTAAATAGACGTATAGCATCCAAGGGAGAAGAACTTGCCAAGGTAGAGGCTGATTTAGATGAAGTCATGACTGGAGATGTTGAATTAAAACTTTCTAGAAAGGCAGAAAGGCTTTTGAAAGAAATTCAAGAACTATATGGTAAACTATCAGAATTAGATAAAAATAGTTCTAATCCAGATACACGCCATTTAAATTTAGAAAAGAGCTTTCAAAAAATAGACTTTTCCAAATCGAGAGAAATTGCTGAATCACTCAAAAAGCAGTATGAAACAGAAGGTGGAGCTATTCTTTTGTTTCTTCAGAAAAGCAAAAAACAGTTAGGTAAATACTGTATTGAAGAATTTATAGATGTAATTATCAGTAATCAAATAGAAACTTGTCCACGACGGACAATAAATTTTGAATCTAATACTTATAAATCTAATAAATATGGTTTTATCAACGCAATTTCAGGTTATTTGGGTATTGAAATATCCTCTTGTTTAGAAGATGATGAAAATAGATTATTTAGTATAATAAATGAAATTCATGAAAAAATAGTTTCATCTTTATCACTAGGAGATACTATATTTTTTGAAATTAAAAGTATTAATAGATTAGAAGACAAAGAGGAGTTTATTGATTGGTTTATAAAAATATTTTGGCAACCTTTGATCAACAAAAATAAGTCTTTATTCAACCAAAAAAGAAATAGGTTGATATTTGCTCTGATTGCAGAAAGTCCATTTCCTATAAATTCATCTAACTTTTGTCAAGAAGTGACTTTAAATCATGATAAAATGATTGAAATTCCTTTACTTGATTGGACTGTTGAAGATATTAGTAATTGGTTAATATCGCATCATAAATTATTTCCTCGCTTTGCCAATATTCAAGATTGTGATGAAATTCACAAAGAAGCCAAGAATATTCATGAAGAAAGTGAAGGAACTCCAGAAAGCGTTTGTTCAAAATTACAGGAATATTTTTATGGAAAAAACTAACCGTCTTACATTCACCAACAACCCCGAACTTCGCCCTCAAAATCCCCACGAAGATTCACCAAAAAACCGAGAACCTTATGTAGTTTCTGAACCTTTAAAAAAAGCTGTTAATTTAGCCCTCTATCTCAAACGACCATTACTATTAGAAGGAGATGCTGGCTGTGGTAAAACTCGTCTCGCTTCCGCTGTTGCTTATGAGTTAGAATTACCTCTTTACCGGTGGGATATTCGTTCTACCACAAAAGCGCAAGATGGACTTTATGAATATGATGCAATTTTACGACTTCATGATGTGCAAACAGAGAAATTTAATGAATTAATAAATGATAAACGTAATCCTGCTAATGCTAAAGATTATCGGACATTTGGAGCATTAGGCAAAGCCTTTGACCTGAAAGAATGTCCAGCAGTGGTTTTAATTGATGAAATTGATAAAGCTGATTTAGACTTTCCAAATGATTTACTGACGGTTTTAGATGAACCTTGGCAATTTAAAATTAAAGAAACAGGGGAAACAATTACAGCTACCCATAAACCAATTGTGATTATTACCAGTAATAAAGAAAAAGGTAATTTACCTGCACCATTTCTGCGCCGTTGTTTATATCATTATGTAGAATTTCCTAATGATTCTAAACTGTTACAGCAAATTGTTGAAAAGCACAGTGATCAAATTGTTGAGGGAAAATCTACAGCTAAGAATTTAGTAGATAATGCCATTGAAAGGTTTTTACAAGTGTGGAATGAAGGTGGACTCTTTAAAAAACCAGGAACTAGTGAATTTCTTGATTGGTTAAAAGCACTCCATACCTTTGAGTCTGAACCTTACAATGCAACCAAACTCAAGGACGATGATTTACTTCCCTATCCAGAATTATTATTCAAACTACAACAGGACTGGAAAAAATATACTAAAAAAACTCAAGTATCATGAGTGATTTTAACCCCCAAGAAGTGATAATTCGCGCTTTTATTCGTTTACGCCAAAATGATTATAAAAATATTTACCAGCTTGGTGTAGGCGAATTTTTAGCAGCAAGAAAAGCTGTTGAGGGGGGATTTTGTGAAAATCCAGAAGCATTAGCAGAGACATTGCAAATTTTATGGTGTCATTCTCTATCTCAACAAAACTTATTTGATTCTATCTGGGATTCTCTAGAGGTGATTTCAAAACCGAAACAGGATGAAAAAAAGCCTCTAAACAAAGAACCAAAATATAAATCTCATTTTCAACGGGTAGAAGAAATCCCAGAAATTTCATCGCTACCACCGGAAGAAATTGTTGCTGAGTTAAAGCCTGAAACAGAACTAGAATTTCTACCAATTCGCGCTCCTTTTACACTCACAGAAATGGAGGATAATGGGACATTACAGGCATATTATCCCCTTTCTCGGCGTTCAATGATTTATGGTTGGCGATATCTCCGGCTTCCTGTTGCTGACGGACAATTAGATGTTTTAGATATCAAAGCGACTATTGAAAAAGCCACACACCAGGGATTTTATTTAGCACCAGTTTACCGACGACGAGAACGGAATCATGCCCATTTATTGCTGCTGGTTGATCAAAATGGCTCAATGACACCTTTTCATCGCTTCAGTCGTGATTTTGTAGAAACAGCACTTTATGAAAGTTCTTTACAACCGGAAAATGTCAATGTATTTTACTTTCAGAATGTACCAGTTAATAGTGTTTACAAAGATATTTATTTAACAGAACCAATTGCTTTAAATAAAGTATTAGCAACCTGCGATAATAAAACTAGCATTTTAATTGTCAGTGATGCTGGTGCAGCGAGAGGTTATCGGACATTAAACCGAATTAGAGCAACTAGCAGTTTTTTATTTAAGTTACAGCGACACACTTCTTTAATAGCTTGGTTAAATCCTATGCCTGAAAAACGCTGGTTTGGCAGTTCAGCCGAAATAATTGCTAATTTGATTCCTATGTATCAGATGGATAATAATGGTTTAAGCAATGCTATTGATATTGTGCGTGGAAAAACCTTACAACACCTCCATTAAACTTGCTCATGACAGATGAATTTGAAAAACAACAATTACGAGAACAGGCAAAACAAGCTGTAGATAGGTTTGTTTGGCGGTTTGATGAATCTTATAGGTTATTAGCTTATCATGCGGCTTTACCTTTGGTATTGACTCCTGAATTAGTCAATTATTTACGCAATCAATTTTTACGCAGTGAACAAGTTCCTTGGGTAGCAGAGGTTGATTTATTATTATCTGATTTGTGCAGTCAAGTGGGTTATGAACTTTATGCAATGGATACTCATGTTAGAGCATATTTGCTGGAGGAAATGAAGCAACATTATGGTGATAAGAGCGATAAGCAAATGCAGCAAGTCGCACAAGTTTTAATTAATTATGTCAATTATTTAAGTAGGCTGAATCCTGGGAGAAGACAACAGGAATTAGAGGCACAACGCTGGGCAGCAATGGTGTATTTGGGTGACAAAGAATGTAAACAAGCAGCAAGGGAAATTATCCAAAGATTTTTAGAAACTAGCAGTGGTTTAAATAGTCAAATTTCTGGTAATTCAGGTGTGAGAGTAGAATTAGCAAGGTTAGCAAGATTAACGGAGGAATTATCACCCCAGTTAGAAAAGGAAACAGATTTATTAAATTATGCCAAGTATGTACAGGAATATATAAGAAATTCCAGAAGTGGAGGTTTAAAAGAATTATATGATATTAGGCAGAAATTAGAATCGGCTATTAAACCTTCTAAACCTCTTGAAATTAATGGTTTACCAGAAATAAAAACCTTTGAATTTGAATTTGCTACTATCACGATTGCAGATGAAGGTGAGACATCTATTAACCTAAAACCTTTTAATTTTGAAGTTGCACTTATAGAAATTAATCAATCTAATCAATTAAATAGTAATAATCTGATTGAAGTTGATGAAGCAGTATTTAATAAAACTGGAAATCACTTGGATGAAATTCAGAAAATCATCTTAGAAGGAACATTAGAAAATCTAAATTATAAAGACATTGCTGCTTTAGGTAATCATAATGAGGGAACTATAAAGTGGATTGCTTCAAAATTATGGAAATTGTTAACAGAAGTATTTGGTAAAAAAGTTACAAAAACAAATTTCAAAACCGCAATTAATCAATGGATTGATGGTTCTCAACTAATTATTAACCGTCATTCTCGCCAAACACAGCAGTTTATAGAAGACTTAGTTAATGGTGTTCAATTAGAAATGGTAGCAATTTCTGGTGGCAGTTTTATGATGGGTTCACCAGAGAACGAACCAAAACGCAGAGAAAATGAGAGTCCCCAGCATCAAGTCACAGTGCAACCGTTTTTATTGGGTAAATATCCAGTAACCCAAGCACAATGGCAAGCAGTAGCCGCTTTACCTCAGGTGAACCAAGAACTAAAATTAGACCCATCTAGGTTTAAAGGAGCAAATCGCCCTGTAGAATCGGTTTCTTGGCATGATGCTGTTGAGTTTTGTGCCAGACTATCAAAATCTACCCAAAGACCCTATAGACTGCCCAGTGAAGCAGAATGGGAATATGCTTGTCGTGCCGGAACTACTACACCATTTCATTTTGGCGAGACAATTACCACAGATTTAGCTAATTATGATGGTAACTATACTTATGGAGATGGAGTTAAAGGAATTGATAGAGGAGAAACAACAGAAGTAGGAAGTTTTAAAATAGCGAATGAATTTGGATTATATGATATGCACGGCAATGTGTGGGAGTGGTGTCAAGATGATTGGCATAGTAATTATAAAGATGCACCTACGGATGGAAGCGCATGGATAAGCAATGAAACTAAAAGTGGCAAAATGCTGCGTGGCGGTTCTTGGCTCTATCTTCCTGAAAATTGCCGTTCGGCTTATCGCTTCAATGTCGATGCGGGCTTCGTCTACAACAGCTACGGTTTTCGTGTTGTGTGTGTTGCTGCGTGGACTCTGTAGCCCTTTATACTCTTACCCTTTTGCCCTTTTCCCTTCTTTCCTTTACCCTTGCGATTGTCTGAATCAGGATATCCAGGATTTAGGGATTTACAGGATGGTTTGGTCGTTGTGTTTATAGGTTTTCTGATACTGATTGTCATTGATTGTTTTATTGAGCTATGACTAAAAATATAAAATGAAATATCCTGTTAATCCTTTAATCTTGTAAATCCTGATTCAGACAAAAAATGATGTAATTTGAGTAGTAAATATAAAATGAAATATCCTGTTAATCCTTTAATCTTATAAATCCTGATTCAGACAAAAAATTATGCCAAAAACTATTATTAATCGTTATAAAAAAACGGCTCAATACTTTACCGAAGATTTAGGAAATGGCATTGAATTAGAAATGGTGCTAATTTCTGGTGGTAGTTTTATCATGGGTTCACCGAAAGAGGAACTAGAAAGTGAAAACGATGAAAAACCTCAACATGAAGTTACCATTAAACCCTTTTGCTTTGGTAAATATCCAGTAACCCAAGCACAATGGCAAGCAGTAGCCGCTTTACCTCAGGTGAACCAAGAACTAAAATTAGACCCATCTAGGTTTAAAGGAGCAAATCGCCCTGTAGAATCGGTTTCTTGGCATGATGCGGTGGAGTTTTGTGCCAGACTATCAAATTATAGTCAAAGACCCTATAGGCTGCCCAGTGAAGCAGAATGGGAATATGCTTGTCGTGCCGGAACTACTACACCATTTCATTTTGGCGAGACAATTACCACAGATTTAGCTAATTATGATGGTAACTATACTTATGGAGATGGAGTTAAAGGAATTGATAGAGGAGAAACAACAGAAGTAGGAAGTTTTAAAATAGCGAATGAATTTGGATTGTATGATATGCACGGGAATGTCTGGGAATGGTGTCAAGACGATTGGCATGACAGCTATGAAGGTGCGCCTACAGATGGTAGTGCATGGATAAGTAATAAAGAGAGTAGTGACAAGATGCTGCGTGGCGGTTCTTGGCTCAGTAATCCTGAGAATTGCCGTTCGGCTTATCGCAGCAATTTCGATGCGGGCTTCGACGACGACAACCGCGGTTTTCGTGTTGTGTGTGTTGCTGCGTGGACTCAGTAGCCCTTTATACTCTTGCTCTTTTGCCCTTTTCCCTTCTTTCCTTTACCCTTGCAAGCGTAGTGAAACGGAGCGAGCTAAATTTTTTTGTCTGAATCAGGATGTCCAGGATTTAAGGATTTACAGGATGGTTTGGTAATTTTGGCGTTGCTGAAACCAGGTATGAATTTAGGCGTAGAGACGTTCCGGCGGAACGTCTCTACAAGAGTTTGGATATCATCAAAAATCATTTTCATACATCAAATCAGCAACGCCGTAATAATGATTGGCTTGATGAGTGTAATTTAACTCACATCTTGCACCTGGCGACTGGAAGTCCCGGCTAGACAGACAAAACCCGCCTACGCGGGTTTGAAACCACTGATTTTCCGTGAGTCCGCGCAGGCGGACTTAGTTTGTGTAGCCACGAATTCTATTCGTTAGGGCTTGGTGCAAGATATGTGTTAAGGAGTAAACATAAAGTAAATTATCCTGTTAATCCTTTAATCCTGGAAATCCTGATTCAGACAAAAAATGATCTAATTTGAGTAGTAAATATAATACAGCAGATTGCAGATCAATGAGGCTTCGCCGTGAGCGTCAGCCGATAGCTTGCGTGGCTTATGCAGTTTTGACGGGAGAAATCCCCAAATTTTGTTTTATATGCAAGTTCCCTACCTCACGACTTCCTCACAAACTAGCTCTAAATTTTATATGGATTCAGCTATTGGACCGATCCCGAAAGATTGCAGACTAGGCTTAAGTTATGAGGTAGTTATGAGTTCATCGCCAACACCGGAAAAACTACAATATTCTTCAGTATATGGGCTGGTAAATTCTTGGCGATTTGGGCGATCGCTCGGTATCGATCCGATTGGGATAATATCTACCTGTTCTTTTAACTGTGTCTATTGTCAATTAGGGAATATTCAGCAAAAGACAACTCAACGGCAAATTTTTGTCCCTACTAGCCAAATTATCTCTGATTTGCAAAGGTTTGTACGCCGGGAAGTACCAATAGATGTAGTCACTATTAGTGGAAGTGGTGAACCTACCCTAGCGCTGAATTTAGGGGAAATTCTGGCAGCGACAAAAGAAATTATCAAACAACCAAAACTAGTATTAACCAATAGCAGTTTGCTAGGTGATCAATCAGTTCGGGACGCTTTAGCACTAGCAGATATAGTCGCCGTTAAATTGGATGCTGTTTCGTCAAATCAACTACGGCAGATTAATCAGCCATCAGAGACAATTGATTTACCAGATATCCTCAGAGGAATTGAACAGTTTAGACAGGAATATCAGGGATGTATGGTCATACAAACCATGGTTTTGTCTTCTTGGACAGCAGAAATGCAAGCACATTACATACACTTGATCAAGTCTCTCCAACCTGATGAAATTAAACTTGACATTCCTTCCCGTTTCCGCGTCTTAGTTGATCAGTTAGAATCCAGAGATGATGAGATTGTCGAATCTCGCTGTTATAGCTGTCAAAATCTCCAATCTATCAGCGCTGAAGAACTCAGTGCTATGGCTCAAAAAATTTATAATGTTACTAAAAAGCCTGTGCGTTATGCCCCAATTGCGTAATTCGTAATTCATAATTCGTAATTTTCCTCACATCTCCGCGTCTTCCCCTCTCCGCGTCTTCCCTGCATCCTGTCACCTGTTCTTTGCTATATTTTCGTCACGTTGTACTACTTAATATTTTGCAATTAAGGAGCTAAAGATATGGAAACAAAGTCAACCGAACCATTATTAGCACTCAATGAAATTCCCGCTGGCTATCTCAACATTATGGGTTATGTTGATAAATCAGAAGTCAACGGCCCTGGTTGTCGGGCTGTGGTTTGGGTGCAAGGTTGTCCTCGTGAATGTGATGGTTGCTTTAATCCCGACTCTTGGACATTTGAGATTAATCAATTAGTTGCTATTGATACCCTGGCAGCAGATATTATCACAAATCCCCATAACACAGGTGTAACTTTTTCCGGTGGTGAACCATTTTGGCAAGCATCTGCATTAGCTAATTTAGCGCGTCAGGTGAAAGCCGCTGGATTAAATGTGATGTCTTTTACTGGGTTTACCCTCAAGCAACTACAATCTGAATCTGCACCTCCCGGTTCCCAAGAATTGTTAGCAGAATTAGATATTTTAATTGACGGGCCTTTTATCCAATCTCAAGCAATTAATTCTCCCACGTCCCCTGTTTCTTCTAGAAATCAACAGGTTCATGTATTTAACCCTGAATTCAAAGACCAAATTAGCTGGGCCAGTGACCAAATAGAAGTTCACGTCCTCAAAGATGGCGATCGCATTGTCACCGGTTATCAAGGTTGGTTAGAACTGACTTAAACTGGTGATTGGGGAAACTCTTGCTCTATTTCTTTTTCAAATTTTCCTTCCCAGAGTCCGTGACTAATTTCCCTCAAACCTTCAAGTAGTTCCAAATTTATACCAGGATGCTGCTTAAGAATTATTTCAGCTGTTTCTTTTGGACGCGCCATTGTGCTGCTAAAAGCAAAATCAATTTTTACATCTTTGAGAAATTCCCCAGCTTTTGCAGCTTGTTGTCTCCCATTATCGTTGAGCGGAACATCAATTTGACCTTGAAACTGGCCTTGACGATTCCATTCAGTTTCGCCATGACGTACTAATAATAATCGGAATCCTTGATGATTCGGTCGCAAAGTGGGTAGAGTATCTCCCAAATGCTGCGTCTGATTCATTGATTCTAGTTGCACTGGTTCACCCAAACCGCCACTAAAATTCAAGACACTAATGCCGCAGTTAGATTGCTGTATTCCATGATAGCAACTGGGGGGAATTCCCAAAGCGGTACTAATCAGCGCGCGATTAATACCATTATGTCCAACAATGAGAATATTTTTCCCTTGATGACGAGATAAAATTTCTTGCCAAAACTGCTGTGCTTGCTCGTACAAAGCCAGAACGGGAAAATGTTCTCTACTCCCCTGTGCGTCATGGATCATCATCCGCAGTTCGTGGGGGCGTTTTTTCCAAATGCTATAATCTTCAGGAAACTTTTCTTTAACATCACTACTCAGCATTTCTGCCCACAAAGGCAAATCTACTTCTAGTAGTTCTTCAGAAACTTGGATTTGAGCAGACTGTTCAACCAATTCACTGCGAATAATCTCTGCTGTAGTTTTGGCGCGGTTGAGGGGACTGCAATAAATCGCCTGAAATGAAATCTTACTGAGGGCTTTACCCGCTTGATTAGCGTCGTTACGACCTTTTTCGGTTAGTCGTGACGCATCAGTTCGTCCTTGGATGCGTTTCTCAGTATTGTAGGTACTCTGACCATGACGCACAATGATGACACGAGTCATCTTTTTCCCCTCCTCTATCTAAAGGACTAATCTTACTCCATAATGTTCGCAGAATAATCATTTAAATGAATTGAGCTTTTCCCTGTTCCCTGTTCCCTGTTCCCTGTTTACGAATTACGAATTACCTCAGCACCAAGTCTGTAAAACGCGGCCTTTGATTTCTTCCCCAAACCAAGGTGTATTTTGAGAAAGTGTATGCAGATTTTCTCTGTTGACTTTCCAGGTTTGTTGAGGGTCGAATAATGTTAATTCGGCTTTTTCACCAGATTTAATAGCTTTAAGTTCTTGCTGTAAACAGGCCGCTGGCTTGTTACTCAAAACCCGCCATAATTCTAAAGCTGTAAATTCCCCAGTTTCAACGAGATTTTGCCACAGTAAAGGCAATGCTAATTCTAAACCAATTGCCCCTGGTGGTGATTCCGCAAAGGCTTGGACTTTTTCTTCATAGGTGTAAGCTGCATGATCAATTGCGATCGCATCTATTACTCCTCCACGCACTCCCCCACGCAACGCTGCTACATCACTGGGATTTCCTAAAGGTGGATCTAAATGCAAGGATGTGTGATAACTCTTAACATCTCTAGTATCAAGTAACAGGTGCATCCAAGTGGTGCTGGCTGTCACAGGTAGACCTTGAAATTTTGCAGTAGCAATCAGTTCCACACTCCGGGCTGTGGAAACCCGCATAATGTGTACAGGTGTGCGAATAGCGGCGACTAACTCTAACAAAGCTGCGATCGCAGTTGTTTCCGCACTGGCTGGAATAGGAGGTAAACCCACACGGAAAGCCTCTGCACCTTCCCGCATCATTCCATTTGCGGATAGATAGCGATCGCATGGCCAAAACGCCACAGGTTTACCAAAAGGTTGGAGATATTCCAACACTCTCCGCACCAGTCCCAAATTTTCCCAAGCTTTACTATCCGTAAAACCCACAACACCCGCAGTAGCTAAATCAGCAAATTCCGTCAATTGCTTACCAGCTAAATCGAGAGTTATTGCACCCCAGACATGAAGATGGGGGAGAGGAGAAGCAGAATCTATTTTTCCCTTTTCCCTAATTTCCTCATTTCTCTTTTGCTGCAACTGTGCAACGAGAGCCGGGTTATCAATAGCTGGAGATGTATCCGGTAAAACACTCACTCTAGTAAAACCACCAACAGATGCTGCTTGCAAAAAAGAAACTAGAGTTTCTCTCTCTTCAAACCCTGGTTCACCGGAATGGCTATATAAATCTACTAAACCAGTACCCAGAACTAAGCCCCGACAATCTCTAATAGAAGTATCGGAACTGATATCAGAAATTTGCGGTGCTATTGCTTGAATATAACCATCAACAATCAAAACATCAGCTATTTGGTCAGTTTCCGAAACTGGGTCGATTACCCTTACTTGTTGCAACAGTTCAGTTGTCATGTGCTAAGTTGAGGCTGGTAATTGGTAATTGGTAATTGGTAATTGATAATTGGTGATAAAATCCCCGACTTCATCCTGTTCATCCTTAAATCCTGGAAATCCTGTATCCCTGACGGGAGGCGTAAGCCATTTCAGACAGTTTTTAGATTTCGGATTAATGGAAAAAATCTAAAATCTAAAATTCAATAAACGACAGCCGACTTAGCGTAGCGTAAGCCCTACAATGAATCCCTACAATGCTCCAGCCGCCGTTTTATCCAGCACACCGCCACTTAAGTGACTGGTGATATTCATGGCTTCCAAAACTGGTAAACCATTTGCTCCTTCGGGGTAGTCAATCACGCTAACTGCGCCATTTCCCTGGCGGAAATTCCAGAAATTTTCTGGTGATAAACCCAGAATATGACAAAGCAGGGTTTTATTAGTCGCATCATGAGCCACTACTAAACCGATTTTGAGTTGATTTACCTCAGCAGCTGCTAATATTAACTGCCAAGCAGCAACACTACGTTCCCGTACCTGTTGTAAATTTTCTCCTTCTGGCATTTGTACCTCTGCTGGTAATGTGCGCCAGCGTTCTAACTCTCCGGGAAACTCTTGCTCTATTTCTTTTTCAAATTTTCCTTCCCAGAGTCCGTGACTAATTTCCCTCAAACCTTCAAGTAGTTCCAAATTTATACCAGGATGCTGCTTAAGAATTATTTCAGCTGTTTCTTTTGGACGCGCCATTGTGCTGCTAAAAGCAAAATCAATTTTTACATCTTTGAGAAATTCCCCAGCTTTTGCAGCTTGTTGTCTCCCATTATCGTTGAGCGGAACATCAATTTGACCTTGAAACTGGCCTTGACGATTCCATTCAGTTTCGCCATGACGTACTAATAATAATCGGAATCCTTGATGATTCGGTCGCAAAGTGGGTAGAGTATCTCCCAAATGCTGCGTCTGATTCATTGATTCTAGTTGCACTGGTTCACCCAAACCGCCACTAAAATTCAAGACACTAATGCCGCAGTTAGATTGCTGTATTCCATGATAGCAACTGGGGGGAATTCCCAAAGCGGTACTAATCAGCGCGCGATTAATACCATTATGTCCAACAATGAGAATATTTTTCCCTTGATGACGAGATAAAATTTCTTGCCAAAACTGCTGTGCTTGCTCGTACAAAGCCAGAACGGGAAAATGTTCTCTACTCCCCTGTGCGTCATGGATCATCATCCGCAGTTCGTGGGGGCGTTTTTTCCAAATGCTATAATCTTCAGGAAACTTTTCTTTAACATCACTACTCAGCATTTCTGCCCACAAAGGCAAATCTACTTCTAGTAGTTCTTCAGAAACTTGGATTTGAGCAGACTGTTCAACCAATTCACTGCGAATAATCTCTGCTGTAGTTTTGGCGCGGTTGAGGGGACTGCAATAAATCGCCTGAAATGAAATCTTACTGAGGGCTTTACCCGCTTGATTAGCGTCGTTACGACCTTTTTCGGTTAGTCGTGACGCATCAGTTCGTCCTTGGATGCGTTTCTCAGTATTGTAGGTACTCTGACCATGACGCACAATGATGACACGAGTCATCTTTTTCCCCTCCTCTATCTAAAGGACTAATCTTACTCCATAATGTTCGCAGAATAATCATTTAAATGAATTGAGCTTTGGATTTAAGAATCATGTCGTTGTGTTGACACTCTGATTTTTATGAAGGTTTTAGTATAGACCAGATTGCAAAGCAGCGTGAAGCTCATGATTAACTTAATGTTAGAGGATGTTTGAAAAGTTGCAAATTATACTCTAAACCCCTCTCCAAACCTCTCCCCCACAGGGAGAGAGGCTTTGATTCTTACTCCCCTTCCCTGGTAGGGAAGGGGTTGGGGGTTAGGTTCTGAGACTTTTGATGTTACCAAAAATACTTTTAAAACATCCTCTTAGATCAAGCAACTGTAAATGCTGCTTTCACCCTGTTTAGTAATCAGTGTTTAGATGGCTATGACTTGTTTATTCTTGAGTCTATGCGTCAGGAATCAATTAATAAAATCATTACAGATGATGGTGATTTTGTGACAGTACCAGATATTCAGGTATTTACTGCTAATCCTAGAGCGATCGCAGCAGCTAATAACCAGGGTAAGCTAATAACTAGATGATTAGTTGATATGCACCCAATCTTGGAAATTATTGATCACTACCCAAATCTAAATGCACTTGTAAACCATCATTACCGTTAATAGTTTGATTTGCTGGTTGCAAAAAAATCGCATTATTAGGTATTGATATTGACTCACTCAGCGGTAATTCTTCGTAAATGAGATTTTGCCGACTGGGATTTTTAGATGTATTTCCTGGATTTTGTTGGTTAAAAAATCTACCAAAGTCATTTTGAGCGTTGCGATAATCAATATTAACTAGAGACTCACCACGTAAAGTAAAACTTCCCTGTTGAGGTTGTGCTACATTTGACTGTGCATATACCGCATTATCTATGCTCAAAAGAGCCGATATAATTCCTAATGTAATAGTAATTTTTGCTGGCATATATTTTATCCAATTATCCAATTATGTTTAAGATTATGTAAATTTCTCTGATTAGAAAGATATTCTTACTGCTGATGATTATAAATCATACTCTAGATAGATTTGTATTTACATACACAGAGAATTATTAACTATTATTAATTTTATTAAGAAATACTATTCCTATTTTCATTTACATACAGCAGATTTCAGGTAAGTAGGTGGACGGGGAAAAACAGAAATATGTAACGAAAAGTAAAATTGGCTCAAAACCTCTTCCCTGTTCCCTGTTCCCTGTTCCCTTGTTATAACGACAATTTTCAACGCCAACCTACTTAAGTGAAGTACAAAATTCAAGAACAAGGCCATATAAAAAAAGAGTTTCAACTCTATTCCCTATTCCCATCTGTAATTTATTCTTCATTAATCACAGCTAATACAGATTTTGGTAATAACTTTTCTTTAAACCAAATAATTTTCGCAGGTACATCATCTAATTTAACACCGACTTTTTCTAAATTTAATCTTTCGGAAATTGCCAAAATCAAATTATCACAATTTGCCCGTCGCACCTGAGAAAACTTTTTTTGTAAATATTCTGGTCGCCAATAACCGACAATTTCTAATAAAAAGCTACGACCATCAGGATGTACTAGACGGAAATCGGGAATCATCACACTTCCAGGAATGGGAATTAAATCAACTTCTCGCTCTAAAATCCAACCACTTTTTAACCCATCCCATTTATCAGCAAAAGACTGTTCCAACATACTATCATAAGGCTTACCAGGTGGATAGTGAGAGACTAAACCGCATTCAGAATTGAGAGTAAACCTGCCGATTTTCCATTCATTTGTATAAAAATCTCGTGTTTGTAAAGTTGCAGCTAAACTCCATTTAGTCACATGAAGTAAAGCCGGAATCATTTTAGCTATTGATAAACCATAACGAGTACTAGGAGTAAATAAACTTGTTGGACCATCAATGCTAATTGTAAACCCATGATCAGCATCACCTTCAATATAAGCCATTAATTGAAACAACTTCAAATAACGAAATAACAACTTATATTCACCTGGGACATTGCGATGAGCATTTAATATCAACTGACTGGCTTTATAAAAAACACCTTGCACCTGAGATAAATTATATCTATGTAATATATCCTCTGGTTTTGGCGCATCAAAAGCAGTTAAGATTTTATTTTCAGACAAATCAGCATAAAGTCCATCACTTATCTGAATAGGTAAAACTTCTTGCTGTAATTCCTGACTTAATTCATCAGCAACTTTACTCAAAGTAACTTCCGTTGCTTCTCGACTAGGAAAAGATTTTGCAGCCAAAGAAAAAACCCGTTCCCTTAACATAGGTGGTTCCAGAGGACTAACAACTTCAAAAGTGCAAAAACTGCTTTTGAGAATATAAGCCAAACCACGCTTAATTCGATAATCAGTAGTATCACCTTCAAAATCCGTCAATTGACGCTCAAGCAACCCTTGAGTTTTCCCAACAGCCTCCTGAAAAAAATTAATTAAATCATTCCCCAACTGCAAATGCTTGTGATCAAGTTTCAGTCTTTTCGGGATAATTTCCTCCCCGTTTTGACGATGAATCAATAACTCCGTTGGTAACATCTTTCTTCTGTGTTGAATAATTAATTTCTAACTGTTCAGCCGCCTTTAAATCCCTTTCCATCCCACCACCATAAACAACCTTTAAATTCCCTTTCCTCTCCTTCTTATCTTCCTTCTCTTTCTTATCTTTCTTCATTTTTTCCTCTCCGCGTCCCCGCGTCCTCGTGTCCCCGCGTCCCTTCATTTCTTCCTTCTCATTCTTCTCTTCGCGCTCTTCGCGTCTTCCCTGCGGGACGCTACGCGAACGCGGTTCATTACCTCTTTCCCCTCGCCTTCTCGCAGAAGTTCCCTCCTCACTAGTATCTTCAGCCACGACTTCATATAAAATCGCCTGCTTATTTTCAATATTTCCCTTACGTAAAACCCTGCCCAAACGCTGAATATATTCCCTAGCAGAACCGGTTCCCGACAAAATAATTGCTATCGAAGCCGCCGGAACATCAACCCCTTCATTTAACACATGAGAAGCCACCAAAGTATTGTATTCACCCTGCTTAAACTTAGTTAAAATTTCATGCCTTTCTTTAACAGGAGTTTGATGAGTAATAGCCGGAATTAACAAATCTTGAGAAATGCGATAAACCGTAGCATTATCAGCAGTAAAAATCAAAATGCGGGCGGGGAAATGTTCAGCTAATAAATCAGACAGAATTCTTAATTTACCATCAGTCCCCAGAGCGATTTCTTTTGCTTGACGATGTGCTAACATCGCCCTGCGGCCGATTTGCGATCGCGCACTCATTTGGACAAAAGTCTGCCAACCTTGCAAACTTCCCAAAGAAATCCGCGATTGTTTCAAAAAATCATTGCGGGTTTGAATTAATTGATTATATCTTTCCCGCTCTAGTTGAGATAACTTCACCTTAATTTGCACAATTTGATGTTCTGCTAAAGCCTTACCCGCCAATTCTTCAGCGCGTTTACGATAAACTTCTTTGCCAATGAGAATGTTTAAATCAGCGTGTTTGCCATCGGTGCGTTCTGGTGTCGCAGAAAGTCCTAGCCGATAAGGTGCGATCGCATATTCAGCAATTACCCGATTAAAATCTGTTGGTAAATGGTGACATTCATCAAAAATAATCAAAGCATATTTATTACCCAAACTTTCCGCATGAATAGCAGCACTATCATAAGTAGCAACCAAAATCGGTGTTTTATCCCGTGAACCACCTCCCAGCAAACCCAATTCAGCATCAGGAAAGGCCGCCGTTAGATGTGCATACCACTGATGCATCAAATCCAAAGTCGGCACCACAATCAACGTCGTGCGCGGTGTTGCTTGCATCGCCATTTGTGCTAAATAAGTCTTACCTGCCGCCGTGGGCAGTACCACCACTCCCTGTCTTCCCGCTAGTTTCCAAGCGGCTAAAGCCTCACTCTGATGGGGATAGGGTGTCATTTCTAAACTGGGAACCAACTCTAGGGGATAAAATCCCTTAGCTTCATCGATAAAGTTGGTTTCATCCGCTTGCAACGCTTCGACTACACAGCGATATCTGATTGCCGGAATGCGAAATTTTTCAATTCTATCATCCCATGTAGCATAATCTATCCAAGCTTTGCTGCGTGGCGGTGGGTGTAAAATTAACGTGCCACGATCAAAAGTTAAAGTGGGGTTGCGACCCATTTAGGTTTTCTCCCTACTCGTTGACATTTAACTACTAATAACCCAAAAAGCGCATGATTCCCAAAAGAGATTTTGGCAAAACCCACCTAGACGCACTCTTTACCCCAGAGATATCCGACTGGCGGATAGATGTAAGCTTTGTTGAATCTTACAGAGAACAGCGACAGCGCTTCATGATCAAACGCCTGCAATTGCAAACAAAAATCATGTTAATTGTCGGCTTAACCCTAATGGCATATTTTTTCTGGGTAAATAACCAACCAGGAGAGAAAATACTGGCTTTGAAAATTGGGTTATTAACTGAATTTTTTATTTTGATTTGTTGGTTTTTATGCCGAACATCTCTGGGTCGTCGTTACCCACACTTAATTCTTTTGAGTTTATGCTGGTCTGTAACTTGCGCCATACAAATTGATACGGCTTTATTATTGAATTATGTAGAGCCGTTCACCAATATTTGGAATCTGATGTTTCTCACCCAAGCGACTATAGTTCCCGTGATGTGGAGGATACATTTAATTTCCCAAATCGGCACAACTATCTGCTATTTGACATTATATTTTTTTTACCATCCTCAATTCAAGCAACCTTTAAATTTTTATATTGAGCAGGGATTATATTTATTTTGGACAGGGTTAATTTGTGTATTTTCTGTTTATTTATATGAAAATCTCCGCAAAAAAGAATTTCGAGCTAGGCAAGAACTAGAAATAGCGCAACAACAGTCAGAAAAACTAATTTTAAATATCTTACCACGGGTGATTGCGGAACAATTAAAACAGGAACATACTACTATTGCTGATAGTTTTCTGGAAGTGACGGTTTTATTTGCTGATATTGTGGGATTTACCGAGCTTTCCAGTCACACCCCACCGCCACAATTAGTTGAATTATTAAACACAATATTCTGTTTATTTGATGAGTTAGCAGAACTGCATGGAGTAGAAAAAATCAAGACAATTGGTGATGCTTATATGGCAGTTGCGGGTTTACCAAATCATCGTAGCGATCATGCCATAGCCATAGCTAATATGGCGCTAGATATGCAAAAGTCCGTAACTCAATTTAACCAAGAACAAAATCAATCATTTCGGATTCGCATAGGAATTAGTACAGGGCCAGTAGTAGCAGGGGTGATTGGTTTAAAGAAATTTGCTTATGACCTCTGGGGAGATACTGTCAATACTGCAAGTAGAATGGAATCACATGGTATAGCAGGTACTATCCAGGTTTGTGAAGCTACTTATCATCTCTTAAAAGAACAGTATGTATTGGAAAAACGCGGTTTAATTAAAGTTAAAGGGAAAGGGGAAATGATTACTTATTTACTAAAAGGAATAAAAGTTGAAAATTAATAATATGTATGCAACATAAGTAGGTTGGCGTTAAAAATTGTCGTTATGACAAGGGAACAGGGAACAGGGAACAGGGAACAGGGAACAGGGAACAGGGAACAGGGAACAGGGAACAGGGAACAGGGAACAGGGAACAGGGAACAGGGAACAGGGAACAGGGAACAGGGAACAGGGAACAGGGAACAGGGAACAGGGAACAGGGAACAGGGAACAGGGAACAGGGAACAGGGAACAGGGAACAGGGAACAGGGAACAGGGAACAGGGAACAGGGAACAGGGAACAGGGAACAGGGAACAGGGAACAGGGAACAGGGAACAGGGAACAGGGAACAGGGAACAGGGAACAGGGAACAGGGAACAGGGAAGAGGTTTTGAGCCAATTTTACTTTTCGTTACATATTTCTGTTTTTCCCCGTCCACCTACTTATTACAGCATAATTCAGGTAGATGACGGAATAATTACTAATTCCTATTCTCAATAGATGCCAATACTTGTCGGATTTTGCTCTTCAGGGGTAAGGGAGAAAGAGAAAGAAACAACCTTTAACATTTAGCCTTTAAACTTTTCCCAAAGCAAGTTACAATTTTAAGGCACAAACCCTCGCTCAGTATTTTCATAGATTCTAGTTCTGATCAGTATTATGACCCAAGGCGAAGCCTCATTGGCTTTGCTACCAACTCTTGAAGGATATATTCTTATATATTTTAGAACAGACTCTTGCACAAGGTTTTACTACTTTAGATAGATTCATAGTCAGCAAATGTTGTTCTTGTATTTATCGGTTGCATAATAGGGTTTGAGCTATGACGATGACTAGCCAACTTTGGAGAAAAATCTCAGTAGCTTTCTGCACCAAAGGAGAAGAGACATTGAAAGGAATATCTTTCCTTTTATCAAACTATGCTGTGCCATTGGCATCTGTTGTTATTGCTTCTGTACTAACACTCATGCTACAGCCATTGTTAACGCCAACTATTTTTATGCTATTTTTTGCTGCCGTAGCATTTAGTAGCTGGTATGGGGGAATCAACTCAGGGTTATTGACTACTACTTTGTCTAGTTTAGCTGTTAGCTACTTTTTTTTGACTCCAGTATTTTCCCTCTATATTAATGATACGGACAGCAGAATTCGCTTAATTTTATTTATTTCAGTAGCAATATCTATCTCCTGGATAAACTCTGAGCTACTTCAGGCTAAAAAGCGTCTAGAAATAACTGTAAAACAGTTAGCAGAGAGTGAGTCTAAGTTCAGACGCTTGAAAACTTCTAACATCATTGGGGTAATTTTAGCCGATATGAACGGCAGGATTTTAGAAGCAAATGAAGCCTTTTTAAATATAGTGGGTTATACACAAGAGGATTTACTAACAGGAAAATTACTGTGGAAAGAAATGACACCTCCAGAATATTGGGAACAAAGCGATCGCATGGCGCTACAAATCAAGACCACAGGGGTATGTCAGCCTTTTGAGAAACAATATATCCGCAAAAATGGTAGTCGCGTTAGCATTTTATTAGGTTTAGCTGCATTAGGAAATAATTCAGAACAAGTAATTGGTTTTGTTGTAGATTTAAGCGAACGCAAACAAATAGAAGAGTCTCTGCGCCAACGGGAAGAACAACTACGCCTGATTACAAATGCTTTACCCGTGCAAATTTCTTACGTTGATGCTCAACAGCGTTATCGCTTTAATAATAAAAGATATGAAGAATGGTTTGATATTTCCACCACGCAAATGTATGGCAAGCACCTCAAAGAAATCCTAGGTGAGTCTATGTATCAATCCATCTATCCTTATATAGAAACAGTATTGTCAGGAGAGCAAGTAACCTACGAAACTCAACTACACAAAAAAGATGGTAGGAAATATCATACAAGCGTTACTTACGTGCCTCAATTCAATCAGCAGGGTGACGTAGAAGGATTTGTCGCCCTCATTAGAGACATTACACAAGAAAAGCAAGCAGAAGTAGCTATCAAGCAAAGCGAAGAACGGTTTCGCCAACTCACCGAAAAAGCGCGTGTAATTCCTTGGGAAGCAGATCCAAATACGGGGAATTTTACCTATGTTGGCCCCCAAACAGAAGAGATTCTCGGCTATCCTTTATCTGATTGGTATCAAAACAACTTTTGGCCAGAACACATCCACCCAGAAGATCAGGAGTGGGCAGTCCAATATTGCCGGAACTCTTCGCTGACACTGGATAATTACGAATTTGAATATAGAATGTTTGCTGCTGATGGCAGAATAGTGTGGTTATATGACATTGTTAATGTTTTGCGGGATGAAAACAGACCTCAGCTACTGCATGGATTCATGATTGATATTACTGAGCGCAAGCTGGCAGAGCAAGAACGGGAAAAATTACTAGAACGAGAACAAGCAGCAAGGGCTGAAGCCGAAGCCGTAAACCGAATCAAAGATGAGTTTTTAGCCACACTTTCCCATGAACTCCGCACCCCTCTTAATGCCATGCTGGGCTGGACTCAGCTACTCAGGAGCCGCACATTTGACGAGAGTACAACGGTTAGGGCATTGGAAACCATCGATCGCAATAGCCGCACCCTAGCACAGTTAATAGAAGATGTTTTGGATGTCTCACGAATTATTCGTGGCAAACTCCGGCTCAATCTCCGTCCCGTGGAGCTTGTACCCTTGGTGGAAGCCGCTATTGACACCGTGCGTCCAGCTGCGGACGCAAAAGAAATTAGCCTCGATTTTCAATCCGACTCAGCCGTAGGGATAGTCATAGGCGATGCCAACCGCTTGCAACAAATAGTATGGAATTTGCTCTCCAACGCTGTCAAGTTCACACCCAAAAGAGGCAGAGTGGAGATACAACTAGAGCGCATTAATTCCCGCGTGCAAATTCGAGTTAGTGATACTGGCAACGGCATTGATCCTGAGTTTCTGCCTCATGTATTTGAGCGTTTTCGTCAAGCAGATAGCTCAACTACGCGATCCTATGGTGGATTAGGATTAGGTTTAGCGATCGTCCGTCACTTGGTAGAACTGCACGGTGGCACAGTTTCCGTGATCAGCAAAGGCATTCAACAAGGGGCGACATTTATTGTTAATCTACCCATGAAAGTCGTCGCCATCAACTACGATACACCACAGCCAGAGCCATCGATTGTTCCGGATACCTATGCGAATCAGCAATTGTCTATACTGGAAGGTTTACGGGTGCTGCTAGTCGATGATGAAGCAGACGCTCGTCACTTGCTCACAACTATTTTGGGAGAATATGGCGCTCAAGTTATGGCAGTTGCTTCTGCTATGGAAGCCATGAGTGCGTTACGAAAATTCCATCCAGATATATTAGTCAGTGATATTGGGATGCCCGAAGAAGACGGCTATACACTAATTCGTAAAATTAGAACCCTTTCCATTGAACAAGGAGGACGGATACCCGCAGTAGCGCTGACAGCCTACGCGAGGACAGAAGATCGCACTCAAGCTTTATTAGCTGGGTTTCAGTTACATATTCCCAAGCCTATAAATCCAGCTGAGTTAGCAGTTGTAGTTGCTAATTTAGCCGGAAGAACCTAAATTTGAGTACTGAGTAACGAGTACCGAGTACCGAGTAATGAGTAATGAGTAATGAGTAATGAGTAATGAGTAATGAGTAATGAGTAATGAGTAATGAGTAATGAGTAATGAGTAATGAGTAATGAGTAATGAGTAATGAGTAATGAGTAATGAGTAATGAGTAATGAGTAATGAGTAATGAGTAATGAGTAATGAGTAATGAGTAATGAGTAATGAGTAATGA
Source organism: Trichormus sp. NMC-1 (assembly GCF_001858025.1). Taxonomy (GTDB): domain Bacteria; phylum Cyanobacteriota; class Cyanobacteriia; order Cyanobacteriales; family Nostocaceae; genus Anabaena. The sequence continues at coordinate 203,478 of NZ_LZQD01000001.1, read as the reverse complement.
GTAATGAGTAATGAGTAATGAGTAATGAGTAATGAGTAATGAGTAATGAGTCCTGATATCAATTCACTTAATTAAAGCTACAAATGAATCTCCGCGTCTCCGCATCCCCGTGTCTCCCCATCTCCGCGTCCCCGTGTCTCCCCATCACCCCATCTCCGTGTCTCCCCATCTCCCCATCTGCCCCCTGCCTCTTTTCATATTTTTTGACTATCCTGGAATAGTATCGGAATACTCTGAATGTAAATTGCCAGCAGGTGCTAGATGCTGCAAACAGAACAAATTTTACAAGAACGTTATCAAATCGAACGCCAACTTGGTAATAATGGAATTCGCCAAACTTGGTTAGCTAAGGATTTACAAGCCGCTGACAAAGAAAATGCGTTGGTTGTAGTTAAACTCTTGGCTTTTGGTGGTGCTGTCCAGTGGGATGACCTGAAACTCTTTGAACGAGAAGCCCAGATTCTCAAACAGCTAAATCATCCCCGCATTCCCCAGTATATTGACTATTTTTGCATGGATGACCGCAGTCTCTGGTTTGGCTTAGTCCAAGAATATATTCCTGGTGAATCACTTAAGGAAAAACTAGTTGCTGGAGGAAGATTTACTGAAAACCAAACTCGGAAAATTGCAGTTCAGGTGTTAAAAATTCTCATCTATCTACATGAATTAAATCCGGGTGTTTTGCACCGGGATATTAAACCGAGTAATTTAATTTGGGGTGAAGATAATCAAATTTATTTAGTCGATTTTGGCGCAGTTCAAGATAAAGCTGCTAAAGAAGGTGTGACTTTTACCGTTGTGGGTACTTATGGTTATGCACCTATAGAACAATTTGGTGGTCGGGCAGTTCCATCATCAGATTTATATGCTTTAGGAGCATCTTTAATTCATTTGTTAACAGGTCTTGCTCCAGCAGATTTACCCCAGAAAGATTTACGGTTGCAATTTTCAGACCAAGTTAGCCTCAGCCAGTATTTTGTAAATTGGCTGGAAAAATTGACAGAACCTGCACCAGAACAGCGTTTCTCTAGCGCCCGTCAAGCCCTGGATGTTCTCAAATCTGGTCAACTTGTTAAAAAAGCAGCTAAAGAAAATCAATCTTTAAGCACAAAAGAATTTATCAATAATTCTGGCTGTGGTATTTTTAATAGCTCCGAGAAGGTTCCAGAAGAAATTCTGGGTTGGAATTGGGGCGCATTTTTGATGCCTTGGTTATGGATTTGGCCTAATTATGTATGGCTATATGGATTGGTGTGTTTCATACCACAAATTGGGTGGATAATGACAATTGCTTTAGGCGCAAAAGGTAATGAATGGGCTTGGAAAAGTAGGCACTGGCGAAGTATTCAACAATTTAAAGATCATCAGAGAGGCTGGGCTATCGCTGGGATGATGATTGGTGTACCGTTAAGTATTATGTTTTGGGGACTTGCTTACACTGTTATCAAATCAATGATTAGATTTTGAGTTCAATCTTACTTCACAAATCATACAGCAAAATTCAGGAGCTAGTAGAGACATTCCGCCAGAACGTATCTACAGTGAAAGCTTGCAATCTGCTGTTTTTACTTAGAAAAAATGCCGCATAATTTAACAATTATCCATAGCTTGCTTCTCTTCAGTACTGCATTTATTGCAGGTGGACTCAATGCTGTAGCAGGAGGTGGAAGTTTTATTACATTTCCTACCTTGATATTTACAGGTATGGCACCAATTACCGCCAATGCCACAAATAATACTGCTCTTTGGATAGCAGCTGTAGCCAGTGCGGGAGCCTATCGTCGGGATTTGAACATCGAAAAGCGAGAATTGTTGGTACTAGCGGCTATAAGTTTAGTAGGTGGGGTGATTGGTTCTGTGGCTTTGTTATATACATCACCAGATGTGTTTAAAAAGTTGATTCCATACTTGTTACTGTCAGCAACGCTGATATTTACATTTAGCGAACCACTGAAGAAATGGCTTCAACTTCAGAGCAAAAATTCATCATCAGAATCTCCACCTTTGTTGATTCTCGCACTTGCTCAACTAGCGATCGCAATTTATGGCGGTTTCTTTGGTGCCGGTTTAGGAATCTTAATGTTGGCCACCCTCACCTTTTTAGGTATCAAAAATATTCACGCCATGAATGCCTTTAAATCCTTTCTCGGCAGTTGCATCAATGGTATCGCCATTATTCCCTTTATGGTTGCGGGTTTGATTGTTTGGCATCAAGCTATTTTAATGGCAGTTGGAGGTTCCCTGGGTGGTTACTTATGCGCTCATTATTCCCGAAGACTAGATCCTGGCTTAGTGCGAAAATTTGTGATGGTAGTAGCTTTTAGCATGACTACCTACTTTTTTCTTCATCAGAATTAATGAATTCTTCGCCGAATATTTAGAATATTTATTAAAGAATCTGTGATAAAAACTTGCGTGTTCTTTCTTCTTGAGGATTGGTAAAAAAGGTTTCCGGAGCAGCTGATTCAACAAGAGAACCGCTATCCATGAGAATAACTCGATCTGCGACTTCACGAGCAAATCCGACTTCATGGGTAACGACTACCATTGTCATCCCTTCACCGGCAAGATTTCGCATCACATCTAATACTTCTCTGACCATTTCTGGATCTAAAGCTGAAGTAGGTTCATCAAATAGCATAATTTTGGGTTGCATAGCTAAAGCACGGGCTATGGCTACTCGTTGTTGTTGTCCACCAGATAACTGTCCTGGATATTTTTGTGCTTGTTCTAAAATGCCAACTCTTTCTAATAGTTGCATTGCCAATTCTTCAGCTTTTGACTTCGACAAACGACGTACCCAAATCGGTGCTAAAGTAATATTTTGTAGAACTGTTAAATGAGGAAATAAATTGAATTGTTGAAATACCATGCCTACTTCTTGGCGAATGGTATCAATATTTTTTAAATCCTTGCTGATGGTAATTCCATCAATAGTAATTTTCCCTTGTTGATATACTTCTAAAGCGTTAAAAGTGCGAATAAAAGTAGATTTGCCGGAACCTGATGGTCCCATTAAAACAACAACTTCGCCACGATTGACAGTTAAACTCGCACCCTGGAGAACGTGAAATTTACCATACCATTTATGAACATCTTCAGCAATAATTATTGGTACTTCTTCTAACATATTGTTGTTCTACCTAATCATTAATGTCAGGGCGGGAATTATTTATTTAAATGTATCAGATTTTAGATAATTAAAAAATTTGCTTTGGATATCTTTTTACATCATAGGACTTACGCAAGTGTCACACCAAAAATCTATTGTAGGGTGCGTCAGACTTCATAAATCTAGTAAATAAACAGATTTTTAATATCTGACGTGGTTGGTGAGCTTGCCGAACCACACCTTACCAATGTGCCAGTTGCGTAAGTCCTGATCAATTAGATACGGCATATTTAAGGTTGCCCAGATTATAAAAGCGGAAGAAGGGAGCCTTTCCTATATTTACCCAGTCTTATCTCCTCCTGACTCCTGACTCCAGAAATAAAATTCTTTGTGATTCATAGTTGCGATTATTAAAATAATTGATACACTTGTTCTTTGAGCATCGGTTAACCAGCGCCTATGGTCCACGTCAAGCGCGTTGAACTTACGAATTTCAAATCCTTCGGCGGTACTACTTCTGTCCCTTTGCTGCCGGGGTGTACTGTCATATCTGGACCTAATGGTTCGGGTAAATCTAATATTCTCGATGCTTTGCTGTTTTGTTTGGGACTCGCTAGTTCTAAGGGTATGCGGGCTGAACGTTTACCGGATTTGGTAAATAATGCTCAAAAGCATAAGGGACGTTCGGCGCTGGAAGCTAGTGTGACTGTGACTTTTGATATTTCTGATGTCTCACGCAGAGGCGCAGAGGCGCAGAGGGAGGAAGTAGGGGAAGCAGGGGGAGTAGGGGAAGTAGGGGAAGCAGGGGAAGCAGGGGGAGTAGGGGAAGTAGAGGAAGCAGGGGAAGAAAATCCGAAATCCGAAATCCGAAATCCAAAATCGTCTGAGTGGAGTGTGACTCGTCGGTTACGGGTTACTCATCAAGGAACTTATACGTCGAATTATTATATTAATGGTGTTGCTTGTACTTTAACGGAGTTACATGAGCAACTGAGTGACCTGCGGGTTTATCCTGAGGGGTATAATGTGGTGTTGCAGGGTGATGTGACTAGCATTATTTCGATGAATGCGCGGGAACGTCGGGAAATTATTGATGAGTTGGCTGGGGTGGCAACTTTTGATAGGAAGATTCGTCAAGCTAAGGCTACTTTGGATGAGGTGAAGGAAAAGGAAGACAGTTGTCGGATTATTGAGACTGAATTAACTGTACAGCGCGATCGCTTGGCACAAGATAAAGCTAAGGCTGAAAGATATCAAAAGCTAAAAACGGAATTTCTACATAAGCAGTCTTGGGAAGCGGTTCTATCTTGGCGTTCTCTCCAAGCACAGCAGGAAAAGTTAACGGCGCAAATTCAAACGGGCGATCGCAATTTTACCGATTTCACTACCCAACTGACAACGGTTAATGCAGAAATTACTCAAAAAACTGCTGAACTTGAGGAACTCAATCTCCGTGTTAAAGCTTTGGGTGAGGAGGAACTTTTGGCGGTACAAGCTTCTCTGGCTACTCAAGAAGCTGAACGCAAGCAACTCCAACGTCAGCAAAAGGATTTGGAAACATCGATACAAGAATCTGCAAGGCGTTTACATCAATCTCATCAAGATATTCAACAATATCAGCTTTCTTTAGAAGAAGCCATAGAAAAATATCGTGTAGAGACGTTCCATGGAACGTCTCTACAGGAAGAAAGAAATTTAGCACAACAAGCTTTAGAGTCTTCTCGTGCAGCAGCAGCGGAAATTGCAACTGCTTCGGAGGCTTGGGTTCAGCAACAAACGGCTTTAAATCGCCAAATTGAAGTTTTGCTGCAAACTCTGGAACCCCAACGCACTGAACAAGCGCAATTACAAGAACGAAATACTCAATTACAGCAACTGCTTTCTGAACAATCTCAGCTAATTGCCACTTTAGAACCTGAATTAACAGCAAAGCAAGCTGAAGGTTTACGGGTAGAAACGGAATTTAATGCTTCTAGTCAACCTATCCAAAATTTAGCTGAAAATTTTGCTGCAACTGAACAAGAATTGCAAATCCAACAAGAAACCCAAAAGCGTCTTTTGCAAGAACAGCGAGAAAAGCAACGTCAGTTAGATAAATTAGAAGCACAAACTCAAGCACAGCAAGAAGTACAAGGAACACAAGCCAGTAAAGTAATTTTACAGTCGGGAATGCCGGGTTTATGTGGTTTGGTAGTGCAGTTGGGAACAGTAGATCCCCGTTATCAGTTGGCGTTAGAAATCTCTGCTGGTGGACGTTTGGGACATATTGTGGTAGAAGATGATAGTATTGCCTCGGCGGGAATCGAACTGCTGAAACAAAAACGCGCCGGCAGAGCAACTTTTTTACCTTTGAATAAGATTCAAGCACCTAAATCTGTCCAAGATGCAACTTTGCGTTTTGCGGATGGTTTTGTGAATTATGCCTCTAATTTGGTGGAGTGCGATCGCCGTTATCGAGATGTGTTTAACTATGTTTTTGGGAATACTGTAGTTTTTGCTAGTCTTGCACAAGCGCGAAAAAATATAGGACTTTATCGTATTGTCACTTTACAAGGGGAATTATTAGAAACTAGCGGAGCAATGACTGGTGGCAGTAATACTCAGCGTTCAGCGTTACGCTTTGGAACCGGGGAAGCAGCCGAATCTGACGAAGTTACAAATTTAAGAACTCGCTTAGTAGATATTGAACGTGTTTTAGAACGTTGTGCAGAAGCAATTTCTACTTTAGCAATTCGCACCAAAACTCTAACTCAAGAACTGACGGAAGCGCGACAAGGACGACGGGAACAGCAGTTACAGTTGGAACAGTTGCAAAAAGATATTAAGAGTTTAACAGCGCAATTGACAACTACCAGCACTCAACTTTCCCAAAATACCGAAAAATTCACCACTGCACAATCTCGTCTGGAAGTTTTAGATCGGGAATTACCAGGACAAGAAGCTCAACTGCAACAATTAAGACATACTTTATCAGAGTTGGAAGCTTCGCAAACGCCTAGTGAATGGCAACAAATCCAAGCAATCATTAAAACTCAAGAGCAACAATTACGACAAAAAGAAAATGATTTAAGAGAAGCCGAACAAAGATTGAAAAATCTCGAAAATCAACAACAGCGTTTACAAGAAAAAATCCAAGAAGCGCAAACGCGGGTTTTACAATATCAACAAGAACAGGGAACGGGGAACAGGGAACAGGCAACAGTCAACAATCAACTAGTAGAACTGAATAACCAAATTACTGCAACTCAGGCTTCCTTGCGGAAAATGGAGGAGAATTTAGGGGAAGAGAAGCGCAAACGGGATAGCACAGAAACAGAAGTGCGATCGCTCTTATTGCGTCAACAACAATTACAATGGGAAATTGAAAAACTGCAAGAAATCCAGCAAAAGCGACGGGAAGAATTAGCAGCTTTGCAAACCCAATTGCGAGAATTAGGTGCAGAATTACCAAATCCCCTCCCAGAAGTTCCTAATCAAGTCGATTTGGATGAATTGCAGAAAGAATTGCGGAGTCTAGGCAAGCGCTTACAGGCAATGGAACCTGTGAATATGTTAGCGTTAGAAGACCATGATAAAGTCCAAAGTCGTCTCCAAGAACTTACCGATAAATTAACGACATTAGAAGCAGAACGGACAGAATTGCTTTTAAGAATTGAAAACTTTACTACCTTGCGACAAATGGCTTTTAAAGAAGCTTTCGACGCAGTAAACGAAAACTTTCAAACTATTTTTGCCACCCTTTCCGACGGTGACGGCTATCTACAACTTGATAATACAGAAGATCCTTTTAACAGTGGTTTGAACTTAGTCGCACACCCCAAAGGTAAACCTGTACAACGTCTTGCTTCCATGTCAGGGGGAGAGAAATCCTTAACTGCATTAAGTTTTATCTTTTCCCTGCAACGTTATCGTCCATCCCCATTTTACGCCTTTGACGAAGTTGATATGTTTTTAGATGGTGCAAATGTGGAACGATTAGCAAGAATGATTAAACAACAGGCGGAACAAGCCCAATTCATTGTTGTGAGTTTGCGCCGTCCGATGATAGAATCAGCGCAACGCACAATCGGTGTAACTCAAGCTAGAGGCGCATATACTCAAGTTTTGGGGATTAAGTTAAGTGACAGATGATATGGCTAAAAATGCTATAAATTAACCCCTTTTTCTGCTAGTAACTGTCTTAATTTAGCTAATTCTGCTTCTGCTAAATCTGCACGGTGTTTTTCCTGTTCTGCGCGGTGTTTTTCTTGTTCTGCAAGTTGTTTTTCTTGTTCTACTGGTGTAGGCAACCAGTTATTATCTCGATCATACCAACGTAGCCACAATCTGGTTAATCCTTGATATTCTCCATGCCATAATCCTAAACCCAATTCTGCTTCTTCTAACCATACTCCTAGTCCATTGATGGGCAAAGGTTGATAACGACTCATTACCAACCCGAAACAATTGGTGTTTTTCCTGTTCTGCGCGGTGTTTTTCCTGTTCTGCGCGGTGTTTTTCCTGTTCTGCGCGGTGTTTTTCCTGTTCTGCGCGGTGTTTTTCCTGTTCTGCGCGGTGTTTTTCCTGTTCTGCGCGGTGTTTTTCCTGTTCTGCGCGGTGTTTTTCCTGTTCTGCGCGGTGTTTTTCCTGTTCTGCGCGGTGTTTTTCCTGTTCTGCGCGGTGTTTTTCCTGTTCTGCGCGGTGTTTTTCCTGTTCTGCGCGGTGTTTTTCCTGTTCTGCGCGGTGTTTTTCCTGTTCTGCGCGGTGTTTTTCCTGTTCTGCGCGGTGTTTTTCCTGTTCTGCGCGGTGTTTTTCCTGTTCTGCGCGGTGTTTTTCCTGTTCTGCGCGGTGTTTTTCCTGTTCTGCGCGGTGTTTTTCTTGTTCTGCAAGTTGTTTTTCTTGTTCTACTGGTGTAGGCAACCAGTTATTATCTCGATCATACCAACGTAGCCACAATCTGGTTAATCCTTGATATTCTCCATGCCATAATCCTAAACCCAATTCTGCTTCTTCTAACCATACTCCTAGTCCATTGATGGGCAAAGGTTGATAACGACTCATTACCAACCCGAAACAATTAAACTCATCTCTATAACGGTTATAAACAAAATAATAAGGGATTCTCAGGATTTGTTCATAAACAGACCATTTATTAGGAGGTTGATTAACTTCCCTTAAACTTCTCCCTAAATCTTCCGCTTCTGTACCTGGTGATACCAATTCTATAGCGACAAAAGGATTTACTCCCTCCTGCCAAGTAACGTAACTTAATCGGAGTTCTGTTTCTTGATAAAATCGAGATACCCCCAATACTGCAAACCAATCTGGGCGTTTATACCATTGGGTATGGCGGGAATCATAATATAAGTTTAAATCACTACCTGTAAATACATTATCTTCAGTATAGTTGGGCGGACGAAATGTACTGCGTAGTAATTCTGGTTGTAATAGGTGAAATTCATCTGGCAATCCTGGTTCCTCCTGATTTTCACTAGGTAAATCATACATAGTTGGCAATACTTCTTGAGGAGATAATGGTGGATCTATTTGATACATGATTGATTAGCTCCTTGCCTTAGCGTCGCTGATTGAAGATATTGTAATTTAAGAATTATCTTCAGATACGTGAAACTTGAATATATGTGGATATGCTCAGATGTAGTGTGCCGTTTCTATCTCTAAGAATAAAATGTCCACAGTTTGTGCATTTAAACTTATTATAAGCACCTAGCTTAACATAGACGTGACCAAAGCTCACATCTTGCACTAAAATCATGAGATAACAGGCACAGTTTATAGTTGTGAGCTTGCGTCGCCCGATGATAGAGTCAGCACAGCGCACAATCGGCGTAACTCAAGCCAGAGGCGCTTATACTCAAGTTTTGGGTATTAAATTGAAATCATCTGAGTAATTGAAAATAACCTAAGAGAGTGATTGCATTTTGAATAGGTTGTAATTCTCTCACTACCTGAATTATTTAAATATAACCACCATAAAATCTGGGTACTATAGAAGTAAAATTTCCCTCTTCTATTTCAGGAATCCTAGTTATAATCTGTGAAGTTAGTTACAACACATTTTGGAGAACTATCGATGGGAGTAAGTAATCAGGAGAGCATACAAAAAGCTCTATATTTGTCTTTGAACGATAGTTATAATCTGGCTAATGTTACCACATTTGGGGATCTTAGTATCGCTGTGTTTCGAGCCGGAGAATCTTTGGGTTATGGAGACAATTTAGGAAGGATGTTTTTATGACTGGTAATAATACTCCTCCAGAAAGAGATCCATCTTCTGAAGAAAGTAAAGAGTTACGCGCTGCTCTTAACCACGTTCTTAACTCCCTAGTCAACAAGGTCAAATCTCATCCCAAAGGTACGTTAATTATTTCTGCAATAAGTCTTTGTTTTAATTTTTTTTTAACACCAGTAGTAGTAAAGGAATATATTATACCTGAATCTAAAAAACTGCAATATTTCAAAACTGAAGTAGAAAGTCACATTTATTGTCCGGATCAACAGCTCCTAAAATCTCAATCTGGGCTTGTTCCTGTTGATTTCTCTACACTACCTGCAGAAGCAAAGTTTTTGGCTGAAGGTTATGTAATTCGATTAGGTCTGTGTATAAGTGGAGTACAACAAGAAAAAGAAGATAAGTCTTATGAAGTTCTCCTAACTGATAGGACATCTAATAAGAAATTACTGATTGAGATGGATATTGTTAAGGTGAGCGACGGATATAAAATTGAAGAATTTGAGAAGGAACTGACTTGGCAGTTTGTACAACAGAAGGAGGAATTAGATCATTTAGAGAAAAAGATCCAAGAAAAATGTAAATCACCACAGAGTGCTGTAATTGAACTTTCTGAAAGAGACCCGCATCGAATACCTGGGTTGGTTCTACAAAGCCAAGATGTTTTTTATGAGTTTGAGTGTGATTCTAAAGATGGTGGGTTCAGGGAATATAGTTTGGATTACCTAAACAAATTATCAGAGGAGGCAGTCGGTCCATCTTAATAGTTTCTTTGAAGAAATAACATATCTTGTAGGGTGTGTTACTTAACGCACCTTTTATATTTATGAATATGATACTTACTTATAAAGATGATGCGTTACGCTGCGCTAACACATCCTACGAAAAAGATTACTCATCGCCAATATTCTCTGGAATTGTGGGGACTTTCGTTATGCCCCAATCAGTGCGATCGCTCGTAGGTTGAGTTGACCAAAGTATGATAGCTCGTAGGTTAGATTGATAAAGTGCGATAGCGTTGCGCTCCGTAGGAATCGCGCAACGCTGATTTTCAGTTCGCTTTTCTCTATTGTCATAGAACTCGAAAAATCAAGTACAATTAATTTAGTGCCAACATAACATCTAATATCATGAATAACCTTCTATTAAATAGAATAACAATTAACCATGATATTTGTCATGGTAAACCATGTATTCGTGGATTGCGCTATCCGGTGGAAATGATCTTAGAACTTTTGAGTTCAGGCATGAATATTGATGATATTTTAGAAGATTATGATGATTTAGAATACGAAGATATTTTAGCAGTTCTCAGCTTTGCTACTCGACTCACTCAAGTTAAGAGTATCCTCCAATTAGTTTCATGAAATTCTTGATTGATGCTCAATTACCAATGCGAATTGCCAGTTTATTAGAGAACTTAGGTTGTGATGTTATACATACCAAAAATCTTCCTTTAAAAAATGCAACTTCAGATTCGGAAATCAACAAACTATCAATCCTAGAACAGAGAATTGTTATTACCAAAGATAAAGATTTTTTAGATTCTTTTTTAATCAAACAAGAGCCTTATAAACAGGGTTAGCGCATCTCAAATCCTATTGACAAGGGAATCTAGTTGATATGTGGGAGGATGATCAAGTGGCACAACTCAAGGTAAGTTAATAGATAACCCATCTAGCTGCTGTATCTAAGTAATGTCAACAGGATTTAAGAAGAAGTGCAAAACCAGAAAATCTGTTACACCCAGTGTAGACAGTAAAGAGATTACAAGTAACTTTCTGCAACACTTTACGGGAATAAAAGACCCTAGAGCGAAAAGGACCCGATGGCATTTACTCACCGATATTATCACTATTTCCTTGTTAGCAGTAATAGCAGGTGCAGAGGGTTGGGAAGATATTGAAGAATATGGACTAAGTAAAAAAGAGTGGCTAGAAACATTTTTAGAATTACCAGCAGGAATACCCAGTCCAGATACATTTAGAAGAGTATTTGAGAGGATAAACCCCAAAGAATTTGAGCAATGTTTTCGGAATTGGGTGCAATCATTAGTGGAGAAATTGGGTGTAGAAGTAGTTGCTATAGATGGTAAAACTCATCGCGGGTCATATGACCGAGAATCGAAACTAAAAGCTTTACATACAGTGAGTGCATGGGCTTGTGAGAATAGGTTGATTCTAGGACAAACAAAGGTCAATTGTAAATCAAATGAAATCACCGCGATTCCAGCACTGTTAGAGACTCTGGACTTGTCTGGCTGTATTATCACTATTGATGCAATGGGTACGCAAAAATCAATTGCCGAACAAATCATAGCTGGAAATGCTGATTATATTTTCAGCCTAAAAGATAATCATCCGACGCTACATCAACAAGTGAAAAATTGGTTTGAAATAGCACAATCTCTAGACTTTAAAGGTGTTGATGTCAGTATTAGTCAACGGGTCGAAAAAGGACATCACCGCATCGAAAATCGCACCTGTTATACTGTTCCCGTATCACAACTACCCGCACTTCATGAACAAAACCAATGGGCAGGATTAACAACAGTAGTCATGGTAGTTCGCAAGGTTCAGCATTGGAATAAAACTACCCATGAAGTGCAATTTTATCTTACTAGTCTTGATAGTGATGCTAACAAAATTGGTAGTGCGATTCGACAGCATTGGGGGATTGAAAACTCTGTTCATTGGACATTAGATGTCACTTTCCATGAAGATGAATGTCGGATTCATTCCATGCACAGTCCACAAAACTTTGCTTTATTACGTCGCATTGCTCTCAATGCCTTAGACCGAGAACCAACTTTTCGTCGTAGTATTCGACAAAAATCACGGCGAGCTGCTATGAATGATCAATACATGGTTTCTGTGTTAGCAGCATCCATAGCAAACTATTCTCCTCTACTGTAATTCCCCTGTCAACAGGATTTGAGACGCGCTAACCCTGGCCTTATAAACTACTACTAATAACGACAGGTAATATTAGTAACAAACAAATTGAACAACTTTTTCTACAAAATATTACTCAAATAATCGAATTGTTTTTGACGTATGATTTTTTAGAAATGACCAGAGATAGTTTGATTATTCATTAGTGCGAGTTCACCTATTGGTGTTAAGTGTAATCGGCGAACTGACAAGTCAGCGCTTGCGCGATTCCTAGGTCGCGCTAGTTCCCTCCGGGACGCTTTGCGAACGCTATCGCTCAACTGTGCCGTTCGGATCATAATATTGCTACTCGACAGAAGTTAAATATATTGCTACAATGCAATATATGAAGGCCACTCTAATCGCCAAAGCAAAAGAAGTTCATGACGACGGATCAATCGTCGAGGTTGTTATATGGGAATTACCAGAACCAACACCACCAAGCACACATAAATACAAATACAGATTATTTTACGGGCAGAATGGAAAATGTAGAATTCGATATGACAACGAACGCGGAAAAGGAGATCATAAACATATAAATTCGCACGAAATAGATTACAAATTCACAAGCATTGATAAATTGCTTGACGATTTTGAAAAAGACATTGAAACCTGGAGTGAATCATGAAAGCAATTGTTGAAGTAGCCAAAGGTGGTTCTGCAATCCGAGCCGCTCGTCAACAAATTAAAGACTCCGAAATTGGAAAGCCAGTAAATTTTAGACTTTCATTTGAATCTGCAAAATCACTTTTTAGCGAGCTAACGCCTGCTCGACTTGATTTGCTTGATACTTTAAGCAAAATAGAGCCATGCAGTATTTACGCGCTGGCAAAAACAGCCGGAAGAAACTATTCAAACGTACACACAGACGTAAATCGCCTGGAAGAACTGGGATTAATTGAACGGACAGAAGAAGACAAAATATCTGTACCGTTTGAAGCCGTTGAAATATTCATGCCACTAGCGAAAGCAGTGTGAGAAATTGATAAAGTGCGATAGCGTTCGCAAAGCGTCCCGGAGGGAACTAGCGCGACCTAGGAATCGCTCGTAGGTTGGATTAATAAAGTGCGATAGCGTTCGCAAAGCGTCCCGGAGGGAACTAGCGCGACCTAGGAATCGCTCGTAGGTTGGATTAATAAAGTGCGATAGCGTTCGCAAAGCGTCCCGGAGGGAACTAGCGCGACCTAGGAATCGCTCGTAGGTTGGATTAATAAAGTGCGATAGCGTAGCGCTCCGCAGGAATCGCTTGTAGGTTAGATTGACCAAAGTGCGATAGCGTTCACGTAGTGTTCCGCAGGAAAGCGCGACCTAGGAATCGCTAGGGCTGAATAAAATTTTACTAGATTGTACGCCTTTTGATGAAGTAGATATGTTTTTAGATGAGGCAAATGTCGAACGATTAGCTAGAATGATTAAACAACAGGCAGAACAAGCCCAATTTATTGTTGTAAGTTTGCGTCGTCCGATGATAGAATCAGCCGAACGCACAATTGGCGTAACTCAAGCCAGGGGAGCAAATACTCAAGTTTTGGGTATTTTGGGTATTAAATTACAATCTTCCCATACATCCCCTTGAGTTTCTGTTAAAAATAGTGTATACACAAACCGGATTCGAGATCAGGACTCGGTATAGAATGACCTCTGAACAAGTTATTAGACGTTCCGATATATTAAACACCCAGGTAATCACCCGCGACAACGGCAAACGGCTGGGTATCGTGAGTCAAGTCTGGGTTGACATTGATCAAAGAGAGGTTGTGGCGCTTGGTTTACGAGACAGCCTGATCTCTATCTCTGGACTGCCTCGTCAAATGTATCTCAACAGTATCAACCAAATCGGTGATGTCATCCTCGTTGATAACGAAGATGTCATCGAAGATATTGAAGTTGAAGCCCTCAGCAACTTGATGAACTGGGAAGTCATTACCGAAACAGGCGAAGTCCTGGGTAAGGTGCGAGGCTTTAAGTTTAATGGAGAAACTGGTAAAATTTACTCAATAGTCATCGCTTCTTTGGGAGTTCCCCAAATACCTGACCAATTTTTGAGTACCTACGAAATATCAATAGACGAAATTGTTAGTACTGGCCCCAGTCGCTTGATTGTCTTTGAAGGTGCTGAAGAACGAGTTAACCAATTGACAGTCGGTATCCTAGAACGGCTGGGAATTGGTAAGGCACCTTGGGAGAGAGATGCAGAAGAAGAATATGGCTATTCTGCGCCACGTACAGTTTCACCAGCCAATCAACTGCCTAGTGGAGTACCATTACAGCCACCTAGACCAAAAGTCCGCACTCCTGAACCTATAGCGCGGGAAGAAGAAGAATGGACTGAAGACTATATAGAAGAAGAAAGACCGCAGCGGCGAGTAATGCAAGCGCGGCAGTACGAATCAATTCAATACGAAGAAGACGAAGAAGATAATTGGAGTGAAGCGAGTGGTCAAGATAAATATCAAGAACCGCTCAAAGCTCAACCCTACAAAAAGCCATACACCGACGATTATGACGATTATGATGATGTCGAAGGTGATGCTTGGGATGATGCACCCAAACCAGTGAATATTCCCAAGAAGGTGAAGGAAAGACAACCGGAGTACGAAGAAGAAGGCGGATATTAACAACCCTAATACGCCTGTTACGACAACGAGGCAAAGCCCCACAATTAACTGACTTACCAACCCCTTCTCCCAAACACCGAGGAGGGGTTATATCATGTCCGGTTGAATACTTATCATTTATAGCAGGTAACAGGTGACAGGTGACAGGTGACAGAGCTAAAAGTCTTTTGGTGTCTAAGTTTTAGCATTGGATGATGTCCTAACAGCCTTGTTCGTTGCTATAAACTGACGCGGAGAATTTTTTTGATAAGTGATTAGGCGGACATGATATTAACCTGAGTTCGGTTTTTAGCTTCGCTAACCTACTTACATCCAGTTGCTGAAGCTGAATTAACTGTTTTTAAGTCACCAGAGAATACTGTTCTATATGAAAAAGGTGACGAACCAGAACAAGTCATGGAACTTTTATTCGCACGACGGGGACTCCACCAAGAATCTGACTGTACAGTCAAAGTGGTGCCATTCCATGACAGTCCCTTAACAATTAAAGAGTTACTTTTTCCATCACTAGGCTTTCTGGCACTGAGAAATGTGGCATAATTTACCTTTCCATTGCCGGGGTCAATCCGGGCTATAACTGCTACTTTTGCACCGCCACCACTACCATAGCTGGGTAGCCAACGGCCAGTAGCAAAGCGCCGGAAATCATTACCAGTTTGGCTACCAGTGGAGGAGAAAACACCGTATAAAACACTTCCTCCATTCCAAATCAGTCCATAGCCACTACCATCATCACCAGTGGTTTCGTAGTCGCTGCGACACCATTTTTTCACACCTTTATCAAAACGGATGATGCGGGGGTCTTTGTTAAGAGATGATACTTGCTGATAACCAATGTAGATTGTTGATGTGCCAACGGTTACCCTCGCTCCATTTTTAGCTTTGATTTTCGCTTCAGAGTCGTTGCAAGTAAAGGTTACACTGTTTTTGACAGATGAAACTGTGGTAGTTTGGGCTAAAGCTGGTGCATCTATGGCAGTGATTCCTAAATTAGCAGCCAATATTACTGATAAGGCTGGAAATTGCAGATACTTTCTGACTTGGCGGCTAGAAATCATTGAGTTATTCATCGGATTACAATCACCGTCATTATGTATGTGGCAACTCCTATTTTGTATACAAATTGCTTTTTTAACTAGAGTGTAATTACTGGGTTTGCCATTTTTAGCAAATCAGCCTGCTTTCCCGCTTTTAAGCCAATTCCATACGGCACACCCTACAAAAACGCCTGTTTCTTACCTATACTGATAACTTTTTGCTTCACAGACACACGCAAAAAATTTATTGCTGATTTATTCCTGAAAATTTCGCTTTCTGGGGGCGAGAATTGTTACCATATCTTCAGATTAGACGTTGAAACCTTGATCCAATCTGAAACCTTAGAACTACTAGAATGGCAACGCCTCTGCCAGCACCTTTCCACCTTTGCGGCAACCAAGTTAGGGGCAATAGTTGCGCGTAACTTGCCAATCCCGGAAACCCAGACAGAAAGCCAAAAGTTGTTGGCTCAAACAAAAGAAGTCTACCAACTGGAAAGTCACCTTTCCCCAGGTTTGTCTTTTGAGGGAATTCAAGATATTGGCGATTCCCTAGAACGAGCCGAACTGCAAGGAATTTTATCAGGTGAGGAACTGTTAGCGATCGCAACTACCCTCGCGGGTACGAGAAATTTACGGCGTGTAATTGATAACCAGGACAATTTACCAATCCTGACTGAGTTAGTTTCCGAATTACGGACTTACCCAGAACTAGAACAGGAAATTCACCGCTGTATTGATGAACGCGCTCAAGTCACTGATCGCGCCAGTCAAAAAATGGGGGAAATTCGCATTGATTTACGGCGCATACGCAGCCAAATTACCCAAAAACTGCAAAACATCATTCAAGCCAAATCAGGTGCAGTTCAGGAACAACTGATTACTCAAAGGGGCGATCGCTTTGTGATCCCAGTCAAAGCACCGCAAAAAGACGCAATTCCCGGTATTGTTCACGACACTTCCACCAGTGGCGCGACTTTATATATTGAACCTCACAGCGTCGTCCCTATAGGGAACCAACTGCGCCAAACCATCAGAAAAGAACAAACAGAAGCAGAATCAATTCGCCGCGCCTTAACCGAACAAGTCGCCGCAGTTAAACCAGATTTAGAAAGGTTATTAGCCATTGTCACCACCTTAGATTTGGCAACAGCTAAATCTCGTTATAGTTTCTGGATAGGTGCTAATCCTCCTCGCTTCATTAATCGGGAAGAACAAGAAATTATCACCTTGCGGCAACTGCGTCACCCGTTGTTAGTTTGGCAACAGCAGCATGAACAAGGAAACCCAGTCGTTCCCGTCGATTTACTCATCAGTCCCAATATTCGGGTAGTGACAATTACAGGCCCCAATACTGGCGGGAAAACAGTAACGTTAAAAACCTTGGGATTAGCGGCTTTGATGGCGAAAGTGGGTTTATTTGTCCCCGCCCGCGAACCAGTAGAAATGCCTTGGTTTGACAAAGTCTTAGCTGATATTGGTGATGAACAATCTTTACAACAAAGTTTATCCACATTCTCAGGACATATTCGCCGCATTAGTCGGATTTTAGAAGCATTAGAGGTAGGGGCGAAGCATTCGGAAAATAGCCTTTGCCAAAAACCGATAATTGATCGCCCGAATGCTTCGCCCGTACAGGAGTCAGGAGTCAGGAGTCAGGAGGAAGAGGAAGAAGAAGGAATAAAACTACCAATCACCAATTACCATATGCCTAACGGCAGGCTACCGCCAACACCAATTACCAATCACCAATCACCAATCACCAATTACCAATCCCTCGTTTTACTGGATGAAGTTGGGGCAGGTACAGATCCGGCAGAAGGTAGTGCATTAGCGATCGCTCTCTTGCAATATCTCGCCAATCATGCCCAACTCACAATTGCCACCACCCACTTCGGTGAACTCAAAGCCCTGAAATACGAAGATGAGCGATTTGAGAACGCTTCCGTAGAATTTGACGAAAGTACTCTCTCGCCAACTTATCGGCTGTTGTGGGGCATTCCTGGACGCTCTAACGCTTTAACTATTGCCTTACGCTTAGGGCTAAAACCGGAAGTAGTCGCAGAGGCTAAAACCCAAGTGGGAGAAGCCAGCGATGAAGTGAATCAGGTGATTGCCGGTTTAGAAGCCCAACGCCGTCGTCAAGAAACCAAAGCCGCTGAAGCCCAAGAATTGTTACGCCAAGCAGAAAAGTTATATAAAGAAGTTTCTCAAAAAGCCACAGCTTTAGAAGAGAGAGAAAAAGATTTGCGTGCTTCTCAGGAAGTAGCAGTACAACAAGCAATTACCCAAGCTAAAGGAGAAATTGCCCAAGTAATTCGCCGTTTGCAAAAAGGCACACCCACAGCCCAAGATGCCCAGCAAGCAACCAGTGCGTTAAATCAAATCACCGAAAAATATCAACCAGCACCACCACCCAAACCCAAACCTGGGTTTATGCCTAAAATAGGCGATCGCATCCGTATTCCCAAATTAGGACAAACCGCCGAAGTAATCACCGCCCCTAATACAGATGGTGAGTTAACTGTCCGCTTTGGAATCATGAAAATGACGGTGCAATTACCAGACGTAGAATCTCTAGATGGGCAAAAACCAGAACCCATCATTAAAGCCAAACCAGCCCCAGCCGTAGTCACTCCACCACCAGCACCAGTCCCAGCCATTCGCACTTCCAAAAATACCGTAGATTTGCGCGGAAAACGGGTAGCTGATAGCGAATATATTTTAGACAAAGCCATTTCTGAAGCTGATGGACCTCTCTGGATTATTCACGGACACGGTACTGGTAAGCTCAAGCAAGGCGTTCACGCTTTTCTACAACAGCATCCCAGAGTTAGCCACTATGAACCAGCCGAACAAGCTGATGGGGGCAGTGGTGTCACTATTGCTCATGTCAAATAGGGAACAGGGAATAGGGAACGGGTAACAGGGAACAGGGAGATGGGAAGACGCGGAGACGCGGAGACGCGGAGACGCGGGGAAAAAGAAGAATTATGTATTCCCTGACCAATGACCAATGACCAATGACCAATGACCAATGACCAATGACCAATCCTCATTAACTTCTCATATTGAGAAAAGAAATTTTCATTTAGAGTAAAACAAAGAAAACTGCTGTTTACCAAACTGATTCAAAGCTAACTATGGGAAACCAACTTTTATGCTGAAGGGTCTGTTTCCAAAAGGGTAACAGCAACAGCCTCTATTCGCCTGATCACCTATGCTAAAAGTTATGCACTTGGCCGCCAAATCAGCCACACCAAACTCCCACTGGGAAGATCTAAACCACTTTCCAGCCGCCAACTCAGTTCAATGGGACAATATCAAAACCCAGTTAGACTTGGTGCTGTTATCTCTAGAAACTTTAACTGGCATTGGTTCTGAGGCTATGCTTTCGGCGGCAATTAATCTCAATTTAGAGTCAAAAGTTCCAGATCGCGTAGCTTTATGGCGATTGCGTCAGTCGAATCCCTTACGCAAAGGTCAAGGAGG
This sequence comes from Trichormus sp. NMC-1, assembly GCF_001858025.1. Lineage (GTDB taxonomy): Bacteria > Cyanobacteriota > Cyanobacteriia > Cyanobacteriales > Nostocaceae > Anabaena. Next base: position 184,051 of record NZ_LZQD01000001.1, on the reverse strand, counting down.
TCGAAAAAATCTAGATGTAGAAGAAGCGCGATCGCTAGTTTTGATTAGCTGTTACCTCGCCAAACAGCACCAGGAATTAATTCGTCGTGGTGTGGGTCTATTAGAACAAATAGCCGCAAAAAACCAGAAACCTCATCAGATTGCTTTACTGGGCGATTATATTGATACTTTCTGCAACACCTATCAAGAACGCATGGAAGAAGATGAAAAAATCTCTACCGATTCGCTGACCCACTTAGCATTAAAACTGCTCGTAGATTTACTTTTTTATAGCGCTCCTAATGGACACCGCCGCCTGTGGTTATCACTCATAGACCGTTCCACAAAACAATTTTAGATTTTAGATTTTAGATTTTCAAATACTAATCCAAAATCCAAAATTCCCCTTTGTCCCCATTGCAATTTTTGCTATGCCTCGCTCAAATTCTGTAATTCGTCGCTACACGCCCCCTACTTGCACATTAGAAATCTGGGCGCAAAGCTCACCTTTATCTCGTTGGATGGGTCAAACTGTTCTCAAACAAATACGTTTTGAACTCCACTTTGATGATCCAGGACTACCAGAAGAACTCAAAGTGCCAATTCAGGGCGATCGCGATCAACTAGAAGTTTTGTGTAATGTAGTCACAACCTACGTTCAACAACTCCTGCAAAAATCAGCAGATAGCTTTTGTCTGACTTTCTTAGAACCGCAAAACTCTAACACCACATCTGACCAGCCCCAATTAGACGATGTTCCCCCCACTTCATCATCGTCACCCAAGACCGTAAACTCATCTAGTATGGGGATTCTAGAAGCAACAATTTACCTAGAATCTAGTGGCAATTTAACTCATAAACTATTTCTCGGTTCCCTTGCTAACTCAACATCAGGCCCTGTAATTCAACTCTCTCTATTGCAACTATTTGATTTGGCAACAGCTTTAGATGAATACTCAGCTGATGTCATAGCACTACCAAATCTTAATAGTGAGAGTTCTGTTCCCAGTTTGGTTTTACCCACTTGGACACCTGTGGCGGCAATGATGGTACTAGCTGTGGGTTTAACTCCTTTAACTTGGCAATATGCCAACAGCAATAGGCAACAGCAACAGCAAACCGCGAAAACAACAACTTCAGCATCTGAAAAAGTAGCTATTGAACCTTCACCCACTCTGAACTCAACCTTTTCCCAACCAGCACTAACTCCTCCTGGTAATTTGCCTTCTCCTCTTCCTACTAGTGCTTCGTCACAAATACCCAGTTTAGATTCTATCCCGCCACTTCCTAATTCCACTGTAGACCCACCGCCTCTCTCTTTCCCCAATTCAACTGTTCAGTCCACAGCTAAAACATTACCGAAAAATGCACTCACAAGAGAGCAAACTACAACACCAGCCCTTTCTTCCAATCTCCAGATTCCATTACCAACAACACCCAATTTTCAACCAAACGCTACAGGGGTGATTAACCAAAGTGGAATTACTCTCCCCACCCGTGAAATTTTGCCTTCTAGTAATAGCAATAGTATCTCCACAATTCCTCAGTCTCTGACTTCCATACCCAATGACTCTCAGAGTCAAACTTCTCCCCAAATATCTTCTCCACTAGACACACCGCAGGTAAATAGCGGCATTAATTCCCCTGAGACCAATCCTGCTGTCACCAGTGAGGCTAATGTGGTCGCCAAATTGCGAAATGCAACCAAAACTCCTTTACCTACACAAGGAACTTCCAACACCACATTGTTTGATATCCCTCAAGTGGCAGAAGCCAGGGAATTTCTACAAAAGACTTGGCAGCCACCTAATGGATTTTCGCAAACACTAGAGTATAGTTTGATGTTGGGTGTTGACGGCTCTGTTGAACGCATTCTGCCATTAAATCGAGCCGCGAGAGAATACGTAAACACCACAGGTATTCCAGAAATTGGTAAAGCTTTTGTTTCTACTAATAAATCAGGGCAAAATATCAGACTGCGAGTAGTTCTCAGTCCCGATGGTAAGGTGCAAACTTTTCCAGAAACACCATGAGGAGACGCGGGGACGCGGGGAGGGGAAGACGCGGAGACAGTGGGACGCGGAGACGCGGAGACGCGGGGAAAATTAAGAATTCCCTGTTCCCTGCACCCTGCACCTGCCCCCTGCCTATTTATTCCCTGTTTACGAATTACGAATTACGAATTACGAATTACGAATTACGAATTACGAATTACGAATTACGAATTACGAATTACGAATTACGAATTACGAATTACGAATTACGAATTACGAATTACGAATTACGAATTACGAATTACGAATTACGAATTACGAATTACGAATTACGAATTACGAATTACGAATTACGAATTACGAATTACGAATTACGAATTACGAATTACGAATTACGAATTACGAATTACGAATTACGAATTACGAATTACGAATTACGAATTACGAATTACGAATTACGAATTACGAATTACGAATTACGAATTCATAATTTTTATGCCACTTGCCGAACTGGTACAAAATTTTCAGCAGCATTTGCTTAATTTGATGAATTTTTAACTCCAGTTATTAAGTACAGTTGCGGAACTGGTCAGTTACTATTGCCACTTGTTTCGACCACTTCATAAAATTGTGCTTATAGTACTTAGTTAGGGGTGAGTTATGCAAACAATTGGCCCACAAAAAGATAGTAATGCTTGGATTATTCAAACCTGGGCAGCTTTTATTATGTCTATTTCTATGACAGGTTTTGGCATTGTCAATTTACCTGTAGATAATTGGGTAAAAGGCTTTATGGGTATGGGTTTAGCTTTTTCTGTAGGTTCAACTTTCACCTTGGCAAAAACCACTAGAGACTTACACGAATCCAGAAGGCTAACTTCTAGAATTGATGAGGCTAAAGTTGAGAAGTTACTTTCACAGCATGATACCTTACTCAAATAAATCAAAAAATACTAATTTTAGAGGTTGTTTGAAAAGTCTAAATTATTACAGCCCTGGCGACTAGAAGTCGCGGCTATACAAACTAAACCCGCCTGCGCGGGTTAAAAATCCCATTTTTTCATTAGTCCACGGAGGTGAACTTTGCCTGTGTAGTAGCGTTCGCCCTTGGCGTTGCGGAGCAATATTATATTCGCCCAAAACTTTTTAAACATCCTCTTAGATTCGAGTATATTAGGGTGTGTTAACGACAACGTAACGCACCCTAAAAATTTGCTTAGTTTTTTAAACTTATTTTTATAATTTGGTGCAGCGAATTAGTAGTAAAATTAATTACTAAATATTTTTACTACAGCAAATTTGTATAACTAAATGGAAGTTCTTAACATTAAGCAGACTTGGCAAAAACTAACTGGAGAGAAAATTGAATTAGGTGGAGAAATTACTGGAGCCGTTGCGGGTTTAGCCACAGCATTTGGTTTGTTTTCTACTGTTCCTTTTGTACCAGCAGCAACCGCTGGTCTACCATTTATTGTACTAGCAGGAAAATGGTTACAGTCAATATCAAATAATAGAAAGAGCAAGTTAGAAGAATGGGTAGATCTTGCTGTTCCTATTGCTTATATTAGCAGTTTTGATAATTTAGTGAGAGAGAATTATTGGTTAGAGAAAAGATTTAATAATGCTGCATCAGGTGTAGAGATACAACAAGAAATTACTGAATTAGGAAAACTACAATTAGATGCAGAATTAGCAAAACAGGCATTAACTGATTTTACCGAATCACATTTAGGCTTAATTTTAAAACGGCAGTTATCTATTTATTTAGAAAAAGCTGGAATTGATAAATACACAGCAGAAATTATTACAGGTTGGGTGGGTTGGGGAACTCTAGAATGTATCGCAGAACTAATCAGCCAAGAAATCAAAAGTAAATCAAGTTTGTCTGAGATTTTAAACCAGAATCTTATTGCAGCACAAGAAAAAATCAAAAATACTAAATATAGTAAAATTAACTCTTATCTCCAGGATCAAATTTCACCTGAGTCTAGCAATGATAAAATTAAAAAACGTTGGCAAATCTTAGGTGAAAAAGACTTGACTATTCCCGATCTCTATGTACCTCTGCAAGCTAAACTGCTAGATAGTAACGGGAAAGTGATAGAAAATGCCAATCCTAAACAAAGTCCAGTGATTTTAGAAAAATGGGTTAGAGATTTATTAATTAATCCTGATTCTCAGCAACAAAAGCAGGTGATGTTTATCCAAGGGGGTCCAGGTAGAGGTAAAAGTGTATTTTGTCGGGTGTTTGCAGAATGGGTACACCAAAACTTACATCCTGTTTGGACACCGATTTTAATTAGATTACGAGATATCAGCACTTTTGAAAACGATATTAAACAGACTCTCCGCACAGCAGTGAATGCAGATTTTGCTCAGGGTGATGATAGTTGGTTAACAGATGCTAATACTAGATTTTTATTTTTGTTGGATGGGTTTGATGAGTTAAGAATGCAGAGAAGTTCTACCAAAGGTATAGAAGAATTTCTCAAACAAATCGGTGGTTTACAAGAAAGTTGTGATAGTAATTCCCAAATGGGACATCGGTTTTTAATTACGGGGAGAGAATCAGCTTTACAAGGAATTGAAAGATTTATTCCCCATAATTTAGCTAGGGTAGAAATATGTTTGATGAAAGAAGACGATCAAGAAGAATGGTTAAAGAAGTGGGGAAATAAATTTGGTGAAGATAAATCTCTAGCTTTTAGGAATTTTCTGAAATCCAATAACTGTCCCGAACAGGTAAAAACCTTAGCACAAGAACCCTTATTACTGTATCTGTTAGCAGCAATGCACCGAGATGGAGAAATAACAGATTCCATGTTTGCTGGAGTTAGTAGTAATCAAGCAAAAATAACGATTTATCAAAAGACTGTAGATTGGGTATTAACAACACAGCGTTCTGAAGTATTGAATCGAGACATTACTGCTTTAGAAACAGAAGCTTTAAAAAGGATTTTAGCTGAAGTTGGGTTATGTGTAACTCAAACTGGGGGAGAATATACTTTAATTAAACATATTGAGGAAAGGCTAAGAAGTGATGAAGATGCAAAAGAAATCCTCGAAGATGCACAAATAAAATTAGGTGATAACCCACTAAGAAATGCTCTCGCAGCATTTTATTTAAAGTCAGCTTCTGCTAATGGAGTTAAAGAAGGAGCAGTAGAATTTGTTCATAAAAGTTTTAGTGAATTTTTATTTGCTCAACGTTTACGAAATAGTTGTAAACAATGGATTGCAGGAGAAGAAAAAAATCAACGCTGGCGGTTTAAGCTTGCTAAAAAACAACTAGAAGAAGAAATTTATGACTTATTAGGTTATGGTGGACTGACAGGGGAAATTGTCCAGTATTTAATAGGGTTAATTCTGCCTGATAGCGGTGAGCAATTGACATCAGAGGAGTTGCAACGATTATTTACTAGGTTGCAAGATTTTTATTATGACTGGTGTGCTGGTAAATTCATCAATGCTTACAGAAATAACTTAATTGATGAAGAATATCAAGAAAATTTGCCCCAAAATAAAATGATGCAGTTACACAAATATGGTGTAACAATAGGACTACGAGAAGTTGATATTTATACTGGGCTAAATGTTTTAATTCTCCTGTTTAAATTACATGATTATGCTCGCGACAAAGATGAGTTAAAAGACGAAATCTCATTTCATCCCTGTCAGAATTTAAATGAATTTGACAAGCATTTATTTTATCGCATCATTAGTTATAGCAACACAAGTAAGATTGGTGATTTCGTCAACATAGTAGGTAAACACCTCAGTAGCGCAGACCTCAGTAGCGCAAACCTCAGTGGCGCAAACCTCATTTGCGCATACCTCATTCGCGCATATCTCAGTAAGGCAGACCTTAGTCGCGCATACCTCTCTAGCGCAAACCTCAGTGACGCAAACCTCAGTCACGCAGACCTCAGTCACGCAGAACTCTTTAGCGCAGACCTCAGAGGCACAAACCTCAGTGGCGCAGACCTCAGTCGCACAAAGCTCTTGAACGCAAACCTCAATCGCGCAAATCTCAGTGACGCAGACCTCAGTGGCGCAGACCTCAGAGGCACAGACCTCTTTAGCGCAGACCTCAGAGGCGCAAACCTCAGTACCGCATTACTCAGCCAAACTCAAGGTTGGGAAGAGTTGTTGCACAAGCTGCAATTATACCTAAAAGCCATTGTTGTTACTGAAGCTTTTCATTCACGCGCAAACCTCAGTGGCGCAAACCTCAGTGGTACAAGAAATCTACTTCCAGACCAAGTGAAATTAGCTAAAAACTGGGAAGAAGCAAATTATGATGATGATTTTCGTGTTCAGTTGGGTTTAACTTCAGTTGACTAAATGCAAAAAAGGCTGGTAATATCACCAGCCCCATAAAATGTTAATTGCTTGATATTTAAATTTTAAGATTGTTTATCTCGTTCCCAGTCTCCAGACTGGGAATGCTTTGATAGAGTCTCTGACTCGACTAAAACGGAAGCCTGAGTCTTCCTGGAATTCATTCCCATACAGAGGGAACGAGAAAAAAAAGGCTGGTAACAACACCAGCCCGATAAAATGTTAATTGCTTGATATTTTAATTTTAAGATTGTTTCTTTTTTAACTTTTGCTTCTTCCGGCGTTTTTCAGTAGCAGCTACAGCGTGTTCCACTGGATAACCAACTACAGGAATGACTTGAAACTTGCGGTCTTCTTCTAGATTTTTCAGTTCCGTGTAATCAACCCAGTGAATACAATCAACTGGACAGGTATCTATCGCCTCTTGAACTACCTCTTCTACATCTCCATCTTGGCGAACTACGCGCGATCGCCCATAATCTGGTTCAATATAAAAGGTATTACGGGCAACATGGGCGCAATGCTTACAACCAATGCAGGTAATTTCATCTACATAAACGCCCTTTTGCCGCAGCACACCCCCTAGTTCCGGCTCTAAACCAGAACGTTCAAGCTCGTCTCGTAAAAAACCCCCTAATTCTGGCTCTAAACCGGAACGATTATTTTCTGCTTCTGGTGACTGCGGCAAATCAGACATGATTAACTCCAGCGCTGTACAACTAGACGAATCGAACCATCTTCATTTTTTTGTTGTTCGGTCACTTGAAAACCGACCCGCGCAGTTTCTTTCACCACTGCTTGGTAAGCATAACGTTGGGTTACTTGGCGCAAAAATCCATCTACAGACAAATTTTGCTGCCAATATTGCAAATCAGCTACCAATTCGTATTCTTTGCCATTCCATCTAAAACCGATATCATAACCATTTTCCTGCTCAATGGAAACTTCAGCAGGATGGGTTTGGCCACGATAACCGCGTACTTCTTGTGGGCCTGGCTTCCAGTCTATACCCAAGTCAGTGAGCGCGTCTTTCAAGGATTCAAGGTTACGGATTTGAGTTTTGATTTGGCTAAAGTGTGACATGGTGGTTGTGAATGAATGACAATAAACTAGTTGGAAAACTTACCATTCGCTAAACGCGGTTTGCGTATTCGCTACACCAGATTCCTGCACATTATTATTGGTGGCGAAAAATTCTGAGGTTGGCTCCTGATTCAGTACTTGTCCCAGCTGCGCCTCTATGGCTGCCGTTACTTCAGCACAAGAAGTCCCTATAATACCCGTGACTTTCTCTTGTACCCGACCGTCTGGATAAATTATGAATTCTAATGTCTCCATGCTCTGAAAGCCAACCTCGATAGTACTCTTGAACTTTACTGCTTTAGTAGAGTTGCTGAAAATCTAGCCGCAGGAACAAATCAGATACAAACTTGCCATTTGTTAACTAATGTTCCATCTTTCGCAATATATATTTCAGAATCTTTACAAAAATTATTATTTTTATAAGCAGGTACGTCTGTTATTAGTAAGTTTCCCTTAACCTGATGAATTAGTCAAGGTCAATATCGCTGAAGAGAACTATCTGTAAAAACTCTTAAAAATCAGGATTGCAGCCTATAGAGAGATAAAGGAGAATATAAAAAAAATAGTAAAGCTTATTGAAATAATTTATCATTACCATTGGACTAAAACTATCGCTAAGAAGCAAAGTTATCGGTAAAACGACTTATTTTAGCTTTGCTCCCCGAACTATCAGCCGCAACCACAGCCATCCTAACCCACTACCAATAAAATAATAGGGAAAATCTGCCCAAGTGAAAGCAGTACCGATTAACATTTTTCCCCACCAAAATGAACGTACCCAATTTAAAAATGGTGGATGCCACAATTGTATAAACTCCAACGAGCAAGTAATTATAAATACCCATATAGGGATTTGCCAAACTGCTCGGCGAGTGGGAATAAACACAAAGGCGAACAAGCACCAAAATATCTCATAGAAAATCCCTCCTACCTCTTGGTTCAACCACCAAATAGAATAGCGATAGTGGCTGTATAAAAGTCCAATGGGGAGAATAATAGCCAGAGAAAGAATAGAACGCCTGCGAATATTTGTAAGTAGTGGCATTATTTCTGGTGGGTACTAGCGAACATTAAAGTTCTAAGTTCTAGGTCTTGGTAATTGGGGATATTTCCGTCTTGTCCTCTGCTTCCTCTGTGCTATGCCTCAGTCTCCTGTATTTAATACAACCAAATAAGTTTACTTTAATTTTCATCCAATCCTATATTCCCGAATTTGGTGAATTAGATACCTTTATTGTGGTAAAAGTTATCTGGGGCGAAAATATGCACAGTTAAGTATTGGTTAAGGAATTTTACTGATCTTCAGTTAGTTTCTGCACTCGATCTAAAATGAGTAATATCTTGTCTGGTCAATCACTCATAACATATTTATGGGTAATTGGTAATATGTAATTGGTAATAATTATATTTCCATGATCAGTTGCCCATCACCTATTACCAGTTTGATCGATAGTATAAGTATTCAAGCCGACACGATATAAATTACCAGCTTTAATAGTGATTTCCGCCAGGATGCCTTACTCTAATGTATGAGCCATGCCAAATAATGAGCGATCGCTGACTACCTATAATTCTGCCTTGTTAACCCAAATTGCCGCTCATGTCTGCCAAGCAATCATTGCTATTCAACAACAGCAGCCAGAATTATTATTGGAAAAGTATAGAAAAGTTCAATGGCAAAGTAATTCTAATCAATCGGCTTTGAGCGCAAAGTTTACCGCATTACTCAGCCAAACTCAAGGTTGGGAAGAGTTGTTGCACAAGCTGCAATTATACCTAAAAGCCATTGTTGTTACTGAAGCTTTTCATTCACCAATCTTATTAGAACTAATCACCAAGATTCGGCAACTCAATCCTGTAACATCTGCATTCAACGGGTCATTACATCCTACATTTGTCCCATCTTTACAGCAAGTAGGAATAGCCGTTTTACTTTTAGATGCCGAAAATTTACAAATTAATAGCAATACAGAAAAGTTTTTCACAACAATTTGTAATTGTCCAATTCAAGTAAAAATTGCCTTTGCTAATTGGAGTAATCGCGGCAAGCTAGATGTAGAATTACATGAACGCGGTTATGATTTGATTCATGTTCCTGCTGGTAGAGACAATGCAGATGGGAAAATGATTGCTTTTGGCTCCTCAATTCATGAACGCTATCCCAATGCGAAAGAAGTTTTGGTTTGCTCATCAGATAAGGTGATGACTAATTTATGCAACAATTTACAGCAACATGGATTAATAGTATATCAAGTTAGTCAGCATGGAGAAAATATCAATTTATTCAATAGCTTTACAGGAGAAACTAAAACCCATTGCGTTAAACCTTTACCAGAAATACCTTCGTTACTTCAGATCCTCAAAGTCTTAATTAACGATGAAAAAGAATCGACTGGAAATCAATGGGTGAAGGTTTCTAAGGTATTTCAGTTACTGAATACCAAACACAAAATTAATATGAGTCAAGTGATTGCTACTCATTTACCTGGGAAAAAACCCAAAGATATTTTTACTCGTTATCCTGCTGATTTTGTAATTCATAAAGTTGATGATTCATCTGATTTTTATGTGACAGTTTTTGATAAAAATCTAATTGAGGTTGGGGATGATGAAGCCGACAATACATTAAATAATCACAACGATATAATCACGAGTATTGATTCCCAAGCTGATTTAGAAAAAGCGCTTCATGGAATTCTAGAAACATTAATTAAGCAATCTGTTAATGAATACGTTGATGTGAGCATTTTAGGTAGTAAATTTAATCAGGAATATGGTAAAGCCATTACTAAGCAACTAAAAGAATTACAGATTAGTGGTAGTTATATACAATTTTTGCAGTTTTGCAGTGGTTTCCAACTCAGGCAAAAAGGAGCAAAATGGGAAATAAGTACATCTAAGAGGAGTAATAGTCAGGGATTTTTATCTAGTATAAATACTTCAGCAGATTTGGAGTCAGCAATTAAAAAAATACTGGAAGAGTTAACAAAAAACCATCCTCAGAAATACATTGATATTAGCATTTTAGGCACTAAATTTAATCAGGAACATGGTAAAACCATCACTGAGCAAATCAAAGAATTAAAAATCAATACTACTTATATGAAGTTTTTACAGTCTTGCAGTTCTTTGCAGCTAAAGCAAACAGACAGAAAATGGGAAGTAGCTATACGTTAAATCCCAGACGCGGAGACGCGGAGAAATGGAGACACGGGGACGCGGAGAAGGAGAGACGCGGGGACGCGGGGACACGGGGATGCAACTTGAATGATTTGATTATTAGCTTATATACAGCAGGTGACAGAATCGAAAGTCTTGTTGTGTCTAGGTTTGATTAATGGCTTACGCCGTGCGTTAGCACTACAGTTAATATCCTAAGTACCTTGGCGGTTGCTATACTAAAAATGGTTTGTAAAGAAATGTAAATATTGTGATGCAGGATAAAGTCGTTGTCATTGTCGGTGCTACGGGCGGTATTGGTTCAGCCTTAACTCGGAAACTTGCGCCCACAGGAGCTAAGTTGGTACTAGCAGCTAGAGACGCAGTAAATTTCGCAACATTGGCGGATGAGTTATCAGGGGAAGTGTTGACAGTTCCCACAGACATTACTCAACCCCAACAGGTAAAGGCATTAATACAAGCAACTATGGACCAGTTTGGTCAAATCGATGTTTTGGTAAATGCGGCTGGTGCAGGTGTCCTTAAACCTTACAACAGTATAGAACCAGGCGATTTAGATAGGATGCTGGATCTAAATTTAAAAGGCAGTTTTTACACCACTCAAGCTGCGGCTGAAGAGATGCAAAAACGTAAATCTGGTCATATCTGTAATGTGGTGGGAATTCTAGGAAAGCATTCGATGTCAATGGCTGCGGCTTATTCTGCTTCTAAGTTTGGCGTTGTTGGTTTTAGCAAGTGTATGGCGGAAGAACTTAAGCGTTTTGGAGTCAAGTTCACCCTGTTCTACTTTGGGGGCATAGATTCTTCTTTCTGGGACAATGTGAGTTTAAAGGTAGACCGAAAAAAAATGCTCAGTTGCGAAACTGCTGCTAATGCCATTTTTTATGCGTTATCTGCCGAACCTCAAGCTGTACCAATGGAAATTAATATTCAACCGGATAGTCACCTATTTTTCTAAGTTCATGATTATTGCTGAGGGAATAGATGAAAATCTAGTATAAAAGGCACAATTGACTGTATATAAGCTGTTGCGCTGGATTTTCAGAGATTATGCTCCAAATTGATCACGTTCACTTTTATGTAGAAGATGCCCAATGGTGGCGAGATTGGTTTGTCAAGTATCTGGGGTTTCAATCGGTAGTGAGTTCAATTTTCCCTACTCTTGTTGATCGGGGGAAATCGTTTCATACTTGCACGGAAGTTGTCAAAAATGGCAATGTCTATTTTTTACTATCTTCACCATTGTTACCCACCAGTCCGGTAGCTGAGTTTTTGCGTCATCACCCCCCAGGTGTGGCAGATGTGGCTTTTCTGGTGACAGATGTAGAAACGGTGACAGCAAGAGCTTCTGCAAACGGTGCTAAAGTCTTGCAACCTGTTCAAGATGAGATATCCATCAAATTCGCCAAAATTGCGGCTTGGGGTGGGTTGACTCATACTTTGATGGAAAGACAGGAAGTAAAAGCAAAGGATGGGGAGAAAAATCTTTCACCAATCCCCAATTCTCAATTACACAAGACTTTTTCGGGTATAGATCATGTGGTTCTCAATGTGAAAGTCGGTGATTTACAAGCTGCTGTGAGTTGGTATGAAAATATTCTCGATTTTCAACCCCAACAAAGTTTTAAAATTCAAACCAATCGCTCGGCTTTGTCCAGTCAGGTGATGATTTCTGCCAATGGTGGCGTACAGTTACCGATTAATGAGCCGGCTTCACCTAATTCGCAAATTCAGGAGTTTCTAGATGTGAACAGGGGGGCGGGAATTCAACATATTGCTTTACGCACGCCTAATATTGTGAGTGCGATCGCTCGTTTTCGGGCTGCTGGTTTATCTTTTCTCTCTGTCCCCCAAACCTATTACTCTCAGCTACAAGAGCGTTTAGAGGTTCCTCTGTCACCTTCTGAACTGCAAGCGATCGCACAACAGGAAATTTTGGTAGATTGTCAAAAAGATGCTCCTTTAGGGGCTTTACTATTGCAAATTTTCACCCAGCCGATTTTTTGTGAGCCGACTTTTTTCTTTGAGTTCATTGAACGTCGTTCCCAAGCCCAAGGTTTTGGGGAAGGAAACTTTCGCGCTTTATTTGAAGCCATTGAAAGCGAACAAATTAAACGCGGATTTGTCAGTCATAGGATTTCAAAAAATACCTGATATCAAATTTGTATCAACCAATGACTGAGATAATGTTCATAAAAATTCCCATTATTTACTAATGCTGAGACTAATTACTGATTTCGACGGACCGATTATGGATGTTTCTGAGCGGTACTATCGTGTTTATCAATTGTGCTTGGACAAAACCCGATATGCTGATCAAGTAGTGACAGAACTTTCTAAACCGGAATTTTGGCAACTCAAGCGATCGCACACCCCCGAAAAGCAAATTGCCTTACAATCAGGTTTAGATGCAGAACAGGCACAACAATTTTCTCTTCTCCGCAAGCAAACAGTACATACAGAACCTTACTTTGAGTATGATACCCTTGTTCCTGGAGCCGAAGCAGCCCTCACCAAAGTTCAAGAAGCTGGGATTGATTTGGTAGTGATGACGATGCGTCGCGTGCGGGAACTGGACTACGCTTTCAATAAATATAATTTAGGTAGATTTTTTCCAGACAATCGCCGTTATTGTCTCAGTAACGACTATGTAAAAACCCGTGACATTGAAGATAAACCCCTATTGATGGCCAAAGCATTAGCGGAACTTCCCCCTGCTGCTGATACTTGGATGGTGGGGGATACAGAAGCCGACATCACCGCTGCGAAAAGACATGGTATTAAAGTAATGGGCGTAGAAAGTGGAATCCGCGATCGCAACCAATTAGAACTTTACCAACCAGACTTAATCGTTGAGAATTTGAGCGCCACTGTAGATTTAATTCTCTCTTAGTATGAGCTTGTAGTAAGGGCTTTAGCCCTTATTCTAGGACGCGCTACGCGTAGCTTGCGTCCCCGGTACACTGTCTTACTTAGCCGAACATGATATTAGACGGAATTCTAGCAGTTCCGTCTGTAAATTATTTGCACTTTTGTACTTATTGCTGATCAAATAAATTGCTAGTGCAGCATGGCAAAAATAACTAACCAGAGAGATTCAACTCAAAAGCTTGTGAAATATGCTTTTTAATTATTAATTGTTAATTCCCAGAACGCTGTACTAGGTTGAATATTAGGAATAATTTCTAGAAAAAACTCTATTAATTATGTCTATGTGATTGATATCAAAGTCTTGATTTACGAGATTTTATTTGGAATCATGATAAATAAGATTACTTGAAATCAAGTCGAATCTTACTAATGAGTTGCAAAAAACTCACATAGAAATATAAGGAGGAATTCTCATGGCTAATATCCAAATTTCTAAACTGCTTCCTGCTGGTTATGAATTATTTAATGATGCTGCCGGCTTTTTGGATGAACTAGCTACTCAGGAATTGCAATCTGTTGTTGGAGGTGGTCATCATTCTTGCCATAATCACCACAAACGCAAATCCCGCCATGACTCATACAACAACCACAGCAACTATAAATCTCAATCTTGGTGGTAAGTAATTCATCAATTACAAAGAATAGCCGTTAGTTAACAGCTAATCATATCAATAGGGAGAGTAATTTTTGATTACTCTTCCAGTTTTTTCTATGTCCTACTTACTATAGGACTTACGCAAGATTGAACTCAAAACCTGATTATTGCGTAGGGGTAATTCATGAATTACCCATACTTCCGTTCTGTTTTGCGTAAGTCCTGTACTCAATAAATTGTATTTTTGTCGTTCTTCTCTACGAAGCACTTTGGGAAGTCTGTTCGTAAAATTCCTACTTCCAGCGATAAATTAATTGTTGAGAATTTATCCGCCACAGAATTGCAGCTACATTAGTCAACAAACAAGTAACTGCCAGACCCAGTAAAATATAAGTTGGTAACATCACCACACCAATAATAAACCAAGTATAAACGTGCATAATCATGATGAAAGCAAATATACTGGCAAATCCTACAGCTTGCCATACTTGAACTATTGGGCGGTTGATGAATGTGAGGATAAGTGTTAACAATGTGGCGAGTACGTTCGCAGGAACAAGGAATGCACAAATACCTGCACAGTTTGTACGAGAGAATTCAGCTAAAGTTTGGAAATCAAGCATTAATTTGTGGTAGGTAAGATTAGCTTATTATTAATTTAAAATTTAATTTAAAATTTAATTCTAAATTTTATTTATTTAACTATACTTAGAGTATCATGCAAAGTGATTAATCACATGATTTTTTTACATAATTTAAAGAATTCATAAGAATTCACCTGACTAAAATTTGTAACATATCTGGTGGGCAGCACCCACCATAGCTGAATTAACCCATCAAAATTACAGTATCGATAACGTGAATTACACCATTATCAGCGGCAATATCGGCTGCTAAAACTGTGGCATTTTTCACTTCAAAACCATCATCACAATTAATTTTAATCGGGGAACCTTCCACAGAAGTAACCGTACCCAATTTTGCTAAATCAGCCTTGGTCAGCTTTCCGGGAACAACATGATAGGTTAAAATCCGTGCTAACTGAGGAATATTTTGTAATAAAGTTGTAATTGTGCCAGGGGGTAACTTAGCAAAAGCATCATCAGTTGGTGCAAACACAGTGAATGGACCAGGACTTTTTAATGTTTCCACTAAACCAGCAGCTTGGACAGCTGCCACCAAAGTTTTAAACGAATCATTACTAACTGCAATATCAACAATATCCGCCATTGATGTCACCTCGTATCTGCCAAAGGTTCTAAAGAATAGTAAATCATGTTTAACTTTTATTAAAAAAAATCCTGGTACAATATCCTCTGATGATTTTCTTAAGATTTGTTTATAGATGAAATGGGTAATCGTACATACGCCGTTTTGGGAACTGGTGCATTAGGCGGTTTTTATGGCGCTAAACTGCAAAAAGCAGGTAATGAAGTCCACTTTTTGCTCAAAAGTGATTACTTAGAGGTGAGTCAACATGGTTTAGTCATAGAGTCTAAAGACGGTGACTTTACCCTCCCCCAAGTTTTCGCCTACAGTGACGTAGAAAAAATGCCTCGCTGTGATGTAGTAATAGTAGCGCTAAAAACGACACAAAACTACTGCCTACCGCACATATTACCACCAGTGATCAAGGATGATGGAGTGGTGTTGGTATTGCAGAATGGACTGGGCATAGAAGAAGAAATTTCTCAAATTGTCGGAAATGTTAGAATTATTGGTGGTTTATGTTTTCTTTGTTCCAACAAAGTTGCCCCAGGACATATTCGGCATTTAGACTACGGACAAATTACCTTGGGTGAATATACATCTAACTATAATCCCACAGGAATTACAGAAAAAATGCAGCAAATTGCTGAGGATTTTCAAAATGCGGGCATATCAATAGAACTAGCAGAAGATTTGCTGTTAGGACGTTGGAAAAAACTAGTTTGGAATATTCCCTACAACGGATTATCTGTAATTCTTAATGCCAGAACCGATGAATTAATGGCAGATATTCACACTCGTCAGTTAGTTGAACAGTTGATGTATGAAGTAGCATTAGGGGCGAAAAGTACAGGGCGTTCAATTCCTGAAAGCTTTATTCAAACAATGCTTTCTTACACTATCAAGATGAAACCCTACCGCACCAGCATGAAAATTGATTTTGATGAAAGTCGTCCTTTAGAAGTAGAAGCAATTTTTGGCAACCCATTACGAAAAGCCGAAACTGCTGGTGTAAATTTACCGCAAATTCGCTCTTTATATCAGCAGTTGAAGTTTTTGGATACGAGAATAATTCGTAATTCGTAAACAGGGAACAGGGAACAGGGAACAGGTAATTCTTAATTTTCCCCGCGTCTCCGCGTCTCCATCTCTCCATCTCTCCATCTCTCCATCTCTCCATCTCTCCATCTCTCCATCTCCCCGCGTCTCCGTGTCTCCATCTCTCCGTGTCTCCATCTCCCCGCGTCTCCGTGTCTCCATCTCTCCATCTCTCCGTGTCTCCATCTCCCCGCCTCTGCGTGAGAAAAAAATGTAGTTCATTCACATTAAAATTCCTGTAAATCCTGCTTTTTTTCCGGTAAATGAGTTCATCTGGTTGCAAGAAGAGTGGAGATTTACATTTTTTGTGTTATAACCCTCACAGAAAATGAACTAAGGCAGACGACTACTCTATGGAACCAGACAAGCTGGCCCGGTTTAAAGAGTACGGTGAATTTATCCTCAGGAAAATTGACTCAGTACCCCAACGTCCTTCCCAACAAGAAGATTGGGTTCCTACTAGCCTCGATGATTGTTTAATGCGCCTGCGGGAGGCTGCACAGAAAACTATAGAACTGGCTACCTCACCCGTTAAAATCGGCGTTATGGGTGAATTCAGTAGCGGTAAAAGTTTGCTGCTGGGTAGTCTGATTGGCTATGCAGATGCTTTACCCGTCAGCGAAAATCCCACAACTGGGAACGTTACTGCTATTCATATTAAGCCCCAAGATGGCTTTGTTACCACCAAAATAGATAATTACACGGTGGAGTATTTATCTCATGAAGGGGTGAATGAGTGTTTACACTTCATGTTGGGGGAAGCAAACCGCCGCGCTACTGCCGCCGGACTTCCACTGTTACAAGTCTCCAAAATCAAAACTGGCAAAGATATTTCTATCTGGTGTGAGGAAGCCTGGAAAAGCTCAAGTAATCTAGAGTTACGCTATTTGCTGCGAGAGTTGGTGTTATTTTTGCGGGCTTATCAAGCTTATGGTGAGGCTCTATGTAGTAGTCATTATCACATTGATGCCGCTACAGCCCATGAGGGATTACAACTAACGGAAATGCCCATGGCTATCCAAACTCTCAAATTTGAGGATTTACCTCCAGCCCATATCCGGTTACCAAGTGCGCCCCAAAGACTACAAACGCAATTATTACAAAATAGCTTTCTCCTGATTCGCCGTGTTGATATTGAGGTGAAAATATCACAGGAAATTTGGGATGTAAATGGTGCTGAAGAATTTGTGCTGTTAGATTTTCCCGGCTTGGGGGCGGCGAATTCCGGTGCAAGGGATACCTTTTTGTCACTGCGGGAATTGGCGCAGGTACAGACGATTCTAGTGTTGCTCAATGGTAAATCACCGGGGAGCGATCGCGCTAATAAAATCTTCACGATGATGCAGCAGCAACGCCCAGGACAAGATTTAAAAGATTTAATTCTTGTTGGTGTGGGACGTTTTGACCAATTACCGCTAGATAGTGAAGGTGGCGAAAGAATACTGGATTTTCTAATTGAAGATCATCTCAATTCTCAACCTTTGCAGACAGATATAGTTTTCCAAAAATTGAAAGTTTTACAAACTATTATTGATGGGGCGGAAGCTTTTACTAGCCAAAAAGACCGCATCGTTTTATTATCCCCATTGTTAGGATTAGCTGAACTAGCAAAACGTTCGACAACAGTTAAAGCTGGTTCGGAAGAATTTATTGCTAACTTAGATTATCCTGATTATCTAGAACGGTCGAAGCGAATACAACAAAAATGGGGTAAATTAAGCGAAAGGTTGTTAATAACTGAGACGCGGAATACTCTAGGTAGACAGTTAGGTTATTTTGCCCAAGATGGCGGTATTAGTAAACTGCGAGAATTGATTCAAAATCATGTAGCTACACATGGTTTAAAGCAATTATATGAAGATACTCGGAGGGCGGCTGATGTAGTCCGTCAGCAACAGGAACAGCTAAAAGATATCATTGAAGAAATTCACGAACAAGGTATCCCCACAGTTGATAATCCGGCTTTAGTTGAATTGCGGTTAGGAATTGAAAGTTTAGATAAAGCTTATAGAAACTTTCAAAAAGATTTGGGTAAAGAACCACTCAAAGATCGGCGGGGAGTTGTTGTCAGTGATGTAATTAAAGACGAATTGACTTATCGAATTCTCAATTGGAGTCAGTGGACTTTACTATTTAATAAATCCCAAAATGGGACAATTGCTTTAGCAGAATCTAAAGGCGCGGCGGGGAAATTATTTGACCGAGGAAATAGGATTAATAATTCCTTACCTACAAAAAGTGATGACTTTTATCCAGAGTTTGAAAAGACCATTAAAGAACTGGAAGATTTTGCCCGCGATCGCATTCGTCAGGCAGTGGTAGACTTGTTAGGTAAATTAGCCAGTCAAGTAGTTTTAGAACGGGAAAATTTACAGAACATTCTCAAGCCAGAAATCGAACAATTTATTGAAGAAAGGTTTGGAGTAGAAGCAGCAGACTTATTTTATAAACTCCTCTTAGGATGCGATCCTAATCAATGGAAAGAAGCAATTATCTTAGAAATCAACAGCCAAGATAAAGCGATTTCACCAGAGATGATGTTTCCCCTAGCGCGACGAGATGAGAAACACAACATTGGGCAAATTTTTGATTGGTCGCCAGATAAAAACCAAAATTCACCTCGTGCTGCTAATCATCAAATGTTTGTTTTACGTCTGCGAGATGAAATCACAGCCAGCGCCAGTCTTCATCTTGTCCAATATGTCAGCGAAGTAAATCAGCAAGTTAATGCCGAATTAGAAGGGATTTTGGATCAAATTATTCCCAGTTTACAAAATCTATCTAAAAAAGAAGAATTACTCCGATATATTGCAGCAGGAGACGCGCCTCCTGAGTTAGCAATTCCCACTTGGTTACAGATTCTTTCAGGTATTGCTGAAATTAAGGAAAGTGATACCTATGAGTATCTTTAATAGACAAAATTACACCAGAGATAATTTTCCCAATGACTAATAAGGAACCTACATAATGCCTGTGGAAATTAGCCTTCCACCTCGTTATCAACTGCGTGTTAAAGACAATCAAAGTTTGGATTTACCTGCTATTCAAATTGTGGCAGCTAATAGCAATATTCCGCATATTTCTCGCATTATCTGCACCGTCAGAGGGACACCAACGAAACTAGCCGCAGAAATTCAACAAAAATATAAACACTTTAACTCGTCTACACCTAAAAAAATCTCTAACTTATGTCAACTAGGTCAATATCCTTATCAGTTAGAGGAACCTATAACAGAAGTAGTAAACTGTACTTTACAGGTAATTGTTGAGTATTTTGATTCTAATGCTACCGGAAATCCAATTTTATCTATCCGCAAGCATCTTAGTGTTTCCTGTAATCTTTGGTTTTCACCAGATTTTCAAACAATAGCAATGGATACGCCCATGAACCCTTTTGAATTAGATACTTATCTGAATAAATTAAGTCAGCAATTGAGTGAAAAATTGAACGAAAAATCTAAAAAAAGATTTCCAGGTTGGTTTGCTTTAGATTTTGGGACTTCTAACTCTACAGTTACACTTTTCGATCCTATTGAAGTTCCAATTGCGGAAATTTTACCACGAGAACAAGAACTCCGATTACGTCAACGTTTAGCAGAATGGTTAAATTCTCCTGTCATTTCTGCTTTACCTGATGTAAGTGTGGGTGAATGGGAAAAGTTTATTGCTAATATTAGCAAAAATTTAGAAATTGAACCAGAACAGTTAAGTGAAGTTTTTGAAAGTGATAACAAAGAGCAATTTTTAGAAGCTATTCGCCAAATCGAATTATGTTTAGGAAACAGTGACAGATTTCGTCGTGCTGTCAGCAAAAAACTTTATCAAATCTATCATGAAGTCTTTCGTGTCCCGACTTTAGAATCACAGAATTTAATTCCTATAGTTTTAGATATTGACAGACGAGATACAGAAATTCCCAGTGAAATGGAAGTATTGCAACTAGCGCCATTAAAGTTGGGAATGGGTAGAGAAGCAAGAGATAATCGAAAAAAAGCGATCGCATACGGTGCGTCAAAGACAAACCCGCAAGGTACAACTACTTCTGTTAAAGAAATTATTAGCCGATTTCACCACTCCCCCAAACGCTACTTTGGTCAAAATCGCACTTTTCCGGTAATCATAGATGGGGAAGAAGAAAATATTCAAGTTAATCAACTAATTCAAGCAGCTTGGGCGCATTTAATCGAATTAACTGAAGATTATCGCCAACGCGCTAGACGCAGATTTTCTGAAGGAGATTTATTAACAGCAGTTGTCACATACCCGACAGTAGCACCTCCAGTAGTTCGCAAAGAAGTTAAACAACTGGTGGAACAATTGGGAATTGATGATGTGCAAACAGCCTATGATGAAGCTGTATCTGTGGCCATATTCTTTTTATGGCGAGAATTTGGGGGAAATTTAAATATTGGGATCGAATCTTTTAAAACTCGCTGTCGCCAAAATGGGAATAAATGGTCACAAAATGTTTTAGTTTTGGATATCGGCGGTGGGACTACAGATTTAGCTTTAATTGAACTAACATTAGAAGATAAAACTCCATTTTTTGCTGATAATGAAGACCGAGGTTTAGGCGGACGTTACTATAAACTCACTCCTAAATTATTAGGTTCTTCTGGGCATTTACAATTAGGTGGTGAATTAATCACTTTACGAATTTTCCGGCTTTTAAAAATTGCCCTGGCTGATTTTCTTTTAACAGCATTAACTAATGGAGACATCGAAAGCGATAAATTAGATGATTTAATTAACTCTGAATTAAATGAACGCTTTTTAGAAGAAGGTAACTTTAAAACTGGCAGTTTATTGAAATGTGTAGATAAAGAAAATCCCGAAGGTGACGTTGCTTTCAAAGATGCTTTAGATACAGCCGAAAAAGTATTACCAACCCGCTGGCAACAAGCACCCCAACGCTTACAAACATTTTACACACTTTGGGATCATGCCGAAGCTGCTAAACTCAAATTAGGACAAAAACCACTCAGTGACGGTTCTTTATTTGTGTTTACTCTTTCTGAACAACAAATTAGTGAACTACTCGCCCAAAGTGGAATTAAATTTCAAGTTATCATTCCTGATGCTATTTCTCTGACAATAGATAGTCAGCAATTTGAACGCAGTGCAGTTTCACCAATTAAAGAAGCAATTGGAATTGCAAAAGGACTAATGGAAAGTCGCTTAGATTCTGGAGATAGTCAAAAAGTAGATTGGTTAATTCTCTCTGGCAAAACTTGCAATCTTGACTTGGTACAAAATCAAATTTACCAAGAATTTAGCAAATCTCCCTTTTTTGTTTGGAACCCAGAACGAATTACTTTTGTTTTAGAATTTACCAAACTTGCTACTTCTGCGGGTGCTTGTTATGCCGAAAAGTTACGCCGATTAAGATTTGATCCTGAAGAATCAAAAAGTCTACTGCGTAAAGGTGCAAACCAACTAGAGATAGATGTTAAAAACCTATTTTATTATTTACCTTGTAACTTCAAACGTAAAACCCAAAGTAACGAACTCTTAGGAATATTTAACGCTGGACAAGAACTTTATCAACTTGCAGCAGGGGAAAGCGTCGCTAAAGTTCGTACTCATTGGCAAGGTATACAATTAACAAATATTATCTATCGTCAAGACTATGAAGATGGAGATTTACGTCTCTGGGGTAGCTTTGATGGGAAAACTTTAATGGAGAAACTAGGAATGGAAGAAGCACAGTTTCTCAAACAAATTAAAGTTCAATTTGAAATTGATCAAACTCTACAATTTAGCGTTTTGCTATGTCAAGGAAATCCACATTATTTAATAGATGTTGCTGGTATTGATGTCAATTACGCTATATCAGAAGATTTAGAATCATCAGATTTATTCGCTGATGGTAAATTAAAGTGGAATATTGCCGTTGAAGGTTACTATAAAGACTTAAATGATGGTGATATTGCTATCAATGTTTTAGAGTCAGCAACAGTTGATCTACCAAATGCCTATCATTTAGTATTTGCAGTTGATAATAATGAAAATAAACGACTAGAAACATTTCATTATTTACAAGATGGTGTAACGGAAGCGGGAAAAGGTTTAATTAGTAATGCTTTACCACCTTTCCCCCAAAGTGGACAACACACTTTCTATGTTTACCAAACGGATAGCGAAACTAATACAAAAAAATGGATACGCATTGGTTCACTGAGTAAGCCAGATATTACTACAGATTATCCCTGTCAATATCATATTACTCTCGACAACAAAGGTATATTGCGAATGCACGCTGGTGAAGTTCCCTACTGGACATCACACCATCAAGAATGTCTCCAACAAGAAGGATGTGTTTATCGTGCAGAACTGGAATTACAACCCAATGAAGTTGATAAAGAACGCGATCCTTTTTGTGGAATACATTAAAGTAATTCGTAATTCGTAATTAGAAGAGTTCTCTGTCACCTGTTCCCTGTCATATCAATTCACTTAATTAAAGCTACAAATGAATCTCCGCGTCCCTGCGTCCCCGTGTCCCCGCGTCTCTCCTACTCATGCGTTGCAAATTCACTATTTCTCAGCTTCATTATGCAGCATTTACGTCAATTAATAGAAATAGAAAATTCAGAATTAGCCCAAGTGCTACGATTTGGTTTATACGGACTAGAAGCGGCACTAAATCAGGTGCGGGAGGAATATCCACAAGACCCAGGAATTGAGTTATGTGATCAGGTTTTGCAAGAACTTTATGAACTTTTACGACCGATACCATTTGCACAGGTTGAGGATAGTAGTGAATTAAAATTAATTCATTTGCAAAAAGCTTTCAATGCTGACTCAAAACTAAATTCTTATCTAGGAAATTCTCCTTTACAAAGTCAAACAGATGCTGATTTGTGGAATGAAATTCAACGCTGTTTACTGCGAGTTCCTGAAGATTTAGCTACACATTGGAGACAGTTGGCTGGGGTAATGGCGCAAGAAGTTGGCGCGGTTGAAGACAATCAAAATCTTGATGAATTGCCCTTTATTCGTGATGAGTTAATTTACCCTGGATTGAGTGGAACTGTCCAAGCTAAAGGGCTATGTTTATCTAAAAAAGCACTTTTGAAAACAGAGATAACCCAGATTTATTCAACTGGTGATTTACAGTTATTAGCTGGGTTTCTACTTCTATATATTAAATGTATTGAGATAGAACCAAATTTACATCATGCTTTAAAGAGCGTGTTTAGTTTTGATGTCGTTTCTTTACACACCAACCCAGAACAGCGCCATCTCTATCTTGAAGCATTGAGCGATCGCTTGCAACGTACCGAAAAAACTGAGGAAAATACTGACCCTATCTTCAATCTACGTGCTTGGATTGACATGGATGAAGCTATCCATTCCTTAGTATTTATTCCCCCAGCCGAGCGTTATTCCTGGTGGGGAAAGTTACAACAAGAATCACGACGCATCCTCAAAAAAGTTGCGGATAAAGCCATTAAAGCAGGTCATGATATCCGCATTAAACAATTATCAGGACTGTATGCTGATAATTGTACTTTTTCCAAAGATGACATCCAATTAGACTGTGGAGGTACACCAGGAGAAGTTTTAACTTGTCTGCGAGTGTATGCACGCATTAATCAGGAAGAAAATCCGGGGCGGGTGCTATTTCGGTCTTTACGGTAAAAAGGAAGACGCGGGGAAAATTACAGCACTTCCCAGTGTCATGAGATACAAGAACCCCACCCCCAACCCCCTCCCCGCAAGCGATGAGGGGGCTATGATATACCTTATAACAAAGGAATCCGGTGTAAGAATTACCTGCACCCTGCCCCCTGCTTTACTGCATACGAGGAGGAGTAGGACTAGGTGAACGAGTTGGAATCGGTGAAGGAGAAGGTGAGGGGGTTGGCGAGGCAAATAGAGCTTGTGGTTTATTCATAGCTTGAGAATCTTGAGGTATTGCGGCCAAGGTAGCAGTCCCCAAAAATGCAACTATAGCCAACTGTGTGAAGGATTTCATATTTTTATCCCTTTCAAGACTTATGTTACTCTATTTTGATACATACTCAAAACCTAGCTATCTCGCTATAGTTAGGCTTACTTATGTTTCTATAAGTAGAAAAATGCATTTACAAAAATGTCTAAAGTTGATGTTTAAGTGAGATGTAATTAATTAATTAATTAATGTCAAGATAAAAATACGGAGTTGATAGAAAATGGTAAAAAGCAAATGGCAGAAGGAGAAAAAAATATAGATGATTCAACCGCGCAAGCAATTTGCTCAACATTGGTTAAAAAGTGAAAAGGCACTCGACGCAATTGTCAAGGCAGCAGAGTGTAAAAATAGCGATCGCATTTTGGAAATTGGTCCCGGTACTGGGATTCTGACTCGGCGGTTGTTACCCCTAGTTAAATCCCTAGTGGCTGTGGAAATTGACCGCGATTTGTGCAAATTACTTGTAAAACAACTAGGTCAGAGGGAAAATTTTTTACTGTTGCAAGGGGATTTTCTGACTCTAGATTTATCATCCCAACTGTCTGCTTTTCCCAATTTCCAAAAGCAGAATCAGGTTGTTGCCAATATTCCCTACAATATTACAGGGCCAATTATTGAAAAGTTACTCGGTACTATATCTCACCCGAACCCAGAACCTTTTGATTCTATTGTACTACTGGTACAAAAAGAAGTCGCAGAAAGATTATATGCTAAACCTGGCTCAAGGACTTTTGGGGCTTTGTCAGTCAGGGTGCAGTATTTGGCTAGTTGTGAGTTAATTTGCACAGTCCCCGCTGCTGCATTTGAACCACCACCAAAAGTCGATTCCGCAGTGGTGCGATTGCGTCCTCGTCAAATTGAAATTCCCGCCCATGACCCTAAAAAGTTGGAAAATCTGCTGAAATTGGGGTTTGGGGCAAAGCGAAAAATGTTAAGAAATAATTTGCAATCGGTAATTGACCGCGATCGCTTGACTCAATTACTGGAACAATTAGGAATAAATCCCCAAGTACGCGCCGAAGACCTCAGCGTTGAACAATGGGTGTCACTCACAAATCAGTTCTTCTTCCCTCTTCCTTCTGACTCCTGACTCCTGACTCCTGACTCCTGACTCCTGACTCCTGACTCCTGACTCCTGACTCCTGACTCCTGACTCCTGACTCCTGACTCCTGACTCCTGACTCCTGACTCCTGACTCCTGACTCCTGACTCCTGACTCCTGACTCCTGACTCCTGACTCCTGACTCCTGACTCCTGACTCCTGACTCCTGACTCCTGACTCCTGACTCCTGACTCCTGACTCCTGACTCCTGACTCCTGACTCCTGACTCCTGACTCCTGACTCCTGACTCCTGACTCCTGACTCCTGACTCCTGACTCCTGACTCCTGACTCCTGACTCCTGACTCCTGACTCCTGACTCCTATCCCTCACGAAAAACTTTTTCCGCAAACCCTAACTAATATGCGTTCTTATAGTTTAATTGCACCTGCCAAAATCAACTTATATTTGGAAATCATCGGCGATCGCTCTGATGGATATCATGAGTTAGCAATGATACTCCAAAGCATCGACCTAGCAGACCAAATTGATATCCAAGCTGCCAGCACAGATACGATTCGCGTTCACTGCAACCACCCACAAGTACCGACTGATAGTAGTAATTTAGCATACCGAGCCGCCGCGCTAATGGCAACAAAATTTGCCGACGCATTTAGAAATTTTGGCGGTATTGACATTACTATCAAAAAGCGAATTCCTGTAGCAGCGGGTTTGGCTGGTGGTTCCACAAATGCAGCAGCGGTGTTGGTGGGGATAAATTTACTCTGGAACCTGGGACTAACTTTTGCTGAATTAGAAGAATTAGGCGCTACCCTGGGTTCTGATGTGCCATTTTGTATTTCTGGGGGAACTGCGATCGCTACAGGCAGAGGTGAACAACTCTCTCCTTTATCAAGTTTAGATCACATCCACATAGTCTTGGCCAAATACCGGAGTTTAGAAGTTTCTACTCCCTGGGCATACAACACCTATCGTCAAGAATTTGGTGGTACTTACATTAGAGATACTGCAAATTTAGCAGATCGTGCTAATGCAGTCCATTCGGGAGAAATAGTCAAAGCTATTGTGAATAAAAATACCGTAGAAATCGCCCAAAAACTGCACAATGATTTAGAAAAGGTAGTATTGCCAGCTTATCCTCAAGTTTTGCATCTGCGAGAATTATTTGCCACTCAACCAGGAGTTTTAGGCACAATGATGTCTGGTTCTGGCCCTTCAGTATTTGCTATTGTAGAATCGGCAGAACAAGCAGAAATTGTCAAATTAAAAATCCGAGAAGCAATTCCTGATCAAGATTTAGAATTATTTGTCACTCGGACAATTACACATGGAATTAAAATCGCACCATGAATGAACCAAATGTTACCCCTTCCGCAGATACTAACGCCGAAGTACCACCGACTCCTCTACGCTGTATAATGGGTGCGGCTATGTCAGGCGGATTTGGATTTGCCATGTATTCCTTGATGATAGCGATCGCTACAACTTTTGCGAGCAAACCCATCCATTCCGATAACCCGATGGTAGTAAATATTGGTTCTGCTGTCCGTACCTTAGTTGTGGGTGTAGTCGCTTTAGGAACTGGGATATTTGGAATCGTGGCGCTTGGTTTATTAGCCTTGGCGGTACAACTATTATTACAGCAATTAACAAAGCCTAGAAACAGTTAATTAAGTAGGCGTGATTATTAAGGCTGACGCGGAGATGGGGAGACACAGACACACGGAGACACAGACACACGGAGACACAGACACACGGAGAGTTTTTTTGATATAGCAATGAACAAGGCGGTTAGGACATCAATGAATGCTAAAACTTAGACAATGAGAGGCTTCTAGCACCTGTCACCTGTCACCTGTCACCTAATTATATGATCAACTACTTAACGGTAGATCATTCACCAATGGCGAGCGGTTTTTGATGACTTGTAGCTTTGCAGTTTTGGGAATTTGCACAAATTGATTTTGTTTTCTCCAAATTGTCGGAGATGACTTGTGATATTGACGAAACTGGCGGGAGAAATGACAAGCATTTTGATAGCCGAGTTTTGCAGCAATTTCTTCAATAGTCTGATTAGTATTTTTCAGTAAGGTACAAGCAGCTGCCATGCGGCGCTTAACAATCCAGACATTCACAGTCTCTCCCGTTTCTTTACCTACTTGGGTAGTTAAGTAAGCCGAGGAATAACCAACAGCTTGTGCCACATCAGACAAAGTGATTCCTTTGTCATAGTTAGCTTCGATATAGTCGAAAACTTCTTTGAGGTGGGTAACAGGCGGAAAGATGAACTCAGAATTTAATGAACTATCTGCCAATTCTGGGACTTGATGAAAGTTAGCAGCGTAAGAGTATCTAAGGAGTGATAGCTTTTCTAGCCTGATTGCGATCGCTCTTAGCAAATGATTAACTGTCAAAGGCTTGGTAAGATAGTCATCTGCTCCCAAATCCATCGCTTTTCTCATAGATGCCATCGTATTACTAGCAGTGAGAAAAATGACCGGAATAACAGCTGTGACATGATCTTGACGCAGCTTAGTAACAACGGTGTAACCATCTATATCTGACATCATCAGATCGCAAATCACCAAATCTGGTAAATGCTCTTGTGCTTGTTGGATACCAACCAGACCATTTTCTGCTCCTATCGCCACAAAACCATCAGCCTCAAGACCGATTAAGAAGATATTACGGGTAGATGCATCATCTTCAATCACAAGAATTTTTTTCGACGATTCGCGTATCATTTTGTAACCAATATAAAATTTTCAAAGGGAATGATTACTAAACTCTTCGCTGATGATTAAGCCGAGACACAATTAAGGTTGATTTGAAAATATAGCAGTCGTTTTCGGAAACATATAGAGAACAGAGAACACAGTTGTAAATTAAAAATCAAACATCAAAATAGGGAATTGAAGGCAGCATCACAGTAAATGTCGTTCCTATCCCCACCTTAGTCGCAAACGTGACTTCTCCTTTATACAAGTCAACAAGAGTTTTAACAATCGATAAGCCTAGTCCTGTACCGCGAATATTATCAATATTACTACCTCGAAAAAATGGCTCAAATAGCCTTTTTTGATCTTCTTCAGGAATGCCAATTCCTTGATCTTGAATCTGAAAAACCACTTTTCCCTCCTCACAATTTAGCATTAAATCTACTGTGCTGTCAATTGGAGAATATTTAATCGCATTATCAAGCAAATTAGTCAAAATCAGATCGAGTAATGTTTTATCAATCCATGCTTTTGAGCAATTACCTCGACGGTGAAAATTAATAGAGTTATGGCTATTTCTCAGCAGTCTTTTTGCCAGCAACTCATCGCAGAACTGAAGTAAATCAATTGGTTTCTGCTCCAAGTTTATTTTTGCTGATTCTGTTTTAGCTAAGGATAGAATATCGTCCAGAATTTGGTTTATTTGTTCGACTGCTATTTGAATGTGTTCTAGAAATGGTTGTATTTTTTCTCCTGTCCATTGATGGATATGTCGCTGGATTAAGCTATTAGAAAAGTAGACAACGTTTAGTGGTGTACGGAATTGGTGGCAGATAATAGAAACAAAATGCGCTCTTAATTCGCTGAGTTGTTTTGCTTTTTCTAAAGCCTGATGTAACTCTGAATCTGCATATTTGTAATCGGTGATCTCGATACCTATAATCACTTCAAGTTGTTTACCATCAACATCTATTTTCTCATCTAACTGAGTCACAGCACAAGCTATCCATTTCTGCTTACCGTTCTTTGTCAGGATATTCATCTCCTGATATTCACAATTGGTTTTTTGACATTGCTTTAATGTTTTACTTTTGAGCAATTGGCTCAGATCAAAATCCGTTAACAGTTCCTTTTTTGTATAGCCAGTGAGTAACTCTACTGCCGAATTAACATAGCAAATTTTTGTACCTTTTATTAGAAAAATACTAGCTTTAATAGCGTCTATTAAATTACCAAATCTAGTCTTTTTCCCTCGCCATACTTCATGAATCTGTTTAGATTCAAATTTAGCTATTTTTGGTTGGAGATAATCTTGTCTTTGCTTACCTGAGGCGAGAAACTGTTGGATACTCAATTCTACTAAGTCATGATTATTTTCCCGCAGAAAAGCACAGCTAAATTCTTTATCTGGAGTTTTGATATAGGTAAGATGGATTTCTGTCGAAGATATTTGCCCTCTTTTGGTGCGATAGCGAAATTTAAAGGAAATTCGTTTTAGACTTTTCAACCATTGCCATTGTTTTGACCAATCATGTAATGAAAAATCTACATCTAAATCGCTCAGTGACATTGACAGTAATTCCTCGCGGGAATAATCTGTCTGTTGGCAGAGTGTATCATTGATATAAAGAAATTGTGCGTTTTCTCCTAAACAAAATGCACAATCTACAGATTGATTGAGCAGAGAATCAGCAAATATCAACTTTGCTTCTGACTGTGATGCTAATGGATAATTGGATTGAATTAAGCTCAAATCGCCTGAATTCATATCTGTATTTGCTCCTGATAATTAATTGGTATTATCGATTTTTCCTAAATTAGGTTAAAAATCACCACCTTTAGAAATTATGATGCTGTTGTGATTAAAAAAAATAGAGTGGTTTCTATCTTAGCAATAAAAATCTAAATATATTGCTTTGGTTGCATAGTAAAAATTTATTACTACCATTATTTACTTGTTTTATTATAGACCCCTAAAAACTCAGGATAAATACATTTTCTATTGGAGAAAATTAAAACTTAATTAGGACTGACGCAAGTATCCTACTCAATTTCTCTTTGAGGGTACGTCTAACTCTATAAATTGGTATTATCAACATATTTTCGACATCTGATACACCCTGCTAATATGCCAGTTACGTAAATTCTGTTAATCATGAAATCAGATATCCATAACCGATATTCTACTATGTAAATTGCCGTTTCATAGGAAAAATATTAACATTTTGATACACTTCTAATACATCCTCTTTTTAGTAGTGCCTGAAGGTAAGCATTTTGTAAATACCAGTATGTTTATCGAATGATTTCATGTCTCAATTTTTGGTTTTCCAAAATAACTAATCAGCAGATATAAAATGTGGTTCATTTACCTGAATACCCGAAAATCTCTGTGGATAGGAAATTTGGCTTATTCAGCTAAAATTTGTCTAATTTTTACCTCTACAGCATTCAACTATATACAACTATGCTTATACATCCATCAAAAGGAATAGATTTTTCTCGATTTCTTCCCTTTGGATGACTTTATATCTACCAAAAGGCATAGAAATTGTTAAATCTGGATGTGTTTACCAATACAGAAACTTAATCTACTATGTTTTCTGATAGGCTCTGCTCTATGACCAGAGAGAAGGATAGTTAAATCTCAGACTTAAAAATAATCAAAAATATTTCAAGAGCGAAAAAATAGACTGGTTTACCAAAAAATAGTTCATGTATCCATTGCTGAACTTTGAGTAGGCTTAAGAAAGAAGCAGCTTCTGCAATACGGTTAATCTGTATGGGCGGGTTTAGCTAAATATCTATTCGGCAAACAAAAATGCTGTACTAGCTGGTTAAACCTGCTCCTACTTTCAACAAACATCAACTTTGGATGATTCTAAAATGTGTCTTTGTGTAAGCAGATGCTTCTCTCAGCCATGTTTAGTCTTATTTAACTTGTTCTGAAAATTGTGGAGGAGAATAAAGACTGGGTTTTCAATCAAAAAAATCAGTAATTACTTCTCAAACCCTCCATAAATTTGCAAAATTTTCCCACTATTATCTAATCAGATTGCGGGGATTCCTAAACCCACCAAGAGCATCTATGTAGGGTGGGTAATTTTCGCCGCAATATTTGAAACATGGGAAAAAACCGAGCAGCTATTGACAATATGATTTTAGATTTGGGATTTTAGATTTGGGATTTTAGATTAAAGATAAACGATTTCAGCGCCAATGGTTTTAATGATGGCACAAATTGTCAATCTACAATTTAAATCCTCAAGCTGCTGACTTGAGAGGGAAAATCCCAAATTGATCGACTGGCATTATTTACACATCAAGGAGTGCATGACTATGAGCCAAAATATTGCTGATTATAATAAACAGATCAATAAGAAAATTAATACCGAACAAATTGAACAAATAGTCAAAGCCATTATATCTGGCAAATATTCCTGGGCTTGTGTTTTACTTTTACGTTATTCAGGATACAACCCTATAGAATATATACCTTACCGCACTTATATCAGATTGCTCAAAAATAATTGCCTACTTGGTGGTTCCCAGCAAAATAAACCTGCCAAAAAAGATGTGGAAATGTTTAATCTCAAGTCAAATTGGATTCATTTCTGAGAATGTTAAAAATTGAGGTTATGCCTAGATAGATTTCTCCTCACACCTCACGATAAAAATTGAATAATGAAATTGCATAATTCATAATTCATAATTCATAATTCATTCTCACCATGATTTACCCAGTTAGTATCTCTAATAGTCGGCTGCAACCTATCCTCAGAGAAATTGTGTGGCAAAAAAAGCTAGAAGTCGCACAAATGCAGCAAGAAATGTCTTTAGCTTCTTTACAACGTCAATTAACAGCTGCTCCGACTGTACGAGATTTTTTTACAGCTGTGCAGCAAAGTCTTGATAAACCTAGTTTAATTGCAGAGGTAAAACCAGTATTACCTACTCAAGGTCTGATTAAAGCAGAGTTTAATCCAGTAGCGATCGCTAAGGCATATGAGCGTGGTGGAGCAACTTGTCTATCTGTCGTTACTGACCAAAAGTTTTTTCAGGGAGGTTTTGAGTATCTGCGTGCTATCCGTCATCGAATAGCATTACCTTTACTGTGCAAAGATTTTATCCTCGATCCCTGCCAAATTTACTTAGCAAGGGCTGCGGGTGCTGATGCGATATTATTGATTGCGGCTATTCTTTCAGATCGAGAGATACATAACTTTTTGCGTGTGATTCACTACTTGGGAATGAATGCTGTAGTGGAAGTCCATAACTTAACTGAATTGGATCGGGTACTCAAGTTAGACGACGTACGCATAGTAGGAATTAACAACCGCAGTTTGGAAGATTTTACTGTCAATGTTAGCACCACTCAGCAATTAATGGCAGCGAGGCGATCGCAATTACAAAAGTTAGGTATTATCGTGATCAGCGAATCGGGAATCGAAACTTCGGCTGATTTATCCCTGATTGCTGATGCTGGTGTTAATGCCGTCTTGATGGGAGATTCTTTATTGCAACAAGGGGATTTAGAAGAAAGTGTGCGGAATCTACTTAAGCCCAATTCCCCTGTCTATAAAGACTTAGTAAAAAAGGGAATTTAACAGTTATCAAATGAGATAGATACCCGATTTTTTTTTTGAGAATTCGGGTATCTCGGTATTATTGACTGTTTACCTATCAACTTTTCAAGAAATACGCTTTTCAACTATCAACATCAAGCCTTTCAATTGACCATCTTCTGTAAAGCTTTGGCTAGTGCGATATTTATTATCGTTATTCACCAGATTAATCATTTCCGTTGCAAATAATTTACCAGTAGCTTTATTCCAGACATTAAAAATGATAATGCTATCTCCATGTTCCCGTGCGATAGTGGTAAAATTTGCCCAGGTGGGAACATCTACGGCTTCTATTTCTATTTCATCATTACTAATTACCTTACCAACAAAACTGTTAGTGACAGTTCTACCATCAGCATAATGGTAAGTATTGGTTTGCAACCATTGATTATCAACTATATTTTGTGTAACTTCTGCTTCAAAACGATCTGTTTCTTGAGCATTAGCATCCATTCTGATCCAGTAACCTGACCAAGTGCCAATATGTTTAGGGAAAACCTGAAAATCACTCAATTGTTTTGACATATTACTATTTAGAAACAAAGTTTGTATCCATATTTTTATATAAAACGCCGTAATAGTCCATCTATAGGTTAGGGAGCGTCAAACAGCGACAACTTTTAAAGTTTTCAATGTTTCATCCGCGCAACCTGTGATCAAACCACCCAATTCGGCAATTTTTTGGATCTCGTCTAAACTCGCTTTTGTTATTAGTTCTCCAGGCATTAACAAAGGAATTCCTGGAGGATATGGACAAACAATTTCTGCACAAATTCTTCCTTCTGTTTTCTCCCAAGGTAAGATTTCACTATTAGCAAAAAAAGCCTCACGAGGAGAAAGGCAAGAGATATAGTCAAGTTTATCATCGTTCCTATATTTACATATATTGTACTGACCTGTCAAGTGTGGTATCCGAGTTAGACTTTTTACTCCTTGAACTAAGGCGTTAATATCCTCCTTTGTGTTTCCCAAGCTAATGATAAATATCAGATTTTGAAGAGAGGAAAATTCTGGGGTAACACCCATTTGATTAAGAATTTCTTCAGCCGCAAAACCTGTTAAATCTAATTTAGAAACATTAACTGTTAATCGTGTTTTATCTAAATCTATAAATCCAGGTGATTTTTCTTTCTCAGCAAGAGGAGTAGATAAACTGGGAATTTGATTAATTTGACTTCTGGCTATTTCTGCTAATTGCAAAGTCTCAAACATCAACTTTTCTCCATTAATAGCCATTTGTTGACGTGCGGCATCTAGAGAAGCTAGGAGTATAAAACTAGGACTTGTAGATTGCACTAATTGCAAAGCTTTATTGACTCTATCAATATCAATTCTATTTCCTTGAATATGTAACATTGATGCCTGTGTCATTGCACCGAGGGTTTTATGAATAGACTGCACTGTTAAATCTGCACCTGCGGCTAATGCTGAAGTCGGTAATTCTGGGTGAAAATGGAAATGTGCGCCATGTGCTTCGTCTACGAGAAGGGGAATATTGTATTGGTGGGTGAGTTGTGCGATCGCTTGCAAATCTCCACAAACTCCGTAATATGTAGGATAAACTGTCAGCACTGCTTTTGCATCTGGATGTTTTGCTAATGCTGCTTTTACTGCTTCCGGTGTAATGCTATGAGCAATATCTAAATCTTTATCATATTCAGGTTGAATAAAAATAGGAATTGCACCAGAAAGAATTAAACCAGAAATAACCGAAGAATGAACATTTCGTGGCAGAATTATTTTTTCTCCCATTCTGCAAGTAGCGAGAATTGCAGCTTCAATTCCACAGGTAGAACCATTAACTAAAAACCATGTTTTTTCAGCACCAAAAGCCTCCGCCGCGAGTTCTTGGGCTGCGAGAATTGCATTTTCTGGTTTGAATAAATTATCTAATTCTGCTAATTCTGTTAAGTCAGCACGGAAAACATCTTTACCTAATAAATCAGTTAAAACTGGGGAAATGCCCGCACCGCGTTTATGTCCTGGGGTGTAAAAGGGTGCGTGAGGACGGCTTGTACAGGCTTTTAAGGCATCTATGAGGGGGGTTAGGTTTTGATTGAGCATTTTTGGGAGGAAAGGAAGCGTTTAGGACTTTAGGTAAAACTGAACAAGTATAGAATATAATTAACTAATAAGGTATATTCTATCCAAGTTCAAATTTTTATGCAGACTAAAACTATGCCTAACGAAGAAGTAGAGTTTTTTGAAGAAGATGAAGATCAAGAAATTGAGTCTCAGTCTAATATCAACCTGAAATCCGAGCTAAAGGAAATATCAAAAATTGTTGTTTCGGGAAGTGATTGGACAACAGCAACAATACTTGATCAACTTATTCGTGAGAATATATTGCTAAATCCAAGATTTCAAAGAAGAGATGCCTGGGATATAACTCGTAAAAGTAGGTTTATTGAATCACTTATACTTGGATTTCCAGTACCACAAATAGTATTAGCTGTTAATCGTCAGGAGAAAGGTAAATTCATCGTTCTTGATGGTAAACAACGATTGTTAACTATTCTTCAATTTTATGGTAGAAGTGAAACGACAAACAATAACTTTGCATTAAAAAATTTAGAATTTAGGACTGATATGAATGGGTATAAATATGAGGATTTAACAAGTCATTTATTTTTGAGTAGAGAGGTTGATGATATTGATAACCAAACTATTCGTACTATAGTTCTGCGGAATATAAATAGCGAAAATTTCCTTTATAAAATTTTTCTACGTTTGAATGTACAAAGTACACCTTTATCTGCACAAGAACTTCGGCAAGCATTGCATCCTGGTTTGTTTATTAATTTCTTAGATGATCAATCAATTAAAAGTCAGGCTCTTAAAAAAATATTCAAATCACCAAATCCTGATTTTCGGATGCGAGATGTCGAATTACTATTACGTTATGTAGGATTCCATTATTTCCTATCTGAATATCGGGGAAATCTGAAAGCATTTCTTGATATGACTTGTCAAGAACTTAATAAAGATTGGGATAACATACATGATGATGTTGAAAATGTAGTTAACCAATTTGAAGAAGCAGTACAGACAACCATTAATATATTTGGAGAAAGAAACTTTTCTCGTATGTGGTTAAACAACGATAAAATCTATAGAAGACGCTTTAATAGAGCAATTTTAGATGTAATGGTTTTTTATTTTTCAGACGAAATCATAAGACAATCTGCTGAAAGACATAAAGACAAAGTTCAAGAAGCTTTAAAAAAATTATGTTCATCAAACAACAAATTTAGAGAAGGTGTTGAAGGAACAACCAAGAACATTCGTGAAACTTACAATCGTTTGAGATTGTGGGGTGAAAGTCTATTAGAAGTTTTAGACGTAGAGTTTAACCTACCTGAACTCGTTGATAATCGGATTATTTTCAATGGTTTGAGGTAGGTTGTTATCGAAATATGTCAGAATCTTCTACATTTCTTACTTTAAACAGGGAGCTAAATAGGTTAAAGGAGGAATTTATTCCTGAGATTAGCCCGACAGGTTCATATTCTGAGAGTCAGTTATCCAAAACTGCTGCATACAGAGTTTTTGCTCATGCTGAAATTGAGTATTATCTTGAAGAGAGAGCTTGGGAAATTGTTCAAAATGCCAAGAGTCTTTGGGATACAACAGGTAAGACTACTCGCACTTTAATATGTCTACTTGGGTTCTCTGGTTTAACTATGGATGAACCACCAGATACACTTACACCAAAAAAGGGAAGTAAAACAGTTAAAGAGGAAAAAATCAAGATATCTAAGAAAATAGACTTAGCTTTGGAAAGTTTTAAAAGGGTTATTAGTCAAAATCATGGAGTCAAAGAAGATCATATTTTGGCATTACTATTACCAATAGGGATAGATAGTGATGATTTAGATCCTGCTTGGCTTGCTACCATGAATACATTTGGCGAAAACCGTGGTAAGGTAGCTCATAAATCAGCTACATCATACAGAACTTTTCAACCTCCAGATCCTGCAACTGAATTAAATACGGTTAAGCAAATTACTGAGGAACTTTTAAAAATAGATGAGTTAATCAATAATTTGATGTAATAAAATGTAACCTATTATTACCTAAATAATCAAGCAACATGAACTTAAAAGATATCAAATTCAAACTATTCCCAATCATCAAAGTCATATCCATCACACTTATCACCAGTGCAATAGGCTTAGAATTATGGAATATCCAAACATCAATAACTAACAGTCAAATACCAAGTATCTTAACTCCCGCTTTGATAATTGCTCATGTTGCATTATCGGCTCATTTTCTAGAAGGAATAATTGCGGCTTATTATGCACCCGCTCAAAATCAGACACCAATCAAATATGGAACATATACATTTTTTGTCGGTACAATTGGGTTATTAGAATTGTTTAACAAAAATGATAACTAAACATAGCTTGCCCGTAGCACTTACGGGAAGCCTTCATATATATTATATAATAAATTACCCCTACAAAAAATCAAGACTTTTACTTCATTTCTGCGTAATTTCTGTAGTTTTCTTAGTCAACCAGAGTTCTTAGCTAAATATATCGCTCTTGCAGCATAGAACCCTATGTGTCGAATGGTAGAAGATTTTAGAGACAAGACGAAGCTAATCTGTATATAGGGTTTTCTAGTCTACTGAAGTAGCAACTTATCTGCGTCCATCCTCTTCTCTATGCAGTTAATTCTTTCTTGCTGTACCTCATGAATGTGGAAATCGCTGTATACAATCACAACATTTGCTCCCCTTAAACTAAAACCAGATTTTAGCCACTTTATAAGCACTAAAAACTTGTTTGCTCATTTCATCTGTCAGAAGAGAGAGTCAAACCTCTACTACAACTAGATTGACTTTTTAGATGGGTAATAATTAGTCTTTTGATACTGACAATGAGCAGAATTATTTCCACAGTAGGATTATTAAAATTTGAGTAGTTTGGAGGTGCTATTCTAACGAAACTTATGTAGTTTTTACTTCAGATTTAAGGAGAAAAGAATGATTTTTTCAAATTTGATCATGACTTTTGAGTCGTGCTATTTACATTTAGGATTAGCACCGATAAAAGCAACGGCTAAAGTGTTAACTCCCGTACAAACACCATTGATTTTTTCTAGTCCTAAATTTTTGTTGGCTTTGCTATGTGGTGTAGTCATGGCATTTGCTTTTCAATTATTATTTACTAATCTCTCTGTAGCTGCGGGAATTTCAGCTTTAGGAACTGGTGCATATTCTGATGTTGATGATACACAAACAGTAGGTGGAAGTATTCGCAAAGTTGAAGCCAAGATTGGGACTTGGGCAATTTTTTCTTCCAGTCTGGCATTATTTATCGCTTGTTTTTTAGCGGTTAAACTGAGCTTAATTCAAAGTGCATTTTTGGGTGCAATAATCGGTGTCGTTATTTGGTCAACCTACTTCACAGTCATCATGTGGCTGGGTTCTAATGCTGTAGGTTCTGTAATTGGTTCTTTTGTTAGCACTGTAACGAATGGTATTCAAGGTTTGTTGGGTACAGCGACTTCTGCTATTGGTGCTAATGTTGCTCAAAAACAAATGGTTTCTACGGCTGAAGAAATAACCGCCGCAGTGCGTCGAGAATTAACTTCTGGTTTTGATGCTGATAGTATTAAAAATACTTTGCAAACTTCTTTGAGTTCTCTACAGTTACCAAGCCTAGATATCAAAGAAATTAGAAGTCAATTTGACCAGTTGTTAAAAGATGTAGATTTGCGAGATATTGGCGATAGAGAATTTCTCAAAAATATCAACCGTCAAACTTTTGTTGATTTAATCAGCAGTCGGACAGACTTTTCTCAAGAAGATGTGAATAAAATTGCTGACCAACTAGAGGATGCTTGGAAGCAAGTTTTAAATCGCCAAAATCCCACAGAGAAAGTGCTGGATTTACTGAAGTCTGCTAGTCCAGAAGAATTAAAATCAGAAAAATTAGGTGAAAGACTGCAACAACTGATCACTGTTGGTGGTGGAAACGGTAAACAAACTAATGGTTTTCTCAATCAAGCTATTCAATATGGCTTAGGTGCAGCAGGAACAGCAGTGTTAGAGAGAGCTAACATTTCTGATATCAATGTTCAAGAAATCACAACTGAACTGAAAAAAATTGGCAGTAAAGCTCAAGATGTTGATATCAATAAAATTATTGAGCAACTAAAACAGGTTATTAACAAAACCAGTGAACAAGCAAGTAAAATAGGTACTCAATTAGGTGGAAAATTATCCACACAACCTCAAAATACTATCAAGGCTGATGTAGAAGAATATATCCTTAATTCTTTCCCTTGGCATTTTAATCACCTGACGATTCAAGATGAATTTAGAGAAGTGATTTATGACCCCAATGCCAACCCCAGCACTGTCCGCCATAATTTAGAAGAAATCAATCAAGATTACTTTTCTAATTTGCTGCAACAACGTGGTGACATCAATGAAGATAGGATGCGAGAAATTTCTGAACAATTAGAAAGTATTCGGCAAGAAGTTTTACCAATTGTTCAACAGGCGGAAAAACAAGAGAAATCACAAAATCTTCGCAGTCAGATAGAAGATTATTTGCGAAATGAGAATCAAGAAGAATTGAATCTAGAAGGAATTGAGCGTAACTTTGGAGTGATACTGGGAGATCCAGAAGCTGGTTTTGAAGATTTACAGGAACGGTTGAGCAAATTTAATCGGGATACATTCTTCCCATTACTCCAGCAACGTCATGATATTAGCGAAGAAGAAGCTAATAATATTATTGGTCAACTCGAAAGCACCCGTGATCATATCATTGATCAAGCTAGAGAATCGCAAGAACAAGCCAGAAATAAAGCTGATGAATTGCGTCAAAGGGTAGAAGATTATCTGCGGAATACTAACAAAGAAGAACTGAATCCAGAAGGGATTAAGCGTGATTTTCAAGTTTTGTTAGAAGACCCACAAGCAGGAATAAGTCTTTTAAGTTCTCGCTTATCGCAATTCGATAGAGATACGCTGGTGCAATTATTGAGTCAGCGTCAAGATTTGAGTGAGTCAGAAATTAACCAAACTCTGGACTCTTTGGAAAAAGTAAAAGATAATATTCTGCAAGCACCACAGAAAGTTGGCGAAAAAGCGCAAGAACAGTATGAACAAACGACTACAGCGATAAGAGAATATCTGCGAAATACCAACTTGGAAGAACTTAATCCAGAAGGTATTCAGCGAGATTTGCAACAGTTGTTGAATGACCCCAGAGAAGGTGCTGTAGCATTACGTAATCGCTTGTCGCAATTTGACCAGGAAACATTAGTTAAATTGTTGGCTGGACGCGAAGATTTGAATGAAGAGCAAGTTAATCAAATCATCGACTCTGTACAACAAGCGATCGCTAATATTATTAAAGCACCCCAACGTTTGGCGCAACGCACGACTAAACAGGTGGTAGACTTTGAAGCCAATCTGGAAAATTACCTCCGTAACACCCACAAAGAAGAATTGAGTCCTGAAGGAATCAAACGCGATTTGCAATTATTGTTGTCTTCACCAGGTGCAGGTATTGGTAGTTTAGGTGAGCGTGTTTCTAAATTTGACCGTTCTACATTGGTAGCTTTGCTTTCTCAACGTGAGGATATTTCTGAAGAAGAAGCAAACCGAATTGTAGACCAAATTGAATCTGTGCGTGATTCGATAGTTCAACAATTCGAGCAAATTCAGCAAAGAATGCGATCGCTAGTTGACAGTGTTTTTGGCAGAGTTCGCGACTATCTCAACGCCTTAGACCGTCCCGAACTCAGTTATGAAGGCATTCAGCACGATGTTGCTAAAATCTTCGATGATCCGCAAGCTGGATTTGAAGCATTGCGCGATCGCTTTTCTCAATTCGACCATGATACCCTAGTTGCTCTCCTCAGTTCTCGTTCAGATATCTCTCCAGAGCAAGCTAATCAGATTATCAATCGTGTTGAATCAGCGCGGGATAGCGTATTACACCGAGCCGAACGCATCCAGCAAGAAACCCAAAAAAGACTACAAGCTATTAGAGAGCAAGCCAAACAACAAGCAATTGATAGTAAAAAAGCCCTCGCAGATGCGGCTTGGTGGCTATTTAACGCCGCTTTTGTCTCCCTAGTCGCATCAACAATAGGTGGAGTTTTAGCCGTAATTACTCCCAATCTATTTGTTTAAAGGCGATTCCCCAAGACACATATCTTGCACCAAGCCCTAACGAATAGAATTCGTGGCTACACAAACTAAGTCCGCCTGCGCGGACTCACGGAAAATCAGTGGTTTCAAACCCGCGTAGGCGGGTTTTGTCTGTCTAGCCGGGACTTCCAGTCGCCAGGTGCAAGATGTGAGAAGAGTCATCTTTTTAAATGTAGAGATGTTCCATGTAACGTCTCTACAAAGTTTTTTACATCATTATCAACTTAGACTAACCATGATTAATCCCGCTGCTATCTCCATCCCCGAACCCCAAATTCCCACTCCTGAAATTAACCCCCTACCACCACGTCCTCAGCCTACACCACAAGAGCCAACCATTCCCCCACCTTTCCCCGAACCAGTACCAGAAACAGTCCCCGCACCAATTCCCCAAACCGTACCAGGGCCAATTCCCCAAACCATTCCTCAACCTGTTTGAATTATCCTTATAATTGAAACCCAAATCTAAAATTTACAATGCTAAGAGCCGGAATTGTCGGACTTCCCAACGTCGGAAAATCAACCTTATTTAACGCTGTAGTGGCTAACGCTAAAGCCGAAGCCGCTAATTTCCCATTTTGCACCATCGAACCGAATGTTGGCATTGTCTCAGTACCAGACGACCGGTTAAACGTTTTGGCAAAAATTGCTACTTCAGTACAAATCGTACCCGCCCGTGTCGAATTTGTCGATATCGCCGGTTTAGTGAAAGGTGCAAGTCAAGGAGAAGGACTGGGTAATCAATTTTTATCCCACATTCGGGAAGTTGATGCGATCGTTCATGTCGTCCGTTGTTTTGAAAATGATGATATCATTCACGTTGCCGGTTCAGTTGACCCAGCGCGAGATATTGAAATCATTAATTTAGAACTTGGTTTATCAGACTTATTCCAAATTGAACGCCGTATTGATAGAACTCGCAAACTAGCACGCACCAGCAAAGATGCACAATTTGAAGTTACAATTCTGGAAAAATTAGCCGCTGCTTTAAATGAAGGTAAATCTGTCCGTCAAGTAAGTTTGAATGCAGAAGAAGCTGAAATTATTAAAGGCTTAGGATTACTTACCAATAAACCGATTATTTACGCTGCTAATGTTTCTGAAGATGACTTAGCAACTGGTAATGATTTTGTGGAAAGAGTGCGAGAAGTTGCTGCTCAAGAAAATGCTCAAGTTGTGATTGTTTCCGCACAAGTAGAAGCAGAATTAGTGGAATTACCAGAAGCAGATAAAGCTGACTTTCTGGAATCTTTGGGTGTAAAAGAAGGTGGTTTAAAATCTTTGATTCGTGCAACTTACACTCTTTTAGGTTTGCGGACATATTTTACCTGTGGTCCTAAAGAAACCCGCGCTTGGACAATTAATGCCGGGATGTCTGCACCTCAAGCCGCAGGAGTAATTCATTCTGATTTTGAACGGGGATTTATTCGCGCTGAAACTGTTGCTTATAATGATTTAGTAACACATGGTTCGATGAATGCAGCCAAAGAAAAAGGCTTAGTCAGAAGTGAAGGTAAAGAGTATATTGTCCAAGAAGGTGATGTGATGTTATTCCGTTTTAATGTGTAGCAAGTAGACATCTCCAGAAATGAAATATGCGTATCCTAGAACCCTTGTAGAGACGTTCCATGGAACGTCTCTACATTATTTATTTTTCGGATATGTCTAGTAGTTCAGGTGCGTTAGCCACAGCATAACGCACCCTTGCTCTAATTTAAGATTGCTATATGTGTCTAATTATAGACAACATTATCATCAAAACTGTTTCTCGCTATAGATGATATTTAAATATTTTAATTATAAAATAAAATTACAAAACATAACAATGCTCATAGATATAGATAAAACAAAGACCAAAAATATCGACTCTGACTGAATTTTTACTAATTTTATCTGCATAAAAAAGGAAAATATGTTGAATCTTATCTGGACTGCTGTTGTTGTACTTTTCATTCTCTGGTTGTTAGGAGTCTCAATTCACATTGGTGGCAGCTTAATTCACCTGCTTTTGATTTTGGCACTGATTGGCATTGTCTACAACTTATTTATAGGGAGACGTATTGTTTAATAACTGTTTTAGGTTGGCTGACAAACTAAGCTAAAACACTCTGACTCGCAAACCAGTCAGAGCGATCGCAATATACAAAACACCAAATAACAAACACGATGACAAATTTATCTATAAAACCTGTCTCCTTTCGGATTGACTCCACCCTGGCAACAACCTATCTGTCCCTTAAAAATAGTGTTTCGGTGGATGTCGTGATCGCAGGCGATGGCAAGGACTTGGAGATCATCAAAAATGCTAATTAAGACCAGAGTAGATATGCTATCGCCCGTAATCAAAATATGTAGTTATAAAGAGGCAGAGCAACATTTTCATCGGCTTCTAATGCTGGAAAATTTAGACGAACAGGTGAAAAGACAACCTGATCTAATTCAAAACTTTGAAGAATTTTTCTCTTTAGCATTAACAGAGGCATACACAGAAAACTCGAAAGCCGAATTAGCAAATGGGTTTTTACAACGCTTACTTTATCAAATCAATCGCCTCAAATTATTTTGGTATGATGATTTGCAGTCGTATACAAATGAGCGATCTAGTTATGTGGAAAAGGTGCGCGATCGCATCGAGTCAGTCTGGCAAACATGGGAATTAACCCAATTAGATGTTGAAAAAATACAATCCTTAAACGTTAAACGAGCTTTACAAGAACGAGCAAATGTAGACTTAAATCCTCCCTTATCAGCAGCAAAACATTATCTACAACAAGACATGAACTTAGAGGGCTATCGGTTATTATTAGCGATCGCCTCCTTGGATGGATTAGTAGAAGCTAGTCGTCTTTCCCGTATTTTGGGAGGTGCAAGTAACGAAATTCAGGCAACCTTAATTCGGGTACTTTTAGAAGAATATGGCAATGGTCGTCTATCACGAAAACACTCTACTTTTTTTGCCCAAATGATGGCTGAATTAGGACTAAAGACTGAACCAGAAGCTTATTTCAATCTTGTACCTTGGCAAGTTTTAGCAAGTATCAATCACAACTTTTTGCTGACAGAAAGGAAACGACATTTTCTCCGCTATAACGGCGGTCTGACCTATTTTGAAATAGCTGGACCCGCAATTTATACAGATTATATGCAAGCAGCGAAACGATTGCAACTTTCCGATGCAGCTATGGGTTATTGGGAGTTACACATTCGTGAAGATGAACGACATGGCCAGTGGATGTTAACTGATGTTGCTCTACCTTTAGCAGACAAGTATCCCCATGATGCTTGGGAATTAATACTTGGTTATGACCAAGAGAAACTGATTAGCGATCGCGCTGCATCTGCGGTCATGGTTTTAATTCAAAATGCCAAATCAATCCAAATTTAAACATAAAGTAATCTATGATTGTCAATCTAACTAAAGACGGGTGGGATGTAATTTATCATCGCGCCCATGCACTATTAGCCGCTCAATTAGGCGGTCAATGGCAACGGAATAATTCTCCTGTTCGCCTTTACGAAACTATCGCCGCCATCTCCCATCATGATGATTTAGAAAGAGAGTGGAAGGGCAATCACTTAACTTCAAGTGGCGCTCCCATGGATTTTACACTAGGAGAAGGGTCGCCAGAAGCCTCTTTAGAAACCTTTAAAAAACACCTAGAAGATTCACTTTATCGTGGTCGATGGGTAACATTATTAACTTCTATGCACGTTTGTTTTCTGAATCAAGACCAAAGAGAAATATCGGAAGATTGGCGGAGTTTTCTAGAAACCCAAGTGCATAACCAGGAACAATGGACAAAAG
The DNA here is from genome assembly GCF_001858025.1 of Trichormus sp. NMC-1. Classification (GTDB taxonomy): domain Bacteria; phylum Cyanobacteriota; class Cyanobacteriia; order Cyanobacteriales; family Nostocaceae; genus Anabaena. The sequence goes on along the minus strand of NZ_LZQD01000001.1, from coordinate 139,294 downwards.
AGTTGGGAATAGCCAAAGAGGACGCAGAGCGAAGTTATCAGTTTATGCAGTGGTGCGATCGCCTGTCGTTAATTTTAGCACAACAGCAAATACCAGATGATGGTCGAGCCTTGGAGATTACCCACGGTATTGATCAGCAGCGTTACGATCTGCGTCGTTTGGAAAATGGAAATTTAACCGTAGAGCCTTGGCCTTTTGAGAACGATGAATTTACGGTTAATGTAGAGTCTTGCCACTTATCAGAACTAAAATATGATAGCAATGATGCTCTAACTACTGCCCTCAAGCAAGCCCCGATCACAATTCTGGAATGGACATTTACTAAACAGTAATAAACGAGGTTTAGATGAATAAGTCTTTATTACATTCTCAACAAGTAGTTAACACCTATCCAGCAGATTTTATACCCAAAAAAATATTTGTTTGTCCTGAAGAATCACTGTTTTATTCTCAATGTCTAGAGAGAATGGTTTTGAACGGCTGTGACGATTTCAGTTCTATTATGGAATTTGGAGCCGGGGATGGTAGTCCGGTTATCAATAGCTTATTAAAGAGTCAATTTAATGGCTTAATTAATGGCTATGAGTTAAATTCTCACGCTTGCGAAATTGCAAATTCACGAATTGAAAGCTATGATCTTAGGCATAAATACATTGTCCATAACTCTTGCTTTTTTAATAGAAATTGGCAACCCCAGGCAAACTTTTTAATCGCTAACCCTCCTTATTTGCCAGCGATTAGTAATGATTTGTATATGCCTTCTTTGCATGGTGGAATAGATGGATCATCTATAACTAAGCGACTCCTATCCATGAATTGCCAAAGCGCAATGTTAATGATTTCCGCCTATTCTGACCCAGTGGGAACAATTGAGTATGCGACCGCTCAAGGTTATCAAGTTGATGACTTTATTATTTCACCCATGAATTTTGGATACTATAGTTCCGAACCCAAGGTAAAACAGAGAATAGCCGAATTAAGAAAGTATCGCAAAGCTTTCTATTCCTGCAATATTTATATTCTTGCAGGTATTCTCTTTAAAAAGCGCCACAGATTGAAAGCAGATTTATCTAAAGAATTGATTAAGACAATGACCGCATTATAAAGCGAGTTTTAAAATTCACATTTTCTTCACTGGGGTGAGTTTGCTCGTCATCTCCGTGCTTGTATAAACGCCGAAAAAGAGAGTAATTCAATGCAAAATACATTATTTGATCAAGTGTTCCGAGACAACGAAGGACAAATTGTTATAGCTCAGATGCCCAATCTACCACTCATTGTCTGGATTGTAGCTAGTTTATTAAAGATACTTTTTACAACAGGTAAAATTAATCTAGGATTGGATCTATTAGCTTTTGGATCTTTGTTTACTTGGGCTTGGGAAGAATTATTTCAAGGTGTTAATTACTTTCGCAGAGCATTAGGTTTGCTTGTACTTGTTGGTCTGATTGCGTGGAAAATTCAATAAAAGCAGGTAAGGATAAATAAATTCTATCGACGATGACCTTACCTGAAAAATCACTCAAAACTACAACAAACCTCGATAACGAATAAAAATCAAAACCACCGCCCAAGAACCCAACGCCACCTTAACAGCAACTAAGATATTTAATATCGGCAAAATTCCCCCACTAAACAGCGTTCCTAACTCCCCATGAGGTAACTCGATTCCCGACAAAGTTATCACCGCTAAAATAATAAAAACCAATACTGACACCTTCTCCCACATAGCTGCATGATTACGTTGGTAAATATCCTGCATCCATTGATATGATGAAGTAATTGCTATTAAACCTATTGCTGTTCCACCAGCTACACCCGCAGCAAAACCACCCCCAGGACTTAAATGTCCTCTAATTGCTAATTCAATCCCTACTAAAGCCGCAATTGTCGCCCCCAAACGAGCTAAAATGATAGATGGTTGATCTTTGAATTGATAAATTGTACAAGATGGACTTTCATTAGCGAGTAAATAATTAGAACCGAGAATAGCAATTGTAAATACAATTACTTCAAAGATAGTATCATATAGACGATTTCTGAAAATAATCCCTGATACCGCATTGATAACACCACTTTCCTTAACCACTGTTTCCGCAATAGAAATATCTGCTAAGTTAGGTGCTGAATCAGGCATAACCAGCATTTTCACAAACAAAGCTATGCCTGCTAAAATGTAAACCCATTTCATGAATGCTTATCTCCTGAATCTAAAACATTGATATAAGTTAAAGTTGTGTTTGGTGATGAAAGTTCACTTTCAATGATGTTATAGATGCGTTGTACTCGAATCGCAGTTTTGTAGGTCTCTTGTGCTTGTTCAGTCTCTAATAGTGGCGCACAAGTAGCATGAACTTCTTTTTCAATTAACGCCTTTTGCAAAGATTGATTACTGTTGTAAGGGACGAGTTCTAAACGCATATAATGTTTACTAAAAACACTGCGAAAGTCATTGATAAGTTCTTGAAAATTGCTATCTTGATTTTTTTCTATTAATTGATCATCAATCACACCAAGACGCAAAACTAAAGATGAACGTACCGCTACCGCATAAAGAACTATAGATAAAACTGTCCCCATTAATGCTTCTGTTAAAGCCACATCTGCTGCACCCAAAACAGCATCTACCATTGCTGCTATTGCACCCAAAACCCCACGCAGAATTAACGCATGATAGGGGTTAACTTGAGTTACTAATAAACCCGCAGTTAAGGGTAACAAAGCAATAATTATATAGAGATAAGAATCATTCATTTTTCGCCTCTTGAGTTGAACAATATGCAATTACATAACCCAGCATAGTATTCCAAATAGCTAAGGAAATAATGCCTAAAATTAGTAATGGCCATTTGCTGGGTATTTTCATTAAAATTCCTAAAATAATAATCATTGAACCCAGAGTATCAGCAACAGAAAGACCGTGTAATTTGAATAATACTGATTTGTTGCTAACTAAATGAGAAGTACCCCAAAACCAGAAAAATATCCCTATACCTATACAGGTATAACTAATAATATTAATCATGCTTCATTTAACCTTCTCAAAATATGAGCTAATAACATAAATCCCGCATTTCCCACACTCAACATAATCGCTCCTACTACACCAATCATCCAATCCTCTCGCACTACAGAAATGACTAAAATTATGATAGATACTTTGCTGGCAATACTCCCTAATGCTAACATTAACTGCCAAGTATTATCCGTTTTCCAGGCTTCATAAATGGGAATTAACAAAGCCGCAATCATAGCTAGTAAAACAATTTCTAAATTCATAATTAATTATTTACCTTCTGGACTAATTTTATGAACTTCATAAAATCCTTCTTCATTGTGATTGACAACTATGGTTTTCGGTGTAAATGTAATCAGAAATATATCCATGAAAACCAACAGCGAAGAATGTTTGTGTTTAACTTCTTCTCTGATTATTTCTTCCCGATGATGGGGATATAAAATAATTTCAAATGCTTCCTTAAAAGCTACAACAATGGCAACCAATACTTGACCTAAAACCTTTACCCATTCTGTAAATTTTGCCCGTGATGTGTAACCTCGTGGTAAAACAAAAGCAATTATTAACCCAATAATAATATTGGTTGTACTAAAATCAGCGGTCAATAAAAACCAAAGTGTTAATCTTAATATCAGATGTCCAATCATGATAATGCCATCCAAAAAATCAGTATTAAAGTTAGACTCATGACACCAACCAAATGCTCAAATTCTTCAAATACGCGGGGTAGATATATTGCTAACCGTTTGAAAATGAAATGATATGCTAACCAACCAACGCCGATAATTGCGATCGCTTTGATAATATCAGCAACGTTATAAGCCTGTAAATAGACAACATTTGCCAAAACTAAACCAGTAATCAAAAATATTACTACTGGCCAAAAACCTGGTTTTATTTCCTGTTCCGCTGTTTTTTTATGAGGAATAAAGATGAATTTAGAAAAGGCTATTGCTGTTCCAACTGCTGCCACATTCATGGCTATAAACTGCCAAGATGCTAAATTTTTCATGGTTAACGCCTTAGCTTCAAAACCTGACAATAAAGGAAAACCAGAAATTGATAAACTAGCGATAACTAAGACAATCCAAATGTTAGTATTAATAGGTTTATTTTCCAGTTCTTTAAAATTGCGACTGGGTAAAGAACCAGCAGTCAAAAATAAAGATGATTTTGCCAGTCCATGAGTTAGGGCATAAAAACCACCTACCGCTGGCGCAGCAAGTATCCAACCTAACTGGGAAATAGTGCTAAATGCTAACAGACGCTTGGTATCTTTTTCAAAAATGGCGTAGGATACACCCATGAAAACTGTTCCTAACCCAAAAATTCTAACTATAGTGTCAATTTCCTCAGAAATGGCAGCACAACGTAACAAAGGTAAAACACTGGCTTTGACAACAATACCTGAAAGCAAGGCAGAAACCGGAGTTTCTGACTCTGAATGAGTTAAAGGTAGCCATAAACCAGATACAAAAATTCCCGCTTTAATTAATAGTCCGAGAAAAATTAATGCTAATGCTTCTGGTGGTGAACCCTTTAACGCTGCAAAACTAAAAGAATGATGTGTTTGATAAACTAACACTGCACCAACCAGGTAAAACAACATGGCAGTGTTGCTAATAAATAGATAGCGTAAACCTACCCAAATCGAGCGATCGCTACGAGGATAAGCAATCAACAAAAAAGCTGCAATACCGCTGACTTCTAAAGCTACGTATAAACTAATGAAATCTGCACAGATAAAAGCAGCATTTAAACTACCATGCACAATAATAGTTTGGGCATAGAAAAACGCTGTTTTATCACTATTCCAACAATAGATAATTACCGCAGCCGTAACTAAGGCATTAGTTAAAATAAAGTAGGCGCTTAATTGATCAGCTACTAAAGTCACCCCAAAACTATCAAGTAAATTCAGGTTTAGAGGTGATGGTTCTAGAAATAGTTGCACTGCATAAGCAGCAGAAGCAACAGCCCCCCAAAGTGTCAAATGTCGGTTCAGTTTGGGAACTAAAAAAATGACGAACCCTAGAAAAAATGGGATAGCAACCCAAGCGATGGTAATAGTATTCATGGTGTATTATTTTTCTCAATTTCGTTGCTTTCTAATGTGGGATTATCCTTTGCCAATTTCATGACACCAACAAGCATCAAAGCCTGAATTGAAAAACCGATGACTATCGCTGTTAAAATCACCGCTTGGGGAACGGGATCGGCATAAGCAATATTTTTTACCTTGGATATAATGGGAGTAAATAAGCCTTCTCGTGATGCAATTAGTACATAAAAGGCAATTACTCCCGTACTCATCACATCCATTGAGACGATCTTCATTACCAGGTTTTTTTTCAGAATGATGCCGAAAAATCCGCACAATATAGTTGCCAGTACGCAAGCTTCTAACACGGGAATTGCCTATTAAATAAGGGATATAGGATATATACCGGACTTGTTTAAGCAGCCGGGGGCTGGGGATTAATTTTTTGTACTTATTTAAAGTGTTAAATTATTATTAGCACGAATCTTTAGTGCTAATATCAAACAAGCACTAAATTTATCTAATCATAATCATAAGTAAAGTTAATGATTTATGTTGTCCCTAACAGTGCCAACTACAACCAAAGACGAGACACCCGTGAATTTCGATTTATCTACTTCTTTACAATTAATTGGACGCTCCTTAGAATTTCAGCGCATTGTAGATATACTTGCCCAGGATGGTGATTTGCTGATTACTGGAGTACCGGGAAGTGGAAGACGGACTTTAGTCAGGGTTGCAGCGCAGGAAGTTGGTGCTGTTGTCTTGGAAATAGACTGCATTCGTGCTACAGATGGGGAGAGGTTTTTGCAATTACTAGCAGAAGCAATTAGCCAAAACTGGGAAGCCAAAAAAATCGAAAAGTGGGTTAATCAAACTGCAAGTGAGTTTTTTATTTTTAATACAGAAAGCAGACTCAAATTATTGCGTTCTTTGAATCAAAAACAGCTATGGCAAGCATTTACAATCTTGCTAGACTTGTTACAAATTATGGCTGCTGATATAGATCAGCGAGTAGTTTTCATTTTACAGAGTTTCCCCCATATTCGCTCTTGGGATCGTCATAGTTTATGGGAATCAACATTTAGGCAAGAAGTTAAAGCCCATCCTCATGTTAGTTACGTTTTGCTGGCTACTATTGCCGAGACAAGTCACCATCCAGATGATAAAAATTATATTTTAGAAACAATCCAGTTAACTCCTTTAGCTAAAGATGTTTTAGCATTGTGGGCAAGAGAGATTTTACATAAAGAAAATCTTAAATTTGATTCTCGTTCTAGAGCCTTACAAATATTCTTAGATGCGGTTCAAGGAAACATTGGGGATGCGATGGCATTAATTTCCCGTTTGTTAACTTTGCAGCATTTTCAAGGATTAATTACTGAACAAGAAGTAGAACAAGTAATTGAAGGAATGCTTAAAGATTTATCGATGACTTATGAATCTTTATTGATGTTACTTCCACCTAATCAAGTTCATCTTTTAGAATCTTTAGCAGTTGATCCAACAGATAAACCGCAGAGTAAAGAATATATCCAAAAACATGGACTTTCAAGAGGTGGAAGTCTGCAAGGTGCGTTAACAGGTTTACAAAATAAAGGTTTAATTTATAGTGCTGAACAAGGTTATCGGTTAGCTTTGCCTTTATTGGCTTTGTGGTTAAGGCAACGATTGAGTTAATATCTGAATCAGGATTATGAGGATTTTAGGATTTTTAGGATGTTTGTTTAATTTGTGATTTTTAGGATTTGAGAATTTTCAGGATGTGAAGGTGAATATAAAAATAAATCCTGATTCAGATGATGAAAGATGTCTAAATCAGGATACAAACGTACCGATGTTTTTACTTTAGATGATTGACGTTGGTAAAAGCTTAAAAATTAAAATTTATTCACTTACTTGAATATCTGGTGAGGAGATGATAGATTTATCAGCCTGGAATTTCACCCAAACAAAGAAAGGAATTGCCAACAGTTGAGTTAGTGAAGAAAAAGCAACTAAAAAAGTAATAGAGTGATCATATAAAATCCCCATTAAAGCACTACCCAAAAACCAAGATAAGCCATAGCCTGTGCTGAAAATACCGTAAGCTGTAGCCCGTTTGTTTTTAGGAACCATTCCAGCTATTGCCGCTTTGAGAATTGATTCTTGCGCCCCCATACCAATGCCCCAAAATGCCATTCCTAAAAGAGCAAAACGAGCATCTCCAAAAAATACCAATGGCGCAAACAACGATGAAATAAAAGCCGCAATTATCAGAATATAAATACCAATTTTATCAAAGAAATATCCAAATATTAGTGCTGCTACAGCATCTACTCCCATTGCCCAAGCATAAAATAAAGGAATTGTTTGTCCAGAAGCAATATGTCCTTTTTGAAAATGAAAAGCAATTAGTGGAAAGTCCGCATATCCAGCCGCAATAATGGCCACAGCACCTAAATAAATCCAAAAAATACGCGGTAATTTTTCTCCTTCATTTACCACAGTTTCTACTTCAAAATCACTAGGATTTGGATACAGAAATTGTAAAACTAACAATACAATTAATCCCAATACCGCAGGCACAATTAAAACTGTAAATGCATTACGATATTCTCCCTGGAAATAAACCATTGCCGCTACAGCCAAAGGCCCCATAACTGCACCTGTTTGATCCATTGCTTCATGTAAACCAAAGCCAAAACCGCTGCCAATTTGACTCACACCATGAGAAAGTAGGGCATCTCGTGGGGGAGTACGCACCGCTTTCCCCGTGCGTTCAGCCATCATCAAACCTGCGGCTACTTCCCATCTCCCTGCTAAAGCTAAAAATGGCACAACTGCGGTATTCAAAATGTAACCTAAAGTTGTGATTCTCCAGTATTTACCTGTTTTGTCACTAAGATAACCAATAACTAAGCGGAAGCCATGACCAATTAGTTCTCCAAAGCCAGCTACTAAACCTACTACAGTGCCGTTAGCGCCCAAAACCTCTAAATAAGCCCCTGTAATACTACGCGCCCCTTCATAAGTGGCATCGGCACAAAGGCTAACAAAGCCAAGCAAAATCACAAACTTTAAAGCAGCAGCTTTTTGTGACATAACCCCTATCTTTTAATTACTACCTCAGCAATTAAAACACGGGATACCACCAGCAAATGGTTAGCTTTGAGCTTTCTCAGGTACGAATTATTCATCATCCTCATACTCTACCCAAGAATTAGCCGTTTCTGATACTGCAACCTTGAGTTTTACATCTGCTGGTAATCGCTTTTTGGTTTCATCATAAATATATTTAGCAATCATTTCAGCAGTTGTTTCATATTCAGGGGGTAAAACTTCATTTAGAATACAATGATCTAATCCTCCCTGAGTCACATCTTTTTTAGCCCAACGTAAGCTTCGGAAATCAGCAACCATAACTGGGTGCGGACAGTATTCTGAAGAATGCAACTGTGATGATTTTGCTTCTATTTTTACTTTATAAGTATGTCCGTGCATTCTCCCACAAGGACCTTTATAGTCTTTTATGTAGTGGGCGCTATCAAACGTGAATTCTGTTAATAGTTTCCATTGGGGCATCTTGATATCACCTCATAGCAAATCAAATTTTTTAACCAAAAGTTATTAATCATAAAAGAGCAGCTAAAGTAGGTTAACAGAAAAATTTAAAGGTATGTGAAGAAAAGTAAAATCGCCCAAAGCTCTCTTCCTGTTCCCTGTTAATAGTTCCCTGTTCCCTTGCCCCAACGACAATTTTTAACGCCCACCTACTTACCTAACATAAGATTTAACTTTGAGAAACTCTTTTATCAGAAAAGCCATAGTTTTGGCAACCTAAGAGTAGGAAAAGCTTAACCTAAATTTGTACCAATGTTAACTCAATCTTTGCTCATGCTGTATGTCTTAGTAAGAAGATTGTGACCGGAGAAGAATCAAAGACAATAGATATATAGGGTTGTAGATGTATAATTTCCTTCCCATCATTATTATCCAAGACAACATGGTAGTCCATCAACAGTTGGTTTTCAGTGTAATGAAAAAATATAAATTCACCAAACTGCAACTTCTCTACCGAAATAGATTTTGAACAGAAACAATTAAAGCCACTTGGGTGTAGTAATTCAGAAATTCTTAACTACACCATTACCTTGTTGAGCATGAATTTTGAATTTTTTTCTCTGTGAAATTTTTGTGAAATTTTTCCATCAAACTTAAGGAGTACAAATGCTAAAGGCTATCGCTGTTACTTGGTTATTACTGTTTTTTGGCGATTTCCTTTCGACTTTTTTTTACCATGTCCCTGAACACGTTTTTGGTAGCCTCCACCTGACAACACACCACTCCTGGAAAAAGGACTTCCGCCACTACGCTATTCTAACATTTAATCCCCAAGTGCTTTTAGATGGAATCTTAGGCGCTCTACCGTACCTGCTTGTAGCTGTCTTTCTGTGGTCTTTTTCTCCCATTGGCGTTATCTGTGGTTTGCTGTTTGGTCAGTTTCATGTATGGTGGAGACATATCACATCTTTGGGATGGAAAACTTCAAAACCTGTAACTTTTGTATGTCAGTTGCTATTTATCACCACTCCTGAACAACACTGGCTACATCATCAAAAAACTAACTTAGGTTTCGGCGATATTTTCACATTCTTTGAGCAACCAGCTAAAATTTGGATGCGTTGGTTACGTTTACTCAGACTTCATGTGCGTGAATCTTCGGTGACTCGCGTTTCTGGCTAGTACCGCTTTCTCGGAATTAAAAATTAATAATTAAAAATTAAAAAAGCAGACGACACAAGCTTTTTGAGAATTTTTAATGGTTGGTTAATTTACGCCGTTATGTACTAGTAAATTGAGACTGTAAAAGAAAAGTATTCAATCGGACAGACATAATCAGGTGTCTGCTTAAACTCTTATCATCAAGACAGCAGGGGTAAGGTTTTAAACTTTTGGCACAGATTCAGAAATAACTGAGGATTCGACGCATTTTTGTGATTTTGCCAAAAGATGCGTCGAAACTTTCCGTATAATTAATACTTATTGTAGAAGTCGGGAAAAAGGGCAGGGCGAAAAGTTGAGAATTTCCCTTCATATCATGTTCGCTTAATTACTTATCAAAAAAATATCCGCGTAAAAGCGTATTCTTTATCCGTATCAGCCCTAATTATAAGTTTTGAAGCGGAGAGGATCTAGCTGACTGCTGCTGTATCTTGACTCATATAAAAGAATATAACAATAAAATAGATTATATTTTTATTTACAATACAGTTGTTTCTGAAGTAGATAATTTCCGAGCAAATGAGTGGTGAGGAATAAATATCAAAAAATACATATAGAGGTTTAACTTGTATACAATCAGGTTGGGACTAGGAATAGGCTATTAATTCTGTTCCATAAAACCGTAAATCAATACCTTGTCCATTTTCTGTAGATTGGGTTAAGCGACAGCGCAACCCAACGGATTTGTTGGGTTTCATGCTGATTGCTCCGCAACCCTAACGCGAACAACCCAACCTACAAATCAAGGCTTTTTCCAATTTGGACAAGGTATTGCGTAAATACATCATAATTTTTTCTTAGGTGTTTAATTTTATTCTCAGTGTTTAGTCCGGGAAAACTAGGTTAAAGTTACTAAATAAATACATTTTGTTAATTTTGTTAAAACTGCTCCTGAATTAAAACAATTTAGAAATTTCCACCGCAACCCAGACTCAAGCTAAGGGCGACTCATTCCAGAATGTCAATTTCTGGAAACATATAGCAATCCTAAACCATTTATGGAAAACCTGTTAAGAGCTTCCACGAGTGAGTATAACTACGTCACGCCAGCTATCACTACTAAAATAGGATTGCGATATATCTAGGTTCAAATCTTATACATACACATAGCGAAAAAGTTCATGAATCAGCTTTTCGAGATAACATCCTCTAAAAATCAGGACTTATAAGTAAGATCCGTATTTTAGCAGGACAGATCAACAGACATGAGAATTTAAGGAAGAGGTATGCCAGGAAATGACAGGGAAAAAATACGCCACTTATTGGTCGTCCAAGACATGGAAGGACAGCGAACAATCCCCCTGCTCGAGACTACCTACTCTTTGGGACGGGATTCCAGAAACGCTATTGTTCTCCGTTCTCAGTCTGTATCAAGGCAGCACGCAATTTTATTACGGGTCATTATTCCTGACACTGAACAATATGGTTTTCGGATAGTTGATGGTAACTTTAAAGGCAAAAGAAGTACTAACGGTTTATTTATTAATGGCACTAAATGTTTTTCTCATAACCTCCAAAATGGAGACTTGATTGCTTTTGGTAATCCGCAAGCTCAAGCACAATACTATGCTATTTCCAATCTATCAGAAGCAGCATTTATAGAATCTTATACAGCATCAGACCTGTCTATTTTTCTGTCTGGTCAGGGAAATCCCGTTAATCCTTTTGAAACAATTGTCTCTGATCCTAGCGTTGAAGGAGCTAGTGACGCTGCCTTAACTCGTCTTGCCTCTTTTCCAGAACTGATTCCTAATCCTATTATCGAAATGGATTTTACGGGAAAGGTGACATATTTCAATCCAGCTGCGGCTAATAAATTTCCTAGAATCAGGGAAATTGGCCAGAACCACCCGATTTTGGCAAACTTGCTCAGTGCAGTTCAAAATCAAACCGGAAATTCTTTTGTGCGAGAGGTAGAAGTGAGCGGAGAGATTTTTGAACAATCCGTTCATTATTTACCAGAAAGTGATTTAATTAGAACTTTTATTATTAGAGAAATTACTGAACAAAAGCAAGCCGAAGCAGAACTAAGGCAACGCGATCGCTTGCTTCAAGCCGTGGCTGAAGCCGCCAATTACTTATTGGCAGAAATGAACTATGAAATAGCTATAGAAAAAGCACTCGCTACTTTTGGGGAAGCCGTCAATGGCGATCGCGTTTACCTCTTCCAGAACCATTCCCATCCAGTTACTGAAGAAATAGCCGTAAGTCTGCAATTTGAATGGATACGATCTGGTGTGGAAGCATCTCACCATCATTGGCAAAATCAGTCTTATCAAACTTCTGGGTTGGAACGCTGGTACAATACTCTCTCCAGGGGACAGCCCATTAATGGACTCACCCAAGAATTTCCCACCACAGAAAAAGAACTCCTGAGTCGAGACAACATTAAGTCTCTCCTACTTGTACCCTTGCGATTAGAGGAAGATTTTTGGGGCTACCTTGGGTTAGTAGACTGTAGCTCCGCACGGCATTGGTCAAGACATGAAGAATCTAGCCTTTTGACTATGGCCGCTATTATTAGTGGCGCTCGTCAGCGTCAGCAAGTGGAAAATAAGATTCGCTATCAAGCCCTTCATGATCTGCTCACTGGCTTGCCCAATCGTTTACAGTTTAACGATCTACTGACCAGAGCTATACAAACAGCAGTTCAGACCCCAGACAGTTTAGCTGTCATGTTCTTGGATTTAGATCGCTTCAAGATGATCAATGATACTTTGGGACACACACTCGGAGACGAATTATTACAAAGCGTAGCTCAAAGATTAAAAGATTCCCTCAGCCCAGGAGACACCATTGCCCGTTGGGGAGGTGATGAATTTACTATCCTGCTGCCCCAAATCAGCGATGTAGAGGAAGTTACTCAGATAGCATTAAGAATTTTACAAGCCTTAGAAAATGCTTTTTATCTGCAAGAACATGAACTTTATATCAGTTCCAGCATCGGCATTGCATTGCTAAATGAACACAGTCCAGATCCTGAAACTTTGATCCAGCACGCAGATACTGCTTTATATTACGCCAAAGACAAAGGCCGGAATAATTACCAATTTTACCAAGTATCTTTGAATACGAAAGCTCCTGAACTTCTGAATTTAGAAAAGAGTCTGCGTCATGCTTTAGAACGAGAAGAATTTCTCTTGTACTACCAGCCGCGAGTTAACATCATTTCCGGAGAAATTACTGGCATGGAGGCTCTGTTGCGCTGGGATCATCCTGACATGGGAATCGTCGCCCCTAGCGTCTTTATTCCCCTAGCTGAAGCCAGTGGATTAATTATCCCTTTAGGCGAATGGGTACTCCGGAAAGCTTGTAGTCAAAATAAAGTTTGGCAAGAAGCGGGCTTCTCACCCGTAACTATTGCAGTTAATCTTTCTCCCAAGCAATTCCGCCAACCTAAGCTAGTAGAAACAGTAGCCGGGATTTTAGAAGCCACGGGACTGGAAGCGCGATTTTTAGAATTAGAGATTACAGAAACAACTGCTATTGAGGATCTCAACTTTGCCAAAACTGTACTGAGAGATTTGGAGCAAATGGGCTTACTCTTGTCTATTGATGATTTTGGTACAGGTCATTCTGCCCTTTCTCGCTTACAGGCGCTACCACTTCACAATCTGAAAATTGATAGATCATTCATCAAAGAATTAACCACAGATAACACAAATAACAAAGTAGCCCATATCATCACAGCGATAGTTGCCTTGGGACGCAGTTTGGGTTTAAGACTAATTGCTGAGGGAGTAGAAAAATCAGAGGAACTGGAATTTTTAAAGTCAATTAACTGCGATGATGTGCAAGGATATTTTTTCTATCGACCGCTCTCTGTTCAACAAGCTACAGAACTGATGACAGTAAATGGAACATCTCACAAGGCTTGAGCTAAAAATTTGTGATTGTGGCGTACATCCACTATCATGCCAGCTGTTTAACCTATAAATAAATATAGTTATTTCCATACAGGGGATGAAAAGATGAGGGTTTGGCTTGCTTGTTTTTTTGTGTTATTCGCTTTGGCGGAATTCTTGGACTGGGTGACAGCATTGTCTTTGCCCTTACCTATCTACATTTTAGGAGGAGCATTTTTAGCTGTTGCTTCCAATTACGATAAAATTGTTGGTTCTCAGCTAGGAAGTGTCAAGGGCGAAATATCACCCGAACTACCCCCTGAACTACTTAAGTTAGAGGCATCCACCCAATTAACTCCAATAGACTTGTCCATGCTCACTCCTGTTGTAGAGGTTCAAAAATCTCAACCAGAATAAATTGCCACATATAACTTACGCAAAACTACAAGGCTGTGGGGGTAATTCATGAATTGCCCCTACGTGAATAAAGTAAGAATTCAGGAGTAGGGGCGTATTGCAATACGCCCCTACAGGAGTCAGAATGCTTAAAATTTTATGGCTACGCCACGCAAGCTATCAAATATCATTTATGATTCCTATAGACTGCAAAAACGAAACCTCATCTCCTTCTCTAATAAGGAGAAAGTCAGTAGGATAAAAGTCTATTTATTTGCAAATCGCTGTAGATTTCAGTTCTGCCACATCTACCACATCAGGCTACCGCAGCATTACCGTGATTAATGGACTTTTAGCAAAATTCCGTGCAGTTATCATCAAAGATCAAGGTTCTCGTCTAACTTTTACCATCCATAATTGGTTGTCAATCATTCTACTCAGTAGTGTGGGAGTGACTGCTTTAGTCTGGGGAGTGCGTGAACTGAAATGGTTACAAGCTGGAGAGTTAAGCATTTATGACCAAATGTTGCGATCGCGTACTGTCTCCCAGAAATCCCGTCCTGAAGAACAATCTGATCGACGAATTTTATTAGTTACGATTACTCAGGATGATCTGATACACGAGAAATGGCCATTGTCAGATCAAACTATCAACAAATTATTAGAAAAACTAGAATCTTATCAACCCAGTGTTATTGGTTTAAATATTTACCTACCAAATCAAAACAACTTAGCAACTAATCGACAACATCGAGATAACATCATTCTTACTTGCTTGTTAAGCAATACTGGTAGATTAGAAGTTACACCACCCAGCAATTTCCCTATGGATAATATCGGGTTTGATGATGTGGTTACTGACAATTTCACTGATCAAATTCTGCGCCGGAGTTTATTATTTACTGATGTTACAAATACAGATAATAAATGTCAAACGCGATTTTCTTTTGCCGCTTTATTAGCTCTTACTTATTTGCACAAACAAGGTATCGAATATGATTTTACTGAAGATGGAGAATTGAAAATAGGTCAAACTTTATTTCCCCGTCTAGACCCGAATGCGGGCAGTTATCAGCATACAGATGCCTATGGTTATCAAATTCTATTAAATTACCGTCACCCACATCACCTCGCCCAACAAGTCACCTTGACGCAGGTTCTCAGAGGTCAAGTAAACCCTAATTGGATTAAGGATCGTCTGGTCATAATTGGTACTACAGCCAGTTCTGTACATTCTGGTTTCTATACACCCTATAGTGCTTTATCTGACCAGTCTGCAAGAATGCCTCGTGTTTTTATTCATGCACAAATAGCGAGTCAAATTCTGAGTACAGTTTTAGATGGAAGACCTCTAATTTCCTATTGGCCTGACTGGGCTGAATTTTTGTGGATTTGGGGTTGTTCGTTGGTAGGTGGTGCTTTAGCATGGCAATGGCGACATCCTTTGCTGTTACTATTAGTGGCAGGTTTTGTCTTATTGGGTTTGGTGGGAATCGCTGCTGGTTTTTATCTGCAAGCGATATGGATACCACTGTTTTCACCTTCCTTGGCTTTAGTAATAAATGTTTTTGCTGTCATGGGTTACATTACTTACAAAACTCAGCAAGACAATCAAGCGATTATTCTGCAAGTTGAAAAACAACAAGAAGCGATCGCACAATTAAGCTTACTATTTGATCAAACAACGTTTGTTCCATCCCTAGGCTCTCAACTAAATTGGTTATCTGAAATCTCCACAGTTAATACTGGTGGGTTTCTTTTAGGTGGACGGTACAAAATTTCTAAAACTCTTGGTGCTGGTGGATTTGGTCGCACTTATTTAGCAGAAGATACTCAACGACCTGGTAATCCTATCTGTGTAGTTAAACAGTTAATGCCAGCCCGTAATGATACAAAATTTTTGCAAGTTGCTCGGAGATTATTTAATACTGAAGCAGAAATTTTAGAAGTTTTGGGCAAACATCGTCAAATTCCTGAACTATTTGCTTACTTTGAAGATAATCAAGAATTTTACTTGGTGCAAGAATATATTCCTGGTCATACTTTAAATGCAGAATTACCACCAGAACAAGGGGCAAAGAGTGAAGCATTTGTGATTGCGATGCTCAAAGAAATTTTAGAAATTTTAGTATTTATACATCAACGCCGTGTAATTCATCGAGATATTAAACCAACTAATATTATTAGATGTACTGAAGATAATCGACTGGTATTAATAGACTTTGGTGCAGTCAAATTGATTCAACCACGTCAAGCCGAGGAAACAGAATTAGCCACGGTAGCGATTGGGACGCGGGGTTATTCTCCCCCAGAACAGTTTGCAGGACATCCTCGTTTATGTAGTGATATTTATGCTTTAGGAATGATTGGAATTCAAGCTCTGACTGGGATACCACCGCAGCAACTTCAGCCAAATCCAGACACTGGTAATATTATGTGGCAGTCAACAGTGACAGTCAGTACTGAACTAGCGACAATTTTAGATCAGATGGTTTGTTATCATTTTAGCGATCGCTATCAATCTGCTACTGCTGTTCTTCAAGATTTGAAATCATTGATAATTCGTAAACAGGGAACAGGGAACAGGGAATAGGGAACAGGTGACAGGTGACAGGTGACAGGTGATAGAAGGCAGGGAGCAGGAGGTAATTATTTCTCCCCATCACCCCATCACCCCATCACCGCGTCCCCAGTCTCCTGCGATGTAATTTACGTGATTAAGATATGTAACTAATACATAACTCAATAATTAGTTGTTCCATTAACACCTATGATCAGGATTATTTTTTTGTTAAGGTTTACCGAAAATTGAACTTGAGTAACTTTTAAGACAAAAGTTGTAAACAAGATTACGGAAGCTATTGAAGTGATGTCAAGTAATTGGTGCATAGGAACAAAAACAAGTGCTGAAGAAATTTTTCATGGTTGGGGTTTTGACCCTAGTTCTCATGTTCGGGGTGCTAACTGGCAATGCTTTTGCTCAAGAATCTGCCCCCGCTCCTGATGGTGGAGATACAGCATTTATGCTGATTTCGTCTGCACTAGTATTGCTGATGACACCGGGATTGGCTTTCTTTTATGGTGGGTTTGTGCGATCGCGCAATATCCTCAACACATTAATGATGAGTTTTGTGTTGATGGCGATTGTGGGAGTAACCTGGATTCTCTGGGGTTATAGTCTGTCCTTTGCTCCTGGGTTACCGTTCATTGGTGGATTAGAGTGGTTAGGGTTAAACGGTGTCGGTTTAGAAACCAGCGGTTATCTGGAAGGTTCAACTCCTGAGGAAGTTGTTTCCTATGCGGGGACAATACCTCATCAAGCCTTCATGATCTATCAAGCCATGTTTGCAATTATCACCCCAGCTTTAATTTCTGGAGCGATCGCAGAACGGATGAGTTTC
Organism: Trichormus sp. NMC-1; assembly: GCF_001858025.1. Lineage (GTDB taxonomy): Bacteria > Cyanobacteriota > Cyanobacteriia > Cyanobacteriales > Nostocaceae > Anabaena. The sequence goes on along the minus strand of NZ_LZQD01000001.1, from coordinate 121,828 downwards.
CGCGCCTATTGCCTATTTGTGCTGTTATGGTCAACCTTCATTTACACACCTCTAGCGCACATGGTTTGGGCAAAAGGTGGATTTTTAGGTTTATACGGTGGTATAGGCGCTCTTGACTTTGCTGGGGGTACAGTCGTGCATATTAGTTCCGGGGTTTCTGCACTGGTAGCAGCGTTTGTCCTCGGACCCAGGAAAAACCACCCAGATCGTTTGAGTCCCCCCCACAACGTCCCCTTTATTTTGCTGGGTGCTGGCTTACTTTGGTTTGGCTGGTTCGGCTTTAATGCTGGTAGCGCCTTATCTGCTGGTGAAGTGGCCACAGTAGCCTTTGTTGCTACCAATACTTCAGCCGCTGCTGGTGCTTTAATGTGGCTGATTTTAGAAGCCAGTTTACGCGGCAAACCAACCGCTGTAGGAGCGGCTACAGGTGCGGTAGCAGGTTTAGTGGGTATCACCCCAGCCGCCGGATTTGTCACACCCGTGGCAGCAATTTTAATAGGTTTCATCACCTCCGTCGTTTGCTTCTATGCTGTGAGTTTCAAACACAAATTACAAGTTGACGATGCCTTAGATACCTATCCTGTACATGGTGTAGGTGGAACAATAGGGGCAATTTTAACCGCCTTTTTTGCCACTACCGAAGTCAACTCCGGCGGTAAAGATGGAGTATTGCGCGGTAATTTTGGAGAATTATTCGTAGAACTAGGAGCGATCGCTATAGCTTATATAATTGCTGCGGTTGGTACTTGGGTAATTCTGAAAGTTATTGATGCTACCATCGGTTTGCGTGTCAAAGGGGAAGTTGAAAATCAAGGACTAGATATCAACGAACATGGAGAAGAAGGTTACAACTCCGAGTTTGGCGATCGCATTAATGTTTCTTAGTCATTAGACCTTTTGCCAGAGTTAGGTAAAGGATAAGAAAGAGACGCTCAAGACGGGGCGATAACTCCAGCAGCAGTGGGACAGCTTTCACTCCCGCTGCTTTTTTATATAAATCTTGAGATTTTTGAGGTCTAGGGATCTAAAATCTATAGCAGGGAACTCTTATAGCGGTATGCACTTGAATGAGATACATCATAGTCCCCTCATCGCTTGCGGTGAACCAGCGCTGTAGGCGGGTTTCCCACCGTAGGCGACTGGTGTTCACCGAAGGTGTGCCGGAGGCATCACCCGAAGGGGGAGGGGGTTGGGGGTGGGGTGTTTGTATCTCACTCAACCAAGAACCGCTATATTGCATCTGCCATAAATCAAAATTGCTAAAGTTTGTAAGCCTGATGTACATTTAACTTACTCGCCATCAGACTGACCACAGAAATTACTTTGAATTTCTAATTTTTAATTTTTTAGTCGTGTCCACTCCTGTAAAAACATTTCCTGTCTGGGGATTTTTCTTACTGATAACCAATGGCATCCTGATGTTGTCCGTCATCCTGCTGATTTGGCGACAGCAGAAATTGACCACTGCTTTTGCAACCACAACTTCCGCAGCACCAATCAACCTCAACAGTACAACTCCATCGGTAGCACCAGAGTTAGGCCCCCGCCATAAACTCAGTTATCGGCAATGGTTAGATATCCTCAAACAAGAAGCAAAGGTAGCTGCATCCAAACCTCCTCAGCATTTAACCATACTAGCTGGGGATTCTCTGAGTTTGTGGTTTCCACCTGAGTTATTACCTGAAGACAGAACTTGGCTAAATCAGGGCATATCCGGTGAAACTAGCGATGGACTATTGAAAAGATTAGATTTATTTGACCGCACTCAGCCAGAAACAATTTTAGTCATGATTGGTATTAATGACCTGATTCGAGGAGTAGGCGATGAAGAAATTTTAGCCAATCAGCGGCAAATTATCCGTTATCTGCGAAACACACATCCCCAAGCACAAATCTTTGTGCAGTCGATTTTACCTCATGGGGGAGAAGAAGCAACTTGGGAAAGAAAGGAGAAATTGCTGGCTATTCCCAATAGTCGCATCCGCCAGTTGAATGAAGAACTACAAAAAATAGCAACTAGACAAGATATCAAATATCTGGATTTACATCCCTTATTCACCAATAAGCAAGGTAATCTCAATCCGCAATTGACTACCGATGGCTTACATCTCAATCCTCAAGGCTATCTAGTCTGGCGGACTGCATTGCAGATTTATAACAACAAGCCATTAGCACCCCAGCCCCAAGAAAGTCAGTCAGGAAATGCTCGAGAGAGGATTTAATGGGGAAGACGCGGAGACACGGGGAGATGGGGAGTTTTTTGTAATAGATTAGAACTTACCCATCTAAATCGCCCCTTCGCGCGAGAAAATAAGAAAAAGTGATTTTAGTGGCAAAACCTAAATGGATACCAAAGCTTTTAAACGTAGCCTCCAACATTCAGAAAATTACAATCGCAAAGGGTTTGGTCATCAAGCAGAAGTCGCCACCCAGTTGCAGTCTGAGTTTCAAAGCAACTTGATTCAGCAAATACGCGATCGCAACTACACTCTCCAAAGAGGTGATGTCACTATCCGACTAGCACAAGCTTTTGGCTTTTGCTGGGGTGTAGAACGTGCTGTTGCTATGGCCTATGAAACTCGTCAGCACTTCCCCACAGAACGCATTTGGATTACCAATGAAATTATTCATAATCCTTCTGTGAATCAGCGAATGCAGGAAATGGAAGTACAATTTATCCCTGTAGAAGCCAATATAAAGGATTTTTCTGTTGTTGATATAGGTGATGTGGTCATTTTACCCGCCTTTGGTGCCAGCGTTCAAGAAATGCAGATTTTGCATGAGAAAGGCTGCAAAATTGTTGATACTACTTGTCCTTGGGTTTCCAAAGTTTGGAATACAGTTGAAAAGCACAAAAAAGGCGAATACACTTCCATTATTCACGGTAAATATAAGCATGAGGAAACCGTCGCCACGAGTTCCTTTGCAGGAAAATATCTGATTGTGCTGAATTTGCAAGAAGCAGAATATGTGACTAACTATATTCTTAATGGTGGCAACCGTGAGGAATTTTTAGCGAAATTTGCTAAAGCTTGTTCCGCTGGATTTGATCCTGATCAAGATTTAGAACGAGTGGGTATTGCTAACCAAACTACCATGCTCAAAGGTGACACCGAAAAAATTGGTAAACTGTTTGAGCGGACTATGATGCAGAAATATAGTCCCACCGAATTAAATCAGCATTTTCAAAGTTTCAATACTATCTGTGACGCAACGCAAGAACGTCAAGATGCCATGTTGGAATTAGTAGAACAAAATCTCGATTTAATGGTAGTAATTGGTGGGTTTAATTCATCCAATACTACTCAATTGCAACAAATTGCTTTTGACTGGAATATTCCTTCCTATCACATTGATAGTGTTGAGCGAATTAAATCAATTGATTCCATCGAACATCGTCAATTAACCGGAGAGTTGGTGATCACAGAAAACTGGTTACCAAAAGGAGAAATAGTTGTGGGAATAACTTCTGGTGCTTCTACACCCGATAAAGTCGTAGAAGATATCATTGAGAAAATTTTTGCCCTGAAAGGTACAGTCAGTTTAGTTTAACTTTAGTTTCTTAATTCGCTCTGTTCTAAACTAAAGTTAGTTCAATAATAGCGAAGTCAATTTGTTTATTCCCTACATTTGTCAAAAATAAAGGACGGGTATTTATCCCGTCCACACTAATAGCTTGAAAGTGGTAATACACCTTGTAAATACGGAACAAAAATAACACACATAAAATTTAATAGGTTGTCAGGATCACAAATGAAATCAACAACAAGAACGTCAATTTAGATCGTACTAATTGTTTATTTCCATTATTAATCCTTACTCTTTTTATGAAGGTAACACAGATATTTTACCATTTTCTGCCAAAGTGCCAAATTCCAAAAAACCAAACAAAAAAGACGGAATAAGGTCCGTCTGTGGTATAAAACTTAAAAACATCTTGGTAATTTCTGGAATATATCAACCTACAGTCATAGATAACTGCCAAAATGCCAAATAGCCACCAATAAAAGTGTCAAATGATTTTAGATTTTAGATTCACCGCAGGTATATTTTTAACTATCAAAGCATAGTACCATATCAGTTTTGAGGATATTTGTACACATCCTATAGGAAGATGCTTCAGCAAAACAAGACAGGTTACATTAGTTTGGGATGTTGTTATGCACTGGATTTAGTATGAAGGTTTGGTGGCTAACCAAACCTTTTTTATATTTATTCTGACCTGGCATAAAGTTTTGGATATCATTTGATTAAAAAAAATTCATACAATCTATCTTTGTGGGTGTAAGTAGTCCGACGTAAATATTTGTCTTTGGGATAAATGAGGATGCCTACCCCTTTCCGACAGCTTATGACATCTAGAGGACAGTAAAAATGTAGACTTTCATGAAATACTAGTCCTGCTGATGTCTTATTGCTAACGACAGATGAAACAGCTAAAGTCTCGTTCTCAAGATTTACGAAGCTTATTTGAGAACAGTATCACCATAGAATATGTAGCCGAACCATTAAAAGCTGTAACGGCTGACGCAGATGTAACAGAAGTACTAGATTGGATGCAGTTACAGGATTTTGATGTGGTGGGGGTAAAAACAGGAAATACTATCAGCGGTTATGTAGAAATTACTACATTACTACAAAGCAAATCTGGAAAATGCCGCGACTATCAACGGGTGTTTCATCCTCAAGAACTAGTCGCCATTTCCACTCCACTGATGAAGTTGTTTCCTATTCTGCAACAAACGCCAAGATTATTTGTATTAGACTGTAATAAAGTAACTGGTATTATTACTTGTGGTGACTTGCAAAAAGCACCAGTGAGAATGTTACTATTTGGCTTGGTGACGCTGCTAGAAATGAATTTATTACGACTGGTAAGGCTTTATTATCCCCAAGATTCTTGGCAAAAAGTCCTCAAACCTGACCGTTTAGAAGCCGCTCAAAAATTATGGCGTGAAAGTCAGGAAAGAAATGAAGCTACAGATTTATTAGATTATTTGCAATTTTGCGATAAACGAGAATTGGTATTGAATCAACCAGAACTTTTTCAGCAACTAGAACTGAAATCAAAGCGGTTTGGGGAAAGGTTCCTCAAATCATCTGAACACTTGCGAAACCGTTTAGCGCACGCTCAAAGTTTAGTTAGTGGTTCCTCTTGGAAAGATTTGATTTCCTTAGCTGAGGATATGGAACGGTTGTTAGTTAGATGTGAAGAAATTGAATAATCATCAATGTATTAGATATTTCCGAAAAAGGATGTAGAGACGTTGCATGCAACGTCTCTACAAGGGTTCTGGAAAACGCATATTTAACTTCGGTCGATGTCTACTGTCATTGCGAACTGACAAGTCAGCGCTTGCGCTATCGCACCACAAATACTCCAAACCCTCCCAAAAATGTCATCATAGTAAAGGTGAAAACATCTAGGAGACAAAACTACGGTTTACGCACGCCCTTTAGCCCGGTTAATTGAACAACTGCAACGCCTACCAGGAGTCGGTCCCAAATCCGCCCAGCGTCTAGCTTTGCATATTTTGAAGCGCCCAGAAGCAGAAGTAGAAGCCTTAGCACAAGCCCTGATTGATGCAAAAAAACAAATCGGCTTGTGTCAAGTTTGCTATCACCTCTCGGCTGAACCTGTATGTGAAATCTGCCGCAACCCCAACCGAGATCAGACAACTATCTGTGTAGTTGCAGATTCCCGTGATGTCATTGCGCTGGAAAAAACCCGCGAGTATAAAGGTAAATATCATGTTTTAGGTGGGGTAATTTCCCCAATGGACGGTATTGGCCCAGAACAATTGACAGTCCAATCTTTAGTACGGCGCGTCAGTCAGCAACAGCCCAAAGAAGTGATTATGGCCATTAGTCCCAGTATAGAAGGGGAAACAACCACATTATATATAGGACAACTACTAAAACCATTTACTAAAGTCACACGTATTGCTTTTGGTTTACCTGTGGGTGGTGATTTAGAATATGCTGATGAGGTGACTCTGGCTAGAGCAATGGAAGGACGACGAGAATTAGATTAGATATAGAGAATAGGGAATAGGGAATAGTGACTCAAACTAACCTTGCCTACAAAAGATAAAGTAGATGTAGATTAAAGCAGTAACTATATTGAGGAATAAGTCTGTATGGCAACTTACCAAGAAACCTTAACTTCTGATGAATCAATTGATGAACTCATTGCTGAAACTACTAATATCACCCATGTCGAAGTAATTGAAAGCGTCATTAGCACTCTCGAACAAGATAACAGTGCAATGGTTAGCCACAGCGAAAACGGTGCTTATCTGTGGAAATTTAAATATGGCAGCGTCGAAGTATTCGTACAACTCACAGGTTCAACCGATGAAGATACTATCACAGTGTGGTCTGCGGTGCTGAAGTTACCCGCCAAAGATGAACCCAAATTAATGCGCCATCTATTAGAGTTGAATTGCACAAGTACCTTTGAAGCTCGTTTTGGCATTATTGAAAATCAGATAGTTGTCATCTCAACACGCACTTTAGCAGAGTTGTCACCTACTGAAGTTTCCCGCATAATTACCATTGTTGCCACCATAGCTGATGATAATGATGAAGCTTTGGTTGCTGAGTTTGGTGCAGCCTAGGCAAATTTAGATTTTGGATTTTGGATTTTAGATTGAAATCTACAGCATTGCAAAATAAGCAGGTTTGGCGACTAATTCCGTTACTAGAAACTGCTGGTAATGTGCAAATGGCAATTGATTACTGGTTACTAGAACAGCACCAGTCAGGAAAGCATCCTCCAACGCTGCGGTTTTATACTTGGTCGCCACCTGCAATTTCCCTGGGCTATCATCAAAAAAAATATCCTGAATCTTGGCAAAATTTAATCTGGCAAGGTGAAAAACTTGATTTGGTACGCCGTCCTAGTGGTGGAAGGGCAGTGCTGCACCAAGGCGATTTAACCTATGCTGTGGTGACATCTGGAATTATGGGCAGTCGTCTTCAAGCTTATACAAAAATTTGTGAGTTTTTGATTCAAGGATGGCTATCGCTCGGTGTAGAGTTAAACTATGGTCAAGCTGGGCGCGGTTATATCCACAATCCTAACTGTTTTGGCACTGCAACTGGTGCAGATTTAGTTTTAGCCGATGGTTCTAAACTCATTGGTAGCGCCCAACTCCGACGAGGTGAAGCAATTTTACAACATGGTTCAATTTGCTTAAATCCAGATTTAGATTTATTTGGTCAAGTATTTTCTCAAGAGTTTTTTACCCCTAGTCAACTTCCCCAAAATCTCAATAGAAAAGCAATTATAGAAGCTTTAATTATCGCCGCCTGTGATTGTTTTAATATGCAAATAGAAATACAACCACTTTCTGAAACTGAGTGGGAAGCAATTTCTGCACAATCTAATTTGATGAATTGAATTTATTAGCCAAAATAAAAATTAGCCAAAATAAAAAGCGCCTGGGAGTGTTACCGTGTTTCCACCCCAAGCGCTTTTTATATTCAACATTGCTCCTCACACAAATAGACTATATCACTAGTTAAATAAAACCGCAAGTATTTTAATCAACATTTTTATATTAGTAATTTTAATATGTCGTTTATGGGGAAAATAAAAAACGCCTGGGAGTGTTGCCGTGTTTCCACCCCAAGCGTTTTTCGTTTCAACTTACTCCTCACACAAGGGTCAAATTATCACTTTTCAATTAAAGAATAAGTATCTTAAGTGCCACTTTCACAACTGCACTAGTCTGTCATACAATACAAAAAGCAGACGCGGGGAGATTGGGACGCGGGGACGCGGTGAGGAGGAGACGCGGTGAAGAGAGGAAGAAGAGACACGGGGACACGGTGAGGGGGAGACGCGGTGAAGAGAGGAAGAAGAGACACGGGGACGCGGTGAGGGGGAGACGCGGTGAAGTGGAGAGGTGGAGATTCATTTGTGGATTTAATTAAGTGACTTGATATAAGACCTCGACTCATATCTCTTCTTCCCGGTGTCACCGCGTCTCTTTCTCCCCTCACCCCGTCTTTTCGATCAAATTAGTAGACATCTCCAGAAAAGATTGTAGAGACGTTCCATGGAACGTCTCTACAAGGGTTACAGGAAATGCATATTTAATTTCCGGAGATGTCTAGTGTAAAAAGTGACGAACACCCGTTAAAACCATTAATAAACCTAGTTCATTAGCAGCTTTGATGGAATCTTTATCACGTAAACTTCCACCTGGTTGGACAATCGCAGTAATACCCGCAGCGGCTGCGGCTTTGACGGTATCATCAAAAGGGAAGAATCCATCACTAGCGAGAAATGCACCTTGGGCTTTTTCTCCTGCTTGTTCTAAAGCAATTTTTGTGGAACCGACACGGTTCATTTGTCCAGCGCCTACTCCCAAGGTAGTGCGATCGCTACTGATGACGATAGCATTTGATTTGACGTGTTTACAAACTTTCCAGGCAAATAGTAATTCGGCCAATTCACTAGATGTGGGTTGACGTTCGGTGACAACTTGCCATTTACTGGGGTCAGCAATGATGTCATCAACTGTTTGAACTAGGAAACCACCTGCGATCGCTTTCACACTTTCTTTTAGTCCACTCTGCAAATCTGGTAAAATCAAAACTCTGACGTTACCTTTTTTAGTGAGAATTTCCTGCGCTTCTTCGTCACACTCAGGCGCAACCACGCATTCTAAAAATGTCTTCGTTAATTCTGTCGCTGTCGCCGCATCAATAGGACGGTTTAAAGCCACAATCCCACCAAAAGCCGAAGTAGAATCAGCATTAAAAGCTTTTTGATAAGCTGCAAAAATCGTATCTGCCTCAGCAGTACCACAGGGATTAGTATGTTTGATAATTGTCGCTGCGGGACTTTCCGTAAATTCAGTAATTATTCGGCGTGCAGCTTCCAAATCTACCAAATTATTGTAGCTGAGTTCCTTACCTTGGAGTTTAGTAGCCGCCGTCCAACCTGTGGGAGTAGTTCCCGTTTGATACCAAGCTGCGGGTTGGTGTGGGTTTTCACCGTAGCGTAAAGCTTGGATTTGTTTTCCCGAAAGAGTATATTCCTCTGTTTGCTTGCCAGCGAGATAGGCAGCAATGGCATTATCATAACTAGAAGTATGCAAAAATCCCTTTAACGCACATTTTTGGCGAAACTCTAAAGAAGCTTCCCCATTTTGGCGTAATTCTTGCAAATACTCATCATATTGAGCAGGATCACATAATACCGTCAAGTGAGCAAAGTTTTTCGATGAAGCCCTTAACATAGCTGGACCACCGATATCAATTTGCTCAACCGCCTCAGCTAATGTTACACCCGGTTTAGCGATCGTTTGTTCAAAAGGATAAAGATTGACGACAACTAAATCAATGGGACGAATTTGATTATTTTCCAAATCAGTCACATCTTCCGCCACATCTCGTCTTGCTAAAATACCCCCATGAATGCGGGGATGTAGAGTTTTGACACGGCCACCTAAAATTTCCGGTGAACCTGTATAGTCAGAAACCTTTGTTACTGGAATTCCGGCATCTTTCAGCGTTTTGGCTGTTCCGCCACTGCTGATGATATCAAAGCCAAATTCTTCAACCAAGCTACGGGCTAAGTCAATTATACCAGTTTTGTTAGATACACTCAGCAGGGCTAGACGCGCCATAATTCCCCAGTTTCCTTTAGACTACAAAATTCCCAGCAGAAAACCATTTTACCCAAAGGAGACAAGAGATATAGTGTCCAGTTGAATACTTATCATTAGGACTGACGCGGGGACGCGGGGAGGTGGAGAGGGGGAGAGAGGGAGAAGAGACACGGGGAAGAAGATATGAGGGGAAGAAGAGACGTGGTGACGGGGGGGAACCTTTCAACTGGAGTTAAACCTCACCTGAAAGATCAGCGACTGAATTACTGAATTAGAGATATGAGTCGAGGTCTTATATCAACTCACTTAAATTTAACCCACAAATGAATCTTCTCCACCTCACCGCGTCTCCCACTCACCGCGTCACCGCGTCCTCCCCGTCTATCTCTTCTTAAACAAAAATTGGGGCGCTCCTTAGCACCCCACCTATGCAATCATATCAACGGTAAACTAATACTCCGAAGTTTTGGCAATTTGGCAGACAAAATTTTTCTGTTGCCGTTTTAATGGAAATATCAAGAAAGAGAAAGAGGCCTTTAAGATTGTTCCCAGGGACGGATTGGCGCCAACCCTTAGAACTCTTAGCCACTCGCCAGTTGTTGATGGAGTACTGTACAACAGCCCTAAATGTTGCAGCAGTCCAATAAAGAGCGCTTTCTCGCCGCTTCACTACAACTGGCTAAAAATCTCATCATCAAAATACAACTGTTCAAGCAGTTCATCCAATGGACACCTCCAAGGATTGAGAAAAAAGCTGAATTATGTCCATGATCATTGATCTTGGCCTTTTTTGGTTTTGCTGAAAAATTCCTGAATTAGAGTGGTTAGTCATGAATGATTAATCGCGCAACATTTGTGAGATGATTTTATCGGCTTGCAATCTCTGATAAGTCAAGCGAATAATGCTGGCAGAATCGAACAAACCACGAACATAGCAAGCAAAACCCAAGGCATCCAACAACATTAAGGTACTAACGCCTTCTGCTGCTAGGGATGTGATATATTCTGTCACCCCCATAGCACTGTTATCTACTGGCATGGTGGCCAGCAAGAATTGCAGACAATCAACTGATACAATTGTTCCTTCTAGCTCTCTGGTATCCGACGCAAAACGAACAATACCGGCCATTATCTGATTTGGGGTCATGCCTTCTTCCATGAGAAGGACAAATAAAGATGCCAGATTGTCTGGAGTGTGCTTATCGAGTTTAATATTCATAGTGCTGACATAATTACGTGTAACAATAAACGCAAAATTTTATGCATATCCGGAAAAAATTTTGCAAATTTTTTTACTGTGTGGATGTGGGACTATGGTACTCGATCAAGCCGCAATTGCCGAGTCAATAGGGGCTGTAAACGTAAAAATATCTCTTTTGGAAGAGATTAAATGAAAGGGAAACTTATAGGCATAAATTCCCGTCCACCAATGGAAATTTGACTAAGGCGGGAACTCTTAATCAGAAACAAACAGGGGTAACGTACTCAAATCTTCTTCGGGTATTGTCATTGCGTCCAGTTTTAGTTCTGCAACTAGTACTTGACTGTTGGCATTTGATGGGGAATTGGCTTCCTGTGAAGCATTCGCAGCTAGTCTTTCCGTTGCCCGTTGCTTGAGAATGGCATCTTGCCCAGCGTTGCGTAACTGTCTACCTAAGAAGATGTAGATTGCAGTAGAAGCCACGAGCAATAACAATATACCCGCTATATTGATGTAAATCCCAGCGGCAAACAAGCCAAAAAACAGCAGCCAAGGAGCCATTAATACGACCGACTGTAACCAGGCTAAGATTCCCAGTTTACCAAAAGGTCTGGCGCGATAAAAGCCCCAACCCAAAATGCCGAAAGCGACCAGCACTACTGCCGCAATTATAGGAGTTTCTGATGAAGTAAACATCGCTAAACCTTCGCTATTGAGACCAAGCCAGAACAAGTCCGGTTTTATAGATACATTACTTAATCTATAACGCCGTTATGAAGCAATGCTGCATCAGCGAGAAATTTGGCTAGGAAAAAGATGTTCACAACCTCCGCAAGGATTTCTATATCGTGTCTGGTTTAATACTTATCATTAGGCTGAAGCGGGGACGGGGGGAGATTTTAATAATTAAACCTTTGATAGAGTGTAAAGAATTATAAATACTGTATATTATCCCAACGACAATTTTTAACGCCAACCTACTTAGTCCCAAAATCAAGGGTTTCCATCCCCTCAGTGTATTTATGAATCAAAAATTATTTCATGGGCATATGCATCAACGGATTAAGTCAGGTTTGTTTGCGGCTATAGTTGTCATGAGTATGATGACTGTGGTGATGCTATCGTTACCCTTAAAAGCTCAAATCGCTTCTCCCCAAGGGACAACATCGGAGTTAAGGGGGGTGTGGTTAACCAATATTGATAGCGATGTTTTGTTTGAGAGCCAACGCTTGAAAAAGTCTTTGCAAACTTTAGATGATCTTAACTTCAATACTGTTTATCCGGCTGTTTGGAATTGGGGATATACTCTTTACCCTAGCAAAGTTGCTGCTCAAGTCATTGGTAAATCTCTAGATCCCGCACCAGGATTACAAGGACGAGATATGCTCCAAGAGATTGTCACTGAGGGACATAAACAAGGCTTAACGGTCATTCCCTGGTTTGAATTTGGCTTTATGGCTCCTGCTGATTCCCTTTTAGCCAAAAATCGCCCCCAATGGCTTACCAGCCGCAGCAACGGCAGTAAAATTATCAAAGAAGGTACACATGATCGTGTTTGGCTCAATCCTTTTCGTCCCGATGTACAACAATTTATCCAAGATTTAATTGTCGAAATCGTTAAAAACTACGATATTGACGGGATTCAATTTGATGACCACTTCGGCTTACCATCAGAATTAGGCTATGATGCCTACACAGTAGCACTTTACAAAAAAGAACATCGTGGTAAAGCGCCCTCGAAAAACTCGAAAGATCCAGAATGGGTGCGCTGGAGAGCGAACAAAATCACCAACTTCATGAAGCAGGTATTCACAGCTATCAAAGCTAATAAAAAAGACTGTATAGTTTCTGTTGCACCTAATCCTCAGCGGTTTTCCTACGAATACTTTTTAGCAGACTGGCAGAAATGGGAACGGATGGGAATAGTTGAAGACTTGGTTTTGCAGATATATCGCAATGACTTAAATGTGTTTATCAGCGAATTAGAATACCCGGAAGTGAAAGCAGCCAAAAGACATATTCCTGTGAGTATTGGCATTTTGAGTGGGTTAAAAAATCGTTCTGTACCCATGTCACAGATTCAGACACAAGTACAGAAAGTGCGCGATCGCAATTTTGCCGGAGTTTCCTTCTTCTTCTACGAAACTCTCTGGAACATCAGCCAAGAAAAACCGGAACAACGTCAAGCTAGTTTTGGAAAAATCTTCCCCAAACCCACAACCTATCCTAATTTACTAGCAGGCTGGAAACCATAAGGAACAGGTGACAGGTGACAGGTGACAGGTGACAGGTGACAGGTGACAGGTGACAGGTGACAGGTGACAGGTGACAGGTGACAGGTGACAGGTGACAGGTGACAGGTGACAGGTGACAGGTGACAGGTGACAGGTGACAGGTGACAGGTGACAGGTGACAGGTGACAGGTGACAGGTGACAGGTGACAGGTGACAGGTGACAGGTGACAGGTGACAGGTGACAGGTGACAGGTGACAGGTGACAGGTGACAGGTGACAGGTGACAGGTGACAGGTGACAGGTGACAGGTGACAGGTGACAGGTGACAGGTGACAGGTGACAGGGGGCAGGGGGCAGGGTGGAAGTAATTCTTAATTATCTCCCCTCGTCTCTCCATCTCCTCCTCTCCGCGTCCCCGCGTCTCCCCGTCCCCGCGTCTCCCCACCTCCCTACCTCCCTGCCTCCTTAACCTATTCCCAAACGCCCAGCCAAAGCGGGAGTTAGGGGTAAGAGGGTACTAATCATCAAAAACAGAGCCAAAAGACCTAAAGCGGCTCTAGCGTCGTCTGGTTCAGTTACCTCATTCAAGCTGGGGCGTTCTAAATCTCGTTGTAAGAACACAATCACAATCGCCCAATACATAGCCAAAGGATTACCAAGAGACACCAAGCCCAGCAAAATTAAAGTCGCAAATGTGGCTCTTCCTGCGGTTTTGCGTCCATAAATAGCCTGGACAATCCGCCCACCATCTAATTGTCCAGCTGGCATTAAATTTAATGCGGTAATCACCAAACCCAACCAACCAATAATAACTAGGGGATGGACATTAACTAAAGGCGCTTTGACAGCTGCACCCAGCACAACTCGCGCTAAACTTCCCACTAAAATCGAACCTTGGAAAAACTGATTTGGTAATTGAAATAAACTACCTGGGTGGGAAAGCAGCAAACCTGTCACCAACATTACCAAAGAAACGATACCACCAAAGGCAGGACCAGCCAAAGCAATATCAAATAACGCCTTGCGGTTAGGTAATAAAGACTCAAACCGGGTAATTGCCCCAAAAGAGCCGATTTGCACAGCCGGGAGGAAAAAGGGTAAGCTGAGGCGGACTTGGTGTCGTCGCGCTAGTAACCAATGACCGATTTCATGAGCTATCAAAATCGTAAATATCCCCAAACCGATAGGTAAAGCTTCGGGAAACCGTGATGGGTTGGAGAATAAATCAAAATTCAGTAATAATCCCGCCGCTTCAAAATTGGTGGCAAGAGTTGCTACCAAAAGAATCACCGCAAAGACTTTCTGTGGTAACTCCATCGGACGTGGATCTGTGCGGCTGGGAAGAACAATGATCACAGGTTTATCGTCTGTGTTCTCCACTAAAAACAGGCGATATTTATCACCTAAACGTTCTTGCAAACTTTTCATCAAACGGTTGTGAATTTCCTCTGGTTCTCCCCGCAAATTGCCTTTGAAAATTGCTCCTTCTTGATAGGGGATGGTTTCTGTAGCAAAAAATGTGTCAATCCCGAAAATACCTTTAATGGTACTCAAATCTTCTTCGGGTATTGTCATTGCGTCCAGTTTTAGTTCTGCAACTAGTACTTGACTGTTGGCATTTGATGGGGAATTGGCTTCCTGTGAAGCATTCGCAGCTAGTCTTTCCGTTGCCCGTTGCTTGAGAATGGCATCTTGCCCAGCGTTGCGTAACTGTCTACCTAAGAAGATGTAGATTGCAGTAGAAGCCACGAGCAATAACAATATACCCGCTATATTGATGTAAATCCCAGCGGCAAACAAGCCAAAAAACAGCAGCCAAGGAGCCATTAATACGACCGACTGTAACCAGGCTAAGATTCCCAGTTTACCAAAAGGTCTGGCGCGATAAAAGCCCCAACCCAAAATGCCGAAAGCGACCAGCACTACTGCCGCAATTATAGGAGTTTCTGATGAAGTAAACATCGCTAAACCTTCGCTATTGAGACCAAGCCAGAACAAGTCCGGTTTTATAGATACATTACTTAATCTATAACGCCGTTATGAAGCAATGCTGCATCAGCGAGAAATTTGGCTAGGAAAAAGATGTTCACAACCTCCGCAAGGATTTCTATATCGTGTCTGGTTTAATACTTATCATTAGGCTGAAGCGGGGACGGGGGGAGATTTTAATAATTAAACCTTTGATAGAGTGTAAAGAATTATAAATACTGTATATTGAGATGAGCTAACACATAGTTTTTGTAAATACATCTTACCAAATAAGTAATTTTAATATGAATATATATAATCCCAGCGGAATTTTAATTACTTGTTCTTGCCATTTCCTCTAACCTATGACATCTCCTGAACCTCAAGCAGATTTTAAAGAGATTCCACAACCTTCATTTCAGCCACCTAGCAAATCACAGCGGTGGCTACGTTTATTGTTAGCTCTAGTATTAATACTTGGGGGTGGAACGGCTATAGCGTGGAAGTTGCTAACTCCTGAAAAACCCAGTCCAGCAGCGGCAAATGCTCCACCTCCAGGGGTAAGAGTTAAACTATCGGCAGTGCAAACAGGTACAGTCGAAGATAGTACAGAATATATAGCCAGTTTGGAATCTAGACGTTCAGTCAATCTCCAACCCAGAATTCAAGGTCAAGTTGCTCAAATATTCGTAAAGTCAGGAGATCCAGTTGCCTTTGGTGCGGCAATTCTCCAAATAGATTCCAGACAGCAACAAGCCGCAGTCAGTAGTTTATCAGCTGCTGGTCAGGGTTCGCAAGCGCAACTAGAAAATGCTCGCGCTACTCTCAAATCTCTGCAAGCGGAACGGTTAGCAAATGTTGCAGATGTACGCTTAAACCAACTAGATTATAATCGCTATTCTGAATTAGCTGCACAAGGGGCAGTATCTCGTCAAACTAAAGATTTATATGCTAATAAACTGGCTACAGCTAAAGCCCAACTTGGAGCTATAGATTCCCGAATTCAAGCACAACTAGCTACCATATCCCAAGCGGAAAAGTCTTTAGAACAAGCTGATGCCAATATTAAACAACAACAAGTAGAACTTCAATATTACAAAATTACTGCTCCCTTTACTGGAACTGTGGGCGATATTCCTGTGAAAGTAGGTGATTTTGTGAATACTTCCACACCATTAGCTACTATCACTCAAAACCGACCTTTAGAAGTTAAAATTCCTGTTCCACTGGAACGAGGTACACAATTGCGTCCAGGACTACCAGTGGAATTAATTAACGCTCAAGGTCAAACCATTGGCAATAGTAGTGTATTCTTTATTTCACCCAACATCACCAATAATTCTCAATCAATATTAGTTAAAGCTCTTTACGACAATTCCGAAGGACAACTACGAGCAGATCAAATGATTCGGGCTAAAGTGATTTGGAATCAGCGTTCTGGAGTTCTAATTCCTGCCACAGCAATATCTCGAATAGCTGGGGAAACCTTTGTATTTGTAGCTGAAACAGAAAAATCTCCTAACGGTGTTTCCCAATTAATAGCCAAGCAAAAACAGGTGAAATTAGGAAATATCAAAGGTAATGATTACCAAGTCATTGAAGGATTAAAAGCAGATGAAAAACTGATAGTTTCAGGAATACAAAACCTCAGAGATGGACTGCCAATAATAATTGAAAATTGACAATAGAGAGATCCCCGACTTCTTGAAGAAGTCGGGGATCTTTTTGGGGATCTTTTTAATCACCAATCACCAATTACCAATTTATGTTTGTTGATTTCTTTATTAAGCGACCTGTATTTACCAGTGTCTGCGCTATTATCATTTTGCTGGTTGGTGCAATCAGTATTCCGACATTGCCCACTGCCCAGTATCCAGAAATTAGTCCTACGCAGATTATTGTCAGTTCTAATTATATTGGTGCGACTGCGGAAATTGTTGAAAGTAACGTAACGACGATTTTAGAGCGTCAGATTAACGGTATCGAAGGCATTAAATATATGACTTCGAGCAGTAGTAATGATGGCACTAGCACAATTACTGTAACATTTGATGATTCGCGGGATAAGGATATTGCAGCGGTTGATGTGCAGAACCGTGTGAATGCTGCTGAACCGCAATTACCAGAAGCCGTGAAGCAAAACGGAGTGACTGTGAGCAAACAGTCTAACAATATTCTGTTAGCGATAGGTTTGTACAGTGAGAAAAAAGAACTAGATAATGTCTTTTTAAGTAATTATGCGGATTTATATTTAGCAGATGCCCTCAAACGGATTAAAGGTGTAAGTGAGGCGCGGATTTTTGGTGAACGCCGCTATGCGATGCGTTTATGGCTTGACCCGAATAAACTGGCTACTCGGAATTTAACTACTGATGATGTGATTGATGCCCTGAATGAACAAAACTTACAGGTAGGTGTGGGGCAAATTGGACAGCAACCAGCCGCCGATGGTCAAATGTATCAAATTGACTTAAGGGCAGTTAGTAGGCTGACAGAAGCTGAGGAATTTGACAATGTAGTCATCAAAACTGCTGGTGACGGTAGTTTGATTAAGTTGAAAGATGTGGGTAGGGCGGAACTTGGCGCTCAAAACTATAGCTCATTTCTCCGTTTTAAGGGTAATGAAGGTGTAGGGATGGGGATATTTCCGACACCGGGAAGTAATTCCTTGAACGTTGCTAATTCAGTCAAAAAGGAAATGGCGCGATTGTCCCAAAGCTTTCCCCCAGGGATGAAGTATGAAGTAGCATTTGATACGACTACGATTATAGAAGAGTCGCTGGCAGAAGTGGTAAAAACGCTCTTAGAAGCGATCGCTCTGGTTATTATCGTCATCTTTATTTTCTTACAAGATTGGCGCACTACTTTAATTCCTGTGATCACTATTCCGCTGTCCTTGATAGGTACTTTTGCCTTCGTGAAAGTATTGGGTTTTTCTGTCAACATCTTAACCATGTTTGGTTTGACTCTAGCAACGGGAATGGTAGTTGATGACGCGATTATTGTGGTTGAAGATATCTCCCGCTTAATTCAAGAACAGGGAATATCACCCCGAAAAGCGGCATCCGCAGCTATGCATGAACTGACTGGGGCGGTAATTGCGACTTCTCTGGTACTAATGGCTGTATTTGTGCCGGTAGCATTCTTCCCCGGTTCCACTGGACAAATTTATAAACAATTTGCGCTGACTATTGCCTTTTCTATTGCTATTTCTACGTTTTTAGCTTTGACTCTCACACCTTCTCTCGCGGCTTTATTGTTGCGTCCTAGACCTCAACCCAAAGGCATTTTCGGCTGGGTGTTTGGTCGAATTAACTGGTTTTTAGAAGCCATGCGTAGCGGATATGAGCGAATTGTTAGATTTTTGACCAGAATAAAAGCAATAGTAGCGATCGCATTTATCGGTTTATTGGGTGTTACAGCTTGGCTTTACATGACCGTACCAACATCATTTTTACCGGACGAAGACCAAGGTTATTTCATCACCATTATTCAAGGGCCAGAAGGTTCTTCACTCGAATACACTAGCAAAGTTATGAGTGAGGTAGAAGCCGAAATCCTGAAATTGCCAGAAGTTACAGGTACTTTTGCCATTGGTGGCTTTAGTTTTAGTGGCAATACTGCTAACAGTGGCGTAATTTTCTCTACTCTCAAATCCTGGGACGAACGCACTAAACCAAATCAGTCAGTACAAGCCCTTATTGGTCAATTAGGACAAACATTCTCAGGAATTACCGAAGCCAGCGTTTTTCCTGTTAATCCTCCCGCAATTCGCGGTTTAGGTAGTTTTAGTGGTTTCCAGTTTCACTTACAAGATATAGCCGGCACTAACAGCTTAAATTCTATGCTGCAAACAGTCGGTCAGTTCATGAGGGAGGGTAATCAGACTCCAGGACTGCAAGCTGTATTTAGCACCTTTAAAGCCAATACACCTCAAATTTTAATTGAAGTTGACCGCAATAAAGCTAAATCTCTGCAAGTTTCCATTGACGATATCTTTAAAACCCTACAGACTTATTTGGGTTCACAATATGTCAATGATTTTAATTTCCTTTCTCGCACATATCGGGTGTATATCCAAGCTGATGCTCAGTTTCGTTCCAATCCTGATGATATCGGTTTATTAAATGTGCGTTCTGCAACTAATCAGATGATTCCTTTGAATAGTTTGGTGAAATTAACTCCGACAACGGGAGCGCAAACTATTAATCACTACAACTTATTCCGCTCTGTTGAAATTAACGGTTCTCCTGCTCCTGGTTATAGTTCTGGACAAGCAAATCTGGCTATGGAACAACTAGCTAAGAAGATTTTACCGACGAGTATGGGATATGAATGGTCCGGTATTGTTGCCGAGGAAAAAGAATCTGGTGGACAAGCACCGATCATTTTTGGTTTGGGCTTAGTTTTCGTCTTTTTAGTGTTAGCTGCTCAGTATGAAAATTATGTTGATCCTTTGATTATTATGCTTTCAGTTCCTCTAGCTATTATGGGAGCTTTAGCATCACAATCTTTACGGGGTTTAAGTAATGATGTATTTTGCCAAGTAGGGTTAGTAATGTTAATTGGTTTAGCAAGTAAAAACGCAATTTTGATTGTGGAATTTGCTAATCAATTACAAGAACAGCAAGGTTTATCAATTACGAAAGCAGCGGTTGAAGCAGCACAAGGTCGTTTACGTCCAATTCTGATGACTGCTTTTTCAACTTTGCTGGGTATTTTTCCCCTAGCAACTGCGACAGGTGCAGGTGCAGCGAGTCGTCAATCTTTGGGTACGGCTGTGTTTGGGGGAATGTTTGTGGCTACTTTTCTGAGTTTGTTTATTGTGCCAATTCTCTATATCATCATTGGTAAAATTCGTCAGCGTTTGCAACCTGTTCGTAAGTATCCGCATTTGGAAGCGAGTGAGGATAATCAGGTTTTATATAGATAAGATTTCTCACTCACGCAGAGGCGCAAAGGAAGAGAGAAACGGCTATAATCCTCCTTTAATTGATATTTTTGATTAATTTTTGTTGGGTTGCGCTTTGCTTAACCCAACCTACAATTACTGATTGAGCCATGTTTAGCAGATGGTGAAACTCTTCCTGAACCGCAAGTTTTAGGCAAGTCTTTGAAAGTGGCGTAATTTTCACGGCGCTACAATTCTAATAAAAAGGAAAAATCGCGCTTAAAAAATTAGCGTGTAATCTCCCTACGCAAGTATAGTGTTTATTTGTTATCCACAGTTACACAACGAAATACCAATGTATTTCCACAGAAAATAAGCTAGAATCCGAAGAACACGAAAAGACAGTGGTTGGAAAATATAGCTATGGCAATTACAGTAGAAAAATCACTTAATTTACAAAATGGTCCAAATTGGCCATCCTTTGAAAAATTTCGCACAGAAGGTGGAAAAGCTCTTGAATCTGTAAAAAGTGGGACAGTTGCTACTTTAAATACTAAAACTGGACAATACCGCATTCTTGAAGAACGGGATTTCCAACATTTATTAGGTTTAGCTCGTGATGTTGATCGTTTGCGTGGAGGTTTGCGTGTAATATCTAGCTCTGTGCGTGTTGTGCAAAAACATCGTGATGCAGAGAGTATTGATTTATTAATAGAAGCAATTGCTATGTTAGGAGGTTTACCTGAACTTCCCACTCGTAGTAGTTTCGAGCCTTTAATGCCAGAAGATGGTATAGATGTAGATGAGGATGATGAAGTAAATCTTGATCCTACTACAATTAAAAGACCTCTTGATTATTGAGGTTTGTTCATGAGTACAATTCTCATTCATAAATATTAGGGTTATTAATACCAACCCTAATATTCTTTTTATAGAGATGACCTCATTTTTACTTCTTCTTCACCAGCACGAACTATAATTGAGCGAACCATTGAGCCAAAAATCCGCCATCCTACTAAACTTAAACTTGCGTGTCGTGTTGCTAATAGCAAATCATCTAATTTTATTTGTACTATTCCATCAAATAATAAGGCATTTCCAACTACATCAGATGAATCACCTGGCAAGGGTGGAAGATACATCTGTTGTGTGGAAGTAAACTTTAACAATTGCGAAAGATCGTTTGCTGCTTTGGGATCTTTACAACTAATTGGTTGAATTCGTAGTAGTGCTGCATAATTGCGTCTGCCTTTTACGAGATCACAAGTAGAACTAGCTATTGCAAACTTGGTATTTTCCGGACGATTTCCGAGAAAATAAGCTGCATTTGTACTAACAATGTCACCTTGTAAAAGTGTAAAGGAGTCCTTTTCTGGATCTGCTAAACCCTTTTCAACGACATCCTGATAATAAATTGGTTCACGAATAAGCGCCCCTTTTTCACTAAATACATCCTGGCGATATTTTGTCTTTTTGAGGTTTTTGGAAAATTGTTGAATAGTTTTAATAGCCTGATCATCATGAGAATAATTTTGTAAATATCTTTCTAGTTCTGGTAAATTTTTTGGGATGTTTGTTTCTGCTTCTGAAATCACTTCTTTTTTACTATTATTTGTAGTTTGATTCATATTTTTATATTTAGAGATTGATACAGTATAAAACTATTTTTTATATTTTATCATGGACAGAGTAATTTATTGGAAATTTGAGAATAAATCTAAAATTAAGTATTTGAAACCCTTGTAGAGACGTTCCATGGAACGTCTCTACTTTACCGGATATGTCTATTAAACAACAAAATCAAACAAATAATGCGCCATTTCCAACTTAGAACAAGCCGGAATTTCTACCTCTCTTCCTGACATATCTAAAAACACCGCTTGATTATTATCACTCCCAAAACCACTATCAACTTTATCAATAGGATTCGCTACAATTGCATTTAATTTCTTTCTTTGCAATTTCTCTTTCGCAGGAGTAATAATATCCCCAGTTTGTGCTGCAAAACCAATTAAATATTGATGTGGTTGTTTGCGATTTCCGATTTCAGCGACTATATCCGGTACTGCTGCTAGAGGAAGATTTTCGGGAAGCGATCGCTTGGGCAATTTTTCGGTACTATATTCTTTAGGCTTTACGTCTGCAACTGCGGCTGACATGATAATGATATCTGCATTGGCTAAATGCTCTAACATCACCTGCTGCATTTCGTCTGCACTAATTACGGGAATTGCTTCTACTCCCAAAGGTACATCCCAACTCGCTGGACAATGGACTAATATTACCTTTGCGCCCCTGTGTAGTGCTGCCTGTGCCAATGCTAAACCCATTTTACCAGTTGAGGGATTGCCAATAAATCGCACCGGATCTAAATATTCTCGTGTTCCCCCAGCGCTGATTAAAACCTGCTTTCCAGCTAAATCTCTGATTCCTTGGGTGTGTAATAAAGATTGAATATAAACAAATATTTCTGCGGGTTCTGCCATTCTACCAGCACCGATGCGATCGCACGCCAATAAACCCGATGCTGTACCCATACCATAAAATCTACTATTTGTCAATAGCTGTAGCCAATTCCTTTGTACTGCTACCTGTTCCCACATATCTGTATTCATTGCAGGTGCTAACAACACCGGACAAGTAGAAGCGAGAACAGTATTTGTCAGCAAATTATCCGCCATTCCATAAGTTAACTTAGCCAAAGTATTAGCAGTTAAAGGCGCAATCACAATTAAATCTGCCCATTCACCCAACTCAATATGCAAAGGACGAGAATAAATTGGTTGCCAAAAATCATCATCAGTGTAAGCTTGATGACGGGATAAAGTTGCTAAAGTCAAAGGTGTGATAAATTCTTGAGCAGATTTAGTGAGAATAACTCGTACTTCTACCCCAGATTTAAATAGAGTGGAAACCAATTCACAGACTTTATAGGCAGCAATACCGCCACCTAAAGCAACAACAACTCGTTTGGATTTTAAATTTTTAGATGATAGCATTTTTTGATTTTAGGGATTTACAAATACTATAATAGACTCCTTGGATAAATATTTTTTTGTCTCACCATTGCTACGGTGGGCATTGCCCACCCTACGTATATTTCCAAAATCAAATAGGATTGCTATATCCAATTCAGTCGCTTATTACTGTATTTTTGGGGTTGATTTGTAGCAGCGCCAATATTAAATTACATCTCCAACTTTGAAAATTTGACCATTGACTGTTACTTGGTCTGTTGGTTCTAATTTCTTGCCACGTCGAGTTTCAACTGTGCCATTGACTTTAACTTCACCATCAACAATCATCAATTTGGCTTGACCTCCTGTTGCGGCTATACCTACTAACTTTAAGAACTGATCGAGTTTAATCATTTTGTTCATTGTCGAAAGTAATCCACCTTGCTTTTTACTTTAAATTGTAAGACGATGTGTGGGAATATGATGCTTCAACCTAAAAATAGCTGATATGCGGGATTTTGACTTTCATCCCAATAACGATAACCCAAGGAATCAAGAAATACTTGCCATTGTTCCATTTCATGGGGTGGTACTTGCATTCCTACCACAATACGCCCGTAGTCTGCACCATTGTTGCGATAGTGAAAGAGGCTGATATTCCAATTAGGGGACATAGAAGCCACAAATTTCATTAATGCACCGGGACGTTCGAGAAATTCAAAACGGTATAATAATTCATTGTGGGCGAGGGAAGAATGTCCACCTACCATATGACGCAGGTGCAATTTTGTTAATTCGTCGTCGGTTAAATCAATAGTTTTTAAGCCGTTAGTTTCAAATTTGGCAACTATTTTAGCTGCGTCAGCACGATTTTCAATTTGCATTCCAACAAATATATGTGCGTCTTTGTTGTCAGCAATGCGATAATTAAATTCTGTCAGATTGCGATCGCCTAAACATTCACAAAATTGACGCAGACTTCCCGGTTTTTCGGGAATATTCACCGCAAAAATGGCTTCTCGACGTTCCCCAAATTCTGCTCTTTCCGCCACAAAACGCAAGCGGTCAAAGTTCATGTTAGCACCGCAGGCAACGGCGATGAGGGTTTGATTTTGAATTTGTTCTCTTTCGACGTAGGCTTTGGCTGCTGCGATCGCTAATGCCCCGGCTGGTTCTAAAATAGAACGAGTATCCTCAAACACATCTTTTATCGCTGCACAGGTAGCATCAGTATCTACCAAAATGATTTCATCCACATATTGCTGACACAAACGGAAGGTTTCTTCCCCCACTTCCCGCACTGCTACACCATCAGCAAATAACCCCACCTGAGACAAGCGTACACGATGACCTGCTTTGAGAGATTGAGACATAGCATCAGCGTCTACTGGTTCGACACCGATAATTTTGATTTCGGGACGCAACCGTTTCACATAAGCTGCAATACCGGAAATTAAACCCCCACCTCCAATAGCCACAAATATTGCATGGATAGGTTGTTGATATTGTCGCAGGATTTCCATGCCAATTGTTCCCTGTCCCGCAATCACATCAGGATCATCAAAGGGATGTATAAAGGTTAACCCTTTTTCCGCTTCCAATTGCCGGGCGTGGGCGTAAGCATCATCATAGTTATTGCCATGTAGTACAACTTCTCCTCCCCGTGCTTTGACTGCATTTATTTTTACCTGGGGTGTGATGACAGGCATCACGATAATTGCTGTTGTTCCCAAGCGACTGGCAGCTAAGGCTACACCTTGGGCATGATTACCAGCAGAAGCCGCAATTACACCTTGTTTCAGTAAATCTGGTGGCAGGTTGACCATTTTGTTGTATGCGCCCCGCAGTTTGAAGGAGAAGACTGATTGCATATCTTCCCGTTTCAGCAGGAGTTTGTTATTCAGTCTCGCGGAGAGGTTCGGCGCATTTTCCAGTGGTGTTTCCTGGGCTACATCATAGACGCGGGCGGTGAGGATTTGTACCAGGTAGTCGCAATACATTGGTTATAGATGCAATTTGGAGATGGATGTTAATTTTACCGCTTGTTGGGTAGTTGGGGGGATGGGTTTTTGTGATGGGGGCGATCGCCAAGTTTAAATAGAGGTATAGTATGATTTTAAATTTTTCCAGGTAACGCGATAAAACAGCAATTAGGTAAAATCTAAAGCTGCTATAATTAACACAAGATTTTTCAGCCAAAAAATACAACCACGAACATAAGTTAAGATTAATCTGTTACGCTAACAATATATTTATTCTCAGTAAGTAACTTATGAAATATACTGAAGAGGAGTTCAGCACTCTACTAGATGTTCTGGCTAATGATTTACTTGATGCAAATCACCACTATCGTTTGTATAATAACCTTCTCGATGCTCTAAATAAGTATGAATATGAAATAAATACTCATATTGGTTTCTGGGGCTTAACACTTGACGCTCACTATTCAGGTTGTCTTCTATGTTTATGTAGAGCCTATGATAATAATAGAGAGGGTACACTAAGCCTGAAAAATTTACTTGAAATTATTCAAGGTAATACTAATATATTTGATATTGAAAAATTTAAAGAAAGACTTAATAAAAATCCTTATGTTGATAGATTGGCACAGTCTAGTAGAAAGCCAAATGAGGAGCAAATTAAGAAAGATATTGAATTTGTTAGTAACACTAATCCTCTTGTAAAAAAATTATCCAAATTGAGAGGTAGTCATATTGCTCACAGAAATACAAAAGTAATTTTCAAAGGTACAGTCGATCCTGATCAACTGACATCGAAGGAAGTTGAACAACTCATAAATACAGGATTACATATATTTAATAATTATCGTCAACTATTTGAAGCATCTACACATTCTTCAATGTTAATTGGTGAAAATCACTATCAAGATGTTCTCAAACATATTAGAATTGGCAGAAAAGCCATTAAATTTATCACTGATGTGAAAAATGAATCTCAAATTAAGGGAGGATTTTTAGAACCTAATGATACTACCAATAAAGTTTTTAAATTTATAAACGACGTACAACAGGATTTATATCCTGATTATTACAACAATACTCCAAGACAATGAGCCTCTGCATTAATCCTAATTGCCCAAAACCGCAAAACGCTGACAATATCCTATTTTGTGAAGCCTGTGGATCAGAATTGCTATTAGAAGGCCGCTATAGAATTATACGCCAATTAGGAGAAGGTGGTTTTGGTAAGACATTTGAGGTTAGTCAAAGTAATGTCCTCAAAGTGCTAAAAGTGCTAATATTAGATGACTCTAAGGCAGTATCACTTTTTCAACAAGAAGCACGAGTATTAAGCCAGCTAAATCATCCAGGAATACCAAGTTCTCAAAAGCAATCATCAAAGACTGAAAAAGATAAATCATCTCAGCAAATTTATCAAGCTATTGGCACAATAATTAGTGGAGTATTATTAATAATAATTAGATTAGGATGGAAAGATATTAGTAAGATTTTTCAACCTCAAGTCAGTCAACCAGTTGCGATTTCAACACCAACTGAGACAGAAGAAAATAATCCTGAACAAATAAATTCTAAAGCTACCAGTCAAGCACCTCCTGTTGATAATGAAAACACATATCCACAAATTCCCTATGGTTGGAAAAAGTTTCAGGGTGGAGGTGCGTCATTATGGTTGCCTCCAAATTGGCAAACTGGTGACATCAATGAAAAGTTATATGAATTTATGAATAAATCAGGAAGTCATAATCCACAAATGGAACAGTTTGCTCAATTAGTCCAACAAAATCCATCAAATTTTCCTATTTGGGCTTTTGAGCCTAATAATCCTTACTCACAATCCTTTAATACTGTTATGGTTGCCCATGAAAAATTACCAAATCAAGTGAACCTAGAACTTTATATGAGAGAAACTGCTGTAAACTCAACTATATTAGGTATAGAGACATACTCAGTTAAAGGACATCAAGTAGGACGAATGATTTTATTAGGTGTAAATAGCAAACAACTATATTATGTCATTAGGGATAATGAGACGGTTTGGACAGTATTATTTTCTTGTAAAAAAGAACAATTTGAACAGAATTTTCCTATTTTTCAAACAAGTATTAATACATTTGTTTTTTAATGTAAAAGACATCATTATTAATGGCAGCTAAAAATACCTGGAATAACTTTAATTAAATTGGTAAATATTTATTTTATTACACAATGGTCATGTTTCATACTTCTATCACTTTATTGATCATTTTGCAAAATTGGCTCTAAGGTTTTATTTTTTTTGTTTGAAAAACGACACGATACGGGCTTTCTGGTATGGTAATACCAAACCTCAGTGCTAGTTCTTTGACAACATTTTCCAGTTCTTCCACAGGAAACGCATTTTGAAACCTAATTTCTCTAGCTTCCTCAATTACTTCCGGCTGTTCTGAAAGATGTAGAAACTTCTGAGCATAATCTAAAAATCTATCAGATGAATACATATAGAATTTAACACCAGCTTCAGTTAGCATTTCTTGTACTAACTCAGGTCTTGGGCTAATAGTTTTTCCTTCACTTTCTAGCCACCAGTCTTCTTTATCATCATCTGTCACAAAAATAATGGGTTTTTTCTCAGATTTTGCATAATCAATTAATTGCAACCACAGTATAGCATCACCATAAATATCTGGAACTGATTTTTGTTTATTATCCTTGTCTTTATACCCTGGAGGTATTAAATATTTAAATCTTTCTTCAACTAACTTATAAATATATAATATATCAGTGTATGGATTACCAATCCTGCCATTAAGTATCTTGATTATCCTCTCATGAAATACATCATCTTTTGAGAGATCATGATGATTTGCTTTTTGATTGTGTAAATTATTTTTGACTGAGTTAATCACCTCTTTAAGTGAGGTTTCAATATTGTTTAAAATTTCTTGTATTTCAATTACAGAATGTTTTTTATATGCTTCTAAATCTTTTTTGAGTGTTCCAATTTTTCCTATTTTTAAATTTTCGTCTAATATTGTACCTATTTTGCCATAGGCACTTGACTGTTGAGATATAACAGTTAAGCGATTCTTATGGAACTCATAACCAACTTGATGTGTAATCCAAATTCTCTTCTGAAGTTTTTCGAGAATATCAAATAATCTTTCTCTTGCTGTAGGTGAATAACGATAGATATTTAATAAAACATTTGTGTCAAAGGAAAAAACACACTCTTTCCATAGTTCTTCAAACTCTTGCTTTGTGGGTTGATAATAGCCAGGGAATAAATCACGCATATTCATTTTTTGATGACTTCGTAAGAGATGCTTAAAGTATAGTGCTTATCCATACAAGGATAACACATAATATATTATTCTTTCATCCTGTAAATCCTTAAATACTGGAAATCCTGATTCAGACAATTTCCCAGTCTTCTAATTGAAGTTCAGGAATACGTGAAAACTCCCTAGTATTATGCGTAACTAATATCAAATTGTGAGCTAAAGCAATAGCAGCAATTTGTAAATCATCAGAATGTTTCTCTCTCTGGTTGTTCTGGTTGTGGATGTCTGATAAACGTTTCATCCTGAATACAACCATAAAAATCACTCAGCTTTGTTATTTCTTGGGTTGCTGATGCTGTTTCATAAACAAGAATAATATCTAATTCCATTCCTTCCTTTGCTTCCGGTAACTGAATCTGCAAAAGTCCATCTTTACCAATACGTGATCGCACTCTAATACTTTGCATAATCAATTTTTGTCCCTATATTTTGATAGTTTTTATTTGATTATAACGATTTGCCTTTCGTGCTGAAATAATTCTAATCACATCACCGCGTCTTTCAATCCAAACAACTACAGCTACTCCATTTCCCAAAAAACCAATACCACACCAGAATGTAAAGATTGCTAACAAAACGCCAGTAGAGCGATCGCTTATCCTAAATTGCAAGAGTCACCCCAAAGTCTGAGCAAGTTTCAAACAACCCAGCGACAAGGCACAATAAAGATAAGTACGAGTGATTTCTCTATGAGTTACTGCCTTAATCCCCATTGTTCCAAACCGGAAAACCCTGATGATGTCAAGTTTTGCCTGACTTGTGGTACAAAATTATTTCTCAAAGAACGCTACCGTGCTATCAAACCGATAGGACAAGGTGGTTTTGGCAGAACTTTTTTAGCCGTGGATGAGGATAAACCCTCAAAACCGCCCTGTGTCATTAAGCAATTTTACCCCCAAGCCCAAGGTACAAACACGGTACAAAAAGCCGTAGAATTATTTAACCAAGAAGCCATACAGTTGGACGAATTAGGACAACATTCCCAAATTCCGGCACTTTTGGCATATTGTAGCCAAGATGACAGGCAGTATCTTGTGCAAGAATTTATTGACGGGCTAAACTTAGCCCAGGAATTAGCTCATAAAGGTGCTTTTAATGAAACCCAGATTCGGCAATTACTGAATGATTTATTGCCAGTGCTGCAATTTTGTCATGCAAGACAAGTCATACATCGAGATATTAAGCCAGAAAATATTATTCGTCGGAGTAGTGATAATAAACTGGTTGTAGTAGATTTTGGGGCTGCGAAATCTGCCACAGCTACATCCCTGAAGCACACTGGTACAAGTATAGGTAGTCCCGAATATGTCGCACCGGAACAAATGCGCGGGAGGGCGCTTTTCGCCAGTGATATTTATAGTTTAGGCGTAACTTGTATTAATCTTTTAACAGAGCGATCGCCCTTCGATAGCTATGATACTCATAATGCTGATTGGATTTGGCCACAATACGTAAAATCTCCAGTAAGTAAAGAATTAACTCAGATTATTGACAAAATGGTAGAAAGCATTCCCAACCGCCGCTACCAAACTGCCGATGAAGTTCTCAATCATTTAAATCATCACCAGTCACCCGTCAATATCCCACCAACAATAATTACTAAACCCGTTACCCAAGCATCACCAACTTCTCCACCTACCTTTGTTTCTCAAACTTCTCCTGAAATTGAGAAAGAATTACTAGAAATTAAAACACATTTTACAGGTGGTAAGGTACAACTGCAAAATGTTCCCAAACAACCATCTAATCCTACATCTGTGCCTACGAGTAATGATGCTATCGATAAAGATTTGGAGGAAATGAGAGCTAAGTTTTTGGGTAATGGGTAAAATTGGTAATTGATTTCTCTCTACACTCAGGAATCACTTACAGCAATTTCATCTTGATTTCATTTTTGGCTGTCAAACTATGTAGTAAGTACAATAATCACTGTGTAAACAACTATTACAGCACGGCTTTACTCTCCAGCTAACTAGAGACTTTAGAATCAAATCAGGAAATATTTAGATGCTCCCTATGCAACTTTCTACGCTAAAAAACAGCTTCTTGTCATTGACCTTGATAGCGATCGCTTCTGTTCCCAGCGGACTGTTAACAGCCTGTTCTACAACCGATTCCCAAAACCAAGTATCAACCCCTGCCGCTACTGCTACTAATGACAAGCAACCGATGAACCACGACGGCATGATGAATCATGGTAGTGGCATGATGGATCACAGCATGACAATGGATTTAGGCCCAGCCGATGCTAACTATGATTTGCGCTTTATTGATGCGATGATTCCGCACCATCAGGGAGCAACCATAATGGCCAAAGAAATACAGCAGAAATCGAAACGCCCTGAGATCAAAAAGCTAGGAGACGAAATTATTAAAGCACAAAATCAAGAAATCACCCAGATGAAACAGTGGCGTACAACTTGGTATCCCAAAGCGGGAGATAAACCAATGGCTTATGATGCCAAAATGGGTCACATGATGGAAATGTCATCTGACCAAATGCAAGCCATGATGATGAATATGGACTTAGGTGCAGCTGATGCAGAATTTGACCTGCGCTTTATCAACGCCATGATTCCTCACCATGAAGCGGCTGTAGTGATGGCAAAAGATGCCTTGCAAAAGTCTCAGCGTCCTGAAATTAAAAAATTGGCTGAAAATATTATCAAATCCCAAGATGCAGAGATTAACCAAATGAAACAGTGGCGACAAGCTTGGTATAACAAATAGACATCGACCGAATTTAAATATGCGTATCCTAGAACCCTTGTAGAGACGTTCCATGGAACGTCTCTACATTCTTTTCCGGAGAGGTCTTTTAGAAAATCATTGATCGCTTGCAGTACGAATAATTGAGTTATGCTAATTTGTTAGACGGTCGGTATCCTATCATAAGGTTCTGGTTCAACATCTGGGACTTTTGCCAAAATTGCTGCATATTTCAAGCGACTGCCGCTTTTTGCTTTTTCGTTGAGATAATTTTCTGTCATCAAAGCTGAGAGTTTTTCTGCGATCGCAGTAGATATAAATTGATCAATAGAAATTCCATCACGACTTGCAAGTTCATGCAAGCTTTTTTGTAATGAGTCGGGAATTTGAACTTGAACAATACTCATGGCAACTTTCCTCTCAAGCGTAAAAACTCTGAAGGCTCAAGTAGCTTTAACCTTATAATTGATTTTTACTCTAAAAACCTAGTATCAATCTTACGATTAAGGGCGGGAAAACCCGCCCCTACAGTCAACCTTGCCTAAATCAACAGCAAGAATTAACTTTAAAGCTTAACCAGAAGTATCTTACTTCTTAGCTTCAGCAATGGGAACCCATTCAGTGTGGAAACTGCCAGACTTATCAGTACGGAGATAAGTGTGAGCGCCGAAATAGTCGCGTTGTGCTTGAGTCAAGTTTTGTGGCAAGCGATCGCGGCGGTAGCTATCAAAGTAATCTAGAGAAGCACTAAAAGCTGGGACAGGAATACCCAATTTAGCAGCAGTAATAATTACTTCACGCCAAGCAGTTTGTCTATCCAGAATAGTCTGCTTAAACTCAGGTGCTAATAGCAAGTTTGGCAAAGCTGGATTTTCGTCAAAAGCCTTCTTAATCTTATTCAAGAAGCCAGCACGAATAATACAACCACCCTTCCAAATCCGAGCCATTTCACCGAGATTCAAATCCCAATTGTAAGTCTTGGAAGCTGTAGATAACAGCGCCATACCTTGAGCATAAGAACAGATTTTGGAACAATAGAGCGCATCACGCACCATGTTCACAAAAGCCTTGATGTCTCCGGTATACTTAGCATTAGGGCCAGTGAGTTGCTTAGATGCAGCAATCCGCTCATCTCTGATTGAAGAGAGAATCCGAGCATTTACAGCAGCTGTAATTGTAGGGATAGCAACGCCCAATTCCAAAGCAGTTTGTACAGTCCAACGTCCAGTTCCCTTTTGACCAGCTGCGTCAACAATCAAGTCAACTAGGGGTTTCTTGGTTTCTGGGTCAACGTAGGGGAAAATATTAGCTGTAATCTCAATCAAAAATGAATTGAGTTCGTCAGTTGTATTCCATTCAGTAAACACTTCATGTAGCTGAGTAGGATTAAGCCCAGCTACATTTTTCAGCAAATCGTAGGCTTCTGCAATTAACTGCATATCGCCGTACTCAATACCGTTGTGTACCATTTTCACATAGTGACCAGAGCCACCGGGGCCAATGTAGGTTACACAAGGACCATCATCAACTTGAGCAGCGATCTTGTTGAAAATGGGGGATAGGTACTCGTAGGAACTTTTTGTACCACCAGGCATCAAAGAAGGACCATTTAGCGCACCTTCTTCACCACCACTGACACCCATACCGAGATAGCGTAATCCAGTGGGTTCTAATTCCTGAGTGCGTCTTTCAGTATCTTCAAACCAAGAGTTACCACCGTCGATAATGATATCGCCTTCTTGTAGTAAAGGTTTAAGCTGTTGAATTACCGCATCAACAGGCTTACCAGCTTGCACCATCACCAGAATTTTGCGGGGACGTTCTAGTGCGGCGACAAATTCTTCTAGGGTAAAGGCTGCAACAACATTCCGTCCTCCTGCGCGTTGCGCCATGAAGGCATCGGTTTTCTCGCGAGAGCGGTTGTAAACTGCAATTGGGAAGCCATTACGCTCAACGTTGAGAGCGATGTTCTCGCCCATAACGGCTAATCCAATCACACCAAAGCTTTGTAGGGTCATAAATTTGTTTGGCTAACTCTTGCAGATCCTTTCTCTTTAAGGGTAATCCGAGATTTTCGCTTCACTCCTAAAGAAGATATTAAGAGTTTTTCTATATTTAAAAAAATCACAACTAACATCAATATTTAGTTTTAATTTGTATCTAAGTCAACAATTCAGTAACAAAATTTGCAAAATTAAAATACTGGCACAAATGAAACAATCAGGAGTATTGAAAAATGCTGGCCTATTTCCTAGCCTTAGTAGTTGGACTTGGCAGCCTAGCCATTTACATAGCAGCTTTCTTCTTCCCGGAAATCCACCGTAAGAATGATTTTATCTGGAGCGGGGTTGGGTTGTTCTATGCCTTGGTCTTATGGATTTTTGCACCCCGAATTACTGGGGGTTTACTGCTGGGTCATGTAGCTAGTGTTGCTCTTTTGAGTTCTTTTGGTTGGCAAACTCTGTCATTACGTCGGCAACTCACACCAGAAAGACAACAAACGCCTGTACCTAGTTTGGAGCTAGTGAAGATTAGTCTACAAGACCAAGTATCTAATTTTTCTCTACAGGAAAAACTGGGACAATTACCAGCCTTTATTGGTAGTGTGTTCAGTGGTGTCAAAGGTAAGGTGCAGCAAACAATGACCAAACAACCATCTACACCTACACCAAAGCCTGTTGTTGAAGTAATTGATAAAACCGATTCTGTACCAGCACAACCTAGTGAAATAGAAGCACCTTCCCCGGAAGTTAGGACGGAGGAACGCGGTGACGCGGAGATGGAGAGGAAGGAAGACGCGGTGACGGAAGGACGCGGTGACGCGGAGATGGAGAGGAAGGAAGACGCGGTGACGGAGAAAGAGGAAGTTGTAATAGAAGCGGTAACTGTTGCTGTAGCAGAACAACTAATAGAAGATGAAATTGTGAGTATACCAGAAGTAATTCCTCCCAACCCTCCATCACCAGAACTGGTGGAAGCAGCGCAAGGGGAAACAGAAGCAAAACCAGCAATTCCCATTGAGGAAGTCGCACCAGACGCGGTACTTGCTCCCCCAGCCGAAACACCAATAGAACAAACACAGCAGGACTGATATCCTGTCCGGCTGAATACTAATCATTAAAGCTGACGCGGTGATACGCTCCGCGTCTTATTCATAAAATTATCAAGATTTGTAAATCTCCTCTAGACTCTCTATCCCACTAGAGGGTTTAGGATAAATTTAACAGGACTCTCAGCCGAAAATTGGTAACAAGACAATACCATGTACTGATTTTTGGCGGAAATGCCCTCAACCTTCCATAGGAAGCGAAAGGAGCAACAGTATGTTTAACAAATTAGTAAATTATGGGTTTGTCGGATTAATTGTCGCTTTATCCACAACCTACAGCGCCCTAGCACAACAGCACCACCAGTCACCATCTTCTCCTGCTGGAGTGACTAAAACTATGACGCAGAAGTGGGAAGATCAGCGTTTCATCGCCATGATGATTCATCATGACCAGAAAACTATAGAAATGGCGGATTTGGCTGTACAAAAAGCTACAAATCCAGAAATTAAAACATTGGCTGGAACGATAAAATCTGATCAAACCAAAGAAATTGAGCAACTGAAAGCCTTGAACAAACAGTTGTATGGCACAGAAGTTCCCGCTACTACTATGAATTGTATGGGAATGCAGCATGGCAAAGATCAGGGAATGGCTGAAATGATGAATATGGAATCTTTGCAAAATTCCCCCGACTTTGACAAAGCATTTGTGCAACGGATGACTCACCACCAGCAAATGTCTGTGATCATGGCACAGAAAGCCATAAACAGTGCTACTCACAAACAACTCCGCGATCTAGCTCAAGATATCATCAAAACGCAAACCGCTCAAATTCAGCAATTAGAGCAGTTGTCTAAAGCTTCATCTTAATTAGTTTTTCATGAGATTCTTTCAACCTATGACACTCCAACTTACAGTTCCCGGAATGGCTTGTTCGACTTGTGCAACCAATATCACTAATGCCCTAAAGGCTGTAGATGCTAACGCTAACATAGATGCTGACCCAAAAACTAAGCTGGTCAGTGTAGATACTCAAGCTTCAGAAACAACAATTAAGGAAGCTTTGGTGGCGGCTGGGTATCCTCCTGCTTAATACGGTGCTGAGTCAATTTTCTAAAAAAACCGCAGATACACGCAGACGAACACAGATAAATTGTTTGCATTTATCTGCGGCTGAAAAATTTAACTTACCAATATGGATAATCTCACTCTCAAACTTCGAGGTATGAGTTGCGCTGCTTGCGCTAATAATGTGGAACAGGCGATTTTGTCGGTTTCTGGGGTGATTGATTGTAATGTTAATTTTGGTGCAGAGCAAGCTAGTATTAATTATGATCCCAAACAGACAAATTTAGAGAACATCCAAGCTGCTATTGAGGCTGCGGGTTATTCGTCTTTTTCGCTGTCAGAAGAACAAGGCGAAGATGATACAGAAACAGCGAGTAGGTTAGCAGAACAACAGGAACTCGTTCTCAAGTTGAAGACTGGAGGTGTAATTAGCATTTTCCTGTTTTTCGGTTCTTTACCGATGATGACGGGGTTAAATTTGCCTTTTATTCCCAGCTTTTTACATCATCCTTGGTTACAGTTGGTGTTGACGACACCGGTTGAATTTTGGTGTGGTTGGTCTTTTTTCCGCAATGGTTGGAAGTCTCTCAAACACCATACTGCAACTATGGATACTTTGATTGCTTTGGGGACGGGTACGGCTTATTTATATTCTCTGGTGGTAACGCTGTTCCCTGGGTTGTTGATTACCCAAGGTTTAGAACCTCATGTTTATTATGAAGTTGCAGCAATGGTTGTCACTTTAATTTTGTTAGGGCGATTTTTGGAAAGTCGCGCTAGGGGACAAACTTCGGAAGCAATTCGCAAACTGATGGGACTACAAGCGAAAACTGCTAGAGTGATTCGCAATGATGTAGAAATGGATATCTCCATTGCTGAGGTGAGAATTCATGATGTGATTGTGGTGCGTCCTGGGGAAAAGATTCCCGTAGATGGTGAAGTGATTGAAGGTGCTTCAACGGTAGATGAGGCAATGGTTACAGGTGAAAGTTTACCAAGAAAGAAACAGCCAGGAGATGAGGTGATTGGGGCGACAATCAATAAAACTGGTAGTTTTAAGTTTAGGGCAACAAGGGTAGGAAAAGATACATTTTTAGCACAAATTGTCAAATTGGTGCAAGAAGCGCAGGGTTCAAAAGCACCTATTCAACGTTTAGCAGATCAGGTAACAGGTTGGTTTGTGCCGGCTGTGATAGCGATCGCAATTACAACTTTTGTGATTTGGTTTAATATCATGGGTAATCTCACCCTCGCGACTATGACAACGGTGGGTGTTTTGATTATCGCCTGTCCCTGTGCTTTGGGTTTAGCTACTCCTACTTCTGTGATGGTGGGAACTGGTATTGGTGCGGAAAATGGTATTTTAATTAAAGGTGCTGAAAGTTTGGAGTTAGCCCACAAAATCAAAATTATTGTCTTAGATAAAACCGGGACTTTAACTCAAGGTAAACCCACAGTTACTGATTTTGTCACTGTTCATGGCACAGCAAATAGTAATGAACTGGCATTATTACAGTTAGCCGCAACTGTAGAAAGAAATTCTGAGCATCCTTTGGCAGAGGCGGTGGTACAATATGCCAAATCCCAAGAAGTGAGTTTAGCAACGGTTAATAATTTTCTGGCTATTGCTGGTAGTGGTGTACAAGGAGTTGTCAATGACCATCTGGTGCAAATCGGTACACAACGCTGGTTAACAGAAATAGGAATTAATCCAGATTCTCTACAGCAGTATCAATTGGGTTGGGAATCGGCTGGAAAAACAGTGATTTTCATAGCTGTTGATGGTGCATTACAAGGAATAATGGCTATTAGTGATGCCCTGAAACCTTCCTCAGCACAGGCAGTCAAAGCACTGCAAAATTTAGGTTTAGAAGTGGTAATGTTAACTGGAGACAATCAGCAAACTGCGGATGCGATCGCACTTCAAGTTGGTATCACCCAGGTTTTTGCCCAAGTCCGTCCAGACCAAAAAGCCGCTATTATTCAATCTTTACAATCCCAAATCCAGAATTCCAAATCTCAAATTGTCGCTATGGTAGGGGATGGTATCAATGATGCCCCAGCTTTAGCACAAGCAGATGTAGGGATTGCGATTGGCACAGGAACAGATATTGCGATCGCTGCTAGTGATATTACCCTGATTTCTGGAGACTTGCAAGGCATTGTCACCGCCATAAAACTCAGCCGCGCTACTATCAACAATATTCAGCAAAATCTCTTCTTTGCTTTTATTTATAACATTATTGGCATTCCTATTGCTGCGGGTATTCTCTACCCTATTTTTGGTTGGTTGCTTAATCCCATTATTGCTGGTGCTGCAATGGCCTTTTCTTCCGTTTCTGTCGTCACTAATGCCTTAAGATTGCGTAACTTTCAACCAGGAGTTAAGTAAATGTTGAGTCAAAAAACTCTTTTTGCAAGTCTTATTGGTTTATTACTCCTGACATCAAGTGCAGTAGCAGAAATGCCAGATGACCACTCTATGAAAACTAGCAAATTTCACAGAATTGAGCAACCATTAAGCTTGAAAGTTGCTGTTACAGTCGGTGGTTTAGCCTTAATTGGCATCGAGTTATGGTGGTTTATTTATAGTAAATCAAAAGTATCACCAACTAAGTTGACTAATAACGAATAGAAGTCAAGTCGCTTCTCTACGAGACGCTGCGCGAACGCTCCAATTAAAAATTATTAATTAAAAATTGCGATCAGTGGGGGCTTGCATCCAAAATTAATTAAAAATTATTACTAATCTTAAATTTTTAATTTTTAATTTTTAACTTTTAATTTAAAAAAGGTCACCACATTAAACTTTATTTCTGAATAATAGGACAAATATTTTCCTGTGTTTGTTCTTCCCTATTTTGCCAGCCTGAAAGTAATCCTTGAATCTCTTCGCGTAAAGTTAACAACTGTTCAATTTGGTGGTCTATTTTAAATAGCTTTTCTTGCAACTTTTCTTGAATCTCACGACAAGGTGTTTCTCCTTGATCATACACCTGAAGAATGTCTCGAATTTCTTCCAAACTTAAACCCAGATGTTGCGCTCTTTTAATGAAATCTAAACGAGTCAGGACATCTAAGGAAAACTGACGAAAACCTCCTTCAGTGCGTGCTGATGCTTGAATTAAATCTAAACTTTCATAATAGCGAATTGTCCGGATGGAAATTCCACTGAGTTCTGTTACCTGACCAATTAAAAGTAGTTGTTTATCTTGAGTTAACATAACTGATTTTCCCCAATTATTGTCATTATTAAGTAGGTCAAATTAATTAAATACAAAATATTTGTAGAATCAATTATACCATTTGGCAAAATAATTGTGACAGATGGATAGCGCCAAACCATTACCTATCTATGTTTCACAATCTAAAATCCAAAATCAAAAATGGTATTAGCTTAGAAAGTACACCACCATTCAATACTTGTCGGTTAAGAGTTTTTGTAGGTTGGGTTAAGCGACAGCGCAACCCAACAAAAGTCCGTAAATGTTGGGTTTCCTAACGTCAACCCAACCTACCTGATTTAATGTTTTTAGCTTAACCGAACAGTATTGCACCACCATCATCCTAAGTCTACCGTGTTTTCAGGACTTTGGTCTTCACACACCCGACATCTTAGGTTTTAGCTTAGTACTGAAAATAACTGTTTTTATTAGCTTGCCATGATAGTTCTAGATTAACCGCTTCACGGCAAGTTAAACTATAAAAATGAACGTCAACGCTGAGAATGTTAACTACCCCCGGAAACTTAAAACTTTCAATAACCCAGAACGTTTTATTGAGGGGTGGTATTGGGTAATACCCTCTCGAAAATTACGGGTTTATGAAGTAAAATCTGTAACAGTTTTAGGGAGAGAATTAGTAATTTATCGTGGTCAAGATAAACGAGCAGTTATTTTTGATGCTTACTGTCCACACATGGGCGCTCATCTGGCTGAAGGTAAGGTTGAGGGTAATGAATTGCGATGTTTTTTTCATCATTGGAAATACGATTCAGAAGGATTCTGTGTTGATGTTCCTTGTTTGGATGAGCCGATTAATATCAAAGCCAAAACTTGGCCTACTGCCGAAAAATATGGCATGATTTGGGTTTGGACTGGAGAAACACCGCAACAACCTTTACCTTTTATTTCAGAGTTAGAAATTGAGGAGTGTGATAGTAGTTTTGGAGCGCGTTTTATCACGAACTGTCACCCTAATGTTGTAATGGTTAATGCTATCGATACTCAACATTTTAATACAGTTCACAAGCAGGTATCAGAATTGATTTTTGATAAGCAGGAACTGAATGAGAATGCGATTACTTTCAGTAACGTTGCACAAGATGGCGAAGATTATTTTTTGATTAAACTGATTCGTCCCTTCTATAAAAATCCTGTTATTTACAGTCTTTGTTATTGGTATGGTACGACTGGAATGGTGACATTTGGCCCAGACTTTTTGCATTTCTATATTATGTTTACTTTACGTCTTATAGAAAATGGAAAAGCAGAAGGTCAGGCGATTTTTCTGACTAAGAAACGCACAACTATTTTTGGTAAAATGTATAATCGATTTGTGCTGTGGCTAACTGAAATTTTAACTCACTACTTCATTAAAAATGACAGCAAAATTTTCCAGACAATTCAGTTTAATTTAAAAACACCTATTCAGCCTGACCAGTCGATCATACAATTTATCAACCACTTGGAAAGACAAAAAAGCCTAAAGTGGGAAAGTTGGGCAATGGGAAATTTAGAGCGAGCGCGTGATGGTGAGGTGCGAGATGTAGAAAAACGCGAAAACCGCGAAAAATGGCGCGATGAGCTAGTAAATGATTGAAAATTCGACATTCTGCCCATAAAAATGAAGTGGCTTGGCCACTTCATCAATTCCCAGGTAGAACCTTAGCAATGAGTATAACCACTGTCGGAATTTAAAATCGTATAAATTAACACAGATTTTCATGCGGACTCAATTTTACAGCACTTCCCGGTGTTATGAGGTACAAGAACCCCACCCCCAACCCACTAAGAGCAAGCGATGAGGGGGCTAAGATGCACCTCATAAGAGCGGAAACCGCTGTATATGAATCTCCGTGTCTCCGTCTCCCCGCGTCCCCGTGTCACCGCGTCACCGCGTCACCCTTACTCCATCGCTTCATTGACAGGGAACCGATCAATCAACTGCATCGCTCGTTGAGCATTCCGTCGCAAAGAGTCTGGAACATGGGGAACATGGGGAATTTGGGATAATAAATCCAATGTCCGGCGTAAAATTCTGACTACATCACCTTCATCTAAGGTGGTATTGGCACATAATTCTACCCACTCCACACCCAACGCCCACTGTTCTACCATTGCTATTAACTCAAATTCCAACCAAATAGGCAGCGCTACATTGTAACGCCGTTGCAGTTGGAAAATTTGCCGGCGAATCCCCTGTAATTTCTTCAAAGCATTGGCTACATCCTCACTCAGCCCAAAGTTGACCTTGCTATCGGGGCGTGGTGTTTCTGTTACCAAAGCCGCCGCCGCCGCCGCTAAATAATGAGGATCTAAATTATTTAATTCACCACTAGCGATGACTAAACCCAACCACAATTCATTTTCGCCCCGAATAGCGGCGGCCATTTGTCCTAATTGTGTGGGGACTAAGTTATCTAAACCACCAAAGTGCT
The DNA here is from genome assembly GCF_001858025.1 of Trichormus sp. NMC-1. GTDB lineage: Bacteria > Cyanobacteriota > Cyanobacteriia > Cyanobacteriales > Nostocaceae > Anabaena. The sequence goes on along the minus strand of NZ_LZQD01000001.1, from coordinate 81,163 downwards.
GCAAGATTTGAATTAAATTGAGAAACTCTTCCCAATGTCGTTGGGACTGTTGTTCTACTTGCCCTTGAATCTCTTCTAGTTCTGCTTCTAATTCTACACAACGCGCCCTGCGTTTAAATATTGTGGCTATGTTCCCTGATTGATGTAAGGGATGGTTTTCTAATTGCGATTGCACAGCGTTAACACGACTGAGTTGTTCTACCACTTCTTGTGGCATATACATAAATTCGCCAGGATCGGGTATGCTTTGTGCGATCGCTGCTGTTTCTTGATGACCACGGACACACTGCCCCCGTTTTAACGCCAGTTCTGAGGGTGGGATGATGTCAGGGGACACTTCAACTCTTGGCAATTCGGCATATAAATCAACTACATCTGCACTTGTGACTACATACCAGCGGTTATCCTGTCCTAAACATACGAAGTAAGAAGCTTGACCAGCATTTGGCGCTTTGTGAACTAATACCGCTGTCATCGGTAAAGTTGCTGTGATGTTTTTGTCTTTAAGACTCAACAATGTCCCAGACACTGCAAAATCCAGCATCATCACCAATTGTTCTTGTCTATCTTCCCGCGCTTGCTCTTGTAAGGTTTTTAATATATGGCGTTCTACTTTTAGGCGTTGGCGCAATTTTTCATATAACGCCAATTCATTTTCATCAATTGCGGCTAATTCATCTTGTATTTGCGTTAATTCTGCTTGTATTTCCGCAATTTCGTCGTACTCTGGTCTTAAATGCAAAGTTGCCATGTACTGACCAAAACTGCGTTCGATCAGTTCTCTGGTTTGCTCTAAGGAGTGGGTTTGCAGTAAGTTGAGTACCATGCCGTAGCTGGGTGTAAACTGGCTAACTAAAGGATCTGCTTCGGATGTGGCCAAATACGCTGCTTCTTTAGCTCCTTCAAAGGGAGTTTGGACTGTGACTACATAACCTTGGAGATCCATCCCCCGACGACCTGCCCGGCCTGACATTTGCAAAAACTCAGAAGCCTTTAACAAGCGATGTCCGTTGTCAGTCCGCTTAGAAAGGGTGGAAATAACTGTGGTGCGGGCGGGCATATTTATTCCCGCTGCCAGGGTTTCTGTGGCAAATACAACCTTAATCAGCCCCTGTTGAAATAGTTCTTCTACTAACACTTTCCATGCTGGCAATATTCCGGCATGGTGAGCGGCAATGCCTCGGTAGAGGGGTTTAATTTGTCCTGCCCGTCCAGCGTCGGGATTGCGGCTTAAAAAGTCATCAATCTGTCGCCGTAATATTTGGGATTCGTCGTTATTTACCAGCCATAAATCACCTACTTCTTCCACAGCTTTATCACATCCTCTGCGGCTGAAGATAAAGTAAATGGCTGGCAACATATCTCGTTGCTGGAGTTGACTGAGGGTATAAATGATGCCGGGGGCTTCTGGTCTGCCAGCTTTGCCCCGCTCTCCTTGTCCTTTTTTACCACGCTTAATTAGGCGGGGGTTAATTTTGGTGTTGCTTTCATTCAGTAGGGGAAACAGCCCTTTGGGATTGCAATAGTGAAATTCTAAGGGAACTGGGCGAAAATCGGAGTATATCAGGTCTGTGGGACCATGAACGCGATTTAGCCAGTCGGTGAGTTGGTCACTATTGGCAACTGTGGCGGAAAGGGCGACGAGTTGGACTTCACGGGGACAATAAATAATGGATTCTTCCCAAACTGTACCTCGTTGGCGATCGTTCATGTAGTGGCATTCATCTAGCACCACTGCTTCAACGTCTACTAAGGAGATGCCAATTTGTCCTATGGGTGTGCCATAGAGCATATTACGGAAGATTTCGGTGGTCATGACTAAAATTGGCGCATCTCTGTTAATAGAAGCGTCACCAGTTAATAGTCCGACCTGATCAAAACCGAATTTTTCGCGAAAGTCTCGTAATTTTTGATTTGACAATGCCTTAAGAGGGGTGGTGTAAAATACCCGTTTTCCCCGCGACAAGGCGCGATAAATGGCATATTCCCCAATTAATGTTTTACCTGAACCTGTGGGCGCACAGACAACTACGGAGCGTCCAGCATTGAGGGAGGCGATCGCTTCTTGTTGGAATTGATCTAATTCAAAGGGAAATACTGACTTTAAGTCAATTTCTGAAGATGGGACAGGATAGTTCACTCAATCATCTTTTGCAACCAGACTGTCTACTATCATAACGTGATTAGGGAAGAGGTAATGGGTAATTGGTGATGGGTAATGGGTAATTGGTTATTCTGCTTGTTCGCTGTTCCCTATTCGGCTAACTGTTTCTGCAATTCTGCGTAGCACTCGACACACAGACTCTAATTCACTTTGGGTAGTTAGAGGTGCAAATACTCTTGACATGGCATATTTTTGATTTTCTAGCTTGACAAAGACAATATCATCACCATTGGTTAGCATTCCAAAAGTAGGCAAATCAGTATTTGGACTGGACATCAAGTAAGCGAGAGTTTGGGGCAATGCTGACCAAACTGATAACATGGTTTTTTTGGACTCTAAAACGATTATCCAAAAGCGGTCGCGTAACATTAGCACATCTATTCGACCCTGTAGAGTTTCTTCGCTATCAGCTACTGTGATTTGCACAGATTCTTCAGCTTTGATGCGAAAAGGTGGATCATATAAACCTGCAACGGTCAGTAATGGAGAGACGAGTAATAGTATCACCGTACTTTCTAATAAATGCCCGCCAGATCGGTGATAAATATAACGCTTCCATAAAATTTCTAGGTTAGTGCGGTCATTAGGGGTAGATGCAGGTAATTGATCATGCCATTCTGTAAAAAAATCCTGAGCTTGACTGCGATTCAAACCAAATCTTTTTTCTGCTTCTGCGATCGTGGTGATAGTTTCAGTAACGGCTAGTGTTTGCATGGTGGATTCAGTCTCAGTAGTTGCATCTACGATAAAATAATTGCACCGACCTAATTTTATCTAAAACTCTATTATGACTATTGCTGAACAGTGGGATCAAAAATCTTGTAGGGTGCGTTACCTAACGCACCATCTTCGGTGCGTCAAACCTGATAAGTTAGCAAAAAAAACAGACTTGTCTCTCTGACGCACCCTACAAAAAACTGATTTTTTTGCGTTGTCAGATGCGTCAGGGGAGGCATCCTACCTGTAGCTATGCAAAATAAGTTGAAACCTATTAGTTTTATATTTCTTTATGGACACAAATATTGCTCGTTTTCTTATTATATGGTTTCTTACTTCAGTTATTGGACTAAGAGATCCAATTAAAGCTATATGGATAGCTGTTCCAATTTTTATACTATCAACATTGTTATTCCCGACTACTAAGTCTTGGAGTGTATCTCATATTTGTAGTTATCCTAATTCTAGAGGAAAACGAGTGTGCTTAGTCACTGCTCCTATTTATTACGAGGTTAATTACGAGGTTAAGTGTCGTGCTGTTTTTTTCTGCCAAGCTACTAAGACATACATCTACGATTATGATGACGACTAGTAGATTTGGATATGGTGTAGGTGTACATTACTGAAAAACAATCCCAAAAAACCAGTAGAAACTTTTTGCTTTCAGTTGCAGCCTTGGGAACTTCAGTTGAAAAGAGTGATAATGGAAAAAATTGACGCAGCCATTTCTGGTTTCCCAATCCAATCAGCCATGCAAAATCTTACTAGAATTACCCGTAACCCAGAAATAATGGGAGGAAAACCCTGTATCCGGGGAATTCGTGTCACAGTTGGTACTATCGTTGGCTTAATGGCATCTGGACACAGTGCAAATGACATTCTCAAGGCTCACCCCTACCTTGAAGAAGCAGATATCTATGAGGCTCTTGCCTATGATCTTTAACTACCAGTTTCTTCATTAACAGCTTGTAAAACACTTTTGTACAACGACTCAGCAATCCAAAAGCCTGCTTGATTGATCAAATCGTCCATCAAAGGCTTAACTAAAGGAACTAGACCTTGACTTTTTGCCTCTATCAAGATGCCTAAAATTCCTGTGTACTTGAGGTGTAGTCTATCAGCAATAATGCGCCCTCGACGCTCATCAATTAAAAGTTGATCTGCTTGTAATTCAACTGCTAAAGCGATCGCCTCAGCTTCACCTATATCGAGTTCATTACTGAGGACTTCAATAACTGTGCGATTAGTAACTGAACGAGTTTGAATCCATTCCAACGTTTGAACTTCAACTGCACCTGCAACTGGGAAGTCAGGATCAGTTAATTCTCGATAAACAGCCTCCGGGATAATGACTGTCTCGTAAAGTTGCTGAAGTAAATAGAGTTGGTTAATTGCTGCAAGGTTATTGATTGGTGATGTATCGCTGACAATGATCACAACCTACCCATCTCCCGCAGATTCTTAATGTCTTGTTCAAAATCTTCAACACCATAATGCACCGGAATTTGACGGCTTGCTAGTAGATGTTGAAAAGCGATACGGTTCATCCCAGCAAATCGACTGGCTTGAGCAAGAGTAAGTTTTTCCTTCTGAAACAACAAAACGGCAATTTCTTGCTTCATTTCCGCTTCATTCATTCGAGTCGCCGTTAGAAGTTCATCAGAGATGATAATACTCATAACTCAAGTCCTCTTCATTATTTTTAATTCTAAGCTTCTATCCCTTTCAAAATGAGTAAAAATTTTGGTTAAAAAAGAATTTTCTAACCTTTTTTCTCTGTGTTCTCAGCGCCTCTGTGGTTAGATAAATTATCTTTGAACCGCAGAGTGGAAAAAATATTTTTTGAGTCACCTTGAAAGGGCTAAGATAAACAACCTCACCTATCACCCTTTCCCCAATTCCTGAGAACGTTCTTTAGCGGCTTTGACGGCTTCAATTAAAGCGGAACGAAATCCAGCCTTTTCTAATTCGCTCACACCCGCAATTGTTGTCCCACCAGGACTGGTAACTCTGTCTTTGAGTTCTGCGGGGTGTAATTTAGTTTCTTCTAAGAGTTTGGCTGTTCCTAGTACAGTGTGCAACGCTAGTTGTTTAGCAACTGCTCTCGGTAAACCGACTGCAACACCCCCGTCAGCTAAAGCTTCTATCATCAGCGCTACATAAGCAGGGCCGCTACCAGATAAGCCTGTCACCGCATCCATTAGCGTTTCTGGAACTTCGACAACTTCTCCCACGGCGGAAAAAATTTGCTGTGCTGTTTGCTGGTGGATAGGGTGAGTGTAAGCACCTAAACAAATCGCCGTTATTCCGGCTCCCACTGTAGCGGGGGTATTGGGCATAGCGCGAATCACAGGCAGTTGGGGAAAGGCGGCTTCCAGCTGCTTTAAAGTGACACCTGCCAAGATAGAAATAATCAGGGGTAAATGTTTTGTAGGGAGGATATCTGCTAATTCTTGAGCGATCGCACTAAATACCTGGGGCTTAACCGCCAACATCACCGCTTCCTGAGCCTCAGCTAAAACCAGGCAATTATCCGTCGTCACTCTTACATCATATTGCTGCTGTAAAAAACTTTGCCGAGAAACTTGCGGTTCACTAACGATAACTTCTGAACCGTGATAAATTCCTCTAGCTATGAGGCGCGATAATAGTGCTTCACCCATTACCCCGCCACCAATTAAACCAAATTTAATAGTCATTTGTGAATAGATATTAGTCATTAGTCCACCTAATGACTAATTTAACTTTATTATTGCGCTGCTCGGTTAACTTCGGTTCCCCAAGCTGGAGTTGTACTCGCGGGACGACTGGGGCGTGCTGCTGGTTGCGGTACTTCATGTAAAAAGCCACCTTGAGTGCTAACTTGCACACAACTGGGGGTAAACAAAAAGATACTTTCACCAATCCGCTCTTGATGTCCATCTAGAGCATATGTACCACCAGCCACAAAATCGACTGCCCGTTGAGCCTGATCCGGGTCCATAATCGTCAAGTTTAATACTACGGATTTGCGCTCGCGTAATGCTTGAATTGCCTGAGGCATTTCTTCAAAGGTTCGTGGCTCAAGTACTAAAACTTCGGAAATTCCATTAATTGCACCTGGCATACCAATCACATTACTCATAGGCTTTGACCCTGCTGCGGCTACTTCTTCTTCCATTGTAGGCATGGGTTCGCGCCAACGTCGATTGGGTGTAGTGGTTTCTTGTGGAGCAGGTTGAGGATTTTCTTGCTGATACATATTTCGGTAGCTATCAGTTTCTGGTTCCTCTTCGTAGTATTCGTACTCTACTTGCTCATTCAGCCCCACAAAGTCTCTAAGTTTGGAAAATATATTGTTCATTTTGTACGCTCCCGGTGGAAATTACCTTAATTGCTCTGGCTGTTAATTATTGACAACCAATTGTGATTGCTATATTAGCCGCTGCCTGGGGCAATTTTATTGCCCTTAGTAGCCTCTAGTACAGGTTTTCATAAGAAAAAGACGGTTCTAGAAAGGACTATACCTTAACTGGACACAACAATGAGTCAAAATTATATCCTAAGTTTTGGTCAAGGTAAAATCCTATCTACTTCATTTTGTCTTAGTAATTACATTTGTCAATATTATATCTTTAAGACACGCATTATACTCTAACGTACTGAATTGGTTTTCAGCAAGTTCGGTCTTGATTTTGATATTTAACCCCTAGCCAGAAGCAAAAAGATCAGGTTCTCTCCCCAAATAATATAGTTCCCAATCTAACCATCGTTGCACCTGCTGGAACTGCCAATTGATAATCCCCTGACATACCCATTGAGAGATGCTGCATGGTAATATTTGGCCAGTTTTGTGATGCGATGGCTTTTGCTAGTTTATTAGTCCTATTAAATACATCTACAATCTCAGCATCAGCCAAGCCACGGGGGAGAATTGTCATCAAACCTTGAATTTGTAAATTTTTGCATTGGTTAAGTGCCGCCAAATCAGCTAACAGTTCCGGAACCATCCAACCAGATTTACTAGGATCAGGGAGAATTTTGACTTGTAAGCAAACCTGGGGACTCACACCTAGCTGTTGCGCCAGACTATCGAGGCGTTGGGCAATCTGCAAATTATCGACGGAGTGAATCCAGTCAAATAGTTCCAAAGCTTTTTTGGCTTTATTACTTTGTAAATTTCCAATAAAGTGCCAGGTAATATCCGACAAATCTTGCAACTCAGATTGTTTGCTGGCAGCTTCTTGGATGCGATTTTCGCCAAAATCACGAATTCCGGCAGCATAAGCTTCTCTCATTAGTGCGGTTGGCACTTGCTTACTAACAGCAATCAACCGCACTGAATCAGGAAGTGAGGCACGAATGGCAGCAATACGTTCATTAATCGAACTACTCATTGGAAGGTGCGTTGGAAAACACTCTGAAGCTGATCGTACTCCTGGGACTTGCCATTGCGACGTAAAGTACGTAAGCGATTTTCCAGCATCATTCTGGCTTCAGTACGTCCAATTGACTGAAATTTAAGACCTTTAACGTCATTTGTTACCAAGAAAAATAAACGTTGGGCATAAAGTGTAGTGAACAGATCCTGGTTATCATCAACCATACAGATCCTATATAGCAAACCCCACGTAGGATGATTTATGTAAGTTTCTGAGTAGTCTGGATTCATTTAATAGTCAAGGTTGGAGTACATATATTCTGTTTTCGCAGTCAAACACAAACATTCCGACGATAATAGATATTCTTTTGCCAGAATCTTTGCTGACAATGCGAAACTAACGACATTTTGCCAGGTAATGGCTTTCATGAAGACCTTGATCTAGTTTCTCATTGGCAGGTAAAGTATGAATACCTATGGAAAAACTGAAAATCGGGCTGAAACCATCTAGTCTGGATAACGCGCAATTCACAAATCATGCGGTACTACTAGACAGGGAGATTTACACGCTGATTTGTTCACAGATTCCCAGAAGGAAAGCGCCTTTGAAGTTCCTAAGAGTGAATTCGGACTTCTCGTTGCACAAGCTTCTTTCCATCCTGCCATAATTCTCGCTTTATGGCGCAAATATATAATCAAAGTAATTGATAATTCGTAATTCGTAATAGTGCCTACGGTCCCGCTAGGGATACGTAATTCGTAATAGTGACGAACGTAGCCTACGTCTACGTAGTTGCAATCATTGGGGGATTATACCCTCTTAATTACGTTAATTTAGTTTGCATTTCGGTATAAAAATTGCTTAATTAAACTTACTCACTAAAAAAAGTTGCCACAACCGGACTAAACTTGTTGCAGCAACTGTTGTTTTAAAATTACTAAGTCTGGAAATTAATTTAAATTTTAAAATTTAAATTTGGGAATTACCTAGATTTGCTTTCAGAGAAGCAAAATTTTTACCACCTAGTTCAATTTGATCGGCGACACATCCATGTTTTAACCTATCAACTAGATACTCCACATCATGAGCAATAAAATTTACGCCATGATCTGGTTCTATTAAACTCACTAATTTGATATTTGGGATTTTTTGATCAGCTAAATTAGAGAAACCCAAAAAATTCAACACTCCTGATTCATATGTGCCACAGGGTACTGATGGATTGGTTACGCCAACGCAATATTCATTTTCTTGAAACCAATCAAATGCAGGATAACCATGAAAGTGAACAATTGGCGCACCATTTTCAATTAATTCCGGTGTATACAGAGCAGCAGAAAGACTAATTGCCAGCATGACATAGATATCATAAGAAGGTTTGATATCTATTTTTTGCTGCTGTGCTTCTATTGGTAATTGCAGATGTAATTTATCTTGCAACCCAATCCGAATAATATCTTGTTCAAGATTTAAATCGGTTTTATTCGAGCCTGAACGAGAACTAACTAGCCAAATATCAGGAATTTGCTTAAATACATATTCTCCGTCAATAATGATTTTAATATAACGTCTATTTGCTTCATTTTTGCGAACTTCATTACTACTAAATCCAGGAACTGGCCATAAATTCTCCCACTCATAATTATTTATTTCTGGTTTTCCTACATAGTGGGGAGGTTCTGCATAAGCTACAAAACCATAAGAGACTCCTGTTCTCCCATTGACGATGATGTTGACAATATCTCTGTGAGACTTTCTTTTAATAACTTCAGCCAGCTTAAACCCAGCCGGAAATAAACCAGTTGAGGCTAATTCTCGTCCTAAATTTACTAAGTTATTCGCATATTTAGATAGATGAGGATTATAGGTTCCTATTTCAAATCGACTCATTAATAGTGGGGCAATGGGGACGAAAACTTTAGGAATTAGCGATTTTGAGACAAAATTATCTAGTTCAGATTTAGAAAAAATAGAATCTGATAAATTCATGTTCAGGATAGAAATCTGATTACTAGATACACCAATGACAATTTCTGAAAATGTTCTAATCAGTGTGTTGATGCCAATGCTAATTTTTTCTTTATATGGTGTGATTGGATTCACAAATTTATGATCTATTTCGCTAAGAATAATCACTTGTGTATTTGTCGGATTTTCAACATACTTAGCTGCATGATCTTCAGCCCAACTACTTAATTTAGCAATTTGTACAACCGACATTTGGCGATTTTTTGCCAGCGAGAGAGAAGAAAATTTATATAGATTCTCCGCTATAAATATGCCTATTTTTCTAAGCCAAGAATTCGGTCTTTCGATATCTATAACTGCATTAATTTCTGCTTTCACTCCCCGCAGCTTAAAGGAGATTTTTTTGTTAAGTATGGGAATTTTAATATCATAAAAATAATCTGCTGTTGCTTCCTGCCAAGAGAGAACTTTAACACCAAATTTTTTTAATTTAATTGCTAATTCTTGACGGAATTTAATAATTATTTGATTTTGATAACCATTAGGTAAAGGTCTAAATGTAACACTGAGGTTTTGAGCCATCGATTTAGGGTTAATAACTGGTGGTTGATATTCCAGAGATGATTCTCCTGCAAAGCCACCTATTAATCTGCCAATAGTTTCTAAGCTAATTCCTTGACTCAGAGGCTCAGATGCACATTTTGGTGTGATATTCATTTCCTGTATTAATGCCAGAATATCTGCTTTATAGGCGGCTATTTCTGCCTGTACTTCTGGTGTAATTACACCCTTGGGAGAGCGAATATTTAGTTTGGTATTTTCTACCCAAAATTGAACACCTTGTTGAGTAAGTTTTGCTAGAATTTCGGATGCGTTCATTACTAAATCTCCCAGTTTTTAAGGAAGTACAAAGAAGAGAAAAAAGAAGACACTTCACTGGAACGGTTTTCCCTCAATCCTGCGAAGTGTCCGTCTTATAGGAGGAAAAAACTTAAAATTCTTTATTGCTTTAGATGCATAGTAGTTGCTCTTATTGTAGCTAATTAAGAACTACTATGAGAGTTCACATCTGCAAAATTTCGGTTTGGGAATTTTCCAATTCTTCGGCTAACCGTTGAGCAAGTTCTTCAATAGTAGGGTAGTACCAAAGATGGATAAGAGACAACTTAATTCCCATCATTTTCTCGGCTTTACTAGCAAGAGTCATTGCTTGTGCTGAATCTAAACCGTAGCTATCCAAAGGTTCTCGAATATCTATTTCATCTGGATTGACTCCCAATAAAGAAGAAATTTGAGAAACTAGCCAAGCTTGAATCTCTAAAGTAGAGTAAGCTGGTTTTTGTGAAGAATTAGCAAGAGAATTGCTCATTTATGTACCTCTAAGTTGTAAGGAATTAAACGTGACATCAGAGATAAGATCAATAACATTTGTGACAATTGCTTCCATTGTTTTTTGGCTAATTGAAGGCTGAGAAAATACAAAATTTAATAGCATTTTTCCCTGAAAAGTTGCAGCATGAATTACCAAAACACCTGCATACAAACTATGGGAACCTGCAAAACTAATTTCTTCTAGTTCTAATTCCCCATAAGTTGCAGGAATATTTACTTTACCAATATTAGATACTGAAACTGTAGCAGCTATTTGTTTGGGAAAAGTCAAACTAAAGTCTATAAGTTGTTTAGCAATTAATATCATATTAAAGATATCTTGACGCTTGATTCCAGCTTCTAGATTTTGCTTAACATCCCGTGCTAAATCCCAGAAATATGTATTGGGTTTTATGCTGTGAAATCCCATCATTGATGTGGCTAAAACAGCCAGATCTTCTTCATTAATTGTAGGTTGCAATCGTTTTCGTAAATTAAGATATGATAAGCTATTTACTCGCACATCTTTTTGATGATATTTGATAATTTTTCTGGCTACTGTAAACATGAGAATGGCAGATAAAGCACTATGTACTGTGGTATTTTCCTGCCGACAGCGCTGCACAAACTTTTGAGTTAATTCTGTGTTTATCTGTCTGTGAATAATAGTGGAATGACGCTGAGAGACGGAGACATATTTTTCAAATCCTAATGTTTGGGGTTGATTCCATATTTTATAAAATCCCAGCTTTAACAAATATAAAAGTCCGCTAATCTTACCTATAAACCCCTGTTTAGATTTGGGTATTAGGGTTTCAATAGGTGGCAAAGGTTCTAATCTTCTAACTGGTTGAATGGGTTCACAAGATCTAAGCCTTTGATAATAATTCAATATTTCTGAATGCAGTTGAATGCTAGATAAGCCGTCGGAAATTGCATGGTGTAGGGTAGTAATTAAGTAACTGATTTTTTCCTCATTGAGGATATGCACAAGCACTACTCGCATCAGAGATTTGCTACTATCAATTTCCTGGTTCATCTCTTCATTAACAACTTCTTGCCAATGTTCCTCGTTTATATGATTAACAATCCGTAAATCAATTTTTTCTGTACCTGTGGTTTGAAAATAAAAACATTTTCGGAAATGAAGAATGTGTGAATTTAAACGAGGATGACGATACTGAATAATGTCTAGAGATTGCCTGAGAACTGCTTCTTGGAAATTACCTTTGATGCGGCTAATAGTGACTAAATTCCATGTTTTAGCACGTCTATTGAGGATTTCCATTGCTTGTTCTACATTGCCCAATTTTCTGCCGCTGGACATATTTATAAACCTTATGGACGATATTGACTGTATTTATCTGGAATTTTTAATCCTTGAATTTTTAAACTTTGGATGCGGTAGAGAAATGCTGCTCCTGTCATAATATGGTCAGCAATATCCACCACTTTTCTATTTTTGGATTCAGACAAATAAGAACCTTTCACCCAATTATTAAAGCTACCCATTGCGGGACCACACCAAATTTGATAATCAATTTCTCGACCTTTTTCACCAGTATTAGACCAGCGGGAAGATAATCCCAGATACCAACGGAAAATTAAAGCCATTTTTAGCTTGGAATTACTCAGTGCTTTGTTTAATTTTTCTGGGTTACGTTGCGATAAATAAGTCACAGTTTCTTGCCAAACTTCTTGTACTGTTTTTTTCAGAATTTGCTTTTCTAATTTTTCCAGTTCGGCTAGGGGAATCTCTTCAATTGAGTTATAGTTTTTGTATAATTCTAATAATTTTTGAGCGCGGAGAGGAAAGAGTGTTCCACGTTTGAGAACTTGCAATTTTACTCCCATTTCAAACATATCTGCTGCGGGAGCCATCATTACATCAGCCATTTCTGATTGAGCTAGTAATTCTTTGGTATATTGAGAAGTTCCAGCTTCAATACAAGATTGATTAATAGAGCCGGTGACTACATAAGCTGCACCCATCATAAAGGCAGCTAATGCTGATTGCGGGGTAGAAATTCCGCCTGCTACACCAATTCTTACTGGTTGTTGATAACAATATTTAGTTTGAATTTCATCTCGCAATTCCAAAATAGAAGGTAATAAACAAATGAGCGGACGATTATCTGTATGACCTCCAGAATCTGCTTCTACGGTAATATCATCAGCCATAGGAATTTTCTCGGCAAGAGTGGCTTGTAATTCACTAATAAGACCTTGTTGAACTAATTGTTTCAGAATTTTTACGGGAGCAGGTTGAAGAAATTTAGTTGCAACTTCTCGACGTGAAACTTTGGCGATGACTTTATTTTTGATTTCGATTTCATTAGCTGAATTTAAACTTAGTCCTGCGGCTCGATAGTAAACGATGTTATCAGTCAAATCTAAAAATGCAGAAGCTTCAATTATTCTGACTTGATATTGCAGATATAAATCAACACTACGGCGTTCAATGGCTGGTTCACTAGGACTATGGAGTAAGTTAAAAGCGTAAGGTTTTTGCTGCAAAGCTTGTTGAATGCGGTTAATGGCTGATTCGACACGATTAGGAGATAAACCTCCTGCACCAAATGAACTTAAAATCCTTTCTTTTCCTAGCGCAATTACTAATTCTTCGGAAGCAATTCCCTGAGCCATTGCACCTGTAGCGTAGGCATATTTTACTCCGTAAAAATCAAGAAAGCTGGGATCACCTAATTGTTGAATTGATAAAGATGGGACAGTAATTAGTGTTTGTATTTGAGCTTGGTTGCCATGATTAATAGGAACTATATGTCCTTCATTGGTAACGCCAATCTGTCCTTCTTTCTTGACTATATAACATGGTTTTTCTAAATTCCTCAGTTTAGATTTAATTCCTTCTGCATCAAATGAAACAGTATTTATATTTCCTTGCCAAGGTTGGTGATTGTGGCTCAATAAAGGAGATATTTTTAGAGAATTATTGGGCTTTTCTAGGATAGTTTCTGTGTTTAACACGTTAGTAGACCTCTGAAAAATCTAATTGGTATTATTGGGGTGGACTTTTCAGCCCAACCCACAATATTTGAGTTGTGCTATGACAATCATTGCGGAGGTTGTGAATACTTTTAAAACATCCGCTTATAAAATTCCATTTGTTGCTGAATCAAGAGATTTATTTGCTGTAGTGATTCTTGGCGAGACTTTAATAAGAAACTGTGGGTTTTAGTTATGAGTGCATTGTTATCACTCATTTTTTGTTGGTGATGTTTGCGAAAATTGGGAAGTGGGAAGGAAGTTGATTTCCAAATTTTTGGGGGATGATAATTTAAAGATTGATTTTGAGGCTGTGGGGTATTTTCTACTTTGATATTAGGCTGATTATCTGTTGGAGAAGGAACATACAAAGGTGATAAATCTAATTCAACTCGATGACTGAGGATTTTACCTAAGGCTCTAATAATTGAGGTATGGTCATCTACGCCTCTTTTATTTATAGATACGGCAACGTGTTCTTTTTGCTTGAGGGTTTCACTAATCCATCTGGAGCAGTTACCACCAACGCCTACTTCAATAAATATTCTGTAGTTGTCTTGATAAACCCGGTTAATTAAGCGAGGAAAATCAAGTTCTTGACAAAGACATTTAGCTATGTTGTTGCCAATAGTTTGGCTATCGATGGTAATTGGTTCATATTCGGCGGCGGAATAAAAAGTCAAATCAGGGATGTTTTGAACGGGTAAAGTGTTGATTTTTTGCAGTTCGTTGTATTCAGAGCGCATGGGGTCGCAATGAATTACATGATTGATAGAAGTGGGGAAAGCATCACAATTTAGTTGTTGAATTACTCTTTGACAAGCTTGTGTTTCTCCAGCAATTACAACTTCTTCTGGTGTGTTAATTAAAGGGATATAAACACGTTTTTCATGTTTGATAGCTTCCCTGACCTGGGATACTGGACAGATGAGAATGTAGTTACTCCAGAATTCTGGATTTTGATCATTTAATGGTAATCCCCAGGATTGACGAACGGCATTTTTGGGGCCGGATAGCTGGGTTTTAAAAAGAGGTGATGAGTTTAAGTAATCACTGGTTTCTTTAAAGCTAGTCCAGACACCTTGAGCTAACATCATGCTGGTTTCGCCGAGACTGTAACCAAAGGCGCATTGGTTTTGGATTTGGAAATAATTTTTGAGAATTGCAGTTATGAGTCCAGCAAAGCCAACTTCTGATTCCAGCATTGCTACTGGGTCATCAACTAATTGCTGTTCTAAGGCTTCTAATTGTCTGTTTGATAATTTATTGATGCTGCGGGGATAAAGAAGTTTTTCGATGTTAGCAACGCGGTTGTAAACACTCTTAACAATTGTGTCCTCGTAAAGTTGAGGAAACATATGAAATAAATTACGGCATAGTCCAATATAAGAGGTGAATGAACCAGAGTAAACAAAGGCGACTTTACCAATTTTTCCTTGTGGTTTGGGTGTAAAATAACTTCCAATAGGGGTTTGCCAGTCTTTGCCAGTATCGAAAGCAACTGTAACACCTTGAATTGCTCGCTGAATTTCTCGTGTTAATTCATCTTGATTGCGTCCCAAAATTGCTAAAGCGTAGGTTGCTGTTTGATGCTTTTGAAATTCCCTAAAATTCTGACTAGCGGTGTGAGATAAGGAGAGGGAATCTTGAATAGTTTGTTGCAGTCTATTTAGCTGTTCTAATAGAGAAGAGCAATCTTCAGCAGCCAGAGCAAACAGATAATATGGTATTTGCTCTAAATATCGACTGTGACGTTCTATCTGACTGGATTCTTCTGATAAAATTAAGTGTACATAACTGCCATCTAACTCCAAACTATTCACAGCAGCTATTCTTTTGTCCGCACCTGGTTCTACAAACCAAGGTTTAGATTGTGTCGCTACATAAAAGGGGCTTTCACGCCACACCTGCGGCTGTTTGGGACTAGACCACTGGGGAACGGCGGGAATATAGCGGTGATATAAACAAAGCGCTGTTTTGATGAGACTGATAATTCCTGAAGCAGCGTGAGTATGACCAATATTAGCTTTGACACTACCTACTGCACAATTTAATTTTGTGTTTGTAGTTCCATAAGCTTGAATTAAACCTTGAATTTCCGCATCATCTTGTTGAGGAATACCACTAGCACAAAGTTCCAAATAGCCAATATCTTGAGGTTGAATATCTGCAAGATTAAAAGCCATTTCACAAGCTTGGGTGACTGCTTCAGAGTTGTGTAGGGAATTCTGCACCACACTCAAACCATCAATTACTGCATATATGCGGTGATGTTTTTGTTTGGCTGTGTTGTGGAGTTGCAAGACCACAGCACCTGCACCTTCTCCTACTAGAATACCATCAGCTTTTTGATCATAACTAAGGGTATTTACACCTGTAACGTGATTTTTCTCCCTAGCAAAATCCATTGCTGCAACTAAAACAGCATCTACTTGTTGATTAATTAATAGCTTTTGTGCCAAATGTAAGGCAGAAAAAACTGAATTTTCTTCACCGAAAGCGGGACTAGTCGCATCCCAAAGACGGGAAATATAACTGGCTAATTTATTGGGTTTATTACCTTGGGATGTACTCACCATGATCACTGCTATTTTGGTTTCTGGTTGCAGTTTTGCATCTTGGAGAGTACGAGCAGCCACCTTCAGCATTAACAGTTGTTGAAGTGGAAGTTGATTAATTTCCTCTGGGGTAATTGGTAAATTGCAAAGATCAATTAAAGGTAATCGTTCATTGGCATAATTGGCAGAAACAAAATATTGCTTACCTTCATAAATGCAGCGTTCAAAAGCATCCAATTCCTGACAACCACCAGTATAGCAATCCATCCCCACAATTGCCATTTTCTGAGATTGATTTTTGTAAAAGTCTTTCATTATTATTCTCCATTATGTTGCAATGGGTTTCAGTTAAGACTAAGTAGAGCAGGGTGAATAATTCAAGGTTTGTAGTGAGGACTTTAGTCCTTACAGCACTTCCCAGTTTCATGCGGTACAAGAACCCCACCCCCAACCCCCTCCCCGCAAGCGATGAGGGGGCTATGATGTACCTTATAAGAGCGGAAACCGCTGTAAGGCTAGGGTCTGTCATCAAAATCATTTTTTTAACTAACCACAGAGACACAGAGAAGCAAGTGCATTGCGGAGGACATTTGCAGACCAAACTCTTGATTCCTCTTTGCGCCTCTGCGCCTCTGCGTGAGACAAAAAAATGTAGTTCATTTACCCAAAAATCTGCGGTTAAAAATCATCAAATTGGTTGACTCAAAATAGTTCCCTTAGCGCCAATCATGCGATTATAAACTTGCCCTTGGCGATTGTGAGTAATGACATCAGCAATTACAGTTAATGCAGTTTGAGATTTAATCTCACAAGTGACATAAAACGTTTCGCCAAATGGCACAGATGCAAATTGTTCAAAATATTGAATCTCTGCCGGTAAACAACCTAATTGATGAAATTGCTGTGTCCAAATCCAGAGCGAATGTATCTGCACATCGGCAATATAGGGATTAAATGTTTGGACTGAAAACTGTCCCTGTTGTTGTGCTGTTGGTTGTGGTAAATAACATTCTAGGGTGAGTTTAGCGGGACTGGCATTTAATACAGATTTAACGCCTTGAAAAGTAGTTCCGTGAAATAAGCTACTTGCCCCATGTTGATAAAGTAATGGATTCGTAGAAAGGAATTTCTCATCCTGTTGTAAGTTCAGGAATTCATAGTTAGGGGGAGTAGAAGCTTCCCGTTTCAAAATGACATTAGTACTGAAATGATAACGGATTTTTCCATCGGGACTCTTACTACTAATTTTAGCAGTAAATTCTATTTCTTTGTTTTCAATCTTAGCAATTTCTTGCAATTCTAGATTGTATTCCTTGGCTAAATTTTCATCAAAAACAATTCCTTTCAAAACTTTGAACTTGGGAAAACAAAGAGCTTTATAACCAGGATAAAGTTGTTCGCAAGTATTAGCCATCCATAATAATCCACAAGTAGCGGGGAGAACGGGACGACCTGCGATTACATGATCGTGTAAAAATGGATTAGCTGCTAATGTTAATTGGCGGTGAATGCAATAGCTTTTTAATTCGCTATTTAAGGTAGTTGGGACATAAATTAAGGGGCTACCAATTACCACTTGCACTGTTTCATGATTGTGGTTTTTTAGTTCATTAACTAACATCTGTGCGCCGACTTCTATGGGAATAGTTTCAATTCCGCGTTCTGCGAAAGCTTTCTTTAATTCTGGCGATACCATGCCACTATCCCAAGGACCCCAGTTAATAGCAACTACATGACAATCGGGGTGGTTTAGTTTGATAAGATGGGCAGATTTGTTGAGGATTTCATTAGCAATTGCATAATCTGATTGTCCCACATTACCGTAAAAACCAACCACGGAAGAAAATAGAATGAGATATTGCAGTTGGCTGGGTGGTAGACAATGCAGAAGATTTTCTAAACCCTTAACTTTGGCAGTATAAACGGTTTCAAAATCCTGAATTGATTTTTTCTCAATTCGCTTATCAGCCAAATTACCCGCACCGTGAATAATTCCAGTTATCGCTCCTAAACGTTCAATTACAGGCGCAAGTTTTTCTTGGAGTAAAACCCCTTCAGTCACATCTACACTCAAATATTCAGCTTTTCCTCCGGCTTTCTCAATAGCTTTTAGGGTATTTTGAATTTCCCGCTGAGAAGAAATTGTCTGATATTTTTTCTGCACCATTATAGGTGTTGGTTTTTCCCCTTTCGCCTGAAAATCCTCCATAATCCGCTGTTTTAGTTCAGCTTCATTTTCGCAACCTTCAGCCCATACAGGTTCTGATTCTGTACTCGAACGCCCTAAGAGGATAAATTTACATTGCGATTCTTGGGCTAATTTAATCACACATTGGGCGGTAATTCCTTTTGCGCCACCACTGACTAGAAATACTTGGTTATTGGTAATGGGTAATTGGTCATTAGTAATGGGTAATTGGCTGGGAGTATCTGCAACTAAGGTGAATCTTCCTGTTTTGCTATATCCGACTTCTGTAACTAACAGATTAGGATCTTTAAGTTCGGCGAGAATATGTTTTACTGATGTTTCTCTATCTAAATCAGGACTTAAATCACAGGAACGACAAAATACAGTTTCCCATTCTTGATTCAAACTTTTGGTAAGTCCAAATAATCCCGCAGCAATGACGCTGAAATTATTGGTACGTCCAAGTCCAAATTGTCCATCTAGACGCGCCACTGTGAAGAAAGAACTGTGTCCTTGATTTGCTGCTTTATTTAGTGGTTCTTTAAGATGTTTGGCGATTAAAAAGACATGGCGGAGAATAGTTTTTTCTGTTTCCAGATAATGGATATTGTGTAAGGGGTGCAGGTGAATAAATGTAGCTACAGCCCCATATTGATGAGAGATATCTTCTAACTGACGTTGTAAACTTTCCTCACTCCAATCAGCCAGCACTACCTGATCAATATTTTCAGCATTTTCAGATAATTTTGACCCCAAAGAAGGGAAACTTAAAACTACAGTTTTCCAACCTTGTGCTGTTAAAGCTGTGGCTAATTTCTCCGTGGTGGAAGAACCATCATCAGTGATTAAGGCGATATGGTTTTCAGGAATGGTAAAATCTAAAATGTCTGGTTGGGGAAGTTGCTTTAATTTCGCCGGACTGCGAAGAATCCTGTGATTCAATTCTGCTGCTTTTAGATTCTGCGTTGCTTCCGTCACCAATTCTGTTTTATCAAGTTCGGCTAATTGCTGATCAAAAACAACTTTTTGCGTCTCTGTTTCATTGTTTTCAACATCAGATGATACTCCCGTTCCCTGATTCTGCACATACTCGACAATTTGACCCAAGGTACGCAATTGTCCTAATTCTTCGGGGTTTGGTTTGGGTAAATCGGGATAAAGTTCTAGCAAACTACCGAGAATTTCTACTCGTTTGATCGAATCAATTCCCAAATCTGCTTCAATATCCATTGACAGTTCTAACATTTCTGCTGGATAACCTGTCTTATCACTGACAATGTTCAGGAGAACATTACTCAAGTCTGCGGGTATAGTTGTTGTTGATTGATTTACCGTTACCTGTTGTTGGGGTTCGGGGATTTGGCGGTCATTTTCAATCCCTTCGTGAGGAATTTCAACTAATATCTGTGCGTGAGAAATAGTTGCTTCGGAAACCTCTATTTGATAATTAGGTAAGTCTCGCACTTGAGTTTCTATATACTCGACAATTTGACTCAAGGTGCGTAATTGTCCTAATTCTTCTGGGTTTGGCTTGGGTAAATCGGGGTAAAGTTCTAGCAAACCACCAAGAATTTCTACCCGTTTAATCGAATCAATTCCCAAATCTGCTTCAATATCCATTGACAGGTCTAGCATCTCTGCGGGATAACCTGTTTTATCACTAACGATGTTGAGTAGAGTTGGGCTGAGGTTAGAAACATCAATACTGATAGGTGTTGTGGGGACTACGGTGATAGTTGCGATTTCTTCTGCTTCTACATGATTACCATTGTGGGATTTTGACTCTAATATCAAGTCCGGTTGATTAGTGATAATTTCCGTATTTGCTGAGAAATTGCTAAACTCTGTTTCCCCCTGTTCCCTGCTGTCTTGATGATCAGCATTTAACCGGTTTTGATATAACTCTTCTGTTTCTGGGGGTGATGATATTGTAGTGATGTTGTATGTAATGTCTCTGCATTCTGGCTGAGGTTGAGAAGTATCATCTGGAAGCAACACCTGATAATGTTGCTGAATGAGTTGAAAGTAGTTGTGTGTGTATTCTTGCTGATAGTTGAGATATTGTTGATGAATGTGGAGGGTGTCGGCTTGATGCTCATGAAACTGCATCATGCTACGCTCAGAACTAGCGATCGCAGTTTGTTGTGTTTTGATCTGCTCTGCTGTTACTTGACTATTTTCCCATAAGGTATGCTGCTGTTGCATTAACTGGACAAAGTTTTTGGTGTACTCTGTCTGATTTGTTAAAGATTGTTCATGCACGTGCATGATGTCACGTTGTTGGCGATTGAACTCTTTTAAGGAATACTCTAAACTATCAATAACTCGTTCGTAGTTCTGCGGTTGAATTTCCACTCTGTCCAATTTGTGGTTATTTACAGATTTACCATTGTTAACTGGTTCTAATTGATGTCCATTATTTACAGATTTACCATTCCCATTAACTGGTTCTAAATGATGTCCGTTATTTACAGATTTACCATTGTTAACTGGTTCTAAATGCTGTGGTGTGGCTGGTTGGACGTTAACTATATGCCCATTTTGCAGTGATTTGGCAAATGCTTGTTGGGTTTTGTCATTCAAATTAGTGCTATTTAACCGCACATTCAAAACCTTCTTTTGATCAACTTCTGGAATTTTGGTGGTAATTTGGTAGGGATCGAGATTTTGCAAAGGTAATCCAGCTACTCGCAACTGTATTACTGCTTCTCGTAAAGTGCGATCATCGTCGCTGCTATTCTTACTAGGATTCCCATTTAAAGCCACAGCTAGATGTGGTTTTCCACTCAAAATATCTTTCACCAACTTAGTAAGAATGTTTTTTGGGCCAAATTCCACAAAACAATACCCACCAGACTCATAAAGATTCTCAATTTCCTGCTGAAACAATACCTGATTTAGCAAATGTTCCTTGAGGATTTTTTGAATTGCTGGGGCTTCATTAGGGTAAAATCCGCCTGTGACATTGGTATAAACTGGAATTTGTGGAGCGTTGAAAGTCACCTTTTCAATTGCTTTAGCAAAAGGTTTTTGTGCATGGGCTACCAAAGGTGTGTGAAAAGCTGCGGAAACTCCCAGTAAAACAGTAGAAAAACCCTTCTGCTTGAGAAAATCCTGCACTTGGGCAATTTCGGTCTTTTTCCCAGCCAATACTACCTGACGCTGAGAATTGCAATTAGCGATCGCAATTTGGGGGAAATTCTTAATCAATTCTGTCACCTGAATGACATCCCCTTGCACCGCTAACATCCCTCCCGCATCAAATTGAGAATCTGCTGGTGCAGCCATCGCTTGTCCCCTAGCTTTCACTAAGAACAAGTAATCCTCCTCATTCAACACACCCCCAGCCCACAAAGCCGTCAATTCTCCGAAACTATGACCGGCAACAAAATCCGGCTTAAACCCAGCTTGTTGTAATATCTTGTACAACCCGGCACTAAAAGCACCAATTGCGGGCTGTGCATATTCCGTCATTTGCAATGCTGCTAATTGACTCGCTTTTTGGGCTGTATCAAAAACTGGTGGCGGAAAAACTACCTCGGATAGGGGGCGTAACCCATCTTCACACAACAGGTTATCCATGTGAGCATAGATTTGACGCAAGTAAGGAAAGTTAACTGCAACTTCCCTCCCCATTTCTAAATATTGGGAACCTTGCCCAGAAAATAAAGCCACAACTTTACCTGAAGTTTCTAACCCACTTTGGCGGTAGTAAATTCTTTTCGGATGTTCCCAAGATTCGGCTTCTGGCTTATTTTTCAGCGAGTCAATAATAATCTGCAAAAATTCTCCAGCTTGTGTCAAAGAATCAGCGACAAACCCCACTCTGCCATGATTGACAGGAATTTTTACAGATTCACATTCTGTAATTAATTCTGCATAATGCCGTTCTTTATCTTCTGATTGCAACTTTTGTTGGATATCTAAACAGCGAGATAATAACTCTGGAGTTGTGGGTGCAAATAACAGTATTGATTTGGCAGTATTGTGTAAACGATAGGAGTGATTATGTTCAGGTTCGTATTCTTCCAAAACGACGTGATAATTAGTTCCCCCAAAGCCAAAAGCACTCACCCCTGCCCGTCTGGGTTGGTTAGTAATCCAAGGTCTGGTTTCTGTATTTAAATAAAATGGAGAAGTCTCAATATTCAGTTTTGGATGTGGTTTAGTAATGTTAATTGTGGGTGGTAATACTTTGTGATGTAATGCCAAAGCAGTTTTAATCAGACTTGCTGCACCCGCTGCGGCTTTGGTATGTCCAATTTGGGATTTGACAGTTCCCAAAGCAATATATTGTTTTTTAGGATTGTTTTCCCCAAAAACTTCTTTGATAGAACTGAATTCTGTAGGATCTCCCACCATCGTTCCCGTACCATGTGCTTCCATTAAACCCACACTCGACGGTGAAAATCCCGCATCTTCATAAGCACGGTGTAAGGCTTTAACTTGTCCTTCCGAACGCGGTGCATAGATACTTTTATACCTACCATCGCTAGAAGTGCCAATGCCTTTAATAACTGCATAGATGCGATCGCCATCTCGTTGGGCATCTTCTAAACGCTTGAGTACCAACATCCCTACCCCTTCTCCCAACATCATCCCATCAGAATCGACATCGAAGGGTTTGACGTTTTCACCAGGAGAAACTGCGGGTGTTTTACTAAAACACATATAAGCCAAAATGGAGTTATCGGTGTCAACGCCACCTGTGATCATCATATCGGCACGATGTTCAACTAACTCGCTAATTGCCATTTTCAACGCACCGAGGGAACTGGCACAAGCTGCATCAACTACGCAGTTCAGCCCTCCTAAGTCGAGGCGGTTGGCGATACGTCCAGAAATGACGTTAGCTAACATACCGGGGAAGGCGTTTTCTTCCCATTGCACATATGCACTTTGGATTTTGGCAATGATTTTTTGGGTATCTTCGGCTGATAAACCGCTGTTTTTGAGGACTTTTTCCCAAACTGGATATTGTAACCTGCTGCTGAGAGGGATTGCTAATTGTCTACCAATGGCTACTCCTAAGACTACCCCAGTGCGATCGTAAATATCCCGGTTCAACTGCTGAGATTCCCCATAACCGGCATTTTCCATTGCTGCTTTTGCAACTACCAATCCTAATAACTGGGAAATATCTGTTACTTCTAAGATATTGGGAGGTAAGCCAAATTCCAGCGGATTAAAATCAATATCGGGAATAAATCCGCCCCGTTTACAGTAAGTTTTATCTGGTGTCTTCGGGTTGGGATCGTAATAATCATCTATACTCCAACGAGAAGGAGGAACATCAGTAATACAATCAACTTTTTGAATAATCTTGTCCCAATATTCCTGTAAATTTTTTGATTGGGGAAATATAGAAGCCATGCCAATAATTGCAACATTAGTTTGCCGCAACTTTGCATTAATTTTACTGAAATTATTTGTGTTTTCCGACATATCTTTTTTAACCTTAATCAGCTTGAGCAGAGCTTTTTCACAATCGCTAATTTCCGATTGCAATTGTGCGAACGCAACTTCAAATTGGCAAGCAGCCATGACTATATCTTCACTATTTTGCTCGTGCAATGTAGAGGGACTGATATCATGTCCGGTTGTTCGCGTAGCGTCTCGTCAGAGATATACTTATCACGCGAAGACAGGGAGATGCGGGGACGCGGAGAACTTTTTTTGATAAGTGATTAGGCGGATATGATATGAGATAGTTGTTATCTTTTGTAATCGTAACTATTAAAATTTAGTCACTAAAAACAACAATTTTCTCTCACTAAATAATTACTTATTGATTGTTAGCTGAAATTTGGTAAAATGCATCGCTTGGCGGCTCAAGCTGAGATAGCTTTATGCGGAAAACTTAATCTTCTTCCCTGTATCATTCCTGAAATTGCCGCTTGGGTTTATATTAAACTGGTGACAAAACTTTTACAACTCATATGCAACTTAGATGCAACTAAATAAAGTTGTGCAAACTCTAAAGTTACTAGAGCCATCTCTGGGAGATATTTCCTAATCCAATACTTATCAAGTATTAGCTAATATCGCCCGATTTTTAATAATGTTGCATTGATAAAATATATTCTTTATTTAAGATTATTGAAATCTTCATAATTAGAATTAACCAATATATAGTCTCGTAGGGTGGGCAATGCCCACCGCACCCTTATTGATACCGTTTTACTTTAAGGTTGATACAAATGGACAGACGCGGAAGGAGATTCAGTTGTAGCTTTAATTAAGTGAATTGATATGAGAAGTTGCAAGATGTGAATATGGAAATTTTACTCAAATTTATAACCTAGGATAGGTGTTATTGATTCAAAAAAATATATAGTTGTGAGATTCTGAATTTGGCAAGCATTCTCAATCTTGACTCATAAACTTTTGCTAATATTCTGGAAAATGTTGCCATAAATAACCAAATCGTGCATCTATCTTTAGTTAATATTTAATTTCTAGCTTTTACATTTATGAACTAGTTTATTGCTGGAAAAAAGTTCTTTATTTCCAAGCTTAAAGTGAAAATTGATGTAAGTTTTATAACTAGTTAATATATCTAAAGTATGAAAAAAATAGCATCTTTAATAAAAAATCAGCAAATTTTAAAGATATGAGTAACAAATATAAATCAAGTTAAATAACAAATAATTTTCAGCACAAATACCCGCAACATTTATCTAGACATATCACTGATTCTTTCTGAAATAATTTGTTGCATATGGGTTGAAATTGAGTAGTAATCAGTTTATTGTTTGTGGTTGAATAATGTAAATCCATGCTGTTGTTTTAAGGCAGTGGGTAGATAAAGAGTTAGGTAGAGTCAATATATAAATTCACCTTATTAATTCATCACTCTATCCACTCTTAACCGTGCAGTACTCTAGCACAACTTAATGTAATTTAACCGTATTGCGTTGAGCTTTTTGCAAAATTGGACTTACAAGAAACTATAAGGGCTTGCTGGCATGAGACTATCTGAACTAGATCCACTCATCCCGCTAAATGAGTTGAGAGAAGAACTTCTCAAATTACCAAAAGGCTACTCATTTTATGAAGACGAATTGGTAGATTTTCTATCACGGCGAAGATGGACTGAAAGCAATCGCCGGATTGATAGAACAACTTTCTGGCGGTGGCGCAACGACAATGGTATTGAGCATCAAAAAGTATTCAGCCGATTGGATATCCTCAAACTTTGCCAAATTTGTGACCATTATCGCGTGGATGGAACTCGCAGCGAATACTTAGCAATTGTCAAAAAGAAAAAAGAACTGATGCTCAATAAATAAGGATGCATCTTAGTGATGCAAAAATACTAAATAGCTCTACTGACAGTAGATAAAGCTAATACCAAGTTAGGATTTTAGATTTTGCAATAATTGTCTTCACTAATAGACTGTTATGGAAATCTCAAACAATACGAACTATCCTAATTTGGTATCAGGGATAGATGGATAATTTTATGATTTATCCATCTTCCTAGTTTTATCGTTGCCCAATATTTAGAAAGAAAAAAAGAAAGAATCGAACCGACGTTATCAGGGAATGCTATCGAGTGTACTTCTACCTCTTTGTCTCTTTGATGAAGACAAAGAACTTATGTCAACCCCTGCGGGGGAGCTAAACGACGTGCTAATTGCTAATTTAAAAGGCAAAATTATGGTACACAAAGACAAGCAGTCATTGACAAAACCTGTAGGTTGGATGTCGATAACTTTGGCAATTGCTACATCTGTAGCTACTGGTGCAGTAACTCTCTACAGCTTTTCACGATTTGATTTCACATCTAAATCAAATGCTCCAATTCCTTCTAGCAGTTCTACTCCTACAGTGACTGCTGTTGCAGCATTAGGACGTTTAGAACCTCAAGGAGAAATTATTCGTTTGTCTGCTCCCAATTCCCAAGGAGGAGGTGTTAGAGTTGCCAAACTTCTGATTAATAAAGGCGACAAAGTAAGAAAAGGACAAGTTGTCGCAATTCTTGATAGTTACGCTCCTAATATTGCAGCCTTAGAAAAGGCCAAACGACAAGTACAAGTTGCCCAAGCGAGTCTTAAGCAAGTAGAAGCAGGGGCAAAACAAGGTGATATTTATGCTCAAAAGGCAACAATTTCTCGCTTAGAGGCTGAATTGCGCGGAGAAATTTCTACCCAAAAGGCAACAATTGCTCGTCTAGAAGCTGAGTTGCAAAATGCAGAAACAGAAAATCAACGATATCAAAAATTATATCAAGACGGTGCTATTTCCGCTTCTGATGCAGATACAAAACGCTTGCGAAGGGATACAGTGCAACAGCAACTCAATGAAGCCAAAGCTTCCCTCAATCGAACTGTAGAAACTCTTCAAAAACAGTTAACGGAAGGTGAGGCTAGACTTAGAAGTATTGCGGAAATTCGTCCTACTGATGTGCAAGCAGCACAAGCTGATGTTGAGAATGCAAAAGCATCAGTTAAACAAGCTCAAGCCGAGTTAGATTTAAGTTCTATCCGCTCACCCATAGATGGTCAAGTCCTGAAAATTAATGCTTGGCCAGGAGAAATAATTGGTAGTAATGGTATAGCTCAATTAGGTCGCACTGACCAGATGTATGTAGTAGCAGAAGTCTACGAAACTGATATTAAAAAAGTGCGTTTAGGTCAGTCGGCTATCATTACTAGTGATGCTTTTACAGGAAAGTTAGGGGGAACAGTTACAGATATTGGTTTGCAAGTTGGTAAACAGAATATCTTCAATAATAATCCCGGATCTGATACTGATAACAAAATAGTTGATGTCAAAATTCGCATCGATAAACCAACAGATAATCAACGAGTTGCCGCATTAACTAATTTACAGGTGCAGGTAGTAATTAAGGTATAAACTCTGTTGGTAATTAATATTAATACCGATGTCAGAACTTTACGGTTAAACAGTTTCAAATTCAAATTTTAATAAATTGGAAAAGGTTAAAGTTTTTTCTATTTCCCTACACTGTAATCAGGATTCGACAAATATAGTCTAGACTCCCAGAGGTTTTAAACATGATTCTCAATATTCCTCTCGCTTGGCTACAATTAGCCAAACAACGAGTGCGCTTTTTTGTGGCTTTAGCAGGGATTGCTTTTGTTGCTGTTTTAATGTTTATGCAAATCGGCTTTCAAGATGCTCTCTATGCTAGTGCTACACAGTTACATAAGAATCTGCAAGGCGATTTATTTGTAATTAGCGCTCAATATAAATCTTTGACTTCCAATCAAAGCTTTTCTCGCAGTCGTTTATACCAGACATTAGCTTTTCCTGGTGTCGAATCAGTCAATCCTTTATATGTGCAGTTTGCCAAACTCAAAAATCCGCTTAATGGTCGCAAGTATCCTATATATGTGCTGGGTTTTGATCCGGTAAAATCAATCTTTAAATTACCAGAAGTTCAGAAAGATTTTAAATTACTGCAAATACCTGATCAGGTGTTTTTTGACCGTGCTTCTCGTCCAGAGTTTGGTCCAATTGCTGAATATTTTCAGCAAAAGCGACCGATGCGTCTGGAAATATTTAGCTATCAGGGCTTAATTGGTTATAAAGTTAAAGTCAGTGGTTTATTTAGTCTTGGTCCGTCTTTTGGTGTTGATGGAAATTTGATTGTTAGTTCGTCTACTTTCATGCGAATCTTTGAAGGACGTTCAGCAGAAAAAATAGATATAGGCATCATTAATCTCAAACCTGATGCAGATCCGCAAGCAGTTTTGGCAAATTTATCAGCCAAGTTACCGAAAGATGTGGTGATTATCACTAGCCAAGATTTTATTGATTTTGAAAAAAAATATTGGAATCTGAGAACACCTATTGGTTTTGTATTTAATTTGATGGTAGCTATGGGTTTTGTTGTTGGTGTCATTGTTGTTTATCAAATACTTTATAGTAATGTATCTACGCACATTGTGGAATTCGCCACTCTCAAGGCCATGGGTTTTAAAAATAAATATCTCTTGATTGTAGTTTTTCAACAAGCTTTGATTTTAGCCGCCTTGGGTTACATTCCCGGCTTTGCTATATCTCTTGGGCTTTATGATCTTGCTAAAAATGCCACTAAACTACCAATTAATATGGATATAAACAAAGCATTTTTAGTGTTTATGTCAGCGATTATAATGTGTTTAATTTCCGGCTTTTTCTCTACGAATAAACTCCGCAAAGTAGACCCAGCAGAAATTTTTTAACCTGATTAAAAATGTTGCAATCAAAATTTCTTTTAGAAATCTCAAACCTTAATCAATACTTTGGTAGAATCACATTACGTAACCAGATTTTATTTGATATTAATTTGACAATTAGTTCTGGGGAAATTGTGATTATGACAGGTCCTTCTGGTTCGGGTAAAACAACTTTATTAAGTTTAATAGGAGCTTTGCGTTCTGTTCAAGAGGGAAGTCTCAAGTTTATTGGACAGGAATTATTGGGAGCCAGCAATAACAAGTTAGTGGAAGTGCGTCGCCAAATTGGCTATATTTTTCAGGCTCACAATTTACTAGATTTTTTGACGGCTAGACAAAATGTACAAATGTCACTGGAACTACAACAAAATATTTCTGAATGGGAAGCTCGTAAACAATCAGAAGCTATGCTTCATGCTGTGAAATTGGAAAATCGAGTTAATTACTACCCATCTGATCTTTCTGGAGGACAAAAACAACGTGTAGCTATTGCTCGTGCTTTAGTTAGTCATCCCAAATTAGTCTTAGCTGATGAACCTACTGCGGCTTTAGATAGTAAATCAGGCAGAGATGTTGTTAACCTTATGCAAGAACTAGCTAAGGAGCAGAGTTGTGCTATTTTAATTGTCACTCATGATTACCGAATTCTAGATATTGCTGACCGCATTATTCATATGGAAGATGGTCGGCTAATTAAACAAGTTTCATAACCTTAAATATTAAATATTTAAAAAGCAGATAATACAAGCTTTTTAGAAATTTTTAATAGTTGGTTGATTTACGCCCTTGTGTACTAGGTAAAAGCTTGATTATCTATCAAG
This sequence comes from Trichormus sp. NMC-1, assembly GCF_001858025.1. Lineage (GTDB taxonomy): Bacteria > Cyanobacteriota > Cyanobacteriia > Cyanobacteriales > Nostocaceae > Anabaena. The sequence continues at coordinate 51,819 of NZ_LZQD01000001.1, read as the reverse complement.
GTATTTCTCTAGGGTAAAATTATATCTGCTTTAAGTATGAGGCGATGATTTTCTTGGTCAGGGAGAATAGAGACAATATCAGCAGTGTTCTTTTGTTTGCGTATTAACAAAGCAAACTTCAATTCAGGCATTTATGTAGGGTGTGTTGATTATGGTGCAAGATTTGATGGTTTGTCTACAGGAAGCAACTTTATACTTTATATTTAAAAGGTCTTGGATTCCTAAACATCCTGATGAATGTTTTGTAAATCCTCCCTGTGGCTGTGCTAATCCTGGACAAGAACTTAAATGTGAAGAATGTTCCTATCTGGAATCCTGCTTGTCTGCTTGTAAGCTCAATAATAACTTGACTAAAAATTCAAAATAGAAAGTTAAATTAAGAACAAAGCCATATAACAAGAAAGTTTCAACCCTATTTCCTATTCTCTGCTGTATAACAAGTTAGCAGAATTTACATCTAAAAATAAGGTGGCTTGAGCTTGTTTACGCAAAATAGAAGCCGGACAATTTGTGGTAATAGACCCATGTAATATCTCTTTTACTATTTTTGCTTTGCGTGTATTTGATGCTAGACAGATGATTTTCTTAGCTGCACAAATCATGGGAATAGTAACAGTAAATGCGTATTGGGGGACGGCTTCTAAATTGGGAAACTGTCCTGTATTTACTTGTTGGAGACGGTTCACCCTATCAAGTTTTACCAGTTTAACTTTAGCTGGATCTTGAAAATTGGCTACTGCTGGGTCATTAAAAGCCAAGTGTCCATTTTCACCAACACCAAGACAGCATAAGTCAATTGGTTGAGCTTGCAGAAGTTTTGTGTAGCGATCGCATTCTGCTATAGGTTCTAATGTATCACCCTCTATGTAGTAAAATTCTTTAGGAAAAACCCGCTGCTCGACACGCTCCCGCAAATAACGCCGGAAACTAGCAGCATGATCAGCTGTAATTCCCAAATATTCATCTAAATGGAATAAGGTCGTTCTTGACCAATCTATTCCACCTAAGGCGGTTAAAGCATCGAGAAATTTAAGTTGAGAGTTTCCTGTAGCTAATAATACAGCAACTGTATCCTGTTGCTGAAGTAGTTCCTGTAAATACTGGTGTGTGATTTTGGCAACATCTTGCGCCATTTCTGCTTCAGAGTTGTAAATCTGCACTAGGAGATCATCGACACGAAAAGATTCTGTAGCGACTGGCATTTACTTATACAAAAGGTAATTCATTCCTCAGCATTCAGTTGTTAGCCTCATAGTTTTTATTCTAACTCATGAAGCTAAAAGAAATTAGGACAAAACCCTATCCTAGACCTATTAATCATGAGTGATAACTTTTTCTTGTTACCCTCTCATTTTGTCATTTATTAATGGGAGTTTTGCTTTGCCATACTTGTTCAAATTCGGTTTTGGAAATTTCAAATTCTTCGATATTTCCATCATCTATTTTTTTATCGCATAGCATCCCATGATTATCGGCAAAATGGCTACTATCATAGAATAATACGTTGCCATTTTCATAAACTTCTATTTGTCTACGGGCATACAAATCACCACCAATTTCCATAAAGTAGGTACTAGTACCCCAAGCATCATAGTCACCGCCAAGAGTGACATCCCAGAACCATTTGTAATATTTCTTGACTTTTTGTAATGTAGACATAGTATTTATACTCCTAATACTGGGATTGTGACTTTAAATTTTATGATTTACCCAACAACCTATTACATACCTATTTTACAAATTAACTACGGCAAAGATTGACAGGAATAATATTATTATACTTGATCCTACTTGAAAATTAGCAATGTTTCTAGAGTAGGTATTAGCTATTGCGTAGTAGCTCTCTTATTTCCATTAAAATTATGCCCAGCATATTCTTACCACTACCATCAGATCCACATCCCCAATAATAGTCTATGGGCGAATTTTCAACTAGTTCTTGATTGCCTGTAGAAAGGAGAATTTCTCGAATATCCGAGTGGCTGGAAAATTTACATAGCAATGCTTTACGCATGATATCGTCTTTCACTTGTTCCCAATCTGAACGCAGGGGACGATTTCTTTGTCTGCCCATTCTTGCTGCATCCTTTGGTGTTTTGACGAGGCGAATTTGTTCGCTATGGTGTGTACCAATAAATTTTTGTGCTTGAAAGTAATGTTCGCTGGTAGTCCAATATAAATCATCTAGGGTAAAGCCGTGTGGTGAGAAGTTAGAAAAACAACCATATTCCTCACGAGTGCTATAAAAGTAGATTGTCATCAAATTCATACATTACCTGTCAATTTGGAATTGAGAATATATAAATTAGCAGCGAGAAAACTTGTGCTAATTTAGTCGTAATTATGCAAAATTTTGATGTTTTAAGCTCGTTTTTGACTATGAGTACATAACTGCATAAATCAACTAACCATTAGAAATTCCTCAAAAGCTTGTGTCATCTGCTTTTTTAATTTTTAATTTTCAATTTTTAATTCTGAGAAAGCGGTAATACCTAATTCTTTGGGTTCATAGTAATGACAGTCTTTACAGGGACCGCTAGGATTGACAGCACAACGGATGTAACCAGAGCGAGCATTAAATTGGCAACTAATATCGCCTACTAAATAGCCTACACCTTCTAGATAGTAGCGATCGCTCTCAACAGGTGTAATGGGGGGTTGCATCTGTGAATAGTTTAAAGCTATTTGTCTTGTGCGTGCGCGTGTCCGCTTCTTGGTTATGCAAATCACCCACAAGGACAACAGGGACGGTAAGAATCCAATGCTAATCAACAAAAGTGTCCTTAACACCTTCATATTTACCTCAATTTTACTCTGATTGATATTTTTCTCAATTTAACTAGCATAACTGTTACATCCTCGGAGATGACAATTTTTGATGACAAATTGTGAATTACTAATTAACCCAAGTCGCTAATACCTCTTTCTCGGAATTAAAAATTGAAAATTTAAAAAAGCAGATGAAACAAGTCTTTTGGAAGATTTTCAGCTAAGTTCTTCCTCTTTCCCCGCGTCCTCAAATCCCCGCGTCCCCGCGTCTTCTCCTTCTTCTAACTAGCAGCTTACGTTAATTATCTGTCAATTGCTTGACGTGAGCATTAAATCTAGCGTTTTGTAGGACTTGCTTGGTTGTGGCTGAATCTTGTACCCAAAACTGCTTTCCGAATCGCACGAGTTGACGATTGTTTCCTGCTTGAATAATGCCAATTACTGGTACTTTGGCTTTATCTTTATCTCCTGATTGTTCCTTTAAAATTGATCGCAGTCGATGCTGGATTTCAATAGTACCTGCTTCCTGTGGATTTAATTCAACCATTACCATCTGGACTTTTTCCACTGGTTCTGCATCTTCAACTATAAATTGAGTTTGTTCATCGCGTCGGTCTACTTTACCCCAAATTATTAATCTGTCCTCAACTTTCAGTACTGAGCTAACACGTTCATAATTTTTGGGGAAGACAATTGCTTCTGATGATGCGGTTAAATCTTCTATTTGTAAAATCGCCATTGGATCACCTTTTTTAGTCACCACTTTTTTGACATTATTGAGTATGACAACGGCACAAAGCATTATATTATCTTTTTGTTCCCCAAGCTGGGCTAGGTTAATTGGTGCAAGCAGTGATGAGGATTGCTTAATGTCTTTGAGTGGGTGAGCAGATACATAAAAGCCTAATAGTTCTTTTTCTAATCGCAACTTTTCTTGTTGTGGAAAATCATGAGTTGGTTCGGCTTTGGGAGCAGATTCAAAAGCATTATTAGCTTTTTGTTGATTATTATTAGTTGCAAATCCGCCCCCCATTAAATCAAATAGATTTCCCTGTCCACTGGCTCTATCTTTAGCACGAGATTGCGCCCAATCATAGACTAATTCTAAATCTCTAATTAATTGTTGGCGGTTAGATTCAATTTTGTCAAAGGCTCCACAGTGAATCAGTGATTCCAACGTCCGACGGTTTACAGCACGTAAATCTATGCGATCGCAAAAATCGCCCAGGGATTTAAATTCTCCACCTTCTGCTCTCGCTTCTAAAATCCCTGCGATCGCATTTTGTCCCACGTTACGCACTGCGGAAAATCCAAATAAAATCTTCTTTTCTGCTGGTGTAAAATCCAAACCAGAGCGATTGATATCTGGTGGATCTATCTGAATACCCATACTCATGCAGTTGTTTAGATATTTCTGCACTTTGTCGGTGTCACCACTGTTAGCTGTTAACAGCGCCGCCATATATTCTAGCGGGTAATTGGCTTTTAAGTATGAAGTTTGATAAGTTACGTAAGCGTAGGCAGTAGAGTGGGATTTATTGAAGCAATTAGAGGCGATTAAACCATTTTTGATGGCAAAATTATGGTCACGCTCCACCCCAATGTCATAGACATTTTCTTTGCCAACGTAATTCCGTGTAATTATTTTAACCATATTACTTAGCTTTTGAAAATTTGTTTATTTACTGATGTCAGGTTAACAATTATGATTTCTATTATACTAACTGACTGAATCGGGTGAAGAAAACTTTACAAACAAAGATTTATCCCATTAAATAATAACTTGTTATGCCTCTTCAAACTCAGACCATTCAATTCCTAGTTGTTTGATAGCTGCTCGTAATGTTCCTAGTTTTAAATCGCGACCACTCCAATCAGGAATTACAGTTGATTTCTGAGTAATTGGATTAAACCACTTCCTATGTGAACCTCCACCACGTCTGGGGATTTCTTCACATCCAAGCCTAGATAATTTCTTAGCAACTTCTCTATAGTTCATCTGATGGAGATAATTGTTTCTATCAAAGCTGGTGAGGTTTGGTCTACAGATTGTAGGTTGTGAGGAAGTTCTTTACCTAAATCTTCATACATTTCCAGAACTGCTTCAAAGGCATCTTTTACATTGGCTAAAACCTCATCCATAGAATCGCCTTCAGTGATTAATTCTGGTAATAGTGGAGAAGTTACGGTGAAACCTCCTTCGGGTTGAGGTGTAAGTAGTAGTGGAATTTTGTAGAACATAAAAATTTTGTTATTGTTGAGTTTATTATATTTTAGGTCAAGGTTAGAATGAGCGATCGCATTTTATTATAAATCTGAGAAAGCTTCTAAAAATTGCGTTGCGGTAATAATATCAACTCCTCGAAAAGGATGCAGTTCTAATAAATCTTTATCTCCTGTTATTATATAAGTTGCATTACCATTAATAGCAACCTCTAAAAATTTGTCATCTTTTGGATCTCTACACTCTTTGATAATCTGCTCCATTTTAATTTGTTCTGCTTCTAGTTTTAATTTAGCTAAGAATTGAGTCCGAATACTGACAGAAATATATTTATCGAATTTTGAGCGATTGAGAATTTCTTGTAATTCTTAAAAAGTCGAGTCTGAAAATAAAATTATTCCTAAGCTTTTGGCTTTTTTGAATGCCACATCTGGAACAGATGACTGAATCAAGACGGCACTAACCAAAATGTTTGTATCAATAACAAAACGTAATTCATCCATTTTCAAGAATATCATCTAAAAATTCTTGAGTTAAACCCTTATTTTTCGCTTGTTCTTGCATTTCTGCAATGATTTCATCTAGGGATTTTTCTTGAATAATTAACTTGAGTAAATCGTTAACAATAGTTTGGATTTTTTGCTGTTTTTGTGGTTCTGCTTCTTGATAAGCTTTGGCAACTTCAGCATCAACTTGAATAGCAATTGTTTCCATATTTTGATAGTCAATAAATTACATTTGTTTAATTATAGCATTCAATACTCAAAGCACGATAAACGAGTATGTAGCGTAGCGAGTTACATAACAGCATAACCGTATGTTGCCTGATATCAGTATAACCACAACATTCAAAACATCCAATGTTATAAGATAGATAAAAGCTCACCACTCACTATCTACTCATGAGTCTCCATCCCCTCTTGAAAGTTGACATTTCTGAACTCAGCATTGCAGAACGCATCCAACTTGCTGAAGATTTATGGGACAGCATCTTAGAACAGCAAGATGAACTTCCCTTGAGTCAAGCACAACAACAAGAATTAGATCGGCGGTTAGAAAATTACCAAAAAAACCCTACAAATGGTTCTAGTTGGGAAGACGTTAAGAAACGGTTAGGCTTCTCCCAATGAACTATAACCTGATTATTCAGCCAGAAGCAGAATATGATATCCAGAATGCTTTTGAGTGGTACGAATCCCAAAATCCAGGTTTAGGTTCGGAATTTGTTCGTGCTGTTGATGCTTGTCTGTCTGGAATTGGAAGACAACCCCTTGCTTACCAAGTTATCTACAAACAGGTAAGAAGAGTATTAATCCGTCGATTCCCTTATGTAATTCTCTACGTTTTTGACCAAGATACTGTTTTTGTATTTGCTTGCTTCCATGCGAAACGCGATCCAAAACAGTGGTTAGATAGAATTGAATAAAATTTCTTTTTGTTCCTGAAGCACCTTATCTCACAGCATATCCCGTATATTGCCTAACATTTTGCGTATGAAAACCTAAAACAATACTTTTAATTTCTACGGCAATTTTTTTAGTTCCTTTTCCTGCTGCTAAAAGTTTTTTTTCTCCTAAATCTACATACATATCTTTTTGACTCCATTTTAAATGTAAGGGGTCATTTGTAATTATCCAGCCTTCTTTAATTAATTTAATGATTGTCACAAGAGCAGCTATCATGCTAGATTTTTGAAGTTGAAGAAGGTAAAGGTTTTGCTAGATTTCTAACACGCTCATAAATCTTTTCATATTTTTTAAATATTTCTCTATCTGAAACAATTTCAATGCTCTTAAGTTTACGATTTTCATGCAAATGGAATATAGCTAAACGCATATCATCAATGAGTATGAACCCAAAATTAAGGGGTTTTTCACAAATTGGAGGAGTTGATTCATACAGTTTATTTATTTCAACATATGAAACACCTATTCCATACTTTTGATGATATTCAATGATCTGACTTAAATTTTGTAATTCGCTCAAATCATCAATTACAAATATACGATTTACATCAGCATATTCAGTATCAATTTTACTTTTTAGTGGAGATAGAAGTCTTCTAGTATGTTCTTGCGTCCATTCGTCTGGATTTATATAACTAAAAGCATAAAACTTATTATCTAAGTCGTACATCAATTTTTTCCAAATACTATATAACTGTTCAGCAGGAAAACTTAGTGTGCCATAATGTACGAGATTAATCAATTTACAAGCGGATTCAATTTCATTTGAAAGACGATCAACTCTCCCACTTAATTTCAACACTTCTTCACTTAATTTAAGTTCATTAACATTCTTTTTACTGCTTATAACAAGCCATATAACAACTGTTGAAGCCGTCAAAGAAATGAAAAATACTGCAAATGTAAGTAATTGAACACTTGGATTATTTGAAGTTATTCCGACTAAAACCGATCCAGTTGCAAAAACTAAAAGGATTCCAAATATAAACAAATATTCTGGTTGGACTTTTAGCCCTATAGCAATTTCTCGAAATATGTCATATGTGCCTTTCTTTTCTGAATTATTTGTATTTGTAGGCATTTCTCTAGATAAACTCCTAAATGGATATAATTTTCATAGTCATTGTAACCTTTTACTCATACTGAGTCTAGCATTTACGTTTATTCAAAAGGATTATAGCGTTCAGACGAAAATTCCCCAATCCCCAGTCCTGTAAATGCTAAAATCAATGACTTGATTAATAAAGAGAAAAATTATGGCATCCATCCGCGAGTTGCACGAACAGCTAGTAAAAAAAGAACGTTCTGCCGTTGAAATTACCCAAGAAGCCCTAGATCGCATTCAAGCATTAGAACCAAAACTGCACAGTTTCTTAACTGTCACGGCACAACAGGCTTTAGATCAGGCTCGTGCTGTGGATGCAAAAATCGCTGCTGGGGAAGAAATCGGTATCTTAGCAGGGATTCCCATTGGTGTAAAAGATAATATGTGTACCAAAGGAATTCGTACTACCTGCGCTTCTAAAATTCTAGAAAACTTTATCCCACCCTATGAATCCACAGTAACCCAAAAACTCGCTGATGCCGGAGCAGTAACGGTTGGTAAAACCAACTTAGATGAGTTTGCTATGGGTAGTTCCACAGAAAACTCCGCTTATCAAACTACCGCTAACCCTTGGGATATTTCCAGAGTTCCCGGTGGTTCTTCCGGTGGTTCTGCTGCTGCGGTTGCTGCGGAAGAATGTGTGGTATCACTCGGTTCTGATACTGGTGGTTCAATTCGTCAACCGGCTTCTTTTTGCGGTGTGGTGGGGATGAAACCGACTTATGGGTTAGTTTCCCGTTATGGTTTAGTGGCTTATGCTTCGTCTTTGGATCAAATTGGACCTTTTGCGCGGACAGTTGAAGATGCGGCCATATTGTTGAGTGCGATCGCAGGATATGATGCCCAAGACTCCACCAGCTTAAAAGTCGAAATTCCCGATTATGCAGCCAGCTTAACACCAGACTTGAAAGGAAAAAAATTAAAAATCGGTGTAATTAAAGAAACTTTCGGTGAAGGTTTAGATTCTGAAGTAGAAGCATCTGTGAAGGGTGCGATCGCACAACTAGAAAGTTTAGGCGCAGAAATTCACTATATTTCCTGTCCTCGCTTCCGTTATGGCGTACCCAGCTACTATATCATCGCCCCATCTGAAGCATCCGCGAATTTAGCTCGTTACGACGGCGTTAAATACGGTTTGCGTTCCCCAGACGCAGACAATTTACTTTCCATGTACACCCGTACACGCTCCACCGGATTTGGTGCAGAAGTCAAACGCCGGATTATGATTGGTACTTATGCTCTGAGCGCCGGTTATTACGACGCATATTATTTACAAGCCCAAAAAGTCCGCACATTAATTAAAGAAGACTTTGAAACAGCTTTTGCACAAGTTGATGTTTTAGTCTCTCCTACTGCTCCCACCACAGCATTTCAAGCCGGCGAAAAAATCACCGATCCCTTGAGTATGTATTTAAATGACTTGATGACAATTCCCGTCAATCTTGCTGGTTTACCAGGTATCAGCATCCCTTGTGGTTTTGATAGCAAAGGTCTACCCATTGGATTACAGTTAATTGGTAAAGTCCTCAGAGAAGACCAATTATTACAAGTAGCCTATGCTTATGAGCAATCAACTAATTGGCATCTTCAAAAAGCAACAATAGCTGAATTGGTGTAAGTTGTCAGTGGTCGGTGGTCAATTAGAACATACCTATGGCACACTACCCATAAGCGGTTATACTAAAAACGGCTAATATCTGGACTTTACAGTATTGGATAAATCAGAGAGCGAAAACTTGAACAAAAACTCTGCGTACCTTTGCGTTTACCTCAGTGAGCCTCTGCGTTTAAAAGTAAAGTTCCCAGCCGTCTTTAGTATATACAAGCAAAACCCCCGCAGGTGGATTTAGTTTGTGTAGCCGCTCTTTCAGTCGTCTGGCATTTTTATTTGCCATTTTGTGGATGAATATTTGCAGCAACAGCCTATTATTTAATTATGAGTCTTTGCTCTTGGGAGCAGAAAATGATACCTAATAATCCGGATGAGTCAGCTAGTTCCAGAAGAACTGACACAGATAAAACCATTTTTGGCTCTAGGACAGGGAGATACTTAGATCATGACTATGGCATCTGCTTACTTATTCAAGATTCCTGGCAATCCTACTATTCAAATTAGTCAAGATGAATTGCGATCGCTTCTAACTAACATAGAAGCTGAACTACATCGTAGTCAAGTTTATACTCGTGCTGTCACTAACTTGCAAAAGTTGCTTGGTTCATCAGATGAACAAGCCAAACTTTTATTTAAAGCTGTAGGCAGAGAAGCAATTAGTTTAGCATTTAAGCAATTCGCACGACAGCATCATCTAGATGCAAATATCAATTCACCTACAGATAATACTGAGTCACCCAATGTAGATATAGAACAATCTAGCAACTTGCCTCAAAGTAGCAAAAATATTAAAAAATTAGCCTCAAAATCCGAATTGGTAAATACTACCCAAGAAAATTTACCATCAAAACCTCAATCTCATGTAGTAGAAAATACAGGACAAGAAACTCATCGCCAAAAGCACAATCCCATCAAGTGGTTTTGGCCACATCAAAAACAGGGAAAAGTTAGATTAGCTGATCAAATAGCCGCAGAAAAGCGGCTGGAAAGTCTACGTCAAATTGGTCAACAACTCAAGCAAGCCAGGGAGTCACAAGGTCTGACTCTGCAAAAACTGCATATTTATACCCATATATCAATTCATCAGATGGAAGCGGTGGAAAATGCAAATTTCGATTTATTGCCAGAGGATGTCCTGATTCGTGGTTTTATCCGTGTTATGGGCAATGCTTTGGGGATAAATGGTATAATTTTAGCTGCTTTCTTACCTATGCCTAATCAGGCTAAATCAGTTTTGCCCTCTTGGTATCACGTCAAAAATTCTGTTGGGCTATTGGATATAGAAATCCGTCCCTTTCATTTGTATATGGGATATACAGCCCTTGTCGCTGGTGCTGTGGGGGGATTATCATTCATGACTCAGCAATCACAAAATAAATCTGTATTAAATTCAGAAATAATTATTCCCACTACTTCATTACTATGTCAGTCAACTCAAAAAACTGAAGCAAATGTTAAGCCCGGTATCAAGTCTAGTAGTACTGGTGTCTGTGTGGGATCTGATATTTCTCCACCAGAGGCATTTTAACCATAGCTGTCCTCAGTCTAATTAATACCAAGAACGCAAAGTGATGGAGACAGATAGAAAACTGTAAATCAGGATTCTCTTAACACATATCCCACACCCCGCACCGTTTGAATAAGACGCTTGAGACCATCTTCTTCAATTTTTAACCGCAAGTAGCGAATGTATACTTCAATCACATTCGATTCACCCATAAAGTCATAACCCCAAACATTTTCTAAAATTTGTTCGCGGGTTAATACTTCACGAGGATGTTCCATTAAGAACTTTAATAGTTCAAATTCCTTCATTGTCAAGTCAATCGCTCTACCATTGTGGATAGCGCGACGGGTTCCTATATCTAAAACCAGATCGCCAAAGCGTAATTGCTCTGTAGTATCAACATCAGGTTTAAGATAGAGGCGAATCAACTTCAGAAAATCTTCTGCACGATATGGTTTGAGAATGTAATCATCAGCACCAGCTTCTAGACAAGCTACACGGTCATCAACCGTATCCCTAGCCATTAAAACTAGCACGGGGGAACAGTTACCCATGCTGCGGAGATTTTTACACAAGGAGAGTCCTGATTCTCCTGGCAGCATTCTGTCTACAACAATTAAAGCAGGTTGGCGATGGTTATTACCGGCGGAGTTATCGCGGCAGTGTTGTAAACCGCTGTTTGCATCGTGAGCTAAAATGGCATCATAGCCAGCTTCTTGTAAATCAAAAGCCAGCTGATTAGCTAGACTTTCATCGGGTTCAATCACTAGAACACAGGGACTGTGAGCAAGTATCATATTAATTAGTAATTGGTAATTGGTAATTGGTAATTAATTGGTAATATGAGTTATAACCTGTTACCCTCTTACTGATATTTCACACAATACTAACTCAAGTTACTAATTTTCCGGTTGTAACTCAATCAAAACTATAATAATTTTTGCCCAAGTGCTGTCATACATAGAGCAACACGGGTATTGATGTCTTTTTGCTTAACTTCATCAACACCCAATTTCACTTTTAGATGTTGGATATGATTCTGCACAGCCCTGAGTGATATGTAAAGATGTTCAGCGATCGCTTGATCTGTTAAGGATTCATGACACAACAGCCTGAGAACTTCCAACTCTTTATCATTCAAGTTTAATTCTTGACGTAATTCTCTAGGCAGTTTCAATTCTCCATTCAGCGCACTTTCAACCCCTTCTAAAAAATATCTGCGTCGTTCCATTTTATTTACCACCACAAATCCACCGCAGTGATGATTAATAGATTTAACAAGTTTTATCATCCAGGCTGGTTCACTGCTATAGATGAGGATATTTAAATAGGAATAAGTATTAAAAATTAACTCTAATAATTCTAAAGAAGATTTAGCTGACTGAGAACCAGAAGGTAAAGCAAATTGTAAATCAAGGACTATTAAATCTGGTGTTTCTATTTTTAGACGTTGTATTGCTTCTTGGGGAGTAGAAGCGATGACACAAATAGCAGAAGAGTCGAATTTTCTCAAAAAATCACAATTGTTTTGGGCTACTTCTGGATGATCTTCTACAACAAGAAACCGGAGTGGCTTGGCGTTCATGTCCTGGGTAATGATTATATACGTACAGTTTACATTAAGTACGTATATTTTATCAAAAGAGCGATAGCGAAGCGCTCCGCAGAAATCGCAAACCGCGACCTAGTAATCGCATATCTAAATAAAATTGACATTGGAATTTAATAAAAGAATATCTATCCCTAAAATAGTAGCAGATTGAGCTAATTTATCATCTGCTGTCACCAGAGAAAAATTATTAATGCTACATACAGCTAAATGCAAAGCATCCAAAGTTCTTAAAGGCAGATCAAATCTGGATATCCAATCTCTAGCTAAACGGTAATGTTGATTTTCCAATAAAACAAGACGATATAAACCTTCATTAAGGTGATTTTCAAACAATTCTGTAATCCGTCTAGCGTCATTTTGGGAAACTTCACCCATTCTTACCCTACGAGATAAAGCAGAAAACAATTCCACCTCAACTAATTGACTAATTATTGGTTTATCTTCTTGTTTTTGTAATAGTTGTTCCACAACATCACTTAATTTTTCAGGCACGTAATAAGGAACAATGACACTAGTATCTAAATAAATCAATATCTGTCGTTCTCTCTTTCTTCTAATATCGTGGTACTCATTGCACTTCCTTTTAAAACTATGGATTTTCTAAAAGAGTTTAAACTAGGAAATACTTTATTTGCCTGTTGAGGAGGAAGAAGACGAGCAATTTCTTTGCCTTCTTTCATCAAAACAAATTGCTCACCTTTAGCGACTTGTTCTAGAAGTTTATATAAATCTTTAGTAGCTTCTTCAATTGTAATCTGAGTCATAAGTTTCTCAATATTTTACAAATGTATTCTAATCATATAACAAAAATAGATGTTTTGTAAATAGATTTGGGAAACTAGATCCCCGACTTCTCAAAGAAGTCGGGGATCTGAAAATCATCGTTTTATCAAAAGAGCGATCGCCCAAAATCATCCTGTTCTCAAAAGAGCGATCGCCTTTGCAAGAATCACTACCGACTTACACGAAAGTCAATACCCCGATTTGGATAGCGGTTGTAAAACTCCTCTCTAGAAATCGGAATCAACTCGCCGCCCCCCACAGTTTTGACAAAATCGAGGCTGTTTATATAATGTCTGTAAGACTGACCATCACGGTGACTAAACACCAATGCGCCTGGTTCTCCAGAGGGTGCATATGAATTAACTGAACCATTGCATGGGATATCCGCAACGATAGGATTCGCACTGACAATGTTGTTAAACACTTTGGAACTGACAGCCCGTTGTACTGGAACTTTTTTCCAAAGACTACGGAATCCTGGGCAACCGAGCGCGTAAGATTGCTTTACATCTTCAAAAACTGCAATTGCTGGCTGTCCTTTATATTCAACAATATAATCAGGGACACCATTACCAGCATAAGCAACTGAGGCTGATAAAATACCAAGAGCGGATACGCCTGCTGCTAAACAAGCATGGAAAACAAAATTTGGCTTTATGTTAATTAACAATTTCATACGCTTTTTTTCAAAAATACTGTGAATTACTAAGTTGTTAGTTTTAGAAAGCTTTCTCTAAAATCAACCTTTCACCGATAGTATTTTTACCCACCAAAAAAATCAATGTGTATCCCCGCAGAAAAATGTGCGAACTCCCGCAAATAAAATTGCGAACATACGAACCCATCTAAAAACCCAAATCTGATAAGTGTGAGAACATCATTTCTCCACCTGTTCAGACTGCAATTATGAAATTCCCTATCCAAAAACTGCATATCATCCTCACCACAGCGTCCTTACTGTGGGGACTAAGTTCACCTGCTTTAGCTCAACAAATTTGGTCAGGAACAGGCAAAATTGTCAGTGGTGCTGGTGAAGGTGGCACAGTTGGGTTAAAATTGGAGATAACAGACAACAACGTGCAGTTTCTCTCTGGACCTTCAAAAAATGAACCACCATTTCAGCTAAATAACACTACAGATATCAATGGAACTGTAGAGACAAAAGCTGGAACTTGGCAATTTTTCCAAACAGGGAAAGAATTAGGAATCAGCTTGTCTCAAAATAATCCCTATCGAATTATTCGTTATCGTTTATTTCTTAAACCGTAACCAAATGTTGTGGAGAAAAGGTTCGCAAATTAAATTTCTCAGTTTAGGAATCAGTTGCAGTGTATTCTACAATTTCATTTTTTCTCAAATTCCTGTAGTTCAAAAATTGGAATTACAACTTCAAGATACTTTCCTGAGATTGAACCAGCTAAAAACTCCACCTCCAGAAATCATTTTAGTAAAAATTCAACCAAAGGATTTAGCCAATCAAAAGCTATCTTTAGGCAGATTATTCTATGCAGATTTAGTAGAGCATCTTTTAGAAGCAGGTGCTTCCGTCGTCGTTTTGAACCTCCACAATGACTGGGAAGAATCACCAGAACTTGAGTACCCCATCAAAATAAATGAAATAATCAATAAACCTCTAAAAAATCTCGTAAAAAATCATCATAAGCAAATTGTTTTAGTCACGCGCACAAATTCAATTACTAATTCCAAAAAACCAAAATTTTTTATCTACAATCATCTTATTCCTTTTGATAGCGAACGACTTCAACCTTTAATACTTCCTGAGACTATTCAGGGTTTTTTTGAGTACGAACCCGAAGCGGAAGCACCCACCCATTTAAGTAGCACTGCGCGGAGTTCTCATTTAGTGAGTCAGTTCTTTCTCTCAGAAAAAATTGACCAAATACAAACTTTTAAATCTGTGACCCTTCTAGCTTTAGAAAAGTGGGAAAAGCAACAGCAAAAAGTTAATCATTCCTCACGATTTGCGAAAATTACAACTCCCATAAAAATCAAATTTTGGGGGAAGTCGGGAACTTTTCCTTTTTTAGAATTAACATCTATTTGTCAACCTAATAAAGACAAAAAATGTCTAGTTGCCTCTCCTCACAAACTCTCTCAACAAGTCCGCAAAAAGGTTGTTTTTATTGGTTTTGTAGAAGCGAACAACATACAAACAATGTCCATGCTGTCACCGAACGGTGACAGCATGGCCGGCGTAGAAATTCAGGCTAATATTATGGCCAGTTTAATGACAGATTCATTTTTACAAATTCCCAGCCATTGGGTTGAGTTAATAATTGTTATTTTGGGGGGATTTTTAATCAGTACGGGTATTTATAATTATCAAAATTGGCATTTATTATTCATGGTTTTTGCAATATTTAGCGGGTACTTGGGACTGTGTTTAGTTATCTGGAAATATAAATGGATATTATTGATTATTCAACCTTTATTCGTGTGGACAATTACAGGAATATCTATTTTTATCTATTTTATTTTTGGACAACAAAAAGAGGTTATTACACTACAAAACTATCAAATTACCCAACTAAAAGCCGCTGAACAAGAAGCTATTCTTTCACGCACCCGCAAAATCCTCAATCGTATTGCGGCTGATATTCATGATGGGGCTTTACAAGAATTAAAATTGGTAATGGACAAAATTGAATTAGAATCTGATTTAGATATAGATTTAATTTTAGATAAGTTGACAGCTTTAGGGCAGGAAATTAGAGATAAATTGAGCAGTATTCGAGATTTAAGTGAGAAAATTGCAGTTAATCCCATACTTCAAAAAGGGTTAGATATAGGAATAAAAACCACATTAGAAGAATTAGTGATTTCTGAAAAATTAACTTTGAAAGTAATTACAGAAATTCAGCCTCTTCAAGAACCAGAATTAAACAGTATTTGGATTGAACACAGAGAGGAAGTTTACCGCTTTTTCCGTGAAGCATTGAATAATGTGATCCAACACGCTCAACCACCTCACGGTACGGCTACCCAAGTATTTGTTAGTTTAGAGCAAAAGGGAGATAAATGTACTTTAGTAATAGCAAATGATGGAGCTATTTTAGCATCTACTTATAGATCCAAAAAAGGCGGCTATGGTACTAAGATTATGGATACTATAGCCGATGAACTTCTCAATGGTAAATGGGAAATATCAACTTTACCTAATGGAGAAGTGCGAGTTACACTAAATTGGCGTTTACCCCCCAAGATTACACTAACTAACTCATAACAATTAAGGCAATTCTACTGACGTGGGTTTGGCAATATGTGGCAGACCCCAACCTAATTTTTCCCGTAAAATCCGGAAAAACTCTGGTGATTGTAGACGAATAAACCTAGCAGTGTATGGCGATCGCTCTAAATATACTCGATCCTCTGGTAAAACATAGCAGCCTCCATTCCCATCTACCACCATCACCATCCGGGGGACATTAACCGGATAGATGTTGACTGGTTCGCTATCGGGAAACACCAAAGCCCTCGAAGCCAGGGAATGAGGACAAATCGGTACTAACTGCAACACAGGTACACCAGGAGTAACCACTGGACCACCAGCGCTTAAGGAATAAGCTGTTGAACCTGTTGGTGTGGAGACAATCACTCCATCAGCCGCAATATCAACTGCTGCATGACGACCAATTTTGATTTCAAAATGGCACATTGAGGTTAATGGTTCTCGATGCAGCACCATTTCATTTAAACAAAGGGCTTCCCATAATACCGAATCTCCTCGCAGAACTTTGACGGTGAGCATGACTCGTTCTTCAATTTCATACTTACCTAACATCACCTGTTCCATTGCTTGGGGTAATTGGTTAAGGTAAGATTCCGTCAAAAATCCCATATGACCAGTATTCACCGTCAGGAGTGGGATACCACAGGGCGCGACTTGACGCGATGCAGCTAAAACAGTGCCATCTCCCCCTAACACTACTGCAAACTCCATGTCTGAGTCGAAACCAGGGGGTGTTAGACCTTCTATGGGGGTGTGGCATACGGGGCTATGTGGATTACAGTAGCCCAATATACCACCGATACTCGTTGTTACACACACATCCCAACCAGCTGCGGTTAGCTGGTCTTTCAGTTCGATAGCGACACGACTCGCTATCGGTTTAATGTCGTTGTAGATAATGCCTGCTTTCGGCACACTCAAATATCCAAGTTTAGGCGATGCTTGACTTTTTTTTGACTTTTCTCCGGTCTAGTGACGCGAAGATTCTAAAATCATGTGTAAAAATAGGTTAAAACCTGATTTTTTTCACTTTCTGCCCCTAATTCCTACCTGAAAGTGCTGCATAGTTTCAGCAGAATTTTCGCGATGGTAGAGGAGTTTCACCTTGGCGTTTTAATTTTACCAGATTTTTGACAGCATCTAAGTAGAAAGGTGTTTTGCAACCATCCCAATCCCCGGAGGAGCGGGATGAACGCTTCAATCACTGTAATAGTTACACATTTTTGACTAATGTCGTCATCAATCTTCAATTTATTGACTATTGACTTTTGAAGATTGTTTAAAAGGGGTCTTTTTATTTTTCTGCTTTTTAATTTTAGTTTTCTCGTAATCTAACTCTTTCAGCTTTTTCATAATTCGGCTGAAGTACTCTTGCAGATAGGTTTCTACGGTAGCAGTTTGTTGTTTGTCTAAGCCAAATACTGTATATACTTCATCCATTGAGGCATTGAGGGGGGAACCACTAGCTAAGACTTCGGTAAAAGCTAGTCTGTCAGCAACATTCCATCCCCACTGAAAGCATCGCAGCAAACGCTGTACAGTACGCAGTAAGCCAATGGGCATTCTTGTGACTCTGGCATCTTTTCCAGATAAGCGTTCGCAAATGCTAATAATTTCTTCTGCACTCCAAGCACGAGTACCAACTACGGGGAAGGATTGCTTGCGGGTTTCTGGCACACTCAAGGCACGGATAGCAAATTTAGCAACATCCTGAGTATCCATATAGGCAACTGGAGAAGATGCTCCTGTCACCCACACAGGCTGGTTTTCTAAAATAGGTATGCCATATTGACCTATTAAGCCTTGCATAAAGCCAGCTAAACGTAAAATGGTGTAGTTTAAGCCGGATTCAGTTAAGTATAGTTCTGTACATCGCTTAATTTCCATGAGCGGTACATTGGGATACTTCTCGGCATCCAAAATCGAAAAGAAGATAAATTGCTCAACGTTAGCAGCCTTCGCAGCTTGAATTAATGCTACTTTGCCATCCCAGTCCACTTGCTTAATGGTTAGTGAGTCTGTGGGGCGAGATGTGGAGGCATCAATGACTGCGGTTACACCTTCTAATGCTCCCTCTAAGGTTTGGGGATAACACAAGTCACCTTTTACAAGTTCTGCACCCCATTCTTTTAGAAAAGCAGCTTTCTTGGTACTGCGAACTAAACAGCGCACTTTATACCCCTCATCGATTGCACGACGAGCCACTTGTCTTCCTAAGGTGCCAGTGGCACCGACGATTAATAATGTCATGGGGTCTTTATAAATTTTAATGTTTTATGAAAAGAATCTTAACAGAATTATCTTATGTAAATAAAAATTTACATTAATTTTCAGAAAAAGGAATTGGGGATTAGGGGCAGGGAACTGAAAAAATCATCTCTTCTCTCCTCTGTTCCCTGCCCTCTGCTCCCTGCTTCTCTATTCTTCTGCACCCTGAATTTTAAGTAATAATGCACCTAAGGCCCAACCTACGAAGATTAAACCGAAGGATAATAAAGCTGCATTTAAGATTTCGCCACCCATTTGCTGTGATTCTCCTTTGTGAATGGTTTGTTTATGTTTCCCGTTGTTGTGACTACTGGATTTGACTTGAAGGTTCAAATCTCATTTTTGCTAGTCCAGCAACTCAGGTAAACTAGGTCTAACAGCAGCTCTACAAGAGGTACTTTGAGATTAGACCTGTGTGAACAATTTTAAACTACTTTAGCAGTTAATCTCCACTGGTTTGGCGGCAAATCCTTGTGCTTGTGGGAAGAGGGGCAAATGAATGATAATTATTATGAATGAGATTTATATATCAAATGAATCCTTTTAAAGATAAACGTCCACGTTTGGCGCTGACGCTGGGAGATCCTGCGGGAATTGGAACAGAGGTGATTTTGAAGGCTTTAGCAGATCCGGAAGTTAGCAAAAACTGTGATCTGGTTGTGGTAGGTAGCAGGGATTTACTGTTACGTACTTATAGAAATTTAACAGAAAGTTCAGTATCTTTGGCAAATCCAGCAGAATTGTCTGTGATTGATGTGCCGACTACGGGTGAAATTATTCCCGGTGTGGGTAATGCAGCAAGTGGGGCGGCGAGTTTTGCTTATATGGAATATGCGATAGCTCAAACTTTAGCTGGTGAATTTGATGGGATTGTGACAGCACCTATTGCTAAATCTGCTTGGAAATCCGCAGGTTACAATTATCCTGGACAAACGGAACTTTTAGCTGATAAATCTGGTGTTGAGCGTTTTGGAATGTTGTTTGTCGCGCGATCGCCTATTACTGGTTGGACAATCCGCACAATACTAGCTACCACACATATTCCTTTACGTCAAGTAGCTGATACTCTGACACCGCAATTATTAACTCAGAAACTAGATTTGCTGGTGGAGTGTTTAGAGAGAGATTTTGGGATTGAAAATGGGAGAATTGCGATCGCAGGTTTGAATCCCCACAGCGGTGAAATGGGACAACTGGGAACCGAAGAAATAGATTGGTTAATTCCCTGGATAGAGTCAGAAAGGTGCAAGCGTCCAAATATGCAGCTAGAGGGACCAATACCACCAGACACTATGTGGGTTAAACCGGGTATTGCTTGGTTTGGAAATGCTGAAATCAAAAATCCGGCTGATGCGTATTTAGCACTTTATCACGACCAAGGTTTAATTCCGGTGAAGTTGATGGCTTTTGATCGGGCTGTAAATACTACGATTGGTTTACCTTTTGTGCGGACTTCACCTGATCACGGAACGGCTTTTGATATTGTGGGTAAGGGAATTGCTGATGCTACGAGTATGAAAGAGGCGATTAATTTGGCCGTAGAATTGGTTAATCGCAGGTTGGCTGTGTAAGTTGTGGTGTGTCTTTTAAATTCACCCACCCTGAATATCTAAGCCAGAGAGATGTAGGTTGGGAGTGTAGTAATTTAAAACATAACTCCATGAACATCCAACCTAGAGAAATCAAGAATTATTTAACAGTAGATGGTACAAATCCTTTTGATAATTGGTTTGATTCTCTACGAGATAGAAGAGCAAAAGCTAAAATTAGAGCCAGACTTGACCGAGTTGAAGATGGTAATTTAGGAGATTATAAGTCCGTTGGAGAAGGTGTATTTGAACTGAGAATAGACTATGGACCAGGCTACCGGATATACTTTGGACAGGAAGAATCAAAAATTATTTTGCTCTTGTGTGGTGGTGACAAAAGCACTCAAGTCCAAGATATTCTTAAAGCTAAAGAATATTGGGAAGATTATCGGAGTCAAAATGATGCCTAGAAGTACAAGCTATCACGAAAAACTAATTAAAGACTTACAAGATCCTCTAGAAGCAGCAGCTTATATTGAAGTAGTTATAGAAGAAAGTGATCCTACTATGTTAAATAAAGCACTTAGAAATGTGATTGAGGCTCAGGGTGGAATTGATAATTTTTCCGTAGCAGTACAGCAATCCTACGATAAATTTTCCCAAATTCTTGCCGAAAAAGGAGAAATTGAATTTTATTCTTTAAGTACCTTACTTGATGCTTTGGGATTGCAGTTAGCAGTAACAGTGAAGTCAGCTTGAATTCTCCGAATTATAGTATCAATGGTATCCCAGGCTTCATCTGTAAAATCGGGAGAGGGGATGTTGTGACTTTTTTGTTGTTTATCTGCAAGAAAAAAATTAAAGCTTTGTATTGAGGCTTGAGTAGACACAAATTTCCTGGTTTTTGCTGGTTCCAATGTACAAAAATAACATGAATTATCTAATCAAGCCTCAATAAACGTACTTAGGCAAATCCTTATTAAAAGCAAGTTGTTAAGCAAGAACAGCAATATTGTGGTGATGAGTTGCTTTTTCTAAAGTTTAAATTTTGCTACCTTCGGGTGGTTCAAACTTGTAACCATATCCCCGTACAGTTTTGATAAACTCTGGCAAACTAGAATCAACTTCCATTTTTTTCCGTAGCTGACCAATATGGACATCGACAACTCGTCCATCTCCTACGTAATCACAACCCCAAATTTTTTGGATGAGTTGGGGACGACTCCAAGCTTGACCTGGATGACTGGCTAAAAAATGTAAAATGTTAAACTCTAAAGCAGTTAAGGCTAAAGGTTTATCGTTTAGCGTTACTTCTCTACCTTCTGGGTTAATCGCTAATTGTTTAAAGATCAGGCGCTGTGATTGACTGGGATGGATATAACGAATGCGTCTTAAAAGTGCTTCTACTCGGACTTCCACTTCTGCCAAACTAAATGGTTTAGTCATGAAGTCATCTGCACCTGCGGCTAGAACCTTAATTTTATCAGCTTCATCATTGCGGCTAGTGAGTATCAAAACTAAAACATTGGTACGACTTTGCATTTCTTGACAAAGTTTGTAACCATTAGCGTCTGGCAAATTCCAATCCAGAATTACTAAAGCTGGGTTGAATTGCTCAAACAAAGCCAGTCCAGTCTTACCATCTGCGGCTGATTCTATTTGATATTTTCGACTTAAAAAACGGTATACGAGATTTCGGACGCTGAAATCATCATCTACAATCAGAATTTTGGGAGTATTAGTGGAAGGCGTATCCATAAGGCAATGCAGTCTATTATTGATTTGGCAATTTGCTGTAGCGATAAATTGGGGTTTAAGTGTTGTTTTTTAGAGTCCATTCGCTCCTAATCTGGCTAGAGGTGAGAAATCCTGTAATACTTGTATACCCTAAATTTTCCATAAAGTTCATCAAAACTTAAAACATGATAATGCTTAAAAAATGTATGCGTAATGTACAATTTGGGGATTTTTTGAAAAAGTTTAGGTATAAATTCGACAATCTACCCTTCAAAGTCATGTAATTTTCAAGCATCCCTAGAACTACAAACAGCCCAAAAAACGAGAGCTATCATGTATCCGTAGCAATCATTATTATCTGGGTCAAATCGTTACATTTTATTATTCAAATGGAATGAAGTAAATCGGGTTATAAATTAGACTTTTTGTATCAGAAAATCTTATCTGCGTGACTGCTGATCTAGATTTTGATACAAATATCATTAATAAATGCTACACATCAAACCTACAGGGTTTTTAAAACCTATTTAGTATATAGCAATCCTATTTGATTTGTAAATTGACTCATGAGGGCAGGGAATAGGGAACAGAAGGTGTTTGTAAATGATTTAGGAATGCTATGTATCTCTAACTGTACCCAAAGAAAGAGGTTGGAAATTTTCATACTAACGAAAGATAAATCAAGTTGAGATATTTTGCTAAATTGCTGATCAGGTAATCGGTGAAACCTATGACTAACAATGTTTTCAGTAGTATTAATACCCATCAGCAATCAATAGAAACAGAGTCTGATGTTCATGTCATTAAATCTCGTCTAGAATGGGGGGAACCGGCTTTTACAATTTTAGATGTGCGCGATCGCTCGATTTACAACGAAGGTCATATTATGGGAGCAATGTCTATGCCCATAGATGAACTAGCAGACCGTGCAGCATTATCTTTAGATCACAAGCGTGATATTTACGTTTACGGTATGAATGAGGAGCAAACTGCTCAAGCTGCTCAAATACTGCGTGCTGCTGGGTTTTTAAATGTATCTCAAATCAAAGGTGGTTTTGGTGCATGGAAAGCTATCGGTGGTGCAACAGAAGGCATTATTGAAGCACTAACGCCCGCAGGGGCAGACGACTATAATGTTGTATCTAGGATACAAAATCACTTAGAAAACCAACAGAAATGAAATTCGTAATTACAGCAGTTTGGCGTTAAAAATTGTCGTTATGACAAGGGAACAGGGAACAAAGAAAAGGTTTTGGGCAACTTGACTTTTCGTTACATATTACTCTTCGAGAAGCCGCTTCGCGTCTACGTTTTTTCCGTTCACCTGACTTGAAAATAAGACCCCACCCCTAACCCCTCCCCGCAAGCGAGGAGGGGAATAAGAAGTTTTTTTCATGTGTCCTGGTGTACGCAGTTTATGATGACTACTTAATAATTCAGGGACTTACAAATAGAAAATAGAAAAATATCCAATTACCCTGGACAGACTAGAAGTCTATCCCCCAAAATTGGATAGTTTCTTTTTTGGTGTTCCTTAATTGGGAATTGGGAATTGTGGGAGAATTGTGCCTCAGTGTTCAAATAAATCTTTAAACTGCAACAAATCCAAAGACACTATTGTGGGCAGAACTTGAAAGCATTCTTGGGCTAATTCCCAACGTCCTTCTCGTTGCAGCATTTGCGTCAGCTTTTGCTGTATGTTCAGTAAGTAACGGACATCATTAGCGGCGTAATTGAGTTGGGCTTCAGATAAATTAGCGGCGTTACCCCAATCGGAACTTTGAGAACTTTTATCCAGTTCTACTTGTTCTAACTCTTGCACTACATCTTTGAGTCCGTGACGGTTGGTATAAGTGCGGGCTAACTTACTGGCAATCTTGGTACAAAAAACAGGCTGAACCTTAATTTCTAGGTTGTGGTGTAAGGTAGCAACGTCAAAACGGGCAAAGTGAAATACTTTGAGGACGTGGGTTGCTTCCAAGAGTTTTTTTAAATTTGGGGCTGTTGTTTGTCCTTTAGCGATGCGGATAGCTGTGACTTTTCCCTCTGGGTTACACAACTGGACGAGACACAAGCGATCGCGCTGTGGTAATAGTCCCATTGTTTCGGTATCGACAGCGATCGCATCAGATTCTAAATACTGGGAGAGGTTAGCGTCATCAAGATCGCGATCGCTAACCTGAAAATCTGGTAATGTCATGAATGGTTCACAAAATAAATGATTGTGTCTATCAGACAAATAATTCATCAGACACTACATCATTATTGTGCAAGAAATCAGTAATAAAATCTATCTCGTGTTCATCTGGTGTTCAAAAAAATCTGCGTGAGGTAGACTTCGCCTTTGGAGTTAGTGGCGACACCCACTCCTGTAAGTTTGTATTTTCCTTGTATATTTTTTAGATGTCCAGGGCTGTTAAGCCAACCAATCACAGCTTGGTTAGCCGGATTGTTATAACCAACGTTGAAAGCCACATTTTCGGCTGCACTGTTCAAGGTAAGAGGGATAGCCTTAACTCGCTGTTCAAATCCATGATGACTAAACTTAACCACTCCTTTAGCCATGTTTTGACTGTGAATTCTGGCCTGCTGAGTGATATTGGTATTTAAGGTTAAACTTGGTAGTCCTTGAGAAGCCCGATATTGATTAATTTGCTCAAAAACTGATTTTTCTAGCGTAGTAGTTTGAAAATTAAGATTCGATATTGCTGCTTGACTAGAAGTATTCAATGACTGCTGATTTTGAGCGGTTTTTTTGTGAGAATTATTGCTGGTTACAGGAGCGGTCATGAATCCACTAGCGAAGACAAGCGTACTTAAAGCGATGCCAAAAGCAGTTTGTCGAAACATAGAGAATTAAGTAGTGTATGGATTTATAAGACATATACTCTATCTTCTGATTCTGAGAATACATACCAGGATACTATTAAGTCTTCATGATCTGAGTAATTATCGGAATTTTCAGAGTTAGGAGTTCATTTTTATGACTATTGCATTTTACTTATCTGAAAATCTGCCAATTTTATGACTTTTTCATTACCATAGTATCCATTGGTTGATGTCTCTGGTAGATGCCGCCTCAAGTGTTCTTGACACAACATTATTAACCAAAAAATCTCCAAAAAATAGTATCCACTGACAGATGTCGTGGACACTAAAACTATCAGGAAAACATTTCAAAAAAAACTGATCTGGTGTGAATGTTATCGGTGAAACTTACTGAGGAGTGAGAAATTTTGCAACTGTTTGCACATCCTTGTCACCCCGTCCTGAACAGTTGATGATAATCTTGGGACTACCAGTTAGTTGGGGACAGAGAGTTTCTAGGTAAGCGATCGCATGAGAAGTTTCCAAAGCAGGTATAATTCCCTCTAACTTCGACAGCCGTTGAAATGCTTCCAAAGCTTCAGCATCAGTCACACTGTAATATTCAGCCCGACCAATATCTTTCATATAGCTGTGTTCTGGCCCCACACCTGGATAATCTAACCCTGCACTAATCGAGTGAGGTTCAATGACTTGGCCATCATCATCTTGGAGAAGATAACTCATCGCCCCATGCAATACACCAACTTGTCCTTTTGTCAAGGTAGCGGCGTGTTTGCCAGTATTCACACCTTCTCCAGCAGCTTCCACCCCAATTAACCGCACAGATGGCTCCTTCACAAATTCGTGAAATAGTCCCATTGCATTAGAACCACCACCCACACAAGCCATGAGAATATCAGGTAAACCGCCCCATTTTTCTAATGCTTGAGCGCGGGTTTCTTCACCAATGACAGCGTGGAAATCCCGTACCATCATTGGGTAAGGATGGGGGCCAGCGACAGAACCGAGGATGTAATGAGTGCTTTCTACATTCGTTACCCAGTCCCGGATGGCTTCAGAAGTGGCATCTTTAAGAGTTCCCGTACCGGCAGACACTGGGCGAACTTCTGCCCCCATCAGCCGCATTCTGAATACGTTTAAAGCTTGGCGTTCCATGTCGTGAACACCCATATAAATCACGCATTCTAAACCAAACCGAGCGCAAACCGTCGCTGTAGCTACGCCATGTTGTCCTGCACCAGTTTCAGCAATGACGCGCTGTTTACCCATGCGCTTGGCTAATAATACCTGACCGAGAGCATTATTAATTTTATGTGCGCCGGTGTGATTTAAATCTTCGCGTTTTAAATAAATTTGCACCCCTGTGCCATCAGGACGGGCATAATGAGCAGTGAGGCGTTCAGCAAAATATAATGGGGTAGCACGTCCTACATAATCGCGTAGTAACCCTTGTAATTCGGCTTGAAAACCAGGTTCATTACGGTATTGCTGATATGCTGTTTCTAATTCAGCTAAAGCAGGCATTAGGGTTTCTGGGACATACTTACCACCAAAGCGGCCAAAGCGTCCTAGATTATCGGGAACGGAAGCAGTTTGTGAGAAATTAGGGGAGAGGGGAGTAGTAGTCACGGATTGGGTAAAATAAAAGAACAAAGTTAATTTTAATTCTAGAACTGTTGAGGATGCCGATAAAGAGCATTATTCTCTCGTTCCCAGTCTCCAGACTGTGAATGCCATCTTGGAGGTTCTACCTCCAGGTATAGTAGAGTCAGAGCCTCTCAATTGCATTCCCACGCAGAGCATGGCAACTAGAGAGTATGGGAACTAGAGAAAATCAAGATTCTTGTATCTCCTTTTGTAAAACCTGAACTTGCTCAAGAGATAATTCGGTAACTTCAGCAATTTGTTCTAAACTCATCCCAATTCTCAGCAAATTTAAAGCCAACTTTCTTGTTGTTTCAGCTTTACCTTCAGCTTTACCCTTAACTTCCCCTTCTTCTAAAGCTTCTTGATAAACCTTAGTTTGTTTCAACTCGCTTAAACCTAACATAGCTTCAATCTCCTCTCTGCTCTTTTTGGGTAATTTGTAGACGATAATTGTCTCAATGAGGTTAATTAAATCCCGTCTGATGGTTGCATCAGTTAGTTGTTGGTTTGCTTGGGCAATTAAGCGTTTTGCTAGTGCTGGTGCAGCTTCCTCTGTTTCTATCACCAGTTTAACAACACCCACCCCTAAAGAACTCTCTCCCAACTCATCTAAATAAATGCGTTTAACTCGCTCCAGCAGCAAGATTTCACCAAATTGCAAAAGCTGTTCTCTTTCTATATTACGACTGGGATAGATAATCACAACCTGCCAAGGATGAGGAGTTTTGTATTGTCGTAGGTAGAGAAAAAGTTCCGCAAATAGACGATAATATAAATCATCATCTGGCTGAAACTGAACTTCAACTACATAAAATGGTTTTTCTGGATCTTTGGTTGTTGGTAAAAATAAACCATCTAAACGAAAAGCTAGTTGTTTAACTTCACGAGATGTGAATTCATAAATACCTGCTTCTGCGGGAGAATGGTTAATTAATTCAAAGAAGATGCTAGGAAATGCTTGAAATAAGCTATAGAAAATAGTATCTGTTTTCACGGTAATTGAGTAATTTTTATATCTAATCTAGTTGAGGTTTCGCGCAAACATACAAAGGAGCAAAGACGCAAAGAAAGAAAATTCTCTTCTCGTTCCCAGTCTCCAGACTGGGAATGCCGTCTTAGAGATTCTACCTCCAGGTATAGTAGAGGCAGAGCTTGGTAATGAGAGAAAGAGAACGAGAGGAAGCAGAAAAACAGCTAATCAGTTTAGCTAGAAACTGCTATTTTGCTTTTATCCTGAAAGTACCAGTAGAGATTAGCTAGAATTGTATCTGTTATTTCTTGCCAATTCCCAGGAACTAAGCCTTTATAGCCAGAAGCTGTTGCTTGCTGGGTTATATAAGATTCGTATTCTCTGCGTAAATCAGGCTGAATCATAAATCTTAGTTGATCCTGTAGTGATAAATAATGAGATTTATTTTTCAAATCTTGATAAACTACTAATTCTTGTGGTTCTGTCACCATATGTGAGTTTTGGTTTGTTTCTAAATCATCAGCAGATCCAAGTTCAGAACTTGCTAAAAGTTTCCGTTCACTGACAGGTAAAGTTTTTATCCAATCTATATGATTTTGCCAGGATGATAATACAGCTAAATCATTATTGACAATACAAGATATTTCTGGAAATAGAAAATCTAATTCTTCTTCTGATTGACATTTATCAATTACAGTCAAACAATCTTGACGGATTGTATTTTGAAGGTGAGCAAGTTGATTAAAAACAGCATCATATTGATTTTGTAATTGATAGGTTAAAGCTATTGTTTGCTCAATTCCCCAAGCACATTCCATCCGGCGAAGATATCCCGCTGCACAAGTATCTGAGAAAATGAGAGGATTTTTGTAGTCATCTAAAGCATGACTTAATGTGTTCCGTGCGTTGTCCAACGTAGCATTTCTAATACTTTCTTCACACAACAATGCTGTCTTTATTGATTGTAATGCTCCTTGAAATCGCCCATGTGCTGTAATTAAAATTAATTGATGTGCGTGAAATTTTACATCTGCTGCAACTTCATCAATTCTTTTGATGATTTCTTTTCCTTCGTCTTTTAAAGCTGCTTTCAAGTCAATAAAACCATTTTTGACTTCTAGATGGAGTAATTCTACTTCTTTCCGCAATTTGAAAGTCTGATATAGATTGACTGCTGATAACACAATACCTATACCTACCCCAAGACCAATTACAGGGATAGTAGCTTGTAAAACTCCCACAGAGTTTTGAAGTGTGTCAAGCATTCTGTAAGTTTTTTGAAACCCCCGATGGGTTTGAAACATCTGCAACCCACCCATGACGAAATCTACTGGAACAGTTAGAGGATTGACGCTTGCGGACTGATCTACAATTACACCGATTGCGTGAGCTACAAACTGACCAGATACTTTATCTCTGGCCATACCTATTAGTTCTCCGGTAGATGAATTAGAGACAATTTCATATGTACCAGACTTAATTCCAGCTTCAATTGCAGGGGCAAACGTGAACAGCATATTAGGGATAAGAAAAGTGATATTTATAGCCTAGCCTTTATACTTACACAAAAAAATCCTATTTTTCTTAATATGTTGCATAGAGTTGAATTTGGTATATTATAAATAGCAGTATAAATACTAGAATGCTTATTAGCTTATCTCTAGTGTTAATACTAGTATAAATCAACTATAAAAGTAAATCCCTGTGGTTAGTCATGAATAATTATTACAAAACATTTCAAGGTGTGATTGAGTCGGCTGACCAAATTATGCTTGATGAAGGTAGTTCTGAGGAACTGAAGCAATCAGCTACTCAACTTAATAAATCAGTTAAACCATGTATTACAGAACTGAAACAATCAGCCACCAAACTCAAGGGTTTAGTTAAAAATTGTTTTAATGATTTATATCATGCAGAAGATGTTTGGCATAGCAAGCAAAGGGTAATTGAAGTACCTACTTCTCAAATATGGGAGCAAATTGGCGATTGGAGTGGCTTGTCTGTTAAAGCTCGTAATTTATACAATCAATCTAAGTCTGAGACTTTAAAAACAGTTAAAAAATCTTGGACTGCTAGAATTGAAAGATTAAAAAGACAATACTTTGAAGATGATAAAAATAAGACTAAAAATTCATTAAATCTTTTTGAAAAAGATAAATTTATTAAAGACTTTGACAGAGAAATACAATTGCAAATCAATGGTATGAAAACTAATTTATCGGAAACTATCTTATTAATAATTCAAGGATTTCAGCCTCAAAAACCTTTTATTGAAATATGTAGTAGTCAGTTAAATGCAGGAAAGAAAAGCGAAGTAACTAATAAATTTAATTCAATTACAGAATCGTTGGCCACCTTACTAGAAAGATCATTTGGCAATGGTTTATATGTATACAGTGTTAATAATTTAATTGATTCAGTGAGTAACACTGCTAAAGGATTAGCCAAAGAAGGCACTTTAGGAATTAGCCGAGATCAATTTACTAAAACCTATGAGGAAGTAGCTAAAAAGTTAGAAAAGATAGTGGTTTCTATTTTTGATGAGTTATCGAAATTAGTTACTAAAGCCATTGAACAAGCAATCGCATTCTATAATGATTTTTTAGAACTTCAGAAACGGTATCAACAAGAAACACCAGAACAACGCCAAGCTGAAAACGCCTGGATAGAGCAGCAGCGTCAAGAATTGATGGAAGTAGAAAATGGAATTGAGATAATAATTAATTAACTAACCACGAAGGCACGTTCTCGGAGCGTCCCGAAGGGATAGAACACGAAGGAAGAGAAAGAAGAAGAAGAGTTAAGAGGAAAGAATGATGCGTTTAATGCCTTCTTTGAGAACGGGGACGTTAAAATTGATGAGAAGACCAAGGGGACAATTAGTCATTTTTAAATAAGAAATAACTTGCGCTTCATGAATAGGGGCTAATTTTTCCACAGCCTTCAATTCAACAACTAGAGAATCACCAACAAGAAAATCTAATTCCCCCTCACCAATGGGATAACCTTTGTAATTTACTGCTACTAAATGTTTAGGTTTATGAGGTATTCCCCGCAAACGAAACTCCAAACCCAACGCCTCTTGATATACCCTCTCCAAAAACCCCGCACCCAACATCCTATGCACCTCAATACCCGCCCCAATCACAGCATAAGCCAACCTCTCCACCTCATCACCCAACCTACTCATCCTTCCTTCTTCTTCTTCTTCCTTTCCTTCGGAACGTCTTCGACGAACGTGTTCTTCGCTTCTATCCCTTCGGGACGCTCCGCGAACGTGGTTCATTTCCTCTTACCTTCTTATACTCTATCATGTAGCAATTATATATCCGATTACCCCCGCTTAGTCTACAATAGACAATATCTAAACTAAAATTGTTTACAGTGAAAGTTTATTTTTTCTGCATTAAATTGTATGGCTTCTAATCCCAAATCTGACAAACGCTTTGTCTACCAAGAATTTGGTAACGGTAGTTCACCCGCACTCGAACGCGCTGTGGAACGTGGAATCCAAGATTTACCCCCAAATCAGCAAAATGTGAGAATCCAAGCCACTCGTGCTGGACGCAAAGGTAAAACTGTCACAGTCATTACTGGGTTTCAAACTAAACCCGAAACTTTAGCTACTTTATTAAAACAGTTAAAAGCCCAATGTGGTACGGGTGGGACGGTGAAAGATGACGAAATTGAAGTTCAGGGAGATCATAAACAGAAGATTTTAGAGATTTTGGTCAAACTTGGTTACAAGGCTAAAATCAGTGGTGGTTGAAGGGTACGGTTTCCCGTATCTTTTCAGGAATTATAGTTGTAAGATGTGAGTTTATCTTTGAGATTAACAGGAGGC
This sequence comes from Trichormus sp. NMC-1, assembly GCF_001858025.1. Lineage (GTDB taxonomy): Bacteria > Cyanobacteriota > Cyanobacteriia > Cyanobacteriales > Nostocaceae > Anabaena. The sequence goes on along the minus strand of NZ_LZQD01000001.1, from coordinate 20,667 downwards.
TGAAATGGATTTAGTACGGATTTTATGCGCGGTTTTTTTGCCACCTTTAGGAGTATTTCTGCAAGTAGGTTTCGGTCTAGACTTTTGGATTAATATAGTTTTGACTTTGTGCGGATATCTTCCAGGAATTATTCACGCCGTTTGGATAATTGCCAAGAAATAATTATTGTGGAGAGATAGATTGGATTTGTCTATCTCTCTATTTATTCAATTTTATTTGGTGAAAACTGATTACCTATTTGTTCAACACATTTATATAATTTATAATTATTGCCACAATTTTTTACTCAGTTAGAAAGTTGCTATTATACATAGTTTATAAGAATTCGCGTAAATGACTACCATAACCTTACTTTTATCTGGAGTATAGGAACGATAAAAGCTACCTATAAGTTATAATTAATCTAAACTGTTAATTGCCAAATCTTTGAAAATCATAGTTTTAAATTTATGAACAGCCAAACTATATCTACTAAGGATATTGTAGAGTATTTCAATTTTCTCTCTCCTGGAGATATTAGATTAAAAAACTCAAGAATTGGAATTGAAACAATACTTTATGAATACATTGATTGTGGACGCTCTCCAGAGGAAATTGCCCAAATATATCAATCACTTTCTTTAGAACAAGTATATGCGACTATTCTTTACTATCTGCAAAACCAAGAGACTATCAGTGCTTACATGAAGAATTGGATAGAACATGGTCATAGAATGAGAGAACAACAGCGACTTAATCCACCACCAGTATCAGAAAAACTCCGCCAACTTAGAATAGAAAGACAAGCAAAAGTATAAGGAAATGACAATTAAATATTTGATTGATGAAAATATCAATCCTTTATATCCAAAACAAATTAAACTCAAAGAACCTGATATTGTTGTTCAGGTAGTAGGAGAACCAGGAATACCACCGAAAGGGACACTTGATCCTGAAATTCTCTGTTGGTGTGAGGAAAATAATTTTATATTAGTGACAAATAACCGCACTTCTATGCCAGTACATTTAGCTGATCATGTTGCTGTGAATCGTCACATACCAGGAATTTTTATTCTCAATCCTAATTTAAGTGTTGGTGAAAATATAGAAGAGTTAATATTAGTTGCTTTAGCTTCTGAAGATGGTGAATATAAAGACCGCATAGTTTATTTACCATTACCATAAAATGGTAATATGATTGTAGGTTGGCTTCAGGAACAGCGCCACCGAACAAAAGCTTCGGTAATGTTGGGTTTCCTTGCGTCAAACCAACCTACACAAATGATGAAAACTCTTTACCTATTCGCTAAATATTGATACATTTCCCATCTTGCATTAACTTCTGCTTGCGCTTGTTCTAGCAACTGTTTCGCAACTTCTGGTTTACTCTTCGTTAACATCTTAAATCGGTTCTCTTGATACATTGATTTTTCTACCGATTCAGAAGGTGCTTTCATATCCAATTGTAGGGGATTTTTCCCCTGGGTTTGTAATGCCGGATTATAGCGATATAACAACCATCTTCCTGAGTCTACTAACGCCTTTTGCTGATGTAAACCTTTGGTCATATCAATACCGTGAGCAATACAATGACTGTAAGCAATAATGATTGATGGCCCGTCAAAAGCTTCCGCTTCTAAAAATGCTTTGAGTGTATGTTCATCTCGCGCCCCTAACGCTACACTCGCCACATAAACATTACCATAAGTCATCGCCATTAAACCCAAATCTTTCTTGGGTGCAGGTTTTCCACCGGTCGCATATTTTGCAACTGCGGCTTTGGGAGTGGCTTTAGAAGATTGTCCTCCGGTATTAGAATAAACTTCTGTATCCATGACCAAAATGTTCACATTTCGTCCTGTGGAAATCACATGATCAATACCACCAAAGTCTATATCATACGCCCAACCATCACCCCCAACTATCCACACACTTTTCTTGACTAAATAATCAGCGAGGGATTTTAGATTTTGGATTTTGGATTTTAGATTTGCGTCTTTTGTAGTTTCCAAAATCTCAGCTAATTTGTGTTTGAGAATGACAATTCTTTCTCGTTGTTCCCAAATATCTGCTTCGGTTTTTTGTTCGGCTTTGAGAATTGCATTAACTAAATTATCGCCAATTTTACTACTTAATTGTGACAATAATTCCCCTGCAAATTCCGCTTGTTTGTCTATAGATAAGCGATAACCAAAACCGAATTCGGCGTTATCTTCAAATAAACTATTGGACCATGCGGGACCTCTTCCCTCAGCATTTTGACTCCAGGGAGTTGTGGGGAGATTTCCACCGTAAATGGAAGAACAACCGGTGGCGTTGGCAACGAGTGAGCGATCGCCAAATAATTGTGTTAATAATTTAAGGTAGGGCGTTTCTCCGCACCCAGCACAAGCACCGGAAAATTCAAACAATGGTTCCTGGAGTTGTTGTTGACGAATTTGATTTAATTTCAATTTTCGACTGTCGGGATTTGGTAAACTCAAAAAGAAATTCCAATTTTCCCGTTCTTGTTCTCGCAACGGTAATTGCGGACTCATATTAATGGCTTTGCGGGTGGGTTCAGCCTTGTTTTTAGCAGGACAGACACTAACGCAAATTTCGCAGCCTGTACAGTCTTCTGGGGCTACCTGAATGGTAAATTTCTGGTTAGCAAAGTCCTTATCTTTGGCGTTAGTTGATTTAAAAGTTATCGGTGCGTTGACTAACTCACTAGCTTGATAAGCTTTAGCGCGAATAGCAGCGTGAGGACAAACCATCACACATTTACCGCATTGAACGCAGACATCACCATCCCAAACGGGTATTTCTTCCGCAACGTTGCGTTTTTCCCATTTTGCAGTTCCACTGGGGAAAGTTCCGTCAGCAGGTAAAGCACTGACAGGTAAATCATCACCTTCCCAAACCATGATTTTCCCAAGAACATTCTCGACAAATTCGGGTTTATTTTTTTGTAGAGACGTTTCATGAAACGTCTCTACATTAAATAATTTACCTTTTTCTACTAGGGGAATTTCGATTTCATGGAGATTTTCTAAGGTGTTGTCTACGGCTTTTAAATTCATGTTGACAACATCTACGCCTTTTTTACCATAGGTTTTTTCTATGGCTTGTTTGATTTTAGAGATCGCTTCTTTTTCTGTCAATACTCCTGCTAAAGCAAAGAAACACACCTGCATGATAGTGTTAATTCTTCTGCCCATACCACTATTTTTCGCTACTTGACTAGCGTTAATAGTGTAAACTTTCAGGTCTTTGTCAATAATTTGCTGTTGAACTCTTGGGGGTAGATTTTCCCAAACTGTATCTGCATTATAAGGACTATTTAACAACAAAGTCGCCCCTGGTGCAGCAGCTTTTAAAATATCAATGCTTTCCACAAATCCCCAATGGTGACAACCGATGAAATTAGCTTTGTCTATGAGGTACGTTGAGCGAATTTTGCCAGTTCCAAAACGCAGGTGAGAAACGGTCATTGAACCAGATTTTTTGGAATCATAAACAAAGTAACCTTGGGCGTTATTTTCTGTGCCTTCACCGATGATTTTGATGGAGTTCTTATTTGCACCCACTGTACCATCTGAACCTAAACCATAGAACATTGCTCGCACTACATGATCTGGTTCTGTTGAGAAATTGGGGTCAAAATTCAAAGAAGTGAAACTGACATCATCATTAATCCCAATTGTAAAATGATTTTTGGGTTTAATGAGGGTAAGATTATCAAAAATACTCTTCACCATTGCGGGAGTAAATTCTTTAGAAGAAAGTCCATATCTTCCCCCAACAATTTTCGGGAATGTAGTTTTTTTCCAGCCTTCATAAATGGCTGTCACCACATCTAAATATAGTGGTTCTCCTGCGCTTCCGGCTTCTTTAGTTCTATCAAGAACGGCAATAGATTTGACACTATTAGGTAATGCTTCTATAAATCTAGCCACATCAAAAGGGCGGAAAAGGCGCACTTTCAAAACTCCGACTTTTTCCCCTTGGTTGTTGAGATAATCTACGGTTTCATGGACAGTTTCACAACCAGAACCCATAATTACAATTACTCTTTCTGCGTCAGTACTTCCATGATATTCATAGAGTTTGTAATATCGGCCTGTGCGTTCTCCAAATTTGTCCATAATTTTTTGGACAATATCAGCACAACCATCATAATAAGGGTTTGCACCTTCACGAGATTGAAAGTAAACATCGGGGTTTTGGGCTGTTCCTCGTAATACTGGCTTATCTGGAGTTAAGCACCGTTGACGATGTGCAGATACTAATTTTAAAGGTATAAATTCCTCTAAATCTTCATCTGATAATAATTCAACTTTTTGCACTTCATGGGATGTTCTAAACCCATCGAAAAAGTGCATAAATGGTACTCTTGCTTCTAAAGTTGCAGCATGAGAAATTAAGGCAAAATCATGACTTTCCTGTACAGAAGCCGAACACAAAAAAGCGAAACCAGTCGCCCTTGCAGCCATGACATCACTATGATCACCGAAAATAGATAAAGCGTGTGTAGCTAAAGAACGAGCGGAAACATGAAGTACAAAACTGGTTAATTCTCCCGCAATTTTGTATAAATTAGGAATCATTAATAATAATCCCTGAGAAGCGGTGAAAGTTGTACTTAGTGAACCTGTTTGTAATGCCCCATGTACCGCAGCAATTGCCCCTCCTTCGCTTTGCATTTGAGTGATATTGGGAACAGTACCCCAAAGATTCGGTTTATTTTCCGACATCCAAGCATCAGCCCATTCACCCATATTTGAAGAGGGGGTGATAGGATAAATAGCAATTACTTCATTTAATTTGTAAGCTACACGGGCTACGGCTTCATTACCATCAATTGTGGCAAAAGATTTGTTCATGATTTTCCTTCCTGTGTCTTTTGTGGTTGTTTAAACTGTATGCAGAGAACCCCAAAAGATAAGCATTGAAAATAGCTAAAGTCAGGAAGTTAAATTGTGATATTTTCTACATTTTTATGAATTACAAAATATTAATTATTTTTGGCTTATAGCCAATTTTTTAGATATTATCATCTTATGCTTATACTGCTCTATTTTATATTAATAATGTACTCAAAAACAAATAATCCAGAATTTACAAGTATTTCATCTAATTTTTATGTTTAAAATAGGGTATAGGTGCGGGTAAATTATTAACTAAATTAAAAAAATTACCGAATATGAAAAGATTGATTTTGTTTAGGTGTAGAAACCGGACGTTGAGGTAGTTGATTTCTTATTAAGAGTAAGGGAATACTCAGCAATCCAAAAACTATAACTGCTCCAGTCATAATTAACACTGGTAAACGTTTAGGTCTATAGTCGCCTTGTTCAATTTGCCAGAAAATTTGATTGTATCTCCATGCTGCTAAAACAATAGTAATAATACCAAATACTACTAAAAAAATTCCCAAGTTTTCAGAGTTGATTAAGGGGTTTACAATAGATTCTTGTTGTGTGAAAGCAGCATTAATTTGACGTAAAAATATACCAAATCTGGAAATAGCAAAACCAAAGCTAATTAATGCAATAGAAGTGCGTAACCAAGCTAAAAAAGTACGCTCGTTTGCTTGATGTTCGCGGATACGATCTATATTAGGTAATTTATTTCTCATAAAATAGAACAGTGATTTATATTCATTATAAAAATTTGTAAGTTGCAATTGAAAAAGATTTGTAGTCGGTTGCTTGATTTTATATTTTGATTTATAATGAACCAATGCCAACCGTATTTATACATAAAATAGTAAATTCTTAACACAAGATGACTTATCGAGATCCTAATATTGAAGCTGAACTACAACGCATGAAAAGAGAGTTAAATATCTCTGGAAGTAAGAGGGTTAATAGTACAGGTAATCATGATTCTAACTCTCAAGGTTTAGATCATGTGATTAAGAAACTAAATCACCTTGTGGGAATGGAAAATGTTAAAAATGACATTAACACTTTTATCAATTTTTTGAAAGTTCAGAAAATGCGTCAAGAACAAGGTTTACCAAATATTTCTATTTCCCTACATTCAGTATTTTGTGGACCTCCGGGAACTGGTAAAACAACGGTTGCACGTTTAATGGGTCTAATATACAAAGAATTAGGTATACTTGCTAAAGGCCATGTTGTCGAAACTGATAGATCAGGTTTGGTTGCAGGTTATGTTGGACAAACAGCTTTAAAAGTAGATGAAGTCGTAAATTCAGCATTAGATGGAGTTTTATTTATTGATGAAGCTTACGCACTAGCACCAGCAGGTTCAGGAAAAGATTTTGGACAAGAAGCAATAGATACTTTATTAAAAAGAATGGAAGACTATCGAGATAGGTTAGTTGTGATTGTCGCTGGTTATAGTGATGAGATGTCAATATTTATTGATGCTAATCCTGGTTTACAGTCGAGATTTAATAGATATTTTTATTTTGATGACTATAAACCGGAAGAACTATTAAATATTTTCGAGGGAATATGTAAGCAACAGCATTATAGAATAACCCCCAGAGGTAAAGAAAAACTTCTAATACACTTCACAAAGTTATATTCTGAAAAAAATAATAGTTTTGGAAATGGTAGACTTGTTAGGAATATCTTTGAGAAAACAATCGAAAGACAAGCTAACAGATTAGTGAAAATAGCCGCAGTCAATAAAGAAATGATGATGACTATTACCTGGGAGGATATTTAGCTATCCTAAATTATTCATGAAGCAATTTTCTAGTTTCCAGTCTCCAGACTGGGAATGCTATCCCAGAGGTTATATGTTTAATTAAGGTAATAACACACCCTTGGATCTTACTCAAAAACATTATAAACACAGAACAGCTAAAATATCAATCCTGTAATCACCAAATCTCGTCAACTTATTGATAATATTCTCAATATTGTTGAGAATTAGCTTTAACTATTGCGAAAACTGTCAGATAGAACAATTTTTGAACCTAAATATATTAGAAAAAATTATCTTTAAATATTGATGTCGATTTTCCACACAGTCAGTCCAACCGATAAACAACAAACTAAAATACGCTAAAATGCAAACAGAGTAAGCATTTCCCCTTTAACAATAATCATGCTGGAGACTCTGCAAACACAAATTTATCAACTTGAACAGTTCGCAAACAGCCTTGTTGCTAACCAACTCACCCACCTTAGCGTCGTCAGCATTGCCATTATTTTTGCCGCCGGCTTGCTCACCAGCCTCACGCCTTGTATGCTCTCCATGCTGCCCATTACCATCGGCTATATCGGCGGTTATGAAGCTAAAACCCGCTTACAAGCAGCAGCCCAATCAACTTGGTTTGCGTTGGGATTAGCAACTACACTGGCAGGGATGGGAATTATAGCAGGTTTAGTTGGAAAAGTCTATGGGCAAATAGGAATTGGTTTACCAATTATAGTTAGCATTATTGCTATTATTATGGGATTGAACTTATTAGAAGCTCTACCCCTACAATTTCCATCTTTGAATGAGACAAATTGGATTTCCCAAGATTTACCTCCTGGAGTGCGTTCATACTCGATTGGGTTAACATTTGGGTTAGTCGCTTCACCCTGTAGCACACCAGTTTTAGCCAGTTTATTAGGTTGGGTTGCTAATACTCAAGATTTAATTTTAGGTGCTGTTTTATTACTTTCTTACACAGCCGGATATGTGGCACCATTAATTTTAGCAGGTACGTTTACTGCTTCTATTAAAAAAATATTAGAATTGCGCCGTTGGTCAGGTTGGATAAATCCTGTCAGCGGTGCATTATTGGTAGGCTTTGGTGTTTTTTCTTTACTTTCTCGCATTCCTATTGGCAGTTTCTAGACAATGACTATAGATAATACAACATCCACAGAATTAAGTTGGTGGTTAATCCCTGGGCGATTTATCCGGCGGGAGATTTTGCCTGTATTAACTGATTTACGTTTGGCAATTATCCTCTTATTAGTAATTGCCTTATTTAGCATTAGTGGTACCGTCATTGAACAGGGACAATCACCTGCATTTTACCAATCTAACTACCCAGAACATCCGGCTTTATTTGGTTTTTTGACTTGGAAAGTCATTCAAGTAGTTGGGTTAGATCATGTCTATCGAACTTGGTGGTTTTTGGCTTTATTAGTGTTATTTGGAACTAGCTTAACAGCTTGTACTTTCACCCGTCAATTACCAGCCCTAAAAGCTGCCCAAAAGTGGAAATATTACGAAGAAACCCGCAACTTTAAAAAATTAGCTTTGAGCGCAGAATTAGAGACTGTTCCTTTACAGTCACTTACGCCAATTTTACAAAAAAACCGTTATAAAATATTTCAAGATAAAAATCCAGAACAAGATGATATGCTTTACGCCCGTAAAGGCATAATTGGACGCATTGGTCCGATTATTGTTCATATTGGTATTGTTGCCATTTTGCTGGGTGGAATTTGGGGCGCAATGACCGGATTTATGGCTCAAGAAATGATTTCTAGTGGCGATACATTCCAGGTCAAAAATCTTATTGATGCTGGGGCTTGGTCATCTCAAGATGTATTAAAAGATTGGTCAGTGCGTGTAAATAGGTTTTGGATTGATTACACACCTACGGGGGGAATTGACCAATTTTATTCTGATCTGTCTGTGTTGAATAAAGATGAGAAAGAAGTTGACCATGAGAAGATTTATGTCAACAAACCACTGCGTTATCATGGTGTAGTTTTCTATCAAACAGATTGGGGAATTTCTAGTGTCCGTGTGAGATTAAATAAAAGTCCGATTTTTCAATTACCAATGGCACAATTAGATACCAAAGGTAAAGGCAGACTTTGGGGAACTTGGATACCAACTAAACCTGATTTAAGTGAAGGTGTTTCCTTACTAGCAAAAGATTTGCAAGGAATGGTTTTAATTTATGATGCTAAAGGCAAATTAATTAATACTGTCCGTGCGGGAATGTCCATACCTGTGAATGGGATAAATTTGAAAATTCTTGATGTTATTGGTAGCACAGGTTTACAAATTAAATATGATCCTGGTATACCCATTGTTTATGCAGGATTTGGTTTACTAATGCTAGGTGTGGTCATGAGTTATTTTTCCCATTCCCAAATTTGGGCATTACAAAAAGGTAATATTCTCTATGTCGGTGGTAAAACTAACCGCGCCCAAGTGGCATTTGAACAAGAAGTTTTAGGAATTTTAGATCAACTTAGTGACCCAGAAAAAAAATAATTTTTTCTTCATGGGGCATAATAGCAATTGAGTGGTGTATTTTATTCATGTGATACCACTCATAATGCTGCTTCTATCCTATGGATAAATCCAATATTCAGCCACTGATTACAAGTATCCACCAAGAACTGATACCCCAGTTAATTGTGGAAAGTGTCCATCCTCACAACCCAGCACAAGTGCGGCATCTTCCTCCCCCTTGGCAACTTCTAGGTACAGGAAACTACGCAGCAGTAGTTTATCATCCTGAATACCCAGACTTGGTAGTCAAAGTTTACGCAACCGGTCGTCCTGGGTTTGAGGAGGAACTAGAAGTTTACCGTCGTCTTGGTTACCACCCGGCTTTTTCTGAGTGTTTTTATGCTCAAGAAGGCTTGTTAGTCTTAAAAAGATTATATGGTGTTACCCTTTATGACTGTCTGCACAGAGGTTTGCGTATTCCTCCCCAGGTGATCAAAGATATTGATAGTGCTTTGGATTATGCGCGGACTCGTGGACTTTTACCTCATGATGTTCATGGAAAGAATGTGATGATGTTTGAGGGACGGGGTTTAGTTGTTGATATTTCTGATTTTCTCCACCAGGACCGCTGCTCAAAATGGGATGATCTGAAAAAGGCTTATTATTTTATATATTTGCCTATTTTCTATCCTTTGCGGTTACGAGTACCTTATTCATTTTTAAATAAGGTTCGCAAAACCTACCGCTTTGTAAGTTCTTTTGCAGGTAATGTATTTAAATTTATTAACAAATTAATTGGTCGCAAATCTCTGAAAAATTGAGCCGATATGGTTAGTAATACAGAAAAAATATCCAAAATGTTCGTAGTAAGGACTTAAGTCCTCACTACAAACCTACGTTAAAAAACTTATTTTTGATGTCTTACTTCCACAACAGTATGCACATTCCCTCTGGGAGTAAAATCTGTCTTTACCGTTACTTCCAAAGGGTCACAAGCGGCAACAAAATCATCTAAAATTTGATTAGCTGATTCTTCGTGGGAAATATAGCGATCGCGATAACTATTAATATAGAGTTTCAGCGCCTTCAATTCCACTACTCTTTCATCAGGTATGTAGGAAATATATATGGTCGCAAAATCAGGATAACCGGAAAATGGACATTTACAGGTAAATTCCGGCAAACTAATATTAATGTCGTAGCGTCTACCCACACGCGGATTAGGAAATGTAATCAGTTTTCCTTCCTCAATCTCACGTTCGCCATACTTCATTTCTGGATTAGCTGGGGTTACAGTCTCAGGTAAGGAACTACTCATAAAATTATTCAAAAAAAATGCAGAGATTCATAAATATTAACTTAACACTCAAAACTCAGTATTACTTTTTTCCCAGTCTGGACAACTTGTATCATCGCAACCGTGGGGGTGCATAGCACAAACTAATAAATTACCGCCATACACTTGGCCATGATAATTGCTACAACCTATGCAAGCGGAATTTTGTTCTGCCGTAGCTTCAACTGAATAAGGAAAACCCGGATCTACATCTCCTGCTACGTCTTCCAGTTCCCAGTAAATTTCTAGAAGCGGTTCAGCCAATTCCTGTAAATACTGATCAATTTCAATAGCAATATTATTGCTTACTTGCTCAGTAATTTCTTCCGTTAGTTCAAAAAATGCATCAACCATGTCATTCATTCCTAGGAAGAAGCGTTCTACTTCATCAGCCACAGTTTCGATGATGTCAACTAAATCTTTTTGCCACGGTTCCATAAACTTAACGCCCTTAATACCTAAAAATAGGGCGCTTTATTCAGCTAGGTTGGCAGTGCTAAAATACATATTAATGCACATCACCCAGCTTTAAGTATCGCGCCATTTTCAACTTACCGACTGTGCTGATGATCAGAGTAAAAAGTAGCTTTTACTGATCATGTTTCAATCTTTCTAGTTGTTTTTGCAGTTCTAGCACTTGATCCCGTAAATGATCAACATTTTCGGTTGCTGGTTGTTTCACAGTTGGTTCTTCATCTACCTCCAAAATTTCGATGCGACGAGGTTCAGAAGGGGCTGTTTTTTCAGGCTGTGTACTGGATGTTTGGGGCTGCTGGGCTTGCTTCATCATATCTTCAACGAAACGACGAGCTTCTTCGGTATTCATTTCGCCCTTAGCCACCATTTCATCAGCCAGTTTTTGGACTTGCGATCGCAGTTCGGCTAATTTCCCCCCCGCTTTTTCGCCGGCGTAAGAAGCCAAGCCAACACCGAGGTAAAAAGCTTTTTGAACAATATCTCCAAAACCAGGCATTGCTGTAGAGCGCTCCTAAAAATGGGGCGACCCGGAGACTACGCCTACCACAAGCATCCCGTATTGCTGCTACCTTCCGGTCCTGACAAGATTTGGGCGTTGAAGTCGCATAGATCCAGGTCTTTTAGTATCATAACATCAAAAGTCAGTAATTGTGTGTCATTCCATAACAATTCGCCATTCGTAAAGTTGATAACTGACACAACCGTTCTGTACCAAGGGATCACCAGCAACTATCGCCTGTGCTTCATCCATAGATGCCGCCTCAAACAGCATCATCCCGCCTCCCCGTTGCGCCCAATAGCCTGTTTTGGCTTTATGTCCTTTGTCTATCAAGTTTTGTACATAAGCTGTATGGGCGGGTACATATTGATCAAAGGTGGGTTTATCTACTCTACCTGCTTCAATCTTTACAAACCAAGGCATATCAATTTTGGAATTTTAGATTGGCAATAACTTATCATAATTCGTTATTTGATTTCTAAATTTCATCTATTTGTATTATCATCATTAATTTTTTACACAGTATAAGCCTAAATACCAGGATTGGTTTTATACTCTTTGATATCAAAAGCATCAACTGAGTACACTTTTATGTCTGAACCTTTAATCGGTTAAGAAAGCAGAAAAAGCCGTCACTATTTACAACCAACTCCCAAGATAAAAACTAAAAAAGCTTTGCTGAATAAGAATATGAATGAGCTTTACTCATAAGAGGATGTTTAAAAAGTATTCCATAAAACCAATAACCTCCAAAAATCTAATCCCTCTTCTTTACAAGGAGATAGATTTTAGGGTTAATTTTATGACTTTCCCAACATCCTCTCAAAGTAAATGCCAAAAATCAAACTTGAAAAGTGAGTATTGTAGAAATTCATATCTAAATTCAGCAACGTTCTCACAATTGTCTTAGAAAAAGGATAGCCTTATGACCACCAAATTGATTCTCAATAGTAATGAAATTCTCAGAAAAGGCACGAAAGGACAAAAAGTTCAGCAGTTGCAAAGAATTTTAACAAACCTTAAACTCAATCCCGGCCCAATAGATGGTGATTTTGGTAATAAAACCTTCGCCGCCGTCCAAAAATTTCAACAACAACAGGGTTTAATAGCAGATGGAATAGTAGGAAAAAAAACTCAGAATGCTTTAAATCAATCTCTTGATAATCTCATCACCACACCAAACAAACCCCCAGCCCAAGCCCTAGTTCAGGAACAAAGTCTAAATATTGATTTCAAAAATCTTTATGGTGGTTCATCTGGAAAACTACCACTTCCTGGAGTTGCTCTCATTAAAGAATTTGAAGGATTATTTCTAAAAGCTTATCCAGATCCTCTCTCTGGAGGTAAACCCATCACCATTGGTTGGGGAACTACTCGCAAAAAAGATGGTAGTGAATGGAAACTGGGTGAAACAATTACCAAAGCAGAAGCAGAGGAAATTTTAATTTTTCAGTTAGAAACTAAGTATTTACCACCCCTAATCAAAATACCTGTTTGGAACGAATTAAATGTCAACCAACAAGGAGCTTTATTAAGCTTTGGTTATAACTTAGGTGCTAACTTCTATGGTGGTTCCAACTTCCAAAGCATGACTAGAGTCTTGAGAGATAAAAAATGGGATGAAATTGAAGAAACTTTTCTAAAATATAGAAATCCCGGAACTAATGTAGAAGCAGGTTTAAGGCGGAGAAGACAGGCAGAAGCCAAACTATTTTTAACTCCAGTTCGCTAAATATTAAATTCAACTTCTGTAGAGACGTTCCGCCGGAATGTCTCTACATTAAAAAATCCTAATTACTTGCCATTCGGACGCTGAATAATTGTTTCTAATACTCTACGCTTGGCTTGCGGATCAATACCTACTAAGCGGACATATTCACCGCTATATTCAGCCAAACAAGATTCTAACATAGAAATAGCATCGGAATGTGCATCAATATTGAAAGAACCACAACTTTGCCAAGAACCTGTGCGAAAACGACGTTCATCAACGTGTTCAATCCCAATTTTGTAACCTTGAGCTAAAATTTGGCGGACTTGTTCTTGAGTTTCTAAAGTTAAATGGGTAGATTGATTAACCACAGGTTTACTAACTGGAATTTCCGCAACAGGAGAAGCTGCTTGATAACCTTTCCCTCGATTTAAGCGATTATATTCATCAACTAAATGAGAAGTTTCCACCCGTTTTTGTTCACCCACCATAAATTTACCGGACTCAATTAAATGAGATAGAGTAAAATCTGGCTTTTTAAATGCTGGCGGTCCCTCTAAACTGTTTACCACTCGTAAAGAAACATTTTCAAAACCGATTTGATGAATAAATTCGCGGATTTGTTCATCATAAATTCGAGAACGTAAGGCGCTAAAAAAGTCAATAGATTGATGAGGAAAAGTATCAACTAATTGTTCAATTTCTCTTTGTGAAAGTCCATCAGGCGCAAAAATTCCGCCGACAATTCCCACCTTATCATCGCGGTTAGGTTCCCAGTAAAATTTGTCCATTCTCCCATCACGAATTAATGGTGCATAGAGAGTAGAAAAATCATTTCCAGTCACAATAATCGGAACACGACATAAAGGATTGGAATCATAACTTCCCGGTAACTGCACATCTGTGGGATTATCAGCAATATTCATCAGTGTGGCATTTACCAACTGGGTATTTACTGTATATTGAGTGCCTTCGTCAAAGCGCCCTGCACCTGCATCTAAATCATTAATCATCAGTACGCACATTTTCCCCCGTACCTTGATTAATTCTGCTGTTTCCCGATAACGTAACCGAATCAACCGCGCAGGATCTCCCGCGTCTGGACTTTCTAATTCTCCCCCAGATATCAAAGTTACTTCGATACCCATTTTTTCAAAGACTAACTCGCATTGAAAGGATTTTCCCTCTCCTTTGCGGCCATGAATACCTAAAATCAGGGGAACTCGAATACCAGGAATATTTAAAAAGTTTTTGGTAATATGAACTGCAAGTTTATCAAGAAAGCTGGGAGCAATATAGTAACTCATAGAATTATCTCCAGTTATGATTTATTGAGATCATCATAGATTTTTTTTGTAACCATAGTCAATTAAATGGTAAATTAAATTTGGAAATACTTACACCTGAATCCTTACCTTAATTTTTACTTTCATTAGATTTAATTTATCTGTAATTATCACTATGAATGATTCATCAATTACCATTACCAAGTTATTAGATTCTGATTTAGAAGAAATGAGAAAAATCAGTGAAAAAATTTGGTATACCCATTATTCTACAATAATCAGCAATGAACAAATCGATTATATGCTGAGTAAAATGTATGGAACAGGAATAATTGAAAATGAAATTTATAGCCAAGGGATATTTTATGATAAGGTTTTACATAATTCTGAATTAGTGGGTTATTTATCCTATGGTTCAGAAATAATGGATAATATTAGTTATTTAAAATTACATAAATGTTATTTATTACCATCATTACATGGTTTGGGTTATGGTCAAAAGATGTTATCTCATGTACACGAAAAAGCGCAAAAAATGAATTTTAAACAAATTATTCTCAATGTCAATAAAAGGAATGAAAAAGGAATTAAAGCTTATACCAGATTTGGTTTTAAAATTATTGATAGTCAGGTTAAAGACTTTGGTGGTGGATTTGTCATGGATGACTATATCATGGGCTATGATTTTTAAGAGATCTGATTATTCTCATCGTTAATCAATTCTAAAACTTGATTACTAAGTCGAGAGTTATCTGTTACATACCAAATAAATGTATGTGTATCTATCAAAAACATCATCACATATATTCCTGAAAATCTTCTAAAGGTGCGTCAAAATCATCAGCCATTGTTACCATTCCTTTAGCACTACCAGGTTGACGACGGTGTTTAATTGGTAATACAGGAATTAATTTCACTACAGGTTGATTATCTTTCATGATGATAATTTCATCACCACCAAGTGCGGCTTCAATTAAATCAGATAAATGTTGAGATGCTTCATTAACAGTAATTTGTTGCATAATAATCACCTTTAGCTTTGTGTGTGCGACTCAACCGACAATTCTATTCTCTATCAAAACTAAAAAAAGAGAGATAGAAAACTCTACCCCTCTTTTTAATTTATCAAATAACTATTAGCTAATTAGCTCTTAGTATCTGCTGGGTTTGTGAACAAGAAAGCTCATAACTTGACACTGCTTAATGTTGTCAAAACCAACAACACGGATGTAGCAGTTACTATACTGAGAACGGCAACCTTGAACTTCGCTCAATACTTCTTGAGCAGTTTTAGCGCCGAACAAAGGCAACTTCCACATTGTCCAATAAAGTTCTGTAGGTTCAGAAGTTTCGTTGAATTCAATTGCAGGAATAAAACCTTGTGTGATAATGTACTGAACTTGCTTGGCAATTTGCGCGTCAGACAGAGGGGGAAGATAAGAAAGGGTTTCGTAACGACGCTCTTTTGGTAAAGTTTGCATAGCTTTTGATAAGTGGGGGAGATTTTTTACTATTTCTTTGACTGAACTAACTGGATAAATTATCCAAATTAGGAATGGCTACGCCACGCAGGCTATCAGATATTGTCTGTCTTTGGTGTTTCCGGGCTGGGACTTGATAAATTTAGTTGCGTAATGCGTTCGAGATGCTGGCGACGCTGTTCCATATTGGCTTGCTGAATGCCAGTACAAACCATTTCTGGTAAGAAATCTGCCACTTCCGCCGCTATGTGTTCCCTGACAGTCATAATCCGCAAAGCCAAATCTGACTTTTCCAGAAACAGTTCCTCAATATACGCTTCTCCGTCTTGGATTTTGCCAGCGGAAAAGTTTTGCAACCAATGTGCTAAAGGAGGATTTGTTTCGCCTAGCTGTGCCAATACCGTCCTTAGCGCCTGATAAGTCAGGTAGCTTTGAAGAGTTTTGGCTGTGTCTTTCGCAATTTGCTTTAGATCCATGCTTGACCCCAGCCCTATAGATTTTAGATTTTAGATTGGGAATTTTTAATGAATCCCAAATCCAAAATCCCAAATCCTAAATCATCAGACGGTATCCATTGCTTCAAACTCGAACTTAATTTCTTTCCACAGTTCGCAAGCAACAGCCAATTCAGGAGACCACTTAGCAGCTTCGCGGATAATATCGTTACCTTCACGAGCCAAGTTACGGCCTTCGTTACGAGCTTGAACAACTGCTTCTAAAGCTACGCGGTTAGCGGTAGCACCAGGAGCGTTACCCCAGGGGTGTCCCAAAGTACCACCACCGAATTGTAGTACGGAGTCATCACCAAAGATTTCTACCAACGCGGGCATATGCCATACGTGGATACCACCAGAAGCAACTGCCATTACACCAGGTAGAGAAGCCCAGTCTTGGGTAAAGTAAATACCGCGAGACTTGTCTTGCTCAACGTAGTTTTCACGCAATAGGTCAACGAAGCCCATTGTGATTCCACGTTCACCTTCCAACTTACCAACTACTGTACCGGTGTGGATGTGATCACCACCAGACAAGCGAAGAGCTTTAGCCAATACGCGGAAGTGGATACCGTGGTTTTTCTGACGGTCAATTACAGCGTGCATAGCACGGTGAATGTGCAACAGAATACCGTTATCACGACACCAACGAGACAATGTGGTGTTAGCTGTGAAACCTGCGGTCAGGTAATCGTGCATGATGATGGGCATTTTGAGTTCTTTAGCGTACTCAGCCCGTTGCAACATTTGTTCGCAGGTAGGAGCGGTAACGTTCAGGTAGTGACCCTTGATTTCGCCGGTTTCTGCTTGTGCTTTGTTGATAGCTTCAGCTACGAACAAGAAGCGATCGCGCCATCTTTGGAATGGTGCGGAGTTGATATTTTCGTCGTCTTTGGTGAAGTCCAAACCACCACGCAAACATTCGTATACAGCGCGTCCGTAGTTCTTAGCGGAAAGACCTAATTTGGGCTTAATTGTACAACCCAACAGAGGACGACCGTATTTGTTCAACTTGTCGCGTTCAACTTGAATACCGTGAGGTGGTCCTTGGAAAGTCTTGATGTAAGCTACAGGGAAACGAATGTCTTCCAAACGTAGCGC
Organism: Trichormus sp. NMC-1; assembly: GCF_001858025.1. GTDB lineage: Bacteria > Cyanobacteriota > Cyanobacteriia > Cyanobacteriales > Nostocaceae > Anabaena. The sequence goes on along the minus strand of NZ_LZQD01000001.1, from coordinate 3,149 downwards.
CCGCAGAGCTTTGAAACCAAATACGTTACCGACGATAGAGGTCAATACGTTGGTTACAGAACCTTCTTCAAACAGATCCAAAGGATAAGCAACGTAACAGATGTACTGGTTGTCTTCACCGGGAACTGGTTCGATATCGTAACAACGACCTTTGTAGCGATCTAGGTCGGTCAACAAGTCTGTCCAAACTGTTGTCCAAGTACCAGTGGAAGACTCAGCAGCTACAGCCGCACCAGCTTCTTCAGGAGGAACTCCGGGTTGGGGAGTCATCCGGAATGCTGCTAAAAGGTCTGTATCTTTAGGAGTGTAATCAGGTGTGTAATAAGTTAGTCTGTAATCTTTAACCCCAGCTTGATACCCAGACTTAGCCTGAGTTTTCGTTTGAGCGTAAGACATATTTTCCTTCCAACAAGTCTCTCTTTTTACTATCAAATCACGTTATGTGCAACTTCTTCTCATCCCTATCCTTTCTTCATTCTTAATGAAATTATAAGTTTTGCTTATAGTTAGGGGCGATACGGCTCGATGGTGGCAGTATTACTGCTGCACAAACCTGGTTACAGTAGCAATTTACCGCAACAAATTTTTTACCATATTTTTCAGACGCACTATTTGACGCTGTTATTTTTCGTCCCAGGAATACAAAATCTTTTCATCTTGAGTTTGCATACCCTACTAAACCCACTTAATTCAAGATCAACTTTTTGGCTTTACAAGCCGTCTGAGGAATTTTTGCCTGAAAAACCGTTGCATTCCAGTGTATAAAGCTGGTTTGCTGCAATTGTCTTTTTTTTAGTCTGATACCTTTACCTAAAGACGGTAAAGATTCATCATCAGGCAATTTCACTTAAGAGAGGTTTAGTCATGGGATGGGCAAGGGAGAAGAAGTTGCACATCAGTGAATTTGTAGCTTACCCCACAATATATCAATAATTCAATAAGTTATTTTTCAAAATTTGCCTACATATATATTTAAATTTGTTATTACATAAAGATTTAAACATTTTGTTAAGAATGATTTACAAATGTATATATCTCAGTGTAAGGCGGTCAGGGGATAAGAGTTTTATTATAAAAAATTGTAATATACAATACCAATACAAAAAATAATGGCGACAGATAACAAGCTGGAAAGCTTATGCGGTAAATACTTTGCCATTAATTATCTAAAATTCGCAAGACTGATATAGAAAAGAAGTATGCAAGTATCAGTGTTAGGTGTGTGAATTTGAATTTTGAAGGGGACACGGGGATACCCCATGTCTAAAGCCAGGAGATTCCAGCAAGGAATGTCTTTTTTATTCTCCACGACTTAAGTCGGGGGCTTGAAACCATTTGCGTCGAACGTCGGACACAGACGACTCTCCGCGTCCTCTTCGGTAACTTTCCGGTAATTAGACATGATCATAGAATTTGCCACCATTATTTCAACCATTACTCCTGTAATTAAAAAACACGCTCCTCAAGCTGCTTCATCAGGCGAAACGCATCTAAATTATCTTGACAAAGTTAACCTATACTATAAAATTTCTAGGTTATTAATAGTCTAGGACTTACGCATTGACAAAAAATATCATCTATGTAGTCTAGATAATGGCATCCTTGCGAAGGTTGGCAAAAATATGCTCACGGACAACAGAAGTAAACAGATTCCTTTGTACTTCATACCAATTGCTAATTATATTTTCAGAGCGCATAAACTCCAATTTCACAAAAGCTTGAAGTGAACAAAATATATGAGTTTTGATTGCACAGGTATCTCTAACCATGAACCGACAAATTCCACATACTTGTTTTATGGCTCGATGAAATGTTTCAATACCCCAATGGGTATCATGAATTGTGATAAAAACAAAGTTTCTACACCTGATAGTGACTGGGTAATAGGGAATCATTCTCCAATTACCAATTACCAATCCAAAATTGGTATTACCGATTTCAATCCCTTGTTTATAAAGGGATTAAATCTCTGCCACACTTAAGATTTTCATTTACGTTTAGGTCGAGGTAAAAAAAACTGTGCCATTAGACTTTAATGAAATCCGCCAACTACTGGCAACTATTGCACAAACGGATATTGCAGAAGTAACGCTCAAAAGCGATAATTTTGAGTTAACGGTACGGAAAGCTATCGGTAATCATGTACTCGCGGTAGGTCAAGCTACACTAAGTGGTGTGGTGGGTTCGGGATTGACATCGGTAACGACAGGAAATCAGATTCATCTAGTAGATATAAAATATAATGTCTAGAGTCTTCCTTTTTAAAGTCTTTCCTAAACAATTTTATAAATCCAAATTCTTTCAGATGAGTCCTTAATCCTTCTTGGGGAATAGCCAGAGTGCTTACTTGACAATACTTGTGTGGCTCATTTGAAACAGTTCTATTTTTTTCAATTCCGAATAGGAAACCCAATTTCTGGTTTTTTAGAAATTTCAAGTTTTCTACTCCAGAATACCAACTATCTCCTGTTACCATTCTGGGTTTGACTCCCCAGCTTATTATTTCAATTACCATTTCTCTAAAATAATCGTTTTTTGTTTTTCCCTCCTTTTTATCATATATTCTATAATTTATTGGTACTGAATTACCATTAATATCACTGTAATATAGACTAATTAAATTTAAGCCAATAATAGTTTTATGGGCTTTCCCTGACCAAAAATAACTGATTAATTCCGCATTTTTAGGGTCGCTGTAAATCTTTTCTATGACTGTATCGTCTACACTTAATATCCCTCCTTCCAGATTGATAATTTTCTCTATTATGCTGAATAAATCTTTGGGTTCGTATCTCTCTCTCAATAAAAAGCGGTTTACACTATCATGTGAAACATCTCCCAATATCTCCGCTAACCTACTGCACCCTCCATACTTTGGCTCTGACAGCAAAAATAAGGTGTAGATGTCTAGATTGCATTGTGCTGTCGAGGGTTTAGTAATTTCTCTCATTCTCTCATACCCATTACTCGACGACTCTTATTTATCAATGCACTATTTTGTTATTCTGTCAATGCGTAAGTCCTAGTATCCATTTTTTTTGCTTCACTATAGGATAATATAGCGTTTCCCAGTCTAATGAAGTACACACCAATTTATTCCCTGTTCCCTGTTAAGAGTCAGGGTTAGCGCGTCTCAAATCCTGTTGACA